>NZ_VLLG01000002.1:0-194655 GCF_007830125.1 Chitinophaga japonensis
CCAAAGGTGTGTATGTATAGGTAGTCATCTGCGCTTCGGATGGACGCAGCCTGACATCATCAAACCATACCTTACCACTTCCGTTGTTATCAAGCCGGACACTCATTGAAACAACATCTGCTGGTACCGTATACTCCTTTTCAACATATACCCACTTACCTGTTTGAGAAGTAGCAATATTATCAATATAAGAATAGGCGCCTGTTTCTCCACTTCTCTTCATAACAAAGGCAATTGCTGCACCAGGGCCATTGCTATATATCCAACCGGAATATTTGAACTTAGTGGATGCGGTTAAGCTAACAGTCTTCCATCCAGTATTTACACGACTTTGCGCATTTTCAATCAGACCCGCATAGCGCCCTGTATGGGCCTGTGCACCGTCCCTGCTAACCCCAGCCCAGGTGCCCGCGTCCTCAAAGCCATCATACAACACCATGTTTACGGGAGCACCCACCGTTTGTGACACAGGGTAAGTTTCATCTGCATTCCAGGTGTAACTGGAAGTAACCCCTTTCTGCTCTGTTACCTGCAGCATATTACCGTACTTACCATATGCCTGGTAATGAATCGCACTTGGAGTAAGATTGCCACTTCCCCCTGAATACCAGAAACTATCTGTTTCGGGGGCGATCAAATCAGTATTCATACTCCATTGATCCTTAAAGGAAGTATGTTGATAACTCATAAGGTTATTATTTACATAATTTCCTTTCCAATAAGGTTGCCGGATCATATTGCGGGTGACCATTTTATTTAATATGGCAACCTCCGCATCAGAGATTGCATGGTCTCCCGGATGAAGCATTACATTGGATATTGTCCTGCCTTTGCTATCCAGGCGGTTTATTCTAGTAGGGTAACCATGTGAATTATAAGCATAGTTCACTGTATCCACGAGTTTATTGCCGTTTTCATCGTACTCCTCCACTTTTGTGCCGCTCAGGCGATATCCCCCGCTTCTGACAGTGTAATTCATATAACCAAAGTCGGTTGGGTGCTCTGCCGTGCAATGGGCGATAGTTAAATATTCAACTGCCATTGACATTTTTACTGCATTCTCACTTCTGACATTAGGCAACAAACTATAATTATTGGTTACTTGTTTCAATAGTCTAAAGGATTGATCACTTACATTATACTTATAGATATGTTCCGTTCGTAGCATCACATCATACAACGTATTATCAATAATCTCCTTTCCTCCCATTCCATTAGGTTGCGGAATAACCACATAATCATTAGGTGTAAGATATTGATAAATTGTTTTACCATTTGGCACTCCATTTCCATACTCATACCTGGTTACAAATGGATATATAACATTAGCGCCCTGAAAACTAACGGTGGAGTATAATTGCTGCCCAAAATAAACAATCTTTTCACCACCTACAACAGCACATCCCGAAGCAGCATCCTCTATCCTTCTGGTCCTCCACTCTGCAAAATTATAATCGATCATATCGTCAGGGGAATAAGACATATATCCGATACCACCTTCATCTGCCCCATATTTATACACTTCTCTCTTCTGAAGAGAATTGTCACTATCATAACTTGAAACTGTTTGAACTCTAATACCTCCACCTGACTTTATCATATTACTGGAATCATTCTTAGTGCTTGTCACGGTCATTTCCAGGTAAGTTGTAGATAAATCGTTGACAGCCACATATACCTGGTAAGTATGTGCGGTATTACATAAATGAGTATAAGTAACAGTATGCGAGTCGTCATACTCCATGCCAAAATCAGTTGAGCTCCAGGTAGCAATCGTGGTTCCTGTAGTTAGATCCCTAAGCTGTACTTGCTGGGCAACATTGATAGCATTGGGAGAAAATGGTGAAAAATTCATGGTAAGAGTGGCAGAATGAGTAGTAGCTCCCGGATTAGGAGATATCACCTGGAAATCAGCTGTTTTAGTCACTGTAGAATTCCTCCCGGTTCCATACAGCTTAAAATAGGCCAATGTGGTATTTACTACTTCCGGATGTATCGTTCTGTACTTATTGGGCTCAAACTGCAGTGTTGTATATCCTCCGGTTGGGTAAGTAATCTTATTGAGTATCCCTGCCATTATAAAATTATCATCGGGCGCTCTGTTAGCGGTTCCAACGTTGCCCCACCTTTTTAAGATTTCCTGAACAGGTAGCTTATTAGGCATTAAACTGGTATTATATTTAGCCCCATTATAAAAACCCCAATAGTCTGCTGCATAGGAAAAAACACGTGGCAAAGGGGTATTATTATATTCAAACCGATAGGTTTCCGGTTGTCCACCACTAATATCCTCTTTAGTGAACGACAACAATTTTAGCCGGTAGTCAACAGAATTTGCCGGCGTATTTCCACTATAGAAATAATCGTAGGCAAATGAAACCTTCCTCACCCTCTCATAATCGCTGGCATTCTTGCTATAAATCACAATACTATCCAAAGCAGGACCGCCATAATCAGTTCGCATAGTGTTAGCATAAAAAACAACCTTCCCCTGCCTGAAGACAATCTCCTTTAGCTTACTTGTATTATGGTAATAATAAGTAATATTAGAAGTAATATCATTCATGTTAAACTGAGGATAACCATTTTCCCGATGATAAGTCCGGTAAAAATTCGTAACCACTTCCGTACTTTGATCTCCGCCGCTGCTGAAATAATCGTAATTCAGATAAACAGTATCCGCGTTATCATTTGAAATAATCCTGGTAAGATTCCATTCCTGTAAATGCGACTGCAAACCAGCATTATCTTCATCTTGCGCGACATTCTTCTTATTCTCGAAGTAATACCGGGTACCATCATCATCGGTGATCTCATAGGTATTATTAGTCGTGGAATTGGAAGATACAACACGGTTAATAACAACAGGATCATAAGGAATAGTTACGAATGAACGGGTATTCCGCGAGAAAATAAATCTGCCGGATTTGCCAGGAAAATTATAATTAAAAAAATCAGGCTCCGGATCGGGACGACCATCATTCCAGTTACGCATCTCGTCGTAAGTCGCCGTCCCCCACGAGATATCATCCAGCGAAGCGGTATGATTAAACCATCCATAGTTTTGATCCTCATCTATACTCCCTCTAACCGTCCGTGAAATTGTCCCACCGGGTACAAGAGACCAACCTAACCCCACCCAGGTTGCTCGTTGGTTTACTTTAATACCGGAAGCATGATAACTCAATGTTATCGGCAATTTGATTTTACCAGTGTTGATTTCATACAACTGGTAACTGATCTCGGGGACACCAGTCAAGGGGCTGACCGGCATATTCGTGTATTTAAATAACTCTGCAGCTTCCGGCTCTAGTGGAGCTATTGGTTTGAGTTGAGCAAACAAACTTTGGACAGTAATGCAACAACATACCAAAAAAGCAAGTCTCCTTTTCATAATACTTTATTAAATATTTTGCTTAATTGTTTTTATTACTTTTCAATTTTTCTATCTCTTCCTGTAGTGCTTCAATTTTAGTTTGTTGCCGCATCATATACAACATCATCTCCTCCACCTGCTTCAACAACCGCTTATTCATCTCTCCTACATCCACTCCTTCCTTCTCCACTTCTTCCGCGGCAGGCATTCCCGGCAAATGCTTATGCTCCTGCACATAGCTTGTTACTGCTGCCAAAGACGGCAGCTGGTAATCCTCCTCAAACACATAATCCGGCCAGTTCCCCTGCAGCTTCACCTTCACCTTTTCCGCGATCAAACTCCCCGCTACTGCCAGTTTATACCCCTTGGTATCTGTAACCCCTATCCCTACACTCCCATTCGCCTTCACCGCCACCAGGTTTTGGGTATAATTGTTCACCATCAGCACATTATTATTTACCAGCGCGGTCCCATTTTTACTTCTGCCATCTATTATAACCGCGCCGCCATAAGACTCATCGTTCGGCGGCACAATATCATCGGCTTCGCCAACCAGCGATACACCAAAGGGCCTGCCAGGGGCCTTACTACGTCCTCTTAAAACAGGAATAAAATGCCCGGTAACGGTGGTTGAGTTTTCTATACTTAAATAAGCATCCGTATGCACAATATCAGATTGTGTAAATTTCGCCAATGTCGTTCCCTGCGGAGCAGTAACATGCAACCTAGCTGCAGCGCCAGGAATCCCTATCCCCACATTTCCCTGTATGGTCACCGGATCATAGTTGGTAAAGGGCGTCACATTGCTAACGTTATCATCATACACAAGCTTAAGGGAGTCATTCTGGGCATATCCCGTAAAGGAGAAAGCATTAAGGCTGGAGTTGTTGTTAATAGAAACCGCCAGGTACTTCTCGCCATTATAAATAAGCGTCACCAGCGAAGCCGGTTCATTATAAGTGATAATACTTCCACGGTCAGTGTTATAAGCGCTGGCGGTATTTACTTCTACCGTCCACTTGCGGTTCCAGCAGCAGGCACCCCCCCTGATGGCTGATATCTTTCCCATTACGTAATGATCAGCCATTAAAGCGTCCGCATATGCTTTATGCAGCAATAAGTAATTGACCCCCTGCGTTTCTTCTGTCTGCCCGGATATTGCCTTGTTAGTATAGTACTGCCGGGTGCCCTGGGCTGATACGGTAGTAGTAGCAAACTGAATTAAAAAAACAAATGGAAGAAATCGGTATACTTTTTTCATAGTTAAAAGGATTGGTATAATTGTACTGTCCGCTTAATATTGAATTGCAGAAATTATTGAACGCTAGCTTTTAATTGTGACACCTCTGTCTTAAGGGTTTCAATCATTTCCTGCTGGGTTTCGATTTTCTTGTTTTGATCTATAAGGTACAGGGTCAATTCCTCGATTTTTTGAAGCAGTTTTTTATCCATTTCTCCCAGGTCCAGCCCTTCGCTGACCACCTCTTGTTCCGTCGGCACATCTGGTAAATGTTTATTCACATGGATAAAGGTTTCCAGTTCAGCTAAGGAAGGCAGATTATACGCCGGCTCAAACACGAAATCTGCCCAGCCGGTTTGAGTCACCTTTACCTTTTGTGCACCGATAGTACCTTTAACAGCAAGCTTGTAAGAACCGGGATTGGAAGTTCCGACCCCCACATTTCCTCCTCCTCCGGCCATAAGAATATTCCCGGGAGATGTTACATTGAGGTACAAATTTTTATTAGTTCCACTGGGATTAGTTTCTAATGCAAGATAACCTTCACTGCTACCCCTGATCTTCCCGCCGCTTGTGCTGCCAAAGTAAGTCCAGTGGTTGTAGGCATTGCCCAACACGGCAGCAGCCAGTTCCCCATTTGGCAAAGTGTTGACATTGGTTACATGAAGGCCCGCCTGTGGAGCGCTGGTTCCAATGCTTACCTTCCCGGAAAATTGGTTTTGATAAGGCACCAACAGCTTTGCGGTAGCAGTAGCCAATAAAGCCTCATCTGCGGTAGTCCAACCCTGGTAATTAGTAGCTGTTTCCGCGGACCTATCCCTACCAAAGGCCCTTAAGCTGAACCTGAGATAATAATCTTTGCTATCAATAAAAATCACTACTTTCCCTCCTTCATTAGCCAGGTAAATAGGTGGCGTGTAAGTGCCATATGAAGACACCCTGGCATTTATAAAGGCGCCGTTATATATGTAGTAGGTCAGTAACAGCCCTACGGGACTTGAGCCAACATAATTATAGCCCTCAAAGATCAATGTTGGCATCTGGCTGCCGTCAGTAAACGGCAAATTCGTTTTGATCTTTACCCCATTGGTAGCAGTGCCGTTAAAGGCATAGGTCAGGACATCATAGTTCTGGGCATAGCTCCTGGATGCGGCTATGCCGATCAGCAAAAGGAAGAGTAACTTTTTATACATAATTAATGTGTGATGTTTTTAAACTTTTATTTCAGGCAACATTCGGTTAACACTACGTAATCTATCTGCATACTACTGACGGGTTAAAAATTATAGCCCAATCTCAACTTTATAGGGTCCGTCCTGGGCACATGCTGGTTATGTAAAAAATCATACAGCAGGATAATATTCCCTTTCAGCTTGCTGCTTATCTTGTACTTCTTGCTGATCCCGATCAGGGCGCTCCCCTGCCAGTTGTCGAAATTCCGCAACTGCTCCTCGTTCAGCAACTGGCTGTTGTAGTTCTGTTCAAAACCGCCGTTGATGTAAAAAGTGCCTTTCAGCTTCCAGTCCAGGAAAGAGCGCAGCCCTACCCCCTGGTGGGAAAATCGGATGTTGTTAAAACCGGTGCCCATGCCCAGCTTATATGCGGCGCCGATGCCCGCGCTGCCATTCTTGTGGAATTGGTAGGCTACCTGCCCGGCAATGTCGCTGGTGGTCGGGAAATATTGGGAAGAACGTTGGAACTGCAGGTTGCCGCCAAACTCCAGCCGCTGCAAAAAGCTTTTGCTCTTCATCTCGTTGGGTTTGAAGTCCGGCATATCAGCGGCATTATCTACATTGGGGAATTTGTCCTTCAGTTCATTGAAGCGCTCCCGCGCCTGCGAGAGCTGCTGGCTCACCGCTGCCTGCGCATTGGGGCCGCCGCTACCCAGCCGTTGCTGGATCAGCTGCTCCACCTGGGCACGGGTCTGCAAGCCTTCCAGGTTCTGAGCCGTATTGCCGGCGGCGGACAAGTTGAACAAACTGGCCAGTTGGGAGTGCTTTTGTAAAAAGCTGTTATAGGCCGACACCTGTTTTAACAGCTCCATGGCCCTGGCTTCCGCCTTCTTCTTATCTTTCAGCAATTCCTTGTATTCGCGCAGTTGCTGCCCGTAATAATAAGCTTCCTTGTTGATCTTTTGCAGGTCCTTGCTAAAACCAGTGTACTGGGCTAACTGCTCCTTCAACTGTTGTTTCCGCTCCCGGATATAGGCCTTGATCTGCTCTGCCTGTTGAAGCTTGGATTGGAGCGCCTGCACGTGCTGCAAGGAACCATTCAACTTGTCTTGCAGGGCTTTGGATTGTTCGCCCAGTTTTTTGGCATCCTTGAGAAAAGAAAGGGAATTTTGCAGCGTGTCCAGGTAGCCGGAATAGCTGCCAGCAGAGGCCTGCAGGCCGGCTGTTTTTTGATGGAGCTTGCTTTTTAAATTACCTAGAGAATCAATAGAGCGGGTAAAGATGTTCTTGGCCGCTACAGAGTCGATCTTTGCCAGCCTGGCCTGCATTTTCCTTTCCTGGCGGGCCAGTTTGTTCAGGGCTTTCTCCGAGCGCCTGCTCACCTGCTTTTCAAATCGGTTGGACTTGCTATTGATCTGGGCAAAATATTTACCAGGGAATTGCTGTAAATGAGAAAGGGTACTGTCCTGGGCACAAACAGTATTCAAACAACCAAGGCACAGGATCACATAACAAAAAAATCTCATAGAGATGGGGTAAATCTTTCGAGCAGTAAAAATACATTTTCTTTCGAGTTCCCCTAAAAAATTTTCGTTGTATACCCATCCCTGGCTCCTTTTTGTTGCAAGGCTGCTACAAGGCTAAAAGACGGGACACCATACTTATTATCCCCATTCAAATTGCTACTTAGTAGCATAACACAGTAATAATTATAATGCCTGTAACACTTCTGTTCCATTGAAAGGCAGTGCTACGAATTATTAACTGGTAATTATATCACGGAATACCTGACCGCCCCCCTTTCCGGGCATTTTATTACATTTAATCCATGAACCGTAAGCATTTCCTGTCTGCGCTACTGGGCGCCGGCCTGGGCATCCCCGCACTGGGCCGCGGGTCCCGGGCAGCAGCAAGATCCGTCGCGGAATCCTACCCTTTCATACCGCCCTATCTCAAACCCGGCGATACCATCGGCATTACCAGCCCGGCAGGCTACATTACCACGGAGGAGATACAAGCGGCGGTGCGCATAATGGAAAGCTGGGGCTTTAAGATACACGCCGGGCAAACCATCGGCCAACGGGACTACACGTTTGGCGGCACCGATGAGGAGCGCCGGCAGGACCTGCAGTCGCTCCTGGACAATGATAACATCCGGGCCATCATGTGTGCGCGCGGCGGCTACGGCTGCGCCAGGATTGTGGACCGGCTGGACTTTTCCCGATTCCGCCAGCGCCCGAAATGGATCATCGGTTTCAGTGATATCACGGTGCTGCATACACACATTAACCGTCACTTTGGTATTGCCACCCTGCACTCCAAGATGTGCAACAGTTTCCCGGACGACTTTGCTACCGCCGACCCGGAGGTGCAGAACACCATCCTCTCCATACAGCAGGCGCTTACAGGCAAGCGGATGCAATACAGCGCCCCGCCGGATACCCGCAACCGCATGGGCATAGCGGAAGGCATTCTCATTGGCGGCAACCTCTCCATGATACAAAGCGTAGCGGCCACCAACTCGGAGATAGACACCGTCGGGAAAATACTTTTCCTGGAAGATGCGGGGGAATACCTGTACAGCCTGGACCGCATGCTGGGCAACCTGTTCCGCTCCCGCAAGCTGAACGACCTGGCAGGGCTGATCATCGGGGGCTTTAACCGCATCAAGCCCGATGATCCTGGCGAGGAATTTGGCCGCACGGTGTATGATATGATCATGGAGCGGATACAACACCTGTCCTACCCTGTTTGCTTCGAATTTCCCGTAGGGCACCAGCGGAATAATTATGCGCTGAAATGCGGGGTGATGCACCGGCTGGCGGTGGAAGATAAGGGTGCCCTTCTAACGGAAATGAGATAATGCACAGGCCTGGGGGCCGACAGCCGGAAGGCGCTACCTATACTTTTGCTGCTTTAAAACATTAACAGCAGGGAAACCGTCTGTACTATTATACCTTGGCAGGTTAAAGGAGATAGATTTCCAGCCGCTTAACGTCATGCTTATATAGTGCACCCGGTTAATTACTACATCCTGCCATTTGCCAAAATCCGGCAGAAATGACTGCAGATGAATAAACTCTCTCAGGTATTCGTTATGAATATGCAGATCTTCCAGGCATGCCTCTTCAAGTGAAAGATTCCGGTTATGCTGAATGGCCTTTACCACATTATAATAAATGCCGTCCGTAGCTTCGTCCTTTATTACGGACTGCACTTCATTAAAGCATACCATCATCCGGATAGCCAGGGACATGAGCCGCTGCATTACAGGGTGGTCATGTATTTCATCCGGCAACGGCTGCCTGGTTTCCATATCTGCCAGCTCCAGGAAGGGGCGAAGACATAGCGAGTTTTCCCGGATAGCCAGGCACTCCTCCACGCCCGGGAAAGTCTTCCTGGCCTTGTAGCTCATTTCCTGCTCCAGCCCTGTAAAATAACTGCTGAGGGCAGCAACAAAACGCTGCAGGGAACCCGGGGTAAGGAATGCTGACAATTCCATCCTTAAAGCAGCCAATAGCTGGCCAAGCGGCAACCTGGACTCCCCTGCGGTCATCTCTCCTTTCAATATGGCAATGGTGCGTGTGTGCACCTGGCGTATCTCCTCGGGGAGCGCTTCTTCGTATATATCGTCATTGTAGAGTGTCCAAAGCATCAGCCGGCAAACAGGCTGCAACCGTTCATAGCTTGCGGTAGGAAACCATTGCGAGGCAATGTGCGCTGTTTGAGTTCTTTTATACTTCAACCTTGTAGCTTCATCATCCTGGTATAGCCAACGGTATTCCTTGTCTATCCACTCGTGTTCGGTTAGCTCCTGGAGGGCCTCGGCAAAGGGATTTTTCAGGGTTGGGAATGGATACCGGAACCTGGAAAGCATTTGTGCGTTCATAAGTTGTTGAAATATTTAGTGGATAATAATAGGGGATTCCTTCCGGGATTATTCTTCAGGGCTTACTTAACACATCAAAAATAATAACGAACAAAGCAGCACGATCGCAGTAGAAAAACATCTTTGCATTTCAAACGCTGCGATCAGGCTTCCTGTCGCTGGTCATACCTTTGAAAGGTATCTTCCGGGCTATTCCTCTAATAACAAAACCCTAAACATTCAACACTATGAACACGCCGTTAAATGTGCCCAAGCCAGTATATCCCTGGCCAGTCTTTCAAAGCCCCTTCGTTGGAGCCTTCAACGAAGAGGAATGTAACTGGTATGACGAGGACTATCAATTTCTATCGCCAGAGGCGCGCGCAAGGTATAAAGAGAACCGGTTAGCCGATGTAGGCGCTTTTATGGTACCCACCGTTACCGACCGGGACAAAGTCCGTGCCGTAGCACGTTTCGTAATTTATATGACGGTAACTGACGATTATGTAGAGCTTTTACCGCTAAAGGAGATAGCCGCCTTCAGGGACCGGGTCTTCGAGGTAATGATGGGAGACGAGCCCCGGCCGGAGGAAAAAGGGATACTTCGTCAAATGCAAACCAATAGAAAGGAGTGGATTGCCTTCGGGATGCCCGATTCCTGGATTAAACGGATAGCTATGAACTATAAATACCGGTTTCTTAATGACGGGACCATGGAAGAATCGCCGTACAAGATCAGCAAGGACGTTCCCCCACTTCCCCTTTTCCATTTGATCCGCGCCAATTCCATAGGCATGATCCCATTTATTGACCAGATATGTACCTTAACCGGTTTTGCTTTACCTGATTATATTTATAAGCATACCGTTATCCAGCGCATAGTAATGCTGCAGGCTATAATTGTTGCTCTTCAGAACGATTTTGCAACGATCAGGAAAGAGCTATCAATAGAATCAGAGACTTTCAACATCATTACATTATTACAACATCACAATAAAATATCTTTTGATGAAGCCTGTACGGCGGGCATGCGAATGCATGACGAATTTGTAGAAGAATTTGTAACATTGGCAGACCACCTGCCGGATTTCAGCCCGTACCAGAAAGAAACGGAGGAATTTATTTTCTATATAAAACAAATGATCAGCGGTCTAAATTCCTGGTATTATAACAGTGGATCGAAACGGTACCAGGTTGGAGGATTTCCCGTTCCGCCTAATGGGAAAGGCGAGACCACTCATGAAATAGCAGTTAAACATTTTTAGGTTGATGGGTACCAGAACAGGGCCTCGTTAATACACGGGCCCTGTTATAAATTTATTTACAGCAATTAATAAGTTAAACCTTCATTATTACTTGTTCCAGGCATTATTATAGGCAGGAAACACAACGCCCGCCATCGCTCCTGTTCCGCCCAGGGAGTTGACCTGGACGGCCGCCTCAATATTATTGCCAAAGAGCACATGAATGGTATAACAACCTCTTCCCTTGGGGTCCGGCGCCTTATTGGGAGCATATTTATCTTCATGATACCCCCCGTGAGAGTAGGCCGGTCCTCCTTTCAGGTTCCGGACAGCACTCCATCCGTATAAATTGTCATTCATTTTTTTCTTCCAGGTATTATTCAAAATATCTTCGGTGTATTTCAGGTGCGCCAGTATATTGTTTTGCTCTTCGGAAGATAACCTCCAGCCTGCGCTGCCGGCAAACTGCGTCATATCCCCTTTGTTCCATCCCGGGTCCTGGGTTTTAAAATTGTAGTTCATGGTCGGGTTGGTTTCTCCATCCGGCTTTGGATAAGTGTACGGGATGCCACAGGGCGCAAACACCTTTTGATTTACCTGTTCAATGTAATAATTGTTGATAGCCGTTATCAGCAGTGATTCACTTACCGCAGAAGGGTCTTTGAGGTATTTCTCCTCCAGCGCTTTCAGCTCTGCTCCATGGCTCAGGTAGGCAATTGCTATACGTAAGAAGGCGTAATTGATATTCCGATAATTGTAGTTCCCATGCAGGAAAATACCGCCGCCTTCTACCCGCTGCTTCAGGCTGTAATAATCAAGTTCACCCTCAAGCATGCCTGTTTTATGCTGCATCAGCATATCAAAGTTGATGTCATTAAAGCTCCAGGCCGGGCTTTCCCAGAACGAAGGCAGGTAATCGATCAGCAGGGCCTTTTCATTCATGTTCTTGTCCTGCAGTAAGCGCATCAGCGTCAGCGCGGTGATCGTTTTACTACAACTGGCCAGGTCCTGTCTCTTATTCCAGGAATGCGGAACGGCCAGTCCGTGCCGGCTATCCCATGCGGCCACCGCTGCGCCGCCTGCTCCTTTCCTTACCTGCCGGCCATTTTGTGAAATGCTGTAGCTATAGCCCACAGCCTTGCCCTCAAGCGAGTCTATAATACCCTGTTCAAATTTGTCCAGGCTGAATGCCGAGGGTGGATACTGGATAATGTCAATGTCCTTTTTACAGGAGAACAGGCATCCTGCAAGCAGCAGCAGAGCAAATGGTAAAAAAAATCTTTGTTGCATTGTCATTTTAAGTTTTAGATGGTGTAAAGGGTTTACTGCGTGCAAAGATGCTGCTGCCAGGTGTAGGGCAACAGGGCGGGTTAACGAATGGTATCTCCGGCTTAACGGATCGGCCGGGGGAGATTACGGGGGGAATTATTAATTCTTACTTACTTTCACAGTATGACCGCAGGATGGAAAGTGATCACCGACTGGCTGGCTGCCAGGGAACTGCAGCCTTTTGCCTTCCAGGAGCAGGCATGGGAAGCCTACCGGCAGGGCAGGTCGGGGCTGGTGAATGCCCCTACCGGCTACGGCAAAACCTTTGCCCTGTTCCTGGGCGTGGTGATAGACTGGATTGACCGTCACCCGGAAACGTACCGCGATAAAACGAAGAATGGCCTGCAACTGCTGTGGGTCACCCCGCTGCGGGCGCTGGCCAAGGACATTGGCCGCGCCATGGAAGAGGTATTGCAGGAGCTGGACCTGCCCTGGCAGGTGGGCATCCGCAGCGGCGATACGCCTACGGCCGTACGGCAGCAGCAGAAAAAGCAGATGCCGGAAGTGCTGATCATTACCCCGGAAAGCATGCACGTGCTGATGGCGCAGAAAGAATATGCCCGCCTCTTCACCTCCCTGCACACCGTAGTGGCGGATGAGTGGCACGAGCTGCTGGGCAGCAAGCGCGGCGTGATGGTGGAGCTGGCCCTGAGCCGCCTCAAAGGGCTGGCCCGAAAAGCCGGCCGCCCTCCACTGAAAGTATGGGGCATCTCCGCCACCATCGGCAACCTGGACGAAGCGCTGGACGTGCTGCTGGGCCAACCCGATCCCCGGGCCGTGATCATACGCGCGCAACTGAAAAAGAAGATCGCGCTGGAAAGCGTGCTGCCGGACGAGATAGAAAAATATCCCTGGGCCGGGCACCTGGGCCTGCGCATGCTGCCCAAGGCGCTGCCCGTAATACTGGAAAGCCGCACCACGCTGATCTTTACCAATACCCGCTCCCAGTCTGAAATATGGTACCAGGAAATACTGCGCCAGTGCCCGGACCTGGCCGGCGCCATCGCCCTGCACCATGGCTCCATTGACGCGGAGCTGCGCGCCTGGGTAGAAGAGAACCTGCACAGCGGCGTGCTGAAGGCGGTAGTGTGCACGGCCAGCCTGGACCTGGGCGTGGACTTCCGCCCCGTGGATACCGTGATACAGGTAGGCAGCCCCAAAGGCGTGGCCCGCTTCCTGCAAAGAGCGGGGCGCAGCGGGCACCAGCCCGGCGCAGTGAGCCGCATCTATTTCCTGCCCACCCATTCCCTGGAGCTGGTGGAAGCGGCGGCCCTCAAAGCCGCCATGGCGGAAGAAACGATAGAAAGCCGCCTGCCTGTGCTGCTGGCCTATGATGTGCTGCTGCAATACCTGATGACGCTGGGCGTATCCGACGGCTTTGATGCGGACGAGATATGGGAGGAAGTGACGGGCACTTTCTGCTACAGCCATCTCACTACGGACGACTGGCAATGGATACTCTCCTTCCTCACCACCGGCGGGGAAGCGCTGCAGAGCTACGACGAGTTCCGCAAGCTGGAGCGGGAGGGCAATTTTTATAGCTGCCGCAGCCGCATGATCGCCATGCGCCACCGCCTGCACATCGGCGTGATCGTGAGCGACGCCATGCTGAAAGTAAAGTTCATGTCCGGCGGCTATATCGGCATGATAGAGGAATGGTTCATTGCCCGCCTGCAGCCGGGCGATACCTTCAGCATCAGCGGGTACATCCTGGAGTTTGTGATGATCAAGGACATGACGGTGCTGGTGCGCAAATCCAAAGCCAAACGGGCCATTGTTCCCAGTTGGGGCGGCGGGCGCATGCCCCTCTCCGCCAACCTGGGCCGGATACTGCGCCGCACTTTTAACGAAGCGCTTTCCGGCGCCTCACAGGAGCCGGAGCTGCGCATATTGCAACCACTGTTCGACCTGCAGGAACAGCTCTCCCACATACCGGGCGACAAGGAGCTGCTGGTAGAAAAGATACAAACGGAAGACGGCTACCACCTTTTCGTATATCCCTTTGAGGGAAGGCTGGTGCATGAAGTAATGGCGGCCCTGCTGGCCTTCCGCATCAGCCGTACACAGCCTATCACCTTTTCCATTGCCATGAACGATTACGGTTTCGAGCTGCTCAGTGACCAGCCCATACCCGTGGATGCGGATAACGTAAACGAACTGTTCTCCCCGGAAAACCTGGGCACGGAACTGCCTATGAGCGTGAACGCTACGGAAATGGCGCGACGCAAGTTCCGCGACATTGCGGTGATTGCCGGCCTGGTGTTCCAGGGCTATCCCGGCAAGCACAAGACCAGCCGTCACCTGCAATCATCCGCTTCCTTACTGTTCAACGTGTTCAAGGATTATGATGCACACAACCTGCTGCTACGGCAGGCCTTCAATGAAGCCTTCTTTTACCAGATGGAAGAGGCCCGCCTGCGCGAAGCCCTGGAGCGCATTTACCACAGCCGCATCGTGATCACGGAGCCGGCGCGGCTCACCCCCTTCTGCTTCCCCATCAAGGTAGACAGCCTGCGGGAACAGCTCACCAGCGAAAAGCTGGAAGACCGCATCAAAAAAATGCTGAAACAGGTTTGAAATGTGAAAGGGAAAAGGGAAAAGGGAAAAGGGAAAAAGGAGAAGGGAAGCGAGCCTGTTCCTTATTTCGCGGCTTTGTCCTTTTTCCCTTTTCCCTTCTCCCTTTCATGCCTGATATAACACTATGACTTATCTATCACCATGAACACTACAGACATAGGCGGCAGCGCCACCCTGATACCCTGCTGCGCAGCAGCGGCATACGCTTTCAGGCTGGCGTAGTTGTCCGGGCCGCCGGCGATGCCTGCAGGGCCGTTACCGTTCACCAGCACTTTCCGGGAAAAGCCGCTGCCGTCGCCGCCGGTCAGCACATACCAGTAAAAGCGGCTGCCGGGGCGGAAGTTCTTAAAGTCCAGTTGCACGTTCCTGGCCATCGCGCCATGGTTCACCAGCGTCAGTGATACTTCCCCGGAGCTGAAAGTGGAGGCATAGGCATTGATGGTGGCCGTACTGTCGGACACGGTGGCATTTATATAACGGTCGCCCAGCATTTTAGCAAAGAAGTACAGGTAGTAAAAAGCCGGCCGGGGCGTCCACCTGGTCTCACCGGAAGCCGCTTCCCCCTGGCTGAAAAGACCGTGGTCATTCCCGTTGTCCCAGGCATTGGCCAGGTCCCAGCGGCTGGCCATCCCGAACTTATTTTTCATCAGTTCACCCAGCACCATTACGGCATGCATGCCGGCCACCTGCGATACCATTTGCTTTGAGCCTACGGCAAAGATGTTCCACTCCGTAAGCGCTATGGGCTTCATGTCCACGCCGGCCGCAGTGACAGAAGCTTTTACATGATCCTGCATGGCTTTGGTAACCGCGGCGGCAGAGGCCAGTATTTCCGGGGGGTTGGAATTGGTGTTGAAAGGCGTGTAGTAGCTGTGCACAATAAAGAAATCCGCCGCGTTGCCGGCCTGCTGCAGCACGCCGCTGTTCCAGGTTTTGTCCGTGGCAGTGGCCCAATAAGCCGGCTCATGCTCCAGCAATTGCGCGCCGATGTGAATGGTGCTGCCGATAGCAGCGGCGGCCGCGCGCATGGAGTCCGCAAATACTTTAAAATGCCGCCCGTACAGATCACCCGTCACTATTTCCGGCTGGCCGTCCTTGTTCTGCGAAGGATCAATGCGGTAGCCGGCCTGCCAGGTGCCGTTGCTCTCATTGCCGATTTCCCAGTAGCGGGTACGTCCCTTGTCATGCCGCACCCAATCCGCCGCCAGGTGCGCGGCGGCGGCCACAGGGTCAGCGCCTGTGCCGTAGCGGGCGTAGCCGTAATTGATGGTGATCATGCCCTCATTGCCGGTTTGCTGCAGCATACTGTAGTAGTTGTCCAGCGAGAGGGTCCAGTCCGCCGTATTGCCGCCGTACCAGTAGCCGGCATCAGTGCTGTTACCGTTGGCGTCCGGTAGCTGGCCGGGCGCATCGGCAGGATGATTGCCAGGTGCGGCATTCCAGAAAAAGACGCTGCTCAGGTTGCCGCCGGGGAAGCGGATAATGCCGGGGTGCAGGTTGGTAATATGGTTCAGCAGTACAGGCGCCGTTACCATCTGGCTCATGTACAGGTTGCTGTTGTTGCCAAACAGCGCAGGCGATATTTTAGTAACGATGGAGGAAGCATCTACGGTAACGGTATCGTCGGCCGCGGCAGGCGCCGCCATCTCCGTAAAGTCAGGCGGGGTAAAATTCCTGGCCGCCCATCCATCCATAAAAAAACCGATGCTGGCCGCTACCGGCGGATCGCTGGGCGTTACTACCGTTCCCGTAGTGTCATTCCCGTTAGTGCTCTCTGAATACGTGTCTGACTTCTTTTTACTGCAGGCTGTTGCAATGGCCAGCGCCATGCATGGCAGCCAGATACCGGTTAATTTTTTCATTCGTTAGTGTTTATTTGCTCCTTTGCCGGTGTATATATTATGCCCGCAAAAAGACTTCTGCGGGCATAACATATTCTAAGACAACCAAAGTTATTTTATCTTAATAATGCGAAAATTGTCAAACGCCGCATTGTACACATCCACGGGATCATCCTCTGTAATAAAACGATAGGTGAATGCCACCACGCCACCAGCTTTCAGCAGGTCGCCCATTACGGCGGCATTGGCGCCGGTGCCTTCGATCCCGCTGTCGGCAGTCCTGAACTCGGACAGCGGCACAGTTACGGTCTGCCATTTATCTTCCGTGTCAAACACCTGCCCCGCTGCATTGGTAAAGGGCATAAAGCGGTACGCATAATTATCCCCGAAACGCAGCACGCAGATACCTGCTGTCCAGGGCTCCTTGGTATTGATCTCGAACTTCAGCGCATAATTGGAGGCCTGTTTGGTCATGATATCGGCGGTGAACATAGGTACGTCCGAGAAATTGCCGGAGCGGTTGCCTTCCCACCAGGCGCCGTTATTAGCGCCTACGCCGCCGAAAATATTCTGCAGGTAAGCGCCCCGTGTGCCGGGAAACAGCGTAGCGTCCGAGGTCCTTACAGCGCCCCACCAGCCCCAGTTGAACACCGGCAGTTCCCCGCTTTCTCCATTGTCGGTAAGATTGCTGATCACATCGCCGCTCTGGTGATCGTTCAGCGGCCCGTCGGACATGGCGTTGCCGTATTTGGCCTGTATTACCAGCCGGCCGGTGTCATCGCCCAGGTCGGGCATGAGCAGCCCTATGCGGGTGCCGCCCTCATTGGACGCAAAGTCCGTTACTTCCCGGCCGCCGGGGAAAACGATCCGGTCTATCAGCCACAGGCTGCTGCCGTAAATGATCAGGGAATCGCCGGGCAGCGCGTTCTCATTGGAGATGGAGGCAATAGCGGGTGGCGGTATGGTAATGGTAAAAGTGTAGGAAGTTTCTCCATGCGTGGTCACCATGCGGATGGTGTTGGGCACCTGCGGGTCCGTAGCCTCTGTAGGCGCATCGTCCGGGATGGTCACGATCACATGGGTACTGGTATTGTAGGTAGGATTGAAATAAGCGTCCAGCCCGTTAAAGGCGATGCTGGTCACGCCGCCCAGGTTTTGCCCGGTAATGAGCAGCAGCGTTCCGGGCAGGGCTTCGGTAAACGTGCTGTCTGTGCTGGCCGGGTCCAGCAGGCTCACGCCGGTGATCACCGGCGGAGCGGAGATATCGTCCTTCTTGCAGCATACCAGCAGCAGGCAGGCAATGACGGCAATTAAAATATGTCTGGTCATAACGTTCTCTTTTTTGAGTTAGAATTCATAAGGCACGGGCGGTTTGCGCAGGTTAGGCGCTGCCGTTAGTTCCGCTGCGGGAATAGGCAGGTGGAAATTGCTTTCCGTTACCGGGTAAAATGCCGGCTCGTCCGAGGTAATGGTCCAGGAAGTGGCATTGTTCTCTGCATTCGGCACAATACGGTAGGTGCCCCGGTCCTGGTTGCTCAGTATGGACAGCGCTTTGGCCGGGTCGTAGTAGTGCAGGCGCACCATATCGTACCAGGCCTGCCCTTCCATAGCCAGCTCCAGCCGCCTTTCCTTGTAGATATCGTCCCAGGTGATCATGGTCTTCGCATCCAGCCCGGCGCGGGTGCGCACAGCATTGAAGTATTTCAGCGCTTCGGCATCGGAGGTGGAGGCATTGTTGCCCAGCAGCGCCTCCGCGTACACGAGGTACACATCGGCCAGGCGCAGCATGTAAGTATTGATCTCAGTATGCTGCTGCGTTACCTTGCCATCGTTATCCTCCGGCCGGCCTACTACATACTTTTTCACCCAGGCGCGGGTGTTATACCGTTCCGTACCTACCCAGTTCCAGGGCACCTGCAACTCCTGTATGATCTTTTTGCCGGGATTGTTGGGATCATCCACTGCCTGGTGAATGTAGGAGTAATGATCGCCGGGGTACATGAAGGTGCCTTTGCGGCGCTTGTCATTGGCGGAGTACATTTTCAGTATGTCATAAGACCCACCCAGGTCGCCGCCCCAGCCGTCGCCGAAGCCGGTGATCTCCGAGCCATAGGCCAGGAAGGCCTGCACGCTGTTCTGCGTACCCCAGTCGCCGTCGTATTTCCACTGCAGGGCAAACAGGCTTTCGGAATTGTTGTTATTCTTCATGAGGAACAGGTCCTCGTAATTGCTCATGAGGGTAGCGCCGCTGTTCATGATCACATCGCGGGCAAACCAGGCGGCGCTGTCCAGGTCCGCCTGCTTGCGGGTGCCGCTAACGCCTACGCCTGCACGGGTAAGGTACATCTTGGCGAGCATGCCCTCTGCGGACCATTTGGTGATGCGCCCTTTCAGCAAAGGCGTGGCCGGCAGGTTTTCCGCTGCAAAGCGGAGGTCGCGGATAATGAACTCCCATACGGATTCCACCGTGTTGCGGGTAATGGAAGTATCTGTCAGCAGCACGTTATTATCCGTGATAATGGGCACCGCCCCCCAGTTCTGCACCAGGTAGGAATATGCTACGCCGCGCATAAAGCGGCCTTCTGCAATGCCAGCCTGCTTTACATTCTCCGGCACGGAGGGCGCGGTATATTTTGTGAGGTTGCCGATGACCATGTTGGACTGCGCCACCACGTTAAAGAAAGCGGTCCAGGAGCTGTACACTTCCGGTGTTACGTCGGTGGTCTGCATGCGGATATTCTCCACCTGGTAGGAGCCGGACATCAGTATGCCGCTCCGGCCGTCACCTATGCCATGCGAGGCTTTGTCATTATAGGCAAACCATACAATATTGTACAGCGGTGCAGTACCGGCCAGCACCTGCTCGGTGGACTGGTAAAAGTTGGCGTCCACGATCGCATCTTCCGGCGGCCGGTTCAGGAAGTCCTTGCTGCAGCCGGCCAGGGTGCCACAAAGCGCCAGGACGGCAAGATATATCTTGTTATAGGTGTTCATAAATTTTGGTTTTTAGCTCAGAAATCAACTGCTATGCTGGCGGTGTACAGCCTTGTTAAAGGATAACGGCCGGCATCCACGCCAATGAACTGGTTGTTCAACTGCACTTCTTTTCCCAGGTAGGCGCCTACTTCCGGGTCATATCCCTTGTATTTGGTGAAGGTGGCCAGGTTCTGCACCCCGGCGGTGAGCCGGATGCCTTTTACTACCGACTGCTGCCGGAGCAGGTTATGCGGAATGTTGTAGCCCAGTTGCACGTTCTTGATACGGATATAGGAGCCGTCCTCCACGAAAAGATTGGTAAAGCGGTTACCATTGCCGTTTACATCCGTGGCCACTATCCGGGGCACCGTGGTGCCGGGATTGGCCAGCATGGCATTACCGCTGCCGTCGGTGGTAATGCGGGCATAATTGTAGGTTTCCTGCAGCATATTGCGGCCCAGGTTCACATTACCGGGATTGGTGTTCTCAAAACGCAGGTAGTTGAAGATATCATTGCCCTGCGCGCCGGTGACCAGTATGCTCAGGTCAAAGCCCTTGTAGGAAAAGCTATTGGTCAGGCCAAAAGTCAGCTTGGGCCAGGGGTTGCCGATAAAGGTCTGGTCCCGCGAGTCGATGATGCCATCGCCGTTCAGGTCCTTGTACTTGATATCGCCTACCCATACGCCGCCGTTCTCCGACACGGGCAGGCGGGTACCGTCTGACTGTGCCGGTATGGCGCTTTTATTGATCTCATCCACAGACTGGAATACCCCCTCTGCTACATAGCCGTAAAACTGCCAGGGCGCTCCACCCACTACGGAACGGGAAGTAAAGTTATTCATGAACCAGGCGGACCTGGACAGGAAGGCGGCATCGGAATAGAACTTGGTGATCTTTGTTCTGAAAGAGGAGATATTGAAATTGGTCCTCCAGGTGAAGCCGCTTTTGTTATCAATGTTCACCGTGTTCAGTGTAAAGCCGAAACCCTTGTTCTGCAGGGAACCGATGTTCACCACCGGCGGGTTAATACCACCTTCTCCCTGGGTGCCCATGTAGGCCGGCAAGGGGTTCGGCATCAGGAGGTTGTCGGTTTTCTTGATATAGAAATCGCCTTCCAACTGCACGCGGTCACTGAACATGCTCAGGTTAAATCCGATATTCTTTGTTTCGGTAGATTCCCATTTCAGGCCGGCATTGCCATACTGCCCGGTGCGGAAGCCCGCCCCCCAGGGTGTGGTCACAGAGTTGAGCGCTGCATACTGGGCGCCGCCACTGCCGTTGTTGCCGGTGGTGCCGTATTCCGCGCGCAGCTTCAGGTCGTTGATAAAACCTACGCCCTGCATAAAAGGCTCCTGCGATACCCGCCAGGCGGCGGATACAGAGGGGAAATACCCCCATTTGTTCTCCGGCCCGAAGTTGGAGGAACCGTCTGCCCTGCCCGCCAGTTGCAGGATGTATTTATTATTATAGGTATAGTTGATACGGCCCAGGTAAGATTCCAGCGCGCCGGAGCCTTTGGTGCTGCCGGTGGTCTGCCCCTGCGCATCGCCCAGGTTCAGGGAAGGAATGTCGTTGCTGGCAAAGCCCACGCGCTGCGCGCTAATGCTCTGGTAATTCCAGGCCTGCGCTTCATGGCTCACCATTACGCCTATACTGTGCTTGCCTATTTCGGTATTGTATTGCAGCAGCTCGTTCAGGTTCCAGTAAAAATTCTTGTCGTTGCGGATGGCCAAACTGGCCTTTTCATTGGATACATAGCCCAGCCGGTAGGTGGGGGTGAACTTGCTGCCGTCGCCATACTCAAAATTCCCGTTGAAGCTGGTGCGGAAGGTCAGCCCTTTTATAATGTTCACTTCTGCGCTGGCGCCACCCAGGCCGCCGGTCCTTTTAAAATTGTTGCTGACCAGGTTGGCGATGGCCACCGGGTTTAAAGGCGCAAACCGGGCATTGCTGCCATACTCGTTTTCCGTAGCGCCGCCCCAACTGCCGTCCGGGTTCTTCACCGGGACATTGGGCGCCAGGTTAATGGCATTCCGGATCACGTCCTCGCTGGTAGAGGCCAGCTTTTCCCTAGTCTGGTAAAAGTTCAGCGAGGCGCTCAGCTTCAGCCAGTCGAAAGCCTGGTTATCCAGGTTCAGCCGGAAAGAGTAGCGGTTGAAATCAGAACCTACTGCCACCCCCTCCTGGCTGAAGTACTCGCCGGACATATAGTAAGTAGTATTGGCAGCGCCGCCGCTCACGGTTACCTGGTGCTTCTGCAAAGGCGATGTTTTGAACAGGGAGCGCTGCCAGTTGGTGCCCTCGCCCAGCACGGCAGGGTTCTGGAACTCCGGGGTGGGCGTGCGGTCCAGCAGTGCGGCGATCTCGTTGTTCATTTCCGCGAACTGCCGCAGGCTCATGGTCTCCAGCGCGTCCGGGCGGTCCTGCAGGGAGTACAGGTAGTTATACGTGAGCTTGATCTTCCCGGCCTTTCCGCGTTTGGTGGTGATCAGCACCACCCCGTTGGTAGCGCGGGAACCGTATACCGCCGTGGCGGAAGGCCCCTGCAGAATTTCAATGGACTCAATGTCGGCAGGGTTGATGCCGGCCAGCGGGTTGGTGGAGCTGGTGGCTCTGTACTCAACGGTAGCTGGTTGTATCTGCACTCCGTCAATCACATACAAAGGCTCGTTGGTGCCACTCAGGGTGTTGACCCCGCGGATGTTGACGGAGATACCGCCGCCGGGCTGCCCGGAATTCTGGGTCACGTACACGCCGGCTGCCCTGCCCTGTATGGCCTGGTCAATGGTGGTGTTCACCGTGCGGTTTACGTCCGCCGCGCTGATGGACACCTGCGCGCTGCTCTGGTCCGTTTTTTTCATGCGGCCATAGCCTACTACCACGGTTTCATTCAGCAAATGGTAGTCGTCTTCCAGGCTGATGTTCATGGTAGCGGAGGCGCCCGCCTTCAGCTCCCTGGGCGCAAAGCCCAGGGAAGAGACCCGGATCGTCTGCCCCGGTTCCACCTGGAGGGTAAACCGGCCCTGGTCGTCCGTGGCCGTGGCCTGCTTTGTCCCTTTAACAATAACGGCAGCTCCCGGGATGGGCCTGCCCGATTCCTGTGCGGTAACGGTACCGGAAATTTTTCGTCCCCCGCCCCCCGCGGAAGGATCCTGTGCCTTTACTGGCATAGCGGATACCCAGACAGCAATCAATACCCATAGCAACAGGTATGATCTTCCTGTAATACTGGTTTTGTTCATAGCGTGGATCATTAAGATTTAATAAAAATGAGCGTTCACTTGTAGACTTTGGTTGAATTCATAACGTCCGGGTAAAAGTATTCCTACCGGTTGAAAACCAGGGTATAGTGATGTTTATTATCCGGGATAAAATGTTGCGCCGGGGGTATGAAATGTTACTTTGAGGGAGCCGCATGTTACAGCCGGCGGCCGGGCGCTATTTTCTCATGCTGGCCACGTAGGCGGAGGGCAGCATTTTATAGGCTATCTTAAAGTATTTGGCAAAATATTTCGGGTTGTTGAATCCTACCTCGTAGGCTACTTCCGTTACGTTCATTTCTGTTTTGGCCAGCAACTGGGCGGCGCGCTGCAGGCGCACGGCGCGGATAAACTCCACCGGTGTTTGCCCGGTAATGGAAAAGATGCGCCGGTAAACAGACACCCGGTTCATGCACAGCTCCCGGCTCAGCTCTTCTACGGAAAAGTTGGCGTTGGACAACTGCTTTTCCACGATATCCAGCGCTTTTTGCAGGAACTTCTCATCGGCAGAGGGCACCTGCGCGCCGCTTTCCGTTGCCGGCTGCCCGATGGTGAGCTTTACCGGCGCCTGGCGGGACAGGATATTGCGCACCCGCGACAGCATGATCTCGAAATTGAAAGGCTTCACCAGGTAATCCACCGCGCCGGCTTCCAGTCCCCGCAACTGTTCCCCCTCTCCCGCCATCGCCGTTAGCAGGATGACCGGTATATGGCGGGTACGGTTATCGTGCTTTATTTTCCGGCACAGCTCCATGCCGTCCATCAGTGGCATGTTGATATCGCTCACCACCAGGTCCGGGTGCGCGGATAAAGCTTTCTGCCAGCCGGCCCGGCCATCGGTTGCTTCAATGATGGTATAGAACGTGGAAAGATTCTCCTTTAAATAAAAACGGAAATCATCATTATCCTCCACCAGCAACACCGTCTGCTTTTTTTCACCCGTTAATAGCTGCTTTACCGGCGCGTGGCCGGTACCGGCCATTCCTTCGGCCAGCCGGGATAAGGGTTCTTCCGGCAGCGGGGCAGCCCCGGCCGGCGCTTCCGCTGTGTCAAAGGGCAGCCGTACCGTAAAGCAACTGCCTTTATCCGGCTCGCTTTCCACCGCCAGGGCGCCATTGGCCAGCCGCACAAACTCTTTGGTAATGGCCAGCCCTATACCGCTGCCCTGGCTTGCTACGCCACCCGGCGCATCGCTCTGGAAGAAGCGGTCAAAGATCTTGTCCTGCCGTTCTTTGGGGATACCGATACCGGTATCCTCCACCCGGATCTCCATCCAGGCAGTGCCGGCGCTTTCCTCCACCTGCACCATTACCGTAACAGCCCCGCCCTGCGGGGTAAATTTAAAGGCATTGGACAGGAGGTTGAACAGTATCCGCTCCAGCTTGTCGTGGTCAAAATAAGTGTACAAATGCGGGCAATCGGACCGGAAGGAGAAGGCTACCTGCTTTCTCTCCGCCAGGTCCGTAAAGGAGCAGGCGGCTTCCTTCACAAAGGCGGCTACATCGCCCCAGGCGGGATCGGGCTTCAGCTCCTTCATTTCCATCTTCCGGAAATCCATCAACTGGTTCACCAGGTTCAGCAACCTTTTGGCATTGCTGCGCATCAGGCGGAGCCTCTGTTTGCTATCGCCCTCCCCGGTATGCTTCAGCAGCTCCTCCAGGGGCGCCAGTATGAGCGATACCGGCGTACGGAACTCGTGGCTTACGTTGGTGAGCAGCTTTATCTTCATGATGTCCAGCTCATGCAGGCGCTGCGCTTCCCGGCGCTCCTGCTGCAGGGCAAAACGCATGTGCGCCCGCCGGATCACCATCCTGCGGGAGAAGAACAGGACGCCGAAAAGCAATAAAGCATATGTTACATAAGCCAAAGGCGTTTTCCAGAAAGGCGGCAGTATGCTGATGCGCAGGGCGATGCCCTTTTCATTCCATACCCCGTCTTCATTGGCGGCTTTCAGCCGCAGGGTGTATTCGCCGGGCGGCACGTTGGTATAGGTGGCCCGCCGGTTCTTGCTGTCCGTGTTGATCCATTCCTTGTTAAACCCTTCCAGCATGTAGGCATAGCGGTTCTTGTCCGTATTGATGTAGCTCAGCGCCGCAAAATCTATGGAAAAATCGTTCTCATGATGGCGGAGCCGGATCTCTTTTGCTTCGGGCAGGGCGGTAGTGAGTATCACCCGGTTGTGCAGCTTTTCGTTTACGGCAATGGTGCGGTTGAACAACTGCAGGCCGGTGAACACAACGGCGGGCGCTTTTTTGTGCTGCCGTATGCTGGAAGGGTTAAAGATGTTGAACCCGTCCGCCCCGCCAAATACCAGCTCACCGGAACGCAGCTTCAGGGCTGCATTCACATTAAAGGCATTGCCCTGCAGCCCGTCCTGCTCGTCGTAATTCCTGCACTGGATGCGGATACCGTCCTCCCCTTGCTGCACGGTAATTTTACTAAGGCCGTTGCTGGTGCTTACCCAGAGGTGATGATTGTTATCTTCCAGGATGCTGATGATGTTGTTATCCGGCAGTCCGTCGGCTATGCGGAAGGAGCGGAACTGCTGCGCCTGCGGGTCAAACACATTCAGGCCGTCGCGGGTGCCGGCCCACATGTGGCCGTTGCTGTCCATCAGCAGGGCGTTTACATTATCGTTGCTCAACTGGTGCGTAGCGTTCAGGTAATGCACAAAAACGCCTTTGGCCTTGTCCAGCACATCGATGCCATAGGCGGTGCCTATCCACAGGTTGCCGTTCCGGTCTTCTGCAAAGGAGGTGATAAAGTCGCTGTGCACGGAGTTGGGCAGGCTTACATTGTTATGATAGAAAATGCCGTTGCCGGGATCAAAACGGTCCAGTCCCCCGCCCAGGGTGCCTACCCAGAAATTATTGCGCTGGTCCCGGTATACCTTCCACACGGATTTGCTGGACAGGCTGTTGGGGTCTTTTTCATCGTGGCGGAAGTGCGTGAACTTTCCATTGCTGTAAAGATCCATGCCGCCAAAATAGTACCCTATCCAGAGGTTGTGATAGCTGTCAATATAGAGGTTGAGGATCACATTGCCGCTGATGCTGTTGTCGTCAGCAGGGTTGTGCCGGTAGCGGGTAAAAGCGCCGGTGGCGCGGTCAAAGTACAGGAGGCCCCCGCCATTGGTGCCGATCCAGATGTTGCCTTTTTTATCCTCCACAAAACAGTTTACATCATTGTAAGGCAGGCTGCTTTTGTCAGCATGCTTATGGCGGTACAGGCCGAACCTGGTCATGTTCTCGGTAAAGTAGCTGATGCCTCTTTTGTAGGTGCCGCACCAGATAATGCCCAGGTTATCCTTATACAGTGCATAAATCGCGTTCTCCGCCACGCTGGCCGGGTCTTCCTCCCTGTTCTGGAGAACGCGGGAGCTGAAGCCGTCTTTATTGACCAGGTTAATGCCGCCATGGTCGGTGCCTATCCATACCAGGCCTTTGTTATCCTGCACGATACTGTTGATGATATCATTATTCAGCACGCCGTTCCTGCTGGAGAGCCGCCTGGCCGTACCGGCAGCGGGATCATAGTACACCACGCCGAAATCCGTGCCGGGCATATACACCCATATATCCTGCTCCCTGTCCACGAAAAGCCGGAGGGCAAGCGGCTGCTTGTCAATAAAGCGGGCCACGGCGGCCGTACGGGAAACCACCTTGCCGGAGCGCATGTCCAACATTTCGATATCGCCATTGAGATACAGCACGGCCAGGCGGTGGTCCGCCAGCGGGCTGATATCCGCCAGGACGTTGCTGCTGCCGGGCCGCAATACCCGCACTGCTTTACGACCGCTGTCCAGCCGGTACAGGCCGGAGTCCGCATAAGCTACCCACCAGCTACCGCCTGCCTGGCTCAGGCTATTAACGCCATAGGCCGGGAGGCCGGCCTCCCGGAGCCAGCTTACCGCGTCGGAGAATTGCTCTTTTACCGGATCGTAGAGATTATCCCCGTTACGGGTCTTGATGTACAGGCGGTTGCCGGGCGCCGGGAAAATACCGCTGATATAATCATCGTTCAGGGAAAGCGAATCGCCCTGGCTGTGCCGGAACACTTTAAAGGTATAGCCGTCGTAACGGTTCAGGCCCGTCAGGGTGCCAAACCACATAAAGCCCCTGGCATCCTTGTAAATGCAGTTCACCTGGTTATTGGAAAGGCCGTTGTTGTTGTTCAGGGACGAAAAGCGGTAGGGCTGCTCCTGTGCGTAGGTATAGTGCAGCAATAGTAGTAATAACAGTGGAATCTGTAGGCAGTGCTTCAACATGGAATAAGGATCAGTGCAACCAGCGTAAATATAGTATTTTAGGCTTTATCACCTTACATTTCTAATTTTGCGCCGTGGAGGAAATGGTATTTAATTTTCAGCAGCAAACATGGCATTTATCTGCAGGCAGGGCGCTGTTCTGGGAAGAAGAAAAGGCGCTGGTACTGTCTGACCTGCACCTGGGCAAGTCCGCCCATTTTCGCAAAGCCGGCATTGCCGTACCGGCGGGCATTATACAGGAAGACCTGTTCCGCCTGCAACAGCTCATCACGCATTACCGCCCGGAGCGGATCATCGTGGTAGGCGACCTGTTTCACAGCAGCCTGAATAACGATGTACAATATTTCCGCCTCTGGCGCGGACAGTTCCCGCACATCCGTTTTGAGCTGGTAAAAGGCAACCACGACATACTGGAGGACGAGCTGTATGCAGCCCTGCAGCTTAGCCTGCACGATACGCTAACCCTGCGCAATATCCATTTCATGCACGAACCCTGCACGCCGGAACAGCCGGGGGCCTACATCTTTTCCGGGCACCTGCATCCCGGTATTGCCATTGCCGGCAGCGGCCGGCAGCGGTTGCGGCTGCCCTGCTTCTACTTTGGGCGGCACTGCGGCATACTGCCTGCTTTTGGCCGTTTTACGGGCCTGGCCATGCTGCGGCCGGAGGAGGATGAAGCAGTGTTTGCGATAGCGAACAGCAGCATTTTCCAGGTGCAGTAGTACAATTAATAATGAATAATTAAGAATTAATAATAGCCGCAATACCTGTGTTGAAGATCGCTTTTGACGACATATATGTACATCCCCTGCCGGAAGGCCACCGCTTCCCGATGGAGAAATATGAGCTGATCCCCCAGCAATTGCTGCGGGAAGGCGTGATCACGCCGGCACAGCTCTTTGCGCCGGCGCCGCTGGAAGAAGCCATCATCCTGCTCACGCACGATACGGAGTACTGGCGCAAACTGCGGCAGCAGACCCTGAGCGAGCGGGAGCAGCGCCGCATCGGCTTTCAGCAATCTCCCGCGCTCACGCAGCGGGAGATCACCATTTGCCGGGGCACCATCGACTGCGCGCTCCATGCCCTGCAACACGGCGTGGCCCTGAACGTGGCGGGGGGCACGCACCACGCCTATGCCGACCGCGGCGAAGGCTTTTGCCTGCTGAACGATTTTGCCATTGCGGCCAACTACCTGCTGCAGCAAAAACTGGCCAGGCGCATACTGATCATTGACCTGGATGTGCACCAGGGCAACGGCACGGCAGCACTGTTCGCCAATAATGAGCGGGTGTTCACCTTCAGCATGCACGGGGCTAACAATTACCCTTTTCATAAAGAAAGATCAGACTGGGACATCCCGCTGAAGGACGGCACGGACAACAGCGCTTACCTGCAACTGCTGGAAAACGCCTTGCCGGCATTAACAGACCATGCCCGCCCGGACATGGCGTTCTATCTCTCCGGTGTGGACATACTGGAGACGGATAAATTCGGCAAGCTGAAAGTAACGCAGGCCGGCTGCCTGCAAAGGGATGAAATGGTGTTTGCCCATCTGCGGAAACACGACATTCCCTGCACGGTGGCAATGGGGGGTGGTTATTCTGCGGGTATCCGGGATATTGTGAATGCGCACTGTAATACGTTCAAGGCGGCGGCAGCGATCTATTGATAAGATTCCCTCTCTTTTTTTGTAACTTAACCCTGTTTAAAACCAACGCGCCATGACGCTCCCCACCGCCCAGGTTACGCACAGCCAGCTTTTCCCCACGCTGCTGGTCAATGACATCAGGTCCGCTGTTGATTTTTATACCAGCCGCCTTGGCTTTTCTCCCCGCTTTACCTGGGGAGAGCCGCCTACCTACGCGGGGGTAGACCTGGGCCAGACCACCCTGCACCTGGCCAAAGGCACGCCTTATGTGGCCGGGCATTCAGAGGTAAATTTCGTTATTGATAATGCCGATGAGCTATACGCGTTTCACCGGGGCAACGGTGTGGAAATAGTGGAGCCGATAGATGACCGGGAATATGGCATACGTGATTATAAAATAAAGGACCTGGACGGTAACTACCTGGGCTTCGGGCATTATATATACCACCTGGAGGGGCCTCCCCTTAAAATTGAACGGGTAGATGTGCCGGTGCGCCTGGAAAAACGGCTGGCCGCCCTGCTGCAGGACCTTGCCGAGCATAAGGGCATGAGCCTGTCCGGTTGCCTGGAAGAAACCCTGCTGCATACGTTTGAGCGCATAGGCGATACCGTTGCCAGCCCGCATACCGTGCGTACCCTGGAATACATACAGGAGCTGAAGCAGAAGCATCATATTGACTATGACACCCATGCCAGTTACCGCTTTGTAGAGTAACGAAGGTGCTTTTTACAGCGCCAGAAAGGCGCGCATGCATGCAAGAAAAGAAGCCGCCAGTAAACACAAGCGGCCTGGATCGGTTTTAGAAAAGCGGGGGATAACAATACAATACTTATTAATCAGCATCTTTGATCACCACTGCGCAGCTACGCATTAATCCCTGATCTTCTTCTTCAGCATGCTGACCTGGTCCTGCAAATGGCTGACCATGTCGGCCAGGTGATTGACGCTCAGGCGGCTCTGCTGCCCGGTTTTGCTGATAACGGCGTCTGACTGCCAGAGCTCCAGCACGTCTTCCATGCCCACGGAGTACGGCTCAAACTGGGGGTTATCCGATACCAGGGTGATCTTGCCTTTGGAGCGGTTGCTCTTCAGCAGGCGTTTGTATACAATGCCTTCGCGGCTGGTGACTACAATATAGGTTTCATTGTTCCGGATATCTTCCCATGCATCCACTTTGTGACACACGATCACGGAGCCGGAAGGCGTGGGCAGCATGGAGTCCCCGGCTATTTCAAAAGCGCGGAAGTGACCGGCGCCCAGCATGGGCAGGGTAAAAGTGTTCAGCTCTTCGATGAACTCATCATCATTATACCCGGCCAGGTAGCCGGCGGCGGCCTTTACCGGCACAAATTCTATCTGCTGCCGGCTGTTGCCCAGCTTCTGTTGCCGCCTCTTTTCCAGGAAGTTATCTTTCTGGGAGCCCAGGTCGCGGCGCAGCAGGTCGTCAATGGACACGCGAAACATGTCGCTGACCAGTTCCAGTACCTCTGTGCGCGGCTCGGCCCGCTCTTCTTCATAAGCTCCCAGGAGGGAGCGTTTGATCCCTAATTTATCTGCAAACTCCTGCTGGGTCCAGCCTTTTTGCTTACGCAGGTATTTCAGGTTTTGACACGCTACGGACATATCCCTAAAGAATTTAGTACAATACTAACAAATTTAGTAATTATTTTTTGTAATTACCAAATATATTTCCGGGTATTTTCTGACCGCTTCACTTATTTTTGCCCCTGAGAAAAAAATCCAACTCAACGAAAACGCAAGCATTATGAGCATCCTGCTGATTATTCACTCCATATTAAGATGGGTTATTCTACTGACAGGTATATGGGCGTTTATCCGCGCCTGGAAAGGTGTGAACGGTAAAACACCGTTTACCGCCGCCGACAACAAAGCGGGCCTTTTCTTCTCTATCAGTTTTGACATACAATTCCTGGTAGGCCTGATCCTTTACTTCATCAGCCCGCTGGTAAAGACCGCCCGTGCCGATATGGGCGCCGCCATGAAAGACGGCGTGCTGCGCTTTTTTGCCGTAGAGCACGTAACCATGGCCCTGCTGGCGCTGATACTGGTGCACATTGGCCGCTCCAAAGTGAAAAAATCTCCTACCGACGCGTTAAAACATAAACGCGCGCTGATCTTCTACGGGCTGGCGCTGCTGCTGATACTGCTGCTGATCCCCTGGCCGTTCCGGGAAGCGCTGGGAAGAAACTGGTTTTAATATAAAGGCTAAAAGGATGTGCGGGCCCGCACATCCTTTTAGCCTTTATCATCATTCGACAAGCGGAAGGAATAAATGTAAGGCAGCGCCGCCAGTATGGCGCCGATGAAGATCAATAAAAATACCCCTGTTACCAGTGGCAGGAAGAAGCCCGCCACAATTGTTACGATCCCCGTCCATAACCACAGGTTGCCCGCCATCCGGTGCGTTTTTTTCCAGATGTCCCTGCTTTGTAAGGTCCAGGGCGTTCTTACCCCTACAAAATAGTTAGGCTGCAGCTTTCTCAGGTACGCGCCCAGCAGGGCGATCAGCAATCCCACCCCGGCAAAGGTCCAGCGCTCCATAAAGAAAGGCAGTCCCCGGCTTACCATGAATATGACCAGGCAGGTAAAGATGGCCAGGTACACATGTATCATAAAACGGATGCGGTAATACTCCCGCTGGTGCGCCGCGGCATCCGGCGGCGGCTCCTCTTCTTCCGTATTGGGCATGTAACGGAAAAGAAAATACAGCACCAGGTTGGTAAGGAACAGGAATATCATCAGCAACAGGAAATCGCTTTTATTGCCCATCCGTTGAGGTTCGCCATGCAGGTTGAAATTGGTGGGGATCACGGCCGGCAGCCCGTTCCAGATAATCCCCAGGTAAGCCATCGGGATAAGCAGCAGCAAGAGGATCAATAACTCTTTTCGAATATCCGGCTTTTTCATTCCTTAATATTTAAATTTTCATTGTCAGTGGATTTGGCATCTATAAATACTACAGTAACCAGGCCAATTATGTTCTGGATATTTCGTTAATAAATTGCTAACATAATTAGCAATACTAATTTTATTAGTACATTTGGACAGGGAAATTTTCTCCATTAAGCACACATGCCATGATCTCTTTACAACAACGGTCCATTGCGCACTTTGACCTGGATTGTTTCTTTGTATCCGTAGAGTGCCTGAAGGACAGCCGCTTAAAAGGCAAACCCCTGCTGGTAGGCGGCCACAGCGACCGGGCTGTGGTGGCGGCCTGCAGCTATGAAGCGCGGCGCTACGGCATCCACTCCGCCATGCCCATGAGAACGGCGCTCAAACTCTGCCCCCATGCCATTGTACGCAGCAGCGATATTGAAAAATACAGCGAAATGTCCCGCATGGTGACCGAGATCATTGCCGGGGAGGCCCCTTTGTACGAAAAATCCTCCATCGATGAATTTTACCTGGACCTGACCGGCATGGAAAAGTATTTCGGCTTCCTGAAATGGACCACCGCACTGCGGGAAAAGATCATGCAGGAAACCGGGCTGCCCATCTCCCTGGGACTGGCCTCCAACAAAATGGTGTCCAAAGTGGCCACCAATGAAGCCAAGCCCAACGGGCAGCGGGAAGTGCCCTTTGGCGGCGAAAAGAGCTTCCTGGCGCCCATGCCGGTGGACAAGCTGCCCATGGTAGGCCGGGAAACGGCCGCCCGGTTGCACCGCCGGGGCGTGGAAGACGTAAAAACCCTCAGCGAGGTACCTGTATCCCTGCTGGAAGCCTGGCTGGGCAAGAACGGCATCGCCCTCTGGAACAAGGCCAACGGCATTGACGAAACGCCCGTGATCCCCTACCATGAACAGAAATCCATTTCCACCGAAAGCACCTTTGCCGCCGATACCATCGACATGCAGTTCCTGCACGCCGAACTGGTGCGCATGACGGAAAAGATCGCTTTTGAGCTGCGCCAGCAGGACAAGCTCACCGGCTGCGTAACGGTGAAGATCCGCTACTCCGATTTTGAAACCGTTACCAGACAAATGTCCATTCCCTACACCTGCTGCGACCATGTGCTGCTGGAAAAAGTGAAAGACCTGTTCCGCAAGCTGTACGACCGCCGCCTGCTGGTACGCCTGATCGGCGTGCGCTTCAGCCACCTGGTGCAGGGCAATTACCAGATCAGCCTGTTTGACGATACCCAGGAGATGATCGCGCTGTACCAGGCCATTGACCACATCAAGCGGCGGTTTGGATGGCAATACCTGATGAAGGCAACGAACGTTTAATGTACCTGAACTGCAAAACATATTTCAGCCTGCGCTACGGCACCATCGCCACCAAAGACCTGGTAGCGGCCGCTGCACAAATGGGCATTACCAGCCTGGCGCTTACCAACATCAACATGACCGCCGATGTATGGACCTTTGTACAGGCCTGTCATGAAAAAAATATTAAGCCCATTATCGGGCTGGAATGCCGCAACGGGCAGGCCTTCAAATATATCCTGCTGGCCCGCAGCATGGAGGGCTGGTTCCACATTAACCGCTTTCTGTCCACCCACCTGCAGGAGGAAACGCCCTTCCCGGACCAGGCCCCTTTCCTGCCGGACACCTTTGTGATCTACGCCTGGGGCAGCCGATCCTTACAGCAACTGGCAGCGCATGAACTGGTGGGCATACGGCCCCGGGAAGTGAACAAACTGTTCCGTACAGACACACTGGCCTACCGGCAAAAGCTGGTGGTGCTGCAGCCCGTTACTTTCCAGGATGCCGGGCACTACGAACTGCATCGCGTGCTGCGGGCAGTAGACCAGAACCTCCTCATCAGCCAGTTGCCGGCCCATACCACCGCCGGGCCCGATGAATGCTGGATACCACCGGCAGCGCTGCTGGAACACTACGAACAATATCCCCATATTGTACGCAATACCCTGCAGGTGATGGAAGCCTGCGAGCTGCATTTTGATTTCAGGACACACCGCAATAAAAAATATTTCCTGGGCAGCGCTGCTGCAGACCGCGACCGGCTGCGGGAACTGGCCTGCCAGGGTATGGCATACCGCTACGGCACTGATAACGCCGAGGCGAAAATGCGCATTGAAAAAGAGCTGCAGATCATAGAACAGCAGGACTTCAACGCCTACTTCCTGGTGACGCACAACATCATTGAATACGCCCTGCATAAAGGATATTTTTATGTAGGCCGGGGCAGCGGGGCCAATTCCATTATTGCCTACTGCCTGCGCATTACCGATGTAGACCCCATTGCGCTGAACCTGTATTTTGAGCGCTTCCTGAACCCCTACCGCAGCTCGCCTCCCGATTTTGATATTGACTTTTCCTGGCGGGACCGGGACGATGTGATCCGGCATGTGTTCGCTACTCACGGCATCGACTATACGGCGCTGCTGGGCACTGTGGCCACCTTCCAGGAAAACGCCATCATCCGCGAGCTGGGCAAGGTATACGGCCTGCCTAAAAAGGAAATAGACCGCATACTGGATAATCCCTTTGACATTAAACTGGAGGAAGACAGCGTGCAACGGCAGATACTGCGTTTCAGCCAGCAGATGACCACGGCCGGCAAAGCCTTTCCCAACCACCTGAGCATCCACGCCGGCGGTATCCTGATCAGCGAGGCGCCCATTCACCAGTACTGCGCCACCCACCTACCTCCCAAGGGCTTCTGCACGGCCCAGTTAGACATGCACCAGGCGGCCGCCATCGGCCTGCACAAGTTCGATATCCTGAGCCAGCGCGGGCTGGGGCATATCCGCGACTCGCTGGACCTTATCAAAGCCAACAGGGGCGTGGATATAGATATTCACGCTATCCGGGAGTTCACGGCAGATCCCAACGTACGGCAACAATTGAGGACCGTGAACACCATCGGCTGCTTTTACATTGAATCCCCGGCCATGCGCCAGTTACTGCAAAAGCTGGAGTGCGACGATTACCTGACCCTGGTGGCCGCCAGCTCCATCATCCGGCCGGGCGTGGCGCAATCCGGCATGATGCGGCAGTACGTGGAGCATTTCCGGAACCCCGGCAAGGTGACCTACCTGCATCCCATCATTCAAAAAGTGCTGCAGGAAACCTTCGGTATCATGGTGTACCAGGAAGATGTGATCAAGGTGATACATGAGTATGCGGATATGGACCTGGCCGATGCCGACATCCTGCGCCGCAGCATGGCCGGCAAGTACCGCGGACCGGACGCCTTCCTGCAGTTGCAGGAGCAGTTCTTCAGCAACTGCCGGCGGCTGGGCCGCCCGGAGGAGGTAAGCCGGGAGCTGTGGCGGCAGATCGCCAGCTTTACCAGCTTCTCCTTTTCCAAGGCCCACTCCGCCACCTATGCCGTGGAAAGCTACCAGAGCCTGTTCCTGAAAACCTATTTCCCCGCAGAATTCATGGTGGCCGTGATCAATAACTTCGGCGGGTTTTACAACCGGGAGCTGTATTTCCGGGAGCTGCAAAAAACGGGCGTTACCCTGCACCCGCCCTGCATCAACAACAGCCGGTATCCTACGCATATACAAGGTATGGACGTGTATACCGGCTTTATCCATGTAGAAGGGCTGGAAGAGGGCTGGATCAGGAAAGCGCTGGCGGAGCGGGAGCAATATGGCCCTTATACCGGCCTGGAGGACTTTACCGAGCGCATGCAGCCGCCACCGGAACAACTGGACATCCTGATACGGGCAGGCGCCTTTCACTTTAGCGGCCACACCAAAAAAGAGCTGCTGTGGAAAAGCAGCCTGCTGCTGAAAAGCAAAGACGCCGGCGCAGAACATGCCCTGTCCCTGTTCCGCGAGCCGCCCCCCGATTACCAACTGCCCCGGCTGGCCTATCACGATCACGAAGACGCCTTTGATGAAATAGCATTGCTGGGGTTTCCCCTGTGCTCTCCCTTTGATGTGCTGCAGCATGATCAAAGCAGCTACCTGCCGGTAAAGGAGCTGCACAGGCATGTGGGGCAAACCGTGCGGGCCCTGGGCTACCTGGTATGCACCAAGCACATACGCACTACCCAGGGCGCACCCATGTGCTTCGGCACATTCCTGGACCGGGACGGCGCGTTCCTGGACACGGTACATTTTCCCGAAAGCTTCCGGCAATACCCCTTACAGAAAAGCGGTTTCTATATCCTGGAGGGAAGAGTAGCGGAGGAATACGGCGTTATTACCCTGGAAATCAGCTATATGCGGAAAATTGGGTATTTTGAGGATAAAAATTTTTCAACCGGACAAAAAGCCGTATATTTGTGACAAATGTCGTAGGTATCATGAAACACAAAAACAGGGAGTACCACGTGCAGGAACAAACCTTACTGGTAGTACAGGAGAGCGCCATGCCTTATGGCGTAGGACGGGGCTACTTTGATTTCATACAGCTTTCCCGGGAGGGGGTCATTAAAAAGGCGCTGATGAACCTGAGCCAGCAGCTATCTTTCTCCCTCTCCGAAGTGGCCCGCATACTGCATATTTCCGAGAGAACGCTCCAACGCTATGCAGACGATGAAAAGCTGTCTGCAGACACCTCCGAAAGGGCCATCTTACTGTCACAGCTCTACCAGCACGGTACCCAGGTATTTGGCGACCTGGAAAATTTCAAAGAATGGATGCGCACGCCATTACCCGCATTCAACTACCAACCACCTATTTCTTTACTTGATACCACCTTTGGATTTCAACTGATCCAGGACGAACTTGGCAAAATAGCGCACGGCATTTTTGCATAACCCACCCTATTTTGAATGGAAGTATACCGTATCAGCAAATGCATTTACATTACTGATCTCAATGGCGTTGGCGCCCGTTTGTACGGCGGGCGCTGGAACAGCAAGGGCCACCCCGTAGTATACACCGCCGGCAGCCGGGCCTTATCCGCCCTGGAAGTACTGGTGCACGTGCCCCTGAAGAACATTGTACAGGACTTCTGCATTGCTACTATCCAAATCCCGGACGAGGTGCCGGTAAAAACCATCCACCGTAAAGAGCTGCCTTCCGGCTGGCAATCGCTGGCGCCCTTCCCCGAGCTGCAAAAGGTAGGCGACGCCTGGCTGGAAGAAGGTAAATACCCGGTGTTGAAGATCCCCTCCGTGGTGATCCCGGAAGAGTTCAATTACCTGATCAATCCCCTGCACCCGGAGGCGGAGGGGATTGCCGTGACCAGCCAGCACCCGTTTGCGTTTGACCAGCGGTTGAAAGAGGCAAAAAAATAATATTGAAACCTCCTACCCGAGATTAAACAGTCCCTTATTCAGCAGTTGTAAAGTCCGCTCCTTGTATTGGCCGCCTACCAGTATGGAAATATTGTGCCGGCTGCCACCGTAGGAGATCATGCGCAGGGGCACCTCGTTCAGCGCCTCAAACAGCTTGTGCAGGATAGAAGGCGTAGCAGCCACCTCGTTGCCCACAATAGATACAATGGTTTGATGATGATCCAGCTCCACGGTGCCGAAAGGCTGCAGCTCCTTCAGTATCAGGTCCAGTTGCTGCTGGTTATCGATGGTGAGGGATACGGCCACTTCGGAAGTGGTGATCATATCAATGGGCGTACGGTATTTCTCAAATATCTCGAATATCTTTCTCAAGAACCCATAGGCCAGCAGCATGCGGCTGGACTTGATCTTGATGGCGATAATACCGTCCTTGGCAGCTACTGCCTTCACGCCGTCGCCATTGGGCAATTCGGTAATGATGGTGCCTTTGGCCTCCGGCTGCATGGTGTTCAGCAGCTTTACCGGTATGTTGAAATGCTGGGCCGGCCAGATGGAGGCAGGATGCAGGATCTTAGCGCCAAAATAGGCCAGCTCCGCCGCTTCATCAAAGGAAAGCTGCTCTACCGGGAAGGTTTTCTTTACCACCCGGGGATCGTTGTTGTGCATCCCGTCAATGTCCGTCCATATCTGGATCTCGTCCGCCTGGATGGCGGCGCCTATCAGCGATGCAGAATAATCGCTGCCCCCGCGTTTTAAATTATCCACTTCCCCTTTGGCATTGCGGCAGATATACCCCTGGGTAATGAACAGGTGCTGTCCTTTCTGCTTATCCAGCAGGTTGCCCAGCTTGATCTTGATCTTGGGTATCTCCGGCTCCTCAAACTCGTCTATGCTCATGAAGTCCAGCGCGGGCAGCAGCACGGCGGGTATGCCGGCCTCTTCCAGGTACACGGTAAACAGCTTTGTGCTCAGCAGCTCACCCTGGGCCAGGATGTCTTTATTGAGGGCTTCGTTGAAAGATATCTTGAGAATGATGTTCAGGAACTCAAAATGTTCATCCACTACAGCTTTAGCTTTGGCGCGCGGGGCTTCCTGCTTCACCAACTCCTCGCAAAAGGTACGGTAGTGCTTCTCCAGCTTGTCGATCTGCTGTTTAGCCTGTTCCTTATTGCCTTCCGCCAGCGACTGCCCGATCTCCACCAATGCATTGGTAGTGCCGGAAAGGGCAGACAAAACCACGATCCTGGGGTCGCTATCCGCAGATATCAGCCTGGCCACAGCGTGCATACGTTCCGGCTTGCCTACTGAGGTGCCGCCAAATTTTAAAACTTTCATTTTACTTCTTTGAGTGTTTTATATATTGAGTGTAAGCTTAAACTTCACTGCTACTTCCTGCAGGTCCTTTAGCACCGGCTCCAGCAGGGGAATGCCCTGCTCCCGTCTTTCCTGCTCCATCACCCGTTCGGGATCGCCCGGTATAAGCACCTGTTCACCGCTGACCGGCTCAGCGGAGCGGAAACGCCCGATCCATTGATCCATATGCGTCTTGAATTCCGCTGCGGGGCGGAATGCATCCACCCGCATTGCGCCTAAAAAGTGACCCAGTCCCTCCCCTACAGGATCCGGCGGCAGGGGCAAAAAGCTCACAAAGGGCGGGGCCCAGGGCCCGTAATTGGCGCCCGAAAGAACGGCCGAAAATATATCAACAATTGCTCCCAAACAATACCCCTTATGACTTCCGTGTTCCCGGTCGCCGCCAAGGGGCAGCAAAGCCCCCCCGTTCCGCAGCTCGTGCGGGTCCGCGCTGGGAGCGCCTTCCTTGTCCTGTATCCACCCGTAGGGCGCCTGCTGCTGCTTGCGCTGTAATATCTCCAGCTTGCCGTTAGCCGCCGTGGTAGTGGCAAAATCCGCTACAAAGGCCGGCTGCTCCCCGGCGGGAATGGCTACGGCGATCGGGTTGGTGCCCAGCATGCGCTCTTTGGCAAAAGTGGGCGCTACCAGGGGGCTGGCATTGGTCATGGCCATGCCTATCATATCCCGTTCCAGGGCCATCATGGCATGATAGCCGGCAATGCCGAAGTGATTGGAATTTTTTACGCTGACCCAGCCGCTGCCCGCTGTTTCCGCTTTCAGCAGGGCCACTTCCATGGCAAAAGGCGCCACTACCAGTCCCAGCCCGCCATCTCCGTCCACTACGGCCGTGCTGGGCGTTTCATGCACAATATGCATATCGGGCCGGGTATTGATACGGCCGGCTTCCCACAGGCGCACATAGCCGCTGAGGCGGGCCACGCCGTGCGAATCAACGCCACGCAGGTCGGCGGACAGCAGTACTTCACTGGCTTTATCCGCATGCTCCAGGGAACAGCCCATCCGTACAAATACCTCCTGGGTAAATTCCCTTAGTAAAGGGTAGGAAAGAATATGGCTCATGCTTTTGTATCAGTAGTCTTGATCAGGCCTGGGCGGTAGGTCCGCCAAAATTCATAGGGAGTGATACGGGGTCCTGGTCCTGTATAGGGCCATGCACCGATTCATATTTCTTGATATTATCCACCAGCGCCTTCATAAAACGCTTGGCGTGCTGAGGCGTTAAAATAATACGGGACTTCACCCTGGCTTTAGGCAGGCCGGGCATTACATTCACAAAATCCACTACAAACTCCGCATTGGAATGCGTGATAATGGCCAGGTTGGCGTAGATACCGTCTGCAATTTCCTCACTCAGTTCTATATTCAACTGGTTCTGCTCTTCATGCTGATTATCCATGATGGTAGGTTTAAGGTACAAAAGTAAAAAAGAGACCTTGGATTCAAGGTCTCTTTTTTTTATAGGGGGGCGGTATGCCGCTATTTCTGGATGATCAATGTCTGTTTTTCTGTATACTGGCCGTTCTTTATTTCAATATAGTAGGTGCCTGTTCTTAAATTGCCTACATCTATGGTTCCTTGCCTGGCCGGAGCATATTGCTGGCGCTTCACCAGGTTGCCGTTGAAATCATATATATTAACTTCGTTAAATGAGGCTACGGATGATGTTTCTGCTGATTTAGCAACTGGGTTTTCCTTTACAGCAATGGTGACAATATTGGTAGCAGGGTTAGGGGAAATAGTAAAGTTACTTACCCGTTCCCTATCCCTGCATCCGCCGGTTCTCGTTACGCTGTTGCTGGGAGCGGAGGAGCCGCAGGAGTTACGGACGATACAATAATAAGTCCGGCTAACACGACAGGGGAAATATTCATCAAACGTGTTCTCGGTACTACTCTTTACTAATGTCCCCCCGGATAAGTACCAATCGTAGATAACATTACTCATAGGAGTTGCCGTAAACAGGTACTCTGTAGGTTCGCCAGGATCTGATAAAAGTGTAGAAGTAACTGTAGGGGCAGCAGGGACTGTACCGGCTACATTTATTTGCCTGGGCGCAAAAGCCGTATTGCATCCACCGGGATATTCTGCACTTACGTAAACCGTAGCGGCTACATCGCTCTGAGTACCATTGACCGTTATATTAACGGATGGAGTAGAGGTGAGCAATGCTGTACTGGCATCATTATGCACCCCTCCGTTTATTTTCAACACATTAGCCGGAGTGCTGTACCAGCGGTACCCGGTAGGAGCTACGCTACCCGGCGGCGGGGTAACCGCAACATTAACCACAGAAGTGCCACAAACACCTGTAGCGCTACCGGACGTAAAAGCGGGTGCAGGTAAAGTATTATCAGGAGACCTGGTAATGTTGTAAGTCAATTCGTAAATAGGCGCATTGGAACATCCTGTGCCCAGCACAACAGCTTTAACATAACCGCCATTTAAATTATTGACGGTGTATTCTTTATGATGCCACTCAATCGTCCCTGGGTCGTGCCATTCACTTCCGGGCACCCAGCCAGTATTGGTAGTCCATTGTACATCCGTCCAGGTCCCAGGCACGACATCTATATCAAACGTATAGTTCCCCTGGAAACCACAGGATATAGCTCTAGAGAGAGTTGCGATAGTAGGTCCAGCCTTCACCAATACATCACGGGAGGTGTTCCCGTTACCTGCTGTACAGATATAACCGACATTGATGCGGTAGGTAACATCCGATGGTACTGCCGGAAATTGAAGATCAATGTAATTATTCACCTGATTTATAATAGTTACCTGTCCCCCCTGTATCTGCCACTGAAGATTGGAACATGGGGAGGCGTTATTAAAAGTATAACGTACCGTTCCTGCATTAGGACATACTGTAGCTGGGCCGCTGATACTTTGCGAGAATAATTGAGATTGAAAATGAATAAAAAATAATAAAGCGAATAGGGACTTGAGAGTAAATTGGGTTTTCATGGAGTTGAGTTTATAACTGTTAACAAATAATATAAGTGCTTAATATAGACTTGTATTCTGATTACACACTTAGGTTGTGAATATGCTATAAAGGTTGATTAGGGCTCCCTGTACTCAAACCATCAAAGGGTAGTTGATATAGGGTGTATACTATATGGGTTACCAACTTTACAAAGATATTAACTAAAATGAAATAGCAAAAATAAAAGAGGCCGTCGAAAAAAGACAGCCTCTTTCACAATATGGAATATTATGTATTTAACATCTGCTACTGCATATCCCAGAACAGCTTCGTTGCTACATCATCCCCACCAATAGCTGCAGCAGCTTCATCATAGTTGATCTTATTCAGATTCTGCTCACTTACAGGATAAGTATAACGTACCGGAATGTCTGATAATGCTCTCGGCGGAGCTACCAGCTCGGGATAATCAAGTCTTCTCCACTCTGTCCAGGCTTCAAAACCGCGGTTGTACAGCGCCAGCCACTTTTGTACGCCTATTTTTCCTTTCCAGCCGCCGGTAGCAGTAAGATAATTCACATTAGGCTGAGCAATGTAAGTAAGCGCCTGCGCCTCCGTACCGCCCCAATTGATGATGGAAGCAGTGATAGCGTTATTATAGTGTGTCATGGCAGTACCGCCTACAGTGAACCCTCTTTCAACGGCTTCAGCACGCAGAAATTCTACCTCCATATAGTCTATCCATACAGAAGGAAAATCTTTGGCGCGGAGCAGGTCACCTGCGGGAGAAAATGAGCTATAGCTGTTGCTGGCGCCATAAATGCCACCTTTATATCCCCCTCCGGGCGCTTCATTGAAGTAAAACTGCCTCCTGGGATCGTTCAGGGCATTCATGGTGTCTATTGTTGTATTGGCCCCCACGAAATCCAAACGACCGCTTTGCACCAGGTCCACCCATAGCGGGTTGGTATTTGGTGGAATAGTGGAATACTCAAAAATGGCGTCATCATCGCTGGAAGAAAATGCATTGGGCGAAGCTTCTTCAATAGCTGCTTTAGCCACAGCCGGATCTGAATCGGCGATTACCATTGCTAACCTCATCTTCAAAGCGTTAGCAAATTTTTCCCAGGCGGCTACATCTCCACGATACAATAAATCGCTGCTGCCAAAGCTTTCTGAAGCTACGTCCAGGTTATTGATAGCCACATCCAGCCTGTCCAGCAGGTCGAGGTAAACGGTGTGGGCATCATCGTACTTAGGAGAAAGATTTTCTATATCCAGGGCATCTGTGTAAGGAATGTCACCAAAGGTATTTATTAAAACAGCGTAGGTATAGATATTCACTATATCGATCTGCGCCAGTTGGTTCTTTTTCACACCGGCATCCAGGGTAGCATCGGCTTCCACCAGCGCTTTTGCCTCCGCCAGGTCTGTCAGCACATCGCGATACAGCGCATGCCATACGTTCTGGGGAATATTACGGTTCGCCAGGTTGTACCTGCTTTCGTCCGTATAAGTGGTTTCAGTCCAGTATTGGGCCAGCAACCTGAAAATGTTCAGGTTTACGTTGGTGCTGGTCAAAACATCCGTTACCGCCAGTTCCGCATTGGCGAACAGGGTGGATGCCACTACCGCATCGGGCTTTTTCTCATTTTCATTCAGTTTGGTCAGGTCCTTGGTACAGGATACTGCCAGCAGCACTGCTGCGGTAGAAAGTATATATGTTAATTTCAGCTTCTTCATAATTGATAGATTTTTTAGAATCTCACTTTAACGTTAAAACCAAAGGTTCTGGCGGTAGGGTAAGCACCTGCCTGGTAACCCTGTACGTTACCGGAGCTCATGCCTTCTTCAGGATCTGCATGAGGCAGATTTTTATGAATAATCCACAGGTTGCGGCCTATCAGTGAAAAGTCAATTCCTTTGATAGGATGAAGCCTTGACATCAGGCTCCTGGGCAGTGAATAGGTCAGGGATACTTCCCTCAGCTTCACATAGCTGGCGTCATATACAAAAGCTGCAGCCGGGTTATAGACGTAACCGTAAGTACCATAAGCCATCTCTGCACGGGTTTCGTTCACCTTGCCATCTGCTGTTACGCCTGGCAGGATGATACCACCGCCGTCAGAAAGAGAGTTCCTTACAGGATTGCCCAGGTCATTTAAGCCCGCTGTTTCAGGATAAATACCGGTAGCCAGACCATAGTACATATCCAGTGAGAACACATCACCACCCTTGCGCATATCTACCAGGAAGTTCAACGCCAGGTCTTTATACTTCAGGGTATTGGAAATCCCCCCGATCCAATCAGGGTTTACATTACCAATAATCTCATTGGAAGTGCCGGATATCTGGTAGTAACCATCTTCATCAACAAGCTTTTCTCCATTTTCGTTATACACGAAGTTAGTGCCCCTGATGGTGCCGTAAGGCTCATTCAGCGAAGCATTAACAGAAACGCCGCCCTGCATGGCGCCTAGCTGCAGGTTCTGCACGCCTTCCGGCAGTGATTTTACCTTGTTACGGTTCCTTGACCAGTTTACGTTAATGGTCCAGGAGAAAGAAGGTGTTCTTACCGGTGTACCGAATGCGGATACTTCTATACCCTTGTTCTGGATCTCGCCGGCATTTACCACCTTGAAGTCGTAACCGGTGGCCCTTGAAACAGGCATGGCCACGATCTGGTCCAGGGAGCGGGTGTTGTAATATGTTACGTCAAAACCTACCCTGCCGTTCAGGAAGCCTGCTTCCAGGCCGGTTTCCCAGCTCTTGGTGCGTTCCGGTTTCAGGTCAGGATTATACTTGGTATTGTTAATAGAGGCCAGGGGCACGCCATCGATACCGGTAGGCACATCATAGTAATCCTTGGTATACAGTACGGGAGCCGGGGCGCCTACTTCTGCGTAGTTAGCCCTCACCTTACCATGTGACAGCCAGGGCAGGCTGGATGCTGTCAGCTTGGAGAACAGGAAGCCCAGTGATACGGACGGATAGTAGTAAGCGTTATTGCCGTCCGGCAGCGTGGAAGACTGGTCCCTTCTGGCGGTAATATCCAGGAACAGCATTTCCTTATAGGCCAGGTTGGCGGCAGCAAAAATACCGTCTACTTCTTCCAGGGAGGCAATCTCTTCAGGCGCTTCCATCGGGTTGGCGGTATTCAGCAGGGCATACAAACGGGGGATCAGCAGTCCGCCGTTGGTAGTGGCGCGGATGGACTCGATCTTGGTCCTTCTTACGTTGCCACCCAGCACACCGCCCAGGTTGAAGTCGCTGCTGAGCTGCTTGTGGAAGTTCAGCATCAAGTCGTAGTTGTACTCGCTGAAGGAACGCTCAAACCTGGAATATTCAGAAGGATCAATACTACTGATGGCAATTCTCTCTTCCTGCCTTTCATTATAGCGGTCCAGGGAAACGCGGCCCATTACATCCACCCAGTCCGCAATCTTGTAAGTCATCATCACGTTACCGAAATAACGGTTTCTCTGGTCGTTCTGGAAGTTTTCGTAACGGGTCCAATAAGGGTTATCCCAGTAAATGGGATTCAACGTACCTACTCCCGCCTGGTTCCAGGTGATGTTTTCCTTGGTCCTGTTATAGGCATCTTCCTGCTCTTTAATATCCACGTTGGTCTGCCACCACTGGCGGAAATTCGTCATCAGGTTCTTGGAGTCATAACCGGTGCCGTAGCGGCCCAGCCCTTTCAGGATGGTAGCATTGACGGAGGCGCTGGCAGTCAGCTTGGGCGTAATGTTATAGGAAGCGCCGAAGTTGATCTGGTCCTTTTTAATGCTACTGTTAGGCAGCAGGCCTTTATCTATGTTCTTAGTATAACCTAATTTGAAGTAACCCTGGTCTCCGCCACCGTCTACCATGACACTATTAACAGTGGAGGTAGCTGTCTGGAAGAATGAGTAAGGATCGTTCGCTGCTGCCGTCCAGGGTCTTTTCTGTCCGAAGTAAGGATTGCTGGGGTCAAAAGAGTACCAGCCATATACCTGCAGGCTCGGGTCAAACGCTGCTCCCCAGGAGGCATCCTCTGTGGTAGGTACTATCAGATCGGGAGTACCATCATTGTCTACATCCTCGTAGAAGAAGTAACCGTCCGGCGAGTCATAATACGGACCGTAACCGGCGCCGTAGCTTTTCTGGTACTTGGCAAAGGTGCTCTTGTCTACCTTACCGATGGTTACGCCAGAATTCACCGTTACGCCCAGGCCTCTGCGGCCTTTCTTGGTAGTGATCATGATCACGCCATTGGCAGCGCGGGAACCATACAGTGCAGTAGCGGCGGCTCCTTTCAGTACGTTCACAGATTCAATGTCATCCGGGTTGATGTCCGCAGCAGCGTTACCATAGTCGTAACCGGCACGAGCTGTACGCTGATCAGTTGAGTTTGTATTGGAGTTGTCAATAGGTACCCCATCCACTACAAACAGCGCCTGGTTGTTGCCGGACAGGGATTTGTTACCACGCAGCACCACGTTGGTGGAACCGCCTAAGCTGTTGTTCCTGCGCACCTCCAGGCCGGCTACCTTACCGGACAGGGAGTTGGAGATGTTGGATTCCCTTACTTTAACGAGGTCCTCGCCGGCCACATTCTGCGCGGAGTAGGGCAATTCGTTTTTCTTACGCTGGATACCCAATGCAGTTACTACCACTTCCTGGAGGCTTTCGCTGCTGGTTTCCAGTACAACGTCTACCGTGCTGGAAGCGCCTGCAGGTACTTCTTTAGTACCAAAGCCTACGCTTCTTACGATCAATACGTCGTCGTTGCCCGTAACATTTAATTTGAAATTACCGTCCTGGTCGGTGGTGGTACCTGAGTTTGTCCCTTTAATCTGGATTGTAGCAAACGGTATAGGAGCTCCATCGCTTCCTGTTACCTTACCTGTAACCTGGCGTTGTTGTGCAAAGGCCAGGGTTACTATCACCATAAGCATGGTGAAAAAGAGTAACGCCTTTTTCATTATGAACGATTTAGATTTTGGTTGACACGGCCCACAATTTAGATAAAATTTTTACTTCGACCCAAGAAAAAATTAACATATCGTTAAGGATATTTTAATATTTAATTCATATTGCTGTTAAAAAACAGGTAGTTAAATTGAAAATACCCAAATATGTATTTTTTACACTTATTGGCAAGTTGCCCGGTTTCCTTGCTAAAACAACTGTTGTACCTGCAACTGAACACTGCTTTTCCGGGATCCTGCCACCTCCTCCCAGCCACTCCCGATACTGGTCACATCCCGGTAGGCTACCCGGCTCCATCTTGCCCAAAAGGCAAGGCGCCGGTTGATGTTCCATTTCAGGTTAATATTATACTGCCAGCCTTCCCCGTAAAGCTGCATCACGCTGTAGCTGTATAACATATTGCTCTCCATGGCATATACGCTGCTGCCGGTGCCGCCGGTGCTGAACCAGGTAAGCCTGCCGGACAGCCGCAGCCGGTAAGCAGGCAGGCGGTACTGCAGCTCCTGGTAGCAAAGCCAGCCCTGCTCATGCACGGTTTCTTTGTGGTAATCCGTCAGCTCCAGCCGGCTGCGCAGCTTCCACTGCGGGCCCGGCGACATACTTAGCTGGCAGCGCCAACTGCGCCTGGATACCGGCACCACCGGCGCTATATAGCTGTCCGTGCCGGCCATATTCTCCATACCCGTCTTGTAGCGGTAGCGGATAAAGGCTTCTGTAAGCTTCCCGGGTGTGTAGGTGAGCGACATCAGCAGCTCCCGCCCGGTGGTGGAAGGCGCATCACTGCGGTATTTCAACCAGGGAAAGCGAAAGAGGTCCGCATAGGCTTCCCATTTCAGTTGCGGGGTAAACCTCAGCGCTACTGCTGCATAGCAGCCGCTCTCGTTCACCGGGTGCTGGTTGTTGCCGAACGCATTGCTGTACATGGACTGGTAAGCACGGCTGTAATGCCGGTACAGCAGCGCCACATCCGCAGCCGGCGCCACACTGGCTACCAGCCCATGCACCATGGCCAGGTGACCGTTGCCATCCACGGCCGCCTCGCCAAAGCAATGCACGTTCTTCCAGGTGCCGGCATAATCCAGGCTGGCATTGAACAACTGGCGGCCTGCCGGGGAGAACTGGTCATAGGGCGCATCCCCTTTCTCCAGCGGAGCGGAAAAACGATGCTGAATAACGTTCAGCCCTATATGCCAGTTGCCATTGTCATACGCCAGGTTGCCACCGGCTGTAAGTTGCTGCAGCGCGCCCCGCCTGGCGGCTTCCGCTATGGAACGATGGTAGCCCCCGGGCACCAGGGAACTGATGGCGGCTTCCGCCTGCAGCGAGTCCGTATTGCCTGTGTTCCCGTCCAGGCTGCGCCGCGACACAAAGCCGGTCAACTGCCAGTACCGCTGCTGCAGGGTTATGCCCACGCCCCTGAAAAAATAGAATTCCCCGGCCGAGGAATAAGGCCGCAGCACTTCCCCCTCCCGCCTGATCTGCCCGGTCAGCGGGCTTTTACCAAACGCGAAAGCCTGCCAGTTGGTAAGGCCCTGCCCCATGTTCACCGTAAAATCGCCCAGGGCCAGCGCCTTTATATGCCTGTAATTCCGGATGAACAGGTGGGCGCTGTAAAAATCAAAGCCCTGTTTTTGGGCGCCTTTAAAGAACTGCTCCCCGGCATCCTTTTCCATGGTAACGCCCCAACTGGCATAGCGCGGAAAATGGTAGCGGTAACGCAGCAGCAGCCGGTCGGGGGTACCGGCATAATGCGGGGGCAGGGTATCGCGGGGCCGGTAACCGCGGGCGCTTTCCAACTGCCGGCCATACCGCAGCAGCAGGGCATGTTCTCCCTTCCGCGTGTAATCCCGCAACGTATAATGCGGCTCCAGGTCATTGCCCACGGTTACATAGGGCTGTAGCCGGCCTACCAGGGCAGGATCAAAACCAGGCACGGCCTGCAACTCATAAATGCTGACAAATGCGCCCAGCAGCCGGCGGTAATCCAGCAGGTGGCGTACCTGCAATGGCGTGAGCAGTCCCAGCGACTGCAGGGCGGCGGCATCTGCCGTGTTCAGCGGGATCTTGTGCCGCGTATAAGCCTGCAGGTCCTGCCAGCGGCTGTCGTCCTCCACCGCTGTTTCGCTGCTCTCCAGTTGCTCTTCTGCTGCAGCAGGCAGGTAGTCCGGCAATTGCCGGGCATCCAGGGGCAGGCAGGCTGCCAGCACCAGGCAGCCTCCTATCAATATGGTACGGGTCATAAGCTATGCTTCTTTAGGGTGGGGCTGCCAGGTAATGGCGGTAGCCGGGGTAATACCTAATTGTGAATGGTAATGGGCCGACAAATAAATATGCAGGGATTGCCAGGAGAAGCGCACGCCGCCGCCGCTGAGCTGCGGGTCCGTGGAAAGCCCCAGTTGCACAGACAGTTGCGGTACAATGCGGTACTCGCACATCAGCCGGGTGGTAAGCGCGCGGTCCGTGGTATGGACCACTTCTGCGCTCAATAAAAAGTCCCTGGAAGCTTCGTAGCCTGCGCCGGCCGTGTACACTACCGGTATATCCTGCCGGCCGCTTTTGTCCAGTTGCTGCGCTACAGGATTAAAGGCGTGGACACCCGCATGCAACTGCGGCGTAACATGGAACAGGCAGCCCGCCTCAAAGGTCACGGTACCGGTACGGCCATACTGCTGCATAGACAGGCCCAGGTAGTCTACCTGCATGCCGATGCTCACGCGGCTACCCAGGTTCCTGCCATAGGCAATGCCCAACTGCTGCTGGTTAAAGGCCGTATAGCCGAAATGCCGCAGGGAAAGACCGAATGTACCGGAAGCGGTAGGTACTGCCAGGCCTAACGCATACAGGCTGGTGGCTTTCAGCATAAAGCGGCGCTCTGCATATACCCCGGCCGTTATGGCGGGCAGCGCTGCCAGTGCAGCCTGGTTGTGCAAAGCAGAAAAAACGTGCTGGAACTGCTGGCTGTAGGTACCGCCTACCTGTTGCGGACCTCCGGGCAGCCACACCGGCTGGGCATATAACGTGGAAATACCCAGGGTGAAAACAATAGTAACAATGCTCCTTCTCATAAGAATGGTTGGTTGGTAACAAAATTTTGAGGGAGAGATGGGATGCAACAGAGAGAGGGGGCAAATTAAGTAAAAAGTAAAAAAGAAAAAATTTAAAACAGCCCATATAATTGGGAGTCGATCCGGGAAATGATCTCTCCCAGGTCTTCCTCGCTGTCGGGGAACTTGTTCTTGTCAATGTCTATCACCAGCAAGGGGCCTTCTTTATACTTCTCTATCCAGTTATTGTAGTATTCGTTGAGCCGTTTCAGGTAGTCCAGGCGTATATTCTCCTCATACTCACGGCCGCGTTTCTGTATCTGCGCTACCAGCGTGGGCACGGACGCCTGCAGGTAGATCAGCAGGTCCGGGGGTCTTACCATCGATTTCAGGGTTTCAAAAAAGTTAAAGTAATTATCAAAGTCCCGTTTGGTCATGAGTCCCATTTCATACAGGTTGGGTGCAAAAATGTGGGCATCTTCGTAAATGGTGCGGTCCTGTATCACGGTGTCTTTGCCATTCTGTATTTCCAGCAGTTGTTTCAGGCGGCCGTGCAGGAAATACACCTGCAGGTTAAAGGACCAGCGGGGCATGTCTTCATAAAAATCATTGAGGTAGGGATTGTGTTCCACATCTTCAAACTGGGGGGCCCATTTATAATGTTTGGCCAGTAATTCCGTAAGGGTGGTTTTTCCCGCGCCAATGTTCCCGGCTACTGCGATGTGCTTGATCTTATTTTGTTTTGCCATGCTTATTTATAGTGGTAAGTAGTAAGTCGTTAGGACCCGGTAAGTGTTATAGTGAAGGATAATTTACATAAATAAATGGGTTTTATGTAAAAAAACTTCCCCTGTTGCCCCTTAACGGATATTGATCGTATCTCAATAGTAGTCGATCCCGATCAGTTTCCTTGCTGCTTGCAAAGTTTGTGCCGCACTTGCCCGGGCTTTCTCTGCACCGGCTTTCATGATACGGTTCAGGTAGGGCTTGTCCTGCTGCAACTCCTGCGCCTTTTCGCGGATAGGTGCAATAAAGCGTACCATGTCTTCCGCCAACTGTTTTTTCAGGTCCCCGTAACGGATAGCCTGGTCCTGGTAGGCGCGCTCAAAATCGCTGATCACTGCCGGCGCGGATACCTGCTGCATTAACAAAAAGAGGTTGGCGATGGTTTCCGGCATGGGGGCGCCCGGCTCCAGGGGGCCGCTGTCTGTTTTGGCCTTCATGATCTTCTTGCGGATCTGCTCGTCCGTATCCGCCAGGTACAGGGTGGCCATTTCATTTTCGCTCTTGCTCATTTTACCGGTGCCGTCCAGGCTGGGTATCCTGATCAGGTTGTCGCCGAAATTGAAGGCAACCGGCTCGGGGAACAACTGGCCGTAACGGTTGTTAAACCGCTGGGCGAAATTGCGCGCCATTTCCAGGTGCTGCTCCTGGTCCTTGCCTACCGGCACCTTTACGGCGCGGTGCACCAGTATATCGGCGCTCATCAGCACCGGATAGGTGAGCAGGCCTGCATTCACATTCTGGGGCTGCAGGCGCACCTTGTCCTTGAAGGTAGGCACCTTTTCCAGCTCGCCCTTGTAGGCCAGCATGTTCAGCAACAGGTACAGCTCTGCTATTTCCGGCACATCGCTCTGGGCATACAGGGCTACCTTTTCGGGGTCCAGGCCGGAGGCGATGTTCTCTGCCAGCACGCGGAACACATTGCCCCGCAGGTCTTTGGGGTCCGGATGCGTAGTAAGCGAATGCCAGTCCGCTACAAAAAAATAACAGTCATAATCTTCCTGCATCCGGATGTAATTGCGGATAGCGCCAAAATAATTGCCTAAATGTAAAAAACCGGTGGAGCGGATGCCGCTTACTACTATTTCTTTTCCTGTTGCCATAATGGAGGTCAAAATTAAGAAATTCCAAATTCCAAATCCCAAATTCCAAACTACCGGACAAGTGCCTGCGTAAACAGCAGTTGCTAACAGGCCAGATGATATCCGCCAATTTTGGAATTTGGGATTTGGGATTTGGAATTTGGTGCTTGGGATTTGGAATTTATTATCTTTGAGATCATGGAAGTAAACGATGCATTGGTACAGCAACTGGCAGACCTGGCCAGGCTGGAGTTTAGCGAGCAGGAAAAAGCGGGCATCCAGGAGGAGTTGCAGCAGATGATCACTTTTGTGGAAAAGCTGAACGAACTGGATACCAGCAACGTTCCCCCCCTGTTGTTCATGACAGCCAACTACAATGTATTCCGTGAAGATAAAGTGGTACCGTCCATTACCCGCGAAGAAGGATTGCAGAACGCGCCTTCCTCCAACGACCAGTACTTCAGGGTACCGAAAGTTATCAAGAAATAATTGCTATTGCTATGCGCCCAGAATCCGTCATTCATTTGGAGAACATCCGTAAAAGCTATTTCATCGGCCGCAACGAGCTGCCGGTGCTCAAAGGCATATCCCTGGATATTTTCAAGAACGAATACGTGGCGCTGATGGGCCCTTCCGGTTCCGGCAAGTCTACCCTCATGAACATGCTGGGCTGCCTGGACTCCCCTACCAGCGGCAGGTACATCCTGAGCGGCCATGATGTGAGCAAGATGGAAGACAACGAGCTGGCCCGCGTGCGTAACAAGGAGATAGGCTTCGTGTTCCAGCAGTTCAACCTCATGCCCCGCCTCTCCGCCCTGGAAAATGTAGCGGTGCCGCTGATCTATGCCGGCGTCAGTAAAAAGGACCGGGAGGAAAGAGCCCTGGACGTATTGAAAAAAGTGGGGCTGGGAGATCGTTACAAGCACAAGCCCAACGAGCTGTCCGGCGGGCAGTGCCAGCGCGTGGCCATCGCCCGGGCGCTGGTGAATAACCCGGCCCTCATACTGGCCGATGAGCCCACCGGTAACCTGGATACCAAAACCTCCGTGGAGATCATGGAGATATTCGGCCAGATCCACGCTTCCGGCAATACCGTGGTGCTGGTGACCCATGAAGAGGATATTGCAGACCATGCCCTGCGCGTGGTACGCCTGCGGGACGGCCTAATAGAAACCGACAAGCTGAATGAAAAGCACCTGCAATTAAAACACGATGGCGCTTAAGATATACACCAAAACCGGCGACAAGGGCAAAACCGCGCTCATTGGCGGCACCAAAGTGCCCAAAAGCCATATCCGCATTGATACTTACGGCACTATAGACGAACTGAACTCTTACATCGGCCTGGTGAATGACCATATCAACGACGAGGCCGTCAATACCCTGCTCAAGGAGATACAGGATCGCCTGTTCACCATCGGCTCCTCCCTGGCCTGCGATCCGGAAAAGGAAACCAAATTGAGCATTCCCGACCTGCAAGCCGGGGACATACAGCTCCTGGAAAACAGCATTGACCAGATGAACGGGGAGCTGCCGGCGATGAGATCCTTCATACTGCCCGGCGGCCATGTAGCAGTATCTACCTGCCATATTGCGCGTTGCGTATGCCGGCGTGCAGAACGTTTGTGCGTGGGCATGCAGGAGCAGGGCCTTCCCATTGATCCGTTGATATTACAGTACATTAACCGCCTGAGCGATTACCTGTTTGTACTGGCCCGCTGGGTGGGGCATCGTTTAGGCGTAGCGGAAATTACCTGGAAACCGCGGGTGTGACCCGCCCATCAGCTAATTATTTTTCCGTCTTTCATCACCAGTTGCCGGTCACTCATGGGCGCCAGCTCTTCATTATGGGTAACGATGATAAAGGTCTGGCGGAACTGGTCCCGCAGGTCCAGGAACAGTTGGTGCAGCTCCCGGGCATTTTTGGAGTCCAGGTTACCGGTTGGCTCATCGGCCATTACAATGTCGGGGGTATTGATGAGGGCGCGGGCTACCGCCACCCGCTGCTGCTCGCCGCCGGACAGCTCATTGGGTTTGTGGTCCACCCGGTCGCCGAGGCCCAGGGTATCCAGCAGGAACGCGGCCCGCTTCCGGACCTCCGCTTTCCGGGTACCGGCAATAAAACCGGGCACACATACGTTTTCCAGGGCGGTAAACTCCGGCAGCAAATGGTGGAACTGGAAAATAAAGCCAATATGACGGTTCCGGAAGTCGGCCAGGGCGTTTCCCCTCAGGGCGGTCAGGTTCATATCCCGCAGCCATACCTCCCCAGAAGAGGGGGTATCCAGGGTGCCCAGCAGGTGTAAGAGGGTGCTTTTCCCGGCCCCGGAAGACCCTACAATGGTAACGATCTCCCCCTTTTCAACGGTTACGTCTACCCCCTTCAAAACCTGTAAGTTGGAATAATTTTTGGTAAGATTGCGAGCAACTAACATACTCAAAGAAAAGTAATTAACCGTTAAAATAGTAATAGTTGTTTATTTCAAATTAAATAATACTTTTGCGAAAATTTAAAGAAAGTAAAAATTTTAATAACATGTACTGGACATTAGAATTAGCTTCATACCTGGAGGACGCTCCCTGGCCAGCTACGAAAGACGAACTGATAGACTACGCCATCCGCTCCGGTGCACCGATAGAAGTGATTGAGAATTTACAGGAACTGGAAGATGAAGGGGAGATTTATGAAGGGATCGAGGATATATGGTCCGACTACCCGTCTCAGGACGACTTTTTCTTCAATGAAGACGAGTATTAGGCCGTAAAGTATCCAGGTTGTTGACCCTTGTGCTGCTCTCCTATGCTAAAAAGAATGAAGCCGCCCCGCTACATAGCTGAACGGGACGGCTTTTTCATTACTTTCAACGGGAACCCCGCTATTATTTTTCCATTTGTTCTGCGATTGCTGCCGACACCCCGGTAAAAGAGAATCCACCGTCATGGAACAGGTTCTGCATAGTCACCATGCGGGTGAGGTCTGAGAACAGGGTCACGCAGTAATTGGCGCACTGATCGGCCGTAGCATTGCCCAGGGGGCTCATTTTCTCCGCATAGGCCATGAAGCCGTCAAAACCCTTTACGCCACTGCCGGCCGTGGTTTTGGTGGGCGACTGGGATACCGTGTTGATACGCACTTTATTCCGGATGCCATAGTGATAGCCAAAGCTGCGGGCAATGGATTCCAGCAGGGCCTTGGCGTCGGCCATTTCGCTGTAATCCGGGAACACGCGCTGTGCTGCAATGTACGTCAACGCCACTACGGAGCCCCAATCATTGATAGCGTCCACCTGGTAGGCGGTTTGCAGCACACGGTGCAGTGACATGGCGGAAATGTCAAAGGTCTTGTGATTGAAGTCGTAATCCAGGTCCGTATAGGGCCTGCCTTTACGCACGTTCATGCCCATACCTACTGAATGAAGCACAAAATCTATTTTACCGCCAAAATGTTCCATGGATTTCGTGAAGAGATTTTTCAGGTCTTCCATATTGGTAACATCGGCTGGAATCACGGGTGCATTACAGGTTTCCGCCAGCTTCTTGATCTCTCCCATACGCAAAGCAATAGGCGCATTGGTCAGCACTATCTGCGCGCCCTCTTCCACACAGCGCAGCGCCGTTTTCCATGCCAGCGAATGCTCGTCCAGCGCGCCGAATATGATACCTTTTTTTCCTTGTAGTAAGTTATGAGCCATTGGGTCAAAAAATTGATTTCGGCAAAAATAGTTGTTATAGTTGAAAAATCAGATATTAGCTTTCCCTCACTTCACCATCTCCCTGGCATTCTCCAATGCAGCGGCCGTAGGCTTTTCGCCACTCAGCATTTGTGCGATAGCGTTAATGCGCTCCTCTTCGGTAAGCAGCCGCACCCCGGTGGTTACCTTACCGGACCGGGCCTCTTTGTACACAAAGTAATGCGCATTGGCCTTGCCGGCGATCTGCGGCTGGTGAGTAATGCAGATGATCTGGTGCGCGCCGGCCAGGTCCCGCAGGATCATGCCTACCTGCCGGGCGGCTTCGCCGGAAATACCGGTGTCTATCTCGTCAAATATCAGGGTGGGCAATGCTACGGACTGCGCTACCAGCGATTTGATGCACAGCATGAGACGGCTCAGCTCCCCGCCGGACGCTACTTTTCGTATAGCCGCAAACTGCCCGCTCTTGTTGGCGTCGAACAGGAACTCGATATTATCCTGCCCGAAAGGCTGCAGCGCTCCCTGCACAATATCCACTTTAAGGCGGGCATTGGGCATGCCTACCTGCGCCAGCAGGGCGTTCACCTTCTTTTCAAAGGGCGCTGCCTGCTGCCGGCGCTGGGCGGTGATGGCATCCGCCATTTGCTGCAGGGACTGCTGCAGGGCGGCCAGTTCTTTTTCCAGTTGCAACAACTGGTCGTCCAGGTTCAACGCGCTTTCCACGCGCAGCTCCAGGTCCGCTTTCAACTGCAGCAGCTCCGCCGTGGTCTGCACGCCGTGCTTTTTCAGCAGCCGGTAGCCGGTGGCCAGCCTTTCATTCACCAGCTCTATGCGGGCGCCGTCATACTGCACGCCGTCATTAATGCGCTCTACTTCATCCGCTATGTCCTGTAGCTCCACGTAGGACGATTGCAGTCTTTCCGCCAATGCAGGCAGCTCCTGCTGGAAGCCTGCCAGGCCCTGCAGGGCGGACTGCAGTTGTTTGAGCTGCTGCAGGATGGGCTGCTCATCTTCCTTCAACTGGTAGCATACCCTGGTGAGGGTATTCTTGATCTCTTCTGCATGGGTCAGCACCTGTAATTCTGCATCCAGTTGCTCTATTTCATTTTCTGTAAAGGCCGCCTCTTCCATCTCGTCCAGCAGGAATTTGTTGTAGTCCAGCTCTTTATTGGCGTTATCCCGCTGATCCTGCAATTGCTTCAGTTCCTTTTGCACCTGGCTGTAGCGCTGCCATTGCTGCTGGTACTGCTGCAACTGTTCCGGCCTGTTGACCAGCGCATCTATCACGGCGCGCTGGAAATCGCTTTTTTCCAGGTCCAGCGTGTCAAACTGCTGGTGCAGGTCCACCAGGTAATTGCTCAGGTCTCCCAGTTGTCCCAGGTTCACGGGCGTATCATTCACAAATGCGCGCGACTTACCGGCGGCGCTGATCTCCCGCCGTATGATCAGTATGTCTTCCAGGTCCAGCTCATGCTGCCTGAAAAAATCGGCTACCTGCGCTTTTTTCACCTTGAACATGCCTTCTACCACGCACTTGCCGGTCTTGTCAAACAATACGCCGGGATCGGCCCGTTCTCCCAGTATTAAAGACAAAGCTCCCATGAGAATGGATTTACCTGCGCCCGTTTCACCTGTAATGATGTTAAGGCCGCCGGAGAAATCTACCTCCAGGTGGTCAATGATCGCATAGTTCTTAATAGTCAGTTTCTGTAACATATAGGGAGTTTGTGTTACTGGTACGAATTAAAATGAAAAGCCTGAATTTTAAGCAATAAGTTATTAACAATGTGCTGATGTGCTCATAGCAGGTACAAAGTAAGCCGGCAGGAACGAATTGTATATGCGCACAGCATCCCTCCGCTTTGCGCTGCCGGCACATCCGCACATCACTTCACCCGCTGTAACCCGGCCTTCGCCCGCTGGTCCAGCGAGTTCTTGTAATCATGGCCCTCCATGTTCAGGCAGGCCTGGTAGCATTCCCGGGCTTTGGCTTTATCCCCGCGCTTTTCGTAGATGTTTCCCATTTGCAGGGCGGAGCGGGCGGCATAGTATTCCGGGCGGTTGGCGCCTACTTTTACAGTGGCTTCGTACATGGCAATGGCCTGGTCGTCCATTCCCATCTCATCATAGATACGGCCCAGGCGGTAGGCATATTCCAGCTTTTCTTCCAGCAGGGCAAAGTCGGCTGCCTTTTTGGTCTGCATTTGTTTCAGCGCCTCCTGGAAAAGGCCGCCATCGCTCAGCAGGCGCGCTTTCAGCAGCAGGGGGTTGGGCCATTTGCCGCTTTTGGCCTCTTTCTGGGCCTGCTTGTCCTCATCGGCTTCCGTGCTGCCGCGGGTCAGTATCATGGCGCGGTACTTATTGGCGGCGTCCATGTTCCCGTGCAGGTAATAGTACCAGCTAAGCCGCTGCAGGGCATGCTTCAGGTAGAACTTGCCTTTATAGCGCCTGATAAATCTTTCCAGGTACACATGCGCATCGTCGTCCATACGGGCCAGCTTTAGCTGCCCCAGCAGGCAGTCCGCATAGGGAATATCCACATAGTGCACGTTATCATTCCGATCCGTCAGCACGGCTATGCCCAGCACCGCTTTCTGGTTGGTAGCGGCCAGGCTGGCCACCATGATGGCGAACAGGTAGTTGTTGCGGGTATCCAGTTGCTTTTGCCGGATGAACTGCCACAGTTCATCGGGGTTGTTCTCCATGAACTGCTTCAGGTAGCAGTAATAGTAATATGCTTCGGGGCGGAAAAGACGGGCCAGGGGCGCATTGCTGTCAATGAACGATTGCAGGTTGTCCATCCCCTGCCTGATACTGCCTTTCATGCCCAGTATATTGCTTACCCACTTGTAGCCGTCCGGGATGGTGCCAAACACGGTTTGCATGGCGCCCAACAGCATGCTGTTAGGCTGGAACTGCGGGAACTTGCGCTGGTTGTCCTTCAGCAGCATATAGGCCTTGCGGATCTCCCAGCCGGCGTCCCATTTTTCCCCGAACTTGATGCGTACCATGGCCCACTGGAAATGGATGGCCGCCTGGGTGAACAGGTGGTAGGGAGAGCTGTCCGGCCCCTGCTCCATCCTTGACAGGCGGGTGGCGCGGGCTCCTTTGGTGGCAGCATACATGGCCGGGTCTTCATTGAAGAACAGGGGGAAGAAATCAGCATAGTTATCCAGGAAATATGGGATCAGGTTATCCGGGTGCTCCTGTTTCTCCGCCGCCAGCAGGGCCTTGCCATCGTTAATGCGCAGTTGCATAATGGCTTCGTAGGCTTGCTGGCAACGGGTGTTAAAATCATATACCGGCTCGCGGGCGGTAACGGTAAAAGCTATACTCAGTAAGATCAGTGATAAGAAAATGCGCATGCGCAAAAGTATTTCAAATTCTATTCCAACTAACGTGTCCGCTGCATGCAATGCATAAAAAAGTGAAAGTCCCGCTCCTGTCCCGGCATAGCCGGGATAGAACGGGACTTTTTTAGTTGACAGTCGTTAGTTGGCAGTTGGCGGTCTTACTGCCAATTGCCAATTGCAAACTGCCAATTATATCGTTACGGTAGCGTCCAGGTCATTGTCCACTACGATACGTCCGCAGTGCTCGCATACAATAATCTTTTTACGCTGGCGGATCTCTGCCTGGCGCTGCGGGGGAATGGCGTTGAAGCAGCCGCCGCAGGAATCGCGCTCGATGGATACCACGGCCAGGCCGTTGCGGTAGTTCTTACGGATCTTCTCATAAGCGGCCAGCAGGCGGGGCTCTACCTTGGTACGGGCATCCTCGCTGTTCTTACGGATCTGGCGCTCTTCCTTGTCGGTTTCCGCGATGATCTTTTCCAGCTCGCCTTTCTTGTGCTTCAGGTTATTTTCTTTCTCCACGATCGCCTTTTTGGCGTTTTCCAGCAGGCGGGTTTTATCCTTTATTTCATCATTCGCATCCTTGATATGCTTTTCCGCCAGTTTGATCTCCAGCGTCTGCATTTCAATTTCCTTGGTGATGGCCTCAAACTCACGGTTGTTCTTTACGTTATCCTGCTGCTTCTCATACTTCTTCACCAGGGCTTCAGACTCCTTGATGGCGGCCTTCTTGTTGGCGATAAAATCCTGGATGCCGCGCAGCTCGTCTTCCACATGGGTCAGGCGGGTGTTCAGCCCTTCCACTTCGTCTTCCAGGTCTTTCACTTCTATTGGCAATTCTCCCTTCAGCACCTGGATCCCGTCCAGCTTGGAATCGATCTTCTGCAACTTGAGTACAGACACCAGTTTTTCTTCTACGGAGTATTCTTTTACGGTAGCCATATATTGTTTTATAAATAATTTACCGGATTTGTTTGAATAGTAGATTTAAGAGGCGCGAAATTACGAAATTTTTCCGTCAAAATATTGTAAAATAATTCTATAGTGAACTGCTCGCTCTCAAAATGACCTATATCTGCTATAATTAGCTGGTTTTCAGCATCAAAGAACTCATGATACTTGAAATCGGCGGATATATATGCATCTGCCCCCGCTGCAATGGCCTGTTTCAGTAAAAAGCTGCCCGCACCGCCGCACAGGGCCACCTTTTGTACCGGCCGGCCCCGCAGGGGCGTATACCGTACGCAGCCGGTATTGAAGCGCTCTTTTACCAGGCGCAGGAAGTCCATCTCCTCCATGGGCTGCGGCAGCCGGCCGCTAAGCCCGGATCCTACCTGTTCATAGGCATTGTCCAGCCGTACAATGTCGTAGGCTACCTCCTCGTAGGGATGGCTGCCCAGCAGGGCCTGCAGCACCGGCCGCTCCAGGTAGGCAGGAAAGACCACTTCCAGCCTGGTTTCCGGCTCCGTATGCCGCTGCCCTTGCTCTCCTACATAAGGGTTGGTGCCGGCGCCGGCCTTAAAAGTGCCGCTGCCTTCCGCCTGAAAGCTGCACTCGCTGTAGTGGCCGATATTACCGGCGCCGGCGGCAAACAGCGCGGCCCGTACCTTTTCCGCATCCGCATGGGGCACAAAGGTGTACAGCTTTTTCAGCAGGTCTTTCCCGGGGGCCAGCACCCGGCAGTCCTGCAGCTCCAGCCGCTGCGCCATCATGGCGCTGACACCGTTGCGCACATTGTCCAGGTTGGTATGCGCAGCATATACCGCTATATCGTGCTTAATGGCCTTAATGGCCACCCGCTCCACGTAATTGCTGCCGGTGATCTTCTTCAGCCCGCCCCATATAATGGGGTGATGGGCGATCACCAGGTTGCAGCCGCGGGCAATGGCTTCCTCCATCACCGCCTCCGTGGCGTCCAGGGTTAGCAGCGCATTGGTCAGCTCCCGGTTGGGATCGCCCAGCAGCAGCCCGGCGTTGTCATAACCTTCCTGGTATTGCAAAGGGGCAAACGATGCCAGGACATCGGTCACTTCTTTTATCTTCATAGGGGAAAATTAATGGTTTTAACAGGATTTTCACGGGCCCTTATGAAATAGCGGTGTTTTCCCGGTGTTTCCCCCCTGTAGCTGCGGTAAAACCTTTGGTAAACTCCTGTCTAACTACTGTGAAGTCCCTGTGAAATGATAAATTTGCCCCCATGATAACGGTTAAATCAACAGACGAGCTTTATACAGCCTATCAACAAAAGATGCAGCAGGTGGCCGATGTGCGCAATGCCATGGCCGTGCTGGGCTGGGACCAGGAAACCTACCTGCCGGAAAAAGGGGCCGCCTTCCGCGGGCAGCAGCTCACCACCCTCTCCACCATCGCCCACGAATTATTTACCGCACCCGAGCTGGGCGAGATACTGCAGGAGCTGCGCCACCGTGGCGACCTTTCGCCCCGGCAGCAAAAGAATGTGGCCCTTTCCCTGGAAGACTACGAAAAAAATAAAAAATATCCCTCCAGTTTTGTAGCAGACCTTTCCCAAACCACCAACACCTGCTACCATGCCTGGATAAAAGCCCGCAAAGCCAACAGCTACGCGGAGTTTGAGCCGCTGCTGGCCAAAATGATCCTGCTCAAGCAGCAGGAAACCCACATACTGGGCTATGAAGGCCATCCCTACAACGCCCTGCTGAATGAATACGAGAAAGGCGCCTCCACCGCCATGCTGGACAAGGTGTTCGACGCGGCCAAAACGGCCCTCACACCGCTGCTGCAAAAGGTAATGCAGCAGCCGGCCGTGGACAGCAGCTTCCTGCACCGGCATTATGCCCGGCAGCCACAATGGGACCTGGGCATGGCCCTGCTGAAAGATATGGGATACGATATGGCGGCGGGCCGGCAGGATATTTCCGAGCACCCCTTCACCACCAGCTTCAGCCCGCAGGATGTGCGCGTGACCACCCGCATTGACGAGAACGACTTTGGCAATATGACCTGGAGCTGCATACATGAAGGCGGCCATGCCCTGTATGAGCAGGGACTGAACCCGGAGGAATACGGGCTTCCCTGCGGAGAAGCCGCCAGCCTGGGCATTCATGAGTCCCAGTCCCGCCTGTGGGAAAATAACGTGGGCCGCAGCCTGGCCTACTGGCAGCACTATTACCCGCAGTTGCAGCGCAGCTTCCCGGACCACCTGCAACAGGTGCCGCTGGAGCAGTTCTACAAGGCCATCAACCAGGTAAAGCCCTCGCTGATCCGTACGGAGGCGGACGAGCTGACCTATCATTTCCATGTAATGATCCGCTATGAAATAGAGAAGGGACTGCTGGAAGGCGCCTATACCACCAAAGACCTGCACCAGGTATGGAATGCTCACTACCGGCAATACCTGCAGGTAACCGTGCCCGATGACACGCGGGGCATCCTGCAGGATATTCACTGGTCGCACGGCAGCTTCGGGTACTTCCCCACCTATTCCCTGGGCAGCTTTTACGCTGCACAGTTCTTTGCCGCCGCGCAGCAGCAGCTAAACGGGCTGACGGAACAGATCGCGGCCGGGCAGTTCGGCCCCCTGCTGGCCTGGCTGCGGGAAAACATTCACCGCCATGGCCGCTATTATACCTCCAATGAATTATGCGAAAAGGTGACCGGGCAGCCGCTGGACTTCCGGTATTTCCTGGAGTATGCGGAAGGGAAGTTCTTAGATTAGAATGTAAAATTTCAAATAATCAATATCAAATGTAAAAATTGGTGGACATGTCTTGAGTACAACTAAATTGCCCAAATTAGACATTGCCGCCAACTTTTACATTTTACATTCATCATTTTACATTTATCATTTCATCATCCCCTCCAGCTCCTGCAGCGATATCACGCCCTCCTTCCGGCCTGTTTCCTTACCATCCTCGTAAAAAACGAAGGTGGGCAATGTATGGGCCCGGATGGATTGCATAACCTGCTGATCATTTCCTCCATCCACCTTTACCAGCCGCACCTGCTGGTGGGCCTGCAGGAATTCCTGCAGCACAGGCTCCATTTTACGGCAGGGCGGGCACCAGGGCGCACCTACGTCTACCAGCACCAGCCCTTTTTGTATTGCCTGCCGGAAGCCGGCCACAGAAAGCTGTTCTTCAGGCTTCGCGCCGCCTTCCAGCGCTTTGCCGGCCTGCTTCCAGGCCAGGATGCCGCCTTCCATTTCCACTACCTTACTGAAGCCGTTCTCCCGCATCCATTTGGCGGCCGCAGCACTGCGGCCCCCGCTCAGGCAGTAGATGTATACCGGCTTTTGTTTGTCCAGGTACTGCACCCGGTGGGCAAATTCCTTTTTATCCGTGTAGTCCGCCTGCAGCGCACCCGCCAGGTGGCCGGCATTGAATTCCTTCGCCGTTCTTACATCAAACAACTGCACAGCAGGCTGCTGCACTCCTTTCTCAAAAGTGATCACATCCACTTCCTGGGCCTTTGCAGCCAGTGAAAGGCTGGCAAAGATCATCATGGCCAGGCCCGGTTTCAAATATTTATTCATTCGTTTTGGTTATTTTTATTCCTGTTAGCTCTGCAAAGTTCCTGAAACTGATCAACATCACCCAATACGGAGGAATTTGTTGACCAGTATCATATAAATATCATGCCATTGAATATGTAAAATAGCTTAATTTTAATCGAGTTTTCAACACCTATACCGACAAGAAATAAACTGCTATCCTGCAACAGGGGGAAGAAGAACTATATCCGGAAGATAACCGAATACAGGATAGGACTATGCCATTACCAATGAAACGCCAGCTACTTCTATGCCACCACCGGGCATCCCGGTGGAATGTCAGGCAAGTGATCACCTGTTTGATCTATCTGTGTTTATGCGGCATTACCCCGGCGCTTGCCCAAACGCATAACGTGGATTTTGACGCCGATAAATGGAGCGGCTGCGAGCCCCTGGCCGTACAGTTCCGGAACCTTTCAGACCCCGGTTACAGCTCCCTGAACTGGAATTTCAGCGTTGGGGCCGATGTAAGCGATCCCAACCCCGCCAGGATATTCAATACTCCCGGTGTTTACAAGATCACCCTTACCGTGACCTACCCCGATGGAGCCGTTATTGCAAAGGAAAAGAACATTACCGTATATAAAAAGCCGGCCGCCGCCTTTTCGGTGGCGCCATCCAATGGCTGTACCCCCCTGGCCGTTACTTTTACGGACCAGAGCGATCCGGGCGACGGCACCATTGCCAGCATTACCTGGGACTTCGGGGACGGCATTAACGGCACCGGCAGCACCGCCACCCATACCTATACGCTGGGCGGCGTGCAAACCGCCTCCCTGATCGTGACCAACAGCTATGGCTGCAGCAACGGCGCCACGCAACAGATCACCGTACAGGACGCGCCTGATGTACAATTCACCAGCGACCGGCAGGGTAGCTGCACCACGCCGTTCATCGTCAACTTCCAGAACAATACTACCGTGGCCAACAATGTAGCACTCTCCTACCGCTGGGATTTCGGGGACGGTACTACCAGCACGGCCACTAACCCGCAGCATACCTACACCCGGGAAGGCGCATTTACCGTGACCCTTACCGCTACCACGCCGGGCGGCTGTACACAAACGCTGACCATGCCGGACTATATACAGATCAGCCAGATGCAGCCGGACTTTGCCCCCGATGGCAGCGTATGCGCCGGGCAACCGGTGCTGCTGGTGAACAGGACGCTGCCCGCTCCCACAACCGCCCGCTGGGTGTTCCCGGACAGCAGCGTGCAGCAGGCAGTGAACGCGCGCTATACCTTTCCCTCTGCCGGCGACTATACCGTTACGATGACGGCTACCAGCGCCGGCTGCGAGGAGACCGTTACCAAAACCATTCATGTAAACCCACTGCCGGATGCAGACTTTACCGCTACTCCCAACCCGGCCTGTAGCGTGCCTGCCAATATACAGTTTACCGCGCAGGCCCCGGATGCTACCGCCTGGACCTGGAACTTCGGCAACGGGGGCAGCGCTACCACCCAAAACCCGGCGCACACTTACACGGCCGAAGGTTTCTATACCGTAACCCTGCAGGCCACCAGCGCCACCGGCTGTACGCGCACCGTTGCCAAGCAGGACTATATCCGCGTACAGGAGCCTTCCGTGAGCTTTACTCCCAGTGTGCATGGCGGCTGTATCCCCATTGATATTACCTTTACCCCTGCGGTATTCAGCGCAGACCCGGTCACCCGGTACACCTGGAACTTTGGCGATGGCGGCAGCTCCAGCCTGGCGCAGCCTACCCATACTTTTACCGTGCAGGGAGACTATACCGTAACACTGGAAATTGAGACCCGGGGCGGGTGTACCGCCTCCTATTCCATGCCCATCAGCGTAGGGGAAAGAGTAGCTGTGGATTTTGAAGTGGATCATACGGAAGGCTGCCAGGAGGATATTTTCCGGTTCACCAACAAGTCCGTGCCCGCCGGCACCCAGTGGTTCTGGGATTTTCCGCAGGATAACAGCGCTGAAAGCACGGAGCACCCGAATCACCAGTTCACTTACATTGGTGAACATGACGTACGGCTGACCGTGGTCAACCACGGCTGCTACAATGTGCTGATCAAGGAGGATTATATTACGATCAACCCGCCGGCTGCCCGCTTCAATGTATCGCCGGACTGCGTAAACAAGTACGAACGCCAGTTCAACGATGCATCTGACTTTGGCCCTTCCGGCACGCCCCAAAGCTGGTTGTGGGATTTCGGGGATGGTACTACCTCCACCGAACAGTCGCCACGGCACACCTTTCCCCGGACCGGCACCTACCAGGTGCAGCTAACCGTCAGCAATGGCAGTTGTACCTCCGCCATTTCGCAATTCGTGCATATCATTGATGAAAAGCCGGCCATCCGGGCCAATACCTCCAGCATATGCGCGGGCAGGTCCGTCAGCTACAGCATTACCAGCCGGCTAACCTATGACATGATTGCCGGTTATGTCTGGGATTTCGGCGATGGCAGCGGCTACAACGTGGATGCGCCCAATTTTGATCCCAACGCCGTATATACGCATACGTACAGCAATCCCGGCACCTACAAGGTAAGCCTTTACGTGCTGGATATTAACGGCTGCCCTCACTACTCCGATTCATTGCAGATCACCGTCAACGGCGTCAATGCGGACTTTACCTATACCGGCAGGTGCAGGGAAGCGCCCTTTACTTTTACAGATGCTTCCGTGGCCGCTTTCCCCACCACCACCATTAGCTCCTGGACCTGGGATTTCGGGGACGGCAGCGCGCCTGTAACCCAGCAGCAAAAACCTAACGGATACGGTCATACGTTTGATAGTATGGCTACCTTCCCGGTGACGCTTACGGTAACGGACCAGTTTGGCTGCACCTCCAATACCACCAAACAGGTAACGGTCAATACGGTAGATGCTTCCATCGTGGTGCCGGGCCAGGAGGCCTGCCAGCAAAAGGTCTTTAACTTTTCCAACAACTCCATCGGCAACGGCCTGACCTATGCCTGGAGCTTTGGCGACGGTGGCACCAGTACGGAAGGGGCGCCGGAGCATACCTATACCGCTGCCGGCGTATATACGGTAACCTTGGAGGTAACGGACGCCGATGGCTGTAAGGACAGCCAGGTAGCCACCAATTTTATCACCGTGCGCAACCCGGAAGCCGACTTCAGCTTCCCGGCTACCCTGCCGCCCTGCCCGCCGGTGCTGGTGCCCTTTACCAACAACTCATCCGATTATGACGGGGTGGCCTGGCAATTCGGCGACGGCAGCACATCGCCGGAAATATCGCCCGGCCATGCCTACAGCCGCCCCGGCACCTATACTGTAGAGCTACGCGTATACACGGATGGCGGCTGCTTTAGCACCTTCACCCGGGATCTGACCATACAGGGCCCCGACGGCTCGCAATCCGCTACTCCCACTACCGGGTGCTGGCCACTGCAAATAAATATGACCGCACAAAGCAGCAATGCGGTAAAATATATCTGGGACTTTGACGACGGCCATGTAGTGACCACCACTACGCCCACTACCGCTTACGAGTATACGAAAGAAGGCATATACTACCCCCGCGTAATACTGGAAGATGCCAAAGGTTGCCAGGTACCGGCCCTGGGCAGCGATACCATCGTGGTAGACAAGGTAATGCCTCACTTCACGATCGATAACACCCAGGCCTGCGACGGAGGATATGTATACTTCCGGGACAGCAGCCGGAGCATCACCAAAGACCAGCTAGGCATGGATATGACCTACCAGTGGGATTTTGGCATAGACAGCCGCACCGATGACACCGGCGCCGGCGCCAATCCCCGGTTCTTCTATGATACCACGGGCACCTATTTCGTGAGGCTGCTGGCTACCAGCACCTACGGCTGCACCGGCGAAGTGACCCTGCCCGTGGTGGTAGAGCCGCAGCCGGAAGCGGAGATACTGCCCATTGAGCCGGTTTGCGCCGGCAGCGAAGTAAAGCTGCGGGGCCGCGAAATCAGGCAGTTGCCGGGCACTAAATGGGTATGGCAGGTGGCGGGACAAACCTTTGAGACCGCGGATCCGCCGCGTATTCCCTTCGAAAACCCGGGCAATAACCCGGTACAGCTCACCATCAGCAATGGCAATGGCACCTGTCCCGACGTAGCGGAAGCCGTTGTGCAGGTGGATGCGCTGCCGGTGCTGCAGCCCGTGCCGCAGCAGGCAAAGATCTGCCGCGGGGAATCCATACAGTTGCAATCCAATGTAAGCACCGGCACGGAAGTGACCTGGACCGGCACCAACATCTCTGATCCGCGCAGCCCGGCGCCTACCGTAAGCCCGGAGCAGGATGCTGTGTACCACGTGCTGGCGGAGAACAGCGCCGGGTGCACACGGGAAGCGGATGTATTCATTACCGTTACCCAGCCGCTGGAGGTAACAGCGGCGGATGTGGCCATCTGCGAAGGCAAGAGCGTGCAGTTGCATGCCAGCGGCGCGCCCCGCTACAAATGGATACCGCAAACAGGCTTGAACCGCGATGACGTAGCCGACCCGATGGCCAGCCCCTCCGCTACCACTACCTACCAGGTGATCGGTTCCGGGGATGATGCATGCTTTACCGATACCACCGAGGTAACGGTCACCGTCAATCCCTCCCCGCAGGTAAGCGCCGGGCCGGACCAGGTAGTGCCCGTAGGCGCTGAACTGCGCCTGCAGTTGCAAAGCACCCCGGACGTGACCCGTGTGGAGTGGCAGCCCGCCACCTACCTGAGCTGTACGGATTGCCTGGCGCCCCTGGCGCAACCCAAATCAAACATTACGTATCATGTAACGGCCAGCAACCAGTACAACTGTATTAGCATAGACGATATCAACATTAAGCTGGTTTGCGAATCCGGCTCGGTATTCCTGCCCAATTCCTTCAGTCCCAACGGCGATGGCCAGAATGATATTTTCTATGTGCGGGGACGGGGCATCAAGACCATTAAGGTATTCAGGATATTCAACCGCTGGGGCCAGTTGGTATTTGAGCGGAACAACCTGACCACGGAAGACCCGGCCTCCGGCTGGGACGGCCGGGTGAACGGGACGCCCCTGCCCCCGGACGTGTTTATTTATTATGCGGAAATGGTGTGCGATACGAACGAAAGCTTTACCCTGAAAGGGAATGTAACGCTGCTACGTTAGTAAGGCATTAATTTATTAACAATAGATCATATATTTATTTTTCGTTAATTTGTGGTATTAAAGGCCATACCTATACCTATTATGAAAAGCCTGATACCTGCATATCTGACGGCCCTGCTGCCGTTATTCCTGCTCACTGCGCTGTACAGCCACCCTGTAAAAGGTCAGCAGGCAAACTTTGTCTATAATGCGCCGGCCGGACAGTGCTCACCGGCAGTGATTGAGCTGCAGAATACCAGCACCGGGTACCCGCTCTCCTATACCTGGGACTTTGGCAACGGCACCGTAGCCTATACCGCCAATGCCCAGGCCACCTATACACAGCCCGGCACCTACCGCGTGACCCTCACCGTGCAGTATGCCAACGGCACCAGCGAGGCATGGAAGGAAATTACCATACAGCCCTCCCCGGCTGTGGCTTTTGACGTGGATGTGGCGGCCGCCTGCCAGCCTTACACGGCCAACTTTACGGACCATACGCCCGGTGCGGCCGTGCGCACCTGGGACTTTGGCGATGGCAGCACGCCGGTCACTACCAACAGCGCCACCGTGATGCACAGCTACACCCGGGCCGGACAGTTTGACGTAACGCTCACCGTGACCAACGCTTTTAACTGCACGCAGGCCCTGACCAAACCGGCGCTGATCAATATCACCGTACCTGCCATTACGCTCAGCGGCACCAACATTACCGGCTGCGCGCCGCTGGATGCCAACCTGTCGGCCACGGTTAGCACCATCAATAACGACCCGGTTACCCGGTATAACTGGAGCTTCGGGGACGGCACTTCCCAAAGCACCGCCACGCCCGATGTTGCGCACCGGTACAATGGCACCGGCGCCTATGATGTAACGCTCACCGTGACCACCGGGCAGGGCTGCAGCGCCTCGCTGACCGCCGGCCAGTTGGTGAGGGCCGGCAGCCCGCCCGCTAACGTAAGCTTTACTGCCACACCGGGGACCGCCTGCGCCGGCGACCCGGTAAGGCTGCTGGCCACCGCCACCAATGCGGACAGCTACAGTTGGGATTTTGGCGACGGCACCACGGAGGAAGGACCAGACAATGACATTACCCACGGGTTTAAAGATAACGGCAGCATTACCGTACAGTTGCGCGCCGGCAACAACGGCTGCTATACGGCCGCCACACCGGTTACGGTGCAAATAACCGGGCCGGCCGCCCACTTCAGCTTCAGCCGCTCCTGCAGCAACCGGAACGAGTTCGTATTTACCAATACCTCCGCCACCACCGGCGGCGCTACCTATGAATGGGATTTTGGCGACGGCAGCCCGCTGGCATACACCCGGCATACCACGCATGTGTACGCCCAGCCCGGTAATTACACCGTGCGTCTCACTGTACGGGAAACGGGCGGCGGGGCCTGCTCCAGCAGCGAGTTCCAGGCCCTATCCTGCTTCCGGGCAGATTTCAATACCGGCGCCAGCGCCATCTGCCGGGGCAGCAACATTGGCTACGGCGTGCTGCATGTGCCGGGTCAACTGGTGGACCACTACAGTTGGCGCTTTGGCGATAATACTGTGCAGAACGCCACCAGCCCGGATATTACCAAGGCCTATCACCAAAGCGGCACCTTTACGGATACGCTGATCATTTTCTATAAAGACCCGGCCACGTATTGCAACGATACGGTGGTGAAGCAGCAGCATATCACCATCCTGGCGCCGGTAGCAGACTTTACCACCGGGCTGGCCTGCGCCGGGCAACCGGTCAGCATCACAGACGCCTCCCAGCCCTGGCCCAATATACCGCTGACCAACTGGGACTGGAACCTGGGCAACGGCACTACCGCCAACGTACAAACGCCCGCTCCGCCCGGCTACCCTGCCGCCGGTAACTATACGATAAAGCTGGTGGTAACGGATGCCCGTAACTGCAAGGATTCCGTGACACAGACCCTTACGGTCAATCCTACGCCTTTCCTGGCTATGCCGGCGCCGCAGTACAAAATATGTGAAGGCAACAGCGTAACGCTCACCGCCCAGTCCGATGCTGCCGTACAATGGAGCCCCAACGATCACCTCAGTTGCGTAAACTGTGGCGCTACTTCCGCTTCCCCGGTTGCCGATACCCGGTATTACGCCACGACCGTCAATACCTTTGGCTGCGCCGTACAGGACTCTGTAGACGTGAACGTGGTACCGCAGGTACGGCTGGCCGCAGGGCCGGACACGGCCATCTGCAACGGCACGGCCGTACGGCTGTGGGCCAGCGGGGCGGCCTCCTACAACTGGGCGCCGGCACGCTATTTGTCGGACAGCACCATAGCCAACCCCACCGCTACACCGGCAGAGGATGTTACTTATACGGTTACCGGCTCCAATGATGCAGCCTGCGCAGCACAAACCCTGCAGGTAACCCTGCGGGTAAACCCGCTGCCAGAGGTGGAAGCAGGACCGGACCAGACCATTACCACCGGGTCGGCGGTAACGCTGGATGCCACCGGCAGCGCGGATGTAGTAGCCTGGGAATGGGCGCCAACAGATTACCTCGATTGTCCTACATGCCCCTATACGCTGGCAACAGTGCGCAGGCCCATCAGTTACAGCATTACGGCTACTAACGCAGCAGGATGTACGAAAAGTGATATCGTCCATATAAACCTGGTGTGCAACAAGGAGGCGGTATTCATACCTAACACATTCAGTCCCAATGGAGATGGTGCAAACGATATTTTCTATATACGCGGTAAAGGTGTTAACTTTATTCAATCCTTCCGCATTTTCAACCGATGGGGACAAGAAGTATTCAAGCGGGAAAATATAACCATAGATGACGTCAGTTCAGGATGGAACGGCACCTACAGGAACGAGCCGCAGCCAGCAGATGTATACATTTATTTCATAGAAGCCTACTGTGACACCAACGAACGTTTTGAACTGAGGGGGAACGTAACATTATTAAGATAATTTAAACCATAACCTATGAAGCCAAACTTGAGTGGCTCAATCAAAAAGCTGTTGCGTAGTGTGCTGTTGATGGTTTCAGCAGGCACCTGCACCCAGCACGCGCTGATGGCGCAGGACATCCACCTGTCCCAGTTCTACGAAACGCCCATCCTGAGAAATCCTGCCCTGATCGGCATCTTTAATGGCGACGTGCGCGTACAGGCCGTGTACCGCAACCAGTGGAACAGCGTCACCATTCCCTACCAGACCGGTGCGGTCAGCGGCGAAATGAAATTTCCCGTAGGCAGGAGCAATAACTTTGTAACCGCGGGCATGCAGCTCACCTACGACCGGGCGGGCACCTCCCGCCTGCAGTCCGTACAGGTGCTGCCGGCCCTGAACTTCCACAAGTCCCTGAGCGCGGACAAAAGCAGCTTCCTCTCCCTGGGCATTATGGGCGGTATGGTACAGCGGCAGTTCGATCCCTCGCACCTTACGTTCAACAACCAGTACACCAACGGGCGCTTTGACCCCTATGCCCCTACCGGCGAGGAAGGACGGCTGGCCCTACGCGGCTACACCTACCTGGATGCCGGCATAGGGCTGAGCTATAACAGCACCATCGGCGAGGATATAAACTATTTCGTGGGGGCGGCCGTTTACCACTTTAACCGGCCCAAGGTATCCTTCTACAAGGACGCCAGCGTGGAGCTGGATATGAAGCTCACCATCAATGCCGGTATTACCGTGCCGGTATCCGAAAAGGTGAAGGTAATAGGCCAGTACAACCAGTTGCACCAGGGCACTTATACGGAATATATTGGCGGCGCCCTGGTAGGCTACGGCCTGCTGGAGCAGGGCCTGGAATCGGATCGGGGCCTGTATGGCGGCGTGTTCGTACGCTGGAACGATGCCGTGGTGCCGGTGCTGAAGCTGGACATGGGCACCTGGGAAATGGGCGCCAGCTATGACGCCAACATTTCCAGCCTGCGCACCGCCAGCCAGTCCTTTGGCGGCTTTGAGATATCCCTGGTGTTCAAGAGCTTTCTCAACAGCCGCAACAGTACCCTGGAAAGCACTAACTGTCCCCGGTTTTAGTGGTGAAACGTAAAAGCTGCGAAGCTAAATGCTAAATGTGTAATTTTAACGCCTGAAACCATTAAACCCATTCACCATGAGCGTAACAGTAGGAACTAAAGCACCGGCATTTTCATTGTATGATACGGAAAAAAAGAAAGTGTCACTGGAGGATTACAAGGGCCAGCACCTGGTAGTATTGTTCTTCCCGATGGCCTTTACCAGCGTATGCACGGCAGAACTGTGCTCCGTAAGGGACAACCTGTCCACCTATAATGGCCTGAACGCGGCCGTGGTAGGCATTTCCGTGGATTCCCCCTTTACCCTGGGCAAGTTCAAGGCAGAACAGCAACTGAACTTCCCCCTGCTGTCCGACTTTAACAAGGAGGCTTCCCAGGCATACGGGGCTTATTATGACACTTTTGTGCTGGACCTGAAAGGCGTGTCCAAAAGAGCGGCTTTTGTGATAGACAAGGACGGAACGGTACGCTATTCGGAAGTGCTGGAAAGCGCCGGCGACCAGCCCAACTTCGGGAATATTCAGCAAACCCTGACTTCCCTGCAATAGCGCAGCGGCAAGCGTTAAAGTTTTCTAAAAACAAACGGCAGACCGTACTTTTTGGCCTGTCGTTTGCTATTTTTACATAGGTTATGTACTCTAAATAAATTGGGAAATATTTGAAAAAATTTTTATCTTTATATTACTATGTGGAAAACCTCTACCCTTCTATTCATATGCTTGCTTAGCTTCTGCTGCCTCACTGCGACGGCACAGAGCACCAAAACCTTACCAGCCAGGGAGATGGAAGGAGGCGCCAAGATCGTAAAACTATATCCCAATCCTGCCTCCAGCATCATCAATTTTGAAATTCAACAGCATAATAACGACCGGATGTACGAGCTTATTGTATACAACTTTCTCGGAAAGCAGGTAGACAAGCTCAAGAACATCAATGCCCGGACTACCGTAGACCTGGGCTCCTACTACAGCGGCGTGTATATTTTCCAGCTCCGCGACCGGGAGGGCAACCTCGTAGAATCCGGCAAGTTCAATGTAGTGAAGTAAAAATCCCAAATACCAAAATCCAAGTTCCAAAGTAAAAATACCAGAACCCAAATTCCAACTTATTCATCGGAGCCCCCACAAAATAGCAGTTTTAAATTGCTGGGAACACTTATGTCCATTTTGGAATTTGGTGCTTGGAATTTGGAATTTTTCAGGAAACTTCCACAATCAAAAATTTAAGGTAGGTGGTATTCTCGATATTCCACAAAATGGGGTGATCCTGTGACTGTGTCTGGAACGTGACCTGCCGCAGCTTCTTTTTGGCGTCTTTGGCAGCCATCTCTATGATCTCCAGGAACAGTGATGGCGGCACCAGGTTGGTGCAGGAGGCCGTCACCAGGAAACCGCCGGGTTTCAACAGCTTCATGCCCCGCAGGTTGATCTCTTTATAACCGGTAATGGCTTTTTGTATGTTCTCGCGGCTTTTGGTAAAGGCCGGGGGGTCCAGTATCACCACGTCAAACTGTTTGCCTTCGCGCGTCCACTGTTTCAGCGCATCAAAGGCGTTCACCGCCTGGAACTGGCATACCTCCTCCAGGTTGTTGAGCTGCGCATTGCGGCGGGCGGTATTTACGGCATGTTCTGAAATATCCAGGCCCAGCACGCTTTTGGCGCCGTAATAGCCGGCATGGCAGGAGAAAGTGCCGGTATAGCAGAAAGCTTCCAGCACATCGGCCCCTTTTACAATATGCTCAATAGCGCGGCGGTTGTCCTGCTGGTCCAGGAAATAGCCGGTCTTTTGCCCGTTCTCGATATCCACATTGAACTGCAGCCCGTTTTCCCGCAAAATGATATTGGTATCAAAAGGCGCGCCCAGGAAGCCCTTTTGCTGGGGCAACCCTTCCAACTCCCGCACCGGTACATCATTGCGCTCGTAGATGCCTTTGGGGCTGAAAATGCTGTTCAGCGCATCCACAATGGCCCCTTTCCAGCGGTCCATGCCCAGGGCCAGGGTTTGCAGCACAAAATAGTCGTTGAATTTGTCGATGATCAGGGCCGGCATCTCATCCGCCTCCCCGAATATCAGGCGGCAGTTTTCCACGTAGCCCAGCTTCCGGCGGTAATCCCAGGCTTTTTGCAGTCGGCGGTGAAAAAAGGCCGCATCTATGGCCTCTTCCTTATCCCGGGTAAGCAGGCGCACCAGTATCTGCGACTGGGGATTGATATAGCCCCGGCCCACAAAAAGCCCCTGGTGGGTAAACACCTCTACTATATCGCCCGCGTTTACGGGACCATCTACGTTCCCTACTTCGTTGCCAAATATCCAGGGATGCCCCAGTAATACCCGCTGTTGTATCTTTTTCTTTAAGAAAACCTTTGTCATTATTTATAGTAAAGCGGGGCAAAGGTACGTGAATTAGGCAGAAAGCATAAAGCCGAAGGCTCAAAGCTTACGATAGCGAATTTACCCGCAGCAAACCGACGAAGGAGGTTCATCGAGATAATCGAAAAAACGAAAGACTACGAGGTAATCAGCTTTCTGCTTTACGCTTTCTCCGTTCAGCTCAATTGTGTCAAATTGTCCGCTCCCTGCACGTTGGCAAAATAATTGTCCGATGTAAATTTGCAGATTCAAGGCTAACAATGTAACCATTATGACAGATAAAGAAAAAGATATACAGACAGACAGTCAGGATACCGCCAACGGCCAGCAGCCTGCCGCGGAAGAAAACAATGCCGGCGGGAACGTACAGGCGGAAAAAGCGCCGGAAGAGGGCGAACTGGAGAAAAAACAGCAGGAACTGAACGAAATACGGGATAAATACCTGCGTTTGGTGGCAGAATTTGATAATTTCAGGAAACGTACCGCCAAGGAACGGGTAGAGCTCATACAAACTGCCAACAAAGAGGTGATCCTGGCCATGCTGGATGTGCTGGACGATTGCGACCGGGCCTACAGGCAACTGGAGACCGCTACCGATATTGATGCGATGCGGGACGGCGTGGTGCTGGTGTTCAACAAACTGAAATCCACCCTGCAAGCCAAGGGTCTCCGGCCTATGGAAAGCATGCACGAGGAATTTAACCCTGACATGCACGAAGCCATTACCGAAATACCTGCCCCTGCGGAAGACCTGAAGGGAAAAGTGATAGATGAATTACAGAAAGGATACTACCTGAACGACAAACTGATCCGTTATGCAAAGGTGGTAGTGGGCAAATAGGGTGACGATATGGCATACCTATGTAATTAATATACCACAACACAAACACGCCGGGCCATTCCCGGCTTTAAGCAATAAAGCATGTCTACAAAGCGAGATTATTACGAAATACTGGGCCTTGCCAAATCTGCTTCCCAGGATGAGATCAAGAAAGCCTACCGTAAGGTGGCCATGCAGTACCATCCTGACCGTAACCCTAATAACAAGGAGGCGGAAGAGAAGTTCAAGGAGGCGGCGGAGGCCTATGAAGTGCTGAGTGATCCCGACAAGCGTGCGCAGTACGACCGCTTTGGTCATGCTGCTATGGGCGGCGCCGGCCGTGGTGGCTATGGTGGCAGTATGAACATGGAGGATATATTCTCCAATTTCGGGGATATATTCGGGGAAGATATTTTCGGCAGCTTCTTTGGCGGCGGTAACCGCGGTGGCGGCCGGCGCGGCCGGGGCACCCGCGGCTCCAACCTGCGCGTGAAGATCCGCCTCACTTACGAGGAAATAGCCAAAGGCGCCAATAAAAAGATAAAGGTTAAAAAATATGTGCCCTGCGCCCAGTGTAACGGCCTGGGCGCCAAGGACCGCAACGCTTTCCAGACCTGCGGCACCTGCGGTGGCTCCGGCCAGGTAAGAAAGGTGACCCAGACCTTCCTGGGACAGATGCAGACCGTCACTACCTGTCCCACCTGCCAGGGCGAAGGCCAGACCATTACCAGCAAATGCTCCCACTGTAAAGGCGAAGGACGCGTATATGGCGAGGAAATGGTGAGCATCGACATCCCGGCCGGCGTAGGCGAAGGCATGCAATTGAGCATGAGCGGCAAAGGCAATGCCGGCGAAAGAGGCGGCGCCCCCGGCGACCTGCTGATACTGATAGAGGAAGAACCGCATCCTGAGCTGCACCGCGATGGGCTGAACGTAGCTTATGACCTGCACATCTCCTTCCCGGACGCCGTGTTCGGCACCCAGGTGGAAGTGCCCACCATTGACGGGAAGGCCAAAATAAAAATACCCGCCGGCACCCAGAGCGGCAAAATATTCCGCCTGAAAGGCAAGGGCTTCCCCTCCGTAAACTCCTACGAAAAAGGCGACCAGCTCATACACGTGAACGTATGGACACCGCAGCACATAACCGCAGAGGAAAAAGCCATCCTGGAGAAACTGCAGCAGGCGGATAATTTCCAGCCTAACCCGGAAAAATCCGAAAAGGGATTCTTTGAGAAAGTAAGGGACATTTTTAGTTAGAATGTAAATTGTAAAATTTCAAATGTTAAATGTAAAAGTTGTCGGATATGCTTTTAATAAGCATTCCTGTCTTAATTGAAACATTGCAACCAACTTTTACATTTGAAATTCTTCATTTTACATTTTCAATCTTTCTTCATGCACACTTCCTTTCCTAAGCTCCCCATGTTTGAGAACCGGCTGGTGAAGGTGTTCCGGCACCTGCGCAAAACCGCGCGGCGGCAAAACATCACCTGCTACCGGGTGTATGATGACGATATACCGGAATTTCCCTTCAGCATCGAAGTATACGAGCAGTGCGTATATATGGCCGAATACCAGCGCAGGCACCACATGGAAGAGGAAGAACATGATGCCTGGCTGGAAGCCTGCATTGAAGTAGTGGCCAACGTGCTGGAAACGCCGCCGGAGAACATTTTCCTGAAGCAGCGGCAGCGCAAGCAAAACCGGCAGGCACAGTACGAAAAGCTCTCCTTTGAAAGGCATGAAATGGTGGTGCAGGAAGCCGGGCTCAAATTCAAGGTGAACCTGAGCGACTACCTGGATACCGGGCTTTTCCTGGATCACCGCATCACCCGCGGTATGGTGAGGGATGAAGCCGCCGGCAAGCAGGTGCTGAACCTGTTCTGCTACACCGGCTCCTTCTCCGTATATGCGGCAGCCGGCGGCGCCAGTGGCGTTACCTCTGTAGACCTTTCCAAAACCTACCTGGCCTGGGCGGAAGAGAACATGCGCCTCAACGGCTTTGATATGCAGCCCCATCACTTTGTACATGCGGATGTGCTGCAATACCTGGATACCCTGGCCCCCGCCACCTTTGACCTGGTGATCGTAGACCCGCCCACCTTTTCCAACAGCAAGCGCATGAAGGATTTCCTGGATATACAGCGCGATCATGTAAGCCTGCTGAACAAAGTATTGCAAGCCACCAAACCCGGCGGCGTGGTATATTTCAGCAACAACTACCGCCGCTTCACCCTGGAGGCCGGACAGCTAAACGCCAGCTCCATTAAGGATATTACCGGGCAAACCATGCCCTTTGATTTTCAGCAGAAGATGGTAAGGAAGTGTTACCGGATAGAGAAGTAGCGCCTCGTTTGCTGCATTAACTACTGGTTAATATTTTCCATCCCTTAAATTATTTAGTATCGCAACCGCCGGACGTTACCGTCCGGCTTTTTTATTTTTTGTAGTCAAAAAAAGTAAATAATTGTTTACCTTTGTAATACCCGGAAGGATGAAATGTTCCGAACTGTTAAGAAGGTTGAAAAGGGAAGGATGGATCATACACCGTAGTGGTAAAGGAAGTCATAAGTTACTGATACACCCCGACAAGCAAGGCGTAGAGATCGTTTTTCCGGACCACGGCTCAGATGAAATAGCAAAAGGATTGGCCAGCCGGATTTTAAAACAGGCCGGCTTGAAGTAAGCCACAAGAACATTCATATTTAAAAGCATCAAGCCATGAAGAAGATTGCATTTATTGTAGAGAAAACAGCAACGGGGTTTTCTGCCTATGCAGAGGATTTTGAGCAAACACCGGTAGGTACTACCGGTAAGGACATGGCTACGTTAAAAAAGAACATCACGGAAGCACTGCACCTCTACCGCGGCCACAAGGGCCTGAAACCTGTACCAGATAAGGACATCGTCATATTACTGGACCTGCAGCAGTTTTTCGAATACTATAAAGAGATCAATGCAAAATCCCTTTCTGAAAGGATTGGCATGAACCAGACCTTGCTCTCCCAGTATGTGAATGGTATCAAAAAACCCTCCGTAAAGCAGGTAAAAAAAATACTTGCCGGCGTAAAAGCGTTGGGACAGGAGCTTACACAACTGGAATTTGCCTGACCGCACGTACGTTTTACTGCACATGCTTCGTTTTCCTCAGCTCTTTTACCAGCTTCAGGAACTCTTTTCGATAGCCACCCTGGTCCCGCCCCAGGGATTTTTTTGCAATACTGGTAACCATGGAAGCCGTACCACTCCCCTTGTACTCGGACCTGCGTAGCAACATGCCCAGCAGGGCCACGGAGCTGGCAAAACGGAAATCGGAAGATGCGTCTTCAAAAGCGGTAGCGTGCCCGGGTATATCATACCGTATGGAATGCACGGCGGAATCTGAAGGCTCCCGGTACCGGAGCCGTACTTCCCCCAGCAGGCTGTCTGCCGCCACGGCGCTGTCCCGGGGTATGATCTCGTACAGGGCCACTGCACAATGGCCCGCGCCAATAATGCCGCCCACTATCTTATCCCCGTTGCTGTTATCCTCTTTCAGCACTTTATTTTCATAGCCGATCAGCCGGTAGGCCTTTACCACTTCAGGATTGAACCATACCTGCGCCCTGGCGTCCTTGGCCACGGTGAACAAGGTGCTGCCAAATTCCTGCGCAAATATCTTGTTGGCCTCTTCAAGGTTATCAATGTAGGCAAAGTTGCCGTTCCCCTTACTGGAAAGGGTTTCCAGCTTGGAGTCCTTGTAGTCGCCCATACCGAAGCCCAGGCAGGTCAGCAGCACGCCGCTCTCCTTCTTTTCCAGGATCAGCTCCTCCATTTCGTGGTCGCTGGTCTGGCCCACGTTAAAATCACCGTCCGTAGCCATGATCACGCGGTTGTTGCCATCAGGAATGAAATTCTCCACCGCTATCTGGTACGCCATTTTAATGGCCGCTTCGCCGGCAGTAGCGCCGCCTGCGCTCAGGTAGTCAATGGCGTTCAGTATCTTTTCCTTCTGATCTCCGGGGGTGGCGGGCAGTATGATACCGGGCGCCCCGGCATAGGCTACAATGGCCACGCGGTCGTTTGGACGGAGATTATTGACCAGCACCCGGAAAGCGGCCTGCAGCAGGGGCAGTTTATTGGGCGTGCCCATGGAGCCGGATACGTCTATCAGGAACACCAGGTTGCTGGCCGGCAGGCTGTCAATATCCACCTGCCTGGCGCGCACGGCTACCTGCAGCAGTTTGTGCGCCGGCTGCCAGGGACATACAGCGTAGCTGGTGTGAATGGCCAGTAGCTGGTTGCTGTCTGGCAATGGATAATTGTAATGGAAATAGTTCACCATCTCCTCTATACGCACGGCATCGGCCGGCACCCGCTCCTTCAGGCGCACAAAACGGCGGATATTGCTGTAAGCCGCACGGTCCACGTCCAGTGCAAAGTTGGAGCTGGCGCTTTTCATGGTCTCTACAAACTTGTTCTCATAAATGGTGCCGTAGGTCTCATCAAAAAAGGCATGAATGCCCATGCCTATATTACCGTAATTGGGATTGGAGCTGTGGGCCAGCCTGGCTTTGGCCTTGGCTTTGGCAATAGCGATATCATCTGCGCCATTGTCTTTGGGCGTAAGGGCCACCAGCATCCGGCCGTAGTTCTCTATGGCTATGGTACGGCTCACATAGCGGGGATGTTCGAATAAAAGGCCGCTGCCGCCGGGCGGTATCACTATACGGAAAAGGCCATAGGAGTTGGTCAGTACCTTTACCGTATCATTCATAACGCTCACGGTTACCCCGGGCAGGGGGTTATGGGTAATACTGTCTTCTACCGCTCCCGTTACCCATATTGTTTGCGCGCCCGCAGGTACCCCCATTAATAATATGCAGCACAATGAAAGGAGGAGCTCACGCATAATTAAAATTAATAATTAATAATGAATAATTAATAATTCCCGTTACGCCAAAGTTTCATTGAGACAACAGCGTTGCGAATATTATTCATTATTCATTCTTCATTATTAATTACTCTATCAACTGGTATATTTCCGGTAGGTTGCGCCCCAGGCCGTCGTAGTCCAGGCCATAGCCCAGCAAGAACTTGTTGGGCACGGAAAAGCCCAGGTAATCAATTTTCACGGGGTGCGTCAGCGCCTCGGGCTTGGTCAGCAGGGCGGCTATCAGCAGCTTTTTAGGCTGCTGGTGCTCCAGTTGCGGGAGGAACCGGTGCAGCGTTTTGCCGGTGTCCACGATGTCTTCCAGTATCACTACCGTACGGCCATACAGGTCCTCGTCCAGGCCAATGGAGGTGACCACGTTGCCGGTGGATTTTGTGCCTTTGTAGGACACCAGCTTGATGAAGGATATCTCCGCCTCGATGGACAGGTGCTTGAAAATATCGGCGGCAAACATGAATGAGCCATTGAGAATGGCGATAAACAACGGCTTTTCTCCCTGCAGGTCTTTACTAAGCTGCGCGGCCATTTCCTGTATGCGCAGTTGCAGCTCCTCTGAACCGATATAGGGCTGAAATTCTTTGTCGTGCACCTTGATAACTGACATGCGGATGATCGGTTTATGATATTGAATAAACAGCTTACTTGCCTACCAGCAGCCGCTGGCCTATTTTCAGGTCCGTGGTGGGCAGGTTGTTCCAGCGCAGCAACTGTTCTATGGTAATGTGATAACGTTTGGAAATACCGTAAGCCGTTTCCTTCGGCTGTACGTCATGATACTGCAGTATGCCGGTAATGCGGTCTGCCGCTGCCGGGTTGCCGGCAGGCGCTGGGGCCGGCTGTGCGGCGGGCGTGGTATCCGGCTGCGGCGTTGCCGCCTGCGGGCCGCCACCGGCCGGCTTTACCTGCGCTACTTTCTTCAGGTCTTCTACCATGGCCACCGGTATGCCACTGCTTTGCTGCGGGGCGGCCGCCGGCTGTGCAGGAGCGGGCGCCGGGGCGGTTTGCGCAGGCGCATCGGTTTGCTTCGTGATGCCCTGGCCTTCCGGCGTAAGGGAATAGTTATCTTCGTCCGTCCTGGGTGTGGCGCCTTTTACCAGGCGGGGCGTGCGATTGGAATAGCCGTCCAGGGCCAGCTTTTCGCCGGGGGCGGGTTCCTCTCCTTCCTGCATCCGGTTGCGCCGGCGCAGCCATTTCATCTGGATGCCTTCCGCCTGCGCCACATCGTGCAGGGATTCTCCCTGCGCCACCACGTGGTAGTCGTCTTTCCCTTTCTTGCTCTTCTTCTGCAGGTAGATGTACATATCTGCCGGCAGGGGCGCATCAGTGGACAGGTCATTATATTTCAGCAGCCGGCTCAGGCGTATATTGTGCCGGTCGGCTACCTGTATCAGCGCGGTGCCTTTGGGCAGGTACAGCACTTTGCGGCCATTGATCTCAAATACTTTAGCGGCATCCGGGCGGCGGGCGGCAGTTTTAACAGGCCGGGCTGCAGGCCGGGTCACGGCCGGCGGGCGCTGGTCTTCGGGACGGGTATTGTCGCGGGACACCGCCAGGGAGGTATTCCGGGGTGCGCCCAGGCCTTCCTGTGTGTACTGCTCCAGGTGATTGTCCTCGATGATCTTTATCAACTGTTGCGGGTAGATGCGGCTGGTAGCATACCCGGCCTGCTTCAGGCCATAGGCCCAGGACTTATAATCGTCCGGGGCAAACTCAAAGAGGAAGGCATAGCGGGGATTGTTCCGCAGGAAAGTGGAGTGATCCCGGTAGGAATCCATCGCGCTGGGATATTTACGAAAGCATTCCTGGCGGGCGTCATCATCGTAATTAACGGTTTCACCTATCCAGTTGTTCTTGCACTTGATGCCGAAGTGATTGTTGGAGTGCAGCACCAGCCAGCCGTTGCCGCTTTGCGTTTCCAGGATGCCCTGGGCCAGCTTGATGGCGGCCGGTACGCCGGAGCGGCGCATTTCTTCTATCGCAATGTCTTTGTACGTAGCAATGTATTGCTGCGTAGTCATGGTTTGCGCTTTCAACACAGGCATGCAGCCAATAAGAAAACTAACCACCAGCAGAGATTTCCTTAGTTGCATGGGTATATATTTAATGGGCTAGTAAGTATTTTTCCTGATCATCAGCAGTCCGTCGCGGATGGTGAGCAGCAGTTGCGTGGCGCGCCCGTCGGCGGCCACCTTTTCACAGAACCTCACCATGGCTTTGGCATTGGCGCTTTGCTGCGCTTCCTCCTGCAGCACCTCGCCGTGGTAGAGCACGTTATCCGCCAGCATAAAACCGCCGGGGCGCAGCTTGTCCCATACCAGGTCATAGTACTGCTCATATCCCTGCTTGTCGGCATCAATGAACACCAGGTCGAACGTTTCCTGCAACTGCGGGATAATGTCCGCCGCCTTGCCAATGCGCAACTGTATCTTGTCCGCCAGGCCGGCCTCCTGGAAATAGCGTTTACACATCTCCTCCCGTTCTTCATTAATATCCAGCGTGTACAACAAGCCGTCCGCCGCCAGGCCCTGGGCCAGGCATATGGCGGAATAGCCGGTATACGTACCGATCTCCAGTATACGGCGGGGCTGCAGCATATAGCTGACCATGGACAGGTACTGACCCTGCAGGTGCCCGCTTAACATATGCGGTTGTTCTACTTTCAGGTAAGTTTCGCGGTTCAGACGGTGCAGCACATCAATTTCCGGGCTGGTGTATTTTTCTGCAAATGTTTCTACCGTTACAGGAATAACGTCCATACGCAAGGAAAAATTTCTGCAAACCTACGGAAAAAAGCATAAGGCAGAAAGCTGAAAGCAAAAAGCTGATCCTAGCGAGTTTATCCGCGGCATCAGCTTTTTGCTTTATGCTTAATTAGAAATTGGGCCGGAGCTTGTTGGTGGTATAGAACACCCGGAAGTACTCCACTACTTCATCTGCGGTATCAAATAACTGCAGCAGGTCCAGGTCTTCGGGGTTGATATTGCTTTCCTTTTCCATCATTACGTTGCGGATCCACTCCAGCAGGCCATTCCAGTACTCCTTGCCCACCAGCACCATGGGGGTTTCCGTCATTTTCTTGGTCTGTATGAGCGTGGCCACTTCAAAGAATTCGTCCATGGTGCCAAAGCCGCCGGGCATCATCACAAAACCCTGTGCGTACTTGGTGAACATCACCTTGCGCACGAAAAAATAGTCGAAGTGCAGGTTCTTGTCATGGTCTATAAAATTATTGGGATACTGCTCATGCGGCAGGGTAATGTTCACACCTACGGACTTTCCCTTGCCAAGTTGCGCGCCCTTGTTGGCCGCTTCCATTACGCCGGGGCCGCCCCCGGATATAATGCCGAAACCGTCCTCTGCCAGGCGGCGGGCTATTTCCACGGTGAGATCATAATACTTGTGCCCCGGCTTGGTGCGGGCAGAACCGAACATGGATATACAGGGCCCCATTTTGGCCAGCGCCTCAAATCCATCCACAAATTCGGCCATGATCTTGAATATCTGCCAACTGGAATGGGCTTTGGTTTCCGTCCAGTCCCGCTCTTTCAGGTTTTTTAAAGTACCGTTCATCTTTAGTATTAGTTTTAACAGTGTAGCAATTTAGCCATTTAACCATTAGATTTGGCAGTAAATGTTCAAAAAGAGCCTATGAGTACACATATCGCCGTTTTCTGCGGATCGAGCCTGGGCGTACATTCCTCCTATGCAAGGGAGGCCCGGCAACTGGGCATTCTGCTGGCGGAACGCGACATCACGCTGGTATACGGAGGCGGAAAAGCAGGGCTGATGGGCGTTATAGCCGACAGCGTACTGGAAAGGGGAGGCAAGGTAATTGGCGTGATCCCTGAGTTTCTGAACACGCGGGAGCGTAAGCACGAAAACCTGACACAGGAGATCCAGGTGGAAACCATGCACCAGCGCAAAACCATCATGTATGAGCTGAGCGATGCCGCCATCGCCCTGCCCGGCGGCTTTGGCACCCTGGATGAGTTTTTCGAGATCATTACCTGGAACCAGTTGACCCTGCACAGCAAAATGGTAGGCTTGCTGAACGTAGATAATTTCTATGAGCACCTGTACCAGCACATGCTGCGCGCCCGCGATCATGAGTTTGCGCCCAGCATGCTGGTAGAGCACCTGCGCATGGCCCCCACGGCCGAAGCGCTGCTAAAACTTATGATTTAAGAACAGTTTTCTTATTTTTAGTACTTACATCTAAGCAACCAGCATGTCAGCTACCTTACTATTCACTTTAGTCATCGCGTATTTTCTTGTATTGCTCGTCGTAGCCTGGATCACCAGCCGCAATTCCAACAACGATTCCTTCTTTATCGGTAACCGCAACAGTAACTGGATGCTGGTGGCCTTTGGCATGATCGGCACCTCGCTGAGCGGCGTAACGTTTGTGAGCGTGCCCGGTACGGTAGGCAGCAACAACTTCGGTTACCTGCAGGTGGTGATCGGTTATTTCATCGGTTATTTCATTGTGGCCTATGTGCTGCTGCCGTTGTATTACCGGCTGAACCTCACTTCCATCTACCACTATCTGGAGCAGCGTTTTGGAACGGTGGCCTATAAAACAGGCGCGCTGTTCTTCATCATATCCCGCACGGTGGGCGCTACGGCCCGCCTCTACCTGGTGATCAACGTGCTGCAGCTCTTTATCCTGGACAACCTGCACGTACCGTTCTGGCTTACCACTTTTGTAATACTGCTCATGATACTGCTGTATACTTTTGAAGGCGGGGTAAAGACCATCGTGTTTACAGACACCCTGCAAACTACTTTCATGCTGGCAGGCCTGGTGGTATGCATTGTCTATATCATGAGCCAACTGGACCTTTCCCTGCCGGATGCGGTGCATGCGCTGGGCGCCAAAGGCTACACGGAGGTATTCAACCCGGATGTGAACAGCGGCAGCTTCTGGCTGAAACAGATACTGGGCGGGGCCTTTATCACGGTAGGCATGACCGGGCTGGACCAGGAAATGATGCAGAAGAACATCAGCGTTAAGAACCTGAAAGATTCCCAGAAGAATATGATCACCTTCAGCACGGTGATGGTGCTGGTAAACCTGCTGTTCCTGCTGCTGGGCGGACTGCTGTATGTATTTGCGGAAAGCAGGCAGATAGGCATCACGGGCGATGACCTGTTTCCCACCATTGCGCTGGGCTACCTGCCGCCGGTGATCGCATTCATGTTCATCATCGGGTTGATCTCCGCGCTGTTTCCCAGTGCGGACGGCGCTTTAACGGCCCTCACCTCTTCCTTCTGCATTGATATGCTGGGACTGAAAAAAAGAACGGACCTGGACGAACGTGGCAAAAAGAAAACCCGCCGGGCCGTGCACCTTACCTTTACCGTTATCTTCTTCCTGTGCGTGATCATCTTCAAATGGATTGACAACAAATCCATCATCAATATCATCCTCACCCTGGCAGGCTATACCTACGGCCCTTTGCTGGGACTGTTCGCCTTCGGCATCCTTTCCCGCCGGCCGGTAAGGCAGGGCCCTGCCACGCTGATCGTTTGCCTGGCGGCGCCGGTGATCTGTTACCTGCTGGCGGAGAATGCCGCCCGCTGGTTCTCCGGGTTCCACATCGGTATTGAATTACTGATACTGAACGCGCTGATCACGATGGCAGGCTTGTGGCTGATTTCAGTGAAGGGTGAAGTATCCGCTGTAAAAAAAGAGCAGGTAACTTGACAGAAACCTGCTGTACATTTAACACGTTATGAACGTGCAGCCGCTTATGTGCTTAAGCGCTGCATTCTCTTTATCTAAAGTCAGCAATTATTTAATTGTTACGAAGCCGGAAACCATTATTATGCACATGCATTCGTACAGTACAGAAACTTATATGGTGCTCTTAAAATGATAATTAGAATGGGTTAGCAGCGAGATATATTGCTCTGCCTGATGCATAATAACGTGGTTTTAACAAAAATTAATAATAATGTTCCTCATAACCTAATTTTTTATCAAAAAGTTTTGTTTTCCTCCCTTCAGGGGCACGGTGCTGATGTTCCATATAAAGCGGCCGGTAAGCGAGGCTGGTAAAGTCACCTCTGCAGCTATGCCGCTGCTTCCTGTTCGTTTTAGCGTAACCGTTATATCTCCCAGCGGATGCGGCATAGTGCCGGACACTTCCTGCAGCGCGCCTAACGCCGGCTGTATCTTCACGGCGGCAAAGCCGGGCTTGTCCGGCATGATACCGCAAATGGTAGCCAGGAAATCATAGTCCGGGCTGGCGCTCCAGGCATGGCAGTCGGAGCGGGTAGGCTCCGGGTTCTCCGCAAAAGTGGTAAGCCCTGTATGCAGCATATCCCGCCAGGGCTGCAACTGCCCGTAGTAGAGGTTGGCCATGCCGGCCTTTTTCAAGGCCTGGTTCAGGTAAAAGCGGTAGTAAAAGGTGACCTGGCTCAACGTAGTATCCTCCAGCACCCGCTGCAGTACGGTCTTTTCCTCGCTAACAGGTATGGCGCCGGCCAGCACAGCCATAATGCCGGCATGCTGGCTGAAAGTACGGCGCTCCGGCGTATTGGCCATTTCCCGGCGGGCCGGATCAAAACAAAGCCGGTAGGTGGCTTCATTCAACGCAGTGGCCAATTGATCATAATGCTGCGCTTCCCGCTCCTTACCGTAATGCCTGAACAGGGCGGCGGCCTGCTGCAGCGTATAGGCATATTGCAGGGTGATCACGGCGGAATGGCCATCCGTAGCGCCATCGGGCACACCGTTGGGAAAGGCCCGGTTCCAGTCTACAAATCCCCACCATTGCATAGGACCCAGCATGTGCTGTTGTGCATCTATATGTTTTTCATACCAGTCCAGCACACCGCGCACCGCCATTAAATATTGCTGCACAAAGGCGTCGTCGGGACGGTGCATCCAGTAATCATAGAGCATGGACACCCAGTACAGGGAAAAGGGCGGTATCACCTGCAGGCGGTTGCTGGGATAGCGGCCCTGCGTCAGCCCTTCCGGCACGCGGGAGCAGTAAAAGTCATGGATGGCCTTGCGCATCAGCCGGTCGTCGCCGGTTACGTATAAGGATATGAGCGCCTGTATGCGGGTATCGCCTTCGTATTGCAACTGCTCGTAGTAAGGACAGTCAAAATAAGTTTCGCCGGCGCAGAGGCGGGCGGTGCGCCAGCCTACCTCCCAGATATCCTGCAGGGAAGAATCGTTGCTGCTGAAGCGGGCTTTGCGCACAAAGGGATAGCCGGTGTAAGTGCCCAGCAGGTCGTTGATCACTAACGGTTCAGCGCCGGTAGTGATGTCCAGTTGCAGGTAGCGGTAGGTACGGAACCATAAGGGCCGGAAGGTGCGCTGCACGCCGCCGTCCGGTTCAAAAATATCGTAGTTGCCCATGATCTCCCGGCCGGCAATCTCATTACGGTTACCTTTTTTGCGGTCGCGGAACAGGGCTTCCGCATAGGTCATTTTAATGGTGCTGCCCGCCCCTTTGCTCACGGTCAGCTCCGGGTAGGCCACGGTATTAAAGGTCTGATCCAGCAGGATGCTTACGGTTTTACGGGCGGGTATGGTAATCGGCGCAGTACCCGCCAGGAAATCATCCGTAGCGGCCACTCCATCTGCCCGCCTCACCTTTAACAGGCGTTGCGGGGTTTCCTCCATCAGCGGAATGCTGCGGGGCACCAGCGTCCACAGGTTATCCGTACCATAGCCGGCCGGCACCGGCGTAGTTACCTTCACGGCCGGCTGCCAGCGGCTGTCGTCATAACCCGGCTGCTCCCAGCCCCAGGGATAGGCGGCGGCTTTTACATGATCGCCGGGGCCTATTACCATATAGGTATGGAGGCGCTGCATATTATCCGTGGAGCAGGGCGTGTAGGCGGTATCCACGAACACTTTCCAGGAAAGGTCCGTATTCACGGCTTTTTCCTTGTCCGTATCGCCCTGCACCACCAGGGCCGTCTGGTTGGATACCTGCGCTACAGGGGCATGCACGCCCATGTTCCATACCAGGGCGGCCAGCACATTGCTGCCAGCCTGCAGGTAGGGGGCAATGTCCACTGTCTCGAAGTTCCAGTTATACAGGTCGCCACGGGCGGGGCCGGCGCATACGGCCTGGCCGTTTACCCAAAAGCGGTAACGGTTGTCCGCGGAAAGATGTATGACGAAGGAGGCAGGTTTTACTGCCAGCGTAAACGTTTTGCGGAAATGATACACGCCGTAGTCACGGGGGGCAATACCGGCAGCCGATATCCAGGCGGCAGGCCAGGAACCTTTCAGCAATGCGGGATTTACCGGCAGTTCCTGCGCGCAGAGATGGATCGTCAGTAAACAGCAAAAGGTATGGAGTAGTAAACGCTTCATACGTGGAACGGAATGTGCAACGCTATTGCTGCAATATAAAGATAACGGGCAGCAGGGGTTAATTATCCTATGGTGTCCTAGTCAGGCAGCAGCCGGCAGCCAGGTAGCGGGCTGCCGGCCGGCGGGTTTACAGCCCCACGTTAAAGCCCATGCGGAACAGCGGGCGGTTCTGGTAGGGAGAGCGGGTATCCTGTATCACATCGTACAGCACCATGATATAGAATGCAGAATTGCCGGCGCCCAGCGGTTGCGAGTAGCCGCCGCCCAGCAGCAGGCTGGGCACCCCGTAGTTGGATTTGACGGTCTGCTTGGGATCTACCGTATAGTCAGTCAGTTTCTCGCCTACGTAGTTGTATTCCGGCTGGGCCTGGAGGAACAGCATTTCCAGCGGGTAAATGCGCCCCCACACGCCGCCGCCAAACACCGTATACGTGTACCGGTAGGCGGTTTCATTGCTGTTGATATACCGCTCCCGCTCGGAAGCATATTGCGCATTGATGCTGACACCGGCGGCAAACAACTCTGAAAAACGGTATCCTATCAGCGGCGAGATATTCACATTGGTATAATCGCCGAAGATGAGGCCCAGGGAGCCACCGATCATCAGGCGGGAAGGATCGAAGCCTTTGCGCGCGGTATCTGTTGTGTAATACTGTGCATGGGCCAGGTGTATACTACCCAGGAATAAAAGGCATAAAAGCAAACGTTTCATTCGTTAATGTTTTATTTTTTTATTGGTCTCATGGAACTTCGCCCTAAACAGTGTATCAACCAGGCAGACGAAGCTCGCTTTCATTCGTTAATGTTTTATTCGTTTATCAGTCAAAAATCTTTCCCCGGTTCAATATATGCTGCGGGTCAAACACCTCCTTGATCTGCTTCATAAGCTGCAGGTGCGCCGCTTCAAACATTACGTCCATATAGGGCTTTTGCACCAGGCCTATGCCATGCTCCCCGGAAATGGTGCCGCCCAGTTGCTTTACCAGCCGGAATATTTCACGGATGCCTTCTTTGAGGGTGCCGTTCCATTGTGCTTCCGTCAACTGCCCGCGGATGATGTTCACATGCAGGTTGCCATCGCCGGCATGGCCGTAGCATACGGAATGGAAGCCGTATTTACGGCCTATCTCCTTCACGCCTTTCAGCAGCGCGGGCAGCTCTGCCCGGGGCACCACGGTATCTTCCTCCTTGTACACAGAGTTGGCCTTTACCGCTTCCGCCACGCGCCTGCGCAGCTTCCACAATTCCTCTTTCTGCTGGTGGTCTTCCGCAAACAGGATCTCCCCGCAGTCAAATTCCGTGACCACCGCCGCTATGCCTTCCATTTCCTGCATCAATACATCCGGGTAGTTGCCGTCCACCTCTATCAGCAGGTGGGCCTGCACATCGTCCTCAATCTTCACCGTGCTGCTGTCCACGTAACGGGTCACCCATTCCAGGGCGTCGCGCTCCATGAACTCCAGGGCGGAGGGTGTGTACCCGGCCCGGAAAATGGCGCTGACCGCTGCGCAGGCATTTTCCGCGGAACGGAAAGGCACCAGCATCAGCAGGTCATATTTAGGCAGGGGGATCAGGCGCAACACGATTTTGGTGACCACCCCCAGGGTACCTTCACTGCCTACCACCAGTTGTGTCAGATTATAGCCGGTGGAGTTTTTCAATACATTGGCGCCGGTCCATATCACCTCGCCGGAGGGCAGCACCAGCTCCAGGTTCAGCACATAGTCCCGCACCACTCCATATTTAACAGCTTTAGGCCCCCCGGAGTTCTCTGCAATATTACCACCGATCAGGCAGGAGCCACGGCTGCTGGGATCGGGCGGGTAGAACAGCCCTTTTTCCCGGACCGCATTCTGCAGCACTTCGGTGATCACCCCCGGTTCCACGGTTACCTGCAGGTTGCGCTCATCTATCTGTATGATCCGGTTCAGGCGTTCGGTAGAAAGCAGGACCCCGCCCCATTGCGGCAAGGCGCCGCCACTCAGGCCGGTGCCGCCGCCCCTGGGCGTTACCGGCAGGTTTTCCCGGCTGCACAACTGCATAATGCGGCTTACCTGGGCGGTAGTATCCGGCTTCAGGACCACTTCCGGCGGATAATGCAGGTCTTCTGTTTCGTCATGTGCGTATCTGTCCAGTGATTCCTCGTCTGTTAGTACATTGGCCGCTCCTACAATGTCCCGGAACAGTTCCAGGTGCCGGGCCTGTAGCCTGGAGAAATTAGTCATGCAGCAAAGATAAATCTAATATGCGGATGTGCGAATATGCAGATGTGCAAATGAAATGCAGCGAAGACACTTGCGTTGCCCCATCATCTGCATACCTGCACATCCGCACATTTGCCCGTTAGAATGACGGGCAAAGCGTGGCCCTGCGGGCGCTGTTAAAGCTGCGGTTAGGATACAGGCCGGTATAGATAATGCCTATTTCATAAGCCCCGCGGCGGCCATTGGAGGCGGCCAACTGGGAGGTGGTAACGTCATAGCTGAACATCATCCTTACCCGGGATATTTCATAGCCTACCAGGAATACGGCTGCATCGTCAAACCGGTAATAGGCGCCGCCAAATACCTGCTTGGTGCCGTCGCCGGAGAGGTTATAGGCCAGGTTGCCGCCCACCACCGTTTCCCGGGAGCCGGCCTGCCGGCTGTAGTAGGCGGCCGGGTTTGCGATCACCTTGTCACTGAGCTTGATAATGGCATTCAGGAAGCCGATATAGCGCCGGTCTATCTGGTTGTTGCCTTCATAAAAGCTTTCCCGCGGCTTGTTCACATGCTGCACGGAAAGACCGCCGTTGATATAGATATTGTCCGTTGGAAAATAGGCATAGTTCATTCCCACCTGCATGTCAAAGTAGTTCACCTTTGATTGGGTGATGGGCTCTGCCGTGGGCAACTGGGAGTCAAAGAACTTCCCGTTCCACTGGTCCCCGAAGGTGAGCTTGGCCAGGTCCACCCGTTTGTTGGCAGATCCCACGTTAAAGCCCAGGGACAGCAGGCTGCTCTGGCCCAGGAGCTGGTGGTAAGCCACGGAACCATATACTTTGGTGGAAGAAAGATTGCCGCTGCCCGCTACATCCCGCAGGATCACCCCGCCAACGCCTACCCAGCCATATTCGAGCCGGTCGCGGAACAACTGGAAATCGGCAAAGGCCGACATGGTCTTATATGGTACGGGAACGCTTGCCCACTGGTTACGGTAGTTGATCCCCACCCGGTAATTACCGTCGGGGATAAAGCCCGTATTGGCAGGGTTGGTGGTAAGCGGTGAGTTGAAGAACTGCGAAAAATGCAGGTCCTGCGCCGTTGCCTGTGCTGCTGCGAACAGGAGCACCATACCGGTTATACAATATTTTAATCTTACTTGCTGCTTCATGGGTCAATCATCTTAATAAGGTTATGTTTCCTGTCTTGGTGGCTGTGGTACCGTCGCTGAATTCTACGTTCACGGCATATGCGTATGCATCCATGGGTTGGATCGCGCCTTTGAACCGGCCGTCCCAGCCTATGTTGGGATCGTTGGACTCAAATACGAGCTGCCCCCAGCGGTTGAATATCTTGAAATTGAATCTTGCGATACCGAACCCGCGTACCATCAGCACATCATTCATACCATCGCCATTGGGCGAGAAGGCATTGGGCACATCGAACAAAGGTATCACGATAGCGGCTACCTGCTGGCACACGGTATCCGTACAGCCGGCAGCGTTGGTAGCCAGCAGGCATACGTCATAGGTGCCGGTCTTGTTATACTGGTGCACCGGGTTGGTTTCAGTAGATACCTGCCCGTCGCCAAACTCCCACAGGTAGCTCACAGCGCCAATGGTCTGGTTTACAAAAGTAGTGGGCGTATTTTCCACGGGCTTCACGGGCGTAAACGTGAAGTCTGCTGAAGGCGGACCAAACACGGTGATGGTAATGGTGGTATCGTCCCGTATATTACAGGTATTGTTGTCTACCGCTTCCAGGCTTACCGTATAGGTACCGGGATTCGGGTAAGTATGCGTGGGATAAGGTTCGTTCGATACCGGGCTGCCATCCCCGAAATTCCAGGTAAAGGTTTCGCCGCCCATGGTGGTATTGTTGAAGCTAATGGTAGCGGGCGCGCAGGAGCTGTCCGGCGCTACAAAGCTGGCTACCACGTTGGCGGCTACACGTAAAGGAATGGTATCGGTATGCGGCGCGTTACAGTAGTTGGTATCCACGAGCGTGAGCATCACGTTGTAGATGCCGTCTGCCTGGTAAGCATGCTGCCAGCTCCCCAGCCCTACGGTTTGGGGAGGCGTGCCATCCCCGAAATCCAGCACAAAGGAGCTGTCTGTGAAAGGCTTGCCAACCGGCGCTACGGAGCTATTGGTAAACTCATACAGCAGGTCCTGGCAGGGCTGCAGGCGGGTGGCCGTCAGCTCTACATCTGCCTGGTCCGCCCGTATGCGCACTTCGGTATAGGCGGTGTCGCAGCCGTTACAACTGGCGGGATCACATTTTATCAGCATAACTGTATAATCGCCTATCTGCGTATAAGTATGCGTCACCGTATCCTGCGTGCCGCTCACTTCCGGGGAGCCGTCCCCGAAGTTCCAGGTCCAGGTCTCGGCGGGAATGCCGGTGGTATCTACAAAAGTGATGGTGGCCGGTACGCAGTAGTTCCTTTTGCGGTCCAGGGTTTTAACGCCGGCCTTCACCCCGTCCAGGTTAAAGGCGATCTTCAGCGAGCCCAGGTTACAGAAAGGAGGCGGGGAGCTGGCGTAGGCCCCCGGCGTGGTAGGATAGCGGGGCTTGGCCTGCGTATTGGCAGACACATTGCACCAGGCGCAGATGCCCTGGTAGATCACCCCGTTACGGTCAAAACGGCTGGTGCCGCCATCCACATGCTCGTAAAGGCCGTTGCCGCCAAAGAAGCTGGCAAACAGCACGTCCGTGGCATTGCGCTGCAGCACAAAAAAGTAAAAGTCCTGGTCGTCCGTGGTACGCTGCAGCGGGTTCCTGGTAATCAGCCCGCTGGTGCCGGAGTTCGGGTAGCGCAATGATTTATTGATACCGCCGCCCCAGCCGGACACATACACATTCTCGCAGCGGTCTACCAGGAACGCTACGGGAGACAGGCTGGGATCCGTGGCCTGTTTGCCAAAGGTAGTGGAGTACACAAAGGCCGACAGGTTGGGCTGCAGCTTGGCGATAAACTGTTTGGAATTGTCGTTATAGAAAGTAGCGGTGCCGGCCGGCTGCTGTACCGGCCAACTGCCATCGGTAGTACCCATTACGTATACAAAGCCATTGGCATCCAGTTGGATGCCATACACCTGGTCTGCGCCAATGTTGTTTGCGCCCAGGAAGGTGCTTTGCAGGATGCTGGTGCCATCACTGGTGATATGCGTGATAAAGCCGTCGCAGATACCGCCCCTGTAGGAGGGGTAGATGCTGCCGCCGGTGGTCTGGAAATTGGCGCTGGCCGTGCCGCCGGCCACGTACAGCGAGCCGCCGTTCAGCGCCAGCACGTAGGCGGCGTCTTCCTTATCGCCTCCTATATAGCTGGCCCATACCAGGTTATTACAGTCCGGGCTTATCCGCATCACCACACCGTCCTGCGAGCCGCCATAGCTGGTCTGGAAAGTGCCGCTGGTTACCGGGAAATTACCGGAGCGGGTACAACTCGCTACAAACACGTTCCCGGCATCGTCCAGCACCACCTCGCTGCGGGCGTCGTCGCCGTAGTTGCGCAGCAGTACCCAGGCGCCGGCCTGCCGGTTCTCCCGCATGTTCACCCCGTCATCAGAACTGCCGGCTATGCAAATGGAACCAATGCGGGCCGTGCCGGTGGCATTGAGCTTTACCACGGCAATATCCCAGCCGCCGCGGGTGCCCGCCACGGTAGTAAAAGGAAAATTGGAGGAGGTAGTCCGGCCGCTGATCACCAGGTTGCCCTGTGCGTCCGTGAACAGGCTGTGCGGCTGTTCATCGCCATTGCCCCCTATATAGGTGGCGTATACCAGGTTGCGACCATTGGGTGTGAACTTGCTGATGCCGATATCAAACTGCCCGCCCTGGAAGGCATTCTGCACAGCGCCGGTGGTTACCGGGTAGCCCTGCGCCCATACAATGCCGCCGCCGTAAAAAAAGCCCTGGTTGTCATAGGTGGCCGTAAAGCCCCAGTTATCCGCCCGGGAACCGGATACGGTAGAAAAGACATAGGTAGGGTCTATTACCAGCGGGTATTGCGGGTCATACCGGCCGGACACCTTAAAGCCTACCCGGGTGCCGTTCAGGCGGTAGTTCACCTTTACGGGCACACGCTGGTTGTTGATATACTGGTAAGCATACGGCATCAGCTCAGTGGTAGTGCCCACGGAGGTGGTGATCTCAAGCTGGTCCTTCTTCAGCGCCAGCCTGGTCGCGCCGGTATATTGCAATTGTATGGCATCCGGGTTGGCCCCGGGATGCACGATGAGGTCGTATTTCAGTAAAGAGGCTTCGGAGTACACCTGCATGTCGATGCCGGGATACAGCGCCTTGTACATGATGCGCTGGTAGGACCGGACATTGGACTGCCATCTGGTGGAGTCGCTGCCGATAATATAGTTGCTGTACCCCTCTGTTGGCTTGTCGGGCAGCACCTGCGGGCTGGGGGATGCGTTCAGGAAGGTCACTTCGTAGGCATGCCCTCTTACCACAGGCTTGGGCGGTTTGGCAAAACCGGGCACTTCTTTGACAGGAGCGGCAGCAGCAGCGCCGCCCGCCTTTTTAGCATCGTAGTCCACGGAAGGGGGAGCAGGAGGCTCGGCATGGCCGTGCAGGTATTCGGTCAGCTTTACATAGTCGTCCCGGTTCAGGAGATAAAAGGTAAACCCGTTCTTTTTGAGAAAGATGGCGCCGCCGCCAAGGTCGGTTTTATATAAAAAATCGCCCTCCCACTGACCTTTGTTCTCAACAAACTGCAAAGGTGTGAAATTACTGTTCTCCTGTGCTTGCGCCTGAGCCGGCAGTCCTGCAATCAGCCAAAGAGCAACACCCAAAAAACCGGCGCGGAAAGTAAAGTTCACGGAATAGATTTTACGTTTTTTCCTATAACTAATATACTACAATTAACGGGGAAAGGAGCAGAATTGTTACCGTTAAAGGCAACATTCATGCGCTCAATAAGTTACAGTTATACGGAAGAAGCGGATAAACAGGTTGTATAATGCATAACACAAAAATTAATGAGGTAGCTGTCGGCGGCGGACAATAATAAAACGTCCGGGCCGTTGCAAAAATTGTTATCCGGGAGCCTTTTATCTTAACAGGGTGATACTGCCACTCTTATTGGCTTTTGTCCCGTCGCTGAACTCGATATATACGGTATAAGCATACGCATCCATCGATTGTAAAGCCCCCTTATAGCGCCCGTCCCACCCAATAGCCGGGTCATTGGACTCAAATACAAGCTGTCCCCAGCGGTTGAATATCTTCAGGTTGAATTTTGCGATACCAAAACCCCGCACCAGCAGCACATCGTTCATCCCGTCGCCGTTGGGTGAAAAGGCGTTCGGCACGTCAAACAGGGGGATGACGATGGCAGCCACCTGGGTGCAGGCAGAGTCCGTACAACCTGTCTGGTTAGTAGCGTACAGGCATACGTTATACGTGCCGGACTGGTTGTACTGATGAACCGGGTTGGTCTCCGCGGATACCTGCCCGTCCCCGAACTCCCATAGGTAGCTGACCGCTCCTATGGACTGGTTCACGAAAGTGACCGGCGTATTCTCCTCCGGCTTGTCCGGGGAGAAAGTGAAATCTGCCGTAGGCGATTCGCTGACGAATACGGTCATGGAAGCGTCGTCCTCCAGGTTACAGGTATTGTTATCTACTGCGTGGAGAGTTACGGTATACGTACCGGGGTTGGCGTAAGTATGGGTAGGATAAATATCCGTGGAAACGGGGCTGCCGTCCCCGAAATCCCAGGTAAAGCTCTCCCCGCCCCTGGTCGTATTGTCAAAGCTGATCTCCGCCGGGGCGCAGGCGCTGTCCGGCATGGGCACAAAGCTGGCCACTACGTTAGCGGCCACACGCAGGGGAACGGTATCGGTATGCGGTGCATTGCAGTAGTTGGTATCCACCAGGGTAAGCGTAGCATTGTAAATGCCGTCTGCCTGGTAGGCATGCTGCCAGGTGCCCAGCCCTACCGTTACCGGCGGCGTGCCATCCCCGTAATCCAGTATGAAAGACTGGTTGGTGAAGGGCTTGCCGGCAGGCGCCACGGAATTGTTGGTAAACTCGTAGCTCAGCGCTTCGCAGGGTTGCAGGCGGGTGGCCACCAGGTTTACGGTCGCTTCGTCCGCGCGTATCCTTACTTCCGTAAATGCGGTATCGCAACCGTTACAACTGGAAGGATCACATTTGATGAGCTGTACAATGTAATCGCCGGTTTGTGCATAAGTATGCGTAACGGTATCCAGGTTACCGGTAACGGGCGGCGTGCCGTCCCCGAAGTTCCAGGTACGGGACTGGGCAGGCGTGCCGGTGGTATCCACAAAAGTAACGTCTGCCGGTACGCAGTAGTTCTGCTTGCGGTCCAGGGTCTTGATGCCGGCCCTCACCCCATCCAGGTTAAAAGCGATCTTCAATGCACCGAGGTTGCAGTTGGATGGGGCGGTGGAAGAATAGGCACCCGGCGTAGTGGGATAGCGTGGCTTGGGCGCACTGCCGCACCAGGCGCAAATGCCCTGGTAGATCACCCCGTTGCGGTCAAAGCGGCTGGTGCCCCCATCCACATGCTCGTAGAGGCCATTACCGCCAAAGAAGCTGGCAAACAATACATCGGTAGCATCCCGTTGCAGCACAAAAAAGTAAAAGTCCTGGTCGTCTGTAGAGCGCTGCAGGGCATTTTTCACCGGCAAATCCCTGGTGCCGGAGTTTGCATAGATTGTTTTGTTAAGGCCGCCACCCCAACCTGATATGTACACGTTCTCGCATTTATCTACCAGGAAGGCTACCGGGGAAATACTGGGCAACTGGTTATTCTTGCCGAAGGTAGTGGAGTACACAAAGGCAGAGAGGTTGGGCTGCAGCTTGCTGATGAACTGCCTGGAATTATCATTATAAAAAGTAGCGGTGCCGGCAGGCTGCCTGGCAGGCCAGGTACCTTCCGTAGTCCCCATAATGTACACAAAACCGTTGGCGTCCAGTTGTATGCCATACACCTGGTCGGCCGAAGGGTTGTCTGATCCCATGAAGGTGCTTTGCAGCACGGTAGCCCCGTCGTTGCTGATATGCGAAACAAAACCGTCGCATACACCGCCCCGGAAGGAGGGATATATACTGCCGGCCGTGGTACGGAAGTCGGAGCTGGCCGTACCACCGGCCACATAGACGGTATTGCCGCTCACTGCCAGCACGTATGCCGCATCTTCCCTGGAGCCGCCTATAAAACTGGCCCACTGCAACCCGGTGCAATCGGGCGTCAGCTTCATCACCACGCCATCCTGGGCGCCTCCAAAGGAGGTCTGGAAAACACCGGTGGTCACCGGGAAATTGGCGGAGTGAGTACAACTGGCTACATACACGTTATCATTTTCATCCACTACCACCTCGCTGCGGGCATCATCTCCATAGTTGCGCAACAGCACCTGGGTGCCGGCCTCCCTGTTATCAGTCATATTCACCCCGTCATTTGCGCTGCCGGCCACACAAAGCGCCCCAATCCGGGCAGTACCGGCGGCATTGAGCTTTACGATGGCAATATCCCAGCCCCCCCGGGTGCCCACCACATTGGTGAAGGGGAAGTTGGAAGAGGTAGTGCGGCCGCTGATGACCAGGTTGCCCTGGGAATCCACGATCAGGCTATGGGGCTGCTCCACCCCGTTGCCGCCAATGTAAGTGGCATACAACAAACTGCGGCCCGTAGGGTCGAACTTGCTGATAGCGATGTCGAACTGCCCGCCCTGGTAAGCGTTCTGCACGGCGCCAGGGGTAACGGGATAGTTACCCGGGTCAAATGAAATACCGCCTCCATAGAAGTTCCCCTGCGCATCGTAAGTGGCCGTAAAGCCCCAGTTATCTGCCCGTGCGCCGGACACGGTGGAAAAAACATAGGTAGGGTCTATTACCAATGTGTATTGCGGATCATATTTACCGGACACCTTAAAGCTAACCTCGTTGCCATGCAGGCGGTAAGTTACCTTTACGGGCACACGCTGGTTGTTGATATACTGGTAAGCATAGGGCGCCAGCTCGGTAGCAACGCCTACGGAAGTTGTGATCTCCAACTGGCCCTTCTTTATCTCCAGCTTGTCGGCGCCCGTATACTGCAGCCGGATGTCATCCGGGTTAGCGCCGGGATGCACCACCAGGTCGTACTTCAGGAGGGAAGCCTCGGAATATACCTGCATGTCTATGCCTTTGTACAGCTCCCTGTACAGCAGGCCCTGGTAGGATCTTACACCGGAGCGCCATTTCGTAGAGTCGTTACCGATAAAATAATTGGAATAGGCTTCCCGGGGTTTATCCGGCACAATTTCCGGTTTCAGGGTAGCGCCCAGGAAGGTCACTTCGTAGGCATGCGCCTTTACTACCAGCGGCTGCGGTTTGCTTTGACCGGATGCGGACGACCGGGCGGCGGTGTTGGCGTTAGCAGCGCTTTTGGCATCATAGTCCACATAAGGCGGTTTATCCGTGCCCGTAGCGGCGTGGCCATGCATGTAATCATGTACTTTTTCCAGGCCTTCCTTTTCCAGCAGGTAAAAGGTAAAGCCATGCTGTTTCAGGAAAACGGTGCTGCCACCCAGGTTTGTTTTATACAGGAAATCTCCCTCCCACTGGCCTTTGTTCTCCACAAACTCCAGGGGGGTAAAATTCGTATTGGCGGGCGTTTGCCCTTTAACAGGCCGGCTTGCCAGCAGCCCGAGGGAGATACCTAAAAAAACGGCAAGGGAAGTGATTTTCAAGGGCATATAAATTTAAAAATCCACAGCCAACCTATTACGGACCGCTGCATATACCTGGCAGGCAAATGCGGAGCGCCATAATGGGCAGGCTGTGGACAGATTTACGGTTGTATAACGTTAAAACCCTCAGGAAATTTTGCTCCATTGGGATTTTCCCCGCTGGGCAGCCAGAAATTCCTGTAAAGGATGGTTTTCCGGCAGCGCCAGGTCCGGGTCTTCCTGCAGCAGCTTTTCTGCGCAGGCACGGGCCGCATCCAGTATAGGCTTATCCTGCAGGATATCGGCCAGCTTGAAATCCAGTATGCCGCTCTGGCGGGTGCCTTCCATATCGCCCGGGCCGCGCAACTCCATATCTTTTTCGGAGATGAGGAAGCCGTTATTGGTTTGCACCATTACATTGATCCTTTCCCTGGAATCATTACCCAGCTTATAGCCTGTCATCAGGATGCAGTAGGACTGCTCTGCGCCCCGCCCTACCCTGCCGCGCAACTGGTGAAGCTGGGAAAGGCCAAAACGCTCCGTGCTTTCTATCACCATTACGGAAGCGTTGGGCACGTTTACGCCTACTTCGATCACCGTGGTGGCTACCATGATATGGGTTTCGCCCCGGGCAAAGCGCTGCATGTTGGTTTCCCGCATCTCCGCCGGCTGGCGGCCATGCACCATACTGATGTAGTACTTTGGTTCCGGGAAGAAAGCTTTCACTTCCTCGTAACCTTTCATAAGGTTCTCGTAATCCAGCTTCTCAGAGTCCTCTATTAGCGGGTACACAATATACGCCTGCCTGCCTTTCCCGATCTCCTCCCGGATAAACTCCATTACCTGCGGGCGCTGGTACTCCGTGCGGTGCACGGTGGTAATGGGTTTGCGGCCAGGCGGCAGTTCATCTATCACGGATACGTCGAGGTCGCCGTAAATGGTCATGGCCAGGGTGCGCGGGATGGGCGTAGCGGTCATGACCAGGATATGCGGCGGGATGGTGTTCTTTTGCCAGAGGCGGGCCCGCTGGGCCACGCCAAAGCGGTGCTGCTCGTCCACAATGGCCATGCCCAGGTTTTGAAACTGCACCTCTTTCTCCAGCAGGGCATGGGTGCCTATCAGGATGTGCAGGCTGCCATCCGCTGCTGCGGCCAGTATCTCTTTACGGGCCTTGCCTTTAATGCTGCCGGTAAGCAGGGCTACCTTCAGCTCCATCCGCTCCAGCAATTCCGCAATGCCTTTGAAATGCTGCTGCGCCAGTATTTCCGTAGGCGCCATCAGGCAGGCCTGGAAACCGTTGTCAATGGCCAGCAACATGGTAAGCAAGGCCACGATGGTCTTACCGCTGCCTACATCGCCCTGCAGCAGGCGGTTCATCTGCCGCCCGTTCATGGTATCCTGCCTTATTTCCTTCAACACCCGCTTTTGGGCGCCGGTCAGGGGAAAGGGCAGGTGATGGTTATAGAAATCATTGAAATGCGTGCCTACCGCGTTGAATATAAACCCCTGGGACTGCCGGTGCCGGCGGATCTTGAGCCGGCATATCCGTACCTGGGAAATGAACAGCTCTTCAAATTTCAGGCGGCGGCGGGCCTGCTGGGCCTCTTCTTCGCCGGCCGGCAAATGTATCTTGAAAAAGGCCAGGGGCCTGGGTAGTAAACGGTATTGCTGCAATATGGGCGCAGGCAGGTTCTCGGGGATCTCCAGGGGCGACAATTGCTCCAGCAGGTGGAAGGTAAGCTTCCCGATGGCGCGGGCCGTGAGCCCCCGGGCTTTCAGCTTTTCCGTGGTGTAATACACCGGCTCCAGGAACTGCTTGCCGTCGGCAATGTCTTCCGTGAGCAGGTCCATTTCCGGGTGCGCCATCTGCAGCACGCCGTTAAAAATGGAGAGGCGGCCATATACCAGGTAGGCCACCTGCTCACGCAGGGATTTCTGCATCCATTGCCAGCCCTGGAACCACACCAGCGCTATCTCTCCTGTTTCGTCGCGGAGGGTGGCCACCAGCCTTTTGCCGCGCTTCTCTCCCACTGTTTCCAGGGAGGTAATGCGGCCCCGTATCTGCACATAATCCATCCCGCCATGCAGCCGGGCTATTTTTTCCACCTTGGTACGGTCTACATAGCGGAAGGGAAAATAATGCAGCAGGTCGCCGAAGGTGTGCAGGTCCAGTTCTTTACGCAGCAGCTCGCCCCGCTGCGGTCCTACGCCCTTCAGGTACTCGATGGGATTGGATAATATGGCTGAACGGGTTGATATATTTAATCTGCGATTGCTTCCAACTTACCTTCTACAAACAATTTCATCCACTCCGTGGTCACGGATTTGGGACGTTCTATAGGGAGGGCCAGCGCCCGGTCCCAGCACAGGGAAGCCAGTACGCCCAGCGCACGGGATACGCCGAACAGCACGGTATAGAATTCATATTCCACAAAGCCGTAATGCACCAGCAGCGCGCCGGAATGCGCATCCACGTTAGGCCAGGGATTTTTCACCTTGCCCAGTTCCTGCAGTATGCCCGGTACGGTGTCATACACCATCCACACAATACGCACCAGCTCGTCGTTCTGCAGGTGTTTTTTGGCAAACTCCATCTGCGCGGTAAAACGCGGGTCTGTCTTACGCAGCACGGCATGGCCGTAACCCGGCACTACCTTACCTTCTGACAGGGTTTTACGCACATACTGCTCTATCTGCGCCTTGGTGGGAATGCCGCCGCCCAGTTCCTCGCGCATGTTCAGTATCCACTTGATCACTTCCTGGTTGGCAAGGCCATGCAGGGGGCCGGCCAGGCCGTTCATACCGGCGGCAAAGGCCAGGTAGGCATCGCTGAGGGCGGAACCTACCAGGTGCGTCGTATGCGCGCTTACGTTACCACCTTCGTGATCGGCGTGGATGGTCATGTACAGGCGCATCAGCTCCTTGAAACCATCATCGTCATATCCCAGCATGTGGGCAAAGTTGGCAGCCCAGTCCAGCATGCCGTTGGGCTGTATATGGTGACCGCCCTTGTACTTACGGCGGTATACATAGGCGGCAATATGCGGGAGGCGGGCAATCAGGTTCATGGTGTCCTCGTACATGTAGCTCCAGTAATCCTTTTTGCTCATCCCTTCCGCGTAGGCTTTGGCAAAAACAGATTCCGTCTGCAGGGCCATAATGCCTACGTTAAACATCGTCATGGGGTGCGTGCTGATGGGCAACGCTTCTATAGCATCAAATACATAATTCGGCACATGAGAACGGCGGGCCCACATACCGGACAGATACTGCACATCTGCCTCAGTAGGCAGCTCACCTATCAGCATGAGATAAAACAAACCTTCAGGTAAGGGCTCCGCGCCACCCTGCGTTTTAGGCAGGTGCTCCCTCAGCTCAGGAATGGAATAACCTCTGAAACGTATTCCTTCATTGGCATCCAGCAGGGAAGTTTCAGATACCAGCCCGGTAATACCACGCATACCCTGGTATACCTGCCCAATAGTAACCTCATCTATTTTCCTGCTACCATGATTCTTAATCAGTTCCTTTACTTCGAGACCCAGCTCTTCGGCCTTTACCTTGAATTTTTCTTTTATGTATCCCATATCTGATACTATAGTTTGGTAAGTAAAACAAAATCGATCAATTGTCAAAAGTAATGATTTGTTAACGAAGTTGCACGTCTTTTGACAGTTGTTAACGACCGGACACTGCCGGGCGGCCAATCCGGAAAACTGTTATACAGCTACTTAGCCCGGCAATAAAGCAATTGAGCGGTTTTATTAAAGAAATGTGAATTTTTTATTATTTAGGCGCCCGCATATACAGCCATACTGCCAGGCCGCCAAACAGAAAATTGGGTATCCATACGGCCAGCAGCGGGTTCAGGCTGGCTTTGGTGGAAAACACCGTCGAGAATTGCAGGAAGATAATATAGCTGGCGCTGATCACAATGCCCAGGGCCAGGTGCAGGCCGCTGCCCCCTCTTACCTTACGGGAGGCAATGATGGCCCCGATAAGGCTCAGGATAATCACTGCCGCGGCGGAGGAGGTACGGCGGTATTTTTCCACGTAGAAGGTGTTGAGCCCTTCTGCCCCCCGCAGCTCCTCCCGGTCAATATACCGGTTCAGCTCCGGGGTGGTCATGGCTTCCTGGATATTTCTTTCCTCCACCAGCTCCTTGGGTGTGAGGGGTATTTTCAGCGTGGTATCCTGCTTGTTCCACCACTGCTCCTTCAGCCCGTTGATGCGGCGCAGGGATACATAGCTGAGCTTCCAGGTGCCGTTGGTAGAGTCCCACATAATACGGTCGGCGCGGAGCTTGAAGGTCATGTCCAGCCCTTCCACCCTTTCCAGTACGAAATTGCTGCCGCCCTTGTAGCCGGGATCATAAGAGCCGAAGGTCACGTAAGTAAAGCTGTCTATGCGGGTGGTGCGGTCGTACTGGGTTTTACCGGCATCGCGCGACCTGATGTAGGTATTCTCAAAAGTAGTGCGGATGCGGTTAGCGTTGGGCACGGTCCAGCGGTTCCCCAGCCAGAGGATGCCGCCGAACAGGAAAGCGCCGATCCAGTAAGGGCGCAGGAAGCGCCGGAAGCTCACCCCGGCGCTCAGGATAGCGATGATCTCTGAACGGTAGGCCAGCTTGGATGTAAAAAATATAACCGAGATGAATATGAACAGGGGAAAAAGCAGGGCGGCTATATGGGGGATGAAGCCAAAGTAATAGTCCACCACGATCGTTTGCAGCGAAAGATTGTGGGTCATGAAATCATCCACCTTTTCCGTAATGTCGATCACTACTGAAATGATCAGCAGGATCATGAGGGAGTAAATGAAAGTGCCTATGAATTTGCGAAGTATATACCAATCTATCTTTGTCATATATAATAGTGTAAAAATAGGAAAAAGGAGAAAGGAAAAGGGAGAAAGCTGCGAGTAGGGAACAAACTCGCTCCCCCTTTCCTTTTTCCATTCTCCCTTCTCCTTTCACAATTTACCTTTCACTTTTTACAACCTTGTTTGCAATTGTTTAACCATTGTTGTTTTCCAGGCGGCGTAATTGCCCGCCAGTATCTGCTCCCGGGCGGCTTTTACCAACTGCAGGTAAAAGGCCAGGTTGTGAATGCTTGCCAATTGCATGCCCAGTATCTCGCCGGCTGCAAAAAGGTGGCGGAGATAGGCCCTGGTGTAGTGGTTGCTGGCAAAGCAGTCGGTCTGCTCATCCAGCGGCGAAAAGTCGGTCGCCCACTTTTTGTTCTTGATATTGATCACGCCCTGCCAGGTGAACAGCATGCCGTTGCGGCCGTTGCGGGTAGGCATCACGCAGTCAAACATATCCACGCCCAGGGCTATGTTCTCCAGGATATTCCAGGGCGTGCCCACGCCCATCAGGTAGCGGGGTTTGTGCGCGGGCAGGATATCGCATACCAGCCCGCACATATCGTACATTTCGGCTTCCGGCTCCCCTACACTGAGGCCGCCAATAGCATTGCCGTCGCATTCGCGGGCGGCAATCTCCGTGGCGGAAATGGTGCGCAGGTCCTTGAAGGTGCTGCCCTGCACAATAGGGAACAGCGATTGCTGGTGACCCCAGGCCGGCTGCGTTTCCCGCATGCGCTGTATGCAACGGTCCAGCCAGCGGTGGGTCAGCTCCATGGACTTGCGGGCGTAGCGGTACTCCGAAGGATAGGGCGGGCATTCGTCAAAAGCCATAATGATATCCGCCCCGATGGTGCGCTGGATATCCATCACATTCTCCGGGGTGAACAGGTGCCGGCTGCCGTCAATATGCGACTGGAACACCACCCCTTCTTCCTTGATCTTGCGGTTGGCCGCCAGGGAAAACACCTGGTAGCCCCCGCTGTCCGTAAGCAGGGGACGGTCCCAACCGTTAAACCGGTGCAGGCCGCCGGCGGCGGACAGCACCTCCAGGCCGGGGCGCAGGTACAGGTGGTAGGTATTGCCCAGGATGATCTGCGCCTGCACATCGCTGCGGAGCTGTTCCTGGGTAACGGCCTTTACGCTGCCCACCGTGCCTACGGGCATAAAAATGGGCGTGGCAATGGCGCCATGGTCCGTGGTAAGCACACCGGCCCGGGCGCGGGAATTGTGGTCTGTGGTAATAAGATCGAACTGCATAAAACAGGGGCAAAGGTAGCCTATAACTTTTTTATCCCCATCGATAGACAGATAAACAAAAACATATATATTTGTCCCCAATATGTCGGAAAGCCTGGGTTTAATCGCCTTTTATGTTTTTGCTACCATAGCTGGTATACAGGTGCTGTACTACCTGATCTTTTTTTCCCGTGTAGCTTTTTACCGTCGCAGGTTCAACAGCGACGAAACGCCTGACAACCGTTTTTCCATAATCATCTGTGCCAAGAACGAGGAGCTGAACCTCCAAAAAAACCTGCCCACGGTGCTGCAGCAGCGGTACGGCTCCAATCATGCCCCTGATTACGAAGTAATTGTGGTGAACGACAATTCCGAGGACGACACGAAATATTACCTGCGCTCCATAGAGCCGGGCTATGCGCATTACCGCCATATAGAGCTGAAGCAGCAGGCCAAATTCATTCCCGGCAAAAAGTATCCCCTGTCCATCGGCCTCAAGGGTGCGCAGCATGAGCACGTGCTGCTGACGGATGCGGACTGTAAGCCCGCCAGCGTTAACTGGCTGTCTATCATGTCCCAGGGGTTCCGGGACGGGAAGGAGATCGTGCTGGGCTACGGCCCTTATCATAAAAAACCGGGCTTCCTGAACAAGGTGATCCGTTATGAGACCTTTTTCAGCGCCCTGCAATACCTGTCCTTTGCCATGGCGGGCATCCCCTACATGGGCGTGGGCCGCAACCTGGCCTATAAGAAAGAGCTGTTCTTCCGGCACAAGGGCTTTACCAACCACCAGCACCTAGCCTCCGGCGACGACGACCTGTTTGTGAACAGCGCCGCCAACAGCCGGAACGTAGCCGTGGTGCTCGACAAACAAGCCTTTACCTATTCCGAGCCCAAGACCAGTTGGGACCGCTGGTTCCGCCAGAAAACGCGGCATATGTCCACCGGCAAACATTACCGTTTCGGGCATAAGTTCCTGCTGGGACTGTTCTCCCTGACGCATTTCCTCTTCTATCCCGCTTTTATTGTGAGCCTTTTTTACCAGCCCTTCCTGTACTATACGCTGATCGCGTTTGGCAGCCGGCTGCTGGTGCAGACTGTGATCTCCTTTTTTGCGCTGCGCAAGCTGGGCGAGGGCGACCTGTTCAAGCTCTCCTGGTTCATGGACCTGTTTATGTGGCTGTATTACATTATCTTCGCACCCGCACTGTTTTTCAAGTCGAAGAATAAATGGTGAGGGTGAACCCACATGGACATTATCCTGAAATATTTCTCTGATTTTACGCCTTTGCAGTTGCAGCAACTGGCTGCGCTGGATGGCCTGTACCGGGAATGGAACGAAAAGATCAACGTGATCTCCCGCAAGGACATTGACAGCTTGTACGAAAAGCATGTGCTGCACTCCCTGAGCATAGCAGCCACTACGGACCTACCGCCAGGCACGCGGGTGCTGGACCTGGGCACCGGTGGCGGCTTCCCCGGCATTCCGCTGGCAATCTTTTTCCCGGAAGTACAGTTTCACCTGGCAGACTCCATCGGCAAAAAAATAAAAGTAGTGGAAGGTATTGCTTCCGCGCTGCAGTTAACCAATGTAACCTACGCCCATACCCGTGCGGAGGAGATCAAAAACCGAAAGTTTGACGTGGTGGTGTCCCGGGCGGTAGCGCCCTTAAAGGACCTGTGGAGATGGAGCAAGCCCCTGCTGCAGAAAAGCAGCCACCGGCCTGCCGGTGCAGCAGGCGGACTGATCTGCCTCAAAGGCGGCGACCTGGCGCAGGAAATATCCGAGAGCGGCTGCCGGCCGGCCCTGGTAGATATTTACAAACTGTTCCCGGAGGAATATTTTAAGGAAAAATATATCGTAGTGGTAAAAAACTGAAGCAGGTAAGGGGCTTACCTGCTTCAGGGGTAAATTATTTAGTTGTTTTGTTCCAGCACGAATTCCCTTCCGCATTCAGCATGGCCGGGGCCGGGTTGCTGCCATTCTTTGTTTCCAGCATATACAAATATGTTGGTAGGACATGCGCACATCCCAGGCACTTGAGAAGATCATTGCAATTTTTGGAACCGACGATCTCGGGATATTGGCTTGAATCAAGCGGGTAACCATCATCTACATGTTGCCCCCATAAATATGGCTGCTTGGGCACATCGTCCTGCGTATTATAGATACGATAATTTTCCTGTACGCTGTTATTATACATTTTTACGAAGTCGGCATCGCCCACTTTGGGTGATGCATACGTATATACGATCATCTCACCACTATTACCCGGGCTGTTAGCCGCCTGGGCTGCATACATGGTAGCCAGGGCGGCTCCCAGGCTGTGGCCGGTCACTACCGTGGGCACCTTCCCGGCATCCCTCAATGCAATAGATGGTTTTGCTGCCACATCCTTCAAGAGCACTTTGGAGGAGGCGTCTTTATCCGCATCGGGTGGCGTAAGCAGGACGATTGTTTGGTAGATCGTATGAAAACCACGAATCACCTTCCCTCCATTGGAAACTTCGGTAAAGGGTTGCAGATCGAGTTGCTCGTCGTCTTCAAATTCCATCTGCGTTTCCGTACCACGGATCGCTACCACATAGTTGTAGGGCGATTTTAGATACTTGGCTATGAATCCATAGTAGACAGGGATGTCCTTCTCCGTTTTTTTAGTGGCAAAGTCCGTCATCTGGATGTTATGCAATAGCTGATAATCCTCCAGAAAGCCGGGATACACAGATGGGTCATAGTTAACAGAATTAGGGTCACATGCATCTTTAATTGCCTTTTGATAGGCGGACAATGAAGGGTTGGTAACTTTCCCGGGATTATCCTTTGTATTACCCACTCCATAAAAAACAGCGTGAACGGTGGCAATAAGCTGGGCATACGTAATGGCGTCGTTCAGGTTAACGTCAGATGCTTTTACCTTGGTTTTGATTTGAGGTTCCATAGAATTGGTGATTTGAGGGTGAAAAAAAATGAAACTTTGAGGGTGATAAACGGTTTGCTAAAGAAACTGTTCCAATTTAGCAAAAATTCTCATTGTTTCATCGCTATTATGGAATATTCCTCTCTTTTTCACCAAAATTCGTTTCCAGCGTAACATGATGGATACCCAGGTGCTCCAGCTCGTGGCGCAGCGCATTTTTAAGCTGTGCCACGGCGGCGCGGTCCAGCTCCTCCTTTACCACCAATTGGGCGGTAAGCGCATTTTCCGTGGTGCTCATGGCCCAGATGTGGATATGATATATATCCTTTACCCCGGGTACCTGCAGCGCGGTTTTGCGCACCTCCTCCATATCAATGCCGGGCGGTACCGCATCCAGGGAAAGGCGGAGGCTGCTGCGCAGCAGTCCCCAGGTGCTGTACACGATCACGATAATAATGAGCAGGCTCACCACCGGGTCTACCCAGTACCAGCCGGTGCCCATGATCACCAGGCCGGCCACCACCGCACCCAGGGATACCAGGGCGTCCGCCACCAGGTGCAGGTAAGCTCCCTTTACATTCAGATCGCTCTCCTTGTCCTTAAAAAAGAGGAAGGCTGAGGCCGTATTGACGAAGATGCCGATACCTGCTACAATGGCCATAGTGCTGCCCGGCACCGGGGCGGGATCGCTAAAACGGCGCAGCGCCTCGTAAGCAATGGCGCCTACGGCCACCAGCAGGATGAGGGCGTTCAATAACGAGATCAAAATGGTACTTTTGCGATAACCGTAGGTGTAGCGGGAGCTGGATTTTACGCGGGCCAGCCGGAACGCCAGCAGGGAAAGGGCCAGGCTGGCCACGTCGCTGAGGTTGTGCCCGGCATCCGACAACAGTGCCAGGGAGCCGTTCAGGAGGCCCACTACAAATTCTACTATCACGAAGCCCAGGTTCATGGCTATTCCCCAGATAAATGCCCTGTTGAGGTTCGCCTGGCCGGCAGGCGCATGTGTGTGCTGGTGATGGTGAGACATGATATAAATTTAAGAAAGCAGGAGGTAAGAAGTGCGATGCAGGAGATGGAAGCAAGCAGGATGTATGACAAAAAAATGAAAAACCGGTAAAATATCCTGCCCATTCCTTCGTCTTCCTAATTAAGATGCAAAAGTTGCTCCTCTCAAAGACAGCTATGGCCTTAGAACAAAACGCGCGCATACAGGAGACCGTTCAAAAGGAGCGCAAGCGTTTGCTGCATTTTATCCGGCAAAGGGTAAATAATGTGGCGGATGCGGAGGATATTTTGCAGGATGTATTTTACCAGTTCACCGAATACCTGCGGTTGGGCAGCCAGATAGATTCCATCACCGGATGGCTGTTTGCCGTAACCCGGAACAAGATCACCGACTGGTTCCGCAAAAAGCGGGAGAGCAGTTTTTCAGACAATGCCCTGGAATACGAGGGGGAAGAAACGCTGTTCCTTTCCGAAATACTACCTGACCATACCGCCAAGGCGGATACGCCCATGATGCGGAAAATGCTGGCGGAAACCATTATGGAGGCCATAGCCGAACTGCCGGCCGAACAACGCGAAGTTTTCCTGCAGCATGAGGTGGAAGGCAAATCCTTTAAAGAAATGAGCGCTGAAACAGGACTGTCCATTAACACGCTGCTGTCCCGTAAACGCTATGCCGTGCTGTACCTGCGGGAACGGCTGGCGGAGCTGTACCGGGAACTGCTTAATGATTAGAAAAAGTAAATAAAATATTGACAAATGAAACCGGGCATGGTACTTCACTCCTACACAAGGACATGCTAATGCGAGGTTCCATTTGACTGCTAAAAAATAAATTGTTGACAAATGAAACGTAGACCAGGGTTGGGCGTACTGAAATTTATTTTCCTGGGAGCGCTGTTCCTCACCGTACTGGGCTTTGTAGTAATGAGCCTCTGGAACTGGCTGGTACCCTGCCTTTTTCACGGACCGGTCATTAGCTTCTGGCAGGCACTGGGCTTGCTGCTTCTGAGCAAGCTGCTGTTTGGCTGGCATGGACATGCCCATGGCGGCGGCTGGAGCTGGAAACAGCGCTGGAAGGAAAAGATGCGCCGGCGCATGGAAGCCATGACGCCCGAAGAAAGGGAACGGATGAAGGACCGCTGCCGGCAGCGCTTTGGCGGGGGCTTCTGGGAAGAAAAGGAACAACAATAACGCTTAAATATACTGTTATGCACGCCATTCTTGAACAAACCAAACCGTATGCTATGATAGGTATATTCAGGACCAATATAGCAACCCATGAAGACAGGCAACACATGATCTCCGCCATACAGGCCAACTTTGAGGTAGGCACCTGCTATGTGGACCTGGAGGATTGCGACAAAGTGCTGCGTATTACCGAAATGAAGGTGGATGAATATACGATGATCGATTTTGTACAGCAGCAGGGGTTCCTGTGTGAGATACTGGATTAAAGCGGGAAAACGGGGAAAATTTGCGTAACTTATAGGTATGAGAGTTCCCCAAATACTGCTGCCAGCCTGCGTATTTTTTTCCGGCATACTGTTTCCTGCCATCACCGCCTCGCAGGAATTTCCCAAAGGCTGGGTATTCCCCCTGGAAATAGGGCAAGGCGCCGTTACCGCCTTTGATCACACGCCCGATCTGTACCTGGGCAGCCTTTCTTTTACGCCACAATACACTTTGATAACCGGCCGCCTGCGTACAGGCGCTACCGTAGCCGGCGCTTATACCGGCAAGCGTGTTTACGGCATTGCCGGGCCACACCTGGCCGTGCTGCTGACAGACCAGCCCAGGGTGCTGAACAGTACGGTACTGAACGTGCAACTGACTGCCGAACATTGCTGGGGCACCGGGGAACAGCGCCTGGCCGGCGGCGGGCTCACCGCGGAGCTGGGACAGTTGGCCACCTTTTCATTAAAGGCCCTGCGGGATTACCGCCTGGGCGCATGGTGGCTGAGCGCTGGCCTGGGCGTGCATCTATTCAGCAAAAAGCCTTCGGACAACCCGTTTGATGACATACGGTAGGCCGGGCATAAAATGTACGGTTATGGGAAAAACAGCTTTAGTAGTTAGCGGCGGCGGCTCCAAGGGCGCCTTTGCCGTAGGTGTGATAAAATACCTGGCGGAAAACCGGCCGGATATCCGCTTTGATACGCTGTGCGGCACCAGCACCGGCGCTTTAATACTGCCCCTGGTAGCCCTGGACGAAATAGCGCTGCTGGAAACCCTGTATACCACCAAAAAAACCGCCGATGTGGTCCTCACCGGCAATATCGTGAACCGTTTTGTGCGCGCCAATTCCCTGTACGACGCCGCCCCCCTGGCCCGGCAGATCACGGAAGTGTATACGGACGAGCGCTTCCGCAGGCTGGCCGCCCTGAAAAAGGAACTGTTCCTCACCGCCGTATGCCTGCAAACCGGGCGCATCACTTATTTCAGCACTACCGGTATGCCGATGCTGAACCCACAGTATGATGTGGTACGGATCAGCAACGGGCAAACCCTGCGGGAATCCGTGCTGGCCTCCTGCTGCCAGCCCGTGTTCATGCCGCCGATAGAAACCGGCGGGGTGGAGGAAAAGCCCCGGCAGTTTGTAGATGGCGGGCTGCGGGAATATGCGCCCATACAACTGGCCATCGATAACGGCGCCACCGAGATCTACGCCATCCTGCTGACGCCCGAAACCCCCGAAACCAGCCACCAGCGCTTTACCAGCACCTTCAGCATACTGGAGCAAACCATCGGCTGGTTTACGAACGATGTAGCGGTAAATGATGTGCAGATACCCCTGCTGTACAACCGCGCGCTGCAGTACATAGCCGCCGTTAAGCAGCGGATGCAGGCGGCAGGCATACCACCGGCGGATATTGAAAATTATTTTGACGTGCCGGGAGCCAACCCCTTCCTGGGCAAACAGGAGCTGACCATCCACCTCATACGGCCGGACGCGCCGCTGGGCGGAGGCCCCGGCGGACTGGAGTTCAACCCGGAGGAAATGAAGGGCATGCTGGCAAAAGGCATGGAAGTGGCGGAAAGACTGTTCAGTTGAAATAGGCCGCTGTTGTAAAGCTACTCCGCGCGCAACGATCTTACCGGGTTCACCAGGGCCGCTTTTATTCCCTGGTAGCTGACCGTAGCCAATGCAATGATCACTGCTAACGCGCCCGCCAGTACGAACATCCACCAGGAAAGCTCCGTGTGATATTCAATACTGTACAACAACTTTTTCATGACCCATATGGCCGGCGGCGTGGCCAGCGCAAACGCGATCAATACCGGCTTCAGGAAATCGCCGGAAAGCATCACCCAGATCCCGGCTACGCCGGCGCCCAGCACTTTGCGCACGCCAATCTCCTTGGTGCGCCGTTCCGCCACGAAAGCAGACAGGCCAAACAGGCCCAGGCAGGAGATCAGGATAGCCAGGCCTCCCAGCCAAACCATCAGGCTGGTAGCGGCGTTCACGCCCTCGAAAGATCGCTGGTATTCCTCTTTGATAAAACGGAATTCGAACGGATAGCCGGGGTGGATCTCCTTAAAGACCGTTTCTACCTGGGCCAGGGTATTACGCCAGTTATGGTCGTTACGGAAGCGCACAAAGAAATGGCTGATAGCGCCATTATCCAGCCATACCACCATGGGCCGGGGAATGGTCATCGGCCCGTTGTAGACAAAATCGTTCACCACCCCGATCACGGTTTTGCCACCTACCCTGGTCCCAACAACCGGCGCTTGCAGCCCCATTTCCCTAACGGCCGCTTCATTGAGGAGGCAGGTCATGGAATCCGCACCATAAGCGCGGCTGAAATCCCGTCCCTCGGCCAGGCTAAGGCCCATCGTTTTTACCCAGTCATACTGCACATCGGCAATAGCTACGGACAAACGCTCGTCTGCAGTTTTCCCCGGCCATTGCAGGCCGTCTGTAAAGCTGTTGAACCGGATCAGGTTGCTGTTGCCGGCAGACACGCTTTGCACGCCGGCAATCTGTAGCAGGCCGGCCCGCAGGACCTCGTATTTTTTTGCCATATCGCCCCGGGCCGGTATATCCAGCAGGTGTTCCGGGTCGTAGCCGATGGGCCGCTGCTGGGCATAGTACTGCTGCCGGACCATTACAATGGTAGCGATGATCATGAAAATAGAAACGATAAACTGGAAGGTGACCAGCGCCTTGCGAAAAGCGCCTCCTCCCCTGCCGGTGAATATAACGCCTTTGAGCACACGTACCGGCCGGAAGCTGCTGAGGAAGAATGCAGGATAACTGCCCGCCACCAGGCCGGTGAGCAGCGTCATGATGATCAGCCCGGACCATAACTGCCAGTTGGAAAGGTCCAGTTTGAAATACAGGTCCGGCAGGCGATTGAGCCAGGGTATCATCAGCCAGGCCAGCAGCACACCCAATATGAGCGCCAGGAAAGCCATGGACAAAGCTTCCGCCAGGAACTGTAAGATGATGAGGCGGCGGGAAGCGCCCATCACCTTGCGCACGCCTACCTCGCGTGCGCGCTTTTCGGAACGGGCCGTAGCCAGGTTCATAAAATTGATGCAGGCAATCAGCAGCACCATTATGCCGGTAATGCCCATTACCAGCACCACTTCTATCAACCCGCCGTCCTGCACCCCGTTTTCAAAAGTGCCATACAGGTGCAGCCTGGCAAAAGGATAGGCAAACAATTGCTGGTCATTGCCGCTATGCTCGCTGAGCATTTTTTCCAGTTTGCTGTTGAGGCGGGGCAGGCTGGCGCCCGGCAGCGTTTCTATCCAGGTCTTGATGGCGTAATTTGTCCATGAGCCGATCCAGTCTTTATTCTCCTGTTCATATAGCAAGAAGGGCAGCACCATATCAAACTGCAGGGTGCTGTTATGCGGAACATCGCGGATCACCGCACCTACTTTCAGGTTACGGAGGTTATTATGCCGGATGATCTTCCCTACCGCATTTTCATTTCCAAACAATTTCCGGGCCGTGCTTTGCGTGATCACCACTGAGCCTGCATCCTGCAAAACCGCTACAGGATTGCCATCCAGGGCAGGGAAGGTCATCATGCTGAAAAGGTCGGGATCTGCATACAACCCTTTTTCGTAAAAGTTGTTGTCGCCTGCCGCTACCAACTGTTGCCCGGCATCAGTAGCGCGCGCAACACGCCTGATCTCCGGCAATTTGTACAGCGCGCTTTTCAATGGCACCGGCATAGACCGGTGCGTATAAATCTCTCCCCCGACTTTTGTATGCTGCATCAGTAAATGCAATTGCGGCAGGCGCTTGTGGAATTGATTGTAGCCGGTAACATACTGTATCCATATCATGATGAGGATACCTACCGCCAGGCCAATGGCCAGTCCGCCTATGTTGATCACGGATGCGATCCTGTTCTTTAGCAAGTGGCGGTATATGCTGTTAAAATAGTTTTTGAACATGGTGCTGTTTTAGGGTTTATTCTGCCCGCAGGCTCTTTACAGGGTTGATGATTGCTGCTTTTATACTTTGAAAGCTTACGGTGAGCAGGGCGATGCCGGCTGTCAGCAACCCCGCCAGCACAAACATCCACCACTCCACGTGAATGCGATAGGCAAAATCCTGCAGCCAGCGGTCCATGGCGTACCACGCTATCGGGAAGGCAATGATCATGGCGAGGGCTACCGGCTTCAGGAAGCTGGCGGACAAGCGGGCTACGATTTGCTGCACAGATGCCCCCAGCACCTTGCGGATACCGATCTCCTTGGTGCGCTGCTCCGCCGTGAAAGCGGCCAGACCAAACAACCCCAGGCAGGAAATAAAAATGGCCAGGAAGGCAAAGATGCCGGCCAGTTTGCTCACCACCTGCTCGCTGCGGTACAACTGCGCAAACTCCAGGTCGGAGAAAGTATACGTGAAAGGGAACTGCGGGTTCAGTGTTTTGCAGAGCTGTTCCAGGCCGGCCAGCGCCTCCTTTGTTTTGCCGCCACGGATGCGTATCAGGATGGTGCCCCAGGGAATGTTTTCGTCTACACGCAGGATCAGCGGCTCAATAGCCTGGTGCATGGAATTAATATGAAAATCTTCCAGTATGCCGATGATGGTGCCCCGGCGGCCACCCCACCACATGGGTTTGCCGATAGGATCCCGGTAACCTGTTTTTTCCAGGGCCGTTTCATTGATCATATAGCTGGTGGAATCAGCGCCGTACGCACGGGAAAAACCGCGCCCTACTTTTACTTTCAGGCCCATGGTCTCTACAAAATCATAACCTACCGTAGCGTCGGCAAAGGACGTGGCCAGGTCGTCCGGCTTACCCTGCCATTCAATGTCGCCCCGGTGATGCCCAATTACCGTAGGCGATTCTTTCATTTTTGAGATGGCCAGCACGCCGGGCACTTTACGGGCTTCTTCCCGGAACAGCTCGTACTTATTGACCAGGTTTCCTTCTACCGGGATATACAACAGGTTTTCACGATCGTAACCCAGATTCTTGTGCTGTATATAATCCATCTGCCGGTAGATCACGATCATGCTGATCATCAGCATCACGGACAATGCAAACTGGAACACTACCAGGCCTTTGCGGAAGAATACGGCGCCCATACTAAATTTCAGCGTACCCTTCAGCACGCGCACCGGGCTAAGCGAAGACAGGAACAACGCGGGATAGCTGCCGGCGACCATACCGGTAAGCAGCAAGAGGCCTGCCAGGGCGGCCCAGAAAACAGGTTGTCCCACAGGCAGCGCCAACTGCTTGCCGGTAAGCGCATTAAAGGCGGGCAACAGCAGCCATACCAGCAGCAGGGCCGCCACTATCGCGAAACAGGTGAGCAAAAGCGCCTCACCGATGAACTGTGCGATGAGGGCGGTACGGGCGGCGCCTATCACCTTACGCACGCCTACTTCTTTGGCCCTTTTTGCGGAACGGGCCGTAGCCAGGTTCATGAAATTGATGCAGGCGATCAGTAAAATAAATACCGCCACCAGGCTGAAAAGACGCACGTATTCAATACGGCCGCCATCCACCTGCCCGTTCTTAAAAGTGCTGTGCAGGTATTTTTCCGGGTATGGTTGCAGGCCCAGCTCTACCCGGTTGCCCGGCTCCGGTTTCCTGTAACGGTAAATGAAATCTTTGATCCGGGCTTCCACTTTGGCGGGATCTGCATCGGGACGTAACTGCACCAGGGTGCCGGGACTGGTGTTACTCCAGTTGTTCACCCAGGGGTTCTCTTTAATATAGTCGTCCCAGCTTCTCAGGAATTCAAATTTTTGCGAGGCATTGGCCGGCAGGTTCTCAAAAACGGCGGATACCTGGAGGTCCAGCCTGTTATCAAAACGGAGGGTTTTGCCAATGGCATTGGCAGGACTGCCAAAGAACGCCTCCGCAATCCTGTGGGACACCGCTATTAAACCCGGCGCATGCAGCGCCGTAGCCGGGGCGCCTGCCAGTATGGGATAGCTGAACATTTTAAAAAAATCGGCATCTGCAGAAGCGCCCGCGATTTTACTTACTTTATCGCCCACGGACAGTGTAGCGGGCCAGTTGCGCTCCAATGCAGAGGCATACTGCACTTCGGGCACGGCGCTTTTGAGTTCGCGGGCCAGCAGGCCCTGGGTGTAATAAGCCGCATCTACCTGGCCATCATAATAGCTGCGCTCATATACCTGGTACAACAGCTTACCATTGGCATGAAAGCCATCCACCCTACGCTCATCCTGCACCCATAGCATGATCAGCAGGCTGCAGGCCAGTCCCAGCGCCAGGCCGGATATATTGATCACGGAAAAGGCTTTATTGCGGACCAGGTTTCGCCAGGCTATTTTGCAATAGTTCTTTATCATAACAGAGAGGTATGCGCTTATTCCCGTTAAAAATATGCCAATTGATGAATTGAATGGGAATCAGTTATTTAGGGTAACCAGGGGTGTCCGGTTTTGGTACAGGGATGTCCGGTAACGGGCGGTAGTTGTCTCGTCCGGAAATCAGCTCTCCTAAGCCACAAAAGCAGCATGGCGCACGGTAATACCATGCGCCATGCAGTTATATATGCATGTAAAATTTGCTTACTCCGTTCTCATCACGTTATTGTCCCGGTCTATATCCGCCATGCGGTAGCTGGGATCAATTTCCAGGCTGCTCACCTCGCTAAGCGGCACATTCAGCTCCACTTCATAGGTAGGATGCGTCCAGTGCCACCAGGCGTGCGTAACGCGTTCCATGCTGCTGTCCTCCTGCGGCTTTTCACCGAACATGGAGGACAGGGGAATATAATGCATCACTTTTTTGCCATTCGTGGTGGTCAGCACCAGGTCTATCGGCATAGGCATGCCGCCAATGCGGTGCAGGCGCGCCACGGCCTTGCCGTTCTGCTCATACAGGCTGTCAATACCGTAATCAATATGCCTGGTGGTATTTACGAAGAACATGCGATACCAGTCCAGTTGCAGGCCGCTTTCTTTTTCCATGACGCGCATGAAATCGTTCACGTTCGGATGCTTGAAGCGCCATTCCCAGTAATAGCGCAGCAGCCCTTTATCCCGGTTTTGCGCACCGATGACGTAGCCCAACTGCTCCAGGAACACGGCGCCTTTGGCGTAGGAAGAAAGGCTGTAGCCGGCATTGGTGTCAAAATAGTCCGCATGGGTGGACATAGGCTCTTCCAGCCCGGCTTTTACCAGTATAAAATAACCGTTATAAGAGCCGGCATGGGGGTTCCTGCCTTTAAGGGAGTCAATCGTGTGATACACTACATTGTCTTCCGCAAAAGTGGTAAAGCCTTCATCCATCCAGGGGTAGAGGCTTTCGTTGGTGCCCAGCATCATCTGGTACCAGGTATGCATCCATTCGTGCATGGCCAGGCCATACAGGCCGCTGAGCTTCCCGTTGCCCATAATGAGGGTGCCCATAGGATATTCCATACCGCCATCGCCGCCCTGTATAAAGGAATACTGCTTGTAAGGATAGGGGCCGTAATGGTCCCTGATCCAGGCATAGGCGCGGGGCACCATTTTGGCGAACTGTGGCCAGGTTTCCCGGGTGGTCTCATTCTCCAGGTACAGGAAGTGCGCCGTAAAGCCATCTACCTGCTGGGTAATATGCTTATAATCCGGGTCTGCGGCCCACATAAAATCATGCACGTTGGGCGCTACAAAATGCCAGGTAAGGGTATTGCCGGCGGGGCGCTTTACGGTGGCGCCGGGCGCTTCGTAGCCATAGCCGATCTGCTCCGGGTTCTGCAGGTAGCCGGTGCCGCCCAGCACATAGCGCTTATCGATCGTGATCTTTACATCATAGTCGCCCCATACACCGTAGAACTCGCGGGCCACGTAAAAGGTGGGATGCCAGCCTTCATAATCGTACTCACACATTTTAGGATACCACTGCGACATGGAAAAATCCACTCCTTCGGCGTTCTGGCGGCCGCTGCGGCGTACCTGCACCGGCACCTGCGCTTCAAAATCCATGTCGAACACGGTTTTGGAATTGGGCAATACAGGCTTGTCCAGCATCACTTCCAGGATGGTGCCTACCACTTTATATTCCTGGGGGCGGCCGTCGCGTTTCAGGGATATTACTTTCTGGTAGCCGATCTCATCGGGCTGCAGCCTGGAGATGCGGTCGCGCACGCGGCCATCCCAGTCCTGCCGGCCATTGGGCAGAACGGTTTTGCCCAGCTCGCGGCTGCGCACATCCATCATGCTGTTAGGCTGAAAAGCGTTCCAGTACAGGTGATAGAACACTTTATAAAGGGTATCGGGCGAGTTATTGAAGTACTCCAGCTTTTGCTGGCCGTTGAGGCGGTTGGTCTGCACGTTCATTTGCACGTCCATCGTGTATTTTACCCGTTGCTGCCAGCGGTCGGGCTGTGCGTGCAATGATGCGCCTGCCAATAATAATAAGAGCAGGACAGCTCCTGAGAAAGATTGCTTCATCCGTTCGTAGGTTTAAACTGCTAATTTAATCGGTATTTACATTCATGCGCCGCCTACTATCACCACAATCTCCCCTTTAACACCTTTTTCCCTGAAATGGTCCGCCACTTCTTGCAGGGTGCCGCGGGCGTGCTCTTCAAACAGCTTGGTCAGCTCACGGCATACGCAGCAGGGGCGGGAGGGCCCGAAATACTGCACCAGCTCTTCCAGGGTCTTTACCAGGCGCTGGGGGGATTCGTAAAAAACAATCGTGCGCTCATCCTGCGCCAACTGCGTAAGCAGGGTATGGCGGCCCTTTTTCGGGGGCAGGAAGCCTTCAAAGGTGAAGCGGTTCATAGGGATGCCGCTCACCACCAGGGCAGGCACAAAGGCCGTAGCGCCCGGCAGGCACTCTACCGGTATGCCGGCGCGTATGCACTCCCGTACCAGCAGGAAACCGGGATCGGACACGCCGGGGGTGCCGGCATCCGTAAGCAGGGCCATGGTTTTACCGGCCTGCAACTGCTGCACCAGGTGCTGCAGCACTTTATGCTCATTATGCTGATGGTAAGGCGTTACCGGTTTGTTGATATTATAATGCTTCAGCAGCACGCCGGAGGTACGGGTATCTTCCGCCAGCACCAGGTCGGTTTCTTCCAGCACTTTTACAGCGCGGTAGGTGATATCGGCAAGGTTGCCAATGGGAGAAGGAACGATGTAGAGCCTGGACATTATGTTAGCTGCGTAGCTTTTAGCTGCGTAGCTACGAAGCTACGCGGCCAAAGGCTTACTGAATATTTACTTCATAAAATTCCATTACCTGGTTGGCCAGGAGCTTCTGGCAGGCATTTTCCGCCAGTTGTTGGGCTTCTTCTCTGGAAGCGGCCTCTATTTGCAGGGTAATGTGCTTGCCGATCCTTACATCGTGCACCTGGCCCAGGCCAAGGTTCTTTAAACCGCTCATCACCGCTTTCCCCTGGGGATCCAGCAATTCTTTCAGTGGCATCACATTAATGTGTGCAGTAAATGTCATTGTGCTAAAATTTTGAGTGCAAACCTAAATAATTAATAATTAATAATGAATAATTAATAGACGGAACACTGGTGCTGCAGCGCAACACCGGCGTTACGGGTATTATTAATTCTTAATTATTCATTATTAATTATTCTCCCCGGTGGGGCTACCAGCGACAGTATCACATAACATACAAAAGCAAACGGCACGGCTGCATAGTGCAGCAGCGGTATGCTGATAATGGCCAGCAGCAGCAACAACAGGCGGGGCCAGTTCTCCGCCAGGCCCAGGCTTTTGAACTTCAGGCTGATCATGGGTATCTCCGCTACCATCAGGTAACAGAGCAGGCCAATAATGATGTACAACAGCCAGATATTCTGTAGCCAGTGCGCCAGGTTAAAGGAATTGTAGAGCATGATCAGCGGGAAGGAAGCCACCAGCAGCCCTACTGCGGGCGTAGGCACGCCAATGAAAAAATGGGACTGCCGGGTATCCAGGTTAAACCTGGCCAGGCGGTAGGCGGCAAAGCAGGGCAGCAGCAGGGCCGGGGCCAGGTTGAAATAAGACACGTCAAATACATCGGGCTGCTGCATATAAGCGCTGCGCAACAGGCGAAACAGGATCATGCCGGGCACCACGCCAAAGCTCACTACATCCGCCAGGGAATCCAGTTCCTTGCCCATAGGCGATTGTATGCCCAGCCAGCGGGCCACCAGGCCGTCGAAAAAATCCAGCACCCCGGCCAGCACCACCATGCCGGAAGCCCAGTATACCGGCGCCGGGTTGGTTACCGTATAATCGATACCGTTAAACGTTGCTATATACTGCGGCGTATATAAAATGAAGATGATAGCAAGCGCACCACAAAAAAGGTTTCCCAGGGTAAGAACGTTCGAAAGTTGCTTCAATGCCTACATTTTTTTTGCAATATACACACATCCGCTCACCATTCAGGTGCTTTTAGGACTATTTCTTCATCAAGGTTTCAATCTCATCCGCGGTGATGGGTATATTTTTCATCAGGTCCGTATTGGCATTGGCGCCTATCCAGATGTTGTTCTCAATACGGATGCCCATCTGCTCTTCTTCAATGTAAATACCCGGTTCTACCGTCAGCACTGCGCCTTCCGGTATAGGCTGCTGGAAAGAGGGCCCCAGGTCATGCACATCCACACCCAGGTAATGGGAAATACCATGGTACAGGTATTTGCGGTAGGCAGGATTGTCGGGGTCCTGGTTGTTGATATCTCCTTCCGTGAGCAATCCCAACTGCACGAACTGCCTCCCGGCTTCCACGCCCATTTTTTCATGGTAAGCGGCAATGGTAATGCCGGGCTTCAGTATGGATTTGGCATAGTTGTGCAGGTGAAGGCAGGCATCGTACACCTGGCGCTGGCGGGGAGTGAACTTTCCGCTCACCGGCACGGTGCGGGTCAGGTCTGCATTATATCCGCCGTAAGCAGCGCCAAAGTCCATGAGTATCAGTTCTCCTGCTTTACATTCCTGGTTATTGGCAATATAATGGAGAATACGCGCCCGGTCGCCGCTGGCGATGATGGAGCTGTATGCCTCGCCGGTAGCGCGGTTGCGCAGGAACTCATGCAGTATTTCGGCATGTATCTCGTACTCCCATACGCCGGGACGGATAAAACCAAGCAGGCGGCGGAAGGCCTTTTCCGTGATATCCATGGCCTGCTGCATCACTTTAATTTCTTCCGGTGTTTTTACCACGCGCAGCTCCTTTACCAGTTTGGCGGCGCGCAGGTAATGATGGAGCGGGTATCGGGCCTGCATTTCAGCGGCGTAGCGGTAGTCGCGCACCGGCACCAGGCTGGCCTTGCGGTTGTTCTCGTTGGTATTCAGGTAGATATTGTCTGCTTCATGAATCCATTGCTGCAGGGCGGCATCCAGGCTGTCGAGCCAGATGATGGTAGCAATGCCGGAAATGGCCTGTGCTTCTGCCTTGCGCAGGCGGCGGCCATCCCACTTTTCCTTCAGCTCATTGGGGCGTACCAGCACCAGCACTTCCCGGTATTTGGGGTCGGGATTGTCCGGGTACAGTACCAGCATGGTATCTTCCTGCTCAATACCGGTGAGCCAGTAGAGGTCCGAGTTTTGTTTGAAAGGATATAAAGCGTCGCCATTGGAGGGCAGTTCATCATTTGAATTAAAGATGGCGATGGAATGCGGTTGCATTTTGGCCATAAAGCGCTGACGGTTCCTGGTAAAAAGCTGCGGGTCCAGTGGCAGATACTTCATCTGTAAACATTTTAAAGTTTCAAAAACGGGATCAAAGCTACACTTTTTTTAGCCGGGCCTGCAGCGGCAGCTAAACCATTAAAATTTCATTAGCATGTAATCGAATCCCTTTAAATATTTTCAACATAAAAGCCACTTTACAGTCAAATTTTCTAAATTTACATGGAACAACACCTATGAAATTAGATGAAATCAAAAATTACCTAGTTTTGCTGGTACACCAAAACAATCTTGCTGTATGCAAATAAGCAGCATTAGAAACCCGGTAGCTGAGCTTCGGGAGTTAGGTATTGCCAACACAACTGACACTTATTACCAACTTTCACCCAGCCAATTAGTGGCCCAGACCTTAGCCCGGCGGCAAGGTGTGCTAGCCGATAGCGGCGCGCTGGCAGTACACACCGGGGAATTTACCGGCCGCAGCCCCAAAGACAAATTCATTGTACAGGACGAAAACACCGCCAACACTGTTAACTGGAACGATTTTAACATTCCCATCGCCCCGGCGTATTTTGACAAGCTGTACGGCAGGATTACCCGGTATTTTGCAGGAAAAGAAGTATGGGTACGGGACTGCTATGCCTGCGCGGCGCCAGAGCATCGCACCAGCATACGGGTGATCACGGAAACACCCTGGGCCAACCTGTTTGCCTACAACATGCTCCTGCGCCCCCACGAGGAAGAACTGGAGTACCTGCATACGGACTGGACCGTTATACAGGCCCCGGGCTGCCTGGCCGATCCGGCCACGGACGGCACCCGGCAGCATAACTTCTCCGTGGTGAACTTTACGAAGAAAATAATATTGATCGGCGGCTCTGCCTACACCGGCGAGATCAAGAAAGGTATTTTTACTATCCTGAACTACGAGCTGCCGCATTATAAAGGCGTACTGAGCATGCACTGCTCCGCCAACCAGGGACAAGACGGCGATACGGCTGTTTTCTTCGGGCTGAGCGGCACCGGCAAAACCACTTTGAGCGCCGACCCGGCGCGCAAGCTGATCGGCGATGATGAGCATGGATGGTCTGCCGGCAGCATATTTAACTTCGAGGGAGGCTGCTATGCCAAATGTATAGACCTGAGCGAGGAAAAGGAGCCGCAGATCTACCGGGCGGTAAGGTCCGGCGCCCTGCTGGAGAACATCAAATTCTTCCCCGGTACGCAGCAGGTGAACTATGCCGACAAAAGCATTACGGAAAACACCCGCGTTTCCTACCCGCTGCATTATATAGATAATGCCATGGAACCATCCATTGGAGGTATCCCTAAGAACATTTTCTTTTTAACCTGTGATGCCTATGGCGTGCTGCCCCCCATTTCCCGGCTTACGCCGGCACAGGCCATGTACCAGTTCATTTCCGGCTATACGGCCCGGGTGGCAGGCACGGAAACAGGCATCACGGAACCAAAATCTACTTTCAGCGCCTGTTTCGGCGCGCCCTTCCTGCCGCTGCACCCTGTGCAGTACGCCCGCATGCTGGGTGAAAAAATGCGGCAGCACCAGGTAAATGTATGGCTGGTGAACACGGGATGGACCGGCGGCGCTTATGGCACCGGCCAGCGTATCAAACTAGGCTATACCCGGGCGATGATCAGCGCTGCCCTGGATGGCGAGCTGGACAGGCTGGCCTACATGGAGCATAACATCTTCGGCTTTGCCGTTCCCGAGCTGTGCCCCGGCGTACCGGCGGATATACTGGACCCGCGGAGTACCTGGGAGGACAAGGCCGCTTATGACCGGCAGGCCGGTAACCTGGCCGCGCAGTTTGTGCAGAACTTCAGCAAGTACGCCGCACAAACACCGGCAGAGATACTGGCCGCCGCGCCAAAGATGTTGTAACATAACTGTTATAACAACTAAAAAAAATTTGTATAAAATTTAACTTTTACGAAAAAGTGCCTATATTGTAGGCCTTGTGCTTTTATAATTTCCACTAAACCATCAACTGTAAGTTCCACCAGCGCGCCTTCAGCCGCCAACGCAAAACAAGTTCCAGTAAATTTATCCTGTAGGGATAGTACACGGGAACTTGTTTTGCGGGACTTACCCGCCCTGACCCCCTCCCCCTTCGGAATTATTAAGAATGAATAATTAATAGGCATTACATCAGGTGTTTCGCTGAAAGACTTGTGCTACGGATATTATTAATTATTCATTCTTAATTATTAATTACTTTTGCGCATGCAAATTTTAGACGGGAAACTTGTTTCAGCGGCTATAAAAGCCCAACTGGCCGAGAAAGTGGCCGAACTAAAGCTCACCGGAAAAAAAATCCCTCACCTGGCAGCCATCCTGGTTGGCGATAATCCGGCAAGTGAAACGTACGTGGCATCCAAAGTAAAATCCTGCGCGGAAATAGGGTATAACAGCACTTTGCTGCGCTTTGACGCGCAGATATCAGAAAAGCACCTGCTGGACAATATCACCCTGCTCAATGAAAACGCCGATGTGGATGGTATTCTTGTACAATTACCCTTACCCAAGCATATCAACGAAGAGCTGGTGATCAACACTATTGATCCAAGCAAGGACGTAGACGGTTTTCACCCGGTGAACGTAGGCAAGATGGTGAGCGGGCTGCCCACCTTTATCCCGGCTACGCCTTACGGTATCATGCTGATGCTGGAGCACTACAATATCCCTACCAGGGGAAAGCATGCGGTGGTAATAGGCCGCAGCCATATTGTAGGCACACCGGTGAGCATACTGCTGAGCCGTAACAGCTACCCCGGCAACAGCACGGTTACGCTTTGCCACTCGCAAACGGCCAACCTGTCCGAGCTGTGCCGGCAGGCGGATATCATTGTGGCAGCCATCGGCAGGCCCAACTTTGTAACCGCCGATATGGTGAAAGAAGGCGCGGTAGTAGTGGACGTGGGCATCAACCGGATACCGGATGCCAGTAAGAAAAGCGGGTTCCGCCTTATTGGCGACGTAAAATACGACGAGGTAGCGCCCAAATGCAGCTACATCACCCCCGTGCCGGGCGGCGTAGGCCCCATGACCATTGCAGCCCTGCTGAAGAACACGTATCATGCATCTATCGGCCAGAAGGTGAACATGAATTAGTGAAAAGTGATCACCTTTCACTTTTCACTACCTTTGCAGTATGTCAACAACCATTACCCATAGTAACGTTCAGACGGAGACCTTGCCTGTAATGGAGCGCTTCTACACCCTGCAGGGTGAAGGCTTCTACCAGGGCCAGGCCGCGTATTTTATACGCCTGGGCGGATGTGATGTTGGCTGCCACTGGTGCGATGTAAAGGATAGCTGGGATGCCGCCCGGCACCCGGTATTGCCGGTAACGGAGCTGGCTGCTGAAGCCGCGCAGCATCCGGGCCGCATTGCCGTTATCACGGGCGGTGAGCCCCTAATGCACAACCTGGACGCCCTCTGCCAGGCCCTGCACCAGCAGGGATTCCGTACCCATATTGAAACCTCCGGCTCCTCTCCCCTGAGCGGGCAATGGGACTGGATCACCCTCTCGCCCAAAAAATTCAAAGCCCCCCTCCCGGAAATATGCGCGCAGGCAAATGAGCTGAAGGTGGTGATCTTCAACAAAACGGATTTTGCCTGGGCGGAAAAATATGCCGCGCTCGCCGGCAAAGACTGCAAACTGTACCTGCAGCCGGAATGGGACCGTGCCGCAGAAATGACCCCGCTGATCATTGACTACATCAAAGCCCACCCGGAATGGCAACTCAGCCTGCAGGTACACAAGTATATCAATGTGCCCTGACAACGTGCGGATATGTCTATATCCTGATGAGGAAATAATATAATATATCTTCGCGTTAATTCATTAGCACATCAGCAGATTTGCACATCAGCACATTATTAAGCACATGATGAAATTACTATTGACCGGTTGCCTGTTATTAGGTGGTATATATGCGCAGGCACAGGCGGTGACCTATGAGAACGCTCGCAAGAAAGCACAGGCCAGCTTTGACAATGCTATTAATGCCATCCGGGAGTATAAGGATGCGGAAGCCATTCGTTACCTGCAGGAAGCGATCCGCACCGAGCCGAATTTTGCAGATGCTTACGGGCAGATGGGCATTACCTATGTGCAGATGAAAAAGTACGCGGAGGCCATTGCCAGCTTTGAAAAGCTGCAACAACTGGACAGCAGCGGCCTGCGCCCTGCGCTGCTCTCTTATTCGAGGGCGCTGGCTGGTAACGGCCGCTTTGCTGAAGCGCTGCAAATGATCAACCGGTACCTGCAGATCTCCGGCAGGAAAAACCCCAAGGCGGAGCAACAGAAAGCCAGCTACGAATTTGCTTTAAAAGCACCCTCCGGGCAGGTGCCTTTTGAGCCGCACAACCTGGGCGACCCGGTGAACACAAAAGATCCTGAATATTTCCCCAGCCTGACCATTGATGATAAGACGCTGATCTTTACCCGCAGGGTGGATGGTAAAAATGAGGACTTCTTCATTTCCCGGCGCGACAGCGCTCAATGGCAGCCCGCTGCTGATATGGGCGAGCCGGTGAACAGCGCGTTCAATGAAGGCGCCCAGCAGATATCGCAGGATGGCGAGATGCTGGTATTTACCGGTTGCGAATTTCCGAACGGCAGAGGCAGTTGCGATATTTACTACTCCCTGAAAACAAAGGACGGCTGGTCCGCCCCCAAAAATATAGGCGCCGCCGTGAATACCCGCGACTGGGAATCGCAACCCTGCCTGTCCGCAGACAAACAGACCCTGTACTTTACACGGGAAACACCGGACAACGGCGCAGACATCTTTATGAGCCAGCGGCAGCCCGACGGGCGGTGGGGAACAGCGGAAAAACTGGGGCCCAATATTAATACCCCCGGCCGCGAAACCACGCCTTTCATACATGCAGATAACCAGACGCTCTTCTTTGCCTCCAACGGGCACCCCGGCTATGGCGGCATGGACATTTTCTACAGCCGCCGGCAGCCGGACGGCGCCTGGGGTACGCCCGTCAACCTGGGCTATCCTATCAACACCATTGACGAAGACGCCAGCCTGATCGTAGCGGCGGACGGCAAAACCGCCTACTTCGCCTCCGACCGTACGGACAGCCGGGGCGCGCTGGACATTTACAGCTTTGAGCTGTACCCTGCGGCCAGGCCCCTGCCCACCTTATACGTAACAGGCTATGTATATGATGCTAAAACGCAGGAACGCCTGACTACCGACCTGGAACTGACAGACCTGGAGACCGGCTTTACCGTGGCCCGGGTGCAAAGCAGTGACAGCGGCCGGTACCTGGTGCCCCTGCCTGTAGGAAAAGCCTATGCCTTTAACGTGAACAAACGCGGCTACCTCTTCTACTCCGGTAATTTTTCATTGCCGCAGGAACAGGCCGGCGTGCCGCCTGAAAAGAACATTCCCCTGCAGCCCATTGAGGCCAATGCCGTTGTAGTGCTGCACAACATTTTCTTTGAGAGCAAACAGTACACCCTGCAACCGGCCTCCAAAACAGAGCTGGACAAGCTCGTAAAACTACTGCAGGAAAATGCCGGGCTGGTAACGGAGATCAGCGGGCATACGGACAATGTGGGCTCCGACGAGGATAACTTACTGCTGTCCACCAACCGCGCCAAAGCCGTGGTGGCCTATCTTACCGAACATGGCATTGCAGCAGACCGCCTGCGCGCCAAAGGCTATGGAGAAACCAGGCCGGTGGCAGATAACGATACGGAAGAAGGCCGTGCAAAGAACAGGCGAACGGAGTTCAAGGTGGTAGGGCTTTGATCAGTAGGTTTCCAGTTTCCCCTGCAGCAACGTATCCTGCTGCTGTACCGGCAGGTTGTACCGGAAGTTGAGCAATGCGCCCAGCCAGTCGCCGTACATGGCATTGGGCAGTACAATAAAGCGGCGCCCGAAAGCTGTAGCCGTCTTGTCCGTAGCCTGTTCCCTTGCCGCATAAGGCTGTTTGTCGAAGATATCTGAAAAATCGCCCAGGTTATCTCCCAGCAGCAGGAGGATATCATGCGTTTGCAATACCTGCTGCCGCCGGGGCTCTTTGCCGGAGCTGACGGTCTTCAGCAGCAGGTGCTGTGCGTCCGCATCCGGGAATCCCCATCGCCGCAGGTTCTGCAGCGTGCCTTCCCGCTCCGCTTCCGCACGGTTGGTAATATAGAACACCCGCACCCCCCTGGATGCCGCATACCGTAGAAAAGACAATGCACCGGGCACCGTATCGCAGGCTGCTTGGGCGGTCCAGCGCTGCCAGGCGCTGTCGCTGTACGCACGGCCGGCCAATGCGGTGTGCACGGTAAAGGGACCGTTATCCAGGATGGTTTCGTCAATATCCGTTACAATAGCAGGAGGTTTTGCCCTGTCCTGCTGCAGGTACTGGTCCAGTCGCAGGGCGGCCGTGTTATACGCCTGGAAGCATAATGCCTTGTATTCCGCCGCGCGTTGCTGCCACAATGCACCCCATGCGGGGCCGTAAGGCAGCAGGGAAGCGGGAGCAGTAGCTGCTTTTTGCGGCAGCGGCCGGGGAGTGCTGCATGCCATTAACACGGTGATTATCACGGCAATGCCTGTTTGTTGTTTACGCATGCTTGTGGAAAAGAAAATTTTTAAGGCCAAAGGGAAAGTAGTATTTTAGGATAAATTTAGGACATCCATGTTTGCGCCTACTGAATTATTTTACCAGATAGCCCTGACGCAAATTCCACAGATCGGCGACGTGCTCGCCAAAAAATTAGCAGATCATTTTGGTAACGCCAGTAACATTTTCAGCGCCCTGCAACGGGAGTTGGAAAAGATACCGGAAATAGGCGCTGTAAGAGCCGCCGCCATCAAGCAGTTCCGGGATTTTGACCGCGTGGAGGCGGAGATCCGCTTCATTGAAAAATACAACATACAGCCCGTTTTTTACGGGCACCCCGCCTACCCGCAAAAGCTGCGGGACTGCTATGACAGCCCTTTGCTGCTGTACTTTAAAGGCAATGCCCCGCTCCATACCTCCCGGGTGCTCAGCATTGTAGGCACCCGTACGCCGGGCAGCTATGGCCGGGACATATGCGAGCAGATCGTGGCCGGGCTGACCGGGCACCATGTAACCATCGTCAGCGGCATGGCCTACGGTATAGATATCATTGCCCACAAAGCCGCACTGCAACACGGCATACCCACTGTTGGCGTACTGGCCCACGGGCTGGACCGTATTTACCCGGCCGCGCATAAAAGCACCGCCACCGCCATGCTGGAAAACGGCGGCCTGCTCACCGACTTTATCAGCGGCACCGCGCCGGACAAACAGAACTTTCCCAAACGCAACCGCATCGTAGCCGGCATCAGCGACGCTACCCTGGTCATAGAAAGCGGCCTGCAGGGCGGCTCCCTGATCACCGCCGCCATTGCCAACAGCTATAACCGCGATGTGCTGGCCGTTCCCGGCCGTGTTGGCGATCCACATGCCGATGGCTGTCATCACCTGATCAAAACCCACCGCGCCGCCCTCGTTACCAGTGCGGCGGACATACTGGAGCTCATGGGCTGGCAGCCTGCCGCCCCGGCGCCCTCCGTACGCCAGCGGGCGATGTTCGTTCCCCTGGACCCGGAAGAACAGGAGGTGGTGGCCTTTTTCGAGGAAAACCCCGAGCGGCATTTTGACGACCTGTCCCGCCACTGCCGCCTGCCGGGCAGCATGCTGAACGCCGTGCTGCTCAAGCTGGAGATGTATAGCCTGGTAAAAAGCATGCCGGGGCAGCGGTATAGATTAATATGCTAAGCAGGGCAATACCCCAAAACACGTTTTTCTAATTCCGTAAATAGCCGTACATTTGCGTGCAATTATTTTTAAACAGCACAAATAATTGCAACATGCCTGCGGGAAAAACCAAACCGAAGTTTGTAGATGACGGCCTAACATTTGACGATGTACTCCTGGTTCCGGCCTATTCTGAAGTATTGCCGAAAGAAGTAAATATCTCCACCCAACTTACCAAGCAATTAAAGCTGAACATCCCGATGGTGTCCGCCGCTATGGATACGGTGACGGAAGCCAACCTGGCAATTGCCCTGGCAAGGGAGGGCGGTATCGGCATACTGCACAAGAATATGAGCATAGAAAAGCAGGCAGAGCAAGTGCGCCGCGTAAAACGCAGCGAGAACGGCCTGATACTGGACCCTGTTACCCTGCACGCCAATGCCACCATTGGACAGGCTTTGCAGTTGATGAAAGAGAACGGCATCGGCGGCATTCCCATTGTAGATGAGCAGAAGAAACTGGTAGGCATCCTCACCAACCGCGACCTCCGCTTTGAAAGGAACGCCAAACGCCTGGTAAGCGAGGTAATGACCAAAGACAACCTGGTAACCGCTCCCGAAGGCACCGACCTGAAAAAAGCAGAAAAAATACTCCAGCAATACAAGATCGAAAAGCTGCCGGTAGTCAGCAAGCAGGGTAAGCTGGTAGGGCTGATCACCTACCGCGACATCCTGCAGTTGACCAGCTATCCCAATGCTATTAAAGACGAATACGGCCGCCTGCTGGTAGGCGCCGCCCTGGGTATCACTCCCGACGTGCAGGACCGGGCGCAGGCCCTCATACAGGTAGGTGTGGACGTAGTTTGCCTGGACAGCTCCCATGGCCATGCCATTGCCGTGCTGAACACCCTGAAGAAACTGAAAAAAGCATTCCCCAAGCTGCAGGTCATTGCCGGTAACGTAGCTACCGGCGAAGGCGCCAAAGCCCTCGTGGATGCCGGCGCGGATGCGGTAAAAGTAGGGGTGGGCCCCGGCTCCATCTGCACCACCCGCGTGGTAACGGGCGCAGGCTTTCCGCAGCTCTCCGCCATCATGAATGCTGCCGGAGCGATCAAAAAGTACGGCGTACCGGTGATAGCCGACGGTGGTATCCGCTATACCGGCGATATGGTAAAAGCCCTGGCCGCAGGCGCTTCCTGCATCATGGCCGGTTCCATATTTGCCGGCGTGGAAGAAAGCCCCGGAGAGACCATTATTTACGAAGGCCGTAAATTCAAATCCTATCGCGGCATGGGCTCCGTAGAAGCTATGCTGGAAGGCAGCAAGGACCGTTACTTCCAGGAAGAGGACGATATCAAGAAACTGGTGCCGGAAGGCATCGTAGGCCGGGTTCCCTACAAAGGCACCCTGTCTGAAGTGATCGCGCAATTTGTAGGCGGCCTGCGCGCAGGCATGGGGCTTACCGGCTCCAAAGATGTGAAGGCCCTGCAGGCAGCGCAGTTCATCAAGATCACTGCGGCTACCGTGAAGGAGAATCACCCGCACGATGTGGTGATCACCAAGGAAGCGCCGAACTACAGCCGTTAACCAAAGGCTGAAAAAAACCTGAGAAATGTTCATGCTAAATAGAGAAAAAGGGCCGGGAATTTTTTCCCGGCCTTTTTTATGCGCATGGCGCCACCGGCATAAGCGGCAGATACCGGCCGGTGATCGATTTTTCATGTACCGTTAACATCAATACCTTATTTTTGACCACTATTGCATAATATATGGCTAACCGTAGTACCCAACGCATTCTTCCCTGGCTGTTAGGCCTGCTCAGCGGCTTACTGTTGTGGGCGGCATGGCCTACTTCTCCGCTTACGCTGCTCATTTTCATCGCCTTTATACCGCTGCTGCGCCTTACCGACCTGGTACAGCACCGGGGCGTATATTTCGGCTGCGTATTCCTGGCCATGCTGGTATGGAACGTGGGCACTACCTGGTGGGTGGGCAATACGCCGGTACCCATAAGCGGCGTACTGGCCAATGTAACCAATGCCCTGATCATGACCGTGCCCTGGCTGGGGTTCAAGAACAGCCGCAAACGCCTGGGCAACCGTGGCAGCTACTTTGCGCTGATCGTATATTGGTTAACGTTTGAATACATCCACCTGAACTGGGAACTGAGCTGGCCCTGGCTGAACCTCGGCAATGTATTTGCCATGCACCCGGAATGGATACAGTGGTATGAATACACCGGCGGCAGCGGCGGCGCCCTGTGGGTGCTGGGCGGTAATATTGCCCTGTACGCCTGCTGGCAGCACCGCGGGGATTATAAGGTGCCCTTTAGCACTTTTCTCTGGAAAGAAGCCTGGAAACCCGCCCTGGTGATCCTCCTCCCTTTCCTGGTCAGCACGATCGTAGCCGTGGGCATGGGCATGCAGGTATCCCGCTCGTCAAAGGCCAGCCCGCTGCCCATCGTGGTGGTACAGCCCAATATAGACCCCTATGACAAGTTTGCCAGCGATGCGGAAGGCCCACAGCTACAAAAGTTCCTGGCGCTGACCCGGCAACAGGCGGACAGCAACACCGCTTATATTGTTTGGCCGGAAACCGCGCTGTTCCCACACGGCGCCTGGGAGCATAACCTGAATGAGCAGTTGGCCGTACAAAAAGTGCGCGAGCTGCTGCGGCAATATCCCAAAGCCAGGCTGATCACCGGCGCCACCACGCTTAAATACTACAAGGACAAGGAAGAAGCGCCTTACTCCGCCCGGCCTATGGAGAACGGCGGGTATTTTGACGCTTTTAACTCCGCCCTGCAGATAGACACCTCCCGCACCATACAGGTATATCATAAATCCAGGCTGGTGCCAGGGGTGGAACTGGTGCCCTACTCCCGCTACCTCCGCTTTATGGAAAGCTGGGCGCTGGACATGGGCGGCATTACCGGCAGCTATGGGCGCACGCCGGGGGCGGAAGTGCTGGAAAACACCGCACAACACATAAAGGCATTTCCCACTATCTGTTATGAATCTATTTACGGCGAGTTTGTGGCCCAACATGTACGGCTGGGCGCCAACCTGCTGTTTATTATCACCAATGATGGCTGGTGGGGCCGCACCGAAGGGCACCGGCAGCACCTGCAGTACGCGCGGCTGCGCGCCATTGAAACCCGGCGCTGGATAGCCCGCAGCGCCAATACCGGCATTTCCTGCTTCATTACCCCTGCGGGGAAACTGCAGCAGCCCCAGCCCTACTGGGAAGAAGCCGTTATAAAGGGAAATGTAACACCTGGGTATACTTTTACGTTCTATGTGAGGTACGGCGACCTGCTTTCCAAGGGAGCGCTGATATTTTGTATATTGTTGATTGTTTACACGATTGTTTTACGCTTCACTAACAGGAAAGCATATGTGGAAAGAAGTTAACGATCAGAACGCGATCGGCGCGTACCAGGTAAACGGCGAAGGCGCCCCGCTGCTGCTCATCCACGGGTTCCCGGAAAACGGCGCTATTTGGGAGCATCAGCAAAACAAGCTGCAGGAGCGCTACCGTGTTATTACGCCCGACCTGCCCGGCAGCGGCAACTCGCCGCTCACTTACCCCCTGAGTATAGAAAGCATGGCGGATTTCGTACATGCCATAGTGTTAGCAGAAGGTATTGACAAGGTGGTAATAGCAGGCCATTCCATGGGTGGCTATGTGGCACTGGCTTTTGCGGAAAAATACCCGCACCTGCTGCAGGGACTGGGGCTGGTGCATTCCACTGCCGCTGCAGACACCGAGGAAAAAAAGGAAGCGCGCCGCAAGTCCATCAAACTGATGGAACAATATGGCGCGGAAGCTTTCATACGGCAGGCGGTGCCGGGCATGTTCAGCCCCGCCACCAAAAGCAGCCAGCCGGCGCTGGTAGATGCCCTGGTACAAATGGGCATGCAATGCCGGGTAGAAGCATTGCTGGCTTACTACGAAGCCATGCTGCGCCGCCCGGACCGGAAAGCAGTGCTGGAGAAAGCAGGGGTGCCGGTGCTGTTCATCATCGGGAAAGATGATACGGCCGTACCCATTGACAGCGTGCTGCCGCAGGTAACACTGCCGCGCCGCAGCAGCATCCACATTTTTGAGGATACCGGGCATATGGGCATGTGGGAAACAGCGGAAGCAAGTACCCTGGCGCTGCAGCAATTCATGGATTTTTGCCAGTTATAATATAATAGCCGTAGTAACGGCTACGCACCCAATAACCTAACCTTATTTGACACAAGTGAAACGTCTTTCTCTCCTGATAATATGCCTTGCCTGTGTATCTATTGCGCAGGCTTCCCATATTATAGGCGGGGAAATGTACTACGAATACCTGGGACCTGCTGGTACAGGTATGCACCAGTACCGGATCACCCTCAAGCTGTTCCGCGTGTGCGAGCATGGCGGCAATATCGCAGAAATGCCGCCCAGCGTATATTTTGCCGTTTTCAGCAAGGATAACGGCAGCCGGACCGACCTGCAACAGTTTCCGCGGAGCGGCCCTGTGCAGATCGTCACCTCCGGGCAGGTGGACCCCTGTATTGTAAACCCACCGCAGATATGTTTCGAGATCGGCATTTATGAAGGCACGATCACCGTACCTGAAAACGACCAGGGGTACACCGTAGCCTTCCAGAGCTGCTGCCGCGATAATTTTATAGAGAACATTATAGATACCCGCGTACCCGGCGATCCTAACAACCCCGGCAACGGCGCCACCTATTATACAGAGCTGCCGGGCCGCAATAACGGTATTCTCGGCAATTCCAGCCCCGTGTTTACCAACGACCAGGCCGTGGTGGTTTGCGCAGGTAAAAAATTCACGTATGATTTCTCTGCTACCGACCCGGACGGGGATCGCCTGGAATACTACTTCTGCGAGGCTTACGGAGGGGGGCAAACCACTGACCAGACGGGCATTCCCCCTGCGGCAGTAGGACCGCCGTATTCCAGTGTGCCGTATCAAACACCCTACTCCGGCAGCAGCCCCCTGGGCGCCGATGCCACCATCGATCCGCAAACCGGGGTCATCTCCGGCATAGCGCCGCCGGCCGGCAAGTACGTGATCACCGTATGCGTGCGCGAGTACCGGGGTAATCAACTGATCGGCGTGCACCGCAAGGACTTTCACGTGACCGTAACTACCTGCACCCGGCTGGTAACGGCTTCCATGCCGGACAAATATGCTGACTGCGACGGCTATACGATCAACTTCGTCAACAACAGCACGCCGGGCAAAACCTATTACTGGGATTTTGGCGATGGTACGGACTCCACTACCACCAGCCTGGACCCGCTGCAGCATACCTATACGCAGGATGGCGTATATACGGTGACGCTGTACGTGGACCGGAATAGCAGTTGCGGCGACAGCGCTACCGCCACGGTATATGTATTTCCCATGCTGCGGCCGGACTTTGACTACAGCGGCCTGTGCACCACCCGGCCCACGCAGTTCCGCAACACTTCCACCACCAGCAGCGGCAGTGATGCGATCAATTATTACCGCTGGGATTTTGGCAATACCGCCGCCACGGACGATACCTCGCTGCTGAACAGCCCAACCTATCAATACACCACGCCCGGCGTATATGATGTGCAATTATTAATACGCACCAGCCAGGGCTGCGAGCGCACCATTCATGACTCCATTACCATTTATGACAGACCGCCGCTGACCACCACCAGCGATACCGCGCTTTGTCACCAGGACCGGCTGCAACTAAGCGCATCCAGCATTGTGAACGGCACCTATGCCTGGACCCCCAATAACTATTTCATTACCGGGGCCAATACGGCCACGCCCATAGTAGACCCTCCGCAGGATACGGCCTATACCGTTACGTTTACCGATGCCACCGGCTGCGTGAACAGCCAGCGGATAGCTATAGATATAAAAGATACTTTGCGGGTATACGGACCGCCGGACAGTACGGTATGTACCGGAGATGAGCTGTACCTGCAGGCAACAGCCGACGGGCCTTACGCATTTGCCTGGTGGAACCTGGCCACCAATACAGTGGTCAGCAACAACCCGGACGCTTACATAACACCCCCTGCCCCGGCAGCCTCCTATGCCGTGGAGGTAACGCTGGGCTCCTGCAGCTCACGGGACACCATCAATTACAGGGTGGTAGACCCGCCTGCCGCCTATGCCGGCGAGGATACCACCATCTGTTACGGCGACCAGGTGAACCTGCAGGCCAGCGGCGGCTCCTCCTACCAGTGGACGCCTGCCTCGCTGGTGACCTTCCCCACCCGCTCCGTAACCGCCGCCCGGCCCACGGACACCACCGATTTTATTGTAACGGTCACCGATGTACTGGGCTGTCCCAAAGCCGTGAACGACACGGTGCGCATCAATGTAGTACCACCGGTGCCCGCCTTTGCAGGCAACGATACCATCCTGATCAAGGACCAGCCTTTCCAGTTGCATGCTACCGGCGGCACGCGCTATGAGTGGACGCCTGTAGACGGGTTGAGCGATCCGGCCATTGACACCCCCTGGACCTTCATTAACCGCGACTTCACCTATACCGTAACAGTGTATACCGCGGAAGGCTGCTTTGCATCGGACGATATACACCTGCGGTTCATTACCGGTCCCGAAATATACATCCCTACCGGGTTTTCGCCCAACGGAGACGGGCTGAACGATGTTTTCCGGCCGCTGCCCGTGGGCATTGTGCAGATGGACTTTTTCCGCGTATTTGACCGCTGGGGCAAAATGATGTACAGCAACGTGGAGTATATGAAAGGCTGGGACGGCACCTTCCAGGGACGCCCCGCCGCCATCGGCACTTATGTGTGGGTAGTGCAGGGCAAGGACATTCATGGCAACACCCTGCTGCGGAAAGGCACCGTTACCCTGGTGCGCTGATCCACTTACAGGCAATCGGCTACCAGTTATCAACTTCATTTCAGGAAGTGCGGGAATTTTAGTAAATTCAGAGAGGTATATGCCAGCATCCCCTAGCAAATCACATGAGCAAACTACTTCTCCTCACCATTTGCTGCTGTCTGATCCACGTTATAGCAGTTGCCTACCACATTATTGGGGGAGAGATCTATTACCAGACCGTAGGCTATAACGCCATCAGCGGGCAATACCGCTACCTGGTCACACTGAAGCTGTACCGGGATGCGGACTTTACCTGCGGGGACCGGCAGGGCTGCCTGGACCGCTTTGAGAACCCGGTGCCCATTAACATCTATACTGCGGACGGCATGCGCACCACCCCCTCTATACTGTTGTACATCCAGGAAACCAGGTCGCTGAGGGATACCCTAAAAAACCCCTGCCTGGCGCCGCAAACCCAGCACCTGGCCGTAGCGTTTTACCGCGACACGGTAGACCTGGCCCCGCGTTACGGCGGGTACTATATTGCCTACCAGCGCTGCTGCCGCGGCGAAAAGCTGGCCAACATCTACAGCTCCGAGCAGGAAGGCAGCACTTATTACACCGTGATCCCCGGCACGGAAAGCCGGCCTAATAATAACAGCGCTTATTTCAGCAAGGATGTAGGGATCGTGATCTGCGCCGATTTCCCTTTCCGGTATGATTACGCCGCTACGGACCCGGATGGCGACAGCCTGACCTACAGCCTGTGCAGCGCCCTGACAGGCGGCAGCGCCCGCAATGAGAGCAATGCCACTACGCCACCGCCTTATGACGACCTGGTGCGGTACATCCCTCCCTACTCCGGCGCCAATCCCATGGGCGGCTCGCCGCAGATCACGATTGACAGCCATGGCATGCTGACCGGTACGCCTAACCGGCCCGGTAAGTTTGTGGTATCCGTATGCGTAAGCGAATACGACCGGGTGACCGGGCGGCTCCTGGGCACCCATCACAAGGATATCCTGCTAACGGTATTTAGCTGCAAAACAACGGTAAGGGCCAACCTCCCCGATGTATTGAACAATTGCACCGATACCGCGGACCTCCGCGTGGCCATTCCCAATTTCAGCAATGCCGGCTTCACCTCCTCCTATTACTGGAGCTTCAGCGATGGTACGGACACCACTACGTATGATAAAGCCATTTTCTACCACCAGTTTCCCGATACCGGCCGCTACACCGTAAAGCTGGTGGTAAACCGCGGATTGCCCTGCGTGGACAGCAGCACCGGCATTATCAACAATTACCCGGGGCTGCGGGTGGGCTTTACAGTGGACGGGCTGTGCCGGGAACGGCCGGTTGTTTTTGAAGATACCTCCTCTTATGTATACGGGCAGATCACCAGCCGGCACTGGGACCTGGGGCTGCCCAACCTCACGGCCGGCAGCCAGCGCGTAGCCCTGCAATACCCGGAGGGAGGCATGTATACCATTACGCTTACCATTGATACGGACAAGGGCTGCAACAAATCCGTCACCCAGCAGTTACGGATATACGAAGTAAAGCCCTTTGCCGGAAATGATACCATACTGGCCAGGGGCCAGCTACTGCCCCTGCAGGCCAGCGGCGGGGAATTCTATGAGTGGCAGCCCGCCCTTGGCCTCAGCAATAACGGCATTGCCAACCCGGTGGTAAACTGGCATGAGGACATACAATACCTCCTGCGGGTATCCAACTCGCAGGGATGCGTGGGCTATGATACCATTAATATAAAATACTACCTGGGCCCGGATGTTTATATACCCAACGCTTTTTCTCCCAACGGCGACGGGATGAACGACCGCTTCCGTTTCATTCCCGTAGGCTTTGTCAGCTACGACTTCTTCCGCATTTACAACCGCTGGGGAGAGGAGATACATGCTTCCATTGATTTCCGCAACGGATGGGACGGCACCATCAGGGGAAGGCCCGCTCCTGTGGATACCTACATCTGGATACTACGCGGAAAAGATCTGAACGGCCAGACCATCTTACGGAAAGGAACGGTAACTTTAGTGCGGTAATTAAAATAGGAAGTAAGAATCTTACTTCCTATTTCCTACTTCAGGTTTATCTTGCAGCATACCTTATTACTTTTTAAACTACCAAACGAATGGCTATCATACTGATCACCGGCGCAACCGCCGGCTTTGGAGCCGCCTGCGCAGAGAAATTTGCCGGCCAGGGACATGACCTGATCCTCACCGGGCGCAGGCAGGAAAGACTCACCGCATTAAAAGCAAAACTCGAACAGCAGCACGGCATCAGGGTGCTGCCCCTTGTTTTTGACGTACGCGATGAAGATGCTGTAAACACCGTGCTGGGCGGCATACCCGAGGAATGGAAAAAGGTGCGCACGCTCGTAAACAACGCCGGGCTGGCGCTAGGCTTCAGCAGCGTGGAGGAAGGCAGCACGGAGGACTGGAACACCATGCTGGATACAAATGTGAAAGGGCTGCTATACGTATCGCGCGTCGTGATCCCCTGGCTGAAGGCACAGGGCCGGGGCCACATTATCAATATCGGCTCCATAGCGGGCCGGCAGGTATATGCCAACGGAAATGTGTACTGCGCCAGTAAAGCGGCCGTGGACGCACTTTCCCAGGCCATGCGCATAGACCTGCTGCCTTACGGCATCAAGGTAACGGGCATACACCCGGGTGCGGCGGAAACAGAATTTTCCGTAGTGCGCTTTAAAGGCGATGAAGACAGGGCCAAAGGCGTATACAACGGGCTGACGCCGCTCAGCGCGGCCGACGTGGCGGATGTGATCTGCTACTGCGCCTCCCTGCCGCCGCACGTGTGCATTAACGACCTGGTGCTTACCCCCCTGCAGCAGGCCAACGCCTACTATTACCACCGGCAATAATGCCCGTATATTAAATTAACATCAACATGTGATTTTATAGGTTAAATATTTTGAATATATTTGGAAACTTTCATATATTTGGAACGACGTTAATTATTTGTTACACTTTTCATCAAGGCTATGCTAACTATCCTATAATCTATAACCATATCCCTATGCTTACTTTTGTAACAGTATTTATGTTGCGCCTGTACTATCCCAGGTGGAAAGCAGAATGGCGCTTTTACGCCGACAGATCCCGGAAAAACAACTATGGCCGCTGGGCCATGCGTAAGGACTGGGCGGACGAAAAGGGCTACTCGCTCAGCTACAGTTGATGTATGCAATGTAGAAGAAAGATTTTGGAACGGTCCCGGCTACAAAGCCGGGGCCGTTTTAGTTTTGATCATTAAGTATTAATTTTGCAGGCTTAAAAGCTATAAATAGATATGTCTTCAAAAGCAGCGCCTGATGTTGTGTTAATTGGGGCAGGCATAATGAGTGCTACGCTTGGTATGTTGCTCAAGAAACTGCAGCCGGAAATCACCATCGATATCTTTGAACGGCTGGACGTTATTGCCGGGGAAAGTTCCGATGCCTGGAATAATGCCGGCACCGGTCATTCCGCCTTTTGCGAGCTGAATTACACCCCGGAGCGCCCGGAGGGTAGTATTGATATCTCCAAGGCCGTCAAGATCGCTGAATCTTTTGAAGTATCCAAGGAATTCTGGGCTTTCCTGGTACAGGAAGGCTACATCAAATCTCCCGAAAGCTTTATCCGGCAGATCCCCCACATCAGCTTTGTATGGGGCGCTTCCAATGTAGCATACCTGAAAAAACGGCAGGAGGCGCTGAAAAGCAACCCGCTGTTCGGGGACATGGCCTACTCCGAAGACCCCTCCCTGCTGGCGCAATGGATGCCCCTGGTAATGGAAGGCCGCGACCCTGCGCAGCAGGTGGCCGCTACCCGCATGGAGGCCGGTACCGATGTGAACTTTGGCGCGCTTACCCGCGGCCTGTGCAATTACCTGCGGGAACAGGAGGGCGTAACCATCTACACCGCCCACGAAGTACGCGACATTGAGCAGGACGAGGACGGGCGCTGGAATATTACGGTAAGGAACGCCACTACCGGCATCAAACGGACCGTTACCACCAGGTTTGTATTCATAGGAGCCGGCGGCGGCTCGCTGCCCCTGCTGGAAAAATCCGGCATCCCGGAAGGCAAGGGTTTTGGCGGCTTCCCGGTGAGCGGGCAATGGCTGATCTGCAATAACCCGGAAGTGATTGAGCAACATGCGGCCAAAGTATATGGCAAAGCTGCTGTAGGCGCCCCCCCCATGTCCGTACCGCACCTGGATACCCGGGTGATCGAGGGTAAAAAGGCGCTGCTGTTTGGCCCCTACGCCGGCTTCTCCACCAAGTTCCTGAAATACGGCTCTTTCCTGGACCTGCCGTTATCCATCAAGTATTACAACATCCGCCCCATGCTGGCGGCGGGTATCGACAATATCCCCCTGACCCGCTACCTGATAGAGCAGGTGCGGCAGTCGCCCGAAGACCGCCTGGAAGCCCTGAAGGCCTATGTGCCCACCGCTAAAATGGAGGATTGGGAACTGGAAACCGCCGGGCAGCGCGTGCAGATCATTAAGAAAGATCCCGAGCACGGCGGCGTGCTGGAATTCGGCACCGAGGTAGTAAGCGCGGCAGACGGCACCATCGCGGCCCTGCTGGGCGCATCGCCCGGCGCTTCCACCGCCGTATCCATCATGCTGGACCTGCTGAAACGCTGCTTCGCCACCCAGATGGCCACCCCTGAATGGCAGGGCAAGCTGAGGGAAATGATCCCCTCCTACGGCCTGAGGCTTTCTGACAACCCCGGCCTCTGTGATGAGATCAGGACCTGGACCAACGGGGCCCTGAAGCTGGGCGTTGAGGAGATGGTGGAGGAGTAGTGCAGAATATAAAATTCCAAATCCCAAATCCCAAAATGCAGGCAGGCCATCAATAATACTGAACTGTTACCGGTAATTGGACGATTACCTGCATTTTGGAATTTGGGATTTCCTATTGCGCCAGCATAAACCGTAACGTGATCCCGCCCCGGGTGTTCACGATGGGATAGGCCGTGGAGATCACCGGTATGGTCTGCCTGCGGTCGTAGAAGAAGCGCAGGTTCAGGCGGTTATTTACCACGTAGTCAATAGTAGGCATAATGCCGATCACCTTCTGTCCGCTGGTGGGTATCACCAGGTCGGCATCCAGGCGGTTGTTCACCGTTTTATCATCCCGGTAGCTCAGGTCCAGGCGGAAGTTCATATCATTTTCCAGCTTTTTGCCGCCATCCTTGCCAATGCGGAAGGGCAGCGGGAAGCCGCGCATGCGGTAACCGGCGCCCAGTATGATCTCCGTGGAGCGCAGCTCCGTGAGCTGGTAGTCTATCAGGCTAAGGCTCAGGGAACGGCTTTTCCTGAACTCCAGGCGCGCATTGAGGCTGTTGGTAAAGGTCATGTCAAAACCGATCAGCGGTGCAAACTGTTCCGTCATCGTCAGGTTGGGCACCAGGAAGTACGGGATGTAGTTGCCGGACACCGTATCAATGAAACCGGGATAGCCGGCCAGCCGCGGATCCTGGTATAGCATGGCGGTGTTGTAGGAGTTCATGCTGAGCGTACCGGTATAGGCATGCGACAGCACGAAGTTGGTAAACACATCGCGGAAAGGCTCCAGCTTGGTAAGCCCGTTATAGGTAACACGCCAGTTGGGCTTGGGTATAAAATTGCTGAACGGGTTGCTGCGCACATTGGAATTATTCTGCTTCAGCAGCCCGATGGTTTCCGGGTCCTTGCCGGTATAGGCGGCCAGGAAAGCAGGTATCAGCACATCCTGCGCGTAACGGCTGTAACCGTAGTAATAGGTCGGGTCCTTGGTATTATAGGTAGGCGTGCCCGGAATGCTGTTGTAGGGATTTTGAGTCGCCAGCCTCCGGGAAATCGTTTGACGGTAGTTCTCAAAATTCCTAAACGTTTCAGACATGCCGTTCTCCGCGTTGATCTTACCAAAAAGGGTTTTGATAGCAATGTAGGTGATCTCAAAACCACCGGCATCATAGGGGCTGAGGTGCTGGAAGCCCAGCTCGTTGCCCAGGGAGTCCGTGGTATTCTTAAACAGCTCCGTATGCGTTTTGGTAAATGATTTGGTAATGTTCAGGTCTATACGCAGGTCCGGTACCGGCTCCAGTTGCGCCTGCGCATCCAGGCGCTGGGTAAACTGCTGCTGGAACTGGATGTTGAACAGGGTATCCGGGGTAACTAATCCCCTGGCGGCAAAATCATCCAGCCAGGCCTTGTCCGGCTGCGCGCCAAACACAAATCCCAGGCCCGGTGCCATGGAGGCCCAGTTCATACCCAGCACCTTGGTGCTGTCTATATACCCCGGCAGGCGGGTACCCGCATTTTCAGAATAGTTGATGGCAATGCGCTTAATGGACAGCAGGGGCCGCAGCAGGCCTTTCAGCAGCGGCGATATCTCGGCTTCCTCCTCATCGTCCTTCTTCTGCTGCTTGTTTTGCTGCTGGTTGTTCTGCATATTCTGGTTGTTGCCCTGCATATTGCGGTTATTATTGCCGCCGCCGGAGCGCCCGGTGCTGTTCACCTTTTTCAGGAACCTGGAGCGGTTATACAGCTCATTAAACTTGAACTCGGCCGTTACGGTTTTGTTGTTCGAGTTCTCGATGGCGTTACCCAGTTCCAGGGCCAGGCGGGAGGCGCCTGTCCAGCGGTATTCCGTGTTATAGCCCAGCGCAATGTTGGTCCAGCTAAGCAGGGGCAGCTTGCTGGTGGGCAGGGTATAGGTGACATTGGCGGAATGGAAATAGTTGGTGGTTCTGCCGCCCTTGAACAGGTTGCTGCGCACGCTGTCCTTTTTCGCGTCCGTATCTATACGGCCGGACGGTTCATCGATACGGGCGTTGTTCACCGCGTTGAAATCTATGGTAAGGCTGCGGGTCAGGTCCCATTTCAGGCCGTAATACCGGTCAAAGGTAAAGTACTTGTTGTACGTTTCAGGCAGCTTGTAAGTGCCGTCGCCACCTATGTTGCGGATGCGGGTAGCGCCAAACTGCCGGGACACGTCTGCCCGGAAGCTGATGATGGAGGGCACATAATTCACGTTGAAGTCGCGGATCAGGTCCAGCCATTTGGACTTGCTCTTGAACAGCTTTTTGAACGGCGTCAGGAACTTGCTCTGCCCGGCGAAATTATACCCCAGCCCAAAGCGGTGCTTGGTCAGCACATCATTCTCTATCAGCGGGTTGTGACTGTTGATCTGGGAAAAGGAATAGCTGAGGTCAAAGTTCTCGATGTCCCACAACTGCAGCTTGGACTTTCCCTGGTTCAGCTTGCGCACGTTGGTAAAGTTCAGGCTCTTGATGGAGGTAAAGTCCTGCGCATCTCGCTTGATGGAATCCCGCTCCGCATCGGACCGGGCCATACGCAGCTTGTCCTTCAGCTTGATGTCCATATCATACGGATCATATTCCGGGTTGCTCACGGACTGTGAGTAACCGGCATACACCGGTATGGAAATGGCGGCTTTCTTGGGCAGCAGCTTACCCAGGTCCAGGTTGGCCGCCACGTCGTATTGCAGGTAGTTGTCGCGGAAGCGCTCGTTCACCCGCTGGTCCACGTTGCCAAAGCCGGCGGTGTGCATGTTGCCGGACACGCTGATGCTGCCCAGGTCTGCCAGTTGCAGGTCCATGCGCGCGGTGGCCGCATAGCCGCCTTTCTCGTCAAAGTCTGTCAGGCGCAGCTCATTGAACCATACCTCGGTACATTTGGCCAGCCCGTCGTTCTTGGGATTGTATACCCCTATTAAGATCGTTCTTACATCACCCAGGTTGGGATTACCTACCACGCTCATAAAATTGTTGCCGTCCTGCTCCGTGTAGGGCAGAATAGGCGAACAGGTATCGCAGAGGTTACGTCTTTGCTTCAGTTGGGTAAGCTTGGCCAGCTCCAGGTCCAGGTTATTGGCTTCGGGCCATATCTGGTAGGCATCGGTGGAGTTGGACCAGGGCGATACCGTCAACGGTATTTCATACTCGTAATAGTTGCTCACAAAATCGCTGCCCAGGCGCACAATAGCGCGCAGCTCCCCGTCCTTCAGGGAGGTAGGATTGTCTACCGCCTCCGCGTGCACGTACATCTGCAGCCTTTTGTACTGGCGGATGTCCAGGCCCAGGTTCTTGGTAATACCGCGGTTGTCGCCGTCCTGCAGGTTACACACCTGTAAGGAAAGGGCCTGCTCGTTCAACTGCAGGGTGGTGTTGTTGGTGCTGATGGTGTTCTGCCGCACCACGCCCGGTGGTATCACGTAGGGGATAGGCTTGCGGGAAGAGTTCTCCTCAATGTTTACAGCGGTAGTGTTAAAGTTGGTAGATTCATCCACCGGCACGGGATCGCCGGGCTGCAGCTTGTAGAGGTAGCGGCGCCACTGGTTGCGCACCAGCTCCAGCTTGGCAAAGCGCAGCACCACGGAGTCCTGGAAGCCGGTAAGGAACATACGCATAAAGCGGATGGACTTGAAGTCCGGGATATTGCCCACACGGCGGTCGTACTGGCTTACCGGCACCTTGAACTGGTACCATACTTCCTGGTAAGCACTATCATTCGGTGGCGTTACATCCACTGTGATCTTGTCCACCACGTAATTCTCCCCTACGTCCATATTGGGTTTCAACTCTACCCGGTACTGGAAATATTCCTCCGTTTCATTCATGGTGTTGTCCCGGTTCAGGTCCTCGGACTCCGGTATGTTCGTGGCGGCGGAAGAGTACTGGGAATTGCCGGTGGATACGGGCGAGTTGCCTTCCGGGTTGCTGAAGCGCTTGTAGCGCTGCAGGATATCCAAACCTGCCCGGTCGTAGTCCTCGCCGCGGTAATGGTGGTAATCATCATTGGCCGGGTCGTTCAGCGCCTGCTGGTAAATGGGAGAGCTGGCGCCAAAGGTGGCCTGCAGCTTGTTCAGGTAATCCCGGTAGAAGATTCGTTCCGCATTGTCGTTCGCTGTAGAGCGCAGGCCGTCATATCCCACGTCCTGGTAAGAGCGGATGTTGGGATCATTATCGAATGCCTGCGTCAACTGCTGCTGGTACTTGGGAATGCGGCCCCAGTGGGAGGAATCCAGTTGGTTGGCATTCTGGTTTGGGTCCGGCAGGCCGTTCTCGAAGAATTTGCGGGAATCCTTCAGCACATCTTCAGATACGTTACCCAGGTTAAAATACAATTGACCACCGCTGCTATTGGGATTTTTGATGAACGGGTCCTGTATCCAGAACTCGATGAACTCCACGTTGGCGGTCTCAAAATCGCTGTTGTCAATCGCCCGCATGATACCGGCCCATTTCCGCTGCGGGTTCCGCAGGCGCCCGCTGGCTTCCACGTCGGAAGTCATGTGTGAAAAGTTATAGGGCCCTCTTTCTGTTGGATAGTAGGCCAGGTCCAGGGTACTGAGCTGGCTTTGCCCAAAGTCCGTAGAACGGTTGGGGAACACCTCTCTCTGGTAGACCAGGCGTGTCCTGGGGTCGGACTGTTCCCTGGTTGTAATATTCGAGGGTAGCCCGGGTGACCTGGGTATCTGCAGGGTAGGCTCAATGATATACCAGGCCAGCCTTGCCCGGCTCTTGCCATAATCCAGTGAATCAGGGAGGGTGGCTTCCGGGAACAGGATGTTGCCGTTGGCATCCGTAGCGTAGGCAGGTGTTGAGGCCAGGGCCCAACTGGTGGCCGGGAACTTCAGGTCGTAGCCGCTCTGGGAGCCTTCAAAATCGTCGATGAACACCTGCCCCTGGTTGGTGCCGGCGGCGTTTACCAGCTTGCTGTGGCCGGGGAACAGGCGGGCCACCTCGCCGGTAAACAGTATGTTGGAAGGCGTGGTGGTGCTGTAGTTGGGCAGCTTGTCCAGCAGGCGGGTCAGCCCTTTCCATTCTGAGTTATAGTTCACATCCAGGCCCACCACGGTATTCTTGATGGGGTCATCCCCATAGTTCACCTTCTGGTAATAGGGTCGTTCGCTCATGCGCACCATGGTGCCGCCGAAGCTCAGCTTGTCGTTCACCAGGTAATCCAGGCGGGTGCCAAAGTAGTTGCGCACCTGCTGGCCAAACAAAGCATTGTTCTCAAACTGCACATTGATAGGCACGCCGGAGTTCAGCACCCCGCCGTTAATGATCTTGATACGGCCCAGGTTATAGTCTATCACGTAATCCACGTTCTCCCGCAGCAATTGCCCGCCGGCCGTAACGGTCACGGAGCCGGGAGGAATGTTATAACCGCCCAGGGAAATCTCCGAGGAGTTGGCGGACTTGTAGGAGCCTCTTAGTATATAACGGTTCAGTTGCGGGAACTGCTGCGCCACCACCTTGATGGAGTCGTACAATACGGGATAGAGGTATTGCTTCTCCAGGGCGGGGTCACCGCCAAAGGCCTTTCGCAGCCCTTCTGCAAAGGGTTCCAGTTGCGGGAACATAATACGCCCGTTCTGTGAGTTGATCGTATAACCTTCTACATAGTCAAACACCCCGTCGGGCTGGGGGTCGTTCTGGTTATTGAGGCGGTCCAGGTTCAGGATGGTGATAATGGGCGCGCCGGCGTACTGGCCCTGCGCATCCGGTATATAGCGTTTGTCGCTGGGCGCGCGGTCCTCGGTGCCGGGATCTTTATAGTACACATCCAGCTTAAAGTCCTCGCGGTTCAACTGGAAGGCGTTGGTAGAATAAATGTTCTTCATCATCAGGTCCCAGATGGGCAGGCTGGGACGCGCGGAGGTGGCTTTCAGCAGTTTCAGGAACAATATCTGCTGGTTGGCGCTGTTGTTCTGGTCCGGCGGCACATCCTGGGAAAACTCCCCCACCTGGTATACCCGGCCATTGTAACTGTACTGGTAGGCTACCGCCAGCACTTCGTCCGGCTGCAACTGCTGGTTCAGGGAGATGTAGCCCAGTTGCCGGTTCAGGGTATATTCCGTAGAATCCAGCTTGCGGGCGAATGTTTTCTCAAACTCCTGCACCGGTTGCAGGCCCAGGGCCAGCAGGCGGCTTACCACCGTACCGGTGTAGCGGGCGCCCCCGTCGTTGGCCAGTTGGCTGTACAGGTTGTTGGTACCGTTGGATGGCAGTTGGGAGCCGGTTACCTGCAGGTTGGTATTGTAGGGCCGGCGCTCCGCCAGGTCCATCAGGCCCACGATGTCGCGGGTGTTGGTGGTGGCGCCGGTTTTATTGGTCACCCATACTTCTATCCTGTTCACGTAGGAAAGGGAGCGGATAATGGGCAGGTTGGACATGGCGTAATTGAAGGTATCCCGGAAAAACTGCGCCAGCAGGAAGTGGCGGTTGTCCTCGTACTCGTCTGCCCGGATGGTGAAGTCCTGTACCTGGGTACCGCCTTTCAGCATCAGGTTCTGCTTCTGTGATTTCTGGTTGGACAGCACGCTGGTCACCGTCAGGCGGCCAAACTGCAACTGGGTTTTGATACCGAAAAGGGACTGTACGCCTGAGATCAACTGGCTGCGCAGCGGGAAGCTCACGTTACCGGCCTCGATCTTCTTGATGATCTCATCGTCATAGCCGGTGTACTCCAGCTTTATCTGGTTCTCAAAATCGAAGGTAGACTGGGTATTGTAGTTGGTGATCAGCTTCAGCTTGTCCCCTATCTGGCCGGTCACGTTCATGTTGATGTTCATGTCGAAATCAAACCCGCCGTTCTTACGGGCCTGTTCTACCAGCACGGGGTTCTTGATGTTCTGGCCCTGGTAGCCGAAGGTAAGGTCCAGGCTACCCTGGGGGCGGATATCCACCTTGCTGCCGCCGAATACGCGGTCAAACAGGCTGCTGCCGCTGTACAGGGCGGGACCGGAGCCTATCTGGTTCAGGTTGCCCAGGGTGGACGCTCTTTTCTGCCAGTAGCTTTGCTCGCTCTTTTCGGACTGCAGCTTATAGAACTCGTCAAAGTTCATGTAAGTGGGGTTCCGGTAATAGTGATCGCCGATCTTTTCGGTGATGATATATTGCCGGGTCACGGGATCGTATTCCACGGACCTTTTGATGTTAGAAGGGTCTTTCAGATCGATCGCGTTCCGCACAGGGTCTGTTATACCGTTGCCATGACGGTCCTCCAGGGGGTATTTCAGGGTATCTTTCTGCTGTCTGGTATCTTTAGCGGTTGTATCTGTCTTTTGATATTCTACATACTTGTGGCCAATTCCCGAACTTCCTCTTGCGGCAGTGTCAACAATAAAAAAAGATACGACGCCTATTACTGCAAAAGCACCAAAATATGTCTTTCTTGCCAAGCGAAATAGGTTTTTATAGAGGTCAGGGTAATAAAATTATAGACTTTTCAGGGCTTTTTTTACGAGCCCTTCCAGGTCCTGCAATAGTGGTTCAGCCTTGAGGACCCTTTGTATAGCCTGTTCTGCCACGTTACGGGCTATGCCAAGGGTCACCAATGCATTTAACGCATCTTCCTGCAATGTATTGTTTGATGCAACAGATAATTGCGGGGTTGTTTCCTTATGCTTTCTTATCTTGTCTTTCAGCTCCAAAATAACTCTTTTAGCCGTTTTGGCGCCAATGCCTTTGATGCTTTCCAGCATCTTTTCGTTTTCCATAGCAATGGCCCGCTGGATGTCCTCGGGCTGCAGGGAGGACAGCATGACCCGGGCCGTGCCCGCACCGATGCCGGATACGCCTATCAGGAGCAGGAACATATTACGCTCCGCATCGTCAAAAAAGCCATAGAGGGTATGGGCGTCTTCTTTAATATGCAGGTAAGTGAGCAGTTTGCAGTTCTCCAATCCCTGGATCCGGGAATAGGTGTTCAAACTGATCTGTACTTCGTAGCCAACTCCCATCACTTCCACATGCACCATGGCAGGCGATTTGTGGGTTAATTTTCCGTTCAGATAAGCGATCATAAGGATTAATAAGTGAACAAACTTACGGAAAAAGTCGTAAGTGATCACCGGAACCGGCGGCGACGAACTATGCCTGATAACTTAAGACTTTTGAAATTCTTTTAATATCGTATTTTTACGCCTTGTTTAAAATAACTATTCAATTATATGAGCAAAATTACGGCCGCTATTACAGCGGTGGGTGGCTATGTTCCTGACTATGTACTGACCAACAAGGAACTGGAAACGCTGGTGGAAACGACGGATGAATGGATCACCACCCGCACAGGGATCAAGGAACGAAGGATATTAAAGGGGGCGGACATGGGCACTTCCGAGTTATGTGCGCCGGTAGCCCTGGAAATATGCCGCAAGCGCGGCATCAGCCCGGAAGAGATAGACCTGCTGATCGTAGCGACCGTAACCCCGGATATGGTTTTTCCCGCTACCGCCAACGTGGTAACAGACAAGATAGGCGCCAAAAATGCCTGGGGATTTGACATCAACGCGGCCTGCTCCGGTTTTTTATATGCGCTGGATACCGGCGCCCGCTTTATTGAAAGCGGCCGGTATAAAAAGGTAATGGTGATAGGCGCCGATAAAATGAGCTCTATTATTGACTATACCGACCGTACCACCTGTATCATTTTTGGCGATGGCGGCGCCGGCGTGCTGCTGGAGCCCAATACCGAAGGTTTCGGCCTGCTGGACAGCATCCTTAAAAGCGACGGCCACGGCCGCGAGTACCTGCACATGAAAGCAGGCGGCTCCGCCCGTCCCGCTACCCTGGAAACCGTGCAGCAACGCGAGCATTTTGTGTACCAGGAAGGCAAAATGGTATTCAAATACGCCGTAGCCAATATGTCTGAAGCGGCGCACCAGATCATGGAGCGCAACCAGCTCACGGCCGACAGCGTAGCCTGGCTGGTACCGCACCAGGCCAACAAACGCATTATAGACGCCACCGCTCACCGTATGGGCCTGCCGGATGAAAAAGTGATGGTCAACATCCAGAAATACGGCAACACCACCGGCGGCACTATTCCCTTATGCCTGTGGGACTATGAAAAGCAATTGAAAAAAGGCGACAACCTGGTGCTGGCTGCTTTTGGCGGCGGGTTTACCTGGGGCGCCAGCTATATCAGGTGGGCGTATGATCCGAAATAATTAATATGCGGATGTGCGCATTTGCACATCCGCATATTAATGAAATGATGGCAACTCATACTCGAATACCATCCCCTCTCCCTCCCGGCGGGCGCTGATATGCCCCCCCATTTTATCCATAAAGTCGCGGCAGATGATCAGTGCCAGCTCCGCATCATCCGGTTTGTGCTGCTGGTAATAAGCGGTGCCCCTGTACCCGAACAGGTGCCCGGACATTGCCGTGCCGGCAATTACCTGTGGCACCGTTACCAGCACTTTAACGGCGCCGGCCGCCTCCTGCGCGGTAATGACCACCCGGCCCTGCTGCGCGGCAAGCGTTACTGCGTGGTGCAACAGGCTGCGGTGCGCAAACTGCAGCATTTCCCGCTCCGCTGCTACCTGTATGTCGTCCGGTACTTCAATGGCTATGCTTACCTGCTTTTCAGCAGCGGCCTGCTGCACGCTTTGCCGGGCATCCGTCATCATCGCATTCACGGGGCAAGGTGCGGGCGCGTAAACAAAACCGGACAACTGTGATTTGATCCAGCGCAGGATGCTGTCAAAAACAGCGAGCGTTTTACCGGATGCGGTTTCCACCTGCTCAATGATCCGCATCATCTCCTCCCGGCTCAGTGAGCGGCTTTGCAGCAAAGCGGCCATCCGGATAATATTGTTGAGCGGGTTGCGGAAATCATGCGCCACCACGGAAATAAGCTTGTTCTTGAAATCATCGTTGGCCTTGAGCTGCCGGTTCTTTTCGGCAATGGTAATGTTCATGGCGGCCAGGCGGCGCTCATACTGCCACGAAGCGCGGTAAAACCGATAGTAAACAGCGGCCACGACCAGCAGCAGCAACAACAGCCCGGACAGGCCCCATATCAGCAGCCGGCGGTTAGCCTGCTGCAGGTTGCTCTGCTCAATAGCCTGCCGCTGCACCTGGTTCTGCAACTGCAGGGACCTCATTTCCTGCTCCTTCAGGAAATAGCGCATATAGTTGATCTCCTGGCTGCTTTTCCGCAAACCCAGTTGGTGCCTGGCCAATTGTAACATGGCATTGCCATAGTAAGCAGTATGGCGGCTGTCCTGCCGGCCCGCATAATGCCGGTACAGGGACGGCAGCACGGACATCATGATATCGTAATACCCTGCCCTTTCCGCCAGGCGAAATATCCTGGCAGTATAGACCATGCTGTCGGCATTATAGCCCAGAGGAATAAAATCATCGATTATACGGAAGTACGCTGCAATGGCCAGGTGCAGGAATCCCTTCTGGATGGCAGTATCCGCAATGTCATGGATCAGTTGCTCGCCCTGGCGGCCCCGGCCATCTTTCACCAGCTCTATGGCTTCAAACATTTTCGCATACAGCCATTCCCTGGAATAAGGGTAGCGGGCGGTAATGGCCTGTAATTTTTGATAGGCCCATTGCACGGAATCCTGCCGGGTGCTGTCACTACCATATTCCAGGATGTAATTGCTGAGCACCAGGCTGAACATGGAATCGTTGTCGAGCCGGCTGCCCGCGTACATGGCCTGCCGCAGGTAATCATGTTCCCTCGCGGTGTCGCCGCTCTCTTCGTAATCAATGCTCAGGTTATTCAGGATGTGGCATACATTGGCGGAGTCGCCGGCCTGGCGGTACAGTTCCAGCGCCTCCTGCTCATAGGCAATGGCCTGCTGTATGTTAAGCTTCTGGGAATAAAAGATGCCCAGGTTCTTTAAAGCGCCGGCCATCCCTTTTTTGTACTGCAGGCGGGTGGCAATTTCCCTGGCTTTTACGGCAAACCAGAAACAACTGTCTGCATTGCCCAGGTGGTGATACATGCCCAACTGGTTCAGCATATCCACGTACTCCAGGCTGTCTTTGGCATAAGGCAGGCTGCGGTGGAGATCCGCGATCTCTACCGACTGGGCGTTTGCCCGGTTGCTGCCAAGCCAGGCGCCGCAACAGAGCAGCAGGTATGTGATGGTCCGCCTCATATCATCAGTTAACAAGGGGTAAGGTATACGACAAGGCTGCGCCCCTGCCGGGTTGATTGACGGCCTGCACCGATCCGTTCATCATCTGCATAAAATCCCGGCAGATGATCAGGGCCAGGCCGGCGCCCTGCTGCTTTCCCTTCCCGGAACGGTCATTGCTCCGGTATTCAAACAGGTGCGGCAAAATATCGGCGGGTATGCCGGGGCCTTCATCCGCCACGGTTACCGTTACCTGCCCGCCTGCCACGGTAGCTGTAATGCTGATGGCGCCCCGGCGGGAGGAGAACTTCACGGCATTGTGAATAAAATTGCGGTGCACAAACTGCAGCATTTCCCGCTCCGCCATCACCCGCAGGTGGTCCGGGATGCTAACCCTTACCTGCAACTGTTTTTCGCTGATCATTTCCGCCAGGCTCTCCAAAGCCTCCTGCAACAGCGCTGCCGGCGCGCATTGCTCCGGCAGGTACACAAAGCCGGACAACTGGGAGTTGATCCAGCGGAGAATGCTGTCAAAGGTATGCAGGGTGTTCCGGGAGTTACGTTCCACCTTCACCATCAGCGCAGCCGTTTCCTCCTGCCCCAGCGGGTTGTCCCTCAGCACATCGGTGATCTCCAGGAGGTGCACCAGCGGTTGCCTGAAATCATGCGCTATCAGGGAAATGAGCTTGTTCTTGAAATCATCATGCCTGCTCAGCAGTGCATTCTTTTCGCTGATCACCCGGTATTTTTCCGCCAGCAGGGCGGCACGCTGCCGGGACCTTTTATAAGCGTAATAAAAGAAGGCCAGCAGCAGGGCGGCCAGGGGCAGCAGGGCGTATATGCCAATCAGCACATAGCGGCGGCGCCGGCTCTCCAGCAGTTCTTTGTCCAACTGCTGTTGCTGGGAGCGGTGCTGCAGCCGCAAGGCATTCAGGCGGCGGCCCTGCATGAAGTAGGCTGTATAATCCAGTTCGCCCTGCGTTCTGGCGGCCTGCTCCTTTTCCAGGATATCCAGCATCAGGCGGCTGTACCGGGCGGCGGCTGCCTGCTGGCCATGCTCACTGTACCATTTGTACAGGGTGGTGACCATAGGTAGTATCACTTCCCGGTAAGCGCCGGCCATCCCGTAGTTTACCATATCCACCTTGTACTGCATGGAGTCCGCCTGTTGCAGATAACCTTTATATCCCGCCAGTTGGGCGCTGGCGTACATGGCAATGTAGGTAAAGCCGTTCTCCCGGGCATTGCGGATAACCTGCAGCAGCAGTTTTTCGGCGCCGGCGGCATCTCCCCTGCGCAACAGCTCATGGGCCTCATACTTGCTCATATTCAGCAGGGTGCGCTCATCGTGATACCGCTCCGCTATGCTGCGTGCCTTTGCCAGCGCCCATTGCGCGGAATCCAGCCGGGCGGAATCGGCTATATGCACAAAGTAATAATTGACCAGCACACCGGCATATACGGAATCATGGCGCAGCCGGCTGGCTTTGTCCATGGCCATTGCAGTATAATGAACCGCGGAAGGCAATTGCCCGGCGTATTTATAGTAAATGCCGATATTGCTCAGCACCTGGCACGCTGCAGCGCTGTCGCCCAGGGCCTCATAGGCCTGCAAAGCTTCCAGGTAAAAGCGGTAAGACAGGTAACTGTTGGCGCGCAGGGCATAATAGTTGCCCAGGTTGCGCCATACATCGGCCTTCCCCTTTGCATAGGCCTGGCGTTCGGCAATTTCCCGGGCCTGGTTTACATACCCGAAAGCGGTATCGAGGTTTTGCGGCAGGTAAAGCAAAGAAAGGCGGTTCAGTGCGTCCACGTAACGCGCACTGTCCGTCAACCGGGGCAACCGGGCCTTCCACCCGTTGATCTCACTGCTTTGGGCGTGTAACAATGCTGCCAGGCATAACAGCCAAATACATAATGCTCCCCTCCGTATTGTATTACAACATCGAATGCGATCCAATCAATATGCTTTTATGGTGTGGTGTCGCTTTTCTTTCACTGTGTGGATCCAAAATATGCCAAACAATTTCTATGTAAAAACAAATATGATATGAAAATAGGGAAAAAAAGGACATGAACAGTAGGGGCTATATCTCGAACACGAAGCCCCGCTTTGCGAGCTGCTCATACTGTTGCTTATCAAAGCGGTATAAATGGGCGCCCTTTTTAGAGGTGGTCTTGTCCTTTTCCTCCAGCTTTTCCAGGATGCCCATAGAAAGGATCTTCTTGCGAAAATTGCGTTTGTCCAGCTCATGCTGGTAGATCTCTTCATACAGGCTGCGCAATTGCGACAGCGTGAACTTTTCCGGCAGCAGCTCAAAACCGATGGGGTGGAAATGCGCATTATCCCGCAGCTTTTTAAGGGCGTCGGCTATCATCCTGCCGTGATCAAAGATCAGTTCCGGTATCTGGTGCAGCTCCAGCCAGTGCGCGCCATGCCCTTCCGACAATATATGATCATGCTCCATGATACGGATCAGGGCATAGTAGGCAATGGATATCACCCTGGCCCCGGTGTCCCGCTCCACTTCCCCGTAACAGCTCAACTGGTCCATGTAGATGTGCTGCAGGCCGGTGGTTTGCCGCAACACGCGGGCGGCGGCATCGGCGGTGCTTTCCTGCTCCTGAACAAAGCCACCCACCAGCGACCACTCTCCCAGCCTGGGATGTACCTTGCGTTGTATGATCAGTAGTTTCAGCCGGTCGTTCTCAAAACCGAAAATAATACAGTCCACCGCTACCAGGTGCCTGGGAACGCCGGCATAAAAGGAAGTAGTATCCATAACGCTACCGGCTTAATGCCGGTAGGCAAATATACCGTTTTAGACAGGGAAGGATATTGTATTTTGGTGCCTGAAAATCATCTGCATATGAGTGTAACGATCAGGGATGCACGAAAGGAAGACTGCCCGCGGCTGTTGGAGCTGATCAGGGAACTGGCGGCATATGAAAAGGCTGCGCAGGAGGTAACGGTAAGCCCGGAACATTTTGAAGCGGCCGGTTTTGGCCCTGCGCCCGTATGGAAAGCCTTTGTGGCCGCCACTACGGAAAACGGGCAGGAGCAGATCACCGGCTTTGCGCTGTACTATACCCGCTACTCTACCTGGAAAGGCTGCCGCATGTACCTGGAAGACATCGTGGTAACGGAAAGCTGGCGGGGCAAAGGCATCGGCCGGCTGCTGTTTGAAAGGCTGATAACGGAAGCCAGGGAAAAGCAGTTCAACGGCATTACCTGGCAGGTGCTGGAATGGAATGAGCCCGCCATTCGTTTTTACGATAAATACCACGCGAAATATGATAAGGAATGGTGGAATGCGAGCATTGATGTGTAGACGCACATGGCTGCACATCTACACATCCGCACATTAATTAACTCCTGCCACCGTTGCTTCCTTGTGTATCTTCACGATCAGTCCCTGCAGCACTTTACCCGGACCTACTTCCGTGAATTGCGCAGCGCCGTCGGCCACCATGGCCTGCACGGACTGCGTCCATTTTACCGCGCCGGTCAACTGGTCGATCAGGTTTTGCCTGATCTGTGCAGGATCGCTTACGGCCCGGGCCACCACGTTCTGGTATACCGGGCAGGAAGGCGTATTGAAAGTGGTGCGCTCAATGGCGGACTGCAGCTCTTCCTTGGCAGGGGCCATTAAGGGTGAGTGGAAAGCGCCCCCTACCGGCAGCACCAAAGCCCTTTTGGCGCCGGCAGCCTTCATTCTTTCACAGGCAATGTTAATGCCGTTGATAGTACCGGAAATGACCAGTTGCCCCGGGCAGTTGTAATTGGCCGGCACTACGATCTCGCCGGTCTCGCTGCTTACGGCGGCACATATCTCTTCTACTTTCTCATCGGCCAGGGCCAGCACGGCAGCCATGGTGGAGGGCTGCTTTTCGCAGGCGCGCTGCATGGCCGTAGCGCGGATGAATACCAGGCGCAGGGCGTCCTCGAAAGACAATACGCCATTGGCTACCAGGGCCGAAAACTCGCCCAGGGAGTGGCCGGCCACCATATCAGGACGGGCATTTTCTATGCCCAGGAAGGCGATCACGGCATGCAGGAAAACGGCCGGCTGTGTAACGTTGGTCTGTTTCAGGTCTTCTTCCGTACCGGAGAACATGGTATCGGATATGCGGAAACCCAGTATTTCGTTGGCCTGCTCAAAAAGTTCCTTTGCTTTGGTGCTGGTTTCGTACAGGTGTTTTCCCATTCCCGGGAATTGTGATCCCTGGCCGGGAAATACGTAAGCGTGCTTCATTACTCTTGTGATTTAAGTACAATAACTTTTACAAAAGGTGAAAAAATGAGCAAATTAAATATAAATCAATTAAATATAATAATAAATCAGATGTGCCATCGGCCGGCTGGCGGATGGCACATCTGTTACTAACTTACTACCCATTATTTCCCGATCAATCGCATAAATTCCGAGCGGGTGCGGCCGTCCTCGAACTGGCCGGAGAACGCGGAGGTAGTGGTCACCGAGTTCTGCTTCTGCACGCCGCGCATCATCATGCACAGGTGCTGCGCCTCTATCACCACCGCTACACCCAGCGGTTCCAGGGTTTCCTGTATCGCATCCAGTATCTGGTGCGTCAGGCGTTCCTGCACCTGCAGGCGGCGGGCATATACATCCACCACCCGCGCTATCTTGCTAAGTCCCGTAATATAACCATTGGGTATATAGGCTACATGCGCTTTGCCGAAAAACGGCAGCATATGATGCTCGCACAGGGAGTATAGCTCTATATCCTTTACGATCACCATTTCGCTGTAGGCTTCTGTGAATTTAGCCCCTCTCAGGATGGCCCTGGCATCCAACTGGTACCCCTGTGTAAGGTACTGCATGGCTTTGGCCAGGCGCTCGGGGGTTTTCTGCAATCCCTCACGGTCGGCATCCTCCCCTATCAACCCCAGGCATTCCCTGTAATTGTCAATAAGACCGGACGTCACCTTTTCATCAAATGTTTCTATCTTTTTATAAGCCATTATGCAAAATGTAAAATTCCAAATTCCAATATCCAGATCACAGACCTGGGAGCATATACCGGTTATTTGCCACCGTAATACTCTACGTAAATGCGGGGCGTTTCATACAACTTGATACAATGCAGTTGTACTTCCGCAGGCAGGTGGCTGGCCAGCTCGTCCCAGATGGCAATGGCCAGGTTCTCCGCAGAGGTGAACTTTCCGGCCATAAAATCCACATCCAGGTTCAGGTTACGGTGGTCTACCTTCTCCACGATCGTGTCTTTAATGATATCGCCCAGTGTTTTCGCATTAAAAACAAAACCGGTTTCTTTGTCAGGATTGCCTTTTATGGTGACGTGCAACTCGTAGTTATGACCATGCCAGTTATCGTTGGCACATTTACCGAATACTTCCAGGTTCTTCTCCTTGCTCCACGCGGGATTGGATAATTTGTGCGCTGCGTTGAAATTCTCCACACGCGTTAAATAGATCATTACTTTATCAAAATTTTCCGCAAAAATACCATTAATCCCGGAGACGGCCGTAAGTTTACAGGATGAAACCGGGCATGATAACATTCCCGGCACGTATTAAAAGATGCGCATACTTGTAATCGCCGCAACATCATTGGAAATAAAGCCGTTCCAGGAATACCTGGCCACCCGGGGCGCTCCCCGCGGCTGCCAGGTTGACACCTGCATCGGGGGTATCGGCCTCATGCATACCGCCTGGCGCCTGGGCAAACAACTGGTCCGGCAAAAGCCGGACATCGCGCTGCAGGCTGGCATTGCCGGCAGTTTCCGGCATGACTGGCCCCTGGGCCAGGTAGTGACGGTAGGCCGGGAACAACTGGGAGACCTGGGCGTGGATGATGCCGGTACTTTTAAAGACCTGTTTGATACCGGGCTCTGGACTGCCGGCACGCCGCCTTTTGAAGGCACCGGGCTGGTGAATACCTTTTCCGGGCTGCCCCTGGTGCCAGTCATGCCGGTAGCCGCCGGCGTAAGCGTGAACACCGTAAGCGGCAGCCTGCCGCTGATAGCGCGGCTGCGGGAAAAATATGCGCCGGACATAGAAAGCATGGAGGGTGCCGCCTTCCACTATGCCTGCCTGCAGGAGCAGGTACCCTTCCTGCAGTTGCGCAGCATCTCCAATTACGTGGAGGTAAGGGACAAGAGCAAATGGAACATTCCGCTGGCAGTGGAGACACTGAATAGTGCGCTTATTAAATATGTGGAAGAAATAGGAAGCAGGAAGTAAGAAGTAAGAAGTATGAAATCTATGCATTTAACCTTAGGATTCTCACCGTGCCCGAATGATACCTTCATTTTCGATGCGATGGTGAACAACAAGATCGACACGAACGGCATTCGCTTTGACACGGCCCTGGAAGATGTGGAAACCCTTAACAAATGGGCCCTGGAGGGCCGGCTGGCCATCACCAAGCTAAGCTTTGCCGTGTACCTGAAAGTACGGGAGCAGTACCGGCTGCTGAACAGCGGCAGCGCGCTGGGAAGAGGCTGCGGCCCTTTACTGATCGCTAAAAAGCCTATTGCGCAGGAAGCGGTGAAAGACTGTACAATAGCCATTCCCGGTGAGCATACTACCGCCAACCTGCTGTTCTCCATTGCCTTCCCGGGCGCACAGCGCAAGGAGGTGATGCTGTTCTCCGATATTGAGAATGCCGTGCTGGAGGGCCGGGTGGATGCCGGCGTGATCATCCACGAAAACCGCTTTACCTACCAGCAGAAGGGACTGGTAAAGATCATAGACCTGGGCGAGTTCTGGGAAACCACCACGGGCAACCCCATTCCCCTGGGCGGCATCTTTATCCGCAAGGATGTGCCGGCGCCGGTACAGCAGCAGGTAGACGCCCTGATACACCAGAGCCTGCAGTATGCTTACGGGCAATACCCGCAACTGTCTGATTATGTAAAACAACATGCGCAGGAAATGGACGAGCAGGTAATGCGCCAGCATATAGACCTGTATGTAAATGATTTCAGCCTGGACCTGGGAACAGCAGGTCATGCGGCGGTAGACCGGCTGATGAAAGCTGCTGTTTAAATCACTCCTTCAAACAGCAGCTCGTGTAAAATAGCGGCGGTGGCATTGCCATAGCTGCTTTCGCGGAAAAGTCCCACCCAGCGGATACCGTAAATAGCATTGGTGAGAAAGATCTCATCGGCATTTTCCAGGTCGCTGATGGTAAGCGGGCGCTCCTCAATACGGAAGGGCAGCTCGGTGCGGAGCAGGTATTTGCGCATTACGCCGCATACCCCGCCTTCGGACAGCGGGGGGGTAATAAGCCGCTGGTGCCGCACCATAAATATATTGGCATTGGTGGTATCTGCTACCCGGCCATGGTGGTTCAGCAGGATGGCTTCATCCAGCATCTGCTGCCGGGCAAACATGGCGGCCATTACATAGGCCAGGCAGTTATTGGACTTGATGCTGGACAGCTTATCGCTGCTTTTCCGGGCGTCCGGGAACACGTCTATGCTCAGCCCGTTCTCATTCAGCTCAAATATGCGCCGGCTCAGCTCCCCACACTGTATGATGAAATTCGGCGTATTATCCACTGGCTCATAAAAACCGCCGTTGGACCGGAACACGGTCAGCCGTACCCTGGCCAGCCGGGATACGCCGTTCATGGCGCATAGTTCCGTGATCAATTCGGTGAAGTATTCTTTTGTGTAGTGGGGCGGCACTTCAAAATGCAGCCTGTTCATGCTGGTCAGCAGCCGCTCAATATGCAGATCGGCCAGCATTACCTGGCCCTGGTAAACCTTCATGGTTTCAAAACATCCGTCTCCATATCGAAAGGAACGGTTGTCTGCTGTCAAAATAGGTTCTGATCCGGGGACGAATCTTCCGTTATAACATATAAAACCAACTTGCACTTCGAACGCTTTTTATGTGACAGGTTGTAAGTATGTTAAGTTACGAAAAAATCTCCATCTCTCTTACTTCCCCTTCCACTATCAGCCGCCCGGCGGTTTTGGCCTGTATCTCCTCCACACTGATGCCGGGGGCCCGCTCCAGTAACTTAAACCCGGCCGGTGTAACATCCAGCACCGCTAGGTCCGTTACGATCTTTTTTACGCAGCGCACCCCTGTGAGCGGCAGGGTACATTGAGGCAGCAGCTTGCTTTCTCCTTTGGGATTGGTGTGCATCATCGCCACGATGATGTTTTGGGCGGAGGCTACCAGGTCCATGGCGCCGCCCATGCCCTTTACCATTTTGCCGGGTATCTTCCAGTTGGCAATATCGCCGTTGTCTGCCACTTCCATAGCGCCCAGTACCGTGAGGTTCACCTTCCCGGCGCGTATCATGCCAAAGCTCTCGGCAGAGTCAAAAAAGCAGCCGCCCGGCAGCAGGGTCACCGTTTCCTTGCCGGCATTGATCAGGTCCGCATCCATTTCGGCTTCGGTGGGGTAAGGGCCCATGCCCAGCATCCCGTTCTCCGACTGCAGCATAATGGAGATGCCGGCCGGGATAAAGTTGGATACCAGCGTAGGAATACCGATCCCCAGGTTCACATACATACCATCCTCCAGCTCCTGCGCTATTCTTTTCGCTATACCATATTTATCTAAAGGCATAAATTAGTACGAATTAAGAAGTAAGAAATAGGAATTAAGAACATCCGCGTTACTGCATCCTCACCGTTTTCCTTTCTATCCGCTTCTCATAGTTCTTTCCCTGGAAAATGCGGTGCACATAGATGCCGGGCACATGTACCTGGTCGGGGTCCAGCTCGCCGGGGGCTACCAGGTGCTCTACTTCTGCAATGGTGATCTGCCCGGCCTTGGCCATGGACGTGCTGAAATTGCGGGTGGTTTTACGGAACACGAGGTTGCCCAGGGTATCTCCCTTCCAGGCTTTTACCATGGCAAAATCGGCGTGCAGGGCCAGCTCCATCAGGTAATGCTTCCCGTTGAACTCGCGCACCTCCTTGCCGTTGGCCACTTCGGTGCCATAGCCGGCGGGGGTGAAAAAAGCAGGTATGCCCATACCGGCCATTTGTATGCGGGTAGCCAGGGTGCCCTGGGGGATCAGGTCTACTTCCAGCTCGCCGCTCAGCAACTGCCGTTCAAATTCGGCATTCTCCCCCACGTAGGAGGAAAGCATTTTTTTGATCTGCCGGGTCTGTAGCAGCAGGCCCAGACCAAAATCGTCCACGCCGGCATTGTTGGAGATACAGGTCAGTTGCTTCACGCCCTTGCGCACCAGGGCTGCAATACAGTTTTCAGGGATACCGCATAGCCCGAAACCGCCCAGCATCAGCACGGCGCCATCGGGCACGTCATGCAGGGCTTCATCGGCATTCGCCACAACTTTGTTCATGTTTTGGTGTTTTAAAGGGTTAGCGCCGCCTTTTCAGAAAAGGCAGGATGGTATCTTGTTTTTTTGAAATTACAGTATTCTCCGGATATGGAAAAAAACGCCCCGGGTCAGCAGCATACTGCTCCTTTCTTTCTTCAGCCTCCTGTATGCGCCGGTATTGCGCAATGGACTCCAGCATCATTTCATACACTTCCTTGAGCCGGTCCGGGTGAGATTCATAATAGTGGTAGCTGTCCATGAACTTTTTCACGGATACCCCGTGCAGGTCCAGTATCTGCCGGTAGTATTCCTTTACCTGCACCTGCCGCACGGAGTCCGGCAGGGGACCGCCCCGCATGGGGCTGACGTCGTAGCTGTGCGCATCTGCCAGGTTCATGTCCACCAGTATGTCGCGCATGGCTTCCTTGGGCAGCACTCCCTCCGGCACACGGTCCGCCATGCCGCAGGCGGCGACGCACAGGAGCAGGCATACCACCGCTATTTTTCGTATATCGTTCCTTATTCCGTTCATTACCTTTCCCTTATTTCATCTGCTGGTATTTGTTGGCGTTCGTTACGTCCATCTGGGCCAGCATTTGCGCCGCGCGGCTCTTTTCCTGCGGGGGCGCTTTGGCGAATATCTTCAGCAGCTCGTCCGACTTGGCGGTGAAGAACACCTGCAGCAGCATGGAGTTGGGCACATCCTGGTGAATGGCGTACAGCATGTTCAGGCAGTTCATGATCACGCTGCGGCCCTTGTTGATGTTGTCGTACATTTCATCCAGGCCCTGCCGGTGGTACTGGTACATCACATCATGAAACCGGCTGAACTTGGCATTGAGCAGGTTATCCTGCAGCCAGTACCGGTTACGGTTACCCTCAAATGCTTTCCAGCCGGCAATGTCCTTGCCGTCCGGCGCATTGTTCACAATATTCAGCGCCCTTTTGAAAAAAGCGTCTCCACCGCGGGGCGAAAAGGAATCGTAGTCCAGCCCCAGTATGATGTATACGTAGTAAGCCAGCGTTGCCGTAAGGTTGGACACCAGCGGGTCGTTGGCCACCACGCGGTTATCGCTGAATTCCAGTGGCTGGAACTCCACGTAGCGGAAAGCCACATTGTTATCCTGGGTATTCAGCAGGCTGGTCACGTAGCCGGAGTTGTACACCGGGCGGGTAGCCTGTATGGTGAGGGCCGCCTTGTAAGCGTTGGTGCCTATTTCCTGCTGTATGTTCAGCAGGAAATTGCATTCTATTCTTTCTGCGGGCGTATAGGCGTCGGAGGTCCAGCGGCGGTTATTCAGGAATTCCCGGATAGCGTTTTGCAGGGTGGTAAATATCTTTTTATCTACGCCGGTCACCTGGTTGGCCACCACGGTCACATTAGCCCTGATCTCCTGGGCTTTCAAGCCGAAAGCCCAAAGCATAAAGCATAAAGCCAGAGTGGTCTTCAGGTGGATATAACGTCGAAAACCTGATACCGGTAATATAGGGTAGCCATTATTGTTACTGTTGCTAACACTTAATATAGGCGCTACATTGCTATGCGTGGCATTTTGAGCTTTTTGCTTTCTGCTTTCTGCCTTTTGCTTTTTATCCATTTTGCAATTCAATTATAGCCGATACGATATCCTGCGCCACTTCCAGCTTGGTTTTGAGCGGCAGCGCAGTTTCCCTGCCCAGGCGGTCAAACAGGGTCACTTTATTGGTGTCATGGTCAAAGCCTGCGCCATCATCTTTGAGGGAGTTCAGTACTACCAGGTCCAGGTTCTTTTCGTGCAGCTTTTTCAACGCATATTCCTTCTCGTTGTTGGTTTCCAGTGAAAAACCTACCAGCAACTGGTCCTGCCCCTTGTTATTGCCCAGGGTGCGCAGGATGTCATGCGTTTTTTCCAGCTCCAGGGTCAGCCCGTCCTCCGCGCCTTTCTTGATCTTGGTGTCCACCACGGTTTTGGGCCGGTAATCCGCTACAGCCGCCGCCATCACCACAATGTCGGACATCGGGTAGTTGGCAATGCAGCTATTGAACATATCCGCCGCCGTTTTTACGTGTATGGTCTCCACGCCGGGCACGGTGGGGGCATAACGGGTAGGGCCCAGCACCAGCTTTACGGTGGCGCCGGCCAGGGCCAGGGCGTCGGCCACAGCAATGCCCATCTTCCCGCTGGAGCGGTTGCTGATAAAGCGCACCGGGTCTATCGGCTCCACGGTGGGGCCGGCGGTTACCAGCGCCAGCTTTCCTTTCAGGGGCAGCGCGGCGGTGGCGGGTGCGGTAAAATGCTGTTGCAGGAATTCCAGTATGTGCTCCGGCTCCGCCATGCGGCCTTCCCCGGTAAGACCACTGGCCAGTTCCCCGCTTTCCACGGGCAGCATCCGGTGACCATATGACAATAATTTTTCTACGTTGGCACGCGTGGAAGGGTGATGCCACATGTCCTCGTCCATGGCCGGCGCAAACAGCACCGGGCAGGTGGCGGACAGGTATACGGCCTGCAGCAGGTTATCGCACAGCCCCTGCGCCATTTTTGCGATGGTGTTGGCCGAAGCCGGGGCAATCAGCATCACGTCTGCCCAACGGCCCAGCATCACGTGGTTGTTCCAGCTCTGGTTATCATTGATATCCCGTAATACCTCCTGTTTGGATAAAGTGGACAGCGTTAAAGGAGTGATAAAATCGCAGGCGGCGGCGGTCATCACCACCTTTACCTGGGCGCCTTCTTTTATCAGCAGGCGGACGAGGGAGGCCGCCTTGTATGCAGCAATGCTGCCGGATACGCCTAATAGGATCTTTTTTCCTTGTAACATGTTGTGATATATGCAGACTTAACAAAGCAAGCTACAAAACAAAAGCGGCAGAAAAAAATCGTTCTGCCGCCCTTACCGGTAGTGGATAGTCTTCCGTATACAGCCGGCTATTCATGACGGCGGGCCGTAAACGAATGACTGCCAACTTATTTGTGCTGATCAACTGTACAGGTCATCATCATTCCTGCGGAAGTAGATCTTGTCTTCCAGGAACTCCTGTGTAGCCTGAATAGCCGGGTTGGCCATTCTTTCATAAAAGCGGGATATTTCTATCTGCTCTTTGTTCTCATGCACTTCCTCCAGGTTGTCCGTGTGGCTGGCAAACTCCTCCAGCTTGGAGTGCAGCTCTTCCTTCACAGATATGTTGATCTGGTTGGCGCGCTTGGCGATCACGGCAATGGATTCGTACAGGTTGCCGGTTTTACCTTTGATCTCTGTGGTATTTTTGGTCTCCACCCAGGGGTTGATACTACTGGTAAGACCTCTCTTTATTTTGCTCATTGTCCGGTAGCTTTAGTTTTTGTTATCAGAATTATTAAGCGTGTTGATCGTTTCGTTGATAGTGCTGCGGCTGGTGCTGTCTGCCTTTGCGGCTTTGGCCCGGCGTGCGCGCTCCTTTTCGATGCGCGCCAGTTGGTTGTCCAGGTCCTTGATATTGTTCTGGGCCATGCCATAGTACCGTTCGGCGTCGTCCTTAACCTTGCTGTTGGGATAATGGTCGGCAAAGTCCAGGTACTCGGTTACCACTTCCTCATAACGTTCTTTCTGCCTTTCCAGTACACTGTTCTTCGCATAATCGTAATAAGCCTTGATAGCCATATACTTATAGCCGTCGCTCTTGTCGGAGTCCGGGTAGTTGCGCAGCAGGTTCTTGAAAGCGATGGCAGCGGCCTTATAATATCCCAGGTTGTAGTACAGCTCTGCGCTGTTATACTCCTTTTTCTCCAGCTTGCGGCGGCAAAGCTCTATCACCAGGTTGGCCTCCGCTACTTTGTCGGATGTAGGGTAGTTATTGATAAAGGTCTGCATGGCGGAGATCGCCTTTACAGTATTGGTCTGGTCCAGTGATACCCGGGGCGACTGTTTATAGTAGCAGTAAGCCTGCATATAGTCCACCTCCAGCGCGTGGGGGCTGTTGGGGAAAGCGTCCAGGTAATTCTTGAAGTGGAAGGCCGCCTGCACATAGTCCTTTACATAATAGGAACAGTAGGCGTACTTGTAATAGATCGGCTCAAACTTGTCCGTGCCTTTGTATACGGGAAACAGCTCCTCATACAACAGTTGGGCCTGGGTGTACTTCTTCTTCTTGTAAAGCTTGTCTGCATAAGCCAGCTTCCGCTCAAAGTCTTTACTTTTCTCGATCCTGCGCAGCTCATTATTACAGGCAACGGTGGCAACCAGGGCAAAGAGACTGATGTATAATAAAAATTTCCGCATAAAAGAAGGGCAAAGTTAAGAATTAAATGTAAATGTAAGGCCGGACAATATTGGCCGTTGTTAAAATTTTGCAAAAAATTGATTTGTAATTACTTGTCAGCAGGCCGTCTGGCGGGAAAGGCAGCCTGCGGAGGTTTCAGGGGCAATCAGCCATTATCCACAATTTATATACCGTTTTCAACAGGTTATTAACAATACAGCCTCAACTATCCACATCTCCCCCGGGCTCACCCTGTGCAAAACCTTGGTTTCAGGCAATTCCCTGCTGTGGAAAAAATTTATAATTCATTTTTTCGTTAAAAAGTGGGAAAAAGTGTTATTTTGTGTTAGAAAATGGATTTCAAGGACTTTCGCCCCACTGTATGGTTGGTTTTCTGGGAGAATATGAAGCAACGCTGGACGCAAAAGGGCGCTTTCTACTACCTGCTGGCTTTAAAAAGCAGTTGGCAGAAGGCGCCGGGGAGCAGTTTGTGCTGAACAGGGGGTTTGAAAAGTGTCTGACCTTGTATCCGATGAATGAATGGCAGCCCATTTTTGAACGTATCAGCAAGTTGAACGATTTTGATCCGAAAGTTAGAGAATTCCGCCGCTATTTTCTGAACGGCGCCACTATTCTGGAACTGGACAGCGCGGGGCGGCTGCTGATTCCCAAAAACCTGATGACGCATGCCAGCCTGGAAAAAGATATTGTGCTGGCTTCGGCAACGAACAAGATCGAGATCTGGGATAAAAGTAAGTACCAGGAGTTCTTTGAAAATTTCTCACCAGGGGCCTTCAGTGATCTGGCGCAACAGGTAATGACAGGAGGTCAGATGTAGGAAGTAGGATACAGGATGCAGGAAGCGGGATGTAGGAAAGGGCACGATCATCATACCTCGTACTTCATACTTCCTTCTTCAAATAGGAAACACACATGGAAGATGGACACCAATATCACCTGCCCGTACTGCTGCAGGAAGCCATTGAGCACCTGCAGATACGCCCTGACGGCACTTATGTGGACGCAACCTTTGGCGGCGGCGGCCATGCCAGGGCCATACTGGCGCAACTGAACGAGCAGGGCCGGCTGCTGGTCTTTGACCAGGATGAAGATGCCTACCGTAACCGCATACCGGACAGCCGCGTCATCTTTATCCAGCAAAACTTCCGGCACCTGCAGCGTTTCCTGAAACTGCACAGGGCCACGGAAGTGGATGGCATACTGGCGGACCTGGGCGTATCCAGCTACCAGTTTGACACAGCGGACAGAGGTTTCAGCACCCGCTTTGAAGGCAGTATGGATATGCGGATGGACCAACGTTCCCCCCTCACAGCAGCGCAGATACTGCAAACCTACACGGAACCGCAGTTGCACCTGCTCTTCCAGGACTACGGGGAGGTGACCAACGCCCGTACACTGGCCAAAACCATTGTACAGCAGCGCAAAACACATCCCATGCGCACCATCAGCGAATTCAAGTCCCTGATACAGCCCATCGTAAAAGGCAATCCGCAAAAGTACCTGGCACAGGTGTTCCAGGCCCTGCGCATTGCGGTGAACGACGAGCTGGGGGCGCTGAAAGAACTGCTGCTGCAATCTACCCAGGTATTAAAGCCTGGCGGCAGGCTGGCCATTATCACCTTCCACTCGCTGGAAGACCGGCTGGTGAAAAATTTCATGAAAACTGGAAATTTCGAGGTCCAGGACACATCCTACGCTTTCACCACCGACATTCCCCCTAAGATTTTTAAACTGATTACCAAAAAACCAATTATTGCAGGCGCCGCGGAACTTAAGCTGAATCCAAGAGCCAGAAGCGCCAAGTTGAGAGTAGCGGAGAGGATCTAAACCAGTATGTGAATGGTGCAGACCTGCAGATGGACAAATGATTGACAACATCCTATTCATTTGCGCATCTGCATAGCTGCATATCAAATAATTAAAAAAGTGATGGAGCCAGAAGCGATCGATATTAATCAGCAGGAAAGCCCGGATACCATACCGGAACTGCCGGAGCAGAAAAAAGAATGGCGCCTGCGCATCAACTACCGGGCGCTGGTGCACAACATGCCCTTTATCCTGTTCCTCAGCGCATTGGCATTGGTGTACATCGCCAACAGCCACCTGGCGGAAAAGAAGATCCGGCGTATCAACAAGCTGGGCAGGGAAATAAAAGAGCTGCGCTGGGAATACCTGAACGTGAAAAGTGAACTGATGTTCCGCAGCAAAATGAGCGAAGTGAGCAAGGCAGTAGAGCCGCTGGGATTGAAACCGCTCAATAATCCACCGCAGAAAATTGAAATAGGAAGTAAGAAGTAGGAAGTAAGAAAGTGTACATTATCATAACTCCTGCACACTGCTTCGCAAATATGAAATAGAAGATAGGAAATAAGAGGTAGAAAAGTAGCAAAACGCAATAATCATACTTCCTACCTCTTACTTCATACTTCATAAATAGAACATGGAAGTCAAGAAGGACATATTATGGCGCGTATACCTGTGCTTCATCGGCATGGTGCTGTTTGGCGTGGTCATACTGGCCAGAGTGTTCATCCTCCAGAACGTGGAGGGCGGCTACTGGCGCGGCATGGCGGATAGCCTGCATACCAGCTATGTATCACTGGCCGCGGAGAGGGGCACCATCTACTCCGAGGAAGGCAGGATGCTGTCTACTTCCATTCCCTATTTCGACATCCGGGTGGATTTTGCGGCGGACGGCCTGCGCGAGCACGACGGCAGGATATTTAAAGAGAACGTGGACTCGCTGGCCTACTACCTTTCCCAACTGTTTGGCGACCGCAGCAAACGCGAGTACAAACAACTGCTGCGGGAAGGGTATAAAAGCAAGGACCGCTACTACCTCCTGAAGCGCGACGTGCCCTTCAGCCAGTTCAGGGAATTGCGCGGCTTCCCCATGTTCCGCCTGGGGCCCAATAAAGGCGGCATGATCGCGGAAACAAAGAACAAACGCATCAACCCCTTCAAGCTGCTGGCCAACAGGACCATCGGCCTGGCCCGCAAAAATGCGCAGAACGTGGGACTGGAAAGAACCTACAACGATTACCTGAAAGGGGTGACCGGCAAAAGGCTGATGCGCCGCATTGCTGGCGGCACCTACGTACCGGTGGAAGGATATGATATAGAGCCGGAAAACGGCCGCGACATCATCACCACCCTCGATGTAAACATGCAGGACATCGTGGAGACCGCCCTCATGAACATGATGGTGCAGAATGAAGCGGAGCACGGTACCTGTATATTAATGGAGGTAAAGACCGGCAAGATCAAAGCTATTGCCAACCTGGGCCGCCAAAAGGACGGCAGCTACTGGGAGGATATGAACTATGCCCTGCAGGTAGGCGAGCCCGGCTCCACCTTCAAGCTGGCTACCATGATCGCTGTGCTGGAAGACAGGTACACCACCATTAACGGCACGGTAGACCTGAACTACGGGCGCTGGCAGGTAGGGCGCAGAACGGTGTATGACTCCGAGCCGCACCACCGTACCAATGTAACTGTTAAGCAGGCCTTTGAGCTAAGCTCCAACGTGGGCATGGCCAAGCTGGCTTACCAATATTATTACAAGCGGCCCAATGATTTTGTGGCCCACCTGAAAAAGCTGGGACTGCACCATCCTACCGGCATCGACCTGGTAGGCGAAGGCCGCCCGATCATCAAGAACACGGCCAGCCGCACCTGGAGCGCTACCACCCTGCCCTGGATGGCATTTGGCTACGAGGTGCTTATCAGCCCGCTGCAAACCTGCATGTTGTATAATGCAGTAGCCAACAACGGGAAAATGATGAAGCCTTACCTCGTGAACACCATCCAGGAATACGGGCAGGTAGTAAAAGCATTTGAGCCCACCGTGCTGATGGACAGCATCTGCTCCCAAAGCACGCTGAAACAGGTGAAGAAAATGCTGGAAGGCGTAGTGCTGGAAGGCACCGCTAAAAAGCTGTGGACCCCCTACTATCCTTTTGCCGCCAAAACCGGTACGGCGCTGGTGGCCAACGGCAAGCGGGGGTATGCAGACAAGATCTACCAATCGTCATTTGCCGGGTACTTCCCCGCCAATGACCCGCAATACACCTGCGTGGTGGTGATCAAGAACAAACCGCACGCCGCGCGGTTTTACGGCGCTTCTGTAGCAGGGCCGGTGTTCCGCGAAGTGGCGGACAAACTGTACGCCATTGCAGTGGAAAAACAGAAACCCCTGCAAACCACGGTGCGGATAGATTCTGCGCTGGCCCTGAAAGCCGGCAAAGGCAGCGAGTGGCAGGAAATACTGACCACCCTGCACCTGCCCTGGCAGGGCAAGGTAAGCAGCACCAACTGGGTGAGCGCAGAAGTGAACGACCGGCAGCAGGTAGCCCTGCAGCCGGTAAAACAAACCAAAGGGGCCGTGCCCGACGTAACCGGCATGGGGCTGAAAGACGCCCTGTACCTGTTGGAGAACGCCGGGCTGCGGGTAGAGATCAGGGGCGCCGGCAAGGTCAGCACCCAGTCTATCCCCGGCGGTACAAAAATTGGAAAAGATCAGAAGATCATTATAGAATTAAGCTGAAGCAATTAAAACGAAGTGCCAGTACTACGCAACATATTATACGGAGTAAGCCTGCAGGCCGTTCACGGGAACAACGATATTTCCGTGAACGAGCTGCGTATTGACTCCAGGGCCGTGCGCCCCAGCGATGCCTTTATTGCCGTAAAAGGCGTACATGCGGACGGGCATGCTTTTATTGACAAAGCCATTGAGCAGGGCGCAGCAGCCGTAATCTGCGAAACCCTGCCGGCCGAGCGGAGAGAGAACGTATGTTATGTACAGGTGGCGGACAGTACCGCCGCCTGCGGCATTATGGCCGATACCTTTTACGGGCATCCTTCCCGCCAGCTACAGTTGGTAGGCGTTACCGGCACCAATGGTAAAACCACCATTGCCACCCTCCTGTTCCGCCTGTTTACCACGCTGGGCTACCATTGCGGGCTGCTTTCCACCGTGCAGAACCAGGTAGGCGATACGGTGATACCGGCCACCCATACCACCCCCGATGCCATCAGCCTGCATGCGCTGCTGGCCAGGATGGTGGAAGCAGGCTGCCAGTACGCCTTTATGGAGGTAAGCTCCCATGCCGTACACCAGCAAAGGATAGCAGGGCTGCAGTTTGCCGGCGGCATTTTCAGCAATATCACGCACGATCACCTGGACTATCATAAAACCTTTGACGAGTACATCCGGGTGAAGAAAGCCTTCTTTGACGGGCTGCCCAACACCGCCTTTGCGCTCACCAACCTGGACGACAAGCGGGGCAACGTGATGCTGCAGAACACCAAAGCGCGCAAAGCCACCTACAGCCTGCGCGCCATGGCGGACTTCAAAGGCAAGATACTGGAGAACAACCTCACGGGGCTGATCATGCAGGTAGGCGAGCAGGAAGTGCATTTCCGCCTGATAGGAGAATTCAATGCCTATAACCTGCTGGCGGTATACGGCGCAGCCGTGCTGCTGGACCAGGACAAACATAGCGTGCTGCAGGCGCTGAGCAACCTGCAGGGTGCGGAAGGCCGCTTTGATTACCTGCTTTCGGACCGGGAAAGGGTGATCGGTATCGTGGATTATGCCCATACCCCCGATGCGCTGCTGAATGTGCTGGCCACCATTGCCAACCTGCGCAAAGGCAACGAGCGGGTGATCACCGTGGTAGGCTGCGGCGGCGACCGCGATACCGCCAAGCGCCCGGTAATGGCCCAGGTAGCGGCAGAGCACAGCGACCAGGTAATCCTTACCTCGGACAACCCGCGCTCCGAAGACCCGGACGCCATCATCCGGGAAATGGAAGCCGGCGTGCCCGTGCACCAGAAAAAGAAAGTGCTGTCCATCACCGACAGGAAAGCCGCCATTAAAACCGCCATCAGCCTGGCCAATGCAGAAGACATTGTGCTGGTGGCCGGCAAGGGCCATGAAAAATACCAGGAAATAAAAGGCGTGAAACATGCCTTTGACGATAAACAGGTGCTGCAGGAAATGATGAAGCTGATGGAGAAATAACCGAACGAACGAGGACTAACTAACTGTATGCTATATTATTTTTTTAATTACCTGAAAACTGAATTCAACATCAGCGGCAGCGGGATGTTCCAGTACATCACCTTCCGGGTGACCATGGCCCTCCTGTTATCACTGGCCATTTCCCTGCTGCTGGGCAAAAGCATTGTCAGGTACCTGCAGCGCAAGCAGATCGGGGAAACCATCCGCGAGCTGGGCCTGCAGGGAGAGAACACCAAAAAAGGCACGCCTACCATGGGCGGGCTGATCATCCTGTCCGCCATTGTGATCCCTACCCTGCTTTTTGCACAGGTCCTCAGCGTGTACATCTGGCTGATACTGCTGTGCACCGTATGGCTGGGCCTGATCGGTTTTATAGACGATTACATCAAGGTATTTAAAAAGAACAAGGAAGGGCTGGCTGGCCGGTTCAAGATACTGGGACAGGTAGGGCTGGGCCTGATCGTGGGCCTCACGCTGTACTTTAACGAAAACGTGGTGATATCCCGCGAGGTGATCGGCGCCAAACCGCTGGCCCCTTATGAAAGGGTGATCTCCGAATCGGAAAGGGTGACCAAGGACGGGCACCGCTTTGTGGATGTAAAAACGCCCATCACCACCATCCCCTTTGTAAAAACGCATGAGTTCAACTACTCCCGGCTCATCTCCTGGATACCGGGGGCGGAGAAATACACGTTTGTGCTGTACGTACTGGTCGTGATCTTCATTATCACCGCCGTATCCAACGGGGCAAACATAACGGACGGGCTGGACGGACTGGCCACCGGCGTGTCTGCCGTGATCGGCATCTGCCTGGGCGTGTTTGCCTACGTGTCCGGCAACATACAGTTTGCCGAGTACCTCAATATCATGTACATCCCCAACCTGGGTGAGCTGTCCATATTCATCGCCGCACTGGTGGGAGGCTGCGTAGGCTTTTTGTGGTACAATGCCTACCCCGCGCAGGTGTTCATGGGCGATACCGGCAGCCTTGCGCTGGGCGGTATCATCGCATCGCTGGCCATCATTGTGCGGAAGGAGCTGCTGATCCCTATTTTCTGCGGCGTGTTCCTGGTGGAGAACCTCAGCGTAATGATACAGGTAAGCTACTTTAAATACACCAAGCGGAAGTATGGCGAAGGCAGGCGCATCTTCAGGATGTCGCCCCTGCACCACCATTACCAGAAGCTGGGATATCATGAAAGCAAAATAGCCGTGCGGTTCTGGATCGTAGCCATTATGTGCGCGGTAGTGTCCATTGCAACACTGAAAATGAGATAACAAAATGTCACAGGGAAAACTGGTCATACTGGGAGCCGGTGAAAGCGGGATCGGCGCAGCGCTGCTGGGAAAGCAGCGGGGGTATGACGTGTTTGTATCCGATGGCGGCGCTATTAAAGATATCTACAAACAGGAGCTGGCGGTAAACCATATTCCCTTCGAGGAAGGCCACCACTCCTGGGACATTATACTGGCGGCGGATGAAATTGTGAAGAGCCCGGGCATACCGGAAAAATCGGAGCTGATGCACAAGGTACGCGAAAGGCAGGTACCGGTGATCTCCGAAATAGAGCTGGCCTACCGTTTCAGCAAAGATCAAAAGATCATTGCCATCACGGGCAGCAACGGTAAAAGCACCACCACCGCGCTCACCTACCATATTTTCAAAGAGGCCGGCCTGCACGCCGCCATGGTAGGTAACATCGGCCTTAGTTATGCCCGGCAGGTGGCCACGGCGCCGGCGGACTATTATATTATTGAAGTGAGCAGCTTCCAGTTGGACGACATAAAGACCTTTAAGCCCAACGTAGCCATCCTGCTGAACATCACACCGGACCACCTGGACCGGTACGATTACAAAATGGAGCACTACGTGGCTTCCAAGTTCAGGATCACGATGAACCAGACAAAGGATGACTACTTCATCTATTGTATGGACGACCCGGAGATCATGGACTACATGCAGACGAAAACTATTTATTCAACATCAATACCTTTTACTATCATGGAACCATTGAAGAAAGCAGGCGGATTTATAGCAAATGACCAGTTGAATGTTCAGTTGAATGATGATCCGGTGATTGTATCCATTTATGACCTTGCCCTGAAAGGCAAACATAACTTATATAACTCAATGGCAGCGGGTATTGCAGGAAGAACCATGGACATCCGGAAAGAGAAGATCCGTGAAAGTCTCACCTCTTTCAAAAGCCTGGAGCACCGTATGGAATACGTGGCTACCGTGCGCGGCGTGGATTTTATTAATGACAGCAAGGCCACCAATGTAAACTCCCTGTGGTTTGCACTGGAAAGCATGGAGCAGCCGGTAGTGCTGATCATGGGCGGTGTGGACAAAGGCAATGATTACAGTGCGATCAAAGACCTGGTACAGGAAAAAGTAAAAGGTATTGTATGCCTGGGCGTGGACAACCAGCCGATACAGGATGCCCTGTCTGACGCTACGCCCAATATGATCAACACCGGCAGCATGAAGGATGCCGTACAGGCTGCCTTTAAGCTGGCCGCCAAAGGGGATGTGGTACTGCTCTCCCCTGCCTGCGCCAGCTTTGACCTGTTCAAGAATTACGAGGACAGGGGAAGGCAGTTCAAGGAAGGAGTGAGAGAACTATAATGTATTATGGGTGATTTCTTATATAGGACCAAAGGCGACAAAGTGATATGGGCGATCGTGATCTTCCTGTCACTGGTAAGCTTACTCGCGGTGTACAGCGCCACGGGGTCGCTGGCCTATCGTGAACAGGGCGGCCACACGGAATACTACCTGCTGAAGCAGTTGACCGTGCTGGTGCTGGGGCTGCTGATCATTTACTTTGCACACCGGGTGAATTATACCATTTATTCCCGCGTGGCGCAGATCGGGTTTATGATCTCCATCCCGCTGCTGATCTATACACTGGCGTTCGGCTCCAACATCAACGATGCCAGCCGCTGGATCAGGCTGCCCATTATCAACCTTACGTTCCAGACATCGGACGTGGCCAAACTGGCCATATTCATGTATGTAAGCCGGCAGTTGTCCAAACGGCAGCAGGTGATCACGGACTTCAGGAAGGGTTTCCTGCCCATCATCATACCGGTAGGCATTATCTGCGTACTGATCATGCCTGCCAATATGAGCACCGCCCTGCTGCTGGGCGCCAGTTGCATGCTGCTGTGCTTCATAGGCCGCGTACCGGTAAAGTACCTGGCCGCCATGGTAGCTGCCGGGCTGGCGCTGGTGTTGCTGATGTTCCTTATAGCGAAGGTGTCCGGTATGGAAATGCGTACCAAGACCTGGAGCAACCGTATCGAGCATTTCTTTAGCAAGGACGATGCGGAGCTGCCCTACCAGGTGCAGCAGGCCAACATTGCCATTGCCGGCGGCGGCCTGCTGGGCAAAGGACCGGGCAACAGTACGCAGCGGAACTTTTTACCGCATGCGTATTCTGATTATATATATGCAACAATTATAGAAGAGTATGGTATCTTTGGCGCCTTTTTGATATTGATGGCCTACCTGCTCCTTTTATTACGCTGCATACGCATATACCGGAGATGCCCTTATGCATTCGGCGCCTTCCTGGCCCTGGGGCTGAGCGTGACGCTGGTAATACAGGCGCTCACCAACATGGCGGTGAATGTAGGCGTGTTCCCGGTAACGGGTGTTACGCTGCCCATGGTAAGCATGGGCGGCTCTTCGGTGATCTTTACCAGCCTGGCCATTGGCATTATTTTAAGCGTGGCGCGCAACGTGGAGGAAATGGAAGGCAAAAAAGCGGAACAGGAAAGAATAGCGAAAGCAATGGAACAACAGGAGGTAGGAAGTAGGACGTAAGAGGTAGGAGGTAATGCAGGTATCATACCTCTTACATCTTACTTCAATCATCAAATTAATAAGACACTTATGCAACGCAGAATTATCATAGCAGGCGGCGGTACAGGAGGACATATCTTCCCGGCCATTGCCATTGCCAATGCGTTGAAGAAGATATCGCCGGAAGTGGACATCCTTTTTGTGGGCGCCAACGGCAAGATGGAGATGGAGAAAGTGCCGCAGGCAGGCTACCCCATAGAAGGGCTGGACATAGCGGCTTTTAACCGCAGCAACATGCTGAAGAACCTGTTGCTGCCGTTCAGGATCATTAAAAGTTTAAACCAGGCCAGCAGCATACTGAAACGCTTCCGGCCCGATGTAGTGGTGGGCGTAGGCGGTTACGCCAGCTTCCCCATGTTGCGGAAAGCGCAGCGCAAAGGCATTCCCACCCTTATCCAGGAGCAGAATTCCTATGCGGGCAAAACCAACAAGATATTGGGCGGCCGGGCCAACAGGATCTGCGTGGCGTATGATGGAATGGAAAAGTTCTTCCCGGCTTCAAAGCTGATCTTCACCGGCAACCCGGTAAGAAGCAGCATCACCCAGTCCGCTGTTACCCGGCAGGAAGCGCTGCAGCATTTTGGCCTGGAGGAAGGGAAGAAAACCGTGTTTGCCTTTGGCGGCAGCCTGGGCGCCCGGTCCATCAGCGAAGCGCTCCGCGCCTTGCTGCCGGCGTTCGGGGAAAAGGAGGTGCAACTGATCTGGCAAACCGGCAAGCTGTATTATGAAACCGCCAAAGCCGCCGCCGCCCCGTATGCCTCGCATATAAAGGTGCACGAGTTCATCAACCTGATGGACTTTGCCTACAAAGCGGCGGATGTAGTGATATCCCGCGCAGGGGCCATGACCATTGCGGAAGAGTGCGTAGTGAAAAAACCGGTGATATTTGTGCCCTACCCCTACGCGGCGGAAGACCACCAGACCTTTAACGCAAAAAGCCTGGTGGACAAAAAAGCAGGACTGCTGATAAAGGACAGCGAGGTATCGAACGAGCTGGGCAACACTCTCTTCAGCCTGCTGCAGAACAAAGCGCTGATGGAACAGTTGGAGGAGAATATTGGAAAGCTGGGCAACAGCAATGCGGACATGGTGATAGCGAAAGAAGTGATGAAGTTAATGAGTTAATGTGCTGATGGTATCCGAAGTGTGGAATTTGGTATTTGGTATTTGGAATTTTCGAAAATGGATCTGAACAACATACAACGTGTTTATTTCATTGGCATTGGCGGCATCGGCATGAGCGCCATTGCACGCTACTTCCATGAGAACGGCGTGCACGTGAGCGGTTATGACCGTACGGAAACGGCACTGACCAGACAACTGGAAGCAGAAGGTATGCAGGTGCATTATACGGACGATGTAAACCTGGCAGACCCGCAGGCCAACCTGGTGGTGTACACGCCGGCCATACCGCCCATACACACGGAGCTGAAATGGTACCTGCAGAAAGGATATGAGGTAGTGAAGCGCAGCGACGTGCTGCAGGAGATCACCCGGGAGCTGTTTGCCATTACCGTGGCAGGCACCCACGGCAAAACCACCATCTCCACCATGATCGCGCACATACTGCGGCACAGCGGCTATGGCTGCAATGCGTTCCTGGGCGGCATCAGCGTAAACTACGGCCGCAATTTCTGGAGCAGCGAAAAAAGGGTGGCCGTGATAGAAGCGGATGAATATGACCGCTCTTTCCTGAAGCTCAGCCCGGACATCGCGGTGCTGACCTCCATGGACCCGGACCACCTGGATATTTACGGCACGGAAAAGGACATGCAGGAAGCCTACATCCAGTATACCCGGAACATCAAGCCCAATGGCACCCTGGTAGCCCGGGAAGGCGTACAGCGCGCCGCCGACCTACAGGGCGACAACCACCTGTGGTACAGCCTGCAAAGCTTTACGGCCAATGCCTACGCGGCCAACATCCGCATGCAGCAGGGCGGCTACCAGTTTGATGTAGTGCAGCAGAACTGGACAGTGGAAAATGTAACGCTGCCCATTGGCGGCATGCATAATATAGAGAACAGCGTGGCCGCCATTACCGTGGCGCAACTGCTGGGTATCAGCGCAGACGCTATCAGGGCGGCCATCGCGGATTTTAAAGGCATCCGCCGCCGCTTTGAATATGTGATCAACAACGATCACCAGGTGTTCATAGACGACTATGCGCATCACCCGGAGGAGCTGCGCGCGCTGATCAGCAGCGCCAAAGCGCTGTTTCCCGGCAAAAAATGCACGGTAGCTTTTCAGCCGCACCTGTACACCCGCACCCGCGACCTGGCCAGCGGCTTTGCCGAAAGCCTGTCCCTGGCGGACGAGGTGATACTGCTGCCCATCTATCCCGCAAGGGAGCTGCCGATTGAAGGCGTGAGCAGCGAAACAATAGCGGAACTGATCAGCGACAAGCCGGTACAGATCCTGCAGCAGGACGAAGTGCTGGACTGGCTGAAGAACAATACCGCTCCCCTGTTCATTACAGCCGGCGCGGGAGATATCGATCAGTTGAAAGAACCGGTAAAAGGGATTTTAAACGGTTGAATGGTTACATGGTTATATGGCTAATAGCAACCATAAAACCATACAACAATAAAACAATAATTAACAAATGCAACCCAGAACTCGCAAAGCAATTAAAAACATGGCCCGCGCCTTCCTGTGGATGATGGTGCTGACCGGCTTTGCGATACTGGTGGCATCCGCGTCAAAGGTGAAGGATACTGTGCGCTGCAGCGGCATCGTGGTAAAGATCAAAGGCAGCGACGAGCATTTCTTCATCGAGGAAAAGGATATCAAAGCGCTGGTAGCAAAGAACAAGGACCTGAACCCGGTAGGCAAGCCGGTGCGCAGCATCAACATTGCCCACCTGGAGAAGATAGTGGCCCGCGATCCCTGGGTAAAGCAGGCGGACCTGTTCATTGACAACCAGCAGCGCCTGAACATAAAGGTTACGCAGCGGGAACCGGTAGCACGGGTATTCACCGTGACCGGCAACAGCTTTTACCTGGATGCCCACCATGAGCGCGTACCGGTGTCCGAGCGCTATACCGCCCGGGTGCCTGTATTTACCGGCTTCCCTACGGATGCGCTGCGCCTGCAAAAAGCAGACAGCCTGCTCACCGCCGGTATCGTGGACATCAGCAGCTATGTGCTCAACGATCCTTTCTGGATGGCGCAGGTAGAGCAGGTGAACATCAGCGGCGGCCGCCAGTTCGAGATCATTCCCAAGCTGGGCGATCATATTATCGACTTTGGCGATGGCACACAGGTAGAAAAGAAATTCCGCAAGCTGCTGGCATTCTACCAGGAAGGCCTCAGCCGCGTAGGCTGGAATAACTATTCGCGTATCAATGTGGCGTTTGAAAATGAAGTAGTATGCACCCGAAAGGACGGTACGCCGCCGCCCAGGCCCACCCCGCCGAAAATAGACAGCGCGGACGTGGATAGGACGCTGGCTACCGGCGCACCGGCCCTGGCAGCCGCCGGAACGGAAAGGCCCACGCCCAAAAAAGCAGCAGCCAGCAAGGTCCGGACCACACCGCAAAGACAGCCGAAAGCGGTCTATAAAAAACCGGCTGGCAAAAAAGGAAACACAACACAAAAACATAGAACGCCATGAATCAGGAAGCTCCCATCATTGTAGGACTTGATATAGGGACTACGAAGATTGCTGCCATTGCAGGACGGAAGAATGAATACGGGAAACTGGAAATCCTGGGATTCGGTAAAGCCCCATCTTTTGGTGTGCAGCACGGTATGGTGCTGAACATCGACCAAACTATCAAGGCCATACGGCAAGCGTTGGAAAACTGCTACACTTCCAATCCCAACCTGGAGATCAATGAAGTGTACGTAGGCATTGCCGGTCATCATATAAAAAGCCTGCAGACGCGCGGCGACATTGTGCGCAGCGATACGGATGCGGAAGTGTCCCAGAAGGACATTGACCAGTTGATCAATGACCAGTACAAAACGGTGATCCCCGCCAGTGACCAGATCATTGACGTGATCCCGCAGCAGTACATCGTAGACAGCCTGCAGAACATCACCTATCCCATCGGGATGTCCGGCGTAAAAGTGGGAGCTAACTTCCACATTATTACCGGCGACAAGAACGCGATCCGTAACATTAACCGCAGCGTGGAAAAGTCCGGGCTGAAGATACACGACCTGGTGCTGCAGCCCCTGGCCTCCGCTGCGGCGGTGATGTGCGACCTGGATTTTGAGGCGGGCGTAGCCATCGTGGACATTGGCGGCGGTACTACCGACCTGGCCGTGTTCTATGAAGGCATCCTGAAGCATACGGCGGTGATCCCCTACGGCGGCGAGAACATTACCAACGATATCAAGAACGGGCTGGGCGTGCTGAAAACGCAGGCGGAGCAGATGAAAGTGCAGTTTGGCTACGCGCTGGCGGATGAGGCCCGCAACAATGCCTATATCACTATTCCCGGCCTGCGCGGGCAGAACCCGAAGGAGATATCCGTAAAGAACCTGGCCCATATCATCCAGGCGCGCATGAGCGAGATCCTGGATTTTGTAGTGTACCACCTGAAGCAGATCGGTATGGACAGCAAGATGCTGAACGGCGGTATCATATTAACCGGCGGCGGCTCCCAACTGAAGCACCTGATACAATTAACCGAATACACCACTGGCGTAAGTGCCCGTATCGGCTACCCGAACGAGCACCTTGCCAGCGGTCACATCGACGAGCTGACCAAGCCCATGTACGCTACCTGCGTGGGCCTGATCCTGAAAGGCTACAACGATTACGAGAACGATCGTAAGGCGCTGGAGGAAAATTACATTACGATCAATACCAGCTACAAGGCCAAAGAGCAGGCTTCCGGTAAAACCGGGCACGAAGACTGGGTGCACGAAGAAGAGGAAGCCACTTTAAGCGCTGCGGAGATACAGGAAAGAAAGGCAAGGGAAAGAAATGCATCCTTAAAGAATTTCCTGGACAGGATGAAAACAAAGATCATAGATATGTTCACAGAAGAAGAGGATGCAAAGCTATAAGTGGCGTAATTGTTGCAGCCACGAATGAACTGATAACTAACCCATAAAAGAGATAGAGTCATGATACATTTTGATCTTCCAAAGGAGAAATCCTCCATCATCAAGGTAATAGGCATTGGTGGTGGTGGAAGCAATGCGGTGAACCACATGTACAACCAACGCATTGATGGGGTGAATTTTATTATCTGCAATACAGACGCGCAGGCCATCGCCAACAGCCCTGTACCCAACAAGGTACAGTTAGGCCCGCATCTTACGCAGGGACTGGGCGCCGGCGCCAACCCTGAAATAGGGAAGCAGGCCACGGAGGAGTCCTTTGAAGAGCTGAAAAAGATACTGGAGGTCAATACCAAGATGGCCTTTATTACCGCCGGTATGGGTGGCGGCACCGGTACGGGCGGCGCGCCTATTATTGCGCGCATCTGTAAGGAGCTGGGCATCCTGACGGTAGGCATTGTAACCACCCCCTTCTCCTACGAAGGCAAGAAGCGCATGCAGCAGGCCGATGAAGGCGTAAACCGCTTAAAAGAATATGTAGATACGCTGCTGATCATTTCCAATGACAAGCTGCGGCAGAAATTCGGCGACCTGAAATTCAAGGCCGCTTTTGAAAAAGCGGACAACGTGCTGGCCACCGCCGCCAAATGCATCACGGATGTGATCAACTCCACCGGGCAGATCAACGTGGACTTTGCGGATGTGTGCACGGTAATGCGCAACGGCGGCGTAGCCATACTGGGCGCAGCCACCGCGGAAGGCGACGGCCGCGCGCAAAGGGCCATTGAAGATGCGCTTACCTCCCCGCTGCTGAACGACAATGATATCAGCGGCGCCAAATGGATACTGATCAACATTTCATCTGCCGAAGGCGATTACGAGCATACGCTGGATGAAATGGACATCATACAGGCATATGTGCAAAGCCAGGCCGGCGAGGATTGCGACGTGATCCTGGGCGTGGGCTATGACCAGACGCTGGAGCGCAAGCTGGGCGTTACCATCATTGCCACCGGCTTTGAGCAGAAACCCATCCAGCGCGTAACCATGAACCAGGAGCCGGCCAAACCGGAGGAGCCAAAGATCGTGATGGAGCTGGGCCGCGATGGTGATGAAAAAAAACTGAATAACCAGGGCAGCCTGTTCCAGGAGCCGGTGGACCAAATGGCGCCCCGGCTGGTAGAGCCGGTGGTAACACATCCCACGCCTACCCCGCCGCCTGCACCGGCGCCGGAAAGGTACGTGCTGAACATAGAGCCGGACCCGGATTATACGCCGCCGCCCGCTCCCCCTGCCAGCGGTGGAGGCATTAACGTGATCCGCCCGCAGCAGCACAGCCATCCTACGCACATTCACATAGAACCGCTGGGCACGCCGCCACCTACACCGCCGGCCGACGACCAGCCTGAAATGAAGATGGTGTACCGCGAGGAGCAGGAGCCGGCAGCGCCTACCCCACCCCCGCCCGCACAGTCTCCCCTGGACGAGCAACTGGAGGAGCAGAAGCGCAAACAGGCGGAGCGCGTGGCCAAGCTGCGGAGCATCAGCTTTAACGTGAAAACGATGGATAACAACGCGGAGATAGAGAACGTGCCCGCTTACCTGCGCCGTAACATTAACCTGGACAATGGCGCCGGTTCTGCAGAAAATTTCTATTCTAATTATACCGTGAGCGATTCCGGCCAGCACCAGGCCGAGATCAACACGATCAATACCTTTTTAGATGGGAAGAAACCCGATTGATGGCAGGCAACTGTGATTCACAAGCAAAGTTTGATTGTTTTTTAGTTGTGTTAAAAAAGCCCTCCGGTTCTCCAGGGGGCTTTTGCTTTTTATCATTTACATTCCATTCAAGATACAAGACGAATATTTTTCAGCTTATCGGGATTGCGTACAAAATAGAAACTGTCTATTGCGCCATCCACTTCCTCAAAGCAGATGCAGAGCAGGGGCGTTTGCGTATCCCCGTCAAACAGCGCCAGGGCAGGCTGCCCGTTCACCTGCAGGAAACGGAACTGCGGTGCCGGCGCAATCGGCTTCCGGAAGATGCCCAGTAACACCTTCATCACCACCTCGCGCCCAAACAGGGGGTGTATGGCGGCAGATGCCTTGCCGCCGCCGTCGCCGTAGAAGCTGATATCCTCTTTCAGCAGGGTGATCAGCGCCTCCTGGTCCTGCCGGGAGCAGGCGTCCAGGAAAGCTTCCAGCAATTGCCGGTGGCGGGCGGTATCCGTGCTGAAACGTTTTTTGTCCTGCTGCAGCTTTTCCCTGGCGCGGTGCAGGTACTGGCGGCAGTTGGCCTCCGGGATGTCCAGTATCTCCTCCAGCTCCTTGTAGGGCACATCAAAGCTTTCACGCAGCAGGAATACCGCCCTTTCCAGGGGATTCAGCTTCTCCAGCAGGAACAGCAGTCCGATGGACAGTTCCTTATCGCCCGTCATAAGGGGCGCGGGATCTTCCATCAGCGGCTCCGGCAGCCAGGGACCGGTATAGGATACCCGCTGCTGCTGCAGTGTTTTCAAGCGGTTGATGCTTCGGTTGGTGACCGCGCGCATCAGGTAATGCCTCGGTTGCTGCACGGCGGCAATGTCCATTTCCAGCCAGCGGGCATATACATCCTGTACAATATCCTCTGCCTCCTGTTTTTGCCCCAGCATCCGGTACGCCAGGGAGACGAGCAGGGGACGGTATTGAAAAACGCTATCGGGTGATACGGTAGTCATATGCTATCAGTTTTTTCCGCCGCGCTCCACGCTTTTGATGTCCTCTTCCCGGTTCTTTTTAAAATCAAAATGTTCGTAGTCCGCAGTAGGCGGTACATATATGGTGTAGCTGCGCAGCGTGTCTATTTCAATCCGTATGTCCTCCGCCTGCAGGTCAATGATATGGCCGCCGGCGTCTTTTGCGGCGGAGAGGTAATGAAAATGATACCCGGATATGTTGGTATTATCCATGAACACCGGCAGGCGGTAACCTACCAGGTCGCCCCGGCAGTCGTTGAATGTAAAGAACTGCTGCAGCGGCAGCATGTTGGCCAGCGGCGTGTGCTCCCCTTTCTTTACCGGCGGGAAAGCCCGCGTTTTAAGGAAGCGGAAGGCGCCGCTGATGTGGATGGCGTACATACCGTTTACGTTGGTAAGCACACTATCCAGGTAGCGGAACAGTTCCGCTTTGCTCATGGCCCTGCCCGGCCGCAGCGTGATGTCCGGCTGAAAGAAATTGACCATGGCAAAGGAGGTGCGCGCTTCATCGTCCACCTCGAAAGTTTTGCCGGTGTGTTGGGTCTGGTACGCTTTCCCTTCAAATACCAGCAGTTCCCCGTCCAGTTGGTCCGGTGCACCCAGCCCGAAATCGCCGTGCTGTTTGAGCGCCTGGTAGGAATAAAACCCGTCGTACAGGCCGCCGATAAGGGCCGCACCTATACCCGCAGTAAAGAGATGATGATACGGGGTGTCCGGCGGGGCGGCCGTGCCGGCGCGTCCGGTAAAACCGCTGCATAGCAGGCAGCAGGTGAGGATGGTATGCAGGAATGCGAGGCGCATGATGTTTGTTGATCTTTTTGTTTTCAATGTATAAAGATAGGGGTTTAGGGAAGTGCTGGCAATATGGATTTGTGTGATGGCGGTGGCTATTTGCCCGGGGGCTTGAAAGGTAATGATGGAATGAGTAGATTGCGATTACTTCAAAAAAACCGCTTTTGTTATGCAGCCATCCTCTGAACAGCAACGATCCAATAAACGCATTACAGACCACCTTGCCAACGAGCGCACTTTCCTGGCCTGGATCAGGACCGCAATAGCCGTTATGGCATTCGGATTTGTGGTGGTAAAATTCAGCCTGTTTGTGAAGCAGTTGTCTATTATTGTGGACGATAAAAACCCTATCCGGCAAAAGGGCTTCTCTCCTACCATGGGCATCCTGCTGATCGCTTCGGGCATTGTGACGGTATTGTTTGCCTACATCCGCTACCTGCAGGTAGCAAAGAATATTAACAGCGAGGCTTACCAGCACACAGGAAAACTGCCGGCAGTGTTTACGGCATTTGTGATGGCCTGCGGGCTGTTCCTAGTGGTGTACCTGCTGATGACGAGCTGAGCAGGGCCGATCGGGGTGGCTACTTTATTCATAGCAGCGGCTTTCCATACAACAGGTAAGTTAGCGTAACAGCGGGCGCCTGCTAATGACAATGAGAAGGAAAAGAAGTGATTGTAATCAGGGGAAATGGCGCTTTAAGAAAGAGCTGGCCGCTTTAAGCTCCGGCCGGTCAGCACCACTGGCCATGCTTGCCAACTGCTGGTAGTAGCGCCGCGCTTTCCCCGGATCATGGCGCCGTTCTGCAGCCAGGCCGGCGCCATAAAGCCCATTAAACCGGTTAGGTCTTTGCTGCAGGCTTGCCTCATATGCATGCAGCGCCTCGGTGGGTTTGTTCATCTGCAAAAGCATATCTCCCAATAGTTCCCTTGCGGGCAGCACTTCCCCCGGCGTAACAGGGTGCTTCGGGGTATGATCTTCCATGTCGGCAGCAGCGCTCATCAACGCCAATGCTTCGCTATCACGTCCTTCTTTGAACAGTATCCAGGCTTCAGCGGTTTTCACCTGTATCTGCACCTGGCCGGCCTTATACGGATCATTTTGCTTTACCAGCGTATCATGAAGCCGGACCAGGGTTTTCAACTCGGCTTTAGCTGCGTTGATATTACCAGTATTGACCAGGCCAAGCAGCCGGGTAAAATGTATAATGCTCCTTTGCCAGGGATATGCCTGCCATGGAAAATGCGGCGGGTATACTTTCAGCGCCGCAGCCTCTTTCCATAGCCTGTTCTCAAGTAAATAGCGGGCGGGGATGGCGGCAAACGCATACGCAACCTTAAAATTCTCCGGGTACACTTCGGAAATGGTTTCCAGGTACCTGCATTGCGCTTTCGCCTGCCTGTTCTCCCCTTTCTGTAAACAGGCATATACCAGGTAGTCCATTCCATGGAGCTCCTCATCCCAATGTCCTTTGATACCCGCACTTTCAGCATAGCATTTTGCCGCCGCAGTGGCTGCCAGGTTGGATTGAATGGCTTCATCCCAAAGCCCCAGCCTGATAAAAATGTGAGAAGGCATATGCTGCGCGTGCGCAGATGATGGTGCAACGGAAGCATACGCCCTGGCGGCGGGAAGGGCCAAAGCCGCCAGCTCCGGGTAGTCGTAACTATGGATAATATAATGTACGATGCCCGGGTGATAAGGCTCATTGGGGTATAAAGCTGTCAGTATACGGCCGGCTTTCCGCTGCCTGGTAAATGCGGTGTCTACCGGATCCGCAGCGCCATTGAGCGCCAGCGCATAGAAAATTGCCGCTTCCTTATCACCGGGATATGCAGTGTAGATCTTTTCCATTGCCTTTTCAAAGCGGCGGCTGCGGGTAGCATGATCTGTACGGTCCCAGGCATTATAGAATGATGCGATTGCTGCTATATAGGCGGACTCTCTTTGGGATTTTTTTTCAAGTGACATGGCAATGGCAGCGGCCTTTGCGCCTTTCTCCAGTTCCGCCGGGGTAGAGGGGTTCCAGAGCGGGTGATAATTGCACATCGCTACGCCCCAATATGCCATGGCGCACTCCGGCGCTTCATCAATCACTTTTGCAAAAACTTTTTCTGCTTCATCGTATTCAAATGAGTGCAGCAGCGCTATGGCAAGGTTAAAGTCTTCCTGCGCCTTGCCGGAACAGGATGTTTTAAACCCTACAGTGCCTAGTTGTTTGTCGGGCGGACCGCAGAGGATCATCCGGCCTCTTTTAAGATCAATGGCGCTAACGGTTTCCGGGCGCTTACCCCGGCCGTTGCATGCCATGAGCGCTGACAACAGAAGTACCCCAAAAAAAGGGGAAAATTCCCTGTATAGCTTTTTCATGTGGTTGCATTATTTTTGGGGCCTATAAAAGTTGCTGAAGATACCTGCCTGGCAGTTGTCCCTAAAGTACCGTCCTGTTCATTGTCACCGTTTATAATCGGGGTGATATTATCGTACAGCTAAGGTAGATAAAATTGCCCGGTTGCAAATAAAATCGGCTATTTATCGGTTTTAGCCGGTATTGGCTGCGGGAAATATTTTTGGCGGATACGGCAATTTTGTTAAATTTATTACCGGTTTTTCAAGAGAATGTGCTTGTTCGCAAGTGCCCCAACCCAATATCTTACATTATTGATCTGCCCTGAAAATTGATAAGCTTTTTCAATTAACCTTAAAATTATCCCTATGGATTTCAAAGATCAATTGAAGCAACTCGGTGAGCGCGTTGCCAAGCTCAAAGACCAGATCCTCACGGAAGAAGCCACCAAAAATGCCTTTGTAATGCCCTTTATTCAATGTCTCGGCTATGATGTGTTTAACCCCCTGGAAGTCGTGCCGGAGTTTATTGCGGATATCGGCATCAAGAAAGGCGAAAAAGTAGACTACGCCATCATGAAGGACAGCAAGCCTGCTATCCTGGTTGAATGCAAGCACTGGTCCGCCAATTTAGATCCCCATGACAGCCAGCTATTCCGGTATTTTCATTGCACTGCTGCAAGGTTCAGCATCCTTACCAATGGCATATCCTACCGGCTGTATACCGACCTGGCAGAGCCGAACAAAATGGATGAAAAGCCTTTCTTTGAATTCAGGATAGACGACCTCAAAGACATGCAGGTGGAGAAACTGAAAGAGTTCCACAAAAGTTATTTTGACCTGGAAAAGATCATTACCACTGCGAGCGAATTAAAGTATACGAATGAGATCAGGAATATCATCCTGAAAGAACTGAATGAACCTACGGATGATTTTACCCGCTTTTTTGCCAAGCAGGTATACCCTACCATGGTCACCGCTAAAGTGCTGGAACAATTCAAAGGGCTGGTTAAACGCTCCTTCAGCCAGTTTATCAATGATGCTATCAATGAAAGATTGAAATCCGCATTACAGGTACAGCAGCAGCAGGAGAATCAGTCAGAGGAGGCCGAGCCGGAAGCAAGTGAAGAAGCAAGAATAGTTACCACGGAAGAGGAGCTGGAAGCCTTTTATATTGTCAGGGCCATCCTCCGGCAAAGTATCGATGTAAAAAGGGTGGTGCACCGGGACACACAGTCCTACATGGGCATTTTGATGGATGATAACAATCGGAAACCCATCTGCAGGCTGCATTTTAACGGCAAGAAGAAAACCCTTACGCTGTTTGACAACGAAGGAGGCGAGAAAGTGGATATCCAGTTGCTGGATGACATTTACAAGTACAGCGAACGGCTGCTGAATGCAGCGAAGCGGTATGATGAGGTAGGGGAAGCTGTTAAGGAGAATGGGGTTATGTAAAACAACAATCCCGCCTTGTGAGCGGGACTACTGTATAAGTTTTCACTACGGAATAATCCTTATTGTGATTTGCTTCTAATTAATAGTCTAAAATAACCAAAATTATTAACCTGCAAAAAAAAGGTTTATACCGCAAAATAATTATGAAAAGAATACTCGGGCTTGACATTGGTTCCAACTCAATAGGCTGGGCAGTTGTTAACCTTGATTTTGACAATGAACAAGGGGAAATACTGGGAGCCGGCTCCCGGATAGTCCCCATGGATGCCGATTTATTGACCAATTTTGAACAAGGTAATAGTGTTTCCAAAACAGCGGCACGAAGGCAGGCCCGGGGGGCCAGGCGGCTCCGCCACAGGTACAAACTCAGGAGGCAGCGGCTCATTGAACTGCTGAAGCTACTCGGGTGGTTGCCGGCGACTTTTGAACCAGGGCATAAGCTTCCAATTACGGAAGACTCCATAAAACAAATGTATGAATTATTCGCCACCAGTAAAATTCCGGAAGACTGGATAGTATACTTTCTCCGGCATAAGGCGCTGACCCGGAAAATAGCGCTTTCCGAGTTAGCCCGGGTACTTTATCATATCAATCAGCGAAGGGGCTTCAAGAGCAATAGAAAAGCCAACAATGAAGCAATTGAAAATACCGGGGAGGATTCCGAAGACAGTCTTCCAAAGCGGGAATCCAAAGTTATGATTGTGAAGGTAACAGGCATAAGGGATACCGGGGAAATTACCCGAAAGAAAAAAGCCATAGAAATTGAAGTAGACCAGCCTGTTTCAAAAGGTATCACCAAAGGTATCATATACAGAGACACCTTACCTGATTGGCTCAACCAGGAGATAGAACTGGAGGTGAGAGTTATCCGCTCCAAAAAAGATACACGGGTAGAGTTCGCTATTCCCGATAAAACCGACTGGCAGAAATTAAGGGAGGCGCTGGCAAAGGACTTCGACAACAAGAACCTTCACCCCGGCTCCTACTTCTTGCATGAGATCCTGAAAGACAGAAATTACCGGATAAGGGAACGGATCATCGACAGAGCGCGTTATGAAGCAGAGTTTAAAGCAATATGGGAAAAGCAGTCTGAATATCATCCCGAGCTGAAGGCCATGGATAAACTGCCCGAGATTGCCCAAAAGTTTTATGCCAATAACAAGGAGAAGCAGAAGGAACTGCTGTCTAACGACCTGTTCTATATTATTGTAAAAGACATTATTTATTATCAAAGGCCTTTAAAGTCTCAAAAATCTTCCATTGGAGAATGCAGGTATGAAAAGAAAAATGTTGTATTGGACAAACAAATCAATGGAAAAACCATCCCTTACACGCCTGGCTATAAAGTAGCGCCCATTAGCAGCCCCGCTTTCCAGGAGTTCAGGATATGGAAAACCCTGCTTAACCTGAAAATATTTGCGCTTAAAAAGATGATCAATGAGAGATGGGAAACAGACATAGATGAAACCGAAATATATATCCGGCCCAAACTGGAGCCGCTATTCAATTTATTTGATAGCAAAGCAAAGGTCAGCTCCCAGGAAATCTTCAAATTGATAGGAGTTTCCAACAATACTCACAGGTTAAACTATCCGCCGGAAACTGAATTTCCGGGGAATGAAACCAAACAGGAGTTTAGGAAGTTGTTCAAAAAACATAACTACGCAAGTGAGGGGAATGAGTTACTTGAAAATGAAAAAAAATTACAGCAGCTATGGCATCTTATATATTCGGTAGATGATGAAAATGCCATTAAACGCTCCCTAGAGAAACGATTTGAATTCCCAGATACACTGGCGGCCGCTTTTTCCAAACTCCCTCCTTTCAGGCCACAATATGCCTCCTATTCCGCCAAAGCCATACACAAGCTGCTGTCCTTAATGCGCGCAGGAAAATACTGGTCAGAAAGTAATATCCCGCTGGCGGTAAGGGAACGAATCAGCAAACTGGATAATGGAGAGCTGGATACAACTTTAGACGAATCTGTGCGTGAACGGGTTGAAAAATTCCGGGCTAAACACGGGCTTTCATCCATCACAGACTACCAGGCGCTGCCGGAATGGCTGGCCTGTTATATAGTTTACGGAAAACACAGCGAGAATAATTATGGAGAACCATGTTCTACACCCGAGGAGGTAAAAGGATTGGAGGCTAAAACGCTGCGTAACCCAATTGTTGAACAGGTAGTAAATGAAACCTTACAGCTTGTTAAAGATATCTGGAGGCAATATGGCAGGCCTGAGCAAATACGGGTTGAGCTGGCCCGCAACCTAAAAAAAACGGCTGCGGAACGAAAAGCCATTTACGACGCCAACCGCCAGAACAGGGAAGACAAAGAAAGAATAAAAGCCATCCTCCGGGAACTAAAAATTGGCAACCCGGATTCATTAGCTGATATAGAAAAAGTGAGAATACTGGAAGAGAATGGCAATTTCAAATACCAAAACAGCAGGGAAAGGTTTTTCAGGAAAGCCACTGAACCTACGCAGGCGGAAGTAGAGAAATACCGGTTATGGGTAGAACAAAAATGTATATCGCCCTACACTGGCAACCCCATTATGCTTTCGGAGCTGTTTACCTTTAAATACGAAGTTGATCATGTTATCCCCCGCTCAAGACATTACGATGACAGTCTGGCTAACAAGGTAATTGTAGAGTCATGGGCTAACAAGGAGAAAGACAACCTTACTGCCATGCAATATATTCAGCAGGGTAGTATACAGAACAGGTTATTGCCGGTTGAAAAGTACCTGCTACATATTGAAGAAAATTTCAGGGGAAGGAAACGCCGCAACCTGTTAAGTGCCGAAGTGCCGAAAGGGTTTATTGAGCGCCAGCTAAATGATACCCGTCATATCAGCCGGAGGGTTAATGAACTGCTACACCAGGTTACAGGACAAGTATGGGCATCTTCCGGTCAAATAACGGATGAATTGAAGCACAAATGGGGATTAGGTAACAAAATGAAAGAAATACTTGAGGAACGGTTTTTAAGACTTGAATCGATAACTGGTGAAACAATGGTGTCCTACACAGTTGATGAAAATGGACAGCGAAACATACATCTACAGGGATACGAAAAGCGTATCGATCACCGTCACCATGCAATGGATGCTATTGTAGTGGCCTGCACAACCCAGTCCCATATACAGTATATTAATACGCTGGAAGCACAAAACACGGACAAGGATAAAGGGACTAGCTTCCGAAAAAAATTGCTGCAGTCCAACAAGGCGAGAGATTTCAGGAAGCCCTGGAAGACTTTTGTTGAAGATGCGAAAACGGCTCTGGAAAGCACCATTATATCATATAAAAACCGGCATAGAATATTAAACAAGGGTATTAACCGGTATACAAAATATGTTCGGGATGAAAAAGGAGAATGGATAAAAGCGCTGGTTGAACAGACCAAAGGAGAACTATTCTCCGCCAGAAAACCGCTACATAAGGAAACCATTGGCGGCACCGTAAACTTCAGGGAGTACAGAAAAGCTAACTTAGAGGAGGCGTTAAAGGATATTGACAAAGTGGCAGATAAATCCGTCAAACGGCAGCTAAAGGCATTAAAGCAGGAGTATGGAAATGATATAAAAAAAATCAAATCTGCTATCAAAGCAAATCCATTAACCGACACGAGCGGAAACATCACCGATAAAGTTCTGGTTTGGCATTGGCAGGTCTATGCGCTCAACCGGGTAGCATTAGATGCCAGTTTTAAAAAGGATAAAATCGATAAGATTGCCGAATATGATAATAAAAAGCAAAAAGGGTTAAAATATCAGCTTCATAAACATTTATCGCAGTATGAAGACGATCCTAAAGCAGCATTTACAGGGGAAGGACTGGAAGCTTTGGCAAAAACAGTTGGGAAACCTGTAACCAAGGTATCCATTTACGAGCCTGTAGGCGGTAAATTTGAGATACGGCCAGGCCAGTTGGTGGAAGCCGCGAAAGGCACCAACCTGTTTTTTGTTATTTACGAAAACATATTAACCGGTGAGAGGTCCTATACTACACTTGGATTAAGGGAGGTCTTAACCGCCAAAATGAATAAGCTACCGGTTGTTCCACCCAAAGAAGGGCACAAACACTATGTACTGTCGCCTAACGATCTGGTTTATGTTCCTGATACCGAAGAAAATATTAAGGCCATTGATTGGAGCAATAAAAAAGCCATAAGCAGTAAAATATACAAAATGGTCAGTTCGTCGGGCAATCAATGTTTCTTTGTTCCTCATCATATATCAAAACCTATTATAGAAACACTGGAGCTTGGAGCCAACAACAAATCAGAAAGATCATGGGATGGGAAAATGATAAAACAATGTTGTATCAAACTAAGACATGACCGCTTAGGAAATATTGCTCCTGCTTAGATCATTTAATCATGATTAAAAGGACCCTATATTTTGGCAACCCCGCTTATCTTAAAACCAGCAATGAGCAACTGGTGATAGAGATGCAGGATAGCGGAGAGGTTAGAACAGCTCCTATTGAAGATATAGGATTGCTCATTCTTGATCATCAACAGATCACCATTACACAGGCTTTAATGGCAAAACTGCTTGCCAACAATGTGGCTTTTATAACATGTGATGCTACTCACCATCCTGCAGGAATGTTTCTAAACCTGGATGGCCATACACTGCAATCACAGAAATTCCAGGCGCAGATAGAAGCATCCGTACCGTTAAAAAAGCAGCTCTGGCAGCAAACGGTAACAGCCAAAATACTTAACCAGGCTGCATTGTTAAAACTCCAGCGGGAAGAAAACAAGTTCCTGACAGAACTGGCAAAAGATGTGAAAAGTGGTGATAGCGAGAATACCGAGGCACAAGCTGCTGTATATTACTGGAAAAAAGTATTTCCTGATTTCCTGGAATTTAAAAGGGAGCGACATGGAAATCCGCCCAACAACCTTCTTAATTACGGATATGCCATTTTACGCGCAGTAGTAGCACGCAGCCTGGTAGGAAGCGGTTTGCTGCCAACCCTGGGAATTTTCCACCGCAACCAGTATAATGCCTACTGCCTGGCAGATGATATTATGGAGCCTTATCGTCCTTTTGTAGATAAAGCGGTATGCGAAATTATCCGGATGAATGGAAAATTTCTTGAGCTTGGCCCTACTATGAAAAAACAATTGTTGGGCGTCCCGGCAATGGATGTATTGCTGGGAGGTCAGAAAAGTCCTCTCATGAATGCTGTACAACGAACGACGGCCAGTTTGGCCAAGTGTTTTGAAGGGAAAAGCCGTAAAATCCTGTACCCGGAATTTACATGAAAAGCAAATTTTATGTTTAATCGCCTAAATGCTTACCGGGTTATGTGGATTTTAGTATTGTTTGATCTACCTACAGAAACTAAAAAAGATAGAAAAAACTATACAGACTTCCGAAAAAAAATTCTGGCTGATGGATTTCAGATGTTCCAATTCAGTATGTATATCCGTCATTGCAGTAGTAAGGAAAATGCTGAAGTACACCAGAAAAGGGTAAAATCCATCCTGCCCTCAAAAGGACATGTTGGTATTCTTACCATTACAGATAAGCAGTTTGGCATGATGGAAATATTCCGTGGTACTATTCCGGTTGATCCCCCCGATACGGCCCAGCAACTCGAATTATTCTAGGAGATCCGGATCAGTCCCTCCTAGAATCAAAAAAACGCGTAATCTTCCATTTTTTTGATTGTAAAAAGAGGGCAAAATCAACAACCGGACTGCATTTCATCGAATCCGGTTGTTGTTGACCTAAGGTACAGATTAATTTGAAAGCAAATCACAACATAGTATTTAAAGTTAAAACCTTTTATTTAGTTGTTGTTGACCTAAGGTACAGATTAATTTGAAAGCAAATCACAACAGAGGATGGAGAGAATGATGTAACTTTATAGTTGTTGTTGACCTAAGGTACAGATTAATTTGAAAGCAAATCACAACGACGAATTCGTTATTC
>NZ_VLLG01000002.1:196984-1123494 GCF_007830125.1 Chitinophaga japonensis
GTTGTTGTTGACCTAAGGTACAGATTAATTTGAAAGCAAATCACAACCAAAAGCTGTTGGTATTGCGCGTTGGTGAAGTTGTTGTTGACCTAAGGTACAGATTAATTTGAAAGCAAATCACAACGGTGCAGAACGTTGGGGGTACATGGTACTTGTTGTTGTTGACCTAAGGTACAGATTAATTTGAAAGCAAATCACAACCCAACAACATTCGGCTCTGGTGTTGTTACGTTGTTGTTGACCTAAGGTACAGATTAATTTGAAAGCAAATCACAACATAAAGATATGCCCTACGCCGAGATACCAAGTTATCGTTGACTTAATGTCCTACCCCCTACTCCACCTTCAAACTCTCCGCCGGGTTCGCCATCCCTGCCTTTATCGCCTGGAAGCTGATCGTCACCAGTGCTATCACTACCGCGCCCAGTCCGCCGGCTACAAACGTCCACCAGCCGATGTTAATATGGTATACAAAATGCTGCAGCCATTGGTGCATGAAATACCAGGTCAGCGGACAGGCAATTACAAAGGCGATCGCTATCAGCAGCATAAAATCTTTGGAGAACAGGTATACCACGTGGGCCGTGGTAGCGCCCAGCACCTTGCGGATGCCTACCTCTTTAATACGTTGTACCGCCATAAAGGAGGCCAGCCCGTACAAGCCCAGGCAGCTCAGAAAAATGGCAATCGCTGAAAACACCTTGTACAACCGGGAGAGCTGTCTTTCCTCCCGGTAAAAATTACCGATCCGCTCGTCCAGGAACTCGTATTCAAAAACATAATTGGGATAGGTTTCCTTCCAGATGCGCTCAATCTGCCGTAACGCAGCAGGTATATTCGTGGTGCTGAGCTGAATGCCCGCCGTACTGTATAGCCGCTTCATATTTACCATAAACAGGGGCACAATATCTTCCTTCAGGGAGTTGGAATGAAAGTTTTTCAGCACCCCTACTATCGGGCCTTTCGCTGCGCCGCCCCAGAGGTCCACTTCCTTGTTCAGCACATCATTAGGATCAGAAAAGCCCAGCTTTTTTACCACCGCTTCGTTCACTAAAAATTCGTTGACAGAGTCGGTAGCGGTAATATTCCGGCCGGCGGCCAGCGGCAACTGGTAAGTAGGTACGTACTGGTGATCCACAAACTTGCTGAGCATGGCAAACTCCGTTTCTTTGGCAGCATGGTCAAACCTGAATTCCGTCCACCAGTTATCATCATCCGCCGGCGTGTTGGAGTTAAAGCTCACCTGCTGTACTTCCTTTATAGCCATCAGCTTGTCCCGCAGGTAATTCAGCCGGCTGCGGCTGGCGCTGTCGCTGGGAAAAGGCACATCCACGATCGCGTCTTTCTTAAATCCCATCGGCGTCTGCTCAAAGTAGTTGATCTGCCGGATCAGCAGCAAGGTGCCTATGATCAGCGCCTGCGCGATAATGAACTGGAACACCACCAGCGCCCTGCGTAGCGATAAGCCCCGGGTACTCTTCGCAGTGATCCTGCTCTTCAGCGCGGCTATGGGGTTAAAGCCGGATAATACCAGCGCAGGATAAAAACCCGCCAGTATAGTGACCACAATAGTAGTGATCAGTAAAAAGATAAATACGCCCGTATTGTTCAGCAAATGCAGGGACAAGGTAATGCCCAGGATATCGTTTACCGGGGGAATGATCAGCGCGACTATCAGCAGGGCAAGCATTACCCCGGCCAGCACCTGCAGGCATGTTTCCAGCAGGAACTGCAGGTTGATCTGCCAGCGCCCGCTGCCCAGCACTTTCCGCACGCCTATTTCCCGGGCCCGGTTCACCGCCTGCGCGGTAGACAGATTGATGAAGTTTACACAGGCAATGCAAAGGATGAACAGCGCAATCAACCACAGGATCCGTATGCGCTCCGGGCCAACGGTCCTGCCCAGGTAATTGTCGGTAGAAGTATCCGTATGTACCTGGCCCAGCGGCTGCAATACCTGTATGGCCTTGTTGTCCGCTGCCCGGTACTTCCCGGAGAATGCAACCAGTTGCCGCTCCGCGGCGGCTGCCGTTACCTGCGGCGGCAACAGCACAAAACATTTATGATCGCTACTAATGGACACCCAGTCCTTACTCTGCGAATATTTAGCGAGGTGGTAAGGTATTACGATGCTTAGCTGAAAATCCGTATTGGAAGGCGCATCCTGCAGAATGCCGGTAATGGTGAGCAGGTCGTCATTACTGACCTTAATGGTCTTTCCCATCGCGTTCTTCCAGTCGCCAAAGTATCTTTCCGCTGTTGACCGGGTCAATACGGCGCTGTTAGGGTCCTGCAGCGCAGTAGATGGTTCGCCGGCCAGCCAGGGAAAATTAAAGATGCGGAAAAAAGCCGCCTCCACCAGGAAAGCGCCTGTTCGCTCCTTGAACAGTTTCGGCGCTGCGTTCTTTTCCATCACCGCCACCTGCAGGTTGCGGAGCATAGCCATACCCGTGCTTTGCCAGGAAGGAAAATCATTCTTCATAGCGGCAGGCAAAGGAAAGGGTACGCAGGAAGCAACGCCGCCCTTTTCACCTTTCGTCATCACCCGGTAGATGCGGTCATGATGCCGGTGAAAATTATCAAAGCTGCTTTCATACCTTATCACGATAAAGATCACCAGGCATACGGCTATGCCAATGGTGAGGCCGGCAATATTAATAAACGTATAGCTTTTATTGCGGCGCAGGCTTCTGAAAGCTGTCTTCAAATAGTTCCCGATCATGATAGGTTTTTTAGTGGAGTGTCCGTTTCGGGACGACTAAAGCAATGCCAGTTTTTACCCCTGCTGATTACCAGTGCGTTACAGCTACACGCGTCCTTTCAAATGTCCGCTTTTGATACATCCCGGTGTCCGCTTTTGCAAATCAAAAAACGTATCTTACCTGAAAAAACCCTGCATGCCGCCACCCGCCCGTACCCTGTGGACAGATTATCTCCGCTCCTTCATTACTGTTTTAGTAGTGGCCCACCACGCTTCCCTGGCCTACACCACCTTTGCCAGCTTTAACGCGCAGGCCTATATCCTTTCCACGCATCCCATAGTGGACAGCCGGCGCTGGGTAGGACTGGATATCTTCGAGAACTTCAACGATGTGTTCTTCATGTCCCTGATGTTCTTTATCAGCGGTCTCTTCGTGCTGCCGGCCCTGCATAAAAAGGGCATGGCCGTTTTTATCCGCGACCGGTTTTACCGTTTGTTCGTTCCCTTTGTCTTTGGCGTTACGGTGCTGATGCTGCTGGCCTATTATCCTGCTTATTATGTAGCGCATGGCCGGCATGACGTCAAAGGATATATCATTGATTACTTCACCACGGAAGCCTGGCCGGTAGGGCCGCCCTGGTTCATCTGGGAGCTGTTTGCCTTTAACCTGCTATTTGCGCTGTGCTATCCCTTCATGAAAACTACCTGCGCCAGGCTAAGCGCATTGCTGGCGCAGTTGAAAGATAAGCCGCTGGCACTGGCCGGTATATGGTGGCTGCTTACCTGGCTGCTGTATGTGCCCCTGGCATTGAAGGTAGGCGCCGGTACGTGGACAGGCATCGGGCCCTTTGATTTCCAGTTGAGCCGCGTGCTGCAGTATTTGGGCTATTTTATCCTGGGTGTGTTGGCGGGTAATGTAAAGCAGGAGGCCGGTATCTTTTCCACCGGCGCCCGCTGGATAAAAAGCTGGCCGCTGTGGATAGCGGCCTGCCTGCTGGCGTATGCCCTGCTTACTGTTATCCCGCCTTTCCTCACCCGCATGGTAAAAACCGGCGCACTGCCGGAGCTGCCCGCCTGGCTTATTTACTATACCATTTACGTATTGTCCTGCACGGGTAGCTGCCTGGCATTTCTTGCCAGCTTCCGGGCGCTGGCCCATACGCCGCGGAGCTGGTGGAGCTCCCTGTCGGCCAATGCTTACAGCATTTACCTGGTGCATTACATTTTCGTGGTGTGGTGCCAGTATGCCCTGCTGTCTGCCGGCATACCGGCCTTCCTGAAATTTCTCATCACGTTCGTAGTAGCGCTGTTAGGCAGTTGGCTGCTTAGCGATGGGCTGCGCAGGCATCCGCTGGTAAAAAAGTACTTATAACGGTTGCGCTGCCATTACCTGCCAGGTATGGGCAATGCCGGCGCTGGGCTTTATCATGCCCGGGTGAAAGGGTAGGGTGCTTTCGCCCCGCTGTATACGTGCCGGCCAGTCAGGGTTGGCAATGGCCGCCTTGCCCAATGCCAGCAGGTCGGCATGGCCACCGGTCAGCACCTCCCGGGCCAGCGCCGGCTGGTGCAGCCCGCCGTTGGCAATTACCGGTACCTGCACGATCTCCTTTGCCAGGCTGGTAAAGGACGTACCATCGTCATACAGGCATTCCCGCCGCCAGTTCCCCAGTTCCGCAGCAATATGCACGTAATCCGGCTGCGCTTGGGCTACCTCCGCCAGCAGCGCCCTAGCCGTGGCGGCTCCCCCTGGCCAGCGGTAATGCAGGTGGTTTACTTTTCCTTCTGACAGGCGCAGGCCAATGATAAACGTGGCCGGCGCCACTGCCCGGATGCCGGCAATGATCTCTGCAATAATGCGGAAGCGGTTGGCCATCGTGCCGCCGTATGCATCCTGCCGGGTATTGGTGTAGTCCGTCAGGAACTGATCCGGCAGGTAGCCGTTGGCGGCATGGATCTCTACCCCGTCAAAGCCGGCAGCCTTCGCCTGTTGGGCGGCGCTGATAAAGCCCTGCCGCGCCGTAGCGATATCTTCCGGCGTCATCGCCCTGGGTAGGGGAAAAGGCCCGTCGCCCCCACCGTATTCAGGCATTTTATGGCCCAGCGGCTGTATAGCGGAAGGCGCCTGGGTATGCTGCGTATGCTGGGAGATGGCGCCGGCATGCATCAGTTGTGCAATGAACAATGTTCCATGCTGTTTCACTTTTTGCGTGATCTGCCACCAGCCCTGCGTTTGCGCCGGTGTTACCAGCCCAGGCTGCAGCGGGTAAGCCTGTGCCGCTACGGAATCGGTATACACGCCTTCGGTGATGATCATGCTGAAGCCGCCTTTGGCAAAGGCTTCGTAATAGGTTTGCATCAGGGAGGTAGGCACGCCCTCCGGCGTGGCGCTTACCCGCGACATCGGCGTTACTACCAGCCGATTCTGCAGCCGGTGGCCGCGCAACTCAAAAGGTTCAAAAATGCCGGGAAAATGTTGCTCGTTGCTATGCATAAAGTGAAATGTTTTATGCATGCAAAGTTGCGGCAGCACAGGCTAAGCGCTGTTAAAGTAATTGAATGAATGCCGTTAAAATAGTTTAATCATTTCCCTGTCGGGCCCTTATCTGGCTCAGGAACACCGGCGTAATGCCCAGGTAGGAGGCAATGTATTTCTGGGGAACGTTCTGTACCAGGGCGGGATAGCGCTGCAGCAGGTCCAGGTAACGCGCCTCCCCGTTCATGCTGATGTTGTTCAGGATGCGCCGGTTCTGCGCCAGGTAAGCATTTTGATGCAGGATACGGAAGAAACGCTCAAAGGCCGGTATCTCCGCGTACAGCCGCTCCAGCGAGGGCTTGTCCAGTTGCAGGACGGTTACCGGCGTGAGGGCGGCAATATGCACTTCCGCCGGTGTTTCCTGTAAAAAGCTCTCCAGGTCCGTGATCCACCAGTCCGCCGTCGCAAAGTGCAGGGTATGCTCCTCCCCCTTGTCATCTACATAAAAGGACCGCAGCCAGCCTTCCAGCACATAGTTGTCATACCGGCAAACATCGCCGGCCTGCAGCAGGTACTGCCGGCGCAGGAGGCGCTTTTCCCGCAGCAGGGAAAGGAACAGCTCCTGCTCCGCCGCAGTAAGGGAAATGTGCCGGGACACGTGTGTCAGGATGCGGTGATGAAAGGAATCCATACCGCAATAATACTAATACCCGGCTAATTGCTGTGTGCCCAGTAGCTTTTTCCCTTTCTCATCATACAGGTGCAGGATGTACATGCCGCCGGTAACAACCCGTACTGTCAGCTCCGCTTTTGTCTGGTTCACCAGGCGTTTGCGCAGCACCAGCCGGCCCTGTATATCATACAGGGAGATAATGTATGTTTTCACCGCCTGCAATCCGCTGATGCTCAATTGCCCGTGGAAAGGGTTCGGGTAAATGGTTACCGGCTGTCCCGGGTTATCGGTATCCTCAATGGCCGTAATGTTCGATTTATTGATCGTGATGCTGTCAATGGCGGTGGACGTGGTATAGCATTGCTCACTGCTGCGCATACGCACATATACCTTGTTCTCGCCCAACTTGAACGCTGCCGGGGATTGTGTAGTGGTATTGTTGCTGCCTTCTACCTGCAGTTGGTTCATGAAATCCCGGTCCCAGGCAAAGGTGTACAACGGCAGCTTGCCCCCGCCGGATACATTGACAGCAGTAATGATCACCGGCGTGGCGTCATTGATGATGGGATTTACATTTACCGTTACATCTACCACGGGCGTTACGGCAGGCTGTATGGTAAATGACAGCGACAGGCGCTTTTCAACGGTATCTTTTGTAAAGATTACATCAAGGGCGTGCCGGCCCGCGCTCAGCGAGTCAGGATGGAGGGTAAAGGTGCTGTCTGCTGCTACCGGCAGGAGAATGGTGCTGTCCAGCGTTACGCTCACTGTTATACCGGAAGCGGCCGCCGGCAGGTTGGCGATCTTTACGCGCTGGCTGTCCGCTACATTGCAGTAGCTGCTTTGCAGGCCACTAATTACCGGTTGCGGCACGGTGGTGGCGCTGCTGTTCAGGTTCACCTTGAAGAGCGTTTTCCCGATCAGCACATACCAGTCGCCATTATCGTAAAAAGAGCAGCTCAGCACTTCGCTGTAAAGATCGGCCTTTACCGGCATGGTCGTGATACGCCGGCGCTGCCCGCTGCTGTTAATGAAATAGCGCCCGCTGTCCTGTTGGGACACCATCAGCTCACCCTGGCCGTTCAGCAGGTCGATGATGGGCCTGTTCTCGCAGGTTGGGCAATAGCTAAAATCCGTTACCTGCCGCATGTTACCAGCCGTGTCCCTCACCACTATCTGCCCTTGCCTTCCAAAAGCTGCATATCGGTTGTTCAACTGGTAATCCTCACCGGGAACCGGTATCCCGATACCCAGTTCGCCCAGCAAAGCACTGAACTGCCCGTTGTAGAAATACAGCGGGCCACCGGAGTCCTCCTTGTAATAGATGGTATTGATGCCATCTGTTACCGGCGCATGGTCTATCGATCCGCTGGAGATCAATGTTACCTGCCCGTTGTTGTACTGGTAAACCTGCTGCAGGTAACGGGCGGGAGATACATCAAAAACCACTGCCCCGTTAGGCCCTATATCCAGGTCGCCGCCGTAATAATCCGGTATTGTGGCGGAGTCCATTGAGCCAGTGGCAAGGTGGCGGCGCACCAGGCTATTGATATTGCGCCAGGCAGCGTACTGGCCGGCTACCTCCAGGTCTTCCCCCAGCGCCTGCAGCGCCACCTGCCCATCCTTCCATTCATACAGGTAAGCGCCCGCTTTGAACATAGCGCCTTCCGGCGTAACAAAAGCCTCCGCAGGCGCTGTTACCGGGCTGTTCACCAAAGGGGCACTGCGCTGCCCGGTGGCGGCATCCACGATCAACGGGTAGCCGGTACCCGTGTCGGCCACCAGTGCTTTATTGTGCCGGAAGTCCAGTATGATTCCGGGCGTCGTCAGGTATGCAGCCAGGTAAGGGCTGTTTTCCACAAAGACCGTCAGTTGCTCCCGCGCGGTACGCCCCAGGCTGTCCGTAGCGATCACCTTCAGCGTGATCCGCTGCCCGTTGTAAGCAGAAAGATCTACCGACGCAAGACTGTCTGCCGCACTGGCGATCAGCACATTATTATTACCGGACCTGGCATGATACACCTCAATGGTGTTACCGGCAGAACGGGCCTGCAGGGATAGTACTGCCTTTACGGCAGCGGAATCCGCCTGGCCGTCTACCGTCAGCGATACCGCGGGATCGTTTAAAGGCCGGTAAATGAAACGGATCGCTGTATCACCGTCATTACCCAGCGTATCAGTGGCGGTGATGACCAGCGTGAGGGTATCTCCCGGCAATCCCCGTAAGGACAGCGTGCCGTTGTAGGTGCTGCCGGAGTTGGGCTGGCTGCTTAGCACAACCTGGCGGCCGCCGGCCGTGGCCGTTACCGAATCGATCATGGCGGATGCATACACCACGGTGCTCACACGGATGCTGGTATCCGTCCAGGTGCTGTCAGGGGACGGCATGGTAGTGCCGGGGAAATAAAAGGAAATGCCTTGCGCGCGTGAAAAGAAGGGGCTAAGCAGGAAAGTTAACAACAGTAAAGATCGATGCATAAGGATATGGTTTTAACAGGTACGGTAATAATAGCCACCGGATGGCTATTATTAAATACTTGTATCAGTACCTGTTAAAACTTATATGATCAGTGGCCTTACCAGGATCAGGAAGGAATGATCCTCCGCAACTGCAGGTTGGTGACCGGCGCTACCACCAGCGGGTACTTTTCTATGGTTACATAGCTGGAGTCCAGGCCAAAGCCCCGCTCCTCCGACAGGCTGATCTTCTTCAGGAAGAAATACATGCGCATCACCATTCTTTCATACAGGGGGAGGTCGTTATCGTGCGACAGGAATTTTTCCATTACAATGAACTGGAAATCGCCTACTACGTTCGCTTTGCTCAGCGACTCATAGCGGCTGGTAATGTTCACCTCCTTGTTGCGCACCATATCTTCCACCACCATGCGGAACATCAGGTTAATACGTTGCTCCACCCGGAAGCCCAGTCGGAACTCCACGCGGATCAGCTCATTGGGAATAATGGTCTGTACGGAATATTCGCTGAGGTAGGGCTCGTCGACCACATCCACGTGCACAAACCAGTAAATATCCGCCCGCTTGGGCTTTTTATTGAGAATGGAATAAATGATCTTATGCTCTATCTCCTTCGGGTTGTCTGCACTGCTCATGTATACCAGGTGAGTGGCATACTTGGGAATAGAGGTATCGTTGCTCAGCTCCTGCAGTATAGGCAGGTAATCTTCCAGGCGCACAAACTCCACGTAGCGGTTCTTGATCTTGCGGGACTTGAACCATACCAGCATCACAATAAACAATCCGCCCGCCACGATCACGGTCACATAACCGCCATGCACAAATTTTACGAGGTTGGCAAACAGGAATGAAAATTCAATGGTCAGGTATATCACGAGGTACATCAATACCCACGATACCCGTACCCGGCGGGTATACAGGTAAAAGGCAAACAGGCAGGAGGTCATTAGCATGGTAATGGTAATGGCCAGCCCGTAAGCCGCCTCCATAGCGCTGGATTCCTGGAAAATAAGCACAATGGCGGTACAGCCCACAAACAGCATGACGTTAATACCGGGAATGAACAACTGTCCCCGCATCTCGGTGGGGTAGTTGATCTTGAGCTTGGGCCAGAGGTTCAGCCGCATGGCTTCCGATATCAGCGTAAAGGACCCTGAAATAAGGGCCTGGCTGGCAATGATGGAGGCCAGGGTGGCGATCAGCACACCAAATATGACAAACCACTCCGGCATGATGGTAAAGAAGGGGTTCTGATCTTTTGGCAGTAGCTGCCCCTGTTGGGTCAGCAGCCAGGCGCCCTGCCCCAGGTAGTTGAGTATCAGGCAGGTCTTTACAAATATCCAGGAAATACGGATGTTGCTTCGGCCGCAGTGGCCCAGGTCAGAATAAAGCGCTTCGGCCCCGGTGGTACAAAGGAATACCGCGCCCAGAATCAGGAACCCCTGCGGGTAGGTGGTCAGCAATTCTATGGCATAATGGGGACTGAATGCTTTTAGTACGGAAAGGTCGTCAGACACATGCATCAGGCCCAGTACGCCCAGCATGGAAAACCACACCATCATGATCGGCCCGAACAGCCGGCCGATGGACACGGTGCCAAACTGCTGCATGAAAAAGAGCCCGGCAATGATGGTCAGCACGATCTTGACGATCATCCACTGGTCCAGGTCCTTGAACACCTCCAGGGTACGGAGGCCCTCAATGGCGGAGGTAACGGTAATGGGAGGGGTGATAATACCGTCAGCCAGCAGGGCAGCTCCTCCTATCATCCCAAAGATAACCGCCCACCTGGCATGCCGCCTTACCAGGGCGTAGAGGGAAAAAATACCGCCTTCCCCCTTGTTATCGGCCTTTAAGGTCAGTATGACGTATTTGATCGTGGTCTGCAGGGTCAGCGTCCATATGATGCAGGAAATACCGCCAATCACCAGCAGGTCGCTGATCGGGTTCGTACCCACAATGGCTTTGAAAACGTACAATGGAGAGGTACCGATGTCACCGTATATAATGCCCAGTGCTACTATCAACCCGGCTACAGTGGTCCTGTTAGTGTCTATTCTCACGCTTGTTCGGATTAGTTAAAAGCCACCTAAATTACGGCAATATTTATTTGATATGCCAAAATTCCTGAAAACAGGAAAGTCCCCCATCACGGAACTTTCCGTAACGGGGGACTTTCTTTAATATCAGCTAGGTGTGATACACTACTGTATTAGTTAGCAGGAGCTAAGTCTACAGTGCTGGATTCACCAGGAGTGTTTTGTTTGATGAAACGGCCCCTGTCGATACCCTGCTGGTCAGCCAGGTAGTCGATCACAGCATCTACTCTTCTGCTGCTCAGGTCTACACCGCCTTTTTTGCCTTTGGCACCAGCGTGGCCGGTAACCAGTACATTACACTCAGGGTTAGAGCGCAGGGTGTTAGCAACGCTGGACAGGATAGCTTCGTTGTCGGAAGATACCTTGGTAGAGCTGCCTTTGAATGCTACGCTGGGGAATACCAGGCTGGCGCATGCAGGCTTAACGTTCTTGCAGCACTCAGGATCCGGGCACTTACCAACACCGTCAGCATCTACCGGCTGGCAATAGGTCGGAGTGATCAGTTGTTTGTCTTTGTAATCGGGAACACCGTCGCCGTCAGTGTCTTTAGCAACACCGTTTACATCTACAGGAGCGCCTGCAGGTGTGTTGGGCTCGCGGTCGAACTGGTCAGTTACACCGTCGCCGTCAGCATCCGGCAGTACCGGAGTAGGCAGCTTCATATGACGGGGAGAGCTCAGCTCGTTGTAGGCGTGATCCAGGGGATTAACCCACCACAGCGGTTCTACACGCTTGTTGGGATTACCCAGGTTGAAGTTCAGGCGAACGCTGGTGTAAGACATGAAGTCTTTGCTGGCGTCATAAGCGCCTGAGTTATAACCGTCCAGGTAATCGTCAAACGGCATGATCAGTTTTTCTTCAATGCCTATGTTGAAACGCTTGGATACTTTGAAAGCGATACCGGTACCGAAGTCGATAGCGTGACGCAGCAGTTGGTTGTCGTCACGACGACCGATCTGTACCCTGTTTCCCTGGGAAGGAGCGTTCTGCTCGTACTCACCGTCCAGCAGGTTCTTCAGGTCGTCTTTAATGTCTTTACGCTTGCCGCTGAAGTTGATGCCGGAATAGTCATAACCATTGCCGGAAGCATCCAGGGCGTCCACGTCTACATCAGCCAGCATCAGGCTGTAACCGCCGAATACGTACCAGTTAACTTTAGGCTGAGATTTGTAGAACAGGATATTGCTCAGGGAAGCCATCAGGTCGATGGAAGCAGTGTGGGTAGCAGTTTTGTAGTTGGGAACAATCATGCCACCGTTCCGGGCAGCGGTCGCAGACCATGCAGTGCTGTTAGCGTAAGTTGCAGGGCGCAGACGATAATCCAGACCACGGTCAAAAGAACCGATATATTCAGCCCGCACAGAGAAAGTGTGGCCCAGGGATTTTCTCAGGGACAGACCGCCACCGAAACCAGGACGGGCATCCATGTCACCCCTGATAAAGTGATAACCACCATGGAAACCTAATTCCCACATATCGCGGGGTTTCGCAGGATAATCGTACTGGTGGTTAATAAAGTTATTGTGCTGCGCCATTCTGGATGCCGGAACTTTCGAAGAGTCCAGGGCATCATAGTTCGGCTGAACTTGTGCAAAACCAGTAGACGCCGCTAGTAAACTCATAGCGCCTGCCAGTAATAAGTACTTTTTGCTTGCCATAATTGTTTTCTATTTAAAAACTGTTAAAGATTTACTAATAACCCGTTTTTTACCCAGCAAAGGTAAAAATCATAAATGAATATACAAATTTTTCTTACAATATTATTTTCATTGATAACTACTTAAATAACAAAGCTTAGGTAAAACAATTGTTATACCTTAAATTGCTTATTTGTTATCGTAACAATAATGTATTGTTAACGTAATGTTATACCGATATCTACAAATAAAGGGCCAAATTGTTAAAACTTTGATATTTTAAGCCTAGCTTAGCAATCTTTTTTAATTAATACATGGACGAAATTAAACACCTGATCAGTAAGGAATTGCATGACTTTGAGAGCAAATTCGCGGATGCGGTAAAAAGCCATGTGCCACTGCTGGACAGGATCATGCATTATATTGTTAAACGGAAAGGCAAGCAAATCAGGCCCATGTTCGTACTGCTTTCCGCCCGGCTGTTCAGCCAGGACATACAGGAAAGCACCTACCGGGCTGCCGCACTGGTAGAACTGCTGCATACCGCTACCCTGGTGCATGACGACGTAGTGGACGATGCCAGCGAAAGAAGAGGCTTCTTCTCTATCAATGCTTTATGGAAAAACAAAATAGCCGTGCTGGTGGGCGATTATTTATTGTCCAAAGGACTACTGCTGTCTCTTAACAACCATGATTACAGAACTTTACAGATATTGACAGAGGCGGTAAAGGAAATGAGCGAAGGCGAGCTGCTGCAAATGGAGAAGACCCGCAAGCTCAACATACAGGAAGATGTTTACTTTGAGATCATCCGCCGGAAAACAGCCTCCCTCCTGGCGGCCGCCTGCGCAGCCGGGGCCTGGAGCACCAGCGGCCAGGAAGATGCTGCCGAACAGATGCGCCACTTCGGCGAAAAAGTAGGCATCGCCTTCCAGATCAAGGACGACCTGTTCGATTACGGGACCGATAAGATTGGCAAACCTACCGGCATAGATATCCGGGAAAAGAAACTGACGCTCCCCCTTATTTATACCCTGCAGCATGCCAGCCCGGAAACCCGCCGCCGTATCATTTATATTGTCAGGAACCATAACACCGATAAAGAAAAAGTAGCAGAAGTGATAGCGCTGGTAAAAGCTTCCGGAGGGATCGACTATACACGCGATAAAATGTTCCTTTACCGCGACGAGGCCCTCGCTATCCTGCACCAGTTCCCGGAAAGCGATATCAGGAACGGGCTGGAACAATTGGTACGTTTTACTACCGATAGAACGTTTTAAGTGAAAGTGACCATTCACTGTTCACTATTTGACCATTCACTCAAGAAGATGCAAAAACGCTGGACCGTAAGATCATATCAACCAAAAGAGGAAGCGTTGCTGCGACAGGCGCTGGGCATTCATCCTTTACTATGCCGGCTGCTGGTACAGCGCGGCATCCATACGTATGAAACGGCCAGGCAGTTCTTTCGCCCCGCCCTCAGTGATCTCCACGATCCCTGGAGCATGAAGGACATGGATAAAGCGGTGACCCGCATTGAACAGGCGTTCTTTCACCAGGAAAAAATACTGGTATATGGTGATTATGACGTGGACGGCACCACAGCGGTAGCTACGGTATTCGACTTCCTGCAGCGGATCTATCCCCGCGTGGAATTTTATATCCCGCACCGCTACCGCGAAGGGTACGGCATTTCCGGGGCAGGCATCAGCTACGCTATTGAAAATGATTTCAGCCTGGTAATAGCCCTCGACTGCGGAATCAAATCCATTGCCCATATCACTGAAGCCAAAACCCACGGTATTGACTTTATCATCTGCGACCACCACCTGCCCGATGCCACCCTGCCACCGGCAGTGGCCATTCTCAATCCCAAGCAATACGACTGCCCCTACCCTTATAAGGAACTTAGCGGATGCGGCATCGGTTTCAAGCTGATTACCGCACTGGGACAGAAGCTGGGCGCGCCGGATGAACAGGCGCTCCGCTACCTGGACCTGGTGGCCACCAGCATAGCGGCGGATATTGTGCCCATGACCGGCGAGAACAGGACCCTGGCCTTTCACGGCCTGGAAAAAGTGAATGCAGATCCCCTGCCCGGCATACAGGCGCTCATCCAGCTCAGCGGGCTGAAAGAAAAGCTGACCATCTCCAACCTGGTGTTCGTGATCGCGCCCCGTGTAAATGCCGCCGGCAGGATGGACGACGCCCGCAAAGCAGTGAACCTCTTCGTGGAGAACGACCTGGATAAAGCCCTGGAAATTGCGGCAGTGCTGCACGCGGATAATTTTGACCGGAAAGAAATTGACAGCAACATCACGAAGGAAGCAGTGGCCCTGATCCAGAACGACGCGACCCTGGCCACGCGCAAAAGCACCGTACTGTTTAAGGCAGACTGGCACAAAGGCGTGGTAGGTATTGTAGCCTCCCGCCTGATCGATAAATATTTTTACCGCCCTACCATTATTCTTACGCAGAGCAACGACCAGGTGGCAGGCTCCGCGCGCTCCGTTACGGGGTTTAATGTATATGAGGCCATCCACCAGTGCAAAGACCTGCTGGAAAATTACGGCGGACATTTTTATGCGGCCGGCATGACGCTCAAACCCGAGAACGTGGAGGCGTTCCGGCAAAAATTTGAAGAAGTAGTATCCACCACCATAGACCCCGAGCTGCTGATACCGGAGATCGTGATCGATACGGAGATCGGCTTCAGCGAAATCAACAAACGCTTTTACGGCATACTGCAGCAGTTCGAGCCCCTGGGCCCGGAAAACCTGCGCCCGGTATTCTTAGCCCGGAATGTAACGGATACCGGCTTTTCCAGGATCGTGAAAGACGAGCATATCAAATTCTCCATCAGGCAGGAGCGCAACGGCCCGGCGCTTTCCGGCATCGGCTTCTTCCTGGCCGATAAGTTCCCCGTGGTCAGCAACCGTCAGCCTTTTGACATGGTTTTCACCATTGATGAAAACGAATGGAACGGGAAAAGCATGCTGCAGTTGAAGGTGATAGACGTCCGGGTAGCGGCCGGCCAATGATCATTTATGCTGCTGCAGCAGCCAGGTATACAAGTCTGCATCGGCATAGGTCTTTGTCCAGGCGTCATGCCCGCCGGTAGGATATTCCGTATACTTGAGCAAAGTGCTGCCACAGGCTTTGATAGCATTCACCATATCACGGGAATTGTTTACGCTGACGGTAGGATCATCGGCATTATGGAAAGCCCATACCGGCATATTCTTAAGGCTGCAGGCCTTATCCACTTCTCCGCCGCCGCAAATAGGCGCAATGGCGGCAAACTGCTCAGGATAATACTCTCCCCATACCCAGGTCTGAAAACCGCCCATGCTTAAGCCGGTAAGATATACCCGGCTGGGGTCCACATGGTATTTGGTGATGATCTGTTTGAAGAATTGCTGCAGGGCATCGGTGTTCCACCACCACCTGGTACACTGCGGCGCCACCATTACAAATTGTTTACCCTTCACCACCTTGCATAAGCCAACATTCTTTACCTTATTAATATCGGTGCCCATTTCACCAACACCATGCAGGAAGATGACCAGGGGCCACTTTTTGGTTTTGTCGCTGTTGTAAGTATCCGGCACATACAATACATATTCCGGGTTGATGTTCCCAACATCTCCCGTCACCTTTTCCGTGGAGAGGCCCAATGTTTCAGTGGGAAAACTGTCTTCCCCGGGTGGCGGCGTTGTTGGGGGTGGTGTAGCGGTTGTATCCGTACCGGTTGACGGCGGCGGGGTAACAGGTTTTACGGTTTCCCCGCCCTTGGAGCACGCCCCCAGCATCAGCGCACCCAACAATAAAACATGGCTAAAATTTTTAATTGCTCCTTTTCTCATATATCTTCTTTACACTAAAATGGTCCCGTTCAGCCGAAGCTAAACGGGACCATTATAAAAAAAATTGGCAGCTTTAATGAACACTTCCTCAAACGGGAAAGGAGCCGGTTTTATTGTAAAATTATTTTGCTCTTCTTTTCGCCGCCCAGCAATTCCACGCTGCGGTTTACAAACGCCGTCAGGTCAGCGCCGGTCAGCAGGTTCTGGGAAAGCAGGGCCAGGTCGGCCAGGTTGCGCACCAGCTTCTGTTGCTTGTCATCATCTGTTTCCTGCAGTATCTGCTGGTATATGGGGTGATTGGCGTTCACCGTCATGGTAATATCGTCGGGCATATTGGCATACCAGTTCATACCACCGCCGCCAACAGCCGCCATATCCTTCATGCGGCGCATGAACTCCGCACGGGTCACGATCACCGGCTGGGCTTCCGCGCTCAATCCTTTCAGCTCCACTTTAATGTTTTGCTGCGGCACCTGCAGGCCAAACAATTCCTTCAGCTTGTTCTCCTGGTCCTGGGTCAGCACGTGCTCCGTCTTTTCGTCCTTGTCTACCAGGTTGTCCGCAATATCGGCATCTACGCGGGTAAACTGCACGTTCTCCCATTTCATTTCCATGTTGTTGATGAAAGCCGCATCCACAATGGTTTCCAGCTTCACCACCTTGTAGCCTTTGGCCTGGGCGGCCTGTATGTAAGCGTCCTGCTGTACCGGGTTGGTAGCGTACAGGATCACCAGTTTGCTCTCTTTGTTGGTTTGCAGCGCCTGTGTTTCCTGGCGGTATTCTTCCAGGGTATAGAAGGTGCCCCCGGCCACATCTTCCATTACATGGAACTTGTTGGCCTTATCCAGGAATTTGTCGTCCGTCATCATACCGTATTTCACAAACAGGCCGATGGATTCCCATTTTTCTTCAAACCCTTTACGGTCTGTACGGAACATCTCATCCAGCTTGTCGGCGACCTTTTTGGTGATGTGGGCATTGATCTTCTTTACATTCGGGTCGCCCTGCAGGTAGCTGCGGCTCACGTTCAGCGGAATGTCCGGGCTGTCTATTACGCCATGCAGCAGCATCAGGAATTCCGGTACGATATCCTTTACTTCGTCCGTTACATATACCTGGTTGGAGTACAGGTTGATCTTGTCTTTCTGTATCTCGTAGGACTTGGTGATCTTAGGAAAGTACAGGATACCGGTCAGGTTGAACGGGTAGTCCACGTTCAGGTGTATCCAGAACAGCGGCGCCTCGGAGAAGGGGTACAGCTTTTTATAGAAATCCTGGTAGTCCTGGGGTGTCAGGTCCGTAGGCTTGCGGGTCCAGGCGGGATTGGTATCATTGATCTGCTTGTCTTCAAACTGGATGGGTACCGGCAGGAATTTGCAGAATTTTTCCAGGATGTTGCGGATGCGGTTTTCGTCCAGGAACTCTTCACTCTCCTCGTTGATGTGCAGCACGATATCGGTTCCGCGTTTTTCTTTCGTAGTCTCCTCCAACTGGTATTCCGGGCTGCCATCGCATTCCCAGCGCACGGCCTGCGCATCGGGGCGCCAGGAGCGGGTAAAGATCTCCACTTGGTCGCTCACCATGAAGGAAGAGTAAAAGCCCAGGCCAAAATGGCCGATGATGTTGGCGCCTTCGTTCTGGCCTTTGTACTTTTTCAGGAACTCTTCCGCACCGGAAAACGCTACCTGGTTAATGTACTTGTCCACCTCTTCCGCGGTCATGCCTACGCCGTTGTCGGAAATGGTAAGGGTCTTTTTCTCTTTGTCCAGTTTGACAGTGACTTCGAGGGTTCCCAGTTCATCTTTGAACTCGCCCACGCCGGCCAGGGTTTTCAGCTTTTGCGTGGCATCCACGGCATTGCTCACCAGCTCGCGGATAAAGATCTCGTGATCGGAATAAAGAAATTTCTTGATAATGGGGAAAATGTTCTCTGTTTGAACACGTATAGCACCTTTCTGCATGGGTAATTCAGATTTTAGACTTTGTTTCGGTTCCCAAAGGACGTGCCAGCGGGGAGCGGGCTGACAAGTTGTCCGTAGCCGCCTCCTAACTTAACAAATAGATCATAAAACTTTTGTGTTAAACCACCACGACAATCCGTATTTTGCAGTACTAAAACCTATTTCCCCAACACAATCCATTTGAATGTGATCATCTAACCGAGAAAATCCCGAACGCGTATGCATAAAACTTTACTCTCTTTTTTCCTGATCATCACCATTTTCACCGGCCTTCCCGCATGGGCGCAAACACAGCCCGCGCCACAGGCGCTGCCCTACCAGCAAACCTTTGACGCCCTGGCGCACAGCTCCTCCACCTATCCTGACGGATGGCAGGGCTGGCTGCTGAGCGGCTCCCCTTCCGGCAGCTTTAAGACCACCCCGCCGGCCGGCGATAAAACGCTGACACCCAATGGCAGCGCATCTTCCACAGCCAACGGCGCCTATAATTATAACGGCAAGCTGGGCTTTCTCAACAGCGGCTCCGCCGACAACTCCCTGGTGCTGGCGCTCAACACCAGCGGACAGCTCAATGTTTCCCTGAGCTACGACCTGATGACGCTCCGCAATCCCTACAACGGCAGCAGCAATACCCGCATCAACGAGGTAACGCTGCAATACCGCATCGGCAGCAGCGGGGATTTTACCAATATTGCCGGGACCCTGTACCAGAATGATACCGTTACCCAGACCGGCTCCGGGGTAACCACCCCGCAAAACCTGGTGAACATGGCCATCACCCTGCCACCGGACTGTAACAACCAGCCGCTGGTGCAATTGCGCTGGGTGAACCGGCAAATCAGCGGCAGCGGCTCCCGGCCCAGCTTTGCGGTGGATAACATACTGGCCGCCGGCAGCGGCAGCGATACCACGGCGCCGGCCATCAGCACCCTGCTGCCAGCCAGCGGCGATACGGCGGTAAGCCCCGCTACCCGCCCCGCTATCACGTTTACGGAAAACATACAGGCCGCAGCGGGCAGCATTACCCTGCATAATGCAAGCGCCGGCACCCAGCAGGCGTTTGCGGTTACCGGGGGGATGGTGGCTATTTCCGGGAATATCTTTACCCTGAACACAACATTGCAGCCCCTCGCAACGTATTATATTACACTGGACAGCGCTGCTGTGACCGATCTTTCCGGCAATGCCTTTGCCGGTATTGCGGACAGCTCCTGGTACTTCGCTACCGGGCAGCAGGTGCTGGACTTCAACTTTAATGACTGCACACCCAGCGGCAGCACCCAGCTCTCCGGCGGATTTATGCAATACAGCGTGAGCGGAGCACAGCGCTGGGGCTGCACCACCTTCGGGCAGAACAGCAGCAATGGCGTGCAGATCAACGGTTATAGCGGCGGCCCGCAGCAAAATGAAGACTGGCTTATTTCGCCATCTTTCGATCTTTCCGGCTTTGATTATCCCCTGCTGCGGTTTGCCAGCCGCACCGCCTTTGCCGGCCCGGTGCTGCAACTAATGGTCAGCACCAACTACGACGGCCACAGTGATCCCCACACCGCTACCTGGACCCTGCTGAACGGGCGCTTCCCGGCCGAAGGCAGCGATACCTGGCAGGTGTCTGACAGCATTAACCTGGCCGCCTTCCGGCAGGACAGCGTGTACATTGCTTTTAAATACACCTCTTCTCCTGCCATTAACGCGGCCCGCTGGACCCTGGACGACATCAGCCTGTATAACAGCACCGTAGCACCTCAGCCGGGTATCAGCATTCACCCGGATGCGCTGGACTTTGATTATGTGCCGGTATCACAAACATCGGCTCCGCAAAGCTTTACTTTCTGGACCTATAACTTTACAGACACCCTCTTCCTGGGCGCCTCACCCGGCTTTGCCATTGCCCGGGACAGCGCAGGTCCGTATTACACGGACGGGCTGGTATATGATACCACCCTTACGAACGCTGGTCCCATCACTGCCTGGGTGCGGTTTATGCCCGATGCCGCCGATCAGCACTTCAGCGGCAGCATCCGGTTTGAGACCGCTGGCCTGGATACTTCCCTTATCCCGCTGAGCGGCACCTCCCTCCGCTCCCTGAAAGTGGTGAACTGGAATATCGAATGGTTTGGCAGCCCCACGCAAAACCCTGCCAACGACAGCCTGCAGCAGGCCAATGTGGCCACCATCCTGCAAAAGCTGAATGCGGACATCTTTGCCCTGTCGGAAGTAGTGGATACCACACGCTTTAAGAACATGGTGAGCCAGTTGCCCGGCTACAGCTATACCATTTCCGACTTCGGCTCCTATGCAGACAATGTAAACGACCCGGATTACCCCAGTGCGCAGAAACTGGCCTTTATGTACAAAACGGATGTGGTCAGCAGCCTGCGCACCTATGGCGTACTGCGCCAGGGTGGCAGCGACAGCGCTTACTACTACTGGTCCTCCGGCCGCTTCCCCTACCTGATGGAAGCATCCGCCCGGCTGAACGGCGACAGCGCCCGCATCCAGTTTGTACTGCTGCACGCCAAAGCCAATACCGGCAATACTTCCGAGAAGATCGAATCCTATTACCGCCGGAAAAACGGCGCCAGGGAGCTGAAAGATTCCCTGGACGCCCAATACCCCTACAGCAACGTCCTGCTGCTGGGCGACTTTAACGATGCACTGGACAAGACCATCACCACCGAGCTGGCGCCGGACACCACTACTTCCTACATAGATTTTGTAACCGACACCGCTGACTACCTGCCGGTAACCCTGCCGCTGAGCCTTGCCGGCGAAGGGTCCACCGTTTCCTATAACACCGTCATAGATAACGTGATCGCCTCCAATGAAATGGCCCAGGCCTACCTGCCCGGCTCTGCCATGATCTACACCCAGGCGGCACAACTGGTAAGCGGCTATAGCAGCACCACCACGGACCACTATCCCGTGATCAGCCGGTACGATCTGCGGAAGCTGGCCATCGCCAGTCCTATACAGGCCTTTACGGCTGTGGTGGACAGCGGGCGGGTAAGGCTCAACTGGCGCACACCTTACGAGACCAATGCGGACAAATTTGTGGTAGAGCGCTCCCGCAACCAGCGTGACTTTAACGCCATCGACACGGTGGCGGCGCATGGCACCACCACCCTGCCCCACACTTACCAGGCTTATGACAACAAGCCCTGGTTGGGCAGGTCCTACTACCGGCTGAAGCTGCTGCACCTGGATGGCTCCTACCAGTACAGCCAGGTACAGGCGGTGAACGTACAGTTGAGAGACCTCCTGTGGCGCCTGCTCTGGTGCATACTGGGCAACCGCCTGCAGGTATGGGTGGATGCGGACAAGGCCGGCGGACCCGCCGTACTGCAGTTGATAGACCTGCGGGGCCATATCCGGTACCAGGGCACCATGCCCCTGATGAAAGGAAGAAACTACAAAGAATTAGATATCAGCAGGTTAACTGACGGCATCTACTTCCTGCGGGTGCAAACCGCGGAAGGGACCCAGGTGAGCAAGATATTTGTTAACCACTGATCTTTTTTGGAAAACCAGGCTTCGAACGGCTGGCCCTCTCCGGGCCGGCCGTTTGCTTTCCCCACTGTTTAATACATACAAATCAATCGGTTACACTTGCAAAAATGCTATCTTTGCACGCCTTTGTACGCCCGGCCCCGCAAACGGGTAGAAAAAAGCCCTGTAAATCCCGCCAAGCGGGCTATTGGGCGCTTGGGAATTGAAATATGTATTGTATCTTTGCACTCCCAATTTTGTTGGGTGCTTAATATTTAAATCTTAAAATTTAAAACAGGGAAAATGAACAATTACGAATTGATGGTGATCTTTACCCCTGTGCTTTCTGAGGAGGACTTCAAAGCCGCCCAGAAAAAATTCGCTGACCTCATTACCGAGAACGGCGGAGAAATCGTGCACGAAAATCCCTGGGGATTAAGATCACTGGCGTACCCGATCCAGAAAAAAACCACGGGTTTGTACGTGGTACTGGAGTACAAGGCGCCATCCGACTTCAATGAGAAGCTGAAAGTTCAGCTCAACCGCGATGAAAATGTATTACGCCACATGGTCACTGCGCTGGACAAGTATGCTGTTGAGTACAACAGCAGAAAGAGAAATGGCGTGAGTGCTGATTCTAAAACCGTAGAAGCTTAAAATTATGGCAGTAAAACAAGAAATCAAGTACTTAACCGCCATTAAGACCGAGAAGCGCCAGAAGAAATACTGCCGCTTCAAGAAAATGGGCATCAAGTACGTAGACTATAAAGACGCGGAATTCCTGAAAAAGTTCCTCAATGACCAGGGTAAAATGTTGCCCCGCCGCATTACAGGCAACTCCCTGAAGTTTCAGCGTAAAGTATCCCAGGCTATTAAAAAAGCCCGTCAAATGGCTTTATTGCCTTATGTTACTGACCTTTTAAAGTAAAGTAAATTATGCAAGTAATCTTAATACAAGACGTTGATAACCTGGGCCAGCGGAACGAACTGGTAGACGTGAGAAACGGTTATGCCAGGAACTTCCTGATCCCGCAGAAGTTTGCTGTTGAAGCCAGCCCTTCCAACATGAAACAGTTGCAGGAGCGCCTGAAAGTGCAGAAGGCAAAAGAAGAAAAACTGCTGTCTGAGATCGCTCAGGTAGTAGAAGTGCTGAAAGCAGGCCCTGTGAAGATCGGCGCCAAAACCGGCACTTCCGGCAAAATATTCGGTAGCGTAACCGGTGTGCAGATCGCACGCGCTATTAAAGAGCAGAAGGGTTACGAAATTGACCGCCGCCGCATCCACATCCTGGATGACGTGAAAGAACTGGGCACCTACAAAGCCAGGATCGACTTTGGCAAAGGCAACGAAGCCGAGCTGGAATTTGAAGTAGTGGCTGAATAAGCAGGTTGTAAGTAAAACGACATACAGATCCCGTTCACTTCCGGTGAACGGGATTTTTTTATTCTGCCCCGAGATGCGCATCTATGAAGGCAAAAGTCCGGGACCAGGCATCTGCTGCAAAGGCCGGCGGTATGCCATGCCCGCTTTCATAGCTTACAGATGTATGTACCACTCCCTCCGCCTCCAGCTTTTGCAGGAACTGCTGCGGCTGCTCCACCGGCGCGATGGAGTCCTGCGTACCGTACATCACAAAGGCAGGCGCTCCCTGCGTTGTAACATAATTAACGGGGCTGGCCTCCTGGTAGGCTTCCGGTTCCTGCAGCGGTATGCCACCCATAAAATTGGTGAGTATCAGTTGTATGGCAGGGGTGGTTTGTGTAAACAGGGCGGCCAGGTCATACACACCGTAGAGGCAGGCCACCGCTTTAATGTTACCGCCTTCGTTATGCTTGTAAGCCTGCAACGCTGCCAGGTGCGCACCGGCACTGGTGCCCAGCAATGCAATAGCCGGGGATACCTGGAAGCGTTGCTGTTGTTGCTGTATGTATTGCAGCGCACGCTGCACATCTTCTGCCGCGGCCGGGTACTGGTTCTTCCCGATATCGGCCAGGCGGTAATTAATACTGAAGCAGGCGTAGGCAGCACCCTGCCGCATCAGGGAATCTATAATGCCGGAAAACTCGTCTTTGTCGCCGCCTGTCCAGGCGCCGCCATGGATGAACACGATGCTGCGGGTAGCGGCAGTTGTTCTGCCGGCCGGCAGGTAAATATCCATCCGCTGTTCAGGATCGTCGCCATAGGCTTCATCCTTTATGATTATTGTTGAGTCGGCCGGCAACTGCGGCTCCAGGTCTGTAACGGAATTACTTTCTGAACATCCGGTGTTCATGAGCAGGCCCATGAGGGCGATACCTGATAATAACCAAAGACTCCCGGCTCTCCGGAACGGAACAGCATATTTCATAACCCAGGCGCTTTTTGAAAAGTGTGGGTACAAATAATATGCCGCTGCTCCTTACTCACTTTTCCAGGCGTTGCGCAAAAAGCGCAGCCAGTTGCCGTGCATCACGTTTTCAATATCTGCTGCGGAGTATCCGCGCTTCTCCAGCAGGGCGGGCACCGTTTGCAGATCGGCGATGGTCTCCAGGTTATAAGGGCACTGCTCCTTACCGAACGCGCCATCCAGGTCGGAGCCGATGCCGATGTGCAGCGCATTGCCGGCCAGTTGGCAGATATGATCCAGGTGATCCACCATTACCTCCAAAGAACATTCCATGGCTTTAGGGTCCGATACGCCCCGCTCCCATCCCGGCACCATCATCCAGGCGTCCAGCGCACCGCCTATTACGGCGCCGCGGGCGATCAGCTCTTTTATCTGGTCGTCGCTGAACTGGCGGTTATGGTCCACCAGCGCGCGGCAGTTGTTGTGGCTGGCCCACACATGCCCGTTAAAATGATCCAGCGCGTCCCAGAAGCTGTCGTCACAAAGGTGCGTAGCATCCAGGATAATATTCAGGCGCTCCATTTCTTTCAGCAATGCGTGCCCCTGCGGGGTCATGATGCCGGTAGCATCCGTGCCTTGTGCATAGCGGCCGGGGCCATAGTGCGCCGGGCCGATGGCGCGCAGGCCGTATTCGTAGGCCCATTGCAGGTAGTAGGTATCTACAATGGAATCCGCTCCTTCCAGGCTCAGGATATAGCCTACGGGCTTGTTGTCATTAGGCGTGCCATCATTCCATATGGCCAGGTGGTGTTCCAGCGAATACAGGTCTGAAATAGCCACCATTTCCTCCGCTTCTTCCATGGCCTGGTACCAGGCGAGCTGTCCCTGGGTTTGCGCCCAGGCCTGCTCCGGCGAGTGCCAGCCGGGCAGCGGGTTGTCCGGCGCTACAAAGCGCGCTATCTGGGTAGCTACCACCAGGCCGATATTGCCTTTCCGCAGCTCCGGCAGGGACACTACGCCCCGGCCGCGGTCCGGTTTATCCGTTAATCCGTTCTCTCTTGCTCTTATTTCGTTTATTGGTAACCGTAAGTCACGGTTCCATTCCATGGCATTCATGCTCAGGTCAAGATGTGCGTCGATGATAAACACAGGCGATCGTTTTTTGATGTGCTGATATGCAGCTATGCAAATGTGCAGATGAAACGCCGCACATTTGCATAGCTGCACATCATTAAATTATTATGTTTCTCTTTCTGGCTATTACATTCCATTCACCGGTGCAGGTATTACCGGTGATCGTGTAAGCTTTGTCATACAGGGCTACGGTAGGACATATATGATAAGGGACGCCGTACAGAACGGTCCCTACGGGGAAATCAGCGGTATCCTTCACCCTGAGCACCAGGTGCTCTTCACTTTGCGATACCGGCTCTGCATCGGGCGCATTCAGGAAATGCACCCTGCGGGGCAGCGGGTTCTCTGCCGCTACGGATTTATGACCCAGGTCCAGGCAAAGCAGCCCGGGGCCGGGCTGCGAGATCACGCGGGCCAGCACCAGGGCTGCATGGTGGAACGTTTGATCCGGCAGGTGCTGCTGGTACCCCCAATCCCAGAAAACAAAGGTGCCGGGGCTGCATTCAATGCCTTTGCGCCGTGCATGCACCGGGAAAGTAGGAGTGCCCCCCGCAATAATACGCGGCGCCGGCAGCCCTTTGTCCGCGATAGCGCCCGCCAGCGCAGTAACCGCTTCAAAAGCAGCATTGCTCTTGCGGGTACGCTCCTCCAGGTCCTCGTCATGCAGGTGCCCGTCATAGGCATGCAACCCAGCCGGTGTGATGCCGCGCATGTCATGCAATGCCGCATACAGGTCCAGCGCAGCGGGCCCAGGCATAATACCGGTGCGATTCTGCCCGATGTTCAGGTCCAGCCAAATCGGCAATGGCCGCTGCTGCACAGCAAAGTGCGCAGCAATGGCAGCGGCTGCCTGCTCATTATCTACCAGGCAGGAAAAAGCAGTTTGCGGGTAGGCTTCCACCAGGGCGGCCAGCCGTGTAATTTTAGGGCCTACCGGCTGGTAAGCCAGCAGCACATCCGCTGCATTTACCTGGCCTAACATTTCTGCTTCGGCAATGGTGGCGCATTTGAACTTTTGTATGCCGGCTTCCTGCATGAGCTGCACCACTTCCGCTATCTTGGCCGTTTTTACATGTGGCCTTAACCGATGCACATCATCTATACGGCTTTTCAATAGCTGTATGTTGTCGCGCACCCGGTCCGGGTATACCAGCAGGGCGGGTGAGTCTATCAGGTCAACGTTGTGAATGGTGTACCACATTGAATTAATAATTAAGAATGAATAATTAATAATACCCGTAACACTGTTGTTTCAATGAGACACTTGTGTGACGAATATTATTAATTATTCATTATTCATTGTTAATTGGCTCAAAGAGCTCAAACAGCGCTTCAATTTCCACGGGTATGTTATCCGGCAAGGTGCCCATGCCCACAGCGCTGCGCACGCCAATACCGTTATCTTCGCCCCATACCTGGGCAAACAGCTCGCTGCAGCCGTTTATTACGTAAGGGTGCCGGCCAAAATCCGGGGTGGCGTTTACCATGCCCAGCACCTTTACTACCCGCTTTATTTTATCCAGGCTGCCCAGGTTGGCCACGAGCGTGGATAGAATGGTCAACCCTACCTGGCGGGCGGCCAGCTTGCCCTGCTCTATATCCAGCTCTTCTCCTATGCGGCCTATGATCAGGCTCTTATCGTCCTGTACCGGTCCGTGGCCGGATACATACACATGCCTGCCATCTACCAGGAAAGGCTTGTACACGCCCAGCGGCTTGGGCGCCGGCGGCAGGTTTAAACCTAATGCTTTGAAATTCTCTGTTGCTGTACTCACCACTGTATAATTAATAGTTAAGAATTAATAATTAATAATAAAGAAGGCGAAGGATAATTAAGAATGAATAATTAACAATTAATAATATTGACCGAACGTGCTACCATGTAACACCTGTGCAAGGATTATTAATTATTCACTATTAATTATTAATTGCTTACTCGTAGCGCAATGCTACAATAGGATCGAGGCGGGAGGCTTTAATAGCCGGGTAAATACCGGATATGAGGCCTACCGTGGCGCATAGCCCGATGCCCAGGGTTATCCAGAGCCAGGGTACCACGAAGCTGGTCTTTAATATCAGGGACATCAGGTTGCCGACTACCATTCCCAGGAATACGCCCAGCAGACCTCCCATGACGCTGATCAGAATGGCTTCGTAAATAAACTGTTTCCGTATAGTAGGAGCCGTAGCGCCCAGGGCTTTGTTTACCCCTATTTCGCGGGTGCGCTCGGCTACAGATACCAGCATGATATTCATCAGCCCGATGGCGGAGCCGAACAGGGTAATAAACCCGATCACTGCGGCAGCCAGCGTCACCGTACTCAGGCTGCTGAACAGCATTTCCGCCAGGCTGTCGCTCTTGCTGATATAGAAGTTATCTCCTTCCGTAAGCTGCAGCTTGCGGATAATGCGGAAAAGACCGGTAGCCTCTCCTACCGCGGCATCCATTTGCTCCACGCTTTTAACGGATACGCCTATCTGGTAGGAAGCGGTAGGGCGGTTAAATACTCTTCGTACATTGTTTACCGTAGTGAGCACCACATTGTCCGCGCTCATAATATTGCTGCTGCCTTTGGCGCCCAGTAACCCGATCACCTTGTAGCGTATATCGCCCACCCGTACCGTGTTGTTAATCACATTCTTCAGGTTGCGCCCAAAAAGCTTTACCGCTACATCGTGCCCCAGCAGGGCCACATTCTGACCCGTTTCCAGGTCCAGGTCCGTGAAGTTACGCCCCTGCTCCAGCACATAATTAGACAGCTCGAGGTAATTCTCATCGGCGCCGATAACCTGTACATTGGGATTTGTTTTCTTATCGTCTTTGTAAACAGTGGCAATACCCGTAGCATTGAAAGAGATGCTGACGGTAGCGGGGAAAGCGAACCGGCGTTTGAACTCCGTAGCTTCTTCCCAGGTGATCCGCTTATTCCGGTTGGAGGTCTTTACTTTTTTCTGCTTCTTATTGCCTTTGGTAGCGCCGCCGCCATTGCCGAAGATCATCATCTCGCGGTTACGGATGGAAAAACTGTTAGCACCCATGCTGGCAAAACTGCTGTAAAGGCTACCCTTGATACTATCAATAGCGGTAAGGATACCTACCAGCGCCATAATACCGAAAGCGATAATGGCTACAGTGAGACCGGTGCGCAGGCGGTTGGCGCTGACAGAACGGTAAGCCAGGGAAAAGATATCACGGAAGTGCATAATTAAAGATAAAAAAAAGTTGGCAGTCCGCGCTGAAAAGTATCGTTCCCTACATCCACTGCAGCAGCAAACCAGGGTATACCCCCAGCGCGATCACGATCGCAATGGCCACTATCAGCATGGCTTTGAACCCGGCGGAGAAAGGCATTACTTCCGGCTCGCCGGCTTTAAAGTACATGGCAATGATCACGCGGAAGTAGTAGTATACGCTGATGGCGGCGCAGATCACGGCCAGGATCACCAGCCAGAGGAGCTGCCCCTGCTGTACGGCTGCAGCCAGCACAAAATATTTGGCGAAGAAACCGGCGGTCAAAGGAATGCCGGCCAGGGAGAACAGGAAAACAGTAGCGGCCAGCGCCAGCAAAGGCTGTTTGCGGGCCAGGCCGTTAAAGCCTTCAAAGGTATAGTCCTTTACCTTCATCAGCACGGCAAACATGCCAATGGTAGCTACGCTGTAAGCCGCGGCATACAGGATAATGCCCTGGGTAGCCGTTTCATTCAGCGCAATAACGGCCAGCAGCATAAAACCGGCCTGGGCAATACTGGAGTAGGCCAGCATGCGCTTTACACTCTGCTGGAACACAGCGGTAAAGTTACCCAGCACCAGGGTGCCGGCGGCAATAATGGCCAGCACCAGCAGCCAGTGCTCACTGGCGGCGCCGCTGGTAAAGCTTTCGTGGAACAGGCGCAGGAAAGCAATGAACCCGCCGGCCTTTACCACGGTGGCCATAAAGGAGGTGAATACGGTAGGTGATCCGTCATATACATCCGGTGTCCAGAAGTGAAAAGGCACCGCAGATACTTTAAAGGAAAGGGCAAATATCAACAGCATGATACCGCTGACTACCAGGGGATGCAGCGCGCCGCTGCCCAGGGCCAGCTCCCGGATGTTAAAGGTGCCGGCTGCGCCGTAGATCAGCGCAATGCCCATCAACAGGATGCCGGTAGAAAAAGAGCCCATCAGGAAATACTTCAGGGCCGCCTCGTTGCTCTTCAGGTTCCTTTTATCGCTGCCGGCCAGTATGTACTGGGGGATGGAAATGATCTCAATGGCCAGGAACAGCATGAGCAGGTTGCTGAAGCTGGATGCCAGCGTAATGCCGGACAGGATGAAAAACACAAGCGCAAAATAATCCGCTACATGCACGCCTACCTTTTCAAACTCACTGCCGGACAGCAGGAAATATAACAGGGTGGCGCCCAGGGCTACCGCATTAAAAAGGATGCTGAACCTGCTTACTTCTATCATGCCGTACAGGGCGCGGCTGCCTTCCTGCAGGGTGGCGGCTTCCGCCAGGTTGGCCACAAATGCCACCAGCACGGCTGCTATGGCAAAATATTTAATGTGCTGCCTATTACGTACGAATAAACCAACAAACATCAGTAAAACACCCGATAAAGCAGTAGAGATTAATGCGTTCATATTTTTGTGTTACAACATATTAAAAATCCCAAAATCCAAATCCCAAATCCCAAATAAGGAAGTATGCTGTATTGTTTTTGGTGACTTGTCTCCATTTTGGAATTTGGATTTTGGAATTTGGAATTTCATTTAAAATACACTGTTCACCAGCTCCGTTGTGCTGCTCACCAGCTCCAGCATGGGCCTGGGGTACACGCCCAGCACCAGTATCACGATCACGATCAGGCTCAGGGCCACCAGCTCGGTGTTCTGCAGGTCGGTAGTAGTGGCGGTCAGGCTGTTGCTCTCCCCGAATATCACTTTCTGCAGCATGTTCAGGGTGTACACGGCGGCCAGTATAATACCCAGGCCGGCAACGGCCATTACCCATATGTTATACTGGAACAGGCCGCTGAACATCAGGAACTCTCCCACAAAACCATTGGTCAGCGGCAGGGCGATATTGGCCAGGGCAATGATCACCAGGAAGATGGCCATACGGGGCGCGTACTGCGCAATGCCGCCCAGCTCCTCCATGTTCTTTACCTTCAGCCTTTGCTGGATAATTTCCACCACGATCCACAGCCCGATAATATTGATGCCGTGGTTGAACATCTGCACCTGTATGCCCTGCAGGCTTTGCTCATTGTTGGCAAAGATGGCGGCGCTCATCAGGCCGATGTGCGCAATGGACGAATACGCGATCAGCCGCTTGAAATCCTGTTGCACCATGGCGATGCAGGAAGCATATACGATACCGATCACCGAAAGCACAATGGCTACATCCGCCCACATAAAGGCGCCCTGCGGCAACACCGGCAGCAGCCAGCGCAGCACGCCGAACAGGCCCATTTTCACCATCACGCCGGAAAGGATCATGGTCACCGGTGTAGGTGATTGCTCATAAGTATCCGGCTGCCAGGTATGAAAAGGAAAGATGGGCATTTTAATGGCAAAGGCTACGAACAGCAGCCAGAATAACCAGGACTGCTCCTGCGCGGGCAGGTTGAGGTTCGTAAAGGAGGCGTAGCTGAAAGAGCGGTCCGGCGACTGCAGGTACAGGTAGATAATGCCTACCAGCATCAACAGCGAGCCCGTAAAAGTATATATGAAGAACTTGAAGGTAACCGGTACCCTTTTCTCACCGCCCCACATGGAGCAGAGGAAATATACAGGTATCAGCGCCAGCTCCCAGAAAACGTAGAACAGTAAAGCGTCGTAGGCGGTGAATACCCCTACCAGCCCGGCCTGCGACAGCAGCATGAGGCCATAGAAGCTGCCAGGTCTTTCATAATCGCGGTTATAGATCGTAATAAAGACGAGCAGGAAAGCAATGGCTGTAAGCAGGCAAAGCATCAGGCCCATACCATCCAGCCCCACGCTGAACGTGCTGCCGAGCTGCGGTATCCAGGCGGCGGTTACCTGCAGCCCTTCAGGGGCGGACTGAAACTGGAACAATGCACCTGCTACTACCGCTAAAGATGCCAGGGAAGATACAAGGCCCAGCACTTTAGGTCCCGATCCCTTCCCGCCAAACGTCAGCAGGCCGGTTACCAAAGGGATCAATATGAGTAAAACTGTCAACATAATTTTTCGTTCGCTTGTCTATTATAACAACAATCCTATCACAAATAATACGATGATACCTATTACCATGGCAAAGATGTAGAAGCCTACCTGCCCGCTCTGAACGCGGCGCGCCTGTTGGCTGCCCCATTGCACGCCACGGCCGATGCCGTTCACCAGCCGGTCTATACCGCCCTTCTCCAGCGCGTCCTGGAAGAAGCGGGACAGCATGCCCAGCGGCTTCACGATCACGGCGTCATACAGCTCGTCCACATACCATTTGTTCTCCAGCACTTTGGCCAGCCCGGTATTTTCCCGGCCGCTATCCTCATAGCGCACGTACTGCCTGCGGGCCAGCAGAATAAATACGATCACCAGCACGGTGCTCAGGCCCATCAGCATCCACTCCGTGCTATGCTGCAGGTGATGCGCTTCCGCAAACGGCGCTGATGGCGCAAATACCGGCGACAGGTATGCTGCCAGCCAGTGCGGGGCGCCCAGCACTTCGGGCAGGCCGATATAACCGCCAACGATGGACAGTATGGCCAGTATCACCAGCGGCAGGGTCATGGCTGCCGAGCTTTCGTGCAGGTGATGCTCCTGCTCATGCGTGCCGCGGAACTTGCCGCAGAAAGTGATGTAGTATAAACGGAACATGTAGAAAGCGGTCATCAGGGCGCCCAGCAGGCCCAGTACATACAGCACCTTGCTGTGGGCAAAAGTATGGGCCAGTATCTCATCCTTGGAGAAGAAGCCGGACAGGCCGGGTATTCCGGATATGGCCAGGCAGCCCACCAGGAAGGTCCAGTGGGTGGTGGGCAGGTATTTTTTCAGGCCGCCCATTTTGCGGATATCCTGCTCGCCGCCCATAGCATGGATCACGGAGCCGGAGCCCAGGAACAGGAGGGCTTTAAAGAAGGCGTGCGTCATTACATGGAACACTGCAGCCGTATAAGCGCCTACGCCCAGGGCCAGGAACATATAACCCAACTGGCTTACTGTGGAGTAGGCCAGCACTTTTTTAATATCGTTCTGCTTCAGTGCAATGGAAGCGGCCAGCAGCGCGGTGGCCAGGCCAATGATAGCTACTACGGACTGGATGTGCGGCACCAGCGTATATAACACGTTGCTGCGGGCCACCATGTAGATACCGGCGGTTACCATCGTAGCAGCATGTATCAGTGCGGATACCGGCGTAGGGCCGGCCATGGCGTCGGGCAACCAGGTATACAGGGGGATCTGCGCGGATTTACCCATGGCGCCTACAAACAGCAGCAGGGCGATGGCTGCCACCGTGCCGTTGTTCAGGCCCAGAGCGGCGGCCTTTTCAAACACTTCGGGGAAACTGACGCTGCCAAACTGCATGATCATGAAGAAGATGCCCAGCAGGAAACCCAGGTCACCAATGCGGTTCATGATAAAGGCCTTTTTGGCGGCGTTATTAAAAGCGGTATTCTTAAACCAGAAACCTATCAGTAAATAAGAGCAGAGGCCCACACCTTCCCAGCCGATGAACATCATCACGTAGTTGGCGCCCAGCACCAGTATCAGCATGGAGAACACGAACAGGTTGAGGTAGGCAAAGTAACGGGCAAAGCCTTCCTTGCTTTCATCGTGCATGTAGGTGGCAGAGTAAATATGGATCAGCGAGCCTACGCCGGTAATGATCAACAGGAACAGGGCGCTCAACTGGTCTACCCGGAAAGCAAAAGGTATCTGCAGCGTACCGGCGGAAATGAAGTCAAACAGGGGCACTTCCTGCGCCTGGAAGCCGGGCTGCCTTACATCCAGGAATATCAGCACACTCACTGCAAAAGCAGCCAGTATCACACCGCTGCCTGTAATGCTTACCTGGGATTTGGATAAATATCGCCTTCCTAATCCATTAATCAGGAATCCTAATAATGGTAAAAATGGTACCAGCCAAACGAGATTGATCATTTTACAATTAATAATTAAGAATTAAGAATTAATAATCAGAACAGCCTTCTCAATAATGAACATTCTATGTTACCGGAATGATTCATTATTAATTATTCATTATTAATTCTTCAGCCTGTTCAGGATATTGATATCCACGGAGTGGGTGTTCCGGTACACCATTACAATGATTGCCAGGCCCACCGCCACTTCCGCCGCGGCCACCACCATAATGAAGAACACGAATATCTGCGCGGCGGCTGCATCTACGCGACCGGCATCGGCCCACATCTTGGAGAATGCCACCAGCAGGAGGTTCACGGCATTCAGCATCAGCTCAATGCACATAAAGATAATGATGGCGTTCCGGCGCATCAGCACTCCCATCACCCCTATACAGAACAACGCAATGCTCAGGAATATGTAGTATTGAACAGGCATATTTCGAAATATGAATTACGAGTTATGAATTATGAAGTATGATTACCATCTTTTGCACTTTAATCTTCCTTCTTTCCTATGACCACGGCGCCTACCATGGCGCTCAGGAACAGCACGCTGCTTACTTCAAACGGCACTACATACTTGTTGAACAATGTTTTGCCCAGGTTGCCGATCAGTCCTATATCCGTAGCTCCCGGCTGCAGGGTGGGCATGCTGGCGTCGCGCAGGGCGGCCACCAGTATCACCAGCAGGGTACCGCCGCTGATAGCGCCGGCATATTTCAGCCAGTTGCGCTTTTGCGGCTCTATATCTGCATTCAGGTTCATCAACATGATCACAAAGAGGAACAGCACCATAATGGCGCCGGCATATACGATGATGTGCACCACGGCCAGGAACTGCGCATTGAGCATTACATAATGGCCGGCTATGGTAAAGAAGGTCAGTATCAGGCATAACACGCTGGTAACGGGGTTCTTGCTCAGTATAACCCCCATCGCGGACAGCAGCGCTACTGCGGAAAGTACCAGGAAAATGATTTGTTGCGTACTCATAAACGATTTAAACAGTTTGCTTTTCTTTAGGATCAGGGATCAGCAGGTCCTCTTTGCCATAGATAAACCCTTTACGCTGGTAATTGGCCGGCGCGAATGTTTCGGTTAAATAGATGGCATCTTTAGGGCACGCTTCTTCGCAGAACCCGCAGAAAATGCAGCGCAGCATATTGATCTCGTAGCTGGCGGCATATTTTTCCTCACGGTACAGGTGCTCCTCACCGGGCTTTCTTTCCGCAGCTTCCATGGTAATGGCTTCTGCCGGGCAGGCTACGGCGCACAGGCCGCAGGCGGTGCATCGTTCACGGCCTTCCTCATCGCGGTTCAGGATATGCAGGCCACGGAACACGGGGCTGAAGGGACGTTTCTCTTCAGGATAGCTAACCGTAGCTTTTTTCTGGAATATATGCTTGAACGTAATTGCCATTCCCTTCCAAATGGCCGGCAGGTACAGCTTCTCCATAAAGGTTAGCGGCCTGCGGTCCACCGGTTTTACTCTGTCTGTTAATGCTTGCATGATCAGCTTTTTTAGTTATACTCTTATCCCTGGCGAAACAATACGATTGCGCCTGTTATCAACATATTCAACAGTGCCAGGGGAATCATTACATTCCATCCCAGGCGCATCAACTGGTCATACCGAAATCTGGGTATGGTCCAGCGTACCCACATAAATAAGAACAAGAATACCAATATCTTTAAGAACAAGGCCAGGAAGCCTAAAATAGTCACCACGTTGTGCGGCAGTCCCAGGCTGTCCATACCGGGGAAGCTGTAGCCGCCAAAATACAGGCTGGCCATTAATGCGGAGCTTACAAACATGTTGATGTATTCCGCAAACAGGTAAAAGCCCAGCTTCATGGAAGAGTACTCCAGGTGGTAACCGCCGTTCAGCTCATTCTCCGCTTCCGGCAGATCAAAGGGGGTACGGTTACATTCCGCGAAGGCGCATACCAGGAATATCAGGAAGCCCAGCGGCTGGTATACCACGTTCCAAAGGCCGTGACGCTGCTGCTCCACGATATCCTTCAGGCTCAGGGAGCCGGTGAGCATCAGCAGGGCTATCAGCGACAGGCCCATGGCCAGCTCGTAGGAAATGATCTGGGAAGCGGCGCGTACAGAGGCCAGCAGTGAATACTTATTGTTGGATGCCCATCCACCGAGCATAATGCCGTACACGCCCAGGCTCACCACCCCGAAAATGTACAGGATACCGATGTTGATATCCGCTACCTGCAGGGAAATTTCCTGGCCGGCAATGACCAGGGTATCGCCCCAGGGGATGACGGCGCTGGTCATACAGGCCACCAGCATAGCCAGCGAAGGGCCTAAAATAAAAAGGAACCGGTGAGAACTGGCCGGTATGATCTCTTCCTTGAAAAACAGCTTGCCACCGTCTGCCAGGGGTTGTAAAAGCCCCAGCGGACCTGCCCGGTTAGGGCCGCGCCTGTCCTGGATAACGGCGGCCACTTTTCTTTCTCCCCAGGTGGAATACATGGCCACTATCAGGGAAAGGGCCAGCACGCCTGAGATAAGGATCAGTTTTTCCAGTATGAAATACCAGTCTATAGTCATGTTCTCCGATTATTGTTTTTTGAAATCATCCGAATGCGCCGGGCCTTCTATTTTGGACAGGTCTATTTCCGGGCGGTTTACCTGGCTCACGCTGTGAATGTCCATCAGCAGGCGGGGCGAGCGGCCGTCCATTACGTCCGTGATCGTTTCCTTCGGTTTTACCGTGCCTACATAGTGGCTCTGGGATATTACGCTGTGGCGGTCTATCCGGCGGGGGCCTTCAATGGTCCATGCCTTGGCGTCCTTGGTCTCAAAACGGCAGGTGTCGCAGATGAACTCCTCTACCTCGCCATACTGGTCCTTGCGGGCGGTTACGCGGAACACTTCATCACCGCGCATCCACAATACGGTCTTACCGCAGCATTTGTCGCAGTTACGGTGGGCATCCACCGGTTTCAGGAACCATACGCGGTTCTTGAAACGGAAGGTTTTATCCGTGAGGGCGCCTACGGGGCATACATCTATCACGTTGCCGATAAAATCATTATCCAGCGCCTTGTGGATGTAGGTACCTATTTCCGCAGCTTCGCCACGGCCCAGCACCCCGTGCTCGCGGCGGTTGGTGAGCTGGTCGGCGGTGAACACACAACGGTAGCAGAGTATGCAGCGCGTCATGTGCAGCTTTATCTTGTCGCCGATGTCTACCTGTTCAAAGGTCCTGCGCTTGAACTCGTAGCGGGTGCCATCTGCACCGTGCTCGTAGCCCAGGTCCTGCAGGTGGCATTCGCCGGCCTGGTCGCAAATGGGACAGTCCAGCGGATGGTTCAGCAGCAGGAATTCCACTACGCCTTTGCGGGCCTCCTGCACTTCCGGGGAAGTGATGTTGGCTACTTCCATACCGTCCATTACGTTGGTACGGCAACTGGCTACCAGCTTGGGTATAGGGCGCGGGTCGGCATCTGAGCCTTTGGTCACTTTCACCAGGCAGGTACGGCATTTGCCGCCGCTGCCTTCCAGCTTGGAGTAATAGCACATTGCCGGCGGCACGATATCTCCTCCAATCCTGCGGGCAGCATTGAGGATAGTAGTGCCCGGCTCCACTTCCACGGAGATATTATCGATCTTGACTTTGAATAACTTTTTTTCTTCTGACATTTTCTAAAAAACTTTGTGCCCTTAGCGCTTCTTCGCGCTCTTTGCGTCCTAAAAAATAGTAATGCCTTACAATTGATTCACCACACGTCTTATTCCATTCTTTAATAGCGACACATTAAAATTTATCAATAGTCCTAATTTGCAACAGGCAAATTTTAAATATGTCAATGTTTGTGCAATATGCACATCTGCAATTGCCTCTATTGCCTTCACTTCTATGACCAGTTTATCTTCCACTATCAAATCCGCTCTATATCCGCATTCCAGTCTTATTTCTTCAAATGTAACAGGTATAACCCGTTCTTTTTGCACCTGCAAACCACTTTTGACCAGGCGGTAATGTAAACATTCCTTGTAAACATTTCCCAGCAAGCCCGGCCCTAATGTTTTATGAATATGGATTGCTTCACGAATTACAATATTTGAAAGATCATTTTCTGTTAATACAACACTCATTTAGTTTGCTTTAAGGACGCAAAGAGCGCTAAGAAGCGCAAAGGTCGCTAAGCAATTATACAGCAGTAGCAGGAGCTGGTAAAGGATCAGCATAATGGGCTAATCCATAGTTACGTTTCACACATTCTTCCGGGTTCAGCACATGCCATTCAAACTCGTCACGGAAGTGACGGATGGCGGCCGCTACCGGCCATGCGGCAGCATCGCCCAGCGGGCAAATGGTGTTGCCTTCAATTTTGCGTTGTATATCCCACAGCAGGTCTATATCACTCATCTTACCTTTTCCGTTCTCTATGTTCAGCAGCACGCGCTTCATCCAGCCGGTGCCTTCGCGGCAGGGGCTGCACTGTCCGCAGCTTTCGTGGTGGTAGAAGCGGGCCAGCGTAAGCGTATGCCGCACCACGCACTGGTCTTCATCCAGCACGATGAAACCGCCGGAACCCATCATGGAGCCGCTGGCAAAGCCGCCGTCGTTCAGGCTTTCGTACGTCATCATGCGGGCTTCTCCCTTGGCTGTTTTCAGCAGCAGGTTGGCCGGCAGGATGGGCACGGAGGAGCCGCCGGGTATGCAGGCCTTCAGTCTTTTACCGTTGGCAATGCCCCCGCAATATTCGTCAGAATAAAGAAATTCCTCTACGGAAATGTTCATTTCAATTTCATACACCCCGGGCTTGTTGATATTGCCGCAGGCGGAGATCAGCTTGGTACCGGTGGATTTGCCGATACCGTAGGTAGCGTATTCCTCCCCGCCGATGTTGATGATGGGCACTACGGCGGCCAGCGTTTCCACGTTGTTCACCACCGTGGGGCTTTGCCAGAGGCCCTTTACCGCCGGGAAGGGTGGCTTGATGCGCGGGTTGCCGCGCTTGCCTTCCAGCGATTCTATCAACGCGGTCTCTTCCCCGCAGATATAAGCGCCGGCGCCGCGCTGCACGTATATTTCCAGGTCAAAGCCGGTGCCCTGGATGTTCTTGCCCAGCCAGCCGTTCTGTTTAGCTTCGGCAATGGCCTGTTCCAGTATATCGGGTATCCAGGCGTATTCACCGCGGATGTAGATGTAGGTGCGGTTGGAACCCAGCGCAAAGCTGGAGATCAGCAGTCCTTCAATCAGCAGGTGCGGGATAAACTCCATCAGGTACCGGTCCTTAAAGGTGCCGGGCTCGGATTCATCCGCGTTGCATACCAGATAGCGGGGCACGCCTTCGGGCTTGGCCAGGAAGCTCCATTTCAAACCGGTAGGAAAGCCTGCGCCGCCACGGCCGCGAAGACCGCTCTTCTTCACTTCTTCCACCACCTGCTCGGGGCTCATGCCTTTGAGCACTTTCTCCGCCGCCGCATAGCCCCCGTTCTTCCGGTATACATCGTAATACCGGATGCCTTCAATATGTGCTTTGTCTAAAAGTAGTTTGCGTCCCATTTGTTGTGGTCTCTGTTTTTCTCTTTGCTTAGTTTGCTTTAGCCCTGCACTCCTCGATGATCTCGTCCACCTTCTGCGGGGTGAGGTGCTCGCGGTAATGCTTGCCCAACTGCATCATGGGCGCATAGCCGCAGGCGCCCAGGCACTCTACCGTTTTAAGGGTAAAGAGGCCGTCGGCCGTGGTTTCTCCCACACCTATGCCCAGCTTGTTCTTGATATATTCGATCATGTTGTCGGAGCCGTTCAGCATGCAGGGACCGGTCTGGCATACTTCAAAGAGGTATTTGCCTACCGGCTTCAGGTTGAACATGCTGTAAAAGGTGGCTACCTCGTACACTTCTATCGGCGTGATCTGCAGCAGGGAGGCCACGTAGTCCATTGTTTCCGGGCTGAGCCAGCCGCCAAATTCCTCCTGGGCCAGGTGCAGCAACGGTATCAGCGCGCTTTTCTGTTTCCCCTCCGGGTAGCGTGCAATGATCTCTTTTACTTTATTCAGCTTCTCTTCTGAAAACATAGCATAAAATGTAAAATCATAAATGTTAAATGTAAAATGTAAAAGTTACCTGATGTGCGCCTGTAAAATGTTTTCATCCTTTTACATTTTACATTTGGCATTTTACATTTTACATTCCCTGTCTAAGCATCCAGCTCTCCTGCTATCAGGTTCAGGCTACTCAGGCAAATAATGGCGTCGCTCAGCATGGCGCCTTTTACCAGCTCGGGATAGGCCTGGTAATAGATGAAGCAGGGCCGCCGGAAATGCAGGCGGTACGGGCTGCGCCCGCCGTCGCTGATCAGGTAGAAACCCAGCTCGCCGTTAGCGCCTTCCACAGCGTTGTACAGCTCACCCGGCAATATATCAGACTCACCCATAATGATCTTGAAGTGGTAGATCAGGGCTTCCATTTTCGTGTATACGTCCTGTTTTTCCGGCAGGTAATAGGCGGGCACCTCTGCATGGTATACATCCTCCGGCAGGTCTTTCAGCTTGTCCATAGCCTGGCGGATAATGCTAAGGCTTTCCCACATTTCAGCGTTGCGCACCAGGAAACGGTCGTAGCAATCGCCGGTGCTGCCTACCGGGATGTTGAAATCAAAATCCTCGTAGGAGCTGTAGGGATGCGCCACCCTTACATCGTAATCCAGGCCGGCGGCCCGCAGGTTAGGTCCGGTAAAGCCATAGCTCATGGCCCTTTCGGCGCTGATAGGACCTACGCCGGTGGTACGCTCCACGAAAATGCGGTTGCGGGTCATCAGCGCTTCAAACTCCTTCAGGGCCTTGGGATATTCTGCGAGGAATTTCTCTATTTTCTGGAAAGCGACCGGTGTAAAGTTCCTTTCAAAACCGCCGATACGGCCAATGTTGGTAGTAAGGCGGGAACCGCACACTTCTTCATAGATCTCGTACACCAGCTCGCGGTACTGCATCAGGTACAGGAAGCCGGTAAAAGCGCCGGTATCTACCCCCACCACACCGTTACAGATCAGGTGGTCAGTGATACGGGCCAGCTCCATGATGATCACGCGCAGGTAGTCTACACGCTTGGGCGTTTGAATGCCCAGCAGCTTTTCTACGGTCAGGTGCCAGCCCATGTTATTGATGGGAGCAGAACAATAGTTCAGGCGGTCTGTTAAAGGCGTGACCTGGTAGTAGGGACGGCGCTCGGCTATTTTCTCGAAAGCACGGTGAATATATCCTACCGTAGATTCTGTGTTCACCACCCGCTCCCCGTCCATTTCCAGGATATTCTGGAATACGCCATGCGTAGCCGGGTGCGTAGGGCCCAGGTTCAGCGTGTTGGTTTGCTTTTCTATAGCGCCTTGCGGCAGTTTTATATGTTGCTGCTCCATGTTCATTATTTAGCGTCCAAACATCTCATCGTCCTTATCAATGCGGCTCTGGTCTTCCAGCGGGAATTCCTTGCGCATCGGGAAGTAGGTCATTTCATCCACATTCAGGATACGTTTCAGGTTGGGATGCCCTACGAAATCAACGCCAAAGAAATCATAGGTTTCCCTTTCCATCCAGTTAGCGGACTCAAACAGCTTGGTGGCTGTAAATACCTGCGGGGCTGCAACGGGAACAAATACTTTCATGCGCAGCCGCACTTTTTCGCGGAAGTTATAAAGGTGGTATACTACTGCCAGCTCTGCGTCAGGCAGGTGCGGATAGTGCACGGCGGTCAGGTCTGTTAAAAAACGGAATTGCAGTTCCTCTTCATCATACAGGAACTGCATCACTTTCAGGTTGAGGGCGGCCGGTGCGGTAAAGGTCAGTACATCAAATGATTCTTCGAAACTGGTCAATGCCTCTCCAAACTTTTCAACCAATCTTTGCTTTATGTAGTCGTTTGTCAAAGACATTCGATTTTATTTATCTGGTTTAATTACAAGCGTCCTACGAATTACTGTATCCCATACCCGTTCAGCAGCTCCTTGTACTTTTCGGAGTGACGGCGGCGGAGGCTTTCCTGGCCTACCAGCTCCTGTATCTTCATAAAGCCGTCCAGGATGGCTTCCGGCCTGGGCGGGCATCCGGGCACATACACATCCACGGGTATCACCTGGTCTATGCCCTGCAATACGGAATAAGTATCAAACACCCCTCCGCTGGAAGCGCAGGCGCCTACGGCTATCACCCAGCGGGGCTCGGCCATTTGCAGGTATACCTGGCGCAGCACCGGGCCCATCTTTTTGGCAATGGTGCCCATTACCATCAGCAGGTCGCACTGGCGGGGCGTAAAGGCCATACGTTCCGCACCAAACCTGGCCAGGTCATAATGCGAAGCGGCGGTAGCCATAAACTCAATACCGCAGCAGGAGGTAGCAAAAGGCAACGGCCAGATGGAGTTTTTACGCGCCAAACCAATCACCCTGTCAAAAGAAGTGGCAAAGAACCCCTCACCGGAATAGCCTTTCGGCATTTCCACCATCTTCACCTTTGTATTATGTTGAACCGGACGTGCCATAACTCTTTATTTATTTTGTTAGTCTTCCCACTTAAGGGCGCCTTTTCTGATGATATAGAAGAAACCACCCATGAAGAACGTTACGAACATTAACATAGCCAGGAACCCTTCCCATCCCAGCTCCCTGAAATTAACAGCGTACGGGTAAAAGAAGATCACCTCTACGTCGAATAATACGAACAGAATGGCAGTCAGGAAATATTTGATGGCCACCGGCTGCCTTGCATTCCCGATCTGTTCTATCCCACTTTCAAAGGTAACGAGTTTGTCGCTGGTTTTGCGTTTTGGCCCCAGGTAATGTGTGGCTACCATCGTAACGCCTACAAATCCTACAGCCGCAATCAACTGCAATACAATAGGAAAATAACTAAAGGGGGTGGTGGTTGCTGACAAAAGTTCAGTGTCTAAAAACATAAGCTTCCCAATAAAACGTTCTCCGAATGTGCAAAAATACTGCAACAAACGGCAAATTACAAATCTATGAATGGCTAAAATATTATCTTTTTTTACCAAACGGCGGAATGAAAAAACCCCGGCAGTACACCGGGGTTTTTCCGCCTGTAAAAGGCCATACGTTTATTTGTTTATCGTCGAGGAGAGGATGATCCGGCCGGCTGCTTGTTGCTGTTGGCCATGTTCTCCTTGATCTGCTTCACCGTTTCATTATCCGGGTCCACCGCCAGCAGTTTGTTCATATAGGTCTGCAGGTTGGCCTTGTCGTCCTTGTTGTAGTAGTAAACCATGATGTAGGTATACGCCCGGATCAGGCCTACCTTGTTTCGCTGCGGGTCTCCTTCCGCCATGGACAGGTATTTTTGAAAATACGGCACGGCCACCCCGGTCTCGGCCATTTCGTCTTTGGCGGCATTCACATAGCCCCGCCAGTAGTGGCCGGTGGTAATATCCGGGTATTTTTCCGCCAATATGGCAAACGCGGAGTCTGCCTTATTGAGCAGCGTAGTATCCATGGGGGTTTTAGTACCGGCTGCCCGGAAATAATCCTGCCCTACATTGTAGTAGTCCAGTGCAGAAGGTGTTTCCTTCATTTCAAGTTTCAGGGCAATCAGCCGCTTGTACCAGTCGGCCGCCTTTTCGTAGGCTCCTGCCTCTACATAGGCCTTTGCCACTTCTTCGTAGCGGGCCGGGTCTTTGGTCGTATCGGCTTCTGCATATTCCTCCAGGTACTTCAGCGCCTGCTGTTTCAGGGTGGCCTGCTGCGCAGAGTCGGGGGACTCCAGGCGGCTGTAAATAGCGCTCAGCAGCTTGTAGTCGTTGATTTCCCGTTTGTCCTCCGGCACGCTGGCGATATAGGCATCCATGGTTTGCCTGGCGTTCATGGAATCGCCTTTCTGCAGGTAGGCGTCCGCTATCAGGCGGGTAAATTTGCCCTTGTAGGCTTCATTGGCCTCGGGCAAAATGCTTTTGGCCTTGTTGATGGCGGCATCATAGTCCTTTTTGTAGAACGAGATGGCGGCCAGGTTATACTCGTTTTCCAGCTTGCTGGCGCCGGACCCTACCACATCAATATATTTCTGCAGATACTGGGCGGCATTCTCCAGCGACAACTGGTTTTTGGTAGGCGTAATATAGAACTGGTACAGCTCATAATAGGCAGGCCCGTAATTGGGGTCCATGGTGGTAGCCTTGGTCCAGTCATTTACGGCCTCCTGCAGCAGCTTGGCGTTATAGTTCACCATCCCCTGCTTCATGACCGCTTCTGCCCGGTTGGGCTCCAGCTCCAGCGCCTTTTCGTAGGTGGTGATAGCGCGGCCGCCGTGCTCACCGCCCAATGCGCGGTAGGCATCACCCAGCTCAATATAATCCGCCGCCGTGGGCGTATACTGGTCTCTTTTCTTGCGGTCCTCGTTATTCAGGAGGCGCTCCATTACGCTGAGCGCATATCCTTTATCGCCTCCCTTTATGGACGTGTTGGCATCTGCGATAGCGCGGGCCACATACCCGTCCCGGCCTTCCGTTGCCTGGCTGGCGGCTTCAAATTTCTGCCGGGCAGCCGTGGAATCACCGTTGAGCAGGTCTATACGGCCCATGCCCACCTGCAGCAAGGGAGCATTAGGCACGGCCTGCAATCCTTTCTGGAAGGTAGCGGCAGCCGCCTGCTGATCTTCCATGCCCAGTTGCGCGATGCCCAGGTAATAGTAGGCTTTGTCGTCCTGCGGTTTGGACGCAATGATCTTTTCGAATGTTTGCTTGGCGGACTGATATTTATTGTAGTACAAATCCTTCAGGCCATCTTCGATGGTCTGTGCCATTACGCTGTTTACCATTAACAGCAATGCTGCAATCATTAATTTCTGTCGCATGAGCTACCTGTTTTTTTAATAACCCAATAGGTTCCTTTCTTCGACCCTATTTGTAATATACCGAAAATTAGGCTGAACCGGAACTATTAAAACGTTAAAAAGGGGAGCGCCGCAAGAGCACTCCCCTTCACAGGTAATTATTTATTCCGGTTGAACCTATTTTTTGTTCGTTGCCTGTCCTGCGGACTTGGCGGCGGCTGCTTTGGCGGCCTTGGCGGTGGCGGCCAGGTTCTCCTGGATCGCCTTTGCGGCAGGATCATTCGGATTCACGGCCAGCACTTTGTCCATCCAGGTCTGCAGGTTCGCCTTGTCGTCCTTGTTATAGTAATATATCATCATATATTGATATGGATACATTAACTGGTTCGGCTTCATCTTTTCTTCGCCGCCTACTTCAAAGAACTTCTGGAAATAAGGTACTGCAACGCCTTCTTTTGCCTCGGTATCGCGCAACATGTTGGCACGTCCCCTCCAGTACAGGCCCAATACCTGCTGGTTAGGATACTTTTCAATAAATGCGCCAAAAGTGGAGTCTGCGGCTTCAGGCTTGTTGGCATAGATCTCCATGGTGCCTTTCCAGAAGTAGTCCTGGATCTTGCTGGTATTCTCTTCGTCGCTGAAGTCGGTGGTCAGTTTACCGTACCACTCTGCAGAACGCCCATAGTCGCGCAGGGATTTGAATTTCTCTGCTACTTCGCGGTACAGGTCCACGTCCTTGGAAGTGTCTGCCATAGCATACTTTTCCAGGTAGGTAGAAGCCAGGGAGTCGTTGATAACAGACTGCAGGGAATCCTGGGTACGCAGGCGGCCGTAGATTTCGCTCAGCAGTTTGTAGTCATTGGGCTCCAGTTTGCTTTCGCCAACGGCGCTTACATACTGGTCCATGGTTTGTTTGGAAGACAGCGAGTCGCCTTTCTGCAGGTAGGCATCTGCCAGCAAACGGGTGAATTTGCCTTTGTTGGTTTCGTCGGCCTGCGGCAGTACGCTCTTAGCTTTATTGATGGCGGCATCGTAGTCTTTCTTGTAGAAAGCGATGGCAGCCAGGTAATACTCATTCTTCATTTTGTCTGCAGGATCGGCTACTTCCATGTACTTCTGCAGGTATTGCGCCGCATTGTCCCAGGAGAGCTGGTTCTTTTTCGGCGTGATGTAGAACTGGAACAGCTCGAAATAAGCGGGGCCGTATTTAGGATCGAGGTTGGTAGCCTTGGTCCAGTCGTTTACGGCATCCTGCAACAGCTTGGCGTTGTAGTTCACCAGGCCTTGCTTCATCACTGCTTCCGCGTTGTTGGGCTCCAGCTCCAGGGCTTTTTCGTAGGTGGTAATGGCTTTACCGCCATTTTCGCCACCCAGTGCGCGGTAAGCGTCGCCCATTTCAATATAGTCGGCTGCAACGGCTGTATACTGCTCTTTTCTTTTACGGCCTTCGTTGTTCAGCAGTTTTTCCATGATGCTGAGCGCGTATCCGCGGTCACCACCCTTTACTTCTGTATTGGCATCGGCAATAGCGCGGGCCACGTCGCCGTCACGGCCTTCGGTAGCGGTGCTGGCGGCTTCGAATTTCTGCTTGGCAGCCGCCGCGTTCCCGTTCATCAGGTCTACACGGCCCATGGCCACCTGCAGCAGGGGAGAGTTAGGCACTGCCTGCAAACCTTTCTGCCAGGCAGCGGCAGCAGCATCTTTATTTTCGAGGCCCAGCTCAGCCATGCCCAGGTAATAGTATGCTTTGTCATCGGGTTTGGCAGCCACTACTTTCTCTAGTGTTTGCTTGGCGGATTGATACTTACCGTAGTAAATCTCTTTTACTCCATCCTCTACAGATTGGGCCATAACGCCATTCGCGACGCACAGCAATGCTACAATTAAGCTTTTCCGTCTGTTCATGTGCAATCTGGTTTTAGTTGTGTTATGTGTTGTGTTGTTTTTTGTCTTACTGAATTTTCGCCTCCCTGAATACGGCGTTGATCCTGGCGGGGAACAGCCGGAAATTCTTGATGATCAGTTGGCCTTCGTAGCTGCCCAGGAAGGAGGCAAATCCTGCACCCAGGCCCCTGTAGGGTTCCCGGAGGCAAAAGAAGCAACCCCGTTTCAGCGGGTAGGAACCGGTGGCTATATATGCCTGGTAAGGCTTTACAAATTCAGACCCATAGTCCGCACGTACTTTTGCTACCGTTACCTGGTTGGTAAATTCGATAGTGGTGGAATCATTCGGGTCTGATATCCAGTTCACGCCAATCACACCAAGGGCGTTCTTGTTCTTACTTACGTAATTTACCACTTCAGGGTTGGTTTTTGCCGCCATGGTATTGGGTGGCAGGGGCTTTCCCTTGTTGATGGAATCACGTATATACCGTACGGTGCTGGAGTTCTCGTGGTCGAACACCAGTTGCCAGTTACGTTCTTTGTCGGTCCCGTCCATGATACTGCGCACCTGGTCCATAGTAAAGATGGAATCAGGATTGGCGGGATTGGTGATCAGCGCCAATGCGTCCCAGGCCAGCAGCATGCTTTGCGGGGAGATCTTCAGCTCTTTAAAGTACTGTTTCTCCTGCTCGTTGAAATCGCGCGTTACGATCACCATGCGCACGCTGTCATTCAGCAGATCCTTAAAGCATTCTGCTTCCGGTTTGTACTCCGCTACAATATGGGCTTTGGGATACAGGGATTCAAATACCTTTATTTCCGCTTCCATCAGCGGTTCATAGGTTTGATCCACGCTGATACGGATGGTGCCTGAAGTAGGCGTGTCCGTTGGCTGATTCCCCCCGCTGTTGCACGCAAACAGCAATCCTGCGATCATCACCAGTCCCAGCGCTTTATATTTTACGAGTTTCAGAAACATAGTCGTGTTGCTTCTCCGGTTAGTGCTCTGTTCCCTTGTCAAAAAAAAGTTGTTTAACGCCCCTATATATACGAAACAATCCGTACAACACCAGTATAGTGCCAAAAATATTCATCACTGTGGGTGACAGGCGAAAATTACCCAATCCCAGTTTTTCAGCAAAGAATGCAAAGAGGCCGAAGAGAAGAAAAAATACTCCTCTTATCAATTCCCCCAGCGGCCGGTAAGCTACCTGTATCCGCTTTTTACTAGACCTTTCCTGTTGCATTGGCATTGTTAGTAAGCTACAAGTATACAAAAAAATATTTTTTAATCTTGCATATCCGGCGCCCTGAAAATGTTAAAATCCGGACGTGGAATTCGCGAAAACGGCCTGTGCTGCTGCATTTCCAGCCATGGACCTACCGTAATAATTATTGATAATACGTTTTATCAATTGTTACGCGGAGTTGTTAAAGTACTGTTAATGAAGCGGCTTCGCTTTACGCCGTTTGTATATATAGATGCAGGCGCCCCGGTTTTCCATATATGCACTTCCCATAAAATCTTGTAGGTTTGCGCGGGAAAAAGGACACTTATAAAATGAAAGTACTAATGGTGTGCCTGGGCAACATCTGCCGCTCTCCGCTGGCAGAAGGCATTCTAAGGCACCTGGCAGCCGAAAAGGGCCTGCACTGGGAAATTGATTCGGCCGGCACCGGCAACTGGCATGTGGGCGACCCGCCGGATCACCGCTCTGTGAAAGTAGCCCGCCACCATGGGATAGATATTTCCCACCTGCGGGGCCGGCAGTTCTCCACGGCTGATTTCAGTGATTTTGACAGGATATTTGTCATGGACCTGGACAATTACCGGGATGTGCTGCGAAAAGCCCGCAGCGAGGCCGACCGGCTGAAAGTACAGCTCCTGCTGGAGGGACAGACCGAGGTACCGGACCCCTGGTACGACGATGCGCTGTTTGAACCGGTATATAATATGATATACAAAGCATGCGAGCGCCTTATAATTAATAACTATTAATTATTAACTACTAATGATAAAACCCAGCATTCCCAAAGGTACGCGCGATTTCGGGCCGGCAGTGGTCAGGAAACGGCATTACATTTTCCAGACCATCCGTGAAACCTTCGAACTGTTCGGTTTCCAGCCGCTGGAAACGCCGGCCATGGAGAACCTGAGCACGCTGACCGGTAAATACGGGGAAGAAGGCGACAAACTGATCTTCAAGATACTCAACAACGGCGACATACTGGGACAGGCACAAATGGCGAAGGATAGCCGGGAACTGGCCACCCTGCTATGTGAAAAGGCGCTGCGCTACGACCTGACCATCCCATTTGCCCGGTACGTGGTGATGCGGCAACATGAGCTGGCCCTCCCCTTCAAACGCTACCAGATGCAGCCGGTATGGCGGGCAGATAACCCGCAAAGAGGCCGCTACCGCGAGTTTTACCAGTGCGATGCGGATGTGGTGGGCAGCCACTCCCTGCTGAACGAAGTGGAGCTGCTGCTGATCTATGATCGCGTATTCTCCAGGCTGGGCATGCAGGGTTATGAAGTGCGCATCAATAACCGCAAAATACTCAGCGGCCTGGCAGAGCTGATCGGCAAGCCGGAGCAGCTCATGGATATTACCATCGCGATCGACAAACTGGATAAAATCGGTATCCAGGGCGTGGAAAAAGAATTGCTGGACAGGGGACTTAGCCAGCAGGATGTGGACATCATCAACAACTTTCTCCGGATAGACGGCAACAACGATGAAAAACTGGAGCAGTTGCAGGTATTATTGCAGTCGTCAACAACCGCGCAAAAAGGCATTGCGGAATTATCATTTGTGCTGAACAGCGGGCTGGCCAAATTCCAGTCGCCTCCCATCCTGGACGTAACGCTGGCGCGGGGGCTGAACTACTACACCGGCCTGATCGTGGAAGCCAAGGCGCCCCCCTCGGTAAAAATGGGCAGCATTGGCGGTGGCGGCCGCTATGACGACCTTACCGGCCTGTTTGGCCTGCCCGGCCTTTCCGGCGTGGGTATTTCCTTCGGGGTAGACCGTATTTACGATGTGCTGGAAGAGCTGCAACTGTTCCCGGCAACGGCCCAGCAAGGCACCCGGGTGCTGTTCCTGCACATGGGCGAGCAAAGCCTGCCCGCGGCCTTTCAATACCTGATGCAGTTGCGGGAAAAAGGCGTTGCGGCAGAGCTGTTCCATGAACCGGCCAAAATGGATAAGCAGATGAAATATGCAGACAAGCGGGGCATTCCGTATGTAGTGATCATTGGTGAGAACGAGCTGCAGGAAAACAGCCTTAGCATCAAAAACCTGCAAACCGGCCAGCAGCAGAAGATCAAAGTGGAAGAGCTGGCAGGCTTCGATTTTAAATAAAAAGTAAAAAATAAAAAAGCGCGGAGAGCATCCGCGCTTTTTTTATTCTTTACTTTTAATTTTTTAACTGCTCAAACGCATCCAGCCCGCATTTCAGCCAGTTGGCATATGCTTTTGCATCCGGCGTGTAGCCAACGGGGCGGGTCAGCAGCTTTTCGTCCGGGCTTAACAGCACGTAGAAAGGCTGGGAATTATTGCTGAAGTTCTCGGTTTGCATGGTAGCAAACTTGTCGCCTATCGTTTTGATCTCTTTTTTACGACCATTGGCAGTGGTGAACAGGAACTGGGCATCTTCCGGCAGTTGCTGCCGGTCATCCACGTAAAGCGATACCAGTATATAATCTTCCGTGATCAGGGTTTTCACCTCCTGTTTGGGCCACACATTCTCCTCCATCTTGCGGCAGTTCACACAGGCCCAGCCGGTAAAGTCCACCAGTATGGGCTTGTTCTGCTCCCTGGCCAGCGCCAGGGCTTTCTCGTAATCGTTCAGCACATCCGGCTCCACGCCTTTTCCTTTGGCCGCTTCCTCCCCGTAAATGCTGTAGGTGAGCGGGGGCGGAAAGCCGCTGATCAGCGCACGGTTGGCGTACTTTGTATTGGTAACACCCGGCACCAGGTACAGGGTGAAGGCCAGGAAAACAAGGGCGATCACCAGGCGGGGCACGCTGACCTTTTTCAGCGGCGCATCATGCGGGAAACGGATCTTTCCCAGCAGGTACAGCACGATGCAGATACCGATGATGATCCAGATGGCGAAGAACACCTCCCGCTTCAGGATGCCCCAGTGCATCACCAGGTCCGCATTGGACAGGAACTTGATGGCCATGGCCACTTCCAGGAAGCCCAGCACTACCTTCACGGTAGTGAGCCAGCCGCCGGACCGCGGCAGGGAATTCAGCCAGCCCGGGAACAAGGCGAATATGGCGAAAGGCAGCGCCAGTGCCAGTCCAAAACCGGCCATGCCCATGGTGAGCTGCATGGCGCCCCCGTCCGTAGAAAGGGAGCCAGCCAGCAGAGAGCCCAGGATAGGACCTGTACAGGAAAAAGACACCAGGGCCAGGGTAAGGGCCATGAAGAAAATACCCACGATGCCACCCACACCGGTTTTGGCGTCTACCTTGCTGGCCAGCCCGCTGGGCAGGGTGATCTCAAAATAACCGAAGAAGGAAATGGCAAATACGATGAACACCACGAAGAAGAACAGGTTCAGCCACACGTTGGTGGAGATGTTGTTCAGTATCTCCGGGTTCAGCGAGGTAAGAAAATGGAAAGGCAGGCTTAACAATATGTAGATCAGGAAAATAAAGAACCCATACAATGATGCGTTCATGATCCCCTTGCTCCTTTCCCCCGACTTCTTGGTAAAGAAAGAAACCGTGAGCGGGATCATGGGGAACACGCAGGGGGTCAACAAGGCAATAAACCCGCCCAGCAAACCTAAAATAAAGATGCCCCACAGGCTTTTCTTGCCTTCATGCCCGATGCCGCCGCAGTTCCTGGCAGGATCGTCCAGTATAATATCACTGCGTTTCAGGGCCTGGGCCGCATCAGCGGATTCCTGCAGGCCGGCCGCAGCGCTTACCAGGTTGCCGCTGGCATCTACATTGAAGCGGAACGGCACTTCTTCCGGGCCGGCTACCTCCTCTCCTTTCAATGCCATGTAACTGAGGATACCGGTCACCTTATCGGCGCCCGGCCGGAGCTTTACGGTAGCCAGCAGCTCTACTGTTCCTTCAAAGTACCGGATCTCCAGGTTATCAAACAGCGGCTCCTTCCGGCTGGCAGGCGCCTCCTTTTCCTGTACGCTCACCAGGGTGGCCGCAGCGGCGGTATCCAGCGTAATATGAGTATTAGGCTCGTCCTCGCTCATGGAAGAGGAGAACAGCAGCCAGCCTTTATTAATGTCACCTTTGAAATGCAGCACATATTCACCATCACTTTTCTTTTCTGCGGAGTATTGCCATTTTACTACCTGCCCGGTAGTTTCCTGTGCCCGGGCAGTAGTGGCTGCCAGGAGTATAGCCGATATAAAAAACGTAAGCCAATGCTTCATAGTGTAAATAGTACGCTTTAGGTCAGAAACGGCAGTTGGCAGTTGACAGTACGGGTGTACTGCAAACTGCCAACTACAAATGAATACGGTAATGGTACACGGGGTTACCTACTTTCCTCCCACCCCGATGGAAAATTCCACCTCTTTGGGCGGCAGGCACTGATGGTCATCGCATACCATATATTCTACGGAGCCTTTTACTTTCGTGGCCGCCTTTCCTCTAACGGTGACGGTCTGAACGAAGTTTACCTTGTTTTCGTAATATTTCAGCTCGGAATCAAAGTTCTTGTCAAATGCCTTGTGCAACTTGCCGTCTTCCTTGGGGCTGCCGGTGGTAGCCACCAGGGGGTTCTTGCTGAACTTGAAGGAAGTGGGCACCGGCCCTTCACCGGCGTCCTGCGCATACAGGTGCCAGCCCGGCTCTATGGTAGCGGTGATATGCAGTTCATAGGTCTTGTCATTGATCTTTTTGGAAGCAAAGCTCCATTTGACCGGGTTCTCTATCTGCGCGCTGGCCAGTACCGGCAGGGCAAATAACAACAGTGCAGTTAACAGCTTTTTCATTCGCAGATGATTTTTTGTTAGCGGTCTCATGGAACCTCGCTTTAAATGTCCCTGTACAAGAAGTGTGATGCTCGGTTTCATTCGCAATTAATTTTTTTTTAAATGGTTGGTTGGTTTTTCCGGCTAGTGCCGGTATTAATTATTAGTGATCAGGCTCTGGAATATGAGCTGACCATCGGTATTACGTAAAGCCTGGCTGGTGGCGCGCTCCGGGTGCGGCATCATGCCAAAAACATTCTTTTCCTTATTGCAGATGCCGGCAATATTGCGGATGGCCCCGTTCGGGTTAGCAGATTCAACAATGTTGCCAAATTCATCGCAATAGCGGAACAGCACCTGGTTATTTTTGAACAGGCCGTCCAGCGTAGCCTCATCTGCGTAGTAGCGGCCTTCCCCGTGGGCCACCGGTATCATCAGCGGACTGCCGGTTAACCCTTTGGTGAGCGCGGCCACCGTGTTCTCACTTTTCAGGTACACATTCCTGCACACAAACTGCTGCTGCTCGTTGCGCAGCAGGATGCCCGGCAGCAGGCCGGCCTCGCAAAGTATCTGGAAACCGTTACACACGCCCATTACCCGTCCGCCTTTGTTGGCAAATTCGATCACGCTCTGCATCATGGGGCTGAAGCGGGCAATGGCGCCGCAGCGCAGGTAATCCCCGTAGGAGAAACCGCCCGGCAGGATAATGCAATCTGCTGTGCTGAAAGCGCTCAGATCCTTGTCTTTATGCCAAAGTTCAATTACCTCCTGCCCCAGGTCATAGCGCAGGGAATCGATCATATCATGATCACAGTTAGAGCCCGGAAAGGTGACAACCCCAAATTTCATTCGTCAATATTTTATTTGTCCTATATAAACTTTTCAATAGTTCTTTGTGAACTGCAAAATTACCGAGACAGCCGCATATTTCCATCGCCGCTTATCCCAATGTGGGAACAGGCTGGCATGCCGATGTGCTAATAATTGATTATAAATAAGTTATACATAAATTATTTAACACATTAGCTAAAGTACTGCATCACGATCACGTACCCGAGGGTGAGCAGGTGAATAATATTGGCCACCGTTTCGTTCGTTACGGTCCAGTACACATTTGCCACGAACATGGAAATGGGCAGGATGGCCACCGCCCAGTAATCCGGTGAAAAATGCGTGCCGAAGAAAGGCACCACCATGGCTACGATCACGTACACGATCAGCACCGCCCAGGTCTTGCGCACCTGTATCAGCATTTTCTTCAGCGGGCGCTGTAACAGCAGCCAGCCCAGTAAAAAGAAGAACACACTGGCAATCAGCGCGCCCCATACCTTGTAATGGTCTATTACGGGCAGGCTGAGGCTGATACGCGGTATTTTAACGATCTGCTCCCACTGGTCTGTGAGGAACAGGTAAGTGCCCAGCAGGTACAGGGGGCATATGAGCCCCAGCAGCGCAATGATCCACTCCGCCAGCCGGAAGGCCCGCATGATGAGCAGGCTTAACAGCAGCAGCAGGCAGAATACAATGGCCGGAAAGTAAAAAAGCCCGGCAATGCCCAGCGCAAAACCGATATTGAACACGATGTCGCGGGCAGAGGTACGGGTGTATAGTTCGGTAATGTTGGCAAACACCCACAGCATGATCAGGTTTACCAGCAAGGCCGGGGAGAAAACGTTCCAGCCATGCCATAAGGAGGTGAACAGCAGGTAGCTCATGGCCGGGAGGTAGGTAGCCCGGGGGAACAGCCGGTGATAATTGGCGATCCTGGTCAGCAGCAGGGTTTGCAGGAACAGCAGCAGGACGGCCAGGGCGGTAAAAAAGAAAGGGCTGTTGCCTACCAGCAATTGCAGCCACTTTACCAGCAGCTCGTATAACAATCCTTCCGACCCGTCGGCTATAAAAGTGGACGGATGCAGCAGGTAATAAAACTTAACCAGTAAGGTATATAATAACAGCAGCAATACCGTTAGCGGATTGCCCGAGCGGAAAAATTTTACCACGGTGCAAAGGTGTGATTAAAAGTCAACTTTTGCAAAGCAAATATAATTCCTGTAAATGCAGGGAATTAATACCGAACGGCTGCTGATCTGCTTCCCGTAGCGGGGCATCCAGGTAAAGCCCTTGTCCAGGTTACGGAGGGTTGGCATGCGGCTGATCTTCCCATCCGGCTCAATGCTGTTATCCGTCATAATATAGCTTCTCCTGTCCAACTCATTGTACAGGAAGCGCAGCTCACTGCCGATATTCACCATCATGTAGGAAAGGTAAAGGTCAGCGCCGTCGTCAAACTGGCTTTTGCGCACAAAGTTGCTCCAGTTCAGCTCCCCGGCATCGTCAAAGGAAATAATGGCCACGTTGTCATAATGGTACCGGGTGCCCTGGGAATTGTTCCAGCCCCAGGGATTGTAATACCAGGGGGAGTAGGGAGAATAGTAGTACGGGTAGGACATGCCATAAGGCCCGTACATATAATTCCAGCGGTTCCAGGGCTGGTACCGGGAAGTGGTGTAGAACGATTCCGCCGTGATCAGGAAGCCGCCATCCGCGGTGGTAATGATCCTGCGGATAAAGTAGTCATTGAACGCAGCGTTGGTAGAGGACTCTCCCCGTGCATTCATCTTCAGCTCATTGGTAAAGGGGGTAATCCTTTCGTACACGGTCTGGTTCTGCGCATAGTCGTATTTGCAGATATACATGCCTTCCACGTTGCCCCTTTTCTGCTTGTAATAAAAGGCGGTGATCAGGGCCCGGTTGGTATTGTTGTCCAGCTTCAACTTCACCTCATCCAGCAGTTGCTGCTGCAGCTTTAGCGGGGTAACCTCGAAAGAGTCTACCGCGGAGCGTTTGATCACCAGGTCGGCTTTTACAATGTAGTCCCGGTTGCTGGTGCGCTCCAGCCGGGTGAATACCAGGTCGCCGGTATTGGTGAGGCTGAAATTGCTGAGAAAGGCCTTTTTCCCCATGGGAAGCGAAAGCCGGCTGTTGTTCACAAAATTGAAGGCGCTGTCGTACTGGAAGGTATAGAACACGTTGTTATCCTCCCGGTCCTGGTTGATCTTGTATACCAGGATGCGGCCTTTGTCCTCCGAATATTCCACGGAATACACCTTGTTCTCCTTGGAGTAGAAGCCTATACGGGTAGAGTCGATCACGATGGGCGCCTGGTCAAATTTCCCTTCCGGGTTCATGATGGCGCATACGCTGAACACGGCGTCCTTCCGCTGGAACTGGTAGAGCATGAAAACTTTATCGGGGTAGGACACAAAGTCTACGCTGATCACTTTCCGGGGCAGGAAATCCAGCTTTACACGCTGTTTTAGCTGCATGTCGTTATCGTACACGGAAACGGCATTATCGCCGCGGTCGCTTTTATATACCAGTATATTGCCGCCTACCCGGCCAATGATCTCAAATTCAGTGCTTTTATAATCATCCCGTTCCGGTTCAGAATACACCACCTTTTGCGCCAGCAGGGTTCCACTACAAAACAGCAGGAAGGCCAGGAGAGAAATTCGGTATAGCATCGGTATATGTTTTAAATAATGTGGTAACGTAAATTCGTTCTATATTGTTGTACAGCCAAACCTACACGAAAATTTGCTTTTCACAAAGATCAACCCGCCGGGTCTCTAAAGACCCTGTCCTGTTTAGGTTTTTATTCTGTACTTTTAAGAAAATTTTCTACTGAACCGTTTTTAGCCAGATGGAAACAGTGTTAATAACCGGGGGCACAGGGCTCATTGGACAAGCCCTTACCCAATTGCTTACAGACCACGGTTATCATGTGATCATCCTTAGCCGGCAACCACATGGGAAGACCTCCGAAAAAAGCCTGATTACCTATGCGCATTGGGATATACGCCGTCAGCAGATCGATACAGATGCGATAGCAGCCGCCGACCATATTGTGCACCTGGCAGGGGCCAACGTAAGCGCCCACCGCTGGACGGCCGCCTACAAAAAGGAGATACTGGAGAGCCGCACTCATAGCAGTCAACTGTTATTCAATGCGTTACAAACACATCCCAACAAAGTAAAAAAGGTGATCAGTGCTTCTGCCACGGGCTATTACGGGGAGAATGGCCCTGACCAGGCACCTTTTACAGAAAGTAACCCGCCGGCCACGGATTTCCTGGGCGCCACCTGCGCCGCCTGGGAGCAAAGCGTGCTGCAAATGGAAGACCTGGGTAAACAGGTGGTGATTTTCCGTACCGGTATTGCCTTAAGCAGGAAGGGCGGGGCCCTGAAGGAATTTTACAAGCCCCTGCAATTCGGGTTTGCGACCATACTGGGCAACGGTGAACAATGGGTAAGCTGGATACACCTGCAGGACCTGATACGGCTTTACTTTAACGCGATCGTGAACCCGCAGCTACAGGGCATTTTCAATGCCGTAGCCCCGCAGCCGGTGCACCATAAAGAGCTGGTGCTGGCTATGGCCAGGGCCGCCAAAGGCAAAAGCTTCATACCTGCGTACGTGCCGGCTTTTGCCTTAAAGCTGGCCCTGGGCGAAATGAGCACCGAAGTGCTCAAAAGCTGCCAGGTATCCTCCCTGAAAATACAGGATACCGGTTTTTTATTTTCCTATCCGAACATCCATGCTGCCATGGAGCAGTTGTTCATTAAAAAGTGACCCAGCGGTTCACCATGTTATCCGGCCCTTCCAGCACCACCTTGTAAAAGCCGGAGGATGGCCGGGCGATCTTTACAGCCGCCTGTTCCTGCTGCAGCGGCACTTCCGTAAGCAGGCGGTACTGGTCCGTTCCCCCTGCTTTAAAATGATTGGTATCCGCTATCCACACCCTCACCATCCCCTGCTTTGACAGGGCTTTCCATTGCAGCAGCAGTTCACCGTTCTCATACCGGGCACCGGGCTCCGCCAATGACACCGGGCCTGTAAGGGGCACACCATCCACTTCCCGGGCATTTTCCAGGGGCAGGGGCACCTGCAGGAAACGGGCTATGCCGGGCATAATGTCCACTACCCCGGGCTGCCCTTTTGTAAAGCGGGCATTCAGGTCCCGGGCATTGGTCACTATCCAGGTAGTGCGCTCCCGGTCTGACTGGCCGCCGTGATGCCGGCCGGAACTGCTGTCCCGCCCGTGATCTGTGGTAATGAAGATCTGCCAGTCTTCCCCGTATTGCCGCATGCGGTGCTGCACGGCATTCCAGATGCGGCCCACCTGGTCGTCCGCCATTTTCACGGCGCCGTACATTTTATCGCTGTCACCGTAACGGTGCCCCATATCGTCGGTGTATTCCAGGTACACCCAGGAAAGGTCCGGGGCACTGTCCCGTATATACGCAGCGGCCTGGTTAACCACTTCTTCGTCTATGAGATGGATGTACCAGCTATTCCGGTCATGCGGGTAGCGGGCGGTATCCTTTTCCAGCCCGTCCACATGATGGTCAATGTGCAGGTAACCGGTTTGCGGCAGGCCGTGGCCCACCAGCTTGGTGCGGTTGTCCAGCCAGGTAGAAAAGATGGCGGTCTTTTTCTGCGGGTGGGCCTGTTTAAAGTAACGGAACAGGCTCCAGTAATGATAGTTCTGCGCGGCAATATCATTGTCCCATACATTATGCTTGTTTACCCAGGTGCCGGTGAGCAGGCTGTTATACCCTACTGCGGATATGGTAGGGGTTTGGGAGTACGCGCCTTTTTCCCCGCCTACATAAGCGCGGGTGTAGCCCCCCACTGCTGCAATACTGTCCAGGTGAGGAGTGGCTACTTTCTCCACTACGTCGGCAGGGATGCCATCCACAATAATGAACACGGCTTTACGCGCACCCTGCTGGGCGTAGGTTGATAAGTGTAATAGTATATATAGCGTTAAGCAAAAAAAGCGTTTCAGTTGTTTCATGATGCAAATTTGAAATAAATTTCACTACTCCTTTATCAATAACCACATTTCCCCGTTGATATCATCCCCGCCGGGGTACTGGCGGCCGATGGCATCTGTTACATGCTGGCCGTTCAGGTCAAATTCACTCTCCGGGTACATCCAGCGTTTGGGTATTTTGCCATTATTCAGCACACCGCCGCCGGATACGTCAAAGGCCGGGATGCCGGTACGGCGCTGCTCGTAAAAAGGCTGCCAGCCGGAGTTCATAAAGCTGGCAATATACTTCTGTGTAATGATAGCCGCCAGCTCCTGCCCAGCGGGCAATTGCACGGCCGGTTGGGCAAGATAGGCATCAATAGCGGCCTGCGGCACTTTAAAAAATTCCATAGACGCCTGGATGCCTTTCTTATAATATTCGTCTGCATTGCCGCTGGTCCAGCCACGTACCACGCCCTCTGCCAGTATGAACTGCAGTTCGGCATATCCCAATGCAATGCCGGGCTCATTTACCGGGTCATGGTAATAACGTTCGTCTATTTTGGAGGCTTCGCCGGAAGCTACCCTTGTAGAATTCTCGTTAATGGTAGCGCTGCCCATCACACCGCCATAGGCATTAAAATCATTATCCGGGAGCGCTGCATGCTGCGGCGCTTTATCTGCCATGCGGAACAGGCGCGGGTCCTGCAGTCCCTTCAGCAGGTTCACAAAAGTTTCCTCCATGTAGTAGGCGGTCTGCAGGTTGTTATCATTAAAATACGGATAACGGTTGTCCTGCAGGTCATAGAACGGCAGCTCCGCATTATCTGCATTGCCGGTAAACAGCGGGTACTGTGCCGGGTTATTAACGATCTCGCTGAAGCGCTGTTTAATATCCAGTTTCGTGTTGTTCTCTTTCTGTGAAAGGCTCATGAGCACCCGCAGGCTGAAGGAGTTGATCAACTGTTTCCATTGCGTAATGTTCCCGTCATATATCACATCGCCCTGTATGGTGCCGGCATTCGCGTCCAGCTCACTGTTAGCCGCTTTCAACTGGTCTAGTACCTGCAGGAAAATGTCTTCCTGTGTATCATATGCGGGTGCAAACTGCTTGTCGTTGCCCAGCAAGGCCTGGCTGTAAGGCACATCGCCGAAGGTGAGCGTTAAGCGCATGATGAAGTAGGCCCTGAAGAATTTGGCCAGGGCCAGGTAAACGGGCTTTTCCACCCGCTGCGCCTCCGCTTCCATCTGCAGTACCTGGCGCAGGTTATCGTAGTCACCGTAGCCGGCCCTTTGCCAGCCGTAATACTGGTTGTTGTTCACACCGTCTGTATACACCAGTTGACGGGAGGCCAGCGGGCATGACAGGCTTACTTCGTTAAAGGCTTTTACTGCTATATTGGTGAGCAGCAGGTCCGGCGTAGCCTGCGTGGTCCTGTTCGGGTCTGTCTGAAAAGCTTCGAAGCGCTTGCAGCCGGCCAGCCCGGCAACCGCCAGCACACTTATTATTACAAATATCTTTCGCATACATTTTTGGCTTTGTAGATGGTCAGAATTTCAGGTTCATGTTCACACCCATGCTGCGCATGGAAGGCGTTTGCAGGTTGTCCACACCGGGATCGGGGTCCACGTTGGGCAGTTTGGCAAACAGCAGCAGGTTACGCCCTATCAGCGCTACAGACGCGGAACGGAAAAAGCTGCGCTCCATCCATTTTTTCGGTAACTGCCAGCTAAGGTTCACCTCGCGCAGCTTCAGAAAAGTTTCGGAATAGTAGTTATAGTTGGTATAAGCAGCGTTGCTGGTATTTACCATGTAATCTATATAATTCACGGCCTGCGTATTAGGCGCAAACTTCCGGCTGTCCGCAATAATGTTGCCTTCCCCGTCGTACTGGATATCGCCGCCGGTCACCATCACTCCCTGGCCCACATAAGTGGCCTGGCCTGCATTGGCGTCATCGCGGAACTGGTTGACCGTGCCGGGATGCGTACCGCCCCACCACATTTTCTGGTTGGTAGTGGAGTAGATCAGCCCGCCGATACGGCCATCTACCAGGAAGCGCAGGGAAAAGTTGCCGTAGCGGAAAGTATTCTCCACCCCGTACACCCAGTCCGGGTCATCATTGCCTATAAAGCGGGAAAAAGGATCGGGTTTTGGGAAACCGTTGCTCTGGTATACGATGTTACCCTCCGGGTCCTTTTCATATACGGATGTAAATATCCGGTCCATGCGATCGCCTGCTTTCAGCTTGCCCAGGCGGTCCTCATTGTTGAAGATGGCTTCCAGGTAACGGCGGTAGGAACTGAAGTTGACCAGCACATCCCAACTGAACTTACTGTTACGTACAGGCGACGCCGTAAGTACAAATTCCATCCCCTTGCGCAGGTATTCATTGCCATTCTCCTTGCGGGAGGTATAGCCGCTGGCGCCGGATACCGATATATTCACAATATTGTTATAGTCCCGTATACGGTAATAGGTAGCGTCAAAACCTACCCGGTTGCCGAACAGGCGCAGCTCCAGGCCGGCTTCCCAGGAGTTGGATGTTCTGGGCTGCAGGTCCGGGTTTTGCAGCGTGCCGCCAAATGTGAGGGAAGGCGTACCGTTCCACTTAATGCCCCTGTCGTAGGCGGCCAGGTAGTTGTAAGTGTACGGATCATCATTATCCAGCAGCCCGCTGGACACTTTGGACCAGGAGCCGCGCAACTTCAGGTAGGACAACCATTGCGGCATCCTGGCCAGCTCAGACACCAGCACGGAGCCGGATACTGAAGGATAGAAAAAGGAATTATTGCTGACCGGCAGCGTGGATATTTTGTCGTTACGGCCGGTAAGCGACAGGTAGAACGCGCCCAGGAACTCCATGTCCACGAAGCCGTATACACTGCTGGTGCGCCTTTCCTCCAGTCCATTGGTGCCCTGTACCGGGTTGGTAGAGTTGCCCAGGTTATAAAAACCGGGAATGGTAAGGCCGTCTGTATTGGAAGCCTGGTACCTGTTATTGCGGTAATAGTTGGAGCCGCCCAACTCCGCATGCACGGAGAAATCCTTGGTGAAGGTATGCTCATAGCGCAGCAGCAGGTCCGATACGATGTCAAAATAATTTTCGCTGTTCACATAAAAGTTACCCCGGGATTTATCGCTGTAGCGGATGTAGCTTTTCGGCTCCCGGGTATTTTTGGTAAGGCCGTAGGTGTTGATACCGGTACGGAACTTGGCGCTGAAGTCCTGGTTGAACTGGTATTGCAGCGCCATGGAGCCAAAGGTATTGTCTTTATAGTAACCGGTTTTCAGCTCATATGCCTGGAAGTAGGGGTTATTGTACCAGGACTGGTTATAGTGTTTTTGCTGCAGGCCTTCCTGCCCCGGCTGCCAGTAGTTGCGCAGGTCACGGATGTCAACATCCGCGCCGGTCCACAGCACCAGGTTATAGAGGTAATTGGCCGGGCCATAGCCTACCTCCGGATAATTGTCCGTATACTGGCGGTTGTAGGTAATGCGGGCATCCACGTTCAGCCGGTCGGAGAGGTTGTAGTTGCCGGCCAGGCTGAAGGAGCTGTTGTTCAGCCCTGTATTGGGCACCACGCCCTGCTGGAAGATATGCGAGGCGGATGCGCGGAAATTGCCTTTATCGCTGCCTTTGGTAACGCTGATATTATTGGTGGAGATAATGCCGGTACGGAAAAAGTTGGGCACGTTATCCTTTCCGCGGGATATCCAGGGCAGCGGCAGCCGCTCCCCGGTAGCGGGATCAATGGGGCTGTTGTATTGCGGTGTTTCCCAATAGCCGCTGGGCGTGGAGGCGTCGGGCTGGTCCAGTTTGGGGCCCCAGATCCAGCCGGAGCCTTCTGTGCCGCCACCGGAGCCGTCCACATAGGCGTATTTACCCTTATAGCCGTTGCCGTAAGTGGTCTGTACTTCGGGTATCCGGATAAAAGAAGGCTGGAACATGGTAGAGGAATTGAACTCCACCGCCAGCTCCTTACCTTTTCCACGCTTGGTGGTGATCATGATAGCGCCATACTGACCGATGGAGCCATACAGGGCGGAGGCGGTGGGGCCTTTCAGCACGTTGATGCTTTCCACATCGTCCGGGTTGATCTTCCACATATCCGCCTGCTGGTCCGGCACCCCATCTATTACAATGAGCGGTTTTTGTCCTCTCAGGGATATCTGCGCGTCCTGGAACAGATCGGTGGAGCTTTTAATGGTCAGGCCGGCTACCCTGCCGGTGAGCGAGCCTATAAGGTTAGGCTCCCGCGCCTGGGTGAGGTCCCCGCCTTTTACTTCCTGCACGGCATAACCCAGTGATTTTTTCTCTTTGGTGATGCCCAGTGCCGTCACCACCACTTCATTCAGGCCTGATACGTCCAGTTGCAAAGCCACATTAATGGTCGTCTGGCCGGTCACTGCCATTTCCATGGGCTTATAGCCAACGAGTGAAAATACAAGCACCTCTGCCGGGGCCAGTTCCCGCAGGATAAAATGCCCGGTGGCATCGGTAGTAGTGCCTTTTGTTTTACCTTTTACCATTACGGTCACACCCGGCAGCGGCGTACCATTGGCGGCATCTGTCACAGTACCGCTGACGGTTACCTGCTGCTGCGCTCCCGCCGGCGCTATGTTGCGGATCACATAATAATTGCCATACACCTGCTCGCAGGTAAGGCCCAGGGGCTGCAGTAGCTGCGGCAGTTCCGTCTGCAGGCTGGCCTTTTCTATTTTGCGGCCGGTGGATTCGTTCACTGTTTTGCCATGCAGGATGCTGCTGTTGTAGCTGAATTTTACATGGTGCATGCTTTCCAGTTGCAACAGCACTTCTTCCAGGGGGCGTGCGTGCCACACATTGCCGGTGGCGGCTTTTGCCAGCATGTTCTGCGCATAGGCGGCGCCTGCACATTGCCCTGTTATTACATAGAAAATAAGGATGCCTACTACTCTTTGGATAAGTAGCTTTGTGTGCATAAACTTTTTTTTAATCCGTTGAATAATGGCACAGGCAAATAAGATCAGTGAGCCGGCCGGATCACTATTTGCCCGCCTGATTTATCGATCCTGATATCAAGCGATCTTTCGAGAATGGATAGCAGCAGCTCCAGGTCATTGGCCGGAGCCGTGCCGGTAAACGGCAGGGTGCGCAGTTGCGCCTCTTCAAACATCACTTCTACGCCAAACTGCCGGTGCACCAGGGCGGCAATCTCCTCCAGGCTGGTCCCGTGAAAGGTGAGGCGGTTGTCTTTCCAGCCGGTCAGCGCTACCGTATCGGCCGCCTGCTTATTCAGCAGCCCGGAGCGGTGGTATACCGCCATTTCACCCGGCTGCAGCAGCAGGGTATTACCGGTATGTTCACTGTTCTCTGCACTTATTTTCACGCGGCCGCTGTTCAGCACGACCTGTACAGTGCTGTCGCCGCTGCGCACGTTGAACTGGGTGCCCAGCACCGCGATCTTCAAGGCCTCCCCGGCATGTACCGCAAATTTGCCGGAAGCATCCGGCGCTACATCAAAAAAGGCCTCTCCCTGCAGCCATACCTCCCTTGCGGCATGGCGCGGCATAGCGCTGTCGTATTTCAATATTGAATTGGCGTTCAATGTAATTATGCTGCCATCCGGCAAGGTGATCTTGCTGATCTCTCCATAACCGGTATGCCGGGATACCCAGGCGGGACGATGCCCCCGCTGCCAAAGGAAAGCCAGCAGGATCACTGCAGCTATAACCGCCGCTGCCGCTGTCCATTGTATAACCAGTTTCCGGTACCGGCCCCGCTCAGGGGCATCCGGTATGGCCAGCACGTTTTCCAGCACCCGTTCTGATGCGGCTGCGCCCATGGGGGCCGGGGGTGTCACCTGGCCCAGCTCCTCCGGGTCCGGCAGGTCGCCGGGCGAGCCTCCCTGCTGCAAATAAGCGATCAGCAGGGCTTTTTCTTCAGCCGTGCAGGCGCCTTGCGCGTGTTTGATAAATAATTGCCTGACATCCATCTTATACTACTAATACAATCCGGATAACAAACAGGACGATCGGGAGGGAAAATTTTTTTCCGGGCAATTGAGGGAGGTGGGTGTTGACGGCTTAGCCGCATACCGGCTGGCAACCACTCACTGCCAGTTGGTAACTGGTAAAGATCAGCAGCGGTATGATCACATCGTGCACATCGTAATGGGTATGGAACTGGGTGCGGAGAAAGCGGCCGGCTTTTACGATCTGGTCTTTGACCGTATTTTTGGACAGGCCTAATTTTGCGGCTATTTCTTCATGTGAAAGCCCTTCAATACGGCTCATGGAATAGATAAGCCGGCGCTGGGGAGGTAGCTGTTCCAGCACTTTTGCCTTCCATTGCTGCAATTCTGCGAGAGAGATATCTTCCTCCGTAGTGTTCACGGCTACGGGCTGGCGATGGAATACGGCCTGCCGGAGCGTTTCATCCAGGGCGGCCTTTTTCAGCAGGTTAAAAACACAGTGTTTGGTAGCGGTATACAGGTAGGATTTAATAGACAGGGTTTCGTCCAGGTGCTGCCGGTTGATCCACAATTTCATGAACACTTCCTGCACCACCTCTTCCGCCAGCTCCCGGGAGCGGCATAGTTTACAGGCATAGCCGAACAGCGGATCCTTTGCAGCATAAAAAAGATCCCTGAAAGCGGCGGCGTTCCCTTCCCTGATTTTTGGTATGTATTCCTGTAGACGTGGATCCATAAGTTATAAAGGCGAAGGTCAGGAATCATTCTTACCCCATCATTAAACAAGTATTAAATTAAAGTAAAGTTCTGTGAAATACAAAATACCGTGGCATTAGGCTTGCAACACCTGCATCATGACCTCCGCTTTCAGCAGGCACTCCTCCCATTCTTTTTCGGGATCGCTGTAAAAGGTAATGGCCGAGCCGGTGGGAAAAGAGAGATAGCGGCTGGCGGCATTGTACAGGATGCTCCTGATCACTACGTTAAAATCAACATCCCCTTCGGGGGTAATATAGCCCAGGGCGCCGGAGAACAGCCCGCGGCGGGTTTGCTCGTACTGCGCGATCAGTTGCATCACTTTTATTTTGGGCGCGCCGGTCATGGACCCCATGGGAAAGGCATGCCGCAACACATCGGTGAAAGAAGCCCCCGGCGCGCGCTCCGCCTTTACAGTGGATATCATGTGATGCACCTGCGCAAAGGAGTAAATGCCGAACAGCTCCGCCACTTCCACGCTGCCGGGAGCAGCGGTATGCGAAAGATCGTTCCGTACCAGGTCCACTACCATTACATTCTCCGCCCGCTCCTTGGCACTTTCATAAAGCGCGGCACGGGCCTGCTCATCCTGCGCGGCGTTGCGCATGCGCCGGGCCGTGCCTTTAATGGGCTGCGAGATCACGGCACGGCCCTGCTGCTGCAGAAAGCGCTCGGGGCTGGCGCAGAGCAGGTATTTGTCATCCAGCCGGTAGTAGGCGGCAAAGGGGGCCGGCGATAACCGGTTCAACTTGTCGAATAACGTTAACGGATATACGCGAATATCCGGGATATAATTTTCCCGGCAGAAATTCACTTCATAGCAGTCGCCGCGGTGAATGTGCTCCTGCAGCGCCTTCACTGCTTCCAGGTAAGCAGCGCGGTCTATACGGCCCAGCGGCGCGCTCACCGGGCTGCCGCCGGCGCCCTGCTGCGCTACCTGTTCCGGCATCTGCCGGCAGGCTTCATATACGGCACGGGACTGCTCCGGGGAGAAATCTTCGCCTCCTATGCTCACCTGGTGCTGCTGCAACAGCATGACTACCCGCGGCCTGAAGAAAAAGAGGTCCGGGAAGGCGATACCGTCTGTAAGGGAAGAAGGAAGTGCATCCTGCGGCAACCCGGCAGTTTCATGGTACAGGTCATAAGCCAGGTGGCCGAACAGCCAGTCCCGGCAGCCATTGTGGAATTGCTGCAGCGCGGGAAAGGCAGCGCCGGCGGGGCATACCACGTGCTCCAGCGCCTCCGTGGCCAGCAACGCTTCATAACGGTGATAAGGGGAAGTATAGCCGTTATTGTCCAAAAAACAACAAATGTTGAACCGGTTTGACCAATTCAACATTTGCTGTTTAAAAACTTTATGATCCGTTACTGGGAAATCGTGAAATATCCTGATAATGCTTTGTTTTAAAGCTTAGAAATCATCATCATCGTCATCGAACCTATCATTGAACAGGTCCATGTCTTTGAACTCATCATCAAAACCCAGGTCGTCGTCGTCGTCGGCAGCTTTCTTGCCGGGACGGCCGCGCCTTGCTTTCGGCTTGGGCATATCAAATTCTTCAAAGTCAGGATCGTAATCTTCATCCTCCCCTTTCTCCCAGGCGTCGTCTTCCTCATCCAGGTCATCGTCATCATCCAGGTCATCGTCATCATCATCACCCCTGCGGCTGTTTTTTGAGGCTGATTTATCTGATTTTTTAGAAACACCAGATTTACGGGGAGTTTCCTCCTCATCATCTTCCTCATCCTCTTCTTCTACTTCTTTTTTGGGCTTGCTTTCAGATTTGGGGGTAGCGCCTTTGGTTGACTTTGGAGAAGTAGTTTTTTTTGTCTCTTTTTCTTTATCAGATTTCGATTTCATAATAGGTTCACTTATTTCATTCGTTAAATATTTGACCTTTTTGAAGGGCCTCAGGGAACCTCGCAATAGCATAGTTCTCTTATGCGTGCCCGGTTTCTTGAGCGTAAAGTTTTAACAGTTTTTTTTATTCGCCAAATTTTTTTTCTCTCTTTTTTTTTGTAATTTTTTGAGTTTATTTTTCGAGTATCTGATCTCTCCCAGGCCCGTTGGAAACGTATTTCACAGGTACGTTCAGGTAAGCTTCCACGGCGGTCACAAATGTTTTCATTTCTGCGGGTAACTCATTGTATTGCTTGCTTTTGGCGGCTGCTTCATCGCTCCAGCCCTTGTACTTTTCCCATACCGGTTTTATATCTCCGTTCGTGAGCTGGAAGGGCATTTGCCGGGTTTGCTGCCCGTTCACCTGGTAGGCGGTACAGGCGTACACTTCGTCAAATGCGTCCAGCACGTCGCTTTTGGTCATTACCAACTGGGTAACGCCGCTGAGCATACAGGTGTAATCCAGGGCTACCAGGTCTATCCAGCCACAACGGCGCGGCCGGCCGGTGGTGGCGCCAAACTCCCTTCCTATTTCGCGCAGCTTTTCGCCGGTGGCGTCGTGCAGCTCCGTAGGGAACGGTCCGCTGCCTACACGGGTGCAATATGCCTTGGTAACGCCTATCACTTCCCGTATCCATTTGGGCGCTATGCCCAGCCCTGTGCACACGCCGGCGGAAATAGTACTGGAAGAAGTAACAAAGGGATAGGTGCCGAAGTCCACATCCAGCATGCTGCCCTGCGCGCCTTCCGCCAGCACCTGCTGACCGGCTTTCAGCTTCTCGTTCAGGAAATACTCCCCGTTCACGATATTCATCTGCCGCAGGAAATCCACGGCGGCGAAGAAGGCGCTCTCCCATTCGCTGATGTCTTCCTGGAAATCGTAGCCTGCCAGCAAATGCAGGTGCTTCTGTTTCAGCTTCTCATACCTCTCCTTAAAGTCCGGCTGCAGCACATCGCCTACACGCAGGCCGTTGCGGCCGGTCTTGTCCATATAAGCGGGACCAATGCCTTTGAGGGTGGAGCCGATCTTCTCATGGCCTTTGGCCATTTCAGATGCCTTGTCCAGCGCGCGGTGGGTGGGCACAATAATGTGGGTCCTTTCGGCAATGAACAGGTTCTTTTTCAGGTCCACTCCCAGGGCCGTCACCTCATCGCACTCGTGGCGGAAGGTAACGGGGTCCAGCACCACACCGTTGCCGATGAGGTTCACCGTATTTTTGTGGAACACCCCGGAAGGAATGGTATGCAGCACCACCTTCTGGTCGTTGATATACAAAGTGTGCCCTGCGTTAGGCCCACCCTGGAAGCGGGCTATCACGTCATATTTACCTGCAAAGTAATCCACGATCTTTCCCTTGCCCTCATCGCCCCATTGCAGGCCTAACAAAACATCTACCATAATTTGTGTAAGTTTAGAAAAGAAGGGCGAAATTAAGTAAAAACTAAAAAGTAAAAAGGCAAAAAACCCGTTACCCTATGGATATTCACGAAAATAACTTTTGCTTTTTACTTTTTTATTTATTATTTATTCTTCCAGCCGGTTGACCGACTGGATGCCCTCCAGCCTGTTCAGGCGCTCCACCAGCTCGTCCAGCTCCTCCTTGTCGTGCACATACACCTTGATGAGGCCTTCGAACAGCCCCTCCCGGGATTCGATGGTAAGGGCGGCGATATTGATCTTCAGCTCTCCTGAAATAATGTTGGTGATCTTGTGAATAACGCCCACATCGTCCATACCGACAATGCGGAGGCCCGTGAGGAAGGAGATCTCCCGGTTCTTCACCCATTTGGTCTTTACCACCCGGTGGCCGTAGTTGGCCAGCAACTGGGCGGCATTGGGACAGTTGGTACGGTGTATCTTCAGCCCTTCGCTGGCGGTAACGAAGCCAAACACGTCGTCGCCGGGAATGGGGCGGCAGCAGTTGGCCAGTTTGTAGGCGATCTTGTCCGAGCTTTCCCCGAAAATGATCAGCTCCGCCTCCTTCTTGTTGGGCAACTGGTGGTGCTTCCCGTGGTCTTCGGGCGCGTGCTCCGGCTGTTTTACCGGTTTGGGCGGCTCCAGCTTGTCGCCCAGTACGTTGAACTGCTTCAGCTCTTTCAGATCAATGTTCCGGATGGCGATCTGGTAGTAGAGGTCCAGGGGGGACGGCTGCTTGTAAAACTGCACCAGCTCGTTAATGTTGTGCTGGCTGGCGGATATCTTCAGGTGGTCCAGCTTGCGCTCCAGCGCGGCCTTTCCATCCATGGCTATCTTCCGTTTCTCTTCCTTGAGGGCGTCCTTGATCTTGGATTTGGCCTTGGCGGTGAGCACAAAATTGAGCCAGTCCTCGGAAGGTTTCTGCTTGTTGGAGGTAATGATCTCCACCTGGTCGCCGCTGCGGAGCTTATGGCTCAGGGGCACCAGCTTATAGTTCACCTTGGCGCCGATACACTTGTTGCCGATGGCGCTGTGGATGGAATACGCGAAATCCAGGGCCGTGGAGCCGATGGGCAGTATTTTCAGGTCGCCTTTGGGAGTATATACATAGATCTCCTCGGTAAAGAGGTTGCTCTTGAAGTCGGCCAGGAAGTCCAGGGTGTTGGAATCAGGATTGTTCAGTATTTCCCGGATCTGGGTAAACCACTGGTCAAACTTGGACTCCTGGCTGGAGGAAACCTGGTTGCCTTCCTTGTAGCGCCAGTGGGCGGCCAGGCCTTTCTCGGCATAGTCGTTCATGCGCTTGGAGCGTATCTGCACCTCCACCCATTTGCCCTGGGGGCCCATTACGGTAACGTGCAGGGCTTCATAGCCGTTGGACTTGGGGTTGCTGAGCCAGTCACGGGTACGCTCCGGGCTGGGGTGGTAGAAGTCCGTGATAATGGAATACACCTTCCAGCAGTCCGCCTTTTCCTTTTCCAGCGGGGTGTTCAGGATAATGCGGATGGCAAACAGGTCGTACACCTCCTCAAAGGTGACGCCCTTGGTCTTTATCTTATTATAGATAGAGTGAATGGATTTGGGACGGCCGTAGATCTCGAAGTTATACCCCTCCTCCTGCAGCACTTCCTTAATGGGCTTAATGAACTCATTGATATAACGGGTACGCTCCCGCTTGGTTTCCTTGAGCTTTTTGGCGATATCCCGGTAGGTTTGCTGCTCGGTGTACTTCATGGCCAGGTCCTCCATCTCGGACTTGATATTGTACAAGCCCAGGCGGTGGGCCAGGGGGGCGTAGATGAACACCGTTTCCGACGCTATTTTCAACTGCTTTTCCCGGCTCATGCTGTCCAGCGTGCGCATATTGTGCAGGCGGTCGGCCAGTTTTATCAGGATCACCCGGGGGTCATCGGCCAGGGTAAGCAGTATTTTCTTGAAGTTTTCCGCCTGGGCGGTGCTGGTGCTGGAATCAATAACGGTGGATATTTTGGTGAGGCCGTCCACGATGTGGGCGATCTCGCTGCCAAATTCGCGTTCCACGTCTTCCAGGGTCACTTCCGTATCTTCCACGGTATCGTGCAGCAGGGCGCAAAGGGCGGAGCGAACGCCCAGCCCTATCTCCTCCACACAGATCTGTGCTACGGCAAGGGGATGCAGGATATAGGGCTCTCCCGACTTGCGGCGCATTTCCTTGTGCGCATCGGCGGCCATTTCAAAGGCAGTACGTACCAGCTCGCGGTCTCCTTTTTTGAGACGGGGTTTCAGGGCCCTTAATAATGCGCGGTATTGGCGAACGATCTCCTTCTTCTCCTGTTCTTCGTCTAAATTATATTTTTGAACTGCCACTGTTTCCATCGGCCCTAAAGTTACGATTTAATGCAATACGAGGGAGCACCGTACTGCCTGCGCCGGCGGCTACTGCCCCCCCAGCCTGCACTTGTGCAATACCTCCCAGGAGGTACCGTTATGGCGGAGGAAATAGAGGTTGTTGACCTTAAAGGAGATCCTGAAAGGCCGGTGCTCGTACTCGGGCCAGGCGGCTTCAAACTGCTCGGGGGTCAGGTCCCTGAAAGCGACCGTAATATGCGGATTAAAGATATCCCGGGCCAGCATGTTGCTGAAGCCGAACTCCTTTCGCAGGAAGCTCATGAGCTTGCGGTGGGTGTCCATAATGGCCGGCTCTTTTTCCACCTGGATATATAATATTTTCTGCTCCTTGTACGGATAGGTGCCAAAGCCGTTCAGGCTCACCTCAAAAGGCGACAGGCTGGCCGCAAACTCCGTCAGCTCCGCAGTAATGGCCCGCTCCAGCAGGGGGTCTGCCGTGAAAGGCACCTGCAGGGTAATATGCGGGAGCACCTTCAGGGCGTAACGGGCGCCATAACGTTCTGCAAACTCCTGCTTCAGGCGGATGATCTCCTTGCCGGCTTCCGCGGTAGGCAGCAGGGCAATAAAGTAGATCTTGTTTTCCCGCCGGGGCGGTTTGGGGGGCTTCCTGCTTTTTTTTGCGGGCTGGGACCGGTTGCCGGGGTTGAACCTGTTCCTGTTTTCCTGGTTACCGGCATATCTGCCCGGCGCCGGGGGCCGGTTGCTGCCCACCCGGGGACGGTGGGGCTGTTCTCGTCTTTCAATGTTCATGACAAAGTAATTAACTATGGGTTTAACACTACTTTTATGAGGTATAACTATTATTCGGTATCTGCCGCCTCTCCGGGACCGGCCTCTTCAGGGATATTCAAACGGAAACCTACGTTATGCAGGGTTTCCAACTGTATCTGGGGATCGGCTTTAAAGTGTTTACGCATCCGGGTAATGAAAACGTCCATGCTCCGGCCGCTGAAAAAACCATCCTTGCCCCAGACGTTCAGCAGAATTTCCTCCCGTTTCAATATCTGGTTGGCATTATCCTTAAAGTACCGTATCAGTTGTACCTCTCTCGGGGTAATGGCGCCAATGATCGTACCATTTGCGTCTTTTACATGGAGATATTCTGCACTAAAGGTCAGCTTACCCAGTTTAAATTCATTCTTATTATCATGCTGCCGGGGCAATGTGCGTTTCAGGAACACCCTGATCCTTGCTTCCAGCTCGGCCATGCTGAATGGTTTGGTAATGTAATCGTCTCCTCCCTGCCGGAACCCTTCCAGCCGGTCTTCGTCCAGTTTGCGTGAAGTAATAAAAAGGATAGGTATCAGCCCGTTCTTCCTGCGGATCTCCTGCGCCAGCGTAAATCCGTCTTTCTTCGGCATCATTACATCCAGCAGGATAATATCAAAATCTTCTTTCTGGAATCTTTTCCAGGCAATTTCCCCGTCAAAGCAAAGCACTACATCATAGCCTTTCGCTTCCAGTTGCTTCTTAACGACCCCCCCGAAATAATAGTCATCGTCAACCAGTAATATTTTCGTTTTACGATTCATCTTAACAATGGATATGGTTAAATCCTTTCTGTTGGTTTTTCATTTGCGTAACGTTAATAATATCTGTTTTTTAACAGGCTTCGTGGAACCCTCGGACAGAAAAGCGAATAAAACAACAGGATATAATACAGGAACAGTAACTAATGCAATATTGCTAAATTATCGTATTCTTCGAGTTAATAATTCGTTATTGGGAACTTTTTTTTAGGGCCTGTTTAATCCTGATTAACTACCTGGCAAGTAAAAAATTAAAAGCACGTGATCATCTCCCCGTGCTTTTAATTTTTACTTTTTAACTCTTTACTTCATTATGAAACCTTGTCTATCTTAATCGCTACTGCATATTGCCAGGGCTTACGCTGCAGGCTGGCGGGTATCTTTATTTCCACTGCACCATCCGTTTTCTTCCAGCCCAGTTTTTCCTTTGCGCCCAGCAGGGATACACGGGCGCCCTTTGCCGGTGTAATGCCGCTAAAGGAAATCGTGGCAGGCAGTTGCTCATCCTTGTCCAGTAAATATATAGCATATACGCTGCCATCTTTTTTGCGGGTAAAGCATACTTTGCCATCCTTGTAGGGCGCTACGGCGCGCGTGCCATAAATGGCGTCGCCATTCACCTGCATCCAGTTGCCGATCTCATGCATGGTGGTATAGGCCGCTTCATGCAACTGACCATCCGGACCGGGGCCTACATTCAACAGGTAGTTGCCGCCCTTCGCCACAATGTCTACCAGGTTGTGGACAATCTTTATCACGGGCTTGTACTGATCATCCGGTACATAGGACCAGGAACCGCCCATGGTCATGCAGGTTTCCCAGGGATAGCTCAGCGGCTTGTCGGGTATCTGCTGCTCGGGGGTACGGTAGTTCTCGAAAGGTCCGTGCACGCTGCGGTCCACCACTATCAGGCCAGGCTGGTGCCTGCGGGCCATGGCGGTAATACCGGCCATGTCAATATCCTGGTCCTGCGGCGGGGTTTTGCTCCAGGAAAGGGATTCCTTGGTCTGGGTTTTCCGGGGACGCACCCATCCGCCGTCCAGCCATAATATGTCTATTTTGCCATAACCGGTCATCAGCTCTTCGATCTGGTTATAGGTGAATTGCCTGAACTTTTGCCAGCGGTCCGCATACTTCTTCACATCGTAGTTCACATTCCGGTCCTTAGGCGGGAAGTAAGGCCACCAGTAATATTCCGTATGCCAGTCGGGTTTTGAGAAATAGGCGCCGGCATGTATGCCTTCATTACGGAAAGCATCAAACACCTCCTTGGCGATGTTGGCACGGGGATCTTTGCTGAATGCGCATTGCGGGGCGGTTACCCGGTAATCCGTCTGCTTTGTATCGAACATACAGAAGCCATCGTGGTGCTTGGTAGTGAACACCATGTATTTCATACCGGCAGCTTTTGCCGCTTTCGCCCATTTGGAGGGGTCGAATTTCACGGGATTAAAGGTATTACCCAGCGCTTCGTATTTTTTAAGATACTCATAGTAGGGAATGCCATAAGGCTTGCGCTGTGTCCAGCCTTCATCTTCCGGGCAAATGCTCCAGGATTCCACTACGCCCCACTGGGAGTATGGCCCCCAGTGGATGATCATCCCGAACTTCCAGTCCTGCCATTCATCGAGTTGCTGTAGCACCTGCGGATCCTTTTCCGGCACATAAGGCTGCTCCTCTTTTTCCTGGGCATAGGCGGTATGCAGCGCCAGTAAGGCGGCTGCCATCATCCAAAATTTTCGCATGTTCAATGTTTATATGAGTTTGTTATGGTCAAAATAATAAATATTATCGTTCCCGGGCTTATTGTTCTTTAACAGTTTTGCGTAGGAAATTACCGTCCGTGCTATCTTTGCAGTAAGAAATATTAACGGATGAAAAGTATCTGGCAGCAAATATTGCGGTACCTGTATATAGGCAAGAAGGATCCTGATGCGCCCAAAACCCGCTATGTATATATGATGCACGGCATGAACCGGATCTCCATCATCCTGTTCCTGGTGGCGTTGATCATCATGCTGATAAGGCTGCTGCGTTAGCCCGCATAATTATAAATGATTTCCGCCGCCAGGCGGGAAGCATCCCGTTCTCCGAGGCGGCTCCAGAGCGCCGCATAGTCTGCTTTCATGCGCTGGCGGGTAGTTTCGTCCTTCAGCAGGAGGGTCAGCTCCCGCAGGAGGTTCTCTTCCGTCAGCTCATGCTGGATCAGCTCTTTTACCACCGGTTTGTCCATCACCAGGTTGACAAGGGAAATATATTTTACCTTGATCAGGCGCCTGGCAAAGAAATAAGAAACGGCGCTGCCCTTGTAGCACACCACTTCCGGCACGCCAAACAGGGCGGTCTCCAGGGTAGCGGTGCCCGAAGTGACCAGCGCTGCCGTAGCCTGGCGCAGCAGGGCATAGGTCTGCTCTTTTACAGTAGATACATTGGGGTGCGCGCCGGTAAGCGCCTCCATAAAGGCATCGTCCAGGCTGGGGGCCTGCGCCACAATGAACTGGTAGCCAGGAAAATGTCTGGCCATCGAAAGCATGATCGGCAGCTTTACGCTTACCTCCTGCCGCCGGCTACCGGGCAACACCGCCACGATGGGCTTGTCTGAAAAGGGCGGATCGGCGGGTCTTTCCTTTGCGGCGCGGATCACCTCCACCAAAGGATGGCCTACGTACTCCACCGGGTACTCCCACTTTTTATAGAAATCCTCCTCAAAAGGCAGGATACACACCATACGGTCCACGCAGGCCTTTATTTTCTTTACCCGGCTCTCTTTCCAGGCCCAAACCTGCGGCGAAATATAGTACACGATCTTAAGCCCCTGTGCCTTCGCCCATTCTGCAATACGCAGGTTAAAGCCGGGATAGTCTATCAGCACCAGCACATCCGGCCGGTAGGCCAGGATATCCTGTTTACAAAACTCCATGTTGCGCAGGATGGTGCGCAGGTTCATCACTACTTCCGCAAATCCCATAAAAGCCAGGTCGCGGTAATGCTTCACCACCTGGCCGCCCGCCTGCTGCATCAGGTCGCCGCCCCAGCAGCGGATGTCCGCAGCGGTATCCAGTTGCTTCAACTGCCGGACCAGGTTGCTGCCGTGCAGGTCTCCTGACGCTTCTCCTGCTATAAGGTAATATTTCATCTTAATTAATAATTAAGAATGAATAATTAATAATTACGGACATGCATGCTGTTGTGAAACACCTGCGCCACGTTTATTAATTCTAATTATTCATTATTAATTGCTATCCATGTATGAGTTTTAACAGTAAGATGGTGATGGCATACAGCATGGTGACGAGGAAAATGCCTTTGGCTGTGATGTCCCGTCTTTTCTGGGTGTACAGGTAAAAGACCACGCCGTTCAGCACCAGGCAGATGCTGATCACCTTGGGCAACATCTGCCGGTTGGACAGCAGCACATCCATGAACTCGCCCAGTCCTATCCGGCGCGGCAAAAATACCAGCAAATAGTATAAAAAGAAACCAACAACAGGCGTAAGCAGCCCCAGCAGGATACCAAAGGGGAGATTGTCTTTTTTGAACATAATAGTATGGATGTGCGGATGTGCGCACATTTAATTTATAATTTCCACTCTGCTTCCAGCCGTTCTTTCAGCTTATAGTGCGTCAGGTCAAACTGTACCGGCACCAGGGAAGCATAGTCATTTTCCAGCGCCCATACATCCGTATCCTCCCCGTGATCCATATTCTTGAACTCGCCGGTCAGCCAGAAATACTTTTTGCCGCGGGGGTCCCTGCGCTCATCAAATTCCTCCACCCATTTGGCATTGGCCTGCCGGCATATCTTAATGCCCCGGAAATCATCCCTGCTGCCCAGCAGGGGAATGTTTACATTGAACAGGGTGCCCGGAGGCAGATCGCTCTCCAGTACTTTCTGCGTTACCTCCGCAGCCACCTGTTTGGGCAGGGTGAAATCCGCTGCAAAGCTATAGTCCAGGTAAGAGAAGCCTATGGAGGGAATGCCTTCGATCGCCGCTTCCATGGCGGCAGACATGGTGCCGGAATAGATGATATTGATGGAGTGATTGGCGCCATGATTGATACCGCTGACACAGATATCCGGTTTGCGGTGGAGTATCTTGTCGCGGGCCAGCTTTACGCAGTCCACGGGGGTACCGGAGCATTGCCAGGCCTCAATATCCCCGAAAATATCCACCCGGTCCAGCCGCAGGGGCACGCCGATGGTAATAGCATGCCCTTTGCCCGACTGGGGACTGTCCGGGGCTACCACCACTATCCTGCCCAGGTGGCTCACCGCCTCTATCAGGGATCGTATACCCGGCGCCGTTATTCCGTCGTCATTGGTAACTAATATGGTCCTTTCATCTGCCATCACATTCCACTTTTACTTGTTACAAATATAAAAATTCCAAAATCCAAATCCCAAAATCCAAAAATTCCGGTTTCCAAACCCCAAATTCCAAAATGATAGCAAACACTTAACAATCGGTCATAGCTTCCATTATTGATCGTCTGTCGTCGTATTTTGGAATTTGGGTCTTGGGATTTGGGATTTTATCAATAATCCGTTTTCAGCATTCTGCGGAACACCAGGAAGATCATTAACGCAATGTATACCAGTAACATGAGAAGATACACCCCATCATCGAACCTGTTCGCGCTGCTCATGAGCTTACCAACAATGGGGAAAGGCAGCAGCTCATCGCCGGCCTGCAGGGGCAGCAGCCCCCCTACCTCGCCCACATACCGTTTAATGGTCACCACCAGCACCTGCTCTATCATCATGGTATAGGCCAGGTACAGTACAATGGCCAGGCCGGCCCGCCTTACCAGCATGGCAATCAGCAGGGCAATGGCAAGGGATACCTCCACCTGCAGGAAATAATAGAACATGTACCTGGAGTCTTCCAGGCTGAAGGCGTGCGTACCGTAAGCCAGGCCCAGTATCACGGCAAACAGCATGGAGATGAGCAGGGCCAGCACGCCCAGGGCCAGCCACCAGAAAAGCTTGGCGAGAACAAACTCCCGGCGTTCCCAGCCGTCAATAACATTCTGCCGGTGGGTCTTGTAGGTAAATTCATTGGTGACCAGTATCAGCAGCGGGAAGCCGAACAGGGCGGTCATATAACTGTTTACGCTGGCCATGGTTTGCCAGATGAGCGGGAAATCGTAGGTGGACAGGGGGATCAGGTCTTTGGCCTTGTCCCTGATCTCGCTGTTGATCTCCGCGCCGATGTAATTGGCGGCCGGGATGATGGCCACAGCCAGCAGCAGCAATATCCAAAAGGTGCGGTAGGACTTTACTTTCAGCCATTCTATCCGTATGATCTGCAGCATAGGTATCAGTTGTTGGTTAATTGCAGGAACGCTTTTTCCAGGCTTTGTTTTCGTATATGCAGGTGGTTAAGCCATACGCCCTGCTCTGCACAGTAGGCGTTCAGCGCGGCCAGGTCCACCGGCTGGCTGAATACCACCTGCAGGTGCCCGTTACGACTCAGGATGTGGCTGAATGCGGGATGCCGGGCCAGCACAGCTTCCAGTACGGTGTTGTCGGGGCCGGACAGCTCTACGTAATCTTCCCGCGCCAGCACTTCGTTCACCGGCCCGGACAGCAGCAACTTCCCCTTCTGCAGGATGGCCACATGGCTGCATACCTTCTCCACTTCGTCCAGCAGGTGGCTGGCCAGGATAATGGTCTTGCCGGTTTCCGCCAGCCGCAGCACCAGTTCCCGCACTTCGGCAATGCCGGCGGGGTCCAGCCCGTTAGTGGGCTCATCCAGGATCAGCACACCGGGATCGCCCAGCAGCGCAGAAGCGATGGCCAGGCGCTGCTTCATGCCCAGGGAGTAGGTCTTGAAGCGGGAGTGCTGGCGGGCAGTAAGCCCGGCTATTTCCAGCACCCGGCTGATGTCCTGCTCCGGCTTTTGCTTGATGGCGGCAGCTACCTGCAGGTTCTGGCAGGCGGTAAGGTAATGGTAGAAGTTGGGCGTTTCCAGCAGGGTGCCGATCTGCCGGCGGAGCCGGCCCGCAGGCGGGGCATCAAAAAGGCTGTAAGTACCTTCATCGGCCTTCAGCACATCGGTTACAATGCCCAGCAGCGTGGTTTTGCCGCTGCCATTAGGACCCAGTATACCGAAAACGGAGCCGGGCGGCACCTCGAAGCTAACGCCCGAAAGCGCCTGGATAGCGCCATAGCGCTTGGAAATGTTGTGTAGGGAAAGAATGGACACAGATTGATTTTTTGATATGCGGATATGCTGATGTGCTGATGTATGGAGCGAAGCCATTCATTTGCACATTCGCACATCTGCACATTTGCTAATTTCTTATCGGTTTGCCGGTTTTAAGCACGCTTTGCAGGCGTTCCAGCGTTTTGCGCTCGCCGGTAAGGCTCAGGAAAGCTTCCCGCTCCAGGTCCAGCAGGTACTGCTCGCTTACCAGCGTAGCCTCGCTCAGGTCGCCCCCGCACATCACATAGGCCAGCTTGCCGGCTATTTTGGCGTCGTGCCCGGAGACGTAACGGCCAAACAACATGCTGTTGATGCCCGCCAGGAGCGCGCCCAGGGCGGTACGGCCCAGCACTTTAACGTCCCTTCTTTCCACGGGGCGGGTATATCCTTCGTCCGCCATCATGATCACGCTGCGCTTGGCATCGGCAATCAGGCGGCTTTGGTTCATTGTGATCTCATCGTGGCCCGGGCGGAGAATGCCGAGGTCATAGGCTTCCTGCCCGGAGGTAGCTACTTTGGCCATGGCTACGGTCATAAACCGGTCTTTCAGCGGCTCCTCCTCGATGCGGCCTTCCTTAAACTCATCGCTGGCGCGCACGGTCATTTCCTTGGTGCCGCCGCCGCCGGGTATCAGCCCCACGCCCAGCTCCACCAGCCCGATGTAGGTTTCCGCTGCGGCCTGTACCTTATCCGCATGCAGGCACATCTCGCAACCGCCGCCCAGGGTCAGCGCGTGCGGCGCCACCACCACCGGGATGGAGGAATAACGGAGACGCATAGTGGTTTTCTGGAACAGGCGCACGGCCATATCCAGCTCGTCGTACTCCTGCTCCGCGGCCAGCATGAAGATCATGCCCACGTTGGCGCCGGCAGAAAAGTTGGCGCCGTCGTTCCCGATCACCAGCCCACGGAAGTCTTTCTCCGCGCGGTCTATGGCTTTGTTCACCCCTTCCAGCACTTCCCCGCCAATGGTGTTCATCTTGGTTTTCCAGTCTATGCAAACTACGCCGTCGCCCAGGTCGTAGAGGTTGCAGGCGCTGTTCTTCCAGACGACATTATTGCTAAGATTCTCCAGTATAATAAAAGTATCTGCGCCGGGCACCAGCTTGTATCCGCCGCTGGCTACATCATAGTAATGCTTTTTCCCGTTCTCTACTTTATAGAACTGTTGGATGCCCTTGCCCAGCATATCCTTTACCCAGGCGGCCGCTTTAAAGCCCTTCTCTTCCATCGCCTTTACCGTGGCTTCCACACCCAGCAGGTCCCAGGTTTCAAAGGCGCCTATTTCCCAGCCAAAACCGGCTTTCATGGCGTCGTCCACTTTATAAATGTCGTCCGCTATTTCGGGAATACGGTGAGAGATATACGAAAACAGGTGGGCATGGAATAACTGGTAGAACTGCCCGGCCTTATCGCCGGCTGCGGACAGCATGCGTATGCGCTGCTTCAGGTCCTCCACCTGTTTGGCAGCGTCTATGCTGGCAAATTTAGGCTTCTGCCGGGGACCATACTCCATGGTCTGCAGGTTCAGCGTCAGTATCTCCTTGCCGCCCTCTCCTTTGGTCTTTTTGTAAAAGCCGCTGCCGGTCTTGTCGCCCAGCCACTTGTTCTCCACCACTTTCTGCAGGAAGGGCGGTATCTCAAATATGTTGCGGGCCTCATCCTGCGGGCAGTTCTCCGCCACGCCCTTCGCCACTTTCACCAGCGTATCAATCCCTACTACATCGGCGGTACGGAAGGTGGCTGATTTCGGGCGGCCTATTACAGGCCCCGTGAGCGCGTCTATTTCATCTATGTTCAGCCCCATTTCCTGCATGATATGGAAGATGGCCATGATGGAGAACACGCCTATCCTGTTGGCGATAAAGGCCGGCGTATCCTTGCACAGCACGGTGGTTTTGCCCAGGTACAGGTCGCCGTAGTGCATGAGGAAATCCACCACCTCCGGATCGGTATGCGGGGTAGGAATGATCTCCAGCAGGCGCAGGTAACGGGGCGGGTTGAAGAAGTGGGTGCCGCAGAAATATTTTTTAAAGTCGTCGCTGCGGCCTTCCGTCATCAGGTGAATGGGGATGCCGGAAGTATTGGAAGTAATAAAGCTGCCGGGCCTGCGGTATTTTTCCACCTGGTCAAACACGGAGCGCTTGATATCCAGGTTCTCCACCACTACCTCTATGATCCAGTCGCAGTCTGCAATACGGTGCATATCGTCCGTAAAGTTGCCGGTCTGTATGCGTTTGACCACATCTTTTGTAAATACGGGAGAGGGGTTGGATTTGAGGGCTGCCTGCAGGGCATCATTAACGATGCGATTCTTTACAGCAGGGCTGTCTAAAGATAGCTGCTTTGCTTTTTCCGCGTCATTCAGTTCTTTAGGGGCAATATCCAACAGTAACACCTGCACGCCGATACCTGCAAAGTGGCAGGCGATGCGGGAGCCCATAACCCCGGAGCCGAGGACGGCTATTTTGTTGATGTGTCTTTTCATCCGTTATCCGTTAATAAAGTTTTCAATTGATCGGGCGGCCGGATGGAACCTTGCATCGCTGCTCGGTTTCATAGCGCTGGTAGCCTTTAGCGATAAAAATTTTGTTTCAGTCTTTCGATCAATGAATTTAGGACTTTTTGAGGTTCGGCGTACAAAGGGAGGGGATTTTATGTTTGGAGAGAGGACTTTATATTATATGCCAGGTATATCAGTAGGTTAAAGGTTCGCGGCCGGTATGACGTACCCGCAATATCCTGATGGCAGCATCTGATACATAATAGGCCACTCTCAGGCGTTGGCATTCAAAAGCCCTGTAATTGCCATCATTGTTCAATTTATATTTGTCTGGAGGGTATATTTCAGGATGATCCATTAACGGCTCTATCTTTTCCAATATCTCAACCCTCACCTTTTCTGCATTTTGAACAGAATCTCACTTATATATTCAATGGCTGTATTAAACTGTTGCAAGGCGACTTTGCCCCAGGCAACTTTTCTACCTGCCACTTAACCAGTTTTTTGACATTTCCACTACCTGCTCATGCGTATAAAATTCGCCGGCATCTATACGTTCCATGGCCGCTTCTATTTCCTGGTTATATTGCTTTATGCTGATGCGGCCAACTTCGTCCTTTAATGCAACATAATGTTTGGCCACGCTTAAGAGGGATTCTTTTTCAACACTTGTCAATCGCAGCCAATACTGCATAAATTCACTATCCAATGACGGTGCGCCCATAGTATAACACTTTGTACGAATTTACACTAAAAAAGCGAATGCACAGCGCATAGCATACCAGCACTGTGCATTCCCTTCCACTTATCTCATACTCAGCTCACCCCGCTTCCCGGGCTTACCGCTTCCGCCGGGTTTACAAACACCAGCTTACCATTATCTTCTGCCATCAGGATCATGCCCTGGCTTTCAATACCGCGCATTTTGCGGGGCGCCAGGTTGGCTACCAGGGTCACCTGTTTGCCCACGATCTCCTCGGGCCTGAAATGCATAGCTATACCGGATACGACTGTACGTTTTTCGGTACCGATGTCCACCAGCAGCTTGAGCAGTTTGTCCGCCTTTTCCACCTTCTCCGCCTGCAGGATGGTGCCTACACGCAGGTCCAGTTTGGCGAAGTCATCAAACTGTATCTCCGGTTTCTGCGGTGCGGCCGGCGCCGATGCAGCGGCCGGCGCAGCGGGTTCGGCATTCGCGGTGGATGACGGCTTCAGGCCGGCGCGCAGCTTTTCCACCTGCGCAGCTACCTGCTCATCCTCTATCTTTTTGAACAGCAGCTCCGGCGGACGCAGAGAATAGCCTACGCTCACCAGCTTCAGGCTACCGGCGTTCTCCCATTCCAGCATGCGGTCCACCACCTTCAGCATGTGGCAGATCTTCCTGGCGGTAAAGGGCAGGAAGGGATTGCAGAAAATAGCCAGGTTGGCGGTCAACTGCAGGCACAGGTGCAGGCAGTTGTCTATCAGCGCCTGGTGCTGCTCCTGCAGCTCAGGCGTTTTGGCCAGTATCCAGGGCTGCTTTTCCTGCAGGTAGCGGTTGCCTTCGCGGGCTACGTTCATCATGGCCTGCAGCGCATCGCGGAAACGGAAATTTTCCAGCGCATCTTCTATTTCCTGTTTGGCGTTTTGCAGTACGGCCAGCACGGCATCATCCTTGTCGTCCTTTACATCGGTATGGAAAGGCGGCACCTTGCCTTTGCACAGCTTGTGCATCAGCACCATGGTGCGGTTCACGAAGTTGCCCAAAATAGCTACCAGCTCGTTATTATTCCGGTCCTGGAAATCCTTCCAGGTAAAGTCATTGTCCTTGGTTTCCGGGGCGGTGCTGCACAGCACGTAGCGCAGCACGTCCTGCTGGTCCGGGAAGTCCTTTACATATTCATGCACCCACACGGCCCAGTTGCGGGAGGTGGATACCTTCTCCCCTTCAATGTTCAGGAACTCGTTGGCAGGCACATTCTCCGGCAGCACAAAGCCACCGTGCGCCTTCAGCATGGCGGGGAAGATGATGCAGTGGAACACGATGTTATCCTTCCCGATAAAGTGCACCAGCTTGGTATCCTCCCGGCACCAGTAATCAGCCCAGTCGGGCGTCAACTCCTTGGTGGCGGATATGTAGCCGATGGGCGCATCAAACCATACATACAGCACCTTACCCTCCGCATTGGGCAGGGGCACTTTTACGCCCCAGTTGCTGTCGCGTGTCATGGCGCGGCTTTGCAGGCCGTTGTCCAGCCAGCTTTTGCACTGCCCGTACACGTTGTTCTTCCACTCCTTGTGTCCTTCCAGCAGCCATTCACGGAGCCAGGGCTCGTACTGCTGCAGGGGCATGTACCAGTGTTTGGTCTTGCGCTTTACCGGCACCGCGTCGCTGAGGGCGGAACGCGGGTTGATCAGCTCCTCGGGGCTGAGCGAGCTGCCGCAGCGCTCGCACTGGTCGCCGTAGGCCTTTTCATTGCCGCAATTGGGACAGGTGCCGATAATGTAGCGGTCCGCCAGGAACACCTGCTTTACTTCATCAAAGTACTGCTCGCTCTCCTTTTCCTCGAAGCGGCCGTCGTTATACATTTTCAGGAAGAAATCCGCAGCGGTTTCATGATGAACGGGACGGGAGGTGCGGGAAAATATATCGAACGATATGCCCATTTCCGCAAAGCTCTCGTTGATAATGTTATAGTACTTGTCAACGATATCCTGGGGGGAAATGTTTTCCTGCATAGCCTTGATGGTAATGGGCACCCCATGCTCATCCGTACCGCCAATGAACTTTACATCCGCCTTTTTTGCGCGCAGGTAACGCACGTATATATCTGCCGGTAAATAACAGCCGGCCAGGTGACCGATATGCACCGGCCCGTTGGCGTAGGGTAAAGCAGCCGTTATTAAATATCTATTAAATTTTGCCATATCCGTTTAAACAATACTTAAATGTTCAAGGGTTTGTTAGTTTGCTGGGTATATTGGTTTATTTTTAAAACCGATGAACTGATCGCAAAGGTAAATAAAGCGCACTAGAATGATAAAAATTCCGCCCTACCTGAAAAAAGGCGACCTGGTAGGTATCACCTGCAGCAGCAGCAAAATGGAACTGGCCACGGCCGAATACGCGGCCGGGGTGCTCAGCTCCTGGGGATACCACGTGCACATGGGCATTACTGTGGGCACCAGCTTCCATAACTTTTCGGCGCCCGACGAGCTGCGGCTGGAAGAGCTGCAGGACATGCTGGACGATCCCGATATAAAGGCCATTGTGTTTGGCCGCGGCGGCTACGGCATGGTATGCCTGCTGGACCAGCTCGATTTTTCCCGCTTCCGCAAAAACCCTAAATGGCTATGCGGTTACAGCGATGTGACCACCCTGCACACCCACGTACAGCAACGCCTGGGCATTGCCACCCTGCACTCGCTGATGTGTAGCGGCATTACGCCGGAAACGGCGGACAACGCCTATGTGAACAGCCTGCGGCAGGCGCTCCGGGGCAAAGCCTCCCGCTATGCATTTGCTCCCCATGCGCTGAACCGGCCGGGACAGGCCAGCGGCGTACTGGTGGGCGGCAACCTCTCCCTGCTGGCCAACCTGTCCGGCACCCGCTCCCAGCCGGATACCCGCGGTAAAATACTGCTGCTGGAAGATATCGGGGAATACCGGTACAACGTGGACCGCATGATGTACAACCTGAAACGCGCCGGCTGGCTGGACAAACTGGCCGGGCTGGTGGTAGGCGCCTTCGTGGACAGCCGGGAAACCACCACCCCCTTCGGGCAAAATGAATACGAGATCATTGCCAATATTGTAAAGGACTATGACTACCCGGTATGCTATAACTTCCCTTCGGGCCACCAGGTGGAGAACTATGCGCTGAAGCTGGGCGTACAACACAAGCTGAAAATAGGTCCCAAAGGGGGCATGCTGGCGGAGGAGAAGGATTAATCCTCTACGTCCGGCACTATTTCCAGCCCGTAGTCGGCTGCCGTCAGTATGCCATCTGCTTTCGTTTGTGCGATCACGGCAGGATCGGGGCTCAGGGTATGCACCTCGAACTTGTTATGCAGGTAATCCATGCTGTAAAATTTGTTGACCAGCCCGTCGGGCACCGCTGCCAGGTATTTCAGTATCTCGTTCACCATCAGCAGCCCGGTAGCGCCGTGCGTAACGCCCATGGCGCCGCCGTCAAAATTGCGGTACTCTTCTGCCAGGGCGGCGCTGCAGCGGTAGGAAGCGGATACCGCCCCATCTGCCTGCGGCATATTGAACCCGCCCCACCAGGATACCCAGTTATGCACCTCGCCTGTTACAAAGGGCTTGTTATGCACCAGGCAGGCATCGTTGATCACCAGGTGCGTGGGCCCGTGCTGGGAACAGTCTATCACCAGGTCTATTTCCGCGATCAGTTGCGCTATGTTCTCCGGTTTTACCTGCACCAGCAGGGGATAATGTTTGGTAAAAGGATTGCTGGCCCACAAACGGCTGGATGCCATTTTAGCCTTGTGCTTGCGCAGGTCCTGCATCTGGTAAAGCGGCTGGCGGGGCATATCTTCATCCGATATCACGCCGTAGTCGGCAATGGCGATCACGCCGATGCCACTGGCGCTGAGGTATTGTATCACCGGGCAGCCCAGGCCGCCGGCGCCTACTACCAGTAATCTTGTTTCCCTGAGCTTTTCCTGCATAGCCACTCCCATACCGGGTACGGATATGGGAAGATGGAAGCGCTGTAATTCTTTTTCCGTTAATGCCATAATCTGATGTGCTGCTGCTTTTATTCCTGCGGAAACTCCAATGTAAATTTACTACCCCTGCCCAGGGCGCTGTCCACCTTGATCCTGCCTTTATGCGCCTCCACTATGGCCTTTACATAGCTGAGGCCGAGGCCGAACCCTTTTACATTGTGTACATTGCCGGTATGGGCGCGGTAGAATTTTTCAAAGATACGGGAAATCGTATCACGGCTCATGCCGATGCCATTATCTGAAATAGTAATGACCAGGCTCTTGCGGGTGTTATAGGTAGTGATGATCACTTCCAGGTGCTGCTTGGAATACTTGATGGCGTTGTCCAGCAGGTTAAAGACCACGTTGGAGAAATGCACATCATCCGCTTTGATAATGGGATTAATGGCATCCAGGCGCAGCTCCACGCGGCCGTCGCGGGAGGCCAGTTGCAACTGCAGGTTGTCTACCGTATGCTGGATCACCTGGTGCACATCTATCACCTGGAGGTTCAGCCCTATTTCATTCTTTTCCAGCAGGGCGGACTGCAGGATGCTTTCCACCTGCTTGTTCATACGCTTGTTCTCCTCCTTGATGATGCCGGAAAAATACCGGATCTTCTCCCGGTTGTCCATCACCTTCTGGTTGCCGATCGCGTCAATGGCCAGGGAAATAGTGGCCAGCGGCGTTTTCAACTCGTGGGTCATGTTATTGATGAAGTCCGACTTTATCTCCGACAGTTTCTTCTGGTTCAGCAAGGTGCGGATGGTCAGCGCAAAAGCGGTAACGATGATGATGGTGAACATCACGCAGCCGGCAATCACCCATCCCAGCCAGCGCAGCAGCAGGGAATTATTGTTGGGCAGGATAATGTACAGCACTTCGGTACGGTCGTTCATCAGCTCCAGGCTGCTTACCAGCGGGGCGGTCTGTATGGAATAATCAAGCGTGTCCGTTGTGGCCGTTTCCAGCAGGTTGGTAAACCGCGGGGACTGCATCTTGATCATATTATCGTTGCTGAAGGCGCTTTTGCCGATAATAGCGAATTCGTAAGAAGTATCCAGCTTCTGCTTGCGCAGCGCATTGGCGATCAACTGCTGCACCTCGTCTGTGGTAAACCGGTCGCTGACGCCCACGGTAATATTGTTCAGCTCATATCTTTCCAGGGTAATACTGTTATCCGCACCTTTGCTGAGAGTGGTGCCGCCCATTTTGAAGCGGATGGGAGGGGCCTGGCGGCGTACCATTTCATCGCGCACGTTATTTACCACGCTCACAAAGTTCTGCTCTAATTGCTCCTTCCGGAGGATGGCCGCATTACGTATCCAGCTCACCTGGATGGCAATGATGCCCAACAGGGATAAAGTGATCAGTACAACGATTATCGGGAATGTTTTCTTTAGCGGTAACATGTATTGTAAAAATCTTAAAAAAAACGGGCATCTGGTTATAACCTTCTAAGATAATATTCTGTGCTTTAAAAACTGTCAAATTCGATTCTTGCTATAGCAACAATGATACAAAATTAGGCTGCGCAAACCTTTTACCAGCCTAATTTTAACAAAAGAATATCACTTTAACGTAATTTTAACGGGGGTGCGCTGATTTTTATATCGCTACTTTACTTACCTTTGCTATAGAAACTGGTACTAATTTTGATAGATAGCTACCAGTACTTAACGACGAAGCAATTAAACTTTCTACATACATCGACGTGGATTTCGTTCCATAAGCGATTTAGATTTTGGTTGATAAAATGGTAAGGGGGCTGTCTAGCCTCCTTTTTTTATGCTCTTTTAACCGCTTTGCATTTAATCCGGCATTTAATCCGGAAATCACAATCAAAATTGGTTAAATTTGGTTACGTGATCAAAACGTTTGCGTATGGTTTCCCTTGCTCCCGGTATATTACTTATTGCTGATCCTTTTCTGAAAGACCCGAATTTTGCGCGCACGGTGGTACTGCTTTGTGAACACCAGGAAAAAGGGAGTTTCGGTTTTGTGATCAACAAACCGTTTGACCAGTCCCTGGATGAACTGGTGCCGGAGATACTGGTGAACAATATTCCCGTGTTTTTTGGCGGCCCGGTACAGATGGATACCATCCATTTTGTGCACCAGCAGCCCGACCTGATAGAAGGCGGTTTCGAGATCAACGCGGGAATTTACTGGGGCGGCAGGTTTGAAAGCGTGGTAACGCTGATCAATGAAGGCAGGCTGGACCTCGGCAAGATCAAGTTCTTCATTGGCTACAGCGGCTGGAGCAGCGGGCAATTGGAGAATGAGTTCAATGAAAAATCCTGGATATTATCGGACACGGATGCCGCGCTGATCTTTGATGAAAAAGAGCAGAACATCTGGCAGCAATCGTTGAAGAACCTGGGGAACAATTTCGCCATAATGGCGAATTTCCCGATAGACCCTTCCCTGAACTAAGGTAGCAACTCCATCACTTCCTCATTTACAACCTGCACGAATAATTTATCCACCTGGTGGTTAGGCAAAAGCGATAATAAGGGCCAATTTTATGGGGCCTGAAAAATATTGCTCCCTCCCCCAAAATATCCGATTACAAGGCACCATTTCTGCCACTCAGTGATGCATGGACAAAGGCCGGGTTCCCGGTCTTTGTCTTGTCTTCACCCAGCGCATCTGTATCGGCCTGCAACAGCTCTCCCGGATCCACTTTCAGCAGGGCGCATATCTCGAACAGGCGGTTAATGGTAAGCGGAGTTTTCCCGTTTTCCAGGCGGCTGTACGCATTCTGGGATATATTGAGCATAATGGCCATATATTCCTGGGAATATTCCTGTTTCCGGCGCAGGGACCGCAGCTTTTCCGTTACGCGCAATATGTGATGATATGAAACTGAGACGGTTTTCTGATCCATAATTACAAAACGATTTGCAGTAAACAACGATTTGACCAGGTGTTGCAGCGGCGCACCCATAGCCGGTAAGCGGCCGCTTCTCTTTGGCAGGGTATGGATAGTCTGGTGGACATGGCATGCGAATTCATTAAGCTGGATGTGGCTTTACATGATTCAGTTCCCGGGGATTACGCAGGTCAAGTTAGTGCTTTCCGCAGCCCTGAATTCTTAATAAGATGTTAATGAGTTGTTAACAGAAAAAGGGGCCAAAAAGTGCAAAAAAATTTTTTCTGCCCTATGCTTTGAAGTCCAATGACTAATGCGCCACCATATACTTTTCCTAACAAAAATGACTAAACGGAGTAAGGTTTTTCGAAACAATTTAAATATCTTGCTAATGTAAAATGGAACGCTGAGATCAATAAAGAGTGCCTTGTATTAACCCATTTTCGACTTGTGGAGAGCAGGAGCAATGAGACAACACCAAAATGAAGACCAGACCTATGAGAACGATATAATAAGCTCCTTTTGAGCTGATATAATGAACCGGCATTTAATGCTAAAACCCTGAAACTTATTTGTAACACCCTTTGCTCTCCTGAAGCGGCGGTCACCATTCAGGGGCGCTTAAAATATATTCATTTTCATAGGAATAGGGTTATATGCCTGCTGCATGATAATGTTTCATTATCATAATGGCAATAACCTGCTCGTAGAATAACCCGGCCAGTAATCTTACTGCGCATGCAACGGGGTCTTCTTAGATTGGAATAGTTAGGACAAAAAAAAGGCCGGGTATTCATACCCGGCCTATTATTTTAATACGCTATTTACTTGATTACAGCCGCTCCTTCCACCAGTACGGTAGCCTTGTTGCGCAATACTTCCACAAAGCCGCCTTCTATCTGGTAAAACTCCGCCTGCACCTTATCTTTCAGCACCTTCATTTTGCCTTTGCCCAGGGCTGCTATTAAAGGCGCGTGCTTATCCAGCACCTCAAACGAGCCGTCTACGCCAGGCAACTGTACGCCATACACTTCGCCGGCATACAATTTTCTTTCAGGTGTCAATACTTCTAATTGCATTCTTGGGAATTAAGAATTAATAGTTAATTTTTCGCAGCTTCCAGCAGCTTCTTGCCTTTTTCTATCGCATCATCGATCGTACCTACCAGGTTAAAGGCCGCTTCCGGGTATTCATCCACTTCGCCGTCCATGATCATGTTAAAGCCACGGATGGTTTCTTCGATGGGCACCAGCACGCCTTTCAGGCCGGTGAACTGCTCTGCTACGTGGAAGGGCTGGGACAGGAAGCGCTGTACGCGGCGGGCGCGTGATACGGTCAGCTTGTCCTCATCGCTCAGCTCATCCATACCCAGGATGGCGATGATGTCCTGTAGCTCCTTGTAACGCTGCAGGATCATTTTCACCCTTTGGGCGCAGTTATAGTGGGCCTCGCCTACGATAGCGGGCGTCAGGATACGGGAAGTAGAGTCCAGCGGGCTCACGGCAGGATAGATACCCAGGTCGGAGATCTTACGGTCCAGTACAGTGGTAGCATCCAGGTGGGCAAAGGTAGTAGCCGGAGCAGGGTCGGTCAGGTCATCCGCAGGTACGTACACCGCCTGTACGGAGGTGATGGAACCGTTCTTGGTAGAGGTGATACGCTCCTGCATCAATCCCATTTCAGTAGCCAGCGTAGGCTGGTAACCCACGGCAGAAGGCATACGTCCCAGCAGGGCGGACACCTCGGAGCCAGCCTGGGTAAAACGGAAGATATTGTCCACGAAGAACAGGATGTCGCGGCCGCCGGCAGCGGAGCCGTCGCCGTCACGGAAGTATTCGGCAATGGTCAGACCGGACAGGGCCACACGCGCACGGGCGCCGGGGGGCTCGTTCATCTGGCCGAAGATGAAGGTAGCCTGGGACTGTTTCAGCTCCTGCATATCCACGGCGCTGAGCTCCCAGCCGCCATGTTCCATGGATTCTTTAAATTTCTCGCCATATTTCACGATACCGGCTTCGATCATTTCACGCATCAGGTCGTTCCCTTCACGGGTACGCTCTCCCACCCCGGCAAATACGGACAGGCCTTCGTAGCCTTTCGCAATGTTATTGATCAGCTCCTGGATCAATACGGTCTTACCTACCCCTGCACCGCCAAACAGGCCGATCTTACCACCTTTTGCATAAGGCTCGATCAGGTCGATCACCTTAATACCGGTGTACAGTACTTCGGTATCTGTAGCCAGGTCTTCAAAGCGGGGCGGCTGGCGGTGAATGGGATAACCGTTAGCGCTGTCGATATTGCCCAGACCGTCAATAGCGTCGCCTACCACGTTGAACAAGCGTCCTTTTATCTGGTCGCCAATAGGCATTTTAATGGGAGCACCCTTATCTTCTACAGCCATGCCCCTTACAAAGCCGTCGGTAGAGTCCATCGCCACGCAACGAACGCTATCTTCTCCCAGGTGCTGCTGTACTTCCAGCACTACTTTCTGACCATTTTCACGGGTTATTTCCAGGGCGTTGTAGATTTCGGGTAGTTTTCCTTCAAAATGCACGTCCACTACGGGACCGATAATTTGCTTGATCTTACCTGTGTTAGGCATATTGTATAGCAGTTTATAAATACTTAAAATGAGCGGTTTGTAAAATTTGCCGCAAAGGTAAGGTTTGCCGGGGGAAATATGAAATATGAAGTATGAAATATGAAGTAGGAAGCCTGAATCGCATCAATATCATACCTCATACTTCCTGCTTCACGCTTCAATTGCTGCAAGACGCCATTTTGTCGCCGGTTGCACAATATTTATCGCTCAACGGCGTGTTTATCCATATTAAATGTTAAAAACAGTTAAAAACAGGGGGTAAAACGCTCTCAACCGTTAAATAACGTTAACAGGACAGCATCCAACAGACCTCTGGTACGATAATAGCAATATTTATGATGAAAAATTAACAAAGGAAATGAGTGAGTGGATTTCCTGATACTTTAAAAGCAAGTGTTATGAAAAGTAAGATAATCCTTTATGCGAGCGTATTGATCACCTGGCTTTCCCTTACCACTGGCTGCGCTACAGCCAGGCCCCAGCAGGCAGGCGTATCATTCTCCATGTTTTATGATGCCCTGAGCCCCTACGGACAGTGGATGAGCTATGGCAGCTACGGGCAGGTATGGGTGCCGGATGCGGGGAGGGATTTCAGGCCTTATTATACCAACGGGCACTGGGTATACACCGATTACGGCTGGACCTGGGTGTCCGATTATGACTGGGGATGGGCGCCCTTCCATTACGGACGCTGGACATATGACAATTATTATGGATGGATATGGATACCGGGCGACCAGTGGGGCCCTGCCTGGGTAAGCTGGAGAAACAGCCCTGACTATTATGGCTGGGCGCCGCTGGGACCAGGCATGAGCGTGGGTGTGAACGTAAACTTCAATATACCGGTCACTTATTGGTCCTTCGTGCCCTGCCGCTATATCAACAGCCCGTATATACACCGGTATTACGTGGACAGAAGGCGTAACGTGACCATTATTAACAATACCACCATCATCAACAATACGAGGGTGGTAAACCGGAACACCCGCTACTACCGCGGCCCGGAAGCGCGGGACGTATCCCGTATCACCCGCACACCGGTAAGGCCGGTACGGGTGGTCAACAGCGACCGTCCGGGTTCGTCCCTGGCCAATAACCGGCTGCGGATATTCAGGCCCCAGGGGAATGAGCTGCGCCGTCCCCTGTCGGACAACAACCGGCCCACCCGTATCAACCGGGATAACCGGAACAATAACGTGAGCACACCGGGCGCCCCGGGCAGGACCATCCGGCGCAGTACCGATAATGACAACAACAATAACAACGACCGGGCTACACCGCCCCGGCGTGTATTTGACAACAATAATAACAATGCGCCCGATAACCGCCGGGTAACACCGGCGCCCAACCGGACAACGCCCAACACGCGCCCGGCGCCGGCACCTGAAAGGAACAATAATCCTCCCAGGCGGGTATTTGACAACCGGAATGAGAACCGGCCTGCACCGGCTCCCTCCCAGCCGCGCAACGTGAATCCCGCGCCGCAGCCGCGGATAAACCGGGCGCCGCAACCCAGGAGCAATCCTGCACCGCAAAGAACCGCACCGGCACCGCAGCCCAGGAGTAACCCGGCCCCGCAGCAACGGGTCAGCCCAAGGCCTTCCTCCCCGGCGCCGTCACCGCGCATACAGCGGCAGTCCGCTCCCCGTCCGCAACCCGCGCCCCAGCGCAGTAATGACAACAACAATGGCAGGAGCGGCCGCGTACAGCGGGGATAGTAGGAGGTAAGAAGTAAGAAAAAGGAAGCTGGCTCGTTGCCAGCTTCCTTTTTACTTTATTTTTCATCTTAACGCTTCTTTCTTTTACCTCCTGCTTCTTACATCCTACCTCCTACTTCCTACCTCCTACTTCACACACTCATACGGATCAGGGGCGCCTGCCGGTACGGGCTTATCGTAAGCCCAGCAGAAGTTCATGGCCTGGCTGGTAATGCTGATCAGCTTCAACTGCACCTTCATGCCTTTGCGGCTGGCGGCCGCCTCTATGCTGCGGGTGCCTTTGGCCGGCACTTCACTGATGGTATATCTTTCCGTTTTAAATACCTCCCCGTTGCTGCGGAGGTATTGCACGGTCACTACTACATTGTCCAGCGGGTATTCCGTCTGGTTACGCACGGTCAGCTCCAGGTTTTTGATACCGCCCAGGAAACCGGTGCGGTAATCATTGGTGCTCACGGCTATAAACTGCTGCCAGTTGCGGCGGTAATAGGCGCGCCGCTCTACAAACTTGCCCTGCTGGCGCTGCTGCTGCTCCTTTCGTTCCGCTATCTGCTGAGCCGTACCACTTACGGACCGCAGGCTTTGCTGCAGGTCCCGGTTCTCGTTCAGCAGGCGCTCATTCTGCACCAGTATCTTCCGTACCCGCTGCTGCTGGCGGAAATAGGCGATACCCAGCATCAGGGCAAGGAAAAAAAAGATGATGGTATAGATCGGTGATGATCGCTTCATTCGTATTAATTTATAAATGGTAACTGTCCCTTTGTCTGCTCGTAAAATATGAAGTATGAAGTAGGAGGTATGAAGTAGGACGTAGAAAATGTATTAATAACATATAACTATCATCCTACATCCTACTTCATACATCCTATCTCCTACTTCATAAATCATGCCTCATACTTCATACATCCTATTTCACTATTTTTGCCCCCCATGGAGCTCGTCAAAGTAGATAACGCACAAACAGCCCGGCTGTTCATACAAGTACACGCAGATCTAAATAAAAACAACCCCGGGTGGGTGCGGCCACTGGACAAAGATATAGCTGCCGTATTTGATCCGGAAAAGAACAAGACCTTTAAACACGGCGAGTGTGTACGCTGGCTGCTGCGCAGCGATGACGGGACCTGGATAGGGCGTATTGCCGCTTTTGTAAATAAAAAATACAAGACCAAAGGTGATACGCAGCGCACGGGAGGCATCGGCTTTTTTGATTGCATCAATGACCAGGCAGCGGCTAACCTGCTGCTGGATACGGCCAAACAGTGGCTGCAGGAAAGAGGCATGGAAGCCATGGACGGGCCCATTAATTTCGGGGAGCGCGACCGCTGGTGGGGCCTGCTCACCGAAGGCTTTCATGAGCCGCTCTATTGTATGAACCATAATCCCCCCTACTATAAAGACCTGTTTGAGCAGTACGGTTTCCAGCCTTTCTTTCACCAGGTATGCTTTGCGCTGAAGGTGAAAGACCCCCTGCAGGAAAAGTTCTTCACCCGCCATGACCAGCTTGCAAAAGATCCCGGGTTTACGGCCAGGCATTTACGAAAAAACAAGCTGGAAAAATTTGCGGAAGATTTCTCCATTATCTACAACAAGGCCTGGGCAGGACATGACGGGGGCAAGGAGCTGAGCAAGGCGCAGGCGCTGCGCATCTTCAGGCAAATGAAGCCGGTGATGGATGAAAGGATCGTATGGTTTATCTATTACAACAATGAGCCGATCGGCTGCTGGCTAAACCTGCCGGAGCTGAACCAGTTCTTCAAACATATGAACGGCCGCTTCGGGCTATGGGAAAAGCTGCTGTTCCTCTGGCTGAAGTACACAGGCCGCTGCCGCAAGTTTACCGGTATCGTGTTCGGCATTATACCGGAATTCCAGCAAAAGGGAGCAGACGCTTACATGATCGTGGAAGGGGCCAGGATCATACAGGGCCAGCACCTGTATGATGATTATGAAATGCAGTGGATAGGCGACTTTAATCCCAAGATGATCAACATTGCCGAAAGCCTGGGCACTTACCGCAGCCGCCAGTTAACCACTTACCGGTACCTGTTTGACAGGAACCAGGAGTTTAAACGGCACCCGGTTGTTTAATTCGCTTCCGCCCTGGCCTTCGACAGGTTTTTAACGATCACTTTATAGATATCCTTTTCCCTGAAGGGTTTCAGCATCCAGTCATTAAAACCGGCTTTACGGAAAGACTCCTCGTCCTGCCGGGTAATGTCTGCCGTGAGCACCAGCACCGGCACTTTGGCTTTGCGGGAATCCACGTCGGTGCGGATGCGGCTCACCACGTCCACGCCGCTCATCTGCGGCATCTGCAGGTCCAGCAGCACCAGGTCATATCGGTTGGTCTTAAACAGCTCGTAAGCGGTGGCACCGTCCTTCGCCATATCAAAGCGGCATTTCCAGCGGGTCAGGATCATTTTCAGCAGCAGCAGGTTCATTTCCTGGTCGTCTGCGATCAGTACGTACAGCCCTTCCAGTTGATTGCCGTTCAGCTTCTCTACGTCCTCCTGCGTCACCACTACCGTCCTGGGCGGGCTGGCCAGCTCATAAGGAATAAAGAAGGTAAATTCAGATCCTTTTCCTACCTCGCTTTCCACCGTAATGTCGCCGCCATGCAGCTTCACCAGGCGCTGGGTAATGGCCAGCCCCAGGCCGGTGCCTTTTACTTCTACCCGGGGCGACCTGGCCTGGTAGAAACGCTCGAATATCTGGGGCAGGGCCTCCGGCGGCATACCAGGGCCGGTATCTGCCACAGAAAGGGTGAACCGGGCATGCTGTGCATCCTGGTTTTCCAGCTTGCCGGTAACTGTAACGCTTCCTGTCTCCGTATACTTGATGGCGTTGCCGATCAGGTTTATCAATATCTGCTTCAGGCGGAACATATCGCCCTGCACATGCTGCTGTAGGCCGCCCTCAAATGAAAACAAGAGGTCCAGTTGTTTGCGCGCCGCCTGTACCCGCATGGTGCTCACCACATCGGACACGGCCTGGTATAAGGTGAAAGGCTCCTTCCGGATGGAGATATAATCGCTGTCCAGCTTGGAGAAGTCCAGCACATCATTCACCACCTCCATCAGCATGTCGGCGGAGACTTCCACCGCGTGCAGCAGCTCCCGCTGGTCTTCTTTCAGGGGGGTATGCCCCAGTTGTTCGGCAAAACCTACAATGGAATTTAAAGGGGTGCGTATCTCATGGCTCATATTGGCCAGGAACACGGAGCGGGAACGGGCCTCATCCAGCGCTTTCTGCTTTTCAATGGCCAGCAGCCTGGCTTTGCGACGGTTGTCCAGGTACAGCACTACTGCACCCGCAATAGCCAGCAGCAGCACGATCAGCATCCAGGTCATGGTGCCGGTCATCCTGCGGATGCTTGTATGGCTGTCTGCACCGGCGCGGAATTTTCGGGCTGCTGCATCCTGCAGTGCCTGTTCTTTTAAAGTCTGGATCACTTTTTTCAGGTCGCCCAGTAAATGGAGGTTGGTAACAGCCAGGGTGTGTTCCGCCACGTCTATCTTTGTACGGCCTTCCAACTGTTGGCGCAGTACGCTTTTGTAATAGCCGTTCACATCCGCCAGTATTTTGCGCATGCGCTCCGCTTCATATTCCTCCTTGGGCATTACTTTACCGTCCTTGGTCCTGATCAAAATAGTTTGTTTGGACTTCACGGTATCGTTCTTGTTGGCGATGGCCTGGCCCAGGCGTTTGAACAAGCCTTTCTTCGCCAGTTGGGTCTGTTCATTACCCACGGTATCGATGGTTACCTCCTCCTTTTTGATCCTGCTGGCGGAATAAGGGGGAATAGCGTTCAGCATTTTGTCGATCATCTCATCCTTGAGGGAGCGGCTCAGCAGCTCATCGGTGGAGCGCTTGATGCTGGCTATTTTGCCGGACATCTGCTCCTTTTCGCGGATCAGGTGGAGCAGTTGCTCGCTGTTGCCGCCGGCCGCAGCCGGTTTGCCCACGGAGTCCAGCAGGACGGATACCGTATCCAGTTGGGTACTGAAGGTTTGCAGGTATTGCTGCTCATACACAACGGTATACAGCCGGAAGTTGCTTTCCGCCGCGTTCAGTATCACCAGGGCGGAGTCGATCAGCCGTAACCCGGGATGACCTGTTTTCAGGGTATCCACAGCCCTGGCCAGGCGCTGTGAGCTGGTACGGTGCTCGTTACAGGCTTTAATACCGAGCACTGCGGCCAGTACGAACAGTATCGGCACAACGATACGTAAAATGAGGGACCGGTTCATTCAGGTATAATTGTAGTTTAAAATAACAGGGTTGTGTCGTGTACTGGATAACTAGGGTTATTCAACCTGGGTAAAACTTTTTTCACTGACAAACGGGGGATACCTTCTTAATTAACAATAGGGTATCTGCAGCGGGAAGTTAAAGAAATTTACAGAAATGCCGCATTTTATAATTGAAATTTTAAGTTACATCATTTTAATTTAAATTTATTCCTGCTTGCATCAACCAAACTAAGCGCTAACCTGAACAGACTATGTCCAACTCCTACCAGGCCAACCCGACGCCGGCGGATCCGGTATTACCATCCCCTGCGCCCCTGTTGCAGCGGCAACTGTTAAAAGTAACCAGTTTCATTGCGCTGTTCTTCCTGGTGTATGTCCTGCTGCTGCTAGGCATGGCGGGCCTGGGCGCCGCTTTTATTACCGGCGGCATTATGCTGGCCACTGCCATGCACCGGGTGCTGGCCATTATCACAGCATTGCCCATGGTGCTGCTGGGAGCCATGCTGCTGGCCTTTCCGTCCAGGTTCGTGTTTGGCCGTAAAAAGCGGCCCTATGCCTACCGGGCTTTACTGCAACGCTCGGAGCACCCGCAACTGTTTGCATTCGTGGCACAGTTGGCAGCCATTACCCGCACTACCTGTCCTGAAAAGATATTTGCCGTACCCGGTATGCAGGCCACCCTGCTTCCGCCTGGCAGCTTGCTGCGCCTGGCCGGCGCCCGGCTGGAAATAGGACTGGGACTGGTGAACAGCCTTAACCGGGGCGAATTCCGGATGATGCTGGCCCGCACGCTGGGGCACTGTTCACAGCGCAGCGTGCAGTTGGGCAGCTTTATTGGCGCACAGCACCAACGCATCTATTATATGTTGTATGAAAGCGGTACCTGGCATAACCACCTGGTGTCCCGGGCCATGCAACACCTGTTGCTGCACCCGCTGGGCCGCATCGCTACCGGTATAGCCGGCGGTATGCAGTTCCTGCTACGAAAGCTGTATCAGCTTATTCACCAGGCCTATATCCCGCTAAGCCGGGAAATGGAGCTTCATGCAGACGCCATCGGATGCAGCATCGCCGGCAGCGAGGCGGCCATTTCCGCTTTGCGCCGGGCCGAAGTGGGCGGCGCCTGCTTTGAGCACTGCCTGCACAAACTGCCCCTGCTGGCGGAAAAGCAATTGCGGTTCCGTAACCTGTACGCAGCCCACCGTACCTACCTGCATCATTATGCCCTGCAAAACGGGCTGGCGCTGGACGCTGCCCGGCTGCCGGTGGTAACTGATGCCTACCTCGAGTCATTTATCAAAAGCCAGGTACAGTTCCGGCAGCAGGGCGCCGCCCAGCCGGACCGTGAGGAAAGGGAACAGCGATGCCAGGCCGCCGCAGTGGTGCAGGAAACCGCTACCGGCAGCGCCTGGGAACTGTTCCATAACCCGGCCGGCCTGCAGGAAACCATGACGGCCATGATCTATGACCGGGGGCTGCCCGCTCACGGAAGCTATCACTGGTACACGCCCCAGGAACTGCTGACGGAGCTGGAACAGCAGTACCGGCAACTGGCCTTTCCAGGTGCATTTCATCAATATTATGACAACCGCCCCTTTACGGCGCTCACGGCCGCCTGCCAGCAACCGCTGGCAGAGGCGGAGCTGTCGCGCCACAGCATGGCCAGCCTGTATGCGCCCGCCTACGCCCGGCAGATCCGGCAACTGTTCCGCAACCGGCAGGATGCGGCCACACTGCAGGCCATCGCTGCCGGCGAGATAAGGGCAGGGGCTTTTGAATTCAGGGGGCAGCCCTACCCTGCTGCCAGCGCCGGCCACTTGCTGGATATCCTGCAGGCCGACATCGCGCAGCAGGAAGCCTGGCTGGAGGCGCAGGACCACCTCGCCTTCCGGGTGCATTATTCCCGCGCCCTGCACCAGGGACGGGGGCAGGCGGAGGACCTGCTGCAAAAGTACCGGCGCGTACTGCAGCACCAGGAAAAAGCGCAACTGCTGGAAACGCAGGTATCCCGGATCATTCACTGCACCGGCGACCTGTTTGGCGCTACCGGCATTACCATGGAGCAGGCACGCCCCTACTTTGATATACTGGAAGCAGAAAGCGCCCGGTTCAGGCAGTTGCTGCAGGAGCTCTGGCAAAACCCGGAGCTGGCAAATGCCTGGGAGCCGGAGCTGCGGCAGAAAACAGGGCGCTTCCTGCAGCAGCCCGCCAGTTACCTGGACAGCGGCATCCCCCTGGTGACAGCCATCCAACTGCTGCATGAAATATGCGTGACAGTGCCCGAGCACTACCATCATTATATTACCCGGCTGCAGCAGCAATACCTGGCAGCAGCGCTGGCCCTGGAGGTCCCGGGCCTTCAAACCACGGCGCATGGCGCAGCCCCGGGCAGGTAACGGACTTGCGAAAAATTTATGTACTTTCGACCTTTGCGAATGTAGTATTATGGAGAATTTTATCGTTTCGGCCCGTAAATACCGTCCTCAGAACTTTTCTACCGTAGTGGGACAATCCCATATTACCACCACCCTCAAAAACGCGATCCGTAACAACCAGTTGGCACACGCCTTCCTGTTCTGCGGCCCGCGGGGAGTGGGAAAAACCACCTGTGCCCGTATACTGGCCAAAACCATTAACTGTGAGCAACTACAGCCCGACGGAGAGGCCTGCAACCAGTGTCATTCCTGCAAATCGTTCAACGAAGGCAGCTCCTTTAACATACATGAGCTGGATGCGGCGTCCAACAACTCGGTAGACGATATCCGCACCCTGGTGGAACAGGTGCGTTTTGCACCCCAGGCCGGCAAGTACAAGATCTATATTATAGATGAGGTGCACATGCTCAGCTCCTCCGCGTTCAACGCTTTCCTGAAAACGCTGGAAGAACCGCCCTCCTACGCCATCTTTATACTGGCCACCACGGAGAAGCATAAAATACTGCCTACTATCCTGAGCCGTTGCCAGATATTCGATTTCAAGCGTATTACCATACAGGATACCGTAGACCACCTGCAGGAGATCTGCACAAAAGAGCAGATACAGGCAGAGCCGGACGCCCTGCACCTGGTGGCACAGAAAACCGACGGCTGCATGCGCGACTCCCTGAGCACGCTGGACAAGATCGTGAGCTTTACCGGTGGGCATCTTACCTACCAGAATACGCTGGAGCACCTGAACATACTGGACTACGATTACTTTTTCCGGGTAATGGAAGCCGTGCTGCAACAGGACGTAGCCGGCGCATTGCTGATATTTGACGAGATCCTGCAAAAAGGATTTGAAGGCGACAACTTCCTGAGCGGATGGGCGGAGTTCCTGCGCAACCTGCTCATGTGCAAGGAAGAAAAGGTCATGCACCTGCTGGAAGTGTCCGGCAACCTGAAGGACCGTTACAAGCAATTATCCGGCAGGATCAGCCCGGCCTACCTCATCACGGCCCTGCACCTGCTGAATGATACGGAGATCAACTACCGCATGGCCCGCAACAAGCGCCTGCACGTAGAAATGGCGCTGATCAAGCTATGCTACCTGCAGCAGGCGGTTACCCTGGCGGGCGATGACCAGTCCGGTGAAGTGGTAAAAAAAAAGTTAGTGCCTGACGGCGCGGCCCCGCAGCAGTTACGGGCGCCCTTTGCCCAGGCTACGGCCCCCCGCAGCGGAGGCAAGCCAGCCACCACGGCAAGCATTGCGCAACAGGAAGCCAGGCTTACCATAGAAACACCACCGGCAGCGAAAGCCACTGCCCCGCCTGCCACCCAGGCAGCACCGGTGGCAGCTCCTGCTCCGGCGCCTCCACCACCGGCGCCTGCCAGTACCGTCCCACCAGCGCCCCGGCCCGCCGCTACCCAGCCAGCCGGCAAAGCTGCTGCCGGTAGCAAGCTGACCGGCCTGGCCGCCATGAAGGAAGCCCTGGCCGCCAAACAGCAGCAGACCACCGTCCGCGAAAGCATTGCCATTACCCAGGGCGCGCTGGCTGTGTACTGGGAAGAGTTCATCGATACCTTCCGGCAGGCCAACAAAATGACCGTGGTGAGCAACCTGCAACTGGCCAATGTAGTGCTGCTGGCAGCCGAAGAGATCGGCATCGTAAGCCGGAACATTGTTCAGTTCCGTTTTATGGAAGAAGAAAAGCTGGCCATCTCGGACTTCTTCAAGCGAAAGTTCAACAACCCCTCCATTATCCTTACCCTGCAACTGGACGAGAGCCAGCAGTCCCAGGACATAGGCCCGGCCCCCCTGAGCAGCCGTGAACAGTTCCAGCTAATGGTGGAGCAATACCCCCTGGTGAAAGAGCTGAAGGATAAACTGAATATGGAATTGGACTTTTAATCAATTAAGAATTAACAATGAATAATTAATAATAAAGTGACCAGTGTTACAGGGAACTCCTGTGTAGCGGGTATTATTAATTATTCATTATTCATTATTAATTTTTTCGTCTTTCTTTTGTAGGTTTGGGCAAAATTTTGAGTAAACACATGGCAGAAGTTATCAGAATGCCCCTTCTAAGCGATACGATGACAGAAGGGGTGATTGCGGAATGGCATAAAAAGGTGGGCGATACCGTAAAATCAGATGATGTAATTGCAGAAGTGGAGACCGACAAGGCCACCATGGAAGTAATAGGATACGTAGAAGGCACACTATTATATGTAGGTGTGGAAAAAGGTAAAGCTGCCAAAGTAAATGATATTATCGCCATTGTGGGTAAACCCGGAGAAGACTACAAGCCCTTGCTGGAAGGCGGATCTGCTCCCGCCAATGGCCAGGCCGATACCGCTCCTGCCAAACAGGATAAAGCCCCGGCAGCCACACCGGCACAACCCGCAGCCGCCAATGGCGAGGTAAAAGCCGCCGCGGAAGCCGCCCTGAAAGATGCAACCGTGATCCGCATGCCGCTGCTGAGCGATACCATGACCGAGGGCAAGATAGTAGCCTGGAATAAAAAGGTAGGCGATACCGTTAAGAGCGACGATGTGCTGGCAGAGGTGGAAACCGACAAGGCCACCATGGAAGTGATCGGCTATGCAGACGGCGAGCTGCTGTATGTAGGCGTAAAAGAAGGAGACGCGGCCAAAGTGAACGATATTATTGCCATTGTAGGCAAGAAAGGCACCAATATAGACGCCATCCTGGCGGCGGAACAATCCGGCGGCGCCGCAGCGGAAACACCCGCAGCCGAACAAAAACCTGCAGCCGGGAGCGCACCCGCTGCTGCTCCTGAAGCAGCGCCTGCTGCCGCTGCCAACGGCGGACGCGTAAAAGCCTCCCCCCTGGCCAAGAAGCTGGCAGAGGAAAAAGGTATCGACATCAGCCAGGTACCCGGTACCGGCGATGGCGGCAGGATCGTAAAAAGAGATATTGACAGCTTTGTGCCCGGCGCCAAACCCGCCGCTGCACCGGCTGCTGCCAAGGCCGCGGCTCCGGCGTTCGTACCTGCCGGACAGGAAGGCTATACTGATACCCCGCTGAGCCAGATGCGTAAGGTGATAGCCCGCCGCCTCAGCGAAAGCAAGTTTACCGCACCGCACTTCTACCTGAAGATAGATGTGAACATGGACAAGGCCATAGAAGCGCGCAAAGCCATCAACGAGGTATCTCCCGTAAAGGTCTCATTCAATGACATGGTGATAAAAGCCGCCGCCATGGCCCTGCGCCAGCATCCGGATGTGAACAGTAGCTGGATGGGCGATTTTATCCGCCAGCACCAACATATTCATGTAGGCTCCGCCGTGGCCATCGAGGAAGGGCTGATAGTGCCGGTAATCCGCTTTGCCGACCAGAAAACGCTGAGCCAGATAGCCGGCGAAGCCAAGGAGCTGTATGACAAGGCCAAGAACAAAAAGCTGCAACCGCAGGAGTTCAGCGGCAATACCTTCAGTGTATCCAACCTGGGTATGCTCGGTATTGACGAGTTTACCGCCATCATCAACCCGCCCGATTCCGCGATACTGGCCGTTGGCAATATCAAGGAAACCGTGGTGTCCGAGAAAGGTCAGTTCAAAGTAGTCAACATCATGAAACTGACCCTCAGTTGCGACCACCGGATTGTGGACGGAGCCGTAGGGGCCCGGTTCCTGGCTACCCTGAAAGGGTTCCTGGAAAACCCGGTAACGATGCTGGTATAAATAACGCAAAAGACATAAGCAAGGCTGCGCCGGTAAAACCGGCGCAGCCTTTTTCTTTGTTACAACACTACTAGATATGTATCCCGGAAAACCCTTTGCACGGTTCTGGTAAATTCGTTAAATTGAGTTATTCCCCAATAATTTTCACGCTATGAAACCAATCCCCCCAACCGGCAGAAAGGTACCATCCGGCAGATGAAAAGACAGATCGACGAAAAATATCCATTGAAGCAAATGAAAAATATGACCCCCACGAAATAAACATTAACAGATGAAACTTCCCGCAAGCGCCCTCAACTGGTTTGAGATCCCGGTGAATGACTTTGACAGGGCCCGATCATTCTACAACCGGTTATTTGATTACGAAATGCAGGAAACCCTGAACGGTCCTAACCGCAGGGGCTTTTTACCCCATGACCCGCAGTCCGGCGGCATTGGCGGCGCCATTGTTCATGGGCCGGACTACATCCCCAGCCAGCGGGGCTGCCTGGTGTACCTGAATGCCGGCAACGACCTGGATGGGATGCTGGAACGCGCAGCAGATGCCGGCGCCCATATTGTGCAGGAGAAAACCCCGGTTTCCGAAGAGCAGGCGCTGGGCTTCTACGCCATTATCCGCGATCCCGAAGGCAACCGGGTGGCGCTGCATGCCATGTAGCAGCGACTTATTCTTTCATTATATTTTGAAAGTTCGAAAACAATGCCTATCTTCGGAGAGTAAAAGCACTTACATCAGGACCCATGAAACCGAGCATGATAAACGCTACCCACACAGGGGGCATGTTAACGCGAGGTTCCATCTGACCGATAAAAAGACAGATCGACGAAGGAGATCCATTGAGGCAATTAAAAGACATAAGACTGCGAAATAAATATTAGCAGATGAAACTGGCAGAAGCAAAAGCACAATTTATCCAGACCTGGGGATCGCTGGGCGCACAATGGGGCATAAACCGCACCATGGCGCAGATACATGCGCTGCTGCTGGTAATGCCCGATCCGCTGAGCGCAGACGAGATCATGCAGGAGCTGAACATTTCCCGGGGCAATACCAATATGAACGTGCGGGAGCTGATCAACTGGGGACTGGTGGAAAAGGTGCTGGTGCCGGGAGAAAGACGGGAATTCTTTACCGCGGAAAAGGACATCTGGAAAGTGGCTACCTGCATCGCCCGGGAAAGAAAGAAGCGTGAGCTGGACCCCATTATGAAAGTGCTCAACCAGTTGCAGGAAGTGGAAGGCGAGCAGAAGGACAAGCACGTAAAAGCATTCCGGGATTCCATCCACAACATCAACAAGTTTGCGCACCAGACTGACAAGACCATCACCTCTTTCATCCGGTCTGAAGAAAGCTGGTTCTATGGCACCCTGATGAAAATATTCAAGTAATATTTTTTTGATCTTATATTTCATTTTTTATTGAAAGTTCTGAAATATTATTCCTATGCAACACAAAAAAATTGTTATCGCCGGGGGCACAGGTTTTATAGGCCAGGAAATGATCGCTCACTTCGGCAGCCGGAACGACCTGGTGATCCTTACCCGCCATCCGCAGCGCAACAGCGGCCGTACCCGCTACGTGTACTGGGATGCGGAAACCCTGCACGGCTGGGAAACACTCCTGGAAGGCGCAGACCTCCTCATCAACCTGGCCGGCAAAAGCGTGAACTGCCGGTACAATGACCGGAATAAAAAGGAGATATTCGACAGCCGCACCAACGCCACCGCTGTGCTGGGGCAGGCCATCCTTACACTGGCGCGCCCGCCCCGCCTGTGGATAAATGCCGCATCCGCCACCATTTACCGGCATGCAGAAGACCGGCCCATGGATGAATTCAATGGGGAAATAGAGAACGACTTTTCCGTACAGGTATGCAAACGCTGGGAACAAACCTTTAACGCGATCACCCTGCCGCATACACGCAAGGTCATACTACGTATAGCCGTCACCCTGGGCGCCCGCGGCGGTGTTATGGGCCCCTACCTGAACCTGGTAAAATACGGGCTGGGCGGGCGCCAGGGCCATGGGCGGCAGATGTTTAGCTGGGTGCACATTACCGACCTGTGCCGTATGATAGCATGGCTGTACGAGCAACCGCAACTGGAAGGCGTTTTTAACTGCAGCGCACCGCACCCGGTTAACAACCGCACCTTTATGCGCACACTCCGGCAGGCAAGCGGCCATGTATTCGGGCTGCCGGCGCCGGCCTGGCTGCTGGCCCTGGGCGCGTGTGTCATCGGCACGGAGACCGAGCTGCTGCTAAAAAGCCGCTGGGTGCTGCCCACCCGCATTACACAGGCCGGTTTTACCTTCCGGTATCCGCACCTGCAGGAAGCCCTGGAGGAAATAAGAAGCAGGAGGCAGGAAGTAAGAAGCGAGAGGTAGGAAATACGAAACCCATCTTACTTCCTATTTCCTGCTTCGAGCTTCCTACTGAAAAATTGCCTACCTTCATCCTGTATGGAGACGGCACTGAATGGTAACAAAAAATTAACGGTCGTGCTGGGCGCTTCCCCCAACCCGCAGCGCTACAGCTTCCTGGCCGTGTCCCGGCTGAAAGCGCACGGGCACCCGGTAATAGCTATTGGTAAAAGAGAAGCGCTGATCGCAGATACGCCGGTGGTCAAAGAGCACCCGGCACTTAGCAACGTGGATACGGTAACGCTGTACCTGAACCCGCAAAGGCAGCGGGAATATTATGACTACATCCTGCAATTGCACCCCAAGCGCCTGATCTTTAACCCGGGCACAGAAAATGAAGAACTGCGGCAGTTGGCGCTGCAGCAGGGGATACAGCCTATCGAGGCCTGCACGCTCGTAATGCTGAGCACCGGGCAATACTAAGCTTCCTCCCTGCACTCTTTGCTCCTGCTTCATACTTCATCCTTCCTGCTTCATACTTTCCCCTGCGTACAAAAATTAGGCGATTGGCCCGCCGTTTCGTATATTCGGTAAATTTTTTCCCGGTCATCCACCCCAATACCCGACTGGCAACAGACACAGACTGGCTTTCTCCGACAGGTTGTTAGCGTATAACTTGGACGCCTATTCACGCTTAATTATATACACATGCTAAAATGGAGAAGATTCAACGGCGACCCGATCCAGCTACCCATCAAAGATGAGGTACGTGACGCTATTGTCCGGGAAACGGCGCGCGGTTTTAAACTGAAGGTTTGCATTGGCACGGACTCACAGGTAAAAGGGGCAGAAACGGAATTTGCCACGGTGATCGTTTTCCTGCGCGAAGGACATGGCGGTTTCATGTTCATTCACAATGAAAAAACGCGGGATTGCTATTCCATCAAGGAGCGCATGCTCATAGAAGTAGCCAAGAGCATTGAGATCGCCTATGAGCTCTGCGACCTGTTCACCGAGTACGACGTGGACATGGAAGTACATGCAGACATCAACACCAACCCCCAGTTCAAAAGCAACCAGGCGCTGCGCGAGGCCATGGGCTACATACTGGGCATGGGCTTTGCCTTCAAGGCCAAACCGGAAGCGTTTGCCAGCAGTAGCTGCGCCAACAAGGTGGTGAATTAAAACCCTGGCACCACTGCTTATTTCCCCTTTTTTGGATGTGTAAGCACATCCGGTAGGTTTGTCTCCCCTATTGTTTCCACTGTTAATTTTTCCTGTTCCTGTAACAATTCCCCCCCATGCTGCCTTTTACAGGCAGATCAATCCCCTATGAGTGATGAAACAAACCATTTACCTGTTACCCGTTTTATTGTTATTAGTACTGGGCAGTTGTAAGAAAAAAGAAGAGCTGTCTGTATCCCTGGAAGGCACCTGGAGAAAGATCCGCTGGTCTGGTGAAGGCTCGGAAAACTGGGACCCCGAACGCGATAAAAGCTATATCCGTTTTGAGAACGGCCATTATACCCGCTACAGGCATGATACGGTTACATCGCGCGGCACTTATACATTAATGACCGTGACTGAATGGTGGTCAGAGAAGAAAAAGCCGGCCATCCGGTTTGAGAACAGCACCTTTGAGGATATCATTACCCGGCGGGGAGATACGCTTTCCATGACGGGTAACAACTATGCCTGCGGCTACAGTTTCACATATGTGCGGGCTACAACAGCGGAAACTACTTTATTACAATAAAATAAACGACAGCTACCAAACCTTTTTACCATGCAACGTCACCACTTCCTTTTACTGGCCCTGGCAGCCATCACCACCCTGTTTACGGCCTGCGGCAAGGATAATGACCAACCGGGCACCGGCGAATATTTACTGGTAGCGCCCAATACCACCTCCATGCTATCCGATTTCCGCATAACGGTGTATAAGATCAGCGCCGAAGGCAGTTACCGGGCCACTATGGACCAGGGCAGTTCCTTTGAAGGAAAAGACCTGGATTTTACACCGCTCACCGCGGCGCAGCATGACAGCCTGAAAAACTTTCTTTTTACCCTGCCGGTAGATTCCCTGGAAGCCAGCAATGTGAAGGTGTTTGGTTGCCCCGGTTGTGCTGACGGACCGGCCTGGCTGCTGGGCTATAAAGCACCGGGCGAAGCATTACGGGAGTGGCACATAGACTACGGCGCTGTTCCTGCTTACCTGCAATCTTACCTGGAAGCGCTCTACCGGGTAACAAGGACGATGGAATGACAATCCTGTAGCGCAGTTCAGGCTATTGCCCTGAACTGCGCGTTCAGCTCCTCTATAAAAGTCAGTATGGCGTCGCGGCCGGTTTTCTTCACGGTGGAGGTAATAAAATGAGCCGGCAGGAACTCCCATTCCTCGCGCAGTTTGTTCAGGAAAGCTTTTACATTACGGCTGGTTTCCACCTGGGTGTTCTTATCCGCCTTGGTAAACACCAGGTTAAAAGGCACCTGCCACTCTCCCAGTTGGTTAATGAATTCCAGGTCCAGTTTCTGCGGGGTATGCCGGCTGTCTATCAGCACAAATACATTCACCAGGTTCTCCCGTTTGCGGAGGTAGTTCTCTATCATCTGCTCCCATTGCCGGCGCTGGGACTGGCTTACTTTGGCAAAGCCGTAGCCCGGCAGGTCCACCAGGTACCAGGCCTGGTTGATCAGGAAATGGTTGATCAACTGGGTTTTCCCCGGCGTGCCGGAGGTCTTGGCCAGCTTTTCCTTGTTGGCCAGCATATTTATCAAGGATGACTTGCCTACATTGGAGCGCCCGATGAAAGCATATTCCGGCAAATTGGGCCTGGGGCATTTCTGCCAGTCCACGTTACTGATAAGGTATTCTGCTGATTTAATGATCATAGCGCTTTTGTATTTGCATATCCGGACACCTGCATATCCGCACATTTGCTAACTTTGCCCCTTATGTCAGATAATGCTAATGTTGAGAAGGTAGTTCCCTATGCGGGATCAAAATTAAGCAAGAAGGAGCAAATAGCGGCCATGTTCAATGATATTGCCTTCCGCTACGACTTCCTGAACCATTTTATGTCGCTGGGAATAGACGTGATCTGGCGCAAAAAGGCATTACGGATGCTGCGGTCCCTGCAGCCCAAAAAGATGCTGGATGTAGCCACCGGCACCGGCGACTTTGCCATTATGGCGCAGCGGATGCTGGAGCCGGAAAGCATTACAGGCATAGATATATCCGAAGGCATGCTGGCCATCGGGCGGAAAAAAATAGCCAGGCTGGGGCTGGAGCACAAAATAACCCTGCAGGTAGGCGACAGTGAGACAATAAGTTTTCCCGAACAAGCGTTTGATGCCATAACGGTTGCCTTCGGCGTCCGGAACTTTGAGAACCTGGAAAAAGGGCTGTCTGAAATGCGGCGGGTGCTGAAACCGGGAGGGAAACTGGTGATCCTGGAATTTTCCAATCCGACAGTTTTTCCCATTAAACAATTATATAATTTGTACTTTCGTTATATCACTCCCCTGCTGGGAAAATGGATCGCTAAAAGCCAGGCGGCCTACAGCTACCTGCCAGACTCCGTGAAAGCCTTTCCGCAGGGACAAGTGATGTGCAATATTTTAACTAATACTGGTTTCCAGTCGGTTACATGCAAAACGCTCACATTCGGCATATGTTCAATTTACTGCGCTACGCGCTGATCCTATCCCTATTCATATTCTTATGGAAGCCTGCCACCGTTTGCGCCCAGCAGATCATTAACATGGAGGAACATGACGCCAAGCCTTATTACTTTGGTATCACGCTGGCCGCCAACCAGTCCAATTTCCGCCTGTACCAGGCGCCGGTGTTCCTGCAGGAAGATTCTATCATGGTAGTGGAGCCCTTAAAGACCATGGGCTTTAACCTGGGCCTGCTGGCCAATGCGCGCCTGAGCCGGTATTTTGACCTCCGCTTCAACCCGCAACTGGTATTTGCTTCCAAAAACCTGTATTACCGCGAAAACTATCCCAAGCCGGATACCGATACCGAAAAAAAGATCGAGTCCATCCTGCTGAGCTTTCCGCTGCAGATCAAGTTCAAATCGGACCGCATCGGCAATATGCGGGTATATACCATTGCCGGCCTTAAATATGACTATGACCTGGCCGCCAATGCCCGTGCCCGCCGCGATGACGACCTGGTAAAGGTGAAAACCACGGATTACGGTTACGAAGTGGGCGCCGGTTTTGAATTTTACTTCCAGAGCTTCATATTCTCGCCTGAATTCAAGATCAGCAACGGCATCGGCAACGTGCACGTAAAAGATCCGAACCTGCGCCACTCCAACGTGATCGAGAAGCTGCACTCCCGCATGATCGTATTTTCCATACATCTGGAGGGGTAGGATGTAGAAGGCATTTCCTATTTTTGTCCCATGCAGCATTATCTCATCCGGAATATAACCGTTGTAAACGAAGGACAAACCACTGTACAGGACGTTTGGATCAGGAACGAGCGCATCGAAAAGATAGCGCCGCAGATCAGTATTGATGGTAATTATACCGAGATAAACGGCGAAGGCAAGCACCTGCTGCCCGGCGTGATCGACGACCAGGTGCATTTCCGGGAACCGGGCCTTACCCACAAGGCCAGCATTTACACGGAAGCGCGCGCGGCCGTGGCTGGCGGCGTGACCAGCTTTATGGAAATGCCCAATACCAAACCGCCCGCCATTACCCAGCAAAAGCTGGAAGAGAAATACGATATCGGCCGGCAGCATTCGCTTGCTAATTACTCCTTTTTTATGGGAGTAGCCAATGACAACGTGGAGGAAGTACTGCAGACCAACGCCAAAAAAGACCGTGTATGCGGCATCAAGATATTCATGGGCTCCTCTACCGGCAATATGCTGGTAGACAATTACCTGACCCTGGAAAAACTGTTTTCCGAAAGCGAGCTGCTCATCGCCACGCACTGTGAAGATGAAAAGATCATCCGCAATAACATGGCCCACATCCTGGAAGAAAAGGGAGAAGCGCACCTGACCGCGGCGGACCACCCGCTGATCCGCAACGAGGAAGCCTGTTTTGAATCCTCGCTGGTGGCCGTGCAGTTTGCTCAGAAGCATCGCTCCCGCCTGCATATCCTGCATATTTCCACTGAAAAAGAGCTGCAACTGTTCAGCAACATGCTGCCCCTGGCAGAAAAACGTATAACCGCCGAAGTATGCGTGCACCACCTGTACTTTACGGCAGATGATTATGTACGCTACGGCAACCTGATCAAGTGCAATCCCGCCATTAAAGCGGAGCATAACAAACATGCGCTGTGGCAGGGCCTGCTGGACGACCGCCTGGATATTATTGCCACGGATCATGCCCCGCACACCTGGGAAGAAAAACAGCAGCCCTACCTGCAGGCGCCCGCCGGCGTGCCTTTGGTGCAGCATAGCCTGCTGATGATGCTGGAGCATGTGAGCAAGGGTAACCTTACCCTGGAAAAAATGGTAGAGAAAATGTGCCATGCGCCCGCTGTTTGTTTCCGTATTAGGGAAAGGGGCTACCTGCGCGAAGGCTACTACGCGGATTGCGTGATCGCAGACCTGCAGCAGGCCACTACTGTGGCAAAGGAGAATGTCTATTACAAATGCAACTGGAGCCCTTTTGAAGAGCATACTTTTCCCGCAGCCATTACCCACACCTTTGTAAACGGCCACCTGGCCTGGCAGAACGGGCTGTTCAATGAAAGCAAAATGGGGCAACGATTGCTGTTCAGCCACTAGCCGGCTGCTGAAAACTATGGATTTTTCCGGTCAATGCATCTATATACAAACACTGGCAATTTTTTGCATTAAAACGTATATTCACTAAAAATACGGGCTGCATGGAGCTGGACAAGACTACCTACTATGATCTTTCTATTTTTAACCGGGAGGAAGAATTTTCTTTGTTTCACCGGCTGGACTTCACCACTACCTCCGGCGGCCGGGAATACCTGCGGCAGTTGTTCAGCGCTCCCCTGCAGAACATTAACGCCATCGAGCAGCGGCAAAAAGTATTACAGTATATATTAGCACAGGAAAGCTACTGGCCGGAGATCATCACCAACGGCACCATAGTGGTGGTGGAAAATTACCTGGAAGCCCAGATATCCACGGTTTCCAGCACCGGCGGGCCGGGACTGCTGCTGAACGCCGTGATCACCAAAACCATTTATGCGCCGGATTACGGCTTCATCAAATTCTCCTTCATGCAGGTGCTCAACCTGGTGAAAGGTTTCCGTTCGCTGGTGCAGGCATTCAATACCGATGACACGCCGCTGATCCTTAAACAACTGCTGGACAGGGCGCATCACCTCCTGCTGCAGCGGGAGTTCAATGAGCTGCTGCATATCGGGAACGGCGAGCAGCTATCTTTTATACAGATACTGCGATATGACAACCTGATACGCTCCCGGCAGAAAAAACACCTGTGGGAGCTGCTGGACCTCTACAAAAGGCTGGACGCTTTTTATGCCATGGCCAAGGCGGTAAGGCACTACAAACTGCAGTTTCCCACGTTTGAAGACACCCCGCACCCGTTCATTGCCGCAAAGCAACTGTATCACATGATCCTGCATGAACCGGTGTCCTACGATATCGGGCTGGACCCGCACAGCCATTTCCTGTTCCTTACCGGCGCCAACATGGCCGGCAAAACCACCTTCATTAAAGCAGTAGGCGTGGCCGTGTTCCTGGCGCATGTAGGCATGGGTGTGCCCGCGCAGCAGATGCGGCTCAGCTTCTTCCATGGTATCTTCAGCAACATACAGGTGCAGGATAATATCTTTAAAGGCGAGAGCTACTTCTACAGTGAAGTGCAGCGTATCAAGAATACCATCATCAAGATCAGCAACGGCAAGCACTGGCTGGTGCTGATAGATGAAATGTTCAAAGGCACCAACGTGGAAGACGCCAAGAACTGTTCCCTGGCAGTGATACAGGGCCTGCTGCGCAGCACCAACTGCCTGTTCATCCTCTCCACCCACTTATATGAACTGGCGGAATCGCTGCAGGATGAGCCGAACATCCTGTTCAAATACTTTGAGTCCGAAGTGATTGAGGACAACCTGCATTTTACCTACCTGCTGAAAGACGGCATTGCCAGGGAAAAGATCGGCTACCTCATATTAAAACGCGAAAAGGTGCTGGACCTGTTAAAGGAAATGAAGTAACGCGCCGCCACTTTTTACCCCTGGAAATTTTCTGCTACTGCAATACAGGCGCAGTAGCAGTCCCTATCTTTAGCCTGCCTCATTTGCTTTTTTTCGTAACCCATTAAATGAGACCATATTATGCTTTCTTGCGAAAACCTGATGCCCGACCACTATACCGTTACTGTATGTTAACCAAAAAAACCTGTCAATGAAATATTCGTTTCCCGATGTGCCGGCACATTTGGTAAGTGTAACCCGCGAAATACCGGTGCAATACAAAAATTACCAATATCCTTTTGCGGAAAGCCTGTTATCCACTGCACCTATGGCCGTGATCCTGGAGCAGCAAATGCCGGTCAAAGGCTGCATGGTATCCCACCACTGTATATTTGTGAAAGGCCCTGTCAAGCTACTGCTGACCCCCGATGAAACGGGGCCTACCCTGCATTGTATGATGCAGGGCAGCGCAGACTGCCGGGCAGCCGGATCGCAAAAATTCCGCTTATACCAGGGCCAGTATAACCTGCTGCAACTGCACGGCGGCCCGCACATAATATACCTGAATCCCGGCCTGTATGCCTCCTGGGAAATTGACTGCTGCCATACGCTGCTGGAGGAACTGGCGCTGGATTCTCCCACCGCAAAGAAGCTACTCGCCAAAGGCGGCAGCCTCGCAGCCCCCCTGTCCGGCATTATCTGGAACCAGCTCTACCAGTTGATCAGCGAGATCAATCACAGCGCCCCCACCAGGAAGATAACGGAAGTACAGCTATATGGCAAACTACTGGAGATACAGGGTATGGTACTGGAAGACCTGGACAATGCGGCCGGTGCGCCACTCCCGGATGCCAATACCCGGCTGTTTGAAACCATCCGCTCCTACCTGTGCTACCACCTGCACTCCCGCCCTGACCTGGCGCAACTGGCCCGCAATTTCTGTATCAGCCAGTCCAAGCTGAAGCAGGGCTTCAGGAAATATTACAATACCACCGTATGGCACTACCATCACAAACAGCGGATGGAAAAGAGCATGCAACTGCTGCTGCAAAGCAGCAAAAGCATTGCGGACATTGCAGCGGAGCTGGGGTACATGCCTACGAACTTTACACGGGATTTCAAGAAGTTCTTCGGGTACCCGCCGCGGGCGCACCGGCATAACGGTGTGGGCTACGTGGGAGCATTTAACCCGTAATTGGTCGTTTCTGCGTTTTCCCTTATTTTCGCCCTCCACCAACCATATCACATCCAATGATTGTTAAAACCTTTGGCAGCGCGGTACAGGGCGTTACCGCCATTCCCATCACCATAGAAGTGAATGTTTTCCCGAGAGGTACGAAATTCTTTATTGTGGGCCTGCCGGACAACGCGGTAAAAGAAAGCGAGAAACGCATTGAATCCACTATCATCAGCCTGGGTTACCGTTTCCCACGGTTCCGCACCGTAGTGAACATGGCGCCTGCCGCCATCAGGAAAGCCGGCGCCGCCTACGACCTGCCCATCACCCTGGGCATCATTGCCGCATCCGGGCAAATGCCGGCCGATACCCTGCATACGTACACCATTATGGGCGAGCTTTCGCTGGACGGCACCATTCAGCCCATTAAAGGCGCATTGCCCATTGCCCTGCAGGCCAGGGAAGCGGGCTTCAGCGGGCTGATAGTACCGTTGCAGAATGCACGGGAAGCCGCCATGGTAAGCGGTTTGAAGGTGTACGGCGTATCGCATGTCCGGGAAGTGATACAGTTCCTGCACCACCCGCAGTCACTGGCGCCGGTGCAGGCAGACGCCCGGGAGGAATTCCTGGCGGCGCAGGCCGGTTTTGATGTGGACTTCAGCGATGTAAAAGGACAGTACGGCGTAAAACGCGCGCTGGAAATTGCGGCCGCCGGCGGGCACAATGCGCTGATGATAGGGCCGCCCGGATCAGGCAAAACGATGCTGGCCAAAAGGCTTTCCACCATCCTGCCGCCACTGACGTTAAACGAAGCGCTGGAAACCACCAAGATCCATTCCGTGGCCGGCAAGCTGCCGGAACATGCATCGCTGGTCACCCGCCGCCCCTTCCGGGCCCCGCATCATACCATCAGCGATACCGCCCTGGTAGGCGGCGGCTCCGTTCCCCAGCCGGGGGAAATATCCCTGGCGCACAACGGCGTGCTGTTCCTGGACGAGCTGCCGGAGTTCAAACGCAAAGTGCTGGAAGTAATGCGGCAGCCTTTGGAAGAAAGACAGATCACCATTTCCAGGGCCCGTACCTCCGTCAGCTACCCGGCCAGCTACATATTACTGGCGGCATGCAACCCGTGCCAGTGCGGCTTTTACGGGCACCCGGACCGGGACTGCACCTGTCCTCCGGGCCAGGTGCAAAAGTACCTGAACCGCATATCAGGGCCGCTGCTGGACCGTATAGACCTGCATCTGCAGGTAACGCCGGTGCCCTTTACCGCCCTGCATGCGGAGGAGCAGGCGGAGCCCAGCCGGCATATACGGGAACGGGTATTGCGGGCCAGGGAAATACAAACCCGGCGTTTTGAAGCGGAGAACGGTATTTACTGCAATGCGCAAATGAGCAGCAGGCAACTGAAGGATATCTGCCAACTGGGGCGGGAAGAGAGCACCCTGCTCAAAAACGCTATGAGCAAGCTAAAGCTGTCGGCCCGCGCGTATGACCGTATCCTGAAGGTAAGCCGCACCATTGCAGACCTGGAAGGCAGCGCCGGGATACAGGTCAACCACCTGGCGGAAGCCATACAGTACAGGAGCCTGGACAGGGAAAGCTGGGGCAGCTAACTGCTAACGGCTACTTTATTATATTCCTCACTCAGTTTCCGTTGCACATCCATGGGCACGGGGGCATATTCCGCGAAAAGGGCCTTTATCTTGGCCTTGCCCTGGGTAGTGTTCCGGAGGGCGGCATACAGCTTGTCCAGCTCAGCCTGGGGCGTGCGCGCCTTGATCACCTGGTTACCATTCAGTGTGTCCATTCCCGTTATAATGCTGCGCCGGCTCTGCAGCTCGCTCATAATATCGCCGCTCATGTAATCGGGAGCGGTGGTCTCTATATCGTACACCGGCTCCAGCAACTGGGGAGCGGCCTGGTGGAAGGCTTCGCGGAAAGCCATCATACCCGCTATCTTAAAGGAGATATCGTTGCTGTCCACCGGGTGCATTTTCCCATCGTAAACGCTTACCCGTACATCGCGTACGTAAGAACCGGTGAGGGGCCCTTCCTGCATTTTCTCCATCACGCCTTTCAGGATGGAAGGCAGGAAACGGGCATCAATAGCGCCACCTACAATACAGTTATTGAATACCAGCTTGCCGCCCCAGCTCAGCTCAATTTCTTCCGAATCCCTTACGGGGAAATCCTTCAGGGGCGGCATACCTTCATAATAAGGCTCTATTTTCATATACACCTCCCCGAACTGGCCGGCGCCACCGGATTGTTTCTTATGGCGGTAGTTGGCCATGGCGGGTTTCTGGATGGTCTCGCGGTAGGGTATCTTCGCCGGCAGGTAGTCCACCTGCATCTTGTAGATATTTTCCAGTCGCCACCTGGTAACGGCCAGGTGCAGGTCGCCCTGTCCGTGCAGGATCACCTGTTTCAGCTCACGGTTATATTCTATTTCCAGGGTAGGGTCTTCCATGTGGATCTCCGCCAGCACTTCGCCCAGCTTTTCATCATCGGTCTTGTTCCTGGCCTCGATGGCTGTTCTTACCTTGGGCGGGGGAAAATGGATGGGATCTACCTGGGCGTTAAATGATTTGTCATTCAGCGTATGATTGGTGAGGGTGCTTTTCAGTTTCAGGGTACAGCCAATATCGCCGGAGCGCAGGCGGTCTACCGGGTTCCGGTTTTTCCCGTCTGCAATGAAGAGCTGGTTAAGGCGCTCTGTACCGCCGCCTTTTTCGTTCATCAGCTCCATGCCGGCCCGCACTTCACCGGACAATACCTTGAAAAAAGTGAGCCGCCCAATATGCGGCTCCAGCAGGGTTTTGAACACAAAAAGGCAGGCCGGGCCATCCGGGTCGCAGGGAACAGGCTGCCCGTCTTCCGTTGTTTCCGGCGGCATTTCAACGGCGGAGGGCGCCACGTTGTCAATAAAGCCCATCAGCCGGCCGCTGCCCATGTTCCTTTTGGCGGACAGGCAGAATACAGGAAATACCTGGTGCTGCAGCATGCCTATTTTAAGCCCTTCACGCATCTCGTCCTCGTCCAGGCTGCCTTTTTCGAAGTAGCGCTCCATCAGGGTATCATCGTTCTCCGCCGCCTTCTCCACCAGCTCGTTGTGCAGTTGTTCAGCCCGTTCCTTTTCACTGTCCGGTATGGGCAGCTTTTCGGGCTTGCCGCCATCGGCCGGGAAGCGGTACATGGTCATTTTCAGCAGGTCTATCACGCTGTTAAAGCCAATGCCCTGGTTTACAGGATACTGCATAATGGTAACCGCCGGTCCCAGGATGCGTTTGGCGTCGTCCACTACCTTGCTGAAATTAGCTTCCTCGTTGTCCAGGTGGTTGACCGCCAGTATGGTAGGCTTGCGGTATTTGTCCACGTAATCCCATATCAGCTCTGTGCCCACTTCCACCCCGTACTGGGCATGCAGCAGCAGGAGCGCCGTATCGCATACCCGGATGGAGGAGATCACCTCCCCTATAAAGTCTTCCAGTCCCGGCGTGTCTATGATATTGATCTTGTAGTCCCTCCATTCCGTGTGCAGGCAGGTGGCGTAAACGGAGCTTCCTCTTTCGTACTCTATTTCGTGGTAGTCAGATACTGTGTTGGCTTCTTCTACGGTACCCCGCTTGCTGATAATACCGGCTTCAAATAACATGGTTTCACTGAGGGTGGTTTTCCCGCTTTTAGCAGCGCCTAACAGTACGACGTTCTTAATGTGTTTTTCATCATACGTCTTCATCTGTTAATGTTTTAAAGGGTCAGATGAACCTCTCGGTTTCATAAATCGTGGAATGTGCGTACGCTTCTATTAAGTTAACATATTTTACGTAAACTTAGCAGGGATAATAAAAAGGTGTTGCAACATACATTCAATGTTTTTACCTTATCTTTGTATACTGTACAGTCCTGTACTGTGTACGGCCATCATCCAACTACCATCAAACTCAATATCTGATTACATGAAGCTGTTCCTGCATTATCTTAAAAGTTATAAATGGCTTATACTGCTGGCTTTACTGCTGGCTACGGTGAACCAGGTGTTTTCCCTGCTGGATCCCTATATCTTCGGGAAGATCATTGACCGCTTTGCCTCCCATCCGCAAACGGAGACCGCGGAAGGCGGCGCGGCCCGCTCCATGCCAGCATACCTGAACGGGGTGTTGCTGCTGATAGGGGCCTCCATTGGCGTGGCCATGGTATCGCGCATAGCCAAAGCCTTCCAGGATTATTTTGTGAACGTGATCATACAGAAATTCGGGGCCCGGGTATATACAGACGGGCTGCGGCACTCCCTGCGCCTGCCCTACCAGCAGTTCGAGGACCAGCGCAGCGGCGAGACCCTGGCCGTGCTGCAAAAGGTGCGCACGGATTCCGAGAAGTTCATCACCTCCTTTATCAACGTGTTGTTCACTGCCCTGGTAGGGGTGGTATTTGTAATGATATATGCTTTCAAGGTGCACTGGTCGCTGGTATTCGTATATTTTGGCGGTTGTATCCTGCTGGCCTTCCTCATGAATGTGCTGAGCCGGAAGATCAAGATCGTACAGAAGACCATTGTAAAGGAAACCACGATGCTGGCCGGCTCCACCACGGAGTCGCTCCGCAATATTGAGCTGGTAAAGAGCCTGGGGCTGACCAACCAGGAAATACGCCGCCTCAACTCCACCACCATCAAGATACTGCTGCTGGAGCTGAAGAAAGTGCGCACCATCCGCAGCATCAGTTTTGTGCAGGGCACCTTTGTGAACCTGCTGCGGTCCAGCATCCTGTTCCTGCTGCTGTACCTGCTGTATCCCGGGGTGGTTACCATCGGGCAGCTATTCACCCTGCAGTTGTATTCTTTCTTCATCTTCGGACCGCTGCAGGAGCTGGGCAACATTATCCTGGCCTACCGCGAAGCGCAGGTGTCCCTGCTGAACTTCCAGAACATCCTGAATACGCCGGTAGAAGAAAAGCCGGCCCTGCCCGTGCCGGTCAAAAAGATCGAGCACCTCAGCTTCCGGGATGTAGGTTTCCGCCACCTGACAGCGGCCAACAAGGCGCTGGAGGACATCAATTTTGATGTGAACCTGGGCCAGACCATTGCCTTTGTAGGCCCCTCCGGCTCCGGTAAAACCACCCTGGTAAAGCTGCTGGTGGGCCTGTACCAGCCGAACGAAGGGAGTATACTGTACAACGGCGTGGACAGTACGAAAATAGACATCGAAGAGCTGCGCACCCAGATCGGCTTTGTAACGCAGGATACACAACTGTTCTCCGGCAGCATCAGGGAGAACCTGCAGTTTGTAAACCCCGGCGCTACAGACGAGGAAATTATGGAAGTGCTGCAAAAAGCTTCCTGCCACAGCCTGCTGGCCAGGGCGGACAACGGGATAGATACCGTGATCGGGGAAGGTGGCATCAAGATATCCGGCGGGGAAAAGCAACGGCTGTCCATTGCACGCGCCCTGCTGCGCCACCCGCGGCTGCTGGTGTTCGATGAAGCCACTTCCGCGCTGGACTCCATCACGGAAGAGGAGATCAGCCAGACGGTGCAACAGGTAACGGCCACCCGCGAGCATATTACCGTGATGATCGCACACCGCCTGTCTACCATCATGCATGCGGACCGGATATATGTGCTGGAGAAAGGGCGTATCATTGAAACCGGCTCCCACGCCAGCCTGCTGGCGGAAAAGGGGCTGTACTACGCCATGTGGCGGCAGCAGATCGGGGAGAGGAAAATGGTGGAAACGGCCTGATTTAAGCTATCTTTGCGGCCATGAAGCAAAAGCGCCCGAATTATTTCCTGAGCCTGTTATCTATGAAGTGCCCGCGCTGCCGGCGGGGAGATATGTTCAAGGACAAAAATCCCTTTCACTGGCGGTTTTCCAGGATCTTCAACATGCACGAGCACTGCCCGGTATGCGGCCAGCAGTTTGAGCTGGAAACCGGTTTCTGGTTTGGCACCGGCTACGTAAGCTACGCACTGGGGGTGGCTTTTTCGGTGTTCAACCTCATCTGGTACTGGCTGATCTTCGGCCTCTCCTGGAGGGATAACAGCGTATTTATATGGCTGGGGGTGAACGGGTTTATACTGCTGATATTCCAGCCCTGGCTGATGCGCATCAGCCGCGTTATTTACCTGTATTTCTTTGTGTACTACGATGAAGATACAGCGGAGGCGGAGCATGATGCTTCCGGCGTAAAATGAATATAAAATAAAAAGGTCCCGCCACTGCCAGTGAGCGGGACCTTTCTTAATAAAGAAAAAGTAACACCCCGGATTATCATTTAATATCAATAGGCACGGCCAGTTTCACGCTGAAGGTACGCCCCATGTTAAACACGCCCATGCGGCCGGTGGCCTCATTCTCAGGCGCATATTTCAGGCGGCTCAGGTGATTCTGGTAAGCCACATCGCCAATGTTGTTCACTGCAAAGTGCAGGGAGAACAGCACCTTCTTGTTCCTGTTCACGAAGTCTGCGCCCAGGTTGGCGTTCAGCAAAGTATACCCTTCTGTAGGCGTTTCTGTTTCATAGGCGCTGAACACGTTGTTCTGGTCCAGGTTCATATCCATTTGCAGGCCCACGTAAGCATTGCGCAGCGTACCGCCCACTTTTTTGAAATTGCCTCTCAGCTCGCTCAGCCAGCGGCCGGCGGGAATATTGGGCAGGTATTTGGTGGAGTCCGTAGCATTGCTGGCCGTACCGCGCACATAAGAAAACGTGTTCTCGAAATGCAGCCAGTCAATAGGATGCGGGTGAATATCCAGCATCAGCTCCCCGCCATACAGGTTGGCCGTATTTTGCTCGTACTTGAAAGCGCTGTACCCTTCCTCGTTGTCTTCCGCGGGGATGGAATCCGTACCGGCAGCATTCAGCAGCTTATGGGAAAAGATGAAATCGGTGATGTGATTATAGAACACATTCGCGCCCAGGGATACGTGCTGCGTGTTAAACTCCACGCCGCCATCTACCTGGGTGCTGACTTCCGGCTTCAGGTCCTGGTTGCCGTACTCATACTTGATGGTGCCTTCGTGCACGCCGTTGGCCGCCAGCTCGGCAATATTGGGCGCCCGGAAACCGCGGGCCGCATTCAGCTTCAGCACTACCTTGTCGCTGGCCTCATAGCTCAGCCCCACGCTGCCCGATACGTTGGAAAAGTTGCGGTCAAAAGCGGTAAACTTCGTAGAGCCGCCATCTTTAGGTTCCGCTATAGGTGCGCCTTCTTCATCCAGGTACAGCGCCTTAGCATCCAGCGAGCGGGTATCAAAGCGCAGGCCCCCGCTTAAGGTGAGCTTGTTAAAGGTTTTACGGGTAATGGCAAAAACGCCGAAATCAAACAGGTTGTATTCCGGTATCAGGAACTCTTCGCCGGAGATGCGGTTCTGCTGCTGCATGCCGTTCACCCCTACGGTGGTTTGCCAGCCGGCCATTTCCGGGAAGAAATACTTCAGGTTGTAATTGAAGGTTTTGAGCCGCAGGCGCAGCGCCGGATCATCGGGCGCCAGCACATCCTCGTACTCCCGGCGCTGGTTGTACTGGTAGCCCAGCGTTAAGCCCAGGCGGCCGCCGTTATGCAGGTACAGGTTGTTATCCCATACAATTTTCTGGTGGTTGATCTTTTGCTTGGGCAGGTTCATGCTGTAGGACTTGAAATTGTCCGCCACGGCTTCCTGCTCCTCGCCATTCACATTGATCACTTTGAGGAAACGGCCTTCGCTGTCCCGCTCCCCTTCCACCAGGCCCAGGTTCTGGTTAAAGGAAGTAAAGCTGAGGCGGGAATAGCCCCACTGTTTGTTCAGCCCGATGCTGGCGCCGTAGTTGGTGTTATTGAAGCGGGAATTGAACACATAATCATCGTATTTGTTCTTGTAATCATGCGCCCATTTCTGGGTGCCGAATACGTTCCAGCTAAAGCCGTGCAGGTTGCCGCCCAGGTCCGCGTGGTAGGACACCTGGCCGTTGTTGGTGAGGTAGTTGGCGGCCACGTTGCCTTTGATATGGCCTTCCGGTAAAACGGGAGGCGGTACAATGTTCACCACGCCGGCCAGCGCATCGGAACCATATACCAGCGAGGCCGGTCCTTTCAGCACCTCTATTTTGCCCACGTTGTAATCGTCTATTTCTATGCCGTGCTCGTCGCCCCATTGCTGGCCTTCCTGGCGGATACCGTCGCCTATCACCACTACCCGGTTATATCCCAGGCCGCGGATAAACGGTTTGGAAATAGCCGGCCCGGTGGTCAGTTGGTTCACGCCCGGTATCCTGGCGATGGCATCAATGATATTGGTGGAGATATGCTGATCCAGGTAATCGCGGCGGATAATGCTGACGGGCGCCGGGCTTTTTTTCAGGGAGGTGGCCAGGTTTACGCCGGTCACTACTACCTCGTTCTTTTCGATCAGCGTTTCAGAAAGCTCAAAATCATGGGTGGTGGCGCCGTTGATATTAACGTTGGCCGTGAAAGCCGCGTAGCCTATATAGCGCACTTCCACCAGGAACCGTCCCTTAGGCAGGTTTTTAATGGTGTAATTGCCCTGTGCATCGGCGGAGGCCCCCACATGCAGGTCCGGCAGGTACACGGTAGCGCCGGGCAGGGGCTGATGGCTGGCTTTATCCACTACCTTTCCGCTTAAGGTGTTATCGTAAACTTCTTCCAGGGGGCCGGCAAAGGATGACCCGGTGATCAGTAAGCATAGTAATGCGGTAAACAGTAAACGCAATGTTTGCATAAATATCTTGATAAATAAAGTAAAATGAAGCAATAATGCGCCAATAGCAGCCAGCTATCAGCTTTTAGCAGTTAATGAGGAAGTCAGATAAAACGTGCCGGGGGCGCACGGAGGGATGCATCTGCATAGCGCAGCTTCTCTACCACGGGAATGTAGGGCAGTGCGTAGGTCCACAGCACGGAGCGTACCGGGGCCTGGTAGTGAAAGCTGATCTGGTTGTAAGGCTCTACGCCTATCTGCAGAAAATCGCAGTGCTGGTGCTTGATGGAGAAAGCGGTACCGTCGTAAGCGGCATGGTCGTCCCTGGTGTCCTCATGCGGCACCAGCAGGTGCAGGAACTCCCGGGGCGTAATATGCAGCGCAAACACTCCCAGGAGTATGACAGCCAGTATCTTATGTAGCCATTGCCTTTTCACTCGACAGCTTCTTGAAGAGCAAAGATAGCAAAAAAGCTCCGTTTGCAACAGTGTTGCGTAAATAAGTGATGAACGGTACCTTTCCGGCTACCGGACCTTCAGCATGGTGCGCACCTGCTGGGTGGCCCCGTTCTGGAAGCGGGCATAGAACACGCCATTGGGCAGATGTTCACCGTCAAAGGTAATGGTGTACTCACCCGGCGTATGCACATTATTGACAGGCACCTGCAGCAAACGGCCCATGGTATCAAATATCTGGATCATGGTGTGCCCGCCTTTTGTTTTATACTTGATGTAGGTTTTATCGGTAAAGGGATTGGGATAGTTGGTGATATAGTTGTTGCCGGCATTCTGGTTGATATCGTCTGTTCCGGTGATCAGTCCGCAGGCGATGCCGCTCACAATAGGCAGGCGCTGGTAATCTTCCAGCAGGATGGTTTTCAGGTCGGCTTCCTTTACGCAGAACCACTGTTCCAGTATGGAGGCGTATACCGAACGGAAATCGTACTGCATGGGAATATTATCGTTCACGGAGGAAGCGTCCGGGATGTTGGGCGAGTTGCCCAGCACGCCCTGCAGCACATAATCCCCGAAAACGACCATCGGCGCGGCCGCACCGTGGTCCGTGCCCATACTGCCGTTGGATTTGATACGGCGGCCGAACTCGGAGAAGGTCATGCCCACTACGCGGCGGGAGGCCTTGAGCCGTGTAAGATCATCCATAAATGCCTTCACGGCATCGCTCACACCGCCCAGCAGGTTGGCGTGCAGGCCGGTGGCGGTATCACCCGCATTAGCCTGGCTGGCGTGCGTATCGAAACCGCCGGTGCTTACCATGTACATGCGGGTCTTTAAACCGCCCGCTATCAGCCGGGCCACTATCTTCAACTGCCTTCCCAGGCTGGTATCGGGATAAGGTCCCTGCTGGGTCACCTTGCTGGCGGCCAGCTTGATGGTATCGCTGTATTTATCGGCCTGTTTGGCGATCAGGCGTATGTAGGTCAGCTCATCGCCCCAGTGCGTGTTGGGCACCGGGTCCTGCTGGGGATTTTCCAGCAGGTCGTAAAAGTCGGTAGCGCTGGTAATGGCCACACCCATATTGGCTGCCGGGCCCTGGAAGGCCGGCGATATGATGGAACCTATCTGGATGGCCAGCGGGTCCGGCGCATCGGCATTCGGGAAACCTTCCGGGAAATTGGGATACTCAAAGTTGAGATAACGGCCTCCCCAACCGGTGGTCAGCACCTCGTTGGCATTGGAGCCGGTGATCCAGATGTCCGTAGCGCGGAAATGCGAAAAGTTGGGAGATGGATAGCCCACACTCTGTATGATACAGGCCTTGCCATCGTTGTACAGCTCCTGGATGCCTGTCATGGCCGGGTGGAGGCCTGTCTTTATATTGTTGACCAGGGGAAGCACCTGACCCTGCTGGATAGCGATGTTGGCGCGGGCAGCCTGGTATTTATCGTACACGTCCAGGGGAATTACCATGTTCAGGCCATCATTACCGCCGGTGAGCTGTATCATTACCAGCACATGGTCATTGTCCGTAGCAGCGCCCTGCAAGGCAGACAGCAGCGGAGATGCGGCAAATGCCTTTACCGAGAAGCCGTCAATGAAGGATGGCAGTACGGTGGCGGACGCAGTATATTTGAGAAATTCTCTTCTACGCATATTGAGAGGTCTTTCAGAAGGTCAGGATAATTGGTATTCAGACAAATTCATGATGTATTTATACAATGCCCGCAGGCGTGATTCCACTACTCCCCTGAGGTTGGCATCGCCGGGGCTACCTTTATAAGCCAGCCAGGCATTGGTCCAGTAATAGTCACTGTTAGGATTCTGTCCGCTGAGCAGGATGTTGTTTTTCAGGAAGTCGCGCAGGTTATCGGAAACGTCTACACGATACAGCAGGTCCAGGGAGTCTTTTACCAGCGCTACCGGGTCAGAAGGATCGGACAACTGGTCTGCAAAGGCCAGCACATCTATGCTCAATCCCATGGCGCCCTGGCCGCTGACCAGCATATCGGAGAACATATTGCGTTTAGGGAAGGTATCTGTATTGATCCACAGCTCGTGGAACTGCGGCTCCTGGTAATAGGCATCCCAACCGGCTACCAGCGGCGGGTCGCCGATATTCTGCAGCATACGGGCGGCGGTATCCTGCACGTAGTGCCAGGCATCGTACGCCATGCTGTAGTCTGAAGCAGGCGGGAACTGCACGCTGAACTCCCGGCAGAGGCCCACGCAGAAATCGATGGGGCTTTTGATCAGGCAGGACATGTTCAGGGGATCGTAGAAATGCTCGCTCCTGAACAGGGTACTGAGCACCGGCAGTATTTCATAATTGTTGTTGCGGAAAATGTCTGCCAGCGGCGCAATGACGTTCTGCTCCACCGCATCATCTATCTTGTAGTAGATGAAGTAGCGGTATATCTTCCGCACGATGAACCTGGCGGCTTCCGGCTGGGAGAAGATGATATCCAGCAGGTCATTCAGCTCCTGGCGGCCATTGGGCCCGGTTCTGCCGGTTACCTGCTGCTCGCCATAAAACGCAGACAGTTTTTTATTGGTAAAATCGTGCTGGGTGCTGTCGAAGTAGCTGGTAATGGTATTAGAATCCACGCGGTAGCCGGTGAGCACGCGGGCAGTGGCCCTTACATCCTCCTCGGTATAATGGGAGTCCGGTCCTTTACCTACGGTAAAGAGCTCGTGCAGCTCGCGGGCGTAGTTCTCGTCCGGGGCTTCCTTGCCGTTCAGGTAACCGTTGAGGTATATCAGCATGGCAGGGTCCAGAGTAATGGCCTCTGTCATGGTCTTAAAGTTGCCCAGGGCATATTGCCGCAGGGTGGCGTTGTATTTATACACATACCGCAGATCTGTTACGGTTTGCGTTTCAGTAACGAAGTGGTTGTGCCAGAAAAGCACCATTTTTTCGTGTATGCTTCTGGGTTGGTTGAGCATTACGCCCAGCCACCAGGCTTTATAGGAGTTGCGACGATTCTGGTCCAGCTCATCATCATCCGTGTAGGACGCTGAGTTGACCCAGGTAGCGCCGGGCGCGATACCCGTAGCGTCGTTACCGTAGTTGTTGACGGGCGGTTGCGGGGCAGTAGCCTGCGGTGTGAGCAGGGCGTCTACAGCCTGGTCCATGGTCATTCCTTTTGCCCAGGCAAGATCTGCCGGTGAGGCGCCGAACAATGCACGTTTGAGCAAATGCACTGCCTGCGGCGTATCAAAGGTGCCGGTATAAGGACTGATCCCGGTAGTGGTACGGCCAAAGGAGGCTTTCACCGTTTTCCGGCGGGCAGGGGATAAAGTGAGGAATTGTCTGCGATCCATATTGTTACAGGATATGGTTATAGCGGATTATGTTATGGCGATATAGATAACGGCACCAAATTAGTAAATTTTTTAATTTATAGGGATTATTTTATTTGAAAAAATGGAGAAGGAAGTAAAGGCGTGTGGGAACGATGACAATGGTGATAATTGTATACTATTGTGAACCAAAATGTCTGAAGCGCAGAATTTTAAAAAAGAGGCTACTTTAAGTAGTACTTTTTTTGATTTTCTCCGCTTTTATTAAGGTAAAAACTCTCGCTGTTACATTGTCGGTGAGCAATATTTTGGTGGAAAAATGTTTATGCAAAAAAAATTCTCATCTTAATGAGCATCAGTCAACTGTCTTAGGGTAATTTACCTCTTACTTGAGAAATTTCTTTTTGTTCAAAATGGGTTCTTTTTTATTTTTGATGATCTTTTTTTGTTGCGGAATAATTTGATTTCTCGGCTGTGCTGAGATAAAAAAACTGAATAAGGGACTTAACATTCCCCTTACTCAGTAATAACTATGAAAACAAAAAAAGATGCGCCTGTTAACAGGCGCAAAAAAAGTGTCGGATTTTTTTCATTCCGGTTTCGCCGGATGTTTTCGTTGTTCTTCTTTTGGCGAAGTAAAGAATAACAAATTCCGCAACACTCGTATCACTTAAGCAATACCCTTGGGTTTCTACTCAAGGGTTTTTATTTTGATAATAAAATTCTCAAAATAAAACCAACCATTTGTTAACTCCTGGTTAATGCAAATATAAATTTGCAAAATGATAATCACAATATCAATACGAAACAATCTGGAACATATATTTGTTAACAAGTCGTTAACATAACTATCTATCTATTTATCAATGCATTAATTATTAAGCACTTACCGTCTTCTTATATATTGTTAATATAGTACCATTATTTGTTAATATACAATCACACTCCTCTTCGGTCTACTCCTGTAGCTGGTCAGCTTTTACTTCTTCCGAAAATTATTCGTATTATCGCATTGACAACTAGGTGATCATTATTGAATTTGTATTTTACTATTGTAAATAAATATGTTATACATCTTTACTTTCTCAATGCAATATACAATACTCTGTAAAATAGCCCAATAACAATACAGTATTCTGTACATTTTTTTAAATGGAAAGTGTAACCAAAAGATTCATAGAATTTTACAAGTATCTCGAATCAAAAGGGTTAATTAAGAATGCAACCGATTTTGAAAGGCGGACCGGTGTTAGTAAGTCAATGGTTACAGAATTAATAAAAAGCAGAACTAAAGTTGGCCCCATTACACTTTACAAGACCTTATCAAAATTTGATCAGTTGGATTGCAACTGGTTATTTCATGGAAAGGGGAAAATGTTGGTATCTGATAATCTTTCCCTGCCTGACAACGACATTCCCACAATAGTTACCGTAGATAATGAAGGAAAGGATAATGTCCTATACGTTAATGTAAAAGCCGCAGCCGGTTATTTGAGCGGGTATGCCGACCCTGAATTTATAGCCTCCTTGCCGGCTTTTAGCTTGCCTCAGTTAAAAGATGGTACTTACCGTATGTTTGAAGTGAATGGACACTCTATGTATCCTACTTATCATGATAAAGATATTGTCATATGCCAATTCGCCAGCCGTTCCCGTATAAAAAGTAATCAACCCTATGTAGTAGTAACCAAGCAGGATGGCCTTTTAGTAAAGCGGGCTTTTAATCGTGTAAAAGAAGAAGGAAAGATTTTTTTGCTATCGGATAATCAAACCATTAAAGATGAATACCCGATCATACCATTGGACGCCGAAGATATCCTGGAAATGTGGAAGGTAGTCTGGTCCATTAGTCCTCAAACAGAAGCTCGTACTGACATTCGCTCCACGATTGATGAAATGAAAGCTATTATTGCCAGACTGGAAGAACAATTAAAACATACAGATCACGAATAGCCCTTGCCATTGTCGACAGGCTCACACTCCCTCATCCAGCAGCCTCCGGTGATAATTCACCTGCCCTAAATGATACGCCAGATGCGTAGCCAGGTGCACCAGGAAATAGCCGGTGGACATTTTTTCTTTGAACACCACTAAGGGATATTCCTTATCCAGGTCGGCGTCTGTAAGCTGGTCCAGTGCGGCGTCCACCACATCGGCAGTAGCAGCTATCCTTTCCAGCAACTCCTGTTTGGGAACATCTTTCAGGGAAAACTCTTCCGGCCGGTTCCTGACATAGCCGGTTTTACCGATTTCCGCGCCGATAAAAGCATTGAGGTTACCGACCAGGTGCAGGCAGAGATTACCGCCGCAGTTGGCGATCCCTTTTTCTATATGCCAGAGCTGTTGCTCGCTGTTGTAGGCAGCTATCTCTTCTTTGAGCTTTTCCAGGTCGCGGCGGAACATGGCCTTCAATACGGGAATCAACATACGTTGTTTTTCACGCAAGATACGACATGCTGCTTTTAACAACGCCCTGCTATTCTGACCGCAGGCTCTTCACGGGGTTCATCAGCGCGGCCCGTACAGCCTGTGTGCTTACCGTCAGCAATGCTGTGATCACGGCAAAAGCGCCGGCTGCTGCGAATATCCAGCCGCTGATCTGCACCCGGTAGGCAAAATCATCCAGCCACCGGTGCATGCAGTACCAGGCAAGCGGACTGGCTATCAATATGGCGATCAGCACCAGGCGGATAAAATCCTTTGAGAGCATGGCGGTAATATTTAACACGGATGCGCCCAGCACTTTGCGGATACCGATCTCGCGGGTACGCTGCTGGGCGGCAAAAGCGGCCAGACCCAGCAGTCCCAGGCAGGAGATGAATATGGCAATGGCAGTAAACGAGCTGACTATACGGGAAGTGCGGGCCTCTGCCTGGTAATTATGCTGGAAATCCTGGTCCAGGAAAGTATACTCAAAAGGCTCATCCGGGCAGAGGGTCTGCCACTGGCGGGATAAAAACTGCAGCGCTTCATCTACCCGCGCTGCCTGTACGTGTACCACCAGGTAGTTATAGTAGTCATTCCTGCTCAGGAAGAACAGGTAGGGCCGGATGGGATGGCGCAGGTCCTGGAAATGAAAATCCTTTACCACGCCTACGATCTCGTAGGTTTCGGACACCTGCTCTTTTAGCTCCCACTTCAGCTTTTGCCCGATGGCCTTATCCGGCGGTATGGACAGCTCCCGCAGCGCGGCTTCATTCACCACGATCCGGCCGCTGGTATCGCTCATGAACTTTTCGGAAAACATGCGCCCCTGCAATAGCCGGAAGCCCATCATCTGCATAAAACCGGGAGCCACCCAGTTGGCATTGATATGCTTCCCTTCCGCCACTGTTTCCTCCGCCTTGTGCACACTGAAATTCTGCGGGTTGAAAATACCGGGATAGGACATGGCGCCGGCTGCACCGGCTACCAGGTGGCTCTGCAGCACGCTGTTGCGGAGCGGCGTATAGGCGTTGTGCGCATCCTCCGTGCGAAGGGGAATGACGATCTGCTGGTCTTTTGTAAAACCCAGGGGCTTGTTGCGCAGAAACTGCATCTGCTCCCGGATCATCAGGGTGGCCAGCACCAGGCCAATGGAAATCACAAACTGGAATACCACCAGGGCCCTGCGCAGCGCGACAGCGGACATCGCATTGACAAACCTTCCTTTCAGCACCTGCACAGGATTGAAAACAGAAAGGTAAAATGCTGGATAGCTGCCGGCCAGCAGGCCCGTTAAAAGCGCCAGGGCCACAAATCCTCCCAGGATATCCGGCGCGAGCAGTACAGCGGCGCTGAGTGTTTTATCCGTCAGTTGATTGAACAATGGCAGCGCCAGGAGCACCATGCACACCGCCATTAGCAAGGCCGCGAACGCCAGGAGAACGGCTTCCCCCAGGAACTGCCTGACCAGGGACCCTTTGTCTGCACCCATTACCTTCCGGACGCCAACTTCGGCAGCGCGACGCACGGAGCGCGCGGTGGACAGGTTCATAAAGTTAATGCAGGCAATGAGGAGCGTAAGCAGGGCAATACTGCCCAGGATATAGAGATAGGTGCTGCTGCTGGTGGGCGTCACCACATTATCCAGCTTGTCGTAAAGGTGCACATCCGTTACGGGTAAGAGGGAGAGCTGCTTCGTATAGCCCGCCGCCGCCAGGTCTTTATTGGCATGCCTTTCCATAAAAGCCGGGAACTTGCCTTCCAGCTTTTGGGCGTCTGCACCGGGACGGAGGCGCAGGTAGGTCACGAACATATTGTTAAAGGAGAAGTTGAGCGGACGGCTGCGGAGGAACTCCCCTACCCAGCCGGCGGACATCGGTACAAAAAACCGGGCGTTGATATGCGAGCGATGGCTTTCATCCCTGTATACCCCCGTTACTCTAAACAGCGCGCCGCCGCCGGTATCACCGCCTACTGTGATGGTTTTGCCCAGGGCCGTCGCATTCCCGAAGAGCTTGCGGGCCAGCGGCAGGGATAATACGATGGCATCAGGGTCGCGCAAAGCTGTGGCAGGACTGCCTTCCGTGAAATGATAAGTAAAAAGGTCGAAGAAGGTGCTGTCTACATTATATCCCCTGGTTTCATAGAACGAGCGTACCGGTTGGTCGGCTTCCTTTACCTGCAGCAATATCCTGGAGTCTATCACATTTTCCCAGAGCCTGGCCACCTGGGCCACTTCGGGGAATTCCGCTTTAAGGGCGGGGCCATATGCGCCGGAGATGGTGGTCAGGTCATGGAGATCCCCGCCGGAGAGGCTTCCGCCTTTGCTTTTAAGGAAATACAGTTCCCGGGCATGCTGCTGGTGCCTGTCGTACAGCAGCTCACTGCGGATGTACATCCATAAAAGCATGCAACAGGTCATACCTATTGCCAGGCCAAATATGTTGATGGCGGAAAACAGCTTGTTCCGGCGCAGATTCCGTATGGCGATCCTGAAATAGTTCTGTAGCATAAATATGGGGCACCACCAAAGCAATGCCAGAGTAATGCGCTGTTGATAATCAAAAACATAGGTGCGTTACCGGGACAGGGAGTGTCCGCTTCCGGTCACGGCTGTTCATTCCGGGACAATAGAAAACCGGCCATCACCTTTACGGTAACAGCCGGTTGCAATTTATGGCAATGCATTAATCTATCCGTTCTATCAGGCCGGCGATGCCTTGTCCGCCGCCCACACAGGCCGTGACGAGGCCATATTTCTTGTCCAGGCGTTTGAGATCATTCAGTATCTGCACGGTGAGCTTGGCGCCGGTACAGCCCAGGGGGTGCCCCAGGGCGATGGCCCCGCCATTGATGTTGACAATATCGGGGTTCATGCCCAGCTCCCGGATGACGGCTACCGACTGGGAGGCAAAAGCTTCGTTAAGCTCCACCAGGTCTACATCCTGCAGGCTTTTGCCAGCCATTTTGAGGGCTTTGGGCACGGCGGCCACGGGGCCGATACCCATAATGCGGGGATGTACGCCGGCGGAAGCACAGGCTACCAGGCGGCCGATGGGTTTCAGGTTCAGCTCCTTCATCATGGTTTCGCTCATGACGATCACAAAGGCGGCCCCATCGGATGTTTGCGAAGAATTGCCCGCGGTAACGGAGCCGCCGGCGGCGAACACCGGTTTCAGCTTGCCCAGCGCCTCCGGTGAGGTGTCGGCACGGGGACCTTCGTCGGTATCCACGGTATAGGAGCGCTTTTGCTTCTTCCCTTTCCCGTCTACATATACTTCTTCTACCGAAATGGGGAGAATGCCTTCTTTGAAATAGCCATTTTTGATGGCTTCCAGCGCTTTCTGGTGAGAACGGAGGGCAAAGGCATCCTGCTCCTCCCGGGACACTTTATACTCCCTGGCTACGGCTTCTGCGGTAAGACCCATACCCAGGTAATAATCCGGCGTGGTGCTGGCTACCTGGTAGTTGGGTACTGTTTTCCAGCCGGCAGTAGGCACCAGGCTCATGCTTTCGGTACCGCCGGCAATGATACAATGCGCCATGCCGGCCTGTATTTTGGCGGTGGCGATGGCAATGGTTTCCAGGCCGGAAGCGCAGTAACGGTTGACCGTCATGCCCGGTACCCCTTCCCCCAGCGCCCGGACAGATATCATGCGGCCTATCTGCAGGCCCTGCTCTGCTTCGGGCACCGCATTGCCCACGATCAGGTCGTCTACCCGGCCGGGCTCCAACTGGGGTACGCTCTTCAGCAGGCCGGTAATAACATCTACGGCCAGGTCGTCTGGCCGGTAAAAGCGAAAACCGCCGCGTTTGGCTTTGCCTACCGCGGTACGATAGCCGGCTACTATATAAGCTGTTTCCATATGATGCTCCTTTTTACGGAAAATGTCCGTTTTTTTATTTAAGTTAAATAACTTTTGTGAATTTTAAATCAAGGTCTTAAATTTGCAACCCTGTCAAAAAGGAAACTGACTCCGTAGCTCAGTTGGTAGAGCAGCTGACTCTTAATCAGCGGGTCTAGGGTTCGAGTCCCTACGGGGTCACCTCTGGGGACATTTCAGAAAATTTGCTGGAATGTCCCTTTTCCTTTTGCCGAAAAGCCGCGTCCATGGCGCATATAAGGCGAACAGCCTCATTGAGGCGAGGAGTTCGATAATTAAATCCGTCAAAAGTCAATTTTTCCGGGTATATCGAACTCACGATCTCCCGCTTTTCGACAATCGTTCCCTCTTCAAACAGACAATCCAGCTTTGAAACGTTATCTACGGCCTTATTGACCAAACCGTCAATCTTACTAACCGGGGCGGTATAGTTCGATAATCGTGCTTCCAGGGAGTTTATTTCGGGTTGGTATTCTGTTTTTATTTCCCGGTACTCGGCCGCTGTGATCTCCTCTTTCAGCATCAACCGCCTGGCTTTGGCAAGCTCTTTATTTAGTTCCTCCAGACGTTCCAGCATCCCCCTGTAGCCATCCATGTGGTCTTGGGTCTGGCTGTCATATTCACCGATAATCGCGGATTTGTATATCTCCGCCATACCGGGGTGAGGTACCAGTTTTTTCAATTCTACCACAAACAGCTTATTTGCATTATCCGCATTATATCTGCAACCGCAGGAAGATGTACAATGGTAATAATGATAGTATCTGTATTTGCCCCTGGACGCGCTGCCGGTTAACAACTGCCCGCAACGGGGACAAATTAGAAAACCACGTAGCGGCAAATCGTCATGTACTACTATTTGCGTACCGCGTTGCTTTCTTCTTCCGTCCAGTACGTCCTGCACTTCATAAAAAAGCGCCTCTGAAATAATAGGCTCATGCTGGCCCTTTACAAAATGGGCTTCCTCTTCCTTGTACTTGCGAATAAAAATCTTCCCGCAGTAAACAGGATTACGGATAATGATCCAAAAGCCATTTTTGCTAACCTTCAGGCCCTTTTGTTTTACCTGTTTCCAAACCTGTTCAGTAGTAAATATTCCCTTCGCCACTGTTTCAAATGCCCAACGAAGAATGTCAGCATCGGGATATTTGGGAGCTATATATTTTTTCTTACCGTCATCAGTTACCTTGTTTATGTAACCAATCGGCGCTGTCCCCATCCACCGGCCTTCCTTTTTCGCCCTGCGCATACCAAAGAAGGTATTTAAGGCTCTCCGGTCATTCTCCACTTCGGGAGCGGCAAGGTAAATAGCCAGCATCATCTTGTTTTCCGGGATGGTTAAATCCAGCGGCTGCTCTATTGCCTGCACATCCACCCCCAGCTTGGCAAGTATGCTGATCATCTGGTAGGCATCCCCGGCATTACGGCTGAACCTGTCCCACTTGGTAAACAGGATTACATCTGTCTGGCCCCTGCGCTTACGCAAATCAGACAGCAGCTTTTGCCATTCAGGGCGGCCAAAGGTCTTGGCGGAATGGTCCTCAAATATTACCCTGCGTACCTGGATGGCGTGTATTTCGCAGTACCTGCGCAACATTTCCTCCTGGTTACGCTGGCTATATCCTTTCTCCGCCTGTTCGTCCGTGCTCACCCGGATGTATAAATCTGCTATCCTCATTTCTTAAACATTGAGCTACAGCGATTTTTGCCATAGCGTAAACAAATTCCAAGATCAAAACGGCCTGTTCCCTGCTCACCTGTAAACCATGCCTTCGCAGTATTGCTACTGCTTCCTCCGGCGTCATTTTTCCCTTCATTCGTTATCATTTTCACATTATCAATCAGCACATTATTTGAACGGGTGGGTGGGTGATGGGAAGGGTTGGGATACTAATATAGTAAAGTTTTGATTAATTTCCAAATTTGGTAAAACTTTTTTTGTAAATTGTGAGTAGCAAAGTAAAAATCGGTTAAGATTGGCAAAGACATATAAAGTTACCTACAAGCCTTACTTTAATGAACGGATCAAGCCCGTTGCTTTTCACGGGGAAGATATGCACCCGCTGTACATACAGGTAACCTTTGACCGTAAATCCATATTCTTCAAAAGCTATTACTTTGACCTGTTTGCCCAGCCCAAGTATGCGGAGCTGGAAACCAATATTGATCAAATCAAAGAGCAGGAAAGCCGGTTGATTGAATATATTATCGAGAAAAATGCCGACAGCTTTAGCCTGGATAAATTCTCCGAGGACTACAAATATTACTGTACCGACCTGTTAGACCTTATAGATGAGCCATTCAAAGACTACATGGTCACTTTCTTTATGGATGAAGGATTGCCCAGATATGCCGGTATAGTACGGGCCATCTCCGACAGCCTGACGGCTATCCAGATCGTAGAAACGTTCAAGGATGGCATGAAACCGGCACTATATGCTAAAATGATAGAACATGCTGTCTATTACGCCCCGCCTTATATTCCGCTGGTAGCTTTGATCAGGAAACGGCATCCGAAAGGGTTATTGAGCTTTCCGGTATTTGAATGGAAACAGCCTGAAACGTGGGTTTTATTGAGCATTATTTTAAAGATATCCTTTCCTGAGTATGACAGAATGGAAGTGAAAAGGTATGTAGAAAAATTATTGTAATTTCTTTTTATACTATTATAAATTGCGATACATTTTCCCATGCTGCGTGGAATTTTTTAATATAATCCTGCAAATAATTTAACTCCACCCACTATGAAAAATAATTCTACTACTCATATCAACGAAAGAATAAACTGGTTAAACAATCATCTCCTCCAAGCATTAAATAGCCCTACTTTATTATACAACGATGTGCTCACAGTTAAAAGTGACGGCCTATACATAATATTCAAAGAACCAGATTCCTCGACGAGAGAATACTTATACGTTGGTCAGACCAGCCGCAAGGGAAAAATTAGGATGCGAGAGCTTGCCTCTGATTTTCGTAGCCATACTTTTAATAAGAAATTACTTGAGCAACGATTCAGAGAAATAGGAATGCAAATCGGTGTGTTGAGTAATAAAGTAAAGGCAGAATGGATTAAAAGCGGGATTATATCTGAAGAAGATTTCCGCACGCATCAACGCTATGTGAATAGCTTAATTAAAACTTCTCTTAAATTCAAATTTTATGAATACAAATATACAGATATATTGTCGTTAGAACATTTTGCCACTGCCGTATTACATCCCTTTTACAATGATTAAGAATGAACTCCGTTTAATTTTAATGAAACCGGGTAGAAACCCAGTTTCGCTATATGATATGAAATTGTTGCCCTCTTAAACCTCAATGCAAATACCTATCTCCTGTTATTAACAGGCTTAATCGTCCGTTACCTTAAATCCAATATGTCAAAGAACTTCTGTTTTATAGCTTAAAACAATTGCCTCAGTATACCCGCTATATCACTTTTACTTACCGGTTTGATCAGGCAGCCCGTAGCGCCCAACCCGAAAACGTCTACCTTTTTATCAATCAAAAGATCAGCCGTCATAATAATCACAGGTATATCCTGTAACTGCCGATCTTCTTTCAGCAGCTTCAATAAGGTTTCCCCGTCCATGTCCGGGATAACCATGTCCATCATAATAAAGGCTGGAAGAACTTTACAAGCTATAGCCAGCCCGTCTGAACCATTACCAGCCAGGTGCAGCTTTATACTCATATCCGCCATATACAGGGATATTAGCCGTTGCTCTATTGGGTTATCCTCTATGTAAAGTGCTTCCATCCGAACAGGCTTTTCATTACGGGTATGCTATTACCTCCTGGGCCTGCGATATCTACCGCAATAATCCCATACCTCATTAAAGACTTCATCCAATACGTCCATTATCTTTTCCCTTTCGGCGTTGCTTATTGTTGTAACATGCCTCAGCTCACGGTAAAAAGTCGGGGTACTCCAGGAGCATTCCTCCCCTACCTTGTCCCTGAAAAGGTTAGGTAGTGCTGTCAGCTTCAGGTGAATGTCTTTTAGCATATTATCCGGCACTGCGCCTATTATCCTTTTCATAGCAAGCAGATTTGAAAGTGTTAGATAATAGTTAGGTGCTGCGCAAAAAAAGAGCGCAGGACTCAACTTGCGATGCCTGTACGCCGTCGGAAGCCCAGGTCATCAACAAGCGAGCCTGCGCCATTAGGTGCAGGCATCGCCCTACTCAATCCCGGGCTTCCGACGGCGTACGGGACGAGAACGATGGCAATGCGGATAGTTCATTTATGAAGAACCGCAAAGCTAATATTTTCCTTGGTATGCCTGAAAACAGTGTGTCAGGCCCCACAACACCACAAAGATAAGGAAGAATTAAAAGGAAACGCTACTAATGATAATCAATTTGATAATGATAATTAAACACTTTGATTACTATTAATAATCATTTCATTATGCTTTACAATATTTTTTGCTACTTTAACTATATGGCAAAGGATAAGCGATATAATGCTATTAAGGAACTCATAGAACGGGGCGGGATCAGCGATTTCAATAAGATTTTTGATATTATGCCGCCGTCTACAATGGCGAGACATTTAGGTATAAATTACAACAATTTCACGAAAAGGCAGGCGGATTGCGGGAGGTTTACCGTGAAAGAGATAATGAAAATGGCAGAGCTGATTGGTGTGGATGATGTGGTAGTAGCGAAATTAGTGATTGAGGCGAGTAGGAGGCAGAAAAACAAGAAGTTAAAGTAATCTGCAAATGACAATCTGAACCAACGGCTCGAGAGCTAAAATTGTATTCAGACGTTAATCGAAATGCAAGATACTTCCGACCTAACCTAATGACGATTTAAATATGTCCAAAAATACTTTGAAATTTGACATACTTGAAAATGGTTTGGATTATGTCAAGTCTGGTACAGAACATATAATAAAAGAACATGATTTTACAGCATACAAATATGCTATATTACATCTTTCAGCAGGAGTTGAACTTATTCTAAAAGACAGAATAAGACGAGAACATTGGACGCTGATATTTGACAATATAAACCAAGCAAAATACTCTCTACTATCATCAGGAGACTTTAAAAGTATTGATTTTGAAACCATTTTAAACAGGTTGGTAAATATCTGCGTAATTGAAATATCCGATAAGGATATACGAATCCTAAAAGACCTACGTAACCTCCGAAATAAAATTCAACATTTTGAATTTACAATTAATGTTCAAGCAGTTAGATCCGTATGTTCTAAAGTACTCAGTATAGTATTAAACTTTGTAAATACCAATTTCGAAAGAAAACATTTGTCAATAAGTGCGAAGAACTATATTGATGAACTAAGAGAACTTCAGGGCAAGTTTAGTGAATACGTAAAATTAAGAACTGCTCAAATAAAAGAACTTTTGACTCAAGCAGCAAAAAAAGGGAAAATTGAAATTTGTCCTATGTGCAGGCAACCTGCGTTAATTATTAATGAGGAACACTGTGCATTCTGTGGATACACGGATGCTCCGGAGAACATAGCAGTCCTTTACGCTGAAAATATCTTAGATGAAAGCGCTCATATAGCAGCAATGCATGGTGGTGAATTTCCTGTATATGACTGCCCTTATTGTGAATGCACAGATACAATGGTAAAAAAAAATGACGAGTTCATTTGTTTCAATTGTGGGGTTCAAAGCCATGAAACTGATTTCTGCTATTGTTGCGAATGCGGCGAATTATTCCTTAAAAAGGACGATGAAGATATCGAAATATGTGAAACATGCTGGGACAATAAGCTGAATTCCAGTGATTGATTGGGAGCAGGTGCTCTTTCTTTATTCTGTTTCATTTATGATTTGATAATCAATTCATATATCTTTTCACGTCTTGAAGATGTGTATTTCTCAACTTTTGGAACAAAGCTTTTATCATCAGTATTTTCATTGATAAATAAGAACTCTCCCTCTTCATCAATAGTTCTTGGGTCAAAGATTATGTTCATTTTCAATATGTATTTTGAGAAAAAGTCTCCAAATGCGTATGATTTAAAATGTATATTTTCCACATAACCACCTTCGTGTATATTGAAAGATCCAACTAATAACTCGGCATTTTTTCTGTCAAAGCCAGCATAAAACTTAGCATGAAAATCAGTTTTCAATAAGGCTTTTTTCTCTGTTAATTCATCTACGGTCGGATTTAATAACCCATAATGTTTTAGTACATTTATGTCTAAACCAGTGTTTGCTGAGCCTTCAAGAAAAGAATTAAGCGTCGCTTTTCGTGTTAACAAAGTTGTCTTATGTGGCAATGTATTTTTTAAAATCCAATTCCAAAGTTCAACGCGTTGTGCCTCACTATTTTTAAAGTCAAAGCCAATAAAGGGAACTGCCAAGAAAACTCTATTATAGTAAACCTGCCATCTTATCAAAAGCTTTTGAAGTACTGATAGACAATTGTCTCTGTTATAAATACCATCAATCGTATATTCTAAATCTGCTCCTAAAACATCTATTAAAATTAATTCATGTCCCTCCTGAATGGGTAATTCACTTTCTTTGAATGCTTTATATAATACTGCTTTAGTATCAAACCCACAAGAACATTTATAGTCTATTGTGACAATTATACTATCTGGATTTCCGGCACTCCCTTTAACATAGTAGTTTAAATACTCCTTTATAGCATTGTTTATTGAGGGCAATTTACTCGGGAGTTGAGAATAAAGTATTGGTTCAAGATGCGTTTTGCATTTTGGACAGAAAAAAATGTTTTCCTCTATATCGTTAAAACTAGTTTTTTCATACTCACCTGTTTGAGTAAATAATAAATTCTCATAAGAGAAATCATTAGGAAAGCTCTCCAAGCCATGTTTTTTTAATACTTCTTTCTTTGAGTCAGGTATATCATTATCCCAAGTGTCTAAAATTTTTGCTCCCTTTTCAACAGATGAATAGTCATCAGGATTTTTTACGCTATATGGAAATTTCGTCTTGCACCTTTCACATTCCAAAATCCATCCACCACTATCGTTTACACCGCCTGGTACTTTACCAACTGAGAGTTGAATATTTGCTTTACAAGAAGGGTTGGGGCATTTTACCACCACTGTATTATGAATAATGTCAAACATGATTTCTTTTTAGTTAATTTCTGCAAATATGATCGTTAACACTTGCCTTTTGCGAAGACAGGAAATTTATTGCGATCCAGCCAATGCAAATATTCATTGAAAATACGTTGTTAAAGTTATGGACTAAAGTTAAATCGAATATTGGGTTCCTCTAAGCAATCATTATAAAATATGCCTGTTCCTGAGAAAATTAATAATCTCTGTCTTTGTAGATGTCGTGAAGCCATAGGTTAGGGTTCAATAACTGTTGCTTAAGGCGACGAATGTGAATATACAAATTATCCCAGTGCCATCTACATAATTTAACAAAATTATTATTATTTACACATAATTAAAATCTAATGATATTTTAATTACCTGCTTTGATATAGGCACTATCCATTACCTGTTTTATTTTTCTCCCTTGACTGTCATACAGGTAGTTCCATGCTCTACTGAGCCTGTCATTTTCCAGCCGCTGTATCTTTATTTCCTTCTGATTGTCATTCCAATGGATCCCCCATTTATACGAGTTAGTGAGAAATAACATCACCGCCAACCAAAGAAACCACCGGCCAAAAACAATCTTATAAAATAATTTCACATCCTGCTCAGGAAAAAGTAACAACTGAAATTTTCGTATCACATTTTTGGGCTGACTGGCAGCGGCTAACTTCATATCTATGATGCCCTTCCTTACAATTGCCTGTATAGGCCTGGTATCCGTAGAAACGGTTACCGATTTAGGCTTATCCAGCTTTCCCTCAAAATCTTTTACTTTGTCTGTTAGACTGTTGACAGCCGAAACCAGGTCATTTATAGATTTTGAGTGCTTATCCTGCTCCTGGGTAAATTCTTCCAATACCAGCATCAAACTCTCCCTTTCTACGGTTTCTATATTTTTCTTTGGTTCCATAATATTTACATTTTAATGGTTAACGACGTAGCCCCTTCCGTTTGGCCTCTTCCTTCCTCTTTTTACGCCTGTAGCCCTCCGCCGTTAGTTCATAGGGTATCGGATCAAAAGATTGTTCCGGCTGTAAAAGTTCATCTAACAGGTTAGCGGCCTCCTTTATAACAGGAATAAAGGGGGAACGCTCTAATAGCCCTTCTGCCCTTGTTTCCTGTAGCAAACGCTGCGCGGCGGTATAATTGCGTTGTTGCGCCATACTGCGCTCAATAGCCTGCTTGTACCGCTCCTGTTCTTTTACATTAACAGCCAGCTTTTGCTTCAGGTTGAGTATCTGCTCTATCCTGGACAAAGAAAAGCCAACCTCACTGCCCTTTGTCTTTACCTTCTTATCATCAATAAATGAAATGCCCCGGCCTTTAATAACCGTGTATCCTAATTCTTTCATTCTATCCACAAATTCACTGAAATGGCTCACCTCCGTCAAAGTTTGCCGGATGTCTTTTTGTAGCCGGATCTTCCGGGAATCCTGCCGGGGTAATGACCGCTCTTTAGGAGAAAGAAAAGCGCGGGGGCTTAGGACTTCCCGTAAATGATACTGTTTCTCCAACCGGCGGCAAAGAACAGCCATCCGTTTATAACTGTTGCTATCACTGGCAACCTTGCCATCAAAGCCCACCCGGTTGGCTACAACATGAATATGTTGTTCCCTGGTATCCTTATGTAACACGCAGATATATTGGTTATCATCCACGCCGAACTCCCTTGCACATTCCCGCCCAATTTCTTCCAGTTGACTCCGGTTCAGGGTATCTCCCGGCGCCAGCCGCAGGGAGAAATGAAATACCGGTTTTTCTACCCGCCCGCTTAATTTGGCAACATCTTTAAACTGCGCCGTCAGCTCGCGTAAATTCCCGAAGCATTGATTATACGCCAACACTTCCGCCCGGTTTTCATGCTGCAGGTTATCCCTTAGAGAAAGTTCCTGCTTCTGCTTTTCGCAAAGCTCCTTTTTATCCTGAAGGCAATACCGGATACATTCAAAAAAGGAGCTGCCCGTTCCTACATATCCGATCATTGGAAGTACATTTTAATCTGGCTGGCCAGCTCCTTTAAATCTCCCGATTGCACTTTCAACATTGCCCGTTCCAGCGGGGTTAATTCCTCTATCCCGTTACGCTTTTTGGCGATCTGGTTCAGGTTAGCGGCCAAGTGATTGAGCGTACCGGTCAACGCCAATACCTGCTTAGGCAATGCTTTTTCCCGTCTGTCAATTTTTCCGGCCATGCCAATTCCCCGTAAATATTCTGATACGGAAAGGTTGGCGTTTTTAGCTTTAGCTTCTATGATACGCCTTTCGTAAAGGCTGCATTTGATTGCCAGGAATTGATCTTTTTTAACGGCCTTCCTGGGACGGCCGACGTTCCTTTTTGTTTGTACATTCTCCTCCTTCATAACCTACTTCACTTTATTTTTTGAATGCGATAGCATGAAAAAAATTCCTCACCGAATGCGGTAGCATGAGGTGAGCCAGCCGTTTTGGTTAAACCAAAACATAGCTGGCTACCCAAACTTCAGGGCCTTCTTCTCAGCCGTTGGGGTTCCTTTTGGCTGTGGTGATGGTGAACAAGCCACTCATTTAAATCCTTGTGACCATGATAAAAATCGCTGCGGTCCTGGTACTTATCACGGTCCCACTGCAAGGTTTTTTGAGTGTGGTGAATGCCGGCAGCATCCCGATCTAAAACCAGGTGTACCTTTCCATGTTGTTCCATAAGGGGACGGCTTTTCTCAAAGAAAGAAAGGGAATTGAGGATAAGACAATTTGACACCGTGTCCTGCTGATTGTTGTTAATAGTCTGGAAAGAAAGGAAGCTAAAGAAGCCCTCAAAAACGGTAATTTCTCCGGCATGGTTATCAATAAATGTAACGTCCTTGGGAGAACTGCTCCCTTTAAAATTTCCGCTACGCAGCTCGTACCCTCCCGCGTTGTTCCGAAAGCCGATCACGGTGCGCTTTTCGCCATACAAAAGAAAGTCCACCTCCTTGCAAAAACGGGTGGCAATTTCCAGCGGGATACATCGCTTTTGAAGGTACTCCAACAGGGACGGTTCCGCCAGGGGACGTGCGTCCAAAATAACAATCCGGCTCCCGCTGGCATCTTTCCTTTCACCAGCAAAAGAAGCGGGGCCGGAATGCTGACGGCTGGCATGGGTGGGCGGGTGAAGAGAAAGAGATGGGGCGGGTTGATGGTGCGACAAGCGGTCCAACAGATCACTAACGCTACAACCAAAGTATAGGGTTCCAAAATCTATCAGGTCGCCACCTTTCCCGGTTCCATGATCATACCACACATTTAGCTGGCGGTTTACTTTAAAGGACGGTGTTTTTTCCTCCCGTAGAGGGGATAAATACCAGTAATCCTGGTTCCTTACCTTTTGGGGCCGATGGCCTAATGAGGCCAGGTAATCTACGAGGTCAATCTGTTTGGCCTCGGCGCACATTAATTTTTTCATACAACACAATTTTCAGGTTCACGAATTAAGTATGCACAAAAAAGGCTCACAAGTAATTAGCTATCAAATAGCTATACTTGCAAGCCGCTTTAAATCTTCCATAAAAAAGTTCGAAAAACGTACCGGTGGGGTCACTTAATTTCCAATTAATTACAAAGGCCATCCGGAGATGGCCTTTGTAATTTGCCAACAATTTGCCAGCAAAACGCTTAGGAAAGATATTTTATTCCTATTACCTCCGGAAGCCCTCCTTAATTTTCAAAGCAGCATACGTTAATGTTGCATATATCTTCCTTTTTCCAAAAGCGCACGGGCCTGAGCTCATCATAAGCAAAGCGCCCTTCCACCACAAGCCGCCCGGCAATAGCACCCCGGTCCATCCGACCAATACAATGGTATAAACCAACATCCGATCCTCCGTACTTCGAATTTTTTATATGATGCGCTTATGCCAGCGGAGTCGCTTACTAAGCTTTCGATTTTTGCTTTTCATAATCTATCTTACCGTACTTGCCGTTATAAAAATCCCTGTAGGCATTGGCGACCTCCAGCTTGGAATTCATGACAAATGGACCTTCAGCGACTATTGGCTCCTGATAGGATTCACCGCCAAATAATATAAAGTCAGCGGCCTCCTGGTTCCCGTTTAGCAACGCTATACTTCCTGCGTTTCTGTCAAATTCGATGAAATCACCGGCATCGAATTTTTCATCATTTATGGAGGCCGGTAGAACAGGTAAATAAGCGGCGACCTCTAATTTATCGGCAAAATTGGTGGCGAAACCGGCGCCCGGCTCCAAATGGATATGGTAAATGAATTGTTCCGAATAATTTGGGATCGAAGAGCTTAATTCTTCAAACGAACCGACGATCACCTTTATCCATCCTTTCCCGTCCGGTAGTTCTTTATAAGGAACTTCATTGCCTTCAATGGCCAGGTAGGCCGGCTTTCCTGCTTTGATCTTTGAAGGCAGGTTGATCCAGAATTGAAATGCATGGGTCAGCCTGGAATCAGTCCGGGAGTCATAATTCAGCGTTTCATCGTGAATGATCCCGCTCCCGGCATTCATCCATTGCACTCCTCCGGAATGCACTATGGCATAGTTTCCTGCACTATCGAAGTGCTCATCCTCGCCATTCAGGATGTAGCTTAGCGTAGCGATGCCCCGGTGCGGATGTGCGCCGGTTCCTTCTTTATTTACCTTTTCCTGGATCTTTGGAATGATATGGTCTAAAAAGACGAACGGCCCTACCGCGTCAGCATACCTGTTCGGCAGTATCCGGTGTATGACCAGGTCGCCGATGTCTGCTCTCTGTCCCCGGGTTGAAAAACTGCTTTTCTTTTTCATGTTTAATATTGATCGCGAGATCGTTTAAATTCTTGTTATAAATAAAATGCAGGATGACGGCTTGCTTGTAACCTGTTCGCGGTCGTATTAGTGATTGGTTAAACAAAAGCAACACCCTGGATCTACCAGGATGTTACTTTACTAAATTACTTATTATTCCGCAGGAACAGGCGTAGCCAGCAGTTGCTGTTCCCAGGCATATGCCACCCCGCTTCCCCCGGCATGCGCTATCATAAGGCCGGCCAATGGACCTGCTGTTTCGGTACGAGCCCAGTCACGCTGCCATTCAGAGACTACCGCCACCCAATTGATCGGCGTAATACCATGTTGTACCATGCGGCGTACCGCCATATCGTGCGCTTCCTTTGAAACTGACCCGCAGGCATCTGTTATGACAAATACATCATAACCTTCTCCTGCTGCCTGGATTGCCGGCATGGCTACACAAACCTCTGTCCACAAGCCTGCAATGATTAGCTGCTTGCGGCCGCTTTTTGCCACAACGCCGGTGACAGCAGGGTCCTGCCAGGTATTAATGAGGGTACGGTTGATGGGTTTTTGTTCCGGAAATACTTCCTGGATCTGTTGGATGATCAAACCGCCACGTTCTTCTACAACCGTGGTCAGAATGGTCGGTACATTAAAAATTTTTGCCGCTTTTGAAATTCCCGCCACAGCGTTGATGATCATCGTTGGTTCGTGGCTGTTCAGGTTGGCGAACTGGAAAGGCTGATGATCGATCAATACTAAGATACTGTCCTCCGGACGCAGCAGGGCTTCAAGGCCTGTTTTCACATTTTTTGACATGTTGTTGATTTTGTATATTAATTACTAAAATTGAAAATTACGGGGGCAGATGTAAGGCCGCTGGTTCGTTCAAGCTTCCACAAAGTTCAGGAACCGGCAAAAAGAGAAAGATGATATATGTCGAAAAATAAAGTAGACAAATGTCTACGTTTGCCGGGGCGTTTGCGATAAGACAGTTCGCATTTTAATCAGTATATTTGTTTATACAACAATTGACTATTCCAGGCTATCATTTATTATAAGAAAGATACGCGAGGTTAATATGAACGAAGCTTTTTTTGACTACCTGAAAAAATTCAGTGCTGATCCACTTTCAGAAGACGAAAAAATGCGGCTTAGCCAGGCATTTACTCCGTTCAAATTGAGAAAAAGACAGTATCTCCTGCAGGCTGGTAACCAGTGCAAACATTTTGCCTTTATTGTAAAGGGCTCCATGCGGATGTATTCGGTGGATGACAAGGGATATGAACACAACGTGCGGTTAGGCGTGGAAGGCTGGTGGATGGGTGACCGGGAAAGCTGGGTCATGGTTACGCCAAGCTTGTATAATATCGATGCCTGGGAAGACTCCGAAATGCTTTTGATCGACAGGGCCAATACTCTTGACCTCATCAGGACGGTACCTGCCTTTTGTGAAATGATACGCCAGCTTGACGAGCGGAATAATATTGCCAACCAGCGGAGGCTGACCTCATCTATAAGTGGTACCGCAAGCAAACGATATACAGATTTTGCCGCCTGTTATCCCGAGCTGCTGCACCGCTTCCCACAACATATCATTGCTTCTTACCTTGGCATCACTAAAGACACCCTGAGCCGTGTCAGGCGTCAGCTCCTTCAAAAATAAGAAGGCATTGCGCCCGCTTATATCATCTTCCTCCTTTTTATACCCCGTTCCTGGACAGAAAACCTTTAGCGATCCGGTGCATCGCATAATCGTGACAAACATCACAGGTATAATTCATGTTTAACGTGGACCTTTGCACTGTATCAACGCTATACATCAAATTATTAACATCCAAAAATTTAAGTAAATGAAAAAGCGGATCATCAATCCCTGGACCTGGCAGGAAGAACGGAGTTACGTACAGGCCGTAGAAGTGAAAGAGACAGCAGGAACATTGTACTGCGCCGGGCAGGCTGCGGTACACGCCGATGGCACATCCAGCAATGCCGATATGCGCACCCAGCTCGGATTGGCGATACAGAACCTCGAAACCGTCATCAGTGAAGCGGGCTACGAATGCCATAATATCGTCAGGCTGACAGTTTACACGACTTCCTCTGATGAGTTTATCAAAAACTGTTTTGACGTATTCCAGGATTTTGTTGCAAAGCACGGAATGAAACAGGTAGTTACCCTGATGCAAGTGGTTGCCCTGTACGAAACACTGAATGTAGAGCTGGAAGCAACGGTGGTTAAATAAGGATCAAAGAAAGCTTTGCCAACTATGCTTTTATAAACGCCGTTTATTGGAACAAAAGCAAAAAAATGTGAAATCCGCAGGTTTCACATTTTTTTGTGTCATAACATAGGAACTGTTCAGGCAGGTTTCTCCGGGGATAAATCTACAAATCAATACTTTGTCTTATATTTAACTTTTCATCCTTTTTAAGACCCCACAAAATGCGTCATTTAAATTACATTCATACGCATGAAACACGTGGTAATATTAATACCTCCGCAAACTTCAATATTAGACGTTGCAGGGCCCTTGGAAGTTTTGTCGAAGGCTAATGATTGTATGGTATCCGCTAACAAACAAAACAGGCCTTACTACATTACACACCTGGTATCAATGGATAACACTTCTATTGTTCCAACCTCGTGTGGAATGCCTGTTATATGCGAAGGAGGACTTTCCGGTATTTTTTATTCAATAGACACTGTTATCATTGCAGGTCGGGGAATATATAAGCAACATATTCCTCAAAGCATCCTGGATTGGTTAAGATCTGTTGCGAAAGAGCATCCCAAAACAAGAATAGCATCGGTTTGTGCAGGCGCTTTTATTCTCGCTGAAACAGGATTGCTGAATGGCCGGAAAGCCACCACACATTGGATGCTATGCGATCAGATGGCCCTACAGTTTCCCCGGATAACAGTAGAAAGAGACCCTATCTTTATAAAAGACGGAAATTTTTATACTTCGGCCGGCATCTCCACCGGGATTGATCTGACACTTGGTTTGGTAGAGGAAGATGTAGGGAGGGATGTGGCAATGGAAGTAGCCCGGATACTGGTTTTATACCTAAAGCGACCCGGGAATCAGTCCCAGTTCAGCACGTTGCTAATAACGCAGTCAACCAATCATTTACCTGTAAACCAGATCGTTCAATTTATCCAGGAGCATTTAAGTGAAGACCTGTCCGTAGAGAGACTGGCAGACAGGTTATCTATGAGCAGCAGAAATTTTTCGCGGGTGTTTACGAAAGAAACAGGTATCTCCCCGGCGAAATATGTAGAGAAAGTAAGAGTGGAAGCTGCCCGGCGATACCTGGAAGAAAGTAATTTAAGCCTGGACCAGGTGGCACAAACCTGTGGGCTGGTAAACGCTAATGGCTTACGGCGACTATTCATGCGCCACCTGAATACCAGCCCGGGCATCTATAGAAAAAATTTCGGCCCAAAACTACAAAGCGCCGAAATATAGCATGGTTCTGACCATCTGTGAAACGAATGACATCTCGTTGTCATACCAGGCAGCAGTTTTTACCAACTGCCGGCTGCCGCTTCCGGTTATTTTTGTCTGCGTGGCATCAAATATAGCTCCATAACTTGTTCCAATAATGTCCTGCGATACAATGGGATCTTCATTGTACCCGAAAGACGCGTTTGCAGCGTTTCTCATAACGTCATTAATTTCTTCCGGGGAAGTTGCTTTTTCTAAAATTGTATACAACTCTACCAGTGAGCCTGAATGTACAGGAACCCTTTGGGATGATCCGTCCAGTTTTCCATTTAATTCCGGGATAACAAGTCCAATAGCCTTGGCTGCTCCTGTTGTAAATGGAATGATACTGTCGGCAGCGGCCCTGGATTTCCGGAATCCGGCTTTTTTATCCGGTACGTCCATCAACGGCTGTGAATTGGTGTAAGCATGAATGGTGTTCATCTGCCCGGATACAATTATAAAATGCTCATGTAAAACTTTGGCAAGTGGAGCTAGGCAGTTAGTAGTACACGATGCTGCGCTTATGATCCGGTCGTCACTCCTGAGTATATGATGATTAACATTAAATACTATTGTTTTGACATCATTATCCGAAGGCGCCGATATGATCACCTTTCTTGCACCGGCTGCCAGATGTAATGAGCCCTTTTCCCTGGATTCAAATATTCCGGTACACTCGAGCACGATGTCAATATCCAGCTTATCCCAGGGCAGACGCTCAGGATTTCGCTCAGCATATACATTGACCTGCTGTTCATTAATGATCAGCGCTCCCTGACCAGCGCTCACCGGATGCGGAAATACGCCATGTACAGAATCATATTTCAACAAATAAGCCAACATTTCAGGCGTGCTCAGGTCATTAACCGCTACGATCTTAACATTGTCCTGGTTAAATAATTTCCGGAAGGTCATTCTTCCAATCCTTCCAAACCCGTTTATTGCAACTCTTAACATTTCTGATCATTTTTATATTTCCTCAAAGATAGCGGGGAGTAGGCATGTCTTAAATGACAATATTCATTCAATTTAGGACAAACATTATCCCCACCCCTCCCGTAGGATTCAGGATAATTCAGCCCATCACTCTCAAAAAGTGCTTTGCAATTCAAAGTATTCAATTAACTTTGCAATACAAAGTACTTTTTACATCCAAAAATCGCATCCATGAACCTTCAAATATTATTCGCGTCGTTACTGACATTGACAATGTTTACCGCAGGCTATGCGCAGACATTCGACCAGGCAAAGCTGGACCGGTATTTTGACCGGCTCGCAGAAAAAAATAAAGCAATGGGCACCCTCGTCATCTCCAAAGATGGCAAGGTGCTGTACTCGCGGTCCATCGGCTATGGCCGCATCAGTGAAAACGACAAGCAACCGCTAACGGCTGCAAGCAAATACCGGATTGCTTCCATCACCAAAATGTACACCGCTGTGATGATCCTGCAGCTTGTTGAAGAAAAGAAATTAAAGCTGACAGATCACCTGGACAAATTCTTCCCGCAGATTCCGAATGCGGGGAAAATTACTATCGCACAGATGCTCGCCCACCGCAGCGGGATACATGATGCGCTCCAGGACAGGAAATTGCGGTCTGCACCAAAGACAGTCCCAATAACGAAGGAGGAATTAGTCAGCATTATCTCCAAAGGCGCCCCTGATTTTGAGCCCGGCACCAGGCATTCTTACAGCAATTCCGGTTATGCGCTCCTGGGACTCATCATCGAAAAGCTAAGCGGCCAATCCTACGGGGAGAACCTCCAGGAAAGGATCAGCTCAAAGATCGGGCTCCATGATACATATGTTGCAACCGGGAACATTGATGTGAAGAAAAATGAAAGTCTTACCTACAGGTACAGCGGCGGCTGGAAACAAACGCCGGAAACCCATCCAAGCAATCTTTTCGGCGGCGGCGCTATCATCTCCACACCAAATGATATGGCCAGGTTCATCCATGCCCTGTTTGAACTGCAACTGATCTCCCGGGAACATCTCGAACTGATGAAAACAATGAGGGACGGCGATGGATCAGGAATGGAGCCCTTCCTGTTCGCCGGCAGAACCTTCTACGGCCACACAGGCGGAGCTGATAACTATGGCGCCTGGCTTGCTTATATGCCGGAAGAAAAGCTGGCGCTCGCTTATACTTCAAATGCGAAGGTCTACCCTGTGGGAAACATTATGAAAAGCGTTATGGATATCTACTACAATAAACCCTTTGATATCCCCGCTTTCGAGCCGGTGGCCATTAGCACGGAAGTGCTGGACCAATATACCGGAGTTTATGCTACCACGGGAGCTCCCGTGAAATTTACGATTACCAGGAATGGCACAACGCTTTATATCCAGCCGCCAGGAGAGTCTGCAGCACCGCTCGAAGCAACGGCACAGGATAAATTCAAGATCGAAGGCACCAACGGGGTAACGTTTGAATTCAACGCAGCCAAAAAACAGATGATCATGAAGCGCCTCGGGGTTGAAAGGATATTCACAAAGGAAAATTAACCTTTAAATGTGATCGCATATGAAAACTTCAAGGATAAAATTTGTTTCCATCTTCCTCATTTTCGCGTTTGCCTTTCTCTTTGGCACCATCTCGCTTCTGGATCAGCCCGTGGAATCTTTCCTGGGATCATCATCGCAAACAACCTGGAAAGCGGTGGTATCCACAATACTATCTCCTGTTAAGGTTATACTGATAGGGCCGCTATTGCCTTTTATCAAATTTTTACAACAGGACCCGGATACACCTCCTCCATTTTTTCTCGCAGGGTTTGCTTTCTACTGGACCATCCTTGCGCTGGTCCTGCATTACCTGCTAAGTAAAATAAAGCATGCCTGGTAAAACATTTTTTCAACATTTGAAAGAATTTCAATAAATTAGTAAGCACGACTCATTTCTTAACACCCAAATGCTGAACCCTATGAAGGCAGGCCCCCATTTGCTGTTCCCCCTGGAGTTGATCTCCTTTAACCCTGTACAATCACCTGTAATTAACAAGACCAACTGCCCCTTACCGGAGCTATAATTATATGCTGAACAACCGCTCCATGGCATTGCGCCCCAAGCTAAAGACAGGAGAGGACTATTTATTAAATGCTATCCATTTATGAAAAAGAGCACCAATCAGAAAAAACTCCATTTGACCAAGATCAAGATTTCCAATCTCAGCAAACCCAAACAAATGAAGGCAGGTATTTGTCTAACATCCATTGATCAGACCACCTGCGGTTGCCGTACCCTGGATTGCACCCTTGATTGCGTTTAACAGGTAAAACACAAACCAATGCCAAAGGTTATCACTATTGCCTTTGGCATTTTTGTTTTTGCGGCCGGTGGTTTTGGAGGATGCTTTAACTGATTTTTTGCTTTATCTTACCGCTGTTGACCAAAACACTCCCAATGAAGGACTTTCTCAAGGTAATGTCTGTAGTTATTATCGTATCCCTTTTTTCTACCGGGTCAATAGCCCAGCCTGTTAAGATCATTTTTGATACCGATATGGAGTCCGACGTAGACGATGTAGGCGCGCTGGCCATGTTGCATGGCCTGGCGGATCTTGGAGAGGCCGAGATCCTGGGTACCATGGTATGCAGCCTGAACCCCTGGTCCGTTCCCGCGACAGATGCCATTAACACCTTTTGCCACCGGCCGGATGTCCCGGTGGGTGCGGTGAAAACGTTGGGCGTATACCGCAACTCCGTGTATGCCAGGGCAATTTCAGAAGAGTTTCCCCAGGATATCGGGCTGGGAGAAGAAGCGCCCGATGCGCTTATGCTGTACCGGCAGCTCCTGGCCGCTCAACCTGATCAGAGCGTCGTAATAGTGACCGTAGGTTATTTGACCAATTTGTCCTACCTGCTGCAAAGCGCCCCGGACACCATCAGCCCATTGAATGGAAAAGAGCTGGTCCGGAAAAAGGTAAAGCACCTGGTTTGCATGGGAGGAAGATACCCCTACGAACAAAATCCCGGGAAATGGGGAAATTTTAAGCCCGACCCGGGCGCTGTTCAATACGTGGCGAAAGAATGGCCTACCCGCATCATTTTCACCGGTGGCGGCGACTTTTCCAATGCCATTAAAACCGGGCGGCCAACCTTTGATCTAAAGCCCTCCTCGAACCCGGTTTCACGGGCCTATGAACTGTTTTTAAAAAGCTGGAAAAGAAAATACCACCACAGCGCCGACCTGATAGCCGTGTACGTAGCCGTCCGGGGTTGGGAAGCATTCTTTCATCTCAATACCCAGGGCTACAACCATATATTTGAAGATGGCACCATGATGTGGCGATTGCAACCTGACGATCCCCGGCATCAGTACATCAGTAGCTTTAAGGAAGGGATTGATCCCGACACGGTGGCAGCCGCTTTCGATGCTTTAATGATGAAGCCGGTAAGCGCCAGGTTGCACTAACGCTGCCTTATTTTCCTGTTTGCAAGAGCACAACGGCTTATCCCCCGCTGATTGCATCGGGGTTGAACTGGCTGAATATAGAGGAAACGGCCTGCCTGATCTTTGACTTATCATTTACATCTTCCGGTTTAATTATTCCTGAGGCAAACCCCTGCCACACCATTTTATCTGTCTTGCCATCCGTAAGATTAATAATAAGCGTTCCGGGCATAACAGGCACCTGCTCTACATTATCCTCGGGAATAACCGCATCGCCCTGCACCGTCACATAATCTCCTGTTCTGCGCAAGGTATCCGCCTGCTCCAGCACCAGGAATGAAACCTCTATGCCGGGCTCCCCACCTGTAGCCTCCTGCTTTTCATATCCACGGGCGCTCAACTCATATGCTATAGCATCCTTGATCCTTTCCCTGGCCGATTCATTGTTAAATACATAAATGCCGGTTGGACTTATAAACGCACGGGCGTCAGGTATGTTGTCGATATCCGTGATCCAACCATAGGTTTTGGCATCTTCCAGCTTCGTTACGTCAGGGTCGACATTTTCACCTATGGCCCTTGTACTGGAGGGACCGCAACCAATAGCAGCAATGAACATTCCGAGCACCAGGCCTGTAATTGTCATCTTTTTCATAATATGAATATTTTATTATGAACGAATGCTGATTAGGTGCAAAATATCCATGCCGTACCTGCCATTCCCAAACGACATTTTCCCGAATCTTGTGGTTTACAACCACCTATGGCCATATTCCGGATTTTCTGACGGGCCTGTAAGAAAGGCAACCAGTGTAGAAAACATCATCAAAATGCAGCTATAAAGTGGAGTTCCCACCACTTGAAAAGCCGCCAATGATCTGGCTGCCGGGTTATTGAAGTCCACCACGGAGACATGCTGAAATGGCAACATGCGTTGAATCAAAGCTGTTGTTGAATGCCGGGGAAACCAGGTCAGCGACTGAGACCAAAAGAAAAAAACAGGGCTGATCTCCGGATCAGCCCTGTATATTTATTGTTATTACATGCGTATGATCTTGGCGCTGCCCCTGGGTATGCCATTGGCATCGCTGGCTTTGATGATCCAGGTGCCCGGCGGTAGCTGGCTAACATCCACGCTGATAAACTGCCCGCCTTTTGCCCCGGTAACATATTCCCTGTGCAGTACAGGGCTGCTGCCGTTAACGCTCCAGATATCGATATAGATCTTTTCAGCAACCCGTGCTTCCATTGCTATCCGTAAGGTGGAACCGGTAACAGGGTTGGGATATACGGTGAGCGTCTTAGTGGCGGCTGCAGGCTGCACGGTGGTGCTGGTGGCAGCGATAGCCGCGGTACCGGTGCAGGTGCCGACCGGCTTCCACCACCAGTCCGCAGTTCCCGGCGTTACATTATACAATGCGTCGGACAGGCTTTCGTACAGCACACCATTATATACCACCCGATCTCCTTTATTATAGATCTTAGGATAAGGCTCATAAGCAGGCACACCGGCGCAGTTGCCGCCCCCGCCGCCTGTGCTCACTACGATCGTTACGGCAGCGGAGGTAGTGGCGCCATTGGCATTATCGGTAGCCTTTGCGGTGAGCGTATATGTGCCCGCCGCTACGTTTGCCCAGGTAAAGCTATAGGGAGCGCTGGCGGTTTCGCCCAGTTTGGCGCTACCGTTAAAGAACTCCACTTTGGTAATGGAGCCATCGCTGTCTGTAGCGGCCGCCTGGATGCTGATGCTGGCAGGCGCGGTGAATGTGGCATTATTGGCCGGCGAAGTAATGTTCACCACCGGCGCATTGTTGCCTCCCCCGCCGGAGCAATCACGCACATAAGCCCAGGGCCTGGCATCGCCCGAATTGATGTCCGGCTGCTCATTCTGCGTCCACCACTTTGCCGTATATAATTTACCGTTATAGACGGCCTGGTCCCCGTTCACATAAACAGCGGATGCAGACCAGGCTGGTATGCCGTTGCAGGAACCACCGCCGGTCCCGTTCACAACAATCGCCACTGTTGCCGACGTAGTAACCGCACCGGCATTATCCGTAGCCCTGGCGCTAAGTGTATAATTGCCAGCGGCTACATTTGTCCATGAATAGGTAAAGGGGCTGGCATTGTCCTCACCAAGCCTGGTGGCGCCATTGTAAAATTCCACTTTGGTAACGGAGCCGTCTGCATCTGCAGCAGCAGCGGTAATATTCACCGTAGCAGGCGCTGTAAAGGAGGCATTCGCTGCAGGGGAGGTAATGGTCACGCTGGGCGCCTGGTTGCCGCCGCCACCACCGTTGGCCAGCACCTCCTCATGAATGGCAGACAAGAGGGAATAGGCGCCCACCGCATCCTGCGAAAGCTCCCACATCATAATGCCGCCGCCCTGGGTGTAAGCCAGGTCGGTCTTACTCTTAATAGTAGTAATGCCATTATACCCCACCCCATTATAGGTATCGGCATAAGGGCTGGCCCCACGTGCTATGAGCGTGGCAAAGCTCTCCCAACTGGGACGCCCATAAAAAGGAACGCCCAGTATTGCCTTGGCGGCAGGCAGCCCCTTGCCTTTCCAGTAGGCAAGTGACTGGGAGGCGTAGTTATACGTGGAGTGATCATAATTATTGAAATCATAGGCCATCAGGTTCAGGAAATCGACCTGTGAGAATACGGAGCTGAGAATGCTTTCCCCCCCGGTGCCTACTACAGCGGCGGTCAACAGTTTCCCCTGGGCATGCAGGGCAGCGGACAACTGTGTCATCAGTGCCACGAAATTGTTGGCGGATGCGCCCTGGTCCGGGTATTCCCAGTCAATATCAACACCATCGAGGCCGTATTGATTAACAAAGTTGAGCATATTGGTTACAAAGGCGGCACGGTAGCTGCTATTGGCCGCCAGTGATTCAAAGCCGCTGTCATCGCCATTGTTCCAGCCGCCCACAGCGATCAGCACCTTTACACCGTTGGCATGGCCCATAGACACGAGGCTTTGCAGCTTGGAAGGGTTTTCAATGGGCTGCAGGCCACCGGTAGCGGTTGGCAGCAGGAAAGCATAGTTGATGTGCGTAAGCTTGCTATACTGTATAGCATTTACATTACCCGACCAGGAGGGCATATACCCTACCACTTTAAATTGCGCGAGGGAAAATAGGGATGTGATAAGCAATAAGCAGGACAGGATGCCTGCTCTTATCCATTGGTTTGTTTTCATAGTATATGGTTTTTTTGAAGGAATTTGCTCCGTTGAAGATGTCGGATGGGAAGGGGGCAGGTACTATTGGGAGGGGATATTTTTTACGGGACGGCTTAAAACGCTTTAATTAAAGTAAACATAACTTTGATAAATAGACAAAATTCCGGAATAGCCCTATCATTGCAGGCAATTTCATAAAAATTGAGGGTCTATGGGGATTTTTACACACTACAAAACATGCTTCATCCGGTTTGCATTATTTTTCAGTAATTTGGCCCCCAGCATTCCACGGCAGGTCTCCTATACGTATATGACATCATGAGGAGGACAATTTTCCATTTTTTCATATCAAAGCTTTATATCAATAATCATAATAGCGTTCCCTATGAACATTCGGTATCTTTTAATGGTAGCAGTATGGCTTTCGTCCGTTAGCCTGTCCCGGGCTGGTGCGCCATACTTTAGTAATTATGACCAGGCTGCCCGCCAGGAGCCTGTAAGGGGAGTAGTTGCCGGCAAAGACGGCACGCCGATACCCGGCGCCACAGTGAGATCACTTTCCACCGGCCGGGTCACCACCACCAACGACCGCGGGGAGTTTACCCTGCAGGCGGCCCAGGGTGAGAAGCTCGTGATCTCCTACATCGGTTTCAGCCAGCAGGAGGTAACGGTAAGCGGCAGCTCCCTGCGCATAACGCTGACAGAAGGCAGCAGCCAGTTGGGCGAAGTAGTGGTAGTAGGCTATGGCAGCCAGACCAAATCGGACGTAACGGGCGCCCTGACCCAGTTAAAGGCAGATAACATAAAACAAGGTGTCAATATCTCCGTGGACAACATGCTCCAGGGCAAGGTGTCCGGTGTACGCATCGCCCAGTCCAGCGGCGAGCCGGGCGCGGGAGTGGACGTCTTCATCCGCGGCGTGGGCTCCATCCGGAGCGGTAGCACGCCCCTCTTCGTGGTGGACGGCGTTCCTCTGAGCAATGACAACGTGAGCGCAGGCGGTCCCAACTTCGGCCTGGGCAGCTCCGAGGCTAAAAACCCGCTGAATTTCCTGAACACCAGCGATATTGAGACCATCACCATTTTAAAGGACGCCTCTGCGGCAGCCATCTACGGCGCCCGCGGCTCCAACGGCGTAGTGCTGATCACTACCAAGCGGGGTAAAAAAGGCGATCCTACACTGACCTATGATATGTACGTAGGCACCTCCTCCGTTATCAAAAAGCTGGACGTGCTGCCTGCATCAGAATACAGGCAGGCAATAACCGACCCGGCCTATGACCACGGAAGCAGCACCGACTGGCAGGATGTGATCTACCGCAACGGTTTTATCCAGAACCACAACCTGTCATTTGCCAAGTCCACCAATACCGGTAACTACCTGGCCTCCATCTCCCGCCTGGACCAGGACGGGATCGTGGAAAAAAGCAGCTTCAAAAGGACCACGGCCAGGCTCAATGCCGAGGAGTCGTTCTTTGACGACAAGCGGCTGACCATCAAAATGAACCTGACCGCCAGCAACATTGACGAAACAGGCATTCCCAACGGGAACACCGCGGGGTCTGACGGCCAGTTGATCATACATGCGCTGATGGCCAATCCTACCCGTTCCGTGTACGACGACAACGGCGAGTATACCAACTTCAACATGAATGCGCACTACAACCCGGCTTACCTGCTGAGCATTTATGACGACAAGACCAACACTTTCCGGGTGCTGGGCAACATCGAGGCCAAACTGCGGATACTGCCCGGCCTATACTACCGCTTCAATTACGGTATCGACAAGTCCACTTCGGAGCGTAACTCCACCATCTACCCGAACGTAACGGACCGTACGCCCAACGGCGCCTATGTGCAGAACAACCTGCAGTCATTAACCACCCTGCTGGATCACTACCTGACCTATAACCTGGCGATCCGGAAACACCAGGTGGAAGTGCTGGGCGGTTTCTCCTACCAGCAGTTCAAATTCTCCGGCACGGCTTTCGGCATGCAGAACATCGCCAACCAGGGAACCGGTGTGCCGCCTGAGTACAACCCGGGCTATTCCGGCATACCGACCACGCCGAGCGGCTACGCGCAGGAAAACGAGCTGCAGTCCTTCTTTGGTCGTGTGAACTATAATTACGACAACCGCTACCTGCTGACGGCCTCCCTCCGTGCGGACGGTTCTACACGTTTCGGTGAAGACAACAAGTACGGCTACTTCCCGTCTTTTGCACTGGGCTGGACGCTTTCCCGCGAACAGTTCCTGAAAGACGTAACCGCCATCCGCGACCTGAAGCTGCGCGCAAGCTGGGGCCAGACGGGCAACCAGGAAGTACCGAACAAGATCACCCAGGCCAGCTACTCCCTGACGCCATCTGCAGGGTATTACCTGTACGACGACCTGGCGCTGGTAAACGGCGTGATCGTAAACCGCACGGCCAACCCCGGTCTTAAATGGGAGCTGGTGGAACAGTATAACGTGGGCCTGGACTTCGACCTCTGGGACAGCAAGTTGTACGGCTCATTGGAATACTATAACAAAACCACCAAGGACCCGATCCTGAACATTCCTTCCGAACCGCTCAGCCCCACCACCACCGTGTGGAAGAACGTGGATGCCCGGATCGTGAACAAGGGATTTGAGTTCATGCTGGGCTCTCAACTGATCAACACTAAAAACCTGACCTGGTCCGTAGACGTGAACGGCGCCACGCTGTCCAACACCATCAAGGATCTGCCGGTGTCCGAGCTGTACTCCGGCAGCATATCCGGCCCCGGCCTGTCCGGCGTGAACGCCAACATTTACAAAAGCGGGTATGAGGCCGGCTCTTTCTATATGCTGAAACATATGGGGTATGACAAGGACGGCAAGGATATTTTTGAGGACAAGACCGGCGACGGCGTGATCAATGCAGACGACCGGCAGATCTTCGAGGGCGCCATTCCCAATTTCAACTTCGGTATCAACAGCCAGTTGCGTTACCGGAAATTCGACCTCTCGGTGGCTTTCATCGGACAGACCGGCGGATACCTGGTGAACAATACCGCGCTGGACCTGAACATTAACAGCCTGGCATCGGACCGCAACGTGCTGAAAAAGTACTATGATGCCGGGGCCAGCACCAGCAATGCCGTGCAACTGTCATCGCTGTACCTGGAGAAATCGGATTTCCTCCGCATGAGCAACCTCCGGCTGGGTTATACGTTCTCATTCAACCAGGTGCCCTGGCTGCAATCATTCAATATATATGTAAGCGCCCAGAACCTGTTTACCATCACCGGCTACTCCGGTTATGACCCGCTGGTGAACACCACGAAGACCGTAGACGGCAACCAGTCCCTGGGGGTTGACTATACCACCTACCCGGCGGCAAAAACCTTCCTGTTAGGCGCAACCATTAAATTTTAATCCATCGAGCTATGACTTCATTGAAACTACATAAAAAACTAGCCGGCGCTTTGCTCTTTGCAAGCCTGGTGAGCTGTACAGACCTGAAAGAACAAGTGATCGACGAGGTGCTGGGCTCCAATAATGCAAATCCTGAAAATGCGCTGGCCGCCGCCTACGGGCAAATGGGCAGCGCCACCTTCGTGGATCACAGCCATGTGTTTGCATTGCAGGAATATTCAACGGATGAAGCCCTGCTGCCTACCCGTGGCAGCGACTGGGGTGACGGCGGCATTTACCGCGCCATCCATGAGTTTACCTGGGGAGCGGATAATTCCGTGGTGACCAGGACCTGGAATGCCCTGAACAGCGGCATCACCCAATCGCTGACCGCTATCAGCAGCATCAACAACAGCCAGAATGTTGCCAACAAAGCCCAACTGCTGGCAGAAGCCAGGGGCCTGCTGGCACTTTACACCTTCCATACGCTGGACCTTTTTGGCCAGGCGCCCTACCGCGATCCCAACGTGGATAATGCTCCGCTGGAAGTACGTCAGGCAGCTACCGCCATCGATGAGCTGATCACGGAAGTGGAATCCTTACTGCCCGACCTGGCTGAGCTGGGCCAGCAGAACACCCACAACGGCAGGTTTACCAGGCAGGCTGCCTATGGCCTGCTGGCGGATATGTACCTGAACCGCGCCGTGTTCAAGGACCGTTACGCTTCCAGCTTCAACTTCAGTGAGCCGGCCGTTAGCGGCAGTGGTACAGATATGGACAAGGTCATTGAATACACTACCCTGCTTATTGAGTCCGGGCAATTCAACCTGGAAAGCAACTATTTCAGGAATTTCGATATTGACAACTCCGGCAGGCAGGAGCTGATCTTTGTAGTAACGCAGGAGATCAATACCCAGCGCAGCAGCGACAATGATTTTGCCTATATGCCGATGGAAAGGATCCAGAAACCCTCGCCGGTGAACCGGGGTACCAACGCTTCCTGCACCACCCCCGAGTTTTACGCGACCTGGGACGGCAACCACGATGATCCGCGTTTCCACCGGCACTACCAGTATGACGACGGTACCTGGTTCATGAACGACGGTACAGACGTAAGCATGCCCGCTACCAGCACCGTAGCCGGCAGCTCACAACCCTGGTTCCACTTCAACCGCGGCCTGATGGCCGGGCAGCAATACGGGCCCAACCTGCTGTCTACCGGCGATTTCGAGCGCACACCGGACGGGCGTATTAAAGTGATCATGCTCTATTGCGAAAAGAACACGACCCTGCCCGTTGATTTTACACCGGCGCTTAATTTTGACAACCCGAGCCAGTCCATTTTCACCCAGGCGCAGATCAACCAGGGTGTGCGGGTCTTCAAATACGAGTTTGACCCGGAAAAGGATAACGGTTCCAGCAATGTAGACATCCCGCTGTACCGGCTGGGAGGCATATACTGCATGCGCGCGGAGGCTTATTTCCGCAAAGGCCAGACCGACCTGGCAATGGCGGATATCAACAAGCTGCGCACTTCCCGGACAAGGGAGGCGCTCTATAACAATGCTCCCGGTGTTGCCATCAGCACGCTTAACGAGCAGACGCTCTACAATGAAATAGGGTTCGAACTGTATTGGGAAATGTACAGGAGAAAGCAGGCTATCCGCTTCGGTAAATACGAGGCCGCCGGCACCGCCAAACCGGTTTCCCAACCTTTCAGGAGGGTTTACCCCATCCCGCAGTCCACGCTGGACGCTTCGGATGCGTTTACCCAGAACCAGGGGTACTAAGCCATATTTAACATCTGATAAAACAAAGCAGCCGTCCCGGAAACGAGGCGGCTGCTTTGTTTTGTATGCATATGTAGACAATTTGTAGACGCTTCGTCGCTGTTCTATAGTCACTGTATAGTCAGCGGAATTGACCTGCTGGCTGGAGCTGCGCATATCTTTGTGAAAAACCATTCTTATGAACGACCGCATCCAGGAGCTTACCGAACTGGTGACCAGACACACAAGATGCGCATGTGTGTATCACAAGCAGGAGCACAGCATTTCATTTAACGAAAGCCGGAGCATCCTGGCATATACGGGCCTGGCCCTCCTGTTCCTGGCCGCCACGCTGGTATCCGCGCTGGCGGATGTGGTGCTGTACATAGGCAGCATGCCGCTGCCCTGGTGGATATACCTTTTCCCGATGATATTCTTCCTTGCGCTGGTATTTATTTCCGGCAACAGGTCGGGCATAACACTGCTACTGCTGGAGCAGGAGCTGCGTAGCGGGAAGCTGCGCATCCCCTTTTCCGCACTGCAGCAGGACCAGCTTTCCCTACAGCGGAACGCCGGCAGCGTTGGAATATGGATACAGCATCCCCAACTCCGGAAGCGCCTGTGCAGCTTTGAGGGGAAAGACGCCGCGCTGGCAGAAAAGTGTTACCACCTGCTGCAGACGCTGGCCCGGGAAAGGGTCAAACGAAGGAATTCCTGAACGCCAGCGGTGAAAAGCTGGTTTTACTCTTGAATAGCTTGCTGAACGACTGGGAATGCTCAAAGCCCAGCTCATACGCTATTTCACTGACTGTGAGGTCCGTAGTGGATAGCTTTTCCTTCGCCTTTGCTATCAGCTTATCGTGGATGTGCTGCTGGGTACTTTGACCGGTCAATACCTTTAGCAATACGCTCAGGTAATTGGGCGATACATTTAACGTATCCGCGATGTATTGCACGGTAGGCAGCCCTTTCCCTGCCAGGTCATCGCGGTTGAAATACTCCGTCAGCACATCTTCCAGGCGGCTGAGTACCTGATGGCTGGCAATTTTCCGGGTGATGAACTGGCGGTGGTAAAACCTTTCCGCATAGGTCAGCAGCAGCTCCAGTTGGGCAATGATCACCTGCTGGCTGAATTTGTCAATATTGGAGCGGTACTCCTGCTCAATGCTTTGTATGATGCCGGTAATCGTTGCTTCTTCCTTCTCCGAAAGGTGCAGGGCTTCGCTGATGGAATAGCTGAAGTACTCGTATTGCTTTATTTTTTTGGCCAGCGGTGTATTCCATAAAAAATCGGGATGTACGATCAGCAGGTACCCTTCATGCTTCAAAGCTTCATCCACGTCAATGGTAAGCACCTGCCCCGGCGCCATGAAGCTCATAATGCCTCCGTCAAAATCATATTCCTGCTGGCCGTACTTCAGCTTACCGTTAAAATTCCTTTTCAGCGCGATGGTATAGAAATTCAGGAGGATACTTTTCGGCTTATCCTCCAGGTCTTTAATAGACTCAAATTTTATTACACTGATCAACGGATGCTCCGGGCTGGGCAGCTCCTTGAGTTGATGGTATTCCGTGACTGTTTTAACACTAAATGGCTGTGCGTGTTTCATTATCCTTAAGATAGCGCTTAAAATCGAAACAGGAATCAATCGCCCTTTTTAAAAGCAGCGGCAAATTCCTTTGCAAAATCTTCCAATTTTACCTTGCCCATGGCGATAGGCTCATGCAGCTCATACAGCCTGCCGCTATGCAGGCTGGCGCCCAGCTCCACCACATTGGCTATAATGTGCGCAGGCACTCCCCGCTGCTCCATGCTGTTTTTCAACTGTTCATCGGTAAAAATTTTCCATTGCAGGTCCGGCTTGCCAATAGCAGCGCCCAGTACATGCGCCACTTCGCTGGCAGTATGCTCGTCGCTTACAACGTAGCGCAACCGCTGGCCGGCAGCAGGAGCGCTCAGCTCTTCCGCAGCGGCGGCAGCAATATCTGCAGGGGCCACCAACAGCAGCTTGTCATGGCCGCCATAATTCGAGCCAATAAAACCCAGCTCTTTTATCATATCCATAAAGTTGTAGAGATTATAATAAAAGTAGCCGGCGCGGAGATGGGTAACGGCTACGTCCGGCAGCGCGTTCAGCATGCCTTCTACAAAATAAGATCCGCGTATGAACCCGGTGCCCTTGTCCAGGTGCGCGCCGTAACTGCTGAGATGCACTACCCGTTTGATACCCGACTGCTGAATAGCTTGTACATAGTGGCCGCCGATCCTGCGGTAATATGCTGCCTGGTCAGCCTCGGCAAAGTTAGGCGGCACCATGGCAAACAGGGCATCGGCCCCTGTAAAGACGGATACCAGGAAATCGACATCTTCCAGCGAGCCAATAGCAGCGCTGGCGCCCAGGACCTCAATGTCCTTTTGTTTTTCCGGCCTGCTGCTGATCACGGTTACGGTATGGCCTCTTTTTACCAGCTCTCTGGTCAGGGGCTGGCTGACGTTCCCTACTGAACCTGTTACGATAATTTTCATGTCCGTTGTTTTTTATGTGCAAAGCTCCGCAACGGCAGGAAACTATCTGTAGCCGAATCTATGGTTGTTGTAGTTAAAACATGGATGGAATCATCAAATGTCCAGGTCAAGATCCTGTACCAGTTCTTCGAGCCGGTACCGGTCCTCCAGCACGGTGCTGTAGATCCACCGGTAATGATCCTGCTGCCAGAACTTGATCACCTGCCAGGCTTTTAACTCCCCCAGCAACTGCTGCAGAGCCTTAAACTCCAGGTAACATATGATAATGTGGTAATAGGTATCCGTTATTCCTCCGCTCCCTTCCGGGAAACGGGCGGGGGGATCCGGGTACAGGGCCTTTAAGCGCTCATAGGCGGCCTGTTTGGAAGGGTGGCTGTCTATAAACCAGTGTAGCTGCTCATGGATAAAAGTGGCCAACAGCAATTCGTCGTCTTTTATATGGCGGGTGTTGAGGGTGAGCACAGGATGGCTATGCGGCACTACTTTGCGGCCGCCGGCTATCGTTATTTTCTTTGTAAATATCCATTTCGCTACGTTATGCTCAGCTATGAGCCGCAGCAACTGATCGCGGGTAAGCTGCTCCCGCTGGTCATTATTCTGCAGATGTACATCCAGCCGGGCCTGCGGCTCCTGCGCGTAAGACGGGAGTGCCAGCATCACCAGCAAGGATAAGGCCCATAGCTTTTGCAGCGGGGCAGAGTGATTCAAATTATTACGCATGATATATCTTTTCCGGCGCCGCCGTTCAGTCCGGCCGGAATGCAAACAGGGCGCCGTTAAATGAAGGTACGTATATGTTCCCCTCCGGTCCCAGGGTTGTACCCACCGTAAAAATGGTAACACCCGGCAGCGGCTCCCGGTCGAGTATTTCGCCGGTCAGCACATTTACCACCACCAGATCATTTTGGAACCGGCCGCGCCCCGATGCCACAGTACAATAAGCCAGCTTACCGCCTGCCTGTGTGGCCACACCGCGGTTATGCAGGCTGTCGCACTGCCATACCAGTTCCGCATGCGCTCCCAGATCTTTTATGCATAGCAGCCGCGCGCCATTGGCGCCTGCCGGCATAATATATCCGTCCGGCGAGGTGGACTGGCTGCCGCCTGGCTCAAACCCGATCTCATATTTCCAGATAATATGGCCGGTACCGGCATCCAGCGCATACAGGAAACCGGCATTGTCATTTACATACACCCGGCTGCCGTTGGCGGCAATGTCCGGGCTGGAAGCGCTGCCGCCCGGCAGGGCGCTGTTCTCCCATACCATTGTTACAGTGGGCACCGGCTGTTCCGTATACTGCATGGCCCGCAAGGCGGCACTGGCCGTGCCGGGCTTCCAGTAAGTAAAATAAAAACGTCCGTTCTGCTGGTCAAAAGCGAGCGTATTGGCGCAGGGGCAGGCTTCAGTGCCTTTCATGCAGGCAACCGGGTCAAACCCTGCATCCGGCATGTTTCCTGGCGACAGGTCCCATCCGCCTATCAGCGGCTGCCCGGTTTTCCGGTCCAGCACATATACTTTCCCGATATGGGTAATAAAGATCAGCCTGCCGGTTTGGGTGAACTGTGCAGACAGCGGGAAACCTGTTATCGGCGTTTCCCAGAGCAAAGCGCCCTTTCCATCAAAGGCGTGCATGGCCTCATTGTCTGCAAGGTAAATATGGCCCTCCCGGTCCAGCAGCGCTGAAGATGCCACGGCAAACCTATTCACTTCCTCTGTGCACCAAAGTGTTTCACCGGTCCGGGCGTCCAGGGCATAGAGATGGCATCCCTTGCCGCTGGTGGTTACAAATACTTTACCATCCCGGCTGGTAGTGGCCCCCAGGTTGATCCGGCCGTCGAACTTTCGTTGCCAGGCGGGCGTTATTTTCCCCGGTCCGTTGAAAGGGGCGCAGTCGGAATTCCGGCCATCAGCATGCACGGCAGACCAGCCGGGGCCATAAGCGGTACCGCTCTGCCGGCTGCTGATGCATCCCGCCAACAGCAGCACGGCCAGGAGGAGGCAGAAAAACTGTTTCATCATCTGAGGGTGCTTTTACAGGCAGGGCAAATGTAAACCGGCGCCAGGCTCCGGCAGCACAAACGCCCGGTGAAAAGGATAAATTGAAGGGCGAACGGCCTGCCGGGCCGGCCTACCGGCATCACCCGGTTGCGAAAGCGGTCATGGCTGCCATCTCCCCCCATATCCTTTTCACCTGCTGCATATGCCGCTCGTTGTGATAAACCACTACCCGGAAAGTATCCCCCAACTTTAACCGGACCCACCCGGTAATGCTGATACCGGTCTTTACCCGGTTCAGGCTCACGCCTGCGGCGCGCTGCAGCAGCTCCAGCATATGGTCCTGCTGGTGAAGAAATGTGTCCAGCACGCGCATGTCCAGGTCCTTATAAATAGGGTTCATGTTTTTGAACGTTTGCATCCTGTTCAGCTTTCCCTTCGGCAACATACTATTGGCAAAATAGTTCCCTATAAAACCGGGGGTGAACTGTTCATCCGGCCGGGTCTTCGTAGCCTGGATACGTTTTTCTATTTCCGGCAGGTAAAAACGGCCGTACAGGTTCAGGTGCTCCAGGCATTCCAGTATATTCCAGCTTTGGACGGAGGCTCTCCAGGCAAGCTCCTCTTCTTTCCTGTCCCTGAGCAGTTCCACGGCCGCTTTATGCTGGCGGGTAAGCGCCGACAGCTCCGCGATCAATTGTGCTGATGCAATAGCCATACTTTTTGCCTGCAAAATTCCCGGTTTCCTGCTACACAGATATTGACCGGGATCAAGACTTTTTCAGGCGGGATAGTGTTTCAGGGGTCATTCTTAAATAATTGGCGATATACTTGTGTGGTATCTGCTGGAACAATTGCGGGCTCCTTTTCAATACCCGTTCATACCTTTCGCGCGGAGCGCTGATCAACAGGTCTTTTTCCCGTTCGATTTGCTGCAGCACCAGGTTCTCCAGCACCGCTACCCAGGTATGGAGGTTGGCTTCACTGGCACGGATGAAGTCGAGGAAGGCCTGCTTTGTAATAACCTTTAAACTTGTTTTTTTAATGGCCTGCATATAAAATTCAGAAGGCCGCCCGGATAAGAAGGAGTCCAGCGAAACAATGATATTGTCCTTATAGCCAAAACGGATGATCCGTTCTTCATCGCCATCCAACACAAAGATCCGCAGGCTCCCGCTCTCAATGAAATAGATGTTCGTATCAACGGTGCCGTTAATCTTCAGCAACTCATTCCGGGCAACGGTGATTGCTTTCCCGGGTAGCTCGCCCTGTTTTATTTTCAGGATAATGTCTGCTGTCTTCATATAAATAAGATGAGACGATGGATGCTAAATATACCGGTAATTTGACCTAATTTGAATAAATAATGATCCGTTGTGAATAGCCGGCCCGGCCGCCACATATTAAATTTATCTTGTTTACAACCCTTACTGTTATGAAAAACGCCTTTACACTGCACCCGATACTCCTGCTCGCGCTGCTCCTAACCTTTATCCCCGTTACCTACGCCCAGGTTACCAACCCCCGCACCCTTGACCAGGAATGGGGAGAATATGGCATCGGTGATCCCTACATCCTGAAGTTCAGGGGCAAATACTACCTGTACTGCAGCACGCGCGACGACCAGAGCGGCGTAAAATGCTGGAGCAGTTGGGACCTGGCCAACTGGACCTATGAAGGGCTGTGCGTGCCCGCCTCCGTTACCACCACCAAAGGCGCCTACGCCCCGGAAGTGATCTACTGGAACGGCACCTTCTATATGTATACCTCGCCGGCGGGCAACGGGCACTACGTTCTGTCCGCCAGCAGCCCTACCGGCCCTTTTTCCGTGCAAACAGGCAACCTGGGCTACAGCATCGACGGCTCCGTATTTATTGACGATAACGCCCAGCTATATTTTACTTATGCCGGTGGCAGCGGCATCCGGGGCGCTGCCATGAGCAGCCCGCTGTCCATCGGCACCGGGAGCACTATCAGCGGCACCTCGCTCAATGGCTGGACAGAAGGCTCTACCCTCTTCAAGCGCAACGGCGTGTATTATCTCACCTATTGCGGCAACCATGTTTTCAGCAGCGGCTACCGGGTGGTGTATGGCACCGCTGCCGCCCCGCTGGGCAGCTATACCGCGGGCGCCAATAACCCGGTGGTACTGAACACGGAAGGTGCCTTCTTTGGCCTGGGGCATAGCGGCTCCGTCATCGGACCCGACCTGGATACCTGGTTCATTGCCTACCACAACCTGCTGGGGCCCAGCAGCATTGTAGGCCCTAACCGCAAACTGAACATTGACCCCATGGGTTTTAACGGGAGCCAACTGCTGGTGTACGGCCCTACCAACTGGGCGCAGCCCGCCCCTGCATTGCCCGCCTTTTACGATCGTTTTGACCGCACCGCTATCGGCAGCAACTGGACCAATATCAATGGCGGCAACTGGGGTATCTACAACCAGGAGCTGCTATGGCAGGATAATAAAGCCACCCAGCAATGGTACCGGCAGGTGAGCACGGCCGCCACCGCAGCCAACTATACCGCAGAATTCAACCTCAAGGAAATGAGCCGGGGCGGTACCGATGCGCGCTTTGGAGCCGTATTTTCCTATGTCGATGAAAACACCTTCGGCTCCGCCCTGCTGAGCAGCTACGATAATACGCTGGAAACAGATATCAAAGTAAACGGTGTATCCATTGGCGTGAGCGCCGTGCCGCTGCCGCCCGGATGGGATTATCAAAAGTGGCACGTGATACGCGTGGAAAAGGAAGGCACAACGTTCCGCATCTACGTGGATGGCATGCTCAAATCCGCCCGCACCGCCAATATTACGGCCGGCGGAAAGATCGGCGTAACTACCTACCATGACCATGCCGATTTCGGGTATACGGCCTTCAGCAACCACGTAAACGGCAGCGGGGTGTTCAGTTTTCATAAACCGGTGCCGGGCGTCATCCCCGCCGTGCATTACAATGAAGGCGGGGAGGGCGTGGGCTACCATGACCTGAGCAGCGCCAACATAGGCGGCAAATACCGGGCGGACCGGGTGGATATACGCGACTGTGAAGAAGGCGGGCAAAACATCGGCTGGAACCAGACCGGGGAATGGTACCAGTATAACGTGAACGTACAATCGACCGGGCCCTATCACCTGGGCCTGCGCTATGCCACTACTTTCACGGCCTGTAAGCTGCGCGTCTACTGCGATGGCGCAGACGTTTCCGGCATCGTGTCCATCCCGGCTACCGGTAGCTGGTCCGCCTGGCGCACGGCTGTTCTTAAAAATCTAAACCTGCCGGCCGGCTACCATACCATCCGCCTGGAAACCGTGGAAGGAGAATTTGATTTTGCCGCCCTGCGGTTTGAATCCGGCGCTGCTACCTTGCCCAATGGGTCGGACAATTTTGATTCCGGCAGCTTTTCCGGCCTGTGGAATTACAGCAACGGCAATTATACCATTAGCTCCGGCCGGGCCGGCATTGATGGTTTTGGCAAGCGGACCATGGGGGATGTGGGCTGGACGGATTACACGGTGGAAGCGGATGTGCAATGCCCCTCCTCCGGCAATGGCGGCCTGGTGTTTCGCGTGCGCAACCCGGCTGCAGCGCAGTTCGGCACCTCCGACGCCCTCAGCTCCGATTATTTCCAGGGGTATTATGCCGGTATAGAAGCGGGGGGTATTGTACTGGGCAAACAAAATTACAACTGGGCGCAGCTTTCCCGGAATAATCAGCCGCTTACTCCCGGCCAGTTCTATCATCTCAGGGCGGTAGTAAGCGGCGCTAATATCAAGGTATACCTGGACGACATGCTCACGCCGGTGATCGACTATACGGACCCTTCACCCATCATCAGCGGCAAAGCGGGTATCCGTACGCATGCGGCCAATATGTCTTTTGATAATTTCAACATATCGCCAGGAACGGGCGTGGCCATATCAGCTATCCTCTTTTAACCCGGCCAGGAAGCTCACCACATCACGGATCTCCTTTTTGGAGAGCAACGCTTTCATATCCGGCATGCTGGAGAGGGCATATGTTTTCTTCGTGATCTCGCCGGCGGGAATGAAGCGGTCCGGCCCCGAACCGTCTTTTATGCTCAGGCCGGATTTGCTTTCCCCGGCCAGTACGCCGGTGAGCTTTTCCCCGTTCTTCAGCTCCAGCGTCACCATGCCAAAGCCCGGCGCCAGGCGGGCGCTGGGCGTGATCAGCGCTTCGAGTATCTGTTGCCGTGATATCCGGCCAGCCACGCCATTCAGGCGCGGGCCGGCATTGCCTCCACGGTCGTCGAATGCATGGCACCGCATACATTGTGCGTTCTCATTGCGGAAGAACACCTGCCTGCCCCGCTCCGGATCGCCGCCCTGCAGGCAACTGGCATAAGACGCCAGCACATCGCCGGACGCCACTTTGCTGCTGATCTCCTTATAGCGGGCCTGCAACTGCGGAGCGCGGGCGCTGTCAATGGCCTCACCCAGCTCCAGGTAAATACCGGCGCCCAGTTTGCCGGCCGCCATTTTATTCAGCAGGTCCTCCAGCACCGGCTGCGAATTGGCCAGCGGCAGCTTGCCCAGGGTGAGCACGGCGGCCTGCTGCTCCTCCAGGGTTTTGGAGGCGATCACGTCCGCCAGCAGGTTTACCATTACGGCTTTGGGAATGTCCAGTTGCTCCAGCAGCTCCAACCCGGTTACCCTTACTGTTTTTTCTTTGTCCGACAACGCCAGCCGGATGGCAGGCTCCACCTGCGGTCCTTTCAGCGCAGCCAACGCCTTTAATGCTTCCGCACGCATGGCTGCTTCCCGGTCATTCTTCAGTACAGCCAGCAGCGGCTCCGCAGCAGCTTTTATATTGAGCTTGTGAATGGCTTTTGCAGCGCTGAGCCTTACGGGCAGCGCTTTATCGGTCAACAGGCCGGTCAGCGCAGTAGCAGATACATTTACCAATTGGGTGGCGTTCCGCTGAACAGGTCCCCGCAGCCGACCGTCCACGCGGTCCAGCACAGATGGTTTGGCCCATACGCTCACTACATCCACCACTTCCGCCCTCATGGCGGCCGGGCCGCCCGCGTGCTGCGCGTAACGGATCAGCCGCTGCAAAGCCGTATCCGTACCTACCCGCAGGTTGGCATTGATCACGCGCCGCAGCAATGCTTCGTTGGTGAAACGGGTATTATCCAGCAAAGCAGCCAGCGCGGGCAGGGCTCCTTCAATGGAAAGATCGTCGTTGATGGCGCGGGCCGCTTCCGTTACTACAAATTCATCGGGATCGTTGAGGAAATTGGCAATACCCGGGTGCTGCATTCTCCTGAGCGTTACTACCCCTGCTACCCTTAAAGCACGGGAAGGGCTGGCGGACAGCGCTACCACCGGCTCCGCTTTCCCGATGCGCGCTAATGCCAGGCAGCCTGCATGCCGCAGGTAGGCATCCGCATCGTTGTTGTCTGCCAGCATGGCGATGATAGCAGCTACTGCCGGCTCATATTTTATTCTTCCCAGCGCTTCCGCTGCAAAAAAGCGGGCGCGGCTGGCCGTATCTTTTAATAAAGGGATCAATGCCGGACCGGCATCTACGTAGCGGATATCGCCCAGCCATTTTGCTGCCTGCGCCCTCATCTCCGGATCGCTGTCTTTCAGCACCTGGACAATGGCGGCCGCATATTGCTTATCCTGGCGGCCCAGTTGGGCCAGGCCCCAGATGGCGTGTACCCGCGCCAGTTGGTTATCCCTTTGCGCCAGCGCCTGCCGGAAGATCTCCGCGCCTTTTTCCTTCCGCTTTACCAGCTCAAACTGCGCCTTCATTCTTACCCGCATATCCGGGTTCTTCAGCATGCCGCCCAGCGCGGCTTCTTCATACTCCGATAGGTCGGCCGCCAGGATGGACCTGATCTCTTTACGTATCCCGGCAAGGGCCTCCGCTTTGTCATCCAGCTTCCAGATGCGCCCGTATTTATGCGTATCCCATCCGTCGATCCAGTCTGCTACGTACAGTGCGCCGTCCGGGCCAAAATCCATACCGGTGGCCAGTACCCCGCTCAGTATCTTCTTATGCTCGCCCAGCTCAAAGGTGGCGCCTTTAGGCGTCAGCCGGAAACTGTGCACGCCTGAATTGGAGGGATTGCCTACAAACTCCGCTACAAAGAAAGTGTTCCGGTAAGCAGGGCCCAGGGCGGTGCCGGGGTTATATACAAAACCGGCGGGCCCGCTCACAAAATTGCTGATGCAGGGCGTGATATAAGCAGCCTGTCCTTCAAAACGGGGCAGGTACATTTTTTCGTCCATCCATACTTTATAGGTGTTGTTGTCCGGGTCCCGGTACTTGCCATATTGCCAGTTGCTGCGCCAGCCGGCGTCTGATCCGTTCACGATGTACACCAGTCGCTCTTTTTCCCCGGGATGATCGCCGTCATTGTCTTCGCTGATCAGGTTCCCGTATTCATCAAATGCAAACTCGTGGGTATTGCGCAACCCGTATGCAAATATCTCGAAGTCGCTGCCATCGGGATTGGAGCGGGCAATTACGCCGCTGTTGGGATGCGACCATTGCTTTCCGTCCGGGCCTTTGCCATTAAAACCGATGTCGCCGATCTGCCAGTAGATCCTGCCGTCAGGCCCCATCTCCACGCCGGACATACCATGACCACTAAAGCCGATGTGCACGCCGTAGCCATGCGAGATGGAGGTCTTCTCATCAGCGATCCCGTCGCCGTTCCGGTCCTTCATCCGCCACAGGTCCGGCGCTATCGCCACATACAGGTCATCGCCCTCGCTCAATACGCCTCCTGCCACATCGCTCACCTCATCATGGAAATCATCCACCACCAGTTGCGACAGGTCGGCTACGCCGTCGCCGTTCAGGTCTTCCATGCGGTACACCTGGTCCGTTTCCACGGTGAGATCCCGCCAATCGTGGGAGCTGTCGCCGTTCATATCTTCCAGCCAGCGGTTCCGCTCACTGTTCCCGGGAGAAAGTTCTTTATGGAGAAAAGCGCGCCGGTCCTCCACGGTCTGCAGGCTGATGGAAGGTATCTCCCAGTCGCGGTGGCCGCGGATATCGAACTCGGAATGGTTCTGGCGGTTGGTAGTAGTGTAATACAGCTTTCCATGATCGTCAATATCAATGGCGATCGGGGAAATCACCAGCGAGTCAATACCCCATAGTGTAAGGGATAGCCCTTCGGCCAGCTCCGGTTTCATCGCTGCTTCTATAGCAGCGGCAATTTGTGCGGTTTTCGTGGAATCCATCTGTTTGATCCGCTTGTCCGTGGCTTGTTGCCGGCATGCCGGCAATACCAGTGCCAGGCACCCGGTTAGCAGCAGGACATAATTGATCTTTTCAGGCAGTGCAGTCTGTCTTTTCATCTAGTGTAATTGAATATGGGTTGCGCAGAAAGATAGCCTAAAAAAGATTAGGATCAAAGCAGGTATACGGGTAACTTATACTTCAGGCGTCTTCCCCCTTCAGTTCCGGAGATTTCATCAATCGGCGAAAGCACCCTGAGTGGTACCCGGGAAAGTTAAGCAGATGGCTCCAGCAAGCAGGATACCGTCGGGAATTAATTTGTAATAGCAGCCATGCCACCAGGTGTTAAAAGGCATAGCGGATATTGCAGTAGGGCAGCCGCCGGTGTACCATCTCCACCAGCGTCCTTACCAGGGCGGCTTTCAGCCCTCTTTTGTACCGTACATTCCTTCCGCCGGTCTCGCTGTATTTAAATTCCTGCAGGGCCGGTACCCACAGCAGTTCCTCCGCCCTGGGATGCCATCCCATATTCACTTCATGCAGGTGTTCGTTATGGGTAAGAAAAATGATCTCGCAGGTAAGTTGCTGCCTCGTCCTGGCATCCAGCTTGTCATCCAGTTCTGTAAAAAGATCTTTCCAGTCAGCTTCCCATCCTTCATAGTAAATGACCGGGGAGAAATTAACATTTACCTCATACCCGGCAGCGGTATAATCATTCATAGCATCTATCCGGTCAGATATGGAAGTAGTGCGCACATCTACCAGCTTGCTCAGCTTATGAGGCATTAAACTAAACCGGATGCGTGTTTTCCCCTGCGGATCATAAGCCAGCATATCCCGGTTAATAAACTTTGTTGCAAAAGTGAGCTTGGCATTGGGAATCCTTTTGAAAAGGTTCATCAGATCCTTTATGTTGTCACATAAGGCTGCATCAGCGGAACAATCTCCGTTTTCCCCGATCTCATATACCCAGTACAGGGGGTCAACGGCGTCCGGCAGGGTTTTAGGCCCCTGCTTTTTTGCATGCCTTTCCAGGTACCCCATTATTTGCTCTATGTTTACGAACAAGGTAATAGGGTTTGCATATCCTTTCCGGCGGGGCACATAGCAGTAAGCACATGACATGGTACAGCCATTGGATTCCGAGGGAGATATAAAATTCGAGCTGCGGCTATTGGGCCGGCAGCTTAAAGATTTTTTCACGCCCAGGATCAGCACATTCCTTTTTATCTTCAGCCAGTTTTCAACTGCTCCATGAAACCCATGAAGGGAAGGGATTTTCCAGTGTGAGGGTACCTCGATCAGCTTTGCATCCGGGAATCTGTCCAATATCTCCTGACCGCGCTTATACTGAGGTACGGCGGGCTCCAGCCAGATTTCCTTTATATCGACAAGATCATGAATTGTTCTGGAATAGAACATGAGGTTACCTTTACTCCGGGATTTCCTGCCCTTAACTTCCAGGCAATAACATTATAAAAGGCATCCCCATTTATGATGCCTTTTAAGTTCCTTTACATGCTGTCCTGCCTAAGAAGTTGCGACCTTACCGGTGCGTCTTTCTCTTTCCGTTGCGGGTACCCGCCTGGTCATAATTGCTACGCCTATTTCGAGTATACCTACAATTACATGCGGCTCCCATATATAGTCCGCATAGTTAAACAGCCAGGGAGAAACCGCCAGGAAGAGGCCACCTATTACATCCAAGGTAAGGTGTGTACGCATAGAGATCATACGCGCCATTCCAAGCTCATAATCAGTCATCAGGCTGTACAAAATTATGACGGCGCCTAATATTATCGGCACCCAGGATTCGGCACCACCCCTGTAAAACCCCAATATCCATGGTGCTGCAATCAGCAATACGCCCACGATATAATCTATATATCCATGAGCCCTGGTTCCTATAAATTTCATAACCGGAAGATTTGGTACAATAAATAAGCGTTACATAAGTTGTGCCACCTATTGATGAAAACTGCTAAAAGGCTGGCAGCCAGGAGGAGTGTAGAGCGCACTACACGGTTAGCGCAATAACAGTCCCCTTTAAAACTTGCTGAATCCGTTATAAGCACCCAAGGCGCGGTCTCCTTCAGACAGGCTTGCTTCCTGACCAGGATCAGGGCCTGCTGCTGCCATTCCTTCCGGGAAGATGAGGGTAAACAACGTACCTACCCCTACGCTCGAGGCCACTTCGATCTTTATGCCATGATACCGGGCGATCGTTCGCACAATGCAAAGCCCCAGGCCATACCCTTCATTCTCCTTTCTTTCCACTTTTTTAAACCGGTTGAAGATAGCATCTATTTCATTTTCCGGTATCCCGATGCCTGTATCCTTTATTAGCAACCGGTATGGCTTTTCCGGTATAAGCTGATCATAGACGATAATGCTGCCTGCCGGTTTGTTATACCGGATGGCATTATTGAGAAGATTATAGATCAGTTGAAAGATCAGGTCGTGGTTCAGTCCGCGCAATATCACATTTCCCGAAAGCTGGAGGTTAAAATGCAGCCGTTGCTCCTGCAGACGATGCCCCAGTTCGTCTACCACTTCCTGCAGCAGGGTCCGCAGTGGAAAGCTGTCCGCTTTGGGGAACTGATCATTTTCTATGCGTGAGATCAGTAGCAGTGAATGTATAATCTTTTTAAGGCGGTTAAGTGTTTTCATCATGTCCATAACCCTCTTCTGTAATACCTCGGGAAGCGTTTCCTCCATCATCAGGTTCTCCATCTTACTCTGCAGGATGCTGACGGGAGTCATTAATTCATGCGAGGCATTGGAAGTAAACTCTCTTTCTTTCTCGAATGCCTCCCTTATTTTGCCCATCAATTCCGTAAGGGAATCATCCAGGTACCTGAAGTCGGTGGTAGACGTTTGAACAGGCCGCATTGTTTCCCTGAAGGGAAAGCGCGTGTTTAAAAGCCTGTTCCTGATAATTACGCCCAGGGGACGCAGCAGCAAACGGGTAAAGACCAGGTCTATTACAATGGTGCTAACAATCAACCCGATCAGCACATACAGGGCCACCCTTTGCAGCGGCTGGTTATACTGACCGATAGTAGCGGTTGTCTTACCTACTTCCAGCATGTACCTGTTGTTGTTATAATTAAAGGTGTGGCTAAGCACCCTGTAGGTCAGCGTGTCCTTTTCCACCACACGGCGCAGGGTAGCAATGGTATCGGGCACAATAACCCTTCCCGCGGGCTCAAGGGAGATGTACTCTTCCTTCAGCATGGTATAGCTGCCGTAGCTCGGTTCCCCCTGCAGATATGCTTCTATGCCGTTCTGCCGGATCACCTCCATCGCTTTTTTCTTTTGCTCGTTCAGGTAGTAGTCGTTATACTGATAGGCGACCCTGTTTACCAGAAAAGGCAGCAGCCACACGAAAAGTATCACGATCGCCAGTTTCGAGAGCGTGATAAACAGTGTCAGTTTGGTAAATAGCTTCATATTCAGATCTTAACTTTATAACCCACACTGCGAACCGTGTGGAGCCATTCTACCGAAGCGTAGGCGGACAACTTTTTACGGATGTTTTTTATATGCACATCGATATAGTTGGAATCATAGTCATCATCGGAAAAATTACCCCAGATATGCTCGCTCAGTTGCATTCTTGTCAGCGGCCTGTTTTTGTGAAGCAAGAGGTAGCTTAGCAGGTCAAACTCCTTCCGGGAGAGCTCTATTTCGGTTTCACCCGCATAAAGCACCAGTCTTTTGTTCAGGTCTACCCTGAAATCACCCAATACAACAATGGAATCCGGCAGACCAAATTTTCGCCGGGCTACTGCCTGCATTCTTGATTGTAGTTCCAGCAAAGAAAAGGGTTTGGGCAGGTAGTCATCAGCCCCCAGGTCCAGCCCTTTGATCCGATCCTCCAACTGTCCCCTGGCCGACAGTATTATATAAGCTGCATCCGGGCAGTTCTTCTTAGCCTCCTGCAACAGCAGCAACCCGTCCTTATCAGGCAGGCCGAGATCCAGCAGGATAAAATCGTACTGGTTCTCTTCCATTTTTTCTAATCCCTGTTTCGCAGTGTAAGCCAGGTCGCATAAATAAAATGTTTTTTTCAGAAAGGCCTCCATTTCAGAGGCCATTCCCTTTTCATCTTCTACAATCAGGACTTTCATATCATCAGAACTGGTAATAAAAACTGAAATCAAGGAATGAATTTAACTTCCCTGCTCCTGTTTCCGCCCTGGGTCCCAGCAGGGAAAGCTGGCATGCCGCTTCCAGCATATAATGCGCCCGGTTGTAGGCTAAAGGTACCCGGAGGTTATAGGAAAGCAGGTTAAACTTTGTAGTGCTGGCGGCAGATCCATTCTCCATGCCCGCAATTCCCCCGATGTCAGGCAACGGGACTCCAAGAATACTGTCCCGGAGTAGTTTTTCGGTAACGTAGGTCTGGTAAAAACGCTGGGTACCGCCTGTTACTGCTATTGATGGGGTGAGCGTGACAATGTCCTTTCCTTTAAAGATACTACCCAGGCTAATCAGTTTCTCGGTACCGATCGTCACAAATACATCCTGCTGTCTGCCAAAATTATAGTCTACGTCCAGTGCTGTGCTCATCCAGTACTCATATTTAAGGGAGGCGCTGGCGTTATCGGGGTTGGCAGCCTGCAGGAAAGGAGAATGGGAAGGATAAAAGGTATGGCTGTAACCAAGATCCGCCGTCAGTTTTTTACCCAGGTTGAATACTATACCTGCGCCCGCGCTGCTGGCGGATGCAAAGGTACCGGAATCATTCAGCAGCCGGTAGCCCGCAGCGGTAAAATAAATTCCGGAGCGAAACCGGAGCGCGGCGCTCGCTGCCAGGTAAGGCATGCTCTCCGCAGCCTTCTGTCCATAATAGTTGGCATTATTGGTATAAGTGGCGCCTATCGTAAAGGTAGTCTTCTTTTTATCAGCCGTTGTACTGTCCGATTGCGAAAATGCGGGAAGAGCACTGACGCCTGCCAAAAAAAACGTTAGAATATACTTCATGCTTAATTACTTTATTAGAGGCTCAAACCTACCTTGGGCCTGATAACTTTTGGCTTGATCACCTTCGGCCTGATCACCGGTTTGACCGGTATGGGAGCAGAAACAGGCGCAGGTTTTATCTTCCTTCTTGATTTCGGCACTTCTTTAATTTCCGGCGGTTTTACCTCCTGCTGTGTCTCACCTGGCGTTACCCCGGGAGGCACCGTATCCCTGGCCATGGACATCAGGCGAATATCAGGCAGTTCACTGCCATAGACGTTGCCTGTTTCCCGCCCAAGTAAGGCAAGGGGCGCCACAATCGCCAACCCCAACAGGAATGCGATCTGATATACAAACGATTTTTTCATCAGCATAAAAATACAGGTTTTTGCCGCTGTCCGCCAGCAAAAACCTGCATCCGGAAAAATTAAAGAATCCTGACTCCTGCTCCTGCCGTGGTGAGTGTATTCACTTTTACAGGCACTGTCTTTATTTTCAGTGAATTGCCCGCTGCCGCATTAATGCTTGCGTCCGCACCCACATTCTTTATCTGCCGGCCCACCTGTTTTGCCTCTTTCACTGCCTGCGCATGCAGGTGGCTCCCTGTTTCTCTCCCTGTATGCAGTCCACTTTCCACGCTGCCTTTTACTTCTTCTCCTATAGCAACGCCTGTTTTAGGGTTCCCGGCAACAGCGCCTTCCTGCTTATATTCAGCAGTCCCCTGTGCATTCAGCCCGGTTTGCAAGCGCTCCTGTGTAACACCGGCCGCTGACCTCATCTCTGCTGCTGATGATACGTTGGCGCCGGCAGATCCGCCCTGGTTGTTCATCCCGGCATCTACCCCGGCACTGGCATTTGCTTTTGCCTGCAGGTCGTGCTTTGTAGCAGCATTTTGTGCGAAGGCAGTAGTAGCAATAAACAACGCAATAAGAATTAATCCGTTCGCTTTCATAATTTCAATTTATGGTTAATAATTTTCTTGATGGGACAAAGCTATCCCCCCAAGATGAAGCGAACATGAAAATTCAAAATAAAAATCCCGCACTTTGAGAGCAGGTAGCTATACAGGCCGTTCCATCAATCACTTCCCGGCCTGATCCCTTTGACTTCCCACCCGGCGTCAGGCCACAGCGCATTTCCGTCTTTCAAGCCTTCCTGCTGCTTCTTTTGCAGGCGGCGGTGCGCACGCAGCGCCCGGGAAACCAGCAGCAGGCCGGCAAAAACAAGCGGGGTGATGATGTGGGCCACACTGTTGCCGGTGAATGCCTGGGAGGCCGTGGCGCCGGTGAGCTCAAAGAAGATGCCGGCATAAGCCCATTCCTGCAGCCGCGGGAAACGCGGCGCCAGCAAGGCAATGGCTCCCAACACCTTCCATATGCCGATAATGGTGAGGAAATACACCGGGTAGCCCAGTTGCTGTATGCCTTGTACGGTAGCCTCCATGCGCAGCAGGTTGGCGATGCCCCCGGAGAGCATTACCCATACCACGATGGCGGTGGCGATCCAATAGGCAATTGTACGGATGCGGGACGCAGTAGTGATATTATTCGTTTGCATAACTCAGTTTTTTATGGTGAATATTGATTGTATACACCCTAATAAGAACTGAGCGGGCCGGAATTGGACATGCAGGGGGAAATTTTTCCCGGAAATGCCAAAAGGCTTCAAATCATTGAATTTGAAGCCTTTTGGCGTGAATAAGAGATGCTACAGGTTATATCATAAGGGTATCTTCGTATACATTGCCGAAGCGGTCCGTTGCCTTTACCGTGATCTGCTTTGCAGCAGCGGAAGGTTTTGCAAAGAACATATGATCCGTCAAAGTGGGTTCCACGAACTTGTGCTTCTTAGGCAGCTCTGGGCCGGCATACAGCTCCACCGCCCAGGGGTCCAGCGATACCCGCCGTTCCATCGGGCCTTTCAACACACCATCCTCGTACCACTCCACTTTCCATTGATGATCCCAGTTCCATACATTGGCGGAAATTTCATCCGGCGCATCCTGCAGCCGGCCTTTGGCATACACCCGTAACTGCTGTTCCTTTGGCAGGCCGGTGGATTTGTAGTACCATTTAATATCCGTGCCGTCCACTTCATACACGCCGTAGCCGCCGGGCGTACCGTCGCCGCAAATCGGGCCGGTCCACCAGGCACCGCAAACCGTGCCGTGGTTGTGCTCCATAATGTTCCCTTCCTCCCAGTTATCATTAAAATGCGTATGGCCGCTCATGATATGCACCTTGTAGGGCGCCAGCAGCTTGTATAGCTGCTTCCGGTTGGAGACGGTACCGCCTATCGGGTCTTCCCCTTTGTTCCGGCGCCCGGCGCCGGTATAGGTAGGAATGTGCAGGCTCAGCACAATGGTGCTACCCGGTTTTACCAGCGCCAGGTCCTGCTCCAGCCACTGCAACTGGTTTTCCGTGAGGTAACCGATGTATTTTTTGGCGGCGCCTATAAAGAACACATCATCCAGCACGATGTAATGTATCTCTCCCCGGTTAAAGGAATAGTAGGTGGGTCCGAACTGCTGCTTAAAGGTATTGGCCGAATGATCATCTGTACGCGCATCGATATCCATATCGTGGTTCCCGATCACGTTATAGAACGGGATGCCGCAAGCCTCCACGGCCTGCCGGTAACCTTCAAACAGCTCAAAGCGATCCCATACCAGGTCGCCGCAGCCAATGCCGTGGAACAGGGCGCCTTTGGGATAGGACTGTACCAGCGCCTGCAGATCCGGTACGGACTGGCTTTTCAGCAGCTCCACATCTTTCCGGGAGCGCATCTGCGTATCCGCCCATACCACGAAATTATGCTTACGGTCATCCGTCTCCAGTTGCTCCAGCTCAAAATCATTTTGCTGCACGCCGCCTGTTCTGGCCACCGGTTGATAGAAGGCGGCAATGCTTTTATTTTCCGGGATGGCGTATCCTGCCGGTACGCTGATGTACACAAATTCCGCGGTAGCGTTGCTGGCCAGCTCGTACTGCCCCCTGGCATCCGTCTGCACAATATTGATCCCGTCTGTTACGGCCACGCCGGCAATGCCTTTCCCCCCGCTGTGCACCTTTCCTTTGAGGGTGATGGCGGAAAGGTCTTTATTGCCGCGTTTAATGCGGGGCTTCGCCTGCAGCAGCGCGGATGGCACGGTGAGCAATGATCCGGTAATGCCCAGGTTTTTTAAGAAGTTTCTCCTGTTAAGCGTCATCTCTCTTGTATTATTGTTTAAGCGTTGTTGATCCTTCCCCTTCAATTTCAGTGATCAGCGATTGTTTGGTGAGCAGCAGCGCGGTCTGGCTCCTGGCCTTTATCCACCTGCCGGTAGCCGGGTTATACTCGCCGCCCAGCAGGTTAAAATATCCCTGGCCGCCGTTATACACCAGGCTGAGGGTATTGGTGCCGCTCCGGTAAAAGGGCTGATCTTCCAGCGTAATCGGGTTCTTCACATCGTAAAAATCCGTGTTGGTGATCCGGTAGCCCACAGGAGGCGGTCCGGGCGTGTACAGGCTCCCGCCTGTAGCTATAAACAACACATCCACCGGCCGGGAATCTACGGTAATATCGGTGCCTTCAAACACGGCCAGGCCGGAAGCATTGCCGCTATTGGCAAACAGGCCGCCGGTCTTGGTGCCAAAGCCATCACCATCAATCTTGGTATAGTCAAAGGACCGGATCCAGTTAAGGCTGCTCATGCTGGTGGAGGAGGAGCCGTTGATCATCTTTCCGGCGCCGCCTACGTAAAAGAAGGTGCCTTTGGCGGCCGTACCGGAAGTAAGGTTGAACTTAAAGGTACGCCTGTCGCCGGTAGCCCAGCCATTAGCCGGGTAGCCCGTAGGCGTAGAAGCATTCGCGTTATTGGTCACTACTACGGAAAAAGGTGTAGCAGCAAAGTCTATATCACGGGTAGCCATCAACTGGATATATTCATAGTTGCCATCACCGCCGCTCAGGTCGCTCATGAAACCGGTGATGATAACCGGCGTTATTTCCACGGTGGAGCTGAGCACGGCCAGGTCGCTTGCCGTGCGCAGGCGGAGCTGCGGCGCCGGCTGACCGTCTTTGCCATTAAAATTAAAAACGATGCCGTAATAGTTGGCATTTATTTTCAGGGTAGTATCTGCAAAGGTGGCGCCAGGCTCCGTGTGCAGGGTGAGCTCACCGAAGCCGTCATTCAGCAGCTTGTCGCCGGACATTACATCTGTAGGTGCGGGCAGCGGATCAAACCCGCCTTTTACCACTACCAGGAGCGTGCTTTCATACCTGTCGGGCCTTTCCAGTACCTGGCTGGTGGTTACCCGGTTGAGGGGAATGGCATTGCCGGAAGATACTTTGGTGATATCGCCGGGCGTAATGCCGGTGATCTGCAGCACGCCGTCCACTTTTGTCAGCACACCGCCGCTTACGTTAATGATCACGGAATCGCCGGGCATAAAATCGGCAGCCTGCGCGCCAAGGGGAATGGAGATGCCGCGGAGCTGCGACAAACGGCGGCGGTCCTGCACTACCAGCAGGCCCTCCGGCAGGTTGCCGCCGGAGTGGTCGGATACTACCATGGCGGCGATCTTTTCAGAGCCGAACATGTTATCCGTGGTAAGCGTCAGGTCTTCCCCCTTGTACAGGTTCCGGATATCAAATATGGCGATATAGGGGCTGATAGCGGCGCCCGGGTAATTGTCCTTCTTACATCCCCACAAAAAGGCCATTGTCAACAGCAAAAGCGAATATATAATGCGTTTCATTCCTTGAGATTTTATTTGTTACGGTTTCTGCCACCATACCTCGGTAGAGATCACATCCGGTCCCTGGGCGGCTACAGCAGCTTTATAGTTGGTGGGATTGGTAGATTGCACATACACCGGGTAAGTCATCCTGGCGGGCATTACTCCGTTGTTCCGCAGCCCCGGACCTTTGGGCAATATGGGATGGCCGGTGCGGCGGTACTCAAACCATTGCTGCATATCCGTGAGGAACAGGGCGTAATATTTCTGCAGGTGAATGCGCTCCATTTTCTCCTCCGGCGTCATGCTTTCCACCCATTGGATATCGGATGCGGCCAGGAAATCTTCAATAGGCACGTCCCATTGCGGCAACCAGAGTGTAATGCTGTTCAGGGCGCCATTGGTATAATAAGCGCCGGCATCGCCGCTGATCCATCCTTTCAGGGCCGCTTCAGCCAGGATGAACTGTACTTCCGCGTAGTTCATCATCATACCGGTCAGGGGATCGGTCTGTAAAGTAGGTCCGGCGCCGCTGTTGGCGGAAGTGGAATAGAAATAGGATTTCTTTACCGGGTTATCGCCGGGCGCATAGCCGCTGGGAATGCCCAGGTAAGCGCCCTGGTAAGGAGCGATGCCCCAGCGGTTGATCTTGGTGGGCGTGCCGGTTCCATAAGTAGGAATGTCAATGCGGGGATCATTCCAGTTCACCAGGTGCTCAATAAAGAAGGTGGCAATGCCCGGGGAGCGGAAGTCCTGCTCCCTTACAGACAGGTAAGGCGATACAAAGGGCCCCACGCCGGTCCATCTTAAAATAGCCGATTCATCATTATTGGAGATGATGGGATAGGTGGACGCTTTTTCATCCACTATTTCCCGGATCTTGGCAATACAGGTATCGGCTACTTCCGTTTTACCGGAAATTCTCAACAACAGCCGCAGGTACAGGGAGTTGCCGAACCTGCGCCATTTGGCCACATCACCATAATAGACCGGGTCGCTGGAAGCCGTGATGCCCGTGCCCCTGGCCAGCAGGGTATTGGCTGCTTCCAGCTTTTTAAATATATCCATGTAGATGTCCCGCTGCCTGTCAAAAACCGGTTCCAGGATGGTGCTGTCCTTTGCCAGGTTGGACTGGAAATAAGGCACATCCCCGTAAGTATCCGTGAGCATGGAATACACCCATGACTGGCAAATGAGGGAGATGCCCTGGTAGGACTCATTGAAAGTGAGCTGCTCACCGGCAATTTTGTAGATGTCCTTAAAATTGGTCAGCTCGGAGTACCAGCCGTTGTATAAATAATCGGACCAGTTGGAGCGGAAATCGTAGCGGAACACCCTTCCTTCCGCATCATTCGGGTCTACCGTTACCTGCATTAGCTCATTGTTGAAGTTGCGGTTCCGGATCATGTTATAGGTGAGGGTGCTCACCAGGGCCGGCGCCAGCAATTGCGAGGGCTGCGCGCTCGGCGTATTATTCGGATCGGTATTGATCTCCTGGAAATCTTTTGTACAGGAGGAAAGCAGGATGCTGCCCGTCAATACGATACCTGTTATTTTATGTATGATCTTGTTCATTGCTCAAAAAGTTAAAGTCCAACAACCAGGTTAAATCCAAAGGTGCGGGTAGACGGGAACTGCGCGATCTCAAAGCCCTGCACAATGTCCGTTCCGCTCAGGGTACCGAATTCCGGGTCAAACATGGGCCATTTGGACCAGATGTACAGGTTGCGGCCATATACGCCCAGGGTGAGCCGCTGCAGGCCGATCCGCCTGGTCAGGCCGGAGCTGAAGGTATAAGCCAGGCGGGCCTCCCGGAACTTCACGAAGTCGGTACGGAAGGTGCTGCCCTCCGCATTGTCTGCGCCATAGTGAGAACGGTAGTATTCGTCAATATCCGTTGCAATCACGTCGTTCGGGCGGTACTTGCCGTCGCCGTCCGCCACCACGCCATTACCGATAATGCCATTGTAGCGTCCCGGCAAGGTTTTGGTGAGCTTGCCCTGTTCGGACATTTTATAATGCATGAGCGAGTGCGCTACGGCGCCGTACTGCGCATCAAACTGCAGGTGCAGGCTGAACTGCTTGTACTGGAAATCGTTGATGAATCCCAGTTTCCATTTCGGGATGGTATTGCCCAGGTACTGTACGTCCTGCGAGATCAGCGCAAAACCTGTTTTGGCATCGTACACCACCTGGCCGTCCGGGCCCCTTACATAGCCTCTTCCATACAGGTCGCCCATGCTGCCGCCTACCCTGGCTACGATCTGTCCGCCGCCTACGGGGCCGGTACGCAGCACTACGGAACTGTCGGCCAGCTCCACTATTTTATTCCGGTTGGCGGAGAACACGATGCTGGAGTTCCAGGTAAAGCCTTTTTTGGTGCGCACCGGCGTGCCGTTCACTGCCACCTCTATTCCTTTGTTGTTTACCTGCCCGGCATTGATCAGTTGTTTGGCGTAGCCGGAAGAACGGTCTATCACCCGCTCCAGGATCTGGTCTTTGGTGGTGCCGGTATACAGGGCCAGGTCAAAGCCCAGGCGGTTGCCGAACATTTTTACATTCGTGCCCACTTCATAAGAAATGGTCCTGAGCGGCCGGAGATCCGGGTTGGCCAGCAGTGAAGGATTCTGCAGGCCGCCATTATACAGGCTGCCGGCGGTGGCATAGTTGTACGCAGTGAGGTAAGGCTTGGTGCCGCCACTACCCACACCAGATACGGAGAAGCGCAGCTTGGCAAAGCTGATATAGCCGGGCAGCCTGTAAGCTTCTGACGCCACGAAGCTCAGGTTGGCGGAAGGGTAGAAGAACCCGGCATTTTCCGTCCGCTCCGGTGTAGCCAGCACGCTGTTCCAGTCCTGGCGGGCCGTGAGGTCCATAAAAAGATAATTCTTGTATCCCATGGAGATCAGGCCGTAAAAGCTGTTGATGGCATAGCGGCTTTTCCAGGGCATGGTTACCAGGGGACCGGCGGCATTGGCCATGGTATACAGGCCGGGGTAGGTCAGTGAGTCCGCCCGCGTTTCATCCTTGTTATAACGGTTCCGCAGCAAGCTGCCGCCCAGGGAAACGGAAATATCTATATCGCTGTTGATATCCGTAGCGTATTTTAACAGGAAGTCGCTGCTGGCCTCCATGGAAAAGATATTCTGCGTGCGGTAGCTGCCTTTGGGCAGCTTGGCGCCGGCATCGTAGGGACGCTCCTGCGCACGCTGCTCATAGGCAAAGTCCATGGAGGTGCGCAGCATCAGGCTCAGCTTGTTGGTAAAATCGTAGGTGGCCTGGATGTTCCCGGTCACCCCGTGGCGGTTGGAGCGGTTGATGAACTCATAGGCCACGGCATAGGGATTCTCCGGGTAAGTGCTGTAGGGATATTTAATTTTCCGGCCTTCCTGGCCATTCACCCAGTAATTGCGCAGCCAGTCCAGGTCCGCGTTCGGCTGCCAGAAGATATACCAGTACATGATGGACTGGTTGCCATAGCCGGAGCTGGGTAAGTTGTCGCTTGACTTGTTGGTATAGTTCACCTTGGAAGATATCCGGAGCTTGTCATTCACTTTGGTGCTAACGGACATGGATACGGTATTCCGGCTGTAGCCGGTATTGGGAATGATCCACTTGTTGTTCACATTGGTAAGCGAGAAACGGGCGGAGGTTTTGTCCGTGCCGCCATCCACGCTGATGGTGTTGGTGAAGGTCTGCCCGGTCTCGAAGAATTTGTTGATCTTACCGGGATAAGCTACCCAGGGCGTTCTTTCCTCTCCCCTGGCCTGCGTTACCGGGTCATACTGGTAAAATAGCTGCCCGTCGAATTTGGGGCCATAGGCGGAGCTGGTGCCGCTGGTGCTGGCCCCATCCACGTAAGTGCCATAAGAATAATAGTCTGCCCCATCCAGGCCCTGCCCGTATTCAAACTGCATGTCGGGCCAGCGGTTCACCTGCTCCATGGCAGCATTGGAGGAGAAGGTAACGCCCAGTCCTTTCCTTTTCTTACTACCGGATTTGGTGGTAATGATCAATGCGCCGTTGGCGCCACGCTGCCCGTACAAAGCCGCTGCGCCCGGACCTTTCAGCACGGTCACGGATTCGATGTCCTCGGGGTTGATGTCATTCAGCCCGCTGCCGTAATCCGCGGGCATGTTATCGCTGCTGGTACCGTAAGAGGATTCCCCGTCTACGGCAGAGCGGCGCGCGCTGCCCTGGTTGATCACCACCCCGTCTACCACGATCAGCGCTTCGTTGTCGCCGGTCAGGTTATTCTCCCCGCGCAGGATGATCTTGTTGGAACCGGTAGGGCCGGCGCCGGAGCGGACCAGGTTCAGGCCGGCCACCTTGCCGGACAGGGCGTCCGTCCAGTTGGCCGACATCGCGTTGGTCAGCTCCTCTCCCTGTACGGTGGTGGTGGCGTAGCCCAGGGTCTTTTCCTCGCGCGGTATGTTCAGGGCGGTTACCACTACTTCATCCAGCGCTTTCGGATCGGGCAGCATCTGCAGGTCCAGCGTTTGTGTTTTATCCACGGTGATCTCCCGGTTGATGTATCCTAAGAATGAGAACACCAGCGTGGTACCGGCGGAAGGCAGGACCAGGGTATAAGCGCCGGTGGCATTGCTCACCGCCCCGGTTTTCCCGTCCCTGGACCGGATATTTACCCCGATCAGCGGCTCTCCCTTCTCATCGGTCACCCGACCGCGTACCACTACCTGCTCATCGCCCCTGGCGGCAGCCGCCAGTTGCCCGGCATTGTTGTTGCCGGCCCTGAGGCGGTAGATCACGATCTTTTCTTTCAGCACCTGGTAACCAAAACCGGTTTCGGACAGTATCCTTGTCAGCACCGCAGCTACTGTTCTGTCCCTGAACGTAGCGGTAATTCTTTTGCGGGACCTTCTCAGTTCCAGCGCATCGTACATAAAACGGGCATTGAGCGCGCCCTCTATTTTCTGCACGGCGCCAAACAGGTCATCGTTGCTCAGCGTTACAGATATTTTCTTCTCTGTAAGGTTTTCCACCTGGGCAAAGACCCAATGCGGGAGCAGGCATATCACCAAGCCTGCTATCAGCATACCTCCCCGCCGTTGTATGCTGTTGCCCCCATTTGTAAAAAGTGTTTTTTTCCGGTACATATTTTTGTTATCTGGTTGTTTTGCGATTGGTTGTTTTATGCTTTGTTCATTTTTGCGCATACGATGTCCTGTCCCATTGATCCCAATGAAAAAATTGATTGTCTGAATATTTGCAAGGTTCCGGCTGTTGCTTATGGATAGGCTACAGTAATAACTCCTGTTGCTGTCCGTTCCCAATGTATCCCTGTGGTCAGTGCCAGGGCTGTCATCATATCGTCCAAACTGTCGTTATTGGTAAAATCGCCGGAGAACTGTTTGCCGGACGGTCCGGCGGGCAGTTCCAGCGCTACATTCCACTTTTGTGCGATCACTTTTAACACCTGTTCCAGCGGCGCTTCCGTAAAGGACAGGCTATGCTGTGTCCAGGCCATTACCTGCTGCGCGTCTACGGGTTGCAGGCTGGCTTTCCGGGATTGCTTGTTATACAGTACCTGCAGGCCGGGCTTTAATTCCGCCAGGGGCTGCTCATCCGCGGCTACCCTTACCCTGCCCGTCACTACGCTTACGGTGGCCTGGGCCGGCTGCTCATTCACTACGAACGAGGTGCCCAGTACGGTAATGTCCAGGGAAGCAGTATGTACAATGAAGGGCTTCTCCCCGTCTTTGGCTACTTCAAAAAATGCGCTTCCTTCCAGGTTCACGGAGCGCTGGCCGCCCCGGTACGCCACGGGGTAGCTGATGGAGGCGCCGGTGTTCAGGATCACCAGGGTCTGGTCCGGCAGTTGCACCCTTTTTATTTCATAGGGCCCGGCTTTGACGATCCGGCGGGCTACGGGGGCGATATTGTCGGCCAGTTGGTAGCGGAACACCCATCCCAGCGCACCGGTGGTGGCCACGATGATGAGCGCGGCGGCTACGCGCACAAAACGCCCGGAAAGGCTACGGAGCAGGCCACGGCCGGTCGGCGGTGCGGCGGCTTCCGGCCGGGTGATGGCCTGCAGCCTGGGCAGCAATTTAGCGGCAATGATCCTTCTGCGCTCTTCCGTCAACTGGTAATCATTGCTTTCCGTTTGCCGGAACCATTGCTCTACCAGCGCCAGATCCTCATCGGTGGCCTGACCGTTCAGGTAGCGCTGTATGACCTTTTCAAATCCGTTTATGTCCATTCAGGGCGTCTTTATATATAAGTCCGGTAAAAATGCTTTTTAACCATAGGGGAATGTTAAGCAATTATTAAGTGATGCAGATCTGCCGGCAGGACAAGAGGAAATTGCTGTTGGGGAACAGCAAATGGGGGCTCCCAACCCCGGCGAGGCAGTCAGACAGCTTTAGATTTTCTCTACATTTGTTAGAGGATTCCGCCAATATGGAAAACGAAAAAAACAACGCTTTTAAAGCATACAATGTCATCGCCGACTGGTTTTCTGAAAACCGGTACCAGGGAGTAATGGAGCAAGCCTACCTTGACAGCCTGGTTGAGATCACAGGCAAGGGAGCGGACGTGCTGGATCTTGGCTGCGGAACCGGGGCGCCCATCATGAGATACCTGTTAAGCAAGGGAATGCAGGTAACGGGGGTGGATGCCAGCTACCGCATGCTGGACATTGCAAAGAAAAATCTTCCATCCGCGGATTTTGTACAGGCAGATATGCGCCGACTTTCATTAAGCCGTAAATTTGACGCCATTATTGCATGGCACAGCCTCTTCCACCTTCCCCCTGAAGATCAGCCTCCGATGTTCCAGGTATTTAAAAGCCATTTGAATAGCAAGGGCGTGTTATTGTTCACTTCAGGCACCGCATACGGTGAGACCTGGGTAATGAACGGGGGAATAAACCTGTTTCACGGCTCGCTGGATACCCATCAATACCAGTCACTGCTTGAAGCCCATGGTTTCCGCATACTGTTATACAGGGAAGGCGATCCTGCGTGTGGTAACGCCAATGTCTGGATGGCGCAATTGTAAAAGCAATTATTTAACCTTACAAGGGCACCTTACATGGCTAAAACAGCGATTTCCGGCATTGCGCCATTCTTTATCGTAAAGCATGTTCCCACCGCGCTGAGGTTTTATCGCGACCGCCTCGGGTTCGACATCACGTTCCAGGGACCCAGCGAAGACGATATCTTCTTCGGCATTGTCCAACGGGGTGCGGCAATGATCATGCTGAAAGACATTGGTGTCGATCCCGTACCGAACTACACACGGGATATCAAAAAAGGTATTGCCCGCTGGGACGCTTACCTTCATGTCCCGGATCCTGACGCGCTGGCGGCAGAATTCTCGTCACGCAATGTCGGGTTCTTTCAACCACTCATGGACAGTGATGATGGTTTGCGGGGATTTGAAATTAAAGACGCCGACGGATATGTATTGTTCTTCGGGCGCACGCTGGATGGATAGCCGGCCCAAACCCGTTAATGTTACATGTTTTTAGTATTTTTATGGAAAATAAGCCTGTATGATCAGAACAACACTCACACCGCAGAATACAGATTTGCACCTGTCTATTCCTAAGGACTATGTAGGCAAGCAAATTGAAGTGTTGCTATATGCTACTGATGAGTTACAACAAGCGCCACCCGTTAAAAATACGTTAGCCAAACTTAGGGGAGCGCTTAAACTTACCAATGATCAGTACAACAATCTTCAGCAACACATAAAAGATATTCGTAACGAATGGAACAGGGCTATTTGATTGACACCAATACAGTTATCGATTTCTTAGATAATAAGCTCCCGGAAAAAGCAGCCGTTTTAGTTGAAAACCTGGTTCCACAGATCTCAGTCATTACCCGTATGGAACTACTGGCCTGGCCCCAGGCAAATGAGCAACAGCTACAGGTACTCCAGGCTTTTATTACCGTATGCAATGTACTTACACTGGATGAAGCAGTAATTGTTAAGGCTATAGAGCTCAGGAAGACGTATCGCATAAAACTCCCTGACGCCATTATTGCAGCAACCGCTGTTGTCTGGAATTTAACCTTGATTAGTCGCAATATCGCAGATTTTAAAAATATACAGGGCTTACAAATTGTTAATCCGCATGAACTAGCCTAAAGGATATTACCGGCCATTCACCACAGCATTCATCCGATCATTTGCCGTAACATTCCCGCTGCCTTTTTCCCGTTTTAGTAACCTGTGCAGATCTTTAGCTCAAAAGAAACAAAACAACATGGCGTGCTGAAGGGATTTTTTCAGCCTTTTCCTGGCCAGGCCCAACTGGTTGCGCACGGTTTGCTCGGAAAGAGAAAGGGATTTGGCAATGTCCGCTACTGTGCGGTGCTGCTCAATATATAACAGATACACTTCGCGCATTTTGCCGGGGAGGGATTGTATCTCCTGTTTCAGGATCGTTTCCAGCTCTTTGGTGATCACCACTTCCGAGGCATTGTTTACGGCGGGCAGCAGGGTTTCCCGCACCTGTTCCAGCTTCTGCGGGTTTTGCAGCATGGCGGCCACCTGGTTGATCACCTTATACTTGACGGCGGAAAAAAGGTAGGCCTTGAAATTGTCTCCCCTGATCTCCAGGGAATGGCGCCGGGCCCAGAGGCTGGCGAATACTTCCTGCACCACATCGGCTGCATCTTCTTCTGATCCCAGGCGCTTCATGGCAAATACGAACAACTGCTCCCACAGGCGGAGATAAAGCATTTCAAAAGCAAGGGCATCATCCTGCTGAATGCGCTGCAGTAGTTCCATATCAGTTAATTCCGCGATGCTCATATTGAAGCAGTAAAAGTAGGCCAAGCCATGGAAACTTCTATGTTAAGCGATTATTAACTTTAACGCAGGCCAAAGAACCGCTGCTTGCTGCTGCCGGACGGTACCAGGGACTGTATTGCTTCCGCTGCCTCTATGGAACGATCGGCCTCTATCAGGCTGGCGCCATCCCGGATAATGGCCTGGTAAGCGGCGGCGCGCTCCGCAGCATCGGGCAGCTTGTCATACGTGGGCGCGGCAGAGATCATGCACATTACGCCCCGCTGGTGGAGCTGCTCATACAGGGGCTGCAGCTCCGGCTTGTTATGCGGCCCCACATAGGCCATGATATGCGTCCAGGGAATACCCAGCGCTTCATACTCCTGCAGGGCTTTTGGTGTTTTCACAAAGGCTTCAAATACAATTTCCGGGTTACGGTCATGGTAGAATTTCGCTTCCCCGGCGTTATGTACTGTTACCATTATATGCCCTTCCGCATGATGATCCCTGATGATTTTGGCCGTCATTTCAAAAGGTACATCTTTTTTGTCGAGTATCAGCACGGTTTTCCCCTTGCTCCAGCGGATGGCCTCTTCCAAGGTGGGAATGCGGTAAGAGGTCACCTTGCCTTCCACATCCTTTAACTGCAACTGTTTCAGCTCCGCCAGGGTGTAGTCGCTTACCTTACCGGTGCCGGTGGTGGTACGGTCCAGGGTGGCGTCGTGCATCAGTACGATCACGCTGTCTTTGGTCAGGCGCGGGTCTATCTCAAAAGTAGCGGGCGTATGACGCAGGGTGTTCTCAAAGGCCTCGATGCTGTTCTCGGGGTATCCTTTGTTCACGCCGCCCCGGTGCCCGCTGATGAAAGGGATGTCATGCCCGGTGTATCTGAAGAAGGCGCGCAGCTCTTTTGCATTTTTGATATTAAGCACGTGCAGTTGGCCGGGTTGCGCCTGCGTACAGGCATTGCAGGCCATGATGATGACGAGGGCCAGTAAGTTCTTATACATGTCAGAATTTTGAATTAAGGTGTTGTAAGGTAAAATCCCCATTGGTGCTGAGGGTAAATACGGTGATGGATGCGTTGTCCTGCACCAGCATACGGTAATGCTTCAGCGGCATGCCCAGCTTGTAGGCCAGGTACAGGCGGTTCACGCCGTTATGCGCTGCTACCAGCACATTGCCGGCCGGATGCCGCTGCAGCAGCTCCCGGAAAAAATCGTCTACCCTGGTTACGATCTCCATACCGGTTTCCCCAGTGCCGCCGGCGCGGTGAATGGCGGGGTTGTTCATCCAGTTATGCCACAGTTGCGGGTTCTCCGCGATGAACTCCTCCTTTGTTTTCCGTTCCCAGCCGCCAAAGTCCGCTTCTACCAGGCGGGGGTCTTTGATGGCTTCCCGCCCGCCGGCGATGCAGGCAGTGGTAAAAGCCCTTTCCAGCGGGGAAGCATATACGGCTTCAAACGGAATATCCTTTAACTGTTCGCGCACCGCTTCGGCCTGCCGGATGCCTTTTTCCGTAAGGGAAATATCCGAACGGCCGCAGTAGCGGTTGTTGTCTGCGTTCCAGGCGGTTTGCCCGTGGCGTAGTAAAAAAATGTTAAGCATATGTGTGATGCGGAATGTATCCTTTTTGTTGCAGCGTTTGTATAAATTCCTGGTAATGCGCTTCGTAATCCGTTGCCAGCGCCGGTTCCGGCCGCACTTCCTTTTCCACCTGCGTCATGGCGGCAGCGGCTTCCATGATGGAGGAAAAGCAGGTTTTGGAAGCAGCCAGGATAGCCGCACCCATTGCGCCGGTAACGTGCTTCATTTTATACAGCGGCAGGTTCAGCACATTGCTGCGAATGCGCAGCCAGGCATCGCTGTTGCTGGCGCCGCCCGCGGTATACACGGCCTTCACCGCTTCGCCGCTGAGTTGCCGGATCCTGGCATAGGCATAGCGCTCAATACAGGCCACGCCTTCCATACCGGCGGCCAAGCGTTCGGCCGTGGAAAGGCCCGGCGCTTCAAACCCGCGCGCCTGCGGCGCTACAAAGGGGAAACGCTCGCCCTCCTGCAGCAGGGGCCAGGATAAATGCCCGCTGGGGATCAGCGCTGCGGCCGCTGTTTCCAGTGCCGCCAGGTTTCCGCTGAACTGGCGGCTGATCCAGTCTGCGCCCGTGTTGCTGGCGCCGCCGGGCATCCAGTAACCTTCCGGGTGGCGGTGGCAGTACAGGCTGCCGGACGGGTCGTGGATAAAAGCGGTGGTCACGCCTTTTACCACCAGCGTAGTGCCAATGGTGGTGTTCCAGTCGCCGGGCTTAACGGCGCCGGAGGCGATCTGCGAGGCGCAGCCATCCGTCATGCCGGCCACTACCATCACATCGTCCGGGAGGCCCAGGCTGGCGGCCAGGGCCGGGTCCAGCGCCCCTACCGGCGTACCGGAGGGCACTACCTGCTGCAGCCATTGCTGCTGCAAAGGCAGTTGCTGCCAGATGTAAGCCGGCCAGCATTTGCGCTGTACATCATAGCCGGATTTCAGGGCGTTGGTAAGGTCCGTTACATCATAGCGGCCGGACAGCCTGCCGGTAATGAAGTCCGCTGCATGGATGAACTTGTACAGGCGGCCGGCCTGCCCGGGGTGCCTGTTGATGAACCACAACATTTTCGGCAGACCGCTGGAAGTATTAAAAGCCGTATACCCCTCCGGGTTATATGCAAGGGCCGCCTCCCGGCAGATGCGGCCTTCTTCCACCTGCCGCCCGTCGCTGTACATAATAGCGGGATGCAGGGGCTGGTGATCGTGATCGATGGGAATGATGGTGCCGGATGTGGAGGTAACGGCCATCGCCCGGATATGCCGGAGGTCCGTATGCCGGGCCACATCTTTCAATAGCTGCTGCAGCGAGCGCAGGCAGGCAGCCCACCAGTCCGGCGGCGACTGCTCTTCCCGCGACTGCGCGCTGAGCGGGAAACTTTCCTCCCGGCTGCCCAACAGTTGGCCCCGGGCATCCGCCAATACCACCCGCGCGCCCTGCGTGCCTACATCTATCCCTATAAAACAGGCGTGATCGTCGTGCATAAATTTGATTTGTAAATACCTAATTCATGTTCCTGAAATAGCTGCGGGTCTTTTCCCACTCGGCGTACAGGCCGGCGTAATGCGCCGTTTCCTGCGGGCATACCGCTTCTATGCGATCGTCCATTTGCGCCTCCACCTGCAGGGCTTCATTGCAGATCAGCGCGCCGCCAATAGCGGAGGACTGCTGGTAGCCGCTGCGCAGTTGCACCTTTTTGCCGGTCAGGTTGGCGATGAGCTGGCGCAGCGTCCTGCTCTGCAAGCCGCCGCCGCAGCCCCAGATATAGTCCGGCCGGTGGCCGGCCACTTCCGCCAGTATGCGGTAGTTCTTCACAATGGAGCAGGCAATGTCCAGCATGGTGGCCCATACAAAGGAGCCGCGGGTGAGCAGGTGCGATACCGGGGCCGGGAAGATAAAGCCTCCGCGGGTGAGCGATACTTCTTCATCCGCCAGCAGGGAGCCCAGCGAGGCCATGCAGAAGGTGTGCGTATTTTCCGCCAGCTCTTTTTCTATCACGGCATAGTCCTCGTTCGGGTAAAAGATCTCTTTCAGGCGCTGGTAGTTCAGGCCCGTTACGCCGGCATTGGCCTCAAAGATGAAACGACCGTTCTCTATATCGCGGCTGGTCCAGGTACGTTCCTCCTCATCCAGCGTGTAATCGCCGGTAAGCTTTACAATGGGCGTAGTGGTGCCGGATACGATCACCATATCCTCTACGGCCGGGCGGGTACTTTTGATGGCCAGTTGCGTATCGCCGCCGCCCACCACTATCTTCACCCCTGCCGGCACGCCCAGTTGCTGCGCTACTTCCGGCAGTATATTGCCCAGCACCGTGGCCGATGCCGCCAGCTCCGGCAGCAGGGCCGGGTCCAGGCCAAACACCCGGCACAGCGCGGGCGACCATTGCCGCTGCGCTACATCGTACAGCAGTGTTTCCGATGCCTGGGAATGCTCGTAGCGGGCCAGGCCGCTGAACTTGTATTCTACCCAGTTGCTGATGCTGAGAAAAGTGGAACAATTTTGCCACAAGCCCGGTTTCCGTTCGCGGATGCCCACCAGCTTCAGGGCGGAGAACAGCGAGGTAGGATAGCGCCCGGTCATGCGGTATACTTCGCTTTTATCCGGGATCATACTTTCCCATTCCCGGCCCCGGTGGTCGATGTTCGGCAGGCCGGCCAGCGAGCGTCCATCTGCGGAAAGCAGCACAATGCCTTCACGCTGGCTCGTAGCTGTAATGGCCTTTACCGCGGCTCCCGGTACCTGCTCCAGCACCTGTGCGGCCAGGCGCAGCACCTGCTGCCAGAGCTGGTCCGGGTTAAACTGCAGGGCATCGGGATACAACGGATCTTTCTCATACTGTATATCTTCGCGGGCCACGCCCAGCACCTTCCCTTCCGGAGAGGCGGCGGCCACGCGCACATTGCCTGTGCCGATGTCTACAATGATATATGCACCCTGTATGGTCATTGGAAATGGACTTTTAGCAGTTCTTTATTGGCCAGCTCAGCTACCTGTTTGTTACCGCCGGCATACCACTGTAACAATACCCTGTTCATGATCTCCACGTGATGGTCCTCTACCTCGAAGGTAGCGCCGGCAATATGCGGTGTGGCAATAACGTGGGGGAGATCAATGATCCGGTAATCCAGCGCGTCCGGCGGCTCGTTGTCGAACACGTCCAGCACGGCGCCGCGGATGGCCTTTGCTTCCAGCACCTCCAGCAGGTCCTGCCGCTTTACTACGGCGGCGCGGGCGGTGTTGACAAAAATGGCATCTTTTTTCATCATTTTCAACAGGCGCCCGTCTATCATATCGCGGGTCTCCGCGGTGACGGGCAGGTGCACGGATACGATGTCAGCCGTGGAAAATACTTCCTCCAGGCTGCAGGAACGGCAGTGCTTATCGTAGTGCTTCACATACGGGTCAAAGAACAGCACCGGGCAGGGGTATGGCTGCAGCAGCCGGGCTATCAACTGCCCGATAGCGCCAAAGCCTACCATGCCGATGGTTTTGCCGGCCAGCTCGTTGCCTTTGAAATGCAGGTAGGAATCGTGCGCGCCTTCCTGCCACTGGCGGCCCTTCAGCCAGTCTATGCCGGGCAGGGTATTGCGCAGCAGCATGGTGACGTTGGAAATGAACATTTCCGCTACGGCCTGCGCATTGCGGGCGGGAGTGTAGAACACCGGGATGCCCAGCTCCGTAGCCGTGGCTACCGCTACATTGGAGGGCGTACCACGGCATACGCCGATGAATTGTAATTTAGGTACGGAGCGGATCACCTGCTCCGTTACATGGTCATGTTCCGTGATCAGCGCTTCCGCCCCGGTGGACAGGAGCAGCTCCCCTATCTCGGTTTCATTGTAGGCTCTGCCGTTAGGCTTCCAGGACCGGTATACCACTTCCCCGAATTGTTGTTCCAATGCTTTCAGGCCGCTTTCATGATAAGGCGCTGTGATCAATATTCTCATCTTTTAACGTTTGTTTTTGGCTATGTTAATTGAGCCAAAAGCTGAAAGCAAAAAGCCGATTAACTCGCAGATATCCGCGGCAACCAGCTTTTTGCTTTCAGCTTTCGGCTTTCTGCAATTGTAAATCCTCTTCATATAAAAGGGTCTTTGCATTATCCGGCAGCGTGATGAACCGGGTCAGCACGGCGCTGACAACATATAGGATGGCCAGTATCCAGATCACGCCGGCCTCGCCCAGGCTGCCGATGAACAACCCTACAATGGCGGGGCCTACAAACACGGGCAGCCCCGCGCCTAAATTGAGGATGGCCATGGCGGCTCCCTTATCTTTCTTTACCAGGGAAGGCACCAGGGCGGACAAAGGCACATAGCCTGCCAGGAAAGCGCCCCAGAGCACGCCGGCGGCCATCACCATCCAGAAATTGCCGCCCCATAGCTGCGGCGCGTAATAGAACAACAGGGTGGACACGGCGCATCCCATACCGCCAAACCACATCACGGTATTGCGCCAGCCCAGCCGGTCGCCTACAAACCCGAAGATGAGGTTGAACACGATATTGGCCGTAAAGATGGTGCCCCATATCTGCAGCCATTGGGTAGTGGAAAAGCCGTGCCGCGCCATGTACATGGGCAGGAACACGGGAAAGGCAAACTGCGCGGTGGTGTTGATAATACGCACAATGCCGCCCAGCAATACCTTCGGTTCTTCTTTTACAATGGTGAGCCCCTTGACCAGCTCTTTGGTTTTGGATTCGCCGCCGGCCTGCCGGCTGATACGCCCCCTGTTGAGCACCAAGGCAAAGAAAGCGCCCAGCAAAGACCAGCACAGGGAGGTCCACAGCGTATTGAGGTGGCCAAAGCGCTCTATGGCCCAACTGGAATAATAAGCGCCCAGCACATTGAGCCCGCCGGTAAATACAAACCAAAACCATCCCACGGCACGCCCCAGTTGCTGGCGGGGACTGCTGTACGCGATCCACACCAGGAAAGAGTAGGCAAAAAGCGGGTACCCGAAGCCGCGCAGGGCGTAGGTAAGCAGCATGGCGGGATAGTTGAGCCCCGGCAGGCCGTAGCCTACAAAGCCTACTGTGCCGGCCATGTACAGCAGCAGGCCGGCCAGCATGGTGCGCTTTACGCCGTAGCCTTCCGCCAGCACACCGGAAAACCAGGCGGAGATGGCAATGGTAATGCCATAGGCAGTGAACAGGGTGGCGGATTGCTGTACTGACATACCGCGGTCTATCAGGTAAGGGCTCAGCCAGCCCTGTTCAATGCCGTCGCCCATCATGAAGATCATGATGCCGACGTAGCCCCATAGCAGTTGTCGTGGAATGCCCGCTTTATCGAAAAGCGAGGGCGGTAACGTGGAATGGTTGTTGAACGTCATAAATGCGTTGTTTTTGTGAAAGGAGAAGGGACAAGGGAGAAAGGAAAAGGGGAGCGAGCCTATTCCTTATTTCGCAGCTTTCTCCCTTGCCCCTTCTCCCTTTCCCCTTAATTCGTCCAGCCGGGATTCTGCTCCAGGTTGCCGTTCAGTACGATCTCGTTGTACGGGATCGGGTAAAAATATTTATAGTCCTCGTACTTCCGCTGCAGGTTGTCAAACAGCACCAGGTTGCCGCTGCTGCCGCCGGTGAGCTTGAACTGCACATTGTCTACCAGGAAATAATACACGCCCGGCACTTTCTGGGCAGGAATGCTTTCCACGAAAGATACATCCATCTTGCCGTCCTCGTTCAGGTCCATCAGCGTATTGAGCGCAGGCACATACATGCCGTCATACTGGTTCTCCAGCAGCTTGCCGGCGCGCCAGCGTTTCAGGTCGTCGTAGCGGAAGCCTTCCAGGGCCAGCTCTATGCCGCGCTCCCGGCGGATCTCCAGCAATACCGGGTCTGTTATGCCCGGGAAATAATTTTGCTGCAGGTAAGTATCTGCCGTGGCGGGGAAAGGCGCGCTGCTGATACCGGCCCGCTGGCGCAGCCTGGCAATGGTGGCGTCCCAGTCCGCAGTTGTGAAAGTACCTCTTTCCGCTTTGGCCTCCGCATAGTTCAGCAGCACTTCCGCATAGCGGACCAGCGGCAGGGAATTGTAGTTCTCCGCCACACCGTCGGTCGCCCTGGAGTCCAGGGTGAGCTTGATGGGCATATAACCGGTATAGGTATACGTAAAGTCCGGGGGAGCAATGGCGCCATCCCGGGTGTAGTCGCCCATGCGGATGGACTGCTGCAGGCGCAGGTCGCGGTCCTTCACTTCTTCCACAAAGGGAATGCTGTTGTAGCCGGCCTGCGCGGTAAAGGGCGTGCCGTCTGTTTTCAGGTAGGTATTGATGAATTTCTTGATAAAGCTGAAACGCCCGCCATAGGTGGCGCTGGTCCAGTACCAGTTGGCATCGTTGAACACGCGCAGGCTTTTGCTGTTCACAGCGGCCAGCAACACTTCGGTGCTGTTGGGCGTTTCATTCCTGAACAGGTTGCGGTAGTTCTCACCGGCATCCCCGCTGGTCAGCAACTGGTATTTGTTGCCCTGTATCAGCTCGTCTGCTGCGGCAATGGCCTCATCCAGCCACTGGTTTGCCGTACCGGCCAGGCCCAGTTGCGGCTGGTATTTACGGAAGGTGCCTTCAAACAGGCATACCCGTGACTTAAAGGCCAGGGCCACCCAGCGGGTCACCTGGGATGCGCTGTTGTCCTTTGCATCGCGCAGGTGGGCGCAGGCATAATCCAGGTCGGCCAGCACGCTGTCCATTACCAGCGTGCGCGGGTCGCGGGGCTTGTAAAGGTCCGGGTCGTTCACGTCCAGCGCTTTGCCGTACCAGGGCACGTCGCCAAACTGCTTCACTTTGTCAAAATAGAACCAGGCGCGGAAAAAGCGGCCCAGGCCCAGGTAATGCTCCAGGGCTTCCGTAGGTATCTGCGCCTGCCCGGCATGCTCCAGGAAATAGTTCACCTTGCGCAGGTCGCTCCAGCTCCAGCCGCTGGCCTGCGTAGGGCCAAAGCTGCCGTAAATATAGTTGGAAGGCGTTCTGCCCACCAGGTAGTCGCTCAGTGCGTCTCCCCGTACAATATCGCTGCCATCGGGCAATATCAGGTAAAAGGAGTTGGCGTACAGTTGCAGGTCCTTTTCCGTATTGAAGGCGTTCTCAGGTGACAGCTTATCGAATGGTTTCAGGTCCAGGTCATGATCACAGGCCGTGAACAGCACCATTGCCACCAGTATATATAAAAGATGTTTTTGCATGATCATTGTTATTTAAAAGTGACATTGATCCCAAAGGTGTACGTTTTCAGCATCGGGTAGCTCATACCGTTACCCGCACCGGCGGCCAGTTCCGGGTCGGCTCCTTCTATCACTTCCGGGTCCATTGTTTTTACGTGTTTGTACATCGGAGTCCAGGTCCACAGGTTCTGACCGGTGAGGTACACGCGCACATTGGACATACCGGCACGGGAGATAAGCGAAGCCGGCAGGTTGTAGCCGATGCTCAGGTTCTTGAGGCGGACATATGCCACGTTCTGCAGGTACTTGCTTTGCACTACCCGCAGCTCCGCGCGGGAGTTCAGCGCCGTATAGCCGCGCAGGCGCGGGAAGTAGGCGTCCGGGTTCTCTTCGGACCACATATTTTCCACCACATCCACGGGCTGCCAGCTATAGGGACGGTTATACGGGCCCCAGAACAGGGAGTTGTCCGTGCCCGGCCAGAAATCCCGCTTGCCTACACCCTGGAAGAACACTGACAGGAAGAAGCCTTTCCAGTCCATATTGGAGGACAGGCCAAACTGGTAGCGCGGCGTAGTGTTGCCGATCACGGTACGGTCGCCGGGATCGGAAAGCGAGCCGGCGCCTTCGGTGATCTTTTTATCACCGTCCAGGTCTTTGAACTTGATGTCGCCGGGCAGCGGCTTGTTGGCGGCGGATACGCGGATAAAGCTCTGGTCAATGCCGCGGGTATCCACTTCATGCTGGTCTTTATAATAGCCTTCGGTCACAAAGCCCCATACATCGCCCACCTTCATACCTTCATAATAGGTATCGATCAGGCCCAGCGGATTATTGAAGCGGGTGATCACGCTCTGGTTGTCTGACAGCACCAGGCGCACATCATAGCCAAAGGCATTGCGGCCCTTGCCACGGTTGCGCCAGCCGATGGACAGCTCCCAGCCCTTGGTTTCCAGGTCGGCGTAGTTGCCTTTGGGCTCGGTAGCGCCGAATACGGAAGGCAGGGGCAGGCCGTCGGTAAACATGTCCTTAGTGCGGCGTATGTACCAGTCAAAGGTAGCCGTGAGCCGGTTGTCCAGGAAAGCCAGGTCCGTACCCAGGTTCAGCGTGGTGGCCTTTTCCCAGGTAAGCCCGTTGGGGATCACATTGGGCTGCTGCGTATAGTCGGGGCGTATGCCGTTGATCACGCGGGCCAACTGGTTTACGCTCATGGTCTCCAGGAACTGGTACGGCTGTACGTTCCCGTTGCCCAGGGTACCATAGGAGGCGCGCAGCTTCACGTCGGAAACGGCTTTGGGCGATATGTTCCAGAACTTTTCCCGGGATACGCGCCAGCCGGCGGAAGCAGAGGGAAAGAAGCCCCACTGCTGGGTTTGCGGGAACTTGGAGGTACCGTCATAACGGCCGTTCACCTCCAGCAAATAACGTTCATCATAGTTATAGTTCAGGCGGAAGAAACCGCCGATGGTCCGCCACTCGTTGCCGCCACCACGCAACGTATAGTTCAAACCGTTAGTGAGCGAGAAATCCGGCAGGGCAGTATTGATGATACCGTCGCGCTGCACATACCTGCTTTTCAGCAGGGAGTTCTCATAGTTATAACCGGCCATGGCCTTGAAGAAATGTTTGCGGTAGGTATGCTCATACTCTGCATACAGGTTGGCGGCCAGGTAGGTGGTCTTGTCGTCGTTCTCATTCAGCTTGCTTTCGCCGCGCTCCAGCATTACGCCGGGCTGCTTGCTGTAAGGCACCGGGGTATAGATGCGGGTTTCCACATCATTGAGCTTCCAGAAGGTGAAATCGCCGTTCAGGTGCACCTTGTTCCGGAGCAGGCTGGCGCGGAAGCGGGAGGTGTTGCGCACCTGGATACGGTTCAGCTCTGACTGGTTGTTGCCGGAAATAAAGCTGCCGAACACGATGGAGGCATTCTGTGTAAGCGTGCCGTCCGGGTTGCGCAGCATGGCAATGGGAAATGCTTCATCGGACACCCTTCTCCATACCGGCGTATTGTTGGGATGGTTCAGGATGGGATAGAAATAATCGGCTTGTGTAAAGCTCAGGTCATTTTCTATTTTCAACCAGGGAAACGCCTGTACGGAACCGCGCGCCCGGAGGTTATAGGTTTTAAAGTTATCAGGATTGTAACGGAAGATACCTTTCTGCGACATATAGCGGCCGGACAGGTAGTAGCCTACATTCTTGCTGCTGCCGGATACGCTCAGGTTGTGCTCCATAGATGGATTGAAATCAGCATACAGCTCTTTCATCCAGTCCGTGTTGCCATAATATACATATTCGCCGTTGGCAGGATTGATGTCTACCTTGGGCAGGGAAGGATCATCGTTCCGGCGTTTCAGCTCGTCCAGGTAATCTAACGAGAAGGGGAACACGGAGTTTACCTTCTGCGCGTGAGCAGCGTAATCGTTCCAGGAAGAATAGGCTTCATCAAAGGTTTTGGCCCACTGGTAACCATTGGTCACAAATTTGGGCTTGATGGTGCGCTCGTTCATGGAGAAATTGCCGGTATAGTTGACCACGGTCTTGTCCTTTGCCGGGCTTTTGGTGGTGATGAGGATCACGCCGAAGGTGCCCCTGGCCCCGTAGATAGCCGCCGCAGCGGCGTCTTTCAGCACGGTTACGCTGGCAATGTCGTTCGGGTTCACCAGGTTCGGATCACCGGGCACGCCATCTATTAATATGAGCGCGCTGCCGCCTGCGCCGATGGACGTAGTACCGCGCACGTTATAGTCCGCGCTGCGGGTAGGCTTGCCGTCCGTCATGCGGATGTTGAGGTTGGGTATTACGCCCTGCAGGCCGCGGGTAACGTTGGTCAGCGGCCGGTTCTCAAACACTTCGCTGCCCACCTGGTCTACCGCGCCGGTGAGGTTGATCTTTTTCTGGGTGCCGTATCCCACTACTACCAGCCCTTCCAGGTCTTTTGCAGTGGATTGCAGTTGAATGTTTATAGTATTACGGTTGCCAACAGGTACCTCCTGCGGCGCAAAGCCTACGAAAGAAAATACGAGGGTGGCGTCGTCGCCGGGCACCATGAGCTGGTAGCGTCCATGCTCGCCGGTGATAGCGCCGGTATGGCCTCCCTTTACCCTTACATTCACGCCAATGAGCGCTTCCCCCCTGTCATTGGTGACCAGTCCCCGCACCCTTCGCTGCGTTTGACCGTACAGTACGGCCGGCAGTACAAGCAGCATGATCCCCAGCATGTACCGCAGGCACATGTTAGTGCAGTTGTGCATGTTCATAGATGTGATGTTTGTTGTTGTTTAGTTTAGTTCAATTATCAATTATTGGTTCGTAGGTATGATAGCATCAGTCGGCGCCCGTGTACAGCAGGTGTGCGGGCTGATAGCGTATCAGTCGTGGAATTCGTATACTGTTTGAACTACTTTAAAGCGTCATTGCGAAAGTAGAAATTAAACCTAATTAAAGTAAATTAAATTAAAGTTAAGGAATTATTAAACACAAAATAAAGTTTTTTAAACATTTTTTACGCTTTCCGGGAAGCCTCCCTTTCCCGGTGGCATCTTCCCCTTCCTGGTATCCGCAAGCCCGCCCAGAAAAGGACCGAACAGATTATGCCCGCTTTCTGCGCGTAAAATTTTATATTTGATGAAAGATATTTTAACATAAATAAGAACATTGTCCTCATGAATATTACAGACCGGCACCAGTTCATCTTACAGCAATTGCAGGAAAACGGGAAAGTGGACATCCAGGAGCTGAGCGACGCCCTGCAGGTATCCGGGGTAACCATCCGCAAGGACCTCAAACTGCTGGAAGAGAAGAAACTGCTGTACCGCACCAAGGGCGGCGGCTCTACCCAGAACCCGTACACCATTGAAAAACCCATCAATGAAAAAGAGTTCATCAAAACAGAGGAGAAAAAGAAGATCGCCAAAGCGGCCGTGGACCTGATCGGGATGAACGACTCCATTATCCTCGGCTCCGGCACCACCGTATTTGAGCTTACGCACCTCATTCACCCGGCCAAGCACCTCACCGTGATCACCCCGGCGCTAAAAGTAGCGCTGGAGCTGTGCAACCGCCCATTTGTGGATGTGCTGCAGATAGGCGGGCTCATACATCCCAGCTCCTCCTCCGCCGCCGGCTCCTTTGCGGAACGGCTGCTGGACGACATTTCCTGCGGGATGATGTTTGTAGGCGTGGACGGCATTGATCCTGAATTCGGCCTGTCCATCACCAACCTGGCGGAGGCCAGCCTCATCATGAAAATGATCCACCTGGCGCAAACCGTGGTGGTAATGGCGGACAGCTCCAAATTTGACCGCCGGGGCATCGGCCGCATCTGCAGCCTGGAGCAGGTGGATTACATTATTACAGACAGGCTGGTATCGCCGGATACGGTCAGGATGGTAACGGAACGGGGCGTAAAAGTGATCATCGCGGAATAGCGGTCCATGTTAAGTATTGCGGAAAAAGTCAACCCGGATGAGCATAACTTGGGAATTATTCCTAAGTTCGTCCCCGGACCGACAGCGATCTTAAAATGGACCTGATAGCGATAACGAACAGACAGCAAGCCCGGAATTTCATCGACCTGCCCAAACAGTTATATAAAAACGATCCGAACTGGATCTGCCCGCTTGATAGTGATGTGGAAGCCGTGTTTGACCCATCCCGGAATACTTTCTTCTCCCACGGGGTATGTACCCGCTGGCTGCTACGGGATGACAAAGGCCAACTTGCAGGAAGGATAGCCGCATTTATTAACTATGAGAAGGCCGGTAAAAACCCGCAACCCACGGGTGGGGTAGGCTTCTTTGAATGCGTCAACGACCCGCAGGCGGCGCATTTGCTGTTTGATACCGCCAAAGCCTGGCTGCAGGAAAAAGGCATGCAGGCCATGGACGGGCCCGTGAACTTTGGCGAGAACGACAAGTTCTGGGGACTGCTGATAGACGGCTTTAAACCGCCCAGCCTGGGCATGAACTACAACCCGCCCTACTATGCCGCCCTGTTTGAATCCTATGGCTTCCGTAAACTATATGACCAGTTCACCAATTTCCTGGATGCTACGGTGCCCCTGCCGGAGCGCTTTACCCGGATTGCCGACCGGGTGCTGAAAAACCCGGGCTATACTTTCCGCCATTTCAACATAAAACAGTTCGACCAATTTGCAGCAGATTTCCGGGAGATCTATAATGACGCCTGGAGCGATTTTGAGAATTTTACGCCTATTGAGACCAGCACCATCCGGGAATCTTTCCGGCAGATGAAAGCCATCATGGATGAAAAGATCATCTGGTTTGCCTACCATGATGACGAGCCGATTGCCGTGGTGCTGTGCCTGCCGGACGCCAACCAGTTGCTGAAGCATGTAAACGGCCAACTGAACCTATGGGGAAAACTGAAGTTCCTCTGGTACTCCAAAACCACTACCATAGACCGCCTGCGGATCATTGTAATGGGCTGCAAGAAAAAATTCCAGCACCACGGTATTGAATCCGCGCTGATCCGTTGCCTGCAGAACGAAGTACTGCCCCGTAACGTGATCAAGGGCGTGGAGCTGGCCTGGGTAGGCGATTTCAATGATAAAATGCTGGCATTGCACAAAGCTACCGGCGCACGGCAGGACAAGATACACCGGACCTACCGGTGTGTTTTTTAATGCATTACATCGTTTCCTCAAAAATATCTTCCGTTGTCCCGTTCTGCTTCAACAGGCGAGGTTTTGGAACCTGCCGGGTCTGCGGAGCACACGTAATAATTATGTAATCTTGCAGTATAATCCCTCGAATTATGATAGAGGCAACCGACGTGCGCATTGGCAATATGGTATGGTATTACGATTATAATATGATCGAAACCGAATTCCGGGTGGAAGGGATACTGGACGGCTATATCTACAATTCCGGCCTGCCTAAAAGCAGGTTGCCGCTGGAAAAGGTGCATCCCATTGTCCTGGAAGCGGATCATTTGCTGCAGTTCGGTTTCCTGCCCGGCGAAAAGGAATATGGCGAGGATATCCATACCTATTCCTATAAGTACAACCACCGCAGCAGCATTTATATAAAGGATATGTCCGGCAGCTTTCAGCCGCTGACAGAGGCGCCCGGCGGACTGGCGCCCTACGGGCGGCCCATCCTGCACCTGCACCAGTTGCAAAACCTGTTCTATGACCTGACGCGGGAAGATATTTTTATTGGGTAAATTGTGCAACCAAAAAAACGAAACGTATGCAATACAGAACATTTGGAAGAACCGGGTGGAACATCAGCGAGGTAGGGTACGGCATGTGGGGCATGGCGGGCTGGACCGGCTCCGAGGAAAAGGAAGTGAACGCCGCACTGGACCGCGCCATTGAGCTGGGCTGTAATTTCTTTGACACCGCCTGGGCTTATGCCGACGGGCTGAGCGAAGAGATACTGAACAAAACACTGAAACGGCATCCCGGCAAAAAGCTGTACGTAGCCACCAAGATCCCGCCCAAAAACAGGAAATGGCCTTCCAAACCGCATTTTGCATTGCAGGATGTATTCCCGGCGGATTACATTATCGAATACACGGAAAAGAGCCTGAAAAACCTGGGCGTGGAAAGCATTGACCTGCAGCAATTCCATGTATGGGAAGATAACTGGGCGCAACTGGAAGAATGGAAAACAGCCACTACCAAATTAACGCAGCAGGGCAAGGTAAAAGCCTGGGGCCTGAGCGTGAACCGCTGGGAGCCGGACAACTGCCTGGAAACGATCCGGACCGGTCTCATAGACGCGGTGCAGGTGATCTACAACATCTTTGACCAGGCGCCGGAAGACCGTCTCTTTCCCCTGTGCCGTGAAAAAAATATAGGCGTGATCGCAAGGGTGCCGTTTGATGAAGGCACGCTCACCGGCACCTTCACGAAGGAAACCACTTTTCCCAAGGGCGACTGGCGGGCCAGCTATTTTGTGCCGGAAAACCTGCACTCCAGCGTGGAGCATGCGGATGCGCTGAAACCCCTTATTCCCGCGGACATGACCATGGCGGAAATGGCCCTGCGCTTTATTCTCTGCAACCGGGATATTTCCACCACCATTCCCGGCATGCGGAAAATAAAGAACGTGGAAGCCAACATGGCCTGCAGCGATGGCAACGGCCTGCCGGCGGACCTGCTGCAGCAGCTCAGGCAGCATCGCTGGGACCGCGAGCCTACGGAATGGTCCCAATGATATCCCTCAGGAACGCCTGTTGTATTTTTTGCCGGCGCCCCTGCCGGGTAAAAAATACAGCAGGCTACAACAAACCAGGAATAAAATAAAGGAAGCTACCAGCGCCGGTATGGCGATGCCTTTGTTATGCTCCAGCGCATTATTCAGGCCGCTGTATAACAGCCATATTTGTATGCTGACCAGCAGCAACTGCACCACGATAATGGCCAGTGTAAGCGTGCTGTTCTTATTGGGATGCGCCTGTTCCTGCGCGTTCCTGAAAGTGCTCATGACGTAAGAGATTTAACCGGCTTTTGTGCCCGGCCCCATTACAAAAACATCATTTCCTTCCTCCACCACCTGTAAGGCGGGCAAAGGCCGGGGCGGCGGCCCCTGGATCACTTCGCCGGTGGCGGCATCAAACCAGCCGTTATGGCAGGGGCATTCAATTTTGCCGGTACCTGTTTTATAGAATACCGCACAGGAAAGGTGCGTGCATTTCTGCTCATATGCTTTGAAGGTGCCATCTTCCAGGTGCAGCAGGATGTAGGGCACGCTGCTGCCCGGCAGCTGGAAGCTGCGCGTGCCGCCTGCCGGCAATTCATCTTTGCCACACACCCGGTACCGGCCTGCGGGCACGCCCGTACGGGGCCAGTAGGCTTTTGCCACTACGTAGGCGCTGCCGGTGACCATGGCGGCAGAGATCAGGCACAGCATGCGGGAAAACTCCCGCCGGGTCACCAGCCGGGCCTGGTCCTGGCGGTAAGGAAAATCGCGTTGCCAGTCCGGCATCATTTGTTCCTGGTCGGTTGCCATATACCCAACTTTTAATTATTCGTATACCCGCAGCACGGTGGCATCTGCGGGCATCATTACATTCACTTTGGTGGTCACTTCCTCCCTGCCGAACAGGAAATGATTGACCGGGCTGCTTTGCGGCCGCATCCGGCGCATTTCCTCGCGGGTGCCGTAGTACAGCGCGCCGCTGGGACATACGGTAGCGCACATTGGCTTCTTGCCTGCGCTGGTGCGGTCGTAGCAAAGGTTGCATTTCATCATCAGGTCATACTGCTCCTGCTTGAAAGGCACGCCAAAGGGGCAGGCCATCACGCAGTTGGAACAGCCGATGCAGCGCGCCGTGTTGGCCGTATGCACCACGCCAAATTCATCCTTGCTGATGGCGTCTGCCGGGCATACCCTGGCGCATACCGGGTCTTCACAGTGCATGCACACCTGCACGGTGGTCTGGATCGTATGCGCACGGTCCACGTAATTCACATGGATCATGGACTCATGCCCGTTGGTCTCACACTCTGCGCAGGCCACCACGCAGGCCTGGCAGCCGATGCAGCGCTGCATGTCAATAAAGAATTCCATGTCCGTTTTGTAGTAATTGGCTGTTTCCATATGCTACTGGTATGAATGGTGAACGATTCAGATGCTGTTATAAGCCGCTGCCGGCCCGGCAGGCGCTATCCGGCCGGAAGGCTCCAGGCGGCAGGCGCATACCTTGAACTCCGGTATTTTGGATACCGGGTCCAGGGTGCCGGGTGTAAGCTGGTTGGCGGATTTTTTGCCCGGCCAGTGATAGGGGATGAACACCGTATCCTTGCGGATAGTTTCCACGATGTTGGCCGGGAACTCCGCGTCCCCTCTCCGCGTGGAGACCTTTACAATTTCCCTTTGGCGAATGCCGTATTTTGCCGCCAGTTGCGGATGTATTTCCAGCAGGGGCTCCGGGTACTGATCCACCAGCTTGCCGATGCGCCGGGTTTGCGTACCGCTGAGGTACTGGGACACCACCCTGCCGGTGGTGAGCACCACGGGATACGCATCGTCCGTTACCTCTCCCGGCTCGCGGTAAGGCACCGGGTTGAAATGCGCTTTCCCGTCGGGCGTAGCAAACTTGCGGTCCTCCCAGAGGCGCGGCGTACCGGGGTGCTCCAGTGAAGGACAGGGCCAGAAAACGCCCATCTGCTTTTCGATCTTTTCGTAGGTAATGCCGTAATAGTCTGCCGTACCGCCTTTGGATGCTATGCGCAGCTCGTTGAAAATATCCTCGCTGGACCGGAAGCTGAATTTATCCTTTGCGCCCAGGCGGGCGGCCAGCTCCAGGATAATGGCCGTATCCGTGCGCGCATCGCCGGGCGGCGTAACGGCCTGCCGGATGCGGGTAACGCGGCCTTCCGCAGTGGTTACCGTGCCCTCCTCCTCTTCATGCAGGGAGCCTGCCAGTACAATATCCGCATAGCGCGCCGTTTCATTCAGGAAAAAATCGATGGCTACATAGAACTCCAGCTTTTCCAGGGCCTCCCTTACATAGTTGCTGTTGGGCAGGGATACCAGGGGGTTAAAGCAGATGGACAATAATCCTTTTACTTCCCCGCGGTGGATAGCTTCGATCAGCTCATACGCCGTATAGCCCTGGCCGGGCAGCTCCGCTTCCTCAATGCCCCATACGCCGGCAATGTATTGACGGTGCGCCGGGTTATTGATGTCGCGGTTGCCGGGCAACTGGTCGCATTTATGGCCATGCTCACGGCCGCCCTGCCCGTTGCCCTGGCCGGTAATGGTGGCATAGCCGCAATAAGGCTTGCCGATACGGCCGCTGGCCAGCACCAGGTTAATGCAGGCCAGCACATTGTCCACCCCTTTGGAATGGTGCTCAATGCCGCGGGCGTGCAGCAGGAAGCTGGTATTGGCCTGGCCCCACCATTGCGCAGCCTGGCTGATCTTTTCCCGGTCGATGCCCGTCACCGCTTCGGCCCATTCCAGCGTGTAATCTTTTACAGCTTCCACGGCGGCATCAAAGCCGCTGGTATGCTCCCGGATAAAATCGTGGTCTACCAGGTTATTGTCCACGATGTATTTCAGCATGGCTCCATAGAGTGCAGAGTCGGTACCGGGGCGGATATCCAGGTGCAGGTCTGCCGTGCGGGCCAGCGGTATCAGCCGCGGGTCTACCACGATCAGCTTTGCGCCCAGGTCGCGGGCCTGCCATACCCAGTAGGTAAGCGTGGGAAATGTTTCGCTTACATTGGCGCCGCATATCATGATCACTTCTGCGCCTTTGAGATCGGAATAATTATTCGATCCGCGGTCCAGCCCGAATGCCTTTTTATTGCCGGCCCCCGCGCTTACCATGCAGAGGCGGCCGTTATAATCCAGGTTCTTTGTTTTGAGGGCCACCCTGGCAAACTTGCCCATCAGGTAAGATTTCTCGTTGGTGAGCGATACGCCGGAGAGCACGGCAAAAGCATCGTTGCCATACCGCTCCTGTATACTGCGGATAGCCGCTACCGTCCGGTCCAGGGCGCTGTCCCAGCCTAGCGGTGCAAAGCCTTTGCCTTCCACCCTTTGCAGGGGAGACAGGAGACGGTCCGGGTGATTGTTCTGCAAATAGCGCTGCACGCCTTTGGGGCAGAGCCGGCCTTCATTAAAAGGAAATTCCATCCAGGGTTCAAAGCCCACCACCTGGTTCTCTTTTACCAGCAGCTTGATGCCGCATTGCATACCGCAGAAGCAGCAATGCGTTTCCACCACTTTGTCTGGTTCATCCCTGCCGGCATAGCCTTCCCTGGGCGGGTAGTTCAAGTGCGGGCCAAATTCCGCGATAAGCGTTTGAGGGTCTACTGGTAGCTTTGACATATTGTATCTGTGGAATGTAGCAATTAACCAAAATAGCGGCCGCTTTCCTGCCTGGCTTTTAAATGCGCCTGCGCCAGCATGGACCGCTTGCCTTCCGGGCTGTAATCCAGGTGAGAGCGTTGCCCGTTTATCGTAAAATCAATGCCCAGCTCATGTGTCAGGGCTTTCAGGTCATCCACATGCTGCTGCGAGGTAAATTCCTTACCGGTATGCGGACATACGGCCATGCCCTTCCGGTTCCCCTCCGTATGGTAGAGATATACGCCGATCTGCGCGGGGCGCTGGATAATATGAAAGAATTTCCCGAAGGGTATCCATACCAGGAACACGATCACGGTAACGGCATGGGTCACCGCCATGAACTCGTAGGTGGTGCCTCCCAGGAACGCATAATCGTAGGACAGGCCCAGGCCCGTAACGGCAATGGCTACCAGCAATACCAGCGGCAGCCAGTCGCCTTCAAAGCTCTGCGTGGCGATCAGCCCGCCATTGGTAAAACGGCGGTAGATGAACAGCCCCACGCCGATGATCACCAGCCAGGAGCTCCAGCTCAGCACATTGAACACCAGTGAGGCAATGATGGAGCCCAGCCGGAACTCGAACACCTTGAACCCGAACAGGTGCGCTTCATACAGCTTGCTTACGGCAGGGTCCATACTGGTGGCCGGGTTCATCGTGAAGTGTATCCATCCCAATGTGAGCGGGATGGTGACGGCAAAGGCCAGCATGCAGCCGGTAGCCAGCAGGAAATGGCCCCACCAGCGCCTGCCGCCACGGGGGCGGATAAAGTATTGAAAGCCGATATTGCGCACGGATTTACGCAGGAATAACCAGAGATAAGGGAGGAAGCGCCCGCTGAACAGTATCTGCCAGGTACGTTTAAAATAGAGCCAGGTAGGCGGCCGCTGCAGCCATACCGCATAACGGTATACGATCCCGAAAGTGGCAAACACGGTTCCGAACAGGTAAGCTATTAAGGCGGCATCAAAATTCTGGAGATTACGGGAGCCGATAAACACGAGCGCTAACAGTAACAAGGTAGCCAGTGCAGCTATCCAGAACGCTTTTTTGTTAAGATGATAACTAAACATACGATACGCTTCTCTTGTTTATACTATCATTAAAATGCTTAACAACGCTATTTTCCTAATGTTTAAGTAATTTAATAAATAAAAAGCACATACCCATTTCATCACTCCAAAACTGCCATGTTATGCAGCAACGTCCTTCCGGTATTGCTTATCGCATATTATTCTTCAACACGCTTGCTTTTACGGTTTGTTTTGCCGGCTGGGTGCTCAACGGGGTACTCGTGGCCTTCCTGATCGACAACGGTATTGTAAACTGGAACCTGGTGCAGGCCGGCTGGCTGCTGGGCATACCGGTGCTCACCGGCTCCGTGATGCGCCTGCCGCTGGGCCTGCTGACGGACCGGATCGGCGGGCGCTGGGTATTCAGCGGGCTCATGCTGCTCTGCGCCATTCCCTTGTTCCTGCTGTCTACCACCACCCACTATACGCTGTTTCTTGTGCTGAGCTTTTTATTCGGCCTTTTAGGCGCCAGCTTTGCTGTAGGCGTCGGCTTTACCTCGCTGTGGTTCCCGCCGGAGTGGCAGGGCCGCGCGCTGGGCATCTTCGGCATGGGCAATGTAGGGTCGGCCATTACGACCATGGTGGCTCCTTCCCTGCTGATCCGCCTTACGGGCGATGGCACCAATCCCGAAGGCTGGAGAATGCTGCCGGTCATTTACGCCATGGCACTGGTGGTGATGGCGGTATTGTTTGCATTGTTCACCCGCAACAAGCGGCCCGCCAGCTCCGGCAAATCGCTGGCGCTGATGCTAAGGCCGCTGAAGAGCGTCCGGGTATGGCGCTTCGGGCTGTACTATTTTCTTGTTTTCGGGTGCTTTGTTACTTTTTCCCAATGGCTGGTATCCTATTTCCTGAATGTATACAATACCACGCTGGTAATGGCGGGCATGTTTGCCGCCTGTTTCAGCCTGCCGGCCGGCCTGTTCCGCGCCGTGGGCGGCTGGCTGTCCGACAGGTCCGGGGCGCGGCAGGTGATGTACTGGGTGCTGGGCAACTCCGTGATACTCACCTTCCTGCTGCTGATCCCGAGAATGGAAATATACTCCCCCGGCGCGGGGCTGATGGCCACGCAGGCCGGCACCGTTACGCAGGTAAGCGCAGACGCTATTACGGTGGATGATAAGACCTATCCCTTAAAAGCCCGGCAACCGCGCCCCGCGCATACGGACCGGCAGCAGCTTATTTTCCCCACCAAAGAAAGCTGGCAGGAAGCGGCCGTACAAACCGGCGACGTGGTAAAGAAAAAACAGATGCTGGCGCAGGGCGTTACCCGCATTTATTTTCAGGCCAACGTCTGGGTGTTCCTGGTATTGATCCTGCTCACCGGTATTTCCTGGGGCATTGGCACGGCAGCGGTGTTCAAGCATATTCCCGTGTACTTCCCGCAGGAGGTAGGCATCGTTGGCGGCATGGTAGGCCTGATCGGTGGACTGGGCGGTTTTGTAGGCCCCATTCTTTTCGGCTACCTGCTGAACCTCAGCGGCCTGTGGACCAGCTCGTGGTTCTTTGTATGCCTGCTTTCCGCGCTTTGCCTGCTGTGGATGCACCGCGTGATCACGCGCATGATGAAGCAGGGCGCGCCGCACCTGGCAGATAAATTTGAGCGGCCGGATCAGTGAGGTTACTGCCGCTCATAATGCAGGCACACCACCCCGGAAGAAAAGGTAACGCTGGTCTCCAGCTTTAGCTGCATTGGCCCGGGCACGTCCCGGAACAGGGGAATGCCCTGCCCCAGCACCACCGGGTTTACAAACAGCCAGTAATCATCTATCAGGTTGTGCTGCATGAGCGCATGCGCGGCGGAGGGGCTGCCAAACATCAGGATGTTCCTGCCCGGTTGTTGTTTCAATGCATTGATCTGCGCGGGCAGATCGTTGCCGATCACGCGGGTATTCTTTGCGGGGTCCCCCTCCATGGTTGTGGACAGCACTACTTTCTCCACGCTGTTGTACCACCTGGAATGTTCAATGTCATGTTTACTGGCGGAGGGCTGGTCTGCAGCGGTGGGCCAGTAGCTGTCCATCATCTGGAAGGTAACGCGCCCGTACAGCGCGGTATCCGCCTCATCGGTACGAGCGCCGGCATAATCAAAAATTTCATCTGCTACGTTGATCCAGGCCATTTCCCCGTTGGGCCCTGCTACAAAACCATCCAGGGAAGTGTGCATAAATAATACAAGCTTTCTCATATATTAAATTTGATTGTTAATACAAATTTCACTACTTTAGGAACACTGTTCTGTTCATCATACCGCATACGCCTGTACCAGGTAACCATCATCTTTACACTGTAGATAGAAAACATACGCGCTATTGATTTATCCAAATGCCAAATTTTTTCCCATGTAAAATTTAGAAAGAAAAAATCACAGTAATCAATCCATTTTAAGGCAATTAATCTAGCTCGTTGTAAGCGTTCTTAAATTCCACGTGCGCGTACGGCGTTTACGGCGAACCTATATTATTCATCCTCGTCAAAAAATGTAGCATTTTATGAAACCGATCCGTCAACCGGCGGAGAGGTTCCATCTGACCAGAACAATTTAAATATTAACAGATGAAAACCTTTACCACTCCAAGGCTGGTACAGCTACTGCTTTGTACCATGGCGATCAGCCTGCTTACAACCGCCCGCAGCTTTTCGCAGACCTTTAATTATTACCAGTGCGCCGAAGTATACGGCACCAACCATGCCGGCAACCTGCTGCATGTAAGAATGGCGGGCCTGCATGCTTCCATCCGCGCCACCAATACCGGCGGCAGTGCCAAAACCTATACGGTGGTGCTCAAGAACGTAGACCCGGACTTTATAACGCTGAGCGAAGGTACTACCACGGCCAAAGGCGCCAACTCCCTCACCTTTACCTGGAACATTGCAGCGGGCGCTACGCAAACCGTGTGGATCAATCCCTGGTACCTGACGCCCTGGGATTTTTACTTTATTGTCTGGGGCGACAGCCAGCACAAACCACTGGATTTTCAGCGCCTGCTGGCCAAGGCGACGCTCATTAATCCTGTGCTGTCCGTAGCGGCGGGCGACTGCGTGCAGCATGGCGACGACGGCGGCTGCATAGGCGGCGGCGGACGGCCCGATGTAGTAACGGACCAGATCTTCCAGAACTACCTGCAATTGTTCACCAACTATCCCACGCCTGTATTTGAAGCGCTGGGCAACCATGACATTACCCGCGGCGGATGGGTAGCGCTGGACGATTCCAACTACGGCGCGGGTGAAAGATTGTGGCGCAAATACCTGGGGCCTACGGAATACAGCTTTACCGTGCATCCTACCTATTCCGGCGGCGGCATCCATTTCCTGGTCAACCGCTTTTATTACGACATGCCTAACTGGAATGCACGCACTTACTTCGGCGGCTGCACGCCCAACGGCTACCTGCGCTTTGACAATAACGATTCCGTGGGCGTGGCTATTTACAACTTTTCACAAAGCGACCTGGCGGCTGCTTCCGGCGCAGCCGCCCGCATTTCCGTGACGCACCACGGCTTCAATATGTTCATCAATGATCATAACACCGTAGCCAATGCGCGCACCCTGTACCAGAACGGTAATGTAGATTACATGATCGTAGGGCACCAGCACATTTACGCTACCGGTACGGACGGGCCTTCCCAGATCCCCTACCTCATCACCGGCGACGCCAACGGTACCGCGCATGGCGGCAACCCCGGCTTTTCGCTGGTGCATGTGAGCAATGGCAACATTACGCAGCAGCACATGCTGGCGGACAACCTGAACCTGAATATTAACTATACCGCCAACGGCCCCACGCTTACGCAGGGCAAGGCCACCGTTACCTGCAGCGGCTACAGCCTGCCCTTTGTAAGGCTCAAGTTCAAACTGTCCAATGCGCATGCTGCCTACCAGGCAACGGACCTGGCCACCAACGCCAACCTGGCTACCTACAGCCACCAGTTTGGCGACTATACGGTGGTGTACGTGGAAACCAGTATCGGCAACGGCGCTACCAGGAACATACAGGTAGATCCTATTACCACGGCCAGCGCATTGAAAAGCGCGGAACACGATATTACCGTATTCCCCAACCCTGCCGGCGACTACGTAACCGTGCAGATGCCCAGGCACAACAAGCTGGGTTACCGCTTCGTGGTGTACGATATGCAGGGCAGGCCGGTAAAGGAATTAAAAGGCGGCAGCAAGGTGACCATCCCGCTGGATGGCCTGGCGCCCGGCGCTTACCTGGTAAGGATCGCGGAGGGCGATGCATACATTGCCACTAAAAGGATCATTGTTAAGTAATGTTTATTGCAGACCTGGCAGGCTTTTGAAAACCTGCCAGGTCTTTCAACCCGTATAACCATGTTACTGAAAAATATACTGAAGGTATGGCTGCCCGCTGCACTCCTGCTGCCCGCCGCCCTGCAGGCGCAGATCATGGCCAGCTATTACGTATCGCCGACCGGGCATGACAATAATCCCGGCACCGAAGCACAGCCCTTCCGCAGCATCCAAAAGGCACGGGATGTAGTACGCGCCAGAACAGGCGCCTGGACCGGCGATATTTACATCTGGCTGCGCGGCGGCACCTATACGCTGAACAGTACCCTGACCTTTACGGAAGCAGATGCCGGGAAAGACGGCCATTACGTGGCTTACCAGGCCTATACCGGGGAGCGGCCCATCATCAGCGGCGGTACTGTACTATCCGGCTGGCAGGCCCACGGCAATGGTATTTACCGCGCCCCCTGCAGCGCCATGAGCTTCCGGCAGTTGTACGTGAACGGTAAAAAGGCCCTCCGGGCCCGTACGCCCAATGCCGGCACTTTTAACCGGCTGGTATCCTGGAATACTTCCGGGCAGACCATCAGCATTATCGCCGGTGAGCTGGGCAATGTGCAGAACCTGTCCAATGGCAAGGTGGAAATGATCGTGCAGCAGTACTGGGCGGAAAGCATTATGCGCATTGCATCCGTAGCGGCCAATGGCGCTTATAAAAACATTACGGTCCACAGCACGGAGCGGAACATCGTGTTCAACCGCGACTGGCCGCAAAAATCGCCGGACCAGGCCTACCACCTGGAGAACAGCCTGGATTTCCTGGACCAGCCCGGCGAGTGGTACCTGGATGACAACACATCGCCCCACTATCTTTACTATAAACCGCGCCCGGGTGAAAACATGGCTACCGCTACCGTGGTAGCGCCCAATATTGACCGGCTGGTGCAGGTAAAGGGCGCGGACTTTGACCATCATGCCCACCACCTCATATTTGAAGGCATTACGTTTGAACATGCCAACTGGACGCGCCCTTCCGAACAGGGCAACATCGGCCTGCAATCGCAGCAGTTCAGCGTGGGCAACGACCGCAGCGACCGGCCCGATGCCGCTTTCTACATTGCCAACGCCCACCATATGCGCCTTACCCGCAACGTGTTCCGTAACTGCGGCTCCACGGGACTGGACATTTACATCAGTACCAACAACATTATTACGGAAGGCAATGTTTTCCACGACATTTCCGGCAACGGCATGCAGATCGGGAAATTCTCCGAACCGGATGTGCCCATTGCCACGGTATACAACCCGTCCAACGTGAAAGAATACTGCGAGGATCACGTGGTGGCCAACAACTACGTGTACACCTGCGGCACGGACTACTACTGCGCCAACGGCATAGCGGCCGGCTACATCCGCAATACCAGCATTATTCACAATGAAGTAACGGACCTGCCTTACAGCGGCATCAACAGCGGGTGGGGGTGGACCTTCAGCACCAATGCCATGCGCAACAACCATATTGAGTACAACCATATTTACAATGTGATGCGCCTGCTCTGCGATGGCGGCGGCATTTATACGCTCAGCAACCAGGGGCCGGCATCTACCATACAATACAATTATATTCACAACACGGTGCGCAGCGTATGGGCCACTACGCAATACACGCCCACCTACCCGGTGGCTTCCATCTACCTGGACCAGGGCAGCGCCGGCTTTACCATTGACCAGAACTGCGTGGTGAACACCATTCCCAAATGGGAGGTAAACTTTAACGGCACGGCATCTTACAACACCTTAGGCGCCAATCCTCCCCATGATGCCGGCATTATTGCCAATGCGGGCATTCAAACGGCCTACCAGGATATTAAGCTCACTGATCCCATGCCCCCGCCTCCTACACCGCCCACACCGCCCATCCCCGGCAGCGGCCTGCGCCTGTGGCTGCGGGCGGATGCCCCGGCCGGCGTGATCGTAAAGGATATCAATAACCGGGTGAACACCTGGGGCGACGGCTCCGGGTATACGAACACCGCCATTCAAACCATACAGACATACCAGCCCCTGTATGTGGCCAATGCCGTGAACGGGCAGCCCACGCTGCGCTTTGACGGTGCAGACGACCGCATGGACATTCTCTCCATGGCGGGTAGCTGGCCGGCATTTACCTTCATCATGGTGATACGGCCCAACGGGCTGGCGGACTATAACCAGAGCCTGGGCGCGCTGGGCGGCTGGGGCCAGTTCCTGTTCCACGGCTCCGCCAACGGCAGCATTTATTGCGGTACCGGCGTGCCCGGGCGGCTCACGGCGCCAGCCGGCACCCTAACGGACGCGGAAGCGCAGATGTATACCTATACCTATCCCGGCACCGGTGCAACATCAAAGCTGTATAAGAATGGTACGGAAGTAGCATCGGGCGTGCTGTCGCAGTCCCCTGCGGACTGGACGGGTTTCCTGCTGGGCGCCACCAGCGCCGCCACTTTACAGGGCGATGTGCCGGAGATCATTATTTACAACCGGGTGCTGTCTGCCACTGAGTGCAACCAGGTAGAAGCCTACCTGCAGGAGAAGTACGGGTGTATGCTGTTTGTACCGGGCGGGATCAGTATGGTGGGGCATGGGGGAATTAAGGTAAACTGAACAAAATGAACAGACGCCAATCCGAACACATCCATTATTTTCATCCTGATAATACCATTGTTTATTTTAAAACCAACCACGTCATGCCAAATGACAACCTGCTATCTGCTGCCATAGAGCCGGCAGCCATGGAGTCCATTCAACAGGCCCTTTCCACGATCAAGACCCAATTGCCGTTCCTGCTGAAGTTAAGCCCCGATGAACGGCGGGCGTATGCCCGGATGGGGGACAAAACCGTGCCTTTTGTAGAAAAGGCCCTGGGCTACGCCACCACCAACCCCCAACTGATACCTCCTTACCTGGAGGTAGCGGAATTTCAAAAGGACATGGAGCTGGTAAAGGCCCTTACGGAGGTAATGCGGCCTTTGGAAAGCCTGGTGGAAGCCATTGATGATACCATGATGGTGGCCGGCCACGAAGGCTACAGCGCCGCCCTGGTATTTTACAACTCCGTAAAGCGGGCAGCCGATGCCGGCGTACAGGGTACGCAGACCATCGTGAATGATCTGAAGCAGCGCTTTCCGGGGCGGAGCATCAGAAGAGCGGCTCCGGGCACGGAGAACGGGGATTAACACCCCCTCCACGTAGTGAGGCAACAGCAAATTGCAGTTCCGATCCCCGTGAATGGGGTAGGGTTACAGCAATTTGCTGTTCCTTTATAGGAAATTGCGGTTACCGGGGAGAAAATTGCGGTTCCGCATGAGCAAATTGGGGTTCCCTAACCGCAATTTCCTGTTGTCCTACCCCATTTAAGGGGATCAGCATAGCAAATTGGGGGAATGACATGACAAATTGCTATTGAAGCATAGCAATTTGTCGGCAACACACTCCATTAATGGGGTTCGGAACAGCAAATTGCTGTTGTATAGGAGCAAATTGCTCCTGCTATACCCCATTGACGGCGCCCGGAACAGGAAATTGCTGTTCCCAGATAGCAATTTCCGGGTTTCAAGTCTTCTCCAAGAGATTTTTTACCGGATAAACCATTGTAAACAACCACTAGTACATGCATATACCTGGTTACGTATTGTTACATGATGTATAACGGACTGGACGAGTATTTATAGTACTATGTAACTGAACTTAATCAAATCAATTTTATACGCTCACAAAATATTGATTATCAACATTATTATTATGTAACGCTTATGTAACTGGATGAAACTATGGAAAAAACCTGGGAGCAAAAAGCATCAGCTTTATTATATACCGCCTGCTCACTTCAATATCGTCACATATCCCGCTATCTTCTCCGAGCCGTTCCCCAGGTCTATCACGTAGTAGTATACACCCACCGGTAAACCGCCACCATCCCAGGGCGTAGCATAGCCGCGGGAATAGAACACCCGCTTGCCATAACGGTTAAATACCTCCACCAAACTGCGCTGGTAAGCTGCCAAATTAGTGATGCTCCAGGTATCGTTAATACCATCCCCGTTAGGGGAAAAAGCGTTCGGCACTTTTACCGGCACCAGTATTTTCACTTCCGCCTGGTCCGTAGCGGAGCAATGCCCCTCACGGTCCGTAGCGGTCAGGGTAAACACCTGGTCATGCTGAGCGATGTATACCGGCCTTAATGCGGCAGGATCACTCAACTCCGCGGCCGGCGCCCATTGCAGCAGCAGGGAAGGATCATTCACGGTAGCGCCCAGGGTAACCGCCGTGCCCTGCTCTACGGAAACAGTTGGACCGGCATCTACCACGGGCTGCACATATACTGTCAGCTCCTGCTCAAGGGGCGCGGAGCTGCAGCCGGCCACCGTAGCCACACTCAGACGGGCGGTATAATTGCCGGGATGATCGTAACGTTTTACAGGATGCTGTTCTGTGGCTGTGGTGCCGTCCCCAAAATCCCAGTTCCATACTGTTACTGGCCCACCGGGGGAAATGCTTTGATCCCTGAACTGTACTTCACTGCCCTGGCAAATGATGGCAGGCGTTATCTCAAAACGGGCTTCCGGCTGCGCGGCCACTACCGGCACCGTCACCGTGGTATCGTCTATGCAACCTTCTTCGGAGATCACCTGCAGGCGCACGGGTTTGTTGCCCGGCGTGGTAAACAGCTTGCTGGTGGTATCCGTATTGGCGGTGGTATTGTCCGGGAAGGTCCAAAGCCAGCGATTGAAAGTATAATCGCCGGCGTTAGTACCGTCCCAGCGGAATTTCACCAGGTCCGGCAAGCAGCCGGTGGGCGTGTAGGCAATTACAGCGGCATTGCTGATATCCCGTACTTCAATATCCAGCGGCAGCCTTTCTGTATTGTTGCAGTTCTCAATGGAAGGATGCGTGCTGCTGATCTCGAAGCGGAAGCTACCGGCTTCGCTGAACGTGTAAATACCTGGCGCGGTGTATTTGAAGTAAGTACGGCCGTCCAGGAGCACCGTATCCACGGGCACGGGATTGTTTTGTGTGATGTCTGTATTGGGACTGGCGTATTGCAACTGGCTCAAATGCCATACCAGCCGGTTGGGCGGGTAGGCCATCAGCACCGATATCTCCACCGGCGTATTACGGCAGGTAAAGGGATGTACTGCGCCGGTTTCCCCTTCCGTATTGTGCAGGTGCAGCAGGCCGTTCAGGTTGTTGATCATGGTGCCGGCATTATAACCGTAGCTGTCATACTTACCCATGCCATAGGTGACGGCGGTAAAGGCAGAATCGCTCTGCACAATGCACTGGGCTTTGGCCGCCGGCCAGCGCTGCACCACCACCGTATACCCGGGCCGGTTAGGATGGGGATAGGTATGGCTGAAAGCATTATTGCCGTCTATGGTCAGGGAGCCCAGGCCGTTGGTGGGAATGATCAGCGTCAGGTAATTCACTTCCACCACGGCCGCGGTATTGCGGTAAAAGCCCACTCTTTTTATGGATTGCTCCACCGGGCTGAGATATATCATTTCCGGGTCGCCCAGGCCGGTAAAGCCACAGCCGCCGTCAGAAATATTATCGTTCATGGAGGGCATGTACTGCGTGACCAGTATGGGTTTGTCGGCTTCAATATAGTCTGCCGTAGCGCTCTGATATTCGTAGTAAAAATTATTGATCAGCCCTGTGAGCACTGCGCCATTCCGTTTGACCACCGTAGCAGGGTCTTTCACGGCAATGCGGAAAATGCCGGTATTCAGCACGCCGGCATTATCACTGGCGGAAAAAGGCGCGGTGAGGTAGGTCTTTCCCCAGGCCTGCACGGGGAAGATCTGCTGGATGAGATTGTCGGCAAACCCGGAGTTAGTGCCATTGCAGGTAATGGCGGTAGAACTGCTGCCGGCAAATACCGCTACGGGATAGCAGTCCCCGGCCACATTGCTGATGGACTTTACTTTGGTGCCGGTAAGGTCATGCCCGGCAATATTGCTGATGGCGGCGCCTACTACCTGGTATACCTGACCGCGCTGCAGCGTGGCGGTAAAGGGCAGCCCCGCCGCTGCGCCGTTCCGTAAGGGTACGGATGGCGTGATCTCCACTACGGTATTATCCTGGTGGGCCACAATGAACAACCAGGAAAAACAACCTTCCCCGGTAGTAACGCCCCGTATCACCTGCTGGCTGTTCACGGAACGGTAATCATATCCCCAGGATTCCACGGGCATCAGCATAGTGGCGCCGGAAGAACCGGCGCCGCTGATGTGGGCATAGGCTACGATCGGCACATCACTTTCTATATGTATGGACCTGTCAAAAAGCCTGTCCGAGCCCTGTCCTCCATAGGAAATTGGATAATCAAATAACCTGCAGTCTTCCGCGCCCGATTTGGGCATGGGGTCGGAGGCGATCACGCTGTTGGCCGGCACCGCATACTGCTTTACCGTATTGGCCGTGGCCCCCCGTGTAGTGACCGTTACATTCGCCGCCGCCTCTGCACTGAAGTACAGCACCATCTCCTGGCTGTTGTTTTGCCCCGGCTCCATGAAGTAGTGCAGGCCGTAGCCGGTCCAGAACTCCCTTCCCCGGTTGGAAAACTGCTGCGCCGAAGCGGCGGCAGCGGCCAGTAAAAATATGATCAGTAGGAATGGCTTCATAAAATACTATAATAGTAACTAGCGTATCAGGTGAATGGCGCCTTTCTTCAGCACCTTGCTGCCATCATCCAGGATGATGCTGCATACATAGATGTATACGCCGGACGGCTGCAGCGTGCCTTTGTAGCTGTCGTCCCATCCCCTGGCCTGGTCCGCGGACTCAAACACCTTTTCTCCCCACTGGTTGAACACCTGCAACTGCACGCTGCGCACATATCCTTCTACTTTGAAGAGGTCGTTAAGACCGTCGCCGTTCGGCGTAAAGGCATTGGGAATGAATAGCTGTCCCGGCAGGGTATGCGTGAGCAGGGCTTCGGAAATACCATCCCCGCAGCCATTCGGGTCAATGGCCTTCACCATCAGCGATACGGCGGTGCCGCCCTGCAAACCGGCAATAATATGGAACAGGCCCTGCGGCCCGGAGGAGGGCGTGATCCAGGTAGTGCCGTTATTGGTGGATACCTGGTAGCTGTCCGCACCCGGCACTGCATCCCAGGCAAAGCGCACCCTGTCAGGGCGCAGCGAATCCACGCGCAGCACCGGCACGGCTATTGCCGGGGCCAGCAGGCCGGTAACCGCCTGACGGGGCCTGGAAACACACCCGTTCAGGTCTGCAGACACATAATAGGTTTGCGTAGCCGTGAGCGGGGCAATGGTCAGGCTGCTTCCGGTGTGCACCAGGTCGCCGCCGCTAAGGGCGTCGTACCAGTTGTACACCACGCCGGTCGCGGGGTCAGCTACGGCCAGCGTTACGCCTGTACCCGGGCAGGCAATCACCGTATCCTGCACAAAGCTGAACACCGCCACTTCTTTTGCTTCCAGCGGTTTGGCGGTATCCGCCACACAGCCTTCCTGCGTAATGGCCCGCAGCGTGACGGTGTAATTTCCGGGTGCGGTGTATTCCTTTACGGGCGCCTGCTCAATGGAAGTAGTGCTGTCACCGAAGTTCCACAAGAAGCGATTCACCACATCCCCGTTCTCTGCCGATACATCGGGGGTGAACTGCGCTACATCATTCATGCAACCGGAGTAAGCGATATCAAAATCCGCTACCGGCGATCCTACCACGTTCACGGTCAGCTCCACTTCCACCGTACTGGCGCAATTCTCAATCACCGGGTGCGTAAAGGCTACCGGCACGGTATATTGCCCGGTGGCAGTGAATTCATATTCTGCCTGCAACTCAAAGCGGTAATAGGACCGGCCGTGTATCCACACGGTATCTACCGGCACCGGGTTTAGCTGTATGCTGTCCGCATCCGGCACCATATTGCTGGTGGCCTTACTGAACTGCCATACAATGCGGGTGGGCTGTACCGGCAACAGTATGCTGTAGCGGAAAGGCGTGCCCACGCAGGTAAAGCGGCTGTAATTACCACTGGAATCATATACGTTGGTAATGCCCGGCAAGCCGGTGAGCTGGCTGATGGAGCGGCCCAGTACAAAACCGTAGCTGTTACTGCCGCCCAACCCGTAAGCAATGGCCGTAAAGGCAGAGTCGCTGTACACGGTGCCCGTAGTATTGGCTGGTTCCCACCGCTTTACTACCACGGTGTATCCCGCCTTGTTAGGATGGGAATAGGTAGAATCAAAAATATTGCCGCCGTCAATGCGCAGGGAGGGAAGGCCGGCCGTGGGAATAACCAGCGTCAGGTAGTTATCATCGCCCGTCGCTGCTGCTGAACGGTAGAAATCTGCCCTACGGATGCCATGTCCTACATCAGGCAGGTAAAACATTTCGGGCGCTGTTTGCCCGAAATCACAGGCTACACTGGCGCCAGGTATGAATTGCGCCACCATTACCGGCTTGTCTGCTTCGATATAATCTGCATCGGCGCTTTCGTATTGATAGAAATTATTCACCAGGCCGGTTAAAGGCGCACCATTCAGGGTCACCACCGTAGCGGGGTCTTTTACCAGCACGCGGTAATAGTTGGTTTGCGGTATTTCAGGCGTACCTGCCCTGGAGGTGGGGGCGGTAAGGAATGCCGTACCCCATTGCTGCGCCGGCAGGTTCTGTTGTATGAGGTAATTGCCAAAAGGCACGAAGCTTTCCGCACAGTCAATGAACCCGCGGCTGTTACCAGAGAACACGGCGATGGGATAGCATTTGCCGGAGGCGTTGCTGATGGCCCTGATCTTGCTGCCGCTCAGGTCATAGCCTTCATTCTCCGATTTCACCGCAGCCAGCACCTGGTACACTTCACCCTTTTGCAGCGTCACCACAAAGGGCTCGCCAGGCTGCCGTCCGCCCAGCGTAGGACTGGAAGGCGTGATCTCCACCATCGTGCTGTCATGATCCGCGATCACATAGAACCAGGAATGCACATTGATATCATAGTTGCGCTGTTCCCAGGTGAGTGCATAATACTCATATCCATAAGCGCCAACCGGCAATAGTTGCGTGGAACCTGTCACCGCCAGGATGCCGTCCGCCTGTGCATAAGCTGCTACCGGTTCATCGCTCTCTATTAGAATGCCCCGGTCCGACAGGCCTTCTGTAAGCAGTACCGCGCCGGATACGCCGGTGCGGGGAATAGGATCGCTGGTCACAAAGGTATGGGCCGGCACATGGTATTGCCGTACCCAGGAGGTACCGTTCACCTTCACGGTTACATTGGCATCGTGGTCGCCGCCGCCCACTTTTACAACGAGGCTGGTCACATTGTTATTATGTCCGTATCCTACCCAGAAGCGGGTGCCCAGGTTGGAGGTATCTGCCGCGCTGCTGTCGGTGGGCGGGTATGCTATACCGGGATTTGTGAGGCCGGTTAATTTATCGATATAGTCCAGGTTCGCCCGGGTGATTATGTTTTCCGTAGTATTTACGCTGCTGGCCGTATCCACGGTCCAGGCGCCGGCATCGTCCGTTCTGCCGAGACGGATGCGGGCTTCGCTGTCAATAAATCCCCGCCAGGGGTCCAGGTAATGCTGGCGCACGGTATAATGGAGCGGCGCCACGGGCGTTACATCCGTATCCACGTAAAAGTACATGTAGTCCGTACCGGGGGCCAGCCCCGGCGGCATTACGCCGGAGTACCTTCTTACTGTTATGCTGGATGGCACGGTAGCGCCCCACTGTATCGTATATACGGTATCCGTGCCCAGCATAAAGTGCTGGGTGGTATTGGGCGCGGGGGCGGACGGCACAGGCACGGATGCCACCGGTACGGACGTAGGCACAAATTCATAAGCGCCCAGGTCCGGTACGCCGGCTTTCAGCGTTGCCGGGCGGGGTTGGTGGTGAATGTCCTCATCATTGCCGTTCAACTGTATACCGCGGCCGTGCATCGCCCATACGTCCGGGCTGCTGATTGCCGGCTCCAGGTTAATATTGTTCACAAAGGCCGGCTGGTACACGATGGAATGCACATCCAGGTCGCCGCCGGCACGCCAGTCCGCCAGCGTGGCATATTCATCTGAAAAGCCTTGCTGCACCAGGGTGCCGCCGGTGGTATACAGGAGATTATAGTCGCTGTAGAAGCGCTGGAGATTGCCCAGGTACAGCGCCTTGCCGCCGCCTTCATGTGCAAAGATATTGTTACGGATGTCCACGTAATGCTGATCGTCATAGCCATCCGTAAAGTAGGCGGCGATATTGTTGTTAGCGGATGTAGCGGTACTGTACACCGTGTTGTTGTAACAGGCGGCGTTGATATTGCTGGTGCCGTATAATCCATAGGAATTATTGCCGCTGGTGCCGATGCTAATCACGTTGTTGATGATGCGCGCATTGGCAGTGCCGGATACATGCAGGCCGTAGAGGTTGCCGGCGTTGGCGTCAATGGCGGCTATCCTGTTGCCCCTTATATTACCGGGATCTGCCTGGAATGCCTGGCTGCGCTGCACGGAAATGCCGTATACCGTAGTAGTGGCATTGCTGATGCCCAGCAGGTTGCCGCTTACCTGGTAAGCGCTGTCGCCATCGGCGGTATAGATGCCGTAGGCCGTGTTGCTGAGCGGTGCGGCCATGGTAATGGCATTGTCGGTAATGGCAGTGCCGTTGCTTTGCGCGGCATAAATGCCGTATTGGTAAAACCCGCTCAAAGTGTTGGATGTAATGCGCAGGTTGTTGCTGCGGTTAATGGAGGTACCGGCTATGTAAATGCCGCTGGAGCCGTTGCTGATGGTATTGCCCTGGATCACTACCCCCTTGCCCTTCAGCGGCGCGCCGTAAATGGCCGCCCTGGCAGTGCCTGTAGCAGTGGTAGCGCCGGTGGTAATGATGTTGTTCAGCAGGCTGTCATAAGACGATGTTCCGGCCAGTTCCACTACGCGGCCATATACGCCGGAGGTAGCGGTGATGGATATGTTTTTACAGGTAATATAGCTGGCGCTGTCCAGCTTCAATACATAGTTGGCGGCAGTGGTGCCGTCCGCAGTAAGCGTTACAGCGGTAGCGTCGCCATTGGCCGCGCGGAAGGTCACGCGGCTGGTATCCGATGCGCCGGCTATGCGGCGCATGTATACCTGTTCCGTATAGGTGCCGGGCGCTACATCAAAGGTTACCGCACCGCCAATGCCGCAGGCCATGGCAGCCACCGCTGCATTGAAAGAGGGGTAATCTCCGCTGCCATCGGGATTGATAGTGTATACACCGCCGGGCAAAGGCGCGTTCAACTGCACCTGCGCGGTAGCGGACGTATCGCTGATGCCCGTGCAGCTCACCACACAACGGTAATAGCCGTTGGCTAACGCTTCGGTCTTGAATGTAGGTACATACAAGGTATCGCTGATATCTTCCCAGGGACCGCTGAGCGTAGCGGCACGCTGCCAGCGATAGGTCTGGTAACCGCTCACTGTATTACCGGTCAGGGAAAGGGTGATGATACTGCCCATACACATGCCGGAGTCCGGCGTGGCGGCGGCTGTACCGGCAATAACACCGCTTATGCAAGGTGCGGGTGAAAATTCATACGCGCCAATGTCCGGCGTGGTCGTGCTCCGGTCTGCACCCAGGATATCGCCCAAAACGCCCAGCGGATCGCCGGTATTATCCAGGGGCGCCACGGTGGGCGTCAGGTCGCCGGAAGGCTCGTCCGCGTACACGGGGTCTTCGCTGATGGAATGCAGGTCGCGTTTGGTGATCAGCCGCCATTCATCCAGGGTGGCCCGGGACGCATTACGGTAGCCGATGTAGTTGTTGCCACCCGCGCCGTTGATATAGTAATCGTTCTTGTCCAGCACCAGCGGTATCACATCGCCAATGGCTACGTTAAAACCATGCTTCATGCCGCTGCCGCCGCGGGTGATGGTCACAATATTGTTGCGGAACACTACGCTGTCGCCGGCGAAGGAAATGTAAAAGCCGTTGGTAGCGGCGGTATTATTGCCGGCTAATTGCGTATTGTCCAGGGAAATGGTATTATGCAAAATATTCAGGAAGCGGCCGCCATTGGAATAGATGCCGTATTCCTCACCCGCACCGTTAATGTTATATACCAGGTTATTGATGATATTGGCCGGGATTTCATGCCCGGAGTAGTCCAGGTACATCCCGTAAAAACTGGCCGTGGAAGCAGGATCACCACCAAAGGGGTTAGTGATCCGGTTGCGGCGGACGGATAGCGCCGCATTGGTCTGGTCCAGGTACATTCCGTAAAAATCCCCCACCCCGGCGCGCGACGGGCGGCTAATGATATTCTGTTCGATCAAAGTAGCTTCCGTGCCGATCACGTAAATGCCTCTTTCATAAAAGTCGGAGACGGTATTATTGATCACCCGGTTGCCTTTGATGAAGTTGGAGGACCAGGCAAAATATACCGGGTCGCCGGCAATGGCAATGCCGTAATGCCCACCGGTGATGGTGTTGCTTTCAAACAGGTTGTCGTCGCACCAGGTATCGCCGGTGGCGGTGGGATCATCATGGGCTGCGCTGATCACAATACCGGCAAAAGCGTTGGTGGAAGCAGGAGCCATGCTGCTTTTTATTACACAGCTCTTCACAATATTACTGTCCGCATTGTTCAGCAATTGCACGCCGTAACCGTAGTTACCGGAGCCGGTAGCGTCAATGATCAGGCTGTCAATAATGAAATGACCGCCGCCATCCAGTTTGATCACCGCCCGCTGATCGGTATCATCCCCGCTGTACTGCAACACATTGCCGTTGCCGTTAAACGTAATGGTGTTCACCCCGGATGCGCCGCGCACGGCTTTCATGATCAATTGCTCGTTATAGGGGCCGCTGCCCGGTACCACGTTGAACACCACCGGCCCGTCAATACCGCAGGACAGCGCGCCATAAGCGGCGTTGAAACTGGTAAAGTTGCCGCTGCCGGAAGGCGCATTTTTGTTGATGGTATAAGTACCGGAGGGGAAAGCCTGGTGGACGGTGAGCAGCACCGCACCGGAGCTAGCGCTGCTGCCGCCGCAGCTCACCGTTACCCGGTAATACAGGGTGGTATTGGCGGTAAAGCCGAATTCAGGCGAAACCGTGGCAGCGCCCACCGGCTGGAATGGCCCGGTTTGCGCAGTGGAGGATTCCAACTGGTACGTTTGTCCTGCGCCGGAGGAGTGCCCGCTCAGCGACAGGGTAACGGAAGCGCCTATACATACATCGCTCTGGCTCAGGGTGGCGCTGCCACCCAGCGGCGGCACTACGCAGGGAGGCGCGGCAAATTCATAGGCGCCTATATCCGGCGTGGCCGCGCTGCGCGCCGCACCGGTAATGTCTGTGGCAATACCTGCATTTGCGCCGGTATTGTCCAGCGCCGCGTCCTGCGGATGCAGGTCGCCCCCGGCGAGGTCCACAAACAAGGGATTGGCAGATGCGGAAGCCGCATCCAGGCCGGCGGCCGTTTGCCAGTCGTACAGGGATGTGCGCCCGGTATCATGGATATACCCGGTTTGCCGGATACCAACACCCGCCGGCACATACAGGTTATTATGGTCGGATACAATATCGCTGCTGTAGGTATTGAACCAGATAGCGGTATGCTCCCCGGGGCCGCTGCGGCTCACCACGATGTTATTATTCTGCAGGCGGATGCCGGTAGCGTCCTCCTGGTAAAAACCCCTGGCAAAATGATCTGCCGTGGTGCCGCTGCCAGTACCGTCCAGGGAAATGGTATTGTGGTAGTAGAGCGTGTTGTGGGAAGCGCTGTTGTACAGGCCATACACATTAGCGCCGCCGTTGATGTTATACAACAGGTTGTTGTACACTTTGTTTTCCAGGCCGCCACCCAGTCCTGCTGCGGACATAAAACAGATACCGTAAAAGGTAGCGGAGGAAACTGCTCCGCCGAACATATTGGTGATGGTGTTCCGCGAAAGCGTGAGCCGGGAGTTCAGGTTGGTCACGTAAATGCCGTTCACTGTTCCCGCTGCGGGTGGCGCAGCAGGGCGTGACAGGTAGTTGCTATCCACTACCGTATTGAAAGAGCAGGCAATGTAAATACCTGTTTCCGAAAAGTCCAGCAGGGTATTGCCGGTAATGCGGTTGTTGCCGTTGGCAACAGCGCTGCTGCCCGCCAGCGTAATGCCGTACCGGCCGCCGGTAATGATGTTGTCGGCAAATACATTGGCATCGCATTCCGCTACACCTTCACTAATGGCGGAGCTGTGCGAGCTGCTCACCACGATACCCGCATATTTATCGCCGGACAGTACGGTGGCCGTACTGATATTACAATGACTGATCCTGTTGGAATCGGCATTATTCAGCAAATGAAACCCGTAACCATATTGGGAAGAACCGTTACCTGCGGCGGTAACGGCCAGGTCATTAAAAATGTAGTGATCCCCGCCGTCCAGCTTGATAACGGCCCGGTCGTTGGTGCCGGTAGCCGTATAGGTAATGCCCGCACCGGCCGCGCCATTGAAGGTGATGGTATTGGTGGCAGAGCTGCCGGGCACCTGGTACAGGACAAGCTGTTCATTATAGGTACCGCTGCTGGCGGCTACATTGAACACCACCGGGCCATTAACGCCGCATCTAACATAGTTCCAGGCATCATTGAAACTTTGAAAATTGCCGCTGCCCGCGGGCTGGGTCTTGTCAATGGTAAATGTACCGGACACCGGCAGCGGGGTGGTCACCTGCACGGCTGTGGAAGTAGCGCTGCCGCCGGAAGCGCAGGTCACTATCGCCCGGTAATAGGTGCTGGCGGCCTGGCTGGCTTTATGCGCCGCTGCGGTAGCACCGGGAATATTGCTCCAGCTCACATTATCCGTAGAGGACTGCCATTGATAACTCAGCCCGGTAGCCAGCGATGCGCCGCTCAGCGTGAGCATGAAAGACTCCGCGCCACAGGCCCGGGGCACGCTGGCTACCGCCGTGCCGGCCGTAAGGGTGGTGCTGTTACAAGGGCCTGCCGCCGTCCAGTTAAAAATAATATCCGGCCGGGTGGTTGGGTCGCCCTGGCTGCTGCCACTGGCCGCATCACAAAGATTACCGTTAAAATTCTCACCGATGGTATGGGAGCCGTTGAAGGACAGGCCGGTGGTCCAGGTCACGTAGGGATTGGCCATGCGGCTGTCTGTAGCGCCCGCGTCCGTGCATATCTCGATCACAATGTTATCTGTTCCGTTCCAGAAAAAGGGGATGGCGAAAGGAAAGGAGTTATTGCCCATCACCGGCAAATGATTGGCGGGGCCGTACACCACTGTGGCGCCCGGCTCCCAGGAAGTAGCATTGAGCGAACCGGAAGCGGTAGTGCCTATTTTGACGGTCATATTGTCCACCGCTGAATTGGCGCCTACATACATGCCCAGGTCCGTTACCCTGAACCGGATGGCGTTGATATTGCCTGCCGCCATGCCGGCAGTTGCCAGTTCGGAGGCCAGGTACAGGAACTGCATGCGGGTAGCATCATAGCTGTCTGCCAACGGGCAGGGATATACCCAGTCTGTATTGCCGGTGGCGCCGTTACCTATGGCAATGTCCGTTTGGGCATAGGTGTTAGCTGACAGCAACAGTGTTAGCAATACAATACAATTAAAGGAAAAGTGGCGGTAAAAATGAGGCATAAGCAACCGTGTTTCATCTGTTAAATAACTCGGTGAAATTAGCAGGCATCCTGCTGGCGGGCATGAGCGCAAACATTCTATTTTAAATATGAATGGAAACCACTAATTTTAGACTCGTCAGCCACAGACATCTTTTAATCCATACCATATGACCCGTAGGAGCTTCGGCCCCCGGTATGGGGCGCCGTTTGTTTGTGGCGAAACCAGCCTTCCCTTTATTTACCGCCTGCTTATGATCCCGCTGCTGCTGGCCTGCCTCGTTTTGCGCGCACAGGAGCCCGGCGTAGTGATCCGCTCCGGGCCCTGCGATACCGCGGAGGTGGACCGCTGCCTGGAAAGATCCCGTCAACTGGTGGAAGTACATGACGACAGCGTGGCCTATTACCTGCGAATGGCCGTACAGCAAAGCTATCACTGCAATTTCCATGACCGGATCATTATCTCCCTTACGGAGCTGGCGGCGTGGCATTTTGGCCACAGCACGGATCAGGCCATCCGTTATGCTCACCTGGCCATACGGGAGCACCAGCAGCGCAGTCCTACCAGTAAAAGAGGGGGACAGATCATTTACAAGGCCTATAATGTATTGGCCAAAAGCTATGAAACGAGAGGCATGATCGACTCTTCCGCTTACTATTATTACCTGCTGAACGATGTGATCGAGAACGGCACCATCACCGACCCGGAGTATGCCGTAGCGGTATACAGCCAGTTGGCCCTTTTCTGGCTCAACAGCCACTGGGATGTGAACGAAGGCAATGTAGAAGCCACCCGATTTTTCATTGAGCGGTCCAAAGCAGCCGAAGCGTATTTAAAAGATAGCTCCATGCAGGCTTACATGAGCTACCTGCTGCAGGGCGCGTATTATTTCTGTGTTGGGCGCTACGATTCCTCCCGGTATTACTATCATGCTTTCCTGGCGCAACGGCAGCGTGCAGGCACTTCCAATGCCACCTGGGAAGCGGCCATTTACCTGAACATAAGCGAAACCTACCTGGCGGAAAACAACACACGGGAAGCGATCCAATACATCCGGCAAACGCTGGCCCTGCGGGACCGGCTGGCGGGCGCCCCCCGCTACCTGCTGCTGGCCCGGCTCTACCTGTCCAAAGCCTATTACCTGGAAAAGTCCTACCATAAGAGCATCGCGGCATTTGAGGCGGCCTTCCGGGAAACCAGCGGGGAGTCCATGCTGGGCAAGGAAGTGATAGCCGCCTACCAGACCGTCTCCAACGCCTACGAAGCGCTGAATATGCCGCAGCAGGCGCTGGCTTACAAGAATACCTACATTCAGTTGCATGACAGCCTGATGAAAAAAGATAAACTGGACCTGATGAACCGGCTGCAGATGAAATTCCGCGTAGCGGAAAAAGATAAAGCGCTGGCGGAGCAAAAGCTGATCATTACGGAAAGCGAGAACGACGCCCGCAGGAAGAATTCCCTGATAGCGGCCGTTTCCATGCTCACGGTTTTCCTGCTGATCGTTTTTATACTGTGGCAGCGCAGCAACCGGCACAAACAGCACCTGCAGCAAAAGACCATCAACAATTTCCAGCAGAAAATGGAGATCGCCAGCCTGAATGCCACCATCAACGGCGCGGAAAAGGAAAGGGCCCGGATTGCGCGGGAACTGCACGACGGCATCGGCGGCCTGCTGGCAGCCGCCAAAATGAACTTTGAAATGGTAAAGGCCACCTACCACCTGCACAACAGGACCGACTTTATGGACGGGCTATCCCTGCTTTCGGAAGCAGCTACCGAATTACGGAAAACAGCGCACAACATGATGCCCGAAATACTGCTGCAGGAAGGGCTGGTGGAAGCAGTAAGCCATTTCTGCAGCACGGTGGCCCGCAACAGCGGCACCCATATCCATTTCCAGACCTCCGGCGCCATCCGCGCCTTTGACCCGAACTTTGAGCTGGCCGTATACCGCGTAATACAGGAGCTGGTGCATAATGTGCTGAAGCACGCCGCCGCCACGGAAGCCATTATCCAGATGGGCTTTAGTGAAGACGTATTTGACCTGAGCATAGAGGATAACGGCATCGGCATGCCGGACAATATACTGTCCGTCAGGAGCGGTATTGGGCTGAAAAGCATTGCGGAACGGCTGAAGATCATTCACGGGAAAATGGACATCCGCAACCTGCCGGGCGGCGGCGCTGGCATCTACCTGGAAATAAACCTGCAAAAAGAAAATATCGCTACCCTATGATACAAATCGCTATTGCAGACGATCATGCCCTGATCCTGAACGGGCTGCAGAAAATCATTGCCAGCCATCCTGATATGCAAGTGACCGGGGCCTATATGAACGGGGAAAGCCTGCTGGGCGGGCTGGCCCTTCAACAACCCGACATCCTGCTGCTGGACATCCAGATGCCCGGGCAGAACGGCATTGAGCTGGCGGGCATCATCCACAAAAAATATCCTTCGGTGAAAATAATCGCCCTGACCAACATTGAAGTGCTACCACAGGTAAAGAAAATGATGCGGCAGGGCTGCAGCGGCTATTTCCTGAAAGACGTGGCGCCGGACGAGCTGATCTGCGCCATCCGCAGCGTATATGAGGGAGAGGAAGCAGTACACGAACGGCTGCGCAAGGAGCTGACCCGCCACTTTTTCACCAGCGACCACCCCACCGTGATCACCCGCCGGGAAGTGGAAATACTACGGCTCATCGCAGACGAGCACACCAATCCCGAGATAGCGGACAAACTGTGCATCAGCCTGCATACTGTCGAGAATCATCGTAACCGTATACTGCAGAAGCTGGGCGTAAAGAACACGGCGGGCCTTATTCGGAAGGCGATAGAACAGGGGCTGATATAGCCCCGTCCGCAGCCGGCAGTTCTTTCCGCTTCAGCCAGCAAACAACCGCCACGATCACCGTGGCAATGGGCAGCCCGATGCCAAATTCGTCGATATAAAGCCTCGTATCACCGGTATCCACCGTAAGTGGTGTAAACATCGTTTGGATGAACAGGTTATGGCTGGCGTGCAGGATGGCGCCGGTCCACAGGCTGCCGGATTTCATCCTGAACCAGGTGTATATAAAACAGGCGGCTATCACCAGCACCGTAAAGCAGATGAGCGCCAGCCATTTGGGACCGCCCAGGTTATAATCAGCCAGCAGCAATAAGGGATAATGGTAAATGGACCAGATCACGCCCATCCACAAAGAGGTAGCGGTATAGGAATTAAGCCTGGCCAGTTGCGGCGTGAGAAATCCCCGCCAGCCGATCTCCTCGCCCAAAGCGGAGCCAAGGGAACGGGCCATGCCAAAGGTGCCGGCCAGCAGCACAAAGAAGAAGATCACCCAGCCATCCGGCAGGGACCAGCCAAAGCCTTTGGCTACGCCGGCCACAAACTCCCTGTCATAAAAGCCGCCCTTACCGCTGATCCAGATCACAGCATAGGCAGCCAGGGTGTACAAAAAGGGAATAGCGTAGGCCCATAACTGGTATTTGGTCTTTCCCCACTGCCATCCCAGCGATGCAATGGGTATGCCTCTCAGGCGGCAGGTGATCAACGCGGCCAGTCCCGGGCACCACATAATGAGCAAGGCAAATGACACCGGGCTGTGGCCCGCTGCAATGCTGCCGCTGCGCGCACACAGGTAATAAACAGGCAGGCATAGCAGTGTAGTGATCACCAGGAAGGTGGCAATGTTTTTCCGGATCTCGGGTTTTGCAGGTTTGTTTTCCATAAGGTTTATTGAAAGGGTTCAGGAAGATAGCGGGTACTGATCCACCTCACATCCAGGTTGCTGCTGAAGAAAAAGTATTGCCCGTCGGGCGTCAGGTAGCCGCAGTATTCATAGGTATCTGTATTGATGCGCGGGCCGGCATTACGCGCGGCGCTCCATTTGCCGGCAGTGCGCCTGGTATAATAAATATCTGCGGAGCCGTGGCCGTCTGCCCGGTCCACCGCGGTGAAAAGCAGCAACTGTTCATCCGGCGAAATGCAGGGATCATGCTCCATAGCCGGCGAGTTCACCGCCGGGCCCAGGTTTTCCGGCGTGGTGTACCGCCCGTTCTCCAGGCGGCTGACGTAGATATCAAATGAGCCATACCCTCCTGTGCGCGAAGAGGCGAAATAGATATTGCCGTTCTGCGAGAGGGACACGTAATACTCCGTACTGTCGGAATTGACCGCAGCCAGGTTTTCCGGTGCGGACCAGGCACCATTTGCCTGCGGGCGTATGCGCCAGATATCGTAGTCCGGGATGGTGTCTGATGCATGCCGGGGGCGGTTGGAAATATAATAGAGCGCGCCATCGGGACCAAAGAAGGGATCGGCCTGGGAGTAAGCCGCTTCATTGAACGGGGCTGCTACCGGCGCTGTCCATTGCTCCCCGTCATACCTGGAACAAAGCATCTGCCAGCGGCCGCCGGAGGAGCGGCAAAAGTAAAAAGACCGGCCATCCGGCGAAAAAGCGGCGTTGAAATCAAGCGAATCCCCCGAGACGATGCCCGGCAAAAAGCGAAGGGCCACCGAGTCCGGCAGAGGCGCCGGGTAAGGGATCTGCGCATCGGCAGCAGTCTGGCAGCGCGCAGCAGTGAACCAGCAGGCCAGCAGGCAACAGTAGCGGATATAGTTCATGGTATAGTAAAATACGGATTTAAATGCAAATGGGGCTGACATCACTGTCAGCCCCATGGTTCCATCAACTGTAAATGCCGTGCTTAGAATCTGAAAGCCGCACTGGCAGAAAATCTTCTCGGCATCTGCGGTTCTATGGTAGACCAGCCTTTATAATATTCCTTGTTGGTAATGTTATCCAGCTTCAGGTTGATGCTGAATTTGTCTGCATTGTAGAACAGGGAGCCATTCAACACCACATAGGAAGGCAGGGTAAAAACGCCGGTGGTCACCCGGTTCAGGATCATGTTCTCCCCGGAATAGTTACCGCCAAAACCAATGCCGAAGCCCTTTACCGGGCCGCCGGTAAACCGGTAGCTGGCCCATAAATTGGCCTGGTGCCCGGGGCCGGCTTCTTCGGGGCGCCGGTCCAGGTAGTCCTTGTCGGTAGTTTCCGTAAGCTTGCTGTCGTTATAGGCATAGCCGGCCACAATGTGCAGCCCTGCAATGGGTGTGGCTACCAGCTCTGCGTCTATACCCCGGCTGTAGCGGTTGCCGCCCTGGGTGTAAAACCCTACACGGCTGGCTTCCTGCATCACAATATCAGATACTTTGATGTCATAATAGCTCAAGGTAGCCGTGAGCAGGCCGCCGATGGCATTTACTTTCACCCCGCCTTCCCATTGGTTGGCGTGCTCGGGGTCAAAAGTTTTGGTGCTGCCATCGTTCTGCAAACGGGGCGCCTGGTTCACAAAACCATTCATATAGTTGGCAAATACAGACATGGTATTGGGAATGAACTGGTATACCAGGCCAAATTTGGGCGACAACGCGGTTTGGCTGTATTTGTCGGCTTCGCCGGCGGTAAGGCCGCCATTCTTGAAATGGTCTACCCGCAGGCTGGCCATAGCGGACAACTGCGGCGTGAAGTTGAACACATCGGAGATGTAGGCGCTGTACACTTCCTGCGTTACGTTGGAATTAGTAACAGTGGCGCCCTGTAGCAGGGAGTCCATATGCTCCCTGGACAGGATACCGGTGTCATCCAATCCTATGATCACGGCGCCATTTCCCACATAGCCGGTGCTGTTATTGATAGTATTACTATTAAAATAATCCAGGCCAACCACCACGCGGTTACGCATGCTGCCGATCATAAAATCGCCCAGGAAATTCTGCTGTATATCGGTAGTGGTAGTGGTGGCGTTCTGGTCATTGACGTAGCGGGAGAATACGCTGGGTATATCAGGATAACCCGGTACGTACTGGGATGATTCATACAGGTAGGAATAATACCCCTGAGATTTTGCGGTGCTCCTGGACACCACGGTCTGCGAGGTCCACCGGTCGGATAATTTATACCGCATCTGCGCCTGCAGCGTGGTAGTAGGTGTTTTGATGGTCAGGTTATTGCTGGTATAAGAGCGTTTTTTATCATAGCCCAGCTCTTCCAGGCTTTTCCGGTGCAGCTCCGTGCTCCGGTCAAAGAAAAGCATAGTAGGATTGGTGCCTTCCGCATCCAGGAACTCGGCGTTGAGCAAAAAGGTAAGCCGGTCCGTAGCCTTGTAAGTAAGGGCGGGCGCAATGAAGCGGGTTTTCCTGAAACCGGCGTCCTGGAAGCTCTGCTCATCATGATACGCACCGTTCACGCGCAGCAGCACCTTGCCGTCCTTGTCCAGCGGGGTATTGATGTCGGCTGTAAAGCGGTTCAGGCCGTAGCTGCCGCCGGTGTAGCTGATCTCGCCGCCAAAGTGCTCGTAAGGGCGCTTGGTGATGGTATTGATCAAACCGCCATAGGAAATAACGGTGCCGCCAAACAAAGTGCCGGAGGGGCCTCTCACCACTTCTATCCTTTCTACATTGGCTACATCCAGTCCCCCGTTGGTAAGGCCCGGCAGGCCGTTTACCAGGGTGGGCTGCACGGCAAAGCCGCGCAGGGAGTAATAGCCGGCGCCATCGCCGCCGCGGCCGGTAGAGGACCACAGCTTGCCAAGGCCGGGCGCGTTCTTCAAGGCATCGTCATAGCTGGTCACCACCTGTTCTTTTATCAGGTTGCCGGAGATCACGGAGTATACCTGCGGGTTCTCGATGTTCTTCAGCGGCAGCTTGGCCACGTATTCGCTGCGGGAACGGGTGAGCCGGTTATGGTTACCGGTGATCACCACTTCGCTCAGCTTCTTTTCAGAAAGATTGAGCTGCAGGTCCACCGTAATGGTTTGCCCTTTTTCCACGGTTACGGTCTGCGTCACGGTCTCATAGCCTATCAGCGATACTTCCACGGTGTAGGTACCGGGATTGACATTGCGCAGCGTGAAAACGCCCTGGTCGTCCGTCAGCGTGTTCTTCCGGGTGCCTTTCAGTTGCACGGATACGGCCGGCGCGGGTTTGTTATCTGAAGTTCTTACAATGCCTTTGATGATGCCCCCGTTGTCCGTTTCATTCGCATAAAGCGAGCCGATGCCCAGGAGGCAGGAGAAAATAAAAAATACTGTTTTCTGTAAAAATACCTTGTACGTTGTGTTGTCCATAATAATCCCTATCTAATTCAGCCGCAAAGTTCTTCCAGGAGGCGCCGGTGTAGTACCTCCGATCGGGAAAAATATTTACGCAAAAGGGAAAATTATGGCTGCTCAGGCGTAGGCCGCTTCCTTGTTGTACTTGTGCCGGTAATCCACCGGCGACATGCCGGTTATTTTCTTGAAGATGGTGCGGAATGCCTTGGTATCGTTGTAGCCTACGTCGTACATCACCTCCGTGACGTTCTTGTTGCTGGATTCCAGCATTTTTTTGGCGGCTTCTATTTTTACGCGCTGAATGTATTCGAGAGGCGTGTTGTTGGTGGCTTTTTTGAAGCGCCGTACAAAATGCCGCCGCCCGATGGCGAATTTCACGGCCAGCTCCTCCACGGAGATCTTCTCCGCTATATTGCTTTCAATAAATTCCTGCGCTTCTTTGATGGGCTCGTCCTCGTGTTTCTTCTGCCCGTTGAACATGATGAAAGGCGACTGGCTTTTACGGTCTATCTCCAGGGCGAAGAACTTGGCGGCCTGGATGGCCATCTCCCGGCTGGTATATTTTTCCACCAGGTGCAGCAGCAGGTTCCAGTAAGAGCTGGCTCCTCCGCTGGAGTACACGCCCTGCTCCTCGGATATGATCCGGCCGTCTATCAGCTCCACTTCGGGGAACATTTCCCGGAACTCATCCGCATACAGCCAGTGGGTAGAGCATTCCCGGCCGTTCAGCAAACCGGTGGCCGCCAGCAGGAAAGCGCCGATGCAAAGGCTGGCCACTTCCGCGCCGCGGCTGTGGTGCCGGATGATCCAGGGAATGAAATCCCGGTTGATCTCCACCGCCCTTTTCATGTCGCCGCTCAGGGCCGGAACCAGGATCAGGTCTGTTTGCTTCACATCATCCACCAATACATCCGGGTGCACGGAGAAGATGCCGTTATTCAGGGGCACATCCCTGGTGAGGCCTACCAACTGCACCTTGAACAGGGGGGCCTGGCCCCTTGCCTCAAGGAACTGGTTTACAGCCGTAAACATGTAACGCGGGTCAACGATGCTGGTTGGCACGGCTTCGTTCGGGACAATGATGGAGATATGCTTCATATCAGTTGCGTGGTTTAAGTAAACTTTCCAAATTTAAGCGCTTTGGGCAACTATCGCAAATCCGGCTCCCACCGGGCGCCACTAGATAAAAAAGTCGTAATTGCCCCCTTTAAAAGTCGCGTTTGTACGTTACCCGGCTTACCGGGCCGGGGTACCTTTGCAGGAGAGAGCTATACTAACCCTTAAGCGCACTAACTATGAGAAAAGTAATCGTATCGATGAATGTTACACTGGACGGCTTCATGGCTGGGCGCAACTGCGAGCTGGACTGGCATTTCAGTTACTGGAACGAAGAAATGGCGGAACAGGCCTGCGAGCGGCTGAGCAGGATAGACACCATCCTGCTGGGCAGGGTCACCTACCAGGCTATGGCGGCGTACTGGCCCTACCAGGCTTTTAACAGCTCCTTTCCCAGGGGGCAGCTTGCCTTTGCGGAAATGATGAACAATTACCGGAAAATTGTTTTCTCCAAAACATTGAAAAACACCGCCTGGAACAATTCCCGGCTGGTAACGGCCAACATGCGCGGGGAAATAGCCCGGCTGAAACAGCAGCCCGGCAAGGACATGATCATCTACGGCAGCCGGAGCATTGTTACCGCCCTCATGCGCTCCGGGCTGGTGGATGAGTATGAGCTGTGGGTGCACCCGGTGCTGCTGGGCAAGGGCAAACCCCTGTTCCCCAGCCAGCAGCATATGCGCCAGCTACGCCTGATGAAAACCCGCAGTTTCGCCTCCGGCGTGATCATTCTCTACTACTGCTCGAAGACCGACCCCATATTGCACGCCTGACCGGCGCCGGCCACCTGCCGGCAACCCGCCGGATGCCACCACCTGCAGGCCAATTTCAGCCGGTTTTACTATTTGCGTCTTCATCACAATCCCGGGTTTCGTAGTATTGCCATACCTGCATTCGAAAAACACCTGCTATGACCTGTTTAAAAACACCCCGCCTGCTGGTCATGCTGGGCCTCCTGCTGACGACGGCCACAGCAAGCCACGCCCAGCTTCTGGACAAGATCCAGCGAAAAGTAAAGAACCGGGTGGACCGGAAGATCGACCAGACCATTGACAAGGGCCTGGATAAGGCCGAAAAAGGCATTGACGACGCTGCCAAAAGCGACAAGACGGAAAACAAAGGCTCCACTGCTCCCGGCCACCCCGGCGCTGCTGATAACGTCAGCAACGACGCTGCCGCCGGCCTCCGCGTAAATTCCAAATATGATTTTGTGCCCGGGGAAAACCTGCTGTTTGCAGATGATTTCCTTGCAGATAATACCGGGGATTTCCCCGCGCACTGGAACACCAACGGCTCTGGTGAAGTGGTGACCCTGAACGGGCTGCCGGACAAGTGGCTGAAAGTGCCGGATAATACGATCAGTTTCCCGGAAACCAACAAGGTGCTGCCGGAGAGCTTCACCATCGAGTTTGACCTGCTGTACCCAAAAGGCAGCACCCGCACGCCCGTGACCTTCGGGTTTTCCGAAAACAGCAACCCCGCCAAAAACGGCTTGCGCTATAAAAAGCTGCTCTACTTTAAAATAGACCACTTCCAGGACCTGGTTGGCTACAGCACGTCCCTGTACTCAGGCCGCGAGGAGAATAAAGCCTACCCGGTGAACGGGATGGCGGGTAAGATCATGCGCGTGAGCATCAGCGTTCATAAATCCCGCATCCGCCTGTACCTGGACCAGGATAAAGTGTTTGACCTGCCCCGTGGCTTTGAGCCCTCGTCCCTGCGCAACAATTTCCACTTCCGGGCGGCTGAAATAATACCTGCCGCCAAACAACCCTTCTACGTAGCGCACCTGCGTATCGCTGCGGGCGGCACCGATCTGCGCAGTCAACTGCTGGCCGCCGGCAAGGTATCTACCAGCGGCATCCTGTTCGATGTGAACGCCGCCCGGATAAAGCCTTCCTCTTACGGCATTATCCGCGAGATAGCCATGGCCCTGCAGGAAAACGCCGACCTGCGCCTGAAGATCGTCGGGCACACCGACAGCGACGGCGCGGACAACGCCAACCTGGACCTTTCCAAACGCCGGGCCGAAGCGGTAAAGGCCGCGCTGCAGGAAACCTATGGCATTGATGGCGCCCGCCTGCAAAGCGACGGCAAAGGCGAATCGCAGCCGGTAGCCGGCAACCAGTCGCCTGAAGGGAAGGCAAAGAACCGGCGGGTGGAATTTATTGTGCAGAAATAAGCGCCCGGCCGTCCTTCTTCGTTTACCCGTATGGTGCATGCATTTTCCTTTGTCGCAATTCCCCCTGTACAAAGTCGTTTTTACACAGCGTCACTGTGCGCAGATGCCCGTATGTTTGCATGGTCAACTTAAAACAAGCATATCATGGCAACGAAAATTTTTGTGAACTTACCAGTAAAGGATCTTAAAAGGTCCATGGATTTTTATGCACAGCTCGGGTACTCCTTTAACCCCCAATTCACGGACGACAAGGCGGCCTGCATGGTGATCAGCGAGGACATCTACACCATGCTGCTGGTTGAAGAATTCTTTAAAACATTTACCAAAAAGGCGATCGCGGACGCTTCCAAAACCACGGAGGTGATCCTGAGCCTTTCTGCCGACAGCCGGCAGCAAGTAGAGGAGCAGGTAAAGAAAGCGGTAGCCGCCGGCGGCACTACGCCTAATGAGCCGCAGGATCACGGTTTTATGTACCAGCACGGTTTCCAGGACCCGGACGGCCACCTGTGGGAGCTGGTATACATGGACCCCAGCGCCATACAGCAACAGGGATAAAAAAATGTAAAAGGGAGAAAGCAGAAGGGAAAAGGGACGCAGAGTCTGTTCTTCTTTTGCGGCTTTTTCCTTTCTCCCTGTTCCCTTTTCCCCTTTTACATTTTACATTTAATGATACCCCGGGTTTTCCACCAGGTTGGGATTATTACCGGTACGTGCAGTGGTCAGCGGTAAGTAGTAATTACGCTCATAGAACACCGGGTTGGAAGTGGCGCCGTCAATATGCTCCGTCACTTCCAGCCGGTATTTGCCGCTGGCGAAATCCAGGATATAGCGCAGGCCGCTGCGGTTCACGGACAACAGGTCCACGGCCACCCGCCAGCGGCGCAGGTCCCAGTAGCGGTGCCCTTCAAAGGCCAGCTCCACTTTTCTTTCCTGCCGTATCTTTTCCCGGCTGATGGATGTTAACGCAGCTATACCTGCCCGCTCCCTTACCTGGTTCACGGCAGCCAGCGCCTCGCCGGCTTTGCCCAGCTCAAAAGCGGCTTCCGCATAGTTCAGCAATATCTCCGCGTAGCGGAACAACTGCCAGTCCGTACCCGAAGTGGCGCGCTCGCTCATGTTATCCTTGCTTTCTTCCAGGTACTTCATGACGCCAAAACCGGTGCCGAAGCTGTTGTCTACCGACTGCACCCCTTTTGCCGGCACGTTCTGGTAGGAGCCGCTGTTCTGCACCGTGCCGTCCGGCAGCAGCAGGCCGTTGTGAAAATCCACGGCGCTGCCTTTCCAGGGCGTGCCCTGCGTATAAATGGTAGCATAAAAACGGGGGTCTTTGTCCGCCCACAGCTCCTCCATGCTCCACAGCCCCTGCTGGATGGCCGTTCTGTCCAGCGTACCGGGCGTGCCGTCCACATGCTCATAGGCTTCCGCCATTTCCAGGTACGGCGCGTTCTGGTTGCCGGCATTCCAGGCATGCGGCTTGGGCGCCTGGAAGAAATCCCATACCCAGCCATTGCCGCCGGTATTGCGCTGCACATAGTCATGCCGTTTTGCCCAGATCACTTCCGGGTTATTCTTTTGCAGGAACACATTTTTAAAGTTGACGACTTTGTCGCCGTCTGCATTATACAGCGCATACTGGTGGCTCTGCATGATCTGCGCGGCGGCGTCATATGCCTGCTGGTAATAACCATCCGGCGCTGCGCTGATACCTGTAAGGCCCTGCAGTTCCACTGTGCCGTACTGCGCAATGCTGGCGGCATACAGGGCGGCCCGGCATTTCAGCGCCAGCGCCGTATACTTTGAAGGCCGGCCGTATTCGGTACTGCTGCGGTCCGGCAGCTCATTTACGATCGCGTCCATTTCCGACAGAACAAAATCATAGACCTGCTGTTCCTTATCCCGCTTGCGGTACAGTTCATCATAGGAGGCATTGATGTCCTGCGGTTCGGTGATCAGCGGTACGCCGCCGTAGCGCTTTACCATGGCGAAATAATTATAGGCTCTTAAGAAACGGGCTTCCGCGGTGCGCACTTTGCGGAAATGCTCATCCACCGGCGCTGCCGGCACACGTTTGATGAATTCGTTCAGCGTGCGGATCACCGTGTAGGCATGCTCCCACCAGTCCAGCACGCCGCCGGTAATGGTAATACCGTTGGTCTTGGCCTGCGACTGCCCCACTACCCAGTTGCGCATGCATTCGTCGCTCAGCTCATTCACAATAAAAGGACCGTTCCAGTCATCGCTGGAAGCCCAGTCCGCATTCGGCGTTTCATTGGTGAGGATATACATCTGCAGGTAAGCCTGGGTAAGATAGGCGTCTATCAGCGCCTGGTCGTTCCATACCACGGCGTCTGAAATAGCGTCCAGCGGTTGCTTGTCCAGCACGCCTTTCAGGCAGGAGCTAAAGGCGGCTATACAGAACAGTATATAAACAGTGCGTTTCATAACTTACTTTTTTTTTGCGGGACCTGACCGGTTTTAAAAACCTGTCAGGTGTTAAAAGGAAATATTGGCCCCAACAGAGACGGTCTTTTGCTGCGGGTAGTACCGCCCGCTTTCGCTGGTGGGCGCTTCCGGGTCAATATCGTATTGCCTGAGCTTATTGAAGGTGAGGATATTGGTGGCAGCTATGTACAGGCGGATGCGGCTCACTTTTATGCGGTCCAGGAGCGTTTTGGGCAGGCTGTATCCCAATGATGCCATTTTCAGGCGCATATAGCCGGCCCGTTTATAACGGGCATCCGTATAGTAATTATTGGTGCCGGCCCCGCCTATCCTGGGCACCAGCGCATTGGGATCGTTGTGCTCCGGTGTCCAGCGGTTTTCATACACGTAGGTGGGATAGGTTTTACCCTGTACAAAAGTAATGTAGGTATAGTGCCCCATGGCTCCCTGGAACAGGGCAGAAAAATCAAAATCCCGGTAGCGCAGGTCGGCGCTAAGCCCCATCATCCAGTGCGGGGTGGTGCCCTGGCCTATTTCCACCTGGTCTTTCCAGTCTATTACCTGGTCGCCGTTCACATCTCGCAGGCGCAGGTCGCCGGGGCGCAGGGTGGTATTGCCTTTCTGGTCCTGGTCAAAGGGCAGCTTGTTAATTTCTTCCTGCGAGGTGAAAATCCCGTCGGCCAGGTAGCCAAACTGGCGGTCCACCCATTTGCCGGAGCGGCCGTTGATCCGGGCCTGGTCCGGGTCCGTATAATCCGGCTCCTCGTAATGATCCCATTTGGCCCTGGACCAGGATACATTGCCGCTCAGGTCCCAGCTCAGGTCCCCGCTGCGGCCGGTGGTGCCCAGGCTCAGCTCAAAGCCGCGATCGTTCAGGCTGTTGAGGTTTTCCGGCGGCAGGGTGGCGCCAAAGGAAGAAGGAACGGTGGTAGCCCTGTTGGCCAATATGCCGGCGCGCTGGCGGTAAAAAACGTCCAGCTCTCCATACAGCCTGCTGCGAAACAGGGAAAACTCCAGGCCCGCATTGTAGGTGCTGATCTTCTCCCAGGTCATGTAAGGATTGGGCAGCCCTTTGGACGCCAGCCCCTGTTGCGGGCCCTGGCCCAGTATGTAGGGCCATTGCGAAAGCTGGTAGCCGGAGAGGTACTGGAAATTGCCGATGCCGTCATTACCGGCGGCACCATAGCTGGCCCGCAGCTTCAGGTTATCCATAAAGCCCACTCCTTTCAGGAAGGGCTCCTCCGTTGCCCGCCAGCCCAGCGATACGCCGGGGAAATAACCCCAACGGCTATTGGCGGGAAACCTGGCGGAAGCATCTGCCCGCAGGATGCCTTCCAGCAGGTATTTATCGCGGTAAGCGTAATTCAGCCGCCCTACATAGCTCATGCGGCCCATTTCCGTAGCGCTCCCGTTATTGGAAGCCCCCACGGTGCTGCCTGCATACAACTGGTCAATAGCGGGCGTGAGATAATCTTTCCGGGCGGCGCTGATCCAGTCACCACTATAGTCGATGGCCTCGTACAGCGCCAGGGCGGTGATATGATGGTCCTGCGCAAAGGTTTTATCGTACTTAAGAGAATACTGCACGGTCAGCACCCGGCTTTTATCATCGCGCGTGCTCAGGGAGGCTTTGGAGCCGTAAGCCCCGGCTACGGTGTACACCTGGCTGGCGGGATCATAGGTATACAGCGTGACCGGCTTCACAAACACGCGGTTGGATACATAGTCACCGGCATAGTTCAGGAAAGCCCTGGCCGATAATCCATCTATGAACTTAAAGCGGTAGTTCAATGCCAGTGATCCGCGCAGGCTCAGGCCATCGGTATTGTTATAGCCGGACAGCTCGCTGTTGCTCACTACATGCGCGCCGCCTGTGCCGTTGCCATCCGCAAAGGGTATTTTGGAAGGATCGGGGAGGCGCGCAGGATAAACAGGCAGGGTGTTCCAGAAATAGCCCCAGGCGCTGGATTCCCCGGACTCCAGGGATACCTGCGGAAAATTGCGGTCTTCTATAATGCTGGCCATGGTCAGTTCCAGGGAAAGGTTGTCCAGTATTTTAGCATCAATGTTAGACTGGAAATTGTACCGCTTGTAATGGCCGCCGTTGTTCTTAAAAACGGTTTCCTGGTCCAGGTAGCCCAGGAAGCCGTAGTATTTGATGGCGTCGCTGCCGCCCCGTATGGCGATGTTGTGCTGCTGCTGGGGCGCCCAGGACCGGATCAGTTCATCATACCAGTCCGTATCGGGAAACAGCGGGTCTGTGCCGGCATAATACTTTTGCACCTGCTCTTCCGTAAAAGGCGCGGTGGCTTCCGGCTTGCCTTCATTCAGGTGCTTTTCCCGGGCCAGCTCCGCATACTGGCCGGCATTTACAGGAGTAGGCATCACGGTGATGCCCTGCCAGGTCCGGGAGGTATTGACGGTAAAGACCGGTTTGCCGGCGGTGCCCCTTTTGGTGGTGACCAGTATAACGCCATTGCCTGCACGCGCGCCGTAGATGGCGGCAGCGGCATCTTTCAGGATGGAAATGGATTCGATCTGGTTCGGGTCCAGGAAACGGAAATCGCTTTCAATCCCGTCTACGATCACCAGCGCGTCGCCAAAGCCGCGGATGCTTAACCTGGCGGCGTCTGCGCCGGGCCGGCCGCTGGATTGCAGGGAGATCAGCCCCGGCAGGCGGCCGGCCAGGGTATTGGCCGTACTGGCCACCGGCGCTTTGGTAATGTCTTTGGAAGTGACGGTAGCAATGGAGCCGGTCACATTCCCCCTTTTCTGCGTGCCGTAGCCCACTACCACCACGGCGTCCAGGTCGGCGCTTTGTTCCAGCAGCGTAACATTCACAGTACCGGCGGCGCTCACGGCGATCTCCTGCGGCGCAAACCCGATGTAGTTAAATACCAGCGTGCCTTTGCCGGCTGCAAGGCGAATGGAATATTTCCCGGCCGCATCCGTGGTGGTGCCGGCAGCCGCGTCTTTTACCTTAATGGTAACACCGGGCAGGGGCTGCCCGTTACGGTCCGTTACCGTGCCGGTCACCACTACCGGTGCTGTTGCCGGCGCAGGCACCGGCGCCGCCGTTTTCTTCACCACCACGGTTTGCTTGCTGATGGTGTAGGAAAGCGGCAGGCCGGCAAAGCACTGGTCCAGCACCGCCGCCAGGGGGGTATTGCTGAACTGCAGGTTGCTGACCGGGGTCTGCACGATGGTGCCGTCGCACAGCACGTTATACCCGGTCTGTTTCCTGATCTCGCTGAATACCTCTTCAAGCGTAGCGCGTTGTTTTTTCATGGTAAGTCCCTGGGCGCTGCAGGTGTTATTCAGCGCCGGTAATGCTACAGTAAACAGGACCAGGAGCAATTGCATGCACAGCCATAGTGGCCGGCAGGCATGCCGCTGCTTCCTGCATAGGTCAGGAGTAAAGTTTTGCATAACTGGAATTTTTTCGCGTTGATATAGACGGATGCCTTAACGGCTACCGGTACGGGCGCCGGGATACACGGTGATCCGCCTGCCTTTCATTTCAAAGTGCACGGCCCCGGTCAGCTCCAGCATCTGCAGTACATCAGAGATGTCGCCAAAGCGGGACACGGTGCCCCATATGGCCCTGCCGCCAAAGTCCCCCTGGTATTCCACGGTTACATTGTACCATCTCGATACCCTTCGCATGACGCTTTGTATATCTTCATTGGAGAATTTGAAATAGCCGTTCTTCCAGGCAATAGCGCCTTCGGTATCGCCGGGCGATACGTGCAGCGCGCCGGTATTGCCACGCAGCAGCGCCTGCTGTCCCGGGCGCAGCGTTACGGCCTGCTGCCCGTGCCGCACCTTTACCGCCCCTTCCAGCAAGGTAGTGCGGATATGGGCTTCGTCTGCATAGGCCATTACGTTGAAATGCGTGCCCAGCACCGCTATCTCCATATCCTTCACCATTACGGTGAAGGGCATGTGCGCATGGCCGGCCACTTCAAAATATGCCTCCCCGCTCAGCTCCACCTTTCTTTCCCTGCCGGTAAAAGCGGTAGGAAAACGCAGGGACGAGCCGGCATTGAGCCATACCCCGGTGCCATCGGGCAGGGTAAGCCGGAACTGCCCGCCGTGCGGTGTAGACAGGGTATTGTAGCGCAGCGCTGCCGCACCCGCATGTGCCGTGTACTGCAGTTGCCCGCCCTGCTGGCGTGCCGTGGCGCCGCCCTGCTGTATCACACGGTTGCCCGCGCTGTCCAGCGTTAGGGTGGAACCATCCGCCAGTGTAAGCACCGCCTTGTTGCTGCCCGGCGTTACGGTGGGTGCAGGCGAGGCCTGCTTTACTACGGGCTGCTGTTCTTTCCCGTTGAAAAGCCGCGCCAGCAGCATGCCGCCCAGGAGCAGCGCCACAGTGGCCGCTATGGCCGCTCCCAGCCGGTAGCGCCGGAGCGGAAGCACCCTGCGGGCAGGCGCAGGGGCCTCCTGTTCCGTTCCTTCCGCCATTCTTTCCGCTATAGCGGTCCTGATACGATCCACCACTTCGGGGTGATCGTATTCGCCGGCCGCTTTTGCAGCCAGCTCCCTGTCCATCATATCCGCCAACACCTGCCTGTACTGCGGATCTTCCAGCAGCGCCGCCAGTAAGGCTTTGTCCGCCGCTGAAAAGGTGCCTGCTACATACCGGTGCACCAGGTCTTTAAACTGTTCAGAATTCATACGCTGTTCGTTTAAATAGACGCAGCAAAAAGGAAAGCAATAGGGTCCAACAGGAAAAAATTTCAAAAATATTTTTACAGCAGCTCATATACCAGCAGGAGCAGCAGGGACACCGCGTTGTCCATGTGGCGTTTTAAGTAGGAACGGAGAAAAAGCAGGGCCTGCACCATATGTTCATTCACGGTGCCTTTGGAGATGCCCAGTTCTCCCGCAATGCGCTCGTAGCTCATGCCTTCAAAGCGGCTCATGCGAAACACCTGCCGGCGCCGCGGGGGCAGCAGCTCTATGCCGCGCAGCAGGATGTCCGACAGTTGCCGGTATTCCAGTTGCAGGGATGGGGTGAGCAGGTCGGCGGTGTCTGTCACCTCCGCAGTGCCTTCCCGGCCTAACGCTTTTCTCAATTCCGAAATGGTACGGTTACGGGTCATGACGTGCAGGTAACCGGGAAAATTGTCAATGCCGGGCAGGCTGCTGCGCAGGTGCCATATTTTCAGGAAAATATCCTGGGTGATCTCCTCAGAAAGGGCGGGCTCCTTTATATAAGTGAGCACGTGGGCATAAATAGCGCTGGCATAGGTATCTACCAGCAGGGAGAAAGCGCGCTGATCCCCTGCAGCGATGCGGCAAAGCAGCTCCTTTTGATTATTTAAATTCCCGTGTAATTCCAAGGTATCAGCCCGCTTTGATATAGGTTTTTCCTACAGTTGTCAGGCTAAAAATAAAAAAAATTACCTTCTCTCGTTATACACGCCCAACTCCGCGATGGCAGGCGCTTCACGGTATGTATCCACCAGGATACGCACCCGCTCCGCCCATACGCGGTCAAAGCGGTGGATCTTTACCCGGCCGGCCTTTTCACCGCTCAGCAGGGGCATCCACTTGCCATTGGCATAATATTCCAGGCGGTACTTTTGAATACGGGGCTCCCTTTCCACGATGCTGATCATGTTAATGCCCTGCTCTTTACCCAGGTCCACTTCCCACCAGGGACTTTTTACAGCGGGATTCGACTGCCAGGCGCTCCTGAAATCATCATCATTGGCAAAATCCATGATGTTCATATCATAGCCCCAACTGGAAGCGGCGGGCCTGTGCTTAGCCAGGTTGGAGGAGATCACCGGCGCTTCCGTGGCCGGCAGGGCGGGCAAGGGGCCCTCGTTCTTCCAGCGCTCCCCGATGGTCTTCAGGGCAGCCAGGGCATTGTCATCTATCAGGCCGTCGCGGTTGGGCGCTACGTTCAGGATAAAGTTGCAGAAAGCCTTGTTGAAAGGAATGATATTGTCATCCACCAGCTTCAGCGGGTCTTTTACCGGGGTGGTGGGGAAGTTGGGCTTCCAGAACCAGGCGCTGTTGATGGGCAGGCAGGAAAGCGCCGGCAGCGTGTTGGTGCTGGTGGCAATATGCTGACCGGCACCCTGCTCATACGATTTGATATCGGTGTAGAACAATCCATCCGCCGGGTACTTGGCGGCGTTCAGGTCCATCACCAGGCAGTTGGGCTGCAGGGATTTGATGAGACTGTAGATCTCCTCAAACGGCACATCGTCATAGGATATACGCGACCAGGGCGCATCCCAGCCGTCTATGATCAGCGCGGTGATGTCCCCGTAGTTCGTGAGCAATTCGGTGAGCTGCGCTTTTACCATATCAATATGCTGCGGCGTAATGTGGCCGGGGCGCAGCTTGTGATGCGTATCCAGGATGGAATAATAGAGCATCACCTTCAGCCCTTTCTTCCGGAAGGCGTCCACGTATTCCTTCACCACATCTCTTTTCAGGGGGCTGTGCATTACGTTGTAATCCGTTGTTCTGGTATCCCAGATACAGAAGCCGCTATGGTGCTTGGTGGTGAGGCAGCCGTAGCTCATGTGCGCCGACTTTGCGGCTTCCGCCCACTGGTTACAGTCCAGCTTCTCTGGATGGAAGATAGCGGGCGATGCATCCGGATCGGCCCAGTCGTCCACCCCGAAAGTGGGAATATTAAAATGTATGAACATGCCGAAACGCAAGTCCACAAACTGTTGTTGCAAGGCATGGAGGGCCCTGCCATTGCGGGCTGCCTGCTGTGCGCTTGCGGCGCAGGACAAAAATAGCAGGCCGACTGCCAGTACGCTGAAAATCCGATTCTTTTTCACTCGCTATATTTTATAATAAAACAATCAATTGACTAACGCCATTCCGGCTGCTGCTGCAGGTTGCGGGCCTGGTCCAGTATACTTTGCGGAATGGGCCACACATAAAACTTGTCGTTATTGAAATACCTGTCTTCCAGCTTGGTCTTCGGGAATTTGTTCGTATTCCCGTTGGTGTTATCTATGTCAGCAAGGCCCTGGGAAGCATCCAGTGTATAAATAGGCCCCTGCAGCACCTGTTGCCCTATTTTCCAGCGCAGGATATCGAAGTAACGGTGTCCTTCGCCGGCCAGCTCTATGCGGCGCTCATGCCGGATAAAGGTACGCAGGGTGGACTGGTTCAGGGTCCAGCCGTTGATGGCAAAGGTCTCGTTCACGCCGGGCATATGCGCGCGGCTCCTTACTTCATCAATGGCGGCAATCACCGCTGCGGAGGGGCCGGTAGCCTCGTTGGCCGCTTCGGCATAGGTGAGCAGCACTTCGGCGTAGCGCAGTATCTTCCAGTCATTGCCGCCATTGTCGCGCACTTCCAGCTCCGTTTTATCAAAGATCTTCCTGAAGGCGTAGCCGGTATAAGTGGCTTTATCACCGCCTATTTTATCCAGGGGGCTGTTAATGGGATCGTACTTTTTATTGTTGGCCAGTATGCTGCCGGGATAATAAACGGTGGCGCCCAGGCGGGGATCGCGGTTATGGTAGGGCGCATGCGGGTCATAGGCCGGATCGCCGGTAAAGGGATAGTACCCGTTAGCGCTTTCGTAATCATCCACCAGCGAAGGTAACGGATTGAGATAAAGCGTGCCGCCGGAAACGGAGTTCACGCCGGCAATATCGCGCAGGCCATTGGGTTTGGTCTCCTTTACATGAATGAAGCTGATCACATCTTCGGACGAGTAATCCCCTTCCATCTGGAACAGGTTGTAATAATCGGGGTAGAGGGCATACGCGTCCAGGTCCATTACCGACTTGGCGGCAGCGGCAGCTTCGGGATAGCGGCCATTGTACAGCAGCACGCGGGCTTTCAAGGCCAGCGCAGCGCCTTGTGTGAACCGCCCCCGGTCGTCGCCCGCATAAGTAAGGAGCAGGTCCGGGGCCGCTTCGTCCAGCCATTGCAGCACCTGGGCCACCACGGCGGCTTTATCCTCTTTCGGCACATCGGATTCCGCTACGCTGGTAAATACTTTCATTACCAGCGGCACATCGCGGTACAGCATGGTCATCATAAAATAGCGGTAGGCCAGCGCTACCTTCACTTCCGCCACCAGGCGCTTTTTCAGGTCTTCATTCATGTCCGGCACTTTGTCCACCTGCTCCAGGAACTCAAAGCAGTGGCGCACCTGGTCGTATTTCCACTCATCGCCCAGGCTGCCGGTGGTCACCACGAAGGTACTATTGCCGATCAGTTGCGCATTGCGGAGCGTATTGCCCCAGGAGGCCGTTTTGGAAAAAGCGTTGTCGCTCATGCCTTCATAGCATACAAAGAAATCGGCGGAAGGCATGAACTCGTATATGCGGGACGCAAATTTCACGGCATCCTGTTCCGTGGTCCAGTACGTTTCATCGGAATAATCGTCCAGCGGCGCCCGGTCCAGGAAGTCCCGGGAGCAGGCGTTGAGCAGGCATATAAAGCTAAGCAGTATGGTATGGATATATATTCGCTTCATGGTTTGATCAGAATTTCAGGTTAAGGCCCAGGGTGTAGGTTTTCAATTGCGGGAAGTTGACGCCGCTCTGCCAGTTGTCTATCTCCGGGTCAAAGCTCTCCGGGAAGTTGCCGGACTTGAGCGTGAGCACATTCTCCAGCATCACGTAGAGCCGGAGCTGGCTTATTTTCAAACGCTGCAGCAGGTTTTGCGGCAAGGTATACCCCAACTGCAGGTTCTTTAGGCGCAGGTATTTTGAGTCATACAGCCACCAGTCGGAGAACTCGTAGTTTACGCTGAGGTCCTGCCGCATCAGCGGGTAGCGGGCGTCTTTATTATCCGGCGTCCAGGAGTCCAGCAGGTCTTCAGTAAAGGTGCCGCCGTAGTTGAATGGGCTTACCGCGTAACCGGTCAGGTAGGTTTTGTTCTTCAATACACCCTGTACCAGGAAGTTCAGGTCAAACTGCCTGTAAGAGAAATTACCGGCAAGGCCCAGCATCAGGTGCGGGTCTGCATCGCCCAGTATCACGCGGTCTGCCGGCGTGATCTGCCCGTCGCCGTTCTGGTCCTGGTACTTGATGTCGCCTGCTTTATTCTGCGGTTTATAGGTGGCGGAATTTTTCACATCATCATCGGAGGTGTACAGTCCCAGGGCCTTGTAGCCGTACCAGGTCCAGCGGGGCTGCCCCACCATAACGGGATTGGTGCCCAGCACATCCGGGGTGCCGCCCAGGTCCAGTATCTTGTTGCGGGCATCGTAGAAATTCAGTTGCACCCCGTATTTCAGCAGGTGGTCCCGGTTTTGGTAGCCGGCGCTGATCTCCCAGCCCCAGTTGCGCATACGGCCCAGGTTCATAACAGGCGCGGCGCGACCAAAAGTAGAGGGCACGCTGGGCGTGAGCAGGATGCCGGTTGTTTTTTCGCGGAACACATCTGCTGTGAAGGATATTTTATCATCCAGGAAACCGGCGTCCACACCGATATTGCCGGTGGTCTTTTCTTCCCAGGTCAGGTCCGGGTTAGGCGTGTTGTTGTAAAAAGTGGTGGTCTGCGCCCGGTCGTTCAGGTAGGTGGCGCCGGTGCCGATGATGCTGGCCCAGGGATACAGGCCCGTAGCATTCTGGTTGCCCACCTTGCCATAAGACGCCCGCAGCTTCAGGTTGCTGATCACGCCGGAGTATTTCAGGAAATGCTCTTCGGAAAGGCGCCAGCCGGCGGAGAAAGAGGGGAAAAAGCCCCAGCGCTTGTTGCGGAAGCGGGACGAGCCATCGTAGCGCGCGCTTGCTTCTAGCAGGTAGCGGTCCTTAAAGCTGTAATTGAGCCTGCCGAAAAAGGAACGGATGGCCCATTCATAGGCCCCGCCGCTGGTGCTCCACTGGTCCTTGTCTGCAGCGCCGCCGTCTATCACGTGAATGCTGTTGTTCAGGAAGTCCTTCCGGCCAGCGCCCAGGGATTCATATTCCAAGCTTTCCTGGCTAAAGCCGGCCAGCGCCTTGATGTCATGCTGCTTTACCTGCAGGCCGTAGTTGAGCGTAGCAATGAAGGTCTGGTTCACTTCCGTGCTCTGGTCGTCGTTCAGTGAATTGGGCGACTGGTCGGTCAGCACCAGGTTCTCCTCATCATCATACAGGCGGTAGGTGGCGCGGAATATCTTGTGCCTGATATCGCGGCTGGTGTAGGCATACTGCCCTTTCAGGGAAAGGTTTTTGGCGATGCCGTATTCCAGGGTCATATTGGTATTGAAATAATTGTCCTTGTAGTGCTCAAAGCCGCCATCGTTGATAATGGCTACGGGCTGGGAGCCGCCCCGGTAGTGGCGGTTACGGCCGGCCGGCGTGTAAGGCCATTCCGTGGGGTTGAGGATGTAAGCCCAGTGCATGGCGGTGGTGTAAATGCCCGCGCCGGCCATGTTGCGGGGCGCATTCATGTATACGGTGTTAATGCCGAATTTCAGGTTGTCGGTGATCTGGGTATTCACATGGATGCGGGAGCTGTAGCGCTGGTTCAGCACGCCATTCACCAGCCCTTCCTGCCGCAGGTAGCCCAGGGATACCAGGTAATCGATGTTTTTGCTGCCGCCGGACACGCTGATGTTATGCTGCATCTGCAGGGCGTTTTCCTTGAAGATGGTGCCAATCCAGTCCGTGCTGGGCAATTCCCCGCTGGCGTATTTCTCAATGTTCGCTTCGGAAAAGCGCGGGGTGGCATCCGGGTTGTCGTTCAACTGCGACTCATTCCATTTGCGCATGAAAGAAACGGCATCCACCAGCCGGGGCAGGTAAGTGGGTTGCTGCGTACCGGCATAGGCGTCGTACGAGAGCACCGGCTTGCTGTTCTTGCGGCCCTTTTTGGTAGTGACCAGCAACACGCCGCCGGAAGCCCTGGCGCCATAAATAGCGGTAGCGGAAGCATCCTTCAGCACGCTGATATTGTCAATATCCTGCGGGTTCAGGGTAGATAACTGGCCGGCCACACCATCTACCAGCACCAGCACCGGGTTGTTGGAAAGGGTGCTGATACCGCGGATATTCAGCTTGGTGCTGCCGGCACCGGGCATGGCATCCGTCTGCTGTACAAACAGACCGGGCACCTGTCCCTGCAGGGCATTCACCACATTAGGCACCGGCCTTTCGGCAATGGCGGCGCCTTTTACGGTGGCTACCGCGCTGGTAAGGCTGGCCTTTTGCTGGGTGCCGTAACCTATCACCACGATCTCGCCCAGTTTCTTCGTGTCTTCCAGCAGCACTACGCTCAGCTCCGTCTGGCTGCCGGTAGTGATCTCCTGGGAGACAAAACCAATGAAGGATACCACCAGCACCGCATCATCCGGCACATTGTCCAGCTCAAATTCCCCGCGCTCATTGGTAACGGTGGCCAGGTTGCTGTCCTTTACCCGGACGGATACACCGGGCAGGGGATCGCCTTTTTCACTGCGCACCTGGCCTTTTAGCTGCTTCAGCACCATTACCTGCGCTTCGGCCAATATGGCGCTGTCGGCAGCAGGCAGATCGCCATGCCGGATAATGACCTTATCATCGGCGACCAGGTATACCAGGGAAAGGGGCGAGAGCACCCTGTCCAGGATATCGCTCACTTTACGGTTGCGGGCATGCACGCTCACTTTACTGTCCAGCAGTTCCTGGCTTACGGCGTAGCTGAGCGAGATGCCCGCCGTATGCTCAATCTCAGCCAGCACCTGGTACAGCGGCATCTTTTCCGTTCTCAGGGAGATCTTTTTCTCCAGCAGTTGCGCTTCTGTTTTTTTGGCCATCAGGGTAAGCGTGGCGCTGCAGATAATAGTAAGGATACACAACGAGCATTTCATAAGCATACCTATTACAGGTGCACATTTTTTCATACTTTTATTCAGATTAAGGTTGAGCAAATGCCGGCGTGCTGCGGTTTACGAGGCCAGTGCATGCCAGGCTTTAATACTTGACTTTAGCATCCTCCCCCTGCCAGGGGAGGATTTTTTTTCTTACGTGGGTGGATCTTTTTTGAACATGCGGTATAGTTTGTTTTAATACGCTTTCAGCAACGGCCCTTGCGTATGATGTAGGCGCCGTCCTTTTTCACCAGCGTAGCATTGAGCGTAAGGCATAGTTGCCGTAAAGCTTTTTCCAGTTCCCTGTTGGTATTGAATTCGCCGAAATAAAAACAGTTGTCCGTTGGCCCTTCTATGATAATGGATACATTGTAATAGCAGCCCAGCTCCGCTACCACTTCCTGCAGCGGGGCGCGGTTATACTTCAGGATGCCGGCGCGGCGCAGCAGCAATGGCCGGGTATCCACCTTGTCCGTTTTGCGGAGCCTACCGGTTGCTTTGCTGAAAACCACCTGCTGCTGCGGGGACAGGGTGACGGCCGGCTGGCTGCCTGCCTGCGCGGTGCTGACCGCCACTTTGCCCGTTACTACCGTTACCCCGATATCCGGCTGCGCGGCATACGCCTGTATGGTAAAAGAGGTGCCCAGCACCCGGGTGTCTACCGCTCCGCTATGTATAATGAATGGATGTTCTGCGCCGGGGGCCACTTCAAAGAATGCCTCCCCGCTGAGGGACACCTCTCTTGCAGGCCCGGTAAACCGTTGGGGATACTGCAGGGTAGAGGCAGGGCTCAGCCACACCTTCGTGCCGTCCGCCAGCTCCAGTTGCCGGTGCTGCCCTGCCTGCGTGACCAGTGTCTGCTGCCTTAATTCCGCCGGGCCCCGCCCTGCGCGGTACCACCACGCCGCACCTGCCAGCAACAGCAACACGGCGGCCGCGGCCGCCACACGCAGCCAGCGCATACGCCGCACGGGCGCCTGCTGCTGCGGCAACTGCCGGATGCTGCGGAGCAGACGTTGCTCCATCTCCGCTTCCACCGCGGAACGGTCGCCCAGGCGGGCTTCGTCCCATTCCGGCGTATCGCGGAAACTGTGGTAATAGTTCATCAGCGCCTGCACTTCCTCATCGGTTGCTTCTCCCCTGTTCCATTTGTCAATAAGCGCATAAAAAGCCTGCCGGTCCATGTCGGGTGTTTTAATGATAGTGACAAAAAAGAAGGCCTGCCCCCAAAGGGGTTTAAAAAAACATTATAAGAAGTGAAAATGCTACAATTGCAGGAGGCTTAGCAGCAGCAGGGGGCCAATGATGTAATGCAGCGCCATGCGCAGCTTGCGGAGGGCAATATTGATCTGGTTCTCCACGGTTTTAACGGACACGTTCAGGCGGCCGGCAATTTCTTTATAGGAAAGATGCTGCTCCCGGCTCATGCGGTAGATCAGGGCGCATTTTTCCGGGAGGCCGTCCACCACCTTGTTCAGCAGGGCCTGCAGCTCTTTCACGGCCAGCTCGCTTTCCGGCGAGGCCGTCTCCATGCGCCCGTCAATGTGATCGAACAGCTCATCACGCACGGGATGCCGGCGGATATAGCGGAACACGCGGTAGCGGATACTGGCGGCCAGGTATGCTTTAAAAGAGCCGGTGAGCCGGATGCGGGCGCATTGCTGCCATATTTCTGTAAACAGCTCCTGCACCAGGTCCTTGCAGGCTTCCTGGTCCTTCAGTACCCGGTAGGCCGAAAGGAACAGCGGCTGCCAATGGCGCCGGTACAGCAATGTGAGCGCATGCTCATCGCCTTCCTGCAGCATTTGCAATAATTCTTCGTCTGTTAGCCCTTCAGTGGCCGGCATGGTTGATGTTCATTAATTGGTTAAAAGCGCTGGTGTCCCCCTGGTAGCGAATAAGGTCCGGGCATAAATATAGAAATTATTACGGTTCGTAGGGAACGGCCATCCTGCCCGCTTCACCCCCTGTTTTGTCAGCTTCACCCCTGCAGGCGCTACTTCTCTTTCCAATAAAGGTCATATTACGGCAAACAGATCTTTCACCAAAACCCGACTGTTTATGAAACAAGTAATATTCCTGGGCGCCCTTTTACTGGGCTTTTGCGTACACAAAGCCACGGCGCAGGTAAGCGTACACGTAAGAATAGGCCCTCCTCCCCCGCCGCCGCCCGTTGTAGTGGTGCGTCCCCGGCCGGTAGTGGTAGCGCCCCGACCGGTGGTGGTGGTACGCCCTGCACCGGTGGTGGTAGTGCGTCCTGCACCGGTAGTAGCGGTAGCCCGCCCGGTAAGGGTAGTACGTGTTTACCGTTAAAAAATAAACGCCCTATGCGACTATTGCTCTTTTTTGCCGCGCTGTGCTGCGTGGCGCTGATCACCTGTTCCCGGAACGATGATGTGACGATGGCCGGCCTGCAATACGGCAGGACCTCCGGGGATGCTGTTAATATACACGATGCGGCCCTGGCGCCGGTGTGGAAAGATACCCTGATGGCCAACAATAATTAGTATCTTTCCTCATCTTTAAGCATCACAAGTAATATTAACGGATGAAACCAGCAAAAAAAGCGTCTCCCTCCGTCATCGTGATCTTCGGCGGCACGGGCGACCTCTCCAAACGGAAATTGATACCGGCTTTTTACAACCTGTTTATTGAAGGCTGGATGCCGGAAAGCTTCAACATCATCGGGCTGGGGCTGGAAAATTTTGACGATGCCGCCTACCACCAGCACCTGCTGAAAGGACTGACGGAATTTTCCCGCAGCGGCACGCCGGAGGAAACCAAATGGAACGACTTTAAATCGCGGGTGCATTACCTGGTGTCTGACATCAATGACCCGGAATTCTATACCCTGCTGGGCAACAGGCTGGACGAGCTGGATACGGCGAGAGGCACGCGTGCAGACCGGCTGTTCTACCTGTCTGTAGCACCGCATTTCATTGCGCCGGTCACCGTTAACCTGGGCCATACCGGCATTGCGGGCAATGTGCAGGCCGACCGCATCATCGTGGAAAAACCGTTTGGCCATAACCGGGAGACGGCTACGGTGCTGAACGACCTGCTGACCAAAACTTTCCATGAATGCCAGATATACCGGATAGACCACTACCTGGGCAAGGAAACGGTGCAGAACATACTGGCCTTCCGCTTTGCCAACGCGCTGTTTGAGCCGCTGTGGAACCGCAGCTATATTGATTATGTGCAGATCACCGTGGCGGAACAGGTAGGCGTGGAACAACGGGGCAGCTACTACGAAGGTGCGGGCGCGCTGCGCGATATGATACAGAACCACCTGCTGCAGGTGCTCTGCATGATCGCCATGGAACCACCGGTGTCCTTTGAGGCAGAGGAGATCCGGAACCGGAAGGTGGACGTGCTGCGCGCCATCCGCCCGCTGAAGCATGAAGAGGTGTACAAGTACGCCGTAAGAGGCCAGTACGGCTCCGGCTGGATAAAGGGACAGCAGGTGGCCGGCTACCGCGAAGAACCGGGCGTAAAGCCCGATTCCAACACGGAGACCTACGCGGCCATCAAGTTCTACCTGGACAACTGGCGCTGGCAGGATGTACCCTTTTACCTGCGCACCGGCAAACGCATGCAGGAAAAAACATCTTCCATCACCATACAGTTCCGCCCGGTGCCGCATGCCACCTTCCCGGACGAGTACGCTCATAACCTTTCGCCCAACCGGCTTATCATCAACATACAACCGCGCATGGATATACGCCTGCGCTTTACCGCCAAAAAGCAGGGGCTGGAAATGAGCCTGAACCCCGTGGAAATGGTGTTCAACTACGAGAACGCCAGCGCCAAAACGCCGGAGGCCTACGAAACACTGCTGCTGGACGCGCTGCGGGGCGACGCCACCCTGTTCATGCGCTCCGACCAGGTGCTGGCCGCCTGGGATGTGATCACCCCCATACTGGAGACCTGGGAGGCGCACGACTCGCTGGACTTTCCCAACTACCAGGCCGGCACCTGGGGACCGGAAAACGCGGAGGCGCTGATCGCAAGGCAGGGACATACCTGGACCGCACATACTAATTTACCTTAGATTTATTCCCGCAATTTTTAATTTAGGGGATCAAAATATGCTGATTATGTATAAGAAAGTACTTGTAATGGCAGGTGCCGTGATGCTGGCCACCGCTGCATTTGCGCAAACCAAGCCGGAAGACACGGAAGTATGGTCGCCTGTGCCCAAGGTGGTAACGCCGGGCAAAGCCTTTGCTGACGCGCCTTCGGATGCCGTGCTGCTGTTTGACGGCAAGAACCTGGATGAATGGCAATCTGTAGACCACCCCAGCCAGCCCGCCGGATGGAAAGTAGCCGACAACGTGATAACGGTAGATAAAAGCAAGGGCAACATACAGACCAAACGCTCCTTTACCGACTACCAGTTGCATATTGAATACCGCATACCGGCCAACATCACCGGCGAAGGACAGGCCCGCGGCAACAGCGGCATTTTCCTGGCTTCCATCGGCCCCGGCGATGCCGGCTACGAGCTGCAGGTGCTGGACAATTATAATAACAAGACCTATGTGAACGGGCAGGCCGGCAGCATCTACAAGCAATCCCCGCCCCTGGTAAATGCCTGCAAAAAACCGGGTGAATGGCAGTGCTACGATGTGGTATGGACCGCTCCCCGCTTTAACACCGACGGCTCCGTAAAATCGCCCGCCCGCGTTACCGTGTTCCACAACGGCGTACTGGTACAGGACAATACCGAGTTACTGGGGCCCACCCGCTATATCGGCAAGGCTTCCTATGAAAAAGCACATGGCGCCAGCCCTATCAAACTACAGGCGCATGGCGACAAAAGCGAACCGATCAGCTTCCGCAATATCTGGATACGCCCGCTTTAATTAATAATTAACAGTTAATAATTAATAATACCCGCAGCATGGGTGTTTCATTGAAACACTTGCGTTGCGGGTATTATTAATTTTTAATTGAAAATTCATCGGTACAAACCCTCCCTTTGCCGGTACATCGCTCTTTTCCTCCCCGCTTCCATTAAACTTTACATTGCCATACGGTCAAATCCTATAAAACAGTGAACAATTAAAACATGCTTTATGGAAAGAAAGCTTTTTTTGAAAAACAGCCTGGCCGCCCTGGGACTGGCCACCATTGCACCGCTGATGAAAGCCTGCTCGAAGGACGATGACGTGGGCACGGATACGGACACGGATACCGGCAGCAGCGGCGAGTGCTCCGTTACGCCTACGGAAACAGCAGGGCCTTACCCTACCAAAAATCCTTCCTCCTACGAACGGAGCAATATCGTGGACGGGCAGGAAGGCGTGCCCCTTACCGTCAAGATCACGGTTAAGAACACCAGCAACAACTGCGCTGCGCTGTCCGGCGCGCTGGTGGATATCTGGCACTGCACAGCGCTGGGGTATTACTCCGAATACGTGGTGAATCCCGGCGGGGGCTATTCTTCCGTGGACTATACGGGGTCGCACTTCCTGCGCGGGCGGCAGGTGACGGACTCAGACGGGCTGGTGACCTTTACCAGCATCTTCCCGGGCTGGTACGGGGGCAGGGCGCCCCATATTCATGTGCATATCTACAATGCCGGCGGCACCTCCCTGCTGGTTACGCAGATAGCTTTCCCAACGGATGTTTGCGATACCGTGTACACCACGGCGTCTCCCTACTCCGAACATGGCACGCAGGATACCTCCAACAGCGAAGATGGCATATTCCGGGACTCGCTCTCCAGCGAGCTGGCCACGGTTACGGGCAGCGTGTCCGCCGGCTATACGCTCACCCATACTATTAACGTAAGCGCCTGATCATGCCTAACCGGACCATCCGCCTGCTATACCGGAAAGTGATCGATGCCGGCTCCAGGAAACGCTGGGAGCGGCACCTGCTCAGCGACAGCTATGCCGAGTTCCTGCTGCAGGCCCAGTATTTCAACCAGGAAAAGAAGTACCGCACTTTTGGCGAGCTGCTGGCCTATGCGCCCGGCGCGGAAAAGCTGCATTTCCTGGTAACGCCGGCCATTACGGGGCACCTGCAGCACCTGAACGGCAAAGTGCCGGATATCCTGAACAACCTGGGGCAGCATTTCCTGCCGTTCAGGAATTTCCGGTTCGAGATCATCCACTCCGATACCCGGGATGAAACCAAACACCAGGTAGCGATCAATTTCCTGTCCGAGCCGCTCACCTGGTACGATACCATTGGCAACCAACTGCTGGTGGGCCTGAACGGCGAACAGGCGGTGGATGACATGAGGCCTACGGAAATGTTTGCCATGCAGCCATTCCTCAGCATTCATTCTTTAAAGGAACCCTGACCATGATACCGCAGACAAAAGGGAAGATCTTCCTGGCAGACGAAAGAGGCAGGCATGAAACGACCTGGTTCAGGAGCTACCATACGTTCAATTTCGGGAACTATTACCATGTGCACAAGCAGCCGTTCGGGGCGCTGTACGTGCTGAATGAAGATACGCTGGGTGGCGGCAGGCGCCTGACCCTGCAGGTAGAAGAAGATACGGACATTTTCCTGCTGCCCACGGTAGGCGCTGTTAACTGGCAGCACACGGCCGGCGCGCCTGTACTGACCGGCGCAGGACAGGCGCTCTGCTTCTCCGCCACCAGCGGCGACACCTTCACCGTCAGCAACCCTTATGAAGATGCGCTGGTAAACTTCCTGCAATTGTGGATCAAAAGACCGGGAACGCCCGGCAGCGATATACCGGAGGCTTGCGACTTTTACCTGGACCAGCCGAAAGACCGGCTGCTGCCCCTTTTTGACGGCAGGCTGTTCATCGGCAAATTCAATGGCCGGGCGGAAACGGTGCATACCGTTGCTCACCCCGGCCATGGGATATTTGTGTTTGTCATTGAAGGCGCTTTTGAAGTGCAGCACCGCTTAATGAACGCGCGGGACGGGCTGGCCCTGTGGGATGTACGGGAAATTGAGCTGGAAGCCCTGTCCAACGATGCGATCCTGCTGGTAGCCAACGTGCCGGCGCTATAGCTTCAGGATCTGCAGCGTGGTGCTACCGCCTCCGTGCCGTTACTTCTTTCACCCGGAACTGCACGATCCGGGTAATGAGGCCCAACGGCATGGGCTGGTCCAGGGGAAACTGCACCGATCCTTTTCCTGTTTTGTAAACTGACAGCGCTTTTCTAAATGCCTCCTGCCCGGTAGGCGTGGCATAAAAACCAATATGATGCTTAAAAGCGGCGAAGTGCACCAGGTTCTTGCCGTGCAGCGTAAACGTAGGTATGCCGTAGCTGATCTTTTCACCGGCATCGGGCGCAGATTGCTGAATAGTGGCGCGTACCTGCTGCAGGATGTCCTGCACGTCTTTGGGGAAGCCGGCAATGTATGCATCAATGGTGGCCGCCGGTGCGCTTTTCATGGTATTTGCCATAATGGTAGCGATTAGTAACACAAAGCTAGTGATTGGGGCTGACAGGGGTGGTAGGTAAAGGAGACATTGGAGGGGGCGGGATGAGACAAAGGTTATAAGTCCCCCCTTGACGGAGGGGGGACCGTTTACAACGCCGCCAACAACTGGCCCTGCGGCAGCTCCGCTGCTGCATAATGCATGGTGAGCTGGCCACCCGCATGCTGTTTTTCCAGTGCCAGCAGCTCTTTCACGGGAATGATCATTCCCTTCTTCCCGTCTTTCACGTCTGCAAATTTCCACTCCTTCAGGATGCGGCCCTGCCCGTCCTTAATGGAAATGCTCCGGCCGGTGCCCGCGGTTTTAGAATGGCAGTGCGTGTAATAGATCACCAGCCGGTCACTGGCTTTGGCATTGTCCAGGTGCAGGCTTTTCAGGCTTACTTCCTTCAGGGCGTACTCCTTTAACAACAACTTGTCGTTCAGGTATACCTCATAGCTGTCTACCCCGCGCGGCGCAAAGGCGAACAGTGCAGCGCATACCGTAACGAAAGCCATTAGCTTCGGCAGCGTGCGTTTTAAAAATGCTTGTTGCATGGCATCAAGTTTTCGGATGAATAATAAGGTTCTCCGGCAAAGAAAAACAATACCGGCAAGCGCCTTTCATCCGTTTGACAAAGCGCAGCAAGCACTTGATGTATGGCAGGTAATGTACGAACAGCCTTATTTACCGGCCGGTGCCAGCATACCCGGGTACACCACGCCCTCCGCCTGCGGCAGCTCAATGCTCAGCAGGCGGGCGATGAGCGGCGCAATATCTTCCAGCCCTATTTCCGGCAGCACGCTGCCCTTATTCAGCCCGGGGCCGGCGGCTATAAAGCCGGTGCGTATCTCGTTGAAATCCGGGAAGTAGCCATGCGCGCCGCCTTTGGCTGGGCGCAGCTCCGGGCCGTCTGCTGCATTACTGAAAGTAATGCCCTGCACGGCGGCCAGCGCCAGCACGGCTTCCGGGTCAGCACCGGATTGCTGCAGCCCGGCGCGGTCTATCACGCGGAACAGCTTTTGCTGCGCAGGCGGCAGGCCGGCCAGTATTTTCCTTACCTGCTGCAATGTTTTCTCATCCTTCGGATCTTTCATGTGCAGGAAGGTAGAGCCGCCGGCGGAGTGAAAAGCGGCCTTCCAGTTGCCCCGGTCTTCGGCCTTGCCGGTCAGCCCGTGCTGCGCCAGCCATACATTGGGCGCCAGGCTGGAATGCGTGTCTACAAAACCATGATCGCCGGTAATGATCACCGCCGTGCTGTCTTTGATACCGGCTTTTTGCAGGGCTTCCAGGATGGTGCCAATGGCGTGATCCGCGGAGGCAACCGCCCGCCTTACACCTGCTCCCTCCCGGCCTTCGCGGTGCTGCGCCGCATCAGTGCAGGGCAGGTGCACCATTACCAGGTTGGGCTTGTATTGCTTTACCAGGTAGGCCGTCATGCGGGCCAGGTTCTCATTCATGCCCAGGTAATACAGGTTCAGGTCATTGGCTTCCAACTGGCCGGTGGCACGCTCCTGCACTTCCTCAAACAAACCTTTGGGCGTGGCCTGCTCGCTGGTGGCGCCGCGGCGATCGCCGGGCGTGGACCGGGACCAGGTTTCCGGTATGTTGTAATCTACCGGCGCGCCTACGGATACCGGCCAGGACACCGCGGCGGACTTCAACCCGGCGCTGCGCACCGCATCCCACAGCGTGGGCACTTTAATATCCCGCTCTTCCCTGAACCAGTCACCACTCTGCCCCTGCGGCTCAAAAGGCGTATTATAAACAATACCATGACGGGCAGGCCGGACGCCTGTTATCAGCGTGGTATGTGAGGGGTAAGTAACCGTAGGAAAAATGCCGCGGACACCCTGGGCATACACACCCTGCTGCAACAGTTGCTGCATGTTGGGCGCCGGCCAGGAAGGGTCCGTGTAAAAATCCGGGCGGAAGCCGTCTACGCTTACCAGTACTACGTATCTGGCGGTTTGCGCGGACAGCGGTGCGGTAAAGAGCAATACCGCTATAAAGAGCGTTATTATTTTTTTCATGTTCTTTTTTTTATTTCAGCAGTGGTATCCTATTGGATGAAGGGAAATATTTCGCTTGCCTGTTTGTTTTGTACCAGCACTTTGTTCATATCATACTGCATGATCACGGTGCCGGCAGCTTCGTCATAAGTGAAGTCGTCCATGCCCCTGTTCAGCGGTATAAAGGCGGGTACCTGCGCCTGCGTATGTTCCGGCAGCACATGGCTGTTGTTCAGTTGCTCCGTTTGCGACACGGGAAATTTAATGCCCAGGTCCGTCATGCGGCGGCCTTCTGCGATGAATATTTCCTGGCGCATACGGTACAGGATATACAGCAGCTCGTCCTGCATAGCAGCAGCATCAATGTCGGCAGCCGTTACCCTGGTACCGGAAACCGTATAGGCTTCAATGTCACCCTCCTGCCGGTTCAGTACATAGCCAGTGCGGGAACTATCGGCAGCATCAAATTTTACCTGTACGGCTGTTAAGGGGTAGTCCGTGCGGTTGCCGCCATTGCGGGTCTCTTTGCTGTCGTCCAGCATCACGGTGGGGCGCTGGTCCACTACTTCGGTCAGCAGGTTCTTCAGCGTCTGGCGGGCCGCAACAAGACCATTGGCGGCAATTTGTGTTTCCGCCAGTATCAGGTAGGCTTCTTCTGCTTTTACAATGGTAACGGGTTTCTGGTCTGCGCTGGGCGTACCTATGTGATAGTACTTCGGGTCCAGGAAATCCAGGCGCGGCAGCGGTGCGAACTCGTTGTAGGTGGAGGAGAACAGGTAAGTCTGCATATCGTTGGACACGCCGTTCACGCCATCGTACCCTACCTGGCGCAACAGGGTTTTATCCGCCAGCGCTTCCGTAGCATACCGTGCAGCGTTCTCCGCGTCGCCCAGGTGGTAATAAGCGCGGGCCTTCAGCAGCGTATACGCCAGCCTGTCCGCCGCTTCCGGCGCAACAGCAATGGCCTGGTCCAGGCCGGTAATGGCCAGGTGCAGGTGCTCCGCAGGCGTCAGCACCTCGCCCAGGCTGCTGCCCGGCAGCGCTACAAACAGCTCGCCGCTCAGCAGATGGGCAAAAGCCTTACTGAACAATATCTCCGCAGCATCCGCATCGGTAGCGGCCTTATCTGCCGGCAGCACCTTGCTGATGCCATAGTCGGCCATCTCGCGCAAGCGCTGTACCTGCACCTGCAGGTTGTTCACGTCCAGGTCGTAGTAATCGATCTGCGGAATATCAAACACCTTGCTGCTCAGGGTGCGGTTGTTGTAATAGTTGTCCGATACCAGCTCCGTACTCACCACTACCTGGTTCATGGTAAGGGCCAGTTGCCGGCGCAGGCCGTTAACCCAGCTTTTGGCAGCATCGGGATTTTCCAGGTATACTTCGTCCGTTACATTCGGGTTCAGCACATCGCAGGCGCTCATGCCCAGCATGGCGATGATACAGCTATATAAAAAGAGTTGCTTCATGATTTCTGCATTTAAAAGTTTAACCTTAATGATCCCAGGAACTGGCGGGGCGAGGAATAGGTGGCATAAGAGATACCGCCGGTGGTGGCGCCGCCCTGTCCCTGCGCGCTGCCGCTGATAGTGGCCTCGGGGTCAAAGCTGGAGGAGGTGAAATTGAGCGGGTTCACCGCCATAAAGCCTACCGTCAGCGATTTTACCGCCTTGCCCAGCAGGCCGGGCCGCAGTGAATAATTAACACCGATGCTGCGCACCTTGATGAAATCTGTTTTCTCCACGAACATATTGGTGAAGTTCAGCCAGTTGGTACGCTTGTTCTTGTCAATCTCCGCCTGTGGAATGCCTTCATTGTCCGCACCGTAGTAGAAGCGGAACTGGCGGTCAAAAGAGTTGGCGTAAGCACCGCTCTGGTAATCGGCCGTGGCGTACAGGTCAAAGCGTTTGTAGCGGAAGTTCAGGCCCATGCTGCCAAACAGGTTGGGGATGGTAGTGCCCAGGTACTGCTGCGCGGTAGTGCTTTCCAGCGTGCCGTCGGCGCCGAATACGCCATAGTTGCCCCGCAGGAAACCGATCTCATACCCTTCCTGCACCACCGTCTGAATGGTGCGGGCGCTGAAGCCGTTGATGTTGAAAGGCGCTACGCCGCCGGCGCTCTGCACTTTATTGTACAGGGTGTTTACGGATACGTTCAGGCTCAGGGTCACATCCCGCTGCTGTACAGGAATGGCGGTTGCATGAAGCTCCCATCCACGGTTCAGTATCTTGCCTACGTTGTACAACTGCGACTGCGACTGCCCGGTAGAAGGCGTAGGCGGCACATAAAACAGGGCATTGCGGGTAGTGGCATGATAGTAACCGGCGGACAACAGGAAGCGATCCTGCCAGAAGCCCAGGTCCAGGCCGCCTTCTATGGTCTGCGTTTTTTCCGGCTTCAGGTCGTCGTTGCCGGGCTGCCCGAAATAAGCCGCCTGCTCGTCCTGGTAGCCGCCAAAGGCGATGGTCCTTTCATTGGAGAAAGCGGTGGGCAGATTGCCCGCTACGCCAAAGCTGCCCCTGATCTTGGCGGAGGATATAACGCGGGAAAGGCCCTCAAACCAGGGCTCTGCGCTGGGAATGTAGGAGATACCCGCTTTAGGGTAATACTGCACGCCGATGTTGCTGCCGAACGCCGGGTTCCCGTCGCCTCTCAGGCCCAGGTCCAGGAACAGCTTGTTCTTAAAGCCGATGTTCTCCAACAGGTACACGCCGTAGTTCACCACTTCAATGTAATATTCATTGCTGGTTTTGGTAGCGGCATCGCGGATGGTGCGGGCGCCGTCGCGGATGTTGTTGCCGGTATAGGCCACCTGCTGGTCTTCGTTCCGGAATAGCTGCGCACCACCGGTGGTGATAAAGGAGAAGTTGCGCACCTTGGCTTCATACTGCCCGTTCAGCTCCAGCGTAATGCCCAGGTATTTACGGTCCGCATTGGTAATGCTGCCCTGATCCTTTACCGTAGTGTTGGTGGTGAATGACAGGTATTGATTGGTTTGTATTACCTGGTTCTTCTGCACCCGGTAGTCAATACCGCCGGTAGCTTTGAACACCAGGTTCTTCAGCGGCTGGTATTTGAACACCTGGGAGGTCTGGAAGCGATTCACCTTGATACTGTTGTCCTGCAGGCGCTCCGCTTCATGCACATAGTCTTTCATGGCCTGGAACTCCTCACCGGAGAGGGAATCTATCTTTGGATTGAAACGGGGGCCGGTAATGGCGGAAGCGCCACTCTCCGCAAACCACAATCCCGTATAACCGCCCTGGTTACCGTTACGGTTACGCTTGTAATTATTGTTCACAAAAGAGAAAGAGCTTTCATAGGTCACTTTTTGTCCCAGGCCGGCGCGGAAGCCGCTGCTGAAATCAATGCGGCGGTTGCGGTTCTGGTCAAATACCTGCACGCCCTGGCTGTTGCTGTAATTGCCGGAAAAGCTGTACCCGAAGTTGCCCTGGCCGCCGTTCAGCGCCAGGTGGTGCTTCTGGTAAAAGCCGTTCTGGAACAGCAGGTCCTTTGTACGCTTGAAGTGCAGGAAATCCGTAGTGGGCGTTTCAATGCCCATCTGCGTTTCCACGGTAATATCCGTTTTCTCGGAGCCGCCTTTTTTGGTGAAGATCTGTATCACGCCGTTGGCCGCGTCGGAGCCGTAAAGCGTGGTGGCAGCGCCGCCGTTGATGTATTCAATGCGCTCAATATTATCCAGCGGTATGTCTGCAACTGAGCTGATGGCAGCCCCCTGCGCGCTGCCGCCGCCCAGGGCGGACACGGTGTTCAGGTTGTCCATGCGCACCCCGTCCACGTAGATCACCGGCGTGGAGTTCACGAAAGCGGAATTAACGCCTCTCGCACGGATGATGGAAGTAGCGCCGGCCTGCCCGCCGGTGAGCCTGATCTGCGCATTAGGCAGCTTGCCCTGCAGCAACTGGTCTATACGGCCGGAAGGCGCATCTTCCAGTTCCCGCGCGCTGATGCTGGCAATGTCGGTAGACAATCTTCTTTTACTGATGTCCAGCCCCTGCCCGGTCACCACCACCTCATCCAGGCCCAGGCGATCGGCCGCCAGCGCAATATGCAGCGCCTGGCCGGCATTGGCGCGGTGAATGGTCAGCTCCTGTTTTTTAAAGCCGAGATAGTATACCACCAGCACGATCTCCTCCCGGTCCGGCGGGAAGCGCAGGGAAAATGTACCGTCTGTGCCGGTGGCCGTGCCGGAGGAAGTGCCTTTAATGCTGATGCTTACGCCCGGCAGCGCTTCACCGGAAGCCTGGTCCGTTACCTTACCGGTGATCACTACAGGCTGCAGCCAGCGCAGCTTTTCCGCAGGGCTTACCTTATTGATCAATATATACCGCTCATTCACCTGCCTGGCCACTACCGGGTAAGCACGCAGCAAGTCATTGAGCACTTCATCCACCGGCCGGTTGGCGCCGGTATAAGTGACCTTGCTGTTATCGGGAATATCATCCCGGTTATAGCCGATCACAAAGGACGACTGCTGCTCAATCAGCGACAATACTTCTTTGAGTGGCCTGGCTTCTACGGACAGGCTCACTTTTACTTCATGCATGGACTGCCCGGCGCTGGTAGCGGCATAGGACAGCACAGAAGAAAATAATAACAGGAAGCTCGTGATCCTCATCTTTAAAGAAAAAAGCGGTTTAAACAGGTTATAATAACCTGAGAAAATTTTTTGCATCTTTGAAATGTTTTTAATGTGACCCAAATCCGTTAAAAATGCGGCCGCCTTTACCGGCGCGCCTGCTTTGCCGGAAGTGCTGGTACCACTTCCGGCTTTTTTGCTGGCATGTATTAATTCCCCATAGTTAATGTGTTTTTGCAGTGTGAATAATAACCTGGTCCGGTTGTATCGTATAGGTAATTCCTGTCAGGTCCGATAATAATTTCAACACTTTTGGCAGGGGCTCCTGCTCAAAGCTGATCTTGTAATGCCCGTCCGTAGTGCCTTTCCCGGCAATAACGACCGGCACGTTATATTGGCGCTGCAGCTCTGCGGCTATTTCTGCGAGCGTGCTGTTATGGAAGCAGAAGCGGTTATTGCGCCAGGCGCCCAGTTGGTCCTGGCTGATGGCGCGCACGGCAACCTGCTGCGTTTGCAGGTCATAGGCCAGTTCCCGGTTGGCCGTCAATACGGCCGCCAGTACCCGCGGCGCGCCGTTTGCGGGCTGCCGCAACACTTTCACGCTGCCGCCGGCTACGGCCACCTGCCATTCCTTTTGTTCTTTGTAGGCTTTTATATTAAAGGAGGTGCCCAGCACTTCGGTGATCATTTCACCGGCGCGTATACGGAAAGGATGTTGCGGATCGGCGGCTACTTCAAAAAAGGCCTCCCCCCGCAGCTCCACCTGCCGCTCCTGCTGCCCGTAATCGCCGGCAATGGAGAGCACCGTACCGGCATTCAACCGCACTACGCTGCCATCTGCCAGCGTTACGGTCTTGCGCGCGCCCGGCGGGGCATACACCAGCCTGGCTGCCGGCGTTACTTTCGCGGGCTGCCGCAGCAGGTACAAACAGGCGCCTGCCGCCATGATCAATACCGCCGCCGCTACCGGCCGCCAGTAGCGGCGACGTGCAGGCAGCAACGGTTGTTCCGCCTGTATCTGCATCATAATGCCGGACACGATCTCCTGTCGCAACTGTTCTTTTTTACCCGGGTCGGCCAGCGCGTCCTCCTCCTGCGCAACGGACATGCCGGCGTACCAGCGCTCTACCTGTTGCGCTTCTTCCGGGCTGGCGCTGCCCTGTATATACCTGTTTAAAACAGCTTTGAGGTCGGCTGTTGAAAAGCGTTTCTTGAGCATAACGCCTTATAAATCTCCCCGGCAACAGGGAAGTACTGCAAAAGTGTGTTAAGGAATTATGAAGGGTGTGTTACCAGTAGTATGAACAGTATGGCGAAACCGTCCTTTTCATGGATGGACAAACGCAACCGCTGTAATGTAAGGGAGATATTATTTTTTACGGTTTGCTCCGATAACGACAATCGTGCGGCAATCTCTTTATTGGTCAGGTGCTGGTAGCGGCTCAGGCGGTAAGGTAGCTGCAATCGCTCGGGCAGGCGACTGAGCGCATCGTTCACGCGCTGCTCCATTTCCTTGCTCACCAGCAGCTCATGAGCGGATAGGGTTACCTCCTGCGCGAGCAGTGCATGCAACTGCGCTTCATCGCAAATGGCGGTTTTAGGACGGCCGAAATAATCGATAATGCAATAACGGGCGGCCCGGTACAGGTAAGCGCCCAGCGTGCCATTATCATCTACATACAGGTGCCCGCGGTTTTTCCAGACAGTGATGAATATTTCCTGCAGTATATCTTTAGTGTCTTCCTCGTGGCGGAGCTTTGCATGTATATGCCGGTACATGTTTTCCCAGTACCGGTTTACCAGTGTGGTAAATGCATGCTGGTTGTCCCCCCTGACCAGGTCTATCAGCCGGCTGTCTGAAAGCTTTTCCATATTCGCTCACAAACTTACCCTTTGGATGTAAACTGTATATTAAATCCGGGATATGGCCAGGTTTTGAAAATTTTTCCGCCTCCCCAAAACCTGCTGACATAAGGTTGTCACTCCCCCGTTCTTTCTTTGTATCACAAAACAAAAAACACATTATTATGTCAATCTCCATTATTCAAACGCTGCAGAAAGAGCTGGAACAGGAAGCTCAAACCACCCGTAAAATGCTGGAACGCGTACCCCAGGACAAATTTGACTGGAAACCGCATCCTAAAAGCGGCACCCTGAAATGGCTGGCTACCCACGTGGCCGAATTACCGGGCTGGGTGGAAATGACGCTCACTACAGACGGGCTGGACTTTGCCGCCAATCCCTACCAGCAGGAGCCTATCAGCAGCACGGCCGACCTGCTGGCCTATTATGAGCGCACCCTGGCCCAAGGCCGCGCCAGCCTGGAAAAAGCAACGGAGGAAGAACTGGAGAAAACATGGACCCTGCGCAATGGAGACCAGGTATTGCTTACCTGCACCAAAGCGGAAATGATACGGGTGGCTTATTGCCAGACAGTGCACCACCGCGCGCAACTGGGCGTGTACCTGCGCCTGCTGGATGTGCCCATTCCCGGCAGCTACGGCCCCAGCGCGGATGAGATGAATTTCTAGCATCCGTCCCATCAAAAAGCCCCGTTGCTCTGCAACGGGGCTTTTTGATGGTTATAATGAAATCCTATTTTGTACCGAACATAACGCCCATGATCTTGCCACTCAATGCAGTGCCGGCCGTTGCCGCGTCATAAACGGGCTGGCTCTCCTGTATAGCCATATCAGCGGCGCTTACCTCGCCGGGCAATACTTTCTTAAATTCATAGACCATGGAAGACCCGCCATCCAAAAACAACACTATTTTCATGATCCCGTGGTCCTCATCCAGGTAAAACGGGTGTATAAAATTCAGGGACCTGGGCATTTGCGCAGATGTCCACACTTCCAGCTTGCCAACACCGGGGCCGCCGCCCGGCTTTAGTGTGTAAACCGCCTTGGTACAGTTGTAGCCAGCTACCTGGGCGGTCTCACCCGTTTCCGCCCGGTCATACTTGTCCCGCTCAAATACCGTTTGCACCTGGCTTTGTCCCAGGAAGTCCTTGTCATAGCTGAAAGTGACCTGGTTCCCCTTGTCCGCCTGTGACTGCAAAAAGATCTTTCCTTTCCCGGCATTGCCTTCCAACTGGTTTTCCAGGTGGTATACCAGGCCGTCGCATTTAGCGGTGGCATTGCCTTCCCTCACAAATATCTCATTCTTCAGCAAGGGGGAGAACATGACCATCATGGCCTGTATGGGATTTCCCTTCATTACCCGGTTTATTTGCTGTGCATCTTCAGCAGTCAGTGTTTTGGAAAGCGTTGCAAACTGCTCCTGCATATTGCCCTTAGCGGGGTCTATCTTGTTTAAGACCTTGCTGAGCGGGTTATCGGGGAAATAAATGTCTACCGTTATCTTTCCTTCTCCGAACGCGGCTTTTTCAACCGTGCTTTGTGCTGTAAGCGAGTCGCTCCCGGTATTTTCACCACGGCCGGCGCTGCCTGCACAGGAAAAGATCGGTAAAAGTGTACTCAATAACAGGATGGCTTTTCTCATCGACGTATATTTTTAGTGATCGTGCAAGTATACAGGTTGCTGCCGGGAGGCCCAATACACGAAAACCAGTATTTTTTCTACCGGCTCCGGCTGTCGGTATGGCAAAAAAAGTCCTGCCGGGCAATAATGCCCGGCAGGAAAAACCACACGTTCATAACGGTAAAAAACTCAATACCCGGGGTTCTGCCAGCACGCATTGCCCTGGCAATCTCCCTCCACTACCCGGTCTATCTGCGATTGCGGGATGGGCCGCAGCGCATGAAAATCCTTGATATTAGGCCCTGCTTCCGGGTTCCACTCCTGCACCCTTCTCACCAGGGATTTGGTGCGCACCAGGTCATGCCACCTTTGCCACTCGCCATAAAACTCCCGGCTGCGCTCATCCAGGATAAAGTCCAGCGTTACCTGCTGGGGTGTGATGGTCATGGCCGCCGCCGCGGCTATATTCTGCGCTTCCGTATTGGTTTTGCGGAAAGCGGCCCGCTGCCGCACCACGTTCAGCATGTTGGCGGCATTCACCAGGTCATTCAGCTTGAATGCCGCTTCGGCGGCCACCAGGTACACATCTGAAAAACGGTACAGCACCACCGGCCTGCTGGAAGGATCATTGAAGTTAGCGCCCCGGCTCGGGTCCATAAATTTCTTCACAACCGGGAAGTAGCTGTTGGACCATAAACTGGGCGGAATAATAATGCCTTTGAAAGGCCTTGCACCATCAAACTGCGGCGCGCCGGGCACCTCAAAATCAGGCATATAAATAGCGGTATCCACACCCGGCTGCATGGTGTAGCTGATGCCCCTGGAATTATTGGCAGCATCCGCGCTGTTGGAAATGGCGGTATTGGATATCCACACCTGCTGGAAAGTATTGTCATACCGCGAATCATTATCCCTGTCTGCAAACGCCTGGTCCAGGAGATACCGCTTTCCTGCATGCGGCCCGGAAGCCAGCAGCGCCGTGTTAGGCCGGGTGCGTATATAGGGCCTGCCATTCACCGCATCGCGGATCATGCCGGAGGTGCCGTTGTTGACCAGCGCGCCGGACGTGGAATTGATGTAGGAATTGATGCCGCTGTTGGACGGGTAGTTCCAGATATAGAACCAGGGCGTCAGGTTTTGCGCGGCGCCGCCGGATGCCTGTCCGCCTACAATGTACTGGCCGTACTTGGGGTCCGTGCTATGGTCGCTGACAAAGAGGGTTTCCTTCCCATAATCATTTTCAGGTTTGAAAGCGTCGCCGTAATCCTGCCACAGGTCCAGGCCATAAGCGCCTTTGTTGGCAATGATCTCCGAAGCAATGGTATAAGCCTGCGTGAAATCCGCCTGCGAATTGGTCAGCCAGCCCCGGGTCAGGTATACTTTTGCCAGCAGGTACATGGCCACCGGCTTGCAGGCTGCCTTGCCCAGGAACGGCGCCGTCACCGTATTCGGCATATCGGCAATCGCTTCGTTCAGATCCTGGATGATCTGCTCGTACACCTGCGCCACCGGCTGCCGGGAGTCCGACTTGGTGGCTACGTCAATAAATTCCGTGTGCAGCGGCACATCCCCGAAGGTTTGCACCAGGTAAAAGTACCAGAAGGCGCGGAGGAATTTGGCCTGTGCCAGGTAAGCGCGCTTGGTAGCCTCCGGCAGCTCGGAAGGATCAATGTTCTCCCCGTATTCCAGCACGGCGTTCAGGGTATTGATATCGCGGAAAGCGATCCCCCAGGCGGAGCCAAAGTTCGTAGAATTAAGCCCGTTATAGGTATACAACTGGATGCCGCTGGCGCTGGCCCCGGCCAGGTGCTCGTCCGTGCCGGCCACCATTTCCGCACTGAAGCCCTCGGTGCCCCACTGGCTCCGCATATCATTATACACGCCGGCAATCCCACCCAGCACGCCGGCAGGGGTAGCCAGGAACTCGGGGAGGATGCTGGCCTGCGGATGCTCCTCCAGTATCTTGGTGCAACTGTTGCCCGTGATGGTCAAAGCAAGCAGTAAAGCGCCGCCGAATTTTATATAGCGGGAAGTATTTATCATGCTCGGTTTCATCTGTCAAAATATTTTATTCGTTTAGAATTTCAGGTTGGCCCCGAATGTATACTGGCGTATGGTGGGGTTGTTCAGGTTCACGCTCACCTGGCGCGTAGGCGCTGATACCTCCGATGACCCGGTGGGATTCACGGCCCCGCCATAGCCGTTGCCTTCCGGATCAGGCCCCAGCCCATCGCTTACAAAGGGGGAATAGATAATGAACGGGTTGGTAATGTTGGCATAAAAACGCAGCGAGCTGACATGCAGCTTTTTCAAAACGCCTTCCGGCAGGGAATAACCCAGGTTGATGCTCCTGCACTTGATGAATGACCCGTCCTGGTAAGCCAGGGTAGACCCGAAGTTCAGGCGGTCTGTACCGGCATCGGGCGCAGGGAATGCATTGGTAGGATTATCGCGCGTCCAGTAATCCAGCTTCAACTGGTTCACACGACCCTGGTTGAAGAAAGGAAAACCGTTGGCGCCGCCGTCTGCAGACAGGTAAGGCGCCAGCACCTTCATGCCCATCCTGGCATAGATCACCACGGACAGGTCAAAACCCTTGTAGCTGAAACGGTTGGTCAGGCCGCCTTCCCATTGCGGCTGGAAATTGCCGATGATCTGCCGGTCGTTGGCGTCGATGACACCGTTGCCGTCCACATCTTCCACCCTGATCTGCCCGGGATAGGCCCTGGGCGATGTTTGCGCGCCGGTAAGCCCTTTAGCGGAATCTTCCAGTTGCCAGATACCGATCTTTTTGTAGTCATAGATAACGGACAGCGGCTGTCCTACAAACCAGCCATTGGCTTTGTTGGCTACTTCAGCAGGAGTAGTCAGCTCGGTAATTTCCTCCCGGTTAAAAAAGAAGTTCACATCCGTGCTCCAGGTAAAGCCGCTCCGGGTATTGATATTCGTGCTGCTGACCATAATTTCCAGGCCCCGGCCCCTGGTTTTTCCCAGGTTCTGCACGGTAGCGTCGGCGCCATTGCTTTGCGGCAGGCTTACCGGCAGCAGGATGTCCTTGGTGCGCTGCTCATACACATCCACCGTACCGGTAATGCGGTTGTTGAACAGGCCGAAGTCCAGGCCAACGTCATACTGGGAGGTGGACTGCCAGGTAAGGGAAGGGTTGCGCACCTGGGTAACCAGGTAAGCCAACTGCTGCCCCTGCGTGCCCTGCCCAAAATTATAGGTGGAGGCGGAAAGCGCTGCCAGCGTTTGATAGGCCGGCACGTTGCGGTTGCCGGAGATACCCCATCCGCCTCTCAGCTTCAGGTTAGAGATAAACGAAACGTTGCGCATAAACGCTTCTTCGGAAATATTCCATCCCAGGCCAAAAGCAGGATAGGTAAAATACTGGTGGCCGGGCGCCAGGGTGGAGGAGCCGTCCACGCGCACCGTGGCCGTTACCACGTAGCGGTTGTCATACGCATAGTTAATACGACCCATATAGGAAAGCAGCCCGGTTTCCACGAAGGTGCCTTCCCCTCTCGGCTGACCGGAGGCCAGGGCGAAGTTGGCGTTCTTGATATAGTCGGCCGGTACGCCGGTCACCTCGAAAGTGCTGCTCTGGCTGTGGTCCTTGTTCACCTCGAACAGGGCGGTTACATCCAGCCGGTGCTTTTGTGCAAATGTTTTTTCGTAGTACAGCAGGTTTTGTATGTTGTACGCCCATGCCTCCCCGTTGTTGACCCGGGCATTGGAAGAGGCCTGCGTGGTGGCCGTATTGGTAAAGGTGAGCGGGCCGTTGTAGGCGTTCGCGTTCTCCTGCCGGTAGTCAAGGCCCACGTTTACCCGGTACCGCAGGCCGTCGGTTATCTGCAGCTCGCCATACAGGCTGTTAAAGGTTCTCAGCCGGCGCGTCCGGTCCAGGATGGCGTCTTTCTTGGTCATCAGTGTCAGCGGGCTGATAATAGCTGCGTCAATGGAGCCGGCCGCCGGTGTCAGGTTCACGCTGCCATCGGGCAGGTACGGAGCCGCCAGGGGCGTTAGCCGCACCAGCGTGCCCGGCACGCCGCCACCGCCCGGGGTGTTGGAATAAGACAAGGTATTGATCGTGTTCAACCCGATACGCAGCCGTTTCCCGATCCGGTGATCGATGGTGGCGCGCAGGTTATAGCGCTCAAATTTCTGGTTGGGGATAATGCCCCCTTCGCGGTAATAGCCGCCGCCCATGCCGTACTGGGTGGTTTCCGTGCCGCCGGACAGGCTAAGCTGGTGGCTGGTGGTAAACCCGTTCTGGTAGATCAGGTCCTGCCAGTCGGTAGAGATGCCGGCTGCCAGCGCATCTTTCTCGGCCTGCGTCAGCAGGTAGGAGGAGGTGCCGCCGCTGCCGGGCCAGTTGGAACGGTTATACGCAGCCGCATCTTCCTTGAACTGCGCGTATTCCTGCCCGTTCATCACTTTATACTTTCCCATCACGGACGAGATACCGTAGTAGCTGTCATAGCTGATCACCGGCCGGCCGGGCTTGCCGCGTTTGGTGGTGATCAGGATCACGCCGCCGGCGCCTCTTGACCCGTAGATGGCGGTGGCGGAAGCGTCCTTCAATATCTCGAGGTTCGCAATATCATCCGGGTTCAGGTCATTGATGCTGCCGCCATAGGGAATACCGTCCAGCACCAGCAAGGGGCCGTCCAGCGCATCGCTGTTGCCCTGGGAATTGGTGATGGTACGGTTGCCGCGTATGCGGATCTGTCCGCCAACGCCCGGCGTAGCGCCGTTGCTGACGATGGATACGCCGGCCGTACGGCCTTTCAGTTGTGAAATAAGGTTGGGCGCGGGCACTTCTTTCAGGGTCTCGCTGCTCACGGAGGCAATGGCCCCGGTCACGTCGCGCCGTTTACTGGTGCCGTAACCTACCACCACTACTTCTTCCAGTCCCTTGCTGCCCATGCCCAGGGTAACGGGGATGTTGCTGCGGTTGTTGATGCTGATCTCCCGGGAAGTAAAGCCCACGGAAGAGATCAGCAGCACGCCGTTGCCCGGCGCGTTGAGCTTGAAAATGCCGTCTTCGTTGGTAACGGTGCCGGTGCTGGTACCTTTGATCACGATGGTGGCGCCCGGCACAGGCTGGCCGTTTTCATCGGTCACACGCCCGCCTACGGGGCCGCTGGTCTGTGACCAGGCATAGAATGGCAACAGGAAAAGCAGTGCGGCGCACCATACCGCTGCCATGCACGTTCTAAGTGGCACAGGGAAAGGGTATGCGTGCCGTGCAGGTCTGGTAAAATTTTTCATAACATGTTCATTTTTAAGTGGAATATGCTGTACGTGGTATCGGAATCCTTGACTAAAGTAGGAATATTATTCAAAAATGTAACCGATTACATTACTTTTTTACAAAAATATTCTATTACCTTTATCTGGCGTCATGTAACCGATTGTATTAATAGAGTACGGGAAGACTTTTGTAACTTATGGGCTATGACGAGGTAAACGTTAACAGATGAATAAAGACAAAGAAGTCACTATCTACGATCTGGCGGAGAAACTCAATATTTCCGTTGCCACCGTGAGCCGGGCGCTGAAAGATGACCCTGTCGTGAGCAAAAAGACCCGGAAAAAGATCTATGACCTGGCCGAGGAAATGGGCTACCGCTCCAATCATTTTGCCAGGAACCTGCGCAACCAGCGCACCGATACCATCGGGGTGATCGTGCCGCGGCTCAACAGCTATTTCATGTCTACCATTATTGCGGGCATCGAGCAGGTAGCCAACAGCCAGGGCTATAACCTGATCATCAGCCAATCGTCAGAGTCCGCAGAAAAAGAAGTACGGAGCGCCCGCACCATGTTCAACAACCGGGTAGACGGGCTGCTGGTATCCCTGGCCTACGACTCGGATAACCTGGATCATTTCAGCTCCTTCTTTAAAAAGGATATTCCCCTGCTGTTCTTTGACCGCGTGGCCGAACACGAAAATGTGACCAGTGTGTGCATTGACAACCGCAGGGCTGCTTTTGAGGCTACCCGGCACCTGGTAGAGCGGGGCTGCAAACGTATTGTGCATATTACCGCCCGCAGCAACCGGAACGTATATACGGACCGCCTGCAGGGCTACCGGCAGGCTTTGCAGGAGCACGGGCTGCCCTTTGACGAAAGCATGGTCATGTATAATAACCTCAGCCAGGAAGCCGGGTACACCGCCGCCGCGGAAATACTGGCCATGCCGGTGCTGCCCGACGGCGTTTTTGTGGCCAATGACAACTGCGCGGCCAGTTGCATGATAGGCCTGAAGAAAAAAGGCATCGCCATACCGGCGGACATTGCCTTTGTGGGCTTCAACAACGACCCTGTTTCCACGGTAGTTGAGCCCAACCTGACCACGATCAATTATCCCGGTTATGAAATGGGCGAAGTGGCTGCACGCCACCTCATCAACCACCTGAACGGAGCAGCGCTGATAACGGCTACCAATACCATCCTGCTGCGCTCAGAGCTGATCATCCGCGAATCATCCCTGCGATAAAGCCGGACAAAACCATCTCTCACGTTATGCGAAAACTGTTTTTACTGCTATTACTTTCCATCGCTGCCAGATCACTGCAGGCCGAAGACGGCTACGAGCTATGGCTGCGCTATCACCGTATTACAGGCAAGGCCCTGCTGCAGGATTACCGGGATGCCATATCCGGTATATACATTCCCGTTAGTACGCCGGTGTCTACTGCTGCCAGGGAGGAGCTGCAAAAGGCCCTGCCCGCATTGCTGGATAAAGCCGTGCCCCTGCAGCAGCAGGCGCAGGCCGGGTCTGTAATAGCCGCCACGCCGGCGCAGTGGCCCGCTATCAATTCCCTGGTGCCGGCCGCCTCCCTGCAGCAGGCCGGCGCGGAGGGCTTCTGCATTTATACCACTACCGGAGCAGATAAAAAGATCATTATTACCGGCAACACGGATGCCGGGGTACTATACGGCGTATTCCACTTCCTGCGCCTGCTGCAAACGCAGCAGCCCATACAGCAGCTCAGCATAGTAAGCGCGCCCAAAGTGCGCTACCGCCTGCTCAACCACTGGGATAACCTTACCCGTACGGTGGAGCGCGGCTATGCCGGCATGTCCATCTGGGACTGGCACCGGCTGCCCGGCTACATCGACCGGCGGTATAAGGATTATGCCCGCGCCAATGCTTCTATCGGCATCAACGGCACGGTGCTGAACAATGTAAACGCCAATGCCACCATTCTTTCCAAACCTTACCTGGAAAAAGTGGCGGCGCTGGCCGGCGTGTTCCGCCCCTATGGCATCCGGGTATACCTTTCCGCCCGTTTCAGCGCGCCTATTGAAATTGGCGGCCTGAAAACCGCCGACCCGCTGGACCCGCAGGTACAGCAATGGTGGAAAGAAAAAGTAAAGGAGATCTACCACTATATACCGGATTTCGGGGGCTTCCTGGTAAAGGCCAATTCCGAAGGACAGCCCGGCCCCCAGAACTACGGCCGCTCCCATGCAGACGGGGCCAATATGCTGGCGGATGCGCTGGCGCCCTACAAAGGCATCGTGATGTGGCGCGCTTTTGTATACGACAGCAAAGGGGATGAGGACCGTTTCAAACAGGCATACGATGAGTTCAAACCACTGGACGGGCGCTTCCATGATAATGTGGTGGTGCAGGTAAAGAACGGCCCAATCGACTTCCAGCCCCGGGAGCCTTTTCACCCGCTCTTTGGGGCCATGCCGCACACGCCGCTCATGCTGGAGCTGCAGCTTACCCAGGAATACCTGGGCTTTGCCACGCACCTGGTATACCTCTCCCCCCTGTTCAAAGAAGTGCTGGAAGCAGATACCCATGCCAAAGGTCCCGGCTCCACCGTGGCCAAAGTGATAGACGGCTCCCTGGAAGGACATGCCATTTCCGGCATGGCGGGTGTGTCCAACATCGGCAGCGACCGCAACTGGACCGGCCACCTCTTTGGCCAGGCCAACTGGTATGCGCTGGGCCGGCTGGCCTGGGACCACACGCTTACATCCGCACAGGTAGCGGACGAGTGGCTCCGGCAAACCTTTACCAACGATGCCCGTTTTGTAACACCCGTTCAGCAAATGATGCTGGCTTCCCGCGAAACGCTGGTCAACTACATGACGCCGCTGGGCCTGCACCACATCATGGGCTACGGCCATCACTACGGCCCTGCGCCCTGGTACGACAAGGCCCCCCGTGCGGACTGGAACCCGGTGTATTTTCACCGGGCGGACAGCACGGGCATCGGCTTTGACCGTACGGCGTCGGGCAGTAATGCCCTGGCGCAGTACGCACCGGCTGTACGGAAGCAATGGGAAAACATGCGCACCTGCCCGGAAGCGTACCTGCTGTGGTTCCACCATGTGCCCTGGCAGTACAGGCTACCATCCGGCCGCACGCTCTGGGAAGAGCTGTGCTATAAATACCAGGCCGGCGTACAGGGCGTGCAGCAAATGGCGGACACCTGGCAGCAGGTAAGCCCCTATATTGATGAAGAAAGAGCGGAGCAGGTAAGGATGCTGCTGGCTATTCAATTGGAAGAAGCAGCCTGGTGGCGGGATGCCTGCCTGGCCTATTTCCGGACCTTTGCCAAATTGCCGCTGCCCCAAGGCGTACCGGCGCCGGCACATACACTGGAATATTACCGGGAACTGCGATTCCCCTATGCGCCGCATTAACATCCGTAACCATATAACACCATGCAAGAGAAAAATACAAAACTGGCGATCGTAACAGGCGGAGGCTCCGGCATAGGACTGGCTATTACTGAAAAATTCGTGGCGCACAACATCCGTACCATCATCATTGGCAGGGACCGGCAAAAGCTGGACGCCGCCAAAGACCGGCTGGGAGCGCTGTGCATCCCGGTAGCTGCCGACCTGTCGGACCTGGGCGCCATACCGGCGCTGGTGCAGGATATCACCACCCGTTACGGCAGGATAGACATACTGGTGAACAACGCCGGCATCAACCTGAAAAAGCCCTTCACCGAAGTAACGGACCAGGAGTTCCAGCAAATACTGCTTACCAACCTGACGGCCGTTTTCGCGCTGTCGCGTGAAGTGGTGAAGCAGATGGCGCATAGCGGAAGCGGCGCCATTATCAACATCAGCTCCATGGCCGCACAGTACGGCATTCCTAAAGTGATCGCCTATACGGCTTCCAAATCCGCCATCGAAGGCATGACCAAAGCCATGGCGGTGGAGCTGTCGCCACAGGGCATACGGGTGAATTGTATTGCGCCCGGCTTTATCGCTACCGATATGTCGGCCAAAGCGCTGGACAACGATCCGGAAAGAAAACAGAAAGTACTGTCCCGCACGCCCATGGGCATGCTGGGCGCGCCGGCCGATATTGGCGACGCCGCCCTTTTCCTGGCCGGCGATGCAGCCCGTTACATTACCGGGGTAGTGCTGCCGGTGGACGGCGGTAACTCCATCGGGTTTTAATGCCTTTACATCAGGATATTATTGACAGGCTGCAGGGCGGGCGGTATTTCCGGCTCGTCCAGCATTTCCCGGAGATCAATTTCTATAGTGCGGCTCATGGCGGTAATGGGAATGTCGTTGGGACTGCCCTCAAACGGGTTTTCCGTACTTTCCCCTATCCGCTCCAGCGTCATGAACACCCAGGTGACCAGTACGCTGAAAGGCACTGTCAGCCATACCATGTATTCGCCCAGCTTGTTGAACTCGCTAAGCATGCCAAAAGGCACCATGCATACGAACAGGCGGATGAAGAACAGGTTGACAGTTGCAAATTGCCGGGGATAAGGGAAGTTCTTGATCCGCTCGCACTTCCCCTGCTGCTCATAAAAATCCTGCAACATCCTTTCCAGCTCCACCAGCCGGTAGGTATCCAGCCAGCCGTCCTTTGCCAGCGCCTTGAGCTGCGCAGACTGCAGGGCGATGAGGTGGGTAGCCCGGTTCTTCTTGCCCAGCACGTACTGCAGGTCTTCCGGCGACAGGTACGGCTTTAATTCTTCCTCCATTTTTGTATGCCATTCCGCCACATAATAGTGGCGGGCATATTCCCGGTTATAGCTCCTGGTAAAGATGTTCTCCCAGCTTCTTTTTTCCCGTAGCTGGAACCGCAGGGCCGTGAACCAGGCCATATGCCGGTAGATCAACTGCCGGTGCACCAGCGCCAGCGTTTCCGGGGACGCCTGCGCATGGCCCACCAGGTCCCTGGCCATTATGCCCCAGGTCCGGCTGCTGTTCACGATAGCTCCCCATATCTTCCGGGCCTCCCAGGCGCGGGCGTAGGTAGCATTGTTCCGGAAACCGGTTATAAAAGCAGCGGCGGTGCCCAGCAGGGCCACCGGCACCCAGGTAATGGCCAGCCATTTCACGTCCCATATGGCGTATAAGGCGGTAGGAATAACGGCCAGCAGCACCAGCCAGTAAATGCTTTTGCGGGTCCATACCAGCATTTCTTTTACAGTGTAATGTCGTCCTGTGTGCATAGCTAATTTTTATGGTCAGGAGAAGTGATCAGCACAGCATAGAGATTGGCCCGCCCATAGACGGAAGGCCGCTCCTGCAGGCGGGTAATGGCCGTATACCCCTCCCGGCTGAACAGCCGGATCAGCTTCAGGTAGCTCAGGGGATAGGGCACCCAGCGGTTCGCCTGGTCCGTATCATATTCCACCACCAGGAAATGGCCGCCGGGCTTCAGGTAGCGGCCAGCCTTGCGGATAAAACCCGGCTGGTCGCTCACATAATGCAGGGAATTCGCCATCAGGATACCATCCAGGTCCTGCAGCGGCCACTCATTGGCCACAAAGTCCAGTTGCAGGGTCCGTATGGAGGCCTTGCTGGTAACGGGCTGTATATCGACCGGCTCCCGGTCAATAGCGTGCACAACGCCGCCCGGCGCCAGCAGGCGGGCCAGGGCCTGGGAAAACAGCCCGCTGCCACAGCCCAGGTCCGCCCAGGCGGCGTGGTAGGGTTGTGAAAGGCTGTCGTGCTGTATCAGTGCGATTGCTTCCTGTAATTCCATTTGCTGAAAAATCGGTAACTTGCGCGGGAATTTACAAATTATTGATTTGGTAAAGATCGGAAACATAACGCTGCCGGATTTTCCGCTGCTGCTGGCGCCCATGGAAGATGTGAGCGACCCGCCCTTTCGCGCCGTCTGCAAAGACACGGGGGCGGACCTGATGTATACGGAATTTATTTCCAGTGAAGGACTGATCCGCGACGCCATCAAAAGCCGCAAAAAGCTGGATATTTTCGATTATGAGCGCCCCATCGGCATACAGATATTCGGCGGGGACGAGGAAAGCCTGTCCATGGCCGCGAAGATCGTGGATGTTACCAACCCCGACCTGCTGGACATCAATTTCGGCTGCCCGGTGAAAAAAGTGGCCCTGAAAGGCGCCGGTGCCGGCGTACTGAAGGATATAGACCTGATGGTGCGCCTTACAGACGCCTGCGTAAAGGCCACCAACCTGCCCGTGACCGTAAAGACCCGCCTGGGCTGGGACGAGCAGACCAAGAATATAGAAGAGGTGGCGGAGCGCCTACAGGACGTAGGCATCAAGGCCCTTTCCATCCACGGCCGTACCCGCTGCCAGATGTACAAGGGAGAAGCCGACTGGACCCTCATTGCCAAAGTAAAGAACAATCCCCGTATTCATATCCCCATTTTTGGCAACGGCGATATAGACAGCCCGCAGAAAGCGCTGGAATACAAGCACCGCTACGGGGTGGACGGCATTATGATAGGCCGCGCCGCCATCGGCTACCCCTGGATATTCCGGGAGATAAAGCACTACGTGCAAACCGGCGAACTGCTGCCCCCGCCCACTGTAGAGGAGCGCGTGGCCGTCTGCAAAAAACACCTGCGCGGCTCCGTGGCCTGGAAAGGCCCCATCGTAGGCATCAATGAAATGCGCGGCTGCTATGCCGGCTACCTGAAAGGATTACCCAACATCCGGGAATACCGCGCCCGCCTGGTGGTGCTCAAAACACCGGAAGAAGTAGAGACGGTGCTGGATGAAATCCAGACCGCCTATGCTGGTATTGAAATGCAAAGAGCCCCGATAGAACTCGTGAATTATCATGAGAAGTGCCCGCTCTAATACCCCGTTTCATCCGCACCAATATCCACCCGTCCGTTTTGCAGGCGCGCCTGCTTGTCAATATCCAGCTCGCCGGAGCCCGGTACAAAAGCGGGATCGCCGGCATTGATGCAGGCGGAGCTGCTGCTTAAATGCAGGTTCAGCGAGGCCAGGCTGCTGTTCACAAAAGACGGTGTGCCATAGGTGGAATGCGCATCCAGCCCGGTGCCGCTTACAAAGGCGGCCAGCGAACCATAGGTGTTGCCATTAATACCGCCCCAGTCGAAGATGCTGCCGGAGGCGCTGCCTGAGCTGGTGTAATAGCGGTTGTAATCCATCGTTAAATTAGTGGAAGTATACCCCAGCAGCGCAATGGCTACAATATCGCTGTTTGACTGCACAATGTTGTTCGTGATGCTCACATGGTCTGTATTCTGCAGGCTGATCTCGCCGCCCCAACCCCCGGCGGTGAAATTCTTAAAGAAGGTATTATTGGTAATGCTGGAATACACCACCTTGCTGTTAGGCGCATTGGAACCGAAAAGGATGCCGGCATCCCGGTTATTGTACACCAGGTTGCTGCGGATGTTAATGCCTTCTGCCGTCGCATTGTCATTCTCGCAGCCCACGGTGATGCCGGCCAGGTTCTCATAGCAGGTATTCGCTTCCACGTTGATCCACTTGCCGCCATCTACATAAATACCGCCATTGGTGGCCACCGGCGATACGCAATGGTGCACGATATTGTATTTCACATTACCGTTGCGGGCAAAGTTCACATTCGCCGGCGCGCCCGTCCAGGTGTAATGGCCGGTCATGTCTATGCCGATATTGCGGATATGATGCACGATATTGCTTTCTATCAGGAAATTCTCCACGTTGCCCGCCATGGTCAGCCCCTCGCTGTAGCCGGTGTTGCAGCTATAGATCTCGTTGCTGCCGATGTAGATCTCGTTATAGGAATTGGCCATCGAGCCTACCACCACCAATGGATTGGCATTATCCGCAGAGGTGGGAACGGCTGTAGAATCCGTGGTCCAGCCAATGTTGTAGATCTTGCAGTTGGTCACGTGTATGTCCGTGCCGGCCCCAATGGCATAAATACCTGCGGCAAAATCACGGATGTTATTGGCGATACGGACCTGGTTGATGCGGATATGGCTTTTGCTGCTGATGGCGATCATGGCGTTCTGGCCGTCGTTGGAAGCGTTCACCCCGTCCAGTATCACCACACCGCCGTCATAATTGGTAAGCGTGATGGGCTCCGCAGCAGAAGCGCCGGAATTGGGCCACCACAGTCTTTCCTTGTAGGTGCCGCCTGCTACGTAAATGGTAGCGCCGGCGCCATCCGTGGTTTTATTGAGGGCCGCCTGTATGGTTTTCAGGGCCGCGGCGGGTGAGGTGCCGGCATTGGCGTCATTCCCGGAAGCGCCATTTACATAGTAACTGGTCACGGCCAGCGTGGAGAACGTTTTGCTTTCCTTTTCCGTAAGCGGGTCCGTCACTTCCCTTTTGCAGGAAGCCACTGCCAGCAGGAGCAAACATCCTGCGATCCATGTTTGGGGAGTTTTCATAGTTTTCATAAAGAGTGGTTTTTAAAGTGATTAATTGAGGGATAGGTTATATAAATATTATTCAAAATTGATGAGCACCGAAGGCTGTCCTGCATCAGGCAGGTAGCCCAGCGTGGCGGACCAATCGCTCCTGGTGGCGATAATGCCAATGCGGAAAGCGGTAGCGGCGGCCAGGTTCTTTATTTTAGACCGCGTCAGCCGCATCTCGAATTTCAGGATGCCGCTTTCCTCCTGTATGGTGCCTGTTTTGTAAAATTCAGCAACGCCGGTAGGGTCAAAAGTAAAAGCGTTCTGCGCGCCCTTGTGGTTAAAGGCATCGAACCAGCCGGCCAGTATGCCGCCTTCCAGCAGCACATCGTAGCCTCCTTCCGGTATGCCGTTCAGCAAGCCGGTAGCAGTGCTGTTGTCCGTATCCAGGTAAAAGTCGAAGATGTCGCCGTTCACCTGTTTGGAAGCTACTTCCAGGTACACGTATACATACTCCGCATCATAATCGAACTTCGCCTTTTTAAAATAGGTCTCGCCGGCGCCGGAAGTCACCGTATAGGCGTTCACCTCATCCCAGTCGGAGAAGGTACCGTCATCCAGCTTTACCGGGGAGCTTTTGGCCACGTACACGACGGTGGAGCCTTCTGTTACCCGCCCGCCGGCAGTGGTGGCGTACAAGGTGGGCACGTATTTGCCTTTGCCCGGGTAAGTATGCGTAGGGCTGGCTTCCGTGGAGGTGGTACCGTCCCCGAAATCCCATTTGTAGGATACCGCGCCGGTGGTTTCGTTGGTAAAGGTCACATCATTGCCGCTGATGCTCACCGTAAAAAAAATATCCGCCGACGGCGTAGTTTCGTCCTTTTTGCAGGCGCTGAAAGCGCCGGCGAGCAAGAGGAAAGAGCATATCGTTTTAATGATCTTCATAACCATGCGTTTGTTAAGGGTTCTGTACACATAAGGGATTGGTCTGCACTTCATCGATCGGTATGTAATAAATGGTCCGCTTGCTGTCCCAGGGTATCACCATATTGGTATAACCGGCCGGGGTTTTGGACAGGTCAATGTCCGACTCCTTCAATCCCGGTAAGTGGTAGCCCCAGTAAGTACGGTTCAGGTTTTGCTTGTTGCGGTATACGTCAAACACGCGGTGGCCCTCGAAGGCCAGCTCTATGCGCCTTTCCTTTAACACCAGGTCCAGCGCGGTTTTACCGGCCGGCACCTGCCCGTTGTACAGGGCGTTTTCCAGGCCGCGGTTCTGGCGGATCATATCCACCGCATCCAGCGCCGCGGCGGCATTGCCGGCCTTCGCCAGCGCCTCTGCCTTGTTCAGGTACATTTCCGCCAGCCGGAACAGGATGGGGGAGCTAAGCGTGGGGCTGCCATCCTGGAAGGAGAACTTGGTGATGTACCATATCTCGATACCGTTCTTTTTTTGCAACTGCCCGCTTCCGTCCCGCAGCGGTACAATGTAGGACCAGCGCACATCTTCCGGGTGGGCGGACATGGTATCGCGCAGCGACGGGGTGGCAAACTCCTCTCCCCAGCCGGAATTGCCGTCGGAGTACAGCATAGAGGCAATGGAGCCGGCCTTACCATAATCGTCCGCGGCCGTAAAAGCCGTGCAGAAAATAGTTTCCGTGGCCGTCAGCGCATTGGCGAACAGGGAAGGATAAGTAGTAGTAGTTTCCAGCATAAAGCGGCCGGAGTTGATCACCTGGTCTGCATAATAAATAGTGCTGTCATGCTGCCCTTTGTACAAAAAGGCCCTGGACAGCAAGGCCCAGGCAGCCTCTCTGGAGGCGAACTGCACGCCACGGGGCTGGTTCATCAGCGCAGCGCCCTGTCCGGCATCTTCGATCACTGCTGCGTATCCTTCCTCCACTGTGGCCCTGGCCTCCTGTGCTTCATCAGCGGTAGACCTCCGCAGGATAACGCCGTCAGCAGCCGGGTCCTGTGCGTAGGGCCGGGCAAAAAAACGCAGCAGGTTAAAGTGGCAGAACGCGCGCAGGAAATAACATTCCCCGATCAGTTGCTGCAGCTCCGCATCGGGATCGGGCACCTGCTCCGCGGCTTCTATAATGGTATTAACGTTGTTGATGATCTTGTAAGAGATATACCAGAAATAGCGTGTATTCGTCTGGGTGGGTGTATGGTTCAGTGAAAAGCTGTAGTACAGCGGATCGGTAGTGGTTTGCCCGCACACGATGTCATCCCCCGCAAAATCGCTCAGTTGGAAATACTGGCGCAGGTACATATTATTATTGTCCGTGGTGCCGTTGAATTCCACATGGTCTTTGAACAGGGCGTATGCACCGTTCAAAGCGTTCTTCAATCCCTGGCGGGTGGTGGTGAGGTTGGCGGTGGTCAGCGCATCGCTGGGCGTCACCTCCTTTAAACAGCCGGCCATCAGCAAGGGTAAGGCGAGCAGTAATATATAGATAAACCTTTTTTGCATGGTCAGTTTTTTTAGAACCGGATATTAATGTTGAACAGGTACTGGCGGTTGTTGGGATATTTGAAATCCGATACGCCGGGCATCACATAGCTGCCGGCCGTCAGCGTGGTGGCCGGGTCCTGGCCCAGGAAGCCGGTAAAGGTATACACGTTATCTGCCGTCAGCGACACGGTCACATCCTTCATTTTCCAGCGGTCGATCCACTTCCGGGGCAGTGAATAAGCCAGCGCGATATTGCGGATCGCCAAGAAGCTGCCGTCTTTCAGGTAGCGTGTAGACGTTTCCGTTGAATTGGCCGCATTTTGCGGGCTGGGCTCTGTAGCGTTATCCCCCGGCTTGGTCCAGGTGCTGTAGCCATCCGGCAGTACTACCTGGTTGTAGTAAGGCTCATTGCCGTCATTCATCACAAAGCGCAGCACGTTGCTGAACACCTTGTTGCCGGTAAGGAAGTACGCATTCACCCGCAGGGAAAGGTTCCGGTAGCGCCATTGGGAATTGATGCCGCCCTGCCACCTGGGCAATGCGGAGCCTGCTTCCTGGTAGGTAGCGGCGGCGTAGTCCGAAGTAGCCTCGCGGGAGATGATCTTGCCATCGGCATCCTTGTTCACCACTTCCCATTGCGGCGCGCCGGTATTGGGATCAACCCCCAGCCATTTAGGCATGTAGAACTCGTACAGGTTGCCGCCGTTGCGGTAGATCTGCGAAATGCTCCAGGTGGGCTGTGTGCGGGTAATGTCGCTGGGCAGCTTTTGCAGCTTATTGGTATTGTAGCTGATGTTAAGATCCGTGGTCCATTCAAAATCCTTTGTTTTGATGTTCACGGTGCTCAGGCCGGCTTCAATCCCGTTATTCACCACCTCCCCGATGTTCTCCCAGCGCTGTTCAAAGCCTACGGAAAGTGGCTGCGGCACCTGCAGCAGCAGGTTTTTGGTAACGTTGTTATAAGCGTCTACCGTCAGGCTGATCCGCTTGAACAGGCTGAGGTCCACGCCGGCATTCAACTGGTACTTGCTTTCCCAGGTGAGGTCCGGGCTGGGCAACTGGGAAGGGGTGGCGGCCGCGCCGCTGTTGTACTGGCTGTTGAGCGAGTACAGGCCCAGGTAACGGGAAGCGCCTATATCCTGCGTGCCGGTAACGCCATAACTCAGGCGCAGCTTTAGATTGTCGATCCAGGTAACAGGCTGCAGGAAAGGCTCGTTGCTCATCAGCCAGGCTGCGGAAATGGCCGGGAAGGAGCCGTAGCGGTTGCCCGGCGGGAAAGCGGTAGAGCCGTCCACCCGGTAGGAACCGGTCAGGAAATATTTATCGCGGTAGCTGTAGCTTACCTGGGATATAAAGGACTGTATAATGGCTTCACTGTTATAACCGGTCACCAACTGGCTGTTGGACACTACGTTCAGCACTTCCAGTCCTTCCGGCAAGCCCTTGCCGGATGCGCCCAGCACTTCCGAGCGGCTGTTCTCGATGGCTACGCCGGCCAGGCCGCTGATGGCATGTTCCCCCATACGGAAATTGAATTTCAGCAGGTCGTTGGAAATGATCCCGTAGGATAAAGTGCTCAGCTCATTCAGGTAGCCGGTACCGTTATACAGGCCGGCTACTACCGGTGAGTAGTAATCCGAGGCCTTGTTAAGGCTGACCGCCGCCCGGTTGGAGCTGGAAAATGACAGCCAGTCCGTGATGTCCACGGTCAGGCCCAGGTCATAGTTCACATCAAAGTTCCTATAAGGATGGTTGGAGTGATGGATGGTGTGGATTGGGTTGGTCTTGTCCCTGGACCACCACCTGAAAGTGGAATTGCCGTCTACGTACACCGGCTGCCCGGTGCTGTCATAGGGGTTATCCCAGGGCATGTTCAGGTAAGCGTAAAATACGTCGTCATAGTTATAGCTTTTACCGGTAGACCCGCTGATATTGATGTTATTGGTAACATGCACCTTTTTGGAAAAATGGTAGGTGGAATTGCCGCGCAGGTTGATACGCTGGTAATTCGTATTCAGGAAAGTGCCTTTTTCATGGTAGTAAGATACGGCGGCGTAATACTCTGCCTTTTCCGTGCTGCCGCTGGCAGAGAGGTACACATTCTGCATGGGCGCCGTGCGGAACATGGTGGTAAGCCAGTTATAGTCCTGGTTACGCAGGGTCCGGGGGCGCTCGCCGTAAAATTTCAGGATATCTATCTTATAGGAGTTATCCGGCGCGCCGGGAATATAATCGCGGTAATACTGCTGGTGATGTTCGTACAGCTCACTGCCATTCATCATTTCCATCTTGCCGAAGTCCGGTGTGCGGAAACCGGTAGTGACCTTTGCTTCAAACTGTGTTTTACCCCGTGCGGCTTTCTTGGTGGTGATGATGATCACGCCTGCATTGGCCTGCGAGCCGTACATGGCGGTAGCGCCGGCATCTTTCAGCACGGTCACGCTCTCCACGTCGTTGGGATCGTAATTGCCGCCAATAATGCCATCCACCACGAACAGGGGCGTCTGGGAGGCATTTACGGAAGAAACCCCGCGCAGCCTTATTTCCGGCGTGGTACCGGGCACGCCGGAGCTGTTCACCACTTGCAGGCCGGGCACCTTGCCCTGTAACATAGCGCCTACGTTATTGGCGGTGACGTCATTCAGCTTCTCCGCGGAGACGGTGGTCACGGAACTTGTCAGCTCGCTTTTCTTTTTATCGCTGTATCCTACCACCACGATCTCGTTGAACTGCCGGGTATCTTCCCCCATGCTTACCTGCAGCGGCTGCCCGTTTTGCGGTACCGCCCTTTCCTGCGTAAGATACCCGATGCTCCGAATCACCAGCACCTGGTGGATACCTACATCCCGAAGCGTGAACTGCCCCTGCGCATCAGCTTGCGTGCCTTTATAAGTGCCTTTTACCATTACGGTGGCGCCCGGCAGGGGCAGTCCGCCGGCGGCGGTAACAGTCCCTGTCAGCGTGATCAGGGTATCTGCACCGGCAGACGGCGTTTTTTGCTCCGGAGATCGTTTAATGACAAAATTGTTTCCTTCCAGCTCGTATCGCAGGGGCTGGTTGCGCGTACAGAGATCCAGCGCCTGCTGCACGGTAGCATTCTTTACCTGGATGGTGACCGGCCGCGTACCGGCCAGCACTTTTTCAGAATACACGATGGAGACGCCTGTTTGCGTGATGATCTCTGCAAATACCTGCTGTAGCGGCGCATCCTTTACAGACAGGCTCACCTGCCGGGCATAGCTCATGGCACAGGTGATCAATAGCAACAACGCGGTTAGTTTGATGTGCTTCATAATTTTGGTTGACAGGAATTACTAAGGGATGACCAGCCTGCTCAGGGCAGCACTATCACCTTTCTTCCTTCTATGCGGAAATGATTATGTCCGTTGCCTTCCAGCAGGTTCAGTATGCCTGACAAGGGCAGGCGCCTGCTAATACCCCCTCCGTATAACTCTTGACTTGGCTGTACCGTATAAACGATCTCTACATCATACCAGCGGGCCACTTCTCTCAGGATGGCCGGCAGTGTCATATTATTGAAAACAAATAGTCCGTCTTTCCAGGCCACCACTTTCTTTATATCGGCGGTTCTCACGGTTATGGCATGATCACTGTTACGCAGCACGGCCTGCTGCCCGGGGCGCAGCAACTGCAGTGCCTCCCCTTCCTTTACCTGCACGCTGCCGCTCAGCAGGGTGGTATTTACAGTGGCTTCATCTGGATAAGCCATCACATCGAAGTCCGTACCCAGCACCTGCACTTCCATTTCTCCTACCATCACTTTAAAAGGCTGTGCGGCATTTTGCGCTACTTCAAAATAGGCCTGTCCCTGTAGCTCCACGATCCTTTGATTACCGGTAAAAGCGGTAGGATAGCGCAGGGCGGAGGCTGAATTCAGCCACACCTTTGTACCATCCGGCAGTACAATGCTGAACTGCCCGCCCCTGGGCGTGGACAGCTTGTTATACCGTACGCTTTCATCGCCGCCCTGGCTGGCGTATAACAATTGCCCGTTCTGCTGGCGGATGGCGGTCGGCCCCTGTTGAATGACCTGGTTGCCGGCGCTGTCCAGCGTTACGGACGATCCGTCTGCCAGGGTCAGTATCGCTTTATGAAGACCGGGCGTTACATCGCCGGTATGGGGAACATGACCGGCAACCGGGACGCTAACCTTTTGCCGATCCCCGGAACGCCAGAGCCAGAAGGCAGCACCGGCCAGCAAGAGTACTGCAGCAGCAGCCACACGCCGCAGGGTAAACAGCCGGCTGCGCTGGGGGTGCGCCGGGCGCACGATCCTTTCATATACATCTTCATAATCTATTTCCGGTACGGGCCGGCCTTCCTGCAGGTGCGCGCCCTGCCAGGCATCTTCCATCAACTGCTGCAATACGGCGTCATCACCTGCATCTGCCCGCTCTATGTAGCGGAACAGCTCTTCCAGCTCTTCACGGCTGCAGGTCCTGCTGGTATACCGCTGCAGCAGGTATGCTATTCTTGATGGATCGTGTGGCATATATGATAAAGACGAAAGGGCGGAACGGAAGGACCGCGAAAAAGTGAGATTTTTTTTAAAACCGCTTGGGGTCAAAGGCGAGGAGGAATAAAAAGGCTAACAAGAGGGAGTGCTGCGCCAGGAACTGGCGGATATGTTTCAGGGTTTCCACCTGCAGGTTCTTGACCCTGCTTTTGGACAGCCGGAGCCTGGCGGCAATGGCTTCATGGCTCAGGCCCTCCTGGCGGCTCAGGCGGAAGATGGTTTGCTTTTGCTGCGAGAGCTGCGAAAGGGCGTGGTAGATCAGGTGCCGGCTTTCCCGGGCATCCAACTGCTGTTCCAGGCCGTTGGCCGCTTCGGTGATGTTGGCCCATACCTGGTCTACCAGCCGCTGTTGCCGGGCGGTTTTGCGCAGGTGGTCCAGGGTCTTGTTACGGGCAATGATGAACAGGTAGTTGCCGAAATGGTCTATCTCTGGCAGTTGCCGATGGTTGGTCCACAGCTTCAGGAAGGTTTCCTGCAGGATATCCTCCGCATCCACGGCGGAGTGGGTAAACTGGTAGATAAATGCCAGCAGGGGCCGGCTATACTGGTTGTATAGCTGCCTGAAAGCCTGCTCGTCGCCTGCTCTCAACTGTTGTAACAGTTCCGTATCGGTAATTGCGTGCATTTTCAAAACCGGAAGATGCCCCCGGTGGCTGTTGGCCGGTGGTCATGCTAAAAATACAAAAAATGGGGATTGGGGGAAATTGAAATAGGTGGTTGACATTTATAATAAAAATTGTAATTTTGTCAACACCCATTTTTGACTGTTTATGCTCCATTTCGCCACCCGCCTTAAAAATGCCCGGAAAATGAAAGGGTTTTCATTGCAGGATCTTGCCGATGCAATGAATTGCGCCATTTCCAGGCAGGCGCTGAGCAAATATGAAAATGGACAGATGAAGCCGGATAGCAATACGCTGATAGCATTAAGCAAAGCCCTGGGAGTAGGACTGGAATATTTTGCCCGTCCATCCACCATCACCCTGGACCAGGTTGATTTCAGAAAAAAAGTTTCCCTGCCGGTTAAAGAGCTGGACCGAATACGACAGGAAGTAATTGATTTCCTGGAGCGATATTTTGAATTGGAAAGCCTCTCCGGTATCAAATCTGCATTTAAGAACCCGATCTCTAAAAAGATTACAGCCCCTGAGGATGTAGAAAATGCTGCGGCGCAACTGAGAAAACACTGGCATTTGGGCAATGCACCTATTTATAATGTGGTGGAACTGCTGGAAGAAAAGGAGATAAAAGTACTGCAGATTGAAACCAACCCCTCTTTTTCAGGGATGGCCACCTGGATACAGGACCGCTACCCTGTAATTGTATTAAATAATCATACCCAGGTTTCTGTTGTTCGTAAGCGCTTTACCGCCTTGCATGAACTAGGCCACCTGCTGATGGACCTACAGGACCTGGAGAATAAGGAAAAAGAGCGCGCCTGCGATGCTTTTGCCGGCGCCATGCTGCTACCGGCAGATACACTGCAAAAGGAACTGGGAGGACACCGGCAACACATATTTTTACCTGAGCTCATCCTGATAAAAGAGCAATACGGCATCTCCCTGCCGGCCATTATATACCGGGCAAAAAATCTGGGACTGGTAACCGATGCGCTGGTAAAACAGTTCATGATCAAGTACAATAAGGATAATCTGCGGTACCATGAGCCGGGAGCATTTAACAGTCCTGAACAGTCCACCCGCTTCAGGCAGCTCCTGTTGCGGGCTGTTGCTGAAGAAATTATCACGACCTCAAAAGCGGCTGCTTTAAATAAACAAAAACTCGCCGAGTTCCGGGAATCGGAATTAATATGACGATATGACTATTGCCATAACCGATGCGAATATTTTTATAGACTTGTGTTATCTCGATCTGCTGCACCTGCTGTTCTCCCTGGAATATGAAATGATTGTAACTGCGGAAGTATTGGAAGAGCTGAATCCGGTGCAGCAAAACAAGTTAGCTTCCTACATCACAAAAGGACAGCTACAGGTTTATGCTTTCTCAACAGATGAGGTAATAGCATTAACAGCATTTCACATTTCCTCCGCGCTATCCTATAGTGATCATTCCGTACTGTTTTTAGCCCGAAAGCTGGCTGCTGTTGTGCTTTCTGGCGATAATAGATTGCGAAGCGAGTGCGCCAGGCAACACATCCCGGTGCATGGGATATTATGGGTGTTTGATATGTCCATTGACAAACAGCAGATCAATAAAAGAGAAGCTGCCGGAAAATTGGAAGCACTTATGCAATTCAATAAAAGACTGCCGTTACCAGAATGCAACAGGAGACTGGAGCAATGGAGGCATTAACGGATGAGGTGCAACAGACCTGTTTCAGCCCCCTTTTTTACACTTAATTAAAAAGAATGGATAGTTTTCAGTCACTGCCGTGATCTCAAATAATCCGGCCTGGTCAAATTCAGCATGGATCGATGCGCTGTCGTAAAAGAACATTTTAACTCCGCCGAACATTTCATAACGGTCTTTACTTATAAGTTTGCCCTGGCCATAGGTATGGGCCTCTTTTGAAATGACCGTAAAAATCATATGGCCATTCTCCGACAACTGGTTATAGCAGTCCCGGATCAGTTTTTCCCTTTCTCTACTATCCAGTAAATGAATGAGCGCATAGCAAAATATCCCATCATATTGCCGGTCGTCAAAGGGCATATCAGTTACAGAGCCATGATGAATGATCATATCCGTTCCGTAATGCTTTTTCGCCATTTCAATAGCCGTCTTCGATATCTCTATTCCTGATACAGCCATCCCGTTATCCCTGAAAACCTGGGCATTACGGCCGTAACCTATCCCGGGAATAAGTACATTTTTCACTGCTTTCTCAACGAAAAGATCTTTAGCCAGTATAGCTGATCTCGATGGCTCAAAACCCCACATTGCCTGCTTTTCCAGGAAGGCTGATTCCCAGAATTCTGGTTGCCCGGTTTCTTTTTCCATAACACCTTTTAAAAATTGCAACAAAGTTACATATTTTTCAAGCAGCCTACAACCTCTTCCTCATACACACACTCTGCTCCATCCCTACATACTGTCCATAATTTTCCGTTACTACATACCCGTTCTTTTCATACAAGCGCACGGCAGCCGGCATGATCTTCCCGGTCTCCAGTATGGCCGCCTGGTATTGCAGCTCCCTGGCCCATGCTTCCAGCTCCTGTAATAAAAGAGTGGCCACGCCTGCGCTGCGCCTGCCCGGCACCACGAACATGCGCTTGATCTCTACCGTTTGCGCATCATATTGTTTAAAGCAGCCGCAGGCTACAACGGTATCCTGCTCATAAGCCAGCACCACGGTATCGATCTGCTCAATGCTATTGTATTGATCATACTGCGCCTGCACTGTTCCGAATATGTTCCATAGTTCCTTATCCAGCTCAATGATCAGCTTCCTGAAACCCGGATGCCCGCTGTTAACACGCTTAAGTGTGGTCATGCCCTTTTTTTGCTCAAAAATATCTACTTTCATCACATGCAACAACGTTATGATGCCGTCGTGGTCGGTTCCGGCCCTAATGGCCTGGCAGCCGCCATCACACTGCAACAGGCAGGACTGTCCGTACTGCTGGTGGAGGGGAAGGATACGATTGGCGGGGGGCTGCGGTCCGCGGAGTTGACGCTGCCCGGTTTCGTACATGATGTGTGCTCGGCTATCCACCCCATGACGGCCATCTCGCCGTTCTTCCGCACGCTGCCCCTGGCGCAGCACGGACTGGCTTTTGTATACCCGGAGGTGGCCGCGGCACATCCCTTTGAGGACGGCACCGCGGCGGTGCTGAAAAATTCCATGGCAGCCACCGCACTGTCCCTGGGCGCGGACGCGGATATCTACCGCAAGCTGATGGAGCCGCTGGTAAGGGACTTCCCGCAACTGGCACCTGAAATACTGGGCCCGCTGCATCTGCCCAGGCACCCGCTGCTGCTGGCCCGCTTCGGGCTGGACGCAGTCAGCTCCGCCGCCTCCCTGGCCAAACGATTCCAGGAGCCCAAAACAAGGGCTTTCTGGGCCGGTATGGCGGCACATGCCATTCAGCCTTTATCCAACCTTACTTCTGCTGCCATAGGGCTGGTATTGCTGGCGGCCGGCCATACTAAAGGCTGGCCTGTGCCGGTAGGCGGCTCGGTGGCAATTGCCCGCGCACTGGCGGACTATTTCGTGTCACTGGGCGGGGAGATCGTCACGGACTTTTACGTGCAGAAGCTGGACCAGTTGCCGGATGCCCGGGCCATCCTGCTGGATGTTACGCCGAGGCAACTGCTGCGGATAGCCGGGGACCGTTTTTCCACGCTCTACAAATGGCAGTTGAGGCGTTTCCGTTACGGCATGGGCGTTTTTAAAATAGACTGGGCGCTGGACGGGCCTATTCCCTTTACAGCGGCGGCCTGCAGAGAAGCAGGCACCATACACCTGGGCAATACGTTCGAGGAAATAGCCGCCGGGGAGCAGGCGGCCTATAAAGGCTTTCACTCCGAGCGGCCCTTTGTGCTGCTGGCACAGCAAAGCCTGTTTGATACTTCCCGCGCGCCGGACGGCAGGCAGGTAGCCTGGGCTTACTGCCATGTGCCCCATGGCTCGGAAGCGGATATGACGGACATTATTGAAAAACAGGTGGAACGCTTTGCGCCCGGCTTCCGCGACCGCATACTGGCCCGGCATACCATGAACACCCGCGAAATGGAAGCTTACAACCCCAACTACATCGGCGGGGATATTAACGGCGGCATTATTGATGCCACCCAGCTATTCACCCGGCCCGTGCTACGCTGGTCGCCATACACTACATCTGCCAAAGGTATTTACATCTGCTCCTCCTCCACGCCGCCAGGTGGCGGGGTGCATGGCATGTGCGGGCACCATGCCGCCAAAAGGGCGCTGAGGGATGTGTTTGGCGGGGCATCACCATTGCCCTACAACCGGTAGCTGACTTCGTACAACTTGCCCTGCGCTACCTGCATCTCATATACGCCATTCCCTTTGTCCTCGATAGCAGCGCCTTTGCACACCGGTTTTGATCTGCTCTTAAAACGCAGCGTCCCCCTGCCGGCATCGGCCTTTATCCTGATCTGCTGCGTGCTGCAATACACATGAATGTTGCCGTCCGGCGTAGGCACATCGCCCTCCATCCACTGCAGGCCCCCCAGCACCGGTTCCGCCAGGTAGGTAGCATACCCGGGGGAGGTAGGCCGCACGCCCAGGTAGTACTTGCCCAGCAGGTAAACGGGGCTGGCGCCCCAGGCATGGCACAGGCTGCGGCCAAAGGGCCGGCCGTACATGGCATAGTGCTCCGCGCCCTTTTCCTTCGGGTCGTACTTCTCCCAGAAGGAGGTGGCGCCCAGACGCAGCATGCCGCCCCAGTAGTCTTTTATGGCTTTCCGCACATAGTCCTGCTCGCCCATGGCGCACAGGGCTTCCAACTCATAAAAACGCATATAGGGCGTCGTGATCTGCTGCACGCTGTCATTAAGCAGCACATGCTCTTTAACGCCCTGCTTTTGCGCCTCATTGAGATAATTGAAGAAAATGGAGAACATATTGGCATAGCGGGTTACGTAAGGGGTAGGCTGGCCGTTGATGCGGCTGTGCACCAGGGCCTGTTTATCTTCATCCCAATAGTAGTCAAATATTTTTGTGCGCAGCCCGGCCGCCAGTTGACGGTATTTTGCGGCGCCCTGCGTATCCTCTGCAATATTGGCGCAGAGGGCCATCGTCTCCAGGCTGCGGCAGAACAGCAGTTGCTCAAAGCTCACTTCTCCCTGCTTACTCAACCCGTCCGCCCAATCAATGAACACCCAGTCGCCGGGCAGGCCTTCCAGCAGGCCATTACTGTTGCGGCGCTGCAGGCAGAAGTTGATCAGGCTTTGCATACGCGGATAGAACTGCCGGATGAAGGTCTCGTTGCCGGTATACAGGTAATAATCATAAATGCCCAGGAACCAGTAAAAGGTATAATCCATGATGGTGTTAATATGGCTGCTCACCGGGTCCTTGCCCCGCAGGGCCATCAGCGTGCGGGTAACAGAAGGTGAATCGAAGAACAGGTAGTAGTTCATCAGGAAACTCTGGTAAGCATCGCCGGACCATATCCAGCGGTCGCGCTTGATGCCGTCAATGAAGAACTCCCGGGTATTCAGGTGCAGCGTGTAGGCAGATACATCCCATATCCGGTTGATCTCCTCGTCCGAACAGCGGAAGGAGCCGCACCGGGCTACGGGCAGGTATTCATACAGCATGGATACGGAATCGATATGGACTCCCTTGTCATAACGGAGATGTACATACCGGAAGGCCTTGGACAGCGGCATCACCGAATCACGGGCCGCTGCGGCGCTGATCTCCAGGTGGTCCAGCGTTTCGCAGGTGGTGGTGGACTGCGCTTCCTCCAGCGACTCGCCGTAATAAATGGAAACAGCGCCCTGTCCTTTCAAACCATGCAGCTTGATAAAGCCGAATGTTTCCTTCCCAAAGTCCACCGTCATGGACTGGCCCTTACGCTCCGTACGGGCGGGGCCCTGCGGCTCCACGGACAGCCTGAATTGAGAGGGAGGCGACATAGGATCATTAAAGTGCCAGTAGCCGGCAGAGAGCCATTGGGTGCCGGACTGGGAGGATACCATGCCGGTAGCGTCTATCCATTCCTTGTCCTCGTAGGTTACTTTCCAGGAAGAGTCGGACACCACCGTTTTCCCTTTTACATAAATAGCCGGCACCTTGTCCAGGCTGTATACTTTTATATTCAGCTTATGCCGGCCGGCGGGAATGGTCACTTTCGCGGGCCGGCCGGGCAGCATTTTACTGTCCAGCTTTACATTGTATTCCCCTTCCGTGTACAGGGTCACTTCTTCCGCCGCAGGCAGGTCAAATACTTTATGGAAATCCATCAGCACATAGTGATTGTCCAGCCGCCAGAAAGGAGGAAAAAAGGCGCCGCGTTCCGTGCGCCGGTTCTGCATTTTATTGGCCAGCCATATTTCAAAATCACCGGGGTACCAGATCCAGGTGGCCTGTTGGGCTTTAAGGGTGTCTGCGAAGAAAATGCCGGCCAGCAGGCAGGCTGCGATAAAAGATTTTTTCATAACAGGAACGATCAATCATCGCAAGATACAATACAAATGGGTAGTATACTATAGTATAGTCTTATTTTCCTGTTACATGGTCATAAAGCATGCGCGACACGGTGGCCATGGCCTGCGCGCCCTCCTCCGGGTTTTCCAGCTCCCTGGACAGCAGTACCAGCACGTATTTGCGGCCATCCGGCAGGAATACGATACCGGCGTCATGGCGCACGCCGGTGATCTCCCCGGTCTTGTGCGCTACCTTTACGCCGGCCGGCAACTGCGCAGGGATAATGCTGTTGAACCGCTGGTCCAGCAATATCCTGATCATATCTTCCGAGGCGGCGGGGCTGACCGTTTCACCCTGCGCCATCTTTTCAAAGATCAGCAGCAGGTCATAGGCCGTGGTGGTATTGTTCAACCCTGCCCGGTAGGCCTTGCCGTCCTCCACGCCGCGGAGCACCTGTATATCCTGCGCGCCCAGTTCCCGCATGGTTTGGGTCACATACTGTCCGCCTACCAGCTCAATGACCATGTTGGTAGCCAGGTTGCTGCTTTTGATGATCATCCGGTACACCAGATCCGACAGCGTGCGCCGGGTGCCTACCTGCCGGTACAGGTCCTGCTCGCTGTCGTCCTCCGGGTGCAGCTCATATTCGCTGCTGTCCACGATGCTTTTGAAGGTATTCTTCACCATGATGGGGTCCGACAATGAGAAACGGCCCGCGGCCGCCTGTTTGAACACCGCTATCATCACCGGCACCTTCATGGTGCTGGCGGCATGAAAGGTCTCCTTTTCCCGGATCAGTATCTCCTCGCCCGTGACCAGGTTCCTGAAGGCCACGGCATAAATGCCGGGATGCCCGGCCAGCGTGTCCAGTATGCGTTGTTTGATAGTAGCCATAGGCGGTGCTGGTATATCGGCGCAAAGATGCAAAACAATAACGGCTAAAAAGGCCATCAGGCCCATACGGTAGCTCATACTTACAAAATACGGCAAAACCGCCATACTTGTACCCGGTTCGGCACAGGCTTTGAGGCTTCATACAAAAAAGAGCAGTATGCGACTGAATCCCGGAGAATTATACCTGGTGGACAGCCGGGCTATTGACGAGCTGGAACGCCAGTACGACCCGTTCACTTTTGTGGTGCGGGTAGAGGAAGTGGATCACGAAAAAGACCAGGTGCGGTTCACACTGGTCAGTTCCGATAACTGGAACGCTACACCGGATGTGCGCCGCATCGTGGAAATGCATACCGGCGGCACTACCCTGGACGATACTACCGGCACGCCTGTGTCCGTTGACCCGATATTTCACCGCGAAAGCCGGTTCATATACTGTTTTGACAAAGGGACTGTGGAAGCATATACCCAATAAGAGCACTAAAACAACCGATGATGGCAACAGCAACAAAAGCCCGCAGCGCAAAAGGAAAGACCGCCAAAAAAGCCGCCGCTGCCACCAAGGCGCCGGCCGGGAAAAAGAAGAAGGAAGCCCTCAAAGACCTTTCCGTTACTTACGACCAGTTCAAGGAATTTGAAGGCAAGCGCTACACCGGCATGAAAGTAGGACGCAGCCATAAATGGTATTACGATAAAGGGGAATGGAATGAGACCAAGATCACGCCGGACCTCTGGGAGATAGCCTACGCCGTAACCAAACGCCGGGCAGGCAAAGCGCCGCCGGGCTCCGGCGTACCGGTAGGCACCGCCTACCACTGGTACATACTGGCCCACCAGAATGTGCGCAAGCTTAACGCCAATGACTATACTACCTCCATGACCGGGCTGAAACTGAAGCTGGCCCACCAGCGCGTCGGCAGTGAAAAATGGAGCCTGAGCGCCCGCACCCAGCGCAAACACCTCGTTGAATTCCTGCAGGAGCTGATCGTTCAACTGGAAAAGGAACCGATCCCCATTGCATTTGAATACAATGGCAGATCATATGAAGGAGAAGCCATTCCCATCACGCAAACCTGCCTGGACGGCATCTGCACCAAGCTGGACGTTATCCTGAATGATGAGCAGGTGGGCATTATCCGGTACCGGAAAAGCGGCTGGAAGATAGAAGGCAACAAGGACCGGAAATTCGTAAATGCCATTGCCCGGGAAATATTAAATTGGTACAACAAAAAATGATCGCCCATGCCCGAATTACCCGACCTGCAGGTGTTCAGCCGCAACCTTGGCAAAGCGCTTACCGGGAAAAAAGTAAAAGCGGTAAATGTGCCCAACAGCAAAAAGCTGAATGTGCCCGTTAAAACACTCCAAAAAAGCCTGGAAGGCCAGGAACTGCAAAAGATAGAGCGGGTGGGCAAGGAGCTGCATTTTACATTCAGGAACGGCGATGTGCTGGCCCTGCACCTGATGCTGCGCGGGCGGCTGCACTATTTTGAACAAAAGAATACGCATCAACACACGATCATCTCCCTGCTGTTTGACGATGATACCGGCCTGGCCATGACAGACGGCTTCGGGCAGGCCACCCCTACCCTCAATCCCGGGCCGAGGGAATCCATAGACGCCCTTTCCCCGGAAATGGACGCTGGTTTCCTGAAGGAACAGTTCTCCGGCTCCAGGGCAGCGGTCAAAAACCTGCTGCTGGACCAGGATATTATCCGCGGCATCGGCAATGCGTATGCAGACGAGATACTTTGGGAAGCGCGTATTTCCCCCTTCTCCGCCGCCAATAAGATACCCGCATCAAAAGTAAAAGCCCTGGCCAAAGCCATCCGGCAGGTGCTGCAGCAGGCGGAAAAACAGATCCGCAAATTCCACCCGGACATCATCAGCGGAGAAGTGCGGGATTTCATGCAGATACATAACCCCAGGCAAACCCACAGCCCCACCGGCGCCGCCATCCATCATAAAGCATCCGGCGGCCGGAAAACGTATTACACGGATGAACAGGAGCTGTTTGAATAAATATGACCCGTTTCCATTAGCGGACAACTGCCGTCCGCTAACGGACAAACCTGCTTTTGCCATAATATGTTAACTTCCTGGAAATAAACAAAATGCATATTTGGCACAATGCCTGCGCGGCTCTTGCCTGTATCTCCCGTTGCTTATGCTGTATTACTACCTGAAAAACGCCTGGCGCAACCTCTGGAAGGACCGGTTCTATGCGCTGCTGAACATTACCGGCCTGGCGCTGGCCATGGCTGCCTTCCTGCTGATCAACAACTACGTACGGTTTGAGCGCAGCTATGAAAACTTTTACACCAAATCGGATCACATCTACCGGGTCACGCTGGACCGTTATAGAGGCGGCGAGTTTGTGGTAACGGACTGCGAAACCCATCCTCCCCTGGGGCCTGCCCTGAAAAAGGAGATGCCGGAAGTAAAGGAGTTTGTACGTATACAGGACATGGGCCGTGCAGAAGTAACCAACCCGCAGCACCAGGCTTTCCTGGTGGAAAAGGTCTATGCTGCCGATCCTTCCGTTTTTACGGTATTCAATCATGACTTTATCCAGGGCGACCCGCAGGCGGCGCTTAACAACCCGTTTACAGCCGTACTGACCGCATCAACTGCGCAGCGGCTCTTTGGCAGCCGGAACCCCATTGGCCAGCCGCTGCAATTCAAAGGCAGCACCCTGACCGTAACCGGGGTCATAAAGGACCTGCCGGCCAATACCCACCTTAAAATGGACCTGCTGCTCTCCTTCTCCAGCCTGCAGCAGTTCGGCATAGACCTGGACAGTTGGAATGGCAACAACAATTACACTTACCTGGAAATGACGCCTCATACCGACCTGGCGGCATTCAATGCCAAACTGAAAACCTTCTCTCAAAAACAGTTGAAAAACGCCCTGTTTACCGCAGAACCGGTGAGGGACATTCACCTGTACTCCCATAAAACCTTTGAGCCGGAAGTGAACGGCGATGCCCGGACCGTGCAGTTCCTGCAGATCATCGCGTTCCTGGTGCTGCTCATTGGCACGGTCAATTATGTGAACCTGACCACCGCCCGCTCATCAGAGCAGTTAAAAGAGGCCGGCATCAAAAAAGTGCTGGGCGCTTCCCGCGCCACCCTGGTAAAACAGTTCTTCGCAGCTTCCATGCTCATCAACCTTGCAGCATTCCTGTCAGCCCTGTTGCTGGTAAAACTGGCGCTGCCCTTCTACGCCAACATCGCCGGCAAACCGGCTGCTGCAGGCATTTTTTATACGCCTTATTTCTGGAGCACGGGCCTGTTATTGCTGCTGGCCAACTGCCTGCTGTCCGGGCTGTACCCTGCTTTTGCGCTGTCGGCCATAAAACCGGTGAGCGCCCTTACCCGCAGCTTTACCAACGGGCTGAAAGGCGGCGCGCTGAGAAGAACGTTAGTGGTAGGCCAGTTTACCATTGCTGCCGTGGTGCTGGTGGCTTCCATTGTCATTTACCGGCAACTGCGTTTCATGCAGGACCAGGACCTGGGCCTGGATACGGAACAGGTCCTGGTGTTAAGAGGTCCTGATGCCAATCAGGATAGCAGCGGCCTGCGGGCGTTCAAGCAGGAGTTGCTGCAGGTGCCCGGCGTGGAAAAGACCGCCATGGCCGGCTCCATGCCCGGGCTGGCACTCAACTACCTCTCCACTACCACCTCTGTAAAAGCGCATGGCGCAGACCAGCAGGCAGGGGGATATAACTACTATCTCTATGGCATTGATGCGGACCTTGTACCCACCCTGAACATGCAACTGGCGGCCGGCCGCAACTTTATAGACGGCAGCCCCAATAAAAACGCGGTGCTGGTCAATGAAGAAGCCTGCAGGCTACTGGGACTGGGCGCAGCGGAAAAGGCCGTGGGCAAACAAATAGATTACTGGGGCAATACATTTACCGTTGTGGGTGTGCTGAAGAACTACCACCAGCAATCCTTAAAAGACGCGCTGCTGCCCATGATCCACTGGTATGCGGATAACTATGCCTCCTACTTTACGCTAAAAGTGCGTACCCGCAACATGCGGCAAACCATTGCAGGCGTTGAAAAAAAATGGCAGGAACATTTCAGGGGCCATCCCTTTGAATATTTTTTCCTGGACGATCTCTATAACCAGCAGTATAAGACCGACACCCACTTTGGACAGATCGTGGGCATCTTCTCCCTGTTCACGCTGTTCATTACCTGCCTGGGCTTACTGGGACTGGCCTCTTACAGCGTGGCCAGGCGCACCCGGGAAATAGGCATCCGCAAGGTATTGGGCGCCAGCGCAGCGGGTATCCTGCACCTGCTGACAAAAGATTTCATACGCCTGGTGCTCATCGCCATCGTGCTGGCCACTCCCCTTGCCTGGTGGGCCATGGATGCCTGGCTGCAGGGATTTGCGTACCGCATCTCCATTCCCTGGTGGGCTTTTGTATCCACCGGCCTGCTCATGATGCTCATCGCCGCTTTGACCGTTGGCGGGCAATCCCTGAAAACCGCCCTCACCAACCCTGTAAAGAGCCTCCGCAGCGAGTAACGGAACAGCATGTATGCTGTTTATCGTATATTTGGTCATTCACCGGAAATGAATCCTGGGTATGACTAAACGCTTTCTGGTATTGCTGAGGCATATTTTCAGCCTGGAAGAAGATAAAGCAAAAGAAGAGGAAATTGCGGAGAACATTCAGCGGGGCGTGGAGTTCAGGGGTACCAACCTGTGGGTGCTGATATTCGCTATTATCATCGCATCCATTGGGCTGAACATGAACTCCACCGCCGTAGTGATCGGCGCCATGTTGATCTCTCCGATCATGGGGCCTATTATGGGCGTGGGCTTCGGCGTAGCCACCATTGATTTTGAGCTGATCAAGCGCTCCCTGCGCAACCTGGCTACGGCAGTGATCATCAGTCTCATGACCTCCACCGCCTATTTCCTGGTAAGCCCCCTGTCCGATGCGCAATCCGAGCTGCTGGCCCGCACCACCCCTACCATCTGGGATGTGCTGATCGCCCTGTTTGGCGGCCTGGCAGGCATTGTAGGCGCTACCCGGAAGGAAAAAGGCAATGTGATCCCCGGCATGGCCATTGCCACCGCTTTGATGCCGCCCCTCTGCACCGCCGGGTACGGGCTGGCCAACGGGCAGTGGTATTTTTTCTTCGGCGCCTTTTACCTGTTTTTCATCAACAGCGTATTTATCAGCTTCGCCACCTTCATCATTGTACGTTTCCTGAAATTCCGCACCAAGGTATGGGAAGACGATACCAGGGCCAGGCGCGTACGGCGGTATGTATGGGCGATTACCATTGCTACCGCTATACCCAGCATTTACCTGGGCTACAGGATCGTGCAGAAAAGTATTTTTACCACCAATGCTTTGAAGTTCGTGCACCAGGAGCTGGATTTCCCGGATACGCAGATCGTAACAGAGCGGGTAGACGGCGCCAACCGCACCATTGACGTACTGCTGATTGGCAACCCGGTAGACAGCCCGATGATCGCACAGGTGAAGGCCAGGCTGGCATCCTATAACCTGCTGCCCGCCACGCTCACCATCCGGCAGGGCCTGAAGGAGTCCGGGGACCTGGGCCAGAGCTCCTTTAAAATGTCCATCCTGGAGGATGTTTACCAGAAGAACATCCAGGTGCTGGAAGAAAAAGACAAACAGATAGCCAGGTTGCAGCAGGAAGTAAACAGGGCCCGCGAACAAAGCTTCCCCCTGGAGGATATTGCCAGGGAAGCCAAGGCCGAACATACCAATATTGAAGAATTCGGACTGGCCAGGATGGTGATCGCCAACCTGCAAAACAAGAAGAACGATACCATCATCATTGCCAACATTAAAGTAAGAAAGGCGATGGGCCGGGAAGAACAAACACGCTTAAAGAACTGGATCAAGGCCCGCACAGCGTCCGATGAGGTGAAGCTGGTGATTGAAAGATAAAGAAATGAAAAATGCAAAATTCCAAAACCCCAATCCCAAAATGTAGGCAGGCCACCAGATAGTACTGAACTGTTACCGGTAGTTGGGCGATTACCGCCAATTTGGAATTTGGGTTTTGGAATTTGGATTTTCGTTATTGATCCCACCACACACGGTCTGTAAGCACCGCATCCTGCTCCGGCTGGGGATTGGCCACAATCTCCGCCTGCGGGTACAGCAGGCGGCGCGGAATTTCAGACAAGGCATTAGGCACCTTTATCATGACCGGGTAGCCCGTTCTTCTCCAGTCCGTAAAGCTTTCCACCGACAGGAAATTGGCCACTTTCTTTTCTTCCATGATACGCTGCAGCGCATTGGCGGCTGTAAGCGTGCCCCTGGCTGTCAGGTACGTGGTGATGTCGCTCCCGCTCACCCCCAGTTGCTCCATATGCGTGCGTATGGCTTCCTGGTAGATGGGCTCCGCGGCCGCGGCGCCGGACTGGATCAGGGTAGCTTCTGCTTTCAGGAACAGCGCTTCCAGGTAGATCACGATATAATTGTTGCCGGCAGCGCCCTGGTAAAAATCCGTAGGCCGGGAATAGGCTTCCAGGCTGCCCACATCTATGTCGCCTATCTGGCGGCCGGTATACAGCCCGGTTTCAGCCGCAGGCTTCACCATTTTAGACAGGCGCGGGTCATTATGCGCCTTTAAGGTGTCTACAAAGCCGGAAGCCAGTATAAGGGTGGAAGCAGACAGGAAGGTGCTGTACCACACATTTTCCTGCCCGGCAATGCCGTCATAGTCAAATTTCAGGTCGTCATCACCGGAGGCCATGCCTTTTTCCAGGGCTGCCAGGGCCAGGCCGGCCTGCGTAGCAGCGCTGTGGCCCGGCGCCTTGGTCAGGTGCATGTAGTAGCGGGCTTTCAGCGTGTAGGCCAGTTTTTCCCATTTGCTCATGTCGCCGCCGTAAAAATAGTCATCCCCACCAGGCACCACGGCGCTGTTCTGGGCAATGTCGGCAATTGCGCCGTCCAGCAAAGCCTGTATCCGGTCGTAGATGGCTGCCTGCTCATCATAGGCAGGCGTAAAGTTCTGCTCTCCCTGCAGCGCCTGCGTGTAAGGAATATCGCCCCACAGGTCCGTGCCAAACCCCAGGCAGTACGCCTGCAATACCCGGGCGATAGCGCGGTAATTGGAATTGCCGTTCACGGAAGCTACGGAATCCAGCCGCACCAGGTTGTTCAGGCAGGTAGCATACAAGGTGGTCCAGTCCACGTCTATATTTGTGTGCTGCATAAAATAGGTGCCGGCATTGGGCACCGGCTGGTTCAGCGCGATGACCTGCAGGTATTCCTGTACGATGATAGCGGCATTGCCGCCATGTAACCCATGGGAAATGGCCAGCTCCGCAGGCGCCAGTATCGCCGCTTCCCCTACCGCTGTAGGCCTGTTCGGGTCCTCATTCACATCGATGAACTTCTTGCAACTGCCGGTAAACAGGCAAACTGCGGCGGCTATGATGAATAATATCCTGTTCATAATTTAAAAGCTTGCTTTCAGTGAAAAATTGATGGAACGTGATGTAGGCGTGGAGAAGGAATAAATCCCCTGTGAGCCGTTACCGGAGCCAAAAGGACTGGTTTCCGGGTCGCCGCCGGTAAAGTGGGGGCTGTAGATCCAGAGGTTACGCCCGGTCACTACAAAAGAAGCGGACTTCAGGAAGCTCCGGGGCAGCAATGCTTTCCCGAAGTTGTAGCTCAGGCTGACGGTACGCAGCTTGATATAAGTGCCATCCTGTATCACCGCCTCGGTAACCGCGTTTAAGCGGCGATAGTAGTCCTGCCCGCTTACGGAAATGGTATTTTCCTTACCGTCCACTACGCTGATGCCTTCCACTACACGGTCTTCCCGGTTCTCCGTCACCTTGGGCGTGCCATAGAAATACCCATAGCCGTCCACGTTATTCTGTATATCCCCTCCTTTCTTCATATCAAACTGGAAGCTAAGCGCCAGTTGATTGTAGCGCAGGGTATTGGTCAGCCCGGCCATCCAGTCCGGGGTAATGTTGCCGATATTATTCACACTGCCATCCGAGAAGGGCAGGCCCGCCTCGTCGATCATCAACTGGCCCTGTTCATTGCGTTTAAAGGAGCTGCCCATGATCACGCCATAAGGCTGCCCCACCACGATGGAGGTAAACCCGTTACCCAGTTGCTCCATATCGCCGTAAATAGCCAGCACCTCGTTGCGGATATGGCTAAAATTAAACGAGAAGTCCCAACTGAAATGCTTGCCCACCACCGGTTTAGCGTTCAGCAATACTTCAATGCCCTTGTTGGACATTTCTGCGGAGTTCACCGTGGTACCGGTATACCCCGTAGAAGGCGCAATGGCTACCCCGGGTATAATGCCGTTCCTGGTTTTCCTGTCAAAATAAGAAGCTTCCAGTGCTATGCGGTTGCCGAACAGGCTCGTTTCCAGCCCTACCTCAAACTCGTTGAGCTGCTCGTTGCGCAGGTTCACGTTGCCCAGGGTCTGGCTCAGCAGGTAGCCGGACTGTCCCTGGTAAGGGAAGGTAATGGCGCCGATGCCCGGCAGGCCGTCCGGCTTCTGGAAAGGCGTATTCAACTGGTAAGGCTCCACCCCGTCGTTACCTACAACGGCATAGGATACACGTACCTTGCCGAAGCTGAGCACATTGGAAAGCGACGGCGACAGCAGCTCGGAGAAAATAAAACCGCCGGCTACCGACCCATATGGATAGGAATTCTTGTCTTCGGCCAATACGGAGCTTTGGTCAAAACGCCCGGTCAGCGACAATACCAGCGTTCTTTTATAATCGATGTTGGATTGTGCATAGAACCCTACTTTCCGGCTCTGGTAGTGGTTCTCCGAATAGCTGATATTGGATGCCTGTCCGATATTGTCAAACCCGGCTACGCTCAACCCGGTGCCGGTAGCGCGCTGGTATTGCGAGTAGGTAGAGAATACGTTATTGCCCAGCAGCAGGTTCACGTTGAAATCACCCCATGTTTTATTGGCATTGATCATGAAATCGTGATTGAACTGCCGGAAATTGATGTTCTGCTCAATGATCTTCCCGGTAGGATTGGAGACGGAGCCGATGGCTTCTGTATATTTATCCTGCTCGGTGTAAATATCCGCCCCCATGCGCTCGGTAATGGTCAGCCAGCTTAAAGGGTTGTAGCTGAGGGTGATCACGGGTATGAAGCGGTTCACCCGGGCCCCGTTGTGGATATTATCCAGCGCCCAGTAAGGATTGTTCCTGGAATAACGGAACACGCGCTGTGTACCGTCCGGGTTCAGGTAAGGCTGCGGATTCCAGGAAATGGGCGCAGTATAGATGGTCCAGATAGGGCTTTCCAGCGTATAACCTTCCGGCTGGCGGTTGTTGTTGGAGCTGGAATAGTTCAGTTGAAAGACACTGTTCAGGTTCTTTAATATTTTAGTATTGTACTTGGCAAACAGGGCATGCCGCTTGTAGTCCGTTTCAGGCACCGTGCCGGTCTGGTTCAGGTAGGAATAGGACATCAGGTAGTCCGAGCTGCCATTGCCGCCCGTTACGCTGATGGTGCTGTTGGAAGTAACACCTGTCCTGAAAAAATCCTTGAGCTGGTTGTATTTCTTCGCTTTTTGCCCGTCTATCATGAGCGTGTCCATCAGCGGCCCCCAGGAGCTGCTGGTTTTCTGGTCCTCGCCATTGTAATAGATGCCTCTTTCGCCCTGCGCATATTTCTCCTGCACTTCCGGGAACCAGGGCGTTTCAAAGGAAATATCCTGGGAAACGGTCACTACCGGTTTTTTGTCCACGTTGCCCCTGCCGCTTTTGGTGGTGATCATCAGCACGCCACGCGCACCCGCAGAGCCATACAAGGCGGTAGCCGCGGCGCCTTTCAGTACGCTGATATTCTCAATAATACCGGGATCAATATCTGCCAGGCGGTTGGTGCCCGGCCCCATGGTGAGGTTGCCGGTTTCATCGTTATTGATGGGCACCCCGTCTACCACGATCAGCGCCTGGTTGTTGCCAAAAAAGGAAGTGGCGCCCCGTATCACGATCCTGGAAGAACTGCCCGGCGTACCGGAAGCACTGGTGATCTGCACACCCGGCACCTTGCCGGACAAGGCATTCACGATGTTCGGCTCCTTGGCTTCCACCAGGGTGGCTCCCTGTACTTCCTGGGCGCTGTAGGTCAGCACCCGTTTTTCCCGTTTTACACCCAATGCGGTTACCACCACTTCACTCAGCTCCTCCTGGTTCTCACTCATGGTAATGGTAATGGAAGACTGGTTGCTGACGGTTACCTCCGCGGGGTTAAACCCGATAGCGGTAGCAACCAGGGTGGCCGTTCCTTCATAGGATAACGTGAAAGTGCCGTCGGCGCCGGCGGTAGCTCCCTTGTTGGTGTCTTTGATCTTGACGGTAGCCCCGATAACCGGGAGGCCGCTCTTGTCAATTACCTTTCCCTGGAGGGAAACAGACTGGGCATAGGAACAAATACCCACACAGCATAATATTGCTATGCACAATAGCAAATGCGGTTTGAGAGTCATGGCGATCTGGATTTTGGTTTGTACTTACATGTTCATTGTTCGGTTCAGGACAATATGGTTCCTGCTGTTCCCAGTGCGTTGGCATAACAGCAATCACTATACATACATCTCAATGGACGAGCGTTACATTCTGGTAAGAATGGTTACAGGTAATTCCCCTTCCCCTGCGCTATAAAAGGATTGTAAAAAAGTAACGGGTTAAAATTATTCATTGTAATCTCAAAACCCTTCAATGATCTTTACCAAAAATGCCCATATCTTAACCAATGTTCAAAAAATCGGTTAAAATATGGCAAAAAGAGGTTAATCCACCGGTTGGGGAGCGGGCATGGAGGCAAACAATGCGCGCACCATAGCTACCTGCTGGCTGGTAACTTTTGCAGGATCATAGGCCAGGTAGATCGTGTTGGTAGTGGCCGTCTCGCCCTGCCACAGCTCCTTTAGCACCCCCTGTTCCAGCAGGGGATTTACCAGGTAGTCCGAAGCAATGGTAACGCCCTGCCCGTTGCTCACGGCCTTGAGGATAAAATCAAAATCGGGTATAATGAACCGGGGCTTCAGGGGCGGCCGCTTCCGGAAGTTCCGCAGCCAGAAACGCCGGATGATCATCAGGTCGCTGTTATAGGCAAACCAGTGCTGCGCTGCCAGCCATTGTTCAGCCTTGCTCATTTCCCCGCCGGCAATATGCCTGGTAAAATCCGCGGTGTCCAGTCCCGGGCCGCCCACCAGCAGGAAGCGCTCATCCAGCACCGGCTCATACGTGATGTTTTTCTCGTCCGTACGGTGGGTAGCCAGCACAAAATGCAGCTCTCCTTTTGCCAGCCTGGCCATCAGCTCCCTGGTAACGCCAAACTCCACTACAATGTGGGAAGGAATGCCATTGATGTGCTCCGCCAGCAGGGCATGGAAGAATTCCTTGGGCCCGCCGATGCTGGTAAGGGCCAACTGGCTGCACAAACAATCCTGCCTGAAATGTGTTTCTACATTTTCCAGTGTCTCCACCGCTTCAATGATCTGCGTATAGAACAGTTTGCCATACACAGTTGGCACCATTTTCCTGGGCTTACGCTCAAAGAGCTGCTGCCCGATGTAGCTTTCCAGCGAAGAAAGGTGCTGGCTGACGTTAGGCTGCGAGATCAGCAGCTCCTGCGCGGCCCCGGTCAGTGTGCCCGTCTGGTAAATGGCCTTAAATGTGCGGTACCATTCAAAGTTCAACATGCTGCAAATCTATAAATAAATTTATAGCACCCTATAAATCAAATTATTTTATTTATACAAAAAGCCACCTCAACTTTGCAGTGTAAAAATTCGATCCATAAATTTTAAACGAACATATCATGGACTTACAGTTAAAAGGAAAAACGGCTTTCATCAGCGGCTCCACGCAGGGCATCGGCTTTGCCATCGCCCGGCAACTGCTGCAGGAAGGCGCGGCAGTGATCATCAACGGCAGGACCACCCAAAGAATGAACGATAGCATTGAAAAGCTGCAACAGGAAGTGCCTGGCGCCCGTGTAAAAGGCATAGCGGCGGACTTCTCCAAGGCGGCCGAAGTAATAAAATTGACAGCGCAATTGCAGGACGTGGACATCCTGGTCAATAATGCCGGCATCTTTGAGCCCAAACCCTTTGGAGAGATCACGGACGAGGAATGGCTCCGTTTCTTTGAAGTGAACGTGCTGAGCGGCGTACGGCTGTCCCGCGCGCTGCTGCCCGGCATGCTGGAAAGGAACTGGGGGCGCATCATTTTCATCTCCAGCGAATCCGGTATCAATATCCCGGAAGAAATGATCCATTACGGCACTACCAAAACCGCACAGCTCTCCGTAAGCCGCGGGCTGGCGGAGCTCACCAAAGGCACCGGCGTTACGGTAAACGCTATCCTGCCCGGTCCCACCAAATCAGAAGGCGTGGAGGAATTCATTAAACAGGTGGCTGACTCCAACCAGGTGACGCCGGAACAGGCGGAACAGGACTTCTTTAAAACCATGCGCCCTACCTCCCTGCTGCAGCGCTTTGCAGATGTAACGGAAGTAGCCAGCCTGGTCACCTATGTATCCAGCCCACTGTCATCCGCCACCAACGGCACCGCACTACGTGTAGACGGCGGCGTTGTAAAAATGATCCTTTGATACCCCGGTAACTCAATAAAAAATACCATACATGCAATATGCGAAAAAGCTGCTGCTGCTTTTTCAGGGGATGCTTTTTGCCCTCACTACCGCCCGGGCGCAGCAGGATATTGACCCAACAAGACTGGCGCGCATAGACAGCTTTATTATGCGCCACATCAACGAAAAACACATACCCGGCGGCGTAGCGCTGATCCTCCGCAACGGGCAGCCCATCTACAGCAAAGCCTTTGGCTATGCCGACGTGGAAAGTAAAAGACCCATGCGGGTCAACAGCATCTTCCGGATCGCATCACAGTCCAAAGCCATTACCAGCCTGGCCGTGATGATGCTCTGGGAGGAAGGTAAGTTCCTGCTGGACGACCCGGTATCCATGTACATCCCGGCGTTTAAAAACCCGCGGGTGCTGGTGAGCTACAATGCCGGGGATACTACCTACACCACCCGCCCGGCCAGCCGCGAGATCACCATCCGCGACCTGCTGCGGCATACCTCCGGCATAGCCTATGCCGCTGTGTTCAGCGACCCGCGCATGTGGGCCATCTACCAGAAAGCAGGCGTGCCCAGCGGCATCGGCACCACCGCCTCCACCCTGGAAGAAAAAATGGCGCTGCTGGCAAAGCTGCCCCTGCAGCACGATCCCGGGGAGGCCTTTACCTACGGCCTGAATACGGACCTACTGGGCTACCTGGTGGAAATATGGAGCGGGCAGCGCTTTGACGTGTTCCTGCGCCAGCGGGTACTGGAGCCGCTGGAAATGACGGATACCTGGTTTCACCTGCCAAAGGAAAAACAGGGCCGCCTGGTAACCCTATACGAAAGCAGGGGCGACAGCCTGGTGAAAGTAACGCATCCCATTTACGAAGGGGTAGACCCGCTGTTTCCCAACCTGGACGGCAGCTACCTGTCCGGCGGGGCCGGGCTTAGCGCTACCGTAGCGGATTATGCCAGGTTCCTTTCCCTGTACCTGAACAAAGGCGTTTATAAAAACAAGCGGCTGCTGAGCGCCAGCACGGTGGACCTGATGCTGGCCAACCAACTGGCGGAAGGGGTGCATGCCTCCCCCGCCCCGGCACAGCCGGCGCATTTCCGGTTCAGCCTGGGCGGCTTTGCGCTGGAAACACCGGAGAACGACCACCTGCTGCCTTGCCGTGTGGGCGCCTTTGGCTGGGGCGGCGCCTTTAATACCCATTACTGGGCTGATCCGGAGGAAAAGCTGGTAGCGCTCTTCTTCACGCAGGAATACCTGTCACCCTGGTGGCGCATCGGCGAGGAGTTCAAGGTGCTGACGTACCAGGCCATTAATTAATGCTTCTGACTGGCGCGAAATATGTTGCGCATTTATTCAGCTAAATATATTTACCAGCACATTGGCACATCAAAACAGTTTTTATGCAAACATCATTAAAAAAAGTGTTCATTACCGGTGCTACCGGTTATATAGGCGGCTCCGTAGCGGCGCACCTGGCGCATAACGGGTACGTGGTAACGGGGCTGGTAAGAAAAGCGGCAGATATTTCCCGGCTGAAAGCGCTGGGCATCCGGGCCGTACAGGGCGACCTGGATAATGTAAGCGTCATTACCGAACAGGCGCAGGCTGCGGACGCCATCATCAACGCCGCCAGCGCAGACAATCCCTACGTGGTGGCTACCCTGCTGGCAGCCCTTGCCGGTACCGGCAAAACGCTGATCCACACCTCCGGCTCCAGCATTGCCGGCGATAAGGCAGCGGGGGAGCACGGCCCGCAAACCCGCTACAGCGTAATACCTACGGAGCCCCTGCTGGAAAAGGCGGGGCGCGTAGCCATCGACCGCACCGTGATGGGCGCAACGGAACAGGGCCTGCGCAGCATCGTGATATGCCCTACCATGATCTATGGCGATGGCCTGGGCTTAAAAAAGGACAGCATACAGGTGCCCCTGCTGCGGCAGGCCGCCCGGCAGTACCAGGCCGGCGTATTTATTGGCAAAGGCGCCAATGTATGGTCCAACGTACATATCAGGGACCTGGCACAGCTTTACCAACTGGCCCTGGAGAAGGCCCCTGCAGGCGCCTTTTATTATGCAGAGAACGGGGAGGCGGCCATCTTTGACATTGCAGAGGTGATCAGCCGCCTGCCGGGCTTTAACGGGAAGACCCGCAGCCTGTCCATGGACGAAGCCATTGCCTTATGGGGGGCGGAAGGCGCACATTTCGGGCTGGGTTCCAACAGTTATGTGAGCGCGGAAAGGGCCCGGGAAGAGCTGGGATGGCAGCCGGCAGAAAGAGATATCCTGCAGCATGTGCAATAGCCGGGTATCTTTTTTTTGCTACTTAACTGCGTATTAACGAGTTACGGTATGGAAAGTCCTATTATTGTGCTGTCGATCAAGCGATTTCACACCTGAGGAGGTGTTTGTTTTTGGGTTTTCATAACGTGATTTATTAAATAGGGACCGCCTGTTCAGGCGGTTTCTTTTTTGTACGAATACAGGAGCGGGTCCTTTCGCAACTGCATCGCAGCAAATATTTAACAAATAGCAAATAAATTACTTTGTTAATACCTGCTTTTTTCTGCGGCCAACACTTGCTTTCTACCACGAAAGTGTTATCTTTATCGCTCACGTATGCCATTTGACGTTCTAACCATGTAGCTCATGAAAAAAACTGCCCTCATCTCCCTATTGGTTGGTGCGCTGATAGCTATCCTATCCTATATTGCCACCGAAGCAAACTTGCTTGGTGTTAAAACATTCTTCAAGATCGGGTTTACTGGCCTCGGGTTAATGATCCTGGCAGCCGGTTACTTCATGATCTCTTTCCTGCTGGAATGGGCTAAAGACACGGAGTTTTTCAAAAAGATACTATAACCGCCTATACCGGCAACTGCACGGTATTGAACCAGTAAGTATGTAACATGCCGGCAAACTGTACCAGGTCTGCAAAGTTGGTAGGCTTGATCATGTAGCTGTTTACACCCAGCTCATAGCATTTGCTGATATCCTTGGCGGCGGTGGAAGTGGTAAGGATAACGATAGGTACAGACTTCAGCCGGTTGTCCTCCTTGATCTCGCGCAGGGCTTCCCGGCCGTCTTTCTTTGGCATGTTCAGATCCAGCAGTATCAGGCTGGGAAAAGGATACTTCACTTCATCCCTGTATTTTCCTCTCCGGTAGAGATACTGCAAAAGGTCCTCGCCGTTCTCCACGAAACACATATCCAGGTCCGCCTTATTCTCTTCAAACGCTACTTTTATTAGTTCCCGGTCATCCGCATCGTCATCGGCCACCAATATACACTTCCTGGTTTGCTGGCCATTACCGTTAATGATCATTCAAGTATTGGGTTTAGGGCTAAAATTACAACAAATGTGGTATGATCAGTATGCTTTCCCGACGATGTACCAAAATTTGAGGGCAGATACCCAACACGATGCTTATTGCTTACGGAGTTCCGCCAGTTGTGCGAACAATTCTTTTTCTTTCTCTGAAAGCTGCCGGGGAACGTGGATCATGGCGGTCAGGTAAAGGTCTCCGGGCTGTGACGCATTGTTATAAGCCGGCATGCCCATGCCTTTCAGGCGGAATACCCGGCCGCTGTCCGTACCGGCGGGAACGTTCATGCTCAGCGGGCCGCCCAGGCCCTGTACGGTGGCCTTGCCGCCCAGTACTGCCGTATACAGGTCTACCGGGACATCGGCATACACGTCCTTTCCTTTCAGCTCAAACGCGGTATGCGGCGCCAGCCGGATCGTGATCAGCAGATCGCCGTTCTCTGCGCCGCCACGGCCAGGCGCGCCTTTTCCTTTCAGGCGGATCACCTGCCCTTCGTACAGGCCGGGCTTCAGCTTAATGTTCAGGCGCTCACCGTTCACGATCACCTGGTGCGTACCGCCTTTGTAGGCGTCCTCCAGGGACACTTCCATGGTAGCAGTTACATCCTGGCCCCTGCCGGCGCGTGTGCGCTGCCGCTGGCTGCCTCCGCCAAACGGGCGCCCGAAGATCTGCTCAAAGAAGTCGGAAAAATGACCGCCTTCAAAGAAGTCCTCAGCACTGCCCTGGTAGGATGTATAGGTATCGCCGCCGGTGCTCCACTGGCTCCAGTCAAAGTCCTGGGGACGGCCGCCGTGGCGCTCGTAGTTCCGCCAGTTCTCTCCCAACTGGTCATATTTCCTGCGCTTCTCGGGATCGCTCAGTACTTCATAGGCCTCATTCACCTCTTTGAACTTTTCCTCTGCCGCTTTGTCACCCGGATTTTTATCCGGGTGGTACTTTACCGCCAGCTTGCGATAGGCTTTTTTCAAGGCGGCATCGGTCACATCCCTCTCTACTCCCAGTATTTTATAATAATCCTTGAAGTCCATATGCTGTGTTCATCAAGAAGTATACCACCCGGTAAACACAGCATTTATGGCAAAGTTCAATCATTCTGTCACTTTTATTATGTTGAAAGCGCCCAGGTAGGCAAAGCGGTTGGTACTACGGCCGGTGGCGGTTTGGGAGGCGTACAGCCGGAAAGAATCATACAAGCCCGGCTCAAAATCGTCCGGTACGCGCAGGGTCACGCTGCCTGCAGCAGCGCTTACTATTTCCAGGTTGGGCGCACCCAGCCTCACCCGGGTCACCTCAAATCCTTCCAGGTACCTTACCGGCATGGTAAAGGAAGCTCCCCGCTGCAGCACCAGCGTATCCGTCAGCTCCTCAAAAATATAGGGGGCAGGGTCGTCTGGAGCCAGGTGCACCAGGTTGCCGGAGCTGATAGCAGTTTTGTCTGCGTTCACCACTTTTACCTTGTACCAGCCGGTATCCAGCGCACTGCCGTCATAAGCATCCGCATAAAACACAATCCCCTGCCGGGTTACATCCAAAACGGGCATCCGGTGCTCCGTACCCGCGGCAGATACCATATACAACTGCGTTCTTTGTTTGTCAGGCTGCAGGTCATATACCAGGCCGGCAGCGGCGTACCGGCTGTACAGGGGTATACTGACCTCCGTGGCGCTGAACTTCGGTTCTTTCTGGTTGATGACCAGCCTGAGCGTATATTGCGCCGTTTGGCCATCCTGTGCGGCAACGGTGAAGGTAACGCCGTCCTTTAAGGGCACCCGCGTGCCGGAAGCCGGCGACACCGTAGCCCGGGCACTTACCGTAATACCCGGCGTGACGGAGTCCGGGCGCTCCAGGTAATCGGGCCAGTAAAGCGTCAGCGTATGATCGTATATGGCCGCCGTTATTTCGCCGGTGCTGCTGCCTTCCACCGGTACGGAAAAAGCCAGGATACTGTTGTATGGATAGGGGGCCTCCACCTCTTCTTTTTTACAGGCCATAGCTGCCAGCAGCAGCACGATGAGGAACGGATATTTATTGCTGTTCATCTGGTTGGATATAGCAGTTTTAGTTGTTGGATAAAGTTTACGGCTGTACGATCCGGACCGGGTTTTGCAGCGTTACGGTCTTGCTGTAAAACCTTATGCTGATGTGGTACAGGCCGGTGGGCAGCGATGCAGCGCTGTTGGGCGGCAGGTAAAAGAATACATAGGAGGGGCCGGAAGACAGCTTGAAGCCCGCGTTGTTATCCACCACGTACGCATTGCCCTCTTCTCCTGTGAGCGTGACCCGGATCAACTGCCGGTCCAGCTCCTGATTGCCGGAGGACACGTCTCCGTACCAGCTCAGGTAAACAGGTACGTCGCCAATGTCATTGTTCACATATTCTGCCGGGGAGGCAGGGTCCGTGGTCAGCTCGTCTACCGTAAAGTCCGGCTGCTGCACTTCTATCAGCAACCGGTAGGTAGCTTTGCTGCCATCCTGCCCGGTAACGGTATAGCGGATATCCCGCCCGTTATCAAATACATCCAGCAGGTTTTCCACCAGGGTACCGCTGGCAGGCGTTACCGTAGCTCCGGCAGACACCTGTATGTCCGGCACCAGGCTGGTCAGGTAATAGTAATAAGGCAGGTATACCCGGATCACGCTGTCCGGGTCGTTCACCACCCCCAGGATCGTGTCGCCGGCTACGTTAGTGACCCGGTAGGCCAGGATGCGGTTGCTGCGCTCTGCAGGCGGCGCAACCGTTTCTGTTTTAGTGCAGGCGGCCAGCAGGGACATGCTGCAGCATACAATGTAAAGCGCGTTTGAAAATAGTTTATTCATTATTGTTAGTTATAATAATAGTCGGCTATATACCGGCAGGAGGTTTGCCAAAACTTCATCCCGAACTACAGCTCTGCGTAGTCAAAACTGTAATAGGGATAATCGGTTGCGGCAAAGCCGCTGTCAGGAGCGCCATCCTTGTAGATGCTGTTGATCCTGATCTTGTATACCGGCGTGCCGTCCTCTATCAGCAATATGGTACGGTTGGGCACAGCCGTTACAATATGTGTTAAAATGTTATAGTTATACCAGCCGGGCACGCTCGTGGTATTATAACCCAGCACACCGGATGATACAGTGGTATATCCCGTGGTTGAGGCAGACACACTGCCAAATGCCAGATCTATGTATGCCAGGGTATACCTGGAGGTATTCACAACAAAATCGCCGGTAGCGCTGCCCTGGAATTTGAAGTCGTAATTGCTGTCCGTAGAGTCCGTACCGTCGTTAGTGCTTAGCTTGTAAAAATATTTACCGGCTTTGTTGGCCCATTGCGTGGTATCCACCAGGTCCTGTACGGTGCCCTGGTGAAAGTTGCGGGCCTGGTATACGCCGCTTACCAATGCAAGGGTTCCTTTTGTATTAGCGTGCGTGAAAGCAACCGGGGTGCCGTTGGCAGGCGGGGTAACGGCGGTTGCTTCACCCGGGTTCAGGGGTTGTAATGTTGGGGTCACTGCATCGTCTTTCTGGCAGGCTGCCAGGAAGCTCATGGCAGCGGCTATCAGGGCCAGCCCCAGGGAATTTGTTCTTTTCATTTTTACGGGTTTAAGGTTCTGAAGAAATAGTGTTTTCATCTGATTATTTTTGTGCTTTCTTCCGGACATGCGGCGGGCTTCCTCACAGGCGGTGCACTGGATAGTAACGGCCCGTGACAGCTTGCTCATGATCCGGGGTTTTGGCAAACCTTCTGCTGGTATGATAGGCGCAGATGGCAGGTCACCGGATATCTAAATTCCTGCTGCCATCCTGCTGTATTGCATATTTAAAACTGATATAACCGGGTTTATGCGAGCGGTCCGGGTCTACCGGGGCGCCCTTGTACAGGCTGTAGATCACCACTTTTGCATAATTGCCTTTGGCGGTGCGCACAATCAGTGGCCGTGGCAATGCATAGGCCACATGCGCTTTATCCGCACGGCCCGGGTACAGCACACCATAAAAGTCATACCAGGCCCACCCATCGCCGGTACCCAGGAAGTAATCCAGTTCCACTGAAGGATAACCGTTAAATGCATCGTCCGCTACAGCGGTCGTTACCCGGTCAAATGCCTGGTCAAAAAGCGTTCGCACGGGTATGGAAGCCAACCGGTGCCCGGCCGCATCATAATACTGCGCTTCTATATCCGCATACATCGCCAGGGCAATAGCGCCCCTGCCCGGCCCTCCATAACCGGGGCTGTACTGCGACTGCCCGTTATTGACATAAACGGAGCTGTTATAGATGCCGGTGAAGGCGATGTCCCAATTATTCGTCTGCACCTGGGAAGCGGGCACCACCTGGTTTCTCGCCAGGCTGTAATACAGTGTAGTGGCAGCTCCCGAGGAAGTGGCGCTGGTATCTGCCGCCAGGTCGCTGACGGTGTATACGCCGGTAACTACCTCCTCGCCGGGCGGATCTACCGGCGTCACCGGTTCATCATCGCTTTTGGAGCAGGCGGTAAATACGGCGGCGCTCATACCGATCCACGCGATCGCGTAATATTGTTTTATTGTGTTCATGTTATCCTTTAGCGGTTTTATTTTTTGTTGTTACTGTGGCGTGCTGAGGTTCCTGCTTCCGTTCTCCTGCACATAGTAGCGGAAGGTGAAATAGGGCACGGGCCACATCATGTCCGTTACGGCCGGCGGGTTGCCTTTGTAAATATTGATGATCTCCAGCTTGGCGTATTTACCGGAAGCGGTGCGCAACACGAAGGTCCGGTTCTGCAGCGGTACCGCGATGTGCGTGGTAAGCGTATAAAAGTACCATCCCTTGTCTGCCGGTGTAGGATAGCCATCCCAGCCGATACGGCCCAGGTCATTGGCGGCAAAGTATTCATCGGATGGCGCTTCTGTTATGCTGGCATAAGGCTTGTCATAATACACGATGGCACCTTTGCCGGCACCGCCGTATCCCGGGCTTTTTTTGTTGGCGCCGCTGTTAACAGCGATCATGGAGTTATAGATATCCGTGAAGGCGATATCCCAGTCCAGGGTTTGCTTCACGGCCGTATCGGTTATCTTCCGGCGTTCGCTGAAATTGAAATAGAAATCCCTGAAGGGGCGGGCGCTGTCGCCACCCACTGTGGTGCCGGTGTCGCCCGGCAGGTCGTAGATCACCGTGCTGACGCCGTCTTCATACCCCGGGGCCGTCACGGTATCCTTTTTACAGGCGGCTGCCAGTAACAGCGCCAGGGCCAGACAGCATAATGTAATAGAGGGAATGCGTTGCATGTTGGGTTTATTGGTCTTTAAAAAATCTCCAGGAAATACCGGCCATGATCACCCTTCCCGGCATGCCGGGCATCAGCATGTCCGTATAGTCCAGCAGGTTATCCACAGACAGTTGCAGGGACAGGTGCCGGTGGCACAGCTTCTTCTCCATGGATGCGCTCAGTTGAAAGAAGCCGTTCACAAACGTATCATAGCGGTCTATATAGTTATTGTTATTCGCATCAGCGTAGCCGTACTTCCCCCTGTAATGCACGCGAAAAGTAGCGCTGGTGGCCCAGGGAGCATATTCATAGAATATCCGCCAGTTGGCCATGTGCCGGGAACGGTACTCCAGCCCGAAATAGTCCGGTACCGCCGCCCGCCGGGGCATCGTATCGGTAGTGCGGTCCTGTATCCAGGCATATTTGCCGGCGCCGGTGCGGATGGAGTCCTGCACACCGTTGTCTTTTGCATACAGCAACTGGTATCCCGCGGAGAGGCTCAGACCGGGCAGCGGGTCCCAGGAGAGACCGGCCTCCAGCCCGGTAAGCCGCACCCGGTCAAGATTGATATAGGAAAACAACTGGCCGCCGTTTATTTTAACGCCCACCTGGGTGGAATTGATCATGTTGCGCACGTCGTTATAAAAAGCATTCACATCCAGCTTCAGGGTTCGTACCGGCGTGAACGTGACACCTGCATTGAAAGACCAGGATCGCTCCGGCTTCAGCCCGGCTACCCTGGCTGCTACGGGCCAGATGGTATCTACCTGCCCGGCATCCTGCAGCGCTTTCACGCTGCTGCCGAACACCTCGGTGCCCAGCACCGTATAGCCGGCCTGCATATTGGTAAATGACTGGTAGAGCTGCCGGAAGTCCGGCGTTTTAAAACCACTGCTTACAGACAGCCTGATAGTGACAGGCGTTACAGGCGTATAACGGAGCCCCAGGTCGGGGCTCAGCTTTCCGCCGTAGCGGTTGTGATGATCGTAACGGGCGCCACCCAGCCATTGCAGCTTTTCACTGGTCTTCCACTCCGCCTGTGCAAATCCAAATCCGGTCTGCATGCTGCGCGTACCCAGGCTGCCGGCATTGTCCAATATCTCGTAAATACCGCCAATGCCGGTGGTAACGGACATACCGAAGGCGGTTTTGCATACAGACCGCAATTCCAGGCGGTGCATGTACTGCCCGAATACGGCGGACTGCGTGGCAGCATCCGTTTTTAAATCGGCGATACTTTGGGTAGAAGTATAACGGCTGATGTAATACTGCGCTTTAAAGCTGGCGCTGTCACGCCATTGATGCTGCCACGCCAGGGTGCCGTTGGCGTCCCTTTCTGTCAGCTCATCGCGCATGGGCGTTACAAAATAATTGAACTCGTTTACCGAGCTACGGCTGGCATAGCGCCCGGAAAATGTAAGCGAGCTATACGGATCTATATCGTAAGTCGCCCTGCCCTGCAAGGTATAGCTGGTATAGGGAGGCGCTGTGGTGCCGGTGGCCAGGTAAGGATTTACATTGAACCCTGCGGTGCGGTAATAGTTGCCGGAAAAATAAGCGGCGCCTTTATTGCCGGCAAAGGGCGCCTCCCCTTCCAGGGTCGCATCTGCTGTGCTGTTGCTGCCATAGCGCAACAATGCCATGGCCTGTGCAAGGCCCGTATTCTTTCGGGTAATGATATTGATCACGCCGGCCATGGCATCGCCGCCATACATGCAGGAGGCCGCGCCCTTGATGATCTCTATGCGCTCAATATTGGCCACCGTAATACGCGACAGGTCAAAATTGCCGGAGTTACGCCCCAGCATGGGTTGCCCATCTATCAGTATCATCGTATAGGCGGCGCTGAAGCCCTGCATCTGCAATCCCACAGCCCGGGAGCCGGCGCCGATATCATTTACAATGGCCAGGCCGGTTTGCTCCCGCAGCACTTCATCCAGCCGCCGGCTGCCCATCATCTCGATCATTTTCCTGCTGATGATGGTGACCGGCATCGGCAATTTATCCGCTGCGGTCAGGATGCGGTCGGCCTTTACCTCTACCCGCTGCAGGTCCTTTACGCGGGTAATGGTATCCTGCTGGCATAGGGCGCGCGAAGCAACCATACACAATAGGAAGGTTAGTAACAGTGGTCTGATACGCATTTGGCTTTCAGGATAAAAAAAATATTTGCTGTAAATCTGGGGGCGGAGTAAATAAGAATACTACAAAAGTAGTGATGCGGACAACCCGTTGTATTACAAATTGGGAAAACAATTTACGCAATCAGGAAAAAGTGAAATTCCAAATCCCAAATTCCAAAATGGTGGCAATCGTTCAACTACCTTAACGGTTCAGTATAATTGGTGGACTGCCGGTGTTTTGGGATTGGGATTTGGAATTTGGAATTTACTTCACCAGTTTATACTCGATCTCCGGGTAGCCACGCTGCCCGCCATCCTGGCCAATTCCGGCGCTGATAAACTTTAACGCGTAATAATTGCCGGCGGGATCTTTCACTACATAAAAGCGGTCGGTCCTGATGCCGACGGTGCCGCCGGAGGTCACGCGCCATTTGCTGCCGATAGCGTCACGCTGGGCACTGTACACCAGCCTGGCGTCCGTTACATCTGCAATGGTAAAGGCGTCATAGCTAAAACCGTCTTCTTCCGTAGCCTCTGCTGCCTGCACGCCGGCCAGTGTATTGGTGTATACAAAATCAGAGAACAGGTAGGGGATGACCGCGCTGCCGCCGCCTGCAAAGTATACGCCGTAGGACCATTGTATATCCCACGCTGTCTTTTCAGGCTCTACCGCTACTACCTGATTCGTCTCCAGGGAGTAAAAAGTAAAGTTGTAGTCCGCATCCTTACTGATATCGGCCGTTTGTATAGTGGTAGCAGGCAACAGCGCGTATTGCAACCTGTACCCGTTACCGTTGCGGCTGATCTTTACTTTATACCAGGTAGCCGGGTCGGAAGCGGAGGCGGTTTCCGGTTTTACCAGGTATACCTTGTTATCGGCATCCGTGGCGGACACCGCTGCAATCACGGTTTTTGCCAGGTCGCCGTATACATCGTCCACCATGTCCATGGTGCCTTGCCCCTGTCCCAGCGCCAGGCTGACGCCTGCGGTATCGTCCAGGCTCACCTGGGTAATATCTGTTTTTTCCAGCGCTACTGCAGATGTTGCGGAGGTATAGTTGAGGATCACGCGGTAATCGCTGCCGGTATAAAAGCCCAGGTTCCAGCTTACGCGGGGCACCGCGGTCTGTTTGTCTGCGCTGAAATCCACGTACACGGAATTGGGCGCGCCGGTGCCGCCACCGCCGTCCAGCTCCATTTGCGAGCCTTCGGAGGGCGGGATCACGGGCGTTACATCATCATCGTCACTGCAGGCGCTGAAAACGCCGGCTACAGCCAGGGACAGGAATAAAGTGCGCATACGCTTCAATGTGGTTTGTTGGTAAGTGTTTGTATACATGCTATGTGTATTTTTAAAATGTCAGTATTAGCTTTTTGTCCAGCGGAAGCTGAGGCCCAGGAAATAGGAGCGGCCGTACCACATCAGCACCGGGCCGCCGGTGCTGTGCGCCTGCCCTACATCACGGGAGGTATTGCGCAGCCGGTCCACGTTAAAGAGGTTCTTTACGCCGCCGTTCACGGAAAGGAATTTATTGATGCGCTGGGTGGCCGTTACATCCGCATAGTGAAAAGCGGCTGTTTCCGCCAGGCGCACCACGGTAGCATTATCGATGTCCGCCAGTTCATAGGTGGGACGCGCGCCGCTGTACTTGTAAAAGGCGCTGAGCGAGGCGCCCATGCGTTTGAAATGCCAGGTAATATTTGCATTCACCTCCGGCGTCCAGGTAAAAGCCGGTGTGGGGTACGTTTTATTATAGGTGGTGTCGTCTGTAAACCGGTTATACCGGCCGATATAAGAAAAGCCCAGGGAGGCCTGCAGCGCTTTCCAGTGCAGCGTATGCTCCAGCATGCCCCCCGTGGTCCTGAATTTATTTATATTGATATAGGTGCTAATGGCAGGATCGGATGCGTCATACCCGATATCTATCAGGTTATCAAAATGATTGTAGAAGCCCGACAGGGCTACGGTGTAGCGGAGGGCGCCACGACCGGGCACCTGCCAGTTAAGGGAGCCGTTCACGCTATGGGAATATTCCGCCTTCAGGTCAGGGTTGCCCTGGATAGCATGGCTGGCGTCAAAGAAATAAAAGTACAGCTCCCGCAGGGCCGGCGCGCGGAACCCGCGCCCGTAAGACAGGCGCAGGTCCATATGCTTGTTCAGGGAAAACCTGGTATTAATGGATGGAATGGCCGGCGGTGCGTCATACACCGAGTTTTTGCTGAAGCGTATACCAGGACGTATATTCATCCACGTTACAGGTTTGATCTCTGCAGAAACAAACACAGCGTAATCGCTGATCACAGGCTCGCCCTCAATGCGCTGCCCGCTGCTGGCATCGCGCCGGACCTCTATGCCCGGCTGCATCATTATTTTAGGGGATACTTTGTATTGCGCTGTGGTCCTGAAAAAGAGGGTATTGAATTTGGATACATCCTGCGCGCCTGCATCGGCGGAAAGCGTTTCCGTGTTATCCTGAAAATCCTTAATGGTGGTTTGGGTCCTTCTTTTGTAAACCTGCCAGGACAGGGCGCCGTTAAAGCTCAACCGCTCATTCAACTGCCAGGCGGCCTGGGCCTGGTGCGTATAACGGTCTGTCAGGTAATGCTGGTCTGTAGCGCGGTAGTTACCGGTATTGATGTCGCCCAGGCTGCTGATATCTTCATCCAGGTAATCCAGGCGGTACCAGGCCTCCCAGTTATTGTGGCTATAGCCCAGCATAGCGCCGCCCAACCATTGATCCTTTGGATGCCATTCCTTTTTACGGCCGGTATACTGCCCCTGCCATCCGCCAAAATCATTGCGCGTAAAGCTGCCGTTGGCAAACCATCCCTGATGGCTCCAATGCAGGGCCAGGCTTTCGTTATGCAGCCCCTTGCCATTGAAAGGCTTGTACTCTGTACCAACGGTTTCCTCCTGCACGCGGGCCGTTACGGCCAGTTGGTCTCCCTTCCCTTTTTTGGTGATCAGGTTGATCACCCCGGCCAGCGCATCCGTACCATATACCACGGACATCGGCCCTTCCACGATCTCTATGCGGTCTATGGTGTTGATGTCCATCTGGCTCAGGCTTTGCCGGGTGCTGCCACGGTCCACCAGCGGCACGCCGTCCAGCAATATTTTTACGCTCTGGCCGGACATGCCCATCAGCTCCACATCGGTTTCACCTAAAGCGGCATCATTGGAAAAGCGGATGCCCAGCTCACTGTTCAATACACCCAGTACGTCCGTAGCGCCTCTTAACTGTATCCGCTCGCTGCTGATGGTACGTATGCGGTACACGGACTGCCGGACAGACTGCTGCTGGTACTGGCCGGTCACCACGACGTCCTTTAATTGAATAGCGGTATCCTGGGCCTTGCTGCATACAGCATACAGCAGGCAGCCAAAGAGGAGCGCTCCTTTTACTTTCATCTGTTAATGTTGGTCTTTTTTATTTGCCGGATGGAACCTTGCACTAACATGTCCCTGTAAGCAAGCATGCTATGCGCGGTTTCATAAGTATACCTGTGTTTTTGCGCTCAGATCAACGCATACACCTGCTGCATCAGTAAAGCCTCTTCTACTGCAGCCAGCATATCCGCCCATTCCGCTTTTGTAAAGGTGAAGCTGATGTCGTGGCAGGGTGAATGCATGATCACCCGATCCGCAGCATCCGGAAATGGCAGGGCGTAATCGTCAAATTTCCGCTGGAGCAATGTTGTCCTGAACTGTAAAAGATCCTCCGGCGTAAAACTCAGCAGGAGGTTGGCATGCCATAAAAAGATCATCTTGCAATGCTGGCACTGGCTGATATGCGCCAGCCCGGTTTGTGCCAGGGTTCTTGTCTCACACATACGTTGCTTGTTTAAGATACACACTGCCGCCATTGGCCTGCCCGGACCCGCCATGCGCATGCCATTACGGCCGGCACAGCGGGCCTGGCAGATTGGTTTTCATAGCATAGCAATAGCTATGTAGTGCTAAATAGATTTATTAATGAAAAATGCCGGCGGAGAGTGGCATTACAAAAATAGACAGTAGTACGTATGCAGCATGCTCCAATCAGGAAAAGAATTTACGCTAAAGGGAAAGAAAATGTAAAATTTCAAGTGTAAAATGCTAAATATAAAAGTCGGCGGAAACTTTTACATTTTAAATTTGGCATTTAACATTTTACATTCTTCCCACCAACTCCCTCCATGCCTGCAGCTCGGGGTGTCCCGGCTTGCGCTTGCCGAAGAACTGCACGATCATTTCCTGCCGGGCATCAAATACCTCTACGGAGGTAACGGTGCCGTCTGCGGATGGCTTTTCCACTACCCAGCATTGCGCAATAGCATCCGTTTTCAGGTGCAGGTTAAAGTCCGGGTCCATAACATTGATCCAGCCTGGTATCTCCAGTATGTTGTGTACCGGGCCGGTATGTATTTCAATGTTGCCATGGTTGCTGACAAATACCATGATCTCCAGCCCGGTGTCAGCCGCCTGTTCCAACAATGTTTTTACGCAGTCGTTGCCCACGCGGCGGGCAAATTTCCCTTCCGCTATTTCCAGCGCCTGTATGCGCGATACATCATAGCGCTTCAGCATGGGAAAGAAATCGTGCGTATCCTGCAGCGCGGCCCATTCCTGCAGGAAGGCCCGCCCGTCCACCTGCTCCGCGTATACGGGAGCGGGAGCAGCCGGCAGCAGGGCGATGTTGTCCGGTTGCGTAGCTGCGGTAAAGTCCTGCACCAATTGTTCCCAGGCTGACAGCACGGTTGCTGCCAGGGCGTATATCTTGATCACGGCATGGCCCTGCCCGTCAAATACCTGCAGGCTCCTTTTAAATCCCAGCGCGGCATCGTCCTGCACGGCAAAACCATATGTCCATTTGGAGAAGAACATGCGCAGGTCAATATCCTTACCTACCACTACGCCTACATGCCGGCTTTCCACGCGTACGTCTTCAAATATGCCTTTCCGCTCTATCACGCAGCTTTCGTTACGGGTCAGCACCATTACCTTTCCCAGCGCCGGCATCCGCTGCAGCAATGCGGGAAAATCGTGCCGCAGGTGTATCACCCGCGGACCGGTGCAGGCGGCTATCAACTGGCCTTCGCTTACCTGCAGGGTATGCGCGGCGTCCCGGATACGTGTTTTCGGATGTTGCTGCCGGAAGGCCATCCACTGTTCTCTCAGGTGGGATGTAGTTGTTGTGCTCATGTTGTTTAACATACTTTTATTGCCTTATCGGCAGATGATGAAAATAAGGTAGCGGCGGTGTTGGTCACCACCATGGGATAGGCGCAAAGCGGGTGATGCAGCACAGACACTTCCACGCCGAAACAGTCCCGGATATGCGCAGCGGTCAGCACCTCGTCCACCGGCCCCTGCGCCTGTACGCGGCCCTGCTGCAACATGATGATGCGCTGTGCATAAGCAGCGGCCAACTGGAAATCATGCAGCACGGCCAGCACCAGCACTCCCCGCCGGGCCAGTTGCGCCGCCAGTTGCAGGGACAATTGCTGGTGGAGTATATCCATTCCCGTTACCGGCTCGTCCAGCAGCAGCATTTTCCGCCCGGTATAATCAGTAGCATGCAGGTCCGGCGCTTCCAGCAACTGGGCCAGCACCCGCGCCATCTGCACCCGTTGTTGCTGCCCGCCGGACAGCGTGGTGTAGGCCCGGTCTTTCAGGTCGTACACCTGCAGCAGGCGCAGGGCATAGGTAACAATGGCTTTGTCCTGCGCACCTGCCTCCCCCCGGTATACATAACGCCCCATACCGGCCACTTCCGCCGCTGTAAAGGGCAACTGCAGGGCCAGGTGCTGCGACAGCACTGCCCGCTGCCTGGCCTGCTCCGCCGCCGGAATAGCGTGCAGCTCGCGCCCGTTCAGCGCAATGCTGCCCTGGTAGTGCATATACTCGCCGGCAATGGTGCGCAGCAGGGTGGACTTCCCGGCGCCGTTAGCGCCCATCAGCACGCACAGCTCCCCCGGCCGGGCATGCACATGCACCTGCTCCAGTATGCGGGACCGGCCCAATGTCAGCGATACATTTTTTACAAGCAGCATTATATGGTCATTGTTCTTTTCTCTTTTAATATCAGCCAGATGAACACCGGCGCGCCGGCAATAGCGGTAATGATACCCACCGGCAGCTCCGCCGGCGCTATCATGGTGCGGCTCAGCAGGTCAGCCACGGTTAGCAGCACCGCACCTGCCAGGGCGGCGCAGGGAAGCAGTACCCGGTGATCCGGGCCGGTGAGCTGCCGTATCATATGCGGCACTACCAGGCCTATAAAACCGATGATGCCTGCCACAGCCACGCCGGCTGCTACGGCCATGGTGGAGTAGATGATCAACTGTGTTTTCAGCGTGCTCACCTTCACCCCGCTGTGCATGGCTTCCCGCTCGCCCAGGGCAAACACGTTCAGCGCAGGCGCCATCCGTGGCAGCAGCAGCAGCGGCACCAGCACAAAAGGCAGCACGGCGGCGACCGTTTGCCAACTGGCGCCTCCCAGGCTGCCCAGCGTCCAGAAAGTGATACTGCGCAATTGCTCGTTGTCCGCCACATAGGTCATCAGGCCGGTAAAAGCGCCGCACAGCGCATTGATGGCAATGCCTCCCAGCAGCATGACGGCTACAATGGCCCTGTTACCGTAAATGGATATACGAAAAACGATCCACACCGTTACGATAGCGCCGGCAAAAGTGACCAGGTTATGCGCATAGCTTTGCCATATACCGGCGGACTGCCCTGCATGTACTGCAAACAGCCAGGGCTGCAGCACGATCATGATAGCTGCCGTGACCGACGCACCGGCGCTGACGCCTATCAGTGCAGGATCTGCCAGCGGGTTCCGGAAAAGGCCCTGCAGGGAGGCGCCCGCTATGCCCAGGCCCGCGCCTATCAATACGGCCAGTATCACCCTCGGCAGGCGAATGACCCACAATACCGCGATCATCTGCTCCGGGTACGCCACCGGCAACCGGATGCCGGCCTGCTCCAGTAAAATGGCGATCACCTGCAGGGGCGACATCTGCATGGCCCCGGTGCCGGTGGCAATAATGATCACCAGCAGCAATAAGATGCCCAGCAGGCTAATGCTGCTGATCCCTTGTACACGCTTCTTCATGTAAACGGTCCTCCCCTCAGGCGTTGATCTTTTCCGATAATTCCCGGATGGCCTGGATCAGCCGCGGCCCGAAACCGGACAACAATTGCCCGTCCATGGTCACTACCTTCTGTTTTTTGCCGGCCGTGGTTTGCGGGATGCCGGGCACTTTCAGCAAACCGTTCACACCACCCAGGCTTTGCAGGCCGGTGTCAAACAGCAGTATTACATCCGGGTTGGCGGCCACCAGGGCTTCCGGGGTCAGCAGCTTGAAATCCCTGAAACCGGTGGCGGCATTGTGCGCGCCGGCCAGCGTAATGATCCTGTCCAGCGGGGTTTCCCTGCCGGCTACCATCATGGTGCCGGCGCCGCGCGCGTAGATAAATAATACCTTTTTGGACTGCTGTACAATGTGCAGCGCCTGCCGCTCTTTGTCCAGTTGCCGGCACAGGGCTTCTCCTTTACCAGGCGCCTGCAGCGCGGCGGCCACCTCCAGGATCAGCTTTTTAGTGCCCTCCACGGAATATTCCTGCTCCAGCACCACGGTTTTGACACCCGTGTGCTTGAATTGATCGATCACAGCAGGCGGGAGGAAATTGGCGGTAGCCAGGATCAGGTCCGGGCGCAAGGCCAGTACGGGCTCTGCAGAGATGTTGCGGTTATGGCCCACTTTGGGCAGCTTTTGTACGGTAGCGGGATAGGTGCTGGTCACATCTACTCCTGCCAGTTGCTGCTCAAACCCGAGCGCGCAGATAATTTCCGTAATGGTGCCGTTCAGGGAAACGATGCGCTGGTACCCCTCACGGGCAGCAGCAGCAGTGCTCAGCAGCAGGCAGGCAGCAAATAGTATAATGGTGGGCCGTAGCCTTTTAAGTTGCATAAGTAATTAGTTGTTTGAGCTATGTATATAAGTTATAGAATGAATGGTTGACCCTACCCGGGGTTCAGGCCAACCACCACCCACCAGAGCACTTTACTCCGCCATGCTCCGGCAAGCATTTTATGGGGAAAATATACCGCGTCCTGTACAATGTACCGGACCACGGGAAAACAGGAAGAATGAAGTATGAAATATGAAGCAGGAAGTAAAGACGCAGGAGAGTGTTTCGCTAAGATCATCCTACCTCATACTTCTGATATCTTACTTCATATTATATCGGCGGAGTAAAGGAGTACAACAAAGCTACGTCACGCAAATGTAAAACATTGATCAAATCGGGAATTTAAACCGGGGTATTTACGCAAAAAGAAAAACATTCCGATGAACCAAACCGCCTTCGGATTGTTCTTAAAGATATGAGGCACGAAGTAGGAAGTAAGATGTAGAAAATAGGATGATCACAGCGGAACACTTTCCTACGTCCTACATCCTACCCCCTACTTCTTATTTCTATGCATCTATCAACTTAAACTGTATCTTATGGACTGGGATGAAATTCTGGACCCCCTATCGCCACTTTACCAGGAAGCAATGTACGAGCAACAACAATTGGTGAATATGCAGGACGGCCTGATCGCCGCCACCAAAAAAATAATTGAAGAGGTGTACCCGCAGATCTACCACCTGGAATCAGCCGGGTACAAAGAGCTGGAAGCAGTGATCATTACAGAATGCGTTAAATTCTCCTGCAAGATCAACGAGGTGATGAACCGGTATCACACCGGTAAATAAGGCTACCGTACCCGGCAATGGATCCGGCGGGCGTGCAGGCCGGCCACAATGCCATAGCCGTTCTCAATATTGGTATACACTTTTATCGGTTGTCCCAGTATATTGGTGCTATCCTGCCCGTTCTCCACCTGGTTGTTAAGACTTTGCAGGTACCTGTAGCCACTTTCCGATAGCCCGGCCACTTCCGCCACAACATAATCATAGTTGACCTGCTGCTGGGTTTGCAGCACCAGCAGCACCTCCTTTCCCGCGATCCGCTCATCATGGATCACCACATCCTTGTAGTAGGAATCGCTGACAATATCCGCGAAGTTATTATTGTAAGCAGGGTCCAGCCGGAAATCTATTTTCTGGTAGGGTTGTATAACGCCATCCACACTGTCTGCCTTATACAGGCGGATACGGTAATAATTGGTTGCCGCTGCCGGGTCTTCCAGGATAAAGCGGATGCTGTTGGCCGTTCGCAGGGCGCTCAGGCTATGCACCACCGGCTCCGCGGGCAGGCTGTCCGATCCGCTCACCGGCGTCAGCCCTGTTGCCGTTGCGGTAACGGTATAACGTTGCCCCGGCCTGGCAGGCAGTTCCGATACAAAATATCCCCGCCCGTTTATCTGCTGCCAGTGCAGCGGTGCAAACGGCGCCCCGTTTTCCAGCAATGCCACCTGTGCATCCGGCAACTCGTCAAACTGCAGGTCGTCCAGCACGGCCACCGGCTCACTGCGGGTTACCCGGATATACACCGGGCTGTCTGCCTGGATAAAGGTATTCACTACGATCCTGTCGCCCTCATAGGGTAAGTGCAGGTCGGCGTCCTGCCGGCAGGCCACGGACAGCATCAACAACGTTAACGTACAAACGATAATTGCGCGCATAGCTCATTCATTTTAAAAACGCACGGCATAAGTAATGCTGGGCATGATCGGCAGCAGCGTTACCTGCGCCAGCTTTCTCTCCTGCTCTTCATGATCTGTTCTTACATAGTAATAGAACGGGTTCTGCTGGTTATAGGCATTGAACAGGCTGAAATTCCAGCTTTTGGTCCAGTGCTTTTTCTTTTTGGTGTAGGTAATGCCAATATCCAGCCGGTGGGTGCTGGCCGCCCGGAAGCTGTTGCGCGGCCCCAATACATCCACCCGGGGCGGCGGCTCCTGGTCCGGGTCGTAAGGCGAAGGCTCCGTAATACCCTCATGGGAAGCTACCGGCAGCGTAAGCGGCATACCGGTGGCAAACTGCCAGTTGGCAGAAAGCTCCCAGCGCTTGCCCAGATGCTGCACAAACACCAGCTCTATGGTATGCCGGGGGTCATACTTGTAGGGAAAGGTGCGCCCCTCATTCACCTCCGCAAACCGGCGGGTAGACCAGGCCAGGGTATATCCTATCCACCCGCGGGTTTTGCCCTGCTTTTTCTCCATCAGCAGTTCCGCCCCATAGCTGCGCCCCTTGCCGATGATCACCTGCTCATCCCACTTTTCCCCGGCGGCGGTAAAGATGTTGGCCTCCTCCGTATACTCGATCACGTTATTCATGTTTTTGTAGTACCCCTCCAGCGAGAACTCGTACTGGTTATCCGGGGTGGTTTTGGCAACACCCAGGGTCACCTGTTTGGACAGCATGGGCTTTACCCGCCGGGTAGAAGGCACCCAGAGGTCTGTAGGCAGGGTAGTGGTATTGTTGGAAAGCAGGTGCAGGGGCTGGCTCATATGGGTGTAGGCCAGCTTCAGGGCCCAGTTTCCCGGCAGCAGGTAGCGCAGGCCCAGGCGCGGCTGTATGGACAGGTAGAAGCGGTTCTCCACCAGGAAGCCCGCAGCATGCAGGCCGGTATTCACATGCAGGTTTTTGGTCAGTTGCCAGTCGTCCTCCCCGTACATCACCATTTCCACGCCTACCGTATTGAAGTTGTTATAAGAGGTGTCCGGGGGCGACTGCGCATCGGAGTGATCCTCGAAATAATACGTTCCCGGTTTGAAAATATGCGTCGTGGAGCCCAGGCCGAACTTTATAGCATGGTCCGGCCGGGGACGGTAGTCAAAATCGATCTTGCCCACTGCCGCCTGCACGCGGGAATGGTACCTCCCGTACAGGTCAGACCTTTCATCAATGTTGAGCGCCTCATAGTGGTAATTGTACTGCGTAAGGAAGAAGTACTGGGAGTAATTGAACGTAACATTGGAGAACAGTTGCTGGTTGAACACATGGTTCCAGCGCAGCGTGCCGGTAAGGTTGCCCCATCCCAGCTTGAACTTGCTGTTTTCCCGGTACTGCTTCTGCACCGGCGGCGTGGCGTCTTCATAATCATATTCCTGTTTCAGGCTCACGGCGTCCTCCCCGCCAAAAGCGCTCAGGTAAATGCGGTCCTTCGGGGAAAAGATATGATTGATCCGGACATTCACATCGTAAAAAAAAGCAAACAGGTCGCCGTTCTCTCCGTCACCAAACGCCTCGCCTATCAGCGGCTTTGCCAGGATATCCAGGTAAGAGCGGCGGCCCGATATAATGAAAGAGGTCTTGTCTTTCCAGAGTGGCCCTTCCACCATAAATTTGGCGGCAATGGTGCTGATGGAAACATCCCCGTGGAAAGCCTTCATATCCCCGTCTTTCATGGAAATATCCACGATGGAGGACAAGCGGCCGCCATAGCGGGCCGGGAAAGCGCCCTTGTACAGGTCCGCGTTCTTTACAATATCCGGGTTAAACACAGAAAAAATGCCGAACACGTGGGAGGAATTAAATACCGGCGTACCGTCCAGCAGTACCAGGTTCTGGTCCGGGCTGCCACCGCGCACGCTCATGCCGCCGGTACCTTCGGAGCCGCCGGTAACGCCGGGCAGGCTCTGGATGGTCCTTACTACGTCCGCCTCGCCCAGCAGTTTGGGCATGGCCCTTACCTCTGATACGGCGATATTTACCTTGCTCATCTGGGTCTGCTCCTGTAAATGAGGCTGCATATGCTCGGTGATCACTATTTCCTGCAGGCTGTTGCGGGGCTGCAGGGCCATGGTAATATGCCGGTCCCCGGATGCCGGCAGCGGGTAGCGCTGCGGCGTATATCCCACGTAAGACGCCAGCAGACTGCTGGTGTCCTTCTTCAGGGTAAGGCTGTAAAAGCCGTACTGGTTGGTAACGGTGCCGGCCTGCTGCGCCGGGCAGTAGACGGTGGCCCCTATCAGCTTTTCACCGGTACGGGCATCTTCCGCATAGCCGCTGATGGTACGCAGAGGCGTAGGTCTCATTGTTAATACGATCTGGTTGCCGATACGCTCATATGCAATATCATAGGGGTCCATTAAGGCCGCTATTACCTTTTTCAGGGATTTGTTACGGGCTTTGATGGTAACACGGTGGGAAAGGTTCACTACGTCACGGCTATACGAAAAATGGATGCCATATTGCTCTTCCAGCAACTGGCAGGCGGCCAGCAGGGGTTGATCCCTTAGGATAACAGTCACCTTGGTATGCCAGTCCCAGCCCAGCACCTGCAGAGGGAGGCCAAGCAGCATTCCCAGCAGCAGCTTTCCGGTAAACGACATAGATTATCAGCACATTTTTTTGATGATCAAACGGTTCAGACGGGCAGCACATTTCTATTTCAGGCTCAAAAATAGGAATAAAGTCGTGATGTGCCAGTGTGCCGCTATACATCATCACATTTATTATATTTGCAGCGCACATGTACCATCTTATCAAGAAATTACTATTCTGCTTTCCGCCGGAAAATATTCACCATGCCGTTATGCGTGGGCTGAAGCTGCTGCACGGGCTGCCCCTGGGCAAGAAGCTGATCCGGGCCTGCTGGGCTCCTAAGGGCAAAGGCCTGGAAAGGGAGCTGTGGGGGCTTCGCTTCCGCAATCCTGTAGGGCTGGCGGCCGGTTTTGATAAAGATGCAAAGTACACCGATGAACTGGCGGCGCTGGGATTTGGCTTCGTGGAGATCGGCACCGTTACCCCCCTGCCGCAGCCCGGCAATGAGCAGCCCCGCCTGTTCCGCCTGCCGGCGGACAAGGCGCTGATCAACCGCATGGGCTTTAATAACGAAGGCGCCAAAGCAGCGGCCAAAAGACTGCAAAAACGCCGGTCCGGTATTATCATCGGCGGCAACATCGGGAAGAACAAACAAACCCCGAACGAAGAAGCGGTGAGCGATTATGAAAAATGCTTTCACGCCCTGTTTGACGTAGTGGATTATTTCGTGGTAAACGTCAGCTCACCCAATACTCCCAACCTGCGGGCGTTGCAGGAAAAAGAGCCGCTCAAGCAACTGCTGCACCACCTGCAGTTGCTGAATACCCAGAAAAGCAGGCCCAAACCCATCCTGCTGAAAATAGCGCCGGACCTTAGCCATGAGCAACTGGACGATATCATAGAAATTGTGCAGGAAACCGGCCTGGCCGGCATTGTAGCTACCAATACCACCATCAGCCGCGAAGGGCTGCAAACCCCGGCGGAAGAGGTAACCGCCATGAGTGCAGGCGGCCTGAGCGGGCTGCCGGTAAAGGACAAAGCCACTGCCGTGATCCGGTATATATATGAACGTTCCGGGAAAAAAATTCCCATTATTGCGGCGGGCGGCATCTTTACTGCAGACGACGCCAGGGAGAAACTGGCGGCCGGCGCGGTATTGGTACAGGTATATACCGGTTTTATATATGAGGGGCCGGCTATTGTGAAAAATATCTGCACAGGTTTAGCTGATAAATAAAATTACTATGGAATACTTGTTAACAACTGAATCGCTCATCAGCCTGCTGACGCTGGTGGTACTGGAAGTAGTGCTTGGCATTGACAACGTTATTTTCGTTTCTATCGTTATGAACCGGCTGCCGGCGCACAAGCGGCTGCAGGCCCGCCGCATCTGGATGATCACCGGTATAGCCGTCCGCGTTACCCTGTTGTTGTTTATCGGTTATATCGTAAGGGCGGTAAATCCGCTCTTTCACATTGGCAGCCATGGTTTCAGCCTCCGCGATCTTATCATGCTGGGAGGCGGGCTGTTCCTGCTGGTAAAAACCACTATGGAGATCCACCACAAGCTGGAAGGCGAGGAAGAGGTGAATGCAAAGGGCAAGGCCAAGGCTGGGGCTACCCTCCTGAACGTGGTAGGCCAGATCATACTGATAGACCTGGTATTCTCATTTGACAGTATTATTACAGCGGTGGGACTGGCCAAGCACGTGCCCATCATGATCATCGCCGTAGTCATCGCCATGATCGTCATGTTCCTGTTCGCGCCCCGCATCAGTAACTTTATTCATAAACATCCCACGCTGAAAATGCTGGCCCTTTCCTTCCTGGTAATGGTAGGCGGCATCCTGATCATCGAAGGCTGGAATGCGGAAAAGGCCCATGAGCTGCACCTGAAGAACTACGCCTATTTTGCCATGGCCTTTTCTTTTGGTGTGGAGCTGCTGAACATGGCCATACGGAAAAAGTCCGCGCCGCCGGTAGAACTGCGGGAACCGAAACCGGAGGAGTGAGATTAACGTGTGGCATTCACCCATTCACCGCATTCATCAGCACACAAGCCACCACGCCCGCTGTTTCCGTACGCAACCGGGTATTACCCAGGGATACCGGCTGAAAGCCCCGTTCCAGGGCCAGGCTTATTTCCTCCGGTGTAAAATCCCCCTCCGGACCTATTAATATCAGCGTATCCCTGCCGGGCTGCATGGCCTGCTGTAAGGGCGTTTTCTGCTCCGGCTGGCAATGGGCAATGAACTGCTGGGGCACAGCGCTTTCCTGCACCAGCGCTTCAAAAGTAAGGGGCGCAGCCAGCTCCGGCAGCCAGGACTGTTGCGATTGCAGCATGGCGGCCACCAGTATATTCTCCAGCCTTTCTGTTTTGAACTTTTCCTTTTCCGTGCGCCGGGTCAGCAGGGGGATGATGGATTGCACACCTATTTCCGTAGCCTTTTCCAGGAACCATTCTATACGCGAAGCATTCTTGGTAAATGAAATGGCTATACGTAATGCCGGCGCCGGCGGGGGAACAGTGGTATGGCCGCTTACCTGCACCATGCACTTCTTCCGGTTGTCGTCCAGAATAGCGGCGGTGAACTGCTGCCCCCGGCCATTGGTGAGCAGTACGGGCTGCCCCTTTTCCCGGCGCAGCACCTGTATGCAGTATTTGGAGGTAGCTTCATCCATCGTGTAAGTATCCTCCCCCGGCATTAGTGCCTTCGCATAGAAAACAGGCAGTTCCATAACACAATTAATGATTAAAAATTAAGAATTAGTAATAATAAAGCGGGGTTTCAACATAACATTGCAGTATTTGTAGTTCCGGTCGGACATGATTGCCTTCATAAAACATTGCATAGCGATTATTAATTATTAATTATAATTTTTTTGTTTTAACCTGAAACCGAACGAATAACAGCACCGATGCCACCAGCAACCCCAGTAACAGTCCCCACCAGATGCCCTGTATGCCGTAACCCAAGTAGATACCCAGCAGGTAGCCCACCGGCAGGCCCAGGCCCCAGTAAGCCAGCAGGGTAATAATAGTGGGCACCTTTACATCGCCCATACCCCGCAGAATGCCCAGCCCCACGACCTGCGTACCGTCAAACAACTGGAAAAAAGCGGCGATGATCAGCAGGTGGCTGGCAATGGCGATCACCGCCGGCTCCTGTATGTACAGGCGGGGCAACAGGGTGTTGCCCAGCATAAACACCAGCGCGGCAGCGCCCATCAGCACCAGCACCATGTGGTAGCTGGCAATGGCGGACAAGCGCAGCTCCCGGAACTGGCCGGCGCCCAGGTGGTTGCCGCTTTTAATGCCCGCTGCGGCCGATACGCCGCTGGCCATCATATAGGTCATCGTAGCCAGGCTGATGGCGATCTGGTGGGCCGCCAGCTCCCGGGCGCCTATCCAGCCCACCATCACCACCGCTCCGCTGAAGGCGCTGACCTCGAAAATATACTGCAGGGCCACCGGCGTGCCAATGCCCAGTATTTTGCGGATAGTGGCGCGGGACACGTCCCTGAAATGAAATTGCTGCAGGTAGGGCTTGAAACGGCGCGCCCGCAGCACGTACAGCGCCATGCTGGCCCCCATCAGCAACCGGTCCGTAAGCGTGGCAATGCCTACCCCGATCACGCCCATACGCGGCAGGCCAAACAGGCCGTACACCAGGGTAATGCCCAGCAGCACATTGATCACGTTGCCTACAATGCTGATGTTCATGGCCTGCCGGGTAAATCCCAGCCCTTCTGCAAACTGCTTAAAGGAAAGGTATACCATCAGCGGCAGGAAGGAAATGCCCAGGAACTGCAGGAAAGGCCGTGCCTGCGCCGCCACGGCGGGCGGCTGGTCCAGCAAATGGATGTAGTAGCTGCCGGTAATGATCACCGCGCAGAGCAGCAGGCCGGTCACCAGGTTGATCAGCAGGCTCTGGCTCAGCAGGCACCCGCAATAGGCGCGGTTACCCCGCCCGTTTTCCTGCGCTATCAGCGGCGTAAGCCCGTAAGACATACCGATGCCGGTAACCATGAACACCGTGAAGATGCTATTGCCCAGGGATACGGCCGCCAGCGGCACCTCCCCGGTATGGCCGATCACAATGCTGTCCGACAGGCCTACCAGGGTATGCCCCAATTGGGAGATCACTACAGGATAGGCTAAACGGAAATTGTCTTTATAATACGGTTTGTATCTGTTAAGCATAACGAAGAAAGAAGAGGGAGAAAGAAGAAGGGAAAAAGGAGAAAAGATATGCCCCTTTCTCCTTTTTCCCTTCTTCTTTCTCCATTTAAATTAGAACGGAGCGTCTTCCAGCCCTTCATCCTCAAAGTCCATATCGTTCATCTTGGACCCTTTCTGGATGTACAGCTTGGCCTCGTCGCCGCCGCCCTGCGGGCGCATGCCGGCAAACGGACTGGGGCCACCGCCGCCGCTGAAGCCACCGCCGCCTTCCAGGCTGCCGTCGTCCTCAAAACGCTGGAACTCCAGTACAGCGCGCAGCTTGATGGTGTCCAACTGGCCGTTACGGTGCTTGGCTATACGCACGTGGGTCTCGCCCTTGTTGGATTCACCCATTTCATTGGTGGTGATCTCGTAGTACTCGGGGCGGTACAGGAAGCATACCATGTCCGCATCCTGCTCAATGGCGCCGGATTCGCGCAGGTCGCTCAACTGGGGCATCTTGTTCCCGTCCTTCCGCTTTTCCACGTCACGGCTCAACTGGGAAAGGGCGATCACCGGTACATGCAGCTCCTTGGCCAGGCCCTTCAGGTCGCGGGATATTTTACTGATCTCCTGCTCACGGTTGCTGTTACGGCCTTCGCCGCCGCCGCTCATCAACTGCAGGTAGTCTATGATGATAACGCCTACGCCGTGGTTGTGCACCAGGCGGCGGCATTTGGCGCGCAACTCAAAGATGTTGAGCGCCGGGGTATCGTCTATAAAGATGGGCGCTTTGGCCAGGCGTTCTATACCATGCGTCATCAGCTTCTTCATCTCATACTCTTCCAGCTTGCCGCGGGCGATCTTTTCCAGCTTTATCTCCGACTCGGCGGACAGGATACGCTGTACGATCTGCCCGGACGACATTTCCAGGGAGAAGATGGCCGCGCCTTTGGGAAAGCGGGGGTGCAGCGCCGCATTACGCGCCAGGTTCAGCGCGAAGGCTGTTTTACCCACGGATGGACGGGCGGCCAGAATGATAAGGTCCGTAGGCTGCCAGCCATAGGTCACCTTGTCCAGCGAGGGGAAGCCGGAAGGCACCCCGGTAATATCGTCGCCCTTGTTGCGCAGGTCCTCGATACGTTTCATGGTGTTCACCAGCACCCGGTCTATGGAGTCATAGTTCTTCCGCAGGTGGTTGTTGGTGATCTCGAACAGCTTGGATTCCGCCCCGTCCAGCAGGTCAAATACATCGGCTGTATCCTCGTAAGCCTCGCTCAGTATCTCCCCGGAAATGCGGATCAGCTCCCGCTGGATGAACTTCTGCAGGATAATGCGCGCATGCGCTTCAATATTGGCGGAAGATACAACGGTGTTGGTAAGGCGGGTTACATAAAAGGGGCCCCCGATCATGTCCAGCTCTGCGGAGGACTTCAGTTCCTCCACCACGGTGAGAATGTCCACCGGCATGGATTTGGCGGCTAAGCGCTGCATGGAGGCGAATATCCGCTGATGGGCTTCCACGTAAAAGCACTCCGGCTTCAGGATCTCGATTACCGTGTCAAAAGCCCCTTTTTCCAGCATAATGGCGCCCAATACCGCTTCTTCCATATCCCTGGACTGGGGAGGGATTTTTCCGTACACCATGGAGGACACATCAATGGACGGCTTTCTACGTACATTATTACGGTCTTTCTTTAGATTGAGATCCATTTATGTTCAATGAATTAAAAAAAATGAATGAAATCGATTACTGTCATGGCTTTTATACCCCCGAGGCTTTACAATTTTTTTCGCATTCCAGTATTAATTCTTCTTTATGAAATTGTAAACTTTTTTGAGCCGTAAAAACTAAGGTAACGGCATTTTTCCATTAAAGCCCTACGATGACCGGACTATTTTTATCAAACCGCATTCACAGGTTATACACACGCAAAATGACAGTTATCCACTGACTGGTATCCGGTTTTCCACCAATAAGCATAAAAGTACCCTGCAAATCTCCGATTATTCACACACTTTGTGCAAAAAGATTTTCCACAATTTTCTTGCCCGGTAATTCACATTTTTTCGAGGGGCATATGCCACATTCGCCATCCGCACATTAATATTATCTTTACACCACTTTATTAACTGATCAAATGACTATTTCTTACAATTGGCTTTGTGAATATTTGCCGGTACAGCCGTCACCGGAGGAACTGTCCGTTATTTTAACCGCTATCGGCCTGGAAGTGGAAAGCCTGGAGCAGTTCGAATCCATCAAAGGCAGCCTGGAAGGGCTGGTGATAGGTGAAGTGCTGACCGTGGACAGGCATCCCAATGCCGACAAGCTGCAGCTCACTACCGTTAATACCGGCAACGGCACGCCCCTGCGCATTGTTTGCGGCGCGCCCAATGTAGCCGCCGGGCAGAAAGTAGTGGTAGCCCCCATCGGCGCCACCATTTACCCCGTAACCGGGGAGCCGCTCACCATGAAAAAGGCGAAAATACGCGGAGAAGAAAGTGAAGGCATGATTTGCGCCGAAGACGAGATAGGCCTGGGCAGCAGCCATGCCGGCATTATGGTGTTGGACGCCGCCCTGCAGCCCGGCACCCCTGCGCGGAACGTGTTCAATCCCGTACAGGATTGGGTATACGAAATAGGGCTCACGCCCAACCGCATGGATGCCATGAGCCATATAGGCGTGGCCCGCGACGTATGCGCCTACTTTAATAACCTGGAAAACACCTCCGGGTACCAGGTAAAGCTGCCGGCCCTGCTGGAGCTGCCCAAAGCAGACGCGCCCCTTACCATCGCCGTAATGGTGGAGAACACCACCGCCTGCCCCCGTTACAGCGGTATTTCCATTACCGGGGTGCAAACCGCCCCCTCGCCGGACTGGCTGCGCAACAAACTGCTGGCCATCGGGGTACGGCCTATTAATAATATAGTAGACATTACCAACTTCATACTGCACGAAACCGGCCAGCCCCTGCATGCTTTTGATGCAGACGCCATCGCCAAAGGGGAGGTCATTGTAAAGAACCTGCCCGCCGGCACCCCCTTTGTAACGCTGGATGAAAAAGAGCGCAAGCTGGATGCAGCGGACCTCATGATCTGCGACGGCAACGGGGAGGGCATGTGTATAGCCGGCGTGTTCGGCGGCCTGCATTCCGGCGTTACGGAGCAGACCCGCAACATTTTCCTGGAAAGCGCCTGCTTCAGCCCGGCCAGCATACGGCCTACCTCTTTCCGGCACGGCCTGCGCACGGATGCGGCTACCCGCTTTGAAAAAGGAGTGGATATTTCCGGTACCCTCTTTGCCCTGCAGCGGGCCGCCGCGCTCATCTGCGAGCTGGCCAGCGGCCGGGTAGCTTCTCCTGTAACGGACGTGTACCCGCAGCCCAAACCCAGAACGGAGGTGCGCGTTACCTGGGCCTATATTAAAAAGCTGAGCGGCAAGGAATACGGCACGCAAAAGGTGCAGCACATTCTCCGCAGCCTGGGATTTGAGATACTGGAAACTGATTCCGAAGGCCTGCGGGTAAGCGTACCCTACAGCAAGCCGGATATCTCCATCCCGGCCGACATCGTGGAGGAGATCATGCGAATAGACGGCCTGGACAATATTGAAATACCCGCCCAGGTGCTGATCACACCGTCCATTACCGCCAGGCCGGACCGGGAAGCGGTACGGGAAAAAATAGCCGGTTACCTGGCCGCCAACGGCTTCCATGAAATATTCACGAACTCCATCACCAACAGCAAATACTTCCCGCCCGAAGTGCTGGAGCGTACCGTGAAAATGATCAACAACCTCAGCGCGGACCTGGATGTAATGCGCCCTTCCATGCTGGAGACCGGCCTGGAAAGCATTGCCTATAACCTGAACCGGCGCAACGAGGACCTGCTGTTCTTTGAATTCGGCAAGACCTACGCCCTTGCCGGGGACAACAAGTACGGGGAAACCGAGCACCTGAGCCTGTACCTCACCGGCCGCAAAAGGCCGGAAAGCTGGCTGTACCAGGCAGCGCCGGTAGATTTTTACTACCTGAAGGGATACGTGGGCAACATACTGGCCCAACTGGGCATCAGGGAACTGCAATGGGCGGAGGCGGAAACAGCCGGCCTGCAGCATGCCTGGCAGATAAAGGTCCGTGGGCAGCAACTGGTGGTGCTGGGCGCCGTAGCCCCCGAAAAGCTGAAACAGTTTGACATCAGGCAGCCGGTATGGTTTGCGGACATCAACTGGCAGGCCGTTTTGGCCGCCTTGCCAAAAAAGGATAACTTTTACAGCGAAATCCCGAAATTCCCGGCCGTGCGCAGAGACCTGGCGCTGGTGCTGGACAAAAAAGTGCGCTTTGCCGATGTGGAAGCCACGGCACGGGCCGTGAAATCGCCCTTGCTGCAACATATCAACCTTTTCGACGTTTTTGAGAGTGAGAAACTGGGCGCCAACAAGCAATCCTACGCGGTGAGCTTTACCTTCCAGGACATCCGCAAAACCTTGACAGATAAGGAGATAGACACCGTAATGGACAAGCTGGTAAAGGCTTTTGAAACGCAGCTACAGGCGCAGATCAGGAAATAACGGGCTAATGGGATTGGAGCAACACATACAACGCATTGAGGAAAAACTGTTCCTCCTGCTGAAAAAACTGCAGCAGGAGCAGGCGGACAATGCTTTGCTGAAAGAGCAGCTCCAGTTGCAACAGCAGGAAACCAGCCGGCAGCAGCAAACTATTGCTATGCTGGAAGAAAAGTTGCATCTTGCAAAAATAGCGGGCGTTGCAGGCGGTAAACCTGCCACCCCGGAAGAAGACGAAGAATTTAAGAAGGAAATGCGCAACCGGATCAATGATTATATCAGGGAAATAGACAGGTGCATTGCGCTGCTGAACGGATAAGACAATGGAACAACTGATCCCCGTAAACATAGTAGTGGCAGACCGCTCCTACCGGATCAAGATAAAACCGGAGGAGGAGGAAGCCGTGCGCCGGATCATGAAGGAGGTGAACGAAAAGATCATCGAATTCAAAACGGCCTATGCCGGTAAAGACCTGCAGGACTATATTGCCATGGCCCTTATTATGTACGCCACCCACCCGGTGACCAGCGGCGGTAAGGCCCAGGCCGACATGGCCCCTTTTTTACAGGAAAAGTTGCAACGGCTGGAAGAGTTGTTAGACGAACAGTTGAAATGATGTGCAAACGAACAGCGATAGCTGGAAAAACAGAATAACAGGTAGTAATATAAATTTATTTCATAAATACATAACAATCTGAAATAAAACAAGTTACTCACTAACCCTTCCTGGAGCCTTGTGTACATGCGTACTTCCGGCTCATCTGTACATCCGCTTATCCGCACTTCTGCACATTATTTTTGTTATTTTCGCGCGTCAAGTTCTACCGCCCCCCAGATGGGAACTGGCGAAGAATGCAATATATATTCAATTTTAAATTTTTTATATGGATATTACTTTTATAACGACAATAGCCGCAGTGGTGGCGTTGATCATTGGTATTGTGTTAGGTAAGGTGATTTTTGCCAAGAACACGCAGCACAAAATACAGGAAGCAGAGCAACAGGCACAGAAGATCATATCGGATGCACAGGTAAGCGCTGAGAACCTCAAAAAGGACAAGTTACTGGAAGCCAAAGAGAAATACCTGCAGATGAAGAGTGAGCACGAAAAGGAAGTGATACAGCGCAACCAGAAGCTGGCCGACGCAGAGAACCGCATCAAGCAAAAAGAGCTGAGCCTCAACCAGAAGCATGAGCACGTGCAGAAACAGGTACAGGAGAACGAAGCCATCAAGGAGAACCTCGGCAGGCAGATGGAGCTGGTAGCCATCAAGCGCAACGACCTGGAAAAACACCAGGAAGAGCACATCCGCCGCCTGGAAAAAGTAGCCGGCCTTACCGCGGAAGAAGCCAAACACCAGTTGGTGGAAAGCCTGAAGGAAGAAGCCCGCTCACAGGCCCTGGCCCATATCCAGGAGATCATCGAGGACGCCAAGACAAAAGCCAATAAAGAAGCCAAAAAGATCATCATACAGTCCATCCAGCGTACCGCGGCCGAGCAGACCATTGAGAATGCCATTACCGTGTTCAACCTGGAAAGCGACGAGATCAAGGGCCAGATCATCGGCCGTGAAGGCCGTAACATACGCGCCATTGAGGCCGCTACCGGCGTGGACCTGATCGTGGACGACACCCCGGAAGCGATCGTATTATCCTCCTTCGATCCCCTCCGCCGCGAAATTGCCCGCCTCTCCCTGCAGCGCCTGGTGCAGGACGGCCGTATCCACCCCGCCCGTATCGAGGAAGTGGTGGAAAAGACCAAGAAGATGCTGGAAGAGCAGGTAATGGACATCGGGGAAAGGACCGTGATAGAGCTGGGCATCCATGGCCTGCATAAGGAGCTGGTACGCCTGGTGGGTAAAATGCGCTTCCGCTCCTCCTACGGGCAGAACCTGCTGATGCACTCCAAGGAAACCGCCAACCTGTGCGGCGTGATGGCGGCAGAGCTGGGACTGAACCCCAAGCTGGCCAAACGCGCCGGCCTGCTGCACGATATAGGCAAGGTGCCCGATGAAGAGACCGAGCTGAGCCACGCCCTGCTGGGCGCCAAGCTCTGCGAGAAATATGGTGAGCACGCCGCCGTGGTGAATGCCGTAGGCGCCCACCACGATGAAATGGAAATGCAGTACGTGATCTCCCCCATTGTGCAGGCCTGTGACGCCATCAGCGGCGCCCGTCCCGGCGCCCGCCGCGAGATCATGCAGAGCTACCTGCAGCGTATCAAGGACCTGGAGAACCTGGCCCTGGCCCACGATGGCGTGGAAAAGGCCTATGCCATCCAGGCCGGCCGCGAGCTGCGCGTGATTGTGGAAAGCGACAAGGTAACGGACAACGATGCGGACCGCCTTTCCTTCGACATCGCTACCAAGATACAGACGGAAATGCAGTATCCCGGCCAGATCAAGGTAACCGTGATACGCGAAAAACGCGCGGTGAACGTAGCCCGCTAAAAACAGTCGTTTATCGTAAAAAATATAGGGCCCGGCAGTTGATGCCGGGCCTTTTTTATTATCTTAACGGCCTGTAAATAAATACCTGTTATGCAAAATACCACGTCACTACGCGGACGGTTGTACGCCGGACTGCTGGCAGCAGGATGCCTGTTGATGGCCTCCGCCGCCTTTGCCCAGAAAGCCACTACCCTCTTCAACGGAAAGAACCTTGACGGCTGGAAGATCTACGGTACGGAGAAATGGTATGTGGACAATGGCAACCTGGTATGCGAGAGCGGGCCGGACAAAGAATACGGCTACCTGGCTACAGAACAGGAGTTCAGGGATTTTGAGCTGAGCCTGGATTTTAAGCAGGAGGCCAACGGCAACAGCGGCGTATTCTTCCATTCTTCCATAGAAGGCACCAAAATAACCGGCTGGCAGGCAGAAGTAGCCCCTCCCGGGTCGCATACCGGCGGTATCTATGAATCCTACGGCCGGGGATGGCTCATACAGCCCCCTGCAGACAAAGACCACTACCTGCAGATGGGCGAATGGAATACCATGAAAATACGCGTAAAAGGCAACAAGGTCACCACCTGGCTCAATGGCCATCAAATGATCACCCTCACGGACAAAAAAATAGGCAGCCGCAGCGGGCAGATAGCCCTGCAGATCCACTCTGGCGGCGGCATTAAAGTACGCTGGCGCAATATCTGGATCCGGGAGTTGTAGTAACCGGGCTCATCCTGCCTGTCTGAATTTTTCTTTATAATTTCTTTTGCAATCGTTTGCAAAACCCTCGGATTTTATATATCTTGTTCTACACAAAACCATGCTACCATATAAAAACTGCTGAATGAAAAACCGTTGACCGTTAAACAGAAATAACACGCTTATGAAAAACATGCTTAAACCCGGGGGGGTATGGCTGTTCCTGTTGCTATGCCATAGCCTCGTCATCCACGCACAAACCACCGTTATCCAGGGAAATGTTACAGACGCCAAAGGCGGCACCCCGCTGCCGGGTGTAACCGTAGCCGTTAAGGGCACGGCTTCCGGCACCCAAACCGATGGCCAGGGACATTACCGCCTGCAGGTAAGCGATCCGCAGGGCAAGCTGGTGTTTTCCTTTATCGGCTATGCCTCGCAGGAAGTGGCCATTAACGGGCGTACTACTATTGACGTCCAGTTAGGCGAAGACCTGAAAAAACTGGACGAAGTAGTGGTGGTGGGGTATGGCGCCCAGAAAAGAAAGGACGTGACCGGCTCCATCGCCTCCATCAATTCCAAAGCTATACAGGAAGTGTCCGTTACCAACCCGCAACAGGCGCTGCAGGGCCGCGTGGCGGGCATCGATGTGCTGATCAACAGTAACAAGCCGGGCGACGAGCCGCGGGTACGCGTGCGCGGCAACCGTTCCATTACGGCCGGCAACGATCCGCTGTACGTGGTAGACGGTATCCCATATGCCGGCAACATGAATGATATCAGCCCGGCAGACATTGCTTCCATGGATGTATTGAAAGACGCTTCCGCCACCGCCATCTACGGCTCCCGCGGCGCCAACGGCGTGATACTCATCACCACCCGCCGCGGCAGGCCGGGCAAAACGCAGGTGACCTACAACGCGGATTACGGCATTATCAATACCCTGGGCAAAACGGATATGATGAATGCCAGCCAGTACATTGAAATGCGGCGGGAAGCTAACCGCGCCATCGGGGATTATGATGACAGCAACCCCGATGCTTCCGATGCAGCGATCTTCAACGCTACCGAATATGCCAATGTAAAAAGAGGGGTGAACACCGACTGGCAGGACCTGATGCTCTCTACCGGCTGGCAAACCTCCCATAACCTGGGCATATCCGGCGGCAATGAAAAGACCAAATATGCGGTAAGCCTCGGCTACTACAAGCAGCAGGGCGTGTTTGAGCTGCAAAGCTTTGAGCGTTACAACCTGCATGTGAACCTGGACCAGCAGGTGAGCAAACGCATCCGGGCCGGCGTGTCGTTACTCGGCTCCTACAGCAAGCGCAGGGGGGAAACCTACAATGGCATGAGCGCCGCCCTTAAAATGCTGCCCATTGCGGCCCCCTACGACTCCAGCGGCAAGCTGATCACCCTGCCCACCGGCGACAGCCAGCAGCCCAATGCCCTGCTGGACTACGAGGATGATAACCGCGTGGAGGACAGGACCCGCTTCCGCCTCTTTACCAGCCTGTATGGGGAGGTAGACCTGGCGGAAGGATTGAAGTACCGGCTGAATGTAGGTCCCGATATCCAGCAGAACAATTACGGCCTGTTCCAGGGCAGGAACAACACGGACCGCCTTATAGGCGGCGGCGAAGCTACCGCCCAGAAGAACGGGTATACCGTGCTTGCCTATACGGTGGAAAACCTGCTTACTTACAACCGGGTATTCAGCCAGCGGCATAACCTGGGCATTACCGCCCTGTACAGCGTGCAGCGCCAGCGCGAAGACTCCGCCAATGCCAGCGTGCGCGGCATACCGGTGGAAAACCAGCAGTGGTACAACCTGGACGATGCAGGGAATGTGACCGCCATCGGCAGCCAGTTGGGCACCTGGACCATCCTCTCCTACATGGGCCGCGTAAACTATGGCTTTGACGACCGCTACCTGGTGACCCTCACCCTGCGCGCGGACGGCTCCTCCCGTTTTGCGCCCGGCAAAAAATGGGGTTACTTCCCTTCCGTGGCGCTGGCCTGGAATATGACCGGCGAGGAATTCATGAAGCCCGTTACCTGGCTGAATAATCTGAAAATGCGCCTGAGCTGGGGTAAAATAGGCAACACCGGCATACCGCCCTACGCTACACAGGGCGGGCTGGGACGCAGCCCCTACTCCTTTAACAACAAAGGCGTGCTGGGCTACCAGCCTACCTTGCTGCGCAATCCCAACCTGACCTGGGAAACCACCACCTCCTATAACCTGGGGATAGACTTCAGCCTGTTCAGGGGACGCCTGAGCGGCAGCGCGGACATTTACCGGCAAAAGACCACGGACCTGCTGCTGCAACGCCTGCTGCCCATCAGCAACGGCTTTAACAGCGTGCTGGAAAACGTAGGCGCCACGGAGAATAAAGGTGTGGAGCTGGCCCTGTCCGGCGTGATCATCGACAATCCCAACGGCTTTAACTGGAGTGCGGATGTCAACTTCTTCATCAACCGGGAAAAGATACTTTCCCTGGGCAATGGCGGCAGGGACGATCCGGGTAACGGCTGGTTCATCGGCGAGCCCATTACCGTATACTATGATTATGAAAAGATCGGTATCTGGCAAACCGAGGAGGAAGCCCAGGTATACCAGCAGCACCAGGGTGAGATCCGCCTGCGGGACGTAAACAACGACAAGCGCATAGATGCCAGCGACCGCGTGATACTGGGCTCCCAGCAACCCGACTGGTCCGGCGGCATGACCCAGCGCTTCTCCTGGAAAGGCATCGATCTTTCCATTGTGGCCTTTGCCCGCGTAGGCAATATGATCAAAAGCGATTTTTACCAGAACTACAATACGCTGTTTGGCCGTTACAACAACCTGGACGTGGACTACTGGACACCGTCCAATCCTACCAATGCTTTCCCGCGGCCCAACCGCAACCAGGAGCGGCCCAACAACTACACCACGCTCAGCTATTTTGACGGCTCCTTCTTCAAGATCCGCAACATCGGCCTGGGCTACGCCCTGCCGGCCAGCCTGATGAAACGCTGGAACATGGAAGCATTGCGTGTAAGCGTAAACGTGAAGCAGCCGCTCATCATAGCGCCTTACCGCCAGGATTACAAAGGCATTGACCCGGAAGATGTAAATACTATCAGTGTGGATGCACCAGCTACCTGGATGCTGCAGTTCGGGATCAACGCCACTTTCTAACCACCTTTAAAATTGTACGTTATGACCAGGAATATATGCCGGATGATGATTGTGCTGCTGGCCTTTACCGCCGCCGGTTGCAACAAGATGCTCGATGAAGACGTAGTATCCAATGTAAATGACGATTTCTATAATACCACCGGGGGCTTTACGGCCGCCGTAAACGGCTCCTATGTAGCCATGCGCAGCTTTTACAGCACGGAGCGCGGCATGTCGCTCACCGTGTTTGGTACGGACACCTATACCAACGGCTCCGATGGTAACTTTAAGTTTGCCAACCAGTACACCTCGCAACTGGATGCCCGCTACTCCCACCTGCAGGAGCTGTGGGACGCTACCTACCAGGCCATCAATACCTGCAACGTGGTGGTGGACCGGGCCGACGCCATAGAGGGGCTGGATTCCACCGTGAAACGCAGCGGCGTGGGGGAAGCCCGCTTCTGCCGTGCGCATTACCATTTTATGCTGATGCAGTTGTTTGGCGCCATTCCCCTGCAACTGCACGAGAACACGGAAATTGTAACGGAAGCCCACCGCGATTCCATACCCGCCATCTACGATGCCATCATTGCAGACCTGGTGTACGCAGCGGAAAACCTGCCGGTAGCAGCTACGGAATGGGGCCGCGCCACCAAACCTGCCGCAGAGCATTTGCTGGCCAGGGTATACCTTACCCGCGCCTCTTCTTCCGCGGCACAGTCAACGGACTATGACAATGCCGCCCTGTACGCGCAGCGGGTGATCAATGATTACAGCTTTTCATTGCTACCCGATGTAGGTGACGTATGGGCGCAGGGCAACGAGGATAACGCGGAAACGGTATGGGCGGCGCAGTATACCAGCGATCCGCTGTATAATTCCGATGACAACAACGCCTGCCGTTTTTTCCTGATGCAGTACGACATACTGCCCGGCATGAAGCGCGACCTCGCCAACGGCACGCCCTGGAAGCGTTTCCGGCCCACCCGCTTCCTGCTGGATACCCTGTATGCGGAGCGCGTACATGATACCCGGTATGAAAAGTTCTTCACCACCGTATGGTTTGTCAACAATCCTTCCGGGGCGCTGCAAAGCGGGGATACGTCCGTATGGATGCCCGGCTACAACGTCCCGGATGCAGAGATCAACAGCAAGCCTTACCTGCTGGTACCGCCCCGCAATTATACGCAGGTGCTGTATCCCTCGCTGAACAAGTTTGCCGATGCGCTGCGGCCGGATAACCAGGCTTCCGGCGTACGCCCCTTCATTGCGTTCCGCCTGGCGGAAGATTACCTGGTAGCAGCCGAAGCGCTGATGATGAAAGGGGATAATGCCACGGCGGCCAGCTTCATCAACGCACTGCGCGTGCGCGCCGCCCGGCAGGGCGCTACCCAGGAAGAGACCACCGCGCACCAGGAAGCGATGAAAATAACACCCGGGCAACTGAACATTGACTTTATACTGGACGAAAGGGGGCGCGAGCTGGTAGGCGAGCAGCTCCGCTGGTTTGACCTGAAACGCACCGGCAAGCTGCTGGAAAGGGTAAAGGCCCATAACCCCGACGGAGGGGCCAACATACTGCCCAAGCACCGCCTGCGGCCCATTCCGCAAAGCCAGTTGGACCGCGTAAGCAACCCTGCCGAATTTCCCCAGAATGAAGGATACTGACCTGATGTGCTCTTGTGCTGATGATGGCATCGCGTAAAACACGCGGCCATCGTCAGCACATTTGCTTACCTGCACGTTCCCCCTTTCCCCCATCCTCCCCTGTTAATTATTAATTGTTAATTACTTGCAAACGATTGCAGAATCTTGAAAATAATCTTAACTTGTAGTAACGGTTAACCGACAACTCGTTAACAATTTTAATCCACTGTTATGAAAAACAAGCTCTCCTATGGGGGCCTGTGGCTTTATTTGCTCTGCCACAGCCTGACCCTCTATGCACAATCCACTATACAGGGAAAAGTTACAGACGCTAAAGACGGCGCCCCCCTGCCCGGCGTGACCGTGTCTGTTAAAGGTAAAGCCCTGGGAACGCAAACCAACATGAAGGGCGAGTACCAACTGAAAGTACCCGGCGGGCAAAATACCCTGGTATTCTCTTTCATCGGTTATCTCTCACAGGAACAGGCAATAGATAACCGGTCTACCATCAACATCGTCCTGCAGGAAGACCTCAAAAAGCTGGATGAAGTGGTGGTAGTAGGTTATGGACAACAAAAGCGCCGGGATGTGACCGGCTCCATCGTCTCTATCGGCGAGGCCAAGATAAAACAGTCGCCGGTGCTGAGCGCGGCGCAGGCATTACAGGGGCGCGCACCCGGCGTGTACGCGGCGCAGAGCAGTAACCGTCCCGGGGCGGATGCGCGCATACAGATCCGCGGCCGCCGCTCTTTCAACGCTTCCAGCGACCCGCTGTACGTGATAGACGGCATTCCCATTTACGTGGGCATCAGCGAGCTGAATCCCAACGATATTGCCTCCATGGAAGTGCTGAAAGATGCTTCCGCTACCGCCATCTACGGCTCCCGTGGCGCCAACGGCGTGATCCTGATCACCACCAAGCGTGGTAAGGCCGGCAAGGTCACCGTAGATTACAATGGCTACACCGGCGTACAGGAGCCGCTGAAGCTGATGGAGACCTTTGACGGACCGGGCTACGCCGAGTATCGCCGGGAAGCCTTCCGCAACACGCGGAACAACCAGTATCCATCCGACGTACCGGACAAAGCGCTGGATGAGCAGCTCTTTAAACAGGATGCCACCGTGCTGCAAAATGTGCTGAACGCCTATGACGCCAACGGTAACTATGATCCGTCAAAGATCCATAGTACGGACTGGGGCGACCTGGTGCTGCGCACCGGTTTTATACAGAACCACCAGGTAAGTGTAACGGCCGGCAATGATAAAACCAAGGTGCTGTTCTCCGCCTCCTATTACCAGAACAAGGGCATTATCAAAAACCAGGACTATACCCGCTGGAGCCTGCGCCTGAACGTGGACCAGCAGATCACCGACGCGATCCGCATCGGCATGTCCTCCGTTTTTTCTTCCTTTATACAGAATTATGGCTCTGACCTGTACAGTGCTACTTACGGCATTAACCCGCTGTCGGCCCCCTATGATTCCAGCGGGAAGCTGATCTTCCAGCCAGGTAACGACGCCCAGATCTATAATCCCCTGTTTGATGTGAACGGCATGGTGGATGAGCGCCGCAAGTTCCGCTTCCTGGGCAGCTTCTTCGGGGAAGTGCAACTGGCAAAAGGGCTGAAATACCGCATCAACTTCGGCCCGGATTACGGCCCTTACCGGCAGGGAGAGTTCCGCTCCGCTATGACCACGGACCGCAAGGGCGGTACCGCCTGGGCCAGGATCTACAACGATTCCCGCTTTGCCTACACCCTGGAGAACCTGCTGTTCTACAACAAGGATCTCAAAAACCACTCCCTGGGCGTCACCCTGCTGCAAAGTATACAGGAGGAGCGGTTTGAAAGCTCGGAGGAAAAAGCCTTCGACCTGCCGTATGAAAGCCAGGGATTTTATAACATCGGCACTGCTGTAACCATTGATGGCATCGCCAGCAACTACAAGCGCCAGCGCCTCGCCTCCTTCATGGGACGCATCAATTACAGCTACAAGGATAAGTATCTCCTGACATTATCTACCCGCGCGGACGGGTCCTCTGTACTGGCCAGCGACAATAAATTTGACTTCTTCCCTTCCGCTGCGCTGGCCTGGCGGGTAAAACAGGAGCCTTTCATGCAAAGCGCCGGATTCTTTGACGATCTTAAGCTACGTTTAGGCTATGGCGTTACCGGTAACTCCTCCGTAGATCCATATGAAACGCTGGGCTCCCTCACCAAAACCTCCTATGCCTGGGACGACGTACCGGCCTACGGCTTCCGCCCGGATAAGATACCCAACCCCCTGCTGCACTGGGAAAGAACGGCGCAGTACAACGTGGGGCTGGACTTCACCCTGTTGAAAGGACGTATAGCCGGCACCGTAGATGCCTACCTGCAGCGCACCTCCAACCTTATCATGGACCGGCAGTTGCCCACCGCATCCGGCTTCCCCAACATACAGTACAACGTGGGCGAGACCAGCAACCGCGGCCTGGAAGTAAGCCTCAACACCCTGAACGTGGACACCAAAAGCGGCTTCCGCTGGACCACGGACTGGATGTTCTACACCAACCGCGAGCGCATTGAGCGCCTCTATGGCGGTAAAAAGGATGATATCGGCAATAAATGGTTTATCGGCCAGCCTATCGGCGTTATTTTCGATTACCGGATGGATGGTATCTGGCAGAACACCCCGGAAGACCTGGCGCTGATGGAAGAGTATAACAAGAACGGCTCCAACTTTGCCCCCGGCAAAATACGCCTCGGTAATGTATATGACCCGAAAGAGCACAAGATCACGGCGGACGACCGCGCCATACTGGGCTATACCACGCCCCGCTGGATCGGCAGCCTTACCAACACTTTTTCCTATAAAGGCCTGGAGCTGATGGTGTTCATCTACACCCAGCAGAAGTATCTCATCCGTACAGACAAGCGCCTGGCCCTGGCCGGCCGGTATAACCATATGGCCATTGATTACTGGACGCCCACCAATACGGATGGCAAGTACCCGCGCCCGTCTGCCGATGTGGAGAACGTGGAGTTCCAGGACCTGCTGTATTACGAGGACGGCTCTTTTGTAAAAGTGAAAACCGCCACCCTGGGCTATAACCTGCCCCAGGGACTGCTGAACCGGCTGGGCGTGCGGAGCATGAAAGTATACGTGAGCGCGGAAAACCCATTCATGTTCACCAAAGCAGATTCCATGGACCCGGAAGTGCTGAACGACAGCAGCAGCGACCGTAACTTCCGCACCTCCCCGGTATCCACGCCCACGCCGCGCTCTTTCCTGTTCGGACTCAATGTTGGTTTCTAACTGTATACTATAAACGAAAATGTTATGCAAAGAATTTGCCTTTATATATGCTGCCTGGCCCTGCTCCTTTCCTCCTGTAAAAAATACCTGGATGAAAAGCTGATATCAGGCGTTTCCTATGATTACTATGATACCGAGGATGGTATTGAAGATGCCGTGAACTCCGCCTATGCGGAGCTGCGTTATCCACTGGGCCGGGAACATGGCTTTGCCCTCAGTGAATACGGCACCGATGAATTTACAGAAGGCGCCGACGGCTCCCAGAAGGCCACCTTTAACCAGTACAACACCACGCTGAACGCCAACAGCGGCTGGCTGCATGATATATGGACCAGCTACTACCGCGGTGTCAGCATCACGAACCTGTGCATCAGCCGCATTCCGGCGATCAATGGCGTAAACTTCTACACCAACGATGCCAACCGCAACATGCGCCTGGGCGAAATGCGCTTCATCCGCGCTTATTGCTATTTCATGCTGGTGCAAACCTGGGGCAGGGTGCCGCTGCTGCTGGAAGAGAACATCGGCGTGCAAACAGACTTCAAACGGGCGGAAGTGTCGCAGGTATATGACGCTATTATCAGCGACCTGCGCTTTGCCGTAGACCACCTGCCCGCCACCCAGGGCGACTATGGCCGTGCCACCAGAGGCGCCGCGCGGCACCTGCTGGCCAAAGTATACCTTACCCGGGGCAGCGCCGTTACCGACCAGCGCGGGCAAAAAGCCACGGACATGGACAGCGTGATCTATTACGGCGACCAGGTGATCAGCTCCGGTAACTATGCCCTGGTAGAGAACTATGCCCGCCTGTGGGACATGAACAACCAAAAGAACAGTGAAGTGGTGTTTGCTATCCAGTTCAGCAAAAACCTGCTGATCAACGGGGACGGCAACCGGCTACACCTGTACTTTGGTATGGAATACGACATATTACCCGGCATGCAGCGGGACGTGGCCAACGGCCGCCCCTTCAAGCGCCTGCGCCCTACGGATTTCCTGATGGATGCCTATGACCGGAAGAACGACAGCCGTTTTTACAAGAGCTTTAAATGGGCTTACCTGTGCAACAACGAGGCCAACCGTCCCAAATGGGATGCCTCCAACGCACCTGATCCCTCCCTGGTAGGCAAACCAAAGTTCAACCTGGGCGATACTGCCGTATATGTATCCATGGACCGCCTGCCGGACAATGATCCGCAACGGGCCCAAACGCCCTACCTGTGGATATCCCGCACCCAGTTCAATCCCAAATGGTATCCCACGCTCATTAAGTTCCTGGACCCCGAGCGGCCCGACAAAACAGAGGAGCGCGGCTCCCGGGATTTCTTCCTGATGCGGCTGGCGGAAACCTACCTGATGGTGGCGGAAGCCTACGGGCGCAAGGGCGATTTTACCAAAGCGGCGGAATATATCAACATCGTGCGGAAGCGCGCCGCCTATCATGAAGGGGAGGTAAAACCAGCCCAGTACTACCTGGTGGAAGGCGGCGACCCGGCCGACCTGACCAAAAGCACCGAGCCGCTGATCATGGTGACACCGACAGACATCAGCAACGATTTTGTGAACTTTATGCTCACGGAGCGTATGCTGGAGCTGCATGGCGAATGCATGCGCTGGCACGACCTGGTGCGCACGGAAAAGCTGGTAGAGCGGGTTAAGGAGCATAACCGGGAGGCCGCCAACATCCGCGATTTTCACAAACTGCGGCCCATTCCCCAGGCGCATATAGAGCGGCTGGGCAACCCGGGGCCGAAAGAGGAGGAACAGAATCCGGGATATTATTAGTAACTTCTGCCTCCTAAAACTCCAAATTTATGGCGCGGAAAAAGATCCTCTTTCTCACAGGCGATTTTGCTGAAGATTATGAAACAATGGTGCCCTTCCAGATGCTGCAGATGGTAGGACACGAGGTCCATGCGGTATGTCCCGGCAAGGCGGCCGGCGACAAGGTGATCACCGCTATTCACGATTTTGAGGGCGACCAGACCTACAGTGAAAAACGGGGGCATTATTTTGTGCTGAACGCTTCCTTTGCCGATGTGAAGCCGGCGGACTATGACGCCCTGGCCATTGCAGGCGGCCGCGCGCCGGAATACCTGCGCCTGGACAGGAAGGTGATAGAGCTGGTACAGCACTTTTTCTCAGCCGGCAAACCGGTGGCGGCCGTCTGCCATGCCATCCAGATACTGACGGCGGCGGACGTGGTGCGCGGCAAAAAGCTGACCGCCTACCCGGCGGTAGGCCCGGAAGTGACCCAGGCCGGCGGGCACTACGAGCATGTAAACATAGACGAAGCCGTAACAGACGGGCTGCTGGTAACGGCCCCCGCCTGGCCCGCCCACCCGCAGTGGATAGCCGCCTTCCTGAAGGTGCTGGGCACCCGTATTGAACCCTGAATAATTAATAATGAATAGTTAATAATTAATAATCGTAGCACAAGTGTTCCGTCTGGCCCCTGTGTTACGATTATTAATTCTTAATTATTAATTATTAATTACCTTTGCAGCCAAATTGAAAACTTAGTACTTAATTATGTCTGGACAGCTTAAAGAAGTTCGTAACCGTATAAAATCAGTACAATCCAGCCAGCAGATCACCAAGGCCATGAAAATGGTAAGCGCCGCCAAGCTGAGGCGTGCACAGGACGCCATCCTGCTGATGCGCCCCTATGCCCTGAAGCTCCAGGAAATGTTGCAGAACATTGTTTCCAACACCGAAGGCGACATTGAAATGGCCCTGGCGGCAGAAAGGCCGGTGGAAAAAGTACTGATCGTGGTGATCACTTCAGACCGCGGGCTGTGCGGCGCCTATAACTCCAACCTTATTAAGCTGGCCAAGCAACGTATCCGCGAAAAATACGCCGAGCAGTATGCCAAGGGCCAGGTAGAGCTTATGCCGATCGGTAAGAAAGGCTACGAGCACTTTGTCAAGAACGGCTACAAACTCAATGACCAGTACTGGCATCTCTTTGCCGACCTGAATTTTGAGCACGTAAAACAGGCTGCCGCCATAGCGCTGAACGGTTTTATCAACGGCGATTATGATGCCGTGGAGATCGTGTACAGCCATTTCCGGAATGCCGCCACCCAGGTTTATACCGCGGAGCCGTTCCTGCCCATCGCCAAGGTGGAGAACGCGGACGGTCAGCAGCAGATCAAGGCCGACTACATCTTTGAACCGGAAAAGGAAGCCCTGATAGCCGAGCTGATGCCCAAAATACTGAACACACAGTTCTTCAAGGCCGTACTGGACGCCCACGCCTCTGAGCATGGCGCCCGTATGACCGCCATGGACAAGGCTTCTGAAAACGCCAACGAACTGCTGCGCAACCTGAAGCTGTCCTACAACCGCGCCCGCCAGGCCGCCATTACCACGGAACTGACGGAGATCGTGAGCGGCGCCGCCGCCCTGGAAGGATAAGCGTTTCACTGCTTATTCACAATAAATCAACAGCGGAAAATTTAGATTTCTTCATACGCGTCAAAGACTGTAACTTTCGGTCTTTGACGCTTTTTTTATACCGTAATTATGGAAATCTCCCAGATCATACCGCACGTAGAAGCATTAATATTTGCCGCTGACCGGCCCTTGCCGGTACTGGAAATTGTGGAGCTGCTCAATAATGCGCTGGCCTTCCTGGAAGACCGTGCTACGCTGGATCAGGTAGAGACAGCCATAGAGGCCATCCGCGAGAAATATGCCTCGGAATTCTATGCATTTGAGGTAAGGGAAAGCGGGGGCGGTTACCAGTTCCTCACCAAAAAGGACTATTACCAGACCGTGGCCCAGTTGAACGGCGAGAAGTTCCTGAAACGCCTCTCTACCGCCGCCCTGGAAACACTGGCCATTATTGCCTATAAACAGCCCATTTCCAAAGGGGAAATAGAGCATATCCGGGGCGTTAGCTCCGACTACTCCATCCAGAAGCTGCTGGAAAAAGAACTGATCATCATATCCGGCCGCAGCGAGGAACTGCCCGGCAAGCCCCTGCTGTATGCCACCTCCAAAGCATTCATGGATTACTTTGGCCTGAACTCGCCCGCGGACCTGCCCAAGCTCAGGGAAGTGTTTGACGAGGAAGCTATACAGCCCACCCTCATTACCGACGAGGCTTTTCATTCCAATAACGGCAACGGCCTGGTAGTATCAGAGAACGGCGAGCTGCTGAACCATTTCATTCCCACCGTGACCATTACGGAAGAAACGGAGGCCCCTGCAGAAGAAACAGAAACGGAACCTGGTATTGATACGCCCCCGGAAGATGAAAGCGAAGGCGCCGCTGCCGAAACACCGGAAGAAACAGTATCCGGGGAAACGGCAGAAGAGGTAAGCGGCGAAATGCCCGAAGATGATATGCCGGAGGCTGCCACAACTACCGAAGCCGCCGATCCCGACGCTATTATACCCGGCGAGGAGGAAGAGGAAGAAGAGGAGGATGAACTGGAAGAAATGGAGGAATATAATGGGGAGGATGAAGATGAGGATGAGGATGACGATGAAGAGGAGGACGAGGACTTTGAAGAAGGCGAAGATGATGAAGAAGATGATGATGAGAAGGAGGAGGAGGACGGCGATGATGATGACGACCTTGAGGATGATGAGGATGATGAGGACGACGAAGACTTTGAAGAAGATGATGAGGACGATGACGAGGAGGAGGACGAAGAGAATGAGGACGATAAAGAGAAAGACTAAAAAATATCCCGCTTAGGCAGATACCTTCTTCCCTCCCATTGACTAAAGTTGTGCTACCACTCCCGCAAATATCCCGCTCAACTTTTCATCCGCCTTACCCGCCACGGCGATGATCTCCTCAATGGAAACCGGCTGCAGGTGGTCAGGATCGCATTCATCCGTGATCACGGAAACGGCGGCGCAGGGTAACTGTAACTGGTTGGCCACTATTACCTCCGGCACGGTGCTCATACCCACCATATCCGCCCCTATCATACGCAGGAAACGGTATTCCGCCCTTGTTTCCAGGTTAGGCCCCATCACGGATACATACACCCCGGTTTTCAGCATATAGCCTTTATCAGCAGCTACCTGCTGCAGCAATGCCCCCAGCCGCTTGTTATAGGGGCAGCTCATATCCGGGAAACGCGGGCCATAAGCCGCTGCATTCAGTCCGCGCAGCGGGCTCTCCGGCTGCAGGTTAATATGATCCTCCAGCAGCACCAGGTCGCCTTTTTTAAAGCCGGGATTCATACCGCCGGCAGCATTGCTCAGCAGCAGGGATTGTATGCCCAGCGCCTTCATTACCCGGATGGGGAAAGTGATCTGCTGCATCGTATAGCCTTCATAGTAATGAAAACGCCCCTGCATGGCAATGACCGGCACGGTGCCGATATGCCCGTAAATAAGATGGCCCTTGTGAAACTCTACCGTAGCTTCCGGGAAATGGGGTATTTCCTGGTAAGGAATGCTTTTTTCCACCTGTATATGCTGTACCAGCTCTCCCAGGCCGGTACCCAGCACAATGCCCACTTTGGCGTGATGATAGCCGGACTGCTGCAGGTAGGCAGCAGTAGTATTGATCTGTTGCAAGAGTGTATCCATGAGATAAAAGAATGTAAAATGCAAAATACTAAATGTAAAATGTAAAAGTTGGAAACAAGCGTTTCAAACTGCATTATTGCCTCGATGATACATAGCTACCAACTTTTACATTTTACATTTGAAATTTCTCATTTTACATTCCTCAATACCCGTCATTCTGTCCCAGGCCGGGATTCAACTGCAGCTCATTTTCCGGGATAGGATACAGCGCTTTATTGGGCGTATAACTTTTCTTTGACAGCGTATCGTTGCCCATTACCTGGTCCAGCAACTGCCAGCGGATCAGGTCATAACGGCGGTTGTACTCAAAGGCCAGCTCGTGGGTGCGCTCCTTGCGTACGGAGTCCCGGAACTGGGCCTGTGTAAGGCCGCCGAGCGCGGGCAGGCCGGCACGGTCCCTTACACGGTTAATGGCCGTATAGGCGTTGGCGGGACCATTGGCCTCATTCTCCGCCTCCGCATAGATCAGCAGCACATCGGCAAAACGTATCACCGGTACATTCAGGTTGGTACGCCGGTTATTATCCTGGAAATTGGCGCGGCCGGCATCTATCCACTTCCCGAGATAAGGCTGGCCGGCGCTGAAAGCCGGGTAGTCTTTCCCGTCCATACTGGTAAGAAAAGTAGCAGCCTTGCGCTTGTCCGTGTCGGGAAACTCGTCCATAAAGCTTTTGGAGGTGGTCCAGTAGTTCCAGCCGGATTCCTTGCCCACATTGCCCGGCCGTGATTGTACGGACATTACGGATACGCCGGTACCGGAGGTATAATACTGGATGGCATAAATGCTTTCCCGGTTGTTGTTATTGGCCACTTTCCACAGGTCGCCAAAATCGGCCAGCAGCTCATACCGTCCGCCGTCTATCACCATTTTGGCGTAGCTGGCAGCGGCCGCCCATTTGGTGTTGTCCCGGAGCGGCGCACCGGCCATGGTCAGGTATACCTGGGCCAGCAGGGCCCTGGCGGCATCCTGGTCCGGACGGCCGGGCAGGCCCCCCGGCCAGGCGGCAGGCAGGCTGTCACTGGCGTATTGCAGGTCCGCTGCTATCAGGTCATACACTTCATTTATTTCAGCGCGCGCCAGGTTGGCTGCCGGTTCCGGGTCGGTTACAGGCTCCGTCAGCAACGGCAGCTTGCCGTAGTTGCGCACCAGGTTGAAATAGGCCAGGGCGCGGATAAAGCGGCCGGCGCCTACGTACCAGCGCTTTTTCTCGTCGGACAACTGACCGGCGACCGGCACTTTCCGGATCATGGTATTGGCGCCGTCAATAATGTCGTAGCTGGCGTTCCACAGGTTCACCACGTATTCGTTATTAGGCTGCCAGGTATAGGCGTCAAAGTCATACCGGCTGCCGGAAGTGGCCGTGGAATTTACCAGCTCCCCGCTTACTTCCGCCAGGAAATAGTACGCACGGTCGTAATAGCTTTGGCTTCTGAATTTGCCCAGGGTGCCTGCCAGCAGCAGCTCGGCGTCGTTCTCCGTTTGGGGGAAATTGTCGGGCGTCAGGAAGTCAAAGTCCTCCGTTCTTTCCTCCAGGAACTTGCTGCAGGCTGTGGCAGCCAGCAGGGCAAGCGCCACTATCAGATATTTACATGCATTTCTCATGATCATTACTTTTTAGAAGGTTACATTCAATCCTACCGTATAGGAACGGGTAGCGGGGTAGCTGCCCAGGTCATAGCCCCATAACAGGTTCCTGTTCTGTTGGGAGGAATCATCACTGCGGGAGTTCACCTCCGGGTCATAGCCGGTATACTTTGTAAAGGTGAGCAGGTTCTGCGCACTACCGTATATCCGTACCTGTTGTATACCCCATCGGGTGGTGATGACGGCCGGCAGCGTATAGCCCAGCATCAGGTTCTTCAGGCGCAGGTAAGAGCCATCCTCTATGTAGCGGCTGCTCATATCGCCGGTGCCCTGGTCCAGCGCCTGGATGGTGTTGCTGGTGCCTTCGCCGTGCCAGTAATCCAGCACCTTGCGCAGGGAGTTCTCTTCGTTACCGGAGCGCTCCAGCTTGAACAGGTTCAGGTTCAGGATATCATTGCCATAGGAGCCCTGGAAGAAAATGCTCAGGTCAAAGTTCCGGTAGGAAAAATCATTGGAGAAGCCATAGGTGAAATCCGGCATGGCGGAGCCTATGATGGTACGGTCATCCGGTGTGATCTCCCCATCGTTGTTCACGTCCCTGAACTTTACGGTGCCCGGCTGGGCATTGGGGGCGGGCAGGTCCGCTACTTCCTTGGCATTCTGGTAAATGCCGTCAAACACATAACCGTAAAACTCCCCGATCTCATGGCCGATGCGCAGCACGCCGGTGCGGCTGAAACCACTGCCCAGCGCACCGGCGGAACCATTCAGGTAGATCTCTTCCAGGTCGCCCAGCTCCAGCACCTTGTTCTTATTGGCGCTGAAGTTAAGGTTGGTGCTCCAGGTAAATGCGCCGGTAAGGTTGCGGGTATTGATCTCAAACTCCCATCCCCGGTTCTGCATTTTACCGATGTTGCTCATAATGCTGGTATAGCCGGTATAAGCGGCCACGGGCTTGCTGTACAGCAGGTTGAAGGTGGTTTTCTGGTAATAATCTACGGAGGCGCTGATCCGGTCCTTCAGGATGCTGAGGTCCATACCGGCATCCAGTTGCCGGGTGGTTTCCCAGGTAAGGTTGGGATTGGCCATGGCATTATTGCTGGCGCCTACCAGTTCCGTATTGCCGTAAGCGTAGGCATTGGCGCCCAGCGTAATGCGGGCCAGCGACTGGTAGCGGGAAATGGCCTGGCTGCCGGATTCCCCATAGCTCACGCGCAGCTTCAGGTTATTGACAAAACCGCTGTGCCGGAGAAACTCCTCTTCGCTCACGCGCCAGGCCAGGGCGGCGGAGGGGAAAAAGGCCCACTTGTTGTTCTTCGCAAATTTGGAAGCGCCGTCTGCACGGCCGGAGAGCGTAAGCAGGTACCGGTCCTTAAAGGCATAGTTGATCCTGCCCAGGAAAGAGGCCAGCGTATTGCGACCGTGCCCGGAGCTGATCAGCGCATTGCTGGCCGCGCTCAGGTCGTTGTACTGCAGCACTTCCGTGGTGAGCTTGCGGCCGGTAGCGTCAAAGCTGTAGCCTTCCTCCGCTTCCGCGGTAAAGCCGCCCAGCACTGTAAAACGGTGATCGCTGAACGTTTTATCATAGGTGAGCGTGTTCTCGATGATCCAGTGGTTATACTTGCTGGTGGCCGCTTCCGCCATACCGGTGTTCAGCGCTTCCATCAGCTTGCCGGAAGTGAAGAACTTGTTCAGGTTATCCTCGTAATCGTAGGAAAAGCTGGTGCGGAAATTCAGGTCACGGGCCACCTCGTAGTTGGCAAACAGGCTGCTCACCAGGCGGGTAGTATTATAGCGGCGCTCCCGTTCGTAGATCTGGGCCACCGGGTTTTCCAACTGGCTGCCGGCATTGCGCATGCGGTTGTATTCGCCTTCGGCATCGTATACCGGCAGGGTAGGATCAAAGCGGGTGGCGTTCTGGATAATATCGCCCCCCTCGGAGCCGCCGGCCCGGTTCTCAGAAGCGCGGTTCTCGCCGCTCTTCACTACGTACAGGTTCAGCCCTACCCGCAGCCGGCTGTTGATTTCATGGTCCAGGTTGAGGCGCAGGGAGGCCCGGGTAAAATCGGAGCGTTTGATAATGCCGCGCTGCTTCATGTAGCCGGCAGACAGCATGAAGCGCGTTTTCTCGCTGCCCCCGGAGATGGACAGCTCATGGCTCATTTGCTGCCCCGATTGGTACACCTCGTCCTGCCAGTCGGTGTTCACGGCAGGGTCAATGGTGCTCAGCTCGGACTCCAGGGCCGGGGCACGGGCATCGCCGGTGCTTTTATAAAGGTCCAGCAGGGCGTGGCGCATCTGCAGGTACTCGCCGGCATTCAGCAGATCCAGCTTGTTGGCCACCTGCTGCCAACTGGTATAGGTGTTGTAGCTCACTTTTGTTTTGCCGGCCTTGCCGCGCCTGGTGGTGATCATGATCACCCCATTGGCGCCGCGGGAGCCATAGATGGCGGTAGCGGAGGCATCTTTCAGCACGTCCATGGAAGCAATGTCATTTGGATTGATGTCCTGGAAACTGGCGCCTATCACGCCGTCTATCACCACCAGCGGGTCGTTGCTGCCGTTGATGGAATTGCTGCCGCGGATATTCACCCGTACAGAGCCGCCGGGACGGCCGCTGTTATTCATGACCTGTACGCCGGGCAGCTTGCCCTGCAACATCTGGTCCGCGCGGGTAACGGGCAGCTTGTTCAGCTCTGCCCCGCTTACGGAGGTAACAGCGCCGGTCACATCCTTTCTTTTCTGCTGTCCGTAGCCCACCACCACCACTTCCTCCAGCTTGCGCTCATCTTCTTCCAGGCTGACGCTAATGCCCCCGGTGCGGCCATTGAGCGGCTCCTGGCGGCTGAGGTAACCGATATAGGTAAATACCAGCGTGCCATCAGGGTCCGGCACCTGCAGCCGGAACGCTCCCCGGGCATCGGTTTGCGTACCGATATTCCTGCCGGCGACGGCCACGGTCACTCCTACCAGCGGCGCCCCGTCCCTGGCGGCGGCAACAGTGCCTTTGACGGTAGTAAGGGATTGGGCATGAACAAGGAAAGTTGGCGTGAGCAGGCAAAGCAGCAGCCACCTGATCTTGGTTGAGAACAGTTTGTTCATAACGGATAATATTTAAATGTTAACTGATGCTGGTTGAAAGACTTGTGATCTTGTTTGTAATCCTGTTTTTGATGACGTGTTCTTGTTTTCCTGACGTGGATCTACCCCCTTTACGCAAACGTTTGCGTATTTATGCAAGGTAAAGCTAGTAATTTTTTCATATAATGCAATCGTTTGCATTAATATTTTCAGGGACTTTTTCCGTTCATCACATTTTTCATGCAATCGGTTGTGTAATTTGTATCCATTTTATAATTTGGAAGCGTTTTAAGCCCGTCCGCTATGGACCGCATAACCGGGATAGAACTGCGAAGGCGCTGTTAAAGGCGCCGCCTGCTAAATCAGATAAATACACGTAATGAAAAAGATACTTATTCTATGCAGCAGTGTATTGCTGCTACATGGCGTTACAAGCGCCGCCGGCCCCGGCGAAAAAAAGGGACAGTGGCAATCACTTTTTAACGGCAAGGACCTGAAAGGGTGGAAACAATTGGGAGGTACAGCAAAATACAGTGCGCAAAACAACGAGATTGTAGGCACTACGGTTTTAGAAACCCCCAACTCTTTCCTGGCTACCGAAAAAGAATATGGCAATTTTATACTGGAGCTGGAGTTCAGGCTGGACAAAGCATTCAACTCCGGCATACAGTTCCGGAGCCAAAGCCGGCCCGACTACCAGAACGGCCGCGTATTTGGTTACCAGATGGAAATAGACCCGTCTGACCGGCGCTGGAGCGGCGGCATATACGAGGAAGGCCGGCGCGGCTGGCAGTACCCGATGGAGCTGAATCCCGGCGCACAGCACGCCTTTAAAAAGGAAGGCTGGAACAAATACCGCATTGAATGCCGGGGCGCGGAGATCCGCACCTGGGTAAACGGGGTGCCTGCCGCCCACCTGGTGGATACGGCCCTGCCCAAAGGCTTCATTGCCCTGCAGGTGCACAGCATCGGCAGGAAAACGGAAGACGCGGGCAAGAACATCCGCTGGCGGAATATCCGCATCATTGAGGACCCGGCAGCTTCCCAGTATTCACCGTACGACGGCATTTACGTGGTGAACAACGTGCCCAACAACCTGTCTGAACAGCAGGAAAAGAACGGGTTCGCCCTGCTGTGGGACGGCCGGACCAGCAAAGGCTGGCGGGGCGCTTTCAAGGAAAAGTTCCCCGAAGGCGGCTGGACCATGAATGACGGCACGCTCACCATTCACCAGTCCAACGGCGATGAAATGGGCTCCGGCGGGGACATCGTTACCGAGAAGGAATACGGCGCCTTTGAGCTGGAATTTGAGTTTAAGCTTTCGGACGGTGCCAACAGCGGCGTGAAGTATTTTGTGAAGGAAGATTACGAAACAGGGGGCAAATCGGCCATCGGGCTGGAGTACCAGGTGCTGGACGATGAAAAGCACCCGGACGCCAAACTGGGCCGTGATGGCAACCGTACCCTGGCCTCCTTATATGACCTGATGCACCGCAAACAGATAAAACAAGCGTTGAAACCGATTGGAGAATGGAATAAAGGCCGTATTATTGTGATGCGAAATAACCATGTGGAACATTGGCTGAACGGTTTTAAAGTACTGGAGTATGAACGCGGATCGCAGGCCTTCAAGGACCTGGTAGCCATCAGCAAATATAAAAAATGGAAAAACTTCGGATTGTGGCCGGAAGGGCACATCCTTTTGCAGGATCACGGTAACACGGTATCGTTCCGCAGCCTGCGTATAAAAACGATGTAAGAAATAAGAAGTAGGAAGTAAGAAGCAGAACATCGTATTTCCTGTTTATTAAAGAGTTTTCATTGTTCACTGTTCTATATAAAACATTCCGATTCTTCGGAGTGTTTTTTTATTTTTAGAGAAACCACACCAATGACTATACCAAGATCTTCCTGCCTGCTCCTGGCCGGGGCACTGGCTTTCAGCGCCTGTAACACCGGCACGGAGCAGCAAAGCAGCACCGCCGCTGCCGACTCCCTGCATCATATTGTGCACCGCTATTATGACGACAAGATGCAGCTCTTTCCCATAGACGCTACCTTTAACGGGGAGCACCAGTATGACGGGCTGCTGCACATTGATATCAGCGAAGGTTTCCGCCAGCGACTGGACAGCTTTGCCGGCCGCTACCTGCAGCAACTGCAGGGTGTGGACACATCGGGACTGTCATCCAACGACCGTATCAGCTACGAGATGTTGCTGCGGGAACTGAATATGACCCGGGAAAGCCTGCAGTTCCATGACCACCTGATGCCGATACACCAGTTCTGGGGACTTACGCTTACCCTGCCCCAACTGGGCTCCGGCACCAGCGCCCAACCCTTTAAGACAAAAGAAGATTATGAAAAGTTCATGCAGCGCATGAAAACTTTTGCCGAATGGGCGGATACCGCCATTGCCAATATGCGCAAAGGCATGGCCACCGGTTATGTGCTGCCTGAAGCACTGGTGGTGAAAGTGATCCCGCAGTTGCGGGACCTTGCCAGCAACGATACCGGCAACGTTTTTTTCGGCCCACTGAAAACCCTGCCGGCAGGAACAGACACTGCCTTTGCCAGCGCCTACCGCCATACTATTACGGCATATGTTTTCCCGGCCTATGCAAAGCTGCAGCGTTTCCTGCAGGAAGAGTACCTGCCCAAAGCCCGCAGCAGCAGCGGTATTGCAGGCGTACCGGACGGCAAGGCCTATTACAATTACCTGATCCGCTACTGGACCACTACCAACAAAACCCCGGATGAGATATTTGATACCGGCCAGAAAGAAGTGGCCCGCATACGGGGCGAAATGGAGCAGATAAAGAACAGCACCGGTTTTAAGGGAGACCTGGCGGCCTTCTTCCAGTTTGTGCGCAGCGACCCGCAGTTCAGAATATTCAAAACGCCGGCCCAGGTGCTGGATTCTTTCCGGGCCATTGAGCACAAGATCATGCCCGGCGTAAAGCAGATGTACGCCCTCCTGCCCAAAACAAGCTTCGAGGTAAGGCAGACGGAGGCTTTCCGGGCCGCCTCCGCCAGCGCGGAATATATGCAGGGCAGCGCAGACGGATCGCGCCCGGGCGTATTTTACGTGCCGATACTGGATGCGAAAAAGTTCAGCTATGTAGGCATGGAATCCCTGTTCCTGCATGAGGCCATACCGGGACACCATTTCCAGATATCGCTGCAGCAGGAGAACGATTCTCTTCCCCGGTTCCGCCGCTTTAGCTGGATAGGCGCCTACGGGGAAGGATACGCGCTTTACTGCGAAGGGCTGGGAAGGGAGCTGGGCTTGTACACCAATCCCTATATGTACTTTGGCCGCCTGAGCGACGAGATACACCGCGCCATACGCCTGGTGGTGGATGTAGGCATGCATGCCAAAGGCTGGAGCCGGGAGCAGGCCTTGCAGTACATGCTGGAAAATGAGCCCCTGTCAGAAGACGAAGCCGTGGCGGAGATAGAACGCTACATGGCTGTGCCGGCCCAGGCGCTTTCCTACAAAACCGGCGAACTGAAGATACTGGAGCTGCGCCGGAGGTATGAGCAACTGCAGGGCGGCCAGTTCAGCCTGAAAGACTTCCATGACGAGCTGCTGAAAGATGGCTGCGTGCCCCTCAGCGTGCTGGAAGAGAAAATGAAGCGCCGGTTTGAATAAAAATCCAAATCCCAACATCCAAAATCCAAATTCCAAAACAGGGCTGCCTCCGGCTAATATTAAACTTTTGTTAATAAGTTGGTGATTGCTAATATTTTGGAGTTTGGATTTTGGAATTTGGAATTTCCCCCTTCTATCAGCCCCAACATTAACATTTTTATCATTTTGCTTTGCGAAAAGATGCTTAATTTTATATAAGGGTTAGCAACATGGGAACCACGAGCGTCTGAAGCAGGATTGACCATATTCCAGGACGGTTTTTCAATTTTCAGCCAGTCATATCTTATACTATGAAACACTGACTGTTATTGTACAGTCGATCAGGCTTTTGACCTCACTACTTTTCGGCTTAATGACTATTGGTATGGGCCAATTATTTTTAACTGCTTAATCTGATGGTATCATGTTAGATCTTACTTTCAACTACTGCCTGTCATTTCCGGGCGTAACCGCCGAAGAAAAGTGGGACGAAGAAATGTGTTTCTCCGTGGGTGAGAAGTTATTCTGCTCCATGCGGGTGGACCCTCCTTACAAGCTTTCTTTCAAATGCACACGGGAACAGTTCCACAGCCTGATTGCGCGGCCCGGCATAGTGCCCATGCCTTACCTGGCGCGCTATCACTGGGTACAAATAAAACGCCCCGATACCCTGGAGTGGAGCGAGTTGCAGGCTTACATTCAACAAGCCTATGACCTGATCGTAAACATGCTGCCTCCAGAGGAACGGGACGCTATATTGAAGGCAAGGGTATAACACTACGTATATTCCACACCGTTATATTACATCTCTGCTATATCACAGGCTCCCAACCTTTTTCGTAGCTCCTGCTCCATAACGCAGCGGCATCGGCATCGTCCAGGATATGCCCGTTGGAAGGATCGCAATGCAATACGCGGCCAACGCGCTGTGCAATGTTACCAAGATGGCACAACATTACGCTGGTATGCCCTATCGCAATTTCAGCATTCAGCTTAGCCTTTCCTCTTATGCTTTCCAGGAAGTTGTTGATATGTATGGCATCCAGGAATTCCCCTGCCGGGCTTACCACGTTGGTCACGCTCTGCCCCGGGTTGCGCTCCTGCTGCTTTACTTCCTTTACCAGCTTGCCCTTGTTATCATAGACCTTGTAGCTGTCGCCGCCGGAGTTGTACAGGCTGCCTTTTTCGCCAAACAGGGTAAACCCGCGCCCGCTGCCTTCCAGCTCATACGGATGGCAACTGCGGCCTTCCCATGAAATGGATTTGCCGCCCTCGAACTCGAAATTCACCGTCTGCGTGTCCGGCGTTTCCCAGTCATCCGGGGGGTAGGCATAACGGCCGCCAAAGGAAGTGACTTTGGTAGGGAATTTTACGTCCATGAACCAGCGCATGCAGTCCAGTTCGTGGGTGGCATTGTTGCACACCTCGCCGGTGCCCCAGTGCCAGCGCCAGTGCCAGTCATAATGCACAATGTTGTCCAGGTAATCCTTACGCGGGGCCGGTCCCTGCCACAGGTCCCAGTCCAGCGTGGACGGCACGGGTATTTTTTTGCCAATACCGATGGGTTGGCGGCTGTTTACGTACCAGCCCCGGGCATAATATACTTTCCCGATAATGTCCTGCTCTTGCACCTCCTTTACGGCCTGCTGCAGGTTAGGCCAGGAACGGCGCTGGTTGCCCATTTGCACCAGGCGGTTGTGTTTGCGGGAGGAAGCCACCAGTTGCTCCCCTTCCTGCGGGTTGTGGCTGCAGGGTTTCTCCACGTACACGTGCTTGCCGGCCGCGCAGGCCATCATGCCGGCGGGGGCGTGCCAGTGGTCCGGCGCCGCTATGATCAGGGCATCCAGGTCTTTGCGCTCCAGCAGCTTGCGCACATCTTTGATCACTTCCGGCTTCCGCGTTGCGCCGGCGTCTGCTACGGCTTTTAACCCCTTCTGGATGGCGCCGTCCTCTACATCGCAGATGTAGGCGATCTCTGCGCCCGGCAGCTTGGCAGCCACCTGCGCCAGCCAGTTGCCACGGGAGTTGACGCCCATTACCCCCAGCGCTATTTTATTATTGGGCGCCTGCTGACCGAACACCGGGAAATTCAGAAAGGTAAGACCGGCTCCCACACCTGCCATGGTACCGGTTTTAAGGAAATCTCTTCTTTGCATTGGATAATATTTATTGCGTGGAGTTTTATCCGGAAAAATAGTTTATAACGTGAATGGCCCTTAGCGCCCCCGACTCATACAATCGGTTGCATAAAGTAAGGAAACCCTGCATAGAAATGCAAATATTTAGTGATGAGCGTACGATAATAACTGTTAATTGCCGTGCTTACTGCAGCGTGTCCCATATGACACTATAAACGTCGGCAGCCGTTAATTGTTGCTTACCAGCCAGTTGCGACCCGATCAGTACGGGGTGGAAGGCAGGATCTTCACTGATGCGGCCATGAGAGCCTTTGATGAGGGTAGCGTCCAGCGGTATCACGTCCATCAGGTAGCGGAAGCCCAGCTTTTTCTTCAGCAGCTTGCCCACGATCTTCAGCTTTACCAGCGGGTCAGCGGGATCCAGGAACATCTCCACGGGATCGTAGCCGGGCTTGCGGTGAATATCCACGATACGGGCAAAATCCGGGGCTTTGCTGTCATCCAGCCAGTAGTAATAGGTAAACCAGCTATCGCGGTCTGCTACCAGCACATAGTCGCCGCTGCGCTCGTGGTGCAGGTGATGCGCGCGTTTGCCTTCCCGGTCCAGCACCAGCTCCACACCGGGTATGTTTTCCAGTATGCCGCGTAGTTTGCGGTTGCAGCCTGGGTCATTGACATATACATGAGCCACCTGGTGGTCTGCCACGGCAAAGGCGCGGGAAGCGCCGGGGTCCAGCAGCTCCAGCCCTCTTTCCACCCGCACCTGCAGCAATCCCTCCTGGCGCAGCACCCGGTTTACATGCACCGGGTTATTGACCGGCGTAATGCCGTATTCAGACAGCAGTATCACCTGCGCGCCTTTCTGTTCGTAGAAGGTCACCAACTGCTTGCATACCTGGTCTATTTCCTGCAGCTCTTTGCTGATGCGGGCCGTGTCCGGGCCGAACTTTTGCAGGCAGTAATCCAGGTGCGGCAGGTAGATGAGTGTTAACGTTGGGTCGTACAGGTTATCCGTGAGCTGGGAAGCATCTGCTATCCATTGGGTGGACTTGATATTGGCGCCCGGCCCCCAGAACTGGAACAGGGGGAACTGCCCTAATTCTTTCTGTAAATGATCACGCAGGGTATCGGGGTGCGCATAGCAGTCCGGCAGCTTGCGGCCGTCCGAGAGGTAGTTGGGACGGGGCGTTACGGAATAGTTGGCGGTGGAATACATATTGTACCACCAGAACATTTTGGCGCAGGTAAAATCCGGTTGCAGGCGGCGCGCCTTGTCCCATATCTTTTCCGCCTGCACCAGTTTGTTGGATTGTTTCCAGAACTTCACTTCACTGTCTTCCCGGTCATACCAGCCGTTTCCTACAATACCGTGCACCGAGGGCCATTTTCCTGTTACATAAGTGCTTTGTACAGCAGTGGTAACGGCGGGCACCATAGGCGTTACCGTAGCCAGGTGATGCCGTTGTACGTATTGCTGCAAAAAGGGAGTATGCCCGCCTATTAACGATGCAGAGAGGCCTACTACATCAATCACAACTGTTTTTTTCATCCGTTAGTATCTGACATGCCTTTACAAATCCACATCAAAGCTAGGGAGCAGGCTTCACAATTCCAACTGTTGGCCTACCCATGCCAGCTCCCGGGATATGGAACGGTCCATGGGCAGCTTCAGGTCCGGGGGCAGTACTTCCCAGGTATAGGTTTCCACTTCCAGGTGGGTGGTAAACGGCTGTGCCCGTTGCAGGGCCAGCACCTGCCGGATATCTTCCTGGGTGGCGGACAGCAGCCCGTAATGATCTATGAACAACGGTACATGAAAATGGGAGCGCCACTCCTGCACCTGCGGGTTATCTGCATCCTCCAGCGCCTGGGGCAGATCCGGGTAGTGCGTGTAGCCGTTAGCGGTACGGCCAATTACCTGGTGCAGGTACACCGGCTCATTGAAGGTGCGGAAAGCGTTGATCACCGCCTGCCGCTCTTCGCTGCCGGCTGCCGGCAACAGCGCCTTGAGGGCCGCGCTGATCTGCAGCTTACCGGTTTTCAGGCCATGCTGCTGCAGGCGCGCCAGCACCTGGGCCGGCTGCTCATAAGCCAGCGCAAAGTGGCATACGTCGTAACAGAGCTGTACATGCGCTTTCAGCAGGTCTGCCGCCTCCTGCTCCGTTACGCCAAACTTATCTTCCAGGAAGGGAACGCCGGCCGGCAGCAGGTGCTGAAAATACCAGTCAATATATTCCTGGCTGTTTTCCAGCAGGCCATCCGGTTCGGGCTCTATGTCTATATGCAGCAACGGGCCGCCGCTATGGCGGATACGCACCAGTTGCTCCACTACCAGCAGCAGGTTGAGGGTAGCGCTTTCCGTAACGGCCGCCCTTTCTTCCGCGCAACGGCTCCATAGCTTATAGGACAAGGGAGCGGTGGACACGCCGCCTTCCATCCCTTCCGGCAGCAGCGCCGCCAGCAGGCGGAAAAGGCGTATGGTATAGGCTACCCGGTCTGCCGTGGTCCAGTCCGGCGTATGCACCTGGTCCTTTACCACGGTATTGTGAAAGCCGCCATAGGGGAACCCGTTCATGGTGAACACGTAACAGCCCTGCTCCTGCAGCCATGCCTTGAACGCCTGCAGGCTGGCTTCCTTGCTCAGCTCCAGGCTGGCCGTATTGGACAGGCGTAGTCCTATGCCGAAAGGTTGCTGCGGGCTCACCGCCGCTTTTACCAGCGGCACGTGCAACTGCAACTGCCGGAAATGCGCGTCCCAGTTCTCGCCGGGATGGATATTGGTGCAATAAGTAAGGTGTCCGTATTTAGTAAGCATAAGACAGTTCTTTTAACCTTTCCCCGGCTTTTTGCAGCAGGGCGGTGTCCATGTTGTTTACTTCCGCGCCCTGCCCGATGGCTTTGAGCAGGCAGATGGTGAGCCGGCCGCCGAGGTGCTCGCGGAACTCTTCCAGCCCCTTTACGAGGGGAGATACGCCCGGCTCCTGCATATCCAGCAGGGGATGGTACAGGGGCAGCTCCAGTTGCTGCAGCAAATGTAGGATGCGGTCCGCGGCGGCCTGGTCCAGCCAACCTAACAGGGATGAATATACGCTGTCCAGTGCAATGCCGATGGATACGGCTTCGCCATGCCGCAGGGAGAAATCAGTAAGCTGCTCCAGCTTGTGGGCGCTCCAGTGCCCGAAATCCAGCGGGCGGGAGGAGCCGCTCTCAAAAGGATCGCCGGCACCGCCAATATGGGCCATGTGCAGGGCTGCGCAACGGTGCACCAGTTCCTCCATGGCTTCCATGTTGCGGGCAGTTAAGGCCGCCGCATGTTCTTCCATCCATTCAAAGAAGGCGGCATCTTTTATCAGCGCCACTTTCACGGCTTCCACCATGCCGGAGCGCCAGTCGCGGGCATCCAGGGTGGTGAGGAAATGCGCATCGTTGAACACCGCTGCAGGCGGAGCAAAGGCGCCCAGGAAATTCTTCTTGCCATGGAAGTTGATACCGTTCTTTACGCCCACGCCGGAATCATTTTGCGATAATACGGTAGTGGGTATACGAATATGCCGCACGCCCCGGTGCGATACGGCGGCGGCAAAGCCTACCAGGTCCAGCACGGACCCGCCGCCGATACCGATCACAAAAGAGTGACGGTCTATGGCATGTTGATCAATGGCGTCCGCCAGCCGGAAGAACAGCGCTTCGTCATTCTTGGCCGCTTCCCCGCCGGGTATCACCATCACTGCCGCCAACTCTACTTCTTTTATTGCCTGCAGGTAAGCGCTTACCTGCTCCTGCAGGTAGGGATGGTGCTGCCATACGCCTTCATCCGCCACTACCAGCAGGCGCTTCCGGTAATGCCCGCTGGCCTGCTCCTGCAGGTAATCCTTCAGGCAGGTATTGGCTGGATCAAAAAGGTGGCTGGTGAAAAAAACACGGTAAGCATAGCTTACCTGGAAAGATTGCTGGATATAATGATTGCTGTACATCACAAACTCCGTTCTGGTGAATTGTTAAAGGGGAAAAGTACGAAATAATGCGCGGATATGCTAATGTACACCTGCGCACATTCCATCAGGTTACGGCGAACGCTTTTGCCAGCAGCAGCGACAGCGGCAGCAGCACCAGGATGGTAAGGGCATAGGGCAGGCTGGTGAATGCGGCTGCAAAAGCGGCATTCATGGCTACCAGCGCCAGGATGCCTCCTTTCACGGCCTTCCCGATATTGGGCCCGCTGGGATCTTTCATGGCTTTGATCAGCGGGGCATTGGTCATGATCATGAACAACAGGATAAAAGGAGCGGCGGACAACAGGCGCCCGTTCATCACGGCCAGCACGGCAATGGTGCCATATACCAGAGCGTAACAAACAGCAGCCAGGCGCAGGGTCCGGATGTTGCCACCATACACTTCCCCCCGGCTGATGGCGGTAACAGCGGCTATATACAGCACGGGTATGGCGGCTATCCAGGTGTAATGCTGCAGCACCGGCACTACCAGGCTGATGCCCAGCAGCAGGTTGAGGCCACGGCAAAGGCCCATGTTCACCGGCCCCCAGCCGGTATGCTTGCCCCATTTATCATATACCAGGGCGCTGGCCATAATGGACAGGGCTATGAACCCTGACACGCGGCTCACCGTGAAGGCGGCCAGTATACCTACGAGGAACAGGTAGCTGCCCAGTACTACGGCCTGGGTTTTGGATACCAATCCGCTGGGAATAGGGCGCTCCGGCCGCTCGGTCTTATCGAGCGACGCGTCAAATACGTCGTTGAACACCACCCCGCCACCATATAAACCAATAGTGGCCAGGCACAGGCAGGCCACGGGCAATAGATCCAGATAGCTTGTATAGGTCCTGTATAAAAAACCGGATATTGCTATTCCCGCCAGTATATCTGCCACGGCTGTCAAAAGGTTAGCAGGCCGGACCAGCCTCAGGTAACCTAGCGATTTGCTTAGAATATAACTCACCGGATATAGGGGGTTTTATCAATAATTCCTGGAACTCCATCCATATCGTTCTTAATGCATTAGCGAATGATGATCGCGTTCTTGTCTATCCGAGGCTGTTGTCCACCTCTCAGAACGGTGCTTCCGTTGAATTTCTCACGCTGGTCGATTTGTTTCACACGCTCAAAATCGGCTTCATTTATCTGCCCGCTTTGCGCAAAAGCAGTAATGGCGTTACGGTAAGTTACCAAATGAATGTCATTCAAGTCAATACCACTTTCGTGCATGAGCGCTGCGGTTTTAGGCACAGCGAGCGGGTCGCTGATGCCCCAGTCTGCCGCCGAATTGATCATAATGCGCTCACTGCCATACTGCTTTACCACTTCCACCATACGCTCATTCCCCATTTTGGTGAAGGGGTAAATGGTAAAGGCGGCCCAGAAACCACGGTCCAGCACTTCTTTCACGGTTTCCTCGTTATTGTGATCCACGATCACCATGCGGGGGTCCAGCCCATGCTCTATGGCAATATCCATACTGCGCTGGGTACCCTGTTTCTTATCCCGGTGCGGGGTATGTATCTGCACGGGCAGGTTGGCTTCCTTAGCCAGCTCCAGTTGTGCGCGATAGTATTTTTCCTCTGCAGGGGTCTGGTCGTCAAACCCGATCTCGCCAACGCCCACTACGCCCTCCTTGTAAATGAACAGCGGCAGTATCTCCATAACGGCTTCGGCCAGCTTCTCATTGTTCGCTTCCTTGGAATTGAGGCCAATGGTGCAATAATGCCTGATGCCGAACTGGGACGCGCGAAAGCGCTCCCACCCTATCAGACTGCTGAAATAATCCCGGAAAGTATCCACACCGGTACGCGGTTGCCCCAGCCAGAAGGCCGGCTCGATGATGGCCATTATGCCGGCATCTGCCATGGCCTGGTAATCATCAGTGGTACGCGAGGTCATATGTACATGCGGGTCAAAGAAGCGCATGCCTTTGATACGATCCAGGTAATCGGGCAGCGTGGTCAGCGGCTGCAGGTCCTTTTCTGTAAGCTGTTGGCTACAACACATTTTTATCGGTTTTCTGTATCTCCAAAAGTGATTAGATCATAACTGCGCGGCCAGGCGGGCCCAGGTGAGGGCCCCTCCTGCTATTTCCCGCTCCAGCGAGGGCGATTGCCGCAGCAGTTCCTTTGCCGGCGCATACGACGTCCGGTGGCAGGCCAGGGCGGCGGCGGCTTTGTCTGTATCCCGGCCGGAGCGCCACACCCGCTCTATGTCCGGCAGGGTAGCGGCATCTATAAAAGGCGCCACCAGCCGCCACAACATCGGGTCTACGGTACGGCCGGCTGCCCAGCGCTCATGGGCGTAATCCGTTAATATGGCGGCCAGGCGGGCATTGGCCCGCTCGTCCAGCCCGGTAATGCGATGCACCGGCTTTTCCGTAAAGAACGCCTTCAGCACCAACTGGTTCCACGCGGGTTCGTCCAGGTACCGCGCCGGGTAAGGGTTCTCCAGCATAATAGCCTCCAGCACCGTGCCGATATTGGACCGGATGCCTTCCGCCGTGCGCAGCTTCCATTCCTGCGGCCAGGCCAGCAGGGGAAGGGCGCCGTAGAGGGCCACCAGCTCATTCATTTCAGCGGCATCGAACAGGCCTTCTATGGTCTGCACATAGCGCTCCCGGTCGTCTGCCGGCCACTGCAGCAGCCACCACGTACGGACCAGCCGGTCTAACGTATAGTCCTGCACGAAAAATCCATGAGCGGTTTCCCTTAAATCGTTGATGATACCGGTGGGTAACACTAAAATTTCTTTGCCGGTAAAACGGGGAATAGCACTAAAGGTCAGGTTAAATTGCTGTACTGTTTTAGTGTCCTGTAACACATTACTGCGTTGCAACAGCCAGTTGCGTGCCTGGCTGGAACTATGCTGCTCAATAATGGCATAGAGTAATGCGCTTACACTGTTCCTGTCATAGTCATATGGATGCTCCATTTGCGCCCTGATTCTAGCCGGTAAAATAGCCGATTGACAGGATAAAGATAGCAGAATTTGATGAACGGAGAAAATAGCCGATGAAGGCGTTACCGCGTACCCTGCGCTACGGGCCTGCTGCGGGCAGCCATTGGCGCGGTGTTGCCGGTGTCCACCCTTATTTCCTGCACAACGAATGCTCCCAGGCGGACGCCCTGCTGCAGACCATGCTCAATAGCTGAACGGTAATGAATGCCACCATATAAACGGCTGATGGCGGCTTCTTCTGCCGCCTGCCGGAAAGACGTATAGCTGCGCTGGCCGGCGCCGTACTCTACTTCCGTGGTATCTGTAAAAGCCACCTGGTCGCCAAACAAGCGGGTGAGGGTAACGGCGGTTGCGCCGGATACCACGCTGTGGCCGCTGGTGTATTCCGGGAAAGGCGGCGTTTGCAGCAAGGGCTCCCAGGCAGGGTCTATCTCCCGGTTGATAATGGTTTGCGGGCGGATCACGTGGCTGCGGTACTTCTCATCCCAACAGGAAATAAAGGCGTCCAGCAGGGTGGCCGATGCCAGGGCGTATGCCTGCGCCGTTCTTACATATCCCGCGCCGGCCAGCCGGCTGGCAATGGCAGTAATACCCATCCAGTGGCCGCCGGGCGTGATCTTCTTGGTGGCAAACATGGCGTGGCCGGTATGATGCATCACAAACGGATTGCAGTCCCAGAAGCTGGCAATGGCCTGCTGCTCCGGCGTAAGCCGGGTACAGGTGTCGTACACTTCCATCATATCCCGGTAGAAGGGGCTGCCGGGACGCAGGTCAAAGGACAGCGCGGGCGGGGGCCGGAACTGGTTGCAGGAGTCTATGATCAGCGGGTGAATGGTTTGCCAGTAAGGCTCTATAGCATCCATATAATCCGGCGGCGTGGGCTGCCAGCTTCCTTTTTCGCGGCTAACGGTGTAGCGGGGATAGCCCCGGCTTTCGCGGTAATTGTCTTTGTTTGCGCGCTCCAGCACCTTAGCGCCTACGGCCTCCCCGAAGGCCAGGGAGCTCCGGATCACCTCCTCCGCCAGCCCGGCGTCCCGGAAACGGGCATACAGGCGCTGCTCAAATACCTTCAGCGTATCCGTGGAAAAGGTCACCTGCTGCGCCACCACCTGGAAAGCCCGGGCGCCGGCCAGCAGGAAATTATAGCTCCTGCCCTTTTCCGGCTGCGGCATGGACGGAAAGTCCCGGAACTGCGCGGCCAGGGAAGGGTACTGCGGCTCCGCAAAGCGCGCCGCTTCATACATAGCCAGGGAGGAGTAGGCATAGATACGGCTGGCCACGGGCGGGGAAAAAATGTCATACACCATTACATCCGTCAGCCGCTTCATGGACCAGTGGAGCACTTCCGGGTCCTGCAGCAGCGCCGGGTCTCCCCTGGGTGCGGGCTGCCGGCAGCCTGCGTTGCATAGCAGGATGACCATCAACAACCGTGTATAATATCGTTTCATGGTAAGGTAAGGGTTCGTTTGTTGCCACTATAATCTGTAATATCCACTTTATTGACGGACGCGGTAAAGGACAGGTAGCGGCCGGACTGCGACAGGAAGCTTTGCCCGTAGGCAAATTCCTGCTTTTGCGTATGCCCGTCCGCGTAGTAAACGGTGGCCCAGGCGTCGTTCCTGCGCAGGGGCAGCACCTGTGCGCGCCGCTGCTGGCGGAATACCTTCAGGGGCCCCTGGTTCTGGGAAGCGGCCAGCAGCAGGCGGCCCTGCCGGTCCTTCAGTTGCACCAGCGCCTTGCCGTCGCCGGGAATATAGATGCCGCTGCTCCGTATATCCGCGGGCGTAAACCCGCCTTTGCCATTGCCCAGCAGCACCAGCCCGTTCAGCGCATCGTAACGGCCTAATGACACGTCCGTGCCAAAGTCGTTCCCATTGATCACCACATCCAGGTTGCCATCGCCATTCACATCGGCCGCCAGCATTCCATAAACGGGCGCCAGTTGGGCCTGCACCGGCAGGGGATGGCAGGTAAAGCGGCCCTTGCCCCTGTTCTCCCAGTAGCAGGACCGCAGGTTGGCCGCCTGCAGGTGCAGGGCCTGCTGCAGTTCCTCTGGCTTCAGCACTTCCCGGATCGTAGCTACGGCAAAATCATGGTACTTCGGAAAGCGGGCACGCATCATGATCATCTGCTTGATAAGGTCGTCCCGGGTATGGGCGGGAAACTCCCGGCGCCGGCCGGCGCTGTCCGGCAGGTACAGGACCGGCACCGCATCGTAGCTGCCGTTACGGTCAAAATCGGCGGCATAGATGCTCACCGGTTCCCGGCTACTGGCGCGGTACAGGGTATTAAGCCCGGTATTGCCGGCTATGTAGTCCATATCGCCGTCATTGTCAAAATCGCCGGCCAGCAGGCTGCTCCACCAGCCGGTTTCGGTATCCATGCCGGTGGCGGCAGGCTCAAACTTTCCATTTTTATTATGCAGGAAAACAGGCGACATCCACTCACCTGCCAGCAGCAGGTCCATCCAGCCGTCATTATCATAGTCGGTCCACAGGGCATCGCATACCAGGCCGGCCTGCTGCAGGGCAGGCGCCGCCTGCGCGGTAATGTCGGTAAACTGCACGGTGCCATCACGGGTATCATTCCTCAGCAGGTAGCTGCTCACGGGAGCAGGGTATTTGCCCGGCTCTACCCGGCCGCCGACAAACAGGTCCAGGTCCCCGTCCCGGTCAAAATCTGCGGCCTTTACGCAGGATTTACTGGTATGGATAGCAGGCACTGCGCGGGAGGCATCCGTAAACCCGGCGTAGCCGTTATTGAGATACAGGCAGTCGCGGTAGCTGAAGCTGCCGGCCCTGTTCTCGCAACTGCCGCTGGCGATGTACAGGTCCAGGTCATCGTCCCCGTCTACATCCAGCAGGAGGCAGCCCATGTCCTCCGCACCTTTACCGTCGGGCAGGCCGGGCAGCAGGTCCTTCTGCACAAAACCTTCGCCCGGGAACTGCAGCAGGAAAACGCCGTGGTGCTGGGTAGCGCCGCCAATAAAAATATCATCCAGGCCATTGCCATCCACATCCCCTACGGCCAGCGCGGGGCCGTATTGCGAGAATTTGTGAGGCAGCAACTTCTGGTCATTGAAGTCTATGTAATCAAACTCTGCGTGCTTAAACGTTACCTGGCAACTGTCCCCGGCGTCGGCAAACAGGGGCGCTACCGGCTTTTCCATTTGCGGCGGGGCCGGGCTGGCGGCGGCGTAGTCGGCGGTCAGCACCTGGTTGGCGGCTACATTGCGCCATACCTGTACCTTGCCATCGGGCCAGGTCACCTTTACGGCCTGCACGGTATCAGTTCCGCCCAGGCCAAAATGGGCCACATTCTCTACGGAGGACAGGTACCCGCGGTAAATGGTATTTTCATACACCTGCCGGCGCGTTCCATCTTCCGCTATTTCCACCCAGGCGCCGAGCGCCTGGCGATTGGCCGGCGGGCCTTTCCATTGTATGCGCAGCCAGCGGGCGGTGCTGCGGCCCCGGTTCTCATATACAAAAGCGGCATCGTCTATATTATTGACCACGTAGTCCAGGTCGCCGTCCCGGTCCAGGTCAGCATAGGCCGCACCGTTGGAGAAGGAAGGCAATTGCATGCCCCATTGGGCGGTAACATCCGAGAAAGTAAGATCGCCATTGTTACGGAAGGCGTAGTTGGAGATCTTTACCCGGGGTATCTGCTCCAGCATAAATTCCGTAGACGCGTAAGGCGTAGCCATGGCGCGGAATGATACAAAATCATGATCAGTAATGTCCCGGGGAAAACCGTTGGTGATCAGTACATCACGGAAACCGTCGTTATCAAAATCCACCACCATGGGCGCCCAGCTCCAGTCCGTCTGCGCAATGCCGGCCAGGAAACCGATATCGCTGAACACTACGGCGGGGATGCTGTCCGGCCCGGGCACCGTGCCGCAGTTGAGCTGCAGCATATTGCGCGGGTACTGGTGCTGGTAACCGTACTGGTCGTTATTGATGTAGGTGAAATAATTGTTGGCGTTCATCATCATTTTCTTGCGCAGGTTGTTTTCCGGCAGCATATCCAGGCAGATGATGTCGGCCAGGCCATCGTTGTTGATATCATTGATATCCGTGCCCATGGCGGAATAGGCGGTGTGCTTGTAATAAGCGGCGGAGCGGTCGGTAAAGGTGCCGTTACGGTTATTGATATATAATATGTCGTTGGTAAGATAGTCGTTGGCTACATAGATGTCTTTCCAGCCGTCGCGGTTAATGTCCGCGATGTTCAGGCCCAGGCCGTAGCCTTCAATGAGGATGCCGGCCTGCCGGGACACGTTGGTGAACAGCGGATGCTGCAGGGAATCGCTCCAGTCATTGCGGTACAGGCGGTCGGTATTCAGGTTGCTGCCGTCCAGGGTGCGGGGCTTGTACTTGCTGGGATAGCGGGCGGAGTCTATCTGGTTGGTCAGCACGTAGAGGTCCAGGTCGCCGTCATTATCATAATCAAAGAAAGCGCCCATTACGGAATGGCCGGCATCGTCAATGCCGTACTCCTTTGCCATTTCCCGGAAGCGGGGAATGCCGTCAGTACCGGGGCCCTGGTTCACGAACAGCATGTTGCGGCGGGCCCCGCTATCGGGCTGCATGGAGGCGCATACATAGAGGTCCGGCCGGCTGTCGTTATTGATATCTATTACGGCAACGCCGGTACTCCACTTGCCGCTACCGGCCACACCGGCCGTTGCCGTTACATCCTTAAAACGCAGCCCGCCTTCATTCAGGTAGAGGCGGTTGGGCACCATATTGCCGGTGAAATAGATATCGGGCAGGCTGTCGCTGTTAAAGTCCGCAATGGCTACGCCGCCGCCGTTGTAGATGTATTCAAAGTTGAGGATATTGAGGCTGTCGCTGTCGGTAATGGCATTGTTAAAATCAATACCGGAGTGTGCGGCCGGTACTAACCTGAATAAGGTATCCTGCCGGTGGCAAGCAATTAGCCAAAATCCAAATCCCAAAATCCAGAGACGGAAATTCCAAATCCCAAATACCCAATCCCAAACGGGAACAAAAATGTCAATAGTAAACCCAACTGCTGTTTGGATTTTGGAATTTGGATTCTGGGACTTGGATTTTGGCATCTTAACGTGGTTTTGCACTCTCGGGAAAAGCGGGGGGATGTAAATAAAAGAGAGGCACAAGTGCCTCTCCTTCCGCCATTCTAAAACCTGATCAATAATCAGGATTCTGTTCCAGAGCAGAGACCCCATTGGTCGCGCTCAAATCAATTTGCCGTTGCGGTATCGGGTAGTATAAGTTCTTCGGTTCCCTGAATTGTGCGCCTCTTAAAAGGCTCATAATTGACGTTTCGTATGCAATATAAGCATTTAAAGTGGAACTTGCTTCTCCCCAGCGCACTAAATCAAAAAATCTGTGCCCTTCCATGGCCAGCTCCAGTTTCCGCTCAAAGTGAACAGCCCTGCGGGCAGCGGCCTGATCCGTCCATGCAGCGTCATAAGTACCAATCACATAGTTGGCCGCGGGTGTGCCGTCGGGTTTCTTGACCCAGCTCTGGTCGTCCATCGCTCTTTCGCGCACCATATTCACGTATTCCCGGGCTTTTTCCAGGGAACCTATCTCCACTTCGCATTCTGCGGCCCAGAGGAGCACGTCGGCATAACGGACCAGGATATAATTGATGGCGGTGAGACCATTGGTCCAGGAAGAACCGTCCGTGAGCACTTTTTCCTGGGATTTATAATACACATTCTTCTTGGGAGAGTAGGGACCGCCATTGCCCTGGTCGCGGATCCAGGAAGCGCCGGGATGGTTGCCCCAGTCCAGGTAAGGAATGCCCCTGCGGCCTGCCACCCAGTCCAGGCGGGGGTCCAGCCGGCCGGCGTCCGGGGTGAAAGGATCGGTGGCCAATATCCCCTGGTCGCTTTTTACCTGGTTGGCACCTTCGTTATAGGAGCCGTCCAGCAGCGGCAGGCCATTGGCATCCGTACGGTAGGAGTTTACCAGCTCCTGGGTAGGCTGGAAAAATCCGCAGCAGCCGCCGGGGGTGTTTTCCGGGTTATGCGGGAAGTTCAGTATCTGGTCGGGATTGGCGTTGTTGCCGCCGCCGCCGTCATTTACAGACGCCTGCACGGCAAAAATGGATTCCCGGCCGTTCTTGGTCTCCGCATTGTAGTTGTCCTGGTAGCGGGGCTCCAGGCCAAACCTGGTGCCCCTGGGGTTTACACCGCTGGCAATAATGCTTTCCAGGATGGGTTTTGCCTCGGCATATTTCTTTTGAAACATGTAGGCTTTGGCCAGGAAGGCGGCGGCCACCCATTTATTGGCGCGGCCTATCTGCCCCATCAGCTCGGGCAGGCTGTCATAAGCCGCTTTCAGGTCGGCTTCTATCCTGGGCCAGGCGTCTTCGGTATTCCCTACTTTATAATTATTATTCACATAATCGATCGTCTCATCTACATACGGAATGTTATTCCACATCTTCTTGGCTTCCAGGTGGTAATACCCGCGAAGGAAGCGGGCCTCCCCGCGGATGCGCACGCGGTCCTCGTCACTTACGTCCGCCAGGGCCAGTGATTTCAGTACGTTGTTGGAACGGGCCACGCCGTCGTACACCGCTTTCCACTTGGTATTGAAGTACTCATTGGTGGGCAGGCCCTCATACCTTTCTATGGGGTTTACGTCTGCCTGGTCACCGGCATTGGAGCCCTTGTGGGCATCGCCGCCCGCAATGGAGCCATACACCCAGTTGGTACAGGAAGATTGCCAGTTAAAGCCGTTGTAGTTGCCGTCCAGCACTGCGTAGGCGCCTATCAGGAGCTCTTCCACGCCTTTTTTGGTGGCGGCATCCGCATCCCCCAACTGCCCGATCGGGTCCCGGGTCAGGAAGGATTTCCTGCAGGCGTACAGGACCATGGCCGCTATGACCGCCATTGCCAACAACCCTATGATCGCTTTGTATGATTTCATTTGTGAATATTTTATTAATTAATGGTCAAATGGAACCGGCATTTACATGGATGTCCACCTGAAAAGTCTGTCACGCCGGTTTCATATCTTTAATTCATTTATACGTTAGAAAGTAGCGCTCAGGCCCAGTATGAACTGCCGGGTCAGCGGATAGTTACCATAGTCCACGCCGAAATTGGTGTCCACGCCGCTCACGGCGGGGTCCAGCCCTTCATAGTCCGTGATCGTGAACAGGTTGGTGGTCTGCACATATACCTTCAGCTTTTCGATACCCGCCCGTTTGGTAACGTAGTTGGGCAGGGTGTAGCTAAGCTGCACGTTCCTGGCCCGGATGTAGGCGCCATTTTCCATATAGTAGGAATTAGGCTGGGTATTGGTGCTGAAATTGGACACATCCTCGAAGATGGGCGTAGTAGCGCCTTTGTTCTGCGGGGTCCAGGAGTCCAGCACCCGGTCGCTGATGGCCTGCCCCGGGAAAGAGGGGAAGAAGTCCGTAAACCAGCGGGTATAGTTGATCACCTTGGCGCCCTGCACGGTATAGAGGAATATGTTGAAATCAAAATTCCTGTACCCGATGGTAAGGTCCAGGCCGGAGGTGAGGCGGGGATTGGGGTCCCCGAAGAACACGCGGTCTGCCGGGGTGATCCTGTTATCGCCATCCACATCCCGGTATTTAAAGCGGCCCGGGGCGGCGCCGTCCTGCTCGGGGCTGTCCTTTACGTCGTTATCATCCTGGAAAAGCCCCACCACATCATATCCATAGAATGCGGAGATAGGATGGCCCACCTGGTTGCGGGTAAAGGTGCCTATACGGGTAGAGCCGAAGCTGTTGCCGTCAAAATAGTCCACCCCTTCCGCCAGCTTGGTGATCTCATTTGTATAGGTAGTGAGGGTGAGGTTGGCTTCGTAGCGCCAGTTCTTCGAAAAGTTGCCGCGTTTGATGATCTGCAGGTCTATACCCCGGTTGAGCATACTGGCCACGTTGATAGTGGGATAGGTTACCTGGCCCACGGTGGCAGGCAGTTCGGGATTATACAGCAGGTCGTTGGTGCGCTTGTGATACCAGTCAAAAATAATGTCCAGGGTATTGTTGAACAGGGTAGCATCCAGGCCGATGTTGGTGGTGATGTTGGTTTCCCAGCGGCCTTCCGGGTTGCCTATCCTGGCCTTGTTGATACCTTCCTGGGTGGAGGTGCTGGAACCGTCTATAGCATAAGCGGAAAAGGAGGCGCTGGCGGCATAGAGGTTATACTGGTTGTTGAGATCTATGCGCTGGTTGCCCATTTTACCCCAGCCACCGCGGACCTTCAGCTCATTAAGCCAGGAAACGTTCCGCAGGAAATGCTCCTGGCTGATGCGCCAGCCGCCGGAAATAGCGGGGAAGGTACCATAGCGGTTGGCAATCCCGAAGTTGGAAGAGCCGTCCCTTCTCACCACCAGGCTGACAAGGTACCTGTCCATCAGGGTATAATCCACTTTACCGAAAATGGAGAAGATATGGTTGCCGGGGCTGCCATCGCTGTTCACCGTACGGCCGGATGACTGGGTGGTGGTCAGCGTGCGGTAGTTCACTACATTGGTAAAGGGATTGAGGCCGGTACCGGAAATATTGCGGCCTGCGCCATCGCGGATGGCTTCTATACCCAACAGGGCCTTAATATCATGGATACCGAAGGTATGCTGGTAGCGGGCGGTATTGGTCCAGGTCCAACTGTAGCCGTAGCCGGCGTTCTCAAACAACAGGTCGTTACCTATATTCTCCGAGTTCTCATAGGTACGGGAGGTAATGCCGTTGGCATAAAAGCTGAACAGGCCACCTCCGAAACTGCTGCGGAAGGTGAGGTCTTTCAAGAGGTCTACTTCTGCATATACGTTGCCGAACAGGCCGAAAGCATGCCCCTTGTTATCTTTTGAACGGGTCTGGTTGGCTACCGGGTTGCTGGGGTTATTAAACCCTTTGGCCGCGGTGCCGGCCCAACCGCCCATGATGTCATATACCGGGATAAGCGGGTTCATACGGTATGCGAGGGAAATGGCGTTGCCTTCATTCAGGTTGGTGAGCTGCGGGTTGTCGCGGTAGGACATCTGAATGTTTTCACCAATGCGTACCCGGTTGCCGATGGTAAATTCTGAATTGGCGCGGATCGTATACCTTTTCAGGTAGGTATTGAGCACTACGCCTTCCTGATCGTAGTAGCCAAAGCCCACGTAAAAGCGGGAATTGTCGCTGCCGCCGGACAGCCCTACGGCATGCTGCTGGATGGGGGCTGTGCGGGTGATCTCATCGTACCAGTCCGTGCCGGCTTTATTGGCCCTTACGATCTGGTAAATGGGCCCTTTGTTAAAATCAACATTATACAGGCTGGGGTCCAGTGCGGGATCTCCTTCAAATACGCCGTTCTTATCACCGGCGCGTATATAATCAGGCAGTACGGGGTCTACACCGGTACCGTACTGATCATGCCTGGGATTGCCATTGGCTTCCACTTTCCCGGCATTGCGCAGGGCGGTCCAGGTGTAGCGGGCGGTTTGCTCCGGGTTCAGCATGGAAAAGCCTTTACCGGGTGTTTGCCAACCGTAGGAACCGTCATAGGTCACCTTCAGCTTACCGCTGCGGTTGCCTTTTTTGGTGGTGATCACGATCACGCCGGCGGAGGCGCGGGCGCCATAGATAGAAGCGGAACCGGCGTCTTTCAGTACGGTAGTCGTCTCAATATCAAAGCTGTTGATATTCTCAATACTGAAGGTAGGCACCCCGTCCACAATGTACAGCGGCTCGTTGCCGGCAAAGGAGGCAAAGCCCCTGATGCGCACCAGGCTGGTGGTGCCGGGCTGCCCGGAGGTAAGCACGGTAAGGCCCGCAACGCGGCCCTGCAACTGTTGTTCCGCGTTACCGGCCGGTACGGCTACCAGCTCGTCTGCTTTCACGGTAGAAACAGCGCCGATGATCTCCTTTCGCTGCTGGGTGGTGTACCCTGTTACTACCAGCTCATTGAGCGAGCTGGCGGAGGTTTCCAACTGGATGTTGAGCGTGGAGGCTGTGCCCACGGTTACTTCCCGGGGCTTGTATCCTACAAAAGTTACTACCAGTATGGCGTTGGCGTCGGGTACCGTTAATGAAAAGGCACCATTCACATCGGTGACGGTGCCAGTGCTGGTTCCCTTAACCTGTACGGTAGCTCCCAGTACAGGTTCACTATTTTCTGAAATAACTTTACCGGAGATCTTTTTTTGGGCAAAGGTGCTGTTGACGCATAACAATAATAGCATACAACAGCACCCTGCCACAAAGTGGTGGTAGATTTTTTTCATAACGTGGCTTTATAAAGACTTAGTGGAGTGTAACTAACTATCTTTTAGATTTTGGTTGTTTCGCAGTTAATAAGTAAAAGGATTACATGACGACGTATTGTACATGATAGATCCAAGCTCTCAGATTTTGGTTGTGCTAATCAACTATTGCTTCGTTATTTTGAATTCTACTCCCAATTTATAACTTTATTTTAACATTTACAAGTGCCCAATTAACATTTTTTGAAAAACCTTCGTTGAATAAGAGTGGGATAGCAGTTTGTTAAGGAATTTATCCCAATCATTTATAATTTGTGTTAAAATACTATATAACGGATGAAACTATTCATGAAAATATTTAACATCATCTTCTGCGGGGTATTTATCCTTTTTGCGGGATTGCAATACAACGATGCTGATCCCTACATATGGATGCCCATCTACCTGTACACTGCTGTATTATGTGCGCTGGCCGCGCGGAAGCAGTTTTACCGCGGCGCTTACCTGGCGGGCATCCTGGTGTACCTTGCGTATGCTACTTACCTGTTCTTCGACAAATATGGGGTGATGAGCTGGGCCACGGAGCACCAGGCAGAAAATATAGCTCAAAGTATGAAAGCCACCAAGCCCTGGATAGAGGAAACCCGCGAATTCTTCGGGCTGTTCATTCTTGTGATCGTGCTGTTGATCAACTACACGTATGCCAGCCAGCGCGCATTAAAAAAGCAACGGAAAAAAGTGCTGAAGAAGCGTAAAATAATTAATAATTAATTCCAACCTCAGTAGTAGCGCCCCATCAGCTTGTGCTCTACAATGGCCCTGCGCAGCTCCAGCATATTTACGGCGCCCTGCTTGCGGAACACGACCCTGCCGCCCGGCTCCACCAGTAATGTATAGGGCAGCGCGCCCTGCCAGTCAGGGTCTACCGCTTCTATCAACTGGTATTTGTCTGCGCCGCTGTAAAGGTAATTTTTGTTGGAGGCTTCCAGCTTTTTCAGCATGGCCAGGGCCTTGTCCTTCTTATCGGGATTATCAGTAGTGATGGTGATGAATTCAAAATCGCGTTCGCGGTACATGCGGTCTGTATTCACAAACTCGGGCAGCTCCTGTATACAGGGGCCGCACCAGGTAGCCCATATATTAATGAGGCGCAGCTTGTCGCCGCTATTGCCCACCAGCTCCTTTACACCGGCGGCATCCAGCATATCCAGGGTCACGGGACGCCGGGCCCATTCCGCGTTGATCTTTTTACTCCACTCATCTTTCCAGGCCCATTTGATGGAACAGCCAAAGGTTTTCTGCACGGGATGCGCCACCTCCTTTTGTTGCAGCAGGGCATCTATGGCGCTGCGAATATCTTCCGCCTGGCCGGTGCCGGGCTTTTCCTTACTGTCCAGCCGGCCGGTATAGCGCAGCTTGCGGGCTTCGTCAAATACAAAAGCATGCGGCGTGGCCACCGGGCCGTAGGCAATGGATACCTGCTGGTCATCCCCATCATACAGGTACGGGAAGTTAAAGTCATGCTGCTTAGCCCGCAACTGCATCTCCTCATAGGTGTCGCCCATCTCCGTATAACCCAGCTCCCCGAGGTTCACTGCAGCGGGACTGTTGGGCGATATCACCACTACCGCCACCTGCTTTGCTGCATAATCCTTTGCCAGTTGCTTAATGCGCTCTTCATACGCCTGCGCCGTGGGGCAGTGATTACAACTGAAAATAACGGCCAGCACTTTGGCGTCCGCGAAGCTGTTGAGCGTGTAGGTTTTCCCGTCCGTACCCTTCAGTAAAAAAGCGGGCGCAGCAGCGCCAATGGAAAGGGTAACCGGTTCCGGGTGATCCTGGGCCGGCAGGGAAAGGGTGTATAAAAGTGCGAGCAGTTGGAGGAAGTATGTTTTCATCCCGTGAAGTTTTTTATGCTGTTCGTGAATGTGCAACATAAGATAGGAAAAGATCACGGGATTAGGAAGGGGGAATACCAGCTCTAAGATTAATCTTTTGATGCTGTAAGTTTTTCCAGATCATCCAGGTCTTTATACCGGCCAGCAGCTTTCTTGGCCTGAATAAGATTATTTATATGTATGAAGCGGATAAACAAAAGGCTTTTACCAGTTTCTCATAGTTCTCCCTGGTTGGGTTTACCCAAATATCCATATCACCTGTTGGCCTTCGGTACCCGTGAAGAATAACCGCGTAGCCGCCTACAACAATATATTCGACATTGTGATTATTGAGGGCTTGAATAAAATCCCTGAAGTCATCATTGAATATATTCCCCATTATTTATTGATTCAGTTTCCGGCTTGAAAAACAACTTCTATCCAGCTTTGGCGGCATTTCCATAGAAAATCCATATGCCTTGGAAATGAGGTAATAGGCTTGCCGTAACCGTTCGGCTAAAGAAACGCTCGTGTCAAAGACATGTTGTTTGTCAGCCTCTTGAAAAGTCATCATTTTAAAGCTGGTTCTGTCTAACTTATAGGCTTTCATTTGCTATTCCGGTTATGTGGCATTCAAAATTACAAGAATAAATTCAAAAGGGCCACCTTTTACAGGCAGCCCTTTTTATACTTCATCATATTTCAAGCCTTACTTCGCCAGCAACTGCCAGGCGGCAATGCCCAGGGGCGTTTGCTCCCCGGCATCCGCTGCTTTCAGGCGCATGTACAAGGTATGCGGCTTCCCATCCGTAATGGGAGCAAAGCTGATAACAGCCGAGTTGGGCGTCATCGGTTTGCCGCCGGGACCAATAGTCACCTCGCCCAGCTTAGTGCCTTGCAGGCCGTCCAGCAGCGCTTCTACCACATAACCGGATTTGGGCGCCTGCTGCAGGAAGTATACTACCTCTATGGCGTTTACATCTGTCAGGTCCAGGTTGTTATAAGCGGCCCAGCCTTCCGTATTCACGGCGGGAATGAGCAGCTTCAGGCCATCTGCGCTGTAAGTGGACAGGCCGTCTACTTTGTCATAGTCCGCTGCCGACAGCCTGGAATTATACAGCTCTACCGTAGCGGTGCCGGTAATGGGTTTTATGCCCGGGCCGCCTTTGTCCGTATAGCTGGCCAGCAGGTAGAACACGCCTTTTTCTTTCAACGGGTTGCCTACCGTGGGATCAATGTCTCCGCTCAAAGGCAGCGAGGATGGCTTTTTGGCGTCTGCCGCATGCGACATGATCCATTCCACGATCTGGTGCGATTCGCTGCTGGTGATGGTAGGATGGGCCGCCATGGCCGTTTCTCCCCATACACCGCCGCCGCCTTTGATGATCTTGTCTGCCAGGTAGTCCGGCGCGGCAGGATCGTTCTTATATTTTTCCGCTACTTCCTTAAAGGAAGGGCCGATGGATTTTTCATCCACTTTATGACAGGTTTTGCAATCGCTGGACTCCATCAGGTTCTTGCCGGCAATAGCGCCGGAAATGACCTGGTGGCCCTGCGGCAGGCCGGCTTTATCTTTTCCTTCCATGTATTCCGCCTTTACGTACACATTGGAAAGATCCAGTTTGCCGGCTGCGCTGCTGCCGTCTTCCCGGTCATCGATGGTAACGCTATAGTGCACCTTTTTACCGGGGAAATAGAACATCTGGTTACCGGCAATCGCTATTTTCACATCCGGTGTTTCATTGCCGGCATACAACGTGGTAGTGTAGCTGCGGGTGCTGGCGCCTTTATCGTCAAACACCTCCAGCGCTACCGGGTATTCGCCGGCCTGGGTGTAGGTATACTCCACTTCCGGCTCGGTGGTCTCTTTCTTAGTGCCATTTCCGAAGTACCAGAGATAGCTGAGCTTATCGCCATCCGGGTCCGATGAATTTTTAGCGCTGAGCTTCACCGTAAAGGGCAGGCCGCCGGTGAGCTTGCTGGCCGTCAATACCGCTTTAGGCGGGCGGTTGCCACCGTTAAAGTCTATACGAACCAGGCCCGCATCCGGGTTCTTGCTGAACCAGCCGTTGCCATATTCCAGTATGTACAGGCGGCCGTCCGGGCCCATTTCCATGTCTATGGGCGCATTCAGCTTGGTATGCTCCATAAAGGGCTCCATCTTGGAATAGCTGCCGTCGGCGTTCATGGTAACGGCCTTTATCCAGCCGCGCACCCAGTCATAGATAAACAGCTTGCCGTTATAGTAAGCCGGGAAGCGGGTGGCTTTCGGGTAAAACTCTTCGTAATATACCGGGCCGGCCATGGCATTACGGCCGCCGCTGCCCACCTGCGGGAAGTCAGGCGATTTGGCATAAGGGTACCAGATAAATGCAGGCTGCGCAGGCGGCAGTTCCTTCAGGCCGGTATTGTTGCGGGAGTTGTTGACCGGTTTGGCCGGGTCAAAGGCCGGGCCGCTTTCTCCCGTTTCATAATTGAAAGCGTGATAGGCGTAGTTGTTCCCTACAAAAAAGGGATAGCCGAAGTTGCCGGGCTTCTTAGCCTGGTTCACCTCGTCATAACCGCGGGGACCGCGGTTGGGATCATCGTTGTTGGCATCCGGCCCTACTTCGCCCCAGTACAGGTAATTGTTTTTCCTGTCTATGGATATGCGGTAAGGATTACGTGTGCCCATTACGTATATCTCCGGGCGGGTTTTCGCCGTACCAGGTTTAAACAGGTTGCCGGCGGGGATATCGTAGCTGCCGTCCTCCTTCATCTTAATGCGCAGGATCTTGCCGCGCAGGTCATTGGTGTTGCCGGAGCTGCGGCGGTCATCGTACTGCTCGTGGCCGGGACGGTCGTCCAGGGGCGCATAGCCCTTGCTCACATATTTTTGCCCGGGCTCGTCAAAAGGCGTACTGTTGTCGCCGGTGGAGAGGTACAGCAGGCCATCGCCGCCAAAAGCCAGGGAGCCGCCCGTATGGCAGCATATCTGGCGCTGGGAGAACAGTTGCAGCACTATTTTTTCGGACTGCATGTCCAGTTGGTTGTTCTCAAACTTAAAGCGGGACAGGCGGTTTACGGAAGTATCCGCCGGCGAATAATAAATATATACGTAGTGATTGTTCTTAAAATCCGGATCGGCGGTAATGCCCAGCACCCCTTCTTCTGCATTTACATTGGGCAGGTCCGTTTTATAGTATACATCCAGCTTGCCCGCCTGTGTAAGCTTGCGGGTGGCCTGGTTGTAGAACATGATCTCACCACGGCGCTGCGCCACCAGGATGCTCAGGTCCGGCAGCACGGTCATTTCCGTAGGCTCAAAGAATTCGCCGGATACCAGTACGCTCTTTGTAAAACGGTCCTCTGCCGGTACGCGCAGGGTAGTGGCCCTGCCGTAGTCCATGAGCTGGTTCTTACCAATGGCATATTGGATGCCTCCCAGGATATGCTGCAGGTAAGCCGGCTCCGTATAGCTTTCATCGGTATGGCCCAGCTCCGTATAGAAAGCGCGGCCGCCGTCAAAGTCGTGGTACCAGCTAATAGGGTGATCGCCCATGGTGCCGCCCTTGTAGGTCTTTTCATCTACGGATACCAGCACATGGGTGTTCTTGTTCAGCTTTTTGAAGTTGTACCACTCGTCGGTATGCTCCCATTTTTCGGGCAGCCCTTTGGTGGCGCCAAACGTTTTGTCCTTTACCATCAGCGTGGCCTTGTGCACGCCGGGCGGGTGATTGTCGAAATAAGCGCCTACCAGTTGCCCGTACCAGCCCCAGTCATACTCGGTGTCTGTAGCGGCGTGTATGCCTACAAAGCCGCCGCCGGCCTGTATGTACCGTTCAAAATCCGCTTCCTGGTAATGGTTCAGCACATCGCCGGTGGTGTTGAGGAACACAACGGCAGCATACTGCTGCAGGGAATCTTCTGTAAACTTATCGGCATTTTCCGTGGTGTCTACGATGAAGCCGTTCTTTTCGCCGAGCTGCTGAATGGCTTTAATACCGGCAGGGATAGATGCATGGCGGAAACCCATTGTTTTGGTAAATACCAGCACTTTGGGCTTTCCGGGGCGGGTTTTATTGCAAGCGGTCATACAGGCGCCCAATCCTATCATTACCGCTGCGATGATGATGTTCTTCATTATGTTGTGTGAAATACTTGTTATTGCTGTTGCGAGCCCATGGCGTAACGGATGCCTCCGAGCACATGCTGCAGGAACGCCGGATCTTCATAGGATGCCTGGGTATGCCCCAGCGCCGTGTAAAAAGCGCGGCCGCCGTCAAAATCGTGGTACCAGCACATGGGATGATTGTCGCCGTTTGTTCCGCCTTCATAGGAGCGCTCATCTATTTTAATGAGCACATGGGTATCCGGATTAATATTTTTAAAGTTATACCATTCGTCTTTGCGCACCCATTTTTCCGGCAGGTGCCGGGTAGCGGGATGCTGCTTGTTTGTCACCAGCAGCGAGGCTTCCTGCTGCCTGGGGTGACTGGCAAAATAGGCGCCCACCAGCTTATTGTACCAGGGCCAGTCATACTCTGTATCCGTAGCTGCGTGCACGCCGACGAAACCGCCGCCGTTACGGACATACGCTTCCATTGCCGCCTGCTGTGCATCGTCCAGCACATCGCCGGTGGTGTTAAAGAACATAACGGCGGCATACTGCTGCAGGCCGGCCGGCGTAAAGACAGCGTCATCCTCCGTGGTGTCCACGGTAAAACCGTTGTCGCGGCCCAGCTTCAGCATGGCCAGTTTACCCACGGGAATACAGTCGTGCCGGAATCCCTTTGTTTTGGAGAATACCAGCAGCTTTGGCGCGGGCCTTGTCTGGGCAGACATGCAGGCGGCCAGGAGGAGTATGAGTGTTATGCTGCGCATAGTTGAAACATGTGTTAGATGTATGAAGTAGGAAGTATGATGATTGAAGCGAGTCACTTTCTTCATCGTACTTCCTACCTCTTACTTCATAATTCTCTTATCTTAATATCCCGGTACCACACTTTATTACCGTGGTCCTGCAGGGCGATGTGACCTTTGCTGTATACGCCAAATCCTTCCCAGGTTTTGAACTTGCTGTTGGCCAGCAGTTGTTTCCACTCATCGGAGCCCATCATTACGGATACCGTCTGTACGCCATTGAGCCAGAAGGTGAGGAGGCCGTCTTTCTTCCTTATTTTCACCTGGTTCCACTCTCCTACCGGTTTTACGGCATTTTTGGCGGACTTCTTCATATCATACAAATCGCCGGAATTATGTTTGGTGATCTTTCCGTCGGGATGCTTCGCATCGTCCAGCACCTGCATTTCCGGGCCGGTAAGGTAGGTTTGTTTGAACTTTGGATCTTCGTGCACACCGAATATGATGCCGCTGTTGCCGCCTTCGGAAATTTTCCACTGGAGGGCCAGCTCATAGTTCTCATATTCCCCGTCGGTCACCAGGTCGCCGCCGTGAGCGCCGGATTTTTTGGCTTCCGGGTCCAGCTCCAGGGCGCCGTCCACCACTTTCCAGGCGGGGCTTACGTTGTCCTGGAGATAGGTGTGCCAGCCATTGGTAGTTTTACCGTCGAACAGGAGTTTCCAGCCGGCTTTTTCTTCTTTAGGCGTGAGCTTGTTTACTTGCTGCGCTGTGGCAACAGACGTGGTGATCAAAGCTCCTGTAATGAGGGCGGAGCTGATAATGGATCTGATCATAACTGAGTACTTTTAGCAATTTAGCTGCCTGTAATGTATACAAGAATAGGTGGTTTTCCCCATTGTTTTTTATGAACGGGAACAATAGGAAGCGGGAAGTAAGAGGTAAGATGATCGGTACGGATTTGATTCTTACTTCTTACCTCTTACTTCTTTCTTCTTATTTCAGAGACATAATATATTTCACCATTTCCTCCGCATCTTCCCTGGGCACGCTAGGGTGCGGCAGCATGGCCACTTCGCCCCAGTTGCCGGCGCCGCCTTTGATGATCTTGTCGGCCAGCATGGAAATGGTTTCCTCATTGTTCGGGTACTTCTGCGCTATTTCCTTATAGCCCGGGCCTACCAGCTTGGTATCCGGCTTGTGGCAGGTTTTGCAGTCCTGGTCATCGATCAGGGCTTTGCCTTTGGGCACGGGCGCGTTGGCACCGGGTGCTACCATAGAGCTGTCTACCGCCGTACCTTCCCCGGCATCGGCCTGTTGCTCACTGTTGTTTTGTCCTCCTCCGCACGCAGCAAAGAATACGGCACTCAATACGAACGGCGCCAAAAATCGCTTTCTCATTGCTTGTAGAATAATTGTTTAGTCGTTAATAAATTAATAATTAATAATGAAAAATTAATAATACCTGTAGCAATCGTGTTTCACTGAAACACCCCTGTCACGATTATTAATTATCAATTCTTCATTATTAATTGTTATAAACCCAGGACTTTCCTGTTCAGTGCTTCATCTGCGCCGGTGCCGGCAAAATCATCAAATGCTTTCTCAGTGACCCTGATGATATGCTCCTTGATGAAAGGCGCGCCTTCGCGGGCGCCGTCTTCGGGGTGTTTCATGCAGCATTCCCATTCCATGACTGCCCACCCGTCAAAGCCATATTGCGTTAATTTACTGAATACTGCTTTAAAATCCACCTGTCCGTCGCCCAGGGAGCGGAACCTGCCGGGGCGGTCTATCCAGCCCTGGTAGCCGCCGTACACGCCGGAACGGCCGGTAGGATTGAACTCTGCATCCTTTACATGGAACATCCTGATCTTCTCGTGGTAGATGTCAATATACTCCAGATAATCGAGACATTGTAAAACAAAATGGCTGGGATCGTACAGGAGGCAGGCGCGGGCATGGTTGCCGGTGGCTTCCAGGAAACGCTCGTAAGTAATGCCGTCGTGCAGGTCCTCGCCGGGGTGTATCTCGTAGCATACGTCCACGCCGTTGGCGTCAAACTCGTTGAGAATAGGCAGCCAGCGGTTGGCCAGCTCTTTAAAGCCGGTGTCTACCAGGCCGGCGGGGCGCTGGGGCCAGGGGTACACGGTATGCCACAGCAGTGCGCCGCTGAAGGTGGCATGGGCTTTCAGGCCCAGGTTGCTGCTGGCTTTAGCCGCATACTTCAGTTGATTCACGGCCCATTCCGTACGGGCAGCCGGGTTGCCCCGGTACTGCTCCGGTGCAAAACCGTCAAACAGCTCATTATACGCCGGGTGCACGGCTACCAGTTGTCCCTGGAGGTGGGTGCTCAGCTCCGTGATCTCCAGGCCGGCGGCGTTTACAATTCCTTTTATCTCGTCTGCATAGGTCTTGCTTTCCGCCGCCTTTTGCAGGTCTATGAAGCTGCTTACCCAGGTAGGTATCTGCACGCCTTTAAAACCCAGGCCGGCCGCCCATTCGCAAATGCTCTTCAGATCGTTGAACGGCGCGGTATCGCCTGCGAACTGCGCCAGGAATATTCCGGGACCTTTTATTGTCTTCATATTTCGGTGTTTCGCTTTATCAATTAATAATTAATAATGAATAATTAATAACGGAGAGAACAGTGTTGCGCACAGCACCGGTATCACGATTATTAATTATTAATTCTTCATTATTAATTATACTTCAAACGTTGTCCATTTCTGTTCGCTCTGTGATGACTTCACCACGTTGTCAATGAAGGCCATCCCGCGCACGCCGTCGTCCACGCTGGGGAAGTCCAGCGCTTCAGGAGCCGGCTGCTGTCCGTCCAGTTTCGCCATCAGCGTGAGGGCGAAGTTGCGGTACAGGTTGCCGAATGCTTCCAGGTAGCCTTCCGGGTGGCCGCCGGGCGTGCGGGTATTGTGCACGGCATAGCTGCTCTGGTAGCCGCCGTAGTTGGCGCCGGCCCGGTATATTTCCGTAGGCTTGTCCAGCCATTTTACCAGCAGGGTATTGGGCTCATGCTGCGCCCATTCCAGGCCGCCCTTTTCGCCGTATACCCGTATTTTGAGCGCATTCTCCTCACCGGCCGCCACCTGGGAAGCCTGCAGCACGCCTGCAGCGCCGTTGTCAAACCGCAGCAGCACGCCGCCGTCGTCGTCCAGCATGCGGCCGGGCACCAGCACGTTCAGGTCTGCGCAAAGCTTTTCTATTTTAGCACCGCTGATATATTCTGCCAGGTTGGCTGCGTGGGTGCCAATATCGCCCATACAACCGCTTTTGCCGGAACGCTTGGGATCGGTTCTCCAGGCAGCCTGTGCATTGCCTTCTTTCTCGGACAGCTTGCTCAGCCATCCCTGCGGGTATTCTACCCATACCTTGCGGATCTTTCCGAATACCCCGTCGGCCACCATGCGGCGGGCCTGCTTTACCAGCGGGTAGCCGGTGTAGGTGTGGGTAAGCAGCAGGGTCAGGCCGGTTTGCTCCACCTTGGCCTTCAGTTGTTTAGCTTCGTCGAGGGTGAAGGTGATGGGCTTTTCTATCACTACGTTAAACCCTTTGTCCAGGGCCATCATGGCGGGTTCAAAGTGGGCAAAGTTGGGTGTAACGATGGTGACGAAGTCGAGCCGTTCGCTTTCCGGGCGGGCGGCCTCTTTTTCCAGCATGGTCTTAAAATCCGTGTAGATGCGGTCTTCCTGGAGGAAGAGCATTTTCCCCGAATCCACGGCTACTTCCGGGTTCACGCTCAGCGCGCCTGCTTTCAGTTCAATGAGGCCGTCCATATTGGCGGCAATGCGGTGGATAGCGCCGATGAAGGCATCCTTACCGCCTCCGATCATACCCATTCTTAGCTTACGGTTCATAATCATTTTGTCTTTTATGCTTTACTTAATTCCAGTTCTTCCCCTGGTGTTAATGCTACTTTAGGTTTTTTCCTGAACTTAATGAACAGGAAGGTAAATGCCACGATCAGGATCACCGGCAGGATGGCCACGGTCATCATCGTCTCCCGGCCGGCCAGCAGCTCTGCCGCCACCTGGTCTGCTCCCTGCTGCAGCGCTTCCGCTTTGTTGGCGTCGTACCAACTGCCCATAAAAGGCAGGATAATGGCTACGGACAACATACCCGCCCCGCCCATAATATTCAGGCCCAGGGCGCCGGTTTGCGGAATGTATTCAGATACAAAGCCCAGCATGGTGGGCCAGAAATAACAAACGCCCACCGCGAATACGGCGGCGGCAGCAAAGGCCTCGTAGCCGTTGGCGCGGCTCAGCCAGAACAGGCCCAGCGCGGCAAATACGGCGGAGAACAGCAGCATGCCGGCAGGGTTCAGGCGGTGCACCACCGGGCCGGCAAACAAACGGCCGATGGCCATGATAAAATTAATGAATACAAATACCAGGATGGCAGACACGCCTACCTGCTTCAGCAGCGCCTCTATCCACTGGGTAGTGCCCAGCTCGGTAGATGCCGTAAGCAGCATGCACAGCACCATGAATATGAACAGCGGTCCTACACAGGCCTTCAGCATATCTTTATAGGATACGCCGGAGGCGGCCCTTTCCGTTTGCGGGAATTTTTGTGAAAAGAACATCACACCATATATAATGGCCGGTACCAGCAGCACCCCCATGAGGGCCTGCCAGCTAAGCTGCAGCGAGTCGATCATGAAATAGGCGATCAAACCGCCGATCACGTTCCCGCCCGGGAACCACATATGGAAGCGATTCAGCATTTTTGTTTTCTGGTTGGAATAAATAGTGGCCACCAGCGGGTTACAGGCTGCTTCCACGCTGCCGTTGGCGATGCCGATCAGCAGGGTGCCGAGGAACAGGGTCCAGAAGGAGGCGGCAAAAATAGTGACCACCACGCCCAGCAGGTGCCCTATAAACGCCAGCATCAGTATTTTCCGCATGCCTACCAGGTCTATCAGCGGGCCGCCGATGATCTGCGCCAGGGTAAAGCCCCAGAAAGCTGTGCCGGCAATCAGCCCCAGTTGTTCGCCGCTCAGTTGGAAATCACTTCCCCACATCGTCACGATCTTCGCCCTGATTGCAAAGGTCATGGCAGTTACAATGAGCGCCAAACAACTGGTGTAGAACAGTTTTTTTGGCTGTATCAGCTTTTCCATAATACGTGTGAATTTTAGGTATTAGTTTAGGTAAATAGTTAAAGTGCCTTTAAAACGTCTAAATTTATAAAAACTTCTTGCATATTTTCAATTTTTGCGGAAGTTATCACTGCTTCATCTCCGGAGGACCTGTTCATTTCCGGACCACACCGGGACCCCACCAGGACATTACCGGGGAATTACCACTAATTCCGCAGGGAAAAGACAGGGATAACTATAATTATTCCTAATTTTACAGTCCTTGTAAAACCGGGTGTTACTGACAGCTTGTCACCTGTATTTTCCAAGCATGCTATTTGAGTGATCATCCGTTTAAACCCTTAATATTAATCGCATTCAATTAATTTATACTCATGTTAGGTTTTTTAACAAAAATTTTTGGCGGTCATAAGTCGGAAAGAGACATCAAGGCTTTGCTGCCCCGCGTGAAGCAGATCAATGAGGCGTTTGAAAAACTGCAATCCCTGCCTGTGGACGAGCTTCGCAATAAAACCCGGGAATTCCGCCAGCGTATAAAGGAACACCTGTCAGATATAGACGCCGCCATCACCTCCCGGCAGGAGGCAGCGGAAACTGCAGCCGACGTAGCCGACAAAGACAGCATCTACCAGGAAATAGATAAACTGAAAAAAGACCGGGATAAGAAGATCGAGGAAATCCTGGACGAGCTGCTGCCCGAAGCATTTGCCGTAGTAAAGGAAACCGCCCGCCGCTTTTCGCAAAATACCACCATCACCGCCACCGCCACGGAACTGGACCGCCAACTGGCAGTACATAAAAATTACCTGGCCATTGACGGTGACAAAGTGACGTGGAAAAACTCCTGGCAGGCCGCCGGCAGCGACGTGACCTGGAACATGGTGCACTACGATGTACAGTTGATCGGCGGTATGGTGCTGCACCAGGGCAAGATTGCCGAAATGGCCACGGGTGAAGGTAAAACCCTGGTATCTACCCTGCCCGCTTACCTGAACGCACTGGCCGGGGAAGGCGTGCACATTGTAACGGTGAACGATTACCTGGCCCGCCGTGACGCCGAATGGAACGGTCCTATCTTCGAGTTCCTCGGTATCACCGTGGACTGTATCGACAAGCACCAGCCCAACAGCGCCGAGCGCCGGAACGCCTACCACGCAGGCATTACCTATGGCACCAATAACGAATTCGGGTTTGACTACCTGCGCGATAACATGGTGCACAGCCCCGAGGAAATGGTGCAGCGCAAGCACCACTTTGCCATGGTGGATGAGGTGGACAGCGTGCTGATAGATGATGCGCGTACCCCGCTGATCATCTCCGGGCCTATTCCCCGCGGCGAGGAGCAGGAGTTTCATGTGCTGAAACCCCGCATCCAGCGCCTGGTGGAAGCCCAGCGCAAGGTAACCACCCAGTACCTGAACGAAGCCAAAAAACTGATAGCGGAAGGCAAGGACGACCCGAAAACCGGCGGCCTGGCCCTGATGCGCGCCTGGCGCGGCCTGCCTAAAAGCAGCGCGCTGATCAAATACCTGAGCGAGCCCGGTATCAAGGTGCTGCTGCAAAAGGCGGAAAACTACTACCTGGCGGACCAGCAGCGCGAAATGCCGAAAGTGGACGAGGAGCTGTATTTCCACATCGATGAAAAGAACAACAGCGTAGACCTGACCGATAAAGGCATTGGCCTGATCACCCAGGCCGGCGAGGACGTTAACTTCTTCGTAATGCCGGACGTGGGCTCCGAAGTAGCGGAAATAGAAAAGCTGGACCTTACCCCGGAAGAGAAGCTGCAACGCAAGGATGCGCTGCTGCAGGAGTTTGCCCAGAAATCCGACCGCATTCACTCCGTACAGCAATTGCTGAAAGCCTATACGTTGTTTGACAAGGACGTGGAATACGTGGTGATGGACGGTAAAGTGAAGATCGTGGACGAGCAGACCGGCCGTATCCTGGAAGGGCGCCGTTATTCCGACGGCCTGCACCAGGCCATAGAAGCCAAGGAGAACGTGAAGGTGGAAGCCGCCACCCAGACCTTTGCCACCATTACGCTGCAGAACTATTTCCGTATGTACCACAAGCTGGCCGGTATGACCGGTACGGCCGTAACGGAAGCCGGTGAGTTCTGGGAAATATACAAGCTGGATGTGGTGACCATTCCCACCAACCTGCCCATTACCCGTATAGATGCGGAGGACCTGGTGTACAAGACCAAACGCGACAAGTATAAAGCCGTTATAGAAGAGATCAAGCAACTGCAGGAAAAAGGCCGTCCCGTGCTGGTAGGCACCACCTCCGTGGAAGTGTCCGAGCTGCTGAGCAAAATGCTCACCTTTGACAAGGTGCCGCACAATGTACTGAACGCCAAGCAGCACGCGCGCGAAGCCCAGATAGTGGCGGAAGCCGGCCTGGCAGGCGCTGTGACCATTGCTACCAACATGGCAGGCCGTGGTACGGACATCAAGCTGGGCCCCGGCGTAAAAGAAGCAGGCGGCCTGGCCATCATCGGTACGGAAAGGCATGAAAGCCGCCGTGTAGACCGCCAGTTGCGTGGCCGCGCCGGCCGCCAGGGCGATCCCGGTACTTCCCAGTTCTTTGTATCCCTGGAGGACGACCTGATGCGCATGTTCGGCTCCGACCGTATTGCCGGCCTCATGGACCGGATGGGCTATAAAGAGGGCGAAGTGATCCAGCACAGCATGATCACCCGCTCCATTGAGCGCGCGCAGCGGAAAGTGGAAGAGAATAACTTCGGTATCCGTAAACGCCTGCTGGAATACGATGACGTGATGAACAAGCAGCGTACGGTAATTTACGCCAAACGTAACCACGCCCTGTTCGGCGAGCGGCTGGCCATTGACATTGACAACGCTTTTTACGATGTGGCGGAAGGCATTGTAACCACCCACAAGGAAAGCGGGGATCATGAAGCCTTTACGCTGGACGTGATCATGAACTTCTCCGTAGATACGGACATTACCGCGGAAGACCTGGCCAAAACAGATACGGCCCTGCTGACCACCAAGCTGTATCACCAGGCCAAAGAGCATTACGAACGTAAATCACAGGAGTTGGCGCAGCAAACCCTGCCGGTGATCAGGCAGATCCACAAGGAACAGGGCCACCATATTGACAACATTTCCATTCCCTTCACCGATGGTAAAAAGGGCGTGAATGTGCTGGCCAACCTGCAGAAAATAATTGACACCGAAGGGCTGGAAACACTGAACGCACTGGAGCGCACCATTACCCTGGCGCTGATAGACGAATCCTGGAAAGAGCACCTGCGCGCCATGGACGACCTGAAACAGTCCGTGCAAAGCGCCGTGTACGAACAAAAGGACCCGCTGCTGATCTATAAGTTTGAAGCCTTTAACCTCTTCAAGCAAATGGATGGCGAAACCAGCCGGGAGATCGTTTCCTTCCTCTGCAAATGCGGCATTCCCGTACGGGAAGACCGGCAGCCGCGGGAGCAGATCCGCGAAGGGCACGAACAGAAAACGGATATGAGCCGCATGCGCGCTTCCCACCAGGAGTTTGAGGGCAACGGCCATGGCGCCGCCACTGCCACCGAACAGGAGCTGGCCACCAACGCAGAGCCCGTGCGCCAGGACCCGGTACGTGTAGGCCCCAAGGTAGGCCGTAACGATCCCTGTCCCTGCGGCAGTGGCAAAAAGTACAAGCAGTGCCATGGGAAAGACCTGTAATGCCTAAATGATAGCATATAAATTTAAAAGCAGGCTATAATAGCCTGCTTTTAAATTTACAGAGAGATATTTAAGCCTACTCTCCACTTATTTCGACCACCGCTTCCTTTTTCAGCAAGGTTAAAGTGGTTATGAGATGTTTTGATAAAATTTCACGCATTCTTTGGTTTGAGCTATTCCCGCATGTAATCAGGATTATTCGGGATGGGGGACCATGTTGCTCTATCAATTTGAGAAAGTCATCGTCTTTTGTCATAATAACCGCTTCCTGTATCCCTGCCTGCTGAAAAATCTCAGTATCAGTAGCATCACGGAGCCCTAAAGCGCGGACAGATTGTGCGGTTATACTATCAAAAGCCCTGTTAATCCAGGCAGCTAAGGCAGGAGAGAGTTGTGCATCAATCCAGATTTTCATGCAGCAATTACGGGGTGATCAAGTTTATTGCTGGCATACCTGAGCGCAGCTTCAATGTCCTCTCTTTCCAGGTCTGGCAACTCTTCCAGTATTTGGTCCTGGGTGAGACCTGCGGCAAGCAGGTTAAGTACATCTATCACACGTATTCTCATCCCTCTTATACAGGGACGGCCTCCGCATTGAGCGATGTTAGTCGTGATCCTGTTTTTCCAATCGTTCATGATAATTTTTTTTAACCTGCTATCAAAAATACTAATTCCCTGCCAAACTTTTTTGGGCTATTTTCGCATCCAGAAGGTATTGCCACATGCAAATAAACCGCTATATAGACCACACCATACTGAAGCCTACAACTACACTGGACGACATCAAAACCCTCTGCATGGAAGCAGTGGAGTATGATTTTGCCGCCGTGTGCGTGCCCCCCCCCTTTGTACAACTGGCCAGGACCTTTACCGGCAGCACTTCCGTAAAAGTAGCCACCGTTGTTGGCTTCCCTTTCGGCTACTCCGCTATAGAGGCCAAAGTAGCGGAAACCGTGCTGGCTATTGTAGACGGGGCCGACGAACTGGATATGGTGGCCAACCTGATCGCCATCCGCAACCAGGACTGGGACTACCTGGAAAAAGAGATCGCTACTATTTTGCCGCTGATCCGGAATAAGCAGAAAGTGATCAAAGTGATCATAGAAAGTGGCATATTATTGGAAGAAGAGATCATTAAATGTTGCGAACTGTATGGCAGGTACGCGGTGGATTTTGTAAAAACCTCCACCGGGTATGCGGAAAAAGGCGCTACGGTGGCGGCTGTGCAACTGATGCGACAGCACCTGCCACCCAATGTGCAGATAAAAGCTTCCGGCGGTATCCGTAACTTTGCGTTTGCCCGGGAACTGGTGGCCGCAGGCGCCAACCGGCTGGGCTGCAGCAGCAGCGTGGCGATCATGAAAGAAACGAATACTTCATTATGAAATATCTTATTACAGCAGCTTTAATCATGGTGTGTGGAGCAGTTGCCGCACAGGACAGCACTTTTGCCTCGGTGAGCGGCGGGAATGTAAAGGTGATCAAGGACAGCCGGATAGATATGCTGATCAAAAAACAGATCTATATCAATACGCTGGCTATCCGCAACCAGCCCGGCTTCCGGGTGCAGGTGATCACCACCAACCGGCGTAATGACGCTACCGCCGCCAAAGCCCGTGTAATGCAGTTGTACCCGGAATACCGCACCTACCTGGATTACCAGGCGCCTTATTTTAAGGTGCGGGTAGGGGATTTTAAGTCCAGGGAAGAGGCTACCGAACTGCGGGAAAAACTGTACAACCACTTCCAGGGCGGTGTGTTTGTAGTGCCGGCCATCATCAACGTATCCCCGGAAAAAGAACTGCAAAATGAAGAATCGTATTAAGGCGCTGGCCAGGGAATACGCACCGGCATTCATTGACATCAGGCATCATATCCATTCCCACCCGGAACTGTCTTTCCAGGAATATGCAACATCTGCATTCATCCGGCAAAAACTGGATGAATTTGGCGTACCCTACCAGGCCAATGTAGCCGGTACCGGCATTGTAGCGCTGATACAGGGACGGGATCCCGGCAGCCGCACCATCGCCATCCGCGCCGATATGGATGCCCTGCCCATTACCGAAGCCAACGATGTACCTTATAAGTCACAGCACGAAGGCGTGATGCATGCCTGCGGGCATGACGTGCACACCACCTGCGTACTGGGCGCTACCCGCATACTGCAGGAGCTGAAGGACGAACTGACCGGCACCGTCAAAATACTATTCCAGCCCGGGGAGGAAAAACATCCCGGCGGGGCCAGCCTGATGATAAAGGACGGCGCGCTGGAAAATCCGCGCCCGGACGCTATCCTGGGCCTGCATGTGCACCCTTCCCTGGAAGTGGGCAGGCTGGGCTTCCGCGGCGGCAAATACATGGCCAGCGCGGACGAGATATACATTACCGTAAAGGGCAAAGGCGGCCATGCCGCGGCGCCGCATCTCACTACCGACACCATACTGGTGGCCTCCCACCTGGTAGTAAGCCTGCAGCAGATCATCAGCCGCAACAATGATCCCTTCTCCCCTTCCGTGCTGTCCATCTGCGCGTTCAACGGCGGGCATACCACCAACGTGATCCCCAGCGAAGTAAAGCTGATGGGCACTTTCCGCGCCATGGACGAAACCTGGCGCTTTAAAGCGCATGAGCTGATCCGGCAGCAGGTTACCGCCATTGCACAGGCCATGGGCGCAGAGATAGACATCGAGATACTGGTAGGCTATCCTACCCTGTACAACAATGAGCAGGTAACAGCGCAGGCCCGCTCGCTGGCGGCCGGCTACCTGGGCGATGCACAGGTGGAAGATACGGAGGTGCGCATGGGTGCGGAAGATTTTGCCTACTACTCCCAGGTGATACCGGCCTGCTTCTTCCGCTTGGGCACGGCCAACAAAGCCAAAGGCATTATCTCCGGCGTACATACGCCTACGTTCAATATTGATGAAAGCGCGATAGAGATTGGCATGGGAGCGATGGCTTACCTGGCCGCTTCGCTGCAGCGTTAACCAAGTAAAATTAAAAAGCGAATGTGCAAACTGATGGCCGGCCATTTCATTTGCACATTCGCTTTTTAATTTTCCTGCAAGCCTTACAGCTCGGGGTACAGCGGGAATTGCTCCATAAACCCGTTCACTTCTTTTCTTACTTTGGTGATCAGCGCATCATTGTCCGCATCCATCAGCAGGTTATCCATCCATTCCACGATCTGCAGCATGTGCTCTTCTTTCAGGCCCCGGGTGGTAATGGCGGGCACGCCTACGCGGATGCCGGAAGTAACAAAAGCGGATTTATCATCAAAAGGCACCATGTTCTTGTTCACCGTAATGTCTGCCTTTACCAGCGTCTGCTCGGCTTTTTTACCGGAAATGTTCTTGTTGCGCAGGTCTATCAGCAGCAGGTGGTTGTCCGTACCGCCGGAAATGATCTGGTAGCCTTTTTCCACGAAGGCCCGGGCCATGGACTGCGCGTTCCGGAGTATCTGCCGGGCGTAAGCATCGTATTCATCTGTCAGCACCTCGAAGAAGGATACCGCTTTGGCAGCGATCACGTGCTCCAGCGGGCCGCCCTGGATGCCGGGAAATACGGCGGTATCCAGCAATGAGCTCATCATGCGGATCTCGCCTTTGGGCGTTTTCAGGCCGAAGGGGTTCTCAAAGTCCTTACCCAGCAGGATCAGCCCGCCGCGGGGGCCACGCAGGGTTTTATGCGTAGTAGTGGTTACAAAATGACAATGCCCGAAAGGTGAATTCAGCAGCCCTTTGGCGATCAGGCCTGCCGGGTGGGCAATGTCCGCCATTACAAAAGCGCCTACCTGGTCGGCAATGGCGCGGATGCGTTTGTAATCCCAGTCGCGGCTGTAGGCGCTGGCCCCGCATACGATCAGCTTCGGCTTTTCCTGCAGCGCTATTTCCTCCATCTTGTCGTATTCCACCAGGCCGGTATCTTTATTAACGCCATAAAAGAGGGGCTGGTAGAGCTTACCGGAATAATTCACGGAAGAGCCGTGCGTCAGGTGCCCGCCCATGCTCAAGTCCAGGCCCAGTATCTTATCGCCCGGCTGCAGGATGGCCATCATCACGGCAGCATTGGCCTGGGCGCCGGAGTGCGGCTGCACGTTGGCGTATTCCACCCCGAATATCTGTTTGGCGCGGTCTATCGCCAGTTGCTCGCTCTGGTCCACCACCTCGCAACCACCATAATATCTCCGTCCCGGATACCCTTCTGCATATTTGTTGGTCAGCACAGTACCCATGGCCTGCATGACCTGCAGGCTGGTAAAGTTCTCGGAAGCTATCAGTTCGATGCCGTGGCGCTGGCGTTCCAGTTCCTGGCGGATGATATCAAATATCTGGTGATCTCTTTGCATGGAGCTTTAAAATTTGCTGCAAAAATAGGGCAAAGGGTGGTGAAATGCTACTAAAAAAAATTACTATCTTCACGCCTTCAGGGCCATATTCCGGGCCGGCACATGTACGGAGCAGGAACAACAACTCAACACGAGCAGAGCGTACCATCTAAACCTAAGACGACAAATGAAGGCCATCATACCAGTAGCAGGTGCTGGCACCAAGCTACGCCCGCATACATACACGCAGCCCAAAGCGCTGATCCCATTAGCCGGAAGAACCATATTAAGCATCATCATAGACCAGTTGGTAGAAGCCGGCATACAGGAATTTGTGTTCGTGGTGGGATACCTGGGCGAAAAGATACAACGGTATGTAGAACAGAAATACCCGGACCTGACCTGCCACTTTGTACAGCAGAACAGCCGCGAAGGTACCGGCCACGCCATCCTGCTGACGCGGGATATTGTGCAGAACGACGAGATCCTGATCGTACTGGGAGACACCATCTGCGAAGGTGATTTCAGTGAGCTGATCAATTCACCGGTATCCCTGCTGGGGCTGAAGAAGGTAGACGACCCGCGCAACTTCGGCGTAGCGGAAATGGACGACCAGGGCCATATCAGCCGCGTGGTGGAAAAACCGCAGATACCCAAATCCAACATGGCGCTGGTAGGCGTGTACAAGATAAAGGAAACCGAACAGTTGTACGACTGCCTGCAAAGCAATATTGACCAGCAGATCAAATCGCATGACGAGTTCCAGCTCACCGACGCGCTGGAATGCATGATACAGCACAACGTACAGTTCAAGCCCTTCAAGGTGAGCAACTGGTTTGACTGCGGCCGCAAGGATACCCTGCTGGAGACCAACGCTATCCTGCTGAAAAAATACAAGCTGGCCGCCAACCCCGTGCTGCCCTATGAAGGCACCATTATCATACCGCCGGTCAGCATTGGCGAAGGCTGCAACATCAAGCACTCCATTATTGGCCCCAACGTAGCCATCGGGGACAACAGCGTGATCAGCTATTCCATTGTAAAGGATTCCATCATCGGCTCTTTCACCAACCTCTATGAAGTGGTGCTGAAATCCTCGCTCATCGGCAGCGACGCCAACATCCGCGGGCTGAGCCAGAGCCTGAACATAGGGGACAATACGGAGATAGACCTGGGTTGAAAATAACTCCATATGAACCGCATTACGCAACTCTTTCATACAAAATATCCCATTATACAGGCCGGCATGATATGGGCCAGCGGCTGGCGTTTGGCCAGCGCCGTTAGCAATGCCGGCGGCCTGGGCCTGATCGGTTCCGGCAGCATGTACCCCGATGTATTGCAGGAGCATATCCGTAAATGCAGGCAGGCCACCAGCCAACCCTTCGGCGTGAATGTGCCCTTGCTGTACCCGGACATAGACCGGCTGATGGAGATCATTATGGCGGAAGGCGTAAAGATCGTGTTCACCAGCGCCGGCAATCCCAAAACCTGGACACCGGTGCTGAAGGAAGCCGGCATTACGGTGGTGCACGTGGTATCCAGCTCCACCTTTGCCCTCAAGAGTGAAGCCGCCGGCGTAGACGCCGTAGTAGCAGAAGGTTTTGAAGCCGGCGGGCACAACGGGCGCGAGGAAACCACCTCCATGGTGCTGATCCCCGCGGTATGCGAAAAAGTAAAAATACCGGTGATAGCTGCCGGGGGCATTGGCTCCGGAAGGGCCATGGCAGCCGCTTTTGCGTTGGGCGCGGAAGGCGTGCAGGTAGGCAGCCGCTTTGTGGCTACGCCGGAAGCCTCTTCCCACGATAATTTCAAACAGGCCGTGATACAGGCCGGGGAAGGCGATACCGTGCTTTCGCTGAAGAAGGTAACCCCGGTACGGCTGATCAGGAACCCGTTCTATGAAAGCGTAAAAGCCGCCGAGGACCGCGGCGCCGATACCGCGGAGCTACTGGCCCTGCTGGGTAAAGGCCGTGCCAAGAAAGGCATGTTTGAAGGCCGCCTGGAAGAGGGCGAGCTGGAAATAGGCCAGGTAAGCGCCCTGATACATGAGATCAAGCCTGCCGCTGCCGTAGTGCGGGAGATATGGGAGGAGTTCCGGGATACCTGCGGGCGGCTGGGGGAATTAATAATTAACTCCTCTTCACCACCCACTTCATCGCCTCCTTCAGCGTGATCTTTTTCCCGTACAGCAATATGCCGGTACGGTATATCTTACCCGCCATCCAGGTAGTGAACAGGAAACCGGCGATCAGCAAAATAATGGACAGCCCCAGCTCCCAGTATTCCACGGTGCCCGGCACGCCGTAAGGCAGGCGGGCCATCATCACCATAGGAGAAGTAAAGGGTATAATGCTGCCCCATACAGCCAGCGGGCTGTTGGGATTCTGCACTGCGGAGATCATGATCATAATGCCCACGATGATAGGCAGGGTAATGGGAAAGGTCAGCGACTGCACATCGCTGGGGTCTTCATTTACCAGGCTGCCTACTGCGGCAAACAGGGCGGAGTAGAACAGGTAACCGCCCAGGAAGTAGAAGATAAAGCAACTGATGATCAGCGTCCAGTTTACACTGCCTACCACGAAGTTCACTTTTTCCATAGCGTCCATCATGGCCGCATTATTGGCATTCCGGGCCACCATGCCGTTTTGCCCGATGGCCTGTATGCTATCCGGCGACAGGAAAAGCGGCAGCAGCATCTGCAGGCTTATCAGCAGCACGATCCAGATGAGGAACTGCAGCAGGCCCACGCCGGCAATGCCCACGATCTTGCCCATCATCAACTGGAAGGGCTTTACGCTGGAGATCATCACCTCCGCAATGCGGCTCACCTTTTCTTCCATCACGCCGCGCATTACAGACATACCGAACACCATCAATATAATATATACAATAAAGCCGCTGGCATAGCCTACAGCATAGGCTACGGTGGAGCTGCCCTGCTTTTCATCGTCGCCGCTGCGGAACGCTATCCGAACATCGCTGCGTACCTCGTCCAGCTTTTGCCGGTCAATGCCGGCCAGCTCCATGCGCTTCTTTTCAATGATGTCATTCACCTGCCGGTTCAGGTTGCTCTCCAGCATGATGCTGGCCTGTCCCTTGCTGTAGTACTCTATACCGGAGGGGCGGTTAATATCGATGTCCGGGATATAAAGCACGCCGGCATAGCCGTATTCATCGTAGTTCTGCTTGAAGGTATCTATCTTTACCTGCGCCAGCGGCTTAAAGTACAGGCCCTTTTCATCCGGCAGCTTGCCGGCAAACAGCCCGCTTTCATCTATGACCGCTACCCGTTTGTGATCCTCACCCTTTACGGCTATTACCACGGGTATGATGATGATGCCCGCAAAGAACAGCGGTATCAGCAGGGTTAGCAGCAGAAAGCTCTTTTTGCGCACGCGCGTGAGGAATTCTCTTTTAATGATCAGCCATATCTTTTGCATAACCTGCTGTTTTCTGTACCTGTGTAATAAATATTTCGTTAATGGTGGGTAGTATCTCTTCAAAATAAGTGACCGGTATATCCTGGCGGATGAAGTGCAGCAGCAGGTCGTTGGTGCTGCTGTCCTCGTTCAGCTTCACGATATAGGCGTGGTCTTCCTGCTTCACGATGGTAAAGTGGTGGGTAGCCATCTGTGCAAAATTGGGCATTACCCCCACCCCTACACGGAACAGGTGCTCCTTGAAGGTTTGTTTGATGGCGTGCACCTCGCCGTCCAGCAGCTTGTGCCCTTTGTTTACCAGCACAATGCGGTCGCAGATCTCCTCCACCTGCTCCATGCGGTGCGTGCTGAAGATGATGGTGGTGCCGCTGCGGCTCAGGTCAAATATTTCCTGCTTGATCAGGTTGGCGTTGAGCGGGTCCAGGCCGGAGAAAGGCTCGTCCAGTATCAGCAGGGCGGGGTTGTGCAGGATGGTGGAAATGAACTGTACCTTCTGCTGCATGCCCTTGCTCAGCTCCTCCACCTTCTTGTTCCACCAGCCGCTGATCTCAAATTTATTGAACCAGTAGTCCACTTTTTCCCGGGCGGCTTTTTCGGGCAGCCCTTTCAGTTGAGCCAGGTACAGCACCTGGTCGCCTACCTTCATTTTTTTGTACAGGCCTCTTTCCTCGGGCATATAGCCAATGGCGTGTATATCTTTCTGCGGATCAAAGGGGCGGTCGTTAAAGCATATCTCTCCTTCATCGGGGTAGAAGATGCCGGTGATCATACGGAGCAGGGTGGTCTTGCCGGCGCCGTTGGGGCCCAGCAAGCCGAAGATGCTGCCTTTGGGGATATCAAAGCTGATATCATCTACCGCTTTGTGCGTGGCATAGTATTTCTTAAGATGCCTAACCTCCAGTAAGTTCATGCGGATAAATGTAGAATATTAAATAGTAAAATTAAAATATAGGTATGCAACTGCGCGGGTTTGTTACAGGGATGGCTGTAATATTTTTATAATGGCCCCGGCCACTCTTTCCCCGTCCATGGCGGCAGACACAATACCGCCTGCATAGCCGGCTCCTTCCCCGCAGGGGTACAAGCCTTTTACATCGGGATGCATCAGCGTACCGGGGTCGCGGGGGATGCGCACCGGCGAGGAGGTCCTGGATTCTGTGGCCACCAGTATGGCTTCTTCCGTATAGTAGCCTTTCATTTTACGGCCAAAGGCTTTGAAGGCGCCGGCCAGCCGGGTATGCACGGCGGGGGGCAACACGGTGCGCAGGTCGGTGCTGCGCACGCCCGGCACATAGGAGCAGTCCGGCAGTGTAGCGGAGCGCCTGCCGTTCACAAAATCGGTCATGCGTTGCGCCGGCGCTACAAATTGTCCGCCGCCGGCCTGGTAAGCCTGCTGCTCCACCATCTGCTGGAAGTACATGGCAGCCAGCGGTCCCTTGTCTGCAAAAGGCGCAAAGTCCGCCTCATCTACCGTCACCACCATGCCGGAGTTGGCAAAGGGATTATTACGTTTGGAGGGCGACCATCCGTTCACCACCAGCTCCCCGGGGGCGGTAGATGCCGGGGCAATGATGCCGCCGGGGCACATGCAAAAGGAGAACACGCCCCTGCCCTGCACCTGTTCCACCAGGCTGTAGCTGGCCGGGGGCAGGTAAGCGCCGCGAACCGCGCAGTGGTACTGCGCGCTGTCTATCAGTGACTGCGGGTGCTCCACGCGCACGCCCAGTGCAAAGGGTTTGGCTTCGATCCGTACCTGTTGCTGGTGCAGCATTTCAAATATGTCGCGGGCGGAGTGCCCGGTGGCCAGTATCACCTGCTGCGCCGCAAATGTGTGGCCGGCGGCAGTGCGCACGCCGGTCACCTGCCGTTCCTGCAACTGCAGCGCCGTCACCTTCTCATTGAAGTGTACCTGGCCGCCGCTCTGGATGATCTGCTCCCGCATGGCGGTGATAATATGGGGTAGCTTATTGGTGCCGATGTGGGGGTGGGCTTCATACAGGATGTTCTCTTCAGCGCCAAAATGCACAAAGATGCTGAGGATGCGGAGAATGTCGCCGCGCTTGTTGGAGCGCGTGTACAGCTTGCCGTCGGAGTAGGTGCCGGCCCCACCTTCTCCAAAGCAGTAATTGGATTCCGGGTTCAGCACGCCATGTTTATTGAGCGCGGCCAGGTCGCGGCGGCGGGTGCGCACATCGCGCCCACGCTCCAGCACTACCGGCCGGATGCCTGCTTCAATGCAATGCAGGGCGGCAAACAAACCAGCGGGCCCGGCGCCTATGATCACTACCTGCGGCGCATGGGCTGGCAGCACATCGTACCTGGGCAGGAAGCGTTCGCGGGCATGGAAAGGCTCCTGCACAAACACCCTGAGCGTAAGCATAAAGTACGCCTGCCGGGAACGTGCGTCAATGGAGCGCTTGATAATATGAAAACCGGTAATAGCGGCGGGGGCTACACCCAACGCGGCAGCAGCCTGGGTGCTGATAGCTGTATCGGAGGCTGCGTCCTGCGGCAGCATTTTCAGGGAGAGCTGTTGTATCATGCAGGTTAGGTATTTATCCTAAAACTGTAAATGCAAAATGGAAAATTCCAAGATCCAAATCCCAAACTGAAGGCGATCTTCCAGGCTACCCGTAACAGTTCAGTGTTAGGGGTGGCTTGCCTGTATTTTGGAATTTGGGATTTGGATCTTGGAATTTTACTACTAATACTTTTATATGGTGCTGTTGTTTAGAACGGCAGGTCATCACCACCATCCTGCGACTGGGAAGCAGGCACTTCCTGTGAGCCGCCATAGTCAGGCATACGGTCTGTACCGGAAGCAGCAGCCACTACAGACTCCATGCGCCAGGCGTCCAGGTTGGTAATGTAGTTTACCCGGCCCTCCTTTTCCCAGCGGGAGCCTTTTATATTAAAGTATACTTTCACGGTTTCGCCTTCATTAAAGCGGTCTACGATACTGGTGCGGTCCTGTACACACTGAAACTTTACATAGTTGTTTATGATGCGTCCATTGATATCATCAGATTTCTCAATAACAAACTCCCTTGTTTTAAAGGTCTCGCTACGTTGTACCGTATTATACTTCACGATCAGCTTTCCTGTGATTTCAAAACTCATAAAAAATTAATTTTAAACTATTCAGATGCGCCAAAGATAGGGTTTTGAGGGCAATGGGCGTAAATAAATTTTGCACAGGTTATATACCCAAACGAACGCATATAATAAATTTGCACGGTATTTGATACAACAAGTGCATTTTTTTTTAAGCAGATACTAGCATAGTTTTGCACGCGCGTACAGCTTTGTTAACGTCAAAACCGGCAATGTAACTGTACCATATTATTTTATCGGAACTATATGCATATCTATGGCAAAGGTGTTAATCAAAATTAGAAGCAACTGTATATCAGAGCAGTGTATTTTACCTTTATTACATTAGTGTAAACCGCAATAAAATCAATGCTTACAGGGAGGTGAAAAGGGGTACAAAACAGGAAGACAAAAACTGTAATCAGTAGCAGATAAACAAGAGTAGATAAATTTTTTTTTTCAACATTTTCTACAGATATTCGTCGTCCTGTCTGAAAGTTTTTCAACATCCACCGTTGAGAAATTTTGAATTCGAGAACATCCTTAATTAACAACAAATAACTTTTTTTTGCTCAATGAATAAAACTTGCGAACAAGTTTGGGAAAGGTGTCTTAATATAATTAGGGATATTGTGGAATGGCAGCCATTTAAGACCTGGTTTGAACCTATTAAGCCCATCCAACTTGAAAACAATGTTTTAACGATACAGGTGCCGAGCCAGTTTTTTTACGAGTATCTGGAAGAGCATTACGTAGGATTGTTAGGAAAGACCATCAAACGGGAACTAGGTAAAGAAGCGAGACTGGAATACAGGATAGTAGTAGAGAACGGTACACCGTACCAGCATCCCAAGACGGTGAATATGCCTACACAATACACGAAGCCCCAGAAAGACAGTGAGGTGGATTTTCCGTTAACAATACAGAACCCCGTAAAAAACCCTTTCGTTATCCCGGGTATCAAACGTGTTCAGATTGATTCACAACTTAATCCGAACTACACCTTTGATTCTTTTATAGAAGGTGACAGCAACCGTGTAGCACGAAGGGCTGGTAAAACCGTATCCGAAAAACCAGGAGGCACCTCCTTTAACCCACTGGTGGTTTACGGTGGAGTAGGCCTCGGGAAAACGCACCTGGCGCAAGCCATCGGTAACGAGGTGAAGCGCGTGCATCCCAACAAGGCCGTATTGTACGTAAGTGCGGAAAAGTTCATCAACCAGTTCATTGATCATTCCAAGAACAGCATCATCAATGACTTCATTCACTTTTACCAACTGATAGACGTACTGATCGTGGATGACATCCAGTTCTTTGCCCGTGCGGAAAAAACGCAGGATGCCTTCTTCGCTATCTTCAACCACCTGCACCAGTCCGGCAAGCAACTGATCCTTACTTCAGACAAGCCGCCCAAAGACCTGGACGGGCTGCAGGAAAGACTGCTGAGCCGTTTCCGCTGGGGGCTGAGCGCTGATATACAGGTGCCGGACTTTGAAATGCGCATGGCCATCCTGGAGATGAAGATGCGTAATGACGGGCTGGAGATGCCGAAAGAAGTGATCAAGTATGTAGCCTATAATATACAAAGCAATGTAAGGGAGCTGGAAGGTGCACTGATATCCCTGCTGGCCCAGTCATCCCTGAACCGGAAGGAAATAGACCTGGAGCTGGCCAAGCGGGTGCTGAAGTCTTTTGTAAAAACCTCCTCCAAGGAGATCACTATAGAAAGTATACAAAAGATGGTATGCGAGTACTTTGACGTACCTTATGACAAGTTGCTGCAAAAGACCCGCAAGCGCGAGATCGTTCAGGCCCGGCAGATCACCATGTACCTGGCAAAATCCTTTACCAAGAACTCTTTAAAAACCATCGGAGAACATTTCGGCGGCCGCGATCATACCACCGTGATCCATTCCTGCCAGACCGTAAAAGACCTGATGGATACTGATATTGCTTTCCGCGACAGCGTGATCGAATTACAACAAAAAGTGCAACTGGCCGCCATGTAGGCATTGAGTTGCAACCAGGCAATGCATGCCGCCCCTCAAGAAAATAACCCTGTGAACCTTATTAAAATGTCCCGGTATAATACCGGGACATTTTTTTTATTAGTTTAGTGGCGGGTGACAATGAACACGGGCCGGCAGCGGTTTAACAATTTCATAAATTCCACGATTAGCAAATCATATCGCACAACCAATAACTTTGAGCCGGTTACGCAGCCATATGCAAAACGACGGTACAATATGGGATAAGGTAAGGCAGGGTGACGAAGCAGCTTTCCGCCAACTGTTTGAGCAACAGTGGGAAGCGCTGTTCACCTATGCATATAAGATCCTGAAGGACCAGGCGCAGGTCCAGGACATTATACAAGGCCTGTTTATCCACCTTTGGGAAAAGCGCGCAACATTACCACGGGTAACAGCAGTAATGCCTTACCTGCGCCATGCGCTACGCAACCGGCTGCTGAACGCGATCCGCGACCAGCATGTATACCAGCGTCATGTAACAATTTTCCGGCAGGCCGTAATGGAGAGTGATAACTCGCTGATAGAAGGGTTACACCTGAAAGAAACCGAACAGCAGCTACTCCGGTCTATTAATACGCTGCCGGAAAAAATGAAAGATGTGTTTTACCTGCATCGTATTGAAAACCTGTCCGTGGCCGAAATAGCCGCCCGCACCGGATCTTCCGAACAAACGATCCGCAACCAGCTTAACACTGCATTACATCGCCTTAGAGTGATAGGAGGCTGGAAGTAGGAAATAGGAAGTAAGATTCCCACCTGATATTCATACCTCACACTTCCTGCTGCATACCTCTTACTACAATAACGTCTTTTATTACCAAATTGTTAAGTCGTCACTGAAATAGTTATTCACCTCCGCAGCCGTGTCTTTATATAAACGATACCTCTATAGTGGACAGATCTACGCTTCTATATCTACTGGAAAAGTTCCGCCAGGGCGCCTGCACGGAAGCCGAGCGGCAGTTGCTGCACCAGTGGCTGGACCGGCTGGAGCAGGATGCGGCAGAGGACCTTTCCCTCCCGGACGATGAAAAGCAGCGGCTCCGCAACGATATGCTGCACAACATACTGACCATCCCTGCTGCTGCGCCCCAGCGGCCGCGCCTCATTATCCGCCGCTGGATGAAAGCAGCCGCCGTGCTGCTTCCCCTGCTGGGCGCCGCCTGCCTGCTCTACTTACAATACCGCCAGCCGGCGCCTGCGGCTACCTGGCAAACCCGGCATAACCACACGGCTGCTGTACAGCGCATCCTGCTGCCGGACAGCTCCCTGGCCATACTGGGCGCGCATACCAGCGTACAATATACCACCGCCGATACCGGCGCCACCAGGCTGGTGCGGCTGCTGAAAGGCAAGGCCTTCTTTGAGACCCGCACCGATCCGCAACGACCTTTTATCGTGGAGAGCAACGGCATCCGCACTACCGTGCTGGGCACCTCCTTCTCCGTAGCGGCCTATGAGGGTTTGTACGCCTGCCGCGTAACGGTGATGACCGGCAAGGTGCAGGTGCATACCAATGCCGGCAACTATGGCGTGCTTACGCGCGCACAACGCATTACCATTCCCGCCGGCACGGCAAAGCTCCTGCGCGACACGGTTGCCGTGGCAGACGCCCTGGCCTGGACCAAAGGCGAGATCGTGCTGCGCCACGCCAGCCTGCAGGAGCTGATGCAAATGCTGCGGGAGCAATACGGCATTACCGCCCACACCCGGCTGAATGCAGCCGAAGGCGACTACACCCTGCGCCTGCAGGCCAGCATGCCATTACAGGAAGTACTGGATGTAATAGAAAAAATCAGTTATAAACCTAAAATCCGCTTTACTATGGAAAGAAATCGACTTCTCATTTATTAGAAAGGAAACCGGCGTTTGCGCTAACAAACACCGGTAATTGCTACAGTATAACACAGCTATGCACTTGTCCGAAATGCAAGCCAATGGCCTTGCTATGTCATGACCTTAACATTTACAAATATGCAAAAAATCAGACAATTATTGTGGATCCCTGTCCGCCGCACCGCTTTGGCATCGCTGGCCCTGGTGCTCCTCAGCTCAGTGGCCGTAGCCCTGCCCGGCGCTGCGCAAATGCTTCAAAAAGTAGTACGCCAGTTGCAGGTGCCGGCCGGCAGTCTTTCCGGCGCACTGAAAAAACTGGAAGCCACGGCAGACATTCGCCTGGCCTATGACGAAACCGCCCTGAAAAAGATACAGGTACCGGCCGGCGCTTACAAGTCAGGCACCGTGGCCAATATATTGCAGCGGCTGCTGCTCCATACCTCGCTTACTTATGAAGAGCGCTATAATACCATCCTGATCTATGAGAAACAAACGGCGCCCACCCACAGCTCCGGCATACAGCAGGTAGTGGAAAAAGTAACCCTTACCGGCACCGTATCTGACAAGAACGGTCCCCTGGTTGGCGCTACCGTAGTGGTAAAGGGTACGGCCAACGGTACGGCCACCGATGTGAACGGGCACTTTACCCTGACTGTAAACACAGCAGACAACCTGGTGCTGGTGGTGAGCATGATTGGCTATAAAACCACGGAAGTACCGGTTGGCGATCAGCGCAGCTTCCGGGTACTGCTGGCGGAAGATGCCCTGAACCTGGACCAACTGGTGGTGGTAGGATACGGTACGCAACGCAAGGCCACCCTCTCCGGGGCCATAGCGGATGTACAACTGGACAAGCTCAGCTCCCGCTCCCTCAACGATATGGCGGAAGCCCTGCAGGGTAAAGCGCCCGGCGTGATCGTGCAGAACCAGGGCGGCGATCCCACCTCCGTACCGAAGGTGTATATACGCGGCCTGGGCGGCGTGAACGGCGAAGAGCCTTTGTACGTAGTGGATGGTTCCATTTATACCGGCGGCCCTATCAACCCGAATGACATTGCTTCCATCAATGTGCTGAAAGATGCTGCCGCCGCCATCTACGGCGCAAGAGCTTCCGGCGGCGTGGTGATCATCACCACCAAAAAAGGAAGGGAAGGCGCCGCCACCGTAACGCTGGACGCCAAGTTCGGCTACCAGATGGCCGCTAAAAAACTGGAAACGCTTACAGCCAAAGAATTTGCCGACGTGATGAACACCGCGGCGGATGCGGCCGGCAATTCACGCCTGGAAGCTTTTGACGCCAGCCAATACCCCGATGGCCAGATCACCCGCACCAACTGGCTGGATGAAATATTCCGCTCCGGCAAGATACAGGACTACAATATCAATGTGAACGGCGGCAATGCCAAAGCGCACTATTATATGGGCTTCGGTTACCGCAAGGGAGAAGGTATCCTGCTGAACACTTACAGCGAACGGTACTCCTTCCGCATGAACTCCGACGCGCAGATAAAGTCCTGGCTGAAAATAGGCGAAAACCTCTCCTACACCTATACCAACGGCAACGGCGCCAATACCACCAGCCCTTATACCGGTGCGATCTTCACTGCGCTGGGCTACCCGCGGCATATTACACCTTACAACCCGGATGGCTCTTTCAGCGGTATGCCAGAGCAATATGCCGGCGCCTACGGCGACCTGGCCAACCCGGTAGCCATCCTGCAAAGGCTGGATTCCAAAACCCCGGTGAGCAATATCAACATCAATCCCTACGCGGAAATACAGCTTACCAAAGACCTGCTGTTCCGCTCCAACTTTGCAGTGACCAAATCTTTCAGCAATGCCAAAGACTTCACTACCAAAGTACCGGAGATCGGGAAGATCAGCAATACCAACCAGTTGGCGCAAACCATCAACAACTTTTCCGAGATCCTCTCCGAGCAAACGCTTACCTACAACAAGCAACTGGGCGATCATAGCCTGAACGTACTGGCCGGTTACACTTTCCAGCAGCATGAGGGCGACGGCCTGTATGTATACGCAGGCGGCTTTAACGACGAGCGCGATGAGTACCGCTACTTTGACAACGCCACCCTGTTCTACAAGCCTTCCAGCAGCAAGAACAAATGGGCGATTGAATCCTACCTCGGGCGTGTTAACTACGATTACAAGAACAAATACCTGCTGACAGCACTGGCCCGCCGCGACGGCACTTCCCGCGTAGCGCCGCAAAACCGTTATGAAACCTACTACTCCGTTTCCGGCGGATGGGTGCTGACGGAAGAAGCCTTCCTGCGCCCGGTGCAGTGGCTCAGCTTCCTGAAGCTGCGCGGCAGCTATGGCCTGCTGGGCAACCTGGGCAGCCTGCCCAGCAACGCGGTGAACATTCCTATGGAGGCCATCCAGATATACATGGGACAAACACCCACACAGGTAGGCGGTTATGCAGAGAATGCGCTGTCCAATCCCAACCTGAAATGGGCCAACTCCCGCCAGGTAAACATCGGCACGGACATCGGCCTGTTCAACAACAGCCTGTCACTGGTAGCAGATTATTTCATCAAGACCACGGAACGAATGCTGCTGCCCGTACCGCCGCCCAGCACCGCCGGCGTAAGCAACAGCACCTGGAAAAATGCAGGCAAGGCCAGGGATAATGGTATTGAGCTGGGACTGAACTACAGCGGCAACAGCGGCAAGGACTTCCAGTACAGCGTGGGCGCTACGCTTACGAAAGTGAGCAACAAGCTGCTGGCCCTGGATGAAGGCCGGACCGTGCTGCCCAACGATATCAGCGTGCGCAGCATATTGCGTCCCATACGCACAGAAGTAGGACAGCCGCTGTACTCTTACTACCTGGTAAGAACCAACGGCATTTTCCAGACGCAGGAGGAAATTGACAATTACCGCTCCAAAGACGGCGCCCTGATACAGCCGGATGCCCAACCCGGCGACATCCGCTTTGTGGATAAGAATGGTGATGGCATCATCAGCAACGACGACCGCGAGTTTGTAGGCAGCGCTTACCCGGATTTTACTTATGGTATCACCTTCAACGCCAGCTACAAAGGCTTTGACCTGAACCTGTTTGCACAGGGCGTACAGGGCAACAAGCTGTTCAACGCGCTGAAATTTACCAATATGAACGCCAGCGTAGGCACCAACTTTAACATGCTGAAAGATGTGCTGAACGCCTGGACACCGGAAAATCCCAACAGCGATATACCGCGCATTACCGCCGACGATGCCAACGGCAACTATGCCACCTCGTCCGACTGGTACATTGAGAACGGCTCTTACCTGCGCATCAAAAACCTGACGCTGGGCTATACGCTGCCGGCTGAGTTGACCAAACGTGCGGGCCTCAGCGCGCTGCGCGTTTATGTAACGGCCAATAACCTGTACACCTTTACCGGTTACAAAGGTTTTGACCCGGAAGTGGGCATGGATGAATACGGTATTGACAAAGGCCGTTACCCACAGGCCAGGAGCATACTGCTTGGGCTGAACGTTAATTTCTAGTTTGCTGAAACTGACAAAAAATGAAAGACAATATGCAAAAGATCATTCAACATATTATGCTGGCCGCAGCGGGCATCCTGGCACTGGGCGCCTGTAATAAAAAGCTGGATATCGTGCCGGAAGGCGCGCCTACTACCGGTAACTTCTGGACCACGGACAAGGACGCCATTGCCGGCGCCAATGCCATGTACGAACAATTTGATAATGAAAATTTTTACGGGCGCGGTTTCTGGTGGTTTATTAATGCCAGCGACGATATGGTGACCGGCCGCGTGAACGGGCAGGGCGACAACATCAAGAATTTTAACCGCAATTTCCTGGGCGGCTCCTACACCGAAAGCCAGTGGAAGCTGCGTTATATCGTGATCAAACGCGCGAACGACGTGATCCTGCAGGTACCGGGCATTGAGATGGATGCGGCGCTGAAAAGCCGCATACTCGGTGAAGCCTATTTTCTCAGCGGGCTGATGTACTTCCAGTTGGGCTACACCTACGGCGGCGTGCCCATTGTGAACCGCGACAGCTTGCTGAATGACAAGCCCATCCCCCGTGCAGCCAGCGCCGATGTTGTTTATGCGTATGCAGAAAAAGAGCTGCAACAGGCGGCTGCCCTACTGCCCTACTTTGACCAACTGGCGCCGGCAGACTATGGCCGGGCGCATAAAACAGCAGCCTGGGCCTACCTCAGCAAAATGTACCTCTATAAAAAGGATTACGCGAATGCGGAAAAATACGCCGACTCCGTAATATCGAGCGGCAGGCACCAACTGCTGGACAATTTCAGCGATGTGTTCACCATTGCCAGCAACTGGTCCAAAGAATACATCTGGAGCGCCTATTCCACTTCACAGGGCCCGTCCGGCTGGGGTAGCATACTGCCGGGCGTAATGCTGGAAAACAAAGGCTGGGGCGAATATAACGGCTGGGGATACTATACGCCTACCAAAGAGCTGTATGACGCTTTTGAAGCAGGCGATAAAAGAAGGGAGGCCACCATCCTGCAACCTGGCGACACCTTCACTTTCTTCGGGGAAGAAAAGGTATACAGCTCGCTGAACAGTCTTTCCGGCTACCAGTTCCGGAAGTACATGGAGCCTTTTTCTTATGCCAACGCCATTCACCTGAGCCCTAACGGCGACCACCCTACTACGGACCTGAACCTGCCGCTGCTACGCTATGCAGAAGTGATCCTCATCAAAGCGGAGGCCAAACTGATGCAGGGCAAAAATGCCGATGCAGAGATCAATATGATCCGTCACCGCGCAGGCCTGGCCAATGTGACCAACGCAGACATGAGCGAGCTGAAAAAACAGCGCCGTTGTGAGCTGGCCGGTGAATGGGCCAACCGCCACAACGACCTGGTGCGCTGGGGCGATGCACAGGCGGCCTACAGCCAGCCCCTGCACGGCTATAATGGCAGCGTGGTATGGCCCGCCCGCACCTTTAACCCGGCTGTGCACAACGTATGGCCGGTGCCGCAAAGCGAGATCGATAACGGCGGCGGTGTTGTGAAGCAAAATACCGGTTGGTAAACCCTGGGGGAAATTCCAGATCCCAAATTCCAAATTCCAAAGTGAAGGCCGGCTCCCGGCTGATACAGCACAGTTACAGATAGTTGAACGACCGCTTCATTTTGGAATTTGGAATTTGGGATTTGGAATTTCTATTTTTATATTTTAAAACGTACCATCTTATGACCAAATACATCCTGGCATCCTTATTATCCCTGGCCGCAGTGCAGGCGGGTCTTGCGCAAACCGCGCACTACACTACCGCCAACGCCCATGCGCATAATGACTACGAGCACGATATTCCTTTTTTCACTGCCTACTACAAGCATTTTGGCTCCGTGGAGGCGGACGTATTTGCCAGGAACGGGCAACTGTACGTAGCCCATGAGGAAAAAGGGATAGACAGCGCACGCACGCTGGCAAAACTGTACCTGCAGCCCCTGCAGGCCATGCTCAAAAAGTACAATGGCGATATTTTTGATAACGGCAGCTCCCTGCAATTGCTGATAGACTTCAAAACAGACAGCCTGGTGACCATGCAGACATTGCTGCGGCAATTGCAGCAGTTCCCGGATATTACCCGCTGTCCGCACATACAACTGGTCATCAGCGGCAGCCAGCCGGTGCCTGCGCAGTGGAAGGAGTACCCGGGCTATATACTGTTTGACGGTAAAAAAGATGGCGTTTACACCGCTGCGCAACAGCAGCGCATCCCGCTTTTCAGCTATAACTTTAAAGATTATACGCAATGGAACGGCAAGGGCGCTATCGTAGCCCCTGAAAAAGAACGCCTGCAGTCCCTCATAGACAGTGTGCATCACATGGGCAAAAAGATCCGCTTCTGGGGCGCGCCGGATAATGTGAACACCTGGATCACATTGTCCGGCATGGGCGTGGACTACATCGGCACGGATCATCCCGAAGGGCTGGCCGCCTTCCTGGACAGCCGCCCCATGGCGGGATACCGGGCTGCCGATCCTCACCAGGTGTACGCTGCCCGCTATGTCAATAACGATCGCCTGTCCAAGGTAAAGAACGTGATCCTCCTGATAGGCGACGGTATGGGCCTGACCCAGATCTACGCCGGCTATACCGCCAACCGGGGAAAGCTGAACCTCCTGCAGATGATCAATATCGGCTTTTCAAAAACCAGCTCTGCCGACAGCTACATTACCGATTCCGCCGCCGGCGCCACGGCGATGGCTACCGGGCAAAAGACCAACAACCGCTACATAGGCGTGGACGCTACCGGGGTAAAGCACCCGGCCATCCCGGACCTCATTCAGCGCTACGGCATGGAAAGTGCGCTGATCAGCGCGGGTGATATCACCGACGCCACGCCTGCCGCCTTTTACGGGCACCAGCCGGAAAGGTCCATGCAGGACGCCATTGCCCGTGACCTGCTGCAAAGCCCCGTGAGCATCCTGGTGGGCGGCGGCCTGCGTCATTTTGAGCAGCGCAACGACAGCCTGGCTGCCCGCCTGCAGCAAAAGGGATACACCATCAGCCGCCGCTTTGCGGACCTGGACAATATGCATACCGCGAAATGGCTGCTGCTGGACGACTCCGCCGTAGTGCCCGTGCTTAAAGGCCGCGGCGATTTCCTGGCCCGTTCCCTGCAAAAGACCATCCAGCACCTGCAGGACAATCAACACGGCTTCTTCATCATGGCGGAGGGCGCCCAGATAGATGCCGGGGGCCATGCCAACAATGTGCCCTACAACGTAACCGAGATGCTGGATTTTGACAAAGCCATAGGGGCCGCCATGCAGTTTGCCGATACCAACGGGGAAACCCTGGTGATCGTTACTGCCGATCATGAAACCGGCGGCCTGAGCCTGCTGGGCGGCGATATCCGGGAAGGGTATGTAAACGGCCATTTCAGCACCAATGATCACACGGCGGTAATGGTGCCGGTGTTTGCCTATGGCCCGCATTCCCTTGACTTCAGGGGTGTTTATGAGAACACGGAGATATTTGAGAAGATCATGAAGATATTGTCGGAACGGAAATAAGGAAGCTAAAACAGACAAAAGAAAGGGGGATGGCCGCAGTATTATTGCAGCCGGAATAGCCATATTGCGATTGCTAAATCGAGCTTGAGAAGGGTTTACAACTTACCAGGGAGTGCCATTATTATTTACCCTTCAATAGGATCCCATGATGCAGTATCATGTCTCCGGCAAAATGCTGGCTGCAATTACTGTGCGCAATGACATTCCCTGGCAGTACCAACAGCATCAGCTTCCCTCTGCAACACATACCGAATTTACCAGCGGGCCTTTTGGCGCTATCCTGAGCCAGGTGATCGCCAATGACGACTGGACGATACAACAGGTACAGTTTTTCATTACCCGCCCGGTGCGCCTGTACCCCGTGACCGGCGAGCCGCTGGGAGCGCTGCATTGCATGCTGACCGGCAGCGTGCCCTGTGTACTCAAAGGGTTCGGGAATGTGCTGCTACAGGAAAAAGAGCTGTACTTTTTTTATGTGCCTGCGGGCACACGCAACCTGGCGGTTTTTTCCAAAGGCTACTACGACTCCTTTCACATCAGCTTTACACCCGGTTACCTTGCAGGCTTCACGCATAACGGCTCTCCCCTGAAGAACATATACCAGCAACTGCAACAGGGCCTGGCAACAGGTGGTTATGCCGGCAGTTGCGCATTAAGCCTGCAGGCCATGGAACAGGTGGAAAAGATCCGGCAGTGCCAGTTGCAGGGCAGCCGGCGAAAGCTCTATTACCAGGCCCGCATCAACGACCTGATGCTGCTGTATATGGCCGGGCTGGAAGATGCCGGGCGGGATATGGCCACTTCGGGGAAATACGAAAAAGAGATGCAGCAACTGGCCAGCTATGTTGCAGACAACCTGGAGAAACCGTTGACAGCCGCCCTGCTGGCCGGCAAAATGGGATTGCCTCTACAGGTAACAGAAAGGGAATTCCGGAAATTGTTCCAGCAAACCATCCGGTCATACATACACGATCAGCGGATGAAGCGGGCCAAACTGCTGCTGGCAGCAGGCAAAATGCCGGTTACGGATGTAGCCTACACCGTGGGGTTTGCCGACGTAGCCTATTTCAGCAATGCATTCAAAAAACAGTTCGGGATCACGCCTACAGGGTATCAGCAGTTACACAAACACCGGTAAAAATTACAAGCCGGCGGATGGCAATATTACAAATGCATCATAATGGTTTTACGGATATTTGATCAGGCAAAAGGAAGTCATCTTCCACCCCGGTAGTTTCCCGTTCCATTGCTTCATTGTAAAAATTAAGCTGTCAACCTATGCAAAAGATATCCTTTCCCGGCAGCAGCCCCCTCAGGGTTGCCGCACAATAACCCCAGCAACCAAGGAGATATAACTGGCAAAGAACAAGCGTTCCGACACATGGAAATTCTTCTCAAAGGTACCCGTACAGAGATCCCTTTGCGGCTGATCCCGTATGTTGCCAACTGGGCCACTGTAAGTTACCTGCAATACGATTTCGGCCACCTGCTCCTGCAACGGTTCCTGCACAAGTATTACCGCATCTGCATCTACCGTTTCATAGCAGACCGCAGCGGCAGCCTGCGCCTGCAGTGTGAGCAGGGCACCATCCTGCTGCAACTGATCACGGAAGGCCCGATAAAAAATATCATACAGGGATATGGCCATGTACTGTTGCAATCCGGGCAGTACGCCTTCTGCTATTTCCCCGCCGGCACCCATGAGATACAACTGGACGCCGGGGAGTACGAATCCATGTATATCACACTGCATACCTCCCTGCTGGAGGAACTGGCCGAAAGCCTTGAAGACATGCGGGCCATACTCTCCTGCCTGCACACAGCCAGTAGCCAGGGCGCCTGCCTGACCCCGCTGGAAATGGACTACAGGATGCAGGACATCATCAGCGACATACGCCGTTGCCGGGAAACCGGCGGCAACCTGCTGGTGGAATTCAGCACCAGTATCCGCAACCTGCTGAACCTGTACAGGAAAGCGCTGCAGGCAGCCGACCAACTGAGAAAGCTGCAGGCATCCGTTTATACTGCCGCTGTGATCAGCATACAGGAGGAAGTAGCTAAAAACCCCAGCATACAGCAGCATACACTCGCTTACTTTGCCAGGAAGCATAACATGAGCCAGTCCACGTTAAAGCGTTACTTTAAAGCAGTATGCAAGAAAACCCTGCACCGTTACGTATGGGAAGAGTGCATGAAAAAGGCCGTATGGATGCGGTACAGCCAGCAGCTCAGCCTGGACGAGATCGCAGATGAAGTAGGTTATGCAGACAAATCCGGCTTCCTCAAATCCTTTAAAAAGTATGCCGGCGGCAACGGCGACTGAGACAGGCTCCCTCCTCCCCGCTATTCATAAATTTTCCGCGCCGGGTAGCCCAACCTGCCACTTAAAAGTGTCTTAACTACATGAAAAGGGACAACCATTACTTTATTGGAAAAAGGTCTTAAGGTACCAAGGGGGGAACCTTATTGTGCTAACCGGACCCAACGCCTGTACCTGCACCCGGGGAGCGATCCTCCCCGGGTTTTAGTATTTTTGCCGCATGATTGCGGTGCAAACATATGTTCCCGAAAAACTACACCCGTTCGTAAAATCATTCTGGCGCCTGGAGGTAAACGCCGCACCTGGCCAGCCATATGAAGAAGATATTATACCGGACGGGCACCACGAGATCATCTTTCACCTGCAGGCCCGCAGTGGCAGCCGGAAAACCGAACATCAATACTGGGCGCCGGAGCCGGAGGCCTTCTTTGCGGGGCAAACCCTGCGCAGCTACTCCCTGCAACTGAGCCCTGGCGCCGTGTTGTACGGCATCCGGTTTTACCCGCATACGCTGGCGCTGCTGTTTGACTTTCCGGCCACCACCATTACGGACCACCTGCTACCCCTGGCAGACATACCGGCTGCGGACCGGCTCCGTTCCTGCATTACGGAACATGCACCCAGTACTTTTTCCCGGCTGGAAAATATGCTGTATGCAAGGATCGCCGCGCTGCAGCCACCGGACAGCTTCCGTTATGTGCATGCTTCCGTAGCCGCCATCCTGCAGCAGAAAGGCCATGTAAAAGTGGATGCCCTGGTACGCGCCGCAGGCATCTCCGGCAGGCACCTGGACAATTCCTTCAAGAAGTTTGCCGGCATTACGCCCAAGACCCTGTGCAACATCGTGAAGCTGAACCATTTCATTCACCATAAAAAACAGCACGCGTTCAAAAGCCTCACCGCCTGCACCTACGAAGCGGAGTTCTACGACCAGTCCCACCTCATCAAGCTATTCAGGGCCTTTACCGGCAAATCTCCCGGCACATTCTTCAGTGACGCCCATTACATCAGCGGGCATTTTACCGCCATGTAGCGCAGTTCATTTTTTTACAATTCCCGGGAGGAGCAGCCCCGTATGTTTGCAGGAAAAAAGCAGATGAAAAGACTCACCTTCCTCTTAGTGCTGTTGTCCCATTCCCTGCTGGCGCAGCAGCACATTGCGCAGTTTGCCGTGTGGGAGCCCGGGGCCGGCGGCAGCCAGGCATTTGAAACAGGCTACCGGCAGCACCTGCTGTGGCACAAAGACAAACAGGACCCCTGGGCCTGGTATGGCTGGTTCATTATTTCCGGCCCCCGGTACGGCACCTTTGTGGATGCTACTTTTGACCATGACTGGAGCGATTTTGACCATGCTGTAGATCCTGCCGGCGACCGGGCGGATAATGCGCTGCATGTACACCCGTTCGCTGAAGTAAAAACGGTGTTCAAAGCCGCCCGCATAAAGGAGCTGTGCATGACGGACAGCAGCAGCTTTACTGCAAAGTATTTACGGATGCTCACGCTGGAGGTATCAGATATTAACAACGGCATCCGGCTGATCGCACAGTTACGTTCCAGGATGCAGCCGCTCCGGAACTTCGGGGTGTTCCAGGTGGTGGATGGCGGCGATATTAACCGGCTGATCCTGCTGCTGGGCTTTGATAACTTTGCCGCCTATGGCCGGAGCGAAGCGCTGCAGGCCACGCTGCTGCAACTGGAAGCCGCATCCAAGCTAAAGACCATCCATGCCATCAGCTCCGAAACGCTGGCCTACCGGGCAGACATGAGCCTTATTCCCGGCCGCTGACCATTATGCTGCATCCAGGTCCTTTACAATGCTGCTGATCTGGCCGATCCTGCCGGACCATACCCGGTACAGCGAAAATAGCTGTATGCCCAGGAAAAGCAGTACACCAGCCAGTATCCAGTATTTCGTGGCGCTCCAGGTGATCTGGGCGAGGAAGAAGAGCAGCAGCCCGCTAATACCCAGCAGGCGGGATAGCAGCGACACCACGGAAAACTGCCGGACACGCTGCAGGTACAGCGTAAGGGACTGTTTCAGGTTGCCTGCTTTCACCGGGTTTTTGATCAGCAGGTAACCGGCAATGTTGTGCAGCAGCATCAGCGAAATGCACAGCACCAGCAGCGCGTTCAGGTAAAAGGGCTTTTCCCGGCCGTCAAAAAAGTCATAATACATCAGCAGGAAAGCCGCATATCCCAGGCTCTCCACCAGCAGTTGCCGCCGGATAGCTTTCAATGCGGGAGGGAATGATCTGCCGGCAGCGGGAATGTGCTGCATTGCTCCCGGCCGGCTGCCTGCCTGCTGCCAGGCGGATTTTAAAGCATCTTGTTCCATAACATTATAATTTTAAAAGTGTTTTGATCCTGTTCCTGATCCGGTGCAGCTTCACGCCTACGTAATTTTCCGCGATACCGGTAATGGCGGCTATCTCCTGGTAGCTGAGGTCTTCCAGGTAAAGGGCCATGAGGGCCCTGTCTGCATCGCTCAACTGCTTCAGTGCGGCAAAGAGTTGTTCCTGCAGCTCCTGCCGGGCATCTTCCGGGTCGGCCGCCTGTTCCGGCAGGCTGTCCCGGTAAATGACCGGGGGCGCTCTTTTGCGGAAAGCTGCCAGCGCCGTGTTCAGCGCAATACGGTATATCCAGGACGAAACTTTTGCCTCCGCCCGGTAGGCTGGGTACGCCTTCCAGACCTGGTACACGATCTCCTGGAAAAGATCTTCCCGGTCTTCGCGGGTATCCCGGTACAGGCGGCATATTTTATATAACATAGGCTGGTGCTGCCGGATAATGGCCAGTAGTTGCTGATCGTCCATGCTTGCTGATTTTGTATGCATCGGTGCTGTTATCCCATTAGTTGCAACAGGGGCCCGGAACTTACACCTCAAATGGTCTTTTTTTGTATCTTGCGACCACTATACTTCTCTGGATCTGCGTTATTTCACTGCCTTCTAAATACCTGAATCATGTCTACCATCACTATGGCCTTGCCTACAACGGCCATTAAAAGTAAGCGTATTACATCTATTGACCTCCTGCGGGGCATCGTTATCATCATTATGGCGCTGGACCATGTGCGGGATTATTTCCACGGGGATGCTTACCTGTATGATCCTACCGATCTTTCGCAGACCAGCGTTTTCCTGTTCTTCACCCGCTGGATCACGCATTTCTGCGCGCCGGTGTTCGCCTTCCTGGCAGGCACTTCCGCATTCCTGAACGGGGTGAAGAAAAGCAAAAAGGAGCTGACCCTGTTCCTGCTCAGCAGGGGCGCCTGGCTGGTGCTCCTGGAGTTTTTCATTATTACGCTGGAATGGACCTTCAACCTCAGCTACGACGTATTCCTGGTACAGGTGATCTGGGCCCTGGGCGTAAGCATGATCGCCCTGGCCGGGCTGATCTGGCTGCCCCGCAACATCATCCTGCTGACGGCCATTTTGCTGATAGCGGGACATAACCTGCTGGATAACGTGCATGTGCCGGGAGCGGACGGCGCCGCCATTTTCTGGGCTTTCCTGCATGAGCAGCGCTTCTTCACCATTGGCGGCACCGGGCTGTTTGTAGGCTATCCCATCCTGCCCTGGATCGGCATTATGACGGCGGGCTACTGCTTTGGCAGCCTGTACGTACCCGGTTACGATCCTGCCAAAAGGCACAGCATACTGCTGTACCTGGGACTGGGCGCAGTGCTGCTGTTTGTGCTGCTGCGCTCTGTTAACGTATATGGCGATCCCGCGCCATGGGCCGTGCAGCGAAACCCGGTTTTCAGCCTGCTGTCCTTCCTGAACACCACCAAGTACCCGCCTTCCCTTTTATACACCCTGATGACACTGGGGCCATCCTTCCTTTTCCTGGCCTTTGCGGAAAGGCCGCTGAACGCGCTGACGGGAAAGCTGGTCACCATCGGCCGGGTGCCCATGTTCTTTTATATTGTGCACATTGCCTACATACACGGGCTGGCTGTTATTGCGGCCGTCCTGACCGGCTTCCGGCCTTCGGACATGGTGCTGGATACCTGGGTGACCGCCAGCCCGCAGCTACAGGGATATGGCTTTAGCCTGGACATCGTATATCTGTTGTGGATAGCCGTGGTGATCAGCCTGTATCCTTTATGCAAATGGTATGATACCTACAAAAGGAACCACCGGGACAAGCAGTGGTTAAGTTACATTTAACGGTTTACAGGAAAGAAAGCAGGTACCCGGACAGCGCGCCACCCAGCACAATGAACGCTGTATTCAGCCGCGGGAACAGCAGGATGGCGGCAAAGCCGGCCAGGGCTATCAGGGTGGTCCTCCAGTCGGTGATGGCCACCCGGCCCATTTCCACGCAAACAGCCAGTATAATGGCAATGGCAGCCATGTTCACCGTGTCCAGGAATACAGACAATATCTTTGACCGCCGCAGCCGGGGGATCAGCGGGTTGAGAAAAGCAACGAACAGGAAGGAGGGAAGGAAGATGCCGGTAGTAGCCGCTATCGCGCCCGGCCAGCCGGCAATCTGCCAGCCGATGAAGGTAGCCGATGAAAAAACCGGGCCTGGCGTAAACTGCCCTACTGCAATGGCATCCACCAGTTGCTGTTTGGTCAGCAGCCCGGTACTTACCAGTTGGGCATCCAGGAAGGCAAACAGCACGTAGCCGCTGCCGTATAAGATAGCGCCGGTCTTCAGGAATATCCAGAACAGCTTCCAGCCGCTCACCAGCACCAGCGGCGTCACGCTGTTCAACGCCGACTTCCCCTGCCGGGCCACCTGCAACAGGATGCCCGCCAGCCCTGCTCCGAACAGTACGTAGATCTCGTTTACACCATACAGCACCAGCGCTGCCGCTATCGCGCCTATTACCCCCAGCTCCACGGTTTTAAGGGCCCTCCTGCCCAGGGAGATCATCAGCGCCACGATCACAGCGATAATAGCCGGTTTGATGCCGTAGATGAACGGCGCTACCTCCGGCAACGCTCCGTACTGCTGGTAAGCCCATGCAAATGCGGCGGTAATAAGCACTGCCGGCAATATGAAGCAGGCGCCTGCTACGATCAATCCTTTCCAGCCTGCCTGCTCATAGCCGCAATGCATGGTCATCTCCGTGGAATTGGGCCCCGGTATCAGGCTGGTAGCGCCCACCAGGTCCAGGAAATGTTCCTTTGACATCCACCCGCGCTTGCTGACCACTTCCGTTTCCATCATGGCAATATGCACGGCCGGGCCGCCAAAACCAATGCAGCCAAGTTTGAAAAACACCTTTGCCACTTCCTTTAATGACTGTTGATGCTCCATAGCAGCAAAGTAGGGAAAATGCTGAAAAGTTGTAACTTGACCGGAAAGTCATCGCAACATGGAAAAAAGAACTTTCATTAAGCTGTCTTCTGTGTTAGTGACCGGCACTGCGTTTTCTCCTATGATCCGTTTCATGCAAGACAATAAACTTAAGAACTGGGCAGGCAATTACACCTACAGCACCAACAGGCTTCATCATCCCGCATCGGTAGCGGAAGTACAGCAGTTGGTAAAAGACCTCCGGAAAGTAAAGGTATTGGGTACACGGCATTGCTTCAACCCTATTGCTGATTCTACAGAAAACCTCGTATCACTGCAGCAACTGCAACAAATAACCGCCCTGGATAAAAATGCCCGCACCGTTACGGTGGAAGCCGGCGTGAATTACGGGCAGCTATGCCCGTACCTGCAGGAACAGGGCCGGGCATTGCATAACCTGGCTTCGCTCCCGCATATCTCGGTAGCCGGGGCCTGCGCCACGGCTACCCATGGCTCGGGCAACCGGAACGGGAACCTGGGCACGGTGGTATCCGCCCTGGAAATGGTAACTGCGAAAGGAGACCTGGTAACCCTGTCCCGAGAAAAAGACGGGGACCTGTTTAACGGCGCCATTGTGCATTTGGGCGGCCTGGGGGTGGTCACCAAAGTAACACTGGACATACAACCGGCCTTCCTGGTCCGGCAGGACCTTTATGAAGGCTTGCCGCTGGCGCAACTGGCCAATCATTTTGAGGATATCTTTTCCGCCGGCTACAGTGTAAGCCTGTTCACCGACTGGCAGAACGGCGTATTTAACCAGGTATGGCTGAAACGCCGGGTGGAAGCGGGCAGCACGGCGGATCTGCCGCAGGACTTTTTCGGGGCTACGCCGGCTACCCGGCCCCTGCACCCGATAGCGGCGCTTTCCGCGGAAAACTGTACGGAACAAATGGGCGTACCCGGTCCCTGGCATGAACGCCTGCCACACTTCCGGATGAACTTTACGCCCAGTAGCGGAGAAGAACTACAATCTGAGTATTTTGTTCCCCGTGACAAAGGGTTTGCGGCCCTGCAAGCTATTGACGGCCTGCGCGATCACATAGCGCCCCATCTTTTTATTTCAGAGATCCGTACCATAGATGCAGACCAGCAGTGGATGAGCCCCTGCTACCAGCAGCCCGGCATGGCCATACACTTTACCTGGAAACAGGACTGGCCTGCCGTAGGCAAAGTGCTGCCCCGGATAGAAGCAGCACTGGCGCCTTTTGATGTACGGCCGCACTGGGGTAAATTGTTCACGATCCCCCCCGGGCGGCTGGCGGCGCTGTACAAGCGGCTGCCGGACTTCCGGCAACTGCTGCAGGATTACGATCCGGAGGGCAAGTTCCGGAACGCTTTCCTGGATACGCATATTTTCAACACCTGAACGGTACCGGCGCTGCGGGGCCTGCTAGTACCGGTCCCAAAAAGGAGGCGGCTCAATGCCCAGCGCGCGCAGGTATACGTATCCCTGTCCGCGGTGGTGCACTTCATTATCTACCCAATACAACATGATGGAATAAAGCGGTCCTTCATACTGGCCGAAAGCCAGCTCCACTTCCTGGAAACGGTGCGGCGCTATCTCCGGCCAGCGGGCGTCTATCTGCGCGGTTACTGTGTCCCATCGCTGCAGCAGGGCTTCTTTTGTAAATCCGTCCTGCTTTTCTTTGGCATGGTCCAGGTCGCTGATGGGCTGCCACTGGCCTGTTACCACGCCTTCTATCCCGGCACTGGCCAGGTCCATCATTTCCACCGCCATTTCAGAGAAGGGGCGCATGCCGCCCAGGGAGAACCGGAAGAGCTCGTTTTCCGGGAAAGCTGCTATCACGCGGCGGGTGAGCTGGCGATGCCCCTGCCAGTGCTGCAGCAGGGCTTCGGGCGTAATAACGAGGGCGGGCGCTGTTGCCGGGGTGGTGTTGTTTGTCATTGTTAACGGGTTTGAGATTAGGTGAAATATTGTTGACAATACAAAGCAACGCCGGGGTAGTGACAACCTTATGTCAGCAGCAAAAAGGGCCTGTTAAAATTATTTTTAACTGAACAAATTCCGGTTTACCCGGTTATGTTAAAGACCGGATAGCTTTTATAATCTCCAGGGGTAAAATACCGGTTTGGCATAATTTAAGCTATTAATTATTAATTCATTGATCAAAATATAAGTAAATGGCAAAAACAGCAAAAAAAGCAACCAAGCCAGCTACCAAACAACCGGCAAAGAAAGCCGCAGCTAAAAAAGCAGCGCCCAAAAAAGCGGCCGCTAAAAAAGCAACGGGCAAAACAGGATCAGGTCTTTCCACCCCCGTTACGCCCAGTGCGGAACTGGCGAGCGTAGTAGGTAACAAGGCTATGCCAAGAACGTCCATCATCAAAAAGATATGGGACTACATCAAGGAGCATGACCTGCAAGACAAGCAGAACAGGCGGATGATCAATGCGGACAGCAAACTGAAACCGGTTTTTGATGGCAAGAACCAGATATCCATGTTTGAGCTGGCCAAAGTAGTCAACAAACACGTTCAGTAATGTAGCCGCCGTAAGGCCTTCCTCTATTCACATCTCCACCATGAATCAGTAGTCGTGCTGAGCATTCCAGACCTTTGCTGGCTTCTTTTGCGGCCGGCAAGGGTGGTGTTTTTTGTAATTCGTTCCCCAACCTGCCTGTTTGTGCTTCACCTAATAGCGCATGCCTGCGAAACAAATGAGCAGGGGCTTGCCCTGGATGGAAACCTGTTGTTTTGTTGACCGGGACCTATTACTTTTGGCACTTTCTTAACCCGTAAAAACACACTCCTGTACCAATGAAACGACAATCGTTCTTAGTTGTTTGTTGCCTGGCAACCGCAGCTTTACTGAACTCCTGCAGCAAAAAAGCCGACATCGCCCCAGCCCCTGTTCCGGCCCCGTCTCCGGCAGCCGCTGAAAAGACGATCGTACACCTCCGTCTGGGTGGCGACATTTCTGTCGGCGAGTCTCCATTGCCCTATGGGCGGCAACATGGTCAATACGTATATGCCAGGACTTTAAGGGACAGTACGATCTATGCAATAGATGTACGCACAGCCGACTCCCGGCCCTATGCCGCCGGTATGTTCAACAACACGGACAGCATTACGCTGGAGCTGACCAAAGGGTTGGACTATATCATTACCGCTGCCGCTTTTAAAAAAGGAAGCGGTCACGGGCTATGGTATGAAATGACCGGCGGATTGCAGCGCTTCGGATATCCGTTTAACCGTACGCTGGAAAACAAGATGGTGTATAATGTTACGGATAGCTTTTTCATGGCTAACCTGGATTATACACAGGTGTTCGCCAGTGATTCCACAAATGCTTATGCAGGGTATTTCCCCGAACTGGACAGCTACATGGGTACCGTTAACTTCAGCCCGGACTCCGCCCAAACGCTAGACATCCCGCTGAAAAGGATCGTTTTTGGCCTTCAATTCAACGTAGTGAATTTTAATGACGGAAAGTTAATCGTTCAATACGAAAATTATCTGCCCAACAGGTCCTATACACCACAGGACATCAGCAACAGCCTGGGCATTTATACAGGCAATGCCTTCCGCTGGATAGAAGAACTTAACGGCGCGAATGATATCTTGACCCTGAAATGGGAAAGAACCGATGGCAACGTGTATACATTAGGCAGTAAGACATTGCCTGCTTTCAAAAGGAACTATATAACTACCGTAAATGTAACGCTGCCTACCGATCCCTCCACCGTTAATAATGGTGTAAGTATCACCCTTAGCGACACTACCTGGACCAGCAGCAACACCGTTGATTTCTAATAACCCTTCACCTCTGTACTTTATGAACACAAGCAAAAAATATTCACTGGCTATTTATATACTGGCTGCGGTTGTAACCTTGTACGCCTGTAAAAAATCGGATACACCCGCATCTGCTCCCGCACCCGAACCAGCTACTGCTGAGAAAGTAAAGCTGCAGCTCCGTTTAAGCGGTGACATCACTATAGATGAAACGCCATTGCCCGGCGCCCGTATACGTAATAATGGCAACTATGTATATGCCCGGACCCTGGAAGACAGCACTATTTATGCGGTAGACGTACGTACCGGCAACTGGGAGCCTTATGCAGCCGGCGTTTTTAACTGGCCGGATAATATCGTAATAGAAGTGCCCAAAGGCACCTACTATACTATCAGTGTGGCTGCATTCAAAAGAGGTACCGGCGTTGGCCTGTGGTGGACCACAGTGGCAGGCGGCTACCAGTATTTCGAGCGACCACTGGACCGGCCGCTGAAAAACGAAATGTCCTATTCTACCGTTCCTGGTTCTATTGATGCACTCTCTCACAGCTTCCTGGATACTTTATCCAATATGACCGTGCGTGGAACCTGGTATGACAATGCAGTAAAAGAGAGGTTTTACTATTCCGAGCTGGATACTTATTTTGGCACTGCCGGCTATAATGCCGGGGATTCCGCTGTCATACTGAACATCCCATTAAAAAGGGTCAGCTTCGGCATCCGGTATAATGTGACCAACTTTAATGGCGGCAGGCTGATAGCAGATTATAATTATTTGATGAAAGCCCGCAGCTTCACACCACAAAATATTACCGACAGCAGTTTCAGTATTTATACCGCTGATACCTACCGCTGGAGCGACTCACTTTACTCCTGGGAGCAGATCCCTTTAACACTGACCTGGGAAAAGCCCGATGGCAGCACCCAGGTATTGGGCAGCAAAGTGATCTCGCCCAAAAGAAACTCCCTGACCACGGTGAATGTTACCCTGCCGCCATTAACCGGCGATACCGGTAATGTAGGCGTTGACATCCGGCTGACGGATACCACCTGGCTGGGAAATAACACGGTTGATTTTTAAGTAACCGCTCCTTCCCGGTATTCACTTCTTATAAGCGGCCCGCTTCATATGATCATATGAAGCGGGCCGCTTGTTTGTTAAATAATCTTTATCTATTTGTTTAATACTCTTTTTTTAACTTAAAAAACACTTAAATTTATTTATCTTTTATTTAGCATCCCAAAATTCTCTAAAAAGCACTATACCAATTAACCTATATTCAACATGAGAAAACCAAACTCAACCCAGCGTGGCATAGCTACTATGCCACTCCCTTTCTTCCTGGTGGCGGCCCTGTTCCTGGCCGCCTGCCGGAAGGAAATGAAACCCGCCAACGAACCAGCTACCGAAAGGGCGCTGACAGCTTCTGCCGCCATCGCCACCGTGCCTGAGCTGAACACGTTCAAGGTCATGTCCTTTAACGTTCGCAACCACTCCGACGATGATCCCTTTTCACAGGATGAAAGGAAAAGCTACATCCTGCAGGTGATCCTCGACAATGATGTGGACATCCTGGGCATCCAGGAAATAGCCGTCAATGCGATAGAGGATTATTTCAATGCACAGCTCACGGCAGCGGGCTACGGCTATTACTCCTCCGGGGCTTCCAACGGCTCTCCCAAGACCATTTATTACAAAAATTCCCGGTTTACCCGCACCAATGCAGGCTGGTTTACCATGCGCACCCCGGACTACCGCACGGGGAAATGGGTGGTGCTGCAGGACAAGGTTACCGGCAACAACTATTTTGTGTGCAACAGCCACTGGACCACCGTCAGCTCTGCAGAAAGAAGCATGAATGCGGATACGGTGCTGGACGCCATTAACACCAACAACACGCAGCACCTGCCGGTGATCTGCATGGGCGACTTCAATGCCAAACCCGGCACCCCGGAGATCAACAAACTGAAAAACGGCCTGAGCATGGTAGACGCCCTGTTTGAAGGCGCCGGCGATCCCACCTTCCACCGCTGGGAGGCTGCCGGCGTAAGCAAGATCGACTATATCATGAGCACGCGGGACATGGCTTTTACCAGCTCCAAAGTACTTACCACCAGTTTCAACGTGGGTGGCCAAACGTTATGGCCTTCTGACCACTGGCCGGTAATAGCCACTTATACCACTGCCGTATTCGGCGGGCCTCATATCGATGAGAACGGGAAAAGCGCCAGCTCGCTGACCAGCTTTTCCTTCGCCGACGTAGACGGCGATGGGAAAAAAGACAAGATCTACTGGAACCGTACCTATGACAACGGCAAGCCCAGGGTATTCCTTTCCAACGGCGACGGTACCTTTGCCACTCCGGCCGTTACCCATGCCGCAGGCGCTTCCACACTATCTACTACCCAATATTACTACGCCGATGTAAACGGCGATGGCAAGGCCGATGAAATTATGTGGGACCGCACCCTGTACTCCGGGCACACCCGCGTATTCCTGGCTACCAGCGGCGGCAACTTCAGCGCTACGCCGGTAGATAACCCCGAAGGCACCAGCCAGGGCACCACTACCATTTTCAACTTTGCGGATGTGAACGGCGATGGCAAAGCGGATAAAATCTACTGGAACTCCACCTTTGACAATGGCCATACGCGGGTGTACCTGGCCACATCCGGTGGCAGCTTTAGCGGCAGTGTTGTTTCAGGAGCAGAAGGGGCCAGCACCACGGCAGGCACCACTTTTTATTATGAGGATGTAAACGGCGATGGCAAAGCGGATAAGATATTATGGCATCCCTCGCTCAATTCCGGCAAGACCATGGTATACCTGTCTGATGGTGACGGCACTTTCAGCGCCTCCTCTTCCTTCAGCAATTCCGGCGCCACCAGCGGGTTGTCCAGCACCGCCTTTCATTTTGCCGATATCAATGGCGATGGCCGGGCGGACAAGATCTACTGGAACCCCGGTAATTATTTAGGCGAGCCCAAAGTATACTACTCTTCCAATTCAAATACTTTCAGCGGTCCTGTTTACAGCCTGCGAGGCACTTCCCAAAGCGCCAACACCCGATTCTATTTCGCGGACATCAACGGGGATGGAAAGGCCGACCAGGTACGCTGGAACTATGGAGAAAACAGCGGCGCGTTGCGGAATTATTTTGCGAATTAGTCATTAAAAAAAGTCCGCAGACGCTATGTCTGCGGACTTTTCCTGCGCCCCCGGAACAGGGTCTATTTCAATTTTATCTTTACCACTTCATCCTCTGCAGTGACTTCCACAATTTTTTGCAGCAGGTCGGCGTGGCCTACATTATAATATTTGCGTTCGTAATAATTGGTCGTGTTGCCATAACTACCGTACCCGCTTCCCGTATACTGGTCGTAATAAGCGCCCGAACTCCAGTTTAACACGCCCTCAATGTAATATTTCCCGGGTTTCATGTTGGGGAACGTAAATTCACCGTCACTGTTGGTAATGGCTTCCAGCCTGTATTTCCAGGCATCCGGGTGTATGAAGGCGAACTTCAGCTTTTTGGGATTTACTTTCTTCTTCAATCCGAGATACTCTTCCCAATAGGGAGAATACGGAAATAAAATCACCTTTATCTTATTGGCGTAAATACGTTTTTCCAAAGGGGCTTTGTACCCAAAAGCAGTTTTAGGTTTTGTAAAGGCTACTCCTTTGATCGTAGCCTTCCCCTTCATCAGGGCCTGTTTTGCAGATATAGTATCAAAGGGGGTTTTGGGCATCAACCTGATCGTATCATCTCTTTCCGGTTCTACATATTGTGCGCTGGCATTAAAGCTGCACAGCAGCAGGAACGCTAAGGCCGGGAAAATGCGTCTCCGGTGGGTTTTATTCGCTGTGTTCATGGGTCAGAACATATTTTCCGGCAAAGTTAGTTTCAATGAATACGGTGATCAATACCGGTTTACCTGTATTTCCAGGTACCTGTTAACAGGTATTTTATCCGTTCCCGCAGCCGTAAAATAAAAGCCACAAAAATGAGCGAAATAAGCACCGCAATAGAGACCGCATGATAAAAAGCTGAAGCAACTTTTAAAGGAAGCTGTTTTAGCAGGAGATAAATCCTTGCTGGAAATGTTAAGGCGCGCTATTGATCTTTCCATTTTCCAAGCGGAAAATCAGATCGAGTTCTTATACCCTTCTTTCTCGATCTTTTCGGCGGAGTCCAATACTTTCTGTTTCAGGGATTCTTTGAAGGCTTGCAGCCGCGTGGCAACTTCCGGGTCGAAGGCGCCGATTATTTCGGCTGCCAGGATGCCGGCATTGGCGGCGCCGTTCAGGGCCACGGTGGCTACGGGCACGCCTGCGGGCATCTGCAGGATGGATAATACCGAGTCCCAGCCGTCAATGGAGTTGGAGGATTTTACAGGCACGCCGATGACGGGAAGGGTGGTCATGGAGGCGACCATGCCGGGAAGGTGGGCGGCTCCCCCGGCGCCTGCAATGATCACTTTCAACCCGCGCTCGCGGGCAGTGCGTGCGTAATCATACATCCGTTCGGGAGTACGGTGGGCGGAAACGACGGTAACTTCGCAGGAGATCCCGAGCTCTTCCAGGTATTCCGCAGCGCTGCCCATTACTTTCAGATCGGACTGGCTGCCCATGATGATTCCTACTTGACTCATTAGGCTATGATTTTAAATTGTTCCTGGATGGAACGGGCTTTTTCCAGTGCTTTCTGCAGATCGTCGTCCAGCACGGTTACATGGCCCATTTTCCGGAAAGGCTTCGTCTTTTTCTTGCTGTATAAATGAATATGCGCCCCCTGGATGCCTGCTATATTTTTAAACCCGTCATACCGGGCATCGCCCGTGTATCCCGTGGCTCCCAGCAGGTTGACCATAACTGCGTTGGAATACATATGCGTGTCTCCCAGGGGCAGGTTAAGGATGGCTCTCAAATGCTGTTCGTATTGCGAGGTTACACAGGCTTCGATGGTATGGTGACCGCTGTTATGAGGCCGGGGCGCGAGCTCATTCACCAGCAGCTTCCCGTCTTTGGCCACAAACATCTCCACGGCCAGTATGCCGACCAGCCCAAGCTTTTCGATCACGTCTACCGCGATCCTGCGTGCCTCCTGTGCCATTTCCCCGGAGATCTGCGCAGGGGCAGATAACAGTTCCACGAGATTGGCTGCTGCGTTGAACCGCATTTCCACGACATCGTAGGTAACCGTTTGCCCGTCTTCATTACGGGCTACCAAAACGGCCAGCTCTTTTTCAACATCTACCTGGTCTTCCAGGATGCTGGGCGCATTGAACGCCCGCGGCAGGTCGTCCCTGCTGCCGATCTTGTACACTCCCTTCCCGTCGTATCCCGATTTACGCAATTTTTGCACCGCCGGGAACCGCTCAGCATGCTGCTCCAGTTCCTGCCGGTTTGTGATCTTTATATAGGGCGCGGTCGGGATCCGGTGGGCGGCAAAAAAGTCTTTCTGCAAGCCTTTGTCCTGGATCAGCTCGATCAGCTCCGGCTGGGGAAATACCTGCACTCCTTCCCCGCGAAGCTTTTTCAGGGCTTCCACGTTCACATGCTCGATCTCGATCGTGAGCAGGTCCAGGCCCTTCCCGAAGGCGTATACATCTTCATAACTGACAAAGGAACCGACCTTGAAATTTTTACAGTAAGCGCTGCAGGAGGCCTGGTCATCCGGGTCCAGTACATGCACCTCTATGCCAAAATCCATAGCTGACTGGATCAGCATTTTCCCGAGCTGTCCGCCGCCCAGGATACCCAATTTAAAATTCGCCGAACTAAATTTCTCCATGGCAGCGCAATATTACAAAATTCCAGCCGGATCATTTGTCATACTCCACCAAAATCAAAAAGGCCCGTAAAACTTACGCTTTACGGACCTTTCAATGTCTTTGCCATCTGTTCTTGTCGCCCTGCCTGTACAAATTTCGAACTTATTTTTAATGGATTTAAGACGGCTTGCAAACATAGCTATTTGATAGCCAATTGTTTGCAGGTCGTTTTCTATTGCGCCTACCTGATTGTGAACCTGAAAAACGTGTGTATGAAAAAATTAATGTGTACAGAGGCGAAGCAGATTGATATGGTGGAATATCTGGCTTCATTGGGCCACCACCCCCAAAAGGTGAGAAACCAAGACTATTGGTACTTATCCCCGCTCCGGGAAGAAACAGTGGCATCTTTTAAAGTAAACCGTCGGCTGAACGTCTGGTTTGACCAAGGAACCGGGAAAGGCGGTGACCTGATAGACTTCGGAACCCTTTACTTTAACTGTTCGGTCAGCGACCTGCTGCAACGCCTATCGCAGTATCACCCCGGCCCAGCTTTTTCTTTTCACCCGCACTCCGGCTCCGGTGATCGGCGGCAGAGCGCGGCTTCTTTTGCTGGTGAAAAGAAAGATACCCCCGACAATAAAATTGTTGTCCTGGACACCCGCCCCCTTGCCGAGCAGTCCCTGCTGAACTACCTGCAAAAAAGAAGTATCCCGCTTGAAATTGCCACCCGGTTTTGCCGGGAGGTGGATTTTCTTTTGTACGGAAAGCAGCATACCGTTATCGGTTTTCAAAACAAAGCTGGGGGATATGAGCTGCGCAACGAGTACTTTAAAGGCAGCAGCTCCCCCAAGGATATTACTTTTATTGACAACCGTACAGAACAGGTTGCTGTCTTTGAAGGCTTCTTTAGCTTCCTGTCTTTACAAACCATCAACAGCAATAAACAGGCCCCACTGTCAAACTGTCTTGTCCTCAATTCTCTTTCTTTCCTTGAAAAATGCCGTCCATTGATGGAGCAATACAAGCAGGTTCATTTGATTTTGGACAGAGATAATGCCGGCAGGAACCGTACCCGGCTGGCGCTTGAATGGGATGCGAGCAAGTACATAGACCGTAGTGATTTTTACCACGGTCACAAGGATTTAAACGACTGGCTTGTTCACCTCTACCATAGCCAAAGCATAGGCCCACGGATGGGGAAGCGTCTTTGACGTTCGGGTAGCCAGCTATGTTTTGGTAAAACCAAAACGGCTGGCTCACCTCATGCTACCGCATTCGGTGAGAAATTTTTTTCATGCTATCGCATTCAAAAAATAAAGAGGAGGTTGATATGAAGCAGCAGAATGTACAAACCAAGAAAAAGGGAGGCCGCCCCCAAAAAGCGGTAAAGAAAGATCAATTACTAGCCCTAAAGTGCAGTCTTTATGAAAGGCGAGTTATTGAGGTAAGGGCCAAAAGTGCTAACCTTTCTGTTTCGGAATACCTATGCGAGATAGGGCAGACCGGAAAAATTGACAGGCGGGAAAAAGCATTGCCTAAAGAAGTTTTAGAGCTAACCGGCACGCTCAACCATGTAGCGGCAAACCTTAACCAGATCGCCAAAAAGAGAAACGGCAATGAAGAACTAAGCCCGCTTGAACGGGCTAATCTGAAAGTACAATCCGGAGATTTAAAGGCATTGGCATCACAAATTAAAAGCTATTACCAATGATCGGTTATGTAGGTACAGGAAGTTCCTTTTTTGAATGTATCCGTTATTGCCTGCAAGATAAAAAGGAACTATCCGAAGAACAAAAGCTGCAACTTTCCCTTAAAGACAGCCTGCAGCACAAGAACCGGGCAGAAATACTGGACTACAATAAATGTTTCGGGAATTTAAAAGAACTGTCCAGCCAGTTCATTGACGTTGCCAAATTAAGCAAGCGGGTAGAAAAGCCGGTATTTCATTTTTCCTTACGGCTGGCCCCCAATGAAACGCTTACAAAAAATCAGTTTATAGAAATTGGACGGGAGTGCGCCAAAGAATTTGGCGTAGCGGATAACCAATATATCTGCATCCTGCATAAAGATACCCAAGAGCAGCATATTCACGTTGTTGCAAACCGGGTAGGCTTTAACGGGAAAGTGGCCAGCGACAGCAATAGTTATAAAAGAATGGCTGCCCTTTGCCGAAGGTTGGAAAAGCAGTATAAGCTGCAAGAGGTATTAAGTCCCCGATCCTTTTTATCTGCCAAAGAACGGCTATTGCCCCGGCAGGATATACGGAAGGAACGGCTGAAAACAAATATTCGTCAAACTTTGGAGCAGGTACACAATTATCAAGTGTTTGAACAAAAAATGCAGGCGTTGGGGTATAAGGTCATAAAAGGCCGGGGCATTTCTTTTATTGATGATAAGAAGGTGAAAATAAAAGGCAGCGAAGTTGGGTTTTCACTGGCAAAGATAGAGCAGGTCCTCGGCGTAAAACAAAAGCTGGAAGTTGCAAAAGCCAAACAAGAAGTTTATGAAACGGCCATCCGGCAGAAAAGGATAACGCAGCATTCCTTTACTCCTGCTCAAAAATTACTCCGGCAGACAAGGGAAACGGCGCAGATGAAACGTTCCCCATTTATTCCGGTAATCCGGGAATTAGGCAACCTGTTAGAGCAGCTTTTAAAACCAGAGTATACTTCAAACTACCTGCCTTACGAATTAACAGAGGAAGGTATTAAACGCCGGAGAAAGAAAGAACTGGCGCAGCGCATGCGCCATTAACTAAAAAAAATTTATGGATACTACAAGAAAAGTTGAAAACATACAGAAGGAGACTCTAGAACTGGTATTAGAAGAATTTGCCGAAGAACAGAAATCTAGCACCAAATCCCTTAACGACCTGGTTACAGCCGTTAACAGATTATCCGGCAAACTTTCTAGTTTTGAGGAAAAACTGAATACGCCCAAGCAGGTAAATGTTTCAGTAGATACAAAGCCTATTCAGGAGATTGTTAGAAAAGGCATTGCGGATATTGTGCTGGCAGTAGCCTCTCAACCCAAAAATTTAGTTCGTAAATTTCAAGTTTTGCTTTTCCCGGAACAGGATGCCAAGCTGTTCTATAAAGTGGTTTTTGGACGATGGTTTCTTATGCTGGCAATTATGCTGTTTATCACTTGCTTTTATAAATTCAGCATTCATTGGAGCAATAACCAAAAAGAAATAAAGCTACGACAGCTAGAAAATGATCGGATAAAGAAAGCATGGAACTATCTATACTATACTCATGATAAAAAAACAAAGCGGTTAATGGATAGCGCCTACATTAAGGGCAGCCTCAATATTAAATAGGGCAAAAAAAGGTGCAAAGATATGGCAAAATCATTAATTTTGCATATATTTCTATTGGAAACTGGAATATTATGAGCCAATTTAACTTTATTAAGGACATTGCAAAATTTGGGTTAGAAAATGACCAAGAAAAGCTATTGTCTGCACTTAATGAATTAATTGAGCATTCCAAGAAGACCAAGAAAATTAATTTTGCCCTACAGCTTCAATCCTTGTTGAAAGATTCAATAAGGCAACAACAGGTAAGTGGTTTAACTCAAGTCGGCTCTGCAAAATATTTAGTTAAGGAAGAAGATCGAGAAGTAAGCGAGTTTATAATTGAGAAAATAACCTCCGATTATAGATTTGAGAACCTTATTTGTAACGACGATGTGAAAAATGAGCTTAGCTATTTCATACAGGAACATCATAAAATTGAATTGTTGCGCTCATTTGACTTGCCCGTTGCTAATAAAATTTTGTTGCATGGCCCTCCAGGATGTGGTAAAACACTAGCCTCCTATGTTATCGCCGGAGAGCTACAAAAAATGATGGTTGTTGTAAATCTAGGAGCGATAGTTTCATCCAAATTGGGTGAAACTAGTAAAAACCTTGCCAAAATATTCAAGAGGGCCGCTTCAGAAGATAGCGTTATTTTTATCGATGAATTTGATTCTCTTGGAAAAGTAAGGGACTATAGCCAAGATCATGGAGAAATGAAAAGGGTAGTAAATACTATCTTACAACTTTTTGACTATTTACCGCAGACAAGTATTGTCATTGCGGCGACTAATCAGAAAAACATGTTGGATAATGCTCTGTTAAGAAGATTTGATTTAAGTGTTCAGTTTGACTTGCCCAATCAACAGCAAATTGAAGCCCTTATAGCCCTAACACTTAAAAATGGAAAGTTTGAATTTGATAATAAGATTTCTGCAAAAACGGCAATTAAGTCTTGTTTAGGGTTATCTTATTATAGTATACAAAAGACCTTAATTACTGCTATCAAACGTAGCCTTTTCAATAAAATAGATAGTAAAACTATTCCAATTAAAGCGAAGATTAGCACTTCTATTTGGAAGAATTTAATTGCCTCGGAGAAGAAGAGTTTGTTAAAAAAAGGATAAATTGTAATAGTTCCGATTTGACCTAGCGCCTATCTATAAATTGATAAAAATTTTACTCTACACAAAGAGTGAGATTCATATCAAAAATCAACGTCTATTTACTAAATTTATTGCTGTTGAATACCTCGCTTAATAAAAGAATTGGCTACTTTGCCCATTGAAGAAGTAAACGTTCCAAAATCTGATTCTGATTCAAGGTTTCTCGAATATTTCCGTGCAAAAATTTCTTCTGCTCTGGAGGGAGAGATTTTGTAGCAATTATATATGCTCGCCTTGTCCATTCACTAAATCTAACTTGATCTTCTTTTAACTGGTTAATCCAAGCAGCATTCTTGTAATTTATACTTGAAAGCAAAATTTTTCTCTTAACGTCCTCGTTAGCAGATTTAAACTTATCTATCAATATACCAATATGGTTAAGTCGATTGTTATAAACGAATAAATTAAGTAAGGATATTTGATAGAATGGATTATTATTTACAATTTCGTCATCCAAAAGCTCAAGTATCTTACCTCCGATATTCTTCCAATCAGATTGAAAATTCTCTGCACAAGAGTTGATATATAAGCATATATCATTGAGTGCCGGAATCAAATTTTGAAAATTTTCAATTGAAAATTCAACTGCATGAGGTATCCCTATTTGTGATAAGCGCCTATATAACCACCTTAACTTTTCAAAATTTTCTGCATCCAAATACTCTTGTAACAAGTCTACAACTTTTCCCTTCGATATTCGCCTTAAATCCTTATTATCAATTGCACTAAGAACTATCTTTGTATATGCATTCCCTCCTGTATATTTCCTTATTATCTCTACAATTTCATTTTCAGCTTCATAAACTGGTTCATCTCCTAACATCTTACGTGTATACTTAAAAAATTCCCTAACCTTAAATTCTCTTGTTTTCTGCCTTTGAAGGGCCAATCGTTGCTCTTTATCCAGTATGTCCGCTATTTGCAAAATTCTGATCCTAGCCTCTTTCTCGTTTTTACAGAAAAAAACCATATCATCAACATATCGCAGAAACGGTATTCCTCGAAGACTGAGATTATTGTCAACTGGAATCAGGCTCATTTCGGCCAAAATATGGGAACTATGGGGACCAATCGGAATACCTCTGGATGTTGATAAATTCAGTACCTTTATTAATTCCGCAATTCTTTTTTGCACTTGATTTGGAAACCCACAGTCCCTTAGTTGATTTTCAATTGTATGTAAATAAATTTGGTTGTAGAAATCTGATATATCGCAGGTGACAACATATTCATAGCAGCTATCTAGCTCATACTTTCCTTCCTCCTCGTCTAAAGTTGAAATCTTATCTCGACAAGCCTCCCAGAAATTGTTCCACGCTGTTTTGTTTGCATACATAGTTCCGTCAGATAATGGCTTAAATCTGTAGCTAAAAACTATATTATCTGGCAGTCTATTATTCTCAATTAAATTTCCATATTCATAAAGAATAGCAGCCAAAACAATACTATCTATGGGATGAAGCTGTGTAGCATTTCTATATGATAAATTATCCTTTGGAATGAGAAAACGTCGCGCAGCATTCCACTGGTAATTTGTTAAATCCAGATCAGCTAGCTCCTTAATTAGTTCATCCTCCATCTCCTGAATAATGGTTATTTCAAATGGACGAGGAAATAAATCGGTGTCATTTTCCTTTAATAGGTGCTTAATTGCCCAACGATATGAAGATTCAGCAAGTTTAATCATTTTATATGCATTAATCGTTTTAGCCCCTCTTTACTACAAATAGATAATCTATTCGATTTCCGCTGTTGCGTGCCCTTCAACTTCAATATCTGCTATTGCCTCAACATTATTTATAGCAGCAATATCTGAATACAATCTGTTACTTGCTCTTGACGTGGGTAATTCAGTAATCGTTAAAACGAGAGAGAATTTATGCAGTGACTGCTCCAGATGGGTTTTATGCGATTCTGGAATATCATTCTTTGCTACACACCTTATTGCAAGTGAAACTTTATTACCTAGCTCTGCGATCTGTTCTCCTGAAACATTATGATCTATTTGCTGAACGTTTGAAAACAATCGATTATCTACACCAAAGAAATCATCAGACCAACTCATGCCACTTTTTATTATGTAATCTCCTGTCTGCGTCCCCTTTTTATTATTTCTCCTATCATCTTTTTTGCCCATTTCACTTGCATCTATTGGTTTAAATATCCCAAAGGTTATTTGCAGCGGTAAATAGGATAAATGATTTTCCCTAATAGGAAGAAAGCTATAACAAAGAGTACCTTTGAAATTTAATTTATTGCCACTCTTATTTATATATTCTGGCAATGAAATTATTATTGTTTGTAACTCTTCAGGCTTAATCTCACTTTCAATAACAAATGTTATTGAATTATCATCTGTAGCCGTAAGTACATTGCTATAGGGCCTCCCGAAACCGGTTAATTTCCTAAATAGATTTATTGGGAAGCCTCTGAATGGTATAGGTGGGTTAGTATACGTACCAACTGGAGCATCGGCTGAATTGATTAGTAACGCCTTTACAGTTTGTGTTCTAAAAACTGGATATTCTTTCAATATCTGTGCAGCTAAAGAAGTGATTAACGGGGCGGCCAAACTTGTACCACAACTTCTTGAAAAAAATCTCTGTCCGTTGGGTTCTATAGGTGACCGCAGAACCTCCATCCCTGCCTCATGTCGAAACAAGTCCCCTCCTTCAAATACGAGATCTGGTTTATTAAGATGTTTGTTTTTTTGAGATCGTAGAAATTCTGATCCATTCACAGATTGTTCATAATCATAGTGGAATTTTCGTGTGTAATATGCGGGGAATTCCTCTGCCGGTGTGATATCAGAATTAAGAGTTCCTTCGAGATTTCCGGCTAACGCTCCAATAGACACATTATTCAAGGATTCAGATGGCTCCGAAATGTTGGTTGATTCACAACTATGTATTTCACTGCCATTGTCTAAAGAATAAAAAACAGTTGGGTATTCGTGAGAGTTGTGAGTTTCCTCTATTAATTCCCTAAGCCTTTGTTCTGAAATATTCCCCACTGAAATGAAAATCAATAAATCCCTTTCAAAGGCCAATTTATCAAGCAGATAAGCATAGTCACTAAAAGGTTTATTATATCCCTTTGGCATTGGGTCATTTAACGATAAATTAAATAGCCTCACTCCATGACTAATATTAGCCGCTTTAATTGCCTCAACGAGCTGTATAATATTTAAATTATCATTGTCATTTTGAATAGCTTTTATGATTGCAAGTTTAGCTTTTGCCTCATAATTTTCTTTAATTTCAATTAAAAATTCTTGTCCTAAGGCAACTAAGCTACCTACCGCAGTTCCGTGCCCGCTATCGTCAATTAAAGCAGCCGTGTTTGTAAGATCAATTAAAACAGGGGAAATGCAAGGTCTAAGAGGCGCGATGGGAAAGAAACCCGTATCTATTACACCAACCACTGGCAAATTTTCTGCCACGGTGATATTAAATCCGTAGTCTCTTCGTTCTTCCCCATATACACCAGGCCTTCTTCTTTCCGTACGTGTACTTGTGACAGTTTTAACTATATCAAAATTATTTGCAATTTCTTCAATATCTTCTTTTCGTAAATTTTGAACTTCAATAATCTCTGTCGTTATTTCGGTTTGGTATACTGTCTTATCTCTATCTCTCAAATAAGTTAATAGTGATGTATATATATCGTTAGCGGCTCTATTTTGCGGTGGGATAAGACTGAGAGAGGAAACTTCAGTAGAATACGATTTAATTCTTCTTTTACTGGAAAAAAATTTAAAGTCATTTATTAAGGCAATCAAATTATACTCCTTCCCCTGGTATGTTTCAGTAAGTGGACTATCATAAAATAACTCAACATGAGATATGAAGGTTTTGAATAATTCGGTATCCGCGATTTCAAAAAGTACACTTTTGTTAAAGTCCTCATAGGAGGACACAAGCAAGCCATACTTTTTATAAAACTCCTTTTTTAAACTGTCATTAAATATTTTATAGAATCGTATAAAAACCAGATCTATAATCGCAGGTACATTGAGATTTCTTTGCCTTTGGTCGTTTCTTTGTTTTCTTTCTGTATAAAATATAGCATGCGCTCGCCTTAATCTATCTTGCTGCGTTTGGCTTGGAGTTCTCGAAGGTTCTAACTCTTGATCGTCATTACTAGTGGATTGAACGTTCCTGGATTTATTGAAGCCATCATTTCTGCCAGTTTCATTTCTAAGGTATAGATGCTTATTAGCCATACTCAATAGCTTAGGGGTGTTAGTTTTGTTGTGATGAGTATAATCAGCACTAATTAAAAAACCACTGTTTCCAGTGGCTAACTAATTATAAACAATGTTATTTCTTTTTATCAACCAATTTTTCCAGCAGGACAATTTTTTCCTCCTTTTCCTTTAACAGCCGCTCGTACAATTTCTTATTTTCCTCCAATACCTCCATCCATTTATCAACAGGATTAAAGGTAAGGGTGCAATTATTATTTATTGAACCGGCATTGTCATGCAAAGTGCTTGATATAATATTAATAGCTGCTTCCTCACTGAAGTTCTTTATGGCATCCACTGGAACCTTCAGGATTTTAGCGACCTGTTCTAATATATCCGGTTCTATTGTTTCTTTTTGTTCTAATAAGGATACTTTCTTCTGCGTCCAATCTTCCCCCAACTCATAGGCCAAGGCTTCCTGCTTAATACCCAGCATTTCCCTAAAACGCTTGATGTTCCTTCCTTCATGTACTTTATTCGGCATATCAGTATTTGTCATGGTGCAAATTTAACCTTTTTAAACAAGTGGTAATATACGCAAAATTTGAATAAAATACCGCTAGCCTATGCCTTTTCACTCCTAAAAAATGCTGATAACGAATTGAATATGAAATTATTATGGGTTTATTTCGGGAGTAATCTAAACCTCACCACATGGCAACCCATAAAAACACAAAGACACAAAGTATCGGACTGCGCAATTCATCCGAACCCTTCACCATCTACTTAGACGCTGAACCCTATATATTAACCGATGATGCATTAAAAAGACAGGTGGATGAACGCCTGCAAAGAAAACGGGAATGGTTCTACCCCAAGCTAAAGTTTATTTCTATGGCAGACACTACTTTGAAGATGCGGCTTACCTTCCGGGACGTATCCCATGAAATGACTGTAGACATCGAACCGGATAAACTGCACATTTCCTGCACCTGCGGCCAGCAGGTTGAAACGCTTTGCCTGCATACATACAAAGCATTAGAAAGGATAATGGGCTATCATAGCACAGACTATTTTAAAGAATATCGCCCCAACGGTTTAATGGAAATAGCGGCCAACCATTCAATGTATTTTGATAGGAAAGTGACAGATCAGGGTATCGACGTTAAACCAAAACCCAATTTAGGCAGCGTGTATCAATTAGCCGATAAGATGGAAGGCATCCCGTTTGGTGAAGTACTGAAATTGCCACCGGCCCCACCGGAACAAAAAGCAAGAGATACAGCAATTACCTATATCCTCGTAAGCCATTTCAGGAACAGGTACCTCACGTTCCTGCTGCCCTGTTTAGGCGTTTTGAACAAATCACAAGATAATATTAAGGCGTTCCATCACTTCATTAGTGGTACGGAGAAGGAATACGACCCATTTTTAACTGAAGATCAAAGAACGCTGAATAAGTTATGCTATGAAATGTGGCAGCAGGTTGAAATGCAGTCCGGTTCATTGCTCGAAAGCGAACCGGGGCAGGAGCGTTCGCCCGCTGGTATTTTCGGCCTGTGGGAAAAGGCAATGCCTTTGCTATTGCAACAGGAATTTATTTACAGCTATGGTCTATATAATAAGCGGGAATTAAAAGGGAAACCGCAAAGGGCAAGGATTGAACGTATTACCCTTGTGAAAGACAGGCCGCACCTTCACTTTCAACTTTTGGATAAAGGCCCGCTTTATCAGCTACAAATGAAAGTTGCGATAAGGGACAGGAATATTTACAAATACAATACGGAAACGACCTTTTTTGTAGAAGAAGATAAAAAGTTCTACCTGCTGGCTTCTTTACGGGATGGCGGTATAGCGGAATGGATGCGCAGAGCAGGCTGTCATATAACCGTTTTTAAAGAACATTTTTGGGATTTTGAGCAAGAATGCTTAGACCAGCTCCGGGAATGCTATGCCGTTACCACCGTTTTAGCCTGTAAGTAAACAGCACAAGCTGGTTTTTGTAAACTCAAAACTGTATTGTTATGAACATCGGAGGACACAACCACAGGATAGAATATACAACCAATGTATTTATCAATGCCGGTGCAGATACCGCAGAATTAAGGAACTGGAAGGAAAAAATAATTTCCATAGCTACACAGATACCGGACAAGGCAGATGCCCTAACGCCGATTATCCAGCTTATTGTTGCGGCCATTGCGCCAGCCAAAATATACATGATAAAACATGATGCCATTGAAGGAATGGAGGAAGAAGCATTTATTGACCTGTTAGTAGTAGTTTCCGGAAAGAGTAACATACCATTCAAAGAGCTGGAACCTGTATTGGAAATGGCCTACTTAAAAGATCGGCGGGTTTGCTGCTCCCTGCATGGGGAAAGCAATGTAATTGAAGGTTTACGAACCGGGCACATATTCTATTCACTTCACTGCATTCCTGAAAATCTCGTGTATGATGATAAGTCGGCTGTATATCCGATAGCAACGCCCGTTGCTATGCAGGAAATGAAAACCCGGATACAACAGCAATTTTCCTTAACATTTAAAAAAGCCCTCGACTTTAATAAAAGCGCTATTTTCCTGTATGAAAAGACCCGCTCCCAGATTATTACATTTTTATTACACCAAGCGGTGGAACTTACTTACAGGGGTATTTTGCAGTGCCTGAACGGGTATGATAAGAAAACGCACGAGATACGTGCTTTAAAAAAACATGCCCGCCGGTGCGCCCCGCAGTTGAACTGTTTTTTTCCCGATAACACAGAAGAAGAAAAGCGGTTGCTGGACATACTGGAAAATGCTTATCTGAAAGCCCGGTATGAAGATCAGTACCCCGTACCGGAAAATGATCTTTCATTACTTTTTCGGAAAGTAATGCAGTTACAGCAGGCAGCTACAAAGATTATTGAGGAAAAGACTGCCTGAAATTATACTATTCATTTTGTCTTTTAATTTGGGATAACCATTTGTCTATTTCATTCATCACTTCAAGCGCATCTTTCTCCGGGTAGTATTTCTGCATATATTCTGTAAACCGGGCCTTTGTCTTAATATCTTCCCACTCCAATACAGTAAGGCTTAGCATGGGCCATTTCTTTGTTTGCTGCATAAACCCATACAACGGCAGGTAAGGCGGAGCCAGATAAAAAGAATTTTCTATCAGTTCATCATATAAGGGTTTGTTGAAAGCCCTTTTCATATCCCGCACCACGTCATAGACAATACGGAACCTGCTGCCTTGCCGCACGGTAACGGCCAAATCGGGCATCCCCTTATCCTGAAAGAAAATGTACATATAATCAATAAAACCTTCTTCCGTTATATCACACAGGTCTTTGCTGTAATAGCCATATTCTTTTTTAAACAGGTCTAACGAAAAATCCTGCTGGTTCTTATCAATAATAAAATCAATTACCTCATTTTCCTTCTTGATAATATCCTCAATGGTAGGGCCTCCGCTTAGTCCTGCTGCCGTTAAAAAATACCGGGGTTTTGAGAATAACTCGAAGTAATAGCTTTTAAAGAATATGGTTTTTCTGTCAAATGTTACCTGTACATATAACGGGTAAGTGATCTTTCCATGAAAGGACACCTGTTTAAGCCGGTCGTTAAAGTACGTTTTGTAACTAACCTTATATGTTTTAGTCATTTTTGGCTTCTTTTGAATGCATTTGAGCTGAAAAATGTTTGTACAAAAAAAATATTGTTACAAATTATATCAAAACATATTAAATAGCATCAATAATGGTAAATTTCGGTAAAAAACGACAATTTTCATAAAATGTTTTGGTAAAAAACAAATTATCAAACTTAAATTTCTTATATTAGCTTTTGATAAGTGTTCTCTTGCCCAAAGGGATATTGTGAAATTGATAAACGTGGTAGTGCAAATGGAAAAAATTAGACCAGAGAAGGCAGCCGAAATGCTGCGAAAGAAAGGGCTTGATGTAACTGTAGAGCAGGCAGCGGCCATCCTTGAATTTATGCGTAAATTGGCTAACATCATTGTTGCCCATTATTTAGAAAAACAGCGTAAACGGTGTAAGTAAGGAATCTATTTTTTACAATCCAAAGGTTTAGAAAATGAAAATAGCTGATTTGTATATCCGGGTAAGTACCGATGAACAGGCGGACAAAGGCTATTCCCAACGGAGCCAGGAAGAACTGCTACGAAAATATTGTGACATCAACAAAATATCCATTCGTAAAGTGATTTTTGAAGATCATTCCGCTAAGACCTTTAACCGGCCAGAATGGAAAAAATACCTATTGGAATTAAAGAGGCACAAGGGGCAGGCTGATTTGGTGCTATTTCTTAAATGGGACAGGTTTAGCCGCAACGCAGGGGATGCCTACCAAATGATTAACATACTTCGGAAGTTGGGCGTAGAACCGCAGGCCATAGAACAGCCGCTTGACTTATCCATACCAGAAAATAAAATGATGCTGGCCTTTTATTTAGCGGCCCCCGAAGTAGAGAACGACAGGCGTGCATTAAATGTTATTCATGGTATGCGCAGGGCAAGAAAAGAAGGTCGTTACATGGGATTGGCGCCTATCGGTTATGTCAATAAAACAGACGAAGCCGGGAAAAAGTATATTGAACCCCAAGAGCCGCAAGCGGGTATTATACGTTGGGCATTTGAACAAATAGCAGAAGGGGTATTTAATACTGAACAGGTTTTTAAAATGGCAAAGGAGAAAGGATTTAAGGGGACTAAAAGCCTTTTCTGGTTTGTTATACGCAATCCTGTTTATTGTGGGAAAATATTTATCGCCAAGTATAAGGACGAAGAAGCGCGGTTTGTAAAAGGCCTGCATGAACCTATTATTTCTGAAGCACTGTTTTACCAAGTGCAGGACGTTCTGGATGGCAGGAAAAGAGTGCCTTATCGCCTTAAAATTCTTACCAGTCCCGAATTGCCGTTACGCGGATTTTTAATTTGTCCGGAATGTGGCAAGCTGTTAACCGGCAGCAAGTCAAAGGGGCTTACCAAGTATTATACCTATTACCATTGCACCACGGGTTGCACGTGCCGGTTCAGAGCAGATAATGCAAACAGCCTGTTTGTTTATGAACTAAAAAAATACATGCCCCGCCCGGAAATGACAGACCTGTACAAGATCACACTTTCTGAAGCATGGTATGACCAGACTAACCATTTACAGAACGACCAAAAGGAACTACAATATCAGATAAAGGAACTGGAAGGGAAGCTCTCATACATTCGTGAATTGCTTTCCTCAAAACAAATTGAGCCTGCTGATTTCCGGGAAATGAAAACAGAGTACAGCGCCAAATTGGAGAAGTTGGAAGCCAAACTAAGCACCTATGATAACGACAAAGTGAATATAAACGACCTGCTGGACAAGGGACTGAACAACCTTTTAAAGCTAGATTGTGCGTATGAAACCGGTGAAATAGACAAGAAACGGGAAATCATTAGTTCGATGTATCCCGAAAAATTGAGTTTTGATGGATTTTCATTTCGAACTAACCGCATCAATGAAGCGGTACGCATAATATACATGCTGGGCAAGGCTTTTGGCGAAAATAAAACAGGACAAAATGGTAATAATTCCACTTTGTCCTGTCAAGTCGGGGCGGCAAGATTCGAACTTGCGACCTCCTGCTCCCAAAGCAGGCGCGATAACCGGGCTACGCTACGCCCCGAACCTTTTACGAAGCCGGAGCTTCCAGCGGTGAGGGAGGGATTCGAACCCTCGGTACAGTTTGACCCGTACGCCGGTTTAGCAAACCGGTCCTTTCGGCCTCTCAGGCACCTCACCATCCCCTTGCAAGGGGCTGCAAAAATAGCAATTATTTGGAATTATCCAAAAGCATTTGGCGATTTTTGAAACACCGGCGCCCCTCCCAAAATTCATTACATTTAATTGTAACACAACAACCGTCATCATCGTTCCATTGCGCCCATACCGCATAATTTTCTATATTTATCAGCTAAACAACTTTCCTACATGCAAACCTGCTATCGTCTCCTTGCCATAGCTGCCATCGCCCTCGGCGCCTGTAACCAGGGCGAAAAACAGGCAGCGGCTACAGAAGATTCTACCGCTATCCGGGCCATTAACGAAACCAGCTTTACCCGGCACCTGCAGGTGCTGGCCGCCGACTCGCTGGAAGGCAGAAAACCCTTCACCCCCGGCGAGGACAGAACCATCCGCTACCTCCAGGAACAGTTCCGGCAACTGGGATTGCAACCCGGCAACGGCGACAGCTACTTGCAGGAAGTGCCCATGGTGGAGATCACTTCCGTACCGGCCGGACCGCTGGTGTTCAAAGGTGAAAAAGGTACGCTTTCCCTTTCCTATCTCGATGATTATGTAGCCACCACCCGCCGGGTTACGCCCAAAGTGCAGCTCAGTAACAGCGAGGTGATATTTGCCGGCTACGGTATCGTAGCGCCGGAATACAACTGGAACGATTACGCCGGCCTGGATGTAAAAGGCAAAACCGTACTGGTAATGGTCAACGATCCGGGATTTGTGGACAGCACCATCTTCAAAGGCAAAACCATGACCTACTACGGCCGCTGGACCTACAAGTACGAGGAAGCCGCCCGTCAGGGCGCTGCCGGCATCATCATCATACATGATACCGCCCCGGCCAGCTATCCCTGGTCCGTGGTAAGAGGCGGCTGGTCCGGCGCCAAGCTGTACCTGCAAACGGCGGACAATGACATGTCGCGCGCTGCCATGGAAGGCTGGATCACGCTGGACGCGGCCAAAGAGCTGTTCCGGCTGGCCGGCGTACCGGATACCCTTATGCAGCAGGCGCACAAACCGGGCTTTAAACCGGTGCCGCTGAAAGTGGGCGCTTCCCTGGCCATTAATAACAAGATCAAAAAATCCACCTCGCATAATGTGCTGGCCGTATGGCCCGGCGCCGGCAAAGCGGGTGAATACATCATTTACTCCGCCCACTGGGACCACCTGGGCATCGGGGAACCGGTTAAAGGGGATTCCATTTATAACGGCGCGGCAGACAATGCCACCGGCACCGCCGCCCTGCTGGAAATTGCGGACGCCTTTACCAAACTGAAAGAACGGCCCGCCCGCTCCATCCTGTTCATTGCGCTGACCGGCGAGGAACAGGGCCTGCTGGGCTCCGAATACTATGCCACCCACCCGGTATACCCGCTGGACAGCACCGTGGCGGACCTGAACATGGACGTGCTCAATACCTACGGCCGTACTACGGACATCACCATCGTGGGTAGAGGCCAGTCGGAGCTGGATGATTATGCGGAAAGAGCAGCGGCCAAACAGGGGCGCACCATCTCCCCGGAGGAAAATCCTTCCGGCGGGCATTTCTTCCGCTCAGATCATTTCAATTTCGCCAAGGTAGGCGTTCCCGCCCTCTATGCCGGCAGCGGCACCCACTCGCTGGAACATGACAGCGACTGGGCCAAACTGAAGATCGAAACATATGGCCGTACCCGTTACCATGCGCCGGCTGATGAGTTTGACGATACCTGGGAGCTTTCCGGCATGGTGGAAGATACCCGCCTGCTGTTCGACATCGGGCTGACCCTCAGCAATGAAAGCAGCTTCCCCAAATGGAAGGAAGGATCTGAATTTAAAGCGGTCCAGGAGAAACAATAGCCCCGGCATAAAACAGGTTAACATCCGGGCGGCAGGCGTGTGCAACTCCACATACCTGCCGCCCGGCTCGCTATATAATTTGTCCTGAATGCCCATTCACTTCCTGAAATACGGCTATTCAGGCGGATAAATGGTCTATTTAACGTTTTTTTTACAATTATTACCTGGCAATCACGTTATCTTGTAGGGGACTTATGCGAACGGTCATTACTTGCCTGTACCTCCTTTAAACACTGTTAATGAAGACATTTACCTTACTCACGGACCCTGTTACCACGAAACAGGACCCTATCTTTTCCAGCCTGCAACGTTTTTTCAGATCACTTATCCGGGACGAGCGCGACCTGCCGTTTGTGTACCTGACCTTACGGATCACGCTTACTTTATGGCCGCTGGCCATACTGCTGTATATTCCGGGCGTGAACGAATGGCTATGGTGGGCAGCCGCCATTGTCTACCTGGTGCTGAATAACCTGATCTATAAGGGGCCCTTCGGGCTGATGCTGCACTGCACCAGCCACCGCTGCTTTTTCCTGCGCAAATACAATATCCTGAACCATTACCTGCCCTGGGTGATCGGACCGCTGTTCGGGCAAACACCGGAAACATACTACAGCCACCATATCGGCATGCACCACCCGGAAAACAACATGCCGGACGACGATAGCTGCACCATGTTCTTCCAGCGCGATTCCCTGCGCGGCTTTGCCCGTTACCTGGGCGCTTTCCTGTTTGCGGGTATCTTTCACCTGGCCCGTTACTTCATGCGCAAGCAGCGTAAAAACCTGCTCATACGCTCCGTAAGAGGCGAGTTCCTGTTCATTGCCATGTGCGTGGGCCTCAGCTTTGTGAACTGGCCCGCCACCCTGGTCGTGTTCATCCTGCCCTTCCTGATCTCCCGCGTGATCATGATGCTGGGCAACTGGGCGCAGCATGCGTTCATCAGTGCCGAAGAGCCGGGCAATCCTTACAAGAACAGCATTACCTGCATCAATACCAGCTATAATCACCAGTGCTGGAACGACGGCTATCACATTGCGCACCACCTGAAGCCTTCCCTGCACTGGACGGAATACCCGGTATTTTTCCGGAAAACGCTGGACGACTACGCATCCAACAATGCCATTGTGTTTGACGGCATCCATTACCTGCATGTGTTTGCCTACCTGATGCTCAAACGCTATGACCTGCTGGCAAAACATTTTGTCAATATCGGCAATCGCTTCAGCTCGGACGAGCAGGTAATCACCTTCCTGAAAGAGCGCACCCGCAAGATCCCGGAGCCCGCTTTGCAGGCGGCCGCTGCATGATAACACCAACTTAGTAATACATTACCTGTAAAAGGAAAAGCGCCCGGCAATCCGGGCGCTTTTTTGTTTTGTTGCATGGTTTCCGCTTCCGTATTGCGGATCAAAAGTTGCCTTTGTCTACATCCCACCAAAGCCGGGTGCCGCCATTATCAGCGCCGCCCAGCAACTGAATGCCTTTATTCAGCTCATTCCGGTTGGTATTGTATTCATTCTGCGGATAAGGTAAACGCCTGACCTGTATATCGGTATCAATGGTGCCGCCGCTGTTGTTGTTCACTACCGGGAACAGCTTCGGGTAACCGGTACGGCGGAACTCCGTCCAGGCTTCCTGTCCTTCGGGGAACATGGCGATCCACTTCTGTGTAATAATGCGCTCCAGCTTCTGCTCATTGGTAGCTGCTTCGTCCCATTTGATGGTGATGCCGGAAGGTGCGGGCGCGTTGTTGGCCGCATTCTTCGGATCAGTATAGGCGGCAGGCGTGCTGGTATCGTCATTCACATAATCCGCATCGGGCACGCCCCACTGCGCCAGTGAGGTGTTGACGCCCTGCTCATACAGCGCCTGTGCAGCGCCGCCGGCATTGGCCCAGCCACGCAGGGCGGCCTCGGCGCGCAGGAAGTACACCTCCGCGGCGGTCATCAGTTGTACCGGTGTATTCAGTGTGAAAGAAGGGTTGCTGCCATCCTTCATATTGATGGTAGAATAAGTCTGGTAAGCTGTTTTGATAACGGAGCTGCCTATACGGATACCTACATACTGCGCCGGGAAGGCATCGTCGGTAGACTTGTCCATATACCGGCCAATGCGCGGATCATTATACCCGCTCAGGTAGGCCTGGATGGGGGCGCCGATGTTGATGTCCGTCCAGTTGCGGGCGATGAACACCAGCGGGTTGCTGAAGCCGGCGCCGGACACTTTTACATTCATGTTGCCGGCATTGTCCGTGATCACGCCGCCGGCGGCAGGGTCCAGCGCTTTTTCGGCCTCCGTTCTGGCCAGCGCAGGGTCTGCTTTTACAATATGCATGGCCAGGCGCAGGCGCAGGGAATTAGCCAACTGCAGCCAGTGGGTAAAGTCGCCGTCGTACACCAGGTCCATGGAAGAAAACTGGAAAGGCAACTGCTCCCCGCTGCTGATAAAATTCCGGAGCGTAGCGGCTGCCGCATCCAGTTGGGTGAAAAAGCTGTTGTAAATATCCTGCTGACTGTCATACGGCACGTCAGACCTGGCAGCGCCGGCCTGGCTGTAGGGCAGCGGCCCGTAAATATCCGTAGCCCGGTCCATGGCCATTACCTGCACGATCTGCGCTACGGCCCATACCGCGGGATAGTCCTGGTCCACGCCCAGGCCTTTCAGTTGATTGATATACGCCAGCACATCCAGGTACACCACTTTAAAGGCTTCCCCGTTCCAGCCCGTCACCAGGAAATAATTCAGGTTGGTATTGCCGCCAAAAGGGTTGGCGGACATCATATAACCGGAAAAGCAGTCCGCATTCAGGTTCTGCTGCAACTGGTAGGAGTTGGGATCGCCTCCGTTGGAGAAATTGTAGATGCCCATCTGGATATGCTTCATCAGGGAAGCAATATCCGTGTTCACCGCGGTATTGTCCGTGTTATACGTTTCAAAGTTCTTGGTACAGCTAGCTGCGCCCAGCAGTATCACGCTGGTCAGCAACAGCAGCCGGTATAGCATGGAAGATCTGTATATATAGTTGTTACGTTTCATTGTACTTGTCTTTTTTTTAACTGCAACAATCATTTCCTAGAAAGCGGCATTCAGCGAAAAGCCAAAGCTGCGGGTAGCGGGCGGCATGAAGATGTCCACGCCGGCCAGGCCGTTACCGGTTGACATGGATACTTCCGGGTCAAACGGCGCTTTCTTTGAGAAGTAGACCAGGTTCCTGCCTACCAGTCCTACTTTCAGCCCCTTAATGAAATTATTCTTCAGCGGTATGTTGTAGTTCAGCGCTACTTCGCGCAGGCGCACTACATCCGCGCTATACATGTACTGGCCGGTTACGCCGTTGCGGCCGCCCACGGTTGAATACCATTTTTGCGCGTCCACGGTGCTTACGGGCCTGCCTTCCGGGTCCACGCCATTTACCTGCACGCCGCCCGCATTACGCGCGTCGCCGCTGGCTTTGGATACGCCATATTGATCCAGTAAGGCTTCCGTGATAGACATGACCTTGCCGCCGAACTTGCCATCTACCAGGAAGGAAAGGGACAGGTCCTTGTAGGAGATATTGTTGTTCCAGCCCAGTTGCCAGCGTGTATTGGCATTGCCCAGGTATACCAGGTCGCCGCTCTGCACCATAGGCCTGCCGTCGCCGTCTATCATCACGCGGCCCTGCGCATCGCGCTGCAATACGGTGCCGTATATATCGCCAAAAGCGCCGCCTACGGCGAACTGCGATGCATAGTTGGTGCCGGACTGGCCGCTAAGGGTGAAGTAAGGCACCCGGTCGTCCAGGGCTATTACCTTGTTATCATTGTAGGAATAGTTCAGCGCCGTGTTCCAGCTCAGCTTGTCGCTCTTAAGCACATCGTAGCCCAGCATGACCTCCACGCCCTGGTTCCGGATATTGCCGGCATTGATGTAAAAGGTGTTGTAGAACGTGGCCTGGCTGGCGGCTATTTCCAGCGTCTGGTTCTTGGTGTTGGTCTTATAGAACGTGAAATCAAAGTTCAGGCGGTTGTTGAAGAAACGCCATTCCGTACCCAGCTCCAGGGAGTTGGTGATCTCTGGCTTCAGGGTGGTGAAGGGCGCCCGGGTGTTCAGGCTGGCATTGCCGCCCGCGCCCGGCAGGAAGGCGGCAGGATGGCTCATGTAGCTGTCCGGCGAGTTACCTACCTGCGCAAAGGAGCCTCTTACCTTGGCATAGCTCACCGCTTCCGGCAGCGGCAGGAGGCGGGTCAGGATGAAGTTCAGGCCCACGGAAGGATAGAAATAGTTCATATCCGGGGTAAAGGCCAGGTTGGAAGCCCAGTCGTTCCGCGCGGTCAGGTCCAGGTATACCCAGTCGTCATAGGAAATATTGGCGCTGGCAAATACGGACTGCCACTGGCCGTGCTTTTCCTGGAAAGTACCGGAGTTCAGCGGGTTCAATACCTTAAAGTTCTGGATGGTAAATACGTTCGGCTGGTAAAGCCCGTCCTGCCCGGAAGCAAAATACTCGCCGGTGGTTTTCACATCGCGGATGCTGGTACCTACCAGGCCGTTGATCCGGAACTTGTTCAGCGGGAAATTGAAGTTGGCGATCAAATCTCCGTACTGCTGGGTGTTGACGCTGTTGCGGTAAGTGTAGGCGCCGTTTGGCGGCGCTATCACCGGTTGTGAGCCGTCGTACAGTTTCTGCTCATATACATCATTGATCCGGTCTATGCTGCCGCGTGCCTGTATATTCAGCCAGGGAGCTACATCATAGCGCAGGCTGGCATTCAGCAGTATGCGGTTCCTTTTCAGGGAGTTGGTGTTGCGGTTCACGATCCACCAGGGGTTCTGCTGGATGTCTTCGCTCACGGCCCAGTTCTGCGTCATGCGGCCGGTGGCGGGGTCCAGCACTTCGTAATTATCCTTGTAAGGCCGTATGTCCAGGCCCCGGGGAAAGAGGTACAAGCCGGTGAGCGGGTTGGTGTAGAACCCTGCCAGCGGCGTGTTGTCTATCTGCTGCGTCATGTAGTTCACGTCGGCAGAAGCGGTCAGCTTGTCGTTGAACAGGTGGCCTGTTTCCTTGAAGGTCAGGTTATGGCGGCTCAGCTTATTGCCCGGCTCAATGCCTTTGGCGGCGGTATTGGCGTAGGAGAAGTAAGACTGCGCCTTATCCGTACCTACGGACAGGTTAACGGCATTGGTCCAGTTCTGCCCGGTCTGGTAAAAATCACCCACATTATCGTGCCCGCCGGAAATAGGACTGCCCCAGCTCTGGGTAGAGCCGGTGGCAGTTTGCCCGTAGCTGTCCTGGAACTCCGGCTTGTAAGCCGCTTTGTCTATGGTATAGTTAGAAGATACGTTTACCTGCATGCGCCCGGCCTTCCCGCTCTTGGTGGTGATCAGGATCACGCCGTTGGCGCCCTGGCTGCCGTACAGCGCTGCTGCGGAAGCGCCTTTCAGCACTGAAATGCTTTCAATGTCCTCCGGGTTCAGGTTGGAGATCGGGTCGCCGCCATCGTAGGAAGTACCGCCGCCGTAAGAAGAGTTGGGCTGGTTGGTCACCACGTTATTCATGGGCACCCCGTCAATTACATACAGCGCCTGGTTGCTCTGCAAAGCAGACTTGTTGCCGCGCAGTATCACCTTGGAGGAGCCGCCTACGCCGGAAGCGTTGGTGGAGATGTTCAAACCGGCCACCTTGCCGTTCAGCGTATTTACCAGGTTGGAGGTCTTCACCTTTGTCAGCTCGTCGCCGTCCACCTGCTGGGTGGCGTAGGTGACGGACCTTTCCGATCTTTTTACGCCCAGCGCCGTTACCACTACGATATCCTTCAGCGTGTTCACCGCCTGTTTCAGTACGATGTTCAGGCTCACGGGCGCGTCGCCTACGGTTACCGGCACCTCCTGCTGCTCGTAGCCCAGGTAGGACACGCGCAGGGTATAGGCGCCCGGCGGTATATTGGGAATGGTAAAAGCGCCTGCTTCCGTGGTCTGCGCGCCCTTCTTCAGCTCCTGCAGGTACACCACGGCGCCGAACAGCGGCTCTCCTTTTTCATCCTTCACGGTTCCCTGTATGGTCTGCGGGGGCTTTACGGCCTCGCCGGTCCTGTCCTTTGCCTTGATAATGATGATGTTGCCCGCCACTTCGTAGGTAAGGGGCAGCCCTTTCAGGCAGGTGGTCAGCACCTCATCTACCGTGGCATTCTTAACGTTAATGTCTATAGGTTTCGCCGCTTTTATAAGATTGTTATCATACAGCAGGGAAAAGCCGCTTTGCGCCTGGATGTCGGCAAACACCCGGCTTAAGGGCGCATTTTTTTTGGCCAGGGTGATCCGCTGGGAATACCCTTTTGCGCTAATCTGTAAAATCCCGACCAATAATAATAGTGTAGTCAATTTCATAACCAGGATCAGGTTGGTGGCTGTAAAACGCCGCCATAGCGGCACTTTACAAAGTACCCGTAGTTTCATAACTTTGTTTGGTTTGGTTAATAATGAAAAGTTGTTCAACGCATCTTTCAGGTTTATCCAGACTATCGGCCGGGAGTGTTGCAGCACTTCCGGTTTTTTATGGATGCCCCCTCTTTTGTTTATACTTTATTTTGCTATGCTCTGTTGTGGCTTCATTTATTTCAGGTGGTAACGATCAGCCGGTTGCCCTCCATGCGAAAGCGCACCCCGCTGCTTTCCAGCGCCTTCAGCACATCGGCCAGGTAGGCGGTCCTGGCTATCTTGCCTACAAACTCGAAGTCCTTTACCGGCCCTTCGTACACCACCTCCAGGTCGTACCAGCGGGCTATCTGCCGCATCAGTGCGGGCAGGTCCACCTTATCGAACTGGAAATAACCGTTCTTCCAGGCAATGGCCTGTTCGGTATCGGCCTGCCTTACCAGCTTCATATCCCCGTTCCGGTGCAGGCGGGCCTGCTGGCCGGGCGTTAACTGCAGGGAAGCTGCGCCCTGGCGCATTTTCACAGCGCCCTGCAGCAGGGTGGTCCTCACTTCGTTCTCATCGCGGTAGGCGTTTACGTTAAAGTGCGTGCCCAGCACCTCTACCACGGCATCATTTACCTGCACGCGGAAAGGCTGGTGGTCGTTATGCGCTATTTCAAAGTATCCTTCACCGGTAAGGGTTACGCTCCGCTCCCCGCCGGTGAAGCGGCTGGGAAAGCGCAGGGAGGAAGCGGCATTCAGCCATACCTTGCTGCCATCGGGCAACAGCACCTGGTACTGGCCGCCGGCCGGCGTAGCAATGGTGTTGTAAACGGCTTCGTTCCCGTTGCCGGTAGCCGGCATGCGGTACGCCAACTGCCCGTTGGCCTGCTTGATCACGCGGGTACTGCCCTGGCTTGCCAGCACCCCGTTCTGTGCGCTGTCCAGCACAATGGTGGAGCCGTCGCCCAGGGTGAGCACCGCTTTGTTGCCACCGGGACCGAATACACGGGGCGCTTCCTGTTTTTCCGCCACCGGCGCGGGCTGCGGGCCGGGCTGGCGCAGCCAGTAAATGGCCGCGGCCAGTAGTACCGCGATGGAAGCAGCCGCTACCAGTCTCCTGACGGGAAAAATGTTGCCACTGCGGGGATAAGCGGTATCCGCCTCATCCAGCCGGCTTTCCAGCTCCTGTGCAAAACCGGGAGGTACCGGCGGGTATGCCCTGAAGTCTGCCGGCACATCGCATTGCTGCAGCACCCGGTCAAATTCCGCCGGCGTTACCGTTTGCAGCCAGTCCGTAACGGCAGCCGATTCCGCCGGCGAAGCCTCGCCCCTGGCGTATTTTTCCAGTAATGATATCAGTAGTTGCTGGTCCATAGTTGTGCGTCAGTATATATAAAGACTGCCGCCACTGAAAAACGGACACCTGGAAAGAGAACTTTTTTTAGAAATTTTTAACGCCCCTTATTTAATATGCAGTTGCTGCTTGATAAAATGAATGGAGGCGTAGAGGTGTTTTTTCACCGCGGAGGGGGATATCCGGAAAACGGCGGCTATTTCACTGAGGGACATGCTTTGCTGGGTGCGCATGAAGAAAATGGCGCGTTTACGTGCAGGCAGCCGGGTAATGGCGTCCATGGCGGCTTTGTGGTATTCTTTGTAGATCACCTGCCCCTCTGCGGTATTGCCGTCCGCATCGGGCAATTGCTCCGCGAGGGCCTGTTCCGCCTTTTGCCGGCTGGCCTGCTGCCGCGCCATATCAAACAGCCGGTGCCGGGCCATAATAAAGATATAATCCTCAAAAGAGCGGATCTCTCCCAGTTTTTCCTTTCTTTCCCATACCTTCAGGAAAATGTCCTGCAGGACCTCTTCCGCATCCTTTTGGGAACGGGTGGTGAAGTGCACAAAGCGGTAAAGCGGGGGGAAATAGGTAGTGTACAGCGTGGCAAAGGCGGACCTGTCTCCTGCCGAAGCCTTCAGCAGCAAGTCTTTCTCCTGAGCCATTACACTCCTTTCATTGCCGGCAGCACCTGATAGCATGTTTGATTGAGCAGGTATAAAAAAGGTTCCCCCCCTGAAACCTGTGAAGGTAAATAATATTTCAAAAAAGATGTGGCCACATATATAAATGGCAGCAATTACGGATGGACCCGCTTTTACAATTTTTGGCTTAGCGGCATCATTTTATATTTTATAAGAATAAGTTAACTAAATTTGCGCTCTAATATTTGATTAAACTTCTATGCGTACTATTTCACTAAAAAGGGTTGTTGTTACGGGGTTGGGAGCATTAACACCTATCGGGAATGATGTAAACACTTTTTGGCAGAATATGAAGGCTGGCACCGGTGGTGCGGGCCCTATTACCCGTTTTGACACCACGGAGTTCAAAACCAAGTTTGCCTGTGAGCTGAAGGATTTTGATATAGAAAAGTTCATGGAGAAAAAGGAGGCCCGCAAAATGGACCTCTTTACCCAATATGCAATGGTAGCCGCGCAGGAAGCCATTGAAAATGCCGGTATCCACCTGGAAGGTATTGACAAAACCCGGATCGGTGTGATATGGGCTTCCGGCAACGGCGGTATGCAGACCTTCGAGGACCAGATCGTGGAATTTGCTGCGGGCAACTTCGTACCGAAGTTCAATCCTTTCTTCATTCCCAAGCTGATAGCGGATATTGCCGCCGGCCAGATTGCCATTAAATATGGCTTCATGGGCATCAACTTCTGTACGGTATCTGCCTGCGCTTCTTCCAGCAGCGCCCTGGTAGATGCTTTCAACTATATACGCCTGGGCAAGGCCAATGTGATCGTGGCAGGCGGCTCCGAAGCGCCCATCACCCGCGCCGGTATCGCCGGTTTTAATGCGCTCAAGGCATTGAGCACGCGGAATGAAGATCCCTCCACCGCTTCCCGCCCCTTTGATGCGGAACGCGATGGTTTTGTAATGGGCGAAGGCGCCGGCGCCATCATCCTGGAGGAATACGAGCACGCGGTAAAGAGAGGCGCTACCATTTACGGGGAAATGACCGGCGGCGCCATGACGGCAGATGCCTTCCACCTCACCGCTACCCACCCGGAAGGGCTGGGCGCCAGGCTGGGCATGCAGGACGCGCTGAACGACGCGGAACTGCAGTTGCAGGACGTGGACTATATCAATGCCCACGCTACCTCTACCCCGGTAGGCGATGTGAGCGAGCTGAAAGCCATTACCGGCCTTTTTGGCGACCATGCTGCTGCCTTGAACATCAGCGCTACCAAATCCATGACCGGCCACCTGCTGGGCGCTGCGGGCGCAATAGAGGCCATTGCCTGTATCAAAGCTACCCAGGAGGACATTGTGCCGCCTACCATCAATACGCAGGCGCTGGGCGAAGGCATTCCCACCAACCTGAACCTGACCGTGGGCAAAGCACAGCAACGCACCGTGAACGTAGCCATGAGCAATACCTTCGGTTTTGGCGGGCATAACGCCATCGTGGTGTTCACGAAATTTAAGGGAGAGTAGGGAATGTAAAGTGATAAATGTAAAATATTAAATGTAAAAGTAAATGCAGCGAATAAACCGCTGCATTTACTTTTACATTTGAAATTTAATATTTTAGATTTTACATTTTATATTCTCTCATTTCGCTCATTCATTTTTGATCAGCTTCAGCGTTTCCGTTCCCTCCTTTCCTTCCAGGCGGATGAGGTACATGCCGTTCCTGAGAAAGCCCAGGTCCTTCACGACTCTCCGCTCTCCCGGCTCCACATGCCAGCGCCGGATCACTTTGCCGCTCATATCCAGCAGGGTGATCATTTGATAGTTATGCTCCGGCAGATCGATTGTCACCTGCCCCGCAGCGGGATTGGGGAAGATCACTGTACCGGTTAAGTGCTTCCGGTCCTTGTCCTTTATATGTTTGGTATCCACATAAGCGGCCGCAGTACGGGCCATGCTCATGCCGGAGTCTGCTGCAGGCGGGCAGTTGTCTATACTGAACCAGTTGAACTTCAGGGTGCTGCCCTGCTCTATGTGCACGCCGGTATAGTTCAGTACCGGCAGTGTCATGGTATCTGTAATGGTCTGCCAGGCGCCGCCGGTAGAAGGTATGTTGATGGTGCCGAACCTTTTGCCGCCATGCCCGATCCAGATGCGTACGGGGGCCGTGCTGGATACCCGGAAGCTGACGTTATGCACGCCTGCCACCGGTACGTTGATGGTGTTGTACGAGAACCAGTCACCGGCATACATGTAGGTAAAGTTTTGCCCACCCCCTACATCGGTGCAAGCTTCCAGTACAGGACGGGTAGAGCGGTCGGTGAAGCTCTCCGCTTCGTATTTAATATTCACAGAGCAGAGATAGTCCGTTGTTACCGCAGCGCTGGCCGTAATGTTACCCGCCGTGGCGGTTACGGTACAGGCGCCCGGCGCTTTATTGGCTGTGAGCAGGCCCGTGCTGCTGATGGTATAGCTGGTATCACTCACGGTCCATACCGGTGTTACAGGCATTACATAATCTTCCTGGTCGTAGCCGGTAACGGTAAACTGCTGCCTGCCTCCCACCTGCATAACTGCCGGGTCCGGGCTGATGGTCATGCGCGTCAATACAGGCACTGGCGCTACCGTTACACTGGCCGTACCTGTTACTCCTTCAGCGGTCGCTTTTACCAGTCCTGTGCAGGTCTTATTGCCGGCTGTGAACAGGCCGTTCGCATTAATGCTGCTTTTCTTGACCGTAGTGGACCATACCGGTGTGATCGCCATTACGCTGTTATCTGCGGCGTAACCGGCTGCTTTGAACTGCTGCGTAGCGCCACTGATCAGCCGTACACTGTCCGGTGTTACCGTGATGTAAGACAGGTTTACGGAATCTGCATGCACAAACTGTAGCCAGTTAAAGTTCCACCCGGATGCATTGGAGCGGATGCGGATGGTCTGGTTACCGGCGGCCAGGTAAATGGGCGCGGAAGTAACGGTGATCCATTGCTGCCATCCGCCGCTGGCCGGCAGGGGCACCGTAGTGAGCGTAACAGTGTCTAACATTACGCGCAAGCTGGTGGCATAGTCCATTGCTACGCGGAACTGTACCCGGTAATTGCCGGAATCCGGCACTGTAATGTCATATTCCATCCAGGTGCCGGAGCCGATGTAGCTGATGTTCAGCCCGCCGCCTGCATCGGAGGTAGGTTCCGTACAGCAGGCATTGGCATTGTCAAAGGCTTCGGCCTGTATTTTGGCCGGTATGGGTTTGTAGTTGGTAGGCCGTACGGTAACATAGGCACTACCGGAAACGGTTACACTATCCACGGTAGCGGTGGCGGTCACCACACCGGAAGCCTGTACGGTGGCCAGTCCATCCGCCGTAATGGTACTGCCCGCCCCGCTGATGCTCCATACCGGGTTAATGGCCATTACATGCCCGTTCTGGTCATAGGCTACCGCCTTATATTGCTGGGTGGCGCCTGCCAGGAACGACTGGTCTGCCGGTGTTACCACGATGGTGTCCAGCACGGGTGTGCCCAGCCCTTTCTGGTACACGCGCACGTAATCCACCATCATGCTGTCCGGCCAGTCCGCTTCCGTAATAGCGCCGCCCATACCGCCGCCAATGGCCACGTTCAGGATGATATGGAATTTCTGGTCAAAGGGCCAGTCCTTCCAGTCCGTATAGGGGTTCAGGTAAGTCAGCACATGCGCGCTGTCAAAAGTAAAACGCAGGGAATCCGGCGTCCATTCGACCGCGTATACGTGGAAAGCGGTGGCCGCATCCGGTATCTGTTTGATGCCGGACACCTGGCCGCCATTGGTCCAGTTGTGGCTTTCCGTATGCACGGTGGACAGCACGGTGCCCAGGTTATTGCCTACATGCTCCATAATGTCGATCTCGCCGCTTTTGGGCCAGCCGCCATACACGCTGGAGGTGGGCATCATCCAGATGGCAGGCCAGGAGCCGCGCGCCCTGGGCAGTTTGGCCTTTACTTCCACACGGCCGTAGAGGAAATCCATCTTGCCCTGGGAGATCAGCCGCCCGGAGGACCAGGGCTGGGTGGAATCGCCGTTGGGATAGTCCTTCTTGCCTTTGATGACCAGGTAACCGTCCTCCACCCGTATGTTATCGTGCGTGGTATCTGTGTACACCTGCTGCTCCCCGTTGATCCACCCCTTGGGCTTGGGGTCTACCTTCCATTTGGCAGGGTCCGGCAGGCGGCCGCTGCCGTTAAACTCATCGCCATATATCATGGTCCAGGCGGGATTGCCTTCAAATATCACTTTCCCTTTTGCAATGTACTGGCCGGCATTGGCGTTCGCTACTTCCTGCGGGGCCACCACCATTTCCAGGGTAGTGCGGGAATACACCACGGGAGAATTGCCGCTGAGTATAATGTGCGCGGTGGTATCATCCACACGCTGCACACTGTCTATGCTTACGCCGGCGGGCAGGTTGGTAGCGGTCCAGTTGGCGGTGGTAAGCGTATCGCTGAACACGCCGCCAAACATATGGGCCTTTATTACGGCGCCGTGCTCCTGCCCCATGGCAATGGAGGTATCGGCCAGCCGGACACCTACGGGATTGGGTGCGCGCACCAGGTCAAAATACAGGATGCCGTTGGCCTTTTTACCGTCTATGTAATGCACTTCAATACGGTCAAAATCGGTACGGTCTTTCACGCTCTGGAAATTGTAGGTGGCTTCCTCCCAGTGATTGACGCGGCTTACCTTGTAGGTAAAGTATACCGCCTTGGAATAATCGGTGCCGGGTTGCAGCTTGAACATGATCTCGTCCGTCGTGCTGCTGTACACCAGCATTTTGAACTCGCTGCCGGAAGCCAGGTCAAACGGTTCCGTGAGCTGGCAGGAGGCCCCCATCCATTCAAAGCAGGTGGTGTCCTTCACGAATTTAGCGACCAGGGAGCTGGTGTTCACCCCGGAGGGATTGGGATTGGGCACGCCAAACTCCACACCGCCGGTAGCGTTCTCCCCCGCATAGAAGGTCCACCGGCCGGAGCCGATGCCATTGCCTTCCATGTCGTCTACCAGCAGGTACTGCGCATTCAAATGATTACTTAACAGTAAACCGAACAACAGGATAATAAGTGTTGAGATTTTCTTCATAACGATCGGGTTTAGGAATTTACAAAAGGGTCTGTCGGTTATGCCAGCCGGTCATTGTGTCTTAAAATGGTCCGAAATGGAGCGGCATTGGTGCATGCCGCTCCATCATTATTTCCGTGGAATATATGGCTATGGTATTACAGGTTCGGGTTGATCAGGGCATCATTGCCCGGTACAGGCATCCAGTATTTTTCTTCCGTGATGGCGCCGGAGGGCTGCAGGTCGTCCGGGTCCTTATCCGCATTGGCGGCTGCTACCTGCTCCAGGCGCACCAGGTCGAACCAGCGGTTCCATTCGCCGGCAAACTCCCAGCTCCGCTCCGCTACTACGGCATCCGCAAAGGCAGCGCCAGACAGGCCTGCCGGCAGCTCATCCAGGCCGGCACGGCTGCGCACCGCGTTAACAGCCGTATAGGCTTCGGCGTTAGGCGTACCGGCCGCCCGGGCCTGTGCTTCTGCATAGATCAGCAGCACATGCGCGTAGCGGATCATGATCACGGGAGTGTTGGACATATAGGTATAGGGATTGCCGGACTGTATCCTGAATTTTTTATAGTAGGGATGTTTGGTGCTTACCTGCTGCCAGGGAATGGTATCGCCGTTCACCACGAATTCCGTGGAGAAGGTGGCGTCCTTCCGGGGGCCGGCCGGGAAATTGCGAAAGAAGTTCAGCTCCGGGAAAAAATCGCTCCAGCCGCCTTCATTTTCCGGCATGGTGGACAGCCCGTAAAAGGAATTGTAGGTAGACCATTGCCCGCGGGTAAAGAGGGTGAACACATCCTCCACGGTGCCGCCGGCAAATATTTTCAGGAAGCCATCCTGGTACAGGTCAAAACCGTAGGCGCCCTTGTTGTCGATCACCTCTTTGGCCTTGGCGGCGGCCAGTGCGTATTTGGATGCATCTTTCAGCGGCCAGCCGGCTTCTGTAAGGTATACATCCGCCAGCAGCGCTTTTACAGAACCTTTGTTGGGACGGCCGGGGTCACGCTTCTCATTGCTCACCCATTGCTCGGCCATGGCCAGGTCCTCTTCTATCAGTTTATACACGGCTGCGGGCTCGCTTTTCTGCAGCTCCAGCAGGTCAGGAGAGTATACTTCCGTAGGGATCACCGGCACCGCGCCCCAGAGGCGGGTAAGCCAGTAATAGCACAGGGCGCGCAGGAAATAAGCTTCGCCTACTATTTCGTGGATCTCTTCTTCGGTGCCATCCTGCACGGCATCATAATTATTGATGATGTTGGTGGTGGATTGTATGGTCTTGTAGCAGCCCAGCCAGATAGGCGTCATACGGCTGTTGAGGGAGGATACATTAAAGCGGTCAAACTCCCGGAACTCTTCCTTATTGGAGCCGGGATGCGTGGTAAGATCATCCGCGCCCATGGTCATGGCGATCTGCGATACCGTGGTGAAACCGCTTTCCCAGGGCACCATCAGGCTGCCGTAAGCGCCGGTGAGCGCGGCTTCCAGCCCTGCCATATTACTGAGGGCGGCGGTACCGGCGACCAGGCCTTTCGGGTCTTCGGTCAGTTGTTTGCTGCAGGCGCCCAGCAGGAACAGTGCAATAACGAGATATATTTTCTTCTGCATAGGAATCCAGTTTTTTATAACGTTTGGTTTGCTGTTTTAAAAGCTGAGCGTAATACCGCCCGTATAGGTTTTGGCGTTAGGATAGGAGCCGAAGTCGATCCCCTGCCGGATATCGCCGGCGGATGAATTGGCTTCCGGGTCTATACCGCTATAATCCGTAATGGTCAAAAGGTTGGTGGCGCTCACGAACAGCTTGACGCCCACCACGTTCTTCAGCTTTGATTTAGGGATATCATAGGACAGGCTCACATTCTTCAGGCGCAGGAAATCCGCTTTTTCCAGAAAGCGGGTGGACTGCGTAAAGTTCCGGTTGGTGCTGCTGAAGGCCGGGATGTCGGAAGTTTCGTTCACCCCGGGAATGTAGCGGTCCAGGATGTCCACATGGGTGGCTTCCCGCGCATCGCCGCCGTGGTACATGGCCGCAGCTTTGTTGTAGTTCAGCTTGTCGAAACCGAACAGGCCCTGGAAGAACAGGTTCAGTGTCCAGGAACGGAAGCTCACCGTATTGTTCCAGCCTATGGAAGTGCGGGGCATGCCGGTGCCGATCACGCCATAGTCGTCTGCATCTATTACGTTGTCGCCATTCAGGTCCAGGTAGCGCGCATCGCCGGGCACGGCGCCGTATTCAGCAGCCTTGGCATCCCCCGGTTTCCAGGTGCCCAGGTAGGTGAGGCCCCAGATGGCGCCCAGCGGCTGGCCGGGCATCACCACGAATTCTGACTGTGGCGACATACCGCCGCCGATCCGGCGGTTGTTGGGATCAAAGATGCGCTGGCTGCTGGAGCCGATGGAGGTTACCTCGTTGCGCAGGAAAGAGAAATTGAGCCAGGTGTTCCAGGTTACCGGCCCGCGGTCGATCACCTTGCCCTCTATGGCCAGCTCCCAGCCCTTGTTCTGCACAGCGCCTACGTTGCGCGTAATGGTATTGCCGCCCAGGTACAGGGGCAGCTTCTCATTCAGCAGCAGGTCGCGCGTGTCCTTGATGAAATAATCGGCAGTAATGGAAAGGCGGTCCCGCAGCAACCCGATCTCTATACCGGCGTCCTTCTGCTCCGTGGTTTCCCACTGCAGGTCAGGGTTGCCGATATTACCCAGCACAATGCCGTTCAGGAAAGTAGAATTGGTGAACGAAGCGATCCTGCGGGAATAGGAAGAGAAGGTGCTGTAAGGCCCTACGCCTTCACTGCCCGTAAGGCCCCAGCTTGCACGCAGCTTCAGGTAGCTGAGCACCTGCTGCCCCTTCAGGAAGGGCTCTTCGGTGAGCACCCATCCTGCAGAAACGGAAGGGAAATAGCTGAAGCGGTTGTTCTCCCGGAACTTGGAAGACCCATCGCGGCGCAGCGCGGCAGATACCAGGTACTTGTCCCGGTAAGCATAGTTAGCGCGGCCTACCAGGGAGAACAACGCCCATTTGGAGTAGCCGGAAGACGGGCTGCCGGGCGTACCCAGGCCCAGGTTGTCCCATTTAAAATGCTCGTAGGTGAGATTGGAGGTGCCCACCTGTGTAAAATTATACGTGGACTGCTGGTACTCCATCACTGCGGTAAGATCTATGGCATGGCCACCATTAAAGGCTTTATGATAATTGAGCGTATTGGTGTTCTGCAAACGGATCTCCTTGTTGTTGCGCACATTGGTGGTGGCGGTGCCGGAGTTCACCACCTTGCCGCCAAAGCTGCGGTCCTCGTACTGCAGGTAGTTGGCGCCATATTGCAGGTTCAGGGACAGGCCGGGCAGCAGCTCAAAGCGGAAGCCGCCGATAGCATTGGCCAGCATGCGGTCCTTTACCGCCAGTTGCTCGGTAGTGAGTGCCACGGGGTTGAAGAACACGGAGCTCACCGGGTCTGCCGCTGTGTACCTGCCGGCGGCATCGCGCACCGGTACCGTAGGCGACCAGGTAATGGCCTGCGCCAGCGGGCTGTGCGGCCCGTCGGCCGGGATGTCTATATTCTGCGCCTTGCTGTAGGAGCCGGTAATGTTCAGGAAAGTGGAGATCCGGTCCGTTAGTTTTGAATGGATGTTGGAGCGCAGGGTATAGCGCTTGTAGAAAGAGTTATTGATCACACCTTCCTGGTCCAGGTAGTTGCCGGAAATGAAATAGCCGGACTTGTCGTTACCACCGGAGAGGCTTAACATGTACTCCTGCGCCATGGCCTGCCGGAATATTTCATCCTGCCAGTCCGTGCCGCCTTTTGCACGAAAATCCGCCACCTCTTCCGTCGTAAAGGGCGGAGTGGTGCCGGTGGCCACAGCGTGCGCGTTGGCCGTTTCCGCAAAATCGCCCGCATTCAGCAGGTCCAGCTTTTTGATGACCTGCGAGCTGGAGAAACGGGAGGTGAAGTTCACCTTCAGCCCGTCCTTGCTGCCTTTGCGGGTGGTGATAATGATCACGCCGTTGGCGCCGCGGCTGCCGTAAATGGCGGTGGCGGAAGCGTCTTTCAGCACCTGTATGCTGGCGATATCATCGGGGTTGATGGAAAAGAACTCCGCCCCTACAAAACCGTCCACCACGTACAGCGGACCGTTGTCGCCATTGATGGAGTTGGCGCCGCGGATGCGGATACGCACGCTGCCACCGGGAGAGCCGGCCGCATTGGTCACCTGCACCCCGGCCACGCGGCCCTGCAGCACCTGGTCCAGCCGGTTCACCGGCTGATCCTGGAACTCCTTGCCGGACACGGAGCTGATGGCGTTGGTGAGGGAGCCTTTCTTTTGCTCACCGTACCCCACTACTACCAGCTCGTTCAGGCCGGAAGCCTGCGCCTCCAGCACTATGGGAATATCCGTTCTGCCGTTTACGGATACTTCCTTTGTATTATAACCGATGGATGAAATAAGCAGTATGGCATTACCTTCCGGTATGCTGATGGTGTAGCGCCCGTCCACGTCTGTCACTACGCCGGTGCTGGTGCCTTTTACCTGTATGGTCACGCCGGGCAGCGGCTGGCCCTTTTCATCTGTCACGCGGCCGGTCACCGTAACATCCGCCGGTGGCGGAACCGGCATTGCTGCCGTTACGGGCCGCCGCTTCACGATCACGATCCTGTTATCGATGGTGTAGGTGAGCGGCTGGTTGCGGAAGCACAGCTCCAGCACTTCGGACAGCGGGGCGTCCTTTACATCCAGCGTTACCCTGGCGGCGCCGGACAGTTGCTCGTCCGTATACAGGAAGTAATAGCCCGTCTGTTTCCGTATCTCTTTGAAGATACGCTCCAGGGAACTGTGCTGTCGGGATAGGGTGACGGTTTGCGCATGCCCGCCTGCATGTACCTGCAGGAAGGCTATGGTGATCAAAAGCGCCGTTAATTTCATGATCCGTACCGTTTTTGATAATCGCGGAATTCGTTTCCGGCAAGGGGCATGGAGCCTTGCCGCGCTTTGGGAAAAAAGCGTCAATTGCATACTTTTGTATCGTTTAGGTAAATAAGGAATAATTGCTGAACCGATTGTTTTTTATAACCTGGGCTGGCCGGGAGTGGTGCGAACACTTCCGGTTTTTTATTAAGCGATTTTATGGTGACACAATGATCTTGTTGCCGTTGATGCTGAACTGCACTTCTCCTGTCATCTCCATCATTTTCAACACCTGGGATAAAGGTACGTTCCGCGGAATGACGCCCCTGAAGTGCGCGGGCACTGCCCCGCGGTATTCCACTTCTACATTATACCAGCGGGCCAGCATGCGCATGGCGGCGCGGATATCCTGTCCTTCAAATTGAATAAACCCGTTCTTCCAGGCTACGGCTTCTTCTGTATTGGCATGCTGCAGTACATCCAGGCTGCCGTTTGCCCGGTGCACGCGCGCCTGCTGCCCGGGCTGCAGGCGCCGGCTGCTGCCTTCCCGGCTCACTTTTATCGCGCCTTCCAGCAGGGTGGTTTTCAGGATGTCTTCATCATCATAGGCCATGATGTTGAAATGCGTGCCCAGTACTTCCACTTCCATTTCTTTTGTGTGGATGCGGAAAGGCTGGTCTGCATCTTTCGCCACTTCAAAATAGGCTTCGCCGCTCAACTGCACGCGGCGCTCCGGGCCGGCAAAGCTGGTAGGGTAGCGCAGGCTGCTGGAGGCATTGAGCCATACCTGGGTGCCGTCCGGCAGTGCAATGCGGAACTGCCCGCCCCTGAGCGTGGTAATGGTATTATACAGCAGCGCGCCATTAGCGGCGTTGCCGGCAGCACGGTAGGCCAGGCGGCCGCTATCCAGTTTAATAATGCGGGTATTGCCCTGCTGCGCCAGGGGGCCGGAACCGGCACTGTCCAGCGGTATCTGCGTACCATCCGCCAGCGTAAGCATGGCCCGGTTGCTGCCGGGCGCCACATCGTTATGGAAAGGTTGGATAGCCACAGGAGCCGGTGCACGAACAGGACGGCGTTGCCACAACTGCCAGCCCGCAACGCTGAGCAACACGGCCAGGGCGGCAGCGGCAGCCCAGCGCCAGCGCCGCCAGGGCTGTACAGTCCTGACGGGCACAGACGCGGTCTCTTGTGCTTTTGGATGATCTGACGACAATATTCTACCGGCGATGTTGTCCCAATAATCCCTGTCATAAGCCATCTCCTCCGGGGGGAGCGCAGCTTTTAGCTGCTGTTCTATTTCCCGGGTCAGGCTGCCGGTATGGTCTGCTTTCAGCAAACCGGCCAGTTCTTCCAGTTCAGCATCGGTGGCCGAATGGTTTGTTACCTGGTGCAGCAGGTACGCCAGGCGTTCGTGGATATTCAATATCGTAAGTATTTGTTTTGCTATCTGTTTTTCAGAACGCGGTTCTCGTTATTAACGATAGTCCCCGTCCTAACAGACGCGCAACTTTTCATTCAGGACCTATGCGGGGAAAAAAATTTTTTTTCAGGGCTTCAGCAGCCACAGCACCAGCAGCGGGAAGAAGTGCCCGGACTGCTCGATGCGCTTGCGGATGGTTTGCAGGGAACGCACCAGGGAGTTCTTTACGGTATGGGGGGAGAGCGCCAGCTCGCGCGCTATTTCCGGTATGCGCAGCCCTTTCTCGCGGCTGAGCAGGTAAATGCGCCGGGCCTGCGGGGGCAGTTGGCGCACCACTTCCCCTACCAGCCGGGTCAACTGTGCATAGGCCAGGGCCTCTTCCGTGGTGTTGCGCATTTCATGCGTGGCCTGCCGCAACGCGATCACGTCCATGGCTTTGGTATGCACCGCCTGCCGGCGCAGGTAGGAAAAAGACTGGTAGAACACGATGCGCAGCAGCCAGGAACGGGGATTTTCAATGGTATCCAGCTTATCGCGGCTGAGCCACAGGCGGAGAAAGGTTTCCTGTATAATATCCTCCGCAACCGCGGCGTTTTTAGTAATATGCATGATCAGCGGGCGCAGTTCCGGCACGTACCTGTGAAAGAACAGGCGGAAAGCTGTTTCGTCCCCTTCTGCTATCAGCCGGAACAGGTCATTATCGGTGTATGACTGATCATGCATGTTGGAACTAAAATAGTTAATAATTGATAATCCCTGCAAATTTCCTATCTTTCTCATTATGTTGCCCATATTCCGTTTATCCACGTGTATAGCGCTGTGCTGCCTGCTTGGTGGCCCTGTCCTGACCGCGCAGCAGAAGGAAGTGAACCTGTCGGAAGCTAACGTACCGGCCTATACGCTGCCTGACCCGCTGCGCATGGCCAACGGCAAAACCGTGACCACCGCAAAGCAGTGGAGAGAAGTGCAGCGGCCCTACATTTACCACCTGTTTGAGACCAATGTATACGGGCGCTTTCCCCGCACACGTACCCAAATGACGTACAAAACCACCCATACGGATGTGCAGGCGCTGGACGGGCTGGCCACCTGCAAGCAGGTGACCCTGTACCTGGAGCAGGCAGACACCAGCGCCCAACTGCACCTGCTGCTGTACCTGCCCAACAAGGCGCGGGGACGGGTGCCGCTGTTCCTGGGCATGAATTTCTATGGCAACCAGTCTGTTATCAACGATCCCTCCATTCCTATCACTCCCGGCTATACCGTGACCGGTCCTGGTATTGTAGACCACCGCGCTACAGCAGCCTCCCGCGGATCGCAGGCTTCCCAGTGGCCGGTGCGGGACATTGTAAGCCGCGGCTACGGGCTGGCTACCTTCTTTTACGGGGAGGTGGAGGCCGATAAGGCGGATGGCTGGGAGACCGGCATCCGCAGCCGGCTCAAGGATGTGCTGCACATACAGCCGCATGAGTGGAGCGCCATGGGCGTATGGGCCTGGGCATTATGCCGGGCGCTGGACTACCTGCAGCAGGACCCCGCGGTAGACCCGCGGCAGGTGATACTCATCGGGCATTCCCGCCTGGGCAAGGCCGCCCTCTGGGCCGGCGCCAGCGATCCCCGCTTTGCCATGGTCATTTCCAATGAATCCGGCGAGGGCGGGGCGGCCCTGTCCAAAAGATGGTACGGGGAAACCGTTGCGGTGATTACCCGCGTCTTCCCGCACTGGTTCAGCCCTGTATATAAAACCTATGCGCACAATACCGACGCCCTGCCGGTAGACCAGCACATGCTGCTGGCGCTGATAGCGCCCCGGCCCCTGTACGTGGCCAGCGCCGCCGGCGACCAGTGGTCGGACCCCAAAGGAGAATTCCTGAGCGCAAAAAACGCCGAACCGGTATACCGCCTCTTCGGCAAACGGGGGCTGGGCAATGCCGGTTTCCCCAGTGTACAGCGCCCCACCGGGGAATTTGTCCGCTACCATATCCGCTCCGGCAAGCACGATGTAACCGCCTATGACTGGGAGCAATACCTGCAGTTTGCCGGCAAGCACTGCTCGTTACCTTAAGAGCATGTAAAATGATAAGTGTAAAATTTCGAATGTAAAAGTTGGTGGAAGTGCACAACAAGGCAGCAAAGTGCCGTTAAAACATATCAACCAACTTTTACATTTTACATTTAGAATTTTACATTTTACATTTACAAAGTCCGGGAACCCGGACTTATGCTTATGTCAAAAAAGAAGAATGCATCGGTTCCTGCCGTGCAGGCCACTGCGGATGACAATATTGCAGTTTTCGGCGCGCGGGAGCATAACCTGAAGAATCTGGACCTGCAGTTGCCCAAGAACAAGCTGGTGGTGATCACCGGCATCAGCGGCAGCGGAAAATCATCCCTGGCTTTTGATACCATTTATGCGGAAGGACAGCGGCGGTACATGGAAAGTTTCTCCGCCTATGCCCGCCAGTTCATCGGCGATATGGAACGGCCGGATGTGGACAAGATCACGGGCCTTTCGCCGGTGATCTCCATTGAGCAGAAGACCACCAACAAGAATCCCCGCTCCACCGTAGGCACCATCACTGAAATATATGATTTCCTGCGCCTGCTGTACGCGCGCATTGGTGTTGCTTATTCCTATAACACCGGCAAGCGCATGACGCGCTTCTCCGAAGAGGAGATACTGGCCCACCTGTTCAAATACTACGCAAAGAAAAAGCTGGTGATACTGGCCCCCCTGGTACGCGGGCGCAAGGGCCACTACCGCGAGCTGTTTGAGCAGATGCGCAAGCAGGGCTACCTGAAAGTACGGGTGGACGGCGAGATACAGGACCTGAAAGAGCGCATGCAGGTAGACCGCTACAAGATACATGACATAGAACTGGTGATAGACCGCATACAGGTGCAGGACGATGCCCGCGCCCGCATCGGGCAGAGCGTGCAGAAAGCCCTGCTGATGGGCAAGGGGCTGCTGTTTGTTATGGACAATGATACCGGCAAGGTAAGCCAGTACAGCAAGCAGCTCATGTGCGAGGATACCGGCCTCTCCTACGAGGAGCCTTCGCCCAACACCTTTTCCTTTAACTCCCCCTACGGCGCCTGCCCGCGCTGCAAGGGCCTGGGCACCATCTACCAGATCAATATGGACGAGGTGATACCGGACTACGCCGTTTCCATTAACGACGGCGGCCTGGTGCCCCTGGGCGAAGCGCGGGACACCTTCACCTTCAAACAGGTGCAGCAACTGGCCCGCAAATACAAGTTCTCCCTTTCCGCGCCCATTGCCGACATCCCGCAAAAAGCGCTGAATGTGCTGCTGTTCGGCGACGAGAACGGCAAGCTGGAAGTGGATATGGACTTTGAGAGCAACGGCAACGGCGCCTACGCTACGGAATATGAAGGCGTGGTGAACATGGTGCGCCGCTATTTCAACGACTCCTCTTCCGACTACGTGCGCAACTGGGCCGAAGGCTTCATGCAGCTCAGCACCTGCCCGGAATGTAACGGCGCCCGGCTGAAAAAGGAAAGCCTGCACTTCCGCGTGGATGAAAAGAACATTGCGGAGCTGGGAGAAATGGACCTGGACAAGCTGCACGGCTGGTTCAGCGGCATTGAAAAAAGGCTGGACAACAAGCAGAACACCATTGCCAAAGACATCCTCAAGGAAATACGCGAAAGGCTGCAGTTCCTGCTGAACGTGGGCCTGAGCTACCTGACGCTGAACCGCCCCACCCGCACCCTCAGCGGCGGCGAATCGCAGCGTATCCGCCTGGCCACCCAGATAGGGTCGCAACTGATGGGCATCACCTACATCCTGGACGAGCCCAGCATCGGCCTGCACCAGCGCGATAACATGCAACTGATAGAAGCCCTGCAGCGGCTCCGGGAAATGGGCAATACCGTGATTGTGGTAGAGCACGATAAAGATATTATGCTGCACGCGGACCACCTGGTGGACATCGGCCCCGGGGCCGGCGTACACGGCGGGCGGATCATCGCCCAGGGCACGCCCCAACAGGTGCTGCAACTGAACACACCCACTGCCGGCTACCTGAACGGCAAGCGGGAAATAGCCGTACCGGCGGAAAGACGCAAGGGCAACGGCAAATCCCTGGAGCTGAAAGGCGCTACGGGCAACAACCTGAAGAATGTGAACGTAAAGCTGCCCCTGGGCGCCTTTATCTGCGTGACCGGCGTATCCGGCAGCGGCAAGTCCACATTGATCAATGAAACGCTGTATCCTATCCTCTCCCGGCACGCGTATAATTCCAAGCTGGTGCCCATGCCTTATAAAAGCGTCAAAGGCCTGGAAAATATCGACAAGGTGATCGAGATAGACCAGTCGCCCATCGGGCGCACGCCGCGCAGCAACCCGGCCACTTACTGCGGCTTCTTTACGGACATCCGCCAGTTGTTTGCACAGGTGCCGGAAGCCAAGATCAGGGGCTATAATGCCGGACGTTTCTCCTTTAATGTAAAGAGCGGCCGCTGCGACGTGTGCGAAGGCGGCGGCATGCGCGTGATAGAAATGAACTTCCTGCCGGACGTGTACGTGCACTGCGAAAAGTGCAACGGCCGCCGGTATAACCGCGAAACACTGGAAATACGTTATAAAGGCAAGTCCATTTCCGATGTGCTGGACATGACGGTAGACGAGGCGGTGGAGTTCTTCCAGCCGGTGAGCTACATTTACCGGAAAATAAAGACCTTGCAGGATGTGGGACTGGGCTACATCACCCTGGGCCAGTCTGCGGTTACCCTTTCCGGCGGCGAGGCCCAGCGCGTAAAGCTGGCCACGGAACTGTCCAAGAAAGATACCGGCAAAACCATTTATATTCTTGACGAGCCTACCACCGGCCTGCACTTCCAGGATATACAACTGCTGCTGAACGTGCTGAACAAGCTGGTGGACCGGGGCAATACCGTGCTGGTGATCGAGCATAACCTGGACGTGATAAAAATGGCGGACCACATCATTGACCTGGGACCGGAAGGCGGCGCCGGCGGCGGCACTATTCTCTGCACCGGCACCCCGGAGGCTGTGAGCGATTGCGCAGAAAGCCATACCGCCCGCTTTCTGAGGAAAGAATTAACAATTAATAATTAACAGTTAATAATGAATAATACCCGTGTTTCACGCAACATCGCCCAACGATTATTATTAATTATTAATTATTCATTATTAATTATAATGGTTGCCATGGTAGGCTGCGACGATGAAACGAAGGTCTGCGACCAGGCGCTGACTACAGATACCCATATACGCTTTTTGCGGGACAGCGCCGGCATCACGCGGGACACCACGATGACGCAGGTAACACTGTATGCGCTGACCATCAAGGACAGCATCTACCGGAAACAGGCAGTGTCCAATATTTTCCTGCCCCTGTCGCCGGTAGCGGACAGCAGCCGTTTTTACCTGAAAGTGGATTCCATTTCCACACCGGATACGCTTACCTTCCGGTACTCCCGGGAACCGCATTTTATATCGCCGGGTTGCGGATTTTCTACTTTCTTTACACTGGATACGGTGATCAGCACCACCAATACCATCCGGTCACTGATCATCAATCAACGGGCAATAACCTCTTCCATTAATGATACAGCGCATATTACTCTTTATTTTGGCATTTAGCGGCTGGCTGGCAACCGCACAGGCCCAGGAAAAGCCGGTGGCTCCTCCGGCAGACAGCGCTGCGCAGCAGGCGGCCGCCAAAAAGCCTGCGCCTGTATTACCGGACAGCATTTACCGGGTGCCCGGCGGCCTGCGCCTGGGCATAGACCTCAGCCGCTTTGTGGTGAAGGCCTTCCAGCCTTACCGGACGGATGTTTCCTTCGCTGCCGATTACCGTTACCGGAAAGACCTGTACATAGCCGCGGAAGCCGGCTGGCAGGGCGTGTCGCACAGCGACAGCAACTATACCTACAAAAGCAGCGGTGTATTTTTAACCGCCGGTGTGGACTATAACTTTCTTAAAAAGCAGGAAACCCGGGAACGGTATATGTTCTACGGCGGCATCCGGTATGGTTTTGCGCAAATGAGCTACGAAGCGCCCTCCTATACCATTTATGACTCCTACTGGGGCGACAAGCTGCCGGGCAGCTTCCCGAAAAGGAATGCCAGCGCGCACTGGGTAGAGCTGATACTGGGCATTAAGGCGGAAGTGCTGAAGAATTTCTTTGTGGGCTGGAGCATCCGCGAAAAGATCAAGATCAGCGGGCCGAAGGACGATGCATTCCCTCCGATTGTGATACCGGGCTTTGGCAGCGGCACCAAGGGCTCACAGTTTGATTTTCAATACACCATCTCTTACTGCATACCGCTGGGAGACGTGAAGGTAAGAGTAAAGAGGAAGTAGGGGATTACTTCCTACATCCCACTTCTTATCATACAGATATGCGGTATATCATCCTCCAGGTACATCTCGCTGGTTTGCCGGAAACCCAGTGATTCATAGAACGCTTTCAGGTGCTGCTGCGCGCTGATCTGGATGGATTGCCGGCCAAAACGCGCTTCCAGCACAGCGATGGACCTTTCCATTAATACCCGGCCGATCCCTTTCCCCCTTACTGCACCTGCCGTCAGCACCCGCCCGATAGACGCCATCTCCCGCTGCATGCCATGTGCGCGGGCGCCCGGCCCGAAGATCCGGGTATAAGCCACCAGCCCCATACCGGCATTATATCCCATTACATGCACGGCCGCCTGGTCCGCATAATCCAGGTCCTGGTAAGGGCATCGCTGCTCCACGATGAATATCTCGTTCCGCAAATGCAGCAGGGCGTACAGCTCTGCGGTGCTCAACTCGTCAAATGTTTTTTCTATCCAGGTCATTTCTTAAAGAATTTAAACTGTAAAATCTTACATGTAAAATGTAAAAATTGGCAGGCATGTTTCAACTACCCTTTGATGTTTTAATAATACACGACAACCAACTTTTACATCTGACATTTTACATTTAAGATTTTACATTTCTTTTACCGGCCTGCAAACACGGGCAGGCTTTCCAGCCCTTTGTCCCCAACGGCCTGCACGGCAAAGAAATAATTATCCTTGGAATAAGGCAGTGTCAGCTCCGTATCCGTGGTAAAAAAGCGCCGCTGCCATACCGGGCTGGTAGTTTCCCGCATCAGCACCTGGTAGCCTTTTACCTGGCCGCTGCGGGGCCGCTGCCAGTATAGGCGGGTTACGTTGCTTAACCCGCTCACATCCATTTTTACTTCCCGCGGCTGGGAAGGCGCCCCGGCCAGGCTGGCCAGCACGGAGAGATTGAGGCAGGTGTTCTTGCGCAGGTACTCAAAATCCATAAACTCCGGCAGGTCGCCGTACACGGTATCGTTTTCCGTGCGCAGGTCCTGGTGCTGGTGCAGGTAGTTCTCATGCATGTCGGTAATGCGCACGGCCGGGAAGCCGCGGCGCAGGAAAGGCGTATGGTCGCCACCGCGCAGGAAACGGTCGTTGCGGTATATCATCACTACTTCGAGCTGGTCGGTATAACGCTCGCCCGTTTCCTTGATGTAGCGGGCCAGTTGCCGGGAGTAGCTGTCGTTCTCCATGCCCAGGGAGCGTATCTGCTGCAATTGCCTGGCGTCTGCAGTTACGGGAATACCTTCGCTGAACACACGCACTTTCGCGTTATCATGCAGGTCGGTACCGCTGGAGGTGCTTTGCCCGATCATATCATTATTCAGCATGGCCCCTATTTCCCAATGCTCCTTTTCCGCTTTGCCGGCCAGGTGGTCTGCACCCAGCAAGCCCTGCTCTTCTCCGCTCACGGCCACAAACAGGATGGAGGCCGGGAAAGCGTGCCGCGACATAATGCGCGCCATTTCCAGCACCGCCGCTACCCCGCTGCCATCGTCATTGGCGCCGGGCGCATCGCTGGTGCGGTTCATTACGTCAGACACCCGGCTGTCCAGGTGACCGCTTACAATAAAGATGCGCTTGTCCGCCGGGTCTGTGCCTTTCAGGAGGCCCATTACGTTGCCCAGGTTTACCGGCACGTCTATACGCCGGCCATCGGGCTGCAGGGTAACGGTGTCCAGCATGGCGCTGAAGCGGCCGCCGGATGCGGCCTCATAGGAGCGGAACTGCTGCAGCACCCAGTTGCGGGCCGCGCCGATACCTCGCTTTTTATCCGTGGTGCTGCTGAGCGTATGACGGGTGCCGAAGCTCACCAGTTGGTGTATATAGGATTGTAAACTGTCTGCAGATACCTGCTGCACCATTGCGCTGATGGCCGCGTTACGCGCCGGCTGCTGCGCTTGCGCCGTAAAAGCGGGCAGCAGGGCCAGTGCGCATATCCATAATTTTTGCATAGACCGTAACATTTGCCATAAAACTAGTGTAAAGCTTTTATAATTTTATGCCCTTCATCACATACAGGCAATGTCAAACAACAGATCATGAACGAGCAGGCTGCACCCTTTCTGACGCTGGAACATATTACGGTACGATACCTGGATAAGACCTTGTTCACCCACCTGGACTGGGAGGTGCTGGAAGGCCAGCAATGGGCCATTACAGGCAGCAGCGGCGCGGGCAAAACCGCCCTGCTGAACACCATTGCCGGTAAGTTTAACGTGATCAACGGCGGCATTCACTATCATTTTTATGAACAATACCGCCGCCGGCATACCATTACGGACCCGTATTTTACTTACCGCAACCTGATAGCGCAGGTAGCGCACCATCATAATTTCCGCAACCGCAGCAATACTACCGACTTTTACTATCAACAGCGCTTTAACAGTATGGACGCTTCGGATGCGCCTACCGTACAGCAGTACCTGTACGGCGAAACAGCCGGAGCGCCGCAGGAAGACCCGCTGCTGCTGCCCCTGCGCATCGGCCCCCTGATGCACAAGGAGCTGATCAAGCTCTCCAACGGCGAAACCCGCCGGGTCATGATCGCCAAAGCGCTGCTGCAAAAACCGGTGCTGCTGATGCTGGACAATCCTTTTACCGGCCTGGATGTACAGACCCGGCAGCATTTTATGGACATGGTGGACCGCATCATTGAGAGCGGTATTACGGTGCTGCTGGTGACCAGCCCCACCGAGATACCAGGCAACATCACCCATGTGCTGACACTGGACCACGGCGTTATAACAGGAAAGCATACACGCTCGGAGTTCCGGCAAGGGGAGCTGCCGGCGGCAACAGCCACTGCACCCGCACCTTCCATAGATGCGGAGCAACTGCGGGCGCTGATCGATCCTGCGCCGCGCCCCTTCCAGACCATTGTGCGCATGGAGCACGTACGGGTGCTGTACGGGGAGCACCTGATACTGGACGACATCAACTGGACGGTGCAACCCAATGAGAAATGGGCGCTGCTGGGGCCTAACGGCGCCGGTAAATCCACCCTGCTCAGCCTTATCAATGCGGATAACCCGCAGGCCTACGCCAATGAGCTGTACCTCTTTGACCGCAAGCGGGGCAGCGGGGAAAGCATCTGGGATATCAAGCGGAAGATAGGCTTTGTATCCCCGGAGCTGCACCAGTATTTCCCGGCGGGCAACAATTGCCTGCAGGTGGTTTGCTCCGGTTTTCATGATATGCTGGGCCATACCCGCACTGCCACGCCGGAACAACTGGCGCATGCGCGCGGCTGGATGGACCTACTGGGCATAGCGGCGTATGCGGCACAGCCCTTCAAACAGGTGCCGGAAAGCATACAGCGGCTGTCCCTGCTGGCCCGCGCGCTGGTAAAAAACCCGCCCCTGCTTATTTTCGACGAGCCCTGCCAGGGACTGGACCCGCAACAAAAACAGCACTTCAAAAGCGTGATAGACACGCTGTGCGCCGTCATGGAGCTGACCATGATATTTGTGACCCACTACCAGGAGGAGATACCTAATGCCGTTACTAAAGTGCTGCGGCTGGAGAAGGGAAGAGTGGCAGCGTCCTGAGCAGCAGCCGGTAGCTTCGTATATACTAAAAGGTTACCGCCCAATCAGTTTTTCCTGTTATTCTTTAAAATTTATAAACATTTTATAAAACCATGTGTTATTAATATTCGTATATCAGGTATACGATCCTCCATTTGTTTACCCATAAATTAATGAGCATGAAACCCCGTCTCCATTCATCCGCCAACCCGCTGCAGCACATTCACGAACAGCTAATGGAGCTGCCACAGGCCGTAAAGCGCCGTATCTGCACAGAATGCAACTGGAGCCTGCCTACCTATTACCGCAAGGTAAAAGGAGCTCCCATCAGCAATGCAGAAAAAGAAAAGATCACCGTTATCCTCTTTGACCAACTGCAACGCACCTGGCAGCATTGCCAGGATGGCCGCAATCCGCCTCCTGCCGCAGTACCGGTACCGGTGTAAAATTCCAAATCCCAAAATCCAGATTCCAAAATGTAGGCAGGCTACTAATAATCCTGAACGGTTACCAGTAGTTGGGGGATGACCACAAGTTTGGATTTTGGATTTGGAATTTGCTATTTGCTATTTGGAATTTTCCTCTTTGGAATTTGGATTTTGGAATTTACCTTCATGTATCACCTAAACGCGTTCAAGAGAATGTATCCCAAACCCAAATACGCGGTGCTTGCCGCTATTGCCACCTGCACACTGTTAATATTATTTTCCACGGCATGCCGGCAGGCCCGGAAGGGCATGAGCCCGGCGCTTGCCCAGTACATTGAAGCCTATACCGCCGGCGTGATCTCGAAGCAAAGCACCATCCGCGTGCAGCTCGCCGGGAATGTAAATATCACACATGCACAAAATGAAGCGCTGAAAGCTGAAGTGTTTGACTTCAGCCCGGATATTGAGGGCAAAGCCTACTGGCTAGACGCCACCACCATTGAGTTCCGGCCGGACCAGAACCTGCAGCCGGGCAAAACTTACAATGTTACCTTCCACCTGTCCAAAGTGCTAAAAGTGCCGGACGATCTATCCTCCTTCGATTTTGAGTTCCGTGTGATCAAGCCTTCTTTCTCACTGGAAACCTTTGGGCTGAGGGCCGCTGATAACGCCACCCTGGACCGCATGACCCTTTCTGGCGTGGTGCACACCGCCGATGTGGAAGACCCGCAGCAGATAGAAAAGCTGCTCAGCAATCATTACAATGGCAAATCATTGCCCGTTACCTGGCAGCACAACCCACAGGATAAAACCTCCCGCTTTGCCATCGCCAACATCAGCCGGGGCAATGCCGCCCGCAACCTGGAGCTGAGCTGGGACGGGCAACCGCTAAAGGTGGACATCAGCGGTAAAAAGACCGTTGAAGTTCCCGCCACCGGCGATTTTAAAGTGCTGGACATCCGCGCTGTAGCCGAGCCGGAACAGCACCTGCTGGTACAGTTCTCCGATCCCGTCAGCGTAGCGCAAAACCTGGACGGGCTGATAGGCATCAGCGGGCAGGGCGACCTGCGCTACTCCATAGAAGGCAGCGAAGTAAAGGTATACGCGCCGGACCGGCTGGAAGGAAATTACACCATTGCCGTAAATGAAGGTATCATCAACATAACGGATAAACGACTGGGCAAAACCATTACCGGCAATGTGAATTTTGAGAACACCATGCCGGCGGTAAGCATTCCCGGTAACGGCGTAATACTGCCGGAAAGCAACAAGTTGGCCCTGCCCTTTGAAGCCGTGAACCTGAACGCCGTGGATGTGACCATCATCAAAATATACGAGAACAACATTCCACAATACCTGCAAACCAACACGCTGAACGGCGACCAGGAACTGCGCCGGGTAGGCAAGCCCGTGGTAGAAAAGACCATCCGCCTGGATACAGACAAATCACTGAACCTGCACAAGCACAACCGCTTTTTCCTGGACCTGGAAAAGTTGCTGCGTGCAGAGCCGGGCGCCATCTACCGCGTTACGCTGGGCTTCCGCAAGGATTACACCCTGCAAACCTGCCATGAAAAGGAAGGCGATGAAGCGGACGAAGCAGCAGATGAAGATTATTACTATTATGGGGAAGACATTGATGAAGACGATGCTTTCTGGCGCCGCTATAACAGCTACTATCCTTATGGCTATAACTGGGAGGAGCGCAAGGACCCCTGCTCCAATTCCTACTACAGCAAAGACAAATGGGCCTCCCGTAATATCATTTCCTCCAACATCGGGCTGACCGCCAAACGCGGTAATGATAACAGCATGGTGGTAGCAGTAACGGATATACGCGACACCAACCCGCTGATAGGCGTGGAGCTGGAACTGCTGGACTACCAGCAGCAGGTGATCTTTAAGACCAAGAGCGACGGGGAAGGCCTGGCCAGCTTCCAGTTGAAACGCAAGCCCTGGCTGCTCATTGCCAAAAAAGGCAGCGAACGCGGCTACCTGAAGCTGGACGACGGCAGTTCCCTGCCCCTGAGCCGCTTTGATGTAAAAGGCGAGGAAGTGCAGAACGGCATTAAAGGTTTCCTCTACGGTGAGCGCGGCGTATGGCGCCCCGGCGACTCCCTCTTCCTCACTTTTATAATGGAGGACAAGGAACAAAAACTGCCGGAAAACCACCCGGTGATGCTGGAGCTGTATACGCCGAAAGGACAACTGTACAAGCGCCTGAACCAGCAGCGCTCCCTGAACGGCTTCTATAATTTTGCCACCGCCACCGCGCCGGAAGACCTTACCGGCAACTGGACCGCCAAGGTAAAAGTAGGCGGCGCGGTATTTACCAGGAACCTGAAAATAGAGACCGTAAAACCCAACCGGCTGAAAATAAACCTGGACTTCGGGCAGGCCGCGCTGTCCAAAACAACGCCGGCCGCAGGCACCCTTTCCGCCGCCTGGCTGTTTGGCGCTACCGCGCAAAACCTGAAAGCCAAGGTAGATGTAACCCTGCGCTCGCAAACCACCAGCTTCCCGAAGTTTAGCGGCTATAGTTTTGACGATCCCGTCACGCATTTTGAAACAGAAGAAAAAACACTGTTTGAAGGGGCGCTCGGCGATAACGGCACCGCACCCGTACGCGCAGACCTGCCACTGGGCAAGCTGGCGCCGGGACAACTGAAAGCCAATTTTGAAGTGAAAGTATTTGAGCCGGGCGGCGATTTCAGCATCGATCATTTTTCCATGCCCTATAATCCCTTTGCCTCCTACGCGGGCCTGCGCATTCCGCAGGGCGACCGGCTGACCGGCATGCTGCTCACGGATAAAGCGCACCCCGTAAGCATTGTGAATGTGGATGAACAGGGCAGGCTGCTCTCCGGCAACCGCGAGGTGCAGGTAGAACTGTACAAGGTACGCTGGCGCTGGTGGTGGGACGAAAGCGGGGAAAGTGAGTTCAGCAACTTCACGCAGGACAGCTATAACCAACTGCTGCAGAAAGAGACCATCACCCTGCACAACGGCAAAGGCAACTGGAACCTGCTGGTGCGCTACCCGGACTGGGGCCGCTACCTGGTAAGGGTAAAGGACCTGCAAAGCGGGCATACCAGCGGGCAAACCGTGTACATTGACTGGCCTGGCTGGGCCGAGCGCATGCAAAAGGAAAACCCTTCCGAAGCAGCCATGCTGGTATTTACTGCAGACAAGACCCAATACAACGTAGGCGACCAGGTGACCCTCACGATCCCCAGCAGCGAAGGCGGGCGCGGGCTGATCAGCATTGAATCCGGCAGCCGCGTGCTGCGCACGGAATGGATCAAGACCGAAAAAGGGCAGACGGTGTACCGCTTCAAAGCGGAAAAGAACATGGCGCCTAATATATACGTGAACGTGAGCCTGCTGCAACCGCATGCGCAAACGCTGAACGACCTGCCCATCCGCATGTATGGCACCATTCCCATAGCCGTGGAAGACCCGAATACTATTTTACAGCCGGTAGTAAAGCTGCCGGCCACACTACGCCCGGAGCAGGAAGCCAGTATTTCCGTATCAGAAGCCAGGGGCAAGGAAATGACCTACACCGTGGCGCTGGTAGATGAGGGGCTGCTGGACCTGACCCGCTTTAAAACACCGGACCCGCACAGCGCCTTCTATGCGCGCGAAGCCCTGGGCGTAAAAACCTGGGACCTGTTTGACTACGTGATAGGCGCCTGGGGCGCCGATGTGGAACGCATCCTCACCATAGGCGGTGACGAGGGACTGGACAGGAGCGCCGGCAGCGCCAAAGCCAACCGCTTTAAACCGGTGGTGAAATTCATGGGGCCCTTCCACCTGAAACGGGGACAAACGCAAACGCACCGCTTTAAGCTGCCGCCCTACATCGGCTCCGTAAAAGCCATGGTAGTGGCCGGCCAGGACGGCGCCTATGGTGCCGCGGAAAAGACCGCCGCCGTGAAAAAGCCGCTTATGCTGCTCACTTCCCTGCCGCGCGTGCTGGGCCCTTCAGAAACCATCCAGTTGCCGGTCACCGTGTTCGGGCTGGAGAACAATATCCGCAACGCCACCGTTACCCTCAGCACCAATGAGCTGCTGGAAGTAGTGGGCGAGCGCACCAAAACCGTTAGCTTTCCCCAGCCGGGCGAGCAACTGGTATATTTTGAAGTACGCGTAAAACCGCAAATCGGCATCGCCAAAGTAAAGGTAAGCGCCGCCAGCGGCAGCGAACGGGCAGAAGAGACCACGGAGCTGCAGGTGCGCAACCCCAATCCCGTGATCACCAATACCCTGGAAAATACCCTGCAGGCCGGCAGCGATTGGAGCACCTCCTTCAGCCCGGTAGGCATGGCCGGCACCAACAGCGGCATGCTGGAAGTGTCTACCATTCCCCCGCTGAACCTGGCCAAACGGCTGAATTACCTGGTGCAGTACCCCTACGGCTGCGTGGAGCAGATCACCTCCGGCGTATTCCCGCAACTGGTGCTGCCCCAGCTTACCGACCTGTCGCCCTCGCGGCAGGCGGAGATAGACCGCAACATCAAGGCCGGCATCAACCGGCTCAAAGGCTTCCAGGCATCGGATGGCGGTTTGGCCTACTGGCCCGGGCAGGAAACTTCCAATGAATGGGGTACCAACTATGCCGGGCATTTCCTGCTGGAAGCACAGGCCAAAGGCTATGCCCTGCCGCCCGGGCTGCTGGACCAGTGGAAGAAATACCAGCGCAACAAAGCAGCTACCTGGGCGCCCAGCACCTACAATTTCTATGGCGGCGACCTGGTGCAGGCCTACCGCCTGTACCTGCTGGCCCTGGCCAAGCTGCCGGAATTGGGCGCTATGAACCGCCTGAAAGCGTTCCAATACCTTTCCGATGCGGCCAAATGGCGGCTGGCGGCAGCCTACCGCCTCAGCGGGCAGCCGGAAGTAGCCAACAGCCTGGTGAAAGGGCTGAGCACCGATATCAAACCATACAACCAGCTAGGCGGCACCTTCGGCTCCGACCTGCGCGACCGGGCCATGATACTGGAAACACTTACCGCCATGGGCCAGCGCAACAAAGCAGGCGAACTGGTTAAACAGATCGCGGCACAACTGTCGCAGGAAAACTGGTACAGCACGCAAACCACCGCCTATGCGCTCATTGCCATTGCCCGCTACTGCGGCAGCAATACCGGCAGCAGCAAAATGGATTTCAGCTACCAGTTGAACGGCAGCAAAGGCACCGTAAAAAGCGACGGTTTCATCACCCAGGTGCCTGTTACCTTCAATGGCGACAACGGCAGCCTAAGCCTGCAGAACAAGGGGCAGAACGTGCTGTACGCCCGCCTGATCCTGCAGGGGCAGCCGGATGCCGGCCAGGAGCCGGAAGCTACGCACCACCCGGAAGTGCTGAGCATACAGGTGCGGTACAGCACCCGCAACGGGCAGCCGCTGGACCCGGCCACCCTGCACCAGGGCACCGATTTTATGGCCACCGTCACCATTCGTAACCCGGGCAACCGCGGCTACTACGAGCAAATGGCGCTGAACCAGGTATTCCCCTCCGGCTGGGAGATACTGAACACCCGCCTGCTGGAAAGCGACAGCGCATTTTCCCAGTCGCCGTTCACCTACATGGATATACGCGACGACCGGGTGTATACCTACTTTAACCTGGAAGAGCGGAAAACGCATACTTACAATGTGCTGCTGAATGCCGCTTACCTGGGCCGCTATTATCTCCCGGCCACTTCCTGCGGGGCCATGTACGATAATACCATACAGGATTTTGTGCCGGGCAAGTGGGTGGAGATTGTGAAGTAGTAGTGAATAATTAAGCATTAATAATTAATAATGAAGGACAGGTGGGCGCGTTGGGTAAAGGCAAGGAAATGGTGGTTGACAGGAGCTGCCGGGCTATTGCTGGGCTACTATTGCATACTGCCCCGCCATTTATTCAACGCGCCCACTTCCTTTGTAGTAGAAGATGCCGGCGGCGGGCTGCTCAGCGCCGCCATTGCGGCAGACGGGCAGTGGCGCTTCCCTGCCGGGGACGAAGTACCGGAAAAGTTCGCCCGCTGTATTACCACCTACGAGGATAAACGATTTTACTATCACTGGGGCATTGATCCCCTGGCGCTGGCCAGGGCCGTAAAGCAGAACCTGCGGCAACGCCGGGTGGTGAGCGGGGGCAGCACCCTTACCATGCAGGTGATACGCCTGGCGCGCAACCAGCCGCGCAACCTCTGGCAAAAAATGGTGGAGGCCGTACTGGCCACCCGCCTGGAATTTGCCCGTTCCAAGAAAGAGATACTGGCCCTGTATGCCGGCCATGCGCCTTTCGGGGGTAATGTGGTAGGCCTGGAGGCCGCCGCCTGGCGCTATTATGGCCGCAGCCCGGAACAACTGTCCTGGGGGGAAATGGCCGCCCTGGCCGTACTGCCCAACAGCCCGGCGCTGGTGCACCCCGGCCGCAACCGCCAGCTATTGGCGGCCAAACGTAACCAACTGCTGGACAAGTTGCAGCAGCGGCACTATATTGACAGCCTTACCTGCCGCCTCTCCAAGCTGGAGCCACTGCCGGCGGAGCCGCTGCCACTGCCGCAATGGGCGCCCCACCTGCTGGACCGCTTCCGGAAAGATCACACCGCACAGGATGGCAGCACCCGCATCCGCAGCACCGTGGAAGCAGCCCTGCAAAGGAACGTCGCCAGCATCGTGGAACGCTACCACCGCCAGTACAAGGCCAACGGCATCAACAATGCCGCCGCCCTGGTGCTGGACGTGGAGACCGGCAATACCCTGGCCTATGTAGGCAATGTTTACCATCCCGGTGATCTGGAGCTGGAAAGCCATGTAGACATTATACAGGCCCCGCGTAGCCCCGGCAGCACCCTCAAGCCGCTGCTGTACGCTGCCATGCTTACAGATGGGCTGCTGCTGCCGCACACGCTGGTGCCGGACATTCCCACACAGATAGCCGGCTATACCCCGCAAAACTTTGACCTGGGTTTTGACGGCGCCGTACCGGCCTCGCGGGCGCTGTCCCGCTCCCTCAACATCCCCGCCGTGCGCATGCTGCGGGAGTACCGCTATGAGCGCTTTCATGCGCTGCTGAAGAAGATGGGCATCACTACCATGCAACGCCCGGCGGATCATTACGGCCTCTCCATGATACTGGGCGGCGGCGAAACCAGCCTCTGGGAGCTGACCGGCATGTACGCCAGCATGGCCCGCATACTGCTGCACCAGGACCAATACCAGGGTAAGTATGATGCAGATGATATTCACCCGCCCAACTACCGGCAGGATATGCGCCGCCCCTCCCAACACAAGCCCGGCGTAGCCGGTGTGCTGGATGCCGGCGCTATCTGGTACGCCTTCCAGGCCATGGAGGAAGTGATGCGCCCCGGGGAAGAGCTGCTGTGGCAGCAATTTTCCTCCACCCAGCGCATTGCCTGGAAAACAGGCACCAGCTTCGGTTTCCGGGATGGGTGGGCCATCGGCGTAACACCGCAATATGTAGTAGGCGTATGGGTAGGCAATGCAGACGGGGAGGGCCGCCCGGGGTTGATAGGCGTATCTACCGCAGCGCCGGTGCTGTTTGACATCTTCCGCCTGCTGCACACCGGCAACTGGTTTTCCACCCCGTACAGCAAGCTGCGTAAAATTGAAGTATGCCGGCAGAGCGGCCACCGTGCATCGGAACTCTGCCCTGACAAAGATTCCCTGTGGGTGCCGGCAGCAGGCCTGCGCACCGGCGTATGCACCTATCACCAGCTAGTGCACCTGGACCATACCGGGCAATACCGCGTAACGGCCAACTGCGAAGCGCCGGGGCAAATGCAGCACAAAGCCTGGTTTGTATTGCCGCCCGCCATGGAATTTTACTACCGTACCAAAAACAGCTACCTGCCCCTGCCGTCGTATAAGCCGGACTGCCTGGCCTCCCTGTACCAGGACAAGCCACCCATGGAGCTGATCTATCCGCGCCCCAATGCGCGCATTTATGTACCCATAGAAATAGACGGGAAACCGGGGCAAACCATTTTTACCGCCACGCACCGCAATACGGCCGCGCACATCTACTGGCACCTGGACAACACCTATGTAGGCGCCACCACGGAGTTTCACCAGGTAGCCCTGCACCCCGCGCCGGGCATACACACCATTACCCTGGTGGATGAGAACGGGGAAGAGCTGCAAAGGAAATTTGAAGTGCTAAAGAAAGAATAATGAGAATGTAAAATATCAATAACCATACTTCTCCTTCCACAACCCTCTCAAATACTTCCGCAGCTCTTCTTCCCGGGCGTTCTTACCGGGATCGTACAGCGTGGTGCCGCGGATCTCGTCCGGCAGGTATTCCTGGGCGGAGAAATTGTTGTCAAAATCATGCGCGTAAGCGTATCCTTTGCCGTAGCCCTGCTGCTTCATCAGTTTAGTGGGCGCATTGCGGATATGCAGGGGCACCGGCAGGTCGCCGGTTTGCGATACCAGTGACTGAGCTTTGTTGATGGCCATGTAGGCCGCATTGCTTTTAGGCGAGGAAGCCAGGTAAGTAGCGCACTGCGACAGGATGATCCGGGCCTCCGGGTAGCCGATCATGTTCACGGCCTGGAAGCAACTGGTAGCCAGCAACTGCGCATTGGGATTGGCATTGCCGATATCTTCCGAAGCCAGTATCAGCAGGCGGCGGGCGATGAACTTGACATCCTCCCCGCCTTCTATCATCCGCGCCAGCCAGTATACCGCCGCATTGGGATCGCTGCCGCGGATGGATTTGATGAAGGCGGAAATAATATCATAATGCTGTTCGCCGGTCTTATCATAGATCGCGATACGTTGCTGGGCAATGTCCATCACCACCTTGTCCGTGATCACGATGGGGCCGTTGCCCTGCAGGGTGTCCACCACCAACTCAAAGAGGTTGAGCAGCTTGCGGGCGTCGCCGCCGGCAATATTCAGCAGGGCCGTAGTTTCTTTTATTTCTATCTGCTGCTCCCGCAGCCACTCGTCCCTTTGCATGGCTAGTTGCAGCAGTTGCCGCAGCTCCGGTTCCCCCAGGGGTTTCAGCACATATACCTGGCAGCGGGACAGCAGGGCCGAATTCACTTCGAAAGAGGGATTCTCCGTGGTAGCGCCGATGAGGGTGATGATCCCTTTTTCCACGGCGCCCAGCAATGCATCCTGCTGCGATTTATTGAAGCGGTGTATCTCGTCAATGAACAGTACGGCGTGCCCCTGCCGCCGTGCGATCTCGATCACTTCCCGCACTTCCTTTACACCGGCCGCAATGGCGCTGAGCGTATAAAAAGGCACCTGCAGGGTATGGGCGATAATGTTGGCGATCGTGGTTTTGCCCACGCCGGGAGGGCCCCACAATATCATGGATGGAATTTTGCCCTGTTGCAACGCCTTGCGCAAAATGCTGCCTTCACCGGTCAGGTGCTCCTGCCCTACCAGTTCGTCCAGCGCTGCCGGTCTTAAACGTTCTGCTAAAGGTTCCATATAAATAGCTGTTGGCTAAAAGCTTATTTCTTTTCCTGCCATTGACGGAGGAAAGCAAATGACAGGGCGCAGTTGACCAGCACCGCCGCCGCATGTATGATCAGGAAGATGATCAGCCCCGTCATCAGGCTGCGCATGGCGTCCATACCGGGCGCAGGTTGGTTTTGCGGCAGTTGCAGCATGGCCTGCTGCAGCATTTCATCCATATTGTTCAACCCGAAAATGCCGTTGGTGATCAGCAGCACGGCATAAAAGATCGCCATAAAACCCATGATGCGGATACCGCCGGGGGTATTGGCTTTCAGCGGCCGTGCAGGGTCCCGCAGGCTTTGCTGCAGGGAAATGCTCAGGATGCTGTGTATCACTACGGAGCCGGTCAGCAGCGTAAAGATCAGCACCGGCGACAGCGCGGGCATAAACAACAACGCCAGCAACAGCATCAGTACAAAAAAACCTGCGACCAGTAGGTTAATAATGCTAAGTACCCTGAATATTCCGAACTTTGAAGACATACTCACACTTTTAATAATTGCAGCTACAAACCTAGCTAAATTAGTTGATAGTGAACCGGCCATCCCGTTTTAGCCCCTGTAATCCGCGGAAGCCGTTAAATAATGGTTAAATCATGTATATTTAAACACTAAACCTGTTTTACTTATGAATAACAAGCATGCTGCAAAGCTACTATTGCTGGCGGCCATTTCTACCATGGCAGCCTGCAATTCCCAAACCTCCAACCAGGCGGCAGACTCCACCAAAGTGCCGGCCTTTGATCTGAGCTCCATTGATTCCAGCCACCAACCATGTGAAGATTTTGATGAATTTGCCAACGGCAACTGGAAAAAGAATAATCCTATACCTTCCACGGAAAGCCGCTGGGGCGCTTTTAACGTACTGGATAAGGAAAACAAGGAAGTAAGACTGAAAGGCATCATAGCAGCGATCAGCCAGCAGACCGACCTGAAAAAAGGTACGGAGGAACAGCAGATCGCGGACTACTACCGGTCTTTCCTGGATACCACCACCATTGAAAAGCTGGGCATCTCCCCGCTGCAGCCCTATCTTGATAAGATCAATGCCGTGCAGTCGCTGGACGACTGGTCTACCGTTACCGGCGAGCTGCAGAAGATAGGCGTGAACACCTTTGCCGTGTTCAGCGTAGATGCTGATGCACGCAACAGCTCCATGAATGCACTGTATGAGTACCAGGCCGGCCTGAGCCTGCGCGAGCGCAGCTATTACGACCGGATGGATTCCAACACCGTGAATGTGCGGAATGAATTTGTAAAGCACGTGGATACCATGTTCCGGATGGCAGGTTTCGCGGATAAAGATCCCGGTAAAACCCTGCTGAACTTTGAAACCAAGCTGGCCAAGCTGCAATTGACCAATGTGGAGCGCCGCGACCCGGTGAAGACCTATAACAAAGCGCCTTTCAGCGAACTGAAAACGCTGGCGCCCCAGTTTAACTGGGACTACTATGCCAGCACGCAGGGCATTCAAACAGATACGGTTATCATCGAGAACAAAGACTACCTGAAGAAAGCCGGTGCACTGCTGAAAGCCACCCCGATGGAAACATTGAAAATGTATGCCCGCTGGCAGCTCCTGCACCGCTTTGCCAGCTACCTGCCGCAGAAGTTCGACCAGGCCAATTTCTACTTTTACGGTACGGTGATGAGCGGGCAGAAAGAGCAGAAGCAACGCGTGGAAAGGGCTATCCGCTCTACGGACGGTACGCTGGGCATGCCCCTGGGCAAGCTGTTCGTAAAGCAGTATTTCCCGGAAAGCTCCAAGCAGAAAGTGTCTGAAATGATCGAGAACGTACGCTCCGTATACGGTGAGCGGATAGACAAGCTGACCTGGATGAGCGACTCTACTAAAAAAATGGCGCACAAAAAGCTGGCTTCCTTCACCTACAAGATCGGTTACCCGGACAAATGGAAGGATTATTCCACCATCAATGTACAAGCCGGCAACCTGGTCGACAATATTATTTCCGCCAGCATTTACGGGAATAATGAAGCAGTGGCCAAAATAGGCAAGCCGGTGGACAAGCAAGAGTGGTTCATGACGCCGCAGACCGTGAATGCCTACTACAACCCGCTGAATAATGAAGTGGTGTTCCCCGCCGGCATCCTGCAACCCCCGTTCTTCAATCCCGATGCGGACGACGCCATTAACTACGGCGGCATCATTGCCGTAATAGGCCACGAGTTCACCCACGGTTTTGACGACCAGGGCTCCCAGTTTGATGCGGACGGTAACCTGAAAAACTGGTGGACCGCTGCAGACCGCGCCAACTTCGACAAGCTGACCGGCAAGTATGTGCAATACTTCAGCGGTATAGAAGCCCTGCCGGGCTTTAACATCAATGGCGCGCTCACCATTGGTGAGAACGTGGCGGACCTGGGCGGCCTTACCCTGGCCTACCATGCGCTGGAAAAATCACTGGAGGGCAAGCCGGAGCCGGAACCGATTGACGGTTACAACTGGAAGCAGCGTTTCTTCCTGGGCTGGGCACAGGTATGGCATGGCAATACTACGGATGCCGCCCTGCGCAACCAGATCCAGACAGACCCGCACTCCCCCGCGCGCTACCGGATCAATGGTCCCCTGCCGCATATGAAGGAGTTCCAGGAAGCCTGGGGCTGCACCAGCGGCAAAATGGTGCTGCCGGACAGCGCCCGCGTGGTGATCTGGTAAGTAATTCCTGCACTGGAAAAAATAGCAAAGAGGGTGTATCTAAAGTACGATACACCCTCTTTTTATCCCGGTACCTGGCAAAAACCGGCTTTGATGTCGCAAACTACCCCTCAAGTTGTCGTATTCACGCATTACCGCTTTCATGGAAGGGAAATAGCTTTGCATTAAACAAACAGACCAACAAACCTAAAAATCTTGCATCATGAAAAAGAATAAGATCATCTTCTGGATTGCCACTGCCATTATCGTACTGTGGGATGGCGTAATGCCGGGCCTTACTTCTCATACCCCCCTTGCCGTGGAAGCTATCAGGAAGCTGGGGTATCCCGATTATTTCAGGGTAATGCTCACCGTATTTAAAGTGACCGGCGCCATACTGCTGGTGTTTCCCTTTGTTCCCGCCCGCCTGAAGGAATGGGCATATGCCGGCTTCGGCATCAGCCTGATCTGCGCTGCTGTAAGCAATGCGGTGGTGTATGGCTTCGGCAGCTTTGCCATCTTCCCGCTGGTGATCCTGGCTATACTGGTGGTGTCTTACGTCTACTATCACAAGCTGCTGGATGCCGGCGCCTTCCGCCGTGGCCGCAGCCGCGTGGCGCAGGGCGATTTTGACAACGCAGGTGTAGTGCTGCAGTAAAAGGCAGCAATAACAAGCGCTGTCAATGCCAGCCTGCCAGGTGGCGACGCCCACCAAAACGATGGCGCGCTCCATCTGCCTGCTGACACGATACATCTGTCATGTTTCACACTCCACTTTCCAGGTGGCGGTGTCCACCTGGAAAGTGGCAACGCCACCCTGTCAGTTTAAGGGCTCATTTAATGTGTTGGCGGGGTCTTTTAAACAGTTGCCGGCTTCTTTTAAAGAACTGTCCACGGATTTTAAAGTCCTGCTCCCTTCCTTTTAACCGATTGGTCATTTTGCCGTACCTTTATGCGGTCTTTAAAAACAGCGTGATGAAGCATTTATTGAAACAGTATCAAAAGGAGATCAGGAACATACTGCTGTTGGCATTGGTGGTAGCGTTGATTCCCTACGTACCGCAGGCGGTGCATTTTATACGGACATTTACCGGCACCATGCTGCTGATAGGCGTCCTGTGCGGCTGCGTACTGGGCCTGAGCCTGAAACTGCACTACCGGATCATGGTAATGCGTATTTCACAGGATAACAGCAATTAAAAGTAAAAAGCAAAAAACATCCTTTTATGCAAAGGTTATGCTATAGCATCTTACTGGCCGGGATATTAGCGGCCTGCGGAACCAGTACTACGCAACAACAGGAAACCACCACTGCGGAACAGGGGGCTATCACTGCCATTGCCAGCAGCCTGCCCGGCGATCCGGTGTGCGAAATGCCTTATGATACCAGCTACCAGGAATGGAGCGTGTATAAAGGGGATACCGTGTATTTCTGCTCTCCCACCTGCAAAGGCGTGTTTGATAAGAACCCGGAGAAGTATGCAGCGAATTTGAAGCAGGGGGAATAATGACCCATTCATTACGACGCTTTTATGTCGTAATGCCCCACATTACGACATAAAAGTGTCGTAATGTGAGGCAAAAAAGCCTACTCACGCAAAAAAATGGGTAGGCCTTTTTTATGAGAAAAATTCTTATTATTAAAGCACAGTGATCGTTCTTACATTCCAAGTGCTGGTGCATCCCTTGCTTATAATAATACGGTGCCTGAAAGTATAAGTCCCTGGCGCCAGAATGGGAATTACAGCCTCCGGATCAGCGTCGCTATATGTGTAGCTAAATCCTGAATTATTGGTAATTTCCCATTCAACCAAATCAACACTTCCACGATAAGAAGGATATATTGATCCACTTATTGTTCCTGAAGGCCCACTGTTGGGAAGATCAATATAAGTTTGCAGGTTGCAGAAGTGTAAGGGATATAAAGTGCTTATCGCCGTTCTGTCATAACTGGAAAAGAGCACGCTGCCATCGTTGTTGATATCAAAAATTGCACGCATGAGTGAGCTATAATCCTCCACCGGAATATTGGGAAAATAATTGGCGCCCTCTACTCCTGTACCTTCTCCACGAAGATCCCAATCACTATGTCTGAGTCCTACCATATGACCTATTTCATGCGCTATGATCCAGCTAATCTGCCTGTAAGTCAGGTTAAGTGAATTGATGTAATCCATATCTACAAGAATATTATAACCGGGCACCCCATTGATATCGGGTAAGCCGGGATAATCATTAAGTGCCAAAATCCCGCCAGGTAATGTAGCATTGATAATTTCCCAGTTATATCCTGCATCTGCATGCGAGATCGTATGGAAATTAAGACTGGAGTTAGTTACCCCGTTCCACTCCTGAACAGCGCGGAGTATTCCCTGATAGTATGTAGAATTCCCCCAAAATGTTTCTGATAGAAAAATCCTGATATTATTCATATTGAGCAGGGTGTTGGTGTAAGCATGCCTTCCATTCTTGTCGGAAGAAGAAAGCTTTACTGTATCCAGAAAACTTTTTGCCATTGGGATATCCCCCTCTACTATGAACAGGGAGTCATAGTTCCTTGCGCCTGTTGTATCAAATCCTAACTGATGGATTCGCAGCAGATATTTGGAATCTATTTTCTTTTCCTGGATGGGGTCAGTGTCAGGTGGTTGCTGGGGCACTTCTGCTTTTTTACACGCGGTAAAGATGCCGATTAGGCACGTAAATAGGGGCATGTACCTCCATACTTGCTTTTCCATAGTTACTTGTTTTTTCATGAGGAGTCGATTTAGTTAACAAAGCATATAACCTCTCAAGGTATATTTATTCAGGAAGTGGGTAACACACAATATCAGGCAGCTACAAACAATATTCTAGGTAATCTCAAAGTAGGGCTTTTTATACTGTTAGTATGTTAAGTTAATGTTACCTTCAGTTACAGGCATAAAAAAACCGTCCCGCTAAAAAGCAGGACGGTGCTTGAACAGTTTATGAAAATCTACGCTTACGTTGATTAATAATCCGTGTTCTGAGGATCCCAGTTAGCCCAGCCGGCAGTCCAGTCTTCCGTATCCATCGCACCCTGGTAAGCTACCGTGGTCAGACCGGTCAGACCTTCGAAGTTAGCGCCGGTTTTAGCAGTAGCACCGGTTTTCAGCTTCAGGTTCAGGGAAGAAAGATCAATGCTCTCGATACCTGCATCCGCTGCAGCGGCCAGGATAGTGTTACCCCAATTGTCAACTGCATTTTCTCTCAGCAGGTCTACAGTCAAGCCGGTAGCGTTAGATACTTTGAAATCGCCATCGATGCCGAACAGCAGGTTGTTCTTCAGCTCCGCGTTGCTGCCGGCAGTATTGCTTAACAGCGCATCAGCAGCAGTTTGACCGTTGATTTCAACAGCTACCGTCTTTGCGTTCACTACGATATTGTTGCGGAAAACAAAACGGCTATTCAGGCCAAAATGCACGCCTGCTCCATGACGCGTGCCTCCATCAGCACCGGGACCAACGAAGGTGAAGTTGGAGATAACGGGCCGGGAATATACGTCACCGGTTACGGAGCCTTTGTTTTCCAGCTCAATGCCCCTGGAAGTACCAGCATCATCAGCTACTCCCGGATCCTTCACAGAGATACCGAACTGCAGGCTACCATTGTAACCCTGGTCAAAATCGAAATCGTCATCCGTAGTTCTGTAAGCAACCAGGTGATGCGCGCTAACAGAGCCGCCGAAGAACTCAAAACCGTCGTCGCCACCGAAAGATACCTGTACGTGGTGTACCTGGGTAGCGCTACCTACACCGCACAGGGTCAGGCCGTTAATCTCCTTGTCTACTTCAATAGGAATACCCGCATATTCGATACGTACATAGTAAAATTCACCGGAGTTGTCGGCATCGTTTGTGCCGCCGTAAGCAGCTACACCGGTACCCAGTACACCGCCTTCGTATTGGCCGGTACCGTCAGCAGTGTTAACATGTGCTTTACCGGCAATGATCACACCGGCCCAGTCGCCAATGGCCCTGGAGCCTTTAGGCTGGTTGGAAGTAAATACAATCGGATCTTCAGCAGTACCCTGTGCGTGGATCTGGCCACCGCGCTCAACGATCAGGGCTGCTTTGGTAGCTTTATCACCCTTGATCAACGTACCGGCTTCGATAGTCAGGCTACCGCCGTCCATTACGCGCACATACCCTTTTAAAGTATAAACAGTATCTGCTGACAATGTTCTGCTGCCAGTGATCTGACCTTCAATGGTGCCTTCTGCACTGCCGGTAGGAGGCGGTGTAGGATTATCGTCATCACTACAAGCTACAAAACCCATAGAAGCTGCCAGAAACAAGTAGGCAAAAGATTTTAATTTAATAACCATGATAGTTTAGATTTTACAGACTTTAAAATTAGCTTCGGCGTATTAAGGAATTGTTAATGGAACATTATCGTATTGATAACATTAAAATTTGTAACCAAATGATAATGTGATATTGGTTCCAAACCGTACGCTGTTGATCAGTTGGTCATTGGCCTTGTCATAGCGTTTGTTATCATTCAGGTCCTGGTAGAAGTTGAGCCGCTGGTTCAGCAGGTCGCGTACATTCAGTTTTATCTCACCTTTATTGCGGATAACCTTCTTGCTGATCTGCAGGTCTACCAGGTCGCGCGGCGCTTCATAAATATCCGGGTAGTCTGCCTGGAACTTACCATCCACATACTGCCCGAAACCTACTACAGACAAGCGGCGGCCAATACGGTTATACAGCACGTTCACCAGGAAATCATTATTAGCGTTGGCATATTGCAGCCCGCCATTGATCAGGTAGGGAGACTGTCCCTGCAGCGGGCGTTTATCCTTAATGGTAGCCAGGTCCAGTGAGGAGAAGTCCACTTCGGATTTTATCAGCGCAAAGTTTACATAAGCGGTCAGCGCATTCAGCACCCTGGAGGTATTGCTGATAAAGCCCAGGTTCTCGCGTATCTCCATTTCACCACCATATACATTGGCTTTCGGCGCATTGATGTAGGACATGGTTTTGCTGGCCGCAGTAGAACCGGAGTTCACGAACAGCTCGATGGGTTTCTCCAGGCGCTTGTAGAAACCGGATACGGAAATGATCTGGCCGGAAGCCGGGAAAAATTCATAGCGCAGGTCCATGTTATCGATCCGGGTGCGCTTCAGGTCCGGGTTACCGATCATCACGATGCCCGTTTCAAAATTATAGAAGGAGAAAGGCGCCAGTTCCCTGAATTCCGCCCTGGCCACTGTTCTTGAATAGCTGGCGCGGATGTTCGCCTTGTCAGTTACTGCATAGCTGACGTTCAGGGAAGGCAGGAGATCGTTGTATTCATTCCGGATACTCAGGGGCCCAGAGTTCAGGCGGGTGTCCAGCTTTTCGTTATAGTTCTCGAAACGCACACCCCAGGCCAGTTTCAGCTTGCTCCACATTTCATTGTTGAACATGATGTAACCGGCAGACAGGTCGCCGCTGGCCTCATATTTGTTACGCGGGTCGGTGATCTCGTCCATGATAAACCCGGTGGGACCTATGTTTTCCGGCGCAAATATCTGGTCCGCAGGCAGGGTCAGCAGGGCGGAGTTGAACTGGCTATAGTCCGTTCTTACATATCCCATGATCCGGGCGCTGAAGTCCCTTTGACGGTACTGCTTCCACACGCCTACTTTAAAGGACTGTGTTTGCCCGGCTATTTTGAAAGGCTGCTGGTAGTTGGCAGCGCCGGCATACATATTCTCTGTAAGATCGCTGTAGAAACGGCCGGCAGTGGAAGGAGTGGCTACCTGCGGCACAGAGGCCTGGTAAGGCACGCTCTCGTCATTCGCATCGCTGAGCAGCTTGGAGTAATAGAGCCTGCGCAGGTCCGGTTGCTCGCGTTTGGTGCGGCTGTAGGACAGGTCCCAGGTCAGTTTGGCGTTGTTGGCCCCCAGGCGGTGATCGCCTTCCAGCAGGGTATTGATCAGCGATTTCTGGGATACTTCAAACTGCAGGTTACGCTGCGTATAATCCTGGTCAAAGATGCCGGAACGGTCTATATAGCTGTCATCAAAGGTCTGGTTGAAAATGTTCTTCCAGGCGATCTTTGAATTTTTGCGGCTGATGGCAAAATTAGCCAGCGCGCCTACGCTGGTATTGAAACGGTATATCCTGTCATTGTACTCGAACAAGGGTATGCCCTTGCCGGTATTCACATAGTCTACTTCGTTGAAGTCATTCCTTACCTGCTCGTTAATGGTAGCGCTGTTGCGGTAAGAGAGTGACAGCATGGTACCAAAACGGTAATCGTTCTTCAGGTCATAAGAGTTCCCGTATACGAACTGCGCGTTCTGCGAAGGCATAACGGTACCGCGCTTTTCAATGCCCCAGGTGTTCTTGAAATCCTTGGAGAGCGCCAGGCGCTGGTCGCGGGTCATGTTCACATACTCTTCGCGGGTGGCAGGGAAAGAAGAAGGAATCTTCCTTAAGCCATTGTCAAAGCCCAGGTAATCCAGGCCGCCTTTTTTGCTGCCGTAGAAATCCTTGAAGGTGGAAATGGTATTGTACCCGATGCCGTAGTTCAGCTCCATGGTACGGGTAGTGGGGAAATCCTTTGTTTTCATCATCACGATACCGCCGGAGAAATCGCCCGGCAGATCCGGCGTAGCCGTTTTATTGATCACGATCTGGTCTATCAGGTTGGACGGTACGATGTCAAAGGAAAATGCTTTCCGGTCCGGCTCGGAGCTGGGCAGGGGCGCATTGTTCACCAGGGTGGAGTTATAACGGTCGCTCAGGCCGCGTACGATCACGAACTTGTTATCCTGTATGCTGGCGCCGCTCACTCTTTTCAGCACTTCGCCGGTATTACGGTCAGGTGATTTTTTGATCACTTCAGAAGAGATACCATCAGAAACGCTGGCGTTATTCTTCTGGAAAGAGTAAAGAGAGGCCAGTGTCTCCTGTTTGAAGGAGCCACGGATCACCACTTCCTTCAGCTCCTTGGACTGCGGTTCGTCCATTACAATATCCAGGTTGGTTACGGCGCCCGCTTTTACGATCACGCCGCTGATGGATTTGGTCTGGTAGCCCATGTACTTGTAGTCAAGGGTATAGGTACCGGGGGCAATTGTTATTACATAGCGGCCTTCCACATCTGTAACTGCACCTGTAGTGGTACCCTGTACCAATACTGTAACCCCTATCAGTGCTTCGCCAGTCTTTTTATCAGTTAGTTTTCCGGTTATTTTCCCGGGGTCTGTGGTTGCAAATACGTTATGCGTAAAACCCAATAGCAATATAAAAGCCCAAAGTTGGATAAGCGTAGATTTGCGTATAATCTTCATCACCAGTTATTAGAATTTGACCGCAAAACTATCACCGGGCTATTATCGCATTGTTAAGCCAATGTTACCAGAATGTTAATTGTTAAGGAATTATTAAAAAATCGTTATCAATCAGCAGGAAAACGAAGGAGAAGGTGCAGGAATATGGTGATGAAGGGTGTTGATATCTACATATATGCTGTTAAAATGAAAAACCGGGGGGCGCCTGCCGCTTCAGGAGCATTTCCAGGGACAGGTCGAACTGCCGGCCGGTTTCCTCCCGTGCGCCGTTGCCGTTTTCCTGCGCACTGGTAATAAGCTGGAACAGGTGCAGGCTTTTATTGGTGAAAGGCTTGTTGTCCTTCTTGCTGCAAAGCTCCAGGCTGAAGTTGAACTTTTCCTCCAGCTCCTCTTCGAATTCGCGGAGGCTCAGTGTTTCATCAATAGGGTATTCTACCAGCATATCTTCCGGGAACCCGGCTTCCCGCAGGGTAACAAAGGCATTAGCCAGCGAGTTTTGCACATACACGGTCACGTTACAGCAGAGCAGCCGTTGAAACTGCATCTGCAGCAAGGAAATGGTCATCAAAGGATGTAACTTCAGCACCTTCATTCTTTAACATTTATTTTGCCCCAACTATTATATATAATTATCATTCCGGCAAACTTAGAATGTTACTTTTAATTTAATATTAAGCACTTGTTATAAATTTGTGAAAATAATATTAAATCAAAGTGCTATACAAAACCGGTTGCAGTCGTTGGCAGTAGAGATGTTGGTAACGCAGGTCTGATATCAGGGAGCGGGAAAGCTGATGACTTTATTCACTTCCCAGGGAAGCGGGGTTTCATCTTCCTCGTCAGGTAACACCACCTTTGTTTTGGTGACCGGGTGCTGATACAGTTGCCACTGGCCCCCGCTGTATTCCAGGGAGGTGAGGCTTTCTACCCAGTCGCCCGAGTTGAGGTACGTAATGGTTTTGCCATTATGCACCATTTCTTTTATAATAGGCTGGTGGATGTGCCCGCAGCACACCACGTCAAAATGCTTGTCAATAGCGATCTCTGCCACTATCTGCTCAAAATCTGAAATGAACTTCACCGCCTGTTTCACACTATGCTTTACCTTTTTGGAGAACGACAGCTTTTCGCGGCCCATGCGTTCCAGCACGTTGTTCACCAGCCGGTTGAGGATGATCAGGATATCATATCCCTTTCCTCCCAGCTTGGCCAGCCATTTGGAGTTCTTCATGGTCACATCGTACACGTCGCCATGGAAGAACCAGTGGCTTTTGCCGTCCACCTCCAGGATCAGTTTGTTATCAATGGTAAAATTGCTCAGCTCAAAGCCCGCATACTTGCGCAGCGCCTCGTCGTGGTTGCCGGTAAGGTAGTACACTTCCGTGCCGCGGCCTATCATTTTCAGGATACGGCGGATCACCTTGGTATGCGCTTTGGGAAAATATCGCTTGCTGAACTGCCAGATATCAATAATATCTCCGTTTAATATGAGAATTTTCGGGTCTATGCTATCCAGGTACTGCACCAGCTCTTTGGCATGGCATCCGTAGATCCCCAGGTGCACATCGGAGATCACAACTATATCTAATGGGCGTTTTTCCGGCATTTAAATAAAATGAATTCCTTATGCAAAAGAAAAATTGTTATATTACTTTTATATTAACCAGATGTTAAGGAATCATTAATTCAGCTTTTTTCTTGGAGGTAATGAATGTTGAGAACTATTTTTGCCGCAAATTTCATCAAACAACACCAATATGGGAGGCTTCAATTCCTTTGTTAAACTTTTTATGCCAAAAGACCGGGTTTTTTATTCATTATTCGAAGACGTAGCAGCCAACCTGGTGGAAATGGCTAAAGTGTTGAACGAGCTGGTAAATACAAATGATTTGTCTGCCCGGAAAGACAAAGTGCACCTGATCGAGCGGCTGGAACATAAGAACGATGACTATACCCACCGGATCTTCGTGGAGCTGGGACAAAACTTTATCACCCCTTTTGACCGGGAGGACATCCACTACCTCGCCGCCACCCTGGACGACGTAGCCGACTATATCCACGGCTCCGCCAAAAGAATTGATCTCTACAAGGTAACCAACCTGAATGACAGCATCCGTAAGCTGGCCGAACTGATAGGCCTGGGCGTGGCAGAACTGCACAAGGCCATACCGGAGCTGCGGGACATGAAGAATATGCGCAATATTACCGACGCCTGTGTAAAAATAAACAGTCTTGAGAACCATGCCGACGACATTTACGACATGGCCATTGCGGACCTGTTTGATACAGAAACAAACGCTGCGGAGCTTATCAAGATGCGTGAAATATACCAGGCATTGGAGATCGCCACTGATAAATGTGAGGACTCTGCCAATGTGATTGAAACCATCATCATCAAGTACGCCTGATTCCGGGCGCTGGACTGTTTTCACGTAATTTACCAGACATGATTTTTCTTGTTATTATTATTATACTCGCATTTATCTTTGACTTTATCAACGGTTTTCACGACGCGGCCAACTCTATTGCCACGATCGTTTCTACCAAGGTATTAACTCCCTTCCAGGCAGTGCTTTGGGCGGCCTTATTCAATTTTGCCGCTTTTTTCATGTCCAAATACATTTACGGGGAGTTCCGGGTGGGCAATACCATCGCCAAATCGGTATTTGAGCAGTACATTACCTTGAAAGTGATCTTTTGCGGGCTGGTAGCGGCCATTGGCTGGAACCTGCTGACCTGGTGGTACGGCATTCCCTCCAGTTCCTCCCATACGCTGATAGGCGGCTTTATAGGCGCAGCTATCGCCAACGCCCACGGCTCCTTTGACGTGATCAACTTTGCCAAGGTAATGCCTACGGTATATTTTATCGTGCTGGCGCCCTTTATAGGCATGGTGGTAGCCTTTGTGATCACCGTGCTGATCGTTAATATCTGTAAAAAGGCCAACCCTTTCCGTGCGGAGAACTGGTTCAAGCGCCTGCAGCTCATCTCTTCCGCTGCACTGAGCCTGGGCCACGGGGGCAACGACGCCCAGAAGGTAATGGGCATTATTGCTGCCGCCATGGTGGCGCACGGTTCCATTGAAAGCATTACCGATGTGCCCAACTGGGTGCCGCTGAGCTGCTTTACCGCCATTGCCCTGGGCACCATGAGCGGTGGCTGGAAGATCGTTAAGACCATGGGTACCCGCATTACCAAGGTGACCCCGCTGGAAGGCGTAGCTGCGGAAACGGCCGGCGCCGTTACCCTGTATATGACGGAAAGCCTGGGTATACCGGTAAGCACCACGCATACCATTACCGGCTCCATCATCGGGGTAGGCGCTACCAAAAGACTTTCCGCCGTACGCTGGGGCGTTACCGTGAGCCTGCTCTGGGCCTGGATATTGACCATTCCCATCAGCGCCCTGATGGCCGCGGCCGTATTTTACGTAGTAAGCATATTCATCAAATAATTAACAATTAAGAATTAATAATTAATGATCCGCAATACGGTGGTTACAACGAAGCACCGGCGTAACGAATATTATTAATTATTAATTCTTAATTATCAACTGTAACGGGCCCCAACTTTTTCTTGATAAAAATTCCGATCTACCCCCTATTTTTGTGAGATTTTGTTAAATAGCGGATCAATCGCTGTTAGCTTTAACCAAATTCTTTGCTATCATGAAAGGTATTATTCTGGCAGGAGGTTCCGGTACCCGCTTACACCCTATTACATATGCCATCAGCAAGCAGATCATGCCTATTTACGACAAGCCCATGATCTACTACCCCCTCTCCACCCTCATGCTGGCCGGCATAAAGGATATACTGATCATATCCACCCCGCACGACCTTCCCGCTTTCAAACGCCTCTTTGGCAGCGGCAGCCAGTACGGCCTTCACCTGCAGTATGCCGAACAGGCGGTGCCCAACGGGCTGGCCCAGGCATTTGTGATAGGCCGGGAATTTATCGGTAACGACAAAGTAGCCCTGGTACTGGGCGACAATATATTTTACGGGGCCGGCCTGGGCACCCAGTTGGCCAACAACATTGACCCGGACGGCGGCATTGTGTACGCCTACCACGTATCGGACCCGGAACGTTACGGCGTGGTGGAGTTTGATGCGGACATGAAAGTGGTGTCCATCGAGGAAAAGCCGAAACAGCCAAAATCCAGCTATGCCGTGCCCGGCCTGTACTTTTATGACAATGAGGTGGTGAACATCGCCCGCGACCTGCAGCCCAGCGCCCGCGGGGAATACGAGATCACCGACGTGAACAGGGAATACCTGCGCCGGGGCAAGCTGAAAGTATCCATCCTGCCCCGCGGCACCGCCTGGCTGGACACCGGTACCTTTGATTCGCTGATGCAGGCCACCCAGTTTGTACAGGTCATAGAGCAGCGGCAGGGCATTAAAATAGCCTGTATAGAGGAAATAGCCTACCGCAAGGGCTTTATTGATAAGGAACAGTTGCAGGAACTGGCAAAGCCCCTGCTGAAAAGCGGCTACGGGCAGTACCTGGAAGACGTGCTGAAACAAAAGGTATAATTTAAAAAACGCTAATATTTATGAAGGTGCTTGTTACCGGTGGTTGTGGCTACATTGGTGCGCATACGATTGTAGACCTTATCAACCATGGTTTTGATGTGGTATCTGTGGACAGTAACATCCGCAGCACCACCCAGTTATTGGACGGTATTGAAAAAATTACCGGCAAAAAGATCCATAATTACAAAGTGGACCTCTGCAACCTGGAAGATACGCATGCCGTTTTTCACGAGAACCGGGATATTATCGGCGTTATCCATTTTGCCGCGCTCAAGACGGTGCCGGAGTCCGTGGCCTCCCCGCTGCTGTATTTCCATAACAACCTCACCTCCCTGGTGAACATACTGAAGTGCATACAGGAATTCAACATTCCCAACTTCGTATTCTCCTCCTCATGCTCCGTGTACGGCAACGCCACAGACCTGCCGGTAGTGGAGGAAACGCCGCTGGGCGAGGCCCAGTCGCCCTATGCCCGCACCAAGCAGATGGGAGAGCAGATCATCCAGGACTACAGCCGGGTAAACAGCACCCAGTCCATCCTGCTGCGCTACTTCAACCCGGTGGGCGCACACCCCTCCGCCCTGATCGGGGAGCTGCCCCTGGGCAAGCCGGACAACCTGGTGCCCATGATCACGCAAACGGCCATCGGCAAAAGACCCAAAATGATCGTGTTCGGCCATGACTACGATACCCGCGACGGCTCCTGCATACGCGACTATATACACGTAATGGACATTGCCAATGCGCACACCCGCGCCCTGCAATACCTGGTGGATAAAAAGAACAGCAGCAACTGCGAGGTGTTCAACTTGGGCACCGGCAACGGCGTAACCGTGCTGGAAGCCATCAGGGCCTTTGAGAAGATCTCCGGCGTAAAGCTTAATTACGAGCTGGGCCCCCGCCGCCCCGGCGATGTGATCGCCATCTACGCCAATAATACCCACGCCAAGGAGCAACTGGGCTGGGAGCCCAAAACCGGCATCGAGGACATGATGCGCACGGCCTGGCAGTGGGAGGTAAGCCTGCGGGACAAGGTGCTCAGCAATTAGCACATATGCACATCCGCACATTAATTATTACATTTACGTCTTTAATATTAGAAACTGGTATATGGTAAAAGATATTCAACCCTTAAACGAAAAAGAAACACGGGCAGGATTCGGAGAGGGTATCCTGGAAGCAGCCCGCAAGAATCCGAATGTGGTAGCCCTTACTGCAGACCTGCTGGGCTCTATGAAGCTGAACGCCTTTATCAAGGAGTTCCCCGACCGCTTTGTACAGTGCGGTATTGCAGAGGCCAATATGATAGGCGTTGCTGCCGGGATGACCATTGGCGGTAAAATACCTTATACCACCACGTTTGCCAACTTTTCCACCGGCCGCGTATACGACCAGATACGCCAGTCTGTGGCCTATTCCGGCAAAAACGTAAAGATCTGTGCTTCCCACGCGGGCCTTACCCTGGGCGAGGACGGCGCTACCCACCAGATACTGGAGGATATCGGCCTCATGCGCATGATGCCGGGCATGACGGTGATCGTGCCCTGCGATTTTAACCAGACCAAAGCCGCCACCATCGCCATTGCGGACCACGAGGGCCCTGTGTACCTGCGTTTTGGCCGGCCCAAATGGCCCAACTTTACCCCGGAGAACCAGCCCTTTGAAATAGGCAAGGCGCAGGTGCTGCACGAGGGTACGGATGTAACCCTGTTTGCCTGCGGCCATATGGTATGGATCGCCATTGAAGCCGGCAAAATACTGGAAGAAAAAGGATACAGCGTAGAGATCATCAATATACATACGATCAAGCCACTGGACGAAGCGGCCGTGCTGGCCTCCCTGAAAAAGACCCGCTGCGCCGTTACCGCGGAAGAGCATAACGTGCTGGGCGGCCTGGGCGACAGCATAGCACAGGTAGCGGCCCGCCACCTGCCCGTGCCCATCGAGTACATTGGCACCAACGATACTTTCGGCGAAAGCGGCAAACCGCTGGACCTGCTGAAGAAATATGGCCTGGATGCAGGACATATTGCAGCAGCAGCAGAAAAAGCGATGAGCAGAAAATAATTATTTAATGTGCGAAATGTGCAGATGTGCAGATAGGTGAAGGGCTTCCCCTCCAGCTCATCTGCACATTTGCATATTTGCACATTTGCACATTGATCTATGGCCGTTACACAGGATGATAAAGCATTATTGGCGTTATACCGGCATCCGGATACCAGGGAGAAGGGATTTACCGAAATTATCCGGAAATACCAGGAGCGGCTCTACTGGCATGTGCGCCGGCTGGTAATAGACCATGAGGACGCGAATGATGTGCTGCAGAATGTATTCATCAAGGTCTGGAAAAACCTGGAGGGATTCCGGGAAGACGCCCAGCTCTTCACCTGGTTGTACAAAATAGCTACCAATGAGAGCCTGACCTTCCTGGAACAGCAGAAAAGAAAATCTGCGGTATCTTTGTCAGACGTGGAAACAGGGCTTGGCAACAAGCTGCGTGCAGACAGCCAGTTCGATGCCAATAAGCTGGAGTGGAAACTGCAGAAAGCTATCCTGAGCTTACCGGAAAAACAAAGAGTAGTGTTTAACCTGCGGTATTATGACGAAATGCCCTATGAAGAAATGAGCCGGGTGCTGGAAACCTCGGAAGGAGCCCTGAAGGCGTCGTACCATCATGCCGTAAAAAAAATAGAGGAATTCATAAAAAACAGCTAAAAAATTACGGAAAGCCGCCAATAATAACGTAATTACCCATTAAACTATTGTCTTTCGCCATTGTCAAATGAAGTAACTATGAACAGAAAGGGGAAAGATATTGTGCATGAACTGAAGGAAATAGCGCCCGGCCTGGACCTGCCTTCAGCACCGCCCTACCGGGCGCCGGAAGGGTATTTTGACGCTCTGCCGGAACAGGTGCTGCAACGTGTCCGCACGACAGATGCAGGCACCGGGGCCGTACAGGAGGAGCTGGAAGCCCTTTCTCCCCTGCTGGGCAGCATACCCCGGCAGCAGCCCCTGAGCGTCCCGCAGGGCTATTTTGAGGGCCTGCCCGGCCGCATCCTGCAAGGCATTGCCAGCCAGGAGGCCCCGGCAAAAGTAGTGCCCATCCGCTCCCGCCGGCGCTACCTGGCCTGGGTGGCAGCCGCCTGCTTCATAGGCTTTTTAGGCCTGGGCGCCCTGTTCCTGCTCCGGCAGCAGAGCACCACTACCGGTACCCGGAGCCTGGAAATGCAGTTGGCCGGCATCTCCGACCAGGAGATCATAGACTACCTGCAGGCTCACAGCGATGCCTTTGACAACGAAGCCATTATTTCAGGCGTATCCAATGCGGTAGCCACAGATGAGCTGCCCAGGATATCAACCAATCTGAACGACCTGCCCCCGGATGCTATTGAAAACTACCTGGAAAGTGCCGGCTGGTCTAACTGAGATGAGAAATGAAACAATTTAACATACAAGGATTTATTGTCGGGATTTTGTTATGCCTGTGCATGCAGGCAGTGGCCCAGGACCCGTCCGGCGGCGACAAAGACCATGCCCGCATGAAGGACAAGATCAAATCCGCAGAAATAGCCTATCTCGCCAAGCAACTGGACCTTACCCCCGAAGAGGCCCAGAAATTCTGGCCGCTCTATAACAACTATACCCATGAAGTGGAGCTGCTCATAGCTGAGCGCAGGCGTAACCGCCAGCAGGACAAAAAGGACGATGCTGCCGCCCGGCAGGCGCTGGAGAAAGAAATGGATATAGAGCAGCGGATGGTCAATGTACGCAACCGCTACAAGCAGGAATTCCTGAAAGCGCTGCCGCCCCGCAAGGCCGGCTCCGTATTCAAGGCCGAGCGCGAATTCCGCGCCCAGCTCATACGCCAGTTGAAAGAGCGCAACGCCACCCGTGGGCCCAGGAGGTTAAGACCCTAGCAGGAATCCGCACATTAGTTAGTATTTTTGCGGGATGGCACGTATTATTCCTTTATCAGAAGGATCTTTCACCGTAGACGCTACCAAAAGATTCATCCCTTTCGACGAGACCAAGGACACCATGCAGCAGCGCAATCATGGATCGCTGCTGGTAGAGATACAACCTTTCCTGGTAATTACAGACCGCGATTATATATTGCTGGATACCGGCCTGGGATTCCGCAATGCCGATGGTGTACTGCAGTTGCACCAGCACCTCATTGACAATGGCATTAATCCCATGGAGGTCACCAAAGTGCTGATGAGCCACCTGCATAAGGACCATGCCGGCGGCGTAAGCACCGTAGACCCGGTAAGCGGGCAGCGCAGCCTCACCTTTCCGCATGCTACGTATTATGTGAATGCGCAGGAAATGGCCTATGCCATTGAGCAGGATGGCAAGTCCTACCTGGCGGAGGATGTGGCCCTGCTGCAGCAGCGGGACAATGTCATATTCACGGAAGGCAACGGCACCATTGATGGCTATATCCACTATGAGCTTACCGGCGGCCACTGCCCCTACCACCAGGTGTTCCTGGTTGATGACGGGGAGGATAAGGTGTTCTTTGGCGGGGATGTAGCGCCGCAGATATCACAGATGCGCAGCCGCTTTATCGCCAAATATGACTACGACGGCAAGCGCAGCATGGAACTGCGCCAGGAATACCTGGAGCGGGGAAAGCAGGAAGGATGGACGTTCCTGTACTATCATGATACAAAATTGCCCTTCGGGCAATTTTGAAAATTCCAAATCCCAAAACCCAAATTCCAAAATTGGAGGCCATCCCTTAAACTATAGGCAGCCTGCTGTTTATGTTGGTGCTTACCACCAATTTGGGGATTTGGGATTTGGATTCTGGTATTTCCTACCGCAGCACCATTTGCCGGTCCGCATCCAGGCGCAGCATAATAAAGATCAGCATGGTAAAGGTCATGAGCGAGGAGCCCCCGTAACTGACTAGGGGTAACGGGATACCGATCACCGGGGCCAGCCCGATGGTCATGGATATATTAATGGCCAGGTGGAAAAAGATAATGCTGGCCACCCCATAGGCATATACGCGGCTGAAGGTCGATCGTTGCCGCTCCGCGATAAAAATGATCCGGAAAAGCAGGGCTACGTACAGCCCCAGGAACAACACGCTGCCGGCAAAGCCGAAATCCTCCCCTATGGTGCAGAATATAAAGTCCGTACTTTGTTCCGGCACAAAATCAAAACGCGTTTGCGTGCCTTTCAGGTAGCCCTTTCCCCAGAAACCGCCGGAACCGATGGCGATCATGCTCTGGCGGGTGTTATAGGTGGCCTTCGGGTCGTTCTCCTTGCCCAGCATCACCTCTATACGGCGTACCTGGTAATCTTTCAGCACCTTGGTAAAGGCAAAAGGCACCACGAACATAACAAAGGCCGAGCAGAAGCCCCACACCGCGAGTATCAGCAGCAGGCGGGCACGGCTCCGCCTGATCTCCCGCCGGTTGAAGTAAATGACCAGCGCCGTGATCACGGAAAAGATAATGAACAGGATATTCTTATCCACCAGCAGGGCGCTCAGCACCAGGATAATACCGGAGAACGCGATCACCAGCAGGATGCCCGGCAGCCCTTCCCGGTACATGACCAGGAAAAAGCTGAGATACACCAGCGCCAGCCCCGTTTCATCCTGCAGGATGATGATGGCGGCGGGTATCAGCGCCAGCGCGGCCGCTATAAGGCGGGCGCGCAGCTTGGTGAAATCTGTTTCCAGCGACGATAGATACTTGGCCAGCGCCAGGTTGGTGCATAGCTTGGTGAACTCCGCCGGCTGGAACTGGAAACCGCCTATCACCAGCCACGAATGCGATCCTTTTACATCCTTGCCTATGCCCAGCACCAGCAGCAGCAGCACCAGCCCGAATGCATACAGCAGGTTGGCCGTGGCGGTAAAGAACTTACTGTCCGTAAGCCAGATAATGGTGGCCAGCACCAGCGACACGCCCCACCACATCAGTTGCCGGGCATAGTTCTTATTCAGGTGCACGATGTTCTGCCACACGTTATCCCCCTCCCGGTGTTCCGCCGCAAATATGGAGAGCAGCCCCAGTATCACCAGGGCGGTGTACAGCCCCATCACTGGCCAGTCAATCCCTTGTGTAAGCTTTATCTGCTGCCGGTCGTTCATTTAGTTTTATTTGGGAAGTAAATATTCAGTACTTGCTCGGTTGTCAGCCTGGCGGTAGCGCCGTTCAGGGAGTCCAGCTTGGATTTTGCCTGCACTACCGGGTCCATGGTCACGAAGTCCAGCATTCTTTGCACTACCGGTTTACGTTTCACAGAGATAGTGTCATGCAGGTACTTTTCCATGACCAGGCTGGCAATGGGCGCCGCGTAGGTGCTGCCGTAACCCGCATTCTCAACGATCACCGCAACGGCGATCTTCGGGTTATCCCTGGGCGCAAAGGCCACGAAAACAGAGTGGTCCTTCAGCTTCTTCAGCTCTCCGTTCACAATAGCGTTGTTCTCCGCCGTACCGGTTTTACCGCACACCGCTACACCTTCAATAATGGCGGAACGGCCGGTGCCTCTCTCCACCACATCCTCCATACCGTATATCACGGAACGGTAGCTGGTGTCTGAAATATGCGCCACTACATGCTTTTCCTTGTATTCTTTCAGGAGCTGGCTGTTATCATTGTCAATACTCTCCACGAAATGCGGTATATAGTAATAGCCCCGGTTGGCTATAATGCACATGGCGTTGGCCATTTGCAGGGGCGTTACGGATACGGCGCCCTGTCCCATGCCCACATACAGCTCCGAGCAGGAGCTCCAGCGGCCGGGGTAGCGCTTGTTCATGCCCGCGGTATCGATCACATAGCCCCTGTATTCACCGGGAATATCAATCCCCAGCCGGTGCCCCAGGCCAAAAGAGCTCATATATTCATACCACTTCTGGTGCCCCTTCTCCACCCCGCCCCATTTGGCGGCGTCTACCTCCAGGCGGTACAGGTGCACAAAATAGGAGTTGCAGGAATTGGCAATGGCCAGGCGCAGGTTGGCCGCGTGCCCGGGATTGTGGTGGGTACAACCGATCCTTCTGCCGCAGTTGTAATAGCCGCCGGAGCAGGGAAAGCCAAAGCTGGGCGTTATCACGCCTTCGTCCAGCGCTACCAGGGCGGTGAGCGGTTTCATGGCCGATCCCGGTGGATAGGTGGCCTGCATGGCCCGGTTAAATAAGGGCTTGGTGGTATCTACAAACAGTTTGCTGAAGTTGCGGGTGCGGTAGGAGCCGGTAAGCAGGTTGGGATCAAAGGTTGGGCTGCTCACCATAGCCAGTATGCCGCCCGTTTGCGGGTCAATGGCTACAATGCTGCCGATCTTGTTGCGCATCAGCCGCTCACCCAGCACCTGCAGGTCAATGTCCAGCGAAAGGCGCAGGTTCTTGCCGGCAATGGCCGCCGTATCAAACTCCCCTTTTTCATAAGGCCCCTGCGGCCGGTTCAGGTTATCCTTTACCAGGTACTGGATACCGCGCTGCCCCATCAACACGCTTTCGTAGGTTTTCTCCAAACCCGTCATGCCCAGGTAATCGCCCATCTGGTAAGCGCTGTAGGCGGACTTTTCCAGCATGGAGGACGATATCTCCCCGATGTAGCCCAGTATATTGGCCGCCGCGGAATAAGGGTAGGAGCGGATTTGCCGCTGCACCAGCTCAAAACCCGGCTGGAACAGGTACATGCTTTCCTGCAGCCTGCCAAATACGTCCGGCGTGAGCAGCGAAGCGAACACAGACTGCCTTACCCGCCCGTTCTTGATGATGGCCGTGACAATGCGCTTGCGAAATTCTTCTTTGTCTATCTGTAATATCTGGCACAGGTAGGCCGTATCAATATTCTTTACGCTGGAAGGCGTTACCACCAGGTCGTACATCACATCATTCCGCAGCACGCTACGGCCCTTGCGGTCATAGATCATGCCACGGCTGGGATATACCACCTTGCGCAGCACCGCATTGGCATCCGCCAGCTTGGAATATTTCTTTTCCACCACCTGCAAAAAGAACAACCTGGTAACGATCAACAGTACCATACCAAGGATGATCAATTGTATTACTCTTCTCCTGGGCTGATTATAAACAGACATCTATTCTTTATAGTGAGATTCCTTATACGAAATTAAAATATACTCCGCTATCTATTTTGTTAAACTATCGTGCTATTTCCTGGAAAAGAACAACAGCTCATACAGCACGATCAGCATCAGGCTGGCAACGGTAGAAAGCAGGATCTTCAGCAGCAGGTAGCCTATGTTACCGAAGCCGAACACCTCCAGCGTGAACAGCGCCAGGTGATGCAGGAACACCAGGATGGATATATATATCAGGAACTGTGATATACCCATGCTGATCATGGAGGGGGTTTTCATGTTGGTTTCAAAACCACCCTGGGGCGACAGTATGTTGATGATGAACGGGCGCAGGTAAGCCATAAAAACACAGGCAAAGGCATGAATGCCCATGGTGTTCATGAACATGTCCAGGCTCAGGCCCATCAACAGTCCCAGCAGCATCAGCGCCGGGCGGGGTATGTTAAAAGGCAGCAGCAGTATGAACAGCATGTACAGCTCCAGGCTTACCAACTGGTGCACCAGTATCTTGTTCAGCACAAATACCTGCAACAGCAGCAGCAGCACAAAACGGATGATATTTCGTAACAGTATGCTCATTTGATCAGGCGGTAGGTTGAATCCTCCAATTGTTTTTGCTCGTCCTTTAACAGGTTATCTATCACATACACGTATTGCAGGTTATAAAAGTTGGTAGCCAGCTTTACCCGTATGTTATAGGAGGTGCTGGACTTGTCTGCCAGGGAAAAGGAGTCGATATACCCGATGGGCAGGTTCTCCGGGAACAGGGCGGAAAAGCCGCTGGTCACCACCGTATCCCCCTTCTGCAGCTTAATGGTGCGGGGAATATCTTTCATCATGGCATAGGCAGGATCGGCGCCATCCCAGTACACGGTGCCTATTTCCTTGCCCCTGAGCAGGCGGGCGCTTACGCCAAAGTTGCTGGACGAGGAGCCGGAGCCTTTGGCCAGCAGGGAAAGCACTACCGCGTAGTTATCGCTTACGCTCCGTACCATGCCTACCACGCCGCTGGGACCTATTACGCCCATGTTAGGCCGTATGCCCTGCAAACGCCCGCGGTGAATGGTAATGTAGTTGACGCTGCGGTTAATAGAGTTATTGATCACCTTGGCCTGCCGGTACAGGTAGCGGCGGGTGGCGGTACCGGCGGCCTGCCGGGCAGAGTCAGTGTTAAACAGGCGGATGGTATCCGTTTTAACAATATCGTTGGTTACCATGCTGTCAAAGCTGGAGCGCAGCAGGTTGTGCAGGCGCGCATTCTCCGACACCAGGCTGTCATTGGTGGCCTTGAGATGAAAGTAGTATTGTACGTTGTTATAGCGGTCGTACAGCTTGCCGCTCAGGTTATTGGCTGAATTGAGGTAAGCGGTGCGCTGGAAATTGTTATTCCGGAATACCAGCACAATACAAATCACTTCCAGCAGCAGAAATAGGAAAAAGTTGAAGTATCGCCTTAAGAAAATGATCAGATTTCGCACCTTATTGAAATTGAAAATTCCAAATCCCAAATCCCAGATTCCAAAACAAACAGGCTGTGTGTACGGCTAACATCCGGTTCCCGTTTGGGATTTGAATCTTGGAATCTGGAATTTTTAAATTTACTGCATCAGGAACGGATATTTGCCCACATGCTTCAGCGCAATACCGGTACCCCGCACCACGGCGCGCAGCGGATCATCCGCTACATGTACCGGCAGCTTGATCTTCTGGGCCAGGCGCTTGTCCAGCCCGCGCAGCAAGGCGCCGCCGCCTGTAAGGTACAGGCCCCTGCGGTATATATCGGCAGCCAGCTCCGGCGGCGTAGTTTCCAGTGCCTTCAGGATGGCTTCTTCTATTTTGAAGATGGATTTATCCAGTGCTTCCGCAATTTCCTGGTAAGATACCATGATCTGCTTGGGAATACCGGTTACCAGGTCACGCCCGTTCACCGGCACATCATCCGGGGGATTATCCAGCTCCTTCAGGGCGGAGCCGATCTGTATCTTGATCTGTTCTGCGGTACGCTCACCTATCAGCAGGCTGTGGTAGCGGCGCAGCGCCTCCATGATATCTGCGGTAAATTCATCACCGGCAATACGGATACTCTGGTCACACACGATACCTGCCAGCGCTATTACGGAGATGCCCGTAGTACCGCCGCCTATATCGATGATCATGTTACCCACCGGTTCTTCCACATCAATGCCGATACCCAGCGCGGCGGCCATCGGCTCATGTATCAAAAACACCTCCTTGGCGCCGGCCTGCTCTGCAGAGTCGCGCACTGCGCGCTTTTCCACTTCCGTAATGCTGGAAGGGATGCAGATCACCATGCGCCAACTGGGGGAGAATAATGGCTTTTTGGGATATACCAGCTTGATCATTTCACGAAGCATTCCTTCTGCCGCGTTAAAGTCCGCTATCACACCGTCTCTCAGGGGACGTATGGTACGCAGGTACTCATGCGTTTTTTCGTGCATCATCATGGCCTTTTTGCCTACCGCCACGATCTTGCCGCTCGCTCTCTCTATCGCTACAATGGAAGGTTCATCCACCACTACCTGGTCATTATGTATAATCAGCGTATTTGCTGTGCCAAGGTCTATCGCTATTTCCTGCGTTAAAAAATTAAAAAATCCCATTGTTTGATACGGTCAAAAATTAGAATGCAAAAATGAATAATTCCAACGAATATACGATGCAAAAATCGGATGTTCCAGCAATATACACTTAAATATTAAAAAATCTTATTTATTGTATCTGTTGGCCTTCCACCGGCCGTTTGCGGGGTCCGGACCGCTATAACGTAACCTTCCTGTAAAAATTGTCTGAGTAGTTAAAAATCAAGCTGCTGTAGTAACGCCTATCATACCAGGATATGAGTGCGAAAGTAGCGCTAAACAAATTCATAACCTATATCCCGGCGATAATACTTTCCTTCAAACCGGATAGCCTCCGCCGTTTGCCGGGAATGCGCCAGCGCTTCCGGCAGGCTGGCTGCCAGGGAAGTAATGGTGAGCACCCGCCCGCCATTGGTCAGCAATTGTCCCTTGCTTTCACGGGTGCCTGCCTGGAACACCAACTGGCCGGCACTTTGCGGCGGTACGCCGGTAATGGCTTTCCCCTTTTCATATGCTTCCGGGTAGCCGGCAGATACCAGCATGACCGTAGCGGCCGCACGGGGATCTTCCGTAATGGACTCCTGGGCCAGCGTGCCGGCGCTCAGGGACCGGAACAGCGCTACCAAGTCGTTCTGCAGGCGGGGCATCACTACTTCCGTTTCCGGGTCGCCCATGCGGCAGTTGTACTCTATTACATAGGGGTTGCCGCCGACGTTGATCAACCCGAAGAAAATAAAACCGTGGTATGTAATGCCTTCTGCGGCCAGCCCGGCTACAGTGGGCTGTATAACCTGCGCTTCCACCTTTTGCATGAAATCCCCGTCAGCAAAGGGCACCGGCGAAATAGCGCCCATACCGCCCGTGTTCAGCCCTGTGTCTGCTTCCCCGATGCGCTTATAATCTTTGGCGGTGGGCAGCAACTGGTAGCTGTGCCCGTCCGTGAGCACAAATACAGACAGCTCAATGCCGGTGAGGAACTGCTCTATCACCACTTTCCGGCTGGCCTCCCCGAACTTGGCGGCTTTGATCATTTGCGTGAACTCTGCAATAGCCTCCTCGTGGGAATCCAGGATCACCACGCCTTTGCCGGCCGCCAGGCCGTCGGCCTTCAGCACTACGGGCAGGGTGTGCTGCTGCAGGTAGGCTACGCCTTCTTCATAATTCGCTTCGCTGAACTCGCGGTAGGCAGCCGTGGGAATGCCATGCCGCTGCATGAACTGCTTGGCAAAAGCTTTACTGCCTTCCAGTTGGGCGCCCAGCCTGGAAGGGCCCATCACCGGGATGTGCTGCAGCGCGGCGTCTTCCCTGAAATAATCGTAAATACCATTCACCAGCGGCTCTTCAGAGCCGGGCACCACCATGTCAACACCCTGCTCTACGCAAAATGCCTTTAGCTGCGGCAGGTCGCTCACCGCTATGTTCACATTCTGCCCGTATTGGGCGGTGCCTGCATTGCCCGGTGCAATGAATAACTGCCCGCATAAAGGGCTTTGGGATATTTTCCAGGCCAGGGCATGCTCCCGGCCTCCGCTGCCTAGTAAGAGTATCTTCATACAAATTCCAAGTACAAAATTCCAAATCCCAAATTCCAAATCCCAAACGGGAACCCATGTGTTATCCGTAAACACAACCGGCCGGTTTGGAATTTGGGATTTGGAATTTGGGATTTCTAAAAAATTTTTAGCAAAGAAAACTCAAAAATCAACCAAACACACCATTTTTTTATGCAGATACCTGAATTTCTTTATCTTGCCGCTTAACAATTCCTTAAAGACTAACTAACACTAGAACAAAAACTGGCCATTTATGAGTCAACCTGCTGTAATGCAAGAGCCTGTTATTCCTACCTCTTCAACGCGAAAGCGGCATCCGAAAGGACTGCTGGTGCTCTCTTCTGTGGAAATGTGGGAGCGTTTTAACTTCTATGGCAACCGGGCCTTGTTAACCCTGTTCCTGGTAAATGCGCTGGCTTTTACGGAAGCAGAATCCTCTATTATCTATGGCGGCTTCCTGGGCATGGGCTGGCTCACAGCCATATTGGGCGGCTTTGTGGCCGACCGTTACCTGGGCAACCGCAACTGTATATTACTGGGCGGGCTTACCATGTCGCTGGGACAGATGCTGATGTTCTCCAGCGCCATCCTGTACGCCACCAATGTGCCTGCCGCGCGGATGATCATGTGGGTTGCGCTGGGTGTGCTGATCCTGGGCAACGGCTTTTTCAAACCCAACATATCCTCCATGGTGGGCCAGTTGTATCCCAAAGGGGATAACCGGCTGGACTCCGCTTTCACCATATTTTATATGGGTATCAACGTGGGCGCCCTGCTGGGCATCACCGTTTGTCCCATTTTAGGCGACGTAAAGCTGGAAAGCGGCGTGCGCGTGGTAAGCGCTTTTAAATGGGGCTTCCTGGCTGCCAGCATCGCCATGCTGCTGGGCACCGTGCTTTTCTATTTCCTGAAGAACAGGTATGTGGTCAATCCCGAAGGCAAAGCCGTAGGCACCAGGCCGCAAAAGCAGGCTGCCGGCGACGGGGAGGCGGACCAGGCCCAGTTCAGCAAAAAAGCCATTACCCTTACGGTAGCAGCCCTGCTGCTGCTCATTGCCATCTTTAACAAGATAGTAGGCGTAAACCTGCTGTATTCCTTCATTTACAGCACGGGCATTGCCCTGGCCGGCCTGATCCTGAGCGATAAATCGCTGAACAGGGTGGAGCGCCAGCGCATTATCGTAATATATATTGTATCCTTCTTCGTGATATTTTTCTGGGCCTGCTTTGAGCAAGCCGGCTCCTCCCTCACCTTTATAGCCGATTACCAGACGGACCGGCGCCTGTTTGGCTGGAACATGCCGCCCAGCCTGATACAGAACGCGCAGTCCTTCACCCTCATATTCCTGGCCATTCCCTTCAGCATGCTGTGGCTCAAGCTGCAGAAGCACAAAATGGACCCGATCTCCCCGGTAAAGCAGGCCATCGGCCTCCTGCTGCTGGCCGTAGGTTACTGGATCATTGCGCTGCAGGTAAAAGGCCTGGGCAATGAAAAGATGGGCGTTGTCTGGCTGTTCGTACTGTACCTGTTCCACACGCTGGGCGAGCTGAGCGTGTCGCCCATAGGCCTGTCCCTCGTGTCCAAACTGGCGCCGCGGCGGTTCACCTCCCTGCTGATGGGCGTATTCTTCCTGTCCAATGCCTCCGGCTATGCGCTGGCCGGCACCCTGGGCACCATGCTGCCCCCCACCGGCGAAAAGTACGAGGTGGCGGCCAAAAACGGCATCAACCTGCCCGGTATCCTGGATGGCACCGTGGCGCTGACAGATAAGCTGCAGGCGCAGTTGACCGAACTGAAGTTGCCTTCCCACTACCCACAGTTTGCCGGCTTCACCATTCATAACCTGTATGAATTCTTCATGTTGTTTGTGATATTGCCCGGCGTAGCCGCTGTGCTGCTGTTCCTCCTGTCCGGCCTGCTGAAGAAGATGATGCACGGCGTTCGATAACGTAATTATACACCATTCAATAAATTATGGCAGATACTAACTTTAAACCCTTTGTTGCTCCGCAGGTAAAAATGAAGGAGCTTACACTGAAAGCTATTATCCTCGGCTCCGTTTTCGGGGTGATCTTTGGCGCGGCCACCGTATACCTGGCCCTGAAAGCGGGCCTGACCGTTACGGCCTCCATCCCTATCGCGGTGGTGGCCATTACCTTGGGCCGGCGTTTTTTCAAGACCACCATCCTGGAAAATAACATCATCCAGACCACCGGCTCCGCCGGCGAGTCCATTGCGGCAGGCGTGGTGTTTACCCTGCCGGGCTTCCTCTTCCTGTCCGACCCGGCCAGCGCGGACTATTTTAACTATTTCACCATCCTGACCCTGGCCATTTTTGGTGGCGTGCTGGGTACGCTGATGATGATACCGCTGCGCCGCTCCCTGATCGTAAAAGAACATGGCACCCTGCCCTATCCCGAAGGCACCGCCTGCGGCGATGTGCTGATAGCAGGTGAAAAGGGCGGCGAGTTTGCAAAAACGGCCTTTTACGGGCTGGGCTTTGCCTTTGCCTACGCCATCCTGCAAAAGATCCTGCACGTGATCGCGGAAGTGCCTTATTATATGACCAAACAGACCAACCGCTTCTTCCCCTCTGCCCGCGTGAGCGGGGAGATCACCCCGGAATACATGGGTATCGGCTACATCATAGGCCCCCGCATTTCCGGTGTGCTGGTAGCAGGCGGCGTGCTGGCCTGGTTCTGTATCATTCCCCTGCTGGCTACCCTGGTGCCGGCAGACGTGATTGCCGGCCAACTGGTAAAGCTGGGCTACCTGGCTAACCTGGCCACCCCCGGCGGCACCGGTAACTGGGACCCGGCAGCACACACTTTTGCGGATTATTCCGCCGCCATCTATTATGCCTACATCCGGCAGATAGCGGCGGGCACCGTGGCAGCAGGCGGCTTCATTGCACTGCTCAAAACCATCCCTACCATTATTGCCTCTTTCAAAGGCAGCGTAAGCTCCATGAAGGACAAGAATGCAGTAGCCGGCTCCGAGGCGGAAGTACCGCGCACAGAAAGGGACCTGAGCATCAAGGTGGTGGCTATTGGCAGCATCCTGCTGGTAGTGCTGATGGCTTTCCTGCCTCAACTGCCCGGCGGCTCCATTGGCCAGAAACTGCTGGTAGGCCTGCTGGTGGTGATCTTCGGCGCTTTCTTTGTAACCGTGTCCAGCCGTATTGTGGGGCTGATCGGTAGCTCCAATAACCCTATTTCCGGTATGACCATCGCTACGCTGATGGGCACCTGCCTGCTGTTCATTGCCGTAGGCTGGAGCGGCAAGGTGTACGAGCCGCTGGCGCTGGTAGTAGGCGGCATGATCTGTATTGCCGCGGCTAATGCGGGCGCCACCTCCCAGGACCTGAAGTCCGGTTACATTGTAGGTGCCACACCGCGCAACCAGCAGTTAGCCCTGTTTGTAGGCGCTATTGTTTCTTCCGTAGTGATCGGGTTAACGGTAAAGTTCCTGGACAAGCCTACCGCCGAAATGATCAGCGAAGGCGTAACCGGCCATGCCATTGGCTCCGCTTACTATCCTGCTCCGCAGGGCACGCTGATGGCTACACTGGCCAAAGGCATCCTGTCCTTCAACCTGGACTGGCAGTTTGTGCTGGTGGGCGTGTTCATCGCCATTACCATGGAGCTGTGCGGTATTAAATCACTGTCATTTGCGGTAGGCGCTTACCTGCCTTTGTCTACCACCCTGCCTATCTTTATCGGCGGCGCTATCCGCGGCATCATCGATTACCAGCGTAAGAAGAAGAATGTGCACCTGTCTGCCGAAGAAGAAGAGCTGGGCAAGGGCAACCTGTTTGCTACCGGCCTGGTGGCCGGCGGCGCCGTAGCCGGTGTGCTCATCGCCATGCTGGCAGGCTTCAGCGCTACCGCGCCCATCCTGTCTGCCCTGAATATGGAAGAAGGGCTGGTGAGCGGATTGGGGCATGGCGGCTATTACCTGCTGGCCGTTGCTTTCTTTGCACTGATGGGATGGACCTTGTACCGGATAGGCCGGCAAACGAACTAATCATTAAAGATCAAAATAAAAGTGCAGATGATAACCTTCGGGTAAATCATCTGCACTTTTGCTTTTTAGCCGCTCACTTCCCCGCTTTCCAGCTATACACCCGCCGGATCTGCGAATGCTGCGCCAGTTGCTGCACCGCGGCTTCGCTGATCCGGGTTTCATTCAGGTTCACCGCTTCCAGGTGCGGCAATGCCGCAATGTGCGCACTGATACCGTCGCCCAGGGGATTCTTTTCCAGGCGCAGCTTTTCCAGGTTGGTCAGCTCCTGCAGAAAGGCCAGGTCTTTTTCCGTAAAGCCGTTGGCCGACAGGTTGAGCCAGATAATATTCTTTCCTATTTTCAGCAGGTCGTCTTTTATTTCATTGATGGACCGGCCGGAACCGGCAGGCAGGGTAATGTCCAGCATGAGGGGCTGGTGCAGCATAACGCGCACCATCAGCCCTTTTTGCCGCAGCCGTGCAATGGCCTGCTGATCCGCCTGCAGGGGGATGTCCGGGTTGATGCGCTGCTCCACGCCGGCCACGGTTTCTACCGGTGCCGCGGTCCCGCCCAGGCCCAGGAAAGCGGCCACCTGCGCCTGTATGGCGGCCGGGTCTTTCAGCTCCCCGATCTTCTTTCCGCCGGCAGCGCTGGCCTGCGCTATCCACCAGCGGATAATGGCTACCTCTGATCTTTTCAGGGGCGGCTTGCCCTCCGCCGGCATAAAATCTTCGTGGTCCGGGTCCAGGGTAATGCGCTTGTACAATTCGCTTTGTTCCGGCTGACCGGCTACCAAGGCCGGCCCGCTTTTACCGCCCTTCAGCAGGGAGGCCAGGTCCTGTACGGACAGCTCGCCCTTCAGCTTGCCGGGGCGGTGGCATTGCCCGCATTTCTTTACCAGCATAGGCTGCACTACATCCTCGTAGATGAAAGCCTCTTCCACGCTGGCAGGCAGCGCACGCTTTTGTGCTGTTAAGACGGCCAGGCTCAGGTAATCATCGCCATGCGTAAGGCTGCCGCCCAGGTGCCCGGCATAACCGGTGAGCAGCAGCAGGCCGGCCAGCAGCGCAGAAAATGCCTTCGCCGGTAACTGCAATCTTGTACGTATGCGGGGAATGGTGAGCGCCCACAATACACCTGCCACAATCGCCAGGAAAATGCCGGAGCGCTTATGCCGGCCCAGTACGCCCGCATCATAATCGCCGGACAGTGACAGCAAATAGCCGAACCCGCAGGCCAGCGCTGCGGCGGCAAAACCGGCCAGCAGCGTTAAGGGCACCGCAGCCCGCAGGTAGGCATAGCGCGGCCGGTAGGCCAGCAGGTCAAACAGTACGGCCAGCAGTAAAAACCCGATGGGCAAATGCACGATCAGCGGATGCAGCCGCCCGGTAAAAGTGAAAATATCCAGCAGCATCAAACACGTGTTAGTTTTACGGGAGCCGTGTGGTGCGCGTTCCACTGGCATACGTACAGGTTCTTTTCATCGTCCACGCATACGTCGTGCCCATGCTGGAACACCGGGTTGGCCGCCTGCAGGGTGGGCTGCAGCACGCCGCCCTTGTATACCGGTGCAGCGCCGCCGGGGTTGGACACTACCTTGTTGTCCGCATCCAGTATGGTCACAAAGCCGGAGCTGTCAAACCGCTGGCCCTTCGCATCTTTGGACCAGCACACGCCGGCGTACAACTGCTGTTCGTCCATTACGGCGCGGCATACATACATACCCGGCAGGTCTATTTGTTTGATGAATTTTCCATCCAGGGTAAATACCTTGAAACAGTTCTCTTCCCGCGAGGAGCACACCAGCACCGGGTTACGGGGGTCCCGCAGGTCCACCGTCACGCCATGCGCGTTCACCAGGTTATGCGCTTTATCAGCATTGTGATGCCCGCCAAAATGCCGGATATACTCGCCCTTGCTGCTATACTGGATAATATAGTCGGAACCGTAGCCGTCCGCTACATAGATGTCGCCATTGGGCGCTACGGCTGTTTCCGTAGGCATAAAATGCTCGTCGTTCTTATAAATGCCAATGGTGCGCGGATGGCCGATGGCAAAGATCAGCCGCCCGTTCAGGTCTGTTTTCACCACCTGGCCGGCCTGCCGGTTCCAGGCGCCGCTACGGTCCTGGTACCAGCCGCAATCCGTGATCAGCAGGAAATCCTCGCCCCCTTCTTTGGAAAGCGTGAGCCCGTGCCCGCCGGGAAAGGCGGTGCCCCAGTAGTCCAGCAGCCTGCCGGATTTATCAAATACCAGGATGTTGTTGCGGGTGCAGTCGCCCAGCATGATCAGGCGCCCCTTGCTGTCCTGCACCATTTCATGGCAGTTGAACAAAGGGGTGTGGTTCACGCTGATCTTTGCCCAGTTCTTGTCTACTTTGTAGGTATAGTTGCCGTGGCCGATCGTCGCTTCGTCCGGCTGCAGGCCCTTGTGCAGGATGGAAAAACCGGCCACCGGTTTAGCCACTGCTACAGCAGAGGCCAGGGCCGTGTTGCGTAAAAAATCTCTTCTGGTTGAATGCATGGGATCTGATTGCAGGTTGTTTAAAAAGTTTATGAAGCCAGGATGCCCTGTACGATCTTTCCTTCCACATCCGTGAGCCGGAACCGCCTGCCCTGGAATTTATAGGTCAGCCTTTCGTGGTCTATGCCCATCAGGTACAATAACGTGGCCTGGAAGTCGTGCACATGCACCGGGTCCTTTACGATGTTGTAGCTGAAATCGTCTGTTTCCCCGTAGCTGATACCCGCCTTTACGCCGGCGCCGGCCATCCACATGGTAAAGCAGCGCGGATGGTGGTCGCGCCCGTAGTCGGTGGCGGTGAGCTTCCCCTGCGAATATACGGTACGGCCAAATTCCCCGCCCCATATTACCAAAGTATCTTCCAGCAGGCCCCTTCTTTTCAGGTCTTTGATCAGTGCGGCGGTAGCCTGGTCCGTGGCTTTGCATTGCTGGGCAATGGCCTGCGGCAGGTTGCCATGCTGGTCCCATCCCTGGTGATAGAGCTGCACGAACTTCACGTCCTTTTCCAGCAGCTTGCGGGCCAGTATGCAGTTGGCCGCATAGGTGCCGGGATCGCGGCTGTCCGGTCCGTACAGGTCAAACACTTCATCCGGTTCATCGGCCATGCTCATGGCTTCGGGCACGGAGGTCTGCATGCGGTAGGCCATCTCATACTGGGCAATGCGGGCATCCACTTCGGGATCGCCGTAGGCGCTGTTCTGCAACTGGTTGAGCTTTGTAAGATACTCCAGCATTTCCTTACGGTCTTTGCCATCGTAGCCCTCCGGGTTGTTGAGGAACAGCACGGGGTCCCCGCCGGCGCGGAACTGCACGCCCTGGTGTTTGGAGGGCAGGAACCCATTGCCCCACAGCCGGGCGTACAAAGGCTGATCTTTCTGCCCGTTCCTGGATACCAGCACAATAAAGGTGGGCAGGTTATGATTATCCGATCCCAGCCCGTAGCTGATCCAGGAGCCGATGGAAGGCCGGCCCGGCAACTGGTTGCCGGTCTGGAAAAAAGTAATGGCCGGATCATGGTTGATGGCTTCGGAATACAGCGATTTTACGATACACAGGTCGTCCACCACCTGCGCGGTATGCGGCAGCAGCTCGCTCACCCAGGTTTCATTTTTCCCGTGCCGGTTGAATTTATAAATGGAAGGTGCCACCGGCAGTTGGCTCTGGTTGGCGCTCATGCCCGTAAGCCGCTGCCCGTTGCGCACGGAGGGCGGCAGGTCCTGCCCCAGCATGGCGGCCAGGCCGGGCTTGTAATCAAAGGTCTCTATCTGCGAAGGCCCGCCGCTCATAAAGAGGTACACCACTCTTTTGGCTTTGGGCGCAAAATGCGGCAGCGCTTTCAGGATATCGGCCTCTGCCCCGGCAGCAGCGCCGGCGGCCGCTTTGGGCGAGCTGCCGAAAAGGTCGCGGCCCAGCAGCGATCCCATGGCCAGCGCGCCCAGGCCCAGGGAGGTTTTGGTGAGAAAGGTGCGCCGGTCCAGCTTTTTATTGAGCTGCCGGAAATCCGGCGTATGCAGCTTGAATATCTCGTCGTGGTGATGATGATGTCCCATATGCTTATCGTTTGGTAAGGGCGGCGTCGGAATTAAGGATGGTGTTGGCTACCACGGTATTGGCCGCTATCAATGCCGGGGCCAGGTTTTTATCTGCGGCGTGCTGACCGGTATGCAGCCAGCCCCTGGCTTTTGCCGGGTGCTGGCGGAAGCGCTGCTGCTCCTGGTTGCGCAACGCGGTGAGCAGCTCCAGTTCTTTGGGCGCCGGCCTGCGGCCGGTCAGCTTCCGGTAAGTGTCTATGATGGCCTGCCGGTTGTTGCCGGCTTTGCACATCTGCTCGCCCAGCACGCGGGAGGCTTCTATAAAAGTAGGATCGTTCAGCGTTACCAATGCCTGCAGCGGGGTATTGGTTTGCTGCCGCCTGGCCACGCAGTAGCTGCGGGAAGGCGCGTCAAAAGTGGCCAGGGTAGGATTGGGCACGGAGCGTTTCACCACTACGTACAGGCTTCGCCGGTAGACCGCCTGGCCGGTATCCGGCACATAATGGGTATTGTTGATCTCCCACAATCCTTCCGGCTGGTAAGGCTTCACGCTTTTGCCCCCTGTGCGCAGGTTGATCAGGCCACTGGCCATCAGCGCATTGTCGCGGATCATTTCGGCGCTTAGCCGGTTGGCCGGGCCGTGGGACAGCAGGCGGTTCTCCGGGTCCTTTTCCTGCACCACCTTAGCGGCGCGGGAATCCTGCCGGTAGGTAGCGGACATGACGATCTGCTTGCACAGTTGCTTCACATCCCAGCCGGACTCGCGGAAGCGGATGGCCAGCCAGTCCAGCAGTTCCGGATGGCTGGGCATCTCGCCCTGGTTGCCAAAATCGGCCGCTGTTTTTACCAGCCCGGTGCCAAAGAAATGCTGCCACAGGCGGTTCACTTCCACCCTGGCAGTGAGCGGGTTGTCTTTATCCGTGAGCCAGAGGGCCAGCCCGTAGCGGTTCTTCGGTAATTTTTCCGGGAACGGTAAGATGGCTGCCGGCGTATTCGGGAACACTTCCGGGCCTGGCGCATCATAATTGCCTCTTAGCAGGATATGCGTTTTACGCGGCACAGGCATTTCCTGCATAACCATCAGCTCCGGTACATTCTCCGTGGAATCCGCCAGTATAGTACGTACTTGCGTGAGCGCGGCAAGGGCTTTCCCCATGCCGGGGTCCACGGCAGCACAATAATATTCCTGCAATACCTGCCTTGCAGCCGGGGGCAGTTGTTCCGGCGCGGCGCCTGCAACATCCGCCCAGCGCGCTTTCCCGGCAATGATCTTTATTTCATACGGCGTCAGCACGCGGTTGTATACCAGCACATCATCCGCCTGCCCGCCTTTGAAACCCAGGCCCCGCCACCAGCCGCCTACCTGCAGGCCGGGCTGCTGCCCGATGGTGAACAGGATGTCCTTGGTCAATTGGTCCATGGTGGTTTGCAGGGGCAGCGGCGCGCCATCCTGGTACAACTGCAGGCCGGCGGCCCTGGAAGAGCCGTCGTAGGTAAGCGTGAGCTGTATCCAGCGATCCCGCGGCATGGGTGCTTTGGCAATGCGGGTAATGGCGTTGGACGGCGCGGTATGGGCCATGTTCACTTCCAGCCGGCCATCCTTCAGGTACAGGTGATAGCCCCTGAAATTATACAGGCGCTCCGCCAGGCTTTTGTGGAAGATCACGCCTTCCTGTAAATCTTTTGGAATGTTCACCCATATGCCGATGCTGAAAGGCTCCGAGCGGCGGAAGATGCCGGTAGTGCCCAGGTCCAGCCAGGTATCGCCGTTCAGCACCAGGGCCTTGCCATTGTTATGCGATGCAAATACCGGCGCATCGCCGGCCTGACCGGTTTCCCGCTTCATGGCGCCTGCCTGCGCGGGACGCACACTATTACGGAAAGCGGCATTGTCCAGCGTGTAATGCGCCTGCAGCCCGGCCTGTGGAACGCTTTCACCGGCCAGTTCTTTATAGCGGCCGGCCTGCACCCAATTCTTAAACGCGGTGGCAGCAGCGGCTTTTGCCTGCGCTACCTGCTGCTCCTGTTCCCCTACCCGCTTTTGCAGGAACTGCAGCACCTGCTCCTTTTCCTTACCCGGCAGCATGAGCGTGGGCGTAGGTAGGGCATCGTCCCAGGATATCTGCCCGGCTTCCTTTACATTGTTGAAGAAGCTGAACAGCTCGTAATAATTCTTTTGCGAAACGGGATCATACTTGTGGTCATGGCAGCGCGCGCAGCCCGTGGAAATGGCCAGGAAGGCCTCGCCAAAGGTATTGGTGCGGTCCACCACGTATTCTGCCTGGAACTCTTCTTCTATAATGCCGCCTTCCATGTTCTGCGGATGGTTGCGGTTAAAAGCGGTGGCAATGATCATTTCTTTTGTGGGATGGGGCACCAGGTCGCCGGCCAGTTGCCATTGTACGAATGTATCATAAGGCAGGTTGCGGTTAAAGGCCTGTATCACCCAGTCGCGGTAAGGCGACATATCCCGCAGCCGGTCTACCGTATAGCCGTGGGAGTCTGCAAAACGGGCGATGTCCAGCCAGTCCGTGGCCATCTGCTCGCCGTAATGCGGGGAGCGCAGCAGGCGGTCCACCTGTTTCTCATAGGCATCCGGCGATGGGTCTTTCAAAAAAGCATCTATTTCAGGCAGCGTAGGCGGCAGGCCGGTCAGGTCCAGCGAAAGGCGGCGCAGCAGCAGCTCGCGGTCCGCTTCTTTGGAAGGCTTTAATCCTTCCTGCTCCAGCCGCTGCAGAATAAAGTTGTCAATGGGATTGTGGATCGTATAACCTTCCTTTTCCAGCTCCGGCACCGGCGTTTTCTCCGGCTTTACAAATGCCCAGTGGGGCTTGTATTTAGCGCCCTGCTGTATCCACTTTACCAGCACCGCTTTTTCCCGGGCGCTCAGTTGCAGGTGCGACTCCGGGCTGGGCATTTTATAATCCGGGTCTGAAGAAAGAATGCGGTGAAACAGCTCGCTACCCCGCAGGCTGCCGGGATCAATGGCTACCTTGCCGGGGCTTTCCGGCAGTTCGGCATAGGCGGCATCCGGTAAGTCCAGGCGCAGGCCCGCTTTCTGCTTGGCTTTGTCCGGCCCGTGACAGGCAAAACATTTATCGGACAGCACAGGCTTTACATCCTTGTTATAATCTAACTTTTCCGGCAACGTGTTATAGGCGGCAGCTACATCATCCGGCAGGTCGGGAGAACAGGCATACAGGCAGCAGCCTGTTATCAGCAGCACTAATAAACGTGGAACGTGCATAGCTTGACGGAAGGTTTGGTAAAAGAATAACTATGCTAAAAGTACTACAGCGCCCGCCGGAAATCCTTATACAAACACCACGGTTTTTTGCACAAATCCGACTTTTATGCGTATTTTCCGGGAAAACTGGCTGCCAGCTTACGGAAAGCTATGAACAAACTTGTATTAAAAACCACGTTTTCGCTGCTGAATGTCGACTATGTACAACTGGACGAAAGCTGGAATTACCGCAATGTGACCAGCACCTTCTACCGTATTTACCTGATAGACGACGGCAGCGGGGTACTGTACAACCCGGCCAGCTCCCTTACGCTGGAAAAGGGCTTCCTGTACCTGATCCCCAGCTTTACTACCTGTAACTATTATTGCGCAGATTACCTGGGCCAGTATTACGTTTCGTTCATAGAGGATGCGCCGGACGGGGCTTCCCTCTTTGCCAACAACCGGCGCATCCTGAAAGTGCCGGCTACGGAGGCAGACGGGGTGCTTTTCCGGCGCCTGCTGGCGCTGAACCCCGACCGGGGCCTGAAAAGCTCCTATGATCCGAAGGTGTATGAAAAATACCCCGTGCTGCAAAGCTTCCGGGAAATGAACAATTATTCTCCCTTCTCCGCCTACGTGGAAACGCAGGGCATTATCCTGCAATTGCTTTCGCGCTTTCTCACGCCGGAATGCTTCCAGTCGCCGGCCGCCATGATCCATTCCAGGGTATCCGATGCGATTGATTACATACTCACCAACCTGCACCGGCCGCTCACCGTGGCGCACCTGGCGCAGCGGGCCAACCAGCACCCGGATTATTTTTCCCGGCTGTTCCGGGAGCATACGGGCGAGCGCCCGCTCTCCTATATCCAGTTAAAAAGAATTGAAAGGGCGCAGTTCCTGCTGGTGAATACTGATCTGCCACTGGCGCAGATCGCTGCGGAGACGGGCTTTGAGAGCCTGTCTTATTTCACGCGGCTCTTCAAAGAAAAGACGGCGCAAACGCCGGGGGAATATAAAAGGAACAACTGCTCATTCTAAACTCAGATAAAATCCAGGTGCCCGTACTGCTGTTGCAGGATGGCCTTGTCATCGGCAGCCAGCCACTTGCCTAACAGGGTGGCATATACGCTTTTAAAGTCCACCTTGTACTGCAGGTCGCCTTCGTTCAGGTTGGCCAGGTCCGGGCCTTCATTCAGCAATCCCTGGCGCGCCAGGCCGCCGCCCAGCAGGAACATGTTGTTGGCCGTGCCATGGTCCGTGCCGCCGCTGGCGTTCTGGCCCACCCGGCGCCCGAATTCAGAAAAGGTCATTACCACTACATCCTGGAAACGGTTGTTCGTTTTCAGGTCTTTCACAAATGCCGTTACCGCTTCGTCCAACTGCTTGAACAGCCTTTCCTGCTGCCCCTGCTGGTTCACATGCGTATCAAAGCTGCCATGGGACACATAGTATACCTTGGTATTGATATCGGACATGATCAGCTCCGCGATCACCTTCATATTGCGCCCCAGCGGCGTGCGGGGATAGGTTTCCTTTGACTTGTAGGTTTTGAATTGCTGCTGTATGTAGGAGGCGGAGGAAATAGTTTCCGCCATGGTCTTGTACAGATAATCCACGTTCTGGTGCGCATGCTCCTGCGGGGCGTGGGCATGCATCAGCTCTTTAAAATAGGCTTCGTTGCTGGTATTGTAAAGTCTGTTGGGGTCTACAAAGGCCAGGCCTTTGTTGGACGCGCCTTTCATAGCCAGGCTCAGGGTATCGTCTATTTCCAGCGCCTGCGTGGGCTTGTCGCAGCCCTTGCACTGCGCATCCAGGTAGCGCCCGATCCAGCCGGTGCTCCAATAATCGCGGGACTCGCTGGCGGAGTGCCAGATGTCCATGGAGCGGAAATGGCTCCGGTCCGGGTTAGGGTAGCCTACATTGTTGAGGATGCCCATGGCGCCATCGTCGTACAGGGACTTTAGTCCCGTAAGGGAGGGGTGCAGGCCCATTTCATCCGTAAGGGAGAGGGCGGCCTCCCGTTTGATGCCCAGCACGGGGCGCATTTTGTAATAGATATCGTTCCGGTAAGGGATCACCGTGTTCAGCCCGTCGTTGCCGCCGGAAAGCTGTATCACCACCAGCACCTTGTTGCCGGGGGGCACCAGGTTCCCCTTTTCAAATGCTTTCAGGAACCTGGGCATCATGGCGGCGGCGGAAGCCAGGGAGCCTACCTGTAAAAAACGGCGTCTGTTTAGTATTAACATGGTCTGGCAATTAGATTAACACAATTGATACTCCGGCGTGCTCATCACATCAATGGTCACGGTCTTGATATAGTTGTCGCGGGTGGAGGCGTCGGCATATTTGTCCAGCAGCGGTTTATCCGCGCCGGCATTTTTCACCAGCAGGGAGCCGGCAATTTCACCGGCCAGCCGTTCCCGGGGAATGTCCCGGTACGTATCCAGGTAAGGCTGCCAGTTGACCTTCGCATTCACACGGCGCGCGTAGAGCTTGCGCAGGGTGTTATTGAGCTGCAGCGTCATTTTGTAGCGCTGCCCTTCGCCCATTTCCGGCGTGATCTCCTTGGGTTTGGCGTGCAGCTCCTGGGAGTAGAGGATCACCTGCGGCAGGCGCAGGCGGAACATCAGGCTGGAGCTGTCTATCCAGTTACGCCCACCGGGCCAGCCGGCCACGTTGGGCGGGTAGAACAACTGCTGCCCCAGCACGCCCTGGAACAACAGCATCACGGCTTCCTGCTCAAACTCCATAGGAATGGTGCGGCGCAGCCCTACCAGCAGCTCTACCGGCGGTTTTATGCGGTTGCCTACATGCATATCATCGTAAAACCAGTCTGCCATGAATATCTCGCGCATCAGGGCGCTGATATCATAACCGGACTGGTAAAATTTATCCGCCAGTATGTTCACTCTCGCCTCATCTGTGTTGACATCGTCCACGAAATAACGGTATATCTTGGCGGTAATGAACCGGGCGGTCTGCCGCTGTTCCAGCAGTATCTGCAGCATATCGTCCCCGTTGAAACGGCCTGTTTTGCCTAGCACGGTCTTTTCCCCCTCGTCATGGATCTTTTCCCGGAAAACAAATTGCCCTTCCTGGTCAAAGCCCCAGCCGGTAAAGGCCCGGGCGGCTTCTTTCACATCCTGCTCGGTATAGTGGCCCCGGCCCATGGTGAACAGCTCCATGACCTCGCGGGCAAAATTTTCATTAGGGTGTCGCTTGCGGTTCTGCTGGTTGTTCAGAAACGCCAGCATGGCCGGGGTTTTGGACACACCGCTCAGCAGGTCCCCGAAATTGCCCAACGCATGCTCCCGGATCACCTGCAGCAGTTGCTGGTTAAAGATCACGTTCTGCGTACGGCAGGCAAAATGCCCGTGCCAGAACAGCGCCATTTTTTCGCGCAGCGGGTAGTTACTCCCGATCATGGCCTGCACCCAGGCAATGTTCAGGTCCTTTACGCCCTGGGTGTTCATTTGCCGCACCTGCTTGCGCTCCTCCGCGCTCATGCTCTTCATTTTCCGGTAGTCCGGCAGCTCGGAGGCGCCAATAACGGTGACCGGCTCCAGCGCCGCTTTTTCAGGACCGGACAGTAAACGGTGCACGACCGCTTTCCGGCGTTTATGCGTCCACTTTAGCACTTCCGGCAATGGTTCGCCAAAGCCGGCCCGCCAGGCCAGGTGCTGCATCTGTAGCTTTTCGGGTACCGAAACCATATATTATGAAGATTTCTTGTTAAGACAATAAAAAGCCAGCCAGGTTTAATAAATAGCTATTAGCAACCAGGTGCCGCAAACAATACGCCAGACGCCTGTTAATACTGTTAATTTTCTGCTAAGAGCTACCTGCTACCGGTATCTCCATACGGGAAAACATTCCCCTTCCCGGAAGCTGTCCTGCGTGGCCGGCAGCTCCATAAAAGCATCCGCCCTCAGCAGGCCGGCCAGGTCGCCGGAACCATGATAGGTATGGGGCACCGCCCGCCACTGCCCGGAAGGCTGCGGCACAAGCTGTACCGGCAGGAAATAGGTCAGGGGTTTATCAAACAGTACATCGGCGCCCAGTTCAGCGCAAGGCGCGGGCGGCAGCTCATGCCCCATGCCTGCCAGCAGCCAGGGCTGTATGTACCGGTAAAAGCACATAAAGCCGGATACCGGGTTGCCGGGCAGGGCAAATACTACCGGCCCCTGTTGGAACACGCCGAACAGGAAGGGCTTGCCGGGGCGCTGCTGTACTTTATGAAAAATACGCTGCATGCCCAGTTGCGCCAGCACCTGCGGCAGGTGGTCATACTTGCCGGCAGATACGGCGCCGGAGCAGATCCAAACATCCGCATCCAGCAGGGAATGCAGCAGCTCCTGCATGGCATGCTCGTTGTCCGCAACGTGATGGCAGGTAGCGGCAATGCCCAGCGCCTGCAGGGAAGCGGCCAGGGTCCAGGCATTGGACCGGCGGATCTGGTGGGGGGCAGGTGTATCGGTCACCTCCACCAGCTCATCGCCGGTGGAAATGATAGCCACCTTTGGCAGGCGGGCCACGAGCACCTGGTCTTTACCCACGGTGGCCAGTACCCCGATCTCTGCAGCCGTGATCCGTGTACCGCTGATGATCAGGGTTTCGCCGGCAGCTACGTCCGTGCCCTGCCAGTGGATATGCTGTTTTTTGCTGACCGGCTGCGTAATGGTAAAACGGCGGAAGCCCTCATGCTCGGCAGCCTGCAGGTGCTCATAGGGCACCACGGTATCCGTCAGCTCCGGCAGCACGGCCCCGGTCATTACTTCCAGGCAGTTGGCCATATTGGCCAGTTGCTTGCCCGGCATACCGGCCGCCTGTATGTCCTCTACCCCGAAAATGGTCTGTCCTTTGGCATAGCTTTCCTCAAAGTTGATGGCGATACCATCCATCATTACGCGGTGGTACGGCGGGAAAGGCCGGTCTGCCGTTACCGGCTCCCGCAATATCCTGCCGGCCGCTGCCGTAAATGGCACCTGCTCCGTACCCAGATCTCGCACCGTATTCATCACAGCAGCATAAGCGGTAGATACATCTAACAGCATTGTAGTAACTTTGAGTGACTTTGTAAATTTATTCTTTTATGGCCAATGCATCAAGCCCCCAGCCGTTCTCGCACCTGGATGACCAGAACCGGCCGGCAATGACGGACATCAGCGACAAAAGCATCACCATCCGTATAGCCGTTGCCGAAAGCCGCATCTGGCTGCCGGAAGTGGTGCGCCGCCAATTCAGCAACGGCGACATCACCACCCGAAAGGGAGCCGTGTTCCAGACCGCCATCATCGCAGGTATTATGGCCGCGAAGAAAACGCCGGAGCTGATCCCGCTCTGCCACACGCTTTTGCTGGATAATTGCAGTGTAGACATCCAACTGGCGGAGGAGGAAGCCGTGGTCCGCTGCACCGTGAAGACCACGGGCAAGACCGGCGTGGAAATGGAAGCGCTCACCGGGGCCAGCGTAGCGGCGCTCACTATTTACGACATGTGTAAAGTATTTACCCACGAGATGGTGATCCGCGAAACAAAACTGATCAGTAAAACAGGGGGGAAGCGGGACGTGATCGTACCGTAATTTTAAATCATCAACAGCAGCAAGTGACAACAACTACATTAAAAGGACTGGTATTATGCGGCGGCTACAGCACCCGCATGCAGCAGGATAAAAGCAGCATTGCCTATCATGGCATGCCACAGTGGCAATACCTGTACACCTTGCTGGAAGCGGTAGTGCCGGAGGTGTATATTTCCTGCCGCCCGGACCAGCAGCCGCTTTTTGAAGGCCATGCCCCCCTGATACCGGACAGCGTAACAGAGGGTGGCCCGGCCGCGGGCCTGCTGAGCGCCCATGCTGCCTTCCCGGAGGCCGCCTGGCTGGTGCTGGCCTGCGACCTGCCCCTTATCAGCCACCAGAGCCTGCGCCACCTGGCCGCTTTCCGCAACCCGGGAAAAGCGGCTACCGCCTTTATCAGCCCCGTCAACCAGCTACCGGAACCGCTCATCGCCATCTGGGAGCCCCGGGGACTGGAGGTATTGCGCCAGAGCGTGGCTACGGGCAAGCAATGCCCCCGCAAGGCTTTATTACAAACAGATATACAAGTGTTGGAAAATCCTTATGCGGTAGAACAGTTCAATGCCAATACGCCGGAAGAAATGGCGGAAGCGAAGAAAAAAATTGGCTAGGGATGTGCCGCCACCCATACCTCCCCGTCCTCGAAATATTCCTTTTTCCAGATAGGCACGGTTTCCTTCAGGGTATCAATGGCGTATTGGCAGGCGGTAAAGGCAGCGCCCCGGTGCGGCGCAGCAGCAGCGATCACTACTACCGTATCGCCAGGCAGCTTTTCCCCGCTTACATGCAGGATGGCTATTTTGTGGATGCCCATGGTCTCGCGGGTATATTGGGCGATCTTTTCCATTTCCAGCAGGGCCATGGGGGTATAGCACTCAAAAAAGAGCCGGTGCACCTTTTTTCCCCTGGTCTGGTTCCTCACCGTACCTACAAAAACGGCCACCCCGCCGCATTCCGGCGTTTGCACAAAATCCGTGGCCTCCTGTACGGTAATATGGTCCTTTATGGCGGTTAATATGTTCATGATCCTCATCCTCCGCTTACCGGCGGTATTACGGCTATTTCATCGCCCGGCTGCAGGGCCTCGTTATCCCCGGCGTATACTTTGTTGACCGCTATCATGCAGGAGCGCAGCTCCCGCAGCCGCGGATAGCGGTTGTACAGGTGCTCCCGCAGGGCCGCCACCTGCTGTACAGGCGTTTCCAGCTCTATGACCGGCGCGCCGGCGATGTCCTTTGCAATGCCAAATAGTAAAATCCTCATACCTGTCTGCAAATTATTGCTTTAAAACTACAATATACCCTGCATAAAATAGTATTTTTGGTTAAGTTGAAGATTGCACTATTATGAAGATCAGGATCAGGGGAAACAGTATCCGGTACCGGCTGGATAAGCAGGACATCACCGCCCTGCAGCAAACCGGGAAAGTGGAGGCAGACACGCAAATAGGGCCGCAGGCGCTGCATTTCTGCATCAAGGCCAAAGATACCGCCAACGCTGCCATCAAGCTGGAAGCATTCGGGGTGCACCTCTCACTGCCACGCACGGAAGTGGACCAATGGACACAAACGGAGCAGGTGGGCATTGAGCGCGAGCTGCCCAACGCCGATGGCTCCGTACTGAAACTACTGGTGGAAAAGGACTTTAAATGCCTTACCCAGCGCGACGAGGATGACAGCCAGGCCTTTGACAACCCGTTGGCCGGGCATAACTGCTGAGTGAACAATGCTGACAGACGCACATAACCGCACCATCAATTATGTAAGACTGGCCGTAACAGACCGGTGCAACCTGCGCTGCAGCTACTGCATGCCGGAGCATATGCAGTTCCTGCAACGGAAGGAGCTGCTGACCTACGAGGAGATCATCCGGGTGATGCAACTGCTGGCCGTGGAAGGCGTGAGCAAGGTGCGCATTACCGGCGGCGAGCCTTTCCTGCGCAAAGACCTCCTGCACCTGCTGGAGCAACTGGTGCAGCTCCCCGGCATGGCGCAACTGTCCATTACCACCAACGGCGTGCTGACCCGCTCCTTCATCCCTGCCCTGCAGGACCTGGGCATCCGGCATATCAACCTGAGCCTGGATACCCTGCAACGCGATAAATTCCGCCGCATTACCTTCCGGGATGAATTTAATGCAGTAATGGACACCCTGGAAGCGCTGCTGCAGTACAACATGCAGGTAAAAATAAACACCGTGGTGATGGATGGCGTGAATACGGACGAGCTGCTGGCTTTTGCCGCACTGACCAAAGACCGTCCCCTGGGCGTGCGCTTCATAGAAGAAATGCCTTTTAACGGCCATGGCAAATCCTTTTCCGGTCCGCTGTGGCATTATGAGCATATCCTGGATACCCTGCGCAGCGCGTACCCCCTGGAAAAGATACCCGATGCGCCCAATGCCACCTCCCTCAACTACCATATTCCCGGCCACCAGGGCCATGTAGGCGTGATACCGGCCTACAGCCGCACTTTCTGCGGCAGTTGCAACCGCATCCGCATTACGCCTACCGGCGGGCTGAAAACCTGTCTCTATGGTAAAGATGTGATCAATGTAAAGGACCTGTTAAGGCAGGGCGCTACGGACGAATATTTAATGCAAGCGGTGCAACAGGCCATTCACCGCCGTTTTGCCAATGGATTTGAAGCGGAAGCGGATAATGAGCGGATGGTGAGCATGTCGGAGATAGGGGGTTAATGCCACAACATCCTCACCCCCGCATACAATATCAGCAGCGCCGTTACGCCCTCCACCCAGCGTGGCTTCAGCCAGCCGGCGCTCATGCGGGAGCCGATCTGCCCGCCCACGATCACGGACAGCATAAGCGGCAGGGCAAAATGCGGGGAAAACACGATCTCTCCTTTCGCCGCCTGTCCCAGCAGGCCGGCAATGGAATTCACCAGTATAAAGAAACTGCAGAGGCCAGCAATGTTCTTGGCCGTATCATACCGCCCCAGGCGCAGGATAGGCGCCAGGTAAATACCGCCGCCAATCCCCGTCATACCGGACAGCACCCCGATCAGCATACCCGTTATACCATACTTGTAAACTTTTTGAGAACGGTCCGGATCGGGCATGTAGCTTTTCTCAAAGAAAAGACGGTAGCACATGAACAACGCCGCCAGCGTGAGCGCAATGCCCAGCAGTAAAAAGAAGGTGGCCTGCTTCAGCGGCAGGTAGCTGCCCACAAAAGCCATCGGCACACTCACCAGGCTGAGCTGCAAGGCCCTTTTCAGCGGCAGGTGGCCGCTCCTGTAAAAATGATACACCCCGCCCGTTACCACCACTACATTGCACAGCAGGGCGGTGGATTTCATCAACTGGAAATCAATGCCCCACAGCGCCATCAGCGCCAGGTAGCTGGAACCGCCCCCAAAGCCGGCAGAGGAATACAGTAATGCGATCAGGAAAAACAAAAGACAAAGCTCTATGACCATAAGCAGTGGGTATCAATAGATCAGCATGTTATCATCAATCTCTTCCGCCCAGGCATGAATGCCACCTTCTACATTGAATACGGATTGAAAGCCGGCCTCCGCCAGTTGCAGCGCTACTATGCGGCTGCGCATGCCGTGATGGCACAATACCGCCACCGGCACGTGCTGCTGCAAATGTTGCATCGCATTGGGCACCGCTCCCATGGGAATGTGCTGCGCCTGCGGCAGGTGGCAGATGTCCCATTCATCCATTTCCCGCACATCCAGTAGCTGCAGGGGTTTGCCGGAGCCCAGCCACTGCTGCAGTTGTTGTACGCTCAGGCTTTGTATGGCGCCCGGGGCGCATACGCCCTGCGCATAATCGGCCTGCAGCTCCCGGATATCATGATTGCCCGGTACCGGCTTCACTTCAAAAATATGATGGGCGTTATACAGCGTATCTATGGTAAGTAACTGGTTGGCCAGCGGCGCGCCAATGCCGCAAAGCACCTTTACCGCTTCGTTGGCCTGGTAGCAGCCAATAATGCCGGGCAGCACGCCCAGCACGCCTATTTCGCTGCAATTCAGCATATCGCCGGCCTGCGGCGCTTCCGGGAACAGGCAGCGGTATGTGGCGCTGCCCCGGTGGTTGAACACGCTTACCTGCCCTTCGTATTTATAAATAGCGCCGTAAATAAAAGGCTTATCCAGGATCACGCAGGCATCATTCACCAGGTAACGGGTGCCGAAATTGTCAGAGCAATCTATCACTACATCATACTGCGCAATAATGGACAAGGCATTGTCCGGTACCAGGAACTCCGGGTGCTGCACAAAGCGCACCTCCGGGTTGAGCTGCTGCAGGCGCTGCACGGCCAGTGGCAGCTTGGGCTTACCTTCGTCCTGGGTGGTATACAACACCTGCCGCTGCAGGTTGGTAAGGGAAACATTATCCTGCTCCACGATGCCCAGTTTTCCTATACCCATTGCCGTTAGGTATTGCAGCACGGGCACGCCCAGCCCCCCCGCGCCGATCACCAACGCGCCGGCCTCCCGCAGCGCCTGTTGTTTGGCAGGGCCAAAGCCTTCCAGTCTTACCTGTCGGTCATATCGTTGCATCGTTATTTCTTTAAGGATATAAAGATACGCAACAAACTGCTATCGGTGGTAATGGTTTCCGCCCTGGTATGACGGCGGATGTAACGGATGCGATTGTCCAGGTCCGGATGGCTGCTCAGCCATTCCGACGGCTGCAGGCCGTTCTGTTTTTTGAGGGTGTTGAACAGCCACTCAAACCCCTGCGGGTTCAGGTGCCTTTCCTGCAGCAACTGCAGCCCGTACAGGTCCGCTTCCTTCTCCAGGCGGCGGGAGTATTGCAGGCTTTTCAGGCTGTTGGCGTTTTCTACCACTACGGCGCCGGCGCCGCTCAGGTCGCCAAACAACAGGGAGATGAACATATAGGTGCCCATGCTGCGGAAAATGGTCTTGGTGGTATGCCTCCGCTCCACGTGCGCATATTCATGCAGCAACAGCGCGGCCAGCTCCTCGTAATGCCGCATTTCATGCAGCAGTTGGTCATATACGATAATATGCCCGCCCGGCAGCGCAAAGGCATTGGACTGCTTCTCCTGCACCACGGTGATGTGCACCGGGTAGCGGGTGCTGACCTGCATTTGCCGGAAGAAATCATTGGCCAGCCGCGTGGCCGCGGTATCTGCCTGGTACTGCCGCATCAGCGCATCATAGCTGCTCTGGCCCAGCTTTTCCTCGTAGCTGACAGGTACATTGTTGGCAATACGGGTTGCCAGGAAGGGAATGAACCAGAAATACGCCAGCGCCACCAGGGAGATTACGCTGAGGACAACGGCGGCTATGATCAGCCTTCCCCGCCTGGCAAAAAAACCGGGGCGCCTGCTGCGCTGCAGGAAAAAAGCCGCCGCATCGGCAAAGGTGAGCGACTGCACGGTAATGGTCTGCGCCGGGTAGCCGGGATAGTGCAGGGTATGGCGGTCGCCGGGTTTTACCTGCTCCCAGAACCAGTGCACCTGCCGGTCCGCGCCGTTTTCATCTTTGATGGTAATGGTGATCTGTTTGGCTGCCAGGGTAATTTCGGCAGCTACGGTGGTATCGGTCAGGCTGTTATAATATTTCCCGCTGTAGGTGTGCATGTTGTATTAGCTAAATGCTGGTTACTTCACCCGCTTGTACATATGTACCAGGTCTACATAGGTGCCGTCCGGCTGCCGGATGCCGGCGGGCTGGCGGCCGCATTCTATAAAATCGAAGTTACGGTATAGTTGAATGGCTTTCTCATTATTGGCCAGCACATTAAAATAAATGATCTCCATAACCGGGTGCTCTGCGGCCCAGCGCAGCATAGCGGTCATCAGTCGCCGGCCGATGCCCATGTTCCAGAAAGCATGCCGCACGGCAATGCCCATCTCTCCCATATGCTGCTGTTTCCGGAAGGCGCTTTGCCGCACGCTCACCGATCCTGCAATATCGCCTTCCACCTCTGCCAGCAGCAGCAAATGCCGGCTGTTGTCGGCAAAGGACTGTATAAAGCCCCGTTCCGACTGCACATCCAGCGACTGCGCTTCCATCATGGTGTACATCAGGAAATCCGTTTCCTGCACCATCCGGCGGAAGTTCTGCAGCAATGCCGGCGCATCCTCCAGCGTGGCCGGCCGTATCAATAGTTCCTGGCCGTTGGGTAAAAAGTGTCGCATATGCGTAAAATACCAAAAACTATTGTTAGTGCATCGCCAGGAAACGCCGCTTTTTATAGATCACCCAGCCAATGGCCGCCAGCAGCACAAAAGGCCATAACTGCAGTATAAAAAGCACTGTTTCCCTCAGCATATCGGCGCCGTTGCCAACAGCCGTCAATACAGCCGTTCCAAACCCGGCGCGCGTAATACGGTCGGGATTCACTACCACCTGTATATCGGCCCTTTGCGCCTGGAACAGTTGCACGGTAAAGGTGGCATAGTTCACATCGTCCAGGATAGCCAGGTTGGCGATCTTGCGGTCTATCGCTTTGGCTTTCTGCGCATCCTGGTAGGCGGCTACATCCAGCGGGGTATGTTGCTTACCCGGCGTAATACCGGCGCTGCCGCTGGCTTTATTCTTTAAAGCGTTAGACAGGTAGGCCAGCGTTCTGTCCTCTTCTTTCATACTGCGGTGGTCAACAAAAGATGCCATCGCGGTCAGCATACCCACTACGGAATCCAGCCCCGCTGCCGGTACGCGCAGCGTAAGGAAAGCAGTGGGCGTATATAGCTGCACCCGTTTCAGCGAATCCCGGGTATAGGGCAGGTCCTGCACCGGGCCAAAGGAATTTTGCAGGCTGCTTTCCACCACGATGCCGCTCATGCCGTTCACCGCCTGCTCCAGTTGTAAAGTGGCGGTGAATACATCGGGCACGCGGCAACGCACATTGGCGCTGCGCACCCTTTTCCTGGACGGGGAGTTAAGGGCGGCCATATCATTGGAAAAAGTGGTGGAATCTGCGGCCGCATCATAGACGGCGGCTTCCCGGGCTGCATGGTGCTCCCCTGCCTGGCAGGCGGCAAGGGTCAATACAGGTACTAACAGGTAATAGAGAAAAGGGCGCATAACAGGATGTTTTTCCTTTTATACGCCCTTACGTAAAACGTAACCTTGTCAAAAAGTTAAAATAATTTAAAGACAGGCGCATCAGCCTATCTTACCGGAACCGAAGTAGGCCTGCAGCACCGGGGGAATATGGATACCGTCTGCCGCCTGGTTGTTTTCCAGTATGCAGGCCAGTATGCGGGGCAGCGCCAGGGAGCTGCCATTCAGCGTATGCACCAGTTGCGGTTTGCCCCCGCCGTCCTTGAACCGGATCTTCATCCGGTTGGCCTGGTAGGCCTCAAAATTGGATACGGAGCTTACTTCCAGCCATTTCTGCTGGGCGGCGCTGTACACTTCAAAATCGTAGGTAAGCGCGGAGGTAAAACCCATATCGCCGCCGCATAAACGCAGGATGCGGTACGGCAGTTGCAGGGACTGCACCAGGGCTTCCACATGCGCCACCATGTCCTCCAGCGCATCGTAGGACTTTTCCGGGTGTACCAGTTGCACTACTTCCACTTTATCAAACTGGTGCACGCGGTTCAGGCCCCGCACATCCTTGCCGTAGGAGCCGGCCTCCCGGCGGAAGCAGGGGGTGTAAGCCGTCATTTTGATGGGCAGGTCCGTGTCTTTCAGTATCTCGTCGCGGTAAATATTGGTCACCGGCACTTCCGCAGTGGGTATCAGGTACAGCTTGTCCTCACCCACAAAATACATCTGTCCTTCCTTGTCGGGCAACTGACCGGTACCGTAGGCGGTATCTGCATTTACCAGGTAAGGCGGCTGATACTCCGTATAGCCGTTATTGATATTGTAGTCCAGGAAATACTGTATCAGCGCGCGCTGCAGGCGGGCGCCCCTGTTCTTGTACACGGGGAACCCGCTGCCGGTTATTTTATTGCCCAGCTCAAAGTCGATCAGGTCGTATTTTTTTGCCAGGTCCCAATGCGGCAGGGCGTTGGCCGGCAGGGCGGGTGTGCTGCCGCCCTGGCGCACTTCCACGTTCTCCTCCGGCGTCCGGCCGGCAGGCACTGCGGCGGCCGGCAGGTTGGGCAGCTTGATCAGGGTATCATGCAGCAGTTGTTCCGTAGCATTCAGTTCATCATTGATCGGCTGCTGCTGCTGCTTGAGTGCTGCCACGGCGGCCTTGCGCTGTTCCGCTTCCTCCCGCTGGCCCTGCTTCATCAGCTTGCCGATCTCCTCGGATGCGGACTTTATTTTAGCCTGCGTGTCATCGTAGGCCATGGTTAGTTGTTTACGCTTGTCATCCAGCGCCAGCACCTCATCTACCAAGCTCAATTCCTTAAACTGCTTGTGGGCCAGCCGCTCCAATACGAATTCCTTATTTTGACGAATGAACGGAACCTGTAACATTTTTTAAATTTTGGCAAAGATAATTAACTCAGGTATTTTCCCACGATCGGCACTCTCCGGCCTACGCCGAAAGCTTTGGAAGATACGCGGATGATGGGGCAGAACTGGTTGCGCTTGTACTCATTGGTGTTCACCAGCTTCAGCGTACGCGCTACCAGTGCCGCGTCAAAGCCCCGGGCAATGATCTCACGCGGGCCCTGCCGCCGCTCTATGTACTGGTACAGTATGCTGTCCAGTATGGAGTAATCCGGCAGGCTGTCGCTGTCCTTCTGGTTGGGCCGCAGCTCCGCAGAGGGCGCCTTGTCAATGATATTGTAAGGGATCACCTCCCCGTTGCGGTTAATGTAGCGGGCCAGCGCATACACCTGCATCTTGTACACATCGCCCAGTACGGACAGACCGCCGGCCATGTCGCCGTACAGCGTGCCATAGCCGGTGCTTAACTCACTCTTGTTGGAAGTGTTCAGCAGGATATACCCAAACTTGTTTGCCAGGGCCATCAGCAGGTTGCCCCGTATGCGCGACTGCGTATTTTCCTCCGCCACATTGAAGGGCAGCCCCTTGAAATAAGGCTCCAGCGTATGCAGGAAACCTTCATAGATCTCATTGATGCGGATCACGTCATGCGGGTTGCCCAGGTTGGCGGACAGGGCCAGCGCATCGTCCACGGAATGTTCGGTAGAGTAGGGCGAAGGCATCAGGATGGCGCGCACGTTCTCCTTTCCCAGCGCATCGCAGGCAATGGCCAGCGTAACGGCACTGTCTATCCCGCCGGAAGAGCCGAGGATCGCTTTTGTAAAGCCCATCTTGCCGAAGTAATCCCGTATGCCCAGTACCAGCGCCTGGTAAATACGGTCTATGTTATACTCCGGCACCAGCTCCTTAACAGGCGTGTGCTGTATATGTGGTGCCGGCGCAGCCGACTGCTGCAGGGCGTCCAGGTCCACCAGGTGCGTGGCTTCCCCGAAATAAGGCAGCTCCTTTACGATATTGCCCTGCGCATCAAACACCAGCGATCCGCCGTCAAACACGATCTCCGTCTGTGAGCCCACCGTACAACTGTAAAGCATGGGCAACCCGTATTTCATAACATTGGCGCGGATGATCTCCTTGCGGTCCTGGTCATGATCATAATCAAAGGGGCTGGCGGAGATGTTGATCATCACATCGGGCTGCTGCAATACCAGGTGGTCCATCGGGCAAATGCGGTACAGCGGGTTATCGCCCAGGTTCCAGATATCCTCGCAGATGGTAACGGCCAGCTTTTTGCCTTTGAAGGGGATCACATTCCACTCAAAGGCCGGCTCAAAATAACGGTACTCGTCAAACACATCATAGGTGGGCAGCAGGGTCTTGTGCACCACCTGCTTCACCTCCCCTTCGTGCAGGAACCAGGCCGCATTGAACAGGTCTTTCCCTTCCCGCTGCGGGTTGCGGCAGGGCGCTCCCACTATTACGCCTATACGGTCGGAATGCTTTTTTATGGTATCAATGGCGGCGTAGCACTTGGCAATAAAGTCCTCGAACTCCAGGAAATCGCGGGGCGGGTAACCGCATACGCATAGCTCCGAGAACACCACCAGGTCCGCGCCCTGTGCAATGGCGGCCTGTATGCCGCTGATGATCTTTTCCGTGTTCAGCTCAAAATTGCCGATGTGATAGTTCTGCTGCGCCAATAAAATTTTCATATAAGAAATGTAAAATATAACGGGAAAAAGGAGAAGGGAGAAGGGAAAAAGCAGCGAAAGAAGGAGCAGATTCACTCTCCTTTTCTTTTTCCCTTCTCCTTTTTCCCTTTCAATATTTAAAAATAGATGCCCAGTCTCAATGCAAAATTATTCATGTTCACTTTCCCGTCGTCCCACTTTGCATTGCGGGTCAGGTCCACCAACCCGTTCTGGAAGCTGAGGCCTACCAGGGCGGTCAGCTCCCCGCCCAGGGGATATTCAATACCGGCTCCCAACAGCATGCCGGCGTTTATTTTGTTCAGGTCCCGCAGCACGTTTTCCTTTTCATACACCTGGTCCAGGGTGGTCACATCCGCCCTGCCCCGGATGGGAACGCCCAGGTAGGTGCCGAACTGCCCCCAGAAAGCCAGGTCCCGGTAGCCGGTAGTGGCGGTCCTGAGCTTCAGGGTAAGCGGTATTTCGATGTGCTGCACCTTCATCTTATATTCCGCAGGAGCCGCCCGGAACTGTTCCAGCCCTTTGCCGGCGTCATACTTCAGCGTGCTGCCGCCCATGCTGATGTGCAGGCCGGTGGCAAACGCATAGTTGCCTCTTTCATTCAGCAAAAAGTCTACCATCAGCCCGTAGTTCAGGCCCGGCCGGGCGCTGTTCCGGTCTGCGCCTGCTTCCTGTGGCTTCAGTACCGATATCATGGGGTCCAGCCGGAAGCCCAGCCGTACCCGCTCCAGTGAAAACCGCTGCTGTGCCCTGCCTGACGTGCCGATAGCCAATAATGCCAGTATCCATACAGCCTTTCGCATAATTTTATCTTTTTTTTAATACAAGGTAGTGATATTTTTACCCCTCATTCAAAAAACCATGCAAAGGTACATCAATAAAATTTCGTGTTTGGGACGGCCGCTGTTGCTACTGCTGGTGGTATGCGCGGCCTGCACCTCCCGTAAGAAAGCGCCGGATGTAAGCCATATACCGGTAACCGTTAGTATCGCACGGTTTGACCAGGACCTGATCGCGGTGGATACCAACCAGGTAGCAGCGGGGCTGGACAGCCTGCATGCCCGCTACCCGGTGTTCCTGCCGGCCTACCTGCAGCATATTATGGCATTCGGGGCCTATAATGAAAGTACCGACCGCATCCCGGAGCAAACCCGGCTGATGCTGGTAAACAATGACTTCCGCACCCTGCAGGCGGCCGTACAGCAAAAATTCGCGGACCTGGGCTGGCTGGAACAGGACCTGGCGCAGGGCTTCCGCTACATGAAATATTATTTCCCCGCTTTTAAAGTGCCGCGCGTGGTCACTTTTATCTCCGCCATTGGCAACTACGGGGCCGTTACCATCGATACCCTGCTGGGCATAGGACTGGATATGTATATGGGCGGCGATTTCCCCGTTTACGCCAGCCTGCCGGACTACCCGGCCTATATGGTGCGTCGTTTCTCCCGGGAATACATTACCACCAACTGCATGCAGGCGCTGGCGCAGCAAAAGTATCCCATGCCCGGTGCAGGCGCCAAACTGGTAGAGCTGATGGTGGCCGCGGGCCGGGAGCAATACCTGCTGGAACAGGTGCTGCCCGATACGCCGGACACTATCAGAACAGGCTATACGAAAGCCCAACTGGAATGGTGCGAGGATAATGAAATGATGATCTGGCAATACTTTATACAGAACGAGCTGCTGTATAAAACGGACTGGCAGGAAACCATGCACTTTATTGGCGACGGGCCTTCCACGCAGGGCATGCCGCCCGGGGCGCCGGGGCGCATCGGCTATTTCGTGGGGCTGCAGATCGTCCGGAAGTACATGGAAAGACACCCGGAGGTGACCCTGCAGCAATTAATGGACGATAAGGATCTGGTGAAAATATTCAGTGAGTCAAAGTACCGGCCGCGTTAATTTAACTTAAACGGCACTACCATCTGGAACTCCGGTATCTTTACATCAAACAGCTTCTTGTTGAGCTGGTTCTCCATCTGGTAGGTACCATACATCTTACCGATCTCCGTACGGAGGTTGGAACCGGATACGTACTGGTAGCTTTCGCCGGGGGCCAGCAGCGGCTGTACGCCCACCACGCCTTCCCCCTCCACTTCACGGTGGGTACCGTTGGAGTCTATGATATACCAGTGCCGGCGCAGGAGCTTGATGGGAAAGGTATTGTTGTTCTCGATCGTAATACGGTAAGCAAACATGTACTCGCTTCCAACCGGGTTGGAATAATCAGGCTGGTAGAATGTTTCCACGCTGATGGTGATACCTTCTGTAACCTTTTTTACCATAAGTACAGTTTTTACCTTTAACGTAAAAATAATGAAAATAAATCCAGCGGGGATATAATTTATGTGTTATTCCGACACACTTTAACCAGCCTTTAACAACTACCCCGCTATTTCTACGCCCTCCAGTATCCCCGGATCGTCTTCGGCCCGCCGGGCGGCCACTTCAAAGCGGTTCTGCCAGTAGCCGCGGCGCCAGTGCTCCAGCAGGTACAGCCATACAAAGCGGATGATGCCATACTGCCGGTACTGTTTGATATGGCAAACTTCATGCCTTACCCAGCGCTCGCTGGCCAGGAACGCCTGCCGCCCCACCCCGTGCAGGTGAATGGTGCGGCCCCAGACAATAGCGGCCCGGGGAGCGCCCAGTTGCCGGGCAGCCCGCCGGGCCAGCCATGAATCCTCTTTTATAAAGCAGGTTATTTTTTCCAATCCTTTTTACTGAAAAGCGAAAATCTCCGTGAAATGTTGAAACCCCAACGGAACTGCCCCTGCAGCCAGGAGGCCCTGGTTTCGGGGATGAACTGGTTTTCCAGTATAGCCGTGGAGTTTGTAAAGTTAACACTAAACACGTGGCCGCCCGTTTCTATTTCCAGCCCGGCTCCCAGTGGATTGAAGAACTCAATGCCCTGCGCCTTGTAATAATCCTTGCTGCTTTGGCTGCGGAAAGGGTAGTAATACTCCGCGATAAAGGCCAGGCGCTTGGACAGGCGGATGCGGCCGCTGCCGCCCAGGGCAAACATATTGTTCATATCCATATAGCCCACCCGGTTGCGGTGCACGTAGGTGGGAGACAGGGTCAGCGACAGCCGGTCGCCGAACTTGCGGGCAATAATGGCCTGCGCCACGTAGGTCATACGGTCCGTAAACTCCTCGAAATGGCTGGCAGACGTTTCATCAATGCTGGAGGTCATGGTGCTCAACGTTACGTTGCCGAATACGGACAGGGATACAGGCATTTGATCGTCAGTGGTCTGTTTCAGCACCCGGTACTTGGCCAGCCCTTCAAATACCTGGCTCAGGTCGCCGGAGCCTTTGGCGCGGCTGATGCCCACCATCAGGTCGTCCGTGATGCCGTACTCAAAGGCGATCCGGATATCCGTGGAATTGTCCAGGCCGAAAGCGGTCTTGCCGCCGCCAAAAGACCCGCCAATATCGCCAAAGCGGTGCGCCACCCTGAAATCCAGCTCATGCTTTTTCAGGGTTTCGTTGGAATGCCCCATAATGATACGGGTGGACTTAAAGGTGCCGATCACCGGCTGGTGGCCGGCGGTAGAGTCCTCGAACATCTTGCTCAGGTCCTGCGCCTGGCCGGCCAGGTACAGGCCGCAGCTAATCAGTAACAGACAGATTGTCTTCATGGTTGTTGGTTTGTTTATACAGCAGTTCATCCAAATGTTGTTTAGTTATTTTTGAGTGGCCAGGCTGTAGGTGGCCTGCACCGTCACGTCTACTACCTCAGCTATATTCTTGATCACCAGCCTGGGTATTTTTATCTTGTGATCTACCAGGCGCACCTTGAATTTGGAGCTGGAAGTCAGTTGCCCGTTCTGAATGGTAATGGTGCCTTTTTCCCGGTAGGCTTTGTCTACGCCGTGCAAGGTCAGGGTACCCTCAACCGTCACGTCATAGGTGCCATCGCCGCTAAGGGCGGCCGGGTTGGCCAGCTTGCCTTTGAACTCGGCATAGGGATACTTTTCCGTTTCCAGGTAGTTCTCGTTGAAATGCTCCTGCATCAGCTTCTTTTTGAACTGGAAGGTGTTTACCGGCACCTTGAAATACACGGCGCCCGTTTTCAGGTTAATGGCGGAAACACCTTTGTCGGTTTTAGCTTCAATGTCTTCCAGCGGCGCAGATGAAAAGAAGGACAGGTGCACATTACGGCAGGAGTAGATGTCCTGCGCATAGGCATGCGCCGTTAGCAGCGCCGCCGCCATAAGAAAGAAAAATCGCTTCATCTGTTTAGAGTTTGTCTTTTTCAGTGTTTTGTTCTGTACCATGTTTAAAGGCCGTTTACTCCGGCATTCCCTTGGATATCCAGCAACTGATGGAGTCCCGCAGGCTCTGCCGTAATGCGCCGGAAGGCGGCATGTCTGCCTGTGCGCTCAATACCCGCAGCCTGAAAGTGGTTTCATTGCTGCTCACAAAACTTTCAAATTTGTCCTGCGTGGAAAAATCCGCGCCCCTGGGCGCCGTGCTGCCGCTGTGACAGAACGTGCAGTTAGACTGTATCACGCCGTATACAAAGGCGGCGGAGATCTGCAGGGTGTCACAGTTGTTCACTACCGGGCCGGTATCCGGCGCCGCTGCTTCCTTGTTCGTACAACTATAGATGGCAATAGCCAACAGGCTTGTCAATAAAAGATATGTCCTCATGTGTCAGAAAATGGATTTAGATGAATGAATGTTTATTTGATTTTAAATTGTTAACTATAGTAATTTCGGTTCCGTTATCTATACGCAGGTATTTTCCAAAGCGTTGCCTCGGCCGGGAGATATAACGCGATCCGGCCATTTAAATTATAATTAAAATATATTTGTAAGTTATGAATATTGACCAGCTCTACGAACGATATAAACAACATCCTGCTGTTCAAACGGATACGCGCAAACTGCAACCCGGCGATATTTTCTTTGCCCTCAAAGGGCCCAATTTTAACGGCAACGCCTATGCGGAAGCGGCGCTGGACATGGGGGCGTCCCTGGCCGTGGTAGATGACCCGGCCCATTATACCCGCCCGGAAAAAATGATGCTGACAGACGATGTGCTGCATACCCTGCAGGAGCTGGCGCTCTGGCACCGCATGCAACTGAATATTCCCATACTGGCCATTACCGGCAGCAACGGCAAAACCACCACCAAGGAGCTGATCAGCGCCGTACTGGCTACCACCTATAAGACCGTGGCTACCAAAGGCAACCTCAACAACCACATTGGCGTGCCCCTTACCCTGTTGAGCATCCCCATGGACGCACAGATAGCCGTGGTTGAAATGGGGGCCAACCACCAGCACGAAATTGAAAGCTACTGCCGGGTGGCCCGGCCCACGCACGGCATTATCACCAACATAGGCAAGGCCCACCTGGAAGGCTTTGGCGGGGAGGAAGGCGTAAAAAAAGCCAAGGGCGAGCTGTATGATTTTTTACGGGAGCACGACGGGACTGTTTTTGCGTGCAGCAACTACCCCTACCTGCTGGACATGGCCAAAGGCATGCTGGAAATAGTGACCTACGGGGAAAAGGACGCGGACTTTACCGGCCACCCCCTGGCGGAAACAGCGTTCCTGGGCGTAGCGGTAGAGGAGGAGGAAGGTATCGGCACCCTGCACACCCACCTCACGGGTACCTATAATTTCCCCAATGTAATGGCGGCAGTGGCAGTGGGGCTGTACTTTGGCGTGCCCGGGCCGGCGGTGAAAAAAGCTATTGAGGACTATGTACCTTCCAACAACCGCTCCCAGGTGGTGCGACAGGGCTCCAATACCATTATTATGGATGCCTATAATGCCAACCCCTCCAGCATGCAGGCGGCAGTGGAGAACTTCATTGCCCTGCGGGCGCCTAAAAAAGTGCTGCTGCTGGGCGCCATGATGGAGCTGGGGCAGGACAGCATAAAGGAGCACCAGGCCCTCGTGGACCTGCTGCAGCGCTACCACTGGCACGCAGTAGTGCTGGTAGGCGGCGATTTCAGCAAGGCACAGCATCCCTACCTGTACCTGGACAATGCCACGGAGGCAGCCAAATGGTTACAGCAACAACAGTTTGAGGATACCGCCATCCTGGTAAAAGGCTCCCGGAGCGTGGGAATGGAAAAAGTGGTAGGCCCATAAAAAAAAGACCTGCAAGCTAAAAAACCCGCAGGTGTTCATAACCTATGCCAACTTTAGAGTTCGTTTTGTGAAAAAGCACCTTCTATTGTACTTTTCCAATATCTGTAAACACTCTCGAAATTCGGTAGTTATAAATAAATTAAATGCCCTTACTCATTACTAATACAACACGCTGCCTGGCATTTTGTTCAGCAATCCCGGTTTTCCCGTTGCGCTGATATATTTATTTACGTGACGGGTTCATGTTTGGATTTACTAAAATGGAAAATTTTTTATCACAAACAAATAACTGGTAATCAGCAAGGTATTCTATTCAATCCCATGCCATTCCCTTGCAACTCCCTTGCAATTGCTTTGCGACTACTGTGACATGCCTGTTCATCCCCCTTTAATGGGATAGGCGTGCCCTGCTGCCGGAATATAGCGTATTTACTTGCTTAGCGCCTTTCCTGGCACAGCTCCACCAGCACCCCGCTGGTATCCTTCGGGTGCAGGAAGCAGATCAGCTTATTGTCCGCCCCGGGTTTGGGCTTGTCCTGTAGCAGGGTAAAACCGGCCGCGGCCAATCGTTGCATTTCCGCCTCGATATTGTCCACCTCAAAGGCAATATGATGCATACCCGCCCCTTTTTTTTCAAGAAAGCGCGCAATAGGACTGCCAGGGCCGGTAGCCTCCAGCAATTCTATCTTGGTATCTCCCTGCCGGAAAAAGGCCGTCAGCACCTGCTCGCTTTCCACCGTTTCCGTTTTGTAACAGGGAGCGTTCAGCAACTTTTCATATAAGGGCACCGCGTCTGCCAGGGATGCCACCGCTATCCCGATATGCTCTACTTTTAACATGCTGTCATTTTTTTCAGGCCCGGAAGTTCTCAAAAAATCCGCAAACCCATAGAGCCGTTCTATACCCTATCAGTTATATAGATAAGCCGCAACTGCCGGTTAAAAAGTTTCCATTGTAAATTTGCGTTGATTCTTTTACATTTATAAAAGCGCTACAGAGATATGTTGAAATTGCCTGTTTACCTGGATAACAATGCTACTACACCCTGCGATCCCAGGGTGGTGGAGGCCATGCTGCCCTACTTCACGGAAGTATTCGGCAACGCGGCCAGCCGCACCCACCCCTTTGGATGGGCAGCAGAGGAAGCCGTAGACTATGCCCGTGAGCAGGTGGCTAAACTGGTGGGAGCGGATACCAAGGAGATCATCTTTACATCAGGGGCCACCGAAGCCGATAACCTGGCCCTCAAAGGCGTGTTTGAAGCCTATGCCTCCAAGGGCAATCATATCATTACCACGGAAATTGAACATAAAGCCGTACTGGACACCTGCAGGCATCTTGAAAAGCAGGGCGCTGCCATTAGCTACCTGAAAGTGAACCATGAAGGGCTGATAGACCTGAAAGCGCTGGAAGCGGCCATCACACCGCAAACCATCCTGGTGGCTATTATGTATGCCAACAATGAGACCGGCGTGATCAATCCTATCCGCGACATCAGCAACATCACCCGCAGGCATGGGGTGCTGTTAATGACGGATGCCGCGCAGGCCGTGGGTAAAATACCTGTGGACGTGAACAGGGATGGTATAGACCTGATGGCCTTCAGCGCGCATAAGATGTACGGCCCTAAGGGCGTAGGCGCGCTGTACGTACGCCGCAAATCGCCCCGGGTAAAATTGATCGCCCAGGCAGATGGCGGCGGCCATGAAAGGGGCATGCGCTCCGGCACCCTGAATGTGCCGGGCATTGTAGGTTTCGGCAAGGCCTGCGAGCTGGCCATGCAGGAAATGGAGGAAGAAGGCAAGCGCCTGGCCCTCCTGCGCGACAAGCTGGAAAAAGCCCTGCTGCAACTGGAAGAGACCTACCTGAATGGCTCCCGGGAGCACCGCCTCCCCCATATGACCAACATTTCCTTTAAATACGTGGAAGGCGAAGGCCTGATCATGGGCTTCAACAAGAACCTGGCCCTTTCTTCCGGCTCTGCCTGCACCAGCGCATCGCTGGAGCCCAGCTACGTGCTCAAGGCCCTGGGCCTGGGCGACGATCTGGCACATTCTTCGCTTCGTTTCGGGTTGGGACGGTTTACCGACGAAGAGCAGATCGATTATACCATACAGGCTGTGACCGCTACGGTGAACAAATTGCGGGAAATGAGCCCGCTCTGGGAAATGTACAAGGACGGGGTGGACCTGGATACCATTGCATGGGCGCACCATTGAAAAAAACAGCAGTTAGCTGCTGAAATATAAACCAACCTGTTGGCCGTTCCTGTTTAGCGGCTAACCCCGCTAAAAGCCAACCGCCAACAGCTAAAAGCTGGAACGATGTCTTACTCGGAAAAAGTGTTGGATCACTACAACAATCCCAAGAACGTAGGTACGCTGGACAAAAGCAAAAGCACCGTGGGCACCGGCCTGGTGGGCGCTCCTGCATGCGGCGATGTAATGCGCCTGCAGATTGAAGTGGACCCTGCCACGCAGCTCATCACCGACGCCCGGTTCAAAACCTTTGGCTGCGGCTCCGCCATCGCCTCGTCCTCCCTGGCCACGGAATGGCTGAAGGGCAAGACCGTGGAGGAAGCGGTGCAGATAGACAACATGGATATCGTGGAAGAGCTGAGCCTGCCCCCGGTGAAGATCCACTGCTCCGTACTGGCGGAAGACGCCATCCGGGCTGCGGTGAACGACTACCGGAAGAAGAACGGGCTGCCGGAACTGACGTTCGAGGAAAGCGCGGCCAACTAACGCTGCCCAAACCGGCAACCGGCCATACAGGTTACTGCAACCTGCGGGGCCTTGTCTTCAAATAACAGAACCGTTTGCGGATTACCGCCGCAAACGGTTTTTTTGTTTCCCCCGTTCTAATATATTTGTACTTTTAATAATTCTTATGCTAGCTATATTCAGAAAGGAAATACACCAGTTCTTCAGCAGTATCACCGGTTATGTGGCCATTATCCTTTTTTTGCTGGCAAACGGATTGTTACTGTTCGTATTCCCGGATACCAACCTGCTGGACTTTGGCTATGCCAACCTGGACCCGCTCTTTGAGCTGGCCCCCATTATCTACCTCCTGCTGATCCCGGCTATCACCATGCGCAGCTTTGCGGACGAGTTCCGCTCCGGCACCATAGAGCTGCTCAGCACCAAACCGCTTTCCTGGCGGCAGATCGTACTGGGCAAGTACTGGGCCGGCGTGCTCATTGTGCTCATTTCCCTGCTGCCTACACTGGTATACTATATTGCTATTTACCAGCTCAGCGCGCCGCCCGTGCGGCTGGACAACGGCGGCATTGCCGGCTCCTACCTGGGCCTGCTGCTGCTCGGCGCCGTATTTACCGCCATCGGCATCTGGGCCTCTTCCCTTACCGCCAATGCGGTAGTGGCCTTCCTTGTGGCGGTGTTTACCTGCTTCCTGTTCTACAACGGCTTTGACGCGCTCAGCAAAATACCTGCCTTTTCCGGCGGGGCGGACTATTACCTGCAAATGGCAGGCATTAAGTTCCACTATGCCTCCATCAGCCGCGGCGTGATCGACAGCCGGGATGTGATCTACTTTGCCAGCGTGATCGCCCTCATGCTGTACCTCTGCCGGATATCCCTGCAGCGGCGCGTATGGGCAGGCGCCGGCAACAGTAAAAAGTACCTGCAGCGGGCGCTGGCAGTAGCCGCCGTGCTGGCTGGCGTGAATGTGCTGGCAGCGTATGTGCATGGCCGGGCCGACCTTACAGCGGAGAAAAGATACACCCTGGCCCCGTCTACCAAACAACTGCTGCGCAACCTGGACAGCACCGTTACCATAGAAGTGTTCCTCAAAGGAGACTATCCCGCCGCTTTCCGGCAACTGGCGCAGGCCACACAGGAACTGCTGGAAGAGTTCCGGGAATACGGCGGCAAAAATATCCGCTTCACCTTTCAAAGCCCGGGCCAGGGCATGACAGACTCCGCCCGCATGGCTTTCCAGCAGCAGTTGGTGGAAAGGGGCATCATGCCCTTTAACCTGCAGGTGCAGCAGGAAGCCACGGAAGGCTATTCCGAAAAGCTCATTTTCCCCGGCGCCCTGCTCCATTACAAGGACAAGACCATCGGCGTAAACCTGCTCAAAAGCCAGGGCGGGCAGGACCCGCAGGAGGCCATGGGCAGTTCCGAAGCCCTGCTGGAGTACCAGTTCATCAACGGCATTTACAAGCTGCAGCAAACCCGGCGGCCCCTGGTGGGCTACATGCTGGGCAACGGCGAATCCCTGGGCGCGGAGGTGTACGACGCGCTCACCACCGTGCAAAGCAACTACGCCCTGGACACCTTTACCCTGCAGGGCGGCAGCCATATTCCCCGGGACTTTGACCTGCTGCTGTTTGCACGCCCTACCCTGCCCTTTACGGACCAGGACAAGCTGAAGATAGACCAGTACGTGATGCAGGGCGGCAGAATCATCTGGTTCCTGGATGTGCTGAATGCCAGCATGGACAGCCTGCAGCAAAAGAATTCCTTTATTGCATTTGACCGCGGCCTCAACCTGGAGGACCTGCTGTTCCGTTATGGCGTGCGCGTGAATCCCGACCTGGTAGAGGACCTTCGCTCCGATATAGTGCCGCTGGTAGTGGGCAATGTAGGCAGCAAGCCGCAGATACAGCCGGTGCCTTTCCCCTACTTCCCGCTGCTGTCGCCTACCGGCAGCCATCCCATTGTAAAGAATATGGACCTGGTGATGAGCCGCTTCACCAGCTCTATGGACACGATCAAAGGAGGCGATATCACCAAGACCATCCTGCTCACCACCTCCCGTAACAGCCGCAGCACCCGGGTGCCGGCGGAAATAAGCTGGGAGAGCGTGCGCACCAAGCCCAACCCGCGGGATTTCCGCCAGTCCTACCTGGCCGCTGCCGTATTGCTGGAAGGGCGCTTCCCTTCCCTGTTCCGCAACCGGCTGGACCGCGCGCAGCAGCAGGCCATTGCCGCCGCCAGCGGCCAGCCCTTCCGTGGCATGGCCGACACGGTCAATAAAATGATCGTGGTGAGCGACGGCGACATCATCGCCAATGCCGTTTCCCCAAGGAACGGTCCGCTGCAGATGGGCATCAACGCCTTCAACCCTGATTACGTTTTCGCCAACAAGGAGTTTTTCCTGAACTGCCTGGAATACCTTACCAATACTTCCGGCATCATGGAAACGCGCAACAAGGAAGTGACCCTGCGCCTGCTGGACCCGGAAAAAGTAAAACAAGCCCGGACCAAATGGCAGATCATTTGTTTCGTAGTACCGGTTGGGCTCGTCCTGCTTTTTGCCATGGTATTCCTGTTCATCCGGCAGCGCAGGTACGAGTAAAGCGGCTGTAGTGGCCGGTTTGCAGTCACAGACGCGGTTGCTGAACATAAACAGTCCGCTATAAACTGGCAACTATCCATTATCTTTGCTGTTCACTAAACAACTACCGGCTGCATGACACCCACACAGTGGACGTACCTGATTTTTGGCATTGTAATCGTTCTGGCCCTGATCTTCGATCTTGGTTTACTCAGCAAAAAGTCTACTACTATCTCCATTAAAAAGGCACTTGTACAAACCTGTTTCTGGGTAGGCCTATCCTTTGCATTCTGCGGGTTTGTATGGTTTGAGGACGGCTCGGAAATGGCGGTCAGCTACATGAGCGCCTACCTCATGGAATGGTCGCTGTCCATCGACAACATTTTTGTATTCATACTCATATTCAGCTTTTTCAAGATTAAGGAAACCAGCTATGCCCGCGTGCTGCTGATCGGGATCCTGATGGCCATCGTTTTCCGCGCCATCTTTATTACCGTTGGCGCCGCCCTTATTGCCCGGTTCTACTGGATACTATACCTCTTCGGCGCATTCCTGGTGTATACCGGGGTGAAGATGTTCGTGGTAGACCAGCATGAGGAGTTTAAGCCGGAAGAGAATTTTGCCTACCGGTTCATGAGCAAGTACATGCGCATTACGCATGACGACCCGCGTGGCAGGTTCACCGTTAAAAAGCACAACAAGATCTACTTTACCAGTCTCAGCATCGTAGTGGTAATGCTGGCTGTAACGGACATCATATTTGCACTGGATTCCATACCGGCCGTATTTGCCATTTCACAGGTACCGCTGGTGGTGTATACCTCCAATATCTTTGCCGTGCTGGGCCTGCGTTCCCTCTTCTTCCTGCTGAGAGGGGCGGTGGATAAGTTCGATTACCTGCAGCAGGGCATTGCCATTGTGCTGGTGTTCATCGGGCTTAAGATGCTGGCGGAGATCATTCACGTGCATATGCCGGTATGGGTGTCGCTCATCGTGATCGTACTATGCCTGGGCGGTTCTATCCTTTACTCCATCTATCACAAGAAGAAAGGATTACCGCGGCAACTCGAAGTAGAAAAAGTGAAATAAATTATCGTGTACCACGCAGCAAATATCAGTAAGGTCCTGAAAGGCGAACTTTTACAGGACAGGGGATTTCCGGGGATAGCGCATATTTTGCTGGACAGCAGGAAACTCATTTTTCCTGAAACCTCCCTTTTCATTCCATTGGTCAGCGCCCGCCGCAATGCTCACCAGTACATACCGGTGCTGTATGAAAAAGGCGTGCGCAACTTCCTGGTCAGCGAGCATCTGCCGCTGGACCAATACCCGGACGCCAACATCATCCTGGTGAAGGATACCCTGCAGGCGTTACACCAGTTGGTGGCCTGGCACCGGCAGCAGTTCCACATCCCCGTGATAGGCATTACCGGCAGCAATGGCAAGACCATTGTGAAGGAATGGCTTTTCCAGCTACTGGAAAAAGATTACAATATTATACGCAGCCCCAAAAGCTATAACTCGCAGATAGGCGTACCGCTCTCCGTATGGCAGTTGCAGCCGGAGCACCAGCTCGCCATTTTCGAGGCCGGCATCTCCCAGCCGGGCGAAATGGAGCATCTCGAAAAGATCATCCGCCCCGGCATCGGCATCTTTACCAATATCGGCGAGGCCCATAATGAAGGCTTCCTCACCCAGCGGCAGAAGATCAACGAAAAGCTGGTGCTTTTTGCCAAAAGCGAGATCCTGATCTATTGCAAGGACTACCTAGAGCTGAACGAGTGCGTGCTCAATTTCCATACGCAGATCGGCAAGCGGGACAACCAGCAGGGACTGCAGCTACTGGCCTGGAGCCGCAAGACCGACGCGGACCTCCGCATTATCAGCGTGGATAAGGACCAGACACATACCCGCATTGACGCGCTGTACCAAAATGCGCCCCTGCATATCCGCATCCCCTTCGTGGACGAAGGCTCCGTGGAGAACGCCATTCACTGCTGGGCCCTTATGCTGTACCTGGGCATAGCGCCTGCCGTGATACAGCAGCGCATGGACCTGTTGGGGAACATCGCCATGCGCCTGGAGCTGAAGCAGGGCATCAACAACTGCTCCGTGATCAACGACAGCTATAACTCCGACCTGGGCTCCCTTACTATTGCGCTGGACTTTTTACAGCAGCAGCAACAACATCCTACCCGCACCGTCATTCTCAGCGATATCCTGCAGAGCGGCAAAAGCGACGCCTCGCTGTACGAGGAAGTGGCCGGCCTCCTGCAGCAAAAAGGCATTCACAAGTTCATCGGCATCGGCAAGAATATTAACCGGGAAAAGAAGCGCTTCCAGGATGTGGAAGGGCTGAAAAGCCTGTTCTTCCCCACTACGGAAGCATTCATACAGCAGTTCAACCAGCAGGATTTCCAGCATGAGACCATCCTGCTGAAAGGCGCACGCATATACGAGTTTGAGCGCATTGGCAAGCTGCTGGAGCACAAAGTGCACCAGACCATCCTGGAGATCAACCTCAGCGCGATGGCGCACAATGTCAGGCAGTACCAGTCCCTGCTGAAGCCCGGCATCAAACTGATGGCCATGGTAAAGGCCTTTTCCTACGGCAGCGGCAGCTTTGAAATTGCCAACCTGCTGCAGTTCCACGGCGTGGACTACCTGGCCGTGGCCTATGCGGATGAAGGCGTGGAGCTGAGAAGGGCCGGCATTACCATGCCCATTATGGTCATGAACCCGGAGCCCGGCTCTTTTGACGCCATCCTGCAATGGAACCTGGAGCCGGAAATATACTCCCTGCACCTGCTGCAGCAGTTTGAGGAAGAGGTGCGCAGCTCCGGCAAAACGGATTTCCCCATCCACATCAAGCTGGATACGGGTATGCACCGCCTGGGCTTTGAGAAAAAGGACATACCGGCGCTGGCCCTGCTGCTCACGGAGAACGGGCAGCTAAAAGTGCGGTCCATTTTCAGTCACCTGGCTGCCAGCGAAGATCCCGGCAAGGATGCGTTTACCCAGCAGCAGGGCCGCCTGTTCTTTGATATGAGCCATGAGCTGCAAAAAGCGCTGGGCTATACGGGCATCCGGCATATTGCCAACAGTGCGGCCATACACCGCCACCCCGAGCTGCAACTGGATATGGTGCGCCTGGGCATTGGCATGTACGGTATTGACAACGGCGACATGCGGGAAAAGCTCCGTAATGTAAGCACGCTCAAAACCACGGTGGCGCAGGTAAAGCGCCTGCAGCCCGGCGAAACGGTGGGCTACGGCGCCCAATGGGCCGCGCCGGGACCGGCTACCATTGCTACCGTTCGTATAGGCTATGCCGATGGCTATCCCCGCTGCCTCAGCAACGGGGTGGGTAAAATGCTCATCCACGGCAAGCTGGCCCCCGTAGCCGGCATCGTTGCCATGGACATGCTCATGCTGGACGTGACCCATATCCCGGAAGTGGCGGAAGGCGACGAAGTGATCGTATTCGGGAAAGACCTGCCGGTGCAGCAACTGGCGCAGTGGGCCGGCACCATTCCCTATGAGATACTGACCGGCATCTCGCAAAGGGTAAAAAGGATCTATTTTGAGGAATGATCCTGTTTTCCCTTTAAATAAAACTGTTATTTTTGGTGAAATTTAATATCCCCGGGTGTAATGAAACCAAGCACGATAAACACTTCTCATAAATGGGCATGTTAATGCGAGGTTCCATCTGACCTTTGAAAAAGACAAATATTAGCAGATGAAATACCGTCACGTAGTACTCATAGTTATATTGATCCTGGTCATAGACCAGGCGCTGAAGTTCTGGATCAAGACCCACATGTACATGCAGCAGGAGTTTATCATATTCCCCAACTGGTTCCGCATACATTTTATCGAGAATGAGGGCATGGCCTACGGCCTCAAATTTGGCGGCGATTTTGGCAAGATCCTGCTCACCCTTTTCCGCCTGGCCGCCGTGGTGATCGGGTTCTGGTACATGAAAAAGCTGGTGCGCCAGCAGTTCCATACCGGCCTGCTCATCTGTGGCTCCCTGATACTGGCCGGTGCGGCCGGCAACCTGATAGACAGCATGTTCTACGGCCTGATATTCAGCGACAGTACCTATGACATTGCCCGTTTCCTGCCTGCAGAAGGCGGTTACGGCGCCTTCCTGCACGGCAAGGTGGTGGATATGCTGTACTTCCCCATTTATGAGGGCTACCTGCCCAAATGGATACCCTTTAAGGGAGGCGATTATTTTATCTTCTTCCGGCCGGTGTTCAACATTGCCGATGCCGCCATTTCCACCGGCGTGATCACCATCCTGATCTTCCAGAAACGTTTCTTCAGCAAGCAACTGGAAGCTTCCCGCGCTGACCGTAATGAGCCCATCGTAAACGGCGCGGTGGAATAGCAGTCTCTCCCTCTTCCCGGATTTTTTTTCTTCCCTGTTTGAAAAATTGATTTCCCGTACTACATTTGTCTACAAATTCTATAGATTATATGGAAATATTAGTACAATACAAACGGGCCCTGTATTACGGGCTGCTGCCGCTCCTGCTGCCCATACTGGCCCATGCCCAGAGCGCCTCGCTCATCGAAGTTTCGGGAAAGGTCACCGATCAGCAGCAGGCGCCGCTGGCGGATGTAAGCATACAGGTAAAAGGCACAGTGTCCGGCACCATTACCGGTAAGAACGGGGATTTCACGCTGCGCACCCGCACAAAGCTGCCCTTTACGCTGCTGATCTCTTCCGTGGGCTTTCAGCCACAGGAGCTGGAGGTGACCAGCCTGGGCGCCCACCTGCAGATAGCGCTGGCTACACAAACCGTGCTGGGGCACGAGGTGGTGATAACGGCCTCCCGGGTGCCGGAAAGTATCCTGCGCTCGCCGGTAGCGGTAGAAAAGCTGGACATCCGCGCCATCAGGGAAGTAGCGGCACCCGGCTTTTACGATGCGCTGGAAAATGTGAAAGGCGTGCAGATGCTCACCTCCAGCCTGACCTTTAAAGTGCCCAATACCCGCGGGTTCAATGTGCCCAACAATTTCCGCTTCCTGCAACTGGTGGATGGGGTGGACATGCAGGCAGCCACGCTGGGCGTGCCGTTGGGCAACGCTATCGGCCCTACAGAACTGGATATTGAAGCCGTGGAGATCACGCCCGGGGCGGCTTCTGCCCTGTATGGGATGAACGCCATCAACGGCATTGCCAACCTGCAAACCAAAAACCCCTTTAAATACCAGGGTCTCAGCATTTACCAGAAAACAGGGATCAACCACGTAGATGGTAAGGACCGGGACCCCGGCCTGCTCACGGAAACGGCTATCCGCTATGCAAAGGCGTTCAACAATAAATTTGCTTTCAAGGTCAACTTCAGCGCATTGAAAGGAACAGACTGGGTGGCCAACGGGCTCACCGACCAAAACCCGCAAAGCAAGGCTACGGCCAACCCGGGCTTCCCGGAGCTGTCCGGGGACAACAACCCGGCCCGGGACCAGTGGAGCCGCTACGGCGACGACCGCCAGGCCCGGCAGGCTATTTCCGTACAGTACCGGGGTAAAACCGAAACCTTCAACGTGGCCCGCACCGGCTATCTTGAAAAGGACCTTATCTATCCCGATGTGCGCAATATCAAGGCGGACGCCAGTGTGTTCTACAAGCTCAACGATCACCTGGAGCTGTCCTACGGCTACCGCTACGGCATTATGGACGGGGTTTTCCAGCGGGGCAACCGCATCCAGCTCAAAGATGTGACAGTGCAGAACCACAAGCTGGAGCTGCGCGGCGACCATTTGCTGGTACGTGGCTATATCCTGAAAGAGAATACGGGTAAATCCTATAACCTTAACCCGCTGGCTTATAACCTGGACCTGAGCCATGCCAGCAACGCGGAATGGGGCGCCCGCTTCAAAGATGCGTTGCAAAAGCAACTGGATAATAACGCAGACCTGGTTACAGCCATGCAACAGGCCAGGGCAGCGGCAGACCAGGGCCGGGCCGAGCCGGGCACCCCGCAGTTTGAGGCGCTGAAAAACACGATCGTCAACTCCAATAAATGGGACATTGTTTCCGCCACCACGCCGGACGGCGCACCTAACGGGGGCGCAGCGGTATGGCAATACAGCACCACCTACCACCTGGAATTCCAGTACAGCCTCCCGCAGGTAAAATGGGCGGATGTGCTGGTAGGCGGCGATTTCCGGCGCTATGCCGTAACGCCGGACGGCAATACTTTTGTGGACCTTTCCCGTCCGCTGGACGAAAGGACCGTGCCGGACAAGAACGGCTCCTTTGGCAGCAAGCAGTATTACACCAAGTACGGCGCCTTTGGCCAGGTGACCAAACTGTTCCTGGACGACAAGCTCAGGATATCCGCCTCCGCCCGCGTGGACCGCAATACAGAATTCAGCGCCAGGTTCAATCCGCGCGTGGCGGCCGTGTACAGCCTGGCAGACAAGCATCATTTCCGGGCGTCGTTCCAGAACGGGTACCGCTTTCCCGCGCTGTTTGAAGCCCTGTCATTTCTCAATAACGCCAGTGTGCGCAGGGTAGGCGGGCTGGCCCGGGTAAATGAAGGGATCGGCTACCTGGAAAATTCGTATACACTGGCCTCCTATGACGCCTTTACCGCTGCCGTGAACGCAGACGTGAACAATGGCATGAACCAGGCGGACGCGGCGCTCAAAAACAGGGAGCTGCTGCAGGTGGCCAACCTGCCGGTGATGGAGCCGGAAAGCATCCGCTCCTTCGAGATAGGCTACAAGAGCGTGCTGCTGAATAACAAGCTGGTAGTGGATTTTGATGCGTACCATAATTCCTATAAGGGCTTCCTGGGCCAGGTGGAAGTAGCCGTGCCCACCAGCGGCCCGGTAGGATCGGATGCGGCCGTACTGGATATGCTGACGCGCTCCAAACAGGACCGCTACCGGGTATTTACCAATGCGAAGAACGTGTATAACAGCTACGGATCATCCCTGGGCCTCACCTGGATCTTTTACAAAAAGTTCACCCTGTCCGGCAATGCCAACTATAACAAACTGTCCGACAATCCTGCCCCGGACCTGTTTGCCACCGGCTTCAATACCCCGGCCTGGGTGGCCAATCTTTCCTTCAGCAACCGGGAGCTGTTCAAAAATGTAGGCTTTAACGTGGTATGGCGCTGGCAGGACAAGCTATACTGGGAAAGCACGCTGGCCAATGGCTGGGTGCCGGCCTATACCACCATTGACGCCCAGGTGAATGTGCGCTTCCCCAAGCTGCGATCCACCGTCAAGGTAGGTGGCAGCAATATCTTTAACCGGCGCTATGTGCAGTTTGCCGCCGGCCCCACCATTGGAGCACTGTATTATGCAGCCATCACGGTGGACGGGCTGCTGAAATAGTCCCTGCTGCAGTACAGCCGCGCAGAGACATTTTTTTCGCTATTTATTTGGAGATGCTGGTAATTACGACTACCTTTAGTCTATAATTTATATAGACTATATAATTTATGGTATTATGTCGCATAACGAGGTGATAGATAAACTGGAACAACAACCGGCTACGCTGAGAAGGCAGGAAATGCTCATAACGCTGGTAAACGAAGAGAACAAGAAGAAAAGGGGCCTCTGGATCCTGATCACCTTGTTGGCTTTAGTGACTGCGGGCGGCTTGTGGATGACCTACTATTACAATGTTCCGGCTGCTACCCAAACCAGGGTCTATCACTTCATTCAATCGCTCTTCACCTCCCAGTTGCTGTTCTACATAGGGGTAGGGCTGGCCGCACAGATGGTGGACGGCGCGCTGGGTATGGCATACGGCGCCACTTCCTCTTCCCTGCTGCTGGGCCTGGGCATTCCCCCGGCTATTTCCAGCGCCAGCGTGCATGTGGCGGAAGTATTCACCACCGGCGCATCCGGCATTGCGCACTTCCGGCTGGGCAATGTAAACAAGAAGTTGTTCTTATACCTGCTCATACCCGGTATGACAGGGGCCATCATAGGTGCATACCTGCTTTCGGACAAGATAGACGGGAATGTGATCAAACCTTTTATGAGCGCCTACCTGATGATACTGGGCATCATCATTTTGCGGAAAGCGCTGCAGAGCCAGCGCCGCAAGAGCAAAGTAAAGCGCCTGGGGCCCCTGGCCTTTTTCGGCGGCTTCATGGACGCTATTGGCGGCGGCGGCTGGGGACCGATCGTGACCTCCACCCTGCTGAGCAAGGGTCGTGCCGTACACTACACTATTGGTTCTGTAAATGCGGCGGAATTCTTCATTTCCGCTTCCAGCGCCACCACTTTCCTGATATTTACGGGCGTAGATAGCTGGCAGGTGATCATAGGGCTGATCATAGGCGGGGTAATGGCTTCCCCCTTTGCCGCTATCCTGGTGCGCCGCATCAAGCGCAAGCCGCTGATGATCATGGTAGGCGTAATGGTGATACTGCTGAGCCTCCGGACCATTATCCTCAGCCTGTTGTAAAAAATTCCAAAATCCAAAATCCAAATCCCAAACTGGCGGCAGTCTCCTGACTACCTGTAACAGTACAGTACTATTGGTGGCCTGCCCACATTTTGGGATTTGGATTTTGGATTTTGGAATTTTACTTAATCTCCCCTACCATTTTAGCCGGGTCTACCCATTCATCAAACTGCTCAGGCGTTACATAACCCAGCTTCACGGCCATTTCCTTCAGGGTAGTGCCTTCGTGGTGCGCTTTCTGCGCGATCTCCGCCGCCTTGTAGTAACCAATTTTGGTATTGAGGGCCGTTACCAGCATCAGGGAATTATCCACGTGCTTTTTGATATTGGCTTCGATAGGCGCCAGGCCTTCCGCACACTTGTCATTGAAGCTTACGCAGCCGTCGCCGATCAGGCGGGCGCTGTGCAGGAAGTTATAGATCATCACGGGCTTGAACACGTTCAGCTCAAAATGGCCGGTAGCGCCGCCAATGTTGATCGCCACATCATTACCCAGCACCTGTGCTGCAATCATGGTAAGCGCCTCGCATTGCGTGGGATTTACCTTGCCGGGCATGATGGAAGAACCGGGCTCATTGTCCGGTATGAACAGCTCCCCGATGCCGGAACGGGGACCGGAGCTGAGCATGCGGATGTCGTTGGCTATTTTCATGAGGCTCACCGCCACGGTCTTCAGGGCGCCGTGGGCTTCCACGATGGCATCATGCGCCGCCAGGGCCTCGAATTTATTCTCCGCGGTCACAAAGGGCAGGCCGGTCAGTTCCGCGATTTTCTTTGCTACGTTCACCGCATAGCCTTTGGGCGTGTTAATGCCGGTGCCTACCGCCGTTCCGCCCAGGGCCAGTTCGCTCAGGTGGGCCAGGGTATTGTGAATGGCTTTCAGCCCGTGGTCCAGTTGGGACACATAGCCGCTGATCTCCTGACCTACGGTAAGCGGGGTAGCATCCATAAAGTGGGTGCGCCCTATCTTCACCACGTGCTTGTACGCTTCCGCCTTTGCCGCCAGCGTGTTGCGCAGTTTGGTGATACCGGGTATGGTTACCTCCACCAGCATTTTGTACGCGGCAATATGCATGGCAGTGGGGAATGTATCGTTGGAGGACTGGGACTTGTTCACATCGTCATTGGGGTGTATCACCTTGTCCTTGTCGGTGAGCTGGCCGCCATTCAGCACATGGGCGCGGTAGGCCACCACTTCGTTCACGTTCATGTTGGATTGGGTACCGGAGCCGGTTTGCCACACCACCAGCGGGAACTCGCCATCCAGCTTGCCTTCCAGTATTTCGTCACATGCTTTCGCGATCAGGTCCGCTTTTTCCTTCGGCAGTACGCCGGCATCCAGGTTGGTAAGGGCGGCGGCTTTTTTCAGATAGGCAAACGCCCGGATGATCTCCCGGGGCATTTTGTTGATGTCCTGTGCTATCCTGAAATTATCGATGGAGCGCTGGGTCTGGGCGCCATAATAGGCATTCACCGGCACCTGCACCTCGCCCATCGTGTCTTTCTCTATTCTGAATTCCATATGCTTGAATTTTGAGCCACGAAATTAATTAACAATTAAGAATTAATAATTAATAATACTCGTTGTATAAGTGCTTCAACGCAACTTTAGGGCATTTACATTCAGTTGAAACACCTGTGTTACAATTATTAATTATCAATTCTTAATTGTTAATTACTAATTACTCCCCGGTAAAGCGGGGCTGCCTTTTCTGGGTAAAGGCCTCCGCCCCTTCCTGCAGGTCGCGGGTGGCAAAGCAGGCGCCAAACTCATCGATCTCCATCGCGAAGCCGTCCACATCCTTGTCCAGCGCGGCATGCACGCATTTTATCACCTTGGCCACGGCCAGCGGCGCTTTGGCATGCACCTTCTTCAATATTTCCTTTGCTTTCTCCAGCAGGGCTTCCCGCTCCACTACATGATTCACCAGCCCCATGGCAAAAGCGTCTGCAGCGCTGATCATGTCGCCGGTCAGCATCAGCTCCATGGCGCGGCCTTTCCCTACCAACTGGGTGAGGCGCTGGGTGCCGCCGTAGCCGGGTATCAGGCCCAGGTTCACTTCCGGCTGCCCAAAGCGGGCGTTGGTGCTGGCTATACGAAAATGGCAGGCCATGGCCAGCTCGCAGCCGCCGCCCAGCGCAAAACCGTTCACCGCCGCTATCACAGGCTTGGGGCATTCCTCGATGCGCTGGAAAATGGTATGCCCTTTTTTAGCCAGCGTTGCGCCCTGCTCCGGCGAGAGGGTAAGGAACTCCGCGATATCCGCGCCCGCTACAAACGCCTTTTCGCCGGCGCCGGTAATGATGGCGCTTTTGATCTCCTTTTTCTTGTACACCTCATCTACGGCCAGCGCCAGTTCCGCCATGACCGTCTTGTTCAGCGCATTCATCTTATCGGGCCGGTTAATGGCTATGACCAGGATATTATCTTCCAGGGTAGTACTGATGGTCTGGTACATGGTTACTCGGTTTGATTTAAGGACCTAAGTTAAAAATTTCGGTGCTCACTCACCCAATCCGTAATATACCCGGCAATTTCCTGGGTATGGGTACCGGGCGGGAACAGCCTGCCCACACCCTGCTGCTGCAGCGCCTGCATATCGGCATCCGGGATAATGCCGCCGCCGGTCAGCAGCACGTCATCCATGCCTTTTTCCTTCATCAGGGCCATGATCCTGGGAAATACGGTCATATGCGCGCCGGAAAGTATGCTGACGCCAATGGCATCCACATCTTCCTGCAAAGCGGCGTTTACCACCATTTCCGGTGTCTGGCGCAGGCCGGTATAGATCACTTCCATGCCGGCGTCGCGCAGGGCGGCAGCAATCACTTTTGCTCCGCGATCGTGGCCGTCCAGGCCCACTTTAGCTACCAGTACCCTTACCGGGCGTTTCAGGGGATGGGTCATTTCGTTGGTGTATTAAGGGGATAAATGTACAATTTTAGTGGTTAGCCAGCAGCAGCCGCTCCCGTCTGCACGGCTAAAAGCTACCCGCTAATCGCTAATTTACGTACCTTTGCCAATCGTAAAATTACAATCGCTTATATATGAGTGAAGAAAGATCTCTTAACTTTCTGGAACAGATCATCGAAGAAGATATCGCCAAAGGCATCCATGGCGGACGGGTGCATACGCGCTTCCCGCCGGAGCCCAATGGCTACCTCCATATAGGACATGCCAAGTCCATCTGCCTCAATTTTGGCCTGGCCAAAAAGTACAATGGCCTGACCAACCTGCGTTTTGACGATACCAACCCGATCACCGAGGATACGGAATATGTAGACTCTATCAAGGCGGATATCCGCTGGCTGGGCTTTGAATGGGCGGAGGAACACTATGCTTCCGATTATTTTGAACAGTTATACGAATTTGCCGTGGCCCTGATCAAAAAAGGGCTGGCTTACGTGGACGATTCCACACCCGAGGAGATTGCGGCCATGAAAGGCACGCCTACCGAGCCGGGCAAGGAAAGCCCCTACCGCAGCCGCAGCGTGGAGGAAAACCTGCAACTGTTCGAGAACATGCGCAACGGCATGTACAAGGACGGCGAAAGAGTGCTGCGGGCCAAAATAGACATGGCGGCTCCCAACATGCACCTGCGCGACCCGCTGATGTACCGCATCAAGCATGCGCACCATCACCGTACCGGCGATAAATGGTGCATCTATCCCATGTACGATTTTGCACACGGGCAGAGCGACAGCATCGAGCATATTACCCATTCCATCTGTACGCTGGAATTTGTGCCGCACCGCCCGCTGTACGACTGGTTCATTGACAAATTGGAGATATTCCCCTCCCACCAGTATGAATTTGCCCGGCTGAGCCTGAACTATACGGTAACGAGCAAACGCAAGCTGAAACAACTGGTGTCTGACGGTATCGTGAGAGGCTGGGACGATCCCCGCATGCCTACCCTCAGCGCCCTGCGCCGCCGGGGATACACCCCCGCCAGCATCCGCGCTTTCTGCGAGCGCGTGGGCGTGCAGAAACGGGACAATATCATTGAAGTAGGGCTGCTGGAATATTTTATCCGCGAAGAGCTGAACCGGACTGCCAACCGCGTTATGGCCGTGCTGGACCCGGTCAGGCTGGTGATCACCAATTACCCGGCAGACCGGGTGGAAGCGCTGCAGGCCGAAAACAACCCGGAAGACGCCAGCGCCGGCCACCGTACCGTGCCCTTCAGCAATACGCTGTACATAGAGCGGGAGGACTTCATGGAAAACCCGCCCAAAAAATTCTTCCGCCTGGCGCCCGGCCAGATGGTGCGCCTGAAGTATGCCTATATCATCAAATGCGACAGCGTTGAGAAAGATGCCGATGGCAACATTACCACCATTTACTGCTCCTACCTGCCGGAAAGCCGCAGCGGAGGCGATGCCAGCGGCATCAGCGTAAAAGGCACCATTCACTGGGTGAGCGCCGCACATGCCGCTACAGCGGAGGTGCGCCTGTACGACCGTCTTTTCAAAGTGGAGGACCCGGGCAATGAGGAAGGGGATTTCAAATCCTATATCAATCCAGACTCCCTGCAGGTAGTGTCCAATGCCTATATAGAGCCGGCCCTGGCCAGCGCCAAAACCGGCGACCGTTTCCAGTTCCTGCGCAAAGGCTACTTCTGCGTAGACCCGGATACCACTACCGGCAAGCTGGTGTTTAACCGCACGGTAACGTTAAAGGATACCTGGGCCAAGGAAGCCTCGAAAGGGGAGAAGGCGAAGGCGTAAAAAAATGATATTTATATTTTAAAACCCTCCGGAAGTCCTGTGGCCTTTGGAGGTTTTTAATGTGTATAATTTTCGTTATTTTTGTGTATACCTTAAAATGAAAATAACATGCGTACCAATATAGAATTAGACGAGCACCTTGTAAAGCAGGCTATGTCCTTAAGTAATATTAAGACCAAAAAAGAGGTCATAAATATCGCCTTAAAGAACTTTGTAGCCTGGATGAAAAGAAAGGAACTGTTGGATTTAAAAGGGAAAGTTAAATGGGAAGGTAACCTTAGCGAAATGCGTAGTATATGAGTGCGCCGCTTCTTTTTGATACTTCTGTATGGATCGCATTCTTTCATAACAGCAAAGAGACAGCGGAAACCGGCTTGTTGGCACAATATATAGATGATAACCACCCCATACATTTAACGCCTACCATTCTCCAGGAAATATTACAGGGTATAAAAGATGATGCTCATTTTAAAAAAATAAAGGAGCTGCTATCCTGGTTCAATATGCTGGAGTTGGATCCCACACAGGCAGCCATTGGCGCGGCAACGCTATATAGGTCCTTACGCAAAAAAGGAGCCACCGTCCGGAAAAGCAATGATGTCCTGATTGCCTTTTATGCTATAACATTTAACATCAGGCTCGTGCATTTGGACAGGGACTTTGAACTGATCAGCCAGCATACAGGGTTAAAATGCAGGAAGCCCTGATAAGAATATCAAATGTAAAAGTTGGTGGTTATGCATATTTAAGGCATAATGCCTCATTGCAACATACCTGCCAACTTTTACATTTTACATTTTACATTTGAAATTTGGCATTTTACATTCTTTTATGCATCAAACACCGGTACCGCCTTCATGATCCTGGCAATGGTCTCGTGCTTGCCCAGCATTTCGGCAATGTTGAACACCGGCGGGCCGAATTTACCACCACACAGCATGATGCGGAGCGGCAACTGCAGCTCCCCTACTTTCATGTTCATGGAAGTGGCCAGTTGCTTAAAGCTGTCCTCTATGCCGGCCAGCGAAAAGTCGGACAGTGTTTCCAGTACGGAGCCCCATTCCAGGAAGAACTGCCGCTTGTCGGCGTTCCACTTGGGCTTTACAGCGGCCGTATCATAGGTTTCCGGTTGCTGGAAAAAGAAAAAGCTGTGGTCCCATATTTCATTCACCAGGTTGCAGCGCTCCTTTACCATGCCTGCTATATTGGCTACATACTCTTCGGATGCCTGCACGCCTTTTTCCTGCAGCAGCGGCATCAGTAGCTGCGCCAGCCGCCGGTTATCGGCTTTCACCAGGTACTGGTGGTTAAACCAGTTGGCCTTTTCAATATTGAACCTGGCGCCGGCATGGTGCACGCGGGATACGGAGAATTTCTCCACCAGCTCATCCAGGGTGAACAGCTCCTGCCCGGTGCCGTCATTCCAGCCCAGCATGGCCAGCATGTTGATGAACGCTTCCGGCAGGTAGCCCATTTCGCGGAAGCCTTTGGTGAACTCGCCGCTGCGGGGATCGTTCCAGTTCATGGCATATACGGGGAAGCCTAAACGGTCGCCGTCCCGTTTGCTCAGCTTGCCGTTACCGTCCGGGCGCAGTATCAGGGGCAGGTGGGCCCATTGGGGCATCTGCTCTTCCCAGCCCAGGTAGCGCCACAGCAGGATGTGCACCGGTGCGGAGGGCAGCCATTCCTCGCCGCGGAATACATGGCTGATCTTCATCAGGTAGTCGTCCACCACCACTGCCAGGTGGTAGGTGGGCATGCCATCCGCTTTCAGCAGCACCTTATCATCCACGGTGCCCGTATTAAATTGCACTTCTCCGCGTATCATGTCGGTAAAAGCAACTTCCTCGCTGGCGGGCATTTTAATGCGGATCACATGCGGGGTGCCGGCAGCCAGCAGTTGCGCCGTTTCTTCCGGCAACAGGCGCAGGGAATTGCGCATGTGGGGACGCACAATGTGGTTGTATTGCGGAGATGGATTGTCGTCCGTTTTGAGGCGGGCGCGCATGGCGTCCAGCTCTTCAGGGGTATCAAAAGCGTAATACGCGTAGCCGTCCTTTACCAGTTGCTCGGCATACTGCCGGTACATATCCTTTCGCTCGCTTTGACGGTAGGGACCATAAGGCCCGCCTGCATGCGGCCCTTCGTCCGCCTCCAGCCCGCACCAGCGCAGGCATTCCAGGATGTATTCCTCTGCTCCTGCCACATACCTGGTTTGGTCCGTATCTTCTATCCGCAGCACGAAATCGCCTTTGTGCTGCCTGGCATACAGGTAATTGAATAAAACAGTGCGCATCCCGCCCAGGTGCAGGCCACCGGTAGGGCTTGGTGCAAAGCGTACCCTTACTTTTTTGTGTTCCATACGGCAAAAGTAGGAAATAGGAAGTAAGATGCAGGAAGTAAGATGCAGGAAATATATTAACTTTATTAAGGTTAATTCATACATCAATATTTCATAACTTCAAACAACAAACGGCAGGCATCATACCTCATACTTCTTACCGCATGTTCTACCTTACTTCAACGCCCGGCATCCTGAAAGCCCTTTACAGCAGTTGCACCTGGCAACTGTCGCCGGCCAGGCAGGCCGTTTACCTTACTTTTGACGACGGTCCGCACCCGCAGGCCACTCCGTTTGTAATGGAGCAGTTGAAAAAATATGATGCCAAAGCCACCTTTTTCTGTATCGGCAAAAATGTGATGGAGCACCCGGGCATCTACCAGCAGTTGCTGGAAGAAGGGCATACCGTGGGCAATCATACCCACAACCACCTCAATGGCTGGAAAACCCGCACCGGCACCTACATCGACAATATACTGGAGGCCGGTAAATACATTGATTCTCCCCTGTTCCGGCCCCCTTACGGCAGGATCACCCCCTTCCAAGTAAGACAGTTGAAAAAGCGCATGCCCGGCGCCAGGATCATTATGTGGGATGTGCTAAGCGCAGATTTTGATACGGCCCTTACCGGGGAAGCCTGCGTGCAGCATGTAGTGTTCAGGGCCAAACCGGGGTCTATCGTAGTGTTCCATGACAGTGCAAAGGCATGGGACCGGCTTTCGTATGCCCTTCCGCGTGTGCTGGAATTCTGTAAGAAGCAAAAATGGAAGGTAGAGGGGATCCCCCTGTAATAAGCAAATGTGCAAATGGAAAGCATGAGCCGGTCCACCTGCACATTCGCCTGTTTATTGAACTATTCTTATCGCGGTAAAATCGCGCCCTTCATCTTGTCTCCTATGGTGATGGTTACGGAATCATCGCAGATACCGGTACCGTAGTCAATGGTAGCAGTCAACTGGTTAAAGGTAACTTCAGCTTTGCCTTTGCCGATCCAGGGGCAGGCCAGTGCTTTTACCAGGGCCTCTTTTACGGTATAGGTAACTATGGTGCCGCCCGGGTAGGTCAGGCTGGCAGTACCGGTGCCGCTGTAAAAGTCGTCGTCCGTGTCAAAGGGCGTACCGGTGCCTTCTGTCTGGCTGATGGTCTTGTCGCAGGTATAGCCAAACGTCAGCGAATCCAGCTTGATAGCGCCGCCGGTTACCTTGGTGCTGTATTTAAACCCGTTGCTGTTGCTAAGGTTGGTGATCACTTTGGTGCCCTCCAGCCTGATGCCGTTTATGGAGTAATTGTCCAGCGTAATGGTGACTACGCTGCCGGGCAACAGGATGTAGTTGCTGATCTTCATGATCACCTTGCCGGCGCGCACGCGTCCGTCCTGGCCGGTGCAGGCGCTGTCAAAGTCCAGGGTCAGGGTTTTGGGCCATTTGCCGGCAGTGGCATCGTCCAGCGTACGGTCAAAACAGGTGCCCAGCTTATGGTTTACGTCCTCCTGCGGAGCGCGGCGGCCTTCCGCATGCAGGCCCTCTTCCTGGCCGGCCTGCAGGGCCACGTCAAACAGGTCGTCGTACAGGGTGCCTACCTGCGCCTCATAGGCGGCCGCAGCCAGCACTTCATTATCTCTTTTATCGGTCTCCGGGGATGCCTCGTCATTGCTTTTGCTGCAGGCAAAGAAAACGACAGCCATCGCCAGCAACAGGATCATTATGGCAAAAATGCGGTTGAAGCAAAAATAGCTCTTCATGGTAGGATAGTTTTTCTTAGGACTTTACCTTTGTGCCAAGATTTGATAAAATATTAAGGATTTTACAAATTTAAAAAAATTCTATTCAAATATTATTAATAATCGTGTTAAAAGAGTGTTATGCAGTGGATTGACACACATGCCCACCTGTACGGAAAGGAATTTGGGCAGGACCGGGCCGCGATGATCACCCGGGCCCTGGAGCTGGGTGTAGATAAACTGCTGCTACCCAATATTGACTGCGCGTCCATAGCGGGCATGCTGGCCCTGGAAGAGCAGTTTCCCGGCCACTGCCATGCCATGATGGGGCTGCACCCCTGCTACGTGGAGGAAAACCCTGAGCCTGCAATGGCGCTGGTAAGGGAATGGCTGGCCAAACGGCCCTTTATAGCGGTAGGTGAAATAGGGCTGGACTTTTACTGGGACACCACCCATGCGGAGCAGCAGTACCGCGTGTTCCGCGAGCAACTGCAACTGGCCAAACAGTACCGCCTGCCGGTAGCGATCCACAGCCGGGAAAGCACCCGCCAGTGCATAGATGAAGTAAAAGCACTACAGGACGGCCAACTGACCGGCGTGTTCCACTGCTTTTCCGGCACCCTGGAGGAAGCCAAGGAGGTGATAGACCTCGGGTTTTACCTGGGCATCGGCGGCGTGGTGACCTTCAAAAAGTCCGGCCTGGATAAAATAGTGGAACAGGTGGACCTGCAGCACATTGTGCTGGAAACGGACGCACCTTACCTGGCCCCGGTGCCTTACCGTGGCAAACGCAATGAAAGCGCCTACATCCCCCTGATCGGGGAAAAGATCGCGGATATAAAAAATCTAAAAATTGAGGAGGTCGCTGCGGTTACCACCAGCAATGCCCGGAAATTATTCAAATCCATCTAATTGATTAGTGGATACCTTTGCGGCAATCCAGGCGTTTTGAGAATGAGTAAAATTCTGATCATTTACACGGGGGGCACAGTAGGCATGATCTACGACGAAAAAACGAAAGCGCTCCGTCCGATAGGCTTTAACGAGATCCGCAATAACTTACCGGAACTGTACCGGATGGGGATCGATTTCTATGTATACGCCTTTAACCCGCCGATAGACTCCTCCGACATGCAGCCGGAAGTATGGGTAGAGCTGGCCGGCATTATAGAAGACCGCTATGAGCGGTACGACGGTTTTGTGATACTGCACGGATCGGACACGATGTCCTTTACCGCCTCCGCCCTCAGCTTCATGCTGGAAAACCTTTCCAAGCCCGTGATACTTACCGGCTCCCAACTGCCCATCGGCAAAATACGCACGGATGCCAAGGAAAATATCATTACCGCCATGGAGATAGCCGCCACCCGGCTGAACGGGCACGTGATGATACCGGAAGTGTGCATTTATTTTGACTTCTCCCTGTTCCGCGGCAATCGCTCCAAGAAATACAACGCCGAAAAGTTCGAAGCCTTTTATTCCATGAACTACCCGCCCCTGGCGGAAGCCGGCATTGATATCAAGTACAAGCGGCAGTTTGTGCTGCCCCACCCCGTAAAGCCCCTGGTGGTGCACAAGCACCTGGACGACAATGTGACGGTGCTGAAGATCTTCCCCGGCATTACCCGCAAGGCGGTAGAGGCTACCCTGAATGTGCCCGGCCTGAAAGGCGTGGTGCTGGAAACTTTTGGCAACGGTAATGCCAACACGCAGCCCTGGTTCATTGAAAGCCTGAAAAAAGCCATCGACCAGGGAGTGATCGTAGTGGATATTACCCAGTGCGACGGCGGCTCCGTAGAACTGGGCAAGTATGAAACCAGCCAATACCTCAAGGAAATAGGCGTGATCAGCGGCCATGACATGACCTTTGAAGCCGCTATCACCAAGCTGATGTTCGTGCTGGGCCAGGATCTGCCCCCGGAAGACGCCAAGCGGATGATAGAAATGCCGTTAAGAGGGGAGCTGACAGTGAATGATTAGTGTAACACCTGTCGCCGCTCAAACGTTCCACCCTAAGTAAATTATCCTTATTTTTATTTTTCATTGTATTTGATCTGACCACTATACAAATGAAATATGTACTGCTGCCCCTATTGATGCTGTTTGTTACGGCGCCCCTGTGCGCACAAATAACCTGTACCACCAAAGGACAGAATCCCGAAACTGCTTTCCCCGTATGCGGCACTGAAAAGTTTACGCAATCATCCGTACCTATCTGTGGCGGCAAGGATATTCCCGGCCTCAATTGCCTGAATCAACATACGGACAAAAATCCCTTTTGGTATAAGTTTACCTGCTTCCGCACCGGCACGCTGGGCTTTATCATTACACCGCATGATCTGGGAGAGGACTATGACTGGCAGTTGTTTGATGTTACCAACTATCCCATTAACCAGGTATATACTAACAAACAACTATTTGTCGCCGCCAACTGGTCTGGTGAGTATGGGCTGACCGGAGCTTCGTTCCAGGGGCAGGCGCATGAAGTATGCGATGGCTTTGGCCAGCCCCTGTTCAGCTCTATGCCCACCATTCAGCAGGGACATAATTACCTGCTGCTGATCAGCCATTTCTCCGATTCCCAAAGCGGCTACGATCTTGAATTTAAAGGCGGTACCGCCAGCATTACCGACCCGCTGGTGCCCGCGATACAGCAGGTTATTTATGATTGCGCGGCACCCGCCCTCCGGGTAAAGCTCAACAAGCGCGTACAGTGCAACAGCCTGGCGGCCAATGGCAGCGATTTCACCCTTACCGGCGGCGGGGCGGCCGGTATTACCGGCGCTACCGGGATCAACTGTAACAGTGGTTTTGACATGGACTCCATTGTACTGACCCTGAGCGCGCCCCTGCCGGCAGGCAGCTATTCCCTGGCCCTGAAAGCCGGTACTGACGGCAACAGCCTGCTGGATGCCTGTGAAACAGCCGGCGGCGGCAGCGGCGTTCCCCCCACACCGTTTACCGTAGCACAGCAGTTTCCTTCCCTGCCGGATCATATTTTACCGGTGGGTTGCCAGCCGGACCAGGTACAATTGGTATTGTCACAGCCCGTACGCTGCAGCTCTATTGCAGCTAATGGCAGCGACTTTACTATCAGCGGCAGCACCCCTGTAACGGTACAAAACGCTGCCGGCGGCAGTTGTGCCGGCGGGCTGACAGATACCATCACCCTGCGGCTCTCCGGCGTTATCAACACCGCAGGCGCCTACCAGGTTGCGCTCAGGACCGGCAGCGACGGCAACACCCTGCTAAGCGAGTGCTGGCAGCCTACCCCTGCCGGCGCCTCCCTGCCCTTTACCACCAGCGATACCGTGAACGCTGATTTCAGCTACACCCTGACGCTGGACTGCACTTACGACACAGTAACGTTAACGCATAATGGAAACAACGGCGTTAACAGTTGGCAGTGGTCGTCCGACGGCGCCCCTTTCAGCACGGAACAAAACCCCGTAAAAGTATACACGGTATTCGGGCTGCATACCATCAAACTGGTAGTGTCCAACGGCGTTTGCAGCGACAGCGCCGACACTTCCATTGAGCTGATCAATGAGCTGGATGCGGCCTTCTCCGCTTCTGCAGATATATTGTGCCCCACGGATGTGGTGTCGTTTGCAAACGAAAGCACCGGCTATCACATTACCGGCTATGTCTGGAACTTTGGCAACGGCATCATCACCAGCACGCCGGCGCCCATGCCACAAAGCTACCCGCAGCTAAAAGAGGAACGTGATTACACCGTGAGCCTGATCGTGCAGAATGACATGAACTGCTTTGACACCGCCACCCGGGTCATTAAGGTAGTGCCAAGCTGCTACATAGATGTGCCGACTGCTTTTTCTCCCAATGGCGACGGGGTGAATGACTACCTGTATCCCCTGAACGGTTACAAGGCAGTTGACCTCCGTTTCTCCGTGTACAATCGCCTGGGCCAACTGGTGTTTGAGACCAATGACTGGCAACGCAAGTGGGATGGCACCGTAGGTGGCAGGCCGCAGGGTGTGGGCACTTACGTATGGATGCTGACCTATACCCATAGGGAAACCGGCCAGCATGTGTTCAAAAAAGGAGTAGCCACACTCGTCCGTTAAACCACATATACAAATTGTCCAATCTAGCTATTTCCCTTTACTGTAGCGGAACTCAGCCGTTTTTTAATTAATATTGTCTTTATTAAGCGGCCATTACAACGGTATAGCATCTGTTAAATTCCACGTAAATCACCGGAACTGTTTAACCCGTTCCGGCAGGCCTTGTCAACTTTAATAAAAACACGTAATGAACATCCTCATCAGCCCCGGTCAAACGAAAGATCCCGGCAAGGTGGTACCTGTTCCCCCGCAGTTGCGCCAGTATGTAGCACCCTGGGGCGCCGTTCAGTACCGGCAGTATCCTTTCGGCCATATCCTTACGCAAACCTTCCTGCACAAGCATTACCGGATATATAGCTACCGCTTCATGATCGATGAGCCGGTATACCTGTATTTTTCCTGCCAGCAGCCTACCATTGCCTTGCGGCACATGCTGCAGGGCAAAGTATACGCGGATGTATCGGGCTTCGGGCAGGTATTGCTGGAGCCCCTGCGCTACGGGCTTATCTACCTGCCCACCGGCGTTAACAGCGCCTGGTTTGAAGCGGGCACCGCCGAGTCACTGCATATGGAGCTGGAACATACCTGGCTGGAGGAAATGGCGGAAAGCAACCGGGAAATAGCCGGGCTCATGAACCGGGTGATGAACGCCAGCAGCGAAGGCAAACTGCTGCAAACCGCCGCCATCGACTACAGCGTACAGGAAACCCTCAACACCCTCCGCAGCACCAGGGAAACCGGCGGCTACCTGCTCATGGAGTTCAAAACAGGCATCCTGAAAATACTCACGCAGTATGGCAAGGCCATCAAGGAAAAGGACCAGCTCGACGAGCTGCCCGCAGCACCGGATAAGGAACTGCTGGTAAAAATATGGGAAACGGTGAAGGCAGCCCCCAACATTCATCAAACGCTGGCGCGGCTGGCGCGGGAAAACCATATGCACGAAAAAACCCTGAGCCGCCATTTCCAGCAGCTCTTCCATGTCAGCCTGTCGGATTATGTGCAGGAGCAATGCATGAACCGGGCGCATTTCCTGGTCACCACCACGCAGCGCCGCCTCACGGATATTGCCAATGACCTGGGCTATACGGAGATCAGTAATTTCAACCGCGCCTTCCGGCGCTACTTCGGCGTATCCCCACAATCGCTGCGTACCATAAAATTGTCCTGAAATGACCCTGGGATTGTACTGCCCGGATAAACAGATATTGTGTTTTTATAATGAATTTTACGAAAAAGGAAAGAAAGCGGCACACGCCCATCCTTCATGATAACCCAGGATATGGCTAGGACCATTAGCTTTCATATATATAAGGCGGCCTCGCCTGGTTCCGTTGTTCCCACCGGTAGCAGCCGCCCATCCCTTCAGCGTGATGGGTACTGCTCCGGTTAAAAACAGCCTTTCAAACTGCTTTCAATCACACTACACTAGGTTCACTACCTAATATGGTGTCTTTATGGTTATTTGAACATATAGAACGTTCTGCCTTTCCAGGTGGAACTTTTCTTTTTGCCGTACAGATGAGCCCCCTGTAATTATTATGATCCGCAAAAAATCCGCCCTCCGGGCTATTCCGTATATTAACAGATAGCAACGCCCCCGATTGATTGTTTGTCTCTCCCTTTTGGATCATGTCCCCGAGCTGGTACAAAACAAATAACCACCTTAAACTTGCCATGCCCAATGGAAAAGCAGCCATTAAGATCAACTGCAGAAAAGTTACTGCTGATAGAGCGTGACGATAATAACTACACGCCCGTTTCCTCCATTCCGGATGAATACCTGCCCCTGTTGCTGCCTTATGCCGGCGCCTACTTTTACAGGGATGAGGATTGCGATATGCTGTGCCAGCACATCCGGGTAAAGGAATTCTCGATCTGGGGGCATGATATCTTTGCCCGGAACTACATCATCCTCAACCCGCGCACGCCCCGCCATATACTGGCACTGCATTACATGCACGAAGATACGATCGATGCGGTGATAGACCACATGGGTCCCTTCCGGCTAAAGGAAAAAGAAGTGAACCTGTTCAGCCTTCATTCCAATTTCCATTCCGCAGCGCTGGACCGCAACAACAAGATATTCAGCTTTCACATTAATGTCAGTCCCGGCTCCCTTGCCGCACTGGCCGCCAGTTACCCGGGACTGCAGCACCTTGCCGGTTTTCAACTGGATGATATGAACGGGCCGGTAAATGCAGCCCCTTACGTGATCAATGCCGTATCTGCACAACTACTGTATACCATATTCAACTGCAGGTATATTGAGCTGCCGGCGGAATGCCTGCTGCACCGCTGCTGTGTAGACCTTTACCAGAACTTTGCCCTGCAGGATGCGCAGTACCGCGCCTGCTCCCGGCCCGCCCCATCACCGGCGGACGACATAATGGCTATCTTCCGCTTTATCGGGGAGCATATTCACCAAAGGTTTACCGCCAGGGAACTGGCTGCCAGGTTCCGCCTCCCGGGAAACGCGATGAACGCAGGATTCGAGCAATCATTTGCCATATCCGTACCCGATTACATACTGCAGCAGCGAATGATGAAAGTATATAAACTGTTGCTGCATACAAAAGCCAGCCTTAGCAATATTGCCTGGAAAACCGGCTATCCCAACAGGCTGTCCATGACAGCCGATTTTGTAAAGTACTTCAGTTATGATCCGGTCACGATCCGGAATGCGCAATAGTTTTAATCCGGCATTTCACATCTGAAACTATAGGTGGCTGCACCTGTATACAGTATATTATTGCGTATATTTGGGAGTTGCAGGCAATTAAAAAAGACCGCGCCCCAACAATGACAGCACCTTTTTTTACATACACGGACAAGTTTGTAAACTTTTCACAGGCTGACAAAGAACTGCTTGCAACTGTTCTGACTTTTAAGCAAGTGGAAGCAAAAGCAGCGTTGGTTTCATATGACAGGCGGACAGACGAATTATTTTTCTTACTTAAAGGCTGCATCAGAAAATACTATGTAAAAGACGGTGAGCAAATCACCATTTACCTGCTGACAGAAAATAATTTTATTGGTGCGTTTGAGAGCTTCACTACAGGAACAAAAAGCAAAGAAACCATTGAATGCCTGGAACCTTGTGAATTGCTTGTTCTGAAAAAATCGGACCTGGATAGACTTTACAAAGAAATTCCCCTGATGAATGAATTTATAAGGAAAGTTTTGGAGCAGGTACTTATTCAGTTTCAACAAGCACTATCTTCCTTCATTTTGAACACCCCTGAAGAGCGATATACCAAACTACTGACCCAACACCCGGAAATACTTCAGCGTGTGCCTCAACATATGCTTGCCACCTACCTGGGCATTACTGCCACTTCATTGAGCCGGATCAGGAAACGAATTCTCGACAAAGCATAGCATTTCTTGCCTTTTGTAAACGTTTTTTGCCTGCCTCATTTACCAACTTTGCATTGTAAATTTTAACCAATTCAAAGTATGGACAACCTCATTTGGACAAGTGCTAACTAAAAAAAGGCAAAAACGATGAAACAAGTATTTGTAACAGGTGGTTCGGGTTTTGTAGGACAAAACCTGATACCCATGCTCATAGCAAAAGGCTACCAGGTAAAGGCCCTGGCACGTTCGCCACAAGCCATCCGGAAAGTAGAGCAGCTTGGAGCAACAGCAATCAAAGGCGACCTAAATGATCCACAGGCTTTATCAATTGGCGCAAAGGACTGTTCAACCGTATTTCATTTAGCCGCCTCGGTTGACTTCTTTGCTTCCGAAAAGGAACTAAAAAAACTACACGTTGATGCAACCGAACTTCTTTTGTCAATATCCCAAAGCGCCAATATCCGGAAGTTCGTATATCTTGGTGCGGCTTCTGTGATTATGAACGGGAAGCCAATAATAAATGCAGACGAAACCTTTACTTCTGACAACATTATTGACGGCTATTCACGCACCAAGCTCCAGGCGGAGAAATTGGTTTTAAGCGCCAATACCCAAACGTTCCAAACGGTGTCGCTCAGGCCGCCTTTAATATGGGGCAAGGGCGACCCAAATACATTACCCGCTATAATTGAAGCAGTAAAAAAGGGACAAATGCAATTCATCGGCGGCGGTAAGCACCGCTTTGTAACCTGCCACGTTACCAACGTTTGCCATGCTCTTATCTTAGCAGGCGAAACCGGACAAAACGGAAACGCCTATTTCCTGACAGACGGTGAAACTCCCGTTTTCAGGGATTTTATCAAAAAATATGTAGCGACGCAGGGCGTAACAATTCCCGACAAAAATGTTTCGTTAGCCTTGGCAAAAGGAGTAGCCGCCGTAATGGAATTAATTTGGAAAACTTTCCGGCTTAAAGGACATCCGCCACTTTACAAGGGACTTGTAAACACCTTAGGTTTAGCCTTCGTCACCAACGACACAAAGGCAAGAAAAGAGCTCGGTTATAAAACATTTGTAACCATAGAACAGGGACTTGAGCAGATGAGAAAATAATTCCCAAAACAAAAAAACGGGAAGCTCTTACCTTCCCGTTTTCTATTGTTCCCATTAATAATTTGTCCGCGCCTGATCACTCCCTGTCCATCAGCTTCCAGATACCGCCGCCTATCAGCCCGCCTACGATGGGGCCTACAATAAACACCCATAAGCTGGACAATGCTTCGCCGCCTACAAACAAAGCAGGCCCGATGCTGCGGGCGGGATTCACGGAAACGCCTGTAACCGGGATGCCTACAATGTGGATCAGCGTCAGCGAAAGCCCGATGGCAATGCCGGCAAAACTGCCGGTGCCGGCGTTCTTGCTGGTGCTGCCATGTATCACCAGCAGGAAGATGGCCGTAAACACGATCTCGGCGATCATACCGCTGCCCAGCGCATACTTGTCCGGCGAGCCTTCTCCCACACCATTCTGCCCCAGCCCGTTGGCGGCCAGCGAATAATCCCCCTTGCCCTGCGCAATCAGGTACAGGATGCCTGCACCGGCAATAGCGCCGATGATCTGCGCAATAATGTACACCACCGTTTCCTTGCCGGAGATCTTGCCGGTAGCCAGCATGGAAATAGTGATAGCAGGGTTGATATGGCAGCCGGAAATATGGCCGATGGCATAGGCCATGGCCAGCACGGAAAGACCAAAGGCAAAGGCAATGCCCAGGAAGCCTACATGCGTACCGGCCAGCACGGCGCTGCCGCAGCCCATTAATACCAATACAAAGGTGCCAAACAGTTCAGCGATGAACTTTTGAGATAACGTTACTTTCATGTGTACGATTTTTGGTGAGGTAAAACATTCCCGACAATCCGCTTTCCGGGAAAGAACAGGGTTACGGAAAGCAATGATTTAGAGGCGAATATAAGTAAAAACTGTAGAACCCGCTTTAAAAAAACTGCTGGCCCATTAAGCGTACGATCAATCCCGTCCACCCGGTTTGATGGGCGGCGCCGGCGCCCCTCCCGTTATCCCCGTGAAAATATTCGTAGAAGAGGATATAATCCCGGAAATGCGGGTCCTGCTGCAGCTTCTCGCACTGCCCGAACACCGGGCGGCGGCCCTGCTCATCCCGCAGGAAAAGGCGCAGCAGGCGTTTGCCCAGTTCCGCGGCAATCTGTTCCAGCGTCAGGTACACACCGCTGCGGGTGGGGTATTCTACTTTAAAGTCATCGCCATAATAGTGGTGAAAATGCCGCAGGCTTTCAATGATCAGGTAATTCACCGGCATCCATACCGGCCCGCGCCAGTTGCTGTTACCGCCAAACAGGCCGGTACTGCTTTCGCCGGGAGCGTAGGATACGGAGAAGGAATTGCCGTTGAGCCGGAACTCGTAGGGGTGCGCTTCATAATATTTACTGAGGGAGCGAATGCCGTAATCGCTCAGGAACTCTGTTTCATCCAGCATGCGGTGCAGTATTCTTTTCATGCGGTGGCCGCGCAGCAGGCTTAACAGGTGCTTTTCGCCGCTGCCCTTTTCATACCAGCGGCTGACCAGGCTGGCCAGGTCCGGCCGGAAATCAAGGAACCATTTGAGCCGGGCGGTAAATTCCGGGTGGGCGGAAAATATCTCCTCGTCCAGCACGGCCACGGCAAAAAGCGGGATCAGCCCCACCATGCTGCGGACCTTCATCTTCATCACGCCATTGCAGGTAAGACGGAGCTGATCGTAAAAGAAGCCGTCCTCCTCGTCCCACAGGCCAGTATCTTCCTCGCCGATGGTACGGTTGATGGCGCAGGCAATGTACAGGAAATGCTCAAAGAACTTGGTGGCCATATCCGCATATACCTTGTTATGGCGGGCCAGCTCCAGGGATATGCGCAACATGCTCAGGCAGTACATGGCCATCCAACTGGTGCCGTCTGCCTGCTCCATATGGTTGCCGGCAGGCAGGCGGGTATTGCGGTCAAATACGCCGATGTTGTCCAGGCCCAGGAAACCGCCTTCAAAAATATTGTTGCCGTTAGCGTCCTTCCGGTTCACCCACCAGGTAAAATTGAGCAGCAGCTTGTGAAATACGGATTCCAGGAAAGCAATGTCCCCCTTTCCGCCGTTCTGCTCGCGGTCCAGTTGGAACACATGATAGGTGGCCCAGGCATGCACCGGCGGGTTTACGTCGCTCAGCGCCCATTCATAGGCCGGCAGCTCCCCGTTGGGATGCATGTACCATTCCCGGGTGAGCAGGCTAAGCTGGTCTTTGGCAAAAGCGCTGTCCACCATGGCCAGCGGGATGCAGTGAAAAGCCAGGTCCCAGGCCGCGTACCAGGGATACTCCCATTTATCCGGCATGGAAATAATATCCTCGTTGTTGAGGTGCTTCCAGTCGCTGTTGCGCCCCCTCAACCGCTGGGGCGGCGGGGCAGGCTGGGCAGGATCGCCCTGCAGCCACTGGGATACATAGTAGTAGTAAAACTGTTTGTTCCACAACATGCCCGCAAAAGCCTGGCGCTGTATCCGCTTTTCATCGGCAGGCAGGGATTGCTGCAGCCCGGCATAAAAAAGATCCGCCTCTTCCCGGCGGGCGGCAAACACGGTGTCGAAGTCTGCGAAAGGCTGCGCTGCGCCGTCTTTGGTTAGCCGCAGGCGGATGGTGCAGGCCGCGCCGGCAGCGATGGTCACCTCGTAGTTGGCGGCGGCCTTCGTGCCTTCCTTGCCGGGATTTACCGCCTCCTGGCGGCCATGCACCAGGTAGTCGTTAATGCCGTCCTTGTAAAAGCGTTTGCCGTCGTCAAACTGGTGCAGCCGGGGCATATTGGTCTCATTACCGGTGAATAGCAGTTCCGGTCCCTGCTCGCAATACAGCTCGTAATGCCCCAGTATTTTATGATCTGCCTGGATAATGCCGTCGCCCGTCTGCGTCAGCACCGGCATATCGCTGTCATAGCCCCAGTCCCAGGTATTGCGGAACCAGAGGGTGGGCAGCACATGCAGGCTGGCGGCTTCCCGGCCGCGGTTGTGAATCGTCAGCTTTACCAGCAGGTCGTCTGTATCAGCCTTAGCATATTCCACGAACACATCAAAGTAAGCGTCGTCGTTAAAGATGCCGGTGTCCAGCAGCTCAAACTCCGGGTCCTGCTTGCCGCGGCGGCGGTTCTCCGTTACCAGCTCGTTGTAGGGGAACGCCTGCTGCGGGTATTTGTACAGCATTTGCATGTAGGAGTGGGTAGGCGTGCTGTCCAGGTAATAGTACAGCTCCTTCACGTCCTCCCCGTGATTGCCTTCATGACCATTGAGTCCGAAATATCTTTCCTTGATGATGGGGTCCTGCTTGTTCCACAGGGCAATGGCAAAGCAGAGTAGCTGCTGGTCGTCGCTGATGCCCGCAATACCGTCCTCTCCCCAGCGCCATGCTTTGCTGCGCGCCATGTCATGCGTTGTATACTCCCAGGCGTTGCCGTCGGCGCTGTAATCTTCCCTTACGGTGCCCCATTGGCGGGCGGAAACATAAGGTCCCCATTTCTTCCAGGCCGGGTGTTGCAGCCGTGCTTGTTCCTTGTTCATCTGATAGGTCGTTGCGGTGTATAAAGCTTACAGGAGGTATTGCCCATCGATGGGTTCCACTGGCGAAGGTACGGTTTCATGACCCAACATTTGCAAAAGGTTAATTTCAATAGTACGGGAAATGCTGTCCAGCGGTATAGCCATTACCGTAGCCTCAAAGGGGTTCATGATGCTCATGCCGTTCTGGTGCGTGACATGGAACACAAAACCGAACGCCCAGCCGAAAAGCACGGACCACATGCCCACGCTTTCACTCATCATCAGCGTATTCAGGATCACGTAGAACCAGATGAATACCCGGGTAAAGAACAGGTAGCTGGGAGGGAATACGGTATTCCTGATCCTTTCGGACTTTCCCATGTTGTCGCAATGCCTCGTCAGCAGGCCATTCAGCTCGCGGAAGCGGAAACCGTCTATGACGCCCTCCCGGCTCAGCCACTGTATGTCCTCCGCCTGCTGGTCCAGTATGGCATTGGGAATATTGCTGTGAGCCTTCACCAACGCTATTTCCCGGTCCGCCAGGTAACCCGTGTAATATTCATCCGGTGCCTTTCTTAAGGCGGCCTTCAAGGCGTACAGGAAGGCCAGGTGCCGGTATATCATGCGGCGGGCAATGTGAATGGCCTCTCCGTTGGGGTCTGCGCTGCAGTAGTTCAGCAAGGCGCGGGCCCAGGACCGGGAATCGTTCACCAGCGCGCCCCATATTTTGCGGGCCTCCCACCAGCGCCCGTAGGCCTGGTTGTTGTTAAACCCGATGAAAAACGCAATGGCCGTGCCCAGCACGGTGGAAATGCTCACCGGGATGGATACATGGCTCTTTAACCAGTAAGTATCCACTAAATAGGCAACGGTGCAGCAGAGCAATATCATCAGGTCTACCTTCCAGGTAAGGCGGAACACCTGGATCAGGGAAAGCTGGTCTTTCAACAACATATTTACACGATTGTACCTAAAAGTTAGGCTATCCGTTTGAATTGAACAAATGTGTAACTTAGAGGACATTTAGAGAAATTCCGCGTGCAACTGGTTAAAATTCAGCTAACACAGCCTGGAGTATATCAATAAATTTACTGCGTAACTATGCCGTTGCGTTTAAAATCCATCCAGATGAAAAAAATTGTGTATTTGACACTTATCATGTTCGGTATCGGTGGTACTGCATTGTTTGCGCAAGACTATCCCATCCGCCCCGTACCTTTTACCGCTGTAAAAGTAACGGACCGGTTCTGGGCGCCCCGTATCCTGAGCAATTACAAGGTGACCATTCCCATTGCGCTGGAACAATGCTATAAAACAGGCCGGGTAGACAATTTCCTGATTGCCGGGGGCCTGAAGAAAGGCGTGTTTAAAACGGAATATCCCTTTGATGATACGGACATTTATAAAATAATAGAAGGAGCCAGCTACTCCCTGCAAACCTTCCCGGACCCCAAACTGGAAGCGCAACTGGATACGCTGATCTATTATATCGGCAAGGCGCAGGAGCCGGATGGCTACCTGTACACCGCCCGCACCATTGCAAAAGACAGCGGCAAACTGCATCCCTGGGCCGGCGAGAAACGCTGGGAGAAAGACCCGGACCTCAGCCACGAGCTGTACAACTGCGGCCACCTGTATGAAGCGGCCGTAGCGCATTACCTGGCTACCGGCAAAAGAAGCCTGCTGGATATTGCCATTAAGAACGCCAACCTGGTATACCACGACTTTGTAGAAGGCGGCCTCCCGTATTATCCCGGCCACCAGATCATAGAAATGGGCCTGGTAAAAATGTACCGCGCTACCAACGATAAAAGGTACCTGGACCTGGCCAAATACTTCCTGGACATCCGCAAAGGCGGTAAGGAGTACTGCCAGGCGCAGGCGCCCGTTACAGCGCAGACCCGCGCCGTAGGCCATGCCGTGCGCGCCACTTACATGTACAGCGGTATGGCGGACGTAGCAGCCCTTACCGGCGACAAAGGCTATATAAAAGCGATGGACGCCATCTGGCACGACATCGTGGACCATAAGATCTACATCACCGGCGGCATTGGCGCAGAAGCCGGTCACGAAGGATTTGGCCCGGACTATCACCTGCCCAACATGAGCGCGTATAATGAGACCTGCGCCTCCATCGGCAATATTTACTGGAACTACCGCCTGTTCCTGCTGCACGGCGAAGCAAAGTACTATGACGTGCTGGAGCAGATCCTGTACAACGGCATGATATCCGGCGTAGCGGTAAAAGGCAACCGCTTCTTCTATCCCAACCCGCTGGAGTCCATGGGCCAGCATGAAAGAAGCGAGTGGTTTGGCTGCGCCTGCTGCCCCAGCAACGTATGCCGCTTCATTCCCTCTGTGCCCGGCTACGTGTACGCCACCGGCAACAACCGTATTTACGTGAACCTCTTTATACAAAGCAAAGCCGGTATTGACCTGGCAGACCAGCAAATAGGCATTGAACAGCAAACCAACTATCCCTGGGACGGCAATATTCTCTTTAAAGTCGATCCCGCCCGCAGCGGCGACTTTGAAATGGCCATCCGCATACCGGCCTGGCTGGACGATGCGCCCATGCCCGGCGGCCTGTACAGCTTTGCCACGCCCGGGACAAAAAAATATACCATCACCGTTAACGGCACGCAGGCGGACTATAAAGTTGAAAACGGCTATGCCATTATTCACCGCAACTGGAAGAAAGGCGATGCCCTGCAGGTGAACCTCCCCATGGAAGTGCGCTATGTAAAAGCGAATGACAAAGTAAAGGCCGATATTAATAAAGCAGCGCTGCAGCGCGGCCCCGTGGTATATTGCTTTGAATGGCCCGACAACAGGGAAGCATCCGTACGCCACCTGCTGCTGAGTGAGCAAAACCCCGCTACGGCAGCTTATGAGCCCAACCTGCTGAATGGAGTGGAGGTAATCCGCACGCCGGCCATTACACAGGTAGTGACAGGCGGTAAAGTGATCGATGCGAAAGCAACGGTAACCGCCATTCCTTATTACGCCTGGGCAAACCGTGGTCCCGGCGACATGGCCGTATGGGTAGCGGACAAGCCCGGCGCGGTAACGCCCCTGCGCCCGCCCACCCTGGCCTCCGAAAGCAAGGTAAGCGGATCGCATAAAACCAAAACGCTGATAGCGCTGAATGATCAACTGGAGCCCGCCAACTCACACGACGGCAGCATTCCCTATTACCACTGGTGGCCCATGAAAGACACCACGCAATGGGTGCAGTATGATTTTGAAAAACCGGCGCGCGTATCCGGCGCGCAGGTATACTGGTATGATGATGGTCCCTGGGGCGGTTGCCGGGTGCCTGCTGCCTGGCAGGTATTGTACAAAGATGCTGCAGGCAAATGGCAGGCGGTGAAGAACGAAAGCGCCTATACCACCCAAAAAGACACCTTCAACACCGTGCATTTTGATGCCGTGCAAACCACTGCACTGAGACTGCAGGTGCAATTGCCTGCGGAACATGCGGCCGGCATTATGGAATGGAAAGTAGAATAGCGCATCTCATATGAATATCTTATAGCGTATGCCACATCGTAAGGTGTGGCATACGTAATTTATACGTATACCCGTCATTTACGCACGGTTGCCGTTCATATTCTCCGCATTAAATTCCCGCTTACCTTCATTTTATATGCTGCCCGCAGCCAATATCTTTGCACCGGGCTGCCAACCTTGGAAAAAAACTGCCCGCTACAATAGTACTTCAGTATTGTATAAACGACACCTATGCATATGAGCGATCTGGACAGCCTCCGCTAAATCGATTTTGCGTTGCTGTATCTTTATTTGAACCTATGGCATTATTCATTAACCGATAACCTGTAATCCTTTGAAACCGTGCACGAAAGCCTCGTACCGTGCTTCGTGCGTCTTTTAAAAACCTAAATACCTTCAAATGAAACCGAGCATGACAGATACTTCTTGCGCAGGAATATTTTAATGCGAGGTTCCATCTCACCATTAAAACCATATAAATATTAAGAGATGAAAACCAGATGTACAATTCCCTCCCGCCTCCTACGGCGGGCCAAACACGTCTGCTACCTGGTGCTGCTGCTATGGCAGAGCAGCGCGGTAGCGCAGGTCAGCCCGCAGGTGCCTGCTACCACACAGCAGCACAACAAGCAGGTAATAGGCTATATTACCCAGTGGGATGCCTGGAAAGACGTAGCCGGCCTGGTGCCCAAGGGCGGCTATAACCACCTGAACGTGGATTATTCCCAGTATACCATTCTCAACTTCTCCTTTTTTGGCGTAGCCAAAGACGGATCATTGCATAGCGGCGACTTCCGCAACAAGAACATTTACCAGGTAGGCGCCGTACAGGAGCCGGCCGCATTGGTGAACGAAGATATTTACAGCAGTTGGGACATGTTCCTCCTCTACGGGGAGCTGGACGCGCCCATTTATTATATTGCAGACAACAGCTACGCCTACTCCCTGGGATACCGCAACGAGGGCAGCGGCTGGCGCAATGTCAACACCGGCAGAACCGGCAGCTTCCCGCTTTCTGTTCCCAAACAGGGCGGCGCCCCGGGCCTCATAGACCTGGCGCACCAGAAAGGCGTAAAGGTGATGGCTTCCATCGGCGGCTGGAGCATGTGCAAACACTACCCGGAAGTAGCGGCCGATGCCACCAAACGCGCGAAGTTCGTGGCCTCCTGCCAGGAGCTGATGAGCATGGGCTTTGATGGTATTGACTTTGACTGGGAGTACCCGAACGATCCGGGTATGAACATTGAAAATTACAGCTCCGCAGATTATAACAATTTTGCGGTACTGGTAGAAGCCGTGCGCGCGGCCATTGGTCCCAGCAAGCTGATCACCGCGGCTTTCTCTGCCGTTCCCACCAAGCTGCAGGGCTTTCCCTGGGCGCGGCTGAACAGCGCCATGGATTATTTCAACATGATGACCTATGACTACAACGGCGGCTGGTCCAATAAAGCCGGTCACAACGCACCATTGTACGACTACCCGGGCGCGGAATACAGCGGCTTTTCCCTGAACGCCACCGTGCAGGGCCTGAAGCAACTGGGCGTAAACATGAGCAAGGTGACCCTGGGCACGCCCAACTACGGCCGTGGCGTGATCACCAACGGCACTGCCGCACTGAACGCGCCTACGGTAAAACGCGCGGAAACCGTGCAGCCGGATGGCCCCATCCAGACCTGCGCCGACTATACCAACTGGGCTAAAGACCTCTGGGATGGCACCCCCAGCTACAGCTACATCCTGCAGGCTACCGGCGCCGGCTCCGGCTGGACCGAGCACTGGGATGATGTAGCCAAGGTGCCTTACAAAACCAAGGGCAACTACTTCCTGAGCTACGACAATGAGCGCTCTGTGGGCGAGAAGGCGCAGTTCATCAAGGACAACGGGCTGGCAGGCATCATTGTATGGCAGGTATACGGCGACATGACAGACATGACCAGCAGCACCCAGGCAAAGGGGAAGCTGATCTACTGTCCCAACACCAAATCACCGCTGGTCAACAAGATCAATGAAGTATTCGCCAACGGCAGCAACCCGGGCAACACAGCGCCAACGGTGAACATTACTGCACCTGCCGGCAACACTACGCTGACCGCACCGGCCAGCCTTACCATACAGGCCAATGCCAGTGACAGCGACGGCTCCATCGCCAAAGTAGAGTTCTTTAACGGCAGCACCAGCCTGGGAGTAGACAACACCGCACCCTACAGCTTTGCCTGGAACAATATCGGCGTGGGTACTTACACGATCACTGCCGTGGCTACAGATGATAAAGGCGCCGCCACTACTTCCATCGCCGTATCCGTGACTGTGAACAGCACCAACAACCCGGGCAATACGGACAAGGTGATCGTGGGCTACTGGCACAACTGGGGCAGCACCACGGCCACACCTCCGTATATCCGCCTGCGTGATATTAACAGCAAGTACAACGTGGTGCAGGTGGCCTTTGCCATCAGCGGAGCAGACCAGGCTACCATGAGCTTTGCGCCGGAAAACATTTCCGTGGCCGAATTCCAGTCAGACATACAGTACCTGCAGTCGCAGGGCAAGAAAGTGCTGATCTCCATCGGTGGGCAGAACGGTATCGTAACGCTGAACACCACTACCCAGAAAAACGCTTTCGTGAGCTCCATGAAAGCCATCATAGACCAATACAATTTTGACGGTTTGGACATTGACCTGGAAGGCGGGCACTCCCTGCAACTGGACAATGGCGACAACAATTTCATGAACCCCACCACGCCCAAGGTGCTGAACCTGATCTCCGCCGTGAAAGAGATCATCAACTACCGCGAAGGACAGGGCAGGGAATGCTGGCTCACCATGGCGCCGGAAACCTACTATGTGCAAACGGCCTATGGCTCCACCTACTCACCGCTGGTAGGCGCTTACCTGCCGGTGATCCACGGCCTGCGCGATGAGCTGACCTTTATCCACCCCCAACTGTACAATACCGGTACGGTAATGGGCCTGGACAACAAGATATACAGCCAGGCTACGGCGGACTTCATCGTGTCCATGACCGAAATGCTGATGAGCGGATTCCCGGTGTCCGGCACCAGCCAAACCTTCCCGGCCCTGCGCGAGGACCAGGTAGCTTTTGGCCTGCCTGCTGCACCGGCGGCTGCGCCTTCCGGCGGGTATACGGCACCGGCAGCGGTAAAACAGGCGCTGGATTATCTTACCAGGGGACAATCCTTCGGCGGCGGCTATACGCTGCGTAAAGCCGGCGGCTATCCCGGCCTGCGCGGTATCATGACCTGGTCTATCAACTGGGACAAAACCAACGGCGACGAGTTTGCCAACAACTACTACGAGTATTTCTTCGGCAACAACCCGGGCAATAACCCGCCCACCGTCAGCATTACCTCCCCGGCCAGTAACGCCAGCTTTACGCCGCCGGCCACCGTTACCATACAGGTCAGCGCAGCAGACAGCGACGGCTCCATAACCAAAGTGGAATTCTTTAACGGCGGCAGCAAGCTGGGCGAAGATGCCACCGCGCCCTATACCTACACCTGGAGCAATGTAGCGGCCGGCACTTACAGCCTGACCGCCCGCGCTACGGACAACGGCGGCGCCATCACTACCTCCGCCACCGTGAGCATTACCGTAGGCAGCGGCGGCACCGGCTGCGACGGCATTCCTGCCTGGACCGCCACCGGCATTTACCTGAATGGCGACCAGGTGGTGTACAACAGCAAGGTATACCAGGCCAAATGGTGGACACAGAACGAACAGCCGGACATTAATACCGGCGATGGCAAAGTATGGGCCTATGTACGCGACTGCTCCGGCACACCCGGCAACAATGCGCCTACCATCACCCTTACTTCCCCGGCCAACAACGCCGCCTTTACGGCGCCGGCCAGCATTGCCATCCAGGCTACAGCGGCAGACAGCGACGGCACGGTAGCCAAAGTGGAATTCTTTAACGGCAGCGCCAGGCTGGGCGAAGCCACGGTAGCGCCTTACAGCTATACCTGGTCCAACGTGGCCGCCGGCACTTACACCCTAACCGCCAAAGCCACCGACAACGGGGGCGCGGCCACTACCTCCGCAGCAGTGACCGTAGTGGTGAACGGCACCGGCGGCGGCAACTGTGCAGGCGTACCTGCTTACGAGCCTTACCCGAAGATCTACAACCAGGGCGACCGGGTAGTGTACAACGGCATCCTGTACGAAAGCCAGTCCGATGCGCTGTACAACGTAACGCCCGGTACGGCAGACTGGTGGTGGAAGCCGCTGGGCGCCTGCAGTCCCGCCGCCACAGGCATTACCGCTACGGCTGCGCCTTATACCAACCAGGAAGCAGCAAACGCCAGCCTGTTCGTATATCCCAATCCGTTAACCGGCAACGAGCTGCAGGTAAAAGTGGATGCGCAACCCGGCGACCGGCTGCAGCTTACCCTCTGGAGCCTGAACGGCAGCGCACCGGTACTGCGTAAGGAGCTGACTGCCGGCGGAAAAGGCAGCCAATTCGTCAAACTGCAGACAGGTGAGGTGCCTGCCGGCACCTGGATACTGAAAGTAGAGAACAGAACAACCCATCGCGTAGCCACCGCCAAGGTGATACGGCTACAGTAATACCAGAAATGAAAAATGAAAATGGTCCCGGTTCTGCCGGGACCATTCCCTTTTCCCGACCGATCCTCAAACCATTAAACACGCAACCATATGAAAAAACCCTTTCCTTTCCAATTACTGCAGCCCCGTTGGTCATGCTGTCTTCCCCGGACCGCAAAAGCCGACGGGGCTATTGTATGCACTTCCATCCAAAGCATGAAACAAACTTTCATCATCTCTAAATCCAAAATCTAGCATTATGCAATCCAAAAAGATCCTATTACTGCTGATAGCGCTCACCGCCCTCCAGCAGGCAGCATTCTCCCAGAACTGGCAGCTCGTCTGGCAGGATGAATTTACCAATGGTATCGGCCCCGACTGGGTGTTTGAAACCGGCAACGGCAGCAGCGGCTGGGGCAATAATGAGCTGGAATATTACCGCCGCGAAAATGCCACCGTGGAAAACGGGCAACTGGTGATCACTGCCAAACGCGAAAGCTTTGGCGGCTTCAATTACACCTCCGCCCGGATGAAAACCCAGGGCAGGAAATCCTGGAAGTACGGCAAAATAGAAGCCCGTATCGCCATACCCGCATTCTCCGGCGCCTGGCCGGCCTTCTGGATGCTGGGCGACAACATCGTGGACGTAGGCTGGCCTTCCTGCGGCGAGATAGACATCATGGAGCATGTGAACACGGAGCCCAATTCCGTAGGCACCATCCACTGGACCGGCCCTAACGGCGATCATGCCCAGTATGGCGCCAGCACGCCGGTGAACGTTACCAACTACCATGTATATTCCATTGAGTGGAACGCATCTTCCATCAAATGGTTCGTGGACGGCGTACAATTCAACGAGGCCAATATCCTGAACAACGTAAACAGCACGGAGGAGTTCCACCGGAATTTCTTCATCCTGCTCAATTTCGCCATCGGTGGCAACTGGCCCGGTTTCAACATTGACAACAGCGCGTTTCCGGCCAAAATGTACGTGGATTATGTAAGGGTATACCAGGACGGCGGCGGCAACAATCCCGGCTGGAGCCACTTTGCGGAAGCCGAAAGCTACAGCGCCATGTCCGGCGTGCAAACGGAAGCCTGTACGGATGCAGGCGGCGGGCAGAACGTAGGCTACATTGAGACCGGCGACTGGATGGCCTACAACAGCATTACCGTGCCTGCTTCCGGCAGCTACCGTATAGAGTACCGGGTGGCCAGCCAGAACGGCGGCGGCCGCCTGTCGCAGGACCTGAACGCAGGCTCCATTGTGCTGGGCGCGCTGGATGTGCCCAACACCGGCGGCTGGCAGAACTGGACCACCATTTCACAAACGGTGAACCTCAATGCGGGCACCTACAATTTCGGCATCTATGCGGCATCAGGTGGGTGGAATATCAACTGGTGGCGCATTACCAAACTTTAAACCTTCAAAATAATTCTTATGAAGACACTTTTAAAATATACCGCGGGCCTGTTGCTCCTGCTCGGCGCCTGCACACAAGCCTTTGGGCAACAACAACAACCCGTTCCGCTTGGCAGGGCCGCCGGCCTGATACAGGAATTTACACAGGCCAATGCCAGGCAGCAGCAATTTGTCAGTGGAGCGCAACTCCGCATCTCCTCCTCTACCACGTTAAACGCAAAGGTCAATTACCGGCACTCCGGTCCTGCAGAAGCGTTCATGGCCGGTGAAATCGCCAATACGCCCGGCTCCTCCTTCTTCCTCCGCATCAGGGGCCAGGAACTGGAAGGTAACATTGTGTTACGCCAAAGCCAGCGGGCATACCAATACTATTCCGATAGTACCGGCAACGCCTATGTTAAGGAAGTGAGCATCCATGAAGTGCTTTGTATCAATTACGAAGAAGGCCCTGCCGCCACACCAGCGGCAACCGCCAGCGCAGCGGCCATCCCTGCCGACCTGCAGAGCTATCCCGGCGCCAACGGCTGCGTGCTGCTGGATTATGACGGGCAGTACGTGTCCGGCACGCCCTGGAACAACGGCAATCCCATTGACGCAGCGCCCGCCCAGCTCACAGAAGCCCAGATGGTGGAAGTATGGGAGCTGGTGAGCGAAGATTTTAAACCATTCCACGTAAACGTAACTACCAGCGAAGCAGTTTTCAACTCCTATCCTAAAAACCGCAGGATGCGCGTCATTTTCACGCCTACCAACACCGCAGCCCCGGGCGCGGGCGGCGTGGCCTACATAGGCTCCTTTAACTGGAATGACGATACGCCCTGCTGGGTATTCAACGGCGGCGTAAAAGGCGCCGGAGATGCCGCCACCCATGAAGTAGGCCATACCTTTGGCCTGGGCCACGATGGCAGAACCTCTCCCTCCGAAGGCTATTACCAGGGCCACGGCAGTTGGGCCCCCATTATGGGCGTAGGCTACTACCGCCCCGTAGTGCAGTGGAGCAAAGGTGAGTACGCCAATGCCAACAATACGGAAGACGACCTGGCCAAAATAGCCAGCGCCACCTATGGCGTAGGCTACCGTGCCGATGACTACGGCAATACCATCAGCGCCGCCGCCGCCCTGAATGTAGATGTATCCGGCAATGTAAGCACGGCCGGCATCATCGGGCGCACGGCCGATGTGGACATGTTCCGCTTCAACACCACCGGGGGCGCCACTACCCTGAACTTCAGCCCGGCGCTGCGGCACCCGGACCTGGATATACTGGCCACCCTGTACAACAGCAGCGGCGGCGTAGTAGCCACATCCAATCCTTCCGGCCTGAATGCCGGCATCAGCGCCAACCTGTCCGCAGGCACGTATTATGTGTCCGTAACCGGCACAGGCGCCGGCAACCCGGCTACTGACGGGTATTCCAACTATGCTTCCCTGGGCGCTTACACCATTAGCGGCTCCATTGGCGGCAGCAGCGGCAGCGGCGTAGTAACGGTGTACAAGGACTGCAACTATGGCGGCTACGCCGTAAGCCTCTCGCCCGGCAGTTATAATATGTCGGACCTGAATGCACTGGGCGTACCCAATGATGATATCTCCGCCCTGAGAGTGCAGAGCGGTTATGAAGTGATCCTGTACCAGGATATCAATTTCGGCGGCAATGCTTACGTGTTCAGGAGCGACTTCTCCTGCCTGGCCAATCTGTCGCTGAACGGGCAGCCCCTGGACCTGAACGACTGGGCTACCTCCCTGGTGGTGCAACCGTCTACCGCCATTGCACCGGCTACGCTGACAAAAGCCGTTACCGATGTACCGGCTGGCAAGCTGGCCGCCGCGCAGGCCGATGACAAGGAGCAGGAGGTGAAAGTGGTGCTGTCGCCCAACCCGGTACGGGACCAGTTGTACATCAAGGTAAGCCAGGCGCCCGACCAGTACTATGTAAGGATCTATAACATGAACGGCGCAGAAGTACGCCTGGCGCAGCGGGTATCCAACGGGCAGCCCGTCAGCCTGTCTACCCTGCCCACCGGCATGTACCTGGTGAAAATTTACCTGGGAGACGAAGTGATCACCCGCAAAGTGATCAAACATTAATATATCCCTTCCCTGTGATCGTTGCTGAGGCCCCGGTGCATCCGGGGCCTCTTTTTTTATTTAATGAAATCATAACGGGAGCATGCAATAACGTACAGGAATGAATGCACATATTTGTACCATGAAACTGCTATCCGCTCTCCTTCTGCTAAGCCTGTTCATGGCGCCCCTGCCGGATAAAATGGACAACCTGCCGCTGAACAACATACAGGTCATCGGCTCTCACAACAGCTATAAAAAAGCGATCGATCCGCCGCTGTTCCGCCTTATCAGCGAAAAGGACTCCGCGGCCGCCAGGCACCTGGACTATGAGCATATCAGCCTCTCCGAACAACTGTCCCTGGGACTGGGCAACCTGGAGATCGATATCTATGCAGACACTTTGGGCGGCAGGTATGCATCGCCGGCCGGCCTGCAATGGTGCCGGCAATACGGATCGCCCGCGCCTTATGATCCCGATGGCCGCATGCAGCAGCCGGGATTCAAAGTACTACACGTGCAGGACATTGATTTCCGGAGCCACTGCCTCACCTTCCGCAACTGCCTGCAGGAGCTGAAAGCCTGGTCTGCCGCACATAAGGATCATTACCCCGTGTTCATCACCATCAACGCTAAAAGCGAAGCCGTGGACAAGCCCGGGTTTACCGTGCCGGAAGCGTTTACATCAAGGGTGTTTGACCTGCTGGACCAAACCATTCTTGAAAACCTGGGCCGGGAAAACCTGCTCACCCCGGACGATGTAAGGGGCGCTTATCCCACGCTGGAAGCAGCAGTGCTGGGCGGTCACTGGCCCACCGTAGGCGCGGCAAAAGGCAAGTTCATTTTCATACTGGATGAAACAGGAGAAAAGCGGGCCGCTTACATCCAGGGGCATCCTTCCCTGAAGGACCGTGTGCTGTTTGCCAACGCCGCTGCGGGCACACCGGAAGCGGCTTTCATGATCATCAACGATCCCCTTAATGACGGGGACAAGATCAGGGCAATGGTAGCCCGCGGCTATATCGTGCGCACCCGCGCCGATGCCAATACAGAAGAAGCCCGTCGCAATGATGCCAGCACTTTCAAGGCCGCCCTGCAATCCGGCGCGCAGATCATCACCACAGATTATTACCGGCCCAGCACGCACTTTGCATCTCCTTACGTGGTGCGTTTTGATAACGGCGGGTATATTAGGATGAACCCATTGCTGGCCAGGCAACAGGACTGATACAGGGTGCTTTACCTCGCTTTCCGGTAGCTTTACCCGCCGGCAGTTTCCTCACATGGCGGTAATTCCGTACCGGAAAGACGCGGCGTCCCGGCTGAGAATATTAAAGCGCGCATTACGGCATACCAACAGCGCTGACCGTTCCCGGTATGCTTTATACAGGCCCGCCCCTGCGCCCGCCCGGGTGCAGGGGCGGGCCTGTTTTATTTATTGCAGAAAATAGATTAAATTAAGAGTATCTAAACAGCACAGATGAAGTACCCCGCCATACAGAACTTTATTAACGGCCGGTTCAGCGACATTGCCTCCCCGCGCTCGCTCACCGTTATCTCCCCCTCCGACGGCAAGGAGCTGGCCATTATGCCCTGCTCCACTGCTGCGGACCTGGATGCCGCCGTTGCCGCCGCGCAGGCAGCCTTTCCCGCCTGGAGCCAGACCCCGATCAAAGAGCGCGTACAGGTGTTTTTCCGGTACAAGTATCTCCTGGAAAGGGACCTGCAGGAGCTGGCCTCGCTGGTGAGCGAGGAGAACGGCAAAACACTGGGAGAGGCCGTGGCAGAAATAGAGAAGTGCATAGAGCTGACGGAATTTGCCACCTCCCTGCCGCAACTGGTCACCGGCGAAGTACTGGAAGTAAGCAAGGGCGTGGAGTGCAGAACAGCGCATGTGCCCCTGGGCGTGGTGGCCTCCATTGTGCCTTTTAATTTCCCCAGCATGGTGCCCAACTGGACCATCCCCAACGCGATTGCCCTGGGCAACTGCATGATCATGAAACCTTCGGAAAAAGTGCCGTTAAGCCTGGCCCGCATAGCCACCTTGTTACAGGAGGCCGGGCTGCCGGACGGCGTGCTCAATATTGTGAACGGTGACAGTGAGATCGTCAATGCCATCTGTGATCATCCCGGCATTACAGCCGTTTCCTTTGTAGGTTCCACCAGGGTGGCCCGCCTCGTGTACCAGCGGGCTACGCAAAACCTGAAACGTTGCCTGGCGCTGGGCGGCGCCAAAAACCATTTGCTGGTGCTGCCCGATGCCAAGCCTGACATGACCGCGCAGAACGTGGTAGCCTCCATGAGTGGCTGCGCCGGGCAGCGCTGCATGGCGGCTTCCGCCATGGTAGCCGTGGGAGAGGTAGACCACATTGTAGACAAAATATGTGCGGAAGCCGGCAAGGTGGTGCCCGGCCGCAACCTGGGCGCCGTGATCAGCCGGGCCGCCAAGGAAAAGATCGAGCAGTACATCACGGAAGCGGAGCAGCAGGGCGCCCGCGTACTGATAGACGGGCGCAACACCGTGGTGGAAGGGAAGGAGAACGGCACCTATGTAGGCCCCACCGTGATCGATCATGTAAAGCCGGACATGGCCGTAGCCCGGGAAGAAATATTCGGGCCCGTGATCAGCATCCTGCGGGCCGCTACCGTAGATGAAGCGCTGGCCATAGAGAACGCCAACCCCTATGGCAATGCCGCCGCCGTATATACGCAGAACGGCAGCCTGGCGCGCTATATCGTGGAAAAGGCCAACGCCGGCATGATAGGGGTGAACATCGGCGTGCCGGTGCCCAGGGAGCCGTTCTCCTTTGGCGGTTGGAATGAAAGCAAATTCGGCGTAGGCGATATTACCGGCAAAAGCTCCATTGAGTTCTGGACCAGGTTGAAAAAGACCACCGTAAAGTGGAACCCGGAAGCCGGTGTGAACTGGATGAGCTGAAACACCGGGCACAAAGATAGCAATACGACCACTCATTAAAATAGTACGCTTATGGCGCCGGAAACAGCATCCCTGTCAGCCGCACAGCAGGTCATCCAGGATAATCTCGACTACACATTGTTCTCCTGGAGCAAACAAAAAGGCATTGCCCCCATTGCGGTAAAACATGCGGAGGGCGTATATCTCTACGATTACGACGGCAAGCGCTATCTCGATTTTTCCTCCGGCCTGATCAACGTGAACATCGGCCATGGCAACCAGCGTGTAACCCGTGCCGTTATGCAACAGATGCAGGAGGTAAGCTATGTAACGCCGGGCTGCGTTACCCGCGCGCGGGGAGAGCTGGGCAAAAAGCTGGCCGCCATTGCGCCGGGCCCGCTCAATAAAACTTTGTTCACCACCGGTGGCGCGGAAGCCGTGGAGAACGCGCTGAAACTGGCCCGCCTGTACACCGGCCGTTCCAAGATCATTGCACGCTACCGCGCTTTTCACGGCGCATCCTACGGTGCCATGACCGCCGGCGGCGATCCCCGCAAGCTGCCGCATGATGTCCAGCAGGTGCCCAACATCATTCACGTGGAAGATCCTTATTGTTACCGCTGTCCCTGGGGCAAGGAGATCACCTCCTGCTCCCGGGAATGCGTGAGCCATATTGAACGGGTCATTGAATTTGAAGGACCGGAGAATATAGCGGCCATCCTCATGGAAGGCGAAAGCGGCTCCTCCGGCTGCATCAAATACCCGCCGGATTACCTGCAGAAAGTACGCGCGCTCTGCGACCACTACAACATCCTGCTGATAGCAGACGAGGTCATGAGCGGCTTTGGCAGAACCGGCCGGTGGTTTGCCTGCGATCTGCACGGCGTGGCGCCGGACATGATCGTTACCGCCAAAGGCATTACCGCCGGCTACCTGCCCCTGGGGGCGCTGATCGTCAGCGACAAAATTGCCGCATACTTTGATGACAAGGTCCTGTGGCTGGGCCTTACCTATTCCGCCCACCCGGTATGCTGCGCCGCAGCCGTAGAGGTGCTGCAGATCTACGAGGATGAACAACTGGTAGCGAATGCAGTTACAATGGGCCGGTATATAGATGAGCAGGTGGCCCGGCTGCAGCAGCAGCATCCCAGCATAGGCGACTTCCGGAATACCGGCCTGCTGGGCTGCCTGGAGCTGGTAAAGAACAGGGCCACCAAAGCGCCGATGGCGCGCTTCAATGCCGGCGCAGAAGAAATGGCCGTCATGAATAAAGTGGCCGGCAAGCTGAAGCAACTGGGCCTGTACGCCTTTGTGCGCTGGAACTATGTTTTTATAGCGCCGCCCCTCTGCATCACGCGGGCACAGGTAGACGAAGGACTGGCCATGATCAGCGAAGCAATTTCAATAGCAGATGAGCAGTATGAAGGATGAAGTAAGAGGTATGAAGTATGACCCCGGAATCGCGTCAATATCATACCTCGTACTTCTTACTTCAACTTAAGCGTCCAAAATAAACGAACATGGATGAAACCACCAGACATTTTTCTTCTCTTTACAGCGAGGATCTTGCTCCTGTGCCGCCGCACAAAAGGACCTGGAACACCTGGAACTATGCCGCGCTCTGGATCAGCATGAGCCTGTGCATCCCTACCTACATGCTGGCCAGCTCCCTCATAGAAGGAGGCATGAACTGGTGGCAGGCCATTCTCACCATTTTCCTGGGCAATAGTATTGTACTGGTGCCCATGATCCTCAACGGGCATGCGGGCGCTAAATACGGTATCCCGTTCCCGGTATTTGCCAGGGCCAGCTTTGGCGTAAAAGGCGCCAACATTCCCGCCATATTACGCGCCATTGTAGCCTGCGGATGGTTTGGCATACAGACCTGGATCGGCGGCTTTGCGCTGTACCAAATGCTCCGCCTGTGGTGGCCCTGGCTGGAAACCCTGCCGGCCGTGTTCCCCGCCGCCTTCGGGTTGCAGACCGGGCCTGCCATCACCTTCCTGCTGTTCTGGTTCCTGAACCTATACGTGGTATACCTGGGCGTGGAAAGCATTCGCAAGCTGCTGGTATTTAAGGCGATTTTTCTGCCGGTAGCAGCACTGGCATTGCTATACTGGGCCGTGCGCGCCGGGAACGGGCTGGGGCCTATATTGCAGCAGCCGTCCAGGTTTACCAATACTAATGAAATGCTGGGCTTTTTCTTCCCTGCGCTCACTGGCATGGTCGGTTTCTGGGCCACCCTGTCGCTGAACATACCGGACTTTACGCGCTACGCCACCGGGCAGCGGGCGCAGATACGAGGGCAGATCATCGGGCTGCCGCCTTCCATGACGCTCTTTGCTTTCATTGGCGTGGTAGTGACCTCCGCTACCACCATCGTTTACGGCACCACCATCTGGGACCCGCTGGTGCTGGCCGGCCGCTTTGAAAGCAGGCTGCTGGTGAGCTTCGCCATGATAGCGGTAGCTATTTCCACTTTAGCTACCAACATCGCCGCCAACATCGTCAGCCCGGCCAATGATTTCGCCAACCTATGGCCTTCGCGCATCAGCTTCCGCAAGGGCGGCTACATGACCGGTATCATCGGCATACTCATCTTTCCCTGGAAACTGATCGCGGATCCAAGCGGCTACATCTTTACCTGGCTGATCGCCTATTCCAGCCTGCTGGGGCCTGTAGGCGGCATCATGATCACGGATTATTATTTCATCCGCAAGCAAAGGCTGCTAACGGATGAATTGTATAACCCGCATGGGCCTTACCACTTTACCAACGGCTTCAATATCCCGGCCATCGCTGCGCTGCTGGCAGGGGTGCTGCCCAATGTGCCCGGCTTCCTGGTCACCATAAAAGCAATAGGTGCAGGCGCTGTGCCGGGATGGATCGCGCAACTGTATAATTACGCCTGGTTTGTAGGCTTCCTGGTAAGCGGCATTGTTTATATGCTGCTGATGCAGACCTATAAGCCCGGTATCAAGACCATAAAAGAAACTTCCGCTTATGTCGCTATTGATTAAGAACGGCAGGATCATTACCGCTGCAGATGATTACGTAGCAGATATTTTCATTGAAGGAGAAAAAATATCGCTGATCGGGAAAGAGCTGTCCATTCCCGCCGGCCAGACCATTGATGCGGACGGTATGCTGGTAATGCCCGGCGGCATTGATCCGCATGTACACCTGGACATGCCTTTCATGGGCACTTTTTCCAGCGACAGCTACGAGACCGGCACCCGGGCGGCGCTGCACGGCGGCACTACCATGGTCATCGATTTCGTGTTGCAAAAGCAGGGGCATTCCCTGCGGGAAGCCTTAACGGAATGGCAGTCCAGGGCCAATGGCAACTGCCTGGGCGACTACAGCTTTCATATGGCCGTCACCGATTTTAATGAGCATACCCGGCAGGAGATACAGACCATGATCACCCACGAAGGCATTACCTCCTTTAAAACCTTTATGGCCTACAAAGGCGCGCTGATGATAGACGACCGGCAAATGACCGGGCTGATGCAGGAAGTGAAAAAGCAGGGCGGCATGGTGACCGTGCACGCCACCAACGGCGACATGATCGATTACCTGGTAGCCAAACATAAAGCAGAAGGAAAGTTGTCGCCCCTGTACCACTATCTTTCACAACCGGAGGTAACGGAAGCGGAAGCCAGCGCCCGCTTTGCAGACATGGCCAACTATACCGGCTGCCCCGGCTATATTGTGCACCTCACCTGCGAAGGCGCGCTGAACGCCGTGCGGCAGGCCACCCGCAGGAACCAGCACGTATTTGTGGAAACCTGCATTCAATACCTGCTGCTGGACGCCAGCCGCTACGAACAGGATTTTGACAGCGCCAAATGGGTGATGAGCCCGCCCTTACGGGAAAAGAAAGACCAGGCCACGCTGTGGGCCGGCATTAACCAGGGGCTGGTGAATGTAGTAGCCACTGACCACTGCCCTTTCAAATGGGAGCAGAAACTGATGGGGAAAGATGACTTTTCCAAAATACCCAACGGCCACCCGGCCATTGAGCACCGCATGGAGCTGCTGTACAGCGAAGGCGTGCACAAAGGCAGGATCACGCTGAACAAGTACGTGGAAGTGACCAGCACCAACCCGGCTAAAATATTCGGCATGTTTCCCCGCAAGGGCACCATTGCCGTGAACAGCGATGCGGACCTTATCCTGCTGGACCCGCACGCACAGCATACCATTACCGCCGCCGGCCACCACATGAACGTGGATTATTCCGCCTATGAAGGATGGGAGCTGCAGGGCAAAATAAAAACGGTGCTGCTGCGCGGCAAGGTGGCGGTGAATGACGGGGAATGCCTGGTAGAAAAAGGTTACGGGCAGTTCATCAAACGTCATAAAGTAAGCGGGAAGATCTAGGAAATTTTACATTTATCATTCTATCTATAACACCATCATACTAAACATATCTAACAATGCCCAGAATCGTTAAATCAGGACTGATCCAGGTGAGCTTACCTAAAACAGAAGGGGAAGGCACTATTGAGGAGATCAAGGAAGCCATGATACAAAAGCACATTCCATTTATAGAAGCCGCCGGGCAAAAAGGCGTGCAGATACTCTGCCTGCAGGAAATTTTCAGCACGCCCTACTTCTGTCCCGGGCAGGACCCGCAATGGTATGCCTCCGCAGAGCCGGTGCCCGGCCCCACCACGGAACGGATGGCGGCTTACGCAAAAAAATATAACATGGTGATGATCGTGCCCGTATATGAAAAAGAGCAGGCCGGCGTATTGTACAACACCGCCGCCGTGATAGATGCCGACGGTACGTACCTGGGCAAATACCGCAAGAACCATATTCCGCACACCTCCGGTTTCTGGGAAAAATTCTTTTTCAAACCGGGCAACCTGGGCTATCCCGTGTTCCAGACCCGTTACGCCAAAATAGGCGTATACATCTGCTACGACCGTCACTTTCCTGATGGCGCCCGCTGCCTGGGGCTGAACGGCGCGGAGATCGTATACAACCCCTCCGCCACCGTAGCCGGCCTCTCGCAATATTTATGGAAGCTGGAGCAACCCGCGCATGCTGCTGCCAACGGGTATTTCATGGGCTGCATCAACCGGGTGGGCACGGAAGAGCCTTGGAACCTGGGCCGGTTCTACGGCTCCTCCTACTTCGTGGACCCGCGCGGGCAGATATTTGCGCAAGCCTCTGAAGACGGCGACGAGCTGCTGATTGCGGAGCTGGACCTGGACAAGATAGAAGAAGTAAGAAGCGTATGGCAGTTCTTCCGCGATCGCCGGCCGGAAACTTACGGGAAGCTCACGGAGCTGTAACGCGGGCTGATTTTTCAACTAAATGTAATGCCATGGCCATTGCGAACAACCGCCTCACCACCGAAGAATACGCGCAACACTTCAGCGATATACACCCGCCCTTCCAGAACCGGGAAGCCGCGCTGGTAGAGGCCAATCGCTGCCTGTTCTGCTACGATGCGCCCTGCATTAAAAGCTGCCCCACCGGCATTAATGTCCCCAAGTTCATCAAACAGATCGCTACGGACAATATCAAAGGCGCGGCGCATACTATTTTTCTTTCCAACATTATGGGCGGCGGCTGCGCCAGGGTATGCCCGGTGGAAAAGCTCTGTGAAGGCGCCTGCGTATACAACTTGCTGCATGAAACGCCTATTCGCATTGCCAGGCTGCAGCGCTATGCTACGGAAGATGCTATTACGCAGCAATGGCGGCTGTTTGAGCGTAAGCCTGCCACCGGTAAAAAAGTAGCGGTCGTTGGCGCAGGCCCGGCAGGGCTGAGCTGTGCGCATGTGCTGTCGCGCGAGGGCGTGGATGTGACGGTATTTGAAAAAGAAAGCAAAGGCGGCGGGCTGATGACCTACGGTATTGCCGCGTACAAGGTGACGCCGGCATTCTGCGAAGCAGAAGTAAACTTTATCACTTCACTGGGAGGTATCGATATTCAATACAACCGGGAGCTGGGCAAAGACCTTTCCCTGGCCTCCCTGCAGCAGGAATATGATGCTGTGTTCCTGGGCATCGGCGTTGGATTGGCCCGGCAACTGCACATTCCCGGCGAGGACCTGGAAGGCGTGGTGGACGCCATCCGCTTTATCTACGACATCCGCAGCAAAGGCTATCCCGCCGTGCCGGTAGGCGATAAAGTGGCCGTCATAGGCCTGGGCATGACGGCTATTGATGCCGCTACACAGGCCAAACGCCTGGGCGCGCAGGAAGTGACCATTGTATACCGCAGAACGCAGGAAGAAATGCCCTGCACACAGGCAGAGCTGGACATCGCCCTGCTGGACGGCTGCCAGGTACGCTGGCTGGCAGCGCCTAAAGCGATAAAAGGCAGGGGCGCCGTGCAGCAACTGGAATGCAGCGTTATGCAACTGGGCGCGCCCGATGCCGGCGGCCGCCGCAGTCCCGTGGATACCGGGCAAACCTTTACGCTGGAAGTAGATATGGTGATAAAAGCCGCCGGGCAGGAACCTTTTACCACACTGGTCAGCCATGAACAACTGCAGCACCGGCAGGGCAGGATCAGCGCCAGCCCGCACTGCGCTACCAACCTTCCCGGCGTATTTGCGGGCGGCGATTGCGTGAACGGCGGCCGGGAAGTAGTGGACGCCGTACAGGCCGGGAAAGACGCCGCAGCCGCTATACTGGGTTACCTGGCTTAATAATTTATTAATACATCGCACGGTACGTTCTTTCTAATTTTACCCGTTGAAATGAGCTCAGCGGAATTAGATGATAATTTTACACTCTTTCTGGCAGCCAGGGCGGAGGACACCATGGCATTCAAACGCCTGTACCAGCAATACTGGAAAAAGCTGTACATCAGCGCCTGCAAGCGCGTAGATGCAGCGGACGCCCAGGACATGGTGCAGGAAGTGATGTTGACCCTGTGGCAACGGAAAGACAAGATCAATATTCAAAACAGTGATGACCTGGGCCGCTACCTGTATACCGCCCTCCGCTACCGCATCATCTCCCATTATGCCTTCAGCAATCACACCGTACAGATACCCGAATGGTTTGACCAACCCACGCAGGCCGGCTTTGAAACGGCAATGGACCTGGATAAGGTAAAAGACCTGATTGACAGTGAAGTGCACCGCATGCCGGCACGCATGCAGCATATATACCAGTTGAGCCGGCAACAGGGACTTTCAGTAACGGACATTGCGCGGCAGCTCAACCTTTCCGAGCAAACCGTCCGCAACCAGCTTTCACTGGCCATGAAAAAATTGCGCCTGTTGCTGCGCAACCATTACCAGGGAGACCTGATCATCTGCACCCTCTTACTGATGAACGTTTTTGACGTTTCCCGTCTTTCTTAATATTAAGTTAACACACCTGCGCCGGTATGAAAAGCTATTTCCCCGATAAGGAGATATAGTTTGTTATGGAGCATTCACACATAAAACGGTTATTCGGGAAATATCTCTCCGGCAAGGCCGGCCAGGAAGAGCAGCACGCTGTGGAGCAGTGGTACGACAGGCTGGAAAAGCGCGCCCCCGTGCAGCTCAGCCCCGAAAGGGAAAAAGCGCTGGAAGCAGCCATCTGGCAAAGGCTGGAGCCCAGGCTGGTAAAGCGGCGCCGGCCCTTCCGCCGCTATGCCTATATCAGTGCGGCAGCCGCCAGCGTGGCGCTGATCATTACCGCCGGCATCCTGTTCACCATGCGCAACAAAAGCAAAACTGCTGCTGCGCCGCAGTTCCAGGATTATGTGACCGGCATCGGGGAACGCAAGCGGCTCACGCTGCAGGACGGCACCATCATTGCGCTGAACAGCGCCACCCGCCTGCGTATCTATACCCATAACGCCAATGCCCGCCGGGTAGAGATAACAGATGGTGAAGCCTTCTTTAAAGTGCAGCACGATCCGGCGCATCCTTTCATTATCCGCTCCGGCAGCGTCACTACCCGGGTGCTGGGTACCTCGTTCAACATCCGGGCCTATAAGCGCCTGGAAGAGCTGTACGTATCCGTACAGGAAGGAAAAGTACAGGTGTTGGACAGCCTGCGCACATTAGGCGTGCTGGGAAAGCAGCAAAAACTGGTATTCAATCAGCGGCTTAAAACCTGGTCCATACAGGGATTTGACGGGGAAGCAGCGGCCTGGCAGCAGGGAAAGCTGTTGTTCAAAAACACCTCTTTCAGGGAAATGGCCCTGCTCATGCAGCAGAACTACGGCATTTATATAACCGCTGCCGACGACCGGGTCAGGCAGCAAAAATTCACGGCCAGCGTGCCGGTATCGCTATCCGCCATAAAAGCGGCGGAAGTACTTGCATCTATTCACCAGTTTAAAATAAAACAAAGGAGGGACACTATTACACTTTACCGTTAACATTCCAGTAACAAAAGAAAGAAGGCTTTGCTACCAACAAAGCCTTCCGGATCAGCCGCTACCAACGGCTTTTTGCTCATCAATTTTTCCAAATTAAAAGCCATACAATGTATGAAAAAAAAGAGACTGTTAAGTAATAAAAAGAGAGATTTTATTATCAGAACAATGAGATTAACATTTCTTTCCATCAGCATACTGCTCACCACTTCCATGCTCCTGCCGGCACATGCGGGCAAGGGCCAGGAGCTGCGTAAAAAGGTATCCGTGCAGGTACAGCGGGGATCGCTTGAAAAAGCGCTGCAGCAACTGGAAGCCCGGCTGAACCTGAGCTTTGCATATGACCAGCAGGTCATTCAGGCCTATCATACAGCGCCGCTTCGCTTTCACAACCAGCCGCTGGATGAGGTGCTGGATCAACTGCTGGCAGGCAAAAACCTGTCCTTTAAAGAAGTGAACGGCGTGATCGTGATCAGCGCCGGCCGGAAAAAGCCGGTGCAGCAGCCCGGCAAACTGCAGGGAAAGGTAACGGATGAGCAGGGACAGCCCCTGCCCGGCGCCACCATCCGCGTAAACGGCAGCAACCGCAATGCAGTGAGCGACGAACAGGGTAACTTTTCCCTGGCACTGGAACCCGGCGTATATACCATCGAGGTATCCTTCATCTCCTACAAAACAGCGCATATACAGGGCGTGCTGGTAAAAGCAGACGCCCCGGCCGTGGTGGACGTACAGATGAAAGCGGACATGGGCTCGCTGAACGAGGTAGTGGTAGTGGGCTACGGCACGCAAAAACGCGGCGAAGTAACCTCCGCCGTAACTACCGTGCAGGCGGACAACTTCAACCAAGGCGGCATCCGCTCTCCACTGGAACTGATACAGGGCAAGGTGGCCGGCCTTACCATTACCAAAACCCAGGGCAATAATCCCAATGCCGGGACCTCCATTCAACTGCGCGGCGTTACGTCCTTATCCGGCACCACCACGCCGCTGATCGTAATTGACGGCATCCCCGGCGGCAACCTGGACCTGCTGCAACTGAATGACATCGAGTCCTTCAACGTGCTGAAAGACGGCTCCGCGGCGGCCATTTACGGCACCCGTGGCAATGCCGGCGTGATACTGATCACCACTAAAAAAGGATCGGCAGGAGCGCCGCGCTTTGAGTACAACACTTATATACAGCGCGATTATACGGATAAGAAACCGGACATGCTTTCTGCAGACCAGTTCCGCCAGAAAATAGCGGAAGGCATCATCCCGGCTACGAACGACCTGGGCGGTTCCACCAATATGTACGATGCGCTGATCAATGATGATAATCTCAGCCAGTATCACAACCTGTCAGCCTCCGGCGGCAATGAAAAGACCAATTACCGCGTATCGCTTTACTACAACGATTTTGAAGGCATTGCCCGGGCCAATGACCGGCAGCAGTCCGGCGGTCGCCTGAACATCAACCAGAAGGGTATGCAGGACAGGCTGACGCTGCAGGTGAACATGGCTGCCAACTTCAACAAGGCCAACCTGCTGGGCGGCGGCACCGGCGATTTTGAGCAGGCCGTTAGCTGGAACCCTACCGCGCCCATCTACAATGAAGATGGCAGCTTTTATAACCTGGAGCAATATTACAATCCATACGCCCGCCTGTTCACCCGCCTGAATGAGCGCGACCAGCAGACGTTCTCCGGCGATGCCAGGATGAGCCTTTCCCTCACGGACGATCTCTCTGTAACTGTTTTCGGATCTTATGTACGCGACAATTACAATGACCGTGTGTACCGCTCCATGGACGACTGGGAGCAGCGCCAGGGCACTTCCTGGCAGGGCATGGGCTATGCCGGTAAAAGCAACCAGCTTACCTGGACCAAGACCCTGGACCCCACCATTAACTACGAGCACGGCTGGGGCCCGCACAACCTGTCGGCCATAGCAGGCTACAGCTACCAGTACAGCGCCCTGGAACGCTTTAACGTGAACAACAACGGCTTTACCACCGATGCTTTCCAGGACTGGAACATCGGCTCCGGCAGCGCCATCAACAATACCAGCCTGCCCCGGCCGGGCATGGGCAGCTTTAAGGAAGACAATACGCTGATCGCCTTCTTCGGGCGGTTGAACTATGCCTACAGGAATAAATATTTTGTGCAGTTCATTCTCCGCCGCGAAGGCTCTTCCCGTTTTGGCGCCAACAACAAATGGGGGAATTTCCCGGCCGTATCCGCCGGCTGGACCATCAGCCAGGAAAAGTTCATGCAGCAGTTCAGGTTCGTCAACAACCTGAAACTGCGTGTAGGCTATGGCGTTACCGGCAACCAGGGCATTGCCAACTACCAGTCCTTAATTACTTTAAGCACAGGCGGCCTGTACCCGCAGGAAGGCATTTACTACCAGACCTATGGCGCGTCCCGCAATCCCAATCCCAACCTCCGCTGGGAAAAGAAGCTGGAATGGAACTTTGGCCTGGACTATGCGCTGCTGGACCACCGCCTGAGCGGCGCCATTGACGTGTATTTCCGGGAAACCCGCGACCTGCTGTACCGCTATGCCGCCCAGCAGCCGCCCTTTGTAAGGGATAACCTGTACACCAACGTGGGCACCATCCAGAACCACGGGGTGGAGATACTGATCAGCGGCATCCCGGTACAGACAAAGGATTTCCAGTGGACCGTGGACCTGACGGCCAACTCGCAGTTCAACAAGCTGTCCAAATTGTCCAATGAACTGTTCAAAGCCACCTATTTAACCTTTGCCGATATTCCCAACCCTGGCGCCATGGGCCCTGCCATCCGGCTGGATGAAGGCGGGCGGATTGGCAATTTCTATGGCAAGCGCTTTGCCGGGTTCTCAGAAGACGGTAAATGGCTGTTCTACAAAGCTGACGGCAGCAAGGCGCCGGCGGCGGAGATCAATGAGAATGACCGTACCATTATCGGCAATGGGGTGCCCAGGTACAACATTGGCCTTAACCAGACCTTCCGCTATAAGCACTTTGACCTTACCCTGCTGTTCAGGGGCAAATTTGCCTTTGACATCCTGAACCTGCAGGAAGTATTCTTCGGCAACCGGAAGTACCTGCCCAATAATATCTATAGCAGCGCCTTTACCAGGCATGCAGCGCTGAACGATGATCCCCAGTACTCCGACTACTACATAGAGAAAGGCGATTTTGTAAAGCTGGATAACCTGACGCTGGGCTACAACCTCAACCTGCGCTCCCCCTACATCCGCAACCTGCGGCTGTTTATGACCGGCCGCAACCTGCTCACCTTTACCAGCTACAGCGGGCTGGACCCCGAGCTGGAGGATACCCGTTTTGAGACCGGCGTGGATTCCAGGGGCTTCTATCCCAGGACCCGCTCCTGGACGGTTGGATTAAGCGTAGGCTTCTAAGTATTGATCATTAAAAAAAGGAAAAATGCGACTCGTAAACACACTGATATACCGCTACGGATTTTTACTGCTTTTACTATTGGGTACTGCCTGTACCAAACTGGATGAAACAGTTTATTCGGACCTCTACAAAGAGAACTTCTATAAAAGCCGGACAGAAGTGCTGCAGGCCGCCCTGCGCCCTATGACGCACCTGCAGTCCTGGCTCTGCCCCATCCGCGGCGATGGTTACTACTATCACGCAGAAATGTGCGCCGACCAGGTAGCCTGGCCGCAAAAAGGCCGCCATGCCTACGATAACGGGGACCACATCCGCCAGCACTACCATACCTGGACCGATAACGAGGGCCGTATGCGCAATGCATGGGTGGGTATGTGGACCGGCGTAGGCTACTGCAACGCCGCGCTGGAAGACCTGGAAAACCTGGACTATGCTGCCATTGGCATGGAGGAAAAAGAGATGAAGGCTATCATAGCGGAGCTGCGTGTGCTAAGGGCATTCCATTATATGAAGCTGATGGACCTCTGGGGCAATATTCCCGTGGTGACACAGGTAGGCCTGCCTGCCAACCCGCCCACGCAGCCCAGGGCAGCCGTGTTTGATTTTATTAAGACGGAACTGGAAACCTATGTGCCGCAGTTGCTGCCCTATTCCACAGAACTGGTGGGCCGTGTGGCGCAAACCGGCGGCTACGCCATGATGGCTGAACTGTACCTGAACGCGGAAAAGTGGACCGGTACGCCCATGTGGGACGCCTGCATTGCCGCCTGCGATAAGATACTAAGCGGCGAAGCCGGCGGACTGGGCGGCGCGCCCCGGCTGGCCCCCGACCTGCTGGAAACATTTGCCAATACCAATCGCGCCGCGCCGGAAGCCCTCTTCCAGTTTGCCTACAGCAATAAAGGCGGCTTTGTATGGGACTGGATACCGCTGATGGGCTTCAGCAACATGAGCGCCGCGCTGGACGTGAACTATGCGGGCAACAACGGCTACGTGGTAGTGCCCAGCTTCTTCAACACCTATGCGGAAAACGACCTGCGGAAAACAACATGGTTCCTGTTTGGCCCGCAATACAAATACGGCACCACGGAGCCCATTCTGGGCACGGAAGAGTATAACGGCAAGCCCCTGATCTACGTGAACACCATCCGCCGGGAAAGCGAGGGAGACCTGACCAGCGAAGGCGGTATGACCCAGGGAGAAGAGAACAGCGGCGCGCGTTTCAACAAATACAAAACCGGCCGGCAGAGCGATCCCAACTACCGCGAAAACCATTTTATCATTTACCGCCTGACAGAGATCTATTTCAACAAGGCGGAAGCGCTGATGCGTAAGAACAACGGCGTAGCCACCCAGGAAGCCGTCAACCTGGTGAATGCCAGCAGACAGCGGGCCTTTACAGCCGCAGACTGGCCACAGGCCGCCTATACCACCGCCACGCTGACGCCGGATGAATTCCTGGCGGAAAAAGGCCGTGAGTTCATTTTTGAAGGCAGGCGCCGTACCGACATTATCCGCTTTGGCCGGTTCACCACCGGCACCTGGTGGGACCATACACCTACTAACGACCCAAACCGGGAAATTTATCCTATACCCAGCACCCAGCGGGCTAACAATCCCAATCTGCAGCAGAACCCCGGGTATTGAGACGATTGACAACCGGTATAAAAAAGCAGGCGTAACCGCCTGCTTTTTTATACCGGAAAAAAATTGTAAATTCTGTTACTCAAACTTTTTCCCATGGCGGACATCTCGGCAAACTTCCTCGGCATTTCCTCCCCCAATCCTTTCTGGCTGGCCAGCGCGCCGCCTACGGATAAAAAGATCAACGTGCTGCGGGCTTTTGAGGCCGGCTGGGGCGGCGCGGTTTGGAAAACCCTGGGATCGCAGGTAAAAAATGTTTCTTCCCGCTACTCATCAGTGGACTACCAGGGCAGCCGGATGATGGGCTTCAATAATATTGAGCTGATCAGCGACCGGCCCCTGGACCTGAACCTGCGCGAGATCCGCGAATGCATACAACTGTTCCCCGACCGCGCCATGATCGTATCCCTCATGGCCGACAACGACCGGCAAAGCTGGCATGACCTGATCGCTCAGGTAGAGGATACCGGCGCGCACGGCATAGAGCTGAACTTTGGCTGCCCGCACGGCATGAATGAAAGAGGCATGGGCTCCGCCGTAGGGCAGGACCCTGACATTGCCCGGATGGTGGTGGAATGGGTCATGGAAAAAGCCAGCATCCCGGTGATCACCAAGCTCACGCCCAACGTGCATTCCGTAGTGCCCACCGGCAAAGCCGTAGTGGAAGCAGGTTCCGATGCGCTATCACTTATTAACACCATACAATCCGTTACGGGGATAGACCTGGATACGCTGGTGCCGAACCCCAATGTGGCCGGGCATTCCGCCTTCGGCGGCTACTGCGGCCCGGCCGTAAAGCCCATTGCCCTGAAGATGCTTACCACCATCAGCCAGGACCCCGTGACCTCCCGGGTGCCGGTTTCCGGCATCGGCGGTATCAGCACCTGGAAGGATGCTGCGGAATTCATGCTGCTGGGCGCCACTACGGTGCAGGTATGTACCGCGGTAATGAAGCACGGCTTCCGCATTATAGAAGACCTCTGCGAAGGGCTTAGCAACTGGATGGATGAAAAAGGGTTTGCCACCATTTATGATTTCATCGGCAAGTCCGTCAGCACCATCACCAAATGGGAAGAGCTGGATATCAACTACCACATCATCGCCAACATCCACCAGGACAAATGCATTCACTGCGGCCTGTGCTACATTGCCTGTGAAGATGCCTCCCACCAGTCCATCCGCCTGGATTACGGCAAGCCGTATAACACCTATACGGTAAAGGCGGACGAGTGCGTAGGCTGCAACCTCTGCAAGCTGGTATGCCCGGTGGAGGATTGCATCACGATGGACGAGCACCGCAAAGGAGCGGAATACCTCAACTGGCAGCTATACCAGCAAAAGGGACTGCCGCTGAATGATCATTAATATTTTTTTCCCTAAGACCAGTTATTTTTTATCAAAAAGCCTGAAAGTAAATACCATCCTCTTGACAGGTCTGAAAAGTTTTATTAGGTTTGATAGATGGTGCTAAATCGTTTTATTTAAGGATGTGCGGAAAAACTGTAACTTTATCTGATACGGATCACCGGCAGTAAAAATATTAGCGATTGTTTGATAGAACAGTGAATAATAACAGGGGCAGGCCATATGGCCCGCCCCTTCCTTTTTGAACGTAAACATGACAGGTTAGAGACCTGTCAGGTTCTGACTAACGGGTTTTACCCCTACTGCTTTTATCTTGCTGATAATCTTTTCCGCAATCTGCATCCCTTGCTGCTGCCCGTTCTCAATGGCATCCCGGTAGTGAATGCCGCCATACAGGCGGGAAATGGCCGCTTCCTCCGCCGCCTGCATAAAGGAATCAAAGCTCCTGGCCGGTATCTCGAACATTACTTCCGAATTATCCGTAAAAGCAAAACGCTCTCCCAGCAGGTAGGTAAGCACGGCCGCCGTAGCGGTGGATACGACGCTATGCCCGCTGGTATACTCCGGGAACGGAGGGGTTTGCAACAGGGGTTGCCATTTAATGTCAATATAACGGTTAATATAAGTCTCCGGCCGGATGCGGTTGCTGCGGTACTTCTCATCCCAGCAACTGATGAAGGCATCCATTTCCGTAACGGCAGTCAGCATATGCAGCAGCACCGCCTGGTCAAAATCCAGCCCCGCTGTTTGCGCTGCTATGCCGGCAATGTTCATCCAGTGCCCACCCGGCGTGATCTTTTTAAAGCCTACCATCATATGCCCGGCAGAGGACACGGCAAAAGGATTGCAGTCCCAGAAAGAAGCGATCAGCAGCTCTTCCTGGCTGAGGCGGGAAGTAACATCATATACTTCCCTGCTCAGCATATAGAATGCGCTGCCGCTGTCCTTGCTGAACGGCACCGGCGGCAGGGGCAAAAATTCATTGCAACTATCAATGACCATCGGCCGGATGGTTTGCCAATGCGGCTCCACCGCCTCCATGTAAGCCGGGGGCGTGGGATACCAGTAGGCTTCCCCTTTCATGGGCGTATAGCGCAGGCGCGCGCTCAGTTTGTTATAGTTATCCGTTTTGGACCAGGCCACCACCTGCGCCGCTACCTCCTTTGCCACTGCTACCGAACGGCTGATCACCGCGGCAGGTATCTTTTCCTTCCTGAATGCCTGCAGCAGCTTTTCCTCCTGCTCCTCCAGCATGTACCCGCTGGGCAGCATCAGCCGGCCGGTTTCCAGTATGCAGTACACCGCCGCCACCTGGTAATCGTAGGCGTCCTTACCGGCACTGACCGTAAACGCCGGCCAGGACCGGATAAAGCTGCCTGCTGCCGGCATACCGGGATTGTGCGCCGCTACAATGGCATAAGCGCCCGCCGTGCAATAAGCATAGTAACGGCTGGCAGCAGGCGGGTTCACCACATCATGCAGCATCACCATAGTAATAGCCCATACAGCAGGCTGTATGCGCTCCGTAAAAGCAGGTGCTGCCGGCCTTGCATATGCCAGTTGGCAACAAAGCAGCCAGCTTGTTATCCATTTCATCATCTGCTATTCGCTTTATACAATAAAATGCCGGTGTTGTTCACGCCCAGCACCAGGTACTTCTCTTTAGCAATGTTCACCAGTGCGGCGGACTTTACATCACCCGCCACGGAAAGCCCGGATACCGCGGGGCTTACATAGCGGAAATTACCGGCGCCATCGCCGCTCAGCAGGCAGCCATAGCTGGCGTCAATGCTACCCAGTTTCAGCCGGTTATCGCTATGGTTGCCCAGCAGCAGGAGGTCTGTTTTCCCGTCATGGTCAAAATCATCGGGGATGATCTTTGTCACCACGGAGAACTGCGCCTGCAAGGGCAGGGCAGCAGGCGTAAACCGGCCGTCCCGGTACAGGAAGCACAGGGAGCGCAGCTCGTTCATGCTCCGCTTACCGGCTTTTTTCAGCTCGTCTGCAGAAAAAATATCCTGCATGGTAGCATCCGCATAATGGCGGTAAGAGGTAAATTTTTTGCGCATGGGATAGATCTGGTCGTTCAGCTCGTCGCGGCTCACAAAGGGATAACTCACGCCCTGCAGGTAACAGTTAAAGAAGGGATCAATGGAGCCATTGCCGTCAAAGTCCGCGTAATACAGCTCCGCCGGTTCTTTGGCGGATACGTGTATCTGCGTGTTCAGGCCCAGGTTGCCGGCAATAATATCTTCATGCCCGTCGCCATCCACATCTGCCAGGGCCAGGCTGCACCAGTACCCGCCGGGCGTTTCTGCAAAGTAGGCCGCCGTGCTGTCTGCAAAACCGCCCGGCGTGTTCATGTACAGCGTTACGGGCATGAACTCGCCACAGATCAGCAGGTCCTTCCGGCCGTCCCGGTTGATGTCCGCCCATTGGGCATCCGTTACCATGCCGGCTGCAGCAAAGGGCACCGTAGCGGAAGTGAACCGTCCTTTCCCGTCATTGACCAGCAACCAACTGGTGGGCGTTAGCGGGTACTGGCCGGGTATCACCCTGCCTCCCACAAACAGGTCCATATCCCCGTCATTGTCAAAATCACAGGCACGCACACACGACTTACTGCAGGCGCTCAGGGCCGGCAGGGCCGCTTTGGACAATACCAGGTTACCGGTACCGTCATTGAGGTACAGCAGGTCCTGCAGGGCAGGCGTATTCGGTTCAGACAGCGCGTAGCCGCCCCGGGCTACATACAGGTCATTATGCCTGTCGCCGTTGGCGTCAAAGAACAGGGCGGCGGCCGTTGCAGGCCCGTCTTCCTGGTCCAGTATTGTATGGTTGTTGATAGTATAGCTGCCGCCGGGCTGCTGGATATACAGCCGGCCCGGTTGCTGTTTATCGCTGCTGATGTACAGGTCCTCCAGCCCATCGTTATTTACATCGCCATTGGCAAACACCGGCCCGGTACGGGAGTACATGAACAGCATCAGCGGCTGTCTTTTGAAATCGTTCCAGCGGGGGGCTTCATGCTTGTACCCGATGATGCCTTTGGCCCGGCTGAAAATTGCGGGCCCGGTTGCCGGGGCTGCCACCTGTACCGGCTCCGGCGTATCCGGAGCATACTCCAGCCGCAGTTGCTGGTTGGCCTTAACAGTCGTCAAGCGCTGCACGGTGTGATCCGGCCAGATAATGCGAACGGAATCCGCCTGCTGCGCCTTGCCCAGCCCGAAGTGCAGGTTAGTGGGAACGGAGGAAAGATAGCCCCGGCCAGGGTTCACTTCCTGGTATTGCATGCCCCCGTTCGCATATACGTACACTTTGGCGCCGATGGCCCGCGTATTGCCGCCCTTGCCTTCCAGGCGGACAGACAGGTAAGCTCCCTGGTCCCTTTCGCGGCCCTGGTTCTTATAGATCGCCGCCTTTTCATTGATGTTGTTGATCACGATATCCAGGTCACCGTCATTATCCAGGTCTGCGCATACGGCCGCGCTGGATATGCCGGCCTTGTCCAGTCCCCACTCCCGCTGTTTGTTGGAGAAGGTGAGGTGCTGCTCGTTCCTGAAAACATAATTCATCAGCGGGGTAGAAGGCATGGCGGTCACCAGCTCCATTTGCAGCACGGGCTCACGCTCAATGGCTTTCTTTACTTTATAGTCGCCCCAGTAGCGTAAGAAATCTTTATTGGTGTAATCCCGCAGGTAACCGTTGGTCACCAGCAGGTCTTTATAGCCGTCATTGTCCAGGTCTGCAAACAGGGGGCACCAGCTCCAGTCCGTATTGGAAACGCCGGCCAGTTGCCCTATTTCGCTGAAGGTGCCGTCGCCGTTGTTCAGTTGCAGCATGTTGCGCATGTATTGCTTATACAAGTCCTGCGACAGCATCAGCTCAAAGGATTCATAGTTTTCCTGCAGTTGCAGCAGCTTCTGGCGGCGGTTGTCCTCCGGCAGCATGTCCAGGGTCATTACATCCGGGAAACCGTCATTGTTGTAGTCTGCAATATCCACGCCCATGGAGAACTGTGAAAGATGGCGGAAGCAGTTGCGGATATCCTCTTTAAAGCCGCCCTGCTGATCATTGATATAGAGATAATCCGGTTCGTTATAGTCGTTGGTCACATAAATATCGGGCCAGCCGTCCTGGTTAATGTCGGCAATGGCCAGGCCCAGCCCGAAGGTGAGCGGGTTCTGGATGATGCCCGCCTTGCGGGAAACATCCACAAAATGATCGCCCCTGTTCTCATACAGCCGGTTGCCGGCCAGCGTGTCGATCGCCTGGCGGTATTTAGCCAGCTCCATGTTGTCGATCTTGATCACGTTGTGATTCAGCAGGAACATATCCAGGTCGCCATCATTGTCATAATCCAGGAAGGCGGCCTGCGTGCTGTAGCCGGGATTGTCCAGGCCATAAGCCTGCGCCATTTCCACGAACTGCAGGTTGCCCTGGTTGATAAAAAGCTGGTTCCTGCGGCGCGCTGCGTCTCCTTTACCGGAATAGCAAACGTAAATGTCCAGCAGTCCGTCCCCGTTCACATCGGCCATGGCGGCGCCCGTTTTCCAGGCTTCCGCGCGCCCTTCCAGCGCTTTGGAGGCTGCAGTGGTAATATCTTTAAATTTCAGATTGCCCTGGTTCAGGTAGAGTTTGTTGGGGCCCATGTTGGCCGTAAAAAAGAGGTCGTCCAGCCCGTCGTTGTTGATGTCTCCTACGGCGACCCCGCCGCCGTTATAAAAGTATTCGTAGGCCAGTACATTCAGGTGCTCCGTTTCATTGATCTCGTTCACGAATTTAATGCCCGTGCTTTTGGAAGGCAGGAGCTGGAAAAGGGGTTGCTGCGCGATACCGCTGCCGGGTAGCAGGAACAGCAAAACAGCTAGTGTAACGGTGGTGCATCTCATCGGTACAGCGTTTAAAAATTCCAAATCCCAAAACCCAAATTCCAAAGCGGGAAGCCGCGTTGTGGTTGAAACAGCAGCTTTATATTAAGAAGGTATCCACTGCTTTGGAATCTGGATTTTGGATCTTGGAATTTCACATTATTGTTGATCCCACCACATCCGGGAGGTAAAGTTGTCCGCACCTAACCTGCTCACCGCATCCTGGTAGCCGGCCGGGTTATTGGCATTCTCATTGGAATGATAAGGGATCCTCCTGGGGATGGTGCCATTGGAAAAGTTACCGGTATAATTTACCGGCGTCAGTACCGGGTAGCCGGATCTTCTCCAGTTGGTCCAGGTTTCAATGAAATTGAACAGGGTACCGGTGGTAGCCCAGTATTGCTCGTTGATCTGCTTCAGCGCTGCTTCCGTAGACGTAATATTCAACGGGTGCGTGGCAGCATAAAGGGTAGCAGTACTTGCACTGATAGTAGCCACGGAAGCGTTGAAAGTGGCCAGTGATTGCAAGGCGGCGGCTACGCCATTGGCATAGTGGCCGGCAGCGGTACCGCCCACGTTCCAGCCGCGCACGGCAGCTTCTGCCAGCAGCAGTTCCGTTTCTGCGTAAGTCAGTACGAAGTTGGGCCCGTTCACATCCCGGTATACGGCCGTGGTAGGACGGGAATATTTACCGATAGCGGCAAAATCCGCCCCGGCGCCGGTGCCACCGGGGTAACCGGGCGCATTGCTGATATCCGTAGCGCCGCCTCTCAGGTCGTAGCCGTTGGGCATCCCCAGTTGTACGCTGGAATCGCGGTTGCCGGCCAGTGCTGCATCATTGTTGGCGGCCAGCCCGTCCTGCGGAATTTCCCCGATAATGGTGAGGCGGGGATCATTATTCACCCTCAGGTAATTGATCAGGGTATTGCTCCATTTTACTTCCCGGAAATCGTCCGTTACCAGCAGGGCATTGCTGGTGTTATTGGCGTTGCCGGAAGTATTGTCCGCCCTCACAAAAGCATTGTCTGCAATGCTGGTAAAGGTGCCGCCGGCAGCCGCTTTCTCGGCATAGCTCTGTGCGGTGGCCGGGTCTGCCTTGGTAAGGCGCATGGCGGTTCTCAGCATCAGGGAGTAGCCGAACTTTCTCCACTGGGCGATATCGCCTTTGTAGAACAGGTCGGCCGTAGCGGTGGGCTGGCTGGCATCCAGGGCGTTAATAGCTGTTTCCAGCTCACTCAGCATGGATTTATAGATGCTCTCCTGTGTATCGTAGGTGGGCTGGGTCATGCCTTCCTTGGCCTTTAATGCCTCGGAGTAGGGCACATCGCCATAGCAGTCCGTGATGTGCTGCATGATCAGCACTTTCATGATCACGCTCATGCTGTACAGGTTCGTCAGTCCTTTGGACTGCGCCAGGTTGCCCATTTCATAGGCAAAGCTGGCGGCCTGGTAATCCTCTTCCCAGATCCTGTTCTGGTAGGAAATAAGGTTGGAGGAGCCCACGTATTTATCGCCGTTGCTGTAGTAGTTGAAAGTGGATGACAGTATCTGTGGCCACATGCTCTGGAACAGCAACTGGCTGTAGCCGGTATTGGCATACTGGAACTGTGCTTTGGACAGCAGGTAATTAGGATCGTACAGATCGGCAGTCACTCTCACGGGGTCGCTGTTGATCTCGTCGAACTTGTCGGTACAACCCGTGAGCAACGCTGCTACCAAGCCTATATGCAGGAATGATTTCTTCATGTTCATGGTCATCATTTTTTGAATTTAAAGTTGACGTTAACGCCATAGCTGCGGGTGCTCGGCAAGCTGGTACCTTCTATACCGGCATAGTTGATCAGCGGGGAGAAGCCTGCTTCCGGGTCCACGTTATCGGTATGCTTCATCAGTACAAGCAGGTTGCGCGCTACAAACGATACATTGATGGACTGGAAGGGCAGCACCTTGCCCAGCATACGCTCATCGAAAGTGTAGCCCAGGGTTACCTGCCGCAGCTTGATGAAGCTGGCGTCCAGCACATTAATGGTAGAAACGTTGTTGGCAAGCGCCTGGTAATAGGTCTGCGCCGCCACGCTGGTGCTATTGGCAGAGCCGTCTGATTTTACACCGCTCAGGGTAACGCCGGTCTCACGTCCTTCGAGCGTCATTTTGTTCAGCCCGCGGTACACGCTGTAGTAGTTGGTGGCGGACAGCATTTTGTGCCCGAACTTGCCATCTACCAGGAAGGACAAGTTGAATGCCTTGTAGCTGAAGTCGTTGTTCACGCCGCCAAACCAGGTGGGCAGCACGCTGCCGGAAGGCGTTAAGGCGCCGCGCTGCGGCAGGCCGTCGTCACTTACCAGGATATTGCCGTTAGCGTCGCGGAGATAGTCATAGGCCATTATCTGCGGGCCGGGCAGTCCTTTCACCAGCGCCGTATTGGCGTTCAGCGGACGATAGGTACCCAGGTTAAAGGTGGTGTTGCTGCTGTTCGGTCCGTAAATATCCAGGATCTTGTTCTTCACGTTGGTAGCATTCACGGACACGTTCCAGCTAAAATTATTAGTGGTTACCGGTGTGCCGTTTACCGCCATTTCCAGGCCCCTGTTCTGCGTAGAGCCGGTGCCGATATACTGGCGGTTGTAGCCGGTAGACCAGCTCAGGTCGCCGTTCAGTATCTCGTTCTTGGTCTTGCGGGTAAAGTAGGCCACGTCTATCCCCAGGCGGTTGTTAAAGAACTTCAGCTCGGTGCCCACTTCCACTTCGCTTAATGTAAAAGGTTTCAGGAACAGGTTGGGCAGATCGCTGGGGAAGCTGCCGTAGGAGGTGCCGTTAATGGTACCGTCCACGCTGTAATAAGACTGGGTGATGTAGTACCGGTCCGGTTCCCCGCTGGCATTGGCGTAAGAAGCGCGCAGCTTGCCGTAGCTCAGGTTGGGAATATCCACCAGTTCGGAGAAGATGAAGCTGGCGGAAACAGAGGGTACAAATATATCCCTGTTGGCGCTGGGCAGGGTAGAATAGGTGTCATACCTGCCGGTAGTGCTCAGGGTCAGGAAATTCTTATAGGCCAGGTCCATGGTGTAGTAAGCGGAATGCTGTTCCTGGCGGTTAAGAATGTTCTCCCTGCCAAAGCTCTTCACATTGTTATAAGAGTAGAAGTAAGGGATGATGAAATTGCTGCCGCTGATGTTCACCTGCTCATCCCTTCTTTTACGGGTGCTGGCGCCGATGGCCAGGTCCAGGTTCAGGTCCTTGGTGAGGTCTTTCCGGAAGCCCAGCAGCCCGTCTACGTTCAGCTCACTGGTCTGGCGGGTACGCAGGTTCATGTTACCGCTTACGGTAATGCCGTCCTGCACGCCGTAGGAGTAGGCGGTGCCCCAGGGTGTGATCTGGAACTGCCGGTCGTTGATCAGGTCATATCCCACACGGGCCTGCGCGTACAGCCAGTCTGTAAGCTCATACCGGGCGGTAACAGCGGAGATCAGGCGTTTCCGGTCCAGGTCATTCTTATACTGGTTGATCACAAACCAGGGATTGGAAACATAGATATCATCCGTAAAGGTCACTTCCTTGCCATTGTTGGCGGAGTCATAACCCGGCGCCAGGATGGACTGGTTGATGTTATTGGCCAGGAAGTAAATGTTGTTCGGGTTCAGCGGGCCATCGCTCAGTTGCGGGCGGTTGGTGGACTGCTCATCAATGTAATTGGCCATTACGCTTACCTTCAGCCTTTTGCTGGCGTTTTGCTCCACGTTCAGGTTGACAGTTTTACGGGTAACGCCGCTGTTACGGATAATGGATTTATTATCCATGTTGGACAGCGACAGGCGGAAGGAGCCCATCTCATTACCGCCGGAAACCGAGGCCGTATTGGTGAAGGTAGGGCCGGTCCTGTAAAAGGTATTGATATTATTGTCCACCGCGGAATACGGGTACATATTACCGTCATACTGGATGGTTTGCGCACCGTCCAGCTTTTCACCCCAGCTCAGGCGGGTGCTGTTCAGCGCCGCGTTGGTGTTGGAAGGCCGCACGCCCAACTGGCCCTGGCCATATACGTATTGGTAATCGGTAAAGTCTATCGCCTTGTCGATGGCATAGTTCATATTGTATTCCACCTGCAGGCCGCCTTTCTTACCGCTTTTGGTAGTGATCAGGATCACGCCGTTGGTGGCGCGGCTGCCGTACAGTGCGGAGGCGGAAGCACCCTTCAGCACGGTCATGCTTTCAATGTCGTCCGGGTTCAGGTTGGCGATACCGTCCCCGTTGTCGGAGCCGCCCCATTCACCGGCAGCGCCTCTTTGCGTGTTATCAATGGGCACACCGTTGATCACGAAAAGCGGGCTGCTGGCCCCGAAGCTGGCCATGCCCCTTAGCAGGATGCGTGCAGAAGAAGCAGGGCCGCCACTGGTGCCGCTTACGCTCAAACCGGCCACACGGCCTGTAAGGGAATAAGCTACGTTGGTTTCCCTGGCCTGCGTCATCACGCTGCCATCTACCTTGGTAACGGCAAAGCCTACCTTTTTGGACTCCTTGGAGATACCCAACGCAGTTACCACCAGTTCGCCCAGTTGCGTGGAGGATTCATCCATCACCAGGTCCAGGTTGTGCTGCGCGGCGGTTACCTCCATGGTCCGGGTACCGTACCCTACCAGGGACACCTGCAGGGTAAAAGCCCCTGCCGGTGCCTGCAGGGAAAAGTTCCCGTCAACACCTGTAACGGTTGCAATATTCTTTCCCTTGATCTGGACAGTTACAGCGGGAAGGGGATCACCCGTTTTTGCATCCTTGACGGAGCCTGTAAACTGCCTTGTTTGAGCAAACGCCGCTGAGCCAAGCAGCAACGTAATAATCAGCAGACGAAGTTGTCTCATTACTCTGTGGATTTTGGTTGTGGTTAGAATTAGACATAGTGAGGGCATCATGCCTGTTATCAGGCATGCAGTTGCATAGCATAGATGTTCAGTTTGCCCCTACGTGTTGCAATTTTTCATTGTTCCTGTGTACATGTTCCTTGATTTTGGTTAGAGATAATAGCAGCCCTATGCCCTTACTGGAAGGCATATACGTGCATCGCCATATCCGAGACGGCTTACCTAAACGGCACTATTTTTCATTGTTCGCTTCGAATAATTGTCCCCGATTTGCAAGTAGAATAACAAGTCCGTGTGTCTTACATTGTTCAATCGATTTTGGTTGACTTACGCTAATAAATAACAAATAACAAGTCCAATATGTTTTTCGCCTAAAACGATTTAGTGGAAAAGTGATCGAAGTGCCTGCAGATGTTCTGTTTACGTTTCATTGTTCCTGCATTGTATTTCATTGCTCACGCACGCTGTTCATTGCTGCTCTCGTTAGTTCATAACTGTGCCACATAATTAATACTAATTTGGCATTAAAACAAATAGTATTTTATCAAAGCCCGATAGTATATACAGGTGGTCTGTCCGCCCGGCTTTTTTTCTTACATTAAAGGTGATACCTGCCCTCTTTCTGACACTATTATTAAAACCTAACTGATATGCAGGAAAAAGAAGCGCAATGGTTAACGACCGTCTACCGGGACAGCTTTCCACAGGTAGCCAGGACGGTGCAGCAGCTTGGCGGCGACCAGGAAACGGCCAAAGACCTCTTTCACGATGCACTGATCATCTACCTGGAAAAGCAACGTAACCATACACTGGACATCCGGGTGTCCCTGAAAGCCTACCTCACCGGCATCGTAAAGATCCTATGGATCAGGAAATGCAAGCAGGACAGCCGGCAAAGGCCCCTGGACAATATGGAGGACCAACTGGGCATCCCGGAGGATTTCTATACCCCGGCGCCGGAACGCACCACCCGCCTGCTGCGTTACCTGCAGGCCGCCGGCAGCAAATGCCTGCAACTGCTGCAAGCCTTTTATTATGAACAGCGGTCCATGCAGGAAATAGCCCGCCAGTTCCATTTTAAAACCGCCCGTTCCGCCACCGTGCAGAAGTACAAATGCCTGGAAAAGGTAAGGGAACAGGTTAAAAACACCCGGGAATATGAGGAAGCAGTTGCATGAGATACAGGAGATAGATCAATATGTCCTGCGGGAAATGAGCGCGGCAGACCAACTGGTGTTCCAGGCCCGGATGCTGGCCTGCCACCACCTGCAGGAAAAGGTGGAACACCAGCTACAGGCGCACGCGCTGGTACGCCGCTTTGCCCGGGAGGCGCAACGGGAACAACTCTCTGAAGTATATGATCGCTTATGGGAAACCGATGCAAGCTTCCGGTCTGAAATAACCGCCATCTTCAAATAATATTTACCACCATGCTGATACCTACTGTACTCGATAGTACTACACGGGGCGCCTATGATATTTACAGCCTGCTGCTGAAAGAGCGCATCGTTTTCCTGGGCGCCGCTATTGACGACCAGGTGGCCAACCTGATAGTGGCGCAGTTGCTGTACCTGGACAGTGAGAATCACTACCCGGTGCGGCTGTATATCCACTGCCCAGGTGGCAGCGTATACGCCGGCCTTGCCATTTATGATACCATGAAAATGATGAAATCCCCGGTATCAACCGTAGCTGTGGGCTTTACCGGCAGCATGGGCACCGTTATTCTCACGGCCGGCGCTGCAGGACAGCGCTATGCCCTGCCTAATGCCACCGTGCACATGCACCCCACCAGCGGCGGCGCCAAAGGCTACACGGAAGATGTCAGCATTGCCTACCGGGAACAGGAAAGGCTGCAAAACCACCTGTTCCGCCTGATCGGCAAACATGCGGGCCATACCGCTGAAGAGATCGAAACTACCTTCCGTAGGGACAAGTTCATGAACGCGATGGAAGCCAAAAACTACGGGCTGGTGGATGAAGTACTGGGCGATGCAGCAGAGCTGCAGGTGCTGGCCCGGCTGGCCGACCTTAAAAAGTGAGGGCGCCGGCAGATCGCCAACGCCCTCCATGATCATTACAGGATACAGGTTGGTTAACGCTCTTATTTCAACAATACCAGCTTTTTACTTTCCACCCGGCCATTGGCCAGTTGCAGCGTTACAATGTAGATACCGCTCTTTAAAGCGCCTGTTGGCAGGCTAAATTTGTAATACAATATAAGCCGGAGGGGCAACTCCGGCTTATAGAAAACAATTGGTGAATAATCATTAAAACTGCACTTGTCGTTACATAACAATTTCAATTCGTGAAGAATACCTACTTCTTGCTTACAGGTTTCGGCTGCGCCTGTATTTATCTGTAAAGATCGGTGACGATTCAAACGGCCGGCTGCAGGGGAGCCTTATCCTTCGGGGCTTCTTTTTCATACAGCATAATGCCCACAAAGCCCAGCACTACAAAAAAGATATTGAATACCAGGTGCTGGTTCCAGGTCATGTTCTGCAGCACGCCCCCGCAGGAGCAGGGAATATAATCGCTGAACTTCAGGATGGCTACGATATAGGCGGTGAACATGGTCATCAGGCTGAAAGCAGCATACAGGCCGGCCAGGCACCACCTGGGCACGGTCAGCAATGCCACCACTACCAGTTCTACCACCGGAACGCCCCAGGCCACCCAGTCTGCAAAGGCGGTCAGCAAGGGAGACTTGCCCAGCTCTATGCTAAAGGCTCTATAGTCCGCCAGCTTGTTTACGCTGGCATATACAAACAGCAATATGAACAGGTAAGCGATAATGTCCACGATGGTTTTCCTCTTCATTTGGTTGATGTTTTTTGTTGTATGGGTTATCCAGGTAAAGCAGTTCTATAAATTTATCGATGATTACATCACCATAGCGTTAATCTGCGGTTAACCTCGCGGAGTTTTCCAAGCCATCGCGTTAGTATCGGATTAACAATTACGTTAACGATTGATTATCTATCCGGCACATAAAAAGCGGGACATTTGCAGCGAGGAATTATATGCATTTTCCGCAACCCCGCGGTACAGAACCGGATCTAACCATCCGGTTCTGAAATTTATATGGCTAGGGGTACCTTCACATTTTCTGATCTTAGCCTGAACAGCCGGAATTTTCATCCGGCTGTTTTTTTATGTATTAACTTTAGGTTCGTCATTCCAATCCCCCGCTTTCTATGCAAACCGAGGTCATTAAAACTACCCTGGCAGACATACGGGCTTTCCGCCTGTTGTTCCTGCAGGAGCGCCGCTTCCAGTTCGTGCATGACAAATGTCACCTATACGGCTGGGCAGATACTTACCTGTTCCTGGCAGATGGTATGCGCATCGGTTATGGCGCCATATGGGGGCACAACAAACGGGAGGACCGGGATGCTATTTTCGAGTTTTACCTGCTGCCGCCGTACCGCAAACTGTCCAACCGCATTTTCCCTTTATTTCACAGCGCTTCCGGCGCTTTTTATATAGAATGCCAGAGCAATGATGCCCTGCTGGCCTCCCTCCTGTATGAATATGCCAGGAACATCAATGCCGAAGCCATTCTTTTTGAAGACCACTACACTACACAATTGCAGGTGCCCGGCGTAGTGTTTCGCCGGCCCGGCGGGCCGCCCGACGGCTATGATGCGGGCGGCTACGCCCTTGAGCAAGCAGGTGAAACGGTGGCCACAGGCGGTCTTATGCTGAACTACAATATGCCATATGCAGACATTTACATGGATGTAAAGGAAAGTTGCCGCCAGCAGGGCCTGGGCAGCCTGCTGGTGCAGGAGCTGAAGAAAGAAGCCTACAGTATGGGCAGGGTGCCCTCCGCCCGCTGCAACATCCGGAACCTGGCATCCAAAGCTACACTGCTGAAGGCCGGCTTCAGGGAATGCGGGTTTATATTGAAAGGGGAGATACTGTAAGGAATATCATGTATTGTTAACAACCGGGTTGAATATTTTTAGTTAACTTCCATGATCACAAAATACACCACACTATGAGTAAATTTGTTATCACCAAAAGTTCCAATGAGGAACTTCGCTTCAAACTGAAGGCTGGTAACGGCGAACCAATCCTTGCCAGCGAAGGCTACACTTCAAAGGCCGCCTGCATGAACGGCATTGAATCTGTACGGGAGAACTCACAGAAGGAAGAACGGTTCGAGAAAAAAACAGCTTCCAATGGCAAACATTATTTTGTGCTGAAAGCCGGCAATGGCCAGGTGATCGGCAGTAGTGAGATGTATGAGAGCACATCCGGCAGGGATAACGGCATTGCTTCCGTGATGAAAAATGCACCACAGGCTGCCATTGAAGACGAAACTGTTTTAACCGCCAATTAGCTGTATGACCGGCCGGTTTGCATCAGGCAGCCGGCCGGTCTGTTTTATGTAGAGCGCCTGGCGCTTATTTTCCATATGCTTCCTCCAGCGTCTTAATATCAATCTTTTTCATCTTAAGCATGGCCGTCATGGCCCGTCCTGCTTTTTCAGCGTTTTTATCCTGTATCATATCTGTTAAAATAGCAGGCACCACCTGCCACGACAGCCCGAACTTATCTTTCAACCAGCCGCATACCTGCGCTTTCTCATCACCGCCTTCTGAGAGCTTTTCCCAGTAATAGTCCACCTCTTCCTGGGTGTCGCAATTGATGATGAAGGATACCGCTTCATTGAACTGGAAATGCGGGCCCCCATTCAGCGCTACAAATTCCTGTCCTGCGAGCGTAAATTCAATGGTCATCACCGTTCCCTCCTCCATACCATGCACTTCATACCCCTCCTTCCCGTAATGGGTTACCCGGCCGATACCGGCATCTTTGAAGACAGACACATAAAAATTGACGGCTTCCTCCGCCTGTTTGTCAAACCATAAATTTGGCGTGATCTTTTGTGAAAGAATCTTCTGTGCCATAGTACAAGTGTTTTAAGTGTTTTGTTACAGCAAAGGTAGGCGCGGGAATGATGCCGGAAGATGTGTGAAAGCGACATTGTAAGGGGCAGAATGCGACAAACCGTGGATTACCTGGAGATACTGCTGCTACAACCGGTAACTGGCTCCCACAGCAAAGCCGTTACTGTCATGCGAAGGGTTTCTTTCAGCCCCTTTCTTATCACCATTTGAAATATGCAGATGCCGGACGCTTCCCGTTACCGATACCTGCTCATTAACATGGAATGCTGCTCCTATGCCGTACCTGGTAATGCCATTCAGTTGCGTACCGAGACGGTCATCCCGCGTGGTAGGTTGGGGAAACTGATCCACCAGGTAAACAAAGCCGCCGCCCGATTCAAAATACAACTGCCATTTTTCATTGTTGACCGGGTAAAACCTGGCGAAGGGCCTGATAGCCACTCCGCCCGTGTTATTCCAGGCATCCCGGGCATACAGCAGTTCCAGCTCCACCCCTGCAGACATCCATTTGCGTAGCTGGTAATCAAACCCCATATTTATTTGGGGCAGGAAAGTATAAGGGTATTTATATCCCCAGGAGTAACCATTGTCTATATAGACCGACATTTTATGCGTTCCCCCTTTATCCGCGGCAGTAAACAACAAGCCTGCTCCTACGGCAATGGCCGGCAGGATAAAGCCCATGGAGGTATGCAGTTTCACCGGTTCAAACCCGAGCGGATTATTGTACCATCTGTCACCGTCCGCATACTGGGCCAAACAGGTATTGCATAATAACAGGCTGTACAGGATAACAGCGTAAAAACGTCCTTTAAACATGACGCAAATTTGGTACCGGGCAGGCTAAACACCAATGGAAAACAGGTGCAAACGGGCATATTTGACGGGGAAGCGGGCATAAGGCATTTCCATGAAAATAATACTTGCTTAAGTCAAGTATTTTTACTTACCTTTACTTATGGGTAATGACATCATACATTCCATCCGTGACTTTAACCGGTTTTATACCGCTATACTGGGCGTTGTAAATCACCATATCCTGGAAAGTGAGTATTCACTTACGGAGGCCAGGGTCATTTACGAGCTGCACAGCGCTGCTGCGCTTACTGCCAGGGAGCTGAAAGAGATGCTGCAGATCGATGAGGGATACCTGAGCCGCATCATTACCAAATTCGTAAAGAATGGTATACTCCGCAAAAAACAGGTAAAAAGTGATAAGCGGGCTTACCTGCTGGAGCTCACCGCAAAAGGCAACAAGGTCTTTGAAGCTATAGACCAGCAATCCGATGTGCAGGTGGCCCATCTGATTGAGCACCTGGGAAAAGCAGAACAGAAAAAACTGGTAGAGCTGGTCACACAGGTAAAGGCTCTGCTGACCAGGGAATAAATATATGCACCTATGGCAACTTTTAATATCAGGACAGCGGCTGCTGAAAAAGAGTTTGAGCAGGGGAAGGCGCTATTCAAGGAATACGCCGGCTCCCTGGATTTCGACCTGGGATACCAGGACTTTGAAAAAGAGCTGGACGAAATTGCACAGCAATATGCCCAACCGGAAGGCGCTTTGCTCCTGGCGTTTATGGAGGGTGAAAACGCGGTAGGCTGCGCAGGCATCCGTAAATTCTCAAATGGGATAGCAGAGCTAAAGCGGCTGTACGTACAGCCTGGCTACAGGAATTTGAAGATCGGGAAGCAGTTACTGCAAGCTGCTATTGACACTGCCAGGCAACTGCATTATGCATTCATCCGGCTGGATACCGTACCGGGGCAAACAAAAGCACAGGAGCTATACCACTACCTGGGTTTTTACGAGATAGCGCCGTACCGGTACAGCGCCATTGAAGGAACGATCTACTTCGAGAAACGGTTAACGTTATAACACAAAAGTTCTGCCCCTGGCCGGTGTAGGCAAACGGAAACGCCTGTATAATTACAATTGGGCGCCAACGTGTATGGCTGGCAAAACGTGCTGCCGGGCACTGACATAAAAGCAACCGGATGGCTTCATCCAGTTGCTTTAGGTTGCCTCCGCTTTCTTATCTTCTTTTTCAGGCGCAGCGACTTAAAAAGAAAACTTTTCAATATTTCCCCAATTCCCTTTTTCATTTACTGTGAACCGGCCAGTTATCGGTACGGAAAGGCCCTACAGGCAACCCCTCCGAAGAAAAAATATTGCCGATTGCGGTATTTGAGAAACCATATCTCACCGATTCAGGCTTCTCTACTTTTTTACTCCAAACAATCAGTGCGTCTTTTTCCACCTTCGCGGATGCTTCATAGAAAACTTTGTCCGCTCCGGCTATATACAAGGCAACCGGTACTTTGCCATTGATCTTAAGAGAAGTGGGAACGTTGTTGAAACGGAGCACGGCTTTGTTCTTGCTGATGCTCATTTCTTTGAATACCGGACTTTTCCAGGCAAATCCGGTTTTGCCATAATTTTCCCCAAGTGCCCAATCAGCAAGCCTGTTGCCAACTGTTTTCTTATCCTGGGGATGAATATCTTTTACATTATCTGTAATGTCGGTTACTACTACCATGCCAGTTCCGGCAAGCACACTGCTTCGGGCCTGTGCCTCGCGAAGCAGTGCTGCCTGATATTCCTTTTCGTAGGAGAACGGAGCTATCTGGACATAATAAAAGGGCAGCGGTTTATGCCATGCATCACGCCATGCCTGTATCATGCCGGTGAACAACGGTGTATAGGTATCCGCGGTGTTCACGTTGGCTTCTCCCTGGTACCAGATGACTCCCTTTATATTGAAATTGATAAGGGGAGCTATCATCGCATTATAGGCATAACCCGGTTTATGCGGCCACCAGGCAGCCGGAGCTAACTTAGCACCTGCTGCAGAAAGTTTTGGCTCATCGGTTACAATATGTTCCGGCGCCCATACTTCTGCCGGCGTTCCTCCCCAACTGGCATTGATCAGTCCAACCGGTACCCCCAACGACTTTTGTAGTTTCGCTCCAAAAAAATAACCCACCGCACTGAAGGGCTTCAGACTATTGCTGTCGCATACTTCCCAGCTTCCGGGACAGTCGTCCTGGGGATATGCAGCCGTAGTTTTTGGTATATTAAAGAACCGGATATTATTGTTACCACAAACTGGCAGCTCCGCCGCTATCTGCCGGATGCCGTTATAATAGCTGTATTCCATATTGGATTGCCCTGAACACAGCCATACTTCACCGATCAGAATATTTTTCAGCACAATCTCATTGGATGCTTTCAGTCTTATTTCATAAGGGCCTCCTGCTGCTGGCGTATGTATCTTCAAAGCCCACTTCGCATCACCGCTTGTGGTGACCATCGCTGTTTTGTTATCCCAACCTGTAAATACCGTAATTTTTTCTGAAGGGTTTGCCCATCCCCAGATAGTTACACTGTCGTTTTGCTGTAACACCATGTTGTTACCAACGAGCGCCGGCAACCTGATGGCGGCATGAAGTACCGGATGCAACAGCAATATAATGCCGCAAAGGAGGAGTTTTCTCATAATCGTGCTTAATACTTTAAAGATTAAATATAACACCCATGCCCGACAAATGAAAAGGCGAAGACTGTTATTTCCAAATACATCTCAACGCAAACGGTTCGTTCATCTTTTCATTGATTCACGATGTCTTAAACTACATTCACAAAAAGATTCCGGATGATGGACATAGCTATTGCTGCAGCACCAGAGGCAGCTTGTGCATGTCCTCTGGTATCACGGAACTTAATGCTTACAACCGGTTAGAAAATATACCGGGAAAACAGGTACAGGTTGCGATCCCATTCAATATTGTCATGTCCATTAGTGTCTGCATTCCAAATGTGGGGAACATTAATTTCGTCAAGGTATTGATGAGCCCTTTCGCTGATTTCCCAAAGGCCATCCTTATTACCACATCCTATCCACAGCAGTTTCAACTCTTCCCGCGCGGCTTTAACATCCGGAACAAATTGAACATCTATATACATACCGCCCAACTCATTTGTATTAGGCGCCGAAGAAAATCCACCTATATAAGCAAACATTTCCAGGTGATGCAGGCCTATATTTAATGACTGCCCGCCGCCCATTGACAAACCTGCCAATGCACGATGTTCCCGGTCACTGATAGTGCTATAATGTGAATCGATGTAGGGAATTATATCTTTCAACAGATCCTCTTCAAATAGCTTCCTGTAACCTTCAAAACTATCTGCTCTCCCCGAACAGTTGGCTGACGAGGTGTCTGTTACAGTCAGCCTGGCATCGCAGTTGGGAAAAACCATTACCACAGGCTGAATTTCACCATCTGCAATCAGGTTATCTATAATATTATCCGCCTGGCACCATTCAATCCATTGACGATAGTCTTCCCCCAAACCATGCAACAGATACAACACAGGATATTTCCTGTCAGCGGAATACCCCGGAGGCGTATATACACTCATTTCCCGGCGTTTCCCGAGCGTTTTTGAGTCGTATTGAACTACTGCCAGGTTTCCGTGGGGTACATTATTACGCAGCACATTAAATCCGGCGGGGGGATCAGGGAAAGTGGGTATAGTATCCACTTTAAAAGAAACCTTATCTGTTTGCGCCCGGCAGATATGACCGCCAATAATAAATACGATCGAAATAAATAAACACCTGTTACTCATTTTATTCTTTTTACGTTCATGCTATTCGTTTCAAACCAATACCCGATCCTGGTATCCAAGCCAGTACCCAATATCATTGATCAATCCTGTGCCGAACTGGTCAAAAATCCGTTAATGAACGATGAGTTTTTTAGTGAAACCAGATCCATTCGAATCTATCGCAACAATGTAGAACCCTGCATTAAGCCGTGAATTGATCTCTATCTTGTTACCGCCATCCGTTTTCTTTTCGTAAAGCATCCTGCCCTGGTTATCATAAATCCTTACGATCGCATGTTCCGGAATTTCCTGAAGAAGAATCGTAAACCTTCCCTCACTGGCAGGGTTCGGATATATGTTGACAGCATCCTCATTAATGCTGGCTTTCGGTGATATTCCGGCAGCCGAAGTACTGGCCATCCCTGTCAGGAAGTTCCTCCGTAAGGAGCCGGTCAGGGTAATATTAAAGGTCTGTGTGCTTTTGCAACCTCCGCTGTTGGTGTAGGTAGCCACGTAGTTCCCTGCCTGGCTGGACTGGACATTTGATATGTATACTTCCCGCGTAGTAGCACTAAAATTATTCGGCCCGCTCCAACTCCAGGATCCGCCCTGTACGGGCTGAGGGCCAAACTGTACGCTACCACCAGCAGCTAAAGCAGCATTGGCTGCCTGCTGCCAGGTTCCGTTATTGATATTTACATATGGTGTAATGGCAGTAGGTGTACAGGCGGCAGGCTCCCAGTAAATTAAACCTCTTCCGCCGCCGGCGCTCATATATACCCTTCCGGCAACATTCATGTCTCCAATCAGCAATGGTGCGCCTGCAAACTGATGGGCATCATCGTTCATCCTGGTCCAGGTAGCACCCTGGTCTGTTGACCTGAAAAGGCCTGTGACGCCTGACACTGTTCCCCAGATGAAAACAGTAGGATAGCTGGCTCCGGGCATTGCTTTTCCGATCCCAACCGTTTTACAATAAGTTACACTTGAAACAGTCGTATACGTCGCTCCATAGTTGGTAGCGTATTTTAGTCCATTGCGGCCAAGCGGTACCCATACATGCCCTTCAAAACCCGGCACTGTCCGGATCAAGGCTGGTTCCCACGGATGATTCGCGGTTGATGCGCCCGGCGTGCCCGCTACTGAAAAACTGACCCCCTTATTGGAGCTCCGCAGCATCTGTCCGTTGGTTGGATTGTATATATAAAAATAGTTCGAATTTACCTGGTCGGCGACTGGAGCAGCGTCTCCGAGGGATACACCCGAACAGCCAAACCAGTTGGCTCCGTTGTTAGTCGTATAGTAGGTAGTTGCGGAACCGCCGGGGCAGTGCAGTATAGTGCCTCCATCTGCGCTGACAGCCACCCTGCCTGACGCACCCTTATTAGTAACTGCTCCCGTCCAGGAAGCACCCTTGTCGTTGGAATAGTAAACAACGTTTCCTCCATTACCAATTCTTACCACTTTGTTTGTGTTGCCAGCGGCATAAGCAATGCTATGGTTATTGTAATCTGATGGAGAAAGCCTTTTTACCGGATAAACTGTCAATGGCTCATGCACAAAGCCTGTTACGTCTCCGAAAGAGGAAATAAACGGTCCTCCGGGAATGCTTATCCCGTCAAGCAATGCTGTTTCCTCAATTCCTATCACATCATATTTCCAGGAGGGATTTGCGGCTGTAATATCGGAACAGGTATATACTCCACCTCCGCCGATTACCCGCACTTTTGAAAGATTGGATTGATCAAATTCGATACAGTCCATCCAGTTAACCGCGCCCCCCACCGTCCATCCTATGCCATTACTATCATAGGTGGCGTTCGTGCCGTTTTTAAGTGTCCAGGTCGATCCGCCATCGGTAGAGAGGAAAATAAAGTCTCCCCAGCCGGTACCAAACTGGTTGTTCCAATACATACCACAGGTAGAAACTATTACCCGGTTAACATTGGTCGGGTCTATACTTACTCCTCCGTATGCATAATCCTTCGAGTGAACAGGGGTAACGTTTGTCCACACGCCGGTAGCCGTGTTGAGCTTATATAGCTTCCCATCTCCTCCAACGGATTGCGGACCTGCATCATCCGAATAGGTAACATACATGGTAGTTCCCTGCAGTGCGGCACGGTGCGGCATAAAACTGGTGGTTGCGGAAATGGGAGTAAAGGTGGCGCCTCCGTCCGTGCTCTTATAAATGTTGGCGCTTCCGGTGCGGGAAATGCCTATATACATGGTTTGCGTAGCCCCTCCCACTACGGCGCTGGAAGGATCAAAAATTACAAAACATATCCCATTCTCATTGGGCGTGGTAGTTACGCCATTCCAGGCAGGGCTCCAGGTAACGCCGGCATCCGTACTTTTCCATAATCCGTTGGCCCTGGTCCCGCAGAATAATATGTTACTGTTTTTGGGATCTACTGCAAGGCGTTCTCCATTCCCGCGTCCGTTCCCATTTCCATGTGCTTTAAATTTAGCCGTAACATCTGTATAAGTGAAAGTATTTCCTTTGTCCGTTGATTTCAGTATAGCCGTTCTTCCGTTGTTGATATAGGAGGTACCGCAGAGCATATAAACATTATTAGCGTTTTGCGGGTCCAGGGCCAGTGCTTCTACGCCAATAAATCCATTCTCCGATTCGTTAATCCAGTCGAGCAGTTGGATCCATCTATTATTCGCTGCATCCCAGCGGTAAGCTCCGCCTACATCTGTGCGGCAATACCTGTCGCCGGACGTTTTATGGGTAACGATGCCGGTTACAAATCCGCCTCCGCCAACAGGTGCATTCTTCCAGACATAGCCGGTTGACTGCGCTGCCACTTTATAGCCCGGGAACACGGTACTCAGGAGCAGTAAACAGAGAAAGGCAGGTTTCTTTTGCCTGAACTGGAGGAATACCTGGGGGAACATGAAAGATCCGGAGACAAAACGCAGCATCCCCTTTTGTTTTAATGGTGTCAGTAATGTAGTTTTCATGGAGTTTAAGTTCGTTTAAGTGAAATGGTGTGGAGAAAATTGACAAAACGAAACGCGCTGCCCAGGCGTGAATATTTGATGAGATTTCTGACAACATGTCATCATAGCGAGAAAGCCCTGGGAGCAGACGTTGTTTCATAACGGGAATCGTTCTCTTAACTGAACGTTGTAAAACTACTCAGCTATTCTTTGAGAGATGGGGGTCAAATGTTCCAGATCATGGCAGGGATTGTTTCAAATTCAGATTTTCATAGGGTTTTGCCGTTAAGCCCTTTTTACTTTCGCCTGATTCTAACTGCTATTATGTCAGGCCAACTATCAATATCACGCTTTAAGCTGAGCATGGGGCACGCTAATACTTACTTGAAAAGGAGCTGTGCAAAATTGAACAGGTTATTCCGCCATACCGGCCAGGTATGACCGCCCGGGTATTCGCTGTAAGTATGTTTAATATTCAGCTCATCCAGCTTTGTAAGCATGAGCTGGCAGTTCCTGTAGGCAATATCTTCTTTCCCTCCCATGGAGATCCACAGCGCTTTCAGATTGCTGTTGATCATGTCTCTGTTGGTTTTCATAAAATCGTATTGGGCGTCTGCAATACTCCTCTGCCGGGGCTGGATCCAGCCCGAGCTGAATACTCCCAGGTAGGAAAACAGATCCGTGTTCTTAATACCGGTATAAAGCGTGTGAATACCCCCCATGGATAAACCGGCCAGTGCCCGGTGACTTGCACCGGTTTCAGCACGATAACTTTTTTCCACCAGGGGAATAATAATATGCTTCAGCTCTGATTCAAATGTTTTCAGCACAGATTCATCAAAAGCAGCACCATCCATATTTGCATCGGGCATAACGATCAGCATAGGCGCCGCTTTTTTTGAAGCGATCAGATTATCCAGGATCAGATCCGTTTTCCCTTGTGTGGCCCAGCCGGTTTCATCTTCACCGCCCCCATGTAAAATGTAGAGCACGGGGTACTTTTCGTTTATATTTTCATCATAACCAGGCGGGGTATAGATATACAACTGCCGCCATGAACCGGTAACCTTTGAGAAGTATTTCCTGATCCTGATATCCCCATGCGGCACATCTCTTAATGCATAATAGCTACCGCCGGCAAAGGGTATTTCAATACCGCTGGCCATTCTTCCCATACCATAAAAAGTTTCACTGGCGGGGTCCGCAACGGCCACACCATCTATAAGCAGGGAGTAATAATGAAATCCTTCACCAATAGAATCTGTTGTTGCGATCCAGTAACCACCTGTGTCTTTCACCATATCATACTTGCGGCCCAGGTCAACCTGCACCTTCCGTGCTTCCGGCGCCTTAACGCGGAAAACAACGCGGTGGTCTGCCATTATCTGCGGATACTTTGCATTGCGCACATTGGTTGCGGCTGGAGCACCCACTACAGGATATTTTGAGAAGGCAGCCGTATCCACCGGTTTAAAGATCAGTTGGGAAAACATATATAGTCCGTTCTTCCATACTTTAAAATCATGCCTACCCGGCTCAATGTAGTAGATATGCGGCACATGGTTCTTCTGCAGGTAGTCATGTGTGCGTTTGCTAAATGAAATCAATCCATCGCTGGCACCGCACGAGATCCAAAGCAATTTTATTTGCTGCCTTGCTTCATCCGGATCCGGCACCAGTTGTTCCGGTACTTTAGTGTTTGGCGCGGATGAAAAACCGCCGATCCACGCAAATTTGTCCAGGTTACCCAGGCCAAAATTCAGTGACTGCCCCCCGCCCATTGACAGGCCGGCAATGGCCCGGTGCTCCCGGTCCGTGTAAACGGGGTATTTCTTTTGTATATGGGGAATGAGATCGTTCAACAGATCTTTTTCAAAAGTGGCAAATGCCTGTACTTTGTCACGAGCCATAATATTGCCGGTGGCCCGGTCATCTTTCATGGCCCTGCCGTTAGGCATAACAACGATCATAGACTTAATTTTTCCTTCGGCATACAGGTTGTCCAGCACTACCTGGACGGCGCCGCCCTTCAGCCATTCCTTTTCATCGCCGCCTATGCCATGCAACAGGTATAACACCGGGTATTTATGCCTTTTGGAATATCCCGGCGGCGTATATATCAGCGCTCTGCGGGAATTACCTACCGTTGCCGAGTTATAGCTGATAGTATCGATCCGGCCATGTGGTATATCAGCACGCAGGGAATCAAATCCGGGAGGTGCATGTTCAATGACACCTTGTGCAAAAGCGGGTATGGCAAATAACAAAAGAATGGGAATATTAAAAATTAACTTCTTCATGCCGTATGATTTTTCATTAAACGTGGTATTGCCATGGGAGTTCCCGGCATTATAAAGAAATGAAATTTAGCGGTTCAAAAAGTTCAAAAATCACCGATGATAATTTTTAGACATTGTGGGGTCCAATGCGTCCTGATCCCCAGTTGTGCATCGCGGAACCAGTCCGGCACCGGGGTTTGAAATGTAAAAAGGCTCGTAAAACCAGCGTTTTACGAGCCTTTAGTACCTTTTGACAACCTTTCCTGCAGAGGGAATACCGTTCATTATGCCGGGCATACATATGAAACGGAGGGGTTGGTCAGGATGCCAATCAATCAATTTGCAGCGCTGGCTTTTAGAGATATGTTTCGTTTGTTGGTTATATCCTCGGCTCTGAAATCAACACTATCGTTATCAAAAACGAAGGTAAATCTGTACAGGTTGATACTGGAGAGGCTATTATATTCAACAAGAAGTTTTTCCTTTTTCCAGAAACTTCTAAGCGCAACGGGTAAACCAAACAGATGTTCATGGGAGATTACATATCGGTTACCCATCCCGATCGCCAGTTTTTGCTTCCCGCCATCTTCAATGTCAAGGATAAGATAGTAATCCTTACTGCCCTTTTCGAACCGGAAAGCAGTTATCTCGAGATCATTGTTTTCCATCTGGAAGGTTTTATTGAGCATACCTGCTGAAAAATTGTTTTCCTGGCTGTTACCCGTGTCAGGCAACTGGATCTGCTTTACCCGCTGCAGTAATTCAGCATAATGGTTCTCACCCGGTTGATAGGCTGCAATGGCATTCACGACCAGGTTGTCCATTTCTCCGGCATCAAATCCGCCGCCTGTAGTCACGATAACCACATTTTTGTCCTTCAGCACGAACATTCGCTGCCCGCCTCTTCCCATAGCCTGTATTTCATCCGGGCTCTCACTGTCCAACCACCAGCCATAACCATACGATTCTGTACCGTGCACATAATACAGGGGTTGAATCTTTTGTATCCATCTAGCTGAAACAACTTGTTTCCCGTTCCATTTTCCTTCCTGTAATAACAAAGCGCCAATCTTAGCCATATCATAAGGACGCATATAAAGATCCCCCCAACCATGATTGACGCCTTTTTTGTTTTGATCCCAGTATGTCGTACCGAACTGCAGTGCATCGAACAGGTATTTCCGGGCGAAATCATGGCACTTCATTTTCGTCGCCCTTTGCAATATCTCTGCGAGCAGGTAGAAATTGCCGCTGCAGTAAGAGAATTTTTCACCTGGTTTTGATGAGAAAGGAAGATCAAGCATAAACCCAGCCCAGTCAGCCTGGTCCTGCATCTGCTCCAGCTCTTTTTCTCTATTGGCCGAACTGCATTGGAACCCGGATGCCATATTCACCAGGTCTTTTATGGTCAGGATTTTAAGCGCGCTGTTTCTTATGGTATGCCCTGGAAAATAATTCAATACCGTATCTTGTTCACTCCTGATAAACCCTTTGTCAATTGCAATTCCGACCAGGAGCGACATAACACTTTTGGTAACCGACGCTATATCATGTGCATACTGTTGCCGGTAAGGATAGAAAACGGCATCAAGCACCACATGGTTGTTCCTGATGATTAAAAGACTATGGATATTTGTGCCGGCCTGTTGTAACTCCCTGATACCATCTGATAGTGTCAGCGAGTTCATCCCCTGTGCTTCAGGTGAAGATATTTTCCAGGGGATCTTCTGGCCGTAACTGTTAAAAACACTATTAAGAAGGACTAAAAGCAGGTACTTTTTCATTTGCTTATGATTTATATTGGAAGTCTGGTGTATATAGAAAGATCCATCTGTTGTTCATTAACCCCTTAGCCTTCATGATGTGACGGCAGAAGGTGCGGGGCTGATACGGCTTCAATGTCGTGAATTGTTTTTTAAGATCCGCTGCAACTGCCTGGCTGTTTTGAATCCGCAGCGTGAAGCGATATATTCAATAGTGAAATTGGGATTGTTAAGCATGGTTCTCGCCAGTTCCAGTCTCAAAAGCGTCAGATATTCGAGTATGGTCGCACCGGTCTTTTCTTTAAACACCCGGCTCAGGTTCCTCGGGCTCATGGCAACCATATCGGCCAGGCGCTCAATGGAGTTTTCATCGGCGAGATGCTCAATAAGATAATCCTGTACGATATGAATGTTTGGATTGATATGGTTCCGGTAATCCAGGTAAACACTTTGCTGTGTATGGTTCTGGCTTCTTCGGTGGTACACAACCAGCCCTCGTGCCACCTTATGTGTAAATAAGGCATCCTTCAATTCTTCCAGGATAGCCAGTGAAAGGTCGATGCCTGCGCTGATGCCCGCACTGGTATATACATTATTGCTTTTTTTGAACAAAATACCGGTTAATACTTTTGCATCCGGGAAAGCTTGCTGTAGCGCTTCTATTCTTCTCCAATGTGTAGTACACTCGGTGTTTTTCAATAAACCCGCATAACCTAATGCAAAGGCACCGTTACAGACCGAACAAATAAACGTGCCTTTATCGGAACAATGTTTCAGCCACTTAAAGAATGCATGCTGCGTTTTGAAAGCACTGCTGCTAACATATTGAAAATCCATGCCCGGCACAAATAGATAATCGCTGGCAGACAGGTTAGCGTCACTGAAGTGGCTGACTTTACCAAATGGAAGCCCTGATGAACTTACGCTAGCTTCCTCTAAGCAATAAAATTCAAGCTCAGCTTCGAAGCCATAGTACTTTGCTTCGGTAAACACCTGCATAGGTCCCGCCAGGTCAAGTATTTCAACGGCTGGTGGTACTATAAACGCTATTTTTTTCATAAACCAGGTTTGTTTTCCTTCGATAAAATGGAGCACAAAATGCTTCCTGGGTCTGCTACAGCAAAAATACCGACGTTTGAAAGGGACTGACAGACAGCGGGGCGTCAGAAACGGACATAATATTCTTGCATAGTGTTGAGTAGTTTACTGTACGGGCTTCCCGGACCGGATTGCTTCCGATCGCCCAAACCACACGTTTCGAACCTCTGAGGTAAATTTTATTTTTCAGCTAATCGTAAACCTGGCGGGCAATATAGGGGAAAACAAAGAAGGGGACAAACCATTTTTGCATTGATTTGTCCCCTTTAGCGGAGGAGAAGGGATTCGAACTCCTCCTCAAATATGCTGTAGTATTAAGGTATCCGGCTCTGGTGGCGGGCTGGTGCACCGAATTTTCCACCTTGGGTTTTAGTGACGTTTACAGTTCAAATTTAAACAAATTGGTTTAAAAAAGAGCAATGCCTTTTCTACTCTACTGAAAGTTTTACAAGGTGTAAGATTAAGGTGTTCTGTACCTGACTATGAGTTTTTGCTTCGAAGAAAAAACATAGCACTTTGGGGTTACATATCTTTGATAGCATATTTGAATCCTAGAAAATATTATGAAAAAGAAGGACCTAACTCTCTCTTTTTGAAAGAATACTCGTTAATTTCACATTGACACCTTTCATCTCCAAGATGTAGACAGACTGAATTTTTTATAAAATGGAATTTATGAGTAAAAATTACTATGTTCAAAACGAACTCAAGGAGATAGGATTTACAAAGTCCCTAATAAACAAATACCTCCCCAATCCCGACAAAACAGAAAAGAACAAGCATTCCAAAAAAAAACCAATCAAACTATTCTTGGCTGAACGTGTACATTCTATTCAACAAAGCGAAGAATTCAAGAATGACTTGAACGGCCTTAAAAACAGGAAAAACAGTGCAACAATTGCGTCATCAAAAACTATTAAAACAAAGCAACAAAGAATTGTAAAATTTGCCAATAGTTTGAATATCCGAATTAATAACACGAAAAAAATCACTGATTTAATAGATGAAGCATTAGATGACCGTTACAATTATATTCTCGAACGAGAAGGCATCCACTCAAAGCGGTTGAAAGATTTTAGCTCTTTTGACGATGAATACAAACTTAGGCGTACAGCTAATTACATAAAATATAACTATTCGAATTATTCATCTCTTACAAACGAAGTAGAAGGTAAAGTCGGGATCGGAATAGCTATTTTAATAATTGAAAAAAAATTTTATATTGAATTAGGAAGTGTATACCCCTCCTTAAAAGAATATTGTGACGATGAACTAGAAAAAATGTCCTGTCCCACTCTGGCCTATGAGGAAACTCCCCCAAATGAAAAAATATCGCGGGAATTGTATATTGGGGATTTGGATCGTGACGGCATAGTAAAAGTTCGACAAGAACAGGCTCGATTAAAATCTTTATTAACTAACGGTAAGCCCGAAGGTCAATGTTGTTTTTGTCACAAGATCTATCCAACGGATTTTCTCCGGTGCGCACATATAAAAAAAAGAAGCGAATGTTTAGATGAAGAAAAAATAAACATCAATGTCGTTATGCTAAATTGCCCTATCTGTGATAGTCTATATGAACAGGGTTATATTGGCGTAGAAAATGGAAGCGTTATTACTCTTCGAAAAGAGAGAATTGCTAAAGATCTTTTGAACTTAATTACGGATATTGAAGGTAATATATGCTTAATTTATTCTACGAAAAACAGTCATTTTTTTAGTTGGCATATTGAATTTCATACGCAATCTATTCTTTCCGGGAAAAGGAAAACTCGTCAAATTTGATCATGTTTAACCAGAAGGTATCCCTCCGACTAAGTACACTTGGTTGGAGGGAGTTTAAAGTGACTACATTAGTTGCTTAAACTATCGATATGGAGGAAAAGTCAATCAAAGTAAGCCGTAAGTTCCGAAGTAAGGCAGAAATTTTTGGGTTGTTGGAAGCCCATCATCACTGTGGAGGCACCCAATTACGGAGAAATATATCAATATCCTTAAGACAAGCGGGCTACTTAAAATATGGATAGTCGATTACTTTTATGCGCCAGCCTCTTGCTGACCTTTCGGAGACTGCAAGACCGGGAGGCATATAATTATTACGTATAAATTCAGCAAGACGAAAAAAGCAAACAGTTTTAACAGCACCATTAACCATATAAAATGTAGGCGTATTGATTATGAACATCCCTTCCACCTGGCAAGCTGCCGCTTTAATGGAAAAACCGGGATATTTGCGGGCGAGATGCTTACAAACAAGTTCCTTATTTCCCTGGACCCATTTGACTTTATTGACAATTTTGCGTTCATAAGTTTGCTTAAAATTGGAGTAATCGGCCGAGAAGGAAAGCATATCATATCTGGCACGATTATACTTACAATCAGCGACTACAATCACATTTCTCTTCGGGTCAACCCAGACAAAATCCATCTCACCGATACCTTGTACGTCAACCTTAACAGAGTGCTTTCCTCCGTCTGAAAAAGATAAAATATTTCGATCATAGGGTAGATGCAGATGGTCCAGAACTTTTACAACTTCATCTTCCAAAAGACTGTCATGTTGCTCACTTTTTCTATCCAAGTACTTTACAAAACATGGATTATTTTTCCATTCATTGGCGGCTTTGTTCCATTGAAATCCATTAGTTGCAAGAACCGTAATGCTTTCGGCCCATTTTTGCACGCCGATAAGCTGTCGGTCCGTTCCATTTTCATTAACTACAAGGATCGGACGAAATAAATGTCGTTCCATGGCATTAACTTTATATACAGATTCTTTGATAGGCAACTTATTCTGACGGTTGAAAGTAAGACCATTATAAAAGTCTGCAGCATTCTGTTGGCTGGCTCCCTGGCTCACTTGGTTTTGAATAAGGATGCCAGGCTCTATTGTTTGAAATTTCCAGCCTTCGGGGCTGTGGTGCTTTTTTATATGAACTATTTGATGGCCTGCAAAATCATAATCTATACCCATGCAATTTTTCAATGCAACTTTCATCTCATCAACTCCCTTTTTGTCAAAGATGCCATACTTGAAGTCCTCGTTCATAACCTCTTTCAGTTTTGAGAATATCGCCTCAATTGCCGAAGGCCTTGCCAATTTCAAATATCCATCTGCACCAATGTCCAGTTGCAGCGTCCCCGGGATCATTCGCATTTCGGCAAGGTATTGTGCAAAACCGAATAGTTCTGATCCAAGAAACAACAGGTCTTCTATTATTTCATCATATTGCAGGAGTATGGCCGGATTTTCTTTGGAAATACGAGTATAGGTTACATCACAGGTCTGTTCCAATGCCAGTTTAAATATCCTCCTGTTCATGGCTAGATCATCTTCCTTTATGGCAATCGTTTCGTAGATATTCTCCCCACCCAAAACACGGGTCCAAAGCTTTACTGAAGATTCATGGAATGCAAACAAGTAACATACAAATAGTTTATCGTCAATCACCGATATGATCTTGGTAAATTCCTGTGCGCACCAATCGTAACACTCTTCTAAGATGATCCCAAGCATTGCAGGATCGCCAATTGCCGTATGACCAAACTTTTGAATGATATAGGTCGTTATTTGCGTATGATATTTTATAGCAGACCGCTGTTCGTAAGTAATGAAAATTTCATCAGCTGAAATAAATATTTTCATAATGACAGAATGATTTTCGTATGCTCGATTGATGTCATTTGGGTTAAAGAAGGAGATTCCATACGCTGCATTTTGCTGCAGGAAATGGCTTTACACCTTAGGTAACTCATGTCAGTAGAACTGGGCTTCTGCAACCTCTTTAGTGACCCTTTTTTAATAATCCATTCTCGTTGCTTCTTTCGCCCCCTGTAAACAAAAGCCATTATATTATTTTAAGCTATTGACAAAATCCATTATTTCACCGCCTGTCCATACCGATGCCTTAACAAGAAATCTATCGACTGAACTAAATCGAAGTAAGATTAGCGAATAGTATTTTGTAGGTTTCATTTTATAGAAGAATATAGTAAATTACTGTTACCAATTTTCTAATCTATACTCTCAAATACCTAGCAAAGTAGCTATCTCAATTTACTACTGCATGATATAAATATTTGCCATTATGTTTATAAATCGTTCTTTAGAGATGAGCGACCTGTTTTCAAGATCTTTGTAAAAAGAAATAAATTTTTGCACTGTCACTTGTTCTTCCCCATCTTTTGGAGTAAAATAGTCTTTATATATGCTAAGGGCTTCAGATGTCCAATCAATGCCATCGTCTTTAACGAAATTTTCTGCAATCATAAGAAGTGTGGTGGCGTAATCTTTCGTAAAAATATCTGTAGGTTGGAGCCAATTCCATTTGCTCTTATTGCCTTTCATTCTTGCAGCATCTGTATAAAAACACAACTGTTTGATCCTATCTAATTCTAAAGCAGCTGGCCCTTTGGGATCTGTAACTTTTGATAAAAGTTCAATGTTGTTAATGCCTTTCTCTTTAAGCAAAGGGAACTTCCAATTAGCATTTTTGTGTTTATGATCCCTAAAATTCTGCCATGCCGAAGCTACTTTCTGCTTATATAATAGTAATTGTTTAATCATTTCGATCTTTCCCTTTTCTTCTATTGCGAGAATTGCAAGTGCAATTGCGCGAGGATAATAACTATTATTCAGAAGTAATCTTGATTCAGAAAGTAAAGAAAAAGCATTTTCAATTGAAAGCTTTATACCAATTTCTGCCATCTCCGGGGTAACAACACCCGAATATGTCTCTATCTCATCAAACAAACTTTCTAAGAAATCCGAACTCATTGTCTTCCAAAATTAATTTACAAATAAGATTAAAGCTATATAAAGAATATCAATGGAATCCATTTTGAATACATTTCTATTTATCCTTATTTCTAAAAAATGTCCAGCTCTCTAAGTTATCAGTAAATGTACCGGCAAACTCATAGTAGCTATAAAATGGATCAATCTTCTCAATGTCAAATGTTTCCCATTCTGTCCAGAAGGTTTCAAGGATATCATATAATGCACTATCAATATTTCTCAATTGCCTATGATATTCCAAATAATTGAAAGAAAGATTAGGGCAGGCCTTCATAGCAAAGAACTTTCCCAAAAATAAATCAGCCCCATTTCTCCAATATATTGGAGAATTAAATGAATTTTCAATGAACTTGATTTCAAGTTCTCTACATTTAGGAACTTCATAGTCACTGATGAAATTTCTCCGGTCAAAGCCAAGTTGTAAATAAATTTCCAACATTTTAGAGTGATCAAGGCAATTACCAATATGTTCAAGTAGTTCTTCTGAAAGAACATTAATAAGCGTTGAATTACTTCTGGCTATAAGCGTGATATAATTGCCGATAAAAGCACCTTTTGCTTTAAGATAAATATGTAACAGTTCATGTGTAAAAGAATCTTTGCAAGTATTGCCAACAGGTATATAAATGGCCGCATTTGAATCCTTAGTGTAGCATAAATGTGACGACTCATTAAAATATTCTAGAGTTACACTATAAACCTGACTAAGAGAGTCCCAAATCGACTGATTGCGGTAATCAATGAAAGTAGATAATTGTGGTTTCATTTAACCTCTATTTCTTCTGTAAGACATCTATCTTATTCAATTCTCGTTTTATGAACGATAAAAATAAAAAGGGAAGCAAATGCATCCCTTTTCATCTTCTGAATAACTAGCGCTTCTTTTTCTCGCGTTGTGATAAAGCGCTGCCTGCAGCAGCCTTGCTAGCTTTACTTGTTCTTCCATCTTTGAGCACTTTAGAAGCAGCAGAAGCTGCTTTTGCGCTTGTTACTTTCTTTGCCATTGAATAAAATTTTAATTATTACATTGGTGAAGGGCTCTATTCTTCATAGCCTTTATAATGTTTAAAAGGCTAATCTTGCAGTCCCCCTAAATTATTGATTTAACATGTATGAAGTTACTCCTTAAAAAATTCTACTCGCTAGGATAATTTTTCACAGGCTGTGGATAAAAAACTAACCAAATTAGTACTAAATACTATAAATTTTAGCTAAAACCATTTAGTGGCAATTGTAGAAATTCAAGTAGAAATATAGGGGCTACTTATATTAAAAGGTGTTTATAGGAATTGTTTTATTCTACGCTAGTCCCTTCAACAACACATCTACCGTAATCCCATGCGCCACCGCCAGCTTTCTCAATGTAGACAATCGCATATCCTTCCCCCTCTCATATTCGCTATACTGAGAACGGCCAATACCATGATCATACGCAAAAAAATCCGCGTTCTTATAGCCAGCGCTTATGCGAAGGTCTTTAATTCTCTTCCCTAACCGCTTGTAATATTCCTGGTCTAGCTTTTCTGATTTTTTACCTGCCATACAGGCAAAATAGAGATTTGCCTGTTAATAAAGTACCACTTTAAATAAGTCCTAATTAAATAGAGCCTATAATAATAGGAATTTATTAGGAAGTTCCTATCTTCGTACTAATCATTAGATTTGCAGTCTTCTAATAATATTTGAAGTACTTGCGCTTTGATTCTCGCTCAGAAACTAGCACTTTCAAAAGCATACGAGATGATAAGGGCAGTGCTCGCGTCTATGGCGCGGGTGCTCCTTCTTGTTCGTATGCGGGGTGTGCTAGCCCTCTGAGCGGCAAGTTGGGCCTCGCGTCTTTTTTTACCCTTTTGGCTGCAGTCCAGCTTGCCAACCGTTCAGCATTCCACATACAATCCTGTGAGGAATGCCATTACTCGGTTAAGTAAAATCCAGTACCATGGGACATACAGCAAACCATCCCGAAACCGCTATAACTGCGACAGATACCCACACAATGGAAACTTTCATTGGTATACTGGCACATGAGATCCGTTCTCAGATAGCTGCAATTTGCTCCCTTAGCGACATCATATTGTACAATCAAAAAATGCAGGCAACCGAACAGGCGGAGTGTATTTCCGCTATTAACGCCACCGGTTACTATGCATTGAATGTAGTGGAAAATATGACTGCCACTGCAAAATACAGCAATGGAAGGCTGGATTTAGACCCGCACTATAAACGTTTCCATTTTCGTGAATGGTTAAAGCAGCTTGTCCAACAGTTTGATAGAGCAGTTGCGGCAGTATCTGTTAAAATCCGTATTGACATTGCCAATAATGTCCCAGAGAATATCATTACTGACCAGGTAAAGCTGGGACAGGTTTTATATAATCTTATCAACAACGCCATAAAATTCACACGGCCCGCTACAAGTATAAATTTGAATATTAGCCTGAATAGAGATAAGCAATTATCATTTCAAGTATCAGATCAGGGTGGCGGTATTGCAGAGGATAAACTGAAATTTTTGTTCCAACCCTTTAAGCAACTGGAAAAAGGGCGGGCCGGAACGGGCTTAGGGTTATATATCAGCCATCTTTGCGTAACCTCATTAGGCGGAGAAATTACGGCATTCAACGAGAATGGCGGTACGACCTTTAGTTTTTTCATACCCCTACGAACAGAGATACCTTCTGTCTGATAGTACTGATTTTGAATTTTGGAGGCAAAGAAAATAAATTAGGGATTCAGAATAAAAACGCAAATCAACATAGTTGTCAAGGATATACATCTAAAATTTCTCCAAAACCTAAAGTTTTGGCTCCTTCGTTAATTAACCACTTCTGACCAACTTTCATATAGTGTTCAATCTGAGGTACTCTGAGAAATCTCACGGTTACAATTTTAGTTTCACCCGGAGCAATGAATTCCTGGTCCTCAAACTGAATATCTCCTATATAAGTTTTTAACTTATGCAGATCCTCCGGCATTTCGAATACGTGGTTGGGTCTGTATCCCGATTTAAAACCTGACCTTCGCCCTCCCTCATCTGTTTTCTTCATTGAAATACGAGCCTTGACAATTATAAGATTATTATTTATCATATCGCCTTAATACTTGCAAAATAGTAGGTGTTGATTACAACACAACATCTTGCTGTGAGCGATAAAGGCTCACTCACTTCCCAAAAAAGTACGCCTAAAAAGGCCGTGTTGTGGACAACACTCCATCTTGCTGTGCGCAAAAAAAGGCGCACTCAACGAAGCCCTTAATCAGCGCTTCCTCCAATTTGTCCCACAGGTTGTGGGACAAATTGCAGCGCCTACCTCCTTCGGGCAACATCGGACATTAAGTTTTTGATTAAAGCCAATGTCCCTGCCTCAACTGTTTCCGTGTATAGCATACCAACTCTTCCTTTTTGATCCCAAAATAACCGGATACATCCTCTATTGCATAATCAGGCAGGTATTTAATTTCATGTTTCAAAGCATTGATCACTTTGGTTTTCCCATAAAAACGCACCAATTCTTCCCATTCTTCCTTTGTCCCCCTTTCAATAACCCTGGCAATAATACTCCGGTAGGCTTCCTGCCAGTCTATTTCATCAAACTGCCAATCCCAGAACAATCTTTTATGAAGATTGGGTTGCCGGGCGTTTTTTGATAAAATGTGCTGTTTCATCTGTTAATATAATTTCACTAAATATACGACAATACCCACTTTCCTCAATGGATAGCGTAATTGCCTGTTTTCAAGCTGTTTTAAACGTCGAATTGCTTTTTTTGTCTGAATTAAATTTTTCCCGCAATAGCTTCATATCGTCACTAACCTTCCTGTCTAGGATTTTTGCGTAGTGTTGGGTGGTTTTCAGATTTTTATGCCCCAACATCTTGCTGACAGATTCTATTGGTACACCGTTGCTAAGCGTGACAGTGGTAGCAAAAGTGTGTCTTGCTATGTGAAAGGTAAGAAGCTTACGTATTTTACATACATCCGCAATTTCTTTCAGATAGGCATTCATCTTCTGATTACTTAATACCGGCAAAACACGATCGGATTGTATACAGGCTGGATGATCTTTATATTTTTCGATAATTGCCACAGCATAAGGCAGTAGGGGTATACGAGACCGGGCTTCCGTTTTCTGCCTGCTGGTAAATATCCAACGCTCACCATCAATTCCAGGCCCAATCTCTGATCTCTTCAGTTTCTGTACGTCCGCATATGCTAAGCCTGTAAAGCAACTAAAAATAAAAATATCTCTTACCTGGTTTAACCTGTCAATCTCGAAATCTTTTGAGGCAATCGCTTGTAATTCCTCTTCGGTAAGAAAATCCCTTTCTATCTCATGTTTGCTCATTTTAAAGCCCAGGAAAGGGTCTTTTTGTAACCAGCCCTTCTTTATACAGATATTAACAACCTTCCGGAAATTACTGATATACTTAATAGCTGTGTTATGGCTACAACTTCTTTGAGTTTTGAGCCAGAACTCATAATCGTATATTAATTCATAGTTCAGCCTTTTTATATCAATGTCTGCAATACCATGTTTCCATTGAAGGAAAGCTTTGGTATGAGCCATTGATGTGTTATAGCGCTCCAAAGTGCCCGGGGAGAACTCTTTACCCACCAATGCCGCCATCTGGTCATTATGCTGCTGAAAAATCTCCATCAGCATACGGGGACGTTCTGTAATTCCCAGCCATTTTTCCCGGAAACTGTCAAAAGTAATGATCTTGCCATCCTGCATCATTTCCCGTTCCTGTTGATGCACTTTATTGGTTAGCGCATCCAAATAGGCATTCAACAGCCGGCCCTCTGCACCGCTGCCCTTCACCCGCCCAGCCGCCGCCCCCCACCGGGCAACCGCTACATAACGCTGAATACTGTATTCCAGTCTTTGACCGTTTACCGTAATGCGCATGTAAATAGGCGCTAATTTGTCTTTCGTCATCTTTGATTTACGGATGTAAAAAAGAATGCTAATACGGTGTTTCATCTTCACTCCTTTTTTAAGGTTTACGAATTATTAAATCCGTCACTAAAAAAGGTCTCAATTCCACGAAACCTTCACCGGTTGGGCGCTTTCACACCATTCGGTGCACCAAAGATGGCAATAATTCCGGTGCACCGAATTTTCCCCGTTTTTTTGGAATTCGTTTGAATTCAATTGAACCGGAAAAATGTAAAAAGGCCCGTAAAACCAGCGTTTTACGAGCCTTTAGTACCTTTTGATAACCTATCCTGCGGAGGAGAAGGGATTCGAACCCTTGATACCCTTTCGAGTATACACACTTTCCAGGCGTGCCAGTTCAACCACTCCTGCACTCCTCCGGTTGAATTTTTTTATTCAGGGTGGCAAAGATAAGATTTTGCACCGTATTTCCAAGCAAAAAATAAGCATCTCCTGCCAAAAAGCCTGATTATATTAAAAAAAATAAGAGCCCGATAGACATCAAGCTCCGTCTAGCTATCCATTAAGACACAACGTTTAGTCTATGGAATGCATGTACCTATGAACTATAACAATGAAAACCTTTCCCGATGGCTTGTAAAATGGCTTCCTTCATGATCTTATAACAGGATGATGCAAATGCGCGGGGCATGGTATCCGTTTTCCAAAAAGGGGAGCCTGATGAATATCAGGCTCTTTCCCTATTTGGTTTAACCATTAAAAGACACAAATAATTCTTGAACATTCACATGACAATCACAATATGTTTGACCCTTGTGCGGTTTGCGTGTTTTTCTACTAAGTGGTTATTTCAACTTGTAAGAAAAAGTCCCCCCCTAGGATATGGCCGGGTAATGCTTCCCGGATCGATGCACCCCCGAAATAATGTAAGGCTAACTATCTTCTACTTCTTACAGGAACGAAATTAAAAAGATTCTTATTTTTAATATGTTAATCACCAGTTAACGATAAAATATTTTATGCTACAACTATACTGTTATGATCGCCATCTGATTTATGACAAAGATCAGCTTTGCATTCCCTGCGGGCTACTACCTTTGTGCAATAGGAAGCGGGAAGTAAGAAATAAGAGGTAGGATGCAGGAATCTTACATCCTACTTCATACTTCAAACATCATATATATGCCGTCAGTTGAAATACTCTCGAGAGTGCAGTTCGCATTCACCATCGCATTTCATTATATCTATCCTCCCCTCAGCATCGGGCTGGGCGTATGCCTGGTGATCATGGAAGGGCTGTACCTGAAAACGGGTTCTGCCATCTACCAGGAGATCACACGCTTCTGGATCAGGATCTTTGCCCTCATATTCGGCATAGGGGTGGCTACCGGCATTGTGATGGAATTTGAGTTCGGCACCAACTGGGCTACTTACTCCCACTACGTGGGCGATATATTTGGCAGCGCCCTGGCGGCGGAGGGCATTTTTGCCTTTGCCCTGGAATCCGGCTTCCTGGGTGTACTGTTGTTTGGCTGGAACCGCGTAAGCAAGGGCGTGCATTTTTTTGCCACTATCATGGTGGCCCTGGGCTCCATCTTCTCCGCCCTCTGGATCGTGATCGCCAATTCCTGGCAGCAAACGCCCACCGGTTACCGGATCGAGGGGGAGGGCATGCAGGCCCGGGCCGTGGTGACCAATTTCTGGGAAATGGTGTTCAACCCCTCTTCCATAGACCGCTTTTCCCATGTGATCATCGGCTCTTTCCTGGCCGGCTCCTTCCTGGTCATGAGCGTGGCGGCCTGGTACATCCTGCACCGCCAGTTTACCAAACATGCGCAGGCCATGTTCAGAGTAGGGCTGCGGGTGGCGGTAGTGGCCGCTTTGCTGCAGCTCTTTACCGGGCACCGCTCCGCGCATTATGTCAGCAAATACCAGCCGGCCAAGCTGGCTGCCATGGAAGGGCATTTCGACAGCCTGGCCGTGGCGGATATGTACCTGCTGGGATGGGTGGACCAGGAGAAACAGCAAACCAGCGGCATTAAAATACCGGGCGGCCTCTCCTTCCTTACGCATGGCAGCTTTAAAACGCCTGTACAGGGCCTGCGGGCCACCCCGGAAGCAGACCGGCCCACGGCGGTGAACTTTGTTTTCCAGACCTATCATATCATGGTGGGGATCGGTATGTTCCTCATTGCGCTCACCCTGCTGGCCGCTTTCCTGCTCTGGAAGAAAAAGCTGTTTGACCAGCGCTGGCTGATGATGATATTTGTAGGGGCGGTGCTGCTGCCGCAGATCGCCAACCAGGTAGGCTGGTATACCGCGGAGGTGGGGCGGCAGCCCTGGGTAGTGTACGGCCTGCTGCGTACCTCCGATGCGCTGTCCAAAACCGTAACGGCCAACCAGGTAATGTTCTCCCTGGTGCTGTTTACCCTGGTATATGTATTGCTCTTCATGCTGTTCCTCTTCCTGCTGCACCGTAAAATACAGCACGGCCCGGATGTAACGCAGAATGAAGAGGAAGTGAGCGACCTGTATTCAAAAAGAAATATCAACCCAATTCATTAATATGGCAACTTTCCTCAGTCTCGATCTTGCCACCTGGTGGTTCCTGGTAATTGGCGGGCTGATCACCGGCTACGGCGTGCTGGATGGCTTTGACCTGGGCGCGGGCGCCCTGCACCTGTTCTTTAACAAGGAAGAAAGCCGCCGTACGGCGCTCAACGCCATCGGGCCGGTATGGGACGGGAACGAGGTGTGGCTGGTCATTGCCGGCGGGGCGCTTTTTGCCGGCTTCCCACTGGTATACGGGGTGATCCTCTCTACGTTTTACATCCCTTTTATGCTGTTCCTGGTAGCGCTGATCTTCAGGGCCATTTCCATCGAGTTCCGCAGCAAGGAGCCCATGCGCTGGTGGCGCAAGCTGTGGGACATCAGCTACATGGCTTCCAGCACCTTTATTACCCTGCTGCTGGGCCTGATACTCGGCAACCTGATACAGGGGCTGCCCTTTAATGAAAAGCATGAATTTACCGGCACCCTGCTCACTTTCTTTAATCCCTACGCCATCCTCATTGCCGTTACCACCCTTTCGCTGTTCATGATGCACGGGGCCATTTACCTGACCATGAAAACGGAGAACCGGCTGTATGCCAAGCTGACCGTGCTCGTCAATAACTGCAGCAAGTTCTTTATCCTCTGCTTCATTATGACCTCCATGGCCACCCTGATCTATATTCCCCATATGACCCAGGAGTTCAAGCGCTACCCGGTGCTGTTTGCCCTGCCCCTGGCGGCGGTGCTCACGGTGCTAAACCTCAAGCGGAATATTGACAGCCGGAAGTACTTCACGGCGTTTGTGTTCTCCAGCATTACCACGGCCATCCTGCTTATCCTGTTTGCCATTGGCCTGTTCCCGAACATTATTATTTCGTCCACCAACCCGGCCTGGAATATCAGCATTTACCAGGCGGCGGCTTCCGAAACCTCGCTGCGGATCATGCTGATCATAGCTGCCATCGGCACGCCGCTGGTGCTGGCCTATACCCTCTTTGTATTCTGGACCTTCCGGGGAAAAGTGAAGCTGAATGAAATGAGTTATTAAAATTCCAACATCCAAATACCAAATTCCAAACTGGCGACAGTGGCTTGACTACCCGTAACAGTACAATGGTATTGGTGGCCGGCCTACATTTTGGAATTTGGTATTTGGATGTTGGAATTTCCCAAAAAAACAGGTCCCCGCAAAAAATTGCAGGGACTTACCATTTAACCTATATTCTGTACTGTAGCATCAAAAGTTACGAAAATATTTTCCAGGGGTGAACGCTAATGCTACTCATTATCAATTACTTGTGTATTTCCAAGTATTGCTCACGTACATCAGACTGCTAATTTGAGTAAAAGTTTAATCTGTAAAAAAAATTTTTTTAGTTTCTGCAAGATGATTGTCCCCCCTAAAGATATAATAATAGATGACATTATGTATACGAAATGTGATAGAATATAGTTGCCGGGGGAAATATTAAATTGCATCCCATGAACCGCATTGACCGTCTTTCCGCCATATTGATTCAGTTACAGGGCAAAAAGGTAGTAAAGGCCGCCGAAATAGCCGAGCGGTTCAATATCAGCCTGCGCACCGTATACCGCGATGTAAAGGCCCTGCAGGAGTCCGGCGTGCCCATAGGCGCGGAAGCCGGCACCGGCTACTACATCGTGGAAGGTTACCACCTGCCCCCGGTCATGTTCAACAGGGAGGAAGCCGCCGCCCTGCTCACCGGCGAAAAGCTGATGGAGCATTTTAGCGACCGCTCCAACCGGCAGCAGTTCAGCAGCGCCATGCAAAAGATCAGGGCGGTGCTGCGCGGCAGCGAAAAGGACTTCCTGGAAGTGCTGGACGAGAATATAGCCGTGCTGCGCAACCGCATGCCGCAGGAAGACGAGTTCCCCAACCGCTTCCTGACCGATATACAACAGGCGCTGGGCAGGCAACTGGTGCTGCAGATGGAGTACCGCGCCGCCCAAAGCAACGAATTCACGCGGAGGAGCGTAGAGCCCATAGGCATCTACCACAGCAACGGCACCTGGTACCTCATTGCCTGGTGTCAGCTCCGCAACGACTACCGCAACTTCCGGACAGACCGCATCCGGAACATGCACCTTACCAGCGAGGCCTATGACAAATCCCGCCACATTACCCTGCAGCAGTACCTGGAGCAGCATACCTCCGCCCCGGCCGCGGAGCACACCTTTAAAGTGAGCTTTACCCAGCGGGTGGCCCGCTACCTGGGCAACCAGAAATATCTCTACGGCCTGGTGGAGGAAAAGGTGACAGACAACCAGGTGGAGCTCACCTTCATGAGCAGCTATCCCCTGGAATACTTTGCCCGCTGGATACTGATGTGGGGCAACGATGTGACCATTATCTGCCCCGACGAGCTGACCGCCCGCTTGAAAGAGCTGGCCCGCGAGCTGAAAGAGCACTATGATGTGTGACCGCTTTGCACCAGGACATCACCAGGACACAGACCGGCATTTACCCCTGGTTACAGGGGGAAAATGCCGGGAAAGCATGCCATAACCCCGGAAATATCCCTACGGCTTACTGACATACCGTTGTCACTCCCCCCTTTTTACTTTGCATAAAGCAATGACCCAATGAAAATGCTAACCCAAAACTAACAACATGGCTACAAAACAGATACTGTGCATAGACAACGTATTCCTGCCGGCCGGCAACCTGCAGGAAAGCCGCCGCTTTTACGCAGATACGCTGGGCCTCACCGTAAAATTCGATTTTTCGGAAAGAGGGCTGCTGGCTTTCCGGGTGGGCAGCGATGAAGCGGCCATCATTTTAAAGGACAGCCACCGCTATCCCGATGCCCGGCCGGCCCTGCTGCTGCAGGTAGCGGACGTACAGCAGTTGTATACCCTGCTGGCGGCGCAGGGCGTGCATTTCACCAAAAAACCTTACCGCATCAGCACCGGCTGGGCTGCAGAGCTGCAGGACCCCGGCGGCAACGTGATCGGTATTACAGACTATCACTAAACCATTTTTCACTCTTTTATGAAACTCGACATCATCAAAACCCACAAACCACTGTACACCGCTACCGCGGCGCCGCAACTGGTCACTGTACCGGAAGCCAAATTCCTGGCCATCAGCGGTAAAGGCGATCCTGACGGCAGCACCTTTTCCGAAAGCGTGCAGGCCCTGTACACCGCCGCCTACAGCATTAAGAACCATTATAAGCAACAGCAGCAGGATTTTGTTGTATGCAAACTGGAAGGATTGTGGTGGGTAGATGAAGCGCATGCGCTCAAAGGGTACCAGGATGCGCTGCAGGTGCCCCGGTCCGAATGGCACTGGCAATTGCTGATACACATGCCCGGTTTTGTAATGACGGCAACGGCGCAAAACGCCATTGCATCCGCCTTCAGTAAAAAGAAGCTGCCGCGGCTGCAGGAGGTATCACTGATCACGTTTGAGGAAGGCAGGAGCGTGCAGGCCCTGCACACCGGTCCTTTCAGTACAGAACCCGCCACCCTGGCGCGCATTACTGATTTTATGGCGCAGCACCAGTTACAGTGGAACGGCCGGCATCACGAGATCTATCTTTCAGACCCGCGCAGAACGCCACCGGAAAAACTGAGAACGATATTGCGGGAGCCCGTTAGATGAATAATTATTCATTGGTTCCCAGCCCCAGCAACTCTATGGCCTGCTGGGCGGCTATCTGGCTGGCGTCTTTCTTGTTGAAGGCTTTGCCGCTGCATATGAGCTCTCCGTCTACTACGGCGCCTACGGTAAATATGCGGCGGCCATTGTCCATCTGCTCTTCCAGCAGCTCAAACTCCAGCGTTTTGCCGTTCTTGTTGGCCCAGCCATACAGCTTGTTCTTGTGGTTCATTTCCACGGTTTCCAGGGCCTCCAGGTCAATGTAGGGAATAATAATGCGTTTGTAAACGAATTGCTTGGTCTTGTTATATCCTTTATCCAGGTATACGGCGCCCACCAGGGCTTCCAGGGTATTGCCGAAGATCTGGCTTATTTTGAGAAAGCTGTTGTATTTGTCGTAGATGGTGAGCTTACGCAGGCCCATTTTGATGGCGATCTCGTTCAGTTGCTGCCGGTTCACGATCTTGGACCGCATTTCTGTAAGATAGCCTTCTGTTTTGTAGGGGTATTTCCTGAACAGGTAATCGCCGATGATAGCGCCCAGGATAGCGTCGCCCAGGTACTCCAGCCTTTCATTGCTTTCCAGGAACTTTTCCTTGCTGGAGCGGTGGCTGAGCGCTACTTCATATAGGGAGAAGTTGCCCGGCGAAAAGCCCAGCAGGTTGTAAAGGTCGCTGTAAAGTTGCCTTTTCCTGGTAACGAAACGATATAAATATCCTGGCAGTAATTTCACACAATCAAGAAACAAATTTTTTGAAAATAACAGAGGCATTATGACCTCCGAAGCCAAAAGTATTACTCAAAGCGGCGCCCACTTCTCTTTGTTGTGCGATGTTAAAGGTAAAATTTAATTTGGGATCCAGTTGCGGATCATCAGTAAAATGATTAATGGTGGGAGGGATGATGCCATTTACGATGGCCATGATGGCTGCTATAGATTCCACGGCGCCTGCTGCGCCCAGTAAATGACCGGTCATGGATTTGGTTGAGCTGATATTCAGCCTGTACGCATCTTCTCCAAACACTTCCTGGATCGCTTTTACCTCTGCCACATCACCCAGCGGGGTGGAAGTGCCATGCACATTGATGTAATCAATTTCGTGGGTGGACATTCCCGCATCTGCCAGCGCCTGCCGCATTACGTTCATAGCGCCCAGCCCTTCCGGGTGTGGGGCCGTAATGTGATGGGCGTCTGCCGTAGCGCCGCCACCCGCCAGCTCCGCATAAATCCTGGCACCTCTTTCCATCGCATGGTCGTACGATTCCAGTACCAGCGCGCCGGCGCCTTCTCCCATTACAAAACCGTCGCGGTTCAGGTCAAAGGGCCGTGAGGCGGTCTTGGGATCGTCGTTCCTTTCCGATAAGGCTTTCATCGCGTTGAAGCCGCCTACACAGGCTTCGTTGATCACGTCTTCGGAACCGCCGGTGATCATCAGGTCTGCCTTCCCGTAGCGGATCTGGTACATAGCTTCTATAATGGCGTTGGTGGCGGATGCACAGGCGGACACCACTGCAAAGTTGGGCCCCCGGAAGCCATGCCTTATAGAAATATGCCCTGCTGAAATGTCTGTTATTAAACGGGTAATCAGGAAAGGGCTGAAACGTGGTGTTCCATCCCCCAGGTAGTAATCTCTCAGTTCGTGACAAAAATTGATCATTCCCCCTACGCCAGTACCCCAGATCACGCCTACGCGGTCTTTATTTACGGAATAGCTCCCGATGTTGGCATCCTGTACAGCATGATCGGCCGTGATGACCGCCGTTTGGGTAAAGGGGTCCATTTTGCGGGCCTCCTTCTTTTCGAGGAATTGGGTGGGATCAAAGTTCTTTAATTCACAAGCAAAACGGGTTTTAAACTTGGAAGCATCAAACTGTCTGATATGATCGGCGCCGGATACACCGTTCGTCAACCCCTGCCAGTATTCCTGAACGGAATTGCCGAGCGGTGTAAGAGCACCTAAACCTGTAACGACTACGCGTTTTGGTTGCATTAAAACAATTCTGATTAAGTAGGATTATTTCACGTGTTCTTCCAGGTAAGCTACGGCCTGGCCAACAGTAGTAATAGTTTCAGCTTGTTCGTCAGGAATGGAGATGTTAAATTCTTTTTCAAATTCCATGATCAGTTCTACCGTATCCAAAGAGTCAGCACCTAAGTCATTGGTGAAGCTGGCCTCAGGAGTTACCTCGGCTTCGTCAACGCCCAATTTGTCAATGATGATCTTTTTAACTCTTGATGCAATGTCTGACATAATTTTAAGTGTTTTTGGTTTAAAACTTGACTGCAAAAATATAATTTTTATTGAATTGGCAACTACGCATCTAAATTTTCACATATACGCTCCTCTGCTAATGGCCGCAAATATAGCCCCAGTCTTGCTTTATGAATACCATTATTAAATAAACAGGCTGCAATTTACGGCCCAGGAACGCCTGTTTCACCACAAAAATGACTGTTGCAACACATAACACCGCCACTCAACCGCCTATTCAACCATTTATGGACCTATTCATGGCTCTTAACTTTAATTAACACTCCGCCCGTGCAAGCGCCTCCGCCATTTATTAAATTTGCCGGGGCGGCCTGCTCCGGAAAGGCCACGTTATCTAAATCCAGGCGAATTCACTAACATGACCAATAAAAAGATTCTGAGGACCACACTGTTCGCTGCTATCGGGGCAGTAATTATTTTTCTTGTTTATAAACAGGTGGCCGATGGCAAAAAGAAAGCACCCGCCGCTCCTGCAGCCCGCAGCGGCGGCCGGCCCCTCCTCCTGGATGCCTACGTGGTAAAGACCACCAGGCTGGACGAGACCATCGATGCCAGCGGCACCCTCCAGAGCAATGAAGAAGTAGAGATCAAACCGGAAATATCCGGCCGCATTACCGGCCTGTATTTTAAGGAAGGCGTGCATGTGGCCAAAGGCGCCCTGCTGGTAAAGATATATGACGAAGACCTGAAAGCGCAGCTCGCCAAGCTGCAACTGCAGCAGGAGCTGGCCAAAACCACCCTGGAGCGCCAGGAGAACCTGCTGAAGATCAACGGCATCAGCCAGCAGGATGTGGATGTAACCCGCAACCAGGTAAGCGCTTACGGCGCCGATATTGACTATACGAAAACACAGCTCCAGAAAACGGAGCTGCGCGCACCCTTCAGCGGCCGCCTGGGACTGCGCAATATAAGCCTGGGCGCTATTGTGTCGCCCACCACCATCATTACCACCCTGCAGCAGATAGACCCGCTGAAGATCGACTTTTCCGTACCGGAAAAATACCGCACTTCCGTAAAGGTGGGCGATGCCGTGGAATTTAAAGTGGCCGGCGACAACAAGACCTACAAAGGCAGCATTTACGCCATGGACCCGAAAATAGACCTGGCTACCCGCACCATCCGCATCCGGGCCATTATGCCCAATGCCGGCCAGTTGCTGCCAGGCGCTTTTGCCCGCGTCACCATCTCTCTCAAGGATATGCCCGAAGCCATTATGATCCCCTCACAGGCCGTTATACCCGGTACCCGGGACAAAACGGTGATCGTGGCGGACAGTGGCAGAGCCAAAATAGTAGTAGTGGAAACCGGTATACGCAACGAGAACAATGTACAGATAACCAGCGGCCTCAACATAGGCGATACCGTTATTACCAGCGGTATCCTGCAACTGAGGCCCGGTATGGTGTTGAAGTATAATAACATACAGTAATGAGTCTTCCATCCTTGTCTTTGAAGCGGCCGGTGCTGGCCATTGTGATGAATATCATCATCGTGATCTTCGGTTTGGTAGGCTTTACCTTCCTGGGTGTAAGGGACTTCCCGGCCATAGACCCGCCTATTGTGAATGTGCGCACCTCCTACTCCGGCGCCAATTCAGATATCATAGAAACGCAGATCACCGAGCCGCTGGAAAAGCAGATCAACGGCATTGCCGGTATCAAGAACATTTCCAGCAGCAGCAGCCAGGGCTCCAGCAATATTACCGTGGAGTTTGAGCTGAGCACCGACCTGGAAGCGGCGGCCAACGACGTGCGCGACAAGGTGTCGCAGGCGCTGCGCAGCCTGCCGCCGGACCTGGATGCCCCGCCCGTGGTAACCAAGGAGGACGCCAATTCCGACGCCATCATTTCCATGACCGTGCAGAGCAATACCCGCAACCAACTGGAAGTGACCGAGTATGCCAACAACGTGCTGCTGGAAAGGCTGCAAACCATACCTGGCGTAAGCTCCATCCGCATCTGGGGCGAAAAGAGATATGCCATGCGTATCTGGCTGGACCCCGCCCGCCTCTCGGCCTACAGCCTCACCCCCAGCGATGTGCAGGAAGCCCTGCTGCGGGAGAACGTGGAGCTGCCCTCCGGCAAAATTGCCGGCAACGCCACGGAGCTGACCGTGCGCACCTTTGGCCGCCTGGATACGGAAGAGGAATTTGACAACCTCATCATCAAGAATGTAGAGGGCCGCGTGATCCACCTGCGCGACATCGGCCAGGCCGTGCTGGGCCCGGAAAACGAGGAGACCGTCCTCAAGGAGTCCGGCGTGCCGATGATCGCCCTGGCGCTGAGCCCGCAACCCGGCTCCAACTATGTGGCCATTGCCGATGAATTCTACCGGCGCTACGAGCAGCTCAAAAAGGATATTCCGCCGGATTTCGTTACCAATATCGCCCGGGATAATACCCGCTTTATTAAAAGATCCATAGAAGAAGTGGAAGAAACGCTGGTGGTGGCCCTGGTGCTGGTGATCCTGATCGTATACCTGTTCTTCCGCGACTGGCTGATGGCCTTCCGTCCGCTGATAGATATACCGGTGTCCCTCATCGGCGCTTTCTTTATTATGTACGCCTGCGGGTTTACCATTAATATACTGACCCTGCTGGCCATTGTGCTGGCCACCGGCCTGGTGGTGGACGATGGTATCGTGGTAACGGAGAACATCTACAAGAAAATAGAAGCCGGCATGCCCCGCATGCGGGCGGCCAAGGAGGGCTCTGAAGAGATCTTCTTCGCCGTGATCGCCACTTCCATTACCCTGGCCTTTGTGTTCCTGCCTATTGTGTTCCTGCAGGGCTTTGTGGGGCAACTGTTCCGCGAGTTCGGCATCGTGGTGGCCGGGGCCGTGCTGATATCCGCCTTCGTATCGCTCACGCTCACGCCTGTACTGAATGTGAAGCTGGGCCGCAAAGCGCATACCCATTCCTGGTTCTATACCAAAACGGAACCCTTTTTCCGCTGGATGGAAGATGGCTATAAACGCTCGCTGCAGCAGTTCATGCGGGTGCGCTGGGTAGGCACGCTGGTGATACTGGCCTGCCTGGCCCTGATCTATTTCCTGTTCCGCAACCTGAAGTCCGAGCTGGCCCCGCTGGAGGACCGCAGCGAGTTCCGCCTGTCCATCACGGCGCCGGAAGGCACCTCTTTTGACTACATGGACAGGTATGTGAACAGCCTGATAGGCTTCATCCTGGATTCCGTACCGGAAAAGCGGATCATTCTTTCTGTAACGGCGCCGGGCTTCAGCGGCGGCGGGGCGGTAAACAACGCCTTTGCCTATGTAACGCTGCCCGAGCCGCATGACCGGCAGCGCTCCCAGAAAGAGATCGTGGACATGATGAACCGCAACATGTACCGCTTCCCGCAGGGCAAAGTATTTGCCATTGAGCAGCAAACCATACAGGTAGGCCGCCGCGGCGGGCTGCCCGTGGCCTTTGTGCTGCAACACATCAACTTTGATTCCCTGGCGGCCGTGCTGCCGCGCTTCCTGGAAGAAGCCAATGCCGATCCCGCCTTCCAGGCGGTGGACGTAGACCTCAAGTTCAACAAGCCGGAGCTGCGCATCCAGATCAACCGCGCCAAGGCCAGCGAGTTGGGAGTGTCCGTGGAAGATATCTCCCAGACACTGCAACTGGCCCTCAGTAACCTGCGCTACGGCTACTTTATACGCAACGGCAAGCAGTACCAGGTAATGGGACAGGTATTCCGCGCCAACCGCGATGATCCCAATGACCTGCAGAACATATACGTGCGCAATAACCGGGGCGAGGCCATCCAACTGGACAACCTGGTAACCATCCGGGAAGAGACCAGCCCGCCCATTATCTATCATTTTAACCGGTACAAGTCTGCCACCATTTCCGCCAGCCTGGCGCCCGGCAAAACCATTGGTGACGGCATACAGGCCATGTACAATATCTTTAACCGCCTGAAACAGGAAGGCGTGATAGACGATTCCTTTAACACGGCCTTGTCCGGCTCCTCCCGCGACTTTTCGGAAAGCGGCTCCAACACCATGTTTGCGCTGGTGCTGGCCCTGGTGCTGATATACCTGGTGCTGGCCGCGCAGTTTGAGAGCTGGGTAGACCCGTTCATCATCATGCTCACCGTGCCGCTGGCGTTTGCAGGCGCCCTGCTGTCGCTCTGGATATTCGGGCAAACCTGGAATATCTTCTCACAGATCGGGGTGATCATGCTCATAGGGCTGGTGACCAAGAACGGGATCCTGATCGTGGAGTTTGCCAACCATAAACGCGATCAGGGCATGGTAAAGAAACGCGCCGTAATAGACGCCGCCACCATGCGCCTGCGGCCCATCCTGATGACCAGCCTGGCCATGGCCCTGGGCGCGCTGCCCATTGCCCTCTCGCTGGGCGCGGCGGCTACCAGCCGTATCCCGCTGGGCATCGTGATCGTGGGCGGTATCATTTTTTCACTGGTGCTCACCCTATTCGTAATACCGGCCATGTACAGCTACCTCTCCAGGAGGAAGCCCAACCAGGAATATGAAGAAGCGGCCATGGCCGAAGAAGAACAGGGCGCCGCAGCCCGGGATGCTGCCGCCGCGCACGCGTAACAGGAAGTAGGAGGTAGGAGGTAAGAGGTAGGATGCAGGATGCAGGAAGTGAACCGCTCCGGTCATCTTACTTCATACTTCTTACATCAAATTCACAAAAACGAATGAGATCAATTTTCATATTCATACTATCACTGCTGGCCATCAAAGGTCATACGCAACAGGTGCTTACACTGGAACAGGCCATAGACCTGGCGCTGAAGAATAATTACGATATCAGGCTGGCGCGCAATGACGCCGATGTGGCGGCCAACGATTACGCCTACGCCAATTTTGCCTTTGCGCCCCGCCTCAACGGCACGGCCGGCAGAACCTGGAGCCACCAGGCCACCAAGCAGGAATTTGCCAACGGCAACAAAAGAGACACCAGCGGCATTAAAAGCAATAACTATACGGCCAATATATCGCTCAACTGGACCCTTTTTGACGGGCTGAAAATGTTTGCCACCCGGCAGCGCCTGGAAAGCGTGCGCGACCTCGGCGAGCTGGCGCTGAAAGAACAGGTGATCAATACCATTGCAGACATCATCCGCAGCTATTATGATATTGTGCAGCAAAAGCAGCAATTGCGCAACATCGCAGAACAATTATCCATTTCGGAAGAAAGGGTGAAACTGTCCGATGCCAAGTTCCAGACGGGTCTGGGACCTAAAACTGACCTGCTGCAGTCCCGCGTGGACTATAACGCGCAAAAGGCCGCCTACCTGCTCCAGCAAACACAGATCGTGCAAAGCAAGGCCACGCTCAACCAGTTGATGGCCGTAGCTACCGCCAATACCACCTATGATGTGCAGGACTCCATTCCCATCAACATGGACCTGCACTACGGCGACCTGCGGCAGGCCGTTATGCAGCAAAATGCTGCACTGGGCATTGCCCGGCAGCAGCTCGGCATATCAGAGATCCAGTTAAAGGAGGCCCGGGCCGATTATTTCCCGGTGCTGTCCTTTAACTCCGCCTATAACTTCAGCCGCGTCAATTCCAATGCGGCCACGAACTCTTTTAGCCCTATCTTTAACCAGAACGGCGTTTTCAACTACGGCGTTACCGCGTCCATTCCCATCTTCAACGGCCTGAACGTAAGGCGGCAGGTAAGGAATGCGAAGCTGAACGTGGAGTACCAGCAGCTATGGCTGGACAATGCGCAGACACTGGTGAGCCTCAGCGTGGATTCCACCTTCAAGAACTACGAATATTATAAAACAGCCGTCACCCTGGAAGAGGAGAACATTGGCCTGGCCCGGGAAAACGCTATGGTGGCGCTGGAGCGCTTCCGGCAGGGCGTATCCACCACCCTGGAGGTAAAGCTGGCCCAGCAGAGCCTGCAGGATGCGTTTAACCGGCTGATCATGGCCCGGTACCGCACCAAGCTGGCGGAAACCGAACTGCTGCGTTTGCAGGGCGAACTGCTGAAATAAACCCCTGTTATGACCCTGACAGAAATTGCTAACATTCGCCTGCTCAGCCAGCGCGTGACCGGCCCCTCCTGTAAAAATGCCCGGGAGGCGGTAAGCTGGATGGGCGCCATGCAGGCGCAGGATTTTGCCATGTGCCGCTGGGCGGCCGGCGCACGGACCAGCGGGGCTACCGACAGGAAGATCACAGCCGCGCTCAATAAAGGGGATATTTTACGTACCCACCTGCTGCGGCCTACCTGGCACCTGGTAGCTGCGGCAGACATTCACTGGCTGCTGGCGCTTACCGCTCCACGTATCCTTGCCGCATCCAAAACAAGGCACCGGCAACTGGAACTTACCGAAGCCCTTTTCCAAAAAAGCAATAAGATCATCGCCAACATGCTGGCCGGCGGGCAGCACCTGCCCCGTGAAACCATTATGGCCGAACTGAAAAAGGCGAAAATAGCAGTGGACGAGAACCGGTCCTCCCACCTGCTGTTTCGCGCGGAGCTGGACGGCATCCTGTGCAGCGGCGCCGTAAAGAACGGCCGGCAAACCTACGCACTGCTGGCAGAACGGGCGCCCGCACCCGGCGCCTTCAACCGGGATGAAGCGCTGGCCATGCTGGCCGGCCGGTATTTCTGCAGCCGCGGCCCCGCTACCCTGCAGGATTTTGCCACCTGGTCCTACCTTTCCCTCACCGATGCCAGGCATGGGCTGGAAATGGCCAGGCCAGGCCTGACCTCCGCTACGGTTGACGGCGACGTATACTGGTTCTCCAGGGCCCTGGCCCTCCCGGACACATACCCGCCTTCCGTGCACTTACTACCGGCTTTCGATGAGTACATCATCGGCTACCGCAACCGGGCCGCCGTACTGCCAGCGGCGCAACAGCGCGTTATTACCAACAATGGCATTTTCCGCCCGGTGGTGGTCATTAACGGGCAGGTAGCTGGCTTGTGGAAACGGGCCCTGAAGGATGATAAAGTGATGGTAACAGTGGAGCTGTTTGCACCCGGTAGCCGGGCGCCGAAGAAGGCCATTGCCCGGGCCGCGGACAGGCTGGGTGCGTTCCTGGGCGGGGAAGCTGTTGTGAGCTATGGCCAGGCTTAAGGGGTGCCGCTCCCCCCGGCAGAGTCGGACGGTTCCTTCTTCGCCTGCTGGTACCTTTCAAAAGACTGTTTGATATACAACAGCAGGTCATAATCCGTGGCGGTTTCCAGGAAGCGGTAAGACGGGCGGTATTGCAGCATAAAGGAGTCCAGCTCCGGGCTTTCCAGTTTCGTCATGCGGCCCACCACCTCCGGGGAGTAGCGGTAATCAATATATTTCTCCTTTTCCCAGTATTCCAACTGCTCCCGGAAATGCTCTTTCCGTTTTCTTGCCTTGCTGGGCACCAGGTAGGAGAGGGCCGTTACCGGGTTGGCCGGCAGTGTTTTCAGCACATCCAGGGCGCCCGGCTTCTTGTAGTTGAAATATCTCCCGTATTCCTCGCGGGTAGCCAGGGAATCCAGGTAGTAGTTCTTCCCCCGCACATTCACTTCCTGCAGGCCAAATACCCGCCTCGGCATATATATGTTGACAGAAGTGCTTTCCAGCGGGGCCACCACCTCCTTTTTATAATAGCTCAGCATGGAAAATTCAATGGTATCGCCCGGCATGGCCTCTATAAAAAAACGGCCGCTTTCATTACTCAGCGTGCCGCTACGGGATCTTTTATTGATGATGGTGACGGCGGGTAGCCCGGTTTTGGTGTCTGCATCCACTACCATACCCGATAGCTTCACCTGCGCACGCAACGGCTGCAACCCTGCCAGCAGTAACAGGAATAAAGGTAATAGCGCTCCGGCGTATAAAAACTGTCTATTTTTCGTAATAGGCATCGTCAAATATAGTTTTCCAGGCGTAAATGAAACGTTAAAAATCCGCCTGGCGGCCGTCCACACATTGCGGACATAGTCCCCAAATATACGGGACAACCGGAAAGGCCGCGCCTGGAAATTGTTATCTTTACCTGTTATTTTCAAATCTTATGCCTCTTATGCCTCCATACCCGTTTTTGGCTACCCCAAGCCACCAGCAAGCACCTTGCAACCAGAGCGCAGCTTCCGCCGCAGCGCCGCGCGCCCGTAGGCCGGGTAAAATCCCCTACTGGCACCATGTTTGTTCTACCCCCTCCGGAGAGCAATGGCATATCGCCTGTAACGCAATACTGTACTCACATTTAACACATTAGCACGATGGAGTTTCGTATAATCGAATACGGTAGTTGCGCTCACCGGGATATGATCAGCTTGCGCGATATAACATTGCGCAAACCATTGGGGCTTGTTTTTACGGACGCCTATCTGCAGCAGGAGATCAATGACTGGCTGATAGGCTGCTACACTACCAGTAATGACAAGGAACTGCTGGCCGGATGCTGCATTTTAACGCCCGTAAATGAAAATACGGTACAACTGCGGCAAATGGCGGTAGACCCGGCTTTCCAGGGCAGGGGGATCGGTAGCGGCATTATTGATTTTGCAGAACAGCAGGCCAAGCTGAATGGTTTTACGGAAATGATAATGCACGCCCGCAAAACAGCTGCAGGTTTCTATGAAAAGTTGGGATACAGCATTCACGGCGATGAATTTACGGAGGTAGGCATCCCGCACTACGAAATGAAGAAAAAACTGTAACTGTAGCCTCTTCAGGCTGCCCGGCACCATCAGTAGCATTGTAATCAAAAATCCATTACATATCATGAAAAGCCATGTACTCGCCGGGCTAGGGCTGTGCTGTGTTTTCTATTGTAATACCGGCAAGGCGCAACAGGATACCACTGCGCCGGTACGACAAGATACAACAGTACGGCAGGATACCACCAAAAAAGACACTGCTGCAAAAAATGCCAATCTTATACTGCCGGACACCACCGGCAGGGATACTACCCGCAGGGACACAACGACCAGGCCCGCACAGGATTCGGGATTGATCGTACCGGCCGATTCAGCCACCCTCCGGCAGGAAATGAATAATTTCACCCTTACCGGCACCGTCCAGGATACGGCAGATGCGCCTATCCCCGGGGCCCAGGTAGTGAATAAAGCCACCGGCCAGGCCGTTATGTCCGACCCTTCCGGCCAGTTCTCCATTAAAGCCTCCACCAGTGACACCATCCTGGTATCGCTCGCTACCTACGGGGAGCAGCAGGTACCGGTAAAAAGCAAGCAACCGCTGACGGTAGTGCTTACCTCGGCCGCTTCCGGGCAGAAAACCCTGTCGGAAGTAGTGGTAACCGCCCTGGGCATCAAAAAGAATCCCCGCGCGGTAGGCTATGCCCTGCAGGAAGTAAGCGGCAATGCCGTACAGGAAGCCAAGGAGGTAAACTTTGTAAATGCCCTGTCCGGCAAAGTGGCCGGTTTGCAGGTAAGCACCAATACCGGCTCCATGGGCGGCTCTACCAGGATGACCATCCGCGGTAATAAATCCATCCTGGGCGATAACAACGCCTTTATTGTAGTGGATGGCGTACCGGTACTGAACAATGTGCTGAATGATCCCGGGCAGCAAAACGGCGGCGGTGGTTACGATTACGGCAGCCCCATACAGGATATCAACCCGGAGGACATCGAGAATATTTCCGTGCTGAAAGGAGCCGCCGCCACCGCCCTTTATGGCAGCCGCGGGGCCAACGGCGTGCTGCAGATCACCACCAGGAAAAGGCCGGATGTAGACGGAGGGCTGGGCATTACCTACAGCCTCAATGCGCAGATAGACCAGGTGTATGTGCTGCCTAACTACCAGAACCAGTATGGCGGCGGTTATACCGGCTTTGATACCGTGTACTACAACCAAAACCCGGAAGCATTCCTCAATGAGCAAAGCGCTACCTATAATGACAATAACGGTAAAGGACCTTATGACCTGCTGCCCCAGTACTATGCGGATGAATCCTGGGGCCCCCGGCTGGATGGCAGGCAGGTACGCCACTACTGGTCATGGGACCGGGATAAGGGCAATCCCGATTTCGGGAAAACAGCTCCCTGGTCCCCCCATCCCAATAATGTAAAGGATTTTTACAAGACCGGCTATACGCTGACCAACAATATCGCCGTAGGCGGCTCCAATGACAAAGGCTCCTTCCGCCTGTCCTACGGTAATATGAAACAGAGCTTCGTATTGCCCAATTCTTCGCTGACGCGCAACAACCTTTCCTTTAACGGCAGCTACCAACTGGCCAAGAATTTAACAGCCTCCGTATCCGCCAACTACAGCATACTGGAAGCGGAAGGCCGCCCGGGCACCGGTTTTACCGGCCCCAATCCTACCCTGCAGTTCACCATGTACGGGCAGCGGCAGCTCGATATTGAAAGGGCCAAAAACTATGTGTACCCGGACGGGTCACAGATCACCTGGAACCGCCGGTCCTGGGACGATCCCACCGTGGCGTTCAGCAATGGCCCCTACTGGAACCGTTACCGCGATTATGAAACGGACACCCGCAACCGCCTGTTCGGCTTCGGCGGACTGGATTATTCCGTGAATAGCTGGCTGAGCCTGAGCGGGCGCGTATTCATGGACCAGTACAATTCAACAGAAGAGGAAAGAATGTCGCAGCAGCCCAATATTGAAGGATCTTACCGGAAACGCCTGCGCGACTCCCGTGAAATGAACTACCAGCTCACAGCGGATATCGACAAGGAGTTTGGCGAGTTCTCGCTGAACGCTACCCTGGGAGGCAACATCATGCACCGGAAATGGACCGTAAGCGGCGGGCAGACCGTAGACGGCCTGATCATTCCGGGTGTGTATAACCTGAACAACTCCATACAACCCGCGCAGCCCATAGACCAGTATTACGAAAAGCAGATCAACTCCGCTTTTGCCACCGCTACGCTGGGTTATAAGAACCTGCTGTTCCTGGACCTGACCGGGCGCAGTGACTGGAGCTCCACTATTAACGTGGACAACAATCCTTACTTCTATCCATCGGCTTCCCTTTCCTTCATCTTCTCCGACCTCCTGAAATGGAAGTGGCTGAACTACGGTAAGCTAAGGGGGAGTATAGCCGCCGTGGGCAGCGATACCGATCCTTACCAGGTGTATGATACTTATGCCTTTATACCGCCTTTTGGCAGCAACCCGGTTACCCAGTTCCTGCCTACCAAGAACAATCCGGACCTGAAGCCGGAACGTACCCGGGAGTATGAGTTCGGTACGGAGCTGCAGTTCCTGGACAACCGCATCGGGCTGGACCTGACCTACTATAACCGTAATACCCGGGACCAGATCATTACCCTGCCCATACCCGCCGCTACCGGCTTTACCACGATGGTGGTAAACGGCGGCAATGTGCGCAACGAGGGATTTGAAGTAGCACTGAACCTGAATCCCATCCGCCTGAAAGGAGGCTTCCGCTGGGATATCAACGCCAACTTTGCCCGCAACCGCAACAAGTTGCTGGACATGAATATAGAACAGTACAACACCGCGCTGGACCTGCTGACGCTGGCTACGGACCGCCGTACCAACAAAGTGTCTATAGTAGCGTTGGTAGGCCAGTCGCTGGGTACTATCATGGGCACGGACTACGTGTACGATGAGCAGGGCAGGAAAGTGGTAACGGAAGATGGTTACTACAGGGTGTCTGAAATAAAGGAGATCGGTAATGTGAATCCCGACTTCATAGGCGGTGTGAACAACACCTTCTCCTACAAAGGCATCTACCTTTCCGCGCTGGTGGATTTCCAGAGCGGCGGCGAGTTCTTCTCCTACACCAACCTGTATGGCAAAAAATCCGGCCTGCTGGATGTGACCGCCGAGAACGGCATCCGTGAGAATGGCATCATTGTGCCGGGCGTAACAGAAGACGGGAAGGAAAACACCGTACCGATCACCGCCAAGGACCACTTCAGCCAGAACGGCGGTAACGTGATCAGCAAGGCCGACCTGTACGATGCCAGCTACGTATACCTGCGGGAAGTAAAACTGGGATATAATATTCCGGAGTCATGGTACAAAAGGATAGGCGCACAGGCGGCGCGCATCTCCCTGTACGGGCGTAACCTCTGGCTCATTCACTCCAACGCACCGAATGTGGACCCCGCCAACATTACCAACTCTGCCTCCAATGTGCAGGGTATTGAAGGCGGCGCGCTGCCCTCGCTGCGCTCTTACGGGGTGAACCTGAATATTTCATTCTAAACAACAAACTAATGGAAATGCTTACACGATATATGAAATATAGCTGCTATCTTTTGCTGGGATGCCTGCTGGCAACGGGATGCCAGAAGCTGGAAGATATTAATGTTGATCCGACCAAGCCCACTACCACGCAGCCGCAATACCTGCTGACAGGCGCGGAAAAATCCGCCATGGATATTATATATGCCGGCCCCCAGAACGGGCGCATCGGCATGCCTTACGCCCAATACTGGACCGGTAATGACAAAGCCAACGACAGCCGCTACCTGCTGGACGAAGGTATTAACGCAGCGCTCTGGAACAACCTGTACAGCATATCGCTGCACAACCTGGATGAGATCATCGCCATGAACCGGGCCGAGCCTACGCCGGTTTCTCCCAACCAGATCGCCATTGCGCATATACTCAAGGCCTGGATATACCAGGTGCTGGCAGATGCATATGGTAATATTCCTTATACAGAAGCCTTGCAGGAAGAAGGTAATATCCGGCCTGCTTACGACGATGCGCAAACCATTTACAACGCCCTGCTGGACACCCTGCAGGCGCAAACGGCTGCCATGGACCCGGCCCAGGGCAGCTTTGATGCCGGCGATGTGATCTATAACGGTAACGTGGACGCCTGGAAAAAACTGGCGCACTCCCTGATGCTGCGCCTGGCCATCCGCATGGCAGACGCTGACCCTGCAAGGGCGCAGGCCGTAATAGCCGCCAACTACCAGCAGGCTATGGCCGGCAATGCGGATAACGCACAGTTCCAGTACCTGGCCACCGCTCCTAATAAGTTTCCTTATAACGACTCAGACCGGCCGCTGACAGAATTCTTTGTAAGTGCTACGCTGGTGGACTATATGCAAAGTACCGGCGATCCGCGCCTGGGTATTTACGCCCGCAAGGCAGGCGACAGCACCTACCGCGGCCTGGCATATGGCACTTCTGAAACCAATCCCAACCGTTTGCCGCCCAGCAACTATTCTCTCCCCGGCAAAAAGATCTATGCTGCTGACATGCCGGGTATACTGATGACCTACCCGGAAGTAGCCTTTATACTGGCCGAAGCAGCCGCCCGCGGCTTTGCCACCGGCGCCGATGCGGCTACCCATTACGAAGCCGGCGTGCGGGCATCCATGGAATACTGGGGCGTAAGCAATACCGATTCCATCGGCGCTTACCTGGCCCGGGTGCCATATGACGCCAATGACTGGAAGAATGTAATAGGCACACAGAAATGGCTGGCGCTGTACCCGCAGGGCCTGCAGGGATGGTTTGAAAGACTGCGGCTGGACTTTAAAAAGCCCGGCGGCGATTCCCTGTTCATCGCGCCCCTGGACGGCTCGCTGGACGAAAATGTAACCTATGTGCCCTACCGCCTCACCTACCTGGTAAGCGAGCAGCAACAGAACACTGCCAACTACCAGGCCGCGGCATCCGCCATCGGCGGGAATACCAAGGGCGTAAAATTATGGTGGAACATGCAGTAAAGCCAATTATGACTGGGGGGTATTAGACACCTGGCAAAGGGCCTTTTCGTAAACAACGGAAAGGTCCTTTCCTTTTCCGGCAATTTTTTTCATCTGTTCATATTTGTCTTTTCAATGGTCAGATGACATCGAAGATGCATCGAGGCCATCAAATTATTAATGAACGAGATAAACCTCGCATTGACATGTTCCCGTGTAAAAAAATGTTTATCATACTCGGTTTCATATTATCTTTAGCGTTTTGGAAAAAATGAATTTGGCTATGATGAAAAAGATATGCATTTCACTGTTATTGTGCTGCGCCGTTGCCACCGGCCTGCAGGCACAGGAACTGACACATTACTACCAGCAGTGGTATACCTATTTTGGCAATGCCGGCATTAACGAGCGCTGGTCCGTACCGTTTGACGTACAGGTAAGGCTGCGGGATGGCCTCAGCGATAAGGGACAGATACTGATGCGCGCCGGCCTGCAATACGCTCCCAACAAGCGCACCGGCTACCTGCTGGGATATGCCAATATCCCTACCTACAGCCCTGCCATTGACGCCTACCAACCGGAGCACCGCATTTACCAGCAGTTCATTTATAAAATGGGATCGCCTGCTTACGCCATGGTCCACCGCGTAAGGCTGGAACAGCGCTGGGTTGGGCAAAAAACCCATACCGGCAACGGGGATGAGCTGAAAGTAAGCAACTGGAAATATGGTAACCGTTTCCGTTATTTTAACCGCACCACCTTCCCCATTAAAAAGGAGCAGGAGCCCACCAACTTTTACCTGGCCCTGCAGAACGAGCTGTTCATGAACCTCTGGGGCAACGAGATCAATGACAAGTTCATAGACCAGAACCGTTTCCTGGTAGCGCCCGGCTACGCCGTAAAGCCCAATCTAAAACTGGAAGTAGGCTACATGAACCACTACCAGCAATCCGCCTCCGGCGACCAGGCCATGAACCATATTGTACAGTTCTCCGTACTGCATGACTTTTCCCTGTGATAAGGTGCTTTACATTAACTGATCTTTTCTTTTGCTAAATCACTGAACCTGTCCCTTGCCGCCTCGTTTTCAAAAGCGCTGGTAGGGATCAGCAGGAAGGATTTTTTATCCCGGTAAAGGAAGAAGAATTTCCGGGTTTCCACCAGTTGTGTAAAGTTATTCCAGGATAGCTGCCGCTGGTGATCGCTGGCGCGCGTGGATATCAGCAGCCCCTCTTCGGAATACCCCAGCTTGATCTTGTCTTTGAAAGTAGCCGCTTTGTTGTAGGTAGAAAGCGGCAGCAGGTACCAGAACGCCCATACGATCAGGGCCACCATAGCTATGATACCAATAAGCGCATTAGGAGTAACCACCCGGAAGAAGAAACCGGTAATGGCTGCCAGCAACAGAATGGCCAGCGTATTACGAAAGACCTTTATCTCCCCCCGCTGCAAAAAATGATAACGCAATGCATGCAATACATCCTCTTTGTTATAGCTAAACTCTACGTGCATTATGGCCAGGCAAACAGTTTTTTATGGTACTGGAACTACTTGGGAACCGCAATGGACATTGGGCTTTCCATATCATCCCGTTCTGTAACAGGTGCATATTTCTTCCGGCTGGCCAACGGTTTCCTGATCTTGTCCAGGTCATCTTCGCTCAGTCCCGGGAAATTGTTCTTGATAAACTGGAAATATTGTTGCAGCGTTTTTACATCTACCTTAAAGGGAAATACCAGCGCTTTACCGCCGCCTTTCAGGTAGTCGTTGTTGTTGATCTTTGTTTCGTTCTGCAGGTACCACTTATACAGGTCCACCACAGCATTCTCCAGCTCGCCTTCTTCAAAGGCGCTGCTGCTCTCCTCCCGGTTCAGCATCCATACGTACTCTTCCACCCGGCTGGGCTTTACAGTAGCTTTAACGGCGGGCTTGGTATCAGTAGGTTTGTCGTTATTATCACATTTCTCGTGGTTGTCGCACTTCTCCGGCTTGTCGGTCTTATGACCATCTGTGGCGTAAGCTGATGCGGCTGATGCAAAAACTACCATCAGCAGGAACAACAGCGCTTTCATCTGAGGGTATTTTAATGTGAGCGGGAACATGAAACTACGCATGTTTCCCCTACATTTTTGTAAAAATATTGGCATGCTTAGTTTCATTCGTTAATATTTTATCTTTTTGAAAGGCCTCATGGAACCTCGCATGATAGTGCCCTTTGTGTAAAATGGGTTTCATGCCCGGTTACATATTGGTAAATTTTCAACTTTAAAAATACAAAATAGAATTTATAAAACCCAAAAAACAAAATCGCCCTACATTTATGTTAACATTATTTAACATATCAAATATTATCAATTTTCCTCATGATTCCCGCTTTTATGAACTGGAGCAGCGGCAAAGATGCCAGCTTCGCGCTCTGGACCTTACGTCAGCAGGGCCGGTTTGATGTCCGCTACCTCTTCACCACCCTCAGCGCCGGTTACAAACGGGTATCCATGCATGGCGTGCAGGAAGCCCTGCTGGATGAACAGGCCCGGCAAACGGGCATCCCCCTGAAAAAGGCCTTCCTGCCGGAACACGCCTCTATGGAAGATTACAACCAGGTGATGCAGGAACAGATGGCGGCCATGGTGCAGGAAGGTATCCGCCATGCGGTGTTCGGCGACATATTCCTGGAAGACCTGAAGCAATACCGGGAAACGCAGTTGGCCCGGGCAGGCATGCAGGGCGTATTTCCCCTCTGGCGGCAAAACAGCCGTTCCCTGCTGCTGCAAATGATACAGGCGGGCTTCAAAGCCATCGTGGTGTGCGCCAATGCCCGCTACCTGGATGCCAGCTTTGCCGGCAGGATCATAAACGAGCAGTTCCTGGCCGACCTGCCGCCGGAAGTAGATCCCTGCGGGGAGAACGGCGAGTTTCACACCTTCGTTTTTGACGGTCCCCTGTTCCGCGCCCCGGTAAGCTTTACCCCGGGGGATACGGTGGAGCGCGTATACGCCCCCTCCGGCCAAAGCGACGCCCCTGCCGGGCAGGCAGCGAACTGGGATAACCGGTTCTATTTCAAAGAGTTATTGCCTTTAGCCTTCTAACATGATAAAAAAACAAAAGCAATGGATGAACCATTGCTTTCGAGAGTCATTTACAGTGCATGAAGAGTCATGCTTGTAGAAATATTTGGTTTTTCATAGGACAGTAACCATAATAAAAATTAATACATAACAAATATAATAAAAATCTGTAATGCTGTTATAGGTATGTTAAAGATTTGGAAATGCCTTAAAATCACGCCCCAAATATTAATAAAAAATAAAATAAGAGGCGTCTTTTTGAAAATAATCAAAAGAGAAAAAGGGAAATGATCCGGAGCAGGGAAAAAGAAAAAGACCTGTCAGGTCTTTAGCAACCTGACAGGTCTGGAAATAGTAAGGGCACCTAGAAAGGCGCCCTCAATTTGTTACTATCCTATGAAAACCCTATTTGAATACAAATGTACGTGCATGTTAATTTTCTTTGAAATTTTCCGGCAAGAATAACAAATCATTAACAAGGCCCCGCTGGTAGCGGCTTCAGCTACATCCCATGCTGTTCCCGCAGTTCAGGCACTTGTAGCAGGTACCGGAGCGCACGGTAATATGGCCGCAGGTATTGCAGGCCGGCGCATCGCTTTGCATGCTGCGCATATAATCCTGTGTCTCGCTTTCACTGCTGTGCGGCTGGCTGGCCAGGGCCTGCTGCTTTACCGTTTTGGAAGCGGCGGTATTCGGTTTGGCATTGCCGCCGCTCAGCAGGGTCACCCGCACATTGGACAGGGAGGGCTGGGAAGGAGCAACGGTATCGTCCCCGTCTTCCTCGCCGGTATTGCCGGGCGCATCCAGTACATGCACCAGGTCTGTCCTGCCCAGGTACTCGTAGCCCAGCACCCGGAATATATAATCGATCAGCGATGTGGCTGATTTGATGTTGGGATGGTCTACCATACCGGCCGGCTCAAAGCGGGTGAACACGAACTTGTCCACGAACTCTTCCAGCGGCACCCCATACTGCAGCCCCACAGACACGGCTATGGCAAAGCAGTTCATGAGGCTGCGCAGGGTGGAGCCTTCCTTGGCCAGGTCTATGAAGATCTCGCCCAGGGTGCCGTCGCCGTACTCGCCGGTGCGCAGGAAAATGGCCTGCCCGCCTACTTTGGCCTTCTGGGTAAAGCCCCGGCGCTTGGCCGGCAGCGTTTTACGCTCTATAATGCGGGACAGTTGCCGTTTCAGGGTGGTGTCCGGGCTGGCCTGCATGCGCTTGCCCACTTCCTCCAGCAGCTCGTCAATGGTGAGCTGGTTCAGGTCTATGATCTGGGCGGCCGCCGTTTCCTTGCTTTCCCCGGCAGCCTCGGTCTTTTTCTTCTTGTCGCTCTTGTTGCTGAGCGGCTGGCTCAGCTTGGAGCCATCGCGGTACAGGGCGCAGGCTTTCAGGCCCAGCTCCCAGCTCAGTTTGTAGGCATCCTCTATTTCCGCCACCGTGGCCTCGTTGGGCAGGTTGATGGTTTTGGAGATAGCCCCGGAAATAAAGGGCTGGGTAGCCGCCATCATGCGGATATGCCCGTGCGGGTGGATGTAGCGCTCTCCCTTTTTGCCGCACTTGTTGGCGCAGTCAAATACCGGGAGGTGCTCCGGCTTCAGGTAGGGCGCGCCTTCTACGGTCATGGTGCCGCATACATAGTCATTGGCGGCTTCTATCTGCTCATCGGTAAAGCCCAGCTCATGCAGCAGGCTGAATTCCATGCTGAAATACTGTTCCGGCTTGTAGCCCAGCCTTTGCAGGCATTCTTCGCCCAGGGTATATACGTTGAATACAAAAGAGATATCGAAAGAGGAGGCCACAGCCGTATCCAGCTTCTTCATCTCTTCTGCAATGAATCCTTTCTCGCTCAGGGACTGATGGTTGATATAAGGCGCGCCTGCAAAGCTGCCGGCCCCTTTGGCATAATCCACGATGGCCTTGATCTCGTTGGGCTTGTAACCCAGGTTTTGCAGGGCCGTGGGTATGCTCTGGTTAATGATCTTGAAATAGCCGCCGCCGCTCAGTTTCTTGAATTTTACCAGGGCAAAGTCGGGCTCTACGCCGGTGGTATCGCAATCCATTACCAGCCCTATGGTGCCGGTAGGCGCTATTACGGTGGCCTGCGCATTGCGGTAGCCGTTCTTTTCGCCCAGCTTCACCGCATCATCCCAGGCCTTGGTGGCTGCTTTCAGCAGGTAGTTGGGGCAGTAGCGGGCGTTGATGCCCTGCGGCTTTATTTCCAGCCCTTCGTAGGCATCCGTGGCGTCATAAGCGGCCGCGCGGTGGTTGCGCATTACCCGCAGCATGTCTTCCCGGTTTTCGGCAAACCTGGGGAAGGCGCCCAGGTGGCCGGCCATCTCGGCGGATGTTTTATAAGACACGCCGGTCATGATAGCGGTAATGGCGCCGGCAATACCCCTGGCTTCTTCGCTGTCGTAAGCAATGCCGCTTACCATGAGCATGGAGCCCAGGTTGGCGAAGCCCAGGCCCAGGGTGCGGTATTCGTAGCTCAGTTGCGCCACCTCGCGGGAGGGGAACTGGGCCATGTGCACGGATATTTCCAGCACTACCGTCCACAGGCGCACGGTATATTCGAAGCCGGGTACGTCAAACAGGTTCTTTTCCTCGTCAAAGAAGCGCCGCAGGTTCACGGATGCCAGGTTGCAGGCGGTATTGTCCAGGAACATGTATTCGGAGCAGGGATTGGAAGCGTTGATGCGCCCGCCCTGCGGACAGGTATGCCATTCGTTGATGGTGGTATCGTATTGGGTGCCGGGATCGGCGCAGCGCCAGGCGGCATAGGCGATCTGGTCCCACAGCTCCCTGGCTTTTACCGTTTTCATGGGTTTGCCCGTGGTGCGGGCCTTCAGCTCCCAGTCCCCGTCTTCTTCCAGCCGGTGGAAGAAGCTGTTGGGGATGCGTACGGAGTTATTGGAGTTCTGGCCGGAAACCGTACGGTAGGCTTCCCCTTCATAATCAGAGGAATAGCCGGCAGCGATCAGGGCGGCTACTTTCTTTTCCTCTTCTACCTTCCAGTTAATGAACTCCAGTATTTCCGGGTGGTCCAGGTCCAGGCACACCATTTTGGCTGCCCGCCGGGTAGTGCCGCCGGACTTGATGGCGCCGGCAGCCCGGTCGCCTATTTTCAGGAAGCTCATCAGGCCGCTGGAGGTGCCGCCACCGCCCAGCTTTTCCCCTTCTCCCCGGATGCTGGAGAAATTGGTGCCCACGCCGGAGCCATATTTGAAAATGCGGGCTTCCCGCATCCACAGGTCCATGATACCGCCGTCATTCACCAGGTCGTCGCCTACGCTCAGGATAAAACAGGCATGCGGTTGAGGTCGTTCGTAGGCGGAGGTGGACTTTTCCACCTGGCCGGTAGCGGGGTTCACAAAATAGTGGCCCTGGGGCTTGCCGGTAATGCCGTAGCTTTCGTGCAGGCCGGTATTGAACCACTGGGGAGAGTTGGGCACGCATGCCTGGTTCAGCATACAGTAGGCCAGCTCTTCGTAAAACACCCGGGCATCTTTTTCACTGGCAAAATAGCCGCCGCGCTCCCCCCATACCCGCCAGCAGTTGGCCATGCGGTGCACTACCTGTTTTACGGATGTTTCCCGTCCCAGGGAGCCGTCTGCCTGGGGTACGCCCGCTTTGCGGAAATATTTCTGCGCCAGTATGTCTGTCGCTATCTGGGACCATGCTTTCGGTACCTCTACATTGTTCATTTCGAACACCACATCCCCCCCGGGATTACGGATTACCGATGAACGAAGCTCGTATTCAAACTGGTCATAGGGGCTTACTCCCTCTTTGGTGAAGTGGCGGGAAAATCCGAGGCCGCCTTTGTCATTAGCCTGTTTCATCCGTTTAAGTATTTTTTCCATTGGCAGGACGGGAACCTCGCATTCACATAACACCCATATGCAGCAATTTGCGTTATTTGGTGTTTATCAAACCCGCCAGGCGGGTAGTCCAGGTGTAAGCAGCATATGAGATGCTCGGTTTCATGTGTCCTAATTCGCTTGGAGATTTAACAATAAGATTTTTCTGTGAACCTGGTGTATTGCTAAAATAATTTTTTAAATTTACGATAGGCGCTTTTTCTTATACACAGCTTGTGGATAATTGAGAAACCTTCTGCTATACACCTGCAAGCCTGTAGCTACAGGCCGGTTCCCTTACAATAAACGCTATAAATATCAGTATCTTAGGATTGTGCATAACCAAAAAATGGCCCAAACCTTGCTATACAGGCAGGAAAGGCGCGGTCAGAACGGCAGGGCTGTGCACGCACCTTCCTATAAAAAATGAACGTCATGCATATTTAACTATTCTACAATGTGACTTAGTGACTTATTACCGATTTTTTTATACATTTGCGACAACCGGAACAACGCTTGATGAATGTACAGTTGTGATGTGCTTTCAAATTTTACCTAACGGACCAGTTTAAATAGATGTACAAAAAACTATACACTTCTTTCACCGAAAGAAAAGCAAAAGGTACAAAGTCGTTTGCAGTCCTGATTGATCCGGATAAGGTCACCCCTGCCGGGATCACCGACCTTGCCGCCAAGTGCGCTGCTGCAAAGGTAGACTATATATTCCTGGGCGGAAGTCTGGTTATTACCCAACACCTCGATGAATGCGTGCAGCGGCTGAAGGCCAGTTGCAATATTCCCGTGGTATTGTTCCCGGGCAGCCCCACCCAGGTATCCCGGTATGCGGATGCCCTGCTTTACCTTTCCGTCATATCCGGCCGGAACCCGGAGCTGCTGATCGGCCAGCATGTAGTATCTGCAGCGGCTGTAAAGCGCAGCGGGCTGGAAGTGATCCCTACCGGGTATATGGTGATTGACGGCGGCGCCCCTACCACGGTGTCCTATATTAGTAATACGACTCCCATTCCTTCCGATAAAGACGATATTGCCATGTGCACCGCCATGGCCGGTGAAATGCTGGGCCTGAAACTGGTGTATATGGATGCCGGCAGCGGCGCCCGCGAGCCCATTACGGAAACCATGATCAACCGGGTGGCCAGCCAGGTAAGTGTGCCCATTATTGTGGGCGGCGGCATACGCGATGCGGAAAAGGCCTACCTGGATTGCAAGGCCGGCGCAGATGTGATCGTGGTGGGCAATGCCATCGAGAAGGACATTTCCCTGATAAAAGAGATTGCAGACGCGGTGCACTCCGCACCGGTGAAAATATAGCTATCAGCTATTAGCGCTTAGCTGTTAGCGAAGGCGTGAAAATTATTCACTTTCGATCGCTGACAGCCAAACGCTAACTGCTCTTCAGAGGCTCATCATTTCCTTGAACTTTACGGCCTGCCGGCGGCTCACCTCTATTTTCTCCCCGCCGCGCATTTCCAGCAATAGCCCGCCGTTAAAGTAGGTATCTATCTTTTCTATCATGCGCAGGTTCACGATATGCTTGCGGTTAGCCCGGAAAAAGGTCCGCTCGTCCAGCCGCTCTTCCAGCGCATTTAATGACTTCAGTATCAAGGGTTTGTTATTCTCAAAGTATACCCTGGCATAGTTGCCCACGCTTTCAAACAGCCGTATTTCCTGCAGCTTTACGAACCAGCAGCGGTCCCCGTCCTTTACAAACACCTGGTCGTGCTCGGACAGGATGGTGCGCATGCCGCCCGCAGCCGCCTGCCGCTCTTTCTCTTCCTGCTGGTGCAGCTTGTGAATAGCGTCTGCCAGGCGCTTGGGCTCTATGGGCTTCAGCAGGTAGTCCAGCGCATTGTACTCAAACGCCTTGAGGGCATGCTCATCGTATGCCGTGGTAAATATCACCTGGGGCGTTCTTTCCAGTTCGGCCAGCAGGTCAAATCCTGTTTTGTCAGGCATTTGGATGTCCAGGAACAGCAGGTCAGGGTGCAGCGTTTCTATCTTTTCCAACCCGTCTTTAGCGTTCACTGCTTCCCCTACTACCACTATTTCGGGATGATCGGCCAGCAATTTCTTTAGCTCGCTCCTGGCCAGGCGCTCATCGTCAATTATTAACGCTTTTTTCATCTGTTACTAATTAATTTGGTTGATGACTCCTATATCAACGGCATCAGCACTTTGGCCTCTACCGTTTGTTCATTTTTGTTGTATATCTCAAAAGAGGCCCTGCTGCCAAACAGGAGGCTCAGCCGCTGCCGGGTGCTTTGCAGCCCGAAGCCCTGCCCGTCATTGTTCTCCAGTATCTGGCCGGTGTTCTCTATGGTGATCTCATGCTGCATTTGCCGCACATGGGAGCTGATGCGCACCACGCCGCCGCTCACCATCCTGGAAATGCCGTGCTTGATGGCGTTTTCCACCAGTGTTTGCAGCATTAGCGGCGGTATGGGCAACTCCAGCGTATCCGGGTCAATGTCGTATTGTACCTTCAGCCGTTCCTCAAACCGGATGTTCTCCAATGCAAGGTAATCTTTTACAATATTCAGCTCGTTTTCCAGGCTCACCGTCTCCACCTTTTCCACCTGCATGGAGCTGCGGAGGATGTTGGACAGCTCTGTAATGGCCGTTCTGGCCCGCTGGGGGTTCTCATCCACCAGGGCGCGTATGCTGTTCAGGGCGTTAAAAATAAAGTGGGGGTTCAACTGGGACTTAATGGTCTTCAGCTCCAGCTCCTTTACGGTGCTTTCCAGCTTCAGCTTGTCCACCTGGGTATTCCGGCTCCTGTCCACGTAATGCCAGATAAAATAAATAAGCCACCAGATGGCGGTGATCAGGCAGTTGGACAATAAATTCCTTACCACTTCCTGCCCCGAGAATACTTTACGGTGGTCCGGCTGCCGGAAAAAATTGCTGACCGCCGTGGAGCCCAGGTAGATCATCACCCCGGTGCCTACGATCAATGCAAAGAACAAGAGCACCTGCTTTTCAAAGCTGTACTGGAACCAGTTCTGACGGTTGATCACATTGCGGAGCAGGTGTGTGGACAAAAGCCCGAAGGCCATTAAAATGGTAATGTTAATGAGAAAGGAAGCTTCTACCTTGCCACTGAAAGAGTAAGCAAAAAATACATTTATAACAAAATATGCCGACCATCCCAATATCTGGCACCACCAATATTTTGATATATGTTTAAACATCAATCTGAAATTAGTAAACTGTCGCTTTATTTCAAAAATACCATACGGCGCTACCCACCTGAAAGCAAATGTTATCAATGGCGTTAGTGCGGGGTGAAGGGCGAAAATCCACCTTCACTATTGCCTTTTTGCTTATTTTTGCTTAAGTTTAATAACAAACCCTGATCCGGACACAATTATGAACATAACACCCGGTCCGCTGCTCGGCCAGATAAAATACCCCGCTGACCTGCGGAAATTCAGCAAGGAACAGCTTCACCAGGTATGCGAAGAGCTGCGCCAGTATATTATTGATGTAGTAAGTGTGCATGGCGGCCACTTCGGGGCCAGCCTGGGCGTTGTAGAGCTGACCACGGCCCTGCATTACGTGTTCAATACCCCTTACGACCAACTGGTATGGGACGTAGGCCACCAGGCTTATGGCCATAAGATACTCACCGGCCGCCGGGAAGTGTTCCATACCAACCGGAAGTACAAAGGCATCAGCGGTTTTCCCAAACGGGACGAAAGCCCTTACGATACTTTCGGCGTAGGGCACTCCTCCACCTCCATTTCCGCCGCACTGGGCATGGCTATTGCCTCCCAGCGCAAGGGCGAGCATGACCGGCAGCATATTGCCGTGATAGGCGACGGCGCCATGACCGCCGGTATGGCCTTTGAAGCGCTGAACCATGCAGGAGTGGCCAACGCCAACGTGCTGATCATCCTGAACGACAACTGCATGTCCATAGATCCCAATGTGGGCGCGCTGAAAGAATATTTAACGGACATTACCACCTCTCACACCTATAACAAGCTGCGGGACGATGTATGGCACCTGCTGGGCAAGCTGCCCGTAGGCAAGCGCTTTACCCGTGAAATGGCCTCCAAGCTGGAAGCCAGCCTAAAAGGCATGGTATCCAGCTCCAGCAACATATTTGAATCCTTCAAACTGCGCTATTTCGGGCCTATTGACGGGCATAACATCATGAAGCTGGTAGATACCCTGCAGGACCTGAAAGATATTCCGGGCCCCAAACTGCTGCATATCGTTACCACCAAAGGCAAGGGATACGCACTGGCAGAACAGGACCAGACCACCTGGCACGCGCCGGGACTATTTGACAAGATTACCGGGGAAATATTCAAGAAACCGGTCACCACGCCGCAGCCCCCCAAGTACCAGGACGTTTTCGGGCACACCATTATAGAACTGGCGGAGCAGAATGACAAGATCATGGGCATTACGCCCGCCATGCCTTCCGGCTCCTCCCTGAAGTTCATGATGGAAAAGATGCCTGACCGCGCCATAGACGTGGGCATCTGCGAACAGCACGCCGTTACCCTCTCCGCCGGCCTGGCCACGCAGGGTATGCGGGTGTTCTGCAATATCTACTCCTCCTTCATGCAAAGGGCCTATGACCAGGTGGTGCACGATGTAGCTATCCAGCAGCTACCCGTGATCTTCTGCCTGGACCGCGCCGGCCTGGTAGGTGATGACGGCCCTACCCATCATGGCGCTTACGATATCGCCTACATGCGCTGCATCCCCAACCTGGTGGTGAGCGCGCCCATGAACGAGGAAGAGCTGCGCAACCTGATGTACACCGCCCAGTTGCCGGATAACCAGGCGCCTTTTGTGATCCGTTATCCGCGCGGACAAGGCGTAATGGCTGACTGGCGCCAGCCTTTCCGGGAAATAAAGATCGGCACCGGCCGGAAGATCCGCGACGGGAAGGATATCGCTATCCTCTCCATCGGGCACCCGGGCAATTTTGTGGCCGAAGCCTGCAAGGAGCTGCTGGCCGACGGCCTGCAACCGGCCCACTACGACATGCGATTTGTAAAGCCGCTGGACACGGCCATGCTGCACGAGGTATTCCAGCGTTTCAATAAAGTGATCACCGTGGAGGACGCCGCCCTGCCCGGTGGTTTTGGCAGCGCCATACTGGAATTTATGGCCATGAACGGCTACCAGGCGGAAGTAAGGATGCTGGGCATCCCCGACCGCATCATAGAACATGGCAAACCGGAAGAGCTGCACCGCGAATGCGGCTACGATGCGCCCGCCATTGCCGCCGGCGTAAGAGCCATGCTGAAAAGCAAGATCACTGTAATCATGGAATAAACAAACGACCGATCTGTATCTTCATTTACGCATTACCGATATAATCAGGGAAACACCGGACACTTATACGTACCGCCTGGAGAACACGGCCCAAGCCCCCGTTATCTACCAGGCCGGGCAGTTCCTGACTTTCCTAGTAGCATTGCACGGCGCTACTTATCGCCGCTCCTATTCCTTCAGCTCTACCCCCGGTATAGATCCGTACCTTTCCGTTACCATCCGCGAAAAAGAGAACGGGGAAATATCCCGCTATATACTGCGCCACTGGCGCAAGGGCGATATTGTAACGGCCCTGCCGCCCAGCGGGCGCTTTACGCTGAACAGCAGCAGCCCGCATCGCCGCAACATTTTCCTGATGGCGGCCGGCAGCGGCATTACGCCGGTATTTTCCCTCCTGAAACATATCCTGTACCGGGAGCCCTCCGCCCGGGTAACGCTGGTATACAGTACCCCTTCCCCGGAAAGGACCATTTTCCTGGACGCCTTGCAGGCGCTGCAGGCCCGTTTCAGCTCGCAGTTGCACTGCCTGTTCCTGTTCAGCAAGGAGCCGCCGGAAGGGGCCTTTATGCTGCGCCGGCTCAGCAATGTGCTGCTGGAACCGCTGGTGCAGGAACAGCTTACCTACAACAAGGCAGACGCGCAGTTCTTCATTTGCGGCCCGCCGGACTATATGCGCATGATATTGCTCACCCTTACCTTCATGGGCTTTACGGAAGAGCAGTTGCATAAAGAGAACTTCGTGGTAAATACCGCCATCAAGATCGAGAAGGCGGGCCGGCCGGAAGATGATGCTATCAAGCAGGTACAGGTACGCATAGGAGACCGCACCTACCAGCTTGCAATGCCCGGCAACCGGCACATACTGGATGCCGCCCTGGAGCAGGGCATACCGCTACCCTATAGCTGCAAGGGAGGCGTATGCGGCTCCTGCACCGCACGATGCACGAAAGGCAAAGTATGGATGGCGGTAAATGAAGTGCTGACGGACCGGGAGCTGGCCCAGGGCCTTGTGCTCACCTGTGTGGGCTACCCGGTAAGCGATCACATCGAAATAGAGCTATGAGGTTTAATAGCTGAAATTATCATAATGTACATGTAATTATCGTACAGCCCGCAATGGCATTTTTTGCTACTTCTCCTTTTTTCCACTAAATTTTGGTTAAAATGCTGCCATGCATAATGCCCCGTTCAAGCTGGCAAGTGTATGTTTTGCTGGTATTATCCTATGGTTATCCGCGCTCTACCTGGTCACCGAATACTTACCCTGGCCCCGGTGGCTTTCCTATGGTTTATTCGCCATTGTGAGCAGCGTGTTGCTGTATTATGTGCTGCGCCTGTATGCCCGTACCGGCTTTGCGGGTGAGCACGCCGAAGCCCGGGAGCTGGGCATACGTTACCAGTTGCTGTCCAAAGCCACCAGCGACGCTATTTATGACTGGGATGCGGTTAGAGATTCCGTGGTATGGAACCACGGCCTGTACACCCTGTTTGGTTATGAGCCGCATACAGCGGCCCTGCGCCGGCAATGGTGGGAGGAAAAGCTGCACCCGGAAGACAGGGAAAGGGTACTGGCCTCCCTGCAGGAAAAGCTGGATGGCACTGAAAATTTCTTCGAGGAGCAGTACCGCCTGCTTTGCGCCAACGGGCTGTATAAAACAGTGCTCAGCAGGGGCTATATTATCCGCAAGCACAATACAGCGGTACGCATGGTAGGGCTGATACAGGACATCGACCACATTATTGAGAAAAAACAGATCATCCGGCGCTTGCAGGAACAGAATGCAGGATTGCGTGAAATAGCCCGGATCAATTCACATGAGGTAAGGCGGCCCGTGGTATCCATCCTGGGCATTGCGCAACTGTTTGATAAAAGCCACCAGGACAAAGCCCTTAACACCCGGCTCATAGAATGGCTGCAAACCAGCACTTCGGAGCTGGACGAGCTGATACACAAGCTGGAAGAAAAAGTAAGGGAGATAGAGACGAACTAATAAGACCTGCCAGGTTTTAAAAACCTGGCAGGTCCCTGTTATTTCACAAACTGGTCAAATTCATTTTTCAGCTCTCCGTAAATTTTTTTGAAGGTCTCCATACGATCGTACAGGGTATCGGCATCGTCCACCGGGCGGTCGTCATGCACGATGGCGAGCACGCCGTTATTCGACAGTTTTTTAGCGGATTGCTTAAGATCGTGGAACAGCTCATCCGCCACTTCCAACTGGCATATGAACTGGTTTTGAAAATGCTCTACATGGACCAGCATTTCAGGATCGGTTTTTTTGTGCGCCAATTGTTCCAACCTGCCGCGCATGTCCCGGATATCATTTCTTACGTTGTCCACTTCACTTTTCCAGGTGTTGATCTGCTGCTGCAGGTCGGAAGACTGTGTTGGAATTTCCATGGTGTATTGATTTTTTTGTAGCAGTTAAATGATGACAAGAAGAATAGTGCACTCATCATTTCCGGAGCTATCTGTCAATATCCATTGTATGTTGTGAAAGCCATTCCTAAGTTACGATCTTTTTTGCTTTTTGCCGGCAAACCAGTCAATACCTTCCATAATGCCGCCGGCGCCGGGTACTGCCGATTGCAGCACATGGGCATAGTCCCGTGTATACTGCAGCAGGGCTGGCTCTGCATGCCCCACTACCACGCCTTTAAATCCGGTATCGTACAACGAGCGGTCATTCATGGTATCGCCGGCTACCAGTACCTGGGCGGCCGGGTAGCCAATGTGCCGCACCAGTTGCACAAGCGTGCTACCCTTGTTGACCCCGCCTGGCAATACATCCAGGAACTTACCGGCGGACTGCAGCACATCGCAGCCCAGTTCTTCCGCGATCCGGGTTGCCACATCTATGGCGGCAGTAGCATCATAAAAAAAAGAGCAGCGCCGCTGCATGGGCACTTCCTGCAGGCGCAGGCCTGCTACCTGCTCCATGCGGGCGCGCACCAGCTCCTGCCCGGGCCATTTCTGCTCAATGGCTTCCTGTAAGGGCATTACCGGCTCCAGGGTATGCCCATGCACCACGGTGGCCCCCACATCGCAAATAATGTAATCCGGCATAGGTATCTGCGGATCGTCCAGCAGGGGCTGCACCGTGGCCAGGCCCCTGCCGGTAACAAATGCCAGGCTTATTTCCGTATGCTGCTGCAGCCAGCTATATAAGTAGGCGCGGTCTTCCGGGCTGCCGCCCAGGAAAGTGCCGTCAAGGTCTGTGGCAAGTAACATCATGTGATTATTTTGCAGCGGCTGCTTCCTTTTCCTGTTGCAATTGCTGCACGTACAAGGTTTGTGTGGGATAAGCGAACTCGATGCCTTCTTTTGCAAACGTATTGAACAATGCCAGGTTAATGGCCTGCTGGTGATCCATATACTCGTTGTAGTCGCCGGTCAGCACATAGTACACTACCTCGTACAGCAACTCAGACGGCGCCAGGCTCAGGAGATGCGCACGGTCAAACTGCAGGCCTTCCCGGCCGGTAATGATCTCCTTTACGATAACAGGGATGCGCTCCAGCTTTTCTGCCGGCGTTTGATACACCACGCGAAACTGGAACACGATACGGCGGCGCTCCATACGTTTGTAATTATGCACGCGGGAATTGGTGAGGTCCGTATTGGAGAACACCAACTGCTCGCCGCTCAGGCTCCTGATGCGCGTGGTTTTGATACCGATATATTCTACTACGCCCATTTTGTCCTGCACAATGATAAAGTCGCCGATCTCAAACGGACGGTCAAAGAAGATCACGAAATAGCTGAAAAGATCGCCCAGTATGGTTTGCGCAGCCAGCGCAATGGCAATACCGCCGATACCCAGACCGGCAATAAAGGCCGTTACATCCACCCCCCAGTTACTTAGCAGCACCAGCCCGCCTATAACCCATACAAATGCTGTGGCGATGATCATAATGCCCCTGACCTGCTTGGTCTTCTCCTCCCCGTTCTGCTGCCTGGACATATAGCCCATGAGCATGAACTTCAGCGCGGCCACCACCGCCCTTACCAGGTAGAAGGTAATGGCAACGGAGATCAGGATATTGAACCATTTTCTAACAACCGGGACCATGTTCAGATGCCCGAATGCGATATATATAGCACCCACGTATAACAAGGGTATGAGGGAGCGCTCAATGCCACCGATCAGGAAATCATCTATCTTATTATCTGTCTTATCGGCCCATACTTTCATGCGGCTTAATATGATCCGCTTCAGTATCATGATCAGCACAATGGCCAGTAACAAAATACCCAGTGCGATTACATAACTGAGCAACGTATTACCCCAAAACTTGTATTGTAACACTTCCGGCATGACGATATATTTTTAAACGGGTGAATAATTGCAGTGTATATATTCCACTCAGGTACAATAATAAGTATACTAAAAGAAAAAGACCAGCCTTTGCGGCTGATCTTTTACATAAAGCGCTTTATTTTTTTATTAACGGCCACATCTGTTTGATGTGCCGACATACGCATTAACCAAAATTAGATTCCAGTGTAATGCTTGTGTTCAGCAGCTTGGAGATGGGACAGTTGGCCTTGGCATCTTCCACCAATTCATTGAACTTGCTTTTATCCAGGCCGGGCACAGCGGCGCTTACCACCAGGTGGCTGCTGGTAACAGCGCCGTTCTCCAGCGTTACAGTAGCTTTGGTATCTATATTCTCCGGTGTAAAGCCGGCGCCGGATATCAGGAAGCTGAGCTTCATGGTGAAACAACCGGCATGGGCCGCCGCCACCAGTTCTTCGGGATTGGTGCCGGTGCCTTCTTCAAAACGGCTGCTGTATGAATAAGGGGTATGATTCAGTACGCCCGTTTGCGTTGTAAGCGTGCCCTTGCCTTCTTTGCCTGTACCTTGCCAGTTAGCAGATGCAGATCTTTTCATAATCCAGTGTTTTTTAAGGTGAATAAAAAAGCATATGGAAATTACTAAAAAAAACCGCCCCGGCAGCAACCGGGACGGTTTAACTTTTCCTGACAACTTCACCTGCAACTACCGTTCTTCTCCAGGCTATTTTCCTTTTACACACTTCTGCTTCCCTGTACACACTGTCTGCTTCTCTTGCTGTTGTCAGGAGCTCCCCTTATATTCCACTGTACGTACTTATTGCTTTACGATCTGTACGCTGGCCAGCAGCTTTACTTCATCTCCCAGCAGCAGGCCGCCGTTATCTGTAGTGGCGTGGAAAGTAAGCCCGAATTCCTTGCGGTTGATCTTACCGCTCAGCTCAAAGCCTGCCTTCACCTGTCCCCAGGGATCTTTCTGCGTACCACCGTACTCTACAGTCAGTTCTACCGGTTTGGTATGATCGCGAATGGTGAGGTCGCCGATCACTTTATAATTCTCATCGTCTATTTTCTTTACTTCTTTGGATACGAAGCGCACTTTGGGAAACTGCGCAGCGTCAAAGAAATCCGGGGCCTGCAGGTGCTTGTCGCGGTCTGCATTCTGCGTGCTGATGCTTTCCACATCCGCCTCAAAGCTGATGGATGCGTCGCTGAAATCATCACTGGCAGATTGTACCGTACCCTCGAACTTTGCGAAGCCGCCGGTTACGGAGGTGATCATGAGGTGCTTTACTTTGAACTGTACCTCGCTGTGTGCAGGATCAATTTTCCAGGTTGTCATAAAATTTTCGTTTAGTGCTTTAAGTTAGTTATGTCAGTTGTTCAGTATTTTAATGCAGGTGTCCCATTTTACCGGCATTGTAATCATCGATGGCTTCCAGTATTTCCTGCTGGGTATTCATCAGGAAAGGGCCGTAGGCGAAAATGGGCTCATTGATAGGCTCCCCGTTCAGCACCAGCAGACTGGCGTCTGCAAGGGCGGTGATGGTTATCTCCTCGCCGGCGGTATCGAACAGGGCTATTTCCACGGCCTGTGACTCACGCGCATCATTGTAACGCACCGCTCCTTTCAGCGCCACGATACCGGTATTGTAACCGTCCGGCAGGGACAGGGTTACCGTATCTCCGGCGGCTAACCGCACATCAAACAGGTTCAGCGGCGTAAAGGTGCTGGCAGGGCCGGCGTGGCCGTTAAAGCTGCCTGCTATTACCCGTACATGGCTGTTGCTGCCCACGGGCACCACCGGTATGCGGTCTTTGGACAGCTCCTGGTAGCGGGGCGCGGACATTTTATGGGCTTTGGGCAGGTTTACCCATAACTGCGCCGCTTCCAGGGTGCCGCCGCTTCGTGCAAATTCCGTTTCATGCTTTTCCTCGTGCACCACACCGGAAGCGGCGGTCATCCACTGCACATCGCCGGCAAACAGCTTTCCATAATTACCGGCAGAGTCCCGGTGCTCCAGCGCGCCCTGGTACAGGATGGTGACGGTCTCAAAGCCGCGGTGCGGGTGCTCGTCCACGCCCCGGGGCTTGTCCGTAGGCGGGAAATAGGCCGGCGCTCCATAATCCAGTAAAAAGAAGGGACTGATCCGTTTTCCGAGGCGGTTGCCGTTCGGGAATACGTTCTGCACCCTGAAGCCATCGCCCACCATATGGGGCGCCGGCGCCTTGTATATATCACTAACCTGTTTTGTTGCTTTTGTGCTTGTCATATTTACCTCCTGAATACGAACACAAAATTATATGTTGCAACAAATGTTGGAAATGGATAAAACGCCGGAAGTGGTGTACTTTTTTTATTGCTGCACGGGAGCGCCGGCCCTGGCGGCATCGCGGAACTCGGAAGGGGTCTGGCCGGTGTATTTTTTGAAGAAGCGGCTGAAGTAGTGGGGGTCTTCAAAACCAAGCCGGTAGGCTATTTCCTTGGCCGTAAGGTCGGTATTATACAAATAGCGCTGCGCTTCCAGTATAATACGGTTCCGGATATGCTCCCCGGCGGTAATGCCGGACAACTGTTTGCTGATCTCATTCAGCAGCACCGGTTTTATATGGAGGCGGCTGGCGTACTCCGATACGTTCTTGAGCTGGTGATATTGCTCCTCTATCAGGTTCTTAAAGTGCAGGAACAGGGAACCGTTGTGGGCGGCAAACTGCTCGGGCACAGCGGCCATGCTGGCGCCCTTAATGCGGGAGGCCAGCACCAGGAAATAGCGCAGCAGGCTGTGCAGGGCGGTTTCATAGCCGGCCTCTTTTTCGGCCAGCTCGCGGATCATACGCTGCACGATCACCTCAAACTCTTTTTCCTGCTCCTGGTCCAGGGTGATCACGCTGCTGAACTGGTTGTTGATGAACAGGCCGGTTTGTATGCCCGCAGTGGCCGCAGCTTCCTGCAGGCACATAAAAGCATCGGGGAAAGCGATCATATACCCGTCCACCTTTTCGCTGAAATGCATTTTGTGCACCTGCCGGGGGGCCAGGAAAAAAAGGGTGTTCTTTTTTACCACATGGGTTACGGTATCAATCGTATGCGTCAGCTCCCCTGTTTTGATCCAGTAAATGGTATAGAACTCATGCCGGTGGGGCGCTTCATTATGGGCAAAAAAATCAGGGCCCAGGGAACAGAGGGTAGACACGACAAAAGAGGTGTCTGCCGGAGCATATTCCGGCAGGGATACGATCTCTATTGGCGCTTTTTTACCGTTTGTTCCCATTATTATTCAAAAATGCCGGCGGTTTCCTCCTCCCGCTCGGAAGGATCTACATAATCTATAATAAAATTATTACGGCCTTCGCCCACCATAATACCCAGGTAGTTCTGCTGCACCAGCTCCAGCATGCTGAGGAACAGGAAAATAGCATGTATACGGTCCTTACAGTGGTCGAATATCTTTTCAAAAGCAAGGGTCTTTTCCGTGCGGGCCAGGTCCAGCATGAACTCGCGGGAGCCTTCCATGGTGTAGTCATACTTGTAGACCACGTGCTGGGGCTTGTTATCCCGGGCCTTGATGCGCTGCATCACCTTTTCAAAGGTTTTAGTAAGCTTGAAAAGGGTGAGGGTCTGCACCTCCGTGCCTTCGCTGGTGATCTCGCCTATTTCAGCCAGCTCTTTGGAAATATTGCCCCGTTTTACCTGCAGCATGCGCTCGGCCTCCTTCTCGGCCAGCTCTGCGGCAGCCTGCTTGTAACGCTTGTATTCCAGTATTTTATCTACCAGTTCCAGGCGGGGGTCTATTTCATTACCCTGCTCATCCAGCTCCTTGCGGGGCAGCAGTGTTTTGGCCTTGATACGCATCAGCGTGGCCACGAAGAGAATGAACTCGCTGGCCAGCTCAATATTCAGGGACTGCATGTGATGGATGTAGTCCAGGAAATCCTTCGTGATCTTGCTGATGGGAATGTTATAGATATCCAGTTCGTCCCTTTCTATAAAGAACAGGAGCAGGTCAAAAGGCCCTTCAAACTGGGGCAGTTTTATCTTGTAGCTGTTATCGCTCATTCTCCAAAAATACTAAAAATAGCCTAGAACCGGGCCGAGAATCCCACCCCTATGACCTGCTTGACCTGCAACCGGGGCCCCTTTACGCCGGTCTTGGAATTGACGAACTCCCGCACATCGTCGTCATAGATCAGGTCTACATTCACATTGGCGCTGATGTACTTATTCACCTTGAGGTTCAGCATGTTGGTCATGAAAACGTCTATATTCTGCGGGTTGTGCCGGTAATCGGAAAACAGGTCCAGGCGGGTTTTAAAGGTAATATCTTTCATGATCTCCTTTGCCCAGTTTACGGACACATAGGCGCCCAACTGGTAAAGCACATGTTTGCCGGTATCCACCCCGTATGCACCCTGGGAGGATAGCATATCGTCCATCACCAATACCCAGCGGGAGGAGATGGGCGTCATGAAAACAGACAGCTCGTCATTGGGCTTGTAATCAAAACCGGGGGCCAGCAATACATAGGCCGGCGAAAAAAAGCGGGAGGTGAGCCGCGGCGGCACGCTGTCGTACAGGTAACCGTTGGTGAACTGGGTGCGCAGGTTGAGCAGCACGCTCAGGAACCACTTTTTCCCGATATCATAGCCATATTTGCTGGTAAAGTCTATACGGTCGTCACTTTTACGGCCGCCCAGGCTGGTGGTGTTTACATAACCGTAAGCCAGGTCCAGCACGTTATCCCAGGAGCGGCGGCCCTCCCGGTAAGCAATATAGCCGGTAAAGGTGGAGGCCAGGGAAAAAGAGAATTTGTCGCCACCTGCCGCCCAGTTGGTGAGGGAGCCCTGGTTGATATTGACATTGAAGATGCCGCCTTTTCTCCAGCGGGCTTTGGCGGTATCTTCCGCTACGGTCTTAAATCGTTTCTCTACTTCTTCCCGCTCTTTCCTCCATTCCTGGGCATGGGTTGCAGACATGCCGGCGAGCGTGCAAAGAAGGAACAATACAATTGGTTTCATCCGTTAATATTTTGATTTTTTAGAAGGTCGGATGGAATCTCTCCGCCGGTTGGCGGATCGGTTTCATCCGTTAATATTTTATAATAAAGCAAATAGTTTCCGGTATCTCCGGCAGGGAGACGCTCCAACAAACAGATAATACCCTGCAAGCTTACTTTGATCTGATAGCATCCCGTATTTCCATGAGCAGCTTTTCCTCTGCGGAAGGCCCGGGCGGGGGAGCAGGGGCAGCTTCTTCCTTACGCCGGAGCCGGTTCATGAATTTCACGAGCAGGAAGATGATGAAAGCAATAATGATAAAGTCCAGCACACTTTGAATGAATGCGCCATAAGCCAGCACCGGCGCGCCCGCTTCCTTGGCGGCGGCAAGTGACTCGAAACCGGAACCTTTACTGGTATTCAGGAGCGTGTACTTTTCCGAAAAGTCTGCCCCGCCGGTAAAGAGGCCTACGATGGGCATCAATACATTATCTACCATCGAAGTAACGATCTTGCCAAATGCCCCACCAATGATCACACCCACCGCCAGATCCATTACGTTGCCTTTCACGGCGAATTCCTTGAATTCTTTGAAAAATGACATAAGGGAAGGTTTTATGGTTACGATTTACGAGCACGAAAATAATAATTCCACCGAACTAATTCATTATTAATGTATTATTTATCTCTTTAGCATTGGATATTTCATTTTGAGCCCTTTCAGCATATCCCGCAGGGTTTTGGCCACCAGGTATTCCTTGTACCAGTTCTGGTCTGCCGGCACAATGATCCAGGGAATATCATTGCAGTTCCGGAACACGTCTTCATAGGCCTTTTCATAGTGCTTCCACAATTTTGCTTCCTCAATATCCTTATCGTTGTACTTCCACATTTTGCGGGGGTCTTCCGTACGCTCCTTCAGGCGCTCCGCCTGTTCTTTACGGGATACATGGAGATAGAACTTGAGTATCCGGGTATTGTTATGCTCCGCCAGCAGCTTTTCAAAATCGTTGATGGCTTTCATACGGGCTTTTATGGTATCGCTGTCTACCCATTTGTGCACCCGCTGCACCAGCACATCCTCGTAGTGGGAGCGGTTGAACACCTGTATCATGCCTTTGGCCGGGGCATACCGGTGTATGCGCCAGAGAAAATCATGGTCCATCTCCTCTTCGGTGGGGGCTTTGAAAGGCTGCACCTTCACACCCAGGGGGTTCATTTGCCCCAGCACATCGCGTATCAGCCCGTCCTTGCCGCTGGCGTCCATGCCCTGCAGCACAATCAGTACCGACCATTTGTGCTGGGCATACAAAAGGTTCTGCAATTCATCCAGCTCATACACTATTTGTGCGGTAGCGGTTTTGATAGCGTCTTTCTCCAGTTTGCCGGGAGGCAGTGTGCTGATTTCGGACAGTTTGATCTTTGCCATAGCATGGGGTGGTTTTTCTCTACTTAACTAAAATTAACAAATAAGTTGTATAACTGTTGTGACTCTTCGAAATTGCTTGCCGGATTGGCGGCTTATACGGACATTTGTGCCCTCAACCACACCGTCTTGGATAAACGCATTACTCACTGGAGCATCTTTCTGCTGCTAAGCCTTACCTGGGGCAGCTCTTTTATTTTAATGAAAATAGGAATGGAAGGCCTGGCGTCCTACCAGGTGGCCAGCGTGCGGCTGGTAGCGGCCGGGCTTACGCTGCTGCCCTTTTTCCTGAAGTATATCCGGCAAACGCCGCGCAGCAAACTGCCGTTCATCATCCTTTCCGGCATACTGGGCAACGGCATCCCGGCCTACCTCTTTTGCCTGGCGGAAACCCGGATAGACAGCGCACTGGCCGGTATCCTGAACTCCCTCACTCCGCTGATGGCGCTGCTGGCGGGCCTGGTGATCTTCAAGGCGCCGTTTGAAAAACGGCAACTGGCGGGCATCAGCATTGGATTGCTGGGGGTAGTAGGGCTTTTTGCTATTAAAGGGGTAAGCACCGGTTACTGGTATTACGGCTTTTTTGTGCTGCTGGCCACCGTTTGCTATGGGGTGAACATCGGCCTGGTGCATCATTACCTCAAAGGGTTCAGCTCTATACAGTTGAGCGCCATTGCATTGTTCTTCTGTGCGCTGTTTGCCCTGCCTGTATTGATAGGCAGCCATTTCTTCCCGCTGTTTGCGGGAGCGCAGGCGCCCTGGAAATCACTGGCGGCTGCTTCCACGCTGGGTATTTTTGGCAGCGGCATTGCCACCGTGCTGTTCTACATCCTGATACAAAAAGCGGGAACCGTATTTGCTTCCATGGTGACTTATGCATTGCCGATAGTGGCCATTGGCTGGGGCTTGCTGGCAGGGGAAGATATTACCTGGCTGCAGGTAGCCTGCCTGGGAGTGATATTCGCGGGAGTAGCGCTTGTAAGTAAAAAGTAAAAAAATAAAAAGGCAGCGCTTTCTTATGAAAGGCTGCCTCCACTTTTTTATTTCTAATTTTTTACTTTTTCTTTTTAAATAGCCATGATCTCTTTCTCTTTGGTAGCACAGTGCTTGTCTATAAGAGAGATGTATTTGTCTGTAAGTTGCTGTACGTCTGCTTCAGCGTCTTTGGCGGAATCTTCGCTCAGGCCGTCCTTCTGTAATTTCTTGATATTCTCGATAGCATCGCGGCGAATGCTGCGTACGGCCACCTTGGCCTGCTCGCCTTCAGCAGCGGCACGTTTTACCAGTTCGCGGCGGCGCTCTTCGGTAAGCGGGGGAAGGAAAAGGCGGATGATCTGCCCGTCATTCTGGGGATTGATACCAATGTTGGCAGCAATGATAGCCCTTTCAATGGGCTGGATCATATTCTTTTCCCAGGGCTGGATGGTAAGCGTACGGGCATCTGCCACGCTTACATTGGCCACCTGGTTCAGCGGGGTGCTGGAGCCATAATAATCCACCGCAATACCGTCCAGTATCTGTGGGTTTGCTTTGCCGGCCCTGATCTTTGTAAGCTCTACTTCCAGGTGCTTAATGGCTTTTTCCATCGAATCTGTAGCATCTTCCATAATTAGCGTGAGATCATCTTGCATAACAAAAAATAGTTAAGTGCCTGCAAACCTACAGGATTTCTTTTAATCATCAAAGAACAGGCGGTCTACTTATCTTGTAACATCCCTTCAGGATTTACCCGGAGTATCTTGGGCTTAGACGAAACAGGCTCCTGGGGCAGCGTGGCAGGTACGGTTTGCACGGTTTGCAGTGCTGGCACAGGTTTGGGAGCAGTTCTCCGCGTCTTGAGTAGGTAAAGCACCATGGTAGACACGGCGGCAGTGCCTACCACTACCAGCATCAGGTAGTTGGGCCCCAGGTCCTGGAGGGCAAAGGCGGCTGCAATATAAATAATGTTGGAAGCAACGGCCACCATCGTGGTTTGCTTATGGTTCAGCTTCAGTTCCAGCAGGTAGTGATGAATGTGGTTACGGTCTGCTGAAAACGGTGACCTGCCCTTGAGCATACGAATGGAAAATACACGCAAGGTATCGAATAAAGGTATGATCAGTATGGCAAAAGCTACGGCCGGCACCGCCTGTACCGGTATTTTGGAGGCCGGGTTGCCGGCCACTTCAATAAACTTTACAACCAGGATGGCATTCACCAGTCCTACCAGCAGGGACCCGGTATCGCCCATAAAGATGCGGGCAGGGGATATGTTGAATATCAGGAACGCCGCCAGGCCGCCGGCCAGGCCAAATCCAAGCACGGCATACAGCAGGTCGCCGGAGTAAAGGAAATAAGTCCCTAATACACAGGACACCAGCATACCGATGCTGCCGGCCAGCCCATCCACTCCATCAATAAGGTTAAAAGCGTTAATGATTACCAGGAAGGTAAAATAGGTGAGCAGCAGGCCGAACTGCGGAGGCAGGGTGTGAAGCCCCAGGAAGCCGTACATGCTGGTTATCTGCAGGTTACCGAGATATATTACTGCAAAAGAGGCCATCAGTTGGCCGATAAGTTTTTTCAGGGGGGAAAGACCGGTAATATCATCCTTCAGGCCTACCATGAAGATGGCAAAGAAGGCAGCCACCATGTATTGGAAAGGGGAATTTGCCTGTGAAGGCGCGCAAACTGCGGCAGCCATCACAAAACCAGCAAAAAAGCCAATCCCGCCCAGGGTAGGGATCTTGGACTTATGTGACTTTCGTTCATCCGGTTCGTCGTACAAATGTTTCAATTCCGCAACCTTTATCAGCACGGGAATTGCAAAATAGGTTACAACAAAACTCAGGACGCTTGCAATTAATACATTCTCCATCAGTAGGGGGTTATAATACCAGATTATACAAAGATATTAAATTCAATTAAATGAATATCAATAAAATTTCAAAATCCAAAGAACTTAGAAGCCCCGGACACGATTTCGCAAAAAGATTGTGTAACACCCCTCTAAATCTTGGTAAATATCTCTTAGTTTTGTCACTTATAAAAAAAATGCAACTATCATGCCACAGCTGAAAGAAATAGCTACACAGATCAGAAGGGATATAGTACGTATGGTGCATGCCGTGCAAAGCGGCCACCCTGGCGGTTCTCTGGGCTGCACAGATTATTTCACCGCGCTTTTTTTCAAGGTGATGCAGCACAATCCCCAGCCCTTTGACATGGATGCAAAGAACGAAGATGTGTTCGTACTGTCCAACGGGCACATATCACCCGTGTACTACAGCGCGCTGGCGAGATCAGGATATTTTCCCACCTCCGAGCTGCATACCTTCCGCAAGATCGATTCCCGCCTGCAGGGCCACCCTACTACCCATGAGCACCTGCCGGGTGTAAGGGTTGCTACCGGATCGCTGGGACAGGGCATGAGCGTGGCCATCGGTGCTGCGCTGACCAAAAAACTGAATAACGACAAACACCTGGTGTTTTCCCTGCATGGCGACGGGGAGCTGGAAGAAGGGCAGGTATGGGAAGCCATCCTGTTTGCACCGCACCATAAGGTGGATAACCTTATTATTACGGTAGACTGGAACGGGCAGCAGATAGACGGCCCTACCGAGCAGGTAGGCGGCCTGGGCGACCTGGATGCCAAGTTCACCGCATTTGGCTGGAAAGTGCTGCACATGAACGGTAATGATATGGACGAAGTAGTGGCCACCCTGGAAAAGGCGAAGAGCCTTACCGGCCAGGGACAGCCCATTGCCATCCTCATGAAAACCGTGATGGGCAAAGGAGTGGACTTCATGGAAGGCCACCACGAATGGCACGGTATAGCACCCAGCGACGAGCAACTGGCCAAAGCGCTGACCCAGTTGCCGGAAACTTCTTTAGGAGACTATTAATAAAAGAGTGAAAAGAGAAAGGTGAATACCATTATTCACCTTTCTCTTTTAAGTTGCCTTCAATTCAATACTTTGCGCAGCGGCCTTTTTGGCGGGGTACCAACTGGCAGCCAGGCCAATGATGATAATGGTAGCGCTCACCAGCAGGAAATCCGAAGGATGCATGCTTACCGGGTATGCATCTACGAGAAAAGAAGTGCCTTCCAGCCTGATAATGCCAAACTGTTGCTGTAATACACACACCAGCGTTCCCAACCCAAACCCCAGGGCAGCGCCTATGCCCGCAATGATCAATCCCTCTGCCAGGAATATACGCAGGACCAGGCGGTAACGTGCCCCCATCGCCTTCAGGATGGTAATGTCCTTTTGTTTTTCTATGACCAGCATGGATAAGGAGCCGATCATGTTAAAGGCGGCTATCACCAGTATAAAACTGAGGATAATATACACAGCCCATTTTTCCGTTTGCATAATGGCATACAGCGCCTGGTTCTGTTCATAACGGGTCTGCACCTTAAATTGCTCACCCAGGGCGGCCTGCAGACGGTTCCGCAGCGCATTGGCATCCGCGTCCGCCGTAGTAGCAATTTCCAGGGCGGACATCTGGTCCGGCTGCAGCTCCAGCAATTTGCGCATGAAATCAATATGGGTGATCACGTATTTGCTGTTAAACTCCTGCTGGATGGCAAAAGTGCCTGCGGGATACAGCACACCGCTGTTCAGCGCCTCATTGGGCACCATGAAGCTGCCGGCGCTGCGGCGGGGCACATATACGTCCACGGGTACCATGCTGCGCTCTACATCCACTCCCAACGCGGCTTCCAGCTCTATGCCCAGTACCGCCCTGTAAGCCAGGTCATCGCCCACGTCAAAGCGGCCCCGCACTATTTTATCCTTTACGGCGGCTACCTGGTTGTAATGGCTGTCCACTCCTTTCAGAACAGCAATGGTCTGGTCCTCGCCGAAACGCAGCACCGCCTTTTCCTCTATTACTTCGGAAAAGGACGCCACGCCGGGCAGCGAGGATATCTCGTCAAGCTGCGCCCGGGTAAGGGAGATGGTCTTGCCGGTGACCGGGCTGATCTTCACAGCCGGGTAGAAGGAGGAATACAGCGATTTTACCAGCCCCTCAAAGCCGTTGAACACGCTGAGTATTACGATGAGCGCGCCGGCCCCTATGGCAATGGCGGCCACGCTCACCCATGCTATAATATTAATAGCATGGGTAGATTTCTTGGCCCTGAAGTAACGGGAAGCAAATTGCCAGATCATAGTTATACATTCCAAATCCCAAACCTGGGAAATTCCAAATCTCAAATCCCAAATTCCCAAATGGCGGGATCGGGAATTTTATTTGTTTTCCTTATTTGCATCATCCTCCCGGATCTTTTTGAACAGTTCCTCCATGCGGAACACATAGTCCAGGGTGTCGTCCAGGAAAAAGGTCAGCTCGGGAATGCGGCGCAATTGCTTGCCTACCCGCAGGCCCAGCTCCTTCCGGACCTCCCAGCCCCTTTCCTTTATTTTATCCAGCATGGCGGCCGGCTCGTTTATCTGGAACATGCTCAGGTATACCCGGGCCTCCAGCAGATCGGGCGTAATACGAACCGTGGAAATGGAGATCATACCGCCTTCCACCACGTTATACCCCATACGCTGAAATATGTCGCTCAGCTCTTTTTGCAGTAACTGCCCTATTTGTTTTTGCCTTTTACTTTCCTGCATTGGTGTATCTGTTTATAGTGAAGACTTTTCATGCTTCACCGGGTAATTTGTAACTTGCGCACTATTCTGGTCTGACAAAGATACATGAAACCGCGGGGTTCCATGAGGCCATAGCAATTATTATAGCCATCGAATAAATGACACGAGCCGAAGGCGACTGCATTTGACTTTTGAGAAGACATTATTGACAAATGAAAACGTTTCTACGGTTACTGCAATTATCCCGGCCATATCATCATTATGTCCCGGAATATATAATTTATATTTTTCTTTATACAATTTTCAGCCTGTTCAGTTTCACGCTGGTAATGCCGCTCATGGACGCGCTTTTTGCCACGGGCCAGCAGGAAGTGGTGACACAGTTGCCTTCCTTTACTTTTTCCGTGGATTATTTCAAGAACGTTTTCTATTACTACCTCACTTATTATGTAAATACCACGGGTAAGTTCGGCATGTTGGTATACGTGTGCCTGGTAATACTGGTAGCAGTGCTGCTGAAGAACCTGTTCGGCTTCCTGAGCCAGAAAGTGCTGACCCGCATGCGGGTGAACATGGTGCGGAAAATGCGCGAAAAGCTGTATCACCAGTTCAGCTCCCAGTCCCTGCGCTTCTTTCACAACGAGCGCAAGGGCGACCTGCTCTCTACCGTCAGCGGCGACGTGGTGGAGGTAGAGAACTCCGTAGTTACCTCCCTGCAAACCGTGTTCCGCGACCCGCTGCAGGTGATCGCCACCTTTATCACCCTGTTCATCCTTTCCAGGCAGCTCACCCTCTTTACGCTGCTGGTATTCCCTATTTCCGGCTACCTGATCTCCAATATCACGCAGCGCCTGAAAAAGAAGGCCGTGGTAAGCCAGGGGCTGCTGGGCAAGATACTGAACATCACCGAGGAAACCCTGTCCGGCATCCGCATCATCAAAGCCTTTAACGCGGAGAGATTCATGCGCAGGAAATTCGAAAAGGAGAACAATGATTTTGCACAAACCGTAAGGGCTATACAAAACCAGCGCGAGCTGGCCTCCCCGCTGTCGGAGACCATGGGCGTGCTGGTGATCATCGTGATCATGATCTATGCCGGCAACCTGATCCTGTCCGGGCAAACTACACTGAAAGCTTCTGCTTTCATTGCCTACATTGCCCTGTACTTCCAGATCATTGCACCTGCCAAGAACATCGCCAACGCCTTTGCCGTGATGCCACGCGGGCTGGCGGCCGGCGAGCGGGTGCTGCGCATACTGGACATTCCTTTATCCATACAGGACAAAACGGATGCCAGGCCCATACAGCACTTTGAGCAGGAGATCCGTTACCAGGGAGTGGCCTTCCGGTATGAGCAGCAGGATGTGCTGAAAAATATTGACCTTACCATACAAAAAGGCAAAATGGTGGCGCTGGTAGGCAAAAGCGGCGCCGGCAAATCCACCATGGCCGACCTGCTGCCGCGGTTCTACGATGTAACGGCAGGCAGCATCCGCATTGACGGACATGACATCCGCAACCTGAAAATGGAGGATGTGCGCGGGCTCATGGGCATGGTATCGCAAGAGGCCATCCTGTTCAACGATACCGTGTTCAACAACATCGCCTTCGGGCAGCCGGAAGCAGACCGCGAGGCGGTGATACAGGCCGCTAAAATTGCCAATGCGCATGAGTTTATTGTGCAGTTGGAAAACGGTTATGATACCAGCATTGGCGACCGCGGCATGAAACTGAGCGGCGGGCAGCGGCAACGCCTCACCATCGCCAGGGCCATCTTTAAGAATCCTCCCATACTGATACTGGATGAAGCTACATCTGCACTGGATACAGAGTCTGAAAAACTGGTGCAGGAAGCCCTGGACAAGCTGATGGAAAACCGCACCACCATCGTAATTGCACACCGCCTTTCCACCATCCAACATGCCAACGAAATAGTGGTGCTGGACAAAGGCGAGATAAAAGAACGCGGCACCCATGACGAACTGATCGCCGCCAACGGTATTTACAAACGTCTCGTGGAAATGCAGGAATTCAAGTAAGCAACAGGCGTATACATATCATCATTTGATAAGATCAGTTCCCCGGCCGCTGGTACCATTTTTGAGCACCAGGAGCATACTGTGCTGTGCTGATTTTTAGGTGCCTTTTAGCGTTTATTAATTTACCTTTAAACAAAAGAGTGTTTCCTATGGTTTCAATTGTTATTCCGGTTTTAAATGAAGGGGCCACCATACGGCAGGTTATCAGAACGGTGAGAAAAACATCGCGTAAAATAGAAATCATTGTGGTAGATGATAACAGTAATGATAATACGGTGGCAGTGGCCCTGGAAGAAGGCGCACGCATTATTACCAGTAGCCAGCGCGGCAAAGGTATATCCATGCGGGAGGGATTGATGGCTGCCAAGCATGATATCGTGATGTATATAGACGGCGACATTCTTACCTATCCTGATAACATCGTAGAACTGCTGACAGACCCTATTGTAAATGAAGAGGCGGACTTTGTAAAGTCATATTTCGAGCGGCAGGCCGGCCGTGTAACAGAGCTGGTGGCCAAGCCGCTCTTAAGCATCCTGTTCCCCGGACTGGCGCATTTCCGGCAACCGCTGAGCGGTATGATAGCCGGCCGCAAATCCTTCCTGTCCCGCGTACAGTTTGAAAATGACTATGGCGTGGATATAGGGCTGCTGATAGACATGCACATACAGGGCGCGCGCATTGCGGAAGCCAACATAGGCCGGGTGGAAAATGCCATGCAGTCCTGGGAGCAGCTCAGTAAAATGTCCAGGCAGGTATCCCGCACCATCCTGCACAAGGCGGAGCACATGAAAATTCCCGAAGATAACCTGGAAACACTGGGCAATATCAATATCATCCGGGAGCAGATGGAGTACTCCATCCTGGAGTCCATTGATAAAATGCACAAGATGGTGATCTTCAACCTGGACGAGGCCATCTTTACACAGGACTACCTGGAACTGGCTGCGGCCGCTTTCGACTGTGAGCTGTCCCTGCTGCAGATCAGGGAGCACTATACCGACCCGGTAACCATCCTGGAACATACGGCCGCCCTGTTCCGCGACCGCAACCTGGCGGAGCTGCTGGAGGTAGCGGACGCCATCCCGGTGGTGCCGGATATTAAAGCAGTGGTAGAAGAACTGAAGAAAAGAGGCTACGCCTGCGGTATTATTTCAGATGGGTTTGAATGCGTAGCGCGCCATGTCAAGAATAAGCTGGGTATGGATTTCGTGTTTGCCAACCGGCTGCACCTGTACGACAGCATTGCTACCGGCGAGCTGACCATCCCGGAATATTTCCTGCAACCCGGCGGCAACGGGCAGGATGCATTGCCGCAGTACAGCAAGGACCACATCCTGCCTTACATTGCGGAGAAATACCATGTTACGCCGCAGAATGTGATCTACGTGGGCAATGGAACGGACGATTCCAATCTTTTGAAGGAAGCCGGCATCGGGGTGGTGTTCGACTCCCTGGCGCCGGGCATGGAAAGGATAGCAGACAAGCTGATCACCGGCCCTTACCTGTCCCCGCTGCTGAGCATTGCGCAGGCCAGCCCTGAAAAGTTCCGGCTGAAGCTGCCGCCCATCAGCAAAAAGCAGGCGCGGCGCATCGGTATCGGCAGCCTGGTGGTGCTGGCCTCTGCCGGGCTGGTATACCTGGCCTCCAGGCAGATCAAAAAACAACGACAATTAAGTAAAAAATAAAAAAGAAAAAGTTAAAAATAGCAGCGCTGTCTTTCAACAAAAAGGCAGCGCTTTCTTTTGAAAGGCTGCCTTCAGCTTTTTTATTTTTAACTTTTTCTTTTTTATTTTCTACTTGCTCTTAGCCAATTTTGCCTCAATGCTCAGGGTAGCATGCGGCACTGCGCGGAGGCGGGCCTTGTCTATGAGCTTGCCGGTAACGCGGCAAATACCGTAGGTCTTGTTCTCGATACGCACCAGGGCTTTTTCCAGGTGATCAATGAACTGTATCTGGCGGCTGGCCATCTGGTTCAACTGTTCTCTTTCCTGTGAGCCGCTGCCGTCTTCCATGCTCATATATTTATTCTCGGTATCATCCGTACCGGCTTCATCTTTACGGGTAATGAGGCCCTGGAGATATACGAGCTCTTTTTTAGCAGCTTCCAGCTTCTTCATGATCAGCTCCCTGAACTCCTGGAGGTCGCTATCACTGTATCGATACACAGGACCGGAGGGCTGATCCGGCTGGTCCAGCACGGATTTGGTAAACTCCGGCTGGTAAGATACCAATGTGCCGGGCTTAGCGTTCTTATTTCCGGGTTTATCCGTTTTTTCAGCTTTGGAAGCGGGCGTCTTTTCCACCTTTTCGGTCTTGACAGGCTTTTCCGCTTTCTCCGCTGCTGCTTTTTTACCGGATTCCTTTTCCTTATCTGATTTCTTTACTGGCATTATAACTTCTTTTTCTTCTGGCTTTGAAATCAATGGTTTTACTACTTTTTTCCCGGCGGTAACGCTTTTGGCCACCGCTTTCTGCTTCACAGCAGGCGCTTTTTTAGCCACAGTCTTTACAGGCTGCGCCGTAGTTTTCTTCACAAGCTGTTTTTTGGCCGGGGTCGAAGGTGCTTTAGCAGCGGTCGCTTTTTTGGAAGGAGCCGCTTTGGTAACTGTTGTTTTTTTAACCACGGCTTTTTTGGCAGCGGGTTTCTTCAGTTTGGGAGGTGCTGCCTTTTTAACAGTTGCTTTCTTGGCGGCCGGCGCTGCCTTTTTTGCAGGGGCGGGCCTGGCAGCAGCCTTCTTTGCAGTAGCCACTTTCTTAGTTGCTGCCACCTTCTTTTTAACAGGCGCTGCCTTTTGGGTTTTTTTGCTAGCAACCTTCTTCTTTGTTGCCATGGGACTAGCTTTTTTTGTTAACTAATACATTAAATTTAAGGTCATTAACCTCTATTTCAGTACCATCCTGTAATTGCGGCACTAATTCCAAGCTGTCTGCCAAAATTTCCGTGCAAATATAGTCATTATAGTTAATTATCGCCGACCTGAGGGTATCTGCCGCTGCCACTTTTACCATAATCCTGTCCGTTAGCTCAAAACCGCTATCCTTCCGGATCTTTTGTATGCGGTTCACCAGTTCCCTGGCGTTTCCTTCGTCCTGCAACTGAGGTGTAATGGTAATATCCAGGGCTACGGTAAGCGAGCCTTTATTTGCTACGGTCCAACCCGGAATATCTTCGGAAATGATCTCTACATCTGAGAGCTGTATAGTTAGCTGCTCATTGTCTATCAGCAGGTTATGAGATCCTTCGCGCTCCAGTGCGGCTATATCTGCATCTGTGAAAGCGGATATGGCTGCGGCCACCGCCTTCATTTTTGCTCCCATCTTGCTACCCAGCGCCTTGTAGTTAGGCTTGATCTTTTTCTTGATAAAGCCTTCCGTTTCTGTAAGGTACTCAATACCTTTCACATTTACCTCACTTTTTATCAGGTGTTCCACTTTTTCTATCTGCCCGCGCATATGAGGATTCAGTACAGGTATCAATATTTTCTGCAGGGGCTGCCTTACCTTAATATTCACCTTCTTGCGGAGCGACAGTACCAGGGAAGAGATATCCTGGGCCAGTTGCATCCTTTCCTCCAGCTCGCTGTCTATTGCGGCGGACACTGCTGCAGGGAAATCTGTATGGTGTACAGTGTCTACAGCCTGGCGGCGGCTTACCTGGTTCAGGTTGCCAAACAGCCAGTCCGCAAAAAAGGGCGATACCGGCGCCATCATCTGGGCAATCTTTTCCAGGCACTCATATAAGGTCTGGTAGGCGGATATCTTGTCCTGCTCATACTCCCCTTTCCAGAACCGGCGACGGCACAGGCGCACGTACCAGTTGCTCAGGTGCTCGTCTACAAACTCCTGTATGGCACGGCCGGCCTGGGTAGGCTCATAGTCGTCAAAATAAGCGGTCACGTCTTTTACCAGCGTATTGAGCAGGGAGATGATCCAGCGGTCTATTTCAGGCCGCTGCTCCAGCGGAATGTATGCCTCCTTGAAAGAGAAACTGTCCAGGTTGGCATACATGGCAAAGAAGTTATAGGTATTATAAAGGGTGGAGAACAGTTTGCGCTGTACTTCCCGGATACCTTCTATATCAAACTTCATGCTGTCCCAGGGCGATGCATTGGTGACCAGGTACCAGCGGGTGGCGTCTGCCCCGAAGTTTGCAATGGTCTTGAAAGGGTCTACCACGTTGCCCAGGCGCTTGCTCATCTTGTTGCCGTTCTTGTCCAGCACCAGGCCGTTGGACACCACGGTCTTGTAAGCCACATTGTCAAACAGCATCACGGCGAGGGCATGCAGGGTATAGAACCAGCCACGGGTCTGGTCCACGCCTTCGCAGATAAAGTCTGCAGGGAAATTCTTGTTGAAAACGTCCTGCAGCTCAAAGGGGTAGTGCCACTGCGCATAGGGCATGGCGCCGCTGTCAAACCACACGTCTATCAGGTCCGGCTCCCTGCGCATGGGCTGGCCGCTGTCGCTTACCAGTATAATATCGTCCACGTAAGGCTTGTGCAGGTCGGAAGTAAGATGTTCGATATATGAAGTAAGAGAAGTATGATCCTGTGCTCCTTCCTTTCCGGCTTCATACTTCATATTTCCAGCTTCATATTTCATCACTCCTGCTTCAAAGGACTTTTGCAACTCCTTCCTTAATTCCGCAATAGAACCGATGCATTTCTCCTCACTTCCATCTTCCGTACGCCAAACCGGCAGCGGGGTGCCCCAGTAGCGGCTGCGGCTCAGGTTCCAGTCCACCATATTCTCCAGCCAGTTGCCAAAGCGGCCGGTGCCGGTAGCAGCCGGCTTCCAGTTAATGGCTTGGTTCAGCGCCACCATACGGTCTTTCAGTGCGGTGGTGCGGATAAACCAGGCGTCCAGCGGATAGTACAGCACCGGTTTGTCCGTACGCCAGCAGTGGGGATAGGTGTGCTCGTATTTCTCTACCTTAAAGGCGCGGTTCTCTTTTTTCAGCTTCACGGCAATGTCCACGTCCACATCCTTATAGCCGGGATCATCCTTATAGTTCTTTACATAGCGGCCGGCAAATTCACCTACATTATCCAGGAACTTGCCTTGCCGGTCTACCAGGGTCAGTATGCCGATACCATATTTTTTACCTACGCGGTTATCGTCCGCACCAAAGGCCGGCGCCGTGTGTACAATACCGGTACCGTCTTCCGTCGTTACAAAGTCGCCTATCAGCACGCGGAAGGGGTCGCCTTCCTCCGGCCGGGCGTAGGGCAGCAATTGCTCATAGCGGATATGTTCCAGTTGGCTGCCCCTGCAAACGGCCAGTACCTGCCAGGGAATGATCTTGTCTCCTTCCTTATAGGCGTCAAAATCGCCGTCCTCCCCTTCTTTTTTGAAATGGCGCTCTACCAGGTCTTTGGCCAGTATCACGCAAATGGGCAGATGGGTGTAGGGGTTGAAAGTACGCACCAGCGCATATTCAATATTGGCGCCTACAGTAAGGCCCAGGTTGGAAGGGAGGGTCCAGGGGGTGGTGGTCCAGGCCAGGAAAAACACCTGGTCGGTACCGGCGGCTTCAAACAGGAACCTGGAGCGGTCGGATTCCAGGGCCCTGAACATGGCCACTATGGTAGTATCTTTTACATCTTTATAAGTTCCGGGCTGGTTCAGCTCATGGGAGCTGAGCCCTGTGCCGGCTGCGGGGGAATAGGGCTGTATGCTCACGCTCTTGTACAGCAGGCCCTTCTTGTATAATTGCTGCAGGCCCCACCAAAGGCTCTCAATATATTCATTCTGGAAGGTGATATAAGGATCCTGCAGGTCCACCCAGTAGCCCATCTGGCGGGTAAGGTCGTCCCATTTGTCCTTATACTTCAGTACCTCGCGGCGGCAGGTCTCATTATATTCTGCGATGGATATTTTCTTCCCGATGTCCTCCTTGGTAATGCCCAGGCTTTTTTCCACCCCCAACTCTACCGGCAGGCCATGGGTATCCCAGCCGCCCTTGCGTTTTACCTGGTACCCGCGCATTGTTTTATAACGGCACACCAGGTCCTTCAGGGTACGGGAAATAACATGGTGAATACCAGGCAAACCGTTGGCGCTGGGGGGGCCTTCATAGAACACAAAAGGAGCGGCGCCTTCACGCAACTCCACACTTTTCTCAAATGCCTTGCGGGCCTCCCATTGTTGCAATATATCTTTCCCGATCTCTGGTAAATTCAGTTGATTATATTCCTGATATTGACTGGCCATAAAACAATTTCCGCCTTTTGGCGTTAATAAGGGACGAATATTAATTTAAAATTGTGCAAAGTTACGAAAATAGGCTGGCACCGTTGTAGTTTGCTTTCAAATTATTTAGGGTAAAAAGTATTGATCCCTGTGTTTTTTTTAATTTTTTTGCTATTTTTACGCTCGGTATCAATATCTTTGATTTTTTTGGCACTGTTTTAGCTTTAGCCTGGAAGAAAAACCTGAAGTATTGAAAACTTAACCCAACGGAGAAAACGGAGAAACCATATCTGATATGAAAAAGTTGATGTTATTTTTTTGCGCTGCATTGTTCACTTCCGGCATAACTTTTGCACAACACAAATCTGTTAAAAAAAGCAAGCATACTGCTGCAAAAACGATCGCTGCGCCGGTGCCTGTAAAAAATGCATTCGCCCAGCACTTTGCAGATGTAGCAGATGCTAAATGGAGTAAGCGCGGTGCTGACAACTGGGTGGCCATTTTTGCAAAGGATGATGTGAAGACCACCGTAGAATATACGGCCGACGGCAACTGGGTAGCCACCCGCAGCGAATATACCGCTGAAAAGCTACCGGAAACAGTAGCCAGCACATTAAAAACAAAGTATCCGGGCGCCACCGTGAAAGATGGATGGAAGATAGAGAGAGCTGATGTGGCCGCTTATTATAAAGTAAATATTCAGGATAATGGTACAGACAAGGCGGTGTTGGTAAATGAGGCCGGTACCATTACAGAATAGTTACACATTCAAATTCGTATTTCATAGGTATAGGGATAAATAGGACAGACCCTGCTCTTTTGGGCGGGGTTTTTTCTTTTTAGTGAAAGGTGAAAGCATGTAGCTTATTTAAACAAAAAGCCATCACCCGCGGGCGATGGCTTTTTGTTTGAGGCGGAAAACTTACCGGCAACGTGCACATGAAGTTTCAATGGTGTTTGAAGAATGTAGTGCAATGATATATTTTATGGCTTTACTCACTTATTGCCTGGTAAGCTTCCCTCCTCTGGTCAAATCTGATAAGGAAGCTTATAAAATCGGGATAGATATCTGCCGATCGTGATACAAAGGAACAGCAAATATTTTTTCGGGGCTTACGCAATCGGGAAAAGAAATGATCGAAAAGGGAAAATTGAAAAAGGAGTGTGTTAACCGGCTGATGTGCAGATGATTAAAGGCCTTACCGGAGCAGCAGCTCACAGGGTTTTAAGCCGGTGTGCTTCTTGAAAGCAGTAGAGAAATGGGAGATGCAGGAGTACCCCATCAGGATGGCCACATCTGATACAGACATGCCTTTTTCATACAACAGGCTCTTGGCCTTTTCCATACGCTCCTTCTGGAAGTAATCGTAAATAGTGGTGCCGTACATGGCCTTGAAGCCTTTTTTCAGATAACACTCATTCATGGCTACCCGGCGGGCCAGGTCGCGGATGGTAATGGGGGAATCCAGTTGCTCCAGCAGGATGCTCCGGGCCTTTTCTATCTTTTCCCGGTCTTCCATATGGGTCAGGAAGCGGCAGCCATAGCGTTCGTCCGTATCGTTCTGCATGAACTGGTCTGAGCTGAACAGCAATAATTCCAGCGCCTTGCTTTGCAGGAAAATGTGTTTCAGCACCCCTTCATAATTGTGATGCACCATCTGCTCCAGCACCGTTTTGGATTTGGTGCAGGGTTGTATCGTCTTCACAAAGGGCTTACGGGATTGCAGCTCAAACAGCGCGGTGCTGTTGGTTGCGCCCTTTTGCAGGGACTGTATAAAGGCCGGCTGAAAGCGCACGGTGATCAGGTCTACGGAAGAAACCTTGTCAGAGCAGTTCCCGGCTGTATGCCCCTTGGCGCACAGGCGGTCCGTACAGGAAGGGTTCTGACAGTATTTGTTGCCCGCTACGCAGTAACGCAGCTCTATGGCGGCGGACTTGCCTCTTTTGGCAGGCTGGTACACTACCATAGCCACATCCTCCACCGGCAGCGGCCGCTCATACGTGAAGCGCTGCAGGGTAAAATCCAGGCAGTCAGGCACATTAACAACATCATCCTCAGCCAGTTGTAGCTGATCGCTCATTGCCGGTTGCGGAATGGCCATTGTTAATATATCCTGTAGCTCCTTCAAAAACTGTAATTAAAAACCTCTCAAAATTAGGCATTCACTTTTATTTAACAAACAGCTCATCTCCCCGGCGCCGGAACTATGACACTGAGGTGATAGTTGTAGAAAAAAATCTACAGCTCATCCACAACCTGTTCTTCCTCATTATTAAGTAATTTGGTATGGATTTCGTTATAATATGTTTATGCAGCAACCGTCTAACCTGAAGAAATATATCAAACGTACATTGATTATCATAGGTATGCTGGCGCTGATCATGGCCGGTGTAGCCCTGTACCTGAGCCAGCGCTGGAGCAACACTTTGCGGAGCCAGTTAAAGGAGTATGTAACGGAAATGTCCGACAGCCTCTACACGCTGCGTTACGACGGGGTGCACCTGAACATACTCAGCGGCAGCCTTACCCTGGACAGTGTAAGCCTGGTGCGGGACACCGCCGTGTACCAGCGCCTGCAGGCCACCCGGAAGGCACCTACCCTCCTGTACGCCTTCAGTGCAGACCGGGTGGCCCTGCGGTACTTCAAGGTGTGGCGCTATTTTTTCCGGAAAGAGGTGAGCGCCGGTACGCTGGTGCTGCAAAACCCCAGCATTGTGCTGGAACAAAATACCCGGAATGTGGACACCTCCAAACACCGCTCTGCCTACGAGCACCTTTCTTCCCGTATCAGGTCGCTGCACATCGGCACCCTGCTGCTGGACAGCTCCAACCTGAAATACACCTATATAAAAAAGGACAGCGGGCTGGTGGTGCGGCAACTGCACAACCTGAGCATACACGTAAAAGACCTGCTGATAGATTCCGTGGCCATGGAAGATCCCTCCCGCTTCCTGTATGCGCGCAATTACCAGTTGTACCTCCGGGACTACCGTTACCGCACCCCGGACAGCCTGTACTGGATGATCGTGCGCGATGTGAGCTACGATGCTGCGGAACGGTCCCTGCGTGTAGGGCAGTTCAGCGCGGAACCCCGCTACAGCCCGGCCGACTTCGATAAAAAGGTAAAGGTGCAGCGCGACCGTTTTGATGTGGAGCTGAACACCATTGTGGTGAACGAGCTGCAGCCGGACTCGCTGCTGCAAAAACAGCAGATCCGGGCCCGGAAAGTGGACATCGGGAGCGGTACCTTTAATATCTACCATAACCGCAGCCTGCCCATGTCCGGCGAGGTAAAAACAGGGCAATACCCCCACCAGTTGTTGCAAAAGCTGGCCCTGCCCGTTATGGTGGACTCCCTGATAGGCAACCGCGTGGATATATCGTACACGGAGATCAATCCCAAATCGCAGGAAGCTGGCACCCTGCATTTTAAACAGGTGCACGGCGTGTTCCGGAACATAACGAATATGAAGGCCATGATCGCCAAAAACAGCCATTGCATAGCAGATATGGATGGCGTATTTATGAAAAGCGGCAAGCTGCAGGCACGGTTCGATTTTTTCCTGGACCATCCGCGCGGGGGCTTTGCCGTGTCCGGCCAACTGAAAGATATGGACGGGCGGGAGCTGACGCCCATTACCCGCCCCCTGGGCCTGGTAGATATCCGGTCCGCCAATATAAAAGAGGTATCCTTTCATATGCAGGGCGATGAAAAGGATGCTTCCGGCGAGGTGAAAATGATATACGACAATTTACGTATCAGCATCCTCAAAAAAGACAACGACAGCAGGGAGATCAAGCGGAAAGGGTTGTTGAGCCTGTTTGCCAATGCCATTGCCATTAATAACAGCAATCCCCGCGATGGCAAGCTGCACGTGGCGCACCCGCATTTTACCCGCGATCCGCGCAAGTCATTCTTCAACCTGGTATGGAAAACCCTGTTCACCGGTGTGAAAGAAATTGCGATTTCAGGAGGTTTTCCAATTTAAAATGTGCAAAATATCCCCTGTCCATCCCCCTGAAAAACAGCCGGTTTTTTATGGAATTGAGGCCCATTTTCCGTATATTTGCACAATTCACGAGACATTTAATCAATTAGCATTTTACATCAAGATATGAGCGAAGAATTAGCGCAAATAACTGCCGCCGCTGCCAATAACGGGTATGATGCGGACAGCATTCAGGTATTGGAAGGTCTGGAAGCGGTACGTAAGCGTCCGGCCATGTATATAGGCGATATCGGTGTTAAAGGGTTGCATCACCTGGTGTATGAAGTAGTGGACAACTCTATTGACGAAGCGCTTGCAGGCTACTGCAAGAACATTGATGTAACCATTTGCGAAGATAACTCCATCCGCGTAAAGGACGACGGCCGTGGCATTCCCACCGGTATAAACACCAAGGAAGGCCGTTCCGCCCTGGAAGTAGTAATGACCGTGCTGCACGCAGGGGGTAAGTTTGACAAGAACACCTATAAAGTATCCGGCGGTCTGCACGGCGTAGGCGTAAGCTGCGTAAACGCGCTGAGCACCGTGCTGCATGTAACCGTGCACCGCGAAGGAAAAATATTTGAACAGGAATACCACCGCGGCGTACCGCAGTATGCCGTACGCGAAATAGGCGCTACCACCGATACCGGTACCACCACGCATTTCAAGCCGGATGGCGAGATATTCACGGAAACCTCCTATAACCGCGAAATACTGGCAGGCCGCCTGCGTGAACTGGCTTACCTGAACCGTAAAATCAGGATCACCCTGACGGACGAACGCGAAAAGGACGAGCAGGGCAATGTACTGAGCGAAACCTTTTACAGCGAAGGCGGTATCATGGAGTTTGTACAGATGCTGGACCGCAACGGCCGGCGTAATTCCCTGCTGCCCGCTCCCATCTTTATAGAAGCGCACGACGCCCCTTCCAATGTAGCGGTGGAAGTGTCCCTGCAGTACAACGACTCTTTCAGCGAGAACATTTTCTCCTACGTTAATAATATCAACACCATAGAAGGCGGTACGCACGTGGCCGGTTTCCGCCGCGCCATCACCCGGGTGTTCAAAACCTATGGCGACCGGAACAAACTGTTCGAGAAATCCAAAATAGAGGTAACTGGCGATGACTTCCGCGAAGGGCTGAGCGCCATTGTAAGCGTGAAGGTACCGGAGCCGCAGTTTGAGGGGCAGACCAAAACCAAGCTGGGCAACTCCGACGTAATGGGCGTGGTGGACAGCGCGGTGGCGGATGTGCTGAACGCCTACCTGGAAGAGCATCCCAAAGAGGCCAGGACGGTGATCAATAAAGTGGTGCTGGCGGCGCAGGCCCGTGAGGCGGCCCGCAAAGCCCGGCAACTGGTGCAACGCAAAAGCGTGCTGACCGGCAGCGGTTTACCGGGTAAGCTGGCCGACTGCTCTGAGAATGATCCTGAAAAATGCGAACTGTACCTGGTGGAAGGTGACTCCGCAGGCGGTACTGCCAAACAGGGCCGCAACCGTGCTTTCCAGGCCATCCTGCCCTTGCGGGGTAAGATCCTGAACGTGGAAAAGGCCATGGAGCACAAGATCTATGAGAACGAAGAGATCAAGAACATATTTACGGCGCTGGGCGTGACCATTGGTACGGAAGAAGATGACAAGGCGCTGAACCTGAGCAAGCTGCGGTATCACAAGCTGATCATCATGACGGATGCCGACGTGGACGGTAGCCACATTGCCACGCTGATACTCACCTTCGTGTTCCGCTACATGAAAGCGCTGGTAGAACAGGGTTATGTATACATTGCACAGCCGCCGCTGTACCTGGTGAAAAAAGGGAAGGAACAGATCTATGCCTGGACGGAAGAACAGCGTAAAGCAGCCGTAGCTACCCTGGCCGGCGGTAAGGAAGACAGTGTGACCATACAGCGTTATAAAGGTCTGGGTGAGATGAACGCGGAACAGCTATGGGAAACCACCCTGAATCCTGACAACCGCACCCTGAAACAGGTAACCATTGAAAGCGCTGCGGAAGCAGACCGCATATTCAGCATGCTGATGGGGGATGAAGTACCTCCGCGCAGGGAGTTCATCGAGTCGCACGCCAAGTATGCGAAGATTGATGCGTGATAAAAAATTCCAAAATAGAAATCCCAAATCCCAAAATGTGGGCAGGCCACCAATAACATTATGTTGTTTCGGATAGTTAGGCCACTGTCGCCGGTTTGAAATTTGGAATTTGGATTTTGGGATTTCACATAAAAAAACAACCCCGGGAAATTCCCGGGGTTGTTTTTTTATGTGACTTGCTGATTATCAAAAAAGTATAGAAAAAACCGTTATTTTATTAAAAAAACTTATAGGTTTTTTATATAATCTATCAGAAATCTTCCTATCTTGCAGCCGTATTTATACCTATACCAACTGAGATAAACCTATACCTATGAAATTAATCCGTGGTGCAGCCATGTTAATGGTTGCTACAATGATCTTCAGTGCATGTGACAAGGATGATGCTCAACCGGATACACAGTTCTCCTTCACTTTTAATGGTAAGGAATATGTTTCCCACGCTACCACTGCCTTCTTAACAGATACCGTAGTGGCAGGCCAGCGGGTACTGGTAGTGGACGGGCTTACCAATAATTTCCAGGAGCACATGCAACTGATGATCATTTCACCGGATTCCACGCTCACCATGGGTACTTACAGCGGTTCTACCATGTCGCTGATGCCTGTACAGGACTCGCTCAGCGCCGGTTATCTCGGCACTAATATGACAGTAGAAATTACCAGCATCAATAGTACACGTGCCGAAGGTACTTTCAGCGGCACATTAACAGAAAGTGGTGAAAACGAAAAGCCATTAACGGACGGGACTTTTAAAGTCAACATTAACTAGATCATCGTTTTTTTTTGAAATCTTTTTCCATCGGCATGCCCCGCTTTTCCAGGCGGGGCTTTTTTTTGAGCTAATGGCTAATGGCTGATCTTATTTCACCGGTACCGCCTGCGGCCACCTGCGGCCTCTCTTATTAAAGAGGTTATGCTGTCCCTGTGCATCGTGCCGCTTTTTCCACATCCATCCCAATATACCGGCCCCGATGGCTAAACCTACGCTGATGCCCGTTAAAACGGCGCCGGATTGTACGGCATGCTTCCCTATTTTCATGTGACTACGCATAACATATGGTTTTAACCATATATGACAAAAGGTGTGCCACATCTTTGAGGGGTGGCACACCTGGATAGTTATTTAATGCCAAACACGGCCCTTATTTCCGCTCTCACCTTAATGGTCTTGAAATCAATATCGGAAGCGGCAGGCGCAGCGGATGCCGCTTTCATTTCCAGCATGTTGGCCACATAGGGGCGCACATCGGTATAATGGTCGGTATTGATCTCCTGCACTTCCAGCACACCGGCTATTTGTTCGTCAATAGCGCCCAGCAGGTAAGCCGCTTTGGCCTTGGCGGCCTGCAAAGCCTTTATTTTCGCCTCTTTGCGGTATTCCTCCATTTTGCTGTGAGTATAGGAAGCAATGTTCACGCTTTCAATCCCTTCTTCATCTACAGCGGCCAGTATAATGTTGGTCTTATCCAGCTTGTTCAGCTTCAGCCGGTATTTCTTGCGCGCCAGGAAATCGGGGTCGTTCTTCTTTTTGCGCCACCACCAGTCATAGTTGGTGCCGTATACATTCTCAATGGTCAGGCTTTCCCTGGGGATACCGGCATCGGCTACCGCCTGCTGCAATTGCTTTTCCAGCGTGCTGATATCCACTTTGGTAGTTTTGTTCTTATAGTATTCTTTTAAGGCAATGTCCAGGTAGATCTCGTCCGGTGTGATCTCTATTTCAGCAGAGCCGTTCACTTCTATTTTCTTCACGGGCGGTTTGCTGTCCGTTTGCTGGGCCCAGGCGCTGCATGCTAAGAATAATCCTGCTAATAATAATGTTGCTTTTTTCATCGCTGTATTGTTTTAGTTTTTTTACTTGGTGTATTTTCAGCTATCGCTGTTTTCAGAAGCATGATGCAGTTTCTCTACAGTATTCCATAAAAGGCAGAAAAAAATTCCCGCAATTCCTTTTGCGGGCGTATGGTGTGCATGAAACGTATGGGGGAAAAATAAGTTACAGCCTTACTGCCTGGCGTCTTCCATTCCTTTCAGGAAGGCGTACAGGTCGTTCATGGAGCGGATGCGGGACACTACCAGCATGAAGTTCTTGCCTACCTGCTTCAGGCGGGCATTGTTCACCCGGGTTTGCACATAGGTAAGTATGTGGTTAAACGTGGGCGATTCAAAATAGGGGGAGTCCGGGTTATTGATGAAGTAACAGCGCAGTGTTTCTTCTTTCAGCATCATTTTTTCGAAGCCCAGTGCAATGGCCATCCAACGGCAACGGATAGTGGTCAGCAGGTCCTCCACCGGCTCCGGCAGGGGGCCAAAGCGGTCCTGCAGGCCGGCGGCAAATGCCTGCAACTTGTCTTCCGCCATAATGTTGTCCAGCTCCTGGTACAGGTTCAGGCGTTCCTGTATGCTTTCCACGTAGCTGTCCGGTATCAGTATTTCCAGGTCGGTATCGATGGTACAGTCGCTTACAAAATCCTTTTTCTGCTCCAACTGTTCCTTGAACAGGTCACGGAACTCGTTCTGCTTCAGCTCGCGGATGGCTTCATCCAGTATTTTCTGGTACATGTCAAAGCCTATCTCCGCTACAAACCCGCTCTGTTCTGCGCCCAGCAGGTTACCGGCGCCGCGTATATCCAGGTCGCGCATGGATATCTGGAAACCGCTGCCCAGCTCACTGTGCTGCTCCAGGGTTTGCAGGCGCTTGCGGCTGTCTGCCGGCAGGGTGCTCACCGGCGGCGCCAGCAGGTAGCAGAACGCCTTTTTGTTGCTGCGGCCCACGCGCCCGCGCAACTGGTGCAGGTCGCTCAACCCGAAGTGGTGCGCATTATTGATGATGATGGTATTGGCGTTGGGAATATCCACCCCGCTCTCCACGATGTTGGTACATACCAGCACATCGTATTTGCGGTCTATGAAGTCCAGTATCACCTCCTCCAGCTTGTGGCCTTCCAGTTGGCCGTGCGCCGTGGCAATGGACAGGTCCGGGCACAGTCCCTGAATCAGCCCGGCCATTTCTCCCAGGCCCTGCACGCGGTTATGGATAAAATACACCTGGCCGCCGCGCTCTGTTTCAAAATAGATCGCATCACGGATCAGGTCATGGTCAAACACATGCACTTCCGTTTCTATGGCCTGCCGGTTGGGTGGCGGGGTGTTGATGATGGAAAGATCGCGGGCGCCCATCAGGGAGAACTGCAGGGTTCTTGGTATAGGCGTTGCCGTTAGGGTGAGCGTATCTACGTTCACCTTGATCTGCTTCAGCTTCTCCTTGGCGGACACGCCGAACTTCTGTTCCTCATCCACTATCAGCACGCCCAGGTCTTTGAACTTTACGTCCTTGCTCAGCAGGGCGTGGGTGCCTACAATTATATCGATCTTGCCTTCGGCCAGCCGCTGCAGGGTTTCTTTCTTTTCCTTTGCGGACTTGAACCGGTTCAGGTAGTCTACCGTGCAGGGGAAATCCTTCAGGCGGTCGGAAAAGGTTTTGTAGTGCTGGAAAGCCAGGATGGTAGTGGGCACCAGCACGGCGGCCTGCTTGCCATCCACCAGGCTTTTGAAGGCGGCCCTTACCGCTACTTCCGTTTTACCGAAGCCTACATCGCCGCACACCAGGCGGTCCATGGGGCTGGGCGATTCCATATCCCGCTTCACATCTGCGGTGGCCTTGCTCTGGTCCGGCGTATCGTCGTAAATAAAGGACGCTTCCAGCTCGGTTTGCAGGTAGGTGTCCGGCGAGTGTGCAAAGCCCTGCTGCGCCTTGCGCGCGGCGTACAGGCGTATCAGGTCCTTGGCGATATCCTTTACCTGGGTTTTGGCCTTTTCCTTCAGCTTGTCCCAGGCATCGCTGCCCAGCTTGTTCACCCGCGGCTCCACGCCTTCCTTGCCGGTATACTTGCTGATCTTGTGCAGGGAGTTGATGTTTACATACAGCAGGTCATTGTTCTTGTAAATAATGCGGATGGCCTCCTGCATTTTACCGCCTACCTCTATTTTCTGCAGGCCGCTGTACATGCCCACGCCATGATCAATGTGCGTGACAAAATCGCCGGCCTGCAGCTCCCGCAGGGTTTTAAGCGTGATCGCCTTATTCTTGTTATACGCCTGTTTTACCTTGTACTTATGATAGCGCTGGAATATCTGGTGATCGGTATAGCAAACGATCTTCAGGTTATGGTCAATAAAGCCCTGGCCCAGCGCCACCGGTATCGGGTAGAAAACAAACTGCGCTTTCAGGTCCTCGAAAATGCTGCGCAGCCTTTCCAGTTGGCGGGCATTGTCTGCAAAGATGAACAGGGTGTATTGATCGCTGTTATGGCGGTCCAGGTCTTTCAGCAGCATTTCAAACTGCCGGTTAAACACGGGCTGCTCCTGCGTGTCAAAGGCCAGCACCGTGGCAGGGCGGCCGGTCTCTTCCCACCAGCGCCGGTTGCCGAACACAATGCAGTGCCTTTGCAGCAACTGCTCCATCAGCACGGATGCCTTTGTAAAATCGTCTTCGGTCAGGGTCATGTCCTCCTCTTCATCTACCTTCACCTTTTGCCCGGTTTGCAGCCAGTCGTCCAGCCGCTGCTCCATCTGCTGCACCACCTCCTGCACATAGGCGGGGTCCTTGATCCATACAATGGTATTGGCCGGCAGGAATTCCAGCAGGGAGGTCCGGAGATGGTCCGCCGCGCGGGTATCCATGTTGGCGATGAGCGTTACCTGGCTCAGCTTGCGCTCGCTCAACTGGGTCTCGGGATCAAACAGGCGAATGGAATCGATGTCCTCGCCAAACAGCTCAATCCGGTAAGGCTTGTCATTGCCAAAAGAATAAATATCCAGTATACCGCCGCGCTGGGCAAACTGCCCCGGCTCATATACAAAATCCGTATGGTGGAAGCCCCAGCTCACCAGCTTTTCCAGCAACTCGTCCACTTTCAGCACATCTGCCACCTTCAACTGCACCATATTGGCGCCGAAGGCCGCGGAGCCGGCTACTTTTTCCCATAAGGCCTCCGGGTAGGTGACCAGCATTTTTTTGCGCTGGTCGCCGGAGAATTTCATGAGCGCTTCTGTGCGCAGCATGCTATGGCTGCTGTTCAGCTCCTGGAACTGGCCGGTCTTTTTGAATGAATCGGGGAAGTAAAAGATGTCGAGTGCCTGGCTTAGCTGTTCCAGATCGTTATGGAAATAGGCTGCCTCTTCTTTATCATTTAGAATAAAGAGATGGTTCGCATTTTCTGCATGTTGCCAGGTACCAACGGACACAAAATTCACGGCGCTGCCTGTAAGCCCGGTTAACTGGAAATATTGCGGCACGGGCAATTGTAATCCTTTTACCAGTTGCTGCAGGCGGGCGTCCCGTTGGTACAGTTGTAAAACACCCTGTAGATTCATGAAGGGTGCAAAGATAAGAATAAGTTGGATTTTCCTTAAATTACAGTAAACACCTGATACAAAATGCTGGAGCAATGGCATAACGGTTACGTCACCAAAATCGTAAACGAAACGCATAATACGCGCCGCTTCTGGATCCAGGTCCCTGATAAGGAGCCTTTTGATTTCAAACCGGGGCAGTTTGTTACCCTGGACCTGCCCATCCACGAAAAGAAGAACAAACGCTGGCGCAGCTATTCCATCGCCTCCTGCCCGAATGGTAGCAACACCATCGAGCTGGTGATCGTGCTGCTGGAAGGCGGGGCAGGCACCACCTACCTCTTCAACGAGGTAAGAGAGGGCAGCGAGCTGCTGCTGCGGGGCCCGCTGGGCGTATTCATACTGCCGGAAGCGCTGGACCGGGACCTGTTCCTGATCTGTACCGGCACGGGCATAGCGCCCTTCCGGTCCATGGCGCATTTTATTCACAAACACCAGGTGCCGCACCGGAACATCTACCTGATCTATGGCAGCCGGTACATAAAAGACCTGCTGTACCCGGATGAGATGCAGCAATTGCAGCAGGAACTCCCTGATTTTCAATATATCCCCACCTTATCCCGGGAAGATTCCCCCTCCTGGACCGGCCGTAAAGGCTACGTGCACACGGTGTACGAGGAAATGCTGGCTGACCGGAAACCGGCCTACTTTTTTCTCTGCGGCTGGAAAGCCATGATCGATGAGGCCAAGCAGCGCATACTGGCCATGGGGTACGACCGGAAGGATATACACCTGGAGCTGTACGGCTAGGCTCAGAACCGCAGCCCGATCCCGCCTTCCGCATAGGGCAGCGGGTAATCGGCATCCAGCGAGATCACCGGCGTAAAGGCTATTTTCCACATCAGCCGGTTGTGGAAGTAAAACCGCCGGTACCCCACCGTACCCATTACCAGCCAGGTATGCCGGGTGGTGACCTGGTCAAACAGTTTGGCATCCCCGTCCATATAGGTAAGGCCCAGGCCTAGTTCCAGCCGGTGCGGGCTGCCTGCCTTTCCCAGCAGGTAATTGACATTGAAAGGGATAGTGAGCTTGGAAGGGTAATGCTGGTTGGACGTTATCCATACGCCCGAGTCGCCCCGTATATGCTTCGTTTCTTCATAGCCGGGCGCATAGCCGATGCCGATACGGGCGCCCCAGCCCAATTGGTCCGGCTGCAACCGTAGTTCATAATGCAGGGACAGGAACACGCCTCCTCCCATAATGCCGGCATAGATGCTGTGACGGCTTTTATCCGGCTGCCAGGCGGCCGGGCTGGTAACAGGGGTTTGGGCTTGTGCAGTAAGGGTGAGCCATAACAGGGCGGCGGATACGTAAAATTTAGCGGTCATAGGCAAACAAGGGTTATGCCTGTTAAAACGTTCCGCCGCTACGGATAGTTACAGCACCGCCTGCAGCACCCGCTCCCGTACCTGCGCCATGGGGATGCGCTCCTGCTCCATACTGTCGCGGTAGCGGATGGTGACGGTATTGTCTTCCTTCGTCTGGTGGTCAATGGTTACGCAGAAGGGCGTACCAATGGCGTCCTGGCGGCGGTAGCGCTTACCGATAGCATCTTTTTCTTCGTAAAAACAATAGAAAGAGGACTTACATTGGTCCATAAGCTCCCTCGCAATTTCCGGTAACCCATCCTTCTTGGTTAAAGGAAATATCGCCAGCTTGATGGGCGCCAGCCGGGGCGGGAATTTCAGCACCACGCGGCTGTCCTGCTTTTCGGGTGTGCTCAGGTCCTGCTCTTCGTAGGCATTGCACACGGTGAGCAGGAACATGCGGTCCAGGCCGATGGAGGTTTCTATTACGTAGGGGATGTAGTTCTGGTTTGTTTCGGGGTCAAAGTACTGCAGCTTTTTGCGGCTGTACTCCTGGTGGTTCTTCAGGTCGAAGTCGGTACGGCTGTGAATGCCTTCCACTTCCTTGAAGCCGATGGGGAACTCGTACTCGATATCTACGGCAGCATCCGCGTAGTGGGCCAGCTTTTCGTGGTCCTTAAAACGGTAGCGCTCCGGCTGGGTACCCAGGCTCAGGTGCCATTTCATACGTTCTTCCTTCCAGTAGGCATACCATTCTTTCTGGGAGCCGGGGCGGATGAAGAACTGCATTTCCATCTGCTCGAACTCGCGCATACGGAATATGAACTGCCGGGCCACGATCTCGTTACGGAAGGCCTTACCTACCTGCGCAATGCCGAAAGGTATTTTCATGCGGCCGGTCTTCTGCACGTTCAGGAAGTTCACGAAAATGCCCTGGGCCGTTTCCGGGCGCAGGTATATTTCGCTGGCCTCATCGGATACGCTGCCCAACTGGGTGGAGAACATCAGGTTGAACTGGCGCACTTCTGTCCAGTTGTTGGTGCCGCTCACCGCGCATTTTATGTTATTGGTCTCTATGAGCTGTTTCAGCCCGGCAAAGTCGTTCTCCTTCAGCAGTTCGTTCATCTGCTGCAGCAGGGCATCGGCAGTTGCGGGGGCCAGCGTTTCCGCGTGGGCTTCTATCAGGTGATCCACCCGGTAGCGCTTCTTGCTGTCCTTGTTGTCGATCATGGGATCGCTGAAGTTGTCCACATGGCCGGAAGCCTTCCAGGTGGTGGGGTGCATGAAGATGGCCGCATCAATGCCCACGATGTTCTCGTGCATCTGGGTCATGCTCTTCCACCAATAGTCGCGTATATTCTTTTTCAGCTCGGCGCCGTACTGACCATAATCATATACTGCGCTCAGGCCGTCGTATATTTCACTGGACTGGAAAACAAAGCCGTATTCTTTACAATGCGATATGATCGCCTGGAATTTATGCTGATCTGTTGCCATAGTGGCGCAAAGATAATAGTAATGTGTTATTCTTCCTCTATCTCTATCTGCTTTACCCATACCGCGTAGTCATTGGGGTAAATGCGGGCGCCGGAATGCTGTACATAGGCCCGGGTAAACTCCGCGCCAAAGTACAGGATGGCGGCGGAATAGTACACCCAGAGCAATATGATCACGATGGAGCCGGCCGCGCCATAGCCGGAGCCGATCTTGCTGGCGCCCAGGTAAAACCCGATGGCGAACTTGCCCAGCATGAACAGGAGGGCGGTGGTAACCGCCCCTACTATCACGTCCCGCCAGCCGATGCGGGCATCCGGCAGCACCTTGAAGATGATGGCAAAAAGGGCGGTGATCACCAGGAAAGTGATCAGCAGGTTCAGGATGTATACCAGCACCACGGCCACTTCAGGGAAAAGGGAAAGCAGGCGCTGGTTCAGCACTTCTATGGCCCCGTTCACCACCAGGGATACCAGCAGGATAAAGCCCATGCTGATCACCAGCGAAAAGGACTGCAGGCGGTTCAGCAGCATCCGGATCAAGCCACGGCCTTTTTTGGGTTTTGACTTCAGCCGCCAGATGGCGTTAATGGAATCCTGTATCTCGGCAAACACACCGGTAGCGCCTATTACCAGGGTTATAAAGCCCACAATGGTGGCCCAGTTCATATCCCCGGAAAGGGAGGCATTGCGGATCATCTGCTGTACCTGTATGGCCGCCTGGCTGCCTACCAGGTCCTTGATCTGCCCGTACAAGGTGCCTTCTATCGCATCCCTGCCCAGGAAAAGATCGCAGAAGAAGATGATCACGATCAACATGGGGGCCACGGAAAAAATGGTATAGTAGGCCAGGGAAGCGCTCAGTTTCAGCACTTTATCATCCATAAACCCGGTAGCCGACTGTTTCAGCACCTGCAGGTAGGTGTTCAGTTTGGTAGCTCCACGTTGTTCCATGATAGCAGGCGGTTATTTCAGTTTTTCGTTCTGCTGGTGGCGCAGGGCATCACGTACATTCTTCTTCTCAAAATTCTTTTCCAGGGCCACCGTCATGTCTATGCCGGTCTGGTTGGCAATGCAGAGCAGTACCCACAGCACATCGGCCAGTTCATCGGCCAGGTCTTTCTTTTTGTCGGATTCCTTGGATGACTGGTCGCCGTACTGGCGGGCCATGATCCGGGCCACTTCGCCTACTTCCTCCGTGAGGATGGCCATATTGGTCAGCTCACTGAAATAGCGGACGCCGGTGCTGTTGATCCAGTTGTTTATTTTTTCCTGGGCTTCGCTGATTGTCATTTTCAAGATGGTTTTATGCAAATAAATCGGTATTCGTAAGATAACATTATTTGTTATATTAGGTTTATGAAAGCTATTCCCATCTTCCTGTTAGCAGGCGCCGCTATCATAGCCGGCTGCCAGCAGCCCGCCAATCACAGCTCCACGAGCATCACCCACCCGGGTGATAGTGCTTCAGCCGCACATACTGTACCAACCAATACCGGGCTGCAGTGTTTTATGAAGGTGGTGGGCAGGGATTCCGTGATCCTGCAGTTCCAGGTCAGGCATGACAGCGTAAGCGGCCACCTGGCCTACCGCAACTATGAAAAGGACAAAAGCGCCGGGAACATCAAAGGCTCGCTCCGCGACAGCATTATAGATGTGCAGTACCATTTCATGAGCGAAGGCATGGAAAGCACCGTGCAAACTCTTTTCAAGCTGGAAGACGGGAAAGCCTATGCAGGCCTGCCGGGCGATTTTGATAAGGAGGGACGGCCCGTTTTTGACAAGGACCCGGCCCGCATACAGTTTGATACGGTTCCTTTTTTACGGGTGCCTTGTTTGTAGGGATAGATTTAACGTTTTCGACAACCCAATTATAACAGGGCATCATGCGCTACAACGGGGATTGTGCTAACAATCTTTTAAACTTTCTTTTGACCACTGCTGAAGCGGTAAAGCAATTAATTACTTTTTGCAGTTCATCTTCCAGCAATTCACCAATGATCTTATATTCTATACCTTCAACCTGGTATTTATCTTTCAGATTCTCCAGGTCATACTCGTCCAGCCATTGCCCATACAAAAAAGTGTCCAATTCAAAACTGAATCCGCATTTTGTAATTATTTGCCCGTTTTTAAATACATAACAATTTACACATCCATCAGGTATCTCAATACATCCATGATCTATATCCAGGCTGGCTGGCAAATGGTATTTACTGGAAGGTAAACTGGCCAGCACTGTTACATTGCCGATCACTTTTAATACCAGAAAGTACTTGGATCGTGCACTGGCGCCATTTTTAAAATAAAATGGGTCAAAGTAGATGATTCTTCCCGGGGTATACAACTCCTATGATTTTAAACGTTTACTCTGCTGGATAAACTCCTTATGATCTTTATAAAATAACAGTTTCTCCGGTTGGTCTTCCAAAAGCTGGCTCAGATCAATTTCCACGTCGGTAGCGTTCATTTGCCCGCTTTCAAAGTATTCCAGCAGCCCATTTCTTTGCGCGGTTAAATACCATGGGGAGTGCTTTCTATGGGTAAACAACACCAGGTCATTTGCACTGGAGTGCCTGAACTTTTCGGCAATTTCCTCTAATAATTTTATCTCGGTATCATTAAATTCGTCATCCGAGAATTGCTGCTTAGGCTTAATGACAGTTGTGTCTGTTGCCTCTTCCCTTATGATATATTCTGCAAGCAAAACAGGTTCGGAAGATAGCTCAACAAACAGATCCCTGGAAACCGGCCCCAGCTTCCAAACATCAAACTTCAAATCAAAAAAAGGCACCCCATATTTCCTTACAGAAAGCTCTTCGATAATATATATAAGCTTGAGTAGCTTTGTTTTTGTCATCGAAGGGATTTTCCCCGCAAGAAAAACAATTGCATTTCCCAGCTTATCAATTTGAGCTTTTGTATAAACCTCCTGCTTCATAATTATTCTGTTAAAGTAACATTATAAGCAACTGCAAACAGGCCTATTTCACCTTAATTTACACAAATTTAAGACACCTTCACATAATTTGCTAATTTATTTAGCATTTAAACTGTGATATTATCATTCCCTGTTCTTCGTATCTATAAATATAGTCACCGGCCCGTCATTAAGCAGGGCCACTTTCATATCCGCCCCAAAAATGCCGGTCTGTACCGGTTTTCCCAGGTCCAGGCCCAACTGCGCAATCATTTGCTCATACAGGGGAATGGCCTGCTCCGGCTTGCTGGCACGAATATACGAGGGGCGGTTGCCTTTTTTAGTGCTGGCATGCAGGGTGAACTGGCTCACCAGCAGGATATCGCCGCCGGTTTCCTTTACGGACAGGTTCATTACGCCCGCCGTATCGTTAAAAATGCGCAGGTTCACTATCTTACCACTTAGCCAGCTAATATCTTCCACCATATCCGCATTTTCAATGCCCAGCAGCACCAGCAGCCCGTGCCGGATACTGCCCGTTATTTGCCCGTCAACTGTAACCGATGCCTGTGTAACCCGTTGTATAACCGCCCGCATATTGAATGGTTTTTGTGCGGAAGTTAATAAATTGCACACATGCAACTGGATATTTCGCCGGAGATCAGCTTCCGGACGGCCCGCAGCGGCGGTAAGGGCGGACAGAACGTGAACAAGGTAGAGACCATGGTGGAAGGCTATTTTGACATTGCCGGATCGGCCCTGCTCACCCCCTCGCAGAAAGCGATCGTACAGCAGGTACTGGCTAACCGCATTACTGCCGAAGGGCTGCTGCAGGTACGCTCCCAGGAGGCCCGCACCCAACTGGGCAACAAGGAGCTGGTGGTAAAGAAGATGCACGAGCTGCTGCGCAAAGCCCTGACGCCCCGTAAAAAAAGGGTCGCTACGAAACCATCCAAAGCAGCAAAAGAAAAACGCCTGCAGTTCAAAAAACGCCTGTCAGAAAAGAAGCAGCAGCGGCGCGGAGGGCTGGAATAAGGTTTATTGGATTATTTTTATATAAAATTCAGCGCATTGAGCATTAAATCACTGGCAGGACAAACGGTTTATTACGGATTAAGCAATATAGCGAGCAAGCTGCTCAATTATTTCCTGACTCCCTTTTACCTGGGTCTTATACCGCCTGCCACCTACGGGGAAATGCAAAATGTGTATGCCTATATCCCCTTCCTGAACATTGTGCTGACCTATGGCATGGAAACCGCTTTTTTCCGCTTTGCCAAAAAGGAGAACCAGCAGCATGTGCTCGGCAGCGCCACCATTTCCCTGCTGGTATCCACTACCGCCATCTGCATTTTGCTGTTCCTGATGCGGGGCCCAGTCATTCACTCCTATGCCGGCGAGCTGGCCGGCCTGTCCGCGAATCCCGGTTTTTACACCTACATTATACTGATCATGGCCTTTGATACGCTGGCCGCCATTCCCTTTGCCCAGTTGCGGCTGGAAGGCCGGCCCATCCGCTACGCCATTATCCGTATAGCCGGTATTGCCGCTACCGTAGGATTTAACGTTTTCTTCCTGTACCTGTGCCCCAAGCTGTACCAGCAGGGCCACCACTGGCTGCCCAACGTACAGACGGGCGACAGCCAACTGGGTTATGTATACCTGAGTAACATGCTGGGCAGCGGGCTTACCCTGCTGCTGTTCCTGCCCCAGTACCTGCGTATTGAGTGGAAGTTTGACACGGCGCTATGGAAAAAGATGATACAGTACGCCCTCCCGCTGATCATTGTAGGTATGGCCGGCATGGTGAATGAAACCTTTGACCGGGCCTGGTTCCTGCCCCAGTACCTGCCGGGCGATGACATGGAAGCCAAGAAAGTGATCATTGGCCTGTACAGCGCCAACTACAAGCTGGCTATCCTCATTACCATGTTCATACAGGCATTCCGGTTAGGCGCGGAGCCCTACTTCTTCAAACAGGCGGAGGGCGAGCACCCGCAGCGGGTATACGCCCGCATCATGAAGCTGTTCGTGATACTGCTCTGCTTCATGTTCCTGTTTGTAAGCCTGTACCTCAATATCTGGAAAATATTCCTGCGCAAGCCCTTCTACTACCCGGGCATGCGCATTGTGCCGGTGCTGCTACTGGCCAATATGTTCTTAGGCATTTACTATAACCTCACCATCTGGTTCAAGCTCACGGACCGTACCCGGGCGGGGGCCGTCATTACCCTCATCACGGCCGCACTGGCCTTCCTGCTTAACTACTGGTGGATACCGGTGATGGGATATTACGGGGCCGCGCTGGCCACCATGGTATGCTACTTTGTACAGATGGCCATCTGCTATGTATGGGGACAAAAGCATTACCCGGTGCCTTACCATCTTCCGCGGATCATTACCTACATTACGCTGGCGGTGGTCACCTGGTACCTGTTCCACCTGCTGAACACCCGCCTGCTTTCGCCTGGCGACATCTATGCCCTGAAGCCGCTGTCACTGGCGGTGGCTACGCTCTTGTTCGGCGCCTACGCCTGGTTTATCCTGAAAATGGAGAAAAAGGAGTTCCGGAAGCTGCCTTTTATCGGGCGGTTTCTTCGATAATTAATAATGAACAATTAAGCATTAATAATAGAAAGAGCCCTGTTACGCTGGAACACTGGCGCAACGATTATTAATTATTAATTCTTCATTATTAATTCCTATTGGAGGAAAGGATTGTGCTTCTTCTCAAACCCAATGGTGGTGGGCTGCCCGTGGCCGGGATATACCTTAACCCCGTCGGGCAGCACGAACAATTGCTGCCGGATGCTGTTCAGCAGGGTTTCATGATGCCCACCGGGCAGGTCCGTACGGCCAATGCTCTGGTAAAACAGCACATCCCCGCTGATCACAAACCCCTCTTCTGCACAGTAAAAGGAAATGCTGCCGGGCGAGTGGCCGGGGGTGAACAGCACCTCCAGCTCATGCTGCCCGAAAAGGATCTTTTCCCCCTCCTCCATATAACGGGCCGGCATGGGCGAGGGCTCAAAGGGAATATTGTACATCACGCCTACCTGGGGGGAGCGGTCCAGCACCGTTTGCTCCAGCCGGTGGATCTCCAGCCCTACATGATATGTTTTGGCTACCAGCCGGTTGCCGAAAATATGATCAAAGTGGCAATGCGTGTTCAGCAGCCGGGTAACATTCAGCCCCTCTTTTTCGATATACTCCAGTAATTCTTTTCTTTCTTCCTCAAAATAACAGCCAGGGTCTATAATTATACAATCCTTTTTTTCGTTTATAAGCAGGTAGGTGTTTTCCTGAAGCGGATTGACGGCGAAATATTGGATTTCAATCATTGTTACCCGATTTTTGCTAATTTTAATTCAGATCACAATATTATCAATACTTTCTGTATGAACCGATTTACTACCAGGTTATTCTTTACCGGTACCCTATTACTAGCCACGTATTTATCCCATGCGCAGACCAATACTGTTGAATTCGGACAGAATCGTGTACAGTTCAAGAATTTCAAGTGGAGGTACTATCAGACCCGGCACTTCAATACCTACTTTGCACAAAGCGGGTTGGAGCTGGGCAAATACGTGGCCCAGGTAGCGGAAAAGGAGCTGCCCTCCCTGGAACAGTTCATGGAGTTCACCTTCCGGCAAAGGTTGAATATTGTGGTATATAACAGCTTCGGTGAAATGAAGCAATCCAACATCGGGATCGGGGTGGACTGGCAGAATACCGGCGGGGTCACCAAACTGGTAGGCAATAAAATGCTGGTGTACTTTGATGGCGACCATGCCCACCTGCACCGGCAGATCCGCCAGGGCATTGCCCGGGTGATGCTGGAAACCCTGCTGTTCGGCGAAGATATCGGTGAATTTGCCGGAAACTCCGTATTGATCGATTTCCCCAAATGGTTTACAGACGGTTTTATTGCCTATGCGGCAGAGCACTGGAACACGGAAAATGACGAAGCGCTGAAGGCCGCCCTGCAGTCCGGCAAGTACCGGAAGTTCAACCAACTGGCTTACGACCACCCCGTGCTGGCCGGGCATGCCTTCTGGTACTACGTGGAAACCAAGTTCGGCAAGGATGCGGTGCCTTACCTTATGTACATTGCCCGCATTAACCGGGGCCTGAAAAGAGGGTTTGAACAGGTGCTGCACATGACGCCCAAGAAAACCACGGAGGATTTCTGGATGTACAATATCCGGCGCTACCAGCAGGACAACCGCCGCCGCCGGCAGGTGACCCGCGGGCGCAGCATCGTGACCCGGGAAACCAAGAAGTCCGACTTCTACCGCTTCCAGGCCAATCCCAAGAACAATTCCTACGCCGTAGTAGAATATACCAAAGGAAAATACCGGGTACAGATACAGCTCGGCTACCTGAAGCCAAAAGTGCTGCTGAAGAGCGGCGTACGGCAACTGGCCAACCAACTGGACCCCAACTACCCGCAACTGGCCTGGAACCAGAAGGGCAACCGCCTGGCCATTGTGTACGAGCATGAAGGGAAGACCAAGCTGATGATCTACGACCTCATCACCAAAACCACCATCAAACAGGACCTGACCCAGTTTGACCGGGTAGTGGATATGAAGTATTTCTTCGAGTTTGACAATACCCTGCTGCTGTCCGCCATCAAGAACGGGCATACGGACATTTACACGTACAGTATCAGCAACTATAAAACGGAGCAGATCACGAACGATGTGTATGACGACCTGGACCCCTCCTTTGTGGCATTCCCGGGTAAGAGCGGCATTATCTACTCTTCCAACCGCCCCTCGCCCAACGCCAGGAGCGCGGATACGGTGCTGCCCAATGCTCATTACAACGTATTCCTGATCGATAACTGGAATAAGACCTCCGAAAAACAGATCTCCCAGTTGACCGATATGAAATATGGCGACGCCCGGCTGCCCATGCAGTACAATACCACACACTTTACCTTTGTATCGGACGAGAACGGTATCCGCAACCGCTATGCCGGTTTCTTTAAAACAGAACGGGCAGGTGTGGACTCCCTCTTCTTTGTAGGCTCCGAAATACTGCATAACCCTGAGAAGGAGGACCTGGACTCCGCCCTGGCTGATTACGGTGCTACAGAACCGGACTCCATGAAGGTGATCGCCCTGACCAAGGACTCTACCTATGTGTTCCCGGTTACCAACTATCGCAACGGCATCCTGGAGTCCCGCATCGCCGGCGATGAAGGCACCGTGTCCGAGGTGATCGCCCTGAATACGGAATACAAACGCCTGTACAAGTTGAAGGTAGATACCAACACCCTGCGCAGGCGCAATGTAAGCGCAAGACCTACTTCCTTCCGGCAGTACGAAATGCGCCAGGACAGCCTCCGGCTGGGATTGCCCATTTACAACGGGCAGCCCGTAAAAGATACCGTAAAGCGCCCGGACTTTTTCCAGAGCGAGTTTGCGAATGACCCGGCCGATACGGCTGTGGCGCAACAGGAAATACCGCCGGTGGAAAAACCCCGGGAAATACCCATTCTCAAAAGGGCCCGGCTGCTGCCTTACAAACTGAAGTTCTCATCAGACTACCTGATCGCGCAGATAGACAACTCTATCCTCATTAACCGGTACCAGCCATTTACCGGCCAGCCCGTAAGCCCCATCCGGCTCACAGACCCGGTGAACGGCCTTATCCGGATCGGGGTGAGCGATCTCATGGAGGACTACAAGTTCAGCGGCGGCTTCCGCTTCCCCTCCTCCCTGGATGGAACGGAATATTTCTTTTCCTTTGCCTACCTGAAAAAACGGTTTGATTATAAATTCACGTACTATCGCAAGGTAGACAAGGCGTCCCTGGGCGATGTTTATCCCATTAAGCTGAAGACCAACCTGTACCAACTGGATGTGCGCTACCCGTTTGACCAGGTACGGAGCCTGCGCCTGCAAACCGGCTTCCGTAACGACCGGATGGTAATACTGGCTTCCGACGAGCAGAGCCTGAAAGTGCAGGACTTCTACGAGAACTATGCCTTACTGCGCCTGGAGTATGTGTATGACAATACCATCAACCCGGCCATCAACATTTGGCACGGCACCCGCTACAAGGTTTACGGAGATATGAACGCCCAGATCTCCGGCGACCTGAACGGTTTCTTTAACCCCACTGCTGCGGGCAAGGGTAAGTTTACTTATAATATGGGCGTAGACGTGCGCCACTACGAAAAGATATACCGCAACTTTATATGGGCCACCCGCTTTGCCATGGATATATCCTGGGGCTCCCGCAAGCTGCTGTACTACCTGGGCGGCGTGGACAACTGGCTGAACCCGCAGATCAATACCAATACACCGGTAAATCTCAATACCAACTACGGTTTCCAGACACTGGCCGTGAACCTGCGCGGGTATAAGCAAAATGCCAAGAACGGCAATAACGTGATGCTCTTTAACTCCGAGCTGCGCCTGCCGGTATTTGCCACGCTGATAGACAAGCCTATCAACTCCGCTTTCCTGCGCAACTTCCAGCTCACGCAGTTCCTGGACATTGGCACCGCCTGGAACGAAAAACTGAGCTTTAAAGACGCTAACTATACCTACTATACCGGTAGCGACGGCGTAACCGTAAAGATCAAGGAAGGCTTCCTGGGACCGTTTGTAGGCGGCTATGGCTTTGGCGCCCGTACTACCATTGCAGGCTACTTCCTGCGGGTGGATGCCGGCTGGCCAATGATCGCCTTCTTCCGTGGCAATCCCATCTGGTACTTTGGTATGGGGGTGGATTTTTAAAATTCCAAAATCCAAATCCCAAATTCCAAAATAGCGGTAATCGCCCAACTACCCGTAACAGGTCAGTATTATTGGCGGATTGCCTACATTTTGGAATTTGGGATTTGGATTTTGGAATTTAACCTTTCTTGAGGTTGTAAATAATATGCATGAACAAGCCCAGGCAAATGGAAAAACCCCAGGCATGGGCATACTGCAGGGGATGCAGCAGCATGGCGCCCGTTTCCCGTAACAGCGGCACCGGCGCTACCAGCAGGTCCCAACTGTTCCAGCGGAGGTAGCGGCCTATATACACGCCCCAGCCACACAGCAACATTACCGGCAGAACAAACAGCCGCACCGGCCATTGCGGGAACCGCTCCACGCACATGACCTGCATTTGCCGGATGGAGATAAAGCCCAGTATCAGGCCGTTCCAGGCAAAGGACAGGATCAGGATCAGGTCAAACCACCTGGGCGCGCCGCCTTCGGGCAAATGATACAGGTCTGTGAGTATATAGGGCGCATTCGGTAAAAATACCAGCCAGGCCCCGAAAGCCCCCCACCACACCAGCAGCGACCAGCGAACGGCGCCATAGGACTGCATGAGCAGCGTAATGTGGCAAGGCACCCATGCCAGGAACAGGTTCCATAACAGGAACGCATACTGCAGGCTGCCCGTGTGTATGAAACGGGAAAGCAATAGTAAAAGACTGAAAGCTACCGACATCAGCAAAGCATTCCGCTTAGGTCCGGTTATGGCATATAGTGACATAAGTGATCTATCGTTCGCTATTTAATAAAAACCGGCAGAAATATGACCGCACCCGTCAAAACAGCTACCAGCACCGCCACCAGCACAGCGCCGGCCGCCACGTCCTTGATCCACTTTACCCGGGGATGGTACTCCGGCGAGAGGTGGTCCATCATTTTCTCGATCACGGTGTTCAGCATCTCCGTGATCCACACCATGCCGGTCACGATCACCACGGCTATCCACTGGGAGGCGGTAATGCGGGCATAAAGGCCCAGGGCGGCTACCAGCACGGTAGCAAGGGCATGTATGCGGGCGTGCGGCTCCGTGATGATAAAGGCGGCAATGCCGCTGAAGGCATACCGGAAGCTGAGCAGGCGGCGGCGCAGGTAATTGGTTTTAGGTCCGGTCATAATATCATGCATGCTTTTGAGCACAGTAAAATAACTAAAAACTGCGAGGCGGCCTTACCTGCCCAGGGCCTCCCAGCGGATCTTCCTGCTGAAGTACATGACAATGGCCAGGATGATGAACAGGCCCAGGCTGCCCATCAGCAAAGCCTGGTCCTCTGACTGGATGATCACGTAAATGAAACCATACAGGGTGAGCAGCGTGCCGCCCACGGCCAGCGCCGTGCCGGTTTTCTTAAGCACGCTGACCGTATAGGTGGTGACCAGCCCCAGTGTAAGCAGGGTAGCGATGCAGTAAGCCGCGTTGAAGCCCAACTGCTCCGCCTGTGAGATCAGCAGGGTGTAAAAAATGCACAGGGCCACGCCTATCAGTATATATTGTAATGGATGAACGGAATGGTGCCGCAGCAGCTCAATAAAATAGAATAGCAGGAAGGTGAGACCGATAATGAGGATGGCGTATTTCACGGCCCGCATGGATTTAAGGTAAACGTCCACCGGCAGGAACAGCTTTACGCCGAAATCCGCATCATGAATGTCATATTTATCATTGCCTAATATCCAGCTTTGGGGAAAATTACGGTTCAGGTGCAGTACCTGCCAGGCGGCGGAAAAGTGCTTGTCCTCCACTTTGCGGGTGTCCGGCAAAAAGGCGCCGTCAAAGCTGGGATCGGACCAGCCGGCCTGCAGGTTGACTCGCGTGGTTTTTCCCACGGGCGAAAAATTCACTTCCCCTGATCCCTTCAATTGCAGGTTAATGGTGAAACTGGCACCCGCTGAGTCTACGCTTTCCGCTGCCAGCGGCACTTTGGCCTGCAAGCCGCTTCCCAGCAGCCCACCGGGGGGTGTACCGGGGTTAAACACGAAGGGCTGCCCGTTCCACAGTACCTGTACCTGGTTGCCGATGCCCCGCATATCGGAAATGCCCATGGCCAGGGAGGCCTCGTTCCAGCGCAAACGCTCGGAGGAAATGTTCAGCGCTGCCAGGTCCGGCGCCGTGAACGACCCGCTGAGCTGGAACCGGGAGCCGTATACCGCCACTTCGTAGATGCCCCTTTTCCTGATCTCGGGCTGCAGTTGCCCGTTGATAGTGAGCTGCTCCGGCAGGAAGCAGGCGTAGCGCAGCACTTCTTCCTCCCGGACAGCGGTTTCTGTTTTAATTACATTGATCTCCGTGTAAGGCACTACCAGCACGGGCCCGGTAATGGTCTGGGCATTGGCCCACTTGGCGCTTACCTCTTCGGTGGCCTGCTGCTGCAGGTGTTTCCGTTCGTTGATCAGGCCCATGATCATGGCGGTGGGAATGAGCAGCACCAGCACCAGGATGCCGATAACAATGGCCTTTATAGCGTAGGCATAACGCTCCCAGAATGATCGTTGCGCAGTGGTGTTTGTTGTTTCCATGTGTTTTACAATTTAAAAAGTACTTTGTATTCCAAAGTATAAAGACAAAAAAATTTTTACTGCATGAATTTTATCATATGCTCCAGGGCCGCCAGGTGGCTTTTAAAGGCCTTTTCACCTGCTTTGGTAATGGAATAGGTAGTGTTCGTTTTCCGGCCCACGAAACCTTTGTGCACTTTCAGGAAGCCGTTTTCCTCCAGCGTGTTCAGATGGGAGGCCAGGTTGCCGTCTGTTACTTCCAGCAGTTGCTTCAGGTCGTTGAAGCTCACCTCCTCGTTCACCATCAGCACGCTCATCACACCCAGGCGGATGCGGCTGTCAAACAGTTTATTCAGGTTACCTATCGGATTGTTCATTAGTTCGCGATTTCACGGGTCTTTCTTTCGTATTTCCACCACATAACCATGCCATACACAATGTGCAGCACGCCAAAGCCGAGTGTCCAGAAGTAAATGCCCCTGCGCAACAGGAAGATGTTCAGGATACCCAGGGCTATTTCCGCCAGGCCCAGGTAGCGTATATCCGTAAGGGTATACTTGCTGGCGTTTACCAGCGCCAGCCCGTAAAACACCAGGCAGGAAGGCGCGATCAGCGATACCTGGTTATTATAGATCAGCCCCAGTATGAACAGTCCGCCGGCAGCCAGCGGTATACCTATGTTGACCAGCACTTTGCGGGAGGTGGCGTCCCAGATGGGCAGCCCGTTGCGCCGCGCCCGGCGCCAGGTAAAGTAGGCCCCGCCGGCCAGCGCCACCAGCAGCACACCGGCGGCCAGCAGCATCAGCCGCAGGCGCAAAGAGGCGTAATCTGCATCACTGTAGCCGCCGCGGGCATCCCAGGCGGCATAGTAACTGTTTAGCCAACTGTAGGCTATCCAGGCGCCGCCCAAGCCGCTTAAACCAGCCCATATGCCACTGAGGCCGCTGAGGGAGATGAAACGGCTGCTCCGTTCCATTATGCGCTTGATGTCGCTGAGCGTTTGCAGATGCTGCTGTTCATTCATAGAAAAAGCACTTTGTGGTTCAAAGTTAATGAAAGTTTTGCATTGAATAGAAAAAAATGATGTGCGGTCAGCCCGCGACGCTATCCAAAGCAGTTAGTATCACATCACAGCTTTCCTTTATCTGCTCCTTTGTAATAATAAGGGGAGGAGCAATGCGCAGGCATTCCGGCGCAAACAGGAACCAGTCCGTCAATACGCCTTGCCGGATGCATTCGTCTATCACCTTTTTATTCACCGCAAAGCTCTCCAGCTCTACCGCCATCAGCAGCCCTTTGGAGCGCACCGCCTTAATGGCCGGGTGCTGCAGGTAAGTATGAAACAGCCGCTCCTTTTCCGCTACTGCCGGCACCAGCTCCTCCTGCAGCAGGACCTGCATGCCCGCCATACCGGCGGCGCAGCTCACGGGATGGCCGCCAAAAGTAGTAATATGCCCCAGCACGGGGTGATGGGTCAGGCTCCACATCAGCTCCCGGTCCGCTATGAAAGCGCCCAGGGGCATGCCGCCGCCCAATGCCTTGCCCAGCAATAATATATCCGGTACAATGCCAAACTGCTCAAAGCCCCAGAGGGTGCCGTTGCGGCCCAGCCCGCACTGTATCTCATCCAGCACCAGCAGGGCGCCGGCCTGGCTGCATTTTTCCCTTAATGCGTGTAACCATTCCCGTTCCGGCGGGCGTACACCCGCCTCCGCCTGCACGGTTTCCGCCACCACGCAGGCGGTACGGCTGGTAACCTGCTCCAGGGAAGCCACTGCATTGTATTCCAGGTGCTGCACATCAGGCAGCAGGGGGCGGTAGGCGTTCCGCCATTCCTCCTGCCCCATAATACTGAGGGAGCCCTGCGTAGAGCCGTGGTAGCTGTTCCTGAAAGCAATGACCTCCGTTCTGCCCGTATACCGCTTGGCCAGCTTCATGGCGCCTTCCACCGCCTCCGTACCGGAGTTGGTAAAGTACACGCTGTTCAGCGATGCCGGCAGGTGAGCGCTCAGCATGTTGGCAAAGGCCACCTGTGGCGACTGTACCAGCTCCCCATACACCAGCAGGTGCATGTACTGCGCGGCCTGCTCCTGTATGGCCTTTACAACCTGCGGATGGCAGTGGCCCACATTACATACGCTGATGCCCGCTATCAGGTCCAGGATGCGCCTGCCATCCGCATCCCACATATACATGCCCTGCGCCTTGTTGATCTCCAGCGCCAGCGGGGCGTCCGATGTTTGCGCTACATGCCGTAAAAAAAGCTGCCGGTTATTCATAATTCTTACATTTGTGCAGAGAACCAAAATTAAGCTATTAGCTTTTAGTCTTTAGCCATTAGCTAAAAACGTATTTTCCTGACAGCTAATAGCTAACCGCTAAAAGCTATTGATATGCCTGTTATTTTACCTGTAAAAGGAATACAGCCCCAAATGGGAAAAGATTGTTTCATAGCCCCCAACGCCACCATTGTGGGCGACGTAGTAATGGGCGACGGCTGCAGCGTATGGTTCAATGCCGTGGTGCGCGGCGATGTAAACAGCATTCGTATAGGCAACAAGGTGAATATACAGGACGGGGCGGTGATCCACTGCACGTATGAAAAAACCAAAACCCTCATAGGCGATAACGTATCCATTGGCCACAACGCCATTGTGCATGGCTGCACAGTGGACGATAATGTGCTGATAGGCATGGGCGCCATTGTAATGGACAATGCCCACATTGGCGGCAACAGCATCATTGCCGCCGGCGCAGTAGTGCTGGAAGGCACCAAGGTGGAGCCGGGCACCATCTATGCCGGGGTGCCTGCAAAAAAAGTAAAGGATATCAGCATGGAACTGGTCAATGGCGAGATCAACCGCATCGCCAATAACTACCTCATGTACGCCGGCTGGTTCAAATAATAAAAATTTATTATATTGCAGTAAATTTACCCTAGCCTATGCGAAAACTATTCCTATTACTGTGGCTTTGCGCTATTGCAGCCGGCGGCTGCGCTACGCAGCAGGGCTGCCCGGCCAACAACTTTTACACAAAGGGCGTCAAGAAAGCCAATAAAAAGGCCCGTAAACAAATGGATAGCCGCGTATTCTGATTTCCTATGTATTCACCTTATTTATCCCGCCCTGTATGCGAAAAACCCTTATCCTGCTGCTGTTAACGTTCAGCATACTTGCATTCGGCGCCTGCCGTACGCAAAAGACCGGTTGTCCCAGTCCCCGGAAAAACTGGGGCGCGGAAAAAGTGCTGGACGAACTGAATAAACCGGGAAAAAAGAAGGAGCAGGCTTAATACTTTTCCTCTTCGATGGTCTCAAGAATAGTGGCATAGCTGATATAACGCTCCGCATCGATCTCACCTTCCTCTACCGCCGCTTTTACCGCGCAACCGGGCTCATTGATGTGCAGGCAGTTGTTGAACTGGCACTGCGTAATGTAAGGCTGCATTTCCAGGAAATAATGCGACAGCTCTGTTTTGGGGATATCCACAATGCCAAATTCCCGCACGCCGGGCGTATCTATCAACTGGCCGCCGGTTTCGACAGGCAGGTCAAACATCTCCGCAAAAGTGGTGGTGTGCAGCCCCTTGCCGCTCCAGCCGCTCACTTCTTTGGTGCGCAGCTCCAGCCCCGGCAGCAACTGGTTGATCAGCGATGACTTGCCCACGCCGGAGTGGCCGGACATCAGGGTCACCTTGTTATGCAGCAGGGCCCGTATCTCCTCCATGCCTTCTTCCTTTACGGCGGACACCAGCAATACGGGATAGCCGATGGCGGTATACACCGCTTCCAGTTCCAGGAACTTGTCCAGGTCCTTTGCTTTCAGGATATCTTTTTTGTTGAACACCAGTATGGCGGGAATATGATAGGCGGCGGCCGTTACCAGGAAACGGTCTATAAAGCCCCGGGACGTGCGGGGCTCTTTTATGGTGCAGATCAGCATGGCCTGGTCCAGGTTGGCGGCCACAATATGCTTCTGTGTTCTGCGGTGGGGAGAGGTACGTACAATATAATTCTTGCGGGGCGCAATATCTGTAATAACAGCAATACCGTTCTCGCCGGTCTCCGGCATGATCTCCACCACATCACCTACGGCTATGGGGTTGGTGGAAGTGATATCCTCGTCTATTTTGAAAACGCCTTTGATGCGGGCCTGGTATTGCCCGCCGGCGGCTGTTTTAACGGTATACCAGCTTCCGGTTGATCTGTAAACGATACCCTGCATAGCGATGCAAGTTACGGTAAACTGCGGAAAACGGAGTAGCGCAGCAGTACTTCCAGCAGCAGGCAGCCCAGGGCTATCATGGCCAGCGGGAAGAAATGCTCTGCATAATGCCGGTAAGAGGTGATCTCCACCTTCGTTTTTTCCAGGTTGTCTATTTCCCCGTATATCTTTTGCAGGGCGGTGGTATTGGTAGCCCTGAAGTATTTGCCCCCGGTCTCTGAAGATATCTTTTTCATTAACGGCTCGTCGATCTGCACATCCTGCATCTGCATTTGTATGCTGCCATCCGGCATGGTCATGGGGAAGGGCGCTTTACCATAGGTGCCGATGCCAATGGTGTATACCCTTATCTTAAATGCTTTGGCAATTTCCAGGGCGGTAAGCGGGTCTACCAGGCCGGTATTGTTCACACCGTCCGTCAGCAGGATAATGACCTTGCTCCTGGCCTGGCTGCTCCTTAAACGGTCCACCGCGGTAGCCAGGCCCATGCCAATGGCGGTGCCGTCCTGCAGCATGCCGCTCTTGATCTGCATGATCTGGTTGTTCAACACGGCATGATCTGTTGTAATGGGGCACTGCGTAAAGCTCTCGCCGGAAAATATGACCAGGCCGATGCGGTCGCTGACACGCTTGCCCACGAACTCTACCGCTACTTTTTTGGCAGCTTCCAGGCGGTTGGGGCGCAGGTCTTCCGCCAGCATACTGCCGGAAATATCTACGCTTAGCACGATATCGATCCCTTCACTATCAATGCTTTCAGAGGTATTGCTGGTCTGGGGGCGGGCCAGCGCCGTTACCAGCGCGGCATAGGCCAGCAGCCGCAGCACCAGCAGCACCGGGCGCAGGCGGGCCTTCCAGGATACGGGCAGCCCTTTCAGCCCCTGTATGGAGGATACCTGCAGGGCGCCCTGCTGCCGCTGCCCCCGTTTAATGTACCAGTAGATCATGACCGGTATCAGCAACAGCAGCCAGAAGCACCAGGGATAAGCGAATGTTATATTTTTCCAGATTAACAGATCCATTGAGTATGCAATACGAATTACAAATTATTGATTACGCTGAAAGCTTAAAGCACAAAGCTGATCCTAGTGAATTTAAGCCATGGCAACCGGCTTTTAGCTTTATGCTTTCTGCTTTAAGCCTTCGGCGTCCGGCGTTTCCGCCGGCCTGGCCGCCGGTTTGGTCCATTCCACGATCTCCACTGCCTTTTGCATGCTGTCCGCATGTTCTTCCGGCGTAGGCTGCAGCTTGGCGAACTTGGCCAGGTCTGCCAGCGACAGCAGGGCCCGCAGCTTGTCCCGCTGCTGGTTCAGGATGGTCACCGGTTTGATGTTCTGCAACAGCTCCGCGGTGGTTTGTTCCAGGGCGGCAATGCCGAACTGCTCTTCAAAATAGGTACGTAAAATATCGGTGAGCCGGGAATAATATTCTTTTACATTGCCGGCCTGCCATACCTTTTCGGCTTCCAGCGCTTTCAACTGGCGCAGGGTACGGTCATAAGCAGGCTCCAGCGGTGCGGGCGGCGGGGCCGGCGCTTTGGCGGGCCGCCTGCGGAAGTACCACCACAGGCCCAGGGCCAGCAGCACCACGGCAGCGCCTATCACCATGTACAACCAATAGTCCCAGATGCTCCAGGCAACGGTGCGGATGGTTTTGATAGGTTTAAACGCCTTGGTAGTATCTACGGCAACGGTATTCACGTCAATGCCTATAGGGGCGGAGAAAGCGGAATCCACACTGCCGGAAGCGGCGATCATTTCAAACTTCAGGGCCGGTATTTCCCAGCGGCCGGAGTCGAAGCTGGTCAGGGTAAGTGTTTGCCGGAGCAGTTGTTCCTGCGTACCGGCGCTGGTCACGGTATCCAGTGCAGACCGGTCCACCACTTCCCAGTGGTTGAAAGAGTCCGGCAGGCTGGGAAATACCATTTGCAGGCCGGCTTCCTTCAGCTTGCCGGGGTCCACCCGGGCGGTCAGCTCCAGCTTTACCTGCTCGCCTATACGAATTCTATCCGTATCGGCGCTGGCCCGTACGTCAAAACGGTCTTGTGCGAACAAACGGAAAGGACATAGCACATACCCCAGCAACACAAATAAATAAATGCTCTTTACTATTGTACTTTTCTGCATGATGGTTTTTGCTCCGCTTTAAAACTTAGGCCCTGTTCAGGAAAAATGTCTGCAATGCCTTTACATAGTCCTCATCCGTGCGCACGCTGATCAGCTCTGCCCCGCTTTTCAGGAAGGCATTGCGGCAGTACTGCACATGCTGCAGGAACTGCTGCGTATAGAACTGCTGCACTCTTTTATCGGAAGCGTCCACCCACTGGCGGGCGCCGGACTCCGCATCGGCCATCTGTATCAATCCCACCGGCGGCAGCTCCTTGTCGCGCTGGTCATACACATGGATGCCTACCATGTCATGCCGTTTGGAGGCAATGGTGAGCGCATCCTGGTAGTTACCGGCCAGGAAATCGCTGAGCAGGAAAACAATGCTCTTTTTCTTGGCGGCATTGTTAAAGAAGCGCAGGGTCTCCCGGATGTTGGTGCCCTTCTTTTTAGGCCGGAAGGACAGCAGCTCCCGGATGATGAACAGGATATGTGATTTCCCTTTTTTGGGAGGAATATATTTTTCTACACCGTCGCTGAAAAAGATCACGCCCACCTTGTCGTTGTTATTGATGGCGGAAAATGCCAGCACGGCGCAGATCTCGGTGATCAGGTTACGCTTGTTCTGGTGCACGGTGCCAAACACGGAGCTTTCGCTCACATCTACCAGCAGCATCACCGTGAGCTCCCGCTCTTCCTCGAATATCTTCACAAAAGGATGGTTGAAGCGCGCCGTTACGTTCCAGTCAATGGCCCGCACGTCGTCTCCAAACTGGTAATCCCTTACTTCACTGAAAGACATGCCCCTGCCTTTAAAGGCGCTGTGGTACTCCCCGGAGAAAATATGGTTGGAAAGCCCTTTCGTCTTTATTTCCAGTCGTCTTACCTTTTTGAGTATTTCAGCAGTATCCACCCTTAACAATTAATAATTAACAATTAATAATGAAGTAGCGTTGCACTAAACTGCCAACAGCTAATTGCTATTTATGGCACTTCCACCGCATTCAGTATTTCGCTCAGTATGTTCTCGGTAGTCACGTTCTCTGCCTCCGCCTCATAAGTAAGGCCCACGCGGTGGCGCATCACGTCAAAGCAGATGCTGCGCACGTCTTCGGGTATCACGTAGCCGCGGCGCTTCATAAACGCATAGGATTTGGCGGCCCAGGCCAGGCTGATGCTCGCCCTGGGCGATCCGCCGTAGGAGATCAGCGGTTTCAGCTTCTGCAGCTTGTACTCTTCCGGGTGACGGGTGGCAAAAACGATATCGAGTATGTAACGCTCTATCTTTTCATCCATATATACTTCCCGTACCAGCTTGCGGGCCTCCACGATATCGGCGGGCTGTATCACCGGGTTGATGGCGGCCATGCCGCCGGGATTCAGGTTCTGCCGGATGATGTGCCTTTCTTCTTCCTTGGTAGGATAGCCGATCACTACCTTGAGCATGAAGCGGTCCACCTGCGCTTCGGGCAGCGTGTAGGTGCCTTCCTGCTCTATCGGGTTCTGGGTGGCCAGCACCAGGAAAGGCTCCTCCAGCTTGAAAGTGGTGTCGCCAATGGTGATCTGCTTTTCCTGCATGGCTTCCAGCAGGGCGCTCTGTACTTTGGCGGGGGCGCGGTTGATCTCGTCCGCCAGGATAAAATTGGCGAAGATAGGCCCCTTGCGTACCATGAATTCGTTACGCGGCTGGTTGTATATCATGGTGCCTACTACGTCGGCCGGCAGCAGGTCCGGTGTAAACTGTATACGGCTGAATTTGGCGTTGATGGCGGAAGACAGGGACTTGATGGACAGGGTTTTAGCCAGGCCGGGCACCCCTTCCAGCAGCACGTGGCCCTGCGCCAGCAAACCTATCAGCAGGCGCTCTACCATGTAGCGCTGGCCTACGATCACCTTGCTTAGCTCCAGGTTCAACAGATCTACAAATGCGCTGGCCTGATGGATCTTTTCATTCAATTGACGGATGTCTTGCGATGTATTCTCCATGCTATATTTTAATTTTTTCAGGTTTGCAAAATAAACATTCTCACCCCAAAACACTGATCCACAGCCACCTGCGGCCGTTAAAATGCTGTTAATTATGCAGGGCCAAACGCTGAAAGCTTAACGCTGAGGAAATTATGCGTCAAGCGTTTGGCGTCCTGCTTTCAGCGGTCAGCGTCGGGCCCCCAAGTTAATAAAGCCCCGGCACATTTATATCATCTTTTTTTATAACGTACATTTGCATTTATTAATAAACACCTAACAATCAAATATATACTATGGATGATCTTGAGCAGCGATGGAAACAGGTAGAAACCAGGCTCACAGAACGCTTCGGTAAAACGCCCAACATGGAGGCCATTCTCTTCCTGATAGGCATCCAGGAGCTGGGCCGCCTGAAAAAGAAATTCACCAAGGAACAGAAACAGGACCTGATGCATATTGCTACCTGCACCCTGCTGAGCCAGAGCGGGTACTACGAACTGGAAGGATACGACAAGGACGGATGGCCCCATTTCAAAATGGTGCAACCCGTACCTGATATGGGACTGGCCGAGCAGGAAAGATTTCTGAAGGAACATATCATTGCGTATTTTGAGGAACCGGATGAGGAGGTCTAAATCATGACAGACATCGTTATTCGCCCGGTGCAACCCGGCATGCTGGACACGCTGGTACAACTGGAGCAGCAAACCTACACGGAAACCTTCGGGCCGGTGTACCAGGCGGCAGACCTGAACGCTTTCCTGCAGGAAAAGAAAAGCCTGGCCACCCTGCAGCAGGAACTGGCGCAGCCGGGCGCCCTGTATTATATACTTTACTATGGGAATACGCCGGCCGGCTTCCTGAAACTGAACCTCGGCAAGCAGCCGGACGATGCAGCACGCACCCTCCTGCCCACCCCTGTTATGGAGCTGGAAAAGATCTATGTGCTGCAAAGCCTGCAGGGGCACAAACTCGGCAAGGCGCTGATGCAGCAGGCCTATGCGGTGGCGCAGGAGCATGGCATCAAAACGCTGTGGCTGGGCGTGTGGGAGCATAATACGCGGGCTTTTAACTTTTACCGGCGGGAAGGCTTTGAACATTTCAGCGAACATTCCTTCCGGGTAGGCACACAAAAGGATACCGACTGGCTGATGAAGAAACAGCTATACTAAGGGCTAACCATTACTATTATATGAAGAAACTATTACTATTGCTCTTACTGCTGGGCACTGCTATGGGCGCTATGAGCAAACACCGGAAAGTAAAGGTGATCACGCCTTATGGCACGATGGTGATCTTGCTGTACGATGAGACGCCCCTGCACCGCGACAATTTCATTAAACTGGCCAGGGCCCATTTTTATGACAGCGTGCTGTTTCACCGGGTGATCAACACGTTCATGATCCAGGGCGGCGACCCGCAGTCAAAGCACGCCCAACCCGGCGCTATGCTGGGCAACGGGGAAAACGGGTATACCGTGCCGGCTGAGTTCCGGCTGGACCTGTTCCATAAAAAAGGCGCACTGGCGGCTGCGCGCGATAACAATCCCGCCAAAGCTTCTTCCGGTTGCCAGTTCTATATTGTGCAGGGCAAAACATGGACGGACGCAGAACTGGACCAGTTGGAGCAAACACGCCTGGGCGGCCGTAAAATACCGGTAGATCAGCGGGAGATCTACAAAACCACCGGCGGCACCCCGCAACTGGACCAGGGCTATACCGTATTCGGGCAGGTAATAAAAGGACTGGAAGTAATAGACCGCATTGCTGCGGTGAAGACCGACGGCAACGACCGTCCTGTTACAGATGTGCCGATGAAGATACGGCTGGTAAAGAAATGGTTATTCTTCTGATTTGAGAGGCAGGAAATCTTAATTTCCTTACTTTTACCGCCAAAATCAAACTAGCTATGAATTTTCCGTCAAACCTGCGGTACACAAAAGACCATGAATGGATCTTGTTAGAGGGAAATGTTGCCACCATTGGCATCACCGAATTTGCGCAAGGCGAACTGGGGGATATTGTTTTTGTAGACATCAACACCGTGGGTAAGGCCCTCGATGCGGAAGAAGTGTTCGGCACGGTAGAAGCCGTAAAAACTGTTTCCGACCTGTTCCTGCCCGTTGCCGGCACGATTAATGAAGTAAATCCCGAGCTGGATGCCAGCCCCGAGCTGGTAAACCAGGACCCTTACGGAGCCGGCTGGATGATAAAAATGACCGTTAGCAATCCTGCCGATGTAGATGCACTGCTGGATGCGGAAGCATACCAGGCGCTGGTGGGATAATTTATTATGAAGATACTTCGCTATTACATACCCGCTGTTTTATGGATCATCCTGATCCTGGTGGTCTGTACATTGCCGGGAAAGGATATACCACACACTTCCTGGTTTGACCGGATCCATATGGATAAGGTGGTGCATTTTGGATTGTTCGGGGGCATTGTGCTGTTCCTGAGCCTGGGATACTACCTGCAAAAGAAGCACATATCCCCGCTCACGCTGCTGCTGTTTGTACTGGGCGCGGCCGTATACGGCCTGGCCATTGAGTTCATACAGAAATATTTCGCGATAGACCGCAGCTTTGATATGAATGATGTAGCGGCCGATACCCTGGGCGCTATTGCAGGCATCTGGGTATTTAAGCTGATCCGCCGCTGGTTCCTGAAGCCCGGCGATACCACCGCATAAAAAATTCCCTCCGGGAAACCGGAGGGAATTATACATACTGCTTATGAGAAATAAGTGATTTGACTACTATTGTTTGGAGGCTTCATTTTTCGCTTCCGCCTTCATCTTTTCATTCGCGAAGATGGAGAACTCCACGCGGCGGTTCTTCGCCCTGTTCTCATCAGAATCATTCGGGAATTTAGGCTGGCTTTCACCATACCAGTAAGCCTGTATACGGTTAGCTGCAATGCCTTGTGCGCGCAGGTAAGCGGCTACGGAATTGGCGCGCCTTTCAGACAGGCCCATGTTATACGCATCAGTACCTTTATCGTCCGTGTGGCCTTCTACGCGCACATAAGTGTCCGGGTATTTGTTCAGGATCTGGGCCAGCTCGCGGATATTGCTCTGCGCGGTGCCGGTCAGGTCGGATTTATCGAACCCGAAGAGTACGCCAGAATCGAAGGTTACGTTGATACCTTCGCCTACACGTTCCACCTGGGCATTGGGCACTTCATTCTTGATCTCCTGGGCCTGCTTGTCCATTTTCTTACCAATGAGCACGCCGGCTGTACCACCTACTGCTGCGCCGATAATAGCTCCCAGGGCTGTATTACCGGCAGCTTTACCGATTGCGGCGCCGGTAGCGGCGCCACCGCCAACGCCTATTACAGCGCCTTTCTTGGTATTGTCCATGCTTTGCCAGGTGCTACAGCCAAACAGTAGGGTAGCGGATAGCGTTACGGCTACTATTGCATTCAAATTTTTAGTCATCTTAATAGTTTTAAACATAAAGGTTCTGTATTTTTTCAGGCGTAAACTGCCTTGAAAGGGTTAGGCAAATACTTTGCCAAAATCCTGCAACTGCTATAAATTACTGGACATTAATAAAATATAAACGATTTAATTTATTAACATATCACATATGTATATAAATAAATCTATGTAACTGCGCATTTATCCCAACAGGTTCTTGAGCATGCCGCCCAGTCCGCCGCCGGCCGGTTGTTCCTGTTGCTGCTGCCTGGCGCCGCTGGAAAGCGCGCCCATAATGTCCTGCAGGTCCACATCACCATCGCCGTCGCGGTCCAGGCCGCCGCTGGTGAGGCGTCCCAGGATGCCGGAAAGGTCCATGCCCTGCGCCTTGCCTCCTGTCAGTGAATTCAGGATGCCCTGCAGGTTGAAGCTGCCATCGTTGGGATCATTGGTTTTCTTTACCAGGGAGCCTAGCACGGTGGGAATGAGGCTGCCGGCTATCTGTCCGGCGCTGCCGGCATCCAGGTTGAATTTTTTCAAAAGGGTATCCATAAAATTGCCGGATATCCTGCTTACTACCGGGTTTTGCGGGTCCGTAGCAGTACTGGTGCCTCCCAGCAGGCTTACCACCTGGGCGGCATGGCCGCTGGCCATTTCTTCCTGCAGGCCGGAAGCGATGGAGGCCGTAGCGGCCTGCATCACGGCTTCATTTTGTTCATTGGGTACAGCGGGATTGTTCACTACCGCGCCCTGGGCATTCTCTTTTACGAGATTGAGTAATTGATCAAGCATGATAATATGGTTTGTGAGCCAATAATTAAACATTCCGGGGCGTAAAATTGTTTTCGGCAGCGGCCAGGTATTTATACACATTCCCGTAACGGCAGGATGCATTACGCGCCCTGCTTGAGCTTCTCGGCATTTTCGGCAAACTGCAGCGCGTCGATCATTTCCTGTATATCGCCATTCATGAAGGCATCCAGGTTGTACACGGTCATCCCGATGCGGTGGTCTGTTACGCGGCCCTGGGGAAAATTATAGGTGCGTATCTTGGCCGACCGGTCGCCCGTGGATACCAGGCTTTTACGCTGGGAGGCAATCGCTTCTTCATGCTTGCGCACCGCCGCTTCGTATATACGGGTGCGTAACATCTTCATGGCGATATCACGGTTGGAGTGCTGGCTGCGGCCTTCCTGGCACTCTACTACCGTGCCTGTAGGAATGTGGGTCAGGCGCACGGCGGATTCCGTTTTGTTCACGTGCTGGCCGCCCGCACCGGAAGAGCGGAAGGTATCCATCTTGATGTCCGCCTCACGGATCTCCACGTCCACTTCATCGGCTTCCGGCAGCACGGCTACCGTAGCGGCAGAGGTGTGCACCCGGCCGGAAGCCTCCGTAGCGGGTACGCGCTGTACGCGGTGCACACCGGACTCGAACTTGAGGATGCCGTATACATCGTCGCCGCTTACTTCCACGGCTACTTCCTTGTAGCCGCCCACAGCGCCGGGGGTTTCATTGAGAATATTGGTGCTCCAGCCCTTGCCTTCGCAGTAGCGGAGGTACATGCGCAGCAGGTCGCCGGCAAACAGGCTGGCCTCGTCGCCGCCGGTGCCGCCCCTGATCTCCAGGATGGCGTTTTTCTCATCCTGCGGGTCCTTGGGGATCAGCAGGTTGCGGATAGTGGCTTCCTGCGCTTCCTTCTGTTCGTATAGCCCTTCCGTTTCCTCCTTGGCCAGCTCGCGCATTTCCTCGTCGCCGCTGTCCAGGGCTTCCTTATTGAACGCAATGGCATCCAGCAGCTTGCGGTACTCGTCGTAGGCTTTTACGATCTTTTCCAGTTGCCGGTATTCCTTGCTCAGCTTACCGAACTGCTTGTTGTCACTGACTACTTCCGGGTTGGTCAGCGCCAGGGCTACCTGCTCAAACCGGCCTTTTATCGCTTCTAGTTTGTCTATCATAACTATCTTTGAAAATCGTGCCCGCCGGCAGGCGGGGATGCAAAATTAATTTAAAATACCAAGATACAGGTATGTCTCAACCGATTAAACTGAGCGGCACGGACCTGTTTGACGGAGAACGGCTGCTGGGCGCCGGCAAGGTGCTGGTGCTGGACGCAGACGGCACCGTGCTGGCCATTACGGACAAAAGCGCGGCGGGCGGCGATGTGCAGGAGCTGGACGGCCTGCTGTGCCCCGGCTTTGTAAACGCCCACTGCCACCTGGAGCTATCGCACATGAAAGGCGTGGTGCCGGAAAAAACCGGCTTACCCGCATTCCTGGCGGCGGTAATGACGCAAAGAGGGCAGGCCGCGCCGGACCCGGAGGCTGTGATGGCCGCTGCCGAGGAGGAAATGTGGGCGCAGGGCATTGCCGCCGTGGGAGATATCTGTAATAATACCGCCACGCTGGCGCGAAAACAGGCAGGACGGCTGTACTATCATTCCTTTGTAGAATGCATGGGGTTTGTTGACGCTGCCGCCGCGCAGCGGCTGGAGCAAAGCATGGCCGTGTACCGGCAGTTCCGGGACATTAACGGCCCGCTGCACAACTGCTCCCTGGCGCCCCATGCCCCCTATTCTGTCAGCGCCACCCTGTTTGCCCTGCTGGCGGGGCTGCCGGACAACACGCCCCTTACCATCCACAACCAGGAGTGTGCGGCAGAAGACGAACTATACCGGCTTAAAACCGGCCTTTTCCTGGACTTTTACCAGCGCTTCGGCATCGACATCAGCGGCTTCCGGGCCGGACATCCCAGCAGCCTGCAGGCCTGCCTGCCCTACCTGGCTGGCAGCCCGCTGCTGCTGGTGCATAATACCTTTACGCAGGAGGCGGACATACAGGCGGCCCTGCAACGCCGCCTGCCCGTATACTGGTGCCTTTGCCCCCTGGCCAACCTGTACATAGAAGGCCGGCTGCCGGACATTTCCCTGCTGCGACGCCTGGGCTGCACCCTCACACTGGGCACGGACAGCCTGGCCTCCAACCACCAACTCTCCATCTGGGCGGAGATACAGGTGATCCGGCAACATTTCCCGGATATCCCGCTGCAGGAGATCCTGCAATGGGCCACCCTCAATGGCGCCCGTGCGCTGGGCATTGCCGGGCGCTATGGCAGCTTTACACCCGGCGCACGCCCCGGCGTGGTACTGGCAGGAGACGCCGCCTGCAAAAGACTGCTGTAGCGCACATGAAATGATCCGTATGAATATATTTGCAGGTGAAATTATCCTACATGCCTTCATTCCTGGACCAGCCCCTGCTGGGCAATCCTGTTCGTAACTACCTGATACTGGTAATGGTACTGCTGCTGGTATTCTCCGTTAAACGCTACCTCTCCAGGGGTATCGCCGCCATTGGTTTCCGGCTGCTGAAGCGCTGGTCGCCACAGATAGAAAGAAAAGAGCTGGCGCAGTTATTAATACGGCCCCTGGAATATTTCCTGCTGCTGCTGGCCTTTATGCTCACCATTGATCATTTCCGTTTTCCGCCGGAGCTGGATGTGACCATCTATAACCAGCTCACCCTGAAAAGGCTGACCGGTATCCTGCTGGAGATCGCCTTTTGTATCTGCGTGATCTGGATCCTGCTGCGGTTCATCGATTTCATTGCCCTTATCCTGGAAAAGCAGGCCCACCTTACGCCCGACATGACGGATAACCAGTTCGTTGTTTTTTTCCGGGACTTCTTCAAGGCCATTATTTTTATCATGGGTGCGGTAGTGCTGATACGGGTGCTCTTCGGACCCGACCTGGTGAACAAACTGGTTACAGGACTGGGCATTGGTGCGGCCGCCCTGGCCCTGGCCGCCAAGGAAAGCATAGAGAACCTGATCGGCTCTTTCATCATCTTTTTTGACAAACCTTTCCGCGTAGGGGATTTTGTAAAAGTTGACGCTTACCAGGGCACCGTGGAAAAAATAGGCCTGCGCAGCACCCGCATCCGCACCCTGGAAAAAACCTTCGTAACGGTGCCGAATAAAAAAATGGTAGACAGCATACTGGACAACCTGAGCCTGCGTACCCAGCAACGGGTAGCCATGCACCTGGAGCTGTCCACTGAAACGCCGGCCGGCAGCCTGCTGAAAGTGCTGCAAGGCATACAGCAGTTGCTGGGCAACAATTCCAACGTGCTGCCCGGTTTCACGGTAAACCTGCACGATTTTCACAAAGACACTTACCTGGTGCAGATCATTTACAATACCTATATCATTGAGGGGAACCAGTATGCGGCCTTAAGGGAAACGATCAACCTGGGGATCATACGCTTGCTGGAAGCGGAAGGGGTAAAGCTGGCGAAAGTGACGGTGGGCTGATATGCCGACGTGCTGCAGCACATCAGCATATCAGCTCATTAGGCATTAATTATCGCCTTTTTTATTGCTCTTCAGCAGTATTTTGGCAATATCCGCTTCTACGGACTCGTCTACATTACCGGTGATGCGGCCTATTTCCTTGCCTTCTTTCAATACGATGAAGGTAGGTACTTTCTTCAGCTTGTACTCCAGGGGGGAGCCGGTATCCAGCTTTTCATCCGCGCCGAAAATAAGCATCTGTGTTTCCGGGCTGCCGGCCAGCACCATTACTTTATATAACTGCGGGAACAGCAGGCGGCTTTGTTCATCCCAGGTACCTACCAGCGCTACCACGTTGAATTTATCACGATTGGTCTTGATGTAGTTCAGCATATTGTCGTTCGGCTGGTATTTGTTTACACCGGTGTAGAACCAGGAGAAGCCCGGATCGCTGGTCAGCGTTTTCAGATCCAGCTTACCTTTCAGCACTTTGGCGCTGCTGCCGTTCTGCGCCAGGGCCCATGTAGTGCAGCCAAACATCAGGGCAGCCCCCAGTAATAATGTTTTTAATTGCATATCCTTTTTGTTTATAATTGATCTTTGAGCTCTGTCAGGAACCCTTTTACTTTTAGCAAAGCCTGTACCATTTCAAAATTCCGGGCGGCTAACTTTTTATCTTCCCTGAGTTTTTGCTTAGCGCCTTCGATGGTGTATTTCCTTTCCCGCAGCAGGTGGTAGATGAGTTTAAGGTGGTGAATGTCTTCCTGCCGGAAAAGGCGGTCGCCTTTGCGGTTCTTTTTAGGCTGCAGTATGTCGAATTCATTTTCCCAGTAGCGGATGAGGGAGGTGTTTACACGAAACATGCCCGCTACTTCGCTGATGGAGTAGTACTGCTTGTCCAGTGTTATTTTGTCCAGCTCTTTCATCACATCCGAATCTTCGCTTACTTCTTTCAATGATTTACGGCCCCGCTTTTTCTTGGGCGGCCCGGCTACCGCCGTTGCGGGCGCAGATGCCGTTACTGCTGCAGGGGCACCCCCGTTTTCAGCAGGCGTTACCACTGCCTTCTCCACCGGTGGTGACGGTGGTTGCAGGGCGCCAAAAAGGTCCAATTGGTGCATCATGGCAGAAAATCAATATGACAAATATCCGTTAAGCCTTGCAATTTCCATGCTATAAATCTGCAATCCGTAGTAATACCTTTAAAATTAGTCAAAAGACTGATTCCCGGACCGGGCTATTTTCAACATACGGTCAAATTCTTCGGGGGTAAGATCATTAAAGAAGAAATATACAGGGTCCACCTTTTCCCCGTTCTTGATCACCTCGTAGTGGCAGTGCGGCCCGGTAGACTTGCCGGTGCTGCCCACCCAGCCCAGCACATCGCCGCGCTTTACGGCCTGCCCGCGCTTTACCTTCACGCGTATCATATGGCCATACAGGGTTTTATAGCCATAGCCATGGCGTATCACCACGTGGTTGCCATACCCTACGTCACTGAGGCTGGCATCTTCCACCACCCCGTCGCCGGTGGCATAGATGGGGGTACCGCTGGGCGCTGTAAAATCCAGGCCGGCGTGGAACTTCACGGTTTTATAAATAGGGTCAATGCGGTAGCCGAAGCCGGAAGCGATGCGTTTCAGGTCCTTGTTGGCCACAGGTTGTATGGCGGGGATGGAAGCCAGCATTTTCTGCTTGTTCTTCACCAGGTCGTCTATTTCCTTATAGGACTTTTCCTGCGCGCTAATACGGTTCATCAGCTCCTTGAGCAGGGCGGCGGTGCTGGCGATAATATCACTGCTGGCAAATGACTGGAGCTGGGCCAGCTCTTCATCCTTTTCCATTTTGCCGGCGCGGGTGCTGTCCGGTATGGGAGAGGCTTCAAATATTACGCGGTATATCTGGTTATCACGGCGCTGCAGTTCTGTTAGCTGGCTTTTGGCGTCGTTCATCCGCTGCTGCAGGGCGTCGTACTGCTCCTTCATGTTGTCTATCTCGCGGCGCAGGGACTTCTCTTTGGGTGAATCCAGGAAACGGTAGGCTACCGAGAGGAAAATAATGCCGGTAACAATGGCTGCCGACAGGAATCCCAGTATCCGCAATATTTTGACCCGAACCGATACAACCAGCTTTTCATATTTAAGGGTTTGGGTGTTATAAAAATATTTGACCTTCTTCATTGAACAGTTTGACTGTTTTAGCTATTAGCTGTGGCTTTTAACTGCGTTGCCCCTAACATAGCGCCAGGCTGCCGCTCCTGCCGGGAGCCAACAGCTAAACGCAGGAGCTGCGCAGCTTATTTGAATAATCTTACAGGTTTCAATATTTTTGCACTCCTTTCCCGCAAATCCAACAGGTTTGCAGGATATACGGGGCGTGCAAACCTAATGGAATTAGACTAAAATGGCAATCTTTTGAGTGTCAATTTTCTAAGTATCCCCATTTGGGCTACAAATTAAAGCCAAATTTAGAACAGACGCAATTTATAATCTTTAAAATACATATTAACCGGCTATAATATTTTATGACTGCATCCGAGATCCGACAGCAATTCCTGGATTTTTTTGCCTCCAAAGGCCACCAGATCGTGCCTTCCGCCCCTATCGTGGTAAAGAATGACCCTACGCTGTTATTCACCAACGCGGGCATGAACCAGTTCAAGGACTACTTCCTGGGCAACAAGGCCCCTGCGCACAGCCGCGTGGCGGATACCCAGAAATGCCTGCGGGTAAGCGGCAAGCACAACGACCTGGAGGAGGTGGGCATTGATACCTACCACCACACCATGTTCGAGATGCTGGGCAACTGGAGCTTCGGGGATTATTTCAAGCAGGAAGCCATTGCCTGGAGCTGGGAGCTGCTGACAAAAGTCTATAAGATACCGGCAGACCGGTTGTATGTCACCTTCTTTGAAGGCGATCCCAAAGAAAACCTACCGCGGGACGAGGAAGCCTATACCTGCTGGAAACAGCATATTGCGGAAGACCGCATACTGCCCGGCAATAAAAAGGACAATTTCTGGGAAATGGGCGACACCGGCCCCTGCGGCCCCTGCTCCGAGATACATGTGGACTGCCGGCCGGATGCAGAGCGGCAGCAGCAGGACGGGCGCAGCCTGGTAAATGCAGACCATCCGCAGGTGATCGAGATCTGGAACAACGTGTTCATGCAGTTCAACCGCCTGAAGGATGGCTCCCTGGCGCCGCTGCCGGCCAGACACGTGGACACCGGTATGGGCCTGGAGCGCCTGGTAAGGGTGCTGCAGGGCAAAACCTCCAATTACGATACGGACCTTTTCATGGGCACCATCCATGCCACTGAAAAGCTGACCGGCTTTACCTACGGCGGCACGGACAGCAAGCCGGATGTGGCCTTCCGCGTGATTGCAGACCACCTGCGGGCCATCTCCTTTACCATTGCCGACGGGCAATTGCCTTCCAACACCGGCGCAGGTTATGTGATACGCCGTATCCTGCGCAGGGCCGTGCGCTATTATTATACCTTCCTGGACGCCAAAAAACCGCTGCTGCATGAGCTGGTGCCGGTACTGGCGCAGCAGTTTGCCCATGTATTCCCCGAGCTGCAGCAGCAGGCGGATTTTGTGAAGAAGGTGGTATTCGAAGAGGAGCACAACTTTTTACGCACGCTGGAAAGCGGCATCCGCCGGATAGAGGACGTAATGGCAGCCGCCGGCCCGCAAACCAGAACAATAGACGGCAAAACCGCCTTTGAGCTATATGATACCTACGGCTTTCCGCTGGACCTCACCTACCTGATAGCCCATGAAAAAGGCTTTACGGTGGATGAAAAGGGTTTTGACGCGGAAATGCAGCAGCAAAAGAACCGCTCCCGCGCCGCTACCGAACTGGATACCGGCGACTGGACCGTGCTGCACGACACCCCGGCCAATATATTCATCGGCTACGAGCTGCTGGAAAATACCACCCAGGTTACCAAGTACCGTAAAATCAAGGCCAAAGGCAAAGAGCAGTACCAGTTGGTGCTGGAGCAAACGCCTTTTTACGCGGAAAGCGGCGGCCAGGTAGGCGATACCGGTATCCTGCAGTTTGAAGGGGATACCATTGCCGTTACTGATACCAAAAAGGAGAACGACCTGATCGTTCACTTCACTGACCGCCTGCCGGCCAATGTAGCCGCGCCGGTACGGGCCGAAGTGGACCGGGACAAGCGGCAGGACACCGCCCGGCACCACTCCGCCACCCACCTGCTGCACGCCGCCCTGCGGGAGGTGCTGGGCAGCCATGTGGCGCAGAAAGGGTCGCTGGTGAACGCGGAATACCTGCGTTTTGATTGCTCCCATTTTGCCAAGGTGAGCGACGAGGAGCTGGCTGCCATTGAAGCACTGGTGAATGAAAAGATCCGGCAGAACATACCCGTAGTGATACAGGAAATGCCCAGGGAGGAAGCCCTGCAACTGGGCGCCATGGCCCTGTTTGGCGAAAAATACGGAGACGTGGTAAGGGTAGTGATGATGGACCCGGACTATTCCATAGAGCTGTGCGGCGGTACGCATGTAGGCGCCACCGGCGAGCTGGGCCTGTTCAAATTCATCAGTGAAAGCGCAGTAGCCGCCGGCGTGCGCCGCCTGGAAGCCGTGACCGGCGCCCGGGCCCTTGCTTTTGTAAATGAACAGTTGCTGCAGCTCAAAGACATCAAGGCCGTGCTGAAAAATCCCAAAGAGCCGGTAAAAGCCTTTGAAAGCCTGCTGCAGGAAAAAACCGGCCTGGAAAAACAACTGGCGCAACTGGAGCTGGAAAAAGTGAATGAGCTGGCGGCCAGCCTGAAACAGCAGGTAAGCGCCATCAACGGCGTGAACTTTATAGGCCAGGTGGTAAAGGTAAACCACCCGGATTCGCTGAAACAACTGGGCACTGCGCTGAAAGCCATTGACAACCACGTGGTAGTGCTGGCAGCGGCGGTAAATGGCAAGGCCAGCGTAGCCCTGCTGGTAGCGGAGGCGCTGGTAAACGCCAAAGGCTGGGAAGCACCGAAGATCATTAAAGAAAGGATCGCCCCGCTGATAAAAGGCGGCGGCGGCGGACAAAAATCCTTCGCCACCGCAGGCGGCCAGGACACTGACAAGCTGCAGGAGGTAGTGGAGCAGGTGCGGAAGCTGGTAGAGGGATAAATACTTTTTAACTTTTCCTTTGTACGCCTACCCTGTAATTTTGCCTTATTAAGTTCATTAAAAAAATAAGGTTTGTTATGGGAAAGTTACTCCAAACGCTGACCCTGGCAGGTGTTACCTGCTGCGCTTTTATCATGGCTCCTCCTGCACAGGCGCAGGACAGCACTACTAAAAGTGACAAACTGGGTGAATACGACGAGATCATCATTAAACAAAAAAACAACCAGGACGGTAAAGTAACCATCGAGATCAAAGATGGGGAGGTATGGGTAGACGGCAAAAAGCTGGAACACTATAAGGACGGCGACCTCTCCGTGTACCGCCGCAGGATCACTCCCCGGGATGGGAACGCCTTCTCCTTCAGCAATCCCCGCCGAAGCCTGCAGTTCTTCAACAACGAGGACAATATGATCCGTGGCGGCCGGGCCCTGCTGGGCGTGATCACGGAGAAAAAGGAAGCCGCCGGTGTTACCGTAAGAGAAGTATCTGAAGGCAGCGCCGCGGAAAAGGCCGGTATTAAAACAGGCGACGTGATCACGGGCGTGGATGCAGACAAGATCGCAGAGCCGCAGGACCTGTTCGAGAAGATCAGCGAATACGACCCGGGCGATAAAGTAACCGTTACCTACCTGCGCAACGGCAAGGAAAATAAAGCCACCGTTACCCTGGGCGAGCGTAAAGATACCCGCGTGTTCAACTTTACCCCGCCGGGGCCGGGCAACAGCGATCAGCTCTTCCGCTTCCACGGACCACGTGGCGGCCAGGGCTTTGGCGACCGCTTCAACTGGTTTGGCGATGACAGCAAGGAAGCCAGGCTGGGGCTGTCCGTACAGGACACCGAGAACCGCGAGGGCGCCAGGGTGCTGGAGATTACCGAAGGCTCCGCAGCGGCTAAAGCCGGCTTCAGGGAAGATGACATCATCACCGAAATGGCCGGTACGGAAGTACGGTCCGCCAAAGATGTGGTGAACGCCTACCGCGATCACCAGGACAAAGAGACAATAACGGCTAAGGTTAAACGTAATAACAAGGTACAGCAAATTACGATTGATGTACCCAGGAAGCTGAATAAGGCGGACCTGTAGTCAGCACATCGATTTGATTTGGTTTAAGTGTGTAAAAGTCCCGTTTGCCTCCCGGCAAAACGGGACTTTTACTTTATAAGGAGCTTTACGAACTTCAGCTTGTTCTTAAAGGGCGCATATTTCATGGGGACGTCCAGCCAGGTAGCGGTGCGCATCATGCCTTTGGCATGCGTAAAGGTTTCAAAGCTGAACCGCCCGTGGTACCGGCCCATGCCACTGTACCCCACCCCGCCAAAAGGCAGCTCGGGATTGGTCAGGTGCACCAGCGTATTGTTGATACAACCGCCCCCAAAACGTACCTGCTCTTCCAGTAGCTTACGGGTAGCTGCCCGCTTCGTAAATACATACAGCGATAATGGATAGGGGTGCCGCCGGATCATTTGTATGGCCTGGGGCAGCCCATCGAAGGGGATGATGGGCAGTATGGGGCCGAATATCTCCTCCTGCATCAGCGGGGATTCCCATTCCACTTCTTCCAGCAGGGTAGGCGCCATATACAGGGTGCCTTTATCATGCTGGCCGCCGTGTATGATGCGGCCTTGCTGCAGGAAATCCTGCAAAACATCAAAGCGCCTGGTATTGATGATACGGGCATAGTCCGGGCTGTCTGCCGGGCTGGTGCCGTAAAACTGTACGATGGCCTCTTCCATGGCCGCGATCAGGGCCGCCTTTACCCGGCTGTGCACCAGCACGTAGTCCGGCGCTACACAGGTTTGGCCGGCATTCCAGAACTTGCCCCACACAATGCGCCTGGCAGCCACCTTAATGTTCACCTTATCATCCACCACGCAGGGCGATTTGCCGCCCAGCTCCAGCGTTACGGGCGTCAGGTGCGGCACGGCCATCTCCATGATCTTTTTGCCCACGGGGATACTGCCGGTAAAGAACACATGGTCAAAACGGTGCGCCATGGCGGCCGGTATCACTTCGCTGCCTTCCCCCTGCAGCAGGGCCACATAAGCCGGATCAAAAGTGTCCTTTACCAGTTGCTCCATCACCGCAGCGGTATGGGGCGCCAGCTCGGAAGGTTTCAGCAGGGCGCAGTTGCCCCCGGCGATGGCGCCTACCAGGGGGCCTGCCAGGAGCTGGAAAGGATAATTCCAGGGCGCAATGATCAGGGTAAGCCCCAGCGGGGAGCGTAATATTTTACTGTGGCTGGGGTAATGCTCCAGGGGGCTGCTCACCTCCTGCGGCCGCATCCACTGGCGCAGGCGTGAAAGCACATGGTCTATTTCCACGTACACAAAGCCTACTTCGCTGCCATAAGCTTCTACCGGATGCTTGCGCATATCCGCATAGAGGGCGTCCAGTATGGCAGGCTCATACTTTTTAATGCCCTGCTTCAACCGCTTCAACTGGGTTTTCCGGAAGGCGTATGGCAAAGTGGCGCCGGAGTCGAAGAAGGCCTGCTGGGCGCTGTATAGTTCAGCTATATTCATGGGCAGATGTGCTAAATGGGCAGATATGCTAATTTAATGATAAAAAATGATGGGCGGATGATGTAGCGCAGGCCGGGGGGCGAATGTGCAGATAAAAAAATATATCTTCGCCCCATCAGGATTATGGACTATAACAAATACGAAGCGGTAATAGGACTGGAAGTACATGCACAACTGCTAACGGAAAGCAAGCTGTTCTGCAGTGACAGCGCAGCATTTGGCGGCGCTCCCAATACCCATATCAGTCCCATTACCCTGGGGCACCCGGGCACCCTGCCCCGTATGAACAAAAAAGCAGTGGAATACGCTGTACGGCTGGGCCTGGCCTGCCACTGCGAAATAGCACAGGAGAACTATTTTGCCCGCAAGAACTACTTTTACCCGGATCTGCCTAAAGGCTACCAGGTATCCCAGCATACCGCGCCTATCTGCAACGGCGGGTATGTGACCATTACTACCGCAGCCGGCACCCGCAACATTCAGTTGAACCGTATACATATGGAAGAGGACGCCGGCAAATCCCTGCATGACCAGGAGCCGGACAATACCCTGGTGGACTATAACCGGGCCGGGGTGCCGCTGGTGGAGATCGTGACAGAACCGGACCTGCACAGCGGGGATGAAGCCTATGCTTACCTGACTGCGCTCCGGCGGCTGGTACGCTACCTGGAGGTATGCGACGGGAATATGGAAGAGGGCAGCATGCGCTGCGACGCCAATATTTCCATCCGGCTCAAAGGCGCCACTACCCTGGGCACCAAGGTGGAAGTGAAGAACATGAACTCGATCCGGAACGTTAAAAGAGCCATTGAAAATGAGATAAAACGGCAGGTGGAGATCGTGGAGAGCGGCGGCGCCATTGTGCAGGAAACCCGCAGCTTTGACGCGGCCAATGGCAGCTCTTTCTCCCTGCGCTCCAAAGAGGAAGCAAACGACTACCGCTATTTCCCGGAGCCGGACCTGGCGCCGTTCAAACTGAGCGACGATTTCCTGGCAACGGTAAAGGCCTCCTTACCGGCACTGCCCGACGAACTGGTGGAAAAATATACGCAGCAATACCAGCTCCCGGAATACGATGCCCGCGTGTTGTGCGACGATAAGGCCACTGCAGCCTACTTTGAGCAGGTGATAGCGGCTGCGCCGCATTACAAGGCTGCCGCCAACTGGATGCTGGGCCCTGTAAAGCAGTACCTGAACGAACATACCGGCGGTATGGAACAGTTCCCGCTCCCGGCCGTTTCCCTGGCAGCGCTGATAGACCTGACAGAAGCCGGCAAGGTAAGCTTTTCCATTGCCTCCTCCCGCATATTCCCGGAAATGGTACAGCAGCCGGGCAAAACGCCGATGGAAATAGCCACCGCGCTGAACCTGCTGCAGGACACCAATGCAGACAACATTACGCCCATTATTGAAGCGGTGCTGGCCAGGTACCCGGCCAAGGTAGCGGAGTACAAAGCCGGCAAAAAAGGCCTCATAGGGCTGTTTGTGGGCGAGGTGATGAAAATGTCGCAGGGCAAGGCGGACCCCAAGCTCACCAACCAGTTGCTGGCAGAGCGGCTGAAGTAAGGGCATAGTTTCTTACATTTGAACGACTCTTATTCATCATAAAACAAAAGAGGCCATCATTATGAGATTGAGCAATATGAGAAAAATAGCCCTGTGGCTGACCATCGGCATGCTGCTGGCAGGTTGCGGGCAGCAAACAGACAAAGGCAGCTTCAACATAGATGTGCATCTCAGCAATGCTCCGCTGGGACAGGTATTCCTGGAAGAGCTTACGCTGAAGGAAGTGAAGGTGGCGGACACTACCAGCCTGAAAGACGCCAGCGGCCGGTTTGCCCTGAGCGGCACCGTACCGGAACAGGGATTGTACCGCATACGCTTTGGCAACAGCAAGTACATCCTGCTGGCCCTGGGCGCAGATGATATTAAGATTGAAGGAGATTATAACAACCTGGATAAAATAACCATCCGGGGCTCCGAAGCTTCCGTGGCCCTGCAGCAATTGCTGAACGAGGCCAATGAGAAAGGGCAGGCCCTTACCCTGGAAATGCGGGCTATAGACAGCCTGCAGGGAGCCAATACGCCGGACAGTATCCTGCAGGCGAAAGTACAGCGCCTGCAACAGCAGGAGGCCGACCTGCAGCAGTCCTTTATCAGCCATGCGGAAAAAACGCCTTACCCGGCCAATGCCGTATTTGCGCTGAGCATGGTAAACGATCCCACCAAACTGATCGAACAAAAGCAGGTGATCAACAGCATTGCCCAACGTTTCCCGGACAACAGCCTGGTAAGCAGCCTGAGCGCCCGCATCAGCGAAATGGAACAACAAGCCGGCGCCGGTTCCGGGGACGAAGCCAACATGACGGCGGTAAAGGTGGGCGACACCGCCCCGGACTTCACCCTGCCGGACCCTTCCGGCAAAATGGTAAAGCTCAGCTCCTTCCGTGGCAAGTACGTGCTGGTGGACTTCTGGGCCAGTTGGTGCAAGCCCTGCCGCATGGAAAACCCGAACGTGGTAAAGGCCTACCAGCAGTACAAGGACAAGAACTTTACCATACTGGGCGTATCCCTGGATAAAAAGAAAGAAGCCTGGGTACAGGCCATACAGGCCGACGGTCTTACCTGGAATCACGTGAGTGACCTGAAGTTCTGGGATTCCGCCGTAGTGCCTTTATACGGCATTAACGCCATTCCCACCAATTTCCTGCTGGACCCGCAGGGGAAAATCATTGCCGCCAACCTGAGAGGCAATGCGCTGGAGCAGAAGCTGCAGGAAGTAGTAAAATAAGATTGAAATATCCGGTTTAAACCCAATAAATTAAATAAGGGATGGCGCAGTGCCATCCCTTATTCTTTATAGGAAACAACCCTGTTAATCAGGCATTACCCTGATACGGCACTGCACCGGGACGATCTGGCTGTCATCATCCATCGTAAGCAGGAAGTAAAAAGCCCGCTCCTCAAAACTACTGCCGGCGGCGGGAGCGCCGGTAATAGCCGGGCTGGCCTTGCTATTAAATTCAGCAATGCTGGTAGTGATGGTAACACTGGTGCCGCCTACGCTTACAGCCCCATCCAGGTAGGACGGCGTGCTGCTGGTATTCAGGCCGGTAACCGTAAGGGCGGTACTGCCTGCTATGGCTTTTGTTACTTCTTTAATTTTCAGTCGGGCATTGGAAGGTATGGTTATGTTGAAGCTGAATGTTGCATTACCTCCGTTATATTGAACAGTATAATACGGGTTAAACCCGCTGGTTGTAGCCCCTTCAAAGGTCACCGGTATTTCCGGCTTGTTGTCCCTTACAATATCGTCGGTAAAGTCCTTGTCGCATGCCGCGAGGCTGAAGACGCCGGCGACCAGGAGGAATATTTTGAGTATGTTTTTCATCTGTTACTTTTTTTCTGTTTGAATTTCTGTCTGCTTTCGCCGGTGATCAATTCGCATCCCACCAAACTTTTACATTAGGCAGCGGGCTGGGTGTAAAAGCCGGGTTACGGGATACTTCCTGATCAATATATTGTGCCCTTACCGGGCGCGTACCGTCTACACCCACTGCATTGTCATGCTCCGGCAGCACCGGGTAGCCGGTTCTGCGCCAGTCGTTCCAGGCTTCCAGGCCGTTACCGGTCCAGGCAATATATTTCTGCTCTATGATCTTGGCTACCTGCTGTTCCGTAGAGCCGCTAAGTGTTACTACATCCGGGCGGGCGGCAAAATAGTTGTCGATCTCGGTGGCGGTCAGGCCGGCGTCCAGCATGGAGGCACGGATACCTTCCTCGTATAAGGATTGAGCGGTGGCACCTGCCGGCAAATTAATGCCGGGCAGCGTCAGCTCCGCTTCCGCCAGGATAAAGGCCCTTTGCGCATTGGTAAGCAGCTTTACCGGCCCCACACCGTTGGCGCCGGTTATTACCGTGCTCCAGCGTGACCAATTGCTGGTGGGCTGGGGCAGCGTACCCCGGTAACCGTTATCCAGTGTTACATAACCGGCGGTATCGGGCTGGGTAACGAATTTTTCCAGGCGGGGATCGTCCAGCGCCTGCAGCCTGCTTACATAGCGGCTGCTTACAATCAGGTCATTCCGGAAACTGCTTTCATATATATAAAAGTATACCGGGTTCTGGCTGCCGGTGCTGGCGCCGAAGTTGATGCCCAGGTTACCTGCATTAGTTGTAATGTAAGCGCCGGTGCCTTTGGCCAGCACTTCATTGATCACGCTGGCAGCCAGGGCTGGCTCCCTTTCACTGATCTGCATGGCAAATTTTAACAGGAGCGTATTCCCAGCTTTTTTCCAGGCAGCCACATCGCCGCCGTACGCAATATCATCATTACCGGGGGTGGAGGTGGATTCCATTTCCAGGTCGGCCAGGCCTTCGCGTACCATATCAAAAAGGCTCTGTATGCCTTCCCCGCCTTTATAGATATTTTCCTGTGCGTCTATCCGGGGCGTGATCAGCTCCAGGTCGCCCTGCAGCGCTTCGGAATAAGGCACATCGCCCCAGGTATCTGTAGCAATGCTGAAAGTGTAAGCCATCATGATCTTGCCTATACCGGAATAGGTTTTGGCGTCTACCGCGTCGGCGGCATCTATCATTTTTTTATACACGATCAGGGCGCCGCCATATATCTCGAAGCGCCACTGGTTGCCAAAGTCCGCACCATTGGTGTTATAAATATCATAAGCGGCAGGACTACCGCCGGCGCCGGTCAGGTAGTCCGTTATCACGGCTGCAAAGCGGTTCAATTCATTAGCGTTGGAAAATGCGGAGCCGGCCAGCCCTGACGACAGCAGCAGGGAGGGCGGTACATTCGTAGGGTTGTTGGGTGTATCGTTTACATCCAGGTATTTCTTGCAGCCTGCAAACGCCACAGCAAGCAGCAACACCAAGCTATATATTAAAGTTCTTTTCTTCATCTGTTGTCATTTTTAGCAGGTTAAAAAGTAGCACGCAGGTTCGCGCCATAGCTTCTCACATTGGGCGCACCGTTGTAATCAAAGCCGCGGATATTGCCGGCGCCCTGGCTGTTCGTTTCCGGATCGCCGGGAAAATGCGGTGCATAGAACAGCAGGTTATGCGCGCTCAGGCCCACGCTCAGCCCGCCAAAGGGTGTCTTGTTCAGCAACTGGGAAGGCAGCGCATAGTTCAGGGAGATCTCCCTTAAACGGTACACCGTTGCGTCAAATACCGCTCCTTCGGAAGCCAGGCCGCCCAGGGCGCCCCAATAGGTTTGTGCGCTGATCTGTATGTTGTTGGGGATGTATTGCTTGTCTGCCACTTCTATTACGCCCGGCAGAATTCTCGGCTGATCCCTGTCAGCCGCCGTAATCTCCAGCGCGCCGGTATTTTTCAGGTCCACCATACCAAAAGAATAAATATCACCGCCCTGGCGGGTATCTACCAGGAAGGACAGGCTCAGCCCCTTGTAGCGCAGGGTGTTGGTAATACCGCCCAGCCAATCGGGGTTAGGATCTGCGATCACCTGGCCGGCTTCGCCGGGTACATACACGCCGGTAGCGCCATTCACCAGCAGCTCGCCATTATCGTTCCTGCGGAATTTGGTGCCGATGATCACGCCGTAAGGCTGATCTACCGCAATGGAAGGCTGTATGCCGATGAACGCATTGCCGGGGATAGCGGAGCTCTCAATACCCGGTGCGATCTCTTTCACCATGTTCCTGATGCGGGTAAAGTTTACGGACACATCCCAGCTAAAATCTGATACGCGTACCGGCGTAGCGTTCAGGAGCAGCTCGATGCCCTTGTTGGTCATCAGGCCCACGTTGGTAGTGCGCGTATCAAAGCCGGAAGAGTTGGATACATTCACATTGAATATCATGTCGGAGCTCCTGGTATAGAAGTAGGTTGCGTCCAGGCTCACGCGATTCCGGAATAAGCCAATATTCAAACCTCCCTCATAGGATGTAGTGAACTCCGGTGTTAATGTATTGCTGCCTATCCGGGTGGATGGCTGGAAACCGGGGATGCTGCCGCCGCCAACGGAAATAGGGAAGGAGATACTGGCCAGGTTATTACCAAAACCGGCTTTTGCAAATACCGTCTGCAACAAATAAGGATCGGCATCATTACCCACCCTGGCGATGGCACCTCTCACCTTCAGGTAGGAAAGTACATCAGATTCCAGTTTAAATGCTGTAGTAGGCACAAAGCTAAAGGATGCAGCCGGATAAAAATACTTGTTCTTATCCTTCGGTAAGGTGGAGGACTGGTCCAACCTACCGGTCAGTTCCAGGTAGAGGTAATCTTTATAGTTAAAGTTCAACTGGCCATAATACCCTACCAGTCTTCTGCGCTCGGTAACCTCCGCGCTTTGGGAAAATACGCTGGCATTGCTGGGATTCTGGAAATCCGGGATGGTCAGCTCTTCTGCAAAAACAGTGGAGTTCTGGAAATCGCGCTGGTTCAGGTTATGCCCCAGCAAGCCTGATACATTTAATCCCTGGGTGAACAGGTTATCTTTATGTGCCCGGATCATCAGGTCGCCATTCAGCTCGGAGCGGAAGAACTGATCCTCTACTACCTGGCCGGTAGGCGCCCTAGCGGCTCCTATTTCCAGGAACAGTTTCCGGCGGTCCGTATATACGTCAGCGGTTACGCGGTAGGATACATTCAGCCAGTCCGTAATGTCGCGGCCGATGATAAAGTTACCAAAAACGCGGTCCACCTTGCTGGTCAGCCGCTCATGTTCGGTGCTCCACAACGGGTGGTTCTGCGAAGGGTTGTAGTAAATGCTTTGTTTATTAGCATCCTGGTAAGGCATACCTATCAGGTCAAAGCTCCTGGGAATACGGGTGAGCTGGCCGGCGGCGCTGCCGCCATTGCCCTGCGGCACCCCGCCCTGCACACTTCTTACATAATTGATGGATGCATTGAAAGTAATGCCATTCTCCAGTTTTTTGTTACCCGCCAGTTGAATGCTGTTACGGTCAAACTTGGTGCTGGGAATAACACCGTTCTGGAACATGCTGGAGACAGAAAGGGAAATGTTGTTATCCGCCGTACCGGAAGCCAGTTGCAGCCCGTTCTGGATAATATGGCCGGTTTTAAAGAAATCCTTCACGTTGTCCGGGTAAGCCCTGTAGGGTACTCTTTCTCCCCAGGAGGTAGTTACGGAATCCAGGGTACCGAAGGCCGGCCCCCAGGAACTGGTGGTAGTATTTATGAAATCATTGTTGATACCCTGTCCGTACTGGTTCTGCAGTTTGGGCCAGCCGGACACCTGCTGGAAATTAACGGAAGAGGTAAAGGTAACTTCCGTTTTACCGGTCAGTTGCTGCCCTCTTTTGGTAGTGATCACAATAGCGCCGTTGGATGCACGGGAGCCGTACAGTGCGGCAGCAGCAGGGCCTTTCAGTATATTAATGGATTCGATACTTTCCGGGCTGATGTCGGCCAGGCGGTTGGCAGGCTGGGAGCCGAACAAGGTGTTTTCCGTTGCATCCAGGTCGTTACTGAAAATGATCCCGTCCACCACTATCAGGGGTTGGTTGTTGCCCGTAAAGGAGGTGATACCGCGGATGAAGATATTGGTGCTGGCACCGGGGGCGCCGCTGGAGCCAACAATGTTCACACCGGCCACTTTACCTGCCAGTGCATTCAGCACATTGGGCTCTGACTTTTGCGACAGTTCATCGCCGGTAACATTCTGGGTGGCATAGCCCAGGGAGCGTTTATCGCGCACAATGCCCTGTGCCGTTACCACTATTTCCTGCAGGCTCTTGGTATCGGTTTTTAACTGCAGGGAAAAATTGGTGCGGTTGCCCAGGGATACTTCCTGTGTTTCATAACCAATAAAGCTGACCACCAGCGCCTGGGCATCCTGACCGGCTTCCAGCCTGAAATTACCATCGGGGCCGGTAAGCGTACCGGTGTTGGTTCCTTTAATAGAGATGGTGACGCCCGGAAGCGGCGCGCCATCTTTGGCATCCGTTATCTTGCCGGTGATCGTGCGGGTCTGTGCCAATGCCTGCACTACACCCAAGGCCATAAACAGCCATAGCAGTAAAGATTTTTTCATGAGCGATTTTGATTTGATTGAAGGTTAATTTATCTGACTGAGTTTTCATGTATAGCAGTCCCCCGTGCTTATCTTGTATTAAACACTCCCACAGGCAATGAGATTACACTGGCTTATAAACGGGCAAACAATCCGGGCATCATCTATCATAGGAACCCCTCACAAACGATATGTTGCGGCTATTCCATAGGTTCTGCTAAATTGGGTATTTGTTGTTGCTACGATTCTTTTTCCTTCTTTTGGATAACAGGCCCTGGATCTTGATTTTGGTCTAGACTTAATTTAGATTTTGTGGTGTTCAAACTCATTCATCACATTTGCAATATATAAAATACCAGGGAACGGGGAGCTACAACTTATATGTTATGTAGTGTAAGTGTAACGCATGTTTCATAAGGCAGATTTTGGTTGATTAAAAAGTTGATTACAACTATAATTTACAACAAAAAAACCAATTAGGTATCAACGGCCTGCAAAAAATAACTTCATTTAATAAATAAATATAATATTTATAATAATCGTTATTAATATAGCGCTATAAAAACGAAGAGGCCGCCTCGTTACAGGAGGCGGCCTCTTCTTATCTGGTATATACCCTTTATACTATTCTACATCCCACCATACTTTTTCTGTAATGGTCTTTATACCGGGGAAGTTGCTGTTCCGCGTAAGTTCTGTATTGGGATACAGCATACGCATGGGGAACAGGCCTGCTCCCAGCACGGAAGCTTCTGACCGTACAAAGAAAGTAGGATAACCAGTACGGCGCCATTCTGTCCAGGCCTCAAAGCCCTGGTTGCCACACATCGCAAAATACTTCTGCGTGATGATGGCTTCGATCTGGGCATCCATGCCGGCGGGCCACTGGGCTACTACATCCGTAATATAAGTACCCGGATCTACATCGTAAGAGGTGAAACTGGCAGTAATGCCCTGCTCATACAGTTGCTGTGCATTGCCGGACAACCAGCCACGGGCGGCAGCTTCTGCCTGCAGGAAGTAGCTCTCGGCAGCGGAGATCAGCTTCACGGGGGCCAGGGCGGAGTTAGGATCGCTGGCGCGTGCTCCTACTATGTAAGACGGTGTACAGATGGTAACCGTGGGTGTTGTATTAAAGCTGCCCTGCGGTATAGGCGTTACCGTGGTAGTACCGGGAATAGGCCGGTAAAATACCAGCACACGCGGATCGTTCAGCGCTTTCATGGCATTTACGGCAGTGGCGCTGGCTACCAGGTTCTGGGTCCTGCCCAGCCCGATCATTTCAGCATTCAGCGGGTTCTGGTTACCGCCGGTAGTGCTGTACTCGATCTTGGCGTCTACCGTCAGGAAAGGCTGGCCTTCCAGTGCGGCAATGCCAGCCTGGGCCTTGTCGGCGTCCACTTCAGACAGGCGGAGGTAAGCGCGCAGCTTCAGCGTGTTGCCGAATGCGGTCCATTGCTCCATATCTCCCTGGAACACCAGGTCTTCAGAACCGGGTGCAAATGCGGAGGAAGCATCGATCAGCGCCAGTCCCTGATCAATATAGCTGAAGATGCTGTCGTATATCTCCTGCTGTGAGTCATACCGGGGATTCAGGTTCTCATCACCCAGGCCGGCGTCTTTCAGGGGCGCATCTCCAAATGCGTCCGTGATCAACTGGAAATCATAGGCTTTCAGCAGGTAAGCAATACCAGCGTACTGCTTGTACTTTTCCTGCCCCTTGTTGCTGATAATGATCTGCAGGTCTTCCAGGGCATCATTATACAGCATACCCCAGGGCCGGTCAAAGCTGGAAGAGCTGGGTTGATACTGGTCTATGACTTTGTACTGGGAAGAGTATGGAGACTGTGTCCAGTACTGGCCCCATATGCTACCGAAGATCTGGAACGGGTTGCCCACCACATGCGCAATAGCGGCCTGCGGAGAAGGCATGATCAATGGCACATCCACTTCTTCAGGCAGGTTAGGGTTGTCGTTTACATCCAGGAACTTCTTACATCCGGTTACAGACAGTGTCAGCACTGCCAGCATGCCTGCTACGGATTTGGTTATATATCTGTTCTTTGTCAATTTCATGTTCGATGATCTTTAACTTTTAAAAACTTAGAAAGTGATCCTCAGGTTCACGCCATAGTTCCGCAGGGAAGGCTGGGCCGTAAAGTCAAAGCCTTGCTCGTTCGAAGCACCGCCGGAATTCACTTCCGGATCTGCATAAACGTTCTCTGCAGCGGTCCACAGGGCCAGGTTGTTACCAAAGACGCCAATGGAAGCAGAGCCAAACGGTGTTCTCTTCAGCAGGTGAGCCGGCAGGCGGTAGCTCAGGCTGGCTTCACGCAGCCTTACATAGGAACCATCTATCACGTGCTGGCCGGAAGGGATCTTGCTGGTAAACCAGTCCTGCGGGAAATAACCATACTCTGTATTTTCCACATACTTGCCCGGTTCAGTTTCGATCACGGAGTTTTCCCAGATACGTTCTTCGCGGCCGCCTACTACTGTTTCAGGAGCAGTGCCTACAAAGTCCATGATGTCCTTGGTGCGGGAGAAGAACTTATTACCCTGCTTGGTATCGAAGAGGATGCCGAAGCTAAATCCTTTGTAAGAGATGTTGGCGCCCAGTGAGGCCATGTAATCCGGGTTGTAGGAGCCCAGGTATACGGCTGTGCTGGTCAGTACCGGCATACCGTCTGCAGGGCTGATCACTACACGGCCCTGGGGATCGCGTACAATATCCTGGGCATAGAAGGTACCGTAAGGCTTACCCTTGGCGGCAACAATGGCCATGCCACCAACACCGCCCAGTACTACCTGGTCTACGCCACCGGCAATATCTATCACTTCATTGTCATTCTTGGTGTAGGTACCGTACAGTTCCACGGTAAAGCCGGAAGCCGTACGGATGGGTGTGCCGCGCAGGCCCAGCTCAATACCTTTGTTCTCTACTTCGCCTGTGTTCAGCACTTTGGAGGAGTAGCCGGTACCGGGTGCGATGGGCACATTCAGGATCTGGTCTTTGGACCTGTTATTATAATAAGAGAAGTCTACGGACAGCCTGTTGTTCAGGAAATTCAGCTCTGTACCTACTTCATAGGCGGTGGTGATCTCCGGTTTCAGGTCTGCATTACCAATGCGGTTGCCCTTGGTATAGCCGGGAATGCCATTGAAGGGGAAGGTAGTGTTACCAAAGCTGCCGGCAATGTCTGTTTTATTGAAATAGGTAGCCAGCAGGAAAGGATTGGCATCGTTACCTACCTGTGCCCAGCTTGCGCGCAGTTTACCATAGTTCAGGATGTTGCTGATAGAAGACCCTTGCAACAACTCGGTGAACACAAAGGAACCATTCACACTGGGATAGAAGAAAGACCTGTTTGCCGCCGGCAGGGTAGAAGACCAGTCGTTACGTGCAGTTACACCCAGGTATAACATCTGCCGGTAGTGCAGGTTCAGGTCGGCATACAAACCTACCAGGCGCCTGGGCAATTCTTCGTTAAATGTATATACCGGGCCGTCGCTGTTATCCAGGCTATACCATCCCGGCACTACCAGGCCGGTAGACCGGTTGGTTTGCGTGATCAGGCTATTGAAATTACGGATACGCACGTTATGGCCTACCATCAGGCTGGCGCCAAAGTCGGAGCTAAACTCTTTTTTGGCGGTGATCATCAGGTCGTGGGTGAACTCGGTCAGGTTATAGTTTTCCTCACCGTATTTACCGTTGCTGCTATGGGTATTGTCCTCGGAGTAATCCACCCCCAGATCATCTGCAGGGATCACACTGAACTTGGGATACTTGTACTTACGACGGTCAGAATAAATATCTGCGCCTACCCTTTCCACTACATCCAGCCATTCCACCGGCTTGTAGGTAATGGTAGCATTACCGGTTACGCGGTCCACTTCGTTCTCATTGCGGTAATTCTTCAGGATGTAGTACGGGCTGATGGTATAAGCACCGTAGTAACCATACACTTCCGTGCCATCTGCGTTATAAAAGCCGCCCATGCTGTAGTACGGGTTATTCAGATCGCCCATTTTATCCAGGGGAATATCCCGGGGCGTCTGAATCACGTTGTCATACACGGAGCCTTCGCCCTGACCGCCCTGTACCAGGTTACTGTTGATCTTGCTATAATTAACAGAGATGCTGGTGGTTATTTTATTACTCAGCTCGGCGCTGCCGTTAAAGCGCACGCTGTACTTGTTATATTTATCATAGTTGCCGGGCATTACTCCATCGGAGTTCAGGCTGTTCAATGATAAATAGTAGGTGGTTTTGTCACCGGCACCGGAAAGGGCTACGTTATTGTTGAACATGGCGCCCGTTTCAAAGAAGTTCTTTACGTTGTCCGGCTGGGCCACATAAGGCTTTTGAAGGCGCACGCCGTTGATGGACTGGCCCCATTCTTTCATTTCGCCGTCAAATGCCGGGCCCCAGCTCCAGTTCTCCTTGGGGTCGATCACGCTGTTGTTGTACCCCTCGCCGTACTCGTTCTGGAATTCCGGCAGTTTCAGGATGTTGGAGAAGGTAACGGAGCTGTTCACCGTTACTTCATTTTTCTTGCCCTGGCGCCCTTTACCGGATTTGGTAGTAATGATCAAGGCACCGTTGGAGGCACGGGAACCGTACAGTGCAGCGGCAGCCGGGCCTTTCAGCACGGTTACGGACTCGATGTCCTGCGGGTTGATATCGTTACCGCGGTTACCGAAGTCAATGCTGCTGCGGCTGTCATCGCCACCAATAATGCTGGAGTTGTCGATGGGCATACCATCTATTACCAGCAATGCCTGGTTGTTGCCGGCAATGGAAGAACCGCCGCGGATCACGATCCTGGAGGAACTATTGGGGGCAAAGGCGCTGCTGGAAATGTTCACACCTGCCACTTTACCGGCCAGTGCATTCAGCGGGCTGGCCACCTGCGCCTTGGTCAGGTCTTCTGTTTTCAGTGTGGGAGCGGCGTAGCCCAGGGAGCTTTTGTCACGCCGGATAGCGTTGGCCGTTACAACGGTCTCAGTAAGGTTGGTAACATCGGGATGCAATACGACATTTACATTGTTGGTGCCTTTCAGCGTTACTTCCTGGTCCTGCATACCTATGGACCTGAAAACCAGCGTGTTGGACCCTTCGGGTACCTGCAGCGTGTATTCGCCGTCGGGGTTTGTAACAACGCCTGTGGAGGTGCCCTTTACTAATACGGTGGCACCTATTACCGGTTGACCATCATCTGCTGATGTAACCTTGCCTTTGATGGTGCGGCTCTGTGCAAAAGCCTGACCGACAAGGAACAATACTGACAGCAGAAGAAATAGACCTTTCCTCATAAGCAGTTTAGTTTTGTTGATATTGTTTTGTTTGGTTCAAAAAATACTACGTCCCCGGAACGTCTTGCAACGTCCGTTTAAATAGTTAACACATCGTCATGAATTGCTTAACAGGGAGTGTGCAACCTCCGTAAGCAGGTATAACAGCAGATTATCTTTTATGTTCTTGTAAGCAAAGCTTCCTGATTGCCTCTTAACGATTATTTAACGTTTCAAAATTAATGCTATTCATATTAGAAATACGCGTTATCACACATAAATACCACGTTACAAGAAAAGAATTAACAACATATTAACACATTAATAATATTCATACTGGATAAGTAAGTACAGTACAAGCAGGGCCGTGGGTCAACACACAAGATAAATATAGGACGTCTTTTTATCTAGCCAGTGAAAAAAACGGGCAAGCGGCATGAATACCGCCTGCGACTCATCAACCAAAATCTAAATCCAGATAATCCCAGATTTAAGATAGAATCTTACAATAATATGTTTACAGACGCGGCTGTCATTGCCGTGATTAAGCAATTGCACATGACCTAAAGACAGCAATGAAGGCCTTATCAGGAGAGATTCAAAGGATGCGTTTTCAGCAGATTGAGCAAAACCTCGTACAGCTCTTCATTCCGGTGGTTATACCGGAACTCGCATTCTTTCAGATGCAGGTAAACTGTATTGCGGTTCAGCCCTTTGAACTTGGCCAAACGATGCTTGGTAAGACCCCAGAACGCATCTATGTCCTCGGTGCAGGCGCCATTGGCACCCTCACTGGCTATACTGTGCTCGAGGCGGTACAGGCGGTAATGTCCGAGGTCTACCAGGTTGTTGAAGTGACGTATCCGCTCCGCTGTCCCCAAAGTTTCTAATACAGAGCGGCCTCTTACAATAGCGTGGATCATGGCCCGGCTTACGTCGGGTAATATTTCTGTATGCAATCGGTCTGCATGCCGGTAGATCCCGAACACGATCGGTTTGATAGCACGGCTTACCTCGGTCTTCACTGTTACGGTCCCATCATGCCCGTTACGGGACTCATGATGCTCATGCCGCTCATGGTTGTTGCTGACCGGTGGTCTTCCAATGCTGTCTGCAGGCTGTTGCAGCTCGCAGTACCTGGCAATTTGCTGACGGATTTTCTTCAGGTAACTATTGACCGTTACCCGGCTGACCCCACTGATACTGGCTATTTGTGTAGCCGTGAGATCTTCAGAGAAGAGCTTAAGGATCTCCTTAAATTTTCGCTCAGACAAGTGAGCGCCCTTTAAGTACCTGTTTTTCATTGAACAAGAAGGTTAGAATGGCAGGTTAAACCTCCTACTTTTTAACGGGTATACAGCACGCTTTTATACAAGCGGCGAAAACGGTGGGATGAATGCTGCTTACTAGATTATTTGAGGCAAATGAAAGAAGCGGAACTGCCGATAAATACCGGGAAAAATGAAAAATGCTAAACACGGACGCCGGCAAATGGCAGCCAGTTGTCCATGTTCAGCATTTTACAGCAGATGTTTAGCATATTGGCAGATACTTACGCCTTTTCCGCCTCATCCTCCAACCCCAATTTTGACATTTCCACATCAGGCTCTTCATCCAGCGGGGTCCACAGCTCCTTCTTCTTCGCTTTTTTGATCAGCGCCTTTTCCATCCACAGCAACAGGGCCGGCAGTATGGTCAGGTTAGTGACCATGGCCATTACCAGTGTCAGCGAAGTGAGCCAACCCAGTGACTTGGTGCCGCCAAATTCGCTGAAGCTGAATATCATAAAGCCGGCGAACAGGATCATAGATGTATATATGATGCTCAGCCCGGTTTCATGGATCGTTTGTTTTACGGTAGCGGAAATATCCAGGTTATGCTGCGGCAATTCCTGCTTGAAGTTTACCAGGAAACGGATGGTCACATCTATAGCAATGCCCAGCGCCACACTGAATACCAATACCGTGGAGGGTTTCAGGGCAATGTCCAGCCACCCCATCACCCCGGCGGTCACGGCCAGCGGGATGATGTTAGGTATCAGCGAGATCAGCAGCATGCGCCAACTGCGGAACAAATACAGCATACAGCCGATGATCAGCAGAAAGGCCAGCAGGATGCTTTCCGTAAGACCGTTAATGATAAACCGGCTGCCTTCCAGGAAGATCACGCTGGTACCGGTAAAGGCTACGTTATAATGGGCGGTGTCAAATATCTCGTTTACCCGCGGGCGCAGGGAGTCCAGCAGGGCAGGCAGCCGGCGGGAGCCTACATCGGCCATGTTCACGCTCAGGCGCGCCACCTGCCGGGTGCTGTCCATAAAGGAGGCCACCAGCTTGGTAAAGGTGGAGTTGTCGCCGCCGGCGCTTTTCATCCGCAGGTAAGGCGCCAGGAAGCTGATGTCGAACTGGTTGGGCACGCTGTAGCTGGTGCTGTCTCCATTATAATAGGCCTGCCGGGCAAACTTGATGCCTTCGGCCACGCTCAGCGGGCGGGCAAAATCCGGCTGAGCCGCTATCAGCTTCGTCAGCTCGTCCAGCCGGTTCAGGGACTGCAGGCTGATCACGCCGTTCTTTCGTTTAGTATCTACCGTAATTTCCAGGGGCATCACGCCCTTGAAGTGCTGCTCAAAGAATTTCAGGTCCGTATACAGGCGATCGCTTTTAGGAATATCGTCCAGCATGTAGGCTTCCGGACGCAGGCGCAGCATGCCCGCAATGGCCAGCACCACCATAATACCCGTTACCAGGTATACCCAGGGCCGGTAGCGGAACACCAGGGCGGTGAGCCCATCCAGTAACTTCCTGAACACAGGATTATCCAGGTAGCTGGTATGCCGGGTATGGGGCGGCGGCAGGTAACTGAGCACCGCCGGCAGGAAAATGAAGGAGATCAGGAAGATGAACATGATGTTGGCGCCTGCCACTACGCCAAACTCTTTCAGCAAGGGGCTTTTGGTGAAGTAGAACACCCCGAAGCCGATGGCGGCTGTAATATTGGTGAACAGGGTGACAATGCCCATCTTTTGTATCATGCGCACCAGCGCCCTGGTCTTGTTGGAGTGTTTGGCATACTCCGTATGATACTTGTTCAGGAAATACACGCAGTTGGGAATACCGATCACCACGATCAGCGGCGGAATAAGGCCGGTGAGCAGGGTGATCTTGTACCCGCACAGCACAATAGTAGCTACCGACCATATCACGCCGATGGCCACTACGATCATGGACATGAGCACCGCGCTGAAGGAGCGGAAGAACAGGAACAGGATCAGCGCCGTCAATACAAAAGACAGCTTGAGGAACAGCCTCATTTCATCCGCTACCATATTGGCGAGGATGGTGCGTATCAGGGGAAGGCCGCTGAGGCGCACCTGCGTTTGGTGCTTTGCGCCAAACCCGTCTGCCAGTTCCATGATCTTATTAACCACGCCGGTGCGGCGGGCGGAATTCATCACATCCTTATTGATGCGTATGGCCATCAGGTAGGCCTTCGTACCGGGATTGTACAGCAGTCCCTGGTAAAAGGGCAGGGAGCGGAACACGCCGGCCAGGCTGTCCAGTTGCGCCTGTTGCAAGGGCCGGTCAGGAAAGAGCTGCGCCACGGCCAGCCGCCGGGTGCTGTCATTCTTTACCAGGTTAACGGCTACGGGCACACTCAGGATATTCTCTACAGCCGGAACGGATTTGATATCCTTATTCAACTGCACATAATCATTAAAGAAACCAGTGGTAAAGAAGCGGTCTGTCTGTACGCCCAGCACGATCATATTGCCATCTTCCCCGAACTGCTCCCGGAAGTGCTGGTAAGTAAGAAATTCTGGATTATCCCTTGGTATGGCGCTGGCATATTCATAGGATAACTCTACTTTGCTTGCGTAGTATGCCATTACAGCAGTTCCGGCCAACAGCAATATCAATAAAGGTAGACGAAACTTTAACACCCAACCTGCTAAGCGTTGCCACATAAGGAATTTTTCGATTTTATAAATAGCGTAAAGGTAAATAAATAATTTACTAATGTACTAATATGCTGATGCGCTGCCAAGGAGACAAATGAAGCATATTTCAACGAAGTAATATATTATTTTCGCATAAGTATGATCCGCTCACTTCTCCTCCTCCTCTTATCATTACAGGCAATTATTGCCCACGCACAACAGGTGCCGCTGGGGCGCTGGCGGGAACATCTGCCCTACCGGCAGGCACTGGCGGTGGTAAGCGGCAGCAACCGGGTCTATTGTGCAACGGCATATAATATGTTCTCCGTAACGGTAGAAGACCATGACATAACCCGTTACAGCAAATTGAACGGGCTGCATGACGCCAATATCAGCGCCATAGGGGCCAGCAGCGACGGTGGGTTGCTAGTAACGGGCTACCGGAACGGCAACGTGGACCTGCTGCAACAGGAACGGGTATACAACCTGCCGGACATTCTCCGCAAGAACATACAGGGCGATAAAACCATTCACAGCATTTTCTTCTACCAGGGGCAGGCCTGGCTGGCCACCGGCTTTGGCATTGTAGTGGTGAACCCGGACAAGCGGGAAGTATCCGATACCTATATTACCAGCAGCGATGGCAGCTATGCGGCCAATTACGCGGTAACTACCGACGGGCAGTACTTTTATGCCGCCACGCCGGAAGGCGTCCGGCGGGCGCCGGTGAGCGGCAGCAACCTGGCCAGCTACCAGAGCTGGACGTCCCTGATGCAGGGCCTGCAGCCGGGAACCGTGCAAACCGTGGCCTACCTGCAGCAACGCCTCATCTGCCGGCAGGGAGACAGCCTCTTTACCTGGCAGCAGGGAAGCTGGCAACCCTGGTACGCAGACGGGTGGCATATCAATTCCCCGCAGGTAAGCGGGCAACAATTATTATTATGCGAGCAATCTTCGACCGGCAGCGCGCGCGTGCTTTCCCTGGATGCAGACGGCACCGTGCGCGCTACCCTGCAACACCCGCTGATACAGGCCCCGGCCCAGGCTACCGCGGCAGGCGGCGCCACCTGGATAGCGGATGCGCAGCAGGGACTTTTGTTGTATGACGGCAGCAGCGTAACCAGCATCACCCCCAATGCGCCGGCCGGCATTGTAAACGGCCGGATGCTGTTCCTGCACAACAGCCTGTGGGCCACTGCCGGCGGCGTAACGGACAACTGGACGCCAGCCGGTAACCGCAACGGGTACTATGTTTTTGAGAACGAACAGTGGCATAACTACAATTATACCACCCAGCCTTACCTGGACACGATAACCGACCTGCTGCCCATAGCAGCCGATGCCAACGGCACCCGCTATATGGGCTCCTTCAGCAAGGGACTGCTGGCGCTGGACGCCAATGGCGGCCACACCCTTATCCAGCAGCCGGTGCTGCCTGCCCCCGTAGACGATCCGCAGGCCTGTCGCGTAAGCGGCCTGGCCACCGACGCTGCCGGCAACCTCTGGCTCAGTTCCTACGGGGCGGAAAGGAACGTACTGGTAAAAAAGCCGGATGATAGCTGGCTTAGTTTCCGCATACCCTATGCGCATGCCTACAACGCCGTTAGCGATATACTGGTAGACGATCATGACCAGTTGTGGATCCTTTCGCCGGGAGAGAACGGCCTCTTTGTATTCAACCACGGCGGCAGCCTGGAAAATACGGCCGATGATCAGTGGACACTCTACCGCAGCGGTGCGGACCAGGGCAATCTTCCTTCCAATGATGTGCGCTGCCTGGCCAAAGACAAGGATGGATGGATATGGGCCGGCACCACCAGGGGTATCGCCATATTTCCCTGTGCAGGCGCTGTAAGCAGCACAGGCTGCAGCGCCTACCTGCCCGTAGTGCAGGAAGGCAACTTTGCCGGCTACCTGTTCCGGGACGAGCAGGTAAATACCATCGCGGTAGACGGCGCCAACCAGAAATGGGTGGGCACCCTCAACGGCGTATGGCTGATCAATGCCAGCGGCGAGCAGATACTGGCGCATTTTAACACCGACAACAGCCCGCTGCCGGACAATGCCGTTAACAGGATCACTGTTAACCCTGCTACCGGCGAAGTGTTTTTCGCCACCCGCCTGGGCCTGGTCTCCTTCCGGGGAAATGCGACGGAAGGTGTGGACCATATGGAGGCGGACAGCGTGCTGGTGTTCCCGAACCCGGTACCTCCCGGCTACAGCGGCACCATCGCCATTCGCGGGCTTAGCGCCAATGCCCGGGTAAAAATCACGGACATCCGCGGGCGGCTGGTGTTCGATACCCACGCACAGGGTGGGCAGGCCGTATGGAACGGACTGGATTATACCGGGCACCGGCCGCAAAGCGGCGTGTACCTGGTGTTTGCGGCGGATGAAAATGGCCGGGGACGGTTAGTGACAAAGATTGTTTTCATTAATTAATAATGAATAATTAAGAATTAATAATATTGGGACGGCTATGACACAATAAACCGCTGGCATAACGATTATTAATTGTTCATTATTTATTATTAATTCTATCATGCTACATAAGACAAGGGGCATAGTATTAAGAGCGGTCAAGTACGGGGATACCAGCGTGATTGCCAGCGTATTTACTGAACTGTTCGGCATACAGTCCTATTTGGTGAACGGGGTGCGCAGCGCAAAGCCAAAGGCTGCGAAAGGCAACCTGCTACAGCCGGGCAACATACTGGAGATGGTGGTGTATCACCATGAGCAAAAGAACCTGCAACGGATATCGGAGTTCAAGCTGGGGTACATTTATACAGCGCTGCATTTTAACGTGGTGAAAAATACCGTGGCCCTGTACATGATAGAACTGCTGCAGCGCTGCCTGAAGCAACCGGAGCAGCACCTGGAATTGTACTACCTGGCAGAGCATACCCTGCAACTGCTGGATCAAAGCGAGCCCCCGGTAGCGGCTAACCTTCCGCTGTATTTTACCCTGAAACTGGCGGCCATGCTGGGCTTCCGGCTCAACGGCCGCTATTCGGAATACACCCCCTACCTGGACCTGCAGGAAGGCACCTTTACAGACCTGCCCCCACACCATAATAATCACCTGGATGATGTGAACAGCCAGCTTACGGATACACTGTTCCAATGCTCCCAGCTAACGGCGCTGGCGCAGATATCCATGAGCAAGGACCGCAGGCGTAAACTGCTGTACGCCTACCTGGACTTCCTGAAGCTGCACCTGCCGGATTTCACCGAGCTGCACTCGCCCTCCATCCTGCATGAAATATTAAGCTAGCTAATCGCTGTATTTTTTCAGCTCCAGGGTTTGCCCGTCAAAAACGGCGTAAGTAAAATAATTCAGCCAGTCGCCCAGGTTGATGTAGCGGCTGCCGGGACCAACGGGAAGGTCCAGGGGCAGATGGCGGTGTCCGAAAATGAAGTAATCAAAATGTTCCTGCTGCAGTATTTCCTTGCAGTAAATGGCCAGCCATTCATTCTCTTCTCCCAGGAACTGCTCCAGCTCCATACCGGTGGCAGCCCGGCTTTTACGGCTGAAGTAATTGGCCAGGGCAATGCCCCATGAGGGATGCAGCAGGGCAAAAAGCCAGCGGCACACCGGGTTGCGGAACACTTTTTTCAGGAACTTATAGCCATGATCGCCGGGGCCCAGCCCGTCGCCGTGGCCTATGTAAAAACGCCTGCCGCCAATGGTATAGGTTTGCGGCTCAAAATATACGGGGATGTTCAGCTCATTTTCAAAATACCCGTTCATCCACATGTCGTGGTTGCCAATGAACACGGAGATGCCGATGCCCCGGTCCGAGAGGTCGGCCAGCTTGCCCAGCAGGCGCACATATCCTTTGGGGATCACCTCTTTGTACTCAAACCAGAAATCGAAAATATCCCCTACCAGGAAAATATGATGGGCATCCTGCTCTATTTCCTTCAGCCAGCGTACAATGCGCCGTTCCCGCTCACGGCTGGCTGTGGCATCGGGCGCGCCCAGGTGAAAGTCCGAAGCAAAATAGATCCGTTTACCGGCAGGTACCTCAATCTGGTGCATCCTTTTTAATTAATAATTAATAGTTAATAATGAATAATCGTTACGCAAATGTTTCATGGCAACTTAGCTGCCTCAATATTATTAGTTCTTAATTATTCATTACTAATTTTCCCCATGCGGGCCGCACGGTACTCTTCCCGTATGTTGGTTTTATCAACCTGTACAGGATCGTCAATGCCATTGAACAGGAATATCTCCCAGGCATACTTGGAATGGTTCAGGTCCAGCGGTATAACCGTTCCGTCCTTTTTCACGAACTCCAGCCTGAACTGGCTGGTGTTGATGATCTTCACATTGCGGCTGGCCAGGAACTGCCGGGCGCTGTCCATGTACTGCTGGTTAAGGGCGGCGATGCCGGGATAGCTCTTTTCGCCGAACTCCTTTTGCAACTGGCGCAGCTTGTATTCATTCGGTGTATAGAACACGGCGCCGGGCTCCGTGATCTTCAACACCGCGGTGTTGGCGCCGGAGGGCGCGGTATTGCAGGATAGCTGGGAAAAAATAACGGCAAGGGCCAATAAAAAACGCTTCATAGCTCGATTGTATGCTTAACAGAACAGCGCCCCAATGCTATCAGGGCGCTGTTTATCATAATTAGATGATTGTATGCCTATTCGTCTACCAGGAAAACGTACACCTCCCTGGGCCCGTGCACCCCCACTACCAGCGTTTTTTCAATATCCGCGGTACGGCTGGGGCCTGATGCAAAGGACACGGATGAGGGCAGCACCCCGTTATACCGGTCCTTGAGCCGGCTGATGGCGTCCTTCAGGTCAAACACCAGTTGGTGCGTATAAGCTATTACCAGGTGCACCGGCGTATATACCGGCAGCGCCCTGCCGGACGGTTGCGCCGCGCTTAGCACCATGGTGCCGGTACGGGCCACCAGGTATTCGCAATCCGTAATAGCGGCATCTGCGCTGTGCATATCCCCTTTGTTAAGAAAAGGCAGTTGTCCCAGTTTGAATGCTTTCAGCAGGGAAGGCGTCTGGCAGTACACATGGTTCCATTCCTTATGCGCGGCCAGGGCCTGCAGGTTCTCCACTACTTCATGCTTGCCGGTGCAGAAAATGAACTTGCCCTGCAGGCGGGCAAACTCCTCCGCAAACTTCAGCTCCAGTCCTTCGTTCTCCGTTTTAAAAACGGAGTTGTTGCCCTCCGAATTAGGGAAGGGCAACTGTACCGACTGGCTTAATGCATTCCGTACTCTCTTGAGAATATTTTCCTTTGCCGGAGATACCTTCATATCCTGCTATTACGCATTAAGAGGTGTGGGGGAAGGATTGATAGGATTGATGATATCGGCGGGATGTACGCCATCCGGAGCCATTCCTTCCTTGCTCAGGTGATGCTCCTTATGGGTATCATAAGGGCGCTTACCGATCAGTCTTTCCAGGTCTGCCTGGTACAGCACCTCTTTCTTCAGCAGCTCCTGGGCCAGTATCTTCACCTGCTCCAGCTTTTCCGTGAGCAGTGTTTTGGTGCGGTTGTAAGCCCTTTCAATCAGGTGGCGCACTTCTTCATCGATCATTTTGGCCGTTTCCTCGGAATACGGTTTGGTAAATGACTGATCGCTGTTAGGATCGTAGAAGGATACATTGCCCACCTTGTCGTTCATGCCGTACACCGTTACCATGGCATAGGCCATGCGGGTGATCACCTGCAGGTCGTTCTGCGCACCGGTAGATACTTTTCCGAACACGATGTCTTCCACCGCACGGCCGCCCAGGGTCATGCAGATATCATCCATCAGTTGCTCGGTATTGTAGAGGTATTGTTCCTTGGGCAGGTACTGCGCGTAGCCGAGGGCGGCCACACCGCGCGGTACGATGGTCACTTTCACCAGGGGATTGGCATGCTCCAGGTACCAGCCGCAAATAGCATGGCCGGCTTCGTGGTAAGCGATCACCTCTTTCTCTTCCGGTGAAATGATCTTGTTCTTTTTCTCCAGGCCGCCTATTACACGGTCCACCGCATCGTTGAAATCTTCCATTTCCACTTCGCTCTTGCCTTTACGGGCGGCGATGAGGGCGGCCTCGTTACATACGTTGGCAATGTCCGCACCGGCAAAACCGGGGGTCATGGCGGCCAGCTTCTTAATATCGAGGTTGGGTGATTTCTTGATGGGTTTCAGGTGTACGTCGAAGATGGCTTCGCGGCCAGCCAGGTCCGGCTTGTCGATGGAGATCTGGCGGTCAAAACGGCCGGGGCGCAGCAGGGCGCTGTCCAGCACGTCCGGGCGGTTGGTAGCGGCCAGGATGATGATTCCGCTATCAGTGCCGAAGCCATCCATTTCCACCAGCAACTGGTTCAGGGTGTTCTCCCGCTCGTCATTGCTCATCATTACGTTTTTGCCCCTGGCGCGGCCGATGGCGTCTATTTCATCAATGAAGATGATACAGGGCGCTTTTTCACGGGCCTGTTTGAACAGGTCGCGCACACGGCTGGCGCCTACACCCACGAACAGCTCTACGAAGTCGGAGCCGGACATGGAGAAGAAGGGTACCTGCGCTTCCCCGGCCATGGCTTTGGCCAGCAGGGTCTTACCGGTGCCGGGAGGGCCTACCAGCAGGGCGCCTTTGGGTATTTTACCGCCCAGGGCGGTGTATTTCTTCGGGTTTTTAAGGAAGTCCACGATCTCCATCACTTCCACCTTGGCTTCATCCAGGCCGGCTACGTCATTGAAGGTAATGTTCACGCGGGTGCCTTTGTCAAAAAGGGTGGCTTTGGATTTGCCGATATTGAAGATACCGCCGGGACCGCCGCTGCTGCCGGCAGGGCCGCCCATTTTACGCATGAGCAGTATCCACAGGCCGATGATGAGAATGATAGGCAGCAACAACTGGAACACCGGTTCAAACCAGCTTTGCCGGTCTACGTAGTAAACGTTCACGCGGTCTTCCGCTTTTACGTTCTGTTGCGCCTTGTCCAGGTCGGCTTTAAAGCTTTCTTCACTGCCGATGCTGAACTGGAAGTGGGGCCCGGGGTTGGGCGCACCAAAGCGGCCTTTGGCCACTTTCTCGTATTTGGGCTCGTTCAGCTTCTCTTTCTTGATGTAAACCTCCACATATTTCTTGTTCACCACCACCAGCTTTTCCACGTCTCCCGGCTGTAAATAGTCCAACTGGAACTGCTGAAAGCTGATCTCTTGCGGCTGTGAACGAAAGTCGAGAAAGTTCATAGCCAGCAGGGCGATGCCAATAAAGGCATAGACCCAGTATATATTGAACTTTGGTCCTTTCTTTGGCGATTTATCCGAACCCTTAGAAAAATTGTTGCCTCTTTCCATAATAATCTAGTCGCTCCTTTACGGATGTTTATTGCAAATATTTCATATTTTTTTTATCATTAACTATTATTTGTTAATAGCTAATAATGCGTTAAGCTAACTATCCGGATATATGTTGAATAGTTAGCCATTATATCTAACTAATATATTAGATTTTTGTTCAATCGTTATGTTCCATCCTTTCAGCGTCGCTCCACATCTCCTCCAGGTTATAGAATTTGCGGGTTTCGGGTTGAAAGGCATGCACCACCACATTCACATAGTCTACCAGTATCCATTGCTGAGCGGTAAAGCCTTCGTGCTTGTAAGGTTGTTCACCTGTTTTTTCCCGCACCTGCTCTTCCACATAGTCTGCAATGGCCCTTACCTGTGTGTTAGAATTTGCTTCGCATATGATAAAGAAATCGGCCACAGCTTCAGGGATCTGGCGCAGATCCAGGGATACAATGTTTTCCCCCTTTTTTTCCTGGATGGCCTTTATGATGGTGGTAAAAATCTCACTGTCTCTGCTTAAGCGTGTTTGCGCTTTTTTACGCGTGCTCAGAACGGTTAAGGGTGCCAATAAAAATCTTGTTTTTGTTAAAAATAAACTTTAATTGTCAAAATTACTAAAGAAGCGGCAAATATCCTGTTTATTAATGTGCCGCCAATGGCCTGTAAATGTTAATAAAACAATAAAATGCGCTACTTTTCGGACCGGCTTCTGCTAAAATTATCAAATAAGCATTTTTACCGTGATCGGACAACCATTTTACGTTCTAGACCAGGTAGACAGCACCAATAACTATGCCATGGAGCAGGTAAATACCGGGCAGATAACGCACGGCACCACCTGGTTTGCCATGGAGCAAACAGCCGGAAAAGGGCAGCGGGGCAAGCAATGGCTATCGCCCCCGGGAGAAAACCTGATGCTGAGCATCGCCCTGCAACCCGGCGGCTTGCCGCTTTCCCGGCAGTTCCTGCTTAGCGCAGCCGTGGCGCTGGGCGCTACGGATTTCTTCGGCCAATACGCCGGCGATGAGACCTGCATTAAGTGGAGCAATGATATTTACTGGCGTGACAGAAAGGCAGGGGGCATCCTGATCGAGAACGTACTGAGAGGCAGTACATGGCAATATGCCATAACCGGCATCGGCATCAACATTAACCAGACCCGTTTCCCGGAGCACCTGCCCAACCCTGTATCCCTGCAGCAGATCACCGGGCGGGCATGGGATGCGGTAGCGCTGGGACAGGAACTGTGCCGGTGCCTGGAGCCCTGGCTGCAAAAGCTGCAACCGGTGCACTATACCACCGTACTGGAGGCATACAAAAGCCGGCTGTTCCGGCTGAATGAGCCGGGCCTGTACCGCATGCAGGGCGAGTATTTCCAGGGAATAATCCGTGATGTGCTGCCGGACGGCCGGCTGTGCCTAGAAAGGGACGGCACGCTGCTGGAGCTGAGCTTCGGGGAAGTGGAATTTGTAGTTGTACGCTGAGGGCGGAACGCTTAACGCATCCGGCGTTTTGCATTCAGCATTCTGCGTTCAACGCCAGGCCCGGAATTCCTGCATCCTTTGCTGCCGCCAGTTACGGAACCGGGCAGGCAGATCCGGGGAAAGTCCCTTCAGCAGGTACACCCCGGTACCGTATTCCCTGGCCAGGGGCTGCTGCACCTGCCCTACCTTTATGATCACCGCGGCATTTTCACGGGCCCGTTTGTCCGGCTCATCATCCAGCAGTATAATGTACCGGAGCGTATCCATACGCGGGAACCAAAACACGTAATCGGCGCTAAAGGACCGGGCCGGGGGCATACCCCTGCCACGGTTGTAATAATTCAGCGCGCCGGCCTGCCCATAATTGCCGCACATGATCAGCGTGTAAGGCTTATCGCTGTCCGGTACCTGTGCATAGGCCTTGCGGGACAGCGCCGCCATTTCCCGCCAGCCCAGCATATCCGCAAAGTCCTGCGGCAACGCATGGTCCTTCCCGTCCTCCCAGCGTAGCATGCCCAGTTCCCGGAACTTCTTTGACTTTTCCTGTATGGCAGCGGGGCTGAGCACCGGGAAGATCACATTGAACAGGTAAAGGAAAGGCGCTATGATCAGTACTAACCAGCACGCACGTACGTATTTTAACCAGCGGGCGCTGAACAGCCGCTCCCAGCACACCCCGCCAAACGCCAGCACCATAGGGTACAGCCCCAGCGCATAATAGCTTTTGGCCTGCAGGTACAGGAACAACAGGATCACAAACAGGTAGGTAAGGCCCAGGAACAGGTAGGGGCGGAAAGGGCGGTAAAAGAACAAGGCCAGCAAACCGGACGCGACCAGGAAAAAGCCGGAAAAAAAGAACAGGAACTGCGCGCGCAGGAAATCAAAGCGGTCCACGTTCACGAGCTGGTACCTGGTAAGCTCTTCCATGTGGTGCAGTACGGGCATGCCGTTGCGGAACTGCCAGATCACGTTGGGCAACGCCAGCAGCAGCGCTACCAGCACACCGGCGTACAGGTACCTGTTAAAAAACACCTTCCGCTGCGGCGACAATAATACCGCCGGCACCAGCCCTGTCACCAGGAACAGGATATTGTACTTGTTCAGGAACCCCAGCCCGATGGCCACGCCGAGCCACAGCAGGCATTTACGATGCTCGGTGTGTATGTAGCGGATCAGCAGGTAGAACACCCAGGTCCAGCAGAGCACATCAAACGAATTGGGCTGATACAGCATGTTAAGACGCAGCATGGAGGAAAAGATAAAGGCGGTGGCAGCCAGCAGCAACGCATACACGCCTCCCTTCAGCTCCTGCGCCATACGCATGACCAGCAGCAGGGTGAGCGCACCAAACAAGGCAGGAAAGAACTTTACCCAGAAAAAAGAGCCGCCCAGCCATTTTATGAGCAGGGAGGTAACAGCGGTAAACGGTGGTACGGACAAGTAGCCGGCCGCCAGGTGCCCGCCCATATCCAGGTGCAGGTATTCATCCCGGTGCAGGTCGTATACCGGGTTGATAATGCAGTAGTGCAGCACCATTTTCAGTAAGATCAATCCTGCTGGCAGGTAATAAGCGGTAGCGCGGTGAGTGGCAGTTGCTTGCATAGTGTAAGGGCAAAAGCAAGAAAGCGTCCGGGGGGAGTAATACCCGGGACGCTTCTCTGGCAAGTTTAAACCTTGTTTAAAAACAAAATTTTGGTTGATAAAGGTGTATCAATTTGTGAATTCTTTGTTAAATAATCAAAAATAAAATTGCAACATCTGTTCAAATTAATCATTTGCCCCCGGATGCGTAACTTTGAAGTATGCCCACACAAAAAAAACAGGTTCCCCGTATACAACCGGCGCATGCCGGTATGGACCTTCTCGAGGATTATGTTTCCGGTGTAAAAGTGCCTGCCAGGGGCAGCATTGTAGTGCACCGCCGCGGGGAGCATGTTTGCAGAACCTATGTGGCCTCTTCCCGGCGGGATTATTACAAAATATCCCTGATCACCGCAGGCACCGGCATCTATACCCTGGGCGCGCAGCCACACCAGGTAGCGCCGCCCACGCTGATATTTACCCACCCGCTGGAGATAAAGAGCTGGGAAGGCACTTCCGTGGAGCAGGACGGCTATAACTGCCTGTTTACGGAACGGCTATTTGAAAAACACCGCCATTACCGGGAAGACATCCTGCGGCACCCGCTGTTCCAGCCGGGCGCGCAGGCCGTGTTACCTTTAACTTCCGCACAGGCGGCCGGACTGCAATCCATTTTTGAGCAACTGATGCGGGAATATAACAACACGGCAGCTTTCCGCCAGGAAGCCATCCTGCTGTACCTGCAGCTTTTGCTGCTGGAAGGCAGGCGCGCCGGCAGGCAGACGGATGAACAACAACAGCCGTTTTCCGCAGGACAATGGCTGGTGCAGCGATTTACCAACCTGCTGGAAAAACAGTTTCCCATTGAAAACATGGACCAACAGGTACCGCTAAGAACAGCCGGGGAGTATGCCCTTGCGCTGAACGTGCACCCCAACCATCTGAATGCTACGGTAAAACAACTGACGGGCCGCACCGTGAGCGAGCACATACGGCACCGCTTGCTGCTGGAAGCCAAGCTGCTGCTGCTGCATACGGACTGGCACATCGGGGAGATAGCCCGCAGCCTGGGCTTTGAGGAGCCGGCCAATTTCACCCACTTCTTCAAGAGCCAGGCAGGACAGTCCCCGCATATATTCCGTACGCTGTAGCACATGCTTTGATTTTTACAATTATTCCTTTGTGCCGCACAAAGGCGGTCCCGGTGTCCCTGCCTAATTTTGTAATTATTAAACTCAATTATCATGCAGTACAGAATGCTAGGAACAACAGGAGAAAAAGTATCCGCTATCGGGCTGGGGTGCATGGGCATGTCACATGCATATGGCTCCAGCGAAGAGCGGAATGACCAGGAGTCGCGGGCCACGCTGGAATATGCGCTGGAACTGGGCATTAACTTTTGGGATACGGCAGACTTTTACGGCAACGGCGCCAATGAAACGCTGCTGTCCAATATACTGCGCAGCAAACGTGACCAGGTTTTCCTGGCCACCAAGTTCGGGTTTCGGTACCGGGATGATGGCAGTTGGTATTTTGACGGTTCCCCGGCTTATATGAAACAGGCGGTGGAAGCCAGCCTGCAACGCCTGAAAGTGGATGTGATCGATCTTTATTATGCGCACCGCATAGATCCCAATGTACCGGTGGAAGAAATGGTAGGTGCCATGGCGGAGCTGGTAAAGGAAGGCAAGGTGCGCTACCTGGGCCTGTCTGAAGCATCGGCTGCCTCTATCCGCAAGGCGCATGCCGTGCACCCCATTGCCGCTTTGCAGAATGAGTATTCCATGTGGACGCGGGAAGTGGAGCAGGACGTCTTGCCCGTCACCCGTGAGTTGGGCATTTCACTGGTAGCTTTCAGCCCGCTGGGCAGGGGTATGAGCGCCGCTACCGCGGTAGACCTCAGCCAACTGCCGAAGGATGATTTCCGGCGCAACCTGCCGCGTTTCCAGGAGGAGGCGCTGCAGCAGAACGTGCAACTGGTGCAAAAGCTGGAAGCCATTGCCCGCGCCAAAAACTGCAGCACCGCACAGTTGTCGCTGGCCTGGCTGCTGGCCCGGGGAGAAGATATTATTCCCATTCCGGGCACCAAGCGTAGAAAATATTTACAGGAGAATGCCGCTGCAGCAGATATGCAGCTCAGCCCGGCGGAATTACAGGATATTAACGATATACTGGCCTCCACAGCGGTAGCAGGCGCCCGGTATACCGAGCAGATGATGAAGATGGTGAATCATTGATATCCGGATGTGCGGACAGGCAGGTGCAGGCGCATCAGCCTATCCGCACATTATACTTGTTTTCCTGCAGCCATTTCTGTACACGGTCGCGGTAGTCGCCCTGGATCAGTATCTGCCCGTCCTTTACGCTGCCGCCGGCGCCGCATTTTGTTTTCAGGGTTTTGCCCAATTGTTCGAGGTCGGCGCTGGTGCCTACAAACCCTTCTACCAGCGTCACTACTTTACCGGCCCGCTGCTTGGTATCCAGCCTTATTTTCAGCCGCTGCTGCGCAGGAGGCAGGGTATTTTCCACGGCAGCCGGTTCCTGCTCAAAAGAAAAATCCGGGTCCGTTGAATAGACGATACCGCCGCCGCCAGTGTTTCGTTTCTTCTTTGTCATAGCAGTAAAAATTAATTTTTCAGATGGTTCTTTACAAACGCCCAGTCCCGCTCCAGCAGGCTCTGCCTGGGTAAAGGAGGTGGCGCTTCCAGTTTCTTAACCCATTTGCGCAATTTCCTGAGCAGGAATTTTTCCCGGACAGGTGCTACCATCAAAGGGTTATCGTTGAATGCCCGTTTACTGAACAAATGCAATGTTATTCCATTAGTATAAAAATTACATTGAAATTTTTCGGCAAGATATTCCAAAGATTTAAGCGTATAAAACGAAATATGCTGCCCGGTTTCCGGAGCAAAATACCACCAGTCATCAATACTGCCGGGCGCTGTAGCAGGAACGATCTCCGTAGAAAACAGGATGCTATCCGCATATTCAAACATTTTTCCGATCTCCGTTAGGGGATCTGCCAGATGTTCAAAAACCTCAAACGCAGTCAACAATTCAAACTTCCCCGGGAACGGGCAATCATCCAGCTCAAAATAACGGGCAAACAGGTTTTCGCAATAACGGTCAGTGTGTAAGAAGTCAAATCCTTTGTCACGCATATGCCGGGTAAAAAAACCATATCCCCCGGCATAATCCAGAAACCGTCCGTCAGCATTGAAGAAGCTCCTGATAATACGCTCGGTTTCTTCTCCCAGCTTAAAATTCCGGCTGATCAGCCCCAGATCAAGGGAGGTAATTGCAGAAGAATAGGCTTCTTCCAGCCAGTAGGGCGCTTCGGTTTGTATAAACCCGGTTTCTCTACACCGGTAATACTGAACAGTATACTTCCCGAGCAGCTCAGCCGTAAGCAGCTTTTCGCTTTCCCCTTTTGTTATCCTGCTTTCCATATCGTTCTTTCCTTAACTAATATTATATTAACTGTAAAAACAGCCATAATATTATGATTACCTGATGTTATACCTAAGTGATTTTTTCATTTTTAATTATCATCTGCAGCGCACCCGGTTCAATCCGGATCTGCACCTGCTTATCAGTGCCCGGGGATACGGCGTCGCCGTCCACCTGCAGGTAGTCCAGGCGCGAGCCGCTGATGGTAATGCAACGGCCGGTATAATGTTCCATGTACTTTGTTTTATGCACCTTGCCCAGCAGGGAGTAAATGCTTAAAGGCAGCAGCCCCAGGAAGCTCACCGGCGGTACAATGCATACATCCAGCAGACCGTCGAAAACGCTGGCAGGCCTGGCCAGCCGGAACTCATACCCCATCTGGTTGCCATTGGCCACGCTCAGCATAAAAGCCGGTCTTTGCAGGGTATTACCGTCAATATCGATCGTATAATTGTTATCCTTATACGCGCGGAAACTTTGTATCACCAGTTTTGCATAGCCCCACAGACCGCGCTTCTCGGTATGGCGGAACTTATCGGCAACCAGGGCATCAAAGCCCAGGCCGGCATTGCTCAGGAACAGGTGCTCGTTGGCATAGCCTACATCAATCGCCCTGCGCTTGTTCTGCACAATCAACTGCAGGGCTTTCCGCACATCCAGCGGGATCTTCAGTGCCCTGGCCAGGCCATTACCGCTGCCCAGGGGAATAATGGCCAGCGCAGTATTGCTACCTACCAGGCCCTGTGCAATCTCGTTAATGGAGCCATCACCGCCCACGGCCACTACGGTATCCACGCCCTGCTGCACCGCCTCCTGCGCCAGGTGGGCGCCATGTCCCAGGTAGGCCAGGTGGGTGATCTGTACAGAAAAATCCGGCTCCGGGAGGTACTGCCGTATGACGCCTCCCAGGCGCTTTTCCCTGTCTGTGCCCGCTTTGCGGTTAATGATAATAAGGATCTTTCTCAAATGATTTATTTTACCAGTCTTATTCGACTGCTTTCAAACTCAGGTCCAGGCTTACGGCGTGATGAATGATAGCGCCTACGGAAACAAAGTCCACGCCTGTTTTAGCATAGGCTTCCACGTTATCCAGGGTAATGCCGCCGGAAGCTTCCGTTTCGTAACGCCCGTTTATAAGGTCCAGTGCGGCGGGCAGTTGCTCCGGGCTGAAATTGTCCAGCATAATGCGGTGAATGCCGCCTACTGCCAGCACCTCCCGCACATCGTCCAGGTTGCGGGTCTCCACTTCTATCTGCAGTTGGAGGCCGCGCTCCTGCAGGTACTGCTGTGTTTTGGTAACCGCCGCGGTAATGCCGCCTGCAAAATCGATATGATTATCTTTCAGCATGATCATATCGTACAGGCCCATGCGGTGATTTACGCCGCCGCCAATGCGCACGGCGGCTTTCTCCAGCAGGCGGAAGTTAGGGGTGGTTTTGCGGGTGTCCAGCACACGGGTGCGGTAGCCTTTCAGCTTTTGTACATACTGCTGCGTAAGCGTGGCAATGCCGCTCATGCGCTGCATGCAGTTCAGCACCAGGCGCTCCGCCATCAGCAGGGTGTGCACGGCCGCTTCTACTTCAAAAGCCGTTTCGCCAGGCTGCATGGGGTCTCCGTCCTTTTTAAAGGGGGTAAAAACGGTGAACCGGTCCAGGTAACGGAAGATGGCTTCCGCTACTTCCATGCCGGCCAGCAGGCCCTGCTCCTTTACGCGGAGCTGTGCCTTGCCACGGGCCGTAGGCGGGATACAGGCCATGGTGCTGTGATCCCCGCTGCCGATATCTTCCGCTAAAGCATTCCTTATAAGGCTGGTAAGCACATTTTCATTTAACATAGTGTCCAAACATTATAAATAAATGTGAAATCACAAAATCCAAATCCCAAATTGACGGCTGACACCTAACTACCTGTAACAGTCCAAATGTTATTGGCAACCTGCTTCAGATTTGGAATTTGGATTTTGGGATTTGGAATTTTAGACTTTGCGGCCCCAAAAATAAAGAGTGCCCTGCAATTAATATGCAGGGCACTGTGGTTTTTCAAATTAAAAGCAAATCACAACCAGATATATCCAGATGAATGGGTGGGTTACTTGCTTTCAAACCGCAGCTCATTCAGTACCAGGGAACCGCCTTTTTTCTGCAGGAAAAAAGAGGTGCGGAAGCTGCCGCCACTGGTGGCCATGTTACCAATACCGTAGCGGGAACCGCCGCCGGCTTCGCCCTGGTGTAAAAGCTCAAAGGATTTTACCTGGTTCCTGGAAAAGAAGTCCTTCAGTATGATCTCGGCCTGGGCCTTGCTGTAAGAACTGGACCTGCCGGCTATATTGATCTCTACTGTGTTATCGAGAAAGCGGGACAGGCTGCCGGCATCCCCTTGCTTGAGCGCGCTCACCACGTCTTCAAACGGGCCTGCCGTAGCGGGCCGTAGCGGGCGCGCAGACAGGGAAAATACCGTAACAATAGCTCCCAGTAACAGGACACCCAATATATACCTGCGCTGCGCGATCCATTTTTTTTCGCTGTTTCCTGATTGGTTGGAACCTCGCCGTATCTCCCCCGCTGTTATTGACTTTATCATGCTCGGTTTCATAAGAAAATATTGCTTTTTATTTGTCATGCCCGGTGTACATGGTTATTTCAAAACTTTTTATTGCCAACCCCAGCTGTTGCCAAAACTATGCCAGTTTGCCAAAGTATTGTTAAAATCCCATAATCGTTGTAGTTCCTAAGCAGTAATTGATACAAATATATTAATATATATAGTTTTCCTAAGCTCTAAAGTGAACCTTGTTAAATTTGCAGAAAATTAGAAAGTATCAAGTCATTATGAGTATTTTCACGGTTTTGTTGGAACAAACTTTTTAAAGGATATGGAAAAGAAAAAAGCCATACTGGTTATTATGGATGGATGGGGCCTGGGCCAGGTACCCGCTGCAGATGCTATTAAACACGCCCAAACCCCTTTTGTAAACAGCCTTTACACCCAGTACCCGCACAGCCGCCTGGTAACCTGCGGAGAAGCGGTAGGCCTGCCGGAAGGGCAAATGGGCAACTCCGAAGTAGGGCACCTGAACATTGGCGCAGGGCGTATTGTATACCAGGAGCTGCAACGCATCAATGTAGCCATCCGTGATGGCGAGCTGGCAAAGAACCCCGTGCTGCTGGATACCCTGGCCTATGCCAGGTCCAACAACAAGGCCCTGCACCTGGTAGGCCTGGTGAGCGACGGCGGCGTGCATTCCCATATCAATCACTTAAAAGCATTAACGCAGATAGCGAAGGATAACGGGCTGGAAAAGGTATTTGTACATGCCTTTACAGACGGCAGGGACACCGATCCCAAAAGCGGGCTGGGCTTCCTGGAAGACCTGATTGCCCACCTGGGCAAAACCACCGGGCAACTGGCTACCATTACCGGCCGTTACTACGCTATGGACCGCGACAAGCGCTGGGAACGGGTAAAACTGGCCTACGATGCCCTGGTGCATGGCACCGGCACTCCCACCCATGATCCGCTTACTGCCGTAAAAGCCTCCTACGCGGAAGGAGTGACCGATGAATTCATCAAGCCCATTATCATTACCAATGCGCAGCAGGCACCGGTAGGCAGCATCCAGGAAGGCGATGCCGTACTGTGCTTCAACTTCCGCACAGACCGCTGCCGGGAGATCACCCAGGTGCTGAGCCAGCAGGACTTCCCGGACTTTGATATGAAAGCCCTGCACCTGCACTATACTACCATGACGGAATATGACAAAACATATAAGGGTGTGTACGTGATCTTTGAGAATGACAACCTCAACATGACCCTGGGAGAAGTGCTGGAAAAGCATCACCTTACACAGATACGTATTGCCGAAACAGAAAAATACCCGCACGTATCCTTCTTCTTTTCCGGGGGACGCGAAAAGGAATTTGAAGGCGAAAGGCGGCTGATGGTGCCCTCTCCCAAAGTAGCCACCTATGACCTGCAGCCGGAAATGAGCGCCTTCCAGGTAACGGATACGATCGTAAAAGAGATCAACGCGCAATCCGCTGATTTCATTTGCCTGAACTTTGCCAATGCAGACATGGTAGGGCATACCGGCGTATGGGAAGCTGCTGTTAAAGCCGTAGAAACCGTAGACGCCTGTGTGGATCGCGTAGTGACCGCCGCGCTCAACAACGGCTACACGGTGTTCCTGACAGCCGACCATGGCAACGCAGACTTTATGGTAAACCCCGATGGCACGCCCAACACGGCGCATACCCTGAACCTGGTACCCTTCTTCATTATCAATAAGGACTTTAAAGGAACCGTGAAGGATGGTAAGCTGGGCGATATCGCTCCTACCATACTGCACTTTATGGGCCTGGAAGCCCCGAAAGAAATGACCGGGCAGCTCCTGGTATAATATACAAATGTGCGAATATGCAGATGTGCAGATGAATACGGGATATATATTATTTTCGCCTGAATCTGTCTACCCGTTTACATATTCGCACATTAATTCACCACTTCCCGTCCTGCATAGCTGAGCACAAAGCATTTGCACACCCGCCTGTCCACATACCCGCGCCCCGGTTTGTAACTTTCCCCGAATCTGTGCCGTTCTAATGGTGTAAAAAATATTTGCACCCCTAAAACGGTTCCCTATGATAAGATCTGTACTCTACAAACTGATCATTGCAGCATCGCTTGTTGCCTGCCTGCTTTCTCTTGCCGGCTGCCTGAAAGATACCTGTACCAGCAGCTATCCATATAAAATATACATGCCTGTATACCAGGGGCTGGACGAATTCCGTGCTTCCGTAAAAAGCGAAGCGCCACGGGAGATCGAACACCCCGGAAAAATCTACCTGTACGGGCAATACATTTTCCTGAACGAACTGAATAAAGGCATTCACATTATTGACAACAGCAACCCGGCGGCGCCGGACAAATTTGCCTTCATCAGCATTCCGGGCAATGTGGACATGGCGGTGAAGAACAACATACTCTACGCCGACAGCTATATAGACCTGGTGGCGCTGGACATCAGCGACCCGCACAGCGTGAAGGTAAGCAAGCGGCTGGAGAACATCTTCCCCGAACGGATATACGAATACGGGATACAGTCCGATACCGGCGATAACCTGCTGATCATCGACTTTGTCATAAAAGATACGGTGCTCACAGCGCCCTGTGACCAGGGGCATGCGGTACCCTACCTGTATGACATGGCCAGCAACTCCGCAATGGTGGAATTCAGCAGTACGGCGTCCAAGTCCGCAGCATCCGTTTCGCTGGGCAAGAGCGGCTCCCTGGCCAGGTTTGCGCTGCTGAACAATTACCTCTATACCGTGAACAACTATGGCTTACAGGCATTTGAAGTGCAAAACCCCTCGCAACCTGCCAAGCGGAATAACATCACCATAGGATGGGGCATAGAGACCATTTTCCCGTACAATAACCACCTGTTCATCGGTTCGATGAATGGCGTGTTCATTTACGATGCCAGCAACCCGGCATATCCCGTGCAGAAGGGTAGTTTTTCGCACGTCCAATCCTGCGACCCGGTAGTGGTGGAAAATAACCTGGCCTATGTAACGCTGCGTGGCGGCAACGCTTGCGGCGGCTTTGAGAACCAGTTGGATGTGCTGGATGTAGCGGACCTTTCCAATCCGAAGCTGCTCAAGTCCTATCCCATGAGCAGCCCTTACGGCCTGGGTATAGACGCAGGTAAGCTGTTCATCTGCGAAGGCAGCTACGGGCTTAAATTCCTGGATGCGCAGGATGCCGGCAATATCAGCACCGTAAAATGGCTGGAAGGCATAGACGCGTATGATGTGATCCCACACAATAATGTACTGCTGGTAACCGCTAAGGACGGCCTGTACCAGTACAATTATTCCAACCTGCAGGAGCCGGTGCTGTTAAGCAAACTACCCATCATCGTTAAAGAATAGCTGAATCCTCACCTATGAACAGATCAAGCAAACATGCGCTCATACTATTGCTGGCCGTGCTCTTACTGGGCCTGCTGCGGGTTGCCAGCGCACAGCAACCCAGGCAGCAACAGTCAAAGCACCACTGGGACGTGCTGTACCTGAAGAACGGCAGCGTGATCCATGGCACCGTATTGGCCCACGATTCAACTAATATCCGTATGGAGAACCAGGTAAAGGATACCCTGGTATACCCGGCGCAGGAGATAGCGCAGGTTGTCCGCGTGCCCAGGCCGCTAAGGGTAAGCAGGCAGGGGTTTTACGGGATGATAGAAGCAGGCGCCCAGTTTTCCCGGGATGAGGGAGCGGTGCTACGCGCTGTTGCAGGCTACCGCTTTGCCTGGCAGTGGCAGGCCGGCATCGGCATCGGCCTGGACGATTACGAGTTGCGCTCGGTGCCTGTGTTTGCAGACATCCGGTATGACTTCAGCCGGAAAACACATTCCCTGTTCCTCTATGCCGGGGCAGGCATCTCCATGCCCTGGCCTTCCGGCGAGCAAAAGATCGGCAACGAAGATCCGGAGCAGAAAATACCGGGGCTGTACGTACATGCAGGGCTGGGACACAAGATAAGATTGAGGAATAACAATTCCCTGCACCTGTCTGCCGGATACAGCTATGCCAGCATGACCACCAAGTATCCCATCCGTGACTGGCGCACGGGTGAGCCGCTCGGAACATATACAACTTATAACTATTCGTATAACCGAGTAACTATTACGCTGGGTTATTCGTTTTAAGTTTTTTAGTGCTCTCGACAGATTTGCTCATGCATCAGATGCGCCGTTTTCACGGCGCATTAATTTTTTGCCCCCCTTCAATGTATTTACAGGCCTTACGGGTTTTAAAAACCTGACAGGTCTTTTTTAGTAATTTTGCCACATGAACGTAAACAGATACAGGCTGCTGTGCGTAGCCCTGGCGGCGGTAATGCTGGCGTCCTGTACTCCTGGCCGCCAGCGTCCGGCGCCGGGTACGGCACACAGCGACCTGAAAGCATATTTTGAATCGGAGGCCCTTCAGGCAACAACAAAGGGCCTGCAACTGCATAAAACAGTGACACTGAACGGACAGCGGGATACGGTGATCATGCCGGCGGATACCCTGGCCCTGCAGCACCTGCTAAGGCCCTTTATAGACGCTGACATTAACAAGCCCTCCCTGAGAGACGCCTACCGTACCGATACGGTAACAGACCTCTTCAGCGGCAGCAGCTCCATCATGTACAGCGCCCGGGACGCCGGCACCAATCCTGAGCAGGTGATCCTGAACATGGATAAGGAAGGGCGGATAGCTACGGTGCATATGCTTAACCATGTGCGCAACGTGGTATATGAGTACCGGCAAAAACTGTTTTACCAGCACCTGAAAAACATCCACATTACCACTTACCAGAAAATAGCGTTTCTGCAGCCGCGTGAGCTGGATGTGCAGGTGCTGCTGGCGCCTAAAAACTGAACCGTTTTATGACAGCAGCCGAGTTTCAGCAAATATCGCACACCATCCCGCTGCAGGCGGGCATCTATAAGTATTACGGGGAGGAAGGGGAACTGCTGTATGTAGGCAAAGCCAAAAGCCTGCGGAAGCGGGTAAGCTCCTATTTTGTAAAAAACCACGACAGTTTCAAGACCCGCAAGCTGGTACAGAGCATCCACCACATCGAGTTCACGATCGTCAACTCGGAACAGGATGCGTTCCTGTTGGAAAATTCACTCATCAAGCAGTTCCAGCCCAGGTACAACATCAACCTGAAGGATGACAAGACCTATCCGTACATCGTGATCAAGAACGAGCCTTTCCCGCGGGTGTTCCTTACCCGCAACCTTACCCGCGACGGCTCTGAATACCTGGGGCCCTTTACCTCTGTGGGCCGGGTACGGGAGCTGCTGGAAGTGATCCGGTATAACATTCCCCTGCGCACCTGCAACCTGAGCTTAACGGAACAGAACATACGAAAAGGCAAGTTCAAGGTATGCCTGGAATACCATCTGGGCAACTGCAAAGGTCCCTGCGAGGGACTGCAGACGGAGGATGACTATCGCGCCGGACTACAGCAGGTGAGAGACATACTGAAAGGCAACCTGTCGCCGGTACTGGGCATGTTCCGGGCGCAGATGCAGGCATGCGCGGGCAACATGGAATTTGAACAGGCGGAAATACTGCGTAAAAAGATAGAAAGCCTCCAGGCCTACCAGGCCCGCTCCACCATCGTAAATGCGCGTATGGGACATGCCGACGTGTTCTCCATCCTGAGCGACGGCAACCACGCGTATGTGAACTACCTGCGGGTGCTGAACGGCAGCATTGCCGATACCAAGACCGTTACCCTGGAGAAAAAACTGGAAGAAACCGATGAGGAAGTGCTGGCCTACGCCATTGCCTACCTGCGCGATGCATTTAAGAGCAATACGGAGGAGATCATCGTTCCCTTTGCGCTGGACTACCCGGAAAAGCAGGTAACGCTGACCATTCCCAAAGGCGGGGATAAGAAAAAGCTGCTGGAGCTGTCTGAAAAGAACGTGAACTATTTCAAGGAAGAGCTGCGGCGCAAAAAGATACTGCACCTGGAAGGCAAAACGGACGACGAGAAGAAGAAAGTGCTGTACCAGCTACAGGCCGACCTGGAACTGCCGGTATTGCCGGTGCATATAGAATGCTTTGATAACTCCAATTTCCAGGGCAGCTACCCCGTAAGCGCCTGCGTGGTATTCAAAAACGGGGTGGCCTCCAAAAAGGATTACCGGCACTTCAACATAAAAACCGTAGAAGGCATCAACGACTTTGCCTCCATGAAGGAAGTGGTGTTCCGTCGCTACAAGCGCCTGCTGGCGGAAGAAGAACCGCTGCCCCAACTGGTGATCATAGATGGCGGCAAGGGACAACTAGGTGCGGCCATGGAAAGCATCCGGGAGCTGGACCTTATTGGCAGCATGACCGTAGTGGGGCTGGCCAAGAACGAGGAGGAGATCTTTTTCCCCGGCGACAAGGAGAGCATCAAGCTGCCCTTTAACAGCGAAAGCCTGAAGCTGATACGCCGTGTGCGCGACGAGGTGCACCGCTTCGGCATTACCTTTCACCGGCAGAAGCGCAGCAAGGGCACGTTCAAAAATGAGCTGGAAAGTATCAAAGGCATCGGCAGCACTACGGCTACACAACTGTTGCAAACCTACCGCTCTGTTAACCGTATCAAACAGCTTTCAGAAGAGGAGCTGACGCAGGCCGTGGGCACGGCAAAGGCACAACTGATATGGAAGTACTTCCACCCGGTTAATTAACACGCTGTGCTCCTATGTGCGTAACACAGGAACGCAACGCCTTATTTTAAAGTCTAGCCCATACGCCAAAGCGGCCCCGAAAATACTGATATATCTATCCCCATAAACCCGCTTATGCAAGGGCTTACCCCTTCATCAGTTACCTTGAGCACATAGTCCGTTGGCGTTAGCTCAAAGGTCTGTCCGCCTAATGAGATTTCAACGTCTGGCAAAATTGATATAAGACCACATAAAACGTCATATTCCCCTCCCCCACTGACATTCATCAATTCACTCCGGGAAAGCTCAACAAATTGACAGGATTGTAATGTTTCCATAAAGCCAGGTTTAACTGAAAAAAAATTATCCGTTTAAGGTCGGTTATTAAATCCTGTCCACCTAACCATGCAGGTTTTAAATTATCCGTCAGAACTATAAAAATTTTTTTTACCCGCATACATATTTATCATCACTGGCGCCTCTCAGGCGCCAACAGCCCGCAGCGCCTGCTGCACATGCCGTTCTTCATGCGCGATAAAGAAGCGGAAAGTATCCCCTAAAGAGAATTTCAGCCAGTCATTCAGGCTCGTGGGCACTTTCAGTTGCTGCAGGCTGGTGCTGCGGGCCATTTCCAGCAACTGCAGCAATTGCTGTTGCGATACCATGAATTCATTCAATACCGGGGCAGCGTCCAGGCCGGGCACAGGGCGCGCATTCTTTGGCGCGGGCATCCGTACCGGCAGGGAGCCATCAGGCTTGGGTTGCATCAGGCGGGTAAACAGGTTGCCCAGCCAACTGCTTTTAAAAACAGGCACGGGCGGCAACTGCCGCGCACGGCCCAGTTGTATGGCCGTAGCCAGGTGGGGCAGGTAAAAACGGCTGTAGGTATTCAGGTGCTCCAGGCACTGCACGGCGCTCCATTTATCCTGCGCAGGCGGTAACTGCAGCACCTGGGCGGGCAGGTGCAACAGCTTTTCCTCCACAGCAGATGATAATCCCTTTACCTGTAGCTGTAGCTGATCCAATAACGCAGTACTGTCAAATTTTGCGGGCATATTTCCGTGTTTGGGGTTTTACTGCAAATGTAGGGCATAAAAGCTACAAGGCCACAAGGTGATCAAACCTTGTGGCCTTGCAGCTTTATCAATTGCGCTACCTAGCGGTTCAGCATCAATACTGCCACAGATCCTGTTCTTTGTTGAAGATCTGGTTCTTGATCCGCTCCCCTTCGAGCAGGCGCATTACACCATCCTTGATGTAGTCCTTGATCTCGCGGTTGTAGGCGTTGTTCTCTTTTATCACGAAGCTGGAGAAGAAACGCATTTCAAACAGGTCTTCCCAGCTCATGGAAGCGGCGTCGTTATTCTGGTTATATACGTCGAATTTAGCCAGTACAGGGCGCAGGTCGGGGTAATACACCCAGAACAGCGGTATGGAGGCACGGAGCGAGCCGTCTTCGTTCATACGGGATACCATCGGCGCAATGCCGAGTATGCGTACTTTCAAAGCAGAGGCTTCCTTGTCGAACACCCATACTTCCTTGATCTTGTACTGCACAATGGTGCGGGGATCAAATTCATCGCGGGTAGTTACCAGCTTTTCTTCGCCGGTTACAGGGTCTATACTGCGTACGGTCCTTTCCTCACCGGCGGTTTTTGTCTGAATTTCTTCGTAGGACATAGGTGTGGTAAACCGGTCGTCAATAGGATTGAACGCCTGTACTTCTCCTGATTTGATTGCGCTCAGTAATATGTTAACGAAGAGCTGGTTCACACCATTCTCATCTTCCACGTTGTATTGGAAGGGAAGGTTCATTTTCTCGCGGATGTCTATTACCTGCCAGATACGTTTTTCCCAGAACTTGTCGTCCTCGCGGATATTGTCGTAGGCAATAGGCACGCGGTCCCTTACAGAATTCTTGGAGGTAACGCCATCTACACGCAATGACTTGCGCGGGGTGTCTACCACCGGCGTGCTGATATCGTCGGGCCGCAGGGGAGTAGCGGCGGCATCACCTTCTGCAGGCGCCGGCGGCGGCGTTACCGCGTTACCGGTGGCAGGGTTCACTACTTCTTCTTCCGTAGTAGTGGTGGTGGTGGAGGTACGGCGCCGGGTGGTTCCACCCCTGCGCTGCGCCTGCGCTTCTGCAGCCAGGAATACCAGCAACAGGGCACACCAGCTTATTCTTTTAAACATTACTGCTCGCATAGTTCAGTAATTTTATTACTGTTAATTTAATTTAAACGAAGTATTACCCATGCTTCGTACAATGCCGTCCGGACCTTTAACTTTCACGTTATCAAAGTACACCTGGTCGCCGGCACGCAGAGAGCGGATAGCGGGCACTACGCTGCTGGGGAAGTAGGCGGAATTAGCGTCACCTTCCACATAGTCGCGGCCGCGGGATTCAATACCTACACGGTAGCTTACTACATCATACCTTACGCCTTCGAACTCGAAGTTTTCCAGGTCGGCCCTTAAACCGCCCTGTACTTTAAAGTCGGCAGCTTTCATTACGCCGCTTTTGTTCATACCCACCTTCAGTACGGGGTCAGGTATCATTTTTACGCGGAACTCCTTGCTGCCCAGGCTTTTGGTTTTACCGTCCACATTGGCCGTTACATTGATGATGGCCCTGCCGGGATTGGTAACGGTGACAATATAGTTGCCGGCTCCCTGTTTGCGGATGTTGCCCACGCTGATGGAAGCATTCACGCTTTCAGCAGGCACACCGGCCGCAGAGATAGAGATCGGGTTCGGCAACCCTATGTACAGCACGTTCATCTTATCGGCAGAAATGGAGGTGGTAGAAGCACCTACATTATAGGTTTCGGTGAAGTTATAGGACTCCATCTCCCCGTTAGGCTTAGGCAGGGTAATGGTACCGGAGATGGTCTTTTCTCCTATACCGGACACCGGCATGGTAAAGGTGCCCAGCCCTTCGGAAGCCTGGATGGTCTGTCCGTTTACCGTAATGGTAGGGTTCACGGTGCTGCTGTAAGCGCCTACGGCGATCTGTGCAGTCAGTGTTTGTCCTTCCATCAGGTTCTTGGAGTTCAGAGAGATAAACGGCCTTACTTTATCGAATTTAAAGTTGTCGGCGTCTATCTGGCGGAACAGCTCGTCAATTACCAGGGCCTCGGAGTTCTTGATATCGTTCTGGAACTTACCGAGAATGGTTACGGCAGCGATCGTGGGCACCATGTTAAAATGGTAAGTGGTCCAGGATTTGGGCTTTACGCCCACGCCGTCGTGCCCGGTGTTCAGCTTGCTTACTTCAATCTTCAGGGGCAGTGTTTTTTCAAACTGCGCCTTAAGTTTCGGATCGATATAGGTGAGCAGCCTGGTGCGCAGCTCTTTCAGCTTGCCTTCCAGCGCCGGGCCCTGCTTCTGGTTTTCCATTACACGGGTAGGCGCATCGAGGTTGTCCTTTGATTTGATCTCCCCGTTCTCGTCCCTGCCGCCGCTTTCCTGGATGATCTTCTCCTTTAAGGATTCAATGTAAGCGTACATATCACTGGACAGCTTTTTTACCTGCTGGGCTTTGGTCCTTAGGGGGCCTACTTTCAGCGGGTTTTCGCCCATTTGTTTTTCAAACTGGTCGTATACAATGTTGTTCTTGTCAGTGATAGAGCTGTTGGAAGTATTGATAGAATTATTTACAATATTGAATGCGTTTAATATTTCAGCAGAAACGTTCAATGCAAGCATGGCCGTTAAGACCAGGTACATGAAGTTGATCATCTTCTGCCTTGGATCTTTAGGTAGTGCCATAGTTTGTTTTCAGATTTAATTGTTTACCTGTGATGTTAACTCAAAACTATTAGCGTACCTTATCTTCCGTGCATAGCGCTCAACATGTTACCATAAACAGTATTGAGATTGCTGAGGTTCTTGGCCAGCAGGGTGATCTGCTCCTGCGTTCTTCTTGCGTCGTCGATGCTGCCGCTCATGGCCTGAGAAGTGCTCAACAGGTTCTTGTAGAAGTTGTTCATGGCCTTGAGGTGATTATTGGTGTCCTGCAGCTCCAGTTCATAGATGGCGTTCAGGGAAGCCAGGTTTTTGGTCATGCCCTGCATCTGCTCATGGAAATGCCTGGTGGATTCTGATGCACTGTTGAAGGAAGAAACCGCCTGTGCAGCAGTAGTATATGCCATAGCCACGTTGCCGATAGCGCTGGCAGCTTCCCTTGTTTTCTGGGTATAGTCGCCGGTGGCCGCTACCACGTCGCTGATGTCTCTCATTTTATCTACAGTAGTACCTAATTTCTGGAAGTTCTCGCTGAGACGCTGCAGGTTGGCAGGTGTAATGTCTGCTTCCTGGAGCATTTTGTCCATACCAGCCACAGCGGGGTGACCTGCATAAGCCACTTCTGCCGGTGCCGGGGTGGCAGAGGTATCCGGTACAAAAGCGTACACGAAGAAGATCAGCGCTTCCACGCTCAGACCCATGATCAGGGCGATATCAGCGCCGCGCCAGTGCTGCAGTTTGAACAGTGCACCGATGATTACTACGGAAGCTGCAATACATACAAAGAAGTTCAACCATTTCGCTTTGTTAGGATTCATAGCCATAGGTTAAAATTTAATCTGGTTAAAGTTAATGAAGGTTAAAGTTGTTGTTACGGAATAGTTATTGCTCAAAGATTTGCGTTGCGCGTACATGATCAGGTTTCTCTCAATATACATGGCTATTATTTTTACTTCTTGTTGAAATCGTTCTTGGAACGGCTCAGGAAGGCGATGGTGCATCTGAAGCCTATGTATGATTTTGCACTATCCTGATACTCGAAAGAACGGGTACCTGTTTGCAGGAAATAACCGATATCTTTCCAGGAGCCACCCCTTACGGATTTACGCTTCATCTTCGGCACGGCATCATCGGGTACATCCATACGGAGGTAAGGGTTCATATCAGAAGTGAAAGAATACGCATTCTCATAGTAGATATCCTGCGTCCATTCGGCTACGTTGCCGGACATGTTGTACAGGCCGTAATCATTGGGCCAGTAGGCATCTGCCCGTACGGTGTAGAAGCCGCCGTCTTCAGGATAGTTACCGCGGCCGGGCTTGAAGTTGGCCAGCAGGCATCCTTTTTTGTTACGGATATAGTAACCACCCCAGGGGTAGGGCGTTTGTTCCCTGCCGCCGCGGGCTGCGTATTCCCACTGTGCTTCGGAGGGCAACTGGAATTTATCTTCCGTAAAGAGCTTCTTGGAGTTGCGGTAATCTTCCCAGAACTTGCTGCGCCATTCGCAGAAAGCGCTGGCCTGGTGCCAGGTAACGCCTACCACCGGGTAATTGTCAAAAGCCGGGTGCCAGAAGTACATACGGGTCATCGGCTCATTGTAAGCGTAGGAGAAGTCCCGGATCCAGCACAGCGTGTCGGGATAGATGGGCACGTCTTTCTTTACAATGAACTGTGAGCGGGGCTTGCCGTGGTTCTCACGCAGCTTGGCCTGGTCCCAGTTAAAGGTTTCCTGGTGGTATACGAGTTTATATACATCGATCTCCTTTTTATTGTAGAGCCGGTCTTCCGGGGCATAGATCATGGCATCTATCTTTTCATAGGTAGCCTGGTCTTTCCAGTTGATCTTCTGCTTCCAGTCGATAATGTCTATATCACCATCTTTTTTCACATGGCCCAGCAGGATGTGGGCAATGGAATCGCGTACCCAGTTTACGAACTGGCGGTATTCGTTGTTGGTGATCTCGGTAGCATCCATGTAGAACCCGGAAATGGAGATGGACTTGTTACGGGCGGTGAACGCATAGTTCACATCCTCGTCACTGGGGCCCATGTGAAAAGTTCCGGAAGGCACATACACCATTCCATATGGTACAGGAGGGAAATACCTCGGTCTGGGGCTCACTCCTATAAGTTGCCCTTGCGCATTCTTGGGAGTTTTGCCACCTCCGCAGCTTGCGAGGAGGCTTACCAGCAAAATAGCGAACAGACCACTAGAATAATTAAGCTTCATAAGGGTAGCTTTCAATCTGATAAATTAGTCTTTCAAAGGACCAGACGGAATTTGCCGTAAGTTTTCCACAAAAGTGTTGACATATGACTTATCCACATCTGAATTGGTGCAAGATAACAAATGTAACAATTATTTTTAATCCGTAGTATCTTTTCGTACAACTTTTTCAATTCCGATCAGTACCTACGGCAATAACATTAAACGTCGTTTTTAACATTTTATTATATAAATCCGTTGACATTTGTTCAATTGTTCACCCTTATGCCTTTAATAGTACTGCAAGTTAATAATTATTTTTTTAAATTAATTATTTCTTCTATATAATTAACAGGCTTAATGCAATGATAATTTTCACATAAATAGATGAGCGTTTCTCCCGCACGCTCCCGCTGCTGCAGCAAAGGAAAGCCCGGCTGATCCTTCTCCGCTCCCAGCAGCACCTTGAAGGGAATGTAACAGTCATTCACCTCCTGTACCCGGGCCAGGTACTCCGGCCCTACCACGGCCAGCTCCCGGGTGCCCTTTACCATCTGCAGGATAGTGGAGGCCCATACGCCAAAGGAAGTAGGGTAGCGGACCACGGTTTGCGCCAGCCGCGCCAGCATGTCCAGCGCCCGGCCGTCCCAGTGCCGGTTGTCGAAAGCAATGGCCAGGTACCAGAGGTTGGCGGCCATCACGGCATTGCCGCTGGGCGTGGCCCCGTCGTACACCTCCTTTTTCCGTACGATCACGTCCCGCTGGCCTACGGTAGTATAATAGAAATAGCTGCCTGCTTCATCGGAGAACCGGGCTATGACCAGCTCCACCAGTTGCCGGGCACGGGAAAGCCAGTCCTGGTTGCCGGTTACCTCCTGCAGCAGGATGAGCGCCCTTACCAGGAAGGCATAATCGTCCAGGAAAGCGGGATGCTTTCCCTGGCCGGCTTTCCAGGTATGATAAAAAGCCGGCTCATTGCCCTCCCGGCGCATGTGCTCCCAGCAAAAATCCATGGCCCGTACGGCCATATCCAGGTAATGCGGGTCGCCCAGTGCAGCATAGGCTTTGGCATAGGCATGAATCATCAGCGCGTTCCAGCCCAGGAGCACCTTGTCATCCAGGCCGGGGCGCACGCGGGTGGCGCGGGCAGCCAGGAGCTGCTGCCGGCTTGCGTGCAACTGCTCCTGCAGGGCACCGGCATCCAGTCCTTTTTCCGCTGCAAATGCAGACAGGGGGCGCTGCACCCATAAAATATTCTTTCCCTCCCAGTTGCCAGGTTCGGTAACATCATAATATTCACAGAACAGGGGCGACTTTTCACCCAGTATTGCGTCTACTTCCGCCTTGCTCCAGGTGTAGAACTTTCCTTCCTCCCCTTCCGAATCGGCATCCAGGGCAGCGTAAAACCCGCCCTGCGCATCCGTCATCTCCCTTTCCACAAAAGCCAGTGTGTCCTTAATGGTCTGCGCATACACCGGGTTGCGGGTAAGCTGCCAGGCCTCGCAAAGCGTGTCTACCAGCAAGGCATTGTCATACAGCATTTTCTCAAAATGGGGGGCCAGCCACCGGTCATCCGTGCTATAGCGGGCAAACCCGCCGCCCAGTTGATCGTACATGCCGCCCTGCAGCATTTTGTCCAGGGAAAGGAGGGCCTGCTGCAAGGCCTCCGGCGCATCAAAACTGTGGTGATAGCGCAGCAGGTATTGTATGGTGAAGGTGCCGGGGAACTTGGGCGCACGGCCAAAACCGCCCCAGGTCTTATCTGCCTGGGCCATGATATTACGGAAAATGGTATCGCACTGCTCGCGGTTGAACAGCTCCTCCCTGGGAATGTTCACAATGGAGGCAGACAGGGTACCAAACTGGTTGGACTGGGAAAGGTGGCCCGTCAGGTTGCTTGCCTGCTCTTCTATATCGCTGCGGCGCTCTTTAAAGGCCTGGGCCAGCGCCAACAGCACCTCTTTCCACGAAGGACGGTTGTATGCCTTCACGGGCGGGAAGTAGGTGCCGCCGTAAAAAGGTCTTTTATCCGGTGTCAGGAATACGTTGAGCGGCCATCCGCCGGCGCCGGTCATGGCCTGCACGGCGTCCATATAAATGTGATCCAGGTCGGGGCGTTCCTCCCGGTCTATCTTGATATTGATAAAATGCTCGTTCATGATGCGGGCCGTTGCTTCATCCTCAAAGCTTTCCCGCTCCATTACATGGCACCAGTGACAGGCCGCGTAACCGATGCTGACCAATATAGGCTTGTCTTCCTGCAAAGCCTTCTGCAGGGCTTCCTCCCCCCAGGGATACCAGTGTACGGGGTTGTGCGCGTGCTGCTGCAGGTACGGACTTGTTTCTCCGGCTAGTTTATTCACAATTCACACAGGCTATGGTTAAAAAAAAGCTGCATTTGACCGGGTAAGTTGGCCTTTGCCCAATATACTCATATTCAGCAAAACCAGCAACAGTACAGGCCCCTTCCTGTTTTTTTTGCATAAAAAAAGGGACGGCGTTATGCCGTCCCTGCAAGTACGTTTATTTTTCAGAGATCGCAGGATTATTTTTTGCTTAAGTCTGCGAGATATTGTTCCAGTGCGGCCACCATAGAAGGGGCTTTAGGCGCAGGCGCCTTTACATCGAGGCGCAGCCCGGCCTGCTCCACGGCGGCGGAGGTGGTAGGCCCGAAGGCGCCGATACGCGTGCCGTTCTGCTGGAACTCCGGTACGTTCTCGAACAGTGACTTCACGCCAGAGGGGCTGAAGAACACGATCATATCGTATTCCCTGGAAGCCAGTATGTCCTTTACGTCGTTGGATACCGTTTTATAAAGGGTAGCGGCAGCGTAATCGCATTTATTGGCGCGCAGCCATTCCTCGATATCCTTTTTCTGGCTATCGGAGCTGGGGAACAGGAACTTTTCATTGTCACGATGCTTGTTCATCACTTCCAGCAGGCTTTTGGTAGAGCCGTCTGCCCCATAGAACACTTTGCGTTTACGATAAAGAATGAACTTCTGCAGGTAGAGCGCGATGGCTTCGGTATTGCAAAAATATTTGCAGTCCTGCGACACTTTGATCTTCAGCTCTTCACAGATCCTGAAGAAATGGTCCACCGAATTACGGCTGGTAAAGATGACCGCTGTAAAATTCAGGATATCGATTTTTTGTTTCCTGAACTCCTTTGCAGACAATCCTTCTACCCTTATGAACGGGAAAAAATCCAATTTTACATTGAATTTTTTAGCCAGGTCGAAATAAGGGGATTTCTCAGTTTCAGGCTTTGGCTGGGAAATAAGGATCGACTGTACGTGATGTTTTACTTGCAAATCTGTTTTTGGCCCGCCTTTAATCATACTTAAATTTGCTCTTGTGTTAACAATTTAGCAGTAATCAAGGATTACCGGTTAACCAGATCAGCAGCACCTTCGTTAAAATCAACACTGGCACTACTTCGAATGCGCAAAGGTAAAGAAAAAAATGCAATTTACTGAACGATAGGTACTGCTTTACCACTGAATAGGACCTAATGTATCTGTAGCCAACCAGTAAGATTATAAAAAATATTGAGATATATAGAAAGGTCTGCGCTATTCCCGGCTGGCAGAAGGCCAGTATCACCAGGAAAGGCACCAGCATAATACCCACGACCTTGTTGATCAGGTAGAGGATAAAAATATACGCGTCTGCCAGATCGGCATTACCGAAAAGCCAGCCGCAAAACCGCAACACCAGGTATTTTACGATGTACACCAGGGCCACCAGGAGCACCAGGCCGGGTATCAGCAGCCAGGCGTCCGCATTAAAAATATACTGCTGCCGGTACATCAGCAGGTAGAAGTACACACCCAGGCTGATGGCGAAAAAGGTATTCAGTAAAAAGTTGGGAAAAGGCGACTGGGAGAGCTGGTCCTTTAACTGGCGCTGGCTGAGCGTGGGGTTCAGGAAAGCCCTGAACAGGTCTGAAAAATATTTCAGGTAGGACATCCGGATGATACCCAGGAGCAGCACAATGCCCCCGATCAGGTATACCAGCCAGTCGAGGTCCTTGTAGGGACGTAAAGGATTGAGCTGGAAATAACGTGGTTTGTCGGGCTTTAAAAAGACATTGCTGTTTGCCAGGCTACGCATAAAGTTGTCATAGGCCGAAGGCCGGTTCAAAGGTAGCTTAGACGGCTGCGATGCCGTAACAGTGGTATCGATAGCGGCGGTAGTGGCAGTGCGGGCTGCCTGGGCCGGCGGAGCCGCGCTGGCAGCCGGCGATGCTCGGCCGGCCGTGCCGGTACGCCCCCTTTGCAGCGAGTCTGCCGCCTGTTGCGGACGCACCACGGTGCGGGGACGGGCATTGCTCACTGAATCCGGTTTGGGCCTTTGAACAACCGTGCGGACCGGCGCTTTCTTCACCGTATCGGTGGCCCGCACGGGACGCGTAACGGTACGGGGCCGGGCATTCTGCTGCGAATCCGCCACCTGGGGAGCACGCGTCGCCGCTTTGGGCCGGGCAGGCAGCCGCCCGCTGTCCACCGTTTGTTCTTTGCTACTGTCCGTTTGCCCGTATACCTGTAAGCCGCTGAATACTAATATGAAGAGGAATAGTAACCCGTTTCGCACCAGAATATTTTTATGTTTGCAAATATAATATAAATGTCTGTGGTCCATGGCCGGCATCTACTTACATATCCCGTTCTGCAAGCAGGCATGCTATTACTGCAACTTTCACTTTTCCACTTCCCTGGGACAGCGGGATGCGCTGGTAGCCAGCCTGCTGGAAGAAATGCAGTTACAGCGGCATTACCTGGAGCGGCAGCCGGTGCACACCGTGTACTTTGGCGGCGGCACCCCCAGCCTGCTGCCCGATGCCGACCTGCACCGGCTGATGACAGCCCTGCGCCGGCTATTCAATATCACTCCCGATGCAGAGATCACCCTGGAGGCCAACCCCGATGACCTGCACCCGGAAAAGCTGGCAGCTTTGCACGCGGCCGGCGTGAACCGGCTGAGCATAGGCGTACAGTCCTTTCATGAAACAGACCTGCGCTGGATGAACCGCGCGCATAACAGTGCACAGGCGCTGGCCTGCATACAGGATGCACAGGCGGCCGGCTTCCGCAACCTGAGCATCGATCTTATTTATGGCGGCCCTACCCTGAGCGATGCCGGCTGGGAAGAAAACGTGCGGCAGGCTATTGCCCTGGGCGTACCTCACCTGTCCTGCTATGCACTCACCGTAGAGCCCGGCACGGCACTGGACAGCTTTATCCGCAAACATAAAGTGCCGCCCGTGGACCCCGATAAGGCCGCCCGCCATTTTGAGCTGCTGATGCAGTGGATGGAGGCGGCCGGCTACGAACATTACGAGATCTCCAATTTTGCCCTGCCGGGCTGGTACTCCTGCCACAACAGCAGCTACTGGCAAGGGGCGCATTACCTGGGCCTGGGCCCTTCCGCCCATTCTTTCAACGGGCGCTCCCGCCAGTGGAACGTGTCCAACAACAGCGTATACATTAACGGCATCCGGGAAGGAAAAGTGCCCTTTGAAGCCGAAATATTAACGCCGGCCATGGCGCTGAACGAATACATTATGACCTCCCTGCGCACCGCGGCCGGCTGCAACCTGCAACTGGTGGCAGAACGGTTCGGGGACGAGCCAAGGCGGCAACTGGAAACAGGCAGCCGGGAATTTATACTGTCCGGGAAAATGGAGCGAAAAGAACATTCGTTGGTACTTACCCGTGAGGGGCGGCTGTTTGCGGACGGGATAGCGGCGGAGCTGTTTGTGTGAAGGGGGGATTAACTGCTGACTAACCTGAAGCAGATGGGAAAGTTTCTAAATTTGGAAACTTTCGTTATTTTTGTATGGTTAAACCAAGCAGATATTTCAAAACAATATTTCTTGAAGAAGTAAGGGCATTCTTTAAAGAGCTCGACAGCAGAGCAGTTAAAAAGATACTCTATAATATAGATCTTACGGAACAAACAAACGATCCAAGGCTTCTCAAGAAATTGACCAGTGATATTTGGGAATTCAGGACTAAGTATGGTAATCTTCAATACCGGTTACTGGCATTTTGGGATAAAACAGACAGGACCAATACGCTGGTGGTAGCTACTCACGGCATCATCAAAAAAACAGACAAGATGCCGGGAAAAGAAATCGTGAAAGCGGATGCTATAAGACAGGCCTATTTTACCAGGCAAAAATAACTAGCTATGACAAAGGCAAAAAAATTAAATACCTATTCCCTCGACGAACTCAAAGACGAGTTTATTGGCAAGCGCGGCACCAAAGCAAGAGAGCAATACGAATATGCACTTAATATGGATGTGTTAAGCCGTATGATCAAAAAAGCACGGCGAGAACGCAAGATGACACAGGAGGCATTGGGCAAACTGGCGGGCGTACAAAAGGCCCAGATATCCAAACTTGAAAATAGCGCCAATAGCGCCACTATTGATACCATCGTCAGAATATTCAAAGCGCTGAATGCTGATATCCATTTTAAGGTAAAGGTTGAAAACCGGTACCTGCGGCTGATGTGATCATTCTTGTGATAGAAAGGCTTGTATTTTTAAATGAAGAAATAGTGGAAAAAAACAGATCATACGTGAAATCCTGCAGGTTCTGGACGAATGGCTACCAAGGGCTATAAAAAAACTACTGGACCTTGAAGCTGATCCGGCTAATATACCGAATTGGAGGAAAGTTAAGGAAGAACTGCTAAACAAATAACCGGTGTATCGCGGCAAGTAAATTTTCACTACTTTGCGGTAGCAGCTACGGTGCTGCTTTTTATATGTTTGAAGTTTTCCAACAATACCTGCAGACCAAGGGCGCTTTTACTGTGCAGGAACTGGATATGATCCGGGAGCAGCACTTTATCAAGAAGCTGCGCCGCAGGCAATACCTGCTACAAGAGGGAGATGTATGGAAGCACTATGCCTTTGTGAGCAAAGGTTGCCTGCGCATCTACTATGTGGATGAGAAAGGCGTGGAGCATATTATGAAATTCCTGACAGAAAATTGGTGGGCCGGCGACCGGGAAAGCCTGCTGAACAGCACACCCTCCGAATACTACATTGATGCATTGGAAGATGCTATGCTGGTGATGTTCACCAAAGAAAACTTCGAACGGCTGTGCCGGGAAATACCTACCCTTAACAATATGGTGAACATGCTGGTGCATCGCAGCTATGTGGCGGCCAATCATCGTATTCATGCAGCTATCAGCTTTACCACCGAAGAAAAATACCAGCACTTTATTGAGAAATATCCTGACCTCCTGGGTCGGGTGCCATTGCACATGATCGCCTCCTACATAGGCGTAACACCGGAAACCCTCAGCCGTGTACGAGCCGCCTCCGTCAAGAAATAGACTTAAGCCCCTGTCTTTTTGAAACCTTGACAAATGTCAAGGTTTTTTGCTATCAGTTGTCATTGGAGCAGGGGACCCTTTTGATGCAATTTTACATCGTCAAACAATACATCACCCATTCAATCAACAGACGATGAAAAACATGAAAATAGGCATCATAGGCGCAGGAGCAATCGGCCTGGCCTTTGCGAAGACAGCCGCTACTACAGGACACCAGGTAACCATAAGTAACAGCCGGGGGCCCGCTTCCCTGAAAGCCATTGCAGATGCATTACCGGGTGTAACTGCCGATACCGTCACTGCGGCCGCGCAGGCTGACATCATTATGCTGGCCATACCCTGGAAGCACCTAGACGCCGCCACCGCCGGGCTGCCAGACCTGAGCGGTAAAATAGTGCTGGACCCCACCAATCCCGTGATCATGCCCGGCTTTATCCTGCCGGACCTGGGCGGTAAAACTTCCAGCGAGATAGTAGCAGAAAAAGTACCGGGCGCCAATGTGGTAAAGGTGTTCAATACGCTGCAGCCTTCACTGATCACCACCAACCCACAGCAGCATGGCGGCAGGCGGGTAGTGTTCTACTCCGGCGACAGCAAAAACGCTAAAGCCGTTACCCACCGCCTGCTGGAAAGCATGGGCTTTGCCGGCATAGACCTGGGCGGGCTGGTGCAAGGCGGCCGCATGCAGCATTTCCCCGGTGGGCCGCTAGCAGGGTTGCACCTGGTGCAATATTGAACCACCTTCTTTTAAATAACGAATTCATTCATCATAAAAATTACAGATCATGTCAAACTTAGCAAACAAGGTAGCTTTTGTTACCGGAGGCAGCCGCGGTATTGGTGCGGCCATTGTAAAACGCTTAGCCGCAGATGGCGCACATGTAGCTTTCACCTATGTGAGCGCTACGGATAAGGCCCTGGCCCTTGCCACCACTATAGAAGAAGCAGGCGGCACAGCGCTGCCCATTCAGGCAGACAGCGGCGATGCTGCCGCAATTGCAGCCGCCATTGAAACCGCCGTACAGCGGCTGGGCGGGCTGGATATAATAGTGAATAATGCTGGTGTGTCCGTATTCAGCCCGGTAGATCATGCGGAAGATACGCTGGATGTGGTAGCCCGACTGCACGCGATAAACGTTACCGGCGTAGCGGCAGCCGTGCGCACTGCCAGCAAATACCTGGGAGATGGCGGCCGGGTGATCAACATCGGCTCTTCCTTTGCCGACCGGGTGGCGTTTGCCGGATTTGCCGACTATGCCGCCACCAAGGCGGCCCTGGCTGCATATGCCAGGGGCTGGGCCTGGGACCTGGGTAAAAAGGGTATTACCGTGAACACGATACAACCCGGCCCTACCGATACGGATATGAACCCGGACAATTCTGACTTTGCTACCACTATAAAAGCCGGGCTGGCGCTGGGACGCTATGCCTCACCGGACGAGATTGCAGCCGTGGTGTCTTTTGTGGCCAGCCCCGATGCATCATTCGTGACCGGCGCTACTATAAACGTGGACGGTGGGCAGAATGCCTGAGCCGGTGCCGTTGTAAATTGAGAGAAGCCGCCAGCCATGGCGGTTTTTTGTGCTAAATCCCGCCTTTCTTCCCCGCAGTCACCGCTACAGCGCCTATTTTCGTAAATTGCAACGCATAGCACATTCAAAGGGAAACGGATATGTCTTATACACCACAACATAAAATACGGATCGTAACTGCAGCAGCTTTATTTGACGGACATGACGCCGCTATTAACATTATGCGCCGCATCATGCAGTCCAAAGGCGCGGAAGTGATACACCTGGGACACAACCGCTCCGCAGCGGACATAGTGGATTGCGCCATCCAGGAAGATGCCCAGGGCATTGCCGTTACCTCTTACCAGGGCGGGCATGTAGAGTTCTTTAAATACATGTATGACCTGCTGCAGGAAAAGGGCTGCGGGCATATCAAAATATTCGGCGGCGGGGGCGGCACCATCCTGCCTGCAGAGATCGAGGAGCTGCATGCCTATGGCATTACCCGGCTGTACTCCCCGGACGACGGCCGGCACATGGGGCTGGAAGGCATGATAGAAGATGTGATCAAACAATGCGATTTCCTGACCGTGCCCGTGCTGAACGGGCAACTGCAGCAACTGGCCGGCCGGCAGTACAAAACCATTGCACAGGCCATTACCATTGCGGAAAGTGAGCAACTGGCCGACTGGCAGCCCCAACCGGGGAAACCAAGCGCTGTGCTGGGCATTACCGGCACCGGGGGCGCCGGTAAAAGCAGTGTAACGGATGAGCTGGTGCGACGCTTCCTGCACCGTTTTGAGGACAGGACCATTGCCGTTATTTCCGTAGACCCCTCCAAGAAAAAGACAGGCGGCGCCCTGCTGGGCGACCGCATCCGTATGAACGCTATCCACCATCCACGCGCTTACATGCGCTCCCTGGCCACCCGCGAAAGCGACAAAGCCGTGAGCGAGCATATACAGGAAGCGGTGGACATCTGCAAACAGGCCGGGTTTGATCTCATCATACTGGAAACTTCCGGCATAGGACAGAGCGATACCGCTATCACGGATTACTGCGATGTATCCCTCTATGTAATGACACCGGAATATGGCGCCGCGTCCCAACTGGAAAAGATCAATATGCTGGACTATGCGGATGTGATCGCCATCAACAAATTTGACAAGGCCGGCGCGCTGGACGCCCTGCACGATGTGCGCAAGCAATACAAGCGCAATCACAACCTGTGGACAGCCAAAGATGATGAGCTGCCGGTAGTAGGCACCATCGCTTCCCAGTTCAATGATCATGGCATTAACCAATTGTTTGAAAAGCTGGTGAATGCCATAGCAGGGAAAAAGGATATTCATTTCGGGCCTGCGCTACAGCATGAGCGCCCCAACGATACCACCACCCAATCGCAGATCATTCCGCCGGCCAGGGTGCGTTACCTCTCGGAGATCACTGCAGCCATTCACGATTACGGCCAGTGGGTGAACGAGCAATGCGCCCTTGCCAGCCAGCTATACCAACTGGAAGGCGTGCTGGCCATGAAAGACCTGCAGGCACGCGAAGAATTGAACAATATCAAAACGCACCTGCAGCAGCAGTTGCATCCTGAATGCAGGCAACTGATCAGCGAATGGCCGGCATTACAGGAAAAGTATACTGCGGACCATTATGAATTCCAGGTAAGGAACAAGATCCTCAAACTGCCCCTGTACACCGAGAGCCTTTCGCATTCCCGCATCCCTAAAGTAAGCCTGCCGCAGTACAAGGACTGGGGCGACATCCTGCGCTGGCAACTGACGGAGAATGTACCGGGCGCGTTTCCTTACGCAGCAGGCGTATTTCCGCTGAAGCGGGAAGGCGAGGACCCTACCCGTATGTTTGCCGGGGAAGGCGGCCCGGAAAGGACCAACAAACGCTTTCACTACGTATCCCTGGAGCAGCCGGCCAAACGCCTGAGCACCGCTTTTGACAGCGTAACCCTGTACGGGGAAGACCCGGCACACCGCCCGGATATTTACGGAAAAGTGGGCAACTCCGGCGTAAGCATCGCTACCGTGGATGATGCTAAGAAACTGTACAGCGGCTTCGATCTCTGCGACCCGAAAACATCGGTATCCATGACCATCAACGGCCCGGCGCCCATTATCCTGGCCTTTTTCATGAATGCCGCCATTGACCAGCAGTGCGAAAAGTACATCGCGGAAAACGGGCTGACAGCACAGGTGCAGGCACGCATCAAAGAAAAGTTCAAAGATCATCCGCTGCCACGCTATAATGGCGCGCTGCCCAACGGCAATAACGGGCTGGGGCTGCAATTGCTGGGCATTGCGGGCGATGAGGTGCTGGACCGGGAAGTATATGAAAAAATAAAAGCGCAGGCGTTGAGCACCGTGCGCGGCACCGTACAGGCGGATATCCTGAAAGAAGACCAGGCGCAGAACACCTGCATCTTCTCCACGGAATTTGCACTGAAGCTGATGGGCGATGTGCAGCAGTATTTCATACAGCAGCAGGTGCGCAACTTCTATTCCGTGAGCATTTCCGGTTACCACATTGCGGAAGCAGGCGCCAATCCCATTACCCAACTGGCCTTTACGCTGGCTAACGGTTTTACCTACGTGGAATATTACCTGAGCCGCGGCATGCATATCGATGATTTTGCGCCCAACCTGTCCTTCTTCTTCAGCAACGGCATGGACCCCGAGTATGCCGTAATAGGCCGTGTGGCCCGCCGCATCTGGGCCAAGGCCATTAAATACAAATACAAAGGCAATGATCGTTCCCAGAAGCTGAAATACCACATTCAAACATCCGGCCGCAGCCTGCACGCCCAGGAAATAGATTTTAACGACATCCGCACCACCCTGCAGGCCCTGTATGCCATTTACGACAACTGCAATTCCCTGCACACCAACGCCTACGACGAGGCCATTACCACGCCTACCGAAGAAAGCGTGCGCCGGGCCATGGCCATACAACTGATCATTAACCAGGAACTGGGCACCGCTAAGAATGAGAATCCCACACAGGGCTCCTTCTTCATTGAAACATTGACGGAGCTGGTGGAAGAAGCCGTGCTGGCGGAATTTGATCGCATCACCTCCCGCGGGGGCGTGCTGGGCGCCATGGAAAGAATGTACCAGCGCAACAAAATACAGGAAGAAAGCCTCTACTATGAATCCTTAAAACATGCGGGACAATACCCGATTGTAGGTGTAAACACCTTCCTGAACAAGAACGGCTCCCCTACCATCATCCCGGCAGAAGTGATCCGCTCCACTACGGATGAAAAGGAATTCCAGATCACTTCCCTGCAGGCCTTCCAGGCCAGGCATGCGCTCAAAAGCGGGGATGCGCTCAAACGGCTGCAGCAAACGGCCGTGCAGAACGGCAACCTGTTTGCGGAGCTGATGGAAACGGTGAAGCACTGTTCCCTGGGGCAGATCACGCATGCGCTGTATGAAGTGGGCGGGCAATACCGGAGGAATATGTAAGCTCAGGGCTCCATCTTTAACCGCTTTACCACCATTTCCCCTACCTGCCGTCCCTGGACAATGCCTTCTTCCACCGCCGGGCGGAAGTGGATACCTCCATACAAACGGCTCTCAGCAGCTTCCCGGCTGGCAGCCAGGAAAGAGGGGAAATCGCGGGAAGGCAGGCCAAAATCCAGTTCCGAGCTATCGCGGAAAGCCAGGGAAGGGCCATATAACTGGGTAAGCACGGTAGCAGAGGCGGTAGACACTACACTATGCCCGCTGGTATATTCCGGGAACGGCGGGGTTTGCAGGTAAGGCTTCCAGCTTTCATCCCAGTACTTGTTGATCACCGTTTCCGGGCGTATCAGGTTGCTGCGGAACTTCTCGTCCCAGCAAACAATAAAGGCGTCCATCAATGCAATAGCCACCTTGGCATACGTGCACACAGTCTTGTTGAAATCCGCTTTGGCCTGCCGGGCGGCAATACCGCAGATGTTGATCCAGTGGCCGCCCGGCGTGATCTTCTTGGTAGCAAAGGACACGTGGCCGGACAGGTTCAGCTTGTAGGGATTACAATCCCAGAAATCTGCAATGGCCTTTTGTTCATCCGTCAGCGTCATGCCCATATCATAGATCTCACGGGTCATTTTATAGAAGTCACTGGCGCTGTCCTTCATGTTGAACGCGGGCGGGGGCGGCACCATAAACTCATTGGCGCTGTCTATCACCATGGTGCGGATCTGGTTCCACTGCGGCTCTATGGCGGACATATATGCCGGCGGGGTGGGTGTCCAGCGCCCTTCCTCTTCGGTAACGGTGTATTTTACGCCGGAACGGGTCTGCGCATAGTTATCTTCCTTGCACCAATCCAGGATCACTTTAGCCATCTGCTGCCCGTATGCAATGGATGCTTCCCGCTTGTGAGCGGGCAGGCCAGCCTCCCGGGCCAGCAGTTGCAGGCTGTCTATCACCAGTTGCAGCTTGTCTTCCGAGAAAATAAGCGCTTTACCGGTAGTACTCAGCGCAATCAGCGCAGCAAACGGGAAATCTATGGCCGCGCTGTCTGCGGGAGCGGGGGTGGCGTCCAGGCCATGCAACTGCCCCGCCAGGGAGCGGTATCCTTTACCGGAATGCGCTATCACCTCGTAGCCGGCAATGGTGCTGTATACGTAAATACGGCTGGCTACCGGGGGAGAAAAGATATCGTGCACAACAACATCTGTCAGTTGTTTTACAGTTTGGGAGTACAACAGGGGGCTGTGCAATACTTCATTATTCACAGGGCGCTGCTGCCGGCAGCCCGCTGTGATGAGCAGCAGCGGCAACAGGTAGAGACAATATTTTAACATAACGTGCCAGTTTTTCATCCGTACATCTTCTGTCTTTCTTAGCGGCCGGATGGAACTTACCCTTTAAAATAATGAAAATTTCATTTATGGGCGTTTCTTCCGAAACAATAGCAATTTATCATTATTACGGCTTACTGCATAATATTGTTGCCCGTTAATGGTGCGCAGCACTTTAATATCCCGTACCTCGCCGGTGGGCGTCCACCCGGACCACAAAGGAGGGCGTACCTCCCAGCCTCCTTTACCATTGCCTTTCAGCAGGCAGCCGGCATTGGCATCATACCGCCCCTCATAGGGCAGCACGCCGTAAAAATTCCCGCCGGTAATAATGTCCGTATGGCCATCCATATCCACATCCCCGGCATATAAGGCCATTACCGGCGACCACTGTGCCTGTGCGGGCAATGGAGCCGGTGTGAATGTTCCCTTCCCGTTGTTCCACAGCACCAGGGAACGCAGCTCTGCAGCCTGCAGTAACTGCGCAGTATCCAGTATGCCGCCCAGCACCTGCGTAACGGGCTGCCCGGCAAAGCTGCGGTAAGTGGTATATTTCTTTTTGATGATGGCTGGCAATTGTTTTTCCAGCTCTTCCTTGCCTAAAAAGGTATAATAGGCACCTTTGTGCGCATAGGCCAGCACCTGGTCCGTAGCGCCGTTCCCGTCCATATCGGCCACGTACATCCGCAGGGGGTAGGCGGCGCTGGCCTTCAGCCTGGAATTCAGGCCCCAGTTGCCCAGTATGATCTCCGGCGCGCCGTCGCCGTCCAGATCGGCGGCCAGCATGCTTTGCCACCAACCGGAAAGCCTTTCCAGTCCTGCCTTTTCAGTCATTTCGGTGAACCGGCCCTTTACATTGCGGAATATGCGGGGCGGCATCCACTCCCCGGCCAGCAGCAGGTCCGGCCAGGTATCGCCGTCCACATCGGCCCAGGCAGCGGAAGTGACCATGCCGGCCTTTGCCAGGGCAGGCGCCAGGGCCGCAGTGCTGTCTGTAAAACGTCCCCGGCCATCGTTCACCAGCAACCAGGAGGCGGCCGGCAGCCCGTAGGCCTGCGCATCGGCACGGCCACCTATGAAGAGGTCCATATCTCCGTCCTTATCCAGGTCCGCTGCGCTCACCACGGATTTATTCCCGTACAGGGCAGGCAGGCTGCGCGACCTGTGAAAATTCCCTTTGCCGTCGTTAATGTAAAGCCGGTCCGGCAGTTGCGGCGCCTGGCCGGTAAACTCATTGCCGCCGCTCACCACGTACAGGTCCAGGTCCTGATCATTATCTACATCCACCAGCAGGGCATCCACATCTTCACTGGCGGCATCTGCACGGAACACGGCATCGTCCACCGTTACAAAGCTGCCGTCCGGCTGCTGAAGGTACATTTTACCCGCCTGGCCCCTTGCGCCGCCCACGAAAAGATCATCCAGGCCATCGCCATTAATATCTCCCGCGGCCAGCGGTGGACCAGCGGTGGACAACTGGTGCGGGATGAACAACTGCCGGTTAAAATCCACGAAGCTGTTTTCCCGGTGCGGCTCCTCCAGCCCGGTGCTATCCGTCACCGGCTCAAAAAGCGGGAGCGGCGGGGCGGTAAAAGAACGGTAATGCTCCCCGCTTTTGGCCCGGCCCTGCTCCAGCACCAGCGTTTGATCTGCTTTTACTTTTGTCAGCACCTGGGTAGCGCCGGTGGGCCAGGTTACGGTAACGGTATCGGCTACACTACTTTCACCCAGGCCAAACAGCAGCCCCGGCGCCACGCTGCTCTGGAAGCCCCGGGTGGTTTGCTGGGCGGCGTATTGCAGGCGATTGCCGGTTTTAACCCACACCTTTGCGCCGATGCCGGCCGTATTGGGTGGACTGCCTTTGAATTGCAGCCGCAGGAAGTGATTACCTGTCTGATCAGCCGCGCGGTTGCGGTAAATGGCGGCAGGGGCATTGATGCGGTTCACTACCAGGTCCAGGTCGCCGTCATTATCCAGGTCCGCATAGGCGGCACCGTTGGAGAAATCCGGCTCCTCCAGGCCCCATTCCATGGAGCGGTCCGTAAACACCAGGCTGTCTGTGCCCTGGAAAATATAGTTATGCCATTTGCCGCCGGGCATGCGCTCCAGTATGGCCCGGTCCATGCGGCGGGAGCTGAGCATCATGCGCTGCACTTCCGAATTGGCAATGTATTTAATATAGTCGAGGTCGTTAGGGCGGCGCAGGATGCCGGCGCTGATGAAAATATCCTTCCTGCCATCGTTATCAAAATCAGCCATCAGCGGCGACCAACTCCAGTCCGTGGCGGCTACCCCGCTGTACAGGGCTATCTCGCTGAAGCGGCGGCCTGCGCCGGTATTCAGTTGCAGGCAGTTGCGGGAATACTGGTGATGGTAGCCGAAGCCCATTTTGAAATTATAGATATCCAGGGGATCATCGCCGCCGGAAGATTTCAGCACTGTTTCATCCGGAGGCAGCATATCCAGGGTCATGATGTCCAGCCAGCCGTCGTTATTGATATCGGCAATATCCGATCCCATGGAAAAACGGCTTTCATGGCCAAAGGCCGTGGTGTTCATTTCCGTAAAAGTGCCGTCGCGGTTGTTGTGGTAGTAGTAGTCATTCTCGTGAAAATCGTTGCTGATGTAAAGGTCATCCCATCCATCGTTGTCCAGGTCTGCTACCGCCACGCCCAGCCCGTAGCCTACTGCGCTGCTGTAAATGCCGCTTTGCGGCGTCACATCGGTAAAGCGGTCCCCGTCATTGCGCAGCAACTGGTCCCCGCTTTCGGGGGAAGGAATGCGGCGGATAGCCGTATCGTTGTAGTTGCCCACGCTGTGCACAGAGTGTTTCAGCAGGTACATGTCCAAGTCCCCGTCCCGGTCATAATCAAAGAACGCCGCCTGCGTGCAGAAGCCCTGCCCGTTCAGGCCCCACTGCGCGGCCTGTTCAGAAAAGGTGCCGTTGCGGTTATTGATGAAAAGCTGGTTTACGGAGCGCAGCCCTTTATAGCCGCCTACGGTGCTTACGTAGATATCCAGCCAGCCGTCGCCGTTCACATCCGTCATGGTGGTGCCGGTGGTCCAGCCGGCACGCCCGGCTACGCCGGCTTTGGCGGTAATGTCCTCAAAACGGCAATCGCCCTGGTTCAGGTACAGGCGGTTGCCGCCCTTGTTGGCAGTCAGGTAAATGTCGGGAAGACCGTCGTTGTTGATATCACCGAGAGATACGCCCCCGCCGTTGTAGTAGTAGAGATAGTCCAGTATGCCCAGGGAGTCGGTGTCTTCCACGTGGTTCACAAAATCCACGTTGGTCACTTCAGGAGGCAGTTGTTCAAATAAAGGCGGGGTGGTACGGGAGCAGGCTACCAGTAAAAAAGGCAGCAGGCAGCCTTCCCACCACTTGCGGATGGCGGGAAGGCCTGTCCGTGCTTTATCCTGGATATCCGTCATTCTGATTCAGGTTGCCATTTTTATCCAATTGCGGTTTGGGTATCGGGAATAATACCCGGTAGGGTGCGGAAGCCTGCTTGGCGGGCACCCTGGGGTCCAGGAACTTCCCGAACCGTATCAGGTCTGTTCTGCGGCTCAGCTCCCAGGCCACTTCCCGGCCCCTTTCCGCCAGTATGCTGTCCAGCGTAAGGGTAGCAGGGGTCCAGTTATGATCGCTGTTGCCAAAGGCCCTTTCCCGTACCAGGTTGAAATCGCTCAGCCCCTTGTCGCCGGTGTTGTTCCTGAATTTCGCTTCTCCGCGCATCAGGTAGATATCCGCCAGGCGGAACACGGCAAAATCGTTGTTCATGCCGCCGGTGGTGCCGGGTGTAGGCTGGTACTTCACCGACCTGGCGCCGGCCATCCGGAAAGATGGTTCCGGGCTGGAGATCACCGGTACGTTGGGATCGAATGACAGGGGCAGGTTTACCTGCTTGTCCACCTGTGGATTGCCGCTCCGGTCATACTGCTGTCCTACCAGGAACATGTTGCGCCGCGTGTCCGCCGCGTCAAACATATTGTAGAAAGCGGCGGGGGTGCAAAACCCGTTGTACGGGGAAGCGCCCAGGCCAAACGTTTCATTGCTCTGGTAGTGCAGGGTGAATAGCTGTATGTTAAAGGTGCCGAGCCCTTTGGCATCGTCATAAGGGATCACGAAAATGTTCTCCCGGGAACCTTCGTTCTGCACCAAAAAGTTACTGAAAAAATTGGGTTCCAGTTGATACTTATTGGCCATTATAATGGAATCGCAGGCGGAAATGCAGTCCTGCCAGCGGGCAGTGCCGGTGTACACGCCGGCATTCAGGTACAGTTTGGCCAGTATGGAAAACGCGAAATATTTGTTCACCCGCCCGTAGGTAGCCGCATCTACGTTCTCAGAAAGATAGGGCAGGTTGTCTTTCAGATCCTTTTCAATGAACGCAAACACCTCTGCCCGGGAATTATTGGTCACGGATGATACATCGGTATTGAAATCCGCCACAATGGGAATATTGCCGAAAAGGTCCAGGCCCAGGTAGTAATAGAAAGCACGCAGGGTCTTCAGCTCCGCTTCTATCTCGGGCAGGTTGGCAGGCGGCTCCGGCAGCTCGCTCACCGTTTTCATGATCTGGTTGGTCTTGGCAATGCCGGAATAGATGAATTCCCAGGCGCCGTTAATGGGGCCGAGGTTGGGCGTCCAGGTATGCAGCCAAAGGCTTTGCCAGTTGCCGTTATCATACCAGTCGCTGCCGCGGGTGGGCACTATAATTTCATCGCTGCTTACTTCCTGCAGGCTGAACACGTCGCCGTTCGCATATCCCCGGAGGGAGGCGTAGGCGGGGCCAATGCCTGCTATGATCTGCTCAGGTGTTTTCCAGAAATTATCCTGCTCCACCTGGTCAAAAACATCGGCATCCAGGTTGGTACAGGAGATGCCCCCCAGTATCAGACCGCCGGCCAGCAAAGCTTTCCACACCAATTTATTGTTCATAACAGTTCGTTTAATTTTTAGATCAGAAATTAACATTTACGCCAAACGTAAAGGAGCGCGTTTTCGGGTAGTAGCTCCTGTCTATATAGCGGCGGTCGCCTTCTACTTTCACCTCCGGGTCTATGCCGGGATAATCCGTGATAATGAACAGGTTATTGGCCGCCAGGTACAGCCTTAAAGACTGTATGTATTTCAGGCTGCCGGGCTTGAAGTTGTAGCCGAACGTCAGGTTCTCCATACGCAGGTAGGACGCATCTTTCAGCCAGTAGGTGGAAGGCTGCGGCTGCGCCGTGAAGCCGTTGGTCAGCGCGCTTTTCTCCACGTTGTTGCCAGGCAGGCGGGTAACCGTGGAAAGGTTCAGCAGCGTATTGGCGAATATTTTGGCGCCCTGTACGCCTCTTATGAAGAAGCTGAGGTCAAAATTGCCATAGGTGAAAGAGTTGGTAAACCCGTAAGTAAATTTCGGTGTAGGATCTATATACACGCGGTCCGCATCTGTTGCGGAATCGGAGCGGATGAGGCCTACGCGCTGTCCTTTGTCGTCGTAATGCGCATAATACTCATGACCGTCCCGCAGCTCTACGAATTCGTGCAGCCAGAACACGCCGGCCGGGTGACCGTTCACCAGGCGGGTAATGTAAGCGTTGCTGAGGCCACGGCCGTCGGCATAACCATAGTTACGGGCCGTAATGCTCAGGTCTGCCCCCTGGAACTTGCCGGACAGGTTGGTGATCTTGTTACGCAAGGTGCCCAGGTTGAAGGCGGCGTTCCAGGTGAACTTGCTGTTCCGGATCACATCGCCGTTGAGCGTGATCTCAATCCCCTTGTTCTCCGCATCGGCAGCGTTGGCCACCACGCGGTTGGTGAGGAAAGGCGGTTGCGGCAGGTCGTAGTTAAACAGCAGGTCCTTGGTCTTGTCATTGAAATAATCCACGGTACCGTTCAGGCGGCTGTTGAACAGGCTAAAGTCCATGCCTATGTTGAACGAGTGCCTTACCTCCCACTTCAGGTCGGGGTTATTAAGCTGGTTAATGCCGTATCCCTGCAGCACCTCGCCGCCGTAATAGAACTTATCGGAAGCACCGTATAGCAGTTGGTAGGGATAGGGATCAATATCCTCCTGGTTACCGGTGGTACCGTAGGTGACCCTGAGCTTCAGGTAATTGACCACGGCCAGCTTCTTGAAGAATTCCTCGCTGCTGATGGTCCAGGCCAGGCCGGCGGAGGGAAAATTACCCCAGCGGTTGTTGGGACCAAACTTGGAAGAGCCGTCCCTCCTGTAGTTCAGCGTAACGCTGTACCTGTTATCGAAGCTGTACACCAGGCGGCCCAGGAAGGAGGCCAGCAATACTTCATCTTTATAGGAGAAGGGATCATTATTGCGTATATCCGTATTGGTGCCCAGGTTGTTGGTCAGTATGTCGGGAATAAGAAAACCGCGGGCCAGCACCCCGAAACCATCGTTGACGAATCGGTTGTACTCATGCACAAAAGTGAAATCCACGCTATGCTTGTCGCCGCCAAAGGTTTTCTTGTAGTTCAGGTGCATGTCAAAGTTGGTCACCTGCTTATTATAGTTATAGCGTGCGCCAAAAGTTTTATTGTTCTTTTCCGGCACCCGGGGCTCAAAATAATCGCCCACGTCGTTCGAGCGGGAAATGGCCCCGAAAACGCCTACGGTCAGCCCTTTTACCAGTTCGTAGTCCGCTTTGGCATGGCCCTGCCAGAAGTTGTCCTTCCTGCGGTTGTGGATCTCCAAAAGGTCAAACAGCGGGTTCTCCAGGTCAAAGTCTATCACCTGGTAATACGTTCCGTCCGGGTTATACACCGGCCATACGGGCAGGTAGTTAAAGGCCAGGTTAAAGATATTGCTTTGCCCTACGGTTTTGGCCTTGGGGTCCAGGTTCTGGCCAGGCAGGAACTTCCGGTTGGTCACCGTGGTATTGATACCGGCCGTAACGGTCAGCCGGTCGTTAAAGCTCTTCTGCTGTATATTGAGGCGGGCGGAGAGCATATCCTTGCCGGAGTTCAGCACTACGCCTTCCTGGTCCAGGTAGCTGAGAGAGGCGCGGTAATTGAACTTGTCTGTACCGCCGCCCACGGCTACGTTATGGTTGTGGGAGAAAGCGGTCTGCGTGATCTCGTCGGGCCAGTCAGTGTTGGCCCCCTTATCCAGGGCAGCGGCCGTGGCATTGCCGGCAGTAGCGGCCCGCCATTCATCGGCGCTCAGCACATCGATATTGTTGGCCACTGATTCAGTAGATACGTAACCGTTATACTCCACCGTGGTTTTGCCGGCCTTCCCCTTTTTGGTAGTGATGATGATAACGCCATTGGCGCCGCGCGCACCATAAATGGCGGCGGAAGACGCATCACGGAGGATATCGTAGGATTCGATATCCCCGGGCGCAATAGCATTGATACCGCGGTTAAAATCATCAATGGCCACCCCGTCCACCACCAGCAAGGGGGGCTGCCCTTCCAGGGAGGTAGAGCCCCTGAGCCTTACGGTCAGGTTCTCATTCGGGTCGCTGCCGGGCTGCACGATCACCAGGCCGGCCACTTTGCCCTGCACCTGCTGCAGGGGGTTGGAAATAACACCGGTGTTAAACTCCTTGGTAGTGACCTTGGTGACAGCGCCGGTAATGTCCTTTTTCTTCTGCGTACCATAACCTACTACCACCACTTCGTCCAGGGCCTTCCCGTTCTGAAGAGTGATAGTGTAAGTGGCTTTGCCCTCCTCCAGCGTTACTTCCTTTGTTTCATACCCTACAAAGGAGAACACCAGCGTTTTAGCGGAAGCCGGCACATTGTTGAGCTTAAAAGTACCGTCGGCAGTAGTAATGGTACCGGTGCTGGTACCCTTGATCTGGACGGTTACCCCGGGCAGGGGATCCTGGTTATCAGCATCTGTTACCGTTCCGGAAATTACTTTCCCCTGCGCAAATACGATCTGTGCAAGGGAAAGTAAGGCAACAAGACACCAGGCAAAATTGCGTAGTAGACTGCTAGTTTTCATGACGTGGAATTATATAATTAGCTTAGTATGCTGGTCTTAAATGGCTGTTCATCCGCGCACGGGTTACTTCACTACATTACAGTATGACGGATCAATACAACCGGAGACTATACGTTTTCAAATAAGACGAAAAAGTTTGCTTTCGAATAACAGCAAGAAAAAGATTTCAGAATTTTGGTTTTAGTTTAAACTTTGGCTTTCACCCGCGAAAAACTGCTCAGACCCAGCTTTCAACGGCAACAACACGTGGATGTGTATTTTCTACGCAATCTTAACTTAAATTTTTGTTAAAAAAAAATTTGAACGCGGTTTTTTTTAAGTGTACCTGTTACGCTTGTGCATAAACAGGCGCCCATGGCGCGGCTGCGCCGCATGAGATCAGAAACCTATACCCAGGTACCTTTTCTTTCGCTGGTCATACTTCTCAAAATTGAACTTGTACAGGCGCGCAGGACGGTGGGGCACATCATCCTCTTCTTCATTCAGGTCTACGAGGAGGTCCATGGAAAGGAATTTTTTGCGGAAGTTGCGGCGGTCCAGCTTTACATCCAGGATGGCTTCATAGAGGTTCTGCAGCTCGCGCAGGGAGAATTTCCTGGGCAGCAGGTTAAAGCCCACCGGCTGCTCAATCACCTTATGCTTCAGGCGCTCGTAGCAGCAATCCAGTATCTCTTTATGGTCAAAAGCCATTTCATGTACCGCCTTCACGGGATGCCAGTGCAGCTCGTTCCCGTGCTTCTTCAGTGCGGCGTGCTGAATGTTCACCAGGGAGTAATAGGCCACCGTGATCACCCTGCCGGCAGGATGCCGGTGCACGCCGCCAAAGGTTTGCACCTGTTCCATAAACACTTGATCGAGGCCGGTGCGGGATTTCAGCACGCGGTCGGCAGCAGCGTCCAGCTCCTCGCCGGGGCGCACAATATCTCCCAGCAGGGACCACATGTCTTTATATTCTTTAAGGTCGGACTTTATCAGCAGCACTTTCAGCTCGTCGTTATCAAATCCGAATATCACACAGTCTACTGAAACCGCCATTTTAAAGTAGTCCCTGATCTCGGTCAGGTGGGCATTGACATTCTTTGATTGCATAGCTATAGCTAAATATAAACGTGGAATTATTTTTATTTACAGTGGTTGTTGTATCAGTGCTCAGGGTATCCGGCCAAAATATAAACGATAACAAAAAGTTAGGATTTTTTCTGTAAAAACAACATGGCTATAGCTGATTTATTTTGCAGCGTTAGCATCATACATCTTTTCCCCACCGCTAAAAGTGGCCAGGGTACGGGCTTTCAGCACCTGCTGCATGGGCGCTTCCATCAGGTCCTGGTCCAGCATTACCATATCCGCCAGCTTACCAGGCTCCAGGCTGCCGCGGCTTTCCTCTTCCATACAGCCCCTGGCCGCCCAGATGGTCATACCCTGCAGGGCCTGTTGCCGGGTCAGCGCCTGCTCCACCTGGAAGCCGCCTGCAGGGTAGCCGCTGGTATCCGTGCGGGCTACCGCCGCCAGGAAAGTTTTGAGCGGGCTGATATCTTCCACCGGGAAGTCAGTGCCCAGCGGCAACCAGCCATTCTGCTCCAGCAACTGCTGGTAAATATAGGCGTGTTGAATGCGCTCCGGCCCCAGGCGGTCGCCGGCCCAGTACATATCGGATGTGGCATGCGTGGGTTGTACAGAAGGGATAATGCTGTAGCGGCCAAACATGGCTACATCTGCTGGATTTACTACCTGCGCATGCTCTATGCGCCAGCGCCGGTCGTTCTTATCCTTTAATACGCCGGCGTATATACGCAGTACCTGCCGGTTGGCGGAGTCTCCAATGGCGTGCGTACAAAGCTGGAACCTGGTATCGATCAACTGTGCCGCCCTTTGGGCGAAATGGCTGCTGTCACGCAGCAGGAAACCTTTCCAGCCCGGCATGTCTGCATAGTCCTGCAGCAGGCAGGCGCCACGGGAGCCCAGCGCACCATCTGCATAACACTTGAAGCCGGCCACGTTTATGTAATCGGTCCGGTACGGGCCTTTGGGCAGGAAATAATCATAGTTCAGCGTTGTATCGGACAGCAGCACATACAGGCGCATTTTCAATTGCTGCTGTTGCTGCAGGGAGTCAATGAACAGCACTTCATCTTTCATCAGGCCACAATCCGCAACCGTGGTAAGTCCTGCAGCAAAGCAACTGGCGGCCGCGCTTTGCAGGGCCTTTTGTAACAGCGCCGGGGAAGGAGGCGGTACTTTACTTTGCACCAGCCGCACGGCATTGTCTACCAGTATGCCGGTAAGCCGGCCGTTCTTTACTTCTACCAGGCCGCCGGTAAGGGTTTGCCCGGGTTGTATACCAGCGGCTGCCAGCGCGGGCGCGTTGGCAATGGCTGCATGTCCGTCTATCCGGCCCAGCAGTATGGGATTCTTCGGGAAAAGGCTGTCCAGTTGCGCCCTGTCAGGAAAATTTTTCTCCGGCCAGTCGTTCTGGTCCCAGCCCCGGCCCAGTACCCAGCCGGCATTCTCCGACAAGGCAGGGTTAGCGGCGATGAATGCCTGTACCCTTTCAATCACTTCCTGCCAGCTACGGGTGCCGGTAAGGTTTACCTGCAGCAGGCTCATGCCGTAACCCAGGAAATGGGCATGCGCGTCAATGAAACCGGGGTAGATAAATTTACCGCCGGCATCCAGCACTTCCGGCGCCTCGTATGCGGCTAATATTTCCTCGTCGCTGCCCAGCGCCGCAATCCTGCCGTCGCGCACCGCTACCGCCTGCGCCCGGCTGAACTGTTCATCTACCGTATAAATAACCGCATGATGAATAATGAGGTCCGCCTTTTTACGGGTATTGCAGCCCAGGCAAAGAAGTACTAAACAATAAACAGGTAGGCGTAGTTGCATAAGGGATGTTTAAAAACCTGACAGGTCTATAAAAGCTATAGCTTAAATTTACGCACAGTTTTGAATAATATGTATACGAAGGAAATAGAATTGGCCCTTGCCAAACTGGCCAAGGAGCTGCTGGGCAAATTAGCCAAACAGCAGTTGCTCAACAACCCCGAGGAAACGCTGGAAGCACTGCAGCGCGTGATCCTGTACAACGACTGGCGCTACTATGTGCAAAGCGACCCCGTGCTGAGCGACTATGAATATGACCAGCTATATGCCTGGCTGAAGCAACTGGAACAGGAAAACCCGCACCTGGTAAGCCCGGATTCGCCCACCCAGCGCGTGGCCCAGGGACTGAGCAAGTCCTTCCCTACCGTGCAGCACCTGGTGCCCATGCTGAGCCTGGACAATTCCTACAATGCAGACGACCTGGTAGACTGGGACCGCAAAGCACGCGAAATTTCCGGCCTTACCGATATAGAATATTGCATAGAGCCCAAGTTTGACGGGGCCAGCATCTCCCTCATATATGAGCATGACCGGCTGGTAAGGGGCGCCACCCGCGGCGATGGCGTATCCGGGGAAGATATTACCGTAAATATCCGGCAGATACGATCCATTCCCCTCTCCGCCAACTTCAGCGCCTATGGTATCCAGACCATGGAGATCAGGGGCGAGGTACTGATCAAGAAAAGCACCTTTAAAGCATTTAATGACCAGCGCGCCGCAGAGAACCTGCCCCCACTGGCCAACCCGCGGAATGCGGCCTCCGGCTCGCTGCGCATGGTGGACCCGCGCGAAGTGGCCAAAAGAGGACTGGAAGCTTTCCTGTACCACATGAGCTACCATGTAATGGAAAAAGGCCAGGCGGAGCCTGTAGAGATACAAACCCACAGCAATACGCTGGAGCTGCTGTCCCAACTGGGTTTCCGCAGCCCGGCCAAAGAGAAGAAAGTACTAAAAGGCATACAGGCGGTGATCGACTACTGCCACACCTTTGAGCAGGAGCGCGATAACCTGCCCTACGAAATAGACGGCCTGGTGATAAAGGTGAATGACTATGCCCTGCAGGACCGCCTGGGCATGACCACCCACCACCCGCGCTGGGCCATGGCCTACAAGTTCAAGGCCCGCCAGGCTACCAGCAAGCTGCGTAAGGTAGAGTTCCAGGTAGGCCGCACCGGCTCCATCACCCCTGTAGCCAAAATAGACCCGGTGCCCATCGGCGGGGTAACGGTAGGCTCTATCTCCCTGTTCAACGAAGATGTGGTGCGCGAAAAGGACCTGAAGATAGGCGATACCGTACTGGTGGAAAGAGCCGGCGACGTGATCCCTTATATCGTGAAGTCCGTAGCGGACCTGCGCGACGGCTCCGAAGAAGAGATCGTATTTCCAACAAAATGCCCGGTATGCCACAGCCAGTTGGAGAAACCGGAAGGGGAAGCCGTATGGCGCTGCCCCAACATCAATTGCGAAGCGCAGGTAATAGAGCGCATGATCCATTTTGTAAGCAAGGACGCCATGGACATCCGCAGCCTGGGTGAAAGCAATGTGCGCAAGTTTTACAACCTGGGATTGCTGAAAGACATTCCCGGCATTTATGAGCTGGACTTCAGCAAAATAGAGGAGCTGGAAGGCTTCGGCAAAAAATCGCTGGCCAACCTGCAGGCGGCTATCGAACATTCCAAAACACAGCCGCTGCACCGCCTCATATTCGGGCTGGGCATCCGCTACGTAGGCGAAACTACCGCTAAAACACTGGCCAATGCCATTCACCACCTGACGGACTATACGGAGTGGACGGAAGAGCAATTGCTGGAGCTGGAGGACATAGGACCGAAAGTAGCGGGTTCCATCCGCCTCTTCTTCAGCAATGCCGCCAATATACAAATGCTGTCGCGCCTGGAGCAACTGGGCGTGAACCTGCAGAACGACAAGTCCTCACAGCAGGGGGGCGGCAGCCTGGAAGGACAAACCTTCCTCTTTACCGGCACCCTGTCCAAGCTGAAACGCAGCGAGGCAGAGGAGAAAGTAGAGCAGCAGGGCGGGAAAATACTTAGTGGCGTCAGCAGCAAGCTGAACTACCTGGTGGTGGGCGAAGATGCCGGCAGCAAGCTGGAAAAGGCCAAGAAGATCAATACCATCCGCATTCTGACGGAGGACCAGTTTATTAAAATGATTGAATAGGCTAATGGACGACCAATATTTCATGCAGCAGGCGCTGAAAGAAGCGCGCAAGGCTTTTGACGACGGTGAAGTGCCCATAGGGGCCGTGGTGGTGGCCAACAACCAGGTGATAGGGCGCGGGTACAACCAGGTAGAGCGCCTGAACGACAGCACCGCGCACGCGGAAATGCTGGCCCTCACCGCCGCATTTAACTTCCTGGGCAGCAAATACCTGATGGAAGCCACCCTGTACGTAACCCTGGAGCCCTGCCTGATGTGCGCCGGCGCATTATACTGGAGCAAGATAGGCCGCATTGTATACGCTGCCCCGGATGAGCGGCACAGCTACCGCCGCTCCACCGGGCAACAGTCTCCCTTCCACCCCAAGACCAGGCTGGAGCAGGGCCCCGGCGGGGAAGAGAGCTTGCAGTTAGTGAAAACTTTCTTTGAGCAGAGAAGGAAATAATTAATTCACCTCCAGCAGATCCTTTGACGGCAGCTTCGGGAACGGGTTGTGCGGCTCCGACTGGTACCAGTATACCACGGAGCTGATGTCCGACTGCTGCTGCAGGTAACGCCCGCCGCTGTGCCAGCCCAGGTCCTGGATGGTTACCCGGAGGTCTTTGTCAAACCGTACCGGGTCGGTAACGTGCCAGCGGTACAACCCGAAACGTTGCTGTGAATCATACATCCCGTTGGGCCGGATCACCTGGTGCAGACCGGTGTAAGGTGTGCTGAACTCCTGGTACTGGCGGGTGGCGCGGTTCTCAAAATTGTAGGAGCCGCAGAAATAATCTTCCGTACCCGTACCGCAGATAGTGGGAAACTGGTTATCGCCGTCCATGAAGAACTTGATCTCGCCTTCGCCCCACCAGCCGTTGTTATTCACGCCCCAGGCCATGTAGGTGCCTACATACTGGCCTTTACCTTTGATGCCATCCACCAGCGTATAGCTGCCGCCTTTGGTGGGATTGTTGCGGCGGAACTGCGCATGGAAATAGCCGGCATTCTCCGGTACATCGGTCAGCGTATAGTCCACCTGGTAGTACAGGGTCATTCGCTCCGTATTGATGTTCTCCATGGTGATCCTGCATTTTTTACGGAAAGGCATAGTCCAGTAGCAGTTAAAGGCGCTGCCCGGGTTTACGCATACCGCCAGGGAGCTAAGCTGCGCATACTGTCCCCAGCCCATGCCGAAGAAATCGCCTACGGGCACTTCCACGGAAGGTTCCTTCTCATCATCCCAGTAAAAGCGGAGAATGGAAAAGCGCCAGTTGCCGGTAGGCGTCATCCAGATGTGCTGGATAGCGCCGGGCCCTTCTATTTCCGCCAGGGTATAAGTTTGCCCCGGCTCAATGTGGATGTAGGGGCTTACCTTCCATCCCTGGCCCAGGTCCCGGGCTGCATTGCGGGCCAGGCCCTGTTCCAGGGTGGCCATGCCGCCCTTGCCTTTTTCACCACTGAAGTTTTCCGGGCTGATGCTCCGGGTTTTGGCGTCGGAAAGATAGAACAGGTTGCCCATGTTCATGTTCAGCCCGTTGAACGGCTGTTGCTGTGCGTGAAGGATGTTTGCTAACAGTACGGCACAACATAGTGTAAGGAATCTACGTACCATGAGTGATAGGTTTATAACGTGGAGAAATAAAACAGGTGCGCGTATATGCGGATGTGCACATCCGCATATACGCGCATTAAAATTATCACTTTACACCGAACTTATAAATACAGGTCTGTTGATAGGTTTCGCCGGGTTTCAGCACTACGGAGGGGAATGCAGACTGGTTGGGCGAATCCGGGAAATGCTGCGTTTCCAGGCACAGCGCGCCGCGGTGCACGTATACTTTGCCCTGCTTGCCGGTATCACCGGTCATAAAATTGCCGCCATAGAACTGCACACCGGGCTCGGTGGTCCATACTTCCATATAACGGCCGCTCTGCGGTTCCAGTACGGTGGCGGCCAGCGACAGCTCATCGCCTTTTTTGTTCAGCACCCAGTTATGGTCATAGCCCTTGCCATACTTGAGCTGCTGAAAATCGGCGTTCACCCTTTCGCCGATAGGCGTAGGCGTGGTAAAGTCCATGGGCGTACCCTTTACATCCTCCAGCTTGCCGGTAGGTATCAGGCCGCTGTCTACCGGGGTAAATTTATCCGAGTTGATCATCAGCACATGGTCATTGATATCCCCGTTGCCGGCGCCATGCAGGTTAAAGAAGGAGTGATGCGTAAGGTTCACTACCGTTGCCTTGTCTGTAGTGGCCTTATAGCTGATCTTGAATTCGTTGCTGTCCGTCAGCTCATAGGTCATGGTCACGTCCAGGTTGCCGGGATAGCCTTCTTCCCCATCTTTGGACAGGTAGTGAAACTCCACGGTATGGTCGTTGGGTTGTTTGGCGTCCCATACCACATCATTAAAGCCCACTTTGCCGCCATGCAGGTGGTTTACGCCGTTATTAACCGCCAGGGTGTATTCCTGGCCATCCACTTTGAATTTGCCTTTGGCAATGCGGTTGCCATACCGGCCTACCACGCCGCCGTAATACCGGTCATTGGTGCTGACGTAGCTGCTCAGCTTGTCGTAGCCCAGCTCCACATCTTCCAGTTTCCCGTCCCGGTCAGGGGCCAGCAGGGCCACTACTTTGGCGCCGTAATTGGTAACGGCCATCTGTACGCCGCCACTGCTCTTCAGGTAAAATAACTGTACCTGCTTACCGTCAATAGTGCTGTCAAAGTTGGCAGCAGGCACCAGGGTTTCAATGTCTTGATTTGTGCGCATACTATCAGATGAATTGTTGTTTGTGTTGGAACCGGACTGGCAGGCGCTTGTACCGATTACAGCGGCTACCGTTAACAGTGAAAGCAGATTTTTCATATCGTAGTAATTTACAAGGGTACAATATACGTTTAATGTGCGAAACCGGGTACCAGCAGGCATAAAAAAGCCGGGAAATGATTTTCCCGGCCGTAATATTTTGGCCTTTATCCATTAAAGTTGCATTACACCTATGGAAGGTAATGCATTGTGTAGTATAGCACTGCAAAATAGCAGCTCATACCCGGATTTACATGGCCGCCGTTAAAATAACGTTACCGGTAACGTTTGCATTAGATAAAAACATAATTTAAATTGCATTTGTATTTGGGTGAAATGTAGCCGCGTCATCTGTTGGTACCGCTTATGAAATATAGTATGCGTACTTAAGGGGAATTTATTTTATTTGTCGTTTGGACAGGCCCGTTGCTCAAATTAACCGAAACTATTACCAAACCGCATCATCAAGGATGAAGAACAAGCAGGTAACCATAAAGGACTTAGCCAGGAAGCTACGCCTGTCTGTATCCACTGTTTCACGGGCATTGCGAAACCTGCCGGACATTAATGAAGATACCAGGCGGAAAGTACTGGAGCTGGCCGCCGGATTGAACTATGAGCCTAACTACATTGCACAGAGCCTTATTAACAAGCAAACCCGCATTGTGGGGGTGATTGTGCCCCTGATAGCCACCCATTTCTTTTCCAATGCGCTGAGCGGCATGAACGAGGTGGCCAATGAGCACGGGTATCACCTGATGTTCTGCCAGAGCAATGAAAATGCGCAGCAGGAGGCGGAGGGCATCCGGCAACTGGTGTCCTGCCGTATAGACGGCCTGCTGATATCCGTGTCCAAGCAAACCCAGGATGCCGCGCCCTTCCTGAAACTGCAGCAGAAAGGCATTCCCTTCATGTTCTTTGACCGCGACCTGCGGCATGTAACGGCTTCCCGCGTAATAGTGGACCAGTACAAAAGCGCCTTCAAGGCAGTGGAGCATATGATCAGGCAGGGACGGCGCAATATTGTGCACATGGCCGGCCCTAAAGGGCTGTCCGTATCAGACGAGCGCCTGCGCGGGTACGAGGACGCCATGAAGAAATACGGCATTCCCTATACCTCCAAACATATTGTGCATTGTGAAAAGTTCCAGCTCAATGCGCTGGAAGCGCTGAAGAAGCTGCTAAAGCTGAAGCCCGACGGCATCTTCGCCATCAACGACCCCTCGGGCGTAATTGCTATTAACTACCTGAAGCAAACGGCATACCGCGTACCGGAAGACATTGCCATTGTGGGCTTCAACGGCGATCCCGTGGCGGAAGTGGTGGACCCGGCCCTCAGCACCGTGGTGCAGCCCGGCTACGAGGTAGGCCGGGAAGCACTTAAAATGCTGATCCGTCACATTGAACAAAAACCGCCGGCTACAGAGAAAAAAGTACTGGAAGGAAAACTGGTGATCAGGGGGTCTTCTAAAATGTGCTGATGCGCCAATACAGCACACCAGCACTTTAAAAATTACCAGCCCAGCAGGTAGGCAAATATCAGCGGCGCCACGATCGTAGCGTCGGATTCAATAATAAATTTGGGCGTATGGATGTCCAGCTTGCCCCAGGTGATCTTTTCATTGGGCACAGCGCCGGAGTAGGAACCATAAGAGGTGGTGGAATCGGATATCTGGCAGAAATAGCTCCAGAAAGGCACGTCATGCCACTCCAGGTCCTGGTACATCATGGGCACCACGCAGATGGGGAAATCGCCCGCTATGCCGCCGCCTATCTGGAAAAAGCCCACGCCCTTGCCGGAGGAATTTTTGCGGTACCAGTCAGACAGCCATACCATGTACTCGATACCGCTCTTCATGGTAGACGCCTGCAGCTCGCCCTTGATGCAATAGGAGGCAAAGATGTTGCCCATGGTGCTGTCTTCCCAGCCCGGCACAATAATAGGAATGTTCTTTTCCGCCGCAGCCAGCATCCAGCTATGCCTGGGATCTATTTCATAATGCTCCTGCATAACTCCGCTCAGCAGCAGCTTGTACATGTACTCGTGGGGGAAATAGCGCTCTCCCTTGCTCTCCGCATCCTTCCATATTTTGTAGATATGCTTTTGAATGCGGCGGAAAGCCTCTTCTTCGGGAATGCAGGTATCCGTTACCCGGTTAAAGCCTTTTTCCAGCAGCTCCCATTCTTCCTGCGGGCTCAGGTCCCGGTAATTAGGCACCCTTTTATAATGGGTATGCGCCACCAGGTTCATGATGTCCTCTTCCAGGTTGGCGCCTGTGCAGGATATGATATCCACCTTGCCCTGCCGGATCATTTCGGCAAAAGAAATACCCAGCTCGGCAGTGCTCATGGCGCCGGCCAGTGTCACCATCATTTTTCCGCCTTCCAGCAGGTGCGTTTCATAGCCTTTGGCGGCATCTACCAACGCGGCGGCATTAAAGTGCCGGTAATGGTGCTGGATAAACTGTGAAATGGGCCCTTTATTCATTATCATTCAAAGATTTAGTACTGAAACAAGGGGCAAAGGTAAGATTTAGTTAGCAGCAAAAAAAAGGTCCATAGCAACACCACTATGGACCGGAACAAAACGACAGCTTATAGAATGGCTGTGAGACTGACTATGCTTTTTTCAGCTTCTGGTATACGCTCAACTGGCCGTTACTGTCGGACTTTACTACTACCCAGTTTTCGGCTCCTTCCAGGGTAACGTAATAGGTGGTAACGTTACCGGCATCAAACTCTACAGCGGTACGGATCCAGGTATCCGGATAACGTTTCTGTATCCGGGTGATCACGGCCAGCGGCAACTGGTCTTCAGTAATATAACGGCGGGTGGAAAGCAGGGTGCCTTCTGCATTAAAGTAGGCGGTCACCAGGTTTTCACCTGCCAGGAACTTTGCGGTAAAGATCTTGTGATCATCCGTATACCAGCGTACCTTGGTAACGTTGGCAAAAGATCTGTTTAAGGCTTCTTTCAGCCTGGCAGTGGCCTCCGTTTCTGTAATGTGGGCGGCGCTGGCCTGCACGATTGAACCACCGGTTAAGGCGGCTGCTACACATAGCATTAAGAACATTTTTTTCATGGCGGAAGATTTTAAAGTTGATTTGTTTTAAATCAATACACCAAAGGTAAGATGGCCGGTAACCGCCGGCAACCCAATATTTGCTAATGGTATAGCTTGATCAGTTCAGTACAATGCATGTTGCAACACCTACAACGAATATGTTACTTTTCCCTTCAGAACAAGGCTTCCCTGCTGCGTTTGCGCCCACTGCGCGAATGTTGCACCGGCCGGCGTTAAGCTTTTGTTAAAGTGGAAGAGTGATGGATGAGCGGAAGCGCCCGGGCGCCGGTATGCGCATGTGCTAACTAATAAATGCCGATCTTCACACCACTATGAATTTTCTCGCCCATGCATATCTTTCCTACAATGATCCTTCGCTGACCATTGGTAATATGATCGCAGACTTTGTGAAAGGCAAACAGTTGCTCCAGTACGGGGAGGACATACAGCAGGGCATCCGTATACACCGCGCCATAGACGCATTTACAGACGAGCACCCGCTTACCCGGGCGGCCACCCGGTTGTTCCAGGCCTCCTGCGGCCGCTATGGGGCCGTATTTATAGACGTGGCGTATGATCATTTCCTGGCCAGGGACGAAACGCGCTTTACGGACGAGCAGTTAGGGCATTTCGCCCAATCCGTTTACCGGCTGCTGGAGAACCGGAAAAGCGAGCTTCCCACGGATTTTCTGCAGGTATTCCACTTTATGCGCACCCAGAACTGGCTGTACAACTACCGTACGGAGGAAGGCATTTACCGCTCCTTTAGCGGGCTGGTGCGCCGCGCCAGGTACCTGGATGTAAGCGCCGATGTGCCCTTTGCCGTACTGGAAAACCATTATAAGGAGCTGGCGGAATATTATGCCGCCTTTTTTCCTGAACTGGAAACTTTCGTAAAAACAGCGATAAAAGCAGGCGGTTAAGCGGCAGCCGGGCCTGGCTTCTTGTCTTTTTTTACTAAGTTTGATACTGATTATTTTCTCAAAAAAACTATATGCCACCAATGAAGCAAACTTTTCTCTTTGCCGTGATGATCTTGTTATTAGGTACCGGGTTAAAATCTGCAACCGCACAGGATAAAAAATTACCGCCGCTGGACGCCAGCCCCATGGACATGGCCTACTACCCGCCGGTATATCCTTACCTTGTAAAAGTAAAAGGGGAGCCCGGTACGCTGGTAGCCCGGGTAGTGTACAGCCGGCCCCAGAAAAAGGGCAGGACCATATTCGGGAACCTGGAAGAATATGGCAAGGTATGGCGCCTGGGCGCCAACGAGGCTACTGAAGTGGAGTTCTTCATCCCCGTGAACATCGGCGGCAGGCAGGTGCCCAAGGGCCGTTACACCCTGTACGCCATTCCCCAGGAAAGCAAGTGGACCGTTATCCTGAACAAGGAAACCGATATCTGGGGCGCTTATAAATATAATGCCTCCATGGACCTGCTGAGGACCACCGTACCGGTCACCAAGTTGGATACCCCTGTGGAAGCGTTTACCATGGCGTTTGAAAAAGCCGATGGCGGCGCCAGGCTGGTAATGGCCTGGGATGAAGTGATGGTATCAGTACCGGTTAAATTCAACGAAAGAACACTGGGAAGGAAATAAAATAATGAAGGGCGGTAGGAATACCGCCCTTGTAATAATTTTAACCATATCCTATGAAAAACCTGTTCCAAAATTAATGGGAATGCATACACGGGTTTTCCCGGTTTTGGCCAACGCTGTAAAAATGTTCGTAAGTGTATAAATTTTCCCGGTATCAGCATGATAATTGATCATTTCTGTTGCAGTTCCCCTCCCGGCATACGTATTTCTACGTATAGCCTTCCTGCGTAGAAATCCCGTTTTACTTCATTATCAGCGCCTTTTAGTACCTTTGGTACATTCATCGGGAATAAACAACTCATTATAAAATACTTAGAGAAATGAAGCTGGGAACTAAGCTCATACATGCCGGCGTAGCGCCAGACCCGTCTACGGGCGCCATTATGACACCAATCTACCAAACCTCCACCTACGTACAGAGCGCGCCCGGGCAGCATAAAGGCTATGAATACGCACGCACACAAAACCCTACCCGCGACGCCCTGCAACAGGCGCTCGCGGCCATAGAGAACGGGAACTACGGTATCTGCTTCGGCAGCGGCCTGGCGGCTACCGACGCCATCATGAAACTGCTGAACCCGGGAGATGAAATCATCGTTTCCAGCGACCTCTATGGCGGCACCTACCGCATATTCACCAAAGTATTTGCGCGGTATGGCCTCAAATTCCATTTCATTGATATGCAGGATGCAGGGAACATTAATAAGTACCTGAACGCCCAAACGAAAATGATCTGGATTGAAACGCCTACCAACCCGCTCATGAAAGTGATAGATATTGCCGCCTGCGCGCAGATAGCGCAACAGCACAATCTGCTGCTGAGCGTGGACAATACTTTCGCCTCCCCCTACCTGCAGCAGCCCCTGGACCTGGGCGCCCATATCGTGGTGCATTCCGCCACCAAGTACCTGGGCGGCCACAGCGACGTGGTGCATGGCGCCGTAGTGGTGAAGGACGAAGCACTGGCGCAGCAATTATATTTTATACAGAATAGCTGCGGGGCCGTACCAGGCCCGCAGGACTGTTTCCTGGTACTGCGCGGCCTTAAAACGCTGCACGTACGCATGCAGCGCCATTGCGAGAATGGCGCTGCCGTAGCCAACTTCCTGCGCCGGCATGCGAAAGTGGACAAAGTATACTGGTGCGGGTTTGAGGACCATCCCAACCACCATGTTGCCAAACAGCAAATGCGCGGGTTTGGCGGCATGATGTCCTTTACGCTTAAAAATGACAGCATGGAAGCCGCTATGAAAGTGCTTAGCAGCACACACCTCTTCTCCCTGGCGGAATCCCTGGGTGGCGTGGAATCCCTGATCGGGCACCCCGCGAGCATGACACATGCTTCCATTCCCCGGGAGGAACGCCTGCAGAACGGCCTGGTAGACTCCCTCATACGCCTGAGCGTAGGCATTGAGGATGTCGACGACCTGCTGGCCGATCTGGACAACGCCATCACATGATCCCTATAACCGATGCTATGAAATTCCTGGAACTGAAGCGATACCTGGACGCCAAGGCGGCACAATATGACCATCCTGACTTTATTGCCGGCGACCCGGTAAGCATTCCACACCGGTTCAGCCAACTGCAGGACATTGAGATTGCCGGGCTTTTTGCCGCTACCCTGGCCTGGGGCAACCGGACCACCATTATCAATAAATGCCTGGAGCTGCTGGCCATGATGGACAATGCTCCCTATGATTACATACGCCACCACCAGCCCAGGGAGCGCCTGCAGTTGATGCCCTTCTGCCACCGCACCTTTAACGGCCTGGACCTGCTGTATTTCATAGAATACCTGCAACATTACTATACCAACGTTACTTCCCTGGAATTTGCCTTCAGCGGGCATATGAGCCCGGAGGATGAAACAGTGGAAAAAGGATTGATCGGGTTCCATAAAATGTTCTTTGCCCTGGAGCACCCGGAGCGTACCCGCAAGCACGTGTCCACGCCGGAAAAGAACTCCGCCTGCAAGCGGCTGAACATGTACCTGCGCTGGATGGTGCGGAAAGATAAAAATGGCGTGGATTTTGGTCTATGGCAGCATATTTCCCCCGCCCAACTGGTATGCCCCCTGGATGTGCATGTAGCCCGGGTGGCCACCCGCCTGGGATTGATAAGTGAGAACAAGTCCAACTGGAAAACAGCGCTGGCGCTTACGGAACGCCTGCGGGAAATGGACCCGGAAGACCCGGTCAAATATGATTTTGCACTGTTCGGGCTGGGGGTTGTTGAAAAATATGTATGAGAAAAATAAGAAGCAGGAAATAGGAAATCATAAATATGAAGCACATGAAGATATTCCTCACACTGATGGCCCTGGCGGCTCCCTTCATATCCGCCGCACAGGAGTACGTGGAGCTGGGCTACAGTTTCAAGACAGGCGAACAGTTTGAGCTGCAGCAGGAAAGCCGCAGCGAAACCTATACCACGGTAGACGAAGTGGTGCAACGGGTAACCCGGGATTTTAACAACACCATCGCCATTGAAGTAACGGATGCCCAGCCGGGCCGCACCGTGCTGACCTTCCGCTATAAGGAGCTGAAATTTAATTTCAACAGCAAGAACCAGAATATTTTCGTGGACGCCAAGGTGCCAAACGACAAAGAGCCTTTCCAGGCCGCACTGAAGAACATCCTGGACCAGCCTTTTACCGTGGAGCTGCAGAATACTGGTTATATCAACAAAGTAGACGGGCTGGACAAGCTGCTGGACGCCGCTTCCGCCGCCTTTACCAGCCTGAAGAAGGATGAGCAGGAGGCTTATAAAAAGCTGATGAAAGACCAGTTTGGCACCAATGCCTTCCGCTCCTGGCTGGAACAGCTACTGGTAATATACCCGGCCCATGGCATCAAAACCGGCACCCAGTGGGAAGAAAGCGTGCCCCTGCGCACTGGCCTGGTAGGCCGCATGGACCTTTACTGGAACCTGCAGACCTGGGACAGCCAGACAGCCAAGATAGGCGCTACCGGCAAGGTGAAAACAGACAAGCTGGAACCGCTTACCCTGGAAGAGGGCATACAGGCCACCGCGGAAATAGAGGGCACCATGCAAAGCAACTACCTGATCAACCGCAGCAGCGGGCTGCCCAGCATTTGCGTACAGAACCTGGAAATGAGCGGCGATTATACCTACAAGGCCAATAAAGCCAAACGCATCAAGCGCGACCTGAAAGTACCGGTAAAAGTGATCACCAACGCTTCCTATAAGATCAAGCAAATGAAATAATGCCGCCCGTTCCCGGACAATACCTGCAAACCGCCGCCAGGGAACTGGGCGACACCCTGGCCCTGGAGCTGCCGGACACCGTCAGCCGGGAAACCCTGGAGACATTACTGGCCCGGCGGCTGGAAGCGCTCATCAGCCATCACTTTGAGCAGTTCGTGTTCCTGCTGTACCGTATTGACGTACCGGAAAGCCAGATACGCACCATACTGGACCAGGATGCGGGCGCCGGCGCTTATCATAAAATAGCCGCCCTGCTGATAGACAGGCAACTGCAAAAGATCCGGACGAGGGAAACCTTTAAGACCCGGCCACCGGACGCTGACTGGTGAGGGGAGCAAAAAGCTGAAAGCTAAAAGCTATTTTCGCGAAATTTATCCGCAGTAATGAGCTTTTAGCTTTCTGCTTTCAGCCTTTCGCTTTTCTCGAACATCAGTTCCTTCACCCTGGCTTTGTCTTCCTGCTCCTTGCTGAGGTCAAAACCGGTGCCGAACACGCGGTCCCATAAGGAAGAACTTACACCAAAGCCTTTTTCATCGCTCTTGTAATGATGCAGGTGGTGGTTGCGCCACAGGGGCTTCATGAACCTGAACGGCGGGTTCCAGGCATGTATGGCGTAGTGCATGCTGCCGTACATGAGGTAGCCCAGCAGGAAACCGGGGAAGAAGGGGAACGTATACTGGCGCAGGAACAGGTACTGTGCAGCAAAAATAGCGGAAGCTAATATAAGGCTGGGCACCGGGGGCATGAACAAGCGCTGCTTGTCGCGGGGATACTCGTGGTGATTACCATGCATGACATATACCACCCGCCGGAGCCTGGGGTTTTCAGTGGCAAAATGGAACATGAAACGGTGCATGATGTACTCGAAAAAGGACCAGAAGAACATAGCGCCGAAGAAGATCATCGCTATGGTGCCCGGACTGAACCCTAACCCCTGGTTGCTGTAATACAGCATCCAGCCAATGATGGGCAGGTACATGCCCCAGATGATCAGGGGATGCGTTTTGGTCAACATTTCCAGGTACTTACTTTCAAACAATCTGGCCTGTCCTTTATTCTTTATCTTGTCGAACTTCATAGACCCCTGGGTTTTACACAAAATTACATCAATATTGTATATAAACGTAACGGGTATTTCCGTATATACGAAGTTAAAGGACAGTTATTTACGCTCCTGTAGCAAGCGGGGGACTGTTACCATTTTGTAATCCTTTTCCTGCAGCCAGGCCAGCAAATTATCAAGCCGCTCCCAGCATTTATCCGTGCGCCGGGGATCCACGCCGGCATGCATCAGCAGCATAAAGCCGTTCAGGCCGGCGGGGTGCTGCTTTTCATAATCCATAATGGACTGCAGGATGGTGTCGCAGCTCCGGTACCGGCTTAGCTGTGGCCAGGTATAATCCGCATGGCTGAGGGTGCCGGGGGTAAAATTCACCAGTTGCAGTTGCCGGGCGGAGGCCCAGGCGGCAATGGTATCATTATACCACTCGTAGGGCGGCAGGAACCAGGTGGCGCTTCCACGGGAAATGCCCTGTTTTGCCATGGCCTGGTAACAATGCTGCAGGTCCGTGTTGAACTCCTGCTGCGTTACCAGCAGGCTGTCCCGCCTGTTCCAGTCGCAGTACAGCAAATGCTGGTCGGAATGCGGGCCCAGGTAGTGGCCGGCACGGCGCAGCCGCTGTATCAGCGCCGTATGCGCAGGATCGCGGTAAAAGCGGCCCGTAAAAAAGAAGGAGGCCGGCACCTGGTGCTTTTGCAGCACCTGTGCAATGGCTTCGCCGCCGTCGGCAAATTCGTCGGCGGTAAATACCAGGGCCAGTTGCCGCCGGGTGCTGTCTCCGCGAATAATGGCGCCGTGGCTGCAGGTAAATGCATCCCGGGCCTCATAGTCCTGCGCGGCCAGCAGGTATACCAGGCTGGCCGTACCATCCATGGTAGGCTCGTTGGTGGAGTAATCCCCGAAATCGTCGTGGTACACCGCCAGGTCAGACTGGAAAGGCGCATACTCGTCCCCGTTATGCAGGGTAATGCCGATCAGGCTTTTGTAGATGCTGCCGTATACCGGGCCGTCTACCAGCCCGCCGCTAACCGGGTAGCCGTACAGGTGGCTGAAGGAACTGTGCGGGTCTTCCGGGTGATCGCCGGAGGCAGGCAGGCCCGCCACCATGGCGGTGCCCCAGGGGTTGCAACCAAAAAGCCAGTCAATACATGCCTGCTCCAACTCCCGATAACGGTGATCCTTTGTTAGATAACGGTAACGGTTACACTGTATAGCGAAGGACACCGTAAGATTATTGGAGCACCAGATAAAAGGAATGCCCCGGTAAAAAGCATTGTGCCGGGCTTTTTCCCAAACAGCGTTGATCCCCTGCCGGTAGTAGCCCATCATGGCGGGCTGCAGGGCCGGGCTGGCCGACGCCAGCTCATAATGGCCAAAGTTGTGAAAGGGATACCACTGGTAGTGCCGGGCGGTATCTGCCCCCATCCAGGGGGTAAGCGGTTCCTGCCGGGCCCAGTCAGTAGCCTGGCGCAGCAGCGCCTGCTGCCCGGACAACCTGCCCAGCATGGTGGCGCCCAGCTCCATATCGTCCCTCCAGTTATCCTCCTCGTAAAAATAAGGCGCACCGCAGGGTGCCGTCTGGCATACACCGGGACGGGCGGCGCCCAGCGCATACGCCGATGCCGCCTTGCCCTGCAACAGGCGGCTGTAACTGCTGTCTGCATCCCGGTACAGTGCGGCGCCCAACGCAAAAGCGCTGGCATACTTGCCGGCAGTGGATGCCAGGCCGGTGCTGCGATTCTTATATTTTTTCAGGCCCTGCGGCTCCCCCGTACAGAAATACACCGGGCGCTCCAGGCCCTTGCCGTAGCTGGTAGTGTCTTTTGTAGGCAGGCGCATACCGCTATGGTCGCGGTCGTCGGCAACCTGGTTGTACAACTGGTCCGGGGCGGGGTGCATTTTCAGCAGCCAGTCCAGCCCCCAGCGGGCTTCGTCCAGCACATCCGCCACGCCGTTGCGGCCGCCTGTGCCATTGGCCTGGCATCTATCCCCAAACACGGGTTTAAAATCGCGCCAGGCGGCCAGCAGGTGGTAGGTGGCATTGGCGGAAGTGGTTACATACTGCAGGTAGTCACTGGCATCATGCCAGCCGCCGGCTACGTCTACATGCGTGCCATCCGGCATGGGGCCGTACACGGTAAACCCGTCCTGCGTATGGCAGGAATCTTCCAGGTAAGGATTATAGCCGCTGCGCTGCTGCCGCATGTACTGCAGGCAGAAATCGGCCGTGCCTTTGTACACGTCCCGGCCTATACGAAATTGGGGGGAGCGGCTGCCGCCGCAGGCCAGGTAGTAAGTGCCCGGCCGCCGGAATGCCGTAAAATCCAGCCGCCGGGTGTGGGCAAAAGGTCCGTAAGCCCCGAAGTCACCGCTGCTGCGGCCTTTCCAAACTACTTTATCGCTGTTCGCGTCATGCAGGGTAAAGGTAGCGGCATCCTGCGCCGCTTTTGCGCACCATACGGCTACTTTAACGCCCTGCGGCGTATAGCCAAGCTGGTTGATCCTGATCCAGGAGGAGTCATTGATGTGCGGATGTGCAGATATGCAGATGTGCGGATGAAGGAGGGCGAAGATAAAAAATGATATTATTCCCCACATTCGCACATCTGCATATCTGCACATTTGCATATTAGTTGTCCTTTCTTGCATTGGCAAACCTTTTCAGATCCGGCGCGTGCTCCCGCTTACGTTCCAGCTCGTACTGGTAAATGATGTTCCCCACCTCTTTAAAATATGGGTACCCTTCCGTTTCATATTCGTAGCGGTCATCATTCAGCACCCCGTCGCGGTTCACATACAGGGTGCCCGTAAGCATGAACTCCACGTTGTTTTTGAAGTCTACAATATAGGCCACATCCGTTAAAAAGCCGAAGGACCAGCCGGTTTTGTTGAACACCCGTATATGCGGCGGTATTTCGCGCTGGCCGGACTTGAACATGAAGAACTTGGTGTAGCTGTCAAAATACTGCTTCCGGTCATAGTGCGGGTAATCCGCCTCGGAAGGATAGGCGGACATATAATGGTACAGGAAACGGTAATCGTCCCTTGTCAGCTTAAAGCGCTGCGACCGGGGCGCCGATTCCGGGAACAGCACGGTTTGCAGCAGGTGCTGCAGGCTTTCCAGCGGGAAATAGTTCTGCTTCGTAAAATCAAAAGGCGCGTGCACCAGTTGCTCATCCCGGTTCATGTGCGCATTGCCGATCAGTATCTTTTTACTGAAATCAAAAGGCAGGGTGCAATAGGCGGCTGGCTGCGCGTACACCAGGCTGCCATCCTCCCGCACAAAACGGATCGGGTTGGTATGCCGGTTGCCCTCCTCGTCCAGGGGCATAAATCGCCGTACAATGCGCACGCCGGGGTAGCCCCTGGCCCACAATTTTTCATGAATGGCCTGCTGGCCCACAAACTCGTACAGGCGGTTATACGCATTATTATCACTTACCAGGAATATCTTTTTAATGTAGTGGGCAATGGAAGGCAGCCCGTTCTCCGAGGTGCTGTCGGTATAAGCGGTCACCTGCCCATTGTAGGCGCTGTCCGTAAGCATGGGCGTATACCTGTCCAGCCCGCGCACCCGCAGCTCATGCAGCTTTTCCAGCGCCAGCACGGCAATGGGCAGCTTTACCGTGGAGGCAGGGTTAAAGTAACTGTCTGCATCCACATGAAAATAATAATTCCGGAAATGCGGCCGGTTCCGCTTATCACGGTCTATCTGCGTGTAAATAAGCTGGTAGCGAAAAGAGTCGGGGTGCTGCAGCACGTGCTGCAGGTTGGGAGATGCATGCCGCCGTACCAGGTTTTCCAGCAGGCTGTCCGTTCGTGGCTGCCCCCATGCGCACAGGGATAATAACGTGGTCAGGATGGTGAGTGGAATACGTGGCATATCTTCAAAAATAAAAATAATATATTTGGCTATCATACACCTAACGCAAAAAAATTATCTAGTAGATGAAGCTTGTTACTTACCTGAGAGATGAAGCCGACCAACTGGCCATTTTAGTGAACGGACTGTTATACAATACCCAGGACCTGCACCCGGACCTGCCCAACAATATGCAGATGTTCCTGCTGATGTGGGAAGAAGTGATAGACATTGCCCGGCATGTGGACGAGCAACTGAAAAGCGGGCAGCATGTGGGTAGCGCCATGGGCATTCCGTATGACAGCGTGCAGGTGCTGGCGCCGGTGCCTTTCCCTACCTCCTGCCGCGATGGTTACGCTTTCCGGCAGCACGTGGCCGCCGCCCGCCGCAACCGTAAAGTAGACATGATCCCGGAGTTCGATCAATACCCGATCTTCTATTTCACCAACCACAACGCCATACAGGGCCCCGGCAAGGTATACTGCATGCCGGACCATTTTGACAAGCTGGACTTTGAGCTGGAAGCAGCCGTGGTGATCTGCAAGCCGGGCCGCAACATTACCGCTGCCGAAGCGGATGAATACATTGGCGGCTACATGATCATGAACGACCTGAGCGCCCGCACCCTGCAGATGGAGGAAATGAAGCTGAACCTGGGACCGGCCAAGGGCAAGGACTTCAGCACCGTAATAGGCCCCATGCTGGTAACGCCGGACGAGCTGGAAGCCTTTAAAGCGCCACCCAAGCCAGGCCATACCGGCAACAACTACCACCTGAAAATGACCTGCCGCGTAAACGGCGTGCAGGTAAGCGAAGGCAACATGGGAGATATGGACTGGACCTTTGCCGAGATCATAGAGCGCTGCGCATACGGGGTAAACCTGCTGCCCGGCGACATCATCGGCAGCGGCACCGTGGGCACCGGCTGCTTCCTGGAGCTGAACGGCACCGGTAAACTGCAGGACCCCAACTACCAGGAGCAATGGCTGCAGCCGGGCGATGTGGTGGAAATGGAAATAGAGGGATTAGGGATGTTGCAAAGTACCATGGAAAAAGAAGAGTCGGATTTTTCCCTGCTGAAGCTAAAGAAAGTATAATGAGATCAATACAACTGGTCATATTCCTGTTTTTTATCAGTACAACCTTATCCGCCCAGCATCTTAAAAAAACCGGGATCGTAATTATTGGCAATATTCATGACAGCTTGCCGAACTATCATCCGCAGATACTTTTCAATATACTGGATGATGTAAAGCCGGACATTATTCTGCATGAAGTGGATGCTGCAATGGCGAAAGACTACTTTGCCAATCCCTCCGTAAAAGGAAATGAAATTGTTGCTTCCAACCGGTATGTGAAAAAGTACCCGGGCACGAAAAGACTGCCATTTGATTTTGAAGGGAGAAATGATTACAGGAAGGAAAAAGGCATGGTGCCTGCTGATAATTTATCTGTAAAGCTGATAGACAGCCTGTATAAACAGGATCTGCTGACAAAGGAGGAAAAGGATATCTACGAGCAGTACAAAGAGGTTACCGCTACATTAATGCGGCTGGCGGAGAAAAGCCCCGAAAATTTCAACAACCCGGTAACAGACAGCATCTGCAAAAGAAGGCAGGATATACAACATCACGGATTACTGAAGATCATTAATAACAGGCCGGAATTTGCCACCCATACCTTCTCCAAACCCGATGGAACACCCATCACTTACCGGGAAGGATACCGCTTATGGGCCGGCTTCTGGGATACGAGAAACCAGGCCATGGCAAAGCATATCTTCCAATACGCCCGGCAATACCAGGGAAAGAACATGGTAGTATTAACGGGATTCTTACATCGCTATTATTTAATTAAAGCGCTGAATCAGCTTTCAGACGGTAGCTTTGTATTAAGGGAGTTCTATCAACATTAAACGTAAAAGTAAAATGCTGCAAATAATACCCGGGCAGGTAAAAACTGCCGAACTGCATGCCCACCTGGTGGGCGCAGTAGCGCCACGGCCCATTTGCTTTGCCAGTACCGTTAATGCCGAAGGACAGCCCAACCTGTCGCCGTTCAGCTTTTTTAACGTATTTGGCAGCAACCCGCCCACGCTTGTTTTTTCACCTTCCAGGCGGGTGCGCGATAATACGATCAAGCATACACTGGAAAATATCTATGCCACCAGGGAAGTGGTGATCAATGTAGTGACCTATGCCATGGTACAGCAGGCCTCCCTGGCCAGTTGCGAATACCCCCCGGGGGTGAGTGAATTTGAGAAAGCCGGGTTTACCGCGCTGCCATCCGAAAAAGTAAAGCCGCCCCGGGTAAAGGAGAGCCCGGTGCAAATGGAATGCGTGGTGAAGCAGGTGATCGAAACCGGGGAGGGCGGAGGCGCCGGTAACCTGGTGATCTGTGAACCGGTGCTGCTGCACATCAGCGAAAATATCCTGAACGAGCACGGCCGCATAGACCCGCATAAGATAGACCTGGTGGGCCGTATGGGCGCGGACTACTACTGCCGCGCTTCCGGGGCCGCTGTGTTTGAAGTGCCCAAACCCAATTTGCAGTTGGGCATCGGCGTAGATGCATTGCCGGCGGCTATCCGCAACAGCCGCATCCTTACGGGCAACAACCTGGGCATGTTAGGCAATGTACATGAAATGCCCGCCGTGGATCCTGCTTTTGAGGACGAACAGCTCAAGAATATTATACAGTATTACAGCATTACGCCCGAAGAAATGGAGCAGGAACTGCACCGTTATGCACAGCAGTTACTGGAAGCGGGCAAGGTGCGGGAAGCGTGGCAGGTCTTGTTGTATGAGGGATGAAGAAAGATGTAGGAAGTAGGAAATAAGAAGTACGATGTAGGAAGTACGATGTAGGCGTCTTACTTCCTACATCGTACTTCCTACATCGTACTTCTCACACTTATTTACCGAAAACTTTCTTCAACAGATCCGTCGTCCTGGCGGCGGGATTTTCGCGGATGTTGGCCTCTTCCTTGCCGATCTGGTCAAAAAGGGCGGCCACGGCGCGGGTGGTCACATAGTCCTGCAGGTCGGGATTCACCTTGTTAAAGGTAGTGGGTAGTTTATTATACGTGTTCACGATATCGCCATAGTAGCGGGTGGCGCTGGTGCTGTCCAGCGCGCCTTTGATAGACGGCGCAAAAGCCGTTTTCAGTTGGTCGGAGGTTTTTTCCTTGAAATAGTTGGTAACGGAATTATTTCCCCCGCTGATCAGTTTCAGCGCATCGGTGACGGACATCTGTTTGATGGCGTCTACAAATATGGGCGCGGCATGGCTTACGGCGCCTTCCGCCGCCCGGTTGATCTGCAGGATAGCTTTATCCACCTGGCTGCCCAATCCTATACTGCGCAGCGTTTTCTCGATCTTTACCGCATCTTCCGGCAGGAACATTTTATAGGCTTCATTACCAAAGAAACCGTCCTTTTTGCTCAGGGCGGCAATACCGGCGTTCACCCCCTTGGCCAGGGCTTCCTTAATGCCGGCCCCGGCTTCTGCTTCCGTTACGTTGCTGCCGGTAGTGGAGGTAGTGCCCGTAGTGCCGGATTTTGCATCCTCCAGCGCTTTGCCCAGTTTCTTCAAAAGCTGTCCCTGGCTCAATTGTACGGTCAACAGCGCAGGCAGCAGGAAAAGTATCCCTTTCTTCATAATGTTATGGTTCATATATTAAAAATACTCAAAATATTATTACTCGTGTATGGCCAGCAAGGGTATGTGCGTATGAAAAGCCAACTGTGTAGTACGGCTCCGCTTGAAGATATGCTCAAACAATCCATGCTTTTTCGGGATGATGAGGATCAGGTCCGCCTGCTCCTTTTCGGCAAAGTCCGTAATGCCTTTTACCACGTTGGTATGGTCTATAAAATGGAACTGCGGGTTGTAGCCTTCCAGCAGGGTATCCAGCATCAACGTTTCATAAGGCGTATCTGATGTGAAGTGCTTGCTTTCATGATCTATATTCAGCACGTGCAGCTCCGGCCGGAATACGTCCAGCAGCTTTTTCAGCGGCTGTACGGGCGTGGTTTCCACCACTTTCCTGAAATCGCAGGCAAACACGATCCTACGGATGGGTTTAAAACGGGCGTCAGCCGGCACAATGATCACCGGGCAGGTCGTATGCTTTACCACGTCTATCGTGTTGGAGCCCACCAGGATCTCTTCCAACTGGCTGCCGCCGGTAATGCCCATCACCACCAGGTCTGCCTGCTCCCGCTTGCACACCTCGTCTATATTGGCCGGCAGCAGGTGGTTCTCCGCCCTGCATTCCAGCGCCGCATCCTCCGGCATCAGGGGCCCCAGCTCCCGTTTCATTTTGTCCAGCCCTTCCAGGCTGGCACTGCGCAGTTCTTCCGGGTTGACCACCGGTACGGAGGTAGGCACATCAGGGATGGGTACTATCAGCTCGTATGCATGGTACAGCACAATGCGGGAAGTGCTCATCTGCCCGGCCAGCCCCAGGGCATAACGCGCCGCATTATAAGCGGTCTCGGAAAAATCCGTGGGAACAATGATCGTTTTCATCTGGTTAATTTTTTTAAAGAACTTCGCACCCTGCTTCACATGGTTATTTCTTAAAATATCTTATCCCTTCGCACATTGTAAAGTTAGGGTTATCGCCCGGTATAACAGCACCATACTCTGCCAATAAAGAAAATTTAATGCCAAAAAGTCCCGCGCATGGCGGACCGCTGTAGCGGCAGGTTATGGACTATCGACTATTACCCTTATTTTTGCACTCCATTTGAATAATACATGACACAATTATCCGAGCAAGAGATCATACGCCGGGAAAAGCTGCAGGAGCTGCAAAATTCAGGCATTGATGCCTATCCGGCCGCAGCATACCCCGTGAACAATACTTCCGTGCATATTAAAACGCATTATTCGGAAGCTACCAAAGACCAGTTCCAGGAAGTATGCCTGGCCGGCCGCATCATGAGCATACGTGATATGGGCAAGGCCTGCTTTGCCGTGATCCAGGACCATGCCGGCCGCATACAGGCATATATCCGCCGCGACGAGATCTGCCCCGGCGAGGATAAGACGCTGTATGACAACGTTTGGAAAAAGCTGACAGACATCGGCGACATTATCGGGGTGAAGGGATATGCCTTTATTACCAAGACCGGCGAAACCTCCATTCATGTAAAGGAGCTGAGCATGCTGTCCAAAGCCCTCCGCCCCCTGCCCATAGTAAAGGAAAAGGAAGGGGAGACCTTTGACGCAGTTACCGACCCGGAATTTAAATACCGGCAGCGTTATGCAGACCTGATCATTAACCCGCAGGTGAAAGACGTGTTTGTAAAACGCACCAGAATATACCAGACCATCCGGGAGTTTTACAACAACCTCGGTTTCCTGGAGGTGGAAACGCCCGTGCTGCAGCCCATACCCGGCGGCGCCACGGCCCGGCCCTTCGTTACCCATCACAATGCGCTGGACATACCGCTGTACCTGCGCATTGCCAATGAGCTGTACCTCAAACGCCTGATCGTAGGCGGCTTTGAAGGAGTGTATGAATTTGCCAAGGACTTCCGCAACGAAGGTATGGACCGCACCCACAACCCGGAATTCACCGTAATGGAAATGTACGTGGCCTACAAGGACTATGAGTGGATGATGCGCACCACGGAAACCCTGCTGGAAAAAGTGGCCCTGGCCCTGCACGGCACCACCCAGGTGCAGGTAGGCGAAAAGGTCATTGACTTCAAGGCCCCTTTCCGCCGCGTGACCATGTACGATGCCATCCGGGAACATACCGGCATAGACATTAGCGGTATGGAGGAAGACGCCCTGCGCGATGCGTGCAAACAACTTGGCATTCATGTAGAGCCGAACATGGGCAAGGGCAAGCTGGTGGATGAAATATTCGGCGAGAAATGCGAGGCGCATTATATACAGCCCACCTTTATCATTGATTACCCGGTGGAAATGAGCCCGCTTACCAAGAAGCACCGCAGCAAGCCGGGGCTGGTAGAACGCTTTGAGCTGATGGTCAATGGCAAGGAGATCGCCAATGCCTATACCGAGCTGAATGACCCCCTGGACCAGCGCCTGCGCTTTGAGGAGCAGGTAAAGCTGATGGAACGGGGCGATGACGAGGCCATGTATATAGATTATGACTTCCTGCGCGCGCTGGAATATGGTATGCCGCCTACGTCCGGCATCGGTATCGGTATGGACCGGCTGACCATGCTGATGACCAACCAGCCTTCCATACAGGATGTGCTGTTCTTCCCGCAGATGAAACCGGAGAAATTATAACGCAGGGGGTAAACCTGACAGGTTTTAAAAAACCAGTCAGGTCTCTAAATAAAAAGGGGGTGTAAGACTACATCCCCTTTACTTTTTTTGACCATATCCTATGAAAACCAGTTCAAAATTAATATTCCGCCCGACACGCCCATATGATACTTACTAACCGCAGTCTTTCCTTTAACGGATGGTAGCATTTGGCTTGTAGCTGGTAAAAAAGAAAAAGGCCGTTCGGGAAATGATCCGGAACGGCCTGCACTTTATATGAAATCAAATGTTGAGACGGCAGATGACAGTTTCTTAAAAAAGAAACGGGGCTGCAAGACTACAGCCCCGAAAAATTTTAACCATATCTTTATTGAAAAACCTGTAACAAAGATCATCTTTATTTAATTATCACCACCCCCATTCTAGTGAATGCTATATTTTTCTTGGGGAACGTATCAAATCTGCAGATAAACGCAGCGACCTCCCGCCGGGTCTGCTGGTAGCCCCAAACGGGTCAAAATCTTCTAATTATTGATATACAACAACTTATGAAAAAACACCTCCTGGCAGAGCCCGGACAGTATGAAGCAAATTGTCCGGTGAATCCCGGTATTTGCCGGTCGAACGTACAAAAGGAGTTTCCGGGGGTATAAAAAGAAAAAGGGTGGTAAGAATACCGCCCTTGTAATAATTTTAACCATATCCTATGAAAAACCTGGATCAAAGATAGACCAGCATATATAGGTTTTTCTCTCATTTCCGTGAACGATGAAAAATAGTTCGTAAAAATGGAAGATTGGGTATTATGTTAATCCATTATAAAAAATATCATATTATTTCAGAAAATAATTTTATAAATTATTAATATTAAGCGGCTTGTAAACTAGATACCTGCGAGCAGCCTCATTCTTAGTACTCCGGTTGCTCCGGCGCCGTTCCCATAATGCCATCTATCTCTTCCATTACATCCAGGGTAAGGGCCGGATAAATATCCAGTGCTTTCAGGTTTTCCGTTAGCTGCTCCTCCCGGGTAGCGCCCAGTATGGCGGTGGTTACATTCGGGTTGCGGATACACCAGGCAATGGCCAGCGTTGCCAGGGAGGTGCCCAGGCCGGCAGCCACCTTTTCCAGCTTTACCACCCGGTCTATCTTATCCTGCACCAGGTGCCGGTCCTTCAGCCATTCAAAACCGGCCATACCCATCCTGGATGCAGCCGGTATGCCCTGGTTGTATTTGCCGGTGAGCAGGCCGGAAGCCAGCGGGCTCCAGATAGTAGTGCCCAACCCGATATTCCGGAATATCTGCAGGTATTCCCTTTCCATCCGCCGGCGGTTAAAGAGGTTGTACTCGGGCTGCTCCATGGCGGGACCAATCAGGCGATATTCCCGCGCTACCATGTGCGCCTCCATGATCTCCTGTGCGCTCCATTCTGAAGTGCCCCAGTATAATATCTTTCCCTGCTGTATCAGGAGGTTCATGGTCCATACCACCTCCTCTATGGGCGTGTGCTTGTCCGGCCGGTGACAAAAGAACATATCCAGGTAATCCACCTGCAGGCGCTGCAACGCCTCCTGGCAGGCTTCTGCCAGGTGCTTGCGGCTAAGGCCCGTCTGGTTAGGCTTGTTCTGCTTGCCCCGCCAGCCAAAAAACGCCTTGCTGGATACCGTATAAGAAGTACGGTCCCATTTTTTCTGCCGCAGCACCCGCCCCATCATTTTCTCGGACTCTCCCAGGGCATACACCTCGGCATTGTCAAAGAAATTAATACCATTATCGTAGGCTATACCCATGAGGCGGTCTACCAATTTGTCATCTATCTGCTTGTGAAAGGTGACCCAACTGCCAAAAGACAATACGCTTAGCTGTAATCCTGTTTTTCCTAATCTTCTGTATTCCATATCAAACGGTTTATTTCCTGAAATTTACTCAAAAAAAGCCGGTATGACAGGGGCGCTATGGCACAGCTTGGCACAGTTATTGACGCCTATACGTCAAATTTTAGGTTAAAAAATAGGTTAAAGCGAAAGGAGCCTGTCCGTGATTACCGGATGGGCTTTTTTCGTGTAAGCCGTTCCGTTATTGCAGGGTGCTGTCCTGGACCAGTACCTGGCCCTGGGGGTTAATAATATTATAATCGGAGAAGTCCTGGTTGGATTCCAGGCCGGTGCCATAAATAGTATCTGTAGGAGTGCTGATGCGCACCGCCTTGTTGGAGTAAAATTTTCCGCGTTTGGAGTCCCAGTTCAGCTCATTGCAGTCCAGCCGCTTCCCTTCCTTGTTCACCACCACCACGCTGTCGCGGAGGAATACATTCTCATCATGCTCAAAATACTTGCCATAGCGGGCCGTTACCGTGCTTTCCACCTGCAGGCTGTCATTATAGGAATATACCTTTAAGCCATCGTTGAATTCTACATAAGCGGGACGGTCCAGGTGCCGGTCCATGGTAGGGGCGGTGAGCTTGGCCTTTACCTTGCCGCCCTGGCTGAAGAAGCTTTCTATTTCCACGCCCTCCTCTACCGCAGCGGCTTTCTGGTCCAGCTTCATAATGGCCTGCATGTCATTTTCACAGGCATATAAAGCCAGCAGGATGATGGCGGGGCCTATCATTTTCCGGAGAGCGGTCATACAGGAATCATTGCTGTTCAAGCCCGCAAATTAATCATATTTCCGCTTAATAAACCAGCGGTCGTTCAAAGTAAAGCCCAGCACCACGCGGTACCAGGTTTCCTTCAGCACGGTCTCGTTATTGCCGCGGTGCCCGATCTCAAAGGCTACATTGATAACGGAGAACTGGTTGGAGTAAGCCTGCCGGCGTACAGGCAGCCCTGCGCCGACGGAAAAGCCGTACATGGTCATGTCCTGCCCGTTCAGCTTAAGATAGTCGGTACCGTAGTAAGCACCCAGCCGGTAAGTAACCCTGTTCCAGTAGCCGCTGGTAGCGCGGGGGTTGGGTACAAACTGCCCGCCCAGGCTCATTTTCCAGGAGTTGCGTACGGAGTCCTGTTCGCCATAATTGCGGTACTCCTCCCACTTTTCGGTGGTGAAGTCCGCCCCGATGGTGAACTTGTCCAGCTTGCGCAGCATAATGCCGCCGCCCAATTGCTGGGGATAGGTAATATCCCCCCGTTCGCCCTTGGCGTAAAAAGCGGTGTCCTGGGTGGTATAGTCGTTGGAAGAAGCGTCGTATATGAGGGTTTCGCGCATGGACTCCCGCCTTGCGGACAAAGTCTGCTTCAGGCTGCCGGTAGCGCCAAAGGTCAGGTCCAGGTCATTGCCCAGCTTAGCCCGGTACTGCAGGCCCATATTGTAGAAAAAGCTGCCGTAGCTCACCCGCCGGGAATGCCGGGAGGGGAATATGTACTGGCTGGGCGGGTAAATGGCCTTGGTGCTGTTCTCGATATTGCCAAACAGGTACCCGGCATTAAAGCCGATGCTCACAGGCCCGATACCCACGCCGCCGCCGGCGTACAACTGGTACAGGCCCCCGTTGCCCTCATACTGGTAGGCCACGGGTATCTTCAGGGTATCAAAAAAAGTAATTTCCCCGTTCTGCAGTACGTTGTAAGATACCCTGGTAACCGGGCGCAGCCCCATCACCACCCCCAGTTTCGGGCGGATAGGAATACCCAGTTGTATGTAGGAAATAGAGCCCAGGCCGGAGCGGAAACGCTGGTTGTCTGCATTGGAAATAGTACGGGCGCCGCCCTCCACTGCAATATCGAAAGTAGTGAGCACCAGGTTCGAATAGCTGGCGGGATTCACAAAGTTTACGGACTGTGGATCGTTATAGGCCTGGGAAACGCCGCCCATGCCGCGGTTGATCACATGCTGGTTGATATTCAGGTCACCCAGACCGTAGCGGGAATATGGAGAATTATCCTGTGCTGCAACATTGTTGGCTATCAGCAAAATAAAAGCCAGTAAGCAAAATATGCCAGCTTTGGTCCTATGCATTGAGTTGATCTGTTATTGATTTAGAGTCTGCAAATATCTAATTTTTAGGCTGGGAAGCAAAAAAAACCAAATACGCTCCTGTTAAAAGGTCGTTAAAAAGTGGCCGTTCAGCCATTTTTATAGGCCATCCGCAGATAAATTTCGGAAATGACCGTTCAGTTTTACCCGCTCCTTGAGCTTTTCCATTTCCGCCATCAGGGGTATCACTTTTAGCAGGTGGCGCTTCAGGTATTCCAGGCGCTGCATTTCATGGAACAGGTGCAGTAATTCATATTCTTCTTCCAGGGAAAGACCGGCATGGTGGGCCAGATCATAGGCGCTCAGCTCCTCATCTTTTTTAGGGAACTGCTTGTTGATCTGCAGGATATGGTGCAGCTCCCGTATAGCGTGCAGCACCTGCTGGCGCAGGCGGGCATGGGTTTTAGCATGGTTCTCCGGGTAGTTGACGATAGCTCCGTCATATAGCTTTTCCGGGATAGACCGGATCACTTCCAGTATGCGGAACACGCTTCTTCCTTTAGTGACGATGTCCATTTCACCGTTCCCGTATGTCTTTTCCACGCGCACCACTTCCACAAGAGTGCCGTATTCCACTATTTTTTTATTGATGACCGTGGGTATGCCAAAAGGTTTCTGCTCTGCCAGGCATTCACTGATGAGCTGTTTGTACCGGGGCTCAAAAATGTGCAGGTTCAGTTGCTCCTGCGGGTAAACGACTATGCCTAAAGGAAATATGGGAATGAAATTGGTCATAAGTAATGCTCCTGTTGCTGCGTCAACCCTAAAATTAAGTCTTTCTGTATTAAGTGTATGGCCGGCGGCGGGGCAATAAAAAAACAGAAAAGCTATCTTTGAAAGAAAAATCGATTAAATTAAGGGATGGTAAACAGCACGCTTGCAAAATATGCCAATCTTATACGCAACATTTCCAACTGGCACCTGTATTTCAGTAGAAAATTCAATGTACCGTATAACAAGCTGGTGTTTCATATCCGGAATAAAGGCATATCATTTACCACCCCTGCCAAGTCGCTATACCTGGTGTTCAAGGAGATCTTCCTGGCGGATGTTTATAACATGGATCAGTTGGCTGCCGCCTTACCGGAGCATCCCGTAGTGATAGATATAGGAGGCAACGCCGGCTATTTTTCCCTGTTCCTCCTGTCCCGGAAAAAGCAGGCGCGCATTTATGCCTACGAGGCTATCGCCGCCAACTGTGCGTTGTTTGCCAGGCACCTGGACATGAACCCGCCACTCAAAAGCATGGTACAACTACATCATAAAGCCGTTACCGGATCGCCGCAGGCTACCGTTACACTGCACCTGGAAACCCCGGAGGAAAACTCGGTGACCGCCTCCGTTTATAATGATTTTACAAAGGACAATACATACACAGCCAAAGTACCCTGTATTTCCCTGTCTGAAATACTCTTTTCCAATAACCTGGTCAAAGTAGACCTCGTAAAAGTGGACTGTGAGGGCAGCGAATACCCTATTATTTATGAGACGGCGCCACAACTCTGGGAAAAGATAGACCGTATGGCCATTGAAGTGCATAACCTGGACGGGGAGAAACGCAACGTGGCCAGCCTGGGCGCCTACCTTACATCTGTAGGCTTTACCTGGAACAATTATGAACTTGAAAACGGGTGCTATATGCTGTTTGCCGGCAAACGGGCATAGCGGGTACTTATGTTCTGTCCCATAAAGCGGAAAACCGGATGAAGCAACTATTGATAGATTGCGAAAAAATGAAGAATGCCAATACCGGCCTTTTTACTTATTGCAATGAACTGGGTAACGCCCTGTTGCAGCAGGTACATCCTGACGAGCAACTGAACTTTTACCTGCCTCCCAAGCTGGGGAAGCACTTCGGCAATAAGGTGGGCTACCTGTGGCAACGCAGCATGCACAAGCTGTACCTGCCGCACAGGCGTACATACGACATTTGGCACACCACCTACCAGCTCTCTGGTTACCGCAGCCTGCGGAAAGGCACCAAAAGGGTGCTCACTATTCATGACCTGAACTTCATGCATGAAGATAAAACCCCCGGCAAAAGAAAAATGTACCTGGCCCATGCGCAACGCAATGTAAACCGGGCAGACTACATCACCTTTATTTCAAAATTCGTGGGAGACGATGTGCTGCATTACCTGGATGTAGGCAACAAACCCTGCAAAGTAGTATACAACGGCGCTACCGTGAAGGAGTTTCCCGGGTTTGACCAGCCCTGCTACCGGCCGCAGCGGCCCTTCCTGTTCACCATTGGCGTGGTAATGCCTAAAAAGAACTTCCATACCATCCCCTGCCTGCTGCAACATAATGATACAGAACTGATCATTGCCGGCACGGCCAATAACGAGGCTTACAAACAGCGCATTATGGAAGAGGCTAAGCGCTACGGCGCTGCAGACCGGGTGAAGCTACTGGGCGCCATCAGCGAAGCAGACAAATACTGGTACCTGAAAAACTGCCGGGCCTTTGTGTTCCCTTCTATCGCGGAAGGTTTCGGTATTCCGCCTATAGAGGCCATGCACTTCGGCAAGCCGGTGTTCCTGTCCGATAAGACCAGCCTGCCGGAAGTTGGCGGCTGCCTGGCCTATTACTTCCGCCATTTTGAGCCGGCCCATATGCAGCAGGTATTTGAGGAAGGCATGGCGCATTATGTGCAGCAGCAGCCGGCCGGCGCCATCATTACCCATGCCCGGCAGTTCAGTTGGGAACGCATGGCGGCCGATTACCTGGAGATATACCGAAGCTTGTATTGATATGCATACACTTTCTGTAGTGATCATCACCAACAACGAGGAAAAGAACATCGGCCGCTGCCTGCAGTCCGCAGCGCCCGTTGCGGACGAGATCATCGTGGTGGACAGCGGCTCCACGGACAGCACGGAAAGCATCTGCCGCCAGTACCCGGGCCTGCGCTTTGTGTTCCAGCCCTGGCTGGGATACGGCCCGCAAAAGAACGCCGGCATACAACTGGCCATGCATGACTATATACTTTCCCTGGATGCGGACGAAGCGCTTTCCGAAACGCTGGCAGCGGCTATCCTGCAGGAAAAGCAACGGGGCTTCAAAGGCGCCTATGTGCTGCAAAGGCTCAATAATTTCTTCGGCAAATTTGCCAGGCATGGCCTGGAATACCCGGATAAAAAGGTGAGGATATTTAACCGGCAGGAAGTAAAATGGAACGACAGTCCTGTACATGAAGCACTGGAAGGCCTGCCTGCCGGCGACAGGACCACCGTGCTGCCGGGCTACCTTTACCACTACAGCTACGATGATCTCAGCAGCTATCTCACCAAATTCAACAACTACACCAGCCTGGCGGCGGAAAGCCTGTACCGGCGGGGCAAGCGGGCCAGCATTTTCAAGCTGGTGTTCAGTCCCTGGTTCACATTCATAAAAGGCTATTTTTTCAGGGCCGGCTTTTTGCAGGGGCGGCACGGCTTCCTGCTGGCGGCGCTGGCCGCCTGTTATGTGCTGGTCAAATACGCCAAGCTGTGGCTATTGCAAAGGAAGGGGCGCACTACCCCCTGATGATCCTGTAATTGCGATGGTCAAACAGGCGCTTCCCTGTTTTCTGCTCTATCCAGTACAAAAGGCCGTCCTTAAAGGAAAAATGCTTGCGGCTGATGTCATGCTCAAACTGCCAGTTCCTGGCGGCGATCCTGTCCTGCATCACGGCGGGGTGCGTACCCTGGAACAGGGCCAGTGAATCAATGCCGCTGTAATCAAACTCCCCGGCCACCAGCCGTTGTTGCAGCGCCTGTTCATTATTGCCGTGGTACAGGTGCTGGGAATTATTCTGCTTACGGGCCTGCAGGGCGGGGTCCTTTACCCAGCCATAGTGATAGATATCCGCCTGCACCGGTTTCACATGCAGCTTTTGTCCCTGCCGGCGGAAGCCCTGCGCATCGCGGTAGGAAGCGATCTGTTTGTTATTGCGGATCACGCGGATCTCATGCCGGTACCAGGTGCGGGAATCCCCTACATAGTCGTAGCTGCCGTAAAAATGCACGTAGTTGAACAGCAGCCCCTCCACCCGCGGATCATCCCTGTACTGCTGCATGGCGGCGCGGATCTTATCATAATCCTTTTCATGCACCACCTCATCGGCCTGTATGTAAAAGGCCCAGTCGGCATCCGGGCTTACCGCGGCAAAGGCCTTGTCGGTTTCCACGGCCAGCACGCGCCCGCCTTCTTTCAGGGAATCGTCCCATATGGAGTGGATAATGCGGATTTTGGGAGAAGCGATAGACTGGATCAGCTCCAGCGTATGATCGTCGGAGTTACCTACGCTCACCACTACTTCATCGCATAAAGGAAGAATGGATGTGATGGCCGCTACTACCGGGTAATCATATTTTACGGCATTGCGTACAAAGGTAAATCCCGCTACTTTCATCTGACATAAGATTTGCAGCACTGCAAGCTGCCGGGGCGAAGGTATAAAAAACCGCACGTAAACAGTAGGGAAGTCCTTATTTTGCAAGGAAATTGGCAACGCCCCCGGTTATATGTTACAAAAGCTGGCAGATACGGATGATATAAAGGCGCTGGCCCGCCGCATTTCACTGGTGGAAAACGAAGCGCCCGGCTACGAGCAACTGCTGGAGCAGCTTCCCGGCGGCAGCACCACCCGCGTGGTGGGCATTACCGGCCCGCCGGGCGCCGGCAAAAGCACGCTGGTGAATACACTGATACAAACCCTGCTGGAGCAGCAAAAGCGGGTAGCTATTATCGCGGTAGACCCTTCATCCCCTTTTAACTTCGGCGCCCTGCTGGGCGACCGTATCCGGATGAGCCAGCATTTTAACAACACGCAGGTATTCATCCGCTCCATGGCCAACCGCGGCGAGTTGGGCGGCTTAAGCCCCAAGATCATTGAAGTAAGCGATGTGATCCGGGCGGCGGGGTTCGACTACCTGTTCATAGAAACAGTAGGCGTGGGCCAGAGCGAAGTGGACATAGCCGGCATTGCAGATACCACTGTTGTAGTGCTGGTGCCGGAGGCCGGCGACGAGATACAGACCATGAAAGCGGGCCTGATGGAGATAGCTGATATCTTTGTGGTGAACAAAGCGGACCGCGACCATGCAGATGCGTTTGTTAAAAACCTGCGCCTGCTGTCTGCCGAAAGGCGGGGCAGCGGCCACTGGCAGATACCGGTGCTGAAGACGGTGGCCACGCGCAATGAAGGCATAACACCGCTGATACAGGCCATTGAAAAGCATCAGCAGGAAACAGACCATTCCGGCAGGCATGCGGCACTGCTCACGGAAAAAGCCTGGCAACTGATACAGCACCGGCGCATGAAAGACCTGGACAAGAAACAGTTACAGCAGCAGGTGCTGCAGCAGTTGCAGGCAGGCACTTTTAATTTATACAGACTGGTGGGGGAGTATGAAGGAGGAAGTAAGAAGTAAGAGGTAGGAGGTAGGAGATTTTTAAACCTTAGATTATGGCTTGGTTATTTCTTATTATTGGCGGCCTGTTTGAGATCGGCTTTACCATTTCACTGAAATACTCGGAAAATTTTTCAAAGCTGTGGCCGTCCGTCAGTTTTGCTATCTGTATCTCGCTCAGTTTTTTCTTCCTGAATAAAGCGATCAGCAACGGCATTCCTATAGGTACCGCTTATGCCGTATGGACCGGCATCGGGGCGGCCGGCACGGCCATTGCCGGTATGCTGCTGTTCCATGAGCCGGCGGCATTCTGGCGCCTGTTCTTCCTCGTTATGCTGATAGGCTCCATTGTGGGGCTGAAGTTCGTTTCTGCATAGAACGCCGGTTATTTCAACATCCCGTTCCGGATCAGCATTTTCATTACCTGGCGCTTGATGGAAATATTACGGCTGCTGGTATCTTCCGCTTCCCGGGCCTGCCGGTAGGCGGCAAACACCGCCCGGTAGTCAACAAGCCCCAGTAAGGCGCTATCCTGCTGCGAAGCCACCACGGGCAGAATGTCCTGCTGGTGACGGGCCATCAGGTTGACTGCTGCGCGCAGGGAGCTGTTCTCCTGAACAGTGGCCATATTGGTGTGCATAATGTAGGTAACGCTGGCATGCTCAGGTATGCTCAGGTCCAGCACATCCGCCGTCCGGACAATACCCGCCAGTTGCTGGTGGGCATCCACCACGGGATAGGCCAGCTCGCAGGGTCCCAGTTTATTTTCGTATAGCCAGTTACGTAATTCCTTGATAGTGTTTTCCTGGCTCACCATTACCAGGTGCTGCATCATGGCTTCCTTTACCAGGATGGCTTCCAGCAGGTCCGGCTGATAGGTGTGCGGCGTAAGGATGCCCCGGCGCGCTATCTTTTCCGTCATGATGGTATTGCGCATCAGGAAGTAGGAAACAAAACAGGCCGCTGCACAGGCGCCGATGAGCGGCAGCAGGGTGTCCGCATTGCGGGTGGTTTCCAGTGCAAATATGATGGAGGTAAGCAAAGCCCTGGTAGCCCCGGCAAACATGGCCGCCATGCCGATAAGGGCGGCAATGGAAAAGCTGATCTGCACCTGCGGAAAGGCAGCCTGCACTATCAGCGCCGTAAACACGCCAAAGGCGCCGCCCATGGTCAGCAGGGGCGCCAGCGTACCGCCGGAGGTGCCGCTGCCCAGGGAAAAGGCCCAGGAAATAAATTTCAGCACGCCCAGCACAAATAACATCTGCAGGGTCACTTTTCCCATCAGCAGGTTATGGATGTTCTCATAGCCCACGCCCAGCGTTTCCGGGGCAAAATAACCTACCACGCCAACTACGAGACCGCCAATGGCCGGCCACCACATCCAGTGCAGGGGCAGCTTTTCAAAGCCGTCCTCGATGGCGTATACCGCTTTGGTAATGAGCACCGCCAGCAGGCCCATTACAACGCCGATGGCAGAATAGGCCAGCAGCGCCGCATTGCCCGGCGCCTCCACATCCGGCATGGGAAACACCGGCGCGCCGCCCCAGTAGAGGTAGTGAAATGCCGCGCCGGTAATACAGCCCAGGACAACGGGGATGATACTGCGCGGAGAGAACTCGAACAACAGCAGCTCAATGGCCAGTATCAACGCGGCCAGGGGGGTGCCGAATATGCAGGACATACCGGCGGCGGCGCCGGCCGCCAGCAGTATCTTCCGCTCTCCCGCCGTGACGCGCAGCACCTGGCCGATGAAAGAGCCCCAGGCCCCGCCCGTAGCGATAATAGGTCCTTCTGATCCGAAAGGCCCGCCCGTACCGATAGAAATGGCGGCCGACAAAGGCTTCAGGAAGGTGATGATGGGCTTGATCCGGCTCTTGTTGGTCAGCACCTGCTCCATGGCTTCCGGGATGCCATGTCCGCGGATAGCCGCGGCGCCATACCGGGCCATAAGGCCCACTACTACCGCACCCGCTACCGGCACCAGCACTACCCAGCCACCCAGCCGGTGATGCAACGGGGAGGCTTCTTCCACGGAAAAGCTGCCATGAAAGGAAACATTGGTGATCAGGTTGATGAGCAGCAGCAAAACCTTGGCGATCAGGCTGATGATCGCTGCGTTCACAACCGTTAATACAGACAGGTAGAGCACCCTGCCGGGATTGATGCCGGCGGGCGCTGCGGTCTGGTTGTCTGCCAATGCCGGGTCCATGGAAGGGGATACGGGTATGCTGCCCCTGGTCAGCGTAGAAAAAATATGCTTCATGTGCGGGTGATCTTCAATGTGCAGGGGGCAAAAATACAATCGAAAACAAATAGATGCCAATGTTTTTTTATATATAACATGTTTTCTTCATGTAGGCAGATGGCTTCTACATAACGACATATGGCGAATTTTTAACGACAAATTGAGTTAACAGCTCGTTAACAAGAAATAATTGCTAAAATGGACAATCCTGAAGTTACGTGATATTACTAGTTGCAATTAAGCAGGTTTTACATACTAATTTGCTGATATATAGGGAAAACAGGGCAGTGAATGAATTGTTAAAAATTTTTTTAGTTAGGAACCCTTATTATATTTGTAAGGTACAGATTTGTGTTGCTACTCCAATTAAATATATATTTATGATAAATGGCAAGCGTTATGAAAGTACGTCGGCCGGTATGACCTCATCAACTTTAAGTTTACGTGACCTCGTTTTACTCAAGCGCATGTTGCTGTTTACCCGGGAAGATGAACGTTACCTGCAGATGGCTGGCGAGATACTTTCAGATCAGGCAGAAGCGATCCTGGATATTTGGTATGATCACATGGTTGCCAACGATTACCTGGCACATTATTTTGCCAGAGACGGGCAACCGGACGCGGATTATCTGAATACCCTGCGCCCCCGGTTTGGCAACTGGATCAGACAGCTCTGCCAGCGACCCTATAACACCCAGTGGTCGCAGTACGAACAGGCTATTGCGCAAAGATACCAGCAACAGTCGCTGCCCACTGCGGAAATGGCGGATGTGCCGGTTGTATTCCTGCGTTACCTGGTTACTTTCATTTACCCCGTTACCAATGCTATCCGGCCCTTTCTCGCCAAGGACGGTCACCGGCCGGAAGAAGTGGAAAAAATGCATCAAGCCTGGTTTAAAGCCGTTAGCCTGAGCGTAATACTATGGACCTACCCGGACCCCGCAGCACAGGAGATCTGTTGATCTGAACCACCGATATACACCCTTGTACCATACCCTGATAAACTAACCCGATATGGAAGTTGCTGTTTTTGATACCTATGTAAAAAAGAAGAACGGAGGCTACATGCATTTTGACATCATCGTTGCTGCCGACACCCATTATGAGCACGTATTGACCTTCGGCAAAGCTTATTTACAAACCAAAGTACAGGCCACCCCATATATATCCGCCCGGGAATGCCGTTTCTGTCACCTGGAAGAGGTAGTGCCTACCTGGGAAAAAACCATTGCACAACAGGGCTACTACATTCACGAAATTGAGGGCTGCCATTAACATTGGAGTTCTAGTAGCCTCAAGTTTTTGTCCGCATATAACCTGTTTCGCAGGCTTATGTTTTTCCAATACCCCGATGCATCCTCTTTATCCACCCGGTGGCATGAAAATCCGTGGAGGTTTCGTATATTAGCCGGTTACAAAAAAAGAGCAGGAAAACAGTACCATGGGGAAAGTTGCCATATTCAACCCCGTACAGCAGGCAGGTAATGTGTCCAGTAAAGTGGTAGCCGCATTGGAGCGGCTGTCAGAAGCTTTTCGCGTGCTGCTCTGGAATGAGGGCAAACAACATGGCCTGAGCCCCATACAGGTACAGTTGCTCATTTTTTTACTACACTACCCGCCCGCTAAAAGGACCATTACATTCCTGGCCTCCTATTTTAATATGACCAAGGCTACCATCAGCGATGCCATTAAATCACTGGAGAGCAAGCAGTTACTGGTCCGGAAGGCTATGAGCGGCGATTCCCGCAGTCATACCCTGCACCTGGTAAAAGAAGGAAAAACACTGGCCCGGAAAATAGAAAAGTTTGCCGACCCTATACGGGAATCCGTCACCTTGCTGCCAGGAGGCAAACAGGAGGAACTGCTGGAATGCCTGCTGTCCCTCATCTACCACCTGAACCAGCAGTTAGTGATCACCCCGCAGACCATGTGCCTCAACTGCCGCTTCTATACCCAAAAGGACGGCGGCCACTATTGCAACCTCGTAAAAGCGGCCCTGCAATCCGGCGATTTGCGGGTGGACTGCCCGGAATTCCAGTTACCAACTAATAATGAATAATGAATAGTTAATACTAAGGAGGCGGTGTTCGCACGAGGTATTGATGGGCTACAATCCTGCTTCTTACTTCTTACCTCATTGTTCCCTGTTGCTGCGCCACCAGCGGAAGCCCAGTATGCCAATGATCAGCAGGGGGGTGAGCGCCAGGTAGAGGATACCGCTGTTCAGCCCTTTGGCGGGGCCTTCGCCCAGTTGCTGGGCGGTTTTGGTGCACAGGGAGCATTGTGCCATTGCCTGCACGCTGCATAATAATATCATCAACAAAGGCCCGATCTTCTTCATACAGCAAAATTACAGAAATTAACGGAAGCCCCTTAATAGTAGGGAGATATCATTACATACACGACCACACCGGTAATGGCCACATAGAACCAGATAGGCCAGGTGATGCGGGCTATTTTCCGGTGCCGCGCAAAATCAGACTGCAGGCCCCGGAGCAGGGTAAAGAGCACCAGCGGCACTATCACCACCGCCAGCACAATATGAGTAAGCAGGATAAAATAATACACGTACCGGCTGCCGCCTACCATGGCTTTCTCGGCCGCATCCACCAACCCGTCGTGGTTGGCGTCGCCAAAGCGGGTGGACTCGGTAAAGAAATGATAGGTAACATAAGACACCAGGAAGAGGGCGCTCAGCACCACGGCGGTTAAGTTGGTCACTTTATGCGCCTGTACATGCCCGTTCTTGATGAAATACAGGCTGGCCAGCAACAGCACAGCCGTAGCCGAATTCAGGATGGCATGGAACAGCGGCAGTATCTGTACGTTGAAGCCTGCTTCCATCTCCGGCCGGGGCAGGTAAAACAGTATCGCCACCACCACCGGTATCACGATGGATACGATGGCAATAGGCAGGTTAAGGTTCTTGTTCTTGATACTCATAGTATTCCCTTTGCTTTCACTTTTCACTACTGGAAAACAGCCGCTTCCAGAAGGGCGGCCGGTTCTTTTCCTTCTCCAGGTGCAGCACGGCAATGTCGTTGGCGCACTGCCGGATGGCATTGCTGTCCAGCCCGTTATAGTAGCCGCGTATGTGGCCGTTCTTATCGATCAGCACCAGCTTTTCGGTATGGATAAAATCATCCGGGCCGCCGTTGCCCTCGGTTACCGATACGAAGAATTCGTGCCGGGCCAGGTCATATATTTCTTTCTTGTCGCCGGTCAGCAGCCACCAGTTATCCGGGTTAATGCCCATGCGGTTGGCATAGCTGCGCAGCCGTTCTGCGGAATCTCGCACCGGGTCTACAGAGAAGGAGAGCAACTGCAGCAGGGTATCGTTCTGTACATACGCCTGCTGTATCTTTTTCATGTTGCTGGTAAGCGTGGGACAAATGCTGGTGCAGGAGGTAAAGAAGAAATCCACCAGCAGCACTTTCCCGGAAAGGTCCTCCAGGCTCACCTTGTTCCCGAACTGGTTGGTCAGCTCAAAGTTACGGATGGTATGAAAAACGGTATCGTAATGCACTTCCCCGTTCTTCACCACGGTGTCTACCCTTTCCGGAATATAAAAACGTGGTATGGGTACCACGTCTTTACTGTAATGATCTACTATCAGGTACCCTGTGAGCGGAACCAACACTGCCAACAAAACTCCTATGACTGCCCTGCGAGAGATAACCTAGTTACTTTTATATGTTTACGTTCAAAATCAATCCTTTAGTGGTGACTGGCTTCATTGGTCACCGTAGTAGCTTGCTTAGGCGTGCCGGGAGACAGATCCTTGCGCATGTTCTTCCAGGAATCGCCATCTGCCAGGAAAGCAATGATAAACCATACGAACAGCATCAGCGGGATCAGGATGGTCAGGATCAGGTTCTTGATCTCATGGCGCAGGTGCATAAATTCCGCTACAATGAAGAAGGCCTTTACAATGGTGAGGCCGATGAAGATGGCGTTCAGCACCAGCCTGCTGGGAAAACCGGTTTCCAGGTGCAGGAAGGCCAGGGCCACTTCCACGATTGTCACACACAGTAATATCCAGAAGGTTTTCCAGATGGTTTTGGTAGAAGTATCCCCGTGTCCATGCCGCGCATCATCTACTGCTGCAGTTTGTGTATGTTCCATTACGCTTGTTTATTTTAAATCAGTTCAGTTCAAAAATCCAAAGTTACGAATGATAGCGGTTCACCCGGCCTGCTATGGTTTACAGCAGGTAGAAGCAGGTGAACACAAATACCCATACCAGGTCTACAAAGTGCCAGTACAGTCCTACTTTCTCCACCATTTCATAATGGCCGCGCTGCTCGTAGGTGCCTTTCAGCACGTTGATCAGGATCACGATGTTCAGTATCACACCGGAAGTTACGTGCAGGCCATGGAAGCCGGTAATGGTAAAGAAGAAGTTGGTAAAGTTGGTAGAAGCGGGTGTACCGTCCACGTTCAGGAAGGGATTGCGGCCCCACCAGGCGCCCTCATGGTACAGGTGCGTCCATTCCCATGCCTGGCAGGCCAGGAAGGCGGCGCCGCCTACAATGGTCCAGGCCAGCCATTTCGTTACTGCTTTCTGGTTCCGCTGATGACCGGCATGTACGGCCAGCACCATGGTCACAGAGCTCATGATCAGGATAAAGGTCATGATACTCACAAACACCAGCGGCAGGTTGGCATGTCCCATTAACGGGGCGGACTTGAACACTTCGTTCGGGTCAGGCCAGGAAGTGCTCATAAAGCGGATCGTTCCGTATGATATCAGCAATGCGCCAAAGGTAAAAGCATCCGACATCAGGAAGTACCACATCATCAACTTTCCGTAGCTCACGTTAAAGGGAGAGTATCCTCCACCCCACCATTTTTTCTTCGCTGTAACTGCTGTATCCATTTTTTTAATTGAATTCGTTGTTATGTTCTTATACAGTTAAATAATTTTTCAGCTTACCTGGCGATACTCAGGAATATCAGCAGGTAGATCCACAGGGCGTCTACAAAATGCCAGTAGAGCGAGGCTACCTCTATGGGCACCGGGCTGTACACCCGCACCCGTGTTCTGTACGCCCTGGCAAACATGATCAGCAGGGCTACCACGCCTCCCAGCACGTGCAGCATGTGCACGCCTACTATTACGTAGATGAAGGAAGCGGATACCGGCCCGCTCAGCGGCAAGCCGTGGTTGCTCATCTGGGCAAACCCGAAACACTGGCATGCCGCAAATACCACACCTAACAGGGCGGTAATGGTGATCAATTGCTTGTAGCGCCGCATGTTCCTTTCCTTGAACTGCTTTACCGCCATCTGGATGGTGCCACTGCTCACGAGGATCACCGCCGTGGATATCCAGAAAATATGCGGCAGCTCAAACGCCAGCCAGTTAGCCTGCGCACGCTTCACCACATACGCGCTGGTAAACCCTATGAACATCATGGAAATGCTGCCCATAGCAATCCATAGGGAATATTTATGCGGATGTATTTTCTTTCGCTGTACGCTCATTGCCTGCATCACTCCTCTTTGTTTTTATGCTTTATCAGCCAGCAGCGCTAGCTGTACAATTGTCAGGTAAATATAAGAGCCGAACATCAGCTTCCGGGCAGACGGCACATCGCATTTCCGGTACAGCATAATAGCGCGGTACAGGAAAAATATGCCTGCCAGGATGGCGATGATGGCTGATATGCTGCCGGTGATCTTCAGCAGGTAAGGCACAATACCCGCGGGAATCAGCAGCAGCGCGTAGGTGACTGCCTGCAGGGCCGTCATCTTATTAGGCCCGCCGGCGGCCGGCAGCAGCTTGAAGCCGGCCCGGGTGTAATCCTGGTGCGCTATCCAGGCAATGGCCCAGAAATGCGGGAACTGCCACAGGAACTGGATGGCAAACAAGGCCCATCCGCCCTCGCCCAGGTGGTTTGCACCGGCGGCCCACCCGATAAGGGGCGGCATGGCGCCGGGAATGGCGCCCACCAGTACGGCCAGGGAGTTCCATTTTTTCCAGGGCGTATATACAAACCCGTACAGGATCAGCGATACCAGGCTCAGCACAGCGCTTAGCCAGTTGAAGCAAAGCCCCATAATGGCAATACCGCCTGCACCCGTCAGCACCGCCACCAGTGCGGCTTCCCGCTCGGAAAGGCGACCCGCCGGCAAAGGACGGCTGGCTGTACGAGCCATCAGCTTGTCCGTATTCTTCTCCAATACCTGGTTAATGGTATTGGCCGATCCGGATACCAGCAATCCACCTGCGAATAATAAAAGAACTTTCAATAAGCCAAACTCCACTTCCGGTACCAGCAGGTAGCCCCAGGCACAGGAGAACACCACCATAAAGGTAAGGTTGAACTTCATGAGCTGGAAGTAATCCCTTGCTTTGCTGGCTACTGCATACGATAACGACAATTTTATGGAGTTTTCTTGCAACACTATTTTCTAACTATTCTTATCAATGTTTCGATTCATCCGGCGATACCGGCACCGTTTGCGGGATGAAATCCTTTCCATCCTTGCTGTAGTCATACGGCCAGCGGTGCACTTCCGGAATTTCGCCAGGCCAGTTGCCATGCCCCGGGTGAATGGGGGTGGTCCATTCCAGCGTGGTAGCGTTCCACGGGTTGGTAGTGGTCAGCTTCCGGCCTTTGAAAATGCTATAGAAGAAGTTGAACACGAACAGCAACTGGGTAGCAAATACAGCCACCACCACGATGCTGATAAACTTGTTCAGCTCTACAAACTGTTTGAAAGACTCCCAGCTAGAGTAGTCATAATACCGCCTGGGCATACCGGCCATACCTTCGTAGTGCATGGGCCAGAAGATGCAATAGGCGCCTACCAGGGTGATCCAGAAGTGAATGTAGCCCAGCGTATTGTTCATATACCGGCTGTACATTTTCGGGAACCAGTGGTAAATACCGGCAAACATGCCGAAGAAGGCAGACACGCCCATTACAATATGGAAGTGCGCGATCACGAAGTAGGTGTCGTGCAGGTGAATATCAATAGAGGAGTTACCCAGCCAGATACCGGTCAGACCACCGGAGATAAAGGTGCTCACAAAACCGATGCTGAACAGGGCGCCCGGCGTAAAGCGGATGTTCCCTTTCCAGATAGTTGTGATCCAGTTGAACACCTTGATGGCGGAAGGCACCGCGATGAGCAGCGTTAACAGTACGAAGAACGCGCCCAGGAAGGGATTCAACCCCGTTACGAACATGTGGTGCGCCCATACCAGGAAGGCCAGGATCGCGATGGCGAACAGGGAGCCCACCATAGCCAGGTAACCGAAGATGGGCTTGCGGGAATTTACCGCCAGCACTTCAGACACCATACCCATGGCCGGGAGAATGATAATGTACACTTCCGGGTGGCCCAGGAACCAGAACAGGTGCTGGTACAGGATGGCGCTACCGCCCTCGTTGGACAGGGCTTTACCGGCTACGAACAGCTCGCTCAGGTAGAAGCTGGTGCCTGCATGACGGTCAAACAGCAGCAGGATGAAACCTGACAGCAGCACCGGGAAGGACAGTACGCCCAGCACGGCGGTAAAGAAGAATGACCATATCGGCAGCGGCATCCGGGTCATGCTCATACCCTTGGTACGCATGTTCAGGATGGTGGAAATATAGTTCAGGCCGCCCAGCAACTGTGACACCACGAACAGCGCCATGCTGGTGAGCCAGAGGTCCATACCGATCCTGGAACCGATAGACGCATCGCCAAGGGCGCTCAGCGGAGGATAAGCCGTCCAGCCGCCGGAAGCGGGGCCTGTTTGCACAAACAGGGACGCCATCATTACCATGCTGGCCAGGAAGAAGAACCAGTAGCTCAGCATGTTCATAAAGGGAGAGGCCATATCGCGCGCACCTACCTGCAGCGGAATGAGCAGGTTGGAGAACGTACCGCTCAGCCCCGCAGTCAGTACAAAGAACACCAGGATGGTACCGTGCATGGTTACCAGGGCATAATAAGCCTCCGGCGTAATGCGGCCTCCCTTGGCCCAATGGCCCAGGATGGTCTCCAGCCAGGGGAAAGCGGTGTCCGGGAAAGCCAGTTGCAAACGGAATATTACCGAAAACCCGGCCCCGATGATAGCCCAGATGATCCCTGTTATCAGGAACTGCTTGGCGATCATTTTATGGTCCATGCTGAACACATACTTCGAAATGAAGCTGTCTTCATGATGATGCTCATGCCCGTTGCCATGGTCGTCATGCGCCACTGCGCCGTGCGTTAACTCCTGTTGATGACTGTGCAAGGTTGCGTCGTTACTCATAATCGGTTCTGTTTATTATAAAGCCTACCACCTGGGAGTGCAAGGCATCGGCTTCTTTTAGTATTATTTTACAAATTTACGCCTTACTGAATATTAGCGGCCACTGCTTTTTGTGTGCTGTCTGCTGCCGGCTTTTCCTGTTCGGGAGCGGCGGGCGCCTCCGCAGCATGGGCCAGTTCATACTGGGACTTCTGCTTGGCCGTCCAGGCATCAAACTCTTCCTGGGTTTCCACTACTATAATGGCTCTCATGGAGTAGTGGCCGGAACCGCACATCTGGTCACAGGAAATTTCGTACACAAAATCCGGGTTGCCGGTCTTTTCCTTCATCTGGGCGGTGGTGAATTTAGGCGTCACCCACATGGTAGTAGGGATACCGGGCACTGCGTCCATCTTCATGCGGAAGTGCGGCAGGCCCACATCATGCACCACGTCGCGGGAGCCAATGATCAGCTTCACGGGCTTACCCACTACCATGTGCATTTCGGTAGCCATAAAGTCGTCCCTGTTCAGGTTATCGTCCCAATCCTGGCCTACAGGGTTGGTAGCGTCGTTAATGTTCTTGTAGTACTTGCTGCCCAGCTTGCCGTCCTTACCGGGGTAACGGATCAGCCAGTTGAACTGCTTGCCGGTGATCTCCACGATCATGGCGTCTTTGGGCGCCTCGGAGGTAATGCGGAACCAGTGCCGCAGGCCGATGGCCACCAGGATGGTGAGGGCAATGGCAGGGATCACGGTCCAGATCACTTCCAGCTTGTTATTGTGCGGGAAGTAAAAGGCTTTCTGGCCTTCCCTTTCCTGGTATTTGAAAGCGAACCAGAACAACAGTATCTGTGTAATGACGAATACCACACCGGTGATCACCAGGGTCCACATGATCATGTTGTCGATAGACTCTCCCTGCTCGGAGGCCGGCTCCCCTAATATCTTACCTTTCAACAGTTCATTACAGTAATATACTCCTATCAATCCCAACACCAGGAAAGCGATCAGCAAAAAGCCGTTAATACGGTTGTTCTGCTGGCGGGCTTTCTTTTCTCCCTTCAATATGGACACATACTCGCTCGCCTTCGCGATCTGGAAGATGACTACGAATATGAGCACAACAACTAAGACTGCTAAAAAACCTGACATTGCTATTTGAAATAATTAAGTTATCTAATGTGCTTTTGTTGTTACTATTCCCACGCCTAGGTGTGGTGAACGATGCTTTCTTTCAGATAAGGATGGTTCTTGGGTACCAGGGGCGCTTTCGCCAACTGGTTGATGACCAGGAATATGGTCAGCCCTACAAAACCCAGGCCCAGCCCCAGCTCGTACCAGGGGAAGTGCAACTCACGCACGGTTCCGGGCATTACCATCTGGAAGAAATCCAGCCAGTGACCAAATATAATCAATATGGCTATATAGGTTACTGCCGTGTAGTTACGCTTGGTATCGCGCTTCATCAGCAATAGCAACGGCAAAATGAAATTCAGGATCAGGTTCAGGAAGAACACCGGGCGCCACTCACCCCATACGCGGGGTTGGAAGTAAGCGGTTTCTTCCGGCATATTGGCATACCAGATCAGCATGTACTGGGAGAACCAGAGGTAAGTCCAGAAGATGCTGAAGGCAAACATGAACTTGCCGAGGTCGTGCAGGTGCTCTTCATTCACGAAAGTAAGGTACCCGTTCTTCTTCAGGTAAATAACGAACAGCGCGATCAGTGACAACCCAGATACCCAGGTGCTGGCAAAAGTGTACCAGCTATACATGGTGGAGAACCAGTGCGCGTCTATGCTCATCAGCCACAACCAGGGGGTAGTGGAACCTACACTCAGGGCGAATATCACGGCAAACCCGCCACACCATACGGTATTCCTCCACAGTATGCGGCGGCCGGTATCAGGAGAAAGATCCCAGGTATCTTCCTGCAGGGACATGTTGCGCAGCTTCACGGTAAAGAAAGCCCACAGCCCGATCGTGATCACGGTAGCGGTAGTGAAGAAACCTTTATTAAGGAAAGCGGATTTCCAGCTCAGCACACGGTCATGCTTTACATGCTCCGCATCTAACCAGTGGTAGATATGATCCTTGCCACCGAACACGATGATCATCAGCACGATAAAAACAATAGCACCCAGCACCGGCACTGCCATGGAGATAGCTTCCGGTACGCGACGGAAGGCCAGTTGCCAACCGCCATGCGCCAATGTAGTAGCTGCAATAAAGAAGGTGCTGGCCAGTGCTACCAGCAAAAAGAAAGTACTGTTCTGCAGGATGCCAGCCCAAAAACGGGTAGCGCCATGCTCGCCTCCCAGGGCCACTAAACCGATCAATAATGTGAGTACGCCAATGCCCATTAACACGAAACTGGCCGTTCTCAATTTTGCTGGTACTACAAATTGGTCTTTCATCTGTTGCTAATTTGTCTTTTTATTTGGTCAGATGGAACGTCTCCGCAAGCCGGCGGATTGGTTTCAAATGTAGTTCTGTTAACTTTTTCTCTTTTTTTGTTTTAAACCTGGCTAAATATTATTGCCTATTCTTTTACCTGGGTGGTATCGCCGTCGGATGCCGCCGGTGATGCCGTTTCTGTAACAGGAGCCGCATCCGGGGCAGGCACTATTTTTTCACCTTGCACGCTCTTGATGTAAGCGGCAATTTTCCAGCGTTGCTCCCGGTCCAGTTGGCTGGCGTAGCTGCCCATGGTATTCCAGCCATAGGTCATTACGTAGAACAGGCGTCCCTGCGTTAAATGCGCCTTGGGACCGCCGGCAGCCAGGTTGGCCGGAGCGGCCGGGAAAGGACCCTCCCCGCCCTTGTACAGGGGGCCGTTACCATCCAGGTTGGTGCCATGACAGATACCGCAATAGATATTGTATATACGTTTTGCTTCTGCCAGGTCAGCCTCGGTAATGTTGGTAAGCGGATTCTTTATAGTATTGGCCAGCGCAGTATCGCCCTCTTTTACGTGGTAGGGCAGCAGCTCTCCTCTCTTCACCGTACCTTCCACCGGCTTGAGGCCGGCCAGGCGCGGGCTGTAAAATTCGTACGCACGGGAATCATACATATCCGGCATATAGATCCTGCCGGGCTTTCTGTGGTTCTCGCCTGTGTTACAGGCCGCCAGTAAAGCTCCGCCTGCCAAAGCAGCAAATACTAATATGTTGGAAGTCCTTTTCATCTGTTTATTTATCAGAATGTTCTTCGTCTTTCGTTTTACAAATTTTATGCGTTCAGCGGGGCCGGCTGCTCGTTGAACAGGCGGTCCTCACGGTCAAAGCGGCCCAGCCACCAGCCGGTTTCAGCGGTCTGCTCATGCACTTCATGCGCGCCGGCGGCGGTGAGGAAATTCTTCAGCTCATCTGCGCCGGTCTTGCCGGTCACCTCTATGGCCATTACAAATTTATCATCGGTCTGGCGCGGATGGAAAACGTGCTTCTTTACAAACGGCGCCAACTGGCACAGGTAGCAGAAAGTAAGCACCATACCTACGGCGGAGAACAGTACCGTCAGCTCGAAAGTGATCGGTATGAACGCCGGCAGGGAGAAGTGCGGCTTACCGCCTATGTTCATCGGCCAGTCCGTGGTAAACACCCAGCTCATGAAAGACAGGGCTGTGGTAGTACCGGTAATACCGTATATGAACCCAGCGGTATGCAGGCTGGTCTCTCTCAGGCCCATGGCATGATCGAGGCCATGCACCGGAAAGGGGGTGTATACATCATGGATCTTGTACCCTGCGGCACGTACTTTCTTTACTGCCGGAAACAACACCGCCTCATCATCAAAACAACCTACAACAAATTTTTTTGCAGCCATATTTTTAAAAAATTCAAATTCCAGAAAACAAGTAACAAATTCCTAATTCCAAAGCCCAAATTCCAAATTGAAGGCTTAGTGTGCATGCGCTACGTCATGCGCAAACTTATCCGCGCTTTCCTGTTCGTATTTCGTCATATCGTTCTTGAAGCTTTCGCCGGAAGTCTTCAGCACATGCTTGATCTCCGCTACGGCAATTACCGGGAAGTATTTGGCAAACAGGAAATAACAGGTAAAGAACAGGCCAAACGTTCCCAGGTAGAAGCCCACCTCTGGCCAGGACGGACGGTAGTAAGACCAGCTTGAGGGCAGGTAATCGCGGTACAGGGAGGTACAGATGATCACAAAGCGCTCAAACCACATACCGATGTTCACGATGATGGACATGATGAAGGTCACCATGATATTCCTTCTCATTTTACGGAACCAGAACACCTGCGGGGTGATCACATTACAGGTCATCATGATCCAGTAAGACCAGCCCAGGGGGCCTGCCGCACGGTATTTATAGAAGGTATCGAACTCGTAAGGCACCGCGCCGTACCAGGCCATGAAGAGCTCGGTAAGGTACGCGCAACCTACGATAGAGCCTGTCAGCACAATCACCTTGTTCATGGCCTCCATGTGACCGATGGTGATGTAATCTTCCAGGTGTAATATTTTACGGGTAATGATCAGCAATGTCTGCACCATGGCAAAACCGGAGAAGATGGCGCCCGCCACAAAGTAGGGAGGGAAGATGGTGGTGTGCCAGCCCGGTATTACAGAGGTAGCAAAGTCAAAGGATACGATGGTGTGTACGGAAAGTACCAGGGGAGTGGACAAACCGGCCAGTACCAGCGATAATGCTTCGTGACGCTGCCAGTGCTTGGTGGAGCCGGTCCAGCCAAAAGAAGCGATGCCATACAGCAGCTTGCGGAGCTTGGTCTTTGCCCTGTCACGCACGGTAGCAAAGTCAGGGAGCAGGCCGGAGTACCAGAACAGCAGTGATACGGTGAAATAGGTAGAGATTGCGAACACGTCCCACAGCAGCGGAGAGTTGAAGTTTACCCATACCGGGCCGCGGGTGTTAGGATAAGGGAGCACAAAGAAGGCCATCCATACACGTCCCATGTGGAAGATGGGGAACTGGCCGGCGCACATTACCGCAAAGATGGTCATGGCCTCTGCCGCACGGTTCACACCGGTACGCCATCCCTGGCGGAACAGCAGGAGGATGGCGGAGATCAGCGTACCGGCGTGGCCGATACCTACCCACCATACGAAGTTGGTGATATCCCAACCCCAGCCTATGGTTCTGTTCAGATTCCACACACCAATCCCGAAGTATACTTCCCAAAATACAGAGAACGCGCCGAAGGCCAATAACGACAGCGATATGAAAAAGCCCACATACCACAATTTTCCGGGCTTGGCTTCAATGGGGCCGATGATATCTTCGGTTACCTTGTGATAATCCTTTACCCCATCAACTAAAGGTTCTCTCAGTGTGGATTCGTACTTTAAATGCATGATTCTTAAAGCTTTTAGCTGTGTAGCTGCGTAGCATTTAGCTCTCAGCCCTTATCTTTTTTATGATCGCTTTTTCTACTTACTTCAAACTTCGTAATTCTTACTTCCTGCATCCTATCCGTGATGCGCTTCTTCATGATGACCGGCTGCAGCTTTCGGAGCGGCATCCTTGTTCCTGATCTTCGCCAGGTAGTTAACAGAAGGCAGGGTATGGATCTCTTCGAGTACATAGTACAGCCTTTCTTTCTGCTCTTCGTTACGTATTCTGGCGATGCGGCTTTCCTTATCGTTCACGTTACCGAATACGATGGCGTCTGCGGCGCAGGCTTGCTGGCAGGCGGTTTTTGCCTCGCCATCTTTCACCGGGCGGCCTTCTTTCTTGGCGGCCAGCTTGGCGTCCTGCAGGCGCTGTACGCAGAAGGAGCATTTTTCCATTACACCGCGGCTGCGAACCACCACATCGGGGTTCAGCACCATGCGGGTAAGGTTGTCGTTCATATCGGATACATCGTACAGGTTGTTCTCGAAGCTGTCTGCACCATTCCAGTCCCTCCAGTTGAAGCGGCGTACTTTATACGGGCAGTTGTTGGCGCAGTAGCGGGTACCGATACAACGGTTGTACGCCATCTGGTTAATGCCTTCAGAGCTGTGCATGGTAGCTGCCACCGGGCAAACGTTCTCACAGGGCGCGTTATCGCAGTGCTGGCACAGCATGGGCTGAAACACTACTTCCGGGTTATCCACATCGCCGCTGAAGTAACGGTCAATGCGGATCCAGTGCATTTCGTGCGCCTTGATCACTTCCTCCTTCCCTACTACGGACACGTTGTTCTCTGCCTGGCAGGCAATGGTACAGGCGCCGCAGCCAAAGCAGGTGTTCAGGTCTATGGACATGCCCCATTTGATACCCGGGTAAGGGTAGTCGGGATATAAAGTAGCGTCTGCACGAAAATCCTTACCGTATTTGGCCAGCTCCTCGCGGTCTTCGTTCACGGCTTTCGGGTGCCTGATGAACTCTTCGAGGGTGGTTTCCTTGATGATGGGACGGCCTTCGTAGCTGTTGTGGGTTTGCGTCATGCCGATGTCGTACTTTTCGCCGGTAGCTTCTACCGTTACATCAGGCGCAAAGTAGTCAAAGGTCTGGCCGTTGTAGCTTACCAGGGGATAGGCGTTCTTACCTACCTCGCCGGCAGCCTTGCCCGCATTCTTGTTGCGGCCGTAGCCCACTGCAATGGCGATCACGTCAGGATGCATGCCCGGCACTATCAGCAGGGGCAGTGCTATTTCCTTACCGTTCGCTTTTATCTTCAATACCTTTTTACCGGCATTGATCTCGTAGTCGTCGCCCAGCTCCATACCATACTGTTGCGCCAGTTTGTTGGATACGCAGGCGTAGTTGTCCCAGGTAGCGCGGGTGATCGGGTCGGGCATTTCCTGCAGCCAGGGGTTGTTGGCCATCTTACCGTTACCGATCGCTACTTTTTCATACAGCACCAGCTCGTGCTTGCCGCCTTTCTTTGCGCTGCTGATCTTAGCAGTAGCAGCAGCTACATCGCCGGCAAAGGCAGCGCCTGCCAGGGCGGGAGCCGTAGCGGGCTCTATCACGCCATCCTGCAGGGCTTTATCCCATGCTTCCTGGCCGCCCAGCCTGGTCATCCATTCGCCCTTCAGGTAATCCACCCAGTTGGAGGTGCTGTTGCCACCCCATACCAGCAGGGAGTCCTGGAAGGCGCGGGTTTTGAACAGGGGCGCTATGGTAGGCTGTGTAAAGCTGTAGTAGCCGGTTTTGCCTTCCGCATCGTTCCAGCTTTCGAGGAAGTGATGGTCGGGAGCGGCATATTTACAGAGCTCGGAAGTCTCGTCTTTTCTATCGTTGAAGGTAATGGTCAGCGCGGCTTTCTTCAGGCCGTCGACAAATTTCTTACCGTCAAAGTAATCGTACACCGGGTTTACGCCGTTGATCAGCAGGGCGCCGATGCTGCCTGCATTCAGGTCGTTCACCAACTGCGCCATATCGCTGTCTATGCCCTGGCGGTAGTTGGAGGTAGTAGCCCAGTCAATGGTGGTACCGTTAGCGCCTACCAGGTTATTGATGGCGTTTACGATCAGTTGTACGTTCACGTCATTGGAGCCGGCCACTACCAGCGCTTTGCCCTGGTTGGCCTGCAGCGCTTTGGCGGCTTTCTGTATGCCTTCCGCCAGGCGTTTGTCTGCAATGCCGCTTACCGTGCCGCCGCTGAGGGCGTTATACAGGGCCAGGGCTACAGCGCCGGTCTCAGAAGGTTTGTGCGTATATCTTTCGTCCGCATTGGCGCCGGTGAGGCTCATCATGCTTTCGAAGTGGAAATGCTTGCTCATTTCCGGCTTCTCAGCGTTGATCTTGCGGGTAGCGCCGTATTGTTTGGAGAATTCGGCAGGGCTTAACCAGGTGCCGAGAAAATCGGCGGCCAGGCTTACTACCACTTTTGCGTTCTCGAAGTGGTAGGAAGGCAGCGCCCTTTTACCGTAGGCGGCCTCATTGGCCAGCAGCATACCGGAGTAAGACACTGCGTCGTAAGTAACATGGCGGGAGCCGGGATATTTGGACAGGAACTCGCCGATCAGCTTTTTGGTAGAGGGGCTGAGTATCGTGGAGCTAAGCACCACTACCGGGCGGCCACCCAGCCCGTTGAGGGCGGCGCTCACCTGTTTGTCCAGCTCTGCCCAGGTGGTTTCCGTACCGTTAATGGTAGGATAACGCAGGCGGGCGGTATCGTAAAGGCTCAGTACAGCGCCCTGCACCCTGGCGGTAGTAGAGCCACCGGTTACGGAGCTGAGCGTGTTACCTTCTATTTTTATAGGACGGCCTTCGCGGGTTTTTACCACTACAGGCACATATTCACCGTCTATTGCATAGGTAGAAGCATAATAGTTCGGTACGCCGGGTGTGATCTCCTCCGGCTTGTTAACATAAGGGATGGCCTTTTTAACCGGTATCTCACAGCTAGCGGCAATGGTAGCGGCAGCGGTGGTGAAACCCAGGTACTTCAGGAAATCCCGGCGAGGCGTAGTAGCGTTCAACAGGCTTTCTCCTTCTGCAAACGGCAGGTCTTCCTGGAATTCATTTTTCACAATCTCCTGATGCCCTTTGGTATCGTTCAACTCCTCCAAGCCTTTCCAATACTTTTTCTGCTCCATGATTTTAATTTGATATGGGATGTATGAAGTAGGATGTAGGACGGTAGCGCGAATTTTAAGTGGTACTTCCTATTTCGTACTTCTTACTTCTTATTTCTTTTTTCTTGTTTCTTATTGATCAATAGTGACATTTCTGGCATTCTGTGCCGCCCACCATTTCAACGGTAACGCTGTCGATCTTGCCGTCTTTAACTTCCTGGTGGAACTTCTCAAAAATGCTGTAATACTTGTTCTCGGCGAACTGCACTTTGGTAGTACGGTGACAGTTGATACACCAGCCCATGGACAGCTCGGCAAACTGGTGCACTTCGTCCATATCCTGTATAGGTCCGTGGCAGGTCTGGCATTGTTGTTTGCCGGCCACTACGTGTTGAGAGTGATTGAAGTATACATGGTCGGGCAGGGTGTGGATCCGGGTCCATTCTATAGGTCTGCCGGGTTTGGTGTATTGTTGCTGCTGCGGGTCCCAGCCTACGTAGTCGTACAGTTTCTGTATTTCCGCGGTGCCATTGATCTTCTTGCCTTCTGCGGTGAACAGGTCCGGGCCGGTGTACTCGCTGATGGCCTTGTGACAGTTCATACAGATATTCTCGGAAGGGATCATGGCGTGCTTACTCTTTTCAGCGCCGGCGTGGCAGTAAAGGCAGTTGATCTGGTTCATGCCTACGTGCACCTTGTGAGAGTAGTGAATGGGCTGCTCCGGCATGTAGCCTTTCTGGCGGCCCAGGCCGATAGCGCCGTTAATAGTGAAGTAACCGCCTACAATGAACAACACCACAATGCCCAGTGCGATGTAGGCTTTATTGCGGTAGAAAGGTACAGGTTCCGGGGTAGCTACGCCTTCTTTATCAGCAGCCAGCTTATTCAGGTTGCTGTTGATCTGCATCAGTATCAGCGCTACGATGGCCAGTACCAGGGTAATAATGCCGAACAGCAGGCTGTTGTCGCCTGAGTCCTGGGCTGCACCACCGGCAGCAGCACCGGTACCTGCCTGCGCGCCGCCCTGCTCCTTAGTGCTTTCCTGTGCTATATAGGCCAGGATATTATCAATATCTTCATCGGTAAAAGAAGGGAAGGCAGGCATGGCCTGCTTGTTGTACTCGTTGTACAGGTTTGTTGCGTACTCATTCCCGGTAGCCAGTACCGCAGCAGAGTTACGGATCCACTGGTGCAACAGCTCACCGCTGGGCCACCGCTCCTGTACCCCTTTCAGCGCAGGACCTGTCACTCTTTTATGTACATTATGACAGGATGCACAATTCTGCTGGAATAGTGTTTTACCCGCGCTTGGATCTGCTGCTTTAACTGTTGTTGAAACCGAGAGTACAAGACCCGCGCATAGGATAAGAACACTCACAAAATGCTTACGCAAACGAATGGAAACACGACGATACACAGCCTATTAAGTTTAGATTTGACCTTAGTTTCTTAAAAGTGCCAGCAAAAATAAGACACAATGTTGACAATTTATCAACAATTAAAAAATTTATTAGTTGCATTGTTGAGTGTTTTATCTATACATAACAACTTTAAAGGGATTATTTTATGATAAATATCATGTAATGAAAATATTTATATAAGGCTCCTGCTTCCCTATATTAATATGGTGTGTCCGCTGCATGATTTTTACCGCTAATTCACGTAATTTTAATAAACCCGCTAAAAAAATATTCCCCCATGCATTACCAAACCCTTCTTTTAGCAGTCATGCTGGGCATACTAACAGCCTGCAACAGCGGCGGTCCCCGGGAACAGGAGCAGGCAGACAGCAGCGCCGCTGCCTCCCCCGGAGCCGGCATTACAGGCCCCTCCGCCAAAGCTGCCGGCAGCTACCAGGGTGTACTGCCCTGTGCAGACTGCCCGGGCATTGATTACCAGTTAAGCCTGTATGAAGATCATCACTACCGGGAATTACGGGCATACCGCGACCGTAACCACCACAAGGCCTTCATTGATACCGGCCGCTGGCAATTGGAGAACGACTCCATTGTGCGCCTGCTGCGGGAGCAACCGCAGCGGTTCCTGTTCCAGGATGGGAAACTCTATCACCTGGACCAGGAAGGTCACCGCATCACCGGGATGCTGGCAGATAATTATATATTAAGGCCGGTGGAAGGCGGCGGCAATTATGCCCGGCTTCAGGAAAAGGCGGCGGCCGGGGCCGATTTCTGGGCGGTAGGCAACGAGCCGGGCTGGACACTGGAGCTGGACCGGCAAAAAACGCTCTTCTTCCTCAACCAGGAAGGGGACTCCCTCCGCGCACCTACGCCACGGCCCCGGCCCAATACAGATACCCTGCAGGTATACACCGCCAAAACGGAAAAGGCCGAATTGATCCTCACCATCCGCCAGCGTGCCTGCATGGACGATATGAGCGGTTTTATGCGCCCCTACACCGTAGAGGTGCAGTTTAAGGATAGGACTTACACGGGTTGTGGAGAGTCCCTGTAGGAATTAATAATTAACAATTAATAATACTTGTAGCACCGGTGTTTCGTTGAAAGGCTGGTGTTACGATTATTAATTCTTAATTATTAATTATTCATTTATTTTGCTCTCGCAAAATTGTATCCGCATTGAAAAATATCGCCATTTTTGCTTCAGGCGCAGGCAGCAACGCTCAAAAGATAATCGATCATTTCAAGCATTCCGACATGGCCAGGGTTACATTGATCCTGTGCAATAAACCAGGGGCGGGTGTGCTGCAGATTGCAGAAAAAGAGGGCATTCAGGCCATACTGATTGAAAAGGAGCCTTTCTTCCATACCGATCATTACGTAAAGCTGCTGCAGCAGGAGCAGATAGACCTGATCGTACTGGCAGGGTTCCTGTGGAAGGTGCCGGCCAACCTGGTGCAGGCATTTGCCAACCGTATTATTAATATACATCCTGCCCTGCTGCCCAAGTATGGCGGTAAAGGCATGTACGGACATTTCGTGCATGAGGCTGTGATCTCCGCGGGCGAAAAAGAAAGCGGCATCACCATTCACTACGTGAATGAAAAGTATGACGACGGCGCTACCATACTGCAGGAACGTTGCGTAGTGTTGCCGGAGGATACGGCGGCCAGCCTAGCGCAGAAAATACAGTTGCTGGAACATACCTGGTACCCGCTAATTGTGGAACGATTATTGTCTTAACTGAAGCTGTTAACAGTTAGCTGTTAGCCGCTTTTTAACTGATGCTATGCAAAGAACGCTACCAGTTTTATTATTCCTATGTTGCTGCAGCCTGCTCTCCCGGGCACAGCACAAACCTACTACCTTCAGCAACAGTACTTATATAAAAGCCAACGTAACCACCCTGATCAATGAACTGGATATTTATATTGAACAGGAGCTGACGGAAAAACTGAGCGTGGAGCTGGGCGTTACCGGCATTTATACAGATTACCCGGACTATATACTGGCTAAAAAGATAGATTTCGGGCAAAAGAAACCCGACATCAGCACGGAACAGTTCGTGGAAGGCCGGGGCCTGGGCTTCCGGGCCGGGCTGCGCTGGTACATCTTTTCCATTTACGAAGGCGCATCCCGGGCAGGCGGTACCTATTTTCAACCGGTACTGTTCTACAAAAAGATATTTTACCCCAACGAGGACGTAGAGATCAACGACGCCATGTACAAAGAATCCGCCAGCAAGAACGTATATGGGCTGCAGTTCCTGCTGGGGAGACAGTTTACCCGCGGCAAGATCGTTTTTGACCCCTACCTGGGCCTGGGTATCCGCAGCAAGGTATACCACTACACCAATTTCAACAACAACAGCGGTACGGTACAAAAGGATGATGGCCGGCTGGTAAGCGTGCTGCCAAGCCTGCAACTGGGCATTAAGCTGGGACTGAAAATGTAGCCTTTTACTTCACCACTGTCCACCTCACTCCTAAAAATCCGCGGATCCCCTGGTTAGGCGCATACACGTAGCTGGGATCAAAGGTGAGCGCATAAGGGTTATCCGGCGTAGGCAGCACATTCCCGTCCCGGTCATAGCTAACATGCTTGTCAAATGGATCGAAAGGCCGGGCAATAGCGTCTTTACGCGGCGTAAAATTGAGCAGGTTCTTCACCCCTCCATATACTTCCCAGCCACCGGCAAATCTTTTGGTCAACTGGATGTTCTGCAGGCTCCACACCGGCGAGTTCGCGGGCCGGGGGTCCAGGTCGCCCAGCAGGGGCAGGCGCATAGGCCCGTACAGGTTACCCGTATAATCGATGCTAAGCGCCCAGTTGGGAATGGTGTAGGACACCGTCCAGGTAGCGGCTACCTTTTCCGTGAGCATGGGCCGTTCCTTCACGGTTTTTCCCCCGTTATTCTCCACCGTATACACATCCATCAGCGTAGCGCCGGCCAGCACTTTCAGCGGGAAGGAAAAGGCCAGGTCTGCATTCAGGCTCAGGCCCCGGGAAATGGCATGCCCGTTCAGGTTGCTGTAGATGATGGAGTCCGGGCTGGTATCATAGTCCGGGATGATCTTGTTGCTGAAGCGGGTGTAGAAAGCAGACATATCCAGGCCCAGGAAGGCATTGTTCAGGCTGATCTTCTTCACATAGTTTAGGTTCAGGTTCCAGCTTTTTTCCGGCCGCAGGTCTTCGGTGATCACTACGGTGCGGGCGCCCGTCAGCGCGGCATGATCTTCCGTGAAAACAGACACTACGCGGTAGCCGGTGCCAAAGTTGAGGCGCAGCACATCCTGGTCCGTAGGCGCCCACTTGTAGGCAAAGCGGGGCGTGAAAATGTTGCCATGCACGGAATTATAATCATACCGCATGCCCAGCAGCAGCGTGTGATGCGGGTGCAGTTTGAGCTCATCCTGCACAAACACGCCCGGCAGGTAGGTATTAGTAGCGGAAGGCGTAGCTACGGTATTGTCATTATAATAAGTATAGCGGAAGGGAATACCGGTGAGCAGGTTGTGACGGCCCAACTGCTTGTCCCAGGTCAATTGCGCAAAGGCGATCTTTTGATTGGCCAGGAACCAGGTGTTGCCATAGGCAGAATTCTGGTCATGTATATTAAAGGAGTACTGCAGCATGATCTTTTCCCGCAGGGGCAACTGGTAAGCGCCGATCACCTCCACGCGGTTGGTGCGGATGCTTTCCCCGTAAACACTGTCTGTACCGCGCCAGTGCGAATCCCACTGCATTTGCCCGCCCCAGCGGTCCTCGTAGTAATAACGGGCCGCCAGGGACGCCACCCGGTGATGGCGACGGGGGAAGATCCATTTGTTGAAAACAGAGATGCGATGCTGCAGGGTCACGTCGGTAAAGCCGTCGCCGTTATTGTCCACCGGGTGCTGGTAGTTGAAGTAGTTTACCCCCAGCAGGCCCCGGGCCTTGCCGGCTTTCAGGCGCAGGCCCAGGTCTGCATTATACTCGCGCCAGGAAGTGCTGAACACGTCGGCGGTGAGCGAGGGGGCGGTAGCAGGGTCCCTCGTAATAATGTTAATGAGCCCCGCCACCGCTTCCGAGCCGTATAAGGTGGAGGCCGGGCCTTTCACGATCTCTACCCGCTCTACCAGGCTGTTGGGAATACCCGACAGGCCGTATACGGTAGAAAGGGCGCTCACAATCGGCATGCCGTCTATCATCACCATGGTATAGGGACCTTCCAGGCCATTGATATGGATATCGCCGGTGTTGCACACGTTACAGTTCAGTTGCGGCCTTACCCCGTTTATATTCTGCAGGGCGTCAAAAAGGCTGGGCGTAGGGTTCTTGCGGAAGAACACCGGGGTGTACACATCCACCGGCACGGGGCTTTCCATTTTGGACACCGGCTTCAGCGTTCCGGTCACCACTACCTCGTTCAGGCTGGAAGCGGTGGGCTGCAGCCGCACATCCAGGCGGGTGGTGCCACCAGCCTTCACCTGCACCGGTTGCGCGTACTTTACATAACCCACCGCGCTCACCTGCAGCACATGCCGGCCGGCCGGCAGGGCTGCCAGCTCATATACCCCGGCGCTGTCCGTGACCGTACCGGTCTTCATACCTGTAAATCCAATGCTGGCAAAGGGCACCGGCTTACCGTCCGCCTGCACCGAACCTTTCAGCCGCCCGGTGGAGGCGTTTTGCGCCTGTGCGGCAGTAACGGTCAGCAGGCATAAGCATAGTATCAGGCGTATAGATTTAACCATATCAAATTTTTTCTGCGTTAAAATTATATTTTAAACTACAGTTATTCTAAATTTATTTTTAGGTTAGCCTAAATTTTACCGTGCTCTTGATCCGCTTATTGCCCACCGGGCTTTGAAAAGCACGCTTTTTACTGCCTATAAAAAAAGGTCATAATGCCGGGAACGGGTCTTTAAAAGCATGCCCCTGCTGCCACAGCGCTACTTCCTGCGGGGAGCAACGGCAGGCATCCAGCTCCTGTTGAATGCGCTCCTGCTCCAGTTCCTGCCCAATGATCACGATCTCGTTATAACGGTCTGCAAACACGGGGTGCCAGCGTTGCATCAGTTGCTCATAGTCCGCCCCCTCCATTTGCCAGCGGTGACGGGGAATAGCGCACCACCAGTAGCCCGCCCTGTCTGCCCGTAAGGAGCCGCCGGCCTGGCTCCAGTTCACCGCTACATCCGGCCGGGAGGCCAGCCACAGCAACCCTTTGCTGCGCAGGATGTTGGCGTGCCATGCTTCATTCACATACTGCCAGAGGCGCTCCGGGTGAAAGGGCTGCCGGCTGCGGTATACAAAGGAAGAAATGCCATATTCCTCTGTTTCCGGCGTGTGGTCGGTTTCCAGGGCCGCTATCCAGCCGGCGCTCTGAGCAGTACTTTCAAAATCAAACAGGCCGGTGTTCAGTATCTCCTGCAAAGGCACTGCGCCATTCACCGCCTCGATAATGCGCGCGGAGGCATTGAGCTTGCGCAGCACTGCCTTGAGGGTGTTCAGCAAGGTGGGCGTTACCAGGTCGCATTTGTTCAGCACAACTACATTGGCAAACTCCACCTGTTCCGTAAGCAGGTTCACAATAGTGCGCCGGTCCTCCGCATCGTCCGTCAGGCCCCTGTCCTGCAGCAGCGCAATACTGTTATAGTCGCGGCTGAAGTTATAGGCATCCACCACCGTTACCAGGGTATCCAGGCGACTTACGCGGCTGAGGTCTATACCGTTGCTTTCATCCTGGTAGCAGAAAGTCTGCGCCACGGGCAGGGGCTCCGATATGCCGCTGGATTCTATCAGCAGGTAATCGAACCGCTGCTGCGCTGCCAGGGCGGCCACCTCGCGCAGCAGGTCCTCCCGCAGCGTACAGCATATACAGCCGTTGCTCATTTCCACCAACTGTTCTTCGGTATGGTGCAGCACCTGCTGGTTCTTTACCATTTGCGCGTCTATGTTCACCTCGCTCATATCGTTTACAATGACGGCCACGCGCAACTGCTCGCGGTTGTGCAGCACATGGTTCAGCAGGGTGGTTTTCCCCGCGCCTAAAAAACCGCTCAATACGGTAACGGGTAATTTTTTCATTCGTAAGAAATTTTTGTTGACAGTATCGTGCCTGGATTGATCTTCATTATTTGTTGTGATCGTGGTTACATACTTTGCAGTGCCGGGAGGCCCGCAGGTTCCAGGTATGCGCGGTAATAATGAGCAGCGCGCCGGTGGAAATGAACACCGGCTCCCAATGACCGGCTGCCAGGAAATGCCCGGACAGTAACAGGAGGAAGCCCAGGGCAAACAACAGCAGCGGCCTTACATGATGGTAGCAGTAGCGGTACCCCCTGAACAGCGAGGCCCCGCCTACAAACAATGTAAAGGCCAGCAGGCCGTACTCCAGTTTTTCGTTCTCCAGTATTTCCAGTCCTAACAGGGGCAGTATGGTGACCAGCAGCGGCAGCACGGCGCAGTGTATGGCGCAGATCAGGGAAGCGCCGATGCCCAGCGCATCCAGGTTCAGTTTTCGCAAACGGTTATATGGCATATGATCAGTTTATTTACCTCGCAAAACTATGTATTTTTTGCAACGTTGTTGCAAATAAATTTTTTTTGACTACTTTTACAGCAGCCATCAAATACCAGGTACCATGCTGCAAACCACGCATCTGCAATACCATTACGGGCAGCGGGCATTTACGTTCCCGCCCCTGCAATGCAGCGCCGGGGAGGTGCTGCTGATCACCGGCCCGTCCGGCTCCGGCAAAACCACGCTGCTGCACCTGCTGGCAGGGCTGCTGCTGCCGGACGCAGGAGAAATACGTATAGACGATACTGTTATTAACAACTTACCGGTTGCACAAATGGACCGCTTCCGGGGCAGGCACATCGGCATTGTTTACCAGCAATCCCATTTCATGGCTGCGCTGACGGTGCGGGACAACCTGCTGCTGGCAGCGCGCCTGGCCCGGCAGCCGGCCGCATCCAAACAGGTAGCAGTACTGGCGCGCGCTCTGGGCATCCATCAACTGCTGCGGCAATACCCTGCCCGCCTGAGCCAGGGCGAGCAGCAGCGGGTATCCATCGCCCGCGCCCTGCTGCCGGCGCCCCCGCTGATACTGGCGGACGAGCCTACCGCCAGCCTTGATGATGACAATTGCATGGCAGTGGCCCGGCTGCTGCAGCAACAGGCCCGGCAACAGCAGGCGGCGCTGGTGATCGTTACACACGACAACCGCCTGAAAGCATTATTCCATCAACAAACCGCAATGCCGGAGCCGCAGGCCGGCCTGGCTGCATTACCATTATGATGATCCTTACTATCGCCGTCCGCAACTTATTACACCGCCCGCTGCGCAGCATTACCAGTTGGCTGCTGCTTACCTGCGCCAGCGGCATGCTGGCATTACTGCTGCTGGTACAGGCACAGGCCGGCCGGCAGTTTGAACAGAACGTAGCCGGCATTGACATGGTGCTGGGGGCCAAAGGCAGCCCTTTACAACTGATCCTTTCATCCGTTTACCATATCGATGCGCCTACCGGGAATATCCCCCTGCGGGAGGCGCAGCCCTGGATGCAGCACCCCATGGTGCGCGCCGCCATCCCGCTGTCGCTGGGCGACAGCTACCAGGGCTTCCGGATTGTGGGCACCACTCCTGACTACATCCGCCACTACGGCGGACAGATGGCGCAGGGGCGGATGTTCCGCCATTCCATGGAAGCGGTGCTGGGCAGCGCCGTGGCGGCGCGTTACCACCTGGGCATTGGCGACCGGTTCAACGGCATGCATGGCCTGGGCGCAGAAGGGCATGTGCACGAAGGCCATCCTTACACGGTAAGCGGCATACTGGCCCCGGCGGGTAATGTACTGGACCAGGTGATCCTCACCTCCCTCAACAGCGTATGGGACATCCATGACCATCATCACCAGGAGGAGGAGGAGCACCACACGGAAGCAGGGGAGCCTGCCAGCGACAGCGCCCGCCAGGTAACGGCCGTGCTGCTGCAATTCCGTAACCCGATGGCGCAACTGCAGTTGCCCCGCTGGATCAATACCCATACGCGCCTGCAGGCGGCCGTACCGGCCATCGAGGTGAACCGGCTGCTGTCCCTGATGGGCAGCGGCATACAGCTACTGCGCCTGATAGGCTGGCTGCTGATGGCGCTGGCCGCCTGCAGCATCTTCTTTATGCTGCTGCAATCCTTACAGGAGCGGCGTTATGAGCTGGCCCTGCTGCGCAGCCTGGGCGCCGGCCGCGCGCGATTGCTGGCGCTAGTGCTTACGGAAGCTGCCTTACTGGGAGTGGCGGGCATTGCCGGCGGCTATCTCCTGAGCAGGGGCATACTGGCTGCCCTGCAACCGGGACTGGCGCAGCAGTTCCATTACGTGCTGCAGCACTGGTGGCAGCCCGGTGCCGGGGAAGCCGGCATAGCGCTGCTGGTATTGCTGGTATGCCTGCTGGCCGCCCTGCTGCCCGGTATCCGGGCCTTCCGGCTGAACATTTCAAAAACTTTGTCCCATGCGTAATACCACACAACGTTACCTGCTGCTGGCCGCCGCACTGCTGCTGGTGGCCTGTACCGACCTGTCCCGCTACTGCCGCCATGCCGGCAGCAGTTACCTGCAGCGGTTCCTGCTGCTGCGGGAAGCAGCCCTGTCCGCCCCGGCTTACCGGTATGCCGCGTCGCCCCTGCCATGGCATACTACAACAGCGCCGCCGCCCGACCCTGCTCCTGAGCAGGACAAAGATCCCCGGCCCGTTAGCTGGCGGCAACTGAAAGACGTGGTGTTCAACCGGATCTGGGACGACAAACTGGACATGCCCATGCTGTACCCCCAGTTCAGCCGGGGCATCAAATCCCTGAACGGAGCTTACATCCGCATTTCCGGTTATGTGATACCCCTGGATGTAAAGGGCGGCATCTACGTGCTCTCCGCCAACCCCAATAACGCCTGCTTCTTTTGCGGAGGCGCCGGCCCGGAATCCGTGATGGCCCTGCAACTGAAACCGGGACATCCCCGGTTCAAAACGGATGATTACCTGACCTTTACCGGCCGGCTGCGCCTGAATGAAAAAAATATTTACGAGCTGTATTACAACCTGGACGGAGCGGAAGCAACACAGTAGCGGCCAACTGTTTTTGTCGTACCTTTGCAGGTAATCAACTAGCAGGGCTTATGTCAAAAAAGGCGATATTCTATACTACTTTCTTTGTGCTGCTGACCATTGCTTTCCTGGGATACGCAGGATTCGTGATCATGGACGAAACAGGCAGCTTTTTTGGCAAGGAAAAACTACCCGTGCTGGGTAGCCCGGGCCATACCGTGGGCGGATTTTCGTTTACCAACCAGGAGGGAAAGACCATTACTGATGACGATGTGAAAGGAAAAATATACGTAACGGAATATTTCTTTACCACCTGTACCGGTATATGCCCCAAAATGAACAAGAACATGGAAAAGGTATATGCCGCCTACAAGGACAAACCGGAATTCCGCATCCTTTCCCATACCGTGGACCCGGACCATGACAGCGTACCGGTATTAAAGGCTTACGCCGCCAAACATGGCGCGGACGCCCGCAACTGGTGGTTCCTGACCGGCACCAAAAAAGAGCTGTACAAACTGGCCCGGCAGGGTTACATGGTAGATGACGGCACCTATACCGGCGAGGAAGATTTTGTGCACACCCAGTGGTTTGCACTGGTAGACGGGGAAGGCCGCGTGAGAGGATTATACGAAGGCACCAAACAGCCAGATGTAGATAAACTGATCGGGGACATCGGGCGGCTGATGGAAGAAGAAGCTAATTAAATTTTATCATGACTAAAAATAACAGGGAACAGATCCACCAGTTACTACGCAGCAGTCACCTGAGCGTTACGGAAACGCGGGTGAAGATACTGGATCTGTTCATGAAAAGTAATGGCGCGCTGGAGCACGGCGATTTTGAAAAAAAGCTGCAGGGACAGGCTTTTGACAGGGTAACCATTTACCGTACCCTCCAGGCTTTCCTGGATAAAGGCATTATCCATAAGATACCTACTACAGATACCTCCGTGCGATATGCACTGTGCAAGTCGGAATGCACGGAACATCATCACCATGACCATCACATCCATTTCAGGTGCGAGGAATGCGGCAACACGCTTTGCCTGGACGAGACAGATGTACCTTCCATCACGCTTCCCAAAGGCTATGCCGCGCATAATGTAGAGGTAGTGGTAAGCGGGGTATGTAAACAATGTAAATAGTATACATCTGTATATTAGCCAATCGCCTCCATTTCCTGCTGTACAAAATCCGCCAGCTCCTTCACATAAGCCGGTGAAAAGTCAAAACGGATACCGGCCGTTGCATACAGTTCCGGTAATGTTTTAGTGTTTCCCAGGCTCAGTGCCTTTACATAATTGTCCAGGGCCTGCTGTTTGTTCTCCTTATACTGCTTCCACATGGCAATAGCGCCCAACTGGGCAATGCCGTACTCAATATAATAGAAAGGTACTTCAAACAGGTGCAACTGCCGTTGCCAGCCAATGGCCCGGTAGTTTTCCAGCCCGCTCCAGTCCACTACTTCCGGGGAGAACTCCCTGAGGATGCCCAACCAGGCATCGGTACGCTCTGCCACCGTATGCTGCGGATGCTCGTACACCCAGTGCTGGAACTTGTCAATGGTGGCTATCCAGGGGAAGATGGTGATGGCGCGCTCCAGTTGCTGCCTTTTGGCACGGCGCAGCTCCTCCTTATCACTGAAGAAAATATCCCAGTAGTCCATGGTGAACAGCTCCATGCTCATGCTGGCCACTTCCGCTATTTCCATCGGGTATTCCTTAAAAGCGCTGAGCGGCAGGTGATGGCTCAGGAAGGAATGTACGGCATGCCCGCCTTCGTGCACCATGGTGGTAAGGTCTTTCATCTGGCCGGCCGCGTTCATGAAAATAAATGGCACGCCGGTTTCCGCCAGGGGGCAGTTGTAACCGCCGGGGGCTTTGCCTTTGCGGCTTTCCAGGTCCAGCCGGCCCATTTGCTGCATTACCCGCAGGCAGTTGCCAAAGAAGGGCCCCAGTTGGTCAAAGCAGGCGATGGCCCGGGTGATCAGCTCCTCGCCGGTTTGAAAAGGCTCCAGCGGTTTTACGCCGGCCGGCTCGGCATCTGTATCCCAGGGTCGGAGGGTATCGAGCTGCAGCTTGGCTTTCTGCCTCTCCAGGATGTTCTTTACCAGGGGCAGCATATGCTCTTTTACCGCTGCGTGGAACTGGAAGCAGTCTTCCTTGGTATAGTCAAAGCGGCCCAGGTCTTCAAATTTATAGTCGCGGTAGTTTGCAAAGCCGGCATTTTGGGCTACCTGGTCGCGCTTCCCTATCAGGGAAGTATATAGCTGGTCCAGGGTATCGCGGTCCTGCAGGCGGCGCTCATTGGTTTTGCGGAACACTTCTTCCCGCAGGGCGCGGTCGCTGTTCTCCAGGAACTTGGCGGCCTGTTGCAGGGTGTATTCCTGCCCGTTCACCTCGATGGTCATTTTACCGGACACCACGCCGTACTGCTGGGCCATTACGCTCAGCTCCGCCAGCAGGGGCACGTTCTGTTCGCGGAACAGCTTTACCTGCTTGCGCACGCTGCGCAGGTAAGTGTCATAGCCGGCGCCCAGCTCCTTGGTCAAGGGGCTGTCCAGCAGCTTACGGTTCAGCGCATCTGCAAAGGGCTGCAGCCGGGGCTGTATTTCCATGCAGAAATAAGTGAAAGCTTCTTCGTACTGTTTATTGGTAGTATCGCAGGTCATGCGGATCTGGCGCCAGCAGGCGTCCTCGCTGACCACTGCATCCAGCTCGCTGAGGTCCTTTAACCACTGCTCCAGGTCCGGCACGCTGTTCAGCGGGCGTTGCTGCAGGGCTTCAAAGTAAGGCTGCAGGATTTCCCAGGAGGTAACCGTAAAGTTCTCCGGCAAAAATTTGCGGGGTTGTTTCTCAATATTTGCGTTTAATGTATCCATCTTACTAAAATAAAAAATTCCAAGCATAACGCTTGGAAAGAGAGGGGAAGAAATGATAAATGTAAAATTTCAAATGTAAAATGTAAAAGTTGGTAGCTATGTTCTATTAAGACTGTAAAGCTGTATTAAGACATGTCCTCCAACTTTTACATTTGAAATTTTACATTTATCATTTAATATTCTTCTATTATTCTTCCGTCTTCTTCTTACGGGTGGTTTTCTTAGGTGCAGCTTCCCCTTCAGGCGCTTCTTCCTTCTTAGCCCTGGTTTTTTTGGCGGGCTTTTCAGCAGGAGCGTCGCCGGCGTCCGCCGCTGTTGCCTCTTTGGCGGCAGCTTTCGGCGCTTTGGCCTTTTTGGCCGGCTTTTCCGCTTCAGCGGCCGGCTGCTCTGCAGCAGGTTCGGCAGCAGGCGTTTCCGCTGCTTCTGCTGCTTCTTCGCCATCCGCCAGTATCTCGTCAAATTTCAGCAGATCATTGGCTTTGAGGATGGCATACCATTTTACCATCTTCTTCATATCGCTTACGTACACCTTTTCTTCGTCAAAAGTGGGGTACACGTTCCGGAAATAAGCTTTGATCGCATTATTATCCCTGGCGTCTGCCAGCGGAAATTCAGTTTCCTTTTCCTGCATGGCCTTGAAAACGGCGGCAAGATTTACATTATCACCAGTGGTAAATACTTCAATACTTTCCAGCGGGGTAAAGTTATGGACGCGGGATGAAACAAAACGGGTGCTTTTGTCCTCCAGGGAACGGACAATAGCGCCATCCTGTTTACTGGCTATTAATTGAAACAAACCGCCTAAACCGGTCACTGCAACAATTTCTCTGTACTGCATGTTCAAATTTTTAGGAGCGCAAATATAAAAAATTAAATTAAGTCCTGGTTCCTACCTCCTAACTCATCCTTCTTACCAAAGCTACCGGCAGCTTCCAGCGCTTTATCCTTCCCTCCAGGTCAAATATTTCAGTAAAAATAATATATATACCGACAGGCAACAACTGTTTATTTTCCCCAAGCCCGTCCCAGATAATAGTATCCTCATTGCCCAGCACACTATTGCGCAGCAATTGGCGCACCGGGCGGCCCTGGGCGTCGAATACGGTGATGTTACCAATAAACCCGGGCCGGGGCAGGCGGCAGGTAATAACGGCCATATCCTCCATGCCATCGTTATCCGGCGAGAAAAGGGCCGGCTGTACCGTAACCTCCCCCGGCAGCTCCTGCAGCAGCAGTTGCTGGGAGTTCGGGCTACCCGGGGTGGCATGGCCGGCGGTGGCGGCGGCGGCATGCCAGTTGTGCGGGTCCTGCGCAGGCCGTTGGAAGCTGAGCCGCTCCAGGGACACGCCTTTGGCATTGTCTGCCAGCGGCAGTTGCATATCCGGCGAGTAGAACATGATATCCACCCTGCGGCCGGCTCCGTTATACAATGCCAGTGTGCCTCCTTCATTGGGAAATGCGGGCAGGGCGGGCACCTGCAGTATATTATCAAATGCCTTGCAGGTATAGTAACGGCACAAGGCGGCCGGATCGCGCGTAAGGGCCAGGTACTGCCCCGGCAGCAATAAGCCGCCGGCTGTGCCTACCGCCATGCTGCTGCGCGGAAGGCTATCCTCGTCCAGCAGGGCGATATACAGTTGCTGCAGGTCAATGGCCCGGGCGCCGGGATTATGTATTTCCACGAATTCCGGGGCAGGTGAGCGGGCATCAAACAGCAGCTCGCTGATCAGCACCGTGCCGCTATCCGGCGCTGCTGCCCGGGCCAGGGTGGCAGTGGCGGTTACAGGTACGCCTTTACAGTCTGTTGGTCCGGCCATTTCCAGCGTGTACACGCCTTCCAGGCCCAGGGGGTTGGATAAATGTAGTTGTACTTCCTGGAACAAGGGTGACAACGGAACCGCCCTGGCAATGCTTACCGGGCCGGGCAGGAGGCGGTACCCGGCCGATTGGGCCGCCTGCGCGCTATCCAGTGCATGACTGAAGCGCAGCAAAATAGTTGCGCTATCCTGCAGGGAGGCATGTTCGAGGCGGGGCACTGTAGTGTCCCCGGGCCCGGCCACGGAGTTCGGGCGGCCCGGCGTGCTGCCGGCAGGGTCCAGCGCAGCACGCCAGTTGGCCGCACCGGTGCAGGGTGCTGCCGCCGATATCATTTCCAGGCTCCAGCCACCGTTTTTCTTCTCCTCATCTCCATACCAGTTCTTATTATAAGCCACGGCGTGCATCACCGCGCCGTCTGCGTCATATAGCATCAGGGTATCGGACTCGTTGTACAATGCCGGGAAACGATCCAGGCCTAATACTGCGCCGCTGCCGGCAAACAGGTCGGTCATCTCCTTCCGGCAAAGCAGCACCAGGCTGTCCGGCTCCAATTGGCAGGCCGGCAACCTTACCGTTCCTCCCCTGGTACGAAGCTGCCAGTCCCTTAGCTGCACCGGGTAGGCGCTGGTATTCCGCAGCTCCACGAACTCGGCCAGCAGCGGTCCCGGCGCCGGCTCCGGGTCCGGCAGTATCTCCTGGATCAGCACTTCATAAGCGCGGGGCCGGTAAAAGAGGAACCGTAGGGCCGCCGCGCGCATTTCGTTACCAGCCACATCCCGCACACCCGCCACCTGCAGTTGCAGGCTATCCCCGCCGGGAAAAGGCGCTGCAAAGAACAGGTGCACGCCGGCACCTTCCAGGGCTACCCGTACCGGGTGTGCCGCCGTACCGCTTAGCTGGTAGGCAGCAGTGGCCAGGGCGGTAACGCTGTCTACCGGTTCGGAGAACTGCAGCAGCAGCTCCCGGTCGCCCAGCACGGCCAGCGATACCGGCGCCGGGGGCAGGGTATCCTTTACCAGCCGGGCCACCTCCACTTCATCAAAAAAATGCTTCCGGAAAAAGCTGGCGGTAGACTGGCGAACCACGATCCCGTAGCCCGGCGCAGCGGCAATGCTGCTGTCTGTAACGCCGCCCACAGGCACATAATGCAGTCCCGTGCCGGTGCTGTCTGTCCACAGGCGCCAATGGTGCGCCTCGTCGCAGGTTACCCTGACCTTCAGAACGGAGGCGCTCCTGTTCGTAAGGCCATCCCGCCCGTCTATCAGCAGGCGCTCCCGGTCGGCAGGAGTGCAGGCATAGAGGCATACCTCGTCATTTTTCCCGCCAATGCGCACAAAGCAGCCGGACAGGCCGGGGTGTAGCAGTGCACTGCTGTCCGCCGCCAGGAACACATCCACGTAATTATTGGACGAGGTGTTGAAATCCAACTGCATCCACCATTCCCAGGCAGCAGGGAGGGAGATGCCGGCAGGCGTCCATAACCAGAAACGGCTGTTGGTTTGCAGGCAATTACTCTGCAACATCCCGTTGCTGACCTGCCAGGCCGTATCCGTACCCTGCCAGGGAACCGGAGGGGCATTAAAATGCTCAACGATCTGAGAATGAGAGAGAGAAGAGAAGCACAACTGCAGCACCGCCATTACGGTGAGCACTCGCATAAAAATAAATGGTTGGTTGGGCTGCGAATATAAAGAATTACGTAGTATTTTTGCGCTTCCAAAAATTCAAAATGTAAAAAACAAATTCCATTACAAAATGAAACCGGGCATGAGAGACTGCTCCTGTTCAGGGAGTATTAGATGCACGGTTCCATCTGATTACTAAAAAATCAAATATTATTCCAGATGAAAGTTGCCGTAGTAGGAGCTACCGGACTGGTAGGCTCAAAAATGTTACAAGTGTTAGCGGAAAGAAATTTCCCGGTTACAGAACTGATTCCTGTAGCTTCTGAGAAGTCTGTTGGTAAGGAAGTAACATTCAAGGGCAAACCATATAAGGTGGTAAATGCTGATACGGCCATTGCTATGCAGCCGAACGTAGCCCTGTTCTCCGCCGGCGGCAGCACTTCCCTGGAATGGGCCCCCAAATTTGCCGCAGCCGGCATTACCGTGATCGATAACTCCAGCGCCTGGAGAATGGACCCCTCCAAAAAACTGGTAGTACCGGAGATCAACGGGAAGGCATTAACCCCCGAAGACAAGATCATTGCCAACCCCAACTGCTCCACCATACAAATGGTGCTGGTGCTGAGCCCTTTGCACGAAAAATATAAAATAAACCGCGTGGTGGTATCCACCTACCAGTCTGTAACCGGTACCGGTGTAAAGGCGGTGAACCAACTGATGAACGAGCGCAAGGGCGTGAGCGGCGAAATGGCATATACTTATCCGATAGACCTGAATGTTATACCGCAAATAGATGTATTTCTCGATAACGGCTACACGAAAGAAGAGATGAAAATGGTAAACGAGACCAAGAAGATCATGGGAGATGATCATATAGCCGTTACCGCTACTACTGTTCGTATACCCGTAATGGGAGGACACAGTGAATCCGTGAACATTGAGTTTGAAAAAGAATACGAACTGGATGAAGTTCGTAAAGCATTGGCAGCAACCCCGGGTGTAATTGTGGTAGACGACCCTTCCCGCCAGCAGTACCCAATGCCTAAGGATGCACATGAAAAAGACGAAGTATTTGTGGGACGTATACGCCGTGATGAAACACAGCCTAAAACGCTGAACCTGTGGATAGTAGCGGATAACCTGCGTAAAGGAGCCGCCACCAACGCAGTACAGATAGCAGAATACCTGCATCAGCAAAAGTGGATCTGAGCCGGGTAAGCGGAAGCAGTTCCTGCATGGAATGTGTTTTCGTATAACCGGTATTGTGCCTGCCGCAGTAACCCCTCAGATTGGGCTGCGGACTTTCATACATGCATATACGATTTTTCAGTATAAGTAATTGAAAGTCCCGGCATTACGCCGGGACTTTTTAATTAAATATCAACAATGCAAAGCACTGTGCAATTAAAAATTACACGGAAGTAGTATTGATTACTGCTGTATAAAATTGGATTTTGGTATCATAATCCTATGCCGACTTGCTTCTATGAAACTAAACCAATTTTATGCCAATATTAGAGAGAGTGCTATGCAGCAACCGAATATTTTGTCTAATCTGTAAACACCCTTAATCCTATGAAAACCAACACCAATCGCGAGCTATTACTGATGCACAAATTCACGGAAGAGTGGAGCAGCAACTTCTCTTCACAGGTATCCCGCATCATGAACATTGTTGATCAGCAGGACACCCTGGACGGTATCATTCCTATCATCGAGGTAGCCAATGTTTACAACCAGCGTTTTGCGCATACCAGAACGGACAAAGAAAACTTATTGAAGAACCGTAAAGCCCGCCCTTTTGAGTTTTTGATACACAAGAATTAATTTAAGGGAAAAACAGAAGAGATTGAATGAAGGAGAAAAGGCTGGCGCCTTTTCTCCTTTTTCTCCGGATGTAGTATGTACACGCAGGCACCTGCTTATTCATGCAGCGCCCTGTCGAGGAATTTTACAAAAGGCTGCATCACGGCAAATACCTTCAGTATTTCGCGCACCAGCGCAGGTTGCATGCAGGCTTCGTCTGAAAAACTGTGCCACACGGTAAAGCTTTTCAGCTTGAGATACGCAATGGCAGGGTTATCCGGCTGATAGCCCTGCGGCACTGTCTTCAACGCCTCCCCCTCTATCTTTCCAAAATATTTTATGAAGTCCTTGTTGCTGATGATCTGCTGGAACTCGGGAAAGTTGTAATCTATTTCCTGCCTTACTTTTTTCAGCACGTCCGCAGCAGGCATCCATATGCCGCCGCCGGCAAAGCTTTTGCCACCAGGCTGCAGGTGGAAGTAGTAGCCCGGCCTGGGTGATTTACGGCCGCCCGGTGAAAAGGCGGCGCCCATATTCGCCTTGTAAGGCGTCTTGTCTTTTGAGAATCTAACGTCTTTATATATACGAAAAACACAGTCCTTTACCTGTAGCCCGGTAATCTCGTTATCCTGCCTGGCCAGTCCGTCTATCAACTGCTGCACCATGCTTTCATAATCCGCCTTCGCATCCAGGTAAGCAGGCTTGTGCTCGTCAAACCATTCCTTATTATTATTTTTTTCCAGGTTTTTCAGAAATTTCAACGTGGTGGCCTGCAGCATGCTTTGTAGGTTTTAGCGTACAATATAGCAAAAAATACGTACGTATATACATACGTACGTATTGCTTTTCTTATATGAGCCGGGGGCTTAATCTCAGAAGTGATACACTGCTGCCAGCAGCACATTGGAAGTAGTGCCGGTCGCTTCGCCGGAATGCTTGTTGAAGATATCCCTGGAAGCGTTGTCGATCCTGAATTCCGGCATAATTACCAGGTTGCCGGTCTTATAGCTGAAGGTAAGGGTACCGGCCATGATCCTGCCGCCTTCCGTTGCGCTGGCAAAAGTTTTCAGGCGGTCCTTGTCATCAAAGTATTCTCCCCGGAGCGTAAGGCCAAAATCTTCGGTGAAATCCAGGTTGACATACAGCGCAGAGCCCCACCATTTGGCGCTTTCGGGCTCTTCGCCGTTGCCATTTTTTTCGATCGTATTATGGTAGCGGCTGTAGGTGCCGTTGTATCCCAGTCCCAGCACTGAATTTACCTGGTAGGTGGCTACCAGGTCCAACTGGTGGTTCTGGATACCGGCCGTGTCTTTTCCGCCCAGGTAGTTGAGGTACAGTTTCAAGGGCGCTTCCGTGGGCGTAAAGCCTACCTGCGCGCCAATATATTTATGATCGCTGAAGTCAACGGATTTCAGATCTGTAGGATTGAATACGCCTACCATGGCGCTCAGGTAAGGCGTGATCGCATAATCCACTTTGGCGCCCGTGCTGAAGAAGGGGCCGTTGCTGAACATGTAGCTCATGCTGTAGTTGCGGTTCAGGTAAGCATCTACCAGCTCATAGCCTACGTGCGTGGCAAAGCTGCCCAGGCTGATCTTGATCTTGTCCGTAGCCTGGTAGCCTACATACAACTGCTTGATGGCTACTGCCAGGCCGTTCTTGCTGTCCACCACATCGTTGTAGGAAAACTCCGCGGCACGCCGGCCAAAGCCCAGATCCGCTACGATGCTTCCTTTCTTGAAACCGTGCTCCACTTTCAGGGATACCATGCCCAGCTCGAAGGAATTATGTGAATTGGTAAAACTGGTCTTGTTGTCCGTGAGGTTCCTGTTGAAGTTATACTTATAATACACATCCGCCGAACCGGATAATTTAAAAGCTTCCTGTGGCTGTGTGGTGTCCGCTGACTGGGCGAAGGCAGCAAAAAAAATACAGGCAGCGAACGTAGTCATAATAAATTTTTTCATCCGTTTAGGTTTTACTTTTTCATTGACACATGAAGCCCCTGTAGCGTCATCATTGCTTTCAATGACGCTATCTTTATGAATAAAATAATCATCACCAATGCCCCGGTGCTAAATGACTATTTTATTCATGACGACTTCATATAATGAAAAATTTGGTTGATAAAATGGTGTGGAACTCGAATCTTCTGGTGCTACCTTTCTTTTGCTTGCTTTGGGTATGCCCCCCTGGGGTCATTTAATAATTAATAATGAATAATTAATAATACTGGACATAACTGTTTCCATGAAACATGCTTGTAACGACTATTAATTATTCATTATTAATTATTAATTTTTAAATGTTGAAACTGTATTGCTTACTTGATAGATTATACTACTGTTGTACAATGCCTTCTTCCCGGAGCGTGCCCTTACCATTTACGCTCAGCGGCGCAGGATGGTAATGCTCGTTGTGCTGGGAAGCATCCAGGCCCAGTACTTCTTCCTCGTCGCTTACACGCAGCGGGTGGATGAAGTTGATCAGCTTGAACAGCGCGTAAGAAACGGTGAAGCTGTAGGCCACTACCAGCAGCATACCCAGCAACTGGTTCTTGAACAGCTCAAAGTTGCCATAGAACAAACCGTCTACGCCGGCGCTGTTGATAGCGGTAGAGGCAAACACGCCGGTGAGCAGCATACCGCTCATACCACCTACACCATGGCAGGGGAATACATCCAGTGTATCGTCAATGCTGGTTTTGGATTTCCAGTACACCATCAGGTTAGATACAATAGCGGCGGCAAAACCGATGAAAACACTTTGCGGAACAGCTACAAAACCGGCGGCAGGCGTAATGGCCACCAGGCCTACTACAGCGCCGATGCAGAAGCCTAAGGCTGAAGGTTTCCGACCACGGATCACATCAAAGAATACCCAGGCCATACCAGCGGTGGCGGCTGCCGTATTAGTAACTGCAAAGGCGGAAACAGCCAGTTGGTTGGCAGCTACTGCGGAGCCGGCGTTAAAACCGAACCAGCCAAACCACAGCAATCCGGTACCTATCAATACGAAGGGAATATTGGCAGGCTGCAGCTCTTTCTTTTCAATATGATCTTTCCTGCGTTTCAATACCAGGGCGCCAGCCAGGGCGGCACAACCGGCAGAGATATGCACTACGGTGCCACCGGCAAAGTCCAGTACGCCCATCTTGAACAGGATGCCTTCCGGGTGCCAGGTCCAGTGCGCGATCGGCGCATATACAAACAGGCTGAATAATACCATGAATAATATATAGGAGGTGTACCGGATCCTTTCTGCCGTAGCACCCACCACCAGCGCAGGGGTGATAATGGCAAATTTCATCTGGAACAGGGCAAACAGCAGCAAGGGAATAGTAGGCGCTGCAGCCCAGGGCTCTCCTGAAGGTACCCCCTTAAAGAAGAAAAAGGTAGCGGGGTTACCGATCAGCCCATTTACAGAATCACCAAATGCCAGGCTAAAACCAACTACAACCCATAATACGCTTATAAGCCCCGTGGCTATAAAGCTTTGCATCATGGTATTAATGACATTCTTCCGGTTTACCATACCTCCATAAAAGAAGGACAGACCGGGTGTCATTAAAAACACCAGGGAGGTGGCCACTAATATCCAGGCCACATCACCGAAGTTGTACTTACCGGCATCATCAACAAAATTGGCGGCTGTCGGAAAAAACATACCAATTATTGCTATAACGGCCAGAAAAATGAAAGGCAGGTAATCCTGAAAGGCAGTTTTCTTCATAGCGTATAATTTTAAATTTCTTGCAATAAAAGTATCTATTTAATTCAATTGCTCAAACAAAAGCACATAAAAATAGAAATGATTGAATAAAAACAGGCAATATTGACATAAAATCAACTAAATTATTTTTATCTATAATATGATTTTGATTTGGAGAAAGATCAGAGGCGGGAATTTAGCAAAAAAGACTACGTAAGTAGTTAGTTATCAACTTACTACTTAGCGGTAAAATTTACGTTTAACAATTTTCTAACACAGCCTGCGGGCATGCTACAGGAAGCCGGGGGAAATGCTTGTAACAAACAATATATCAATAACTAATATATTCAATTCTATATGTTGTATCTTTTGGGAATCGTATATTGAGATGATATATTGTAAATAATTAAATGTGAAAAATGGGTAAAATCGCTAACCGGCCTGTTTCATTTCCTCCAGCTCCCGCTGCAGGGCAAACATCTGGTCACGCAGGCGGGCAGCTTCCATAAAGTCCAGGTCCCTGGCAGCTTTCTCCATATCTTTCTTAATGCGGGCAATGGCCTTTTCCAACTGCGGGATGGTCTTGGCCGTAGCCACCTCCCCTTTGGCGTATGTCATAGCATCTTCGGCCACCAGTGAAACCTCCTCATGCACGGCGTAAGGCGAACGCTCGTCAAAGCTCTTGATCTCCAGCACAGACGTTTGCCCCATGATCTGCTCTATGGACTTACGTACTGTCCTGGGTACAATATGATGCTGGGTATTGTAAGCGATCTGCTTTTCCCGGCGGCGGTTGGTCTCATCGATGGTGCGCTGCATGCTCTCGGTGATCTTGTCTGCATAAAAGATCACCAGGCCGTCCACGTTACGGGCGGCGCGCCCGGCGGTCTGCGTCAGGGAGCGCTCATCGCGCAGGAAACCTTCCTTATCGGCGTCCAGTATGGCTACCAGCGATACCTCCGGCAGGTCCAGGCCCTCACGCAGCAAGTTCACGCCCACCAGCACGTCTATTTTACCCAGGCGCAGGTCGCGCAGGATCTCCACCCGTTCCAGGGTATCTACTTCGGAGTGGATGTAGCGGGACTTAATATTAATACGATGCAGGTACTTATCCATTTCCTCCGCCATGCGCTTGGTCAGGGTGGTCACCAGCACGCGGTCGCCTTTCTGTACCCGGCGGTCTATTTCATCCAGCAGATCGTCCACCTGGTTCACGCTGGGCCTTATTTCAATGGGAGGGTCCAGCAGCCCGGTAGGCCTCACCACCTGCTCTACCACCACGCCTTCCGTCTGCTTCAGCTCATACTCGCCGGGGGTGGCGCTTACAAACACCACCTGGTTCAGCAGGTTCTCGAACTCGTAGAAGTTCAGCGGGCGGTTGTCCATGGCAGAGGGCAGGCGGAAACCAAAATCCACCAGCGTGAGCTTGCGGGAGCGGTCGCCGCCATACATGCCGCTGATCTGCGGGATGGTCTGGTGACTTTCGTCCACTACCAGCAGGAAATCCCTGGGAAAATAATCCAGCAGGCAGAAGGGACGGGTGCCCGGCAGGCGCCGGTCCAGGAAGCGGGAATAGTTCTCGATACCGCTGCAATAGCCCAGCTCGCGGATCATTTCCAGGTCATAATTTACCCTTTCGCTCAGGCGCTGGGCCTCCAGGTGCTTGCCCTGGGAACGGAAATACTCCACCTGCGCCAGTAATTCGTCCTGTATCTCGAAAATGATCTGCTGCATCATGTCTTTGGGCGCCAGGTACAGGTTGGCCGGGAATATGGCTGCATTTTCCATGGTGCCTATCCGTTTACCGGTAGCGGTGTCGAAGCTTTCTATCTCCTCTATTTCATCGCCGAAAAAGGTGATCCGGTAGCCATAATCCACATAGGGCAGGTTAATGTCCACCGTATCGCCCTGCACCCGGAAGGAGCCGCGGGTAAAATCCGCGGTGGTACGCATGTATAAGGAATTGACGAGGCCGTGCAGCAGGGTATTGCGGCCGATGGTCTGCCCCCGGTGGATACGGAGTATCCCGTTCTCCAGTTCGGTAGGGTTACCCATACCATATATACAGGATACGCTGGCCACTACAATAATGTCCCGGCGGCCGCTCAGCAGGTTGGAAGTGGCCCGCAGGCGCAGCTTGTCCAGCTCGGCGTTAATGGACAGGTCTTTTTCTATATAGGTGTCGCTCACGGGCATATAGGCCTCGGGCTGGTAATAATCATAATAGGATACAAAATACTCCACGGCATTTTCCGGGAAGAATTGCCGGAATTCGCCGTACAGTTGGGCTACCAGGGTCTTGTTGTGGGTAAGCACCAGGGTGGGCTTCTGGATATTCTGTATCACATTGGCCATGGTAAATGTCTTACCCGAGCCGGTCACCCCCAGCAGGGTCTGAAAGGGCTCTCCCTTTTTCAATCCTTCTGTCAACTGTCGAATGGCTTCCGGCTGGTCCCCGGCGGGCGGATATGGCGAATGTATCTTAAATGGCATAATGGCGTACGGCGCTTGTTGTAACCGCAATTATCAAAATTACGAAATTGGTAGCTTTCCTGCTTGCGGGCATTGTTAAAATACAAATGCCCGGAATTTGAGCGCCTAATTTTGTCTATCTTGGTCCTTTATTTTTTGTATGCGTCCCGTTTTCTTTTACCGTCTTTTACTGGGCATCCTGCTGCCCCTGTTACCGCTCTCCGGCTATTGCTGGGGACCTACCGGCCACCGCGTGGTGGCGGAAATAGCCAGCCATCACCTTACGCCCAGGGCCCGCAAGGCCATTGAGGCGCTGCTGGGCCGCCAAAGCCTGGCTATGGTGTCCAACTGGCCCGACTTTATTAAATCCGATACCACCCACCGGTATGATCACACCTCCCGCTGGCATTACCTGGATTTTCCTGCGCACGCCAGCCGGGCAACATTTGACCGCATCCTGCAGGCGCAAACGGGGGAGAACCTGTACACACAAACACAGGCGCTGATACAGCAGCTAAAATCATCCTCCACGCCCCGGGCGGAGAAAGTGTTTGCGCTGACCTTCCTGGTGCACCTGCTGGGAGACATGCACCAGCCCCTGCACGTGGGCCGGGATGAAGACCAGGGCGGCAACAGGATCACGGTGTACTGGTTTGACCGGGCCACCAACCTGCACCGGGTATGGGATGAGCACCTGATCGATTTCCAGCAGCTCAGCTATACGGAATATGCGCAATGGCTGGATATAGCGCCGGCGGCTACTGTACGCCGGCTGCAAAGCGGCAGCATAGCGGACTGGATGTTTGAATCGCACCTGCTGGCGGATGAAGTATATGCAAAAACCAAAAAGGGAGACAAGCTCAGCTACCGTTATAACTACTGGTTCCAGGAAAGCCTGAACCAGCAATTGCTGAAAGGGGGATTGAGGCTGGCAGCGGTGCTGAATGAAATATTTAAATAAATTCCAAATCCCAAAATCCAAATCCCAAATTGGTAGCAACGCGCCTGGGATTTGGATTTTGGAATTTGGAACTTTCTACACAAGGTCTATATCAAAATTCACCAACTCCACAAACTGTTCCAGGCGGGCGCTGATATCTTCCTGTGTGATCTCACGGAGCCGGCTGACGCCAAATTTCTCGACGCAGAAGGAGGCCATGGCAGACCCTACGATAATGGCCGTTTTCATATTCTCAAAGGAAATATCCTTGGTTTTGGCCAGGTGGCCTATAAAGCCGCCGGCAAAGGTATCCCCGGCGCCGGTGGGGTCAAATACGTCTTCCAGCGGTAATGCCGGGGCAAAGAACACATGGTTCTCGTGGAACAGCAGCGCACCGTGCTCCCCTTTCTTAATGATGAGGTAACGCGGACCCATGGTCAGTATCTTACGCGCCGCCTTTACCAGGGAATACTCCCCGCTCAACTGGCGGGCTTCCCCATCATTCACCAGCAGTACGTCCACCATGGTCAGCACCTTTTTCAAGTCATCCAGGGCGGTTTCCATCCAGAAGTTCATCGTATCCAGCACGATCAGCTTGGGGCGCTCCTGCAACTGGTTGATCACGCTGATCTGTACCTGGGGGGAAAGGTTGCCCAGCACCAGGAACTCACTGCCCTGGTAGCTTTCGGGGATCACCGGCTGAAAATCGCCCAGTACGTTCAGCTCCGTTACCAGGGTATCGCGGGTGTTCATATCCATGTGGTACCTGCCGGCCCAGTAAAAGGAAGGGCGGTCCTTCATAATCTGTACGCCGTCCAATGCCACTCCCTTGGCAGCCAGGGCATGCAGATCGGCCTGCGGAAAATCACCGCCTATAACGGATACCTGGTTAATGGGCTGCACGAAATTAGCAGCAGTCCAGGCAATAAAGGTGGCAGAGCCACCAATGATCCTTCCTGATTTCCCGAAGGGCGTTTCTATTTCATCAAACGCCATGGAGCCTACGACAATGAGCGACATATTTGCTTGTTGGTTTAACAGTTATTGGTAAAACAGGGGCAAAGGTAATAAAATAATGAGCAGATGCGCTGAACCCATGCTTATGTTCAGAAAACATCATCCTGAAAGGCGCACGATAAACAGGCCCATAAGGGGTAGTAAAGAATGATATCAACACAATAGCCGGCATGATGCCGGCTATTGCTTTTTTGTGGTTCCTTGGTTTTTATAGGATATGGTTAAAATACCAACAACAGCGCAACTAATCCAGTTGCGGTTGTATACGCAATACCTTGAATTCGGTTCTTCTGTTCAACTGGCGGCCGTCCGGGTTATCCTTGCCGTTAGGCATGGTGTTGGGGGCAATGGGCCTTGATTCTCCATATCCTTTCGCTACCATACGGGAAACGGGAATGCCTTTGCTGGCCAGGTAATCCACACAGGACTGCGCCCTGGCCTGTGACAGCTTGATGTTGTAGGCATCGGTGCCCTTGCTGTCCGTATGCGAACCCATTTCTATAATGATGTTGGGATTATCCTGCATAATGGCTACTACGGTATCCAGCACGATCAGCGACTGGGGCCTTAACGTGGCTTTGTTGAAATCGTAGTAGATGTCTTTAAGAATAACGGGCTTGCCTATTTCGTAGCGCTTCAGGCAGATGGTGGGATTCATTAGAGAGTCCGTGTGCGTCAGCTCATCGGTATTAAAATAGATGGCCTTGGAGAAGTAGTTCTCCTTTTCCGCCATGATCTTGTAATTCTGTTGCATTTCCACGTCAAAGCTGTAATGCCCGGTCTCATCCACGGTGATCTGCTGCAGCACCTTTTGCCGTATGGTATCCAGCAGGGTAACGGTCGCCCCTGTCAGCGGCAGGTTACCATCGCAGTCCAGTATCTGCCCGCCGGCTATTTTCGCGTTCTTCTTCACGGAGAACAGCTCCAGGCAGCATACAGACTGGCGGTCGGAGCTGATATAACCACCCCTTAAGGGGTTGGCATTGTCCACCGGCGAATAGTAAATATCATCCTTGGACGAGTTGAGTGGTGCGCCCATGTTCTCCGGCGTCGACCAGTCGCTTCCGTTGCCCTTACTCATGAAAAAGTCCAGCCCGCCCAGGCCTACCCGGCCATTAGTGCTGTATATGAGTATGCCGTTCTTGCTGTCATAGTAAGGCGCCTGGTCTTCTTCACGGGAATTGATGCCGGTGCCCAGGTTCCTGGGGGCGCCGGGCGTGCCGTTCTGCAACTGGCTTACCCAGATGTCATGTTTGCCCATGCCGCCTGGCCTGTCGGACACAAAGAACAGGTATTTATTATCTGCCGTTACAAAAGGCTGCATGGAGTTGAAGCCTTCCGCATTTACATTGGGACCTAATTTTTTAGGTTCGGACCAGCCGCTTCCCTGCCGGGTGCTGGTATAGATATCCGTATGTTTATCTACGCCGTTCCTGGTCCAGCGGGTAAGATAGAGGGTGTTGCCATCCGGGCTCAGTGCAGCAGCGCCCTGGTCCACACCTTTGGCGGAGGGGATGGACAGTTTCTGGCTGCTGTCGAACGCCACACCGCGGCCCTGTGCTATATAGAGATCATTCACATAAGGGTTTTCCTTCTTCTTATCATCCAGGTTTGTTTCCGGGCGGGAGGAGGTAAAGAGCAGGGTATTGCTGTTCAGCGCTACCGGCGCGTAGTTGGCGCCACCGCCATTCACACTGCCGTCTACTTTGGCGATGCTGTAGCGGGGAGCCCGTTTGGCCTCGGACAGGGCAAACTCGCAGGAGGCTATTTCCAGCGCCGCCCGGTTGGCTATTTCATCTGCATTGGTATAATCCTGGCGGAATTGCTTTAGCTGCTCCAGCGCCTCTTCATACTTTCCGTTGGCGCGGAGACATATGCCGTACCAGAAACGGGCCAGCGGAAAGGCCGGGTTATTGAAGGTGGCAGCCTGGCCGTAATAGGTTTCTGCATTGCCAAAGTCGTTGTAGTGACGGTAAGACTCTGCCAGCCGGTATACTACTGTTTCATAATCCTTGATCTTCTTGCTCTTTTCCTTGCCGGCTCCGCTCACGGCATAAGGCAGCACATTCTCGGGCTTTATCTTGAAAGTACCCAGCGCTTTGCTGTAGTACTGTGCGGCGGAATAATAATCCTTGGCGTTGTAGTATATATCGGCCGTGTGCCGGTAATCATATACATACTGTGCATGGGCCGTGTGAGCGCCCCATAAAAACAGGATCAGCCAGCAGCGTGTAATAAATTTTATCATGCGAGGTTCCATTTAAAAAGTTTTTTGTGCTTGCTTCCTTTACAACCTGGGACAGATAAAGTACTCTTCTGTCAGCACCCTGCGTTTGCGGCTGATAAAGGAGAGTGATATCTCAAAGCTGTTGCTGCCGTTTACCAACCGTTGCATGTTGGAAACATTGGCGTCATAGCTCAGCCCTAATACAAAACTCTTGTAATGAAACCCTGCAAAGGGTATCACGGAGTCGTCAAAGCGATAGGTAGCACCGGCCAGCAGGTCAAACTCGGGATTAACGGCATATTGGCCGTACACACCCAGTACTTTTTCCTCGGCATTTCCCTGGCGCATGTATAAGCCGTGCGGGGTAAGGCTCAGCTCATCCGTCATTTTTATTTTGGTGCCGCCGTGCGCCAGGTAGCGGATGGGGTAATTGCGGTTATCATCTTCCTTAAAAGGATCTTCCGGCTGGGTAAGGTGCCCGGCAGATACCCCTACAAAAGGATTGAGACGGTGGTTGGGATTACCGTCAAAGAACAGCGCGCCGGCGGCGGCGTCAAATGCCGTGGAGGAGGTTTTGTTCAGGCTTTCCCCGTTGAAGATGCTGGGATCAAACCCGATCACCGGGTTCCACTGGCTGCCCGTCTGGAACTTGGCGGGGTCCACCCGGCGGTTGATGATACCGGCCTGCACGCCAAATACCAGGCGGGTAGTGCCGGTAGCGCCAAACTTCACCCCGCTGTAGGATACGCTGGCCATGGCGTTCAGGTAGTTATAGCCGGCATCGCCGGCAGACATGTTCAGGATATTAACGCCCACCCCTATGTTCTTGTCCGTAGCGGCGTCAAAGGAAACGCCGGTAGTGGCAAAAGCTTTCCCATAATTGGTCCATTGGTTACGGTAATTGCCGCTGATGCGGTAGTCTCCGTCCAGCACCCCGGTAAGCGCGGGGTTTAGCCATAAGGGGTATGCGTAGTATTGAGAAAAATGCGGGTCTACCTGCGCCCGGACGGTGGCGGGGAGCAGCGCGCATATTAAAAGCCCCAGAACGATGTTTATACTCGGTTTCCTCATGGGAATATTTTTTTGCTGGTTAAGAATGTCCGTCCCGGCGGGGCCGGAACGGACTTTTAATATGGTTTAACGGATCAGGGTGACGTTGCCTTTCTTATCTACAGTAGTGCCATTCTGCAGCTTTATCCGTGCGATGTATACATATACACCTGCCGGCTGCTGACGGCCGCTCATAGTGCCATCCCATCCCTGCCGCTGATCTTTGGAGACGAATACTTCCTGGCCCCATGCATTGTAAATGTGCAGCTCAATGGAGGCAATGGTGTTACCGTATACCATCAGCACATCGTTCACGCCGTCGCCGTTCGGGCTGAACAGGTTGGGAATGAACACCTGGTCGCCGGCCGGGTTGGAGGCGCTGCCGGTAATGGCAGCAGACAGGTCGCTGGTCTGACAACTGTTGTCGTTCAGCGCTCTTACCTGCAATGTTACCATCTGGTTCGGGCTCAGGTTGGCCACCGTATGCGTGGTACCGGTAGCGCCGGAGCTGGGCGGTGTAAAGCTGGTGCCGTTGTTGGTGGTCACTTCATACCGCGTGATGCCCGGTACTGTGTTCCAACTGAAGGTAATGCTGTTGGCGGTAGAGTCGCTTACCGTTACTACCGGTGTTGCCAACTGCTGCAGTACGCCTACTTCCACTGCCTTGCGGGTGGCGCTGGCGCAACCGCCGCTGGTGGTAAACACTTCCACATAATAGGTAGCGTTGCTATCCAGGGCTGCGGTAGTGAAGGTGGCGCCGGTAGCCAGTTGCGTGCCGCCGCTGGCCGTGCTGTACCAGCGGAAGTCCGCATCCGGCACAGTGGGGGCGCTGGCGCTGAGTGTTACGGTATTGCCGGGACATGCCGGATCAGGCACATCTACGACTATATCATTGGCGTTGGGCGCGCCTACGGTTACGCTTACGGCTGTACGTGTATTGCTGGCGCAGCCGCTGGCGTTCACCGCTTCCACATAGTATTGCTGGTTAGCATTCAGCGCAGCGGTGGTGAAGGTAGCGCCGGTGGTAACGGCTGTACCGCCGGTGGGTGAAGTATACCAGCGATAAGTAAGCCCTGCAGCCGGGTTCTCAATACTCAGTGTAGCGGTCTGGCCGGGACATACCTGCACGTCGGCTGCAGCCACTGCCGGTGTACCCGGTACGCTGTTCACGGTCACACTTACCGGCGCACGGCTGATACTCACACAACCGCTGCCACTGGCTGCTTCCAGGTAGTATACCGTATTTACGGAGCGCGGCGGCGTGGTGTAGGTGGTGCCGGTAAACAGGGCGGTACCACCGGTAGCCGTGCTATACCACCTGTAGATCAGGCCGGCAACCGGGTTTTTAACCATGAGCTGTGCGGGCTGGCCGGCACAGATGGTCACGGCGTCTGCCTGCGGCGCATCCAGCGAATTCACCACGGTAGCGGTAACGCCTGTGCGGGATGTGCTCACACAACCTGCATTGTAGGCTGCTTCCACATAGAAAGTGGTGGTATTGGCCAGGCCTGCAGTAGTGTAGGCCGTGCTGATGGCCAGCAGCGTACCATTGGCCGGCTGGTCGTACCAGCGGTAGGTCACTGCGGGATCAGGATTCTGGATATTAAAGGTAGCGGTACCGCCTACGCAGGTCACTACCGTGCTGGCTGCCACGGCGGGCGCTGCCGGTGCATTACCTGCTTCTATGCTCACCTGGGTCCTGGTGGCGCTGGCGCATTTATTATTCAACACAGATTGCACATAGTAGTTTGTGCTGGATGTTACGCCGGTCACGGTAAACACCGGGCCGGTATGCACCAGGCTGCCGCCGGTAGCGGCGTCAAACCATTGGTAAGTGTAGCTGGGCAGCGGATTCTGTACAATCAGCGTGGCGTCCTGTCCGCTGCATATCTTAACGGTGGTAGCCACTACTACCGGCGGAGTGGTATTTGTTCCTACCGTGATCACAAACACCTGGTTGGTATCCTTCACGCCGCCCTGCGCGGTAGCCTCTACCAGGTAGGTGATATCGGCGTTCAGTGCCGGCGTAGTGAAGCTGGTGCCGGTAAATACCAGGCTGTTGTTAGCCGTATTATACCAGCGGTAGATAACGCCTGACTGCGGGTTCACCGCGTTCAGCGTAATGGAGCTGCCGGTACAGATGGTAATGGCGGTTGTATCGCCGTCTCCACCACCGTTGCCATCATTCCTCACGGTCACCTTCGCGCGGGTGCTGCTTACGCAGGTGCCGGCGCTGGCTTCCACGTAGTATACCGCGCTATCGCCGGCCAGCGGCGGTGTGGTAAAGCTGGTACCAATGGCCAGCGGTGTACCGCCGGTGGCGGTGCTGTACCATGTATAAGTAACACCTCCCTGCGGGTTGGCCACGGTAAAGGTAGCCGTGCCACCCAGGCTGGTGCTTTGCTCGTTAGTAGTCAATACCGGCGGCTGCAGGCTGTTTACCACCTGCACCGTAGCCGTTGCGCGGCTGGTGCTGGTACAGCTACCTACCGCAGCTTCGGCATAGTATTTCACGCTATCCACGCCGGAGGGCGGGGTAACGGTCAGCGTAGCGCCGGTACCTACCAGGTTGCCGCCGGTGGCTGCATCGTACCAGTTGTAGGTAACGCCGGCCTGCGGATTCTGTACTGCCAGTTGTACAGGGCCGCTGCCGCAACCTATCAACGTGCTGTTCACCAGTACCGGTACGGTCGGCGGATCAGTTACGGTAATGGTATATACCTGTACGGTATCTTTGGCGCCACCCTGCAGCGTAGCTTCCAGGAGGTAAGCAGTATTGGCGTTCAGCACCGGCGTGGTAAAGGAGGTACCCGTACCTGCCAGGCTGTTATCGGCCGTATTGTACCAGCGGTAAGTGGCGCCGGTAACCGGGTTGGTCACATTCAGCATGGTGCTGGTGCCGCGGCAGATGGTCACTGCCGTGGTGTCGCCGCCACCGCTGCTGCTGGCCCTAACCGTCACTTTTGCACGGGTGCCGCTTACGCAACTGCCAGCGCTGGCTTCCACGTAGTATACGGCGCTATCGCCGGCTAAGGGTGGTGTAGTGAAGGTAGTGCCGCTGTCCAGCGCCGTACCGCCGCTGGCAGTGCTGTACCATTTATAGGTTACACC
>NZ_VLLG01000002.1:1124549-2168610 GCF_007830125.1 Chitinophaga japonensis
TTCGTAGGTAGCGCCGGCCTGCACGCTGTCCACTGTAATAGTGGTGCTGGTGCCACGGCAGATGGTAATAGCGGTAGTATCACCACCAGGACCGCCGCAGTCTGTTGCAGTTACGGTAAGGGGTATACGTACCGGGTTGGCGCAACCGTTGCGACTGGTCTCAATATAGTAAGTAGTAACAGGCTGTGTCAGTGATGGGGTATTGAACACGCCGCCGGTGAACAGGGCCGATCCTCCGGTGGCAGCGGCATACCATTTCACCGTAACGCCGGCGGTATCCTCAGCTACCAGTTGCGCGGAGGCATTCAGGCAGGCGGTAACCGTATCGGCGCCGCCGGCAGGTGTGGCCGGCACCAGTTGTTGCGATGCTGCAAATACTTCCAGGGTGGTCAGTGCAGTCAGCACCCCGCCGATGCTTACATATACGGCATCATAGTTGGCAGGGGCCGCAATGGTGGCGGCGAACTTGTTGCCGCTCAGCAGGGTAAAGCGTACCAGGCCCAATCCACCATTCAGGAATACCGGATCACCCGCAGGACTACCGTTATTATAAGTTTGTATCCTTACACCACCCAGCAGTTGTGCATCTGCCAGCCCACCAGGCAGGGACAGCACCAGGCGGATGCTGTCGCCGGCAAGCCCTTCCTGCTGGAAGTTAAGCACCTGGCCGATATAACCTATGCCCACGTTCGCACGGATCTTGGAAGAAGTAGTGGTGTCGCCGTCCGCGGCATTGTTAGCATCCGTTACACCGCACAGCAGGCAAATGCTGATAGGCGCGGTATATACAGGGCTTTGCGTTGTATTGGCCACATAGCAGGGCACACCGCCGCCATCGCTTACTTTCACGGTCACAACCGCACGTACGGCGCTTACGCAGGAGCCGGTACTGGCCTCTACATAATATTTGGCGCTGTCGCCGCTCAGCGGCGGAGTGGTAAAGGAAGTACCGGTATCTATCGGCGTACCGCCGGTGGCAGCGCTGTACCATTTGTACATAACACCACCCAGCGGGTTGGCGATTATGAACGTGGCGGTGCCGCCCGGTGTGGTAAATGCCTCATTGGCCACCAGTGCCGGTGTGCCCAGCGTATCCGTTACCGTCAACTGGTACAGTTGTACCGTATCTCTTGCACCGCCGGTGAAGGCTGCTTCCAAACGGTAGTTGATGCTGGCAGTCAGTGTCGGCGTGGTAAAGCTGGTACCGGTAAATACCAGGCTGTCATTCGCCGCATTAAACCATTCGTACGTTGCACCGGTCTGCACGCTGTCAACCGTCAGTGTAACGCTGCTGCCTGCGCAGAGCGTAATGGCAGTAGTATCACCGCCGCCGGGACCGCCGCAATTGGTAGCCACAAATACATCTGCTTTAGTGCGGGTGCTGCTGGCGCAGTTACCAACACTGGCTTCCGCATAGTAGCTGACAGTATCCACACCGGTGGAGGCGGGGATCACGTTCAGCACAGCGCCGGTGTCCACCAGGCTGCCGCCCGTGGGCGCATCATACCATTTGTAGGTCAACCCGGCCTGCGGGCTGCTTACAGAAAGGGTGGCGGTTTCTCCCACGCACACATTCACACCGGTAGCTGCCAGTTGTGGTGCATCCGGCGTAGCTACTGCCTTCACCGTCACGGGCACCCGTATGGGATTGGCGCAACCGTTGCGGCTGGATTCTATATAATAAGTGGTGCTGGCCTGGTTCAGGGCCGGGGTATTGAATATACCGCCGGTGAACAGCGCTGTAGTGCTGTTGGGTGAGTCGTACCATTTAACGGTAATACCTGCCGTATCCCTGGCCACTATCCTGGCGGAGCTGCCCAGGCAAACCGTCAGGGAGTCGGAGTCCGCAGCGGGTTTGGCCGGCAGTATCAGGTGTTCAGCATTATATATATCCAGGGAGGTCAGTGCTGTCAGCACGCCGCCCAGTGATACCAGCACGGCATCAAATGTGCCGGTCACCGGCAGGGTGGCAGTAAACCTGTTGCCGTTGATCAGTTGGAGGTTCAGCAGGCTGCCATTCAGGTATACAGGGTCTCCTGCCGGGCTGCCGGCATTGTAGGTTTGTATCCTTACACCACCCAGCAGTTGTGCGTCTGCCAGCCCGGTGGGCAGGCCCAGCACCAGCCGTATGCTGTCGCCGGCAACACCGGCCTGCTGGAAGTGCAGCATCTGGCCGATAAAGCCGATGCCCAGGCTGGACGTTACCCTGGAGGCCGTAGCAGTATCTGCATCTATGGCATTCGCCGGGTTGCTTACGCCGCACAACAGGCAAATATTAAGCGGACCGGTGTATACGGGGCTTTCCTGTGCATCGGAATACGTACATGGTATATTACCGTTCGGGCCGGTAACGATCTGTATTACGGCGCTGCTGCGCGGGCTTACTTCACCGGAAACATTGACGGCTTCCGCGTATACAAACCCGTTGGCAGTATTAGCCGGCGTCATGTATATGGTGTCCGTTGCCAGCACGGCGCCACCGGTAGCTGTGTTATACCAGCGGTAAGTAAGGGCCGGATCCGGGTTGGCAATGCGGAAGATGGCCTGCTGGCCCGGGCTTACAAAGGCCGTATCCGGTATGATCACCGGTGCTGCCGGCATGCTGGATACAGTAACGTATACCGGCGTACGTTTGCTGGCACAGCCGCTGGAATCTGCCGCTACATAGAAGACAGCATTGCTATCCAGCGGCGGCGTAGTGAACTGTACGCCAGTGTCCAGCGCCGTACCGCCCGTATCCACACTGTACCAGTTGTAGGTATAGTTGCTATTCGGGTTCAGCACATTAAAGGTGGCGGTCTGTCCTTTGCTGATCTTAACGTTGTTCGCTGATACTTCCACACCGGGCAGGCCCAGTCTTATATTTACCGGGGTGCGGGTATTGCTGCCGCAGCCTGTTCCGGAAGATACCGCTTCCACAAAGAAGGTGGTATCGGATGTAATATTGGATACGGTGAAGGTAGCGCCGGTATGCAGCTCCGTACCACCGGTGTATTGGGCGTACCACCTGAAGGTGGCTCCCTGCGGAGAGGTAGCCGTCAGCGTAACGTCGCCGCCGGGGCATACCCGCACTAAACTATCTGCTACACCTGCATTGGGCGGGGTTACCTTGGCGTAATAAACCTTGAGGTTGGAGATCGCTGCCGCTGCAGCATTAAAGCTTATTTTAACACTATCAAATGCCACGCCCGGCGCCAATACCAGCTCGGAGCGGATACTATCTGCCAGGAAGCGGAGGGTCAGCAATGACGGATTATCATATACCCGTACCTGGGTATTACCACTATATAATCTAAGCTCCAGGCCGGCCAGCAGGCCAAGGTCCAGCAAGCCGGTAGAAGCACCGACGCCGATACGGAGTGTGTCTGCCGTGCCGCTCAGGGACGGGAAGCCCAGGCCCTGGTATACACCGGCTAGCAGGTTGAGGGTCACCTGGAAGGTGGATGCCGTATTGGGATCATTATCTACCGCCAGCGGTCCGTTTGATACACCGCATAGCAAACAAATTCCGGAAACACCGTTCGATTGCGTGGTAGCCGCCCCGCAATCCAGGTTATTGGCCGGTCTTACCACAATGGGCACCGCCGTGCGTATCAGGCTATGCAATCCATCCACCGGGGAGAAGGCTTCTACATAATAGATCTTGTCCTCCAGCAGCGGCGGCGTGGTAAAGTTGGCGCCGGTAAAGACAGGCGCACCGCCGGTGGGTGTTTCATACCAACTGAAAACAGCGTCCGGTATCCGGGGAATGCTGGCTTCAAAGCTGGCCGTCTGACCGGCGTCTATGGTATCTGTAGGAGGATTGATCCTGGTAACCTGTACAGGCATCATAGCGGCTGCTTCATATACATACAGCCCGTCGGAAAGCCCTACCAGGGAAACCAGGTCTACCTGCGTACCGTCAAATGCCTTGGTAGCAGGGAAAGCGATCCGGAATTTATAGATATCGTCATCCAGTCCTAATAATTGCAGTTTGATCAGCGAAGCATCCAGGGTTTTTGCATCGCCGTTGGGCGTATCGCCCAGGTAGGTCTGTACCCGTATGCCGGTCAACAAGGCAGCATTGGCCAGCGGATCGGCCTTGGCGCCCAGGAACAGCACCACACTGTCGCCAGCCTGGTATTCTGCCGGGAAGCGGATGTACTGGCCTACAAAGGTAGACACGCCTACCGGCATGTGCAGCCTGGAAGCAGTAGTGGTGTCATGATCTACGGCCAGCTCAGCATCCGTTACGGCACATAGCGCACAGGCAATGCCGCCGGTCCTGGGGCCTTCCTGTTCTATGCCGTAGGTCCATAGCGGACCGGTGCCACCGGCCACCGTTACGGGCACGGTTGTGCGGTGCAGGCTGGTTTTACCCTGTGGGTCCACCGCTTCTACATAATAAGTAGCGTTGCGGGTGAGCGGCGGGGTGGTAAATACGCCGGTAGCCAGCGGTGTACCGCCGGTGGGCGACACATACCAGTTAAAGGTAGCATCCGGTATGCGGATAGAAGGTGTAAGTGTAGCGGTCTTGCCGTAATTGACAGTAGCCGGTGATGGATCTACCGTTACCGGCACCATAGCGGCCGCTTCGTATAATTTCAGGGGCTCTGACAGGCCGAGGGAGGCCGCAGGGGCAAGGTTCACCCGCACGGCGTCAAAAGTGTCCTGTACAGGTATGGTCACCTTAAACCGGCGGTTGTTATCCACGCCGATGCCCAACACTTCCAGCCGCACAATGGAAGCGTTCAGCCGCACTTCATCGTCGTTGGGCACTGCAGGACCGAGAATAGCATTATGATAGGTTTCCACGCTGACGCCAGGCAGCAGTTGCCCGGTCAGCAGGTTATCCGGCGTTTCCAGGAACAGCGTGATGCTGTCGCCGGGATAATATACACCCGGGAACTTAATCAGTTGACCAACGGTGCCCAGCACGCCTATCGGCATTACAAAGCCGGAGGCGGTGGTGGTATCGCCGTCTACTGCCAGCAATGGATTATTGATGGTGCAACCGGCGCAGGCGATGCCGCCTGTTAAGGGGCTTTCCTGGTCATCGCCAAAGCTCCAGATAGGGCCGGGCGCACCCGCTACTTTAACAGTAACGGGGGTACGTACATAGCTGCTCAGGTTATTATCGGGCGTATAGGCTTCTGCATAATAGGTTGTGGCCTTTGTAAGCGCCGGCGTGTTAAATGTAGCGCCGGTAAACACAGGCGTGCCGCCACTGGGCTGGGTATACCAGTTAAACTGCGCACCGGACAGGCGGATGGATGCATCCAGCGTAGCAGATGTATTATTGGCGATCACCACGGAGTCGGGGTCCACATCCACCGGTATAAAGGCGGTCGCTTCATAGATTTTCAGCGATCCCAGGCCGGCCAGCAATGAGCTGATATTGACCTGTACGGCATTAAAATCATGGGGAATGGGTACAATGGCCCTGAACTTGTTGGTGCTGCCGGTGCTAAGGCCCAGGAACTGGATATTTACCAGTCCGGCATTCAGGAAGATCTCATCGTTATTCGGCACGCTATCCTTAAAGCTCTCTACACTGATACCGGACAGCAATTGGCCGCTTACCAGTTGGTTCGGCACTTCCAGGTCCAGCGCAATATAATCGCCGGCCTGGTAGTTGCCCGGGAAGGTCAGCCGCTGGCCCAGGGAGGTAGCTACGCCTACCGGTAATACCAGGCGTGAGGCGGTGGTGGTATCTGCATCCACGGCCAGCTCAGGCGTTTCCACATAGCACAGCGCGCAGGCGATACCGCCGGTGATGGGGCTTTCCTGTGTATCGGCATAGCTCCACAAGGGGCCGGGGCCTCCTCTTACAATAACATTAACGGGGGTACGTATATAACTGCTCAGGTTATCAGTTGATGAAAATGCTTCTACATAATAAGTGGTGGTACGGCTCAGGGATGGCGTGGTAAAGCTGGCCGTTGTAGCAAGCGGCGTGCCACCCATAGGGGTGCTGTACCACCGGTAGGTAGCGCCGGACAAACGGTTGGCGGCGGTCAGCGTTACCGTTCCGCCTACCGCTACCTGCGGATCCGCCGGGGTAACTATAGTAGGCACCATAGCCGCGGCCTCATAGATCTTCAGGGAGCCGAATTCCGCAAATAATGCGCTCAGGCTCACCTTCACCCCGTTAAAGTTGTGCGCAACGGGTATAATCACCCTGAACTTGTTGGTGCTGCCCACGCCGAGGCCCAGCGCCTGCAGCCGTATCAGGGAATTGTTCAGTCCTATTACATCATTATTGGAAGTGCTGTCCTGGTAGGTTTCTATGTTTACGGCAGACAGCAACTGCTTGGTATAGATCTGTCCTGGTATTTCCAGGTCCAGTGCTATCTGGTCGCCAGCCTGGTAATTGCCGGGGAAGCTCAGTAACTGGCCCACAGAGCCGGCCACGCCTACGGGCAGCACCAGGCGGGAAGCAGTAGCCGTGTCCCCGTCAATAGCCAGCTCGGCATCATCCACAAAGCACAGGGCACAGGCAAGGCCACCTGTTACCGGGCTTTCCTCCGTATCCGCATAGCTCCATAAAGCGCCCGGTCCCCGGTTTACCTGCACGGTAACGGGGGTACGTACGTAGCTGCTTAAGGCGGGGGAAGTGGAGGAGGCTTCTACATAATACGTAGTGGTTTTGCTCAGGGACGGCGTGGTAAAGCTGGCCCCTGTATAAACAGGCGTACCACCTTCGGCGGTGGTATACCATTTAAACGTAGGATTGGCGATACGGATGGATGCGTCCAGGGTGGCCGTCTGCCCGTTAGTGATCTGCGGACTGGCGGGGCTGACCGTTGCCGGTATCCCTGCCGCAGCTTCATATATTCTCAGGTTGCCCAGCGCCGCCAGGGTAGAGGTGATATTCACCTGCACGCCGTTGAAAGCATGCTGCACGGGTATAACGGCCCTGAACTTGTTGGTGCTGCCCGTACCTATGCCCAGCACCTGCACTTTTACGGCGGAAGCGTTCAGGAATACTTCATCATCATTGGAGACGCCGTTCATATAGGTCACTACATTGATCCCGGACAATAACTGGCCGGAGATCAGTTGATTGGGCACTTCCAGCTCCAGCGCCACGTAGTCGCCGGCCTGGTAGTCGCCGGGGAAGGTAAGCCGCTGTCCCAGTGTTGACAAAACGCCTACCGGCAGGTTCAGCGTGGAGTAGGTGGTGGTATCGCCATCGATGGCCAGGTTGGGGTTCTGCACGGTGCAAAGCAGGCAGACGCCCCCTGTTACAGGGCTTTGCTGGGTAGTAGCAAAACTCCACAGGGGGCCTGCTGCGCTGCCGGTTCTATAGGAGATGGTATACTGCGTGTTTGCAAAAGGCGCGTTGGGGTGCCACTTCAGGTATGCACGGCGCCAGTTGTTGTCGGCTTGCCTGCTGTTGTCTGCAACAGCTATTTCCTTCTTAACAGGACTGCCAGCACCGATCGTTTCCGCGGACAAACCAATTAGCCCGGTAAAAGAAAAGAAAGCAAGAAATAAAGCCCTTAACAAGCTTATAGGAGTAACGTTTAGATGCATAGCGATTAATTGGATTGTTATAATGCATTACGGTTTTCACATTGTAGCGCTGAATGTGTGGTCTAAAATCTGGCAAGGGCTATGAACGTGGAGATAAGGTGTCTGTTAAAGAAATGTTATCGGCATAACAGCCACGAATGTACTCTGTACTGTTGTATTGTGGAAATTCATTTCATTCACAGGTGAAAACCTGTTCAGTTTGTTCATTTTTAAAAATTGGCAGTCCTTTTTATTCACAGCGGGCGCATTGGCATTAAATAATTGTTACGTTGCCCATCCGGTATGCGTATAGCTGAAAAAATTTTCTCCCCGTAAAATCCTGCACCTGCCCGTCACACCGCTATTTACAGCAGCATAATTGACAGTATTGTTTAATTAGATCAAATGAAGATATGATCTGCCAATCATTTAGTTAAATATGCTATTCATCCGGAAAATGTCATTCAGTCATTTAGTAATTATAAATATTTATAATTAATGATAGCTTATCATATGTCTGAGGCAGGCCCAGCTATTTCCAATCCGGTAAATCTAAATAAGCACGCTCTACGTAATTATTCTTTGAAACCTAAAATGTCCATAACCTAAAATCCATTTACTGCCCCCTATGATAGATCTATCCTATGATTTTATCATAACGCTGCAACAGGAAGTACTGCGGCGGTTTGGCGTGGATGTAATGTTGCCTGGAGATTGTAAGCACCTCTCCCAGTCCATCCTGGACGCCACTACAAAACTTGTCAGTGAAACAACACTTAAAAGAGTGTTTGGCTTTGCTGTGGCCCAGCATAGCTTTTCGCGTTATACGCTCAATACCTTATCACAATATTGCAATTATAAGGACTGGGAAGATTTCCAGGCGCACCATTACAAACAGATGGGCGGCGAAGTGGCAGCGGACAACAGCAAGTGGGCGGACCTGAAGAACAAGGCCGACGCAGTATCCCACTATACCATGGTCACGCTGAAGAACCGCTCCGGTATTCCCTTTGCCCAAACGGTGCCCAGGCAATACTGCACAGCGCATATAGAACGGTTCCTGGAAAGCGACTATGCCGCCACCGCGCTCATCGCCCCTTCCGGCTGGGGCAAGTCCGTAACGCTGGTGCACCTGGCGGAGCATTGCTGGTTTGGTAGAGAGGCCCGCTACAAGCAGGACATCTGCTGGTTCATACACGCACACGCAGCCGGCAGCCTGCTGCTGAAAGGCTTCTCCCTGACCTCCTGGCTGGACAACCAGTTGAACCTGGGCACCGGCGAAAACTTCCGTGAATATTTTGCCCATCATTTCGACAAGAAAGGCGGGCGCCTGGTGCTGATCATAGACGGCTTCGATGAAATAGCCGTGGCAGGCGACAAGCTACGGCTGATGTATACCAAGCTGGAAGATTTCGTGTACTCCAATGACCTGTTTCCCTGGGTAAAGGTGATCCTGTCCATCCGCAGCAGCACCTGGGCCGAGATATTCCAGCACTCCGTGCAATACCCGGCTTTCCGCCGCTATTGGTACCTGGGCGCGGAAATGGATGAGGAAACCAATATCAACCTGCCCCTGCTCACGGAACAGGAGGTAAAGTCCATCCTGTATAATCACCGGTTTGATCCCGCTACGGTACGCGCGTTCAGTGAGGATTTCCTGCAAAAGCTGCGTTATCCTTATTACCTGCAGCTCTTTTGCCAGCTCAATGCGGAATCCGAGCAGGCCTTTACAGACGAGCACCTGAGCCTGTTCGAGATCGCTTCCAAATTCATCCAGCAGCGGGTGTTCAGTTCCCAGAGCAATACTTTTAAGATCAGGATCATTGAACAACTGCTGTCCCTCCTGGACTACGGACGCCGCGGGCAGTATACGGACAAGCTGCTGCTGCTGAACCAGAATCCCGACCTTTTCCCCGCCTATAAAGAGCTACTGGCCGATAATATATTGGTTGAAGAGAACCTGAGCCAGGAGATCATGTTCCATGTGAAGGTGCGCTTTGCCCACAACTTCCTGCTGGAATATTTTACCGCCATGCATTACATCCGGGAAAGCGGTCAGGTGATTGAAGAAGACATGCTGCAACAGGTATTGCACTGCCTGCCCCCATCCTCTTACCGTGCCGGCATATTCAAGTGGCTGCTGCGTTATGCCATTACTCACGGGCAGTCGGAAGGCATTCACAAAATGTACTGTCTCCCGCTATCCAACCTGGAAAAGTCTTTCCTGCTGGAGTACCTGGTGCTGCATTACCAGCATGAGGGCGACCGGCAGCCGGGACTGAAGACACTCTTTCCTCCAGGTTATTTCAAAAAGCACCCGCTCAGTGAATTTATCAGCGAGGACTTCATGCACTTCAGCAAGCGGAAAGTATTACAGGCCTTACTGGGGCTGGCGGATACCGCCGACGACCGGCTCAAGATACGCAGCATCCTGTTCCAGCTTTCGCTGATGCAGTTGGATGCCGAGCAGTGCGAGCTGGAGCTGAACAACATCAAAAAGATCTGCAGCAAGGAACCGGTGGATGAAGGACTGTGGATCACGCCGTATGAAATATACCTGTTCATCTATGAATACCTGAAGTTTGGTATCATGAACGAAGGCATCAAGGAAAAGATCTACCATTATACCCGCTACTGGAGCGGCGCCGGCCGGCAGCAACAGTTCTCCGTACAGCAGGAGATCGTGTACCGCTGCATGGGACAGGCCTTCCTGCTGATGGAAGATCATGCGCACCTGTTCAATTTCAGCAAGCGCCTGTTTGAGAACTACCCTTCACTGCAATACCGCAAATCCGAGAGCTTCCGCCAAACGCTGCTCTGCTGGCAGGCATATGCGCAGTTGCGCCTGGGCAACCATTCCACGGCGGAAAAAATAGGCCGCCACGTAGATGAAGTGCTTCGCAAAAATGCCGGCGACCAGTATGGCGTGCGGCACCTGGAAACCCTGCAGAAAATAGTGATGGCCAACGTGCACTACGAAACGCAGGAATATAACAAAGCCATCCGCGCAGCAGAAACCGCCATGGAAATGGCCCAAAAGCAGGACCTGAAATTACTGGGCCTTATGAATTTCTCCCTCCTGCGGAAAATTTACCGCCAACTGGATATGGACAAACAGCTATTCCAGGCCAGGCAACAGGTGGAACTGATACAACGCAGCACCTCCTTTAAGCAGGTAGCCAAAATGTGGTGAAAATTCCAAACCTGAAGGAAGTTCCAAATCCCAAAATTGGTGGATATCCCCTGAACTACTGGTAAACTGCCATTTACGCAGGAACTTGTCCTGCAGTTTGGGATTTGGAATTTGGGATTTGCTCCATTTTGGAATTTGGGATTTGGAATTTGGGATTTGGAATTTATATTTTACATTCACTTTGAATGGCTATTGACGAAAGCAAATACACCAGTTTCCAGCAGTTCCTGCTCAACCTGTTGAGCCTGCTCACTGTTATACCGTTGGCGCCCTATCTGAACCGTTATGTACCGCAGATCATAGCCGGTGGATGGCACCTGGATATGATGGTATCCATCATCATTGCATTCTTATTCACCCGCCTGCTGCTGTGGATATTCAAACCGCTTATTATTCCCGCCTTTGTGCTGGTATGCGGCATACTGGTGTTCAACTATTTCACGAACAGCTATACCTTCAACAATGTGCTGAACGATTACAAAGGCATGGTGCAGGGTAACTGGGGCGCCAGGGACAGTAAACAACTGGACATCCTGAGCCTTTACCCCCGGCGCGTGGAATCCTACCGGGATAAAACCGTAAGGGGCATCCGCGAAAAGATCAACTTCCAGGACTCCGTGGTGCGCAATTTCTCCGTACGGCACTCGCTGGAGAATTTTGACGAGTATTTTCCCAAATACGGCAAGGCAACACGCTACCTCTCCCTCTTTCGCTATATCAACACTCATTTTAAATACGTACAGGACTCCCGGCGCGATGAATATTTTGCCACGGCCCGGGAAACCATCCTCAACGGCCTGGGCGGGGACTGCGACGACCATTCCATCCTGATGGCTTCCTGCCTGCAATCTATCGGCGCGCGTTGCCGTATTGTGCTCATCCAGGGCCATGCTTACCCGGAGCTGTATTGCGGCACCCGGGAGGATTTTGAGGCGCTGAAGCTGGCTATTGTCACCCTCTTTCCCAAACCGCCCGTGCGCGAGATCTATTACCACGAAATGAAAGGCACCTACTGGATCAACCTGGATTACACTGCCCGGCACCCGGGCGGGCCGTATCTGAATGATAAAGTATACGCATTGATTGAGTTATGACGTTTGCAAACCGCAGCGCTTGCAGCAGGCGCTGTTTTGACCTACATTTGCACCATGAGCGAATTTAGCCGTATCCGGAAATACCATAGTTTTTTCCGGTTTAAACAAGATTTTGAACGCTACAGTCTCAAAAGGGCCAGGAGTTATGAAATTATTATTCATTGGCTGCATAGTAAACTGAACAGAAATCAATTCCTTATACTTTCCGGTATCCTGGTAGGTACTGCTGCCGGCCTGGCAGGCGTGGTGCTGAAAATGCTGGTGCACTATATTCACTACATTATCACCTACAAAGTGCACTTCAGCACGCAGGTGATCTTCTACATCCTTTTTCCTTTCCTGGGTATTGTGCTCACCACGCTGATGGTGATCTGGTTCTTCAAAGGAGAATCCCGCAAGGGTATTCCCGCCATATTGTACGAGATTGCGCAGAACAGCAGCCTGGTGGCCCCGGTAAAAATGTATTCGCAGGTATTGCAGAGCGCCATCACCGTAGGGCTGGGCGGCTCTGCCGGGCTGGAAAGCCCCATCGCCGTTACGGGTGCGGCCCTGGGCTCCAACTACGCCCGCACCTATCACCTGGGTTATAAGGAAAGAACGCTGCTGCTGGCAGCCGGCGCCACGGCAGGTATTGCCGCGGCTTTTAACGCGCCCATTGCCGGCACCATGTTCGCCTTTGAGATACTGCTCACCGGCGTGGTGTTCTCAGATTTCATTCCCCTCATCCTGGCAGCGGTTTGCGGCAGCCTGCTGTCCAAGATCATCCTGCAGGAGGAGGTGCTGTTCCATTTCCAGTCCCGGCAGCCTTTCAACTATCACAATGTACCTTACTACCTGATACTGGCGATATTATGCGGGCTATATGCCCGCTATTTTGTAGTGTTCTCCCAGCGTATCGAGCATTTCTTCCAGCGGCTGAACTGGAACAAACTGCAAAAGGCCATGCTGGGCGGCGCCGTGGTATCCGTGCTCTGCGTGGTGATGCCGCCTATGTTCGGGGAAGGCTACCAGTCTATAAAACAACTGGTGAACGGGGACGCCGGCAATATTATACAGCATAGCTTTTTACGTTACCTGCCCCTGCAGAACTGGATACTCCTGGTGTTCACCGGCTTTGTATGCCTCCTGAAAGTATTTGCCACCTCCTTTACCATTCATGGCGGCGGCAACGGCGGCAACTTTGCTCCCTCCCTGTTTGCCGGCGGCTTCCTGGGCTATTTCTTTGCCGTGGTATGCACCCAGTTGGGCATGGATGATGTACCGATAGTGAACCTCGTGATCGTAGGCATGGCCGGCGTTATGGCCGGTGTGCTGTATGCCCCGCTCACCGCCATCTTCCTGATCGCGGAATCCAGCTACGGGTACGATCTTTTTATCCCGCTGATGATAGTATCCACCACCTCCTTCCTGATAGGCAAGTGGTTCTCCCCCATCTCCCCCGACCTGAAAGAGCTGGCGGAAGCAGGCAAGATATTTACCCGCGAGCATGACCGGAATATCCTGTCCATGCTCAGGATTGAAGAGCTGATAGAAAGGGATGTGCAGCAGATAGACATCAATGCCTCCCTGCGGCAGCTTGTAGAACTGGTAAAGCAGGGTAAGCGCAACATGGTGGCGGTGATCAACCAGCAGCGCTTCCTGGAAGGGGTGATCACGCTGGAGGATATACGACCGATCATGTTCAACCCCGCGCTCTACGATACGGTCACCGTGAAGGAGCTGATGAAGGCTCCGCCTGCGCTGATCCATCCCGGCGACAGCGCCGCTTATGTGATCCGCAAGCTGGACGAGGCCCATGTGTGGAACCTGCCCGTGGTGCAGCATAACCGCCTGGTAGGCTTTGTATCCAAGTCCGGTATTCTGAACCGCTACCGGCAGCTCTTACAGGAATATTCGGACAGCGAGTGATTAATTACTAATTTATAGAATGACCAGGATATTGATCCTTTTTGCGCATCCGGCGCTGGAAAGATCCAGGATACATGCAGGGCTCATACACAGCATCCGGGACCTGCAGGGCGTTACCCTGCACGACCTTTATGAAGCGTATCCCGATCTGAATGTAGACCCGGACCGGGAGCAGGAACTGCTGCTGCGACACGACATTATTTTACTGCAACACCCTTTTTACTGGTACAGCGCACCGGCCATCATCAAACAATGGCAGGACCTGGTGCTGGAGCACGGCTGGGCCTACGGCCATAGCGGCACCGCCCTGCAGGGTAAGCTGCTGGGCAATGTGATCAGCACCGGCGGCATGCAAAGCGCTTATGTACGTGGCGGGCATCACGGTTACACCATCCGCGAGTTCCTGCTGCCTTTTGAGCAAACGGCGCGCCTCTGCAACATGACCTACCTTCCTCCCTTTGTGATACATGGCACGCACCGTATGGAGCAACCTGACATGCCCTACTGCTGCAAGCAGTACCGGCAGATGCTGGAAGGCCTGCGCGACGATCGTTATACGCCCGGCGCACTGGCGGAAGCAGTATATTTGAACGAACTGATGTAAAGCCGCACCTTTATGAACGAGCACTCCTTTTTCTTTACTGCGATGATCTACCTGGCCGCAGCCGTGGTATGCGTGCCAGTGGCCAAAAAACTGGGGCTGGGCTCTGTGCTGGGCTACCTGCTGGCCGGCATTTTCATAGGGCCGGACGTAATGGGATTCATTGGCGCGGAGGGGCAGGATATCCTGCACTTTGCGGAATTTGGCGTGGTGATGATGCTGTTCCTGATCGGTATTGAGCTGGAGCCGGCCCTGCTGTGGAAGTTGCGCGCACCCATCATCGGCATGGGTGGCATGCAGGTGCTGATCACTACCGCGCTGATCACCGGGCTGGCGCTCTGGCTGGGGCAGCCCCTGCGGGCCGCACTGGCCCTGGGCATGACGCTCTCCCTGTCCTCCACCGCTATCGTGCTCCAAAGCCTCAAGGAAAAAGGACTGATGCCCTCTGCGGCCGGCCAGAGCTCCTTTTCCGTGCTGTTGTTCCAGGATATTGCCGTGATTCCCATGCTGGCCATCTTCCCTTTGCTGGCGCCCCCCGGCGCGGCCGCCATGGAAGGGCACAGCCTGCGGGACGGCCTGCCGGGCTGGGCGCAAACGCTGATCGTACTGGGTGCGGTGGTCCTCATCATCCTGGCAGGGCGTTACCTGGTAAGGCCGCTGATGCGGGTGGTGGCCCGTGCCCGGGTAAGGGAGCTGTTCACCACCTTTGCGCTGCTGCTGGTAGTAGGTATTTCCGTGCTCATGACAGTGGTAGGTTTAAGCCCTGCGCTGGGGGCATTCCTGGGCGGGGTGGTGCTGGCCAACAGCGAATACAAGCACGAGCTGGAAAGCGATATAGAACCTTTCAAAGGACTGCTGCTGGGGCTTTTCTTTATAGCCGTAGGCGCTTCCATAGATTTTGGGCTGATACTGTCCCAGCCCTGGCGCATGCTGGGCCTGGTAATAGCCCTGATGACCGTAAAGTGCCTTGTGCTGCTGGCGCTGGGGCGGCTGTTCCGCCTGAGCACCGACCAGAACCTGCTGTTTGGCTTCAGCCTGTCGCAGGTGGGGGAATTTGCTTTTGTGCTGCTGTCCTTCACCCACCAGAGCGGCATACTGCCGGCAGACACTACCAGCATGATGACGGCAGCAGTAGCCCTGAGCATGGCCTTTACCCCGCTGGTGATCATGGTCTATGAAAAGCTGCTGCAGCCCCGGTTCACCATCACGGAAAGCGCTGCCCGCGAGCCGGACGCTATTACGGAAAAGCACCCGGTGATACTGGCGGGATTCGGGAGGGCCGGCAATATCATCGGCCGCTTCCTGCTGGCCAACGGCGTGCGCACCACTATACTGGACCTGGACTCCGACCGGATAGACCTGCTGCATAACCTGGGCATACAGGCCTACTACGGCGATGCCTCCCGCCACGACCTGCTGCAGGCGGCCGGCGCTGCAGACGCCAAAGTGATCATCATAGCGGCAGACTCCATTGACCAGACGACGGAGATCGTAAAGGTGGTACGCAAACATTTTCCCAACCTGCAGATGCTGGTAAAGGCGGAGAGTATTTCAGATGTATTTGACCTGATGGAACTGGGCGTGCTGCACATATACCGGGAATCGCTGGACACCTCCCTGCGCATGGGCGCCGATGCGCTGCGCATGCTGGGTTACCGCGCCTACCATGCGCAACGGGCCGCCGGCACTTTCCGGCAGCATGATGAAAAAGCGCTCAAGGAGCTGTCTGCCCTCCGTGATGACAAGAAGACCTACCTGCATACTTTTAAGGAACGGATCGAAGAAATTGCCCGGCTGATCAACCGTGATAACGTGAAGCCCTGGAACAATGAGACTGTGAGCTGGGATGAAAGCTCCCTGATAGAAGAGGCGAAAAAGGAGTAGGCCGGGGTTAACCCTGGTCATTCACATGCGCGGCTATACGCTGCGCTATTTCTTCCAGCAATCCCCCGTCTATATGCCCCGGCGTGGTATGCACATCGGACACGGCCCGCAGGTCGCCTTCCTCATCCGGCTCAAAGGTGATCTCGTGCTTTTCCACCGTTACCTTGTACACCGCCTTATACTGCTGCAACCAGGGCCGCACTTCCAGGATATGCGGCTTGCCCCTGTATTCGAATTTTAACACGAAGTTTTCCACGGCCATTTATTTGCTTCCTTCAAAATTAACCGTTTTTTATGGTACAAGAGTTGAGGCGTATTTCTAAAAATATACTGTATGGCACAGCTTGTTTTGTTATCCAGCGAGATACAGCCTTACACCCTGAAGGACGACGGCACTTTTCCGAATAATGAGCATTTACCCGTACTGTTCTATGAAGACTGCCTGCAGGTGCCGGACAACTTTTCGGCAGCGCCTGGTATTGAGGCATTATTCATCAGCAACAAATGGGGCGGCGCCTGGGAGAACGGGATATACGACTTCCCGCATTACCACAGCACTTCCCATGAAGTAATGGGCGTTGCGGAGGGGCATGCAAATGTACAACTGGGCGGACCGCATGGCGTAGTGCTGCAAATGAAAAAAGGCGATGTGCTGATCATTCCCGCCGGTGTGGCGCACTGCAGGCTGGACAGCAGCACTGATTTCAGTTGTGTGGGCGCTTACCCGCCCGGGCAGGAGCAGTATGACATCATGCGTGGCGATCCTGCTGAAAGGCCGGATGCAGATGCCCGTATTCAGCAACTGTCCCTGCCCTCCATAGACCCGGTGTACGGGGCGGACGGCCCCCTGCTGAGCTACTGGGTGGAATGGCGCAAGCAATCATTGTCATAAAAAAATATGACTATGCGCATTTTATAGGATGCAATCACCTATATTTGTAATCAAATAATATTACAATTATCCCTGTGCAGGTTGACAATTGCAGGTTGCAAACGGGTAAATGTGTTCTCTCTTTTAACGATATGCCCTTGAATAGAGCATCATTCAGGGAAAATGCACCACCTGCTTTTCCAGGCCGGGTGGCCTCTTTATTACCGGACACCTGCAATACCCATTGCCAGCCCCTGCAGCGCCGCCAGTCCTTTCATTCTGCCAATAGCCGTATAGCCCGGGTTACATTGCTTGTGCAGGTCGTCCAGCATACGGTGGCCGTGATCCGGCCGGAAAGGGATGGGGTGCGGCTGTCCCTGTTGCAGTTCCAGCAACAGTTTCATAACAGCGTACATATCCACATTCCCCTGCAGATGGTCCGCTTCATAGAAGTTGCCGTTCTCCTCATGCTGCACGTTGCGCAGGTGCACAAAATGCACCCGGTTACCGATCATCCGTAAAATGGCCGGCAGGTCATTGCTGCGGCCGGCCCCCAGGGAACCGGTGCAGTAGCAGATGCCGTTGGCCGGGCTGTCCACCGCCTGCAGTATGAAAGCAATATCCTCGTAGCTGCTTACAATGCGGGGCAGGCCCAGCACATCAAAGGGGGGATCGTCCGGGTGAATGGCCAGCCGGATGCCCAGCTTTCCCGCCACCGGCACTACCTGCTGTAAAAAATACCGCAGGTGCTGCCGCAGGTCGTCGCGGGTAATATGCCGGTAATGTTCCAGCCGCGCTTTTATACCGGGGATGTCCAGTTTCTTTTCACTGGGAATGCCCAGCAGGATAGTGTCTGCAATGGCCTGCTTTTGTGCGGCGCTATATTGCTGCCAGCGCAGGCCCGCTTCCTCCACGGCCGCAGGCGCATGGTCTTGTTCCGCACCCGCTCTTTCCAGCAGGTAGATATCGAACAACGCCAGGTCGGCCCGGTCAAAATACAGCGCCTCCGCCCCGTTGGGCAGGCGGTAGCTGATATTGGTGCGCACCCAGTCCAGCACAGGCATAAAATTATAGGTAACAATGCGGATACCGCAGGCCGCCAGGTTTTCCAGCGTTTGCCGGTATTTGGCAATGTAATCCTGGAAATCTCCCGTTTGTGTTTTAATGGACTCGTGCACCGTTACGCTTTCCACCACGTCCCAGGAGAGGCCGGCATCTGCTATTAACTGCTGCCGGGCCGCAATCTCTGCTACCGGCCATACTTCGCCATGGGGAATGTGGTGCAGCGCCGTTACAATGCCCGTGGCATCTGTTTGCCTGATATCCTGCAGGGTAACCGGGTCCTCCGGCCCGAACCAGCGCCAGGTGGGTTTCAAAAATTTCATATTTGTGGAATAATTGATAAAAGTACAAATTCCAAATCCCAAATTCCAAATTCCCGGCCAGCGGTAATCACTTAACTATTTGGTAACAGTTCAGTATTATTGTTATTGATAGCTTGTCTATATTTTGGAATTTGGAATTTGGGATTTGGAATTTTCGTATATGATACAACGTCACCTGCTGCTGAGCCTCTGCCTCTGCCTGTCCTTTAACGCATTTTCACAGGATACCGCCCAGTATGCGGTTCCCGGCCGCAGCAACAGCGCTGCGCAACAGCAAAAGCCCTACGTGATCATGATCTCCATTGATGGTTTCCGGTATGATTACGCGGAAAAGTTCAATGCGCAAAACCTGTTAAGACTGTCCTCCGGCGGGGTAAGGGCCAAAGCCATGCAGCCCGGCTTTCCCACGCTTACCTTTCCCAACCACTATACTCTGGTAACCGGCATGTACCCGTCCCATCACGGGCTGGTAGATAATATCTTTTATAACAGCGACCGCAGCAAGCGATACCGTGTTGGCAACCGCGAAGCCGTGGAGGATGGGAGCTGGTACCACGGCACACCGCTGTGGGTGCTGGCGGAAAAGCAGCAGATGGTAAGCGCCAGCTATTTCTGGGTAGGCTCCGAGGCCGCCGTCCGGGATACCCGGCCCACCTATTATTTCCGCTACAATGAAAAGACGGGTATTGACCAGCGCATACAGCAGGTGGTCAACTGGCTGCGCCTGCCGGCAGACAAGCGCCCGCACCTTATTACCTTCTATTTCCCGGAAGTAGACCATGCCGGGCACGCCTACGGTCCGGATGCCGACAGTACCCGCGCCGCCGTGCAGTTTGTAGATGCCGCCATTGGCCGCATGGTGGAGGAAGTGGCGCGCCTGCAACTGCCGGTAAACTTCATCGTGGTGGCGGACCACGGCATGATGCAGGCCGACACCGCGCATCCCATTACATTACCGGAGCATATAAACCTGGATGATTGTAAAATAGCGCCGGCCAATGAAAAGATCATGATCTATAACAATGATCCCGCGCGTGTACGGGCGCTGTACCGCGTCCTGAAAAAGGAAGCCAGCCATTACCGCGTGTACCTGAAGCGGAAAACGCCTAAAAGATGGCACTATGGCCGGGAAGATCGCTACAACCGTATTGGCGATATCATACTGCTGGCGGATGATGGTTATGCTTTTGGCGGCAACAAACGCCGCATAGCCCCCGGGCATCACGGCTACGACAATAAAAATCCGCTGATGCAGGCCATATTCATGGCCTGGGGCCCGGCCTTTAAAACGCATTACACCCTGGGCGCCTTCGCCAATATCCATGTTTACCCATTGGTAGCCAATATTTTAGGCTTGCAAATAACCGAGGCGGTAGACGGGCGCGCGGCAGTGCTCAGCCACACCCTGCAAGGGCATTAAGAGACAGAAATGCATTATTAATAAATTAATATGTTATATTTACGGGATCAAACCCATTCCTATGCCTATGAAAAAATTGTTATTAACCGCTCTTGCAGCGGCTGCATTATTCGCCTGCGGAAAAGATAATGACAACAACCCGGCTCCGACCCCCGATCCTGATCCGGAACCAGAAGTGCACACCATCCTGGAGCTGGAAGTGTACAATTCCCTGAACTGGGATGCGGCTCACCCGCTGGGCACCCTGGCAGCCGGCGTTACCGTGGAGCTGTTTAAAACCCAGGCAGATTTTAACAGTGATGATCCTGCCTATACCGACACTACGGACGCCAACGGCAAAGCCACCTTTACCGGCCTGGACGCAGGCGTATATTACATCGCCGCCCGTACAGACACTACCAGCAACATGCCCGGCGCCCTGCTGGTAGACGGCGCATATGTGGGTTATAAAGCTGATACCCTGTACCAGACTGACGAAGATGCACAGAATGCTGCCTTCAGCGGTTATAACGCCCCCGGCAATTTCTGGTTAGAGGACCTGAATATGGACCTGATCATCAACAATAGCGACAGGATAGCCTTGCCCTGGCAAAGTGTAACCGTTGTGGCAGATGTCACCACCACCGGCCGGCGTATCGTGATCGGCAAACTGGACAACCACCAATAAACGACTTACTACAGACATTACAATAATTACCATATTAACGCCGCCGGCCACCCGGCGGCACCTTTTTATTGCTTGCTATAATTATCAACTTTTCCCACATGGGTTAAAGGTTACAATAAAAACTGAATGTGCACCAGGCAGCCTTTCCAGGCCGCCTGCGTTGTTATATTAGCATTTTCCCCCCAATGTTAAACAACGTTAACGTTTTAAACGGCCTCTTCCCCTGCCGGTCCAACTACCGTAACAAATACATGCGACCATGAAACGATTCATCATCCTGGCCATGCTTGTCACCGGCAGCATCGCCTTCAGCGCAGCAAATGCACAGGTTAGGGTCAATTTAAATGTGAACATCGGCAGCCAGCCCGTATGGGGCCCTGTCGGATATGATCATGCGGAATATTATTACCTGCCGGACATCGATGCCTACTACTATATTCCCGGCCGCCAGTTCATATACCTGAGCGGGTCCCGCTGGATACGGGCATCCGCCCTCCCTGCCCGCTACCGCAGCTATGATCTTTACCGCGGCTACAAGGTAGTGATCAATGAGCCGGAGCCCTGGCGGCACGCAGATGTATACCGGGTAAAATATGCCGGGTACAAGGGCCGGCATGACCAGGTGGTAATACGCGACAGCCGCGATAGCCGTTATTATGTGATCAAAGATCATCCCCAGCATAAGCACTGGAAAAAGGAACAGCGGAAAGGCAAGGGGCGTAACAGGCGATAGCCATTAACATATAACACATAAACATCATGCAGCGAAACATGAGCCTGGTAGCCGGTTTCGCTGCCTTTTTTTAAGGATTTTTTCAGGGGAAGCGCTTCTTTTATCCCCATTTTTTCCCGACCTTTGCACCATTAAATAACCATAACCTGAGAGAATAACACCGATTATTTTATCCCATGTCAACTTAAAGGAGAACAGTGAAGATGCGTGTACCTAAACCTAAGCAGAACAGAAAATTATTGATTGTTTCCCTTACACTTTTTACCCTCCTGCTTGCCATTAATGTGTCTACCACGGGGCACAAGGCGGCAAAGGTCAAAACAGTAAAAACAGTCACCCGCAACAACAATACCCATACCGCCGCCGCGCTGTATGACAGCCTGCAACTGGGTAGCCTGGGCCTGTCGCAGGAAGCCTTTGCCTACGGTATGCAGGGCTTTCAGCGCCTGCTGGCCAAAGGCAGGTTGCAGAACGACAGCGTGATCGCCATTGTGGATTACAGCCTGCCTTCTACCCGCAAGCGCCTGTTTGTAATAGATATCCGGAACGGCAGGGTACTGTTCAACACTCTGGTATCCCACGGCAGGAATTCCGGCAAAGTAAAGGCCACCAGCTTTTCCAATAAGCCTAACAGTTATAAAAGCAGCCTGGGTTTTTATGTGACGGACCGTACCTACATAGGCGGGCATGGGCTATCCCTTCGCCTGCGGGGCACGGAAAAAGGCATCAACGACAATGCCATGCAGCGTGCTATTGTGATACACGGCGCTGATTATGTGGATGAGGACCTGATCAGCAGCCAGGGTTATATAGGCCGCAGCCTGGGCTGCCCGGCCCTCCCGGTAGATGTGCACCGTAAAGTGATCGAAGCCATCAAGAACGGCACCTGCCTGTTCCTGTACAGTCCCAATAAAAGCTATATTGCCCGCTCCAAAATGCTGCAGCAGGCCCAAACGGAATTTGCGCTCAGCACGCCGGTCATGTAACGCCTACAGCACCGGCTGCGCATCCGTAAACAGCTTGCTTGCCAGCCTTTCGTCATGGCCGTAAATATCTTCCCGGAACTGTAACTGCCCCTGCTCGTCCACCCAGGCGGTGAAATAGGAGATCAGCACCGGCACGGGCGTTTTCAGCTTTATATATTTTTCTTTATCTCCCTGCGTCAGGGCGCTGTCCACTTTTTCCGGGCGCCAGCGCGGCATGTCCTGCAGCAGGTAATTGGCCAGCCGGGCCGGATCGCTCACCCGGATACATCCGTGGCTATACGCTCTTTTATCCTTGTTAAAAAGGCTTTTTACCGGCGTATCGTGCAGGTAAATGTTAAAGCTGTTGGGAAACAGGAATTTTACCCGGCCCAGCGCGTTCTGTTCGCCCGGGCGCTGCCGTATCACGGGCAGCCCGTTGCGCTCCCCGGTGATCTCCATATCATGCTCCTCCAGGTACTGCCCGTTCTTTTCCATGGCGGGCAGCACTTCATTGCGCACAATGCTGCGGGGCAGATGCCAGTAGGGATTGAACACCACCTGGTTCAGCCGGCCGGAGAACATGGTGGTGCTGTGCCCTTCCTTGCCTACCACCACCGGCATTTCAAACGCCTTTTGCTTCCCTTCCCACACATGCAGCATGAACTCCGGTATGTTCACAATGATCAGCCGCTGCTCCTTCGGGGGTAGCCAGCGCATACGCTCCATATTGATCAGCAACTGCTGCACCCTGGACAGAGCCGTTACGTTCATTTCCCGTACCAGGGTATCGGTAATAATGCCGGTAGGGCTGTAGCCATGGCGGGCCTGGAAGGTTTTTACCGCCGTTTCCAGGGCGGCATTGAACACCGGGCTGCTGTCTGCTTCCGGCAGCTCGCCGGTAATGTACAGCCGCCGCTTGAAAAGCGCGATGGCCGGCGATTCCTGCCCTTTCCTGTATTGCTTTTCCGCTACCGGCAGGGCGGGCCATCCGCCGTTCCTGGCAATGTCCAGGTATCGCCGCAGTGGTTCCTCCAGGGAGCCGAATATGCCTTCCTCCATATCAAAGGCCACATCGCTGCCATTGTCCAGGGCGGCTTCCGCCAGTTGCAGCACAGACTGCTTCCTCACCGGAACAAACCTTTCCAGTTGCGCTTTGCGCAGGTCCTTAAGATGACGCCGGGCATACTGCAGGAATCGCTGCGTAAGCTGCAGCTCTGTTCTTACAATACCGGCATTGTCCGCGCCAATGTCAGCATCCTCTTCCACCGCCAGCTCATCCAGCCGGTTCTCCAACTGCCTGCTGCCGGCACTGGTGTCCTGGTCATAATTGTACAGGCTGCGGAATCCCAGCGCCTGTTCCGCCAGCCCCCGGCTGTCGAACCAGGCGTACTCAAAATTGCGTGCATTGTAGAAGCTGCGCATGCGGTTGGCGAAGGTATCATCCGGTTGCTGCTTCGCAATGAACTTTTCCATGGCCGTGCTGTCCAGGAAAAGGTTATTGTAGGCGTTGCTTTTGTTCACCTCCCGGTTCCGGGGGGTGATATCGTTTTTCCCATTGTGGGCGCCGGGCAGGCAGCCTATGGTCAGCAGGCACCAGGCCAGCGGCAGGAACAGGTTGCTCAATGCGGGAACAGGATATGGTCTTATCATAATACAATAGTACTCTCTAGGGTGTGATCTCCCGTTTAATGTAACTGTCCCAGGGGGCCAGTCTTTTTACGGTGTCCATCCAGTAATTGTAATGCAGGTCTACATCCGTATAAGGACGCCCGTCAAATACCTCGGCGCTCACATCTGCCAGCTCCCAGTCGTCTTCCTTGAAATGCCATTTAAAGGCATGCGGGCCGTTCTTGTTATAGCCTCCGCTGCCGGGAGCCAGCGCGCCATTCACAATTTTACGCTCCGCCACGGGCAGCGCCAGCTCTGCCTGGATGGCCTGCAGCAGGGCCGTGTCGTTTTCGGCAACGGCCACCACAAAGGCGGTATCCCGCCACTCTTCCACGGTATCGCGCTTGCCTACTTCATAATAGCGGTAATGCGGATCGTAGGTGTTATCGGAATTTTTTGAGCAGGCGATAGCCAGTAACAGCGCAGTGCATGCGCAGAACAGTTTAAGCATGGCGGATCATTTTAATACTGTCAGGAATGGTGCAACAAATACTATACCTGCCCGGCTGTAGAGCAGGCTGAACATATTTACAGGGAATTGTATGATTCTCCATTGTAGCGGGCAGTCAGCAGGGCTATCTTGAACAGCCTTCCCTTTTTACTGACTGATACAAACCACTGTTATGAAAAAACGTTTACTGCTTTTATTATGTTACAGCTTGCTGTTGCCCCCGCTGCTGTGTGCCCATGCTGCCGCTGCAGATATTCCTGTACAGGGGCAGGTGCTGGACGCTGAAACCCAGCAGCCGCTGCCGGGCGTAAGCATCCGCGTCAGGAACGGCCACCAGGGCGTTACCACCGGTGAGAACGGGCAGTTTGCCTTTACCGCTCCTGAAAATGCCATCCTGGTGGTGACCTATATCGGTTATGAAACGCAGGAGTTAAGCGCCAGCGCTTCGCCCATGCTGATCCGGCTGGCCAAAAGCAACCAGGGGCTGAACGAGGTAGTGGTGATCGGTTACGGCAGCGTAAAAAAGAAAAACCTGGTGGGAGCGGTGGCATCCATTGGCGAAAGCCAGATAAAGGACCGCCCCATTACCCGGATAGACCAGGCCATGGCGGCCCAGATGCCGGGCGTGCAGGTGCAGTCCGTTACCGGTACCCCCGGAGCCGCCCTGCAAATACGGGTAAGGGGCGCCGCCTCCATTTCCGGCAGCAATGATCCGCTGTATATCGTGGACGGTGTGCCGGTAGAGGACCTGGGCGATATAGATCCCAACACCATCCAGTCCGTAGATGTGCTGAAGGACGCTTCCTCCGCCGCTATCTACGGCGCCAGGGGCTCCAACGGCGTGGTGATTGTGACCACCCAAAAAGGCCGCTCCGGCAAGCCCCGCATCACCTTTTCCATGAACTTCGCCCGCCAGGAGCCGGAGCGTTTTGTGCCCATGATGAGCGCTGAAGAGTGGATACAGTTCAAAAAAGACATTATCGACTCTTCCTGGGTGGCCAGGGGCCGCTCCCTGGGTAAAAACTACACGGCGGCGGACAACATGGATTTCCGGGCGGCGGAGCTGGGCGGCACTACCGCCAATACGCACGACCTGGCCAATACCACTTACATGTACGATCCTTACTGGGCTTATGGTACGGACAGCCTGGACTATGTGAACTGGCAGGAAGCCTTTTTCAGGCCCGCCTATATGCAGAAATACAACCTTTCCGCCAGCGGCGGCAATGAGCACGTCAGCTACCTGCTGTCCGGCGAATACCTGAACCAGGACGGGCTGGCGGTGAACACCGGCTATGAGCGCTACACCTTCCGCTCCAACCTGGAAGTGAAGCTGAACGAACGGTTGCGGGTAGGGCTGCAGGTATCCCCATCCATTTCCTGGACCAAAGGCGCCGGTATTGACGGGCGGGGCGGCATAGGGCCTTCTGTGGCCGGTACCGCACCGGTGCAGGAAAAGGGCGTGGGCAGCCGCTCCGGATCGCTGGGCACCCCGCACTACCGCTGGGTGGCCGACCAGGTAAGCCCTGTAACCGTCATGGAAGAAACCATGAACAGGACCGAGCTGGTGAAGCTGCTCTCGCAGATGTACCTGCACGCAGAGCTGCTCAAAGGGCTGCGCCTCAGCGTAACCGGCGCCTGGAACAGCAGCAGCAGCGATAACCGGTACTACCAGCCTACCTCGGTGACCTCCGCCCGCAGAAGGGCCGTGGAAGGCTCGCAGAGCACCGCCACCCGCAGAACCGCCCGCAACCAGTATTACCTGTTCCAGTCGCTGCTGAACTACGACCTTACGGTAAAAGACCACGAGATCAATGCCGTGCTGGGCGCTTCCACGGAAAGCAATAACGCCGCCAATACCACCCAGACCAACCGGCAGTTTGCCAACGACAACCTCTATACGTTTGACCAGAACTCCTCCACGCCCACCGCATCAGGCACCTCCGAATCCAAACGTACGTTGGCTTCCGTTTTCGGACGTATCAACTATAACTACCGCAGCCGGTACCTGCTGTCCGCCAGTTTCCGGCAGGACGGCTCCTCCCGTTTCGGGGCAGACTCCAAATGGGGCTTTTTCCCGGCCGCCTCGGTAGCCTGGCGCCTCAGCGAAGAGCCTTTCCTCCAGGGGATCAAGCAGGTATTCACGGACCTCAAGGTCCGCTATAGCTGGGGTATTGCCGGCAACGACCGTATTGGCGGCGACTACCCGGCCATCGGGCTGGTCACCTCCACCAATTACGTATTTGGTGAAACGCCCACTGCCGCCACCGGCTTTTCCGTGACCAGCATCACCAACAATAACCTGCGCTGGGAAAAGACCACCTCCAGCGATATTGGCCTGGATGCAGTGATAGCGAACGAAAGGATATCCCTTTCTTTCGATTATTACAACAAGCTCACCAAAGACCTCCTGCTCAGCGTGCCCGTAGCCCGAACCACCGGCTACACCCGGGCCAATGCCAATGTAGGATCGGTAAAGAACTGGGGCTACGAGATCAATATCAACTCCCGCAACATTACCAACGGCCCCCTTACCTGGGAAACCTCCCTGAACTTTTCCTATAACCGGAACAAGGTGGTACAGTTGAACAATGACAATACGCCCATTTACACCGGCTGGGAAAGCACGGTAAAAATTGCCGTGGACCGGCCCCTGTATACCTACATGCTCTATGACGCCATCGGGGTGTACACCACGGAGGACCAGTTAAACAAGCTGCCCAAACGGGGCAACACCCTGCTGGGCGACCCGGTATACCGCGATGTGAACAACGACGGTGTGATAGATGCGCAGGATATTACCGAAGTAGGGCACCCGGACCCCAACTATACCTGGGGCATGACCAACCGCTTTTACTACAGGGGCCTCGATCTTTCCATCCTGCTGCAGGGGCAGTGGGGCAACCAGATCTTCAGCATGTTTGGCAGGAACATAGACCGTCCTACCACCGGCCTGGGCAACTATAACGCCAAAGCCGTGTGGGTAAACCGCTTCCGCTCTGCAGCAGCGCCGGGCGATGGCCAGACGCCCCGCATTGACGCCACCACCGCCAGCGTATATGATACCCGCTGGCTGTATGACGGGGCTTTCTACAAGATCAAGAACCTGACGCTGGGCTATACTTTCCCCGGCCGTTTCATCCGGGGTATTGAGCAGGCCAGGATCTACCTGAGCATTGATAATGTGTGGATGCATACCAACTACGATGGCGGCTTTTCACCGGAAGCGTTCCAGTACGACTACCTGGCCGACTGGTCCAGCTATCCCACTGCGCGCACCTACAGCATCGGTATCAATATCGGCTTATAAAAAACACTTACCATGAAACCAATTGATCGTATATATATAACCGTTAGCCTGCTGGCAGCCGTTGTCAGCAGCGCCTGCAACAGCGATTTCCTGGATACGGTGCCTATCTCCAACCAGTCTGAAAACGGTTTTTACAAAACAGAGAATGACATCACCCAGGCGGTGAGCGGCGTGTATAACATGCTGCTGGGATGGCCCAGCATCCATCACATCTATCTTTCCGAGGCCCGCTCCAGCAACTACTTTGTAGACCGGCAGGATGCGGCCCGGGATTATTTCAGCATCTCCGCTTTCGAGGTGACGGCCGCGCTGGGCACCGTGCAGGCAGCCTGGACGGACGATTACGAGCTGATAGAACGGGCCAACCAGGTGCTGGACCGGATCGATGAGGTGCCCTTTACCGATGCCGGCAAGCGGGACCGGATGAAGGGCGAGTGCAAATTCCTGCGGGCCCTGGCTTACTTTGAGCTGGTAAAGGTGTTCGGGCGCGTACCGCTGATAGACCGTACCGTTTCTTCAGAGGAAGCGCTCACTTACGGGCGCTCCGGCCTGGATTCCGTTTATAACTTTATCATTTCAGAATTAACAGCAGCCGCGGCCCTGCTACCGGCATCCTATACCGGCGGGGATGTGGGCCGGGCCACCAAATGGGCGGCCCTGGGGCTGCTGGGCAAAGTATATGTATACACAGCCGGACATCCCTTAAAGAAAGCGGACGGCTATACCAAAGCCCTTCCCGTATTAAAGCAGGTGCTGGATGCGGAAGGCGCCGGCTGGACCTTTGCAACCACCTATGCAGAGATATTCAAAACCGTGAATGATAATAAATACCACCTGTTTGAAGTGCAGTACATGTCCGGCGGCAAAGGCCTGGGCAATGTTATACCCGGCGAGGTGGTGCCGCTGGACATGGACCTGGCCATCATGCCCTACGGCAACTACTACATGCAGGGCTTCCCTTCCGATGACCTGATCAACAGCTTTGAGCCGGGCGACAACCGGAAATTTGTGATACTGGACACCGTGTACCGGAACCGCGCCGGCAACATGGTGCAGCGAAACTATTTCAGGAAATACCTGGACTCCAGCGCGGCATCCTCCCTGCTTAGCCGTACAGACTGGCCCATTAACTTCCCTTTGCTGCGCCCGGAAGATGTGATGCTGCTGTATGCAGAAGCATTAAATGAAACGGCAGGCCCCACCGCTGAAGCAGTGGCTATCGTGAACCGCATCCGGGCCAGGGCCGGGCTGGCGCCGGCAGCACCCGCCTCGCAGGCGGATTTTCGCGGGATGCTCGAAAGGGAAAGGCGACATGAGCTGGCCTGGGAAGGACAATACTGGAACGACCTGGTGCGTACCGGCCGCTGCCTGGAAGTAATGAACCCCTGGCTGCAGCAGAACTACCAGAAAACCATTGATGCCAACCAATACATTTATCCCATTCCGCAATCGGAAATACAGATAAAACCGGGGCTGTACGATCAGAATCCGGGATACTTTTGAAAAATTCCAAATCCCAAATCCCAAAATGGGGCGCGTGTCAAAATTAAAAGCAGATTGCCTTAGTTGAAAGGTATATTCTATTTTGGAATTTGGAATTTGGAATTTGGAATTTTCATAACTGTAGTTTAATTCCCATCTTATTCAGCCCTTTCACCAGGCCCATCACCACGATGGCATAGAAGGCGCACCACAGCGCGCCGGTAATACCTTCCTGCAGCACGCCGGGCAGTTGTATGTCCAGCAGGCGTAGCAGGGAGTAGATCACGTAGGGAAGGATATAGGTAAGCAGGGGATTGGCCGCTGCCGGGCGGAAAAAAGCCGTCCAGCCGCTGATACGCTTCCGGTCGGTCAACCAGTACAGGCAGGAGAACAAGATGCAGCAAATGGCGGCGCTGTACAGGCACCAGGTAGGCGTAGCATATATCTTGGATATTCTGAAATAGGGGCGCAGGAAATAGCCGGCAACCAGCAATATCAGCGCGAAGCCGGCCGCCTCCCAAAAGCGCCGCCCCACCGCGCTGCCGCGGGCCTGGTCAAAATACAGCAGCGACAGCACCACGCCGCTCAGTACAATGGATACATGCGCGGCATTACCGCTTTGCCCGCTCATCCAACTCCAGGCGGACTGCTGCACCGCCGGCTGTTTACCGGCTATGTAGAAAAGGATGCATACCGCGATCATGGCCAGCAGGCCGTATACATTGCCCCTGAAAAGCTGGTAAATAATGCAACTGTACAGGTAGGCCCAACCGATCAGCCCCAGTATGCCCCACCAGTGCGGCTGCATACGCTGCGTGCCATCTCCGCCGCGGTACACAAAGGCCAGTATGAGCAGTCCCGCTATGCCGATGCCTTTCAGCACATACACCAGCCGCCGCTGCGGAAGCGTATACACGTTCCACACCAGCACCACGCAAATGAAGAACAACAGCGACCATGCATGGATGGACATACCCATGGCGGCCTCGTTATAGCCGCCCTCTGCATTGACCATGAAGAAGCCCAGCACCAGCAGTCCCAGGGAGCGCCACAGGATATGCTGCTGCAACTGTATGAAACTGTCGCCTTTGGAAAGGCGCCGGTTAATGGCAAAGGGAATGGACATGCCCACAATAAAAAGGAAAGCCGGGAACACCAGGTCCACAAAGGTCATGGCGTCTGCATCGGCCGGCATATGTTTGGCCCACAGCGGTATACCGCTTACGCCAGCCAGCTCATTCACAAATATCATCACCAGGATGGTAATGCCGCGGAAGGCGTCAATGGAAAGCACGCGCTGGGTGCTCAGTTGGTTGATCATGCAAAGGGTTTATAACGAAATGTAATATTTGCATGTGAGAAAAGCAATTTGTGCGAATAGTTTTATCTTTAGCTGGCATACCGGTAATGACAACTATTTTGTTAATCACTCAATTAAATCAGTGCTCCATGTTAAAAAAATTTCTCTCCCGTTATCCCAACAAATGGAATGGCTTGTTTTGCCTGGTTGTAATCACATTGACCGCCGCCTGGCCTGCTGCCGGCAAAGCACTGGTCAATACATGTACCTCCTTCACCACTCCTCCTCCAGTGATCGTAACTGGCATTTCAGACACGTTGCCGCAATTCCCGGGAGGACCAGAAGCCTACAACCGGTTCCTGTCAAAGCATGTTCGTTACCCCAGGATAGCCCATGAGCAAAATATAACAGGCATCGTAAAGGCACAATACACCATTATGCCGGATGGCACCGTAACGGGTATCTCCATCCTAAAAGAACCGGAGCAGGGAGCTATCCTTGCGCAGGAAATAAAACGGGTGCTGGGCCTCCTGCCTAAATTTGAGACAGCCCCTGGCACAACCGTCCAGGTTAACAGGTCCGTCTCCTTCAAGTTCAACCTGATGGATGAGTTTAACCAGGTAAAGGATGCCGAACCCGGCACAAAGACCGATGTGGTGATTGTTGGTTATAGCATCCTAAAAAAGTCCACGGCAACTTATTGAACCACTCACGGAAAAACTGCGGAAAAAGTAAGACATAGCGCGTATCTTGGCGTTTTAAAGCAGTTATATGAATTTGGGGTTAAAATACGGGTACTTACTGGCCTTTTCCGGGCTGGTACTGACAAGCGCACACGTCATCGCGCAGGTAGAAAGACCAAAAAAAGTAAAAGTACAGGGACATGTGAAAACAAAACCACTTCCTGAAAGCAAACCGCTGGCTTATGTAGATCCTTATATCGGCTCCGGTGGCCATGGCCATGTATTTGTAGGCGCCAGCGTGCCTTTTGGCGCCGTACAGGTAGGGCCTACCAATATCGTGAAGGGCTGGGACTGGTGCTCCGGTTATCATTATTCCGACAGCGTGGTGATCGGGTTTTCCCAGACCCACCTGAGCGGCACCGGCATCGGCGACCTGGGGGATGTGCTGATCATGCCGTACACCGGCGATGTGAAAACCAACAGGGGCACCCAGGAAGATCCGGCCTCCGGCTACGGATCGCATTATTCGCACGCTCACGAAACCGCCCGCCCCGGTTACTATGCCGTGCAACTGGAAGATCATGACATACAGGTGGAGCTGACCGCTTCAGAGCGGGTGGGCTTCCATAAATACACCTTCCCGCAAGGCAAGCCTGCGCACATTATTGTAGACCTGAAAGAAGGCATTGGCTGGGATGCGCCGGTAGAAACCTTTATCCGGCAGAAGGATGCCTACACCCTGGAAGGCTACCGCTATTCCAAAGGCTGGGCGGTAGACCAGCGCCTGTGGTTCGCTATCCGCAGCAACGTGCCGCTGAAGGAATTTGCCGTATATGATGGCGATGAGAAAAAACCGGGCACGGAGCTGCAAGCAAAATTCGCCAAAGGCGTGATCTCCTTTGACAAAGCGCCCGGGCAGGTAATGCTGAAAGTAGGCATATCGCCGGTGAGCAGTGAAAATGCGCTGGCCAACATCAACACGGAGATCCCCGGCTGGGATTTTGCCGGCGTGGTGAACAGCGCCAATGCCAAATGGAGCAAACAACTGTCCAAGATACAGGTGCAGACAAAGGACGAGGCGGCCAGGCGCGTGTTCTACACCGCGCTGTACCACACCATGATAGGCCCGGCCCTGTTCAATGATCATGACGGCACCTACCGCGGCACGGATAAAAAAGTATACACCAACCCGGGATTTGACAACTATTCCGTTTTCTCCCTGTGGGATACCTACCGCTCTGCCATGCCCCTGAGCACCCTGATCCACCCGGACCGGGTAGGCAGCTTCGTGAATTCCATGCTGGCTATTTACCGGCAGCAGGGCAAGCTGCCCATATGGCCGCTGATGGGGAATGAAACCAACTGCATGGTAGGCTATCACGCCGTACCGGTGATTGCGGACGCTTACCTGAAAGGATACAAAGGCTTTGACGCCGCGGCTGCGCTGGAAGCCATGAAAGCATCCTCCACCCGCGACGACCTGGGCATGAAATACATCAAGGAACGGGGCTATATCCCGGCGGACAAGGAATATGAATCCGTTTCCAAGGCCATGGAATACGCCATTGACGACTGGTGCATTGCCGCCATGGCTAAAAAGATGGGCCAGATGGAGGATTATAATTATTACGCCAAACGCGCGGAATATTATAAAAACTATTTTGACAGCACCATCAAATTTGTGCGCCCCCGCATGAGCGATGGCAGTTGGAAAACGCCATATGATCCTTTCCGGTCCATTCATGAAAAAGGCGATTTCACTGAAGGCAATGGCTGGCAATATACCTGGCTGGTGCCGCAGGATGTGGAAGGACTGATCGGGCTGATGGGCGGCGACGAGCCGTTCACGCAGAAGCTGGACAGCCTCTTTGTGGCCAAGGGCGATATGGGTGAGCAGGCTTCTTCCGATATATCCGGCCTGATAGGCATGTATGCGCATGGCAATGAGCCCAGCCATCACGTGACCTATATGTACGCCTATGCCGGCAAGCAATGGAAAACAGCGGAAAAGGTAAGGCAGGTGATGCAGGATTTTTATACGGACCAGCCGGAGGGCCTGGCCGGTAACGAGGACGTGGGCGCCATGTCTTCCTGGTATGTGCTGTCCTCCATCGGCTTCTACCCGGTAAACCCGGCCAAGGGGCTGTACGTATTCGGCAGCCCGCTGTTTGACAAGGCCAGCCTGTGTTTACAGGACGGCAAACAATTTACCGTGCAGGCCGTTAACAACAGTGCGGAGAACAAATACATCCAAAGCATTACACTGAACGGTAAGCCTTATACGAAAAGCTATATCAAACACGAGGATATCCTGAAAGGTGGGACGCTGACCATTACCATGGGCAGCCAACCGAATTATGATTTCGGAAAGAACGAAAGACCGAATTCACGGATTGACTAATTCACGTCATTGCGAGGCCTTTGCGCCTCGCAATGACGTAATATCAACTAATTGCCTGCAGCACTTCCGGCGTTAAGTTCCCAAACAATGATACCCCTGCGGCCCCGTTCTGCAATGCCAGCGCAATCCCTTTTTTAAGATCGGCCATATTGCCGTGGAAATCCGGCAGGAACAGCCCTGCGTACAAGGGAAAGCGGCCGTGCAGCGCCTGTACGCCTTCAGCTACGGCATCGCCTATCCAGCTCACGTCTTCCTTGTAAAAACCGTGATAGATCATGGGATTCACGGCATCCAGGTGCCAGTTGGTCCAGTCCTGCCGTACAATGCGTTTGGCTATTTCCGGCGTGGGAAATACGGCGGCGGTAATGGGCTTTTTATGCTGCTTCGCTACCTGCGCCAGGGAGTTGACGATGTGCGTGATGCGGTCATAACGGAATTTGCGCCAGGAGGGGCGCTGGTCAGGGTGCTCCATTTCCAGCGGGTCTTCTCCCTTCTCCGCTTTATAGGCATTGCGGCAGGTTTCGCAGTAACAGAAATCATATTCCGGCAGCTCCCTGGACTGGTCTATACTGTATTTGCTCCACAGGTTCACCGGCAGTATCACATCGCAGTAGCGGATATAGTCCAGGTGAATGCCGTCCACATAGTCTTTGGTGAGGATGCTGCTCACCTGCTCTTCCAGGTAGTTCAGCACTTCCGGCTTGCTGGGGCACAGCCAGCGGTAATAAGATACGTAGGGCGGGTTGGTAGCGCAGGATTCCCCTTTGCGGTTCTGCGAGTACCATTCCGGGTGGGCGGACAGCAGCTCCTTTTCACCGCGGTTCATGGTCCATATCCAGCGGTGCGCTTCAATGCCCTGTTCTTTGGCTGCACGGAAATGCCTTTCACTGTCCTCTTCAAAATAGATCACGCCAATGCCGGCCTTTTTGTAAGCGGCATAGCGCTGCCGCAGCCCGGCTTCTGTATCATTGGCGCTGGGATTGATCCATACCCGGTGCGCGGCCTGTTTTTGCGGCGTATGCACGCCCGCTGCCACGCCGGCGGCTTTTGAAGCCAGCGGGGGCTGCATCAGCGCTACGCTGCCTACCCCCAGCGATTTCAGGAAACTACGTTTGTCCATCTCAGTTAGTTTTATTAGTTAGCGGCGGCCTGCGTGGAAAATTGCAGGTATCCCCATTTGGCCGGCACATGCATATTGATGACGCCCTGCGGCGACCATACCCAGTTATGTTCCGGCAAAGGCTTGCCGGTGGCCGGGTTGGTCTTTTTAATGTATTGTCCGTTCTTAATATCGGTGTCCCATTCCACGCGGGAGAAATTGATACGCCATACGGTACCGTTCCCCGGCACCATGGGAACGCCCAGCAGGTGAAGCGCGGTGAATGGAATAGCCATTTCCACGGTCCATGACCGGTCTTTGTCATCCGGCTGGTTCAGGGTCCCGTTTATATGCACGGCCGTGCGCATGCCTTTCGCATCCCAGGTCATCAGGGCATGAGCGCCCTCGCTGTAAGGCCTGGGCATGAACAGGTCGAAAATGGTGTTGCGGGCATTTACCTCTATCTCGAAATACTCCCGTGTGTCCCCGTCGGGATCAATGAACACCTCAAAGTCATTGTCATGGAAAATGATGGTATCGTGCTGCAATAGCTTGCCCCATATATGCGGCTCTTCCAACTCGGCGGCAATGTAAAGGTATTGTTCGTCCCAGAGCATTTTTACGCGGGTGCGCAGGGGTGGCCGGGGCTGCCTGCTCCCTTCAATATCCACGAAGTCGCTGGTCCAGGATGCCTGACTCCAGGCCGCTTCGTCCGGTTTCCCGTCAATCACCGGCGGCTGGCTGCTGCGGTAGCAGGTGTAGCGCAGGGGCGCCGTATCCTGCGCCCAAACGGTTACTGTTGAAAATAGGAATAGCCACCCGGTTAAAATAGGACGGATGCTGCTTTTACAAGTAATAAAACGGTGCATGCGTAAATATAGGGAATAGCTATAAAATCCGTCCATGTAATTTCGTGCAGCGTTCAAATAATTCCCGTTTGCCATTTTAACCTGATCCCCTACTTTACTGCGCCGATTTTACAGGACGGATTTACGTGATGACGTGAAATGTGCCTGAAGCAAGGTTTCCGTTCACATCATACCACAAAACAAATACTTGCCGGGCACCTGTGCAATAACTCATTATTTAATTAGTAACTACTTAAACAGATAGATATGGCGGAAAGAAAGGTGACCTCCACCAATTACCAGAACCAGGCTTTCCTGGAAAGCAAATGCTCCCTTAACGAGCTGATGGTGCTGCTGAGCCGGCGCTGGATCACGGAGATCCTTTTCTGCATAGAAGAAGGCAACAGCCGCTTTTCCGGTATTAAGGAAGAGTTGTCGCCTATTACAGACCACATCCTGGCAGACCGTTTAAAGCTGCTGGAAAAGAACCGGCTCATCAACCGGCAGCATTTCCCGGAGGTGCCGCCCAAAGTGGTGTACACGCTTACGGAAAAAGGCCGGGAGCTGTGCGGGCTGCTGGAAAAGCTCTGTGATTTCTCCGGCACCATTCCGAATGTGTGCTGACAAGCACCTGCGCTTACCAGCCGATCCCGTAATCTTCCCCGTGATTGCTGGAGCCGCCCCAGAAGCTGCCATGCTCCCAGTCGAACCAGATAGCGTTGATCGGGCCGGAAGTGCGTGCCTGGTAATCTGTTTTATACCCCATCCGTTTTAGCTCCTTGCGCGTCCAGGAGGGCGTATTTTCCTGCAGGGTAAGCCCGCCGGGCTTGCGCTCATGCATACCAAAGGAGGAATACATCTGGTAGCTGTTGAAGTTAGCCGCCTCCGCCGCTTCCTGCACATTCATCCCGAATTCCACTACATTCAGAAAGAACTGCAGCAGGTTCTGGTCCTGCGTATCGCCGCCCTGCACGGCAAAGGCCAGATAGGGTTTACCATCCTTCATGGCCAGTGTAGGCGTGAGGGTTACCCTGGGCCGCTTGCCCGGCTCCATTACGTTAAAAGGGTTTTCCTTTTCATCCAGCACAAAGCTCTGCAGGCGCTGGCTCATACCAATACCGGTACGGCCTGCAATGGTAGCCGGTATCCAGCCGCCGCTGGGCGTAACGGACACCACCCATCCTTCAGCATCGGCAGCTTCCACGGAAGTGGTGCCGCTCAGGAACGTCCGCAGGAAAGGATCATCCGGGCCCTGTATAGGCTGGTCCGGCTTATAGGCGGCGGTATGGCCCCAGTTCTTCAGCAGTCCCAGGTAAGGGTTTTGCTGCTGCTGGAAGGGATAGGGATCTCCCGGCCCCAGGGTAGTGTCATTCTGCTCCGGGTCAATGGCCCGCGCCCGCTCCTTTGCATAGGCTTTGGAGAGCAGCCCTTTCATGGGCTCCTCCGGCGGAAAATAGGGATCGCCGTAATAAAAGTCCCGGTCGGCAAAGGCCAGGTTCATGGCCTGGTATACGGTATGAATGTAGCGGGAGGAATTATATCCCATGCTTTTGAGGTCAAAGTTTTCCAGTATGTTCAGTGCCTGCAGCATGGCCGGCCCCTGCGTCCATTGGGAGAGCTTGTACACTTCAATGCCTTTGTAGGTGACCATCAGGGGCTCCTCGATGCGCACTTTCCAGTTAGCCATATCCTGCAGGGTGATCAGGCCGCCCTGCTCTTTGCAGCCGCGCACAAATTCCCGCGCAATGTCTCCCTTGTAGAAACGGTCATAAGCAGCATAGATGGCTTCCTTCCGGGATTTGCCCTGCCGTAGCGCGGCCTGTTCCGCATCCACCATTTTCTGCAAGGTGGCCAGCAGGTCTGCCTGGCGGAAGATCTCCCCGCCATCGGGCGCCAGGCGCGGCCGGTCCGGGTGCGTAAAGAACACCTGTTTGGAATAGGGCCATTGCGTGATCCACTTTTTATACTCCTGGATATAGTTGGCCGTTTGCGCCTCTATGGGATAACCTTTGGCCAGCTCCATGGCAGGCGCCAGCACTTCTTTCAGGCTTTTGGTGCCGTACTCCGCCAGCATGGTCAGGATACCGCCGGGGGTGCCGGGCGTAACGGCCGACAGTGGTCCGTACTCCGGCGGGTACTGCATATTCCGCTGCCTGTAAAAAGCAGGCGTGGCCCCTGTAGGAGCCACGCCCAGTGCATTGATGCCTGTTACTTTTTTTGTATTTGGATTGTAGATGAGCGCCTGCGTTTCCCCACCCCAGCTCAGCACATCCCACATGGTGGAAGTAGCGGCTATCATGGCGCAGGCGGCATCTACCGCATTGCCGCCCTGCTGGAATATCATGGCCCCGGCTGTAGCGGCAAGCGGTTTGCCGGTAATAGCCATCCAGTGGCGGCCGTGTAAAACGGGTTTTTGCGTGGTTTGCGCCGGCAGCAGTCCCGGCAGGCATAACAAGAGCAATAGGGTAGTACATTTTCCCATAGCAATAAAGAGATTGGTTGCGATGGTACTAAATATACTGCTTTGCCGGTTGCCATGCAGCTAAAATAGATGAACGGCGCTCACATTTGTCAAATGTTCTCAAAAAAATCAAAGGCATCAATAATGTCCAGGTAAGCGCCATCGAAATGGCTGTCCAGGACTTTTTTCAGGTAGGAGGTGTCAGTGCCGGAAATAATGTTTTTCCAGCCTGCATTCCAGTACTCCACATAATAATTGCCCGACCAGTAGGGATCTTCTGCGCGGATAAAGGACGGGTTGCCAACTGTCCAGTTGCTTTGCCAGTAATAGCGGTAGCGCTCTGCCTCCCCGATGGACAGGTAGCAGATCACCATGCGGCGGCCACCATTGGCCTTCACCTTTAGCTGGTCGATCTCTGCTGCGGTGAATGGATCGTTCGTATCCAGGAACAGGTCCATAATGATGGCGTCATAATTGGTGGCCTTTACTGCATTGATAAACCGGGCCTTCGTGGAATAGTTCTGCGGATTAATGAGATACAGGAAGTTCTTTGCCTGTGCGATGGAGGTAATATCATTGCTGTTCACACCATAGGGTTGTGCCGGGTAGGACGGGATATTATCCAGCTCCCGGTGATCAGCGGCAAAGGAAATATAGCCGTTGCTGTTATTGGAGCTGTAGGATCTGTTCATGTTCGTTTGCCCGGAACAGTAGTCGGTGACCAGCACCTTTTTATCCGCCTTGATCCTGTCCAGGAACGCACGCAGGTAAGCGTTGTCCTCCGCAGGCGTAGGCACATTATCGTCCGTGTAGCCAAAGAAAAGATCTTCCTGCCCCACGGCGTCTATGGCATGTATATAGGCCTGGGACAGGGTGCCGTCGCTCTCCCCGCTGGTAGTGATCAGCTCTATCCCGTTCTGGGTAATAATGGCGAACTGTGGGTGCTGCGCCTTGGCATATTCGCTGATCCCGATCACGAAATTCCGCATCTCCTCCCGGTAGTCGATCACGGCGGGGGATATCTTTTGCTCTTCTGTAACGGGTTTTAAGGGAGCCAATTTTTCCGACCTGGAACAGGAAAACAGGCACAGGAACATGGCTACTGCTAACAGTAAGGTCTTGCTGGTTTTCATAGATATGGATATTTGCCCTCTTAAACGCTCACATAGTTCAAAATGTTATGCGTATGGCAGAAAAAAATGATGAGATCGCTAAAATGGATAAAAATTCAGGGTTTTGCAGATACAGTAGCGGTAACGATCACGTTGATGAGCACCATCAGCGCCGTACCGGCGCAGAACAGGGGCCAGTGGCCGATATTCCACAGCCCGATGCCGATAGCGGAGCCACAGGCCCCACCAATGAAGGTGCTGGTCATAAATACGGTATTGAAGCGGTTGCGCGCTTCCGGCAAAATGGAGTAGATGATGGTCTGGTTGGAGATCTGGATGGTCTGGTGCCCCACATCTACCAGGATAATGCCCAGTACCAGCAAAAAGAGGCTGCTGCCGGTAAAATAGAACGCGGCAAAGCTCAGCAGCTCCATGACCAGTCCTATCCATATATTCATGCGGGCGCCCTGCCCGTCGCTGCGCTTGCCTACCAGCGGCGAAGCCAGGGCGCTGGCGGCGCCGGCCAGGCCAAACAGGCCGATAGTAGCGCTTTGATAGCCGAACGGCGGGGCGGACAGGAACAGCACCATGGTTACCCAGAAGGAGCTGAGCGCGGCAAACGACATGAAGTTGCGGAATGATGCCTGTCGCAGCGCAGGCTGTGTGCGGATATAATACAGGATGGATGCCATCAGTTGCCCGTAGCTGCCCTTAAAGGAAGGGTAGCTTTGCGGGAACCGCCAGCGCATCAGCACCAGCAGCACGGCAGCGATACCGGCGGCGATGTAGTATATTTCCCGCCACCCGAAAACGGCGCCTAAACTGCCGCTCACGGAGCGGGACGCCAGGATGCCTACAATAATGCCGCCCATGATAGTGCCGATCACGCTGCCCCGCCTGTTATCCGGCGCCAGGTGCGCAGCCAGCGGCAGTATCAGTTGGGCGGAAATGGAGCTGGCCCCTACCAGGAAGGCCGCTACCTGCAATACCCCGAAGGTGGGCGACCATGCCGACAGCGCCAGTGACCCGGTAGTGGCCACCATGCAAAGGAGGATCTGTTTCCGCCGCTCCATAATATCGCCCAGCGGCACCAGCAGCAGCAGGCCGCAGGCGTATCCTGTCTGGGTAAGCCAGGCTATGCGGCCGGCACGGCTTTCCGGTATGTTAAAATCTTTGGCGATCAGCACCAGCAATGGCTGGCAGTAATAGATGTTTGCCACCACCAGGCCGGAGCAGGCTGCCATAAAAAGCGTGTCCGATCTACTCAACTGTTTGCCCTGCATGAGATCCGTTTGTTTTAAAAGCCCTGCAAAGCTAGAAAAAAGTAGTAGTTTAAATGGCACAATGTAATTTGCGGACCATGATACGGATACCATTTGAACAACTGCAACAGGCGTTTAAAAGCGTATTGCTGCAGCTCAATTTCCCGGAAGAAAAAGCGGCGCTGTGCGCCCGCATATTTGCCAGCAACAGCCGCGACGGTGTGCATTCCCACGGGCTGAACCGCTTCCCCGTATTTGTGCAGTATGTAAAGGAAGGGCTGGTGCAGCCTGCGGTGGAACCTGCGCTGCAGGAAAGGAACGGCATCCTTGAAACCTGGAACGGGCACCTGGGCCCCGGCATGTATAACGCCACCCTGGCCATGAACCGTGCTATTGAGCTGGCAAAGGCCAACGGCATAGGCGGCGTGGTCATGCAAAATACCAACCACTGGATGCGGGGCGGCACCTATGGCTGGCAGGCGGCAGATGCGGGATGCATCGGCATCTGCTTTACCAACGCTATTGCCGGCATGCCCGCCTGGGGCGGAACAGAACCGGTGCTGGGCAATAATCCCCTGGTCATTGCCGTGCCTTATGAAAAAGGGCATATTGTGCTGGACATGGCCATGTCCCAGTTCTCCTACGGCAAAATGCAGGAACATGAATTAAAACAGGAGGCGCTGCCGGTAGCCGGCGGGTATGATACGGCAGGGCAGCTCAGCACCGATCCTGCAGCCATCCGGCAAAGCAAGCGGGCATTGCCCATCGGCTTCTGGAAAGGCTCCGGCCTGGCCCTGGTGCTGGATGTGGTGCTCACGGCGCTGAGCGGCGGCCGTTCTACCGCCAGAATAACCGCCGACAAAAAGGAATATGGCGTATCCCAGTGTTTCATTTGCCTGCACCGGCCGGACATGCATACGGCCCTGGTCACCGAAATATTGAATAATATCCAGGGCAGCACCCCTGCCAGCCCAGGCGGGCATATCTCCTATCCCGGTGAGAATACGCTGAAAAAACGCCTCCGGAGCGAAAGGGAAGGCGTGCTGGTGAATGAGGACATCTGGAAACAGGTGCAGCAACTGTAAGGCCGCCGGGTTGACCACAATCATATGAACGTTTGATGCACATCATTTCCCTGGCGGTAACAGGGCGGTACTTTTGCGTTACCTGCAAGCCCCTGTACGATCACTTTAACCGAATGCGTGCATCATGAAAAAGCTTTACCGGAGCATAGCGCTGCGCCGTTACCTGCTGTTATCTCCCCTGGTATTATTTCCCCTGCTGATGGTGGCCACCCCGCTAAACCGGGTCTATTGCGGCAGCATTGCCCTGGCCCTGGGCGCAGTGGCGGTATTGCTTTACCGGCCCGACCTGAAAAAGAAAATGAGCCTGCAAAGCGCTTTCTTCCTGCTGCTATGCCTGTTCTACTATGCAGGCATGCTGCTGCTTTTCCCGGAATATGTAGCGCCGCAGCGGCCATCCTCACCATTTACCTTTATCGCCGGCACGCGGCCGGAAGAACTGCTGCTTGTGTTTACAGCCGGTATGTACTGGTCCGGCTTGTTCAATATTTTCGCGGAGCCGGCATCCCCAGTTTATGTGATGGACCAGGACATTACCAGGAGCCAGACGGAAATTTACCGGTAATTACAGGGGAGCATACCGCATATTCAATAAAGCGATACCGGCCCGCCTGCACTGATCATAATCATTGTTGCGCATAACACCTGTCATTAAAAAAACCTGCCCCGTAAAAGACCTTCGCACGTGACAGAAGTCACAGTTAAAGCGCCGGATAACGGTCACCTTTGTGCTGTAAAATTCACCAACCATGGAAATAGCTGGTTATATCGCATCGCTGTTAATAGGCATCTCGCTGGGATTGATAGGCGGAGGCGGCTCCATCCTCACGGTGCCTGTACTGGTATACCTGTTCCGCGTAGCACCGGTGGCCGCCACGGCGTATTCACTGTTCATTGTGGGCGCCACGAGCCTGGTGGGCACTTTCCAGAAAAAGAAAAGCGGGGAGATCAATTTGAAGACGGCCGTCATTTTCGGGCTGCCTTCCATTGCGGCGGTGTATGCCACCCGGGCATTCATTGTACCGGCCATTCCCGCCACGCTGTTCACCATTGGCGGGCTAACCATTACCAAGCCCTTGCTGATGATGATCCTCTTTGCCCTGCTAATGGTATTTACTTCCGTGTCCATGATCCGGAACAAGCAAAAGGCGGCCAGGCAGGCAGCCGGCGAACAACACTTCAATTACCCGATGATCCTGCTGGAAGGTACGGTAGTGGGTGTGATCACCGGGCTGGTAGGGGCTGGCGGCGGCTTCCTCATCATCCCCGCGCTGGTGCTGCTCAGCAAGCTGCCCATGAAGCAGGCGGTAGGCACTTCACTGCTGATCATTGCGGCCAAATCGCTGATCGGCTTTACCGGCGACCTGGGACATGGCGCGATGGACTGGGGCCTGTTGCTGGGCGTAACCGCGCTGGCAGTAGCAGGCATCTTTATCGGCAACATGATCAGCAACAAGATACCGTCCGGGGGGCTGCAAAAAGGCTTCGGCTGGTTTGTGCTGGCCATGGGCATTTACATTATTGTAAAAGAGCTGATCTTTCCAATGGCTGATCACTAAAAGCATTTGATCCTGAACTAAAAAAACCAACATATGTACTTTCAGCATATTTACGACCCCACACTTGCGCAGGCAAGTTACTTTATCGGGTGTCAGCAGGCAGGCGTAGCTGCCGTAATAGATCCCAAAAGGGATGTGGATGTATACCTGGAGATGGCGCAACAGCAGAACATGCGGATCACGCATATACTGGAAACGCATATCCATGCCGATTTCCTGGCCGGCTCCCGGGAGCTGGCAGCGCTTACCGGCGCGGAGCTGTACCTCTCCGACGAAGGCGGCCCGGACTGGCAATACGCCTTCCCGCATCATGGCGTAAAGGATGGCGACATCATCAAAGTGGGCAAGCTCCGTATTGAAGTAATGCATACGCCCGGGCATACCCCGGAAAGCATCAGCTTTTTGCTGACGGATAACGCCGCTACGGATGTTCCCGTGATGCTGTTTACCGGCGACTTTGTATTTGTGGGCGACATCGGCCGTCCCGACCTGCTGGAAAAAGCGGCCGGCATCTCCGGCACGCAGGAGCCGGGCGCGCGGCAGATGTATCAATCCATTAAGAAGTTTGCCGCCCTGCCGGATTTTGTGCAGGTGTGGCCGGGCCACGGCGCCGGGTCTGCCTGCGGTAAAGCACTGGGCGCCGTGCCCAGCACCACGGTAGGCTATGAGAAAATAAGCAACTGGGCTTTCCGGTATATGAATGATGAAGAAGGCTTTGTGAAGTACCTGCTGACAGACCAGCCGGAACCGCCGAAGTACTTCGCCATGATGAAAAAGCTCAATAAGGTGGACCGCCCGCTGCTGACCGCGGTGCCCCAGCTCAAAGAGCTGGACAGCACAGCGCTCAAAGCGGCGCTGGAGAAGGGCTACACTTTGATAGACACCCGGAGCAAAAAGGATTTTGCCGCAGGATATATACCGGGCAGCATCAATATCCAGCACAATGATTCCTTCAACACCTGGGCCGGCTGGCTGCTGGATTATGAAACACCTTTCCTGTTGCTGGCAGCGCCATCACAACTGGAAGACCTTACCCGGAAACTGATGCGCATAGGACTGGACAATATCTATGGCTACATCCCGTCCACGGCAGTATGGACGGCTGCCGGCGGCACGCTGGACCAGGCCAGGGTAGTTCCGCTGGAGGAATTCAGGGAACTGTACAGCAACAATAATATACAACTGGTAGACCTGCGTGGCGAAGTGGAATATAAAAGCGGCCACATAAAAGGCGCGCAAAATGTATTTGCCGGCACCCTCCGGCAAAACCTGGACAAGATCAGCCGGGACAAGACCGTAGTGATCCATTGCCAGGGCGGCGACCGGGCTACCATTGCCTATTCACTGCTGGCAAAGAACGGGTTTAAGAATGTGCTGAATTTTTCAGGGGGCATGAACGAATGGGTAAAAGGAGGCAACCCCGTGGTAACATCGTGAGACTACCGGCCATGATAGTGCTCCTGTTATGGGCGCGCGGCCGGCAGCCGCCGGCGGCCCATGACACCGGTCAGCACAAAAGCTGATCCTGCCCCAGTGCGCGCCTATCTTTGAAATTCATAAGAAGTGCTTTGTTTTTGACAACCATTGCTGTGAAATTTAGCGCCACCTTTGACACGGTATTTGTACCCTGAATGTTCATCTAAAAAATTACAGATATGTCAACAATCACAGCACAAAAGCTTAGCTACCCCCTGGGGGGCGACCTTATCATTAACCGCCTGGGGTACGGCGCCATGCAACTGACCGGCAATGGCGTGTTCGGCGAAGCAGCCGACCGCGAAAACGCCAAAAAAGTATTACAGGCCGCCGTAGAAGCCGGCGTGAACTTCATTGACACCGCGGAGGCTTATGGTCCCCGGCTTAATGAAACCCTGATAGCAGATGCATTGTATCCTTACAAAGAAGGGCTGGTCATTGCCACCAAAGGCGGCTTTAAACGGCCCGGCCCCAACCAGTGGGTGCCTAACGGCCACCCGGATTTTATCCGGGAGAATATTGAAGGCAGCCTCAAAAGGCTGAAAACGGATACCATAGACCTCTGGCAACTGCACCGCATTGATCCCGATGTGCCGGTAGCAGAGTCACTGGGGCCGGTGGCCGACGCGGTAGCAGCCGGCAAGATCCGCTATGTAGGCTTGTCTGAAGTAACGATCGCGCAGATCGAAGCAGCGGAAAAAACAGTGCCCATTGTATCCGTGCAGAACCTGTATAACCTGGGCGACCGGCAGTGGGAAGCCGTAGTGGATTACACAGCGAAGCGGGGCATGGCCTTCATACCCTGGTTCCCGCTGGCCTCCGGCCCGCAGGCCCTGGCCGGCAAGATCAGTGATATTGCCCGGGCGCACCAGGCTACCGTGGCGCAGATAGCGCTGGCATGGCTGCTGCAGCGCTCTCCCAATATTTTGCTGATACCCGGCACCAGCTCTTTGAACCACCTGGCGGAGAATATGAAAGCCGCGGAAATTACATTGAGCGAAGCGGAATTTGCAGCATTATCCAGGTGATGAGCGGAGGTATGAAAAGCGATACCGAAAAATTTTTCGGTATCGCTTTTCGTATGGAAACGCTTAAATTTATATTGCTATGTACGGGAAAAAAACCAAAAAGATCAAAGACGACCTGGATTGTGGCATCACGGTTGCCATGCGGGTATTCGGCGCCAAGTGGAAGCCCTGTATCATCGATGCTGTTTACAGGGGCTACAACCGCCCCAGTGAAATACACCGGCAGGTGCCGGAAGCCAGCGCCCGGGTACTGGACATACAGCTCAGCGAGCTGCTGGAGTTGGGCGTTGTCACCAGGGAAACCGGCGAAGGGTTTCCATTGTACAGCGTATACCAGCTAACGGAGCTGGGCGAAAGCATTGTACCGATTGTACGGCAGCTCAACAAGTGGGGAGACACCTACAAAGAACAGGTCAGGGAAAAACTGGCCGAAGCCTATATGGATATGGAATGAGCGGCAATGATATTGCTCCTGCTACGCCTTTCTTTTACTGCTCAGGATAATTTCATACACATACAGGGGCACTGCCCAGCCCAACCAGAAAAAGGAGGGCGATATGTCTTCGAAACTGCCGAGCCCCTGCACAAAAGGCGTTTTCAATGACAGCCCTGAAATAATGAATGCCAGCGTAACAATATAGCTCCGGGTCATCCATTCCCGGTGCAGCTTAAACTTCTTTTTAATGGCCGTATAATAGGCGATGGCGGTGGCGCTGATCCAGACGCCTGCCCATACCTGCACGGAAAAGGCATAGGCCCAGTTCACCTCATACGCAGTAGTAAAGGCCAGTATCATGGCACAGGTGCTGCTCAGCAGGATAGCCAGCAGGTAAAGGATCCCTATGACCCGGTGTACCTTCCAGCTATAATTCCGGAGCTTAGGCCAGAACTGTACCAGGCCGAGCACCAGCGCGCCGCCGCCACCCGTGATATGGGCTATAAGCACCCATCGCAGGCTGAAGTACTTTCCCAGCGCTTCAGGCGTCAGTTCGAGGAAATGGTCCGCGCCATGCATAAAGAGCCATGTCAGGAATACGATCGTGGCCCAAAGGAGGAATGGGATGATATCCGCCCGATCCGGTTTTAGTACGGCAGACTTACTGGTATTATTCTTTGTTTTTGGCTGGTGCGTGATCTTCTCAGCAGGTCGTTGGCCGGTTGGATGTTCGATCATTGTTGTGCATTTTTGTTGGCACAAAATTCAGGCAGGCCCGGCTGCCAGGCAATAACCGAAAAAAGATTCCGTACCGGCTGGCTACCTGTACCTCATCTCGAAATAACTGAAATCAGCCGGTGCCGCTACCGCGCCCTGGTGCATCAGTCCCGGCCGCGGGCTACGGTCCCAGGGTGGTAAAAACTCACCGTTATAGTAGACCTCACCTGTTTTCAATGGGTTCCAGGTATTTCCATCTTTGCTCCAGTAAAACCGGCATTGATAGCCTTTTTCAACCTTCATTTTTAACTGCAGATGTTCGCCTCGTGGAATTACTGACTCCTGCAAAACGGATCTTTCGCCCTTCTTTACTTCCCAAACCTGTACCGTATCATTCTTAACGCCCACCCCTACGGACTGGCCGGCGTCGCCATACAGGACCAGGCCTTTCAGCGAAGCATTATGGTTGGCTACCTCCGTCGATATTTCATAATCGCCATCAAGCGGGCGAACCGTGAGGACAGTACCGGTGCGGTTACCGACACCCGGTAGCCCGGATAGCGACAGATTTCCCTTTTCGATCTTTACACGTGGTGCGCTGTTGCGGAAATCCCATTGCCAGGCGTAGGACAAAGCTGTCTTTGAAAAGTCGTCCCGGAAATTCTTAATCGTACCTGCCTTTTCTCCCAATGGCCGGATGCGGGGCCAGCCTGTTTGCGCATCCCAGCGCAGTTCCCCCAGCATACCCTGCCTTCCCGTATATACATCATCCGTTTTGCTGTAAGCATGATACAGGTAAAAGTCCTTCCCTTCTTTGGAGGTTACGATGGTACCATGGCCGGTGCATTTCCAGTCTGCTGTTTCAGAGAATACCGGGTTGCCTGGAAATTTCGTGTATGGCCCCAGCAGCGATGCCGATTGTGCTACTTCCACCTCGTAACTGCAACCGCGGCCGCAACAGTTGCCCACAGAATAGAACAGGTAGTAGTACCCATTCCTCCTTACCAGGCACTGCCCTTCCAGCCCTTTCTTCTCATCATCCCGCAGCAGGGTATAATGTGCGCTATCCACTTTTAAACCATCGTCCGAAAGCCGGGCAACCAGCAGCTCTATGGGCCGCTCATCCAGGCCATAGGCCTTCCAGGTCATGTACAAGCGGCCATCTTCGGCTATCACAAAAGGATCAATTGCTTCCTTTCCAAACTCCAGCAGAATACCCCTGTCTGTAAATCCTTTCGCCGGGTCCTTTGAAGTAGCCACACCGATGCAGGAAATACCATCACTTTTTTTCCGGGCTACATAATACACGTAGTAAGTACCCTTCCAGTAAAAAAGCTCCGGCGCCCAAAACGAAGCTGATGCCCAGGCAGGCGTTTGAGAAAATACATAGCCGATCTGCCGCCAATGCAGGAGATCCCTGGACTGAAACAGTGGAAAATGAGGCGCCCATTCTGATGATGTTCCCGTGGCGTAGTAGACATCGCCCTTCCGGATAACAGAAGGATCGGCAAGATCGCCCGGGATCACCGGGTTTTCTTTCCGCCGGCTGCTATCCTCCCTGTTGGTTGGGATTAAGGTATTCCTGCCCGGCGCTTCATACCGGAAGCCGCTTTGATGTTCGGCAACCGCCAAACAAAAAACCGGGAATGACAGGGCGAGCAAAAGGAACAGGCTGGCAGCTTTACTATTGACGACGTTGTTTGAAAGGATGCGTGGCATATTGTGTTACTTGTAATGGGCGTTAAAGTTAATCACCCGGATCGTAAACAGCAACCGCTACCCGGCTGTCGGCACAGCCATAGTACAGGAACCATTTATTGCGGTGATACACCAGGCCTTCGACAAACACGGTTCCCGCGGGATACTGGCCACTTTTTTCAAATGACTCCGTAGGTACAAAAAATGGCTTATCCAGCCGCGCAATCACTTTGGCAGGGTCAGCCAGGTCAAACAACACCTGTCCCGCCGCATAGGTATTAGCGGTATAGCGCTCGTCCCGGCCTTCACCGGCCTTGTTCTTGCCGTTATATAACACCAGGATGCCCTTATCCGTAATAATAGCCGGTGGACCGCATTCCGTAAGATCACTGTCAAAATAATTCTTCCTGGGTGATATCACGGCTTTCAGCTCACCGGCCTCATTCAACATTGGCTGCCAGTTCACCAGGTCATCGGAAGTAGCGATGTTCATAAATCTTTCGCCCCAATACATCAGGTATTTTCCCTGCACTTTTACGATCACCTGCCTGCCATTCACCAGTTTGGTAACAATGGAAGCCGATTTGCTGGCGAGGTCTTTGAACCTGCCGCCGTAAGCCTTATAAAAGGCGGGGCCATGTTTGGTCCAGTGTACCAGGTCCTTTGATGTAGCGACGGCAAGCCGCGGCACTTTCCTGTTCCACTGCGTGTACAGCATCACATAGGTGCCGTCTTCCGTTACGGCAATGCGGGGATCTTCGCAGCCGCCGGGCCATTCAAACACCTTTTGGCTGTCCTTGTCCGGGTAAAGGACCGGGGCGGACCGGCGTTTCATGTGAAGCCCGTCCTTACTTTCCGCCATGCCCAGCCGGGAGGTCCGTTTGCCAATGCCTATACCTGACTGATCTTCTGCCCGGTACAACACATAAATGCTGCTGTCCTTTTTTACGGCCGCAGGATTGAATACATCGCCGGCCTCCCATGCCACCTGTTTACCGCTCATCGGGTCCGGGAAGGTGGTCTTGGGGTCCGGGGAAAGCACCGGGTTTACACCTGCCGGGCGGATGAATGGTCCGAAGGCCCAGGCGGGGAGGGCCTGCTGAGCGGTGGCGACGGTGGAAATGGTAAGCAGGAGGGTGGCTAGGAAAAGTTTTTTTAGCGTGGAATTTGGGTTGGGTGTGTTTTTCATGATTGGAAATTATACAAAAAAAGGTACGATTAGAAATGCAGCCACCTATTAAAAAAGATGTGAGAAGGCACGGCAGAAGCATTTATTGGCAAGCTGTTCCAGGAAAGTATTGATTCCGGACAAGGAATTGCCGTGAAGGAATAGTCAAACCGATGCGGGTTTCACTGATTAGGTGTTCATGGACGTTTGCACTTCATTTTGGATTTCAAAACGCTTTATTTGTTTCTTAAAGGAACTAAGATTTAGTCCTGCTGTTGAGCATTTGGCAAGAGCCTTATACTTATTTTGATGATCGACATCATCTTCAGGCAAGAAACGAAGAACCGATGCAGACAAATATTGATGATCCAATTCAAATGCAAGCCATTTCCTGTTCAATTGCTCAGCAACCCAACCTGTTGTATTTGAGCCGGCAAAAATATCCAGCACCAAATCATTTTCGTTGGTAAGAAACTTAATAAAAAATTCTGGCAACTTTGCAGGGAAACGAGCTGGGTGCGCTTGCAAAGCTAACTTCTTACAGTAGCGCAGGTATTGAGAATTGCTTTCAGAGTTTGGGATCTGTAGTAAATTTGAAGGGATCGCCCCACCGTTATCATTACCAAAACTAGCGCTTATATCATGTCCCGAAGGTCTTTTCTTTGGTGTGTAGTATTTAGCACTATTACTAATTAATTTCTTCATTCTATCAGAGTATTCAGTCAAAACTTTACGAACGTCTGCCTTTGGAAATTCGGATTTTGAGAACCACCAAACAGTGTTCACAGAATCTTTCACTCTAATTTTTTTCTTGTTCACCCATTCTATTGGTGAAGGTAACTTTGAAGAATTATACCAAAAGAACTCCTCTGCAAGCTTCCAGCCTTGTTCATCGCACATTCTTATTAAGAATCGAAAATTATAGAGAGACCTAACAGGTATGCCCTTTTCATAAGCCCCCCCTAAATCAATTACAAAACTGCCGTCTTCTGTAAGAATTCGTTTAATCTCCTTAGTAAAGTTCAATAACCAATCAATATACTCTGATTGAGCTTTATTACCATACTCCTTTTGCCTTTGAAGCGCAAAAGGAGGTGATATGATAACAAGATTAACGGAGCCGTCAGGCAGCTCTTTCATCAATGATAGTGAGTCTCCTACAATTGCTTTCCCCAAACCGGTGCTATATAAAAATTTTTCAAACATTGTTAATATTCTTTAAGCTCATGAATCCAGCTAGTCGTTATTTTCCAAAGCAGCGTCACGGCAAAATAAACCTCGGAGTCATGATGCATGATTTTCTCGATTTCCTGTATGTATCGTTCCTGTCCTTGTATTCCCAGGATATACGTTATCCAGTGCCTCGAGTCCGTATCAGTCATACTTGCTAATAGCTGATCCAAAGTTATTGAAGTTGATTTCGTTAGTGCCCAGGCAACTCCAGGTTTTTCAATCGGGCTGGCGTCTGCAAATTTCTCCAGCAAATCGCTACTATAACTCTGCGTCATTTTCGCCAAGGCTCTTGCTGCCTCTATTCTTATATTTTCATCAAATGCATTAAAACTTGAAATTAGTGCGTCCAATGTCCCTTTACTTTTTTGTTCTCCTAATGCCCAGGCAGCTCCTGCTCTAATTTCGGCATCGTAATTATCATTTAGTAGAATCTCACACAACAGCTCACAGGCCCTTGGTGACCTAACTTCTGCCAGCACAATAACTGTTTCCAAAACATGCTGAAGATACTCGCTCTTTAGGCTCCTCTCAATAAATGAAAAGCCTTCTTCATTTCCAAGAATTGCCAGACTCGCTGCCGCCTCTAATTGAATATAAATATGCTCTTCCGAATCAGATATCCTCTTTTTTAAAGCATCTACTATACTCTTTCCCTCAAAGTAACGGAGCGCCTTTGCTGCAGCATACCGTTCACTGTGATTAAGGTTAGTAAGATTATTTATAAAATAGTTTGAGTCCACTACCTTTTGAGGAATATCCAAATAAACTGAAACAGTAGCTGCTATAATTTGATTTTCTAAAACATCCTGCCCGGGTTGCACCAGGGGTTTAAGAGTTATATCTACTCCAGTCTTACTTTTTTTCAATCTCCAAAGGGTTCTTCTTCCCTCAGGGGGGATACCTGTTATCTTTCCCTCAGTGATTTCTTCGATTCTTAGATTATTCTTTGCGATGCAGGAGGGCCATGTAACTCTCACCTCGGAGCCTTCCTGAGCACCTTTTGGCTTTTCTGTAACTACCTCGCCCCTTTTATATGAATCTCTTAGCTCCTTGACGGATATGAATTGTACTGGTCCTATTGGTTGCCAATCTATGGGTGAGCGCTCTCCCTTTTTACATCCAATTAAGGCTACAAAATCTTCGTCCTTTAAACCCGCATCCCATCCGCGCTCCGGATCACTTAATGAATGGGACATCGTGATCTCAAGTTTTGATTTGGCCCGCGATTCAATCCTTATTCCACTATTAACACAGATAATATCTGGCACCCTGATTCTTTTAATCTTAATCTTCTTCCAAATTTTATAATTCATTGAACCTCTTTCAAGTTCAATTGGTTTATGGCCAAGCTCAAATAACCTGTGAAAGACCCGTTGTGTACCAATGGCTCCCAAAGAAATCTTTTCTAAAAAGCTTTCGTCTGTTTTAAAGGATGGCATTATTTAGCTTTCTTAAAGCTTATAAAGATAAGGGTATCTTTGATACTCGTAAATATTCGACACAAAAGAAAAATGTCTGGTTTGATTAAGACAATATATCTCTTTTATTACAAACACTTACCGCTTTACTGGGGTGTTTGAAAATTAAAAAGGCTACCCTAAGGTAGCCTCCTAAATATTTATTGTTATTCCTGCTCCCCCTGCTGGACTTGAACCAGCGACCCTCTGATTAACAGTCAGATGCTCTAACCAACTGAGCTAAGGAGGAATATTCCTATTTCATCCCTGAATACCTCGCATTAACACGGCACTTTTATAATAAAAGTTTAGTATGCTCGGTTTCATTTGGGATTGCAAAAATAGGCAATTTTTGAATTTTGCAAAATCTATTGCTGTTTTTTTTAAAGAAACCCCGCAGCAGCCACAAATCTACGCTGGCGCCGCACCATTTTCTCCCAAAAACAAGCACAAAATCCCGTTCCCCGGTGTTAAAAGAATATTTAGCACTTCATCCCGTCTCAAAATACGTCAGCCAGTCTTAAAGTCCCCTCCTACTTCCCCGCCCAAGCCGTCTTCCCCGGCTGCACCCATACCAGCCAGCGCCGCTGCAAAGCGCTGCTACGGGTAGCATGATTCACAAAAGGCAGGTCCAGCTTGCTGATATAGAACTGCGGGAACTCCTTTATTACCTGGCAATTGTACCCCTGCTGCTGTAAGGTATCCGTATGCTCCGGGGTGGTGTACAGCAATACCGGCTCCGCAGCCACCGCCTGGCGCAGACTAGTATTGTCATAACGGCGCACCGGGGCGTCCAGGTAAAACTCCAGGGCGTAGGAGTGCGCTTTCCAGAAGCTTACCGGCACGCCGGGGAAACGTACGTTTACGTACCGGGCCACAGTGCTGCCGCTCTGGTAGCGCATCATATCCGGGTACATTACCAGGTTCAGGAAAATGTTCAGCACCAGGCTGGCGGCGCAGGTGCGGAAAAATACGAGGGCGCCGGTGCCGCTCTCTAACCAGCGGGGTAGCAGCAGGAACAGCAAAAGCCCCAGCAGCATGCAGAACAGGGCGTAATAGTTCAGCACCGGCTGGTACAGCACGCTTAGCCCCACAATGGCCACCGCCACAATGACCATAATGGTATACTGCGTCACCCGGTAGAATTGCAGGCCCTTCGCACTGCTGAGCGACAGGATATACTGGGCGGTCAGTATGGCAAAAAAGGGGAATATGATATTCAGGTAATGTGGCAACTGGAAGCGCGACAGGGAGAACAGCGCAAAAGTAAGCAGCGCCCCGCTGATGCAATAATACTCCGTGGCCAGCCGGCGCTTTTTAATGAACACGATCACCGCGGCATACAGCAATATGGACCACGGCAAAAAGGCCCACAGCACCGTATGAAAGAAAAAGAAAGGATCGCCCGATCCCTTGATAGGCCCGGTGTTCATAAACCGCCCGAACTGGCTGTCCCAGAAAAAGAACCGGATGCCCGAAACACCGGTACGGCCAAACACCACCTTCTCCGGGTGCATGTCAAACTGCTGGTACAGTGCATACAGTTCCGGCGTAATGAACACGGCTATCAGCAGCGCGGCCAGCAGCCAGCGTACGTGCAGCAACTGTTTCCACTGCCGCGTAAATACCAGGTGCCCCGCTATGGCGCCGCCCACCGGCACCAGGGCAAAAGGCCCCTTGGTCATAATGGCGCAGGCGGTAAACAGGGCGCCCAGCACCACATGATAGTTAAAAATACTGCGCTGGCTCCGGTACAAATGGTACACACCGGCTATGATCAACCCCGTCAGGTAAGGCTCCGCCCGTACATCATTATTGGAGATCACCAGGTGCTCCGCCGTCAGCAGGATGCACACGGCCCAGCGGGCGGTCTTTTCATTATACAGGTGGCGGGCAAACAGGTAAGTGTACAAAGCGCCCATCAGCAGGAACAAAATAGCGGGCAACTTGTACGCCGCCGTGGTATACCCGAATACTTCAAAACTAAGGGCGGCCATCCAGAAGGGGAAATGCGGCTTGTCCAGCCAGTCATGACCGTCCGCAAACAGGTTCCAGTAATCATTGTGCTGCGCCATGTGCTTGGCAATACCGGCGTACAGCGCGCCGTCCGGCTCCAGGATAGTGATGTTGAGACCGGTAAAATTCATGAAAATAAGGAGGCCGATAACCAGTAAGCTTACCTGCCTTTCGTTCGTATTGGAGATCATAAAAACTATTGGCAGTTCACAAGGGGGGCCGCCCCGCTACAGCCATCCAAACAGGCCGCTCTTCTCCATACCCACAAAAATGCCGTCGGCCCGCTGCTCCACCGGGTAGGTTTTCAGGTAGTAACCCTCTCCACTGCTGTTATAGCCATTCTTCATGCTGAAGCGGTAGCGGTGTATAGGGCATACTACATTCCCTGCGTCGTCTATAAACCCGTCGCCCATAATACCACTGGCATGCGGGCACTTGTAGGCAAAGGCGTATAATTGTGACTGGTGCCGGGCGCAACAGATCTTTTTCCCGCTCACTTCCAGCACCGTGATCTCGTTCTCCGCTGCAATAAGGTCTGCTGCATCGCCTATTTTATGCCAGTTGTATTGTTTAGCCATATACGATCATCAATAAAAATACTCCGTTTTGTACGGGTACCGCTCCCGGTACAGGGTCACCACCTTCTCCATGATGGTCTTGCGCAGCTCGTCGATGTTGCGTCTTTCCAGGGCGGATATGAACACGCTGTTACCATGCGTGCGCAGGTCCCAGCTTTCCTTCAGTTGCCGCAGCATGTCCTGCTTCACTTCCGGGGCCAGCCATTTGTCAAAGGTCTGCTCTTCATACAGGTCCATCTTGTTAAAGATCATGATGGTGGGCTTGTCAAACGCTTTCAGCTCCTGCAGGGTACGGTTCACTACCTCCACCTGGTCCTCGTACTGCGGGTGGGAAATATCCACTACATGCAGCAGGATATCGCTTTCACGCACTTCGTCCAGGGTGGATTTAAAGCTCTCTACCAGGTGATGGGGCAGCTTGCGGATAAACCCTACGGTATCGCTCAGCAGGAAAGGCGTCTGCTCAAATACTACCTTGCGGGTGGTGGTGTCCAGCGTGGCAAACAGCTTGTTCTCGGCAAACACCTCGCTTTTGCTGAGCAGGTTCATGATGGTGCTCTTGCCTACGTTGGTATAACCTACCAGCGCCACGCGGATATATTCGCCCCGTTCCTTTCGCTGGGTCAGCGACTGCTTGTCTATTTCCGCCAGGCGCTTGCGCAGCAGGGATATCTTATCCTTTACGATACGGCGGTCCGTTTCTATTTCCGTTTCACCGGGGCCCCTGGTGCCGATACCGCCGCCCAGGCGTTCCAGGTGTGTCCACATGCCACGCAGGCGGGGTAGTATGTACTGGTACTGGGCCAGCTCTACCTGTACCTTGGCCTGCGCGGTGCGGGCGCGCCGTGCAAAAATGTCCAGTATAAGGTCGCTGCGGTCAATTACTTTTACCTTCAGCACCTTTTCAATGTTGGAGATCTGCGAGCCCGTCAGCTCGTCGTCAAATATCACCAATGATATATCACGGCCGCTGATGAACTGCCGTACCTCCTCCAGTTTTCCTTTCCCGATAAAAGTGGCCCGGTCCGGGTGCGCCAGCTTCTGCGTATACCGCTTTACCGTTACCGCACCGGCCGTTTCCGCCAGGAAGGCCAGCTCATCCAGGTACTCCTGTACCTGGCGCTCCGACTGCTCCTGGTGAATCAATCCTACGATCACCGCTTTCTCTTCCTGCTGTACTACTTGTTTCTTCTCTAACAATATTGATGAAAATTTTGGCAAAATTAGTGAATCCCGGCCAGAGTGTACAGACTACCCCGCGCTGCGGAGCCGGCTTACGCTATTTTTCCTACATTTAACCATCCAAAAAGGTTACAACAATGTATAAACCATTTTTACTGACAGGATTACTGTTCTCTACTATGACTATGGCACAGGATAAAATGACGCCCGAACTGCTCTGGCAGTTGGGAAGGGTAAGCGGCGAAACAGTGACGGCAGATGGTAAGACCGTTATTTACGGCGTAACGCGGTACAATATCGCGGAGAATAAAAGTGAAAAGAACCTGTATGCCATTCCCCTGGCCGGCGGCGAGGCCCGGCAGATCACGCAGCAGCCCGGCGCCGAAGGAGGCGTAGCGGCGCTGCAGGACGGGCAGATAGGCTACGCCTATAAAGGCCAGTGGTGGGAAATGAACGCGGACGGCTCCGGCGCCGTACAGAAAACCAACGTACAGGACGGCATGCAGAACATCCGCCGTTCGCCGGATGGTAAGCATATCCTTTTCTCAAAGGAAGTGAAGCTCCGCAAAGTAAGCGGCAGCGATTTTTACCCGGACCTCCCAAAATCCGACGTACAGATATATGATAACCTGAACTACCGGCACTGGGATACCTGGGAGGACGGCAGCTTCCAGCACGTGTTTTATGCCACCTATGATAACGGGCAAACCGGTACGCCGGTGGATATCATGGAAGGCGAACCTTACGATTGCCCGCAAATGCCCTTTGGCGGCGCGGAAGACATGATCTGGAGCCCCGATGGTACAAGCATCCTGTATGTATGCAAAAAGAAATCCGGGAAGGACTATGCCGTAAGCACCAACACGGACATTTACGAATACAACCTGGCTGCCCGCAGCACCCGCAACCTCACGGAAGGCATGCCCGGTTATGATATGGCGCCCGCTTTCAGCCCCGATGGCCGCTACCTGGCCTGGCTGAGCATGGCCCGCGATGGCTATGAGGCAGACAAGAATGATATTGTGGTGATGGACCGCAACAGCGGGAAGATCAGCAATCTTACCAGGGACTGGGACGGCACGGCTGCCGCCATCCGCTGGAGCAACGACGGACAGCAACTGTTCTTCCTGGCCGTTGTAAAGGGCACGGAGCAACTCCACGCCATCTCGCTGCAAAAGGACATGGCCGCCACTACGGCCAAACATATACGCCAGCTTACCAGCGGAGATTTTGACATCACCGGCTTTGCAGGGCAGGCGGACAACCAGTTGGTAGTGTCCCGCACGGATATGAACCATGCCACCGAGCTGTTTACCGTAGGCCTTTCCGGCGGAGAACCGCAGCCGCTGACCTCCGTGAACAAGGAAGTATATGATAAGATCGGCCTGTGTAAAATTGAAAAACGCTGGATAAAGACCACAGACGGCAAGGAGATGCTGACCTGGGTGATATTTCCCCCGGATTTTGATCCTGCCAAAAAATATCCTACCCTGCTGTATTGCCAGGGCGGGCCGCAGGCGCCCCTCTCGCAATTCTACTCCTACCGCTGGAATTTCCAGTTAATGGCCTCCCAGGGGTACATCGTGGTAGCGCCCAACCGCCGGGGCATGCCGGGGCACGGCGTGGAATGGAACGCCTCCATCAGCAAGGACTGGGGCGGCCAGCCCATCCGCGACTACCTGAGCGCTATTGATGCCGTAAGCCAGGAACCTTATGTAGATAAAAGCCGGCTCGGAGCAGTAGGCGCCAGCTACGGTGGTTATTCCGTATATATGCTGGCCGGGGTGCACAATAACCGTTTCAAAACCTTCATCGCACACGATGGACTGTTTGACCTGAAAAGCTGGTACGGCACCACGGAAGAGCTGTGGTTCGCCAACTGGGACATCGGCGCCTGGTGGGATGCGGCCAATAACAAAAGCTACCAGGAATTCAATCCCAGCAATTTTGCCAATAAATGGAACACGCCCATCCTGGTCATCCAGGGCGGCCGGGATTTCCGGGTAGGCATAGAGCAGGGGCTGCAGGCCTTCCAACTGGCGCAGCTAAAAGGCCTCAAAAGTAAGCTGCTGTATTTCCCGGAAGAGAACCACTGGGTGCTGAGCGCGCAGAACGCGCTGGTATGGCAGCGGGAATTCTTTAAATGGCTGGAGGAAACACTTTAAAAACTATGGATCATCTGACCCTTCACTCTGAAAACGGCATTGCCACCATTACCCTCAACCGCCCGGAGGTGTACAACGCTTTTAATGATCCCCTGAGCTACGAACTGCAGGATGCACTGAAGCAGGTGGAAAAGGACGCGGAAGTACGGGTAGTGGTGCTCACCGGCGCCGGCAAGGCCTTCTGCAGCGGGCAGGACCTGAAAGCTTCCGCGGAAGCGGGTAACCGCAGCTTCAGCGAGTCGCTGCACAAGCGTTACAATCCCATTATCCGCGCCATCCGCAATATGCCCAAGCCGGTTATCTGCAGGCTGAACGGGGTGGCGGCAGGGGCCGGTTGTTCCCTGGCGCTGGCCTGCGACCTGGTCATTGCCAGCGAAACCGCCACGCTGATAGAGATATTCGTGAATATTGCCCTGGTGCTGGATTCCGGCTCCTCCTACTTCCTGCCCCGCACCATCGGCTACCACCGGGCTTTTGAAATGGCCACCAAAGCCTCCAGGCTTAGTGCGGCGGAAGCCCTGCAACTGGGGCTGGTAAACAGGGTGGTAAAACCGGAGGAACTGGATGCGGCCGTACAGGCGGAAGCGGAGTTTTACGCCCATGCGCCCACCAAAGCCATCGGGCTGATGAAAAAACTGCTCACTAAAGGAATGACGGAAAACCTGGATGCCGTACTGGACTACGAGGCCTATTGCCAGGAAATTGCCGGCCGCTCAGAAGATTATCAAGAAGGCGTGCAGGCATTTATGGAGAAGCGGAAACCGGGATTCAAAGGAAAGTAAGATGATATAATGAGCAGATATGCACGGGTGCATATCTGCTCATTATAATTATAATCCGCTGATGGCAATACCGATAGAATACGGTCTTATGTCTGCCAGATTGCTGCCATTGTCTTTGAACAGGCCGTTCAGATTATAGGAACCGTACAGGGCAAAGTTGCCATAGCCGATGCGCGCCGTGGCTGCGTAGCGCCAGGAGTTGAAGAAACGCTTATTGGCTTCTTTTACCGTATGCTTGGCCCCGCCCAGGTTGCTGCGGGCTTTGGTATGCGCGTTCACCAGGTTGCCGATCTTCACGCCCAGCGCCGCCTTAAAGCCTTTATTGGCATTGTCCGGCACACTGCGGTAGCGCAGCTCCAGGGGCAGCTCCAGGTAAGTGGTGGCTACCTTGTATTTGCTATAATCGTCTGTGGCGGAAACCCTGGCCACATCGGTTGTGCCGTCGTCCATATTCAGCTCATGGTCCGGCAGCATGACGCCACTGGTGCCAATGCCCAGGCCGGCGGCCAGGCTCATCTTGGTTTTACTGATGGGAAAATCGTACATGAAGGCGATATTGAAGCCCCGGTTAAAACCGGTGCCCACGCTGTCGGGCTTGCTGGCCCAGCCGTCATAAGTAAGCGAAATAACCAGAAAATCCCTGGAATGCGAAACAGAGGTCATCGCCTTGTTCATGGCTCCCTGGGAAAAAACACTAAAAGAGATCGCCATTAACCCAATGGTAAAAAGTATTTTTTTCATTCGTCGAGCGTTTATCTTTTTTACAGGCCTTATTGAATTCTGCAATGACATACCCCTTATAAGGAATGTTTATCATGCTAGGTTTCACAAATTTATAACGGCTTAGGCAAAAGAATATTAGGCAAATCTAATGGAATGTTGAACAATTTCCCCTCAAATAGCGTAATTTATTTCTTTTTCAAGTCAGTCATGCCTGAATTGTCCTAATGAAGCAGCTTAAAAAACCAATCCTGATCCTGTTTCTCGTCAGCACCGCATGCTTTACCTGGCTGCTGTTCACGGAAAGGGTTTCCCTGCTGGCGGGTATTTGCGCCTTCATTCTTTATATTGTAGCCCTCCTGTGGCTGAACCGCGACATGCTGCTGCGGGAGCGTACCGAGAAAAACCTGCGGGAAAGCGAGCATAAATACCGGCAGTTGATCCAGACCACCCACGTGCTCATGTACACCTGCAACCGGGGCGGCTATTTTACCTTTATCAGCAAACAGGCCGCTGCACTGACGGGCTACACGGACGAGGAGCTGCTGAACCGGCACTATTCCGTGAACCTGGACGCCCCCACCTATGAGCGGCTCAAGGCTTTTTACCTTAAGCAGGTGGAAGATAAAGTGCCCCGCACCCAGGTGGAGTTCGAGATCGTTACCAAAACCGGGGAACGGAAATGGGTGGAGCAGGAAGTAATGCTCGTTTATAAGAACGGGGAAATGAAGGGATACCAGTGCGTGGTAAAGGATATTACAGAAAGGGTGAAATACGAGCAGGAGCTGATCAGCGCCCGCACCGCCGCTGAGGAGGCCAGGCGGCTGCAGGAAGTATTCCTGGCCAATATGAGCCACGAGATCCGGACACCCTTGAACGGCATCATCGGCATGACCAACCTGCTGCTGGGCACACCGCTCACGGCGGAACAAAAGGAATACATCCAGGCCACCCGCCAGTCCGCCAACAACCTGCTGGCCATCGTCAATGAAATACTGGACTTCTCCAAGATCCGTTCCGGGAAAATGATCATGGAACAGATCGCGTTCAACCTGCGGGAAGTAATAGAAAAAACACTGTTCCCCCTGCAGCACCAGGCCCGGCAAAAAGGCCTGCACTATTCCCTGGACATAGCGGACGATGTGCCGGACCAACTGCTGGGCGATCCCGTACGCCTGACGCAGGTACTGGTGAACCTCGTGGAAAACGCCATCAAGTTCACCCCCTCCGGCGCCATCCTGCTGCATTGCCGGCTGCAGGAAACCCATAACACCCAGGTACGTTTATACTTCGAGGTGAGCGATACCGGCATCGGCATACCGGAGGACAAGCTGCACATCATCTTTGAAAGCTTTACGCAGTCCAATGCAGAGCACACCCGCCAATACGGCGGTACCGGCCTGGGGCTGGCCATTACAAGAGAGCTGGTAGCGCTGCAGGGCGGCACTATCCATGTTAAAAGCAAGGAAGGCGAAGGCTCCTGCTTTTCCTTTGAAATTCCCTTCACTAAAAACCTGTTCCTGCAGGAAGCCATGCCCGGCGAAAAAACCGCTCCTCCTGTACTGCCCCGGGTATTGCAGGACAGGACCATCCTGGTGGCAGAAGACAATACCATTAACCAGAAAGTGGTGTTCAATACCTTAAGCAAAGCAGGGGCCAGCGTAGATATTGCCGCCGATGGTAAAGAAGTGCTGGACTACCTGCAGCATAAAACGTATGATTGCATTATTATGGATATACAAATGCCGGAAATGGACGGGTATACCACCACCATCCTGCTGCGGAGCAAAGGCATTCGCACCCCGGTTATCGCCATGACGGCGGCGGCCATCAAGGGGGAACGGGAAAAATGCCTGGAAGCCGGTATGAATGATTATATTTCCAAACCGTTTGTGCCGGAAGAGCTATTCATGAAAATATTAGATCACCTGGGCAATCCTATTACAATACACCTAAATAACTATCCAATGCCGATACCGGAAGATGGCTCCCCCCTTCAGAAAGCAACGGAAATACCGCCAGCAGGAGTAGTGGACTTCCACCACCTGCGCAGCGTGGTGTTCAATGACCCGGATTATTTTAAAGAAATGCTACAGGAATTTCTCAATATCATGCCGCTCAACAGACAGGAGCTGGAGGAAGCGGTCCGGCAAGAACAATGGGACCAGGTGGCCTTCCTGGCGCACCGGATTAAATCCAGCCTGGGCATCGTGCCCATTACCAATGCCCTGGAAATGACCCGCGACCTGGAGAAGGCGGCACAGGAAGCGACGGACAAACGTATTGTGCACAACAAATTACAGGAGCTGACATCCCTGCTGGACACCGCCTGCCGCGAAATTCAATTAAGAATTAATAATGAATAATTAATAATACTTTTAACACAGGTGCTTCACGATGGCAATGATGTTGCGCATAATTATTCATTATTCATTATTAATTCTTAATTATTAATTACTCACCGGCAACCGGAAATAAAACAGGCTGCCTTTCCCTTCCTCGCTTTCCAAGCCAATAACGCCACCCTGCGCTTCAATGAACTCACGGGCAATGGCCAGCCCCAGGCCGGTGCTTTTCTGGTGATGTGTGCCGGGCACCTGGTAAAAACGTTCAAATATCTTTTCGCGGAATGCCGGCGGAATGCCCCTGCCCCTGTCCTGCACGCTGAAACTGAGCAAGTGCTCATCCTGCTGCGCCACCGTTAACATGATCACCGAACCCCGGGGAGAATAGCGGATGGCATTGGTGAGCAGGTTTACCAGCACCCAGGCGGTTTTCTCCACGTCGGCCTGTATACGGGGCAATTGTTCCGGCACATCGGTCTGTATGGTCACCTGCTGCTGTGCGGCCTGTTGCTTTACCGTGTCCAGCGCATACTGCACTACCTGCAGCGGCGGTACAGGACGGGGCTGCAGTTGTATGTTGCCGCTTTCCACCTGGGAAAGGTTCAGCAGCTCGCTCACAATCCTGATCATGCGCTGGTTATCCTGTTTAATGCTGTCTACCAGTTCCTGTTGTTCCGCCGTCAAATGCCCGGTGCGGTCGTCCTCCAGCAGCTTAAGGCTCAGGTCCGACGAGGCCAGCGGCGTTTTCAGCTCATGCGATACCGTGGCAATGAAATGCGTTTTGGCCAGGTCCTGCTCCCGGAAGGAAGTAATATTCTTCAGGATGATCACATATCCTATCCGCTCCTGCTCATGATGAATGTCTACCTGCTCTTTGGTAAAGAAGCATTCTTTGCCTTCCACCACAATCTTCAGCGGCGCATTGTCCTGCCGGTTTACCAGGAAGCCCAGCAGGTCGTTATGCTGCGCGGCCTCCTGGGCTGGCCGTCCTACCAACTCCGTTTCCGGCATGTTCAGCAACTGCAGGGCGGGCGTATTGGCAAAGAGGATGGTGTGCTTGTTGTCAAACCCGATGGTGGCGTCCCGCAGGCTGCTGATCACGGCCTCTGCCCGCTGCTTTTCAAACATAATGCGGGCCAGGTTGCTGTGCTCGTATTCATCCAGTTGCTGCGCCATTGTATTAAAGGCGGTAGCCAGCTCCCCGAACTCGTCGCCGCTTTTAAAATGCAGGCGCTGGCTGTATTTTTTCTCTGCAATGCCTTTGATGCCTTCTGTCAGCTCATGAATGGGATTGGCAATGTACCCGGGGAAATTATATACAAAAGTAAATCCCAGTAAAAAGCAAACCCCGCTGATAATGGCAATGTACAGCAGGGCCTTGTTGGCCGTTGCCTTCACTTTTTCGTGCTTGCCTGCTATGGCCTGCATGTTCAGGTCCATAATTACATATATGCTTTGCCGTATGGACTGTATGGTTTTCCCCGGCGGCAGGGTATCCCGCTTCAGTTGTTCAAAAGCGGTACGCAAGTGCCCGGTGGCGGCGGCTTCTCCCGTTTCCGTCACGTTGTCCTCCTGCTTTTTCAGTTGCTGCTCAAACCGTTGCAGTGCGCTGCGGCGGTCCAGCGACAGGGCATCCAGCGCCATCAGCATGTTCTTGCCATATTCCAGCGTTTCATAGTTATCTTCCAGGATAATGCGCGCCTTTGCATTGAGGTTGGTGAGATAGTAGTAGCCCAACACGCTCACCAGCAGCAGCATGGCATACAGGAACAACACCCCCAGCGTTATTTTGGTCTTCAGCCTCATGATAAAATGATCAGGTCTATATCATTGGAAGATAAGGTTTTTAATAGCTGGTTGAACAGGCTGGTGCGTAAAATAATACGGAACAGGCTAAGGTGCGGCTTGCCGATGCACACCGTGGTTACCTGCTTCTCCATAGCGGTATCAATAATGGCCTGCGCCACCTGCGCGTTGCGGACCTGTATCACTTCTGCGCCCAGTTCAGCAGCCAGCTTCAGGTTATTGATCAGGTGCCGCTGGGTGGCCAGGTTAATTCGCGTGGCATTTTCCCGGGGGGCCTGCACATACAGCACATACCAGTCCCCATGATAGTACGAGGCCAGGCGGGCGGTTTTACGGATCACCTTGCGCGCTACTGCGTCATTCGTAGAGATACAGGCCAGGAAGCGCTCATGCCGCATCTGCTGGCTGCGGGGCACCGCTATTTCCACTTTGCGCTCCACCTGCGAGGTCACTTCCTTCAGGGCCAGCTCCCGCAACTGCAGGATCTTTTCCGCCTGGAAGAAGTTTTTCAGCGCCGTTTCTACTTTTGATTTATCATATATTTTACCTTCTTTCAGGCGGGTGATCAGCTCATCCGCCGTCAGGTCTATATTCACCACTTCATCCGCCATCTGCAGCACATTGTCCGGGATACGCTCCTGCACTTCTATGCCGGTGATCTTTTTCACCTCCTGGTTAATGCTTTCTATGTGCTGGATATTCACCGCGGAAATCACGTTAATGCCCGCACGCAGTATCTCTGCCACGTCCTGCCAGCGCTTTTCGTTTCGGGAACCGGGCATGTTGGAGTGGGCCAGCTCATCCACTACCACCCAGTCCGGGTTCAGCAGCAGGATGCTGTCCAGGTCCATTTCCTCCAGCATCTTGCCCTTGTAAAACACCTGCTTGCGGGGGATGGCGGGCAGCCCGTCTACCAGGGCCTGTGTTTCCGCACGGCCATGCGTTTCTACATAGCCTACCTGTATGTTCACCCCGTTGCGCAGCATGTTATGCGCCTCCTGCAGCATGCGGTAGGTCTTGCCTACGCCGGCGCTCATACCGATGTAGATCTTGAGCTTGCCCCTCCCCGACGATTGGCCGGCCAGGTGCAGGAAATGTTCCACCGTATGTGCTTTGTCTCTCATGGCAGGATCATTAAAACCAGAAGGCCAGTGATGTGGTGACGGCGGTGTTGTTACTGTTAAGCCACTTGCCTTCTATCCTGAACAGTACATTGGAAACCGGCGTTACATCCAGGTTCAGGGAGTAGCCGGTGGTCTGGAACCCATTCCCGGTACCGGTGCTAATGATCACGCCATGCTTGTCGTTATAATGCTCTATGCGGCCGGCCAGCGCCAGTTTATCCGTAAATGCATAACGCGCTATTACAACAGGGCTGTACCACTGGTTCATGTCGCTGCCGCCTTTCTCCCTTTGCTCCAGACCATAATCAAAACCCGCTATCACGCTGAATTGATCCGTTATAGTAAAGATACCATAAAGGTTATTAAAGTACCGCATCCGCCGCAGGCTGTCCGGCTTGTCATTGCCGATAAAAGTGCTGTAGTTGAGCGTTACTTTATCACCGGGATGAAAGGTAACCTGCGTACCAAAGGCCGGGGTTTGATTACCGTCCACCCGCTGTATGCGCTGCCAGCCGTTCAGGTACAGGGCGGCCAGCGTCCATTTTTCATCCGGGCTCCAGGTGATCTTAACGCCGGCTTCATAGTACGGCGAGTTATCCGCCGGCATACTGCGGGTCAGCGTATAGCAATCCTTACCCACTGCGCTTTCAAAACCTATATGGGAGGGCAGGATACCCGCATCTACCCAAAGATCTTTACCAATACGCACGCCCACATTGGCCTCGTATACGTGTTGCAGCAGGTCCGGCTCCGCGGCCAAATTATACTGCGCATAGGTGCCGGCCATCATGGCGATATTGGCCCGCACGCGGTCTGCGTTATAATTGGCTTTGATATACCCCAGGTTCAGGTTCAGCTCATTGTGCCGGTTGTAGGTGTACATAAACCCGGGCTTCAAATGATCGGCCGGGTTGTTAAAGTCATAACTGTAATAGGCTTCCGCATAACCGGAAATGGTGATTTTCCCCTTTACGGTTTCAGTGCTGTCCTGTGCATACAGGTGCATGGTCATGGAGCATAATGCTATCAAAAAGATCCGTTTCATTTGTTGAGCAGGTGTTATTTAAGATCATCCAATGCGATATTCAGTTGCAGTACATTCACTTTTGAGGGGCCCAGGAATCCCAGCAGCGGCCCATTGGTGTATTGCTTCACCAGTTCCCGGATACGGCTTTCAGGAAGGCGCCGCTCCCGGGCAATGCGGGGTATTTGTATCTCCGCAGCAGCAGGCGACAGGTCCGGGTCCAGGCCGCTGCCGGAAGCCGTCACCAGCTCTGCAGGTATGTCTGCTTTTTGTACACCGGGATTATGCGCCAGGAAAGTGTCTATCCTGGCCTGTACCACTGCCAGGTACGCCGGGTTGGCAGGCCCTTTGTTGGAACCGCCGGAGCCGCCGGCATTATAGTCCACCGCAGAGGGGCGGGACCAGAAATATTTATCTTCCGTGAACGTTTGCCCCACATTGGCATAGCCCACTACTTTTCCATGATGCGTTACCGTTATACCATCTCCCTTGCCGGGGGCCAGCTTTGCCACCGCTGCGATGAGCAGGGGATAAACGCCGGCCAGCAGCACGATCAGTACGATGGTCAATCTTATAGCAGGAAAAATATATCGTTTCATTTGTCTTATATGAATTGGTTAGAAAAACAGGCTTACTGCCAGGTCTATCAGCTTGATGCCTATAAACGGCACTATGATGCCGCCCGCACCGTAGATCAAAAGGTTGCGCCGCAGCAGCGCGCTGGCCCCCACAGGCTTATAGGCCACGCCCCGCAAAGCCAGCGGTATCAGCAGCGGAATAATGATGGCGTTGAATATCACCGCGCTGAGGATAGCGGATTCCGGACTGTGCAGGTGCATAATGTTGATGCCCTGCAGGGCAGGGATGGAAGCAATGAACAAAGCCGGTACAATGGCAAAATACTTCGCCACATCATTGGCAATGGAAAAGGTGGTGAGCGTGCCGCGTGTCATCAGCAGTTGCTTACCTATCTCCACGATCTCGATCAGCTTGGTGGGATCGTTGTCCAGGTCTACCATATTACCGGCTTCCTTGGCAGCCTGCGTACCGCTGTTCATGGCTACGCCCACATCCGCCTGGGCCAATGCCGGGGCATCGTTGGTGCCGTCGCCCATCATGGCTACCAGGCGGCCTTCGGTCTGTTCCTTTTTGATGTAGGTCATTTTATCCTCCGGTTTGGCCTCTGCTATGAAGTCGTCCACGCCGGCTTTGCCGGCAATGTATCTGGCGGTTAAGGGATTATCGCCGGTGACCATGACGGTCTTCACGCCCATTTTGCGCAGGCGCTCAAACCGTTCCTGTATGCCGGGTTTAATAATGTCCTGTAACGCTATTACGCCCTGCACTTCGTTATTCAGCGCCACTACCAGGGGGGTGCCACCGTCCTTTGAAATGGCTTCTACCCGGGCCAGCGTCTCTGCCGGGAAATCATGCCCCGCCTTTTGCGCCAGGTTACGGATAGCGTCGTAAGCGCCTTTACGTATGCGGGTGCCATCGGGCAGGTTGATGCCGCTGCTGCGGGTTTCCGCGGTAAATTTCACCAGGGTGGCGCCTTCCACGGACAAGCCTTCCGTTACTTCCCGGCCCGCCAGCTCTACGATGGATTTACCCTCAGGGGTATCATCTGATAAAGAGCTGAGCGCGCAAAGCCGGATGAACGCTTCTTTGCTGACACCATTGGTGGCGTAAAAGTTCGTGGCCTTACGGTTGCCGATGGTGATGGTGCCGGTTTTGTCCAGCAACAGCACATCCACATCGCCCGCCGTTTCTACTGCTTTGCCGGATTTGGTGATCACGTTGGCGCGCAGCGCGCGGTCCATGCCGGCAATACCGATAGCGGATAAAAGGCCGCCGATAGTGGTGGGTATCAGGCATACAAACAAAGAGATGAAGGCCGCAATGGTAATGGGCGTTTGCGCATAATCTGCAAAAGGCTTCAGCGTTACGCACACAATAATAAATATCAGCGTAAAGCTGGCCAGCAGGATGGTGAGCGCTATTTCATTCGGCGTTTTCTGGCGGCTGGCGCCTTCCACCAGCGCGATCATCTTGTCCAGGAAAGACTCACCCGGCTCCGTGCTCACCCGCACTTTAATACGGTCGCTCAGCACTTTGGTGCCGCCCACTACGCTGGATTTATCGCCGCCGGCCTCGCGTATCACCGGCGCGCTTTCGCCGGTAATGGCCGATTCGTCTATGCTGGCCAGGCCTTCAATGATCTCGCCATCTGCGGGAATAATATCGCCCGGCTCGCAAAGGAATACATCTCCTTTACGCAGGCGGGAAGAGGATATGATCTTTACTTCATTGGTAAATATTTCGCCCATCACCTGCACCAGCCTGGCAGGCGTTTCCTCCCGCGTTTTCCGCAGGCTTTCCGCCTGGGCTTTACCACGGGCTTCGGCAATAGCTTCGGCAAAATTGGCGAACAGTACGGTCAGCAGCAGCACCAGGAACACGACCAGGTTGTACATCCCGCTGCCCTGGTCTGTGCGGCCGGTGATCATAGCATACAGGGTGACGATCAGCATCACGGCTGTGCCCAGCTCCACGGTAAACATCACCGGGTTTTTGATCATCAGCCGGGGATTGAGCTTCACAAAGGATTGCTGCAGGCTCTCCTTTACCAATTCCGCGGGAAAAAGTTGATTGTTCTTATTTCGTTTCATCTGTTAATATTTGTCTTTTAAAGGGCCCTTAACGGAGTGAGAAAAATTCCGCGACCGGTCCCAAAGCCAGCGCCGGGAAATAGGCCAGCGCATTGATAATAATGATCACGGCCAATATCATTACGCCAAAAGTGGCGGAGTCTGTGCGCAGGGTACCGGCAGATGGCGGGATGTACTTTTTACCGGCCAGCAGCCCGGCAATAGCCAGCGGCCCGATGATGGGCAGGAAGCGGCCCAGTATCAGTACAAAGCCGGTGGTAACGTTCCAGAAGATATTGTTATCTCCCAGCCCTTCAAACCCGGAACCGTTATTGGCATTGGCGGAAGTATATTCATACAGCATTTCGGAAAAGCCATGATAACCGGGATTATTGAGCCAGGCAGCCGGCTGCACGGCCCAATCCGCGCCTGGATGGTGCACCACCATATAGGCGGACAAGGCCGTACCGGCCAGTATCAGGAAAGGCGACAACAAAGTGATCAGTGCCGCGATCTTCACCTCCCTGGCCTCCAGCTTATGCCCCATGAACTCCGGCGTGCGCCCTACCATCAGCCCGGAAATAAAGACCGCGATGATGATAAAAATGTAGAAATTCAGCAGGCCTACCCCCACACCGCCATACAGCGCATTGATCATCATATCCAGGATGGCTATGCCGCCGGAAATTGGCGTCAGGCTGTCGTGCATACCGTTTACAGAGCCATTGGAGGTGGAAGTGGTGGCAATGCTCCAGAGTGCGGTAGCGGCGGAGCCCAGTCTTATTTCCTTGCCCTCCATGCTGCCAATGTGCTGTGCAATACCCAGTTTTGTTATGGCGGGGTTGCCTTTTGCTTCATAATAAATATTAATGCTGCAGAACGTGATGAACAGCACGGTCATCACACCGAATATCATATTGGCCAGCTTTTTCCTGTTAATGAAATAGCCTAATGCGAATATCAGCGCAATGGGTATCAGGATAATGGAAATGGTTTCCAGCATATTGGTCAGGTAGCTGGGGTTTTCCAGCGGGTGGGCGGAGTTCACGCCAAAGTACCCGCCGCCGTTGGTGCCCAACTGTTTGATGGCGATCATGCCGGCAGCAGGACCGCGGGACACGCTCACCGTATCTCCCTGCAGGGTTTCGATGGTATCTTTACCAGCATAGCTGGCGGGAGTGCCGTTGAAAGCCAATATTACTGCCAACACGAAAGACAGCGGCAATAAAATACGGGTGATGCTTTTTACAAAGAACTCCCAGAAATTGCCCAGTTGGGTAGTGGTCTTTTCCTTCAGGGCCCTCAACAGTACTACCAGCGCGGCAATACCGGTGGCGGCGCTTACAAATTGCAGGAAGGCCACTACGAACAATTGCGTGAAATAAGTGAGGCCGCTTTCGCCGGAGTAGTGCTGCAGGTTACAGTTCACCACAAAGCTGATAGCGGTGTTAAAAGCCAGGTCCGGCGTTTGGCCGGGATTACCGTCAGGATTCAGCGGCAGGCGGCCCTGGAATACCAGCGCAAAAAAGGCGTATACAAACCATACCAGGTTGATGGTGAGCAATGCTTTCAGGTGCTGTTTCCAGTTCATCTGCTCCCGCGGGTGAATGCCGGCCAGTTTGTAGAGCAGGCGTTCCAGCGGCGCCATAAAATCCGACCAGGTCTTTTCTCCTTTAAATACTTTGGCGATGTATTTCCCCAGGGGCCAGGCCAGCAGTAGAGCGAGCCCATAGGTAACGATCACGCCTAAAATCTCTGCTGTCATTTTAAAAATAGCTTTGCTGTTTATCAGAATTTTTCAGGTTTCAGCAGCACATAGGTCATGTAGCCGAAAACCAGGATTGCCAGGATGAATAATGCGGTCATAGTTTGTTGTTTTTATATCCTTTCGAAATAGTCTATTGATCTGAAGAACAAAATGAAGCAGGCCAGGCCTGCGAGTAGTAATAAAATGGTGAGCATGATGACTTGTGTTTGTTACGGCCGGTAGCAAGCGATTGGAGTGCCAGATGGGTGGGAAAAAGAGCGATAGCCAGATAACTGATTGATATACAAATCAATAAAGCTGGACTGTATCTTAGAAAGCAGGGGCGGGCGCCGGTAGCACCATGCAGAAACGGAAAGGTGGATTGCAGAAAATGAAATGTTTGTGGGATAATATCACCCCGCTTCCTTTATATATTAGCGGCATTTGTGATCCTTATCCCAACCTATGGAAGTAAATGAAACATCCCCTGTTCCCAACGGGGAAAATGCCTGTATCAAATGCAGCAGTCCCCAATATGAAGAAGGCTACCAGGCGAAGCTTTGCCGGGAATGCAGGCAGGAGCTTAGTCGCTACCCTGTTAAGAAAAGCGTGGTGTGGGCCGCTATCGGTGTGGGTATCCTGGTAATCGTATCGCTGTACAAGTTTCCCAGCTCTTTTTCCGCAGAGCTCAGTTACGAGCGGGCGGTAAAGCTGGAGAAACAGCATAAGTACATGAGCGCAGAAAAGGAGCTGCGGAAAACACTGCAGCTCTACCCGGAATACCTGGCAGGCAGCGCACACTTTATGCTGGCCGCCTTTTATAATGACCGCCTGCTGGCTGCAGACAGCGCCCTGGAGCACTGGGCTGGTGTCTCATCAAAAGACAATGAAGAACTGATCAGCCAGGTGAACGATGTATTGTCGGCCCGCAACTATTACTTTTTCGAGGACAGCACCTTTGCGGTCCTATACGACAGCCTGGGTGCCACGCCTGCTGCTGCCAAAGCGGCACTGCTGGAATATACACAGGCACACCCCAAAGATGTGCTGGCGTCTTTTTTATTGGCAAATGCCTACTACTCGGAAGCAGATTATGCTAATACAGACAAGGTCTGTGAAACCTTACTGAAGAATGCTCCCGACTTTCACCCGGTATACAGCCTGCTGGCTGCCTCCTACCGGGAGCAGAAAAAGTATGATGAGGCCACAGGCATATGCAACAAACTGCTGCGGCGCAACAGTGAATCCGTTGCAGGCAACATCTCCCTGATCAAAATACTGCTTAAACAAAAACAGGATCAGCAGGCGCTGCAAAGGGCGCAGGCCATTTACGCCCTAGCGCCCGATGATCCGCAGGTGCTGGCTGCGCTCATACTGGTCTGCCATTTTAATCACCGGCAAAAAGAGCGGGACCAACTACTGGCTACACTCAAACAAAGCGCTGATACCAGCGGACTGGCCGCTACATTGGATATTATACAAGGTAAAATTACTTACAGAGACTAACCGATCAATTATGTTCGTACCAGGCATTGTTATTTCCGCCGTCACCTTTCCCGGGGTAGTGGTGCATGAATTTGCCCACCAGCTTTTCTGCCGCCTCTTTGGCGTAGCTATATTCGAGGTAAAATATTTCCAGTTTGGTAATCCCGCCGGCTATGTGCTGCACGAGCCGGTGCGCAACCCGGTGCACCAGTTGTGGATAGGAATAGGGCCCTTTATTATCAATTCGGTACTGGCGGCCATTATTGCCTTCCCCGCGGCTATTCCCGTGTTCAAGTTCGGTACCGGTTCCTTTATTGATTACCTGCTGTTGTACCTGGCCGTATCCATCGGCATGCACGCCTTTCCAAGTACCGGTGATGCGCAAACGATGTGGAACAGCCTTATACGCGGAGCAGATACACCGCTCTGGTTAAAGGTCATTACGGTGCCAGTGGTAGGCATTATTTACCTGGGCGCGCTTGGCTCTTTCTTCTGGCTGGACCTGCTTTATGGCATGGGGGTTTCTTTTGGACTGCCGGCGTTGTTGATTAAAGTAATGGCGTAGGTATTCCAACTATGGCTTTATTATAATTCGGCTAACGTTACTACCTCTATTTCATCAACTGCCTTAAGTCTTATATCTCATTTGTCAGAAAAAAGTCTGCATCTCTCTCAAGGGCTGTTGATAATTGCAAGGCGTCTGGCGTTCTAAGATTATAAGAGGCTCTTAACCTTACTGCCGTTAATGCAATGTTATTATTGATTTCATAAATTTCTATTCCTTGGGCATTCGTCAAAATATTCCTGTATTGATTTACCAGGGCCGTTAAGCCTTGTTTTAATGGCAGCACTAATACCTCCAGCAGTGTTGTAGTAGAAGTAATAAAAATAAAACGTCCATTGTCATTAGCTGTAAATAAATTGGGTTAACTGAGCATGATGAGGGGATTGTTTTTCAATAAAATAAATAAGTGGGGCCGTGTCAAGGTAAACCCTTTTACCATCAAAGTTGGGGATCACCATTGCCTTTCATTTTCCAGATATTGGTCAATGTCAATATTTCTCCAGATTTCTGCACCTAACCCGGCAAGGGAAGAAATGGTAACAGGATGTTGCGCCTGCGCTTCTTCTTTCTTAAGAAGCGACACTATTTTTTCTAACAGGCTAAGCTGATCTTCCTTATCCAATTGTTTAACCTGGTATAATATTTCATTTATATCAGCGGTGTGTGCCATCTTTCCATCCATTTGTTACTAAATTAAGCTTTTTTAGCTAAACAAATACAGTACATCCTCCTTGCTCAGCTTCTTGATAAAGCCGGTATCGTCAGCAATGATATCTTTCACCAGTGATTTCTTGCGTTCCTGCAACTGCAATATCTTTTCTTCTACCGTGTCCTTACAGATCATGCGGTAGGCGAAAATGTTCTTGGTCTGGCCAATACGGTGGGTACGGTCTATGGCCTGCTGCTCTACGGCGGGGTTCCACCACGGGTCTACAATGTACACATAATCGGCAGCCGTCAGGTTCAGACCTACGCCGCCGGCTTTCAGGGATATCAGGAACACGCGGCAGGTATCATTATGCTGGAAGTTCTGGATCGCTCTTTCCCTTTCCGTGGTGCTGGTGCTGCCGTCAAAATATTCAAAGGGTATTTTCAGGTGCAGCAGCCGGTCCTTGATCAGGCCCAGCATACCCAGGAACTGGGAGAACACCAGCACTTTATGATTGCTGATGTTTTCGGAGATCTCGCGGGTCAGCTCATGCAGCTTCACGGAATGGTTGGGATATTGCTCCGCTTCATTCAGGATAGCAGGGGAGTCGCATATCTGGCGCAGCTTCATCAGCCCCTGCAGGATGGTGAGCTGGGAGCGCTCCATGCCCTGGTCTTCTATTACGCCCAGTATCCTGGAGCGGTAGGTATTGCGGTAGGCATCGTAAATGTGCCGTTGTTCCGCATCCATCTCGCAGAAGATCACCGTTTCTATCTTCTCCGGCAGCTCTTTGGCCACCTGCTCTTTGGTACGGCGTAATATGAAGGGATAGATCAGCTTGCGCAGGTGATCCTTTCTTTCCTCGTCCTGGAACTTATCTATAGGCGTGGCAAATTCATTACGGAAAAAGTCCACGCTGCCCAGCATGCCCGGGTTCAGGAAGTTCATCTGCGCATATATGTCAAACGTATTGTTCTGCATGGGGGTACCGCTCAGCGCCAGCCGGTTTTTGGTATGCAGCAACTGCGCGGCCTTGGTCACCTTGCTTTGCGGGTTCTTGATGGCCTGCGATTCATCCAGTATCACGTAGTCGAATTCCATTTTCATCAGTAACTGCACATCGCTGCGCAGGGTGCCATAAGTGGTGATGAGGATGTCGAACTTTTGCAGCTCCTCCGGGTTCTTTTGCCGTGCCGGCCCGTGATGGATATGGTAGGTCATGGTGGGAGTGAACTTCCTGATCTCGTTCTCCCAGTTATAGATCAGCGTGGTAGGACATACTACCAGGGCCAGGCACTGGTCGTCGTGCTTGTTCTTGTAATGCTGTACAAAGGTGAGCGCCTGGATGGTCTTACCCAAACCCATATCATCCGCCAGTATACCGCCCCATTTTACTTCGTCCAGGTAATTCAGCCACTGGAAACCGCTTTCCTGGTAGGGGCGCAGGATGGCGTTCACATTGTGCGGCAGGGAAATATTCCGGATCTCGTCAAACTGCAGCAGCTTCTTACGCTTCTGCTCCAGCTCTATCACAATGGCTTCATCATCAATGAACTCATACAGCTCATCGATCACGCTGAAGTTATACTTGCTCAGCTTGAGGCCCTTGTCCTTTTCCTCCCCTATTTTGAACAGCAGGGAATATTTGCGCAGCCATTCTTCCGGCAGCAGGCCCAGGGAGCCGTCTGCCAGTTGCACATAGTTCTGCTTGTTGGCCAGCGCCTGCTTGATATCTTTGATGCTGACCCGTTGATCGCCGTACAGCACTTCTATCTGGGCATCAAACCAGTCGATGCCGGAGCTGATCTGCAGGTTAGTGACCGGCTTATGAGAACTAAACCTGAAATTGCGCAGGCCGTCAAAGCCAAACACGCGGATGTTCATTTCCTTGAGCGTGTCAAAGAACAGGAAAAACCAGTTATTCTTGAGCGCTTCCTTGGAGCGCAGGTAGAAATAGTTGTGGCTGGAAGGCTGGCTGAAGTTGGTGTGCAGCGCTCTTATGCGCTCCACGAACTGCTGCTCGGCTTCCTTATTGCGGTGGATGACCAGCACCTTGTTCCCCTCCTGCACCGTGATACGGGTATCTTCGTTCCACTCCACTTCATGACCATGATAGGCAAAACCGGGCTGTATGATAAAGGTTTCGCCCATTTCCCTGAGGTATACCCGGCATTCCGGCACAATATCGTCCACCTCCGCCAGCAGGGAATTGTCAAACTGTATCTGGTACTGCTTGCTCAAAGGCAACAGGTAATCTTTCAGGTATACCGGCCATTCCGAAGCGGGTATGCGCAAACGGCCGCTGTTGCGGAACAGCTCCACGTGCAGGGCATCGCCCGGGTTCTCAAACAGGTACAGCATGCCTTTATGCAGGAACATCAGCGGGCTGTCCCATTCATTGCCGGTCACATTCACCAGCTCGCCGGCTATGTTCACAAAGCAACTGATCGCTATCTCGTCTCCACCGGCTTCTGTTTTGAACACCGGCTGCAGGCGGTCCGCAGCCAGTTGCACGGGTTGGATGTTCCGGGTCTTGAAGGGTTGCCGGTTGGGCAGCAGGAACAGCAGGCCATGCTCCGCCAGCAGGGGAAAGAGCTTGTCCAGCCGGGGATGCAGGTATTCCAGCATCAGCTCCTTCGTTTCCGTAGGCAGCGCTGACTCGTTTTCGTGGATGATGTTCTCCCAGATGCCGGCAAAAGGCGAATTCTTGCTCAGGTACTTGCTGACCTCTCCTGCCTGTAGCTTACGCACCGGCGGGATCAGCTCACGGTCATTCTCCTTGTATAAATAGAAATCAATGTATTTAGTAAGGTCCAGTTTGCTTACAAGGGACACGAACTCGGTCTGCTCATCATTCACCTCCCCGCTCACCAGGTCTACCCGGAAAAAAGGGTACAGCGGCTCATTGGCGTTGAATACCACGCCCAGCCGCTGGGTAACGGTAATACCGGCCGGCGGGGGCGGAGGGGCGGACTGTTTACTGCCGGCGGCCACTTCCACGCGTTTGATACTGGGGTCCAGCACACGCAAAAAGGGCTTGCCATCCATGTAAGAGAAAGCAAATTTTCCCTCCAGGTTATCTGACAGGGAATAGCCGTAGGAAGCCAGCAGCTTGTTCTTTTCCTTATCCCAGTTACGCAGGGTATCAAAATAGAAAGGCCCGTTGGCATGCAGCAACTGCAGGAACATGGCTGTTTTATGCTTGCACAGCGGGTGCTCCGTTTCGTCGCAGGTGCAATGGGTGTCAAAATTGCGCTCCTCGTTGCGCTGGAGTATCAGGGGGTACTCCTGCCCGTCCACCTTCAGCATGCCCTCCACTTTTTCATCTTTCGCGCTGCGGATCACTATCTTATGATGGCGTAGTATTTTTTCCGCGGCGGCAAAAATTTCAGGAGAGGTAAGGAGCTTGATGGTCTTCAGGTCAATGGATTTCATTTTCACCAGCGTGTGCTGCTGGTCATATTGCGTTTCAAAGCTGTCAAAATGATTCCGGTCCAGCATTTCCTGGAGCTGGAAGAGCGCGGCGGCTTCATGGCGGCAAATGTCGCCCAGGTTGTAGGGACACTGGCAGCGTACGGACATGCCGGACACTTCGTGGTATTTGTTGATGGAAACCCGGTAGTAGTTGGCATGCGTATCGCTTTTTACCCGGAAGGTGGCGGACCGCAGCACGGGATCGGCTTCCAGCAGCTCTACCCCGCCGGTAGCGAATATACGCTTCCCCCTTCGGATCACCTCGTCGGTGCCGTTATTATATACATATTTTAATAACTGGGGTAGCGGCATAACCAATACTTTCTACAACTAAAATCTTTAGCAGCTCTTAAAAAGGCAATCCACAAAAGTAAGCAGAATTTTTGAAATAGAGAGAGCTGGTGTTACTGCCGCAACCTGTTGCTCAGGATTCGTATATCCGCAGGTACCTTTCCAGGGAATACGCCACCGCTTCCCTGCCGCTGCTGCGGATATTACGGCCAAAAGCGCCGTACAGGGCATTGTAATCCAGGGGCTGCACGGCGGCCTGTACCTGCAATATATCTTTTTTGGGCAGGGGTATGTAATTGGGATAGCTGTACATAAACGATACGGTGCGCTGGTCCGGGCATACCTGTATCACATCGCCCACCAGCAGGGCGCCACGCCCCTCGTCCCCGCCGGGCCAATGCAGGATATTGCCGCCGGGAAAATGCCCGCCGCACAGCACCAGGCGGATACCATCCCACAAGGGTTGCGCACCACCTTCCCATAATTGTATCACCGGGTCTGTACGGCCCAGCCAGCGCGCATCCTGCGCATGTACGTACACCGGGGCATGGTCAAAGGCATGGCTCCATTCCACGATCGTGGAAAAATAGTGGGGGTGCGACAGTGCAATAGCCCGGATACCGCCCAGCTTTTGAATAATATCAATGGTGGAAGCGTCGAGGTTGGCAATACAGTCCCAGAGGATATTGCCGCCCGGGGTTACCAGCAGGTAAGCCCGCTGCCCGATGGCAAAGGAGGGCGTGGTATAAATGGCATACAGCCCGGGCGCAGTAAGCTCGATAATATTACGGTGCTGCCGGTTCACCTGCTCCAGCGTGGTCCAGGACTGCCCGCCCGGCCCCACGTACTGGCGCTCGTCCTCGCAAACCGGGCAATGGGCCGGCGGATGAGGGCTGTCATTGTATTGAATGCCGCAGGTGGTGCAGATGTAAAACATAGTATATCGTTTATCCGGCTATCAGTTCCCCGTTCTTCAGCAAAGGCAGCACGTTGGCGCCATCGGGCGTAAGGCAGTACCGGATGTCCTTTTCCAGTCCATACCGGGCCAGGCGCTGAAAATGGGAGGCCTTTTTCATAAACTCATAGAGGTCGGAGCTGGCGGCGTGGTATAATGTTTCCGCAGCCAGGGCGGAGTCGCAGTTCATGGAAAAATGCTGCCTGATGCGGCTTACCACAGCGCCGGCAAACAGGGCATCCTCCATATTCACCCGGTCTTTCCAGGCGGCGCAGCCCAGTATCACATTCTGCCCCTGCGCTACCAGGTAGTCGCATACGGCGGAAATATTGGGAAAGGAGCCGGTAATGATCTGGATGGCGTCCTTGGCCATATGCAGCAGCTTGGTGCCGTTGGTGGTGGTGAGCACCAGCGTTTTCCCCTCCACAAAATCCCGGGGGTATTCAAAAGGAGAATTGCCATGCACCAGGCCTTCCGCAATTTTCCCGTCCCGTTCCCCGGCCGTAATAGCACCCAACTGCCGCCCAATGTTCACACATTCCTCCACAGAGGCTACGGGTATCACTTTGGCAGCGCCGTTATACAGGGCCGTACAAATAGTGGAAGTAGCCCGCAATACGTCAATGATCACCACCACGCTGTTCTTCACATCATACAAATGCAAGAGGGCGGGCGACAGGCATACTTCCAGGGAAGGCCGCTCATTCTGTTCTGTCATTTCTTCAAATTAATAATTAAGAATGAATAATTAATAATACCTGTAACATCGCCATTTCAATGCAAGACTGCTCCTCCGATCGTTAATGCTTAATTATTCATTATTAATTAATCGAGGATCACCCGCCAGCGCTCGCTCTCCGCATATTCCTTGATCACCTTGTTCCGCTGCTCCAGCAGGCGGCACATGTAGCGCTGCAGGTAGAACCGTTCCAGCCATCTGCCAAATATGCCATAAGGCGCGCCAAACTCCATGATATCAATGGCCACGGTGCCGTTCTCAATGGGTTTGAAATGATGCTCGTGCCGCAGGTACCTGAAGTCCCCCTGCTCCATTTCATCGCAGAAAAAATCCGGGCTGCGCATGTCCGTGATGCGGGAGGTCAGCTCCCGCATTTTGCCCAGGTGGCGCGCCCGCCAGGTGACCGTTTCATTCTGCTCGATCAACCCGTTAACGCGGCCCTTTACGGCCTCTTCCTTTACATGCGCCATACTGCGTTTATGCAGGGTGATGCTCCGGCTCAGGTCAAACACTCTTTGCACGGGCGCATGGATGACGGTTGTTAAATGAATAGTAGGCATAGATATGGTTGTGTAAAATATGGCTATCCTAAAAAAGGCACTTTCACCACTTTCGCTTTCAGCAGCTTGTCCCTCACAGCAATATAGATATCACTGTCCAGCGCGGCATAAGCCGTTTGCACATATCCCAGGCCAATGGCCTTTTGCAGGGAGGGCGACTGGGTACCGGAGGTAACCCGGCCTATCACTTCGCCCGCGGCGTTCTTTATCTCGTAATCATGCCGGGGAATTCCCTTGTCCGTCATTTCAAAGCCTACCAGCTTTTGCGCAATGCCGGCAGCCTTTTGTTTTTCCAGTATCTCCCGGGCGGTAAAGCCCTTGGTGAACTTGGTGATCCAGCCCAGGCCCGCTTCCAGGGGAGAAGTACGGTCGTCGATATCGTTCCCGTACAGGCAGAAGCCCATTTCCAGGCGCAGCGTGTCCCGCGCGCCCAGGCCCACAGGCTTCAGCCCTTTGGCAGCGCCTGCTTCAAAAATAGCATCCCAGATCTTATCCGGTGCGCCATCCTTGTCTTCGAAATAGATTTCCACCCCGCCGGCGCCGGTATAGCCCGTAGCGCTGACGAGCACATTGGGCACCCCGGCAAAAACGCCTTTGCTGAAAGTGTAGTATTTCATGTTCACCAGGTCAATATCCGTGAGCGGCTGCAGGATGCTGGCCGCATTCGGGCCCTGGATGGCCAGCAGGCAGGTCTTTTCGGAAATATTATGCATTTCCACGCCTTTGGTATTATGCTCGCTGATCCAGTTCCAGTCCTTTTCAATATTGCTGGCATTTACTACCAGCATGTATACTTTATTGGCTTCCAGGCAATACACCAGCAGATCGTCCACGATACCGCCTTCCCGGTTGGGCAGGCAACTGTACTGGGCCTTGCCGTCCGTCAGTTTAGAAGCATCGTTGCTGGTTACCCGCTGTATCAGGTCCAGCGCATCAGGGCCTTTTAAGATGAATTCTCCCATATGGCTTACATCAAACACCCCGGCGTTATTGCGCACGGTCTGGTGCTCATCGTTAATACCACTGTACGAAACGGGCATGTTAAAGCCTGCAAAGGGCACCATTTTGGCTCCCAGCGCGATGTGCTTGTGTGTGAAAGGCGTATTCCTGATTGCTGCCATTTTTGTTGATATTTGGGTATGATTGGTTTTTGAACGCGGCAAAAATAGCCCGAAATTCGAAATTTGGTGCAATAATTGCACTTTAGGGGTCACATTAAAGAAGAGGGCCTAATTTTGTGATGCGATGATGATATGAAGTCCTTATATATATCACTCCCTAAAATCTCAACTGTGAAAAAGATTACCTGGCTTCTGTTATTAGTACTATTGACGGCTACCATACACCTGCCTGCTCAGCGGAAAGCCGACCGGAAAACCCTGGAAAACCTGCAAGCACATATTACCTACTTGGCCAGTGACAAGCTGGAAGGCCGCCGCACCGGCTCTCCCGGGGAGGAACTGGCTGCCGGCTATATTGCCGGGCAGATGAAACAGGCCGGCCTGGCGCCCAAAGGCGACAACGGCTACCTGCAGACCTTTACCGTATGGGAAGGCCGGGAAACCGGCGAGGCCTCGCAGCTCACCATCAATGATGCTTCCTTCGCAGCCGGCGAACAGTTTGTACCGCTGCCTTTCAGCGCGGAAAAACCGGCCAAAGGGGATGTGCTGCCGGCCGTAAAGGAACCGGATAATATCTGGCTGATAGATGTACAGGACATGGAGCTGAACCCGCATGCGCCGGCTACTGATAAATACCTGGAAAAAGCAAAGGAAGCGGCGGAGAACCACGCCTCCGGGGTGATCTTCTTCAACGGCAAGGAAGATATTGGCGCCGTACGGCAATGGCTGCGCGAAAAACCCGCACCGCTATCTATTCCTGCCGTATGGGTGAACCGTGATGTCAGCAGAAAACTGGACGGCGACAATGCCAGCGGCTTCCGTATCAGCATGCAGGTGGCTTTCCAACAGGGCAAGCGCACCGGCACTAACGTGATCGGATATATTGACAATGGCGCGCCCAACACGATCATACTGGGAGCGCACTATGACCACCTCGGCTACGGGGAGGATCACAACTCCCTGGCGAAAGGGGAAAAGGCCATTCACAACGGGGCAGACGATAACGCCAGCGGTACCGCCGCGCTCCTGGAGCTGGGCCGTATGCTGAAGAACGGGCGCTTCAAAAACAATAATTTCATACTGGCCGCTTTTTCCGGCGAAGAGCTGGGACTGTTCGGCTCCAAATATTTTACCGCCCATGCGCCCGTAGACCTGGAACGGGTGAACTTTATGATCAATATGGACATGGTAGGCCGCCTGGATGCCGCAAAAGGGCTGCAGGTGGGCGGCATCGGCACCTCGCCTTCCTGGACGCCGCTGCTGCGGGAAAGCGCCGAAGACATGCAGATGCACTTCGATTCCTCCGGCGTAGGCCCTTCAGACCATACCTCCTTTTACCGGCAGCAGATACCGGTGCTGTTCCTCTTCACCGGCACCCATGCAGATTATCATAAACCGACAGACGATGCGGACAAGATCAACTATGACGGGGAGCTGTCCGTGATAAAACTGGTATACCGGCTCATAGAAAAAGCGAACAAACAGGACAAGCTGATGTTCCTGCCCACAAAGGAAACCCAGGTAAGCTCCGCCCGCTTTACCGTTACCCTGGGCATCATGCCGGATTATACCTACAGCAAGGGCGGCGTGCGGGTAGACGGTATCTCCGATGGCAAGCCGGCGCAAAAGGCCGGCCTGGCAGCAGGCGATGTGATCATGCAACTGGGCAAACAGCCGGTAAGCAACCTGGAGACCTACATGCAGGCATTGGCTGCTTTCAAAAAAGGCGACAAAACAACCGTCACCGTTCAGCGAGGCACTCAACAACAGACTTTTAATATACAATTCTGATCATGCGTTATTTGTTATTATCTATCGTGCTGCTGGCAGCAGCATGCAACAGTTCCCGGGACCAACAAAACACCGACCAGTATGACCTGATCACAGAAAAATGCTATGTGCTGCGGCAGGTGAAGCCTGCTGCCGGGGATACGGCCGCTGCGGCTGCACAACAGCAGCAACAGGAGATCGCCGCCTACCTGGAGCAGCACCAGTTTACCCGGCACGTAGCAGCCAAGGACAGCCTGCTGTTCCGCCGGGCCAACGGGCAGGAAGTGATCATTGAGCTACCCACCCCGCAGGATGCCTGGGAAGCGCATACCATCATCGTGTTCGATCCGCAGAAGAACCCGCTGTTCGTGAACCTGCACAAAGGCACCGCACAGATAGATCACTACCTGCAGTAAGCAACGGTGGTCATTACTCAATCATTATTACCATGGAGGGGAACCTTGTCCTGCTGGCAGACGCCTACAAGTATTCACATCACAAGTTGTACCTGCCCGGCACACAGTACATTTATTCTTACCTGGAAAGCCGGGGCGGCAAATTTGAGGAGACCGTATTCTATGGCCTGCAATATTTCCTGAAGGCCTACCTGGAGGGGCCCGTGATCACCCGGGAAAAGATAGATGAAGCGGAAAGCATGCTGCTGGAAGTATTTGGCCGCAATGATGTGTTTGACCGCAGCAGGTTTGATTACATAGTACAGGCGCATGGCGGCCGCCTGCCGGTGCGCATCACCGCCGTGCCGGAAGGTACGGTAGTGCCGGTGCGCCAGGTGCTGATGACCATTGAGAATACGGACCCGGCGTGTTACTGGCTCACCAATTTCCTGGAAACACTGCTGATGCAGGTATGGTACCCCTGCACCGTAGCTACCCTCTCCCGCGAGATCCGTAAAGTAGTGAAGCACTATTATGAGCAGACGGCCAGCCAGGCCGCCTTTGCCGGTATTGACCTGGTGCTGAACGATTTCGGGTTCCGGGGCGCCAGCTCCGTGGAAAGCGCCGGCCTGGGTGGCAGCGCACACCTGGTAAGCTTTGCCGGCAGCGATACGCTGGCGGCTTCCTCCTTTGCCAAACGCTATTACCATGCACAGCGGGCGCCCGGCCTGTCCATTCCCGCCACGGAGCATTCCATCGTGACCCTGCTGGGAGAAAAGGGAGAACCGGAAATATTCCGGCATGTGCTCAATGCCTTTCCCACCGGCGTAGTGGCCTGCGTGTCCGACTCCTATAATATTTTCCGTGCCTGCGAACAGTACTGGGGCGGCATTCTCAAAGAACAGGTCATGAGCAGGGACGGCACGCTGGTGATCCGGCCGGACAGTGGCGACCCGGTACAAACCCTGCTGAAAGTGTTCGACATCCTCTTCCGCCAGTTCGGCCACACCGTTAATGAAAAGGGATACCGGGTACTGCCGCCACAGGTGCGCGTGATACAGGGCGACGGCGTAAGCCATTCCTCCATCCGGGAGATCTATGCGGCATTACAGCAGGCCGGCATCAGCGCGGAAAACCTGGCGCTGGGCATGGGCGGTGCACTGCTGCAGCGCGTAAACCGCGATACGCAGGAATTTGCCCTGAAATGCTCCCATGCCGTGGTGAACGGCCAAAGCATTGACGTGCAGAAGATGCCGGTAGAGCTGGATGCGCAGGGGCGCCTGGGCACATCCTTCAAGCAGTCCAAAGCCGGGCGTTTAAAACTGGTAAAGGAGCACGGGGCTTATAAGACCATAGGGGAGCAGGAAGCGCCGGCATTGCCGAACGAGCTGGAAACGGTGTTTGAGAACGGGGTGGTGGTACAGGAGCACCGGTTTGAAGAAATAAGGGAAAGGGCGGGGGTGAAATAAGATCTACTTCAAATGCAGCACCTCCCCATCAAAATAATAATCCAGCGCAGTGGTCATCTTCAACTGTTCCAGGAAAACACGCGGTGGCTTGCTGCGCTCTATAAAACCGGTAAACTTTTCATCCGCCAGGCGGGGATCGTCCAACTGCACTTTTATGCCGTACCAGCGGGATAGCACCTTGCTGATCTCCCGCACAGGCGCATTGTAGAATACCTGCACCCCCTGCATCCAACCCAATATATCCTTTTCATCAAAGGGCCGCACACGGATGGCTTCCCCTGTTCCATACACGCCCTCCTGGCCCGGTTGCAGCGTAGCCGTGCTGTTATCCGCCCTGAGCCGCACCGCGCCGGCCACCAATGACACTTTTACCAGGCCGGTATCATAACTGTTTACATTAAAAGCTGTCCCCAATACCTGTACATGGCCATGCGGCATGTGCACAATGAACGGGCGCTGAGCGTCCGCCGCCACTTTCAGATAGGCTTCCCCGTTAATGGTCACCTCCCTTGTATTGCCGGTAAACCGGAATGGGAAACGCAGGGTGGTAACGGCATTCAGCCATACCTCCGTACCGTCCGACAACAGCACCTTGTAATCCATGCCCACCGGTACCGTCAGTTCGTTAATGCCGGCATTGCTGCTATCCGCTCCCTTATAGGACAAGGTTTTATTACTGTTCTGCAACTGTGCAGCGCCCAGGGAAATGGTATGGCCCGCACCGGAAACATTGATGGTTTGGCCATTGGCCAGCCGGAGCTCCACCTGCCTGCTTACATCCGCCTGCAGAGACGGGCTGCTGTGTGGTCTTAACAGGAAGTAAAGGGCACCGGCTGCCACCGCGGCAAGTATAACGGCCGCTGCCGCGATGCGCGTAATAAGGCTCCTGCGGCGGGGAGCCACTGCCAGCCGCCGCTGCGGGTCTATATGGCGCCACACCCGCTGCTGCCGCTCTTCCAGGCGGCCCATCTCCGCTGCGGCCTCCGGGGTATCAAAGACGGCACGCAGCTCCTGCCACTGCTGCGCTACAGCCTTATCCTCCCGGATCAGCCGCTCCAGCACCGCTTCATCCTGCTCCGCAAGGGTGCCGGCTATCCTTTCTATCATCATCAGCCGTATATGCTGCCTGTTGTGTGCCATGTTCTCTATAAGACAGGATTTTTTGCAGAATGGGTTACCGTTCATTAAAATTATCCAAATACCGGCGCAAATACCGCACCGCCCTGGCCAGTTGTGTTTTGACCGTATTTTCGCTGATGCCTAGCTGGGCCGCTACCTCCTTTCGCTTCTTATGCTCCAGGTACATCATCCTGAACACCCTGGCCGACTCGGGCGGAATGCCCTGTATGGCATGGTCCAGCCGGAGCCGGAGCTCGATATTCTCCAGCCGGTATGCCGGCAGTTGGTTACGGGGCATTACCACAATATAGTTATCCAATCGTTTTTGCGCTGTTTTCCGGTGCTGCAGCCTGTTAATGCACCGGTTGCGTACCGCCTGGTACAGGTAGTATTTGAGAGATTGCTGTATGCCCAGGTATAACTGTTTTTCCCACAGTTCCACGAAAAATTCCTGTACAATATCCTCCGCTTCCTCCGCATTATCCAGCCGCGCATAAGCTTCCATCCATAGCAGCCTGAAATACCTGTTAAACAGCATTTCAAACGCCTGCGGATCTCCTGCTCTTAACTGGGCCAGCAGCCATGCATCGTTGAACTGGTTCATCCCCCGGGATTTTTAGTGGAATTCAGGAAGGCCAACACACTATATCAGCTTTCACGGGCCCTACTAAATTATTCATTATTATGAATTAATTGTTGAAAAGACAATAAAATTTTCCGGGCAGATCACCCGCCGCGGCAATTGTGCTGTCTTATACCCAAAACTGATCTTTTATCAACCAGAAAAACTAACTATGGCCTACCTGTCCAACCAGACACGCTATGTGTACTACATCGTTATTACTGTCTTTTTCCTCTGCTGCGGCTCCAGCCTGCAGGCCCAGGCGGGGAAAAAGAGTGAGCTGAAAGTATCCTTGAGCGGCCGGCAGCTAAAGCTGCAGGAAGTGTTCAAAGCTATCACCTCGCAAACCAGCCTGCGGTTCGTTTACAATTCCGGTCAACTGAACGACCAGGAAAAAGTGACCGTGAGCTTCCGGGAAACACCCCTGGATGAAGCATTGCAGCAGTTGCTGCAAAACAAAGGGCTCTCCTGGACCTATGTGGATAATGCGATCGTACTGCGACCGGAAACAAAGAAAAACCCGCCGCCCGGCTTTAGCACCGGCAACCGGCAGGATACTGCCGGGAAGGTCTTTACCGGGAAAGTGGCCGATAAGAACGGCGGCCCGGTGGCCGGCGCAACGATCGTGATAAAGGGCTCCCAAAAATTTACCCTCAGCCGGGAAGACGGCAGCTTTTCCATTACGGCTGCCCCGGGCAGCACGCTGATGATCACAGCGGTTTCCTATGAAACGGCCGAAGTGGCCCTGGGCAGCCAATCCCATTACAGCGTAACACTGGCGGACAAGATCAGCCATCTTTCCACCGTGGTAGTGGTAGGCTATGGAAAGCAGGACCGCAGGAACCTGACCAGCTCCATTACCTCCGTGAAACAGGAGGACATTAACAGGGGCCCTATCAGCGACCCTGCACAGCTCCTGCAGGGCAAGGTGCCGGGCCTGAACATTACCCGGAGCGGCGACCCTAACGCCAGCTCCAGCGTGATCCTGAGAGGCGCTTCCACCCTGCGCACCGGTGAAGCGCAGCAGCCCTTTTATGTAATAGATGGCGTACCGGGCGGAGACATCTCCCTGATAGCGCCGGACGATATCACTTCCATAGACATCCTGAAAGACGCTGCCGCCACATCCATCTATGGCACCCGGGCGGCCAACGGCGTGATCATCGTTACCACCCGCCGCCCCATGAAAGGGCAACTGCAACTGTCCTACAGCGGCTACGCAGGCGTGGAAACAGTTTCCAGCCGCATCGACATGATGGATGCCCCGCAACTGAAAAATTTCCTGGCAACAAACAACCTGGCCCTGGATCCGGCAGATGACCAGGGCGCCAACACCGACTGGCAGAAAGAGATACAGCGCACCGGCGTCTCCCACAATCACAATATCGCTTTCAGCGGCGGCAGCGAAAATACCGCCTACAGCGCCAGCCTGAACTATTTCAGGCAGGAGGGCATCATGAAGCAAAGCAACCTGGACCGCTTCATCGGCAGGATCACGGTTGAGCAGAAAGCTTTCAATGACAAGCTCAAACTGGGCTTCTCCCTGAATAATTCAGTGACCAACTCCGACCGCATACCCAACCAGCAGATACCGGAGCTGACCGCACCTGGCAGCGCGAACAACGAAAGAGGATACCTGCTGGCCAACTCCGCGCGGTACCTGCCTACCGTTGCTCCCCGGCAGGTGAATGGCGCCTACAACGAGAACCTGAACCGCAACGGGTATTACAATCCCGTGGCCATGCTGGATAATGCCTACAATGAACTGCAGACAAAGGTGATGCTGGCCAACGCCACCGCGGCGCTGCAACTGCCCTTTGGCTTTACCTACCACCTGAGCCTGGCCTGGCAGAACACCCAGTATAACGAGGGCACCTATTTCACCAAATACTACACGGATAATTATAACCAGCTATTGCCTACCGGCGCGACCAACGGCCTGGCTTACCGCTCCTCCTTCCAGAACACCAACAAGATCGCGGAGACCTACCTTACCTACGACAAGCAATTCGGACAGCATACCATCACCGCACTGGTAGGGTACTCCTGGCAGCAGGATAACAAAGGCGACGGCTTCCAGGCAGACAATTTCCAGTTTGCTTCCGATGCCCTGGGCTATTACGGTATCGGGTATGGCAGCGCCAGTAATTACAAAGTAGACTGGGGAAACAGGGTATATACCAAGCTGCTGCTCATATCCGATTACGGCCGGCTGAATTATAATTATGCCAATAAATATTTCCTGCAGGCCTCCATCCGCCGCGACGGCTCTTCCGCCTTTGGCCCGAATAACCGCTGGGGTTATTTCCCATCCGTTTCAGGCGCCTGGCGCATTTCACAGGAATCATTTATGCAGTCCGCCACTTTCCTGGATGAATTGAAGCTGCGCGGCGGCTATGGCGTTACCGGCAATTCCCTGGGCTTTGATCCCTACATTGCCACGCTGCAGTACGGCGTTACCGGGTCATTCTATTACGGCGGCTATGTAAATGCACTGGGCCCTACGCAAAACGCCAATCCCAACCTGAAATGGGAAAAGACCGCTACCGCCAACCTGGGGCTTGATTTCTCTTTCCTGCAGGGCAGGATCAGCGGCAGCGTGGATGTGTACAACAAAAAGACCACGGACCTGATCTGGAACTATAGCGTATCCACCTCCCTGTACCCGGTAGGCACGCTCACAGCCAATGCCGGCGCTATCAGCAACAAGGGCGTAGAGCTGGCCCTGCATGTAGATGCTGTAAAGAACGACCGTTTCTCCTGGACCAGCAGCTTCAACCTGGCGCATAACAGCAACAAGGTAGTGAGCCTGAGCAGCGGCGATTTCCTGGCGGATTCCATTCCGCTGAACCAGCCGGACGGCGGCGGGCAAACCAGCGCCACCCTGCAGATCATCAAGTCCGGGCGCCCCATCGGGCAGTTCTTTACATTCCAATATGCCGGCAAGAACGCCAACGGGGTATCCCAGTTCTACGACCGTACCGGCAAAGTGGTATCGGAAGTATCCCAGCTCACCAACCTGGCGGATTATTACTATGCCGGCAACCCGCAGCCCAGCCTGCTGCTGGGATGGAACAATACCTTCCGCTACGGCCATTTCGATCTGAATGTTTTCCTCCGCTCCGTGATCGGGCATAAGATATTCAACGCCACCCTGGCGGACCTGAACCGGCCTGCGCAGGCTAACCAGTATAACATTCCCGTTTTCTCCGCATCGGAATCCGCCAAAGATGTAAATGCCTACCGCTATTCCACGCGTTTTATTGAGAGCGGCACCTATGTGCGGCTGGACAATGCCAGCCTGGGATACACCTTCCGCAATATTGCCAGCAATTTCCGCTCCCTGCGCCTGTACATTACGGGCACCAACCTGCTGACCATTACGGGTTACCGGGGTATAGACCCCGAAGTGAATATGGGCGGGCTGACACCGGGAGTAGATGCCAACAATTTCTATCCAAAAACGCGCACCATCCTGTTTGGCGTAAATGCAACCTTCTAAAAACAAAACCGTAACGAATGAACCTGAATATAAAGATCACCTGCATCATCACCGCCCTTGCTTTCATAGCAACCTCCTGCCACAAGCTGGATGTGGAGATAGACAGCAAGCTGACAGACGAGAACTTCCCCGTTACCGTAGACCAGGCCATCCTGGCTTCCGGGCCCGTATACACGCGGTTCAGGACCGGGTATCCCCGCTCATACTGGTTCCTGCAGTCCATCAGCTCCGATGAAGCCGTACTGCCTGCCAGGGGTGGCAACTGGTGGGATGGCGGCCGCTATGCCCAACTGCACCTGCACACCTGGAATGCCGATAACGCCACCATGGGAGAAGCCTGGGACTACCTGTCCACTACCATCAGCACGGCCAACCAGATATTGTCCACCCTGGAGAATGCGCCCGCCGGCGCGCCGGCCCAGATCGTAGCGGAAGTGCGCACCATGCGGGCCTTATCCATTTTTATGATGATGGACCTCTGGGGTAATATCCCGCTGGTGACCCGTTTTGGCGATACCAGCCAGGTAAGGACTACCCAGCGGAAAGAGGTATTCGCTTTTCTTGAATCCGAGCTGAAAAGCGTATTGCCGGACCTGAGCACAACAGCAGACAATTCCACCTACGGACGACCTACGCGGTATGCCGCCTTTGCGCTGCTGGCCAAAATGTACCTGAATGCACCGGTGTATGCCGGCGAAGACCGCAACAGCGACGCCGTGGCCATGTGCGACAGCATTATCCAGGACGGGAAGTTTGAGCTGGAAAGCAATTACCTCGCTATGTTCAATATCAACAATGGCCCAACGGACAAGGAGTTCATCCTGGCAGTGCCTTATGATGGCGCGCAGGCAACGGAACAGATCTTTGCCCGCTATTCCCTTCACCGGGCCATGCGCAATAAATACAGCCTGCCCTTTACGCCCAGCGGCGCCGTAAGCACCTGGCCGGAGTTTTACGCCCTGTATAACGATCCCAATGACGTGCGGAACCAGGTATGGCTCACAGGCAGACAGTATAATTACAACGGTACGCCCATTACCATCGCCACCACCAAGGTGGGCTATGATGAAGACTATACCGGCTCCGATGCATCGGCGCCTTACAATTTTGAGCTGGAGCTGACCCCCGATATTATCATAAAAGATCCCGCCATATTTGATGCGGGCAACGACGAAAAAAGCTGGGCCCAGGGCTACCGCTGTAACAAGTTCTACCCGGACAGCACCTCTTCTTCCCGCAACCAGGGCAATGACATGCCCGTGTTCCGTTATGCGGATATCCTGCTGATGAAAGCGGAAGCCATTTTAAGAGGCGCGGCCCCTACGCTGGGCGCTACGGCATTGTCGCTTGTAAACGAGGTGCGGACCGCCCGCAACGCTGCCGCCTGGAGCAACATTACGCTGGACCTGCTGCTGGACGAGCGCGGACGTGAATTTGCCTGGGAGAACTGGCGGCGTAACGACCTGATACGTTTCGGGAAATTCGAGGGCAGTTGGGGATATAAAACGGACGCCAACGCCTATAAGCGCCTGTACCCGGTGCCCACTTATGCAAGGGTGCTGAATCCCCTGCTGTCACAGAACCCGGGGTATTAAGAGGGCCTATGCCTTTTCTCCCTCTACAATGCTCAGGTCCGGTATAGCCAGGTTCACTACCCGGTTATACTGCAGGCCGGCCTGCTCAAACAGCGCCCGGAATTCCTGCGCCGTGCGCTCCCGGCCACCGGTGGCCACCAGCATGGTAATGTCCATGAACTTGCCCGGGTGGGGCGTATTCCCTTCGGGGATCACCGCGTCCACCGCCAACAGCTTGCTGCCTTTTTTCATGGCCGCGGCGCAGTTGCGCAGGATACGTACTACGTCCTCATCGGACCAGTCGTGGAGAATGTATTTCATCATATAAGCGTCTGCTTCCGGCGGCACCTCTTCAAAGAAATCGCCGGCCTGCACGCTGCAGCGCTCCGTAAGACCGGCAGCGGCAATGGCGGGCTCCGTTTGCTGCAGCACATATGCGCGGTCAAACACCACGCCCTTTAAATGCGGCGTAGCCCTGAGCACGGCCATCAGCAGGGCGCCGTTGCCGCCGCCGATGTCTACGATCGTATTGAACGGGGAAAAATCATAAGCCGCCACAATATGGGGCAACTGGGCCTGGCTGGCCCCCGTCATGGCATTCATGAAGTTCCGGCCCTCCTGCGGGTGCGACTCATAGTAAGGCCATACGCCCATGCCAAAGTAATGATCGAATGCGATATTGCTGGTCTGTACGCTGTACAGCAGTTGCCCGTAAGCCTGGTAATGCTCTCCCAGCAGCGCCTGTACATAGGATTTCATGGTGCCGCCTTCCTGCAGCGCGGTAGCTGGCGGGGTCAGCGCAAAGGTGCCGGGGGCCGTTTCTTCAAAAACGCCTTCACTGGCCAGGGCGCGTAGCACGCGGTAGAGCGCCGGGGCATGGCTGCCGTTGGCAGCGGCCAGGGCTTCCGTTGTTTGCGGGCCGTTGGCTAACAGGTCTGCAATATTCAGGCGGGTGGCCACATACAGGCAGCAGGCCAGGTGGCAGCCGGCAATAATATCCAGGATACGGGCGGTAGGCGGGTGCGGTGCATTGGGCGTCATAGCACGATCGTATTTTGAGGGTAAGCAATTCCTGTAAATATCCTATATACCGCTGCAACGGCACCGCACGCAGCAGCCAAAAAAAGACCGGGATAAGAGTATCCCGGTCATTCCTTAAACCTACAACTGTTACACTGTTAGTAGTAACAATTCCTTATGTTGCTACTTTTTTTATGATCTGTTTCATCAGTTCACGGACAGTTCCGCTTCCAGCGCTTCCCCGTCTTCTACCAGCTCCCTGCCATAAGGCGCTACCATCCGCTGGCGGATGAGGCGCTTCACGGAAGGCTTACCCCAGCCAAAGCGCTGCATAATGCTGTCCACGATCTTGTACACCACCGGCACCACGATCAGTGTCAGGAACATGGAGCTGATCAAGCCGCCGATGATCACCCAGGCCAGGCCGTTCTTGATAGAGGCCACGCCGCCGGTAGCCAGCGCAATGGGCAGCATGCCGATCACCATGGCGATGGTGGTCATCAGGATGGGGCGCAAACGCGCGTTGTTGGCGTGTATCAGCGCCTCATAGGTGCTTTGCCCTTCGTCCTTCATCTGGTTGGTAAAGTCCACCAGCATGATGGCGTTCTTGGCCACCAGCCCTATCAGCATGATCATACCCAGTATGGTGAAGATGTTCAGCGTATTGTTGGTGAGCGCCAGGGCCAGCAGCGCCCCGATAATGGCCAGCGGTATGGAGAAGAGCACCACGAAAGGATACACATAGCTGTCATACAACGCCACCATGATCAGGTATACCATTACAATGGAGACCAGGAGGGCCATGCCCAGGGTGCTGAAGGAATCGCCCTGGTTCTCCGCATCGCCGCCATACACATAGGAGATGCCGGCCGGCTTGCGCAGCTTTTGCAGGGCGGCGTCAAACTCCTGCTGCACGGTACCGCTGGGCCGCCCTATTACCGCCGACTGCACAGACACGGAAGTGCTCTTATCCCTTCTTTCCAGGCGGCTGGGGCCGCTGCCTTCGGTAATGGCGGCAAACTGCGACAGCCGGATCAACTGGCCTGCATTGTTCTGGAACTGTATATTGGCCACATCCTGTATGTTCTTCCGGTTAAAATCGTCAAAACGGATGTTGATATCGTATTCATAGTCACCCTGGCGGAACTTTACTTTAGAATCATCCGCGGTGCCGTTAAAAGCAGTTTGCATGGTGTTGCCCACCTGGTCCAGCGTAAGGCCCAGGGCCGACATTTTATCACGGTCCACCTGCACATTGATCTCGGGATTGCCTTCCTCTACAGAAAGCTTCACATCACTGGTGCCGTCTATTTTCCGCAGCACGTCCATGGCCTGCCTGGCATAGGTCATTACACTGTCCAGCTCCGTGCCCATCACCACCAGCTCCACCGGCGCACGGTCTGCCGTACCCATGATGTTTACGGAAATGGTCTTTATCTTAACGCCTGGCAATAATTTTTGCAGCGCCACTTTTGTCCTGGCGGCATACATGTCCACCGGCTCCCGCTTGTCCTGGTCCACCAGCATAACTGTGATCTCTGATTTATAGGCGGTAGATTGAGACACGCCAAAACCGTCCTCGCTGGTTTGCCCCACCGTGGTGATCAAACGGGTGATGGCGGGCTGCTTGTCCAGGTACTGCTCCACTTTACGGGTAGCCTGGTTGGATTGCTCCACGGAGGCGTCTTTCGGCATTTCCAACTGCACGATGAACTGTCCCCTGTCGCCTTTGGCGATGAACTCCCCGCCGATATACCCTTTACCGATCAGCATAAAAGAAGCGATCAGCAGGCCTACGGCTACTACCAGGGTAATGGCCTTGTGCGCCAGCGCCCATTTCAGCAGGCCGGTCATCCAGTCCGTAAAGCGCTGCAACTGTTTTTCAAACCATAGAATGAAGCGCTCAAATACATTCTTGCCGGTCATATGCTCCAGCTTGCCGAAACGGGAGGAGAGCAGCGGCACGATCATAAAAGATGACAGTAAGCTGAGCAGGGTGGAGATCATCACCACCACGCAGAATTCCCGCAGTATCTTGGACACCAGTCCATTGGTCAGCGAAATGGGCAGGAACACCACCACGATCACCAGCGTGATGGAAGTAACGGTGAAGCCTATCTCTTTTACGCCTTCAAAGGCCGCGCGCACCTTGTTCTTGCCCATCTCCATGTGGCGGTAAATATTCTCCAGCACCACGATGGCGTCGTCCACCAGGATGCCCACCACCAGGGAAAGCCCCATCAGCGACATCAGGTTCAGCGTAAACCCGAACAGCTTCATGCCGATAAAGGTAGCGATCAGCGAGGCGGGAATGGAGATCATTACGAAGATGGCGTTGCGGATACTGTGCAGGAACAGCAGCATCACCAGCGCCACCAGTATAATGGCGATGACCAGGTCCTCCATTACGGAGTCTGCCGACTCCAGGGTAAAATCAGAAGAATCGTTCGCCACAAATATCTTCAGCCCGTTCTGCGCATAGTCATTTTCAATAGTGGCAATCGCTTTCTTCACTTCCTCGCTCACGGTTACGGCATTGGCGTCCGTCTGTTTCTGCAACTGCAGGGCAATGGCGTTGATACCGTCCACCCGTGCAATACGCTCGGCATCCTTCTGCCCGTCCTGCACATCAGCTACGTCCTTCAGGCGGATCTGCGTACCGTCTGCCGTAGTGGTCAGCACCAGGTTGCGCAGTTGGTCCACGTTCTTATACTTACCGGCCAGCCGGATCAGTATCTGCTGGTCGGTGGTTTTGGCCTTGCCGGTAGGAAAGTCCAGGTTGGCGTTGGTCACTACCTGCCGTACCTGCAGGATGGACAGGTTGTACGCCTGCAGCTTCGCCGGGTCCACGTTCACCTGTATCTCCCGCTCCCGGCCGCCGATCAGCGATACCTGTGCCATGCCCGGCAGGCGGGACAGCAGGGGTTGTATCTTTTTATCCACCAGGTCGTAGAACTGCTTGTCGTCCATTTTGGCGGTAGCAGACAGCGTCATGATAGGGAGGTCGTCCAGCGAAAATTTATTCAGGGAAGGTTGTTTGGCGTCTTCCGGCAGCTCGGCCAGGATAGCATTGATCTTACGCTGGGCATCCTGGATGCCGATGTCCACGTTGGCGTCGTTATTTAGCTCCACGGTAACGGACGACAGCCCTTCGGAGGATTTGGAGGTGATCTTTTTCACCTTTTCCATAGAGGCCACGGCATCCTCGATCTTTTTGGTAACGGTAGCTTCCACCTCGCCGGGAGCGGCCCCGGGATACACCGTAGTAATGGTGATGGTGGGGTTGCTGAACTTGGGCAGCAGCTCATAGTTCAGCGATTGATAGCTCATGATCCCCAGCAGGGTGAGTACGGTAAACACCACTACCACGATGGTAGGCCGCTTAATGGATATCTCTGTGATCTTCATTGCTGATTTTTTTGCAGACCTGCCAGGTTTTAAAAACCTGACAGGTCTTTTTTCATCGCTGTTACTGTTAGCTGGCGGGCGTTTGTACGGTTACTTTTGCACCATCTACCAGGTTGATCTGCCCGCTGGTGATCACGGTCTCTCCTTCTTTCAGCCCTTCACGTATTTCTACCTGGTCGCCGTAAATACGGCCGGCTATTACCTTGCGCAGTTTGGCGCTGTCGCCTGCCAGCACGTATACCTGGTTGCTGTTGACGCCGCCTGTAAAGGCCGTGCGCGGTATCAGCATCATGGGTGCGCTTTGCGGCATTTCAAAATGGGCGCTGCCGTACATACCTGCTTTCAGTGGTTTGCCGCTCACATTGGTCACTTCCATTTCCACGGGATAGTTGAGCGTGTTATCGCCTTTGGCGGCAATGAAAGTGATGCGGCCCTCATACGTTACTTCGGGGAACACGTTGGCCGTTACCTTCACCTTGTGGCCTTCCTGCAGGTGCACCACCTGCGCTTCCGGCACGCTTACCGCCAGCTTCAGGCGGGACACGTCCACGATGTCGAACATCTTGTCGCCAGCCCGGAGGTAGGCGCCCTTCTCTACGTACCTGGCGTTGATCACGCCCTGTATGGGGGCTTTTACGCGGGTATCGCGGATGCGGCGGCTGGCGGCCTCGTAGCGGGTCACGGCCTGCTCGTACTGCACGCGGATATCGTCCACCTGCTTCTCGGTCACGCCGCCTGTCTTGAAAGCGCTTTCATAGCGTTCTTTGTCCACCCGCAACTGGTCCATGCTGATCTTGTAATTTTCCAGGTCGGTGCCCAGTATCTCGTCGTCTATGCGGGCCACTACCTGGCCGGGCTTTACGTGGCTGCCTTCCTCCACGTACAGGTCGGTGATACGCCCGGATGTTTCCGCCAGGTAGGTGAGCTCCCGCACCGGCTCAAAATTGCCGTTGGCGGAAAAGCCCTGTGAAAAATCCTGCCTGGCTACTTTCTGCACCAGTACGGGCACTTCGCCGGTGTTGCTCTTTTTTACGAATTCAGTTTTGGTTTCGTTCTCTTTCTTGTTGGCGCCCAGCTTCCACATGATCACTGCTACGGCCAGTACGGTTAAACCACCCCAGATAAATATCTTTTTCATTCGTTGTATGTTTAAGGGTATTTAGTTCAGCAAGTTTTTAAGATTACCATTTGATTTTATGATGTCCAGCTCTGCCAGCTTGTATTGCAGCAGCGCCTCGTTGTAATTGTTCTGCGCTTCGGTCAGCGAGGTTTCCGCGTCCAGCAGGTCCGTCAGGTCCGCCAGGCCCAGCTTGTAATTGTTCTGCGTAGCATTGTACACCTCGTTGGCCAGGTCCACGTTCTCCTGCTGCGCCTGTATGGTGCCCAGGTTGCTCTTTACCTGCAGCTTGGCATTTTCAAAGGCGGTATTGAGCGCGAGCGCCGTTTCTTCTTTCTGCTTGCTGAGCTGTCTCAGCGTCACATTCGCCTGGTTTACCCGGGAGCGGCGGCCAAAGCCGTCGAAGATGGGTATCTTCAGCGTAAGGCCTACGGAAGCCATCCCGTACCAGTTGGCGGTAGAGCCGTTGGACTTGGATTTCAGGAAATCGAAATTGTTACTGAGGCCGTTGTAAGAGTAGCTGCCGGTGAGCGAAAGGCTCGGGTAATACTCCGCGATGTAAGCCTTTTTTTGCAGCTCCTGCAGCTCGGTCTGCTTATCCAGCAGGCGGTATTCGATCCGGTTGTCCAGGTCCAGGCTGCCAAAGGCCAGGCCCGCGGCCGTTTTATCTTCCAGCTCCGCAAAGGAGGCGCGGGGCAGCTCCAGCGCTGTGCCTGCGGGCATGCCTATCTGCTGCCGGAGCTGGTTCAACTGCACCAGGTACTGGTTCTCCTGCTGGATGCGCTGTGTTTTGTAATTCGTAAGGTTCACCCTGATACGGTCCAGGTCTATTTTCCGGGCAAGGCCATTCCGGAATTGTGTATTGGTGGTTTCCACCAGGGTGCTGAGCTTCCCGATATTGGCGTCCAGCACGCGTATCTTTTCCCGGGTTACCAGCGCCTGGTAGTAGGCCTGGCTTACGTTGTAGATCACGTTCTCTTCGGACTGCACGGTGGCCATCCTGTAATATTCCTCCGTGGTCTTGGCGGCCTTCAGCCCGGTAAATACCGTCTGGTCAAACACCTTCTGCTCCAGCGTGGCGCCGGCGGAAAGGTTATGGGTAAGGCCGGACTCCAGCAGTACTGTTTGCCCCGGCTGGCCTACCACATCGCCGGGCAGGGGGAATACCGGTTTCTTGATATTGTTGGTATACGTACCGGTACCGTTGATCTGCGGCAGGGCGCGGGATTTTACCTCGGCGGTCTTGAAGCGCCCCATATCTTCATCCAGGCGGGTATATGCCAGCCGCTGGTTGTTGGCCAGGGCGTATTTCAGGCACTCCTGCAATGTCATTTCAGTTTGTGCATACCCGTTATACACGCCTATCCCGGTAAGCAGGATAAGCAGTAGCTTTAACCGTTTCATCTGTAACTATATGATTTTTCTTTTGCCAGATGGAACCTCACAGCAGCATCTTTCATGTAAGCAAAGTGCGCGTGTTCGGTTTCATCCGTATTTTTAATTTTTTCAGGGCATGGCGCGGCCTGTACGCGTACCGGGGGTATGCGCAGCGTCCATCTGTTCACCCTTTGATCTTAAGTAGTGCTGATGTTTTCCTCTTTATATTGTAAATACCGGGCTGCCAGCTTGTGGCCTTCAAGGGTGGCAATGCCCATGATGTAGTTGGCTGTGATCTCCTGCATCACCTCATGCGGATCGAACTGTTCCGCAGGGTATTGCGAAGGGTCAAATGCCGATTCCAGTTGCAATTGCCGCATACGGGCAATAATATCCATGTTCAGGTTGCTCCTGTACCATCCTTCTGCGATGCCCCGCTCCAGGTTTTCCCGGATATGCTGCAGCACGCCCTCGCGCTTGAACTGTGCAATGGCCTGCGCCGCCTGCGGGTGATACTTCTGTATTTCAAACAGCATGACCGGGTTCATGGTGCGGCCCAGCACTTCGATGTTCCGGGTCGTTCTCATCAGTTCATCTATAGCGTCTGCAGCTTCCCTGCGCGCGCTGCTCATCTGTTCCGTGAGCATTTCCAGTAAAGTACCTATGCCTTCCTGTACCAGTTCCGCTTTATCTGTGAAATGCTCATACACTGTCTTCTTTGAAATGCCACATTCGCGTGAAATATCGAACATGGTCACACTCTTGATCCCGTATGTCCGGAACATCCGAAGCGCTGTATCCAGTATCCTGTCCCGCACCGTCATAATTCCCGTTTAATGCCGTTTAAGTGCTTTTAAAAATATCTCTGTCAGTAACTGCTGTTGTTCCATGATCTGCTGGATATCCTCCCGCTCCAGGTCTGCATAGTCCGGCGGGTAATCCAGCACAGAAAAGCGCAGTCCCATCATGGCCCGGTTGTACAGGAGCGCCACCCCTTCCGGGTCGTCCACCTCCAGCTCGCCGGAAGCTGCGCCGGCCCGGATAATACGGGTCACCAGCCTGTGCTCTCTTTCCTTTGCTGCTTTCATCACTCCCTGCATTTCTTCCGTCTGGGTTTCATTCATCACTTTAAACAGCTCCAGCCGGCAAAACCGCTGCAGGAAATTGCTGCGGATCCCGTTGATCCGCTTCAGGCACTCCTCGGCGGAATGGACGTGATCTGCCTCGGCTTCCATCTCCGCAAAGAAATCATCGGCTATTTTCATCAGTACTGCCTTGTGCAGTCCCTTTTTATCCGGAAAATAATAGTACAGTGATGCCTTGGAGCAGCCCAGGTCGTCCGCGATCTCGGTCATGGTGGTCTTAGCTGATCCATAGTGGGTAAAGCGTTTCAGAGCTGCCTCCAGTATTCTCTCCCGCATTTCGTCTTTGGTCTCTGCAATCATTTTACTTTTCGACTTTTTTAGTTTCCGGGTCAAAAATAGTAAAAATTCCAGACTTGGTAAACAAAGTTGACCAATTAACAGTTATTTAACTTTTCGAGGGTAAAAGTCAAAAAGTCAGGTTCCCGGGTGTTTTTCCCATGGAAACAGTAGGAGGTGGGAGGTAGGATATAGGAGGTAGGAGGTAAGAAGTAGGAGGTAGGAGGTGCGGCAACATAAAAAAAGCAGGAAACAAGCAGCGCAAACCGGGTTTGCCACTACTTATCTCCTGCTTATCTCTTATTTCCTACATCTTACTTCCTACTTCAATTTCTCCAGTGCCGCCTTCAACTGCTCCAGCATGGCGGGTATCTCTTCCTTCACGCAGGTGCCCACGCTCAGGCGGTACCAGGAGGAATCTTTGGCGGCGCCAAAGGCGTAGAAGGGCACAACGGCCAGTTTGGCCTCATTTAATAAATAGGAGGTAACGGCGGCCTGGTCTGCCAGCACGGCGCCGTTCGCCGTCTTTTTACCCTTCAGGTCCAGGCGGATAGTGAGGTAGATAGCGGCCTGGGGAGCAATACAGTCCACCGGGTGGCCGGCCTTTTTCAGGCTTACAAAGCCTTCGTATATACGCAGCAGCCTTTCTTCTATTTCCGCCTTGAAATGCAGCAGGTGTTTATCTACATTATCCTGCTGCACCAGGTAGCGGGCAGCGGCCTTTTGTTCCGCCATCGGGCTCCAGGCGCCCACATGGGAAAGAATGGCCTTCATTTTCGCGATCACCTCTGCCGGACCCAGGGCCCAGCCTACCCGCACGCCGGTAGCGGCAAAAGCCTTGCTCATACCGTCAATAAAGATCGTATAGTCCTTCAGCTCCGGGCGCAGGGTTACCGGGTTGTAGTGTTGCGTTTCGCCGTAGGTCAGCACCCAGTACATCTGGTCGTACATAATGTACAGCGGCTTTTCACCTGCACCGCGGCTTTTGTTCTCGGCTATCACCAGGTCGCAGATCTCTTCCAGTTGCTGTTTGCCAAAGGTGGTGCCGGTGGGATTCTGCGGGGAGCACAGCGCCAGCAGGGTGGCGCCTTTCAGCAGGGGCTTCAGCTCCGCAGCCGTGGGCATAAAATTGTTCTCCGGCGAGGTTTCCAGCACAGCGTGCTCCGCCTCCAGGAAATGCGTATAGTGGTTATTGTTCCAGGAAGGGGTAGCGTAGATCACTTTTTCGCCGCGGTCTACAATGGTCCTGTAAGTAGCGTAAATAATGGGGCGGCCGCCGCAGGAGATCACGATCTCCTTGGCAGGATCGTATACCAGCCCTTCGCGTTCCGCAATAAAGCTGCCGACCGCCTTGCGCAGCTCCGGAATGCCGTCTGCCGGGGGGTAGTTGGTGTAATGCTCCTGGTAAGCGGTAATGATTTCCTGCTCAAACTCAGCCGGAATAGGGAACACTTTCGGATCAAAATCACCGATCGTGAAGTTGTAGATTTGCTCGCCTTTGGCTATCTTCTCCTTTATCTCACCGGCCAGTTTAATAATTTCAGACCCGATCAGCGTTTCGGCTAAATGAGACAGTTGCATAAAACCCGGTTTTAGTGTGAATAACTTTTTCTTTCGCGCGCCAAAGGTAACCGATTCTGTACATACCTTGAAAGAAAGATCAAGTTCTTTTCATATTATCCAAAACAACTGGCTGATAAATGAATTTTATCTAACAAAACAAGGGGAATGCCATATTTTTATTCAGCAGCCATTTCCCATGCCGCCTACTGCAATCGGTTTATAAAAAGGGGACGGGTGCAACTTGGTAACAGGCAAACTAGTAAATTAGCGAACTGGTAATTTTTCTATCTTTGTTCGCATTCATAAAGATGACATGTGAATGACCATAAAAAATAAACATTAACAAATGAAATTTATTGTTTCTTCCTCTACTTTGTTAAAGCAATTACAACAGATCAGCGGGGTCATTAACTCCAACACGGTGCTGCCAATATTGGAAGATTTTCTTTTCCTGATTGACAAGAACCAACTTACGGTAGTAGCTACCGACCTTGAAACTGTAATGAAGGTAAAGCTGGAGGTAGAAGCCAAGGAAAGCGGCCGCATTTGCATCCCGGCCAAGATACTGATGGACTCCCTGAAGAACCTGCCCGATCAGCCGCTGACCTTTCATATAGATATGAACTCCTACGCCGTAGAGATCACTTCCGACAACGGCAAGTACAAGGTGATGGGAGAAAACCCGGAGAACTTCCCGAAAGAACCGGCGGCAGATGATACCACCTCCTTCACCCTGGAATCGTCCGCACTGGTAACGGCCATTAACAAAACCCTGTTTGCCGTGAGCAACGACGACCTGCGCCCGGCCATGACGGGGGTATACTTTGAGCTGGCCGACAAAAGCCTCACATTTGTGGCGACCGATGCGCACCGCCTGGTAAAGTACGTGAGAACAGACGCCAACTGTCCCCAGTCCGATACCTTCATCGTGCCCAAAAAGCCGCTGAACCTGCTGAAGTCCGCCCTGCCGGACAACGAGAGCGAAGTAAAGATCTCCTACAGCCAGAACCATTTCTTTGTATCGCACGACGGGGCGCAGATGATATGCCGCCTGATAGACGCCCGTTTCCCCGATTACAAAGTAGTAATACCCAAGGATAACCCGTACCGGCTGACCGTGGCAAAATCCGATTTCCAGAACGCACTGAAGCGGGTAAGCGTGTTTGCCAACAAAAGCACCAACCAGGTGGCGCTGAACATCAGCGGCAGCGAGCTGCAGCTCACCGCCCAGGATGTGGATTTTTCCTTTGAAGGTACGGAGCGTATGAGCTGCCAGTATACCGGCGATGATATGCAAATCGCCTTCAACGCCAAATTCCTGATAGAAATGCTGAACGCGGCCGAAGGAGACGAGATCTCCATCGAGCTGTCCACCCCCACCAAAGCCGGTATCCTGAAACCGTCCGAAAAAGCGGACAACGAGGACCTGCTGATGCTGGTGATGCCGCTGATGCTGAATAATTAATGATGAAGAATTAATAATAATTAATTTATATAAAGCAATCTCTGCCAAAGAGGTTGCTTTTTTCTTTACTGGCACTGGCTTTGCGGCAAAATAAATTGCCCAAAAAATCGTAATTTATAGCGGAAATAAACAACACAGGACAGTAATTACAGTACAACAGGCAGGCCACGTTAATTCCCGTTCCGCGATAACTGAATACGGCATCCATGGAGGCATTTTTCGCTAATATCCCCTCATCTTACCGCACTGCTATACTGGTGGCAGGATTGTTATTGCTATGGATCATAGAGGGCTTTATACCGCGGTTCCGCTTCCGGTACAACCGGTACCGGCATGCAGGCACCAACCTTTTCTTTACCCTTACCACCGCCATTATTAACCTGGGCTTCGCCTTCCTGATAGTAAAGGCATCGGAATGGGCCAGCCGGGAGCAGTTCGGACTGCTGTACTGGACCGGTATGCCGCTGTGGCTGCATACCATCCTGGCCCTGCTGATGATGGATTTCATAGGCGCCTACCTCATACACCTGGTCCAGCATAAGGTGGCCTGGATGTGGCATTTCCACAAGATACACCATATAGATACGGCTATAGATGTAACCACCGCCCTCCGGCATCACCCGGTAGAAAGCCTGTTCCGGGTGCTGGCACTGGCAGCGGCCATTGTGACCATGGGCATCCCCATCTGGATGGTGATGTTGTACCAGAGCCTGTCCGCCCTGATGTCTCAGTTCAATCACGCCAACATACACCTGCCCCACTGGCTGGACCGGGCGCTGAGCTGGGTAATTGTATCGCCGGACATGCACAAGGTGCACCACAGCCGCTACCAGCCCGAAACAGATTCCAATTATGCGAATATATTTTCTATCTGGGACCGTATTTGCGGCACCTTTGTAAAGGTGCCGGACACTACGCGCATTCAATATGGACTGGATGAGTACCAGGAGCCCCGATACCAGGAAATAGGCCCCTTGTTGAAAGTGCCCTGGGAGAAGACGGATGTTTTAGTGGAAAAGCCTGCCAATTCATGATGGAGATATCAGTATTCCTATAATCTATAATTATCTGTTATGGCACAAGAACATCACGTAGCAACGACCAAGATAGCCGGTTTTATAGGGCTGGGCGCCGGCATCGTTGCTGCTATTATCTCGTTCCTTACCAAAACGCCCTCTACCGCCATTATAATGGGCAGCATTGCTGCAGTAACGGGTATTGTTTGCCTGTGGATGGCCCGCAAGAATATTGACGATATGCAACTGGCGGCGGGCGGCATTTTTATGGCCGTAGTATCACTGGTAATAGGCTTGTGGCTAACGTATAGCTGACCTTTTACTTTTTCTTCTGGTATTCCTCCAGGTACCCTTCGGCGGCCTTTACCGGGAACAGTACCAGCGTAGAATCCGTAAGGTCTTTTATAACGGTGGTGTCTATGGTGGCTGCAGAATCCTTCTGCTGTTCTCCCTCCGTATGATTCCACAGCAGGAGGGTGTCTTTTACCAGTTCCCATTTTTCATATACCAGCGTATACATGTTGATGGAAACGGCGCTGCCGTTTTTCTTTAGCTGGAAACCCTGCATCTCCTTATCCAGCCCGGGTACCGGGCGCAACCACTTCCCGATCAGTTGCTCCGGCCGCCACGTAGCGGTGTCTGCCTGAATAAAGGCGGTATCAGGCCCAGGCGCAATAGCCGCCGTATCTATCCGCTGCAGCAGGCTGCTGTCCTCCGTTACAACCGGGTCGGGCTTTTTGGGCTGCTCGCTACAGGCGGCAAAGACGGTGATGAGTACTGGTACTAACAGGTGTCTGATCATATATGCAGAAGGTAACAAATCAAAGATAGAGATTATAATGTGCTAATTAAAAATTAACTGCTACCTTTAGGCTTCACTTTAGGGGTGTTTCCCGGTGACCAACCGGGAGGCTGAGATAATACCCTCAGTACCTGACGCAGCTCATACTGCCGGAGGGAAAAGTTACTGATCTATCTCTTCTTATTTCACATCCTTAAAGTTTATTGTTTCATCTTAAAAATTCCTGTCAACACATGGAAGTACTTGTGAACAATAAACTTTATGCGGTGCAGCCATCTACCACCGTTGCTGCGCTGTTACAGTTTATTCAGCTACCATCCGCAAAAGGCATTGCTATTGCCGTCAACAACCAGGTGATCCCTAAAGCCCGCTGGGAACAGCAAACGCTGCAGGCGGCAGATAAGGTGACCATCATCCGCGCTACACAGGGGGGGTGAACTACTTCATTCTTCTTCCCTTTCTTTTTCTGACCATTTAAATCATTCAACGATGTCTCAACAACCTTCTGAGCATACGATCAGCCGCGCGCCCTTTCCGGCTTCCGGGAAGGTGTACGTGCAGGGAAAACTGCATGATATCCGGGTAGCCATGCGCCGGATAACCCTAACGCCTACACGCCTGCATGGTAAGAACGGCGATACGGTAGACAACGCACCCGTGGTGGTGTATGATACCAGCGGGCCCTACACCGATCCTTCCGTTCCCATCGACGTGCGGCAGGGGCTGCCCCGCCTGCGGCAATCCTGGATACTGGACCGTAAGGACGTGGAGCCGCTGCCCGGCCTCAGCTCCGCCTATGGCCGGGAGCGCCTGGCAGACCAGCAACTGGACAGCCTGCGCTTTGCCCACCTGCAAACGCCGCTGCGCGCAAAAGCCGGCCGTAATGTATCGCAGATGCACTACGCCCGCCAGGGCATCATCACCCCGGAAATGGAATACATCGCCATCCGCGAAAACCAGTGCGCGGAGCAACTGTACCGGGAAAACAACGAGCTCTGGCAGCAGCATAAAGGCCACTCCTTCGGGGCCAACACACCCGTGCGCTTCATTACGCCCGAGTTTGTACGGCAGGAAGTAGCGGCAGGCCGCGCTATCATCCCCTCCAACATCAACCACCCGGAAAGCGAGCCCATGATCATTGGCCGCAATTTCCTGGTAAAGATCAATGCCAACATCGGCAATTCCGCCGTTAGCTCCGGCATAGAGGAGGAAGTGGAAAAAGCCGTATGGGCCTGCCGCTGGGGTGCAGACACCATTATGGACCTTAGCACAGGGAAACATATACACGAAACCCGGGAATGGATCATCCGCAATTCCCCGGTGCCCATTGGTACGGTGCCCATTTACCAGGCGCTGGAAAAGGTGAACGGCAAGGCGGAAGCGCTTACCTGGGACATTTTCCGCGATACGCTCATTGAACAGGCCGAGCAGGGCGTGGACTATTTCACGATCCACGCCGGGGTGCTGCTGCGCTATGTACCGCTCACGGCTAAACGTACCACCGGCATTGTATCCCGCGGGGGCAGCATCATGGCCAAATGGTGCCTGGCACATCACCAGGAGAATTTCCTGTACACACATTTTGAGGAGATCTGCGAGATCATGAAGGCCTATGACGTGGCTTTTTCCCTGGGCGACGGCCTGCGTCCCGGCAGCATTGCCGACGCCAACGACGCGGCCCAGTTTGCCGAGCTGGAAACCCTGGGCGAGCTTACCCAAAAGGCCTGGCAGCATGACGTACAGGTAATGATAGAAGGGCCCGGCCACGTGCCCATGCAGCTCATCAAGGCCAATATGGAAAAGCAGTTGCAGCACTGCCAGGAAGCGCCTTTTTATACGCTGGGGCCATTGACCACTGATATCGCGCCCGGCTACGATCATATTACCTCTGCCATTGGCGCCGCCATGATAGGTTGGTTTGGCACCGCCATGCTGTGCTATGTAACGCCAAAGGAGCACCTGGGCCTGCCCAACAAGGAAGATGTACGGCAGGGCGTGATTGCCTACAAGATAGCCGCCCATGCGGCCGACCTGGCCAAGGGACATCCCGGGGCGCAGCACCGGGACAATGCGCTGAGCAAGGCCCGCTTTGAATTCCGCTGGGAAGACCAGTTCAACCTTTCCCTGGACCCGGAAACCGCCCGGTCCTATCATGACGAAACCCTGCCGGCGGAGGGCGCCAAGATAGCGCACTTCTGCTCCATGTGCGGCCCGCATTTCTGCTCCATGAAGATCACCCAGGAGGTGCGCGACTTTGCCGCTAACCAGGGCGTAGCGGAGCAGGAGGCGCTGGAAGCCGGCATGCAGGCGCAGTCCGAAGCATTTAAGCTGCAGGGAGGAGATATTTATTTGTAACCGCATGCTACTGATCATCACCCATCCGGAAACGCTGCCGCAGGAAACCGCCCGCTGGCAGGAGCTGCTGGCCGCCGGCGCAGACGCCCTGCTGCTGCGCAAGCCGGGCCGGACGCAGGAGGACTATGCCCGCCTGCTGGACCAGGTAGACCCGGTCTGCTACAGCAGGATACTGGTAGCCGAACACTGGCCGCTGTGCAGGCGCTACGGGCTTATGGGCGTGCACTACAGCGAGCGGCTGCGCAACAGCGGCCTCCCGCAGCCAGCCATGCATTACCCGCCGCACTGCCTGCTTAGCACCGGCATTCACGACACGGCCGCCTTACCGGCCGCGGCGCAGGAATGGGACCTGCTGCTGCTAAGCCCGGTGTTTGACAGTATTTCCAAACCGGGGTATAAAAGCCGGTATCCTGCCGGCTTCCGGCTGCAGCGACCGGAAGGCCGGGCGCGCATACTGGCCCTGGGCGGGGTGAACCATACCAATGCCGCCCGGGCGCGGGAAATGGGTTTTGACGGTATCGCCCTGCTGGGCGCCATCTGGAACACGCCGGGCAAGGCGGTGGAACAATACAATCATATCAGCAACATATGGAACGCGAACGCCCATACGTTATGAGCCTGGCCGGGCTGGACCCCAGCGGGGGCGCCGGGCTGCTGGCGGATATAAAGACCTTTGAGGCCCACAAGATATACGGGCTGGGCGTTTGTACGGCCCTGACCGTGCAAACGGACCGGCACTTCCTGTCCGTGGAGTGGCTGCCGGCCGGCCGCATTATTGCCCAGGCAAAGCCGCTGCTGAAGAAGTTTGCGCCCGTCTACTGCAAAATAGGCATCATGGCCGATGTGCCTACCCTGCTGGAAGTAGTGCGCGCCCTGCATGTGCTGCGGCCCGGTATCCGCATTATCCTGGACCCGGTGCTGAAAGCCTCCGCCGGTTTCAATTTTCATGAGGCGGCGCAGGCTGGGGCCTGGCAGGCCGTATTGCCTTACCTCTACCTGCTTACGCCCAATTACGAGGAAGTGCTGGTACTGGGTGGCAACCGGCCGCACCACGACGGACAAACCGCCGCCGTAAGGCTGAGCAGGCACTGCGCCGTATTGCTCAAAGGCGGGCACCGGCCCGAACGCCTGGGCTGGGACACCCTGTACACGGCCGATGGCGAGTACAACCTGCCGCCGGGCAGCCAGCAGGTGCATGCCAAGCACGGCTCCGGGTGCGTGCTTTCCGCCGCCATTACTGCACAGCTCGCGCTGGGCCATACGCTACCTGTAGCCTGTACTAACGGCAAGGCATATACGGAAAAATTCCTTTCCAGTCATTCATCTTTATTAGGATATCATCACTTATGATCAGCCACTTACATTACATATCGCAACAAACAGCTACTGCAGGCCATATTGCCAATATACAGGCGGCCTGCGAGGCCGGCTGCAAATGGATACAACTGCGCATCAAGGACGCTGCGCCGGAGGACGTGCTGACCACCGCCCGGACGGCCCGGCAGCTATGCGACCAGTACGGCGCCACCCTCATCATTAACGACTACCCGCAAATCGCCAAAGCGGTAAACGCACAGGGTGTGCACGTAGGCAAAAATGATATGACGGTGGCCGCTGCCAGGGAGATCACCGGCGCGGATTTTATCGTGGGCGGCACCGCCAATACCCTGGACGACATTCTGCAGCACGTAAAGGACGGGGCCAGCTATGTAGGGCTGGGCCCTTACCGCTTTACCACTACCAAGCAAAAGCTGAGCCCCGTACTGGGACTGGAAGGCATTGCCCGTATCATGCAGGCGCTGGAAGCGCAGCAGGTACGCATTCCCATAGTGGCCATCGGCGGCATTTTGCCGGAAGACGTAGCGGCGCTGCGGGCGGCGGGCGTGCACGGCGTGGCCGTAAGCGGGGCCATTACCCATGCGGGCAACCGGCAGGCGGTGGTAGATAATATTTTACTGACATGCTTAAACCAGGGATCATGACACCATTGATAATAGCGGGGCGTACTTTTCAATCCCGCCTGTTTACCGGCACGGGCAAATTTTCTTCCGCAGCGCTCATGGAGCAGGCGCTGCTGGCCTCCGGCTCGGAACTGGTAACCGTAGCGCTGAAGCGGGTAGACCTGCAGGACCAGTCGGACGATATGCTGCAACACCTCCAGCACCCGCAACTGCAACTGTTGCCTAATACTTCCGGCGTGCGTACGGCCAGGGAAGCGGTATACGCCGCCCAGTTGGCCCGCGAAGCGCTGGACACCAACTGGATAAAGCTTGAGATACACCCGGACCCGCGCTACCTGCTGCCGGACCCGGTAGAGACTTTGCTGGCAGCGGAGGAGCTGGTAAAGCTGGGCTTTGTGGTGCTGCCCTATGTGCATGCAGACCCGGTGCTGTGCAAACGCCTGGAAGAAGCAGGCACGGCAGCCGTAATGCCACTGGGCGCGCCCATTGGCAGCAACAAAGGCCTGAAGACCTTTGACTTCCTGGAGATCATTATTGAACAAAGCCGGGTGCCGGTGATAATAGACGCCGGTATCGGCCGCCCCTCGGATGCGGCCCGGGCCCTGGAAATGGGCGCCGACGCCGTGCTGGTAAACACCGCCATTGCCGTGGCTAAGGACCCGGTGCGCATGGCGCAGGCCTTCAAACAGGCGGTGGAAGCCGGCAGGCAGGCTTACGAAGCCGGGCTGGGCGGCAGCCAGCAGCAGGCGCATGCTACCAGCCCACTGGTAGCGTTCCTGGACGACGATAATTAATAATTAAGAATTAACAATTAATAATACCTGTAGCAGTAGTGCTCCATTGAAAGACCGGCGTTACGATTATTAATTATTCATTATTAATTTTTATGGAGAGTTTTAAAGACATATTTGACCAATATAACTGGGATGCCGTGAAAGCGGACATCTACGGCAAAACCGCGCAGGACGTGGAGCGGGCGCTGGCAAACAACCGGCGCAGCCTGGATGATTTTATGGCCCTGCTGTCGCCGGCGGCGCAACCCTACCTGGAGCAGATGGCGCAGCTTAGCCACCAGCTCACCCGGCAGCGCTTTGGCAATACCATACAAATGTACATACCCCTGTACCTCTCCAATGAGTGCCAGAACATCTGCACTTATTGCGGGTTCAGCCTGGATAACAAGATCCGCCGCAAAACCCTGGATGAAGCGGAGATACTGCAGGAAGTGCAGGCCATCAAGGCCATGGGTTATGAGCACGTGCTGCTGGTAACCGGCGAGGCCTGGCAAACGGTGGGCGTGGAATATTTCAAAACGGCGCTGGAGCTGGTACGCCCGCACTTCTCCCATATCAGCATGGAAGTGCAGCCACTGGACGAGGCGGATTATGCGGCCCTGATACCGCTGGGCCTGCAAAGCGTGCTGGTGTACCAGGAAACCTATCACCAGGCGGATTACAAGCTGCACCACCCCAAGGGCCGCAAGTCCAATTTCCATTACCGGCTGGAAACCCCGGACCGGCTGGGCCGGGCCGGCATCTATAAAACCGGGCTGGGCGTATTGATAGGCCTGGAGGACTGGCGCACAGACAGCTTCTTTACCGCCCTGCACCTGCAGTACCTGGAGAAGACCTACTGGCAAACCCGGTACAGCATTTCTTTCCCGCGCCTGCGGCCCTGCGCCGGCGGGCTGCCGCCCAAAGTGGAAATGAACGACCGGGAGCTGGTGCAGCTCATCTGCGCTTACCGCCTGCTGGACCCCGATGTGGAGCTAAGTCTTTCCACCCGGGAGTCTGAACGTTTCCGCAACCATGTGATAAAGCTGGGCATCACCTCCCTGAGCGCCGGCTCCAGGACCAACCCCGGCGGTTATGCTGCCGACCCGCAATCCCTGGAACAGTTCGAGATATCGGACGAGCGCAGCCCTGCCGCCATTGCCGGCATGCTGCGGGCCCAGGGCTATGAGCCGGTATGGAAAGACTGGGACCGGGTGCTGGCCGGCAGCCGTTAACGAAGTACATAAAAAATGCCTTCCGCCTGCAGGCGGAAGGCATTGTGAAAACCTAAATCCATTAATTATTAGAGCATTCTGGGGTGCTTATAGAGATAAGCAGTTACCGTAACATCTGGTCCAAATTTAAGCCTGGCATAATGAACAACCTGATCAACCGGCCTGATTGAACAAAATGAATACGGATACCCCGGTTGCACAACCCAAATGGTGTATCAGCCTACTTTCTCCATATCCCGGTATGTTTTAATAGTGTCGTGCGAACGCCGCAGGGCGCCTTTCTGGTTAGCGATCAGCTCCCTTACGCTGTATGGCATGGGAGCGTCCGATGCCAGGGCCTCCTCGTAGGCGCGCTGGGCGGCGTCTTCCCCGTATTCGCAACTGGCCAGTATGGCGTGGCGGTTACTGCCGGTAAAGGTAGCCTTTACGTCCATCCAGGTGCGGTATATCTTACCGGAAGCCGTGGTCCCGGTCTCAATATCGCTGCCAAACTGTACCCGTTCCTGGTTCAGTTGGTCTACATAAGTGCGGCTCTCATCTACCATCCGCTGGAACAGCGCTTTCAGGTCGGCATCGTCTGTTTGCGCAATGGCTTTCTGGTAGCCTTCTATACGGTCATTATTAATTCTTACGAGGTCGCTTAGTAATTCGACTAATTTTTCATTGTGTTGCATGGCTTACATTGTTTTGATGTTTGTAAATGATTTCTACAGGCGTTCTTCCTTACCGGAAGCAATACTGCGGTAGATAGCTGCTATAATGCGTATGTCTTTCATTCCTTCCGTTCCGTTCACCGGCGATGGCGCCTTATACAGGATGCTGTATGCTACGTGGTCCAGCAGCAGCGCTTCGGGCATCACCTCGGGAAACTTCATGGCTTCCTTGTTCACCCGCCCCTGTATTCCTTCAAAAGTAAAGGCAGGGTCCAGGGAAAAGGCTCCCTTTTCTGCCTCCACTGTGATGAAGCTGTCTGTTGCCGAATAGCTGCAGGTACAATCTGCGATGGCGCCGGAAGGAAAGCGCATTTCCCACTGCACGGTGTCTTCCACTTCCTTGAATACATCCGGCCGTTTATTCTGCACGGACGCTTTCACCGCTACCGGCTCTTCTCCCGTCACGTAGCGGCAGGCCTGCACCAGGTATATGCCTACATCCAGCAGGGAGCCACCGCCGGCCAGCTCCTTATCCAGCCGCCAGCCGCTGCCGGCTTCCAGGTGGATGCTGTTGGCGGCTTGTATATGCTTTACCTTTCCCAGCACCCGGGTGGTGCCCAGCCTGGATATCTCCTGGTGGTATGGGCTGAACTGCAGGCGGTAGCTGGTATACAGTCTTACCCCGTGCTCCTTGCAGGCAGCCACCATTTCGGCGCATTCCTTTACCGTGGGCGCCAGCGGCTTTTCACACAGGATATGCTTGCCGGCAGCCGCCGCCTTCAGCACATATTTGCAGTGCAGGCTGTTAGGCACTGCTATGTACACCAGTTGCACTGCATCATTGCGGCAGAGGGTATCCATTTCATCATAGTGCAGCACCTGTTCGCGGCGCACATGATAGCTGTCCGCCACCTGTTTTTTATCGTGGTCCTTCCCGCATATCACTGCTTCCAGGCCACAGTAGTTGGTCTGGTGCAGGGCTGGTATAATGCGGTCCGTACTGTATTCACCCAAGCCTACGATTGCTATGCCCAGCTTTTGTTGTATGATCTCGCTATCGCCCAGGGGCATTACTTTAGGAAAGGTCATGGCCTCGTTTTTTTAATTGGTATTTCAAAAATGCGACCATTTGAATGCGCATACGCGCAGCGGCCCGGGATGCATTTTCAGGCCCTGTTTATGACCTATTTTTTGCCCGCATGGTGGAATCCCTTCCACAGCAAAAAAACAGGGGTAAAGCCCCTATGTCATTATAAATAAAGCACTACGGGGTTGGCACAGATTTTTTACCTGGGTTGGTAACCAAAACGTTTTCATATGAGAAGCATACTGTATCTGATAGCCCTTATTTTGATCATAGGATGGGTGTTAGGCTTCTTTGTGTATTCAGCAGGCGCGTTGATACATGCGTTGCTGGTATTGGCCGTTATTGCGATCCTTTTAAGCATTATACGGGGAAGGGCACCAATAGAGTAATTGATCTTTGACGAATAATGCCGCATGCCTGATGAATGATCAGCGATCACTTATTATGCATGCGGCATTTTTCTTTCACGGTGTTTTATCTAAAGACATGGTATCCCGTACTATCATGTGTAACCTTCAGCCGGTTGAGGGTGGCTATTGTTTGCAGTATGCCTTCCGGGGCGTCGCTTTTGCGGATCTGCCCCGTGAAATAATATTTACGTAACTGCTGCGGGGAAAAGGTAATACGGACCTTATACACGGCTTCAAACCGGTCCAGCACTTCGGGCAGGGGTACGCTGGTAAACAGGAGCTCTTCACCGTTGTCTTTGATGTTGCCTTTTAATGGCGCCCGGGGCGTGCTTTCCGGCTGCCCGTACCGGTACACGGTAAGCGAGCGTTGTCCCTTGTTGAAAGCGCATTCCTGGCCGGGCGTTAAATACACCATCTCCCCAGCGGCTGGAGCTCCTGTGGTTTTTACCATTACCTTGCCGGACAGCAATCTTACCTTCACGGTCTTATGCCCTTCATATGCACAGATCCTGAAAGTGGTGCCCAGCACGGTGGTTGCTACATTTCCTGAATATACGATAAATGGTCGTCCCTCTTCTTTTGTTACCCGGAAAGTGGCGGCGCCCTCCAGGTACAGTGCCCGCTGTGTGGCCGTAAATCCATGCCGCCAGCGCAGCGTGCTGCCGGTTTCCAGCATTACTTCCGAGCTGTCCGGCAATACAATACGCCGGGTGTTGCGGCCGGTGTGCCGCACCAGGGTATCCCGGGCGGGCGCCTCCCGTCGCTGGCTGGCGATGGCGGCAGCGGGCTGCTCCACCTTACGATGCAACTGCCACCAGGCGCCGCCTGCGCCCAGCAGGAGGATGACGGCAGCAGCAGCGGCCCAGTTGCGGTACCGGTATCTCTTTGCTGCAAGGCGTACCTGGTCCAGCATCTGCTCACTATCAGCGGCCCGCAGGCGGGCGCCCGGTTCAAAGGCCTCCCATTCCTGCTCCGGCAATATCGCCTCCAGTTCTTCCGGGTGCTGCTCCAGGTACTTTGCCACAGTGGCGGCTTCCAGGGCGGTACACTGGCCCTGTAAGAACTTTTCTATGAGTGCACGGTCTATCATCATGTGGCAAAAGTAAAATCCCGGTTCCTAATATACTACGCTGGAAAAGTGGATTGCACCCACCGGGTGTGCGGAATTTGTTACAGTACTTCCCGAAGCTGCTTGATAGCGCGGTTCAACTGGTTTTCCACTGTTTTTACAGAGAGGGAAAGGCGGGCGGCAATTTCGCGGTTGGAGAACCCGTCAATACGGTACTGGAATATCTTCTTCCTGCCGGGAGGCAGGGTCTCAATAGCCTGGCGCACCAGGTGCAGGGTTTCCCGCTCCTCGCGGGCGGCCGTGGTGTCCTCCGTTTCCGGCAGCCAGTGGTTGGGCAGGGACACGGACCGTTGCTGGGCCTTGCGGCGCAGCACATCTATTAGAGTGGTCCTGGCTATGCGGAACAGTTGCTGGGATAAGGGCAGCTCCTCGTTCAAACTACTGCGGTACCGCCACAGCTTGATAAAGGTAAGCTGTACCAGCTCTTCCGCCACATCTGCTGCGGTGGTGCGTTTCAGGAAATAGTAATACAGTTTTTCGTGAAACTGGTAATATACTTCTTCAAAAACGGCAAAGGATCCGGATCTTATGGCGGCGATCTGATGCATGAAAACGGCTAACCGGCAACATAGATACAATTTTTCCGCGGGAAATAAAAGTTCCGCAAGCCGGCATATCTATTACAAACCGGTATTTTACATCTCCTTTCAGCATCCTGTCGTATGCCCCGTTGATCTGCTGATCCGGCATCTTTTCAAACTTGCCCATGTGTACAAAATTTAATACTATAATTTTGCAGGTATGGGCAAAACCAGTGCAGGTATACTATTATACCGCTACCGGGATCAGTTGCAGGTACTGCTGGTGCATCCCGGCGGGCCTTTCTGGGCAAAAAAGGATGCGGGCGCCTGGTCTATTCCCAAAGGAGAGGCCGAAAACGGCGATGGCCTGCTGAGCGCCGCCTTGCGGGAGTTTGAAGAGGAAACCGGCATGCGGCCGGCCGCAGACCCGGATACCCTCCTGCCCCTGGAGCCGGTAAAACAAAAGGGCGGCAAACTGGTGCATGCCTGGGCCCTGCAGGGCGACCTGGATACCACGGATATCCGCAGCAATACCTTTGAAATGGAATGGCCCCCGCGCTCCGGTAAAACAAGGTCCTTCCCTGAAGTGGACAAAGCCGCCTGGCTGCCCATTCCCGAAGCGCGGCAAAAGATACTGGCAGGCCAACTGCCGCTGATAGACCAGTTGCTAAGCATACTCCCGGATACGCCTTTGCGATAGTGCCGGCATTTTTTTCAATCACTCAATCATTATCACTTAAACATTATTCATATGATTGCAACAACTCCATGCTGCAAAGCGCAATGCTTTGTATTGACCGGTGGCCCCGGCGCAGGCAAAACCACCGTACTCGCAGCACTGGAAAAAACAGGATATGCCGTTATGCCCGAAGTGGCCCGCGAGATCATCCGGGAGCAGGTAGCTGCCGGCGGAGACGGGGTGCCCTGGCGGAACATGCCGCTTTACACACAATTGATGCAAGTGCGCACCATTGCGGCCTTTTATGACGCGCCACCAGCCGGCGCCTGTTTTTATGACCGCGGCATACCGGACGTGATCTGCCATACGCGGCTCAACCAGTTGCCGGAGGATGCCATGCTGCACACCGCCGCCGGGCTGCTACGGTACAACCGGCGGGTATTCTTGTTCCCGCCCTGGGAAGCAATCTATCACACCGATACGGAAAGGAAACAGACTTTTGCGGAAGCAGTACGTACTTACGAGGTGCTGCGGCAGGTATACCAGGCATATGATTATGAGCTGGTGGAGGTGCCGAAAGGTGCGGTGGAGGAAAGAGTAGCATTTGTCATCAGCAGGATATCATCCTGCTAATACGTGCGCCACACCTTCGGGGTATGGCGCACGCAGATCTTATACCGCATCGGACAGTGAAGTAAAAGTAAAGTCGCGCAGCTTCATGGGCGGCACCAGGTAGCTGCGGTAAGATTCCACGCTGATGGTGCGCTCCGGTTTACCCAGGGCTTCCACGTTGTTCAGCATGATCACGGGGCTTTCATTAAAACGGAAATTTTTGATCGGGTGTTTGATCACGCCGTTTTCTATGTAAAAGGTGCCGTCGCGGGTAAGGCCGGTCAGCAAAAGCGTTTGCGGGTCCACCATGCGGATGTACCAGAGCCGTGATACCAGTATGCCGCGTTCCGTGCTCCTGATCAGCTCTTCCAGAGAGACATCGCCCCCTTCCATAATAATGTTGCCGGGGCGCGGCACCGGCTTTACACCTTTCTTTTGCGCCCAGAAACGCGAGTAGCTTAAATTCTTTACCACGCCTTTTTCAATCCAACTGGTCTTTTCCAGCGGCATGCCTTCACCGTTCCAGGTGCCGGAAGGCAGCTCGGGATGGAAAGGATCGGAGTAAATGGTGACCTTATCGTCCATCAGTTGCTCACCCAGCCGGTTGCCGCCGCCCGGCCTGCTCATAAAGCTGCGGCCTTCATCCGCATTGCGGGCATCCAGTCCGCGGAACAGGTTTTCCATCATATAAGCTGCCGCCACCGGCTCCAGTATCACGGTGTACCGGCCCGGTTCAATGGCTTTGGCATTGGCGGAGCCATTGGCTTTGGAGGCGGATACCTGCGTAGCGCTGTAGGTATCCAGCTTGCGGATGTCATTATACCCGCGGGCGGCATAGCCGGAGCCGGTACCTGCCTGGTTGCGGGTGGTGATGCTGAAGATAACGTCCGTATCGGTATTGTAGGCGAACAGTCCTTTGGAATTAGCCAGCGCATTAAAGCTGGTGGTGTTCTCCAGGAAGCCCGCCGCCTCCAGCTTCGCATCTTTGGCTACCTGTATGCTCTTTGCCACCGCAGCGGCGCGGGTATCCGGCGTAACGGCGGCCGTGGCCGGCACGTAGGTAATGCTGTCCTTATACGTTTGGGGGCCCGGGAGCGGCATGTATTCCGGGTCTTCCGGGGCCAGTTGCGCCAGCTCTTCGGCACGGCGCACGGCCTTTTCCAGGGAAGCGTCGTCAAATTCGTTAATGGTGGTGGTACCGGTTTTCTTACCGAAGGTAGCGCTGATGGAAAGGCTTAGCGTGCTGATGTCTCCGGCGGTGGACACGGCGTTACGGGCATAGCGGATGTTGCCGCCCTCACGGCCGGTGAGGCTGGCCTCACATTCATCTGCTTTGGAAAAGCCCAGCACTTTTTTCAGCAGTGCCTGTGCTTCGTCTTTATTAAGTATAGCCATAATAGTCGGTCAGATTTTTCTTGCTGTGTTAATAACATTTACCCCGTTAAAGCGGGTGGTGGAGCTGCCATGCGAAACGGCGTTGGACTGCGAGGGCTGCCCCTTGCCGTCATTGAAGGCGCCGCCCAGGCGGTAATCCCGCTTGTCTGCAATAGCCGTGCAGGAGTTCCAGAATTCCCGGGTGTTGGCCTGGTAGGCTACATCTTTCAGCATGCCAGCTATTTTGCCATCCTTTATTTCGTAGAACAGTTGCCCGCCAAACTGGAAATTGTACCGCTGCTGGTCAATGGAGAAAGAGCCGTCGCCAACGATGTAGATACCTTTTTCCACATCCCTGATCATGTCATCCACGCTTAAAGGGCTGGCGCCGGGTTTCAGCGAAATATTGGGCATGCGCTGGAACTGCACGTCCTCCCAGCTTTGCGCATAGCAGCATCCCTGTGATTCCTTGAGACCGATGATGTGCGCCTGGTCGCGGATGGCCTGGTAGTTGACCAGTATGCCGTCTTTAATAATGTCCCACTCCTTGCACTGCACGCCTTCATCATCATAGCCTACCGCGCCCAGGGAACCGGGTTGCAGCTTGTCGGCCACAATATTCACCAGCTTGCTGCCAAACTGGAAGTTGCCGGATTTCCATTTATCCAGGGTCAGGAAACTGGTGCCGGCATAGTTGGCTTCATAGCCCAGCACGCGGTCCAGCTCTGTAGGATGCGCTACGGATTCATGGATAGTAAGCCACAGGTGGGAGGGGTCCAGCACCAGGTCATACTTGCCCGGCTCCACGGACTTCGCTTTTATCTTCTCGTTTACATTCTCCGTAGCATTCTTAATGTCTTCCAGTATATCGTAACGGCTTTTATAACGCGTTACAATACCGGCCACCTTGCTGTCCGGCAGCGGGGTCAGGTATTCGTACCCCATTCCCACAGGAGAGCTGAGGGAGCGGCGGGTCTCAAACTTGCCGCTGGCCTTGTCTATTTTGGTGACGTTAAAGAAGGGGTAGATGCGGTGCACATCCTGGTCAATATAGGAGCCGTCCGTAGAGGCGAAGAACTTCTGCTCATTCACGGCCATGATGGCGGAGGTTACAAAACTGGCGCCACCCTGCATAGCGATATCATTTACTTTCAGCAGCAGGTCCACCTTGTCTTTTACGGGAACGGCAAATGCGCTTTGCTCAATAGGGGTTTTCCAGCTTACGTCGCCATAGCCTTTTTGCGGGGCCAGTTGCACCGGCTCCGTCATGATCTTAGCATTGGCTTTGGCAACGGCCACGGCCCTTTCCGCTGTTTTTACAATATCGGCTTCCGTTACGTTGTTGGAAGCCGCAAAGCCCCAACTACCGTTGGCAATCACGCGAATGCCGACCCCAAAAGATTCGGTATTGGAAATACCCTGCACCCTCTTTTCACGGGTAATGATAAACTGCCTGAGGTAACGGCCTATGCGCACATCGGCATAGGAGGCTCCTTTGGCGCGGGCGGCCGCCAGTGCCATATCGGACAACTGCTTTTTGCGGGCAAGGTCCATGCCCTCCATCAATGCTTCAGCGGGATCAATGGCGTTACCGGCCAGCAGCGATCCGGGCACCATCAATGCGCCCAGGCCCATAGCCGAAAGCTGGATAAAGTCTTTTCTGTTCAATGCAATGGCCCTCCTTAAAGATTTAGGTGATAAAAATGCGGTTTAGATGATTTTGGTTGTGCTCCTGAAATTATATCATTCCAGGAACTATATTACGCCGTTAGACCAGTTTTTCTTCCACCCATAAAAAAACAGCGCCCAGCAAAAACATTATAAAAAACCATATACGCGGTATAGCCGCCCGGCTTTCACTGGCTGTTGCTGCCATACCGCGGTGCTGCACCTGTTTTTGCGCCCTCGCGGATAGCGGCTGCCAGTCCTTTTCTGCATAGGCGTACCACCAGCAGGTATCCCCCGCCGGCAACGCTGTGGCCTGCCAGCCGGCCTGCAGCGGCCAGTAAACGCCCTGCCATTGAAAAGGCAGCATCGCGCCCTGCGACAGGCTAACCCGCGCCGTATTGACAACAGCCGCCGGCTGCGGGAGGGAGGTCTGGAGGGATACCGGCACCGGGCGGCGCACCTGCGGCCAGGCAGTGCCGATATGCCATTGCGCCGCCTGCTGCCGCACACGGGCCGCGCTTTGCAGCAGCAGGGACCATACCGACTGGTAAGCCTCCTCCCTGCCAGCCAATACCCAGGCGTAGGTATTGCCCAGGGTAGTGCACACCAGCCTGCCGGCGCCATGCAGGGCCGTAGCGGCCAGCCAATGTTGCGCTCCATCCTGCACCAGCGGTTGCAGGCCGGGCGCCGACCTTACATACAGCGGCTGCACTGCGGGCAACGTGCCTACCGTTCCTGCAGGCAGGACGGTTATTGACTGCGGGTGCGCCTCCCGGTTCCCGGCAGCCGACAATATGAACGGACGGTCATAGAAGCGGCGGCGCATCATACTGCTATCCGCTTTTATAACCAGGCCCAGCCCCTTTTCCGCCACCTGCGCCTGCAGGGTGGCCCGCTCCGATGAACTGAGCGCAGCCAGGGCGGCGGCATCTGCCACCACTACATCAAACGCCGGCAGTATAGCCGCTGTGATCCGCTGCAGGGGAAAACGGGCCGTGTCCAGGTAGGTATAACTGTATTTGTCCCGGCTGATGGCCGTACGTATGGCCACCACATAGCCCTGTGCCGCCAGCCAGCGGGCCAGGAACTTGTGCTCAAAATCCGGCGAGGCCGCCAGCATCAATACTTTCAAAGAGCGCAACGGCCGTACTTCCACAGGCACCGGCTCCATAGCCAGGGTATCTTTGGCCAGCACCGTAAAAGTATATACCGCCCTGCCGATGTGCCGGGGCCTCGTTTTCAGCTCAAAGGACTGTTGCTGCCCGGGCGGGATGATCACGGAATCCAGCCTTTCATTAAAGCCGGTGAGCAGCAGTTTCACCGGGGTAGCGGCGCTGTTCCGGTAACGTCCCTGCAGGTGCAGCATTGCTCCCGCATTTAGCTGCTGCTGCCAGTAAATAGCCTGCACGCCGGACGGACGGACGCTTGTTTTCGTTGGCCCGGTTCCGTTACCTGTTGCCGATACCTGCCTGCGCCAGGGAAAAGGCGCCATCAAAAAGAGCAGGCCGGCTACTGCTATCACGGTAGCCGGCAAGCGCGCCCAAAGGCGGGCTTTATTGGGCCGCCTGGTCTCCTTCCGGCAAAGGAATGCCAGCAGTACCACACATGCAGCGATCGCTATGTAATGCCCTCCCATCATTCCTTTGGCGATTGATACAGGTTCATAAAATACTGCTGCGACAGGTGGATACCGGTATCCCTGCCATCGGCCTGCGGCCAGGGTTCCGGCGGAGGCAGCAGCGAATAAATGGTCTGTGCGGCCGTTGTAATGTCGGCGGGCAGCGGCGCTTCCTGCTGCTGCAATGCAGCCAGCACCCGGCGCAGGGCCTGCAGGGAGGAAAGATATCGTGCAGGTGCATCAGTGGCCCGGGCGCTCAACTGCTGCGCCGCCTGCTGCAGCACCTGCAGGGATACGGGGTCTGTTACGGCGCCGCCGTTTTGCAGCGTTTCCAGTACAGACAAAGCATAGCCTAACTGTTGCAGGTGGGCGGATGCCTGCACATAACTGTGCTGCGCAACCGGCACAATGATCTTTCCCAGCTCGCCGCTGAGGCGTTTCTCCGGTTTCAGGGGCGCTGTTTTTATGCTGGTTTTGGCTACGTAGGCCCGCGATCTTTGCTGCAGGTCTTTCAGCAGGCGCAGGGCCTTGTATTCGTAGGGCAGCGCTTCCTGCGGCCTGAAGGTGCGCAGGTGCAGCTCCGCGTTCCACATTTCTGTAAGCACGGCTTTGAGCCGGCGTTTGGTTTCCGGGTCAAAGAATGTCGCGTCTTCTGCTATGTCATGGCGGTGGGAGAACTGTTCTATTATTTTATCCGCATTGTTAAAGTCCCTGGCATCCCCGGCGGTTTCTGCTGCATGATCATGATCGTGGTCATGGTCATGTTCCTCTTCTGCTTCGGCGCGGTCGTCGCCGATGTTGGTCTCGGACTCCTCTCCCAGGAAGCGCCCGTAACGCAGGCGCAGCAGGCGCTGGTCAATGCCCAGCTCATTGCCGCGGTTTTTAAAGGTCTTTTCAGGCAGGGTATCGCGGGCGCGGATCAGTTGTTCCGTTTCAATAATGATCTGGCGCTGGCTCCGGAAGTATTCCGGCTTTACCGTTACACTGTTGGCCAGTCCTTCCAGTTCCATCAGTTGCGCAGTATCCGGCAGCACCACCATGTACACGCCGGAGCGGCTATGCTGCCCATGGTTGTCCTGCGCCTGTACGTAAAAATACAGCTCGCTGCCCGGCTGCATGCCCAGCACTGGCAGGCGGATGGTCTTTTCCAGCGCATACTGCGTGCGTGTGCCATTAAAAGCCGCAGCAAAGGGCAGCGGCTGCTCTTTGAATTTCACCGCCTCCCCGCTGCCGCTGGCTACCGTAGCCTGTATGCCCGCAGCGGTGATGCCATAGTCATCCGCCAGGCGCACTTTTACGGTTACCTGCTGCGGCTGGCCGTAATCAATAACGGTGTAGGAAGGCGGGGATTGAACAGTAATGAGCGGTGGCCGGTCTTTCAATACCGCCAGCTTATACAGCTCCGATGCCTGGCCCTCCAGCAACACCTGGTAAAAGCCCGGGCGATGGACTGTATAAGCGCCGCTCCACTGCGTGCTGTCCCCGGCATTAGCCTGCAGGGGCAGGCGCACCGAGTCATTAAGCAGCAGTTGCAGGGAACGCAGCGGGCGGCTGGTCCGTAACTGCCAGTGCAGGTGGGCGCCTTCCTCCACTTCCAGGTCCAGTGGCTGCTGGCTACGGGGCGTTTTACGGGTATAGGCAGGTGGTGTAATAGTAATGGTAGCTGCTGCAATTGCCGGCGGTAGCGATGGACGACGCCCTGCCTGTTCTGTCCCCTGTCTGCCGGGCGCATAACGGGCCGGGAACGGGGGCCGCCACTGCAACAGGGCAATGCTTACTGCTACTGCCCCCACAAAGAACCAGGCGGCAGTGCGCAACTGCCGCCGGTATGGGCGGGGCAATGACATTTCCTGCAGTACCGGCGCTATCCTGCGCACCTGCAACTGCTCCAGCAGTCCCAGGCTGTGCGGCGGCTTCAGTAGCAGCCCGCTGCTTTCTTCCATTGCCGGAATGGTGGTATTCAGATACCGGACTGCATCAGCCAGGCGTATGCGCCAGGCACGGCGCGGCAGCAGCAGGGCCAGCAGGCTGCCTGCTCCTATGGGCAGCATCCACCAAAGGGAGCCCTGCACCCGGTACAACAGCACGCCCGCCACCAGCGCCACCCCGAGCGCTATCAGCAGGCGGGTGACCAGCATCGCATGCTGCCATTGCCGCCGGAGCGTATGGATCATATGTGCCGCTTGCTGCTCAACCATCTGCAGGTAGTTTTTTAACCCGGAAAGCCCAGAGGCGCTCTATTAAGAACAGGAGCAGGAGCAGCGCCCAGCAAAAAGGGGAAAGGTCCGTAGTGATAGCAGCCGTCCTGCTGCGCGTGATCATATTCCCGGCTGTATGATCCGGTTGCAGTTGTTGCGCGGCAATGATCCGGCGGTCCTTGCCGGTGATCACATTATTGCTATCGGGGAACAAAAGCTGCAGCAGCATGGCGGGAAAGTCCGCCTGCCAGGGCAGCTCATTCCAGGCAGGATCCAGGCGGCTGGCAAAATGGTACTGCGTAGTTTGCGGCCCCTTTTCCTGGCGCAGGATGGGATTGCCAAAACCGTCCTGCCACAGCGGAACCGCTTCGGCAGCGGTGAGTGGCGGTTGTACCCGTTTATACAAAGGCACCGGCGCGGCGGTGCCGGAAATGATCCAGGATGCGCTGTTGACCACCTGGCCGGTATCGTAGCGCCAGGTATTACGCGCCTGCACATCCCGCGGCAGGGGTTGCGTGGACAGCCAGAACAGCCAGTCCGTTTGCGCGGGCAGTGCCGTCGTTTGATGCACTTCCTGCAGCGCCAGCCTGTGTTGGGTAAATTGCTGAATGGCTGTTATGGCAGCCTTGAGATAAAGGGCATCCTGCATCAAGGCATCGGCAAACAGGGTGATGCGCATCGTTGTAGTATCCACTGGCTGCGGGGCCGCGCCAAAAGGCAATATTTCCCAGGCATAGGAATTACCGCCCGGGCGGCTGCTGACCCGGCCTGCATAAATGCTCCCGGATGGAGTGGCGTAAGCATTCCCCGGCCAGGTGGCTACAGAGTCTGCCGGCGTATAGGCGTACCAGTGTACACCCGTATCAATGGCAGGTCGCTGCCCGCGGAAGCGGTGCAGCCAGGCCGGCGTGAATATAAAAAAGGACCGTGGCGCGCCGGGCATTTGCTGCAGGCTGTCCAGCAAGGCCCAGTAGCTCATTGTGCTGTCCATCTCCATATTCCCGTAGAAGGTGGCCGTTAAGCCGGCAGCGCGAAAACCGGGATTAAAATAATGCAGGGCATACCCGGCCTGCAGCAGGGAATCTATGGATAATTGAAAATGTTGGTAAGTTTCCTGCCATCTTTCTCCCGGCAACAGCACCCAACCTTTTTCTTTTTGCCGGGGGCGCTGCTGCCATACCGGCCTGGACAGCAATACCGCCGCCAGTATGATCAGCAGGCAACGCAGCAGCAGGCGGAGCGGCTCCGTTAGCCGGAGCCGGCGGGATTGCCGGTGCCCGCCTGCTTTGAGCAGGGCAATGCTGCCCACCCGCAGGGTCTTCCCCCGGCGGATGTTCCATAAATGGATCATCACCGGGACCAGGATGCCCGTTGTTAACCAGAGCCATATGGGTTGCAGTAGCTGGAACAAGTTTATGTGATTGATTTTTGCCGTTGTTGCAGGAAGTCGCGCAACGCGCTGTCCAATGATTGATCCATACGCAGCAGCCGGTAAAAGATGTGCTGCCCCAGCATCTGCCGGCGTATACCCGCCAGGTATTGCTGCAGGCCGGTGGCGTAGCTGCGCTTCATATCCGTATCGTTGATATCCACCGTCTGCCCGGTCTCCAGGTCCTCCAGGGTGGTGTAGCCCGCATAATCCATTTCCAGTTCGTTCCTGCCCATAATGTGAAACACGATCAACTCGTGCTGCAGGGCAGCAAGGGAGGCCAGCAGGCGCGAAATTTCCTGCCCGTGCTGGTACAGGTCTGTGATGAACACCAGCAGCTCCCGGCGGCGCTCGCCGGTAAAAAGCTGCCGGTACTGCAGCTCTTCCGTAAACTTCCCGGCAGGCTGCAGGTTTTCCAACTGGAAGAACAGGCGCGCCAAATGCTGCGGGTCCCGGCGTGAGGGGAGAGAAAACAGCCGGCCATCCCGGAACGCAAAAAGTCCGGTAGCATCGCCCTGCAAATGGGCCAGCCAGGCCAGCGCAGCAGCCAGGTAGCGGGCATAATCCATCTTGGTTATCTCCCCGCAACGGTGGTTCATGGAATTGCTGGCATCCAGCAGGAAGCGCACACTGATCGCAGTTTCCGTTTCGGACTCCCGGATATAATAGCGGTCGGAGCGGGCGTACATCTTCCAGTCCAGCCAGCGCAGGTCGTCGCCCGGCTGGTAGCTGCGGTACTGGCTGAACTCCAGGCCCGCGCCCTTTACCTGGCTGCGGTTCAGCCCGGCCATAAAGCCGTCTACCACCGTACGCGCCGCCAGGGAAAGGTCCTTAATGGCCATTAATACCTTGGGATCTAAGAGCTGGCTCATGACGATAGCAATACTTCCGTTACATGATCGGCAGTAATATGCTCCGCCTCCGCCCTGAAATTCATCAGCACCCGGTGACGCAGCACAGGGTATGCCATGGCGCGGATATCCTCCATCACTACGGCGTAGCGGCCCTTTAACAGGGCCCTGGCCTTGGCAGTCAGGATCAGCGCCTGGCCGGCGCGCGGACCGGCGCCCCAGCGCACCCATTCCTTTACATAGGGCACGGTGCTGGTATCCGGACGGGTGGAGCGGATGAGCGTGGCTACATATTGCACCAGGTCTTCGTTGATGCTTACTTCTCTTACCAGTTGCTGCAACTGTTGTATATCCACCGCGCCCAGCACGGGCGTTACCTTTACCTGTTTGTTGCCGGTAGTACTGTTCAGGATGGCTGTTTCCGCTTCGGCATTGGGGTAGCCAATTTTTACGTACAGCAGGAAACGGTCCAACTGGGCTTCCGGCAAAGGGTAGGTGCCGGCCTGCTCTATCGGGTTTTGCGTAGCCAGGATAAAAAAGGGCCGGTCCAGTACGTACGTTTGGCCGCCGTAAGTGATCTCGAATTCCTGCATGGCTTCCAGCAGGGCAGACTGCGTTTTGGGCGGCGTGCGGTTGATCTCGTCTGCCAGGATGATGTTGGCGAACAACGGCCCCCGGTTGAACTTGAAGAAGCGCCTGCCGGTAGCATGGTCCTCCTCCAGTATTTCGGTGCCGATAATGTCGGTGGGCATGAGGTCGGGCGTGAACTGTATGCGGCGGAAGCTGAGGTCCAGCGCCTGTGAAAGCGTTCTTACCATCAGGGTTTTGGCCAGGCCCGGCACGCCTTCCAGCAGGCAGTGCCCGCCCGCCAGCAGGGCTACCAGTATTTCGGCTACAATGGGTTCCTGCCCGATGATGACCTTTTGTATTTCCTGTTGCAACTGTACGAGCTTTTCCTGCAACTGCTGTACGGTGCTTTCTGTGATCTCCAAGATGGGCCGTTTTATATGTAAAAAAATGAAATGATTCCCCGCTATGCCCGTAGACAAGGAAATTATGCATAAAAGCAGGAATTTTAAAGTAAAAAGGGGATTTTTATATAGGAGGAAGGAAGTAGGATGTAGGAAATAAGATATTCCTGCTTCATACATCGTGCTTCTTACTTCCTATATCTTACATCATGAAACGCGCCAGATTTACATTTACCCGTTTACGTTACCGTTCCGGCGACTGGGACACGGACCCGCGTATGCCCTCCAACCTGCTCAACTCGCTGATAGAATATACCACCATCCCGGTGCACCTGCAGGAACAGGTAACGGACCTGGGCAGTCCCGACTTGTTCAACGCACCTTTCTGTTACCTCAGCGGCCATAAACTGGTGCAGTTCGACGCTACGGAAAGCGCCTTTTTCAAACAATACGTAGAGAACGGCGGCTTCGTTTTCGTGGACGACTGCAACCATGATATAGACGGGCTTTTTGCCAAATCATTTGAAGCGCAGATGGGCCGCCTCTTTGGCCCGGAGGCCTTGCGGAAGCTTCCCAATAGTCATGATATTTACCGCTCTTTCTTCCATTTCAGGGAAGGGCCACCCACTACCTCCTTTGAGCTGAATGGCTGGGGTGACGACCTGGTGCACGATTACCTGAAAGCCATTGAGATCAACGGCCGCATCGGGGTACTTTACAGCAATAAGGACTATGGTTGCGAATGGGATTACGATTTCCGGAACAAGCGGTTTATGGCGGAGGATAACACGAAGTTCGGGGTGAATATAGTGGTGTATGCGATGGGGGCGTAAAAAGCAGGAGGAGCTGCTATTCCTGCTCCCCCTGCTGCCTGAATCCTATTTTCTTTCGCGGCTCCTGCGCTGGATTGAGTAGTTGTTTCAGGTATTCAAAGATTAGTTGAATATCTTCATCATAGCCATTCATCTTTTTCTCCACCTGCTCCAGCTTCAGCAAGATGTCTTTATGCGAGGAAAGCATCTCTCTCATTTTGATAAAAATCTCAATTATCCGGATACTTACCTGAATGGCCCTTTCACTGTGTAGAACATTCGCCAGCATTAATATGCCATGTTCTGTAAATACATAAGGAAGAGAGCCGCCCAGATGCATCCTGGAGGGTATCGCATTCTGCGATACCATGATGTCCACCTCTGCTTCCGTTAACCGGAACATGAAATTTTCCGGAAACCGCTCCGCATTGCGCTTTACCTGCTCTCTTAACCGTATGGCCTTTACGCCGTACAGTTCTGCAAGGTCCTTATCCAGCATTATCTTGTGGCTTCTTATGTAATATATTTTACTAATTAATGCCTCATCAGACAAGATCATTTCATGGCTACCTTTGCTCATAATTTACAAACAGATAGTATGCATGCAATAATAGGTCCTGTCTTCTGTTTTCAGGTTAATCTGGCGTTAATCTCCATCCTTTTTATCATTGAACGGTAATATACTCCTCCTTCACATTCCAGCCATACAGCTCAATCGCCGTACTATTATTACCTGCCGGGGTGTAGCTTACGGTCACCGTTCTTTCCTCTCCGGGCATTACAGAAATGTAATTATCACTATAAAATGCTGGTAGTACCCGCTGCTTTGTCTGCGCATCCACTACCGCTACCCGGTTAAAGAAAGCCACCGGGCCATTGGCGGGGTTGCGCAGTGTAACGGTAATGCTGTCTTTCGTGATCCTTTTGGCCGTGGCCTGCACCTTTGCGGGCGCCATTTGCTGCAGACCGGAATAGTTGCCGGACGCATCTGGCAGCCAGTAGAAATTTTCCGTGATCACCTGTTTGTCCGTATTCAGTAGGCGAAGACGCAGGAAAACGCCCTGCTCCTTCCGGGCTTCATCTACCGCTTTTTTAACGGACAGGTATTTCTTGGCAGTAGTAGGGCCAATATCTGCAAATACCTGGGTGAGCTGCTTGTAGCGCCCCTCCATATCGTACAGGCCTACTTCCATCATCATAGAGCGGCGGGCGGTAAAGGTATTGTTCACCGCCATCACCATACCGTCTACCGGGTTGTACATAATGTGCAGGGGCTCGCTGCCGTTGTGCAGGCCGTACAGGCAGGCATTCGGGTCCAGGTAGTAGTCGTACATCTGCCCGCGCATGGCCGTCCAGGGATTCTGTGTTTTCCAGATGATCACACCGGTATACCATTCCCACATATGCGCGCTGAAGCCTTCCATCAGGCCGCGGTACTGGTCGTAGTTCACCAGTTGGGCCTTGTTGGCGAAATCCTTCGCATCTTTCGCTTTGCCGTAAGGAGCTATATGCCCATCATAGCCGATGTACTTATGGTACTTCCATACGGAATCCACTTCACCGGGATATTGCGGCGCTATCCTATTTTCCTTCGGAATGAATCTTTCCAGGGAAGCGTAGTCGCCTACACCTACGGAGCCAATCTCCGAATTAAAGGGGAAGGTACGGTGCGCCCAGAAAGTTTCCAGGTCCTGGATGCCATAAGGCCCATCGCCATTGCCACCCAGGAAATTATAGGACATGCTGTCTGAATTGGAGTAGTCGAAAAAGTAGCGGGTGCCGTCCAGTGCAGGCAGGATGGAATCCTTGATAGGAATAATGATATCTTCCGGCGGGGTGATCTCGTTGCCCCCGCACCAGAAGGCCAGGGAGGGATAGTTGCGGATCATCTTTACCTGGTCCCGGATGGAGCGTAGCACGAGGCCATGATCGTCCGGGTACTGGCGGCGGGTCCACTGGTCCTCTTTCTTCATGGGATCTACCCAACGTCCGTTACAGTCGCCGGAAAACCAGAAATCCTGGAATACCAGCAGGCCGTACTTGTCGCAGGCTTCGTAGAATTCCGGCCTTTCCGTGAGAGCGCCGCCCCATATGCGGATCAGGTTCAGGTTCATGTCGCGGTGAAACCTTACCTCCGCATCATATCTTTCTTTGGAGAAGCGCAGCATGGCATCGGAAATGATCCAGTTGCCGCCTTTAATGAATATTTTCTGCCCGTTCACCAGTACCTGGCGACTGCGGGTAAATTCATTCCAGGGTGTTTGTACCTCGCGCACGCCCACCTGTACGGTCTCCTGGTCGCTCAGGGCATTGGCGGCATCGGTAAACTGCAACTGCAGCGGATACAGGTTTTGCGGGCCGTAACCGGCAGGCCACCAGAGGCGGGGCTGCTGCAGCCTATAGTCCGGCAACTGCACTTCCGTAACGGCATGCGGTGGCAGCGTTACTTTCTTTGACACGGTATGACCGTCCAGCAGGTATTTAAGCGTACCGGTAATGCTTTTACCGGAAGCATTCTCCAGTTCTGCGGATACCTGTACGGTGGCAGGCGCCTGCGGGCCCTCAGGCAGGCGAACGCCGGGCACGCGGGTAATGATGTGCGGGTTTTTCAGGTTCACGGCGCCGGTTCGCTCAATGGTCACCTTGTCCCAGATGCCGGTGTTGCGGTCACGGATGGGCTGTATCCAGTCCCAGCCGGCCGTGTATTGGTGCGCCACGCTTTTGGCAATGGTGCCGTCACCGCCCTGTCCGCCGTTCGGGTTGCCGGGCGTAGCGGCCGGGTATATGATCACCGCCAGGCGGTTACGTCCGTCTTTTGCCAGCAGGTTGCTGATGTTATAGGTCTGGCGGAGGAACATGCCGTAGTGCGTGGCTTTATTCACGCGCTGCCCGTTCAGGTAAATGTCGCAGCCATAGTTCACCCCGCGGAAATGCAGCCATACCTGGCGACCGTTCTGCGGCCGCTGCTCCGTAAAATCCTTTACAAACCAATAGGTGTAATGATCGTTACCGGTGTGATAGATGTCCGGTATCTTTTCATTGTTCATCCCGTAAAACGGGTCAGGCACCTGTTTGTTATTAAGCAGGGTGGTAAGCACGGTACCCGGTACGGTAGCGGGCTGCCAACCTGTAAGTGTGTGCGCCGGGTTGGAAATGGTTTCCCCTTTGTCTTTAACGGCGGCGATGTTGGCGCATTGCCAGCCGGTGTTCAGCTCATACTGATCTCGCGCCTGCACGGTGCCGCAAAGCAACAGCAGCAGGCAGATAATGCCGGATTGTCCCCTGTTCTTCTTCATAATGGGCGTAAAGATTAAAAGAAAAAATGTAAAAAGGCAAAAGAAAAGGAGGAACGGACATATACATCCTCTGCGGTCGGCGGCATCGGGAAAAAAGTTGTGTATTTCACTGAAATGTAGTTACTTACATCCACTCTGATAACCAATTGTATCCTGTATGAAAACCTGGAACACCTACCCCGGATCATGGATCCGTATCGCTTTCTGCATCAGCCTTGCTTTTATCGGTTGTAAAAAAGACGACGATATAGCGCCGCCCCAGCCGGAATACACCCTGGCAGAACTGTATGCGCATTCTGTTACAGACGCCATGATAGCCGACAGCGCAGAAGTAATTGACACGCTATGGGCCATTACCCCTGCAAACAGCGGCCTGCAATGGAAGAATATTCACGGTAAGGACTATGTGCTGATGGCTACGTTCATGCGGTTCCCGGACAGCTATCCTGCCGGCGATTCCATTACCAATACCTGGGGCGAGTCCTGGGTGTTTGCACCGGCGCAAATGAAGCGCAGGCTGGGACCGGCATTTACTACTGCCACCGATACTATCCTGCGCATCTCCCAGCTATTGGGACTGCCACCGGTGAACAGCCACAGTAACACCCACATTGCGGAAATATGGGTACCGGCGGAACAGCTATTCCGCCCGGCGGGCAACCCGGCCATTAATACCACTACTACCGGCGCCGTACTGGTAAACGGTGTAAGCAACACCTACAGCACCTGGTTTGACGGCAACATTATCTATTCTTACTATCGTTCCTTATCCTCCGCTGCAGACTATTACTACCCCTGGACACGGCTGGGTTATACCTACGACTGGGCGCCCGATACCAAAGAAGTAGGCCTGAGCGAATTTGTGCTGCAGGCCAGCTCCGGCATATGGGTGGAAAAGGTTACGACGGCTGCGGGCTTCTTCAGGTAAGTAATACAGTTACTTAGAGGCCGTCCTGCTTCATCCCTTCCAGGATGAGGCAGTGGTTTACATAGTCCTCCGGGGAAGTAGCTTCGGACGGGTAGTTCAGCCCGTAAGGCCAGAAGTGCTGGCTGTCCCCATGGATCTCCGCGGCCGGGTCGCCGCTGATGTTGCGCAGCACCTGCGTGGCATTGACGCCGGTATAAATGCCGTTTACGATCAACACATTTCGCCAGTAACTGGTGGTGCCTACCCCCACAGTGTGCGCAATTTCATGCAGAGCGGTGGCAGTGTTCATGTAGTAGGTGTTGGACCCGAAACGGATGGTGCCGTTAATATTACCATCTGCTGTAGGCACAGACGGTTCGTAATACACGGTAATGGACTTGGTGAATGATGTGTAGGTGTTCATATAATCTACTGCTTCATTCATGGCTGCTTCAATCAGTTGGTAGGCATTGGCCTGCTCCGGAGTGGGATTGCCCGCCTTTACCAGGTAGTAGGTCACATTGCCTGCCGCCGCGGTGGCAGTGGTGGCCGGGGTAGCTTTTTTTCGGGTTTCCTCCTGGGGGCTTACCAGGTCGTTTTTGCGGCAGCCGGCTATCAGCAATAAGGCCACCAATGCAAAGGAGTAAATACCGGGTTTTCTGTTCATGGTGCAGAATGTTTAGTTGGTGATACAATAAGGATGTACGATATGGATCTTGCAAGCAGTGCAACGGGCTAACGACGGGTTTTCATACGGCTATACTACGGAGCTATTTCACTGCTTTTATTAAAGATACGGGTGCACCGGCTTTTTCACTATCCGGATATTGGCCGTTTGTTTGCCATAATTAACCGGCCGGGGCCCCCCTTTCGTCCCGGGCAATTCAGTTAACTTTGGTACCGGTTACATTCACCCCTAAAACTACCTACCATGGATGCCGATACATTAAAAAAGCTGCAAGCCCCGTTGAAGGAAAAATACCGGCATGACCCTGCGGCAGCCGTCATCACGTTAAAAGCACAGGGCAGGATCGGGGAGCATATTTCCTGCAAGGTAGATACCGGACGTATGCTGGTGGAAGCGGGGTTGCATCCTGCTACCGGCGGCAACGGCCTGCTGGCCTGCTCCGGCGACCTGCTGCTGGAAGCGCTGGTGGCTTGCGCCGGGGTGACTTTAAGCGCAGTGGCTACCGCTATCGGCATCCCGGTAAAGGATGCCCTGGTAAAAGCGGAAGGCGAGCTGGATTTCCGGGGCACGCTGGGTGTTTCAAAAGAAGTACCGGTAGGGTTCAGGGCTATCCGGCTGCAGTTCATTATTGACAGCGAGGCCACCCCGGAACAACTGGACACGCTGATCCGTCTCACGGAACGGTATTGCGTGGTGTACCAGACGCTAAGGGGAGGAACGGAGATGGGCTGCGGAATAGTGAGGGGACCGATATAATAAAGTAATAGAAAAGTGTGTTTATACAGTTGTTAACACCGGCCGGTATACTAAAAATCTCAAATCATTACTCAAAAATGAAAACCATCATTATTGCTGTATGCTGCGCGCTTACAGCCTTTGTGAATGCCAGCGCCCAGGACATTCATTCCCCCCAGCTTACCCCTTCCGGCAACAAAACAGGCCACGCTGATCTCAGGCGATTCCCCATAAAGGGCACGCTCCATTTCAAGCTCCATAAGCCCCGGAGATCGTGCAAAAGCGGTTTCGGGCTTTGCGATGGCTCCATTTCAGTGACCATCGGCTATTCCAAGACCGTCGGCACTTTATATGGCGAGACTTTTACGATTGAATTCACGGAAGACATTCGTCCCTATTTTACCGACGGGGAAGATGTATCGGCGCTGACAATAGACGGTGATGAAAGCCTTACGCTCATTGGGGATGCTGCAGCGATCTTTGGACAATCGGCCATCACCTTTCTGCCGGGAACCTATCCGGTGGATTATGGCGCCACTACTTATGGCCTGGTGACCCTGAATGTTGCGATCGAATAATTTATCTCCCATGGAGCAGTATGTACGTGCTGCTCCATGGAATACTAACCAGGGGATCAATAAAAAAACATGTATAAAAAAAACACGCTGGCTGTATGCATACTACTGGTCTTCCATGTCAGTTGCAGACCCGTGGCAAGTATACTGGGCTATGTAAAAAAGATCCGGCCGGAAACCCCCGAAACGGTCACCGCCTACATAAAAGCCCAAGGCGGCTCATATACCACGCTGTTTACAGTGGATAACCCGGTGGATTATAAATTCTTCCTGGATACGCTCCTGGAAAACCATGCAGCCACTATCCTGGTCTACAACAAGGACCAGGTCAATATCCTAAGGGACCGCTCCTGTCCCTGGTCATTATTAAAACAGGTGGATTCACTGTATACCCGGCATCATAACCAGCTCCCGCCCCAGGTATCCCCTGCTTCAGACCTGAAGATGCTGCAAACATTACTAAGACCGATAGATGGGGACTGGCCGGAAGATCTATCCATTGGTAAATATGATTATTATGTGTTCTATACCTGGGCAAAATTCTATCCGAAGCTCAGCATCCGGTTGATGGACCAGGTCAATGAGCTAAAGAAAAAAAATGGAGGCCATATTTTCTGGGGGGCTGTTAATATGGATTTCCAGGAAAGCTGGGGGCAATAGCGCTTATTTAAAACCGGTAGCCGGTGGTAACAGACAATATGCTGCCGGGAGTAGATGACTCCTCTTTCTTTAGCACATCATCTACATAGATCTGCACTTTCAGGATGGCGGCATCACTGGAGCCGGTTGCGTTTATAACAATATTCGCATTAATGGCTCCTGCAGGTGCAGTGAGCTCAGGGCTGCTCCAGGTGGCGCCACTCAGGTTGGTGGCAGTGTGCGCATCGCTGTCTATTCCATAGGCCGCAGTTACAATATCGCCACCAGGTGATACCTCGGCTTTAAAAACCACCTTATGCGTGGTAGGGGTCCCGCCATCGGGTTCGTCATTGTCTTTGGAACAGGAGACTGTCAGGATAGTAGTGATAAGGCTAATTACAATGAATAATTTTCTGTGCATGTGTTATGGTTTATATTTGATCGTGCTTTGAACGACACAAAACTACTTGTGCAGGTGATGGAGTACAATGCCGTTAAACGGTCATTTTCATATAGCTGTTTTCAGCCATTCCGGGTATGGTTTTTTACAGTTATCTTACCCTTCCGAAAAGAATTTACAATTGCAATGAAACCGAGCATGATGAACAGCTCCCGCACAGGGGCCATGTTAATGCGAGGGTTCCATCTGATCATAGAAAAGACAAATATTAGCAGATGAAACCTATTTTTACACTGGTATTTGCTTTTATATTACCAGCGCTTTACTGCCTTGCCCAGGATGCACCCGGCAAGTTTAACAGGGATAGCCTTGCCCGGGTACTGCAACAGTCCGTGCCTGACAGTGTAAAAGCCAGGGCATGTTTTTTCCTGGCAGATGAATGGAGGGATACCGATACCGCCATATCCAGGCGGTATACAATAACGGGTAAAGGATTTAGCAGCGGAGACCCTTTTCTGCAGGCTGTTTCCCTCCTTTATGAAGCCAAGCTGTCAGCTCCCGCCGCTCCTGATTCCGCGGCCAAAATGTTCCGGCAGGCAGAAAGCCGGTTGGAGCGGTTTCAAAACAGGGAAGCGCTGCTTTTTCGTTCTATGTGCTGGCATGACTATGCACGGGTATTCCATTTTGACAAGGATGATCCGGAAACCTACATCAACCTGCTGCTGAACAAGGCTATCCCGCTGGCACAGCAGGCAGGTGACCGCCTGTATGTCGGGAAGAATTACCTGGATGTCGCTTTCGGATTTAAGAACCTGGAAGAATTTTCCAAAGCCGGTACTTACCTGCTGCTTGCCATTGAAACGCTCCGGAATGAGACGGGGAACGTCAAATACCTGGCGTCAGCCTATCATACCACATCGGAGAATTATTCTTTATCCGGCAAGCCTGCAGCAGCAGCCCGTTATATGGACAGTATGCGGGTATTGCTGGCGCCTTACCCGGATGCCATCGAGTGGCTGGATTACTACGCCGGCGAAAGTATGCGCCTTACCGTTGCAGAGCAGTTTGATCGGTCCCTCGCCCTTTCTGCAAAGGGCATTGCTTTAGCCCGGCAGTTGCATCAACCCTACACAGAGCAGCGCCTGCTGCTACAAAAATTTTATGCTTTATATAATAAGCGGGACCTCGCCCAGGCCCGGAATGTAGCCCTTGACCTGTCCCGCAGGCAACCCTTTATCGGCATTGCGGCCAACCGGCTTTTACTGTTCTACGGGCTGGTTGCCACTTACGAGGATATGAACAATATCCCGGAAGCATACCAGTGGCTGAAACGATATAGCCACCTGAATGACAGCCTGGCAAAAAGTAACCTGGAAGCAAAGATCAATGCGCTGGAAATAAAATTCAGGAACGCGGAGCATCAGAAGGAAATAGTAGCGCTCAACGCGGCCAATGACAAAGCAAATTTTGCGCTGAAACGCACCACGCTGTTAAGTTGGTCGCTAGGATCAGTAAGCGTGCTTTTATTTGCGATCGTGCTACTGGGATATTTTTTCCATAAAAGCAGGAGGAAAACCGCTGTGCAGCGGGAACAGATAAAGGTATCGCAGGCCATGATACAGGGCCAGGAAGAGGAACGGAAAAGAGTGGCCCGTGACCTGCATGACAGCCTGGGAGGACTGCTGGCATCCACGAAAATAACCCTTTCTGAAATTGCCGGTAACGAGCATGGCAATAATCAGCCAGGACTGGGCGGTATCATCAACCAGTTGGACGGCTCAATAAAGGAGCTGAGAAGGATCGCCCACAACATGATGCCTGAAATGCTGTTAACACTGGGCCTGGAAGCTGCATTGAAAGACCTGTGCGATACATTTGTACCGGGGCACCCGGTCATACATTTCCAGTGCCTGGGCATCCGGCCGGACATACCACAAGGTGAGCAGGTGATCATTTACCGCATTGTGCAGGAATTATTGACCAATGCCATAAAGCATGCCGGTGCAACAAAAGTTTTACTGCAGTGCAATCAACAGGGCAACCGGTTCTTTATCACGGTTGAGGACGACGGCATCGGCATCGAGGCAGATACGTTGCATACTAAACAGGGCATGGGTTTCATGAATATCAGGAACAGGATCGCTTACCTGCATGGAAAGATGGATGTCCTTTCCCGGTCAGGCCAGCAAGGTATTTCCATAAATATTGAAGTTTATGTCACAACCGAAATTCAGGCTAGCTATCCTGGATGATCATCCTGTCGTACTTGAAGGGCTGGTGAATATTCTCTCCAGGAAAGAGGTATTTGAAATCGCAGGAGCATTTACCACCACGCAGGAATTCCTGGAATTTTTTAATACCAACGTCGTGAATGTGGTATTGCTCGACATCATCCTTCCGGACGGCAATGGAATGGATTTATGCAAGACCATAAAAACAATGGCGCCGGATACCATTGTGCTGGCATTGAGCAACCATGATCAACGCAGCGCCATTATGAAAATGCTTGAAAATGGTGCAAGCGGTTATGTGCTCAAAAATGCGTCAATTGAGGAACTGGTAAGTTGTATACACAATGCACTGGATGGCCAGGTCGTATTCAGTGATGCTATAAAGGGTATTATTACCCGACCTGGAACCCCGGACATTACGGAACCTGTGGTGCTCACCGCGAGAGAACAGGAGATACTGAAGCTGATTGCATCCGGTATTACTACCCGGCGCATTGCAGAAATGCTTTTCCTGAGCAAATTTACCGTTGAAAATCACCGCAAGAACCTCCTGCAGAAATTCCAGGTCAAAAATGTGGCGGGGCTTATCAACGAGGCCAACCAACAGGGACTACTTTAAAGCGGTGAGCATCTGCCAGGCGTTTGGCTGTCCTCTACAGACTGGGCGGCGTACATGCATAGCATCTTTTAACTTGTCGCCATTTCGTGATTTTCTTTGATAAAAGCACTCCGCACTGTAAATAATAACAAAATAAAACACACTGAAGACTTCTTAGGGGACTTAATCGGATTGATATGGGAAATTGGCATCTTCCTTTTCTTTGGTTACGCAGATTCAACCATACTTGAAATCAAAACTATAAATTTCTCTATGAGAAATCTCCAAGGCAGTGGTCAATACAATAGCTGTCAAAATAGTTATGTTTACTTCTCCATTTTCTATTCTTACATGTTTTTCTTCGATCCCCTACAGCGAACAGAGAAAGGGCCGGGGACAGGTACAGGACTATCCATTTGTAAAGACAGGGAGGAGCAGACGGGGGAATGATTATTACTTATCCATTAGCAAAAAATAGCTATCTTACAATTGCTACATTAACCCATTTTACTCGCTGTCCGACACCTGATACCTGTGAATATGCCATCTTAACCCAAAATAATTTCGCGTATGCTGGTCAGCAACAAGCATTTTACGCCAGTGATCGGGCTGGATATTCATATTGTATTACTCCTTGGCTTTCCCATCCCGCTGCCTCACCCGTATATCGGGTTTGTACTGGACCCGATGGACTATATACCCTTTCTTGGGGCCACTACCAAGGTCAATCATGTGCCGCGCGGCAAGAGTGATACCAGCGGCATCTTCATCATCCTGTTCCACATACCGATGGGCGGTCCTTTCCTGCTGGCGCCGATGATAGGTCACGACTCCGTGAACTTTTTCGGCAGCAAACGGGTAAAAGTAGAGGGCAACCTTATGAGCCCCTCCGGCCATATGTTGATGACCTGTAATGATATTGGCATCCCCCTGTCCCTGCAGCCCGGTAAAAAGCTGAAGCCTATTCCCAGCATGTACTTGCCCACTTCATTTTCCATCCCGCTTTCTTTTGGCAAGGTGGTAAATGTGGGCGGCCCTTACGTGCCGGACTGGTCAGGCGCATTGCTGAACCTGGTGATGTCCTTCGGTTTCGGCGCACTGATGAAAGGGCTGGGCAAAGGCCTGAAAAAACTGGGTAAGGCGGCAAAAAAGTCAAAGCAAAAGATCACCGATTTTAACCTGGCCCGCCAGAAAAGACTGGGTGGCAGCAACAAGCTAAGCCGTGCGCTCTGTAAGCTGGGCTTTGAGCCAGTGGACCTGGTACAGGGTATCGTGATCTACGACTGTACCGATTTTGAACTGCCGGGCCCTATCCCCTTAAAATGGGAGCGCTCCTGGAACAGCGACAGCGACCATCATGGTTTACTGGGGCATGGCACACATTTCAGTTATGACCTGCGGCTGCTGGAACTGGCAGATGAGGCAGTAACAGCAGTACTGCTGGGGGATGGGCGCAGCACTACCTTTGAACATTTGCCTTTCCCGGGCAACAGCGATTTTAACCGCCCGGAAAAGCTGAGCCTGACCCGTACCGACCTGGATGAATACCAACTGTTCGACCACCGGGAGCGCCTGTCCTATCACTTCCGCCGCCTGCATCCGCAGGACCAGGAATACCGCCTCTACGCCCTGCGCAATGAAGCCGGTTTTATGATCAGCTTCCACTACAACAGTAAAGGCCACCTGCTCCGTGTTATCGACAGCGCAGGCAGGCATCTGCATATCAGCAATGACAGCGAAGGGCGCATACTTGGCGTGACGGCCCGCCACCAGGAACAGGAGCAGGTGCTGGTACAGTATGACTATAATGAAGCCGGCGACCTGTGCGGCATCAGCGATGCCCTGCAGCAAACCACCCGCATACAGTATCGTGATCACCGGATGGTGGCCAAAACAGACCGTAACGGGCAGGCTTTTTACTGGGAATATGATCCACAGGGCCGTTGCGTGCATACCTGGGGCGATAATGGTATCCTGGAAGGATGGATAGCCTACCATCCTGATAAAGGTTATAATCTTGTCACCAATTCCCAGGGCCATACCACTACTTACTATTACACGCCCGATCATTTGGTGACCCAGGTAAAAGACCCCCTGGGGAATACACGTTTTACGGAATACACGGAAAATTTTGAAGTGTACCGGGAAATAGATGAGGAAGCCAATGTTACCGGTTATGCATATGATGAACGGGGTAACCGTACCGGCATTGTACAGCCGGATGGTAGTACCTGCACATTCCAATATGATGAAACTGACCGGCTCATACTGGCCACCGATGCACAGGGCGGCAGCCGCACCTATATTTACAATAAAGGTGAAAAGCACAAGGGACTGCTGCATACGCTTACGGAAGCGGATGGTAGTATCAGTATTTTCCGGTACAATGGAGACAACCTGCTCCGCAAAGTGGAAAACGAAAATGGCGATAGCACCGTGCTGGAGTATGATGCAGATCATAATCTTACATCACTCACCCTGGCAGACGGCGGCCGCGCACAATGGGCGTATGATGCCTGGGGCCGGTGCACGCGTTCCTCCAACCCGCTGCAACAGGAACAGTATTTCCGCTACGATGCCCTGGGCCGGATCAGCGAAGTAGCGCTGCCGGACGGCAACCACATCCAGTTGCAATACAATGCTTACGAGGAAGTAGTGCAGGCCCGGGACAAGCGCCGCGATGTAAAATTTGCCTACACGCCATTGGGCAGCCTGCGGATGCGGGAGGAAAACGGTGTAAAGGTCCATTTTGTATACAATAAAGATGAACAGCTCACGGGGGTAGTAAATGAACATGGAGAGCAGTACCGCTTTACCCGTAACGGGCGCGGCGATATTACCGGGGAAACCGGTTTTGACGGCCTTACCCGCTATTATGAACGGGATGCTGCCGGTAAAGTGATCAAAGTACAGCGGCCCGGCAACCGCTGGACGGTGTATGAATACGACTACAACGGCCAGCCCACCCGCATCGAACATAGCGACGGTAGCTGGGAGACTTACAGTTACAATCGTAACGGCCAGTTGGTAGAAGCGATCAATGAACATTGCACGCTCCGGCTGCAGCGGGACGCAATGGGCCGTATAAAAGAAGAATGGCAGGATGGTTATACCGTGAGCAGCCGGCGCGGCAGGAACGGCAGGCGCAGCCACATTACCAGTAGCCTGGGTGCGGATATACGGATTTCCAGCAATGCTATCGGCGACATTACCGGTATGCAGGCCGGCGCACATGGGTGCGCATCACCCTGGAGCATGCATATTGAACGCAACCTGCTGGGGCTGGAAATAGAGCGTACGCTTCCCGGAGGTATAAAAAGCAGTTGGGCCTACGACCAGGCCGGTATGCCCGGGGAACATACCGTCAGCAGGGACAACCGCGTGATGCGGCGCCGCCATTACCGCTGGGATGCCAGCCAGCGGCTCCGGCAGATCACCAATGCCATTGGCGGCGGCATGGTTAAGTTCGGGTATGACGATTTCGGGAGCCTGGCCTGGGCACAGTATGAAGATGGGGAATACGATTACCGCCTGCCCGATAAAGCCGGCAACCTGTACCAGGCCCAAACGCGGAATGACCGCAGGTACGGCCCCGGTGGTAAGCTGCTGGAAACGCCGGGTGCGCGGTTCATATACGATGACGAGGGTAACCTGGTCAAAAAGGTGGTACCAGCGGCCCCAGCGGGCGTGGCCACCTGGGAGTATGAATGGTATGGCAACGGGCTGCTGAAAAATGTGTTGCGCCCGGACGGGAAAACAGTAACGTTTCGTTATGACCCGCTGGGCAGGCGTATTGAGAAGCAGTATAATGGCCAGCTTACCCGTTTTGTATGGGATGGGGATGTGCCGTTGCATGAATGGAGCTATGCAGCCAAAGACAAACCGGTTATCACCATCGGCGAGCTGGGTGATATACAACAGAGCCACCCCGAGCCCGTACCCGTCGAAACGCTGGCCACCTGGGTATTTGAAGACGGCACCTTTGCCCCGGCCGCCAAGATCATCAACGGACGTCAGTATTCCATCATTACGGACTACCTGGGTACCCCCTGCGAAGCATATGACGAGGCAGGAGAAAACGTATGGTCGTGCGAGTTGGATATTTATGGGAAGGTACGTAAGTTAGCAGGAGAGCGTGCGCTGGTGCCCTTCCGGTACCAGGGACAGTATGAGGATGAGGAGACGGGGCTGTATTATAACCGGCACAGATACTATGACCCTGAGCATGGGAATTATATATCACAAGACCCCACAACGTTACAGGGAGGCATCAGGTTGTATTCCTACGTACATGATACGAACATTTATGTAGATGTGTTCGGATTACATGAAGCCATCGCCTGGTTTGATGGAGAGCCAGTAGTAACTCCGAAAGGAGGTTATTCCTGGTATAGCACCCCTGGGTCATCCAAAGCTCCCTTTAACGGGTATGGGGCCAAAGGGCATAGTGAAGCTAAAATCCTGGAATACCTGGAGAAAACACGGGGAGCTGAATTTAAAGGAGGGTCATTAAAGATCGTTTCGATGGGACAAATGACACAAGGAGGTAAAAACAGCTTATCTGCTCTGCCTCCATGCCCAAGATGTTACGAAGGGTTGGAGGCTTTTGCCCAAAAACATGAAATGGATATCGAATATGTATGGGATCCCAGCCATCCGGATGGAAAGGTTAACTTTAATTTCAAAACCTGCAATTAATTAAGGAATAGCGGATATGAACTTCATAGATGAAATAGAAAAAAAGATACCGGTTATAAAAAGCAATGATCCGGATCTTAAAAAATTCGGAGCAAGGGAACATAAGTACCAGTTTAATCCAACACTTACCGAAAGCGAAATCGACGCCTTTGAAGAAAAGTTCAGGATCAGGCTGCCAGAGGATTATAAACTTTTTATTACTCAAATAGGCAATGGAGGTGCCGGGCCTTATTATGGAATAAGACCTTTAGATATACGGAAAGGTCCATCGGATTTCAAGCTGGCAAAAAACAATCCGGTAGACCTGGCCAGGGAATTTGCTTTTACGGAAGCCTGGAATGCTGATTGGATAGATACTTTTGATTGGGATGAAAACAGGCCTCCGGATAATTTAGTGGATCCCTACCTGGATACCGCGTTGATCAGCGGTACGATACCTATATGTCATTACGGACATGGGAATATGTACTTATTGGTAGTAAAAGGTCAGGAGTTTAGCCATATCTGGTTTGATGGCAGAGCTGATTTCAGCGGTATATTCCCGGAAAGTCTGGAAACAGGAAATAAAGAAAGGATTACGTTTTCTGACTGGTATTTAGATTGGCTGAACAAGGCATAATGCCTCGCAGTAATGCCATCAATGAAGCAAAGAAATATACCGAAGCGGATCATCTCAAATTATGACAACCTGACCCAGGACGAAGAATATATTTCATTTCTTGAAGCGTCAGTAAAGGCATTTGCCGGGAACGGCCAGGAGCAATTTGTCAGCACCTTCACTGAGTTTGGACATTGCCTTGTCGCTGCTGTTTGCCTGTACCTACTTTCCGGAGGAAGCAGGTACAATTGCGGAATATCTCCTGTTTTACCTGGAGGAAAAGGAATCGCTGGTAAATGAGGCGCTATATAAAGACCTGCTCGGGAAACCGGATGTACTCCCCTTGTCCGTATTTATCGCGGAAACATCTCAACAGGCGGGCCTGCAGGTTGACAAAGAACTGACCGGCGGGATCAGGCACTATTGCCGTAAAGACCTGCACCCTGCTTACCGCCAGGCCAGGTTTAGGCAGCAGTGAAGGAAATCATCCGCTGGTGGCCGGCTTCCTTCCATATATAAACGTGCCGTTGCCGGTATCTACAGATGCGCTTAGCCGGCAATTACGGGAAAGGATAGGGTGATGGGCTAGGGGAGTGTTGATGATGTGACCCGGGAATAATGTAGCGGTATCAATCTTTACCTGGCCCGTCCCGGCTTAGGTAACTATAACCAATGAACTGCTATTAGCTTATCACCTTTGTCTTTTAGGTTTTTCATACCAGCGACTCAATTAACTGATCAGACTGTTCTTCTGTTAATAGTATATCACCTTGGAATAAATAATCCGCTACGCCTGCTGCAACGTCTGGCAAAACTGACAAGTCTGAATAGAGATTTTTTACGAGACCTCCTCCACAGACATTATTCAGTTCGTTTTGGGAAAGCTCAATGAATTGATAAGATTGTAATGTTTTTATAAAATTAGTTTAACTGAAAAAACTATTTATCAATTATAAAATTCGATTATTCAACCCTGCTCCCCCAGCCATGTAGGTTTTAAATTATCCATTAAAACTATAAAAAGGGGAAATACGGAAGCCTCTTTAATATGTCAATGTTTTTAGAGATGACTATTTTAAAAACTAGAAATTCCGGGGTAGCCAGGGCAGGAAATAAGCAAATATAGAGTCCTGCAAAAGCTTTTTTTACAATCCGGAAACGGACCGCTTTCATTACTCTGTTTTCTGGTTAAGAAGGGTGAAATGATGTCTGTGAATCCCATAGTTAATGGCTGAGCGCACTTTAAAGACTATAACTTTCAAAGGACGGGGCCGGGCGCCAGCACGGATCCTGCTTTACCTGCCAATAGCTCTCAGCACCTTCCGGGCATTCTCATTCTCTTTGTTCAATTCAAGGGAGCGACGGTACATTTGAATGGCTTCTTCCTTTTTGCCGTTCTTTAAAAGGATCTCCCCATAGCTGTCATATACATTCCAGCTTAGCGGGAACAGCCGTACATTGGTTTTAAACACCTCCCTGGCCAGGCTGTCTATATTGTTCCTCATAAATTCATAGCCTAATGAATTGAGTTCGTCTTCATCCAAATTATAAGTAATCGTATCCTTTTCTATTTGTGTCAGCTTTTCATTGCCTGCGACAATGCCATTTTCTGCCAGTGTCCTTCCATAGTGCCTGGCCCCGCTTTTGCGGGGTTGTGGAACTGTGGACCCATTTAATATTTTAAGTGCATTTTCCGCAATGCCGCCTACCTCACGGGCTGTATTGTCAAACAGAATAATGACCTGGAACTTACTAATATTTCTCAGCAACATGGAGTTAAGACCAGGGAGCCCTCCGGGGTGCATGACGATTTTACCCAGGGAGGTATCTTCCCAAATCATCCATCCCAGGCCGTATCGCTGCGGGTTTATCTTTCCATTGGCCAGCTTTACGGGCAAGAATGCTTCCTTCAGCATCGCCTCTCCCACTAAATGACCGTTGTACAGAGCCTGGTCGTAATGAAACAAGTCCCTCGCCGTACTGATCATGTCTCCTGAGCCAGCAAAGTTATAATTATGATTGCCTTTGTAGAACTCGGCCACCGTATCGGGCTTTTCTATAGATGTAGACCAGGTGTGCCTGTACCTGTACATCTCGCAGAGGTCCTTATCTTTCCTGCTTAAAAATTCAGACAGCGAAGTATGAGGCATGTGGGCCGGTTGAAAAATATATTTTTCAAGATATTTCCCGAACTTCAACCCCGACACTTTTTCTACTACAAGGGCCAGTAGATCAAAATTAACGTTATTATACTCATAGTCTTCCCCGGGGGCAAAAGACAGGGGCACTTTACCGGCTACCGCGGCCGGAACAATGTCTTTATTCCTGAGAACGGAATCCGGGTGCTCTGAAAGCACGGAAAGGAACAGTTCTTCCCGATCAGGCATGCCCGAAGTATGGGACAGCAAATGTCTGATCGTGACTGTGGGGTAAGGGAAGTCCGGCAGATATTTATGAACGGGGTCTGCGATCCGCAGTTTCCCTCTATCTGCCAATTGCAGGATGGCCGTAGCGGTAAGCGTTTTCGAAATGGAAGCCACAGGAAAGGAAGTGGAGGCGGTATTGGGTCTGCGGGTGGAGAAATCGGCATATCCAAAAGATCGTTCGTACAATACCTTCCCTTTTTCTGCTATTAGCACATTTCCGTTAAATTGTTCTGTTGAAAATAGCGCTGAAAAGTAACGATCTAATTCCTGTACCTTTTGCTGCGCCATATTCGGTGTTACGACCGCAACAGTCCAAAAAAGTGCACATATGCTTCGTTTGATAAATTGCGTCATATGATCTGCATGTTTGTTGGAGAAGGGTTAAATATAGGAAGATATGCGTAAAGCACATTACACTTGTAAGCCCCAAATAAACCTCCTGGCGAACAAATGCGACAATTCAACATCATTGGTAGAAATATAAAGCGGGAGGATTTCCTGACCTTTTTAATAAATCCACAACTCATTCAAAAGATTATTCCTTTTCTTGAACGGTTTGCAAACCCACCTGGGCTTGTCGAACATTTTTGAAGAGTTTTAAAGACAACCTCTATAGGAAATCCTCGAAATCAGCCGCAGAAGCCACTTTTCCCCAAAATAAAAAAGGACAAGAGCTAAGTAACTCTTGTCCTCATCTGTGGTCCCACCAGGGCTTGAACCTGGGACCCCCTGATTATGAGTCAGGTGCTCTAACCAACTGAGCTATAGGACCCGTCCACATAGGACAAATATATCTGCTTTTTTGGGTGTCCCTTTTCAGGGGAGGGCAAAATTAATTATTTTTTATTCAATTAGCCACAAATTTTTATGGCTTTTTCCGGAACCTATGGGTATTGTTTTCCAACACGATAAACGGCGGGGCATTTCGCCAGTGGGTGCCCAGCCCCGGAAAATTTACCGGTGCCTGCGAGAAATTGCCCAGCACCACATCCGTATCTCCATCGCCATCCAGGTCGGCAGCGTCCATGCAGATCCAGTGCCCCAGCTTGGCCGCCGGTAAAGTATGCACGGTAAAGTTAAACCCGCCCTGGTTCATAAAATACAGCAGGGCCTCCTGCGGCTGGTTGCCATAGTCCGCAAAAAAGGAAATCGTCAGCAGGTCCTCATCCCCGTCCAGGTCAAAATCCCGGGCTATCGCCTTGTAACAGCCGTTGACGGGATAAAAATACGCCTGTTCAAAACGTTGGTTGCCCAGGTTGCGGTAAATGTATACGCCGTGGTAGGCTTTCAGCACCCGGGAGTCGTCCGCATTGTCCCCGCAGGTGTAGATAATGTCCTCCCGCCCGTCATGGTCTACATCCTGCAAGGCAAAGCTGCTGGAGCCGTATGCCGGCGGGAACTGCAGCACCCGGCGGGGGTTAAAACGGCCTTCGCCGGCATTCTCCAGGTACCAGATGCCTTCATCGCCCTGCCCCATCAGCACCCATATATCAGGCCGGCCATCCTCGTTGCTGTCGTGTATAAATGCTTTGATGGCGCCGGGTTGTGGCAGCAGCAGGTGTTCCTGTATGGCTTTTCGCCCGGCGGTATCCAGCTCCAGCCAGGCCAGGTAACCCCTGTTAAAGCCAAAACCGCATACCAGCAGGTCGGTACGGCCATCCCCGTTAAGGTCTGCAGGCAGCGACTGCACGGGCCGGGGCAACCGGTCCCGCAGCAACTCCGGCAATAGCTCCAGGGTATCCTGCTGTTCCAGCACCTGTATGCTGCCCCTTAACGCATCAGAAGGATAAAGGGTGCCCAGGCAGGTAATATAGCCCCTGCTGCCGCTTGCTGCGGCAGGTAGCGCTACATCGGCCACTACACTGGCTGTGCGCCAACGCTGTACAGGCTGCAGCCGGCTATTGTACCGGTATAAAAAGCTGTCCTGCGCATTGGCCATCCAAATGTCCCGGCGCAGGGTGTCTATACATACAAAGCTGGTGAGCGGGGCGGGCGCCTGCCTTTGCCAGGCCGGCTCCCGGATGGTGAACAGCGCCATGGCCTGGCTGCTCACCGGCTGCGACCGCCGTTGCGGCAATGGACGCCAGGGCGCAACCGTGGTATAATATGCAACGATCCGGTCCCAGTCACCCGGGGCAATGAGGTTGGCCACCGCCCCCGGGGTATCCGCCAGTACCGGCGCCCGGTAGTAGCTGCCATGATAGTTTTTTATCCCCAGCCGGGCGCCCATTACCGGCAGTACATCCTCTTCCCAGGTGGTTTTGTCCAATAGGGCCGGACCGGGAAAAGCATGGCAGGACGCGCAGTACCGGCGGGCCAGCAGGCTGCCTTCCTTTACCCGGTTTATCCGGGCCAGGTCTTCATTACAGGCGGCCGCCGCCAGCAATAGCAACAGGTAGCAATAAGGTGTAAATAAACGGGTGCGGTCAGGTAATTGCATAACGTGCTGTACATTTCTAAAATACAGTATTAATTTGCAGCCACAAATATTTTTGAACGGCATGCAAGGTATCAGGCACATTATTTTCGACCTGGGCGGGGTGATCCTCAATATCGATTACCAGCGTACTTACCAGGCTTTTGAAACGCTGGGCGTAAGGGACTTTACCAGCTTATACAACCAGTTTCGCGGCTCCCGCTTGTTTGACGACCTGGAAACAGGGCGGGTGGAGCCGGCAGGCTTCCTGCAGGCCATGCGGCAGCATGTAGGCCCTGCCGTAACAAACGAACAGATCATTGATGCCTGGAATGCCATGCTGCTGGATTTTCCCCTGCAAAGGCTGCAGTTGTTACAACAGTTGCAGCAGCACTATGACACGTTCCTGCTAAGCAATACCAACGCTATACACCTGGAAAAATTCAACCGGATGCTGTTGGAAAGCCGGGGGCTGCCCTCCCTGGACACCCTTTTTAACAAGGCATACTATTCCCATCTTATCGGGTACCGTAAACCGGAAAAGGAAGCTTACCAGGTGATATTGGACGAGCACAGGCTGAATCCCGCAGCTACATTATTTATTGACGATACGCTGCCCAACATTGAAGGCGCCCAAGCGGTCGGGTTACAAACCATTCATCTGCAGGCGCCCAAAACAATTATGGATATATTTAAACCAGCCGCGTAGCGTTAGCTATTTCACTTCTTCAAAATCTATGTAATCTCCTTTATCGGCGGGACGTTGTTGGCGGGAAGCATGGGCCTGCTGCTGGGCAGCCTGTTGTTGTTGCTGCTGCTGTTGCTGGAACTGCTGGCGCATACGCTCCTGTATATCGCCCATCTGCCGTCTTACTTGCTTGGTGGACTGGTACACAGGTATGATAAAATCAAATACCACTTTATAGAACAGCCATAAAAGGAAAATGGTAAGGAGTATCTTGATCATAGGACAAAGGTAGCAGAATATCCGCTACCGGTCCAGAAAAATACGCCCACTTTAAGGTTTCTTTAACGCTCACTGTAACCCCAGTATAGTAGCGCTCTCCATCGCGGCCTTTTTGTTGGTTTCCCAGGCCAGCTTGTGATAGTTGATGGCGTCCACGATCGTACCTACCAGGCACAGCCCGATGGTAAAGAAGTACAGGATGCCCATGCCTATCTGGCCCATAATGAACCGGTGTATGCCAGCCGGACCTATCAGCCCTATCAGGCAGCAGATGAGGATGGTTTGCGGGTCCTTCCGCCGACCCTGGTATACCGCCAGGAATTTCTGTTTTTCATCCGGCGCGCAGTTTTTGGTCAGTTCCTGCAGCCACAGCAGCTCTTCCTGCTGCACACCGGGTAAATAGGCAAAAGAGAGATCGTTCATAAGGGGATTGTTTTTTTAAATGATGAAATTATTTCACGTGAAATAGCTGAATTTGTTGCCTGGCCAACTGCAGGATCCGGTACAGCAGTACCCCCAACGCAAATGCGCCCAACGGATGGGCTTGCCAGGATGCCGCCCACTGGCCGTGCAGCAGGTAGTGAATGGCATGTCCCAGCCCGCAGCCGGGGCACCAGGAAATTCCCATCCACTTCAACGGGCAAAGGCTCGGCCCGTTGCCGGCAGGGTCCATAAAATATAAAGCCAGCAGTCCCAGCGGCCAGATCAGCAACTCGATATTGAAATGTTTTATATAAAAAACGGTTGTACGCATTCCGTTAACCCAAATGTATTAAAACATTTTTCAATCTGTACTCCCGGGGCTTTTCCATTGCTGTAAATATTTAATACAAGTTAAATAAATAGTTTTTGGATCAAAATAAAATCCTAATTTTGCATTGGAAAATGATTCAAACGAAGGGGACGATACCGGTCCCCTTCTCGTATTTTGTATGGTAAACGAACAAGTGATCGCATCTATCCGGCAGCTCACAGAAGAGCTGCTATCCCTGGACCCGGGTTATTTCCTGGTAGAAGTGAGGATAAAACCCACCAATAATGTGAAAGTCTTTGTGGACGGGGACAAAGGCGTGCCGGTAGAGAAATTGGTGCAATTGAACCGCGCCTTGTATGCACAACTGGAAGCCGCAGGTTTATTTCCTGACAACAACTTTTCGCTGGAAGTTTCTTCGCCCGGCCTGGATGAGCCGCTAAAGCTCCACCGGCAGTACCTGAAGAATATCGGCCGCAAGGTGGAGACAACCCTGCTGGACGGAACTGTGAAGGAAGGCACACTCCTGGCCGTGACCGATACGCAAATCACCCTGGAAGAGACGCTGGGCAAGAAAAAGGATCAAAAAAAACAAACAGATATACTTTTTACTGAAATCAAGCACACCATTGTGTGCATCGTGTTTTAAATATTAATTACCAAAACAATGGCTAGTATTAATCTGATTGAGTCATTCACGGAGTTTAAGGAGGCGGAAAATATTGACCGCCCAACGCTGATGAAGGTATTGGAAGATGTGTTCAAGACACTCCTGCGTAAAAAATATGGCTCTGATGAGAACTTTGACGTTATTGTAAATACTGAGAAAGGCGACCTGGAAATATTGCGCCGCCGCACTATAGTAGCAGATGGAGAAGTGGAGGATGAAAACGCCCAGATCGCCTATTCTGACGCCATTAAAGTAGAACCGGACTACCAGGTAGGGGAAGACCTGTACGAGGAAGTAGAGATCCAGGACTTTGGCCGCAGGGCTATCCTGGCTGCCAAACAAACCCTGTCTGCTCGCATAGGAGACCTGAAAAAGAACATCCTGGTAAAGAAATATGCCGACCGCGTAGGTGAAATTGTGACAGGAGAGGTATACCAGGTATGGAAAAAAGAAGTTTTATTATTGGATGATGAAGGGAATGAATTAATATTGCCTAAATCTGAACAAATTCCGACCGACTATTTCAAAAAAGGAGAGAACGTAAGGGCGGTTGTTAAGAAAGTGGAACTGAAAAACAATGCTCCCCTCATCATTCTCTCCCGTACACATCCTTCCTTCCTGGCTAAATTGCTGGAAATTGAGGTGCCGGAGATCTTTGACGGGCTTATCGTGATCAGGAGGATCGTACGCGAACCGGGCGAAAGAGCCAAGGTAGCCGTAGAATCCTATGATGACCGTATCGATCCCGTAGGCGCCTGCGTAGGTATGAAAGGCAGCCGCATTCACGGTATCGTAAGAGAGCTCCGGAATGAGAACATTGACATCATTAACTATACTGCCAACATCCAGTTGCTTATTCAGCGCGCCTTAACACCCGCTAAGATCAGCCGCCAGGAGGTAGATAATGAGAACAAGTACGCCGCCGTTTACCTGAAACCCGACCAGGTATCCCTGGCCATCGGTAAAAAAGGCGTCAACATAAAGTTGGCCTGCGAATTGACGGGATATGAAATTGACGTGTTCCGCGATGAAGAAATGGAACAGGCGGAATTTGACGTGGACCTGGAAGAATTTGCAGACGAAATTGAAGAATGGATCATCGATGAACTGAAACGCATTGGCTGCGATACGGCGCGCAGCGTGCTGGATCTTACCACGGAAGAACTGGTGCGCCGCTCCGATCTGGAAGAAGAAACCGTAAGAGACGTTAGAAGAATATTACAGGAGGAATTCGACAAGGAATAGCGTACCCCGTCCGGAAACCTTCCCAGGATCAGGGTTCGCTTAGCATGGAATGAATATATTTGCGTTATTTTTAAATGTAAAAAATGGAATCCGCCTCCGGCGGATAAAAGGGGAGGCCCGAGATAATTTTAATATGCCCGAAGTAACAAACAACACACCCAGATTGCTGGCTGCCGCCAAGGAGTTCAATATTGGCAAGGATACACTCATCGAGTTCCTTGGCAATAAGGGCTATTCTACAGACGGCTTTGGCTCGCCCAATGCCCGCCTGACGGCTGAAATGTATGCAGCCCTGCAGTCGGAATTCCAGCAGGACAAGGCTAATAAACGCAAAAGCGACCAGATAGCCCTGCCCAAAGGAAGCGTGTTAGACTCAATGAAGAAAAAGGAGAAGGAAGCGGCAGAAGCAGCAAGCAAGAAGAAAGAAGCGGCCAAAAAAGAAGAACCCGCTCCGGAAGAAGCAACACCGCCCCCGGCTGAAAAACCGAAACAGGAACCGGCACCGGAACCACGGCCCGCTAAAGCGGCCGAACAACCGGAAGTACCGCCTGTAGCAGCGCAAGAGCCGCCTAAAACAGAAGCAGCCGAACAACCGGCTGAAGTAAGGAAACCAGAAACACCCCGACTAAACGGACCTAAAGTGGTGGCAACCATAGATCTGGACGCGCTCCAGGGTAGAAAACCTGCTGTTAAAAAGGAGGAACCCGCGGAGGAAAAAGCCCAGCCCAAACCCCAGCCTTCCGTACAACCGGAAGCCACAGCACCGGAAACCAAAGAGGTGAAGGAAGAAAAACCTGCGCCTCCCGCCCCTGCTGCCGCAAAACCTGAAACAAAGGCCCCGGCCCCGCAGGAAGAAAAACCTGCCGCACCGGAAGCAACGGAAAAACCTGCTGCCCAGCCGCCTGCGCCGCCCAGGGAAGAAAAGCCCACAGCGACCGCAAAGCCTGCGCCGGAAGCCGCACCCGAACCGGTGGCGGCCAAAGGCAACGAACCTGGCGCAACGGAAGAAAAGCCGCAGGCGCCCCAGGATGCCGAGCAGGATGAAAACGGTAACAATGTGATCGAGAACATACAGGCGCAAAAACTGACCGGGCCCAAGGTGATCGGCAAGATCAACCTGCCCGTACAGTCCGACCGGCGCGATAACAAAGGCAACCGGAATGATGAAAAGCGCAAACGCAAGCGTATCATCATCGAAAAGAAACCGGAGCCTATACAACCGAAAGACTTCTCCAAGGACGATAAACGCGATGGGGCCGGCGCACCGGCCACCCGCGGCAACCGCCCCGGCGACAACCGACAGGGAGGCCACCGCGGACAAGGGGGCGGCAACCGCCCGCCCGGACAAGGCCCCAGCCGCCCGCATGCAGCGCCCAACCGTGGGCCCGGCGGACGCGGACCCGGTGGTGGTGGACGCGGAACAGGCCGCGACCGATTTGGACGCGACAAACGCCAGGAGGATAAAGAAATTGATAAGAACGAGATCCAGAACAAGATCAAGGAAACCATGGCCAAGCTGGGTGGCGGTGGACGCGGCAAAGGCACCAAAGCCAAACAGCGCCGCGACAAACGTAACGAGCTGGCGGAACAGATGGCCAACCAAAATGCAGAGGACAACAAGCTGCAGGTAACGGAATTTATTTCCGTGAGCGAGCTGGCCAACCTGATGGACGTAAGCTTTGCAGAAGTGATCTCCAAATGTATGGGCCTGGGCATCATGGTATCCATCAACCAGCGCCTGGACGCAGAGGTGATAGAACTGGTAGCCGGCGAATTTGGCTACGAAGTGGAATTCATTGGCCTGGACGACGTGGAGGAAGTGGAAGAAGAAGAAGAAGAGGATGCAGAAGAGGACCTGGTGCCAAGAGCGCCTATTGTGACCATCATGGGTCACGTAGACCATGGTAAAACATCTTTGCTGGACTATATCCGTAACGCCAACGTGGTAGCCGGTGAGGCAGGGGGCATTACCCAGCACATCGGGGCCTACCAGGTAACTACGGCCAACGGTAAAAAGCTCACCTTCCTGGATACCCCTGGTCACGAAGCCTTTACGGCCATGCGTGCCCGCGGTGCCAAGGTAGCCGACATCGCCGTGATCGTGATTGCAGCGGACGACGCCATCATGCCCCAGACGCGTGAGGCCATCTCCCACTCACAGGCAGCCGGGCTGCCCATGGTGTTTGCCATCAACAAAGTGGACAAGGAAGGCTCCAATCCTGAAAAGATCAAGGAACAGCTGGCACAGATGAACCTGCTGGTGGAAGACTGGGGCGGTAAATACCAGAGCCAGGAAATTTCTGCCAAAAGCGGTCTGAACATCGACGTGCTGCTGGAAAAAATACTGCTGGAAGCAGAACTGCTGGAGCTGAAGGCCAACCCCGGACGCGAAGGCTCCGGCAGCATCATAGAAGCATCCCTGGACAAAGGCCGCGGCTATGTGGCCACCGGCCTGGTACAGAACGGTACCCTGCGCCAGGGAGACACCATCGTGAGCGGCGCCTTCTATGGTAAGATCAAGGCCATGTTCAATGAACGCGGCCAGCGGATCAACGAAGCCGGCCCCTCCGCACCGGTGCAGCTGCTGGGCCTCAACGGCGCCCCGCAGGCGGGTGAGAAGTTCAAGATGTACGCAGACGAGGCGGAAGCCAAGGATGTGGCCAACCGCCGCGCGCAGATCATCCGCGAACAGGGCATCCGCACCAAGAAGCACATTACGCTGGATGAAATTGGCCGCCGCCTGGCGCTGGGCAACTTCAAACAGTTGAATATCATCATCAAAGGTGACTTTGACGGTTCCGTAGAGGCGCTGAGCGACTCCCTGCAGAAACTGTCTACCGAGGAGATAGCCATCAGCGTGGTGCACAAGGCCGTAGGCCAGATCACCGAATCGGACGTACTGCTGGCTACTGCTTCAGACGCCATCATTGTGGGCTTCCAGGTGCGCCCGTCTTCACAGGCCGCCAAGCTGGCAGAGAAAGAGAACATCGAGATACGTACCTACTCCATCATCTACGACGCCATAGACGAGCTGAAGAGCGCCATGGAAGGCATGCTGGAGCCGAAAATAGAGAAGAAGGTAGTGGCCAACGTGGAAGTACGCGAAACCTACCGCTTCGACAAGGTGACCGTAGCCGGCTGCTTTGTGCTGGATGGTAAGCTTACCCGCAATACCAGGGTAAACCTGGTGCGCGAGGGTATCGTGATCTACTCCGGCGAGCTGGGCTCCCTGAAACGCTACAAGGACGACGTGAAAGAAGTAGTGTCCAACATGGAGTGCGGTTTAAGTATCAGGAACTACAACGATCTCAAAGTAGGCGATATAGTGGAAGGATTTGAGGAAGTGGAAGTAAAACGTACACTGTAAAGCCAAAAGCATAAAGCAACGAAGCTGAAAGCCGTAACAACCTGTTGCACAAGCTTTCGGCTTCGTTGCTTTATATATTTTTAGTGTAATAAAGTTTTGTTAAAACCGGCAGGATGCACTACTGCCGCTGGTTTATTGGTTATTTTTGAAACCGCGCATGAAACACACTGCATTCGTTAGTATGAACAAATTTTTGGCATTATCTGCAGGGGTCCTGCTGCTGTGGCAAACAGCTGCGGCGCAGCAAAAAATGGTGGCAGATAAGATTGCGGCCATTGTTGGGGACAAGATCATCCTGAAATCCGATATAGACGGCGAATTAATGAACATGCAGCGTAATACGCCGGATAATACGCTGCCGCCCAATGCCGCCTGCACCATTATGGAGCAGATCATTGCCCAGAAAGTAATGGTGCTGCAGGCAGAACGGGACAGCCTGCCCATCAGCGACGCCGACGTGGACGGCCAGATAGAGAACCGTATCCGTTATTTCGAGGACCTTTACGGCTCCCGGGAAAAAATGAAGGAAGTGACCGGGTACTCCATCTACCAGTTACGCGAGCGTTTCCGCCAACCCATCCGGGAAGGCCTGCTGGCCAAAGCCATGCGCGACAAGATCGTGGACGCCATCAAGGTAACGCCCTCTGAAGTGCAGCGGGAATATGAGAGCATTCCGAAGGACAGCCTCCCGTTCTATGAATCCGAGCTGGAAGTAGGCCAGCTGGTGGTGCTGCCCAAAGCCACCCGGGAAATGGAGCAGTACGCGGTAGACCGCCTGCTGGATTTCCGGAAAAGGGTGGAAAGCAAAGAAGCCGATTTCAGCTCCCTGGCCATCCTCTATTCGGAAGACCCGGGGGTAAAGGAAAATAAAGGTATTTATATCCTGAACCGCAACGATAAAGGCACCTGGGACCCTGACTTCCTGGCGGCCTCTTTCCGCCTGAAAGAAGGAGAGATCTCCTCACCGGTGAAAACCCAGTTCGGGTACCACCTGATACAGTGCCTGAAGCGGCAGGGCGACCATATTACCGTACAGCATATCCTGGTAAAACCCAACATTACCAGCTCCGATATAGCGCTGGCCACCAAAAAGCTGGATACCATCCGCACGGCCATTATGGAGCACCGCTACAACTTTGGCGAAGCAGTGGCCAAGTACAGCGACGCCCAGATGGCAAAATTTGATGGCGGCATGCTGCAGAACAGGATGACAGGCGGCACCTTTATCACAATCGATCAACTGGACGATCCCTCCACCCGCGATATTGTGCTGATGCTGGACACCCTGAAGGCGGGCCAGATATCCGCCCCTGTGCAGTTCACCGACGAGCAGGGCCGTACCGCCGTGCGCCTGGTGTACCTGAAAACACGCACCCAGCCGCACCGGGAGAACCTGCAGGACGACTATGCCCGCGTACAGCAGCGAACCCTGCAGATAAAGCAGGGGGAGGCCGTGAACAAATGGCTGATGGAGAAGATACCTACCTACTATATACACGTGGATGATGAGTACAGGAACTGTGGCCACATCTCCACCTGGCTGGCCAGTACGGCCAAGCAGTAGAAAATTCCAAATCCCAAAATCCAAATCCCAAACGACGGGGATAGTCTCCTGAATTAAAGGGAAATGTCCTTTACTTGTAGCCCTGCATTTTATTTTGGAATTTGGATTTTGGGATTTGGAATTTTTTAGCCGTAACTTTGCGCTTTCAATTTCAAACCGGGATGAGTGAAGCGATAAAGCATGAATGCGGCCTTGCATTCATAAGATTAAGAAAACCATTCTCTTATTATCAACAAAAATACGGGACGGTTTTCTTTGGACTCAATAAGCTGTACCTGCTGATGGAAAAGCAGCATAACCGTGGCCAGGATGGGGCGGGTATAGCCACTGTAAAGCTCAACACGGAACCCGGTGTGCCGTTTATGCAGCGCATGCGCAGCAGCGCACCGCAAGCCATCGGCGATATTTTCGGCAAGATCCGCGACGAGATACAGGAAATTGAAAAATACCAGCCCGAGATCACCAAATACCCGGGCCTCATGAAAGGGCACGTGCGCTTCCTTGGCGAACTGCTGATGGGGCACCTGCGCTACGCCACCCAGGGCAAGAACAATGTAGAGCTCTGCCACCCCTTTGTCCGCTATAATACCATTCCTGCACGCAATCTTACCCTTGCCGGCAACTTTAACCTGGTGAATGCCGACGAGCTGTTCCGGTTTGTGAACGTAGATCCCGGTGAAGTGCACCGCAACAGCGACCTGGCCGCCATGCTGGAAGTAGTGCATCACTTCCTCTGCCAGGAAGACGAGGTGCGCCGCAACGGGCTGGATGTAAAGCATATCCTCCGGCAGGCCTTCTCCATGTTTGACGGGGGCTACCATGTGTGCGGCCTCATCGGCACCGGCGATGCTTTTGTTATGCGCGATGCCCATGGCATACGCCCCTCCTACTACTATATTAACGATGATGTGATCGTAGCCGCCTCCGAAAGGGCCGCCATTCGTACCGCCTTCAATGTGGGCGAGAACGAGGTGCTGGAGCTGATGCCCGGCAATGCCCTCATTGTTAAGAACGACGGGGAGTACAGCATAGAGCAGATACTGGAGCCGCAGGAGCGCAAAGCCTGCAGCTTTGAGCGGATCTACTTTTCCCGCGGCAACGATGAAAAGATCTACAAGGAACGGTCCGGCCTGGGCTACAACCTGTCCGAAACCGTGCTGAAAGCCATTGACAACGACCTGCGCAATACCATCTTCTCCTTTATACCCAATACCGCAGAAGTAGCTTTCTACGGCATGATAAAAGGCATGGAAGACTACCTGAACCGCATTAAGGTGGAACGCATCCTTTCCTGGGGCAAGGACTATGACGAGGCCAGGCTCACCGAAATGGTGAACCGCCGGGTACGTATAGACAAGATCGCCATCAAGGACGTGAAAATGCGCACCTTTATTGCCGAAGATGCCGGCCGTAATGAAATGGTGCAGCACGTATATGACATCACCTACGGCACCGTACGGCCCGGCATTGACACCCTGGCCGTGATAGACGACTCCATTGTGCGCGGCACCACCCTGCGCGAAAGCATTATCAAAATGCTGGACCGCCTGGGACCGAAGCGCATTATCATCATTTCCTCCGCCCCCCAGATCCGCTACCCGGACTGCTATGGCATAGACATGAGCAAAATGGGCGATTTCGTGGCTTTCCAGGCCGCCATTGCCCTGCTGAAGGAACAGGGCAAGGAATACATCCTGCAGGAAGCCTATGGCCTGTGCAAGGAGCTGCAGCGTACCAACACCCTGCATGCGCAGAACGTGGTGCGCAACATCTACAAGCCCTTTACGCCGGAAGAGCTGTCCGCCAAAATAGCCGAGATCATCACCCCCGCAGGGATCAATGCCAAAGTAGACGTGATCTACCAGTCCATTGAGAACCTGCACAAAGCCTGCCCCAATAACCTGGGCGACTGGTACTTTACCGGCAACTATCCTACGCCGGGCGGTAACCGCGTGGTGAACAAGGCTTTTATGAACTACATGGAGGGCAGGAATGAGCGGGGCTATTGATCAAGGGGCCTGCTTCACATATTCCAAGAATAAGTAATATTACTTCCGCAACTACTGCGTGTTAATTTTATTTTAAATCGCGCTGCGGCTGGCTGCCGGATTGCAGTAAGGCTTTAACTTTCTGCTAATACTGAAAATCCGTATTTTCGTTATGGTTATTAATGGTTTTCAGCATATGAAACCTGCATGACAGATGAAAACATTGCTCCTCATCCGCCACGCAAAATCGAGCTGGAACGACCCTGACCAGGATGACTTCGACAGGCCCCTGAACAAACGCGGCAAACAGAATGCTCCTGAAATGGCCGGCCGGCTGATGCACAAGGGAATGGTACCGGAATTGATCATCTCCAGTCCCGCCAAGCGCGCGCGCACTACCGCCAAGATCATGGCCCGGGAGTGGAAGTATCCCAAAGAGGCCATCCTGCTGGAAGAAGAATTGTACCTGTGCTACGCTTCTACCTTCCTGAAAGTGATCACCAAAATTGACGATGATTTTGACGTAGTCGCCATTTTTGCCCACAACCCGGGCATCACCGATTTTGCCAACTACCTGACCGAAGAGATCCGGATAGACAATGTGCCTACCGCCGGCATCTTTGCCGTGGAAGCCGATATTTCCTCCTGGAAAGATTTTGACCGGGGCCACAAGAAGTTCCTCTTTTTTGACTACCCTAAACAGGAGATGGTCTGAAAACTCCAAATCCCAACGGGGAAATCCCAAGTTCCAAATCCCAAATTCCAAACAGCGGAAGTGCGTCAAAAGTAAAATCAGGCTGCATTTAGTTGAAGCATCTGTGTTCCTGTTTGGAATTTGGGATTTGGAACTTGGAATTTGGGATTTGGAGTTTGGAATTTCTTATCCCTTCACGATCTTGTTATAAGAAACGGTGATTCCCTTTATTAGTGAAGAGCTGAAGCCCTGGTGCTCCATTTCATTCAGGCCGGCAATGGTGCAGCCTTTGGGCGTGGTTACCTTGTCTATTTCCTCTTCCGGGTGCCGGTTGCCGCTGATCAGCAGGGCGGCGGCTCCTTTCACGGTTTGTGCGGCAATCAGGTTGGCCGTCTGCACGTCAAAGCCTATTTCAATGCCCCCCTGTATGCTGGCCCGTATAAAGCGCAGCGCATAGGCAATGCCGCAGGCGCCCAGTACGGTGGCCGCGTCCATCAGCTTTTCATCTATGCTTACGGTCACGCCTAGCTGGTCAAACAGCTCCTTGATCCATACCGCCTGTTCCGCCGTAGTGTTCCGGTGGCAGATGCAGGTCATGGACTCCTGTATGGCAATGGCGGTATTGGGCATGGCCCTTACCACCGGCATGCCTTTACCGGCTATCTGCTCCAGCTCGTCCATGCTTACCCCGGTCACTACGCTTACCAGCATCTGCCGGGTGGGGTCAAAAGCGCTTTTGAACTGGCTGAGCACCTCTTTTACGTTATAGGGCTTTAATGCTACAATGATCACGTCTGCCGCGGCAATGGCGCGTGCGTTATCCGTTTCCGCCTGCACGCCCTGCTGCTGCAGGCCGGCTAATGTGGCAAGATTACGTTTGGTGATAATGATATCTGATGCGCTGACAAATCCGCTTTTCAGCACCCCCTGCGCAATCGCTGATCCCAGGTTACCTCCTCCTATGATGGCAATTTTCTTGGCTGACATATCCTCTTTTTGATTTGGACAAAAGTAAAATATAATGCGCGGAAATTAACTAAGGCCATCCGTCCCGCCGTAAAACGGGGCAGTATGGCCTTAGTCAGACAACATCATTTATGATCATTCCTGGAAAGCCAGGCTTTAATCCAGACTTACGTGGCTCCAGTTCTCGCCGCTCTTGATGCGGTACAACTGCATTTCGCTGATGTCGAACTGCTCTGCGATCTGTTTCATGGTGCGCTTGCCGGGCTTGGCCAGCAGGCGTTTGATACTTTTCACCTTGTTTACGTTCAGCTTCAGCCCCTTCAGGCGGTTGCGCTGCTTTTCCTTGTAAGCCAGCTTGGCCGGGCTTTTCTGCTGGTGCTTTTCCATTTCCTCTTTGGTGGCCCAGCGCAGGTTGGACGCTTTGTTGTTCTTTTTATCGTAGTCCAGGTGTATTACGTATTTATAGGAACGTCCCGGGCGCTTGTTGAACAGCTTGGCTACCTCCCGGTGCAGGTACAGCGACTGATAGCTATCTGCCGGTTTTACATTCAGAACAGTGTATCCTTCCACGGTAGAGCCGGATAATAGCTTGCCATCCTCTATCTTCTCGTTGTAACTGACAACCCTCCCCATGTTAGACACGGCATATCGCTTGCGCAAGGCAGATTTGTTTTTGATCTGCAAGTCTTTCCAGACTTCGTTTTTCAGGTTTTTAAATGTGGCCATGTGAAAGTAATTTTTAGTAAACGTGAATTTGGGGTTTACCCGTAAACGTTACAATCTACCATTTCATCTGTTAATATTCGTCTTTTCAACGGCCAGATGGAACCTCGCATTTACATGTCCATGTGCGAGAACTGTTTATCATGCCCGGTTTCATCTGTTTAATGTCTGATCCTGCCAGTGCTTTATAAGTTACTGATTTGTTGTTTGAAATCTTTTTATTCTCCCGCTGCTACTCTTTCAAAAACAGCCGGAGGCGGCAAATGTTCACCTGCAATCCTTATCATCTTTTTTTAATATAATTCAGTAGCTGCAGGGTTATAGGTCAGTAAACTATTGCCAACTGGTTTTAGCGCTGTAAATTTACGCAAATTTAATACAGCTAACATCTATGACCGGCTATCTTAAACAGTCTTCCCCTTCCATACAATTTGCCACCTTTCTTGGGATCTTTATCGGCTTTATGTTGCTTTATGGTACTTTCCTGTACACCGGGTTCCCTGCGCTGAGCGGTTATACCATCGAACAACTGCAGAGTAGCGGCGCCACCGGTCCTAAAGTTATCGGCTATTTGAAATTAGTACAATTTTTATACACTTTGATAGTTTATTTAGTGCCCGCCCTCCTCTTTGCCTATCTCACCGATCCAAAGCCGGCGGCCTGGCTGGGCCTGCATAAACGGCCGCGGGCGCTGCCTGTAATATTATCCATTTTGATCATGTATTGCTCACTGTGGGCCGTAGACCTTACGGCAGAATGGAACCGGAGCTGGGATGTGCCGGCATCCATGCGGCAAATGGAAGAGCAGGCAGACCAGTTGGTAGAGCGCATGCTGCAGATGCCCCGGGTAACAGACCTGCTGATAAACCTGCTGCTGATAGCCGTGCTCCCCGCCATTGCAGAGGAGCTATTCTTCCGGGGCGTGCTGCAGCGGCTTTTCACACAAATGGTAAAGCTCCCCTGGCTGGCCGTACTGATCACCTCCATACTTTTCAGCGCCATACACATGCAACTGCTGGGCTTTGTGCCCCGCCTGCTGCTGGGCTTCCTGCTGGGATCCATTTACCTGCTGAGCGGCAACCTGTGGCTGTCTATCGCCGGGCACTTCCTGGTAAACGGCATACAGGTGATGGCGGTGTACCTGTACCAGGTAAAAGTGATCACGGAAGATCCGGCCAAAACAGGCACCACCTCCTGGTACATAGGCCTGATCAGCCTACTGGTCACGCTTTCGCTTTTGTGGGTGTTGCGCAAACGTGCTAAATTGCCGGAACAACCAACAAACACGGAATAAATGGAAAAAGACTGGATCAAAGTATTCGCAACAGACCGGCCCTTTGAAGCAGAGATCGTAAAGGGCCTGTTGCTGGAAAACGGCATCAACGCCGTATTGCTGAACCGGCAGGACTCTTCCTACGTACAGGCCCTGCCGGGACTGGCAGAAGTGTACGTGCATGTATCACAGCAGGCGCAGGCTTTGGAGTTAATAGGAGAAAGGAAGTAAGAAGCAGGAAATAGGATGCCTGCCATTTCATACATCTTACCTCGTACTTCTTACTTCAAAAACTCATATTAAATTTTAACAATGAAGACTTTTTTCACCCGCACCGCCTCCGCGCTGGTATTTGTGGCAGTGATGCTGGGGGGTATTTTATGGAGCCCTTTTACCTTTTTCCTGCTGTTTTTCCTGGTAAACTTCTTTGCCTTACAGGAGTACTTTAAGCTGGTGCGCGCTATCGATACCGGCTACCGCGAGGTGTCCGGCTGGCACCGCTACGGAGTGCTGGTGGCAAGCTGCGCTATTATAATGGCTTTTACCGGCGAGTCCTTCGGTACTACCGGCATCTCCCTGGGCTTTATGGGATGGTGGCTGGCCGTTATCTTCCTGCTGGTGCTGCCCATGGGCGAGATCCTGCTGGGCAAGGACTTTTCCCTGAAGAACATTGGTTATTCCGCCCTGGGCCTGCTCTATATCACGCTGTCCCTGGGCCTGCTGATAGACATGCGGCTGAGCGCCGGCGTCATCCGTTTTACCGGTAGCTCCACCGGCATGCAGCCGGGCTGGATGATCCCGCTTTTGCTGATCTGCTTTATCTGGATCAATGATACCATGGCTTATATCATCGGCTCCCTGATAGGACGAACGCCGTTCTTCCCGGCCATTTCCCCTAAAAAGACCACGGAAGGCTCCGTGGGGGGCATGGTGCTGGCCATTGCGGTGGCCGGCATATTTGGCTATTACTGGGGGCGGCAGTGGCTGGACCTGCAGCACTGGCTAGCGCTGGCAGGTATTGCAGCCGTGTTCGGCACTGCGGGCGACCTGCTGGAATCCAAGCTGAAGCGGATGGCCGGCGTAAAGGACTCCGGCAATATCATGCCCGGGCACGGCGGTTTCCTGGACCGTTTTGATTCACTGCTATTGGCGGCCCCCTTTGCCTGGCTTTACGTACAGTCTTTTATGATAGCCTGATAACAAATAAATTACGAATTATTAATTGCCGCATTCCAAAGCAGATTCGTAATTATACTACCTTCGTATACTGATAAACCTAAAAAGCAAATAAACCGACAAACAACATGAAGATCCATCGAGAAGGATTGGGCACCATTCTACTCACCCTGGTGGTGCTGGCATTGCTCAATGTGGCTGTATTTTATTTTCTCGGGCATTTACCGGCTTTTAGCTGGGGCTTCCTGATCGTGTCCGTGATCCTGTTCCTTTTCATTGTTTCCTTCTTCCGCATTCCGCTCCGGAAAATGAACGAGGACGAGTCCCTGGTCATTTCACCCTGCGACGGCAAGGTAGTGGTAATAGAAGAGACCTATGAGCCGGAGTATTTCAAGGACAAGCGCCTGCAGGTATCCATCTTCATGAGCCCTGCCAATGTGCACGTAAACCGGAACCCCATCAGCGGGGAGGTAAAGCTGTCGCAGTACCATGCCGGCAAATACCTGGTAGCCTGGCATCCCAAATCATCTACGGAAAACGAACGGCACACCGTGGTGATCGGCAATGAAAAGGCCGACGTACTAGTACGGCAGATAGCCGGCGCACTGGCCCGGCGTATTGTCAACTACCTGAAGGCCGGCCAGCAGGTAAAGCAGAACGAAGAGCTGGGCTTTATCAAATTCGGCTCCCGGGTGGATATTTTCCTGCCGCCGGGCACCCCGGTAAAAGTAGCGCTGGAACAAACCGTAAAAGGCGGGCAAACCGTGATCGCGCAACTGTAAAAACATTATCTTTAGTAACCCGTAAGATAAACCTGATACAAATGAAACCAATATTTCTCAGCCTGGCTACCGTACTGCTGATCAGCAGCGCGGCCTTGGCCCAGGACAAACCCGCGGAAAAGGCCTGCTGCAAAAAAGACGGGAAAGCCTGCTGCAAAAAGGAGCAGACCGCCAAAGGAAAAGCCTGCTGTATGCAGCCTACCAAAACCGCCAGCCTGCGCGCCGCCGCTGCCGCCAAAGCAGCAAAAAAAGAGCCCGCTGCGCAACCGGCGCCTGCCGCCCGCAAGGAAAGCTAGGCAGTATGCTATTATATCTATAAAAACACAAGCCTCAGGCATACCCTTTAGTATGATCTGAGGCTTGTGGCTTTTACTTCCTGTTTCCTGCTATCAGAATATCGTTTTCAGCTCGCTCAGGCAGGAGATCGTGTACGTAGGCTGTATACCGGTAGCCGGTATCTTCGGGTTGAAATACACCTGGTCCATGCCCACATTATGCGCACCGGCAATGTCCAGGTCCAGCGCATCCCCTATCATGATGCAGTCCGTAACAGTAGCCGCCGCCCGGGTAACGGCAAAATCAAATATTTCCCGGTAAGGCTTCAGGCTTCCAGCCACTTCCGAGGTAATGATATGCGTAAAGTAATGGTCAATGCCTGCATTGCGCATCTTCTGCAATTGCGTTTCCTCAAAGCCGTTGGTGATCATGTGCAGCGGGTACTGTTTTTCTTTCAGGTAGCCCAGCACTTCCGCCGTGTAGGGAAATAAGGCCGTTTTGGTGGGCAGTATCTCCAGGAACAGGCTGCCCAGGGAAGCAGCCAGCTTTTCATCCCCTATCTTGAAATCCAGCAAAGCCATACGGAAACGCTTGGTGCGCAGCTCATTCCGGTTAATGAACCCTTTGCGGAAACGGTCCCACAACTGCTCATTGTGCACTACATAGCTGTTATAGAACGCATCAAAGGACGGCACGCCCCGGCTGCCCAGGTCAAAGTGATGATACAGTTCCTGTAAAGTCTGGTAGGAGTTGGTCTCAAAATCCCATAGCGTGTGGTCCAGGTCAAAGAAAATATGCTTGTACTTCATTACGAAAGCAAAGTTACGCACTAATGCGCGGATGTGCAGATATGCGTATTTTTTTCTTATTTTCCGGTTTTTAACCATTGTGTATGCATGCAGTTATTACAGGCGCCAGCAAAGGCATAGGAAAAGCGATTGCGGAAAAGCTGGCAAAAGAGGGTTGTAACATTGCCATTTGTGCCAGGAATGCCGCTACACTGGAAGCAACGGCTGCGGCCATCCGGCAGCAGTACCCCGCCGTGCAGGTACTGGCCATTCCCGTAGACATGGGCGACAAGCAGCAGGTGCTGGACTTTGCCGCCAGGATCAACGCCACATTCCCCGCGGTGGACATACTGGTGAACAATGCCGGCATCTTTGTGCCAGGCGCGCTGCACCAGGAGCCGGAAGGCCTGCTGGAAAATATGATGGCGGTAAACGTGTACAGCGCCTACCATCTTACCCGGCAATTGCTGCCTGCCATGATAGCGCAGCGGCAGGGCCACATTTTTAACCTCTGCTCCACCGCCAGCTATAAAGCCTACCCTAACGGCGGGGCTTACAGCATTACCAAATTTGCGCTGCTGGGATTTTCCAGGAACCTGCGGGAAGAGCTGAAACCGCATCATATCAAGGTAACTTCCGTAAGCCCCGGCCCCACGCTTACGGCCTCCTGGGAAGGCTTTGAAGCGCCGCCGGACCGGATGATGGAGCCGGAGGACATCGCTGACATTGTATGGGCTTCCTATACGCTGGCAGCACAAACCGTGGTGGAGGAAGTGGTGCTAAGGCCTGTGCTGGGAGACATTGGTTAATGAGCGGAAATCCTTGCCAGTAAATGATTCCATCATCATATTTTATTATTTTTTTAACTAACTTTTAACGGGAAATTACGCATCACGGCTTAGGCTTTGGTTAAATTTGTCAAGCGATATGATGGTTAGTCAGGTTTATATGAGAAAGTGGGGCCTGTCCCTCTTTTTTTGTTTGGGTATATTGGCTTCTGCAGCGGCCCAGGAGTTCCGCTTCACCACCAATGTAAGCAGTACCCGTGTGGCCCAGGATGAGCCATTTCAGATACAGTTCATGCTGGAGAACGCCCCGAATGTATCCGGCTTTCACCCCCCTTCCCTTAACGATTTTGAGATACTGCAGGGCCCTTCCCAGGTGCAGGGCCAGTCTATATTTAACGGCAAGCGCTCAGAATATATTGCGCTTATTTATGTGCTGCAGCCCAAGCGCGTGGGCAATTTTACCCTGCCGGGCGCCACCGCGCGGGTGGATGGCAACATGGTGCGCTCCAACCCGGTTACCATAGAAGTGATCAAAGGGTCAACAGGAGCAGCACAGGCGCCGCCACCCGCCACTGCACCGGGTTTCCCGCCCAGGCGCAGTGCCCCGCCGGGTATTGGCGATGAAGATGTGGCGGAGGGCATTTTGCGGAAAGGAGAGGATGTGGATGCCAAACTGCGCAAGAACATTTTCCTGAAAGTAGAAGTGGACAAAACCAATGTATACGAAGGGGAGCAGCTAACTGCCACATATAAACTGTATACCCGCCTGCCTACCAATTCCAGCGTAACCCGGGTACCCGCCTTCAAAGGTTTCTCCGCCAAGGATATTGAGCTGCCCAACCCGCCGCAGGCTACCACGGAACGGCTGAACGGCAAGCTCTTTAAGGTGTTTACCATCCGCAAAACCCTCCTGTTCCCGCTGCAGTCCGGCACCCTGGAGCTGGACCCCGTGGAGGTGGACAACCAGGTAAGGCTGGTAAAGCTGGTGCAGGATAACAACCGGCGCAACCGGCCACGGGACGTTTTTGAAGACTTCTTTAATGATCCCGGCTTCCGTGATCCGTTTAACGATCCTTTCTTTGACGACTTCTTTAACCGGCCGGAGGTAACGTATGAGGATGTGCCCTACAAGATACAGAGCACGCCGGTAAAGATCGAGGTAAAACCCCTGCCGGTAGATACCCGGCCCATCAGCTTTAACGGCGCAGTAGGCAATTTCAAAATGAGCGCCGGCATCGACAAAAAGGAGCTGACCACCGATGATGCGCTTACGCTGAAAGTAGTCATTTCCGGGCAGGGAAACGTAAACCTGCTGAATGCGCCCAAAGTAGACGTGCCGGGCAGCTTTGAAAAGTACGACCCGAAAGTAACGGACAATATTGAAAAGAACAGCAACCCGCTCAGTGGCAGCCGGCAGTTTGAGTTTGCACTGATGCCGCTGGAAGCCGGGCAGCAAACTATTCCGCCGGTAGCGTTCTCTTACTTTGACCCGGCTGCCAAGGCTTACAAAACCATCAGGTCACAGGCATTTACGGTAAATGTAAGCCCGGGCAAACAGACCAAAAGGGACCAGGAGGACTTCAGCGTGGACAAGAACGTGCTGATCCCCGTTCGTAAAACGCCGCAGCACTGGGTAAAGGATGCCGCATTCCTACTGGGCAGCACCTGGTACTGGATACTGCTGCTGATACCGCTGCTGGCCCTGGGTGCTGGCATACTGTACCGCCGCCGCCTTAACTACCGGCAGAACAATGCGGATGTGCTGAAGCACCGCTATGCCAACAAAGCCGCGCTGAAACGGCTGGAGCTGGCCGCCCGCTACCTGAAAGAAGGAAAGGAACATGCTTTTTACGAAGAAACTTCCCGCGCCATATGGGGCTACCTGAGCCACAAGCTGCACATACCCTTTGCAGACCTGAACAAGCAACTGGTACAGGACAAGCTCAGCTCCCGGCACATTAACGGGCAGAACACCCACCAGCTTTTCGAGCTGCTGGACAACTGTGAAATGGCATTGTACGCACCTGCGCACAGCAATGATAAAATGCAGGGCACCTACCAGCAGGCTGTAAAGGTGATCAGCCAGTTGGAAGAGGAATTAAAAACGAAGCAAGAATTAATATGAGCGCCATACGCTATATACTCCTGTTATTGTTATGCTTTGCACTGCCGGGCTACGGCTCCCTGCAGGCGCAACAGGCTGCTCCGCAGCAGCGGTTCGAGCGCGCCAACCAGCTATACCAGCAAAACCAGTACAGCGAAGCAGCCGGCATCTACCAGCAACTGATCAATGAAGGCTATTCCCTGCCGGACCTGTATTTCAATGCCGGTAATGCTTACTATAAAAGCAACCATACCGGGCTGGCCGTCTACAATTATGAAAAAGCCCTGCAGATCCACCCGGACAACGAGGCGGTGATACATAACCTGGCCCTGGCCAACCAACGCGTGCAGGGATTTACTGATGAGCTGCCCCTGCTTTTTTTCCAGAAATGGTGGATGCAATGGCAGCACCTGCACAGCCCCAACGGGTGGACCACCGGCAGCCTGCTGCTGCTCTGGCTGCTGATAGCCGGCATACTGGCCTACCTGCTGGCAGAGCGTTTCCACACCCGCACTTTCCGTATAGGGATAGGCGTGGCAGGCGCGCTGTGCGCCATCTATTTCTTTATGTCGGTGTATACTTACAGCGTGGCGCATAGCCATGATACCGGCATTGTAATGGGCAGCGGCATCAATGCCAAGGCGGCGCCGGACCAGAACGGCAAGGACCTGTTTGTGCTGAATGAAGGGATGAAAGTGCAGGTGCTGGATGCCACGCAGGAATTCTGCAAGGTACAACTGGCCGACGGTAAGACCGGCTGGGTGGCTTGCGAAGAGGTTAAACGTTTATAACGTGTTCGAATAAATTAAGAATGAATAATTAATAATACAGGTTACACAAGTGTTTCATTTAACCACTCATGCTACGATTATTAATTCTTAATTATTCATTATTAATTCATTGAAAAGCTACAGCTTTTCAATGCGGGCCATAAACTCCTGCTTGCGGTGCCGGGACACCGGTATGGTGCTGCCGTCGTTCATAACGATCTCTCCCCCGTCTCCCTTAATGTATTTTTCCATAAAGGAAAGATTGATCAGGTAGCTGTGATGCACCCGGAAAAATCCCTTGTCCTTCAGCACCGTTTCCACCTCCTTCAATGTGCGGCAAACCAGGGAAGTGGTCTTCTCCGCGTACAGGTGCAGCCGCGTATAAGCGCCCTCTGCCTCGCAATACAGGATGTCCCGGGGCTGTACCATGCGCAGCCCTTCCATGGTGGGCAGCGCCAGGCGCTCGCCGGCCTGCAGGTGCTCATGCAGGAACACCAGCAGGTTGTTTACCTTGCTGCCGGTCAACTGCAGTTGCCGGGAAGCAGCCTTTTCCACTGCCCGCAGCAGCTCATCCTTATCCACAGGCTTCAGCAGGTAGTCCAGCGCACTGTGACGGATAGCCTGGATGGCGTATTGGTCATAAGCGGTGGTAAATATGACGGAAAAGGAGGGATGCTCACAAGCTTCCAGCAGTTCGAACCCGTTCATGCCCGGCATTTCCACATCCAGGAACAGCAGCTCCGGGTGATACCTGCCGATGGCCTCCAGTGCTGCCGGGCCATCCGGGCAACTGGCTTCCACCACCACCTCCGGGCAATATTTGGTTAATAACAGTTGTAACACATCGCGGCAGTGCTTCTCATCATCCACTATAATAGCTCGCATGATGTAATAGTTGTATAGTATAGGTTAGTGCTCCCTGATTGTCCCATGAAAATTTACGAAATAAAAATGGATTCGGCGCAATTTGGCCGGGTGGGGGTTCAACCTGCCAGCAACTGGCGGCTGGTAATGTGCCGCATTTTTATGGTTACACGGTTGCCATTGGCCCGGGCGGTTTCATCAAAGAGGTCCTGTTCGGCTATGCTGGCCTGCATATGGTACTTTTCGCTCATAATGTGCAGGCGCTCTGCAGCAATGGCTACGTTGCGGCTCAACTGGGCGGCGGTGTAGGAGGTGGGGGGCAGTTCATTGCGGGTACCGTTGTCTGTTACCTGTATGTACAGGCCGTCCTGGTCCCTGCCGATAAATATCTCCAGTTGCCCCCCGGTTTTCTGGGGGCGCTGCAGGATGCGGTGCCAGATAGCCTGCTGTACATAGGGCTGTATGATCAGCGGGGGCACCAGGGTAGACTGCTGGATCACGTCCGGGGAAAGGTGCAGGCGGTAGGCAAACTGGGGCTCAAAGCGCAACTGCTCCAGTTGTATGTACAGTTCCAGCGCTTCCAGGTCGTCTTCCAGGCTTATCCATTCCTTGTTGAAGTTGGCGATCATCAGGCGCATGAGCTTGGAAAAGCGGGTCAGGTACAGGGAGGCCATGTCCGTGCTGGTGGTAAGAATGTAATGGTGGATGGCGTTCAGGCTGTTGAAAATAAAATGAGGGTCCATTTGCGCCTGGAAGGCATGCAGTTCGAGGTTAACCATCGATTGCTGCCTGTTTATTTCCTTGGTGGTAGCCAGCTTTATCCTTTGTTCACGCCGGAAGAAAAAATAGCAAATAAGCGCCACACTTAATAAAAAGAACAGCCAGTAAGGCCAATCACCCGCTGAAGACATATCGTAATGCTGTAACACTGATAAGGTTTGCAAAAGGATCCGCTGCGTACACTACATACGCTAATTAAATATCCATTAAATCATCCTTAAAGGAAAGTGCTAATTACTACAAGGCAGTATTTATCGGGCAACCGGAGGGAAAATTGTTGTAAGTGGTTATTGGTCGGTAAACTTGTACCCTACTCCCCTTACGGAGTGGAAGTATTTGGAGTTGCGGCTGTCCTCTTCAAAGTATTTGCGGAAGTTCAGGATAAAGTTGTCGATAGTGCGCGTAGTGGGGTATACATTATAGCCCCATACCACCTGCAGTATCTTTTCCCGGGTCACTACCTCGCCCTTGTTCTCTATCAGCAGCTTCAGCAGCATGGTTTCCTTTTTGCTCAGCTCAAAGTGTTTGCCGTCCTTGCCAATGCATTCCTGGGCGGCAAAGTCGATGGTATTGTTGCCAAAGCGGTACACGTTCGGTACGCTGTCCTTGTCCTGTATGCGCTTGTTCTTTACGATCAGTTTCTCCACCCTCAGCAGCAGCTCTTCCAGGTTAAAGGGCTTGGTCATATAATCATCCCCGCCCTTTTTCAGCCCCAGCACCCGGTCCGCGCTGCTGTTGCGGGCGCTCAGGAAAAGAATGGGCACATCGTTGTTCTGGATGCGGATGTTCTCGCATACCGCGATCCCATCCATTTCAGGCAACATGATGTCCAGTATGATCAGGTCAAAGTATTCGTTCTTGACGGCTTTCAGGGCCGTAGTGCCGTTGTCCGCAGCGGTTACCTCATAACCTTCCAGCTCCAGGTTCAGCTTTAGGGCCTCCTGGAGGTTCTCCTCATCCTCTACCAGTAAAATGGATGCTTTCGTCGCTTCTTTCATTCGTCAAGGTTTGTCTTTTAAAGGCCTCATGGAACCTCGCATTCACATGCTCGGTTTCATTCGTCAAGGTTTATTTAAGACTTGTCAGGTTTTAATAAACCTGACAGGTCCTGCTTTTTTCATCCTGCAAATTTACGCTGTTTGAACGGAATATTGCGGCCAACTGATCTCGAAGCAGGCGCCGGCGGGTACATGGTCCTTCACCAGGATGGAAGCGCCATGCTGCTCCATGATCTTCCGGGTCAGGAAAAGGCCCAGTCCTGATCCCTTGGCCTTGCGCGTATTCTCATTGCCAATACGGTAAAACTTCAGGAATACCCGTTCTCTTTCCTCTGGGGGGATGCCGGGACCTTCATCGGTCACCTGCCATTTCAACTGTTGCCCGGCCTCATACAACCGCACATGAATGGTGGTTTGCCTGGGAGCGTACTTGGCCGCATTCTCCACCAGGTTGCTCAGCGCCATCTGCAGCATGAACTTGTCGCCCTCCACCCACACATGGGGCATAATGTCGGTGGTAACGGTATGGTTGGGCAGGCGGCCCTGTATTTCCTTTACGCCGCTTTCCAGCAGTGCGGACAGGTCCAGCGGCTCGCGGAACAGGCGGTAACGCTGCGTTTCCAACTGGGAGGCCAGCAGGATGTTATTACACAACTGGTCCAGCCGGTTGGTTTCTTTAATGGTGTTCTCCACCAGCTTTTGCTGCTTTTCTACCTCCAGCCGGTGCTTGCGGATCGTTTCCAGGTTCAGCTTCACGGCAGCGATGGGCGATTTCAGCTCATGGGTCACCGCCATCATAAAATTCTGCTGCTGCTGGGTAAGCTTCATGTGTTTTCTTACGGCCCGGTATACAAAAAAGGCGCCCAGCAAAATGATGCCTAAAAAGGTGCCGCCCTCCCCGAAGAACTTGAAGGTGCGCATGCGCTCGTCCCTTTCTATGCGTTGCAGCTCCTGCCGGTATTCCGCCGGGTGGGTGGCGCGGTCTATGCGCAGGTCCAGGTTCTGCCTTTCAAAATTGTATATCTGGTCGCTTTGCAGGAACAGGAGCACCCCCCACCATACCAGGGCCAGTATGGTATACGCCAGCACAAAAAAGTAGATGATCGACACCACTTTCTTATCCTGCATTTTATGGTAGAGGCGCTTTATCATTACCGTAGTCCTGCTTTCTCTATCCGTAGCCCTACGTTCATCACATAGGGGAGCGGGTTTTGCCGCATATTCTGCTCAAAGGTAAACCGGTAGGTGCCGGGTTTGTTCAGGATGGCCCTTTCCTGTATGGGTATGCGGTGCTCATAGATATCATCCAGTCCGCTGCCCAGCCATTTGCCGCTGGCATCCGCCAGGGGCAGCTCCACCCGGCGGGGATGGCTGGTGCTGTCGCCGGGGAACTGCGTGTCCACCAGCACCCATATATTGCTGTAAGGGTAGGCGTCCGTATGCCGTATGTTCACGTAGATGTTATACAGGTAAGCGGTATCTGCCGGCGATACGGTTACTTCAAAAACCGGCTTGTGATCATAGCTCCACCGGTGCCCGGGAATTTCCAGGTTCTTTTCGTAGGTATCCATTTTAGCGGGCAGGCAGGAGGCCATTAGCAGGCAGCCTGCAGCAATGGCTGCGGCCATTTTGTTCATATACTTTCTATAATACATTGAGAACTTGTTCTTTGGCCTTCTCCAGTTCATCTTTCATCAGTACTACCCATTGCTGTATGCCGGCATCGTTGGCTTTGGAGCCGGTGGTGTTTATTTCGCGCCCTACCTCCTGCAGCACAAAGCCCAGCTTCTTGCCTTTGGCCGCCTCGGGCTCGTTCAGGATTTCCTTGAAGTAGCGGCAGTGGTTTTCCAGGCGTACCAGCTCCTCTGAAATGTCCAGCTTCTCCAGGTAAAAGATCAGCTCCTGCTCCAGCCGGTTCTCATCCACGTTCTCCTTGCCCACGTGCTCGGCCAGCAGTTGCTCCAGCTTTTGCCGGATCTTGTCCTTGCGGAGGGGGTCCAGCTCCCGTACTTTGATGCAATAGGATTCTATGTTCTCTATCCGTTGCAGCAAGTCGCTCTCCAGCATGGCGCCTTCATTCTGGCGGTGCACGTCCAGTTCGGCCAGCGCTGTTTTCAACACCTCCTGTACCGCCATCCATTCTTCTTCAGCTATCTGTTCGGTAGCGGGGGTCACCACTTCCGGCAGTTTCATCAGCACGTTCAGCATATCGTCCTGGGGCAGGTTCAGCTCTTTGGCCAGGGTGGTGATGGACTGGTAATAGAACCTGGCCAGCTCCGTATTGACCATTACCGGGCGGGTGGCCCCGTTCTGCCGTATGTTAATGGTAGTATCCATGGTGCCGCGGTGAAGCATCTGCTGCATCTGGGCACGGATATCAAACTCATAAGGCCTTAACAGGGGGGACAGCTTCAGGTTTACCTCGAACTGCTTTCCATTCAGTGATTTGATCTCCACCGTGATCGTAGTTTCGCCACGCGTAATTTCAGCCCTTCCAAAGCCGGTCATTGATTTCAGCATAATAGATGTTTGTGGGTAACAAACCTAGCTAAATTAGTGCAAAGGGCAAAGAAAAGTGAATAGCGAGAGGTATTCACCTTTCACTTAAAAAAGCATTCCGTACAGCTCCTCCCGGTTCAGCTCCCGCATGTCGCCCGGCTGCAGTCCGTCCAGGGTAGTCCCGGCTATACGGTAACGGATAAGTCTCAACGTAGGGTAGCCGGCGGCGGCGGTCATTTTCCGTACCTGCCGGTTCTTGCCCTCCTGCAGGACCAGCCGGATCCAGGGAGCCGGTATCTGCTGCCGGAAACGGATGGGCGGCACCCGGGGCGGAACGGGCGGCTCCGTATCAAACAAAGCGGCCCGGCATCGCCTGGTGCGGTAAGGCTTACCGTCCACGGTGATCTGTACGCCTTGTTCCAACTGCGCCAGAGCGGCGTGGGTAATGGCCCCGTCCACCTGCACCCAGTACTCCCGCTCATGTGCAAAGCGGGGGTTCAGCAGCCGGTGGTTCAATGCCTTATCATTGGTCAGTATCAGCAGGCCCTCGCTGTCATAATCCAGCCGGCCCACCGGGTACACATCCCGCGGTACGGCAAAATGATCGGCCAGGCTGGCCTTGTTGTTTTCCCGGCCAAACTGGCTAAGCACCTGGTAAGGTTTGTAAATAAGATAATAGCGTAATGACAAAGGAACGCGGCTTTGGTGAACGCCCTGCAAATTAGTAATTTTGCGGTATTGCCTATGGGTACGCCAGTTCAACAGATCACGTGTCAACATTGTAAAGCCCGCTTCAGTGCAATCTTCTGCAAAGCGGAGGGGGAAAATCTTGCTGCGCTCGACACAGCGAGAGTATGTTCCGTTTATAAAAAGGGACAGATCATTTTCCAGGAAGGCGCCCATTCCTTTGGTATCTACTGTGTCAACTCCGGGAAGGTAAAGCTGTCGCACAGCGGCGACGACGGCCGTGAGCAGATCATCCGCCTGGTAAAGGCCGGCGACATCATGGGCTATAAGGCGTTGCTGAGCGGGGAGCGCTATACCGCTACCGCTATCGCCCTGGAAGACGCGCAGGTATGTTTCATTCCCAAGGACCTTTTCCTGGGCGTACTCCAGAAAGATGCGGCCCTTTCCTTTGAAATGATGCGCATCCTCTCCAGCGAGCTGCGTAAGGCAGAGCTTAAGATCACCCACCTCGCCCAGAAACCGGTAAGGGAACGCCTGGCAGAAACCCTTTTATTCATTCATGAAACCTATGGACTGGAAAGCGACGGCCAAACCCTGAACGTGCGTCTTTCCCGCGAAGAAATTGCCAACCTGGTAGGCACCGCTACCGAATCCGCCATCCGTTTGCTCTCCGAATTCAGGAAGGAAGGCATGATAGAACTGGAAGGCAAAAAGATACGCCTGCTTAATATGGACAGTATCATAAAAACCGCTAACCTGCAGGATTAGCAAGGAAAATCATCTTCTTAACGTATATGCGCCAACGTTATTTCGGTACCTGGTTGCAAATCGCAAAAACCAGTCTTCCGGTTACCGGCGCACCCGCTTTTACAGGATTTTATAAGCAGCCGGGGTATCCTTGCCGTTTTTTCCCGGAAGCCGGGCGCTCATGGGGCTGAAAAAAGCAAAAAAGGGAGCGGCGCCTGCACTTTGCACAACGGGTATAACAGTGGTAAAAAACGAAGATAAAGGTATGCCCGATAGCGGTATGAACAAACAGGCATCGGCGGAAACGCTTACCAGCAAAGGAACACAGCAGACATAAAAAAAGTCTGACCGTGTGAACAATCAGACTTTCTTGTTATGTGAATGGGTTAGTAAGTACAGGGAAACAAAATTCCCTACACAATATTAAAAAGAATTTCATCACAAAAGAAAAATTTTACAAAAAATTTTATTCACACAGGTAAAAAAATGTGGATAAAGAATAGGCATACTTCTTACTTCTTATCTTTGTCCCACTTTTTACCATCACCCACTAACTCAATTCAATATGAAGTTTGAAGCACCTGTTGCAGTTACCGAAATAGCCGCTATCATAGGAGCAGCGCTGGAAGGCAACAGCAAGCTGATGGCCGGCGGCATCAACGAGATCCATAAAGTACGGGAAGGAGACATCTCTTTTGTGGACTTTGAGAAGTACTATGATGCGGCGCTTAACTCAGCAGCTACCATTATCATCATTAACAGGAAAGTAGCCTGCCCTGAAGGTAAAGCGCTGCTGGTTACCGACGATCCTTTCAGCGCATTTGTATCGCTGGTAAAACGCTTCCGCCCCTTTGAGCCGGCAGCCAAACCCATCAGCGATACGGCAGTCATAGGCCCGGACACCATCATACAGCCTAACGTATTCATTGGTAATCATGTGCGTATCGGCAACAATTGCATCATCCATCCCAACGTTACTATATACGACCACAGCGTAATAGGCGACAACGTGATCATCCATGCCGGTACCGTGATAGGCGCCGACGCCTTTTACTTTAAAAGAAGGAAAGAGCGCGACGTGATATACGACAAGCTGGAAAGCTGCGGACGGGTAGTGATCGAAGACGATGTAGAGATAGGTGCGGGCTGCACCATCGATAAAGGCGTAAGCGGCGATACCATCATCGGCCAGGGCACCAAGCTGGATAATATGATCCACATCGGGCACGGTACCGTGATAGGCAGGAACTGCCTCTTTGCTGCACAGGTAGGCATAGGCGGTAAAGCGATCATAGAAGACAATGTGATCCTGTGGGGACAGGTAGGCGTTTCCAAAGACCTTACCATCGGCAAGGACGCCATTGTGCTGGCGCAGAGTGGCGTGCCCAGCTCACTGGAAGGCAGTAAAACCTACTTCGGCTATCCTGCGGAAGAGGCCCGCATGAAAAGGAGAGAGCTGGCCTGGATCAAACGTATACCGGAAATATGGGAAAAGATCACGAATAAATAGCCGTTCGCTATTAGCTAATTTAAGTAACATGCGCATATCCCTCTTGCTTGGCGGCCTGCTCCTGTACGGCTGCAGCATGGTAAAAAAAACACCGGCAGCAGCCGGCAACGATCTCTATACCGCCGCACAGGAATGGAAAGTACAGATCAACGATGGCTGGCTGTCCGCCAAAACCATCCGTTACGGCAACTATACCACCTCTTCCCGCAGGAACGGGATGGCGGCCGAAACAAACATCACCTTTATCAAAGCAGCGGAAAATCCCTTTAACTTTTACGTAAAGGACAGCAGTGAGCAGATACTGGTGCAATGCCTGCGCACCCCGCGGGCTACCTTTGCAGACCGTCCGCTGCCGGCGGCACTGGCGCAGGAGCCGACCGGCGCCCGGTTCTTTTATGCCCTTATCAACGGCATACAGCTACACCCCCTGGTACGCTGGGAGCTGATCCTGAAAGACCCGCATTACCTGGAGCTGAACGATAACAAACCGGCGGGCATCCTCCGCTCACCGGAAGAAGACATCCGCATTACCGCGCATAACCGTATGGGCATCGTAAATGCCTATGAGAAAGCTTGCTATGAATTTCATTACCGTGGTGCGCCGGTAGCGGCGGTAATGCCGGGAGCCCAGCCAAGGGTGTGGGTGAGCAACCGCATTACCCAGGATGTAGAGAAGATACTGGCGGCAGCTATCGGGGCATTACTGATGAGATAAAGGCGCCTCCATTTCCTGCCGGAAAGCGCGGCATACCGTGGCGATGGTTTCCTTCAAGGGCGCAAAGCGGAAGGCGGGCAGCAGGCGCTGTATCTTTTCACTGCTGTAGTATACTTTAAGCTGTGCCGTGCGGGCCGTTTCCCTGGTTACAAGCGGTGGCCTGCCGGAAAAAAAGCCTTTCAGCTTTTCCATGCGCCATACGATCTCCGCCATCCAGGGCTGCACGCTGATGTGCGGCGGCTTCCTGCCCAGTTGCGCCGCCATTTCGCTGAAAAGATCATAATAGCTCCAGTTATCCGCGGAAAGCACGAAACGCTCCCCGCTGATACCGCTGTCCATCAGCAGGCGCATGGCCTCCACTACATCCCTTACATCCACAAAGCCGTTCACACCGCTGGTATAGAAGGGAAACTCTTTCCAGGCGTTCTTTACCAGCGCGCCGGAGCCGCCGTCCTGCCAGAAACCGCTGCCCAGTATAATGGACGGGTTTACGATAACAGCGGGCAGCCCTTCCGCTATGCCGCGCCATACTTCCATCTCGCTCCGGTATTTACTGATGGCGTATTGGGAGTTGTTGCCGCTGTCCTGCCATTCACAATCCTCATCGATCATCTTTCCTTCCTTTGCGCGGCCCAGCGCTGCTACGGAGCTTACGTGCACCAGCTTTTGCACGCCGGCGTCCAGGCTCAGGTTCACTACGTTGGCCGTGCCTTCAATGTTCACATGCATCATTTCCCGGTGGTGCCGCGGCTGGAAAGATACTACGGCGGCGCAGTGGTATACCTGCGTTACATCCTGCAGGGCTTCCTCCAGGCTTATAATGTCCAGTATATCTCCCTGCAGCCATTGTACCTGGTGTTGTATATCCCGTAAAACGTCGGGGATCTGCTTACGGTATAAAGCGCGCACGGGTTGGCCGGCATTCACCAGTGCCCTTAATAAATAACTGCCTAAAAAACCTGTTCCGCCGGTAACTAAGATCATGAAATGATGTTCACATGTTAATAGAAGGCCAAAAATAAGCTAAAAGCTGAAAGCATAAAGCTAAAAGCTACCGTAGCGGTTTTATCCGCGCCAATGGGCTTTTTGCTTTATGCTTTCAGCTTTTAGCGTAATTGTAGAAGCCCTGCCCGCTCTTGCGGCCCAGTTGCCCCTGTTCCACCCTGGCTACCTGCAGGGGGTTGGGCGCAAAACGCGGCGCGTGGTCCGCAGCGTCGTACAGGGATTGAGTAACGGCCAGGTTCACATCATTGCCAATGAGGTCCATCAGGGCAAAAGGTCCCATACGGAAGCCGGCGCTTTCCAGCAACCGGTCTATGGTGGCAAAGTCCGCCATGCCCTGCTCCGCCGCTTTCAGGGCTTCCAGGTAGTAATGCCGCGCTACCCGGTTCACAATAAAGCCAGGCGCATCTTTTACATGCACCGGCGTTTTGCCCATGCTCAGGGCCAGCTCATAGATAAGCGTGGCCACCAGGGGGTGGGTGTGCCGGGCGGTCACCACTTCCACCAGCTTCATAACAGGCGCCGGGTTAAAGAAATGCATACCGGCTACCCGCGATGGATTGACCACCTTTTCCGCTATGCGGGAAACAGGCAGGGAAGAGGTATTGGTGGCAAATATGGTCTCGCTGTGATTGATCTCCGCCAACTGGTTGAACAGCCCGGTTTTGGCAGGTACCTGCTCGGCAATGGCCTCAATGATCACTTCCCCTATGCAGTCATGCAACTGGGAGGTAAAGCGGATGCGCTGCAGGGTATTATTACGCTCCGCTTCCGTAATCCTGCCTTTGGCCACTGCCGTATCCAGGTTTTGGGTAATCCGGGCACGGGCCTTGTCCGGCATGCCCGGCAGGATGTCAAACAGCACGGTGTTGTAACCGCTGCCGGCAGCTACCTGCGCAATGCCGGCGCCCATAGTGCCGGCGCCGCATACAGCAATGGTATGTACCTGGTCAAGAGAGATCATATAGTGAAATGTGAAAGCTACAAGGTTCCGGTAAACTGCTCCAGGAAACGTGTATCATTTTCAGAGAAGAGGCGCAGGTCCCTGATCTGGTATTTCAGCATGGTAATACGTTCTATGCCCATACCAAAGGCAAAGCCGGTATACTTTTCAGGATCAATGCCGCAGTTCTCCAGCACTTTGGGGTGCACCATGCCGCAGCCCAGTATCTCTACCCAGCCGGTGTGCTTGCACACGGAACAGCCCTCTCCGCCACAAATGATGCAGGAAATATCCATCTCCGCGCTCGGCTCCGTAAAAGGGAAATAGGAAGGCCGGAAACGGATGCGGATATCTTCCCCGAACAGTTCCTTTACAAAGTGATACAGCGTTTGTTTCAGGTCGGCAAAGGACACGTTCTCATCAATGTACAGCCCTTCCGCCTGGTGGAAGAAACAGTGGGCCCGGGCGCTGATGGTCTCATTGCGGTACACGCGGCCGGGGCAGATCACCCGTATGGGCAGTTGGCCGGCTTCCATAGCGCGTACCTGCACGCTGGAAGTATGGGTGCGCAGCAGCCAGTCCGGGTTTTTGCTGATGTAAAAGGTATCCTGCATGTCGCGTGCAGGGTGGTTCTCCGGCAGGTTCAGCGCCGTAAAGTTATGCCAGTCGTCCTCTATCTCCGGCCCTTCCGCTACGGTATAGCCCAGGCGCTCAAATATGTGAATGATCCGGTTGCGTACAATGCTGATGGGGTGGCGGGTGCCCAGGCGGTGCGGCTCAGCCGGGCGGCTGAGGTCTGCGGTAGCCTGCGTTTCGCCGGCGCCGTTCTTCAGTTGCTCAAACTGCGCATACTTTTCTTCCGCCAGTTGCTTGAAACTGTTGAGCACCTGGCCAAACTCCTTCTTGCGCTCGTTGGGCACCTGCTTCATTTCGCCGAACATGGCCTTTACAATACCTTTTGTTCCCAGGAACTTAATACGGTATTGTTCCAGCTCTTCCGCCGTGTTGGGCGCAAAAGCTTCTATTTCCTGCGTATAGGCCGCTATTTGCTGTACTATCTGCTCCATAGGGCAACAAAGATAAGAGAAATGGCGAATGCCAAAAAAATCTTACCTTTTGGTACTGAAATGCGGCTATGACTGTTACTTACTACATTGGAGCCTCCATTGCGCTCCTGGTATGTATGGTGCCCGTATACGCGCTGCTGGTAAAGTACAAAAGGAAATATGAAGCAGAGGCCACGGTCACCTATTTTGCCACCTCCCTTTTCGGACAAAACACCATAGACGATATACTCTGGGACGTAGCCAAGAACTGCATCCGCCAGCTCCAGTTCGAGGACTGCGTGATCTACCTGCTGGATGAAGAACGGCAGGTGCTGGTGCAGAAAGCGGCATACGGCCCTAAGAACCCGGTACGCTTTGAGATAAAACAGCCCATCGAGATACCGGTAGGCGAGGGCATCACCGGCACCGTTGCCCTTACGGGAAAGCCGGAGATCATAGCCAACACCAGCAAGGACAGCCGCTATATCCTGGACGATGAGCAACGCCTCTCCGAACTGGCGGTACCCGTCTTTTACGAGAACCGGGTGATCGGCGTGATCGACTCGGAGCACCACCGCAAAGGCTTTTATACCACGGCGCACCTGCAGGTGCTGGAAAAAATAGCCGCCATATGCGGGGCCAAAATCGGGAAGACCCTGGTAGAAGAAAAAGCACGCCGGCAGGAGGCGGAAGTGCAGCACCTGCAACGGCAGCTCGCGGAGTTCCGCCTGGTAACGCTCAAGTCGCAGATGAACCCGCACTTCCTGTTCAACTGCCTGAACGGTATTTATAATTCCATTGTAACCGGCGAGGTGGAGAAGGCCCAGGAGTACATTTCCAGCTTTGCCCGCCTGCTGCGCATGGTGCTGGTGCATGCGGAAAAGAACTTTATTTCCCTGCGCGATGAAATGGACCTGCTGCAATACTACCTGAAAATAGAATCCCTGCGCACCGACCATGCTTTCGACTATTCCATGGAAATAGACGAGCGGATCAATCCCGAAGAGCACTACGTGCCGGGTATGCTTATACAGCCTTTCCTGGAAAATGCCATCTGGCACGGGCTGATGAACAAGCACGGAGAACGGCGCCTGCACATTGGCTGGCATTACCTGGGAGACAATATGCTGCTCTGCGAGATAGTGGACAACGGGGTAGGCCGGAGCGAAGCCGCGCGTATACATAAAAGCGGGCTGAAAACCGGCAGCCACCAGTCAAAAGGCATGCAGCTCTGCCAGGAGCGGGTAGAGCTGTATAAGTCCCTATTCAATACCCGCTTCAGCATACAGGTGCTGGACCTGTCGGATGCGGACAACCGGCCGGCGGGCACCCGGGTGGAGATCGCATTTGAAATGGACCCCGAAGGGTATGAAATACCAAATCCCAAATTCCAAACACCGGGGTAAAAAATTCCAAATCCAAAATCCCAAATTCCAAACAGCAAACATGCCTTTTAACTAAAAGCAGATTGCTTTTAGTTTTGATATTCGCTACCTCCTTTGGAATTTGGGTTTTGGGATTTGGGTTTTGGGATTTGGGTTTTGGGATTTGGGTTTTTAAAATATCAGTTTATACCCCACTCCCCTGATATTTACGATCTGCACCCGCGGATCTTCCTTCAGGTAACGGCGTAGCTTCGTGATGAACACATCCATACTGCGGGCGTTAAAAAAGCTGTCATCGCCCCAGAGGTCCAGCAGCACGGCCTTGCGCTCCATTACCTGGTTCTTGTTGTCGTACAGGCGGCGCAGTATTTCCGCCTCGCGGTGGGAAAGAAAAGCGGTATTGTTATTACGTGTAAGGGTTTGCTTGATGTAGTTGAACGCATACTGGCCTATCATCACCACATCATCGCTGTCGCTGACGGCAGGCGCCGGCTGCTCGCTGGAGCGCTTGAGCAGCGCCTTTATCCGCACGATCAGCTCATCCATGCTGAAAGGCTTTTTCAGGTAATCATTCCCGCCCAGCTCAAAGCCTTTTACCACATCCGCCGTCTGGGACTTGGCGGTCAGGAAGATAATAGGGGTGATCTTGTCCTGCTTGCGGATCTCCGTGGTAACGGTAAACCCGTCCATGTTCGGCATCATGATATCCAGCACCACCACATCGGGCCGGTGCTGCTGGTACAGGCGCAGCCCTTCCCGGCCATCTGCTGCGTAGAGCATGTCAAAGCCCCGCATTTCCAGGCTGTCCTTTACGATCTGGCCCAGTTGCCATTCGTCTTCTATCAGTAATACTTTTGCCATAGCCCTTAAACAGGTAATTGGATGATGAATTCGCTGCCTTTGTCCGGCTCGCTGCTCACGCGTATCGTACCGTTGTGCAACTGCACGACCTTCTTTACATAGCTTAAGCCCAGGCCAAACCCTTTTACATTGTGCAGGTTGCCGGTTGGCACTCTGAAGAACTTGTCAAAGATACTCTCCTGGTACATACGGGGTATGCCTACGCCATTATCTTTTACCCGGATGGTCAGCAAGCTGTTCTCCTTCACGCATTGAATATGCACCATCGGGTGCTCCCCGGAATACTTGATGGCGTTATCCACCAGGTTGCTGATGGCGTTGGATAAATGCGCCTTGTCCACGTAAGCCAGGGGGTGATCCAGCCGGTTATCGTAGCGGAACTGCACCGGCCGGCCGGCTTTCAGTTGCTGGTTGGTGATGATGTGGTCTATCAGCTCGTTCAGGTCCGTTTCTTCCCGGAACAGCTCTACTTCCTCTTTCTCCTCGGCGGCTATCTGCAGCACTTTTTCCACCAGGTCTGACAGGCGCTGCAGCTCCTGTTTGGAAATATCCAGGTAGCTGCGCGTCTTGCGCTGGTCGCTCAGCGCATTGAAGTTCTGCATGGCCTCTACTGCCGCATATACGGTAGCAATGGGTGTTTTCAGCTCATGCGTCATATTGTTGATAAAATCGTTCTTCACATCAGACAGCCGTTTCTGTTTCAGGATAGTGCGCAGCATGTAGATGAAGCAGAGGGTGGTAAGTATCAGCAGCAGCAGGGAGCTCACCAGCGTCCAGATCATCTTCATCAGGATGTACTGCATGGGGGAGGCGAATACAGCCTGCACAAAGAGGTTGCTGGCGGGGTTGAAGGGCATTTTGAAGGTTTTCAGCGGCACCTTGAGCCGCATGCTGTCCCGGAAGCTTTCCCGGGCAAAATTGCCGAAATCCACGTGAAAGGTATCCATGTGGTAGTCCGGGACGATCTGCCGGTTGTGCAGCTCCGCCCTGAAAGATGAATCCAGGCCCCGCAGGTTTACGCTGTCCCCGTACAGGTTATTCAACATAATTAGGTCCGATATCTGCCGGGCCAGGGTATCGGCGAAAGTACGGGAAGGCGTGCCCCGGGAAATGGTGCGGATCTTCCGGTCCCTGCTCAGGATGGAGTCGATAATAACCCTGGCCGTATCCACCTTGTCTTCCGGGAAACCCATCTGCTCCAGCTCCAGCGTAAGCCCGTTCACCTGCTGCCTGGTAGTGTCTGCCACATAGTAGTGTATATAGCGCCGTACATCGGAGAACTGGTTGTTGAACAGCGCGGTGCGCAGGGCCCCGTTTATATCGCGGTTAAACTGGTCCAACTGTACCTGGTAGGAATTGTACAGCCAGTATCCCTGGAAAAGATAGATGCCCAGGATACAGGTGCACATTAATATGAGTATGTTGCGGATCCGCTTACGCATAAGATTATACGGCTGGCGTACAAAACTATTGCTTTCCACCCGTCACTGCATGCTTTTCTTAACAATAATTAACAGTAAATAAGGGTCCTTAACGGAGGAATGCATTTTACTTCTTAACTTACACAGCCGGTATCCATTCAGCTATGAAAAATTTTTGGCTCATCCTGGCTGTTGTTACCCTGTGGACGCATGATACCTGGTCACAGGCCAGGCAACAAGGGCAGGTAAAAGGCATTCTTACGGATAAAAGCACCCGCCAGCCCCTGGCAGACGCCAGCGTGGCGCTGCTGTACGCCAGGGACTCCTCCATGGCGGCATCCGCCTTTACAGATAAAAAGGGCGCTTTTCTCCTGGAGGACCTGCCGTCCGGCACCTATAAGCTCTATATTACCTTCCTTGGCTACCAGCCCCGGCTGCAGACGGTGGAGATCATACCGGGACACGTCACCGCCAACCTGGACTCCATCCCCCTGGAAAAGACCGGCGTTACCCTGGGCGAGGTGGAAATAACAGAAATAAAACCGCCTATACGCGTAAAAAAAGATACCCTGGAATTTAATGCCGGCTCCTTTAAAACCCGGCAAAACGCCGTTGTGGAAGAGCTGCTGAAAAAACTGCCCGGCGTGGAAGTGGCCAGCGACGGCACCATCAAGGCGCAGGGAGAGACCGTTAAAAAGATACTGGTGGATGGCAAGCCTTTTTTTGGCGACGACCCCAAGCTGGCCACCAAAAACCTGCCTGCGGAGATAGTGGACAAAATACAGCTCATCGACAAGAAATCAGACCAGGCCCAGTTTACCGGCATCAACGACGGGCAAACGGAAAAGGCCATCAACATCACCATCAAAAAAGACCGCAAAAAGGGGTATTTCGGCAGGGTATCCGCCGGCTATGGCAGCGATGACCGCTTTGCAACCAGCGCCAGCCTGAACCGCTTCCGGGAAGGGCAGCAGCTTTCGTTCCTGGGCAGCGGTAATAATGTGAACAACCAGGGCTATACGGACCTGAATGCGCTCAGCTTTGGCGGAGGCAGCGGTATGCGGCGCGGCGGGTTCCGGGGCGGCATGAGCAGCATTGGCGGCAACGGCATTACCCGCAACTGGACCGGCGGTGTGAACTACAGCGAGGATTTCAGCAAAAAGCTCAAAGTAAGCGGCAGCTACTTCTTCAACGACAGCCGCACGGAGAACCTGCGCAACAGCTCCCGGCAGAACCTGCTGCCCGATACTACCTATTACTACAACCAGCACGCGCAATCGCTCAACACCAATACCAACCATAACATGAACATGCGGGTGGAGTACGAAATAGACAGCATGCATTCCCTCATCGTATCGCCCAGCTTTAACTACAGCACCGGTAAAAATGTGCAGGACAACCGCTATGAATCCCTGGGCGGCAAGCAGCAACTGGTGAACAGCGGCACTACCCGCAATATCAGCGATAACACGGCCCCCAGCTTTTTTACGGATGCGCTGTTCCGGAAAAAGTTCCACAAGGAAGGCCGCACCTTCAGCGCCAACCTGAACATAGGCTATAACAACAGCGACCAGGAGAATTTTAACAAGTCGGGCAACCTGTTCATACAGCCTAACGGAGAGGACTATACGGACAGTATAGACCAGCGGAATGATATTACCAGCCGCGGTTTCAATATGGGTGTACGGCTTACCTATACAGAGCCCGTTTTCAAAGACCGTTTCCTGGAATTTACCTACGCCTGGAACCGCAGCTATACCGCTTCAGACAAGCTCACCTATGACTATAACGCCGCCAAGGAAGCCTATGACCGGCTGAACGACAGCCTGAGCAACTCTTTTGAGAATACCTTTTCCACCCAGCAGGCAGGCGTCAGCATCCGTACCCAGAAAAAGGGATATGACTACAGCGCCGGCCTGAACATACAGTTCAGCGACCTGGATAACAACAACATCAGCCTGGACAACCGCCTGCGGCAGCATACGGTCAACTTTTTCCCGTCGGCCTCCTTTAACTACGCGTTCAGCAACAGCCGCCGGCTCCGTTTCTTTTACCGCGGCGGCACGCAGCAGCCCAGCGTTAGCCAGTTGCAGCCGGTGCCGGACAACAGCAACCCGCTGTATGTGCAACTGGGCAACCCGGACCTGAAGCCCGCTTTCAACAACAACTTCAGCCTGGGCTATAATGCTTTTGACCATGCCGGCATGCGCGGCTTCTTTGCCAATGTCAGCGCCTCCTTTACCAGCAACAAGATCATCAACGCCAACTATTTTGATTCCCTGGGCCGGCAGGTAAGCCAGCCTGTGAACGTAAGCGGCGCGTATAACATCAACAGCAACCTGGTAAATACCTTCCCGCTCAAAAGGGAGCATACGTCCATCAACTCCGCCACCAACCTTAACTACAACCGCGATGTAAGCTATACCAACGGGATCAAGGGCAACACCAACAACTTCAGCGTTACGCAGCACTTCAGCTTTAACTATGTGTACCAGGAGCTGTTTGACTTCGCTACTACAGCAGGCGTGAATTACAACGGGGCGCGTTATTCCATACAGCAGAACAACAACACCAATTACTTCAATTACTCCTTTTCATTTGACATGAACGTAAACCTGCCGCTGGGCTTCATTATAGGGGTGGACCTGGACTATACGCTCAATACCGGCCTGGCCGAAGGCTATAACCAGGACGTGGCCATGCTGAACGCCTTTGTATCCAAAAGTGTGTTCAGGAACCAGCAGGGCCTGATCAAGCTGCAGGGTTTCGACCTGCTGAACCAGAATGTGAGCATTAACCGCAATGTGGGGGAGAACTATATTGAGGATATACAAAGCCGGGTATTGCAGCGTTTCTGCCTGATCAGTTTTTCCTATTTCCTGAACAGGTTCGGGAACAGCGATAAGGGTGGGATCAAAACCGGCCGGCCGGGGAGCGCCGTGCCTGCCAGGGCTGTGCGCGCAAGAGGCCAGGCCCTGTAAAAAATTGAAAGGTTGAAAGATAACAAAAGTGGATACAGGTGTGATGATTTACACATTAGTTTCCGATATCCAGCTTTGAAACCTTACAACCTTATTATCTTTTCTGGTTTATATTTTCTGCTCTTGTACCTTCTGTACTTTCCATGCCTGCGTAACGCGCTGCATTACCCAGGAAAGCGTAAAGGTGGGGATAAAGTCCAGGCCCGGGAACAGTTCTTCCATGAAATTGAACATGCTGCCGAAGGTGCCCAGCGTACCGCCAAACATCCGGTAAAAAATGATGGCGGACAGGGGCGCCCAGATCACATCACCTACTTCGCCCAACAGTGGTATCGCGTAGCTTGCGCAACCCAAAAGGTCCATTAACACGCAGATCCATAAACTTGGAGTATATTTCTTTTCCATTTTTCAACCTCCTCTTTATATATAACCAACATAACCTGTGATAAGTTACACCTCACTTATTGCAGAAAAGGTGCCAAACTTTCATATTCCTCCGAAAACGGCTACTGTATTATATTTCCTCTACCTGTATATACGCAAAATTAGCTGAAATAGTTGTGCGGAATATACGTAAAAGCTAAAATGCGTAATTTCCCCCTTCACTAAAATCACAACGACCGAAATGTCCAGTACAAATGTTCCCGCAGCCCTGAAAGGCAACATCCGTCATTCCGTTTGCGCCTGGTGCTACAACGATATGCCGCTGGAAGACCTCTGCAGGTCCGCCAAAGCAATCGGGCTGCAGTCCATTGACCTGCTGAACCCCGAAGATTTTGCCACTGCCCGGAAATATGACCTTACCTGCGCCATGGTGGCCGCCATCAACCAGAACTGGGGCATTACCCGCGGCTGGAACCGCGTGGAGCATCATGATCAGTTGGTGGCGTACTACCAGTACCTGGTAGATGAAACGGCCAAAGCCGGCTACGCCAACCTGATCTGCTTTTCCGGCAACCGCGGGGGACTGGATGATGAACAGGGCCTGCAAAACTGCACGCAGGGGCTGCAGCGCATCATGGGCTACGCGGAAAAGAAGCGGGTGAACATCGTGATGGAGCTGCTTAACAGCAAAATAGACCACCCGGACTACCAGTGCGACCATACCAACTGGGGCGTAAACCTCTGTAAAGCCATTGGTTCCGAACGGTTTAAGCTGCTGTACGATATCTATCACATGCAGATCATGGAAGGAGACGTGATCCGCACCATACAGGAAAACCATCCCTACATCGCCCACTACCACACCGGCGGCGTGCCCGGGCGGAATGAAATAGACGATACCCAGGAACTGTACTATCCCGCTATTATGAAAGCCATACATGCCACCGGCTATACCGGCTTTGTGGCCCAGGAATTTGTGCCCACCTGCACCGACCGGATAGCCGCCTTAAAACAGGCAGTACACATTTGTGATGTGTAAAAAAGGAAAGTCCAAATTCCAAAATGGCTGCTATCGCCTAACAATCGGAGCCGTTCCGCGTTATTAGCAACTCGTGTGCATTTCGGAATTTGGATTTTGGGATTTGGATTTTGGATTTTCATACTTTTGTTCCCATGCCAAATTATTTCAGGAAGCCTTTAGGCTGGCTGCTGCAGGAATCCGGCCAGGAGGGCACGCATACCCTTAAACGTACTTTAAGCGCCTTTCAACTGGTCACCCTGGGGATCGGCGGCATTATCGGCGCCGGGCTGTTCTCCCTGAGCGGACTGGCTGCGGCCAACCATGCCGGGCCGGCAGTTACACTCTCCTTTGTGGTGGCGGCCATCGGCTGCGCCTTTTCCGGGCTTTGCTACGCGGAGTTTGCCGCCATGATCCCCGTGGCCGGCAGCGCCTATACCTACGCCTACGCCACCATGGGCGAAATGATCGCCTGGATCATTGGCTGGGACCTGGTGCTGGAATTTTCCGTGGGGGCGGCTACGGTAGCCATCAGTTGGTCCAATTACCTCGTAAAATTCCTGGCCAGCTATAACATTTACCTGCCACCGCAACTGGTGCATTCCCCTTTTGAAACGGCGCAACTGGCCGATGGCTCCGTGGTGCACGGCATCCTGAACCTGCCGGCCGCCCTGGTGGTAGTGGCCATGTCCGCCATCCTGATACGCGGCACCAGGGGATCGGCCCTGTGGAATACTATTGTGGTGGCGCTCAAGGTAGGGGTGGTAGTGCTGTTCATTGCGCTGGGATGGCGCTATATACAGCCGGCCAACCTGGTACCCTATGTGCCCGCTAATACCGGCGTTTTCGGGGAGTTCGGCTGGTCCGGCATTCTCCGCGGGGCAGGGGTGGTGTTCTTTGTGTACCTGGGGTTTGACATCATCAGCGCAGCGGCGCAGGAAACCAAAAATCCCAAACGCAATATGCCCATCGGCATCCTGGGCTCCCTGCTGGTGTGCACCATCCTGTTCATTCTCTTTGCGCACGTAATGACCGGCCTGGCGCCCTACCAGGAATTTAAAGGCAACGCCGCCCCGGTGGCCGTAGCCATTGCCTATACCCCCTACACCTGGCTGGGGCAGTTGATCATCATCGCCATACTGATAGGATATACTTCGGTGATACTGGTAGACCTGCTGGGGCAAACGCGCGTATTCTACGCCATGTCCAGGGACGGGCTGCTGCCAAAGATATTTTCAGACATCCATCCCCGCTTCCAGACCCCCTGGCGGTCCAACATCCTTTTCTGCATTTTCGTGGGCCTGTTTGCCGCCTTTGTGCCTATCCGGGTGGTGGGAGAAATGACCAGCATCGGCACCCTGCTCGCCTTCGTGATCGTATGCGCGGGCGTATGGATCATGCGGTACTCCCTGCCGGATGTGCCGCGCCCGTTCAAAACGCCCTGGGTGCCTTTTGTGCCCATCATGGGCATTGTCACCTGCCTGGGCATGATGCTGTTCCTGCCCTGGGATACCTGGCTGCGGCTGATCGTATGGATGGCATTGGGAATGGCTATCTATTACGGCTATGGCAGAAAGCACAGCAGGGTACGGAAAAGTCACTAATATTTCCAGTCCTCCCGCAGTATGCCCATTACCACCATATCTACATACTGCCCGTGCAGCTTGGCGCTATGGCGCAGAATGCCTTCTTTGGTAAAGCCCAGCTTAATGGGTATCTGCCCGCTGCGCTCGTTCTGCAGCACAAAGCGGATCTCGATCTTGTTCAGGCGCAGCTTTTTGAACGCAAACGTAATGAGCGCCTTGCAGCAGGCGGTGGCAATGCCTTTCCGCTGGAAAGCCTCGCCCACCCAGTAACCGATTTCCGCTTTTTGCAGCAGGTGGTCCCAGCCGTGCAGGTCCATTACGCCGCACAGCTCGTTCTGGTACCACATGCCCAGGGCCATGGCTTCCTGCTCATCGGCCTTGCGCTGCATCAGTTGTATGAAACGCAGGGAATGCTCTTCATTGGTATTATAATCCACCCACGGCAGGAACCTGCGCAGGCTTTTACGCGATACGTCTATCTGCTTGTATAAGGCCGGAGCATCCCCGGGCTGTAATTGCCGCAGGGTTATTTTGTCATTAACGCGCAGTTCAAGCATAGCAGGTCAAAAGGTGGTCTGTAAAGGTGTTCATGGGCAAATTAAGAAAATTTAATTTGAGCGGCCGGACCGGCAACAAAAACGGGCCGGCAAAATTGCCGGCCCGCCCTAACACTATAGCTTATATGACCGTACTGAAAACCCTGTTCAGTGCTTTGCTATCAACTGTTGCTTCGTCATGTCCTTCACGATCTGACGGGCATACAGGTAAGCCTGCCGCAGCGCCGTAGGCGGGTCTACGGACTGTGTTTGCGCAGAGTAGATCAGCTTGCGCTTGTCCAGGTCGTACAGGTTGGTCTCCCAGTTGTACTTCACATTGGTCTGGTAATACCCCGGTTGGTACATGCGGTCATACCAGGTGCTGTAGTAAGGCCAGAAACGGCCGTAGTACCGGGGATAGGGACCATACATGGGACCGGACCGTACGTAATTTTTTTCCTTTGCCTTGTCCAGCAGCACTACGGTCAGCACCTGCCGGGCATCGCTGTTCTTCAGTTTGCGCAGGGCGGCCCTTTCCTCCATTTTATCGTTGAAAGCGCCGGGGCCGAACTCCTGTAAAGCGGACGTGGCGTTGTAACCTTCTTTCCGCAGTTCTTCCACCAGGTTTTCCTCCATCATCTGCCGCAACTGTCTTTCCTGTTTGGGAACCAGGGCCATCACCATGATCTTTTCGTCCCTTTGCAGCCGCGCATCATCCGTTTTCCAGGAAGAGGTAAGCCTGGTGCTGGAACAGGCCGCCAACGTCAGCAATCCTGCGCTCATTACTAATAATCCTATCTGCTTCATATGACGCACTTTTTTGTTGTTAGCTCTTAGACGGGCAAGGGGCGGCAGGGTTTACAGGGGTGGATGTTAAGGGAATGCAAAAAATTAGCTATTAGCTTCGTAGCTGTTATCCACGCTACAACGCTAATAGCTAATCACTAATCGCTTACTTAGTAAGTAATCACCTGTTCTTCAATGGTCCCGGGTATCTCCCTGAACTCATATAGCTGGGTGCGTAACTGGGGCTCAAATCCGGCCTCCCGGATAGCGTCCTGTATGGAGCGGTAGGTAAAACGGTGCGGGGCGCCGGCGGCGCTCACCACGTTCTCCTCGATCATGATGGATCCAAAATCATTGGCGCCGGCGTGCAGGCAGAGCTGCGCCACCTGCTTGCCCACAGTCAGCCAGGAAGCCTGTATATTTTTTACGTTGGGCAGCATAATGCGGCTGAGCGCGATCATGCGGATGTACTCCTCCGCCGTGGTCATGTTGTGCACGCCGCGTATGCGGGCCAGCAGGGTATCCACATCCTGGAAGGTCCAGGGAATGAAGGCGGTGAAACCATAGTGCCCTTCGGGCTTTTCGCTCTGTACCTGGCGGATGGCGGCCAGGTGCTCAAAACGCTCCAACACCGTTTCCACGTGACCAAACATCATGGTGGCGGAGGTGGCTATATTCAGTTGATGAGCGGCCCGCATCACGTCCAGCCATTCCTGTGCGCCGCATTTGCCTTTGGAGATCAGGCGGCGTACCCGGTCGTTCAGTATCTCGGCGCCGGCGCCGGGCAGGCTGTCCATGCCGGCCTCCTTCAGGGCGGCCAGCACTTCAATATGCGTGCTTTTTTCCAGCTTGGTGATATGCGCTACTTCCGGGGGGCCCAGCGTATGCAGGCGCAGGGTGGGGTACAGGGCTTTCAGTTGTTTGAACAGGTCCACGTAAAAGCTCAGCCCCAGCTCAGGGTGGTGCCCGCCCTGCAGCAGCAACTGGTCGCCGCCGTATTTCAGCGTTTCATCGATCTTGCGCTTGTATTCATCAATACTGGTAATATAGGCTTCGGCATGGCCCGGTACGCGGTAAAAATTGCAGAATTTGCAATTGGCGGTGCACACATTGGTGGTGTTCACATTCCGGTCTATCTGCCAGGTCACCTTGCCATGCGGCACCTGCTGCTTGCGCAGCTCGTTGGCAATATGCGCCAGCTCTGCCATGGGCGCTTTCTCAAATAAGAACACTCCTTCTTCCGCAGTCAGCCACTCAAACCCGAGGGCCTTCTGATATAGATCTTTCAGTTGCATGTTACAGCTTAATGTGAGCAAAGTTAACAATTGTGCACAATAGTCCCTACGCCCTTCAAATGTTGCCCGTACCGCGTAAGCGGTTGTTCATACGTTTTTCGCTCCGTTTGAAATATTTTTTTGCTATATGAAAGTATTTTAATGTTAAATTTATATAAACGAGAGCATCTCGCGCCTGCGTATGCGATATACCTTACTGTTACTTATCTGTTGGCTCTGCCTCATGGCCGCCACCGGCAATTCCACAAGTGCATCTGCCCTGGTCTACCTTAGTGCCAACCGTACCGATACCGTGAAAAAAGCTGCCTTGATCACCAGCTTTCCCTTCCGCCAGTATTATGGGGGCGTAGTGGTCATTGAAGCACGGCTCAACGGCCTGCCCGATACCCTGCAGTTCATCCTGGACACCGGCAGCGCCGGCATTTCCCTGGATACCAGCACCTGCGCCCGCCTGGGCATACCGCTCACGCCGTCAGACAAGATCGTAAGAGGGCTGGGGGGCGCCAAACCGGTATCCTTTGCCATGCACCGCACCCTGATTCTGCCCGGCCTGGAAGTAGACAGCCTGAACTTTCATGTGAACGACTATGAGCTGATCAGCCAGGTGTACGGGCTGCAGGTAGATGGCATCATTGGCTACAGCCTGCTGAGCCGTTATATCGTAACGGTGGACTATGACAAGGAAATGATCAACATCTACTCCAAAGGGCAGTACGACTACCCGCGCGGCGGCCTGCTGCTGAAACCTTCCCTTACGCTGATCCCCATTATATCCGCTCCCCTGCGCAACGGCAAGGCCGAGTCCCTGAACCGGTATTATTTTGACACCGGCGCCGGCATGTGCCTGCTGCTGTCCAACCAGTTTGTAAAGGACAGCGGCCTGCTCTCTTCCCGGAAAAGAAGGCGCAAGATCATTCAAACAGAGGCGCAGGGCCTGGGTGGAAAAATGTCCATGCACATCACCACTATCCAGGAGTTCAAGATCGGCAACTACGCCTTCCGCAATGTACCGGTATACCTCTTTGACGATAAGACCAACATTACCGCCTATCCCTTCCTGGGCGGCATGATCGGCAATGACCTGCTGCGCAGGTTCAACCTGGTGCTGAACTATCCCAAAAAGGAGATCTACCTGCTGCCCAATACCCATTACCGTGATCCCTTCGACTACTCGTACACGGGCCTGATCATTTACTTCGTCAACGGGAGGATAGAGATCACGGACGTGATCGGGAGCTCCCCGGCAGAAAAAGCGGGCTTTAAAAAAGGAGACATCATCCTGGCCATCAACAATAATTTCAGCAACAACCTGCAGGTATACCGCGACCTGCTGAAGAACGTGGGCACCCGGCCCATGCTGCTGCTCATGCGCAATAATGAGCTGATACTTAAAAAGTTACCAATAAAAAGTATTTTGTAGCGTTATACTTTCACAAGGCATTATGAGAAAGTATCTGTTATTAGGGCTGCTGTGCTGCAGCCTGGCTGCTTATTCGCAGGCAGGCAGGTCCCGCACGGAACAGCGGGAACGGGGCGTGGTGGCCGTTATTCCCTTTCAGTGGTACGGGCATCACCTGGTAATTCCGGCACTGGTATCCGGCTCCACGGACACCCTGCATTTTATTTTTGATACCGGCGCGGAGGTGACCGTGCTGCACTACGGCCTGATGGAAAAGCTGCATATACAGGGCAGGAAAAAGGCCGGGATGAGCGCTACCAACGACCTGATGCTGAAAGTAAGCACCGCTACGCTCAATGCCCTGTACCTGGACCAGGCGCGGCTGCCCTTCCTGAAAGTATACCTGGAGAATATCCCCGAGTTCCGCAAAGGCACCCTTGCCATTGATGGTTTTATAGGTGTGGACCTGCTCAGGGCATTTATTGTGAAAATAGACTACGCGCGGCAGCAACTGGTGCTGTACCGCCCCGGCGCCGATATACCGGTAACCGGCGCCACGCAGCGCATTCCCTTCCGCCTCAGCTTCCATACACCGGTCATAACAGCCACCATACAACTGCCCGGCGGCCAGTCCCTTAGCGGCAACTACCTCCTCACCACCGGCGGGGATTACGGCATCCTGTTCAACTGGCCCTACACGGAAAAACACCGGCTGGACCAGCAACTGGTAACCACCGGTACGGACAAGGTGCAGGACCTGTTCAAGGAGCTGGATTACATCAACAGCAGCATACCGGCCATGCGTATAGGCGCCCTGCAACTGCAGCAGGTGCCGGTGAGCTACTGCAAAGATGTGAACGATGACAGCCCCCTCATGGAAATAGCCGGGGCAGCGGGTTGCGAGATATGGAAACAATGCCCCGCCGTTATCATCGACTATGCGCGAAAAACGCTATACTTGCAATAATTTCCAAACCCCAAATTCCAATATCCAAATCCCAACCTGGATTACACTTGTTTCAACTAAAAGCAATCTGCTTTTAATTTTAACACTCCTTTATAATTTGGGATTTGGATATTGGAATTTGGAATTTTAATACCTTTAAGAGCATATGATCCATTATAATAAATTCACCCTGGACAATGGTTTGCGGGTAGTTGTGCACGAGGACCACACTACGCCGATGGCCGTGGTAAACGTGCTGTATGATGTAGGCGCGCGGGACGAAGACCCGGAGCGTACCGGCTTTGCCCACTTGTTTGAGCACCTGATGTTTGGCGGCTCCGTTAATATCCCGGATTACGATGAGCCGCTGCAAATGGCCGGCGGGGAGAACAATGCCTTTACCACCAACGATCTTACCAACTATTATATACAGTTGCCCGCCGAAAACATTGAGACTGCTTTCTGGCTGGAAAGCGACCGCATGCTGTCCCTGGCTTTCGGCGAAAAAAGCCTGGACGTGCAGCGCAAGGTGGTGTGCGAAGAGTTCAAGGAGCACTACATCAACAAGCCCTATGGCGACGTATGGCATAAAATGCGGGAACTGGCCTACAGCACCCACCCTTACCGCTGGATGACCATCGGCCGGGAGCTGGCGCATATTGAAACAGCCAGCCTGCAGGATGTACAGGCCTTCTTCTTTAAATACTACCGCCCTGTAAACGCTATCCTGGTAGTGGGCGGCAACGTTACCACCACACAGGTGAAGATGCTGGCGGAAAAATGGTTTGGCGATATTCCTTCCGGGGAAAAATACGTACGCCACCTGCCGCAGGAACCGGCGCAAACGGCCCCGCACAAGCTGGAAGTAAAGGCCGGTGTGCCGCTGGACGCCCTGTACAAATGCTATCACATCTATCCCCGCATGGATAAACGCTATTACGCGGCGGACCTTATTTCAGACATCCTGGGCGGAGGCAGCTCCAGCCGCCTGCACCACGTGCTGGTAAAAGAAAAGAAACTGTTCAGCAACATAGAATGCTACCACTTTGGCAGCGTAGACGCCGGCCTGCTCACCATTGAGGGCAAGCTGGTAAAAGGCGTGAAAATGAAGGATGCCGAAAAGGCCGTACAGGAAGAGCTGAACAAGCTGCAGCAGACCGTTATTCCCGAAAGGGAGCTGCAAAAGGTAAAGAACCGCGTGGAAAGCATGCTGGCCTTTGAAGATATGAGCCTGCTGAACCGTGCCAACAACCTGGCCTTTTACGAGCTGCTGGGCGACGCCTCCCTGATGAACACGGAATTTGATAACTACGACGCGGTGACCACTGCCAACATCCATGAGGAAGCCGGTATCATTTTCAATGAAAACAATTCCAACACCATCTATTACTACGCAGATAACCATATATGAACAGAAAGATTGCCCCCGCTATAAAAGACGCAGTAGAGTTTGATATAAAGCTGAAACCATACGAGAAATTCACCCTGGACAACGGTATACCCGTTTACGTTATAAAAAGCGATGAACAGGATACGCTGCAACTGGAGCTGGTATTTTCCGCCGGTAGCTGGTACGAGCAGGAGAACATGGTGGCCGCCGCTACCAACTTCCTGATGAAGAACGGCAGCAGCCGGCATTCCGCCCTGGAGATCAACGAAAGCATTGAGTACTATGGCGCTTACCTGAACCGGAACAGCTATCACGAAAATGCCACCTACACCCTGCACTGCCTGACCCGGCATGCGGGAGACCTGCTGCCCCTGCTGCAGGAGGTGATACAGGACCCGGCCTTCAGTGCGGAGGAGCTAGCCATCTACCAGCAGAACATGAAGCAGCGCCTGGCCGTGAACCTGCAGAAATGCGATTTTGTGGCCAACCGCTATATAGACCGGTACCTGTTCGGGGAATTCCACCCCTACGGACGGGTAAGCAGCATGGAAGCATACGACGCCCTGCAGCCCGAAAGCCTGCGGGCCTTCTACCATAAGCACTATACGTACAGCAACTGTAAGATATTCCTGGCGGGCCACCTGCCGGAAAACATGCTGGAGCTGCTGAACCGGTATTTTGGCAGCACCCGCTGGAACGAGGGCGGCCACCTGCTGCGGCCCGAGCTGCCCATACAAACGGCAGACGAACGGAAACACCGCATCTTTAATGATGAGAACGGGGTACAGGGCGCCGTGCGCGTAGCCCGGCATTTTCCCAACCGCTACCACCCGGACTTCCCTAAAATGCTGGTGCTCAATACCATACTGGGCGGCTATTTTGGCTCCCGGCTCATGAGCAACATCCGCGAAGAGAAGGGATACACCTACGGTATCCACTCCCAGCTCTATAACTTCCGCCAGATCAGCGCGCTGAACATCCATACGGAAGCCGGCCGCGATGTGTGCGAGGCCACCATCGAAGAGATCTACAAAGAGCTGCTGCGCCTGCAGAATGAGCCGGTGCCGGCAGAAGAGCTAAGCCTGGTGCGCAACTACATGATCGGTTCCATTCTCGGTGACCTGGACGGGGCCTTCCACCTGATACAGCGCTGGAAAAGCCTGATCCTCAATGACCTGGACGAAAATTATTTCTATAACAACATTAACGTAATCAAAACCATCACTGCAGAGGAGCTGCAGCACCTTGCCAAACAATACCTGTCGCCAGCAGAGTTCTATGAACTGGTAGTTATATAACGAAAGTTTGTTATATATTTGCGGCTCCTATTTTGCAGACGAGCCTATGAGAAAATGGATACTTTTTCTGTGCCTGCTAACAGGCCTGAAAACATTTGGGCAAACAAGAAAAGCCGCTATCGATTCACTGGAAAAAAACTATGATCGCTGCCTCAGCAGTGGCCAGAACATGTATGGCTGCGCCCTCACCTACTATCACCAGTTGGACAGCACGCTCAATGTGGTATACCGGCAACTGTATGCGCGCCTGGATACCAGCCGCCGCAAAACCCTCCGGGTGGAGCAGGTGCAGTGGCAGGAAAGACGCAAAGCCTACTTCAAGCTGCTGGATATAAGAGTGCAGAAGCTCCACAAGAAAACCCTGGCCGGGCTGGATGACCACGTCATTGCCACTGATCACAAAGCCGCTTATATAAAGGACCGCGTTACCGAACTGTTAGAGGATTTCCCCGGTAAAGGATAACACAATCATTCACCTTTCACTTTTTCACTACTCTTTGCAGCCAGGCGATGCACAAGCCGGGCCAGGAGCTTAGCACCGGGTCCTTGACCGCCATTCCGTACCCATGCCCCCCGTGATCATAAATATGCAGGGTAGCCGGCACCTGCTGCCCTTTTAATGCTTTATAGAATAACAAACTATTTTCCACCGGTACCACGTCATCATCCGTAGAGTGGATCAGCAGGGTGGGCGGTGTTTGCGCCGTTACCCGCTGGTAGGTGCTCAGGGAATCCGCCCGCTCCTCGGTATGCTCCCGTCCCAGCAACATCTCGGCACTGCCCGCATGTTTGTAGGGCGCGATAAGGGAGATCACCGGGTATACCAGTATAGCAAACGCGGGGCGCGTGCTCCATTGTTCCAGCGTATCTTCCGCCTGCGGCCGGCCCGGCTGTATCATGGTGGCCAGGCAGGAAGCCAGGTGCCCGCCGGCTGAAAAGCCGATCACGCCTATTTTTTCCGGGTTAAGCCCCCAGGCGGCGGCCCTGGATTTTACCAGCCGCATGGCCGTGGTCACATCATTGTACTGGTCCGGGTAGCGGGCGCCCTGCTGGGCTTCATCATTCACGCGGTAGTGCAGCACAATGGCATCGTAACCCTGGCTGGTAAAGAACTGTGCAATGTCCTTGCCTTCATGGCCGGCAGCCAGGAAAGTATAGCCGCCGCCAGGGCATACCAGTACGGCAGCGCCATTCTTCCCGGGCGCGCTGTAGTGCGCTATGTAGGGTGCGTCGGCAATATGCTCCCGCCCGCCAATGTGCAGGTTTTGCTGCCCGGGATAGAGGTAGATCTTCTCCTGTGCCTGCACTGTGGCCAGGCTGCCGCCAAGCAGCAATGCGGTAAGTACGTTTTTCATCATGGAACTGGTGTTTTTTATCCGTGCGTGGCGCGGCGTTTTATCATGCCGCCCTTGGTATCGTTGATGTTATGTTGTACGATGAATGCCTTGCCGTCTATCTTCTCGATCTCGTCAATAATGCGGTGCACTTCCAGGCGGGTTACCACCGTGTACACAATATCGATCTCCGTGTCTACCTGCCCGCGCTTGCCGAAGCCACTCTTGCCCTTGAACACGGTAACGCCTTTGCGCAGCTTCAGGGTCAGTGTTTTGCGTATCAGCTCACTTTCCGGCGATATCACGGTAAGCGCTATGTATTCTTCGAAACCCTGTATGATGAAATCCACCGTTTTGGAAGCGGAGAGGTAGGTAAGCATGGCGTACATGGCCGTTTCTATATTGATCAGCACCGCCGCCACGCCAAAGATCAGTATATTAAAGTACATGATCACTTCCCCTACGGACAGCACGGTTTTCCGGTTAATGAACAGGGCCAGCACTTCCGTGCCATCCAGCACGGCGCCGCCACGCACGCTCATACCGATACCGGCGCCCAGGAAAAAACCGCCAAATATGGCGATCAGCAGCTTGTCGTTGGTAACTACCGGCATTTTAATGAACACCAGCGCCGCGGCCAGGCCCACGATGGCGGCCAGCGCCTTCAGCGTAAAGCCGAGCGATAGCTGTTTATAGGCCAGCAGTATGAAAGGGATATTGATCACTACCAGCAGCAGGGAAATGGAAATGCCCGTCAGCCGGTTGATCAGCAGGGAGATACCGGTGACCCCGCCGTCCAGGAAACCATTGGGCAGCAAAAAGCATTTCAGGCCCACCGCCGCCAGCAGTACGCCGATGGTGATCAGCACCACGTCCTGCGTACGCTGTATCAGGTTCAGCCGCGCCAGGCGCGCTCTTCTAGAACTTGTCATAAAACGAATGGTAAGTCAAAAGTAAGCATCCTTCGCACATCAGTCCATCCTTTCCTGGTGCCGCAGCCAGCGCTCCGGTATCTCGTTGTTGCTGGCCAGCAGGTAATCGCTGTAGGCGCAGGGCACAAAATCCTTCCCGGGCAGTTGCATCCACCAGCGGCCGGTCTTCTTGCTTTTCAGGAATACGGTGTCTATATCGGCAAAGGCTATATGAAATTCCCAGAAGGCGTCCCGCTCTTCCAGCAGGGCTTCCTTGTTCCGTACAGAGCGCCCGTCCATAAAGTACCACAGCATCTGCGCGATCTGCCGGGCGGTCAACTGGTCCCTGTCCGCCGCGGGGCGGTAGCCATAAATACCATAGGTGCTGAGCTGGGCGCTCATGCCGGCATAGCGGGAGAGGGCGCAGGCTTCTTCCCCGCTGAAGCCGTTGGGCGAAAGGGTATTGGCCGGCGCATCCGTGTGCTTGATAATGTTGATGTCCAGGCTGAACAGGTCTGTATTGCGCAGCACGGGTTCTGCTTCCTCCAGGTTCTCCCTTACCTTTCCCAGCCGGAAGCAGTCAAAACGCAGCTTGTCCAGCGTTTCTAACATGCGCGGATGTACGAAATAACTCTGGAACCCGATGTGGTTGTAATGGCGGATATAGTTGGGCTGCTCCGTCAGCATGTTCATCAGGAAGCCGGTGGCGGGGATGGGGCTTTCTTCCTGCAGATCTATCAGCGCATCGGCCACGGTGGCCTCTATCACGTACTGCCGGGAAGCGTAGGCCTGGTACTGCGGGTAGGTAAGGTCATGTCCGCCGCCCAGTATGATCACGGTCCGCTCCGTATGCAGCATTTCCTCCAGCACGGTACGGAGCGCGGCATAGGTATCCGCCAGGCGGGCGCCTTTACGCAGGTTGCCCAGGTCGGCCACCTTTACATCCTTATGCCAGTAATATAAGCGGTAAAACTCCCTGCGGATAATGTCCGGCGCATCGGGGCCGGCTTTGCCCGGTCCGTAGCCACGCTCTTCTGCCACACCCAGCAGTATGATGTCTGCTGCTTCCAGGTCGGGTATATGCCCTTCTTCATACAGGTCGGCAATGCCACCTATCTGGCTTTCGTCATACTCCTGGTCATCATTCAGATCTGCCTTGGAAACGGGTTGTAAAAAGTCTTGCAGGTGCGTAAAGTCTGCCATTACAATAAGTGGTTTATTTGCCGGCAAACCTACAACAAAAGTGAGAAAAAGGAAGAGGTCGATGTTTAGATCGGAGATCTTCGGTTAATTCTTGTGAATGACAAACTCGAACGGCCGCTGCGTTTTACGTGCGAAAACCTTTTCCAGCACAGACCGCTTGCTGCTTACGCGGCTTTTATTGCAGTCAGCCACTTCCATCACTGCACAAAGATAATCCATGGTTTCCACCACCGTGAGCATTTCACTGATCTGCTTTACAGCAAACTGGATCTGTTGCTCGTTATACCGCTCTTCATGTAGCAAGATCAATAAATCCCTCTCTACAGGTTTCATGAAAATAAAAATTTGTGTTCCCTATAATTTTTTTCACCGGGCTTTCAATAGGCAGATAGGCAGGTATAGTGCTCAACCAGTAATGGTGAAGTCTCTCTTTTTTAACTACAGGTTATCAGTGCCGGTAACAAGCATCTCGTGGTTAGTGCATGCGTTTTTTGTTCATTGTTGGGCAACCACAATCATTTTTCTTGAAAACGTTGCAACCATGCAACACCAAACTACCGCACAAAAAAAAGATCAACAGCCATTTAACTTGCTTCATACTTGAGTTTACTAGTCGTCCTGAGTTTATGTCCACTCTATAAGAGTTTACCTTTTCTTAACAATACACCTTTTGTAATTTACGCTAAATTCGCAAAAAATTTTAAATTATTTGTCCACAAGCTACGCTTCAAAAAAAATCCTGGTCGTACCGCTGGACTGGGGCCTGGGACATGCGACCCGCGACATTCCGCTCATCTACGAAATATTAAACGCTGGCTGCGAGGTAGTTATTGCGGCAGAGGGCAAACACGCCGCCCTGTTGCAGCAGGAGTTCCCGCAGCTCACCATACTGCCCCTGCCGGGGTACCGCATCCAGTATGCGCAAAAGGGCTGGCTCTTCGGCTGGAAGATCGTACAGCAGATACCCAAGATACTGCGGGCCATCCGCTATGAGCAGCGCTGGCTGCAGGAAACCGTGAAAACCCATGGCATACACGCCGTCATTTCCGACAACCGTTTCGGGCTGTACCACCAGGATATTCCCTGCGTGTTCATTTCCCACCAGTTGCTCATTAAAACGCCCTTCGGGGGCTTCACGGAGCGCCTGCTGCAAAAGCTCAACTACCGCTACATCCGCCGCTACAGCGCCTGCTGGATACCCGACTACGCGGGGGATAACAACCTTTCCGGCATACTGGCCCACCCGGCGGAGTTGCCGCCGCATACCACCTACCTGGGCTGCCTGAGCCGCTTCCGGATGCGGGAAGGCGTTACCCGCCTCTACGACCTGCTGGTGCTGATATCCGGCCCGGAACCGCAGCGGTCCAACCTGGAAAAGCTGATCCTGGAACAAATAAAGGACCTGCCGCTGAAAGCGCTGATCGTAAGCGGCCAGCCCGGCACGCCGCGGCGGGAGCAGATCACGCCCAATGTGCTGCAGGTAAACCACCTGAATGCGCAGGAGCTGAATGAAGCCCTGCTGGCTTCCGGTATGGTGCTGAGCCGCAGCGGCTACACCACCCTCATGGACCTGGCCAAGCTCAATAAAAAAGCCATCCTGGTGCCCACGCCCGGCCAGTCAGAACAGGTGTACCTGGGTGAGTACCTCATGGAAAAAGGCTATTTCTACAGCCTCCCGCAGGAAGGCTTCCGGTTAAAGCAGGCCCTGGAAGCCGCCGCCCGCTTCCCGTTCCGCTCCTTCCAGCATGAGCTGGATATGGAACAGTATAAAAAAGTGGTGAGAGACTTTTTACAGCGCTGACCACTACACGTTCAGCACCTCTTTCGCAATATAGATCTTCCCGTCCACTACCGCCACCGGCCGTTTCAGGAAGGAATACTCCTGCAGTATCAGCCGCCGGTAATCGTCTTCCGTCAGCGTTTTTTCGTGCAGGCCCATGGGCCGGTACTGCTGGCTGCGCCGGCTGAAGAGCGCTTCATAGCTGCCCGCCAGCTTACGCATCTCATCCAGTTGCGCCGGCGTTATCTTTTCCGTTTTAATGTCCTGCAGGGTAAAGCCCCGTTCTTTGGCCTTTATTTCCGTGAGTATCTTTTTGCAGGTGCTGCAGGTAGATAAATGGTATATTCTTTTCATGTATTGCGCAATTGCGCCCAAACTTACACCCGCCCTGGCAACTTTCAAACTTTAAACCGCTAATTTTGCACATTCCACAAATTCTAGTAGGTTTAGCGCATGCAAAAGAAATTGTTTTTACTGGACGCTATGGCACTGATCTATCGTGCCTACTATGCCCTGATCAGGAACCCCCGTTTAACCAGCACGGGCCGCAATACCAATGCCCAGTTTGGATTTACCACCACGCTGCTGGATCTCCTCAATAAAGAAAAGCCCACGCACATGGCCGTGGCCTTTGATACAATGGCGCCTACGGACCGCCACACCTCTTTTGCAGACTACAAGGCCAACCGGCAGGAAGCGCCGGAAGACCTTACCGCTGCACTGCCGGATATTAAACGCATTATCGAAGGCTTCAACATTCCCGTCATAGAATCCGACGGTTATGAGGCCGACGACGTAATAGGCACCCTGGCCTGGCAGGCGGCCGAAGCCGGCTACACCGTGTACATGGTAACGCCGGACAAGGATTATGGCCAACTGGTAAAGGAGAACGTATTCATCTACAAGCCGCCCTACATGGGCAATAAGGAAGAAATAATGGGCCCCCGCGAAGTGTGCGCCAAGTGGCAGATCACGGACGTGCACCAGGTCATAGACATCCTGGGGCTGATGGGCGATGCAGTGGACAATATTCCCGGCATTGCCGGCATCGGCGAAAAAACCGCCATGAAGCTGCTGGCCCAGTACCACTCCCTGGAAAACGTGCTGGAGAATGCCGACAAGATCGGCGGTAAAATGGGAGAGAAGATAAAAGCCGGCGCGGCAGACGCCATCCTCTCCAAGCAACTGGCCACCATCATTACCGATGTGCCGGTTACCTTCCACGAAGAGGATTTCTGCGTAAAGTCCCCGGACAAGGAAAAACTCACCGAGGTTTTTACAGCGCTGGAGTTCAAAACCCTGGGCAAAAGGATACTGGGCGACAACTTCGCCGCCGCCAACGCGGAAGCGCCCCTGCCCGCAAGATCGCAGCAGCAGGACCTTTTCGGCAACGTAGTGGAAGACGCCGCCGCCCTCACCGCCCGCGATGAAGTGATAGAAGCCGCCACCAATGTGCTGCTGGCAGACAAGCATATTGAGAACACACCGCATACCTACCACCTTGCCGATACGCCGGAAAAAAGAACAGAGCTGATCGCCTTCCTGCAACAACAGCAGGAGATCTGCTTTGATACCGAAACCACCGGTACCGATGCCAATGCCGTGGAAATGGTGGGCATGAGCTTTGCCTGCTGCAAAGGCGAGGCCTGGTATGTGCCGGTACCGGCAGACCAGGAGGCGACCCGCGCCATCCTGGAAACATTCCGCCCCCTGTTTGAAAATGAAAAGATCACCTTTGTAGGCCAGAACATCAAGTACGACCTGTTGGTGCTGAAATGGTACGGCATAGCGCTGAAAGGCCCCATATTCGATACCATGCTGGCCCATTACCTGATAGAGCCGGAAGGCCGCCGCGGCATGGACCTGCTTAGCGCCCAGTACCTGCAATACACCCCGGTGTCCATAGAAACGCTGATCGGTAAAAAGGGAAAAGGGCAGGGCAATATGCGCGACGTGGAGCTGGAAAAGATCAAGGAGTACGCCGCAGAGGATGCGGACATTACCCTGCAGCTCAAAGAGAAATTCATTCCCCTGCTTAGCCAGCGGAGCGTGGAGAAAGTGTTCTACGAAGTAGAGAACCCGCTGGTAAAAGTGCTCACGGATATGGAATACGAAGGCATCCGCCTGGACACCCAGGCCCTGGCCGACTACTCCCGCGAGCTGGAATCCGAGATCAAAAGAGCGGAAGAAAGCGTATACCAGCAGGCCGGCGTGCGCTTTAACCTGGCCTCTCCCAAGCAACTGGGCGAGGTGCTGTTTGAAAAGCTGCAACTGGACCCTAAAGCCAAAAAGACCCGCACCGGCCAGTATGCCACCGGGGAGGACGTGCTGGCCAAGCTCTCCCACAAGCACAAGATCGTGGAGGATATCCTGGTGTTCCGGGAGCTGAGCAAGCTCAAATCCACCTATGTAGATGCGTTGCCGTTAATGATCAACAAACGCACCAACCGCGTGCACACGTCCTACAACCAGGCCGTGGCCGTTACCGGGCGTTTAAGCTCCAATAATCCCAACCTGCAGAACATTCCCATCCGAACGGACAGGGGACGGGAAGTGCGCAAGGCCTTTGTGCCCCGTAACGAGGAATTTGTGCTGCTTTCCGCAGACTATTCGCAGATAGAGCTGCGCATTATTGCCGCCATCAGCGAAGACGAGCAGATGATAGCCGCTTTCCGGCAGGGGCTGGACATCCACGCCACTACCGCCGCCAAGGTGTACGGCGTGGAAATGGATGCGGTCACCTCCGACATGCGCCGCAATGCCAAGAGCGTGAACTTCGGCATCATCTACGGCGTAAGCGCCTTCGGCCTTTCCGAGAACCTGGGCATTCCCCGTTCCGAAGCCAAGACCCTGATCGACAACTACTTTGCACAATACCCGGCCATCAAACAGTACATGGAAAAACAGGTGCAGTTTGCGCAAAAGAACGGCTACGTGCAAACGATGCTGGGCCGCAAGCGCTGGCTCAAAGACATTAACTCCTCCAATGCCGTGGTAAGAGGCTATGCAGAGCGCAACGCCATCAACATGCCCATACAGGGCACGGCAGCCGACATGATAAAGCTGGCCATGATAGCGGTGCACCGGGAATTCAAATCGCGCAACCTGCGCTCCCGCATGCTGCTGCAGGTACATGACGAGCTGGTGTTTGACGCCCACCGCTCCGAAGTGGACACTATCAAACCGCTGATACTGGAATGCATGCGCAACGCCCTGCCCCTGGCGGTGCCCGTAGAAGCGGAGATTGGTACCGGCAACAACTGGCTCGAGGCGCATTAACGCCTCCGCCCGCCCGCCAAAAAAAACGCTATGATTTATCAATTTAAGTTTGTACTTTATTTGATAAAAAACTCCCGTTATTGCCCAATAAATTATTAGCATTTAACCGCTTAGAATACTTGTATTTCCCAAATTCCTTTACTAGCTTTCGATCATGATCCAAACATCACGTCTACAGATATTACCCTGCTCCCTGCAGTATTTTGAAGCGCTGCTGCAGGGCAATGATGTTTTGGCGGAACTGCTGGGGATAGACATCCCGGAATACTGGACAGATTACCCCGAAATGGTGCTGGTGGCATATGACAAGCTACGCAACGACCCCTCCATGCTGGGCTGGTTCTTTTACCTGGTGGTGCACCGGGCAGACCGGCGGCTTATTGGCGCTGGCGGCTTCAAAGGCCGGCCGGATGCCGGCGGCGTTGTGGAAATAGGCTATGAAATAACCGCCAGCTACCGCGAGCAGGGCTACGGCACAGAGCTGGCGGAAGCCCTGATCCGCTTTGCTTTCGGCCACAGCTACGTAAGCAAGGTGGTGGCGCATACCGAAGAGGAATACAACGCCTCCGTTAAAATACTCCAGAAATCCGGGATGCAGTTTGTTGGCGAATTTTCCGACAAGGAGAATGACCAGCTCTGGGAATGGGCCATCACCCGCGAACAGTATAACGCCTTCATGGAAAAGAACGCCCTGCAAAGCCGTTCCTGACCCCTCCGCCGCTCATCCATCTTTTTTTTACACCATTAACCGCATTCCCTTATTTTTGGTCCCTGTTTAAAAATTACGGACAGTAAACAACAACTATCTAAACTTACCCGGCAGAGATGAAACTCCCCGTTCCATCTTACCATCAAAACAACATTACGAATGAAAAAATGGATGCTGTTTGCGGCGCTTTTTTCCTGCTCCGCCGCATTTGCGCAAAACACCAACAAAGAAGGCAGCCAGTACCAGTTTACCACCCTTAAGAACCTGGACGCCTATGATGTACAGAACCAGGGCCGCACCGGCACCTGCTGGTCCTTTTCCGGCCTCTCTTTCTTTGAATCCGAACTGCTGCGCAACAACAAGGCCCAGGGCCTGAACCTCAGCGAAATGTACGTAGTGCGTAAAATGTATCCCCTGAAAGCGGATAACTATGTGCGCATGCATGGTAAAACCAATTTCGGCGAAGGCGGCGGCTTCCCGGACGACCTGCTCTGCCTGCGCAAATACGGCCTGGTACCGCAGAACGTGTATGACGGCAACAGGGATAAAATGTACAACCACGCCGAAATGGAAGGCCTGCTCGAAGGCATGGTGAAATCCATCGGCAACAGCCAGGGCGAGATCAATCCCGACTGGCAGAAGGCTTTTGAAGGCGTGCTGAATGCCTACATGGGCAACGCGCCTGAAAAGTTCGAGTATAACGGCAAGTCCTACACGCCGCAGTCCTTTGCCGCCAGCCTGGGCCTGAATGCAGACGACTACGTGATCATTACTTCCTTCACTCATCATCCTTTCTACGAAAAGTTTGTGCTGGAAGTACCGGACAACTGGAACTGGGAAAAAGTGTACAACGTGCCCCTGAACGACCTGCTGGGCATTGCGGAAAACGCCATCATGAACGGCTATACGATTGCCTGGGCGGCAGACGTGAGCGAAAAATATTTCAACTTCCGTGAAGGGCTGGCCGTGGTGCCGGAAAAAGACTGGGCGGATATGACGCCCGAAGAAAGAAAGCAGGTATTTGAAGTGCCCGGCGCCGAGAAGAATATTACGGCCGAAGTGCGCCAGCGCGCTTTCGACAATTTTGAAACACAGGACGACCACGGCATGCACATTGTAGGCCTGGCAAAAGACCAGAACGGCCATAAATATTTCCGCGTAAAGAACTCCTGGGGCACCAACAACCCCGGCAACGGATATTTCTATGCGTCCGAGCCTTACTTTGCCTACAAGACCACCAACATTATGGTGAACAAGAAAGCCCTGCCGGCAGACATCGCCAAAAAGCTGGGTATCCAGCAATAACGGGGCATTCCATCATATCACGGAGCGGCGTTCCTGTAACAGGGCGCCGCTCTTTTTTTACCGCTCCTTTCCTTCCAGCCGCTGCGTATACTGGTAATTGCCCAGGCGCAGCTTTACCGGCAGGCGGGTCTGTTTTTCCCAGGCCCATTCCTGCTTGCAGAAGAAACCGAAATGCTGCTGGTAATAGGCGCCTGGCGCCACCCGGGCAGGCGTGCGCAGGTAAGCCGGCAAAGGCGCCACCACTGTATCCCGCAACAGGGCAGACCGGTGCAGGCTTTGCGCCGCGGCCCCGCCGGCCGCCAGCAGCAGTACCGCTGCTATCCATATGGTTTTTTGCATCTTGTTTTTATTTTTAACCGATCAGCTCCACGCTGCCGGCGCCTTCCCGTATTACTTCCGGCGAGCCGCTGGTGCAGTCTATCACCGTGGAAAAAGTAGTGCCGCCCATGCCGCCATCCACTACGATGTCTACGATCTTGCCGAACTTCTCGTAAATGATCTCCGGGTCCGTATATTCCTCCACGTATTGCTCTACCGGCAGGGAGGTGCTCATGACCGGGTTGCCCAGCTCCTTTACAATGGTGCGGCAAATGGTATTGTCCGGCACGCGTATCCCCACCGTATCTTTTTTTGTTTTCAGCATTTTGGGCACCTGCCGGCTGGCCGGCAAAATAAAGGTGTACGGCCCCGGCAGCGCTTTCTTCAGCATGCGGAACACCGGCGTATCCACACTTTTGGCGTAGTCGGACAGGTGGCTGAGATCATAGCAGATAAAAGAGAACCGGGCCTTTTTGGGATCTATCTGTTTAATGCGGCAGATGCGCTCAATGGCCTTGGGATGCGAAATATCACAGCCCATGCCGTATACGGTATCTGTTGGATAAATGATCACTCCTCCGTGCTGAAGGCAATCCACGATGGTCTTCAGGTGCCGTGGATTGGGATTTTGCGGATGTAGTTTCAGTAGCATGTATCCCGTATTAAATGATGATAAATTAGCTCTCACAACAAAGGTAGTACCAAATCCTAAACTATTTTTTGCCTAACTTTCGCCCGATTTTTTTTGATAAACTATACTGGATGGAATTAAAAGGCATCGTACCCAGAACATGGAGAAGAATAAAACGTATACTGCTCGTGCTGTTCATTGCACAATTTGTTTACATCATCCTACTCCGCTGGGTAAATCCGCCGATCACCCTTACCATGATCTCCAGTTGGTTCAGCCTGTGGGGCACTGATAAACATTTCCGGAAAACATGGGTGGATGCAGCAGATATTTCCCCTTATGCCAAGCTGGCCGTTATTGCCAGCGAGGACCAGCTCTTCCCGGACCATGACGGCTTCGACTTTAAATCCATAGAAAAGGCGCTCAAGCATAACCAGAAAAGCAAGAAGATAAGAGGGGCCAGCACCATCAGCCAGCAGGTGGCCAAGAACGTGTTCCTCTGGCAGGGGCGCGGCTGGGTCCGCAAAGGCATAGAAGTGTACTTCACTTTTATGATAGAAATGATCTGGGGCAAAAAACGCATACTGGAAGTATACCTCAATGTAGCGCAAACCGGCGATGGCATTTTTGGGGTGGAGGCGGCCGCCCAGGCCTACTATAAAAGATCCGCCGCCAGCCTTAACCGTGAACAGGCGGCCATGATCGCGGCCTGCCTGCCTAACCCGGTTAAATACACGGTGAATCCGCCGGCGCGCATTACTGCCTGGCGCCAGCGCAGGATACTGCAGCAGATGCGCAACATTGCCGCAGACCCGGATATAGCGGCGCTCGTTAAAGAATAATATTGTCCACCGCGGCAATGGCCCGTGCCTGCCGTTCGGCATAGCTGCCGCGTATATCCGCCCAGGGTACGCCTGCGTGCATCACGATGTCGCGGTAAATGCGGTAAAAATATTCGCGCATCTGCGGGTCGGGGTATTCCCGCTGGGGATCGTCTTCCCAGGGAATATCGATATAGGTCAGCAGGTAAAGGTCATACCGCCTGGCCGCGATCCGTTCCAGGATGCGGGGGTCCACCTCCCCGTATTTATGCTCGCTCCATACTTTTATCACGTACAGGTCCGTATCGCATATCAGCAGGCGCCGGGCCTTTTCTGCTTTTTCATCTTCCAGGTGCAACTGCCCGGCGGCAATGTGCAGCAGGTCATGCTGTTCATAGGGGCGGCCCAGCTCATCCAGGTACTGCCGGGCATACTCCGGCACCCATTCCGTCTGGTAATGCGCGGCCAGTTGCTGGCTGAGCGTGCTTTTGCCGGTAGACTCCGGCCCCAGTATCACTACTTTTTTCATCCGTTGATAGCCCTCGTTTGTTCTTCCCATATTTTTTTCCAACTGAAATATCCCATGATCGCTACAATGAACAGGAAAATGGTGAGCAGGGCGGTAGGCACCAGCTTTTTATGGAACAGGAGCGGGATGGCGGCCAGGTTGGACACGTTCAGCACGATCCAGTTCTCGATTTTCCGTTTGGCCAGCAGCCACATGCCCGCACAGGCCGTAGCAGATACAAAGGCGTCTGCCGCCGGTACGTCCGAATTGGAAAAATTCTTCAGCAGGGTATAGAACAGCGCCCAGCCCAGCAGCGCTATCAGCACGGTTACGGTCCATTCCCGCCGGGTGGCCCAGGCTACCGGGGGCGTATGCTGCTGCGCGTCCCTGCTGGCCCAGTGGTACCAGCCGTAGATGCTCATCACGAAATAATAGGCGTTCAGGGTGGCTTCCGCATAGAGCCGGAACTGCTCGCGGGACAGGAGGTATACATAGATGCCGGTGCTTACCAGCCCCGTAGGGTACAGCCAGATGCTGTTCTGCTTACTGCATATTACACTGATGGCGCCAAACAGCGCCGCTACTATTTCCAGCCAGCTCATGGCATGAATGCCGTCCAGCAGGCTTTGGTATATGGCCTGAAAATTCATGGTGCAAAGATGCAATAAAAAAGCACAGCCGCTAAGACTGTGCTCCTTTTAACACTATCATTCTTCTCAACTATGGCTTATTCTGCTTCTGCCACTACTTCCCTTACTTCAGGTATCATGCGTTTCATCATGCCTTCAATACCTGCTTTCAGGGTGATCATGGAAGAAGGGCAACCGGAGCAGGACCCCTGCAACATCAGTTTCACAATGCCTTCGTTATAGTCCTTGAACTGTATGGCGCCGCCGTCCATTTCCACGGCAGGCTTCACATAGTTCTCCAGTAATTCTTTAATACGTTTTACCACGTCGCTGTCGTCAGCGCTCACTTCATTGCTGGCCGCCGCTTTCACTACGATCTCGTCTTCGTTCACCACCGGGCGGTTCTCCTCCAGGTATTCCTTCAGGAAAGCTTTTACCGTGGGGATAATGTCCATCCAGTCTGTTTCAGCGGTTTTGGTAAGGGTAACAAAATTGGCCATGATAAATACCCCCTTGATGAAGGGAAAACTGAACAGCTCCATTGCCAGCGGCGACGGTTTCGCACTGGCCTCATCAGGGAAATCGATGCTCTTGCCCGGGTACAGCAGTTTGTTGGCCACAAACTTCATTGTTTCCGGGTTCGGCGTCATTTCTGTATATATGCTGATGATGGGATTACCTGTTTTAATCATTGCTTTAACCTCGTTTAAACAATGCAAAGGTAGCAACTTTCGGCCACAAAAAGGGAGGATATTGCGGCATATTCCATTGATTTTTACAATAGGCTTATAGGCAAATGATTATATTCGTACAGAATACGACATTTGAATGAACAACGGTTTAAACCCATTTTATTATGTTATATAAGAAACTGGCAGACAAAACAGAACAGGCCCTGAACGAGCAGGTGGAGCTGGAAGCCGCCTCCTCCCAGTATTACCTGGCCATGGCTTCCTGGGCCGAAGTACAGGGCTACAACGGTATCGCAGAATTCCTGTACCGCCACTCCGACGAGGAGCGGGTGCACATGCTCAAGCTCATCCGCTTTATCAACGACCGGGGCGGCCATGGCGTGGTGCCCGCGCTCAAGCAGCCCACCGTCAAGTTCAAAAGCATCCTCGGCATTTTCGAGGAGGTGCTCAACCACGAGATACTGGTATCTACGGAGATCAACAAGCTGGTGGACATGTGCCTGCAGGAAAAGGACTATACCACCCACACCTTCCTGCAATGGTATGTAAATGAGCAGATCGAAGAGGAAAAAATGGCCCGCCAGATACTGGACAAGCTGAAGCTGATAGGGGAGGACAAAGGTGGTATGTATATTTTTGACCGGGACATGGGCTCCCTGCAAACCCAGGACCACCACTAACTAAAGCGCAAATATGCAGGCTGCAAAATCACTGAAGGCACGCAAACGGGTGGCGCTGATAGCGCATGACCATAAAAAACAGGAGCTGATAGAATGGGCGGTGTACAACAAGGCCGTGCTCAGCCGTCATGAGCTCTATGCCACCGGCACCACCGGCCGGTTGCTGGAAGACCACCTGGACATTCCTGTGCGCAAGCTGCTGAGCGGCCCCCTGGGCGGCGATCAGCAGATAGGGGCCATGGTGGCCGAAGGGGCGGTAGATGCCATCATCTTCTTCTGGGATCCCATGGAAGCCCTGCCCCATGATCCCGATATCAAGGCCCTGCTGCGCCTCTGCGCCGTATGGAACATCCCGATGGCCTGTAACCGCTCCACCGCCGACTTTTTACTGACATCGCCGCTGATGCACCAGGATTACGAGGTGATACTACCGGATTATTCCCAGTACCTGGGCAGAAAAGTGTAATTAATAATGAATAATTAAGAATTAATAATATAATAAAGTGCACCGTTGTTTCATTGGAACACAAGTGTTACAGGAATTATTAATTCTTAATTATTCATTATTAATTCTTTAAGGGGTGCCCTGCCTGATAATGTTCCTGCAAAATATCCTCCCCAAAATCATTTTTCAGGTCCCGCAGCACGGAATGCACGTGGTTGCCATTGTTCTGCGTATTGTCATACTCTATCAGCACGGCAGGGTTTTGTATGCGGTAATAATGGCCGCCTCCCCAGGCCCGGGCGCCGGCCCAGGCAAAATGCATCTGCTCCCAGCCGGCCGCGGCGATCTCTTTCAGTAAAACATCCGCCATCAGCTTCGTATGGTTATCAATATATACCGCCACCAGTTGCCGCAGCAATTGCTGCTGTTGAGGATTCATGGCCGCGTAGGGCAGTCCCGGCGGGCTTTGCAGCATGGCTTTGCGCCGGTTGCCGGTCATAATATCATGGGGGGCGGTAGCCTGTATAATAGCCCGGGCCCGCTGCTTTTCGTCCAGGGAGCGAAGCAGCGCAAAGCCCAGCTCCGCTTCCTGTTTCAATATCTGCAGGCCCTTCTCCTTCCCGGAAGGCACAATGGCCGGGTTGGAGCCAAGAAAGGCCGGGGTAGCCGCCACCAGGCTATTGCCGGCCGCTGAAAAATTGAGGGATACATGATGCCCTTCCACCCGCCATCCCCAGGGCTGCGCCGGGCCGGGTGTGCCAAAAATGGTAAAGTAATACTTGCCCGGGTCCCGGTAATCATCCCCCGGGTCCCGGCCTTCCAGCACTTTTAAAATGCTCTCCAGCGCTATAATGGCCGTCGCTTTTTTATATCCCTGCGCGCTCATGCAGGTTTGCAGCAGGTGCAGGGCCGCGGCCTTTTGCCGGCTGTTCATAGCCTTCAGGGGCAGGCCTTTCCGCGGCCGGGGCACAAAATGCCAGTTAAAGCGCTCTTCATCGCCCCAGGCAAAGCTGGCCTGCTGCTTCGCCGCCGGGTCCAATGTTTGCAGGAATGCCTGCGCTGCCGCAGTAATATCATTTTTATCCGCGGCCGGCTGTGCGCCGGCAGCAGGAGGCAGCGCCCAAAGCGTGCCCAGCAGCAATATAGCGGGTAACTGTAAATGACCTTGATGACGCATAACAGTGGAATTGTACAGAAACAAAATAAGAAAAACGTTTTACTTATTTTCGCAGTTTCAGCATTTAACGTAACGCATTGTAGATGATAATGAAGCATTTAGTGGCAGGCTTGTTATTGTGGTGGGGGATCACATCATCCGTATATGCGCAGTTGCCGCCCAAGCGGGAGCTGCGGGCAGTATGGATCGCTACCGTGGAGAATATTGACTGGCCCTCCCGCCGGGGTCTCAGCACTGAACAGCAAAAACAGGAATTCATCAATATACTGGACCAGCAGCAGCGCAATGGCATGAATGCCGTAGTGGTGCAGGTACGGCCCGTGGCCGACGCCTTTTATGCTTCCGCCTTTGAGCCCTGGTCGGAATACCTTACCGGCGCCCAGGGGCAGGCACCCAATCCCTATTACGATCCGCTGGCCTTCATGATAGAAGAAACGCATAAACGGGGCATGGAGTTCCATGCCTGGTTCAATCCCTACCGGGCCATGTTCAATGTCCGGCGCAGCAGCATTACCCCCGATCATATTACCCGGCTGAAACCGCAGTGGTTCGTTACCTATGGCGATACGAAGTACTTTGATCCCGGCCTGCCGGAAGTGCGCCAGTACGTGCTGCAGATCGTTACCGACGTGGTAAAGCGTTACGATATTGACGCCGTGCATTTCGACGATTATTTCTACCCCTACCGCATTCCCGGGAAGGAATTCCCGGACTACAGCTCCTACCGCCGCTATGGCAACAATATGATGCGGGACGACTGGCGCCGGCAGAACGTGGACACCATCATACAGATGATCGGCAGGGCCATTAAAACGGCCAAGCCCTGGGTAAAGTTCGGCATCAGCCCCTTTGGCGTATGGCGCAATCATGATAAGGACCCGGAGGGTTCCTATACCCATGGCGGGCAAACCAACTACGACGATCTTTTTGCCGACGTGCTCAAATGGCTGCGGAACGGCTGGATAGATTATGTAGCGCCGCAACTATACTGGGAAAGCGGCCATCGCCTGGTGGCGTATGAAGTGCTGCTGGACTGGTGGGCCAAACATGGCTACGGGCGGCACGTATACATTGGCCATGGCGCTTACCGTATCAACAGCAGCGCCGCCTGGCGCAACCCGGCGGAACTGCCGCAGCAGGTCAGCGAGGCCCGCACGCTTAATACGGTGCAGGGCAGCATTTTTTACAGCGCCAAATCATTTAACGGCAACCCCCGGGGAATAGAGGACAGCCTGCGTAACCACTTTTACCGGTACCCGGCCCTGCGCCCCCTCATGCCCTGGCTGGAGGGCCAGCAGGCGCCCAAATCGCCCTACTTTATCGATGCTTTTGAACGGCCCCAGGGGTTGGAGCTGTACTGGGCGGACGACGACACCTCCCACCGCACCCGGCAATACGTGCTGTACCGTTTTGACAGCAGTGAGGTCATTAACCTGAAAGACCCTACGAAGATACTGTCTATCCTGCCGCAGATGCCCGACCCGCACTATACGGATGCCGCTTATGTGAAAGGGCGCCACTATGTGTACGTGGTCACCGCGCTGGACCGGCTGCAGAATGAAAGCCTGGCCAGTGATCCTTTACGGATGGAGATCGTGAACGGGAGAACCCGGTTTTTGTTCCCGTAGCCCTCCCGCCTGATGCTGAAGGACTTTTAATAATATTCAAATAATATTTACTGCGTTCCGGGTCCCGCCGCCGGGTATGGGCAGGTATAAGCGCATCCGGTTGCATTTACAAGCCCGCCCCGGGCTGCTGCGTGCGCTTATTTTTTTGTCAACTTTCAATAGATTTACTCGTTTTTTTAAATTCTTCTAAATTTTTGCGGCTAAACAAATGTTTATAAAAAAAATGCCGCATTCCTTTAGTATCTTTAAACCGTTCCCGAAACAATTACGGTACCTCAGCCGGCAGCAGCAGCCAGGATATAGTGTACCTGATACAAAAATATAAACGAATGCATGAAGTGAGAAAACAGGAAGGCCTGTACCGCCCGGAATTTGAACATGACGCCTGTGGAACTGGGTTCACCGCCCACATAAAAGGGCGTAAATCACACCAGATTATACGGGATGCTTTGACAATGCTGGAAAACATGGAGCACCGCGGGGCCTGCGGTTGCGAACGTACTACCGGCGACGGAGCCGGTATCCTTATCCAGATGCCGCATGAATTTTTCTATGATGAATGCCTGAAAATAGGTTTTGCCCTCCCCGAATTCGGTAAGTACGGGGTGGGCATGGTGTTTTTCCCCAAAGAGCCCCGCTGGCGCGAAGAGTGCCGGGAGATCATTGAGCGGGCCGCTGAAAAGCTGGGCCTGGAAATACTCGGCTACCGCAAGGTGCCCGTACGCCCCGATGGCATCGGCGAAAGCGCCCTTTCCGTAGAGCCGGAAATAGAGCAGGTATTCATTGCCTGCCCCTACCAGATATCCGACCCGGAAGCCTTTGAGCGCAAGCTGTTCGTACTGCGCAACTACGTGTCCAAGACCGTGCGCAATACCGTGCCCAAGGAAAAGCAACTGTTCTACATTGCCTCCCTTTCTTACAAAACGATCATATATAAAGGCCAGCTTACCACCTACCAGGTTCGCCACTACTACCCGGACCTGAGCGATGAAAAAATGGTGTCTGCCTTTGCCGCCATCCACTCCCGCTTTGCCACCAACACCTTCCCAAGCTGGAAGCTGGCGCACCCTTACCGCTACATTGCGCACAACGGGGAGATCAATACCCTGAAAGGGAACCTCAACTGGCTGCGCGCCGGTGAGAAGGACTTTGTGACCAAGTATTTTTCCAAAGAGGAAATGGACATGCTGCTGCCCATCGTGGAAGATGGACAGTCAGACTCCGCCAGCCTCGATAACGTGATAGAGCTGCTGACCCTCACGGGACGCTCCCTGCCGCATGTAATGATGATGCTGATCCCCGAGGCATGGGATGGCGATGAGGATATGGACCCCGTGAAGAAAGCTTTCTACGAATACCACGCTTCCCTGATGGAGCCCTGGGACGGCCCTGCTTCCATCTCCTTTACAGATGGCAAGATCATAGGCGCCACCCTGGATCGTAACGGCCTGCGCCCCAGCCGCTTTGTTGTTACCAAGGACGACCGGGTGATCATGGCTTCCGAAGCCGGCGTATTGCCTATAGATCCCAAGAACGTAAAGGAAAAAGGCCGCCTGCAGCCCGGCAAGATGTTCATCGTGGACATGGACCAGGGCCGCATTATCGGTGACGAGGAGCTGAAGCAGAGCATCTGCTCCCAGCAACCTTATGCAGAGTGGCTCAATAAATACAAGATTCGCCTGGAAGAGCTGCCCGAGCCCCGCGTAGCCTTTACCCACCTGGAACATGAACAGATATTTAAATACCAGCGCGCTTTCGGCTACAGCACGGAAGACCTGGAGAACATCATTGCGCCCATGGCCATTGACGGCAAAGAGCCGGTAGGCTCTATGGGCACGGATGTACCGCTGGCCGTGCTGAGCGATCAGCCGCAGCACCTGAGCAGCTACTTCAAGCAACTCTTTGCGCAGGTAACCAACCCGCCCATTGATCCCATCCGGGAAAGGCTGGTAATGTCGCTGGCCACCTTTGTGGGCAACAACGGCAACCTGCTGGATGAAGATCCGCTGCACTGCCACGGCCTGGCCCTGCGCCACCCGATACTGAACAACCACGAGCTGGAGAAGATCCGCAGCATTGATACCGGTATCTTCCAGGCCAAAACATTACAGACCTATTTCAGGGCAGACGGTAAGCCCGGCTCCCTGGAAAAGGGCCTCACCCGCCTTTGCCGCTACGCGGTGGATGCGGTAGAGGACGGCTTTGAGGTGATCATCCTCTCCGACCGCGCCATTGATTCCGAGCACGCGCCCATTCCTTCCCTGCTGGCCGCTTCTGCCGTGCACCACCACCTCATCCGCAAAGGATGCCGTGGCCAGGTAGGCATTATTGTGGAAGCCGGCGATGTATGGGAAGTGCACCACTTTGCCTGCCTGCTGGGCTTTGGCGCTACCGCCATCAACCCTTACCTGGCGCTGAGCACCATCCGGGATATGAAGCTGGGCGGCAAGCTGGATACGGAGCTGGATGTAGACAAGCTCAAAAAGAACTACGTAAAGGCGGTATGCGAAGGCCTGCTGAAAGTGTTCTCCAAAATGGGCATCTCCACCCTGCAGTCTTACCAGGGTGCGCAGATCTTCGAGATACTGGGCATTAACCAGCAGGTAGTGGATAAATATTTCACCGGCGCCGTTTCCCGCCTGCAGGGCATGGGCCTGGATGAAATAGCCCGCGAAACTTTGGCCAAACACGGCATGGGCTACGGCCGCAAGGAAACGCCCGTGCAGCGTTTAACCGTAGGCGGTATCTACCAGTGGAAGCGCAAGGGCGAGTTCCACCTGTTCAATCCTACTACCATACACCTGCTGCAATACGCCACCCGCATGGGCGATTACAGCCTGTTTAAAAAATATTCCAAGGCGGTGAACGAGCAAAGTGAAAAAGCCTGCACACTGCGCAGCCTCTTCACTTTCAAGCGCAGCCGGCCGGCGGTTCCCATTGAGGAAGTAGAATCGGCGGAAAGCATCCTGAAACGCTTCGCTACCGGCGCCATGAGCTTCGGCTCTATTTCGCACGAGGCGCACTCCACGCTGGCCATTGCCATGAACCGCATTGGCGCCAAGAGCAATACCGGTGAAGGCGGCGAAGATGAGATCCGCTATGAGCGGCTGCCCAACGGCGACAACATGCGCTCCGCCATCAAGCAGGTGGCCAGTGGCCGTTTCGGCGTCACCAGCTACTACCTCACCAATGCGGATGAGCTGCAGATAAAGATGGCCCAGGGCGCCAAGCCCGGCGAGGGCGGACAACTGCCCGGCCATAAGGTGGACCAGTGGATCGCCAAAGTGCGGCACTCCACGCCCGGCGTAGGCCTCATATCCCCGCCGCCCCACCACGACATTTATTCTATCGAGGACCTGGCACAATTGATATTTGACCTGAAGAACGCCAACCGCGCCGCCCGCATCAGCGTAAAGCTGGTGTCCAAAGCAGGGGTAGGCACTATTGCCGCAGGGGTGGCCAAAGCCCATGCAGACGTGGTGCTGATATCCGGCCACGACGGCGGTACGGGCGCTTCCCCGGTAAGCTCCATCAAGCATGCCGGCCTGCCCTGGGAACTGGGCCTGGCGGAAACTCACCAGACACTGGTGCGTAACAAGCTGCGCAGCAGGGTAGTGGTGCAGACCGACGGACAACTGAAAACCGGCCGCGACATCGCCATCGCCACCCTGCTGGGCGCCGAGGAATGGGGCGTGGCCACCGCCGCCCTGGTGGTGGAAGGCTGCATCATGATGCGTAAATGCCACCTGAATACCTGCCCCGTGGGCGTGGCTACACAGGATGCAGAGCTGCGCAAGCGCTTTGCCGGCAACCCGGATCACGTGGTGAACCTCTTCAAGTTCCTGGTAGAGGAGCTGCGCGAGATCATGGCGGACCTGGGCTTCCGCACCATCAACGAAATGGTGGGCCAGGTAGACTCCCTGCAGGTAAGGGAAGGGCTGCAGCACTGGAAGTACAGGCACCTGGACCTGTCGCCCATCCTGTACAAAGAACCGGCCGCTCCCGAAGTGGGCCTGTACAAGCAGGAAGAGCAGGACCACGGTATCAGCGAAGTGCTGGACTGGAAGCTGCTGAAAGCGGCCCAGCCGGCGCTGGAAAAGAAGACCCGTGTGTTCCACCAGTTCCCGGTGATCAATACGGACCGCTCCGTAGGCACCATTCTGAGCAACGAAATATCCAAAATTTATAAGGGCGAAGGACTGCCTGAAGATACCATCCACTTCAAATTCCAGGGCTCTGCCGGCCAGAGCTTCGGCGCCTTTAATACCAAAGGCGTTACCCTGGAGCTGGAAGGCGAGGCCAACGACTACTTCGGTAAAGGATTGTCCGGCGCCAAGCTCATCGTATATCCTCATGCAGAGGCGGGCTTTAAAGCGGAAGAGAACATCATTGCCGGTAACGTGGCCTTCTACGGCGCTACTTCCGGCGAGGCATACATCCGCGGCAAGGCCGGCGAGCGCTTCTGCGTGCGCAACTCCGGCGCCACCGTGGTGGCAGAAGGCGTGGGCGACCACGGTTGTGAATATATGACCGGCGGCCGTGCCGTGATACTGGGAGAAACCGGCCGCAACTTCGGCGCAGGCATGAGTGGCGGTATCGCCTTTGTGTATGATGTAAAAAATGTTTTCGCCAACCGTTGCAACAAGGATATGATAGACCTGGACCCGCTGGACCAGGAAGATATTACGGCCCTGCATGACCTTATTACCAAGCATCATGCTTATACCAACAGTACGGTGGCCAAATTCATATTAAAGGATTGGGAGAACCAGTTACGCCATTTTGTAAAGGTGTTCCCGAAAGAATACAAGGCCGTGCTGCGGACCGCAAAGTCAGAAGGTCAGAAAGTGGAAAAATCCTGACCGTAAGCGCCTTGTTATTTTAATATTAAAAGATCAGAGAAGATGGGTAAACCAACAGGATTTTTGGAATTTACACGCGAATTGCCGGGCAAGGCGGATGTGCAGCAAAGAAAGCAGCATTATAACGAGTTCGTGGAGCGCTACAGTGAACCGAAGCTCAACGAGCAGGCCGCCCGCTGCATGAACTGCGGTGTACCGTTCTGCCACAGTGGCTGCCCCCTGGGCAATGTGATCCCTGAATTTAACGATGCCGTATACAAAAAGGACTGGCAGGAGGCGTATGATATATTGACCAGCACCAACAACTTCCCGGAGTTTACGGGCCGCATATGTCCTGCACCCTGTGAAAGCGCCTGTGTGCTGGGCATCAACCAGCCCCCGGTAGCCATCGAGGAGATAGAGCGCCACATCATTGAAATAGCTTTTGATAAAGGACTGGTGCAAGCCAAGGTGCCCCGGGTGCGTACCGGTAAAAAGGTAGCGGTGATTGGCTCCGGTCCCGCAGGCCTGGCGGCTGCTGCGCAGCTCAATTATGCCGGCCACCAGGTAACCGTGTTTGAAAGAGATGATGCGCCGGGCGGACTGCTGCGCTATGGTATTCCCGATTTTAAGCTGGAAAAATGGGTGGTAGAGCGCCGCGTGAAGCTGATGGAAGAAGAAGGCGTGGTGTTCCAGTGCAATGCCAATGTAGGCGTGAACGTGAGTGTGAACGACCTGCTGCGCGAGTACAACGCCATTGTGCTGGCAGGCGGCTCCACGATTCCCCGCGACCTGAACATCCCCGGCCGTGAGCTGAAAGGCGTTCATTTCGCCATGGATTTCCTCAGGCAGCAGAACAAAAGAGTAGGCAACCGCCCCGTACAGGGCGAGGATATATGGGCTACGGACAAGAACGTAATAGTGATAGGCGGCGGCGATACCGGCTCCGACTGTGTGGGCACCTCCAACCGTCATGGTGCTAAAAGCATCACCCAACTGGAGCTGCTGCCCAAACCGCCGGGCGAGCGTACGCCTTACATGCCCTGGCCTACGTATCCCATGGTGCTGAAAACATCCTCCTCCCATGAAGAAGGTGCAGAGCGCAAGTGGGCCATTGCCACCAAGGAATTTGTGGGCGATGCCAACGGCAACCTGAAGGCCCTGAAACTGGTGGACCTGCAATGGGCCCTGGGGCAGGATGGCAAGCCGGGCGGTTTCAAGGAAGTGCCGGGCTCCGAAAGGGAAGTGCCCTGTGAGCTGGCGCTGCTGGCCATGGGCTTTGTGCACCCGCAGCATACCGGTATGCTGGACGACCTGGAAGTAGAAAAGGATGAGCGCGGCAATGTGAAGGCCAGCGAAAAGGCCTACCAGACTTCCATACCGAAGGTGTTTGCTGCCGGCGATATGCGCCGTGGCCAGTCCCTGGTGGTATGGGCCATCAGCGAAGGCCGTGAGTGCGCGCGTAAAGTAGACGAGTTCCTGATGGGCGGCGTGTCCCAACTGGAAAGCAAGGATCATTCCTTACAAGCAATGGCTATTTGATTACTTTTCTTATAAAGTTTTTCTCATAAGCAGGTTTAGATTTTGTTGTAACCTTCAGCCGGGCTGGGTTTTTACCCGGCCCTTTCTTTTTTCCTGCTTCCAGCTTCCAAAGATATAATCCTGCTATCAGCAGGCACAAATCGCCCATTCAGCTATTTAGCTTCCCTTTCCCTCCATCCCCTCCTATTTTTGTCCCATGTGCCGCCGCTTGTTGCTCATCATTGGTTGCTGCCTGCTGCTGGGCCCTGTAGACGCGCCCGCACAGGATACCGCGGACTTTTCTACTGTAGCGGATTTTATTTTCAATACCCAACATTACCGGAAAGGCATTTACAAAACCTTCCGCGAGTTCCAGCTCAACAGCCCCGGCGAGCAGGGCGAACTGGTAATAAAGAACCGGAGCTCCGCCGCGCAGATCTACCTGCTGGCCAGCAGGAACGAGTTGCATGTGAGGGACAGCAGCGGGCAGGAGCGGAAGGTGAAGGATTACTGGGGCTTTTCCGATGGTCAGTACGTATACATCCGCGACAATGGCCTGAACCGCCTGCAGGAAATAGGATACTACTGCCTGTACGAGATACATGCCGTTGCCGCCATGCCCATGGCTAACCCCAACGCGATAACGTTTAACAACGTGCCTCCGCCCAGCCGGAAGAAAAAAGTGATTAATATCCTCACCGGGCAGGTATATGACCTGACCGTCTACAATCTGAAAAAATATATACTCCCACAGGACAAGGCGCTGCTGGCTTCCTTCCTGGAAGACCGCGGGAAGCGGGAAAGAATGGAATACTACATACACTGGTTCAACCAGCGCAATACGCCCGTGCTGTGAACTGCAACTGCGTACACTGTTTTATTTTACCCCTTCGTTGCCTGCCGGATTTACAGGTATAGATTTTGCTGATCCTCTTTTTTACGCTATCATATGACAAAGCGTTTATTTTCAGTAAATTACCGACGTAATCATTCATAGTGACAGTAACTCCGGGTACCGAAACCAAACATCATGGACGCCCCTGGTGGCGGTGGCTTTTATGGATCATTATTGCAATACTGTTATTGCCGGTAATGGCCGTGCTGCTGTTGCAACTCCCGGCCGTGCAGGACTATCTGCGCCGCCAGGGAGAGCAGTACCTGCAGGACAAGCTGCACACCAAAGTGCGCATTGGCTACCTGCGGGCTAGGGGATGGAAATACCTGGAGCTGAGGAATGTATATGTAGCGGATACTGCCCGCCAGGCCCTGTTATACTCCGGGTCACTCAAAGTGCATTATAACCTGCTATCCCTGCTGAATAACGAGATCCGCGTGAGCAAGCTGGAGTGGGATACCCTGCTGGTAAATGCCTACCGGCAGGGAGCCGACACCACTTTCAACTTCCAGTTTGTCGTAGATGCCTTTACCAGCCCGGATACCACACCGGATACACTCGCGCCGGAAACGGGCACTACCATGCAGTTCCACATAAAGGATGTAGCCCTGCGCCAGGTAAAGCTGCGATATATAGATGAGCTGGAGGGCATGAGCGCCGTGCTGCAATGGGACACCCTGCTGGTAGATCCCGATGACCTGCTGGTGAATGAAGGCGTATACGCTTTCCGCGGCATCACGCTGAACGGGCTGACCGGTTTTTTCCGGCAGGCCTACCGCCCTAAAGCCACTCCTGCCGCCGCGCCGCCGCCTTCCGCGGCAGACACCGTGGCCGCTCCCTTTCACCTGCTGCTGAAAAAACTGCAGGTTGCCAACAGCGCTTTTCTGTACCAGGGTGAAGACATTGGCATTTCCACCACCTGGAAAATAGGCAGCCTGCAGGTAGATAATACGAATATCGACCTGGACTCTACCCGTATCCAGACCGGCGACATCACGATCCGCCACACCCGGGGCGCTTTGGCGCTCTCCGCCGCCCGCGATACCACACCGGTACCGGCGGAACCGGACAGCGCGCCCAATACCTGGCGGGTCATTACCAGCCAGGCCCTGCTGGAGCAGCTCAGCTTCCGCTATGATAACAATACAGCGCCCGCTCCCCGTGGCGCCGGCAGCGACCCGGACTATAACCACCTGCTGCTGCGCGACTTTAACACCCGCATTAGTGACATCAGCTATAAAGGTGATACCGTAAATGCTTTGCTGCACCACCTGCGCCTGCGCGACAAGTCCGGCTTTGCTGTAAAGCAGGCGCATATGTTCTTTACCTACACGCCGCAAACGATCTCCCTGCAGGACCTGTTGCTGGAAACCAACCAGAGCGTGCTGCGCAAACATATAGTCATTACCGTGCCTTCCTGGTCTACCGTGGCCGACCACCTGGACCAGCTACAGATAAGGGCTAACCTGGACTCTACCCGCATTGCGCTGGGAGAATGGCTGCCTTTTGTGCCGGATGCCCGGACCAACAGCAGCATGCAACCGTTGTGGAACAAACGCCTCACTATTGACGCCATCCTGAAAGGCAGCCTGGGACATTTAAATGTACAACGGTTGTACATAGCAGATAACGTGGGCAACAAGGTGCAGGCACGCGGCGAAATATTCCATGCCGCCACCCCGGACAGTATCCGCGCCAACCTGCCGGAACTGCTGCTGCAAAGCGGGGACCAGGCGTTACGCGCCTGGCTGCCGGCCGGCACCCTGCCGGACACGCCCCGCCTGCCAAAGCAAATGCTGATCACCGGCTCCTTCATGGGCGGGCTAGCCGACATGAAAACCGGGCTGCAGTTGCAAAGCGATATGGCGAATGTGATGCTGAACGCCCACCTGGTGAACATAATGGACAGCGTGCGCAGCAGCTATTCCGTAGATATCCCGTCCTTCCGTATACATCCGGGCCAGATGTTGTATGATACCACCATGGGCTGGATAAACGGCAGCCTGCAGGCAGCAGGAAAAGGCTATGAACTGAGCAGTATGACAGCCAATGCCATGATCCGGTTGTACGATGCCACCTATAACGGCTACACGTACCGGGATATCCGCGCCAATGCCGGTATCCGCCAGGGACAGTTTGAGGCTGCCGGCAGCAGCGGCGATACAGCGCTTTCCCTCACCTTTGACCTGGCCGGGCGCCTGCAGGATACCGTGTTGCAAAACCTGCAGGCCAACCTGCAGATCAGTAAGGCGGACCTGTTCGCCACTCACTGGTATGTGGAGCCCCTGCAGCTTAAAGGCAACCTGGGAGCGGATTTCAGCAGCCTGCTGCCTACCCGGCTGGAAGGAGAAGCGCTGCTCACCGGCTGGCAGATAGCTACCGGAGGGCAAGTGTTCCCGCTGGATACCATCGCCCTGCGCACCCGCTGGCAGGATCAGCAGTACCTTGCACTGGAAGGCCCCTTTGGCGCTATAGCGGCCAATGGTTATATCGATTATACTAAACTGGGCGCAGCTTTCAGCGGCCTGATAAATAAGCCCCTGCAACCGGTAGACAGCAGCGGGCTGATCACCTTACCGCCGGGGCAGCAGTTGCAATGGACAGCTTCCCTGCGCTGGCCCCGCAGCCTGCAGGCAATGGCGCCCTCCCTGCGCATGACGCAGCCGCTGGCTATACAGGGCCGCATGCATACAGACAGCAGCCTCCTGGTCATGAATATGGCGTTGCCTGCCATCAGCTATGACTCCCTGCATATTGACAGCCTGCTGCTGGACGCACGTATACAGGATACCAGCCTGCATGCTGCGCTATCGCTCGCTACACTGCGGCATCCCATAGCGCCCCTGTACCATACGCAGCTACTGGTAAACGCCAATACCGGGAACCTTAGTTGGGACCTGGATGCCGACGACGCTAACCGCCGGCCCAAATACAAAATGGGCGGCCTGGTGCAGTTCCTGGCAGACAGCCTGATGGCGCTGTCCCTGAAACCCGGCCTGCTGCTGAACAAGCAGGAATGGACCGTGGATGAAAACAATATTATCCGCCTGCGCAACGGCCTGCCGGATACCGCCAACCTCCGGCTGTCTTCCCGCGAACAGTCCATCCGGCTGCACACCCTGGCAGATACCGGCAGCAGCATGCCCGCACTCCAGGCAGATATCAGGAGCTTTCAGCTCGCCACCATTACCGGACTGCTGGCGGCAGACACCATGCTGGCTACCGGCGTGCTGAATGCCCGGGCGCGTATCAGCAACCTGGACAATTCCCCGCTGGTGGATGCCGCACTGAAAATAGACAGCCTGTACTTCCGTAATACGCCCGTAGGAGTACTGGAAGCGGCCCTGCAAACGCCGGCGCCGGCATCCTACCAGGTAAAAGCATCGCTCACCGGCCATGACAACGATCTGCAGGTACAGGGCGTATACGATACCGCCATCAATGCCACGATAGACATCAACCGGCTGAGCATGAAAACCATAGAGCCCTTCACCTTTGGTAACATGACTCGCATGCATGGCAGCGCCAATGGGCAATTTATCATTACCGGCACTACCAGCCAACCGCAGGTAAAAGGCAACCTTCACTTTAACGATGCCGGCGGCACCGTTACCTATATAGGTACGCCGCTTTCCCTGCCCGATGAAGATATTGTAATTGATGAAAGGGGCATTGCGCTGAATAACCTCGTGATAACAGACAGCCTGAAAAATGAGCTGGTAGTAAACGGCCGTATAAATACCACGGACTTTACCGACTACCGTTTCAACCTGGACGTGAATGCGGATAACTTTATGGTGCTGGGCAAGCAGCAGAACCGGGACCAGATGATCTATGGCCCGGCTTTTGTGGACAGCCGTATTAAAGTAAGAGGTAACCTGGATCTGCCCCGTATAGACGCTTACGTTAAGCTGCGCGATAAGTCCAATGTTACCTTTACCATCCCGCAGGACGAACCGGGAGTAGCCAACCGGGAAGGGGTGATCGTATTTGTGGATAAGGACCAGCCGCTGGACTCCTCCCTGATCGCGGCGCAGGACAGCGCCCGGTATGAGAACCCGCGGCTTACCGGCATGGTATTCAGCGGCAATGCCGAGATCACGCCCCAGTCTACCATCAAGATCATCATTGATCAGCAGAACGGGGATTATGTGGAAGCAAAAGGCACCGCCAATCTCAACGCCACGCTGGACCCCAGCAGTAAGCTGAGCCTCACCGGCCGTTACGAGATACAGGAAGGTAAATACCAGATGTCGTTATACGAGGTCATCAAGCGTGCATTTGCTATTGAAAAAGGCAGCTACATTTCTTTTAACGGCGATGTAATGTCCGCCAACCTGGATATCACAGCTAAATACACGGTTCGGGCCCCGGCCATGGACCTGGTGCAGGACCAGCTTTCCGGCATGTCGGACATAGAGCGGAACCGCTACAAGCAGCGCCTGCCGTTTGAAGTATACATGCAGATAAAAGGTGACCTGCTGCAGCCGGATATTTCCTTCCGGCTGGATATGCCTGAAGCGGAGCGCAATGCCTTCAGCGGCAGTGTGTATAACCGTATCAAGCAGATCAACCAGATCACCTCGGAGCTGAACAAGCAGGTAATGGGATTGTTGGTAATGAACACCTTTATTCCCGACGATCCTACCTCCACGGAGGGAGGCGGCGTGGATGTAGGCCGGGAAGCCCGTAAAAGTGTGAGTAAGATCCTGTCGCAGCAATTGAACAACCTGGCCGGCGATCTTATCAAAGGCGTAGATATCAATTTTGACCTGGAGAGCAACGAAGATTATTCTACCGGTACGGCCAAAGAAAGCACTACGCTGGGCGTGGATGTATCCAAGAGCCTGTTCAACGATCGTTTAACCGTTTCCGTTGGCTCCGATGTGATGCTGGCAGGTGATGCGCCGGCCAATAACGCCAGCTCCCTGGTAGGCGACGTATCCATAGAGTACAAGCTCACCGCCGACGGCCGTTACCGCATCCGCGTATACCAGCGCAATGCCAATGAAACGGTGGTGCAGGGGCAGGTAGTGGAAACCGGCGCAGCTTTTATGATAGTAATGGATTATGACCACTTCCGCGAAATACTGCAGGGCTCCAGGAAAGAGAAACGACGTGAAAAACTGCGTAACGGGAATAACAATAAATAAGCTGGAATATTTGCGAACGGCCAATATACATATCACCATCCTGATCCTGGCGGGCTTATGCATCAGCGCCTGCAGCACCGTGCGCACCGTACCGGAAGGAGACCGCCTGTACACCGGCGCGGATGTAAAATGGGAAGGCGACAAACCCAAAGATTACGGTACCCTCATGGAAAACCTGGAAGATAATATAAGGCCCAAACCCAACCGCCGCTTCCTGGGCATGCCCATCCGCCTGTGGCTGTACAACCTGGGCAATGAGCCCAAGGGCAAGGGGCTCAACTACCTGTTCCGGGAAAAATGGGGAGAACCGCCGGTGCTGCTCAGCCAGGTAAAACAGGACTATACCGCCAATGTATTGCAGCAATACCTGGTGGATAAGGGCTATTTCCAGGCAGACGTCAGCTCCGCCATCAAAACCAGGGGGAAAAGAAAGGCTTCCGCCGTTTATACCGCCTTCCCCCATCATCGCTATACCATTAAGAACGTCACCTTTGAAACGGACAGCTCCCAGTTGGGTCGCACCATTGCGCGAACAAAGGAAGGCTCGTCCCTGGTACCAGGAGCGCCTTACAGCCTGGACAGCATCAAAGCGGAGCGGGAGCGTATACACAACCTTTTAAAAGAGCAGGGCTATTACTACTTTACGGCAGACCACCTGCTGGTGGAAGTGGACAGTACGCAGAATGGCGTGGTAGACCTGTATGTAACCTTAAAGGACAATATCTCTCCGCTGGCCCGCAAACCTTATTATATGCGCAGGATCACGCTGTACCCGGACTATTCGCTGGACGAGGATTCCCTGTCGCGAACGGGGGAGGAAGTAAAGTTATACCGGAACTTTGGTATTGTAGATCCTGAAAAGAAGTTCAGGCCCATCGTATTCCGCCGCTCGGTATTCCTGCGGCCGGACAGCCTGTACCGGCTCAGCTCCCACGATATTACCCTGCACCGCCTGATAGACCTGGGCACTTTTAAATTCGTAAAGGGCCAGTTCCGCCCCGTGCGTAACAGGGATAGCAGCCTCCAACCGGCAGCAGCGGACACCGGGCGCCTGGACGCCAGCTTTTACCTCACGCCTTATCCCCGGTACTCCATGCAGGCGGAGCTGCGCGGCACGTCCAAGTCCAATGGCTTTGTTGGCTCCGAGGTAAAGGTAACAGGTCGCAACCGCAACTGGAAAAGGGCGGCCAACCTGCTGGAGATCTCCGCATCCGGTGGCATGGAATGGCAAACCGGCGGCAACCTGGCCAGCAATAATTCGTATAGCCTGAAAGGTGAGGTATCCCTTACCGTGCCCAGGTTCCTCATCCCTTTCCGGGCCTTCCGCCTGCGTTCACCCTTTGTGCCACGCACCCGCATCAGCCTCAGCTACGAGCTGTTAAGCCGGCAAAACCTGTATAACCTGCACGCGTATACGGGGCAATGGCAGTACATCTGGCGGCAAACGCGCAACCTGGAGCATAACTGGGCGCCCGTTTCCATTACCTATGTGTTGCCCTCCAAAACCACCGCCGCTTATGACAGCATTTTGAAAGTAGACCCGGTGCAGCGCAGGGCGATAGAAAAACAGTTCATCCTTGGAGGCAACTACACCGTTACATACAATAACCAGGCGCCGGACCGGGTGCACAGCTTTTATATCAGCGGCGATGTAGATGTATCCGGTAATGTTGCCGGCCTGCTCATCCCGAAAAGCGACAGCACTAAAAATATCTTCGGCAATCCCTTTGCCCAGTATGTACGCCTGGGGGCGGACTTCCGGCACTACTGGCAGTTCAGCAAGGGCATGACCTGGGTAAACCGCCTCTTTGCCGGTTACGGCCTGCCTTACGGCAATTCCGTTACACTGCCTTTTGTAAAACAATACTTTACCGGCGGTAGCAGCAGCCTACGCGCCTTCCGGGCCAGAACACTGGGCCCCGGTTCCTTCCGCGACACTACCAGCCGCTTCCTGGCCAATGAAGCGGGAGATATCAAACTGGAGTTCAATTCAGAGCTGCGCATGCACCTGAGCGGCATCCTGAATGCCGCCGTATTCATAGATGCCGGCAATATCTGGCTGCAAAAGGAAAGTCCCAACCGGCCCGGCGGCCAGTTCAATGCCGGCCGCTTCTACAAGGAAATAGCCGTAGGCGCGGGCGCGGGCCTGCGTATAGACGCTTCTATTGTAGTGGTGCGCCTGGACCTGGCCTTTCCGCTGCGCAAACCCTGGCTGCCTGAAAATGAAAGATGGGTAATAAAGGATATCCGCTTTGGGGACCCCGACTGGCGGAAAGAGAACCTGATACTGAACATCGCCATTGGCTATCCCTTCTGATTTTATCAGGCTGACACATAAAAAAAGAGGTATATTTGTACAACATCCTTATACATGCTAACAACCAGGTATATACGAAATCTTACGCTCCTGGCAGGCTGCTTGTTTTGTCTGTGTTCCTGTGCCCGTAAAATCACCGAAAGCGGCAAAGCATCTTACTATGCAGATAAATTCGAGGGCCGTCGTACCGCCAGCGGCGAAAAGTTCCACCAGCGCAAGCTCACTGCCGCCCACCGCACCTTGCCCTTTGGCACTAAAGTAAAAGTGATCAACCTGGCCAACGGCCGTTCCGTAAAAGTGCGCATTAATGACCGCGGGCCCTTTGTACAGGGACGTATCATTGACCTTTCAAAAAAAGGCGCCCGCAAGCTGGGTATCATTAACACCGGGGTAGCACCGGTGGAGATCAAATACAAGAAACGTAAATAAAGGTACAGTCCACCGCCGCACACCCGCTATTGCAAATACAATTTGTACAGCAGGCAGCAGGCAATGGACTGTTGTGTAGATAGATATGGCTAGGCGTGAATACCTTCTGCGATCTCTTCCACCATCTTCTTACAGAATGCAGGCAAGTCGTCCGGGTTGCGGCTGGTAACCAGGCCGTTATCCACCACCACCTCTTTATCCACCCACTGCGCGCCCGCATTGGTGAGGTCCGTTTTCAGGCTGGGATAGGAGGTAACGGTGCGGCCCGCCAGTTCTCCGGTTTCAATCAATGTCCAGGGACCATGGCAGATTGCAGCGATGGGCTTGCTGTCATCAAAGAAGCCACCTACAAAGGTCACCGCCTCCTGGTTCATGCGTAGCTGGTCGGGATTCAGCACGCCGCCCGGTAATACCAGCGCATCATAATCCTTGGAATTGGCCTGGTCTATTGTTTTATCCACCGGGTATTCTCCGCCCCAGTCCTTCATATTCCAGGCCCTTACCTTACCGTCGTGCAGGGATATAACTTCCACCTGGGCAGATGCCTGTTTCAGCGCTTCCAGTGGTTTCGTGAATTCAGATTCTTCAAATCCGTCCGCTACCAGGATAGCCACTTTTTTGTTGCTAAGTTGATTGTCCATAACTCTTCTTTTTATGCTTTGTTAATGAATAGACACTCTTCCTACAACAAAAACAGTTCCTGACAACGGCAGCCCGGAAAGCGGGAAGGGGAACGGGTTGGGGGCAGGTACAGGCAAGCAGGCTGGTGTGCAATTTTTTGCACAATACGTGGTAACATACGTATGCCACACCTGGCAGGTGTGGCATACGCGGGCATTATTTAAAAAATCAGAAAGCGGTAGTATCCGTCAGCGCCTGCATAAAAGCAATCACATCCTGCTGCTCCCGCTGGCTGAGGTGCAGGGAGTCTGCAGGCAGGGTCTGGGTGTCCAGGTCCATGCCCATTCCAATGCCGCCGCCGTTGTTATAAAAGTCCATTACTTCCTCCAGCGTATTGAACACGCCGTTGTGCATGTAAGGAGCCGTGAGCGCTACGTTGCGCAGGGTAGGGGTTTTAAACGCATAGCGGTGCAGCGGTATCTTATGCACGCCGTACCTGCCGCTGTCCGCATCTATCATTGCTTTGTCCTTCGCGGCCGGCACCCCTATGATCTCCACCTCTGGCCTCGCAAAATCCGGCGGCGCCACGCCGTTGAACAGGGGCATAAAATGGCAGGTGCCGCATTTGGCCTTGCCCATGAAAATATTGAACCCCCTTTTTGCAGCAGCCGTCAGTTGCGTGGTATCACCCTGCATATAGGCATCAAAAGGACTGTTAAGCCGCACCAGGGAGCGAATGTAAGTGGCAATGGCCTGCTGTATGCGGTAGCCGTTGATCTCCGGAGGGGCAATGTGGAAGGCCTCCCTGAAAAGCTGCCGGTACTCCTTTTCCTGCTGCAGCCTTAGGGCAGCTTCCTCCAGGTTGCCGTGCATTTCGGCCTTGTTATGCACTACGGCCTGCACCTGGTCTTCCAGGTAGGCTACGCGCATATCATAGAACTGGGCGGGCTGCAGCGCGGCATTCAGCAAGGTAGGCGTATTGCGCAGCACCAGCGCCTCGCCGGGCAATGCGGCCGGCGTGCGCAGCCCGTCCGTAAATGCCTTGGCCGGGTGATGGCAGGTAGCGCAGGAGCGTTGCTGGTTGTAGGATAGTACCGGGTCGTAGAACAGGCGGCGGCCCAGCGCTGTTTGCTCGGCCGTGAATGCCCTGGCATTATTGGGCGCATAGAACACCGGGTCAAACGCGCCTTTGGCAAAAGCGTTGGAAGCGGCCGGGTCCAGGAAATGCGGCAACCGGGCGTAAGGAATGTTCAGCGCCTCCCGGGCCAGCTTCAGGTTGATGGTAAGGGGGTTCAGGTATTTGCTGATAAAACGCAGCCGGTCCAGCGCATTAAAATCCGGCGCTGCCTGCAATTCCCGGCGGGCTGTATGTAACAGCGCTTCCGTGTGCTTTGCCAGCGCAGGGTTGATCAACTGCACGCGCGGGGTATAAAAGTGCCATACCGTTTCTACCCCGTGCAGCGCTGCCGCTGCTTCCGGCAGGCTGTGCTCCGCCTCCGGGGAGTCAAACCCGCTCAGGCCCAGGGAAGCAATGCGTAGCAGCTCCTGCCGCATGGCGTCAAACAACTGGGCATCGGTAAATGGCTGGCTGCCCGCCTTTCCCTGCAGGCGCTGCAGGCTGGACCGCAGGCGCCGCGCCTCCATCCGGATGGCGGCCGTGTCCGGCCGGACCGGCGCTGCAAAAAGCAGGGCTTCCAGCACCTGGAAACCTTCCGGCTGGATGATCACATTTTTTTCATCCGGTTCTACTTCCGGTATATTGGGACCGTTGATGAATTGATTGGTATAGGGCATATAATAGGCTGCCAGCAGCTCTATGGGTTTGTAGGCCAGCCGGGCTTTGCGAAAAGCAGCCTGCAGCTTGTCCGTGGACTGGCCCTGTTCAATAGCTTTGCACAGCGCATCCACCCGCTGCTCCAGCACGTCGGTCTCATGGTCAAACCAGCCCTGTGCAGCCGCCGGTGCGGCATTATCGGCCCGGAGGTCAAAAATGCTGTAGGCCAGGATGGCCACCAGTGTAACAGTGATAACTATAACGCTTATACGCATAATTCCGGTTGCTTAGCGGGGCAGTCCTTTAATTAACAGCACTTCGCTTCCCTGGTCTTCATTGGGCCTTTTGCTACCTCCGTCTGCACCTTTATAGCGATCCCCGTGCCAGGTATGCGGCTGTACGCAGAGGGTAAATACATCCGGTACGCCTATCACGTCGCTGATGTCTACCAGTGCGCCATACTCCCAGCTACCAAAGGATGATCCGGTGCCGCCATATTTGTCGCCATCCGGCGTACCCCGGCGGTGATCCAGCTCAAACACGGGTTTCAGGGCCTGGCTGCCAATGTTGTATTGATAGATATAGGCATCATGATCTTCTGCGCCATACCCGTTGGAGTCTTCCTGCACGTACACATAGTTCTCCGTTACGCAGATGTTATCCGGGTTCTGGAACTGGTTGGCCGGGCCATTGTCGTCATCTCCGTCCATTACCACTTCCAGGGTGCCTTTCAGGGGATCGGTCTCATCCATGCGCAGGCGGTACACGCGGCCAAACACGGTACGGGAGCGGTCTGCATTCACGCCGGCAGGATCCTGGCCGGTTACGGTAAAATAAACCTCGCGGCCGTTGGCGGGGCTGCCTTTGCGGTAATCAATATCTTCCACGCGGCCAAACTTGATCGCCATGAGCTGGTCCGTCAGGTTGGCTACCTGCTGCCCGGTAAGGGTTTTATCGTAGGCCACAAACTCCACTTCGTAGGAATGGCCGGCGCTCATGTCCATCTCGCGCTGGTTATGGTCCACACGGCGCAGCATGTACTGGTTGCCGTTCTGCAGGTCGCCAACGGAATTGGCCAGGTACAGGAATAGCTGCCCGCCGGAAGCGTCGCTGGCGTCTTCTCCTATCAGTATCGCGGTCTTGCCGCTATAGGCGTCTTTGGGCAGGGGCACGGCATTTTCCGCGCTGCGGTATCCCAGGGCAGGCAGCTCTTTTCCCACACCGGGATTGCCGGCGGAGCCCAGCGGGTCCAGGCCGTGCACATTACCTTCCACAGCGCTTTCACCACAGGTAAGGTACAGGGGGCCAAAGCCGTGCTCCGCAGGAGTGGCCAGGGTGGCGGAGCACAGGCGCCATTGCCCGCCGTCGGAATTCAGCAGGTATTCCCCTCTTACAGGTTTAAAGGTTTGATCCAGGGTAATACGGCTTACGGAATAGTTATCTTCCTGGTTTACCAGCATCACATACTCATTGCCATTCTTCAGCAGGCCGCTGCCGTCTGCAGAGCCGCCAAACACAAATTCCGGTGACTCCGGCAGCTCATCATCACTGCTGATCAGCGAATAGGTTTCCACGCTTTCAAAACCGGCTAATTTTTTGATGAGGGCAGGCGTAACGGAACGGTCCTTCCACTCAATCTCCGGATTGGGCTTGGGGTCCGGGTTGCCGTTATCATCATCTTTACAATAGGACAGTAACAGGATACCCGCAAACAGGGTGGTAGCGGGCAAGGTTTTTCTAAGGTTGACAGTGAACATGTTGCTGGGTTAAATTTGTTTGGTATTGAAGATAGGGTGCCAATGTTATGGCTGGGTTACCGTTATTTTAACTTAATTTGAATTCTGAAGATTATTATGCCCAAACGTATACTGCCGATCCCCGATGTGCTGGATGCACTCAACCCTTTTAAGGTGAAGAAGAAGCGCATCATGAACTACAATCCCGCTACCGGCATCGCCTCCCGCAAGCCGGCCGAGTTTGTAAAGATGACCGTATTCGACTATGCCAGCGATCATTGTGAAGAAGTAACAGCGGACAATGTGCAGGAGGTGTTTAGCTACCTGGAAACACCCAGCACCAGTTGGATCAATATTGACGGCATCCGCAAGGAAGAAGTGCATGCCATCTGCACCCGCTATGGCGTGCATTACCTGGTAGAGGACGATATCCTGAACGTAGGCCAGCGCGCCAAGATGGATGAAATAGGAGAGCAGCTCTTCTGCGTGCTGCCCATGGTCTATTTCAATACGGAGAGCTGCAGCATAGAGCAGGAGCAGGTGAGCGTGGTGCTGGGTAAAAACTTTGTGATCTCCTTCCAGGAAGACCCGAAACGGGATGTATTCAATCCTGTACGGGAGAAGCTGCGTATGAACGGCTCCCGTATCCGGGGCGCCGGGGCGGATTACCTGTGCTATGCCCTGCTGGATGTGATCGTGGACAGCTATTTTATTGTGCTGGATAAACTGGGTGAGCGTATTGAGCTGATGGAAGACGTGGTGCAGCGCCAGCCTACCACCCGCGCCCTGGCCCGCATCAACCTGCTGCGCAGGGAGCTGCTGCTGTTCAGAAGGGCGGTGGCCCCGGTACGGGAGCTGGTGAACGGGTTCCTGAAAAGCGACAGCGACCTGCTGGACGAGCGCAATACCAAGTACTACAAGGATGTGTATGACCATATCATACACTGTAACGAGCTGACGGAAAACTACCGCGATATGGTGCAGAACCTGCAGGAGCTGTACCACACCCAGCTCAACCTGAAGATGAATGAAGTAATGAAGGTGCTGGCGGTGGTAACTACCTTAATGGCGCCGCTAACTGTAATTGCCGGTATCTACGGGATGAACTTCGAGAATATGCCGGAGCTGCGCTCGCCCAACGGCTACTTTATTACCATCGGGGTGATGGTGATCATGCTGGTGATCATGATCCTCATCTTTAAAAAAAGGGGGTGGTTCTAGTGTTTACTGGGTTTCCCAGTTCTCCAGCAGCTTGCTTTCCGTATCATACTTCCAGATAACGGGCTTCAGGCTATTCTGTTCATCATACATGCCGCCTGCTATCAGCACGGTATGATCATCTACCCACACCGCTTCCTTGATAACCGTAGACGGGCCCGCAAACAGAATGCGCTCCCGCTTTTTCGTTTGCACGTTTACGATAGCCACTTCCACATCCGGCTCCCCGGCTTCCAGCACTGTTTTGCCGTTCTTACCTTTATGCAGGAAACTGCCATAGCTCACCATATCTACAATGCGGCTGCTATCCGGGCTGTATACAAAGTACGGCTGGAATTCCCGGAACCTGTCTTCCTCCATGGTGGAAGTATCCAGGGCGGCTACGGTATCTACCGTGGTGCGTTCCAGGCTGTCCGTTCCAAAAGCGCCGGCCGTGCTGCTATCCACCCATCCCTTCCATTGTATCAGCCGCAGCTCCGCCCAGTTCTTCAGGGAATCCCTGGCAGTAGGCAGGCTGACCTGCGCAGTGTCCCGGGCAGAGGGAGTTTCCCTGTCGCCGTTACATCCTTTACAACCCTGTAATAATAAGGCAATGAATGCTACACCCGCTGTTAAATAGAGGAAGGAGTGATGAGTACGCCGCACGCTGTTTTATTTTTTCTTATAGATAGGCACGGTAGAGCAGGGCTCTCCATACATAATGCTTTTTACTACCGGCCGCAGCAGGCGTGTGATCTCCGCGTAGGCTACCTCCCCGGCGCCTTTGTCTCCGCAACCTTTTATCACTACACGCTTATCGGTAAGCTCGTTAATATCTATTTTCCCCAGGTTCTGCAAAAAGAGGGTGTTGTACACAAAGTCCGCATTGCCAAAAGCGGCGAAGTGCGCTACGGGTTGCAGGTAGGTCATCACCAACATATAGGCCCACATGGGCACCACGGCATCTGCCGTACAGGTAATGGCCACATTCTTGTTGCGGTACTGCTCCCAGTCCAGTTCCTGCATGGCGGTACGGAAATCTTTCTCCTTCAGGATCATGCCCATGAACAGGTAGTCCTTCAGATCAAACACCACGGTTTCCTCTTTCGGGTAGTAATCTTCCAGGTCCAGTGTCACCAATGCACTCTGCGCTACTTTATTTACTATTTCATCCATGAATATTCGATTTTCCAACTACAAATTTACTAAATATTACCCAGTGATGCCGGCACCGCCATGGGCCGGTAGCGGCAGGACACAAAAAAGCCCCGCTTGTAAATAAGCAGGGCTTTCTTTGCTATATCAGTCAAAATAATTGTTTTAGAAGAACTTGCCGCGGTTGTCCTCAACATCGCTCTGCTTTTTCAGCACTTCAAACAACTGCTGGTCCAGCATGCCTTTCACGCTCTGCTCGTAGGCCATGCGCTGGTTGTCCAGGTCCTGCGCGGGCTGTGCGGCCGGCTGGTAGCTGTCTACTTTTATTACATACACTCCGGCATTGCCTTCAATAGGAGCAGATACTTTTTGGGTGCCCCAGTTCTTGTTGAAAGCGGCGCCTACTACTCTCGGCTCAAAACCCAGGGAGGCTACAAAGGGAGAGCTGAAGCTGATCCCTTCCGCCTGTTGTACCGGCTGACTGGAAGCTTTGGCGGCAGCATCCAGGGTAGCGGGGTTTTGCAGTTTGGCGATCAGTTGTTCCGCTTTCTTCTGCTTTTTCACTTCTGCTTCCACCTGCGGCCTTACTTCCTCCAGGGAGGCGGTGCCTTCTTTGCGGATGCCGGTGAGTACCGCTACCACATATTTATTCTCAAAAGTAAATACATTGCTTACATCACCTTTCTTGGCCTCATATGCCCAGCGTACCAGTTCACGGGCCTGGCCAATGCCGGGTATCATAAAGTCCATGGGGCGGATGTTGTCGCCCAGGCGTTTGTTATATCCTTTTTCCTGCACGCTCTTTTCAAAAGATTTCCAGTCGCGGTTCTTGCCGGCAAATTCGCTGGCGGCAGCATATGCTTTGCTGTCAGTTTCCTTGCTGGCGTCTACCGGGATGCTCAGGTAAGCCACTTTCAGGGCCGGGCCAAAGTTTTGCTGGCGCAGTATCTCTATCAGGTGATAGCCGAACTGCGTTTTTACCACTTTCATTTGTCCGGGTTTCCCGTCAAAGGCAAAATCCTTGAACTCTTTTACAAAAGGAGTGGCCGGTGTAATATCATATTCTCCGCCGGTGCTTTTGCTGCCCGGGTCATCGGAATATTTGGTAACCATTTCGGCAAAGGAAGCACCGCCCCGGATAGCCCGCTCAATACTGTCTATACGGGCTTTGGCTACGGAATCCGCCAGGCCCTGCTGGGTGCCTATCAGGATGTGGCGCACCTTTACGCTGTCCGGCATGGTTTTGCGGTCCAGCATTTTGGCGAGCACCAGTAAGTTATTGTCTTCATACGGACCATAAATTGTACCGATGGGCAGGCTGGCAATGGTGTCCTTGTTAGGCACCATCAGCGCGCTTTTGGATACATAGCCGTCATAATATTTGATTTCGGAATTACGGTTGATAAATCCTTCAATGTCTTCGGTCGTATCCATCTCCTGGCGCAGGGCAGCCAGTTGCTCCAGGGCGGCAGCGGTATCTGCCGCGGAGGGCAGCGCATCAAAAGATACGTATTCCACTTTGCGGCCTTCTTCTGTTTTAAAGAGCGATTGATGGTCCGTAATATATTTATTCAGTTCGGCGTCAGTTACCGCGATGGTAGAATCGGGGATAGTGGCGTAAGGCACGTTTACATAAGACAGGTTGGCGTTCTGGCTATTATCCTGCTGCTGCTGTGCGGCCAGCCATTTGGGATAATAAACGGCCTGCTTTACCAGCGCTACATATTTTTTCTGCAGTTGTGACTGGGTCACCACGTCTTCCAGTTGGCGGAGGGCCTGGCGCATTCTGCCGCTTGCATCCTGGCCTACGCTTTGTAAGGCCTGCTGCATGGCGGCGCGGTCAAACTCGCCGGTTTGCGGGTTGGTAAACTGCTGTACCACGATAGGGTTAGGGTTCTTACCGTTGAACTGGTCTACCAGTTCGGCCTCAGTTACAGCTATGCCCAGTTTTTCATATTGCGCCTGCATGATCTGCTCGTTCAGGAACTGGTTCCATACCTGCTCACGGATGTACTGGCGGGTTTGCTCATCAATATTACCATTCGGCATTTGCTGGCGGGCGCCGGCTTCGGCGTCCTGGATACGCCGCTGGTATTCTGATATATCCAGTTCCTCTCCATTTACTTCACCTACGGTAGTGGAACGGCGGAATAGGGAATTCCTGCCAAAAAAGGCATCCTGTAACAGGAAACTAACAATAGCCAGGCAGATCACTACTACGATCACCACAGCATATTTGTCCCTGATCTTCTGAATAACTGACATAATATTATATAGTCTAAATTTTTAGGGAAAGCAAAAATAGAATAAAATAACTGTAACTGCAAAACAGTATTTTAAAGCGTCAAATTCAATACAGTAAAGGCTTTCAGGGAAATTACCCCGGGTTTTTCCTTATGTTGATTCACAGTTTATCCACATTTTAACATTTTTTAATACATTTTATCCCTTGCCGGTGCGGATCTCATAAAGCAGCCACCCGCCGGGTTCTTATGGTCCAGCACTGACCGGTTTGATGCCGGCACTTATCCACAATCCATGAAACGGTCCCGCGCTGTTCACATGAAAATGTGCATAAGGCTGCTTGCAAACAGAATAGGATCATTACCGCATGGTTTTAATGGGGAGCCTGTTTTTTTCCACAGCAACTGTGTAAAACCGTCGGATAAAGGGGTAATTGTATGGGAAAAATGAGTGCCGGGCACTGGTAAAACTAATTTTGTTATTCTCCCGGAAATGTCCCCGGGGTAAAAAAGGGTCTGAATGTGGAATTATAACCTCGTCTGTTAACATTTTCTTAATACGCACAGCCAAAAAAGATGTTCACGGAAAACGATATCCACGGGTGTGGATGAAGGGGGTAAAATGCAGCAGGGTAGCGGATATAGCCTGTTAATTTCCTGTGGATAGCTCATCAAAAAGGAATAACAACTACCTTTGTATACAACCGGAAAATTTGATTTCCACATATTCACCCCCCTAGTAGTAGTGGGTTTTCTTTTTTAAATAAATAAATAGATATATAATTATGATTAGGGAGCTTGGCGAAGCAAAAAAAAATTTGCAACGCAACGGATTTTTGGATGTGGACATTGATGTGAACCTTGACCTCTTCGCTGAAATTGAAAGACTGAAAAAAGAGAAGAACGCCATTGTGCTGGCGCACTATTACCAGGAGCCGGACATACAGGACGTGGCGGACTATATAGGCGACAGCCTGGGGCTGAGCCAGCAGGCGGCCAAAACAGATGCCGATATCATTGTTTTTGCCGGCGTGCACTTTATGGCGGAAACCGCCAAAATATTGAGCCCGCAGAAGAAAGTGCTGCTGCCCGACCTGAAAGCCGGCTGCTCGCTGGCGGACAGTGCACCCCCGGAACTGTTCAAAAAGTTCCGGGAAAAGTACCCGGATCATATCGTGATCTCTTACATTAACTGTTCTGCAGGCATCAAAGCGCTCAGCGATATCATCTGTACGTCCTCCAATGCCCAAAAAATCATTGAAAGCGTGCCGGCGGACCAGCCTATCATTTTTGCCCCGGACCGGAATTTGGGCAGCTATCTGGCCAAAAAAACGGGTAGGGACATGGTGCTGTGGAATGGCGTCTGTATGGTGCATGAAATATTCTCCCTGGAGAAGATTACCCGGCTAAAGGTGCGGCACCCAAAGGCCAAGGTGATCGCTCACCCGGAATGCGAGGCCGCCGTGCTGGAAATTGCGGATTTTATCGGCTCTACCACGGGGCTGCTGAAATTTACCCAGCGGGACGATGCCCGGGAATATATTGTAGTGACTGAAACGGGTATCCTGCACCAGATGGAGAAGGCCAATCCGCAAAAGACCTTTATACCCGCGCCGCCCAACAATGCCTGCGCCTGTAATGATTGTCCGCACATGAAGCTGAACACGCTGGAAAAGTTGTACCTGTGCATGGAATATGAAGAGCCTGAAATAACAATGGAGGAGGAACTGCGCCTGGCCGCCAAAAAACCGATTGACCGGATGCTGGAGATCAGTGCGCAGTATGGTTTGTAATAGTTTGAGTAGTAGTTAAAAATATATTTTAACTATTGATACTTTTTATTTGATTGAATAACAATTTATTGTAGATATTAAAGCCTCCCAGGCTATACAGGACCAGGTGGATCTGCCGGCAGATCTACCTGGTTTTTTATGGAGGGAACAGAAACCGCAATAGGCGTCTTAGAGCCTGATGCTATAAGATCAGGGACCGCAGTTATTTTAAAAAGATAAACTTTTCGGCGGGATGGGGGCAGGCTACCCGATTTCTTCTACCCAGATAAAATCCGCTTCCGTTTTGCGCAGGGACAAATTATAGCCGGCTACCATAATGGAGATGGGGTCGCCGAGGGGAGCAATTTTTTCCACCTTCACTGTTTCTCCCGGGACACAACCCATTTCCATCAATTTTATGTGCAATTCGTCTTTTTCAAATGCGGTGATCACTGCACTTTTACCAATGCCGAGGGAAGACAGTTTTATCAGGCTCTTATTCATTTTAAACGCGTTAGTTAAAAAACTCGGGAATAAGCAAAGGTACCTTGTGAAAGCCAATCAACAAAAAAGAGAAACGCAGCAATCAGAAATTTCACTATACTTTTACATCTGTTTACAAAGCAATTTTCAAAGAAGAAATAATGGCCATACATTTTACAGCGCTGGAGGTGAATGTGAAGCTGAAGAACAAAACGAACCTGAAAGCTTTTCTCAAAAAATTATTTGAAAGGGAAGGACAACAATTGCACGGTTTGCAATATGTATTTTGCAGCGACGCCTACCTGCTGGAGATGAACCAGCAATTTTTGCAGCATGACACTTATACGGATATCATCACTTTTGAGTTGAGCGAGGTGGCGGGTACAACAGAAGGAGAAGTGTACATCAGCATAGACCGGGTAAGAGAGAATGCCGGGAAATTTAAAGTAGCGGAAGAGCAGGAACTGCACCGGGTAATTTTCCATGGCGCTCTGCATTTATGCGGATATAAGGATAAAACAAAAAAGGATGCCGCCCTGATGCGCCAGAAAGAAGATGAATGCCTGCAGTCGTATTTTGAAATGTAAGTATCCTGTTCATCCCCTTTTTTTGTTTCCTTGTTTGCAGGCATAATGTTCCACGTGGAACATGTAGCGGAAGTATTAATCTTCTACCTTTTAAAACCTTCCCCGGTAAATCTGCTGCTACTTCTCTTTTGTAATGATTTCTACATTTTCCCGGCCGGGATTACAAAGGGTATTTGATAACCAGTGCTGGCTTTGCTGTTATTTTCTCTCTTTTTATACTCAACGGCATGCTGCCATAGAAGGGGAACGTCCTGTTCAGCAATCGTAAAGATATCTCTATTGGTTTCCGGGCGTCACTGCCTGGCCATGTGGTAGTAGGTAGCTTCATCGAAGCGCACCCGCGGCCGGCGGTAATAGATTGTCGGCTTCGTTGATTCTTTTTTTGGATGCAAAAAGGAGCCGGCAAAATCCTCTTGCGGGTAACATTGAAGAATTCCGTATCTACTTTAGTGAAACTGTTATTCCATTGGAGAGCCTGTTGAGCGATACAAGGCCTTATACTTATTCTGCCATTTAATAGCCTGGTTTCTTAAGTAATGATGGCATTGATTGGAATATATTCAATGCTTTATAAGGCTAATTCATTTCCGGCATCGAAATGACCGGGCGGGGGAGTACTATGTTCTGCTAATGTAAACAGTTGCTTGCAATGGTAAATAAGATTCAGCATACTTATGGCAACAGGATTACCTGGCAGGCTTAGCGTGGTTTGACATTGGTTTAAGTAATAGCTTGTAGTTAGCTAAGCTATAGATAACCTATATCTTTTGGTATTAGGTTATCTATAGCTCATATATAGCGTATATATAGGTTACATATAGGTTATCTCAAGAAATGTCTCGTCCTTAATATAGAGCCTGCTCTCTGAAGCGCTTTCTATTGGTAGGTAAATGCCCTTCGTTTATGGTGCATGATAGTGGGGCTGAACGATAGCTGGTTTCTGAATACATTTTTTCGCATGCAGGAAGTATACAGGTATTTCCCGCACTAAACCACCAACACGGATCATATTGGGGTAGATACCCTGCATTCAAGTGGTTATTCCCTTATGTAATGGAACATGTGAAGAAAGGCATGGTTTTCTACTCTTTCAACCCCAGGGTATAGCATTGGAGGAGAGGAGGGGATATCTATGTGGGGAAACTTAAACCCGGTGCATACCCTTATATGGACAAGGCCATATCCTCAAACAGCAGTTACAGGGAATATAGAAATAAGTTATTGCCCCCATGTTCCACGTGGAACATAGAAATAAATACCCCCGCCATCTCCCTGCTTATATGTAATTTTGCAGTTCTTTAGATATAAATTAAGGTATGTTTCCTTCTTATGACGTAATTGTAGTGGGCGCCGGACATGCAGGTTGTGAAGCTGCAGCGGCTGCTGCCAACATGGGCTCCCGGGTGTTGCTGGTGACCATGAACATGCAAACTATTGCCCAGATGAGCTGTAACCCTGCCATGGGAGGTATTGCCAAAGGGCAGATTGTGCGTGAAATAGATGCCCTGGGTGGATACTCCGGTATCATTACAGACCAGTCCATGATCCAGTTCCGGATGCTCAACCGTTCAAAGGGCCCCGCCATGTGGAGCCCCCGGGCGCAAAATGACCGGATGTTATTTGCTGCCAAATGGAGGGAAGCACTGGAACAAACACCTAATGTGGACTTTTACCAGGACATGGTAAAGGGCCTGCTGGTAAAAGACGGACATTGTTATGGGGTAGTGACCGGCCTGGGGCATGAAATAAAATCCAAAGCTGTGGTGCTGACCAATGGCACTTTCCTGAATGGGGTGATGCATATCGGGGACAAACAGTTTGGCGGTGGCCGGGTAGCGGAAAGAGCTGCTACCGGTATTACCGAACAACTGGTAACCCTGGGCTTTGAAAGCGACCGCCTGAAAACAGGTACCCCTCCCCGTATTGATGGCCGCAGCCTGGACTACAGTAAAATGGAAGAGCAGAAAGGGGATGAAGAGATCACCGGCTTCTCCTATATGGAAGTGGAGAAGATTACCCCCTCCCAACAGAGAAGTTGCTGGATCACCTACACCCATGGAGAGGTACATGAGGCCCTCAAAACAGGTTTCGACCGCTCACCTATGTTCCAGGGAAGGATACAGGGAGTAGGCCCGCGGTACTGTCCCAGCATTGAAGACAAGATCAACCGCTTTGCAGAAAGGGAAAGGCACCAGCTCTTTGTAGAACCGGAGGGTTGGAACACGGTGGAGATATATGTGAATGGGTTTTCTACCTCCCTGCCGGAAGATGTACAATACAAGGCCCTGCAGATGGTACCCGGTTTTGAAAACTGCCGGATGTTCCGCCCGGGCTATGCCATAGAGTATGATTACTTTCCACCTACCCAACTGCAGTTCTCCCTGGAAACAAAGCAGGTACAAAACCTGTTCTTTGCCGGGCAGATAAATGGCACCACCGGTTATGAGGAGGCTGCCTGCCAGGGATTGATAGCAGGTATGAACGCACATCTCAAAGCAAATGGTCAGCCGCCTTTTGTATTGAAAAGGAGCGAGGCCTACATCGGGGTACTGATAGATGACCTGATCAATAAGGGAACCGAGGAACCATACCGCATGTTCACCTCCCGGGCAGAGTTTCGTACCCTGCTGCGCCAGGATAATGCAGACCTCCGCCTCACGGAAAAAAGTTACCGGCTGGGGCTGGCATCGCAGGAGCGGATGGAAAAAGTACAGGCCAAACAGGAAGGGGTGGCAAAGGTGAAGGCCATCCTGAAAGAACTGCCCCTGGACCCGGAGGATATTAATCACCTGCTGGAGGAAAAAAATTCTGCCCCCCTTACCCAGCGCCAGCGTGCCTGGCAAATACTGTTGCGCCCGTCCCTGGACTTGTGGTCTATGAAAAACAAGGTACAGAAAGTAGCACAGGCCCTGCAGGAATTTTCAAGAGAAGTATTGGAACAGGCAGAGATCCAGATCAAGTATGAAGTATATATAGAAAAGGAAAATGAGCTGGTCAAAAAAATGAGCCAGTTGGAAGACCTGGTAATACCCGATGCTTTTGACTACAGCAAACTGGTTTCCCTGAGTTCCGAGGCCCGGCAGAAATTTAATAAAATTCGTCCCCGCACCCTGGGACAAGCGAGCCGGATCAGCGGAGTGAACCCCAGTGATGTGCAGATTTTGATGGTTTACATGGGCAGATAAGTAATAATTTGATTTTCAGTGATTTAGTTCAGAAAAAAACGACTTCATTAGCTGCTTTTATTTAAACGATCTTAAGAAAAGCGGGACATAGTTCCAACGAAGGAGGTAAATGCGGAAAACGGGCTTTAAAATGCGTTTTCCGGACTTTGTCTCCTTTTTTCATAAAAAGTGGGGACAAAAGCAACGGTTTCCTATTAAGCTTCGTAAATAATATACCTGGATATGATAAAACAGGCATACATTTATACCTGTGAACAATGAAGGTGTCCCGTTGAGTGGGTACAAGGAAAAACAGGTAACAGTTATTTCGTGCACGAACTGAATGACATTATTGAAGGCTGCCGGCAATGGAACCGGAACAGCCAGGAATTATTGTACCGGCAATTCTATGGATATGCCATGAGTATTGCTTTGCGTTATGCACAGAATAAGGAAGAGGCTGTAGAAATTTTAAATGATGGATTTCTGAAAATATTTCAACACATCAAAGAATTTGATACGAATCGTCCCTTCAAGAGCTGGCTGGCCAAAATAGTGGTGAACACAGCCATCGATCATTTGCGCAGTAAAAAGAAGATCTCCTTTACCGAAGATATTACGCAGGTGTATGACCTGGGGGTGGACGATACTGCCCTGGACAAGCTCTCGTATGAAGAACTGCTGGTACTGGTACAAACCCTGCCGCCGGCTTACCGCACCGTGTTCAACCTTTACATCATGGAAGGATTTCAGCACCAGGAAATAGCCGAACGTTTAGGGATATCCGAAGGAACATCTAAATCCAATTTATTCAAGGCAAAAAAAATATTGAAAGAAAAAATAGAGAAAGCCATTAGTTATAATAATACGCTAAAAACATAAAGGCCTTTTCATAAAGGTCTCAACAAAAATGAGTGACGCGTTTGATAAAAAGTTACGTGAGAAATTAAGCGAAGGAGAGGTGCCATTTGATCCGGATGCCTGGAAAAAAATGGAAAAGAAACTCGATGCGCTTAATGATGACGGCCCCTCCAGGAAGCCTTTCTGGTGGTGGCTGGCGCCGCTGTTGCTTTTATTAATAGGTACCGGTGCTTTTATGTGGTGGCGTCATACAGATCAACCGGGCAAACAACCTCCGGCCAGCGCTGAAGTGCCCGCCGCTGCTGACCCGGCAACGGTGGCCCCTGCAAAGGAAACACAGCCGCCGGTTACACGTGCTACACCTGCCGCACCCGCCGGTGAGCCCGCCCCAACAGTAAGTTCACCGTCAGCAGCCAAAACAGGTGCCGGTCAGCCTGTAACTCCTGCAGTACCCTCCCGGCCAGGCGAACAGGAGGTGGCTAATCCCGCTGTTGCAACCGGTAAACAAGCCCAGGCCCTGCAGCCGCCGGCAACAGGGACCCTCGTCCACCGGCAACAGCCACCTAACGTTACCGGGCCAACGACGGTTCCCGCAGCAAATAACATGCTGCACCTGTTATCCACATTGTATGCCGGGAATACCCCGGTGGCGGCAGACCTGCATGCCGTTCCCCGGGTATTATTAAAGGAAATAAAACCATTGCCGGAAGAAAACGGGCAGCAGAACAGGAAAGATCAGGTGCCTTCCCGCAAAGGATTCAGTGTAGGACTCATGCTGGGGCCTGTTTTTAACGTAGCGCCTTCTCTGCAATACGGGCGTATTGGCGTAGATGCAGGTATCCTGCTGAGCTATCATGTGAATAACCGCTGGTCTTTTTCCACCGGCGCCGTGTACAGCATGAAACCTTACGGGGGCACCCCCGGCGATTATGGCGTAACAAAGGACTGGCTGCCGCCTTATGATCCTGCCCATACTGTCAGGCAAATAGACGCCAATTGTAATGTGCTGGACATACCGCTGAACATTAATTATACTTTCATGGACCGGCCCAATTATGCGCTCAGTGCTACAGCCGGCATATCCAGCTACTTTATGCTGAAGGAAAAGTATACTTATAAGTACCAGGGTGTTTATGATAAGGGCTATGAGCTTCGCAACCAGAACAAGCATTATTTCTCCGTGCTCAACCTGGCATTTACTTACCAGTTCCCGCTTAGCAGGCATTCCTCACTGGGCATCCAGCCTTTTGTAAAAGTGCCGCTAAAAGAAGTTGGCTACGGCCAGGTGAAATTGTATTCCACCGGGGTAACAATACAGATGAATTTAAATATGCGGAGGAAGAACCGGTAGGCCCGCTGCCGTTTTTTTTCGTACATTGGTATAGAAACGTTATGAGCTATGCCAAAACTATTCCTTACCGTATGTGCCTGGCTGCTGCCGGGATTACTCCTTGCACAGGATACTACCGCCGGACAGGAAGCAGATCAATATCTGCTGGTTGGCACCTATACCAAAAAAACAAGTGAGGGTATCTATGTATATACCTTTAATACCCAAACCGGCGCGGTAAAACATGTGAGCACCGCTACCGGTGTGGATAATCCCTCTTACCTGGCAATTGCCCCGGATCAGCAGCATGTGTATAGCGTGAATGAAACCGGGACGGAAAGAACCGGTGGCGTAAGTGCTTTCCTGCTGGATCATGCCAGCGGGCAATTGCAGCTATTGAACAAGCAGCCGGCCGGGGGAGAAGGGCCCTGCTATATTAATACAGACCAGGATGGCCGCCATGTGCTGGTAGGCAACTATGCCAGCGGCAGCCTGTCAGTGCTCCCCGTGCAGGCAGACGGGAAAGTGGGCCCGCCCCTGCAAACTATCCAGCACACCGGCTCCAGTGTGAACAAGAACCGGCAGGAAAAGCCGCATGTGCATTGCGTGGAGTTTTCACCCGACTACCGGTTCCTGTATGTGCCGGACCTGGGTATTGATAAAGTAGGCATCTATCAATACACGCCGGAGCCGCCGCTTATGCTGCAGGAAGCAAATCCTTCATATGTGGGACTACCGCCGGGATCGGGCCCGCGGCATATTACTTTTCATCCCAACGGGAAGTGGGCCTACCTCATACATGAGCTGGATGGAAAAGTGAGCGCTTACCGCTACGATACCGGCCGTCTTACGCCGGTGCAAACAGTTTCCACGCTGCCGGCAGGCTTTAAGGGCGTAATATCCGGGGCCGATATCCATGTATCGCCGGACGGTAAATTTCTCTACGCTTCCAACCGGGGCAGCCTGAATAACATTGTGTATTATGCCATTCATCCTAATAGTGGGAAGCTGCAGCGTAAAGGGCAGCAATCCACCGGGGGAAAAACGCCCCGTAATTTTATGATAGACCCCTCCGGCCATTTTCTGCTGGCCGCCAACCAGGACACGGATAATATTGTTGTATTTAAACGGAACACTGTTACCGGCGCCCTGAAGCCAACCGGGGAAGAGATCAAAGTATCGATGCCCGTGTGTTTGAAGATGGTGCCGGTGCAGCAATAAGAGGATTTGTGGCATAGCTTTTTCAGTATCATTTAAAAGTACTGGTATGAAAAACAAAAAGAACAAGCCGGACAAACCTCAGCCACCCAAAATGGATGAACAGGAACAGAAGCGGGATAAAACCTTTCCGGGCTATCCTACCTATCCCCCAAAAGAAGACATTATGAACCGGGGGGAACAGGAAGACCTGGATGTGGAAAACATGACCCGCTCCGCGCGGTTGAATAATGAAATGAAGCGGCGGGAAAATGAGCCGGATGAGCAGGAAGGCCTGGACGTGCCCGGTGCAGAGCTGGACGACCGGCAGGAATCCATTGGAGAAGAAGATGAGGAGAATAATTTCTACAGCCTGGGTGGAGAACGCCATGAGGACCTGGAAGAAGATCCCTCATAGCAATGGAGTGAGCAAACGGCACAAAGCATCTACGAACTTTTCCGGCAAGGAACGGTTTCTCCAGGAGCGGCGCGTAATGAACGTGGCGTCTTCCAGGTCTTTTTCAAAAGCGCCGTTCAGCGCTTTTACAACGGAGCGGTCATACATGATAATAGCGATCTCGAAGTTCAGGTAAAAACTCCGGTTGTCGAGGTTTACGGTGCCTACAATAGCCAGGTTGTCGTCAATGATCATGGTTTTGGCGTGGATGAATCCTTTCTGGTAGAAATATACTTTCACGCCTGCATCCAGCATCGATTTAATAAAGGATTGCGCGGCATGCTGCACAAAATAGGAATCGCCGCGCATGGGCAGCAGCAACTCCACATCTTTACCCGCCAGGGCCGCCATTTGCAGGGCGGAGAGCAACTGGTCATTCGGAATAAAATAGGGATTGCAGATACGGATACGGCGGCGCGCCAGGTTGATGGCCATGAGTATGGTCTGCATGGCCATCGGCCATTGAGAGTCCGGCCCGCTGGCTACAATATCGGTAAAGCATTCCGCAGTAAACTCCGCCCGCCGGAAATAAGGATAGGCAAAGGGAAATGTTTTTTTACTGCAATAGCGGTAGCTCATCATGAACTGGAGCTGTAGCTGGTTTACCACATCGCCTTCCAGCATCAGGTGGGTGTCCCGCCAGAACACCTCATTTTGCCCGTTATTCAGGTAACGTTCATCCATATTGATGCCGCCGGTAAAGCCGGTTTTACCGTCCACTACAATGATCTTGCGGTGATTGCGGTAGTTGGCGTTGAGATAAAAATCCACTAGTACCGGTGAAAAGGCGTACACCTCTGCGCCGTATTGCTCCAGGCGTTTGGTGATCCTGCCCATATGATCACAGCCGAGATCGTCGTAAATAAAACGTACTTCCACACCCGCCTGCAGTTTTTCAATGAGTATATCCACTACCGCGTTGCCAATACTGTCTACCGCGAAAATGTAGTATTCTATGTGGATGTGATGGGTGGCCTCCCGCAGGGCCTGCATAACGGCGGGGAACTTCTCCTCACCATTCAGCAGCAGCTTTACCCGGTTATTTTTGGTAAGCAGGGAGTGCATGGTATTCAGCAGCATGGCGGATATTTCCTGCTTGCTGGCCACGAGGTGGCGCAGCTCTACCTGCATTTGCTCAATTTCCGGGCGTTTGTTTTCCCAGTAGCGCAGCATCAGCGTTTCATCCTTGGAGCCTTTGAGGGTAAAGCGTTTTCTTTTGCGCAGGTCCCGTCCCAGGTAGTAATATACGATCAGCCCTACGATCGGGAGGAACACCAGTAGCATAATATAGGCCATGGCCTTGATGGGGTTGCGGTTTTCCAGCAGGATGGTGCCCACTATACCTATAAAGGAAAGTGATACCAGTACGTAGCTGATTATTTTTATGACCAGGTGCCAGTTGGTTTCCGATAGTAAATTGAGGATGGTAAACACGGATTGACAGGAATTATGTGGATAAAGATAAAGTTTATCTCAATTGCGCACACACTGTGTGCGCAATTGGAAAAGGAACGAGAAAAGGCCCAACAAAAATTTTTCCGGGATAGTTATTTATCTTATTTTACTAAAAAATTTAGCATTCATGATTGTTACCCAACACCTGCTTACAGAGATCAAAGCCATTATTACCCAGGCAAAAGAAAAGGCCATCCGGGCCGTAGATCATGAAAGAGTGCTGATGTACTGGCATATCGGCAAAAGAATTTTTGAGGAAGAGCAACAGGGGAAAGACCGTGCTGACTATGGGGAATACTTGATCAAATACCTGGCGGAACAATTGCAGCCGGAATTTGGAAATGGATTTTCAAGGCGGCAGCTTGCATTTTTTCGTCAATTTTATCGGGCTTTCCCAATTGTGAACACACTGTGTTCACAATTGGGATGGAGTCACTATAAACTATTAATGCGCATTGATAATCAACATAAAAAGGACTTTTTCATTGCCGAAACCATCAAAAATAACTGGACAGTTCGCCAACTCGAACGGCAGATCCACAGCCAGCTATACGAACGGCTGTTATTAAGCAACGATAAAGAAAGCGTACTGGCCGCAGCCAGGGGAGAGCAGCAACCTGTAGATGCAAAAACCATCATCAAGGACCCGCTGGTGCTGGAATTCCTGGGATTAAAAAGAGAAGCCGCTTATTATGAGAAGGACCTGGAAGGGGCCATTATCAGCAACCTGCAGGATTTTTTGCTGGAGTTGGGCAATGGTTTTGCGTTCATAGCACGGCAGAAACGCATACACCTGGAAGGCGATGATTTCTTCGTAGACCTGGTTTGTTACAACCGTCTGCTGCAATGTTTTGTGCTGTTTGAAATAAAGACCGGCAAGCTCACCCACCAGGACCTGGGCCAACTGCAGATGTATGTGCATTATTTTGACAGGATGGAAAAGCAGGCGCATGAAAATCCTACGATTGGTGTTTTGCTGTGCGCGGAAAAAAACAATGCGGTGGTAAAGTTCACGCTGCCGGAAAACAACAAACATATTGTTGCCAGCAAATATCAGTTGTACATGCCTACGGAAGAGCAACTGATAGCGGCTATGGAAAAAGAGATGGAACGGTTTTAACAGCCGGCAGCGGTCAGGTGCCGGCCACCTCCATGACCGGCGCCGCTGATCGTTTTAATTGTATCCATAGCAGCCAGTGTATGAAAGCGCCCAGCAGCAGGTTGGCCACCGCACACACCGTCATCCAGGCATTCTCCCTGTAAAAGCCCGCAATAAAGAACCAACTGAAAAAATACAGGTGGAACCAGGTAGGCACCAGCCAGGTTACCAGTGGTAATGCTGCATTGGATGCAGAAGTTATTTTTCGTTTAGTGAATCCCGTTATAGCCATGAAGGTGAACAATAGCAGCAGGGCCACCAGGCGGTGCGCGGTAGTAATACCAAATTGCTTCAGCCAGTCTGCAATCGTAAAAAGCGACAGCCACAGCGCAGCCTGGGACACCAGGATGGATATCAGGGGAGTGGCCATGCGCCATAAAGTACGGACCGGCGGTTTGCGGATACTTATTTTTTCCAGCAAGCGGGCAAAGAGTGAGTAGTAAAACACCACGCAAAGCCATCCGTAAAAGTTGCCATACGGAATACCAAACCATTGCGAAGTAAGCACATTGTATTGAGGTCCGCGGGATTCCCAGTCCCAATGCCACATGTGCAGGCGGTAGGCCACCACATCCATGCTAAGGTCGATATTCACGGCCAGCAGCGCATCCAGGGCCGCCGCTGCCCACACAGGCATGCCCAGCGCATCGGTAACCAGTCGGGCCGTATAAATGATAATGGCCCAGCCCGTGCCTATGCAAAGGGGGATATTGCGGGGAGCGCTGCCCAGCATGACGCCGAACTGTCCGTAACGGTAGCCAACATTAGCGGCCACGTTCACATACTCCAGCAGCAGGCCAAAACCCAGGCCGCCCAGCAGGTACATTATGCTTCCCGTCCCTTTTTTATACGCATGCACACAGCAAAGTATAAAAAGCAAATACATACAGGCCTCTGTGAGCGGGTAACAGATACCAGGTGGATGATCATATGGTATACCGGGATAAGGCAGCATGGCAGTATAGTTTAGCTGGTAGTGAAATTACGGCATTCAGGCTTCCCGGTCAATATAGGAAGTACGCCGTGTATCGCGTATCACCACATACACAATAAGCGATATGAAAATACAAAACGTGATATACCAGTAATACCAGGACTCGTGGCCCATATGCTTGAAGTGGAGCGCAATATATTCCGCTGTGCCGCCAAACAGCGCCACCGTCAGCGCATAGGGCAGTCCTACGCCCAGCGCCCTTACTTCCGCCGGAAACAGTTCTGCCTTGACCACTGCATTAATAGCCGTATACCCGCTTACGATCAGCAGGGCAAACAGGATCAGCAGGAAAGCCGTAAGGGCGGAGCCGGTATGGCTCAGCGCCGTCAGGATGGGAACGGTAAACAGGGTACCCATGATCCCGAAGCCGATCAGCAGGGGTTTGCGCCCGTACCGGTCGGATATCCAGCCAAACAAGGGCTGCAGGCAGGCATAGATCAGCATCAGCGTAAAAATGATCAGGGTGGATTGTTCCCTGGTAAGGTGCACGGTATTCACCAGGAACTTCTGCATGTAGGTAGTGTAGGTGTAAAAGGCCAGGGTGCCGCCCAGCGTAAGGCCTATCACGGTCAGCACCGCCCGGGGATGCTTCCTGACCAGCAGGGAGAGGGAGCCGCGTTCCGGCTTTTCCCCTGCCAGGTTTACAGACTCTTCCATATTGCGGCGGATGAAGAGCACCACCAGCGCCAGCAGCGCGCCTATAAAGAACGGGATACGCCAGCCCCAGGCGCTCAATTGGGCAGGCGTAAGAAATACTTTTTGCAGCAGCAACTGGATACCCAGGGCAATGAGCTGCCCGCCGATAAGGGTGACATATTGAAAGCTCGAAAAGAATCCCCGTTTTTCCGGTGTCGCTATCTCGCTCAGGTAAGTGGCGGATGTGCCGTATTCCCCGCCAACGCTCAGCCCCTGTAGCAGGCGGGCCAACAGCAGCAGCGTGGGCGAGAGCAGCCCGATGGTATGGTAACCGGGTGTGAGCGCGATCATCAGGGAGCCCATGGACATTAACAGCACCGATAAGGTCATGGCTACTTTACGGCCCCTGCGGTCGGCAATACGGCCGAACAGCCAGCCCCCAATGGGCCGCATTAAAAAGCCCACGGCAAAAATGGCGGCCGTGTTCATCAGTTGTACCGTAGCATTGCCTTCCGGAAAGAAAGCGGGCGCAAAATACAGGGTGAAAGCGGAGTAGGCGTACCAATCGTACCATTCTACAAGATTGCCCGCAGAGCCGGTAACGATGGCCTTCAGGCGGGAGGTGGTGGTATGTAACGGAAGCTTGGTGGAATCTGCCATAGGTTGTAATTGAACGCACAGGATGAACGGTCAAAAATAAACGCTTTTTGGAGAAATCAGGATAGATGTGCAGCGTTCTTGTATCTTCGTGGCATTATTCAAATATGACTATGCAGGATCCCATTGTAATTGCCAAAAAAGCAGCCGGCGAAAAGGCGGCCGAATTGATCCGGCCGGGAATGGTGGTAGGCCTGGGAACAGGATCTACCGCTTACTGGGCCATCCAGAAAATAGGCGCCATGGTGAAGCAGGGACTGGAGATACGGGCCATTGCCACCTCCGAAGCTTCTGCCCGCCTGGCGGAGGAACTGCACATCCCGCTCACTACCTTTGCGGAAACGCAACAACTGGATATGGATATAGATGGAGCAGACGAGATCAGTGAGCAACTGGATGTGATCAAAGGCGGCGGCGGCGCTTTACTGCGCGAAAAAATAGTGGCCTTTCACAGCCGGCAACTGATCATTATTGCGGACCAGCATAAATATGTACCGGTGTTGGGCGGTTATCCCCTGCCGATAGAAGTGATCCCCTTTGGCTGGGAGGTTACTTATAACCGGCTGCAGCAACTGGGCTGCAAACCCCTGCTGCGCAAAAAGCAGGAAGAGATATTTATAACGGATAACGGGAATTATATTATTGATTGCGCATTTGGCACCATTAAAGACCCGGCGGAGACCAATGCCGCCCTGCACCATATTCCGGGAGTGGTGGAGACAGGATTGTTTGTGCAGATGGCACATACCGTAGTGCTGGGATATGAGGATGGCAGCACACAGGTATTGCAGCGATAAACATGGTCAGACAAACCGGAACGTATAGCGGTTGCTGTTATACTGAAACGGCCGCCCTTCCTGCTGTATATCGAGACCAAGCGGCAGAAAGCTGTTAGGGTGCTCCGTGGGGAACCAGTGCCGTCCTTCCGTTACGACGATCAGTAAACCCTCTTCATCGCCAACGGCCTTGAACTGTTCCCCGTAATCTTTCCACACCGGTGCATGCGTATAGGATTGCATGGTGCTGATAAAAGCGCCGGTATCTTCCACGGGCACACCCACTTCACTCACGTTTAAAACATGACGCGCGCTAAAGGTATTGGCATCCGTTGGTACAGCCAGGTTGTAGCGGGCAATAAATTCCAGTATGTTTTGCTCTGCGTCATAAAAATAAACGGATTGGGCATTCCAGTTCGGGAAGTCCACCACCGGCTGACCATCTTTGAGGATCAGGGATACGCTTTGCGCCTCCAGGAATGGCACTACTGCCGGCAGCAGGGTGGGGGTGATGTTGAATGCCAGGTGATAGGGCGTATCTTTCAGCTCGCCGGTTTGTATAAACTCCAGCAGTGTTTGACCCGCCTGTACGGTGAATGCTTTTTCGTGGATCTCCGTTAACGGCAGGCCCAGTTGCTGGGTATAAAAGGCTTTTTGTGCGCCGGCGTTGTTGCAAAGCAACTGTACTTTTTTTATACGCATGGTGTTGGGAGTGAGTACTGTAAATTAATGAATGCAGAGAATAAGACCTATATTCTACGCAAAAGGTGCGGAGAATGTATCTTCATCTATTGAAAATCTGTTGCAAAAGCTGTGTCGTCATTCCCATGTGACGACCACCATCGGTTATCAGCAAAACTTTATCCACAAGGATGCCGATGACGCCCTGGATGCGGTGATTAATAACAAAGCCAAGCCGAAGGAACAGCCGGAGCCACAGTTGTAGTTTTACTTTTCATGGCGAAGCGCCGCAGGGAAATTACTTCATTTGGTGTAGTTCATCCATCATATCAATCAATGGCAAAACCGTCACGCCGTAGGAGGACGGAAAACGTTCTTTGCCGGGATAGATAATGAAACGTTTCGTTGCTCCGATATCGTCGCATCCTAAGTGAAATCCCTTTGATACAGTTGGAGCCAGGGAACGCTTAATTTCGATGGCGTATTTTTCTTTCGGGCTTTTTTCCAGGACAAGATCGATTTCCGCCCCTGCCGATGTGCGGTAAAACCACGACGTTACGCCCAGGGGCAAACAGGATAATAAATTTTCGATGACAAATCCCTCCCAACTTGCGCCTATGACGGGATGTCCCAGAACATCATCGAGCGTCGTCAAATTCAACAAAGCATGGGTAAGGCCGCTATCGCGGATATATACTTTTGGCGAACGGACAAGCCGTTTTCCGATATTACCAGACCATGGACGCAAGGTGCGGATCAGTAATAAATCTTCCAACAATTCAATATAGCGCTTGGCGGTCGTAGCGGCAATTCCCAAATTTGCGCCCATTTGAGCGACATTGAGTTGCGCGCCCTGACTGTGCGCCAGCATCGTCCATAGCAGCCTCAACCCATTGGCTGGAATGCGGGCCCCGAATTGTGGAACATCCCGCTCTAAGTAAGTGCTGATGAAATTCATGCGCCAGCGCAAACTGGCTTCATCGCTTTTCGCCAAAAAACTATCGGGAAAACCGCCCCGTAGCCATAATTGATCCTGGGTAGCCCCTTCGACCTGGCTGATTTCGGAAACAGTCAGGCCGGATAATTCCTTATAGGTGATGCGCCCAGCCAAGGATTCGGATGATTGCTTCAAAAGATCGAGCGAAGCGGAGCCAAGGATAAGGAACTGACCCGTTCGGAAGCCTTCGCGGCGTTGCCGGTCAATTACGCCGCGCAAGATTTGGAACAGTTCGGGAACGCGCTGAATTTCATCCAGGATAATCAGGTTTCCTTTGTGCAGTTCGAAATAACCCTCCGGCTCTTTCAGCCTGGCCTGATCGGAAGGGCTTTCCAGGTCGAGGTAAATCAGTTCCGGCTTAAAAGCATTTGCGATGGTTTCGGCCAAAGTGGTTTTTCCCACCTGGCGCGGCCCTAATACACCAACAGCAGGAAATTCTTCCAGCAGTTGCAAGATTTCAGCTTCAGCATTACGTTTAATCATCCTTGCAATTATAGCACAAAACGCTCGAATTGCAAGGAAAAGCGCCTCCAAATCCAATAATATTATAGAAACAGGGAAAGCGCTGCGGCAGCGCCATTCCTCTTTCCCTATCCCGGCGGTGGTTTCAAACAAGTACCATCCTGAATAAAAAAGGTTATGCTCCCGATGTAATCGAGCGACAACTGGCCCATGAGGGAAACGACAAGGTTTGTGCGGCCTACAACCGCGCCGAATATCTGCCAATATGTTGGATGCTATGAGAGAAGGAAAAAAAATGCTGTCGGGAAAATTCAGAAAAGCAGGATAAGCTCACTAGCTGAACCGGACTTTTCCTTCGTCGCGGAATTTCTGCAAGGTGATCTTGCTGGTAATGCGGAGTTTGCGCATCGCTTCCTCGGGGCAGGGGCGTTTTGGTTGCATAAATTACAAAGAAAATTTCGGACGGATGGGGTCGGGTCAAAATGTTGTACCCAAAAGAAAAGGGCTTGAGCCTTTCCGCTCAAACCCTTTTCTGTTCCGTGGTGTGGGGCGGGATCGAACCGCCGACACAAGGATTTTCAGTCCTTTGCTCTACCGACTGAGCTACCGCACCATCCTGTTCCTTCTTGTGAAGGGAGTGCAAAGATAATATTTTTCGATTCTAATTTCCAAATATTATTGGATCAAATTCTTACAGGTGAGGCTGTTGCCTGCAGGACTCCATCCCATAACAACAGGCGCTTTTCCAATGCCTCTTTGGCCGCCTGCGCAGCTTCCCGCCATTTGTCCGCATCCTTGCCGCAGAGCTCTTCCACCATCTGCATGCCTAAATGGCTGTGATGATCGCCGTCCACCTCGATATGCCGTTCCAGGTAGTATTTAAAAACACTGATCTGCCCCGGAAACTGCCGGTCCAGGTCGCTTACCAGCGCCAGGAACATGTCCGGGATCAGGTCCTCGCGGCCAAAAGTAAAAACAGCCGCCTGTACATGCACTGGTGTGTGGTGGATCAGCTCAAAGGTGTATTGCATAAAAGCACGGGCCGCCGGGGGAATAGAGGCCGTTTGCAATACTTCGGCTATTGGTTGGCCGGCTTGCAGCGCCAGCAGGCAGGCTTGCATAGGCCCGGTATCGGCGCCCGCCTGTGTCATGGCCTGCAGGTACAGCTCAAAATGGCTGGCCCGGCTGCCGTCCGGCGCCAGGTCGCTTTCCTCCCCGGTTACAATCTCGTTGATCAGGAAACGGGTAGCGGCGCTGCCCTGCGGCACCCAGGGAATGGCGGTACAGGTAAGCCGGGCCTGTAAGGATTTCAGGAGGGACATGAAGTCCCACACGGCAAAAACATGGTATTGCATAAACACCCGTACATCCTCCATATGCTGCATACGGCGGTATAACGGGTGCTGTATGATCTTTTCGCGGACAGGCGCGATGGTATCCCTGATCTGTGCTATCATATCAAATGCCGGGCTTTAGTTGCCATATTCTACCAGGAACTTGATGCGCATCAGCTTCAGTTGTTCTATGGTATAGTCGCTTTCTATCAGTTCTTCCCGTGCCAGTGCCAGGCTGGAGGTTTCACAACCTTTGAAGTATTCGATGATCTCATCCTGGGCATAGTCATCCAGCTCTTCATCAATACAGTAATCCAGGTTCAGCTTGGTGCCGCTGGCCACAATGGTTTCCATGGCGTCCAGCAGGTCGGCCATGCTCAGCTCCTTGTTCCTGGCAATGGTTTCCAGCGGCATTTTCTTATCGATATTCTGGATAATGAACACCTTCAGCCCGCTCTTGTTCACCACGCTTTTCATCACAAAATCGTCCGGCTTTACAATGTCATTCTCCTGCACATATTTGGAGATCAGCTCTATGAACTGCTTACCATAACGGATGGCTTTACCTTTGCTGACCCCCTGTATCTTTTCCAGCTCCTGGATGGTAGTGGGGTACTGGGTAGCCATATCCTCCAGGGAGGTTTCCAGGAATATCACAAAAGGCGGCAGGTTCTTTTCTTTGGACACTTTCTTGCGCAGCTCCTTCAGCATTTCAAACAGCGCCGGGTCTGCAGAGGCCTGGGCTTCTGCCAGCACCTCATCATCATCACCGCCCTCTTCATCAAACTGGTGGTTGAGGGACACCATGATGGAGTAAGGCTTTTTCAGGAACTTGGCGCCTTTGTCCGTCATTTTCAGCAGGCCATATTCCTCTATATCCTTTTCTATCAGGCCTTCCAGCATCATCTGGCGGATCAGGGAGTTCCAGAAATGCGCGTCAAACTCTTTGCCTTCCCCGAATACGGGCAACTGGTGGTGGCGGTAGGTAGTGATCTGCGGGTTGGTTTTGCCAGTGATGATATTTACCACGTATTCCGCCCCAAAGCGCTCTTCCAGGGCCTTTATGGTTTTCAGCACTATCACCACGCGGTTCTTTACCTCTATCTTTTCCTTGGGGTTGCGGCAGTTATCGCAGTTGCCGCAGTTCTCCCGGTCCAGCTTTTCTCCGAAGTAATGCAGTATCACTTTGCGGCGGCACACGGAGCTTTCCGCATAAGCCACGGTTTCATTGATCAGTTGTGCGCCCATTTCCCGCTCGCTCAGCGGCTTGTCTCGCATCAGGTGCTCCAGTTTCTGCACGTCCTTGTGGCTGTAAAAGCACAGGCAGATGCCTTCCAGGCCATCCCTGCCGGCGCGGCCGGTTTCCTGGTAGTAATTTTCCAGGCTCTTGGGAATATTGTAGTGGATCACAAAGCGCACATCCGGCTTGTCGATGCCCATGCCAAAAGCGATGGTGGCTACGATCACCTCCACCTCTTCCAGCAGGAACATATCCTGCCGCTGGGCGCGCGTATTGGCGTCCAGGCCGGCGTGATAAGCCACAGCCCTGATATTGTTGGCCATCAGCATATCCGCCAGCTCCTCGGTGGTTTTGCGGTTCAGGGTGTAAATGATGCCGCTTTTACCCTTATGCTGGTGAATGAACTTGACGATCTCGCGGATGGTCTGGTCCTTTTTGCGCTTGGGCCTTATCTCGTAATAAAGATTGGGACGGTTAAAGGAGGAGATGTATATCTGCGGGTCCCGCAGCCCCAGGTTCTTCACAATATCGCTCTGCACCTTGGGCGTAGCGGTGGCCGTCAATGCAATAATAGGCAGGCCGGCATTGATCTGCTCTATCATCTCCTTCAGGCGACGGTATTCCGGGCGGAAGTCATGCCCCCATTCAGAAATACAGTGGGCTTCGTCTACCGCGATAAACGAGATCTCCAGGTCCCGGAAAAAATCCAGGTTCTCCTGTTTGGTGAGCGTTTCCGGCGCTACATACAGCAGCTTTGTTTTGCCGCTCAGCAGGTCCGTACGTACTTTCTTTATTTGTGCTTTAGATAAGGTGGAATTTAAAAAGTGGGCTACATTGTCCTTACTGCTGTAAGAGCGTACCAGGTCCACCTGGTTCTTCATCAATGCAATAAGGGGAGAAACAATGAGCGCGCATCCAGGACTGATCAGGGCTGGTAACTGGTAACATAAGGACTTCCCTCCGCCAGTTGGCATTATTACAAAAGTATCTTTCCCCGAAAGAATGCTTTTTATGATGATCTCCTGGTTCCCTTTAAAGGAATCGAACCCAAAGTGTTCGTGTAATGCATCTAACAAACTTACCTTTACAACGGCCATTGCATTCAAGATTTAACTTAATATCTGTACTCTAAAGAACTAATGGATTAGCTTTAATGCTTATATGATTTTTAGGGGACACGAAGTTACTTAAAAAACCGCTGAATTACAATAGAATTTATATAAACTGAGGTAAATTTGTGCCGCCAGCATGAAAAAGACAACAGCTATTAACATTAGTGAGACCGCCAAACGGACCCTTCAGGTAGAAGCCGCTGCTATCAATGGTTTACAGCAGTTTATAGACCATGACTTTGAGCAGGCGGTGGAGATCATCGCCAGGTGTGCCGGCCGGCTGGTAGTAACGGGCATCGGCAAAAGCGCCATTATTGGCCAGAAGATCGTGGCCACGCTGAATTCCACGGGCACGCCGGCCCTTTTTATGCATGCGGCAGACGCTATCCACGGCGACCTGGGCATGATACAGCAGGATGATGTAGTGATGTGCATTTCCAAAAGCGGCAGCTCCCCGGAAATAAAGGTGCTGGTACCGCTGGTAAAGAGCTTTGGCAACCCGCTGATAGCCATGGTAGGCAATACCAGCTCTTACCTGGCCCGGGAGGCCACCCTGGTGCTGAATACCACCGTTACCCAGGAGGCCTGCCCCAATAACCTGGCGCCTACCACCAGCACCACGGCCCAACTGGCCATGGGCGATGCCCTGGCGGTATGCCTGATAGAATGGCATGGCTTTACCGCGGCGGATTTTGCGAAATTCCACCCCGGCGGCACATTGGGTAAAAAGCTGTACCTCAAGGTGGGTGACCTGAGCCGGCATCATCAAGCGCCGCGCGTGCACCTCCACAGCCCTTTACAGGAAGTGATACTGGAAATATCCTCCAAGATGCTGGGCGTTACCGCCGTGCTGGATGAGCAGGAGCAGCTAAGCGGCATCATTACCGACGGGGACCTGCGCCGCATGCTGGAAAAGAATATCGCCACCGATACCGTGACCGCAAAAGATATCATGTCCACGCATCCCAAGGTGATACAGAAGGACGAACTGGCTATTAACGCGCTGGAAAAAATGCGGCAGCATGACATTACCCAGCTACTGGTTCTGGAAGATAAGCGCTATATTGGCATCATTCATTTACACGACCTTATCAGGGAAGGAATTATTTGAGCAATGACACAAATGAACAGGCATTTTTATGTGGCCATTATGGCCGGAGGTATTGGCAGCCGTTTCTGGCCTTACAGCCGCACAGATCATCCCAAGCAGTTCCTGGATATCCTGAATACAGGTAAAACCCTCCTGCAATGGACCTATGAGCGGTTTGCACAGTTCATTCCCAGGGAGAACATCTACGTGGTGACCCACCAGCACTACGAGAGGAAAGTGCAGGAGCAACTGGCGGAACTGCCCGTAGCGAACATTGTATGCGAGCCTTCCCGCAAAAACACGGCTCCCTGCATTGCTTATATCTCCTACAAGATACACCAGCAGGACCCCGGGGCCAGCATGATCTGTGCGCCTGCGGACCACCTCATCATGGATACCACCGCATTTACGGCCGCCTGCCTCAATGCGCTGCTGTTTGTACAAAAGCACAGCGCCCTGCTTACGCTGGGCATAAAGCCTACCCGCCCGGATACCGGCTACGGGTACATCCAGTACGAAACGCAGCAGGTGGCGGATAATGTATACCAGGTAAAGACCTTTACGGAAAAGCCGAACCTGGAGCTGGCCAAAACATTCCTGCAAAGCGGCGATTTCCTCTGGAATGCCGGCATCTTTGTATGGAACGTAAAGACCATACTGGCCGCATTTAAAAAGTACCTCCCGGAAATAGACGAGCTGTTTGAACAGGGCCGTGAATCCCTCAACACGGCCACAGAGCGGGAGCTGATAGATGCTATCTACCCGCAATGCACCAATATCTCCATTGATTACGGCATTATGGAAAAGGCGGACAACGTGTACGTTATTCCCTCCAACTTTGGCTGGAGCGACCTGGGCACCTGGGCCTCCGCATACGAGCACCTGGAAAAGGATTACCTGGGCAATGCCGTACAGGGCAAGAACGTAGTAGTGATAGACGCCACTAAGTGCATGATAAAAGCGCCGAATGAAAAGCTGGTAGTGCTGCAGGGCCTGGACGAGTTCATTGTTATAGACACCAGCGATGTGCTGCTGGTATGCAGGAAGGAGAACGAGCAGCAGATCAAGGAGTATGTAGCGGAGGTAAAACGTAATAAAGGGGAAAAATATCTTTGATGCATTCCAAGCTTCCGCACGTAGGCACTACTATCTTCACAGTGATGTCTGCCCTGGCAGCCACGCATAAAGCCATTAATCTTTCACAGGGCTTCCCGGATTTTGACTGCCATGAGCACCTGAAGGAGCTGGTAAGCGCCGCCATGCGCGCCGGCCATAACCAATATGCGCCCATGCCGGGCATTATGCCGCTGCGGGAAGCCATTGCACAGAAGATACAGGCATTATATGGCCGGGATATACACCCGGATACGGAAATTACCATCACGCCCGGTGGCACCTATGCTATTTTCACGGCCATTGCCACCTGCATACGCCCCGGCGATGAGGTGATCATATTTGAGCCGGCTTATGACAGTTATGTGCCCAATGTGCTGGTAAACGGCGGCACGCCTGTGCTGGTGCCGCTTACCTTCCCGGATTACCGGATCAACTGGGAGCTGGTGCGCAGCAAGATAACGCCCCGCACCCGCATGATCCTGCTGAATACGCCGCATAACCCCACCGGCAGCATCTTAACGGCGGCAGACCTGGAGGAGCTGGAACGGCTGGTGGCCGCGCACCAACTGCTGGTGCTGAGCGATGAGGTGTATGAGCACCTGGTGTTTGACGGGGAGCCGCATTTAAGCCTGCTGCGGTATCCTGCGCTGTTCCGGCACAGTTTTGTTACTTTCTCCTTTGGCAAGGTATTCCATAATACCGGCTGGAAAATGGGCTATTGCGTGGCCCCGGCCCATTTGATGCAGGAATACCGCAAGGTGCACCAATATCTTTGTTTTTCCGTGAATACCCCCATGCAGTACGGCCTGGCAAAATTCCTCGAAACGCCGGAGCATTACCTTTCCCTCGCGGCTTTTTACCAGGAAAAAAGGGATTACTTCCTGGAGCTGATGGCCGGCACCCGTTTTACCCCGCTGCCCTGTAAAGGCAGCTATTTCCAGGTAATGGATTACAGCCGTATATCCGATGAAAGCGACAAGGATTTTGCCATCCGTATTACCAAGGCATTTGGCGTAGCCAGTATACCGGTATCCGCTTTTTACCAGCAGGGCCAGGACGACCATGTGGTGAGGTGCTGTTTTGCAAAGAAGCGGGAAACGCTGGAACAGGCGGCGGAGCGGCTGCGGAAAGTATAAAAGAAAAAGCCATCTTCAAAAATGAAGACGGCTCTCCTTGTGTATTATTACGAGCAGTACGATTTCGCGAACCATACCTGCCTGCCGGCGCTTAACCGGCGGTAGCAGGCTCCGTTTGCGGCTGACCTATTTTACCCAGCACCAGGGTATGGTCCAGGAAGGTCACCACGCCGGTCACCACATCATATACCGCGCCAATGATCCCTACTTCACCATCCAGTATCATATCCCGCAGGATGCTGCTTTGCTCCATTACGGCCTGTACAGAGCGTTCCGTATGCAGGCGGGTAACGGCATCTACAAAAGCAGGGTTGCTGGAATTCCTGTTTTCGGTAATGGTTTTTTCTGCGTACACAGCAGGCGTAATTTTATTGAGCAGGGCGGTCAGGTTGCCCAACTCTACGCGGTCACAGGCGCCCTTGATAGCGCCGCACTTGGTATGGCCCAGCACCACGATGAATTTGGATCCGGCCACTTTACAGGCATATTCCAGGCTACCCAGCACATTGTCCGATATAATAGCGCCTGCCAGGCGGATGCTGAAAATATCGCCCAGGCCCTGGTCAAAGATCATCTCTGCGGAGGTGCGGGAGTCCATGCAGCTCACAATAGCCGCCATGGGCCATTGTCCGTCGGAGGTGTCATTTACCTGCTGCAGGAGGTTGCGGTTAATGCGCAGGTTGTCTACAAAGCGGGTATTGCCCAACTTCAGCAGTTCCAGTGCCTGCTGTGGAGTGATGTTTGCTTGTGCTGCTTTATCTAATGTTTTCATAATGCCGGTTTAATTAAGTCTTTAATTAAAATACGTTTAGTTCAGTTGCAATTCTTTCATCAGTTGCTCGTGATCCCCGGAGGAAACGATGCGTACATGGCTTTCTGCGGCGTCTTGCGAAAGAACGCCGTCATGCTTTGTGTTCGTAATCTTGTACACGTCCTTAAAGCCGGTCAGCACTACGTTGATATTCTTTTGCGGCGCTTTCACGTCCTTGAATTCCCGTATGATCTCCAGTACGTCATGATCTATGTACACGGTTTTGCTGGCGTCTATCACCACCGCGCTGCTTTCGGGCATATGATCCAGGGTAAGCAGGATGCTGGCTTTGTTCAGGAAAGATACTTCCTGCGCCAGTTCCAGCCGGATGGTATCGCCGGTATGGTACTGCTCTTTACGGAAGTAGTAAGGACTTTTCATGTTGCCCCGCAGGATGGCGATCACGCTCACGGCCATACCCAGTGCAATACCCACCAGCAGGTCAGTAAGCACAATGGCTACCACGGTCACCAGGAAAGGCACCCACTGGTACTTGCCCTTGCTGAACATTTCCTTGAAAATGGAGATCTTACAGAGCTTGTAGCCGGTTACCAGCAGCACGGCAGCCAGGGTGGCCAGCGGTATTTTATTCAGCAGTCCCGGTATCAGGGCCGCGCATAACAGCAGTAATGCGCCATGGGTAATGGAGGCCAGCCTGGTGCGCCCGCCGGCATTGATGTTGGCAGAGGAGCGCACAATTACAGAGGTAATGGGCAGGCCGCCAATCAGGCCGCTCACCATGTTGCCGATACCCTGTGCGCGCAGTTCCCGGTTGGGGGATGCATTACGTTTCAGCGGGTCCAGCTTTTCTGTGGCTTCCACGTTCAGCAGGGTTTCTACAGAGGCCACAATGGCAATGGTGACGCCTACTATCCACACCTCTTTATTGGCCAGCGCGCTGAAGTTGGGGAAGGTGAACTGGCCCAGGAAGTCCCCGAAGCTTGCTGCGGTAGGCAGGGTTACCAGGTGGCTCTGCGCCAGGGCCAGGCTGCTGCCGGTGCTGATGAACAGCGCGTTGAGCAGGCCGCCTACAATAACGGCTACCAGCGCTGCGGGTACGGCGCCCAGCTTGGGTATTTTATTCCAGTAAAGGAGAATGCCGATGGAGAGCAGCGTAATCAGCGTGGCGCCCAGGTGAATATGGTTGAGGCTAGACAGCAATGCGCTGAAGCTATTGTCGCCATCTACCTGTACAAAGGCAAAATCCCCTTCCAGGTTTTTGTCATAGCCAAAAGCATGTGGTATCTGCTTCAGGATGATAATAATACCAATGGCGGCCAGCATGCCTTTGATTACATTGGAGGGGAAATAATTGGCTACAGTGCCTGCCTTGATAAGGCCCAGCACTAATTGCAGCGCGCCGCCGATAAACACGGCCACCAGGAACACATCAAAGGCGCCCAGCTTGGTGATAGCGGTCAGTACTACCGCCGTAAGGCCGGCCGCAGGACCGCTTACGCTCAGGTTGGAGCCGCTCAGCGCCCCTATTACCAGACCGCCAATAATGCCGGAGATCATACCTGCAAATAAGGGGGCGCCCGATGCCAGGGCAATGCCCAGGCACAGGGGAACTGCTATAAGGAAAACCACCAGTCCGGCGGACAGGTCGCCCTTCACGTTTGAGAATAAAGGAGTTTGCTTGCTCATAATCACAAAGGATTTTAACTGTTAAACAGACATCACAGGATGTATCTGCGCGATCGCGAACGTGAACACAGGTATGCGTCTCATCAATGCTATGATTCATAACAGTGGAGGCATACACGTATTCCCGAAGGACCGGAATAAATCAATCAGTAAATAGAATAGAAAAAAACACAGGCAATGCTACACTACAGTAATGGTGTAACATTTAAATAAGGGTTTGCCTAACAGTTGGGTGGAGGCGCATGAATTTCGCGGGCAGGACCATTGGGAATGTCCTCGAAAAGCTGGTACATCAGGATGTTCAGGTCCAGCTCCGGCCCGGATTTAAGGCCGTCGGCCATATGCTTATAATACTTAAGCTCTTTTGCGAGCTTAATGGTATCACCGCCGCAGCCGTCTACCGGATGTTCCTCCACGATCTGATTATTGAACAGCAACTTGCCCATCTCCTTGATCGGGAGAAGCTGTGTGCCCATAAGCACCAGGAACAGGATGCTGATAATCTTCTTCATATGGAGGTTTATCCGTAACAAAAGTAATTAACCAAGTTTATACTTTGAAAATACAAAATTTAAAAAAATGTTAAAAGGGAATAGGCTGTTTTTTATCCCGGTATAATACCGTTCATCAAATGTTTTGGGCACCCGAAAACCAGGCTGAATACACCGGATTGAGCCATAGTGGCCCATCAGACCCACTTATCCGGGTAATGTTCAAAGCAAGTTATTTTGCTTTGTATGGTATTGTGTATTGCATAGTAGTAAATTTTACCTATTTTTGTGTTGTAAAGTTAAAAAGCTCACTTGCCATGAATATAGATAACACACAATCACAGATGCGGAAAGGCGTGCTGGAATTTTGCATTCTTTCCATCATCAAGCAAGGAGAAGCTTATCCTTCAGACATTATTGAAAAAATGAAAGAGGCGAAGCTGGACATCCTGGAGGGCACCCTGTATCCCTTATTAACACGCTTGAAGAACGCAGAACTGCTCACTTACCGCTGGGTAGAAAGCAGCTCCGGCCCACCGCGCAAGTATTTTACGCTCACCGAAAAAGGCGACGCCTTTTATAAGGAGCTGGAAACGACCTGGAACGAGCTGGCTAATGCGGTCCATCAGTTAACACAGAACAATTCCATCCACTAAACTTATAACCTGAAACCTGAAATAACAGCCCCCGCTGTTGAAAATCAAAACCGTACGTAAGATGAAAAAGATTATTAACATAAACCTCGCCAGTCGCCTGATACCCATAGAGGATAGTGCCTATGAGATATTGCGGCAATACCTGGAAAGCCTGAAGCGCTACTTTGCCAGGGAAGACGGGGCCGATGAAATTGTAGGCGATATAGAAAGCCGGATAGCAGAAATATTCCAGGACAAATTGAAAAAAGGCGCTCACTGCATTACCGATGAGGATGTGGAAGCCGTTAAAACCTCCATGGGCACCCCCGAGCAATTGGATGAAGATGGTACCCGGGAAAATGCACGGACCACCACGGAGCAGCCGGGTGCCATGCCCCGCCCGCGTAAGCGCCTGTACCGCGACCCGGACAATAAAGTGCTGGGCGGCGTATGTAGCGGCCTGGGCGCTTACCTGAACGTGGACCCCGTAGTGTTCCGCATCATTTTTGCCCTGCTGGCCATCGGCGGCTTCGGCACCGGCATACTGGTATACTTCATATTATGGATTGCTACCCCGGAAGCTAATACCGCAGCGGAAAAGCTGGAAATGCGGGGCGAAAGGGTGGACCTGAACAACATCCGCGCTACCGTGCAGGACGAGATCAATGCCCTGAAAGGACAGTTTAAGCATGTGGGGGACGATATGCGAAATTTTTCGCAGGGCCGCGGAAGGCAGGTAGGTAGTGATATTGAGCGGATCTTCCGCAACTTTATCACCTTCCTGGGGAAAGTGCTGTTGTTCATCACCAAAGGGTTCTTTTACTTCCTGGCAGTTGTAATACTGTTTAGCCTTATCGTGGCCGGTATTGCCATCGCTGCCTCTTCCGCGGCCCTGTTCCCGCTTAAAAGCCTGTTGCTGGCCACTCCCATGCAGAACATGCTGTTCTGGCCGGCTGTTATCTTCCTGCTGGGCATCCCGGTAGTAGCGCTGATCATATTCCTGATCCGCAAGCTCACCGGTATAAACCAGACCAACCGCTACGTAGGATATACCCTGAGCTTCCTGTGGGTGATAGGCCTGATCTGTGCCATCTGGGTGATCGTATCCGTGGCCCGGGACTTCCGGACCAGCTACCGGGAAAGGGACGCTTTTGCCCTGCAGCAGCCCGGCAAGGGAAAGCTGATCATCAAAAAGACCGAAGATGTGGTGGAAATGGAGGAGCTGGACTTCTTTGAAGGCGGCCTGCGGGTAACGGACGATACGGCCATCATTGACAATATCCGCGTAAAAATAGAAAGAAGCGCCACGGACAGCTTCGAGGTGGAGGTGATCCGCAGCTCCCGCGGCCGCACGGTGGCCCGTGCCAAGGCGCTGGCCCGCCAGATAGAGTTTCAGCTCAGCCAGCAGGACTCCATGCTGTACCTGCCGGCCGGCATCAGCATACCGCGCAATTCCAGCTTCCGCGAGCAGCGCGTGACCGTAGTGGTAAAAGTGCCTGTAGGAAAGCGTATAGAAGTGGACCCGGATGCCTACCACCACTATCACTTTATCCGCGACTGGAAAGAGGACTGGTGGGATGAGTGGGACGAATGGGACCGGGATCATGATGGCCCCGTGGAGCTGAAAATGACCATCGACGGCCTGGATAATATCCGCATTGAGAAGATCAGGGAGGAGCAGCGCAAAGCGGACCAGCCTGCAAAAGATTCCGTACAGGACCACTACCGCTACCGTTACCAGCAGGAGAACCGCCAGGAGCGCCGCGATACGCCGGCCCGTGAGCAGGAGGCCCCGGCTGCTACCGGCCAGGCCAGCGTAACCGCCCGGCTGGAGCAATTGGAGATGCCGGACATAGAAAGCGCTTCCATGGTGCTCTATAGTGTTTACAATATGTTAAAATAGACATTTTCAATCATCACAATAAGTTCAATAGTTAACGAGATGAAACGTATACCACGGTATCTACCGTGGTTGCTTTTTTTCCCGATCCGATCATTACCCTGACCTTTATTTATATAGCTTTGCATATTTCAAACTTTCGACGACAAGGATAAGGAATGCAGGCTACGATAAACGCATCAATAAATATTGCGCTGGTTGGGAATCCGAATAGTGGAAAAAGTTCCCTTTTTAATGCATTAACGGGTTTAAACCAGAAGGTAAGTAATTTTCCGGGTGTAACGGTTGATAAGAAAACAGGTATCAGCAGCATATCCGGCGCCCTGCAGGCCAATATTATAGACCTTCCCGGCACCTACAGCCTCTATCCCAAAAGCGCCGACGAGTTTGTGACCTACGATGTGCTGGTAAACCCCCAGGGGAAAGACCACCCGGATATGATCCTGATCATTGCCGACGCCTCCAACCTGAAACGCAACCTCCTGTTCTGCTCCCAGATCATAGATCTGAAAATACCCGTGATCATCGCCCTCACCATGATGGACATTGCCCGCAAAAAGGGCGTGGAAATAGACCTGGCCGGCCTGGAGCGGGAGCTGGGCGTGCCCGTAGTGGCCATTAACCCCCGCCGGAACAAGGGGATCGCCGAACTGAAAAAGAATGTAGACCTCGTGGCCCGGGAGCATTTCCGGCAGCCTGCCCGCGATTTTGTGGACAGCCATGCCATGGCTCCCGAGGTAGTGGACGAAATAAAAAAGTACGTGCCGGTGCGCAGCGATTATGCCGCCCTGCATATAGCGGTGAACAACGATGAGCTGCATTTCCTGAACGGCGGGCAGAAGCTGGCCGTGAAGAACGCCCTGCAGGAGCACCGCTTCAACAAGACCAAGGTGCAGGCGGATGAGATCATGCAGCGCTATGCCCGCATCAAGCACATTATGAAGGCGGCGGTGGTGGAAACGGATCCCCTGCAGAAACAGTTGCAGACCGAGAAACTGGACAACATCCTGCTGCACCGCTTCTGGGGCTACGTGATCCTCATGGCGGTGCTGTTCCTGCTGTTCCAGAGCATTTTCTGGCTGGCCGCTTACCCCATGGATGCCATAGAGGCCGGCTTTGGCGCGCTAAGCGGCTGGCTCACCGATGTGCTGCCGGACAATAAGCTGAGCGATATACTGATCAACGGCCTGCTGGCCGGCATCAGCGGCATTGCCGTGTTCATACCGCAGATCATGATCCTGTTCGGGCTCATTACCGTGCTGGAAGATACCGGCTACATGGCCCGCATCAGCTTTTTAACGGACCGGCTGATGCGGCAGGTAGGGCTGAACGGGAAATCCGTGATGCCGCTGATCAGCGGCGTGGCCTGTGCCGTACCGGCCATTATGGCCACCCGCAGTATTGAGAACCGCAAGGAGCGGCTGATCACCATCCTGGTAACCCCGCTGATGAGCTGCTCCGCCCGGCTGCCCATTTATACCATTATGATCGCGCTGGTGATACCGGACCGCAATGTGCTGGGCTTTTTAAGCCTGCAGGGCCTGGTGATGATGGGCCTGTACCTGCTGGGCTTTTTTATGGCCCTGCTGATAGCGGCTGTGCTGAAGTGGTTTGTATCCATTAAGGAGAAAAGCTATTTCATTATGGAGCTGCCGGTGTACCGGGCGCCCCGCTGGAAGAATGTAGGCACCACCATGCTGGAAAAGGCCAGAATATTTGTGATGGACGCGGGTAAGGTGATCATGGTGATCTCCATTATCCTGTGGTTCCTGGCTTCCTATGGTCCCGGCGGCCGGATGGACGCCGTGCACGCCAAATATGAGCCACTGATAGCCAATGCCGCTCCTGCACAGCAGCAAGAGCTGGACAGGGCCTACCAGTCTGAAAAGCTGGCCAATTCCTACGCCGGTATCCTGGGCCATGCCATAGAGCCGGCCATCCGCCCGCTGGGTTTTGACTGGAAGATCGGTATTGCGCTGATCACCTCTTTTGCTGCCCGGGAAGTATTTGTAGGCACCATGGCTACCCTGTACAGCGTAGGGGAAAGCGACGAAGATAATGACGCTACCCTGCGCGAAAAAATGTCGGCGGCAGTACGGGCAGACGGCACCCCGGTATATACCCTGGCCACCGGCCTGTCCCTCATGCTGTTCTACGCCTTTGCCATGCAGTGCATGAGCACCCTGGCCATTGTAAAGCGGGAAACCAAGTCCTGGAAAATGCCGGTCATACAGTTGATTTACATGACCTGCCTCGCCTACGTCTGCAGTTTGATCGCATACCAGCTTTTTACATAATTAGGGGTTATATTGCAGGGTAACCTAAACAGTTGGTATGAACAAAAGATTATACCTGGCCGCGCTTTGCCTGTTAACCGGCCTCACAGCCGCGGCTCAACAGCCAATAGATTCCCTGCAACTGCTGAAAGATATCCGCACCCTGAGCGACGATAAATACGAGGGCCGTAAAACGGGCACCCGGGGCAACCGCATGGCCCAGTTCTATATACTGGACCGCTTTAAGCAGGCCGGTTTACAGCCTTTCCATGGCTCATATGAATATCCCTTCTATTTTATGGAGGGCGAAAAGCGCATTATGGGCACTAACCTGTATGGTTATATTAAAGGCAAAACCGACGATGTTATCGTGGTGACGGCCCATTATGACCACCTGGGCACCAGGGGCCAGGCGGGCGCCGACAGTATTTACAACGGCGCGGACGATAATGCTTCCGGTACCGCCGCCTTACTGGCCCTGGTCAAACATTACCGGCAGCATCAGCCGCAGCACACCCTCATTTTTGCCGCCCTGGATGGCGAGGAAGAAGGATTGCAGGGCGCAAAGGCATTTGTGCAGCAGCCTCCCGTACCGCTGGACCGCATCAGGCTCAATATCAATATGGATATGGTAAGCCGGAACGAAAAGCAGGAGCTGTATGTATGCGGCACCCATCCCTACCCGGAGCTAAAGCCCTATGTTACCCGGGCTGCAACCGGCAGCCGTATACAACTGCTGACGGGCCACGACCGGCCGGAGGATGGCAGCCAGAACTGGACCACGCAAAGCGACCATTACCAGTTCCATAAGAAAGGCATTCCCTTCCTGTATTTTGGCGTGGAGGACCATGCGGATTACCACCGTGTGAGCGATGAGTTTGAGCATATTGACCCCGCGTTCTATTACGCCGCCGTGCAGCGCATACAAGCGGTGCTGGATCAACTGGATAAGAATTATAGTGGCAAGCGGGCGCGCTCTAAAGTGGTCTATTAAAACGAGTGCCATCCGCCTGAGACGGATGGCACTCGTAGCGTTATATTATACCGGGCCGGCTTATCTGAGCCTGCTGCGCCGGGTTTCTATCATCCCCTTAAAATGCAGGTCCGGCATAGGATTGCGGTTCATTAACTTCCGCAGGCTTTCCGTGCCGGGCGCTCTCCGTCCCAGCTCGCTTTCCGGGATGCCCAGCGCCCGCAGGGCCCTGCGCAGGTATATTTCGCTGGTGCTGCCCCAGTCTTTAGAATAATCTTCATACCGTTCATTATCCGCTACCGGCGCATCTGTGGGGAACATGCCGTCGAAATAATCCCCATTGTTCTGCGCATTCTTGGACCAGATGGACACGGCATACATATCGTAACCGCCGATGGTAATACCCACGAAACCTACCGGCTTGCCATAAGTGGTATCGCCCACCAGTTCTACATTCATGTAAGGCTGCAGTATATTGATCACCAGCTCGCTGGCGGAGGCAGTGGAGTAGGAGCCGATGAATGCCACGCTGGAAATGTCCAGGCTTTTCTGTTTGTCAAAATAAAAATCGGGATTATCTACCCAGTCGTCAAACACATCGCCCCAGGAAAGGTTGTAGCCCGGTACTTTTTTGTTGGCGAGATACCTGCTGTACTGGTGGTTGGTAAGGTCGGCGTTAAACGTTTCCTTGTACATCAGGGTGGTCTTGCCCGAACCTACAGCGGCCGGGGCAATCAGGTTGGCCAGGTACTCGGCTGTTTCTACGGAGCCGCCGCCGTTGTAGCGGAAATCCACTACCAGGTCCGTGATCCCGTCGCTGATAAACTTGTCGAAAGCCGCGTCGATCTTTGGCTGCGCCTTATCCAGCGCGATGAAGGTATTGAACACGAGGTAGCCCACTTTCCGGCTGCCCAGGTTCAGCGTGCTGTAGTGCAGTACGGGATTGATATTGTAAGAGGCGGTGTTTAAAGTGACCGTCGTGCTGTTGCCATCCGGTTTTTTTAGCGTGAGTGTCACGTTGTCGCTGTAGTAAACGGCGTTTCTGATCCGCGTTACATTAACGCCCTGCGATCCATCATAGGTCAGGTTACTGTTCCCGTTGATGGCCGTGATCTGCCAGGTGCGGCGGATGCCCTGCTGGTAGGCCGGGGAGCCTTCGTATACATAAATAACGCGGAGGTCATTCGCCGTATTATAGTCTATCTCCAGCCCGAAATCGCCGGCAATGCCTTCGCCTATCTCGCCGGCCACGGCGCCATTGTCCAGGAAGCCGTACTTATCCATATATTCGCCCCGGGCATTGCGCTTATAGGAGATCAGCGCATTGAACATGTCATTGAGGTTGGAATAGCTGTTGGGCTTAAAGGTGGCAGAGTCGGGGATCACGTCGTTCCATAGGTATTCATCCTTGAAAATGAAGTACATAGAATCGTTGACAGTAGGTTTACCCGTATCGTCGGTGATCGGTGTGATATCCGGGCCATGGTCCTTTTTACAGGCGCCCAGGATAAACAGGCATATGGCAGCGGCCCACGCTGTTTTACGGCAGATAGTAAACATAAATAGTTTTTATAAGGGACTAAATTTAATTTAAATAAACCGTTTCTTCTAAGATACGTGTTGCGGCTGCCAAAAGTTGCGCAGCTACCCCCCACAGGCCGGATCGCATCGTCCAATAAGGGCAAAATGTCTGCCAGTTTAGGGCGTTGTGCCGGCGGCTTTCAGCTCCCGGGCCACCCGGTCTGTCCATTGCTGCTGCACGGCGGCATTGGCGCCATGCCGGGTTTCTTCGTCAAAGGCCTCCTGCAGGCGGTTCATTTCCCGGAAAGATTCCAGGTATTCATATTGTATCATGCTGTCATAGTCGTCGCGGGTAAGGGGCAGGGCCAGTATCTTTTGCCGGAACCGCTGCGCCACCAGGCAGGTAATATCAAAATGCAGTTGCTCATGGGCCAGGCTGTAGGCGTCCCGGTTGCCGGCCCTTACCCAGGAAGCGCTCCGCACAAAAAATACCTGCAGGGTAAGGGTAATGCGCAAGGTATCCTTGTACAGCCGGCTCCCCCCTTCATAGGCAAAGCTGGTATAGGCCACGGCAGCGCTGGGCCCCCGCATGGAGGGCGTGCCCCGGAAATCGGACCAGCGGAGCTTGCGGGTGGGATAAAAAAGGGTATCGGAAGCAGGATCGTCCGGCGGGCCGGCCATTTTAAACGCCACCTGCACCACGGTAGAACCCTGCGCTGCCGGCGGCACTGCATGCTTCATCCCCCCGGCGGGCCACAACAGGAAAAATATGCTCCATACTGGCAATAACATCACCTATAAAGTTAATGTAAAACGATTTGCCGCCCGTACGCCTAAAAATCGTAATTTACAAGTGAACCAAAACAATCGCCCTATGTACGGTGGCGGATATATATTCGATGAGCCCAACAGAAAGCAGTTGCGCGAAGAACAACTGCATGACGACCCTGAAAAGCTGGCCGCTTTTGAAGATCGTATTACCAAAGGAGAAAAGATAGAACCCGGCGACTGGATGCCTGCCGAATACCGCCGGCAACTGATCCGCCTCATAGAGCAGCATGCCCATTCCGAGATAATAGGCGCATTGCCGGAAGGCACCTGGATCACCCGTGCGCCCGGTTTCAAGCGCAAGCTGGCCCTGATAGCCAAAGTGCAGGACGAGGTAGGGCACGGGCAATTACTGTACAATGCCGCCGAAACACTGGGAAAGACCCGCGAAGCCATGATCAACGACCTGCTGAGCGGCAAGTCCAAATACTCCAACGTATTCAATTACCCGGCCATGACCTGGGCCGATGTAACCGTGATCGGTTTCCTGATAGATGCGGCGGCCATTGTAAACCAGGTAGCCAATTCAAAAGGTTCCTACGGGCCTTATTGCCGGGCGCTGGAGCGCATTTGTTATGAAGAGAGCTTTCACCTGAAGCAGGGCCATGATGCGCTGATAGAGCTGGCTACCGGTACGCCCGTGCAAAAAGCCATGCTGCAGGATGCCCTGAACCGCTGGTGGCAGCCCATTATGCACTTTTTTGGCCCGCCGGACAAGGCATCCCACCATTCCGAAAAGCTGATGCAGTGGAAAGTGAAAATGGCCAGCAACGACGATATGCGCAACCAGTTCCTGGATACTTATGTGCCCAAGATATGGGAGCTGGGCCTTAGCCTGCCGGACCCGCTGCTGCGCAAAAACACCGGCACCGGCCGCTGGGAATATTCGGACCCGGACTGGGACCTGTTCTTTAAGGTGATCAACGGCGGCGGCCCCTGTAACCAGGAAAGGCTGCAGGTGCGCAAGTGGGCGGAAACAGAAGGCCGCTGGGTACGGAAAGCATTGATGAACAACACGGAAAGAAAGGCCATGCCGGTAGCATGATAAAAAAAAGCTGAACAAATGACCAACCCATCATACGATCCTCGCGTAAACCGCCTGAAGCTGGGCCATGCGGACGATCCTGTAAAAATAGAAGAAGGAGAGAACTGGAATATCTACGAAGTATTTCACCAGGAAAAACGGGGGGCGCACCATGAGCATGTAGGCTGTGTACATGCGCCCAACCCGCAGTTGGCCCTGGTATTTGCCAAGGAACAGTTTGGCCGCCGTAAAAAATGCGTGAACCTGTGGGTGGTGCGCAGCGCGGACATCCTCGCCTTTGACCTGGAAGATGAAGACATGTTTGCCGGCAATTTGGAAAAAACCTACCGGGATGCCAGCGGGTTCAAAGTAATGGAAAAGATCAACAAGGTAAAAGGCGCCGCCAAACAGGCGCCCGGCAAAGCATAACATTCTAAAACAAGACCCACGCGCAATGAACCAGCAAGCGATCAGCGATCTTATTACCAAAATGGCCGATGACGAATTGGTCCTGGGCCACCGCAACTCCGAGTGGACAGGGCTGGGGCCTGTTATGGAAGAGGACATCGCCTTTTCTTCCATGGCGCAGGACCAGATAGGCCATGCCCTGGCCTTATACCGCATACAGGAGGAGCACATGGGAGGCCCTGACCCGGACGCCTTTGCTTTCCTGCGCCCGGCAGCGGAATTTAAATGCTGCCACCTGGTGGAAATGCCCATCGGCTCCTATGACTTCAGCCTGATGCGGCACTTCCTGTTTGACCATGCGGAGGCCGTGCGCTATGAGAGCCTGCTGCAGAGCGAATTTGCACCTCTACAGCAACTGGCCCGGAAGTTAAAGGGAGAGCTGAAGTACCATACCCTGCATGCAGATGCGTGGATACTGCAACTGGGCAGGGCAGGCGGTGAAAGCTACGAGCGTATGCAGGCCGCGCTGGATACCTGCTTCCCGCTGGCCTGCGGCATTTTTGAGCCCGGCGAGGCGGATCAGGCGCTGATCAACGATAATATATACCCGGGAGAAAAAGTATTATATGAAAGATGGCTGGATAATATTTACCGGGTACTGGTAAAAGCATCGCTTAATATGCCGGACCCGGCGGCTATTACGCCCGCCTATGGCGGCAGGTATGGGCAGCATACGCCGCACCTGCAGCCGCTGCTGGAGGAAATGGGAGCGGTGTTGCGCCTGGACCCGGCAGCCAGGTGGTAAGCCACCCCTTATATACCATGACAGCAGATCATACCATAGCAAATATTTACGCTGCGCTGGAGCAGGTGATGGACCCGGAGATACCGGTACTAAGCGTGCTGGACCTGGGCATGATCACCGCCGTAACCATAGAAGACGATACCGCGCATATAAAGATGATACCCACCTTTGCCGCCTGCCCGGCCATAAACTTTATACAGCAGCGCATACAGGAAGCAGTCGCCGGCGCTACCGGTATGCCCGTGCGCGTTACCATTGACAAGGAGGCGCACTGGCACAGCAAGCGCCTTTCTGAAGCGGCCAAAGAAAAGCTGCGCAACTTTGGCATTGCGCCGCCCGGCATCCACGAAGGCGAGCTGCGCGCGGAAATGCTGATGAATACGCCCTGCCCGCATTGCGGCAGCAAGAACACATACCTGCGTTCCCCCTTTGGCGCTACGCTATGCCGCGCCGTTCATTATTGCAAGGACTGCGGGATGGTGTTTGAGCAGTTCAAACCAGTGGGGTAGAAAATACCAAATCCCAAAATCCAAATCCCAAATTCCAAAAATGTATGCCGGGCGCCGGTAACCTTGTACTATTCCGGTTATCAGGCGATTGCCGCCAATTTGGGATTTGGATTTTGGGATTTGGTATTTTACCTTTAGGCCATGAAGATTGGCTTGTATTTCGGGTCCTTTAATCCTATACATACCGGACATCTCATCATTGCTAACTATGTAGCCTACAATACGGACCTTGATAAAGTATGGCTGGTAGTCTCCCCGCAAAACCCGCTGAAACCTTCTTCCACCCTGCTGAATGAGCATCACCGGTTTCACCTGGCAGAACTGGCTGTAGAAGGCGCTTCCCGGCTCAGGGCCAGCAATATTGAGTTTTCCTTACCCCGTCCGTCCTATACCATTGATACGCTTACCTACCTTACGGAAAAATTTCCCACGCAGGAGTTTGCCATTATCATGGGCAGCGACAGTTTTCAGAACCTTCCCCGCTGGAAGAATTATGAGCAACTGATCAAACATTATCCCATCTATGTGTACAAGCGGCCGGGGCATGAGGTAACAGACACTTATGGCGCCCGTGTGGAGATACTGGAAGCCCCGCTGCTGGATATTTCCTCTACCAGCATACGGCAGTGGATACAGGAAGGCAAGTCTATCCGCTACCTGGTGCCGGATAATGTGGCAGCCTATATCCTGGAGAACAATTATTATAAATAGCTTTTAGCCTTTAGTGCCCGGCTCTGTTTTTACCACCTTTACCTCGCGCTTTTTCACCAGGTATTCATTGGAGTATATCTTCAGCAGGAGAATGAACATGGAGATGAGCAGCGGGCCAAAGATGAGGCCAATAAAGCCGAACAAGCTTACGCCCACGATAACGCCGAATACGGTGATCAGCGGATGCACATTGCCGATCTTCTTCGCCGCCATAAACCGGAAAATGTTATCCGAAGCGCCTACTACGGCAAAGCCATAGATCAGCACTCCAACGCCCTGCCAGGTTTGCCCGTCCGCTATCAGGTAAACGCCCAGCGGCACGTATACCGCGGCCGCCCCTACAATGGGCAGCATGGAAGTAAAGCAGGTCACCACGAACCAGAACATGGGCTGCGGCACCCGGAAAATGAAATAGCCGATAAGCGCTACCACCCCCTGTACAAAGGCGATCAGGGGGATGCCCACTGCATTGGCGATCACCATTCTTTTCAGCTCGCTGCCCAACTGTACCACGTTCTCATCTTTCAGCGGAATGTAGGAATACAGGCCGGATTCCATTTCCCGGGCGTACACCAGCATATAGTACAGCACGAAGTACATGATGGCGATGGCCGTTACCGTATTGAACGTAGCGCCTACGAAGGTGGGCAGGAAATTGGCGATCGCTTCCTGGAAGCGCTGCAGCCGCGCTTCTGTGAGCACATTAAAGCCGGTAGCCTGCTGCAACCGGTTGTTAACCGTTTCAATACCTTGTATCAATTGTGAGGAATGCTTTACGGCATACCGGGCTTTAGCGGTGAGCAAATTTATGAGCAGGCCGAAGGGCAGCAGGATAATGATAAAGGAAAGGACCATGAGCACGGCGGCGGCGGCGCTTTTTTTCCAATTGCGCTCCTCCACCAGGTGCAGCATCCATTTGCGGCAGACGATATAAAGGGTAACGGCGCCGAGAAAACCGGGGAAAAGGCTATACAGCTCGGAGAAAAGCAGCACGCCCCATGCAATGATGAGGAGAAGGAAAAAGACCTGCTTGATACGGTCGTTGTCTATGTAGCTCATAAATGGTTTGTGGTAATGGTCGCCGCCAAACCTACCTAATTTTCCATGAATGACAAAAAGCGCTATTTTTGAAGTGCCATTCGGCCAATTCAGCAGGCAACAGAATTGTGGAATAATGTTTGTACCCCTAATTTGCCCTGTTTAAGGTATTTAAATGTTTCATCTAAAATACATGCACTATGAGTAACAGTTCAAAAGCAGTTGTTTCATTTATTGTTGGCGCCGCTGTAGGGGTGGCCGTAGGATATTTCCTGAACTCCGACAAAAAAGACGAGCTGGTAGATAAGCTGAAATACCAGACAGACCGACTGAAAGACCGCTTCAAAAAGAGGAAAGAGCATTTTGAGGATGCCATTGAAAACGAACTGGCATAAGCCCCTTCTGCATTAAACCCATTTGCATGGAAGAAAATTTCAGCAATTATTTTGACCAAACCGGCAAGGTGGCCAGGGAATACCTGGAAACCCGTCTGGACCTCGTCAAACTACAGGCAGCAGGAAAGCTATCAAAGGCTTTGGGCCTTTTTTTTTCTATAACAATGGCTTTCCTGCTGTTCTTTTTCGTGATCGTGTTCCTGGGCATGGTAGTAGGCTTCTGGATAGGAGAGATGACCGGTAGTTTTACGATCGGTTTTTCCTGCGCGGCAGGGCTTTTTGTACTCCTGCTGGTTGTGCTGCTGGTGTTTCGCAAAAGCCTGATCCAGCGGCCGCTGTCCAACCTGCTGATCGCCGAAATGGTGGAAGAGATGGAGGAGCGGGAACAGGAAACTCCGTTAAATGATTAAATAGTTACACATGCAAAAGGTGAAGGTCACCAATGCCCATACGCTGGAACAGGAAATAGCCCGGCTGAAGAAGCGCAGCCGGGAGCTGGAACTGGAGCTGGCAGGCCGGGTAGACTATTTCAAGGGCAATTACGGTAAAATGGCCATTAACTCGGTTATTCCCGGCGCGGCCTCCGGCCAGCACAAAGGCTGGTTCAATATAGGCATGCGCATAGCCGGCATTGCCTGGCAAAGCGGCAATGTCAAAACATTTGCCACCAGGGCCCTGATGACTATCCTTGAATTTGTAGGCGTAAGACTGGGCATTAACCTCTTTAACCAGTACCAGCAACAACGCAGGAAGAAACGGGCCCGTAAAAAGGCGGAAAGAAGAAAAGCCCGTATGGACGAGAGTAATTCCCAGGAGGAATATTAATATAACCGGCACCGTTAGCCCCACACTTTGGTGCCCTCGCTGCAGTTAGCGCAAATGTCAATGTTCTTGCGCCCTTCCATGATCTGGGTACGGAAGCGGACATATTGTTCATTAAACCATAGCTCCCTGAAGGACTGTTGCTTCAGGTCGCCCAGCTTATGCTGTGCATCCTTGTCAAAGCAGCAGGGTGCCACCAGCCCGTCCCAGGTAATGACCGGTGAATGCCACAGGCGCCAGCAGTGGTTGCCCAGCTTGTTCTTGATGCTGTAGGTGCCGTCCTCGTTGCGGTGGTAGCGGCTGTATTTGTCAATGGTAGGTATCAGGCGGTTGCCCTCCTCATAATCATATACCTGCGCGGTTTTAAAACGCACCTCGTCCACCCCGATCTCCTTTGCCAGTTTTTTAATGTCTTCGATCTGGTGCTCGTTAGGCTTTACCACCAGGAACTGGAAGAACACGAACGGCTTTTTAGACTTCAATTCCTTCTTCCATTTCACGATGTTCTTTGCGCCCTGTATCACTTTTTCCAGGTTGCCGCCTACCCGGTATTGCGTGTATACATCCTGGGTAGTGCCGTCTATGGATATGATCAGCCTGTCCAGTCCGCTTTCCACGGTTTTACGGGCATTGGCATCCGTGAGGTAATGCGCATTGGTGGAGGTGGCGGTGTACAGCCCCTTTTCGCCGGCATACTTTACCATATCCAGGAAGCCGGGGTTCAGGTAGGGCTCGCCCTGGAAATAGAAGATCAGGTATAGCAGGTCCCGGGAGATCTCGTCAATGGTTTTCCTGAAAAAATCCTGCTGCAGCATGCCGGTAGGGCGCGTAAACGCACGGAGGCCGCTGGGGCATTCCGGGCAGCGCAGGTTGCAGGAAGTGGTAGGCTCAAAGGAAAGGGAGATGGGATATCCCCATTGCACGGGCCTGCCGGTCCACTTGCTCAGGAAGTAGCTGCCCAGCACCTTGCCTGCGTTCCAGGCGCGGCGCGGTGTGAATTTGGAAAAAAGGTTCAGCGTATCATTCAGGTTAAAATCCGGCATGGCTCAGCTACTTTGTGTGTAAAAATAAGACAACTGCGAATGTAATAGTAATAAAATATTGCGGTATACTTGTACCTCAGCAGTAAGGGAATACCATGATCAACTGCTGAAAACCGGCAACTGTATTAGTAAAATGAGGATCAAAAAAACGGGATGTTTATTGCTTGTACTGGTATTGGCGGCCTTGATGATGCTGGCCTGGCTGTGGTGGCGGCAGCGCCGGCAGGAGCTCAGCTTTGTGCGGTACGAGGAGTTTGGCATAGATATGCCGGTGAGCTATTCAGTACATGGTATCGACGTGTCTAAATTCCAGCAGCAGATCAACTGGGAGGCGGTAAAGCAGATGCAGGTGGCCAATATACGTATATCCTTCGCCTTTATAAAAGCTACCGAAGGCATTACCCGGCAGGATGCGGCTTTCAGGCGCAACTGGCGGAAGGCCAAACAGGCGGGGCTGGTACGGGGCGCTTACCACTTCTTTTATGCCACCCGCGATCCCGTCAAGCAGGCCATTAACTTCCGCAACATGGTGGAGCTGGAATCCGGCGACCTGCCGCCGGTGCTGGACATCGAGATGCATAATAACCAGCCGGCAGCGGTGATCAGGAGCACGGCCAAAATATGGCTGGAGGAAATGGAAAAGGCATACGGTGTAAAGCCCATTATTTACACCAACCTGCGATTCTATAATACGTATCTTGGCGATGAGTTCAGGGAGTACCCGCTGTGGATAGCCCACTACTACCAGAAGAAGAGGCCGCGGATAGACCGGGAATGGGTGTTCTGGCAGCATAGCGACATCGGCCGGGTGAATGGCATAAAAACGATCGTGGACTTTAACGTTTTCAGGGGCGACAGTGCGGCGCTGATGAAATTATGCCTGCCCTGACGCCATTAATCCTACTACATATGGAACCTGCTGACACAGAAGAACGGCAAGACCCCCTTAAATCGGACCTGGTACAGTTCTTTGTGAAAATAGTACGTACCCTGTTCCTGGGGTTTTTCTGGATGCTGATCAATGTATTCCTGGGACTGTTCCTGGGCTTTGGCGTGCCCGATGAATCCACGCCCGGGCGTATGATTTTCTTTTACTCCTGGCTGGTGCTTACGCTGGCCGCTTACCTGTACGTGGTGTGGCGCTGGTGGCGGAAAAGTTGGAAGAAGGAGGAATGAAGTATGAGGTAAGATGCCGGGAGCGAAGGCACATTCGTATTTCCTACATCATACTTCTTACTTCTTACTTCCCAGCACCATCGTCCAGTAGGCATCATACCTGCCGATGCCTACCTCCCTGAAATCCGGGTTCATCATGTTCATACAGTGTTTGGGGCTGCTCAGCCAACCCAGTATCGCGGCCTGCTCGTCCATATGGCCGGTGGCGATGTTCTCTCCATAGGTGGTCCAGCGGTAGCCGGCCGCATCCAGGCGCTGCCCGGGATTGGTGCCGCCGGGAGCAATGTGGTCAAAGTAATTTTTCTCTTTCATATCCTTGCTGTGCAGCCAGCCTGCTTTTTCCAGGGTGCCATTCCAGCTCAGGGCCGGTACGGGCGGCATTTGGGTATCCCCGCAGTTGCAGCCACGGCTGCGCAGTCCGTTCACCAGTTGCAGCAGGAAAGCTCTGTCCACTTTGTTTTCCGGGAAGGTGTCCGTAACGGGAGCGGTAGTTTCCGGGGTAACCGGTGTAACCGCAGTATCTTTTGTACAGCCAATAAAACAGGCCAGGAGGCACACGGGCGCCATGAATCTGAAAATGCCGGTCATTAATTACCAGTTAAATAGTAAAGGAATAAATGAACACGGTTTGAAATAGAATCGGGTTAAAATTGCTTGGGTTGTTCAGAGGCAGGGTTAAAACAGGTGGGTCAAAGATAAGCAGCAGGGGTGAGAACGGGCAGGTTTTTTTGTAAAACGGATGTTAATAAGGCTGCCAACAGCCCGGGTGTTGCAAGCGAACTGTTGACAGCCAGTAGCTTATACTATTTGTTCTGTTTATTAAGGTCCCGGTATTTTTTGATCCGGTCGTGCGAGAGCTTGAGCTCCCCGTATTGGCGGGTGATCACGTCCAGGATATCCTGCGGTATCTCCACATCGCTGGTCAGCGCCATATTGTACACCCGCAGCGCCACATCCTCCCCGTATTCGCAGGAAGCCAGTACGCTGTTGTCGCTGCTGGTAAAATCGGACTTCAGGTCCATCCAGGTCCTGTAAAGGTCGCCGCCAAGGCTGGTATCCTTTTCCACATCGCCGTCCAGTTCTTCTATAAGGCGGTTCAGCTCAAAAACATATTCCCGGCTCTGGTCTGACATGGACTGGAAAATATGTTGCAGCCCCGGATCTCCTGCCTGGCTGGAAGCGGTATCATACCCGGCCGCCCGGTCGTTATTCACTCTTACCAGGTCGTTGAGGGTATTGATCAGATCTACGTGCATAATCATAGTACAAGATTTTTAAGGTTTTGCATATTTCCCTACAACAAAGCATGCTGCAAATATGCTACCTGAAAACTGTTGAGCATCCGGATCACGTCTTCCTGTGATTTACCGGTTTTCTGCTGCAGGCGCAGCAGGAGTTCCTGCTCCCTGCCGGGCCTGTAATTAAGATCTTCATCGGATAGTTGGGCATAACGTTGCTTGAGCATTTTTTTCAGCAACCACCAGTCACGTAACTGCATCTTCATAAAAACCAGTTTTTTAAGGGTAAATAAAAAAGAGGAATGAAAAAGGATTTTCAATTTCTGTGCCTGCTGCTGTGTATTGACAATCAAGGCGCAAGCGCTTCACTGCAATCGAATGGCAGCGGGGTGGACGCCTGTCGGGCCACCCCTGTTTGTGGAAAGGGGAAAGCACAGGTTGTGGAATTAACGCGCCAGCATACACACTTTTGAACCCTGTAGGCGCGGGCATGGCTAATGGAACAGACTTTGCGGCATCTCAGGTACCCGGGAACAACTTCCCGAACCGGGATCACTTCCAAAAAATTGCAGATATGCCAGATCAGAAAAAAAACGGTAATAAAAAGGGGCCCGGGAATACCGGGGTAGACAACCCTAAAAAGCCGGTCGAGATACTAAAAACAAGCAAAGCCAACAGTAATACGCGTAATCCGCTACGAGCAGACCTGTCGGAAAAACCAGCAAAAGAAAATAAAGCGGTGCGGGAGCGGAAGAAAGAAGATGACTGACGACTTACCATATCGATTACTGAAACTCTCGCCAACATTATGAAACTCAGGGAACAGTGTTTAGTCATAGTTCTTCTTTAATGTTGTGGTGTATAGCAGGCCGTCCCATTCCTGGGATGGTTTTCTTTTTTATAGGGCGCCTAGCTGCTGTGGTCTGCTATAATTTTCCAGGTTCCGTTCATTTTCCGGATCAGTAGGGTAAAGTGCCCCTGTACATTGCGCAGGGAGCGCTGCAGGTGCCATTTGCCTACCAGGAAATACAGCTCCGGGTTTAGCCGTTTAAATTCCAGCAGGTCAAACTGCAGCGTGCCCATAGCCGCCTTGTCGGGGTAGGATTGCTGGTAGCGCTCCAGGGTGGCCTGCCAGCCGTAGGTTACGCCGTTCTTCCCGATAAAGAGCAGGGAATCCGAGCGCCAGTAGGTATCCATAAACGCCGGGATATTGCCCTGGTTCCAGGCCTCCGTTTGCTGCTGCATGAGCTGCCGGATGGCCACTTCCGGCGATTGCTGCCCCCGTGCGGGAGCAGCGGACACCATAATTATATATACCAAAAGGGTAGTATACAGGAGGAAACGCATGTTGAAAATTTAGCAAAAGATAAATAGTTTTTGGCTGCGGGGCAAGTTTGATTATACTACCTTTGCACCACGATACAAAAATCAGCTTTATCAACAAGTTAAAATCAACAGCTTATGCCAGGATTTGAACTATTTGGCGCCGAGGAAAGGAAGGAGGTGAATGATGTACTGGAAACCGGTATTCTCATGCGTTATGGCTTTGACGGCCCCCGTAAAGGCATCTGGAAGGCGAAGGAACTGGAGCAGGCCATCAGCAGTAAATTAAACGTACCCTATACACAGCTTACCTCCAGCGGCACCACCGCGCTGACCACCGCCCTGGCGGCGCTGGGCGTGGGCGCAGGCGACGAGGTGATCATGCCTACTTTCACCTTTGTAGCCAGCTTTGAAAGCATATTTTCCGTGGGCGCTACGCCCGTGCTGGTAGATGTGGATGATACCCTCACCCTGGACCCCCGGGCCGTGGAGGCCGCCATTACCCCCCGCACCAGGGTGGTGATGCCCGTGCATATGTGCGGCGCTATGGCGGACCTGGATGCGCTGAAAGCGATCTGTGACCAGCACAACCTGATCCTGCTGGAGGATGCCTGCCAGTCATTCGGCGCCAGCTACAAGGGCAGGGCCCTGGGCACCATCGGGCATGCCGGCGCTTTTTCCTTTGACTTTGTAAAGACCATCACCTGTGCCGAAGGCGGCGCCGTGGTGACCCATGATAAGGACCTGTATATTAAATGCGATGCCTATTCCGACCACGGGCACGACCACCTGGGCGCCGACCGGGGCGCGGACCAGCATCCCTTCATGGGCTACAACTTCCGTATTTCCGAGCTGCATGCCGCCGTGGGCCTGGCGCAGATCCGCAAGCTGGATACCTTCCTGGCCATCCAGCGCAAAACCAAAAAGATAATGAAGGATGCCCTGTCTGCCATACCGGAAGTAAGCTTCCGCCGCCTGCCGGACCCCGACGGCGACAGCGCTACCTTCCTGGGCTTTTTCCTGCCGGAAGAGGGCCAGGCGCGGGCTGCCGCCGCGGCCATGAAGGCTGCCGGCCTGGCTGCTTTTTACTGGTACGATAATAACTGGCACTACATCCGCAACTGGGAGCATTTCAGGCAAAGCGCTACCCTGAATCATTTTGCGCCTGGCCTGCAGCAGGCCATGGAGCTGTACAGGATCCGCCAGTTCCCCGTATCCGATGCGATCATTAACCGCTGTGTGTGCACGCCCATTAACCTGGGCTGGAGCGAGCAGGAGGTGCAGGAAAAGGCGGGAAAGCTGGTAAAGGCCGTTAAAAGCGTGTTGTAAATTTTTTGCAATAGGATATGAAAAAAATAGCCCTCATCCCCGCCCGCTATGGCGCCACCCGGTTTCCCGGCAAGCTGATGGCCCGGCTGGGCAGCAAATCCGTGATATTGCGCACCTACGAATCCACGGTGAGCACCGGCGTGTTCGATGAAGTAATGGTGGTAACGGACAGCGACGTGATCTACCAGGAAATTACCCAGAACGGCGGCAAGGCGGTGATGAGCAAAAAAGAGCATGAATGCGGTACGGATCGTATAGCCGAAGCCGTAGCCGATATGGATGATGTGGATATTGTAGTGAATGTGCAGGGCGATGAGCCGTTTACCCAGAAAGCCCCGCTGGAAAAGCTCCTGCAGATGTTTGAAGGAGAGGCCGGCCGGCAGGTAAAAGTAGCTTCCCTGATGCAGGTGCTGAAGGACTGGAAGCTGATAGAGGACCCCAACTACGTAAAAGTAGCGGTGGACCGGCAGTTCAATGCCCTGTTCTTTTCCCGGGCGGTCATTCCTTACCCGCGCAACAAAGAGGCGGACAGCGTGTACTACGAGCATATCGGCATTTATGCTTTCCGCAGGGAAACCCTGCTGCAGTTTACCCAATTGCCGGTAAGCCCGCTGGAGGAAGCGGAAAAAATAGAATGCCTGCGTTACCTGGAGAACGGCATTCCCATGAAAATGGTGGTAACGGAATATATGGGTGTGGAAATAGATACGCCGGAAGACCTGGAAAGGGCGGCGAAGCTGTTATAAATCAAGCAAAAATGAAGTTCAGGAATTTTAAGCTGGTAGGCTACGTTATATTTGGCCGGGGCGCTTTTAACCAGTTGGATGAGATACTGGCGCCGCAACGCAGGGGAGACGCCCCCATGATCTTTTTCGTGGATCATTTCTTCCAGGACAAACCGGCTTTTACGGCCCGCATACCATTGCAGGGCCGGGACAAGATCGTGTATATTGACGTAACGCATGAGCCCAAGACCAGCTATGTAGACCGCTTGCGCGACGAGTTGAAAGCGGAATTCGGGCAGGTGTCCGGCATCATCGGTATTGGCGGCGGCTCTACCATGGACATGGCCAAAGCAGTATCCCTGATGATGACCAACCCCGGTTCCTCCGCGGATTACCAGGGCTGGGACCTGCTGAAGCAACCCGGGGTGTACAAGGCCGGTATCCCCACCTTGTCCGGCACCGGGGCGGAGGTAAGCCGCACCACCGTGCTCACCGGGCCTACGAAAAAACTGGGCCTGAACTCCGATTTTACCCCCTTTGACCAGATTGTGCTGGACCCGGAGCTGATCAAAGATGCGCCGGTGAACCAGCGTTTCTATACCGCCATGGATTGCTACATACACTGCATAGAATCCCTGGAGGGCACTTACCTGAACGCCTTTAGCCGCTCCTATGGCGAAAAGGCCCTGGAGCTGTGCCGGGAGATCTTCCTGAGGAAATCCGGCTGGGATGATGATGCGGACGAAAAGCTGATGATGGCCTCCTACGCCGGTGGTATGAGCATTGCCTACTCCCAGGTGGGCGTGGCGCACGCCGTAAGCTATGGCCTCAGCTACCTGCTGGGCACCCATCACGGCGTGGGCAACTGCATTGTGTTTGACAAGCTGGAGGAATTCTATCCCCAGGGCGTGCAGGAGTTCAAGCAAATGGTGGACCTGCATGGTATTACCATTCCGCAGCACATCACCCAGGGGCTGACGGATGAGCAGTTTGACAAGATGATAGATGTATCCCTGGGCCTGGCGCCCCTGTGGGAGAACGCGCTGGGCAAGGACTGGCAGCAACAGATGAGCCGGGAGCGCCTGCGCGCATTGTATGAAAGGCTGTAAATATTAACGCCACCTGCGCAGGTGTGCCTTCATATGCACCAGCCGCCACATGATCTTCAGGCGGCGGTTGTCATAGATCAGCATCAGGTACACGGTAGCCAGCAGGGCGGCTATGCCCATAACGGCAAAAGTAGCGGGGAAATAGGCCGCCCTGTTATGATAGATAAAGGCGGAAAGGTAAGCTCCCAGGCCAATACCTGCCTCCATGGCGATATACATGCTGGCCAGCGCCCGGCCCCGGTGCTCCGGCAGCCCCAGGTCCACCGTCCAGGCGGTAACGGCCGGCGAATTGAGGCCCACGGATACCCCATAGATAATAGCGGCGGCCATCATCACATAGGGAGTGGTGGCCACGGCCAGCATAAAGAGCGAGAGCGCCATCATGGCAGCAGATATTTTCAGCACCGGCACCCGCCCGTACCGGTCGGATACCTTGCCGGCCAGCAGGCGCACGCCGATGGAAGCGGCGGTAAAGAAGGTAAAGAAAAGCCCCTTGTTATGAATGCCCAGGTGCTGGCTGAAGTCTGGGATAACGGTCAGCAAAGCCCCGTAGCTTAAAAAGGTCAGGAAAGTAACGATCACGGGGCCCAGTACCAGCGGCTCAAAGATCTCGTGACGGGATATCTTCAGCAGCGCGGGCTTAAAGCGCTGCCGGTTGGGCAGGGTTTCTTTCAGGCCGCCGATCAGGATCACCACAGACGACAACGCAAATACCGCAGATACCTGGAACATTACGTAAATGTCCCACCGGGCGGCAATAAAGCCCCCGATGGCGGGCCCCAGCGCCAGGCCGATAGTGCTGAAAAGCCCTACCATGCCCATGGCCTCTGCCCGGCGGTTGTAGGGCACCAGGTCTGATACATAGGCGGTGGTGCCGGTGGGCTTGAAGCCGGTAGAAAAGCCGTGAAAGAAGCGGAGCAGCAGGAAAGCGCCGACGGAGCTTACCAGGGGATACAGCAGGCTGCAGACCACGCAGATCACGGAGCCGAATATCATGACCGGTACACGGCCTACGGTGTCTGTCAATTTGCCGCTAAAAGGACGGGAAAGACCTGCCATTAAGGTAAAAAGTGCCAGAATGTAGCCTTTATAATCCTCACCACCCATACTGCTCAGGTACGCAGGCAGTTCTGGGATCAACATATTGTAACTGGCGGAGAATACGGCATTACTAAGGCAAAGTAAGATGAAATGCGCGCTGTACATTCTCCCCGACGACTGTTCCATACCGCAAAATTAGGAAGTATGGCACAATAATAGCAAAAGAACCAACACCATTACCTGCTATTTAAGTAGGATTTTTAACAAACCTTTCGTGAGCAGGGTTTGTTTATGCAAAGGACCCCTTGATCACAAAAAAAATACATAAAACAGATGAAAGCAAACATTGGAATTTCAGAAGAACACCTCAAGGCAGTGGCCCTTGAGCTGAACAAGGCATTGGCAGACCTGGTTGTGCTGTATACCAAAACCCGTAACTACCACTGGAATATTGAAGGTCCGAGCTTTTCGGAGCTGCACAAGTTCTACGAGGAGCAGTACGATGAGCTGGCAGAGGCTATTGATGATATGGCGGAACGTATCCGCGCCCTGGGACATTATGCAGAAGGCCGCCTGTCGGATTTCCTGAAGCTGACCAGCCTGGTAGAGCAGGAGTATACCAATGACCAGCGCACCCAGTTAACGAACCTGCTGAATGACCATGAGACCATTATCCGCAACCTGCGCCGCCTGGTGGACGAGTTTGCCGATAAGTACAAGGACGCCGGCAGCAGCGACTTTGTGACCGGCCTGCTGCGGCAGCATGAGAAAACGGCCTGGATGATCCGCTCCTACCTGAAATGATAACGGCAGATATCTGCACGCCGGCACGCAGATCTTTTGTAATATTATGGTATTAAACCCACTGAACGGCTTATGGATAATACTACAAAAGACCTGCGGCTTGCCGTGCTTATTGATGCGGACAACATACCCCACACCAACATCAAGGCCATGCTGGAAGAGGTGGCCAAATACGGCGTACCCACCTTTAAAAGGATCTATGGCGACTGGACCAAACCCCACCTGACCGGCTGGAAGAACGTGCTGCTGGAAAACGCCATCAGCCCGGTGCAGCAATACAGCTATACCTCCGGCAAGAACGCCACCGACTCCGCTATGATCATAGACGCCATGGACATACTCTATACCGGCCGGGTGGATGGGTTTTGCCTGGTAAGCAGCGACAGCGATTTTACCCGGCTGGCTACCCGCCTGCGGGAAGCAGGCATGCGCGTGTTTGGCCTGGGGGAAATGAAAACGCCCGGCGCTTTCCGTTCCGCCTGCGATAAGTTCATTTACCTGGAAATACTGCAGCAGAATGACCAGGAGCGGGAGGAAACCTCCGCCAAAAGGAAAACGACAAAGGGGAAGACGGCCAATGCCATCAGCAAGGCCAACCGCCAGCTACTGAACCTGCTTTCCTCCAGCATCAACGATATTGCGGATGAGGACGGCTGGGCCTACCTGGGCGAGCTGGGCAACCTGCTGCTGAAAAAGCAGCCGGACTTTGACGCCCGCAACTACGGGTACAACAAGCTGCTGCAGCTCATTAAAAGCTTCGATGACAATTTTGAGATAGATATCCGCGAAAGCGGGAAAAAGATGGGTAAGCTGGTGTATGTGAGAGAGAAAGGTAAATAAAACCCCTTAGCGCTTTACATACTTCACCATGGCATACAGGAACATTAACGTAAACAAAATCAGGAAAACATACAGGAAAACTCCTCCTATCTTATCAAAAGTCTTGTAAAACCCTGAAACCTCTACTGATAAGAATGTCTGCAACATGATAAAGCTATTTAATTGAATTGGGCGCAAGTTAGGATATTCCGGTTGAAAATCCCAACCCGCCATTCCCGTCAATAAGCCGCCAGCCGGCGTATACACTGATCCAGCCGGGATTTGGCCAGAAAATTTTTTTCCAGTGCAGCGGCAAAAGGCACCGGGGTGTCCAGGCTGGCGCAGCGCAGCACCGGGGCATCCAGCAGGTGAAAGCAATGCTCCGCTATCCAGGCGCTGATCTCCCCGCCCAGGCCGCCGGTAAGGGTATCTTCATGCAGCACCAGCACCTTGCCGGTGCGGGCCACCGCTTCCCGGATGGCTTCGTAATCCAGCGGCAACAGGGTGCGCAGGTCCAGGATGTACAGGGAGGGCTGCGGGTGCTGGCGGGCATACTCCAGCGCCCAGTGCACGCCGCTGCCATAGGTGATGATGCTGATATCCGTACCGGGCTGCACCACACGGGCCTTACCGATCTCCACGGTATACCAGCCCTCCGGCACCGGGCCGCTCACGCTGCGGTACAGGGCCTTATGCTCGAAGTACATCACCGGGTTGGGGTCTGCCAGGGCGGCCAGCAGCAGGCCTTTGGCGTCGGCCGGCGTAGCCGGGTACACCACTTTCAGGCCCGGGGTGTGGGTAAACCAGGCCTCATTGCTCTGGGAATGGAAAGGGCCGGCGCCCACGCCGGCGCCGGTAGGCATACGTATCACTACATCGGCCGCCTGGCCCCAGCGGTAATGGATCTTGGCCAGGTTATTCACGATCTGGTTGAAACCGCAGCTTACAAAGTCAGCGAACTGCATTTCCACCATGCTCTTATAGCCCATCAGGGACAGGCCCAGGGCGGCTCCTATGATGGCGCTTTCGCAGAGCGGGGTATTGCGCACCCGTGCTTTGCCGAAACGCTCCACCAGCCCCTCCGTGATCTTGAAAGCGCCGCCGTATTCCGCGATGTCCTGCCCCATCAGCACCAGTTGCGGGTACTGTTCCATGGCGGTTTGCAGCGCTTCGGAAATGGCGTTGATGAACCGCTTTTCCGGCGCGGCCGGCGCTGTGGCGGCAGGAATGCTATCCTGCGGGCGGGGGCGGGCGTAGATGTCCGCCAGTTCTTCGGCAGTATCCGTATGTGTATCCGCGTAGGTAAGCACCTCGTGTATATCGTCTTCTATCTGCTGCTTCAGCTCCCGGTGCACGGCGCCGATCTGTGCGGCGGGCAGCAGGCCAATGTAATCCAGGAAAGCTTCGTAATGGTGGATAGGATCTTGCTGCGCCCATTCCTCCAGCAGGGCAGGGGGCACGTAGCGGGTGCCGCTGGCCTCCTCATGCCCGCGCATGCGGAAGGTAAGGGCTTCTATCAGCACCGGCTTTTGCTGCTGCAGCGCGTAGGCCTTGGCGTTAGTAACGGCATGGTACACATCCAGCAGGTTGTTGCCGTTTACCCGCATGCTGTGCATGCCGTAGCCGGCCGCTTTGTCCGTTAGCTGCGCGCAGCGGTACTGTTCCGCTACCGGCGTGCTGAGCCCGTAGCCATTGTTCTCTACCAGGAAGATCACCGGCAGGTCCCATACGGCCGCCACGTTCAGCGCCTCGTGAAACTCCCCTTCGCTGGTGCCGCCTTCGCCGGTAAAGGCCAGGGTTACTTTCTGCCGCTGCGCCAGGGTATGAGCCAGGGCAATACCATCTGCCACGGATAGCTGGGGGCCCAGGTGCGAGATCATGCCGCAGATATGGTGCTCCCGGCTGCCAAAGTGAAAGGAACGCTCCCTGCCTTTGCTGTAGCCCTCCCGGCTGCCCTGCCACTGCAGGAACATCCTGCGCAGGGGCAGGCCCCGGGTGGTAAACACACCCAGGTTGCGGTGCAGGGGCAGTATCCACTCATCCGGCTCCAGCGCCAGGGTGGCGCCTACGGCAATGGCTTCCTGGCCAATGCCGGAAAACCATTTGCTGATCTTGCCCTGCCGTAGCAGCAGCAACATTTTTTCCTCTACCAGCCGCGGGTATAGCAAGGCGCGGTGAAAGGCCAGCAGTTGCTCGTCACTGATATGGGCGCGGTTAAAGTACATAAAGGTGGATGGTGAATAGTGAAGGGTGAATAGTCAATTCACTAATCTTCTTTATTGCCGGCAATGCCGTGCATGATGCTGTTAATAACGGTCATGACGATGCTGAACAGCAGCGCCCACCAGAAGCCGTCTACCCTGAACCCGGATACCAGCTTGCCGGCCAGGAGTATGATTACCGCATTGATCACCAGCAGGAACAGCCCCAGCGTAAGGATGGTAGCCGGCAGCGTGAGGATGATCAGTATGGGCTTTACCAGCACGTTGAGCACGGCCAGCACCAGCGCCAGCAGCAGCGCCGTTATAAAGCTGTCTATCTTAACCCCCGGTAACAGGTAGGCGGTGAGCATGGCTGCCAGCGCACTTACCAACAAGCGGATCAGAAAGTTCATAAGCAAGCATTTATAGAGTAAGTTAAGAAAATAGCATCATTAAAACATGGCTGCAAAGGTACGGGCATAAAAAGTTTGCTTTCCTGGAAATGCCGCTTATTTTTGTACGAACCTAAATCTATCAACCCTATGAAAAAACCGTATTTATTATTACTGGCCCTGGCTTTTGTGCTGACCGGCCTTTTTGTTTCCTGCAGCGATGATGACGATAACCCGCAGCCGGATCACAATGCCCTGATACAGGGCCGCTGGCAGTACGAGTATGGCCTGGACACTTTGTTTAACGCCCAGCATGAGGTGGTATCCGCCGATACAGTAGACACGGATGGACAGGATAATATTTATTTCGATTTCCAGGAAAATGGGCAGTTCAGCACCAACCTGGGTAATGATACTACTGTTGGCTCTTACCGTTTCGTAAACGCCTCTACGCTGGAGCTGACCGTGGACGGCGTTTCTGACCAGGCGCCGGTGCAGACATTGACCGCCCAGCAACTGACATTCGTATTGGTGGATACGGATTACGGCAACGGCAACTACAGCAGGACCTACTACTATTTCAGTAAATAAGCGCTTTTCGGCTTTATAAATAAAAGAAAGGATGGGGCAGATGCCACATCCTTTTCTTTTAAACCAAAAACAGAAAGCTGGATATCTTTCAGGCCTCAGCCCAGGAAGTCGTCACATTCCCGGTAGGCTTTTATTAATGCGGTTTCCCCTTCCTTGCCGGGGTGAAAGTTGCCATGCTCCATGCCCATTACGCCCTTGTATCCTTTTTCGTGCAGGTGCTTGAAGATGTTCTTATAATTGATCTCGCCGGTGCCGGGCTCCTTGCGGCCGGGGTTATCACCTATCTGGATATACGCAATTTCGTCCCAGCACAGGTCCATCATGGGAATGAGGTGGCCGGTATTGCGCTGCATGTGGTAAATATCATACAGTATTTTGCAGGAGGGGCTGTTTACCGCCCTGCAGATCTCGTAGGTCTGGTCTGCCGTGCGCAGGAACAGCTCCGGCGTGTCACTGAGCGGTTCCAGCACCATTACCAGCCCGTGCGGCTCCAGTATTTCCGCTCCCCGGCGCAGGGCGTCTATTACATGGCCGGTTTGCACGCCTATGGGCAGTTTGCGCTCAAAGAAGCCGGGCACCACGGTAGCCCATTTGGCATTGCAGCGCTTGGCGGTTTCCACGGAGGCGCGGCAGGTTTTCAGGAAATTGTCTACAAACTCCTGCTTGCCCGTGGTTAGGGATACTTTCCAGTTATCCCCGCCGTCTATCACGAACACGCCCATCTGCATATCCAGCTTGGCCAGCAGGTTGCCGATCTTTTCCTGCTGGGCGGTATCCCTTTTCAGCATGCCGTTATCTTCAATGGCGCGGAAACCCTGGTCGTGCATGAACCGGATCTGGTCCAGGAAATCGGCGCCCGCGCTGTTCCTGAACATGCCGTCATGCGGGGCATAATTCATATTGAAGGTCTTTTCCGCCTTCCCGGCATTAGTGCCGGTGGCCGCCTGTGCGCTGCCGAAAGCAAGGGCTGATATACCGGCCAGGGTGCCTTGCTGCAGGAATGTTCTTCTTTCCATAACGTAATTACAAAATTGAAGTGATGCGATACAGGCACTAAATTTAATGGCTTTTCTATGGAAATACTAATCAGGAGGAAAAAATTCAACTGATCCCTGGAATATTTGAGTTCATCAAATAAAATTGCATTCCATTAGCGGATTTAATAAATTCATCCGTCAATACTTATGTTGGATGAAACCGGGCATAAGCAACAATGTCTCACCCAGGGACACAACACCGTGAGAAGACAATATTAACGAATGAAAAAACTGATAGCACTGGCTTTAGCAGGGCTGCTGGCCCAAACCGGCTCCGCACAGGATGCCGCCTTTACCGCGTATGAAGAAAAACTGCCCGGAACGGACGTTTCATTTAAGATGGTGCCCATTAAAGGCGGTACCTTTTCCTTTGGCAGCCCCGCTGCTGAAAAAGGCCGGGAGGAAGATGAAGGTCCGCAAAAGCAGGTCACTATCGCCCCCTTCTGGATGGGCGCCTGCGAAGTGACCTTTGATGAATATGACGTATATGCAGACGCAGAGAAGGATAAAACACCCACACCGGATGGCATGACCCGCCCCAGCCCGCCGTACATAGACCTTACGCTGGGCATGGGCAAAAGCGGCGGCTACCCCGCCAACAGCATGAGCCAGTACGGCGCGCTGATGTACTGCCGCTGGCTGTATGCCAAAACCGGCGTGTTCTACCGCCTGCCCACAGAAGCAGAATGGGAGTATGCCTGCCGGGCCGGCGCCGCTACTGCTTATCCCTTTGGGAACGATGAAGCGCAGTTGAAGGAATATGCCTGGCACAAGGGCAACAGTGAGGACAAGTATCATAAGGTAGGCCAGTTGAAGCCTAACGCCTGGGGCCTGTACGATATGATGGGCAATGTGGCGGAATGGACGCTGGACCAGTACGATGCGCAGTTCCTGGAACATGCGGATGCAAAAGATCCCTGGAACAAGCCTACTGCCAAAACGCCGCGCACCATTAAAGGCGGCCACTACCAAGACGATGCCGCCCATGTACGCTGCGCCGCCCGCTTAAAATCAGACCCGGCCTGGAACCGCCGCGACCCGCAGATACCCAAAAGCAAATGGTGGAACGCGGATGCGCCCTTCATCGGCTTCAGGATCGTGCGGCCGGTAAAGCAGCCCACCAAAGCGGAAGCCGAACAATTCTTTGCCGAAGTGCTGGACAAATACGTAGGGGCGAGGTAGGAAGTAAGAGATAGGAGGTAAGAAGTAAGAAGGTGCGCGCGGTAATGATCGTATTTCATACTTCTTACTTCATCATTCATATTATAAAATGTCACATATGGAAAACGAAAAAAAGCAAACATTCCACGTTCAAAGCCGCAGGGATTTCATGAAACAATCCTCCCTGCTGGCCGGCGGCATACTGGCCATGCCTGTAGTAAGCCAGGCCAACTATTTCTCAGGCGCCCGTGATACCATCAAGATAGCCCTGGTAGGCTGCGGCGGCCGCGGTACCGGCGCTGCCACACAGGCGCTCAGCACCAAAGAGAATGTAGAGCTGGTAGCAATGGCCGATGCCTTTGCAGACCGGTTGAACAATAGCTATAATAATATCAGGGAAGCCCTGGGCGAAAGCGGCCGGGCCGACCGGGTGAAGGTGAAGGAGGAAAACAAGTTCATTGGATTTGACGGCTATAAGAAAGCCATTGCGCTGGCGGATGTGGTGATACTGGCCACCCCGCCGGGTTTCCGTCCCATCCATTTCGAGGAAGCGGTAAAACAGGGCAAGCACATATTTATGGAAAAGCCGGTGGCTACCGACCCTGCCGGTATTAAAAAAGTGCTGGAAGCCGCGGAAACCGCCAAGGCTAAAAAGCTGAACGTAGTAGTGGGCCTGCAGCGTCATTACCAGAACTCCTACCGGGAGCTGTACAAGCGCCTGCAGGACGGTATGATAGGCGACGTCCTGTCCATGCAGGTATGGTGGAACCAGGGCGCGCTGTGGGTACGGCCCCGCAAGCCGGAATATACGGAGATGGAATACCAGATGCGCAACTGGTATTACTTTAACTGGCTGTGCGGCGATCACATTGTAGAGCAGCACATACACAACATTGACGTGGGCAACTGGTTCATGGGCGCCACACCCGTAACAGCGGTTGGTATGGGCGGCCGGGCCGTGCGTACCGGCAAGGAGTTCGGGGAGATATTTGACCACCATTACGTGGAATACCGCTATGACAACGGGGTGGTGATGAACAGCCAGTGCCGCCACTGGAAAGACAGCGCCAGCCGCGTGGACGAGGAGATCGTAGGCACCAAAGGCCGCATTATCTGCGATAAAGGATTGATACAGGACCATAAAGGCAGCACCCTGTACCAGTTTGACCGGAAGCAGGAGAACAACCCTTACCAGACGGAGCACGACGAGCTGTTTGCGGCTATTGCCAAAGGAGAGTACAAGTTCCAGGACGCGGAACGCGGCGCGCAGGCCACCCTGTCTTCCATTATCGGGCGTATGGCTACCTACTCCGGCCAGATCATTCCCTGGGATAAGGCGCTGAACTCCGGTATCAGCCTGCAGCCGGAAAAGTATGCGTTTGATGCGCCCCCGCCGGTGCTGCCGGACGCGGACGGTTTTTATGCCTATGCAAAACCGGGGACCACAAAATACTTTAGTTAAAATTCTAAACCGGAAGGAAATTCCAAATCCCAAATCCCAAATTCCAAATAGTTGGCAATCGCCCGACAATTGGAACTGTTCAATGTTCCTGGTAGCCTGCAGACCTTTTGGAATTTGGGATTTGGGATTTGGAATTTCCTTCTTTGAGATTTGGCGCTTATCGCAGATGATTCATCGATTAAAATATACCGCGCTTTCTGGTCTTTTACTTTTAAGCGCCCTGTCGCTGCAGGCGCAGCGAAACAATATCCGTAAATGGGCAAAGGAACTGCTGGAAAGCCCGGCTTTAAAGCGGGCGCACACGGGCATCTGCCTCTATGACCCGGCCAGCGGGCAGTACTGGTACCAGTACCAGGACGACAAGTACTTTACCCCGGCCTCCAATACCAAGATATTCACCCTGTACGCTGGTCTGCAACTGCTGGGCGACAGCCTGCCTGCGCTGCAATACCTGGAAACGGACAGCGTGCTGTATGTAAAAGGTATGGGCGACCCGTCCTTCCTGCACCCGGACTATACCTACCAGCCGGCCATGGAGCTGTTGGCCGGGACAGATAAGCCCATCATCCTGCTGCCTGCCGTGAACACCAACAAGCGTTTTGGACCGGGCTGGGGCTGGAGCGACTATTCGGACTATTACCAGCCGGAGCTGAATGAATGGCCTATGTATGGCAACGTGGCCCGCATCAAGCACCATGGCGATACCATCAGCATTACGCCCCCGGCCTTTAATGACCCGGACCACTTTTCCTGGATGGAGAATGACACGCTGCCGGAGCCGGTAACGGAAAGGGACGAACGCCGTAATTATTTCACGCTGCAATATAACGGGCGTGACCGTTCCCCCTTGCTGGCCGAAGTGCCTTTTATTACCGGCACCCTGCAGGACCTGGCCCGCCGCCTGCAGGATACCCTGCACAAGCCGGTGCTGGCCGCCGCGGCCCCCCTGCCGCAGTTGAACGGCGCCGCCTTCAGGACCCTGTACAGCATCCCGGCAGATTCCCTGTATACCCCGCTGATGCACCGCAGCGACAATTTCTTTGCCGAGCAAACGCTGATGATGTGCGCGGCCCGAATGTGGGATACTATCAGCACCGCCCGCGCGATCGGCTATATGGAAAAGGAATACCTGCAGTCATTACCGCATGAGCCGCGCTGGGCAGACGGATCGGGGCTATCCCGGTACAACCTGTTTACTCCCCGGGATTTTGTAAGCATCCTCACCACCATGTATAAGCAGGTACCCACGGAAAGGCTGTACGCCATATTACCTACCGGGGGCAAAGGCACCCTGCGCTATTATTACCGCGACCAGTTTGTGCATGCCAAAACCGGCACCCTGAGCGGCTGCGTGGCCCTGAGTGGTTACCTGACCACTAAAAAGGGGAAAACGCTGGTGTTCAGCGTACTGGTAAATAATCATAATGATAAGGCTACCAACGTAAGAAGGGCCGTGGAGCGCTTCCTGACCAACGTACACAAGCTGTACTGATCTGCTTACTGAATGTTATAGCTCCGGAGCCGGGTGGTGTCCTGGGCCTGGTCTGCCTGTATCAGGCCCACGCCCTCTGCATAATAGTTGGTGACCAGGGTGCCCAGGGAAACTGGGGTACCCAGTATCCTTACCGACGCATCCAGCTTTACGGCAATCACGTCTGTAAAATCCAGGTCGTATACCCTTTTGGTGGCCCCTTTCTGGGTAATGGAGTAGGTGAGGATCACGGTTTGCTCGTCTGCGCCATCCCTTACTACCACCGTATCTGTCCAACTGCTGCCAATAGCCACATTATCCTTCAGGTAAATGGACATTACACTGTCTGCCGTATAGCCTTCAAAGGAAATGCCTTTCACCATCTGGTAATAGCTGCCGTTATCGCAGCGGTTGTAGGTAGTGGCGGTATCGGAAGCCAGCTTCTTGTAGGAAATGCCGCTGATCAGGCTGTCTCCCGTAACTGTTACGGTAAAACGGGTGGTGTCGGACGTTTGGGCGTTAACGTTCTCGTAGTTGTATACAGAACCATCCGTGTAGGGGGCGTAGCCACAGGTGCTGACCGGGGGAAGCGGCGCATCGCCTTCCCGGCTTTTTTCTTTCTTACAGGCCCCCAGGACCAGGCTGCCGGTTATTACAAGCGGCCAAAAGTATTTATATGGCATAGTTTGCACGGATATGGTTTGGCGGTGTAAAAATAGTACTCGTACCTGTACTAAACGACAACCACGACGAAAATATTATGAATATGCAAATGTGCGGATAAATGCAGCGGGACCACTCCGCCACATATCCGCACATTCAGCTTATTATCAATTATTTACACACCCAGGCTCCAGCCGTCGCGGTAGGTGCGTTTCACAAACTGGTTGGCCTCATCGAAGTTGGTGATCTTCATGTTGGCGCCATCCCACAGCAGTTTGATGTAGCGGCCGGGGAAGGTGGTTTTGCCATCCACGGTCTTCTTGATATCGAAGCTGCGGATCGCCAGGTTGCTCATCAGCACGGTTTCCGTGAGCGGGCCGGCGATCGTGAAGGGGGAGCTGAGCGCTTTTGCCTTGTCGCTGTTATAGCCGGCAATAGCGGCATTCACCCATTGCTGGTAGTGGCCTTCCGGCACGCGGGCAATGGTTTGCGGCACATTTACCTGCTTGGAGCGGGAAGTGGGCAGCAGGCTGGGGAACATGCCGTAGGTGCCGCACATCATCTTGCCTTTGTCGCCGATGAAGATAGCGCCGTTGCCGCCGTCGCCCATTCTTTCGTTGGGGCCCAGCTCTTCGGGGCGGGCAGGCTGTATGCCGCCGTCCATCCAGTGCATGGTCACCTCTTTACCGTTCTTGCCTTCAAACTTCAGGATCACGTGGGAAGAGGGCGGGCAGCTTTCCGGGAAATAGCCGCGCTTGAACTCGTCTACATACACACTGCCCACGCTGCACTCTACAGAAGTGGGATAGCCCAGGCCCAGCACGCGGAAGGGCGGCTCAATGATATGGCAGCCCATGTCGCCGATAGCGCCGGTACCATAGTCCCACCAGCCGCGCCAGTTAAACGGCACCAGCTTGTCTATATAATCCTTATAGGGAGCGGTGCCCAGCCAGAGGTCCCAGTCCAGCTCCTTGGGCACTTCCGCCTTGGCGGTAGGCCAGGGAATGCCCTGGGGCCATACGGGACGGTCTGTCCAGCAGTACACGGTATGTACGTCGCCCACCAGGCCGGCATTGTACCATTCCATCAACTGGCGCACCCCGTCGCCGGAAGCGCCCTGGTTACCCATCTGGGACACCACCTTATAACGGTTGGCCGCTTCCGTGAGCATGCGCGCTTCGTAGATATCGTGTGTGAGCGGTTTCTGCACGTATACGTGCTTGCCCAGTTGCATGGCCGCCATGGCGGCTACGGCATGCGTATGGTCCGGCGTGGATACGGATACCGCATCAATATGCTTATGCTCTTTCTCCAGCATTTCCCGGAAGTCCTTGTAGAATTTGGCTTTCGGGAAGCGTTTTACGGAGTTGGCCGCGCGGCGCTCGTCCACGTCGCAGAGGAAGGCAATGTCTGCGGGGCCTTTAGAGAATTCATGGATATCGCTTTCCCCTTTACCGCCTACGCCTATACCGGCTACTACCAGGCGGTCGCTGGGAGCGGTATAGCCTTTACCACCCAGCACATGACGTGGAACGATCATAAAGCCGGCTGCGGTCATAGCGCCGTTCTTTAGGAATGATCTGCGGGAAACGCTGTTTCCCTGGTTATTCTTTTCCTGGACCATGAGTAAGAAAAATTTTGATATAATTTAATAAAAAACGGTTTAATCCCAGGTCATCAACTTGCCCCGGTCCTCAATTTTCAGGCACTGCTCCAGCGTTTTTGCATCATAGGCCAGCCCGTACTGCTGCAGCACATCGTCCGGCACGCCGTTCCATTCATTGGGCGTGTTGCCTGCATAGCCCAGGTCCTTGATGCCTATTTTGCTGGTGAAAAAGCCGGTAGCCGTGAGGTTGCGCACCAGGTTAAAGAAAGCTACGCCCTGGCTGTTTTCCGGGGAGGCCTTTTCCGGGTAGGCGATCTGGTCTACCACGGCGGTCTGCTGTTCGGCGTTGCACTCCACGAATGTCTTGTTGTACTGCTTCAGGCAATGTACGTCCAGCCAGCGCAGGCCGCCCCGCAGGGGCAACTGGTAGCGGGGCTGGTCTTTGGCCATGAACTCGATGAAGTCCGGTACGCCTGCATCCACGGCGCTGCCGGAGCGGTCGTCGGCCGGTATGATGATGGCGGTGAGCACCGTAATGGCTTTCATTTCCCCGTCGGTGAAAAACTTTTCGGCCATCAGCCGGGCGTCTCTTTCTTTTTCCGCCGGGGTACGGCCATATACCTCCGCACCGGCGCCGTCTTTCTTTTCCGCGTCCGTGGCTTTTTTGTCGTCACAGCCGGTGAGCAGCGCGCCTACAGATAAAGACCCGACTGCCAGTGCTTTAAGGGATTCCCTTCTATCCATATGTTTGATAGTTGAAAGTTCGGTTGTTAAATATTCTGTTTCTTCAGCTCGTCCACAATGTATTCGGAGGCGCGTATGGCCAGGGCCATAATGGTCCAGGTAGGATTTTTGTCCGCCTGCGACACAAAGGCGCCGCCATCCACCACAAACAGGTTCTTCACCTCGTGCGCCTGGTTGTGCTTGTTCAGCACGGAGCGTTTCGGGTCGTCGCCCATGCGGGTGGTGCCTACTTCGTGAATGATACGCCCCGGTGTATCCAGCCCGTACATGCTGTCCGCACCCGGCCTGGTGCCCAGGGGCACGCCGCCCATCTCATGGATCAGCTCCTCGAAGGTGTCCTGCATGTGCTTCGCCTGTTTGATCTCGTGATCGCTCCAGGTGTAGTTGAAGCGCAGCACGGGAATACCGTATTTGTCCACCACCTGCGGGTCTATCTCGCAGTAGTTGTCTTCCCGCGCAATACATTCGCCGCGGCCCGCAAAGCCAATGGTGGCGCCGTAAAAGCGGCGGTAATCGTTCTTGAGCGATGCGCCGTAGCCGCCGGCCGCTTTGGGCTGGCCGTCCGGGCCGGGATATTTCCCGTTCAGGTTTTCAATGCCGAAGCCAAAGCCGTAGGAAGGCATGGGCATGCCGCCACCCAGCTCTATGTGGTAGCCGCGGGCAAAGTCCAGTTTCTTATTATCGCCCCACCAGGGAATGTATACGTGCATACCGCCTACCCCGTCTTCGTTGTAGCGTTTACGGTCCATGAGCTGGGGCAGGAAAGCGCCACGGGAGGCGCCGGTAGAGTCATGCAGGTACTTGCCTACCACGCCGCTGCCGTTGGCCAGCCCGTCCGGGAAGCGGGCCGACTTGGAATTGAGCAGCAGGCGGGCGGATTCGCAGGCGCTGGCCGCCAGTACGATCACCTTTGCCTTTACCTGGTACTCCTGCAGGTCCAGCCGGTCTACGTAAGAAACGCCGGTAGCTTTGCCGGTCTTATCCGTCAGCACCTCGCGCACCATCGCGTTGGTGTACAGGTCCACATGGCCGGATTTCATGGCCGGTTTTACCAGGCAGGAGGATGCGGAGAAATCCGCATACACTGTACAGCCCCGGTTGCACTGGCTGCAGTAAAAGCAGGGAGCCCGGTCTTTGTTGACCGAGCGGGTGAGGATGGACAACCGCGCCGGGATAACGGGAATGCCCAAACTTTCGCCGGCTTTTTTGATCATCAGCTCATGCAGGCGTGGTTTGGGCGGCGGCAGGAAATAGCCGTCCGGCTCATTGAAAATGCCTTCTTTGGTGCCGAACACTCCGATCATTTTGTCTACCCGGTCGTAGTAAGGTTTTACATCATCATAAGAGATGGGCCAGTCATCGCCCAGCCCGTCGTAGCTTTTGTGCTTGAAATCCCTGGGGCCGAAGCGCAGGGAAATGCGTCCCCAGTGGTTGGTACGTCCGCCCAGCATGCGGGAGCGGAACCAGTCGAATTTTGTACCGTTTTTGGTAGTATACGGCTCTCCCTCTATCTCCCAGCCGCCATAGGCGGCGTCAAAATCGCCGAAGGGGCGGGTGGTGGTGGCGCCGCGGCGTGGCGACTCCCAGGGCCATTTCAGTTGGGTAGCCTGTTCCGGGTCGGCCGGGTCGTATTTAGGACCGGCTTCCAGCAGCGCTATTTTCAGCCCTGCATCGGATAGTATTTTGGCGGCCATGCCGCCGCCTGCTCCAGATCCTACAATGCACACATCATAGACCGGACCCTGTTGCTTGATCTCAAATGCCATATACGTGGATGGTTTTGACTTCTAAAAGGCTTTAAATCTATAAATTAAACCCAGAAAATGAAACGGTCATAACAAAATTTTCACTTTACGGTGAGTTATGAGCTGAAATTTTTGTTATGACGGGTAACATCTGACAAATGAAAAGATAAATATTGACAGATGAAAGGTGTTTTTTATTTTGAGAACCTTTTGAGTTATGAGCAGCCCTTTAATATATATGATCGGCGCCGATATTGGCACGGGCAGTACCAAGGTGATGGCCCTCCTGCCGGATGGCCGTACCGGCGCGGTGTTCCAGCAGGGGTATGATACGGTGTACCCGCAGCCGGGCTACGGCGAGCAGGACCCGGAAAGTATTTTACAGGCGGTAAAAGCGGGTATCCGGCAGGTAGTGGCGGAAATGGGGCAGATGCCGGCCGGCATAGCCTTCAGCAGCGCCATGCACAGCATCCTGGCCCTGGACGCCGCCCACCGCCCGCTTACCCCGCTGATCATCTGGGCCGACAACCGCAGCCAGGATATTGCGGACGCGCTGCGGGGCACGGCCGAGGGGCGCATACTGTACGAGCAGACGGCGGTGCCCATGCACCCCATGTTGCCTTTGTTCAAGATAGCCTGGCTGCGCCGGGAGCAGCGGAACATATTTGAACAGGCCGCCTGCTTTGCGGGTATCAAGGAATATATCCTGCACCGGCTTACCGGGCGGTATGTAACAGACCATTCCATTGCGGGCGCCACCGGCCTGTTTGACATCCATACCCGGTACTGGAGCCCCCGGGCGCTGGCCATTGCGGGCATTACCGCCGCACAGTTGCCGGAGCCGGTGCCCACGCATACCGTCCTGCACCCGCTGCCCGCTATAGCGGCGGCGCTGGGCATCAATGCAGACACGCCGCTTATAGCCGGCGCCAGCGACGGTTGCCTGGCGCAACTGGGCAGCCAGGCCCTGGACCCCGGGCATGCCACCCTCACCATTGCTACCAGCGGCGCTTTGCGCATGGCAGCACGGGAGCCGGTCACGGATGCGCGCCAGCGCCTGTTCAACTATATACTGGATGCGGAGCATTTTGTAACCGGCGGACCGGTAAACAACGGGGGTGTGGTGCTGAAATGGTTTGTGCAGGATTTCCTGCAGCGCCAGGGCGCTACGGACCTGGATACCGCCCTGCAGGCCGCGCTGGCCATACCGCCCGGCGCAGAAGGGGTAGTATGCCTGCCCTACCTGCTGGGGGAGCGGGCGCCCGTATGGGACCCGCATGCAAAGGGCGCTTTTATAGGCATACAACCGCAGCACACGGCCATGCACTTTATGCGCGCAATGCTGGAAGGCGTGGCCTTTGGGCTGCTGAGCATTGCAGAAGCGCTGCAGGAAACGGCCGGACCTATCCGTAAAATATCCGTAAGCGGCGGCTTTACCGCCTCTCCCGGCTGGATTCAATTGATGGCGGACATTTTTCAACAACCCATGCACCTGCACCAGCAGAACGACGCTTCCGCTACCGGGGCGGCCATGATGGGCTATGCCGCGCTGGGCATTTCCTATGCTGCGGAGGGGCAGGCAGCGGAGGAAGTGTTTGTACCTACCGACCATGGGCGGGAAGTGTATGCCAGGCATTACCGCCTGTACGGCCGGCTGTATGAGCGGTTGAAAGACCTGTAGCCCAGTTATCCAGGTAATCTTCCAGCACATCCAGCGGCATATCCCCGTATTGCAGCAACGCATCATGGAATTGCCGCAGGCTGAATTGGTCACCGAGCTGCCGGGCATATTTATCCCGCAGGGTCTTTATTTTTATCTCCCCTATTTTGTAGGACAAAGCCTGCCCGGGCCAGGCCATATAACGCTCTACCTCGGCTGTAGCAATGGCTTCGCTCACCGGCTCACGGGCCATCATGTAGGCAATGGCTTCTTCCCGTGTCATTTTACCGGTGTGAATGGCTACATCCAATACCAGGCGGATGGCCCGGTGCATTTCATTGCACAGTGCGCCCATTTTCTGGTAGGGATCGGTATAGCAGCCCAGTTGTTCCCCCAGGGACTCGCAGTATAATGCCCAGCCCTCCAGGTAGGCAAAGAACGAAGGTTGTTTGCGGAAGGCCGGAATCGTTTTATTCTCCTGCTGGAAAGATATCTGGAAGTGATGGCCGGGAATGGCTTCATGGATAAAAGTAGCTTCTACGCCGTAAAATACCGTGTTGATCCTGGTAGCATCCGGCACCGGTACATACAAGATGCCGGGCCTGTTTTCTTCCAGGTTACCGAATACGTAGGAAGGCCCTGCCTGCGAGGCTTCCCGGTAGGCTTCCACCCGGCGGACCTCGAATTTTGTTTGGGGCTGGCGGCTGAATAAATTGCCCAGGAAAGGCCGGATATTACGGTTAATAGCGCGGTAGGCATCCAGTACCTGCTCCGGTGTTTTAAAAGGCATAAAGCGGGCATCCGTTGTCAGGTAGTGGAAAAATTCCGGCAGGCTGCCTTTAAAACCCACCTTTTCCCTGATGGTTTCCATTTCCCGGGTGATACGCGCCACTTCCGCCAGCCCGGTCTGGTACACCTGCTCCGCTGTCAGCTTCGGATCTGTAGTAAAGTAATGCAGGTAGTAATTGTATAGCTTATCGCCGCCCGGCAGTGCGCTTAACCCGGCATGGGCCTGTGCTGCAGGGAGATACTGCGTCTTCAGGTAGCCGGCCAGTTGCTGGTAGGCGGGAATGATACGGGTAGTGATCACCTGGTGATATAGGGCCCTGATCCGCTGCCTGTCTGCTGCGGAGAATGAAGCAGGGAACTGCGCCAGTGGTTTATAGAACACGTTTTTGGCCGTATCTTCCTCCGCCAGGGCTTCCATTTGCGGGATCATTTTTATGACCAGCGCCTTCGGCAATACGATACCGGCTTTTATGCCCTTATTAAAGTTGGCGATAGCAGTATCCGCCCATTCTTTGAATGCGCTCATCCGTTTGGCCCAGCGCTCATAGTCCATTACGGAATGGAAGGGCTGTATACTGCCGCCAGCACCGAATTGCGCCATCTGCAGCGGAGTAGATATAAATTGGTTCATGGGCATGTATTCCCGGTGCAGGTTGGTGGCGGCCAGGTCGGCGCGCAGCAGGTGCCGCAATACGTCATAGGATATCCTGTCTGTTTCATTCAGCGAAGCCCGGTTGAAGCCTTCCAGGGCCTGCAGGTATTTATGGTAGAAGGTGCGCGTAGCGGCAATATAGGGGGTGGCGCCATCGTTGGGCAACTGATCGTCGTAGCGGTGGTCCCCGGCAGCCGTGGCTTCTACGGGGAACAGTTGCAGCCGCTCCTCGTAATAGGCGTCAAACAGCCGCTGCAGCTTGTCATTGCGTTGCTGCGCCATTATCGGGCAGGTATATACGAAATTTATGAGTGTCAATAGTAGTAATGCAATTCGTCCTAGGATCATATGCGGGCGTTTTTCGGTTAAATATCTTTTATCATCCAGATGTTGCAAGCGTGGTGGCCGGACTGGCCGAGGGGCTTCTGCAGGCAACGGAAGCCAGCTTTTTCATAGAGCGGTACGGTCACGCGCAGTTCCGGCATGGTTTCCAGGTACACCTGGCGGTAGCCCAGCTCCTTTGCGGACCGCAGGCAGCGCTCCACGAGGGCTTTGCCCAGTCCACGGCCCCTGGCCTGCGGCAGCAGGTACAGCTTTACCAGTTCACAGCAGCCTGCGGGCAGGCCGGCAGTGGGATAGATACCGCCCCCGCCTGCAACCATACCCTGCAGCTCCGCCACCCAATAGCAGGAGCTGGCCGGCGGAAAGCTGTCGTACAGGCGATACAGGTGCTCGTCGTAGTAAGCGGTGCCAGGCTTGTTAGCCCCGAATTCCTGCAGCACCGCCTGTATAATGGCGCCTACCGGTTGATTGTCTCCCGGTTGCATTGGTCTTATGATCATCCTGATAATGTTGATGATGCAAAACTAGGGCGGGACGCCTGCCGGAAATTGTATGTAATTAGCGTTAGCGGGAAAAGCGTGGCATTATATATTCCGGTAATGTTTGGGCAGCAGGCCGGTAATGTGCCGGAATGTTTTGGTAAAATGGGCCTGGTCTGTAAACCCGCATTCATAGGCTATGCCGGTAAGCGATTGGCGGGTGCTACGCACCAGGGCCAGTGCACGCTCCACCTTGATCCTCCGCAGGTATTCGCCCAGCGAGCAGCCGAAATACCTGGGGAAGTATTTTGAAATGGTAACCGGGTGAATGTCCAGTTGTGCGGATAAGGTAGCCAGGGACAGGGGCTGGTTCCACTGGTCATGGATAACGGTCTTTATCTTTTCCGCCCATTCGGGGCAGCATTTTTCTTCCCTGCCGTGGGCCTGTACCAGGTTGATACACAACTGGGTAATGGCTACCGGGGAATCGGCATCGTGCAGGTAATGCTCTTTCATGATCCTGAGCAGCCCGCCGGTATTCAGGCGGTTGTTCCGCGCAAACATCAGCGAGGCAGGGGGCAAGGCCAGCCCAAACTCCCGGAAGAAGCCCTCACCCAGCTCCAGGTTAAAGATGCGGGTGCCGGTACGGTAGTCTACGTTCCGGTGTGCAATGCCGGGGTAATAGTATAGCCCTGTACCGGCCGCCTGTATTTCCGAGCTGCCTTTCCGCATTTCCTTGCTGCCGCCGGACAGGATGTGGGAGAAGTGAGGGTTGGCATGGTAATGCCACTCCGAGCTCAGGTGGGGTGTAAATACGGTTTCGCTGGTAATGACAGGGCCCAGCAGGTGTTCCCGCATTTTCATGCCTACATACACGCCCTGCTCATATTGCACCGGGTGATCGCTCATACTGTTTACGCTCCTTTCTCGAACATCCTGGCCATGTCTGCCAGCTTAAAGGAAATGTAGGTGTATTTGCCGCCGGGCGACACGTTGGGCATACTGCAGGCAAACAGCTCATCGATCATGTTCTGCATTTCCCGGGGGGAAAGCACTTTCCCGGCAGGGATGGCATTGTTGCGCGCCATGGAGCGCACCAGTTGTTCCCGTTTGCTGATCTTCAGCTCGGCGCTGAAGTGTTTGAACTGTTCCAGCAGTCCTTCTATGCTGGCCTGCTCGTTGCCGGTCTGTATATCGGCCGGGGTGCCGCGCACTACAAAGGTGTGGTTGCCGAAAGGCTCCATATCATAGCCCAGGGTCTGCAGGTCGGGCAGCATTTCGGACACCAGGGCGGCATCTGCCGGCAGCAACTGCAGGGTTTGCGGGAAAAGGCTTTGCTGGGTGGGCATGGGCTTTTCCTGCAGGGCGCGCTGGTACCGTTCATACAATATCCTTTCATGGGCGGCCTGCTGGTCTATCAGTATAAAGCCGGACTTTATCTGGGAGAGGATGTATTGCTGGTGTACCTGTACGGGTACTTTCTGGTCGGTGGCGGCCTCCTGCCAGCGCTCGTCTATCACGGAGGCGGTGGTAGGGTGGCTGGCCGGCGCATTGTCCGGCGAAGGGGGTGTTTCCGTACCGTTACGGGCTGCCGCACCGGACCTGCCGATCTCGTACACATCCTTCCAGTGCTGCAGGTTGCTGCTGCTTTTATCTATCACATGCGCCTGGTGGGCCTGCGTAAATGTTTTATAGAGCGAGCCGCCGGTGGAGCGTTGTTGCTCCCGGGAGGTGAATGGTTTGTTCACCGCGTCCAGTTGCTGTATGCCGGGGTCCAGGCTGAAATCCAGCGTAGGCGTTACGTTAAACTGCGCCAGCGCATGCTTTACGGCCGACTGTACAAAGGCGTACAGGATCTTTTCGTCGTCGAACTTTATTTCCTGCTTGGTAGGATGTACGTTAATATCCACATGCGCGGGGTCCAGGTCTATGAACAGCACATAGAGCGGGAAGCTGTCTGCCGGGATCATTTCCGCAAAGGCGCTCATGATGGCGTGGTGCAGGTACGGGCTTTTGATGAAGCGGTTGTTCACAAAAAAGAACTGGTCGCCCCGGGTTTTCTTGGCGGTTTCCGGCTTGCCTACAAAGCCGTGCACGTTCAGGTAATCGGTGCTTTCCTTCACCGCCACCAGGCGGGCATTGTAATGCTGTCCCAGGATGGCCACCACCCGCTGCTTGAGGGAGCCTTTTTCCAGGTAGAACACCTGCTGCCCGTTGCTGGTAAAGGAGAACTGGAGCTGTGGAAAGGCCATGGCCACGCGGATGAACTCATCCACGATGTGCCGCATCTCCGCCGCATTGCTTTTCAGGAAGTTGCGCCGGGCCGGTACGTTGAAGAACAGGTTCTTCATGGCAAAGCTGGTGCCTTCCGCCGTTTGGCAGGGCTCCTGCCTGCGCACAACACTGTTGTCTATTTCTATATAGGAGCCCAGGGCCTCGCCGCGCTGCCGGGTTTTCAGCTCCACCTGCGCCACCGCCGCAATGGAGGCCAGGGCTTCGCCCCGGAAACCCATGGTGCGTATCTCAAACAGGTCGTCGATGGTCTTTATCTTGGAAGTAGCGTGCCGTTCAAAGCACATGCGGGCATCTGTTTCGCTCATGCCCTCCCCGTTGTCAATTACCTGTACCAGCTCCTTGCCCGCATCGCGTATGATCAACTGTATTTCCGTTGCGCCGGCATCCACCGCATTCTCCAGCAGCTCTTTCACTGCGGAGGCAGGCCGCTGTATCACTTCGCCGGCAGCTATCTGGTTGGCTATATTGTCTGGTAATAAATTGATGATGTCCGCCACTTATTAAAAGCCTTTTGGCGTAAAGTTATTAAATAGTTGGGAGCGGCAGCGGGCCGGTTGCCTGGAATTTTTAACATATTATATAATCCGGATATGAGATGCACTTCGTAACTTATGCCGGAAAAGTGACATGCGCTCACAATAAAAATTGTGAAAGCGTAGTTTAACTGTTGTACTGAAGCACCCGCATATACCAAGTGCCGGTCAAAACCATCCAACCATGGAAGAAGGAAAAAAGAATGAAGTATACTCCCGCAGCGATACTGCCAAAGTAGACCTTCCCAACGAGGAATGGCAGAAGCTGCTGTCGCCCGAGGTGTATCATATTGCCAGGGAAAAAGGGACCGAATGGGCCTTTACCGGGAAGTACTGGAACAGCAAGGAAAAGGGCACCTACTATTGCGCTGCCTGCGGCAACCCGCTGTTTGTATCAGACGCCAAGTTTGAGAGCGCCTGCGGATGGCCCAGCTTTTTCCAGCCCCTTTCAAAGACCAGCGTTATTTATGCGCCGGACAATTCCCATGGCATGCAGCGCACGGAAGTGATGTGCGGCCGCTGTAAGTCGCACCTGGGACATGTATTTGACGATGGCCCGCCGCCCACCGGCCTGCGGTATTGCATTAACTCCGTTATCCTGGACTTTGAGCAGGCGCAGGAGGCGGAAAAGCGCTACAAGCGCAGCCCCGAATAAGACTTATATAGTAGGAAATCCGTATATTTAACATGTACCAAAACCACAACTGTTATGAAAGTACTGAAAGTACTGCTATGGATCGTTGGCATCATCCTGCTCATTGGTGTCATACTCCTGGTAGCTGCTCCCACCAAAATGCATATTGAGCGCTCTGTAGCCATCAATGCCCCCGCCAGCCAGATATGGCCGCACCTGGTAAACTACGCATCATTTAACGACTGGAACCCCTGGTATAAAATGGATACCGCCGCACAATACACTATTACCGGCCAGGACGGCACGGTGGGCGCCGCCAGCAACTGGAAAGGAGAAAAGATAGGCGAGGGCCGGCTGGAAACCACTGCCATGGAGCCCTATACCAGCGTACAGCAGCAACTTACTTTTATCAAACCCTGGGAGTCTACCGCCGACTGCTACTATCGCCTGAGCGAGAACGCCGGCGTTACTACCGTTACCTGGGGATTTGACAGCGAATTTCCGCGCCCGCAGAACATTATGGGCCTGTTTATGAAAGGCTCGCTGGAAAAGGATTATGATAATGGGCTGCAGGACCTGAAAAAGCAGGTAGAGCAGTAGAGATTCCAAATCCCCAGGGGGGAAATTCCAAAATCCAAATTCCAAATTCCAAACGGAAAGGGACATGATTCACTAAAAAGCGGTCTGCTTTTACTTTAGACACAATTCCCCCGTTTGGAATTTGGTATTTGGAATTTCAAAGATCAGTATCCTTCATTCTGCGTCAGGGTAGGTTCCCCGTTCTTCGAGCTGTTCACAATTTCCTGCAGCGGAATAGGATAGTAAATGTTGTGATCCCTGAAAGTAGCTACGTTAAGGTAGGTACGTTTCAGCTTTTCCTTAGCCAGGTAGTCATTCAGCACCTCCGGGGCAATACCCCAGCGCACCAGGTCGAAGAAGCGGTGCCCTTCCATGGCAAACTCCAGCCGCTCTTCAAAACGCACGGCCCTGCGCGCCGTTTCTTTATCCGCCCAGGGCGTGGTATACAGGCCTATCTGGTAATTGGCCGCATTGCTGCCATCGGGCATTTTTACAAACCCCTCCGGGTTGGCGGCCCGTTCGCGTATCATATTCACCAGCTCCCGCGCCCGCTCCAGCGAGCCTGTTTCCACCTCGCATTCCGCCAGCCAGAGTATGACATGGGAGTAGCGGATCATGCGGTAGTTGTTGGCGTTTTGCCGGGGATTGTTGGCAAAGGTGCCGCTGCCGATATCCGCCTTGTAGAACATGTGTTTTTTGGGAGAATAGGGGCCGGCATAGGCCTGGTCACGTATCCAGGCTTTGCCGGGATGCAGGCCGTGGTCCAGGTAGGGAATGCCACGACGGCCTACGGTCCAGTCCAGCCGCGGGTCCAGCGCGCCGGCGTATGGGGTAAAGGGCGCGTTGGATTCAATGCCCTGGTCGTTGGTCACGTCGGTATCATTGAAGGTGTTCAGCATGGGCAGGCCGGTGGCGTCTGTCTTAAAAGCGTTCACCAGGTTCTGCGAGGGCTGGAAAAAACCGCAGCAGGTGGTGGGCCCGCCGTAGGGGTAGTTGAGGGTAGCGCCCTGGTTGCCATTCTCGCCGCCGGGTGCGCCGTCATTCACGGAGTGCTGCACCTCCAGGATGGATTCCGCATTGTTGTTGGTAGCCAGGCGGAAATTATCTGCATACCGGGCCACCAGTGTATAGCCGCCCTGGGCCATGATCAAGTCCAGCAGGGCTTTGGCTTCCGCATATTTCTGCTGGAACAGGTAAGCCTTTGCCAGCAGGGCGGCGGCGGCCCATTTGGAAGCGCGGCCGGGCTGGGACTGGCGGTGGGGCAGGTTTTCATAGGCGTACTGCAGGTCTGCCTCTATATTGGGCCATATGTCCGCCTCGTTGCTCACTTTGGTGCTTTCCGCATCCTCCGGGTTATAGGTGTTCTCATCAATGTAAGGCACATGGTTCCACATTTTCTTGGCTTCAAAATGATAGTGCCCGCGAAGGAAACGGGCTTCGGCCGTAATGGCCTTGCGCTCGTCATCGGTCAGGTCTTCCGTTCTGGCCAGGGTTTGCAGCACGTCATTGGAACGGGCTACGCCATCGTACACGGCCCGCCATTTGCCCCGGAAATAGTCATTGTCCGACAAGATCTGGTAGGTCTCTATCAGGCTGATGGCGGGCTGGTCGCCGGAGGTGGTGCCTTTGTAGGCATCGTCTGCAGCTACGCTGCCATACACCCAGTTGTCGGCAGAGCTGTGGTAGGTGGTATTGCCGGCGCCCACACCGTCCAGCAGGGAGTAGGCGGATATCAGCAGGGCGTTTACGCCATTGCGGGTGTTCAGTTGCTCCGGCAGCAGCACGCCTTTGGGCTTCAGGTCCAGGAAGCTGTTGCTGCAGGCGGTGAAGAAGGCCAGCAGCAGGAGCGCGTATATGGTTTTACGTGTATTCATCATGTTTGGGTTTTAGATGTCAGAAACTAAGATTGGCGCCTACCAGGTATACTTTGGCTACGGGGTAAGCCCCTTCGTCCACGCCCATATGCCGGTCGTTGTTAGGGTCATAGTTGCGCAGGTTGATCTCGGGGTCCAGGCCGGTGTAGCTGGTGAAGGTGAAAAGGTTCTGGCCCTGTACGTACACCCGTACCCGTTCTATGCCCCATCTTTTCAGCAGGCTTTCCGGCAGGTTGTAGGATAGCTGTATGTTCTTGATGCGCAGGTAAGACCCGTCCTCCAGGTAGTAGGTGGAGGGGTTGCTGCTGATCACATCATTGGAACGGAGCTGGGGCAGTTTGGCGTCTGTTTTGCCGGGGCGCCAGGAGTCTTCCAGCATGCGCCTGCTGCGGTTGCCGGCAAAGGTGGGAAAGTCCGTCCAGTAGCGCACGTAGTTAAAGATGTCGTTGCCCTGCACGCCCTGTGCAAACAGGGTGAGGCCAAACTGCTTGTAATTCACCTGGGCATTGATGCCGTAGGTAAAATCCGGGTGGGGGCTGCCGATGATGGTGCGGTCGTTGGCGTCTATCTTGTTATCCCCGTTCACATCGCGGAAGCGGAACTGCCCGGCCTTGTTGTTGGCCCCGCCGCCAAACTGGGGCGGCGCTTTGCTGGCATCGTCGTCGCTCTGGAAGATTCCGTCTATCACGTACCCGAAGAAGGAAGAAATGGGATGCCCGGCCTGGGTCACTGTCATGGCCGGCAGGCGGGTGGTAAAGCCAAAGTAGCGGGTATTGGGGTTGCCGTCTGTTTTCTGCACCTCGTTCTTATAGGCGCTGAAGTTCACACCCAGGTCGTAGGTGAGGTCGCCGCGCATGGCATCGTCGCTGAAATTGAGGCCCAGCTCAATGCCCTTGTTTACCATGGTGGCAATGTTGCGGAAGGGGTTGGTGGCCTGCCCCTGGGTATATTGTATCTCTATGGGGAAGAGCATGTCGGAGGTCTTGCGCTGGTAGAGGTCCACCGCCAGGGCCAGCTTTCCCTTGATCACGGTAGCATCCAGCCCTATGTTGGTGCTGGTGGTGGTTTCCCATTTGGCGTCCGGGTTGCCGAACTGGTTCAGCTCATAGCCTTGCAGGGCGGAAGAGTTGGAGCCATTGAGATCATAAAAGGAAGTGGCCGGGTTGGTGCCAAAGGTCGTATAGGGGGTATAGTTACCTATTTCCTGGTTACCGGTGCGGCCCCAGCCTACACGCAGTTTCAGGTCGTTGATAGCGGTCACTGATTTCATGAAAGGCTCTTCGGAAATACGCCATCCCGCGCTGGCTGCCGGGAAATACGCCACGTTCTGCCGTTTGGAGAAGCGGGAGGAGCGGTCACGGCGCAGCGTAAAGTCCACCAGGTATTTTTCACTGTAATTATAATTGATCTTGCCGAACTCGGAGGCCAGTCGCCAGTCGCCGTACACGCCGCTGTTGGTGGCGGTGCTGCCGTTGCCGGCATCCAGGTAGCGGTTGTCCAGGTCGTCCAGGAAAAAGCGGGAGCGACCGGTGGTAAGCGGATCGTTCATACTACCGATAGCCTCTGTGCCCAGCAGGAAATTGAAGTGGTGGACACCGGACAGGTCCAGCCGGTAGGTGAGGGTGTTGTACCAGGTCCAGGTGTTGCTATAGGCCGTATTGATGGAGAGGCTGTTTACGCTGGCGGATTCGCTGGATTCAATATCGCGGACGGTGAAGTTCCTGTAATGGTTCCAGTTAAAGTCCACCCCAATGCTGGTGCGGGCGGTGAGGTTGCGGAGAATGTCCACTTCCGCCCAGGCGTTGCCGAACAGGCGCAGCTCCTTGGTCACATTGTCCCTGTTGCGGTACAGGGCCGCTACCGGGTTCTTGGCGTTATCCAGGTCGCCGCCCTTGGTGCCGGCGAAATTGCCCATGATATCATATACCGGTATGATGGGCTGCATACGGTAGGCAAAGGAAATGGGATTGCCTTCGTTCTGGTTGCCGGCCGGCTGGCCGATGCGCTCGCCGTAAGCTACCTGGAAGTTTTCCCCCACGCGTATGGCCCTGGTGACGTTAAATTCCGTATTGGCGCGCACGGAGTAGCGTTTGTAGCCGGTATGGATCAGGATACCTTCCTGGTTAAAGTAGTTCAGCGACATGGCATAGCGGGCGGACTCGCTGCCGCCGGATACCTTGAGCTGGTGGTTCTGTATGGGGGCGGGATCAAAGATCTCGTCCATCCAGTTGGTGCCGGCTTTATTGGCCCGGGTGATCAGCCATTTTGATTTCCGGAACTCCGGGCTTTCAATGTCGGTAGTGTAATTGGCGGGGTCTACGCGGGGATCGCCCTCCATGGCGCCTTCCGGGAAAATGTAGTCCGGTATTACCGGGGTGGGACCGTTGCCAAACTGGGCATGCGTGGGATTGCCGTTGCCTGCCACGTTTCCGGCATTGATGCGCGATTCCCAGAGCAGGTTGGCATACTCCTGCGTATTCAGCAGGTCCAGGAACTTGCCGGGGCGCTGGGTGCCGTAATAGAAGTCGTAGCTAAGTTTGGGCTTGCCCAGCTTGCCTTTCAGGGTAGTGATGATCACCACGCCATTGCCGGCCCGGGCGCCGTAGATGGAAGATGCGGAGGCGTCTTTCAGCACCTGGGTGGATTCAATGTCGCCCAGGTTCAGGGTGTTCAGGTTGCCTTTGGTGGGCACGCCGTCAATAATGTAGAGGGGAGAGTTGTCGTTAATGGTGCCAAAGCCGCGGATGCGCACCATTACGTTGCCGCCGGGGCTGTTGTCCGTGCCTACGGTAACGCCGGCTACGCGGCCCTGCAGCGCCTGGCCTACGTTGGCCGCCGGTGCGGACAGCAGCTTTTTAACATCTACCGTGGCCACGGCGCCGGTAATGTCTTTTTTGCTCTGGCTGCCGTAGCCGGTCACTACTACTTCATTGAGGTTGCCCACACTTTCTGACAGGGCTACGTTGAGGACAGTGCTGCTGCCTACAGGCACTTCTTTGGGAGCGTATCCCACAAAGGAGAATACCAGGGTGGCGCCCGGGCTGGTCTCAATACTGAAAGTACCGGTTGGCGCAGTAGCCGTACCCTTGTTGGTACCTTTGACCACCACGGTAACGCCGGGCAGCGGGGTTTGGGTTTTTTCATCGGTCACCGTGCCGGTGATCTTTTGCTGCTGGGCAAAGGCGGGGGCGCTCAGCAGCAGGAGCAGCCAGATGGCTGTGCGCCGCGGAAGGCGCAAGTGAACGCGGACATTCATACGATGCTGGTTTTAAAGGTGTAGAATGGAATGATTGATCGTATATCAGGCTTCTCAGTATGGCAATATTCCTCCTGCAGCAGGTAGCAGGCAGGCAGACCTTTTCCGGCATAATGCAACGTGGAAGCGTAATATCTGGTTTGAACAACAGCTACAGCAAACCGGACGGAATTAACACAACATTTCTACACGCAACAATTTGCTACAGTTACTACACTCATCAGGTGCTTGTTTTAATAACGTGAACTACTCCGGGTTCGATCCGGACAAGTAAAAGATACAAACTTTTACAAACGATTGCAATCTTTTTCAAAAAAGACAAAAAAAGATAACAGGCTCAGCGGAAGCCATTTACGGTATCAGTACAGCAGGGAAATAGAAAAGTGCGGGCAGGCCCTCAGGAAACGTAGGATTGCAGCTCGTGCACGTAAGTGGTAGGTTCAAACTCAATGATCTCGTACATGGCTAACTGGTATTTATCGAACGGGTCTTCCGTGATGATCTGCTCTACTTCCTTGCGGCTGGAGGCCTTACAGATGATGAGGCCGCCGGATCTCGGTTTTCTGCGGCCGGAGAGGATGAACTGGCCGCTTTTATAATATTTGTCAAGAAAAGCCCGGTGGGCTTCCAGGTAGTGCTCAATAGCCGTTAAGGGCCGTATGTACTGTAGTAGGATCAGGAACATGGTGTTGGCTGCTGTTCAATGATTAAGGAAATGTGAAAACCGTTCTGCAAAGGTATAAAACTATTGCCGGAATTGGTTTATTGTATATGGAAGGAGGAAATTTGTGTAATTTTACGCATTCATCATTTTTTAAATCTTTGAATCCCTTCTTATGCATTTCAAGCACAGTACAATTTTCCGGGTTTTGTTAACCGCCATGATCGCCGCTGCTGTATTCAGCAGTTGTTCCAAAATACCGGAGGAAAGCAAGCACATTCCCAAGGATGCGGGTATTGTGCTGGGTATCAACAGCAAGCAGGTAGTGCAGAAGCTGGTTACCAACGGTATTACGATGGACAAGCTTTTTGCCGCCCTGCAGGAGAAAGATACTGCCAGCGAGGCCGCTAAAGCCATCCGGGATGCGGAAAACTCCGGCATAGACCTGAACAGCAACTTTTTTGCTTCCGTGGTATTCGGCGAGGCCAACAACTCCTACGCCATGTTTACCGGCAGCCTGAAAGACGCCGCCAGGTTCGAGGCCTTCCTGAAAAAGAGCGCTCCCGGTTTTACCTCCAAAACCCAAAATGACTTTACGTATGCCTGGCTGCAGGACGATCAGTCCCTGGTAGCCTGGACTAAAAGCAGCGTGATCTACCTGCATCCGTTTGATATGGATGAGCTGAAGAAGCGCGGCAGGGGCCCTGTTCCCGGGTTCCCGGGGCCGGATGCGCCTGACAGCATGGACGAAGAGGACGCCGATGCCGCCACCCCGCAGCCGGCCGTGGCCATTACTGCGGAAGATGAAGGCGAAGCCGCTACCTGGGCTGCTGTGGCCGACAAGCTCTTTCACCTGAAGGACAATGAGACCGCCGGTTCCATCCCCGCTTTTAAGGACCTGCTGAAGGAAAGCGCCGACATGAGCTTTTTTGTGCACCCCGAAGTGATCTACAACAACCAGCTCACCATGCTGCCCGCCAACTTCAAAAAGCTGCTGGAAGACTGCTACTATGCCGGCACCGTTGATTTTGACAAGGGCCAGATCGTGATGAACGGCCGTTCCTATGCCGGCGAGGCCCTGGCCGATATCTATAAGAAATACGGTAACAATACCGTGGACCTGGATATGCTGGAAAAATATCCCTCCGGGGATATCAGCGCTTTTGTAGCCTATGGCTTTGACCTGCGCATGATCGGGGATATTATTAAAAGCACCGGTACAGACGGTATTGTAAATATGATGATGGGCAAGTCCGGCCTTACCCTGGACGATGTGCTGAATGCTTTCAAAGGCCAGATGGTATTTGTGGCCTCTGACTTTGAAATGAAGAAAAAGCCCCTGCCTTTCTACCCGGAAGACAGCACCATGAGCACGGACAGCAAATGGGTATTTGCCATGAAAGTGGGCGACAAGGCCGCTTTTGAAAAGCTGATGAACTCCCCCATGGTAAAAGGCTTCTTTGAAAAACAGGGCGACCAGTATGTACCTACCATGCAGGGCCCCAATATGCCCGCCGTATCTATCAACGATAAGCTGGTAACGGCAGCATCAGACAGCGCACTGCTGAAAGCCTACCTGGCCGGTAATGGCAAGGCTAAGCTGGACAATGATCTTACCGGGAAGATAAAAGGTAATCCCCTGGGGATGTATGTAAACTTTGAAAAGATCATGCAGCAGATACCGGAAAGCGAAATGCCGGAAGACGGCAAGCCGCTGGCCCTGCAGGCCAAAAACCTGCTGAAAGAGCTGCATGCTGTAAGCCAGCCTTTCAACGGTAAGATGCAGGAATCGCAGGTAGTGCTCACCTTTAAGAATGAGCAGGAGAACAGCCTGGTGCAACTGGTAAACCTGGGTACCGCCGCCGCCAAATATTACAGGGAGCAAAAAGTGAAAGAAGAAAGCGTGCAGGAAGATACTACGGTAGCCACGGAAGCGGCGCCTGAGGAGTAGGAATGTAAAATGATAAATGTAAAATATTGAATGTAAAAGTAAATGCACCGAATGCACCGGAATGCGGGTATCACTGCATTTACTTTTACATTTAGCATTTTACATTTGATATTCTTTTTTGTTCAATAGCTGATCCTTTTCACTTCATTGCCTTTCTCATTATAGAACACGATCACGGGCATATTTTTTTCATTCACCATCATTTCCAGGCGTTTATTACCCAGGCTGTCATATACGAACATGCCGGTGGAGCGGCCGGTTTGTCCCACCATCATGCGCCGGTGGCCAAAGTAGCCCTGTGCTGCCAGTTCGCTGATGGCCTGTTGCTGTGCGGCGCTGTCCTTGCCGGAACGGCGGATCTCCTCTACTTTTGAAAAGGTAAGCGCGATACTTTTCTCCGGCCGGTCGTTGATGATCAGTCCTTTCATCCCGCTGCGCTGGCTATGCAATAATTGTACTACCTGATCCTGCTTGTACTGGTCAAAAGTAATGCTGGCACCGTTATCTCCTTTGGCGCCATCATAGATAAGCCCGCCGCATTCTTCGCCTTCCTCGTTGTAGAACATCAGCCCGGATTCGCCGCCGCCCTGCCGGGGAAGTTTATGACCGTCTATCACTGCCGGGGGCAGGTGCTTTTTGTTAAAGAGGCTTAGCTTCACCGTCCCGTCTGCTTCCACGATCTCTATTTTTTCCGCCCGCAGGGATTTTACAATACCCTGTTCCCCGCTTTTGCGAAAGGCGGACAGCAGCAGCACGATCACCAGCAGGGAGCAGACCAGCGCATACCACTGCAGGTACCGCATTTGCTTACGTAAAACGTGTACCTGTTGTTGAATGTTTTCCATAAATTGAGGGTTTAGATTTTAGTTGATCAATATACGATATATTAGCAGCTATGCAGATCGAATTGAGCCACCTGGTACCTTTGCCCCTGCGCGACAAGCTACAGCAACGCCCCTCCGATATCTGGAATAAGGAGTTAAGCTTTGCACCCGGCAGCTTTGTGAAGATAAAAGCGCCGTCGGGCAGCGGTAAAACCACCCTGGTGCATTACCTGTATCATATCCGGAACGACTATACGGGGCAGGTGCTGGTAAACGGCCAGCCTTGGCAGGCCTATGACAAGGAAACCCTGGCGGCCATGCGGCAGCAGCAGGTCAGCATTATATTCCAGGACCTGCGCCTCTTTGAACAACTGACGGCGCTGGAGAACATAGAGCTGAAGCGGCTCATGCTGCCCAGGCCGTACTGCACACAGGAAAAAGTGCTGGAAATGGCGGAGCGCCTGCAGGTGACCCATGTGCTGCCGCAAAGCGGCCGCACCCTTTCTTATGGGGAGCGGCAGCGCATTGCCATTATACGTGCGCTGGTGCAGCCTTTCCGGTGGTTGTTCATGGACGAGCCTTTCAGCCACCTGGACGATGACAATGCGCAACGCGCCGCCGACCTGATAGCGGCTGAATGCAAGGGCCGGCAGGCGGGGTTCATACTAACGGACCTGGATAACGACCACCGTTTTGCGTATGATGTCAATTATCATTTATAAAACTATTGCATGCTTCCTTTTTTTGCGCTGTTAAAAAAGATCATACAAACCGGCATCGGCAAAGGCCGCCTGCTGATGGCCACCCTGGGGCTGGGCATTGCCATGCTGCTACTGCTGGTGGCCATACAGGCCCATACCGATTTTAACCAGTTGCTGTACAGCGGCAAGAACCAGAATGAGAGCGCGGATTTCCTGGTGATCAACAAAAAGATCACCAACGCCATGATGGGACAGCCGGAAAAAAGCATGTTCACCCCGGAAGAGATGGACAAGATCCGGCAGCAGCCGTTCGTGGAAGCAGCCGGCTTCATTATCTCCAGCCAGTTTAAAGTAACTGCTGCCGCCCCCGGCGACCTGCAGTTCTATACGGACATGTTCTTTGAATCCGTACCGGATTCCTTTATAGATGTGCAGAACGAAGCCTGGGAATGGAAGGAAGGGGAGCGCAGCATTCCCATTATACTGCCCAACGATTTCCTGAACCTGTATAATTTCGGCTTTGCGCTCAGCCAGGGCCTGCCGCAGGTATCGCAGGAAACCGTAAAGAATTTACCGGTGAAGATCACCATCTCCAAAGGGTTGTTGTCCGCCGAATTTACCGGCCGCATCGCCGGGTTCTCAGACCGTATTTCCTCCTTCCTGGTGCCGGCCTCCTTTATGGAATGGGCTAACGAACGTTTTGGCAGCGGCGCGGCTGCAGCGCCTTCCCGCGTGGTGATCAGGACCCGCGACCCCTCCAACCCGACCCTGGTAAAGTTCCTGGAAGATAATGGCTATACCACCAACCAGGATAAGGTAAAATACAGCAAGACCAAACTGATCGTACAGACCATTGTATCCGTGATCGGTTTTTTTGGCCTGGTGCTGCTGCTGTTTGCCCTGCTGGTGTTCAGCATGTTCATACAACTGGTGATTGCCTCCTGCAAAAGGGAGATACAGTTGCTGGTGATGCTGGGCACGGGGCCCGGACAGTTGCGCCGCTACCTGTTGCGGCAGTTTGCCCCCCTGTATCTTGTTACCGGCGTTGCCGCCCTGGTATTGGTGGCACTGCTGCAGTGGGGGGCCTCCCGCATGCTGGCTGCGCACGCCATGTATGTATCTGCCTGGCCGGGTGCAGGCACACTTGTGGCAGCCGTGGTGGTGCTGCTGCTGGTATACCTGGTGAATAACCGGAGCATCCGGAAATACATTGCACAAAACAGTTAAGGGCGCATTTCCGTTTTACGATTTTAGGGATTAGATTTATAGAAAACCCTGCGTATGAAAACCAACTTGCTCACTGCGCTTTTGTTGCTAGGTTTCAGCAGCGCGTATACCCAGTCTGTTATACTGCATTGCGGCTCCCTCATTGACGGCATCAGCGATGCGCCCCGTAAAAATGTGTCCGTCATAATCACCGGCAACAGGATCAGTGATGTGAAAGACGGTTTTGTAAACGGCGCCGCGCAGGACAAGGTGATAGACCTGCGCAGGCAGACCGTTACACCCGGCTGGATGGACATGCATGTGCACCTGGAAAGTGAGACCAACAAAAATGCCTATACGGAAAAGTTTACCCTGAATCCTGCCGACTATGCTTTCCAGAGCGCCGTATTTGCGGAGCGTACGCTGATGGCGGGCTTTACTACCGTACGCGACCTGGGCGGCAGTGGTGTGAACATTTCCCTGCGCAATGCCATCAACAAGGGACTGGTAAAGGGACCGCGGGTATTTACCGCCGGCAAGTCCATTGCCACTACGGGCGGCCATGCAGACCCTACCAACGGCTACCGCCGGGAGCTGATGGGCGATCCCGGCCCCGAAGCCGGCGTGGTAAACGGCCCGGATGACTGCCGTAAAGCCGTGCGGCAGGCCTACAAATACGGCTCGGACCTTATAAAGATCACCGCTACCGGCGGCGTGCTGAGCGTAGCCAAAGACGGCAGCAGCCCGCAGTTTACGGAGGAAGAGCTGAAAGCCATCGTGGAAACCGCCCGGGACTACAACATGCGCGTAGCCGCCCATGCGCATGGCGCGGAAGGCATAAAGCGCGCTATACGTGCCGGTGTTCATTCCATAGAGCATGGCACTTTAATGGATGACGAGGCCATGGCGCTGGCCAAACAATATGGCACCTGGTATGTGCCCACCATCATAGCCGGCCGCTCTACCGCGGATTCCGCCAAAATACCCGGCTATTACCCGGCCCTGGTGCAACCCAAAGCCCTTACCATTGGACCGAAGCTACAAGGCACTTTTGCCAGGGCCTATAAGGCCGGGGTGAAGATCGCCTTTGGTACGGATGCCGGCGTGTTCATGCACGGCAGGAACTGGCTGGAGTTTTCCTATATGGTGGAAGGGGGCATGCCCGCGATGGAAACCATTAAAGCCGCCACCATACATGCTGCCGATCTGCTGGGCATGAAAGATCAACTGGGCAGCATTACGCCCGGCAAGCTGGCGGATATTGTAGCCGTGGACGGAGACCCGCTGCAGGACATTCAAAGTATGGGTAAAGTATGCTTTGTAATGAAGGACGGTTTGATTTTTAAACATACAACGCCTAACTTGGCAGCCGCTAAAACAGAATAATTATGTTGCAACCCAAGGATAAGAAGTTTGTACACGTGGTAAACTTTTACCTGAAACCCGGCCTTTCTGCCGAGGACATCAAAAAATTCGAGGAAGGCGTCAGCTCACTGGGCCAGATAGAGGCGATACAGGTATTTAACCTGGGCAAGCCTGCAGATACGGACCGCCCGGTAATTGACAGAAGCTACAGCTACTGCGAGCTGACCGTGTTCAAAAACAAAGCGGACCATGATATTTACCAGGAGCATCCTATACACAAGGCGTTTATAGAGCATTGCCAACACCTGTGGGATAGGGTAGTAATATTTGATTCGGAGACGATCGATTACTGATCACCTGTTTTCATGTTTCGCGTTGGTACTCATTGGGCGGTAGTGCGGAGGAATGTGGCACTACAAAGGTGTGCTTTACACGTTCCGATTTAAGGAGGTAAGGTATCCATATAGCAGCCGCTATGATAGAACGGGTGATCGTGGTTATTTCATCGGGCCGCCAGTCGAAGGAATTATTCAATGCACCCACCGCCACATGATCCAGCACATTCAGGGTCAGCGCTGCCGCATAGGCTACTATGTTCGCCGCGGGGAAGGTGTCCCGGCGTTTTATAAAGAGGACGAGGAGCAATATGGAATATACCCATAAAAATGCATTGGCGGCGAGTTCTGCTATCATTACCAACAGCCTTACCTGGCTGTCGTCAGCATGGATAACGGCTTCCCAGGTGCTGTTGGAGAGCAGGCCGTTTTCAATCGTACTTATCAGCAGGGTAAGCGGTGAAATGATGATACCGATGCCCATTAATACCAGCCATCCTCCAATGGGCCAGGGGTCTATGTCCTGCCTGACGGGTAGCACAGACCTTTTGTAGAACTTCACCCCGATATAGCTAAAAATCCCCACAAACAGCATGGCCAGCGTCAGCATTAGCCAGCTTACCGTATTACCTGTTTTCCCGGATGCAGCTCCTGCACCTGGCGTCCAGAAGTAGGTGTAAGCGGCCACTTCGCCCAATTTACGACGGTCTTCCCGGTAGGTCGCCAACGCTGTTACCGGCACATGATCCTGGTAGGATTCATACTGGTAGTGCATTTTCACCGTTCTTCCGTAAACGGAAGCGGTAAAGTCGATCCGGTAATACCTGTTTTTTATATGAAGCGCTTCGTCTTCCAGCGACCAGTCTTCGGGCATGTGCAGGGTAATAACATAGTCCAGGGAATAAGGATACTTAAGTGCTAAAGGAGCATCCGGGGTATCTGTCGCTATCACCGGCAGCAGATCGGTCAGTATCTTTGCCTGCACATAGAACAATTGCCTGCCTTTGACCGTGCTGTCCGCTTTCCAGGGGGCCTGCAACGCATAGCTTTCTGTCACTTCAAACAGGTTGGGATTATCAGAATCCACGACCTGGACGGTTGTATCTGCCGTTACATTGCCATAAATACTTTTATAGTAGTCCAGGTAGGAGCGCTCCAGGTCCTTCATACTTGTTTCTGCAAAGAAGGAGCGTATATTATCAGCAAAGCCGGCGCTGTAATTTGAAATAACTTTTAATTGCGCCGGTTTCTCATTATCCGCCGGAAGCGTGAATGATTCAGTGATATTCGTTTTGCCCGATGCTGCCGGGATGATATCACTTAGATCGGTATTCCCCTTTCTAATAACCAGCGCTTTCTGGTAGTCTGGTATGGCGATGTTGCTTACAGGTCCGCGCTGATAGTTGATCGTAGGGTCTATCCAGTAGCTTTTCCCGTCTACGGTTGCATATACAATAGCATGGTTGAATAGTACCGGAGAGGGTAAATAGTCTGTTAGCCTGCCTTTGAAATAGGTGTTGGCATAGGCTAAACTGGCGTCGATACCATTGGCCTGCAGCAGGGAGCATAACAACAGCGATTTATCCTTGCAGTCGCCAAAGCGCCTGGCCAATACCTTATCCGGCATACTGGGCCGATGGGAGTATTCGCCCATTTCAATACCCATATAGCGGATCTCGTCCTGGACAAACCTGACCGCTTTTTGCATGTATAATGTTTTGTTGCTGCCGCTCTCTTTTTGCCAGGAAGCGATCCTGGCCTGCAGTGCTGGTGTAATATGCTGCACAGCGTTTACCTTTAATGCCCAGTTTACCACCTCTTCCCAGGTTGTATATTCGCTGGCCTGTACCTTTGCATAGGCATTATACCAGGAGGGGGTGTTGTAGCTGGTGTTCCGCGGCGTGATAATTTGCAGGCTGTCCCATTCGTAAAGCGTTATTCCATTGAACACGCGTTTCACCGGCAGCGGAGCCTTGTTAAAGGACCTGAACCGGATATTGCGGGAAGGCGAGGCCTGGAGGCACTTGTAAAAATTTGCGATCGGCTCATCCGCGCCCAGGTAGAAAGTATTAAAGTACCGGTCCTCAAAGATCGGGTTCTTTCCTTCTAATGTATAGGAGTACTCAATCTGGTCTCCTTTGCGAACATCATCAATAATGAAATAAGCAGTATATAACCCGCTATAAATAAAACGGGAAAGTTCTTTTTCCTGTTGCAGGAACTTGAACTTCCCTGCATCCAGTTTGTTGATGATCTTTCCGTTTCGCCGGACCAGGAGCTGGTGGAATTTTAATTTTTCGTAGGCAGGGTCATAATCTACTGATACCTCCGCCGCATTTTGTACGCCGGCTTCGGAAATGATCTGCCGGATTACATGACGGTACTGGCTGTTATGCTCAGCATGATACTGCTCTTCCAGCAGGCGAAGGTAGTAACCGCTGCTTATTTCACGCAGGTCCGGTGTTTTTTGAAGGTCCGGTGCGTAAGGGGCCAGCCAGCCCGGCGCGGGCGTTATGCTGAAGTTGTTATGCTGCGCAGTAACAGACAACGGAGTGCCGGCAAATATCGTTGCCAGGGCCAGCATACAGGGATAAAAAAAGCGGTACATAGGTATAATTACTTGGATAAACAGGTGAAAAAGCTACTGATCATTATTCTCTATCGTCAGGGCATATACGGCAAATGACCCCAGCCAGTGCTCCCCGGCATAGTCGCCGCTCACCACATGCGGCAGTGCGGCTTCCAGGTGCTGCCGCGCCAGTTGCCGGATGGCCGCCTGGTTTTCCGTAACATGCCTGGCAATGCCGTACAGGCACCAGGCCCGGCTGAAATTCAGGCCATCCAGGTGCACCAGTTTACCGTCTGTACGGTCCTTTACCTGCGCAATGGAAAATATGTCAACAGGGGAGTTAAATAGCCCGGGTAAAAATTCCTTTAACCAGGTTTGATATTGTGCTGCCGGCATAATGCGCCACATCAGGTCCGCCTCTTCCAGGCAGGGCGACAGGAAATCGTACCCGCCCGGCTCCCAGCTTACCGGGCATGCCTTATCCTGCGCATAGAAGCGCATGGCGGCATGGGTGATGGCCGTTTGCAGCGCCGTGTCCTCTGCCGTTACGGCATAGTCCCAGGCCAGGCAGAGGCCAAAGGCCAGGTTGGTATGCTCGCCTACGCGGATGGGGTACACCAGCTTGTCCAGGAACGCGATATAAGCACGGGAGAATTGCCGGGCCAGCGGCTGTATGTTCTGGCTTAGTGTGCTGCCCAATGGGTCCCGCCAGGTGAGCAGCTCGCGCTGCAACTGCAGCAGCCAGCTCCAGCCATAGATGCGTTCAAAGCCTTTGTTCTCCTTCTCCAGGTAAATGCGTTGTTCAATATGAATATTATCCGCGGTAAGGTTGGCCGTCAGCCTGGCCCGGATAGCCGCAGCTTCTGGTAGCTGGGGGTATGACTTGAGCAGCCGTACCAGCATCCAGTGGCCGTGCACGCTGCTATGCCAGTCGTAGCAGCCATAAAAGGCCGGGTGGTAGCTGCGGGGGTTCTTTACCAGCGAGCTGTCAGTAAACACCACCCCGGTCTTGTACGGGAACTCCTGCTGCATGCATTTGAGCGGCAGCCCGGCCAGGTGCGAAGCGCCTGCCAGGGTGAGCTGCAGGTGCCCGTTCTCTTTATGGATATACAAACCTTGTTGTGCGTAGCTGTTCATACCGGTTAGCAGGGTAATGCTGCACAGCAGCAGGATTAAACGTTGTTTCACAGGCAAAGCTATTTATTGAACAACAATTTGATATAGAAAGAAGGTTGCGCCAGCTTTTTACGCAGGTCCACCTCGTAGAACATACAGGAGATCAGCTCTTTCAACTGCTTATTGCGCGTGCCCATTTTCATCAGCAGGTTAAACAGCCAGGGATATTTTACCAGTTTTTGCAGGCGGTGGCTCAACTGCAGTTCCGGCCCCAGCACGCGGTACACGCCATCATCATAGGCGGCCAGGAAGCTGGCTGAAAAATCGTTGGCCTCAAGGGCTGCGGAGGCCTGCTGCGCCGCAATACGGCCTGCATACAGTGCATTGCCGATGCCTTCTCCCGTAAAGGGATCTACCAGGTAGGCCGCATCGCCTACCAGCATGTAGCGGGGGCCGGAAAGCGTTCTTTTTTTACTGCCCAGGGGCAGGCCGTAGCCCTCAATGCTGCTGGTAATTTCCGCATCCCGGAAACGTTCTTTGAACACGGGATCATTCTGCAGGGTTTCCGTAAGCAGCTTTTTCAGGTTCACTTTTTTGCTGCGCACGGCTTCGCTGATCATGTCCATACCTACATTCGCCTCGCCGTTGGGCAGGGGAAATATCCACAGGTAGCCCGGCAGCAGGGGCTTGAGGAAATGCAGCTCAATGAAGTTATCCGCATGGGTGCCTTTTACATTTTTATAATAGGCCCTTACACCGGCCGCATAATAGGCGGGCTCCATACGGATGTTGGCCACTTCTTTGGTAAAAGAGGAATGGGCGCCGTTGGCCACGATGAGTAGCTGCGCCTTTACCGTAAATGCGCCGCCGGCATCGGAGACTAGGTAGCCATCGTCCTGCAGCTCGTATTTGTCAATGGCAATGCCTTCAAACAGGCGGATCATATCCGGCCGGCGCTTCAGCTCGTCCACCAGGAAATTATCAAAATGGATGCGTTTGCAGACAAAGCCTGCCGGCTCGTCCACCAGCTTATTGTAATGAGGTTTGTAGGCCACTTCCATGCTTTCCCGGCCGGGCGATACGAAGGTCACGCCCCAGCTATCCAGCTTCTCCGTGTATTGCTGCAGGCGCCGCGCAATGCCGGGGTCAATATTCTCCAGGGCCGTGATCACCTTGCCGCTCAGGCCATCCCCGCAAACCTTGTCACGGGGGAAGACGGCCTTGTCCACCACCACGCATTCTATACCCAGTTGCGCCAGTTGCAGGGCGGCGGTAGCGCCCCCGGGACCGGCGCCTATGATGCAAACTTTTGTTTCGAGCATGCCTGTCAATGAAATTAACCGGAAAGATAAGGAATTGGCGCATATAACCGTATAGCGGGGGAACGCCTATCTTTGTAGCCTTAAATCATCGCAATATGTTCGGAGATCTTTTTGGCAAGCTGCAGGAAGCGCAGCAGAAAATGCAGGAAGGCAAGGAAAGACTGGCCAATATCACCGTGGAAGGAGAAGCGGGGGACGGCGCCGTAAAAGTAACGGTGACGGGCAATCGTGAAGTAAAAGGTATTGAAATAAAAGAGCAACTGCTGGCAGCAGAAAATAAGGAGGAGCTGGAAGACCTGCTGATCACGGCGCTGAACCGTGCGCTGAAAAATGCCGAAGGCGCCTGGGAGGCGGAAATGAAAGGCGTAGCCGGGGGCATGCTGGGCGGCCTGGGCATGTAAGGTACCAATGTGCCGGAGCAGGTATTTACTGCATCAGTTCCTTCAGCTTGCGGGCATTGTCCAGGGCGTAGCCAAATACATCATTGTTGAAGAATATCCATAAGTTGTGCCCCTCCTTTAGCCAGCGCCCGCATTTACGGGCATATGCGCGCAGGGACACGGTGGCGTAGTTGGACGCATACAGCTCGCCGGGCCCATGAAAACGCAGGTAAATATGCGGGGCCGTAACCGCCTCTTTGTACGGGAAGCGCTTGCCGGAGTGGGCAATGACCAGGCCTACGCCAAATTCCTCCATCAGCGACAGGCTTTCACGGCTGAACCAGCTTTTATCCCGTACTTCCAGGGAAAAATCATATGGCTGATAGGTGTTTGCCAGCAGGCTGTAAAATTCCCTGGCCACACCCGCATCAAAGGTGACATGAGCCGGCAATTGCACCAGGATAGGCCCCAGCCGCTCCTGTACCTGGTCAAAAACCCGGAAGAATACCTCCATACTTTCTGCAGGGTCACGCAGTTTTTTATAATGGGAAATATACCGGCTCAGCTTGGGGCAGAAAATAAAAGAAGGCGGCACCTTGTCCGCCCAGTTGAGCACGGTTTGCGTTTTGGGTAAATGATAGAAGCTGGTATTGATCTCCGTACAGTCAAATTCCCGGCTGTAAAACGCCAGGTAGTCCGTGGGTTTCATTTTTTCCGGGTAATACAATCCTTTCCAGTGCTTATAGCTCCAGCCGGATGTACCGATGTGCCAGGCGGGACGTTTCTTTTTCATAGCGCTTTTAGAATAGAGGGGTACAACATTGGTACCGTTTTGGGGAATGGCAGAAAATTTTCGTGCACCTGTTATTAATAAGAGCAGGATCATTAAATTTGTGACAATTTAAGCCAACCTAGCTCAGCCGGTAGAGCAACAGTTTCGTAAATTGTAGGTCGTGGGTTCGAATCCCATGGTTGGCTCAACACAACAGGCACTTGTAACGGTTATCCGGGATGAGTGCTTTTTTATTGGTCACCATTCCGTTAAGAAATTACGGTATATGATTTTAATCATTGGATACAACAAATTATCGCCCTACTTTTGACTATTATGAGTACCGCGATACAACAACGGAAGCATCCTAACTGGCTGCATGAGCTGGACTTTATCGGCATACACCTGGTGCCATTCCTGGCGTTCTTTACCCATGTGCGCACATTTGACTGGATTGTGTGCGCTGTATTATACGTGGCAAGAATGTTCTTTGTAACCGGAGGTTATCACCGGTATTTCTCGCACCGCTCGTTCAAAACCTCCCGCTTCTTCCAGTTCATACTGGCATTTGGCGCGCAAAGCAGTTTTCAGAAAGGCGTGCTCTGGTGGGCCGCCAATCACCGCATACATCACAAGCACAGCGATACGCCGGAAGATCCGCATTCCGCCAACCTCTACGGGTTCTGGTATGCGCACATTGGCTGGATCATGGGGCCGGAGTACAAGCCCACCCGCTTTGACCTGATCAAGGACATGAAACACCGGGAGCTGTATTGGCTGAACAAATATCATTTTGTACCGCCCGTAATACTGGCGCTGGCGGTATACCTGATCGGCAATAAGGTGAACGGCGCCGGTTTCTTTGACTGGAGCGCCGGCCTGTCTACCCTGTTCATCGGGTTCTTCCTCAGCACCATCCTGCTTTTTCACGGCACTTTCACCATTAACTCGCTGATGCACAAGATCGGCAGGCAGCGCTACAAAACCGGCGACCAGTCCCGCAACAGCCTGATACTGGCCCTGGTAACCCTGGGCGAAGGCTGGCACAACAACCATCACTATTACCAGAGCGCCGCACGCCAGGGCTTCTACTGGTGGGAGATAGATATCACCTATTACATTATCCGCTTCCTGGGCCTGCTGGGCATTGTATGGGACATCCGGCCGGTGCCGGTAAAAGTAAAGGAGAGCAACAAGATACATCCTTCATAAGTACAATGAATACCGGGATTTAGTAAGTGCAAATGCTGCCGGTATCCGGTAGCTTTGCATGTATGGCAAGAACGAAGCGACAACATTTTTTCCTGATACTGATATTAGGCGCCCTTACCGCATTGGCGCCTTTTTCTATAGACATGTACCTGCCGGGTTTCCCGGCCATTGCAAAAGACCTGCACACCAGCATTGCGGAGGTATCCCTTTCCCTGTCCAGCTTTTTTATCGGGGTTTCTGCGGGGCAACTGCTGTACGGGCCGCTGCTGGACCGTTTTGGCAGAAAGCGCCCGCTGCATATAGGGTTAGTAGTATACCTGCTCACCTCCCTGGGCTGCGTGGTAGCCACTTCCGTGGAGGCGCTGATCGTGCTGCGCTTTTTGCAGGCGCTGGGCTGCTGTGCCTGCACCGTAGCCGCTACTGCCATGGTGCGCGATCTTTTCCCGGTGGAAGATAATGCCCGCGTGTTTTCCATGCTGCTGCTGGTGGTAGGCGTATCGCCCATGCTGGCGCCGGCGGTAGGCGGTTATGTCACGGAATTCCTGGGCTGGCATTATATCTTCATCATCCTCACCGTGCTGGCCGCCGTGATACTGGCGGGCTCCTACTGGGGATTGCCGGAAAGCTACCAGCCGGACCCTTCCTATTCGCTGCTGCCCGCGCCTATTGTCCGCAGCTTCCTGTTCGTAGTGCAGGAGTGGCGCTTCACCACCTATGCATTTGCAGGCGCTATTGTATTTGCCGGTTTGCTGGCCTACGTAGCGGGATCGCCGTATGTTTTCCTGGAAATATTTAAGGTAAGCGGCACCCAGTACAGCCTCATTTTTGCTTTGCTGGCCGCGGGGCTGATAGGGGCGGGGCAGGTAAACAGCCTGCTGCTCCGGAAATATAAAAGCGAGCAGATCATACGGGCGGCGCTCATTTTCCAGGCTATTACAGGCATTATACTGGTGACCGGCACCAGTAACGGATGGGTAGGACTAGCAGGTACACTGGGGCTGATATTTGTGTTCCTGTCCTGCGCGGGATTTATTTTTCCGAATGCTTCCGCACTTTCCATGGCGCCGTTTTCCAAACATGCCGGCAGCGCCTCTGCATTGATGGGCGCTTTGCAAATGGGACTGGGCGCACTGGCTTCCGTTGCGGTGAGCCTGTTGAGCAAAAGTGATCACAGCACTTTTCCCATGACGGGCGTAATGGCTGCCTGTTCCCTGCTGGCGCTGGGCATTCTTTTTACCGGCAGCCGGGTGATCCGTTACCGGGCCGGCAGCGGGAAGGTGTCCCTGTAAGCGGGCATTATTAGTTCAAAGTGGCCGCATCGTTGTTCAGGCGGTCCCTGGCAAAGGTGATGGCCGTTTTACCGTGTGGTACGGGTTTCCCGTTCTCATCTACATTTACGAATACCAGCTTTTCAATGGCCAGTACCGGCTGGTGCGTGATCTTGTTCCTTACTTCGCACTTGAGGGTAATGGAGGTGCGGCCAAAATCGGTGGCTACAATGCCCAGCTCAATGATATCCCCCAGGCGCGGGGCGCTGATGAAATTGATCTCTGAAATGAACTTGGTCACCACACGGGGATTGTTCAACTGCAGGATCGCATAGATCACCGCTTCTTCATCTATCCATTTTAACAGGCTGCCGCCAAAAAGGGTATGGTTGGGATTCAGGTCTTCGGGTTTTACCCATCTGCGGGTACGGAATTTTAATTCAGGTTCTTGTGCTTCCATAAATAAATATCGTTTAGAGAGTTATTGGAATAGGGTGGGGTTACTTGCGTTGAATGACAATGCAAAGGTCCGAAAGAATGGGGCAACACCCAAACTGATATTATTTATGCGGCTATAAAGAGAGCCTATGTTAGTTGTTCAATGCCTGCCAGAGCATGTCCTTCAGCTCGTTGAGCCCCTGCTGGGCCACGGAGGAAATGAACACGTGGGGAATGTTTTCCGGCAGCTCTGCCGCAATAGCTTTCCGCAGCTCTTCGTCCAGCATATCGCTCTTGGAAACGGCCAGCAGGAATTGTTTGTCCAGCAGTTCGGGATTGTATTGCTCCAGCTCATTCACCAGTATCTCAAATTCTTTGCGGTGATCTTTACTATCGGCCGGTATCAGGAACAACAGTACGGAGTTGCGCTCAATATGCCGCAGGAAGCGGTGCCCCAGGCCCCGGCCCTCGTGTGCGCCCTCGATGATACCGGGCAGGTCGGCAATGCAGAAAGATTTATCATCCCGGTAGGGGACAATGCCCAGTTGGGGTGTGAGCGTGGTAAAGGCGTAATCCGCGATCTGCGGTTTGGCCGCGGTAATGGTGGAGAGCAGGGTAGACTTGCCGGCATTCGGAAATCCTACCAGCCCTACGTCTGCCAGCACTTTCAGCTCCAGCAGCTTCCAGCCTTCCTGTCCCGGCTCGCCGGGCTGCGCGTATTCCGGCGTTTGGTTGGTAGGGGTTTTAAAGTAAGCGTTGCCGCGCCCGCCCTGCCCGCCGGGCAGCAGGATGATCTCCTGGCCGTCGTGCAGTATTTCTGCTTCCAGCTCGCCGCTTTCCTCGTCGCGCACCTGGGTGCCCAGGGGCACTTCAATCACTACATCCTGCCCGTTGCGGCCGGTGCAGTTGTTGCGGCTGCCGTTCTCGCCGTTGGTAGCCAGGACGTTTTTGCGCCAGCGCAGGTGCAGCAGCGTCCAAAGCTGGGCATTGCCTTTCAGTATGATATGCCCGCCCCGGCCCCCGTCGCCCCCGTCAGGCCCTGCCTGGGGGTTGAATTTGGTGCGCATGAAGTGCATGCTGCCGGCGCCGCCTTTGCCGGACCTGCAAAATACCCGTATATAATCTACAAAATTGCCTTTTTCCACTGCCTGGTCGCTTTAGCCCAAATAAAAAACGCAAAGATCGGGAAGTTTGCGTGAATTATTACAAATCACGCTACTTTCGCTCTTTGCGTTTATGATGTTGATCGTTTGTAATACGCTATGGGCGGAGGCTTACACTTTCTCGCTTACCAGCTCGTCAATCTCCTTGCTCAGCAGCCCGAATATCTCTTCTATGCTGCCGCTGCCCCTGATCTTTTTAAACTTGCCGTATTTGGCGTAGTGATCGGCCACCGGGGCGGTTTTGTTATGATATTCCACGATACGGGCTTTCACTACATCTTCATTGGCATCATCGCTGCGGCCGGAGGTAAGGCCACGGTTCAGCAGGCGTTTTATCAGCTCGTCTTCCGGCACTTCCAGGCTCAGTACAGCGGCAATAGCGGTTTTCTTCAGGGCCAGCAGTTTATCCAGCGCTTCTGCCTGGGCAGTGGTACGCGGAAAACCGTCGAATATAAAGCCCCTGGCATCCGGGTTGGCGTCCAGCTTGGAGCTGATCATGCCTATCACTACTTCATCCGGCACCAGTTGCCCCTGGTCCATAAATTTTTTTGCTTCCAGGCCCAACGGCGTTTTCGCTTCTATCTCGCTCCGCAGCAGATCCCCGGTGCTCAGGTGAATGAGACCGTATTTGTTGATCAGGTTAGCACTTTGAGTGCCCTTGCCGCTACCGGGAGGGCCAAATAAAATAATATTGACCATGATTCTTTAAAAAAAACTTAATTAGCAAGATTGCAAATATAACAAACAATTGAATGTATTGGTAATAAAATTACGGTTGATTAAACAGTATAAAAAAATTGTCAGTATTAGTAAACAGCATTTAAATTTTCGCTCAAAAACATGAAATTTATTTAAATATAAATTCACCGTAAAACCTTTATTTTATGGCCATAAAGCAGATGTATAAGTAATATCATTAATCCGTTGGACCTCACTTAAATAATATTTGTAAGTTTATAAAATGATCAGGAAGTATTTATTGCTACTGGGGCTCACGGGAATATCTTTGACGGGACAAGCCATACAAGGGCCTCAACAACCTACACAACACGAAGCAGCAGGAGACACTACCATCCACGATGCCGCAGCCACCCGCTGGGCCGACAGTGTTTTTAACAGTCTTACTCCGGAAGAGCGCATTGCGCAATTGATCATTATCAGGGCGCATTCCAACCTGGGGCAGGAGCATGTCAACCAGGTAGTAAACGATATCCGCAATAATAAAGTAGGCGGCGTATGTTTTTTCCAGGGCGGGCCGGTAAGGCAGGCCAACCTCACCAACTATTACCAGGCTATTTCCAAGGTGCCGTTGCTGGTGTCCATTGACGGGGAATGGGGCCTGGGCATGCGCCTGGACAGCGTGATCAGCCTGCCGCGCAACCTGATGCTGGGCGCGCTGCAGGACACTACCCTGGCACGGGAGGCCGGCCGCCTTATGGGCGAGCAGTGCCGCCGCCTGGGTATTCATATTGACTTTGCGCCGGATATGGATGTGAATAACAATCCCAATAACCCGGTGATCAACGACCGCTCTTTTGGTGAGGATAAATACCAGGTGGCGCGTATGGGCGTAGCCGTTATAAAAGGCATGCAGGACGCCGGTATCATGGCCTGCGCCAAGCATTTTCCCGGGCATGGGGATACGGATGTGGATTCCCACCTGGACCTGCCCGTGATCGGTAAAAGCCGTGCCCAGCTAGATTCCCTGGAGCTGTACCCCTTCCGGGAGGCCATTGCCGCCGGCGTGGGCTCCATTATGGTAGGCCACCTGTACGTGCCGGCCATTGACAAACGGCCCAATACGCCTACCTCCATTTCCTACAATGCCGTTACCCGCCTGCTGAAAAGGGAGCTGGGCTTTAAAGGGCTGGTGGTAACGGATGCACTGGAAATGAAGGGGATTGCCAAGTATTACGATAATGGTGAGGAGTCCTTACGGTCATTGCTGGCAGGTAACGACCTGATGATACTGCCCTCTACCGCCGCCGGCAGCGTAGCTGCTATTATGCGGGGCATTCAGCGCGGACAGATCTCCTGGCAGGAGGTGAACCGCCGGGTAAAGAAAGTGCTCGTCGCCAAATACCACCTGGGCCTCCATAACCCGCAGGTGATAGATACCAGCCACCTGGTGGCCGACCTGAATGCGCAAACGGATACCCTGCGCCGGCAGATTGCCCGGCAGGCCATTACCCTGGTAAAAAATGACAACCGCCTGATCCCGTTTGAGCCATATACCTCCCGTAAGAAGAAGCTGGCCGTAGTAGCCGTAGGTGCGGATGCCGGCAATGCTTTCCTGCAGGCCGTAAAAGGCCACCGGGAAGATGTGGATACCTATTTTTTTACCAGCCGGCAAAGCATACAGGAAGTAGCGCCGCTGGTAAACCGCCTGCAGCGCGACTACAAAGCGGTGATCATCGGGCTGCACGATTACAGCCGCCGCCCCGCCAGGAGCTTTGGCATTACCGTAGCGGAGAAGGTGCTGGTACGGCAACTGGTGCAGGAAATGCCTTCCGCCCTGGTAGCCTTTGGCAATCCTTACGCATTGCAGTACTTCTGCGAGGCGCCCACTATTGTAGCGGCTTATGAAGATGATTCTGTTACGCAGCGGGCCGCAGCGGACCTGCTGTTTGGCAAGCTGGGCCCCGGCGGCAAGCTGCCGGTAACGGTATGCCCAAGCCTGCCCTCCGGTACCGGTATCACCTACGTGCTGCCTACCTACGCCACCTTGCCCAAAGCGGAGCCGGAAGAAGTAGGGATGAGCTCCTTTGTACTGACACAGATAGACGGGCTGGCAAAAGAGATGATGGACAACCAGGCGGCGCCCGGTTGCGAGATACTGGCCATGAAAGACGGCCGGGTGGTGTATAATAAAAGCTTTGGCTATTACAGCTACAACCGCTGGGAAGAAGTGACGCCCGGTACCATTTACGACCTGGCCTCCGTTACCAAGATCTGCGCCACCACCTTGTCTGTCATGCGCCTGTATGATGAAGGCAAGCTGCGCCTGGATGCCACCCTGGGAGATTACCTGCCCTGGATGCGCGGTACGGACAAAGCCGGTTTGCGTATACAGGATGTGCTGCTGCACCAGGCCGGCCTGGCGCCTTACATACCCTTCTATAAGGAAACCCTGTATCCCAACGGCTTCCCGGACTCCAGTATCTACCGCTCCCATGCAGATTCCGTTCATACCCTGCGGGTAGCGGAAGAGCTGTATATGGACAGCAATTATGTAAAGGTAATGTTCCAGCGCATGCTGGACAGCAAGCTGAATCCCCGCCAGGGATATGTGTACAGCGATATGGATTTTATTTTCCTGGGGAAGATAGTGGAAGCGCTGAGCGGGCAAACGCTGGATGAATACGCGAGGAATACTTTTTATGAACCGCTGGGACTGGCCACTACCGGCTTCCAGCCCAGGAAACGGTTTCAACTGGAGCGGCTGGCGCCTACCGAGTTCGAGCATATTTTCCGCAGGCAGTTGATACGGGGCGATGTGCATGATCCCGGTGCGGCCATGTTTGGCGGGGTGTCCGGCCATGCCGGGCTGTTTTCCAATGCGCAGGACCTGGGGGTGATCATGCAGATGCTGCTGAACGGTGGCAAATATAACGGCATCCAGTTCATACAACCGGAAACCATTCGCTTGTTTACTTCCTATGGTACCAGGAACAGCCGCAGGGGACTGGGGTTTGATAAGCCGGAGTTGGATAATAGCCGGCGGCAGCATCCTTACCCGGCAGCGAGCGCGTCACCACTCACGTTCGGGCATACCGGGTTTACTGGTACCTGCGTATGGGTAGATCCGCAGTATAAACTGGTGTTTGTTTTTCTCAGCAACCGGGTATGCCCTGATGGTGGAGCGAATCTCAAGCTCAGCACCATGCATATAAGGGAGAACATCATGGAGGTGCTTTATAAAGCAATGCGGGCGGAAAGCGAATAGCTGGCTATTCTACTGATCCTGTCCTGTTTACAGACAGTTCTGTTTTGATCTCAACCGTCTTTTGCGCGATCCTGTTCTTACCGCTTCTCAGCTCAAAGGTATAGTTACCATCTTCCAGGCCCTGCAGGTTGTAACGGCCAGTAAATACCGGAGTAGCGGGTATTACTTCGCGGTGCAGCACATTGCTGTTGCGGTCCTTTATCATCAGGATCACCTTGTCTGCGCCAGGGTTCTCCACGCTCAGGCGGAATACCAGGGCATCTTTCTTCGGTTGGAGAAGCTTTACTTTAAAAGCGGCCGGTGCTTCTGTTACAATATGTTTGGAAGCAGCGCTCTTGGCGCCGGCGGTGTTGTAAGCAAAAACTTTCTCCTGGGCAGTAGCGGCTGAAGCGGCCAGCAGCAGGGCGGCGAATGCCATACCGATTGTTTTGGGCATGTGTTTCATTGTTTTGTTTTGTCGCCGCAAAGTTCCACCCCCTGCGTTAAGGGAATATTACGCAAGCGTTAAAAGAAAGTGAAAAGTAACCAAAGGCTTTACTGCTCCTTGCCCAGTTCGGACACCTCTCCGGCAGGCAGGTTAAAATTGTTGCGGATCCATTCTACCAGGGAATTCAGCCGGGGATAATGATGCAACCGGTTGTTCATTTTTCGTAAAGTGGTATCGGATATGGCCCAGTTCATGGCATAGGTGTTACTGTCATCTTTTTCATACAGTGAAATAGGGAAGTAGGTGGTATCCTTGTTCAGCTCCCGCAGGTAGCGGATCAGGCGCAGGTTGTTCACTACGGTTTGGGTGCCGTAGGAGCCGATGAGGGTTTGCATGGGCGCCAGGAGATCATTCACTACAGGATGCACTTTCTCTAACGCCGTGGGGTCTACACTGGAGTTGGTAATATGGATCACGTACCAGCGCAGCTTTTTATCCAGTTGCAGGGAGCGGAGCCGTGGATGGCGGTCATACCAGGCGCTGTCCTGCGTCCAGAGGTGCAGTTGCTGGATCATTTCATGCACGGCCCCGGCCCCGGAATTATCGAAGTAGCCCCCATCTACAAAATAATTATTCTCTATACGGCCGGCAGGGCTTACATAAGGGAAACGCGCCCCCAGCACCACCGCCGTGCTCAGGCGCATATCCTCGCCCGGTTTTAGCAGTCCCAGCACATCCACCCGCTTGCCGAAAGTAACGGAGTCGATGAGGATATTGCTGACAATGCCCGGCACCCCGTCCTGCATGCGGGTAGTATTAATGCACAGGATAGGCAGCCGGTAGGTGCTATCCTGCCAGCGCGCTATCAGGCCGGACATTCTTTGCTGAAAGGCCTTGCGTATGATCACGGAGTCCGGCGCGGCATGCTCTATCGCATATTCCAGGGCGGCGGCCCGGTCATAAATAAAAGGAAAGGGAAATACGGGCCGGAAAAGGTCCGGTCCCATCATACGGGCAAGGGTATACGTAAGGAAATCGCTTTTCAGGTAATCCTGCGCTTCCCGCAGCAGGGTGTGGCGCTGGCGGTAAATGCTGTCGCGCAATTGCAGCAGGCAAAAGAAGGTGCTGTTACCCACACTGCCGCCCGAAGCGCCGGAAAGGCAGAGCAGGTGCCGGGAAAACCGCCGTTCGGAGCCTTCTTCCAGCCGGCTGAGCACCGCTGCGGTCCAGTAACCGGAGCGGGAAGCGCCGCCGTCCGCCAGTACAAAGAACACGGGATAGATGCTGTCCCGCTGTATTTCCGCCTGCCGCTGCTGCAGCCAGTGCGCAAAGAACTCATCTAGGTGCTGCCGCTCATTAAAGGGTTTGACCTCGCTTTTACGGTCCCGTAAAATGCGCACATAATGCGGCTCAAACAGGGAGCCTACCACAAACACCAGCAGCACGTACACCACCGTAACATTGACGCCGGAAAGCATGGTCACCAGCGAGATCATGTTGGCAAAGCCCAGCAGGATACCAAAGGCCAGCAGCACAAAAGGAAAGCTGCCGATGCTGTTGGCAAAGGGCAGGCAAAAGATGGCGGTGATATAGCAAACGGCCGCCGCCAGGCTGATGCCGTTAAAAATGGCGAACAGCAGGGCCTCTTCCGCCATGCGCTCCCGGGCGCCGCCCGCGCCGTCCCATACTTTTCTCAAAACAAATGAGAATAGCGGTCTGCCGGCCCAGTGACCCGTGTTCAGCTTGAGCTTGTGCCGGTTGTTCACCAGGAAGAGGGAGGCGTACTGCATCCAGCAGATGCCGGCCACCAGCGATGCCACGGTATTGATCCACCCGCAGAAAACCAGGGCGGCAAACAGGGATGCCAGCAGCCAGGTACAAACCGGCAGCAGGCGGTGCCGGGCCAGTAAGCGATCGCCCCAGCGGTCCATCAGGCGGCTTACGCCGGCGTACAGCAGGATATGCGCTGCCAGTAATGCCGGTAGCCACCCCGGGGGCAGGGGGCCTATGCCCACCGGGCATTGCAGGATGGCCAGCCCGATCACAGCAAAGCACAGGTAACCCAGCAGCCGCGGCAGATGGGTGAGCAGTACTGGCGCCCACCCCGTGTCCGGCCAGTCGTGCTGTTTATCCTTGCGGTAGGCCAGTATACGTCCGGAGTACCAGCTTACATATGCCCAGAAGAACAGCATCAGCAAGAGCACCAGGCCGCTCCAGCGGGTTTCCGTAGCCTTTACGATGATATCCACCCCTTGCGGCAGCCACCAGCAGCTCCAGGCGGCCAGTGCCAGGATAATGATCGTTGCCGCGAACACGGCAAATATCCGCAGGTAAACAGAGAGTTGTCGCAGCAGGCGGAGAACCGATTTGTAACGAGATGAAGGCATACGAGATTGACAGGATTAGCGGCAGTGACCGATTTGCTCCCTGAAATTAAGCAACAAATTCGGAAAAGACCTGACAGGTTTTACAAAACCTGTTGCGTCTTGCTTAACTTTGCTGCGTTTATGGAGAAAAATGCATTGCAGCAGCACCGCCCTGTAGCCATCTGGCTGTTTATAGGAGTGGGCATGATCATTATACAGGTATTACTGGGAGGGATCACCCGGCTGACGGGCTCCGGGCTTTCTATTACGGAATGGCAACCCATACTGGGCGCGCTGCCGCCCATGAACCAGCAGGCCTGGCAGGAAGCCTTTGACAAGTACAAGGAAATAGCGCAGTACCAGTATGTGAACAGCCATTTTACGCTGTCCGATTTCAAGGCCATTTACTTCTGGGAGTGGCTGCACCGGGACTGGGCGCGGCTGATGGGCATTGTGTTCGCCATACCGTTCATCTATTTTGTGATCAGGAAAAAGATAGACAACAGCATGGTGAGGCCCATGATCATCCTTTTCCTGCTGGGGGCCCTGCAGGGCGCTATTGGCTGGATCATGGTGCAGAGCGGGCTCAATGAGGAGAACCTGTATGTAAGCCATATACGGCTGGCCGTGCATTTTATAGCGGCGCTGCTGCTGCTGTGCTACGTGCTGTGGTTCGCACTGAAGCTGGCCACTCCTGCCCGGGATATCTCCTATGCACCCTCCCTGCGCCGCCTGAATATCTGGCTGCTGGTACTACTGACCCTGCAACTGGTGTACGGCGCTTTTATGGCCGGGCTGCACGCGGCGCTGGCCGCCAGCACCTGGCCGGATATCAACGGTATGTGGTGGCCGTCGGGCATGTTCCGCCAGGGCGGTTTCTGGGAAGATATTGCACATAACCAGGTTACCATCCAGTTCATTCACCGCGGGCTGGCCTATCTCATTACCATACTGGTGGGCATCTGGTGGTGGAAAGCCGCGCAAACACCGGTGTACAGCCGTTTGCACCGCATACGTTACCTGCCTTTGCTCCTGGTGTTGCTGCAGGTATTGCTGGGCGTGCTCACCATTATCAACAGCCAGGTAAGCATACCCCTGCTGCCGGCCATCCTGCACCAGTTCACCGGCATGTTGCTGCTGCTGGCCTTCGTGTGGAGCCTTTTCCTGAGCAGTGGTAAAGCCCCGGCATCCGGCAGGACCGGTAACTGATAACTTACGACTATTTTTCGTAAGTTTATTCACCATCATCCTGTCTGCCGGTGATGCATTTGCATATGATGTGGTCCGGCCGGCGAAAAGGATAAATAATAACGGATGAAAGTGAAATTACTGCTGGTCAAGATCTACTACTCCTTCCCTATACAGCTACTGCTGCTGCACTTTCGTAAGTACCAGGTACTGCTGATATTCTGGGCTATTCTTTTCAGCACCATCAATGGCGGCTTTGCCAAAGTGTTTGGCGGCGATGCGCTGTACCTGGCGCCGGAGTACCTGGGCAAAGTGAATTTTTACAGCACCACTATTCTGGGCCTGGCTACCGGCTTTTTTACCATGAGCTGGAATATAACCACCTTCATCCTGCATACCGGCCGCTTTAAGTTCCTGGCCACCACTTCCCAGCCATTCTTCAGGTACTGCCTGAATAATTCCCTGATCCCGCTCACCTTTGTGCTATGCCTGCTGTTCCGCGGCTGGCAGTACCAGCATTACCAGCAATTGAGCACGGTGCCGGAAATGCTGTTGCTGGCGGAAGGGTTTGTCTGCGGGCTGCTGTTCGTGATCTTCTTTTCTTTCTTCTATTTCTTTAATGCGGATAAGAACATCAGCCGCCGGCTGGAGCGCCGCTTTGGCAGCCCCCGTAATTTTCTGAAGCTGGTGCTGAAGCCCACCAAGGAGCACGACGAGAACGCGCTGCCGGTGCACAATTACTTTTCCACGCCATTCAAGGTGCGCCGCGCCCGCAATGTGGACCACTACAATAAGCACTACCTGGACAGTATCCTGAAGCAGCACCATTTTGCCGCCATGATCACCGTAGGCTGCGCGCTGGTGTTCCTGGTGATACTCGCTTTCCTGATGGATTATAACGCCTTCAGGATACCCGCAGGGGCCAGCGTAATGGTGTTCTTTGCCTTCCTGATAGGCGTGGCCGGCGCCTATGCCTACCTGCTGCAAACCTGGGCCATCCCGGTATTGCTGGTCATGCTGTTTATCCTGAACTGGATGACCGTTAATGACCTGATAGACAACCGCAACAAGGCATACGGCCTGAACTACCGCCAGCCCGGGCAACGGCCGGAGTATAGCGCCGCGGCGCTGCAGCAGTTCTTTTCCGCAGAGCGGGCCGCGCAGGACCGGCAGCATACCCTGCAGATACTGGATCGCTGGAAAGCCAAATTTCCACAGGAGCGCAAACCCATGCTGGTGGTCATGAACTACAGCGGCGGCGGTATACGGGCCGCTACCTGGACGATGAACGTGCTGCAGCGGCTGGACTCCCTTACGCACGGCGCCCTGATGGAGCATACCATGCTGATGACCGGCGCTTCCGGGGGCATGATGGGCGCATCATACTACCGGGAGCTGTATTACCGGAAACTGCAGGGCGCGCCTGTTAACCTGTACGATAGCGCCTATACGGAACGTATTTCCCGCGACCTGCTCAACTCCGTATTCTCTGCCATGGCGGTGAATGATTTTATTACGCCTTTCCGCAGTTTCCAGATAGGGCGTAACCGCTATGCCAAAGACCGGGGCTACGCGTTTGAAATGCAACTGAACCAGAATACGGATCATGTACTGGAAAGAACCCTGAAAGAGTATCAGCAGCCGGAGCTGCAGGCCCGGATACCCATGCTTATCTGGAATGCCACCATCAATGCCGATGGCCGCCGCCTGCTCATTTCCCCGCAGCCGGTCAGCTACCTCTGCGCCCCGGCATACCTGTATCCCACGCGCCCGGTGAGGGATGTGGACGGCGTGGACTTTGCGCAGTATTTTGCCGCGCAGCAGGCCATGGACCTGCGCGTTACCAGCGCTATCCGTATGTGCGCCACCTTCCCTTATGTATTGCCGAACGTGTTCCTGCCCAGCAACCCGATCGTGGACGTAATGGATGCCGGCATACGGGATAATTTCGGGCAGGAGACCAGCCTGCGTTTCCTGTTCAACTTCCGGCGCTGGATAAACGAAAATACCAGCGGGGTCATTTACCTGCAGATCCGTGATACCCGCAAGAACGAGATACAACCCATCAAAAAGAAAAAGGACCTCGGCGACCTGGTGTTTGAGCCGCTGTTCACCATGCAGCAGCACTGGAGCGCCATGCAGGACTTTGACCAGGATAATATGGTGAATTACATGGAAGGCCACTTTCCCGGTAAGTTCCATCGCATCATTATGCAATATGTGCCACAAAAAGAGGATAAAGCTGCGGCGCTTAGCTGGCACCTTACCTCCAGGGAAAAAGTGGATATTGCCGGCGCCCTGAATAATCCTGCCAACCAGGCGGCCATTGAATACATCCTTAAACTGATGAAGTGATCACCCTTATTTCAGAAAACTTAGCAGCGGGCCTATAAAGCGGTCATAAGCCTCTATATGCGGTAAATGTCCCACGCCCTCCAGCGGCACCAGCCTGGCGTTGGGTATCCTGCGCCCAGCGCTTTTGCCCAGCTCCGGGTAATTGCCCATGGTTTTACGTACCTCCTCCGGCACTTTGGCCTTGCCCAGGGCCGTGCGGTCGCGCTGGCCAATGATCAGCAGGGTAGGCGCCTGTATGTGCTCAAACTCGTAGTATACGGGCTGGGTAAAGATCATGTCATAAGTGAGCGCGGAGTTCCAGGCTATGAGCGGGTAATCCGGCCCCCTGGTCCAGCTTGCCAGCAACTGCGCCCACTTGTCATAGGCGGGCTTCCACTGCCCGGCATAGTAGCTGTCCATCTGGTATTTTTTGATCTTTTCGTAGTTCTGCTGCAGTTCCGACTGGTACCATTGATCCACGGATTGGTAGGGCACTTTCACTTTCCAGTCTTCCAGGCCGATGGGGTTCACCAATACCAGCTTTTCCGTCAGCTCCGGGTACATCAGCGCAAAGCGCACGGCCAGCATGCCACCCATGGAGTGGCCCAGTACGGCGGTTTTGGTAATGTGCAGGCTGTCCAGCAGGGTGCGGGTGTTTTGCGCCAGTTGGTGGAAGCTGTATTGCAGGTGCTCCGGTTTGGATGATTTGCCAAAGCCTACCTGGTCGGGAATGATCACCCGGAAGCCGTTGCGGCTCAGGTCCGCAGCAGTGCTGTCCCAGTAAGCGCCGCAAAAGTTTTTGCCGTGCAGCAGCATCACCACCTTACCGTTGGGCCGGGCAGGCTGCACATCCATATAGGCCATTTGCAGGGACTGGCCCTGCAGGTCCAGGTGGATATAATGCACCGGGTAGGGATAGGTGTAGCCGGAGAGGGTGGCGTCCTGCGGGGGAATGTTTTGGGCCCGCATGATAGCCGGCAGCAGGAGGATGGTGCATACAAATAACAGTTTTTTGCTGCTGATGGAGATAGATCGCATGGTGTGTTGGGTTTTTAGCTGTTCCTGCTGCAAATGTAATGCCTGTTGCAGCAGCTAACTTATTGACAGATAACAGGTTTCCGGTTCCAGTCAAATGATCATATTTATTTAAACCGCTTTCCCCGGTTTTTCCCTTTATTTTCGTACCTTTGCGCCTTCTTTTGTGCGTTGGCCCCAGGCTGAGCACCGGAAGCCAACATTTTGAAATTGTATTATGAATATCCGTAACATAGCTATCATTGCGCACGTAGACCACGGTAAAACCACCCTGGTAGACAAGATCCTCCATCAGACCAACGTTTTCCGGGCCAACCAGGAAACCGGCGACCTGATCATGGATAGTAACGACCTGGAAAGGGAACGTGGTATCACCATTTTCAGCAAGAATGCGTCTGTAGAGTACAAGGGCGTAAAGATCAACGTGATCGATACCCCGGGCCACGCCGATTTTGGCGGTGAGGTAGAGCGTGTACTGAAAATGGCGGACGGGGTGATCCTGCTGGTAGACGCCTTTGAAGGCCCCATGCCGCAAACCCGCTTCGTGCTGCAGAAAGCGTTGCAACTGAACCTGAAACCCATCGTGGTGATCAATAAAGTAGACAAGCCCAACTGCCGCCCGGACGAAGTGCACGACGCGGTATTTGAGCTGTTCTTTAACCTGGATGCTACCGAAGAACAACTGGACTTCCCCACCTTTTACGGTTCCGGCAAGAACGGCTGGTTCAACGACTCCCTGACGCCCTGCGAGGACATTACTCCCCTGCTGGACGGCATCCTGAAATATGTGCCCGAGCCGAAAGTAGCGGAAGGCAGCCTGCAACTGCAGATCACCTCCCTGGACTATTCTTCTTTCCTGGGCCGTATAGCGGTAGGGAAAGTAACCCGTGGCACTATCAGGGAAAACCAGCCCATATCCCTGGTACAGGCAGACGGTATCAAGAAATCACGCGTACGCGAGCTTTATATATTTGAAGCGCTGGGTAAAAAGAAGGTGACAGAAGTGGTGGCCGGCGATATTTGCGCCGTAGTAGGCGTGGAAGATTTCAATATCGGCGATACCATTGCTGATTTTGAAAATCCTGAAGCGTTGCCGGTGATCAGCGTGGACGAGCCGACCATGAACATGCAGTTCGGTATCAACAACTCTCCTTTCTTCGGTAAAGACGGAAAGTTTGTGACCAGCCGCCACCTGCGCGACCGTTTGATCAAGGAAACAGAAAAGAACCTGGCCCTGCGCGTAGTAGATACGGACAGCGCCGATACCTTTATGGTGTACGGCCGTGGTATCCTGCACCTGGGTGTATTGATAGAAACCATGCGCCGCGAGGGGTATGAGCTGACGGTAGGCCAGCCCAAGGTAATTGTAAAGACCATTGACGGTAAGAAGCACGAGCCTTACGAAACCCTGGTGGTAGATGTGCCCCAGGAATTTGCCAGCAAAGTGATAGACCTGGTAACCCGCCGCAAGGGAGAAATGCACGTAATGGAAACCAAGGGCGACATGCAGCACCTGGAGTTTGAAATACCTTCCCGCGGACTGATAGGCCTGCGTACGCAAATGCTGACCGCCACTGCCGGAGAAGCGGTAATGGCGCACCGTTTTAATGATTACAAACCCTGGAAAGGACCCATCCCCGGCCGTAACAACGGGGTGCTGATCGCCAAGGAAGCGGGCACCACTACCGGTTACTCGCTGGATAAATTACAGGACAGGGGCTTTTTCTTTGTAGATCCCGGAGAGGAAGTATACAAGGGTATGATCATCGGGGAGAACAACAAACCGGGCGACCTGGTGGTAAATCCCAATGAAGGAAAGAAACTGACCAACATGCGCGCCAGCGGTACGGACGGCGCTACCAACATTGCGCCGAAAACGCTGATGACGCTGGAGGAATGCATGGAATATATACAGCAGGACGAGTGCATTGAGGTAACGCCTAATTTTATCCGTATGCGTAAGACCATACTGGATGAGGAAGAGCGCAAGAAGTTCCAGAAGACCATGAAGACGGAAGAAGTAGGATAAATACGAAAATCCAAATTCCAAAATCCAAATTCCAAACATAGCTATATGCATTTCAGGAAAGGCAGGCTGCTTTTACCTGAAGCACATATGGCGCTCTTTGGGATTTGAATTTTGGGATTTGGAATTTTTACTTTGTAGCATGTTTCCCGAAGATCCATCGCCCCGCTATATCCCGCTAAAAGATGGCGCCCTGGAATACTATCCCAGCTTTTTTACATCATCGGAGGCGGACAGTCTCCGGCAGCAACTGCTGGAACAGGTGGCGTGGAAGCAGGAATCCATGACCCTGTATGGCAAGGTGGTGCCTTTTCCCCGGCTGATGGCCTGGCATGGCGATGCCGGCAGCGCTTATGCTTTTTCCGGGGTTACTTACCAGCCCCAACCCTGGATACCGCCGCTGCTGGAGATCAAACAGCGTATAGAACCGGTGGCAGGCGTTACTTTCAACAGTGTGCTGCTGAACCTGTATCGTGATGGAAAGGACTCCATGGGCTGGCATGCCGATGATGAGCCGGAACTGGGCCGCAACCCGGTGATTGCCTCCGTAAACCTGGGCGCTGCCCGCCGTTTTATGCTGCGCCACCGGCAGGACCACCAGTTGAAGTATGCGCTGGAGCTGCAGCATGGCTCCCTGCTGATCATGAAAGACCAACTGCAGCATTACTGGCAGCACCAGGTGCCGAAAACGACGCGCCCGCTGCCTTCAAGAATTAATCTTACCTTCCGGGTAATAAAAAAAGGGAACGCAGATACCCTGCAACGTAAGGAGCTAATTTGAAACCAGTAATCAAAACCATACTCCTATGCAACACCCCGTTTTACTGGTAGGCAATGACATTAACAACATTTCCAAAGGGCAGAGCTGGAAAGACCTGCTGCAGGAGATCCTTACTTTTTGCGGTACGGACTGCGTACTGCTGGATGACAAGAAACCATTTCCCCTGCTATATGAGGAGATATTTTTAACCGCTATCCGGCAGTCGCATATCCGGGAAAAGGACCTGAAGGCCTTTATAGCCGGCAAGGTAGCCGCCATTGCCGGTAACGAACTCCATGCCCGCATCCGGGAACTGCGCCCCGAGCATATCCTGACCACCAACTATGAATACACCCTGGAAGGCGTTACCCCCACGCAGCACAGCAGCCTGATCACGGAGCGCTCATTCAGCATCTTCAGGAAATACACGGTGGATCAAACGGAATGCTGGCACATACATGGGGATTGCCTGAACCCCATGAGCATAAACCTGGGCTTTGAGCACTATGGCGGGCAGTTGCAGCAGATGCGCAACTACGTGGTGTCCGGCACCACCTACAGCAGCCCGCAGGCGCCAAAGTTGCCCTTACTGCGGCGCCTGAGGGCAGGCGCTAATTTCCAGGTGCATTCCTGGCTGGACCTGTTCTTTACGAAGGATATCCACATCTTTGGCCTGTCGCTGGATTTCGTGGAAACGGACCTGTGGTGGCTGCTCACCTACCGCGCCCGGCAAAAGTACCAGCGCAATACCATACCGGTAACCAATAAGCTGAGCTACTATATACCGGCAGAGTTTGTAAAGCAGTCTGCCTTCAAGCTGGACATGCTGCGGGCCAATGATGTGCAGGTAGTGGATATCAGCGCCAAAACCAAGCTGGCTTACTACCAGGAAGTGCTGAAGCGGGTAAAGCAGGCGTAATTTTTGTACCTTGCCATGTAACTGAAACCGAAAAACCACCTATATTATGTTTACAAAACTGGTACTTACAGCCACCGTAGTATTACTGGCCAATACCTGCAACAACCGCCAGGCCGCCACTGAAAAAAACGAACAGGATACAGCGGCCACAGCGCAGGTGGGCGCCACCCAACCAGACCCCTGGGCATTTATCCAAAAGAAAAGATGGAACCTGATCCAACTGGACGGTAATACACTCACGGCCTTACCCAACCCCATCTGGCTGGAGTTTGACACCGCGGAGCACCGCTTTACCGGGCATGGCGGCTGCAACCGGCTGTCCGGCAACTATGAGGCGGACAACCGGCAGATACAGTTCAAACAGGTGATCAGCACCCGCATGGCCTGCCTGAGCGATTCGGCCAATGAAAGGGAAAGCACTTTCCTGCGCCTGCTGAATGATCATATCTACACATTTGACATTGCCGAGCAAACGCTGAACCTGTATGACAGCGGCAAAGTGGTGCTGATGTTCGGCATGCAGGACAAGCCGGTAGAGCCGGTACAATAAGCCATCTTAAACCGTTTTATGCTACGTGAACTGGCAGCGCAATACAAGGAGCTATTGGAAAAGGGAGAGACCATTGCCGTTATAGAGCAGTTCTATGACGACAACATCATGCAGTTGGAGAATGACGAAGACTCCATCGTGGGCAAGCAGCGCCTGCTGGAGCTGGAAAGGCAAAGCCTGGCAAAGGTCAATGAGCTGATCTTCCGCATACCCACCCTGGTGGTGGATGAAGCGCAGCAGATCGTCATGGGAGAGATGATGGTGACCTTCTATCACAAGACCGGCGGCCTGCGCTTCCTGAAAGAGGCCTTTGTGCAGCATTGGGAAAACGGGAAAATAGTGCGGCAGCAGTTTTACTACCGCGGTATCCGGAACGCCGAGAGCCCCGCTCCTAAAAAGCCATAAAGCAGCTTATATAAAAAGCCCCTGTACGTGCAGCGTACAGGGGCTTTTTATATGAAAGGAAGCCGGTTATTTCACGATCTTCAGCTCATTAATGATATTGGTAGCGCCGCCCAGCTTGTCAATGCACCACAGCACGTAGCGGATGTCTACACAAATGGTACGGTTGTACACCTGGTCAAACTGTATCTTATGGCTCAGCGCCTCGTAGTTACCGTCAAAGGCCAGTCCTATCAGCTCACCGTTGCCGTTCAGCACGGGAGAGCCGGAATTGCCGCCGGTAATATCATTGGTGGTAATAAAGCATACTACCATATCATTCCGTTTGGCATCCTTGTAGGGACCAAAATCCTTTTTCCGGTACAGGTCAATATATTTCTCCGGCAGGTCAAACTCGTAGTCGCCGGGCTTGTATTTTTCCATTACGCCTGCCATCGTGCATACGTAATCGTAATGTACCGCATCGCGTGGCTCGTAAGGCTTCACCTGGCCATAGGTGAGGCGCATGGAGAAGTTGGCGTCCGGGTACCATTTTTTGCCGGGCGACATTTCCATCAGCCCTTTCATGTAAGCGCGGTCCAGGTCATTGTTTTGGAGCACAAAGCGGGTGTGCAGCGGCAGGTACTTGCCGGTATAGTTCTTTACAAAAGCGCTGGCATAGGCAAAAGCCGGGTCGGTTTGCAGGGTCACCGCATCCGGGTGGGCCATGAACGCCGCCCATTTCTCATCGTTGAAGATAAAGGTGCTGTGCATCAGTGCAGCCGCCCACAACCGGAAAGTATTGTCATCTTTGAGGTTGCCGAATTTCGCCTTTACCGCATCGTAAAACCCGATGGGATGCTGCGCCGGTGCAATGTCCGTATAGAACTGCTGGCAGGTGGCCGCCAGTATTTTCTGATCGCTGGGCTGATCCTCGTCCTCCAGGAAAGCTTTACGGGCTTTATCAGCCGCCTGCAGGCTTTTCTGTACCGCATCCGCCGGCATGCCGGGCTGTGTGAGCGCTTTTTCCACCGCCTGCAGGCTGGCGGCAAAGGCGGCCAGGGGAGAGCCTAGGATGCCTTCATTAATGTAAATACGGTGCTTGGCATAGGGGCGCCATTCCTCGTAGATCTTTGCATAATCCTTCAACAGGCCCTGGTAGGCTGGCTTGCCCTGCGCCCATTTTTCAAAAGCGGCTTCCTGCTCCCGCTTTTGCTCCTCCACGTTGTATTTCAGCAACTGGCGGGTTTCCCCGTCAAAGAACTTCCAGTAGTTGGCGATGCGGGCGTAAGCGGAGGCCAGCTTCAGCTTGATGGCGGGGTCGTTCTTCATACGCTCGAACATATATTTCAGGCGGATATCGCGCAGGTGCACGATCGCGGGATTTTCCACGGAGGTCTTCAGGTTTACGCCATAGGAAGTTTCGTAGCGGTTGGTGCTGCCGGGATAGCCGAACAGCATGGCGTAATCATTTTCCTTCACCCCTTTGAGCGATACCGGTAAAAAGTATTTTGGTTTCAGGGGTACATTATCCGCGGAATACTCCGCCGGCTGCCCGTTCTTGTCTGCATACACCCTGAAAACGGAAAAGTCGCCGGTATGGCGGGGCCATTCCCAGTTATCGGTATCGCCGCCAAATTTGCCGATGCTTTCCGGCGGGGCCGCCACCAGGCGGATATCCTTATAGCGCTGGTATACGAACAGCAGGAACTGGTTGCCCTTGAACATGGGCAGCACTTTCGCCTCGTAGTCCGTGCTGTCCACCGCTTTTTTTACAATGTCGGCAAACACCTGCTGCTGCAGCCGCAGGCGTTCTTGTCCGCTCAGCCCCTCCAGGGTATCGTTCACCTGTTCCGTCACATCTTCCACCTTGACCAGGAACTGTACGGAGAGGCGGGCGGCCGGTATTTCCTGCTGCCTGGTTTTGGCAAAGAACCCGTCTTTCAGGTAATTATGCGCTACCGTGCTGGCGCCGGCAATGGCGTCGTAGCCGCAATGGTGGTTGGTAAATATCAGTCCCTGGCTGCTGACGATCTCCCCGGTGCAGCCGCCGCCGAAAATAATGATCGCATCTTTGAGGGAAGCCTTATTGATGCTGTACAATTGTTCCTTTGTCAGCTTCAATCCTTTCTTTACCATGTCGTTATATACCTGCTGTCCCAGTAAATAGGGCAGCCACATGCCTTCGTCTGCTTTGGCCCACTGCATGGCAAGCAGGAGGAAAAAAATCATTAAAGATCTCTTCATATAAGCGCGTAGAATTTTTAAGGACTTCAAACCTAACTTTTTTTTTGAAAAAAACACCCGGGCATTGGTTTTCATATGTTTGTTTTATGCATATGGAAAAGTGGAACGCCTTTTGATAAGGTGAAATTTATTCCTGTAAGCACTAAAACCTATTTTCCGATGAACAAATTATTGACAGGACTGGTATTGATCACCGCCCTCTGGGCCTGCGGGGAGAATAAGTCCCGGCAGGATGAGCAGGAAGAAATGAGAACGGGCATGGAAAGAATTGAGCAGGATGTGCAGGATGCCGCGGATACTGCTGCGGATTACCTGGACGAGCAAAAAAGAAAAGCGGCGGAGGACCTGGAGGAGCGCAGGAAAGAGATAGACCAGCAACTCAGGGAGCTGCGGAACGATGGCTCTGAAAAAGCAAAGGAGGCGCGTAAAAAACTAACCGGATTGCGGAACGATATCAACAGGAAGCTGGACGAGGTGAAAAGCGCCAGCGCCGAAACCTGGGATAGCACCCGCCTGGAACTGGACACTTTGCTGAAAAAGTCCGATCGGGAATGGACGGAGTTCAAACAGGACTTCAAGGACCTGTTCCGGTAAAATTACTTGCGGCACAAAATAGTTTTTTAACTTTACCGCGTTCAATTTTATCGGTTTGCTACTATCTTATCATCAACATATACAGCCGGAAGCGGGCTGCGATGAAGCCGGGCGGGGATGCCTGGCAGGTCCGGTATTCGCTGCGGCGGTGATCCTGCCCGAAGGGTTTTACCACCCGCTGCTGAACGATTCCAAGCAACTGAAAGCGGTGGAACGGGACCAGTTGAGATATGTGATAGAGAAAGAGGCGGTCTGCTACGCAGTGGCCAGCGTAGACAATGTGGAAATAGACCGCATTAATATACTGCAGGCGTCTTTCAGGGCTATGCACCTGGCGCTTGAAAAGCTTAGCAGCCAGCCGGGCTTTATATTGGTAGATGGCAACCGCTTTGTACCCTATGGAAAAGTGCCGCATGCCTGCATTATCCAGGGCGATGGTATTTACGCGTCTATTGCAGCGGCATCCATACTGGCTAAAACCTACCGGGACGAATATATGCAGAAATTGCATAATATATACCCGCATTTTGGCTGGTGCGATAACAAAGGATACCCGACCCTGCAACACCGCAACGCCATCCGGGAACATGGCGAAACCCCCTATCACCGTAAATCGTTCCGGTTATTACCCGAACAGTTGGAATTGGACCTGGACCAGTAGCGAGGATGGGATATACCCTGCTGGCGCCAGTATTAGGCAATTGTTGAAAGATCCGTTGGGCGGGTACCGAAAGTCATTACTTATATCGTATTGTTATTATTTTTGTCCTGAAGAGGGAGCGTAGACTATGTTAAAGCAGACACAACAGCAAAAGTTATTACAGAAACTTTCTCCCCAGCAAATTCAGTTGATGAAATTGCTGCAGGTGCCTACTGCCAACCTGGAGGAACGCATTAAGGAAGAGCTGGAGGAAAATCCTGCGCTGGAATACGGGGAAGAGGATACGCACGAAGACGATCCCAACAAGGAAACGCAGGAAGAGCTGCTGCCGCCTGCATCGGAAGACGGGGAGGCAGGGGAGGAAGATGAGTTTGAGCCGGATGGCAGTGAAAACGAATATGACAATATAGACATATCCGAATATGTGAACGAGGGGGATGATGATATTGCCGACTACCGGCTGCGGGACGACAATTATCCCGACCCGGAGGAGAACAAGGTGATCCCGGTAAGGGTGGAAACTTCCTTCCACGAACATTTACTGAGCCAGTTGGGCATGCTGGAGCTGGACGACCGGCAGCAGCGTATTGCGGAGCAGATCATCGGCAGCATTGACGACGACGGCTACCTGCGGCGGGAAGTGAGCGCCATTGTGGACGATCTCTCCTTTTCGCAGAATGTATCCACGGAAGAGGACGAGATCCGGCAGCTCATCAAACGCATACAGGAATTTGATCCCCCCGGCGTATGCTGCAGCGACCTGAAGGAATGCCTGCTGCTGCAATTGAAACGCAAGCCCCAGGACGATCCGGGCGTGCAAACCGCCTACCAGATACTGGATGTCTATTTCGATGAATTTACCAAGAAACACTACGAGAAAATACAGAAGGGGCTAAACCTGACTGACGAAGGGCTGAAAGAGGCCATTAACCAGATCATACGGCTTACGCCCAAGCCCGGCGGCAACTACGCCACTATCAACAAGGCAGAAAGTTATGTAGTGCCGGACTTCTTTGTATTCAATAACGCCGGCAAGCTGGAGCTGACGCTCAATTCCAAGAACGCGCCGGATCTCCGTATTTCCGAAGGCTACCGCGAAATGCTGAAGGAATACGATCGTGGCGACAAGAAGGACAAACGCCAGAAAGAAGCCGTGCTGTTCATCAAGCAAAAGATAGACGCCGCCAAATGGTTTATAGACGCCATCAAGCAGCGCCAGCATACCCTGCTTTCCACCATGGAATCCATCATGGACTACCAGCGGGAATTTTTCCTGACCGGGGATGAGACCACCATGAAACCCATGATCCTGAAGGATATTGCAGACATCACGCAACTGGACATATCTACCGTAAGCCGTGTGGCGAACAGCAAGTATGTGCAGACGGAGTTCGGTACCTTCAAGCTCAAGTTCTTTTTCAGTGAATCCCTGTCTACCGACAGCGGCGAGGAGGTATCCACCCGCGAGGTGAAAAAGATCCTCTCCGACCTGATAGAAGGCGAGAACAAGCGCAAGCCGCTGAGTGATGAGAACCTGACCAAAATGCTGCAGGACAAGGGGTATAATATCGCCCGCCGTACGGTGGCAAAATACCGTGAGCAGCTAAACATCCCGGTAGCCCGGTTAAGAAAGGAACTATAAATGGAAAACGAACCAATATTGCATGTGCGTGATCTCCGCCAGGAGCAGCCTTTATTTTCGCCCGCTGTGCGTACAGTGGCCCAGGTGATCTCCTATCTCCTTCACCCGCTGTTCATACCCACCATCATTACCTTTCTGACGGTGCACGCGCTGCCGGAGTATTTCGTGAACTTCAAGCAGGACAGCATACGTTTTCCTTATGACAAGCTGTATTTCCGGGTGATCAGCATCAGCCTGTTCTTCCCGCTGCTGACGGTAATGCTGTCGCGCGCGCTTCGTTTCATAGACTCCTTTTACCTGCGCACGCAGCGCGATCGTATTATCCCTTACGTAGCCTCTATCATTTATTATTTCTGGGCCTTCTACACCTTTATCCGTGAAGGCGTATCGCCCGCGTTTTACAATGCCTTCTTCCTGGGCATTTTTCTGGCAGTGATCATCGCGTTCATCGCCAATATCTTTATCAAGATCAGTATGCATACCATTGGCTGGGGCGGCGTAATAGGCTTCCTGCTGGCGCTGATGGGGGGCATGCAGATGAATGTGACCATTCCCCTGGTCATTACTTTCTTTGTGGCCGGCCTGGTAGCCACGGCCCGCCTGGTACTTTCCGCCCACAGCTCTGCGGAGATCTACGCCGGTTTCGGGGTGGGCATCCTTTCCCAGTTGATCGCCTACCTGATAGTAGGCTAGAAAAGCTGATCACTAAAGCCAGATTTTTTTCACTGCGCATATCCAATGCGTAAGGGCGCTCCATCTTTGTGTCATGATTATGAATAATGATTGCTACAGGATTTAGTATTTTGAGAAAAATGCTAAATTTTTTGGGAAAATCAAAAATTAGATCATAACTTAGCACACCATTAAATTTGTAAAAAACACTTACTAATATGTCTACAGCCAATGCAGAAAAATTGAAGGCGCTCCGCCTCACCATGGACAAGATCGAAAAGGATTTTGGAAAAGGATCGGTAATGATGATGGGTGAGCGGGGAACAGACCCCATGGAAGTAATATCCACCGGTTCACTGGGCCTGGATATTGCGCTGGGTATAGGAGGTTTCCCCAAAGGCAGGATCATTGAGATATATGGACCTGAATCTTCCGGTAAAACAACCGTAGCCATACATACAATTGCAGAAGCCCAGAAGAAGGGCGGTATCTGCGCCATCATAGATGCGGAACACGCATTTGACAGCTCTTATGCCCGCCGCCTGGGCGTGGATGTGGACGCCCTGCTGATCTCCCAGCCGGACCACGGTGAGCAGGCCCTGGAAATTGCGGACCGCCTGATCCTGTCCGGCGCGGTAGATGTAGTGGTGATCGACTCTGTAGCAGCCCTGGTGCCCAAAGGGGAGCTGGAAGGTGAAATGGGCGACAGCAAGATGGGCCTGCAGGCCCGCCTGATGTCACAGGCCCTGCGCAAGCTCACCGCCACCATTTCCAAGACCAACTGCTGCTGCATATTCATTAACCAGTTGCGTGAAAAGATCGGTGTGATGTTTGGCAACCCCGAAACCACCACCGGCGGTAACGCACTGAAGTTCTACGCCTCTGTGCGCCTGGACATCCGCCGTATGACGCAGATCAAGGATGGCGACTCCGCCGTGGGTAACCGTGTAAAGGTGAAAGTGGTAAAAAACAAGGTAGCTCCCCCGTTCCGGCAGGCAGAGTTTGATATCATATTCGGGGAAGGCATCTCCAAAATGGGCGAGGTGCTGGACATGGGCGTAGAGTATGGCATTATACAGAAAAGCGGTAGCTGGTTCAGCTACGAAGGCAATAAGCTGGGCCAGGGACGCGATGCCGTGAAGCAGTTGCTGAATGATAATCCCGAAGTAGCCGCGGAAGTAGAGGCCAAGATCAAGGCCAAGATCGCGGAGCAGCAGTCTGCTTAACGCGAAGCCGGCGCCCGGCATTTCACCGTCAAATGTCGCCTGTTACAGGCCGGCATGGTCCGCGGCCGCAGGTAGCAAGGCACACAAACATGACAGTTAGTTTTAGTTATAAGCATTGGGTTAGTTAGTAATTCAAAATCCCCGCCCACTTCTGGGTGGGGAGTTTTTTTTGTATAGCGGCAGGCTATGATTTACCCGTTTAATTTTTTATATTACACTATTAGCGTTTACCTGCGTAGCCAATGAACTATTGCTTCTGGAACCTCAATAACCACGACCTAGCCGACCTGTTGTATGACCTGGTAGAAGAACAAAGCATTGACCTGATATTTCTGGCAGAATGTAACCTGAAGCCGGGAGATGTATTACGAAAGCTGAACCGCAGCACCAATGCCTTCTACTTTTGCGCCGGGATCAATTGCGATAAGATACAGATATATACCAGATTCAAGGATTCGTTATTGGGGCTGTTGTCCGAAACCAGGAGAATGACAGCCAGATATTTGTATTCTCCGGTTTTGAGCAATACTATAACTTTGTTATGCTTACACCTTCCAAGCAAGCTATACTGGACAGGGGACGACCAGGCAGCCTACCTGATGGGTGTAAAGTCTTTTATTGATAGTGTAGAAAGTTTGGTTGGGCATAAGCGAACCGTCGTGTTTGGCGATTTTAACATGCATCCCTTTGAACATGGGCTGGTGCAGAGCACCGGTTTCCATACCACCATGGAAAGGACGATCGCGAAGCGGCTGGTAAGAACGGTTGACGGCGTGGAGTACGACTTTTTTTACAACCCGATGTGGAGCTTTCTGGGGGATCTGGGGAAGGGCAAGGTTTCGGGAACGCATTATTACAGTCCGGCTAAACCGATCAGCTATCACTGGAACTTGTTTGACCAGGTGATCATGCGGCCTGCGCTGATTGATTACTTTGACGATGAGTACCTGGATATTGTTACGCACATAAAGGGAACCAGCCTTTTAACAGAGGAGGGTTTGATTGATACCAAACATTTTTCGGATCATTTACCAATAAAATTTTCTTATAACTTGTAAATATTTAAAATATGAGTGAGGCGCCCAATCTATGGCCGGAAGATATTTTAGAGAAGAAGATCACGCTGCCCAAAACCATTTTACTGGACCAGGCAAAGTACCTGTCTGAAATGAGCAACAACATTCTGACAGTGGAAATAAAAACATCCCCGGCACTGCTGAGCAATGAAAGTAAAGACACGCTTACTGCAAATGGATTGAGACATGAGTTTATCATAAAAGTGCCTGCGCTGGGCAACTACCAGTTCCCGCTGCTATGGATACTGCACGGCAGCATACAGGTATATCCCTTCCAACTGTATTCCATACTGGAGGAAACTTTTTATGATATCCGCGACGAAGAGCACTTTAAAGGCACACTGGCAAAGATCTTCTCTTTCGAGAAAACGAGGAATGCAATCAGCTACATCATGTCACAGGTATAAACAGCAGGCCTACTGCCCGTTGCCGGCCACCGGCTTCATGTCCTTCCACTTCCACAGGTAGCGGCAGGCATAGGTGCGGTAAGGAGCCCATTTAGCGGATATTTGCAGCAGCCGCTGCCGCAGCGCCTTTTTATCAGTGGTATCCAGCCGGTAGAGCTTGATCATGCTTTGCTGCAGCCCCAGGTCATCTATTGCAAACACATCTTCCCGCCCCAGGTAAAACATCAGCAGCATTTCTACGGTCCAGCGCCCTACTCCTTTAATTTGCGTGAGGTAAGCGATCACCTCGTCATTGCCCATCTTGTGCAGCTTTTTATCGCTTAGCTTTTCTTCCACGGTAAAGCGCGCTACGTTGTGCACATAGCTCACCTTGGCATTGCTGAGCCCTATGCTGCGCAGCACCGGCGCCGGGGTGTCCAGCACCTGCCGGGGGGTAGGCTCTTTGCCATCGTAGAGGGCCAGGAAGCGGGCATAGATCACTTCCGCCACCCGAACAGAAAGTTGCTGGCTCATGATGGAGCCGATCAGGCGGAGGGTAATATTTTTTCGTACAGGCAATACCGGTAGCGGGCCATCTATAATGCGCAGGAGCTTTTTGTCCTTGCATAAATGCGGATGGTACGACATAACAGGAAGTTTGAAGTATGATGTAAGAAATATGATGTAGGGTGCAATCGGTAAGCATCATATTTCTTACCTCTTACATCCTACCTCCTAAAATGGCTGCGCATATACCACCTGCATCAGTGTTTGCCCTACTGCCTGTAGCGTACGCGGATCTATCACGCTCATATTATCGTTCTCCGTATGCCAGTGCGGCGCAAAGCTGCCGCTGGGCTGCAGGGCAATGATATCGAAGGTGGGTATATGGGCAATGGTATTTACATATACGTGATCATCCGTAATGGCGGCGCCGTTGCCTTCGTAACGGAAATAGTCCGAGTAGCCCAGCTTGTTAGCCACGTCCCAGAAAGCTTTCATGGGGCCCAGCGCATATTGCTGGGAGGTAGCTTCCATGTAGAACTGGGAGCCGCGCCCGCCAACCATATCCAGGAGGATACCGTAATTGGCCTTGTAGCCGGGCACATGCGGGTGATGGGCCCAGTACTGTGTGCCTAGGCAAAAGCTGTTCTCCTCCTCGCTCACGCCGGAGTCTTCCACATCGGTCAGCAGCAGGTCTACGCCAATGTTGGGCTTTTCCCGGTGAAACTGCCGGGCCAGCTCCAGCAGTACAGCCACGCCGCTGGCGCCATCGTCCGCCCCGTCCAGCTTTTTCGTTTTGTCAAAAGCGTCCTGGTCCGCGTGGGGCCGGGTATCCCAGTGGGCCAGCAGCAGGATGCGCTGGGTAGCCGCCGGGTTAAAAACGCCAATGATATTGATGCAGGGCAGCGCCGTTTTTTGAGGGCCGGTTACGGTGGTGCGCTGCACATATACAGTGTCTGCCAGCGGGCGCAGGGTCTGTATCAGCCAGTCCGCGCATTGCTCCTGCGCGGGTGTGTTGGGAATGCGGGGGCCAAAGCTCACCTGTTTGGCGGTATAGGCATAGGCGCTGTCCGCGTTAAAAGCAGGTACTTTCACGGCAGATATGGTGGTATTGTCCTCCGAATCGCTGTTCCCGTTATTTGCTGAGGGCTGGCAGGCAAAGGTAAGTAAGGCCATGCCGGCGATGATTGTCCAAAGAGTAGGTTGCTTAAACACGTTCCTGGTGAATATGGTATTTATAGAATGCTGTAGCTTACGCTACCGTCCTTTTCATCTTTCAGTTGTATGCCGATGGCCAGCAACTGGTTGCGTATCTTGTCGGAGGTGGCGTAGTCTTTTCTCAGCTTTGCTTCTTTCCGCATTTCGATCAGCAGTTGCAGGGCGCCGTCCAACTTGCTGTTATCCGTTACCAGCGTTTCCGGCTGCAGGCCCAGTATATCAATTAAAAAGGTTTGCCAGGTCTTTTGCAGCAGGTGGAAGCTGGCTTCGCTGATCTCGTGCATTTTTATCTGCCCGCCTTTCAGGGAGTTGATCACCGGCGCCAGCTCAAAGAGGTTGGCCAGCACCTTGGCGGTGTTAATGTCATCGTCCATGAACGCATGGCACTCCTGGCACCATTGCTGCACCTGCTTGTCCAGCTCCTCATTTACCGGGCTGCCGTTGGTTGCATAGCTCAGCTTCTGCAGCACGTCAAAGGCGGCCCACAGGCGCTGCAGGCCTTTTTCCGCCGCCTGCAGGGCTTCGTTGGAGAAGTCCAGCGTGCTGCGGTAATGAGTTTGCAGCACAAAGAACCGGATGGTCATCGGGCTGTAGGGCCTTTCCAGCAGCGGGTGGGTACCGGCAAATATTTCCGTGAGCTTGATGGTGTTGTTGTAGGCCTTGCCCATCTTGCGCCCGTTGATGGTGATCATGTTGTTGTGCATCCAGTAGCGGGCCATCAGTTCGCCGTTGGCGATCTCGCTCTGGGCTATTTCGCATTCATGATGGGGGAACTGCAGGTCCATACCGCCGCCGTGAATGTCGAACTGCCGGCCGAGGTACTTGCCGCTCATGGCGGAGCACTCAATGTGCCAGCCGGGAAAGCCTTCGCCCCAGGGGCTGTTCCAGCGCATGAGGTGCTCCGGCGGGGCCTTTTTCCAGAGGGCAAAGTCCACCTTGTTCCTTTTCTCGTCCTGGCCTTCCAGCTCGCGGGTGGTTTCCAGCATATCTTCCAGCACGCGGCCGCTCAGTATGCCGTAGTCATGCCCTTCCGCATATTTCTTTACGTCAAAGTAAACGGAGCCGTTCACCTCGTAGGCATAACCTTTTTCCATGATCTTTTTGATCATTTCTATCTGCTCCAGGATATGACCGGTGGCGGTAGGTTCTATGCTGGGCTCCAGGCAGTTGAACTGGTGCATGGCCCAGTGGTACAGATTCGTGTATTTCTGTACCAGCTCCATGGGCTCCAGTTTTTCCAGGAGCGCGCCTTTGGCAATTTTATCTTCGGCGGCGCGGCCTTCTTCCTCGAAGTGGCCGGCATCCGTAATGTTGCGTACATAGCGCACCTTGTAGCCGAGGTGCTGCAGGTAGCGGAACAGCACATCGAACGTGATATAGGGACGCGCATGGCCCAGGTGCGACTCGCCGGATACCGTAGGCCCGCAAACGTACATGCCTACATGCCCGGGATATAAAGGGTTAAATACTTCCTTTTGACGGTGCAGTGAGTTGTATATTTTTAATTCCGACATAATCCATTATTTCCGGGATTGCAAAGATAGTGATTACTTGTTTGCGGTTGGCTGCTTAGTGATCAGCGGAAGTGCTGTCAGCCTGCAGCGTAAGATTGGCAATAACCGGGTAGTGATCGCTGAGATCGGAGTTGATCTTGCGGAAGCTGTTCACGGTAAATGCTTTATCCGGCAGTATGTAGTCAATGCGCAGGGTAGGGGCCAGCCCGGTAAAGGTGCGGCCTATGCCGGTGCCTTTTTTGAGGAAGGCGTCCTGCAGGCCGTCCCTGATCTTGAAATAGGTATAGGATGCGGGCGTATCGTTAAAGTCGCCGCATACCACCACGGGGTACGGGCTTTTACGGATGAAGTCCGCCACGATATCCGCCTGCCGGCCCCGGCGCTGAAAGGCTTCCTTCATTTTCTGGATGATGCTTTTGGCCGCCACCAGGCCGGTATCTTCCTGGTTCCTGATCTTTTCAATAGAGCGGTAGTCCTTTTCATTGAAACGGTAAGACTCCAGGTGCATGTTGATGATACGGATGGTATCCCTGCCCCGCACCACGTCTGCATAGATCATGCTTTCGCTGAGCGGGCCCCTGGAGAGCTTTACTTTTTCAGACTGCACAATGGGGTAACGGGAAAAGATGATGGAGCCCCAGTGCTGCATGCCGTCGCGGTTAAAATCGCTGGAAAAATAGCGGTAGGGCAGCCGCATCTCCCGGGATATATCTTCCCGGTTGTTGAAGTCGTGTTTTTTTTCCGAAGTATAAAAATCCTGGAAGCAGGCAATATCCGGCGACTGTTTTTTTATGAGCGCAAACATGGCCTGCCGGTTGTACTTGCTGTCCTTTTCGCGGTACAGGCCAAACAGTCCTACGTTGTAGCTGATCACCGTAATGCTGTTGTCCGGCGCGGTAAACTGTTTTTCCGCATCCGGCCAGTTAAAGGCAATAAAGGCGCTGATGGATTTCCAGCCAACCAGTATAGCGGCCAGGGACAGCAGGCTGTATCTTATCTTGAACACTACCCAGCAGCAAAAGAACAGCACCACCAGCAGCAACAGGTAAGGAAACAGGAGGGTGATGAAGCTGATAGGCCACCAGCGTTCCGGCGATATCCAGGGCGCCAGGCAGGCCAGCAGGAACAGTAGTACAACCCCTGTGTTGATCGCCAGTAAAACTCCTTTTGTGAATAATCGGATAAATCTCACCTGTTACCAGACACTTTTGGGCTTAAAGATAGGGAATAATAAAGTGGAGACCTGTCAGGTTTTAAAAACCTGTCAGGTCTTTTTCTTTAAAGAAAAACTTGCCATCACAGGGAAATGTTCAAATAAAGGATGGTGAAAGGTGCGGTAGCCGTGTATATTGAACCGGCTGTGCGCGAGAATATAATCAATACGCAGTGTGGGCGACAGGAAGGAAAGCGTGCGCCCTGTACCGCTGCCCTTTTGCAGGAACGCATCCTGCAGGTGGCGGCTGAGCGTGTAGTAGGTATAGGAAACGGGGGTATCATTCAGGTCGCCGCAAACAATAACGGGATGGGGGCTTTGCTCCGCCAGGCGTTGCAGCAGGCGGGCCTGCTCCGCCCGTGCGCTGAAGGTGTGCCGCATCCTGGACAGCAGGGAGCGTGCCGCAGGCAGCTCCGCGCGGCGGCCGTCCATCGTTTTGATGGCGTGTAGCTGGGCCAGGTCTGCCGCATTGAACATATAGGAGCGCAACTGGGCGGTGCAGACCCGGATGGTATCGCCGTGAACCCGTACATCCGCTTCCAGGATACTGCTGCCGCTACCGGCCTCGCTGTAGCCGCAGGGCACTTTACGGGCATGTATCACGGGATAGCGGGAAAAAAGAATGATGCCGTAATGCCAGGTGTTCCACTGCGTTTTGTCCGAGGTAAAGTAGTAATAAGGGTAGCCCAACTGCTGCTGTATGGCGGCAATATTATTGGTAAGCGCGGGATCATCGTTGGTATAGAATTCCTGCAGGCAGAGCAGGTCCGGGCTGGCCGCTTTCAATGTTTGCAGGATGCCGCTGTGCAGCTCCTTGTCCAGCCGGTAACCTTTCACGCCCATGCTGCTGGTGTTGAAGGTCATTACGGTAAAATGCGGGACCGGTTGGCTGCCGGCAGCCATCTCCTCCGCGGGGCGGAGGGATACGCTTACCAGTATGGCCTTGTAGCAGAGCGCGATAGCCGCAAGGCACAGCCAGTAATACCATTTTTTATACAAGATCCAGATGGGGATGAACACGAGCGTGATGCACAGCAGTACAGGAAACAGCAGGCCGGCAAAGCCGCTGGGCCACCAATAATGCGGGCTGATGTAGGGCAGCCAGGCGGAAGTTAACAGCGCAGCTATTAACAGGCCATTGCAGCAAAGCAGCAGTCGGGGAATAAAGACATGCAATAGTTTCACGAAACAGGGGTTATGGCATTGAATTACTTAACCTTATAAAAATAAGGCAAATGCGTGAAAATTACCCTATGCGGCTGTGTAAATTTTACATTATTATCTGCGGGGCGCTGTGAGGCTGTTCAACTTCCCTGGCGGCTGGCCCGGAAAAGGGTTTCGCGTTCTTCCGGCGTAAGGGAGTGCATGCCCTGCTCATTGATCTTGTCCAGTATTTCGTTCAGGCGTTGCTCCGGTACATTGCCCACCTTACGGTAGGGATTGTTGGCGCCCGGGGTGTTCAGCCTTTTCTTCACCATAGTTACGTCCGGGTGCTCCTGCTCTGCCGGGTGGAAAATGTGGGTGGCTTTGTAGGTGAGGCGGTTCAGGCCGGCGCCCCAGTCCCTGCCCTTTTTCCACTGCAGCATGTAGAGGAAGCCGGTAAGGCCGCCGCCTATCAGGGCAGGGAAATAGGTCTGGTAGCTATCGTTGGGGGAGTAGATATGGGCGCCTACGTGCAAGGCTACGAAAACGATCGTGATCACCCATAAGGGAATGCCGCCGCCCAGCATGGGAAATATGCGGTAGCCGGGAGCAACGGTGGTAGCGCCAATGGCCAGAGCCATTACGCTGGCGCCCGCGCCTATCATGGCGCCCTGCGGCAGCAGGGATTCAAAGCCCGGTATGGCGTGCATGCCCATTACATAAAAGATGGCCCCGCAAACGCCGCCAAAGAGGTACAGTGGCAGGATGCGCTGGTAGCCGGCCAGGTTTTGCAGCAGGGAACCAAAGCACCACAGCCATACCATGTTGCTGAAAATCTGCCAGAAACTGATATGCGAAAACATGAAAGTGATCAGCGTCCAGGGGCGGGTAAGCAGGCGCGCCGGGTTGGCGGGCAGGGTGGTCCAGGTGAGTATCTCCTGGTTAAACCGCTCCGTGGTGTAACCTTCCATGTTATAAATAACCCGGGTGAACAACAGCAGTATAAACACCGTGAGATTTACGACCAGGATCTGGGTAACAATGTTCCGCTCTTCTCCTAAAGTCAGGCTGGGAATCCGTTCTTTTTGCACTGTACGCATGCTACGATCACTTTACTATAAAGTTACAAAATTAGGAAAGGTGAAGGGCCATCACCCCTAATAAAAATGTCGCCGGTTGTTCCTGTTCCAGTACTTCAGTAAAAGGAAGCTAAACAGCACGCCACCCAGATGCGCAAAGTGCGCCACATTATCGCCGGCGGAGTTTTGTATGCCCGAGAACAGTTCCAATACAATCAATATGCCAACAAAGTACTTCGCCTTCAGGGGGAACAGGAAATACAGGAAAATAAGGCTGTTCGGGAACAGGTAGCCGAATGCGAACAGGATGCCGTATACCGCGCCGGATGCGCCCAGTGTGGCCGTGTTGCGGAATTCGGCCACAAAAGCCTGTACAAACACCTGGGCGTCCTGTATCACCTGGGGATTGCCCGGGGCCATGGCCAGCGCGTTCTTCAGGCTTTCCGCCGTAAAGGTGCCGGAGCTGAGATCGTACTTGCGGTCCAGCAGTGCAAAATTGGAGTAGGTGGGGTCCTGCAGGAAAGCCTGCGCATCGCGGGTAAGGTGGATGTTGTCATAGGTGAGCACGCCCATGTGGCACATGGCGGCGCCTATACCGCAGATCACGTAAAATATCAGGAACCTCTTGGGGCCCCATACGTTTTCCAGGGTGCTGCCAAACATCCAGAGGGTAAACATATTCATGAACAGGTGGCCGATGGAGCCGTGCATGAACAGGTGGGTAATGACCTGGTGCGGGCGGAACAGGTCCGAGCCCCAGTAATGCAGGGCAAATGTGTCTATGATCCAGTCGCCCATCATAGGTTCAAGGGTGATCTGTGCCAGGTATACCAATCCATTGATGATCAGGAGGTTTTTGATCACCAGGGGGAGAATCTCAAATCTGCCGGGCCTGAATTCGTTCATCGTATTAACGGGTCTTTTTTATGAGCTATTAGCTTTTTTTCTCTAACAATACTACGTTCTCGATATGGTGTGTATGCGGGAACATATCTACGGGCTGTACTTTTGTTACCTGGTATAGCCCGCTGAGCAGGGCGAGGTCCCTGGCTTGCGTGGCAGGGTTACAGCTTACATATACTATTTTGGGCGCTGCTATCTGCAACAGTTTGCCAACCAGCTTTTCGTGCATACCTGCCCGTGGGGGGTCGGTAATGATCACGTCCGGCTGTCCGTGCTGTGCAAAAAAATCATCATCACAGATATCCACTACATCGCCGGCAAAGAAGGCCGCATTATCCACCTGGTTGCGTGCCGCATTTTCCCGGGCATCATCTATGGCCTCTTTCACCAGCTCTATACCGATCACCTTGCCGGCTTTACGGGATACAAAAATACCGATGCTGCCGGTACCACAATACAGGTCATACACAATTTCCGTTCCTGTTAGTGCTGCAAAGTCCCTGGTAACCTGGTACAGGGTAACGCCCTGGTAGGTATTGGTCTGGAAAAAAGATTTGGGGCCTATTTTGAAGACAAAATCTTCCAGCCGCTCTTCCACATATCCTTTGCCGTAATATACCCGGGGCTCCAGGTCAAAGATACTATCATTCTTCTTAGGATTGATGGTATACACCACGGTAGTAATGCCCGGCACGCTGGCCAGCAGGTGGTCCAGCAGCGCCTTGCGGGCCGGCTCATCCTCGTAATGGATCACCAGGTTCACCATTACCTCGCCCGTGGTGCAGATGCGCACCACCAGGTTGCGCAGCCATCCCTGCTGCGCCCGGATATCATAGAAAGCAAGATCATGGGCAATGGCATATTCCCGGATGGTATTGCGGATCTGGTTCACCGGCTCCTGCTGCAGGTGGCAGGTGCGGATGTCCAGCACCTTGTCAAAGAGCCGGGGCACATGAAAGCCCAGGGCATTGCGACGGGGAATGGTGCCGTCCTCCGCTATCTCCTCCTGCAGGAGGTAGGCCTTGTTGCTGAAGGTAAACTCCAGCTTGTTGCGATACTGCGTGCTGTGCTGCGAGCCCAGGATGGGCTGTATAGGCGGCAGCTCCAGGCGGCCTATGCGCTGCAGGTGATCCGCCACCTGCTGCTGCTTGTATTCCAGTTGCAGGGAGTAGGGCAGCATCTGCCATTTGCAGCCGCCGCACACGCCAAAATGCTCGCAGAAAGGCGTTACGCGCTGGCTGGAGTATTCATGGATATGCACGGCCCTGCCTTCCGCCCAGTCCTTTTTGTTCTTACTGAGCCGGATATCCACCACATCGCCGGGCACCACGCCGCCTTCTATAAATATAACTTTCCCGTCTTTACGCGCCAGGGCTTTACCCTCTGCCGCATAAGCGCTTACAGGTACTTTTTCCAGTACTACGTTTTTTTTCCTCACGGATGCAAAGGTAGTCTTTTTAGCAGCAAGCCGCCAGTAGGCGCGGCAGGTTTTGGGCGGTTGCGCTGCCGTTCAACAATTGATGACTTGCAGGTTGCGGCGGGTTTTATATTTTACATTCCGGGTTTATCATTATACATTTACATATCCTACAATCCTATGCGTAAACTTTTGTTTTTTATCATCATTTTTATTTACAGCCAGGCGCAGTTACAGGCCCAGGGATACCGTCTTACGGTTAAGTTCAGCCAATATACCGGCGGCAAGATGTTCCTGGCGCATTACATGGGTAAAGGCACCTTCCTGGCGGATTCCGCGATGATCGACGCCAGCGGTACCGCTGTGCTGGAAGGTAAGGAGCCGCTGCCCGGCGGTATCTACCTGGTTGTGTTTCCCGGCAAGCAGCGTTACTTTGAAATGCTGCTGGACAAGCAGCAGGTGTTTACTGTAAGCGTGGATACCACGGACCTGGTTGGCAAAACCGTGTACAAGACCTCCCCGGAAAACGACCTTTTCCTGGAATATAACCGCTTCCTGGCTACCTTGGCCCCCGAGAGCCGGCAGATACAGGAGGCGCTGGCTGCCAGGACAGCGGCAGACACTGCGCGCGCCCGGCCCATACAAACAGCGCTGAACAGGAGGATACAGGACTACCGGCATGATTTCATGCAAAAGCACCCGTCCTCCCTGCTCACCAGCATATTCAGGGCCATGAAGGAGCCGGAAGTGCCGCCTAAACCGGCTGATGCGGATTCCGCCTTTGCCTACCGCTATTTCAAATCGCATTACTGGGATGAGGTGAACCTGGCAGACGGCCGCCTGGTGCGCACACCGGTGCTGGAAGGCAAGCTGCAGAAATATTTCACCCAGTTGGTGCCCATGGAGCCGGACTCCATTATAGCGGAGTGCGATACCCTGCTGGCGCAGGCCCGGCAGGACAGGGAAATGTTCAAATACGTGCTGTGGTGGCTTACCTACCATTATGAAACCTCGCAGTACATGGGCATGGACGCCGTGTTTGTGCACCTCGTGGAAAAATATTATGTGCCGGGAGATGCTTACTGGCTGAACAATGAGCAGTTGAACAAGATCATTTCAAGGGCCTATGCCATAGCGCCCAACCTCATAGGGCAGCAGGCGCCCCCGCTGGACATGCAGGATTCCACGGCCAGGCCGCTTTCCCTGTACGGCACCAAAGCAAAATATACCGTGCTGGTTTTCTGGGACCCTACCTGCGGGCATTGCAAAACAGAGATACCCCGCCTGGACTCCGCCTATAAAGCCAGTTGGAAGGACATGGGCGTAGTAATGGTAGGCGTAAAAACAGACGGTACCCGCGAGGAGTGGCTGGATTTTATCCACCGCCATCAACTGGATGGCTGGATACATGCCTGGGACCCGCAATCGCAGAGCAACTACCGCCGCCTGTATGACGTGTATAGCACACCGGTAGTATACCTGCTGGATGAAAAGAAAAAGATCCTGGCCAAGCGCCTGGGCGTACAGCAATTGAACGGCTTCCTGGAACGCCTGGCGCAGGGAACGGCTTCCGCATTGCCTACACGTTAAATTCCACGGGACCTTACCGGGACCTCACCGCTATATTACCGCTTGTTCCAGGGGGAAAACTCCGGGAACACTATAGGAAAGATACCTGGATATGCCCTCCTCCCCGGGAGGGCATATTTAATATATGCCTGTTGCAACGTACTTACAATCAACAAGATAAATTTTCAAAAAAAACATTTGGCATAGTCTTTGGTTCGTATGCTCCGGAACAAAACGTATAGTTTATGACCAAAGCAATCATCCTGTCCTTTGCAGCCCTGGCCCTTTCACTGGGGGCCATGAGCCAGGTTAGAGTAGGTGTGAAAGGTGGCCTGAACCTGGCAAACATATCAGTAGACAATGATGGGTCTGTAGATGAGAACAGAACGCTGCCCGCCTATCATATCGGGGTTATTGCCGATATGCCACTGATCCAAAACGTATTATCTTTTCAACCCGGTGTATTTTATAGCAGCAAGGGTTCCAAGCTTGAGTCCGGCGACAAGGACAATCCAACAGTAACCGACCCTTACTCCAAGTACACCACCAACCCGCAGTACATAGAAATACCACTGAACTTTGTAGGTAAAATACCGGTAGGCACAGACGCACGGCTTTTTGCCGGTATTGGCCCCTATTTTGCTTTCGGGGTGGCCGGTAAGAACAAGTATGAGTTCAACAACGGCCTGGTAAGCACTTCCGGCGATGACGGTATTGAATGGGACGACGATACGCCGTTTAATAACGATGATCCCAACCAGGGATGGAACAAGTACAAACGCTTTGACTGGGGCGGCAACGTAATGGTGGGCGCCGAGATCTCTCACTTCCTGCTCTCCGCCCAGTATGGTATGGGCTTTAACAAGATCAATTCAGGTGCGGACGACGGGAGCTCCAACAAGAGCAAACACCGCGTATTCAGCGTATCCGCCGGCTTCCTGTTTTAAACAATTGTTCATCCACTTTTGTATATAAATCAAATATAGTTTTTAAAAAAACTGACTAAAAAATCCACTTAAACATTAACAGATGAAAAAGACGTTGCTATCTGTAGCTGCCATGCTTATTGCAGGACTTTCTTTCGGACAGGTAAAATGGGGAGTTGTGGCAGGGCCCAACTTTTCCAGTGTTACGCAAAAATATGCCGGTGACAAGGAAACCAGCAGCTTGCTCGTAGGCGTAAGGGCGGGGATCACTGCCGACCTGCCGCTGGCGGACGAGTTCTTTATCGGCACCGGTTTATTGTATGCCGGCAAAGGCGGTAAGAACAAGGACAACAGCGATTTCAAAACCACGCTGTCCTACCTGCAGTTGCCCATCCTGTTCACTTATAAACCACAGGTAGGCACAGGTAACCTGGTGCTGGGCGTAGGCCCATACCTGGCTTATGGCCTGGGTGGCAAACACAAAGGCGGTATAGGCAACCTTAGCGGAGACCTGAAAGCTTTTGACGACGAATCCGGTGCGTACAAGCTAAGCCGTTTTGATGCCGGCGCCGGCATACAGGTGGGCTATGAGTTGCCGCAGGGCCTTTATTTCGGGTTGAACACAGACCTGGGCCTGGTGAACGTAGCCAGCGAAAAGGAGATAGCAGGCGAGGATTTTTCCTGGAAGAACACCTCCTTCGGCGTGTCTGTAGGTTATAAATTCGGTGGCAGGTAAGGAACCCGGTAAATCACAGAACAAATCTGCTAAACAGGCTGTTTTAAAAGAACAGCCTGTTTTTTTTATGTTAACGCTTAAACCTTTACGGTTTAATTGCGTACTTTAGCCCGGAGTCGTCGAAAGTAGTGTTTACCCTGAAGTATAAACTGAGTTTTCATAGGTTTTTCACATTTTAAACAGGACAGATGCATGAAAATTTTTACACTATTTATCCTGCTGGCTGTTGCAGCCGGTACGCCTCTTCATGCCCAGATCAGCATAGGCTTCCGGGGCGGCTATACCATGGCGGACATGGAGTACAAAGACCCCACCATCGGCTATAAATACAATGGCATGGGCACCCCCGGCCGGTTAAAGAGCTGGCATGCGGACTTCCTGCTGAATATCCCGGTGACGCACAACTTTTACCTGCAGCCGGTAGTACGCTACCTTACCAAAGGCGCAAATTTTGAACGGCCGGACGATGCCCGGCTTTCCGGGGTATACCTGCCCGTAGCCAGCAGTGTAAAGCTGCATTACCTGGAGCTGCCGCTGAATATCGTATATAAGATACCGTTAAGCTTCGGGAAGATAGCCATTGGCGCCGGCCCCTATGTGGGGTATGGCCTGGAGGGCAAATATGAGCTGGGTATCCGCTACAATGGCAAGGTGGTGCAAAATACCGAGCAGGATATCAGCTTTAATGACCAAACCGGCATTATTTCCACCAACACACAATTGCGGCGCTGGGATGCCGGCGCCAACTTTATGCTGGGGCTGGAGCTGAACAATTTTGTGATGATAGGCGCCAATTACAGCCTGGGAATGACGGATGTGGACAAATCGTCCAACAGCACCTTAAAGCACCGGTACCTGGGCCTGAGCCTGGGCTTTTTACTAAACCGGGAAGATTATTAATTATTAATCAGGCCCTGCTCTTTTAGTCTGTAAAGACCTGCCAGGTTTTTTAAACCTGGCAGGTCTTTCTTGTTTATACCCATATATACATAGGAGCAGCAAGATAAAATTGATAAAATAAACTAATATTTATAAAAAACAAATTATAAAAATTAAATATACAAACTATCTTTGCGTCGCTTTTAAAAAACTAAAACGGTTTTCACAAGATTTTTAACCATTACTTAAAACCAATTCAAACGAATGGAATTGATTCGCCGGCCGGTGGAGCGGTTCCATGAGACCTTAACCAAAAACTATCAACGAATGAAAAAAAATGTAGTATTAGCCCTGTTGGCCCTGTTGGGAACCCTGTCCTCCTATGCCCAGGTATCCTTTGGCGTGAAAGCTGGCTTCAGCAGCGCCAAAATGAGCTTTGACGAGAGCGATGGCGTTAAAAGGCTGGCTGCCTGGCATGCCGGCGCTATTGCCGATTTTGAGCTGGCAGAGAACTTTGCCCTGCAACCCCAGTTACTGGTAAGCACTAAAGGTTATAAGGCTGAAGGCATTGATGAGAGCTTTAAGCTGACCTACCTGGAACTGCCGGTAAACTTCCTGTACAAGCACGAGCTGGGCGCCGGTAAAATATTCGGCGGTTTTGGCCCCTACCTGGCTATGGGCCTGAGCGGCAAATACGGCGAAGTGGATGTGAAGTTTGACGGCAAAAAAGATGAGGAGCTGGGCGAAACCGATGAGGATATCCATGGTAAAAGAATGGATGCCGGCGCCAACTTCATTGCTGGTTACGAGCTGAAAAACGGCCTGCTGTTCAGCGTAAACTACAGCCTGGGCTTAACAGATGTAGATCCTAACGGCACCAAGTCCAAAAACGGCTACTTCGGTATCAGCGTTGGTTACCTGTTCAAGACAAAGAAATAACCATAATAGAGATATAGTACACAACTAAGACACCATTAACCGTCCTGCTTTCAGCGGGACGGTTTTTTTATGCGTGCTGTCTAGGGGAATGGCGCCGCTTGTCCGTCTTACCAGTAATAACACTATCATCGACATAGGACAAAAAAACAAAAAGTGTGACAGTTATGCGTACATGCCACTGCGTTTCCACGTAATGGCATTTTTTATACCACTGCTTCCACCACTCTTTTTACCACTTTGGGCTTGCCCAGGGTGTAGTAGTGCAGCACCGGTACGCCGAACTGCTTCAGCTCCCGGGACTGCTGTATGAGCCACTGGGTGCCTACTTCTTCCACTTCCTTGTCTGTTTTACATTTCAGTATTTCAGTAGACAGCTCGTCCGGGATGTCTACATGGAAGGTGCGGGGCAGCACGGTAAGCTGCTTTTTGGAGGTAATGGGCTTGAGACCGGGAATAATAGGGATGGTAATACCCATGTCCCGGCATTTGGTCACAAAATCAAAAAATTTCTGGTTGTCGAAGAACATCTGCGTTACGATGTAGTCGGCACCTTTTTCCACTTTTCTTTTCAGGTGGGCGATATCTGTTTGCATATTGGGCGCCTCAAAATGCTTTTCGGGATAGCCGGCCACGCCTATGCAGAACTTGGTCTTTACCCCTTCCTGCAGGTCCTCTTCCAGGTATACGCCGTTGTTCATGTTCACCACCTGCTGCAGCAGCTCTAAGGCATAGCGGTGGCCGTCGGGATGGGGCTCAAAGAAGGTTTCGTTCTTGGGCGCGTCTCCGCGCAGCACCAGTACATTGTCCACGCCCAGGAAGTTAAGGTCTATGAGCGCGTTCTCCGTTTCCTCCCGGCTAAAGCCCCCGCAGATCAGGTGGGGCACGGCATCCACGTTGTAATGGTTCATAATGGCGGCGCAAATGCCTACGGTGCCGGGCCGCTTGCGGATCTCCACTTTTTCGAAGGAGCCGTCGCCCCGTTTCTTGAACATATGCTCGCTGCGGTGGTACGTAACGTTAATGAAAGCCGGCTTGAACTCCATTAAGGGGTCCAGGTGGTCGTAGATAGACTCTATGCTTTTACCTTTCAGGGGCGGCAATATCTCGAAAGAGATAAGGGTGTCCTTTGCCTGTGCAATATGTTCTGTTACCTTCATTCGTAGTTTTTTGTCTTTTTAGAAACCTCATGGAACCTCGCATGAACCCGCCCCTGTTTGAGTAAGGTCTTTTCTGCCCGGGTTCATAATTCCGGCGCCTTATTTTTATGACGGGCAAAAATAATATAATCTTAGTTAAATGGTTATTTTTGCTAAGTTTGAACATATGGTATTAAAAATTCATACAGATCAGTTAGTTAAGCGGTACCGCAACAGAACCGTCGTGAACCACGTGTCTGTAGAAGTAACACAAGGGGAGATAGTAGGGTTGCTGGGCCCGAACGGAGCGGGCAAGACCACCACTTTTTACATGGTGGTGGGCTTAATAAAGCCGGATGAGGGAGAGGTCTTCCTGGATAATGTGAATATTACCAAGCTGCCCATGTACAAGCGGGCGCAGATGGGCATAGGCTACCTGCCGCAAGAGGCTTCCGTGTTCCGCAAGCTGAGCGTGGAGGACAATATAGCCGCCGTGCTGGAAATGACCGGCATGAAAAAGGCCGCGCAAAAGGAGAAGCTGGAGTCCCTGCTGAACGAGTTCCGCCTGCAGCACGTGCGCAAAAGCCCGGGTGATGTGCTGAGCGGTGGCGAACGCCGGCGTACGGAGATAGCCAGGGCCCTGGCGGTAGACCCCAAGTTCATTTTGCTGGATGAGCCGTTTGCCGGCATTGACCCTATTGCCGTGGAGGATATACAGTCCATTGTAGCGCGGCTCAAGTACAAGAACATTGGCATTCTTATTACAGACCATAACGTACAGGAAACGCTGTCTATCACGGACAGGGCATATTTATTGTTTGAAGGGAAGATACTGAAAGCCGGCACCGCGGAAGAGCTGGCGGCGGATGAACAGGTAAGAAAAGTGTATCTTGGACAAAATTTCATCCTGCGCCGTAAAAATTACCTGGACGAAGCCGCAAAACAACAATAAACTAACTGTATTCTTCTTCTTATGAGAATTTTAAGTCCTGCAATATCTCAGTTGGCGCGTTTGCGTATGGGACGCATAGAGCATTTTATGCAATATCCCTTACAGGTGCAGCAGCAGGTTTTTCAAAGTTTGATCAGTGCCGCCCAGTATACGGAGTTTGGCAAACAATATGGCTTTTCCAGCATCTTCAAGATAGACGAGTTCAAGCAAAGGGTGCCCGTGCACAATTACGATTCCATCAAACCTTATATACAGCGGGTAATGGAAGGGCAGCAGAATGTACTGTGGAACACGCCTATCAAGTGGTTCGCAAAATCCAGCGGCACTACGGCAGATAAAAGCAAGTTCATCCCGGTATCCATCGAGAGCCTGGACGAATGCCATTACCGTTCCGGCAGGGATGTGCTGTCCCTGTTCTACAACAACTTCCCGGACTCCGACCTGCTCACTGGCAAATCGCTGGTGATAGGCGGCAGCCACCAGGTGAACAAGCTCTCGCCGGACAGCGACTCCTATTACGGCGACCTGAGCGCGGTAATGCTGCAGAACATGCCTTTCTACGGCAACATGATCCGCACGCCGGACCTTTCCATTGCCCTGATGGACGAATGGGAAGAGAAAATAGAGCGTATGGCCAATGCCGTTATACACGAGAACGTTACTTCCATCGCCGGCGTACCTACCTGGACCCTGGTGCTGATAAAGCGCATTTTTGAGCTGACCGGCACCGACAACCTGGCGGACGTATGGCCCGATATAGAGCTGTACATGCACGGCGGCGTGAGCTTCACGCCTTACCGCGAACAGTTCAGGCAACTGATCCGCAAGCCGGACATGTACTACCAGGAAACCTACAATGCCTCCGAAGGTTTTTTTGCCGCGCAGGACATCATCGGGCAGGAGGGATTGCTGCTGTTCCTGAACCATGGCATCTTCTACGAATTCATGCCCATGGAGGAATACGGCAAGGAACAGCCCCGCACCCTGCAACTGCAGGAGGTGGAGCTGGGCAGGAACTACGCGTTGATTATCAGCACCAACGGCGGGCTGTGGCGCTACCTGGTAGGCGATACCATACAGTTCGTATCCCTGGCGCCCTACCGCATCAAGGTGAGCGGCCGCACTAAATCGTTCATCAACGCATTTGGCGAGGAGCTGATCGTGGAGAATTCCGACCGGGCTATTGCCCATGCCTGCGAGGTGACCGGGGCCGTGGTGAATGACTATACGGCGGCGCCCATCTACTTCAGCGAGCGTGGCAACGGCGGGCATGAGTGGCTGCTGGAGTTTGATGTAATGCCCTGCGACCTGCAGCAGTTCACACAGGCGCTGGACAGCATGCTGCAATCCATTAATTCAGACTACGAGGCCAAGCGGCATAAGGATATTGCGCTGCGCATGCCGGTGGTGCATGTGCTGCCCAAAGGCACCTTTACCGAATGGCTGAAGAGCAAGGGCAAGCTGGGCGGGCAGCACAAGGTGCCGCGCCTGAATAATGAAAGGCATTACGTGGAGGAGATACTGCAGTTTGCGCACCCGGATAATTAACGGAGGCCAGCACTAAGATTATTAATTATTCATTCTTAATTATTAATTATTTCATGAAATTACTGGAGAACAAAGTTGCTATTGTAACAGGTGCCAGCCGTGGAATTGGAGAAGCGATCGCGGAGAAATTTGCCGAGCAGGGAGCCAATGTAGCATTTACTTACCTCAGCTCTGATGAAAAGGCCAAAGCCCTGGAACAAAAGCTGCAGGCCAAGGGAGTAAAGGCAAAGGCTTACAAGTCCAACGCCGGGTTGTACGAAGATTGTGAAGCGCTGGTAGCGGAGGTGCTGAAGGATTTTGGCGCCGTGGATATTTGCGTGAACAACGCCGGTATTTCAAAAGACAACCTGCTGCTGCGCATGAGCCCCGACCAGTGGGATGATGTAATGGATATTAACCTGAAGAGCGTATACAACATGACCAAGCATGTCATACGCCCGATGATGAAAGCCAAGAATGGCGTGATCATCAACATGAGCTCCATCATCGGCATCAAGGGCAATGCGGGGCAGAGCAGCTATGCCGCGTCCAAGGCCGGCATCATCGGGTTCACCAAATCCATTGCGCAGGAGCTGGGCAGCCGCAACGTGCGCTGCAATGCCGTAGCGCCGGGATTTATTGAAACGGATATGACGCACTACCTGCAGGACGGGGACGGCGCTAAAACCTACATAGAAAAAATACCGCTGGGCCGTTTTGGCAAGCCGGAAGATATTGCCAATGTATGCCTGTTCCTGGCATCCGACATGGGCGCCTACCTGACCGGCCAGGTGATCAGCGCCTGCGGCGGACTGAATATTTAGCTGTTGGCTGCCAGCTTTTGCCCATTAGCTAAAGCTGGCAGCTAAAGGCTAACAACCGCCAACTATGGTATCCTGAACATCTCAATGCACTTCCTGTCCTGGAGGGTTACATACACGGTCTTTTTGTTCCTGCCGCCAAAAATAAGGTTGCTGCACTGTTTGCCTTTCAGCGGCACTTCCCGTACCAGTTGACCCCGGGGGGATAGTATCGCAATCACGCCTTTGCCCCAGCGGGCCACATACAGGTTGCCGGCCTTGTCGCATTTCATCCCGTCAAAACCAAAATCAGGGAATTCCGTAAACAGGGTTTTGTTGGAGAGGTTGCCCGCATCGTCCACATCAAACCGCCATATTTTGCGCTGCACGCTTTCATTCACGTAGAGCGTCTTTTCATCGGGGCTGAGGGCAATGCCGTTGGTGGTGCCCATGTTCTGCTCCAGCAGCACGGCCTGGCCGCCTTTGTCAATACGCCATAGCTGGCCGGTATTGTTCTTCCAGTCAGGATCAGAGGCAAACAGCTGGCCTTTGCGGTTGATGCAGATATCATTGGGCTGGTTGAACCGGTCGGAGTGTACGTAGGGTTTCACGGCTTTGGTGCGCATGTCTACCTCCAGCACATTATGCCCGCTGAAATCCGCCAGGTACATATTGCCTGCACGGTTAAACACGATGCTGTTAGCGGTGCTGCCCTCCGGCAGGGTCACGAATATTTCCCCGCTGCCATCTTTGGTGCTGATCTTCCCGATGGTGCCGTCGTGCCGGAAGTTCACCACGTACAGGTTGCCGGCCTTATCAAAGTTGGGCCCTTCAATGTTTTGGGAGAACATATTTTCTTCCGTAAGGTCCTGCGCTTGGTATGGAGCGCCGGCTTTCTTTTGCTGTGCAAGGGCAGGGCTGGCAATAACGGCCGCCGCCAGCAGACCGATAAACTTGTGCATAATGGTAAAGCTATATAAATTTATTGCGGCGCGCAACCTGTATGCCGTTTTACTATTTTCGCACCCATGATCCATGTTTCAGCGTTATCCGATCTGGCGCATCTGGCCATTCATAAAGTAGGCAATTCCTCCCAGGATGAGCCGTTGATCTGTTCTCAGGCTCCGCTGGAGCTGCAGGATGAAACCATCAGCCAATTGCTGCTGCACTATTTTATACAGCCATTTACCAACAGCGCGGAGTATTTCCGTTTTTTTCATGAGGCAGAACTGCAGTTGAACGAGGTATTCCAGTACTGCAAGCGCATTTTTGCGGACCAGGAGAGTTTCTACGAGCAGTCCGTGAACATTGCCAAACACCTGTACAAGCATTCCACGCACCCTAAAATAAAGGGCGGGGAACTGTATATCGCCTACTTCAGCAAATGCCTGACAGACGGGGAAGAAGCGCCGGCCATCGGCATTTTCAAATCGGAGAACCGGGATACCTACCTGAAAGTGTTCCTTTCCGGCGATAACTACCAGGTAAGCTCCGATGATGGCATTAACATCAACAAGCTGGATAAAGGATGCCTGATCTTTGACCTGGAAGGGGAGCAGGGCTACAAGGTGAGCGTGATAGACAGCATCGGCAAGCAGAACGAGGCGGTATACTGGAAAGACGCCTTTTTACAGGTGCAGCGCCGGGAGGACAGCTACCACCAGACGGAGACCGCCGTAAACATGTGCAAGCTGTTCATAGAGGACAAGCTGCCGGCGGAGTATGAGATGAGCCGGGTAGACCAGGTGGACCTGCTCAACAAATCGGCCAGCTACTTCAAGGACAAGGAGCAGTTCCATGTAGATGATTTTGCGCAGGAGGTGCTGGGTCACCCGGATGCCATTGCTTCCTTTAAGGAATACCGGCAGCACTACCAGCAGGAGTTCCGGCTGGATATACCGGATGAATTTGACATATCTGCACCGGCGGTAAAGAAGCAGCAGAAAGTATTCAAGAGCGTATTGAAGCTGGACCGCAACTTTCACGTATACATACACGGTGACCGCGACCTGATAGAGCGCGGGTACGATGAGGCAACGAATATGTACTATTACAAGCTGCTGTTTGAGAAGGAAAGCTGATTGATGTGCGGATGTGCAGATATGCAAATGTGCAGATGAAAAAAATGAGTGACTCGCTTCAATTCATCTGCACATTTGCATATCCGCACATTATTTTTTGCTCCTGTGCCTTGGCGGCCGGGGCTTGTTTTCCTTAGGCGCCCTGGACTCCTGGCGGTTATTATCGGGGCGGGGGCCCTGCTTTTGTTCCTGCCTGGGCGGCTGTTGCGGTTTCTGGTCCCGGCGTTTCTGCCCGCCATGGCTGTTCCGCTGGTCGCCGCCTCCGCCTCCGCGTTGCTCGCCTTTTTTGGATGCCGGTTGCCCCTGCTGTTTCTGTTGTTGCTGCTGCCTTTGTTTTTCCCGGTCCTTTTGCTTGCGTTTGTGCGAGTTCTTTTCCAGGGAGCGCAGGCTGATCTGGCCTACCACGTCTGCAAAGCCCAGGTCTGTTTCCTTGGGTTTGGTGACCACTACTTCCACCGCTTTCAGCTCTTCGGGTTTAACGCCCTGCTTGTTGAGCTGGCGGATCTCCTTTACACGGGTAATGGTTAGAGGATATTGTTTGTTGCTGCTTTCGTAGCTGTACCACATGAGGTTCTTGAAGATGTCCCTTTTCTGCAGCGAGGCTACCCCGGCGGCCGTTTCAATGGTATCTGCATCTTCCGGGAAATCCTTGAGGGCATCCAGGTAGGTATCCAGCTCGTAATTGAGGCAACATTTCAGGCGGCCGCACTGGCCGGAAAGTTTTGCCTGGTTAATGGAAAGGTTCTGGTAGCGGGCAGCAGTGGTGTTTACGCTCTTGAAGTCAGACAGCCAGGTAGCGCAGCACAGCTCGCGGCCGCAACTGCCGATACCGCCCACCTTACCGGCTTCCTGGCGGGCGCCGATCTGGCGCATTTCCACCTTTACGCGGAATTCGGAGGCGTATACTTTGATCAGCTCACGGAAATCCACCCGGTCATCGGCGGTATAGAAGAAAGTGGCTTTACGGCCATCGGCCTGTATCTCCACTTCGGTCAGCTTCATTTCCAGCCCCAGGTTGCGGGCCAGGGCCCGGGCCTTGATGAGGGCCTCCTTTTCGCGGGCCTTGTTGTCGTTCAAACGGTGCAGGTCTTCCGGGGTAGGGCGGCGCAGCACTTTCTTTACTTCCGGGGTATCTTCTGCCCGCCGTTTCTTCATCTGGAGCTTTACCAGCTCGCCGGTAAGACTTACGGTACCCACGTCGAAGCCGCTGATACCTTCCACGGTTACCATCTCCCCTTTTTCAAAGTGCTGTTTGGTAACATTGCGGAAAAAATCTTTTCTACTACCGTTATTGAAACTAACTTCTATAATGTCAAATGGTGCTAAGCTATCACCCAAGGGAATATTGGCCAGCCAATCAAATACATTAAGCCTGTTACATCCTCCGCTACTGCATCCTCCGTTGCTTTTGCATCCTGCTGGCTTCCCATCCGCACCCGTACCACATCCGGCACAAGCCATATTTTTCAGTTTAAATTTTGTTTTTACTAAATATCAATTCCGATCCTGTCCTGATCCATCAAAATACATATTTATTTTATAGAATACAAAGGACAGGCCGCACAAAGGTAACCAAAATAAAAGTTCCAAATTCCAAAACCCAAATTCCCCCAAATCCCAAATCCCAAATTCCAAAAACCAAATTGGGGGGCAGTCTCTTGACTACAGGGACAGTTCAATGTTATTAGTGCCCTGCCTCCAGTTTGGAATTTGGGTTTTGGAATTTGGAATTTTACACCTGCGGCAGCGGCTTATTCCTGAATATATATTGCAGCCGGATGGAGAGGGCGTGGAACAGCAGCTTCGCATTGGCATTGCGTTCTATGTGGTAGCAGGCATTGTCCAGCAGCTCCGTGATCTGTTCCATTTGCTGCAGGTTGGCCAGCTTGTTGAGCTTGGCAGCAAAGTCCATTTCCTCTTCTGAGAACGCCAGCAACTGCCGGTCCAGGAACTGCACGCGCAGGCTGTGCTCCAGCAGGTTTATGAAGTAGCGCAGGAACTGTTTCTGGTTCTCGCGGCCGGTTTTGGCGCTGGCGATCTGTTCTATCCAGGCCTGCAGCGCGGGGCGGTTGCCGGTAAAAATATAGTTGAGCCAGTTGCGCAGCAGCTCGTGGTAATCGTCCTCAGCGTGCTGCAGCAGGTACATGGCTTCCCGGTAATTGCCCATGGCAATGGTAGCGGCCTGCCGCGCCCTGGCCGGGGCGGCTTTGGCGCGGTTTACCAGCGCATCCACCAGCTCCTCTTTGGGCAGCGGGTTTACCTTTACCAGGTGGGTACGGGAAAGGATGGTGGCCAGTATCTGCTCCTGGTTTTCCGCCACCAGTATAAAAAAGGTGTTGGCCGGCGGCTCTTCGATAAGCTTGAGCAGGCGGTTGCCTTCATTGCCCAGGTACTCCGGCATCCACATGAGGAGTATTTTGTAAGGGCTTTCGAAGCTTTTCAGGCTCAGCTTGCGGATAATGTCGTGGCATTCATTGGCGGTGATATTACCCTGCTTGTTCTCCGCGCCTATGAACTGCAGCCAGTCATAGGCATTGCCATAGGGGTGGGTGGAGATGAACTCGCGCCATTCCGCCGCATAGTCGGTGCTCAGGGGCTTGTCTCCCGGTTTGCGCGGAATAACGGGGTAGGAGAAATGAATGTCCGGGTGAATATACTGCGATGCCTTGGTGCAGGCGCTGCATTGTCCGCAGGCATCTTTTTCCTGCTTGTTCTCGCATACCAGGTATTGCGCAAAAGCCAGTCCCAGGGGCAGTCCGCCGGCTCCTTCCGGCGCCAGCAGCAGCATGGCGTGGCTCAGCCGGTTCTGTTGCTCAGCCTGTACCAGTTGCAGGCGGATGTTCTCTTGTCCGATGATATCTGAAAAAAGCATTGGGGCAAATTAGCACATTATTCACTCTTATTTGAGCGAAATAAAGCAGACATTGCTGAACGTGCCCTGGCCTTTGTAGCTGCGGTTGTCCGCTTCAAAGTAGTAATGGCCGGTCATGGTCTGGGCTGCGGCGTTCCACTCCGTAAGGGTAATGCTGGAAGTATCCGTGTCCAGGTACTGGAAACTGTCGCCTGCCCGGATGCCCGCCACTACCAGCCCGGAAGCGGCGCTGTCGGTATACCGGCGGTAGCGGTACGTTTTAACCGGGAAGTTATCGTTCCATAGCGTGGCATCATCATAATACGGTCCGTCCTTAAGGTTGAAGATGATCTTGAAAGAGTCTACCACCGCTTCCAGTGTAATGTACTTGTAGCCGCCGGTATCGGTAGGCGTACGGAAGTAGGTGTTGTTGCTGAGGGCCAGCGTGCTGCTGGTGCTGTCCTGCAGGGATAGATCAAAGGTGTAGCCGGAGCAACTGAAAGATGGGGCGTTATAGTCGCTCTCACAAGCGCAGCAAACTCCCCAAAGTACAGCTACTGTTAAAAAAGGCAGTAGTATTTTACGCATATTACGTGTGTTGATAAATACGGTACCGGTAAGCTGGCAATAGTTATGAGAGGGACTGCGGTGATAAAGCCGGGTATCAGTTATAACGCTTTTCAATAGCGGCGATCACTTCTGCAGCCATTGGCTGTGTTTTAGGGGCAAATACGGCTACCAGGTTCCCTTTTTCATCCAGGAGGTACTTCTGAAAATTCCAGGTTACTGCCTCCGGCTGCATGTGCTTGGCCTTGCTCTCAGCCAGCAGCCATTTGTACAGCGGGTGCATATCGGCTCCCTTTACAGATATTTTGGCCGCCATAGGGAAAGTAACGGCGTATTGCCTGGTGCAGAATTCCTGGATCTCCTTGTTGGAGCCCGGCTCCTGCTGGTTAAAGTTATTGGCGGGAAAGCCTACGATCACCAGCTTGCCCTGGTACTTTTTATAGAGCTTTTCCAGGTCGGCGTACTGCGGGGTATTACCGCATTGGGAGGCGGTGTTCACGATCAGTATTTTCTTTCCTTTGAAATCGGCAAAGTTGATCTTACCACCGTCAATAGCTTCCACGTTATAGTCATAGATAGACCCGGGCGCTGTTACCGCCAGCAGGATGGAAAAGAGTAGTGTCTTAAGCATAACCGGTTTTTTTAGAAAACAAGCAAATAAAGTATGTGCCCCGAACGTAAAGTTAACTAACCTGTATCAATTAATAATTAAGAATTAATAATTAATAATATGCTGCACAGGTGTTTCACTGTGGCAGCACTGTTATGATTATTAAGCATCAGTTATTGGCAAAAGCCAGCGCGCAGATGCTTACGCTGGCCTGTGCGTCTATTATGGCCTGGCTGCAGGCTTCAGAGGTAGCGCCGGTGGTGATCACATCATCCACCAGCAGTACATGCCGGCCCCGGAGGGCCGCCGGCTCCCTGACGGTAAATGCCCCTTCCACATTTTCCCAGCGGGATACGCGGCCCTTCCGGGTCTGTGAATCGGCATAGGCCGTGCGCCGCATGGCATGGGGCAGCAGGGGCCTGCCCACTATTTCCGCTATGCCGCCGGCCAGCACGGCTGCCTGGTTGTACCCGCGGTGCCGTTCCTTTGCACGGTGCAGCGGTACCGGCACAATGCAGTCAATTTCGTATAACCATTCACTTTGCAGCAACTGGTGCCCGGTTTGCCGGCCCAGGTGCAGGGCGATATCCCTGCGGCGGTGGTATTTGAACTGGTGGATGAGCCGCTGCAGCACGGAGGCCCTTGTAAAGTAGTAGGCGGCCATGGCATGGTGGATGCTTACCCTGCCCCAGAAGATCTTTTCCACAGGGTTGCGGTCCCATCGCTGAAAGCCGGTAGCGGGCAACCTGCGGAGGCAGCGCAGGCAGAGGATGTTTTCGGTGCGGACCAGGTCCCGGCCGCAGCCGTCGCAGGTATGCGGGTAAAAGAGATGAACCAGCGAGGAAAGCAGGTGCATAAACAGTAGCGTAGCGATAAGCGGTTAGTAATGAATGATCAAAGCGAATGTACCAAAATGAAAATGAGAAGCTGTTAATCATTCATTAACGGCGTAAAACCAGCCGCTTTTTCAGAACAGTTGCCGGTATACTTCCTCTACCCGGCCTACGGGCACTACCTCGATGTCGAACTTGCCGGTATGCCCGCCTTTTTTATTGTAGCGTGATATAAAGATCTTTTCAAAGCCCAGCTTCTCCGCTTCCGCAATCCGTTGCTCAATACGGTTCACCGCGCGTATCTCGCCGCTAAGCCCCACCTCGCCGGCAAAGCAGATGTTGCCGGCAATGGCCACATCTTCATAGGAGGAGAGCAGCGCACAGAGCACGGCCAGGTCTATGGCCGGGTCTTCCACGCGGATGCCGCCGGCAATGTTGAGAAAAACATCCTTTACGCCGAAGTGGAAGCCGCCGCGTTTTTCCAGCACGGCCAGCAGCAGTTGGAGCCGCCGCAGGTCAAAGCCGGTAGCGGTGCGCTGCGGCGTACCGTATACAGATTGGGTAACGAGCGCCTGCACTTCTACCAGCATGGGCCGCATGCCTTCCATGGTAGCGGCAATGGCGATGCCGCTTAGCTGGTCCTCCCGTTGTGAGATCAGTATTTCAGAAGGGTTGGTCACCTGGCGCAGGCCCTGCCCGGTCATTTCATAAATGCCAAGTTCTGCGGTGGAGCCGAAGCGGTTCTTGATGGTGCGCAGGATGCGGTAGGCATAGTGCTGGTCGCCTTCAAACTGGAGCACGGTATCTACCATATGCTCCAGTATTTTGGGGCCGGCAATGGCGCCGTCTTTTGTAATATGGCCGATCAGGAATACCGGCGTATGGGTTTCCTTGGCAAAGCGCTGCATCTCTGCCGTGGTTTCCCGTATCTGCGAAACGCTGCCGGGCGCCGCTTCTATAAAAGGCGATTGCAGCGTTTGTATAGAGTCTACGATCACCAGTTGCGGGCGCAGTTTTTTTATTTCCTGGAAGATGGTTTGCGTGGACGTTTCCGTGAGCAGGAAGAACTGGTCATTCTGAATTTTCAGCCGGTCTGCCCGCATTTTTATCTGTTGCGCGCTTTCTTCCCCGCTGATATAGAGCGTGGTGATGTGTGTTAACAGCAGGGCGTTCTGCAGGAACAGGGTGGACTTGCCGATGCCCGGCTCACCGCCTACCAGCACCAGCGAGCCTGGAACAATACCGCCGCCCAGCACACGGTTCAGCTCTGCGTCCGGTGTAAGCAGGCGCTCTTCTTCCGCGCCGTTTACAGCGGCCAGGTTAATGATGTTATTGTTGCCTGCGGCAGACAGCTCGGGTTGTTTCCAACTGGTGTTCCGCAAGGGCACGTCTTTTTGTATCTTCTCCTCAACGAAGGTGTTCCATTGTCCGCAACTCGGGCATCTGCCACTCCATTTCGCTGATTCATACCCGCATTGCTGGCAAAAGAAGGCGGTCTTTATCTTACTCACGCATTAAAAATTTGGAAGCCGGGAAAAAGGTGTGGGAAATATGCAATAGAAAAAGAGCCAACAGAAGATTCCGTTGACTCTTTCTACTTACTAACCCATTAAATTCAGGTCTAAATTACTAAATGGGTTGAGAATAAAAAAGTTTATTTAATTGATGTGAATAACTTTTGAGCATTTTTCATAATGTGACAAATCGGCTCCCATCGCCTGTTTCAGGGCATTCCGAAATTTAATATTACTTTCGCTGGCCGGCCATAAAATATTGATAAATAGGAGCGATACCGGGTTATTTTACATATAATAAATTCGTAATAGTAAAGCTTTTTATCACTGACAAATAGTCCATTCCGGGTAGATTAATTTGCTGATTAGTGCCATAATGGCTGGAATAAAATTTCAGACTGACAAAAAATAAGGCGGGGAACCCGCCTTTTCTTAACAAAAACCTAAAACGGGGTCAGCAAGCAGGATTGGATGAAAATTTGATGAGTTACCTTTAGTAATTTTACAAAAGAAATTAACCTGTTAAGCATGACACCAAGTACAATGTTATTTATAATGCCAGGAATGGATCCCGGCATAATGTTCACATCGCTGATATTTATCGGCATCAGCATGCTGGTAAGCTGGCGGCTGAAAAGCAAGTTCAAACAGTACAGCGAAGTACCTGTTTCATCCGGCCTTACCGGTAAGCAGATAGCAGAGAAGATGCTGCGCGACAACGGTATTTACGATGTGCAGGTGGTTTCTGTGGACGGTTTTTTATCTGACCACTATAATCCTGCCAATAAAACGGTGAACCTGAGCCCTGAAGTATACAGCAGCGCCAGTATAGCGGCGGCCGCGGTGGCGGCCCACGAATGCGGCCACGCCGTGCAGCACGCCAACGCCTACCGCTGGCTGACCCTGCGCTCCAAGCTGGTGCCGGCCGTGCAGGTGAGCTCCAGCCTGGTACAGTGGGTGTTGCTGGGCGGTATCCTGCTCATTAATGTATTCCCGGCCCTGTTGCTGGGCGGTATTATACTGTTTGCCGTTACCACCCTCTTTTCCGTGATCACGCTGCCGGTGGAGTTTGACGCTTCCCGCCGGGCGCTGGCCTGGCTGAACCAGACCGCCATGATGCCGGCGCAGGAGCACAAGCAGGCCAAGGATGCCCTCTGGTGGGCCGCCATGACCTATGTAGTGGCTGCAGTGGCCTCTATCGTTACCCTCTTCCAGTACCTGATGATCTACATGGGCGCACGCAGCAGGGATTAAAACAGCACCCAACTTATCGAGCTTATTTTAATGTATAAAAAAGGCCTCATTTGCCACCTGGCAAATGGGTTTTTTTTATCTGATAAAATGTATTTTTGTTGTTTGGGTCTAATTTTCGTTTAACGAAAGCTTTTTTAGACTCAAGGGACAAAAATTGGAACTATATTGCTGTATTATTTTTAAATTGACGGTATCAACATTTAACCTTTAATCCGGGGCCCATGAAAGCCTTTATCCCCTAAAAAAACAATTGGACCAAAAGATAGCTTATGCAACGATTCTACTCCCTATTCGTGGGCATGCTTGTGCTCATGTCTCAACTGGTGTATGCGCAGCAGCATAGCACCATTACCGGTAAAGTAACGGATGCCAGGGATGGCAGCGCATTACCGGGCGTAACTGTGCAGGTAAAGGGTACTGCGCTGGGCACCGCCACGCAGCCCGACGGCACCTTTCAGATCAACCTGCCCCAGGGCGCTACCACGCTGATATTTTCCTTTGTGGGCTTTGGCACGCAGGAGGTAAATGTAGGCACTCAGCGTAATGTAAATGTATCACTCAGCACTTCAGACAAGGACCTGTCGGAAGTGGTGGTAGTAGGTTACGGTACGCAGGTAAAGCGCGACCTGACCGGCTCCGTAGCCAAAGTAGGCGCCAGGGAAATAGAGAACTTTCCCGCGCCCAGCTTTGAGTCCGCATTACAGGGCCGGGCCGCGGGCGTAGTGATTGAATCCGGCAGCGGCAAGGTAGGCCAGGGCATGAAGGTGCGGGTGCGTGGCACCTCCTCCATTTCCGCCGGCAGCCAGCCCCTGTACGTAATAGACGGTATGCCGGTTATATCGGAAAGCCAGAGCGATATCAATAACGACAACACCAACCCCCTTGCGGACCTCAACCCTAACGACATTGCTTCCGTAGAGGTATTGAAAGACGCCTCTGCCGCGGCCATTTATGGCGCCAGGGCATCCAACGGCGTTGTGTTGATCACCACCAAAAAAGGGCGGCCGGGTGAAAAGACCAGGATAGAGCTGAATGCCAGCACCAGCTTTAGCAGGCCTACTAAAAAGAGAGGTTTCCTGGATGCGAAAGAGTATACAGACCTGGTACTGGAAACCGCCAGGATGGATGGCATTACCGGCGCCCGCTACGGCGATTTTGCCACGGAGCAGGAAGGCATCGACTATTTCACCAACCTTTATACGCAGGCCATACTGGACCGGTTCTCCCTGGGCACCAATTGGCAGCAGCAGGAGGTGAATACCAACTGGGAAGACGAGGTATACCGGGATGTAGCGCATGCCCGCCAACTGGATCTTTCTGCCACCGGCGGAAATGAAAAGACCCGGTTCTATGTTTCCGGTTTTTATAATGACCAGGAGGCGGTGGTGATCGTGAACCGTTTCAGGAGATACGGCGGCCGTTTGAACCTGGAGCACAGCGCCACTTCCCGTTTGTCCCTGGGCATAAACCTGGCCATGAACCGTTCCCAACTGGACCGTGTGACAAATGACAATATCTTTTCCACGCCGGGACAGTTAGTGGCGCAGTTGCCCATTTCACCGACACATGACCCGGCTACCGGTGAGCTGAACAGCACAACATTGTACAGCAATGGCCTGATTGATGCGGCTTACAGCTTCAACAAGCAGGTGACTTTCCGCACGATCGGCAATGCCTTCCTGAATTATAATTTCACGCCCTATCTCTCCTTCCGTTCGGAGCTGGGCACGGATATCTATAATATTACCGAGCAGGGCTTCAATGGCAAGCAAACGCAGGATGGCGGCGGTGTTGGCAGGGCGGAGTACTTCTTCACGCAGAACGCAAGCCTGAACACCAACAACTATTTTACCTTTACGCCTCACCTGGGCGCGCAGCATTCACTGACGGCTACGCTGGGCATGAGCTATCTCCAGAATGATTTCAGCGCTTCCACGGTACAGGGAGAAGGCTTCCCTTCAGATGCCATCAAGAACCTGGCCGCTGCCGGCACCATTACCAGCGGCAGCTCCTCCAACCAGCGGTATACGTTCCTGTCCTATTTCCTGCGGGCGAATTACGCCTTTAACAACAAGTACCTGGTATCTGCCAGTGTACGTACGGACGGCTCCTCCCGTTTTGGCCCCAATAAGCGCTATGGCTGGTTCCCGGCCGGATCACTGGGCTGGGTCATCTCCGAGGAGGATTTCCTGAAGAACAACAAGGCGCTGAGCTTCCTGAAACTGAGAGCCAGCTATGGCCTTACCGGTAACGCGGAAATAGGCAACAACAGCTACCTGACCCTGCTGGAAGTTACCAACTACCCCGAGCAGCCCGGCTTCCGTCCTTTCCAGTTGGGCAATGAAGACCTGCACTGGGAAAGGACCGCGCAGATGGATGTAGGACTGGAGTTTGGCTTCCTTGACAACCGGATCAGCGGTGAAATAGATTACTATAACAAACAGACCAGCGACCTGCTTCTGCAGGCCAACATACCTTATACCACTGGTTTTGCCAGCATCTACCGCAACACCGGCAAGCTGGAGAACAAAGGGGTGGAAATAACGATCAATACCCGCAATATTGATACAAAGGACTTTACCTGGACCACTTCCCTGAACCTGGCATACAATAAGAACAAGGTGAAGGATATACAGGGCCAGATCATAGAATCCGGGCAGCAGCGCGCCGTGGAAGGAGAGCCCATCGGCGTATTTTTCCTGCCCAAATTTGCAGGCGTGGACCCCGAGACCGGCGACGCCCTGTACCTGGATGCAGACGGGAAAACCACCACGGATTACAGCCAGGCAGAGCGGATGGTGGTGGGAAAGGCCAACCCGGACTGGACGGGAGGCTTCAATAATACGGTTACGTATAAAGGTTTTGACCTGAGCGCATTCTTCACATTTGTGGAAGGCAATAATATTTATAACAGGGCCGGTGTGTACCAGGCTGCCGGCTTTGGCGGCGGCTTCGATAACCAGACCAAGGAAATATTAGGCCGGTGGCAGCAAGCGGGCGATGTCACCAATGTGCCCAGGCTGTCCTACTGGTACGGCAACGGCCACCGGGCCTCCTCCCGCTGGATCTACGACGGCTCCTACATCCGCCTGAGAACGGTGACACTGGGATACACCCTGCCGCAGAAAGCGGCCTCCCTGCTGCGCATCAGCGGAGCGCGCCTGTACGTGGCCGGGTATAACCTGTGGACCAGGACCGATTATATCAGCGATCCGGAGGTGAATACCGGGGTAACCGGCACCAGGACCAGCAGCGCGCCCGAGAACATCACCAGCGGTGTGGATTTTTATACTATACCCCAGGCCAGGACATTTACTGTTGGGTTAAACGTTAAATTCTAAATAAAATATTGACGGATGAAGTATTTAGCTAAATATATATCCATTGCCTTCCTCTTCTTTATACTGCTATCCTGCAACAAGAAGCTGGATGTGGAGCCCGGCACCAGCATTGTGCCCGAGCAGATCACCAATGAGGCCGATGTGGAAGCCGTAATACTGGGCAACTACAAGTCACTGCAGCACTTCAGCGCCTTTGGCGAGCGTTATATCCTGATCCCTGACATGCTGGTGGACGCAAAGCTGAGCTTTGTAGGAACGTTTATTCCTTACAGCGAGATACTCAGGAAGCAGCAGGATAAAACTTCCAGTATTGCGGAGGGCATCTGGAACCGGGGCTACCAGCTCATTAATACGTCCAACCTGGCTTTGAGCAAAATGGACCTGGTTTCTGATGATAACAAGGCCGCGTTTACCGCCGAAGCCAAATTTATACGGGGCATTACCTATTTCATGCTGGGCGGGCTGTTTGGCAAGCCCTACTCCGCCGGCAACATCACTACCAATGAAGCCGTACCGCTGGTGCTGGAGCCGGTGCTGAACAGCTCGGATCTGGCTACGGGCAATAAACCCAGGGCCACGGTGGATGCCGTATACAAGCAGGTGATCGAAGACCTGCAGGATGCCGCCGCCAACCTGCCGGCGGACAACGGCGCCCGGGCCAATAAATTTGCCGCCTATGCATTCCTGGCCAGGGTATATATGGCGCAGGGCAATTATGCGGAGGCTGCAGCAGCGGCCAATATGGTGATAACAGAAGGTAATTTTACCCTTGCTACGTCTTTTGATATGGCCTTCAACAATGCGGCTAACTCACCCGAAGACGTGTTTGCCATCCAGCAGAATGAGCAGAGCAATGCGGGGGTAAATAACAACGGGCTCACCACTTTTTTTGCCGCCTCCCCCACCGGGAGAGGGGATGTGCAGGTAGACCCCACCATTGCAGACCTGTATGAGGACGGGGATATCCGTAAAACATATTTTTATGAGGGGGAGAGCATTACCGGCGCCCAGGGCAGCTATACACGCAAATGGGAAAAACGTTACAGCGTTATTCCCGTAGTGCGCCTGGCTGAAATGTACCTGACCCGTGCAGAAGCCAACTTCCGCAATAGCTCCGCCATTGGCGACACGCCGCTGAATGATATCAATGCCGTGCGCGACAGGTCTAATGCCACAGCGAAGGTTACGCTGGCAGAAGATGATTTTATAGCAGAAAGGTTCCGTGAGCTGGCCTTTGAAGGCGACCGCTACTGGACCGTAAAGCGCCTGCGCCTGGATGTAGGCAGCCGGCCTTATGATGATGACAAGCTGATATTGCCTATTCCCCAGCGGGAAAGGGATGTAAACAGCCAGCTTACGCAGAACAGCGGGTATTAATTAGTAGTAAATTATATATAAACAAGCAGGCTTCCTGCCGGGGCCGGCCAATACTGGCCGGCCTCCTGCTTTTTGCCGGGCCCGTTATCGCCCGCCCACCCGGCATTTTATCGTATGTTGAAAACTTTTTGCCAAAAATTTTATTGAAAACCAGTTTGTTACAAAGGTGTCTTGTAAAAAACAGCCTGGATTTCATGGTTATTCCAACCCAACTACTTAGCTTTGCACTCCCGATTTTTCGGGATAATTATTTACCGACGTAAATTTTATCTAATAAAAATGAACACCTTAAGTTACAAAACCAAATCGGCCAACGAGGCTTCTGTAAAGCGCGACTGGTACATAGTAGATGCTACCAACCTGACGCTGGGACGTATGAGCGCCAAGATTGCCGCCATCCTGAGAGGTAAGAACAAGCCTTACTACACGCCTCATACCGACTGTGGTGATTATATTATCGTGATCAATGCTGAGAAAGTGATCCTCACCGGTAATAAACTGAACGAAAAGGAATACCAGACCTACTCCGGTTATCCCGGTGGTCAGAAAAGGGAGCTGGCAAAAGACCTGCTCCGCCGTCGTCCGGAAACGGTGATAGAAAGGGCTGTAAAAGGCATGCTGCCTAAGAACCGCCTGGGCCGTAAAATGTACAAGAAACTGTTTACATACGCCGGGGCTGAGCATCCGCATGCAGCGCAGAAACCGCAAACTTTAACTTTCTAATTCTTCTTTGATACATGGAAAAGCAAAAAAATACCATTGGTCGTCGTAAAGAAGCTGTTGCCCGTGTTTATGTAAGCAAGGGTACCGGTAACATTACCGTGAACGACAAGGATTATAAAACATATTTTTCGCTCATCTACCTGCAGAACCAGGTAGAGCTGCCGTTCAAAACCATTGACGCGCTGGATAAATTTGACGTGAAGGTGAATGCAGCCGGCGGCGGTATCAAAGGCCAGGCAGAAGCCGTGAAGCTGGGTATTGCCCGTGCGCTGTGCGAGATCAATCCTGATTTCCGCCCTGCCCTGAAAGCAGCAAGCCTGCTGACCCGCGACCCGAGAGCTGTGGAACGTAAGAAACCTGGTAAACGTAAAGCGAGAAGAAGCTTCCAGTTCTCTAAACGCTAGTATGTGGGAACTATTAGCTATTAGCTAATTATTTATTGATCCTTATTAACAGAGTATAATAAACATGGAAAATAATACCTCATTGCAGCAGCAGTTACTGGAGGCAGGTGTTCACTTCGGTCACCTGAAGAAAAAATGGAACCCGAAGATGCTGCCATACATCTTCGCCGAAAAGAAAGGTATTCATATCATTGATCTGAATAAAACCGTGGAAGGCCTGCAGGAAGCCGCAGCCGCCCTGAAGTCCATTGCCAAGAGCGGTAAGAAGATCATGTTCGTTGCTACCAAAAAGCAGGCGAAGGAAATTGTAGCGGAAGCTGCCAAGCGTGTGAACATGCCTTACGTGACCGAAAGGTGGCTGGGCGGCATGCTGACCAACTTTGCCACTATCCGCAAGAGCGTGAAGAAAATGCAGAGCATTGAGAAAATGCTGGCAGACGGCACTTTTGACAACATTACCAAGAAAGAGCGCCTGACCTTAAGCCGTGACAAAGAGAAAATGGAGAAAGTACTGGGCGGTATTTCCCAACTGGCCCGTGTACCGGCTGCCCTGTTCATGGTAGATATCAGCCATGAGCACATTGCACTGGCAGAAGCCCGTCGACTGGGTATCTCTACCTTTGGTATGGTGGACACCAACTCCGATCCTACCAAAGTGGACTTTGCGATCCCCTCTAACGACGATGCTACCAAGTCTATCGCTATCGTTACCAACTATATTGCAGCCGCTATTGCAGAAGGGCTGGCTGAAAGGGCTACCGAGAAAACAGACGAGGTAGTGGAAGAGGAAGAAGCAGACAACAAAGCACTGCGCTTTGAGCTGGAAGGCGGAGAAGACCGTGAAAGAAACCGCAGGGGCGGACCCGGCGGTGGCGGCAGAGGCCCCGGTAAAGGTGGCCCCGGTGGTGGTGGCAGACCTGGTGGCGGCGGCAGATCCGGCGGCGGCCAGCGTCGTCCTTCCGGTGCCGGTGGTAACAGGCCCGGTGGCAACAGGCCCGGCGGACCCAGATAAGCATAACGTACCTCATTAAATTAACATTACGAATTACGTACCCTGTTGGCCATCTCGCCAACGCAGTCGTAATTCGTAATTGTTAATAATACCTTTGTAAACTTTAAAACTATTTTATAAGCCATGGCAACAATCACAGCCGCTGATGTAAACAAACTGCGTCAGCAAACTGGAGCAGGTATGATGGACTGCAGAAAGGCACTGGTAGAAAGTGACGGTGATTTTGAAAAAGCAGTGGATTACCTGCGCAAAAAAGGACAGAAAGTAGCGGCCCTGCGTTCCGACCGTGAAACCAAAGAGGGCGTGATCATCGCTAAAACTACAGCCGACAACACCTCCGGTGTAATTGTAGGACTGAGCTGCGAGACCGACTTTGTGGCCAAAAACGAAGACTTTATACAATTTGCCCAGTCTATTGTAGACCTGGCGCTTTCCAATGGCGTTAAATCCATAGAAGAGCTGGGCGCTGCCGCGCTGGACGGCGCTACCGTAGCTGACAAGGTGAACGACCAGGTAGCCAAGATCGGTGAAAAGATCACCCTCAGCAAATTTGAGAAGGTGGACGCTGCCGCCGTAACCGCCTACATACATGGTAACTACCGTATGGGCGTACTGGTTGGTTTCTCCAAACCCGTAACAGAAGAAGTAGGTAAGGACGTAGCCATGCAGATCGCAGCAATGAACCCCATTGCCGTGGATGCTGACAGCGTGCCCGCCGAGCTGGTAGCCCGTGAAAAGGAAATTGCCGTAGAGCAGGTAAAGGCAGAAGGCAAACCCGCTGAAATGGCAGAGAAAATTGCCATGGGCAAGGTAAATAAGTTCTTTAAGGAAAGCACCCTGTTACAGCAGGCTTTCGTAAAGGACAGCAACAAAACCGTAGCAGATTACCTGAAATCAGTAGCTGCTGACCTGACGGTAACCGGCTTCAAGCGCATTGCACTAGGATAAGCATAAAACCTGTGAAAAAGGAGAGAATAGAAATTCTCTCCTTTTTTTTGTGCATATACCTGTATATTTATCTTATTAACTAACCATCTTCTACAATTTTTTTTTGCGTCATGTTGCCAAAGTATAAGCGTATTTTGCTCAAGCTGAGCGGTGAGTCCCTGATGGGCGACGGTAATTATGGTATTGATCCGAAAGTAATAACCCATTATGCGTATGATATTAAATCCGTTACGGACCTGGGCGTACAGGTGGCCATCGTGATTGGCGGAGGTAATATCTACCGGGGAATGAACGAAGCGGAAACAGGGATTGAAAGAGCACAAGGCGATTATATGGGCATGCTGGCAACCGTTATAAACGGTATGGCAATGCAAAGCGGCCTGGAGAAAGTGGGATTGTACACCCGCCTGCAATCCGCCATTAAAATGGAACAGATCGCCGAGCCGTATATACGCCGCCGTGCCATCCGCCACCTCGAAAAGGGCCGCGTGGTGATATTCGGCGCCGGCACCGGCAATCCCTACTTTACTACCGATACGGCCGCCTCCCTGCGCGCTATAGAGATACAGGCCGATGTGATCCTGAAAGGCACCCGGGTGGACGGCATCTATACCGCGGATCCTGAAAAGGACAGCTCGGCAACCCGCTTTGAGTCCATCACCTTTGCGGAAGTATACCAGAAATCACTGAACGTAATGGATATGACGGCCTTTACGCTTTGCCAGGAAAACAAGCTGCCGATCATTGTTTTTGATATGAATAAGCCCGGTAACCTGCTGCAGGTGATCATGGGCAAGAATGTGGGAACGCTGGTTTCCGGATGATCTTATTTATGTGCGGATGTGCAGATATGCAAATGTGCAGATGCCTGTAGCGAAACACTTTCATTTGCACATCCGCATATCTGCACATTCGCACATTACTTTGAGTAGTCTTCCTTCAACACTTCCCTGATCCGCTCGTAAGGCACAAACAGGCTGATCTGCCCCAGTGCATAGGCGCCTATTTCATACGGCGTGTAGCTGAACACCACTCCTTTATTGGTCAGTATAAAATTATCGTTGGGCTCAATCTTGTCCACCATCAGCATCTGCTGCAGGGATTCGCCGTTGGGCATGCGGTAGGCTTTGCGGAAGGCCAGGCCCAGCTCCCTGGTCAGCGCCGTTTTATAATTCCCCTTAAACACATCTGCTACTTTCAGCACCTTTTGCCTGTCAAGGTCCAGTACCTGGTAGCTGGCGCCGCCATTGCCATGCGCGCCGCCGGTAAATTCATAGCCGGCGTATTCCAGCACCAGCAGGGGGTATTGGTTCCACACTACCTTCATATCTGCATCGGATGTCCAGTTCCAGGAAGCGTTCATGGTTTCATCATTCAGCCCGGAGGTATCCATGCCGGCAATACTGCCCTTGTAGGCGGTGAGGAAGGAATCTATGTTCCTTTTTACAAACTGCTGCGGCGCCGGGGTACTATTGCCGTTTACGATGGCAGACTTTATGAAGTCCGCCATGCGCTCATTGTTGGCGGCTGCCGGCCACAGGATGCTGTTGGTAGCGGTGCCTGTGGGAGACTGCTCCCTGCCGGGCAGCAAAGGGGTGGAATCCCGTGCGTAAAATACGTCCAAACGTATGGCGCCATCAAAATCAGGCTTCAGCGTAAAGGGATAGGAGGTGCCGCCGCCGCGCCAGGTGCCGCTAAAGCCCGTTTCAGGGTCCAGCTTGCCTTTGAAGGTGATCTCGTCGTCGCCGCGGCTGTTTTCGTATAAGGTTACCTGTTGCTCATACTCCGGGCTGCCCCAGATATCGATGGGGGCGCCTACTTTGTCATAGCAGTAATAGCCGCGGAATATGGACGGGCCTGTTTTAACCAGGTGCATGGTTACCGGCTGTTCGCCCACGGTGCCCTTTAGCCGCAGGTAGTAGTAGGGGGAGGCGGTTGCCTGGCCCGGTATGGCCGTGCTGTCTGCTCCTTTATCGTCCTTTTGTTCTTTGCTGCCTGGCTGGCAGGCCGCAAAGCCGGCGGCCAGCAGGAGGAATAGTAAGTATTTGTTCATATGCATCCGGATGTTGAACAGGTACAATTTTACAAATAATTATTTTCACCGTTCATTAATACCTTTGTTAACAATAAAACAAGGGGTTATGTTGAATAAACAAGTAGCAGATCTGCGGAAGGACTATCGCCTGGCCTCACTGGATGAAAGCGAGGTAGCGGAAAGCCCGGTGCAACAATTTGAAAAATGGTGGCAGGATGCCATTAACAGCCAACTGGAAGAGCCCAATACCATGACCCTGGCTACCAGTACGCCGGACGGACGCCCGTCTGCCCGCATTGTACTGTTAAAAAGCTTTGACCAGGACGGTTTTATGTTCTTTACCAATTACGAAAGCCGGAAAGGCCGGGAGATGGCGGCCAACCCGCACGTGAGCCTGCTGTTCTTCTGGCAGGAGCTGGAGCGGCAGGTACGTATAGACGGTGTGGTTAGCAAAACATCTGCGGCCGTCAGCGATGCATATTATGATTCGCGGCCGATGGGAAGCCGTATTGGCGCTATTGCCTCACCGCAAAGCCAGGTAATACCGCACCGCAGCTTCCTGGAAGCACAGGTGAGCATGCTGGCGGAAAAGTATGTGCTGGATGCGCCGGCACGCCCGGAGCACTGGGGCGGATATATTGTGAAGCCTGCCCTGGTGGAGTTCTGGCAGGGGCGGAGCAACCGCCTGCATGACAGGATACAGTATACACTAACGGAAACGGGTAGCTGGAAAATAGAACGGCTGGCACCCTAATGAATGTAAAATTTCAAATGTAAAATGTTAAATGTAAAAGTCGGGAATGCGTACTTCCACTAACTTTTACATTTTACATTTGAAATTTTACATTTAGCATTTTATTACCCTTTCTTCTCTGCCTTGGCAGCAGCAGCTTTCTTGGGTTTGGCAGGTCTTGACTTGCCGAAAGATTTGTTAGAGATCTTACCTCTTTTGGTTTTGATATCTCCTCTACCCATTGTAATGAAGTTTTCGGTTTTATAATCTGCGCCTGTAGCAGCGCTATTCAGGCGCAAATTACACAATTCATGTAATTTGTGGTGGTATACCTGGGGACAAAAAAAAGCAAGAAACAGAATTGTTCCTTGCTTGAATAAGTTGTGCTAACTGATTAGAGCTTGTCGGACAGTGCCTTACCAGCTTTGAATTTAGCAACTTTTTTAGCTTTGATCTTGATGATTTGGCCGGTCTGCGGGTTTCTACCATTACGAGCAGCACGCTTAGATACAGAGAAGGTACCGAAACCAACCAGGGTTACTTTACCACCTTTTTTCAGTGAATCAGCAACAGCTTTGGTAAAGGAATCCAGCGCGTCGTTAGCTTGGGTTTTGGTGATACCAGCATCTTTTGCCAGTTTGTCGATTAATTCGGCTTTGTTCATAGTTAGTAAGATTTAACTAGTGAAAAAATGTTTGATGTGAGCAAATATAGCGCGTTTTATCAGATTACCAAATTTTTTACCCTGTCTTAAAATAAATTTTTATCGGCTGTAAGCTCCTGCTGGTAACGGTTACAGCAGATTGGCCCTTCCCCGGGCGTCCGCCGGCCGGCGCCTGTTTTACTTCAAAATCAGCCACTACAGCGGGTTTGATAGCAACCAGCTATTAAACGTATAGTTTCCCCGGGTATTGTGTCGGGGGCCTAATCCCTTGAAAACAGTGGATTTCCTGTGGATAAGTTTGGGCTTTACACAACCTGCATAACGGTTCTGAAGGCCACAAAACGGTCGCCGAACTGCGTGTAGCTCTTCTGCCGCAGCAGGGGGGCATGCTCCTGCAGGTAGGTGTGATAGTTCTCCAGGCTGTCTGTAAAATACTGCGCCACGTAGGTAGGGCCCTCTTCGTCGTCCTGCTCCAGCAGCCGGCATATGCGGTAGTCATGAAACAGCCCGGTAGCCATGATCTCCGGTATATGCGCTTCCTTCATCCACTGCAGCCAGCTTTCGTGGATGTCAGGGGTGATCTTGGTAGTAACGTTATATATGATCATAGCTTGCCGGGGGTTAGCTCCAGGAACACCGGACAATGATCCGAGTGCTTTACATGCGGCCATATTTCGGCATGTTTCAGCCTGGCCTGCAGGGGAGTGCTTACATTGATGTAGTCAATACGCCAGCCTTTGTTATTAGCCCGGGCGTTGGCGGCCCTTACGCTCCACCAACTGTAGTGGTGGGGAGCCGCGTTAAAGTGCCGGAAGGTGTCCACGAAGCCGCCTTCAAAGAACTTGTCCATCCAGGCGCGCTCTTCCGGCAGGAAACCGGATGATTTCTTGTTGCCTGCGGGGTCGTGTATATCTATGGGCTTGTGGCAAATGTTGTAGTCGCCGCAAACCACCAGGTTGGGCCTGGTTTCCCGCAGCAGGTGGAGGTAGCCGTAAAATTCATCCAGCCACTGGTATTTGTAGGTCTGCCGCTCGTCGCCGCTGGTGCCGGAAGGGAAGTAGGTATTGACCAGGGTAATGTCCCCGAAGTCCAGCCGTATTACCCGTCCTTCGGCATCGCTTTGCATAAAGCCGTTCCCATACTGCACATGGTCGGGCTTTATCCTGGTGAGCACGGCTACGCCGCTGTAGCCCTTCTTTTGGGCGGAATACCAGTAATGTTCGTATCCAAGCTGCTCAAACGCCTGGCAATCTATATTCTCCTGCTGCGCTTTTATTTCCTGCAGGCAGATCACATCTGCCGGGCTGGTTTGCAGCCATTCCATAAAGCCTTTATTGATGGCGGAGCGCAGGCCATTCACATTATAGGATACTATTCTCATATGCGTGTGGTGGTTACATATCGTATTCCAGGTTGGGCCGGAGCCATTTCTCCGCCTCTTCCAGGGTCCAGCCCTTGCGTTGGGCATAATCCTCTACCTGGTCCTTTTCTATTTTACCAATACCAAAATACTTGCTGTCCGGGTGGGCCAGGTACCAGCCGCTTACGCTGGCCGCCGGGTACATGGCCAGTGACTCCGTGAGCGTAATGCCCGTGTTGTTAGTGGCGTCCAGCAGGTCAAACAGCTTGTACTTTTCCGTATGCTCCGGGCAGGCGGGGTAGCCGGGCGCCGGGCGTATGCCGGAATAGGCTTCCTTGATCAGTTCCTCGTTGCTCAGATGCTCTTCACTGGCATAGCCCCACCATTCTTTACGCACCCGTTCGTGCATCAACTCGGCAAAGGCTTCTACCAGGCGGTCTGCCAGCGCTTTCAGCATAATGCTGCTGTAATCGTCATGATCCGCTTTGAACTTTTCCAGCCACTTTTCAATACCGCCGCCGGTGGTAACGGCAAAGGCGCCCATGTAATCCTGCAGGCCGGTATCTTCCGGGGCTATGAAGTCCGCGAGCGAGAAATTGGGCTGGCCCGGTGCTTTTTTCACCTGCTGCCGCAGGAATTCCAGTTGCATTGGCTGATCGCTGCCGGCCGGCGTTACCCGCACGCTGTCAGGGCCGGTAGCATTGGCCGGGAACAGGCCTATCACTGCTTTGGCATCCAGCCACTTTTCGCTGATGATCCGCTCCAGCATAGCCCGGGCGTCATTATACAGGCGGGTGGCTTCCTGGCCTACCACGCTATCCTCCAGTATCTGCGGGAACTTGCCGTGCAATTCCCAGGCAATGAAGAAGGGTTGCCAGTCAATATACTGCGCAATGTCTGCCAGGTCATAATCCTGGAACACCTGTACCCCAAGCTGGCGGGGCTTTACAGGGGTATAGCCTTTCCAGTCAATGGGCGTTTTGTTCCTGCGCGCGTCTGCAATGGACAGGTATTGTTTGGCCGGCCTTTTATTACGGAAATTGTCGTTCAGCCTGGTGTACTCACCTTTTACTTCTTCCAGGAAGTTCTTCTTCAGGGCTTTGTTCAGCAGGCTGCCGGTAACGGTTACGCTGCGGGAGGCATCCAGCACATGCACTACGCCGTGCTCATACTCGGGCGCTATCTTTACTGCCGTATGTGTGCGGGAGGTGGTGGCGCCGCCTATCAGCAGGGGAATGTCAAACTGCTGGCGTTTCAGCTCCCGGGCTACGTGCACCATTTCATCCAGGCTGGGGGTGATCAAACCGCTCAGCCCTATAATATCCACCTGCTCTTCGCGGGCGGTTTGCAGTATCTTTTCTGCGGGCACCATTACGCCCATGTCTATGATATCGTAGCCGTTACAACCCAGCACCACGCCTACGATGTTCTTGCCAATGTCGTGCACATCGCCTTTTACGGTGGCCAGCAATATTTTGCCGGCGGATTTTATCTGTCCGCCCTGCTCTTCGATCAGCTTTTGCTTTTCCGCTTCAATGTAGGGCGTAAGCACCGCAACGGATTTTTTCATGACGCGGGCGCTTTTCACCACCTGCGGCAGGAACATTTTACCGCTGCCAAAGAGGTCGCCTACGATGTTCATCCCGTCCATCAGGGGGCCTTCTATCACGTCCAGCGGGCGGGGGTATTGCTGCCGTGCTTCTTCGGTGTCTGCTTCAATATAATCGGTAATGCCGTTTACCAGGGCGTGGCTCAGCCTTTCCTGCACAGTGCCGTTGCGCCAGCTTTCATCCTTTTCCAGCACTTTGCCCTTGGCCTTTACGGTTTCCGCAAAGGTGATCAGCCTTTCGGTGGCGTCTTCCCGGCGGTTGAGGATGGCGTCTTCACAGAGCTCGCGCAGTTGCGGCTCTATCTCGTCATAGATCTGCACCATGCCGGCGTTTACAATGCCCATATCCATGCCGGCTTTTATGGCATGGTACAGGAATACGGAATGCATGGCCTCGCGCACCACATCGTTGCCCCGGAAGGAGAAAGAGATGTTGCTCACCCCGCCGCTTACGCGGGTAAGGGGCATCAACTGCTTGATCTGGCGGGTAGCTTCAATAAAATCTACCGCGTAGTTGTTATGCTCTTCTATACCGGTGGCAATGGCAAAAATATTGGGATCAAAGATGATGTCCTGCGGATCGTAGCCTACCTTTTCCGTCAGTATTTTGTACGCGCGGTGGCTGAAGCTCACTTTCTTTTCCAGCGTGTCTGCCTGCCCGTGCTCGTCAAATGCCATTACCACGATGGCTGCGCCAAAGCTTTTGCAGGTAAAGGCCTGCTCTATGAACTTGTCCTCGCCTTCTTTCAGGCTGATGGAGTTTACAATGCACTTGCCCTGGATGCACTTCAGCCCGGCCTCTATGATGCTGAACTTACTGGAGTCTATCATGATCGGGATCCGGGAGATGTCCGGCTCGGCGGCCAGCAGGTTCAGGAAGGTGGTCATGGCCTTTTCCCCGTCCAGCAGGGCATCGTCCATGTTCACGTCCAGTATCTGGGCGCCGTTTTCCACCTGCTGGCGGGCTACGGACAGGGCTTCTTCGTACTGCCCTTCCCGTATCAGGCGGGCAAATTTCTTGGAGCCGGTCACGTTGGTGCGCTCACCGATGTTGATGAAGTTGGTCTCCGGCCTTACCACCAGCGGTTCCAGGCCGCTCAGGCGCAGGTAGGGCTGAATAACCAGTGTCCCGTTCAAAGTATCTTTGTTGATCTCAGTTGTACTCATTCGTTTGCGTGTGTTATGAGGCCAGTGCAGCTTCCTGCCGGGGCAGGGGGCGGGGTGTTAGCTGTTTTACATGGTCTGCTATATGGCGTATATGGTCCGGGGTGGTACCGCAGCAACCGCCTACGATATTTACAAAGCCTTCCCGGGCAAAATCCTCGATAATATGGGCGGTATCCTCCGGCTGCTCGTCGTATTCTCCAAAGGCGTTGGGCAGCCCGGCATTGGGATAGCAGCTTACGTAGCAGCCGGCTATCTGCGACAGCTCTTCTATGTACGGCCGCATCTGCTGCCCGCCCAGCGCGCAGTTCAACCCTATGGAGAAGGGATGGGCATGCATCACGGAAATATAAAAGGCCTCCAGCGTTTGCCCGCTCAGGGTTCTGCCGGAAGCATCGGTAATGGTGCCGGAGATCATGATGGGCAGCTCCGGCTGGCCGGTTTGCCGGAAATACTGCTTGATGGCGTATATAGCTGCTTTACTGTTCAGCGTATCAAAAATGGTCTCTATCAGTAATATGTCTACCCCGCCTTCTACCAGGCCCTTTACCTGTTCCGTATAGGCGGCGGCCACCTCGTCGAAGGTAACGGAGCGGTAGCCGGGATTGTTTACATCCGGGGAAAGGGACAGGGTTTTATTCAGCGGACCGATAGCGCCGGCCACAAACCGGGGCTTTTCCGGGTTTTTGGCGGTGTATTCCGCGGCGGCGGCTTTGGCAATGCGGGCAGCCGCCACGTTCAGCTCATAGGCCAGGTGCTGCATATCGTAATCCGCCATAGCTATGGAAGTGCTGCTGAAGGTATTGGTCTCGATAATGTCCGCTCCCGCTTCCAGGTACTCCCGGTGAATGGCGGCTATGATGTCCGGCTGTGTCAGGTTCAGCAGGTCATTATTTCCTTTTACATCGCAGTGATGGGATTTAAAACGTTCGCCCCTGTAGTCGGCTTCCTGGAGCTTGTAGCGTTGTATCATGGTGCCCATGGCACCGTCAATGATCAGGATGCGCCCGGCAGCGCATTGTTGCAAAGATTTCATGTTTAAAACGTTTATTAGTTACGGTTTAAAATAGGCAGGGCTCCGGAGGTCGAACAATAAACAAATCCACCCTCCCGGGCCGTTGCAAAGATAGTAAACTCCCAAGAGAAAAGCACCGGTGGACTTTTGGGGCGGCCGGGGGACCGGTGGGACGCCCCGTAAAGCCGTGTCTGCAGCGGTTTTAGCCTGCCCTGTCCTGAACCATTCCGGCATGAAAAGTGTTAGCCTTTGATAAAAAGACCATCTTATGAAACATTACTTTATTGCAGAGATCCGCAATTACCTGCTGGCGATAAGCGCCATGTTATTATGCGCCATTGTATTTTCAGGCTGCTCCGACGATGATGATAATCCTAATCCTCCCCCCGTGACGGGCCTGATGACCTTAAACCTGGCGCCGGACCAGGAAGCCGTGGACATTGCCCTTTCGGGGAACCTGCTGCCTGGCTCTCCGCTGCCCTACCTGGGATATTCCGGGGTGTACCTGAACATATATGCCGCTGAACGGCCGGTGCAAACCTTCAGCTATCTTTCGGGGAACGAGATTGCGGCCACCACCCATAATTTTATGGAGGACCAGTACTATTCCCTGTTTGTAATAGGCGCCAACGATAACTACCGCAACCTGGTAGTGATGGACAACTTTGACAGCCTGTCCAATGCGGCGGCCGGCAGCGCCTACCTTCGTTTTGTAAATGCCATACCGGATTCCGGCAACCCGGTGGTGACCGTTACAATGGGGGATTCTGCCTACGTTGATACCCCTGCCGCTTTTGGAGCAGTGTCCGGCTTTACGGCCATCCCTCCCGGGGAGATCAGCATCCGGGCGCTCAGCAGCACCACGGACATCAGCCGCAGTATTACGCTGGAACAATCAAAAATATATACCGCCCTGCTTACCGGGATGCCCGGCGAAACAGGTGATACCAAAACGCAGATCCGGTATGTGGTGAACGGCATGCTGGCGGAAGAACCCGGCAAGCAGGACAGCGCCGCGGTAGCCAACAGTTTTTAGCGGGGAAGCGCCAGCTACTTCTGCATATAGTTTTCCAGCGGCAGGCGGTTGGTGATGGAGCGGGCCAGCGTCATTTCATCGGCATACTCCAGCTCGCCGCCAAAGGCAATGCCGCGGGCAATGGTGGTGATCTTCACCGGGTTGCCGGGTACGCCCTGCAGCTTCTTGGAAAGATAATAGATGGTGGTATCCCCTTCAATGGTGGGGCTCAGGGCCATGATCACCTCACTGATCTCCTGCTGCTGCACCCTTTCTACCAGGGAATGGATGTTCAGTTGGTCCGGACCGATGCCGTCAATGGGGGAGATGATGCCGCCCAGCACATGGTATACGCCGTTGTACTGCTGGGTGTTCTCAATGGCCATTACATCGCGTATATTCTCCACCACGCATACCAGGGTCTTGTTGCGGGAGTGGCTGGCGCAAATGCTGCAGATCTCTTCGTCGGATACATTATGGCATAGCTTGCAGAACCTGATCTGCTGGCGCATACGGGCAATCGCTTCGCTGAACTGCTGCACCTGGGCCGGCTCCTGCTTCAGCAGGTGCAGCACCAGCCGTAAAGCAGTTTTCTTGCCTATGCCCGGCATCCTGGCAAATTCATTAACCGCAGTTTCAATCAGGGCGGAGGAAAAAATCATAATGCAAAGATAGCAGTTAGCTTTATAACGTCAGGTCCTCCTTGATTCCCCAGTTGGCCTTGATGTTCTTTTTATCCGGGAAGCTCACCACTCTTTCCGGCTGCTTTTTAGGCGTGCCGTAGTATACGCCGCGGTCCCATTTGCCATTGCCGTTCTCGTCCAGCAAAACCCGGATCTCGTACTCGCCGGGCTGGATCAGTTCCTGGGTCCAGCCGCCGTTTACAATGGCGCCGGTGTACCTGATCTCTTTGTCCTTTACCAATTGCACCACGAAGCTGATACCGGTATCGCCCTGCAGGGCATTGCGGGTGCTGTCGCTCAGCCGCAGCTTCACGAAGATCTTCCCGTAGTCGGATTCCTTCTTCGCGGTAAAGTGGATGGTGTCCGCCTTGGTCAACTGCTGGTTCAGCGTATCGGTGGCGGCCGTTTTGTCTATGATCAGGCGGTAGGGCATACCGGGCTTCCACTGGTAAGCCAGGGACAGGCGGGTGCGGGTAGAGTCAAAAGAAGTGGTAAAAGGCACCGGTTTGAAGAGCGTATCTTCCGCCAGGTGCAGTTGCGTGCTGTCCAGTGCCCGGAGCGGTATGGAAAAGGTAAGCAGCAGGGGCGTGTCCAGGTCCTGCAGTTGCTGCTCCAGCAGGGGGCTTACCTGCAGGCGGGGCTTTTTCTTTTCGTCCTTGTCCTTATTGTCTTCAGCGGGTACATCCGGCGGCGGCAGGTCTTCCGGGGACTTGATGCTGCTGTCCTTTTCCATGAACAGCAGCATGGTGATGTCGCTCACATTTTCCTCCCGCAGGTGCAGCAGGCTGTCCTGGAAGGCGATCAGTTCCGCATTGGGCTGGGTGTACTGCAGGTCGCGGTCTTCCTCCTTCAGGGCAAAGAGCTTATAGTCGCCGGGCGCCAGGTTCTTGAACCAGAAGGTGCCGTTGCCCCTGGAGCGGGCATAGTACACCGGTTTTTCCTTGGATACCACGGAGTCTGTAATGTTGCGGTACAGCATTACCGCCACGTTACTGTCTATCTTGCCTGTTTCCGCATTGATGGTGCGGCCTCTTACCTGCAGGGAGTCCAGGTAGTCGCCGGTAGACACCACGTACTGGAAATCCTCTATGGGATTGCGCTCGTTTACGTCCCTGATGGCGTCAGAAAAGTTGAAAGTATAGGTGGTATTGGCCTCCAGCGTGTCCCGTATTTCCATGGTCACGGTGCGCAGCTTGGAAGTAACGGTAGGTGTGCGTTTCAGCGTGGGAGACACGATCATCTTCTCGAAGATATTATCCAGCTCCACGTATTCATCAAAGGAGAACACCACTTTCTTGCTGCTGAAGTGCAGGGAGGAGTCCGCAGGATTTACGGTGATCAGCACAGGGGGGAGCGTATCCCGGGGACCGCCGCCCGGCGGCACTATATTGGCGCAGCGCGAAAAGAGAACGGAAGCGAGTACTATCAGCCAGCATATCCAGCTCCTGAGACGTTGAATCATTATCTTAAATTAATTGCCACTTGTATTAAACTGCAAACTTACTGCTTTCATTCGTGCTTTTACCCACCGGCCATCTCTTCCTCCTCCAGGTCGTGCAGCGCCACGTGCAGGCGGTTGTCCTTCACAAAATTGCACCAGGGGCAGTCTTCCTTGCCGCAACCGGTGTAGAACTCCTTGTTCTGTATCTTGTTCCAGGTGCTCACGATCTGCTGGGTAACGGTGGTTACATCCTGCGGGGTGATGGTCACCTTCTGCCGGTGATACTGTTTTTGCCGGTTAGGTTCTATAAAATCGAACTCGGTGCTCACCACCTGCCAGCTCTTTGAACGGTAATTGTCCAGCAATATTTTATAGAATACGGCCTGCCGCCAGTAATCGCCGCCGTTGGGATTGCGCTCGTTCGGCTGTTCAAACTTGCGGTATTCCTTAATGGCCTTTTCGTAATCGCCTGTTTTGTAATCCACTACATTTACCAGGTTGCCGTCAAACTCCAGCTTGTCCACTTTGCCTTTTAAGGGCACCCCGTTTACCACCACGTTGCGGATATTGCGCTCCACGCTTACAATGCGCGGCCAGGTATCAATGTAGGTGTCATAGTACTCGCTGAGGATATCGCGCCCGTATTCCATTCGCCGCTCAAAGGCTTCCCTGGTAAAGGATTCCCGGTTGCGCCGCATGCTCCAGCTAAAATCCCGGATGAATTCCTCTTTGGCGGGGAACACGTTGCCATTCTCCTGCATTTTAAGGAACAGCTTTTCCAGCGCATAGTGCACGGCGGAGCCGAACTCCGTATTCTCCGAGCGGCCGGTAGGCACCCGCACCAGGTTGCGGTAAAAGAAGCCCAGTGGGCAGTCCAGGTAATTATTCAGCGCGGTCACATTCATAACAAAGCCGGCCAGCAGGGTGTCTATGAACTGCTGGTCTACCCGGGCTATTTCCGGCGCCTGGCCTTTGGCGTAGTTCAGCAGCTCAAATTCAAACAGGTCGTTTTCCGGCAGCTCCACTTTTTCATTGGGCAGTATGTGCTGGTCCAGTATCTCCGTAATGAACATGCTGGGCTCCAGGGGCTTGCCGTCCTGCCGGAATTCAGGATAGCTGATGTAGAGGTGCTTTTCCGCGCGGGTAATGGCTACATAGAAAAGGCGGCGCAGCTCCTGCTCGTCCGTAGAGGTGCTTTGCGTTACAAACACCGTGTCCGGGAAAGAGAAGCCGCTGTTGTTCTTCTTTTTCTTTTCCCAGAGGTGGGAGTTGGCGCTGGCCAGGAACACGTATTCAAACTCCAGCCCTTTGGAGCCGTGGGCGGTAATGAGGTTCACGCCTTTGTCATTGCCCGCCACCTGCACCAGCGGCAGGGGAAGATTATTTTTTTCCATAAGGTCCACCATCTCCATAAAGCCGGCAATGGTCAGGTCCGGGTTGCGGTGGGTTTCCTCCTTAATGAAATCAAAGAGGGCCTGCAGGATCTTCATCAGCCAGATTTTTTCCGGCGATGCCATAATGTAGGCCAGTATGCCGCCTTCGTTAACGATGTTGGCAAACAGTTGCTGCAGGGTTACGTTATAGGCGTCGCTGATCCATTTTTCCACCATCCTGCCCACGTTCATCATGGCGGTATCCGGCGCTTCGGTAAACAGGGTGGGGTTGCGTGTTTGCTGCCACTCCCGCAGGTACTGGCGGATGGATGTTTTATCCTGGTAGCCTTTTTCCGCTACGCGGATGCTCATTTTGGCTACCTCTACCGGCGGGATATTATAAAAATCGTAGTGCAGGATGGAGAACAGCAGGTCGTCGCCGCTGTAAGGCGTATCCGTTTCACAGGCCACATAGCGCAGCAGCGTCAGCACCTTGCGGGCAAAGGGCACTTCAAACAGGTTGATGTTACGCTTGGAGTACACCGGCAGCCCCTTCATGCGGAAGTACTGCGCCAGCTCCTCGCCGTAGCGGTTCTCCCGGTAAATGACGGCTATCTTTCCCGGGGCCACGCCTGCCTGCAGCAGCCTGGTCACCTCCAGGGTAATGCCGGCCATCTCATCGCGGGGAGTATTGTAGCGCTGTATCACCGGCGGTATGGACAGGGCGGCCAGCTTCTCGTTGCCGGCGCTGAGCTGCTTGCTGAGGCCGGGCAACTGGTTTACCAGCCGGGAGTCGCCGTTTTGATCTATCAGGGACATGGATACGTCCAGGATGTTCTGCACGGAGCGGTAGTTCTGCGTAAGCACAATGGTGCGCAGCGTGTCTGCAAAGCTGCCGGCAAACTGCTCCATATTCTCTATGTTGGCGCCCTGGAAGCGGTAAATGCTCTGGTCATCGTCGCCCACCACGAAAATATTCGGCAGCTCCTCCCCGCTGATCAGCAGTTGTATCAGCCGGTTCTGCGTACCGCTGGTATCCTGGTACTCATCTACCAGTATATATTGAAAACGTTCCTTGTAATCGGCCAGCAGGTGCGGGTTCTCTTCAAATGCGCGGATCACCCAGTTGATCATATCATCAAAGTCATAGCGGTTGGCGGCCTGCATCATTTGCTGGAACACGGTGAACTGTTCTACGGCGGCCTGCAGGCGGGCCATCTTTTCCGCTTCCTGCTCTATTTTATCGGTGCGTACGTCGCCTTTCTTGAAATTTTTGGTGGCGCGCTTGCAGATATACTCATCCCGCTCCGGCAGGCTGTCCAGGTAGGCTTTGATGCTGGCCCGGATATAATCCACCGACCAGCCTTCGCGCTTCATGGTAGAGAACAGGTTGTCCAGGTTGCGGATATCAAAGTATACGTCGCCGCGGTAGCGTTTCAGCGGGTTGTCTTTCGTAAAGCCGTCTATCAGCTTTTTGAGCAACTGTATCTTTTCCAGGTCGGAGATGGGGTCCAGCACGTTCTTTTCAAACAGGGCCAGGTTGTCCTGTATCACCTCGTTACAAAAGGAGTGGAAGGTATGTATGTTTACCCGGTAGGCATCCGGCCCGATAAAGTCCGTAAGCCGTTTGCGCATGGCCACGGTGCCGGCGTCCGTATAGGTAAGGCACAGGATGTTCTGCGGCAGGAAGTCCGTATCCTGCAGTATTTTACCGATACGGGAGGCCAGTATCTGGGTTTTACCGGTACCGGGTCCGGCTATTACCATTACCGGGCCCTCCGTATTATCCACCGCCTGGCGCTGGCGCTCGTTCAGGCGATGGTATACTTCCAGGAACCGTTGCTGGTATTGTAAGGATTCGCGGGACATAGTGTTTTGCCTCAGTGTTGGATCATTGCCAACAACAATTTAGAGATAAAAAGGCAAAAATAAGGTAATCGCTTTATGCGGGGATGAGATACCTGCCGGCAGGAAAAAATGTGAAAGGTGAATGCGGCCCTCACACAGGTGCTTTCACCCTTCACGTGGAATTTGATCATTGTACATTTAACACCACCGCTTCCGGAAAGGTTCATTTGCTACAGGGGAATGTACAGGGAAACATTGCCTACCTCGTGATGGCGGGTGCCCTTCAGGGAGGGGCTTTGCGTTTTCTGTGTATAGGCCAGGCGCCAGCGGTGGTAGGCCACGGTAATGCCATAGTCTACCCTGAGGTTCCAGGGACGGAGGTGGGCCGTCTTCAGGGATTTGTTAAATTCAAAACGGCTGTTCCGCCAACTGAACAATCCCCCTTCCAGCAGGGCATTGTACAAGGTGTACTCTACTGCAGGGCGCAGGAAGGCGTATACCTGGAATTTTTTCTCCCGCCAGGCGCTGCCGCGCCGCATGCCAAAGTAGGGCGTCATCCACCCGGCCCGCAAGGTAGCATGCAGGGCTGCCCCGTCCAGCATGGTGCCGGCATAGGCAGTAGCGCCGCCTATCAGCTCCAGGCCTGCCGACGGCTGCCACAGCATTTTTTCAAAAGTGAAGTGGTAGTTCAGCAGCGGGGCGTTGGGTAACTGGTTGTCCCAGCCTTTGGGGCGGTCGTATCCAATCAGGCTGTGCATCCAGGTTTGCGTTTCTTTTGCAAAGGCCCAGGGGCCCATAACGCCCATTACCAGCTCGGACTGCAGGCTGAACTTTCTTACGGGGTCATAGGAGTCCAGTCCGTGGGCCAGGAACAGCGCGCCGGCATAGGAATAATCGTCCGGCAGGTACTCGGTGGTGAAAAGATCCTCCGGGGTGATCATTACCTGCATCAGGCTCCAGTGATAGGTATTGATGGCGTCAGGGCCGGTACGGGGCAGCAGCCATTTGTCCGGGGAGCGGGAGGGCCTCCTTTTCTGGTAGAAATAGTCGATGCGGGTGCCGTTGGTATAGGACTCATCCGTACCCTGCCCGCGGACGTTCATAAAATCATTATCCTCGTAAATGCGCAGCATCCTGCCCAGGCTGTCTGCCGTGGGAATGACCTGGCATTTTGCCCCTGCAGCCATTACCAGTATTAGTATTCCGGTCAGTAATATTCTCATAACCCTTCTGTTTGGCCATTCGTCTGTAACAGGCAGCAGGTGCAGGCAGGCATCACTTTGCCGGCGCATGTATCATATACAAGCGGTGCATAGCGTATAGGTGACAGTTGTAGATCCGGGTAAACAGTTTCGGGCAGTTGCCGTGTGATGAAAATTAAGTTACAACAACTATGCCTGCTGGTCGGCCCCTAAAGTTACGGCTTGATAACAATAAAGGGATATTAAATTATGGCAATGCGCAGCCCTTATCTTTTTGCCATGGCGGGGTAACAATCCGGCGTGGCGGTCCGTTATATCACTGTTGTTCATTTAACCGGTATTTTTACTTAATATGCAACGTGACACGTTTGAAAACGCTTTTGTTTAACCATTTAAAACCCGATTTGGTATGCAACCCAACAACCAAGTGCAAAAACCCTTCTTTGCCCAATTCCTGGAGAACCAGGCTGATGCCAAAGCCGCTACTGCCCAGCAGCAGGAAACCCTTGCCGGCCAGTTGACGGAAACACAGACCACCCTGAAATTCCCTTCCGATTGGGATGATGCAGATTGGGGTTGATCCGTTCCCTTTTCATTGTAGCATTTTTTATTAACAATCTAAACCACTTTAAATGATGCAGTCTAACCAACAGGTGCAGAAACCCTTTTTTGCACAATTCCTTGAGTCACAAGCTAATGAATCACAAGAAGCCAGCTCCTGGCAGGGTACCGGCAAGCTGATTGATGCGCCGGGTGGTGATGTAACCCAGAAATTCCCTTCCGACGGCGATGAAGAATGGGATATCTAACGCCATTCAGACTTCTTTAAGTAACAAGCAATAGCCGCCGCGCTATTGCTTGTTTTTATTGTTACACACATGATACTTTGCATTACCCACTCACAGGATTTCTATACCATAGATCTTGTGCAGCAGCACCTGGAAAAACTGGGCTACCCTTCCTGGCGACTGAATTCAGACGAGTTCGGCACCGGCTATACCTTGCAGTACACGCTGGACAAGGGGGCGGCACAGCTCCGGCTGCGGCAGGGCAGGCGCAGCCTGGCCGCCGCGGATATCACCGGCGTGTGGTACCGCAAGCTGTGGGGCCTGCGGGCGCCCGCCCAACTGGACCCCGCCTACCTGCCTGCTTTCAGCAAGGAGTACAACACCAGCCTGCACATATTTTTTGACGCCCTGCAGCACGCGCCCTGGATCAACAACATGGCGGCAGACCATGCGGTGTGCAACAACAAGCTCTGGCAGCTCCGGGAGGCGCAGCATTGCGGGCTCCGGGTGCCGCGCACTGTGCTTACCAACCAGCCGGAAGCCGTGCGCGACCTCTACGAAGCCTGCGGCGGCAACATCATTATGAAGCTGCATGGCGCGCTGAGCAGGAGCATGGAGGGCAAAGGCGCTTTCCTGCCTACCACCCGCCTGCAGGCGGCCGACCTGGCGCAACTGGACACACTGGCCTACTGCCCCATGATATTCCAGGAGCTGGTGCCCAAGGCCTATGAGCTGCGCATTGCCTATGCGGCCGGGGTTGTCTACACCGGCAAGATCAACGCCGGCGGCGATGCAGCCGGCAGTACGGACTGGCGGGCCGCTGCGGCTACCCTGCCCTGGGCGCCCTACACGCTGCCTGCCACCGTAGCGGAAAAGATAGACGCCCTGATGCAGCGGCTGAACCTGTCCTTTGGCGCTATTGACATGATACGCCGCCCGGACGGGGAATATGTGTTCCTGGAAGTAAACCCCCAGGGGGAGTGGGGTATGCTGCAAAAACACCTGGGTTACCCCATTGCCGAAACAATAGCAGAAAAACTCGTAAACAAGATCCAACATGGCTAAAGAAAAGGTGATCATCCTCACCCATACCGCAGACAATATTTCCGTAGATACCGTTACCCGCTTTGTACAGGAAGCGGGCGGCGAAGCGATCCGTTTTAACGTGGACCAGTACCCGCTGCACAGCCGGCTCAGCTCCGTATACCGGCAGGGGCAGCAGGAGATCGTGCTGGAAAACGAAAGCGGCATCCACACCCTGCACGATGCCGCCGGCATCTGGTACCGGCGCAGCTACAACATTGGCAAGGGGCTGGACAAGATCATTGACAGGGAATACCTGCCGGCCACCCTGCTGGAAAGCAAGCGCACCCTGTTTGGCATGATAGAAGGGCTGGATATTTTCCAGATGGAGCGGTACAGCGTGTACCGCCGCCTGGACAGCAAGGAAGAGCAGTTGCGGATAGCGGTCGCCTGCGGGCTACGCGTTCCCGCCACCTGCATCAGCAACGACCCGGCCGCCATCCGGCATTTTATGCAGTCCGTAGAGGCGCCGGTGATCACTAAAATGCAGAGCGCCTTTGCCATATACCGGGAAGGGCAGGAGCATGTAGTGTTTACCAATGCCGTGGAAGACGAGCACCTGCAGGACCTGGACAGTGTACAATACTGCCCCATGGTGTTCCAGGAAAGGATTGAAAAGCAGTTGGAGCTGCGGGTGAATATCGTAGGGCAGGCCATATTTGCCTTCAGCGTCAACTCCGCCGTGGCCGCCCGGGCCGCTACGGACTGGCGCAAGGACGGCGCCGCCCTGGTGGAAAGCTGGGAGCCCTACACCCTGCCGGACGAGCTGCAGCAAAAGCTCCGGGCGTTTATGGACACTTACGGGCTGAACTATGGGGCCATTGACCTGATCCTGAGCCCTGATAATCAATATTATTTCCTGGAAGTGAATGCTGCCGGGGAGTATTTCTGGCTGGACAAGCTGTGCGATAATGCCATCTCCCGGCAAATTGCCCATGTATTACTGGGAAAGGCCGCCCGCAGGGGAAACTGAAACAAATAACGTATTTTTGTTATTCAATTAAAACGGTTATGCTTGTCACTACGTATATATCTGATATGCGGATGTGCAAATATGCAAGTGTGCGGATCATCATGCTACATAAAGCACTATTTTAACAAACGAACTTGGATCTTACAGCATACATAAACAGCGGCGCCATAGAGTGCTACCTGCTTGGCCTGTCCAATGCCGAAGAAGAGGCCCGGCTGGAGGAGATGCGGCAGCTATATCCCGAGCTGGACTCGGAGATATCTGTGGTGGCTTACCGGCTGGAGCTGGCCGCCCTGGCGGGTGGCGTTACCCCGCCGGCGCAGGTATGGGAGTCCATCTGTGAGCAGGTACAATGGCCGGCCAAACAGGAGCAGCGCCGGCACGGCCGCCGGGGGGAACCAGCCTATACCGTGATCAACCTGCAGCAGCCGGCGCCGCCCAGGGTGATACAGGTGAGCATCTGGTGGCGCTGCGCTTTTATCGCCCTGTGTATGCTGGTGATGGCATTGCTGGCCACCAGCATTTATTTTTACCGGAAATACCATGAACTGGAAGAAAGAATGCTCTCCGCGTATCCAGCTTCCCAGTTGACGCGCCCTTCAACAAATTGACCTGCAGGGATGTTTAATTGGTATATTTCTTGCTTTTGCACCTGAAAACCGAGCATTCGCTATCAAATTAAATTATAACAGATGAAGTTGAAAAATCTTACCCTTGCAGCATTATGCCTGGTGGCATCCCTGCTGGCCGTTTCCTGCAGCACCCCTTCCGGTGCCACTTCCCAGAGCATTTCCAAGAGCAACGTAACCGGCAATTGGGTAGTAACGGATATCCAGTTTGAAGGGATACCGGAAAACAGCAAGGTTACCGTGTTTGACGAAGCCTCTTACAACTGCTTCAAAGGCAGCAACTGGGTGCTGCCCTCCAACGGCAAAGGATCCTATACGCTTTCTGCTACCTCCGACGGCTGTACGACGGCTTCCCAGCCCATTATGTGGTCGCTGAACAAGCAGGCGGGGTATACCATGTTCCAGTTCAAAAAGCTCACGCAGGGCATTAAGGCAAAAGACATTACGGATGGGTACCGCGTAGAGCTGAGCTCCGTAAGCGGCGATAACATGGTATGGCGGGCGCCGGTCACTTTTGAGAACCAGAGCGCATTTATCGTGTATACGCTGCAAAAAACAAGATAATGTGCGTATATGCAAATGTGCGGATGTGCAGATGAAAATGCCGTAAATGCCTGATCATCTGCACATTTGCATATCTGCACATCCGCACATTCATTTTATCTCCTTCCCGGCAAATTTCATGAAAAGCTGCGCCAGCTTGTCCTGCTGCCCCTGCAGGTGTGTAAACCTGAACTGCCGCACCACTTTAAAATTCTTTACCGGCAATATCCTGAACTCCCCCGCTTCCAGCTCCCTGCTCACTGCCTGCAGGGACAAAAAGGCCGCACCCGGCGCATGGTGCAGGTAGGACTTCATGCTTTCCGTGCTGCTCATGTACATGGCGATATTCAGGTCCGTAAGCTTTAGCTTCAGGCGTTTCAGCGCTTCCGTAAGCACTTCCAGCGTACCGGAACCATGCTCCCGCACCAGCAGGGGAATGGCGCACAGCTCCTGCGGGCTGAGGGCCTCGCCGCTGCCATAGGTATAGGCGGCATTGCTGATCAGCACGATCTCGTCCTGCGCAAATTCTATGTACTTGAGCTGCGGGTTCCGCGAGCTGCCCTCTATAATGCCCAGTTGTATATCCTTTTCCAGCAGGGCCTGTTCTATGTGTTCGGTATTACCACTTACCAGGGAGGTTTTAATATCCGCATAGCGCTGGTTGAACCGGGCCAGCAGGGGTGGTATAAAATACTGGGCAATGGTGGTGCTGGCTCCTATCTGCAGCCTGCCGCCCCGCTCATGCTTCAGTTGGTTGATGTCATATTCCAGGTTGCGGTAGCTGGTAAAGATCTCATCTGCATACTGCAGCGCGATCTTCCCCGCGGGGGTAATCGTGATCTTGTTGCCGATGCGCTCAAACAGGGCAATGCCCAGTTGCTGCTCCAGCTCATGAATGTGCTTGGTGACCGCGGGCTGAGAAATGAACAGCTCCTCTGCCGCTTTGGTGAAGCTGAGGCGTTTGGCCACCGTATAAAAAACCTTTAACCGGAAATCAAGCATGAAATGAAATTACGAATTATTCCTGCGGCGCCTGGCCGTATAAAAAAAGGAGCTTCCGCAGAAGCCCCTCCTCTATAACAGTTTTAAACCTTTTCAGATCAGAAAGGTACGTAATAAAAAGTATTTTCCCCTAAAAAACACGTAGAAATACGCTTGCCGGGCACCCGGCACGCATTGTACCTTTGTACTGTCCAATAAATAGAAGCGTTAGCCCTGGTATTTCACCACCATACTATTGATGCAATGTGTAGTGAAAATTCAAAACATCCTGTTAACCTCAAAAAATACCTATTATCAGAGTGTCCGCTCCCTTCCTAACCCCGGGGACGGACATTTTTCATTTCAGTTACTGTTACTTTCCACCCACATGCCGTTCTCCTTTATCAGGTTGATCAGCTCCGCCACTGCCACCTCGCTGTTCAGCCCGCGCTTTACCACTTCCTTGCCCTTGTACAGGGTGATCTTGCCTACGCCGCTGCCCACATAGCCGAAGTCTGCATCGGCCATCTCGCCGGGGCCGTTCACAATGCAGCCCATGATAGCGATCTTCACCCCCTTCAGGTGGTGGGTGACCGCGCGTATTTTGGCCGTGGTTTCCTGCAGGTCAAACAGCGTGCGGCCGCAGGAAGGGCAGGAGATATATTCTGTTTTGGAAATACGGGTACGGGTGGCCTGCAGGATGCCAAAGGCAACGGGATTGATGCGGGCCAGGTCCTGCGCGCTGCGCGGCTGCCCGTAGTCAATGCCCAGGCAGATGCCGTCGCCAAAGCCATCCAGCAGCAGGGCACCGGTCTCTATGGCGTACTGCAGCAGGCGGTCGTCTGCTGCCGGCTGTGCGCTGGAAGTCAATAAAATAACGGGGTTGGCAATACGCTGTTCCATCAGCGTCATGAGCAGGCGCCGTACCTCCGGCATAGCATGGCTGTTGGCCGTGGAGCATACGCTCAGCACAGCGGTAGGGTCGCCCTGCAGCTTTTGCAGGAATGCCTCCGGGAGGGGCTGGCTGCTGTCTGCATCCACCATGTTCAGTACGGGGGACCTTTCTCCGGGCTGCAGGTAGGTATCTACCGGCAGGAAGGGAAAGTACTTTTCCTTGTCCGGCGCCTGCAGCCAGGTATCGTAGGGGGTGATCACCTTCAAGGTGCCGGGCAGGGCAAAAGGCAGTATGGTTTCGGAAAAGATGTAATCGGCGGCCTGGTCGGCAATATTCCATTTATCGGTATCGGCGTCGTAATGGTAGCCAATGGCTTCCAGGTCAGCGGGCTGTATGTTGGCGATCTTGCCAAAATCCGCTATGACCACCGGTACCTGCTTGCCGCCGATGTTGTCTACGGCGATGGTTTCCCGCCGTTTGTACTCAAAGGGCGAATAAGGCGGCTGGATTACCGGGGTGATGGGCGCATGCCCTTCACGTTGGGTATAGCGCTTTACCAGGTCGCGGCATACGGGCAGCTCAAACTCCGGGTCTTCTGTAAGGGATACGCGGATGGTGTCCCCCACGCCGTCTTCCAGCAGGGTGCCGATGCCGATGGCGGACTTGATGCGCCCGTCCTCCCCGTCGCCGGCCTCGGTAACGCCCAGGTGCAGGGGATAGCAGTGGCCCAGCTCCTGCTGCATGGTTTGTACCAGCAGGCGGTAGGCCTGCACCATTACCTGCGGGTTGCTGGACTTCATGCTCAGCACGATATTATAATAATTCAGGTCTTCCGCTATGCGCAGGAACTCCATGGCGCTTTCCACCATGCCGATGGGGGTATCGCCATAGCGGCTCATGATGCGGTCGCTAAGGGAGCCATGGTTGGTGCCGATGCGCATGGCCGTGCCGTACTCCTTGCACACCTGCACCAGCGGCGTAAACCGTTCGCGTATGCGGTCTATCTCCGCCAGGTATTCCGCATCAGTATAATTGATGGTCTCAAATTTCTTTTTGTCTACATAGTTGCCCGGGTTCACCCTTACCTTTTCCACGATGCGGGCGGCAATTTCCGCGGCATTGGGAGTAAAATGGATATCGGCCACCAGGGGGGTGTGATAGCCTCTTTTGCGCAGCTCGTTTTTAATAGGGAGCAGGTTTTCCGCTTCTTTTTTACTGGGCGCGGTAATGCGTACCAGCTCCGCCCCGGCCTCTATGCAACGGATGGCCTGGGCTACGGTGCCGGCCGTGTCCATGGTGTCCGTGGTGGTCATGGTTTGAATGCGGATAGGGTTATTATTTCCGATCAGCAGGTCGCCTACCTTTACTTCTAAAGTGGGCAGGCGCTTGTACGTTGTCAGGGAATGGCAATATAGCTGCATAATGTTACAAAGGTAACGAACGGGGGTGAAAATAGTTAGCAGCGGGATGAGGTGAATAACTAGATATGCACGCTGACAAAGAGTTTGTTAGTGTGCATAATGGACTGAATTTTAAGTGAATGTAATAAAATCCAGATAGTTTAGCTGTGTAATGCCGTTAAATATAGCATGGGGGTAAGCTTTCCCGAATGCGGTGGGAATCCTGATCTTTCCTGCTTTCCATTTGCATTCGAAAGCTGTCAGCTCCTGCCGGTTATTCACTTCAATCAGGTCCAGTTCCTGCTGATCATAAGTTCTCCAAAAGTAGTACTGCGGGTGGTATCCACGGTAACTGTTAAATTTCATTCTTTCCGATAGAAAATATTGCTCCCATAATTGTCCAACATCGTTACGAGTTTGAAGCGGGCTAAAATTATTTATCAGTGCGTTCCTGATACCATTATCATAAAAGAACCACTTTTTACTTTTACTTACTTCTTTCCGTAAGTTATTACTGTAACCGGGAAGCGGGTATATAATAAAGACTTTGGCAAGCAGATCAAGGTAGCGGTCAACTGTATTTTTGCTTAATTGTAATGTATTGCCCAATTCTATTGTACTTACTTCGCTGCCAATCTGGAAAGCGAGTAACTGCAATAGCCGGTACAGAATATCTGCCCCTTTTACATTTTCATACATCAGGATATCTTTTAACAGATAACTGCTTACCAGGGATTTCAGATAAGTTTCCTTTTCCTCAATGGTAGGAAGGTGCCATAATTCCGGGTAACTGCCATAGATCAACCTTTGTTCAAGGTTGGATGTAGTGGTTAACAAGTCCTCTATTTCAGTAAGCTCCACCTGAGCAATAGGATATAATTGATAAACAAGTTGGCGGCCTACCAGCGGCTCACCTGCTGCTGTTACCAGGTCAAAGCTGCTGCTGCCCGTGACAATTATGGTTATTCCCTTAATGTTATCTATCATCAGCTTTAGTACCTGCCCGATTGCAGGAACGGCCTGTGCTTCATCAATGATTATGATTTTTTTGTTGCGTGTCAGGCGTTGATAGTTAGCAATTGTTCGCTGCTGTAAAATAGCTGCAACCTGCATATCTTCTCCCTGCAATAACAGCACATTGTCTTTATGTCTTTCCGCAATATTCTGGATAAGGGTTGTTTTTCCAACCCGGCGGGTGCCATAAAGCATGATTACTTTTTGCTTGCCCAGTTGCTTATCCAGGGTTTGTTCTAAAATTCTGGGAATATCCATATTCAAAATTAAGTCATTTTAGTGACTTAATTAATGAAAATTAGGTCAGTTGACAGACTTGATTTATGTAAATTGAGAAATATACGGGTCGTCCGCCCTCCGGCAGGGATAGGAGTTATATGTTGGAATAGCTTACTTCCTTTACGCCTTCCTGTTCTTTTAAAGTATCTATTACTGCCAGCACCTTGCCTTCAGCAGCCGATTTATTGATCACTATTTCCAATTCGTCTATGTATCCCTTTTCCGGGCGTTGCAGGGTGATCTCGTCAAAATCTACCTTGTGCTGCTGCAGCAACTGTGATACGCCCGACATCGTGAGGCTGGCATGCTGGAAGCTGATACGGATGCTGCGGTCCTTTATATTGGAGAAGAACTTATTCTCAATATGCTTGATGGCGGTGAGTATCACCAGGGTAATAAGGGTGGCGGCAATAGCTGCCCAGTACATGCCCCCGCCTACGGCCAGCCCCACGGCCGCTACGGTCCACAGCCCGGCAGCCGTGGTAAGGCCGTATATCACTTTACGCTTGATGAAAAGAATAGTGCCTGCGCCAATAAAACCGATGCCGCTGATCACCAGGGAGGCAATACGGGAAGGGTCCAGCTCCACGTTCTCGTGGCCCAGTACCTCTTCAAAGCCGTAAGCGGAAACGATCATGGCCAGCGTGGAGCCCAGGCATACCAGCATATGGGTACGCAGCCCGGCGGCCCATTCCAGGCGCTCCCGGTCCAGGCCCACCAGGCCGCCCAATACGGCTGCTGTGGCCAGGCGCAGAATGATCTCGGTGGTTTCTATCATGGTTTAATTTAATAAACCATCTAACAAATTAGCTACCAATCTTTTTCCACAGGTACCTGTTGCCCCTTCATTTTCTTCATCTTGTCCTGCAGCTTTTTCTCTTCCTGGTTCAGGGCCTGCAGCAGGCGTTCGGCTTCCTGTTTGTCCAGCTTGCTGGGTTGGGGCTGGGGTTTTTGCTGGTCCTGCTGTTCTTTGTCCTTGTTCTGCTGGTCCTGTTGGTCCTGCTGGTTTTTGTTCTGGTCTTTGTCTTTGTTCTGCTGGTTCTGTTGCTGTTGCTGCTTGTCCTTTTCTTTCTTATCCTTGTCTTTATTGTCGCTGCCGCCCTGCTGCTGTTTTTTAAGCATGGCCTGGGCATAGGCCAGGTTATAGCGGGCCTGCTCATCCGTGGGGTTCAGCTTCAGCGCCTGCTTGTAGGACTTGATGCTTTCCTCCCATTTTTTGTTCTCCATGTAGGTATTGCCCATATTGTAGCTGGCGTCGCTTTTGGTATGCTTGTCGCCGGACAGCTTAATGGTGTTGGCGTACTGGGTGCGGGCATCCTCAAACCGTTTCTGTTCGTACAGGGAATTGCCCAGGTTATAACGCCCTATTTCGGATTGCTGGTTCTGTTCCAGCGCTTTCTTGTAGTTGGCCTCCGCATCGGTATATTTCTTTTCCTGGTACAGTTCATTGCCTTTGCGGATGTACTTGTTGCCGCTTTGCGCCCATACGCCGGAGCACCCGCACAGCAGTGCGGCAGTAATAAGCATACGGTAGGTGGTATTCAATAGCTGCATGATCATTCTTTAACAAGGGTTACCAATTCCTCTTTCGGTCTTCTTATTTCGGGAATAAAGAACTCTGCTATGATCAGCACCAGGCAGATAGCCAAGAAATACTGGAAATAGCTGTTATAATCGGTAAATATGTTCTCCCCGAATTCTTTCTGCTCCATGCCGTCGATCTTGTTCACCAGGGTGTTCACTACATCTTCTGTATTGTTATCCAGGTGGGCATATACGCCTTTGCCGGCAGATGCGATGCTTTTCAGTTCATCTTCATTCAGTTTGGAGATCACCACGTTGCCTTCCCGGTCTCTTTTAGGTGCGCCGGTTTCCGGATCGGTCAGCGGTGCGCCGGCAGGGGAGCCAATGCCCACGGTATTGATCACCACGCCTTCCCCGAAGGCGTTCCTGGCTTTTTCCGCAGAGCCTTCTTCGTGATCTTCCCCGTCGGAGATGATCACCAGGGTCTTGTGCTTGCGCTCCATCTTATTGAAAGCGTTGGTGCTTACCTCTATGGCCTGGGAAACGGCTGTGCCCTGGGTAGGGATCATATCCGGGCTTACGGTGCTCAGGTACATCCTGGCGGCGGAGTAGTCGATGGTAAGCGGCATCTGCAGGTAAGCGCTGCCGGCAAATACTACCAGGCCCACGCGGTCATTGTCCAGCTTATCCATCAGCTTGGTGATCAGTTGTTTGGCCCTGGTAAGGCGGTCCGGCTTCACATCGCGGGCCAGCATGCTTTTACTTACGTCCAGCGCAATCACTACATCCACCCCCTTGCGGGTGATCTTTTCCATCCGGCTGCCTTTCTGCAGGTTGGCCAGGCCGATCACGCCAAAGAAAAAGGCCACAAACAGCAGCAGGAACTTCAATACAAACAAACGGCGGCTGTAGCCCAGGAACAGGCTCTCCACCAGCGTGGGATCGCCCAGCTTGCGGATGGAGCGGCGTTTCCACCAGGAAACGCCGATAAATGCCAACTGCAACACCAGCAGCAGCACCAGCGCCCATAAATATTCACTATGCTGAAAACGTAACATATGGCTCAAATATAAATTTTTTGCTACGTTTTACAGAGAAGATCTGTGGTGATTTAGGAGTTTTTTAACGGTCTGCGGGCCGGTACCCGCGCCCGCGGCTATTTCATGCCTTCAAAATAGCCTTCCTCCTGCAAAATACCTTTGAGAATGCTCATGCGCACATTGCGCATTTCAATATCGGGATCTTCAGACTCAAAGTTCAGCACAAAAAAGGTAGGGCGGCCGTTCTCCTCCACCCAGCCGGTTACCCAGCCTATTTCCTTGGGCCCGGCAATGCCCCAGCCGGTCTTATAGCTCAGCTCGTACTTGTCCGTCTTTTCCATCAGCATCACGCTGCGCACCCATTGCATGGTGATCTTATGGAAGGGCAACTGGTCGAAGTACAGTTGCTTGACAAAGCCCAGCTCTTCGTCCGGGGATATTTTCAGGGAGTTATCCAGCCAGAAGGTATCTATGCTGCTGATCTTCATGTTGCCGTACTTCACGGAGTCCAGCCATTTTTGCATGGTAGGTTTGCCGATCCGGCGGGCCACTTCCTGGTAATAGGGGACTGCCGATACCCGGAAAGCCTCCCGCATGCTCAGGTCCTGGTTCCATTCCGGCACGGAGCGGGTAATGCCGTCCCATTTGATGACCATGCCGGTATCTTTGATCGCCCCGGTTTCCAGGCCTACCAGGGAATTGAATATCTTGAAGGTGGAAGCGGGCAGGAAACGCTCTTTGGCGCGCTCCAGGTTATATACCTTGAACAGGCCCTTGCTGTTGTCAAACAGCATAAAGCAGCCTTCCACCTTGTGTTGCGTAAAGTATTTTTCCCAGCTTTTTTCTTCCCGCACGTTGTTGGGGGCACAGGCAGTGATCAGCAAAGGTGCCAGCAGCAATATCCAGGCTATTCGTTTCATTTAATATTGAATTGATTGCTGCAAAAGTAGCGGTTGGGAATGTAAAATGTAAAATTTAAAATGGAGAAAGGAGAAAGGAGAAGGGAGAAAGGAGAAGGGAGAAGGGAGAAAGGAGAAGGGAATCGCTGCAAGTCCTTTTTCCTTCTCCTTTCTCCCTTTTCCTTTCTCCACTTTCTCAGGCCGGCGTTTGCTGGATCACGCCCAGCTCCCTGCCTACCTTGGTAAAGGCGGCAATGGCTTTGTCCAGGTGAGCCTGCTCATGGGCGGCGCTCAGTTGTACCCGTATGCGGGCCTGCCCTTTGGGCACTACCGGGAAGAAGAAGCCGATCACGTACACGCCTTCCTGCAGCAGCCTGTCGGCAAATTGCTGGCTCAGTACGGCGTCGTACAGCATAACGGGCACAATGGGGTGGTCGCCGGGCTTGATGTCAAAGCCGGCTTCCGTCATTTTCTTACGGAAATATTGGGTATTGTATTCCAGTTTGTCGCGCAGGGTGGTGGTTTCGCTCAGCATATCCAGCACGGCAATGGAGGCGCCTACAATGCTGGGGGCCACGGAGTTGGAGAACAGGTAGGGGCGGCTGCGCTGGCGCAGCATATCTATCACCTCCCTGCGGCCGCTGGTAAAGCCGCCGGAAGCGCCGCCCAGGGCCTTGCCCAGGGTGCCGGTGATAATGTCTACCCGGCCCATTACGCCGCGGTATTCGTGGGTGCCGCGGCCGGTCTTGCCCAGGAAACCGGAAGAGTGGCTTTCATCGCTCATTACAATCGCATTGTATTTGTCTGACAGGTCGCATATCTTGTCCAGTTGGGCAATGGTGCCGTCCATGCTGAAGGAGCCGTCCGTTACGATGATACGGCTGCGGGCGCCGGCCGCTTCCTGCAGTTTGGCTTCCAGGTCGGCCATATTGTTATGTTCATACCGGAAGCGCTGGGCCTTGCATAGGCGCACCCCGTCAATAATGGAGGCATGGTTGAGCGCATCGGAGATAATGGCGTCCTGCTCGTTGAACAGGGGCTCAAATACCCCTCCGTTCGCGTCAAAGGCCGCAGCATACAGGATGGCGTCCTCCATACCCAGGAAGCCCGCTATCTTTTGCTCCAGCTCCCGGTGAATATCCTGGGTGCCGCAGATAAAGCGCACGCTGCTCATACCGTAGCCATGGGTATCAATGGCTTCCCTGGCGGCAGCGATCACGGCCGGGTGGGAGCTGAGGCCCAGGTAGTTATTGGCGCAGAAGTTCACAACGGTGTTGCCGCCTACCGTTATTTCAGCCCCCTGTTCGGAGGTAATGATCCGTTCATTTTTGAAGAGGCCGGCGGAGCGGATCTCGTCCAGTTCCTGCCGCAAACGGTCAATGAAGTGCTGGTTCATATGCTTGGCATTAAGAAGTTACAAAGTTATAGCATTAAATGTAGCATGATATGCCCAGTTGGCGGCCCGCCGGCCGGTTTTACGGCAATTTTTTGACGGGGGTGTAACATTCCGGTACCGCTTTCCGTCATAATACTATCATGTAAGCGGGAGTTTGTGTTAGTGGTCAGTTGGCAGTCCGCAGTAAGCAGTCCGGGTACTGCGAAGCTGTAAAACCGGCAAGATACAGCAACGCAGCGACCTGCCAACTGAGGCCAAAATGTTAGTAGTATTCAAGTAATTGTCGGACATTAGCACTAAAATCCCCGCAGCACCGGATGACGGAAAAAGAGTACAATAAATGCGTGGACCTGTACGCGGATAACCTCTTCCGCTTCATTGTCAAGAACCTGGAGCACACGGAAGATGCAAGAGATGTGGTACAGAATGCATTTGAAATATTATGGAAGCACTGTAATGACGTCCCGTTTGAAAAGGCGAAGTCATACCTTTTCACAGTGGCGTACCATAATATGATAGATCATGTGCGCAAGGTAAAGCGGATCACACTGGTAGACCAGTTCAAGGAAGAAGAGAAGGTATCGGAGCAGCGCATACACAATGCCCGGACAGTGCTGGAAAAGGCCCTGAACCGGCTTACGGAAGTACAGCGCTCCCTGGTGCTGCTGAAGGATTATGAAGGATACAGCTACGAGGAGATCAGCAATATCATGGGGCTCAACCCTTCCCAGGTAAAGGTATACCTGCACCGGGCAAGGATACATCTGAAGAACTATCTGATAAAAATGGAAAATGTAATATAATTGTCTGTAGACATCAACATATCGAATTACGAGGAATACCTGCTCTGTTATATAGACGGGGAGCTGAACAATGAAGAGCGCGCTGCGCTGGAAGCCTTCCTGCAGCAACATCCCCGGTTGGGGAAGGAGCTGGAGGTATTGAAGGCCGCCATTTTAAAACCGGATGAGCAGGAGGGCTTTGGCAACAGGGAAATATTGTACCGCAGCACAGAGATCACCACCGAAAACTATGAGGCCTTCCTGCTCAGCTACATGGATGGGGAGCTGAATGCCGCGGAACGAACCGCCCTGGAAGCGTTCCTGAAAAAACACCCCCACCTGGAACAGGAGCTGGAAACCTGGCAGGCCACCCGCCTGCAGGCAGATCCCGGCCTGCAGTTCGATAACCGGGAAATGCTGTACCGCCACACCGGTACGCTCACCACCGAAAACTACGAAACGTATTTACTAAGTTATATTGATGGCGAGCTGAGTGAAAAAGAGGAACAGGCGTTGCAGCAGTTCCTGCAGCAGCACCCGGAATTGCAACCGGCGCTGCAGGTGCTACAGCGCACCCGCCTGCAGCCGGACCCCGCGCTGCGGATGCCCGGCAAGGCAGATCTGTACCGGAAAACCGGCAACCGCGGGGTGATACGCCCGGCCTGGTGGTGGGGCGCCGCCGCGGCCGTAGTGGCCGGCTGCCTGGTATGGCTGCTGCCGTTACAGCAAAATACGGATACCGTGCAGACCGCCCCTGTAGCGGTGACCACACCCGGTGCCCCGGAGAACAACGGCGCAGGGAATACCGTACCGGCGCCTTCCCGGGCCCTGCCCGCACCGGATCCGGATGCGCCGCAGGTGGCCGCCCATATGCCGGCAACAAGGGCGGAGGAGGAAGCTGCCGCACCTGCTGCCAGGCAACCGGCCCCGGTAACCAACACGCCGGCCCGCCAGCCATCTGCCATAACCGTGGCCGCAGCGCCTGCACCGGCTAAGCCCAGGCCGGCCGGTAACAATAACAATACAGCGGTGCTGGCCCAGTTGCCCCAGCCGCCCGCCACCTCGGCGGAAGTAGTGGAGCAGCACCTGGAAAAACACCTGGAGAATGCAATGCCGCCGGCACGGCAAACGCCCATCCGGGCCGATCAGAGCCCGGTGCTGGCCAATAACATGGACCTGCCCCCGGCCCCCGCGCCGGCTGCAGAAAAGGCAGCTCCCGCGCCGGAGTCGGTACAGGGAGAGCTGATCATGTCCGTGACCAGCAGCAGTGAAAGCAAGCTGCTCAACGGGGTGACCAGCATCGCCAAATTCTTTTCAAAGAAGAAAAACCGGAGATCCGAATAAATAATTATGCATCCTGTTTTATAATGTTTGATGTTAGTATGAAGCATAAAATTTTACACTGGATATTATTATTGATACTGATAATGGCAGGAGGGGCTTACGCCCAGGAGAAGGCTGCGGCGCCAACGGCGGATACTATCCAGGTCAAAGGGCTGATCATTATAAAAGGGAAGGACGCCCGTGGCAAAAATACCTATAAATTCTACCATGACACCGCCTATGCCCGCGCCAAGCTGGCTAAGAACCTGCATACCAAGTGGTTTGTGGTGGATGTGGGCTTTAATAATTATATAGACCGCAGTGATTACAGGGGAGCTTATGCGGAGGCGTTGGATGTAAGAAACAGCTATTACAGCAGCCCGAACGCAAGTTATGGGTATAGTGGTACAGGCTTGAATGCTTTTGCCCCCCGCGCTGCCAGCGCGCCCCTTACCCCGGACGAGTTCAAGCTGATCACCGGCAAATCCGTCAACGTCAATATCTGGATCATACAGCAGCGCCTCAATATTTACAAGCACAAGCTGAATGTTATTTACGCCCTGGGCGTGGAAATGAACAACTACCGTTATGCCCGCAACATTACCTATGTGCCCGGCTATCCTACCAAAATTATTCGCGATACAGTGAACTTTTCTAAAAATAAATTGTTTGCAGAGTATCTGAGTGTTCCGGTAATGCTCAATTTTAATTCAAACCCGGCCCGGCCCGGCCGTTCTTTTGAGTTGAGTGTAGGCGTTATGGGCGGGTACCTTGTAAAGTCCCGCACCAAGCAGATCAGTGAAGAGCGCGGCAAGATCAAGCGTACAGATGATTTTAACCTCAATAAATGGCGTTTCGGGCTTACCAGTGAATTGGCCTATGGACCTGTGAAATTATATAGTAACTTTGCCTTGACGCCATTACACGATTATGGGTTGGAGCAATACCCTTTCTCTATCGGTATCCGGTTTAACGGGTTTTGACGTTTTTGATCACCAGTCTAGATAGCTTATGCGCACTTTTTTGACCTTTCTGGCATGTTCGGGATTCATTGTATGGGCACATTCCTGTGATAAAAGAATAGTAGGCGTACAACCCTCCCCGGCAGCCCGCGAAACCCTGGCAGTAAAACAGGAAGTGGCTAAACCCCGTCCCTATTACGTCAAACAGCGGTATTTAAAGCAGTTCTTTTCCGCCGCCGCCCTGAGCGTAGTAGGTAACGATCCCCAGGTGTACCTGGCCAGCTACCGGTACCTGCGGCAAAGGAACCTTTTTTCCGCCAGAACAGATACCATGATGCTGCATTTCCGGCCCCGCCGGTAGTATAGCCCCGTCGCCCTTCATTTTTTTTAGCCTTTCCCCCTTTTTTAACTGGCCCTGCCTTTTCTCTTTTCTATATATTTGAATGATTTATATTTAATCTTCAAAAACCACCGTATGACTATTTTTAAAAGAGTCCTTCTCTTATTGCTATTGTCCTGTACCTTGCACGTTGCACATGCGCAGGATAAATACCAATGGAAGGAAGGCAGCTCCGGGGGCTATACTTACCGGTACGTTACCGACGACCCCATGCAGGCCCGCTTCTATACCCTGAAAAACGGGCTCACCGTTGTGCTGAGCGTTAACAAAAAAGAGCCCCGCATACAGACCCTGATAGGGGTACGCGCCGGCAGCAACAGCGATCCCGCAGACCATACCGGCCTGGCGCACTACCTGGAACATCTCCTGTTCAAAGGCACCAACAAGTTCGGTTCCCTGGACTGGGAGAAGGAAAAAGCCTATCTCAGCGAGATAGAAGGCCTGTATGATACCTATAACCACACCTCCGGCCCCGATGCCCGTAAAGCCGTTTATCACCGGATAGACAGCGTATCCGGCCTGGCCGCCAAATATGCCATTGCCAACGAGTACGATAAAATGATGACCGGCATGGGCGCCCAGGGCACCAACGCCCACACCTGGGTAGAGGAAACCATCTACGAAGAGGATATTCCTTCCAACGCCGTTGATAAATACCTGGCTGTACAGGCAGAGCGCTTCCGCGAACCCGTGTTCCGCCTCTTCCACACAGAACTGGAAGCCGTGTACGAAGAAAAGAACCGCGGCCTGGACAATGATGGCCGCAAGATGTATGAAACCATGCTGGCGGCGCTGTTTCCCACCCACAACTACGGGCAGCAGTCCACCATCGGCACCATAGAGCACCTGAAGAATCCCAACCTGAAGGTCATCAGGGATTTCTACGACGCCTACTACGTGCCCAACAACATGGCCATTGTAATGGCGGGCGACTTTGATCCCGATTACGTGATCAAAAAGATAGACGAAGATTTTGCCTACATGCAGCCCAAACAGGTGCAGGAATATAAAGCCCCGCAGGAAAAGCCCATCGAGGCGCCCATTGTGAAAGAGGTGTTTGGCCCCGATGCGGAGAACGTATTCCTGGCCTTCCGGATGCCGGGTGCGCTGGATGCCCGGTCCGCCGTGCTGCTGAATGTAATGGGACAGATACTGAACAACGGCAAGGCCGGCCTGCTGGACCTGAACATCAACAAGCAGCAGAAGGTGCTGAATGCCGGCGTAGGACAGTTGCCCTGGAAAGACTACACCGTTTTCTACCTCAGCGGCAAAGCCAAGCAGGGGCAAACACTGGAGGAAGTGAAAGACTTGCTGCTGGGACAACTGGAAATACTGAAGAAAGGCGAGTTTGACGAGACCCTGGTAAAAGCCATCGTGAACAATGCCAAGCTCTCCGAGCTGCAGGGCCTGGAAAGCAACAATAACCGCGCTAACGCCATCATGGACGCCTTTATCAAGCACCGCGGCCAGCAATGGGAACATGACGTGGAAATGGTAGATGCCATGGGCCAGGTTACCAAACAGCAGATCGTGGATTTTGCCAATAAATACATCGGCGATAATTATGTGCTGGTCTACAAGCGCAAGGGCGAGGACAAGAACATCCAGAAGGTGGAAAAGCCGGCCATTACACCGGTGGCGGTGAACCGTGAAGCACAGTCCCCCTTCCTGCAGCGCATTGCCGCCATGCCGGCCACCCCGGTAAAACCGCAGTGGCTGGACTATGACAAGGACATACAGAAAAGCAAGATAGGCCCCGCCGAAATGCTGTATGTACAGAACAAGAACAACGAACTGTTCCGCCTGTACTACCGTTTTGACATGGGCGCCTGGAATAATAAAAAGCTGCCCATGGCTGCGCAGTACCTGCAGTTCCTGGGCACGGACAAGTATACCACGGAAGAGATCAGCAAGGAGTTTTACAACATTGCCTGCAACTTTAACGTGGCCTCCGGTACGGATGTAACTACCATCACCATTTCCGGCCTGCAGGAAAATTTTGACAAGGCGGTAACGCTGTTCGAGCACCTGCTTACCCACTGCCAGCCCAATGAGGAGGCGCTGGCCGCTTTAAAAGGCCGCCTGCAGAAAGCCCGTACAGACAATAAGCTCAGCAAAGTGGCCATCATGCGCGGCCTGGTGCAGTACGCCATGTACGGCCCCCGGAACCCGTACAATAATCAACTGAGCCAGCAGGAGCTGGAGGGGCTCACCTCCAAAGAGCTGGTGGATATGCTGCACCAGTTGCCCTCCTACAAGCATACCGTGATCTACTACGGCCCGCAAACGCTTGCTGCCGCAGCAGATGCCGTGAAGCAACTGCATACCATACCGGCGGCATTTACCGCTGCGCCCAAGCCCGTAACATTTGCCAAGAGCAGCCAGGCAAAGAACCAGGTGCTGTTTGCAGACTATGACATGGTACAGGCAGAGGTGAACTGGTTGCGCAATACCGGCGGCTATAACCCCTCCAACACGGCGGTGATAGACCTGTTCAATAACTACTTTGGCGGCGGCATGGGCTCCATTGTGTTCCAGACCATCCGTGAATCCAAAGCCCTGGCCTATTCCACCTACGCGTTCTACGTAACGCCCGATAAAAAGGAAGACCGCTATTCCGTAGTGGCCTATGTAGGCAGCCAGGCCGATAAAATGAACGAAGCCATTGGCGGGATGAACGAGCTGCTGAACGATATACCCCGCTCCGACAAGCTGCTGGAAACAGCCAAGGAAAGCATGAAGCAGAATATAGAGACCGAGCGCATTACCCAGGACGGCATCATCTTCAGCTACCTGGCCGCGCAGAAACTGGGCCTGAGCACCGATTACCGCAAACAGGTATATGCTGCGATCGATAACCTGGGCTTTGACCAGGTGAAACAATTCCATGACCAGAACCTGGCCAACAAGCCCTACACCTATTGTGTGCTGGGCTCTGAAAAGCGGATCAGCATGGACGACCTGAAAAAGTACGGTGAAGTGAAGAAAGTTTCACTGGAAGAATTGTTCGGGTACTAGGGAAAGCTAAAAGCATAAAGCAACGAAGCTGAAAGCTAATGGAGCAAATCGCTCACAGGCTTTCAGCTTCGTTGCTTTTAGCTCACACGCACAATAAACCCTTAAAAGGCTCGTTATCAATAGTACTAAAAAACCCTTGTGAGATGCCGCGCTATAGCTGGTGCATATTGTTAATGCTGTTTATACCCTTATCAGGGTTTAATAATGAGAACGGGTTGTACTCCGTAAACCTGCGTGCTGCCAACATTGATGCAGACAAAGTATTTTTATTGATAGACAAAAGCGATTACCGCCTGTATCTTTATGAAGATGTGACCCTGCGCAAGATCTACAAAGTGGTGTTCGGCAGCCGCAACCTGGCGGACAAACTGATGCAGGGCGACCGCAAAACACCGGAAGGCACTTTCCATATTACCAGCAAGCGGTATGACGGACGCTGGAGCCGTTTCCTGCTGCTGGATTACCCGAACGAAACCTCCTGGGCCAAGTTCTACCAGCGCCAGCAACAGGGATTGGTAGGCCCTAATGCAGACATCGGCGGTGGCATAGGTATTCATGGTGTAGAGTACAGGTCCGGTATCCGCGATGTATATGTAGACCGCCGCATTAACTGGACCCTGGGCTGCATAAGCATGAAGAACCCGGATGTGAACGAACTGTATGATATCATCAAGGTAGGCACGCCGGTAGTGATACGGCGTTGATACATTTCACCGCTATTGCAGGAAGCCGCTGATGGCCGCTTTCCACTTTTCCGGCTCCCGCCGGCAGATGGAGTGGTGGCCGGCGCTGTCAAATACCACCAGCTTTTTTTGTGCGCTGCCCAGCGCCTGGTAAATGTCCCGCGTTTCGTGCTCCATGACCCGTATATCCTTTTTCCCCCAGCAGAGTAACACCGGCATTTGTATATGCGGAGCATATTGCACCGGCTGAAAACCCGGCGCCCAGAATCCCTGCTCCACACCGCCCCAGAAAGTTATGAGCTGTGCCAGGGGCGTGGGTGGCAGGTGTACGGAGCGCATACGGCTTTTTACCGCATCTGTTAAAGTAGCAAAGGGACTTTCCAGTATCAGCTTGTCCGGCTGCAGGTGGTATTCCGGCACGGCTTTCAGGATAGCGGCGGCCCCCATGCTCATGCCCCATAACACCAGCGGCCCCGCTGTACGGCTGCGCACATGCGCATAGGCCAGCTTTACCTCTTCCGCCTCTTTATACCCGATGCTGCAGGTGTAGCCTCCACTGTTGCCATGCGCGCGGAAGTCCAGCAGGAAAGTGTTATAGCCCAGTTCCCGGAAGTACCGGGCTTCAGGCAGCTTGGCGCCCTTGTTGCTGCCATAGCCATGCAGCAGTATCACGCTGCCCTTGGCCGGCTGCGCAGCCGGTATCCACCAGCCTTCCAGCGGGATGCCGTCCTGCGTTTTTAAGTGTACGGTTTCATAAGGAGCTTCCGGGAAAGCGTGTACAACGGATTTGGACAGGCGCACGCCAAACAGCACCATCCGGGTTTTTTCCCAGGCGTTCATCTGCTCCGGGCGCATGTTGGTGTGCGCGGCATCCTCGTAAAAGTGGGTGAACTTCCAGGCGTGGAAAGCCAGGATGGTGTTGGAGAAGAGGAACAGCCCCAGGAAGATTTTACCAATACGCTTCAGGAGTGGCATACAATAAAACGCTAAATGTAAAACGCTAAATGATAAATGTAAAAGTGAATGCAGCAAAGACTAAGTTACTGTCTGGTCCGCCGCATTCACTTTTACATTCGTCATTTTACATTTATGATTTGATATTCCCTACAACCTCCCCCGCTTGATCTCCTCTACCACCGCCGGGTCCAGCAGGGTAGTGGTATCGCCCAGGTTATCCATTTCCCCCTCCGCTATCTTGCGCAGGATGCGGCGCATGATCTTTCCGGAGCGGGTCTTCGGCAGGCCGCTTACAAACTGTATCTTGTCCGGTTTGGCAATAGGCCCGATGATGCGGGACACCGTCTGTATAATATCTTTTTTTGTCAGCTCCATGTCGTGCGTGAGCCGGTCGGTGATCACGTAGGCATAGATGCCCTGTCCTTTGATGTCGTGCGGGTAGCCTACCACGGCGCTTTCCACTACGCCGGCGTGCATGTTGATGGCGTTTTCCACCTCGGCGGTGCCTATGCGGTGCCCGCTTACGTTCAGCACATCGTCCACGCGGCCGGTAATGCGGTAGTAGCCGTCCTCGTCGCGCAGGCAGCCGTCGCCGGTAAAGTACAGGTTCTCGTAAGTGGCAAAGTAGGTTTTGCGGCAGCGCTCATGATCGCCGTAGGTGGTGCGTATCATGCCCGGCCAGGGGAATTTGATGCAAAGGTTGCCGTTCACGCCGTTGCCGGTTACTTCCTGCCCGTTCTCATCTACCAGCATTGGCTGTACGCCGGGCAGGGGCAGGGTGGCATAGCCCGGTTTTTCTTTGGTGATGCCGGCAATGGGCGTGATCATGATGCCGCCCGTTTCCGTTTGCCACCAGGTATCCACGATCGGGCATTTGTCTTTGCCGATGTGGGTCTTGAACCATTGCCAGGCTTCCTCGTTAATAGGCTCGCCCACGCTGCCCAGCTTCCGCAGGGAGCTGAGGTCCTTATGGTTTACCGGTCCTAGGCCAAAGCCCATCAGGCTGCGTATAGCCGTGGGGGCGGTATACAATATGTTTACGCGGTACTTGTCTGTAATGTCCCACAGCCTGCCGGCGTCCGGCCAGGTGGGAATGCCTTCAAACATCAGGGTGGTGGCCCCTGCGCTGAGCGGCCCGTACAGGATGTAGCTGTGTCCGGTGATCCAGCCGATATCCGCCGTACAGAAGTACACTTCACCGGGTTGGTACTGGAAGGTATTTACAAAAGTGTAGTTGGCATATACCATGTAGCCGCCGCAGGTATGCACCACGCCCTTGGGCTTGCCGGTGCTGCCGGAGGTGTAGAGGATAAAGAGCATGTCTTCCGCATCCATTTCCTCGGCGGGGCAGGGCGGGTTGCCCAGGGTCTCCACCTGCTTTATTTCATCTTCCCACCATACGTCCCGGCCTTTGAGCATGCTCACCGGCGTGCGGGTGCGGGTGCATACGATCACTTTCTTTACGCTGGGGCAGGCCATCAGGGCATCGTCTATCACGGATTTCAGCGGAATGTCCTTGTTACCGCGGAAAGCGCCGTCGCAGGTGATCACCAGGCTGCACTGCGCATCCTGTATCCTGTCTGCGATGGACTGTGCGCTGAAGCCGCCGAACACCACCGAGTGGATAGCGCCAATACGGGCGCAGGCCAGTACGGCAATGGCCAGCTCGGGTATCATGCCCATGTAAATACAAACACGGTCACCTTTCTGTACGCCGTTGTTCTTTAATACGGTGGCAAACTGGCATACCTTGTTATACAGGTCGCGGTAGGTAAGCACGCGGTGATGTTCTTCCGGGTCATTAGGCTCCCAGATAATAGCGGGCGTGCTGCCCAGGGAGCCCAGGTGACGGTCCAGGCAATTCTCCGTTATGTTCAGCTTACCACCCAGGAACCATTTTACGTCCGGCTGCTTAAAATCCCATTCCAGCACCTTGTCCCATTTGCGGCGCCAGTAAAAGTGGTCGGCCACATGGGCCCAGAATCCTTCCGGGTCTATTACGCTCTGTTGATAGGCTTGCTGGTACTCATCTAAGTTCTTGATCTGATACGGGTAGGCCATAGCTGCTTTGTATTTTTGTATTTACGTTGGTCATAACGGAGAGTAAATTTATTTTCTTTTCTCCATTTCTCCCAGCCGCTCCCGTACATATTTGGAAATAGCCGGGTCTTCCTCCCGGCGGGCAGCCAGCCGCAGGTAACGCTGGTAATAGCGCCTGGCTGTAAGCGGCTGGTGCAGGTGATGATCATAGATCCGGCCAATGCTGTACTGGCGCAAGGGGTTCTGGAACAGGTACCAGGCCGTATCCAGGCAGGCGGTGGCCTTTTTGTATTGATGCAGCTCCTCGTAGTTGCTGCCCATGGCGGTATAGTAGTCGTCCAGGCTTTTGGACCTGGCGCGGTCAATGCATTGCTGCAGCAGCTCGTTGCTGCAGCCGTAGTCCTTTAGCTGCGCATAGGCCATGGCTGCGTAGTAGGTAATGGTTTCCGTAGTCATATCCACTTCTTTCAGGAAATCATGTACGTGTATGCATTCCTGGTAGCGTTTGGTATAATAGCAGGCGGCGGCCACGTAGGAGCAGGCCGTTACGGAGATCACCTGCCGGTGTATGAGGTGTTGGCCCAGGGCGATGGCCCGCGGATAATCCTTCAGGTAATAGGCCGCTTTAATGGCGGGTATGATCACGCTGGTCTGCAGGGAGTCCTTGTCCAGGTAGGCGCGCAGCACGCTGTCTGCCGCCGGGTACTGCTCCCGGTCCAGCCACTCCTCGCCCAGGCGGGCCACCACTTTGCTGTCCATCGGGTTCAGCGCATAGGCCTGCTGCAGGTAGTGGAAGCCGGAGTCCGGCTGGCGGGCGGCAAAGCAGGCAAAGCTCAACTGCCGGTAGTACCGCGACTGTAATGGCTGCAGCGCTACCAGTTTCTTGCAATGGGGGATGGCCTGCAGCGGGTTGTCCTGCTGCAGGTAAATAGTAGCCAGGTACTGGTGGGCCGGTATATACAGGCTGTCCAACTGTAACACCTGCCGGTAGGTGCGGATGGTGGCCGGCCATTGCCCCCACTGGTACAGGGCATATCCCAGCAGTGACTGCTCAGCAACGTTGTCGGGCCGCACCCGGCCCTGGAGGTATTGTACCGCCTGTTCATATTGCTGGTCCTGGAACCAGCCCACTACCAGCGCTTTATCAATTGTATCCGGCGCCTGCCGCGCATAAGTGGATGTACAGCAGAGCACTGCTGCCAGCATAATAAAAAGAGATCGCATCATCCATTAAGTTTACCATAAAACTAAACATTTAGTTTTAATAAGAAAAACTTAGTTGATGTCCGGGGCCGCCAGGGTAATGAGCAGGAAACGTAGCAGGCAGGGAGCGGGTGGTAAAACAATGTGCCTCAGGTACGCGGTTTTTTGCGGTACTGCTCACAATAGTCCCACAGTTCGCGGAACACCTCGTCCAGTACCGCTATGATCTTTTCCCTTTCCGCATTGCTGAGGGCGGGCACCCGTTTTTTTTCCGCGTCAGCAGGCTTGTCTATCCCCCGCATTTTACGGTAAAAGGTAGGAACGCTCCAGGAGCATTCCTCGCACACCTTTTCGCGGAAGCGAATGGGAAAATCAATAAGGTTAGCATGGATATCCTGCAGCATGTTTACAGGTACCGGCGTCTGAGGTACTAGCTTCTTCATGGTTTGGAGGTTTTACTTGCTGTCAAAAAAAGTGTTCGGCTTTTGCGTTGATAATAAATAGGGATTAAACAATAATCACCTGCTTTAGTGTTAGCAAATATATTGATAATGATTTTAAATGCGCTGTTTTTAGTTTACAATTTTCCCCATCCGCATACCACTATTATTGCAATACCACAGCCGCTTTCAGCGCACAGCGCATTACAGTGTGGATAATTTAATTGCAGAATGCCTTTCACCGGAAATATTGCAATGGGTTGTTTTAGCAGGCCGCTCCATTCATCCCCCTCAGGCACCTTTTAGCAAACTGTACAATGGTTAAGATGATATATTTTTTATTGTTTCGAAATTTATATTTACGTAATGAAATAGAAATTATTATATTGTATTAATGATATAATATGAAAAACTGATATAAAACAAAAGAGTCAAAAAATATTTTTACCATGCAGCAAGGGTTAATCCACATGGGCCAGCGCTTGAAACAGATACTGAAGCATAAAAAAATTAAGATCGTTGACTTTGCAAGAATGGCCGGCTTCACCAACCAGATTGCGCACTACCACCTCCGCAAAAGCGATATGAAAAGATCTTCCCTGGAGCGCTTTTGTTCCCTGGTGGGCATTACGGCAGAAGAGTTTTACAACTGGAACAATGCAGTAACCTTGAAAACCGGCCAGGGGCAGGTAACCACTGTAGCCCATCACGGGCAGCGCTTTACGGAGCTCATAGAAGAAAAAGGCCTGAATAAAAGCAAGCTGGCCAGGCGCCTGGACATGAGCCGCAAAAACATGTACGACCTCTTTGAGAAAGCAGCCTTCGACCCGCTTGAAATGGAGTCGGTTACCAAAGCCCTGGAAGTAACGGAGAGCACTTTCCTGCACCCTAATATGGTAACCGACGTACGCATTGCAGATTCGGAAGAGATGCTGGCGATGCGGGAAAAATATTACCGGCTGCTGGAAGATTACAACCAACTGCTAAAACAGCACAACGCCCTGAAGGAAACCCTCGATACCTTCAAGAAGGATATTGTACAACTACGCAAACAAGCCAGGCCCAGAAAAGTATAGCCCGCACTACCACATCGTAACAAACAGGTTTATTGTAAGCATAATATTATCATATAGCTAAGTAAAATTATTATAAGATAACCTTCTGTTTAAATAGCCTTTTATATTACATTTGAGCAATCAAAATGATCTGTATTATCAAATAATCCTCTTTTTGATACATGTGGATTTGTTTTGACGCCCAAAATAATGCTTATGCGCGCTAACCCTGATTTTCCTGAAACCTGGTTTATTTCCATGTCCGTTATTGGCCGGCCCAACCTGCTGACCAGGCCCCGTTATTCCGGCATCCTGGCCCGGCAGCTCAATGACAGCCAGCAGCGGCAGGAGATCATTGTCAGGAGCCACCTGCTGCTGCCAGATCAACTGCTGCTGCTGGTGCAGCCTTTTAAAAGCCCGCTGGCCGCCTGGATGCAGTATTTTGTAAAAGATACCGCCCTGCATATCTGCGAAAGCCTGCGTACCGACATGCAGGATGAAAGAAAGGAATGGTTCAGTTTTTTTGTGAACCGCGATAATAACGGCGTTGAGGTATTCTGGCGCAATATTGAGCACCTGCCGGTGGGTTCCGAAAAGGAGTTCGAGGCATTTGAGTCCAGGATGCTGTCCGCACCTGTAAAGGCGGGCTATGTCAGCGCACCGGAATATTACCCCTACACCTGGTTCAATAACCGGGCAGGGATTGATCATACGCCGTTCCAGTTTAATGCGGACTAGCTGCTTTACAGCAGCAGCGCGCCTACCTCTTCCCAGGTGTTTACCCGTTTGTAGCCTTCCACATGTACGTTATGCGGCGCCGTGAAAAGCAGCGGCTCGCCCTTGAAGGTGCTGAGGTTCTTGATGTGATCATCTATCATATAATCCGCGTCCACAATATTCTTATAACCGCAGAAAACAATATTGTGCCAGCTTATAAAAGGGAAATGATCCTCCAGCCAGGCCAGCTTCTCTGAAAGGGATTGCGGGAACTCCATGGCTGCTGATACGATGAACACGTCATGCTTTTCCTGCAGGGCCTTTATCACCTCCTGGCTGCCGGGTATCACCGGCTTGGTCCTGAAAAAACCCGGTGTGTACAGGAACTGCCGCACCACGCCTTCCAGCGGGAAACCGGTGGTTTCCGGCTTGCCCAGCAGCGAAGCCTTTTCTACCTGTACCCCGTAACGGGCCGCGTACCAGTTGATGTACTGCTGCGTGCTGTCTGCCATAACGCCATCCATGTCAATTGCAATACGTGCCATATTTTGCTGTTTTTTGCAAAATTATGCATTAGGTTCCAACTTTTATAGTTTTTTCTATTAACTTATTGCAAACAATTACATAATTTTGCAAGAAATGGCAAGATTATGCTGAAAGAAGAGCGCCTGGACTATATCCTGAAAAAGCTGAAAGCAGATCATAAGGTATTGCAGACGGAGCTGAGCAACGACCTGCAGGTATCGGAAGATACCGTGCGCCGCGACCTGGAAGTGCTGGCGCAGAATGGCCTGCTGATCAAGGTCAGGGGCGGCGCTATTCCCCATTCCCCCCATCCGTATTCTTTCAAGGAACGTATAGGCATACACGAGGACGATAAGAAGACGATCGCGGGCAAGGCCCTTTCCTTCCTGCACGACGGGCAGACCATTATTATGGACGGCGGCACCTCTACCTACACGCTGGTAAAGATGTTCCCGCCCCAGTTGAAGATCACCGTCATTACCAACAGCGTGCCCATTGCCATGCAGCTCATGGAGCATCCCTCCACGGAAGTGATCCTCACCGGCGGCCGCGTGTTCAAGAACTCGCAGGTCACCTCCGGGCTGGATACCATCCGCATGCTGGAAAGAGTACGGGCCGATATTTGTTTTATGGGCATCTGCAGCCTGCATCCTACCGCCGGCGTTACCGGCATAGACCTGGGCGAGGCGGAGGTGAAGTACAGCATGGTGCAGGCCGGCAACCGGGTCATAGCCCTGGCCACCATCGACAAAATGGGCACGGCGGAGCCTTTCAAGGTATGCGATCTTACGGCCCTGGACACCATTATAACCGACCGGCTGGAGCCGGAATTGATACAGCCTTACGAAAAACTGGGTATTAAAGTGATATAATATAACAATATGTTGCAGTCTTTATCTCTTGAAGCAATGTCTCCAAAAAGACCCGCGCGTATAGCCGTCAGCTCCCTGTTCTTTTTAACGGGATTGTGTTTTGCCAGTTGGGCCTCCCGCATCCCGGCCATACAGCAGGCCCTGCACCTGAGCGATGGAGGGCTGGGCGGCGTATTGCTGGCCCTGCCGGTGGGCTCCATGATCTCCATGCCGGTGGCCGGCTGGCTGGTGGGGCGCTTTGGCAGCCGCCAGATCGTGCTGACAGCCGGCCTGCTGTACGCCATTGTGCTGCCCCTGCTGGGTATGGTGCAGGCGCCTTGGCAACTGTTTGCCGTCCTGGTGCTGTTTGGCTTTATGGGCAACCTGGCCAATATTGCCGTGAATACCCAGGCGGTAGCCGTAGAGGCCATGTACGGCCGCACCATCATGGCTTCCTTTCACGGACTGTGGAGCCTGGCCGGTTTTACCGGTGCCGCCATTGGCGCCTTCATGGCGGGGCAGGGCGTAGCGCCCTACCAGCATTTCCTGCTCATCACCGTCATAGGCGCTGTAATAGTGGCCGCCAGCGCCCGGCATATTGTGCCGCAGGATGTAAATACGCAGGAAGCCGGGCAGCCTTTGTTCGCCAGGCCGGACCGTTTCCTGCTGATACTGGGAATTATTGCTTTCTGCTCCATGATATGTGAAGGCACTATGTTTGACTGGAGCGGGGTGTACTTTAAAAAGGTGATCCATGCGCCGGACGGCGTTGCTGGCATCGGGTATGCCGCCTTTATGAGTACCATGGCATCTTTCCGCTTCGTGGCTGACTGGCTCACTACCCGTTTAGGCCCGCGGAAAGTATTGCTGCTGAGCGGCACGCTTACGGCCGCCGGTTTGCTGATAGCCGTGCTGCTGCCCTATTTTGCCACGGCCATTTTCGGTTTCCTGCTGGTAGGAGCCGGGGTGTCTTCCGTAGTGCCGCTGGTATACAGCGCAGCCGGCAAGTCCAAAAAGCTGTCGCCCGGTATGGCGCTGGCCACCGTATCTACCATCGGCTACCTGGGCTTTTTGGTAGGTCCGCCGCTGATAGGTTTTGTAGCGGAAGCATCCAGCCTGAGCATTTCCTTTTCCATTATCGCGGTCATGGGCATTTGCATTGCCGTGATGGGTAGCCGGATAAAGGCATAGCTGTAAAAGAACCGACAATTACGTGTAACAATTTGCATAATTCAAAAAAGTCCTGGTATTTCTGCCGGGACTTTCTTAATTATAATGTGGCAGCCTATTAGCAATTCCTTGCTACCGCCTGTTCGATGGCTTTTTGTACAAACTGGTTCAGGTTCATGCGCTGTTGCTTGGAAAGGCGAATAGCTTTCCTGTGCAGTTCAGGGGTAATGCGAATATTAAAAGATCCCTTTACTGAGCGCAATGGTTCCTTGCCAACCTGCTTACATAGTTCCAGATAATCCTCCACGGCTTCTCTAAAGGACTTATGCAAACTTTTTACACTGGAGCCTTCAAATGTAACGAGGTCATCAATCTCTTCTATTTTGCCGAAGAAAACATCATCATCTGCGCTAAAGTGTACGCTGCCAATAAAACCTTTATATTCGAGAATGTCTTTTTTCATATGAAAATAATTCAACCTGTTTCACAATAGTTTTACATTTTTCAATTCTTCAATTACCAGGTCTACTTGGTATCGTTTTAATACATTGCCGGGATGAGGTTTATGTAATCGTATAATATGTTGTGTCGTTCTGTTTATAAAAGCCACCCGCGAACCGGATGTTTTTCCCTGGCTGCTTTCCTCATAACCCCAACCAAATAAAAGCTTCACCAGTTCCGGATAAGTAAAATCTGTAGGTCGGGTCAATAGCCTTGCTATCAATTTTTCATGTTTGGACATGGGGCAATGGACTTTTCCTGCAAATTAAACTAAATGCCTCGTTTTTGCAACTAAAACTTAGTTACAAAATATTAGCACCAGATTTATTTTCTCAATACATCGAAAGCCTTATCTTTGCACGATTTTTTGGTCCCTTGTTGGCATCAAAATCAGACTGGTTTTTCATTTTCAATAGATTAAACAAATGCCAAAAGACTCATCTATCAAATCTGTCCTTATTATCGGTTCTGGTCCTATTATCATTGGTCAGGCTTGCGAATTTGACTATTCCGGCTCCCAGGCGGCCCGTTCATTGCGGGAAGAAGGGATCAGGGTGATACTGATCAACTCTAATCCGGCCACTATTATGACAGACCCTATGATGGCAGACAGGGTATACCTGCTGCCGCTGACGGTGGAAAGCATCGAGCAGATACTGGAAGAGAATCAGATAGATGCCGTGCTGCCTACTATGGGAGGGCAAACTGCCCTGAACCTGTGTAAAGAGGCCGACGAGCTGGGCGTCTGGGAAAAGTATAATGTGCGCCTGATAGGGGTGGACATTAAAGCCATTAATAAAGCGGAAGACCGCGAGCTGTTCCGCCAGTTCATGATAGAGCTGGGCATACAGGTAGCGCCCGCCAGGATCGCCAATTCCTACCTGGAAGGAAAGGAATTTGCCCAGGAAATAGGTTTCCCGCTGGTAATACGCCCTTCCTTTACCCTGGGGGGGACCGGCGGCGGCTTTGTGCACAGCAAGGACGAGCTGGACGAAGCGCTGAACCGCGGCCTGCAGGCCTCTCCCATACACGAAGTGCTGGTGGAAAAAGCCGTGCTGGGCTGGAAAGAATTCGAGCTGGAATTGCTGCGTGATGATAACGACAACGTGGTGATCATCTGTACCGTGGAGAACCTGGACCCGATGGGCGTGCATACCGGCGACTCCATTACCGTGGCGCCGGCCATGACGCTGAGCGATACGGCCTACCAGGATATGCGCAACAAAGCCATGATGATGATGCGTAACCTGGGCAACTTTGCCGGCGGCTGTAACGTGCAGTTTGCGCTGAACCCGGAGAACGAGGAGCTGATCGCTATCGAAATAAACCCCCGTGTAAGCCGTTCTTCGGCCCTGGCTTCCAAAGCCACGGGGTATCCCATTGCCAAGGTGGCCGCCAAGCTGGCTATCGGCTATACGCTGGACGAGCTGAGCAACCAGATCACCGGCACCACCTCCGCCTGCTTTGAGCCGGCGCTGGACTACGTGATCGTAAAGGTGCCCCGCTGGAACTTCGACAAGTTCAAGGGTGCAGACGAAACCCTGGGCCTGCAGATGAAATCCGTGGGCGAAGTAATGGCCATTGGCCGTACTTTCCCCGAAGCCATCCAGAAAGCCTGCCAGAGCCTGGAGAACGATGCTGTGGGCCTGGGCTACTACGGCAAGTCGCTCATGAAAAGCGAGCAATTGCTGGAAAGACTGAAGACTCCTAAATGGGACCGCATCTTCCGCATCAAGGACGCGCTGATGGAAGGCGTGTCTGTAAAGACCATCCAGCAGCTTACGAATATTGACCGCTGGTTCCTGTACCAGATCAATGATATTGTGAACCTCGAAAAGCAGTTGCAGGAGCATGACCTGGAATCCGTGCCGGCCACCCTGCTGCGGGAAGCCAAGCAAATGGGCTTTTCCGACAAGCAACTGTGCTACCTGTTCGGCAACTGCGAGGAAGAGGACGTATATGAAAAGCGCAAGTCACTGAACATTGTGCGCACCTACAAAATGGTGGACACCTGCAGCGCGGAGTTTGAAGCGAAAACACCGTACTTCTACTCCACTTTTGATACGCAGAACGAGAGCATCCCTTCCGACCGGAAGAAAGTGATCGTGCTGGGCTCCGGTCCTAACCGCATCGGGCAGGGGATTGAATTTGACTACTGCTGTACGCACGGCCTGCAGGCCATCCAGGAATGCGGTTACGACGCTATCATGGTGAACTGTAACCCGGAAACCGTGTCCACAGATTTTGACATGGCCAACAAGCTGTACTTCGAGCCGGTGTTCTGGGAGCACCTCTGGGAGATCATAGAGCTGGAGAAGCCGGAGGGCGTAATTGTGCAGTTGGGCGGGCAAACAGCGCTGAAGCTGGCCAAGCGCCTGCAGGAAAAAGGCATCCGCATCATCGGTACTTCGTTTGACAATATGGACATTGCGGAAGACCGCGGCCGCTTCTCCGACCTGCTGAAAGACCTGGGTATTCCTTATCCTAACTACGGCACCGCCTATACGACAGATGAGGCGCTGGATGTAGCCAAGGAAGTAGGCTACCCGGTGCTGGTGCGCCCCAGCTATGTACTGGGCGGACAGCGCATGCGTATCGTGATCAATGAAGAGGAGCTGGAAAAAGCCGTGATCAGCCTGCTGAAGCACCTGCCGGGCAACAAGATACTGATAGACCACTTCCTGGACCGCTGCCAGGAGGCCGAGATAGACGCTATTTTTGACGGCGAGGAGTTTCACGTGATGGGCGTAATGGAGCACATTGAGCCTGCCGGTATTCACAGCGGCGACAGTAACGCCGTGCTGCCGGCCTTTAACCTCACTCCCCTGGAAGTGACCACCATGGAATATTACGCGGAGAAAATAGCCCGTGCGCTGGATATCCGCGGACTGATAAACATCCAGTTTGCCGTGAAGGGCGGAAAGGTATACGTAATAGAGGCCAACCCCCGCGCTTCCCGCACCACGCCTTTCATTGCCAAGGCTTACCAGGTGCCTTACCTGAACATTGCCACCAAGGTAATGCTGGGCGCCAACAAGCTGAAGGACTTTACCATGGAGAAGAAGCTGGACGGCTTTGCCATTAAGGAGCCGGTGTTCTCCTTCAACAAGTTCCCGGGCGTGAACAAGGAGCTGGGACCTGAAATGAAGTCAACGGGAGAGGCTATACGCTTTATCAGGGACCTGAGGGATCCTTACTTCCGGCAACTGTACAAAGAGAAGAGCATGTACCTGAGTAAGTAGGAAGTACGAGGTCAGAAATAGGCAGTAAGAAAAGTAAAAATAAAAAAGCTGAAAGCAGGTGAGCCATCCGCTCCGGTTGCTTTCAGCTTTTTTTGCTTAATGCATTTAGCATAAAAAAATCAGAGCCTGATAAAAATCAGGCTCTTTCTTTTCCCTCAAAATAACCATTAAAGACACGACTATTTACAATAAAATAGCGTGACCGGTAATGCAGTTTACTATAAATATTATAATTTAAAAAGATGTTAACTAATCAATAACAGATTCAAAAAAATTAAAATTGAAATTAATTGCTTATTATTCATATATAAATAGTAATATTTTTAATATGTTAACGCCCGTTTTCGGAATTTCCCTGGATCGCCCCTTTTTGCACCGTTAACACATGATAAACATTTTTTAAGTAAGCGGGCCCTAAATTCGCATTCCAAACCATTAAATAACCCTGGTAACCCATTGAGAGCTACACCTTTTATCCGTTTATTCATCCCGCTGGCAATTGGCATTGGCGTACAGGTACGATGGGCTATTTCCTGGCACTGGTCGGCAGTAGTGCTGCTGGTAGCACTGGCAGGAATAATGGTGTCGGCCTTTCTGCCAGTGGGGATGCAGTATGCGCTTAACCGGCTGCGTGGTATACTTATCTACTGCCTGTTGCTGGGAGGCGGCGGGCTGCTGGTAAGTGTAAAGGATATCCGCCACCACCCAGCTTATGCTGGGAAGGCCCTGCAAGGTGAGGACTCCTTACTGGTGCGGCTGCAGGAGCCCCTCCAGGAAAGGCCGCGTAGCTGGAAGTCCATTGCCACCATAGAGGCTTTGCTAAGGAATGGTAAGCGCCTGCCGGTGAAAGGCCGTACCCTGTTATATTTCCAGAAAGACAGCACGGCGGCGGCCCTGCAATGCGGGGAGGCGCTACTGCTTTGCGCCACCCTGCGCCCGGTGGGTAACACCGGCAATCCCGGCGCCTTTGACTACCGGCAGTATTGCGCCCGCAGGCAGATATTCCACCAGGCCTATGTGAGGTCCGGTCACTGGAAAAGATCAGGGGAGTGTAACGGCATGGTGGACCGTTGGCTGCTGCAGGCCAGGGCCTGGTGCGTGCATACCTTGCAGCAGTACGTGGGCGGGGGGCAGGCATCGGCACTGGCGGCGGCCCTGCTCATTGGCTACCGCTATGACCTGGACAAGGACATGGTGCAGGCGTACACCAATGCCGGGGTAGTGCATATCATTGCCATTTCCGGCATGCACCTGGCGCTGATCTATGCCACCTTACTCTGGCTGCTGCAATGGTGGCCGGCGCACCGGTTTTCCAACATCATAAAGGCGGCCATTATCATCAGCCTGTTGTGGGCCTTTGCCTGCGTTACCGGCGCTGCCGCTTCCATATTGCGCGCCGCCGTAATGTTTACCGCCATCGCCATCGGGCAACTGGTGCTGAACCGGTACACCAGCACTTACAACACCCTGGCCGCATCGGCCTTCCTGCTGCTATGCTATGATCCCTGGCTGCTGCTGGACGCCGGTTTCCAGCTTTCCTACCTGGCCGTGCTGGGCATCCTGCTATGTTACCGCCCTTTGTACGACCTGTGGGTGATCAGGAACAAATGGCTCAGCCGGTGCTGGGCCGCTATGGCCGTCACCCTGGCCGCCCAGGTATTTACACTGCCGGTGTGCCTGTATTACTTTCACCAGTTTCCCAATCTCTTTCTGCCCGCCAACCTGCTCATTGTTACCCTGTCCACCATCATCCTGTATGGGCTGATCCTGTTGCTGCTGCTGTCGCCGTTGCCGGCGGCCGCGCATTATACGGGAGCCGCCGTTACCTGGCTGATTTCCTGTATGAACCGCCTGGTATTGTTCATTGAAAGCCTGCCCTATGCCGTAACGGAAAATATTCCCATGCCCGGGTATGCCACCGTTTGCGCCTACGTGATCATTGCCGCACTGATGGGGGCGTGGCTGGCCAGGTGGAAACGGGGCTGGCACCTGGCGTTGTATGCCGCCTTGCTATGGGCGGCGCTGTACGCCGTTGCCACGGTCCGTAACTGCAACCGGCGGCAACTGGTCATATACAACGTGCCCGGCTATACGGCAATGGATGTGGTGGCCGGCCGCCATTGCCGCTTTGCAGGAGATACCGCCCTGCTGCGCAATGCGGCCCTGCGCAAAAGATACCTGCAGCCCGCCCGCCTGCTGTACGGGGCAAAGGACGCTACCCTGCCTGCATTGCAGCAACAGGAAGGCTTCATCAGCATAGGCCGTAAAAGACTGGTGGTGGTAGACAGCACCTGGAGAGCCTGCGCCCCTGTGAAAAAATTCTGCACGGATTATATTTTGTTGTCACATCATCCCCGGTTGAGTATCATGCAGTTAAAGGATATGTTTGATTTTAAGATGATCATTTTTGACGCATCCAACCCGTTCTGGCAGGTACAACAATGGAAAAGTGAATGTAGCGTCCTAACTTTGCGCTGCTTTTCGGTCCCGGATCAGGGAGCCTATCTTATTAATTTCTAATGTTTTCCATTCATGCAAAAGCAAATTAAATCAGCATTGATCTCCGTTTTCTATAAAGATAACCTGGAGAACATTGTTAAGAAACTGGGTGAACAGGGTGTAACTATTTACTCAACCGGCGGTACGCAAAAGTTCATCGAGGAACAGGGCGTACATTGCGTGGCCGTAGAAGAACTCACTGCCTATCCTTCCATACTGGGCGGACGGGTAAAGACCCTGCACCCCAAAGTATTTGGCGGTATACTGGCCCGACGCGGCAATGAGCAGGACCTGGCGCAGTTGCAGGAATACGGCATCCCGGAAATAGACCTGGTGATAGTGGACCTGTATCCCTTCGAGGAAACCGTAAAAAGCACTACCGAGGAGCAGGCCATCATTGAAAAAATAGATATCGGCGGCGTATCGCTGATCCGCGCGGCCGGCAAGAACTATAAGGATGTAGTGATCGTAGCGTCCAAAGACCAGTATGCAGACCTGGAGAAAGTGCTGGTGGAAGGTAGTGGCGCCACTACGCTGGAAGATCGCCGCCGCTTTGCCGCCAAAGCATTTGAGGTGTGCGCCCATTACGATGTGGCCATTGCGCAGTATTTCCTGCATAATGAGCCGCAGCAGTATTTCCAGGCTTCCCTGCCGCAGGGCCAGGTGATGCGCTACGGAGAGAACCCGCACCAGGACGGCCGCTTCTATGGCAATTTGCAGGAGCTGTTTGACAAGCTGCATGGCAAGGAGCTGTCCTACAACAACCTGGTGGATGTGGATGCGGCCTGCCAACTGGTGCAGGAGTTTACCGCCACTACCTTTGCCGTGATCAAGCATACCAACGTATGCGGCATTGCCAGCCGCCCCGCGCTGAAAGATGCCTGGGAAGCCGCCCTGGCAGGCGACAAGGAAAGCGCCTTTGGCGGCGTACTGGCTTGTAATGCGGTGGTAGACAAGGCCACTGCAGAAGCCATCAACGAAATATTCTTCGAGATACTGATAGCCCCCGGCTTTGATGCAGACGCGCTGGCGGTGCTTACCACCAAAAAGAACCGCATCCTGCTGCAGCAGAAACAGCCCGTGAAGCAGCCTTATATGTATAAGAATGTGCTGAACGGCATCCTGTTGCAGGACAGCGACACCGGCAATTACAAGGACTGGACCGATGCCGGCGCAAGGCCCGCTTCCACCGCGGAAAAGGCGGACCTGGAGTTTGCCAACCTGGTATGCAAGCACCTGAAGTCAAATGCCATTGCGCTGGTGAAGGACAAGCAACTGATCGGCAAAGGCTGTGGGCAGACCTCCCGCGTGGATGCCCTGCGCCATGCCATCGAAAAAGCCCGCCAGTTTAATTTTGACCTGAGCGGCGCCTCCATGGCCTCCGATGCTTTCTTCCCCTTTGACGACTGCGTGCGCATAGCGCATACGGCCGGCGTTACAGCGGTGATCCAGCCGGGCGGCTCCGTACGCGATAATGACTCCATTGAATTCTGCAAGCAGAATGACATGGTGATGATCATGACCGGCATGCGGCATTTCAGGCACTAAGTCTGAAATTCCAAATCAAGGGAATTTCCAAATCCCAAAATCCAAATTCCAAATGAAACAGGATATGCTTCAATAAAAAGCGACCTGCTTTTAATTTTGACATATTTCCCCTATTTGGAATTTGGATTTTGGGATTTGGAATTTCCATCGGGATTTGGAATTTTACATTTGAAAATATGGCTTTTCTACACCACAATACCATGCAGGAAACTGCAGATGCAGACCTGATCCGGCAGTACAAAGCTACCGGCAGGCTGGATTACCTGGCAGCGCTGTACCAGCGCTACATGAACCTGGTATATGGTGTATGCCTGCGCTATTTTGATGAGGAAGCCAGCAAGGACGCCGTGATGCAGGTATTCGAGGAGCTGGTCACCAAGCTGCAGCAGCACGAGGTGCATAATTTCAAAAGCTGGCTGCATGTGCTCACCCGCAACCATTGCCTGATGAAGCTGCGCTCCATGAAGCAGCGGGAGGGGAGGCTGGTTTCCATCGAGGACCGGCCCCTTATGGAAAACGAGGAATTATTACATCATGACAATGGATTTAGCCTGGAAGCGAATTTACAGGTAATGGAGAAATGCCTGGAAACCCTGCCGGAAGAACAGCAGAAGAGCGTACAGTTGTTTTACCTGCAGGAAAAAAGCTATCGGGAGGTGGCATCCCTTACAGGCTACGAAATGAAGAAAGTGAAGAGCTATATTCAGAACGGTAAGCGTAACCTGAAAATATGTATGGAGCAACAACATGCCTGACAAGCACGCAAATAACAAACCATCCGTAAGCGGGGAGCTGATACGGCAATACCTGGCCGGGGAGCTGGACGATAAGGCCATGCATGCCCTGGAAAGGCAGGCGCTGGACGATCCCTTCCTGGCGGAAGCGCTGGAAGGCTTCTCCGGCCATGCCCCGGACCAGTCCGCCCACCTGGCGGACCTGCAGCAGCGGCTGGAGCAACGGGTAGGCCGGAGCGGCCGGGCGCGGGTAAGGCTCCTGTACTATCGCTGGGCCGCTGCCGCCGCTATCCTGCTGATACTGGGCCTCAGCTTCTGGTGGATCAACCAGCAGCAGGTATCCCGCCGGCAGGATATGGCCAGGGTGGAAACCAGGGAAACCACCCCGGCTCCGTCCGCAGCCAAGCCGGCGGACAGCGCTGCCGGTACCCCTGTACCTGCTGTGCCGCCTGCCGGTCGTACCGCTGAAAAGCCAAAGGCGGAAACGGTGAAGGCGGTCACTGCCGCCCCGGCAGACGTACCGCCGCCTCACCCGGCGCCTGCCCTGCATGAAGCGGCTAAAGATGCAGCACCCGAAGCTGAAGCGCTGCTGGAAAATAAAATAGCCGGTACGGAAACTCACCGGGAAGATGCTCCGGGCATTGCGGCAGCAGACACTTATAAAAGAAGCGCCCCGGCCGAAGTAGCGGCCAGCAGCGCTGCCCCCCGCCCGCAGGCCATGGTGGCGCCGCCGGCCCGCAAAATGAGGCAGGCGGCTTTTGTGGCTGCTCCCCGCAGGATAGTGGTGCTGGGTTCTTCCACCGCCGCCGGCATCGGCCCCCAAACACCGGACAGTGCCTGGGTGAACCTGCTCCGGGAATACCTCCAGGATAAAGATCCGCGCGCAATGGTGGTCAACCTGGCAGTGGGCTCGGCTAACTCCTACCGTATTCTGCCCCACGACGCGGATGTATCTCCCCGCCGCCCCCGGCCGGACCTGCAGCACAACATCACGAAAGCGCTCCTGCTGCAGCCGGATGCCATCATCATCAACATGCCTTCCAATGACATTATGGAGGGCTATTCCCTGCAGGAGTTCCAGCGGAACCTGGCTGCGGTGGTGCACCGGGCGCAGCTCTTTAACGTGGCCTGCTATATCACCACTACCCAGCCCCGTAATATGAATGACGCGGAAAGGGAAAAACTGCAGGAAATGCGGGACTACATTATCCGCACTTACCCCAACGCCTATATTGATTTCTGGGAAGGCTTCAGTACCCCGGACGGCCGCCTGCTACCACAGTATGACAGCGGGGACGGTGTGCACCTGAACGGGCGCGGGCACCGGTTGATGCTGGAAAGAGTGAAGGAGAGGATAGAATAATTTACTTCGCTTTTATCGCTCTTATCAGTTGCCTGTTCCTGCGCTCGGCGCGGCTGTTGTTAAGGGACATTACCGCCCAGATAGCGGCAGGCAGCCAGCCAATGAGCGTGATCTGCAGTACCAGGCAGAGAATGCCGGATAATATCTTTCCCCGCAGCAGGAAGGAAAGCCAGGGTAACAGGATGGCTATCAGGGTCATATTAAAAGTATTAGCTGTTTTTTCTTTCTTTCCACAATTGGTTGAATGATTTGGCCGCAAATACCGGCAGCTCCCGATCCGCTCCCCAGGCTTTGGAGAAGAACCGCCGCATGAAGAAGTTCTTGGTTTTGCCGCTCACCATGTTCATCATTTTTCGGCTCAGGCAGGCCTGTTTCCAGCCAAACCAGGCCATTTTCTCACTCCCGGAGGTATAGTTCTCTTCCACTGCCTTGTGCCGGTTGTGCAGCAGCAGCTCATGCAGGTTAATGCGTACCGGGCATACCTCCGTGCAGTTACCGCAGAGGGAGGAGGCATAGCTTAAATGCCCGTAGGATTCCAGCCCCTGCATGTAAGGCGTGATCACGGAGCCGATAGGCCCGCTGTAGGTGGTGGCGTAGGTATGGCCGCCTATATTCTTGTACACCGGGCAGGCATTGAGGCAGGAGCCGCAGCGGATGCAGTAAAGGCTTTCCCGTGCTTCCAGGTCTTCGAGTATATTGGTGCGCCCGTTGTCCATCAGTATCACGTACATTTCATCCGGCCCGTCTGTTTCCCCTTCCTGCCTTGGGCCGCTGAAAATGGAATTGTACACGGTTACCTGCTGCCCGGTGCCGTAAGTAGCCAGCAGGGGCCAGAACAGGGCCAGGTCATTTACGGAAGGCAGCACTTTTTCAATGCCTACCAGTACGATATGCGTTTTGGGGAAAGCGGTGCTCAGGCGGGCATTGCCCTCGTTCTCACTTACGGCTACGGAGCCGGTATCGGCAATGATAAAGTTGGCCCCGGTGATGCCTATTTCCGCCTGCAGGTATTTTTGCCGCAGGTTTTCCCGGGCCACCAGTGTCAGTTGCTCCGGCGTAAGGCCGGGCGGGGTGCCCAGCTTGGCTTCAAACAACTGCGCCACATCTTCCTTACTCTTGTGCATGGCAGGGGTTACAATATGGTAAGGCGGCTCACCGTCCAGTTGCTGGATGTATTCGCCCAGGTCGGTTTCCACGCATTCAATGCCCTGTTTGGCCAGGAACTCGTTCAGGTGCACTTCCTCCGTGGCCATGGATTTGCTTTTTACAATGCTTTTGCACTGCCTGGCCTGGCAGATGGCCAGAATCTCTTCCTGCACCTGTCGCGCATTTTCCGCCCATATCACTTTTCCGCCCCGCTGGGTGAAATGCATCTCAAACTCCTCCAGGTACTTGTCCAGGTGCTCCAGGGCCCGCCATTTGACGTTCTTGGCGCGTTCCCTGGCCGTTTGCAGGTCGGTGAACTGCTGCTTGCCAGCTTTTACGGCAGTATTGTATTTACCAATATTGTAATTGATAGTCTGACGGTGTCCCAGGTCGGAAGCTTTTTTTTCACTCTCTTCCAGGAAGGTGGATGCTATTTGGTGCATAAGCAAATAAAATTCCGAGATCCAAAATAAAGATAGGGAACTTTCACGGATAGATCATAAACCCGCAGGGTTTCAGCGGTACGCTTTCCTGGCTATTTTATCCAGCACGTCGTAAAACTCCTGCCCGAACTTGCGTACCAGCGCCTCCTTCAGGAACCGGTATACCGGCACCTGCAGCTTTTTGCCATTGCGGCAGGCAGGCGCGCAGATATCCCAGCGGTCATAATTGACGGCCTGAAAACTGTCATATTTTTTGATACGGATGGGATAGAGGTGGCAGGAAATGGGTTTCTTGAAATCCACCACGCCGTCGTTGTAAGCCTTCTCTATGCCGCAGCCTACTACGCCGTGTTCGTCTATTACGGCATACGCGCAGATACCTTTGTCTACAATGGGAGTTACGTAGCCATATTCATCGTCAATGGTATGCACGCCCGTTTTGGCTATTTCCTGCAGGCCCTCTTCGCGCAGGTAGGGCTTAATTTTGCCGAATATCTTTTTAAGGATCTTGATCTCCTGCTTCTCCAGCGGCGCGCCGCAGTCCCCTGCCACACAACAGGCTCCTTTGCAGGCGCTTAGGTTGCATACGAACTGCTCCTCAATCACTTCGTCACTGATGTACTTGTCGTCTATAATGATCATAATGGATAGCCCAAAGGTACAATAATGCTAAATCCCAAATTCCAAAATCCAAATTCCAAACAGGAAAAGCATGCCAAAAGTGAAACACCTGGCTTTTAACTGAAGCAGGCCGGTTTCAGTTCGGGATCTGGGATTTGGGATTTGGAATTTGGTTTTTGGAATTTGGTTTTTGGAATTTCAATGTCTCCACCAGGTGCCACATATCTTCCTCCAGGAAGCGGTGCACCGGGGCCAGGGAATCGGCATTGGGCGTAGCGTCAAAATACAGGGCGCCGCGCAGGAAATGGCGGGTAGAGTCTGTGGCAAAGAACTGTTTGGCGCTGGCGGCATTGCCGCCCACTTCGTAGAACAGGCCGCTTACGCCATGGGCGTTATAGATCTCTTTTTCATCTATATAATCCGCTTTGTAGGTATGCTTATAGGTCATTTTGAATGCATCGTTCACCAGCGCTTCCAGGTTGTTCTCACGCGGACCTATCTCTTTATAGCTCATGTAGATCTTACCGTTCAGCGAAGGGAACTCAATATTGATCCAGTAGGGATTTTCCGCCTGCTCGCCGAAGAAGAGGGAGTCCTTTACCACTTTGGCGTATACAGGGTATTCAAACGTATAAGGATACCCCGGCAGGTCAAACACCTGGTATTTTTTTTCGGGGAACGGTATATTGAAGTACCCCCTGGGTTTGGGTGTATAGGCTTGTTCGCAGGCGGTAAATAAAAGTATAAGTATACAAAGCGGAAAAAGAAACTTCATGTTGCGGCTGTTGAATAACGGTTAAGTTGGCTTGGGTGCTTAGCTGGCGGCAATGCCTTCATCCTGCCGGATAATGACCTGCACTTTCTGGATGCGCATTTTGCTTACCTCCAGCACGGTAAAGTCGAAGCTGCCGTAGTTGATCACGCTGTTCTCTTCCGGGAATTTCCCGGCCAGTTCCAGTATCAGCCCGCCAATGGAATCGCTTTCGCCTTTTACGTGCTCAAAGGTATCGGGCGGTACGTTCATAATACGGCAAACATCGTTCAGCATGGTTTTGCCCTCAAATACGTAAGTATAGTTATCTACTTTGCTGTAGTTGAACTCTTCTTCATCAAATTCGTCCTTGATATCGCCGATCACTTCTTCCATAATATCCTCCAGGGTCACAATACCGCTGGTGCCGCCAAATTCATCCACCACCACGGCAAAGTGCATGCGCCGGGTCTGGAATTCGGTGAGCAGGTCCTCTATCATCTTGTGGCCATGCACAAAGAAAGGCTGGCGCATTACTTCATGCCAGTCAAAGCTGTTGCCTTTGCCCAGGTGGGGCAGCAGGTCCTTGGTATGGATAACGCCTACAATATTGTCCAGGTTGCCTTTGTATACCGGCAGGCGGGAGTAGTGCAGCTCCGCCACCTGCTTGGTCACGTGGTCAAAAGTGCTGTCATATTCCAGCCCGGATACATCCAGCCGGGTGCGCATGATCTGTTTTACGGTAATGTTGCCGAATTTGAGAATGCCTTTCAGGATGTTCTTTTCCTCCTGGGAGGCGGTAGGGTCCACGCTCATTTCTATGGCCTCGTCTATCTCCTGGTAGTTGACCACACCGCTCTGCCGGTGAAAGAAGCGCCCCTCTATGCTGCTGCTCAGCTCCACGAAAAAGTCGCTCACGGGCTCCAGGGTAGCATGTATGATGCTTACAAACCAGGCAAAGTAGGTGGCAAAGCGGATATTGTTCTGCGCAGCCCATACACGGGGCAGTACCTGCCCGAAAAAAAGCAGGATGAAGCTGATCAGGGCGATCCTTACCACCAGGGAGATCACCGGCAGGGTCTGCAGGTCCTCCATCTGGGTGATGAGGTAATTGGTAACCATTATAAAAGCAATAGCCAGTAATATACCGGCTATTTGCAGGGAAGCTAATAAAGATTTAGGCTTTTCCAGCAGTTTGGTGATGAGCTTGCCGCTGGTATTCTGCCGGGTCTTCAAAACGTTCAGGTCCTTATAGTTCAGTGTGAAAAAGGCTACCTCTGCACCGGAAACTATAAATGCCAGTAATAAAAGTACGAATATCACCAGCAGGTATATGACCACGTTGGGTGTGGCAATGGGCGCGGCGGCTTGCAGCAGGAATGGTTCACCGGATAAAATGCTTGCCGAATGGATAACCAAGATGTTCAACTTTTGATCAAAAATAAGGGGAAAGCAATGCCCGTGTATAATCGTCGAATCGCTTTCCCTTGTGCAAATATAAGGGAATGTCCCATATTGGGACCGTCAGTAAAAATACATATTATTTTTCATGGATATCGGAGTGGTGACGTGTATCAGTTTAAAAAGGCAGATCGTCTGCCGCGTCGCCCATGGAGGGGGGCATTTCCATGTTGTTGGGGAAATTTTCGCCGGAGGAACTTCCTGTATTGCTGTGATGAATAGCATGTTCCGTATGGTTCATGTCCATGCGTTTGTCCAGCATTACCAGGTTATCTCCTACTACTTCGGTAGCAAATTTTTTGTTGCCTTCCTTGTCTTCCCAGCTACGGGTGCGCAGCCGCCCCTCAATGTATACCAGGCTGCCTTTGTGCAGGTATTTTTGTGCCAGTTCCGCCAGTCCGCGCCACAGTACCACCGTATGCCATTCTGTTTGGGAAATGAGCTTGCCGGCCCTGTCTTTAAATGTTTCTGTTGTAGCGAGGGAGAATTTAGCTACCGCGATATTGCCTTCCAAAAACTGTACATCCGGATCCCTACCTAAGTTGCCAATCAGGATTACTTTATTAACACCTCTCATAGTTGTAGGATTTAATCTATTGATGAAAACTTCTTCTTATAATCGACCTCTTTAAAGTTAATATTTTTTTCCAATCGACGCAGAAATTTTTATAGGCGCTAAAACAACTCCAGGGACTTGTTTTGCAGGAAATCGGTGATCGTTTTCGGGAAGGCGTAACTGTTCAGGCGGGTGCGGGGCACGGCCATGTAATCCTTTATGGCGGGCTTCCGGGTAGCGGCTAGCAGCAGGAACTGGCTGTGGATGGTCTGGTGGGTAAGCTGCTGTTTAAAAGTAGGGGAGGCGCCCTGCATAGTATATGGAGTGCCGTTCATCACCCCGCGCAGCTCCGGGGAGGCCAGCAGCTCGCTGGCAGTTACCGGTGCGGGCATTTCCAGCAGGATGAACTCGTGCAGGTTCTGCCAGATATCGTTGCCGGTACGTTTGCGGATGAATACCTGGTCCTGGTGCTCCAGCACGATATAATAAAAGTACCGCTTCCGGATCACCAGCTTTTTGGATTTTACGGGGAGCCGGGCCACGGTTTGTTGCTGTAGCGCTACACAGGCGGGCGCCAGCAGGCACTGCCCGCAGGAGGGCTGCTGGGGTTTGCAGACCACCGCCCCAAAATCCATAATGCTTTGATTATAAATAGCAGACTGTTCCGGCGGCAGCAGCTCCTGCGCCAGCGCAGCAAACTGTTTTTTGCCGCCGGTGCTGTCCGTGGGAGTGTCTATGCCAAAGTAGCGGGCCAGCACGCGGAACACATTGCCGTCCAGCACCGCATGCGGGCTGTTGAAGGCAAAGGAAGCCACGGCGGCGGCCGTGTACGGGCCGATGCCTTTCAGGCTTTGTATCTGCTCATAGGTGTCCGGGAAGCGGCCGTCAAATGTTTGTACGATCTGCCGGGCAGCCGCCAGCATGTTCTTGCAGCGGGCATAGTAGCCCAGGCCCTGCCACAGGCGGAATACGGCCTCATCCGGTGCGGCCGCCAGGTCCCGTACGGTGGGGTAGTGGGCAATGAAGCGTTCATAGTAAGGCAGGCCCTGCTCCACCCGCGTTTGTTGCAGGATAATTTCTGACAGCCATATCCGGTACGGGTCCCTGATCCCTTTCCAGGGCATGCTGCGGGTATTGTGCTGCCGGTTCCATTCCAGCAGGCGGGCAGTAAAAAATTGCTTCGGGCTCAGTTTCATCTGTCAATATTTGTTTCTTTTAGCGGCCAGATGTTACTTACCATGACAAAATTTTCATTTCTCTGTTATAATGAAAATTTTGTCATGGACGTTTCATGCGCAGCAAAGTTAATGTGCAAATCGGGGGGCGGGGCGCAAAAAAAATAATCTGATATGAATATTATTTTTTGTATATTCGTTACTCAATGGTTTTGTGAAATTTTGAATTTTGATCTCAGCTATCTATGAAAAGGTGTTGTAGCGTCAGCAGGAAGCCTTTCCAGGCGGTCCTTTGCATGATATTTGAGTGAACAAAACTTATTCAATATAAACACGTTGGAACGAAAGGAAAGGGTGGTATAAGGAAAAAAGATAAAATTTATCTTACTTAAAACCAGTAATTATAATTTTTTTAAATATTTTTGAGAAATAAGTAATCCTCCGCTTCAATTATGAGAAAAGCTGACTTGATAAACAACATTGCTGAAAAAACCGGCATCCCCAAAGTAGATGTGTTAGTAACACTGGAGGCCATGTTTAAGGAGGTGAAAGAAGCGCTGGCAAATGGCGAGCACATTTACATCCGGGGTTTCGGTAGTTTCATCACCAAAAAGAGAGCCGCCAAAATCGGGCGTAACATTAAGAAAAATGTAGCTGTGGAAATTCCTGAGCACTACATTCCTGCTTTCAAGCCTTCTAAAGAATTTGTTGCTGAAGTAAAGAAGCTCAAAAGTTCTTAATTTTGCAGCCTAATATTTTTAGGCATGCAAAAATCGCAAGTTCTCCTGGTAGGTACAGCTATCGCACTACTCGTAGTATTGCTGGCTTTTGGCCGTACCGTACCCCGGCCTGACAAGAAAGCTATGCCAACTGCCGCTCCTATGGCCAGCGGGCAGGACATAAAGCCTATATCTTTTGAGGAGCTGTTATCATCCGCAAAATCAAAGATCCCTGCCGAAAAGCTGCTGCAGATCAATTCATGGGAGAATAAAGTGGTAAGAGGTGATGTAAAGCACCAGCAGATAGCCGCTTACAAACAGCTATATTCCGCCTGGGACAGCCTTAACCAGATGCCGGTGGCAGCCTATTACCTGGGGCAGGCCGCCAAGTTGGAAAATTCCGAAAAAAGCCTCACCTTTGCAGCCAATTTGTTTTTGGAGCACCTGCAACATGCACCGGAGCCAGGTATTATGAAATGGGAGGCCCAACAGGCCATTGAGCTACTGGAACAGGCCATTACACTGAATCCCGGCAATGATTCCCTGAAAATACAACAGGCCCTTGTGTACATGAACACCGGCGAGCCAATGGTGGGAGTACAGAAGCTGAGAGCTTTGGTGGCAGAGCATCCCGACAATGTAGAAGCGCAGGTAACACTGGCCAACCTGGCCATTACATCCGGCCAGTATGACAAAGCTATTGAGCGGATGGAAACGCTGCTTAAGAGCCATCCGGAAGAGGCGAAAGCCTATTTTGTGCTGGCAGAGGCTTACAGGGGCAAAGGAGACGTGGAAAAAGCGGTCACCTTGTTCAGGAAATGTAAGGAACTATTAAAAGATCCGGCGCTCAAGGCAGAAATAGACAATTATATCAAAAGCATTCAATAATATTTATTTTTCAAACATTTAAAAACTTATTACAGTATGCCTTGCGGTAAGAAAAGAAAAAGACATAAAATAGCCACTCACAAGCGTAAAAAAAGACTGAGAAAGAACCGGCATAAGAAAAAGAAATAAGTATTTTTCCCTGTTTCCCGCCATTTATACTGAACAGGTATATTGCTAAGCGAGATCAAAACGCTGTTTCATATATAGCCTGCATGACACCGGCGAGCATTATTTGATGGTGAATTGCTCCCAATTTATTAAATTGCCGATGTCATGCAGGCAATTTCCACAGATCCCGCAAATGCATTTCCCGGATATCGCCTGCAGATCACTAAACCCTTAAGCAATTCCATCATCACGTATGTGACGAACATGCTGATTGTATTGTACAGTTAGCGATTTTTGGTATGCGGCTGCTCGTCATTGCACAGCCGGCATAGTCGGCAAAGGTGAAGTTATAATGGTAAAAATTTTGGACGCTTGAATAAGGAACTTATTATAAATGCGGCACCCACTGGTGTGGAGATAGCGTTGCTGGAGGATAAGAAGTTGGTGGAGCTGCATCATGAAAGCGGCAATCCCAATTTTGCTGTAGGGGACTTGTATTTGGGGAAGGTAAAAAAGCTGATTCCCGGCCTTAACGCCGCTTTTGTAGACGTAGGCTTTGAAAAGGACGCCTTTCTGCACTACACAGACTTAAGCCCTTACATCCGTTCCATCCTCAAATTCACCCAGCTCGCTATTAACGACAAAACCCCTGAAGGGTTTGATTTTACAAAGTTCAAGAATGAGCCGGAAATTGTAAAGACCGGCAAGATCACAGATGTACTGGGCGGCAAGCCCAATATCCTTGTACAGATACTGAAGGAGCCCATCTCTTCAAAAGGCCCGCGTCTTAGCTGCGAAATTTCGCTCCCCGGAAGATTCATCGTGTTAACACCCTTTAACGATATTGTTGCCGTATCTAAAAAGATACACTCTTCCGAAGAAAGAAAACGCCTGCAAAAGATTGTGGAGGCCATTAAAGCGCCGAACTTCGGCGTAATAGTGCGCACCGCCGCGGAAGGCAAGAAAACAGCCGAGCTGCACGAGGACCTGACCACGCTGGTGGAAACCTGGAAGAACATACAGGCCAACCTGCGCGGCGCCCAGCCCCCGCAAAAGATACTGAGCGAGCAGGCCAAGACCACCAGCATTCTCCGCGACCTGCTGAACGAGAGCTTTAACCGCATTGTCATTAATGATAAAAGCATTTATTCTGATACCCGCGCCTATATCCAGAAGATAGCGCCGGAGAAGCAGGATATCGTTACCTATTATCATAACGGCGCCCCCATCTTTGACCATTACGGTGTTACCCGGCAGGTAAAGGCCTCGTTTGGTAAAACGGTGAACCTGGACAGCGGCGTATACCTGATCATAGAAGCTACGGAGGCCCTGCACGTGATAGACGTGAACAGCGGCTATAAAAGTTCCAGCAATAACCAGGAGCAGAACGCCCTGGCCAGCAACCTGGAAGCCGCTGCCGAAATTGCGCGGCAGTTGCGCCTGCGGGACCTGGGCGGTATCATCATTATCGACTTCATAGACATGAAGCTGCCGGAGAACAAAAAGGTGGTGTATGAAGCGATGGAAAAATTCATGGCCCTGGACCGCGCCAAGCACACTATCCTGCCTATTTCCAAGTTTGGCCTGATGCAGATCACCCGGCAGCGGGTGAAGCCGGAAGTGACCATTTCCGTAGCCGAGGACTGCCCCTCCTGTAAAGGCACCGGTAAAATAGGCGCCTCCGTGCTGATCATTGACGACATAGAAAAGAACCTGCATTACCTCATTAACCATCAGCATAAGGGACTTACCGTAAGGGTGCACCCCATACTAAGCGCCTTCCTCACCAAAGGTTTCCTGACCAGCCGCCAGTGGAAATGGTATTTCCAGTTCCGGAAATGGATCAGGGTAAAGGCGGATACCAACTACCACCTGACGGAATACCGCTTCTTTGATGCGAGCGACGAGGAGATAAAACTGTGAGGTTCACTTCAGCACATTATTTGTAGTCTTCCCGTACCGGGCAGAAAGTGTCAATGATCCGGCAGTTGGTAATGGCCCTGCCGCCATGCGGCGTATTGGAGGGGATCAGCAGGGTATCGTGCTGGTGCAGGGTATACACCTCGTCTCCGAGTTGCATTTCAAAGGTGCCTTCTGCTATATAGGTGATCTGTTCGTGATCATGCTGGTGCACAGGCAATGCACACCCTGCAGTCACTTCCCAGAAGGACAGCGTGCTTCTTTCTCCATGTACAAAGCGCCCGGTAAAGCCCGTTACGATCTCGCGTCCGGGAATGTCTTTTAATGCTTTAGGTGGCATGATCAAACTTATTTAGGTGAAATTTGTTTAAAATTAGCCGGATACCATCATTTTACCAAAACTTGGAACGCTTATGCAGGTACGAAATCTCACCCTGGCTGTTTTGTTTTTATTATCCTGCGCGGTGGCCTGCCAGCAGTCGCCGGGGGCGCGCACGCCGCTGGTGCGGGACTCTACCCATTATACCAGGCAGGAATATATTGACCGGGTGCTGGACAGCAATGCCCTGCATCGCTTTCTGCAGGAGGATACAGCGTATAGCCCCTACAGTGACCTGATCCGCAACTTTTACCAGCAGCGGGGCTATCACTACGCCTGGGTGTCTAATGATGGCTCGCTCACGGAGCAGGCAGGCAACTTCCTGAACATGATCCGCAACGATGATACCCGCGGCGTACCAGATAGCGCGATCGTAAACCCCGCCCTGCAGCAGCTCTATGATAAAGTGACGACAGACAGCAGCCGCACGCCTGTTGCGGAGCTCACCCGGCTGGAAATGATGCTGACCGGGCAGTTCTTTATGTATGGCAGCAACGAGTGGGGCGGTATGACGGCCGATACGGCCAAAGACCTGGAATGGTTCATTCCCCGTAAAAAGCTGGATATGGAAAGCCTGCTGGACTCCCTGGTAACATTGCCGGCCAGCACTTTTGAAGAACCGGTGAACCGCTACTACGTCATGCTCCGCCAGGCGCTGCAAAAAGTAGCGGAGCTGGAGCGCACCACGCACTGGGATTCCATTCATGCCGATAAGAAGGTGTATAAAAAAGGGGATTCGTCTGCCGTTATCGCCGCCGTAAAGGCCCGTTTGCAGGCCTGGGGTGACCTGCTGGCACCGGATACCAGCGCCCTGTTCACCCCTGCGCTGGATACTGCGCTGAGGCGCTTCCAGGAGCGGATGGGCCTTACCATCAATGGTACTATCCAGCAGCCTGTGCTGAACGCACTGAATGTACCGTTGAAGCAACGCATCCGGCAGATACTGGTGAATATGGAACGTATGCGCTGGGTGCCCGTAGACCCCGGTAATAACTACCTGCTGGTAAACATCCCGGAGTTTAAGCTGCATGTATATGAGAACGGGCAATTGGCCTGGAGCTGCAATGTGGTAGTGGGCAAGCCAGGCGCCAGCACCGTTATTTTTACCCGGCCCATGAAGTACGTGGTATTCAGCCCGTACTGGAATGTGCCGCCCGGCATACTGAAGAATGAGATACTGCCCGCCGTAAAGCGGAACCGCGGCTACCTGGCCCGCCAGAATATGGAAGTGGTGGGCGCCAGCGGCAAACCGATCTCCGTGAGCAGCATTGACTGGAGCAGGTACAGCGGATCCAATTTCCCGTACATCATCCGGCAGAAGCCGGGCCGCTCCAATGCATTGGGCAAAGTGAAATTCCTGTTCCCCAATGAATATAACATCTACCTGCACGATACGCCCTCACGCTACCTGTTCGGGGAAACGAAGCGCTCCTTCAGCCACGGCTGTATAAGGGTGCAGGAGCCCAAACGGCTGGCGGAATGGCTGCTGCGCAATGATTCTGCCTGGACATCGCAGAAAATAGAGCAGGCTATGAACAGCAACAAGGAAAAATATGTGGCCCTGAAAGACCAGGTGCCCGTGTTCATCGGCTATTTTACCGCATTCGTGAACAGCAAGGGCCAGCTCAATTTCCGGGATGATGTGTACCATCATGACGCCCGGTTGGCAGCGCAGCTCTTTGGACACAGTAATTAATAATGAATAATTAACAATTAATAATCGTAACACCGGTGCTTCAATGGCACACAACTGTTACAGGTATTGTTAATTATTAATTTATTGGGCGGCAATCACCGATATTTCCACATTCACACCCTTGGGCAGTGCAGCCACCTGTACGGTTTCGCGCGCAGGAAAGCTGCCGCTGAAGTACTGGCCGTACACTTCATTGATCCGGGAAAAATCATTCATGTCCATAATGAATATGGTGCTTTTCACCACATCGCTGAATGTCATGCCCGCCGCGCTCAGTATGTGTTGCAGGTTCTGCATTACCTGGTGCGTTTCCGATACAATGTCATCCATGACCAGTTGGTTGGTTTCCGGGTGCAGGGCTATCTGTCCGGATACAAAAAGCATATTGCCCGCCTTGATGGCCTGGTTATAGGGGCCTATGGGCGCAGGGGCCTGCGGGGTGTTAATGATCTGTTTTTCCATAGTTGTAAAAGTAAATTCCAAATCCCAAATTCCAAATTCCAAAATCCAAATCCCAAAAATGGCGCATGCCGCCTGAATTACCAGCAGACTGCTTTTATGAAAGAGATTGCAGTCAGTTGGGATTTGGAATTTTGATTTTGGAATTTTTCCCTGTTTGGGATTTGGAGTTTGAATCTTAGGTTTGCAGAAATTTTTTGTAATGAACATCCTGGTAGTAGGCGATGACAACCGTTACAGGGAGCTGCAGCAGAAAGGGCTGGACGGCCACCATGTGCGCCGCGTGCGGCACCCGGAGGAGGCCATCCTGCCTGGTACGTTTGACCTGGTGATAGACCTGGTGCTGGACGATGCGCCTGATCATGCGGCGGTATATGCCAGGGTACCCTCGGTGCCCGTGCTGGCCGGCCTGGCCAAGTCCTCTCTGTCGGAGCTGATGCACCGGCACGCTTTCAGCCAGGGGTTTAACATTATGGCCTGCAACTGGCTGCCCGGGTTCATTGCCCGGCCTATTACGGAAACGGCTGTACTGGATGAGGAGCAGCAGCCGATGCTGGACCGCCTGATGCAGCAGTTGGGCTGGCAATATGCGCTGGTGCAGGATGCGGTAGGCATGGTCACCCCACGAGTGGTGTGCATGATCATCAATGAAGCGTATTTTACCGTGGAAGCGGGCACCGCTGCGCGGGAGGATATAGACATTGCCATGCGCCTGGGCACCAATTACCCGCACGGCCCGTTTGAATGGGCGCAGCAAATAGGCATTAAACATGTATATGATGTATTAAGCGCGGTATATAAAGCAACAGGAGATGAGCGTTATCGTGTATGCGAGCTGTTGCGGGAAGAAGCGCACCAATAAAAGGAACAATTGGCATTAATATTAAATATCGACACGGCTACGGCTATTGGCTCCGTATCCCTGGCAAGGGACGGAGTGGTGCTGCAAACGCTGATGAATGACAGGGAGCGCGACCATGCCGCTACCCTTACCCTGTTCATCCGGCAGATACTGGACGCCCGGCAGGTGGCGCCCGCGCAACTGGATGCCATTGCCGTTAGCGCCGGTCCCGGCTCCTATACCGGCCTGCGGGTAGGCGTAGCTACTGCCAAAGGACTGTGTTATGCCTGGAATAAGCCGCTGCTGGGCATTTCCACGCTACTGATGATGGCGCAGGGGCTGGCGGGAGAACTGGAAGATGCCGGCGCGTTTTATTGTCCGATGCTGGACGCCCGCAGGCAGGAAGTGTACACCGCCCTGTATAATGCAGCATTGCAGCCCCTCGTAGCGCCCCAGGCGCTGATATTAACACCGGATGCTTTCCGGGAATGGCTGGACCGCGGAAAGACATACTTCTTTGGTGACGGCAGTGCTAAATGGCAGCAGTTAATGACGCCGCATCCCAATGCCGTTTTTCTTCCTTATCATATCAGCGCTGTACACATGATACCTTTGTCTGAAGCGGCTTTTGCGCAACAGCAGTTTGCAGACCTGGCCTATTTCAGCCCCTATTATCTCAAGCCGTTTTACACACCTGCAAGTGGCAAACACTGATTTTTTGCCTCATTTTCCCACATTGACCTCACACTTCCGTTGTAAATTGTCATAATATTGTCAAATTATGCATAATCGGCAAGTAACCCCGGTTATATATGAAAAAATAAGGCATAGAAGTTTTTTTTATTGTGATAAATATTATAATTTTGTATAAATCGATACCCGGTACTGTTTTCTAACAGAAGAGGGTTTGAAACTGTCCGTTGATCCCTTTCATTTCATCATTTTTAAAAAACTATTATGCGATGGAAAAAACATTATTAACGACCTCTTCTAATACTCTTATTATTTCTAGAGGTAACAATGAAAAAGACCAAATCAAATTGGATTACATTGCCGTTAAAAAGGCGGCTATGGTGTTGCGTGCAATTAACCATAAGCTGCGCCAGCAAATGATAAAGCTGCTGGAAGATCATAAGAAAATGACTGTAACGGAGATCTACGTAAAGCTCCGCCTGGAGCAGTCCGTAGCTTCTCAGCACCTGGCCATACTACGCCGGGCGGGCATTGTAATTACCGAAAGAGATGGTAAATTTATCCACTATACTATCAACAAGCAGCGTATAGCTGAAGTAGCAAAGTTTGTGGAAGAGCTGGTAGGTTGATCTTTATTAAAGTAACCCCCGCCAGTAACAATATTTTTAAAAGTATCCGCCGCCGGCGGATACTTTTTTTATACGGGTATTAGTTTATTTCACCATTCATGAATACGCCAGATGATAAAATAAACTAATAGGCGTCCTTTTCAGCAAACCCGTAAACCTTTTGTAAATTTGCAGAAATCAAAAACCATGTTCATTAAGCAGTTATACACCAATTGCCTGTCGGAAGCCGCTTACTTTATTGCATCGGGGGGAGAGGCTGCTGTGATAGATCCTGTACGGGATATTGACGCCTACCTGGAACTGGCAAAGGAGCACAACGTTACCATCAAGTATATTTTTGAGACCCATTTCCACGCGGATTTTGTGTCCGGTCACTTGGACCTGGCGGCCGCCACCCAGGCGCCCATCGTATACGGGCCTAATGCGGAAACCGGTTTCCCGGTATACCTGGCGACGGATGGAGAAAAGTTTACGATAGGACAGCTTACCCTGGAAGTGCTGCACACGCCGGGGCATACCCTGGAATCTTCCTGCTACCTGCTGTACGATGAAAGCGGTAACCCGCATTGTGTTTTTACCGGCGATACGCTTTTTGTGGGAGATGTAGGCCGCCCGGACCTCTTCAGCGGCAACCTGACCAAAGAAGAGCTGGCAGGTCTGCTGTTTGACTCGCTGAATGCCAAGATAAAAACCTTGCCGGATAACGTGATCGTATACCCGGCGCATGGCCCGGGCTCTGCCTGCGGCAAAAATCTGGGGCCGAATACCTTCAGCACTATTGGCGATGAAAAGAGCAGCAATTATGCCTTGCTGGCGGATGATAAAGATACTTTCATAAAGGAGGTGACCTCCGACCTGGTTGCACCACCCTCTTACTTTCCTGTAAATGCGAAAATAAACAAGGAAGGGTACAACGCCCTGCAGGCCATTATGGAAAAAAGCCTGCGGCCCCTGAGCGTAGAGGCTTTCAAAGAAAAGATAGCGGCGGATGCAGTGGTGCTGGATACCCGGGAAGCAACGGTATTTGCCGAAGGCTTTGTACCGGGCTCCATCAGCATAGGGCTGGAAGGCCGCTTTGCAGAATGGGCCGGCAGCCTGCTGCCTTTTGACGGGGAGATTGTGCTGGTAACCGCGCCGGGCAGGGAAGAAGAAACCATTGTGCGGCTGGCCCGCGTAGGCTTCGATAATGTAGCCGGCTACCTGGAGGGCGGCTATGATGCCTGGATAGCGGCCGGCGAAGAGCGGGACCTGGTCATTAACGTGGACCCGGATGAACTGGCCATGGATATGCCTCATGACGATAACCTGGTGGTGCTGGATGTGCGTAAGCCGGCAGAGTATGCAGACGGCCACGTAAAAGGCGCGCTGAACCTTACCCTGAGCGAAATGACGGACCCCGGCAGCCTGGCCGATTTTGACGAGATGCACAACCTGTATGTGCATTGCCAGGGCGGCTACCGCAGCATCATTGCCTGCTCCCTCCTGAAGCGGGAGGGCATCCATAACCTGCGCAATGTAAGCGGCGGCTACGCCAGGATAAAAGAAGAGAAGGGTATTGAAACCGTGCAGGAAAAAGATGTATTAAATTAGCACATTATATCATATTTTAACTTTCCATCAACCTTCCGGCTTTCGTGCTATCGCCTGTAATGCTTTACTGCAAGGCGATAGCAGCCGTTGGCATCCCGTCTTATTTACGGCTGTAGTTTCAAAATACTTCGTTTCTTATTGATTAACAATTACTTAAACAGAAAAATAATTGTTGGTTACCCTGTTATTCGTTAAATTCCTGTAAAAATCATTTAAACCATGAAGTACAGATCTTTATTAATGGCCTGTCTTGTGTTTGCAGGCGTATGCCTCTTTGGCTGCAAACCTAATGACAGCAAGCTGCAACAGGCAGTGAATGAAAAACTGAGCGCCACCCCGGGCGTAACCGCCACCGTGCAGGATGGCGTGGTAACCCTGAGTGGTGAAGTAATGGACGAAACCGCCAAGCAGACCGCGGAAGACGCCGCCAAAAATGTAAAGGGCGTTAAATCGGTCAACAACAACATTACGGTACAGGCGCCCATCCCTTCCCCGCCCGTCAGCATCAACCCCGATGATGTACTGAAGCAAACGCTGGATTCTGCATACAGCGCCGCCGGCTATTCCGGAGTAACCGTTTCCGTAGCCAATGGAGAAGTAACCCTGGAAGGCACCGCCAAAAGAAGCGACCTGCGCAAGATCATGCAGGTGGCCCAGGAGTCCAAACCCAAGAAGGTGAACAATAAACTTACATTGCAATAACCCTTTAAAACCACCACCATGAGCTTACAGGATAAATATAAACAACTGATAGACCAGGCTGCTAGTGCCGGCATCAGCAATCTGCAGGTGACAGAGCAGGATAATGTACTGTATATAAACGGTACAGCGCCTTCCCCGGCCATCAAGGACCAGTTATGGGATACCTATGAAAAGCTGGACCCTGATATGCGCTCCGCGGATGTGGTGATGAATATCAGTGTTGCCGAAGGGGCAGGCGGCGGCGAGCAAACGTATGAAGTAAAGGCCGGGGACAGCCTGAGCAGGATCGCCAAAAACTATCCCGGGGTAAGCTGGAAAGATATTTTTGAAGCCAATAAGGACCAGATCAAGGATCCTAACCTGATACACCCGGGACAAAAGCTGAAGATACCCGCGGTATGATGGAAAAGTAACGAAAGCAAAAATTAAAAATAAAAAATAGTAGTGCAGTCTTTCAGCAAGAAGACAATTCTTTTTCATGAAAGGCACTTCAAGGTTTTTTATTTTTAATTTTTGCTTCGTTACTTTTCACTTTGCGGATATGCATGCTTCCACCGTTTATGGCTCCACACCCATACCTCCGGCTGCTCCCGGATGTTCTTTTCCAGGAATTGGGCAAATGCTTCGGTGATCTTTCCCTCCGGCTCCTGCAATGGTGATTCAAACTGCAGTTGCAGCTCCGCCTTATAATATCCTCTTTTTACTTTTCGTATGTCCACAAACACTACCGGTATGTTATGCCGGCGGGCCGTCATTTCCGGGCCTTTGTAAAATGCGGTCATCTTGTTCAGGAAGGGGAACCAGTAGCAGCGGCGCGGATCGCTGGGATTCTGGTCGGCTACCAGGGCTATGAGGTACTGTTTGCTCAGCCAGGGCGCCATGCTGTTGCGAATATCATTGGCGGGTATCAGCTTACTGCCCGACTTTTCCCGGAAATGCCGGAAAAGCCGGTCCACCGCTTTGTTGGTAAGGGGCATGTACACCACCAGGAAAGGATAGCGCACGCCCTGTATGCAGAAGAGGTTGGCCCATTCCCAGTTAAAATTGTGGCCCAGGTGCAACTGGCAGCTTTTGCCCTGGCGGTACAGCTCGTGCAGTACGGTGAGGTCGCAGATAAAGCGGCGCTGCAGTTGCCGCCTGCTCATGGTCAGCAGCTTGATGGTCTCTACCATCATATCCGTCAGGTTGCGGTAGTATTTCCGCTCCAGCAGGGTTATCTCTGCGGGCGTCTTCCCGGGAAAGGCCTGTCGCAGGTTGGCCTGCACCACTGCACGCCGGTAGCGGGCTATGTAATATACCAGTAAGTACAGTACATCGCTTAGCCGGTACAGTATCCACAATGGCAGCAGGGAAACGGCGTAAGCCAATATCAGCAGGAGATAATACATTTCCGAAATTAGGGCAAATTTACAATACTATATTCTGCACCAGCTCACTCTTGTACGGGTAGTCTGTATTGTAGTGCAGGCCGCGGCTCTCTTTACGGAAGGCGGCGCCTTTCACAATGAGGTAGCCAACGGTAATGAGGTTGCGCAGCTCGCAGAGCTGGGGCGACACCTCTGTTTTCTGGTACAGCGCCTCCGTTTCCTCGTGCAGGATGTCCAGGCGGCGCATGGCGCGCTGCAAACGCTCATCCGTACGCACAATGCCCACATAGTCGCTCATGATCTGCTTCAGTTCCTTCAGGCTCTGCGTGATCAGGATCATTTCACGCGGGGCGGTAGTGCCCGTGGTATCCCAGTCCGGCACATCGTTCCGGAAGGAGATGCTGTCAATTTTCTTTGCGGCGTCCGTGTAGCAGCGGTGTGCAAATACCATGGCTTCCAGCAGGGAGTTGGAGGCCAGGCGGTTAGCCCCGTGCAGGCCGGTGCTGGCGCACTCGCCGCAGGAATACAGGTTGTTGATGGAGGTGCGGCCCCATTCGTTGGTCTTGATGCCGCCGCAGCTATAGTGGGCGGATGGCGCAATGGGGATCATATCTTTCTTTACGTCAATACCAATGCTCAGGCATTTCTCGTAAATGTTCGGGAAGTGATGGATGAACTTTTCCGTATCCATATGCCGGCAGTCCAGGTACACGTATTCCGTACCGGTGATCTTCATCTCGCTGTCAATAGCCCGGGCCACGATATCACGGGGAGCCAGGGACAGGCGGGGATCGTACTTGTGCATGAATTCCTCGCCGTGAATATTGCGCAGGATGCCGCCATCGCCGCGCACCGCTTCCGTAATGAGGAAAGAATTGTTCACTCCCGGCTGGTACAGCGCTGTGGGATGGAACTGTATGAACTCCATGTTCTCTATCCGGCCCTTGGCGCGGTATACCATGGCCACGCCGTCGCCGGTAGCAATAGCGGGATTGGTGGTGCTGCGGTACACCTGCCCGTTGCCGCCGCTGGCCAGCAGGGTAATGCGGCTCAGTATCTTTTCTATCCGGTTGGTCTGGAGGTTCAGCACGTACACGCCGTAGCATTCAATGTCCAGCGTGCTTTTGGTTACCAGGTAGCCCAGGTGGTGCTGGGTGATCAGGTCTATCACAAAGCAATGGGTGACCAGCTCAATGTTCGGTCTTTTATGGATGGCTGCCAGCAAGGCTCTTTCAATCTCCTTGCCGGTTACATCTTTATGATGGATCACCCTGAACTGGGAGTGGCCGCCTTCCCGTCCCAGGGAATATTCTCCGTCCGGGTTCTTGTCAAAATTGGCGCCCCATTCAATGATCTCGCTTACGCGCTCCGGGCCTTCCTTCACCACTATTTCCACGATGCGGGGATTGCATAGCCCGTCGCCTGCGATCAGCGTATCCTCGATATGTTTTTCAAAGCTGTCGTTCTCCAGGTCGTTCACCACGGCTACCCCGCCCTGTGCGTATTTGGTATTGGTTTCGTCCTCACGCGTTTTGGTAATAACGGTGATCTTCTTATCCGGGCATGCTTCCGCTACTTTTAAGGCATAGGTAAGCCCTGCAATACCCGAACCAATCACTAAAAAGTCTGTTTGCATATTTCTGATGACTAACCATCAAAGTTACACTTTAGTGCGTGAAATCAGATACCTGCCGCTGCCTTCTGTAATAGCCCACTGGGCAAGGCCGTAGGTAAGCATGATCCAGATGCCGGCGGTGGGGAAGGACTGGTAAAAGCGCTGCAGGGCTATCATGGCGTCTGAACCGATAAAAAGAATGGCGCCTCCCACGCAGAACCAGGCCATGGGTTGCTCCCGGAAACGGAAGGCATGCAGGGAGCAGAGGAGGATAAAGGAAATGGCAATGGCATAGATCACTACCGGCACGGTCATGCCGCCCAGGTAGGGGTAGATGAAGAAGAGGAAGGCCAGCACCACGGCCTCCACCAGCAGGATAAGCGGAATTTTGCACAGGGGCCGGGGAGGGTTGGAATACCGCACCTTCAGGAAAAAACCGATGTAAGCCAGGTGCGCCAGCAGGAAGCAGGCCAGCCCGGCCAGGAAATAGCGGTCCCACAGCAGCAGCACATCGCCGGCCCAGGAAAAGAACAGTGCGGTTAGCAACAGGTTGCGGAAAACGGCTGGCTGCAGCGCATGGATGTTTGTCAGCAGGTAAGCGCCCAGCAGGGGAATGAGCAGGGGTTTGGTAAGGTACCGGGTAGTGTCCGCCCCCGCTGCAATGGCCGTAAGATGAATGGCCAGCACCGCGAAGTACAGGAAAAGCCAGGGTTGTTTCTTCATAAATCGGTTTTACACAGGGTTGGTGCGGGTATAAATATAAGAAAAGCTGGCACATGAGCGGCCGGTCAGCGCTTGGCCAGCGTTACGAGGAAAGTGGTGCCCTCGCCATTGCTGCTGCTCACTCTCAACTGCCCCCCGTGCGATTGTATGATCTGCTGGGAGAGGCTCAGGCCGATGCCGCTGCCTTTTTTCTTGGTGGTGTAAAAGGGGATGAAGATCTTGTTCACGGCATCAGCGTCAATACCCGGCCCGTTGTCCGTAATGGCGATGCATACCTGCTGCGGCTCGCTCATATAGGCTTTCACGTGAATGTGCGGCGCCGTGGTGTGCTCCAGCGCATCCATTGCATTCTTGATAAGATTGATCAGCACCATCTGCAGTTGGGCCGTGTCTGCACGGATGTCTACATTTTCCGTGTCCAGGTGGTACTGGTAGTGGATGCCCGCCTGCCGCAGTTCCGGCAGCAGCAGGTTGCTCACGGAGGTAATGAGGGCCCGCAGGTTTACCCGGGTAAACTGGGGCTTGGGCAGGGTGGTATAATCGCGGTAGGCGTTCACAAAGTTCATAATGCCCTTGCTGCGGCTTTCCACGGTTTGCAGCGCCTCCTGCAGGTCGGCAATGGCTTCCGGCTGCTGTGTGTAGGGTGCTATATCCTGCTCCACTATTTCCTGCATGGTGCTGATGAGGGATACGATGGGCGTTACGGAGTTCATGATCTCGTGCCGCAATATTTTGGTCAGGTTCTGCCAGGCTTCCAGCTCTTTTTCCTGCAGCTCCGTGTGAATGTTCTGTATGCTGATCAGCTTTACCAGCCGGCCCTGCAGGCGGATGGTGGCGGCATGTATGGACAGTTGGTGCTCCTGCAGGGTGCGGTACAGTATCTTATGCCCGGAGCGTAATTGCAGCAACAGCTCCGGGAGGCCGGGATGCGTGCTTTTCAGCTCCGAGATGTTGCGCAACCGGTAAATGTTCAGCAGGCGGAAAGCGGAGGGATTGATCAGCTCTATTTGTCCCTCTGCATCAAAGGACAGCATGCCGATGCTGATGTGCTGTACGATGGTGTCAATATATTTCAGGTTGGCCTCTTTCTCTGCCCGGGTTTGGCGGAAGGCTTCCAGTACGGCGTTGAACTGCTGGTTCAGCGCTTTGAAGCTTTTGCCCATTTTGTTGTCCGCACTGAAGCGGATGGAAAAATCCTCGTAGCGGATGGATTCCAGGAAGAGGCTCAGCTTGCGGTTCACCCGGTTCAGGTAATAGTACAGGCTGTAGATCTGTATAGTGGCGAGGATGGCGATGATGATGCCCGGTACCACGCCTGCTATATGCCACAGCCATACGCCGGCTGCTATGGTAACTGTCAGCAGCAGGATGCGCAGGAATATATTTAGGCTGAAACGATTCATGATTGAAAATTCCAAAATCCAAATTCCAAATCCCAATGGGGAAATTCAAATTCCAAACCGGAAAAGTATGTCAAAATTAAAAGCAGGCCGCTTTCTTATTGAAGCATATCCTGTTCCGTTTGGAATTTGGGTTTTGGAATTTGGAATTTTATAAATTATACTTCTCCAGTCTCCGGTACAGGGCGGCCCTGCTCAGGCCCAGCTCCCGGGCGGCCTCCGTGATGTTGCCGTTACATTTCTTCATGGCCTGGGTAATGATGTTGCGCTCCATTTCCTCCAGGTTATAACCTGTGTCCATCTCCTGTTCGCGAGCAGGGCTTTTTACAAATACGTCCTTCGGCATCAGGGATTTGCCCTGTGATAGTATAACGGCCCTTTCAATAGCATGTTGCAGCTCCCGTATATTGCCCGGCCAGTCGTACTGCTGCAGCTCCTGTACCAGGGATTCATGCAGGCTGCTTACCGGCCGCCGGTATTTATCGCGGTACACCTGCAGGAAGTGCTCCGCCAGCGGCAGGATGTCTTCCGTGCGCTCCCGCAGGGGCGGCAGGAATATCTCGATGGTATTGATGCGGTACAGCAGGTCCTGGCGGAACAGGTGCTGGGCCGCCATTTGCTGGATATTGCGGTTGGTGGCGCATATCAGCCTTACATCCACGGGCACGGCCTTGTTGGAGCCCACCCGTGTCACGGAGCGGTTTTGCAGCACGGTGAGCAGCTTGGCCTGGAAGGGAAGGGAGATATTGCCGATCTCGTCCAGGAAAATGGTGCCGCCGGCCGCCTCCTCAAACCGGCCGGTACGGTCTTCCCGGGCATCGGTAAAAGCGCCTTTTACGTGGCCAAACAGCTCGCTCTCGAACAGGGTTTCGCTGATGGCCCCCAGGTCTACGCTTACAAAAGGCGCTTTGCTGCGCAGGGATAACTGGTGAATGTGGCGGGCCAGCATATCCTTGCCGGTGCCGTTCTCGCCCAGTATCAGGATGTTGGCGTCGGTGCCGGCCACCCGCTGGGCCGTGTCCATCACCTGCTGCATGGCGCTGCTGTTGCCGGTAATGAGCTGCCCGTCCGCAGGCGCCGGCTTTTCCTTTTGCGTGGCGGCCCGGTGCTTGTTAAAAGCCGCCTGCATGGTGGCCAGCAGTTTGTCGTTTTCCCAGGGCTTCAGCACAAAATCCGTGGCGCCCGCCTTAATGGCCCGCACGGCCATCTCCACATCCCCGTAGGCGGTAAACAGTACTACGGTGGACTGGGGCTTGATGTCCAGGATGCGGTCCAGCCACTCAAACCCCTCCTTGCCGCTGCTCAGGTCGCGGGTAAAGTTCATATCCAGCAGGATCACATCGTAATCAAAATTGGTGACCATGTAGGGTATCTTCTGGGGGTTGCGCTCAAAATCCACCTGTTCAAAATGGCGTTTCAGCAATAGCCGGGCTGCGCGCAGCACGTCCATATCATCATCTACGATCAGAATTTTTCCGGGAAGCGTTGTTGTCATAATAATCTGGTTCTGCAAACAGTATTCCTGATACGGGCCGCGCGGGCATCAGGCGGTCTGCGGCCGCTACCGGCAATATTAAACAAAGATTTCGTTTTTCGGGCGGCTTTATACGGGCCGTTTAAAAGTGTCCGGAAACGGACAGGGGCTGTCCGGTACGGGACATATTTTAAACGGTTGTTTTTCGGAACCCCTTACTGGTAAAGGTTTTACGGCTTTGGCATATTGGTTGGACTTTCCAGGCAGCCAAATGTTGGAATATCATTTTATGGATAGAAAAATAGAAAAGAAATTCTGGTCGGGAAAACGTATTTTAATGATCAGCGGCGGCACCCTGGTGGCATTGCTGCTGTTATACAACCTGATATTCGCCGATCACCGTTCCAAGCTGAACGTGGAGAAGGATAAGATCACCATCAGCACCGTTACCAAAGGAACCTTCGATCAATATATCGCCGTAACCGCTGTTGTGCAACCCTTAAAGACCATCCGCCTGGATGCTATTGAAGGCGGGTACGTGAGCCGCAAGTACCTGGAAGGCGGCAGCAAGGTGAAAGAGGGCGATTCCATCCTGAGACTGGAAAACCAGCGTATGCAGATGGAATTTATGAACCACGAAACAGAAATGTACCGGCTGATCAATGAACTGCAGAACACCCGGCTGAACCTGAAGCAGAACCGCTTTACCATGGAAAGAACATTGGCGGAGCTGAACTACAAGATAGCCCAGGCAAAGGACTTGTATGACCGCAACAAGCTGCTGGTGGATGAAAAAATAGTGGCCCGGCAGGAGTTTAACAAGAACAAAATGGAATACGAGGGGCTGGTACGGCAGCGCGAAATTGAAATTGAAAGCCAGCAATACCAGGAGGAGAATGCCAGGATACAGATACAGCAACTGGAAGGCACGATTGCCCGCACCCAGCGCAACCTGGAGATGATGAAGGCGAACCTGAACAACCTGGTCGTTCGGGCGCCTATTTCCGGGCAGCTCTCTTCCGTGGATGTGGAAGTAGGCTCCAGCATCACCACGGGCCAGAACATCGGCCAGATCGATGACCTGAGCGGGTTTAAGATGCGCGCGGAAGTGGATGAGCACTATATTTCCCGGGTATTTGCCGGGCTGAAAGCCACCTTTGAATTTGCCGGCAAGTCCTATGAGATGGTGGTGACCAAAGCCTTTCCCGAAGTAACCAATGGCCGCTTTAACGTGGACCTGAACTTTGTAAAGGAAACCCCCGAAGGCATCCGCCGCGGGCAGTCGTCCCCCATACGCCTGGAACTGGGTAAGCCGTCGGAAGCCATCCTGCTGCCGGTAGGCGGTTTCTTCTCCGACACGGGCGGCAACTGGGTGTATGTGCTGGACAACAGCGGAAAGCGCGCCATAAAACGCAACATTTCCCTGGGGCAGAAAAACCCGCAATTCTTTGAAGTGCTGGAAGGGCTGGAGCCCGGCGACCGCGTGATCACTTCATCTTATGAGAACTTCGGGGATAAGGAAGTGTTGGTATTTTAGAAAGGGAGAAAGGAGAAAGGGAGAAGGTAGAAAGGTTATACGAATTTGGTCATGCGCGTTGTAATAAGTTTTTGTAGCATAGAGGAAATAGAGATACTTTTTTTAATAAACATTTGTCCTTTGGATAGATCAATAGCACCAACTTTTATAGCAATGTACAGTTGTGTTCGTAATTCACCGGCGGAACCTTTTGATATTTTAAGGAAACGGATAAACTCCTTGTTAGAGTTGCGTTCAAATCCTTCTGCAATGTTCGAAGGAACGGAAACTGCAGAACGACACAATTGGTCTTTCAAACCAAAATCCTTACAGTTGGCTAAGGATTGGTATATACTGACGGCAAGCTCAAAGCTCTCTTTCCATACAACTAAATCTTCGAACCTTTCAATTTTAGACATAACAAATCCGGATGAAAAGATGGAAGTTAAATATAAAAGTTGGGAAAAGGGGAAAAAGGAAAAGGGAGAAAGGACTTGCAGCGATTCCCTTCTTCCTTTTCCTTTCTTCCTTTTCCCTTTAAAATTTAAAAACCAGACAACATGATAAAAACCGTTAATCTTCAAAAACTATTTACAACCGAAGAAGTGGAAACTACCGCATTGAACGGTATTAATATCGAGATACAGGATGGAGAATTTGTAGCTATCATGGGGCCTTCCGGCTGTGGTAAGTCCACCCTGCTGAATATACTGGGCCTGCTGGATAACCCCAGCGGAGGCGAGTATTATTTCTGGGACAAAGAGGTGGCCCGCATGAGCGAGCGCCAGCGGGCGCAGTTGCGCAAGGGCTCCATCGGCTTCGTGTTCCAGAGCTTTAACCTGATCGATGAGCTGACCGTGTTCGAGAATGTAGAATTGCCCCTCTTATACCTGAAAGTGCCCTCTCACGAAAGAAAACAAAAAGTGGAAGAAGTGCTGGAGCGCATGAACATCATGCACCGCCGCAACCACTTTCCCCAGCAACTGTCCGGCGGCCAGCAGCAAAGGGTGGCCATTGCCCGCGCCGTGGTGGCAAAGCCTAAAATGATCCTGGCGGATGAGCCCACCGGTAACCTGGACAGCACCAACGGCGAGGAAGTAATGAAGCTGCTGCAGGAGCTGAACAATGCCGGCACCACCCTGGTAATGGTGACCCACAGCCCTTACGACGCCGGCTTTGCCCACCGCATCATCAACCTGTTTGACGGCAAAGTGGTGACAGAAAATATCAAAGAACAGTTCCATGTTTAGGAATTACCTGAAAATAGCGTGGCGGAACATTGTAAAGCACAGGTTCTACTCCGCTATCAATATATTCGGCCTCACCGTAGGGATGACCTGCTGTTTCCTGATATTCATGTTCGTCAGGTTTGAGCTGAGCTATGACACCTTTCACCGGAAGGCGGACCAGATCTACCGGGTATCTACAGATGTAAAAACGCCTACGGAGCTGATACGGGCTGCTATTACCTCCGCCCCTATGGGGCCTGCAATGAAAGCGGACTTCCCCGAGGTGTTGAACATGGTCCGGGTCAATGCCGCTTCCTGGCTGATACAGCAGGGCGATAACAAATACCAGGAGGATAAGGTACTGTTGGCGGATTCCTCCTTTTTTGATGTATTCAGCTTCCGCCTGCTGAAGGGGAACGCCGCCAGCGCATTGCGGGCGCCTTTCAGCATTGTACTGACGGAGCGGGCAGCGCACAAGTATTTTGGGGATGCAGACCCTATGGGCAAGTCTTTATTGATAGAAGGTGAATACAGCGCTACCGTTACCGGCATCATGAAGGATGTACCAGCCAACTCTCAATTGGATTTTGACATGCTGGCGTCGATGTCCACGCTAACAAAGGCATTACAGCCGGGTATTGATGAGCAATGGGGCAATTTCGGTATGGGCACTTACGTTGTACTGCCGCCGGGCGCCGATCCCATGCAACTGGAAAGAAAGCTGCCTGCCTTTATGGAAAGCCATATAGGCGATATGATGAAGCGGGGCAGCATGTACTATACGCTGCGCCTGGAGAAGCTGACGGACGTGTACCTTCATTCTACAAGGGAAGCACCGGTAAAGGGCAACCTGTCCAACATTTATATTTTTGCGGTAGTAGCTGCGTTTATCCTGTTCATCGCCATTTTCAATTTTGTAAACCTCGCTACCGCCAAAGCTACGGAGCGGGCTAAGGAAGTGGGGGTACGGAAATCCATCGGCGCTTTTACTTCCCAGCTAACCCTGCAATTTCTGTGCGAAACGATCTTATTAAGCCTGCTGGCCTTTGTGCTGTCGCTGGTGTGCTGCCAGTTGCTGCTGCCCGCATTCAATGCGCTGGTAGGAAAAGAGATAAGGACCTATGTTTTTGACCGCGCCGGCGACCTGTATTATTTCTTTGGCACGGCTGTAGCGGTGGGCCTGCTGGCAGGCGCTTATCCCGCCCTGATACTGGCGGCCTACAAGCCGGCATTGGTGCTGAAGGGCGCTTTTGGCCGCAGTGATAAAGGGCTGTCCCTGCGCAAGTGCCTGGTGGCCATCCAGTTTGTAACCGCTATTATATTGATTGCCGGCGTAACGATCGTATACCGGCAATTGGCCTACATGCACCAGCAACCTTTGGGGTTCAAAAAGGAGCAGATGCTGGTGATGGACTTTACCGGCGTGCGTAACCTGCAAACCTCCTGGCCGGATATGAAGCAACGGATCGCCCGCCTGCCGGGTGTGGAACGCGCCAGCTTTTCTTCCAGCGTACCGGGCGAGGGCCAGTCCAGCGCCTATACCCTGATCGAGAATAAGGCCGGCGATATGCAACCCAGCAATATTAACCTGTACAGTGTGGATTACGATTTTATACAACAATACCAGGTAAAGGTGATAGCGGGGAGGGCTTTTTCACCGGCCTTTGCTTCGGACTCTACCGCTGCCCTGCTGGTGAATGAAGCGGTGGTATCCAGCCTGGGCTACGCCCAGCCGCAGGATATCATTGGCAAGCGCTATTCGCAGTGGGGAAGAGAGGGCCGCATCGTTGGCGTGGTCAGGAACTTCAATTACCGCTCCTTAAGGGCGGAGGTAGAGCCGCTTACGCTCAGGCTGGAGCCGCGTGATTTTGATGTCCTGTCGCTGAATGTATCCACCGCCGGTATTCCCGCTACTTTGTCCGCGCTGGAGCAGGCGTTTACCCAACTGGCGCCGGAAAGGCGGTTCAGCTATTACTTCCTGGACGAAGCATTTGACCGGCAATACCGCACCGACTACCGTTTCGGGCGGCTGATACTGCTTGCCGCCATACTGGCTATTATAATTGCTTCCCTGGGTTTACTGGGGCTGATCTCCTATATCGTTACCCAACGTACCAAAGAAATAGGGATACGCAAGGTATTGGGCGCATCCGTTATAAACCTGCTGCTCCTGCTCTCCAGGGATTTCCTGAAACTGGTCATGATCGCCATGCTCATCGCTACTCCTGTGGCCTGGTATGTGATGCACCGCTGGCTGCAGGATTTTGCTTACCGTATTCATATTGAATGGTGGATGTTCCTGCTTGCGGGATTGGGTGCGGTAGTGGTGGCGATGGTCACGGTAGGCCTGCAGTCTGTGAAAGCGGCGCTGGTGAATCCCGTAAAATCATTAAGAACAGAATAAAAGATACTCAGCCTTATCGAAACGTACATGTTTACGAGTAGAATAACAAGTCAAATGAAGGGGGATGTTTTTACATACCCCACCTTTTTTTTATTAAGCTAAAAGTGGTGCTGCTATGTTTCGGAACTACATAAAAATAGCCTGGCGTAATTTGTGGAAGCGTAAGCTGTTTACAGCCGTGAATATATTGGGGCTTACTACGGGGCTCACCTGTGTGGCCTTTCTTTTTTTATGTGTGCAGCAAATGCTGAGCAAAGACCGGCATCATCAGCACCTGGAACGCTTATACCTGGTGCAGACAGCAGATGCAGGGCAGAATGTATTTCCTTTGCTGGATGTAATGCTGAGAGACTTTCCGCAAGTGGAGAACGGTACCCGGGTCAATAGCTGGGACGCGCCCTGGATAGCTTACAAAAATAAGGAGTTAAGCGAGGCGGTCACTTACGTGGACACCGGCTTTTTTAACACCTTTACCTTCCCGCTGAAATATGGTCATGCAGCCACCGCATTAAAAGATAAGTCCTCTATTGTGCTCTCTTCCGAGGTAGCGGCAAAACTATTCGGCCGTGCCCCCCCCCTGGGCAAAGTAGTTTCCTTTTCCGACAAGCGCCGTTTTACCGTAACCGGGGTGATGCAGCCGGTACCGCCCAATGCTTCCCTGAAGCCGGCTATACTGCTCTGGAACAAGCATCTTACGGACAATCCTGACTTTGCACCGGTGGCGAACTGGTACAATAATTTTACGGGCACCTATGTGTTGTTGCGCCCCGGCGCCAGTATAGCGGCAGTGGAGCAACAATTGCAAAAAGTAGTGGCAGCCCGCTTTGCGGAAGGTGCAAAAGACCGGGTGCTGAACCTGTTGCCGTATAAGGCCTACGCGGAAAAGCACGGCCAGTTGAATTTTGATTTTTACGTGTATGGGCTGAGTTGTATTGCGGTCTTCATTTTGTTGCTGGTAGTCATTAACCTGGTCAACCTGAATATGGCGGTATCTTTCACAAGAGTGCAGGAAGTGGGTATCCGTAAGGTGCTCGGTTCCGGCCGCAGGGGGATACTGGCGCAGTTCTTTACAGAAGTGGGGCTAACGGTAAGCATTTCGCTGCTGCTGGCATGGGGGGCAGCCTTTATGTTGCTGCCGGTACTGAATGACCAGGTGAGCGGCCTGGAGTTGACACTTCCCATGTTGTATTCCCTTCCGTTCCTGGGAATGTGGTTGCTTACAGGCGCATTGCTGACGCTTATAGCAGGCGGCTATCCCGCTGCCTACATCAGTGCGCTTAAGCTGGCCAATGCGGTAAAGGGAAAACTACAGTGCGCTCCCCGCGGCATGTTCAGCCGTCATGCGCTGATTGTAGTGCAGTTTGTTATAGCAGTGGTGTTCATTGCCGGCAGCCTGGTGATGCGCCGGCAGGTGCAGTACATGAAGGAAGGGGATCTAAGGTTCAATAAAGCACAGGTGCTGACGGTGAGCCTGGACCTGGGGTTTAAAGACACTGCATTGGCCCGCAGCGGCATCAATCACCTGATTGCGCAACTGCAGCAGCACACGGCCGTGCAAGGAGTATCTACTTCCCAATCCGTTCCCGGAGAATTCTGGGAGAACTATAACACGTATATTCCCGGCAATGATATAAACAAGGAGGTGTGGATGCGGCAAACCTATATCGACAATGGGTTTGTGCCCACTTTTGGTATCCGCCTGCTGGAGGGAAGGAATTTCTCCCCGGACCTGGCTACAGACAGCAATGCCGTGCTGATCAACCAGGCAGCAATGAAGGCACTCGGCTGGAGTAGTATAGAAAACAAAACATTGCACAGCAAGGGCGGGAGCGAAGCCTTCCCGGTTGTAGGCGTGACGGATGATTATCATTACCGTTCCCTGGCGGGCGCCGTGGAGCCGCTGATCCATTTTTATGGCGGTACCTCCTCCCTGAAGGATGGGTTCCATTACCTGAACATCAGCATACAGCCTAAGCGTGCAGCCGCTGTAGTGGCCATGTTGCGCAAAACGTTCGGCGGGATACCTGCTCACCGGCTATTTTCCTACGCCTTTGCAGACGCAGTATTTAACGAGCAGTACAAGCGCATAGAGGGCATCATTACCCTGGTAAACATCTTTACCACTATCAGCGTGCTGATTGCCTGCGCCGGCATATTTGCCCTGGTGGCGCTGGCGGCGCAGCAGCGCACCCGGGAGATCGGTATCCGCAAGGTGCTGGGCGCCAGTATAGCCGGCATCGTTACCTTGCTGTCCAAAGATTTTATGAAGCTGGTAGGCGTTGCCATCCTGCTGGCGGCTCCGCTTGCCTGGTGGATCATGCACCGCTGGCTGCAGGACTTTGCCTACCGCATCACCATATCCTGGTGGCTGCTGGCAGGCGCGGGAGGGATCGTAGTGCTCATCGCCCTGCTTACGATGGGGCTGCAGTCCGTAAAGGCGGCCCTGATGAATCCCGTAAAAGCATTGAGAACTGAGTAAATCCATATAATCCTGAACCTGATGATCAAAAGCTATCTTAAAATAGCCGTACGCAATCTATACCGGCACAAGCTGTTTTCGCTGATCAACATTTTTGGATTGGCGCTGAGTATGTCTGTAGGGTTGATGGCGATTGTCGGTTTAAGAGAGCAACTAAGTTATGATCGTTTTCACCCCCATCCGGACCGCCTCTACCGGGTAAATAGCCTGGCGACCAACGGAGACGGCAAGCAGTGGAACCTGGCCAGTACCCCCCTGCCGCTGAAAGAATCCCTGGCGGCGGATAGCAGCCTGGTAGCAGGGACAGTACGGCTGTACCCGGCATTGCAGGGCAAGATCAGTTACGGGAGAAATACGGTGAGCCTGAACGGCGCATTTACGGAACCTTCCTTTTTTCGTTTGTTTGGTTTCACATTGGCGGTTGGCAATGCGCACAGTTCACTGGCGTTGCCGAATAGCATTGTATTGAGTAAAGCCACTGCCGCCCGGCTTTTCGGCAATGCGCCTCCCCTGGGAAAAATGGTTACCGTGGCGGGCCTGGGCATTTACCAGGTAACCGGCATTTTGCAGGACAGTCCCGGGAAGACCCTCATTGCATATGATGCGCTGGCCTCCTCTGCCACGGTGCCGCAGCTTGAAAAACAGCATCAGTTGCCGGCGCGGTTGAGTAACTGGAACAGCTTCAATGATGCCTATACCTACGTACTACTGCAATCTAATGCCACGAAGGCTGCATTGGAAAACTTGCTGGCCCGGCAGGCCGCGCTGAACAGCTACTCGAAGCAGGGCAGCCTTACATTCAGCGCACAGCCGGTAAGCCGTATTACGCCTTCCTTTGGCGATGTGGCCAATGAAATGCACGGCGCTACCACCTGGGGCAAGGCATTGGCGGTGCCGGGCATTGCATTTATCATTTTACTCTCCGCCTGTTTTAACTATACCAACCTTTCCATTGCACGTTCGCTTTCCAGGGCAAAGGAGGTAGGTATCCGGAGAACGGCCGGCGCCATGCGCTACCAGATATTTATGCAGTATGTTACAGAGGCGGTCATCGTATCCCTGTTGTCCCTGGTGCTGTCCGTATTGATCCTGCTATGGATGCGGGATTCCGCGGCTTTTAATGCAGACTGGGAATTTGTGCCGCGGCTGTCGGTGGATATGCCTTTGCTACTGGCGCTGTTGTTTTTCGGCCTGTTCACGGGCGTGTTGGCAGGAGGGCTGCCCGCATGGGTAATGGCTTCCTTCAGGCCGGCCGGCATACTGAGGGGGATGGTGCAGGCAAAGTTGTGGGGCGGCGTGCACCTTCGGAAATCACTGATCGTATTCCAGTTCGCTACATCACTGATCATCATCATTTTCCTGTGGGCCTTTTACCGGCAATTCTCCCATATGTCCGCGGCAGATCCCGGTTTCAGGAAAGAGCAGGTGCTGGCGGTTTCCCTGCAGGGCGCCGATCCGGAGCTGCTGGCTGGTGAAATATCCCGTTTGAGCGGTGTGGAAAGCATAGCCCCCGTATCCGGCAGTTTTGGCCACCGGGCTACCGGCAGCGCCGCTGTTGTACAGCACAAGGGCGACCAGCCGGTCCACTTCAACTATTACTATACCGGGCCGGACATCCTGTTCACCATGCAACTGACCTTGCTGGCCGGCCGGCCGCTGGCGGAAGAAAGAGAGCAGGCATCGTCCGTGCTGCTGAATGAAACGGCCGTTAAAGCATTAAACTTCAAAAGCAACGAGGCCGCCATCGGGGAAAGTATATGGATAAACGATAGCAGCCGGCTGCAGGTAAGCGGCGTAGTAAAGGATTTTCATTACGAAAGTATGGCCGTTCCCGTGAGGCCGCTGGTGCTGCGCACCGGTAAAGCGTACTACAGTTACCTGGACGTCAGCATACGCGGAAATAAGGCACAGTGCCTGCAGCAGGTGCAGGACATCTGGAAAAAGGTGCAGCCCTCCCAGCCATTTACCGCTTACTGGCTGGATGAAGAGATGCACAGCAGGTACGCGCAGCGCTCGGCCATCACCGCTATGGGATACCTGTCCTTTATATCCGTTTTTATCGCCGCGCTGGGACTACTGGCGCTGGTTACCTATTCCGTGGAAACCCGGCGTAAGGAACTGGGTATCCGCAAAGTAATGGGAGCAGGCGTCGGTCTGCTGGCCCTGCTGCTGACCCGGGGATTTCTGAAACTGCTGATGATAGCAGCGGCTATCGCAGTTCCGGCAGGATACCTGCTGGGCGCATTGTTCCTGCAGAATTTTGCCTACCGGGCCCCTTTCGGGATCGGGAACGCTTTGCTGTGTACATTGTTGCTGTGGGCGGTAGCGCTCGTGGCGATTGTGCCGCAGGTGTTGCGGGCGGCATTATCCAATCCCATAAAAGCATTGAGAACTGAATAACTAAAATAAGCGCTATGTTCCGCAACTACCTGAAAATAGCCTGGCGTAACCTGTGGAAGTCGAGGCTGCTCACTGCTGTGAACATCCTGGGCCTGGCAGTGGCCTTTACCGCCAGCATACTGCTGGTATTAACGGCAGCACGCGAGTTTTCTTTTGATCAGTTTCATGATCATAAGCAACAGTTGCAGCAGCTATATATATCCGTGCATCATGTGCAGGGAACGGAAGAACGCTCCAACCTGCCGATGCCGCTTACGCCCGCCCTCAAGCAGGAGTTCCCGGAAGTAAAGGCGGCCAGCCGCTTTATGGATGCCAGCGGTATGGTGCGCTATCGCGATAAAATGTACGGATCGGATGTAATGGGAGTAGACCCGGATTTCCTGCGCATGTTTTCCTTTCCGCTGCTAAGCGGGGAAAAGCAGCAGCCCTTGCGCAGCTTGAGTAATGTGGTGATCACGGAAAGGATGGCCCGGAAAATATTCGGGTCGGCAGAGCCGGTAGGGCAGTCCCTGGAAATGTACCTGGAAGGCAGGTGGAAGACCTTTATAGTGAGCGCAGTGGCGGAAGATGTGCCGGACAATTCCAGCCTGGAGTTTGACATGCTGTGCCGTTTTGAGCACGTGCCGGCTTACGCCGACCAGAAAGATGCCTGGAACAGCAGCACTCATGAGGTGTTTGTACAGTTGTCCGACCAGGCTACTGCAGCGGCGTTTGAACGGCGCGCCAAAACATTCGTCAATAAATATTTCGCGGAAGGTATCCGTAACCTGCAGCGGGACGGCGCCGTTCCCGGGAAGGATGGAGCGCTCATCGGCCTGCACCTGATGCCGCTGACCGATATACATTTCAACAGCATCAGTTCTTCCGGCGGCGCTATCAGCAGGTTCTATCCTTACATGCTGCTGCTGATCGGTATTTTTATATTGTTCATCGCCTGCGTCAATTTTATGAACCTGACCATTGCCGGGGCCTTCAGCCGCTCCCGGGAAATAGGTATGCGCAAAATACTGGGTGCTTTCAGAGGGCAGGTGATCATGCAACTGTGGGGCGAGGCCGTACTGGTATGCGGGCTGGCCCTGCTGGCAGGTATGGCGATGGCTTATTTCCTGCTGCCCGGGTACAATGCGCTGTTCAGCAACCGGCTCAGCCTGAACCTGCTGAGGCAGCCATGGCTGCTACCGGGATTGTTCCTGGTCTTTGTGCTGGTGACGCTGGTGGCCGGCGGCTACCCCGCGCTCATGATCGCCCGCCTCAATACTATCAAGGTACTGAAAGGGAGCCTGCTTACGGGCAGGTCCAACCGCGTGCGCAATGTACTGATCGTTACCCAGTTTGTGATCTCCTCCCTGCTGATATGCTGCACGCTCATTGCCTGGCAGCAATTGAACTATCTCCGTAAAAAACCGTTGGGCTACAGTAAAGAGCAGGTGATCAGCATTCCGGTGCCTTACAATGTAGATGCGGAGCTGGCCCTGACACGCATGCGGAACCAGCTCTCCGGCCATGCCGGCATCCTGGCGGTTACCGGCACGGATATTAATATGGGCCGCGGCCGGGATGGCTCTTCCGCTACCTCGATCGTATCATTTGATTACAAGGGCCGGGAAGTGCGGTCCCACTGGCTGCGGGTGGACTATGATTATGTAGGCGCAATGGGGCTGCAACTGGTGGCCGGCCGGGATTTTTCCCGGGCCTACGGCACGGACTCCAGCGCGCTGCTGATCAATGAGAAAATGGCGGCGCAACTGGGCGGCATGGAGGCTGCGCTGGGCGCACTGTTGCCGGTAGAGGACAGCGCACATCCCCAGCAGGTGATCGGTATCGTAAAAGATTTTAACTTTAAATCCCTGAAAGAGGAAATAGGCCCGCTTACCTTGAATATAAATAAGGAATGGCCCCTGCAATACATATTTGTAAAAGTAGCTGCCGGCAACCTGCCCGGCTATATGAACCTGGTAAAGCAGCAGTGGCAGGCCCTGTACCCCGGCAGCAGCACTGATCCTTCTTTCCTGGATGAGAATACAGACCGCCAGTACCGCAGGGAGCAGCGTTTTTCCGGTATATTCATCAGCGCCGCCGTACTGGCCATTATTATTTCTTGTATGGGGTTGTTTGCCATCTCGGTGCTGATCATGACCCGGCGTACCCGGGAAGTGGGGGTGCGCAAGGTCCTGGGCGCCAGTGTAGCAGGCATCGTTACCCTGCTGTCAAAAGATTTTGTGAAGCTGGTACTGCTGTCGGTAATGATCGCCAGCCCGGTAGCCTGGTATATTATGGAGCAATGGCTGCAGCATTACGCCTACCGTATCCCGGTGAATATAGGCGTGTTTCTCCTGGCCGGCGCCATTGCGCTGCTGGTAGCCGTTATCACGGTCAGTATCCAGTCGGTGCGGGCCGCGTTAATGAACCCGGTAAAGTCTATCAGAACGGAATAAAATACAAGCTATGATACAATTAAAACATATTTCAAAGCATTACCCGGTTGGATTTGGTAAAAATGCAGTACTGGATGATATAGACCTAACCATACATGCAGGCGAGTTTGTATCCATTATGGGCCCGTCCGGATCTGGAAAATCTACCCTGCTGCATATCCTGGGGCTGCTGGAAGAGCCGTCTGGCGGAGAATACCTGTTTGAAGGGGAGCCGGTGCATAAAATGAGCGAGAAAAAACGCACCCAGTTGCACCGGGGCAGTATTGGCTTTGTATTTCAGGCCTATCACCTGATCGATGAGCTGACCGTTTATGAAAATATAGAAACCCCACTATTGTATAAGAACGTGCCCTCCTCAGAACGTAAAAGCCGGGTGGCCGATGTGCTGGACCGCTTTAACATTGTGGCCAAAAAAGATCTCTTTCCCAACCAGCTTTCCGGCGGCCAGCAGCAGTTGGTAGGCATTGCCAGGGCCATTGTGGCGGAGCCGCGGGTGATCTTCGCGGACGAGCCTACGGGGAACCTGCATTCCGACCAGGCCCGGGTGATCATGCAACTGTTCAAGCACCTCAATGAAACCGACAAGATCACTATTGTGCAGGTAACGCACTCCGAACAAAACGCAGCTTTCGGGCACCGGGTCATAGAGATCAGGGACGGAAAGATCCGGTGATTCGCCTCGTAAACATGCAATAAACCGGCATTTAACATACATTTCAGAAAAAACTATAAATAAAATGCTATGTTTTATATTAAATTAGTGTGGCCATCTGCCATACCTAATAAAAATTTGCCTTTTATAAAGAAGTGGCTAAGGCTGTCATCACAATTACCATATTTTTGTTACGCTATGAAGTTATACCAACTTCCGGGAGCTTTCCTGGTATTCTGTTTATTGTTTGCTAACACTGGAACCGCCCAGGATACCTGGAGCCTCAAACGTTGTGTGGATTATGCGATGGCCAACAATATTTCCATTAAACAGCAGGACGTACAAAGGCGTTTTGCCGAGCTGACGCTCAAGCAAAGCCAATTGTCCCAGATACCCACCCTGAGCGGGAATGTGAGCGGTAATTATAACGCGGGCCGTAGTGTGAACCCCACGACTTACACATATGAAACGACCGGCTTCTTTTCATCCAATGCCAGCTTAAGCACCAGCGTGACCCTGTTCAACTGGTTTTCAAGGCGGAATACTATTGCCTCCAATACCTACCAGGCGCATGCATCCCGTTTTTTGCTGGAAAAGGCAAAGAATGACGTGTCCTTTAACATAGCATCCGCCTTTTTGCAGATACTGCAGAACAATGAGCAGGTGCATGTGAATGAAACGCAGTTGGAGCTTACCAAAGCCCAACTGGCCAATACGGAGAAGCTGGTGATTGCCGGCTCCGTGCCGGAAAGCAACCAGGCCGACCTGGAGGCGCAACTGGCCAGGGACAGCGCCAACCTGATCACGGCGCAGAATAATGTGACCCTGTCCATCCTGCAGATGAAAGCCCTCCTGAACCTGGATTTTGATATACCTTTTAAGCCGGAGATACCAGCCAATATTGCCAATATCCCGCTGCCCCGCCTGAGCGAGGTAGACCCGGAAATGGTGTACAGCGCTTCCCTGGCCACCAACCCGCTGGTAAGGGCCGATTCGCTGCTGATCAAAGCCATGGAAAGATCGGTGGCTGCTGCAAAAGGAGCAATGCTTCCTACCTTATCCCTTTCGGCAGGTATAGGTACTAACTATTCCAATAATGTGACAGAACAGGTGATTACCGGGTTTTCTACAGATACAATAGGTAGTGTAGATGTAAATGGCGCCCACTATGCCGTTACAAGGCCGGGTATTAATACCACTTCCCGAAAGATACCTTTCGGCAACCAGATCAGCAACAACTTCCAGCAACAGGTTGGCGTAAGTCTCAGCATTCCCATCCTGAACGGCTGGCAACTGCGTACCAATTATAAAAGGGCCAAGCTGGACCTGTATAACCAGCAACTGACCCGCGACCAGGATAACCAACAGCTCCGGCAGGATATTTATACCGCCCATGCCAACGCTGTAGCCGCCATACAAAAATTCTATGCCGCCAGCAAAGGAGTGGATGCTTCGCAAAAAGCCTTTGATTTTGCCACCAAACGGTTTAATTTAGGTTTAATGAACACGATCGATTATATTACCACGCAGAATAATTTGTTCCAGGCCCAGATCAACAAAGTATCGGCCCAATATGATTATATTTTCAGAATGAAACTGCTGGAGTTTTACCGGGACCAGAAAATAACCCTGTAAATCCCGTGCCTTAGTAATAAACCGCTCTATGAAGAAAAAGACACTTTATTGGATAATTGGTAGCCTGGTAGCGCTCATTGTATTATTGCTGGTGCTCAAAGCCTCCGGTGTGATCGGTAAGGATGAAGGTACCCGCGTGGCTGTAGACAAGGCTACCGCCAGGGATATCATTGAGGTAGTGGCCGCTACCGGTAAGATCTATCCCGAAGTGGAAGTAAAAGTGAGCTCCGATGTTTCCGGCGAGATTGTGGACCTGCCCGTAGAAGAAGGAGATTCCGTGAAAAAGGGACAGGTGCTGGTAAGGATCTATGCGGACATTTACGGTTCCCAGCGCGACAAGGCCATGGCCGCCCTTAGCCAGTCGCAGGCGCAGATGGCCAATTCCGCTGCCGCCCTGAATGCCTACAAGGCCAAGCTGGAGCAGTACAAGGCTGCTTATGACCGTAACAAAGAGCTGTTTGCACAGAAAGTAGTGTCCAGGAGCGAGTTTGAATCAGCAGAATCCGCCTACCGTTCCGCCCTGGCAGATTACAATGCCGCGGTACAGCAGGTGAACAGTTATAAATATGCAGTGGCCAGCGCACAGGCCAGCCTTACGGAAGCCAACAAGAACCTGGGCCGTACCACTATCGTATCGCCCATGCATGGCATTGTTTCCCTGCTGCCGGTAAAGAAAGGCGAGCGCGTAGTAGGCACCCTGCAAATGACCGGTACGGAGATCATGCGCATTGCAGACCTGAGCGTGATGGAAGTACAGGTGGATGTAGGCGAAAATGATATTCCCCGCGTGAAATACGGCGATACCGCGGTGATTGAGGTGGATGCCTACAACGACCGCAAGTTCAAAGGGATCGTTACCCAGATAGCCAGCTCCAGCAAGGGAGCGGCTACCGCTTCCACTACAGGTACCACCTCCTCCGCGGAGCAGGTAACCAGCTATATTGTACACATCCGCATTCTGAACAGCAGCTATAAAGACCTGATCGATCCTTCGCGTCCCAAGAACTTCGCCTTCCGCCCGGGTATGAGCGCCAGCGTGGATATACAGACCCGCCGCAAGAAACAGGCGCTGTCGGTGCCCATCAACGCGGTGACCACCCGCGAGGTGGAAGTTGGCCAAAAGGACAGCATTCCGAAAAAGGCCATTGCTGCCGAAGAGGGCTCACCTGCTGCCAAAGCCGCCGCTGCCAGGAAAGATACCCGCGAGGTGGTGTTTGTACTGCAAAAGGACAATACCGTGAAGCAGGTGGAAGTGAAAACCGGTATCCAGGATGATAACTACATCGAGATACTGTCCGGACTGCAGCCCGGCGACCAGGTAGTAAGCGGCCCCTATGCCGCCGTTTCCCGTGATCTGAAAGCAGGGAAAAAAGTAAAAGTAGTACCTGCCGCCCAGTTGTTTGAGGGCGCAAAATAATGGAGTGAAGGCGTCACTTTTCACTTTTTAGTTATTTTGCGGAAAATTCAACGGTTGAGCAAGACATATAAAACGGGCATTATCGGCAGTGGCAGTTGGGCTACTGCACTGGCAAAAATACTAACGGACAACGGGCAGCAGGTAAACTGGTGGATCAGGAATGAGGACACCATCCGCCATATGCAGTTGCGCCATCACAACAAGCATTATCTCACCTCTGTATATTTTGACACCCACCTGCTGCAACTCAGCAGTGACCTGCAGCAGGTAGCAGCCGCCAGCGAAGTGCTGATACTGGCTGTGCCGTCGGCTTTCCTGGAGGAATCCCTGCAGGTATTACCGCCAACCGTCCTGCAAGGGAAAAAAGTGATATCCGCCATTAAGGGAATGATCCCGGACAGCAACCTGCTGATCAATGAATACCTGGCCGATTGTTTTAACCTGCCACCGGAACAGTACTTTACCCTTACAGGCCCCTGCCATGCGGAGGAAATCGCCAACGAAAAATTATCCTATCTCACTTTCTCCGGCCTGCACCTGGATGATGCGCAAAACATGGCCGACCTTTTTACCAACAGCTACCTGCAAACTACCGTCAACAATGATGTGACCGGTGTGCAACTGGCCGCTGTGCTGAAGAACATCTATGCGATGGGCGCCGGTATAGCGCACGGCCTGGAGTATGGCGATAATTTTCTGAGTGTGCTGATCGCCAACTGCTTCCGGGAAATGCAGCATTTCCTGGAAAAGTATACCGCCTGGGCCGGCCCGGCGCAGGGGCCGGAGGTGCAGCATAACTACACGGCCAGCGCCTACCTGGGCGACCTGCTGGTAACCTGCTACTCCCTGCACAGCCGCAACCGCACCTTTGGCAACATGATCGGCAAAGGCTACAGCGTAAAAGCCGCGCAATTGGAGCTGAACATGATAGCGGAAGGCTATTACGCCAGCAAATGCATTTATGAAATGAACGATGCCATAGGCGCCTATATGCCTGTGGCGCAGGCCGTATATGCGGTACTGTGGGAGCACCTGAACGCCACGGAGGCATTCCTGGCGCTGGAAAAGGGATTTGTATGATACCAAAAAAAGCCGGGCCGCAAGTCATTTTTTAATGGTTGGCTGAAATGACATCTGCATAATGGCCCGGCCGGCTGTTAGTGGTTTTAGACCAGATTTGAAAACAAACCTTATAGCAATCAGGCTGCTGACCGGTTGGTATTATATAAGCTGCTTGGTATTATTAAAGTAATGCCGGATCATCCATTCAATATGCGGCAATAGTGCAGTGTCCGGCAACTGGCTGTCGCTTACCGGCAAAATTTTATCCTGCTCCGTCAGGGAATATTCCATTTGCACGCCTTCTACCGTTACACGGAATTTCCTTTCCTTAGCAATTTTCTTCAGGCAGATCCTTTTGGGAACGCCATTTACCTTAAATGTACAGGCAAGGTTTCTCATGCGTAGATTTTTTTAATGTCCCAATAAAATAGTGCTTTCTAAAATAGATATGGTTGATACCTGGTGAGGTAACGCCTGATCACAAATCTAGCCGCTACCATTTATTTAATTGTGAATTTGATGTTAATGCCCCAAAGAAAATTTCCATTTCATATATCCTGTTTTTTCGAAAGGTGTGGTCCGGGTAATGTGGAGCACACGAAAAAATTGTAGAGTTTTTTCTACAGGTTTGGGGCAGTCTTCCTGCATGACACAGCCGCACACTAACACCGCTGTGGTTGGATTGATATTTGGAACAACTGAATACCAGGTAGGATAATGAACCTATACGCGAAAAAATATTGTTTATGAATAAGGCCTTGCTTTTTGTTACTTCCTTTCCACCACGTGAATGCGGCATTGCAACCTTTGCACAAGACCTGGTAAACGCCCTGCATAAATCATTTTCAGGACAGTTGAATATCAGCATCTGTGCATTACAGGCAGCCGGTGAAACGGCCAAAGTACAGCCGCCTGTGGAGTACGTGGTGGATCCGTTTGATATTGATGGTTGCGTAGCATTTGCACACCGGGTAAATGCGGATGAACAAATTGACATGGTCTGCTTTGAACATGAGTTCGGGTTATATGGCGGAGAATACGGCCATAACCTGCTGGCCATGATCTCTTTGCTGGACAAGCCTTTTATGGTACGGTTCCATACCGTGCTGCCTTACCCGGACCCCAAATGCCGGAAAGTGGTCAGCATAATTGGTTCCCTGGCCAGTAAGATCATTGTAATGACACAGGCCTCAGCAGATATACTCCTGTCCGTATACCACCTGCCGGCCCATAAGATCGTACATATACCGCATGGCGTGCATGCCCGCATAACGGAAGATGTGCCTTCGCTGAAAGCCCGGTACGGCCTGCAGGACAGGAAAGTGCTGACCACCTTTGGCCTGCTCAGCGAGAACAAAAGCCTGGAAACCGCGATCCGCGCCATGGTGCCTATTGTGCAGCAGTTCCCGGATGCCATGTACCTGGTGCTGGGTAAAACGCATCCCGTAGTGCTGGCAAGGGAAGGGGAGCAGTACCGGCAGCGCCTGGAGCAACTGGTGCAGGAGCTGGGCCTGGAGCAGCATGTACGCTTCGTGAACAGCTACCTCAGCCTGGATGCATTGCTGGATTACCTGGCTTTAACGGATATCTACCTGTTTACTTCCAAAGACCCGTACCAGGCCGTGAGCGGTACTTTCCTGTACGCGCTGAGCGCCGGCTGTCCCATTGTAAGCACCGCCTTTGCACAGGCGCGTGAAATGCTGGACGATGGTTGCGGCTACCTGGTAGATATCGGCGATCATGCGCAGCTTGCCCGGCAGGCCATTCACCTGCTGCAGCATCCCGGGCTGCGCCGGCAGATGAGCAACAACGCCATTGAAAGAACACGTAATGCTATCTGGGACAATGTGGCTGTTGCCCACATGTCGCTGTTCCGGGAAATAATGGAAGAGAAAAGAATGCCGCTGCCCAGCCTGCCGCCGGCCTACCTGGACCACCTGGACCGTATGACCGATGAATTCGGCATGATACAGTTCTCAAAGTTTGACCAGCCGGACCCTTCCTCCGGCTATACGCTGGATGACAATGCCCGGGCGCTGATCGCCACGTGCATGTATGCCACCACGGTAAAGGAAAGCAGCTTTGTATATTCCCTTTGTCATAAATACCTTGATTTCATAGAATATTGTCAGCAGCCCGACGGTACATTCCTGAACTACGTGGAAACTGGCGGGTATTTTTCCGCCATGAACCACGAAGTAAACCTGGAGGACGCCAACGGGCGTGCTGTATGGGCGCTGGGCTACCTGCTGCACCTGCATCAGCGGCTTCCGTACATGCTGGTACAGCAGGCCGCCAGGGTGCTGCAGCCCTGCTTTACCTGGCTGGAGCGCCTCACTTCGCCGCGTGCGCTTGCTTTTGCTATAAAGGGAATGTATTATTACCAGCAGTACAGGCCTGGCGGTATAGCCGAAGATATATTGCATACGCTGGCAGCCCGCCTTTACCAATGCTACCAGCAGGAAGCGGAGGCACAGTGGAAATGGTTTGAGCCGGTGCTTACCTATGGCAACGCCGTTTTACCGGAAGCCATGATGATGGCTTACCAGGTATCCGGCAACACAGCCTGGCGGCGGGTTGCGGAGGAGAGCCTGGAGTTCCTGACCAGCAGGACGTTTACCGATAATTATATGAAACTGATCAATAATAAAACCTGGTGCCATAAGCATAAGGATGATACTGCCGTTTGTGAAGGGGGAGAGCAATCTATTGAAGTAGCCTATACCATGCTGGCCCTGCATACCTTTACCCTGGCCACGGGCAACCCGGCATACCAGGAACGGATGCGGCTGGCCTTCAGTTGGTATTTAGGCAATAACCATCTTAAACAACTGATATACAACCCACTCACGCATGGCTGCTACGACGGATTGGAAAAAGCCAGTGTTAACCAGAATCAGGGAGCGGAATCCAGTGTTTGTTACCTGATCGCCAGGTTATTAATGGAACAATGGAATAAGCACAAGTATGTTACAACACAGAAAGCAGGGAGTGGGCCTGTTGCCAGGCTTAGTCTCAACTAAAAAAATGAAAAGCTCATTTATCCTGATTATTGATGATGAACCGGACATCTGCAGACTATTGCAAATGAGTTTAGCAAAACAGGGTTACAGCGTAAAATATGTGCATAATCTCAGGGCGGGACTTCAACATATACAACGCCAGCAACCGGATATCCTTTTCCTGGATATTCACCTGCCGGATGGCTCCGGCCTCGAGGTACTGCCGATCATCAAACAGCAATACCCGGCGCTGAGGGTTATTACCATCAGTGCGTATGACAATGGTTTGGAAAAGCAAAAAGCGCTGAGCGCCGGCGCCAGTTATTTCCTTGCTAAACCATTCAGTATAAAGAACTTGGACGAGCTAATGCAGGATGTTAAAAGTTAGCCGGCCTCATAATTAATTTGTAACTTTAAAAGCTTATCGCCAACATCACATTACCATTATGAGAAATATAATGATCATAGATGACGAGATCAATATCTGTACGTTGTTGAGCAAATTCCTCGGCAAGCATGGTTTTAAGGTAGATACCACCATGTCCGGTAACGCAGCGCTGAAGATGATGAAGGAAAAACCTTATGACCTGGTACTATGCGATTACCGCCTGAAGGATACCGACGGCGCCCAGCTTATGCAGGATATTCGTCAGTTGAACCCCCGCACCATTGTGATTATCATAACAGGATATACAGATGTGCGGGTGGCCGTGGAAATGGTGAAGAATGGTGCCTATGACTACCTTTCCAAGCCGTTGTACCCGGATGAGATACTGAACCTGGTGCATAAGGCATTTGCGCACCTGGATGCGCAGGGTGAGCGGGACAGCGTTATTTCTGTTTCCCAGCCGCAGGAGCAGGGCCGTCCTGAAAGCAACGGCGAGCGTAATGGAGCGGTGCCTGTATCCGAACCGCTGGACCAGACCAATAAATATGTATACGGCGAAAGCGCCGGCGCCCGGGAACTGTTCCGGCAGATAAAGCTCGTAGCGCCTACGGACTATAGCGTGATCATTTTCGGTGAAACCGGTACCGGTAAAGAATCAGTGGCCCACCTCATTCACCATCACAGCAAGCGCAGCACGCAGCCTTTTGTGGCGCTGGATTGCGGCAGCCTGTCCAAGGAGCTGGCTGCCAGCGAGCTGTTCGGCCACGAAAAAGGCTCCTTTACCGGCGCTATTAATACCAAGATAGGCGCCTTTGAACAGGCTCATGGCGGTACCCTGTTCCTGGATGAAGTATCCAATCTCTCTTACGATATACAGGTAGCCCTGTTGCGCGTAATACAGGAGAAAGTGATACGCCGGGTAGGCAGCCTGAAGGAAATACCCGTGGATGTGCGCATCATTGTAGCGTCCAATGAGAAGCTGTCGGAATCCGTACAGCGCGGCAAGTTCCGCGAAGATCTCTTTCACCGCTTCAATGAATTTACCATTTATATACCGCCGCTGCGCGAGCGCCAGGAAGACCTGCCCCTGTTCGTGAACGCGTTCGTGACACAGGTGGAAAAAGAGCTGCAGAAGAACTGCGGCAAGATCAACCCCGAAGTGTGGGCCTGCTTCCAGAAATACTCCTGGCCCGGTAATATCCGGGAGCTCAAGAACGTTATACGCCGCGCCTGCCTGCTCACGCCGGAGCACCAGGATATTACCATGTCTGCCCTGCCCCTGGAAATGAAAGAGGCTTTTAATCAAAGCTATGATGAGGATCATGTAAGCGAGCTGGCCGCCATTGCCAATGAGAATGATCTTAAAACAGTAGCCCTGCAGGCGGAATACAACAAGATCATCAATGTGCTGAAGGAGGTGAAGTATAACAAGACCAAAGCAGCGCAATTGCTCAATATAGACCGTAAAACACTCTATAACAAACTACGCCTGTTGAATATAAACTATTGAACGCCATGTAATGAAAAACCAGCACAAGCAGCAGGACCCTCCACCGCCCAATGGAAATGGAAACAAGGGGGGCATTGCCGGTTTCTTTGAACGCTTTGCCGGCAAGGTCATTAATGCTACCGGCTCTGCCTGGGCCTTCTCGGTAGCGCTGGGAGTAGTGATCATATGGGCGGTTACCGGTCCCTTGTTCGGCTTCTCGGATACCTGGCAACTGGTGATCAACACCGGTACCACCATTATCACCTTCTTAATGGTGTTCGTGATCCAGAAATCGCAGAACAAGGAATCCAAATCGGTGCAACTGAAGCTGAATGAGCTGATTGCAGCCAACCGCGCTGCCAGCAACCGCCTGATCGTGGCGGAAGACCTTACGGAAGAGGAGCTGGACATCCTGCATAAATACTACTCTACCCTGGCGGAAGAAACCAAAAAGCGCATTGATATGAAAGGCTCCCACTCGGTGGAGGAAGCAATAGAAAAGACCGATGAGAAACTGGGGAAATAGTGCACGCATCTGCGCATTCAGCTTACTGTACCGGTAGCATAATACTGAAGGTAGTGCCTTTCCCGGGCTCGCTGTCCACGTGGATATTCCCTTTGTGATTAATAATGATGTTCTGGGTGCTGGTCAGCCCCAGGCCGCTGCCTTTGGGCTTATTGGTAAAGAAAGGATCAAACAGTTTTGTTCTCATTTCTTCCGGGATGCCTATCCCGTTGTCGCTGATCTGTATCAGGGCCTTGCCGTTCTGGCGGGCGGTGTGGATGTTCAGCTCGCCTTTGCCGGGCGGCATGGCTTCTATCGCATTAATGATAATATTCAGCAGGGCGATCTCCACTTTCTCCGCATCGGCAGGTACCAGGATATCCGGATCTACCAGCCGTTTTTCCACTTTTACTTCATGTAATTGCAGGCGGTCCTGCGCCAGCCCCAGCGCTTTTTCTGTCAGTTCATTGACGCCATGCGGCTGCATGTGCAGCTCTATCATGCGCGTGCTGTGCAGCAGCTCGGTAATGAGCTGGTTGATGCGGATGCAGTTCCGTTCAATGATATCGGTATATAACTGGCTGTCCTCCGAGTCCGGCGGCTCCTGTTTAAACTGGCTCACGGCCAGCAGGATATTGGTGAGGGGGTTCCTTACTTCATGTGCTATTACCCGGGCAATGCGGCCGGTGATCACGAACTTTTGCTGCTGCTGCTTCTCCTGCTCCTCTTTTTTCTTTTCCGTAATGTCCTGCACCACGCACAGGAATATCTGTTCTGCTTCATCCAGCATGACGGCATTGACGAGCACGTCCAGCTTTTTGCCAGCCTTGTTCACAAAATTATATTCCGTTTGTACGCTGCCCTGCTCCCCGCATATCTGGTCAAAGAAATGCCGGCACTGCTCCTCGAAGAGGAACAGGTCCTTCAGGTTCATGCGCATTATTTCCTCTTTGCTGTACTGCAGCACCCTCAAAGCGGAAGGGTTCGCATCTATAATGTTCTTGTCGCAATCCGCCAGCAGGATCAGGTCATGGGCTTTTTCAAATACGCCGTAGTACTTTTTCTCGCTCTCCGCCAGGGTGCGCAGGTGGTTCATTTCATCCAGCGCATAGCGGATGGAACGTTCCAGCAGGTCTGCACTGATGTCGCCTTTTACCAGGTAGTCGGAAGCGCCGGCCATCATAGCCTCCTTGTCAATGTTATAGTCTCCCTTGCCGGTCAGCATGATCACCGGGGCCTTGTAATGCAGTTGCTGGAAATGGTGGAGAATGTCTATACCGGTATAGGGCCCCAGCCGGTAATCCACCAGGTAAATGTCGTGCGCGCGGCGCTCTATTTCTGTCAGGGCCAGCGCATAGGTGGGCGCCCATTCCAGTTGGTACTGCCCCGGCGAAATGTCCTGCAGCAGCTCGTTTACCAGGAAAAAATCATCTTCGTCATCATCAATCATCAAAATATGTATGGGTTGGTCTGTCATGGCAGTGTTTGAACATTTGGCAGTGCTACGAACTCAAACCAGTATCTCCAGAGGGTTTGGGTGAAGGTCACCAGTTGCCGGAAAGTAACGGGCTTAATGATGAAGCTGTTCACCCCCAGCTCGTAGCTGTTTAATACATCTTTTTCTTCCGTCGACGTGGTTAGTATGATAACGGGAATACTTTTCAGGTAATGGTCCGTTTTGATCTCCTTCAGCGCCTCCCGCCCGTCCTTTTTTGGCATATTCAGGTCCATGAGGATAATTTGCGGAAGCGGGTGTTGCAGCTCATCCGCATAAGCGCCTTTCCGTTTCAGGTAACATATCAGTTCCTCTCCATTTTCTACGAATTTAACGTTGTGGTCAAAGTCATGCTCGTCAAAAGCCGCTTTCAGCAATTCCCTGTCATCTGCATCATCCTCCGCAATTAGGATGCTAAACTTTCCCGCCGGCGTTCCTGGGCTCATTTTTTTTGTTTTAATGGTAAAATAATTACAAAGGTGGCTCCCTTGTCCGGGTAGCCGTATGCCATAATGAACCCCTGGTGGCTGTCCACTATTTTTTTACAGATGGCCAGCCCTATACCGGTGCCGGAATATTCGCTCACGCCATGCAGGCGCTGAAATATCAGGAATATGCGCTCTGCGTACGCCTGGTCAAACCCGATCCCGTTGTCCTCTATACAAATGCGGCAGAAGGTGTCCTCCCAGCGGTTTTCCTTGATCACGTTGATCTCTTTTCCTTTCAGCAACTGGCAGGTGATGTTGATGGCCAGGCGCCGGTCCGGGTGCGCAAATTTGATGGCATTGGCCAGCAGGTTCTGGAACAGTTGCTGGAAATTGGTAGCATTGCCTTCCACCACCGGCAGCTCTGCCGCATTTACCACGGCGTTCTTTTCCTGCAGGCTCAGTTCCAGGTCGCTCAGCACGTTCTGCAGCAACTGGCTCAGGTCCACGGCCGCAACGCTTTCCGGGGCTGTGCGGCCCGCCCTGGAGAATGCCAGCAGGTCACTGATCAGCACCCGCATACGGGATACCGCTACCACCATGCGGTCCAGCAGTTGCGAGGCGTCCGGCGGCAACTGCTCCCGGTATTTCACCTGCAGCCGGTCGCTGAAAGTGGATATTTTGCGCAGTGGCTCCTGCAGGTCATGGGAGGCTACATAGGCGAACTGCTCCAGCTCCTGGTTGCTTTTGTTCAGCAGCATAATGTTCTGCTGCAGGTCCCGCTGGTAGGATTTGAGCTTGGATTCAATATGCAATTGCAGCCTGAATTCCCTGGTAAGGGTAATATAGGAGTAGATGCCGATCAGGATAGCCACCAGTGAAGAAATGAAGATCACCGGTACCCAGATGGCGGAGAAGAAGCGGAACAGCTCCGCCTTCTCATGGAGCTGCGCATTCTCAATATGCATCATGGCCTGCACCCGCCGCTCAATACGCTCCATGATGCGTTCCCCCTCCGTAACGGACTGTTTTTCCTTCCGCGGGGTGTCCCGGCGGGCGCCCACTCTTAGCTGCGCGTACTTGATATCCAGCAGCCGCCTTAAAGTGTCCAGGTGCTCCTGCTGCCGGGGATTGCCGGCTGTGATGCGGCGCAGCGCATGGTACTCATCCGCTATGCGGTTGCTTCTCTCCTCCATGTCCGGCCGCAGAAAAGAGCTGTCGTTGGTAAGATTGTAGCCCCTGATGGCGGCTTCGGCATCCTTCAGTTGCTTTACGATCGTTTCCAGCCGCCTGGATACTTCTATGGCACGGTTGAGCCTGGTGGCGTTGTCCAGCAGGTTCTTGGTGACCAGGTAAGAAAAAAAAGAGGCAGCGATAATAACCGAGAAAGCAATGAAAAAGCCTAGCCGTATTTTCTTTTGTACCGGATTATGCATGCGTTAAGTACTTCTGTATCAAATATAACCAATCTTTTCCCGTGAAAGAATTTCCACATTGTGAAAATGGATTTCTACAGCACTGGCGGGCATTTGCGGCGATTGGCGAATAGAGCTTGCGGCGCTTATCTCTGTAAAAAAGCGGAAACGGTATACTATGTGCCAATGGAATGAACTTTGTTTTACACGTTGTATACTGTACGACTTTTACAAACTGGTACATGCATCACACATATTTTCTCATCTCAAAAACGTAAATCATGAAACCTGGACAGGATAAGGGCGATAAGCCGAAAGGCAATCCGAAAGTGCCGCCCGAAATAAAACATCCGCCCGGTAAAGACAGCAACCCATCGCAGCAATCGCCGGACAAGCGCGAAATACCGGACGAGATACCCGAACGGGAAATAAAACGTACTCCTGCCAACCCGCAGGACAGGAAAAAGAGCTAAACGTTCAACACTATTTTATTCATGCATTAAAACTCAATTTTTATGGCTGGTACAACAAGAACATCATCCAGAACTACAAAGGCCGCTTCCTCCAGGAGCAAACATAATGGCGACTCCCGGTTCCATCACCTGTTCATGGACGAGCTTAAAGACATTTACTGGGCCGAAAAGCACCTGGTAAAAGCCCTCCCGAAAATGCGCAAGGCCGCTACTTCCGAAGAACTGGCCAATGCCATAGAAGAGCACCTGGAAGTAACCAAGGAGCACGTAACCCGCCTGGAAAACATTTTTGACATGATGGGCGTAAGGGCCACCGGGAAAAAATGTGATGCCATGGAGGGCCTGATAGCAGAAGGCCAAACCGTGATCAGCGATACGGAAGAGGACAGCGCTGTCAGGGATGCAGGCCTGATCATAGCTGCGCAAAAGATCGAGCACTATGAAATAGCCGCCTATGGGAGCCTCCGCGCCCTGGCCATGAAAATGGGGCATACGGAAGCAGCATCCCTGCTGGAACAAACGCTGGACGAAGAGAAGGAAACAGACCAACTGCTGACCGAAATTGCAGAGTCTTCTATTAATGAAGAAGCCGCTGCAGAATAATGCTGTATTTCATTGAATGGAAACCCATGAAGGCCCCCTGCATATAAATGCAGGCGGCCTTTTAAATTCCGGAGCCGATGCAATCACCAATTACCTTCATACATGATCACTGCCTGGCAAATGGCCTTACCATTGCCGTAGCAGAAAGCGTAACTGCCGGGTACCTGCAGATGCTTTTGAGCAGGGCAGCAGGCGCCACGCAGTTTTTCCAGGGTGGCATTACGGCCTATAACACCGGCCAGAAGGTAAAGCACCTGGGGGTGGAGCCGATACATGCGCAGTCCTGTAACGCCATATCGCCACAGGTGGCCGCCCAGATGGCGCTGGGTGTTTGCACGCTGTTCAACAGCAGCATGGGACTGGCGGTTACCGGCTATGCCGCACCGGTACCGGAACTGGGCGTCCGGGAGCTGTACGCTTATTACGCCATTGCCTGTAAAGGCAGCATTATAGCAGCACAACGGATCATGCCCGCAGCTACGGAGCCGGAGAAGGTTATGGAGGAATATGCATGGCGGATCATCCACGACTGCTGCAACTGCTTCAGGGAATATGACATGAATGGAGTGATCACTAAAAAAGGATATTATGCAAAAGTCAGCCAAGAAAAAACCGGTACGCCCGCCGCAACACCAGGAAAGGCAACCGGGCATTGAAAAGGAAATGCGGCCCGAGCCGCAGTATGCCAGGCCGCCCACCCCGCCCGGCGGGCGCCTGAAGGATAAGGTGGCCATCATTACCGGCGGCGACAGCGGTATAGGCCGCGCAGTAGCCGTAGCCTTTGCCGGGGAAGGCGCGCAGGTGGTCATTGCCTACCTGGACGAAGAAGTGGATGCCCGCAAAACGCAGCAACTGGTAGAGGAGCGGGGAAGCAAGGCCCTGCTGGTAGCCGGCGATGTATCCAAAGAAAAGCATTGCCAGCGTATTGTACAGCAGGCCATCAAAAAGTTCGGGCAGGTGGATATTGTAGTGAACAATGCCGCCGTACAGTATCCCCAGCCTTCCATTGAAAATATCACCGCCGAACAGTTGCAGCGTACTTTTGCTACCAACATTTTCGCTCATTTTTATCTTACAAAAGCCGCCCTGCCACACCTGAAAAAGGGAAGCAGCATTATCAACACCACTTCGGTGACCGCTTACCGCGGCAGCTCCCACCTGCTGGACTATGCGGCCACCAAAGGCGCTATTGTAAGCTTTACCCGCTCCCTTTCCGCCGCGCTGGCAGAAATGGGCATCCGGGTAAACGGGGTGGCGCCCGGCCCTATCTGGACGCCGCTGATACCGGCTACCTTCCCGGCGGAAGGAGTGGCGAAATTTGGCACCGATGTACCGCTGAAACGGGCCGGGGAGCCGGCAGAAGTAGCGCCCTGCTATGTATTCCTGGCCAGCGACGATGCCAGCTACATCACCGGGCAGGTGCTGCATCCCAACGGCGGAGAGATCATCAACGGATAATAGTGCATATATGGAGATCGCGGATACATTGGAGGTGGCCAGGGCCGCCCGGCTTCGCTATGTCAGAACAGACATGCCCGGTTATACCCGTGTGAAGAACGGGCAGGAAGTATATTATACCGACCGGCAGGGCCAAAGGATCACAGATGAAGCCACACTGGAGCGCATCCGCAAGCTGGTATTGCCGCCGGCCTGGGAGCAGGTATGGATATGCCCTTATGCCAACGGCCATTTGCAGGCTACCGGTATAGATGCGATGGGCCGCCGCCAGTACCGCTATCATAACACCTGGACGGAGGTGCGGAATGAGACCAAGTACGACCGCCTGCTACATTTTGGGGAGAAACTGCCCCAGATACGAAAGCGGCTGCAAGCCGGGCTCAGGAAAAAGCAGATGGATAAGGAGAAGGTGACCGCCATTGCATTAAGCGTGCTGCAGGAAACCTGGATACGGGTAGGCAATTCCGCCTATGAGAAGCTGTATGGTTCTTACGGGTTGACCACCCTGCGCAACCGGCACCTGAAAATAAACGGCAGCACGCTTTTCTTTCATTTTAAAGGCAAAAAAGGCGTTGTGCAGCAGATCATGGTCCGGCATACGGCCCTGGCCAGGATGCTGAAAAAAGTAAAGGATATCCCGGGACAGGAGCTGTTCCAGTATTATGATGAACAGGGCGAGCACCGCAGCCTGGATTCCGGCGATATGAACGATTTCCTGAAAGCATGTACGGAAGAGGATTTTTCCTGTAAGGACTTTCGTACCTGGGCCGGCAGCGTGCATGCGCTGAACCTGCTGGCAGACCTGCCTCCCTTTGAATCGGCTACCGCCTGCAAACGCAATGTGATAAGTGTAATGGACGGCGTAGCCGCCAGGTTGGGGAATACCAGGGCGGTTTGCAAAAAATATTATGTGCACCCCCGCTTGCTGGAGGCGTATGAGGATGGTTCCCTGGAGCCTTACCTGCAGCGGGTGCGAAGTAGCCGGAACCGCCCTGAAAATGGCGTCCTGCACCATGATGAGAAAGTGCTGCTGGCTTTCCTGCGAAAGAACAGGTAGAATGATGTGCTGATATGCCGGACGGGGCTGGTACCCATCAATCAGCATATCAGCACATGGATCAATCAGAACTGGTCGTCCCGGTCCTCTACCGGGATCTTCTTGAGAAACTCGTCAAACCCGCTTTCCGCATGCCCGCTGTAAGCACCATAAGCATCCAGTAAAAAGCCTTTCTCCCCGTCCCGGGTTTCCAGCAAATATAGCACAGAGGAATCCGCAGGATCAGACTCACCCTCAAAACGGAAGGTTCTGACGATCTTCAGCTCCTCGGCATTATATACTTTCTTACTGCCCGGTAACTGCATCCTGCCGTGATCACTCATCTTAAATTCCTGCTCGTAACCTTTGGCCCTCATCTTCTCCATTACCTGGGTAAGCGTGGCCATTTCACCTGGTTTGTCTTGCATAAAAAAGGTGTTTAGTTCACCTTATAAAAGTCAAAAGTTATGCCACCGGCATCCTGTTTGTAAAGTACTAGTAAGACATAAACCTCACAAACTTATTACTATGCGATCCATTTGGTCGGGAACAATCGGGTTTGGGCTGGTAAACATACCGGTAAAGCTGTACAGCGCGGTGCAGGAAAGCCGCCTGGACCTGGATATGCTGGACCGGAAAAATCATGCCCGTATCCGCTACCAGCGTGTGAACGAAGATACCGGCAAGGAAGTGCCCTGGGACCAGATCGTAAAGGGCTACCTGTACAACGATGAATATGTGATCCTCGAAGAGGCGGATTTTGAGGACGCCAGCCCTAAAAAGAGCAAGATCATAGAGATTGAGGCCTTCGTGAAGGAGAGTGAAATAGACGACATTTATTTTGAAATGCCTTATTTCATTGAGCCGGACAAAGGCGGCGCCAAAGCATATGAGCTGCTGATGAAAACCCTGCAGAAAACCGGCAAGGTGGGGCTCAGCCGTTTTGTGCTGCGCTCCAGGGAGCACCTGGCGGTGGTGCGTCCGCGGGATAACTACCTGCTGCTGCAGCAACTGCGTTTTGAGCAGGAGCTGCGCAACCCCGAAGACCTGTCGCTGCCGGACAGCAAAGTGCGCATCAACAAAAAGGAGCTGGATATGGCGGAGGAGCTGGTGAAACAGTACAGCGCGCCTTTTGACATCAGCCAGTACAAAGATGAGTATACGGCGGAGCTGATGAAGATCATCAAAGCTAAGGCCAGCGGCAAGCGCCGTACCGTCCGTAAAATGAAGGTGGTGCACACCAAGAGCGACGACCTGTTTAACCAACTGAAGGCCAGCCTGAGCGGCGGCGGTAAAAAACGCGCATCATGAGCCTGACCACGTATCACCAGAAACGGGACTTTAAGAAAACATCGGAGCCAAAAGGAGGCAAGGCGGACAGGGGGAAGCACGTATTTGTGATACAGCGCCACCATGCTTCCCGTATACACTATGATTTTCGCCTGGAAGTGGCGGGAGTGCTGAAAAGCTGGGCCGTGCCCAAAGGCCCCTCCCTGAACCCCAACGATAAAAGGCTGGCTATGCAGGTGGAAGACCATCCGTATGATTACAAGGATTTTTCCGGCGAGATACCACGCGGCAACTATGGCGCAGGTACCGTGTACGTATGGGACAAAGGCGCTTATGAGCTGGTGAATGCCAACGGGAAGGATTTTGACAAAACCGCCCTGCGCGAGATCAATGAGGGCAACCTGAAGCTCCGGCTCAAGGGCCACAAGCTGAAAGGAGAATTTGCCCTGGTGAAGATGAAGAACAAGGAAGATAACTCCTGGCTGCTGCTGAAGCATAAGGACGATTATGCCGTAAAAGAGGAGTATAACAGTGAAGATTACACGCCGGAACGGGAAAAAGCAAAAGGCATTCGCTACTGGCAGCAGGAGAAGTCCGGCGCCGGCAGTAAAAAGAAAGCCCGTCCAAAAGCAAAAGTACCCACCGCCAAAAAGTATAAGCCCACTATGGCCACCCTGGTGGACGAAGCTTTCAGCCGGGAAGGATGGCTGTTTGAGCCCAAGTGGGACGGCTACCGCGCTATTGCCGATGTGCGGAATGGTAAGGCAGACCTGTACTCCCGGAACAACATCTCCTTTAACAAAGACTATGTGCCTATCGTAAAAGCCGTAGAGAAAATTGCGCACAGTGTGGTGCTGGATGGAGAGGTGGTAGTGCTGAACAGCAAAGGCGTATCCGATTTCCAGGCTTTACAGAATTACAAGACCACCGGGAAGGGAAAGCTCACCTACGTGGTGTTTGACCTGTTGTACCTGAACGGGGAAGACCTGCTGCAAATGCCCCTGATCGAAAGAAAAACATTGCTGCAGGAGGTAGTGCGGCAGTTGAATGACAAAACAGTACTGTATTCCGATCATGTGCTCACAGATGGGGAAAAGCTGCTGAAAAAGGCCACGGGAAAAGGATGGGAAGGCATTATAGCCAAAAAAACAGATAGCCAGTATGAAGAGAACCGGCGCACCATGAGCTGGCTGAAGATGAAAATACTGAACCAGCAGGAGGCTATCATTTGCGGCTATACGGCGCCGCGCGGCAGCCGAAAGAAGCTGGGCGCACTGGTGCTGGGTGTGCTGGATGACAAAGGCGGGCTGCGGTATATAGGGCATTGCGGCGGCGGGCTGAATGGCGCCATGATCAACCTGCTGTATGAAAAGCTGCAGCCCCTGCGCCAGCGCACATCGGTATTCAAAGAAAAGATCAAAACCAATATGCCGGTTACCTGGGTAAAGCCGGTGCTGGTATGCCAGGTAAAATTCTCCTCCTGGACTGAAGGCGGGCACCTGCGCCAGCCCATATTCCTGGGCCTGCGGGAAGACAAGCCGGTACAGGAGGTGCACCAGGAAACCGCAAAATCATTGCACATGGCTACTACCAGAAAGGCGGCTGCACCAGCCGCCAAAGAGCGCACGCTGAAGCTGAACGGGAAAGAAGTAACACTGACCAACCAGCAGAAGATATTCTGGCCGGATGAAAAGATCACCAAAGGCCAGTTGATAGACTACTACCTGTCCGTCGCGCAATACCTGCTGCCCTACCTGAAGAACAGGCCCCTGAGCCTGCACCGCTTTCCCAATGGCATTAAAGGCAGCAGTTTTTACCAGAAAGACCTGGACCTGGAAAATACGCCCTCCTGGGTAAAGACCCTGCCGCACTTTTCCACTTCTTCCAACAAGAACGTGGATTACCTGGTATGTAACAATGAAGCCACCCTGGCCTATATGATCAACCTGGGATGTATAGAGGTAAATCCCTGGCTGTCCCGCATTGGCCGCCTGGATAACCCGGATTACCTGGTGATGGACCTGGACCCGGAAGGCATCGGGTTTAAATACGTAGTGGAAACGGCGCTCTGCATCAAGGACATCCTGGACCACCTGAAAATAAAAGCCTGGTGCAAGACTTCCGGCGCTTCGGGCCTGCATATATATGTACCCACCGGTGCAAAATATACCTACGAAACCTGTCGCCTGTTTGCCGAATACATTGCCCGGCAAACCCATCAGCAGTTGCCTCGCACCACCAGCATTGTGCGCGCCAAATCCCAGCGCAGGAAAAAGGTGTATGTGGATTACCTGCAGAACAGCCGGGGGCAGACCATTGCCGCGCCTTACGCTGTACGACCACGTCCCGGCGCGCCGGTGGCCACACCCCTGCTGTGGGAGGAGGTGAACGATGGCCTGAATGTAACGGACTTCCATATGGGCAATACCCTGGACCGCATACAGGCTATGGGCGATCTCTGGCAGCCTGTGCAACAGGAAAAGAACGACCTGCGGAAAGTGATACAGCAGATCGAAAAAATGGCGCAGGCAGAAATGGAATAGTGTTTGTAAAATTTACAGGAGAACAAAACAGTTAAATTATGGCTACCGCGCATCATCCCGTAAAAGTAGGCTTCCTGTACAGCCTGGTCATTTCTGTCATATCGCTGGTGCTCACTATTATTTTCTACGCCACCAATACGTATTCAGTGCTGTGGACAGGATACTTTGTAAACGCGGTGCTTTTCCTGGGCGTGCTGTTTGCTATCTGGCATTACAACCGGCAGCACGAGGATAAGTCTTCCATGAAGGCGCTTTTCGGCATCGGCCTGCGCATTACCCTGGTGGTAACCGTGGTGCTCACCATTTTTTCCATTATACTGCACCTGATCGCACTAAACAACCCTTCCGGCAGCGCCATCGCGGCGCAGGGCAGTGAGGGAACAGGCCCGCAGGGAGTAGATGTGCCGAGGAATTTCTGGGTGTTCCTGATCAGTAACGTTTTTTTCTCCAACGGCGTAGTAGGCATACTGGCCTCGCTGATGGGCGCCATGTACTTTAAGCGGAACCAGAAAAGCACCTACGAAGATTAGGCGTGCTGCGCAAATACCTACCTTTGTGCTGTTTTATCTGAAGCACCATGCCCAAAGGTCATATCCTGATTATTGATGATGAAGAGCAACTGCGTAAGCTGCTCAGCCGTTTGCTAACGCTGGAAGGCTACACGCTGCACGAGGCGGGCAGCATCCGCGCCGCCACCAGGCTGCTGGAAAAGGAAGCCGTGCACGTGGTCCTGTCTGATGTGAAGCTGCCGGATGGCAACGGGGTGGTCTGGACCGCCACGCTGAAAAACCGGTATCCTGAAACTGAAGTGATCGTGCTGACGGCATACGGTAATATAGCGGACGGGGTGCAGGCCATCAAGAACGGGGCTTTTGATTACATAGTGAAAGGGGATGACAACAACCGGATACTACCCCTGGTGAGCAAGGCCATGGATAAGGCCCTGCTGCAATTCAGGGTACGGCACCTGGAAAAGCAGATAGGCGGCAAATACAGTTTTGACAATATCATCGGGCAATCCCCGGCTATCCGGTCGGCCATTGCGCTGGCAGAGAAAGCGGCGCCGGCAGATGTTACCGTGCTGCTGCTGGGCGAAACCGGGGCGGGTAAGGAAGTCTTTGCCCAGGCGATTCACCAGGGCAGCGGGCGCCGCCAGCAGCCTTTTGTGGCGGTGAACTGCAGCGCCTTTGGCCGGGAGTTGCTGGAAAGCGAATTGTTCGGTTCCGTGGCCGGGGCTTTTACCGGTGCAGTAAAGGACAGAAAGGGATTTTTCGAAGAAGCGGGGGGCGGCACCATCTTCCTGGACGAAATAGGCGAGATGCCGGTAGAACTGCAGGCTAAATTGTTGCGGGTGCTGGAGTCGGGTGAGTTTTACCGCGTAGGGGAGGCGGTGCCTACCAAAACGGATGTACGCATTATTGCCGCTACCAACCGGAACCTGGAGGCGGAGATAGCCGCCGGCCACTTCCGGGAAGACCTCTACTACCGGTTGTCCGGTTTCCAGGTGCAGTTGCCTTCGCTGAACCAGCGCCCGGAAGATATTCCCCTGCTGGCCGGCTGGTTTATACAGCAACTGGGGCCTAAGCTCAATAAAAGGGTAAGCGGTATGGCGCCCGCCTTCCTGCAGGCCCTGCAGCAGCACGTGTGGAAAGGCAATATCCGGGAGCTGCGCAACGTAATAGAGCGGGCTATCATACTAACGGACACGGAAGTACTGGAAGCCGCCGTGCTGCCCCTGGATTTTCAGTGGCGCCCCCCTGCCGGCGAAACCGGTTCCCTGCGCCTGGCAGACATGGAGAAACAGCATATCCGCAAGGTGCTGGCCTTTACCAGCGGCAATAAAACAAAAGCGGCAGAACTGATGGAGATCGGGCTGACGACGTTGTACAATAAGATCAGGGAGTATAATTTATAACCACCACCCCAGTAACAGGCATGCCAGTACGATAAAGGGTGAAGGCACCTGCGTAAGGCAAAGCACTGCCAGGGTGGTGAGCATGATCAGCAGGTTATACCAGTTCACCGGTATTGCAAAGAACAGCATAAAGGTGGCCGCCCACATAATACCTACCACTACCGCATTGATCCCTTCCAGCGCGCGGTATATCACCACGTATTTTTTTAGATTGTGCCACAGCGGAAAAAAGAAAAGCACCAGCAGCAGGCTGGGAAGGAAAATGGCCAGGGGGGCCAGCAGGCAGCCCAGGAACTGGTAGCCCATGCCCAGGTTACGCATTACCATGCCGCCCACATAGGCGGACATGGAGAAGGTAGGCCCCGGTAGCGCCCGCATAATGCCCGCGCCGGTGAGCAGCTCTTCTGCGGTCATAAACTGCGTTTTGGCGCGGGTAACATACTGCTCCAGCATCATGGCTATCAGCATGTCGCCACCACCAAATACCAGGCTGCCAAAACGATAGAAGTTCTCAAACAGGTTAAACGGCCGGCGGGTGATCCAGTTATGCGTACGCGCCAGCTCGGAGAAAAAACCGGCCAGGATGAACAGCAGGGCAAACAGCCACAGGTTGTTCCACTGCAGCTTCCTGGGTTTCTCCGTGGAGCCGGGTATGCGCCTGTTACTGAAGTTGGATACCACGCCGCCCAGTATGATCAGGATCGGAAAGGCCCAGGGCGATTTCAGGTACAGGGAGCCCAGCATGGCCACCAGCATAATAAAAAAGGTAGCCTTGTTGCGGATGCTGATGCTATAGGCCCGGATGCCGCCAAAGGCCAGGAAGCCTACGGCCATCGGCTGTACATACTTGAATATGTCCACGTCCAGCGCCTTCTTGTCAAAATACTGCAGCAGGAAGCTCAGGGAGCCCATGAGCAGGCAGGCCGGCGTTACCCATATCAGCATGGTAACAACGGCCAAGGGCACCCCGCCGCGTTTGAAACCTATCAGGGTAAGCGTTTGGGTGGAAGAAGCGCCCGGCAGCAACTGGCAGAAAGCATTGTATTCCATCAGCTCCTCCGCCGTAACGTCTTTACGCTGGTTCACAAAGGTTTTCATCATCATGGCCAGGTGGCCTTGGGGCCCCCCGTAAGCGGTGATGCTATGGAATAATACAGCTTTTAAAAAAGGAATATGACGTAGAAACATAAATTTGCGAAATTCCAAATGCTAAAATTCCAAATCCCAAAATCCAAATTCCAAACGGGATAACGTACCAGTAATGAAAACCGTCTGCCTTTAGTTGAAAGGTATATGTTTCTTTTTGGAATTTGGATTTTGGGATTTGGAATTTATTTCTTCAGCCCGATTTCCCTCAACCGCTCGTCCAGGTATTCCCCGGCAGTAATAGGCGCGTACTCCAGCGGATGCGCAGCATCCACGCAGCTTTCCAGGCAGTCCAGCCGCATACCGGATTGGGGATGCAGGAAAAAGGGAATGGAGTAACGGCTGGTATGCCACATTTCCCGGGGCGGGTTTACCACGCGGTGGGTTGTGGACTTCAGGCGGTTATTGGTCAGGCGCTGCAGCATGTCGCCCACGTTCACTACGATCTGTTCGGGCAGGGAGGTGACCGGTACCCAGTTGTTTTGCTTGTCCAGTATCTGCAACCCGTCTGCAGAAGCGCCTACCAGCAGGGTGATGAGGTTGATGTCCTCATGCTGTTCTGCCCGGATGGCGGACCTGGGCTCCTGCGTGATAGGAGGATAGTGGATAGCGCGCAGGATGGAATTGCCGTTATGGATCTTGCCGTCAAAATAATGTTCGTCCAGGTCCAGGTACAGGGCAATGGCCTGCAGCAGGTAGCGGCCCGATTTTTCAAAGGCGCGGTAGGCCTTGAAAAAGGTAGGGGTAAACTCCGGTACTTCCTTTACTTCCACGTTAGGCGGGTATTCTTCTTTAATGGGGTCTTCATCTTCCACGGTTTGCCCGAACTGGAAGAACTCTTTCAGGTCCGGCGCGTCAAATCCCTTGGCATGTTCCTTCCCGAAAGAGGTGTAGCCGCGCTGACCCGCCAACTCCGGTATCTCGTACTGGTACTTGGTATCGGGGGGCAATGCAAAAAAACGTTGCACGTACTTGTAGAGATCCGCGATCAGGGCGTCGGGGATGCCGTGGTTCTTTACCGCTACAAAGCCTACTTCCTCGTAGGCTTTTCCCAGCGCCTGCACAAAACCGGTCTTGCTTTTAGCGTCGCCGGAGGTAAAGGCGGCGAGGTCCACAACAGGGATGGAATGTGTTACTGTTGCCATAATGGATTTTTTAGGAGAAATAAAGGTACCGTAAAAAAGCAAAATATAAATTTTACTGCCTTAGCGGCTGCCATCCGCCTGCCCCAGTTTTACGGCAAAGCTGCCTATTTCCTTCCCGTATTGCAGGCTGCTGTCCGCCTCGAAGCGGTATTGCGCGCCGCTGTATATACGAGACAGGCTGGCTTCCCCGGCCATGTCGCTAAAGCGTTGCGCATCTGCGGGAAACAGGTAGCCCAATACGGTAGCTGCAGCGCCTGCAAATGCGGCGTGGCAGGAGGCGCTTGCCGGCTGCCCTGCCGGGCGGAGGTAAGCATAGCGGGCGCCGGCCTCCAGGGCGCAAACGCCGGCATCGCAGAGGGCCAGGTTCAGCAGGCAAAGGGCGCGGGCCACCCTTAGTTCGCCAGGCCGTTGCCGGGCGATGCTGGCGCAGGCTATTTCATTCCAGTGGCCGGCCGGGGTGCAGGAGCCTGCGCTGTCCGCCCACTGTTTTGCTACAAGCTGCGCTGCCGCGCCGGGCTCCTGCCTGTAGCGCTGTAATTCCTGCTGCGCTTCATTAAAGCCCGGCGACCCGGGGGCGGGAGGCGGGCCGGGACGCAGGGAGTCCCGCTCGGCAACGGAAAGCGTCCACAATATGATATCATCAAAAAATGCCGGCGGCTGGCTGGAAATTTCCGGGTTTTCCCGCGGTCCGCCGCTGATACGCAGTATCGTATCTGCAGCAGGAAGAAGCTTCTGCTGCGCAACCTGCCGGAGCGCCTGCTCCAGGCCATCCTTACGCAGCCTGGCCAGCACCTTGTCCGTTACAAAATCGGCAATGGCTTCCCCCCCGGCAATATCGCTGAAAGTAGCAATGCCGGACAGCAGTTTCGCCTTCTTCTGCGCATTCGCCATTTCCAGTAATGACGCGCTGTCCTGAGGGAACAGCGCCTTCAGCAAACGGTAGCCTACCTGCGCCACCACGGCATCCTCTGAAGGATAGCCGGGCAGCTCTATCTGGTAAGGTTCCAGGGATTGTATCTGCCCGCTGATCACCGCCGGCTGCGGCCGCATGTTGAGGAACTTGTAGTACCAGCAGCTAACCATGGCGTCGTATACCGCCACATTAAAAGCGGCATAGGCACGGGCCGCGTAGGCAGGATGTGCAAAGGAAAATGGAGGAACACTGTCAGCATCGGGGTCCGGGGGCAGGTTGTATTTGGCCACCAGCGCGCGCAGTTTTTCATTCCAGCGTAAAATGCCGCTGCCTCTCCATTGATTAATGAGCGCGCGGTCTGTATCCATCAGGCTGGCCTGGAGCTGTACGATCTGGCTGATCTCCTGCTGGTAGGCGGCGCTGCCCGTGGTGGCGGCAGCGGGAATGCGCACTTCCGAAGCGCTTTCCAGTACCACTGTTCGCCAGGTGCCGCCCTGGGCATCTGCAGCAGCAGGCCCGAATGCGGGCAGCGCTCTTTCCATCGTTTCCTTATCGCAAGCGCTCAGGCATCCCAGTAGCAGCAACAGGGCCGTCCACAGGTAAGGCGCCTTGCTGCTCAGTGGCATTGGTTTTTTTCTGCAGGGTATTAACATGTTGTAGGTCCCGTAATAAAAAGTGTGACACAGTTCTTTTCTATAACGTATTTTATGCCGTTTTGCGCATAAAAAAAGTAACGGAGGATATTTTTTATCCTCCGTTACTAAATATACGGGACTATCTTCAATCAAACAACAGTGGGGCGAATGTTCTGGTTCACCCGGAACAGGTTGCCGGGGTCATACTTGTTCTTCACCGCTACCAGGCGCTCATAGTTTTCGCCGTAGGTGGCTTTTACCCGCTCTTCCCCTTCGTTCATCATAAAGTTTACATAAGCGCCGCCGGCGGAATAGGGGTGCAGGGCCTCCCAGTAGGCCTTGGTCCAGGCCGTGATCACATCGTTATGTCCCGGGTCGGGGTCTACGCCTACGATCACCTCCGCCCAGTTGGCCTGCCGGTAGCTCCAGGCGGTATCCGTATTGTCTACGCGCCGGGCCGCCCCGTTTACCGGGTACAGGTGCATGGTAGAATGCATGCTGGGCAACTGTGCCCCGAATTTTACATGCTCTGCAATGGCTTCATCGCTCAGCTCATTCACGAAATCGGCTTTCCAGTACCATTGCAGGCCGGGCGGGTACAGGGCGTCAAACATGCTGTTCAGCGCGGGCACCGGTATGTAGTGCAGCAGTTCCAGCGCCGGCGGCTCCTGGCTGCGGATATTGCCCAGCAGGGCCTCCGCCTTTTCCGCTTCCCCGGTATAGGCCCACACCACGCCGCACATCTTTTTATTGTGCAGGTGCTCGGGGAAAGGCGGCGCCGGCGGTACGGTCAGGAATGCAAAGAAGCCGTTCAGCTCTTCCGGGGCGATGCAGATGAAGGAGCGGTACCATTGCAGGATCTTTGTGGCATGTTCCATTTCCCAAAGCATGGGACCGCCGTATACCTGGCTGATGGGGTGCAGCCGGAACAGGAAGGAGGTGACTACGCCAAAATTGCCGCCGCCGCCCCGGATAGCCCAGAAAAGGTCCGCGTTTTCCGTAGCGCTGGCTTTTACAAAACGGCCGTCGGCCAATACCATGTTGGCTGCCAGCAGGTTGTCAATAGCCAGCCCATACCGGCGCGTCAGGTGGCCCAGGCCGCCGCCCAGGGTAATGCCCCCTACGCCGGTGGTGGAAATAATGCCGCTGGGAGTAGCCAGCCCAAAAGCATGCGTGGCATGGTCTATATCTCCCAGGGTGCAGCCGGCCGCCACCCAGGCGGTACGTGCATCCGGGTCTACGGAAATGCCTTTCATACGCGAGAGGTCTATTACCAGGCCGTCATCACATACGCCCAGGCCGCCGCCGTTGTGGCCGCCGCTCCGGATGGCCGTCAGCAGTTGGTTGTCCCGGCAAAAATGAACGCAGTTGATAACGTCTGCTTCGTCCACACAGCGGGCGATAAAACGGGGATGGCAGTCTATCATGCCGTTATATACCTTGCGGGCGGTATCATATTGCGGGTCTCCGGGCTCAATTAACTCGCCACGCAGGGTGGCCTTAAAAGCGGCGATTTTGTCACTGTTCATCATGGCCGCTGTATCCACGGCGGGGGTAATTGTTGACATAGTAAAGGCATTTGGAATTGAATGGAAGCCGTTACATCGCCATTTGATCGAATTGTTGTTGTATACCGTGTATAATGCCTGGCTGTAGTAAGTAAATATAAAGCGCCGGGCAGTTGAAAGCAACCTATACTTACTGGTTGGCCCGTTCCGGTAAAGGAACGGGTTAAAATCCATGAAAACCGGCAGCGCTTCAGCGCAGCATTTCCTGTTCAGCAGGCGTCAGGGCTACCAGCGCATAGCGGGGCACATCATTGATCAGCATTTCGTCCATTATGTCCACCATGTTCCTGTAATTGGCGGAGGAGTCGGCTTTTATGAGCACCATCAGCTCATTTTTACCATGCCGTTCCATTACCTGCCGGCGTTTGGCGCGTATTACATCCCCAATGCCTTTGTGCATGGCAAAGCTGGTATGCCGTACCTGCGGCGGCCGGGCGGGGTCATTACCCATCCCCTCGTAATAAGCAATGCGGTTGTTGCCGCCCAGCATAATGGTGAGGGCCTTGCTGTCGGCCAACTGCATGGAATCGCCGTCGTTGCGGGGCAGCGCCAGGTCCATGGCTTTGGGGGCTGCCAGCGTGGTGGCCAGCATGAAAAAAGTGATGAGTAAAAAGCCCAGGTCTACCATGGGCGTCATGTCTACCCGGGTGGACAATACTTTGCGGCGTACGCCTCCCTGGCCGCGTCCGGTGGCGGCGGTATTGATCTCAGCCATACAATAACGATTTACAGATGAGGAAAAGAAGCTTTCGTATATGTAGATGCGTTAGTGCGGGAAATCCATAAGGAAAATTCCAAATTCCAAATTCCAAAATGGGAGCAGGCCATCAATAATACTGAACGGTTACAAATAGTTAAGTGATTACCGCCATTTTGGAATTTGGGATTTGGAATTTTCTAAAACGCTGCATTCTTGGGCGTGCGGGGGAAGGGTATTACGTCCCGTATGTTGCCCATGCCGGAAACAAACTGTACCAGCCGCTCAAAGCCCAGGCCAAAGCCGGCGTGGGGGCAGGCGCCAAAGCGGCGGGTATCCAGGTACCAGCTCAGCTCTTCTACCGGCAGGTGCAGCTCTTCCATTCTTTCCACCAGCTTGTCATAGCGCTCCTCCCTTTGGGAGCCGCCCACGATCTCCCCGATGCCGGGGAAAAGAATGTCCATGGCGCGCACGGTTTTGCCATCATCATTCTGCTTCATGTAGAAGGCTTTGATGGCCTTGGGGTAGTCCGTGAGGATCACCGGTTTTTTGAAATGCTTTTCTACCAGGTAGCGCTCATGTTCGCTTTGCAGGTCGGCGCCCCAGTCTTCTATCGGGTACTGGAACTTTTTGTTCTTATTGGGTTTGCTGTTTTTCAGGATGTCAATAGCCTCCGTGTAGGTAATGCGCACAAACTCGTTGTTGAGCACAAATTCCAGTTTTTCCAGCAGGCCCATGTCGCTGCGCTCCTGCTGGGGTTTCTGCTTTTCCTCGTCGGCCAGGCGCTGCGCCAGGAATTCCAGGTCTTCCCGGTTGTGCTCCAGCACATAGGCGATCACGGACTTAATAAAGGCTTCCGCCAGGTTCATATTGTCTTCCAGGTCATAGAAGGCCATTTCCGGTTCTATCATCCAGAACTCTGCCAGGTGGCGGGCCGTATTGGAATTTTCTGCCCGGAATGTGGGGCCAAAGGTGTAGATATCCCCAAAGGCCATAGCGCCCAGCTCGCCTTCCAGTTGCCCGGATACCGTCAGGTTGGTAGGGCGGCCAAAGAAATCCTCCGAAAAGTCGATGTCTCCCTGTTCCGTCAGCGGCGGGTTTTTCAGGTCCAGCGTGGTAACGCGGAACATTTCGCCCGCGCCCTCTGCATCGGAGGCGGTGACGATGGGCGTATGCAGGTATACAAATCCCCGTTCGTTAAAGAAACGGTGTACGGCAAAGGCCAGGGCATGCCGGACGCGGAACACCGCCCCGAAGGTGTTGGTGCGGAAGCGCAGGTGCGCTATTTCGCGCAGGTATTCCAGGCTGGGGCGGTTTTTAAGCTGCAGGGGGTATTTTTCCGGGTCGCAGTCGCCCAGTATTTCCAGTTCCCGGGCTTTTACCTCCACGCGCTGGCCCTTGCCCAGGGAAGCTACTACCTCCCCTTTTACGCTGATGGCCGCACCCGTGGTGAGCCGCCTCTGTACGGCCGGGTCTGTTGCCGGGTCTATTACTATTTGCAGGTTATTATTGGTAGAGCCGTCGTTCAATGCTATAAACTGGTTGTTCCGGAATGACCGTATCCAACCTTTTACCGTTACGTCATATTGCACTTTGTCATCTGACAAGATCTGCTTGACTTTCACTCTTTGGCTCATAACTTGTATAGTATTTGTTTTATTGGACTGCAAAAATAAGGGTTAAAGGTCAGAGTCCATAACCTGCCGGCATCCCACCCGGAAAAAGGGACCGGCATAAAAAAATGTTAAATCTGCAGGAAAGCTGCCGGTAGGGGCTGTAACCGGATGAAGATCGGGGAGCGGCGAAACCGGCCACAGGACTGGTTGGAACAGGGCAGGATGCAGGAGCGTGGCTATGGGCAATGGTTTCTGGGCCCCGGAGATGGCCACTTTTTTTTGGAGATTAGTAAAACTTGTATTAATCTTGCATTTACAATCTGTCTGATCAAGTTTATTTTTCCATCTTCATCAGCAGTCCTGAACTCAGCAATCCCTATCAGATTTAATAAACCAAATTAAATTTATTGGACTCAAAAAAACAATTATTTGTAATTGGTGTATGTTGGTATGTAGTGGTACCCGCCTCAACACACTCCTAAAATTAGACAACTCACAATGATGTACGACATCTTACAATTGAACGACATGCTCGTTCCTGAGCTGCTTGACATTGCCGAGAAGCTGGATGTAACCAACGCAAAGAAGCTCAGCAAACAGGATCTTATCTACAAGATCCTCGACAAGCAGGCCGTCATGGCCTCTGAAGGTAACCCGGCCAACGGTGAAGAAAAGAAAACTCGTAAACGGAAACCTGTAAAAAAAGACGAAGAAGAAGAAGAAACGCCAGCCGCTGAAGAAGCTGCTACCGCAGATGAAAAACCAGCCAAACGCGGAAGAAAAACCACCGCCAAATCCAAAAGCGCTGCCGAGCCCGAGGAAGAAAAAGAAAAACCAAAGAAAGAAACCGCCTCCAAACCCAAAGCAAAAGACTTCGATATAGACCTGGACAGCATTCCCTCCCTTACTTTTGATGACGACGAGGACATTGTGTTACCCGCTTTCACAGAAGACATACAGGAAGAGGAAGCGCCCGCAGTAGAAGAAGAAGAGGAAGAAGACGATTTTGTGCTGCCCGACGACATGCCGATAGAACCACTGCCGGCCCGCCAGCAGCAACGCTTTCCCAAAAAGGAACCTGCGTTCAACATCGAGTTTGACGGCATTATCGTGAGCGAAGGCGTGCTGGAAATGATGCCGGACGGCTATGGCTTCCTGCGCTCTTCCGACTATAATTACCTCAGCTCCCCGGACGATATCTACGTTTCTCCCTCCCAGATAAAACTGTTCGGTCTTAAAACCGGCGACACCGTAAAAGGTTCCGTGCGCCCGCCGAAAGAAGGAGAGAAATATTTCGCCCTGCTCAAAGTGGAAACCATCAACGGCAAGCAGCCGGAAGAAGTGCGCGACCGCGTGCCTTTCGACTACCTGACGCCTTTGTTCCCCTTTGAAAAATTAAGGCTTACTACTACTTCCAATAACTACTCTACCCGCATCATGGACATGTTTACCCCCATCGGTAAGGGCCAGCGCGGACTGATCGTAGCGCAGCCTAAAGTGGGTAAGACCATGCTGCTGAAAGAAGTAGCTAACGCTATCGCCACCAACCACCCGGAAGTATACCTGATGGTAGTGCTGATAGATGAGCGCCCGGAAGAAGTAACGGACATGGAACGCAGCGTAAAGGCCGAAGTGATCGCCTCTACCTTTGACGAGCCGGCAGAAAAGCATGTGAAGGTATCCGCCATCGCATTGCAGAAAGCCAAACGCCTGGTAGAATGCGGGCATGACGTGGTGATCCTGCTGGACTCTATTACCCGCCTGGCCCGTGCGCACAACACCGTGGCTCCCGCTTCCGGTAAAGTGCTGAGCGGTGGTGTGGAAGCCAACGCCATGCAGAAACCGAAACAGTTCTTTGGCGCTGCCCGTAAAATAGAGAACGGCGGCTCCCTCACCATACTGGCTACCGCTTTGATAGACACCGGCTCCAAAATGGATGAAGTGATCTTCGAAGAGTTCAAGGGTACCGGTAACATGGAACTGCAACTGGATCGCAAACTGGCCAACAGGCGCGTATTCCCGGCCATAGATGTAACCGCATCCTCTACCCGCCGCGACGAGCTGCTGCTGGACAAGGATATGCTGAAGCGTATCTACATCCTGCGCAACCACCTGGCGGATATGAATACGGAGGAATCCATGAACTTTATGCTGCAGCACATGCGTGGCACAAAGAACAACGAAGAGTTCCTGATATCCATGAACGGGTAAACTTTATAAAGCACTATATAAAAAGAACGCTCCGGCTTGCCGGAGCGTTCTTTTTATCAACTCAACGTATCAATATTGTTTTTTCTGCTGACCCGGTGCAAACGGTTTGGCGGATTTTGTGCCGTAGATCTTTTTCTGCTGGCCGGGTGGTATGCCATGCGGGTTCCCGGCCTCCCGGTGCACTACGCAACTGCTGAACAGCACGCCCGCAGCCAATATTCCGCAAACAATTTTTAAAGTCTTTTTCATAGTCTATGGTAATTAATATAACCGTTATATAGCTAAAATGTTGCCAAAATCGGCATTTTACCGGTTGTAAAAGCTCAGCAGGTCCTTTTTTCTCCTTTCCGTGATCTCCAGTTGCGCACCACTGTTCAGTTGTATGTGCTGGCTGTCCTGCGCCACCCGGTGGATATGCGACAACTGCACCATCTGCGTGTTATTCACCTGGTAGAAACGCAGGGGGATCAGCAGGTCCGCGTAATGGCGGAAGTTACGCTCTGCGTACAGCACCATACCATTATCCATGTAAAACGCGCATTTGTCCGTACAGGATTCCAGGTACTCGATAGCGGTGGTATGAATGGTGGTTTCCTGCCCGCCGGCCAGCGGCAGCAGCAGGTTCCAGGAGGTTTGCTTCCCGTGGTTGAAATTGTCCAGCAATACGCGGTAGCGGTGTTTGCTGGCCTGCTGCTCTATGCGCCGCGTTACCGTCTGCACCGCCTGCAGCAGGCTTTCTTTATCAATGGGCTTCAGGATGATCTCCACCTCGCTGAAACGGATGGCGTGCAGGAACTTCTTTTCAAAAGCCGTTACGAACACGGCTTCAAAAGGTGTTTCCTGTGTGCCTTGCAGCACATCAAAGCCGGTGCCGTCCGGCATTTCCAGGTCCAGGAAAACCAGTTGCGGCTGATGCAGCTTTATTTTGCTGATGCCGTCCGCACAGTCAGAGGCCGTATCGGCAATATCCACCTGCGGGCAGTATTTGCCGAGCATAAGGGCAATAATGTCCCGGCTGTTCCGCTCATCATCAATAATAATTGCTTTTATCATTTACTATCCGTTATTATGGGGTACCGGAATCTGTTGGCTATAGCTGCGGTATCAGTATCCTCACGATCGTACCGCTTTCGGTAAAGTTACGCACAGATTTATCGATTATCTCTATGTGGATACCGGTATTATACATTTTATTCAGCAACTCGGCCCGGTTGGAGCTGATCTCCATACCGGATGACTGGTGATGCTTGGGCAAGGTACGCAGTTCTTTTGAACGGTTAATGCCTATACCGTTATCTTCTATCACACATTCCAGCATATCACCTGCCAGTTGGCGGAAATGGATGGTCAGCCGCCCGATGGGCTGGTCCGGGTTGGTCATGCCATATTTTACGGCATTTTCCACGTAGGGTTGCAGCAGCATGGCCGGCACTTCCAGCTCCGTGGTATTGATAGTGGGATCTACCCGGATATCGTACTCCATTTTGTTTTCAAAGCGCATTTTCTCCAGCCCCAGGTAAGTGTTCAGGTAGGTGATCTCGTCAGTCAGGGAAATAAAATTGCGCCGGGAAAAGTCCAGTGTTTTGCGGATCAGGTAAGAAAAGTCCGACAGGTATTTCTGCGCGTATTCATAGTCCCGCTGCATCACGAATAACTGTATGGAGTTCAGGCAATTGAAGATAAAGTGCGGGTTGATCTGCGCACGGATGGCCTTGAGCTCTATTTCCGTCAGCTTTTTATCGTACTCAATGTCAAGCTGTATCTGCCGTTGCTCTTCCAGCTCCTGCTTGCGCCGCAGTATTTCGGAGGTCTGTTCCTTCACCAGCTCTTCCAGTTGCTCGTTCAGCTTGCGCTGCAACTCCTTGTTCTTGTTCAGTTGCTTGATCAGCATTTCCTGGGTCTTGGTGCGCTCCAGGTGCGCCAGTTTGTTGCGGTAGCTGAGGCCCGCCAGGAAGAACATGGCCTGCAGCAGCACCCCGGCTATCATCAGCATGGAAGGGGCAGACAGTTCACCCAACGCGCTGATGAGCCCCAGCGGCCGTATCTGCATCAGGAAAGAGCCCAGGCAGGCCAGGTAAAAACAAAGGGAGCCGAACAAAAAGAAGCGCACGAGCGGGTGGTGGCGGGACCGCCTGGCCAGCGCCACAAACACCATCAGCAGCGGCAGCAGGGTGCCCAGGTATACATAGCTGTAAATAATGCCCGGTAAATGATACCGCTCCCGGGCAATACAGTAAAAGCAGATGATGATAATACCGCCGGTGCTGGCCGCTACAATGCTGAACACCTGCTCCATGTAGGGATACCTTTCCCGCAGGTTGAGGAAGGCGTTGCCGAACAGCACGTACATCAGGTAAAAACAGAAGAGCAGGGCCGGGATGTCCCAGTAGTACTTCAGCATGGGCCAGTGGTGAAAAACAGACAACTGGTAGGGCTTGCTCTCCAGGCGCAGCGCAAAGAACAGGATGAGCCCCAGTATGTAGGCTGCAAAATACAGGTAAGACCGGTCCGGCAACTGTATGTAGTTAATGACCGCAATGCTCAGGAATACCAGCAGCATGCCCAGCAACACCTGTATCACCACCGCTTCCCCGCGGTAGGTGCTAAGCTGCTCATTACGGAAGCGCTCATACTGCAGCGCATTATACAGCACGGGCATCAGGGCGTTCTCGTCATATGATTTATTAACAATGTGCAGCAGGAAGGTGCGTGTTTGCCCGGCGGGCACCCGTACAGGAAAGCCGTAGCGCTCCCACCTTTCCACGCCACCCTTGTCCAGCATCAGCCCGGTTTGCGAGAGCAGGGTATAGGTGCCGTCTGCCGCTGCTGCATACCAGTACATATAGTCATGCCAGCCGGTAAAAAGTGTAAGGCTGGAATCTTTCAGGCCCGTGTTGCGCACGTGCAGCTTCAGCCACAGGTCATGATCCCGCCCGTTGTTCCTTTTATCCGTATGAAACAGTTGCGGATCATGGGTAAAGCGCCGGCTGGCCGCCTGCTGCAGGCTTAGCGGCTGATCCTCCTGTGCTTCCAGGCTGTAGATATAGGAACGGAGGTCCACGCTGGGCGGGGGCGCTCCCAGGTCAAGCGTTAAAGTATCTTCAGCGGGTAGTTGTGCAAAGGTGCTGGTGGAGTAACATACATACAACAGTAAAAAACAGATGCGGTTCACGGGCGCTGGTATAAGTTTTATAACAAACCGTCTATGGCCTTTGCCAGCCGGTGATCCTTATCTGTTATCACGTTGCCGGCATCATGTGTGCTGAGGTATATATCCACCTTGTTGTACACATTAGTCCAGTTGGGATGGTGGTCCATTTTTTCCGCTACCAGCGCCACCTTGGTCATAAAAGCAAATGCTTCTTTAAAATCGCTGAACTGGAAAGAACGGTACAGTCGATTATCTTTCTCTTGCCACATAAAATAAGTTTTATGTATCAAACAATAATATGCACGGAGCTGATCAGGGAATCTTACAACGGTGTACTGTCCTGCGTTTTAAAAAATAAGATTCATTTTGTTCTTTATCTCTCTAAGATCCAATAAAGATACTAATTGTACAAGCTCAACGTGGCGTAGTTCTTCGATTAATTTTTTTACATCCTGCTGCTGATAATAGTCTCCCTTGATCAGCCACAGGTAGTCTATATGTCTCAGTTCGGGCAGCAAAAACTCCGCCTTACAGTGATTGTTGTAAAAGTAATGCGCAACGGATTTGGTAGGCTCCTGGTACTCGAACACGCTGAAGTAGAAGGACCGCTGGTGCTTGCTGAGGTTGATCTCCAGCGAATTGTTAACATTGAACTGGTAGTGCAATTGCCGGTTGATCTGCCAGCAGAGCTGGTAGTCCCGGGCAGTGGACACCACGCCCAGCAGGTGGGTGCTGTCGAAGAAATCCTCTATGAGTTGGTCCTGGTCCAGTTTTAACTTTAGTGTCGACATAACGGTGCAGATTTGGCGTTACTTTTCACCCTTGTCCCTTTTTGTACTTCGTTTTTTTACTTTTTCCGGCTCAGACGGGTCCCAAAATACGGTTTTAAATGCTTGTATCTTATTATTCTTTACCGTAACCCCTTCCTGTTCCAGTAATTCCTGCATGAGGGTAGGGGTGGCGAAATGGTCTTTGCCGCTCAGCATCCCGCTGCTGTTCACCACGCGGTGCGCCGGTATGGGCGGTTGGGCGCGGTCTGCCGCATACATCGCCCAGCCTGCCATGCGGGCGGTGATCTTCAGTCCCGAGGCCTCGGCCAGCGCGCCATAAGTGGTGACCCGTCCCCGGGGCACCTGTCTTACCAGCTCGTACACCCTTTCAAAAAACGAATGTGTGTCAGTCGGGGCCTTTTTCCTGCTGCCGGCGCTGGGCAAGGAGGCGGGCTCTTTTTTGCTCCGGTACGTTTTCATAATCAAATGGACAATGTTTACAACCGTTGCCACAGCAATACCCCCTTTCCAGGTGGTATTTTTCCGTGAACACCATATAGCCGTCCCGGTTATAATAGAAATCAATATGTTCCTTCAGTGGTAGCTGCATCAGAAGGTAGCTTGATCTGCCGCCAGTCAATAGGTGCTTCCGGCAGGGTAAACCGGATGAACCGGATGGTGCGCCCGTTGCTGAGGTGCATCCTTTCATAATGGGTCTTTATCTGCAGCAGCGGCGGTACTTCCGGCAGCGCATACACGTCCGGTATGTCTTCCAGCACTTTGCAGCCACATACGGCTGTTACCTCCTGTGTAAAGGCGTACAGCTCTTCGGAGTCCGTTTTCAGGTTGATGGTGGCGCCGGGCGCCAGCAGCGGCTGGTACACCTGCAGGAACCGGGGGTGCGTAAGCCGCTTTTTGGATTTTGACTTGCGCAGGAAGGGGTCCGGGAAGGTGATCCATATCTCCGAGATCTCTCCCGGCGCAAAGTACTGGCCCAGTTGCTCTATCTGGGTACGCAGGAAGGCCGCGTTGGGCAGCGGTTCTTCCAGGGCGGTTTTAGCGCCCCGCCAGATGCGGTTGCCTTTCAGGTCCACGCCCAGGAAGTTCCTTTCAGGAAAGTGCCGGGCCAGGGCCAGCGTATAATCGCCTTTGCCGCAGGCCAGCTCCAGGGTAAGCGGATGGGTATTTTTGAAAAACGCCCGCCACCGGCCCTGCATGCCTTCCGGGTAGATCAATACGTTCGGAAATGTTTCTATTTCAGCAAAGCGCTGCAGTTTCTTCTGTCCCATCGGCAGCAAAAGTATTTCATTTTCACGTTAAAATAAATGGTACACAGGTTGGAACACAGGCAGGAAAGACGGTTGCAGGCAATAAAAAACGGCCGTTCCATTTGATCTGAAACGGCCGCTTCCGGCTGTAGGAGAAGGATTCGAACCTTCACGGGGCGGTTAGCCTTAGCACAAATAAGATTAGTGGTCAACCCATTATGCTACGTTTATCCCGAACTCCCCACCCCCGAGACAAGAGGGCATGTCTGCCAATTCCATCACCCCACAATATTCAGTTGAAAGTGCTGTCAGTACCCTGATTCTGTACTTTCAATGATGCAAATCTAAATACAGGGGGGATTTTTTGCAAATTTTTTAAGAAAAATTTTTGAAATTTCGATATTTTTTAAATATTTGCAAGTGTGTTTAATATAATCAAAAACAAATTGTAAAAATGAGTCACAATTTGAATATTGACAAACTTGATCTTCAGATCATCAGCGAGATGATGAACAATGCGGAGATCTCTTATGCCGACCTGGGGAAGAAACTGTTCGTTTCCGGCGGCACGATCCACGTTAGGATGAAGAAATTACAAGAGCTTGGTATCGTTAAAGGTACAAAATTACATGTAGATTTAAAAATGATCGGGTACGACGTGATCGCTTTTATCGGTATCTACCTGGAAAAAAGCTCCATGTATGACACCGTGGCCAAGGAGCTGCGCAAGATACCGGAAATGGTGCGCCTGAACTATACCACCGGCAGCTACAGCATGTTCGCGGAGATCATCTGCAAGGACATAACCCAGCTCCGCCGGATACTCCATGATGAATTACAGAAGATCAAGGGAATAGAAAGAACGGAAACCCTCATTTCACTGGAGGAGAGCTTTTACCGTACCATTAATGTAGTAGAGTAAATTACCGCCACGCGTTGTGAAAAACAGAGATGCTTCACGCCTTCTTCCTGTATAGCGTACAGTAAAAACTATTTAGCGCGTATTTAAGGCATTATTCACCTACAAAGCGTTGCAGCAGGGTAGCCAGCAGCGCCAGGTCTGCTTTTTCCACCGGGTAGGGCGTGCCTGGCGGCATGGCCGCCAGCGGTTGCTATTGCGCGCGGCTGCCTAATGCGCCGTGTAAGAGCAGGATAGGGGGCATAAATTTTCCTTTTACCTTGTTAAATATCCGCCGTCTACCGCATAGTAGGCGCCCGTAACAAAAGAGGATGCCGGCAGGCTAAGCCAGAGCACCAGTTCTGCCACTTCCTCCGGCTGGCCCAGCCGTCCTATGGGGTGCAGCGCTACCAGTTGTTGCATCGCTTCTTCCGTCATGTGCCGGGTGAGCAAGGGTGTTTCAATAAAGCCCGGCCCTACTGCATTAATGCGGATGCCCTGGCTGGCATATTCCATGGCGGCGCATTTTGTAAGCCCTACCACCCCGTGCTTGGCGGCTACATAGGCGCTGGAGTTGGCAAAGCCCACCTGCCCCAGTATGGACGCCATGTTCACAATCACCCCGCCGCCGTTTTGCAGCATGGCCGGTATCTGGTACCGCATGCCGTAGAAAACCCCGTTCAGGTTAATGGCGATCACTTTCTGCCATTCGCTGATGGCGTATTCGCCTGCCGGAGCGCTTTCCCCGCCTATGCCGGCATTGTTGCAGGCAATGTCCAGCCGCTTGTAGTGCGCCAGGGTTTGCGCGGTGAGCGATTCGGCATCTTCTGGCCTGCCCGCGTCCGAGCGGAAGAAAACGGCCTGGCCCCCGGCCTTCACAATGTTTTCCGCCACCTCGGTGCCGCCTTTTTCGTCAATATCCGCTACTACCACCCGGGCGCCGTTCCGGGCAAACAGTTCGGCCACACTGCGGCCAATGCCGGAGCCGGCTCCGGTTATCAGCGCAACTTTATTTTTTAACTGTTTCATGGTGAATGTTTGAATTTTTAATGGTCTCCCCGGAGCCCTGTCAACATGCTACCTGGCAGGAAATGCCGGTCGCATGTGTTAATGTTTTTCTAAGGTCCGCCGGAACCCCAATGTTTTGAGGCTATATATGATTTTTTTTGCTAAGTTTGCAGGTACGGTTACTTCACAGTACAAAGTACATTTTATTCCCTACTTTGTTTCTTCCCGTAAGTTGACTAACAATCCAGTTGAAATTATTGTTTTTAAATTCAGATAATGGAATATAATACCACTCGCAACCATTTGATAATGAAGGAGTATGGCAGGAACATCCAGAAGATGATCGAATACCTGCTGACCATAGAGGACAGAGACCAGCGCCAGAGCAATGCCATGGCTTTAATAGAGCTGATGGGCACGTTAAACCCCCACCTCCGTAACGTAGAAGATTTCAGGCATAAACTGTGGGATCACCTTTTCCTGATCTCCGATTTTAAGCTGGATGTGGAATCTCCGTATCCCATCCCCACCCGCGAAACATTAAAGTACAAGCCGGAAAGGCTGGAATATCCTAAAAAATATCCCAAGCTCCGCCACTTCGGCCGGAACCTGGAGGCCGTTATTGAAAAGGCCATGCACGAGACCGACCAGGAAAAGCGGGAAGGCTTTGCCCAGTGCATTGGCAACTACATGAAGCTGGCCTACAGCAACTGGCACAAGGAAAGCGTGCATGATGACGCTGTAAAATCCGAACTGGCTGCCATTACAGAGGGGCAGTTGGAATACCAGGCGGGCAGCGGCACCAGCTACACCCCGCCCCCCAGCGATTTCCACCGTGCAGGCAGCGGCGGAGGCGGCGCCAAGCGCAGCAAAACCTACCAGCAGAACAAGTACAAGAGCAGCAACGGTAAAACCAGTAAACACAGCAATAAATACAAAAACAGGAACAAGTGAGCAGCGCTTTTGAAGTAAGAGGCGGCCATCGTCTTAAGGGGGAAATTACGCCCCAGGGTGCCAAAAACGAAGCTTTACAGATTATCAGCGCAATATTGCTGACACCGGAAAAAGTGACCATCAGCAATATACCGGACATACTGGACGTGAACCTGCTGATAGAATTATTGAGTGATATCGGCGTAGAGGTAAACCGCATCAGCCGCGATACCTGTGAGTTTACCGCCGCCCGGATCGATATGGCTTACCTCCAGAGCCCGGAATTCAAAAAGAAGTCCGGCAGGCTCAGGGGCTCCGTAATGATTGCCGGCCCCCTGCTGGCCCGCTTTGGAAAGGCCTATATTCCCAAGCCCGGCGGCGACAAGATAGGCCGCCGCCGCCTGGATACCCACATCATCGGGTTTGAGAAGCTGGGTGTGCGCTTTGTGTATGACAATGACGACAATTTTTTCCGCCTGGATGCGGCAGACGGCCTGAAAGGCGCCTACATGCTGCTGGATGAGCCCTCCGTTACCGGTACCGCCAATATTATAATGGCCGCCGTAATGGCCCGGGGAACCACCACCATTTATAATGCCGCCTGCGAGCCGTATATACAACAGCTCTGCAAAATGCTGAACAGCATGGGCGCCCGGATCAGCGGGGTAGGTTCCAACCTCATCACCATTGAAGGCGTAAGCTCCCTTAAAGGCTGCAGCCACAGCATGCTGCCTGATATGATAGAGATCGGTTCTTTCATTGGCCTGGCTGCCATGACGCAAAGCGAGATCACCATCCGCAATGCCGGCGTGGAGCACCTGGGCATTATACCGGAAAAATTCCGCCAACTGGGCATCCGGTTGGAGCTGAAAGGCAACGACATCTATATACCGGCCCAGGAATCTTACGAGATACAGACCTTCCTGGACGGTTCCATCCTTACCGTATACGATCATCCCTGGCCGGGCTTTACGCCGGACCTGCTCAGCATTGTGCTGGTAGTAGCCACACAGGCCAGGGGCAGCGTCATGATCCACCAGAAAATGTTCGAAAGCCGGCTGTTCTTCGTAGACAAACTGATAGACATGGGCGCACAGATCGTACTTTGCGACCCGCATCGCGCCGTAGTGATAGGGCTGGGCCGCCAGCACCTGCTGAGAGGCATCACCATGTCATCGCCCGACATACGCGCTGGTGTAGCCCTGCTTATCGCCGCCCTCAGCGCCGAAGGCAAAAGCACCATCCAGAACATTGAACAGATAGACCGCGGTTATCAGTATATTGATGAAAGGCTCAGGAAACTGGGTGCGGATATTAAGAGAGTGTAATTTCAAGCAAGGATGTCATCGCAAAAGATCATCATCATCACTGCGCCGTCCGGTGCAGGTAAAACCACTATTGTAAGAAAACTATTATCGGAGCTGCCGCAACTGGCCTTTTCCATTTCCGCCAGCACACGCCGGCCCCGGGAAGCAGAAGTGCACGGGAAGGACTACTATTTCCTGACCACGGAGGAGTTTCACCGCAAAATAGAAGAGGACGCCTTTGCCGAATACGAAATGGTGTACGCCGGCAAATATTATGGCACTCTCAAAAGCGAGCTGCAGCGCATATGGGACCATGAGCAGGTGCCCCTGGTGGACATAGACGTAAAAGGCGCGCTTTCCATCAAGGAAAAGTACCAGGAGGCTGCGCTCAGCATTTTTATACAGCCGCCTTCCCTGGAGGCGCTCCGCCTGCGCCTCAGCGAGCGGGGCACGGAAACCCCCTCTTCCCTGGAGGAGCGCCTGGCTAAAGCCCGTTACGAGCTGTCCTTTGCGCATGAATTTGACGCCATTGTGCTGAACGACGAGCTGGAAACGGCCTGTAAGGCGGTAAAGGACCTGGTGTTAAAGTTCATTGGTTAAAACCTTATATTTGTTAACGATGGACAGTTACACTATTCTGGTATTAGCGTTCCTGGTACTGCTGGCAGGCTTCTTTGCCGGGCTGGAAACCGCTTTTGCCAATGTTAATAAGCTCAGTATCGAGCTGAAGAAGAAGCAGGGCCATGCCACCGGCAAGATACTGGCCAGCTTCAATGAAAACCCCGGCCGTTTCCTGGCCACCAGCCTCCTGGGCCTCAGTATTGTGCTGGTTATCTACAGCATCCTGTTCGCCGGTATCTTTCAGCCCCTTTGGGAGGCCGTTGTACCGCCGGCGGAAAGCACGGCTTTTCAGCCCGCGCTGCTCCTGATGGAAGTGCTGGTAGCTACCTTCATCGTGCTGTTCCTGGGCTTTTTCATCCCGCGGGCGGTTTTCCGTTCCCGCCCGGAAACCCTCCTCAGCTTTTTTGCGCTGCCGGTATCCGTTATATCCAAGCCCCTGTATGTAATAGGCAACCTGCTGGTATCCGTTTCCGAATGGATACTTAAATACCTGTTCAATGTGCGGATACTGGAAAACCGGCCCTCTTTTGCCCGGGTGGACGTGGAGCACTTCATCCGCCAGTCGCAGCAGCATTTTGCAGAGAACCAGGAGCTGAATACGGAGCTGTTTGAGAATGCGCTGTCCCTGGCTCATGTGAAGATCCGCGGTTGCCTCATTCCCCGGAAGGAGATAGAGGCCCTGGAAATTACCACGCCTATTGCCGAAACCCGGCGCAAGTTCATGGAAACCAAGCTGTCCAAGATCATTATCTACGAACAGACCATTGACAATATCCTGGGGTATATCCACCAGTTGGACATGTTCAAGAACCCGGCAGACATCCCGGCCATCCTGCACCCGATCATGGTGGTGCCGGAAACGATGAGCGCCATAGACCTGCTCAGCAAGTTCAACAAGGAGCGTAAGAGTATTGCCTGGGTAGTGGACGAGTTTGGCGGCACCGCCGGCATTGTGACCATAGAGGACGTGCTGGAGGAGATCTTTGGCGAGATCAGGGACGAGCATGACGTGGAGGAATTCGTGGAAAAGCAGATCGCTGAAAAAGAGTACATCTTTTCCGGGCGGCTGGAGCTGGACTACCTGAATGAGCGTTACGGCTTTGATTTCCCGGAAGATGAAAGCGAGACCCTGTCCGGCTATATCATTAACCACCATGAAACCATTCCCAAGCTGAAGGAGCGCATTATCATCGATGACTATGAGTTTGATGTGCTGAATGTGACGGAAACCCGGATCGAGATGGTGAAAATGAAAATTCTGGCCTGATTTTCTTTACAAGTTCAAAGAAAAAAAGCGCCCCCTTGACATTGTTGTATTTTTTTTAATATATTTGCATTATCAAATGTGGGGAAAGCCTGCAAAATTGATTGAGTAACCCGTTGCTAAATCGATTTAAAAAAAGTAGTAGGAATTTAACACGGATTTTATACATTTGCTGTGGTTGATGTAACACTATTATTTGATTTTTGTTAAAGGGTTGTAAAAAAAATTGTTACAACATTGATAATAAAAGAATTCTTGCTATTTTTGTGATAGAAATTTAAGACGCAACCAGAGATAAAACTTATTTTGAAAGCTTGCCATCAATCGAATAAGTAGCAAATCTGGAAGCAGAAGACATTCTCGAATTCAACTTTTTTGGGGTTAACAAACAATGGATGAAAGGCCGGCTCTTGATTCTTCTTGGGCTGGCTCTTTTTTTATAGCTATCTCCCGTCACGCTTTACTACCTTCACTTTCGCGGCTATCTAATTTTTCCGTTTTCCTTTGCGCCTTTCTATATATTTGTGCTCTTGAATTCGTACTAATTCTACACTGATCTACTTTAGGTAAAATGTTTAAGAAGATTTTCGCGAATAATACTGATAAGGCAGAGATGTCTTTTTTTGATCACCTGGAAGACCTGCGCTGGCATATTGTCAGATCAGTGGCGGCCATCGCGTTGTTCAGCATATTCGGGTTTGTTTATACCCGTGAGATACTGGACAATGTGATCTTCGGGCCCACCAACCCTGGTTTCCCTTCCTATGGCCTGTTGTGCAGGTTCAGCCATTTCCTGGGGCTGGGGGACAAGCTGTGTATCACCCCGGTGAAAGTGGAGTTCCAGAACTTTAAGATGGCGGGGCAGATCATGCTGCAGTTCAAGCTGGCCTTTATCGTGGGCTTTACCGCCGCTTTCCCTTACATATTCTACGAGTTTTGGCGCTTTGTGAAGCCCGCGCTGAAGGAAAGGGAGCTGCGGGGCGCCCGTGGCATCATCTTTTGGGTGTCTTTCCAGTTTTTCCTGGGCATTGCGTTCGCCTATTTCCTGATGGCGCCTTTTACCATTAACTTCCTGGCCGGTTATACCGTTACAGACAAAGCGGTGAACCAGTTCTTCATGGACGACTACTTTGCGCTGATGACGCAGATCGTATTCGGCATGGGCGTACTGTTTGAGCTGCCTATACTGGTGTACTTCCTGTCCAAGGTAGGGCTGATCACGCCGGAGTTCCTCCGCGCTTACCGCCGTCATGCCATTGTGGTGATCCTGGTGCTGGCCGCCGTTATTACCCCGCCCGATGTGATAGACCAGTTGATCGTGTTTGTGCCGCTGTATTTGCTGTATGAAATCAGTATCTTTATATCCAGGAAAGCGGTTCGCCAGATGGAGGAGAGAGATAACAGGCCTTTAGCCGATGATGAAGAAGAGTGGTCTTAAGTAGTGAATGATTGACAAAGGAATGAATTATGCACGCAACATTATTCAATATGTCATTACCGGTAGCGGTAGGTTCCGATCACGCCGGCTTTGACTATAAAGAAGAGATCATTTCCTACCTGGAAGCCAATGGCATACAGGTAAAGGATTACGGGGCGCATTCCAGCGAGTCTGCAGATTACCCGGATTATGCGCACCCGGTAGCCACCGCGGTAGAAAGGGAGGAAGCCGCCTTTGGCATATTGATCTGCGGCAGCGCCAATGGCGTAGCCATCACCGCCAACAAGCACCAGGGCATCAGGGCCGCTGTATGCTGGGGCGAAGAGCTGGCCAGGCTGGCCCGCGGCCATAACGAGGCCAATGTGCTCTGCATACCGGCCAGGTTTGTAGACACCACGGTGGCCAAGCAGATGGTGGACGTGTTTATAAACACGCCTTTTGAAGGCGGCCGCCATGAAACCAGGGTAAGAAAGATTGCCTGTTTATAATACAGCAGCAGGAGAAGAGTGCGGTTGACGAGCAAAAATTTATGAAGCCGGGAGAGGAATGCCATCTTTCCCGGCTTTTATTTTATCTTGTATTGATCAATTTATTCAGTATGCAACTGAAACCAGCCATCATATTTTTTTTCGCCGTGCTGCTCCTCGGCAGCAGTCTGCCGGTGCTGGCCCAGCATGATGAACGTATTGCCACGCCTGCCGGCAAACCTTCCGCGGCCGCCAGGTTTGGTGCCGGTATTACGGCAGACGCAGTACGGCAACAGTTACAGGTAGTAGCAGCCCCTGAAATGGCCGGCCGTGAAACCGCCACCGAAGGGCAGCGCAAGGCGGCTGCCTACATTATCTCCCGCTTTGCCGAAGCGGGCCTGCAACCCGGGGCCAACGGCCAGTGGGAGCAATACTTTTACCTCTACCAGGATACCCTTACCGCCAGCACCCTGACCCTCAACGGGCAGCGCTATACTTTTGGCGAGGACTATTACAGCAGCCTGAAGGAATGCAGCAACCAGCAGTTGCGCGCCTCCAGGATCATATTTGCCGGTTACGGCATCAATACGGCAGGCTACAATAACTACCAGGGAATGGAAGTAGCCGGCAATGTGGTGCTGATACTGCCCGGGGAACCGCATAAGAATGATACCACTTTTGTGCTCAGCGGCACCCGCCGTCCTTCTTCCTGGGGAGGGCTGGGCAAAAAGATAGCAGAGGCCGCGGCCCGCGAAGCAGCAGCCGTACTGGTAGTGAATGAAGGCGCCAGCCGCATAGAGCAGGTGGCCGGCGACCGCCTGCGCAGAACGGGCATTTACACCGAGGATGCCCGCCAGAAGAAAAACAAGATGCCCAATGTCTATTTTATTTCACCGCAAATGGCCGCCGGCCTGCTGAACGTGGAGCACCCCGAGGACCTGCTGGAGCAGGCCGTGGCCGACCGGCTGACACCCCGCGTGATAGACCGGCCCGTGCAGATACAGTTCAAAAAAGGTACAAGGGAGCTGCGCTCCAGCAATGTGCTGGCCTACCTGGAAGGCACGGATAAAAAAGACGAGGTGGTATTTGTGACCGCTCACTATGATCACCTGGGTACGCAGGACGGGCAGATCTATTACGGTGCGGACGATGATGGCTCCGGTACGGTAGCCGTGCTGGAAATAGCCGCTGCTTTTGCCCGCGCTAAAGAGGCCGGCTATCCCCCCCGCCGCAGCCTGGTGTTTATGGCCGTATCCGGCGAGGAAAAGGGCCTGCTGGGCTCCAAGTATTATACGGAGCACCCTATATACCCGCTGGAAAAGACAGTGGTGGACCTGAACATAGATATGATAGGGCGCGTAGACCCCATGCATGAAAAGGATACCAATTACGTATACATTATTGGCGATGACAAGCTCAGCTCCGCCCTGCGCCCCATCAATGAAAAGGCCAATGAAATGTTTACCAGACTGCACCTCGATTACAAGTACAATGACCCGGATGATCCCAACCGTTTCTATTACCGCTCCGATCATTATATGTTTGCCCGGCACGACATCCCGGTGATCTTCTATTTTAACGGCACGCACGAAGATTATCACCGCAGCACGGATACGGTGGAAAAGATAGATTATCCCCTGCTGTCCCGCCGTGCGCAGTTAGTGTTCTATACCGCCTGGGAGATCGCGAACCGGGAGGAAAGGCTGACGGTGGACCGGCACAGGAAATGATCCGCATATGAATCTGCATATTTGTGCATATACATATCCGCGTATTTATACATTCTTTTCGTATAGTCGCAAAAAAAAATAGGTAATCCCCTTTTTTTTCAATAACTTAGATAACAACATTAACGCATTAAATAAAAATATCTCAGCTTAATGCGGTAAGTGTCATGTAGTAATGCAACAAACGGGAAATCCACGTACATTTTCAGTATAACCAGTTATCAGTCAGTTGTTATTTTAATTATTTGTCAGAGTCATTAAAGTAAGATGAGGCATTGTGCCCTGCTTTTGGTAACCTTAAATAGTACCGTCATGAAAACACCTCCTGTTGTATGTAGCCCCCGTACCGCCCGGCTTAGCTTCCCGGCTGCAGGCGCCAGGTAAAACCCTATTGTCTAATCCTAAAAAATACACCATATGTCGTCCACCGAATTCAACAATTTGTTAATGGGGAACGCAGATTTTCTGAGGCCCTACGCAATTACACTCACCAAGGATTCGGAGTCTGCGAAAGACCTTTTCCAGGAAACCCTTTACCGCGCACTCGCCAATCGTGACAAGTACCTGGCCGGCACTAACATCCGCGCCTGGCTGTACACGATCATGCGCAACATTTTCATTAACAACTACCGCCGCGGCAACCGCCAGTTCCGCCTGCTGGACAATGCTACCGGCGATTACCTGCTGCATCACCAGCAGCCGGCAATCGGCAACTATGCAGAGAACGGCCTGCGGGTAAAGGACGTGCACATGGCTATCTACAACCTGCCACCCATATTCAAGCAGCCCTTCCTATTGTACTACGAAGGGTATAAATATTATGAGATCGCCGTTATTCTCAATGAGCCGCTGGGCACGGTGAAGAGCCGGATCCACTTTGCCCGTAAGATGCTTAAATCCCGCATTGCCCGTTATTAACCCCTTCGGTCTGTCTAAATTTGGTATTTTTACATTTTCATTCAACGAATGTGATGAATCCAAATTATTTAGACGAACTGAACGAACGCCAGCGGGAAGCCGTTGCCCATATCAATGGCCCCCTGATGATAGTGGCCGGTGCAGGCTCCGGCAAAACGAAGGTACTGACCACCCGTATTGCCCACCTGATGCGTAATGGAGTAGACTCCTTCAACATACTGGCACTGACCTTTACCAACAAGGCTGCCCGCGAAATGAAAGAGCGCGTGGAAAAGATACTCGGCGGCAGCGAAGCCCGCAACCTGTACATAGGCACCTTCCACTCCGTATTTGCCCGCTTGTTACGCGCAGAAGCCCACCGCCTCGGTTATCCCAACGACTTTACCATTTACGATACCGACGACGCCAAAAGCGTGATCAAGACCATCATCAACGAGCAGAACCTGGACGACAAGCACTACAAGCCCAACTTTGTATACAACCGCATTTCCGCGGCCAAGAACAGCCTGATGGGCCCGGAGGAATACCAGCATGATTACTACGTGCAGCAGGAAGACATGCGGGGCAACCGGCCCATGATCGGTAAGATATACGAGATGTACGCCAAGCGTTGCTTCAAGAACGGGGCGATGGATTTTGACGACCTGCTGTTCAAAATGTACATCCTGCTGAAGCAGTTCCCCGAAGTGCTGCACAAGTACCAGCACAAGTTCAAGTACATCATGATCGACGAGTACCAGGATACCAACCCGGCCCAGTACGAGATCATCAAGCTGCTGGGCGCCGTGCACGAGAACATCTGCGTGGTGGGGGATGATGCGCAGAGCATCTACTCCTTCCGCGGCGCTACCATCCAGAACATCCTGCAGTTTGAAAAGGATTATGAAGACGTCAGGGTGGTAAAGCTGGAGCAGAACTACCGCAGCACCAAGTCCATCCTGAACGTGGCCAACGAGGTGATCGCGCATAACAAAGGCCAGATAGAAAAAGCCCTTTGGACCAATAACATGGAGGGCGAAAAGATAAAGCTGGTGCGCACCATGACGGACAACGAGGAAGGTAAGCACGTGGCGGATACCATTGCGGAGCAGAAGCTGCGTAACCATTATGAGAACCGCGACTTTGCCATCCTGTACCGTACCAACGCCCAGAGCCGCTCCTTCGAGGAAAGCCTGCGGCGCAAGGCCATTCCCTACCGTATTTACGGCGGCATTTCCTTCTACCAGCGCAAGGAGATCAAGGATTTCCTGGCCTACCTGCGCATTACCATCAATACCCGCGACGAGGAAAGCCTGAAACGTATTATCAATTACCCGGTAAGAGGCATTGGTAAAACCACCATAGAAAAAGCGGTTATCTACAGCAACGAGCACAACATTACCTTCTGGGAAGTGCTGGAGCGCGCCCGGGAGTTTGGTTTCAAGGGCGGCACCCTGGAAGCCATTGATGGCTTTGTCACTATGATCCGCAGCTTCCAGGCCATTATGGACAAGCATAATGCCTATGATGTGGCCGTGCAGGTAGGTAAAAGCACCAATATCGTCAAAGAGCTGTTCAACGATAAGACCACTGAAGGCCTGGCCCGGTATGAGAATATACAGGAGCTGCTGAACTCCATCAAGGAATTTACGGAAACACCTACCGAGGACGGGGAGCTGCTGGATAAAAGCCTGGGCTCCTACCTGCAGCAGATCACCCTGCTGACCGATGCGGATCAGGGTGATGATGAGAACAGTGACGTGGTAAAGCTGATGACCATCCATGCCGCCAAAGGGCTGGAGTTTCCCGTAGTATTTTCCGTGGGGCTGGAAGAGAACCTTTTTCCCAGCACCCTGTCTATCAATACCCGGGAAGAGCTGGAAGAGGAGCGGCGCTTGTTCTATGTGGCCATTACCCGCGCCAAATCCCGCCTGTGGCTCACGTATGCCAACAGCCGCTACCGTTTTGGCAGCCTGGTGCAGAATGAGCCCAGCCGTTTTCTAGAGGAAATGCCCGAGCAGTTCATAGACCGCAGCTACGCCGGTGGCGGCGCCATGCGCAACACTTTTGGCGGCGGCGGTGGCCTTTGGAACAATGGCGGCGGCAACAATATGTTTGACCGCATGCAGAAAAAAACGCCTGCCGCTGCGGCTTCGCCGGCTGCCCGCCCTGCGCCCAAGCCTGCTTCGGCCCCGGCCAGCACGCATGTACCCTCGCCCGGCTTTGCGCCGGATGACCCGGCCCTGATGGAAACCGGCATGGAAGTGGAGCACCAGAAGTTCGGGTTTGGCACCATCCTGAGCATGGAGGGCGCGCCCAATAACCGCATTGCCACCGTAGTATTTCCCAAGGGTGGCGGCGAGAAAAAGATCATGCTGAATTATGCCCGCTTAATGATAGTGAAGAAATAGCGATTAGCTGATAGCTAACGCTGACAGCTTGTCTTATGAATACGGATACAACTGTCCTGCAAAAGCTCCGCCACTACTGCGCCTACCAGGAACGCTGCCATAGCGAGGTCCTGCAGAAATGCCGGGAGCTGGGTGTGTGGGGCGATGCCGCAGGAGCGATTATTGCGGAGCTGATAGCAGATAATTTCCTGAACGAGGAGCGTTTTGCCAAAGCCTTTGCCGGCGGCAAGTTCCGCAGCAGGCAATGGGGCCGTCGCCGGATCGTGATGGAGCTGCAGCACCGCCAGGTATCCGCCTACTGCATTAAAAAAGGATTGCAGGAAATAGACGAGGCGGATTATCGCCGTGTGCTGGCGCAACTGGCGGAAAAGAAGTACGCCACCCTGCAGGGCCAGCACCCGCTCAGGCAAAAGCAGAAAACCATGCAGTACCTGCTGCAGAAGGGGTTTGAGCCGGAGCTGGCGCAGGCGGCCATAGCAGAAATTATAGACGTATAGCGCTTCAGGCGTTTAGCACAACTTGTATTATCATGTCAGACCTGAAAGTAACACTTATCCAGACGCAGTTGCACTGGGAAGACATCGCTGCCAACCTGCGGATGTTCGATGAAAAGATCAATGCTATTCCCGGCCGTACGGAAGTGATCGTGCTGCCGGAAATGTTCAGCACCGGTTTCAGTATGCAATCCGAAAAGCTGGCGGAAACCATGGATGGCAGCGCCGTGCAGTGGATGAAGCGAAAAGCGGCGGAAAAGAACGTGATCATTACCGGCAGCCTTATCATCAGGGATAATGACCGCTATGTGAACCGCCTGGTATGGATGCAGCCCAATGGCGTATACGGCACTTACGACAAGCGCCACCTGTTTGGCTATGCCGGCGAACAGGAACATTACCAGCCGGGCGACCGGCGCCTCATTGCCCAGGTAAAAGGCTGGAAGATCAACCTCTCGATCTGTTACGACCTGCGCTTTCCCGTATGGGCGCGCAACGTTATTGTGCCGGAAACCGGCGCACCGGCGTATGATGTGCTCATTAATGTGGCCAACTGGCCGGAACGGCGCAGCCTTGCCTGGGAAACATTGCTGCAGGCGCGCGCCATAGAAAATCAATGTTACGTGGTGGGCCTGAACCGGGTTGGAAATGACGGTAACAACATTTACCACAGGGGCGACAGCAGCGTTATAGACCCGCTGGGCGAGATCGTTTACCGGAGGAGCCATGATGAAGATATATTCACCTGCACCCTGGAGCGCGCCCGCCTGCAGGAGGTGAGGGAAAAACTGCCCTTCCTGAAAGACGCGGATAAATTCCAGGTATTTTGATAGCCGCCGTACATCATATCGCCATTATCTGCGCTGACTACGAACGCAGCAAGGCGTTCTATACGCAGGTGCTGGGCCTGCAGGTGGTGCAGGAAGTGTACCGGGAGGAGCGCCGGTCCTGGAAGCTGGACCTGGCCCTGGGGCCGCAATACATCATAGAGCTGTTCTCCTTCCCTGATCCGCCGCCAAGGCCCAGCCGCCCGGAAGCCTGCGGACTGCGGCACCTGGCCTTTGCAGTAAGGGATCTTGACACGGCGGTGCAACAATTGCAGCAGCAGGGTGTTATAACGGAACCGATCCGTACCGATCCCCATACCGGTAAACGGTTCACTTTCTTTACAGATCCTGACGGACTACCGTTAGAACTATACGAACTTTAACGATACTGCCATGCCGGTTACTTATCTCAATGCACGTATTTTCACAGGCGACCGCTTCCTGGACGACCATGCGGTACTCACGGACAATGGACGTATCATTGGCGTGCTGCCGGTATCGGAAGTACCGGGCAGCGGCGAAACGGTGGACCTGCAGGGCGCTACCCTGGCACCTGCGCTGATAGATCTGCAGATATATGGCGGAAACGGGCAACTGTTTCCCCTGAGCACGGATATGGCTTCGCTGGCAGCTACCTATGAGTACTGCCGCAGCGGCGGGGCCGCCTGGTTTATGCCCACCGTGCCTACCAGTTCCCGGGAAGTGATGCTGCGCGCCATACAGGCGGTACGGCAGTATTGGGAACAGGGAGGGAAAGGCGTGCTGGGCCTGCACCTCGAAGGGCCTTTCATTAATGCCGAAAAGAAAGGCGCGCATCTGCAGCAGTACATTACCACCCCTGCGCAGGCGGATATTGACCTCCTGCTGGAGCAGGGGCAGGGCATCATCAAAATGATGACCCTGGCGCCGGAATGCTGCGCACCCCAACTGGTAAAACAACTGCAGGATGCCGGCATACTGGTGTCTGCCGGGCATAGCAACGCCACTTACGGGCAGGCCTATACTGCTTTTGACAATGGCATTCCTGCTGCCACCCACCTGTTCAACGCCATGTCTGCCCTGCAGAGCCGCGCCCCGGGCATGGTAGGCGCTATCTACGATCATGACCGGGTATGCGCCAGCGTAGTGGCGGACGGTATCCACGTGGATTTTGCATCCATCCGTATCAGCAAAAAGATCATGGGTCCGCGGCTTTTCCTGATCACCGATGCGGTGGCGGAAAGCCGTACCGGCGACTATATCTATATTTTTGATAAGGACCGTTATGTGAATGCACAGGGCACCCTTTCCGGTTCCTGCCTCACCATGATGCAGGCGGTCAAGAACTGTGTGCAGCAGGTAGGTATTCCCCTGGACGAGGCGCTGCGCATGGCCTCCGCCTACCCGGCCGCGCTGGCCGGCATGGACCGGGAGCTGGGCCGCATTGCTGCCGGCTACCAGGCCTGCATGGTGGCCTTTGATGAGAACCTGAACGTAAGTAGGATGATATAAAAAACTGTATGTCGGCACTAAGACGCTTTTTTACTAAAGATCATTACAAGTACGCCTTTTTACTGGGCTGGCTGCTACTGGGCCTGCTGCAGGCCTGCTTTACCCAGCTTATGGACGATGAGGCCTATTACTGGGTATACTCCCGCCACCTGGATTGGGGGTACTTTGACCATCCGCCTATGATAGCCCTGCTGATAAAGCTGGGCTATGCCCTGTTCCATAACGAGCTGGGCGTGCGCCTGCTGATGGTGGTGATCAACGTGCTGACGCTGTGGATCACCTGGGAACTGCTGCCGCAACGGCACAACCGCCTCCTGTACCTGGTGCTGGGCGCAATGGGCGCCATGCAGATAGGCGGTATGCTGGCTGTACCGGATGTGCCGCTGATATTTTTTGCCACGGTATACTTCTGGGTATACCGGCGTTTCCTGGAGCAGCAGAGCTGGACCAATACGCTGTTGCTGGGCATCAGCATGGCCCTCATGTTTTACAGCAAGTACCATGGCATCCTGCTGGTATTCTTTACCGTGGTATCCACCCCCAGCCTGCTGAGGGTATTCAAGTTCTATACCGCCTGCGCGCTCACCACCCTGTTGATGCTGCCCCATCTTTACTGGCAGTACGCGCACGGTTTTCCTTCCCTGCAATACCACCTGGTGGAGCGCAACGCCGCTTCCTACAATATCAGCTATACCCTGGAATACATACTGGGCCAGTTGCTGTTATTCGGCCCCCTGGCCGGGTGGCTGCTGCTGTACTATGCTTTTATATGCCCTATCCAGAGCAGCTTTGAGCGTACCCTGAAAGTGTGCCTTGCCGGTGTGCTGGTGTTCTTCCTGTTCAGCACCTATAAAGGGCGGGTAGAGGCCAACTGGACGGTGATGGTGTTTACGCCGGCCGTTATACTGGCGCACCAGGCCATCATCCGCCGCCGCGGCACCTGGAAGCTGCTGCAGTACCTTACCCTGGCCACCCTGGTAGTGGTGCTGGCAGCCAGGATCTACATGGTATGGGATTTTGCGCCGGGCATTGAGATCCGGCCGGAAATACATCATAACCGCGAGTGGGCGGCTGCCCTGCAATCCAGGGCCGGCAACCGGCCGGTGGTGTTCCTGAACAGCTACCAGTTGCCCTCCAAGTACATGTTCTATAGCAATAATGGTTTATCCTACAGCGTAAACAGCCGCTATGCCCGTCGCAACCAGTATAATTACTGGGATACGGAGACGCAGTTATGGGGCAAGCCGGTGATGATCGCCTTCCAGCGGGGCATGGAGATGCCGGTTACCGATAGTGTGCATACCGCAAAGGGTACCTGGGAGTATTATATGCAGCCGCAGTACTATTCCTATTCCCTGGTACGGCTGGTGCCGGCTATTAAAAGCCTGCAGGTAAGGCCCGGGGAGCATATGACCTTCATTCTCCAGTTGCGCAACGGTTACGGGCAGCCGGTGCAGGAGGATACCGTGCATGAAGCTGTGCTGGGCTATGCATTTGTCCGTAATAAAGAAGAAGGGCTGCCGCCGGTAAGAACAGATGTAGGCTTGTTCCGTGCATTACAGCGCCACCTCATCCGTATGCAGGTGAACATGCCGGAACAGCCGGGCATTTACCAGTTGAAGTTCTGCGTGTTTGCAGGAGTGCTGCCGCCTACGCATAACAGTGATGCCGTGACGGTGGAAGTGAAAGAGTAGTTACTGCTCAAAGGCGTTCCATCCCTGTGCTACCAGCTTGAATTTGTTGCCGCCTTTGGTGACGATGTGGGCGCCCTCGCTGATATCCGTCATATACCCGATCACGCTGATCTGTTCAGACAGCACCAGTTTATCATGGTCTTCCTGCCGGATAGTGAACAGCAGCTCATAATCTTCTCCTCCGCTCAGCGCACAAGCCGTAGGGTCCAGGCCGAATTTAAGCGCCTGCTGCCTGCTCTGGTCGTCTATAGGTATTTTCTCTTCGTATATCACACAGCCCAGGTTGCTTTGCCTGCAGATGTGCAGGGCTTCGGAGCTGAGGCCGTCGCTAACGTCCATCATGGCCGTGGGGCGCACATCCTGTTCTTCCAGGTAGGCAATGATATCTTTGCGGGCCTCCGGTTTCAGGAGGCGGCCTATGATGTAGGCCTGGTTCTCCAGGTCGGGCTGCAGTTGCGGGTGCTCCCGGTACACCTTCTTTTCCCGTTCCAGCAGGGTCAGGCCCAGGAAGGCCGCGCCCAGGTCGCCGGATACGCAGAGCAGGTCGCCCTTTTGGGCGGTAGAGCGTTTTACGAACTGGTCCGGCGCTACTTCCCCGATGGCCGTTACGCTGATCACCAGCCCTTTTTGGGAAGAGGAGGTGTCGCCGCCGACCAGGTCTACCCCGTATCGCTCGCAGGCCGCGTACACGCCTTCGTAGAACTCGCTGAGCGCCTCTACGGAAAAGCGGTTGCTGAAGCCGATGTTCATGGTAATATGGGTAGGGGTGGCGTTCATGGCGTAAATGTCCGACAGGTTTACTACCACGGACTTGTAGCCCAGGTGCCTCAGGGGGGTGTACATCAGGTCAAAATGAATGCCTTCCAGCAGCATGTCCGTGCTGATCACGGTCTGCTTGCCAAAATGGTCGATGACCGCGGCATCGTCGCCTACGCCTAAAACGGTGCCGGCTTGCTGTATCTCTATGTTACGGGTCAGGTAGTCTATCAGTCCAAACTCCCCCAGGGAGCTGACTTCCGTCCTTTCTTCGCTCATGTGTTGGTATGGTTTATTTGCCATTTACGGCATCCAGCAGCTCGCTGTGTATTTTGCCGTTGGTGGCAATGATCTTTTTCTGGTGGGGAGAAAAGCGCTGTCCGCTGAAGTCAGTCACCTTGCCCCCGGCTTCTTCCACAATAATAAAGCCGGCTGCAGAGTCCCATGCGTTTAGCTTGTGCTCGTAAAAGCCGTCAAAGCGTCCGCAGGCTACCCAGCACAGGTCTATGGCGGCGGATCCCAGGCGGCGCAGGGGCAGACCCTCCCGGATGAAGCGGCCAAACACGGCTACCGGGTCGTTGTCCTGCTCTTCCCAGGTGTAGGGGAAGCCGGTCACCAGGCAGGCATTGGCCAGGTGGCTTTTGCCGGATACGCGGATGGGCTGGTCATTCAGGGTGGCGCCGGCGCCTTTCTCCGCAAAGAAGAATTCGTTCATAAAGGGGTTGTACACCGCCCCCAGTATCATTTCGCCATCCTTTTCCACTCCAATGGATACGCAGCACAGCGGAATACCGTGGGCAAAGTTCACCGTGCCGTCCAGCGGGTCTATGATCCATTTGATATTGGAAGCGGTGCTGATCTCCCCGGCTTCCTCGCTCAGGATATAGTGATCCGGGAACGTGGCCCGGATGGTACCGATAATGGCGTTTTCCGCCTGTTTGTCAGCCTCCGTCACCAGGTCGTTAACGGTACTTTTACTGTCTATCTGGAAGCTGCCGTTAAAATATTCCTGTAAGATTTTTCCTCCGGCTTGCGTAGCTTTGAGTAATGTGGCTTTTAACATGCCGCAAAGGTAGGACACTTACAACTAATTAGTGTATTTTTGCATTTCAAATAATGTGAAGGAAATTAATGGCCATCATCGGTAATCTTATATCCAGGTCACTACGCATCCGTAAAAAATTCACGGTCAAGTTAGGAACACCACGCCAATACCAGCTCCAGGTACTGCACCGCCTGCTGATGAAGGCCAAGGGCACCCAGTTCGGCCGCCACTACAAGTTCCAGGAGATACTGGACAGTCCTAACTTTATGGCCCAGTACCGCACCCGCATACCGGTGCATAATTACAATAAGATGTACCGGGAGTGGTGGCACAAGTGCCTGGAAGGGGAAGACAATGTAAGCTGGCCGGAAAAGGTAAAGTACTTCGCTCTCAGCTCCGGCACCTCGGAGTCCGCCAGCAAGCACATCCCTGTTACCCGCGACATGCTGCGCACGGTAAAGAAAGTAGGGGTGAAGCAGCTCTACTCCATGGCCAACTTCAACATACCGTCCAAATCATTCGAGAAAGGCATCCTGATGCTGGGGGGCACCACCTCCCTGTACGAAAAGGGCGACTATTACGAAGGTGACATGAGCGGCATACAGGCCAAGAACATTCCCCGCTGGTTCCGGCGCTTTTACAAGCCCGGCGGCCGCATCTCCAAAAAGCCCAACTGGGAGCAGCGTATCCGGCTGATCGTGAGAAAGGCCCCGCAGTGGGACGTAGGCACCGTATGCGGCGTGCCTGCCTGGGTACAGATCGTGCTGGAGGAGATCATCAAATACCACGGCGTAAAAAATATTCACGAAATATGGCCTAACCTGGCCATTTACATACACGGGGGCGTTTCTTTTGAGCCCTACCGGGAAAGCTTCCAGAAGCTGCTGGGCAAGCCCATCACTTTCATTGAAACTTATATGGCCTCCGAAGGCTCCTTCGGTTTCCAGGCCCGGCCCGGTACCAAAGGCATCAAGCTGGTGCTGAACGCCGGTATCTTCTTTGAGTTCATTCCCTTTAACGAAGATAATTTTGATGCGGACGGGGAGGTAAAACCCAATCCCAAATCCTACATGATACACGAGGTGGTGGAAGATGTGGAATACGCCGTGATGCTGAGCACCTGCGCCGGCGCCTGGCGCTACCTGATAGGAGATGTGGTGAAGTTCACTTCCGTGAAAGAGCACGAGATCGTGATCGTGGGCCGTACCAAGCAGTTCCTGAGCCTGTGCGGGGAGCATATGAGCATTGACAATATGAACAAGGCCATTGATACCGTGCAGAAAAAGCTGGGCATTACGGTAAAGGAATTTACCATTGCCGGGTTCCCTTATGAGAACCTGTTTGCCCACCGCTGGTACGTAGGCACCAACGATGTGTCTGTAGATGCCGCCAAAGTGCGGGAGATCATTGACCAGACCCTCTGCGAGGTGAATGACGATTACGCTGTGGAAAGAACCTCCGCTTTAAAAGAGGTGTTTGTGGAAGTATTGCCCAACGAGGTGTTTATCGACTACCTGCGCTGTAAAGGCAAGGAGGGCGCTATGAACAAGTTTCCCCGGGTACTGAAGGGCGACAAACTGAAGGACTGGGAGCATTTCCTGGAAACAAAAACTGTAGGTAAATAAATTCCAAAATCCAAATTCCAAATCCCAAAATGAAAACAAAGGTCCGGACTAAAAGCATACTGCTTTTATTTTTGACACTTCTTCAAGGTTTGGAATTTGGGATTTGGGATTTGGAATTTTAAGGCATGGTAGCAGCAATCGTAGCAGGATTAGGGCTGGGAGTATTTCTATCAGTATCGGTGGGGCCGGTTATATTCGCCATCATCAAATACAGTGTGAATAATGGTTTTAAGGCCGGCATCAGCTTTGTGCTCGGTGTATCCCTCAGCGATATCGTGTTTGTGCTGGTAGGTAACCTCGCTACTTCCTTTATCGTGGGGCTGGAAGATTATAAAAGGAGCATAGGCGTTGTAGGGGGCGTGATGCTGGTAGGCATGGGATTGTACGGGCTGTTCTTTAAGAAGATCAGGATCAGCACCGGGGAAGAGAAACCGGAAATGTTCCGCACCCATGATTACCTGAAAATATGGCTGGCCGGTTTCCTCATGAACACCCTGAACCCCGGCGTAATGATATTCTGGCTGGGCGTGTGCGTAGCCAACAGCGCCACTACCGTCAGCCACCGCCTGGTGATGTATATTGTTTGTCTCACCTTTGTACTGTCCATGGATATTTTAAAAGTGTTTGTGAGCGACAAGATCCGGCATAAGCTCACGCTGAACAACGTGGTGTGGCTCAACCGCATTGCGGGCGCCAGCATGGTGCTGTTTGGCGTAGTGCTGCTCTACAAGGTGCTGTTTGATGCAGCAGGCCTGGGACACTGATTTACCATCTCTTCACATAAAGATAACCTGCCGGCTCTTTTCCATATTCTAATTTTGTTCCCCGTATCTACACCGTATCATTTTTCAAATACCTGAAGTGTCATGGAGTTGCTGGACAGGATCAGACATGATGATGAAACCGCATTCGCAGATTTTTTTGACAGATACCATACCCACCTGTTTTTCTTCCTCAGGAAAAAGACCGGCTCTGATTTCCTGGCAGAAGAGCTGGTGCAGCTTACCTTTATCAAACTCTGGAACCACCGGCGGCACCTGGCCCCGGATATTGACCTGCCCATACAACTGTTCCGCATTGCCCGCACTACTTTAATAGATAAGCTCCGGACCGAGGCCGTAGCCAGTAAGCGCATGCACGTGATCCGCGAGCAACTGGAAACCGTTACGGAAACCTCCTCCCTGTACGAGGAAAAAGAAGTAATGGAACGCCTGCAGTTAGCCATTGACCGGTTGCCCCCCGTCCGCCGCACTATTTTCCGCATGAGCCGCCTGGAAGGCCTCACCTACAAGGAAATTGCCCACCGCCTGCAGATCTCTCCCCGCACCGTAGAGCACCAGGTCAGCCATGCCGTGCGCCAGTTGCAGGAGTGGCTGTTTTAAATTAATGTTAACAGTAGGGAGTGCCTTTCCTGTTTATCGTATTTAAAGGCGAAAGGAATCAGATGAAATTAGATCCGTCTTTAATTACCCGCTTTTTAAACAATGCATGTGACGCGGAAGAAAGAGCACTGGTGGCGCAATATTTACATGATCATCCCGATGAGATGGAACGCTACCTGGGCGAAGCGGAATGGATGGATCTCATTACGCAGGAGCAGGCATTTACGCCCCGCTCCGCTGCCATGAAGCAGGCGGTGATGCAGGCCATCAGCACAACAGCGCCCAAAACCAGGCGCGTGCATTACCGCAGGCTGGCGGTGGCCGCCATGCTGTGTGTGCTGGTATCCGTGTCCGGCTTCCTGTGGTGGCAGCAGCGCCAGGCTGGCGACAGCGGGAACAGCGCCCCGGTAGCCGCGGCCATGATCACCATAACCAATCCGCTGGATACGGTAAAGGCTATACGCATGCAGGATGGATCGCTGGTGCTGCTGGAAGGCCGCAGCACCATTCAGTTCCCGGAGGACTTCAGGCACAACCGCCAGGTGCTGCTACAGGGCGACGCGCTGTTTGATGTGGCGAAAAATGAGGCCCATCCTTTTAGGGTCCATACGGGAAAGTTGGATATAACGGTATTGGGCACACGTTTTTTTGTATATGCTGACAAGGCAGGAGAAGGAACGAACATTAAGCTGTTCAGCGGCAGGATACGGATAGGGACACCGGCCATAGCAGGAACGGCGGGGAAAGAGATAGACCTCCTGCCCGGTAAGGAGTTTCGCTACCAGCAGGGTACCTGGGCCGTGCAGTCATTCGGGGAAAAGGAACCGGCAGTGCCGCAGCCCGCAACGCAGCGGCAGGTAGAAGAAACGGCGCCGGCTGCTGTTAACGGACTGGTATTTGAGAACCAGCGGCTGACTACCGTGCTGGCGGCCCTGGAAGCGCATTTCGGTGTTCCGCTGCACTATCCGCAAAAGGAGCTCCGCCAGTATTATTTCAGCGGCGAGTTTACAGCGAACGATTCATTATCACATATCCTGAATACGATCAGTGCCCTGAACGGACTGCAGGTAAAAGAGGACAGTACCGGCTTTACATTGTCAGCGGTTAAACCATAATCTTTAGACAGGCGGTATTCACATCACATATTCTATTATTTCTGATAATATCAAAAACGCGATTTATGGTATTAAATGGTACTCGTATGCATTTTATGAAAGCGCATGTATACATGTGGCTGACGCTGGGGTTGCTGATCTGTGCCGGCAGCAGCATGGCGCAAACCGTTGCGCAGCCGGCGGTAAAAGGCGTGGTGCAGGACAGCACCGGCCAGTTCCTGTTCGGGGTGACCGTAGGCGCCGTTAACACGGCTACCGGCTACTCCACCGGCACCTTTACAGATGAAAAAGGCGTTTTCCAGTTTGCACGCCTGCCCGAAGGAGGGCCTTACACCTTCAAGTTCTCCAGCATTGGCTATGCGCCAAGGGAAATGAGTGGCTACATGGTAACGGCAGACGGGCATATTTCACTGGCCGTGAAGCTGAAGCCCGATAACAAATCGCTGGAAGAAGTGATCGTGGTGGGCTACGGCACGCAGAAGAAAGCCAACCTGACCGGCGCGGTAGACCAGGTAGGGCCGGAAGTGCTGGAGAACCGCTCCCTGACCAACCTCACCCAGGGCCTGCAGGGCGTGGTGCCCAACCTTAACCTTGTCATGGGTGATGGTAAGCCCATACAGGCGCCTGCATTCAATATCCGGGGCACTACCTCCATTGGCCAGGGCGGCAATGCGCTGGTGCTGATAGACGGGGTGGAAGGCGATCCCAGCCTGATCAACCCGAATGATGTTGCTACCATCACGGTGCTGAAAGATGCATCTTCCGCCGCCATTTACGGCGCCCGGGGCGCTTTTGGCGTAGTGCTGATCACTACCAAGCAACCTGCCAAGGGGAAGACCAGCATTACCTATTCGGTAAGCCACTCCATCAAAAGCCCTACTACGGTACCCGATGTGGTGACGGACGGTTACCAGTACGCCAAGATGTTCAACGAAGCATGGACCGCCTGGAACGACTATTCCCAGACGCCGCAGAACGTGAACAAGACCGTGAAGTTCTCCCAGGAATACCTGGCTGAATTTGAGCGCCGCTCCAAGGATCCCAGCCTGCCCAAAGTAGAGGTGGGGCCTAACGGGGAGTACGTGTATTACGGCAGTACGGACTGGTATAAGGAATTGTACAAGAACACTACCGGCGCTACGGAGCATAACCTCTCCCTTTCCGGCAGCAGCGGCAAGACCAGCTTTTACGTGACCGGCCGGTACTATGGCCAGGACGGGCTGTTCCGCTATAATTCCGATGATTACAGGATGTACAATTTCCGTGCAAAAGGCACTATCGAGCTGCTGCCCTGGCTGCAACTGGAGAATAGCACCAACTACTCTTACTCGAAGTACCATAACCCGCTGAATGTGGGAGAAGGCGGCAGTATATGGCGTAACCTGGCGGATGAAGGGCATCCCATGTCGCCGCTGCTGAACCCGGATGGCACGCTTACTTACTCTGCCGCCTATACGGTGGGAGACTTCTACTATGGCAAGAACGGGATCGATATGGACCAGCGCGTTATCCGCAATACCACCGGCCTTTCCGCCCAGTTCTTCGATAACAAGTTCCGGATCAAAAGTAATTTCACTTTCCAGGACACGGACAGTACTGCAAAGCAGCGGCGCGTGCCTGTGCCCTACAGCCGTATACCGGGCGTGATAGAGTATGTAGGCACCAATACCAACGATCTGCAGAATACCTACCGGCAAACGGAATACCTGGCGGCCAACATTTACGGCGAATATGAGAACCGCTTTGCAGGCCGCCACTATGTAAAGGCCATGCTGGGCTACAACTACGAGCAGTCTACCTACAAAAGACTGACCACTTCCCGCAACGGGCTGATCTCTGAAGATGCGGAGGACATTAACCTGGCCCTGGGCCAGTCGGTTACGACTTCCGGCGGCTGGGAAAAATGGAATATTCTGGGCGGCTTTTTCCGGTTGAATTACATCTACAATGATAAGTACCTGCTGGAGGTGAATGGCCGGTATGACGGCTCTTCCAAGTTCCCGGCGGATGAAAGGTACGCTTTCTTCCCCTCTGTATCTGCCGGCTGGCGCGTATCGCGCGAATCTTTCTGGCATGTGCCGCAGGAGATCATCTCTGACCTGAAGATCCGCGGCTCCTGGGGCTCCCTGGGCAATGGCAACATCAGCTCCTATGCTTTCCAGGAAAAATTTTCCATTTCACAATCGGGTCTGGTGCTCAACGGCGTGCGCCCGCAGAAAACCAGCCAGCCCGGTGTGATACCGGACGGCCTTACCTGGGAAACCTCCACTACGCAGAACCTGGGCCTGGACCTGGGCCTGTTGTCGGACCGCCTGCGTGTAACGGCCGATGCATATATCCGTAACACTACCGATATGTTTACCGTGGGCATGACGCTCCCCGCAGTGTTTGGTACGAGCGTGCCCAAAGGCAACTATGCCGACCTGCGGACCAGAGGCTGGGAAGTATCCCTGGCCTGGAACGACCGCTTCAGCCTGTCTGCCAAACCCTTCCAGTACGGCGTACGCCTGGTGCTGGCAGATTACCAGTCGGAGGTCACCAAGTATAACAATCCCAACAAGAACCTGAGTGATTACTACACCGGCCAGCAGGTAGGAGAAATATGGGGCTATGTTACAGAGGGTTTCTTTACCTCCGAAGAAGATGTGGCAAAATCTCCCAGCCAGGCCCTGCTAAGCGCTTCTACCGGCGGCAAATGGCTGCCCGGCGATATCAAGTTCAGGGACGTGAACGGCGATGGCGTGATCAGCTACGGTGATAAAACGGTAACGAACCCCGGCGACCGGGTAGTGATCGGTAACGCCACCCCGCGTTATACTTACGGCATTAACCTGGATGCAGACTGGAACAACTTTTTCTTCAGCGTGTTCTTCCAGGGCGTAGGCAAGCAGGACTGGTGGCCCGGCGGCGAAGCAGGCACCTTCTGGGGGCAGTATAACCGTCCGTATAATGATATTCCCAAATCCATGCTGGGCAATATCTGGTCGCCGGAAAACCCGGATGCCTATTTCCCCCGCTATAAAGGATATGTGGCCCTGGGCGATACGCGTGAGCTGACGGCGCAAACCCGTTACCTGCAGAACGTGGCCTACATCCGTATGAAAAATATTCAACTGGGCTACCACCTGCCCAAACACCTGGTCAGCAGGATCGGGATCAGCAATGCCCGGGTGTTCGTATCCGGTGAAAACCTATGGTCATGGTCGCCGCTTTACCGCATCACCAGGGACTTGGATGTGGAAAGCATCCAGGGATCAGACCGGGTGCTGACCAGCGGCACCAGTGGTAACGGTAACAACTACCCGATACTGAAGAGCATCACCTTCGGCCTGTCCGTGACTTTATAACCAGACTTTGTAAAACTTAAAATACAGCGATACATATGCGTATAAAATATTCCCGGCTACTGGTCTTTTCCACCCTCCTTTTTGCTGCCTGCACCAAGGACCTGGACCAGGTGCCGAAAGATACGGCCACCGGCGAAACGATATTCGGCAGTGAAACAGGGCTGGCCACCTATGCAAATTCCTTTTATGAAGTGTTGCCTATGGCCAATGATGTGCATAAGGGCGACGCCATGGCCGACTACGCCGCCAGGACACAGGTGCCCGATTTTCTGCGGGCCGGCGCCTATGGTCCCCAGCAAAGTGACGGCTGGGACTGGGATGAGCTGCGTAATATCAATTACTTCATTGAGAACTGCACCAACCCCAAAATAGCGCCGGCTGTAAGGCGGCACTACATCGGGCTGGCAAAGTTCTTCCGGGCATGGTTCTATTTCGATAAGGTAAAAAGGTTTGGCGATGTGCCCTGGATCAACAAGACCATGAGCATTGACGATCCGGACCTGTACAAGGGGCGCGACTCCCGCACGCTGGTCATGGACTCCGTACTGGCCGACCTGGATTCCGCCTGCGCCAGCATTACTACCCTGGAGGATGATTCCCGCAGCCTGATCACCAAATACGTGGCCTATGCCTTTAAATCAAGGGTATGCCTGTTTGAGGGCACTTTCAGGAAGTATCATACGGAATACAACCTGCAAGGCACCGCAGACCGCTGGCTGACCGAAGCCATGAATGCCGCCCGCACCGTGATGGACGAATCCGGTTTTACGCTGAACACCGCCAATGGCACGGATATGTCCTACCGGCAGTTGTTCATCAGCAAAGCCCCGGTAGCTTCCGAGGTGATGCTGGCCGCTATCTGCGATCCCGAGCTCAGCGTGTTCAATGACGCCAACTGGTGGTGGACCAGCTCTACCTACGGTTCCAGGGTAAGTTTCACCCGGACCTTTATCAATACTTACCTGAATATTGACGGCACGCCCTTTACCTCCAAAGCCGGTTATGCTACCCTGCCTTTTGCGGAGGAAGTAAAAGGAAGGGACAAGCGGCTGCAGCAGACCATCCGCATGGGCGACTACAAACGTATCAACGGCGGTGCAGCAGCACCGGCCCCGCCCGTATTCTCTTACACTTATACCGGCTACCAGCCTATTAAGTGGTGCCTGGACGATACCTACTATGACGGCGGCAACCGGAATGATAACTCCATCTCCATTATCCGGTATGCAGAAGTGCTGCTGAATTATGCGGAGGCCAAAGCCGAGCTGGGCGCCTTTACGGATGCAGACTGGAGCGAAACGATCGGCGCACTGCGCAGCAGGGCTGGTATTACCGCCGGGCTCACCGCTAAACCGGTAACGGCTGATCCCTACCTTACTGCGAATTATTTCCCCGGCATTACGGACCCGGCCCTGCTGGAGATAAGAAGGGAGAGAGGCATTGAGCTGGCACTGGAAGGATTCCGCTTTTATGATATTGTACGCTGGAAACGCGGGGAGCTGATGGACCAGGTATGGAACGGCTTTTATGTGCCTGCCCTGGATGTGCCGATGGACCTGAACGGCGATGGCGTGAATGATGTAGTGTTCTACCAGCAGGCGCCCGCCACCCAGTTGCCCGGTGTTACCTACATAAACGTAGCGCCCACCCTTGGCGACGGTTCCACCAACCCGCAGCGGCTTTCGCAGGGTACCAGCGGAGAGCTTACCTGGTTGAGCCACATTACCCGGAAATGGAATGATAAGTACTACCTGTACCCCATACCGGAAGCAGACCGCCTGGTGAATCCCGCGCTGGGGCAAAACCCGGGCTGGTAGTTTTAAGTAAAAAGTAAAAAAGAAAAAGAAAAGGAGCGAATGATGTATATCACTCGCTCCTTTTCTTTTTAATTTTTTCTTTTTTACTTACCTGATCGTCCACGTTTCCCGGCCGGCCAGCAGTTTGTCCAGGTCGCCGGCGCCGCGCTGGGCAATGGCCTGCTCGATCTGCAGGGCCATGCTGTCCTCGTAGGTAGGACGGCTGGCCTGGTAAAACACGCCGAAGGGGCGGGGCAGGTGACCTTCAATACGCGGATCGTCGAACATGCGGGTCAGGAGCTGCGCTTTATAGAAGTCCTGCTCGTCATGTACCCACAGGTCGCTGGCGCTGTACTCGCCGCCCAGCTCTACCACTACTGGTTTCAGGCCGTCCAGGCGCACGCCTTTGTTCTTTTGCGCACCGAACACCAGCGGCTGTCCCTGTTCCAGGAAGATGGCTTCCTCCGCCTTGGTGCTTTTTTCGGTGAATACTTCAAAAGCCCCGTCATTGAATATGTTACAGTTCTGGTATATTTCCAGGAAGGAAGCGCCTTTGTGGGCGTGGCTGCGTTTCAGCATTTCCTGCAGGTGCTTGGGGTCGCGGTCCATGCTGCGGGCAATGAATGTAGCATCCGCACCCAGGGCCAGGGCCAGCGGGTTAAAGGGATGATCTATGCTGCCAAAGGGAGTGGACTTGGTCACCTTGTTCTCCTCTGAAGTAGGGGAGTACTGGCCTTTGGTGAGCCCGTATATCTGGTTATTGAACAGCATCACGTTCAGGTCAAAGTTGCGGCGCAGCAGGTGGATGGTATGGTTGCCGCCAATGGACAGGCCGTCGCCATCGCCGGTCACTACCCATACGCTCAGTTCCGGGCGGGTAGCTTTCAGGCCGGAGGCAATAGCGGTAGCGCGCCCGTGAATAGAGTGCATCCCATAGGTGTTCATATAGTACGGGAAGCGGGAAGAACACCCGATCCCGGAGATGATCACGATATTTTCACGGGGAATACCCAGCCCCGGCATAATGGTCTGTACCTGTTTTAATATGGAATAGTCCCCGCAGCCAGGGCACCAGCGTACTTCCTGGTCCGTTGCAAAATCTTTGGCCGTTAGCGTTTGCGCTGGTGTGTTTATAGTAGTTGTTGACATTGTTTTATATTAGAGGTATACCACAAAATTAATTAAGAATTAAGAATGAATAATTAATAATATCTGCAACACAAGTGTTGCTCTGGGCAATAATGTTACGCATATTATTAATTCTTAATTATTCATTATTAATTAAAAGTTCCCAGTACTCTGCCGCACGCCGGGTATGGGGTATCACGATGGTGCCGCCCACAATATTGGCTACAGCAAATATTTCATACATTTCCTCGGTGGTCACGCCCTGCTCATGGCATTTGCCCAGGTGGTACCGGATGCAGTCGTCACAGCGCAGCACCATGGAGGACACCAGGCCCAGCATTTCCTTCACTTTGGTGCTCAGCGCACCTTCCGCATAGGTATTGGTATCCAGGTTAAAAAGCCGGTTGATCACCTTGTTCTGTTTCCCCAGGATGACCTCGTTCATCCTGGCCCGGTAATCGTTAAATGCTTTGATCTCGTCTGACATATCTGTTTTTTTATGCCTTCTTTCAAGCCAGGCTTTCATGGCTAAAACTATGAAAGGATTGGCAAATATATTAATAATCTACCGTATTAGTGGACTATTGCCGCTCCTGCCGGCATAATAAAAGGTTATTGCCGATAACCTTTTATTATACCGGGAATGTCAAATTCTAAATGTAAAATTTCAAATGTAAAAGTTGGAGGAAGCGTTCCAACGCAGCCTTACCGGTTTAATGAAACATTGCCACCAACTTTTACATTTTATATTCGTCATTTTACATTTTACATTCCTCCAAAAAATCCTTCAGCCCCTGGATGATCTTTTGCACCATTTCCTGCCGGAAATCCGGGTCCAGCACCCGGGCCTCGTCTGCCGGGTGGCTGAGGAAGAGGGTCTCCACCAGTACGTCCGGGAATTCCGTAGGGTTGTTCAGGATGAAATTAAAGCCGCCATTGCACCCGAAGCCGTTCAGCCCGGTTTCCAGCATCCTGTTATAGATGGCGCGGGCCAGCGGCTCGCAGAAGGGGTGCTTGTAGTAGGTGGCGGTGCCGCTGATATCCACCGGGTTGCCGGAGGCATTGAGGTGTATGCTCAGCAGCAGGTCCGGGTTGGTGCGGCGGAAATACAGCAGGCGGTCCTCGTTGGCCACAAACTGCTCCCGGGTGCGGGTGGTAAGTACGATAGCGCCTTCTTTTTCCAGCGCGGTTGTCAGCAGCCGGGAAATGGTCAGGGTCATTTCCTTTTCGTAGGTACCGGTAAGCCCCCTGGCGCCTACATTGCTGCCCCCGTGCCCGGCGTCCACGCCTATGGTCAGGTCGCGCAGCCGCAGGCTGGCCGGGGTAGGCTTTATCTTTACGGTCAGGGTATTGCCTTCGTAGTACAACTGGTAGCCCCAGGGGAAGGCATGCTGCAGGTCTATTACTATGCGGAACACTTCCGGCTCCACCTGCTGCCAGGCTACCCGCCGTATTTCGCGGGTACTGCCCAGTTGGGCGCTCAACCCTTCTTCCGCATAGGCCCCGTACACATCCACGATGATCTTACCCGGCCGCACTTCCTGGGTGGAAAGATAGGGCAGCTTGTCCGCCAGCGGCACGGACACGTAATCATACTGATCATCCGCCCATACCCTGGCCTGGGTAACGATGCTGACCGGCGACGGCTCCGCCAGGGTGGCGGTATCTACCAGCGCTTCCGGTATGTAGGCGCTGTGCCGGGCAGACAGTCTTACTTTATAATAATTGTCTTCCCGTCCGCTGATGTGCAGCAGCACGCCTTCGTCCAGGTAGCCGGCCTTTTCCGGTCCCAGGCGGTCGCCGCGGGCGGCAGTGGTGAGGTAGGTCATGTTATCGATGGTGCGGCCGGTAAACAGCCCGTTGTTGGGCAGGTAGCGGTAGGTGTTGGGGCTGTGGCGGGAAGTGGTATGGCCCTCGCCGTCTTTCAGCGTGATGGTGATACGGCCGTTCAGCAGGCTGTCCGCTGCTTTGACCACGTATACGCCTTCGTAGAAACCGGGCAGGCCCTCGCTTTGCGCGGGCGGCAGCTCCCGCAGCGGCATATCGTTGATCCAGGTGGCACTGCAGCCGGGGAAGGCTTTCATTTTAATGCGCAGGGTATCGCCTTCGGTCACCTGCAGGTTACCCCGGGGGCTGATGCTGAAATAATCGATCTTAAAAACAGGCGTGGCTTTGGCCGGCGGCAGGGGGTGGTAGTAGTACACTACCTGCCTGCTGGCGCTGCGGCCGGTGAGCGTATCGGTAGCGGTCACCGTAAAAGCAGTACGGCCGGCGCCCAGCTCCCGCTTAATGGCAAAAGTGCCGGTAGGATATACGTAAATGCTGTCGTTATTAATGCGCAGTGCGCAGCTTTTGCAGGTGCGCCCCGCCAGGAATTGCCGGGGGCTGTTTACATTGTTCTGTTCCCGGGTAGGTTGTTGCAGGTGTATAAAGGCCTGTGCAATGATCTGCTGCTGTATACATAATAAAGCCATCACTCCCAACAGGCGGCGTCGCATTAGTTTCATCATGATCCCGTCTTCTTGATGTATTGATGTGTTGATGCAACATCCAGGCATCACATCAACACGTCAATACATCTTCAAATATATGCTAATGCATTAAATAACCATAACCGCACCTTACCAGGCATACCGGTTCTCCCCGATCATTTTGTCCGCTATCCGTCTCCGGGCGTCCTTGGTATTAAGGGGCGCTGTTTTGGTATAACGTTTCAGGCCCAGCAGCATCATGCGTTGTTCATCGCCTTCTGCAAAGCTGTTGATGGCGTCTTTGCCGTACTTGTGGATACGGTCCGCCGCATCCGTGAAGTAGGTGCGCACCATGTCAGCCTGCAGGGCGGCGGCGCTTTCGCCTTCCTTGTCCACGATCTTCAGCAGACGCAGCAGCCCGCTTTCGGCGGTAAAGGTCTCAATGGCCATATCGGCAATGTTCATCAGCACTTCCTGCTCCTGTTCCAGTTTGGTGCCCAGTTTTTGCACGGCGGCGCCGGCTACCAGCAGGATGGCTTTTTTCAGGTTGCCGAGCAGTTTCTTTTCCGCGCTGAAGGGTGTTTCATCGTCGCTGCCGAATTCCGGTATGCTCATTAGCTCCTTCATCACGTTCATGGCGGGCGTCATCAGGTCCAGCTTGCCTTTCATCGCGCGTTTCAGCGTCATGTCCAGGGTAAGCAGGCGGTTTATTTCGTTGGTGCCTTCAAATATGCGGTTGATCCTGGCGTCGCGGTAGGATTTGGAGATCACGTATTCATCGCTGAAGCCGTTGCCCCCGTGTATCTGCACGCCTTCGTCCACCACATAGTCCAGCACTTCTGATCCGTTTACTTTCAGGATGGCGCATTCCACGGCATATTCTTCCGCTGCGCCCAGCACCGCTTCGTTAAAGGGTTTGCCGGCAGCCAGCAGCTCCTGCTCCTGCAGTTCTATGAGTTGGGCCGTGCGGTACAGGGAGGATTCGCACATCCAGGTGCGGATCACCATTTCGGCCAGTTTATGTTTTATGGCGCCAAAGTTGGCGATGGGTTGTTTGAACTGCTCACGGGTATTGGCATACTGCACCGTGTTGGTAATGGACCTTTTGCAGGCGCCCAGCGCGGCGGCGCACAGCTTCAGGCGGCCGATGTTCAGGATGTTGAAGGCGATCAGGTGGCCCTTGCCGATGGTGCCCAGCACATTGGCTGCCGGTACTTTAGCATCCTGGAAATAGATCTGCCGGGTGCTGGAGCCCTTGATGCCCATTTTATGCTCTTCCACGCCCAGGGTAAAGCCGGGCGTATCCTTATCTACGATGAAGGCGGTGAACTTGTCGCCGTCCACTTTGGCAAATACGGTGAACACGTCCGCAAAACCGGAGTTGGTGATCCAGACCTTCTGCCCGTTAAGGATATAGTGCTGCCCGTCGTCTGTCAGCCTGGCGGTGGTTTTGGCGCTCAGCGCATCGGAGCCGGAATTGGGCTCCGTAAGGGCATAGGCGCCTTTCATTTCGCCGGTGGCCAGCTTGGGCACATACTTTTGCTTTTGCTCTTCCGTACCAAAGTACAGGATGGGCAGGGAGCCAATGCCGGTATGCGCGGCCATGGCTACGGAAAAGGAATGGCCGGAGCCCAGCGCTTCATTGATCACGGTAGCGGTGACAAAATCCTTTCCCAGCCCGCCGTATGCTTCCGGGAAGGAGGCGCCCAACAGGCCCTGTTCGCCGGCTTTGTCCAGCAGGGAAGGCATCAGCCCTTCCTCCAGCTTGTCCAGCCGGTCCAGTAACGGCGTTACCTCTTTTTCTACAAATTGCTCCGCCATTTCCTTGATCATGCGCTGCTCTTCCGTGAAATCTTCCGGGGCAAACACATCATAAGGGGCGCTTTCCTTTACGAGGAATTCGGCCCCTTTCAAGGCGGCCTTTTTATCAACTGTTGCGTCCATGTTGAACTTTTTTTAGCGTATTTGATATTGAAACAGGCAGGAGCAGGATGTCAGGAATGCAAGCAACCGGCCTATTCGTAATTTACTTAGTTTGGGGCAATTGGCAAAAGTTGATTAAAATTGTTACTGTTAAAATTATGCCCTCATTTTTCCTGCCATATGCCAATAGCCGTTTTCATGGTATCTGCGAAGGCAGCGGCCCGCAACTGCTGGTATGCCTGCATGGTTTTGGGGAGAGTGCGATGCATTTCCTGCCCCTGGTAAAGCATATGGGCCGGCGTTTTACCATTGTAGGGCTGGACCTGCCTTTTCACGGCCAAACAGAATGGAATGAGAACCGGCCCTTCTCCGGCCATGACCTGCAGGCCCTGGTAGCCATGATCTTGCAGCGGCAGGAGCGGCAGCAGTTCTCCCTGCTGGGCTACAGCATGGGCGGGCGCCTGGCCCTGTGCCTGGCCGCTGCTATGGCGCCGCAGTTGCAGCACCTGGTGCTGCTGGCGCCCGATGGCATCAGGAACAATCCCTGGCATATGTTTGTGACCCGTACGGTATTGGGCCGTCGTCTTTTTAAATACTTCACCTGGCATCCGCAACTGTTTTTCTGGCTCTTGCTCACCGTGCGCAAACTGGGGTGGCTGAATGAAAGCATTTACAAGTTCGCTTTTTTCAGCATGGACAAGCTGGATAAGCGCCTGCTGGTGTACAAGGTGTGGATGTGCATGCGCAGGATGCTGCCGGACCTTAAAAAGGTCAAACGCCTGCTGGCGCAATACCATATTCCCACCCTGCTCATTTATGGCAAATATGACCGTATTATGCCGGCCGTGCTGGGCCGACGCCTGGCAGACGGCTCCATTAAAGGAGAGATACTGGTGCTCAATAAAGGGCATCAGCTCATGTCCGAAGAACTGGGTAAAGAGATCATGTTAAAAATATGATATACTTTTGACCCCCGTTGCAAGGGACATGGCTATGAACATTTTGCTTGTTATAATAGGGTTGCTGGGCGCCGGTTACGGCCTGCTGCTGCTGTGGTATGGCCTCGGCTGGAAGCGGTTGCCCGTCTTTTCACCGGCTGCGCCGGTAAGCGGGCGTACCCGCGTCACCGTTATTATACCTGCAAGGGATGAGGCGCAGAACCTGCCGCCCCTGCTGGAGGCCCTGCAACGGCAAACCTATCCTGCGGAGCTGCTGGAGATCATAGTGATAGATGATTTCTCTGCGGATAATACCGAGCAGGTGGTCCGTGATTTCCCCGCAGCCAATGTACGGTTGCTGCGCCTGTCCGATCACCTGGACCGGGAGCAGCGCCTGAACTCCTTCAAGAAAAAAGCCATTGAAATAGCCGTAGGCCAGGCTACCGGTGCGCTAATTGTAACCACGGACGCGGACTGCGTTATGGGCCCGCAGTGGATGGAAACCCTGGTGCAGTACTACGAAACCCACGGGCGCAAATTTATTGCCGCCCCGGTGAGCTTTTACCAGGAGCGGAACTTTTTCAAGATACTGCAGTCCCTCGATTTTATGAACATGCAGGGCATTACCGGCGCGGTCACGCAATTGAAGATCGGCACTATGTGCAACGGCGCCAACCTGGCCTATGAAAAAGCAGTGTTTTATGAAGTGGGCGGCTTTAGTGGTATTGACAATATTGCTTCCGGCGACGACATGCTGCTGATGTATAAGGTATACCGCAGGTACCCGGATGGTATTGGTTATCTCAAAAATGAGGCGGCCATTGTGCGCACGCTGCCTGTGGATACCTTAAAAGCGTTTATGCATCAGCGTATTCGCTGGTCGTCCAAGGCGGACAAGTATGACGACAAGCGCCTTACCTGGATGCTGGCCGTGGTGTACCTCTGGAATGCCGCGCTGCTGCTGATGGGAATAGCGGCGGTGTTTTTCCCCCTGTGGTGGTACTGGCTGCTGATATTTTTGCTGTTTAAAATAACCGTGGAGTTGTATTTCATGGTGCCGGTGGCCCGCTTCTTCGGGAAAACCACTTTCCTGCTATGGGTGATCCCGGGCCAGTTGTTCCACATCCCCTACATTGTAATAGCAGGCTGGCTGGGTAAGTTTGGTACTTACCAGTGGAAGGGACGAACGGTTAATTAATAATTAACAGTTAATAATTAATAATACCTGTAGCACTTGTGTTTCGCTAAAACACCGGCATTACGATTATTAATTGTTAATTCTTAATTATTAATTGCTTCAACTGCTCCGCAATCAATACAAACCAGATCACACTGCAAAACACCGCTTTCACCGCATAAGGTTCTACATACGTTCTTGCCAGTTTGTACGGAAAAATCAGGTCCGTGGAGGAGAAGGAGGTGCACACCAGTGCCAGCAGCAGCAGCACCAGGTGAAAACCGCCGGGCCGCTGGGTAAAATACCAGATAGCGATGCCGGTCATGGCAATGATATACGTAGGCGATTCTCCTTTATGATTAAAGATCACCACCCAGATCAGCACAGAGGCCAGCATCAGCAGCCGGAACAGGGGCTGTCGCCAGGCGCGGACACGCAGCAGCGGCAGGCAGAACAACCCTGCCCCCAGCAGTACGAACACCTGTTTGTTCATATCAAATCCAAACCAGGTATGCCACCACCCGTACAGCGACACCCCGTAAGAGGCGCCATGGTCCGCCGTTAGCAGGTCGCCCCAGCTTTTATAGAGGAACTGCAGTTGCGCCGGGGACACCACCAGCAGCGGCATCAGCCCCAGTACGATCAGCCAGCACAGCGTGGCGATGGCCGCTTTCCAGCGGGAAGGGTACAGCAGGAACAGGGCAAAGGCCACAACGCCGAACAGCTTGATGTACACCGTCACAACGATCAGCAGCGCCGCCCACCAGGGCCGGTCGTTTTCCAGCAGGTGCCAGGCCAGTATCAGCAGGCCGGCTATCAGCACATTGGTTTGCGAGCTGGTAAGGGAGATCATGGTTTCTATCAGGATAAAGAGCAGCAGCAGGTTAAAGCGCTCTTTTGCCACCGGCAGCCTGCGCAGCGCTGCCAGCAGCACGATCATATTCAGCAGGTTGAAGAGGATCAGCCCCGGCAGGTCCGGCAGCCAGGCGAAAAGCCCCATCCATAAGGCAAAGGAGGGGCTGTATTTATATACATCGTAATGCTCCGCCGGGTAGTGCGTATAAAGGTCCTGGTAATGCAGCAGGTGGAAGAAGGATTGCTTGAAGATCACAAAGTTGTTGTAACGGGTCCATTGCTCCATATCCTGTGAGCTGAACCAGGCATGGCAGGATATGCCTGCCGCCATCAGCAGGAAGAACAGGAACAGGTAACGTACAGGAAGCAACGAGATTTTTTCTCCCAGGTTGATAAAGAACTTGGCCGGCTGTTGATGTTTGTCCATAGGGTGATAGAATGTCCTCCACAATACGCAGCAGAGTTTGTAACTTACTGCGCAGCAATGATAGAAATTTTTCAGAACTTAAGCATTTCAATTTTTAATCATTCATCCCGCCGCTAACATACGGTCCTCTTTCAGCCGCCAGGCATGGAAGCGCTTGCTGCGCAACAAGGGCGCGGTGGCCGGGCTCGGCCTGATAACGCTGGCCGTGCTGGTCAGCATTACGGCCTACTGGATAGCGCCGGACAGCACGCCTTATGCCAACCGCATGGTGCTGGAAATAAGCGGGCAGCGCCCGGGTTTCCGCATTACCATGCTGGCCCTGCAGAAGGAGCGCACGGTGCCGCAGGCCGGATTTTTTGAACGGCTGCTGTACGGCCGGGAGGCGCCGCTCACTTATGTGCCTGTACGTAAATGGCGCTTTGCCGGTAACGGGATCGTAGTGCAAAAGTACGTGGATGAAGAAACGGTCATAGCGGAGCATTACAGCCTGGCTAAAGTGTGGTATGGCCGGGAGCAGCCCTTGCAGGAGCCGGCTGAAGTGATCCGGCAGCGCATTGCAGAGGAGCGCATCATCAGTAAAACCTACTGGCTGGGCACAGACCGTTTTGGCCGTGATATCCTGAGCCGCCTGCTGGTGGGCACCCGGGTTAGCCTCAGCGTAGGCTGCATAGCGGTGATCATTTCCCTCAGTATCGGGGTGCTGCTGGGCGCCTTGGCCGGTTATTTCCGCGGCCGCACGGACGATGTGGTGATGTGGCTGATCAACGTGATCTGGTCGGTACCTACGCTGCTGCTGGTATTTGCCATCACGCTGGCGCTGGGCAAGGGCTTCTGGCAGGTGTTCATTGCCGTGGGGCTCACCATGTGGGTACAGGTGGCCCGTATTATCCGCGGGCAGGTAATGGCCCTGCGCGAGCTGCAGTTTGTGGAAGCAGCCCGGGCGCTGGGATACGGTCATGGGCGCATTATCGCCCGGCATATCCTGCCCAATATCATGGGCCCGGTAATGGTGGTGGCGGCCGGCAATTTTGCCACGGCTATCGTGGTAGAGGCCGGCCTGAGCTTCCTGGGGGTAGGGGTACAGCCGCCACAGCCTTCCTGGGGCCTGATGATCAAGGAGAACTACAATTTCATTATTACCCACAACCCGCTGCTGGCCCTGGCGCCCGGGGTGGCCATTATGCTGATGGTGCTGGCCTTTAACCTGCTGGGCAATGGTTTACGGGACGCCATGGACGTAAGAGGGTGAAATTTGCATAGTATTATAAAATAATATAATTTTATGCAAATCCTCAATTCTTAACAGAAGACTATGCCTATCAGATCATATCTTTTAGCCTGCTGTGCGCTCCTGCTGCTCACTGTTACCGCCTGCAAGAAAAAAAAAGGCTCCGGCGGAGATCCTGCTCCCCAGGAGGAGCTGATCAAAGCCACGCTGGATGGTGTGGCAGAAGGTAGCTATACCGCATCCCCCGGCGCCACCTATCCATTTACCATCAATATCACTTCCCCGCTGCCGGCAAGCGGCGTAACCATTAAGGTGACCGCTACTACCGACCCGGGCGGGGTGCCGGTGCCGCAGGATACGGTGCCTTCCCCGGTAAAGACCGCCACTACCACCTTCACCCTTACTGACCTGGAGCCGATCCGGACCGTGAAGGTGATCGTGACCATCGCCTCCGTCAGCAATCCTAACAACCAGTTGATCAAAGAATTCTGGATCACGAATAAATCCGACGAATAAGCATGTGCAATGTGCAGGTCCGCACATTTGCACATTAGTTTTACTTTTGCTCCATGACCATCGGAGTGAGCGCCGTATCCATCCCGGAGGATACGCCTGCAGACAGTAACAATGCCTATACGGAAATAGTGCTGCGCATGTGCGCGCGCCATCCTGAACATTCCTTTATCCTGTTTTTTGACCGGCCCGTACCGCCGCAGCTATCCCTGCCAGTCAACGCCACGCCCGTAGTGCTGCCATTGAAAGGCAATGCACGCTGGCGCCGCCGCTGGTGGTGGCAATGGCAGTTGCACCGTGCGCTGCTGCGCCACCGCCCGGCTGTTTTCCTGGCCATGGACGGCATGCTGCCGCTGCGCAGCCGGATACCCGCCGTGCTTTTTATAAATGACCTTTCCTTTTTACAAGGCGCGGCCGGCATGCCGGGGAAATGGCAGCGCTACCTGCAGCGGCAAACGGTGCAGTATGTTGACAAAGCGCAAAAGGTGCTCCTGCTCACAGGTGCCCTCCGGCAGGCATTACTGGAATATGCGCCCGCCGCGGCCGGCAAGCTCCGGGTACTGCCTGCCGCCGTGCATGAAAGCTACCACCCCCTTTCCTGGGAAGAGCGGGAAGCGGTGAAGCAGCAGTATACCAATGGTGTGGAATATTTCATCGTAACAGGGGCATTGCATCCACGCAACAACATTACGCCGCTGCTAAAGGCATTCTCTGCACTGAAACGCCGCCTGCATTCCAATATGAAGCTGGTGCTGGCCGGCAGCCCAACGCCCGCCGGCCTGGAAATAGCCGACAGCCTGCGCACCTACCGCTTCCGGCAGGATGTGGTATGGCTGCAGGAGCCGGACCAGGCTGCGCTGGCGCAGCTTACTGCCGCCGCCTACGCCATGATATACACTACCCGCCTCGCCGGCACGGCCCTGCCGGTATACGCCGCCCTGCAATGCGAAGTGCCGGTCATTGCCCTGGACGGCCCGGCTGCCCGGGAAGCCGGTAAAGACGCCCTCCTGTACGCCGATCCCCGGCGCCAGGAGGACCTGGCCGACAAGCTTTGCCTGCTCTATAAGGATGAGCAGCTCCGCGCCCGCCTCCTGCAGGAAATGGCGGCGCTGCCCCGCACGGGGGGATGGGACGCCTGCGCGGATGAACTCATCTGCACATTCGCATATTAAACATTACTTTTGCCTTTCGAAATAAAAAGTTATGGGTAAAACATCTACGATCCAGATCCAGGTGGGACTGGATGATAACAAAGTGCCGGAAACAATAGAGTGGACCGCGTCTGACACCACCGCCGAAAAGATGAACAAAGCCAAAGCCATGATGGTGGCCTTCTGGGATAGAACAGAATCTACCGCCCTGCGTATTGACCTCTGGACCAAGGATATGATGCTGGATGAAATGGCCGATTTTTTCTACCAGACCATGATGACCATGGCCGATACCTGGCAGCGGGCCACGCCTTACAAAGACCAGTCGGAGGAGCTCCGCGCCTTTGCAAAGGACTTCTTCCGCAAGGTGAACGAAAAGCTGAAAACGCAACAATAATCCAACAGACCCAAAATAAACCGTATGTCATTAGAACAGAACATCAATGCCGCCATCAAGGCAGCCATGCTGGCTAAAAGCGAGGCGGAACTGCGTGCGCTCCGCGCTATCAAGGCCGCTATCCTGCTGGCTAAAACGGCAGAAGGCGGCAGCGGCGAACTAACGGAGGCAGAAGAATCAAAAATGCTGCAGAAGCTCGCCAAGCAGCGGAAAGACTCCCTGGACATTTTCCGGCAGCAGAACCGGGAAGACCTGGCCAAAAAAGAAGAAGAAGAACTGGAAGTGATCGAGCGTTTCCTGCCTAAACAACTGGATGAAAAGGAATTACGGGTAGCCGTTACCCATATTATCGCAGAAACGGGAGCTACCTCCCCTGCAGACATGGGCAAGGTAATGGGCGCCGCCACCAAACAACTGGCCGGTAAAGCCGACGGCAAAGCCATTTCCGCCATCGTAAAAGAATTGCTAAGCAAATAGTCCCGCTTTTGGTTATCGACATCCTCTTTGCCATTATCCTGGTTATCGCTATATATAAAGGATATATGCGGGGCCTGATCGTGGCTGTGTTTTCGTTTATTGCCGTGCTGCTGGGCCTGGCGGCCGCCCTGAAGCTCACTTCCGTGGCCGCCCTCTATGCCCAGGAGCATTGGGAGGTGCACTGGCGCTGGCTCCCGGTCCTCTGCTTCATCGTGTTGTTCCTTGGTGTGATCCTGCTGGTGCGCCTGGGCGCCGGCGCCTTACAGCAACTGGTAGAGCTGGCCCTCCTGGGATGGCTGAACCGGCTGGGAGGGATTTTATTGTATAGTGTTATCTTTACTTTAAATTACAGTATCCTGCTGTGGATAGCGAACCAGTTGTACTGGCTGAGCCCGGAAACGAAGCTGCAGTCTGTTGTATACCCGCTTATTGCTCCGCTGGGTCCTGCCGTAATAGATGGTATGGGCAGGATCGTACCCGTCTTTAAAGATATATTTGCCGGATTGCAGGCTTTTTTTGATAATGCAGCTAAAGAATTACAAGCTATCTAACTCGCTTCAAAGATTATTTGAATTAATAAAAAGAATTATTTTAGCGCAAAATTGACTTCAAGCTTTGGCAATGGATTACGAAATCAAAACACAGGGGAAGTTTAAGTATATTGAGGAAGGAGAAGGGGAGCCGCTGGTGCTGTTGCATGGACTGTTCGGTGCATTAAGTAATTTCAGGGACCTGCTGGACCATTTCCGGCAGTACAATAAAGTGGTGATCCCGATGTTGCCTTTGTTTGATCTGAATATCCTGGAAACTACTGTCAGCGGACTGGCAAAATATGTACATAAGTTCATAGAAGCCCGGGGGTACCAGAACGTGCACCTGCTGGGCAACTCCCTGGGGGGGCACGTAGCCCTGGTATACCTGTTGAAGCACCCTGAAGCGCCTGTAAGCTCGCTTACGCTTACCGGCAGCTCCGGCCTCTTTGAGAACGGGATGGGGGAAACATACCCGAAGCGGGGCGATTACGAATATATCCGTAAAAAGACGGAGCTCACCTTCTATGATCCGGCTATCGCCAACAAGGAGCTCGTGGATGAAGTGTTCGAAATTGTTAATAACCGGTTAAAGGTTATCAAGATCATTGCCCTGGCCAAATCCGCCATCCGGCACAACCTGGGGGAAGAGCTGCGGGATATTAAGATACCCACGCTGCTGGTCTGGGGGCAGAATGATACGATCACCCCGCCGATGGTAGGGGAAGAGTTCCATAACCTGATACCTAACTCGGAACTGCATTTCATTGATAAGTGCGGCCATGCGCCAATGATGGAAGTGCCAGGGGAATTCAACGTCATACTGCACGGTTTCCTGGAAAAACTGAAGAAACAGGTGAGCTGAGTATCCGCCGGCGGCCTGCTGTATTCCGGGCAGCGGTTATCACCATTCGTAATCCGTAATCGTCCATTCGTAATTAAATTACACTGCCTGCAATCTCTACGCTGTGATTAAACGTATCTTTGTATAGACACCGTCCATAACGGTGAGGTATATTGGTGAAAAGTTTGGAATATTCTTTGTTATATTGTAAGTGACCAAATCGCAATTTTTCCAGTCATGTTGGCGAGAGACCTCATATCAACAGTTCCTGTTCTGCATCCCATGGATTCAGCAGCCAGGGCTTTGCGCCTCATGAATGAGTATCACCTTACCCAACTGCCCATGGTGCTGGAGAACAAGTACCTGGTGATGGTAGAGGAAGATGATATCCTGGACCTGGAAGACCCGGATACCCTCCTGGAGAACATGGAGTACAACGGCGGCAGGCCGGCCATTCCCGAGCACGTGCACTTCTACGAAGCCCTCAAGGTTTTCCATGACCAGAAGCTGTCCGTACTGCCCGTTATCAGCAAGGACAATGAATACCTGGGCATACTGACCCGCGACAACCTGCTGGATGTGCTGGCGCAGTACAACGGCGTAAAGGAGCCCGGCGGTATCCTGTCCCTGGAAATAGAGCCCCGCGATTACAGCCTCAGCGAAATAGCCCGTATCGCGGAATCCAATGACGTGATCCTGCTCAGCGTGAATACCATTACCAACCCCAACACCGGCCGCCTGGAAGTGCTGCTGAAAACCAACCGCCAGGAGCTGCAGTCCCTCATCGCCACCTTTGAGCGGTTTAAATATTACGTGGTGAGATATGCCATTTCCGCCGAGGAGGAAGAAGACACCCTCAAAAAGAATTACGACCTCCTGATGAACTACATCAGCCTGTAACATCGCTGCTTTTTTTACTACCTTTGCCGCTTTCCGGGTTTTTACAAAAGCGCTACTGTCACGATTGCATGTTCAGGATCTGTTATCTGTCAGCCTTACTATGGCTCTGCTGCCTACGACCCTGCCGGGCGCAGGAGGCCGCAGCGTCAACGCTGGCTGTAGTAACGGATACCAGCTACATCGTGGTGCGCAATGTGACCATTACCGGCAATAAAAGGACCCGCAGCTCCTATGTGCTCCGCGAGCTAAGCTACCTGCCCGGGGATACCATCCGCTTAAAAGATCTATCCGCCACCCTGGAAGCCGGCCGCCGCCAGTTGATGAATACCACCCTCTTTCTCAATGTGATTGGCAATGTCAGGAACTGGGAGGGCCATTCCGCCGACCTGGTGTTTGAAGTGTACGAACGCTGGCCCCTGCTGGCGCTTCCCATCTTTAAGCTGGCAGACCGTAACTTCAACCAGTGGTGGGTGGAGCAGGGCAGGAGCCTGAACCGCGTGAACGTGGGCCTGAAAGGCACCCACAGCAATCTTACCGGCCGTAATGATTACCTGAACGGCATTGTGCAGATAGGCTATACCCAGCAACTGGCCTTTACCTACAGCCTGCCCTACGTGGACAGGAGCTTCCGCCGGGGGATCGGCTTTACATTCGCCTATAGCCGTAACCGTGAGATCAACGACAGCTCCAGCGGCAACAAGCAGGTGTTCTACCGGCGGGATAATTTCCTGCGGGAAGTGTACAATGTAGGCTTCAGCTATGCCTACCGCCGCGCCCTTCATACCCGCCACCAGGTATTCCTTACCTATAATTTTGAAAAGATAGGCGACTCCGTGGCCCTGCACACACCCAACTACCTGGGCCGGGGCCGCAGCCGCATCCAGTACCTGGACCTGCTGTACCGTGTTTCCTACATCAAAGCGGATAGCTGGATCTATCCCCTCAAAGGCATTGCACTGGAAGGGGAGCTGGAAAAGCTGGGCATTGCCCCGCTGAACGATATGGACCACTGGAAGATAAGGCTAAAGGCCAACCGCTACTGGCAGTTGTTCCCCCTTACCTATGGCGCCCTGGGCCTGAGGGGCCAGGCCAAGTTCCCGGCAGACCAGCCTTACCTGAACCAGCGGGCCATGGGTTACCAGGAAGATTACCTGCGCGGGTTGGAATACTATGTAGTGGACGGCACCAGTTTTTTTATACTCAAGTCCACCCTGCGCAGGCAGGTTGCCGCTTTTGATGTGAAACTGCCCTGGGTGCCGCAGAAGTTCAATACGGTGAATGTACGGATGCTGCTGAAGATCTATGGCGATGCAGGCTATACCTACAGCAGGTTTCCGGGCAACGGCTTTTTGAACAACCGCATGTTGTACACCGGCGGTATCGGGATGGACATCGTTTCTTTTTATGATTCCTGTGTGCGGCTGGAATACAGCATCAACCAGTTAGGGCAAAAAGGGCTATTTTTACACACTAAAATTGATATGTGATAAAACAGCGGATCCAACATGCAAATTGCCCTTTATAGTCGTGGATTTATTACAGAAGACCTGGCCAATATCCGGCAGTTGCTGGATGAACTGCAACGGCAGGAGATCACCGCGGTTATTTACGAGCCGTTTTATCATAGCCTGCAGCCGCATATTCCTTTTAAGGAGCGGCCGGCCACCTTTTCCCGTGCGGAAGACCTGAACAGCATGACCATAGAATGCCTGGTAAGCCTGGGCGGAGACGGTACCCTGCTGGATACGGTATGCTATGTACGGGATAAGAACATCCCGGTGCTGGGCGTCAACTTCGGCCGGCTGGGTTTCCTGGCCAGTATTGGCAAGGAGGAGATACAGGCCGCCGTGCATGCGCTGCTGCACCGCACATACGTAGTGGATAAAAGGACCCTGCTGCACCTGGACGCCAACATTCCCCTGTTTGGCGATGTGCCTTATGCGCTCAATGACTTTACCATTCACAAAAAGGATACTTCCGCCATGGTAAAGATCCACACGTACCTGAACGGCGCTTTCCTGAACACTTACTGGGCCGATGGGTTGATCGTGTCCACGCCCACCGGGTCTACCGGGTACTCCCTCAGTTGCGGCGGGCCGGTGGTGTTTCCGGAGGCGGGCAGCTTTGTGATCACGCCGGTAGCGCCGCATAACCTGAATGTACGGCCTATCGTGGTGCCGGATAACAATATCATATCCTTTGAGGTGGAAGGCCGCAGCGACCTGTTTTTATGTACGCTGGACAGCCGGATGGAGACAATTGACAATACCGTGCAACTGGCTGTGAAGAAAGAGGAGTTCAAGCTCAGCCTCTTACGCCTGGACGATGGCAATTTCCTGCATACCCTTCGTCACAAGCTTTTATGGGGCATAGATGCCAGGAACCCTAAATGATGTACACATTATTTCCTACATTTGTTTATTTTGTAATACCAAAAGCAGGGATTATCGCGTTTAAGAAGGACCGAATTTATGCAAAAACCTTTTTTTTACTCTAAGCGTATCGTTACTTCCGGCCTTATTGCCCTGGGAATGTTACTGGCCAGCCCTGTTTTGGCGCAGAATGAACTGCAGTATGTAGGAGAGCTGGGTTTTTCCGTAGGCGGGGCCCAGTATTTCGGGGACCTCAACACCGGGGGCGCCCTGAACACCATTAAGCCCACCGTTGGCATTTTCTACCGTAAATATCTCAACGACTATATCGGCGTAAGAGCCCATTTCCGCGTTTCGCAACTGGGTTATTCCGACGTGTATAATACCAATGAGTTCCAGCGCCGGCGCAACCTGAGCTTCAACAGCCAGGTATATGAGCTGGATCTGCAGGGCGACTTCAATTTCTTCCGTTTTGAGCCAGGCAGCTACCGCTATCGCTTCTCGCCTTATTTTACCGGTGGGGTGGGGCTTTTTCATTTTAATCCCTATGCCTACCTGGACGGCCAGCGTTACGACCTGCAGCCCCTGCGCACGGAAGGCCAGGGCTCTGCCCAGTACCCGGACCGTAAGCCTTACGGCCTGGTATCCTACGCTTTTTTGCTGGGCGGCGGTTTCAAATACAACATTTCCCGGTCGGTGAACATCGGCCTGGAGCTATTGTACCGTTTTACGCAAACGGATTACCTGGACGATGTCAGCAAGACCTACGCCGGCGCGGCCCTTTTCCCGCCCAAGCCTAACGGGGAAAATACCGTGGCCTACCTCCTGCAGGACCGTTCCTATGCCACCGGCGACCCCATAGGAGTAGCAGGGCGCCAGCGGGGCAATAGCCGGGACAAGGACCAGTTTGTTTCCCTGGAATTTACTATCAGCATTCTCTTCACCTCCTATCGCTGTAAATTTTAGTTGACAGACAGCAGTTTGCAGTTGGCAGTTATGAAACCGCCAATTGTCGATTTTACTCCTGGCCAACGACTGCCAACTGCCGACTGCCAACTGCAAACTCCCAACCAGCGGGCTTTCGCTGTTAAAACTACGTTAAAACACCTTGCCGTACTTTGCTGCAAGAGGCATATATCTATTTTTGTATCTTTGCACACTTTTAGTAAATCATCTGTTATTCTGTTTAATACGCCTGAAACACTCATGAGTTTGAAGGATAAACTAGACTTGCAACGGTTGCCGCGCCATATTGCTATCATTATGGACGGGAACGGCCGTTGGGCAAAGGAGAAGGGGCAGGACAGGCTTTATGGTCATCATGAAGGGGTGGAAAGTGTGCGGAACATCGTGGAGGCCACTGCCGAGCTGGGGATCGGGTACCTGACCCTGTATGCCTTTTCTACAGAGAACTGGGACCGCCCGGTGTATGAAGTGAATGGTATCATGGAACTGCTGGTGAACACCATCCGGAAGGAAGTGAATACGCTCACCAAAAACAATATAAAACTGCACGTAATCGGGGATATGGACATGCTGCCGGCACAATGCCAGCAGGAAATGGAAGAGGCGATTGCCATTACGGCAGGTAATACGGGCCTTAACCTGGTGATGGCGCTGAGCTACAGCGCGCGCTGGGAGATCGTGAATGCAGCCCGGAAAATAGCGGCAGACGTAAAGTCCGGCAAACTGGCGCCGGAAAATATATCCCAGGACGTATGGCAGCAATACCTATGTACTGCCGCACTGCCGGACCCCGAGCTGATGATCAGGACCAGCGGGGAATGCAGGATCAGTAACTTCTTATTGTACCAACTGGCTTACGCGGAACTGTATTTCACTGACACCCGTTGGCCCGATTTCCGCAAAGAAAATCTTTACGAAGCCATCTTAAACTATCAAACCAGAGAAAGGCGTTTTGGCAAAACAAGCGAACAAATCCAGCAGAATGAAGAAATTATTTCCTAAGAGCCTACTGGCCATAGCTTTATGTTGCAGTGCAGGCATTCGTGTATCCGCCCAACAGAAAGATACCATACCCGTGCCTGTAACCAGCCAGCCACAAGTGCCCATGGCTTTGGGAAATCCCCAGCAATACGAGATCGCTGAAATTACCGTTACCGGTACCCAGTACCTCGACAAATCACTGCTGATCTCCCTGTCTGGCCTGAATGTAGGTGACAAGGTGGTATATCCCGGCGGCGACCAGTTTGCCAAGGCGATACAAACGCTCTGGGGCCAACGCCTTTTTGCGAACGTAGCCATTTACGTCACCAAAGTGGAAGATGGCAAAATATGGCTGGAAATAAACCTGACGGAAAGGCCCCGCCTTGCCAATTTCATATTCCGGGGGATCAAGAAATCCGAAGCGGAAGACCTGGCCAAAAAGGCCACCCTCCGCAAAGGAAGCGTGATCACCGAAAGCATGAAGCAGAACACCATCGCGGTGATCCGCAAGAACTACGAGGAGAAAGGCTTCCGGAATGTGACCGTAAATGTGACCGAGCGTACCGATACCTCCCAGGTTAACTCTGCGGACGTGATCTTTACGGTTATCAAAGGGAATAAGGTAAAGATTAATGATATAAACATAGTTGGTAATCAGAATATATCGGATGCGAAGATCAAGAAGAAGATGAAGGGCACCAAGGAGCGTACCCGCTTTACCCTGCACCCGGACGAGTACCAGGTATATACCGACTCGGTAGAACAACAATCCGACTACTGGAGAACATTCGGCTTCCTGGTGCCTACCCGCACCGCGGAAGCGCTGGACCCTTATTTCCGTTTCAAGCTCTTTACCTCCGCCAAGTTTAACGAAACCAAGTACATGGAGGACAAGGAGAAGGTGATTGCCTACTACAATTCACAGGGCTTCCGCGATGCGCAGATACTGAGGGATACCACGTATAAAACGCCCGCCGGTGGCCTGAACATAGACATGGAGATGCTGGAGGGCAGGAAATATTACTTTGGCGATATTACCTGGAAAGGTAATGCCCGCTATAACGATTCCCTGCTCACCCGCGTATTGGGCATCAAGAAGGGCGATACCTATAACCTGGAGCTGCTGGAAAAGCGCCTGGGCAAGCAGCTTTCTCCCGAAGGCGGCGATATCAGCGGCCTGTATATGGACTACGGCTACCTGTTCTTCCGGGTAGACCCGGTGGAAGTGGGTATCCATGGCGATACCATCGACTACGAGATCCGCATCACGGAAGGTCCGCAGGCCACCATCAAGGAAGTACGTATATCCGGTAACGATAAGACCAATGAGCACGTGATACGTCGTGAGCTGCGTACCCTGCCCGGTGAGAAATTCAGCCGTGCAGACCTGATCCGCTCACAGCGCCAGATCGCGAACCTGGGCTATTTCAACCCGGAAACAATCGGCATCAACCCGGTGCCCAATATACAGGACGGTACCGTAGATATTGATTATAAGGTGGAAGAGAAAGCCAATGACCAGTTGGAGCTGTCTGCCGGCTGGGGTGGTTATATCGGTCTTACCGGTACGCTGGGCGTAACGTTCAACAACTTCTCCCTGCGCAACATCTTCCGCAAGGAAAGCTGGGACCCGCTGCCTAGCGGCGATGGCCAGAAGCTGTCCGTGAGGGTATCCTCCAACGGCCGGGCCTACCGCTCCTATAACTTCTCCTTTACGGAGCCCTGGCTGGGAGGCAAGAAGCAGAACCAGTTCTCCGTTAGCTTCTACAGCAGCTACCAGAACCCGAGCGCGTACAACGAATATATTTATGGTACCACCACCAGCGAGGATGCCTACTTCAAGGTGCTGGGCGCTTCCGTATCCCTGGGTAAGCAACTGAAATGGCCCGATGACTATTTCACACTGATCTACTCACTGAACTACCAGCAGTACAAGCTGAAGAACTATAACTATTTCAATATACCCGGCTTTGACGACGGTACTTCCAACAATATCAGCTTTAAGCTGACGCTGGCCCGCTCTTCCGTGGACCAGCAGATCTTCCCCAGGAGCGGTTCCAACTTCATGCTCAGCGGGCAGTTCACGCCGCCGTACTCTGTATTCAATCCCGAAAAGGACTATACGAAGGAGCCGATCTCCGACCAGTTTAACTTCATCGAGTACCAGAAGTACCGCTTCAATGCGGAATGGTATGTACCGCTGAGCCGTCCCAAAGGCACGGACAACAAATCCTTCGTGCTGAAAGTGGCCGCCAAGTTCGGTTACATCAGCCGGTATAATAACCGTACCACCCTGTCGCCCTTTGGCCGCTTTGAGCTGGGTGGCGATGGTTTGAGCAACTTCGCCATTTACGACCGCGACATCATCTCGCAGCGTGGTTACCCGGTATATTATACCAGCAATCCCAAGCTGAACCCGGAAAACGGGCAGCCCGTTGGTTATGAAGGCTTTACCATCTTCAATAAATACGTGATGGAATTGCGTTACCCGCTCAGCCTCAACCCCAGCTCCACCATCTTCGGGCTGGCGTTCCTGGAAGCGGCCAACGGTTACCGCGATTTCAACGAATATAACCCGTTCCGCCTGCGTCGCTCTGCCGGCCTGGGTATGCGCTTCTACCTGCCCATGTTTGGCCTGCTTGGTTTTGACTATGGCATAGGTTTTGACCGTCTCACCCCCGGCAATGGTTTGAAGGATGCAGCTAAGTTCACCTTTATGTTAGGCTTTGAGCCGGAATGATGTTATACTTGATTTTAAATTATATATTGCAATACTGTTAAGTTGCGAATTAAAAAATAGGGAAAGAATGAAAAAATTATTCATCACATTAGCTGTTATCCTTGCCGCCACGTTTGCCGCCAATGCCCAACGGTATTGTGTGATAGATACCAAATATATCCTGGAGAGCATACCGGAATACAAGGAGGCGCAAACAAAGCTGGACGCTATTGCGGAACAGTGGCAGAAAGAAGTGGATGCCCGCTTCCAGGAGATCGATAAAATGTACAAGGCATACCAGGCGGAAGAGGTAATGCTCACGGAAGAACTGAAGCAGAAAAGGGAGGACGAGATCATTGAAAAGGAAAAAGAAGCAAAGGAGTTGCAGCGCAAGCGTTTCGGCTACGAAGGGGACCTGTTCAAAAAGAGGGAGGAACTGATAAAACCTATCCAGGACAAGATCTATAACGCGGTGCAGAAGCTGGCCGCCAGCAGGATGTATGATTTCGTGCTGGACAAGTCTGCCGGCATCACCGTCATCTTCTCCGATCCCAAACTGGATAAAAGCGAGGACATATTGCGGTCGTTAGGCGTAAAGAAGTAAACCATTTTTTAACCAATAAGTTTTCAGATTTTTTTAAACACAGACAACATCATGAAGAAGTTCGTAATTATTGCATTTGTGGCCGTTTCCGGGTTATTCAGCGCAAGTGTGATGGCGCAATCCAAAATAGCTCACATTAACACCCAGGCACTGCTGGATGCCATGCCCGAAACCAAAACAGCGCAAACTACCCTGCAAACCTATGCCCAGAGCCTGGAAACAGACGGAAAAGCCCTGGTGGAAGAGTATACCAAGAAAATGAAGGAATTTGACGAGAAAGCCGCCAGCATGACAGATAACATGAAGGAGATCAAAGGCAAGGAGATCCAGGACATACAGCGCCGTATTGAAGAGTACCGCAATGCTGCAGACCAGAAGATCGACGCTAAACGCCAGGAAGTGCTGAAGCCTATCTATGACAAGGCCCGTAAGGCGATAGAAGACGTAGCCAAGGAAAAAGGCTATAACTATGTGGTAGACAGCTCTGTAGGCGTACTGCTGGTATCACCTGCCGGTGACGACCTGCTGGCTGCTGTAAAGACCAAGCTGGGGATTAAATAATTGAAATAAGTCATTTGTAAAAGCCTGTTCGCCGGCCGGCAGAGCAGGCTTTTTACGTTTGAGGGCAAATTTTTCTTTACAATTTAAAGAATATCTGCTACCTTTGCCTTCCATTTTGAAAACAGGGTATCCGTCTCCGGCGGATCTAGTATAGTACAGGTAAAAACAAAAATTGAAATGAAACGACCTTGCTAACACCAATAGCGGCAGATGTGATGCTGAAAGTGCTGCTGCTGAATAGGGTAAAATAGCATGGGAGTTCCATCTGACATCTTAAAAGATTAAAAATTAACAGATGAAACGTACTTTTCAACCGCATAACAGGCGCAGAAAGAGCGTCCATGGCTTCAGAAAGAGAATGGAAACTGCTAACGGCCGTAAAGTATTGGCTTCCCGCCGGGCTAAGGGTCGTAAGAAGTTGACGGTATCTGATGAGCGGAAGCTGAAATAAGATCATAAAACGCAACTCGCTATAAAAACTTATTCTTTTACACAGGAAGAAAGGTTAAAAAGCAGAAAACTGATTGAAACGCTTTTTCGGGAAGGAAAAGCGTTTTCTGTTTTTCCATACCGCGTAGTGTACCTGCCGGCCACCCTGCCGGCAGACAAATATCCTGTGCAGGTAGGTTTCAGCGCCTCCTCCCGCCACTTTCCCCGCGCCGTAGACCGCAACCGGGTAAAACGCCTGGGCCGCGAAGCCTGGCGCCTGCAGAAACAGTTCCTGTATGATCACCTTCGCGGGCAGTCCCGGCAGTTGGCCGTTTTCCTCATTTATACAGACAAAAAAATAGCCCCCTTTCCCGTCCTGCACCAGAAAATATCGGTAATTTTAGAACGTTTGAAGAAAGAGACCGGGCAAAATCCCGGGAAAATTTAAATATTACGGCAATTTCGATAGCGTGATGGACAGATCAGAGAAAAAGGCATCCGTGCTGGTTTGGCTGGGGTATCCCTTCATTGGGTTGATAAAGGTATATCAATGGGTAATTTCGCCACTGCTGGGCGCCAAATGCCGCTATACTCCCTCCTGCTCCCAATACGGCATTACCGCTTTCAGGAAATACGGGCTTTTTAAGGGAGGCTATCTTACCATAAAGCGCATCCTGTCCTGCCATCCCTGGGGCGGGCACGGCTACGACCCGGTGCCTTGAAAAGTAAAAAGCTAAAAATTAAAAATAAAAAAGATCGGGCTGGCCTTTCATGCATAGAAGAATTGCTTTAGGCTGTATACAGGGCGGGTAATTTTAACTTTTCCCTTTTAATTTTTTCCTTTTTATTTATAGTCTATGCGCAACATCCGCTATAAAAGAATAAAGATACTGCTGCTGGTAACCGTGCTGCTGGCAGGGGCCGGCATACTGGCCTTTACCGAGAACGACAAATACTTCCAGATAGCCAAGAACCTGGACATTTTTGCCGCCTTTTACCGGGAGCTGAACACTTATTATGTAGATGACCTTTCACCGGAACAGGTAATGCACAAAGGCATTGAGGCCATGCTGGAAGAAACGGACCCTTATACCGATTTTGTGTCGGAGGAGAACCTGGACGATCTCAAGTTCATGGCCACCGGTAAGTATGGCGGCGTAGGCGCCTCCATCAATACCAGCGGTGACAGCACCGTGGTAACGGATATTTATGAAGGCAGCCCCATGTTCAAAGCCGGCGTAAAACCAGGCGATATACTGGTGTCCCTGGATGGCCAGCCCACCCGCGGCATGGACCAGGAAGAGATCAGCCGTATTCTCAAAGGCGCCCCCGGCACAGCCCTCAACATGGAGCTGCAAAACCCGCTGACCGGTGAAAAAATTACCCGCCGGATCGTTCGGGAGGAGATCAATGTACGGCCGGTGAGCTATGCCGGCATGGTAGGTAATGACGTGGGATATATTAAAATGGTGCAGTTTACCGAGAACAGCGGCGCCCAGGTGCAGATGGCCTTTGAAAAGCTGAAGCAGGAAAATCCCGCCATGAAGGGCGTTATCCTGGACCTGCGCAGCAATCCCGGCGGCCTGCTGGACGAAGCCGTAGCGGTATCCAATATATTTATAGAAAAGAACCGCCTGGTAGTAAGTACCAAAGGGAAAGTGAAGAACTGGGACCGGGAGTACAAAACACCGCAGCCCGCTGTGGATGCCGGCATTCCCCTGGCCGTGCTCACTAACCGCTCTTCCGCCTCTGCCGCGGAAATTGTGGCCGGGGCCGTGCAGGACCTGGACCGCGGGCTGGTGGTGGGCCAGCGTTCTTTTGGCAAAGGGCTGGTGCAAACCACGCGCCCCCTGCCCTATAACGCCAAGCTGAAAGTGACCACCGCCAAATATTATACGCCCAGCGGCCGCTGCATACAGGCTATTGATTATTCGCACCGTAACCCGGAAGGCGAGGTGGATTATGTGCCCGATTCCCTGCGCCGGTCATTCACTACCCTGGGTGGTCGTAAGGTCAGGGATGGCGGCGGCATAGAGCCGGATGCGCCGGTAGCGCCCGTATACCTGAGCCAGGTAGCCATTACCCTGCTGCGCAAGCAATACATTTTTGACTATGCCACCCGCTACTACTACGCACATCCGCAGATAGCCGATGCCGGCAGGTTCTCCCTCACGGAAGAGGAGTTTGCAGACTTTGTGCGCTTCCTGGATGGGAAGGACTACAGTTACAAGACGCAGAGTGAAGATGCGCTGGAAAATTTTGAAGCCATTGCCCGCAAGGAAAAATATTATGATGCGGTAGCTGCGGAATATGCCGCCCTGCAGCAAAAAATAAAGCATGATAAAAAGCAGGACCTGCTGAAACATAAAACGGAGATCAGGCGCCTGCTGGAAGAAGAGATCGTGAACCGCTACTACCTGCAGAAAGGCCGTATAGAAAGGTCGCTGGCCTGGGACAACGAGGTGAACGAGGCTGCGAAACTGCTGCAGTCGTCTGCAAGGTATCATGAGTTATTGAAGTAAACATCATTGGCTATAACAGGCAAAAGCCGCATGCACCCGCTGTATGCGGCTTTTGCTATTTATTATTGAAATTGTATTTTTTTTATTAGCTTGTGAGCAGCGAATGGCACAGGTACTTTATAAATTTCACGTTGTAGCATCATACAAGTCACTTCTGAGCGGGTTCTTAATCGAAAGATAACATAACGGCCGGGCCGCGATTGATAATTTTACGTTTTCCAGTCTGATGTGATGATCGAGCAACAACACATGGATCCTGCTATATGGGAGGCTTGCAAAAGGGGGGATAAAGATGCATATGCATGTATCTACAGGTTGTACTATCCCCGCTTATTCAACTATGGTTGCAGGTTTACAGCAGATGCCGCCCTCGTGGAGGACGGCATACAGGAGATCTTTGTGCATTTCTGGACCAACCGGGAAAAGATGGTGGCTGTCCGTGAATTAAAAAGCTATCTCTTCGTATCCTTCCGCCATCACCTGTTAAAATTGCTGGCGCAGCATAAAAAGCTGCAGGAAGATATGCCGGAAGCCGTGGAGGACGCTTTCGCGCTGGAAATATCTGCGGAGCAGCAGCGGGTGGCGGTGGAGGAGCAGCAGGAACAGTTGCTGCTGCTGCGCAGCGCCATGCAGCGCTTAACGCCCCGGCAAAGGGAAGCCATCTTTTTCCGCTTTTATGAGAATATGGGCTACGAGGAAATTGCCGGCATCCTCGATATTTCCGTAAAGGCTACCTATAAGCTGGTGGCCCGCGCTATTGCCCTTTTGCGCGAAACCTATCACAGCGCACCGCTGATGAAGGCCTTGCTGACCCTCACGGCCATGGCTGCAGCATTGGGCAGTATGCAGCTATCCCTGTTCATCTGCAGCAGTCGCCTTCCCGGTTCTCTTTAAATATTTGTACCCCACAAAAAAAATTCCCGCCGCATGGGGTAAAACTGCCTGCGCCCGGCTCCTGTATGTGTAATAACAGTAAATGGAGCTACCAAAAGATTACGAACACTACAGTACCGATGATTTTATTGCGGACGACCGTTTCCTGCAGTGGGTAAGGTTTCCCGATGCGGAAAGCGATGCCTGCTGGCGGCAATGGATAGCTGCGCACCCCCACAAAAAAGAGCAGACGGACGAGGCCCGTGCTTTCATAGAAGGGCTGCATTTTAAAGAAACGTTGCCCACGGCGGCCGCCGTGGAGGCTGCGCTGGCCCGCAACCTGGCCATGATCGCCGGCCTGGAGCAGGAGCCGGCTGCCCCGGTAAAGGTGCGCCGCCTGCGGAAAGCAGGACGGTGGGCCGCTGCTGCCGTGGTGCTGGGTTTCCTGGCGATGGCCGGAAGGCAGCTCTGGCAGCAGCAGTCCCGCATGGTGCAGTATACCGGGCTGGCAGACGGTGTGCGCCGGGTATGGTTGCCGGATAGCTCGGAAGTAATATTGAATGCAAACGCGGAGATATCATTCCGCGATAACTGGCAGCAGGCAGACAGGCGCGAGGTCTGGCTGAAGGGCGAGGCTTTCTTCGATATCAGGCCGGCTGCCGCCGGTGCGCACCTGGCGCGTGCTTTTGTAGTGCACAGCGCCAATATGGAGATAGACGTGCTGGGCACTTCCTTTAATGTGAAGGAAGGCCAGGCATTTACCAACATCACGCTGAACACCGGTAAAATAAAGATCCGTTTCAGCGATCTCCCGGAAACGCCCTTGTATCTCTCCCCCGGCGATTTTGTGCAGTACTCCGCCAAAAAGAATAAGATCGTCCGCAAGCGGGTCAATGCGGACCTGTATGCCGTATGGAAAGAGGAAGGCCGGCAACTGGAGCATGTAACGCTCAAAGAAATGGCTGCTTACATAGAGGATATCTACGGGTACCATGTAAAGATCAGCAGCCGCGAGCTGGCACAGGCGCAGCTCTCCGGCGGATTGCGTGTGAAGGATGAAAAGCTGTTGCTCGAAACGCTGTCATTTGCGCTGAACATCACCATTGAGAAAAAAGCAGATACGCTCTTTATTCAACCAAAGAAATAAAAAATAAAATTCCCTGATATGCTGACAATTGTACCGTTAAAAACAGCAGGAAGGTGCGCACTGCTCTATGCCGCCTGCCTGGTGGCGTCTTCGCTGCAGGCACAGGACTTTGCAACGGCAGGTACCGCCATGCACCATGTTTACGGCTACCAGGCCCAACGCAAGCAGTTGCAAACTTTAGGAGAAGTTCTGCAGCGTATAGAAAAGCAACATGATGTAAGTTTCATCTGCAGGTCGGAACTGTTGCAACTGAAGGTCAATACAGGCAGGCAGGACTTCAGGGGAAAAGCCTTTGTGCCTTCCCTGCTAGCCGTGATCCGGCCCTACGGCCTGAAGCTGAAGCAGATCACGGCCCAGCAGTTCGCCATTTCCGCTACCGGTGAATTTAAACCACAGGAAGGCGATAACGATCGCAACCCGGGTAATGGGGCCGCCCTGCCGCTGTTACGGCCCGGCTTTAGTGCATTGCATAGCGCGGCCCTGGCCGGCAGCCGCTGGAGCCGCATCCAGGTACGGCGTATTACCGGCATGGTAAGAGGTGCCGGCAATATCCCCCTGCCCGGCGTAACGGTAACCGTAAAAGGAACGGGTAATGGTACCGTTACCGATGCGGACGGCCGCTTTGAGATCAATGTACCGGGCAATGATGCGATATTGTTGTTCTCCTATGTAGGCTACCTGCCCAAAGAGGTACCGGTAAGCGACCAGCAGCAGGTAGATGTGGTGCTGAATGAGGATATGCGCCAGTTAAACCAGGTAGTGGTAGTTGGGTACGGCACCCAGAAGAAAGTGAATCTTACCGGCGCCGTAGCCTCCGTAAGCGAAAAGGAGCTGGCCGGCCGGCCCATTACTTCTATGTCTACCGCCCTGCAGGGATTACTGCCCGGCCTTACTGCCATCAATAACACCGGCTTTCCCGGCGCATCCAATGCTACCCTGCGTATACGCGGTACCGGTACTACCAATAATTCAAATCCCTTTATACTGATAGACGGGGTGCCCGGCGACCTTAATTACCTGAACCCGGCGGACATAGAAAGCGTTTCAGTACTGAAGGATGCCGCCTCCGCGGCCATTTACGGTTCCCGGGCGGCGAATGGCGTTATACTGATCACAACCAAAAGAGGGAAGCAGAACCAGCAGCCGGTGCTCAGCTACAACGGCTACTACGGTATACAGCAACCCTATGCAAAGCCTAAAATGTTGGGCGCCGCAGAATACATGGAAATGCTCAACGAGGCGCAGCGTAATGTGAACCTGCCGGAAACCTATACAGAAGAGGATATACAGAAGGTAAAGGACGGCTCGGACCCGGACTTCTTTGCCAATACCAACTGGCCCGATGCGTTGTATAAAAGCTATGCACCGCAGCAACAGCATAACGTGAGCCTCAACGGCGGCTCCCGCGATCTTACCTACTACCTTTCCTATGGCCGGCAGAACCAGGAGGGACTGGTGACAGGTGATAACTACTGGGCGGTGCGTAACAATGCCAGGGTACGTTTAAATGCGCTGCGCCTCTTTGACATTGTGGATATTGACGCTAACCTGGGGTATATAGACCGTACCCGGAACCAGCCCGCCGGGCAGACCGACTACAACTCCGGCCCTATTTATTCATCGCTTACTATGTCGCCCCTCAACCCGGTCAAGTTCACCAACGGCACCTGGGGCTACGGCGGCGGTTCCAGCAATCCTGTTGCCATGGCCACAGATGGGGGATATGACCAGTTTAAGTCGCAGGAAGTGACCGGTAATGTATCCGCAAAAGTGCATATCTGGAAGAACCTGGACTTTACTGTGCAATACGGCACCAATATCATTAACCAGCGCAATGCCGCCTTCAGCCGCAAAATAGACTACTATTATCCCGACTCCGGTGATTTCTGGTACACCAATGCTACCAGCAACCAACTGGCAATGAGGGACCATACCGGCCGCATGGAGAACCTGTCTACCGTGCTCAACTATTCGTTTTCCTTGCAGCGCCATAACTTTAAAGCGCTGGCGGGCTACCAGCAGGAAACCTATCGTTATGAGTCCTTTTATGCCAGCAAACAGAATTTTCCCAGTGATGAGGTGCCGGTGTTCAGCCTCGGTTCCGATAATCCCAATGCCACAGGCGATGCCTACCAGTATGCGCTGCGCTCCTGGTTTGGCCGCCTGAACTACGATTTTGATGAAAAATACCTGCTGGAGTTGAATGTGCGCTATGACGGATCTTCCCGCTATGCTCCGGACCGGCGTTACGGCACTTTTCCGTCCGCTTCTGCCGGCTGGCGTTTTACACAGGAGAATTTTATTAAGAACAGCAGTGTTACACGCTGGCTGAGCGAAGGCAAGCTACGGGCTTCCTACGGCAGCCTGGGCAACCAGTACGGCGCCGATGGGGTAGCTTACTCCGAGTGGTATCCTTACCTGGAGGTGCTGACGGGTGTTAGCACCATGCCCATAGGGCAGGAACTTACCCGGGGCATGGCGCAGACCACTCTGGCCAACCCGCTGCTGCGCTGGGAAAAAGTGAATATGCTGAACCTCGGCATAGACCTGGCTTTCTTTAAGAACCGCCTTACTTTCAGCGGCGATTGGTTTGACAAGCGCACTAAAGATATCCAGCTAAAAGTGCCGCAGCCGGATGTATTAGGTCTGCAGGTGCCGGACCAGAATGCAGGCGAGGTATCCAACAAAGGCTGGGAGCTGAGTCTGGGATGGACAGACCAGGTCAATGAGGTATCCTACGGGTTTACGACCCAACTCTCCGACGTGAGGAACAAAATGCTGAACCTGGGCGGCGCCCCGCCGGTGCTGGACGAACGCATACTGCAGGTAGGCTATCCCATTGATGCTTTTTACGGCTACCGTACAGACGGGCTGGCACAGGAAAGCGATTTCACCAAAGATCCCTCCACCGGCCGGCTCACGCCCAATTTCCCCATATTTGACGCGGACAAAGGCAAGGTAGCCCCCGGCGATCTCAAGTACCGCGACCTCAACGGAGATGGTATCATTACGGCGGATAAGGACCGTGAAGTGATAGGCGATGCTTTTCCCCGTTATACTTATTCCTTCCGCGGGCAACTGGGCTGGAAGAACCTGGACTTTTCCTTCTTTATACAGGGCGTAGGCAAGGGCAACGGCTACATCAACAGCATTGGCCTGCATACTTTCCAGGCTTTCGGCTCTTACCCGCAGGAGGTGCACCGCGACCGCTGGACACCGGAGAACACCGACGCCTGGTATCCGCGCTTCACTTACCTGGACAGCCGCAATACCACCGCCCGCCAGTCGGACTACTGGCTGCAGAATGCGGCCTACCTGCGCTTGAAGAACATACAGTTGGGCTATACATTGCCGGCCAGGTGGACCAGCAGGCTGCGTATACAACAGCTCAGGATGTATGTGTCTGCGGACAACCTGTTCACCAAAACAGACTATTTCTATGCATACGACCCGGAAACCATCATTACTAACGGCGGCACCTACCCGCAGGTAAAAACGTTCGTGTTTGGTCTTAACATTAACTTTAAATAATTACTGCCATGCAGCATAAGCATATATTCCGTTCTATACGCATCACCCTGTGGGGCATAGCAGGCGTACTGGCCTGCTGCCTTGCAGGCTGCTCAAAGGATTTCCTGGATCGCGGCGCCCTGGATGCCGTGACCAATGAGAGCTTCTGGGAAACAGAAGCACAGTTGGAACAGGCCGTCAACGGTTGTTACGCCTATCTCAAGGGAAAGAATGTAGTGGATATGGAGAAGCTGGCGGATAATGCCATTTACCCGCCCATGTCCGATTATCTGGCGATCTCCACGGGTAACTATGACTTTACGCTGGGTACGCTCAACTCAGAATGGGCGAACCAGTATGCCGGTATTCGCCGCTGTAATCACTTCCTGGAAAACTACCGGAAAGCGCAGGGCATCCGCGATGAAAAAATGAACCAGTTTGCGGGGGAGGTAAGGTTCCTGCGCGCCTTCCTGTACAGCTACCTGAGCTTCTTCTTTGGCGATGTGCCATTGGTGACCAACACGCTGAATATTGGTGATGAACAGGTGTACGGCCCCCGCACGCCCCGTGCGCAGGTGGCGGATTTTATATTGCAGCAATTGGATTCCGCCGCGGCGGAACTGCCCGTATCCTATGATGCGGCCGACCTGGGCCGCATTACCAAAGGCGCGGCGCTGGGCTGGAAATCGCGCGTGGCGCTGTTCTACGGGAAGTATGATGTAGCGGAAGCCGCCGCCAAAGCCGTAATGGACCTGAATGAATACCATCTTTATACAGCCGGTGGGGCCAACAGCTATAACGAGCTGTTCTCCCACAAAGGCAGGCTGTCTGCCGGCGCCAACAAGGAAACGATCCTCGCCAGGCTCTACCTGATAGATGTAGCCACGCACAACATGAGCCGTGAATGCCAGGTGCCGGACCAGACCTCCCGTTTCTGTCCCACCCAGTCGCTGGTAAACACCTACCTCTGCACGGATGGCATGCCGATTGAAAAATCGCCGCTGTACAATGAAGGCGCCCAACAGGAGTACGCCGATGTATTTGAGAACAGGGACCCCCGTATGGCGCAGACCATACTGGCCCCCGGCGCGGAATGGGGCGGCAAGGATGATGGTGACCAGGATGCCGCCCCCTCCGCCATCTTTAACCTGCCCAAGTTCAATTCCGATAAAAAGGGATGTGTAACAGCTACCGGCTATTATTTTACCAAGTATGTGGAGGTGTCCGCGGTAGGCACCTACAATAAAGACCAGAACGACATCCATATTATGCGCTATGCGGAAGTACTGTTGAACTACGCGGAAGCCCGCGAAATGCAGGGCAAGCTCACGCAGGCTGACCTGGATATGACCATCAACCTGCTACGCGACCGGGTAGGCATGCATCATATGATCCTGTCGGAGCTGGCCGCCTGGGGCCTGAACGTGCGGGAGGAAATACGCCGTGAGCGCCGGGTGGAGCTGGCCCTGGAAGGGCAGCGCTACTTTGACATCCTGCGCTGGAAGCAGGGCAGCCTGCTGGCCGAAGATGTGAAAGGCATGAAAAAAGCATTTGTGCCCGGCTATATGCAGCCTTATGTGGAAAGCGTGCCGGTGGATGCAGACGGGTACATGATCGTGAACAGCAACCGGCGCTTCGTGGACCCGAAGAACTATCTTTGGCCCATTCCGCTTACACAGGTGCAACGTAACCCGGCGCTGGGGCAAAACCCCGGCTGGGAATAACGGAGGCTGCAAAAGAATTATGATTTCCGGCATTTTAATTATAAATTAACAACTTAGTGGCAACCAAATGTAATCACCACGCATCCGGAACTTAACATCATTACAATTCAGAAACCGAGCATAGCATTTTTCCTATAAAGACATGTTAATGCGAGGTTCCATCTGACCGTAAAAAGACGAAAATTAACAGATGAAAAGCATGCCAAAACCTAATCAATCCCGCAGGGGCTTTATCAGCAAATTTGCCAAAAGCGTAGTAGGCGCTTCCCTGCTGCCCAACATCATAACAGCCGCAGACCGGCAGCGGAATATCCGCTCACTGTCGCGCGCCAACGAAAAGTACAGCGCCAACGACCAGGTACAACTGGCCGTGATCGGCGCCGGTGGCATGGGCACTGCAGATGTCAATACCGCCATCACCGTGCCCGGCGTAAAGCTGGTAGCCGCCTGCGACCTGTACGACGGCCGCCTGGCGGATGCTAAAAAGAAATGGGGCAACGATATCTATACCACCCGCGATTACCGGGAAATACTGGAACGGAATGATATTGACGCCGTGATCATTGCCACGCCGGACTTCTGGCACAAGGATATTTCCGTGGCAGCGATGAACAAGGGCAAATCCGTGTACTGCGAAAAGCCCATGGTGCACGACATCAGTGAAGGACCTGCCGTAGTGGAAGCCCAGCGCAGGAACGGCAAGGTAGTGTATCAGGTAGGCAGCCAGGGCATGAGCTCCCTGGGTAATGAAAAAGCCCGGCAACTGCTGAAGGAAGGCGCCATTGGCCAGTTGAACTATGCAGAAGGCTTCTGGGCGCGTATGTCGCCCTTTGGCGCTTGGCAATATCCTATCCCGGCCGATGCTTCTCCCAAAACCGTAGACTGGGACGCATACCTGGCCCACACCACCAAACGCGATTTTGATCCGCTGCGTTTCTTCCGCTGGCGCAACTACCGCGATTATGGCACCGGCGTATCCGGCGACCTCTTCGTACATCTTTTCTCCAGCCTGCATTTTGTGACCGGCTCCATCGGCCCCAACAAGGTAATGGCTACCGGCGGCCTGCGCTACTGGAAAGACGGGCGTGAAGTGCCCGACATTATGCTGGGTATGTTCGACTACCCGGAAACGGAAGTGCACCCGGCCTTTAACCTTTCCCTGCGCGTTAACTTTGTGGATGGCACCGGCGGCACCAACTACCTGCGCATGGTAGGCAGCGAGGGCTCCATGACCGTAGAATGGGAGAAGGTAACGCTGTACCGCAACAAGACCTATGCTGCAGCCGATGATCCCCTGCTGCAAACCAAGGAAGGCGCAGCCAATGGCGGCAAGCAGTATGTATACGACCGCAAGGAGATGCTGCCCCCGGAAAAGCTGGAGTATGTAGCGGAAGAGGGCTATAAAGGCGCTCACTTCGATCACTTCTATAACCTGTTCAATGCGATGCGTACCGGCGGCAAGGTGCATGAAGACGCGCTGTTCGGCTACCGCGCAGCCGCGCCGGCCCTGTTGTGCAACGACAGCTATTTCCAGAACAAGATCATTCAATGGGACCCTCAGCAACTGAAACTTGTAAATAAATAAAGCATATGATCATGAAGAAATTATTTATTCCCGCCTTATCCGTATTAGCTATGGCAACTATATCCTGTGGCAGTGGCGCTAATCCGGAGGATACATCCGACTCTGTAACGGTGGCCGGGGATACGGTGACGCCTGCGCCCGAAGTGGATAATACGCTGACAGAGATAGAAAAAACGGATGGCTGGCAGTTGCTGTTCAACGGTCAGAGCCTGGACGGCTGGCATATTTACAAAGGCAAAACCTCCAATAGCTGGGTAGTGGAAAACGGTGTGCTGCACTGCCTGGGCAGTGAAAAGGACAAGAGCGATAAAAGGGGAGACCTGGTAACGGATAGCACTTTTGAGAACTTTGAGCTGCAGGCAGAGTGGAAGATCGCCCCCCAGGGCAACAGCGGTATCATTTACCTGGCTTCAGAAGAATATGCCGCGCCTTACCTGAGCGGCCCGGAGTACCAGTTGATAGATGATAATAATTTTCCCGAGAAGCTGGAAGACTGGCAGAAAACCGGCGCCAACTATGCCATGGGCGCACCGCTGGTGGCGGCGGCGAAACCGGTTGGCGAATGGAACCATACCCGCATTGTTGTGAATAACGGTCATGTGGAGCACTGGCTGAACGGCCAGAAAACGGCGGAGTATGAAATAGGCTCCCCCGAGTGGAAGAACGCAAAGGAAACCGGTAAGTGGAAGGATGCCAGGGGCTATGGCGGCACTAAGAAAGGTCATATCGTTCTGCAGGACCACGGCAGCGAAGTGTGGTTCAGGAATGTGAAGGTGAAAGAGCTATAAAAATTCCAAATAACAAATTCCAAACCCCAAACAAAAAGGAAGCGTTGCTATTAACAGCACGCTTCCTTTTTATTTAAGCACCGATATACCCTTTGGAATTTGGGATTCGGAATTTTACTTCACAGCAGCTTCATAATGCTTGCTCACTTCATCCCAGTTTACTGCGTTCCAGAATGCTTTCAGGTATTCCGGGCGGCGGTTCTGGTATTTCAGGTAGTAAGCATGTTCCCAAACGTCCACGCCCAGTATAGGCGTACCCTTTACTTCAGCTACATCCATCAGGGGATTGTCCTGGTTGGGAGTGGAGGTTACCTCCAGCTTGCCGTCCTTTACGATCAGCCAGGCCCAGCCGGAGCCGAAGCGGCCGGCGCCTGCGGCATTCAGTTTTTCCTTCAGGGCGTCAAAAGAGCCGAAAGTGCTGTTGATCACCTCTGCCAGCGCACCTTTGGGCTCGCCGCCTGCATTGGGGCCCAGTATCTTCCAGAAGAAGCTGTGGTTCCAGTGACCGCCACCGTTGTTCCGTACAGCCGCGCTTATTTTGCCGGCATTGGCTACCAGTTCCTCCAGTGATTTATTTTCATGCTCCGTACCGGCGATCGCTTTGTTCAGGTTGTCCACATAAGCCTGGTGGTGCTTGCCATGATGTATTTCCATGGTAGTTTTGTCAATATGCGGTTCCAAAGCGTCAGTAGCATACGGTAGGCTCGGAAGTGTAAATGCCATAACTCAGTTTTTTTATGGTTAATGAATAAAGTGTAAAAATTACGGGTCTCAAATTTACTGCCTAATAGGGGAAATATCAAACCTGCGGAGTCTGCCGTCTGCCGGCCCAACAATTTAACTTGCTCATATAGGATTTTATTTTAAATTTACAGAATAAGTGTTGTAACAGATTTTAATATACGTGTTTCGTATATCCTGGCGCGTTGGGAACCTAGTTTCACTATTGTTTGTTTAAAACTTTATGTATGAAGTCAGAGAACCCGGGCATGAGACCAAATCTTTCCCTCGAAACCTTGCAAAAGGAAAATGAACTGTTAACAGAGCGCGTACAGCGGCTGGAAAATATGCTGCATCATGTTCCGGCCATGCTTTATACATCTGATCCCACCCACCACACCGTTAGCTGGTGCAACCGCAGCATGGAAGAGGCTACCGGGTTTTCGCTGCAGGAAATGAACACGCTGGGAGTGGAGTTTTTCCGGCAGCTCATGCACCCCGACGATTTTGAGCTGACCGGTATTGCCCGGCAGTCATTTAAGCACAACAAGCAGATCTTCGGCGGTGTGACCCGTATGCGGAAAAAAGGCCAGGACGACTGGCGCTGGCTGGTGGGGATGGCCGTTCCTTTTTCCCGTGACGAGCAGGGTGCGGTAAAAGAGGTGATTTGCGCTTTCCTGGACCTTACCATTGCCATGGATACGGATGAGCAGTTGGCAGACGCCATGAGCGATGTGCTGCGCCGGCAGAATGAGACCCTGCTGAGCAAGCTCACCACCCGGGAAAAGGACGTGCTCACCCTGGCGGTGCGCGGGCTGAATAATAAGGAAATAGCCGGGCAACTGAACCTCAGCCGCTACACGGTGGAAACGCATCGCAAGAATATCCGCTTAAAGCTCAAGGTGCGCAATGCCACGGAACTGGTGGCTCTGGCCCGGAAAATAGGCTTTAACTGACGGCAACAGGCCAAAATTGCCCAAAAAATACCCAAGCTTGGGTATTTTCTCCCCGGGCAAACTCCATTAAATTAGTGAATCATAAATATTAACTGGTACCCCTATTGCTATGATAACCGATGAAAATGCATACAATATTTTGGAACTGGAGCACTCCGCTACAGCCGAGGAAATAATGGCCCGCTACCAAACACTGAAGGATCAATACAACCGGATGAAGGATGCGGCCACTGATCTCAAAACCAGGCTGGCCTGTCAGCTAAAGCAAATTGAGCTGGACGACGCTTTCATTTATTTCAGCAATAAACAAAGGATGTAAGGGACAAAAAAACATTACAGATCATTGATTGTTCATTCGTTGTTTTTTTAGCTCAGCCCTTTCGTCCATTGTTTGTTTGCTCATCTGCTCCATACAGGAAAAGAATTATATTTACCCCCAAAAAATCCCTAAACTACCTGTTATGGACAATCTTTTTATTACGGTGCCCCTTATACTGCTCATAGTAGTGGTGCTGTTTTCCTCTTTCGTGACCGTGCAGCAGGGCTCAATAGCGGTTACCACTATTTTCGGTAAGTATAACCGCAGCCTTTACCCCGGGCTTAATTTTAAAATTCCCCTGATAGAAAAGATATTCAAACGTATATCCATCCAGAACCGCTCCGTGGAGCTGGAGTTCCAGGCCATTACGGTAGACCAGGCCAATGTGTATTTCAAGGCCATGCTGCTCTATGCCGTATGGAACCAGGAGGAAGAGACCATCAAGAATGTGGCCTTTAAGTTTATGGATGAGCGCAGCTTCATGCAGGCGCTGATACGCACCATAGAAGGTTCCATCCGTGGTTACGTGGCCACCAAGCGCCAGTCCGAAGTACTGGGCCTGCGCCGTGAGATCACCGAGAGTGTGAAGGAGCAGATAGATAAAACCCTGGAAGGCTGGGGCTATCACCTCCTGGACCTGCAGATGAACGATATCACCTTTGACGATGCCATTATGAAATCTATGGCCCAGGTGGTAGCCTCCAATAACCTGAAGGCCGCGGCGGAAAACGAAGGCCAGGCCCTGCTGATCACCAAGACCAAGGCGGCCGAAGCAGACGGGAACGCCATCAAGATAGCTGCCGAAGCGGAAAGACAGGCCGCCCAGCTCCGCGGCCAGGGAGTGGCCCTGTTCCGGGAGGAGGTGGCCAAGGGTATGACCATGGCGGCCCGGGAAATGCAGCAGGCCAACATGGACACCTCCGTGATCCTCTTTTCCATGTGGACAGAAGCGATCAAGGATTTTGCGGAAAACTCCAAAGGCAATGTGATCTTCCTGGACGGCTCCTCCAATGGCATGGAACATACCATGCAGCAGATGATGGGGCTGCATAAGCTCATGGAAGCACAGAAGCCGTAACAGCGATATAGCAACCTATGCACAACCCCCTGCAATTGCTTTTCAAGGAAGCCTTGGACGAACTGCTCCTGCAGGGGCACGCGTATTTCATAAGGCAGTCCTACCCACGGGGCAAAACAGGCGCCTCCTGTAAGGAAGCTTTCCTGCTCACACCCTACCTGGACCCGGACGCCGCCCAACAGCACCTGGACGCTATCCGGCAGGATCCCAGGAAACTGCTGTACAATGCGCAGGAGCCGCTGCAGCGGGAAAAGCTCTACAAGGCGGCCGCCCAGCCGGCAGGGTACCGCGTGTACCTTAACCGGCTGAAGGACCGGGAGTGGAAGCCGCCGGCGCACCTGGTAGCCGGTATCAAGCAATACATTGCCAGGGCCGGCTGGCGCCCGGGCAGGGGTAAGCCCATCAACGCCGAACTGAGCCTGCATTTTGGTGAGCTGATCATCCGGCTGCAGAACGGCGATCGTGAAATACAGATTTCCCTCAATGACCTGGAAAAAATATAATCGCTATGTGTTACCATCTTTCTTTTTCCTCCGATATCGCCTCTATTTATGAGCTGCTGCCGGACCTGGATACAACATCGCTGGATATTCCCTTCCATCCCACTTATCACATGGTGGGACAGGCCTACCCGAAATGGCCCGTGGTGACCAGTGAAGGCGGGCGCCTGCAGCTAAAGCAGTTTGAATGGGGCGTGATCGCCCCCTATATGAAAGCGGAGAATCTCCGGAAAGAGCGCAACTGGATGCTGAACATCCGCAGCGAGCGGGTGCTGGGCGACCGGAATTCCTACTGGCACCGTATCCGGCAAAACCGCTGCCTGGTGCCCGCTACCGGTTTCTATGAGTTCAGGGATGTAGGCTGGAAAAAGAAGGTGCCTTACTACATCCGGCTGAAGCACCGGCCGGTGTTCCTGCTGCCGGGGCTTTTCAATTATTCCCATGTGCCCAATGTGCACGGCGAGCTGCCCGGCACCTTTGCCATCCTGATCCGCAACGCCAACGAGGTGATGAGAAAGATCCATAACTCCGGCGACAACCCTTTCCGCATGCCGCTGATGTTGCCGCCGGAGCTGGAAAAGGAATGGCTGAACCCTGCGCTGACGGACCTGGACCTGCAACGGATCATCAGCTATGAAATGCCGCCGGATGCGCTGGAATACTGGCCGGTGAAGTCGCTGTACCGCACGGACCCCTATAGTGAAGCGGTAATGGCGCCGGAAATGTATGAAGGATTGCCGGCCCTTTAGACTCCAACTATTTTTCTATCTTGTGCCTCCATAAGCATTTATCTATGGTAGCAAGAAGAGATTTTATACGCAACAGCAGCCTGTTGGCAGGCGCCGTAGGGCTGGGCTTCCCGAAAGCGGTGTTTGGCTGGAACGGTTTTGAATCCCAGCGCCCCCCGCTGGCGCAGCGCAAGTTCACCAGCCAGGCAGTGGAAAAAGCGATTGTCAGCATAAAAAAGCAGATAGCGGATCCCAAGCTGGCCTGGATGTTCGAGAACTGTTTCCCGAACACCCTTGACACCACGGTGAATTTTAAAATGGAGAACGGCCGGCCCGATACCTTCGTGATCACCGGCGACATCCATGCCATGTGGCTCCGCGATTCCACCGCCCAGGTATGGCCTTATCTTGCCTTGATAAAGGAGGATAAGGAGCTGCAGCAGTTGATAGCCGGTGTGGTGAACCGCCAGACCAAATGCATATTGATAGACCCTTATGCCAATGCTTTCAATGAAGGCCCTACCGGCAGCGAATGGGAAAAAGACCTGACGGAGATGAAGCCCGAGCTGCACGAGCGCAAATGGGAGATAGACTCCCTCTGCTATACCGTGCGCCTGGCCTATAACTACTGGAGGATCAGCGGCGACACCAAAGTGCTGGATGATAACTACCGCAAAGCCGCCCGCCTGATCCTGGACACCTTCAAAACACAGCAGCGCAAGGAAGGCAAAGGTCCGTACAAGTTCCAGCGGGTAACGCCCATACAGTCCGATACGGTGCCCAACAGCGGTTATGGCGCGCCTATGTCCCCTGTAGGACTGATCGTGTCTATCTTCCGTCCTTCGGACGATGCCACGGTATTCCCCTTCCTGATCCCTTCCAATATGTTTGCCGTAGTGTCCCTGCGCCAGTTGGCGGAGATCAGCACGGCCGTATGGCAGGATGCCGCCTTCGCCAAAGCCTGTACGGACCTGGCGGATGAAGTGGACCGGGCCATTAAAGCGCATGCCATCGTGGAGCACCCGCAACTGGGGCATATGTTTGCTTTTGAGGTGGATGGCTTCGGCAACCGCCTGTTCATAGATGATACCAACGTGCCCAGCCTGCTGTCCATTCCCTACCTGGGATATACCACGGCGGATGATCCGCTGTACCAGGCCTCCCGGCATTTTGTATGGAGCAGCTTCCATCCCTGGTTTTATAAAGGGAAATATGGCGATGGCGTAGGTAGCCCGCACACCGGCGAAGATTATATCTGGCCCATGAGCATTATTATGAAGGGGCTGACTACTTCCAACAAGGAGGAAATTGCCGAATGTATCCGCACCCTGCGCAATACCGATGGCGGCACGGGCTTTATCCACGAGTCCTATCACAAGGACAACCCGGAGAAGTTCACCCGTAAATGGTTTGCCTGGGCCAATACCCTCTTCGGGGAGCTGATCATGAAAGTAAGCCATGAGTACCCGGAATTATTGAAACGGCAATACAGCATCTGATATCTTCGCTTCCTATGGCCCCTGGAAAAACATATGCAGCACGTTTGGCAGGCCTGCAGCAGCAGGTAGCGCAGGCCCGCCGCCGGCTGCAGTGGCTCAGCGCCGTGAGGCTGGTGTGCTTTGTGGGCATGCTGGCAAGCGCCTGGCAGTATATTGCAAAGAATTTTCCTGCCGCCTGGCTTTTGCCGCTGGGCATCCTGCTGGCCATATTTATATATGCCCTGGCTAAGTACCAGCGGGAGAAGGATCGCCTGCAACTGCTGCAAACCCTGCAGGAGATCAACGAAAAAGAGCTGCACCTGCTGTCTGCAAACGAATCCCTTTTTGAGGACGGCAGCAGCTTTATCAATGAGCAACACCCTTTCACTTCAGACCTGGATGTATTTGGCCCTGCTTCCCTGTATCAGCATATGAACCGTACCGGTACCTTGCTGGGGCGGGAGGAGCTGGCCCGTTCCCTGCAGTTTCCGCTGCAGGATGTAGCATCCATACAGGCGCTGCAGGCGGCCGTCAGGGAGCTGGCGCCCCGCGTGGAGTTCCGGCAGTTGCTAACCGCACATGCGATGCTGGCAAAGGAAGCGCCCGGCGACCGGGTGGCCCTGCACAAATGGCTGCAACTGCCCGTTGCTTTCCTGGACAAGCGCTGGCTGCGCCTGCTGAGCTGGATCAGCCCCGCCTGCCTGCTGGCCTGCATCATTCTCTATATCTACACGGGCCAGTACTACCCGGCTACCTTATTCCTGGTCATCAACTGGGGCATACTGGGTATATCAGCTAAGAAGATCAAGGAACAGCATGAGCACCTGGGCAGCAAGGAGCAGATACTCCGCAAGTTTGGCCTGCTGCTGCACCTGGTAAAAAAAGAACCGCTGGAAGCGGCCGCCTTGCTAAAAGCGCAGCAGGAGCAGGCCGCGGTGGCGGATGTAGCGCTGCACCGCCTGGCCCGGATCAGCAATGCGCTGGATCAGAACCTCAACCTAATCGTGGGCGTCTTCCTGAATTCCATCGTGTTGTACGGCATCCACTGCGTGTTCAGCCTGGATAAGTGGAAAATGCAGCATCGCCACCAGGTGGAGGGCTGGCTGCAGGTTATTGCCCGTATGGAGGCCTGGAACAGCCTGGCTACTTTTGCCTTTAACCATCCCGGCTATGTTTTCCCTGAGCTGAATGACCACCAGGGGCTGAAAGCCGAAGCAGTAGGGCATCCCCTGATACCTGCCGGGGAGTGTGTAACAAATAGCATTGCTATTGGCCATCCCCAGCATTACCTGATCATTACCGGTTCCAATATGAGCGGTAAAAGCACCTTCCTGCGCAGCGTGGGCAGTAACCTGCTGCTGGCCATGTGTGGTGCGCCGGTATGCGCTGCTGCATTTAGCTGTACTCCCCTGTATATTATGACCTCCATGCGCATCAAGGACTCCATTGCCCGGCATACTTCTTACTTCCAGGCGGAGCTGCTGCGCCTGCAGGAGATCGTGAAAGCGCTGCAAACCGGCCGGCCGGTATTTATATTACTGGATGAGATACTCAAAGGCACCAACTCCGCCGACAAGCTCACCGGCTCCCGTCAACTGATCACGCACCTGCTGCAGTACAACTGTATGGGCGTGATCGCCACCCATGACCTGGAGCTGGGGCAACTGGAACAGGCGCATCCCCAACGCATTAAGAACTACTGCTTTGAAAGCACCATTGAGCAAAACCACCTCTATTTCGATTACCGCATCCGCGAAGGCATTGCCCACAACAAGAACGCTACTTTCCTGATGCAGCAGATGGGGATTATTTAATTTTTGGCGCACTAAAATATTTAGTATTTTTACTAAAAATATTAGTGTTATGACATTGCCTTTTGAAGAAGGTGGTGCACCTGGAAACCCGTATTATAAAGGAAGAGGCGCGCAACTGAATCCGAAGAACAAATACCTCAGGAATGAGTATGCACAGGAGCATCCGGAAGGGATCGACGAATGGTGGCAGGCGGATGTACCTACGCAGATCATAGAGGAGCATGCAAAGAACCTGGTCAACAAGGTGGAAAGCCCGGATGTGGGCATGTGGTATTCCATGAACCCTTACCAGGGCTGCGAGCATGGATGCATTTACTGCTATGCGCGGAATGCCCACCAGTACTGGGGCCTGAGCGCGGGGCTGGATTTTGAGCGCAAGATCATCGTAAAAAAGAACGCCCCGGAGCTGCTGCGCAAGTTCCTGGATAATAAGAACTGGACGGGCAAGCCTATTGGCCTGTCCGGCAATACAGACTGTTACCAGCCGCTGGAACGCAAAATGTTCATTACCCGTCAACTGCTGGAAGTGGCCCTGGAATACAGGCAGCCGCTGGGCATCATCACCAAGAACGCCCTGGTGCTCCGGGATAAGTACCTGCTGCAGCAACTGGCCAAGGACCGGCTGGTATGTGTATACGTGTCCATTACTTCCCTGCAGGAAGAGCTGCGCCAGAAAATGGAGCCCCGTACCACCACCGCCGAGCAGCGTTTCCGCATTGTGCGGGAACTAACGGACGCCGGGGTGCCCGTAGGCGTGATGACCGCGCCCATGATCCCCGGCCTGAACGATCATGAAATGCCGCAGTTACTGGAAATGGCAGCCCGTAACGGGGCTAAATTTGCCGGCTATACCGTGGTCCGCCTCAATGATGCAGTGAAGATCATCTTTAATGACTGGTTGTATAAGAACTTTCCCGACAGGGCGGATAAGGTATGGCACCTGATAGAAAGCATGCATGGCGGGAAGGTGAATGACAGCGAGTTTGGCCGGCGCATGCGGGGAGACGGCAATATAGCAGACCTGATCCGCCAGCAGTTTAAGATACACACCCGGAAGCATGGCCTTAATAATGAACGCTTTGAGTTTGACACCTCCCTGTTCCGGCGACCGCAGAAACAATTAAGCCTTTTTTGATACCTGGTTCACGGACCACGGGTTACAGTGCGCGGTGAGCGGGCAGCAGGATAACAGCCGGCCGCACTCCTTTGTGCTGTGATCAGTGGACTGTGGACCGGCATTTATAAAAAAATTATTAATTCTGCAAAAAAAATTGTGTTGGATTTTGCTTAATAAAAAAAATAAAAATATCTTTGTCTTAACAAATGAAATTAATGTCACGCAACCAACAACATATTATTACTGCGGCGTCCTGTAAGCTGAAGAAGCAAGTCAGGAGCGGGTTGCGGGCGTGTTGCACCAATTGTTAACAGAATAAGTTATCAAGTGATATAACAAGAGTCCCGCAGAGAATGTGCGGGACTTTTTGCTTTAGCGTAGTTAGTAAATGATGACTGAGCACCAGACAAAACGTATTGAAGCAACTGTCTACTGTGTATATATACTGTTAAAGAACAGTTATATAACACAACAGGGGAGTTGTATGTCCAGATATCCACACGGTTATGGTCTAGTATAGTAAAACAGGCATCTGTTTTGATATAAAAGCCCGGCCGTTGGAAAGCGAGCCGGGCTTTTTATTTTTTATAATATAGTTATGTACTAACCGGTACCAACAGATCAGGTAAGGTGCATAACCCCAAACAGCGTAGAACATGAGAAATGTAATTCAAGTAGTCAGAGAGGCTTTGCTGACCAACTTCAGGGAGTTGGATACCTGGTTTGATAAAGAACCGGCTTTACTGGATTTTAAACCGGGACCTGATCAGTGGAACGCTCATGAAGTGCTGGAGCACATCAGCCTTACCAATTATTTCCTGCTGCTCATCATCAACAAGTCCACCCGCAGGGCGCTGGAGCGTAAAAGTAACGGGCATACCGTGATCCTGCCCGGTGATTACTTCAGCAAGTTTGACCAGATAGACGTGATCGGCAGCCAGTCTTTCGGATGGATTCGCCCGGATCACATGGAACCTACCGGGTTAAAGGACCTGCAGGAAGTAAGAGTGATACTGAAGCAGCAGTATGCGCAATGTATGTATAACCTTAGTTTGCTGAAGAACGGCGAAGGGCGCCTGGTATTTACCAATATGTCCGTCAATGATCTGGGCAAGCTCGATATATACCAGTACATCTATTTCCTGACCAGGCATATTGAGCGGCACATCCGCCAGTTGCAGCGGCTGGAAAAGCAGTTCAGTACCAGTGGTATGGAGGAACTAATATAAACGGTCGACCAGCATAATCATCTGTTGTTGTTATTCCTGCTTTCGAGTTCATTTATAGCAGCGTGCCGTCCGCCGGCAGGCGGATGGCGCGCTAACCTATCGTAAATGGCTAAACGAAAATTTTTAAAAAAAAGAGGAAAAAGATGAGGTGATCACCAGGAATCGTTTTATCTTTGTGCTGTATAAATAAATCATCAAACCATTTGTAACATGCGACACATGCATCTAAACATACACACCGCACCAGCGTCCTTTATTAAGAAGGATAATCGGAGATGCCGGGCATGTTATAACTATCGATAGAACAAAGTGATTTGTGCATATAACAACGAAGCCCGGCTTGTAAAAAAGGCCGGGTTTTTTTGTTACCGGAATATGATCAGTGTACCAGTAAACATAACCCGATGCTGCCGGATGACCGGGCATGATTTTGACAAGGTCAGGGTCAGGAGGGCAAGGTATGCCGTAACGTGATGCAACAACCGTCTGCGTTACAAGGCCACCCTGTCCGTGCATACGAGCAGGGTTTTTTCGTAAGATATTTTTTTTGTCTCTGTTTGATTGATCCCATTACCCGCGCAACGCGCCGTTGCGCATGTATTCACCTTTACCAGGGGCCGGCGGCCACCTCACAGGCTGACTGAGCACTGGTAAAGCCCTGAATACGGCGCAGCAAAAATTGTAAAACCATTATATCTGCTACCGTTATGTCGAAACTGAAACTCACCGGAAAAGCGTTACGCAACATCGGCTTCCCAGAGGGGCCGGCCATCAGTGTGGCGATCACCCAAATGGAGCAACGGTTCAGGCACCATAGTGAAGAAGCCGCGCTGGAGATATTGCGGCAGGTGCTGTCAGACCCTATGGCATACCTGTGCGACGATGCTTTAAGAAAAGTAGCGGGCAGGCTGATAGAGGTGAAGGAGGATAAGGATATCCCGCTGAAGGAAATTCCTGTGCCCTATGAAATATATGGCGCAGGCTTTATTGAAACCGGCGCGCTGCAGCAAATGAACAACGCCGTAAGGCTGCCCGTGGCCGTGGCCGGTGCGCTGATGCCGGATGCTCACCAGGGCTATGGCCTGCCCATAGGCGGCGTATTGGCCGCCAGCAATGCCGTTATCCCATACGGGGTGGGGGTGGACATCGGTTGCCGCATGTGCCTGAGCATAGTGGACCTGCCGGTGGCTTCCCTGGAAAAGCGGGCGGATAGCTTCATACGGGAGCTGACTACCCATACCCGCTTCGGTTCCGGCGCCTCCTGGGAAACCCTTACGGACGATCCGGTGCTGGAAGATCCGCTTTTCCGGGAAATTCCCCTGTTGCGGCACCTGCATCACCGGGCGGCCGGGCAACTGGGCACCTCCGGCGGGGGCAATCACTTTGTGGAATGGGGCATCGTTCACATGACCGGCACCAACGATTGTCACCTCCCGCCAGGTATTTACCTGGGCCTGCTGTCCCACTCCGGTTCCCGTGGCCTGGGCGCCCAGGTAGCCACGCACTATACCCGCCTGGCCCGCGAGCTGTGCCCGCTGCCAAAGGAAGCGCAGCACCTGGCCTGGCTGGAGCTGGACAGTGAAGCGGGGCAGGAGTACTGGCAGGCCATGAACCTGGCCGGCAACTATGCCAGCGCCTGTCACCACCTGATCCACCGGCGGCTGATAAAAGCTATGGGGGCGCAGTTGCTGGCCCGGGTGGAAAACCACCACAATTTTGCCTGGAAGGAAATGCACAACGGGCAGGAGCTGATCGTGCACCGGAAAGGAGCTACGCCTGCGGCCAAAGGCGTGCTGGGCATCATACCCGGCTCCATGACCGCCCCCGGTTATATTGTCCGGGGCAGGGGCGAGGCCGCATCCCTACATTCCGCCTCCCACGGCGCCGGGCGACAGTTATCCCGCACAAAGGCCGCGCAAACCATCACCCGGCATGAGCTGAACAAGCAGTTAACGGAGCAGGGCGTGGTGCTGATAGGCGGCGGCCCGGATGAGGCGCCGGCAGCGTACAAGAATATCAACGAAGTGATGGCCGCCCAGAGCAGCCTGGTGGATGTGGTAGGCCGTTTCCAGCCTAAAATTGTGCGCATGGCCGATGATGGCAGCCGGGAGGATTAGTCTATACCCGGATGTAGATCTTTTTCCGGTCCATCCACCAGCCCAGCAGCCAGAACAGGCCTACATGGAACAGGGCAAACAGCAATGAACCAGGGTAGTTGCCGCCGATGGGCCGGAAAACGTGGGTGTATAGCCACCCGTACAGGTTTTGCTGCGGAGCGGTGCGCAGCAGCAGGTAGAGTTTTACCAGCACGCCGGACATGACGTAAATGAAGAGCGGGTTTTACCGAATACTTCGAAGAAGGAGGCGGCTTTTCGCCAGCCCCGGAACTCGATGGCGTACATCAGTATGGAAAGCACCAGCAGCGCGAGGCCTGTTGTATATAAAACGTAGGAGCTGGTCCATATCTTTTTATTGATAGGAAATACCAGGTTCCAGCACAGGGCCGCAAATACCAGCACGCAGCCCGCGATCAGCAGCCCGCACAGCATCGGGTAATCCTTGCCTTTCTGTTGTATGTAGGAGCCTGCCAGGTAACCAAAAATAACATTGCAGATGGCCGGCAGGGTACTGAGAATACCCTCCGGGTCAAAAGGCACTCCTTCCCCTTTGTACAGGTGCTGTTCCCCCAGCAGCCATTTATCCAGCCGCAGGCCGGCATACCCTTCCAGGCTATAGGGATCGCTTTGCCCGAAAGCCGGCAACAGCCACCAGTATGCCAGCAGCAGGCAGCCGACTATGACAAAAGACCGCCGTTCCCCCGCAAAATGGATGATCAGCGCCGCAAACCCATAGCAGAGGGCAATACGCGGCAGCACCCCCATAATACGGAGCTGGGAAAGGGGCTTGAGCACCAGTTGGTTTTCCCCGTTCCAGCGGAAAAAGGGGAACCAGTTCAGGAGCAGCCCTATCCCGAATATCAGCAGGGTGCGCTGGCCGATCTTTTTTAGTGCGGCGGCATGCCCCTGGCCTGCGTACTTTTTCATGGAAAAGCTCATGGCATTGCCCACGGCAAACAGGAAAAAAGGGAATACCAGGTCGGTAGGCGTGCAGCCGTGCCAGGTGGCGTGCTCCAGCGGCGTGTAGACATAGGACCAGCTACCCGGGTTATTCACCAGGATCATAGCGGCCACAGTAAGGCCCCGAAATACATCGAGGGACAGGAAGCGTTGGGAATCGGTCATCAGGAAGCGATCTGTTGCTTTAGCATTTTCCGTGCAAAATGTATCCGGCTTTTAATGGTGCCCATGGGCTCATGGAGCATATCGGCGATCTCGTAATACTTAAAGCCTTCATAATAGAGCAGGAAGGGACGTTTGAACAATACCGGGAGCCGGTAGATGGCATATTGAATATCTTTCATCCGCAGGCTGCTTTCAGCCTCGTTAATGACATAGGAATGCTGCAGGCGGGCAAGGTCCCGGAGCGCCTGCTCCTGGAACAGTTGTTGCTTGGCCCTGCGGCGGTAATGGTTAATGAACAGGTTGCGCATGATGGTGAAAAGCCAGGCACGTATATTAGTGCCTTCCATGTATTTTTCCTGGTGCATCAGGGCGCGGTACATGGTTTCCTGGTACAGGTCGCGGGCGGCCTCCGAATCTCTGGTAAGCACTATAGCAAAAGGCTTCAGAAAATCTGACTGGTGGAGCAACAGGTCAGCAAATTCGGGGGATGACATGCTGGTAGGATTTTAGCTGATAGCTAATTTAAACAATTTCCGGGAGATCTCCTAAAAAATAAACCCTGTCATGTCGGAAGAAACGAGTATTTTGCTTGATTTTCATACGGCTAGTGATGGTTTTTAATGTCAGATGATATCGCAGATACATCGGGACTAACTAAAATTTAATTGTGACCGGGATGAATTCCGTTGATTTCCCCGATAAAAGGCAGGTTTTTCATACCCGGCTTCATTCGGTCAATGCAAATATGTTATTTTTAATAGATTTGCACCTGGTTTGCCCCGACCCGGCAGCCTGGTGATGGAGTAGGGAGGCTATCATATTAAAAAATTCGAGAAAGTATATTCGATAAATTCATGCTTAAGAAGATATTACTGTTACAACTGTGCCTGATTGCTGGTTTTTGTGTAACTGCCCTGGCGCAGGTGCCGTCAACAATGTCCGCAGAACAGTTAAAACAGATGAAGGTGGATGATTTGTCCGATGATCAGGTACGCCAACTGGTAGCGAGGATGAAGCAAAGTAATATTTCTTTCGATCAGATAGATGCGTATGCCGCCCAGAATGGAATACCGGATTCGGAAGTCAGCAAGCTGAAGGCCCGCATTCAACAAATGGGACTGGACAAGGAATTGACTGGTAAAACAAGCAAGGATAGCAGTGATGGGGATTATGATGACCAGATGCGCGAGGTAAATGACTCTACAGATTACTGGAATGAGCGCCTGAAGCGGCTGCAAAGCCGGGAGGACTATGAGCGGGAGTTGCGCCGCAGGAAAATATTCGGAACGGAGCTGTTCAGTAACAAGAACCTTACTTTTGAGCCGAACCTGCGCATGCCTACGCCTCCCAACTATCGTATCGCCGCTAATGATGAATTAATTATAGATGTATACGGCTATTCCGAAGTACAACACCAGTTGAAAGTTACGCCGGATGGTCATGTACGCATCCCTTACCTGGGGCCGGTATATGTGAATGGCCTTACCATGGAAGAGGCCCGTACCCGGATTACCAGGCAGCTCTCTTCTATTTATGGAGGTATTAAAACGGGTAACACCTTTGTACAGATCTCCCTGGGTAATATCCGCAGCATCCGGGTGCTGTTGATAGGAGAAGTAGAGCGGCCGGGCACCTACAGCCTGCCCAGCCTGGCTACGGTAGCCAATGCCCTGTATGTATCCGGCGGCCCCGGTGAGAACGGGTCTTTCCGGAATATAGAAGTGATCCGCAACGGGCAGACGGCGGCAACATTTGACTTGTATGACTTCCTGGCGCATGGCGACCTTACCAATAACATTGTATTACAGGACCAGGATATTGTAAAGATAAACCCTTACAAGACCCGCGTGGAGCTGGTAGGTGAGGTGAAACGCCCCGCTATCTTTGAAGCAAAAGAAAATGAAACCCTGCAGCAGATACTGGATTATGCCGGTGGCTATACCGACAAAGCCTACCGGGAGGTGATACGCGCCAACCGTGTCACAAACCGGCAGCGGGAAGTCGTGAACGTGTCGGCCGATGAGGTGGCCAGCTTTCGCCTGAAATCCGGGGATAAGTTCTTTATAGACTCCATATTGAACCGCTTTACCAATCGTGTAATTATTAGTGGCGCCGTGTTTCACCCTGGTTATTATGCCCTGGAAGAGGGCATGACCGTGGGGGACCTGATCCGCAAGGCGGACGGGGTAAAAGAAGAAGCCGCACTATCCCGCGGCGTGATCCGCCGTTTGCAGGATGATTATACACCGGCTATGATCAGCTTTAATGTGCAGGATGTCATTAGTGGCCGGCAAAACCTGTCGCTGCAGCGGGAGGACAGCGTGATCGTGTATTCCAAGATAGACCTGCGGGAACCGTACCAGGTGAGGATCCACGGGGAGGTGAACCAGCCCGGTCAGTACGTATATGCAGACAGCATGCAACTGGAAGACCTGATCCTGATAGCTGGGGGCCTCAGGGATGCCGCTTCCCTGAAGCACGTGGAGATAGCCCGGCGTATACGCAATAATATAGCCGATTCTTCAGATACCCGGATGGCCATTATCCGGCAGTTTGATATTAATGCGGACCTGAGCAATAACCCGGATGCAGCAGCGTTTAGCCTGCAGCCTTTTGATGAGGTGACGGTGCGTAAATCGCCATCTTATGCGGAACAAGCCAATATCGAAGTAGGAGGCGAAGTATTATATCCCGGTCAGTATACCATCAATTCCAAGCGGGAACGTATTTCTGACATCATTCAACGTGCCGGTGGCCTGCGCCCCGAGGCTTACCCGGAAGGGGCTGTATTGTTGCGCAAAACCTTTGTGAATGAATCCGACAGCGCTTATCTTACCAACAAGCTGGAGGTGTTCTATAATAAACTGGAAGATAGCACGGACATCGCCAGGCTGAAGATCGCTATGGAGCGCAAGGAACAACTGCTGGGTATTAACCTGGACCAGATACTAAAGAACCCCGGTTCCAAGTATGACCTGTTGCTGGAAGAAGGGGATGTGCTGAAAATACCTAAGAAGCTGCAGACGGTGCAGGTTTTCGGGGAGATCTACTTCCCCAAAAAGGTACGGTTTGATAAAAGTATTGGTTTCCGGGATTATGTACGCGGGGCCGGCGGCTTTACTACCCAGGCTTTAAAGCGTCGTAGTTATATTGTATATGCCAATGGTGAGGTAAAGAATACGCGGAAAGTCCTTTTCTTCAACAGCTATCCTAAGGTGAAGCCGGGTGCGGAGATATATGTGCCGAGCAAGAAAGAGCGAAAGGGATTGAGGGGGCCGGAGGCTATAGGTATAGCGAGTGGGTTGGCGTCAGTAGCATTAATTATTGTTACATTATTGGATAAGATTAACTAATCCGGTAACATCCAAATTTATCAGGTCTATATGGAATCCTCAACATCTTTTACACCTATGCAAGAAGATGATACTTCCTTAAAACATTTTATTCTCAAAACAGTAGAATGGATTAAGTATTTATGGCGTAAACGTTTGTGGTTAATTTTAGCGGGAGTTATTGGGGCCGTACTTGGGCTTTTTTTTTCATTAGCTACGGCGCCCAAATACAAAGCAACACTTTCATTTGTGTTGGAGGACAGCGACTCTAACCCATTAGGTGCTTATGCAGGGATCGCCAGTCAATTTGGAATTAATTTGGGAATAGGCGGGAGTAGTGGCATTTTTTCAGGAGATAACATACTTGAGTTTTTAAAATCAAAGTTAATGATTGAGAAAACACTATTGTTGCCAGTTCAAGTTAATGGTAGAAAGAAGACTTTAGCTGATCTTTATATTGAGATGAATGATCTTAGAAAGTCATGGTCCAGAAAGAAAGGATTAAAGAATATTCATTTTCCCGTCTCTTTAAAAAGGGGGAAATTTAGTCTTCAACAAGATAGCATCCTCGGGGTTATACATAAAGATCTACTTAAAGAAAATCTTACTATCGTTAAGCCTGATAAGCAACTTAACTTTATTGTTGTTGAATGCACAACAAAAAATGAAGTATTTTCAAAAAACTTTGTAGAAAAGCTGGTCAATGAAGCAACAATTTTCTATGTGAAGACGAAGACGCAGCGTTCTCAATCAACTATTGACAGACTTCAGGGGAAAGCAGATTCAATAGAGGCTCTATTAAATCAAAAGACATACTCAGTCGCATCAGCTCAGGATATGAATCTTAACCCGGCTAGAAACTTAGCCCGTGTATCCACAGAGGTGGCTGCAAGGGACAAGTATGTATTACAGACAATATATGCAGAAGTACTCAAAAACTTAGAGATCAGTAAAATGGCAATGGCACAGGAGTCACCAATAATACAGATTGTTGATATTCCTACTCTTCCTTTGGAGAGAAAAAAGTTAGGCATTTTACCAGGGATGCTTCTTGGAGGATTTCTGGGAGTATTCTTATTAATACTGGGAATATCTTCTTTACAAGCTTATAGGAAGATTATAACACAGTAAAGCACAGACCTATGCCCTCTTTTTTACATAAAATTGCAGTTATTGGGCTTGGTTATGTAGGATTGCCACTAGCTATTGAATTCGGTAAGAAGTACAAAGTCCTTGGATTCGACACTAACAAAAGAAGAATTGAAGACTTATACTCAGGGAAAGATATTACAAAAGAGGCGAATATAGAAGAGCTTTCTAAAGTACTACGAAGAGAACCGGCACATAACAAAGGTTTGTTCCTTTCAAGTAGTCAACAAAATCTCAGAGAGTATAATACATATATAGTAACAGTACCAACACCTGTTAATCAGTTTAAAGCTCCGGATTTATCCCATCTCTTGAAGGCTACTAAAATGTTAGGGAAAGTATTGAAGAAGGGTGATATCGTTATATATGAGTCCACTGTATATCCAGGTTGTACTGAGGATGAATGTGTTCCCGTACTGGAGCAAAACTCGGGATTAAAATTCAACAGGGACTTTTTCTGTGGATATTCGCCTGAGCGCATTAATCCGGGCGATAAAGTGAATACACTAACAAAAATAAAGAAAGTAACTTCTGGTTCAACTCCTGAAATAGCAGAAGTAGTTGATTCCTTGTATAGAAGTATTATTAAGGTAGGTACATACAAGGCTGTGAGCATCAAAGTAGCAGAAGCATCCAAAGTTATAGAGAATGCGCAACGTGATGTCAATATTAGCTTTATTAATGAGTTGGCCCTTATTTTTGATAAAATAGGGATTGACACAAATGATGTTATAGAAGCAGCGGCAACAAAATGGAACTTCTTGAAATATACACCTGGTTTAGTAGGGGGGCATTGTATCGGAGTTGATCCTTATTACTTAGCGCATAAAGCAGAGGTTTTGGGATATCATCCACAGGTAATTCTGTCGGGAAGACGGGTAAATGATTACATGGGAATGTTTATTGCCAATAAGGTAATTAAGCTAATGATCAAGAAAGGTGAAAAGATAGAGGGGGCACAAGCTCTTATTTTAGGTATTACCTTCAAAGACAACTGCCCTGATATAAGAAATTCAAAGGTTATTGATATATATAAGGAGCTTCTGCAATTTGGACTTACTGTAGATGTCTATGATCCATATGCAGTTAAAGAGGATGTCAAGAAGCAATACGATATTACTTTATTGAATAAAGTAACCCAAAAATATGACACTATAATTGTAGCGGTTGCCCATGAAGAGTTTAAATTTTTTGATTATAAGTCAATTAGAAAAGGAGAGCACACCGTTATTTTTGATGTTAAGGCAATATTAGATCGTAGATTAACTGATGGAAGACTATAAGAATGTAGCAGGACATTACTAAAATGAGAAAAAGGTAAGAATGTTTCGATTCATTAAAAATAGAAATCTTATAAGAAGTTTTTTCATTTATAATAAGTCTATACTGGAAAACTTTTTCTCCTTGTCAATTATACAAGCCTTAAATGGAATACTACCTTTGATCGCTATTCCATATTTGCTGAAGATTATACATCCAGAAAAATATGGGCTTATTAATATCTCTCAGGCAGTTATTTATTATTTCCAGATTTTGGTTGATTATGGCTTTAATATGACTGCTACCAGGCAAATTGCTATTCATAGAGATGACTTATCCAAAATATCATCAGTTTTTTCTGCAGTACTACTTATTAAGCTGTTTATTATAGTTATAGGCATATTTGTACTTGCTGTTATTATCTGGCTTGTTCCTGATTTCCGTGATAATAGTATGTTATTTTATTTGACCTATCTGACTGTTATTGGATATGCATTCCTACCCACCTGGTTTTTTCAGGGAATAGAGAAGATGAAGCACCTGACTGTCCTAAACCTCATTGCGAAGATCTTGTTTACGTTGATGATTTTTATCTTCGTTAAAAAAGAAAGCGACTATTTATTGGTACCTGTTTTTACGGGCCTGGGATTTATTATTAGTAGCGGCATCGGAATTTTTATTGCCTGCTATAGCTATAAAATCAGCATTAAGCGTGTTAGTCTAAAGGAGATACAGTATCAGTTGCGAGACAGTTTCCCAGTTTTTATATCGAATTTTTCTATATCGTTTTATAGAAGTGCAAATCCAATTTTACTAGGTTTTTTTACTAATGCCGTGACTGTTGGATACTACTCCGTTGCAGAAAAACTTATAAAAGGATTACAGGCTATTGTTAATTCTTTGGCGCAAGCTCTCTTTCCTTACATGAGCAGAAAATTGGAAACATATGAAACAATTTCCGGAAAACTTAAAGCTATCTTAAGGCCAACAAGATATATTTCAATTGGACTTATACTGGTAAGTGTGTTTGTCTTCCTCACGGCTCCTTATTGGATAAGGTTATTTATCCATTCCCAGAATCGGGAGGTAACAACTTGCTTGCGAATATTAAGTTTTGTAGTAACACTAGGCGGTGTAAACTACTTACTTGGATTCACTGGTCTTATTAATATGAATCAGAGAAAGAGCCTGATGTTCTATGTAGTTATAAGTGGAGTGATAGCTATTTTTTCCGCATCACTTCTCTCCTGTTATATTGGATTGGTAGGGGCGGCATACTCAATGCTATTAGCAGAAGCAGTGTTGCTTATTTTGATTTTGTTAAAATATCGTTCATTAAAGACACAAGAACAATGAAGGATAAGAAATGGGATTTGAAAAGAGCGATGGAATTGAACAGACAGTCAACAATTATACCTGAGGCAAAGATAGTTCGTATAATTTTGATTTTTTATATAGGATATATTGTTTTTTCATTGCTCGGGAATATTGTCATTAAGTATACAGGAATTGCTGCGGTACCTTTGATGCTTTTTCTTCTTTATGTTATTTGTTTGCTGCATGGTGTCATTCTCGGCCTTGCACTACCCTTTATTAAGATCGAAAGACCGGTCAACATAAAATTCAAAGCGGTTGTCATTATCCTTTTTATGATTTGTTGTATGACAACACTGTTAGCCTGGTATCTGAATATTAAACATTACGGCAGCCTCGTTTATATATTTGCACACTCCTTTGTAATTAGAGAATCAAGCATTGGCCAATCTGAAGGAATCATTCCGGTTTATGTTACATATATTAATAGTTTTTTATATTGTTTGTTTGCATTGTTACTGATAGGATATCATTACACCCGTCGTAAATATTGCATTGTGTTATCTGTTTTGACTTTTATTCTTGTTATATTTACGGATTTGCTAACCTTTGGCAGAATTGGAATTTTGTACTGTTTGTTTATCCTATTTGCTTATTTTATCCTGTTTAGGAAAGTTAGGATTAACCTGCGTGTGATCATAGGTATTACTGCTTTATTTCTGATACTTAATTTACCTAGGATGATCAGAGGTGGCTTTGATAATTTTGAAGGATCTGTATCAGCCTTTAAAAACTTCTTGTATTATGATATACCGCCAATCTTTAATTCTGTCATCACAGTCTACACCTACTATTTTAGCTCATTGTTTGCGTTTTCCAACTATTATGAACATCAACATATTGAATTTACGTACGGAGACATCACATTTAATCCAATAGTAAATATTTATAATAGATTTATTGCTCACAATGAAAGAGTAAGCTTAATTGCTGACCCGGTGTATATCCCTTTTAGAACGAATATTTACTCAATTGTAAAGGATCTGTATCAAGACTTTGGGGTTATAGGAATAATTCTACCTCCCATTTTTTTTGGAATTATTATAGGATATATATTTAAATCGGGAAGTATTACGGGACAAGCACTAAAAATATATATACTCGCTTGGGTATTTTATACGCCTATTTACAATCCTTTTTCCTTTGCGACTTTTCTTATCTCATTCTTCATGCTGATTTTGATATCTCTTTTGATAAAATTGAAATTCTGACAAATGTTATGCTCATAAGTTTTATTATTGTAAATTATAATTCAGGAACACTCCTGGAAGAATGTATTAGCAGTATTGTTGATGTAGTTACTTTTCCATTTGAGATAGTAGTTTTAGATAATCAATCAACGGATGGTTCTTATCTCTTTATTGAAGAACTTAATGATAAACGGATAGTATTGATCAAATCTGAACACAATTTAGGATTTGCAAAAGGAAATAATATTGCAGCCGTACATGCAAAAGGTGATATTTTGCATTTCATTAACCCTGACGCAATATTGAATAAGTCTATCGAACCTGATTATAAGAGAATAATAGAGAATAACCAGGATAAGAAAAGGGTTTTTGTAAACAGGATAAGTGACGAATTAGGTAAGATTACACATAGTCGCTATCTGATACCTACTATAAAGAACATATTTAAATACATCTTTGGACAAAATCCTGATTATTGGTATTTGGGAGCAAGTATTATCATATATAGAGATTTTTTTGAACAGATTAATGGATGGCCGGAAGATTATTTTATGTATGCAGAGGATATGGATATATTCTATATAATATATAATTATGGGGGTTCAGTGGAAAGGCTTAATAGTACTGTACAACACATTGGTAAGGGGACAACAAAAAATGTATGGTCAGAATTTGAAAGATTGGTTCGAGTGGAGAGTTCAACCAGACTTTTTTATAAAAAGTATAAGCGGATGTGGGAATATTACCTAATCGTGCTGATTTTTTTCTTTTATAAGCTGTTTAAAGGATATAGGCCTATATTATATATGAAAACAGTATTTTACGCGAATAGAAAAGCTAATAAGCCGCATGGAAATTAAAATTTTAATGCTAGCCCCTCTTAGTAGTATTCATACAATAAGGTGGGCAAATGCTTTGTATGACAGAGGAATAAAAATTATTCTGGCGGGAGCTACAACCTATGACCCAACATTGTACAACGAGGGTATCCGTATAATTTCTCTACAATTACCAGCCTCCCAAACAGGTAGGAACGCAAAGGCAGTTGGGAAGCTAAGTTATCTTAGTTTAGTTAATAAAGTCAAACAATTAATTAAAGAGGAGAAAATTGATATTATACATGCTCATTTTGCATCTAGTTATGGACTGATAGGTGCGTTGGTGGGGTTCAAACCATTTGTATTATCTGTATGGGGAAGTGATGTGTATGATTTCCCAATAAAATCTTTGTTGCATCGCTACATTCTTAAGTTTAATTTATCCAAAGCAACATTGGTTTTGTCAACAAGTCATGTGATGGCGGATGAGACAAGACGGTATACACAGAAGGGTATTGACATAACTCCTTTTGGGGTCGACACCAACGTCTTTAAACCAGAATATGATCAGAAAGCAGATTCAAAAGGTTTTGTAATTGGAATTGCCAAAACACTGGAAGAAAAATATGGAGTGGAATATTTACTGAGGGGATACGCAAAATTCCGAGAAGTATATGCTAATCAAAATAGCGACATACAACTTAAAATAGCAGGAGAGGGTATTTTGAAAGAATCATTAGTTAAATTGGCAGATGAACTTGGAATTGCGGGGCATACAACTTTCCTGGGAAAATTAAAACACTCAGATATAGTAGGATTTTATAACTCACTTAATATAGCTGTCTTTCCTTCTATATTAGACAGCGAAAGTTTTGGGGTTGCAGTAATTGAAGCGAATGCTTGCGGAATTCCGGTCATTGTTTCAGATGTTGCTGGCTTTAAAGAAGTTGTGATGCATGAAAAGAATGGAATAATTGTTGAACGAAAAAATGCAGATGCCATTTATGAGGCAATTGAACGATTATATCTAGACAAGACAATAAGAGAGAAAATGGGTAATTTTGGCAGGGAATTAGTTAAGGAGAAATATGAATGGAATAAAAATGTTGAATATGTGATTAGTATATATAATAATATACTCAAATATCATGAATAGTTTAACGATTCTACCCATGAGCTTCTTATGGCTGTGTACCTTTTTTTTGCATAGGCAAGAGGTAGTGAATGTAGTTAATTCAGGTGCAGATACAGCAAATGTAAAACTCTTTGGGGCTGTTGGAGATGGGAAAAATGATGATACTAAAGCCATTATTGATGCAGTTAGATCTAATGCAAGGGTGATATTTTTTCCCTCGGGAACATATAAGATATCCAGAACCATACCACTTAACAGCAATAAGGAACTTCTTGGCGTGAATCAGAAATCAGTATTACTTAATACCAATGTTAAGGAAATGCTGAAGACCTTTGGGCCTAATCATTATAATGATATTACTATTAAGGGACTTAGACTTGAAGGTAATGTGAAGGAGGGTGAGAATAAATTAGTTATTTGTATGCAATTTTATAATATAATAAAAGTAAATATTATAAATTGTTCTTTTAATAGTTCCTCTGCTGGAGTTGGATTCCAGAGCTGTAAAAGTATAATTGTAAAAGGCTGTACATTTAACGGAATGTATCAACAACCATTAAAGAATGCCACATATGCGGGGGTTTATGGCTATGGTATTGTTCTGAACGAATGTGATAAAGCAGTAATAGAAGGTAATAATATTGGTACAAACTCCCCCCATGGTTATATCATGAGGCATGCAGTTTATATTAGTAATAACAGAAAGAGAGATGCAGTAAGCAGCTCAGATATTATAATTAGAGATAATACAATTTTTCTTAAAGACTATACTAAATCTCAACCTCTCACTGGGTTTGAATACGTATTTAAATCCATAGGAGGAAGAAATATTCTAATAGAAAGAAATAGAGCATATGGTGGTATTGGGGGAGTGCTATTGACTTATAATTTTGTTAATCCCCTGAATATAAATGTAGAAAATAATCAGTTTAATGGATTGAAGCAATATGGAATATTTGTTAATCCGGAAACAGAAGCAGATAAAAAATGCATATTATCGGATTTGACAGTAAAGAATAATTCATTCATTATGAATGAGAAAAACGCTCAGGCTTTTAGAATTATAAACTATAAAAAGCTGGAGATTAAGAACAATGATTTTGTAAATCAACATACAAATACAGACAATAGATCTGTATTCCTTTACCTAAAAAAAAATAATACAGCTATTAACTCTAAAACAATCGAAGCTTCTAATAATAAAATTAGTGGGTTTAAGCAGATGATATTAAATGACAACCCTAAAGATAAAGTTAATCTTCTGATACGGTAAAATAATCTGCAAGGCGGACTTTAAACAATTAACAGCAATCAACCGAAAGACAAACTGGAATAACACAATGTCGAGTGCAAATAAGATGGTCTCAATTATAACTCCTGTATACAACGGTGAAAAATATATAGGGAGGACAATTCAATCAGTAGTAAACCAGACTTATTCCGATTGGGAATTAATCATCATCGATGATTGTTCGACAGATGCAACCAGCAAACTCGTACATGAAGCATCGGAAGCCGATAGGAGAATTAAACTGATAAAGTTGAAAGTTAATCAAGGGGCGGCCGCTGCAAGAAATGCTGGTATAAAAGCGAGCGGTGGGAGATTTATTGCCTTCTTAGATGGTGATGATGTATGGTTACCTGGAAAGTTGGAGACCCAACTTGATTTCATGTTAACCAACGAGGTGTCCTTTACTTATTCTGCGTATTATGCTGTTAAGGATGAAATCAAAATTCTGAGGAAGGCTCCCTTGAAGATTACTTATAGTGCCACATTACTTAATCCACGTATAGGATGCTTAACAGTTATTTATGATACCGCAGTGTTGGGTAAAGTATATATGCCGAATATACGCAAACGTCAGGACTGGGCTACTTGGCTTTCTATTTTAAAGGCAATAAAAGAAACAAAAGGAATAACTTTTCCTTTAGCTGAGTACACTGTAAGAGACAATTCTCTTTCAAGCAATAAGTTTAAATTAATCAAATATAACTGGGAGGTATTGCGACTACATAAGCCTAATATCTTACCCGCTCTTTTATATTTCTCGTGTTTTCTTGTATTAAATACATATAAAGCGGTCAGGGAACGGCAAAAATTTTACTCATTAAAAAGAAAATCAGAAAGACTGGAAAAGTATTGAGCAATATTTGGCAGGAGTTGACGGAACATTTATAACACTGCATAAAAGTAACGTATATGAACTTTGTCTACAAATGTCTATTACAGCAATTTTTTTCCAAAATTCCTTATGGGGAACACCTGAATTATCTTTTTCAGAGACGGATCACTAACAGTTTACCAGCTTCTGATGAAAAATTCTTGAGGAAAGTAAATGATGCTTTTACCCACTATGGGAAATTCAAAGAGTTTAATGAGTTAAAAAATAATGGTAATAAATACTATGAGTTTGGGGCCGGTTGGGACTTGATCATTCCTATATCTATCAGTTTACTTGGTTTTGAAGTTACCTGCATTGATATAAAATATTTAGCTACCCCAGAATTAATTCAAAATTCCCTAGGTCAATTTGTCAAACTTAGAAATAAACTACCTTTTGAATTTGATAAAATAAATAGTATCTCGCTAAATAAGGATAAATGCATGGAAACCTTAGGTAAGGAGTACAATATAAAGTACAAAGCTCCTTTAGATGCTAGAGATACTGGCTTTAAGCAGGAAACAATTGATTTTATATCATCGTCCGTTACTTTTGAACACATTCCAGGAAGGGAATTACTTTTAATCTTGAACGAATGTTATAGGCTTTTGAAAAGAGGGGGAATACTTTCTCTTACAATAGATTATAAGGATCATTGGTCCTATTTTGATAAGAATATTTCTATTTATAATTTTCTACGGTATTCAGAAAAAGAATGGAAACGCTATAATCCATCGTTACATTATCAAAATAGATTACGGCATAGCGATTATTTGAAGATAATACAGCAAACTTGCTTCGAGTTAGTTGAAGATGCTCCAATTTTACCTACTGAGGAAGACATTAAAGTACTAAAACAAATCCCTCTCAATAATGATTTTTCACTCAAGACCTATGATTTGCATGATTTAGGTATTAAAGGATCCCACATAGTATTAAGGAAATAAATCTAACACATTTGAAATAAATTGCCGTGTAAGATTCGCCGCTTTTTCTTATTGGGAGGATGTAGGTCATTATGAAATTTTAAAAGTTTAGAAAAAGTAGGAACATGATTTGTATGTAGATATTATATATTACGCACATGAGTAAAGAGAAAATTCCAATCCATGAAAATAGCACTTATCACCGGCATCACCGGCCAGGACGGCGCCTACCTCGCCGACCTCCTCCTGCACAAAAACTACCAGGTGCACGGCATCAAACGCCGCAGCTCCCTGTTTAATACGGACAGGATAGACCATCTCTACCAGGACCCCCATGAACAGCATATTCACTTCAAGCTGCACTATGGCGACCTGACGGACTCCACCAACCTGATCCGCATCATCCAGGAGGTACAGCCGGATGAGATTTACAACCTGGGGGCTATGAGCCATGTGAAAGTGAGCTTTGAGACCCCCGAATATACCGCCAATGCGGATGGGATTGGCACCTTAAGAATATTGGAAGCCGTAAGGTTATTGGGCCTTACGGATAAAACAAAGATCTACCAGGCTTCCACCTCCGAACTGTACGGCCTGGTACAGGAGGTGCCGCAATCGGAAAAAACACCTTTTTATCCCCGCTCTCCCTATGGTGTGGCCAAGTTGTACGCCTACTGGATCACGGTCAATTATAGGGAGGCATATAATATGTACGCCTGCAACGGTATTCTCTTTAATCATGAAAGCCCGCTCCGTGGCGAAACGTTCGTAACCCGCAAGATCACCCGGGGGGTGGCCAAAATAGTGGCCGGCATGCAGGACAAGCTGTATATGGGTAACCTGGACGCGCAGCGGGACTGGGGCCATGCAAAGGACTATGTAGAGGCCATGTACCTCATCCTGCAGCAGGACCAGCCGGAAGATTACGTGATTGCTACCGGTATTACCACTACGGTGCGCGATTTCATTAAAATGGCCTTTGCCGAAGCAGGTGTGGAACTGGAGTTTAAAGGCAAGGATGCTGCAGAAAAAGGGATCGTCAAAAGTATTGCCACCGGTATCACTGCCCTGGAACCCGGGCAGGAGGTAGTGGCCATTGATCCCCGGTACTATCGCCCCACGGAGGTAGACCTCCTGATAGGGGACCCTACCAAAGCGCAGACAAAGCTGGGTTGGAAGCCGAAGTACGACCTCCCCGCCCTGGTGAAGGAAATGGTGGCGGCAGACATAGAGCTGTTCCAGCGCGAAAAACTGCTCAAAGATGCCGGTTATAAAATACTGAACCAATTCGAATAGCCCATGAACCAACAGCACAAAATATACGTGGCCGGTCATCGCGGCATGGTAGGCTCTGCCATCGTTAGAAGACTACAACAGGACGGTTTTAATAATATCATTACCCGTATCTCCAAAGAGCTGGACCTGCGGGACCAGCAGGCGGTAGCCGCTTTCTTTGCACAGGAAAAGCCGGACTATGTGTTCATGGCCGCTGCCAGGGTGGGCGGCATTATTGCCAATAACACCTACCGGGCGGAGTTCCTGTATGATAACCTCATGATCCAGAGCAATGTGATCCATCATGCTTATAAAGCCGGCGTGCAAAAGCTCATGTTCCTCGGCTCCTCCTGCATCTATCCCAAGCTGGCTCCCCAGCCCCTCAAAGAGGAATACCTGCTCACCGGCTTGCTGGAGCCTACCAATGAGCCCTATGCCATTGCCAAGATAGCCGGCATCAAAATGTGCGATGCCTACCGTGATCAATACGGGTGTAACTTCATTTCCGTGATGCCGACCAACTTATACGGTCCCAATGATAATTACGACCTGCAGAACTCCCATGTGCTGCCCGCGCTGCTGCGCAAGTTCCATGAGGCAAAGGTCAACAGCGCCCCGGAAGTGGTGATATGGGGCACGGGGGCGCCTAAACGCGAGTTCCTCCATGCAGATGATATGGCCGATGCCTGCTTTTACCTCATGCAAAACTATAACGAGCCCGGGCTGGTAAACATTGGCGTAGGAGAGGATATCAGCATTGCAGACCTGGCAAGGCTCGTACAGGAGATCGTGGGTTATAAAGGCGCGCTTACCTTCGATACCTCCAAACCGGATGGCACGCCCCGGAAGCTGATGGATGTGACCAAACTCCATAGCTTTGGCTGGAAAGCCAGCATCGGGCTGGAAGAGGGTATCCGCCAGGTATACGAGCAGGTGCAGCATACCGGCTGGAGCTGATCAATATGTTCCAATTTTAAATTAATAATAACATTTTGTAAAAAGAGGGTTTGACCGGAACCTTAACGGATAATAGTCTTATTTTACCGCAATCTATTTCTTCACGCCTTGACTTTTACCGTTAAAGTAACAAACCTATGAATATTACAATTATCGGGGGAGCTGGTTTTATAGGGACCAGTTTAATAGAAAAATTGGGAGAAACAGGTAGTAAATACTGTGTTATAGATAAAAGGCCGGTAAATATCCCTTATGCCAGGATAGCGGACATACGTAATGTATCCGATGTACAAAAGTCTGTTGAGCAAACGGAATGGGTAATATTATTGGCCGCAGAACACCAGGACAATGTGGAACCCATTTCGTTGTATTACGAGGTGAATGTCAATGGCACAAGGAATGTGCTGGATGTTATGGATCAGAAGGGAATTAAAAAGATAATTTTTACCAGTTCTGTAGCTGTTTATGGCCTGAATAAGGAAAACCCCTCAGAGACACATCCGGTCGACCCATTTAACCATTATGGCAAAAGTAAATGGCAGGCAGAAGAGGTATTGAGAGAGTGGTATAACAAGGATCCCGGGAATCGGACATTAATTATTATAAGGCCAACCGTTGTTTTTGGACCGGGAAACCGGGGGAACGTTTACAACCTGCTAAAGCAGATCGCCACCGGAAAGTTCCTGATGATCGGCTCCGGGAATAACAAGAAGTCGATGGCCTATGTGGAAAACATTGTACATTTCTTAAAGTATTGTATTGATCAGGATATTACAGGATACCAGCTATTTAACTATGCCGATAAACCTGATTTGAGTACCAGGGAGCTGGTGGCGCAGGCAAGTATATCATTAAATAAGAGAGTGGCCCCTATAAAAATCCCTTATGCTATTGGGTACCTGGGAGGAGTTTTCCTGGATCTGGTGGCGAAAATCATCAATAAGAAGTTACCCATCAGTGCTGTCAGGATCAAAAAGTTCTGTGCTACCACCCGGTTTTCCGCCGATAGAATAGCCTCAATGGGTTATAAGGCTCCATTTACACTGCGGGAAGGATTGGATAAAACCATACAAAGCATTGCTAATGGGCAATAGGTCTTAATGATTTAAAGTATCCCCTGTATTTTTCCAACCTCCAGAGCATCCCCCGGGAAGCTTTCCGGCATTACTTTTGTGTCTCGTAATATTCCTATCTTTGCTCCTTAGCTCACAAATCGTTACTTATGCACCAAAAACTCCATGTATCAGCGTTGCTTACCATTTGCTGCCTGGCTGCCAGCCACTATGTGCAGGCCCAAAGCGCCGGCCGACAGTATTCGCTGGGTTTTTACCAACCCATGTCGGACAGCAGCGGCTATCACTCCTCCCTGAGGGATTACATGGTGCAGCCCAACTTTGAGTTGCCAGGGGATACCGCCCGGAAAAGATCCTGGTGGCACCGCAAGCTGTTCCGGGAACATCTCCTGGAGTTCAGCGGGGACGATTACGATTTCTATGCCAGCTTTCTGCCCGACTTCCAGGTAGGGCACAGCAACCGGAACGGCACCACCTGGCTCAATACCCGGGGTGTAGTGGCAGGGGGCCGGATAGGAAAGAACCTTACCTTCTACACGGAATTCTACGAGAACCAGGGCAAGTTCCCGCTGTATGTGGATGCCTATGCCCGTGCTACCAAAGTAATACCGGGGCAGGGGCAGTGGAAAACCTATAATACGGATGCCTTTGACTTTGCCTATGCCTCCGCACTGATCAACTATAAAGCGGGAAAACATTTTAACTTCCAGTTGGGATACGATAAGAACTTTGTAGGCGATGGCTACCGCTCCATGCTGCTGTCGGACGTGCCCTTTAACTATCCCTTCCTGAAAATAGTGGCCAATGTGGGCCGTATACAATACACTACCATGTGGGCGCAGTTCATCGATATGCGCTATCCCAAGGCCTCTTACGACAACGGTTATAGGAAAAAATGGGGCGTGTTCAATTACCTGGACTGGAATGTGAGCAAAAAGATATCGGTTGGCCTTTTCGGCGGGGTGATCTGGCAGGATTCCGATTCCTCCGGCAAGCGCGGCTTCGATGTCAGCTACCTCAATCCCATCATTTTCCTGCGCCCGGTAGAGTTTTCCGTAGGCTCGGCTGATAATGCTGTTATGGGATTGAACGCTAAATACACCTTCAGCCGCAACAGTGCCCTATACGGCCAGTTCCTGCTGGATGAGTTCAAGCTGAAAGAGGTAACTAACGGTGACGGCTGGTGGGGAAATAAGTTCGGCGGGCAACTGGGCTTCCGCTCCAATAATATCTTCAAAGTAAACCGCCTGAATATACTCACGGAAGTAAATGCTGCCAGGCCCTTCACCTACTCCCAACGTACCACCCTCAATAACTACGGCCATTATAACCAGCCGCTCGCGCATCCCATGGGGGCCAATTTTGTGGAATGGGTAAATATTGCCGATTACCAGTACAGGCGCTGGTTCCTCCGGGGGCAGATCATGCTGGCGAATTATGGCCAGGATACAACGGGCACCAATTTCGGGAAGGACATTTTCAAATCCTACGAAACGCGCACCCTGGAATATGGCAACAGCATCGGCCAGGGGCTGTCCACCAACCTGCTGTACCTGCAGGGCACCATCGCCTTCCTGCTCAATCCTAAAAACAACATGCGCCTGGAGGTATCCGTTATCCGCCGCCAGGAACGGAATGATGCCTGGAGAAGTAACGAACTCATCTTCCAGGTAGGATTGCGGAGCAGCTTCCGCCAACTCTATTACGATTTTTAGCGACAGGTGACAGCAGAATAGCACAAAAGGGTAGGTGCATAAGGCAAAGGAATGCCTTATATTAGTAGTATAGTAGCATTAATAACCATTACAACATACCTATGATGCCTGCCATTGTACTACATTTGCTTGTTATTCTATTGATTACCATGCTGTATATGTTGATTAGCATGGTCACCGGAAAAACACAGGAAGAAAGACCGGACCTTATCTTGAAGAAGTAATTAAAAACGCACTGGCTTACGAAGCGCTTTTCCCCCCCGTGATCAACGGGGGGTTTTTTTACGCCCTCAGGGTACATACATACAGCAGCAGTTTGCAGGTAAGCGATAAACAAATGGATAAAGGCCGATCTCGTATAGCAACTGACAAGGTTTTCATCCCATAAGGCAGGTACTATACTACAGTCAGAAAGTGGCTCAGATGAATGTACAAAAAGTTTTCTGAAAGTGCAACAAAAAACTGCTATCCGCAGTTAATCACAAGCACTATGCCAGTTATAAGCAACCAGATTTACTATCTTCGCCCCATGCATTACGTAACGGTTGAAGGGCTTACAAAATCTTACGGCGAAAAGCCATTGTTCAGGGATATTTCTTTTCATATCGAGGAGGGAGATAAAATAGCGCTGGTGGCGCTCAACGGTACCGGCAAATCCACCCTCCTGCGCATTTTATGCGGTAAAGACGTGCCGGACGAGGGCAAGGTATGGATCCATAAGGAAGTAACAGTGGTAATGCTGGAACAGCAGGCGGATTTTGACCTTAACAGATCCATACTGGCCAATATTTTTGCTTACGACCACCCTGTGCTCAACGCCATCAAGGAATACGAGCAGTTGACCGATGAAGGCCGGGAGCCGGATGCCGGCGTGCTGGCGGCGGCCATTGCCAAAATGGATGAACTGGGCGCCTGGCACTTTGATGCCAAGGTAAAACAGATACTGGGCAAGCTGAACATCCACCACCTGGACCAGCTCATGGGCACCCTCTCCGGTGGCCAGCTTAAAAGGGTGGCCCTGGCCAAAGTGCTGATAGACATCGGTTTTGAGCACAAGCATACCCTCCTGATCATGGATGAGCCGACCAACCACCTGGACGTATCCATGATAGAATGGCTGGAAAGCTACCTGAACCAGGAGAATGTGACCCTGCTGCTGGTGACCCACGATCGTTATTTCCTGGATAGCGTGTGTAATGAGATCATTGAGCTGGACCAGCAGCAGCTATTCATCTATAAAGGCGATTACGAGAACTACCTGGAGAAGAAGGCTGCCCGCGAGGAAAGCGATAAGGCCAGCGTGGAAAAGGCCCGCAACCAGTACCGCAAGGAGCTGGAGTGGATGCGCCGGCAGCCCAAGGCCCGCACCACCAAGGCCAAGTCCCGCATAGACGCTTTCTATGATGTAAAGGAGAAAGCCAGCGTACGCCTGGAAAAACAGCAACTGGAGCTGAATGTGAAAATGACCCGCCTGGGCGGCAAGATACTGGAGCTGAAGAAAGTGTATAAATCCTACGGCAACCTGCATATCCTCAAAGGCTTTGATTACACCTTCAAAAAAGGGGAGCGCATAGGCATTGTAGGCAGGAATGGCGTCGGTAAGTCCACCTTCCTGGATATGCTGCTGGGCATAGAGCAGCCGGACTCCGGCAAGGTCAACGTAGGGGACACCGTGGTGTTTGGCTACTACAGCCAGCAGGGCCTGGTGCTGCAGGAAGACATGCGCATTATTGAGTTTGTAAAGAACATTGCAGAATATTTTCCCCTGGCGGACGGCACCAGGGTAAGCGCCGCCCAGTTCCTGCAATTGTTCCTCTTTCCCCCGGAAAAGCAGTACACCTACGTGTCCAAGCTAAGCGGCGGGGAGAAAAGAAGGCTGCACCTGCTCAGCATCCTGTTCCGCAACCCTAATTTCCTGGTGCTGGATGAGCCCACCAATGACCTGGACCTGCCCACCCTCAGCATCCTGGAGGACTTCCTGCAGGAGTACCAGGGCTGTATCATCATTGTGAGCCATGACCGTTATTTTATGGACAAGCTGGTGGATCACCTGTTTGTTTTTGAAGGCGATGGGGTAGTGCGCGATTTCCCCGGCAACTATACCCAGTACCGGGAATGGGAGAAAGAGGAAAGCCGTAGCACGACCAAACAATCCGCCCTGCCGGCAGATAACACGAATGTAGCAAAAGCGGACACGGCTGCTGCCGGCAAGCCGCGCAAGCTCTCCTACAAGGAGAAGCGGGAGCTGGAACTGCTGGAACAGGAGATGACCAAACTGGAAGCAGAGAAAAAATCCATCGACGACAAACTGGCCGCCGGCAGCCTGCCCTATGAAGAGTTGGAGCCCCTTACCCGCCGCGTGGGAGAAGTGATGGCGTTGCTGGATGAAAAAGGGATGCGCTGGCTGGAGCTGAGCGAGCTGGAAGGTTAAAGCGCTGCCGCCGATGAATGTACTTAGATGTTATAGGCCGGTTCAGCTAAATTCGTTAAATTACCAATAGCCCCGATGCATCACTGATGTCATCCGGCTGCTGGTATTTGGAGATTAACAGAGGAATTCATGTGGATCAGCATTAGAAAGGGAAGGGGATACTGTTTAATTTTGATGGCGCTGGTATTTTGTTTCTTCACGCAATGCAATACTTCCCCGGCCCCTGCAGATAGCCGCAAAGTTTTTATCCGGAAAGAAGGAAAGCAGTATACGCTTTACCGTGAGGGGCAGCCATTTGTCATAAGAGGCGCTGCCGGCTATACGCATCCCGGGAAACTGAGGGCCATTGGCGGCAATACCATCCGCACCTGGGATACCACCAATATAGGCGCTATCCTGGATGAGGCGCAGCGCCACCACCTGGCGGTGATAGTAGGATTGCCCATGCCCGGCAGCGATTACACCGGCTATTTTTACAAAGACACCGCCAGGGTAGCCGCCCAGTACCGCGCTTTTTCCCGTACGGTACAACAGTACAAAGATCATCCGGCGCTGCTGATGTGGTGCCTGGGCAATGAGCCGGGATTCAGCTTCAAATGGCGCTATCGTCCCTTTATAAAAGCATTTAATGACCTCCTGGATATGATCCATGCTACAGACCCGGATCATCCCGTTACCACTACCATGATCAATTTCAGTATATGGGAGGCGCTGTGCATCAAATGGAAAGTGCATGACCTGGATCTGGTCTCCTTTAATATATTCGGGCAGTTGCCTGGCCTGCAGCGGAAATTGGACAAGTATGCATGGCTTTGGAACGGCCCTTTCCTGGTAAGCGAATGGGGTACCTACGGTCCCTGGGAGGTGAGCAGAACGGCCTGGGGCGCGCCCGTGGAAAATACCGGTACCAAAAAAGCGGAGCAATACCAGCAATTATATACGCAATTGCCGGCCCGCAACCCTCGCTTCCTGGGCGCACTGGTATTTTACTGGGGCCAAAAGCAGGAACTAACCCCCACCTGGTTCAGTTTGCTGGATGAAAAGGGGGGGATGACGGCAGCAGCAGGCGTCATGCAGGAGTTGTGGACCGGCCACCCGCCCGCGCACGCCGCACCGCCCCTGAAGTATATGCTGCTGGACGGCCGTGGCGCAATGGATAATATTATCTTCCCCGCCAACACTGCGCAAACCGCGGAAATATTGATGGAGAACGCACCGGCAGATTCGCTCGCCCTGCATTGGGAAATATGGCAGGAGGACTGGTTCAGCGAGCTGGGTAAGCAGCAGCCGGTAAAAGTGCAGGATACCCTGATCACCGGCAGCAGTCAATGGACGTTTACCGCGCCACGGCAGGAAGGCCCCTACCGGGTATATGTAAAGGTAACGGACCGCCAGGGCAGCTTTTCTACTGCCAATACTCCCTTTTATGTAGTGGAACAGGAATAACGAAGCACCTGTTGAGATAAAAATTGTTCGCGCATCATGCAAGTACCCAGGAAAGCACATCCTCCTTCCCGTACCGAGCTGCTCACCCTGCGGCTGATGATCCTGATCGGGATAGCCGGCATGGGCTTCCTGCTCTATTACCTGCTGAACCCGCGGCAGGTGGGGTATGCGCCTTTTTACTGGATGCTGATGGCTGGCATCTTCTTTACCTGCCTGCGCATACTGCATGAATGGTACCACTACTTTTATATTACGGTGCCGCCGGCGCCACCGCCCGGCCGGCAGTTCACCGTGGATATCTTTACCACCTTCTGTGCCGGCGAGCCTTATCCCATGATCGTGGAGACGCTGCAGGCCATACAGGCTATCCGCTATCCGCATAACACTTACCTGTGCGATGAGGCCAATGATCCCTACCTGGCGGAAGTATGCCGGCAGTTAGGCGTGCACCATGTTACCCGCACGGATAAACGGGACGCTAAAGCCGGCAACATCAACAATGCATTGAAGCAATCCGGCGGGGAGCTTTGCGTGGTGCTGGACCCGGACCACGTGCCCCTGCCGGAATTCCTGGACCCCATTGTACCATATTTCAATGATGCAGCCATCGGCTTTGTACAGGTGGTGCAGGCATACAGCAACCAGTCCGACAGCATGATTGCCAGGGGCGCTGCCCAGCAAACCTTCCAGTTCTACGGCCCTATGATGATGACCATGAACCGCTACGGTACGGTGCAGGCTATCGGGGCCAACTGTACCTTCCGCAGAACGGCGCTGGAGTCCATCGGCGGCCACGCGGCCGGCCTCGCGGAAGATATGCATACGGCCATGCAGTTGCATGCAAAAGGATGGAAGTCGGTATACGTGCCGGAAGTGCTCACCTATGGGCTGGTACCCTCCACGCTGTCCGCTTACTACAAGCAGCAACTGAAGTGGGCGCGCGGCACCTTTGAGCTGCTGGTGACTTCCTACCCCCGGCTCTTCAAAAAATTTACCTGGCGGCAGCGCCTGCATTACGGTATTATCCCATTCCACTATTTATCGGGCATCGTTTTCCTGATCAATTTTCTGGTGCCGGTGCTTTCCCTGGTGCTGGGCTTTATTCCCCTGCGGGTAGACCTGCTTTCCTTTGCCCTGGCAGGGTTGCCTTTTCTGACGGCTACACTGGGCATCCGGCATTTTGTGCAGCGCTGGGTTATGGGGGAAGACGAGCGGGGCAATCATATTGTAGGCGGCCTGCTGCTGATAGGCACCTGGTGGATCTATATCCTTGGCCTGGTATATACCATTATCCGCAAGAAAGTGCCTTACATTCCCACGCCTAAAGATGACAGTGAGCCGGATAGCTGGACATTGAACATTCCCAATGCCGCCGTAGCGCTTTGCTCTGCAGGAGCGATCGTATACGGGTTGTATACAGACTGGAACCCCTTTGCCTGGGTAATGGCCGGCATTGCGGGTATGAACTGCGGTATTATGTTGTTCAACATCGTCATCAGCCGCCGGCATCAACTGGCGCGCATCCGCAACCAGTCCGGAACGGTCAGGAGCGTAATGGAATATGTAGTGCTGCTGAAGCTCCGCTTCTGGTTTTTCCGGCACCGGGTCTATAACGGGGTGCGGCGTTTCGCCCTGCTGTTGCTGATCTGCATTTTCACCGCCACCATCCTCTTTATGGCTGCCGCTTCCAAAATGCCTACCCGCATGAGCCGGCGCATCCAGAAGCAGGATATCTTTTACGCCGGTATATATAGCCCCGGCGCGTCTACCGCCATGCAGCAGGTGAATGCTTACCAGCAGGACTATAACTGCCATTTCAATATCATATCCCTGCAATTGCCCTGGAACAACCGGGACAGTGCAGCGATGCCGGGATTGCTGCTGGATTCCATTTACGCCAACGGCTCTTACCCGCTGATCACCTGGATGCCGCCTGCCGGCCGGGAAAATATATTGCAGCAGATCCTTGCCGGGGACTATGATCCCTACCTGGCGTTATGGGCCTCCAGGTTAAAGGCATTGAACAAACCGGTGTACCTGCGTTTTGCACCGGAGCCGGATGATCCTGCCGGTCCGTGGGCTGGAGAAGGCGTGCAGGCCCCCGCTGTTTTCCGGGCCGCCTGGCAGTATGTGCACGATTATTTTGGAAAGCGTGGGGTGTATAACGTAGTATGGGTATGGAGCATCGCACAGCCGGAGGCGGTAGCGGCCTGGTTTCCCGGCGCCCGGTATGTGGACTGGCTTTGTGTGCCCTGCCGCCACCCCTCCTTTACCACTGCTTACGCCCCTTTTCACCGGAGCCCTGTTTTCCGCTCAGGATTACCGGTAATGGTGCTGGAAAGCGCCGTTCCTGCCGGTAGCGCCGCCGGCCGCGAAGCCAGGCTGAAGGAAGCCCTGGAAGCGGCCGACCGCGCCTACAGGGAAATAAAGGCCCTGGTATGTTATAACGGGGGCATTGACAGCAACCTGTCCAGGAGCGTGATGGACCGCTACCGTGCTTTCAACCGCAACGGGTTCCCGGATAGAGCAGGCCGGCTGCCCGCCCTGGCGCCGGCTACGCGGCCGCCGTTGAAGCGCCTGGCTTTGCCGGACACTATCCGCGGGGTGAACTACCAGAAAGGGCGGCACTGGTACCGCAGCTTTCATGCGCTGACCCGGCGGGAGATACAGAAAGATTTTACCGCCATGAAACAGGCCGGCATCAATACCATCAAACGCACCGGTCCCGGTGTGTATGACCGGAACATACTGTCCGTAGCGGCGCAGTGCAATATGAAGGTGCACTACAGCTTTAGCGTGCCAGATGTTTCGGAAATGGCATCGGAGCCGGCCAGGCCGGAAAAAGTAACGCAGGATATCCTGGCTACCGTAAAAAAGCTGAAGGGAGATAGCAGCATCATTGCCTGGAACATTGCGGATACCAGTTGGCAGCAATTGGCCGCCCGTTTCTATAAGCCCACCCTTACCTATCAGCAGTATGCCTGTGCGGCATGGCTCGGGGAGCTGGTAGCGCGGATCAGGGCGGAGGACCCGGGCAGGCCCGTCACCATGGACGTGCGGGTAAATGGCCAGTTGGAGGATGTAATACAGCAGTTGCAGCAGCAGGTGCCGGAAATAGATGCTTTCGGGCTGATCATCCCGAAGGAGGACACTGCCGGCGCCCGGCAGATCAGCGGTCTGACCGCCCCCTGTTTTATCAGTCAGGTATCTGTGCCGCAATATGTGCAGATGGGGAACCGCGGCAAAAGCGCTTTTATACGCGCCTGGCAGGACATTGGCGACAGGGATTACCTGGCTTTCGAGGGCCTGGTGGATCACTGGGGGCGGCACAAACGCAATTACTACTACTTGAAGCAGTACTGGGTAAAGAAAGAAGCCGTTCCTGTGCTGTCGCCCGTAAAGATACTCCGCCCCGCCGCCCTCACCAGGTATAACGAAACGCTGACCTACCATGCTATCCTGTACCGTAACAGCCAGTGGCAACTGGCCTCCGCTCACCCGCAGGCAGGGCTGCGCTTTGAATGGTACCTGGTACGAACGGACCAGTGGCACAACCCCGTGGCCATGAAGCGCGTGGGCAGCGGCGCGCGACTGCGCCTGCAGATACCTGAAGACCCCTCCACCTGCCGCCTGTACCTGGTGGCCGCCCGGGGAAGTGATGTGACCACCGCCCAGGCGCCGCTCAATATTCCTGTTTTATATACAAAAAGGCGGCCTGGCTAGGAAATCCGGCACGAAAAGTGCTAGAATGAGTACCAAAAAAAATCTGACCATTTCTTAATTTAAAAGGGACAAGTACGCCATAGCTTTTTTATTGAAGAACCATGACATTACGGAAATACCTGCTTTGGGTGCTTCCTTTGCTTTCGATTTATTGTAACACGCCCTCATCATCTCCCATTAACCACCGGAAAGTTTTTGTCCAGAAAGCAGGAAAGCAATACACCCTTTATCGCAACGGAAAGCCTTTCACCATCAGGGGCGCATCCGGTTACACCCATCTTGACAGGCTGCAGCAAATAGGCGGCAATACCATCCGTACCTGGGACACTACCAACATAGGCGCCATCCTGGACGAGGCCCGGCGTTGCCACCTGGCCGTGATCGTGGGGCTGCCCATGCCCGGCAGCGGCTACCTGGATTACTTTTATAAGGATACGGCCAGAACAGGCGCGCAATACCGCGCATTTACCCGTACCGTACAGCGTTATAAGGACCATCCCGCACTGCTGATGTGGTGCCTGGGCAATGAGCTGGGCTTTCCTTACAAGCCCGGTTACAGCGCGTTCTACAAAACATTCAACCGCCTGCTGGACATGATCCATGCCACGGACCCTGACCATCCCGTTACTACCACCATCGCCAATTTCAATATCGTACAGGCATTGCTGGTAAAGTGGAAAGTGCATGACCTGGACCTGCTTTCCTTTAACACCTTCGGTAAGCTGAAGACACTGGACAAACAGTTGAAAAGATCTGCCTGGCTCTGGAGCGGCCCTTTCCTGGTGACGGAATGGGGCACTTATGGCCCCTGGGAGTCCGCGCTCACGGCGTGGGATGCGCCCATTGAAAGCACCAGCACCAAGAAGGCGGAGCATTACCGGGAGCTGCACCGGCACCTGCCGGTGAAGGCGCCCGGCTTCCTGGGCGCGCTGGTATTTTACTGGGGACAAAAGCAGGAAACCACCTCTACCTGGTTCAGCATGTTTGATGAACAGGCGGCCGCCACGGAAGCGGTGAGCGTAATGCAGCACCTGTGGACCGGCAGGGCTCCGGCCCATGCCGCACCGCAATTGAAATACATGCTGGTAGATGATAAGGGCGCGCAGGACAATATCATGCTGGCGCCCGGTACCCGGCACCGCGCTGAAATACTGCTGGAGAACGGGGGGCCGGATACCCTTGCACTGCAATGGGAAATATGGCAGGAGGACTGGTTCAGCGAAACCGGTCTGGCCCCGCTGAAAATGCCGGATACCCTGCTTGCGCCTGCCGGCAGCCATACACTGACGTTCAGGGCCCCTTCAAAAGCAGGCCCTTACAGGATATATGTAAAGGTAATGGACGGATACGGAAACTTTGCGACGGCCAATACCCCCTTTTACGTTGTTGATTAACCATGTGAACTATTGCATTATGCGAACACCCAAAAAAGCGGTTCCACCTTCCAGGGCGGAGCTATATACATTGCGGCTGATGATAGGGATCGGCATAGCCGGGATGGGCTATTTTTTATATTGCCTGTTTAACCCGCTGCAGGTAGGGTATGCACCGTTCTACTGGCTGCTGATGGCCGGTACCGTTTTCACCTGCCTGCGTATACTGCATGAGTGGTATCATTACTTTTATATTACGGTACCACGCGTACCGCCACCTGGCCGGCCGTTTACCGTAGACATCTTTACCACCTTCTGCGCCGGCGAGCCCTACTCCATGATCGTGGAAACGCTGCAGGCCATACAGGCTATCCGCTATCCGCATAGCACTTACCTGTGCGATGAGGCCAATGATCCCTACCTGGCGGAAGTATGCCGGCAGTTAGGCGTGCACCATGTTACCCGCACGGATAAACAGGATGCCAAGGCCGGTAATATCAATAATGCCTTAAAGCAATCCGGCGGGGAGCTGTGCGTGGTGCTGGACCCGGACCATGTGCCGCTGCCGGGTTTCCTGGACCCCATCATACCGCACTTTAATAATGAGGAGGTAGGTTTTGTACAGGTGGTGCAGGCCTATGACAACCTGCGCGACAGCCTGATCGCCAAAGGCGCGGCGCAGCAGACTTTCCAGTTCTACGGCCCCATGATGATGACCATGAACCGTTATGGCACGGTGCTGGCCATCGGGGCCAACTGCACCTTCCGCAGAACGGCCCTGGCATCTATTGGCGGCCATGCAGCAGGTTTGGCGGAGGACATGCATACGGCCATGCAGTTGCACGCCAAAGGATGGAGATCCGTATACGTACCGGAGGTGCTCACCTATGGCCTGGTGCCCTCCACCTTATCGGCCTACTATAAGCAGCAACTGAAATGGGCGCGCGGCACCTTTGAGCTGCTGGTGACTTCCTTTCCGCGCCTGTTCAGCAAATTTACCTGGCGGCAGCGCCTGCATTACGGCACTATTCCTTTCCACTATTTTTCAGGGGTTATTTTCCTCATCAACTTCCTGGTGCCTATACTTTCGCTGATGCTGGACCTGATCCCGTTCCGGGTGGACCTGCTGTCCTTTGCGCTCACAGGCCTGCCTTTTCTCAGCGCTACGCTGGCCATCCGGCATTTTGTGCAGCGTTGGGTAATGGGGGAAAATGAACGGGGCAACCATGTGGTAGGCGGCCTGCTGCTCATTGGCACCTGGTGGATCTACATCCTTGGGCTGGTGTATACCATCATGCGTAAAAAAGTGCCCTACATACCCACGCCTAAAGATGACAGCGGGGAGGATAACTGGCGGCTGAATATTCCCAATGCCGCTATTGCCGTGGCATCCCTTGCAGCGATTGTATATGGCCTATACCGGGACTGGAATCCGTATACCTGGGTGATGGCCGGTATTGCGGCTATGAACTGCGCTATTATGCTGTTCAATATTGCGGTTAGCCGTCAGCGTGACCTACGGCGGCTAAGGGCCAGGGTAGCGGTGATAAAGTTGGCCTTTATCTACTGGCTGCAGGTCAAGCAGCAGCTCTGGCATTTGAGACATGGCCTGTACACCGGCATCCGCAGGTTTGCCCTGCTGCTGATCCTGTTTGTTTCCTTCACGGCCCTGTATTTCCTGACCGGCGCGTCCAGGTTGCCGGAACCGGTAACGGTGCAAACAAAGGAGCGTTCTGTTTTCTATACCGGCATTTTCAGTCCTGCAGCCCCGGGCGGTCGTACCTCCCTGCAGCATGTGTATGATTACCAGCGCAGGTATAACACGCATTTTGGCATTATATCATTATACATTCCATGGGGTGATGAGGAACGCTGCTATGTACCGCAGCAGTTGCTGGACTCCATTTATAACAACGGCTCTTATCCCATGATCACCTGGGAGCCCTGGGCGGCGCTATTCCGGCAGGCGGCCGGCCATGAACAGCTATCCTCCGAAAAGAAGATGCTGGCCCGGATCACCGAAGGGGCTTTTGACCGTTACCTGCTCAAGTTTGCCGAACAGTTGCGGGACCTGCACCGCCCGGTGTACCTGCGCTTTGCGCACGAAATGGATAATCCTTCCTATCCCTGGTCCGCCGCCGGGGAGAATACCCCGGAAGAGTTCCGGGCCGCCTGGCGCCATGTGCATGATCTTTTTATACAGCATAAGGCCTATAATGTAATGTGGGTATGGAGCCCCTGGAAACCGGGCGCAATAGACGATTATTTTCCCGGCCATGGCTATGTGGACTGGATAGGCGTGACCTGCCTGAATTATGGCGCCCTCAATCCCGATGGCAACGATTATACGTTTAAACAGTTGTATGCGCCCTTTCACCGGCACCCGCTTTTCCGTGCAGGCCTGCCCGTGATGGTGGCGGAAACCGGCTCCCTGGGCCCGCCCGGCAGCCAGGAGCAATGGCTGAATGGCGCCTTCGCGGCTATTCAGCAGGAGTTCCCGGAAATAAAAGCGACGGTGCTGTTTAACTCGGATATAGACAGCAATGTACCGGGTGCGCCCGGCAGCGGTGTGCTGAACTGGAAGCTGCGCGACCAGGCCGCCTGTTTTACCCTGGCTACAGCAAAGTTCCGTGCAGGCAGCGGTCAACCGTCTCCGGGAAAGCACAGCGCCATACCCGCCCTGGCTGTGTATGACAGCCCGGACCGGCAGCGGTTGCACCTTATGGATACCATCCGCGGCATGCACTATGAAAAAGGCCGGCACTGGTACCGGAATTTCCATGCGCTGACCCGGCGGGAGATAGAAAAGGACCTGACCGCCATGCAGCGCCTGGGCGTAAATGTGATCCGGCGTACCGGCCCCGGCGTGTACGACCGGAATATCCTGTCCGTGGCAAAGGACCTGCACATGAAAGTGCATTACAGCTTTCATATTCCCGGGCCGGATGCCGCCGGTAATATACCTGCACCGGATGCGCTGGCGGAGGAGATCATGCACACCGTAAAAGCCCTGAAAGACGATAAAAGCATTATGGCCTGGAACATTGGCGATACCCTGTGGCAGCAACTGGCCGCCCGGTTTCCACAACCGGCAGCGCTGTATCCGCAGCAGGCGTACATGGCCTGGCTGAAGAAGCTGCTGATCCGTATAAAGCGGGCAGACCCCTACCGGCCGGTGACCATGGATGTAAGCATGAATGAGCGGCTGGCGGCTACTATACGGCGGCTGCAGCGCCAGTTGCCGGAGGTGGACGCATTCGGGTTGATCATTAACAGCGACACCGCCGGCATTGCACAGATCAAGGCTTTGGCGGCGCCCTGCTTCATCAGCCAGGTATCAGTGCCGCATTACCTGCAGTTGCCTGCAAGTACCGGCGCTGTTTTCATTGGCTCCTGGCAGGATGCCGGCGAACGGGGACACCTGGCTTTTAATGGTATTGTGGACCACTGGGGAAGGTACAAGCCCGCCTATTACCAGTTGGGTGCGCGCTGGGGCCTGCCTGCCGGTACGGCGTTGCTGCCGGAGGTGCAGGTACTACGGCCGGCGGCGCTTACAAAGCCTGGCGAAGCGCTCACCTACCGCGCCCTGCTGCGCAGGCAACAGCAATGGACGCTGGCGGCTGACCGTGCGGGTCAGGACGTCCGGTTTGAATGGAGACTGGTAAGGACCAATTACTGGGGCCAGGCCGTGGCCATGAAGCAGGTAGGCAGCGGGCCTTCCCTGAAGCTGCAGATACCGGAAAACCCGGCTGCCTGCCGGCTATACCTGGTAGCGACCAAGGGAGAAGACGTGACCACGGCATTGGTGCCGCTGCAGATAGCAGTGAGGTAAAAGGTGGTGTGCACCCCCCTGTTTGATAGCTCCGGTTGTATTTAGTAATAAAGAGTATCGGTATGCCATCCAAACAAAGATTAAGGCCCATCCCTTTGGGCTTCAAAATTACCAGGTCCGCCAGGATTGCTGGCTTACTGTGTATGCTGTTTATCATCTACAAGGGAGCGGTGAAAGCAGTGCAGCAGCATGATGCCAATGCGGCAAAAGTAGCAGGGATGCTGGCGGTGCTGCTGGTATTGGCGGTCATTATAAGACGTAAGAAATAAGAAGTAGGAAGTAAGATGTGGGTAATCCTACTTCCTACTTCCTATTTCTTACTTCCTACCTCCTACTCCTCCGGTTTATCACGTAATTCAGACTCCTTCAGGTATATTTTCTTTCCTTTTTCGTCCACATAATACTTGCGGTCCTTTTTATTGATATATACCGTCTGGCCATCCGGGCCTACCTTGCCCTTATATACATTATCTGTGATCCGGGAAGCGCCTTTTACCGCTACGGAGGCGGTTTTCTGGCCTATTTTCTTACCTGTTTTGCCTACCTTCTTTACTGCCGTGTCAATACCCTGCCCGCGGCTTTCCGTAGCCGCAAGGGTGGCACATATGCCGATAGCGGCTGCAAAGAGCAGGAGCTGTATTTTTCTCATGGTATTCATAACTGTAATTTTTTTAAAGTTACTGTTTGGAGAGAACAAACCAAGAATAATGCCAGTCTCTTACCCTAATTTAAACATATACATTATGATAATGTTTGTACATCCATGTAATTTATACAAGTGAAATGAGTTTTTTTGTCTAACTTAAGCATATAGAATATATGATAATGTATTTTGAACAATGCCAATTTCAAGAAGAGCATTTTTAACTACCGCCGGTAAAACGGCTTTTGCCGCCTACCCGGCCATGATGGCGTTAGGATTACTACGGTCAGCCCCGGCACATGCTTTCGAGCTAAGTGGCAATGGAAACAACAAGCACATCATTATTTTAGGAGCAGGTCTTGCTGGTATGACAGCCGCCTATGAATTAAGCAAGCTGGGCTACCGCTGTACCCTGCTCGAAGCCAGGAACCGCACGGGGGGCCGCTGTTGGAGCATCCGCAAAGGCGCTGCCCTGCAGGAAACGGAGCAGCCGCTGCAAACCGCCACTTTCGACGACGGCTTATATTTCAATGCAGGCCCCTCCCGCATTCCCCACCATCATGCGTTAACGTTACACTACTGCAAAGAGCTGGGCGTACCCCTGCAGGTGTATAATAATATCAACGAAGCGGCCTACTACTTCAGCGAAGGCAAGGGACCCCTGTCCAATAAAAAAGTGAGGATACGCGAAATACATAACGACTTACGCGGCTATATGACCGAAATGCTGGCAAAGGCCATTGACCAGCACCAGGTGGATGCCGGCCTTACCAAAGAGGATGCGCAGAAGATCATTGAATACCTGCGGGCAGAAGGCGGCCTGGATATAGACAAGCTGTACAAAGCCTCCAGCCGCCGCGGGTATACTGCGCCGCCGGGAGCAGGAGCGCAGGTAGGAACGATTGCCGACCCTTACCGGCTGGCGGATATTATCAGCTCCGGCCTGATGGACCCTGACTTTTATAACGTGGCGGAATATACGTACGAGCTGCAGATGACCATGTTCCAGGCTATCGGTGGTATGGACAGGATCGCTGCGGCGCTGGAAAAGAAAGTGGCGCCCATGATCCGCCTGGGCTGCAAGGTAAGCGCCATTCACAACCAGGCTGAAGGCGTGCGGGTTACCTACCGGGATAAGAACGGGGAAAAACAGCTCTCCGGCGATATCTGCATCTGCACCATTCCCCTGCCGGTATTGAGCAATATTGATCATAACTTTTCGTCGGACGTAAGCCGCGCTATCGATTATATACCTTATATGACCACCGGCAAAATGGGGCTGCAGTTCAAACGCCGCTTCTGGGAAGAGGATGAGGGCATTTACGGCGGCATTACGCATACCAACAATGAGCTGACGCAGATCTTCTATCCCTCCAATGATTACCTGGGAAAGAAAGGCATACTGATCGGCTATTATAATTTTTATGAAACCGCCGCTAAAGTAGGCGCGCTATCCCTGGAGCAGCGGCGGCAACTGGCCCTGGAAAAAGGCGGTATGATACACCCGCAGTACGCAAAAGAGTTTGAGACCGGTTTTTCCATTGCCTGGCATAAAACACCATACAGCCTGGGCGGCTGGGCACTGTATAACTCCGAAACCCGGCAGACGTTCTATAAGGCGCTGCTGCAGCCGGAGAAGCAGGTATACTTTGCCGGGGAGCATATGACCCACCTCAACGCCTGGATGGCCGGCGCATTTGAATCGGCCAGGAGCGTGGTAGCGGCGGTGCACGCCCGGGTGGCGGAACAAAGGCTGGCGTACCCGCCGGCGCACGCAACGAATTAGTTAGTTAGAATGTAAAATGTAAAATATCAAATGTAAAATGTAAAAGTTAGCGGACATGCCTTAATATAACTTTACGGTTTCAATTGCACACTGCCACCAACTTTTACATTTATCATTTTACATTTAAGATTTTACATTTTCTATAACCTGTAATATCAACCATTATGTCCGCTATGAATCGCAGAGACTGGCTGAGGACCAGCGCTCTTTTTACAGGCAGCCTGCCTTTCCTGGCAGGTGCGTGGAATGGCGTAGCCGCCATGTCCGAACACTCCCTGAAGGGCCGTGCGCCCCGGAGGCTTACAGACGCTGAATTTGGCGCACTGGCGCCCCGCGAGCTGAAAGCCCGCCTGTTTGCCAACGAGAACCCCTTTGGTCCCTCCGCCAAAGCCAAACAGGCTATCATGGACAGTATTGCCAGCAGTTACCAATATCCCTTCATGCACCTGAAAGAGCTGGAGGAAAAGATCTCCGCCCATGAAGGGCTGGGAAAAGATATGATATTGCTGGGAGCCGGCTCCTCACCATTGCTCACAGCGGCCGGCGTATGCTTTGGCAGCAGCGGCGGCAACGTGATCAGCGGAGACCCGTCTTATGACGATATGCCGGAAAGCGCCGAAAAAGTAGGCGCCCAGTGGATAAAGGTGCCATTAACGGCGGATTACAAGCTGGACCTGGACGCCATGGAAGCCGCTGTGAATGCGGATACCAAACTGGTGTACGTCTGCAATCCTAACAACCCCACCGCCACCACCGTGGATACGGACAGGCTGAGGGCCTTCTGCGAGCGCGTATCTCAGAAAACAACCGTGTTCGTGGACGAAGCCTATATCGATTACCTGCCGGACCCGCTGGCCGCCACAATGGTGGACGGCGTGAAGAAAGGACAGAACATTATTGTCGCCCGTACCTTCTCCAAACTCTATGGATTTGCCGGCCTGCGCGTAGGGTATATTATTGCGCAACCGGCCCTGCTGGAAAAGATAGGGAAGGTGACCAAAGGCCCCTGGTCTATTTCCGCGCCGGCCCTGGGGGCGGCCATCGCCAGCTACCAGGATACGCCCTACCTGCAGGACGCCCTGCAGAAGACCAGCGCCAGCAAGGAATACCTGTACAAAGTGCTGAAGGAGGAAGGCTATGAATACATTCCTTCTGCCGCCAACTTCGTGATGTTTCCCCTTAAAATGGACGGCGCCCGCTTCGTGGAGGAAATGATGAAACGCGGCGTAGGAGTGCGCAACTGGGAATTCAATGAAAAGGAATGGTGCCGGATCAGCATCGGCCGCATGGACGAGATGGAGGCGTTTGCCACCGCGTTCAAAGAAATATCATAACCGTACAACAATATTGCTTATGCGAACCATCATTTTATCAATGCTGCTGCTGGGCAGTGCCTGCGCGGTGCGCGCACAGGGCGCCGCTCCTGCTGCGGAGGCCGCGCCCCGCACCCTTAGCATGGAGGAGTATGAAAAAGCAAAGACCTTCAAAGTAAAGGACCTGGACAACGATACCTATGTAAAGTTTGAAAACACCTACGTGCTGGACCGCTACGAAATGCGCAAGCCCTATTTCATTACCGGCGACGACGGGCTGAAGAAACGGGTGGACCTCTACAAACTGCTGGCCAAGGAAGGTATGAAAGAGCTGGGCACCCTGATCTATTACACCAACGAGAAAGGCGCCCAATACGCCGCCGTGCTGCCCGGCTTTCGCGCCGCCCCGGAGATATGGGAAAAATACTTCGAGGACATCCATGCTATTGACAAGCAGGAAAAGAACTTTGTGCTCAAGCTCTCTTACGTGCTCTCAAAGGAGTTTGGCTTCCAGCAGTACAAAGCGGCCAACCAGGGCCGCAACCTGAAGGATGAGGAAGCCACCTACAGCAATAACATCTGCTTCCCCGGCAGCCAGGAAGTAGCGATGGCCGACGGCCGCAAAAAGGCGCTGCGCGACATACAGCCCGGCGACCGGGTGCTGAGCATTGACCCGGAAACACGTACAGCCACTACCGTGACCGTAAAAGAGCTGGTAGCCCACGCGGCGGAAAACTATGCCATTACCAGCCTGCTGGTAGTAGCGGCGCAGGAACAGTCCTCCGCTGCCGGCGCCGAGGTGAGGCTGAGCAGCAGGGTGTTGCAGGCTACGCCCAACCACCCGATGCTGACCACGGCCGGCAAAAAGCCGATCGGGGAGATCCGCACCGGCGAGCAGGTGCTGTGCCTGGACGAGGCTACGCAGACTTACCGGGCCTTTACCGTATTCAGTAAAACAGCCGCTGCCGGCGGCGTGCAAAAGGTGTACAACATGGTGACAGACGGCGGCAGCACTTTTATGATGAACGATGTAATGGTATTGCAGAAATAGCTGTTTACTGCTGTGTAATTTCAGGAGAAGCGGGTTAACTTGGTAAAAAGTGTGAAGACTATGCAGACCCGTTTCTCCCCTCCGCAAACCATGCCTGCCGGCCAAAGTGATTATTCCTTCAAAGCCCTGCTGGCGGCGTTCGAAGACCAGTTCAACGATCGCCTGTTCCCCGATACTCCCGCCATCCTGTACGATGCCATTGATTATGCGCTGAGCAACGGCGGCAAGCGGGTACGCCCTGTGCTCTGCCTGATGGGCAATACCCTGGTGGGGCCGCTGGAGCCGGATGCTTTCCTGGCTGCCCACGCGGTAGAGCTGTACCATAACTTCACCCTGGTGCATGATGATATCATGGACCGCGCGCCGCTTCGCCGGGGCAGGCCCACCGTTCATATCCGGTACAATACATCTACCGCCATACTGGCCGGCGATACCCTGCAACTGTACGCTTTTGAGTACCTCAACTGCATGCAGGGCCGGTACCGGCAAAAAGTGGCCGCCGTATTCCTGGAGGCCGCCCTGGGTGTTTGCGAAGGGCAGCAAATGGACCTGGACATGGAAAACATGCCGCTGGAAGCCGTATCCTACCCGGACTACCTGGTCATGATCACCATGAAAACCTCCGTGCTGCTGGCGGCCAGCCTGCAGATGGGTGCCATGATCGGCGGCGCCGGCGAGGAAGACCAGCAGCACCTCTACGCTTTTGGCAAGAATATCGGGATCGCTTTCCAGGTACAGGACGATTACCTGGACGCCTTTGGCGATCCCGGCAAGTTTGGCAAGCAGGTAGGCGGGGATATTATCACCAACAAGAAAACATTCCTGCTGCTGAAAGCGCGGGAGCTGTGCAGCCCGGCGCAGCAGGCGCAACTGCAGGAACTGCTGGCCCTGCCCGGCGACGATGCCGCTAAAGTGCCCGGCGTACTGCAGCTCTATAAAGATTGTAAGGTGGATGAATGGGCCCTTGCGGAAAAACAGCGCTTTCAGCAGATAGCGCTGCAGCACCTGGAGAATGTAGCGGCACCGGAAGCAAATAAAAAGCCCCTGCTGGAGCTGGCGGACCTTTTGCTGAACAGGGGCCATTAGCGGTGGGTTTGCTAACTTTATCCTCCCTGGACAAAATGCTATCAGCTTTCACCAGGAAAAGATTGCCGGGAAGCCCTCCTAAAATTTGTTATACCGCCCGGATTCCAGGTGCCATAAGTAATTACCCTTGAACATAAGCTGCAGGTGATGCGCATATTCCCGGAACAGCTCATTATAGGGGCCAAAATCCGGCGCATGCTCCTTCAGGCGCAGGAAGGTATTGACCTCCTCATCATGGACATGCGCCATTTCTACAAAAGCGTCTTCCAGGCTGCACCGGCGTTCCTGTTGGATCACCAGTACCAGGTTCATGATCTGACCGGCATCCAGCTCCTTTTCTACAGAATAATAATCATGGCACCAGGCAATGATACGCACAGCGGACTGCCGCAGCTCCCTGACATGGGGATGGAACAGTAATTCATGGGGCATAAATGACGGCATGTAAAGCTCTGTGATATCCTGGTAGATATGCATGCCAATTAAATGCTCGCGCAAAAATATATACTGCTGAATGGAAGGATATTGCTGTGCTGTAAAAAGCCGTTCCATGAGCATCCCTTCATAAAAATAGCTGAGGTCACTGTTCCAGCGCTGCATCCAGGTAGCCGGTACCAGCGGCTGCAATGCTTTCCTGAACAGCACAAACTGGTGTAGCATATCTCCTTTATCATGGGGGACATGATTCCCGGCCATAATGGATCCACTTTTCAGCAGGTAAGATTGTAATTCATCGTAAGAAAATTTGTCTGTATAATCATCGTGAATAAACAACAATAGCACCAGCCGGGCGCCTACCTCCAGTGCCTCATAGCTGGCCTCCGGGTAAAAGCAGGAACTGAGCATACCAAAGCGGCACTTTTTATAATAGGCCCGCTGTGCTTCAGACAGGAATAGATATTCATGGTCGATCCATCCACTGATGGCCGCTTCAATTTCCTGCTCATACGGATTCCGGTGGGCGCCCTCCTGCACATCAAAAGGGTATTGCAAAGCGGGTAACGCTGCAGGTGTCATAATGGTCATAGCGAGGTTTTCAAGGAATGGTTAAAAAATACAGCGCGCCGGCAGCAGCGCGCTGATGGCTGTATAAAAATAAAACAGCCGCATGCGATAAAAATTCAGTAGTGATCTTTTTATTGCCCTTCCTCTACCAGTTTTTTGACCTGCTCCAGGATGGACGCCCAGCCGCCATCGGCAATAGTATGTTGGTAGCGCTCCTGCCCGTTGGCTACATTGGCGTAGTCGCCCTGTGTAACGTGCAGGGAGGTATGCCCGTTTTCCGCGGTCAGCGTATAGGTAACGGTCAAATAGTTTTCCGGGATGTCCGGTATCTTCGGGTCATTGGGGTCGATCACCGTATAGGACAGGAATTTTTCCGGCTCTATTGCTTTGATATGGCCTTTCACTGCCGTCATTTCCACCCCTTTGAAATTACCTTTCCACAGCAGCGTACTGCCAGGTTGCCAGTTGGTGACCGGCTCACAGCCGAACATATATTTTTTGGTCTGCACGGGATTTACCAGGGCGTCCCATACTTTGGCGGCTGTTGCATGGATCACAATGCTGTTGGCTACAATTAATGGCGTGCTCATAATATTGCGTTTTTATTACGCCACAATATTAGAAAGTTTGCACGGGGGCGCGTTGCGTTTTACGGATTATTTCTAACCAAAAAGGGAGTGACGCCGAATTTCTTTTTAAAAGCGTTGTTGAAATGTTGCGGAGTGGCATAGCCCAGCTCTGCGGATATTTCCGCCGCGCTCTTTTGTGTATCCCGCAGGTACTGGTGCGCCAGTTGCAGGCGCTGTTCGGTAAGGTAGCCGAACACGGTATTGTGAAAGGTTTCCTTGAAGCCCCGTTTCAGCTTGTACTCATTGAGGCCTACCGCCCGGGCTATCTCGGAAAGGTTGGGCGGGCAGTGCAGCCGCTCATTCACCAGGTCCCGCGCGGCAATGATCTTTTCCTTGTCTGTTTTGTTCCTGATAAATGCATCTTTCCGGCTGTTGGCTAGTTGATAAGATTCTGCGCACAGCACCAGCAGCTCAATGCTTTTGGAGAGCAGGAACAGTTGCCTGAGATCGCCGGCGTACCTGCAATGCAGGATCTGCTGTATCACCTGCTGGATAGGCGTATCAATAGCGCCCCACTGTTCGGACAGCATCACGTGCCTGCCTGCCATAATATCGGCCGCAAAGCGTTGCAGCGGCTCGCTGGCATTTTGCGTGAACTGTACGAACAGATCCCGGGGAAACTGTATGCCAAAGGTTTCCAGCCGCAGCGTTTTGTTGTATACCGTGATATCGAACCCACGGGAGTACATAATATTATGATGCCCGCCTACCAGGTCGTAGTGCTTATCAAGCTGTTTGTAGTAGAAGCGGTAATCGCCCTTCAGCCCGAAATGGAACCGCACCACATCCTCCTGGCTGCTGCCGCCAAAGCTGCTAAGCTCCCGGAAGGTGGAGACGGCGTGCCCGATCAGGATACCGTTGCAATGCCAGTGCGTGGCCTGTGTTTCGCCCTTGTCATGTGTGCGTTGATGTTGAGCTTCCATAGTCATGATGCTGCAATGGGCCAAAATTACAAAATGTCTGGCGCCTATCTGATATGGTCAAAATTCACAAAACTGAATCTGTATTGTCCGGCGGATTTTACCGAATATTGTGCTGGTTAAAAAATGAACAGCATGAATATTCCCTTTTTCCAGGCAGATGCCTTTACCAGCGTACCCTTTAAAGGCAATATGGCAGCGGTGTGTATCCTGGATGACGAGCTGCCCGAAACGCTGATGCAGCAGATAGCTGCGGAGAACAACCTGGCGGAAACGGCTTTTGTAAGGCCCGCCGGCGGGCAGTTTCACCTGCGCTGGTTTACTCCGGTGGTAGAGGTGCCGCTTTGCGGCCACGCTACCCTGGCCACGGCGCACATACTCTGGCAGGAAGGGCTGGCGCAGCCGGGGGCCGCCATACATTTTGAGACCCTGAGCGGCACGCTCAGCGCCGTGAAGGAAGAGGATTGGATCACGCTGAATTTTCCCGCCCTTACCGGCATGCCCGCGCAGTTACCCGCGGAAATAAAAGAGATACTGGGCGTGGAGCCGCTGCATACCATAGACGTATTTAACCGCTACCTGGTGGAAGTGGCCACGGCCGCGGAAGTAGTGGCCGCAGCGCCGGATTTCGGGAAGCTGGCCCGCCACCCGAAAGTGATCATCACTGCAAAAGGCGAGGCAGGCTCCCCCTATGATTTTGTATCCCGCTTTTTTGCGCCCTGCATAGGCATTGATGAAGACCCGGTAACCGGTTCCGCGCACTGCTGCCTGGCGCCCTACTGGGGCGGGAAGCTGGGGAAAACGGAGATGCTGGCGTACCAGGCATCCGCCCGTGGCGGGGTATTAAAGCTGAGGCTGGAAGGAGACCGCACCCTGCTGTCCGGGCAGGCCGTTACGGTGATCAAAGGCATGTACACGTTAAATATATAATACCATGCAGTTACCATTGTATAAGATCGATGCATTTACCGACCGGCTGTTTGGCGGCAATCCCGCCTGTGTGGTGCCCCTGCAGGAGTGGCTGGAAGACGCGCTGCTGCAGCAGATTGCCAGGGAGAATGCCGTACCGGAGACCGCTTTTTTCATTCCCGATGGCAACCGTTTTGCCCTGCGCTGGTTTACGCCCGACCTGGAAATGGACCTCTGCGGCCATGCCACCCTGGCTACCGCGCATGCGCTGAAAACCATCCTGCACCACCCGGAGGAGACCATTGTGTTCACCTCCCGGAGCGGCCCGCTGGAAGTAAGCGTGCACAACGGGCTGTACACCCTCAACTTTCCCTCCCGCAATCCCGTGCCTGCGCCGCTGCCGGACATTATCCGCCAGGCGCTGGACCGGCAGCCCCGGGCCGTACTCAAAGCGCGTGATTACGTGCTGGTGTACGATTCGGAAGCGGATGTGCGCGATATACAGATCAACCGTTCCATCTTTGACCAGATCAACCTGGACCCCGGCGGCATGATCATAACCGCCAAAGGCGAGCACTGCGATTTTGTGTCCCGCTTCTTCACCCCGCAGACCGTAATGTTCGAAGACCCGGTGACCGGCTCTGCACACTGTTCCTTAATTCCTTATTGGGCGGCACAGCTCGGCAAAAAGGAAATGGAGGCCGTGCAACTGTCTGAAAGAACAGGCCGCCTGCACTGCGTGGATAACGGCGACCGGGTGCTGATAGCCGGGCAGGCCAGGACCTATGCCATCGGCACTTTGTGGACGGAATAGACCCGCAAAAAAAAAATTCTTTAAAACCTGTCACGTTTCGATACCCCTGCTTGTCTTATCTGTGTATTTAATTTTTTAAACGCAAAAAAGTAACAGAAAATGACACAGAGAATTGCATTGCAGGACGCGAACAAAGGTTTGTTGGATGGTATGATGAAAACCGAGTTCTACCTGAAAAAATCCGGCCTGGACCTTAAGCTGCAGGAACTGGTAAAATACCGGGTATCACAGATCAATCATTGCGCCTACTGCCTGGACATGCATCACAAGGAGGCCGTTCACCTCGGCGAAACGGAGCAACGCCTGTACTCCCTCGTAGCCTGGAGAGAAACGCCTTACTATACGGACAAGGAAAGAGCGGTGCTGGCCCTGGCGGAAGCCGTTACCCACATCAGCCAGGATGGGGTGAGCGATGAAGTGTATAACAATGTGGCCGCCTTCTTTACCAAAGCGGAAATTGCGGACCTGGTGGTGGCCATTGCGCAGATCAATGCCTGGAACCGTTTGAACGTAACTTTCTGCACCATACCGGGCGGATATGAAGTAGGGTCCATATGAACACGGGATTATTAAAAGGCATATTGCTGGTGGTGGCCGGGGCTGTGAGCTACGCGGTGCTGGCCATCATTGTCAGGTTTGCCTATAATGAAGGCTATACTACCATTGAAGTGATCACCTCCCAGTATACGCTGGGGTTGGCGGTGCTGGGCGCGGTTACGCTGCTGAAGCGCAAAGCGCCCGGGCCTGCCGCTACGCCTGCCGGCAGGTATGTGCGCTGGCAACTGGCCGCCGGCGGGGTAGCTTACGGGCTCACCGGCGTATGTTATTACATGGCCGTAAAATACATCCCCGTATCCATATGCGTGGTGCTGCTGATGCAGACCATCTGGATGGGCATTGTGCTGGAAGCGCTGCTGCGCCGGCAGTTTCCCGGCTGGGGCAGGTGCCTGGCCGTGCTGACGGTACTGGCAGGCACGCTGCTGGCTACTAACGCCATCCGCAATGGCCATGCGCTGGACGCCCGGGGCATTGCCTGGGGACTGGCGGCAGCGGTTACCTATACCATCATGCTGTTTGTATCCAACCGCGTTGCGCTGAACATGTCCCCCTATGAAAAGGGCTGCTGGACGCTGGCAGGCGCTACCGCGCTGGTGCTGCTGATAGGCGCCGGGCAGTTCGGCGGCGGGTTTAATGTATCCATTTTCTGGAAATGGGGCCTGCTGCTGTCCTTGTTCGGCACCATCCTGCCGCCGGTGCTGTTCAATACCGGGATGCCCAAAACGGGCATCGGGCTGGGCTCCATCCTGATCTCCGCAGAGATACCGGTATCTGTGAGCATGGCGTACTTGTTGCTGCATGAAACCGTGCTGGCATCGCAATGGCTGGGGATCGTACTGATCATCACCGCTATTGTACTGATCAACTTCAATGTTTTGAGAAAAGAGTTTAAAACGGCCGCGTCTTGCTCATGAAAGATTATCACCAGGCACTATTTCCTTACGCATACAATATTCTCGGCTCTGCCGAAGATGCGAAGGACGCCATACAGGACGTGCTTTCCAACTACGTGGCGAAGCCCCGGGAGGAGGTGGAGAACGAGCGCAATTACCTGATCCGTTCCGTGATCAACCATGCCATTAACCTCCGCAACCGCCGGAAGAAGGTGAACCTGGGCGAAGTATGGCTGCCGGAGCCCGTCGCTACGGAAGCGGCAGATACCGACATTAACCTGAAGGATATTGTATCCTACTCCATGCTGGTGCTGCTGGAGCAGTTGAACCCGAAAGAACGGGCCGTGTTCATACTGAAAGAGGGCTTCGGCTATTCCCACCAGGAAATAGCCGAAGTGCTCTCCGGCACGGAGGAGCTGTCGCGCAAGCTGCTGAGCCGCGCCAAAAACAAGCTGGGCGCCGCCCGGGAGGAGGTAAAGGTGCGGCGCCGCGAACGGGTGCCCACGGAGACGCTGGAAAAGTATGTGAACATGATCCGCGGCCGGGATACCAGCCGGCTGGAGAACATGCTGGCAGAAGACATTACCTTCTATGCAGATGGCGGCGGCAAGGTGAACGTGGTAAGAAAGATCTGCACCGGCGCGCAGGAAGTGGCGGACCTGCTGGTATATGTATTCGAGAAATATGAACAATCTGCCACCATCATCGCTACAGAAGTAAATTACCAGCCCGCGCTGCTCTTTTTCGTGAAAGGGCGGCTGCTCTCCTGCCAGGTGCTGGGTATTGAAGCGGCCAGCGGCCGGATCTTCCAGATCAATACCGTAGTGGACCCGGCAAAGCTTAAAAATATAGCGGAACAGGCCAAAGGGAAGGGAACAAGGCTTTAAGATGCCTTATTCCGTTTCAAACCCATACTTCCGGTATACCGCTTTTGCAGCCGGGCTTACCAGGAAATCCATAAAATCACGGGCCGCCTGCGGGTGGGGCGCTTGCTGAAGCCGCCCGGCCACGTAGGTGGCCCGTATGTTTTCCTGCTCCGGGATGGGCACTACCTCCACCGGGTGGCCCAGCAACTGCTGGTAGCGCGCTTCGGAGTACCATACCGGCCCGGCATCGGACTGGCGGTAGAGGATGCGCATAGGCGTTTGCCGGTGATGGATCTGGGTTAGGAAGGTGCTGCCGTCCTTCACCTTGGTATCCATGATCTTTGTTTGCAGCGCTTCGCCGCCCGCCTTAACATAGGCCGCGGTGATCTGCCGGCCAATGCCTTCCCAGGCCGGGTTAGGCATGCTTACCCGCACGGCCCCGCCGCCCAGGTCCACCAGCCCGCGGATGTGCAGCGGGTTGCCTTTCTGCACCAGGATGGCCAGCTTGTTGTAAGCATAGGTGGCCGTATCACTGAACAGGGATTGCATTTGCGCAATGCGCCCTTTACCGGCTGTATATACATCCGGCCGCAGGGTAATGTGCAGGTTGCCGATGGTAATGGCGCCGCCGCTTATTTGTTGGGCCAGGATGCCCGGCGGCAGGGTTTCCACGAATATCCGCCGGTATTGCGGGTGCGCTTTTTTGAAAGCCGCCAGCAGCTCGTCGATGCACATGAACTGGTTGCCCGCAAAGAACACCACCAGTTGCGGGTCATTGATATCGCCGTACAGGTCCGGCACATTGTCCACGCCCGGGATGGTGAACATGACCCCGCTGTGCGGGGGTGTGTTCCAGGGCGGATCAAAACGGTGATCCTGCGCATGGGCAATAGCGGTGGTGAGCATCATGATAATGATGCCGTAGCAACATGTTCTTTTCATGGTAATATATAGTTGGTTTAAGGTTTAATAACAGACCAGCCCTGTGCCTGGCGGATGATCAGCTCCCCGTTGCCGCTGGGTACAATGGCAATGAAATCATATAGTTGTTCGCGGGACAGCTTTCTTTCCTTCAGCGTGTTGTTGCACTGCGCCACGATCACCCCTTTTTCTACCAGCGCTTTCAGCGCCGCCTCATAGGGGCTGCCTTTGAGGAAAGCATCCGTACCGCCGCTGAAAGCTACCAGCTCCAGGGTGACTTTGCCTGCCAGGCGCGGATCGGTAAGCGCATTATTGATATTGCGGATGGCCTTCTCAATAATTTTCGGGTTATTCGTGTCCAACTGGTAAATGGCATGGTAAGCCGCCTGCGTGGCGGTAGCGCCGCTGAATGCACGGTTCCTTTCCAGTGCTTTCTCCGTGGTTTGCGCATGTGCGCCGAAGCTGAACGCCAGGCAGAGCAGCGCGAGTGATAAGTGTTTCATTCGTTGGTTTTTGTTTTTTTAAGGTCTCATGGAACCTCGCATGAAACATGTTCCGCATTGGGTAATGTTGCCTGCTCGGTTTCATTCGTTGGTTTTTGTTTTTAAAATGGGTATAAAAGGTCCGTACTTGTGCTGGCTGGCGGGGAAGGTATCCGCGTAGGGGCCAAAAGGAAAATCTACGGGTTTCTTTTGCACGTTCTTCCAGTCCATGCTTTGATCTTTGTGCGGGCGGGGCTGGCTGTTCACAAAGGCCGCCACGTCCCAGGCTTCCTCGTCCGTGAGCTGCGGGTGATGATAGTCCGTGCCGAAAGGCATGTTATACTTTACAAAGCCCGCAAAGTTGCCCAGGCGGTACAGGCCCGCACCATCGTTATAGCTGTGCGGCCCCCACAGCGGCGGATAGGTGTACCCGTAGTCTTCCGCATTGCGTTGTCCCTGGCCCTTGCTGCCGTGGCAGGACCGGCATTGGGCATTGTACACAATCCTGCCCGCAGCAGGATCTGCCGCGCGGTCCAGGTATGGCGGTTTCTTAATACCCGTGCCGCCTCTTTTCACGCCTTTGGGCACATCGCCGCCCAGCCATTGCATATAGGCATAGATGGCCTGCATTTCGCGGCTGCTGCTGTCCAGCGGCTGACCGTTGAGGCTGCGCTGCAGGCAGTCGTTGATGCGGGCGTAGATGCTTTGCACGCCGTTATTGCGGGCGCGGAACTGTGGGTAGGTGGCGTACACCCTGCCGAAGTTGTTGCCGAAAGGCCGGGTGCCGCCGTCCAGGTGGCAGTTCTGGCAGTTCATGCCGTTGGTGATGCGCGCTACGGCGCCCCGCGGCCCCAGGTAGCGGGCGGTATTGGTGATCAGCGCATGCCCGTAGGCGATCAGTTGTCCGCTGTCGCTGTACGCCGGTATCTGGGAAGCGTTTGTACCGCGCCATACGGTATCCACGGGCTGGGCCGCCAGCCAGGCGGCGAACTGCCGGTCTGCTTCGCGTCGTCTTTTGTAAGCGCGGATGCTTTTGCCGGCAACTACCACGGCGATAATGGCGAGTAACATTACAGGGAACCAGTGTTCTTTCATCTTTTTAATGGTTGGTTGGTGGTGTAGTAGAATGATTGCGGTGTAAAAGTAGAACGCGGCGCAGTGCGAGGGAAATGACCACTTTTTATGCCGGATAACCATATGTTATAAATGATTATTTTGGGTCAGGCAACCCTTTACCTGTACACCGCATTTATATTGATATAAACCATTGAACAGCCAGTTAACAGTTCATGCAGTTATCGGAATTAGTTAAGCAAGCAAAACGGGGCAGCGCTGCTGCGCAGCAAGGTATGTTTGACCGCCTGGCGGACGGCATGCTGATGGTGTGCCGGCGCTATGTAAAAACCCGGGAGGATGCGGAGGAGCTGATGCTGGATGGTTTTTACAAGTTCTTTAAAGCGCTGCCGGCTTTCCGGTACCAGGGAGATGCGGCGCTGTACGCCTGGCTCAAAAGGATCATGATCAACGAATGCCTGATGTTCCTGCGCAGGAAGAACGCATTTGTGATCGTGTCGGAAACCGTGGCGGAGGACATCCCGCTGGAAACGGATATCCTGGACCAGCTATCCGCGGCGGATATCTTTAACCTGGTGGTGCAGTTGCCGGCCGGTTACCGCACCGTGTTCAACCTGCATGTGATAGAGGGCATGCATCACGGGCAGATAGCGGAGCTGCTGGGCATTTCGGAGGGCACCTCCAAATCCCAGCTAAGCAAGGCCAAAGCCTTATTACAGAAAATGCTGGCGCATAAAAATATTACGTATGTCAAACGAAGCACACAATGACGCGTATCCCTGGAGGGACCGGCTGGATGGGCTGGAAAGCCTGCCGGGCGAGGCGGGGATAGATAAAGCGGCTGCATGGGAAAAGCTCGGCAGGCGGCTGCACGGGAAGCAACGCAGGCGGTATGCCGCCTGGTACTGGTCTGCCGCCGCAGTAGTATTGCTGGCCGTGCTGCTGCCGGCTTTGATGTGGAGGCATCCGCAAAAAGGGTCGTTGGTAGTGACGCCGCCTTCGCCGCCGCTTCCTGCGCCAGTTAAGAATGTAGTGGTGAAAACACCACCGGTAACACCGGCAGCACCTGAAGTACCTGGAAGAAAACAACCTGCACTCCTTCCGCATCCTGATACGGCAACAGGGGAGGCATTGGCTGCCATTCCCCCTGCTGCTGATACAGCTCGGTCTGTGAGCAGCCGGCCCATACCTTCTTTTGACTCCATGCTGGCCCGCGTTACCACCGCGCCGGTGAAGAAAAAGATACGGGTAGTGCATATCAATGAGCTGAACGATGCCGCCAGCCAGGCAGCCATAGATGAGGAATACAAGCCATTTAAAATAAAATTCAACAACCCTTCCGGGTTTGCCAGCCAGACGATCGTCGGCAGTACCGCGCAACCGGAGCGACCTTCCAAAAATTAACAGATGAAAAAAAGAATGATCTACTTACTGGTGCTTGCTGCAGGCATCAGCGGGCCGGCCTGTGCCCAGGATGAGCGTACCCCTACTAATGAAGGGCAAACATTTGAGCTGCCGGACAAGGCGGTGAACAGGCGTTTCCTGGTTGAACTGGACAAGGGCAACAAGATGCAGATAGAGCTGACGGATATAACGGACCTGGACCGGGTAGGGAATATCGACTCCCTGGTAAAGGTGTTCCTGCGGGACATGCTGCCTTTCCGGGACTCCCTTTCCGACGAGCTTTCCTATAAGCGTATTGATTATGTAGTGGATGCAGCAGACAGGAAAAAGGTGCGCATCCGGCAGTTCACCCCCTACAGCCAAAGCTACGTGGTAACGCAGGGAGACGCGGCCGCGCTGCGGCTGGAGCAGGATTCCATTCACCTGCTGGGCACCTGGACGGCCGGTGACAAGAAAGGCAGCAAACATTATTTCCGTATCAGCTTTTTTATGAACCGGTTTGATGAGCTGGCCGGCTATGCAGACGGGCGGCTGCAGGAGAAGGCCCGCATTATCCGGGAAAAGGAGAGCAGCCCCTGGGTGAAGGGAAAAGAAGGGCGCATGTACCTGAAAGCAGATCAAAGTATTTCAGGAAAGCAGACCAAAGGCTACTTCCGGGCGCCAGACGATTTCCTGAGCCTGAACCAGTCCGTTAGCATCCAGAATTATAAAAATTATTTTGTGCCGTCTTTCAGCCTGGGCGCCACTGCTTTCTTCAGCTCCATATTTACCAATGTTTTTATCCGGCATGAGCTGGGCGTTTACTGGGAGCCTAATTTTTTCTTTGCCCGCAACAGCGAGGGCAGGCTCAAAACTTACCGGAACGATTTCCTGACGGTGGTGTATGGGCAGGGCCCGGCCAGGGACAAGGATAAGGGGAAGGAGCCGTACCTGCGGTTCGTCGTTTCCCTGGGCTATCTTATACACCGTGAAGGCGATTATTTTGAGAAAAACACATTTCGCCTGGGAGCCGGCCGCCTGTCATTATTTGAGGGCAAGACCAAACTGGAGCCGGTGCTGTATTTCCATGATTTCCTGAAGGGCGTAACACCCGGCATACGGTTGATACAGAACTTTTAAACAAGCAGGGATGCCATGCGGTGAGGCATGGCATCCCTGCGGTTATAGCAATTCATTGGCGGGCATCTGCTGCCGTGTACACGCCCCTGTCTGCCCGGATGTGCAGTCTTTTCATCATGGCAGACGCATCAAAGCCTTCTTTCTTATAAGCTTCCTGTACGGCTGCTTTGGCCTGGTCCAGCGCTTCCTGGCTTTCCCATTGGGCTACGGTTATGCAAACCAGGTTGCCTTCTTCATCGGTGTATTCATACACTGCATCTTCTACGAAGCCGGGCAATTGTTTAATGAAGCGCCGGTTAATGCCTGTCCTTTCGAGGAACTCGCTCTTTCCTGCCGCCGGCACAAAGAATTTGTCAATGAAGTACACCGCATCCGGCTGCGGTTTTTTAGCAGCCAGCGAAGCCAGGTTTTCCGGCAATACTTCCAGTTGTTGTAAGAAGCCCAGCGCATCGGTGAGCAACTGTGTTTTTACGACCTTGCCATCTTTCATGTCATACACGGCCATGCCGGTGTTGCTGACCTTTTTGCCCGTGGGGGCATAGTTCCGGAGCTGCCCTGTATGGGTGGCTTCAATATGCCATTTAACGGCCACTTTATCATCTTCCGCAATGAGCTCATCAATTTGCCATTGTATGTCCGGAAGGCCTTGCAGTATCGGGGCTACCTGGGTCATAAATCCTTCCGGACCTTTTTCCCCTTGTGCGCCGGTATAATCCGGGGACACGTAATCCTGTAATAAGGCGGTGTTTCTTTTGTTCAGGCACTGCTCGTACACAGCGCGTACTATTTCCTTGTTCTGTTGAGCGGTCGTCATTTTATCCTCCTTGATTTTTGTGCGGTTGTTAATGTGCGATGTTTCCTGTGCGGCGGTGATACCTGGCAGCAGTATTGCCGTCAGCAGCAGGTATAACACCGTGTTTGTGGATCTCATGGCCTTTATTTTCCACAAAAATAGCACGGAGGTAAAAGGTGAAATTGTAAAAAATCATTGATCTGGCAGGGCAAGCTATTGCTTCACGATCTTTACCCGCTGCTGTTTCCCGTTTTTACTGCCGATAGCAATAACATAGATACCGGGCGCCAGCGATGACAGGGAAAGGGTGCTGCCAGGGTCTTTAAAATGCAGGAGCCGGCGGCCGTTTATGTCATACACATCAAGCGTTCTTACCTGGTTGTTATTACGGAGATAGAGCTGTTCCCCCGCGGGATTGGGCCACAGGGTAATGGCGCCGTCCGCAGGTTTTGCTGCCGGCGCCTCCACGGCCAGCCTGGCAGATGACGATGCTGCGCTGGTAATGGTCAGGTAGTTGAGATTGAACCCGCCGGTAGCGGTGGCGATGCCAATGCTGTAAGTACCGGCAGGCAATGTGACGGTATGTGAAACATTGCTCCACTGCTGCCAGCCACCGGTATTGGGTATGGCAACGCTGCCCAGTTGCGTGGCGCCGGCATCTTTTTCCAGCCGGAGGGCGGTATTGGCATTGGGGCTGGCCACGCGGTACTCCACGCGGTAGGCCCCGCTTACGGGAATGGTGACCTGGTAGGACATCCAGTCCCCGGCGTCTATCCAGCCCACATTCCGGCCGCCGCCGGCATCGGTGGTTGCCTCCACGTCAATGCCGGACATATACTCATAATCTTCCGCCTGGATAACGATGGCAGCAGGAGTGGATCCGGCAAAGCCACCTATGGTAACGGTGGCCCGCAATGGGGAAGGCGCATTGATAGTAGAGGAGTGATTAAAAACATCATCGTAGCAGAAGGCGTACGTGAGGCCATTGAGGCTGATATCGCTGCGGTGCCAGAATTTGCAATACCAGTTGTAAGGCGAGGCCTGGTAATATCCGGATGCATTGGAAAGATCCTGTACAGCACCGGCGGGCAACGAAAGATCGATGGCGTGGCGGTTAATGGCGGCGCATACCTGGGCCTGCACTACTTTGTCCCACTCCCCGCCGGCGGCCAGCACGCCACTGCCTTCCATGGCTTCCGTATTGGTAGGTTTGCGGGTAATGGTTCCTACCTGCCCATCGGAAGCCCTGGTGAATATAAATGCATCCCCGGACACACGGCCGCTCCAGGTGCCCGCATCACCGGAATTGAAAACGAGGTTATCGTTCCGGTACCTGGACCAGATCGCATCTATATAAGCGTTGAAGTAACCGGCCTGTGCGCCGTTACCCTGGAAAGCCGGGGTTTTTGAAGGGAATTTGATAATGCCGTTGGCAGCATCATAGCAGCCCGCAAAATCAGCCGGCGCGGTAGCCTGCCACAGGGAAAGTACCTGGTCATGGGGGATAAATTCTCCCACTTTCTGGTAAAAAGCGTTGTTGCCCCATACTTCCAACCCCATCGGGAACTGGTATCCATCCACGCGGGTAGTGTTGGCCCAAAGCCCGTTTGCGGCATTGGTAAGCTCTATCATTTCAAACCGGATGCCCTGGTTGGGATCATTGGGATTGGCGAGATTGGGCGCTGCATAGCCGCTTGGCGCGCCGGATGCGCCGAAGAAATAGAGATAGAGTTGCGAGTTAAAGGAGATCAGCATGCGGCATCCTTCAATACCCGGTATGTTGATGGTTTTATTCGGTATCTCACTGAGCCGGGCAAAACAGTTGGCATACCTACCATTACCGCCTGGTCCTAAATCGCCGTTATATACCGGTCCGGGTACGGTGTTGTCAGCTACATTCATCAGATGCACTGCGCCGGTCCTGGTATCAATCCACACGTGATTGTCATTGATGATACCCACTACCGCCACATATATATTGGCGTCTGCATACTGTGAGTTGTTGCTTAATGTAAACGGGACGATGGGCTGTGCCTGCGTATTGCTGTTTACCAGCAGGGTTAAGAATAGCAGTAAAGCCAGGCGTGTACACCACGCTGTGATGAGGGAAAATAAAGATCTGGTTTTCATGGATATAGGTGTTAGATTAACAAATGATCGTACATTAAAAATAAAATAAAAAACCGGGATGGAGCCACTCAAAAAATTTTGTTACTTTAATACCTATGAATAACAGTATAAAAAAAATTGCACTGATCGGCATGTATGGTGGGTATTACCGCGGTGATTATAATCCCGGTTGTATCATGATTTGCTTAAAAACCTACCAGGAGCTAGAAAAACGTATAGAAAATTGTGAAATAGATATTTTTGCTATTGATAATAAAACCCAAAACGATGAAATTGTTAAGGAGCATAAAAATGGCCTTAACATCAATTTTTTTCCTGCCAGGGCGGGAGTGTCACTTCTAAATTCAATTTTTTCTAAATACGATGCCCTGGTTATTGGAGGAGATGTGGTTTGGAGTGAATACTATGAAAAAGAAGGAAAAATTTTTTTCCTGGATTCTGGATCTTTTTTAGCCACAGAAAAACCATTAGTATTATTTAATTGCGTACACAGGTTCAATTCAGTAAAGACAAAAGAAAACTTATTTATCAATATAGAGAAAAGATCCAGATACATTGCTGTAAGAACTGATTTCTTTAAAAACGAATTAAATAAAATAGGGGTTAGTAATGTCAAAGCTATCCCTGACCCGGTACTGGATCTTGAGTTAAAAAAAGTAAATAAAAAAGTAAGTAAAAAGCCATTGATCGGTATTTCGGTTTCCCTCAAATTGTGTGACCCCCTTATTTCAGTACTAAAGCATTCCGATTTATCTAAATTCGATGTTTGTTTTTATCCCTACAGCCGTCAATATGACAACCATATCACGGTAATGAAAATGAGAAGTGTTTTTGGCGATAAATTTTCATATATTTTAGAGTATAAAGACCCGGTAGAGACATTTGAAATGATCGCTGGTTTTGATATCTCGGTTAATGATACCTATCATGGAACTATTGCCGCCCTCATTCAAAACATACCGTTTGTTTGCATTAATACGGAGCCACCTATTAGTTCGAGAATCACCCATTTATTGAAGCCTTTTAAACTGGAAAACCGGATCGTTTCGATTTACCCTGAACCAGGGGAAAGTGATATTGAAACATCAAACCGGTGTTTTCAGGAGTTCAATGCCCTGATTAGTGACCCGCCAAGGGTAGATAATGATCAGCTAAAGGAGGTTAAAAAACTAATTCAAAAGCATTTTGATGACATGGCCGGTATTATCAAAAACGGTTCGCCTGAATAAGGGTGGGGGTTGTTTTGCAAGTGGTTGATTGTCAATTTTTTAGTAGCCTCGACAGGAATCGAACCTGTATCTGGAGCTTCGGAAACTCTTATACTATCCATTGTACTACGAGGCCAGGTTTTCCCTCCCAAATCACCCGTGCCCGGGTGGGAAAGGAAGGCAAAGCTAAGGTTTTAGCGCAGAATTACAAAACCATTTCTACATGCCCAGGTTACTCTTGAAGATCTTCACGGCAATGGCCAGCAGGATCACCCCGAAGAACTTACGCACCACCATCAGCCCCGCTTTGCCCAGGATGCGCTCTATCCAGTGCAGGGAGCGCAGCACAATGAAGATGATCACCAGGTTCAGCAGGATGCCCGCCAGGATGTTGTACTCCCCGAAGTTGGCCTTCAGGGACATAATGGTGGTAAGCGTACCGGAACCGGCTATCAGCGGGAAGGCAATAGGCACCACGCTGCCCGTTTTGGTATCACCTTCAGTGCTTTTGAAGAACTCGATGCCCAGGATCATTTCCAGCCCTATCACGAATATCACGATGGAACCGGCCACAGCAAAGGAATGCACGTCCACGCTCATCAGTTTCAGGAAAGGCTCGCCTACCAGCAGGAAACCCACCATCAGGAAGCCGGATGCCAGTGTAGCCTTGCCGGCATCTATATGCCCTAGCTTCTCCTTCAGGGATATCAGTACCGGTATGGAGCCAACAATATCAATAACGGCAAACAGGGTAAAGGTAATGGCCAGGATCTGATCAATGCTGAACATGCGGAACGATATATTTTATACAAATATAATTTATTATATGATTGCTTATAGTATGTTAAAAAGTTGCTTATTGCCCTGCTATTCGCTTTCTTTGTTCAGTAAGTATAGCACGTCACATGATAATTGCTTAGCGTATGACTGAAGATATTATCATCCAGATCAGTAATAAGATAAAGGAAAAGCGGAAATCGAGAGGCATTACGATACAGGAACTGGCAGACCGGGCGGATGTTAGCAAAGGGCTGATCTCCCAGATAGAAAATAACCGTACCGTACCCTCCCTGCTGGTGTTAATCAATATTATCAAGGCCCTTAACCTGGACATGAACGAGTTCTTTCATGAGATCGGCCAGCAGCAGCAAAGCAGCAAGATCATTATTAAAGAGGCGGCGGCCTACGAACCTATAGAAAAAGAAGCGGCCAAAGGATTCCTGTACAAGCGGGTGCTGACCAAAAGTGTAAAGCACTATCCCGTGGACATTGTGATACTGGAGCTGAAAAAGGGCGCCCGGCGCAACAGCATGGTCAAAACAGATGCCTATGAATACAAGTATGTCCTGCAGGGAACGGTAGAATACCAGATCGAGGATGAAAAGCATGTGCTGCACACGGGAGACTCCATCTTTTTTGACGGCCGCCTGGGCCACAAACCGGCCAACATCGGGGATGATGACGCCAAAATACTGGTGGTGTACTTTTTCCTGGAAAGCGAGAGCTGATATATAAATTATTCGTTCATTCCCAATACCTCCACTTTTCCGTCCTTTACATGCAGGCGCGCCATGCGCCCGTATTCCACCCGCAGGTCGAATGATCTTTCCAGCGGGATGTTGCCCGCATGCGCCAGCAGGGAGCGGATCACGCCGTGATGGGTGACCAGCGCCACATCCGTTTGCCGGGCCGTGATCTCCCGGAATATCTCCAGGCTGCGGGCATACAGGTCTGCATAGCTTTCGCCGCCGGGCACGCGGGTGTATACGTAATTGTCCATCCAGGCCTGCAGGGCGTCGGGGCCCAGGTCGTCCCAGCGCTGCATTTCCCAGTCGCCGAAATTCAGCTCCTTCAGCCGGTGGTCTGTGGTAAAGTTGTCTTCAAACAGGAAACGGGCCAGCTTGCTGCAGCGTTGTAAGGGGCTGGCATATACGGTCAGCGGTTTGGCCGGCAGCAGTTGCTTGATGCGGGCGGCTTCTTCAGTAAAGGTATGGGCCACGTCCAGGTCAGAAAATCCGTAACAGGTGCCTCTTTCAATAGCCGGCGTGGTATGCCGGATCAGGTATATTTCCATTCCACAATGCAAAAGCACAAATATACAACTGTTTCTGCAACCTGCTGAACGGCGCCCAGGCAGTCGCCGGTATAGCCGCCTATCCAGCGCCGTATCAGGCGGCTCATATAAGCGCGCGCCAGCCAGAGGGCGGGCAGCAGCAACAGCAGCCGGTACTCCTGTAGCAGGATAAGGGCGGCCAGCAAGGGCAGCAACCCGAATATGCCGGCCAGGGCCAGTTCCGGCCCGGTAATGCCTTTGGACACCGGTTTGGCCTTGCTGTCCTCGTTCTCCCGCACATAAGGATGGGTGTAAATAATGGTGACCGCCGTAAAGCGGCTAAGGGGCTGGGCCACCGCGATGGCGGCCAGCGCGGGCAGCAAGGGGAGGGACTGCAGGGCGTAAAATTTCAGGAGCATGAGCAGTAGCAGCCCCAGCATGCCAAAAGTGCCGATGCGGCTGTCCTTCATGATCAGCAGTATCTTTTCTTTAGTCCAGCCGCCGCCAAAGCCGTCGCACATATCGGCAAATCCGTCCTCGTGAAAAGCGCCGGTGGTCCAGATGCCCGCCGTCAGGCATAGCAGGATGCTGACGGTCCAGGGCGCAACAAAATGCGCGCCGTACAGCACCCCGCACATAACAGCGCCGGTGATCCAGCCAATGAAAGGCAGGTAGCGGGTGGCCTTGCTTAGCAGGCCGGTAGCATGGTGCATGTTACGGCCCACCGGTATGCGGGTGTAGAACATTACGGCGGTGAGCAGCAATCGCCATTGTTGTTGCATAATTCCTATATCTTACTTCTTACTTCCTACTTCATACCTCATTCTTCGTACTCACCTGTGCATCGGCAAAGCTGGCCATATGTTGCAGGAAGGCGGTAGCGCATTGTATCACCGGCATGGCCATGGCGGCGCCGGTACCTTCGCCCAGGCGCATGTCCAGTTGCAGCAGGGGAGCTACCTGCAGGTGCTGCAGCATGGCCCGGTGCCCCTTTTCATGTGAGCAGTGCGAGAAAATGCAATAGTCCGTAACAGCGGGCTGCAGCCGGTGAGCGGCCAGCAGGGCAGCGGTAACAATGAACCCGTCTATCACCACGATCATGCCCAGGGCGGCAGCCTGCAGGATGGCGCCGCAAAGCATGGCTATTTCAAAGCCGCCGTAAGTGGCCAGTGTTGTCATTGCATCTGCGGGCATACCATGGCGGTTCAGCGCCTCCTGCAGGATCACCGTTTTACGGGCTACCTGCTGCGGCGTGCCGCCGGTGCCTGCGCCGGTGCAATCGGTTATGGGCAGGCCGGTAAAACAGCTCATTAGCAGGGAAGCGGACGCGGTATTGCCGATGCCCATTTCGCCAAAGCCAATGGTGTTGCAGCCCTGCTGATGAATATACTGTACTATTTCCGCGCCGGCTTCCATGGCTTTTTCACATTGCTCCGGGCTCATGGCCGGTTCATGGAGATAGTTGCGGGTGCCATAACCTATTTTACGGTCGTTGAGCCGGGCATGAGCCGGAAAGGAGTGGTTTACGCCGGCGTCCACGATCACCAACTCTACCTGCAGTTGCCGGCACATGGCATTGATGGCGGCGCCGCCCTGCAGGAAATTGTACACCATCTGCGCGGTGACTGCCTGCGGGTAGGGATTGACCAGCCCTTCTGCCGCAATGCCATGGTCCCCGGCAAATACGGCAATGGTAGGCTGAACAATGGCCGGCTCCAGCGTTTGCTGTATCAGCCCGGCCTGTAAGGCAATCGCTTCCAGCCGTCCCAGCGAGCCGGGCGGCTTGGTCTTCTGGTCTATTTTCTCCTGCAATGCAGCCGTGAGCGTGCGGGAGAGAGGAGAGATCTGCATATCATTTAATTGTTACCGGTATACCGGACACCATCAGTACCACTTTTTCTGCGTGCCGGGCAATGTATTGGTTGGTCCATCCCTGCAGGTCGGTAAATTTGCGGCCCGCTTCCGTTTCCGCATGTACGCCCATGCCAATCTCATTGGTCACCATGATCAGGGTGGCGTTTTTATTTACCAAAGTGTTTATTTCCTGCTGGATGCTGTAAAGGGCGGCGTTCACGTCCTGCTTGTGCTGCATAAAAAAATTGGTGAGCCACAGGGTGATGCAGTCTATAACGGCTACCCGGCCCTCCAGCGGCAGCAGGCTTACATACAGTTGCTCTTCGTAATTGGTCCATTCAGGTCCGCGGTCCTGCCGGTGGCGGCGCACCCGTTCTTCAAAATCATCGTCCCAGATGCTGGCGGTAGCTACGTATATCGGTTCAGGTGATAGTGACAGCGCCAGTTCCTGTGCATAGCTGCTTTTACCGGAACGGGCGCCGCCTGTTATTAAATAGATCATGGAAAGTAGGAGGTAAGAAGTAAGAGGTATGAAGTATGATGAAGGAAGATTGAAGTATGATTTCATGCCTCTTACTTCATACTTCTTACTTCATATATCCTGCTTCCTATTAACTCAAAGCCTCCAAAGAAGATGGCGCCGTATACCACGTTGCCGATGAACATATATTTCATATAGGGAACGGCCATGGCGTAGCAGCGGAGCAGGCCGTTCGCGTCTTTCGTATACAGTTGACCGGTAGAAGGGTCTGTACAGCCGCCCAGCCACACGCCAAAATCCGTGATCAGCCAGTGCGCCACTGCGGCAACGGCTGCTGCTATTACGATATTCCCGATGTTCACTTTTTTAATGATCAACTGCCCGGCCAGCACCATGGCCGCAAAGCCCAGGTAGGTCCAGGCCCAGCCCTGGTACAGCAACTGGCCCTGCGCAAATTCAGGATAAAAAACCTGCTGCACGATCACATCGCTGATAAAAAGCGTGAGCAGCGGAAAAACATAGGATTTCCAGCTACTGTTAAAATAAGCGCCGGCAAACAGCGCCATGGCGCCGATAGGAGTAACATTGGAATAGGGCGTCACCTGTCCTTCGCCCAGTATGCGCAGCATACCGCCTGCCAGGATGAAGAGCAGCAATAGGCTGAAACGAGGGTTCAGATTTTTTAGAGACATGATACAATGGTTTTATGAGCGTTCCGTAATTTATAAATTAATTGTCACTCCTGTCATAAAATTAAATTTCCGGGCATTGTATCCCCGCACATCAAAATATTGCTGGTCGGTGATGTTCCGGAAATCCGCAAATATCTTCAACTGCCGGATGGGCCTGTACTCCGCGTAGGCGCCCAGGGTATAGTAATCGCCCAGCACAAACGGCGCGGCCCCGAAAACGCTTTCCCACCTGCGGCTGATGTATTTGTACTGTGCGCTTACATACAGGGCCGGTGTAAGCTGGTAGCCCAGTTCGGCATTCAGCGCATGTTTGGGCCGGCGGTACAGGTTGTAGTAGCTGGTGTCCTGTTGTTCCACCTTCCCGTTCACGTAGGTGTAATTTACATTCAGGCTCAGCGCCCGGGTAATGTTCCAGCCGGCTTCCAGCTCGCCGCCATAGGCTTTCTGTTTGTCGGCATTGGCATACTGGCTTCTGAAGGTAGTGGGATCGGTGTAGAAGATGATCAGGTCGCGGGTCTCGCGCTGGAAGCCCACTACGCGCAGGTTTACCCGGTTCTGCCACAGCGCGCCCTGGTAGCCTGCTTCATAGTTGATGGAAGACTCGGGCAGCAGGTCTTTATTGCCATATTCAGAATACAACTGGTACAGGGTAGGCACCTTGTAAGCGGAAGAGATATTGATGAACAGCTTGTGCCGGTCATTGAGCAGGTAGGAGGGGTTGAAGGAAATGGTCTGGTTATTCCCGTAAATATTGTGATAGTTGAAACGGCCGCCCACTTCCAGGTTAAACCCGCCTACGTTGTGCAGCAGCAGGGATGCATAGTGGCTGAACTGGCGGGTATGCGCGCTGTCCGGTGATATTTCGGAAGGCGGGTAGGCGGCATATTCATCCATGTACAGGCTGTACTGGTCGGTATTGGAAGTGCGGAACTCCGCGCCGGTCACCAGTTGCAGCTCGCGGGTCACGTCCCAGTTTACATAGGTTTCCACCTGGTGCGTACCGGACTCAAAACGGCCATCGGAATATTTGGTAGGAAAGGATGATTTTGGAATATAGCCGGAATCGTTAGTAAGCTGCCGTTTGTTGCGCTGGTAGCTGTACACCAGGGTCCAGGCGCCCTTGTTAAAGTTATACCGGCTGCTGAAGGCGTTCAGCAGGTACCTGTTATGCAGGTGGTAGTCCTCGTCGTCGGTAAAGGCGGCTTCATCCAGGTCTGCGCGGTAATCGCTCCAGTTCACCAGGTATTGCAGTTGCCAGCGGTCCGTTACCTGCAGGCCGGCCTTGGCAAATACGCTGTGACGTTTAAAGCCGTCCTTGTCAAAGCCCGCGCTGCCGGTGCTGTCATAGGCGGTGGAAAATCCTTCGGAGCGCTTGTACTGGTAGCCGGCCAGGTAGGAGAACTTCCCGGCGCTGCCGTTCACGCCGGCGCCGCCCTGCCAGGTATCGTAGCTGCCATAGGCGCCGTTGGCGCTGACGCCGATCTTTTTATTGCCCGGCTTTTTAGTGATGATGTTGATCACGCCGGCCACCGCGTCGGAGCCGTAGAGGGTGGACTGGCTGCCCCGCAGTATTTCAATACGCTCTATCTGGGTAACGGGAATGAAATTCAGGTCAAAGGCATTGGATATCTGGGAGGCGTCGTTCACCGGGATACCGTCTACCAGTATCAGCGTATTGCCGGTAGCGGCGCCCCGCATATATACGTCCTGGTTAGTGCCCGGGGCGTTCTCGGCGCCGTTCACCACCAGCCCGGCCTGGTTGTTCAGGATGGCGGAGAGCGGTTTGCCGCTGTTCCTTTGCAGGTACTCCTGCGGGATCACGGTTACTACTTTGCCGGATTCCCCGGCCTTGCGGGCGAACTTGGTGGCGGTCACCACGATCTCGTTAAGCTGGTTGGCATGGGAGGTATCCTGGGCATTGGCAATCGTGCCGCCCGCCAGGATGGCAAGGACTGGAAGAAAAATGTAAAATTTCCTGCGCATAAAATTCCGATAAAGGACTTAAAGATGATAAAATATGCGCTGCGGGAGATTGTACGAAGAAAAGAATACAGGCACCTGTGCAGGTGCTTACATTCCCTGGCCTTTCACCCGAAAGCGCTTGAATGACAATAATGCACCTGGCAGGTCTTCTGACTTTCCTGCTCCCGGGCCGCCTTCCCATCCGCACCGGTAGGTACCGGTACAAACAGTGGCATGAGTGGCCTGGAAAACGCTCCGTGCGGCGAGGGCCGGTACGGATGCAGGATTACAGCTACGGGGATAGTTCCGGATTCTCACCGGATTCCCATTTTAATCCGCCGGGGGGCGGAACCAAATGCGGGGCAAACCTAAGAAATAATGTGCGAATGTGCTAATGGGCACATCATCCAGGCATCCTGGAGATGTACCTGTCCATTTCTTTTATCTGGCTTACGATCTGCGCGGTAGTAGGTTTCTGCGCTTTGGCGCGGCGGAAGAAATCCTTGGCGGACCTGAAGTCGCGGCGGCTCATGGCAATAGAGGCCAGGGTGAGCAGCGCAGCGGCGGTGTTCTCTTTGTCCGGCAGGCCCATTCTCACGGCTTTCTTCAGGTTCTGGTCCGCTGTTTTCAGGTCATTCTTCTGGTAGGCGATGGTGCCCAGTTGGAAATACTGCATGCTCTCGTACTCCTTCATCGGGCTGCCGCTTTTAATGCTCTGGCGGATGGTGGCTTCCGCTTTATCCAGGTCCTGGTCATACATGGCCAGGTTGCTCTGCATGAAATAATATACGGAACGGATGGGCTTATATAACAGCTTGGGAAACTGCACCTTGTTCATGAGGGCCATGGCTTTTTCCACATCGCCGGCTTCCACCGCTTCCTGCACCAGCCGCATGGGGCCGAACATGAAGTGGGTAACCAGGCATATCACGGCCAGCAGCAGGGGAATGGTGGCTTCCCACCAGCCTACGGTAAATCCCAGCGCAATGCCGCCTAACAATAACAAGATACCGATCGGTAAACGGTATAGAATAAAGAAGTTAAATGCTTTCATCCGTACTACATGATTTTTTTAAGGGTCGGATGGAACCTCGCATAACATCCTTCGTAATGAAAGGGTATCGTGCTCGGTTTCATATTAAAATATCCACAGAGGGGGCAAAGATAATATAATTCCTTACCTTTGAAACATCAGATGATATGATGAGCAGACTACCTACTATCAAAAGACACAGCCTGGCCGATGCCGTGGCGCAACGCCTGCAGCAGCAGATATCCCTGGGGCAGTACCAGCCGGATGACAAGCTGCCGCCGGAACCGGCGCTGATGCAGGAGTTTGGCGTAGGCCGCTCCACCATCCGGGAAGCGGTGCGCATACTGGCCAATGCCGGCGTACTGCGGGTGCAGCAGGGGCTGGGCACTTTCGTGGAGACCCCTTCGGATGCTGCCGAACCTTTGGCGCAACGCCTGAAGCGCGCGGAACTGAACGACCTGGTGGAAGTGCGCCAGCTACTGGAGCTGAAGATCGCGCAGAAAGCGGCCATGCACCGTACCGGCGCCGATATTGAAAAGATGCGAGGCTTCCTGCAGCAGCGCAGCGAACGGGCGCAGGCCAATGATGTGGAAGGCTGCATACAGGCCGACATCGACTTTCACATCAGCATTGCGGCGGCGGCGCAGAACGCGATCCTGGCAGACCTGTACAGCACGGTGGCCCGCCACCTGAAAAAGCAGTTCACCACGCTGCATACCAGCACCCGGGCCTTCCTGGAAACACAGCACCTGCACCAGCAACTGCTGCAGAGCATCATAGACCGGCAACCGGAAAAAGCCTGGCAGTCCGCCACCCGCATTACGGAATACCAGGCCCAAAAGCATCAATAACCAATATAGCATAACCGCTTAATATTATGGAAACGGGAACAAAAGACACAGCAGCAGCCATACCGGCCCCGGCACGGGAAGCTGCAGAAAAAACGGTTTTCTCCGTATTACTGGCCCTCAGCTTTTCACATTTGCTGAATGATACCATCCAGTCCCTGATACCGGCTATCTACCCGGTGGTAAAGGATTCCCTGCACATCAGCTTTACGCAGGTGGGACTGATCACGCTTACTTTCCAGATGACCGCCTCCATCCTGCAACCCCTGGTGGGGTTGTATACGGACCGGCATCCGCAGCCCTACTCTCTGGCCATTGGCATGGGCTTTACCCTCACGGGGCTGATCTGCCTGTCGCTGGCGCACAGCTTTTATATTGTATTGATAGCCGTAGGGCTGGTAGGCATCGGCTCAGCGGTCTTTCACCCGGAGTCTTCCCGGCTGGCCTATATGGCTTCCGGGGGGCGGCATGGCATGGCGCAGTCGCTTTTCCAGTTGGGCGGTAATGCCGGCAGCTCCCTGGGCCCTTTGCTGGCCGCCATGATCATTGTGCCCTTCGGGCAGTTCAACGTGATCTGGTTCTCCCTGGCCGCCCTGCTGGCCATTATGGTGATGCTGAAAATTGCAGGCTGGTACAAGGTGAACCGGCACCGGGTAAAACCCAGGCGCCGGGCTGTGGACGATACGCTGCCGGCGCTTCCGAAGGCCCGGGTGGTATTTGCCCTGCTGGTATTGCTGGTGCTGATCTTCTCCAAGTATTTCTACATGGCGAGCATGACCAACTACTATACCTTTTACCTGATAGACAAATTTCATGTATCGGTGCAGAGCGCGCAGGTATACCTGTTCATCTTCCTGTTCTCCATTGCCGCCGGCACTTTCATCGGCGGACCGGTAGGCGACCGCATCGGCCGCAAATACGTGATCTGGATCTCCATACTGGGCGTAGCACCGTTCACGTTACTGCTGCCGCATGTGGGATTGTTCTGGACCGCCTTGCTGAGTGTATTCATCGGCGTGATACTGTCGTCCGCCTTCTCCGCCATACTGGTGTATGCGCAGGAGCTGGTGCCGGGCAAGGTAGGTATGATAGCCGGCCTGTTCTTTGGCCTGGCCTTTGGTATGGCGGGCATCGGCTCGGCCGTGCTGGGCCGCCTGGCCGATCATACCAGCATCAACTACGTGTTCCAGGTGTGCGCCTGGCTGCCGCTGATAGGGCTGCTTACCGGTTTCCTGCCGGATGTGGAGAAACGGCGTAAATAAGATCATCACGGGTCGTCGCTACTGCGCCGCCGGGGCCACTTTTGCCGCCGGGCGCCGGCCGGTGCCTTCCCGGTGGGTAAGGGCATCGCCCAGGTCCTGCCGGTATTTTTCCGCCAGTGCTCTCAGCTCCTTTACTACTTCGGGAAACTGCGCCTGCACATCCAGGGTCTCTCCCGGGTCATGGCGAAGATCGTACAGGGCTTCCGGTACATCTACATCCGGCTGCTTCCCCGGCCAGCCGTCATAGCCCGGCAGGTTCAGCTTGTAGGTGCGGGAGCGGTGGGGAAGTACCAGTTTCCAGGGGCCTTTGCGGATGGCCTGCAGGCTGTTTACCCCGTAATATACTGCCAGCTCGTTCCGCGGGCTGGCATTTGTATTGGCATTGAACAGGAGGGTATGCAGGTCTACGCCGTCAATTTTGCGCCGGGGCAGATCCGCACCGCAAAAGTGCGCGATGGTGGGCAGCAGGTCTATAGTGGAGGCCATTTTGTTGCAGATAGAGCCGGCTGGTATCTGGCCGGGCCAGCGCATGATGCAGGGTACGCGGATACCGCCCTCCCAGGAGGTGCCTTTGCCTTCGCGCAGGCCGCCGGTGCTGCCGGCATGGTTGCCGTAAGAGAGCCAGGGCCCGTTGTCGCTGGTAAATATCACCAGGGTGTTTTTGCTCAGCCCTGTTTCATCCAGTGTTTGCAGGATCTGCCCTACCGACCAGTCTATTTCCGTGATCACATCTCCAAACAGCCCGTCCCCGCTTTTGCCGGCATGCCTGCCGGAAACAGCGATAGGCACATGCGGCATGCTGTGGGCCAGGTACAGGAAAAAGGGCTGGTCCCTGTTCTTCCGGATGAAGTTGCAGGCCCGTTCGGTATAACGGGTGGTGAGGGTAGCCTGGTCATCCAGCGTTTTAATGATCTGCACCGGTTCATTACCCTCTATCAGCGGCAGGGGAGGAAATTTTGCGCGCCAGCCGTGCGAGGTGTCCGGGTAGGGCTTGCCGTCGAAGTTCACCGGCCACATATCGTTGGAATAAGGCAATCCCAGGTATTCATCAAAGCCCTGCTGCAGGGGCAGGAAAGGCTGCCGGCTGCCCAGGTGCCACTTGCCCGCCATGCCGGTATGGTAGCCCTGCGCCTTCAGTATTTCCGCGATGGTCTGCTCCGCGGTGTCCAGCGCAATGGGGCTGTTGGGCATCAGGGCGCCGTGAATGCCCACCCGGTTGGAGTAGCAGCCGGTGAGCAGGGCCGCCCTGGAAGCGGAGCATACCGCCTGCGGCACATAGAAATAGGTGAAGCGCATGCCCTGCGCTGCCAGCCGGTTAATATTGGGCGTATGCCAGGGAGTGCCGGCATAGCATTCCAGGTCGCCGTAGCCCATGTCATCCATAAAAATGATGACCACGTTGGGCTTTTTGGCGGGCGGTTTTTCCCGGAAACCGGAAGAAAGGATAGCGGCGGCGATGGCCAGAACGGAAAGGAGTATGCGCTGCATGATGTACGTGGATCTGTTGAGGGCATTAAAATATAAAAGATATCCCGGAATTGAAAACCGGGACCTCACCGGGACCTGACCAAAGGTTTACCGCTATCCGTAGAGGGAATATGCCCTGATCTCATAAAGAAAGCAGGGGGTAATCAATATATCCCACATCCCCTCCCTGGTAATAGGTATCCGGGTTGCCTTCGTTCAGCGGCGCATGATGCCGGAAGCGCTCCACCAGGTCCGGGTTGGCGATAAAGGGCCGGCCAAAAGCCACCAGGTCGGCCAAGCCGGCCTGCAGGGCTGCTTCGGCGGAGCCGGCGGTATACCCGCCTGCCAGTATCAGCAGGTTGGGAAAGCGCCGGCGCACTTCCTGTATGTATTCCGTGGAGATGGATGGCTGCCCGTTGAGCGGTTGGCTGGAAAGGTGGATGTACAGGGTGTCCAGCTCCCGCAGGGCATTGGTAATATACCGGTGGGTGGCCGCTTCTTCGGCATAGGCGGGGAGGTCGTTCAGGACGGCGAAAGGAGAGAGGCGGATGCCGGTGCGTTCCCTGCCGATGGCGGCGCTTACGCCTTCCATGATCTCCAGCAGGAAGCGGCTGCGGTTGGCAATGCCGCCGCCGTAACGGTCCGTTCTGCGGTTGGTGTGCGGGTGCAGGAACTGTTCCGGCAGGAAGCCGTGCGCCCCGTGAATTTCCACGCCGTCAAACCCTGTCTCTATGGCGCTGATCGCCGCCTGTATATGCGCATCCACCAGGGCCTTTGCGCCGGCGGTGCTGAGCGCTTCCGGCTCGGGCATGGGCAGGTGTATATCCCCGGGGGTGCGCATCAGGCCTGCTGCCTGCACGGCGGAGGGGGCCACCAGCGGCGCCCGGCCTTCATGGTTCAGCGGGTGCCCGATGCGGCCGGTATGCACCAGTTGCACAAATATCTTTCCCTGCCGGGCATGCACGGCATCCACCACCTTTTTCCAGGCTGCCTGCTGGGCCTCGTTATAAATGCCCGGCGCATCCAGGTAGCCCACGCCGTTGGCCGCTACGGCGCTGTTCTCCGCAATGATCAAACCTGCGCCGGCCCTTTGCCCGTAATAGAGCGGAGCTGTGGGGGCCGGGATGCCCTGCCTGGACCGGCGCCTGCTCATCGGCGCCATCACTACCCGGTTCTTAAACGTAATGGAAGGAGTGGCCAAAGGCGTCAGTAACTTTTCTTTCAAATGCATAACTGCTTGTTTTTGATAGCAAAATTACCGGCCGGCGCTATGGCGGAACAGTGACAAAGCAGGGTTTGTTTTGTAAATTTACAGGTTATGGAACACCAGGAGCTACACCAGCCTTTTGAGCTGTACGTGTCGGATATGGCGTGCTGGCGGGAACGCCCGCTGGTCTATCATTTCTTCGAGATCGTGCGGGTGCTGGAAGGAGAGGGCACCCGCGAGGTGAACAACAACCGGTTCCCTTATCACAAGGGCAGCATCTTCCTTTTTACGCCGCTGGATTGCCGGGGATTTGACATTGCACAGCCCACCCGCTTCTGCTCCATCCGTTTCTCGGAGGTATTCCTCGGCCAGTGCAGGAGCGCCCGGGAGCGCGAAAGGATAGAACAGTGGCTCCGGCAGTTAGAACATATCTTCTACCATCATAACCGCTTCCAGGAGCTGCTGATCACAAGGCCGGGAGACTGCCAGATGATCGCCACGCTGATGAGCAATATGGTGGAGGAGTACGAGCAGCAGCAGTCCTACCACGAGGAGAACCTGCAGCACCTGGTAACCGTCGTTCTTAACATCCTGGCCCGCAATGTAGCCGGCAACGCCGGCGCCACCGCCACGGTGGAGGCGGAGCCGCTCATTAACCGGATGCTGCTGCATATCCGCCAGCACATCAGTCAGCCGGACCAGTTGCGGGTGGAGCACCTGGCCGCGCTTTTTAACCTCTCTGCCAATTACGTAGGCGAATATTTCCGCAAGTTCACCGGCGAAAGCCTGCAGCAGTACATTACCCGGTACCGCATACGGCTGGTGCAGCAGCGCCTGGCCCACAGCTCCCTTACTGTGAGCCAGATAGCCGCTGAGCTGGGCTTTACAGACGAGAGCCACCTGGGCCGGCAGTTCCGCAAGTACAGCGGTGTAAGCCCCCTGGCGTACCGGAAAAGCGCGCGGCCGGCATAACGCCGGGTACGCCCCGGCCGCACGGTTATAATATGTAGAACGCCGCCGGCTCCGCTTTCTGTTGTGTTTCCGGCATCTGCCAGTCGTGCAGCATTTGTTTCAGGTCCTTTTCTATATTCCGGGAGATGGCCGTTACCGGTGTATCCGTAGGCTTGTTCTCAAATGGATCCTGCAGGTGGATGGCCATTTTCTCTATCAGGAGGAAGGAGGCCGCAATAGCCGCTACCAGCGGTATCTCAATGATCCCGAAATACTCCACCAGCCCGAAGGGCAGCAGTACGATGAACAGGTTCAGCGCCAGGTGTATATACAGGCTGTAGGTGGCCGGGAAAACGGTGTTCTTGATACGCTCGCATTTGCCCATGGCATCGCAGAGGCGGGTGAGGGTCCGGTCCAGCTCTACCTGCTGATAGCGGTTGATCCACCCCTGCTTCAGCGCGTGGTCCAGGTCCCGGGCGTGGAGGTCCAGCAGGGCCACGTGCTTGTTGTCATACCGGTCTATATAGTCCAGCTCCCGTTTGGTCAGGAGCCGGTCCAGGCCGTTCATCGGGTTCAGCCTGCGCAGCGCCTGCCCCAGTGCATAGCACCAGGCGATCTGCCGCCTTACGAACACTTCGCGGAAGCGCAGCACCTCTTCCGGCATTTCATCCGGGTAGGTGGTGAAAGTGAGCAGTTGCCGCGTAAGCGTGCGGGAGTCGTTCACAATAGCCCCCCAGATGATGCGGGCTTCCCACCAGCGCTCGTAAGCCTGGTTGGAACGGAAGCCCAGCAACAGGGAGATGACGGTGCCCAGTATGGCTGGTATGGCAATGGGTATGGAGATCCTGGTTACCGGAAAGCTCTGGTGAAAGATGGCGATGCCGATGGCATACAGCGATATCCATATGATCTCGGACTTGATCTTTCCAAACACATATCCAAAAGGAATATTCTCTTTTAGCAACATATGGCAAAGTTTTTAGTTGGCAGTTGGTAATGGGCAGTGTGCAGTGAGCCGGGTGGGTTTGTACAGCTCTGACTGCAGCAGGTTGCCTACGGTCACCTTCTCGGTATTGATGGTGAGCGGCAGCAGCTCGCAGCCGGACTTTTTGATAATGTTCAGCGGGTCGATACTGCTTTTGTTCACTTTCTCAAAGCGGTATTGCTCGTCGTACACGATCAGGGAAATGTCGTTGCCGTACAGGTAGTTCTTGAAAACCGCCAGGGTGCTGCCATAGAAGCACTCTACCTTAATACTGTTGATGCGGGCGGGGTAGCGGTCCTGCAACTGTGCGCATACGGCCCGGAACTCGTCGCTGATGTGCTCGTAGTCTTTCATGCGGCGGGACAGCATCATCAGCTCCTGTATGTTGTCGGACATTTTAAAGCAGTGGAACAGCAGGATGTTCATGCGCTCATTAATGTTGGCATGCACTGCTGCCTTTACCAGTTCCAGGGACCGGATACTAAAATCAGTAGGAATTAAAATATTCTTCATAGCCGTTTTTTTTGCGTGTAATGATTTGTTGAAAGCAAAGTAACGGCGCGGGGGTTAGGGGGAACTAAGAAGGAAATTAGAAGGTGATGAGGGCGAGATTAGAATGAGATTAGAGCGCCACCGGCAAATGTATTCTCACTACGGTTCCTTTCATCTCTTTGGCCTCTATCTCGATAGAGCCTTTGTGCAGGCGGATGATGTTGAGGGTCAGGGGCAGCCCGATGCCGTGCCCTTCATAGTTACCGGTATTGGACGCACGGAAAAAGGGTACAAATACCTGCGACAGCTCGGCCTGGGGAATGCCGATGCCCTGGTCCATAATGGTAACGGTGATCACGCGGCGAACGGCGGCCAGTTGCACCACCACCGGCTGGTTATTGGAATATTTGCAGGCGTTCAGCACCACGTTGCTGAAGGCCAGCCGCAGCAGGGGCAGGCTGCCTTCCGTGCTGAGGTTGTCCGCCTCTTCGGGCAACTGGCTGAAGTCCAGCATCACTTTGTTGCCGGGATAGATCTGGTCCGCCATGGTTTTTACGGACCACAGCAGCTCGTCGAGCCTGATCTTTTCCCACTGCATTTTCTTGCCGTCAAAGCCGGTCTGGGCCAGGCTCAGGAGGCTGCTCACCAACTGGTCCAGCCGCTCGGCCTCGCGCAGGATCAGCGCAAAGGAAGCGGCCAGTTCCGGGGAGGGGGCGGCCTTTTGCATGCCCAGTTCCGCCTCGCCGGATATAATGGTGAGCGGGGTGCGGAACTCATGGGAGGCATTGCTGATAAAGTTATTCTGCGATTCAAAAGTGGCTTCCAGGCGGCTCAGCATGTCGTTAAAGGTAACGGCCAGCTCAGACAGCTCGTCCCTGCCGCTGCCTGTTTCCAGGCGCAGGTGCAGGTTATTGGCGCTGATCCTTTTTACATTATGCACAATGTTACGCACGGGGCGGAATATCTGCCGGCTGAAATAAATGCCGGTGGTGAACACCAGCACGGAGAACACCAGGAAACCCGTGAACAGCACCTTTTTCAGCCCTTTCAGCTCTTCCATGCCATACACGTCCTGTGCGGAAGTAACTATTATAAAGCGATGATTGTTGCCCGGGTAATAGCCTACATAGAACTGGTTGTCCCGCACGTAATGGGCAATCCCCTCGGTAAGCGCTCTCCGGTAGAAATAGGCAGGCAGGGGCAGGGGCGATTTTTGCGCCAGCTCCGGTGTATCGGCTTTCAGCGGCAGGAAATAGTCCTTCTCGAAGGGCAGGTCTTCCAATTGCTCTTCCTTTACGCGGTAATAAATGTTGGTGCTGTTGGTATCCGTTGCCAGGCTGGCCTGGGCTACGATCCGGGCCCGCACTTCCAGGCGGTGGTAAAAATTCTGGAAGGTATTGCGGGAGGCAAAGTAATAGATGAAAAGGCTGAGCAGCAGTATAATAGCGGCGGTAAGCGCGGTAAAGAGGATGGCTATCTTATTCTGTATCTTCATGTTGTTCGCGCATTACATAGCCCATACCTACTACGGTGTGTATCAGCCTGGGCGTAAAATCCTTGTCTATTTTTTTCCGGAGATAGTTCACATACACGTCCACCACGTTGGTGCCCAGGTTAAAGTCGATGTCCCATACATGCTCCAGTATCTCTATGCGGGACAGCACCCTGCGCTGGTGCCTGAGCAGGAATTCCAGCAGCCGGTATTCGGTGGCGGTGAGGTTTAGCTGCCTGCCGGCGCGGCGCACGGATTTGGAGACGGTGTCCAGCTCCAGGTCCGCTATCTGCAGGATGCTGGTCACCGGGCCGGCATGCTGCATTCTCCTGGAAAGGCGGCGCACCCGGGCGCTCAGCTCCGCCAGCTTGAAGGGCTTTACCAGGTAGTCGTCCGCACCGCTGTCAAGGCCCGTCACAATATTTTCTGTGGTACCCAGTGCGGTCAGCATCATAATGGGCACCTGCTCATTCTGCCGGCGGATGCTCCTGCAGATCTCGATCCCGTTGACGCCGGGCAGCATGATATCCAGTATGATCAGGTCAAAATCGTGGGTAGTGGCCATTTGCAGGCCGGACAGGCCATCCGGCGCCACGCTGATCTCGTACCCGTTTTCCGCCAGTCCTCTTTTGATCAGTGATACCACGTTGGGTTCGTCTTCCACTAACAAGATCTTCATGCTGTTCTGTTACTCCGTTTTTATTTGAAAGGATGAAAATACCAAATTCTGCGGCGTCCGCAGCTCCTTGTTTTAAACAGCGTTTTATAAGGAAATGTTAAAACTGTCTTTTCACTAAAAAAGTACACCCTTTCCAAAATTTTGTGCACCCCGGATAGATGTTGCAACCGTTACTTTTATATATGTACTTCATACACCAAGTAAGGACAACGGACCTAAAAATTAAAATATATGGCTAACTGGAAAATTGATGCATCACACAGCGAAGTAGGATTTAAAGTAAAGCACCTGATGATCACAAACGTAAGCGGCGTATTTACCCGCTTTGAAGGAACGGTGCGCACAGAGAGTGAAGATTTTCATGATGCCCGCATTACGTTTGAGGCGGACGTAAGCAGCGTGACCACCAACAACCAACAGCGCGATGAACATTTAAGATCCGCGGATTTCTTTGACAGTGCGCAGTTTCCCCGGATACGCTTTGTATCCCGGCAGGTAAAGAAAGTAAGCGGCGAACATTACAGGCTGATAGGCGACCTGACCATACGCGATGAAACGCATACAATAGAGTTGTCTGTTACTTATAACGGCACTACCCACGATGCGCAGGGGCATGCCCGTGCAGGCTTTGAGCTGGACGGCCGGCTGCACCGCTCGGATTACGGCCTGCGCTGGAGCGCCACTACCGATACCGGCGGACTGATACTGGGGGATGAAGTAAAGCTGCACATGAACATACAGATCGTGCAGGAGGTGGGAGTGGCGGCAAATGTGTAGACTTTGTCCTCAGGTACGGGAATACGTCCTCAACACTAATGTGTACAGGGTACGCAGTAAAACCGGCTGAAAGTATTCATAATCAGGTCACTACATTTTGCGGAGATTGCTGGCATGTTTTTCATTACATAAAGGGTGTTAAACTTTTTGCTTACTTAAAAAACACAGGGGACAATGAAAAAGATCGTGCTATCTCTGATGGTACTTGCACTTGCGGGTGTAGTAACCGTTAATGCCAACAGCAACCAGCAAGATGTTGCTATCGTACAACAGCAGGACGAAAAAGTACCTGTTAAGGTAGAAGAGCTGCCGGATGCGGTAAAAACTGCACTGGCTGCTGACGACTACAAGGAATGGATGCCTGAAAAAGCCTTCCATGTTAAACCGGCCTCCGGCAACGAATATTTTGAAGTAGAGCTGAAGAAAGGTGAAGAGAGCAAAACCGTTAAGCTGGACAAGGACGGTAAAGTAGTTGCCTGACTTTAGAGCCCTGGACATGCAGTAGAATACACGAGGAGTCCTCCCGCCGGGAGGACTCCTCTATTTTTGTTTTATCGGCATTAGTTGACTAATATTACAGTTAAACGGAGTACCAGAATTATTATACGTTATGCCCAATATATTACTTGTCGAGGATGACACTACATTTTCGCAGATACTGGAAGGTTTCCTGAAAAAGCATGGCCATGAGGTGGATGCGGTCTATAACGTAAAGAACGGCGTGCGTTCGCTGGAAAAAAAGGAGTATGACCTGCTGCTGCTGGACTACCGGCTTACAGACGGCAACGGGCTGGAAGTGCTGGCCACGGCCAGGGAGCGGGATATGCAGGCCCCTGCCATTATCATGACCAGCTTTAATGATGTGCGTACTGCGGTACAAGCCATGCGCTCCGGCGCCTTTGACTATATCACCAAGCCGGTAAATGCCGATGAGCTGCTGCTGGTGCTGAACGAAGCCCTGAAACGCAAGGCGGTGGAGCCTGCCGCCCCCCAGCAGGTGCTGTCCGGTTTTATAGAAGGCAACAGCGAGGTATCCAAAAAATTATACGAATACATCAAGCTGGTAGCGCCTACCGATATGTCCGTGATCATACTCGGGGAAAGCGGCACCGGCAAGGAATATGTAGCACGCTCCATCCACAGCCTGAGCAAGCGTGCCGGCAAACCCTTTATCGCGGTAGACTGTGGCGCATTGTCAAAGGAGCTGGCCGCCAGCGAGCTGTTCGGGCATATCAAAGGCGCCTTTACCGGGGCGCTGCAGAACAAGAAGGGATTGTTTGAGGCGGCCAACGGCGGCACCCTTTTCCTGGACGAGGTGGGCAACCTGAGTTATGAAGTGCAGATAAAGCTGCTGCGCGCCCTGCAGGAAAGAGTGATACAGCCTATTGGCAGCACCCAGCAGGTGAAAGTGGACGTGCGCATCATTACCGCTACTAACGAAGACCTGCAGCCCGGCAAGGGCAATTTCCGGGAAGACCTGTACCACCGCCTCAACGAGTTCAAGATGGAGGTGCCTGCCCTGCGGGAGCGGGAGGAGGACCTGGAGATATTCACCCAGCACTTCATGAAGCTGGCCAACCAGGAGCTGGGCCGCCACATCAAGCGCATCTCTTCCGGCGCCATGACGGTGTTCCGGCAGTACGACTGGCCGGGCAACCTGCGGGAGCTGAAGAACGTGATCCGGCGCATGGTGCTGCTGACCGAAGGGGAGACCGCCGGCATGGAATCCCTCCCGGATGAAATGACCTTCTCCGTAAACCAACTGCCCAAAGCCCAGGGCACGGACCTGAAAGCGCTGAACGAGGTGAATGAAAAGGAACTGATACAGGAGATACTGCGCCAGGTAAGGAACAACAAAAGCAAAGCCGCCCGGCTATTGAACATAGACCGCAAGACACTGTATAAAAAAATGGAGAAATATCAGATTGAGGGGTAAGCGGGTGTGAGCAGGGCCGCTACTTTCTGCAGCAGCGCCCGTACATCTGCCGCCAGCAGGTCGATCTCTTCTATGGCTTCGCCGGGCAGCACGGTATGCTGCTGCAGCGCTATTTCCAGCATGCGCAGCCGCGCCGCCAGCTCACCGGCTCCTACCTGGGCCGTTCTGCCGGCCATCCGGTGCAGCACCAGCACCATTTGTTCCATGTCCACTCCCTGCGCCGCGCTGCACAGCAGGTCCACATCATGCTGGTTGTCCGTTACAAAGCGTTCCAGTATCTTCTGCAGTTGCGCCTTGTCGCCAAAGGTCAGCTTTTCCAGCGCGGACAGGTCTATTTCATCGTCTTCCTGGTCTGTACCTGTTTCATCATAGGCTTCCAATGCGGCGGCTGCGGCATTTTCATCCAGCAGGGCCAGTATTTCCGGTTCGCGGAAGGGCTTCATCACCAGCCCGTCAAAACCTTCCTGCAACACGGCTTCCCTTTCTTCGGGCAGCGCCTGCGCCGTGAGGGCGAATATCTTTACATGCTCCGGTACCCGCCCGCGTAACTGCCGGCAAAGCTCGGCCCCGTTCATACCGGGCATGCGCATGTCTGCCAGCACCAGCCTTACGGCGTCATTCCAGGGTGTATCCAGCAGCTCTTCCGGCGACTGGAAGCAGGTATGGTCCACGCCATGCTTCTCAAAAATGGAGGCGCACAGGTGCAGGATGAAAGGATCATCGTCTACCACCCATACTTTGCCGCTAAAGGTGCCTGCCGGCCGTACCGCTTCTGCACGGGGCTGCACCGGCGCCTGCCTGGCGGTAGCAAAGGGAAGCTGCACCGCAAAGCTGGAGCCCTTGCCCGGCTCGCTGGTCACCTCTATGCTGCCGTGCTGCGCTTCTGTGAGCGCTTTTACAATGCTCAGTCCCAGCCCGGTGCCGTTATGATGGTAAGTATCGCCGGCCTGTTCAAACTGGTTGAAGATGCGCCGTACATCTTTGGGCGCTATGCCTTTGCCGGTATCGGTCACGGTAAAGGTCAGCAGGGGATGGCCGGTATCTTCCGCCACGGCGTCTTCCACGCTAAGGCTTACCCCGCCCTGTTCCGTGAACTTGATAGCGTTGCCGATCAGGTTGTACAGCAGTTGTTTGAGCCGGAAAGGATCGCCGTTCAGGAAGGCGTTGCCCCGGATATGATCGTGCAGGGAAAGGTCCAGTGCTTTCTTTTCCGCCTGGGGCCGCATCACGGACATCACTTCTTCCAGCAGTTGCCGCAGGTCAAAGTCGAGCTGGGCAAAGGTGAACTTGCCGGAAATGATGCGGCTGTAATCCAGCACCTCGTTCACGATATGCAGCAGGTGCTCCGAGGAGTGGTAGATGGCGTCCAGGTGTTTGCGCGAGGGTTTGTCCTGCTGCCGCAGCAGGTCCGCATAGCCGATAATGGATTGCAGGGGGGTGCGGATCTCGTGGCTCATATTGGCCAGGAACCGTTGCTTGGCCATGCTGTGATATTCCGCTTCCTCCTTGGCTACTTCCAGCGCCTGCCGGTAGGCATTGCTCCGGGCAATGTCTGTCAGTATCAGGTATACCAGTATGGCCATCAGCAGGAGGAACACGCCCATAATGATGCTGATGCGCAGCACGCTGGTGCTTACCACGTTGCGGGCCAGCCGGTTGTTCTCCTCCTCCTGCTTTACCACTTCGCGCTCCACTTCCTGCAGGATGGACAGCATCTGGCTGGTGAGCACGTTACTGGCGTTGGCCAGCTCTATCTCCCGGTTTACAAAGCGGCTGCTTTGCAGGCGGCGTTCCTTTTCATATTCCTGCATGGCCTTTTCCACTTCCCACATAATGCTGTCCTGCTTGGCCAGGGCCAGGGTGTCTATTTTAATGTTCACCTCTTCCTTTACCATCCTGGCGGGCTGCCGTTTGCCCTGCCCGCTGTCCTGCTCTTCGGTTTGCGGGTTTTCCGGTTTCTTTTTGCCGAAAAGCCGGCTGAAGAAGCTGCTCTTTACCGGCGGCGCCGCTTCTTTGTCATCATCATCTGCTATGGCGGCGGAGTCCGAAGGATAAATGAAGGTGGTGGACACTTTCTTTTCCGTGGTGATCACCGTACTGTCTATCTGCGGCGTGTAGTTCAGGATCAGTTCTGACAGTATCTGCACCTGCCGGGTAAGGTCGCTGTTGTTTACCAGCCCCTGCCGTACTTTCAGGTAGTTGAGGAACAGTTTGTCGCGTTCCAGCAGCAGGCGCTTCATGGAGTCCAGGCGCTGCTGCTGCGCCGGGTTGTCGGCGTACAGCATCCGCAGGCTGTCCAGGGACAGGCGCAGGGCTTTGGATTCGTTCAGGAAGGTCTTGTAGGAATTGGCTTTGAGCAGGGCCTGTCTTTTCTGGAGCTGGTCCAGTTGGGTGATATCGCGGAAGAGGGTATTTACGATCCGCAGCTTTTGGTTGGGCTCCGACAGGCTTTTTACGGTATGCAGCATTTCCCGGAAAGCGGTGCGGCTTACGATCCAGGCCAGGCCCAGGGCCACGCAGCCAGCGAGGAAGGCAATCACTACCTTCCCCTTCACAGATCGTGTAAAAGCACTGTTTCCGGGAGTGTTCATCAATCACATACCTTTTTGCTCTTTCAATAATAACGCTTTTTGCAGTATTAATGAAGCATTTGCGCTTTAAAAAACGTTAAAAAAAGCGCCGTTGCCGCGCATGGGCCGGGCGAACTGCGCAGGAAATACGGAAATTTTTTGTATTATTAGCCATCCTCCTTATTCAAACACTTTTTAATCTTTAATAGCCGGTACATGCAGTCTGACAGCCATATAATATGGTGGAATGCGTTTAAACAGGGCGACTGGAATGCTTATACGTCTTTGTACGAGGAGTTTTACACGCCGTTGAATAACTATGGCGCCAAGTTCACAACCGATGCCGACCTGGTGCAGGACGCCATCCATGACCTTTTTGTGCAGCTATGGACCTCCCGCAGCAGGCTGGGAACGCCGGCCTCTGTAAAGCATTACCTGTACAAGTCCCTTCGTACCATGCTGTTCCGCAAAATGCAGGCGCAGTCAAAAGTAGTGGGGCTGGATGGGGTGGTGAGCAGCGGCAGCTTTCATGTGAGCTTTGCACAGGAACTGCCCCTGAAAGTGGAGGAGCAGGAGCTGCGCCGGCAGGTGGCGGCGCTGGTAGGCCGCCTGTCGGACCGGCAGCAGGAAATTATCTTTCTACGCTTCTATGAAGGCATCTCCTACGACGAGATCGCCGATATTATGGGTATCAGCACCGCCTCTGCCTATAAGCTGTTATATAAAGCGCTGGACAGTTTGCAGCGTATCTTAAGCAAGCGCTCTTTTACGCTCCTGTGCTGCCTTTTGCTGCAGGGTGAAATTTTTTTTAAATTTTTTCCTGTCCGGGAGGGATAATTTTCGCGCGTTTCGTCTATTAGTATTAAACAGCCCATTCATTGCATGCAAAATGACAAATACATAACATATACATTGCAGGATTTCCTGGATGATGATGATTTTGTCAGGTGGGCTGTACAGGAGGATCAGGCCAACACTGAGGCGGATGCATTCTGGGAAGCATTCCCGGACCGCTACCCGGATCATGCGGACACTTACAGGCAGGCATTACAGTTCATCCGATCTTACCGTACGCAGGACGTGCGTAGCGATGCGGCGCAAAAGGCGCAGCTCTGGTCCCGGATCAGCGCTACCATACAGGAGGAGGCTGCGAACGGGCATAAAGAGAAAATGAAACGGGGACGCTCCTGGATGAAGATCGCCGCTTCCCTGCTGCTGGTCATTGCCACCGGGTACCTGGCGATACAGTACCTGCATCGCAACCAGGTAATAGATACGGACTATGGCGAGAAAAGGACCATTACTTTGCCCGATCAATCCGTGGTGATACTGAACGCCAATTCCCGGCTGCACTATGCCGCCAAATGGGATAGCACCGCGCCCCGGGAAGTATGGATAGAAGGGGAAGCCTTCTTCGATGTGCGGCATGTGAACCGGGATACGCAGCATATCTCCCCGCATGAGCGGTTCCTGGTGCATAGCGACGGGATCACCATTGAAGTGCTGGGCACCTCCTTTAACGTGAAGAACCGGCACGGGAAAACCAACATCGGCCTGATAACAGGCAAAATTAAAGTAGCACATACCGGCGGGAACGCCCATCAAAAGCAACCGGCTATCGTAATGTTACCGGGCGATTATGTAGAATACGGCGGCGAAAAGCTGCTAAGCAACCAAAAACTGGCAAAACCGGAGAAACTAAAAGACTGGACCAGGAAGGAAATTATCTTCACCAATGCTGCATTAGCTGAAATCATTGAAACACTGCAAGACAGCTATGGCTACACGGTCGAGACCAGGGATGACAGCATCCGGCAAATGAAAATTGAAGGAGAGATCAATGTTGCCAACGTAGACGAGCTCCTGACCGTCATCTCGACCACGCTTAACGTAAAAGTGGACAAATCTTCAGAAAAACATCTGGTGTTTTATTCAGGTAGGTAGCGGGAATTATCTGCTAAAAAAAAAGACATGTTACGAAAAGACCAAAATCTGTTTTTGGGCCTCCTTTGGTGTGCCTGTACGTTTGGCATGGGAAAACCGGTAACAGCGCAAGTGGAAAAAGTGTATGCTTCCAGACCAACCACTCCATTTTATGTATCCTCCCAGGGAGGAAAGTCCGGCCGGGCCACCGTGTCGCTGAAAGAGGGCCTGGACCGCATCCGCAAGTTCCATAATGTACGCATTGCCTACCGTGAAGGCCTGCTGACCGGCAAGACCATTCCCGCGGAAATGCTGGAGAAGGTGGAGCGGATGGAGCCGGAAGCTGCGCTGAAGCAACTGCTCACGGATCAGCGCCTGGAATACAAACGCATCAACGCACAGCAATTCTCTATATTCAGCAACACGTCCAATACCGATAGCATTTCCAACCTCGTCAGCTTTTTACGGATGGCGGACAAGATAAAGGGAAGGGTGGTGTCCTCGAAGGACAGCAGCGCCATACCCGGCGCCACAGTGTACCTTAAAGGAGACCCCTCTACCGCTACCATGGCGGACGGCGACGGGAACTTTGAGCTCACCATCAGGGATGGCGGCAAAGCCGGTCCCCTGGTGCTGGTCATATCCTCCATCGGGTTCAGGCAACAGGAGGTTATCATCTCCGACCCGGACGCGCCCGTACTGGTGCAACTGGAGGATGCCAACAAATCGCTGTCGGAAGTGGTAGTAACGGCATTGGGCATACGAAAAGAGAAAAAGGCGGTACCCTTTGCGGTAACGGAAGTAAGCGGCAGCGAGTTTACCCGCGCCAGGGAGATCAACGTGGCCAATGCGCTCAGCGGCAAGGTAGCCGGCGTGAACGCTACCAGCCTGGCCAGCGGCCCGGGCAGTTCCAGCCGTGTGATCATCCGCGGCAACGGCTCCCTGAACGGCGACAACCAGCCCCTGTACGTAGTGAATGGTATGCCTATTGACAACACCAGTCCCGGCGGCAGTCCTACCACGGGCGGCGGCGGGCTGAACGTGGACCGGGGCGACGGCATTGCCGGCATCAACCCGGACGATATTGAGACCATCAGCGTATTGAAAGGGGGACCTGCGGCGGCCCTGTACGGCTCCCGTGCCGCCAACGGCGTTATACTCATCACCACCAAAAAAGGAAAAGCAAGAAAGGGCATAGGGGTGGACTACAACACTACGTTGACACTGGAAACCCCTGCGGTGATCCCCGACTGGCAGTATGAATACGGGCAGGGCGACGGGGGTGTAAAGCCGGCCACGCAGCAGCAGGCTATCGACTGGGGGCGCCGTTCTTTCGGCCCCCCCATGGATGGCCAGCCCTACATTGCATTTGACGGCCTTATGCATCCTTACTCCCCCCAGAAAGACAATATCAAAAACTTCTACGAAACGGGCACCACCTTCATCAATACCATTGCCTTTACCGGCGGCTCCGAAAGTATTAATTACCGCTTTTCCCTGTCCAATACAGACAGCAAAAGCATTTTGCCTAACTCTTCCCTGAACAAGAAGATCGCCAACCTGAGAGTGAATGCCTGGCTGGGCAAGAAGATCAGCATTGAGGCGGTGGCGCAATATAACGTGGAGAATGCAACAAACAGGCCCAGCGCCGGCGATGCGCCCGGTAACCCGAACTGGGCGGTGTACATGGTAGCCAATACCGTGGACATCCGGCAAATGGCGCCTGGATACGACTCCGCCGGCAGGGAAACACAGTGGAACGAAACGCCCTATGCTTCCAACGCCTATTTTGTGGTGAACCGGTTCCAGAACAATGATACCAAGAACCGCTTCATCGGCCAGGCCAGCATTAAATACGATGTGCTGAAGAACCTGTTCGTAAAAGGCACCGTGAGCCGCGATTTCTTTAACTATGATTTTGTGGGCATCATTCCTACCGGTACCGTATATACGCTGGGCGCCGCCGGTTCCTACAGCAGTAAAAAAGTATCCGTGGCGGAAACCAATGCCATGCTTACCGTGAACTACAATGGCCGGCTGTTCAATAACGTAGGGCTGAACGTACTGGCAGGGGCTAACCGGCGCCGGTACAACAGCGATGAAACGGACATAGACGGTTCCCAGTTCGTGATACCGTTCTTTTACAGTTACACCAACCTGGCCACGGTCACTACCAGGCCTATACGCAACCGTACCGGCACCAATTCCGTGTTCGGGTCTATCGACCTGGATTATAAGTCCATCATCTTCCTGACCCTCACCGGGCGCGAGGACTGGTTCTCCACCCTCAGCCCGCAGAACAACAGCATATTTTACCCGGCCATCGGTACCAGCTTTATCCTGTCCGACGCCGTGCAACTGCCCGCCTGGGTTAGTTATGCCAAGCTGCGCGCTTCCTGGGCGCAGGTGGGCGGCGCCACCCCGGACCCTTACATCCTGAACCAGACCTACAGCAGTGTACAGGGCGGCCACCTGGGGCAGCCGGTGCAGCAGGTAACCACCTCGCAGGATGTGAACCTGGTGACCAATTCCAACCTGAAGCCGCTGACTTCCACCACCTACGAGGCCGGCCTGGAAGCGCAGTTCCTGAACAACCGCCTGGGCATAGACCTTACTTTCTACAACCGGAAAACCACGAATGATATTGTGCGCACGGCCATTTCCCGCGCCTCCGGCTATAATGACGCCCTGCTGAATGTAGGGGAGCTGAATAACAGGGGCGTGGAGCTGTTGCTGACCGGCACCCCGGTAAAGCGCGGCAGCTTTTCCTGGGACGTCAGCTACAACGTGGCCTATAACAAGAATGAAGTGGTAAGGCTGGCAGAAGGACTGAACACCATACAGATGGCCGCCAGCGTGGGCTCCTGGGCTTTTGTGCACAACACGGTGGGCCGCCCTTACGGCATCATTAAAGGCTATACCATGCAGCGCAATGAAAAGGGCCAGGTGATCTACGGTTCCAACGGCTACCCGCTGAAGAGCGAGCTGGTGGAGCTGGGGCAGGGCGTGCCGCCGCTGACCATGGGCCTTACCAACACCTTCAATTACAAGCGCCTGTCGCTGGAGCTGCTGGTGGACGGCAAGTTTGGTAACAAGGTATTCTCTACTATGGACGTATATGCCACCCGGTTCGGCCTGCACAAGCAAACGCTGCCCGGCAGGGAAGCGGGCCTGAGCCTGGATGGCGTGGATGCGGACGGCAATCCTTACCCGCACACCATCCCCGTATCCGACCTGCGCCTGTATTATGACAACCTGAAAAATTATACGGACCTGTTTGTGCAGGATGGCAGCTTTGTAAAGCTGCGCCAGGTGATACTGAGCTACCAGTTGCCGCTGGACCATATCTGGAAGCTGAAAATGGAATCCGCTTCGCTGTCCTTTGTGGCGCGCAACCTGGCGATACTATATAAACAGACCGACAATTTTGATCCGGAGTCCAGCTATACCAACGGCAATGCGCAGGGCTTTGAAGCATTTGGCGTGCCGCGCACCAGGAGCTACGGCTTTAACCTGATGGTGAAATTCTGATCTATTTACGCTTACATCAAAAATGAACTATGTTAAAGAGCTTTCATAAACTGATATGCGTTGCTGTAACGGGCCTGCTGGCATTATCCGCCTGTGACAAAGGGTTTGAAGAAATGAACGTCAACCCCGATGCGTCCCCTGCCGTGGAACCGGAATATATGTTCAGCAAAGCGTTGCTGGACGGCGTGAGCGGCGGCTATGGCACCACCATTACCACCTGGTATTCCACCAGCATGGTGTGCGCCGGCGGGGCCATACAACACTACGCCACCTACAAGGATGTACCGGGCCTGGGCGATAAATATTACTGGCAGCAGGGCACCTATCCCTACGCATTCTTTGAGAACACCTACCCCGGCGCCGTGAACGAGATCGCCACCGTGATCAACGCCCTGCAGGAGGAGCCGGCAACGAATGTAAACAAGCTGTCCATCGCCCGCATCTGGCGCGTATATATTATGCACCGCATTACGGACCTCTTTGGAGATGTGCCCTATACCGATGCCGTGAATGGATATACGGACAATAATTTTACGCCGGCCTACGACCAGCAATCCGCCATCTACGCGGACATGCTCAGGGAGCTGGAGGAAGCTGCTGCCGCCTTTAGTGAAGGACAGCCTACTTTTGGCGCAGGGGATTTCATTTATAATGGCGATGTTGCCCGCTGGAAGAAATTTGCGTACTCCCTGATGCTGCGGCTGGGCATGCGCCTCAGCAAAGTGGATGCCGCACAGGCTCAAACCTGGGTGCAGAAAGCCATTGCCGGCGGTGTGATCATGGAGGATGCAGACCGCGCCTACATGAAATATGCCGACGGGCCGCAAACCTACAACCAGAACCCCGCCTCCTACGATATGCTGGCCAATAACTTTGCCGTGGCTAACGGCGATGGCAATACGGAGGGCGGTAAATATGCAAAGACCTTTATTGACTACCTGAAGAATAACAATGATCCCCGGCTGGGCGTGATATCCGTAGTGTGGGTAAGCGGCAAGGCAGATACCTCGGCCGCCCTGCAGAAGGGCATGCCCAACGGGCTGCTGGGCAAGCCGGCGGACTTTGTGACCTACTCCGAGCCGAACCCGAATACCGTGCTGCTGAAATCCGCGCCCTACATTGTCATGAGCGCCGGCGAGGTGAACCTGCTGCTGGCGGAAGCGGCCATCCGGGGCTGGTATGCCGGCGATGCGGCCACCGCTTACCAGGACGGCATCAGCGCATCCATGCGCAACTGGTCCCTGTTCGGGAGCGGGGGCGTTATCAGCAGTGAGCGGATCAGTGCGTACCTGGCCGCCCATGCTTTCAACAGCGCCGGCACCTTTGAGCAGCAGATGGAGCAGATACATACCCAGCTATGGGTGACCCTGCTGCTGGATGAGCAGGAAGCCTGGTCAGACTGGCGCCGTAGCGGCTACCCGGTACTGACACCGGTGAACGTGCCCGGTAATATTACCAACGGTGTTATTCCCCGCCGCCTCATCTACCCGCCTTCGGAAGAAAGCGTGAACAGCGCCAACCTGCAGGCGGCTTTGCAGCGGCAGGGCCCGAATGATTTTACGACACGTGTGTGGTGGGATAAATAATTTTTCAAATTGATAATGTATGATAAACGAAAGAAGAAACGTACTCAAAAAGCTTTTTACCTCCCTGGCAGGCGTTGTTGGTTTTAGCGCAGTGGCCAAAGCAGCCGCCCCTGCCGGCGCAGACAAGCAGGTGCAGGGAGTGGTGTATGACCAGGAAGTGCCGCTTTTTTCCAGTGTTACCCGGCACGGCAACCTTATTTTCCTGGCTGGTATCGGCGCGCATTTTGAAGGCGACATCAAAGCGCATACGGATCATGTGCTGAAAGAAATGGAAGCGCAGTTGAAAAAGGCCGGCAGCTCTATGGACAAAGTATTAAAGGTAAGCGTGTTCCTGCACGACCTGAATGACTATAAAGCCATGAACGAAGTATTCCGCGGCCGTTTCGGCAGCAAGCCCCCCGTGCGCACCACGGTAGCCGTATATGGCGGCGTGCCGGGCGACTCGCTGGTGGAGATGGATTGCATCGCTGCAATTTGACCTCTTATTTCTTACTTCATACTTCATATTATGATCTCACGGAGAAATTTAATAAAGAATTTTTCTGCCGTCCCCCTATTGGGTGGACTGGCAGGTACTACCAACCTGCTGCCCTTCCTGGACGCAGCAGCGGCCCCGGCCAAAGACTATTTCAGGGACCTGGGCATCCGCACCTTCATTAATGCTGCAGGCACCTACACTTCCATGACCGGCTCCCTGATGCTGCCGGAAGTGCTGTCCGCCATACAATATGCTTCCAAAGAGTATGTGATACTGGACGACCTGCAGGATAAGGTGGGGCAGCGCATCGCTTCCCTGGCGAAATGCGAATATGCCGTAGTGACCTCCGGCGCTGCATCTGCCATTACCCTGGGACTTACCGGCGTGCTTACCGGCATGGACGAGAAGAAAGCCGAACTGGTGCCGCACCTGGCCGGCACCGGCATGAAAACGGAAGTGGTGATGCAGAAAGCGCATGATATTCCCTATGCGCATGCCCTGAAGAACACCGGCGTGAAAGTGATCCTGGTAGAGACCAAAGCGGAGCTGGAAAAGGCGATCAACGACCAGACGGCCATGCTCTTTTTTGTGAACGCCAACAATTTTGACGGACAGGTACAGGTAGAAGAATTCCTGCAGGTAGCCAAAGCGCACCGCTTACCCGCCATGATAGACTGCGCGGCTGATGTGCCGCCGGTAGAGAACCTGTGGAAGTACACCGCCATGGGCTACGACATGGTCTGCTTTTCCGGTGGTAAAGGCATCCGCGGGCCACAGAGCGCCGGGCTGCTGCTGGGAAAAGAAAAGTACATCAAAGCCGCCCGGCTCAGCATGCCGCCCAGGGGCAATACCGTGGGCCGCGGCATGAAGGTGAATAAGGAAGAGATACTGGGCATGCTGGTAGCGCTGGAGCTTTACCTGCAGAAAGATCATGCAAAGGAATGGAAGCAGTGGGAAGCGCAGGTAGCCCTCATCGGCAATGCCGCCGCATCGGTACCGGGTGTGCACACAGCAACGAAAGTGCCGCCCATCGCCAACCACATTCCCACCCTGCATGTGTCCTGGGACCCGGCAAAGCTGCCCCTGAGCGCAGCAGCGCTGCAGGAGAAGCTACGCAAGGGTACGCCTTCCATCGAGGTGGCCGGCAGCCCGGAAGGGAAGCCGCATGCCATCAGCATCACTACCTGGATGATGGTGCCCGGACAGGAAAAGATAGTGGCGGCGCGCTTGAAGGAAGCGCTATCCAACGTGTAATGTGCTTTGTAAACAAGTATGCAATGATGAAACGAACGGCGATAAACGGAAGCCTGCTTTTTGTGTGGTTACTGCTGGGGCCCGGCCTGTGCCTGGCCCAGCAATACCGCCTGCTGATCAAAGGCGGTCACGTCATCGATCCTAAGAATAATATTGACCGCGTCATGGATGTGGCCATTGCCGGCGATACCATTGCCGCAGTGGCGCCCGGCATTGATCCCGCAAAGGCAGCGAAGGTGATACAGGCGGACGGCCTGTACGTAATGCCCGGACTGATAGATATCCATACCCACAATTTTGCGGGTACGGAGGAGAACCGTTATCTCAGCAACAGCTATACCGCCATTGCACCGGACGGCTTTACTTTCCGCTGCGGTGTTACCACGGTAGTGGATGCCGGCAGCGCCGGCTGGAAGAGCTTTGAGCGGTTTAAAACACAGACCATCCAGCACTCGCAAACGCGGGTGCTGGCTTTCCTGAACATTGTAGGGGAAGGCATGCGCGGCGGCGTGTATGAGCAGAACCTGCCGGATATGGACCCGAAAATGACCGCGCTCACGATCCTGCATAACAAGGAATACCTGGTAGGCATCAAGCTGGCCCACTATGTAGGCGCGGACTGGACACCGGTAGACCGCGCCGTGGAAGCCGGTAAGATAGCCGGCGTGCCGGTAATGGTGGACTTCGGGGAGCAGCGCCCGCCGCTTTCCCTGGAAACCCTGTTCATGCAGCACCTGCGCCCCGGCGATATTTTTACGCATACCTATGCGCAGTTGAGAGGCCGCATGGCGGTGGTAAAAAATGGCGTGCTGGAGCCTTTTGCACCCGCCGCCCGCAAAAAGGGGATCATTTTTGACGTAGGGCATGGCGGTTCCAGCTTTTCCTTTTCGCAGGCCGTGCCGGCATTGAAGGCCGGTTTCTATCCTTCCACCATCAGCACGGATATCCATACACACAGCATGAATGGCGGTATGAAAGACATGCTGAACGTGATGTCCAAGTTCCTGAGCATGGGCATGCGGCTGGCGGAGGTGATCAGGGCATCCACCTGGGAACCCGCCCGGGCTATTCGGCGCGAGGAGCTGGGGCACCTGTCCGCAGGCGCCGTGGCGGATGTGGCGATCCTGCGCGTGGTAAAAGGAAGCTTTGGTTTTATAGATGCCGCCGGCTCCCGCGTGGAGGGCAAGGAGAAGCTGGAATGCGAACTGACCCTGCGTGCGGGGGAAATCGTATACGACCTGAACGGCCTGGCCAGCAGGCCCTACCAGGGGCTTACCCATTCCATTAACTGATACAACCTGATTGACTGCAATGAAGAACATACATCCTTTTACGTTATTGCTATTGTTATTGGCCTGCCTGCCCTTGCTGCTGCCGGCACAAACCATTCCTAAAGAAGAGCTGATCTTTCTTACTTCCGCCTGGAAAGGAGAGCGCTTTGCAGACGGGCGGCCTAAAATACCGGACAGCCTGGTGGAGAAGGCCCGGCACATCGGTATCGAGGAAGCATGGACCATACTGGATAATGAAGGCTACCACTGCCAGTTTGAAGGCAACTGGAAGATCCTGCACCCGGATACGCCTATTGTAGGCCGCGCGGTAACAGCGCAATACATGCCCTCCCGCCCGGACATAGCGCAGCATATCCTGGAAAGAGGCCATGCAAAGGGGTTTAAGGGGAATACCAATTCCTGGCCCATACAGCAACTGACCCGCGGCGATGTATACGTGGCGGATGGCTTCGGCAAAATAGCGGAAGGCACGCTGATAGGCGACAACCTGGGCAATGCGATCTATACCCGGAGCGGCAACGGCGTAGTGTTTGACGCCTCCGCCCGCGACTTGGAAGGCCTGGAAGATATACCCGGCTTTAATGCCTTTGTGCGGGACTGGGACCCTTCCTACCTCAGGAACGTGGTGCTGACCGGGCTGAATACGCCCATTCGTATAGGCAAGGCCATAGTGCTGCCCGGCGACCTGGTGCTGGCGCAAAAGGAGGGCATCCTGTTCATACCGGCCCACATGGCGGAAAAGGTGATCAATACGGCCATCTTCATTGGTATGAAGGACCAGTTTGGCCATGCCATGCTCAAATCCGGGAAATACACGCCCGGTGAGATTGACAACCAGTGGACGGACCAGATAAAAGAAGATTTCCTGCAATGGCTGCAGCAGCATCCCGGTCCCATACAACTGAACCGCCAGGCACTGGACCAGTACCTGCAGGGAAGGACCTGGTAAAGCTAAAAAAAAAGAAATTCCACATGTCAGTATCCAATAAACCTGGGCTGGCGGCGGGCATAGCGTCCGGCCTGTTGCTGATCGTTAATATCATACTCTTTTGTACCGGCAGGATCTCGCAGGCCGGTCCCTACATGATCGCTTTCTGGGCGGCGCTGGCGCTGTTCTTCAGCCGTTATACCGCCACTAAAGGATATGTATATACGACTATGATCTTTGCCGCCGTAACGGCCGCCCTTTATTACCCGCAACCCTTTACCAGGCCCAATGGCCGGGACCTTTCCGTGCTCATTACCCCGCTCATACAGGTGATCATGTTCGGTATGGGCACTTCCATGAGCCTGCGTGATTTTTATGGCGTGGTGAAAATGCCCGCCGGGGTGTTTGTAGGGCTGGCCTGCCAGTTTACCATTATGCCGCTGGTAGGGCTGGCGCTGGCTACGGTGCTGCACCTGCCGCCGGAGATCAGCGCGGGGGTGATACTGATCGGTTCCGCTCCCTGCGGCATGGCCTCCAACGTGATCTCCTACCTGGCCAAAGCCAACCTGGCACTGTCCGTTACGCTAACGGCCGTATCCACCCTGCTGGCTCCTTTTGTAACGCCGCTGCTGATGCAGTGGCTGGCCGGTAATTATATCGAGATCAGCGTGCAGCAAATGATGTGGGATATCACGAAAATGGTGTTGATACCCGTAGCCGGGGGGCTGGTGTTCAACCATTTCCTGAGCGGCCGGATTAACTGGCTGGACCGGCTGATGCCCAGGCTGTCTATGGCCGCTATTGCTTTCATTATCGTGATCATTACCGCCCATGGGCGCAGCAGCCTGCTGAACGTGGGCGTGCTGCTGGTGCTGGCTGGGCTTATCCATAACCTGGCGGGATATACGTTGGGATACTGGTTTTGCCGCCTTATACGCATGAAAGAGCAGGATTGCCGTACCATTGCCATAGAAGTGGGTATGCAGAACGGGGGCCTGGCCTCCGCCATCGCCAGGGAAATGGGGCGGATTGCTACGGTAGGCCTGGCGCCGGCTATTTTCGGGCCGGTGATGAATATTACGGGATCGTTGCTGGCGTCATGGTGGCATAGGAGGCCGCCGGAGGGGTCAAAAATCCATACCAGTCAGCAAGCTGTTTAACCGCTCTAATGCTTCTTCGACAGTACTTCCTGTTTCTGCTACCATATTCCTGACAAAGGAGCTGTTCTCCGCCTCTCCAATCTGGGTTTGCAGTATCTTGACCAGTCGTGCCTGAAGCTGTTCATTACCTGCTGTGATTCGTTTTATCTCCCGTCCAATAACAATTCCGGAAATTTCAGATAGATCCGGAGCGTTGAAGCTCGGTCTGTTGTCGTCAAATAGATCCAGATGGTTACCATAGATAAAATCAGCCTGTAATTCGAAATAATGTTCAAGAATATTGGCTATATCACGTGCATCCTTAAATCGTATTTCCGGACGGTCATCAAAAGCGATCAACTTTAATAATATAATAGCCGGCAAGGTTGCCACTTTAAAGTGGTGTCCTGTTGTCAGCTCAACGCCCGCTATACCAGACTTGTATACTTCAACGAATCCGTCTACCTGAATATTGGTAAGGCCCATTCCCTCAATTCTAACAGCAGTGTCGCCAGCAATATCACCAAAGGGTAAAATATCCACCTGGATACCTGTGGATGAGATCAGTACAAATGAATTTTCCCTGGTACCTATAAATCCTTTATGCATCTTTAGATAACCCCTTAACACCTCATATTCCCTCTGACTGCCAACCATTACCGCAAAGTCAACATCTTTCGTTCTTCTGAACTGTTTGTTGCCTCGCGAATACCAGATATCCCGGGCGACAGCTCCGATTAAATAATAGTCGATCTTCAATTCTCTAAACACTTCTTCCAATACATCAAATATGTCTTTAAGCTCCTCCTCTCTAACGTTGATCAAATTCATCCTTCAAAAATTTATCATAAATAATCATCGCTGCTTCTATACACCTGGGGTCTCCTGTTATCATAAGGTCTGCATAAATTAATAAAGGCGGGGTCAATTTTTTGAAATCCCAGTTTGTATCGGTCCAGAATTTCTTATACAATTTCAATCGTCCATTTTTATTGGGTATCAGCATCCAATCCCCTTTCGGTGTCCTGTTGTCACTCTCTATATATAATGTGAGAAATTCCGGCTCCAGGTGGTTAATAAGTAGTTTTGCCGCGGCCTCCCCGCCCCAAACCATTAGGCCACTTTCTTTAATTAGTGATTCCCAATGTCTGGAACGTTCTTGTTCCCAAAAATTAAAATTACCCAAATGAAGTGTAGGCTTTAGCGTTTCCTGATAAGCGGTTATCCATCTGTGCAGTAGTGCCCTTTTATTCTGAAGCACTTTTTTCCCTTTCCCAACCTGTAGGATAAATCCTGCTTCTTTTAATCCTTCAATGATGTTCTTAATATTCCCCAGCGAAACATTTGCCGCCAGTGCCAGGGAACGATATGGCAAATTCAGCGTTTCTTCATATAATAGAAAATGAAAAACCAGTGTTAATCCTGCTTTTGTAAAGGCTCTATTAGTTACAGGCCTGTGCTCTTTCACCGGCTTATTACCCTCTAGCCAAAGAATACCGTCGGCTTGTTCCAAAAAAATATTACCTGCTCCATCTAGGTAGCCAATGCCGTTTTCTTTCAATATTTTTTTCTGCGCTGGATAAATGTGTTCGGCCACTACCATGAATGGTTTATATTTCTTGGCATATTCCTGTATTTTTGGCAAATGGTAAGGTTTGAGCTCTTTTTTGATCTCAACAAAAACATGAAAGCTACTATCCCTAAATAGAAAATCTATCTCTCCGTCAATTTCTCTGTTACGAGTTGGTTCCCCGCTCCTATAGATACCCTCGATCCCGGCTATGTTTTGCAACCGCGTTAGTATGTCAGCAACAATATTTTTTTCCGATATGTTCATTTTTTAAGCATGTTCACCAGCAGTGAACATTCAAATTTATTGAACAAATAAGGAAAAGACAAAAATTGTTTAGCCGCTCTAACCCCTGCTCTTTAAGATCCAAAGCATTCCACCTCCCTCACTCCACCTCCACCTTTACCACCGATGCAATCTTCTCCGGCGCTTCCGCCGGCAGATCTATTACCAGCCCGTCCTTACCCATCATAGTCTTCAACAAAACATTCCCGACCAGCAGGCGCGCACTTTTTACCTTGCCTTCCACGCCGGGTACGGTTAGCTTTCCATTGGCCGGCCAGTCAAATACGGAGAGGTACAATATAGTGCCGTTCTTTCCTTCTTTGCGGGTGCAGCGTCCCCAGGCCAGGGGCGGCAGCGGGCTGCTTTGGGTGCCGTAAATGGCTTCACCGTTTACCTTCATCCAGGCGCCGATTTCCTTTAGCGCATGAATGCTTTCCTGGGGAAATTCCCCTTCCGCAGTAGGGCCTACATTCAGCAGGTAATTGCCACCTTTGGAAGCAATGTCCACCAGGTTGCGTACCAGCGTTGCCGTGCTTTTCCATTTATGGTCCGTGCTTTTGTAGCCCCAGCTACCGTTCATGGTCATGCAGGTTTCCCAGTCGCGGCCGTCCAGCTCATCCTGCCCGGGTATTCTTTGTTCCGGTGTTTTATAGTCGCCGGGGAAGTTGGGCCGCTTCAGCCGGTCGTTGGTGATAATGTGCGATTGCAGCGCCAGCAGGGCCTGCAGCTTTTTGGCGTAGGCGTCTGTCATATGGGTGGGCGTATCCCACCATAGCACGCCCAGGTCGCCATAGTTGGTCAGCAGCTCCCGTACCTGGGGCACGGCTACCTGGTCTATATACTCGTCCATGGGCCGGGTGCTTTGCGCCGGGTCCCAGTGACCGCTGTGCGCCCGGGTGTATGCATCGATCTTTGCGGAGTCCGGGTTGGCCCAGCCCTCTGCCGCCACTTTGCGCGCGGCTGCGCCGCCGGGATTATTCCAGTCCTGCGCTTGGGAGTAATAGAAGCCCAGTTTAATGCCATACTTGCGGCAGGCGGCGGCCAGCGGTTCCAGCAGGTCCTTGCCGTAAGGGGTGGCATCCACTACATTCCATTTGCTGGCGCTGGTCCTGAATAAGGCAAAGCCGTCGTGGTGCTTGGCGGTGATCACAATATATTTCATGCCCGCTTCTTTGGCCAGCTTTACCCAGGCATCGGGATCATATTTTACCGGGTTAAAGCTTTGGGCATACTGCTGATAAACGGCCACCGGTATCTTGGCCCGGTTCATGATCCATTCGGAGGCGCGGTTAACAGGGTGACCATTGTAAACACCGGCCGGTACGGCATATACGCCCCAGTGGATGAACATGCCAAAGCGGGCATCCCGCCACCATTGCATATGCTGGTCGTGCGTAACGGATGTTTGTGCGGTGGCAAACAGGGTAAAATGGATAAAGGCCGACAAAAGGAGGAGCAGTTTTTTCATTCGTGAAAGTTTTTTATTGATGACGTATTACTATTCTTGCAATCGTTTGCATTACAAGTCAAAAAAATAAGAGCCCGGCTCTTTTATTTCGCTTTCAACAACGTGTGCGTGTACTACTATCTTTTAAGATAGCAGCATCTGTTCTTAAAGTTCGGGAATAAACCCACTACTTATTGTATTGATTTTCGCAGATGGTTGTAGTTTTTTCTCTTTTTGCGGGATAAAGAATTTTTACCTCAAAGCAACCTTCCCGGAAATACCCCGTATTAATATTCCGAAGTGCACTTCCTTTTACTTCATCATTCAATTAAAAGTTATGCAATCCAAAGCAAGAAAAAATTTTATTGCCATAGCAGCCGTGTGCAGTGTCTTCGCTGCCTGCAGCAAAGATGATAACAACGATCCGGACCCCTCCACCCCGGAAGCCAATGTACAGGTAGCTGACAATGCCGCGCTGGGAAAGGTAATGACGGACAGCGCCGGTAATACCCTTTACTTCTTCTCGCTGGACGCCGCCGATACCTCTGCCTGCACCGGCGGATGCCTGGCTGCATGGCCTGTCTTTTACGTGGAAAACCTGCGGCTGGAAGATACCAGCCTGCATGCAGATGACTTCGGTACCATTACCCGCGCAGATGGCGCCAAACAAACCACTTACAAGGGCTGGCCCCTGTACTATTATGCCAATGACAATGCTTCCGGCGATGTGAACGGCGAAGCGGTCAACAATGTATGGTACGTGGCCAAACCGGACTATACCGTAATGCTGGCCAATGCGCAACTGGTAGGGAACAATGGCGTGGAATACAACAGCCAGTACCAGCCCGGGCAGGAAATAACCCAATATATTACAGACGCTTATGGCAGAACCCTGTATGCATTTGCGCCGGATAAATTCAATACGAACACGTTCACGGCCAGTGATTTCTCGAACAATGCCGTATGGCCCGTTTTTGAAATGGATGAGACCATGAGCGTGCCTTCTATCCTGGATAAAGCGGATTTTGATACGCTGCATGTATTTGGCCGGGTGCAGTTGTCCTATAAAGGCTGGCCGCTGTATTACTTTGGCAACGACCAGCAGCAGCGGGGCAGCAACAAGGGCGTAAGCGTGCCGCAGCCGGGCGTATGGCCTGTCGTAAACGGCAATACTACTGTAGCACCTCAACCGTAATTGCCTTTGATCCCATGTTATGCGGCTCTGCCGGAGTGGCTTATACAGCAGCGCTCCTGTGCAGGGCCGCTTGCATATATGTAGTTTTTTGAAATTTAATCCTTATATTACCTTACATTTTTACATTGTTCAAACCCCTTAAAATCCCTCACGTATGATCACTGCACCACAGAAAAAGAAGGTCATCCAGGTAGTGAATGTTATGGAAACAGGTACACCGGAAGGCCGTTACGACCAGATCTCCATATTTGCAGATGGCAAGAACGGCAGCCGCCAGATCACCTATGGCAGAAGCCAGGCCACCGAACAGGGCAACCTGAAGAACATCATTGAGCGGTATGTAGCCGCCGGTGGCAAATACGCGGATAAGTTCATCCATTACCTGCCGCTGATCGGTAAGAAACCCCTGGTAGATGATGCGGAATTCAAACGGCTGCTGAAAGTGAGCGCCCGGGAAGACCCCGCCATGCGCGATGCGCAGGATGAAACTTTCGATATCCTGTACTATGCGCCGGCCCTGCATTTTTTCCAGGACGAAGGGTTTACGCTGCCCCTGAGCCTGCTGGTCATCTACGATAGCTATATCCACTCCGGCTGCGTGCCGCCCTTCCTGCGTGCCCGCTTCCCGGAAATGACCCCGGCCCGCGGCGGCGATGAAAAAGCCTGGATCAGCGCTTACCTGAAAGTGCGCCAGCACTGGTTGGGCAATCACTCCAAAAAGATCCTGCGGCCTACCGTGTACCGCACCAAAAGCTACCTGAAAGCTATACAGCAGGACAACTGGATGCTGGACAAACCGCTGCTGGCTAACGGCGTAACTGTGGCATAGCCATAATTCCGTAACTTATAGGCATGAACAGGATCATGCTGATGTGTGCGCTGCTGGCCGGCGTTGCACAAATGGGCGCCGGACCTGCACCCGCCTTAACGGCGCTGCAGGCCAGGCAGGGATTGCCGCATTGCTTTCAAAAGCTGCACCAGGGCGATACCCTGGTAGTGGCTTACCTGGGCGGCAGCATTACCGGCGCCAGCGGCTACCGGGTGCAAACGGAGCAATGGTTCCGGGAGCAGTATCCCGGCAGTGTTATCAAAGCGGTGAATGCCGGTGTAGGTGGCACCGGGTCGGACCTGGGCGTGTTCCGCCTGCAGGAAGATGTGCTGCAGCATGATCCCGGCCTGGTGTTCATAGAATTTGCCGTGAACGACGGGGCGGACTCCCTCACCATCTGCCGCTCCATGGAAGGTATTGTGCGGCAGATCAAAAAGCATCATGCGCAGACCGATATCTGCTTCCTGTACACGGTAGCGGAATCCATGCTGCCCACCTTACAGCAGGGGCAACTGGTGCGCTCCATCCGCTACACGGAGCGCATTGCGCAGTACTACGGGCTGCCTTCCATCAACCTGGGCATGGATGTAGCGGCGCAGCTAAAAAAAGACGCATTGGTGTTTCATGCGCAGAAAGGCCGGGATTATGGTAAGCGTATCATTTTTACTTATGATGGCGTACATCCCACCACGGCCGGCCATGCCCTGTACACGGCCACAATTGCCGGTGCTTTGAGGAAGATGGAGAAATTAAAGGCGCCTGGAGAAAGCGGCTTGCCGCCGCCGCTATATGCCGGCTGTTATGAGCAGGCCCGGGTGCTTTCGCCGGTTGGCTTCACCAAAACAAAAGGCTGGAAAAAAGGCGCCGCCCTGCCGGCGCTTAAAGGATTTGCTGCGGCCTTCCCGGACCTGTTATATTCCGGCGATCCAGGGGATAGTATTACCATCCGTTTTGAAGGGCGCGTGTTTGGCGTGCAGGACATCGTAGGCCCCAGCTCCGGCGCAGCGCTGGTCAGCATTGACGGGCAACCGCCAACCAGGAAGCTGCGGTTTGACCGGCATGGCAGTTGGTACCGACGGCATTATTACCTGCTGGATACGTTGCCGGCCGGCATGCATACCATTGTGCTGAAACCCGACACGGCGTTCATCGATAAATTGAAAATAGTCAACCCCGGGGAGCGGGGCGATACCTCCCGGTATAAGGACCGTTACCTGTACATCGGCCGGATCATGCTGGCCCGTTAATCACAGTTCCCGTCAATAGAACAGGCTTCACCGTTCACGGCGTCCGTTTGCTCCTGTTCTGTGAAGGACTGCTGCAAGGCTTCCAGGAACAGCTCCTCCGGTTGCGCCCCGGACACGGCATACTTGCGGTCTATCACAAAGAAAGGAACGCCCCTTGCGCCCAGTGCGGCCGCTTCTTCCACATCCCGGCGCACTTCGGCAGCATAGTCGTTGGATGCCAGTGCGGTGCTTACTTCCGTTGCATCCAGCCCGATGCCGGCGCCCAACTGCGCCAGCACCTGCCGGTCGGCGATGTTCTTACCTTCCGTGAAATAGGCTTTGAACAGGGCTTCCTCCGCTGCGTCTCCCTTGCCATGTTTGGCGGCCAGGTGCGAAAAGCGGTGCGCGTCAAAGGAGTTGGCCACTACCGCTTTGTCAAAATTGTACTGCAGCCCGGCATCCGCCGCCATAGTTGTTACCTGGCTGTTTACCTGCCGGGCATATTCCACTGTCCAGCCTTTGTGCTCCGCCAGGTATTCATGGATGTTCTGCTCAACGGTTGCCGGCATGTCCGGGTTTAGCTGGAAACTCTTCCATACTACTTCCACCTGGTCTTTGTGCGGGAACTGCTGCAGCGCGTTCTCAAACCGGCGCTTGCCGATGTAGCAAAAAGGGCACATCACGTCGGACCATATTTCTACTTTCATCTGTATTGGACTGTTATGCGTCAGGTAAATAGGTGTTGCAACATCAAAATTACGGTTTTTACTTTTACGCGGCGTCATTTGACCTATTTTCCTTATATTCGGTAGGATCAGTCAACATCATCATTAACCCCTTGCTATACACACCTGGCAGGGATAGGGAAGCGGGAATAATTTCAATTCGTTATCAACCGAAAATCTATCGCTATGCTCACAAAGATCAAGTACAAACATTTGTTGTGCCTCACCCTTTTATTGTCCGGTTTTCTACGGGCGTTTCCCCAGGTCACTACCGCTACGCTGGGCGGTGTTGTAAAAACACCCCAGGGAGAACCGTTGCCCGCCGCCACGGTGACCGTGGAATTTGTAAATGCCGGCATCCGGCAGGGGGTGCTGACCAAAGGCGACGGCCGCTTTATCGTGCCCAACCTCCGGGTAGGCGGTCCTTACCGCGTAACGGTGAGCTACGTAGGCTACGAGGAATATGTAAAGGACGATATTTTCCTGGAACTGGGCCTGTACAATACGATTGACGTACAGCTCCGGGAATCGGCCGTAGCGCTGCGGGACGTGGTAGTGACCGGCCGCTCCACGGTATTTGACGACAAGAAGACCGGCGCCTCCGTGAACATCAGCAACCGCATGCTGCGGGCATTGCCCACCATTTCCCGCTCCGCAGATGATTACCTGCGCCTGACGCCTTCGGCTTCCTTTACCTATAACGGGCTTTCCTTCGCGGGGCGCAACGGGCAGTATAACAACTTCTCGCTGGACGGCGCGGTGTTCAACAATCCCTTTGGGCTGGATGCGCCTACCCCCGGCGGGCAAACCAATGCGCAGCCCATTTCCCTGGATGCGATAGACCAGATACAGGTGAACATTGCGCCCTATGACGTGACCCAGGCCGGCTTTACCGGCGCGGGTGTGAACACGGTGACCAAATCCGGCGACAACATTTTTTCCGGCACCGTGTACGGCTTTTACCGCAACCAGTCCCTCACCGGCTCCAAAGTGGACAAGAACAAGCAGGTGGTGCCGGACCTCAAGCAGTTGCAGGCCGGCTTTTCCCTGGGCGGCCCCATTGTAAAGGACAAGCTGTTCTACTTCGTGAACTTTGAAACAGAGCAGCGCAGCGACCAGGCCAGCAGCTACGTAGCGCAGAACAGCTCCAATGTGGGTAATACCAACACCTCCCGGGTGCTGGAATCCGATCTGCAACAGGTGAGCAGCATCCTGAAAACCCGCTTCGATTATGATACCGGCCCTTACCAGGGCTTTACCCTGGACCAGAAAAACTATAAATGGCTGGCCAAGCTGGACTGGAACATTACCAACGACCACCGGCTTTCCTTTACGTACAACGGCCTGGACGCCAGCAAGGAAAAGCCGGCGCACCCCAGCGCCATCGGGCGCCGTGGGCCGGACTATACCACCCTGCAGTTCCGCAACTCAGGTTACGAGATCGTGAACCAGTTGCACTCCTTCAGCACGGAGCTGCGCTCCAGTTTCGGCAGCACCTTCGCCAACAAACTGCGCGTGGTGTATACTACGTTCCGGGATAAACGCAATCCTTTTTCAGCGCCCTTCCCCGTGGTGAACATTACCAAGAACGGGGTGCGCTACATCATTGCCGGACATGAGCCGTTCTCCATTAACAACCGGCTGAACCAGGACGCTTTCCAGGTGACCAACAACTTCAACATCTTCCTGGACAGGCATACCCTTACCGTGGGCGCATCCTTTGAGTCCTATAAATTCGGCAACTCCTTTAACCTCACCGGTTACGGGCCTACGCTGTTCAGCGACATTGATATCAATACCTTTCTTACGGAAGTGCCGCGGGGCGGTCCCGTGGTGTTTGGCGCCTATCCCCTGGATGTGGACGTGAACTATGCGCGCAACCGGGCGGCGGCAGGAGAGTGGACCTGGTACTACCTGACCGTGGGCCAGCTTTCCACCTATGTGCAGGATGAGTGGCAGTTGTCCGAGAGGTTCCGGCTAACCTATGGTGTAAGAATGGATGTGCCCTTTTATTTTAACGCCAGTTACCGTACGCCCAATGTAAATACCGACGGCACTTTCACCGGCTCCTTCACGGAAGGCGAGCCTACGGTGCCTAATAACGATGACCTGGTGCTGTTTGACGAACATGGCAACCGCCTGACCAACGGCGAAGGCCAGGATGTGGACAATACCCGCTTTCCCTCCCGCAAACCGCTGTTTTCGCCCCGGCTGGGCTTTAACTGGGATGTAAAAGGCGACCGTACCTTGCAGGTGCGTGGCGGTTCCGGCCTGTTCACCGGCCGCTTTCCCTTTGTATGGATCGGTAACCACATCGGCAATCCTTTCAGCGACTTTTACAACGTAACGGCCCGGGATTTCAAATGGCCGCAGGTATGGCGCTCCAACCTGGGCACGGATGTAAAGATACCTTTCGGTACTATCTTCAGCCTGGACGTGGCCTATACCAAAGACGTAAATGCCATGATGGTGCGCAATTACAAGCTGGGCACGCCCAGCGGCACCCTGGCTTCCGGTACCGGCGACACGCGCAATGTGTACCTGCCCTCCGACCAGGGCGCCAACAACACGTATGCTTTTACCAATACGGATGTAGGCTACCAGTTCAACGTGAGCTTCCAGGCGCAGCAATATTTCCGGAACGGCCTGTACCTGATGGCCGGCTACAATTACCTGATCGCCAGGGACGCCAGCTCCATCTCCGCCGAAATATCCAGCGACGCCTTTGACCGTAACCCCATCCTCAATAATGCCAATGAAGCCGTGCTGTCCACTTCCCTGTATGGCAACACCCACCGCATTATTGCCGCCGCTTCCAAAAAATGGAGCTATGGCGGGGACAAGGAATGGGCCACTACCGTATCCTTATTCGGATCGCTGAACTCCGGTAACCGCTTTGCATACGTGTATGGCGGCGATATCAATAACGACGGCACGGGCACCAACGACCTGCTGTACGTGCCTACAGATGCGGAGATAGACGTGATGCAGTTTGCCGCCTTTACCGACCAGAACGGCGTGGTGCAGGACGCTGCCGCCCAGCGCCAGGCGCTGAAGCAGTTCATTGCCCAGGACAAATACCTGCGGGAGCGCCGTGGCGACTATACGGGAAAATATGCCGGCGAAAATCCCTGGGTCAACCAACTGGACCTGCGCATACTGCAGGATTTCGTTATCAGGGGTAAAAAGCGGGAGCAGACCCTCCAGCTCAGCATCGATTTTGTGAACATCGGCAATCTCATTAACAGCAGTTGGGGCGTAGTGAAATATGCTACCACCTCGGGATATTTCCAGCCATTATCTGTTATACCGGCGGCAGACCCTACGGCCGCCCCGCCTACTTACCGGTTTGATCCTTCCCTGCGTTCTACCTTTACCTCCAGCCCGGATTTGCAGTCGCGTTGGCAGATGCAGCTAGGCTTGCGGTACCGGTTTTAAGAGGCAGCATGAGAGAAGAAGAAGTTGGCGGAATTTCCGCCAACTTCTAATATATTAGCCGCTATATCCTTTTTATGAGATCAATACTTACCTGTTCCCTTATCGCATTGTTACTCGCAGCCTGTGGTGAAAGCCGTCGCAATACTGACCGGGATAAAAGCTACCAGGTGCTCGACTATGTAACTGTCGGGAAAATAATGGATACGGTTCAGTTACCCTATGTCATTCATCTCCAGCATGGCCAAAAGGAGCTGGTGTTCATTGGCTGTGACCACAATTATGATACCGCTCACCGGCAGTTTGTCCTCATTGAGCAAGCCTTTGCAGCGCTGCAACCGCAGATCGCCTTTAATGAAGGAGGCCAGTTGCCGGACAGCCTGCACTACCCCTCCATGCAGGCGGCTATTATGAAAAACAGTGAGACAGGATGTTTAAAATACCTGTGTAACGAGGCCGGCATCAAGATGGTAAACGGGGATACCGGCGATTCCCTGGAATTTTCGATCACCCTGAAAAAGCACCCGCGGGAAGAACTGTTCCTTTACTATGTGATGGAGCGCCTTGTCATTCCTTACCTGTACGGGGCATACGGCAGTCGGCCCTTTGAAGAATTGTATAACGAAGCCATAGATGGTTGGTTCGTGAAAGAGGGATTCCCCTTAACGAAGGAGGAAAGAACGCTTACCTATTTCAACACCCTATACCGGAAGTATATGGGGCGTCCCCTTGAGCTGAAAATGACGGCCGATATGGAACAGTTCGACTATGTGAACCCGGATTGCAGGTTCTGTGCTATTGGGCGGACTTCCAAAATGGTAAGGGACAGCATCTTGCTGGACAAGATTGACCAGGCGCTTTACCGCTACGACCGGATAATAGTTACCTTTGGTGCAGGTCACGCCCTGGCTGTTGAACCGGCCTTAAAGCAGGTGGTCGGCAAGGAGCGTTAGATAAATGCCGCGAAATGCACCAGTTTTCTTTCCAACGTACAAATTATCAGCACACGCCTGTCACCCAGGCTGTATTTATAGTCCCGCCCCAGGTGCACCTGCTGGATGTGGCCGGGCCGGCGCAGATCTTTTATGAAGCAGCCGATTACGGTGCGCCGGTCACTTCTTATTTTGCCGGTATCTTCCCGGCAGACGAGCGCGTGGAGAGCAGCAGCCACCTGTGCTTTTCCGATCTTCGTGATTATAACACCCTGCAGTTAAAAAAGAATGACCTGGTGTTCATTCCCGGCCTGGAGCGCGCTTTGTTGCTGGACGATGCATTCCTGCGCACTACCGCCCCCTTCCGCCGGTGGCTGCAGGAGCAGCATGCAAAGGGCGTGATCATCTGTTCGGTGTGCACCGGCGCTTTCCTGCTGGCGGAAGCGGGCCTGCTGCAGGACCAGGCCTGCACCACGCACTGGAAATACACGGAACGCCTGCAGCAGCGTTATCCCGGGCTGCAGGTGAAGGAGAACTGCCTTTTCGTACAATCCGGCACGGTGCTGACCAGCGCCGGCGTGGCTTCGGGAATAGACCTGGCGCTGTATATCGTAGAGCAATTGTGGGGATCTGCATTTGCCGCCCAGGTGGCCCGGGAAGTAGTGGTGTTCAATCGCCGCTCCGCGGCCGATCCCCAGCTCAGCGTGTTCCTGCAGTACCGTAACCACCTCAACAACCGCATTCATACCATACAGGACCTGCTGGCGCAGACGCTGGATAAAAAACTGTCCATTGAGGCCCTGGCGGAGCAGATCCATATGAGCCCCCGCAATCTTACCCGCCTGTTTAAAAGCACTACGGGCATCACTATCGGCCAGTACCTGGACAAGCTGCGGGTGGAACGTTCCCAGCAGATGATCGGCGAAGGCCATACCATGCACACGGTAGCGGCAGCCTGCGGGCTGAAAAGCACGAACCAGTTGCGGCAACTGCTAAAGAAATACCGGGGCATGGTGCGCGCCTGATCCAAGATTGTCCGGATACTGCGCTATCCTGTCCTGCCCGTTCTTACCGGCGCTTACTATCTTAGCCGTAAAACAAACCACCCATGAAACGATTGTTCCTGTATATCATAGCCTGCCTGCTGCTGTGCGGGGCCGCCCGCTTGTCCGCGCAATCGCAGGCCGCGTATTACTGCCTGCCCTGCAACAATGCCTGCGATACCATTGCTTTCGATGCGCCCGGCGAATGCCCGCACTGCCATATGGAGCTGATCCGGCAAGTGGTGGAGGAACGTAAGCGCCTGCAAAACGACCGCCTGAAAATAGCCTTCTACCTGCAGGATGGCGTGGAGGTGCTGGACTTTGCCGGGCCCATGGAAGTATTCGATTACGCCGGGTTTGATATTTTCACCGTTTCCAAAACCCGGGGCCCTGTTACCTCGCAGGGCGTGTTGAAGATCATGCCGGATTATACCCTGGACAATGCCCCGGCAGCGGATATACTGGCCTTCTTTGGCGGCAATGCCGGCGCAGCGTCCAATGATCCTGCGGTCATTAACTGGGTGAAACGGCAGGCCAATATCCGGCACTACTTTTCCGTATGCACCGGCGCATTTATACTGGGGAAAGCCGCCTTGCTGGACAGCCTCACCGTTACTACTTTTCATAAGAGCATTGCCAGCCTGCAGGAGGCTGTGCCTACCGCAAAAGTATTGTCCGGCGTACGCTTTGTGGATAATGGGAAGGTGATCACCACCGCAGGCATCTCCGCCGGGATAGATGGCGCGCTGCACCTGGTAGCCAAAATACGCGGCAAGGCAGTAGCGGAGAAGGTGGCCGCTTACATGGAATATGATAAATGGGCGCCGGATGCCGGGCTGGTAACAGTGCCATAAAGCCCGCTTTAACCGCTTTAACCGCCGGATTGCCCGTTTCAGCCGCTCTTTTGTTGTCATATCGGTTGGAGATGGTCTGACTATTATGGCAAAATATTTACTACTACTCTTATCGATTATGGCCAGGGTGTCCCTGCACGCGCAAGAGCACCGCAGCTTTACTTATCAGGGGCAGGCGCTGCCCTACCTTGCGCAGAACAACCGGATGCCGGATCACTTCAGCTTCCCCGGTATGCAGGCCTACATTATCATAGGGGACATGCACACGACACCGGAGACCCTGTATGCGCAAGACAGTTTGCACCGGTTACCCTTGTATGGCATGCAGGCCTATGCCTGCTTCTATTATCTACCCGCTAATCAATGGCTGCAGGACACAGCCGTGCAGGATTTCCTGGAGCAGTTCATTGCACATCTCTATGAAAGGGATTTTATTAACCGGAACAAGGTGCACTTGGTATGGTTGGACACGATAGCGCTTTCCTGTGACACGCTGCAGGCATTGCATACCTGCCTGGCAAGCCTGGCAGCGCTGCCTGGCAACAAGATGGCGCACTGCAGCGCCGTTCATGTCTATGCATCTGCAAAGCAGACCTGGTCGCACAATGCATCGCGGCATACCAGTGTAACCTATGCCGTACCGGGTGTGCTGGACATGGAAACCCGGCAGGTGGCAAAAGCGAAGGCCCAAAAACAGGCGGCTGCTATGGTGTGGAAACATCATTGGCTCTTACAGTTTGCAGCCGGCGTGCACCTGGTTGGCAGCCAATATCACACGGATTTTGATGATGAAACGCTGGTGGATTTTACCCGGCATAAGACCCTGTGGGACCTGCGCGCCGGTTATTACCTTTCGGACGCGTTAGCCCTGTTTTTTAACGGTGCGCTAATCTATGCCGCCAAACAGCAAACAGTAGATGAGATCAACTGGAACAGCGAGCAGGTAACCATCAATGGCTCCGGTAGCAGCGGCGCCATGCTGCGCTATGGACTGGGCATCAGGCTGCTGCCCTTTGGCCCGCGCCGGTTCAGCCCCTGGCTGGATGCTGTTGCTGGCGGCGTATGGGTAATGGCTGGTGGTGGTAGCGGCACGCGCACGGTTGGTTGGGGCGGTGGCGGTACCTCGTCAGAGATCAGGAAGCATACGGAAAGGGGTATCTTCTATGCGTTGGCAGCAGGTGTTCAATATCGTCTCAGCCGTCTTTTTTATGTAGCGCCCGGGGTGCAATATACCGTATCGCCATTGCCGGCGCCGGTAGGCTCGGTGAGCGCCTTTACAGGGGTTACGCTCAATGCAGCGCTGGGGGTGGTGATACCGGGGAGGCGGCCATGAAGCCCGCTTTAACCGCCGGATTGCCCGTTTCAGCCGCTCCTGTTTCCTGCAAACCCGCCATTCGGCTTACTTTTGCAGGGATGAAGAAATACAACTGGAATATAGGCATCCCGTTTTCCTTAATTATCGCGGTGATCTCGTCCCTGCCCCGGTTGATCCGTTTTAATTCAACGGATCTGTCGCAGTACGTTTACCTGGCTGCCTATTACTTTGTTTTCTCCCTGCTCACCTGGTATCTCAACCACCTCCTTATACATGCGCCTTTGCTGCAAAGGAGCCGGCGGGCCAACCAGTTGTTCTTTGCCATATCCATACCGCTGGGTTGCGTGCTTTCATTTGCGTATGACTATCTGAACAGCGCCATTACAAACCACCCGCTGCAACTGGCCGATCTGCCGGCAACGCAGCGGCGAACGGCGCTGATCCTTTTCCGGGGCATCATGTTTAACGGTCTTATTGCTTTCCTGGTGTTCCATCTCAAGCAAATGAAGGACAAGCAACAGGGGCTGCTGGAGCTGGAGCACCTGAAACAGGCGCAGTTACAGGCCCGGCTTTCGTCTTTGAAAGAGCAGCTCAGCCCGCACTTTTTATTCAATACGCTCAACACCTTATCCACCCTTACACAGGAAGCGCCGGTGAAACATTTTGTGAACGAGATGGCCAACCTGTACCGCTACATCCTGAAGAACCGCGCGCAGGATCATGTGCAACTGGAAGAGGAGATGGCCTTCATCCACTCCTACCTGTACATACTGGAAGCCCGCTTCGGGCAATCGCTGCAGGTGGAAATAGCGGTGGACAAAAAATGGTACGCCTCCAGAGTACCGCCGCTGGTGCTGCAGATGCTGGTGGAAAACGCCGTGAAGCATAACATAGTGCTGCAATCCCGCCCCCTGGTGCTCCGGGTATTTACGGAAGGGGAGTACATCGTAGTGCAGAACAACCTGCAGCCCCGCCAGCAGCAGGAAACCACCAGCGGCATAGGGCTGAACAATATTTATGAACGTTACAAGCTGCTGTTCGGCAGGGACGTAATGATCCGCCGCACAGCAGATGCCTTTTGTGTACAATTGCCATTGATCATATGAACATCGTCATTATAGAAGATGAGCCGCGGGCAGCGCAGGAGCTGCAGCATATTATTCACGAAGTAGTGCCGGCAGCCCGCATAACGGCCGTCCTGGACTCGGTGGAACAATCCCTGCAGCGGCAGGCCGATATCATGGCCGCCGACCTGGTGTTTTCCGATATAGCGCTGGGCGACGGGCAGTGCTTTGACATTTTCCGCCAGGTGGATATTAAAAGTCCCGTCATTTTTTGCACCGCCTATGATGAATACCTGATGCATGCTTTTGAAACCAATGCTATCAGCTACCTGCTCAAGCCCATCACCAGGGAGAAGGTAGAAAAGGCCATCGATAAGTTCAACCGTATGAAAGCCGCCCTGGCAGACCAGTCCTCCGGCGCGGCCGTACGGCAGTTGCTGCAGCGGCTAAAGCAGCCTTACAAGTCCGCCCTGCTGGTGCACCAGAAGGAAAGGATCATTCCCATCCAGGTAAAGGAAGTGGCCTGCTTTTACCTGGATGATACCCTGGTAAAGATCACCATGCTCCATGGTCAGCAATACTACCTGGGGGCTTCCCTGGAGGAGCTGGAAAAAACGCTGGACCCCGGCCAGTTCTACCGGGCCAACCGGCAATATCTCGTGAACCGGCAGGCTATCCAGAGCGTGGAGCGCTTCTTTGCCCGGAAACTGGCCGTGCGCCTTACTATTGGCAACATGACCCCCGTAATGGTGAGCAAGGCTAAAGCCGGGGAATTCCTGCAATGGCTGGAAGGAGGCGGTGGAAATGCCGTAGGGTGACTGCACTCACCTCCCGCCAGGGCCCGTTTCCGCTGTAACTTTGCCCGCCTCCGTTCAAAAACGCTTCCCAGGCGGCCCTGTGCGCGTCAAATTTGCATCACTTAACTGCTTAAACGCAAGAACAATGACGCAACGCACTTTTCAATGGGCCCTGCTCCTCTCCGGGATGATGATGGTCATGCATAGCCCGGCCTTTTCGCAATCGGCCAACGCGGCAGACAAGATACTGGGGGAGTGGATCAACGAGACCCACGACCGCAAGATCGAATTTTACCGCGCGGCCGGCACTTATGAAGCAAGGCTTTCCTGGCTGAAGAACGCAGACGGTAAAGCCCGCACCGGCCAGGTAGTGATCAGGGGACTGACCTATAACGAGGGCCGGTATGAGAAGGGCCGCCTGTACATGCCCGCCCGGGATGCCTGGTACAACTGCAGCGCCGTGCTGAAAGATGAGCATACCCTCGCCATTACCGGCTCCGCCGGCCTTTTCAGCAAAACAAAAACATGGACACGATGAGCCGCGCCGGTAAACGTTTATGCCGGGCGGCAGCGCTGGTATGCGCCCTGTTGGGCTCAGCCACGGTGCTGCGCGCCCAGGCCGTACTGAACGCTTACGTGCAGGAGGGGCTGCGCAGCAACCTGGGCCTCCAGCAAATGAATATGGACTATGCAAAGGCACAATGGACATTAAAGGAGGCCAAACGGTTATATGGCCCCCAACTGGACATAGCCGGCTCGTATACGGGTTCGCTGCGCAAGCCTTTTACCATGCCGCCGCCAGACCCCAACGATCCTTTGTCCATGGGGTTGTGGGAGCTCATCCACAGTATGGATGCCCCCAACATTGACGGCGACAAGATCTATTACCCGCCGCCGCATATGTTTAGCGGCGGACTGCAGCTCACGCAAACCATTTACAGTGCGGAGCTGAAATATAACCGCCAGGCAAAGGAGGCAGACAGCAAAGCCTGGCAGGCAAAGCTGGAGGACTTTAAAACATCGCTGGAGGCGGATATCCGCTCTGCTTATTTCCAGTACCTGCAGGCGTACTATGTGCGGGATGCTACGGCACAGGGCCTGGAGCTGGCGCAGCAACACCTGCAGGGCATTACGGAGCTGATCGCAAACCATAAAATGACGAAAGACGCCCTGTATAAGGCCAGGGCCAACCTGAGTAATATTACTGCGCAGTTGCACAGCGCGGACAACGATATTGTGAAAGCACAGTACTATTTCAACTTCCTGTTGAACCGCGAACGCGCAGCGCCGGTGAAAATTGACAGCGCCTACGTGTTCAACAGCCATGCCGCCTATCGCGTAGCGCCTGCGCAGGATACGGGAACAATGCACCGCTACCAACTGGACTATCTCTACCACCTGGAACAGTCGGCGCTGGCGCAGAAGAATAAGCTGGCCGCCAACAAGTGGCCGGATGTGCAGCTCAGTTCCTTTGCCGGCGTACGCGGCCAGGAGATCACCTTTGACAACAGCCAACTGCCCTTTGCGCAGCTTCAGCTATCCCTGAAGTGGAACCTGTTCAACACGGGCGCCAACAAGGCCCGGGTACAGCAGGCAAGGCTGCAGCAGCAAAGCCTGCATACACAGTACGACCTGCAGCAGCAGCAACTGTCCCTGCAGGAGATCACCGCCCGCCGGGATGTGATTACGTTGCTGGACAACTATGCCGCCGTGAACGACAGCTACCGTAATGCCGCTGTATACTACGAGGCGGTGAAACAAAAATTCCGGCTGGGCATGGCGGGTATACTGGAGCTGTCCGACGCGGAAAACCAGTTGTTGCAGGCTTCCATCAACCGGCAGGTGTGGTACTATAGCCTGCAGGTAAAAACAGCGGAGTATCAAAAATCAACCGGGAAAACAATTTCCATTATCCAATAAACACATGAACATACATCGTATTTACAGCACCGTTACCGCCACGCTGCTGCTGGCGGCCTGCGGCCAGGAAAAGCATACAGCAGCGGAAGCCCCGCGCCCGGTGGTCACCACCGTATTGCCCCGGTCGGGCAGCGCCGGCGCAGTCATCACGGCCAGCGGCATGATCGCCAGCAGCCAGGAAGTGGCCCTGTCCTTTAAAACAGGCGGCATGGTAGCGCAGGTGTACGTAGAAGAAGGACAGTATGTACAGCAGGGAGCATTGCTGGCCCGGCTGAACACTACGGAGCTGGAGGCGCAGCTCCTGCAGGCAGACCTGAATATTGAAAAACTGCAAAGGGATGCCGGCCGCCTGCAACAACTGGTAAAAGACACCATTGCCACGCTGGAGCAACTGCAGAACACGCAGACCAGCCTTTCCGCTGCAGTGCAGCAAAAGCGCAGCATGGACTACAACCTGTCACAGGCATCCCTGTACGCCCCTGCGCCCGGTTTTGTACTGCAACGGCAGGTGAATCCCGGCGAATATAAAACGCCCGGCTCGCCCGTGTTCATCATCGGTAGTAATATGGACGCCGGCAACCCGAAGTGGGTGTTTAAAGCAGGGCTGAGCGACAAGGACCGTGTGCGGGTGCAGGAAGGGCAAAGTGCCGCCATTACCCTGGATGCATTGCCCGGCCAGGTATTTACAGGAAAAGTGAGCCGCCTGTCCGCCATTCCCGAAGCGCAAACCGGCACTTATAACTGCTATATATCCTTTGAACCCGGCCCCGCACACATGGTGTATGGCCTTACCGGCAAGCTAAGCATACAGTACGCAGCAGGGGACCAATACACCCTGCTGCCGCTGGATGCGCTGATGGCCGCGTCAGGTGATACGGCCCTGGTATATACCGTGCTGCCCGACAGTACTGTGCAGCAGCGCAGCGTGCATATACACAGCATACACGGGGATGCGGTGGCCATTGAGGAACCCTGGCCCCGGAACCTGCCGGTGATCACCGCCGGCAAGAACGATGCGGTGCCCGGAAAAAAGATAACGATCGCTCAATAGCACAACACATGAACATTCCTAAATTTTTTATAAAGAACTGGCAGTTCACCATCTGCATTTTCCTGCTGGCCGCTTACTGGGGCATACAGTCTTTCCGGCAGATGCCCAAAAGCGAAGACCCGCTGTTTCCCCTGCCGCAGTACCAGGTGATCTGCACCTATCCCGGCGCCAGCCCGGCGGATATTGAGCAACTGGTGGTAAAGCCGCTGGAATCGGCGCTGGGCGCCTTAACGGATATCGAGTTTATCCGCACTAATGTGAACGACGGCATAGCCGCCATACAGGTCAAGTTCCTGCAAAACGCCGATGAGGAAAAGAAATACGATGAAGTACAGCGTGAGATCAACAAGGTGCGCCCGGATCTGCCTGCGGATGTAGCCGGCATTGACGTGATACAGGCGTCCACCAGTAATGTGAACATCCTGCAGTATGCCCTGGTAACGGACAAGGAGCCTTATAGCAAGCTGGAGGCCATGGCAGACAACATCAAGGCTGCTATAGAAAAGGTGAAAGGCGTAAAAGAGGTCGGCATTCACGCCCTGCCGCAGCAACAGGTGAATGTGGAGGTACGCCTGCCGGAAATGGCCGCCCGCGGCATTACGGTGCAGGCCATTGCCAACGCGGTGCAAAGTGAAGCCACCAGCATCCCCGGCGGCTACATGGATGTGGGCAGCAACCGTTACAACATTAAAACCACCGGCGATTTTGAGACCGTGGAAGCCATCCGGAATACCATTATCCAATCGGCCAACGGCCACCTGGTATACTTGAAAGACATTGCGGATGTGGAAGCCGCTTATGAACGGAACAACTACCATGCGCGCTACAACGGGAAGAAAGCCGTGTTCATTGCCGCCAGCCAGCAGGATGGCACCAATATCTTTGACATTACGGAAGCCGTGGAGGCGGAGCTGCAGCCCTACTACGCCGCGGGCAATGGCATACGCCTGGAAAAAGTGTTTGACCAGAGCGAGAGCGTAGCCCACCGCCTGCACGGGCTGTACCGCGATTTTATCATTGCCGTGCTGCTGGTGCTGGTCACCCTGCTGCCCCTGGGCCTGCGTGCTTCCTATGTGGTGATGCTGGCGATCCCTACTTCCATTTTTATCGGCATTACCCTGCTGGACCTGGCGGGCTATTCGCTGAACCAGTTCTCCATTGTAGGGCTGGTGATTGCGCTGGGCCTGCTGGTAGACGACAGCATTATCGTAGTGGAAAATATTGTGGCGAAGCTGCGCAAAGGCGAGAGCCGGGAGCAGGCTGCCATTAACGGCACCAACCAGTTGACAGCCGCTATTGCCGCGGTAACCACCTGCATCGTTCTATCCTTCCTGCCCCTGGTGACGCTGCAGGGGGCTACCGGCGATTTCATACGTTCGCTGCCCTTAGCCGTGATCTTTACCATGCTGGGCTCCCTGTTCGTATCCCTGTCACTAACGCCGCTGGTGTCCCGCTGGCTGCTCAAAGAGCAGATAGGCGACAACATCTTTTACCGCTGGGTGATGAAGCTGAACGAAGGCCCCTTTCTCCGCGTGCTGCACAAATGCCTGGCCTGGCCAAAGACCACGCTGCTGATAGCGCTGGCATTGATAGTGGCCGGCATCGCCATGCTGCAGGTGATCGGCGTGAGCTTTTTCCCCGGCGCGGAAAAGCCGCAGTTCCTGGTAAATGTAACCCTGCCGCAGGGGAAGAACACGGCGTCGGCAGACAGTGTATGCCTGCGCGTAGAGCAGGAGCTGCAAAAGCACCCGCAGATCATTTCCGTAGCCGCCAGCATCGGCAAAGGCAATCCGCAGGTGTATTATAACCTGCCGCAATCCCCCCAGAAAGGCAACAGCGCGCAACTGCTGTGCGGGCTGGACCACTACAGCCAGCGAGGTACGCCGCTCCTGCTGGATTCCCTGCGGCAGGTGTTTGCCCGGTATCCCGGCGTGAAAATACAGGTGAAGGAATTTGTACAGGGGCCGCCCGTGCAAAACCCGATCGAGATAAGATTGCTGGGCGACAATACGGACACGCTGCAGCAACTGGCTGCCCGGGTGGAAGGCATTATGAATAAAACGCCCGGCGCTATTGATATAGATAATCCTTTGCGGGAAGCAAGGTCCGAACTGCAGATCAGGGTTAATCATGATAAAGCGCTGGCCCTCGGTGTGCCGGTATCAGAGATCTACCGCACCATCCGCATGGTGTTTGCCGGGCTGCAGGTAGGAGAGTTTACGGATAACTCCGGCAAGGATTACAACTACAGGATCATGCTGTTGGCAGACGAAGCGGACACCCAAAGTTTTGATGTGTTCAGGGACATCTATGTAGCGTCTTCCACCGGCAGGCTGATCCCCTTCACGCAGATCGCGTCCTGGCAGTTCAGCGGCGCAGCTTCCACCATTCAGCATTATAACCGGGTGCGCAGTGTAATGGTTACGGCCGGCGTGGCATCCGGCTACCTCACCAATGATGTGACCAATGCCATCATCCGGGAAGTGAAGCAGATACATTTTCCGGTCGGCTACAGTTACCAGGCCGGCGGTGAAATAGAAAAGCGGAAAGAATCCTTCAGCGGGCTGACCACTGCGCTGTTCATTGCCGTGCTGGCCATTGCAGCCGTGCTGGTGCTGGCATTCCACGGTGTGAAAGGTACGCTCATCGTGGCCTCCGCCATACCGCTTGGCGTGTTCGGCTCCGTGATCGCCTTGTGGCTGGGCGGCTATACATTTTCTTTCACTGCCTTTATCGGCATTGTGACGCTGGTAGGGCTGGAAGTAAAGAACACCATCATCATCGTGGATTTTACCAACCAGATGCGGGCATTGGGACATGATGTGGACAAGGCCATAGAACTGGCCCGGGAAGAACGGTTTACGCCCATCTTCCTTACTACGCTTACGGCCGTATTTGCGCTCATTCCGCTGGTGCTGGAGCGCTCGGACTTCTTTTCCCCGCTGGCGCTGGTGCTGATCGGCGGCCTGCTAAGTTCCCTGTTCCTGACCCGGTTTGTAGAGCCGGTGCTGTATAAAATGCTCATGAAATAATAATGATCCTATGAAGCAATTGTTTTGCCTGTTAAGCGGGTTGATGATCCCTTATTGCAGTTATGCCCAGGATAAGGAGCTGCTGCACATTTCCTGGCAGTATGCGCCGTTCCGCTACCAGGATACTGCCATGCATACGCAGTCGCTGCAGTTGCGGGCGGGGTTCCCGCTATATCATAAGGGCCGGCATTTGCTGGCCGGCACGGTAAGCTATCGCAATATTTATTTTCATGGTCTCGGGAAAGAACTGGATATGCCCCTGCACGGCGTGGGGCTTGGCCTGGCGTGGCTGTACCGGGTGGATGAAAAGCATAGCTTATCCATGTTCTCTCAAACCGGCGTGTTCAGCGATATGAAGGACCTGTCCGGCGAAGATATGCGCATAGGACTGGGGTTCCGCTATAGCGCCCGGCACTCAGAACGGTTGCGCTATGGGTTTGGGCTGGCCTACGCCCGGCAGTTCTTCGGCAACCAGGTAGTGCCTTTCCTGGAGATAGACTACCGTTTTACGGAGCGTCTGCGGTTATACGGACAGATCCCCGTAAGGCCCCGGCTGGAATATACGCTCAGCAGCAGGGCAAAGATGGGGGCCGGGCTGCAGATGGATGTGAGCAGCTACCGTTTGTCTGCCAGCGCCGATGCATCCGGCTGGATAAAGACCACGCAGTGGGCCATGCAGGGATACTACCAGCATCGCCTCTCCGGCCGCTGGCAGGTACAGGGCAGCGCGGGCCTTATTTTCCGGCAGCAATTTGAGCGCTATGCGGATGACAGCCCACATAACTGGACCCTGTTCAGCATACCCCTGGGCGATCGCCCTGCGGCGGTACAGTCCGTACAGCAAAGGGGCCTGTTGTTGCAAATCAGCCTGTTATACAGTCTACCGGAATAACAGGATAAGGTGCTGCATATTTGTGTCCGGTTTTTGATATTGTTGGGTTGCATAATCCCGGAAACAAGTATTTTTGAGTACTAAATAAAATGCAATGGCACAGTTACCTAAGTTCATGATCGCCGACGATCCTGTTACAGACCCTGACAACGAATACATCTTCCACACCGAAAAGCCCCGCTTCTTTGCCAAACGCGTGGAGGAAGATGAAGAAACCGCTTACATTGACATTGTGGAGGAGCTGGATAACGTGGACGAGTTCTTCCACAACGATCCTGGTAAAAAGCAGGAGCTGCTGGAACAGTTGGAGGACTGGTACTACTCGTACATGGAATGGCTGGAGGAGGATGAGTATGACGAAGAGGAGGAAGAAGAGGAAGAGGAGTAATTCGTTTAGAACGGACCTGCCAGGTTTCGAAACCTGACAGGTCTTCTCTAATCAAAAATAAAACCTCATGCAAACACCTGTTTTCTGTAGTGGCATTTTTGCTGCATTACTGTTGCATGCCTGCTCCGGCAAGCAAACCATCCAAACGGAGCTGGTCCCCCTAAAGAACAAGTTTTCCCTTTCCACCCTGGCCGCCGCCACTGCTAAATACGGCCGGGACAACCGCTGCGTATTTGCCGTAAGACTGTCTGACTACGATTGATACTGCTGTACATTATCCTAAGTAACGGGGCCTTCCTGCGCGCAGGAAGGCCTTATTTTTGATAGGATTCAACGGATCAATGCGCATGCAGATGCCTTCCTCCGTTGTGGCACATATGAGCTACGATCCTGCAGCCGCTACGCTCAGGATCGTGTATGTATCAGGCACGGTATATGACTACAAGGGCGTGCCGCCCCGGGTATATGACGCCATGAAAAAAGCCTCCTCCAAAGGGCAGTACCTGAACCGGCATATCAAGGGCAAGTATGATTTTGTAAAGGTGAGCGGTTAGCGCTGTTTAAGCTTTCCCGGTAGTATGGGCAGCTCGCGCACCCGTATGCCGCAGGCATGGTACACCGCATTGGCAATGGCGGCGGCGGCCGGTCCCTGTACGGCTTCACCGGCGCCCAGCGCCCTTTCTTCCGGCCGCTGGATGACGGCCACTTCCGTAGCCGGCGCCTGGCCAAACTGGAGCATGGGATAGGTATACCAGTTATTGCTGGTCACGTGCTTCGCATCAAACCGCACCTGTTCCATCAGCGTCCAACTGGCGGCCTGCACCATACCGCCTTCTGTCTGGTTAATGATCCCGCCGGGATTGATCGCTTCGCCGGCGTCTATCGCCGCCCACATTTTTTCTACCCGGCCCCCCTTGTCGTCCACACGTACCTGCGCGGCCGTGGCGCAGTAGGCGGCGCTGTTCTTGTAGCGGGCAAAGGCAATGCCGATGCCGCTGCCGGGATGGGGCGCTTTGGCGGGTGTAATGTCTCGTAGCTTTTGCAGTACGGCGATCGCGCGTTTGTCCTCCAGGTGCATTAACCGGAAATCGTAGGGGTCCTTGCCGGCTTTTTCGGCCAGCTCGTCCATGAAAGACTCGATCGCGAAGATGTTGGCGTAGGCGCCCAGGCTGCGCAGGGCTGATACGCGCAGCGGTCCTTCAAAGAAATGGGCCGTGAGGTGCTGGTTCGGGATATCGTAATAAGGTTCGGCATTGCGGTAAGCGCCGGCATTATAGCCGCCCTGCAGTTCCCTGAAAGGCTTTTCGAGATAGCGGGCCGGCAGCAGGTTGCCTGCTTTGCCGCCGGGGCGTGTGCTGTGGGTGTCGGAGCGCAGCTCGTATTGCCAGTGGGTAATGCGTCCGCCGGCGTCCAGTACGGCAGCGGTGTCCATCAGCATGGCGCTGCCATAAGGTTCCCAGCCATGCTCGTCCTGCCGGGACCATTGCAGGCGCACATGCCTGCCGGGCAGGGCCATGGCAAACAGGGCCGCTTCTGCCGCTACATCATCCGCACCATTATGCCCGTAGCAGCCGGAGCCGGGCACGCCTTTTACATGTATCCTTTCCGCCGGCAGTTCCAGCATTTCCGCCAGCGCTCCCTGCAGGGGGTATACGCCCTGGCTGTGTGTCCAGACATGCAGTTGGTCTTTATCGTATAGCGCCACCGCACAGGAAGGGCCGGTAGCGCCGTGCATAATGTAAGGCTTGAAATAAGTGGCCTGCAGCGATGCACCGCCGCTGATGGGTTGTCCTTTTTCCCGCACCTTTTCAGTGCGCACCGGTAAGGTGGCCAGGTAGGCCGGCAGCGCATCCCCTCCGGCCAGCGGCGGCGCATCTGACCAGCGTGCATTTTCCGCCAGCGCTTCCTGCGCCTGTATAGCGGCGTACTCGCCCGGCGCTATTACGCCCAGGAAGCTGCCGTTGACAACGATCCTGACCAGGTCCGGCGCTTTGGCCCTGACGGCCTGTTCATTGTAGCCCAGCAGCTTTGCCTGGTAAGCCGGCGGCCGTACCACGCGCGCATGCAGCATGCCGGGGAAACGAAGATCGTGCACGTATACCGGCGCGCCGGCAACGATCTGCCTGGTATCCTGCCGGGGAATGGATCGGCCGGAGAGGGTATAATCCTGTTTTGCCTTCAGTGGCAGCGGCAGGCGTATGGTGCCGCTCAGTTCCCGGCCGTCCAGTATTTCTGCGAAGGTGAGGGAGCGCCTGCCTCCCGGCATGCTCACACGGCCCCCGGCAAATTCCAGCCGGGCAGCCGGCGCCTGCAGCTTTTCCGCTGCCAGCGCCAGCAACTGTTGCCGGGCCGCTGCCGCGGCATGACGGATAGCCATGGCGCTGGTCTCAATGGACATGCTGCCGGCGGTATAGCCTTCGTTGGGCGTTACGCCGGTTTCCGCCAACGTAACGCTTACCTGTTCCATGCCCAGCTCCAGCTCTTCCGCCGCCACCTGCGCCACGGCGGTGCGGAGCCCTTGTCCCAGCTCTATCTTGCCGGTCAGCACGCGCACGCGGCCATCTTCCAGCACCTGCAGCCAGGCGTTGATGTCCGGGTAGCGCCGCAGGCTGCCGGGCAGCTCCTGCGCGGCAGCCGCCATGGCTTCTCCATACGGGTGGAAGAGGGAAAAACCGATGGTGAGGCAGCCGGCTGTTTTCAGGAAGTCTCTCCTCGTGGAATGGGTCATGATCAACAGTTTAATGTTTCGCCTTCAGCTTGCCCGGCGGGTACCCGAAGTACTTCTTAAAGGACTTGGAAAAATTATAGCTGTCCGTATAGCCCAGCACGTAACCCACTTCCGCTACGGTGCAGTTGGATTCCAGCAGCATTTGCCGGCCGTAGCTCATCTTCAGTTCATTCAGGTAACCGAACACCGTGGTGCCGAACAGGGCTTTGAATCCCTTCTTCAGCTTGAAGTCGTTCAACCCGCAGTGCCTGGCTACCTGCATCAGGGTGATGGGCTCAAACATATGTGCTTTTACAAAATCCCGCGCGGCATACAGGCGTTCTTTGTCGGAAGGATGCAGCGGCGCGGCTTTCCTGCCTGCCAGTTGCTCGGCCTGCGTGGCTTGCAGCAGGAACAGCTCCATGATCTTGGATTCCAGGTACAGCAGCTTCATATGGCCGCTGTACCGGCATTGATGGATGTCTGTGATCACCTGTTGCTGTTGCCAGGTAAGCGGCAGGGCAACGGAGGAAAGGTCCGCCGCTTTACCGGCTGCGGCTTTGTCCCAGAAGCGCTGCAGGCAGTCCAGGTCGGTCACCATCATGCGCTGCATATAGTGCTGGTCCATTTCTATGCAAAAGCCGGCCGCGCTGGTGCCGGCCAGCGTGTAGTGGCCGTCAAAGGCCGGCGTGTACATCATGCCATGATGAAGATTGTCTACTGCGTAATGTTTGCCGCTTACGTTGTCCCATGCAGCGCTGTCGCCCTCCAGGGAAAAATACATGTCAAGGCAGGGCTCGGTCCTCGCTTCGGGATATTGCGTGGTCTTTTCCTGCAACACCTTTGCTGAAATGATCCGGGCGCCTGCAAAGGAAGTGATGGCTACATCGGTGTGGGAAGTGTCGAAGACGTATTGTACTTTTTCTTCGGTGAGCACCATAATAAAAGTGTTGCAGCAAACTTACAAAAAAATACGGCCGCTGCTGCTTGCCTATCCGTTCAGGAGGGAAATAAATCCGCCCGGCACGGGCCTTGTTCCATATGGTTTTCAGAAATTTACAGCCCCTTAAAAAAGAGGTAGCATGCAGCAGGAATATATCCACATCAAAGGCGCCAGGGAACATAACCTGAAGAATGTTTCACTGGACATACCCAAGCGGAAGATCACCATTTTTACCGGCGTATCCGGCTCCGGTAAATCCTCTATTGTATTTGACACGATCGGTGCGGAAGCGCAGCGGCAACTGAATGAAACCTTCAGCATGTTCATCCGCAACCGCCTGCCGCGCATCAGCCGGCCGGAAGCAGATACGATTGAAAATCTCTCTACCGCCATTGTGATAGACCAGAAGCGCCTGGGCGGCAACTCCCGTTCCACCATGGGCACCATTACGGATATCTATGCCGTGCTGCGCCTGCTGTTTTCCCGTATCGGGCAGCCGCCTGCCGGCTTCTCCAATGCTTTTTCCTTTAACGATCCGGCGGGCATGTGCCCGGAGTGTAAAGGCGTAGGCCATAAAGTGGAACCGGACCTGGATAAGTTGCTGGACCGCTCAAAGTCGCTGAATGAAGGCGCTATCCTGTTCCCGCCTTTTTCCGTGGGCTCCTGGTACTGGAAAACCTATGTGTATTCCGGCCTGCTGGACAATGATAAAAAGCTGGAGGACTACACGCCGCAGGAATGGGAAACATTGCTGTACGGCAAAAAAACATATGAAGTAAGGCTGGAGAACGATATGCCCCTAAACACGAAGTTCGAGGGGCTGGCGGATAAGTTCAACCGGCTCTACATCAGCAAGGACAGCAGCGAGCTGGCGGAAAGCACGCGGAAAACGGCGGAGCGTTACATGCGCTTTGGCCCCTGTCCCCTGTGCAGGGGCGCCCGGCTGAACCAGGCCACGCTGGCCTGCTGCATTAACGGCCTGAACATCGCGGACATGGCAGCCATGGAAGTATCCGCTCTGGTGGATGTGATCAAAGCTATCAATGATCCCTCCGCCGGCCCTATGCTGGTTACGCTGGCCATGCGCCTGCAGCACCTGGTGGACATTGGCCTGGGCTACCTGAGCCTGGACCGGGAAACGGCCACGCTCTCCGGCGGGGAATCGCAGCGCATCAAGATGGTGAAGCAACTCAACAGCAGCCTTTGCGACATGATGTACATCTTTGACGAGCCCAGCATCGGCCTGCATCCCCGCGATGTGCACCGCCTGAATGAGCTGCTGTTCAAGCTGCGGGACAAGGGCAATACCATCCTGGTGGTGGAGCATGACCCGGATGTGATAAAAATTGCGGACCATATTGTGGACGTAGGTCCCAAAGCCGGCGCCGGCGGCGGGCAGATCGTATATGCCGGGGATTTCAAAGGGCTGCTGCAGGCAGATACCATTACCGGCCGGTACATGCACCGGGAAACCACTGTTAAAGAACAGTTCCGGCCGCCTGCCGGTTTTATGCCGGTGCGCAATGCCCGCCTGCATAATCTCAAGAATGTGTCCGTAGATATACCGGCAGGCGTGCTTACCGCCATTACCGGCGTGGCCGGTTCCGGCAAAAGCTCCCTGATCAATGGCGTATTCCTGGCGCAGCATCCTGAAGCCATTGTGATAGACCAGTCGGCCGTGGGCACTTCCATCCGCTCCAACCCCGCTACCTACACCGGTATTATGGACGATATCCGGCAATTGTTCGGCAGGGCCAACAAGGTCAGCCCTTCGCTGTTCAGCTTCAATTCCAAAGGCGCCTGCCCGGGATGCCAGGGGCTGGGCTTTAATTTCATAGACCTGGCTTTCCTGGAGCCGGTGCGCACCACCTGCGAAATATGTAACGGCCGGCGCTTCAGGGAGGAAGTGCTGGAATATACCCTGCAGGGAAAGAACATTACCGAAGTGCTGGAAATGACCGTGCAGCAGGCCGCAGCTTTCTTTACCAGGAAGGAGGTCGTAAAACGCCTGCAGGCCATGAACGATGTGGGCCTGGATTACCTGACGCTGGGACAGCCGCTGAGCACGCTTTCCGGCGGGGAATGCCAGCGTATCAAGCTGGCCGGGGAGCTGCACAAGCAGGGCAGCATTTACGTGATGGATGAACCTACTACCGGGCTGCATATGTCCGATACCGGGCATCTCATTGAGATCATGGACCGGCTGGTGGATGCCGGCAATTCCGTGATCGTGATAGAGCATAATACGGATGTGATCAAGCGCGCGGACTGGGTGATAGACCTGGGCCCTGAAGGCGGCACGGGCGGCGGCAACATTGTGTTTGCAGGTACGCCGGCCGACCTGTTGCAGTCACCGCATTCCTTAACCGGGCAGTACCTCTCAAAAGCCTTCTATTTATAGGTTTTGTCAGCGCCCACGCATTCCGGATAATAGGTTAAATTTGGCGCGTAACAAGCTATATGCAATACCAGCTCATCAAACCAGGCAACCGCCTGCAACCGTATGTGCAATGCTACTGGCTCATGGACTCTGAGGTGCCCGTGGAGCTGGAGGATACCATATATCCCGGCGGGTTCATGGAAATGGTGTTCAACCTGGGGAATGTGATATGGCGCTCTACGGCGGACAACGCATTCCAGACCGATCCGCCCATTGAGCTGGTGGGCCAGATCACCCGCCCGATGCCGATTAAAGGAAAGGGAAGGAACATCCTGTTGGGCATCCGCTTCTATCCGCATACGGCCGCCTGTTTCCTGGACGAGGAGCTGCATGTTTTTAACGACCGGGTGTCCAACCTGGGGGATGTGCTGGGCGGCCCGGTGAAAACCCTGCACCAGCAATTGCTGGACGTTCCCGGCCTGCCGGAACGGATCCTGCTGATCGAAAATTTCCTGCTCAAAAGGTTATCTGCCAACGAGAGAAAAGCCGGCAAGGCGCCCCTGCTGGCGCAGATCGTGCAGGATATGGAGCGCAATGCCTTTGCAGCCCCCATCGGCATGCTGGCGGCCCGGTACGGCATTACGCCGCGTTACCTGCAGAAACTGTTCCTGCAGCATATTGGCGTTACCCCCAAACTTTACAGCCAGATACACCGTTTCCAGCGCAGCCTGCGGCACATGCGTAAGCAGGAGGATTCGCTGACCGCTATCGCCTACGACTGCGGGTATGCCGACCAGTCGCATTTTATCCGGGAGTTCAGGTCCTTTGCCGGTACTACCCCTTCCGCCTTCTCCGCGGCGTCCCGCCCCGTCAATGAAGATGCTGCCCCTTAATTTCCTTGTTCCGTTTTGTTCAATTTTTTAAACAAGGGGATAGGTTTTTTTGTATTCTATTATTTGACTAAAACAGAACAGGAAAAGATTATGGCTGCAGATTTTAATTCGTTCAAAGCGCTGCACGCGCAGGAAGCACCATTGCTGATAGGCAACGTCTGGGACGCGCAAAGCGCCAAAGTGCTGGAAAAGCTGCAATTCAAAGCACTGGGCACCTCCAGTTCCGCCGTGGCGGCAACGCTGGGCTATGCTGACGGGGAAAATATGTCCTTCAGCGAGTACCTTATGATGATACGGCGCATCAGGGCCGTTACCAGCCTGCCCCTGTCGGTGGACCTGGAAGCAGGCTATGGGGAGGTGGAAGGGAAAGTGGTAGAGAACCTGAAGCTGCTGCACGGCCTTGGCATAGCCGGTATTAATATTGAAGATTCCCTGGTAGGGGACAAAGGCCGCGAGATAGTGGACACGGAAAAGTTCACCAAAAAACTGGCCGCCATTACCGGCCGCCTGCAGGAGCAGCAGATCGATATTTTCATCAATGTCCGCTGCGACGCTTTTTTACTGAACCTGCCCGATGCCAGGGCGGAGGCCATACAAAGAATGGCTGCCTACGAAGGCGCCGGTGCGCATGGTATTTTCCTGCCCTGCATTACGGACACGGAAGATATCAAAGCAGTGGTTGGCGCCACCTCATTACCCGTTAACGTGATGTGCATGCCCGACTTGCCGGACTTTGACACGCTCCGTTCATTGGGCGTAAAAAGGATCAGCATGGGCAATTTTGTGCATGGCGCTATGTACCGGCACATGGAAGCCCTGGCCGGGAAGATACTGGCAGACGGGAGCTTTTCCAGCCTGTTCTGATCAGGGCCGTTCACAGATCTCTTTCAGCTTGGCCAATGCATCCGGCCAGCCTTCATTGAACATGGACTCCCATTCCGGGCTGGTATGCAGCTCTACTTTTAATTCGGTACCGCCGTTGCTTTCGGTAAACGTATAGGCTTCGGTGGTGCCGATCCAGCCCTGGGCGATCTCGCTGCTCCGGTCTTCTGTACCGTCGTTGTTGATCACGGCGATATGTTTGGCGAAAATGTATGCCTGCGGCTGCAGCTCCTCTACTTTGGCCAGCGTGCCGCCCCCTTCCGTGGAAACAAAGCGCAGCTCCTGCCCCTGCTTCCATTCACCCTTGTAAGTGGAGCCGGGCCAGCTTACGCCCACCCATTCCTGGTAGGTTTCCAGGTTTAACATGGTATCCCATACCTTTTGCGGGTTAGCCGCGATGTTAATTTTAAATTCCAGCTTTTTCATCTGTATATTTTTTGGTTTTTTACGTGTTTTGATTGTACTACAAAGATGAAGCATATCGTGCGGATGCAAGGGGTGCAAAAAGGACGCTTTCAGTGGCTGATTGCGACAAAACTTAAAAAAAGTGAGGCACAGGGCGAACGGTCCTTCCGGGCTTTCCGTTCGTCTTTATCGTATACATCACACTGGCGTTATGACTACACTCACATCCGAAGAAAGGTTATTATCCCTGGACGTAATGCGCGGCATCATTATGATCCTGCTGACAGCAGAAGGCTGCCTGCTCTATGAATCCCTGGAACATTTGCAGCCGGGCTGGCTGGTGGACCAGTTCTTTCATCATCCCTGGCACGGGCTGCGTTTCTGGGACCTGGTGCAACCCGCGTTCATGTTCATGGCCGGTACCGCCATGTATATTTCCGTATCCCGCAAAAGAAGCAAAGGCACCCCGGAGCGGCAGATCTTCCGGCATATCGCCATCCGCAGCGGGAAGCTGTTCCTTTTTGGCACCGGCCTGCACTGCGTATATGCGGGCAGGTTGGTATGGGAGCTGTGGAACGTGCTCACGCAACTGTCCTTCACCACGCTGGTGGCCTACTTCCTGATCGGGAAAAGCTACCGTGCGCAGATCATAAGCGCTTTGCTGCTGGTGCTGCTCAATGATGTGCTGTACCGCGTGGTGCAGGTACCCGGTTTTGATCAGCCCTTTGTGGAGGGCCATAATTTCGGATCTTACATGGATACCCTGCTGATGGGCAAGATCAACAGTGACGGCTGGGTGGCCATTAACTGTATCCCTACGGCCGCGCATACCATACTGGGCGTAACGGCCGGGCAACTGTTAATGGGCCAGGGTACCGCTGCCACTAAAATACGGACCCTGCTGCTGGCCGGGATGATCGCACTCGCCATCGGGCATGCGCTGGACCTGAGCGGCCTGTCTCCCATCATCAAGCGTATCTGCACCGGCGGGTTTATCCTTGCCTCCCTGGGCTATGTAATACTGATACTGGCGGGGCTGTACTGGTGGATAGATGTGAAGGATCATAAAAGGTACACGCGCATAGCCGTGGTAGTGGGCATGAATTCCATTTTCATATACCTGTTTGTAAACACCATCGGCATGCAATGCCTGAACGGCCTGGTGGGTATCTTTTCCGGGGGAGGGCTGGAACTGCTGCAGGTGCCTGCTGCCTGGCAGCATGTGTTTACCGCGTTGACGGTACTGGCGCTGGAATGGTATATGTGCTACTGGTTGTACCGGAAACAAATATTCTTTAAGCTGTAACGGATATGAATGCTTTGCGCTTTACTTTTGTAAAGTCTCAAATAACAAGCAAGCAGTCATGATAAAACAGGGATTCATTATTCCGGCGATCATAGCCATACAGGTGCTGGGCGCCTGCGGCAGCCAGGCCGGCAGGCAGCCCACCGGCGAAAGCAAGGATACCACGGCCGTGGAAAGCATTACAGGTAACGATACCATTTATAAGTCTGACGATCTTCTGGTCCGCAGGATATCGCCGCACACCTACCAGCATATTTCCTTCCTGAACACCAACAGTTTTGGCAGGGTCGCCTGCAACGGGATGATCGTGGTGAATGACGGTGAAGCGGTGGTGTTTGACACACCCGGGGATGATACCAGCTCCGCTGAGCTGATCGGCTATATCACCAGGGAGCTGCAGGCCAGGGTCAACGCCGTGGTGGCCACGCATTTTCATGCTGATTGCCTGGGCGGCCTGGAAGCATTTCACCGGCAGGGCATTCCTTCCTATGCCAATGACCGCACCATTGAGCTGGCAAAGGAAAAGAAGTCCGCCGTACCTCAGAAGGGATTCAGTGATCACCTGGTACTGCACGCCGGCGGCCGGGAAGTGTATGCAGACTACCTGGGAGAGGGGCACACCAAAGATAATATTGTCGGCTATTTCCCGGGGGATAGTATCCTGTTTGGCGGCTGTTTAATAAAAGAGACCGGGGGCGGGAAGGGCAACCTGGAGGATGCTAATACCGGCGCATGGTCTGCAACGGTGAGCAAAGTAAAAGCAAAATATCCACAGGCAAAGGTGGTGATCCCCGGGCATGGCAGTACGGGTGGCACCGCATTGCTGGATTATACAATAGAACTGTTTGATCCGGGGCAGTAAGCCGCTTATTTAGTTGCTTTCGCCTGCAGCCATTGGTCCCTGTTGATCGTCATATTCTTTGCGATCCAGGTTTGATCCTTTACCCGGAAGCTTTGTGTTTTCGCCTCATTCACGGTAAAGCCGGCCCTTTCATAGCATTTGATGCCCGCTATGTTCCAGTCAAACACATTCAGCTCCACTTCGCGGGCCTGGAGCGTTTCAAACGCATAGGCCAGCAGCGCATTGATGATCCGGCCGCCAATACCTTTGCCCCGGTTGGCTTCGTCCCCTACAATCACCTTGTCCAGCTTGTAAGCGCCCTCGCCGGTGGCAATGATCTCTGCATGCCCGATGTTCTTTTGCTGCGCCATCTCTATCACGTTGAACGCGGTACTGGCGTTGTCTTCCAGGTAGCGCTGCAACTGGGGCGCCGTCAGGGGGTAGCTGAAGTAGGAGCCGGCTATCTGGATCAACAGCTCCTCGCTGTCGATCCAGGAAATGAACAGGTCAAAGTCTGCCGGCCGGAAGGGACTTAATTGGATCATGTGAAAACGGGTTTATATTTTTTCATAGCGCAGCTCCAGCACCCCGGACTTACTGGCCTGGGTCCGTGTGAACTGTAAGGGTACCCGGTCTTTGATCTCCTTAAACAGGGGAGTGCCGCTGCCCAGGATCATGGGCATCACGGCCAGCCTGAATTCATCCACTAACTGCAGGTTCAGGAAGGTGGTGATGAGGCCGGCCCCGCCGTACAGCCAGATATCCTTTCCCGGCTGCTGCTTCAATTGCTGCATGGCGGCTGCAATATCCTCGCTGACTACTACCGGGTTGCCGGGAAAAGCTTCCTTCGTGGAGGAAAATACATACTTGGTCATTTTGCCGGTAGCGGCATAGAAATCCTTTTCAAAGTCCGGCGCATTTTCCGACGGTACGTAGGTGCCCCAGGCTTCATAGCTGGTACGGCCGTACAGGATGGTATCGATCTCCTTTGCAAAATCATTCAGGGAGCTGCCGCCTTCGGCGTCAAAAATGATCCAGTCTATTTCCTTGTTGGGCCCTTCAATGTAACCGTCCAGTGAAACGGCCAGGTTCAAGATAATTTTCCTCATATGGTGCATGCTAAGTGTAAGGGTGGTAATATGGGCTCAATTTACAAAACTTAGCATGAAAAGCACATTTTCACTTTCCGGCAGCCGGCATTTTTTGCAGCCTTGCAGGGCCTGCAGCCAGGCCGGTGACCGTGCCGTCTTCTGCCGTTAGAAAAGTGACCTCCCGGCCCTCTTCCGGAGAAAAGAAACGCTCCTTTGATGCGGGGTACAGCACGCTTTCTGTATTATCCAGCGTCAGTGTTGCCCGCAGGTGATCTCCCTCTACGGCAATTTTTACGTGGTAGGGCAGCCCTTCCATTCCGTAAGTACCGGCATAGTCTTGCAAGGTTTGCGCATCCAGTTTTATTACCGTTTGTGTTGCGGGTCTGGGGCGTTCCCAGTGATATACCCGGGCTGCTCCCCTGATTATTTCATTGGACAACCGTCTCCCGTAATCGCCGTTAGTCATTACCACGATGCCCTGACCCTTATCGGGAAACATGAGCATCTCCGCGTTGTAGCCATCATTATGGCCGCTGCCATACCAGCCGTGCGAAGGATCACGGTGCTGCCACATGCCCATGTTCTCGCGGGCGTAGAGCATTTCCCTGGTTTGTTCCTGTGTGAGCAGCGCATCATATCCATCTTCCAGGGATTGTGTGAGCGTAAGCAGGAACCTGGCCAGGTCAGCAGGGGTGGTCCATAACCCGTCCGGGGCTACTTCCGGCATGGTATGCCACCTGCCGGGCAGCATGTGGCCGTTCACGTCGTGGGCTGCCGCGGCCTGTTGGTGGAATTGCGGCGGTAGCGGTTGCTCATATGTACTGTGCACCATGCCGGCGGGCTTTAACACCAGGTCCTTTATCACCGTTGCAAAGGGGTGGCTGGTCACGTCCTCTACGGCTTGTTTCACCACTACATAGCCGCCACCGGAGGCCCGGTAGCCGGTGCCTGGTTCAGCAATGGAAACCACCGGTGCGGAGTTGGCCGGCGGCTCCCCGTTCAATATTTGTACCGTGGTAGGCAGCGGGCTTCCCTGCGCATAGCCATGAAAGCCCTCCACGGAAAGCCCCGCCGTGTGGGTAAGCAGCCCACGCAGTGTTACCGGCTTTTTGGCCGTAAAGGGAGAGGGTTTAAGCTTCCAGTTGCGGAGGTACTTGTTCACATCCTCATCCAGCGCCACGTTACCCTGCGCTGCCAGCTTATACAGCAGTGCGCTGGTAATGGGCTTGCTGATTGAAGCGGCCTGGAACAGGGTCAGCGTATCCGCCTTTACCTGCTGCTCCTCGCTGAGATATCCATATGCTTTGGCCCACTCGATCCTGCCATGGTTAATAAAGGCAATGCTGACGGCAGGCACCTTGTAGTGCGCCATACGATCCGCCAGCTTGTATACCGCATGTGGCCGGCCTTCGATGTAGACGGCGGGCAGCAAGCCGGTCTCTACCTGTTGGGTCTTTTGCGATATGATGTCCTGGCTGTACGCAGCGCCGGCCTGCAGGCAGGTGAGCACCAGGAGGAAGCGTGTTTTCATAAACAGGATTTATAGATGCAAATAAGAATATAGATGCACACCCCGCCGGATTCCATAAAATTTTCTTGTACCTGTTATCCACGCCGGAAATCCCCTTTTTCAGGGACCAATGAAAACGCCTGTTTCGGTTACTTTTGTAAGGATGCTTCGTTTTATTCCTTCATCTTAAAACCTGCTGTTTATGAAAAAGAAAACCTCCAAAAAACTGCTCCTCGACAAGATCAAAATCGCCCAACTGAGCAACATGCACCAGGGCGCCGTGCAGGCCGCCGCACCTACCATTACCCGGTGCAGCGCGATGGGATGCCCCAGTATCCTGGCATGCTAAGGCTGTGCTAAGTAAGTAAGCGGAATGCCTGTACCGTCCAGTACGGGACAGGCACCGGCAGCCGGCAGGCTGTTGATATAATGTTCCAGGTTCGTATAGCCGTCCGCATTTATCAGCCTGCCGTCGGCTGCATTATTGGGATCCAGGCCACGGGCGTTTTCCCATTGGTCCGGCATACCATCCCGGTCTGTGTCTGCAGGCGGCGTGCCTCCCTTTACCTCACCGGGGCCTCCCATGGGCAGCCCGGATTCATTCGCAATGATCACCCCACGGGTGCCCAGCGAACGGAGCTCGTCTATGAGCAGGGAGTCCACCTGGTCGCGGCAGGGATACACGGCGCCTGCATTTTTCAGCACATGCTCATAGGCCTGCCGCGCGCTGAGCATGTGCTGCGGCATAGGGTAGGGATAGGGAGTGTTCCGGAAAGTAGTGACGCCTGTATAAGCGGTGCGCGGCACGGCGTGTCCGTCCAGTATACCATTGCGTACACTGTCGTAAAAGTTCCCCAACACATAAGGTACAAAAGTGGGCGTGCCCCTGGTAAAGGGCGCAATGGTGGAGTTGGGTCCCGTGATGTAGTAATTGTTGATGATGTTAACATAGGAGTTGCCCGCAGAGCCGCCCATAATATAGGCGCCCCCGCCTCCCCAGTTGTACGCTACATTATTGACATATTGGTTGATCCCTTTCACTTTGGGGTTGCGGGTATGGTTGTCTATATACAGGTTGCGGTACATGCTTACCGCGCCCGACGGCTCTATCAATCCGCCGCAGGAGTGGGTTTGCAGGCCCTGCGCAATAATGGAGTTCTGTACGGTGATGCTGTCTGCATGGCCGGTAATGGAAAAGTTCTCATCCCTGCCCCAGGATACCGAAACATGATCGAATATCTGCACATTGGCATTGTCGGTGACTGACAATGCGTCTTTACCGCTATCCCCGCCTACGCCCATGCGCATGCGCAGGTACCGCACAATAGCATTGCTGGCCGGCGTAAAGGAAAGGCCGTTGCCATAGATCACGACCCCGTCGCCGGGAGCGGTTTGCCCGGCAATGGTAATGTTGGGAGACACCACGATGCGGGACTGTATCTGTATCACGCCTCCCACTTCAAATACCACGATCCGGTTGGGCTGGCTCACCGCATCGCGGAAGGAGCCGGGCCCGGCATCATCCAGGTTGGTAACGATATATACATCGCCGTCCCGCCCGCCGGTAGCAAAGCGGCCAAAGCCTTCAGCGCCGGGGAAGGCCAGGGTTTGGGCGGATGCTTGCCTGCATACGGGAAGGAGCAAAACGGTCATCAAAAAGATAACGGGGAGGGCATAGCCGGGTAGACTGGTTTTCATACGTGGATCGGGTTTGCTGGTTAATAAAACGGGTTAATCGGGTTTATTATAAATTAAGAAAACGGACGCTAACGGAAGGGATTTTCTACGCAATCGTTCCCGGACATTTTTTTTATTAATTTGCGCGGCACTGATCGGAAGCTACCTATATGATGAGATACCTGCTGATTTTTATTGCCTGCTTTTCAGGCAGCATGACCAACACTTTAGGCCAGGGAAGACACCTGGCAAGAAAAATAAATGACAGCACAATGCTTACGTCTGACGGCGTAGCCCTGTACCTGAAGGTGTCCGGTAAAGGAACGCCGTGCATATTTGTGCATGGCGGTCCTGGTGCCTGGAGCCGGTCTTTTGAAGCGATGGGCGGGGATGTGCTGGAAAAGCAGCTCACCATGTATTATTATGACCAGCGTGGATCGGGCCGCTCTGCCTCCAGTCCAGACAATGACTATAGCCTTAACCGCATGGTGGAAGATATTGAGGATATCCGTTCCCTGACCGGGTCAGACCAGGTTTACCTGGTAGCCCATTCCTTTGGCGGGGTGCTGGCCTCTGAATATGCCGCCCGATACGGGGACCATGTAAAGGGGCTGATACTGCTGAATGCAACCTTGAGCATCAATTATTCCCTGCGGGCGCAGATAGCGTTTGTCAATCAATTGTTAGGTAGCCACGTAACCGTAGAGAACGAAGATTCCGTGCTGCCGTCCTTCCTGGCGGCAATGCGCCTGCTGGGAGAAAAGCATCTGCGATATAAGATGCTGTCAGACAACAAGGCTACCGTTCATCTGCTGGACAGCATTGATCGCTCTATGCCCCGCAATTATTCCTTTGCACGCCGCGCGCTGGAGATGCCTGAATATGCTGCGGACTTCACAAAAGAAACTGCCGGCGTACATGTTCCGGTGCTGGTCATTACGGGAACAAAGGATCATAACATTGGTCCTGACCATTATAAATTGTTCCGGTTTCTGAAGCAAACAGTAAAAGTGATTGAAGGAGGGCATGTGCTTTATTATGAAAGGAACAGGCAGTTTGCGGAAACGGTTTTCGGATTTGTGGCGGACGCACCGGACCGGAATATCGACCTTTTGGAAGCCGCAGCTAATGATCAATAAATGAATATGATCTCATTTTCTAAACGCTCGGGTTACATGAACTGGGAGCGAAAATGAGATCATCGTCACCATGGTGATCAATGCTGTTTAGTTCCAGTTGTCGATCTTTACATCGTTGGGGTCGGGGGCGCCTTTCCCGGTTTCTCCGAACGACTTCAGGCTTATCAGGAATATCGCCCATTTGGTGCTGCAATGGTGCATGAATTCCACCGGCTCCCGCCAATCCTGGTGCTTGAGTAATACGATGGTATAGTCGCCTTCCTGTTTCAGCTCCCAACTCACCTTTGTGCCGATCCATTCTTCAGGCCCTTCAATTACTTCCCATAGTACCTGTGCCGGGGGCTGAAGCCCGATGACCTTCATGTCGAAGCCTCCGGCTCCAAAGCGGAATTGCAGCACGTCTCCGGTTTTATTGCCCTCTCCCTGTGTGTTGCTCGTCCACCAGCCGGCAAGGCCTTCGCGCGTGGTCAATGCCTTGTATACTTCATTTATCGGTGATTTGATGCCAACTCTGTGCAAAATATCTGCCATAAAGAGATCCCTCCTTTTTATTTGGTTTATACAGTGATTATTGAGCAGTAAAATTGGAACTTTAAGTTGATATCGGGAGGGTATGAATTAGACTTTATGACGGTACGATTTGGACAGGATGTTCTCTGTCCATTTTTTTGTTTCGTCTACCAGCAACGACATTACATCTTTTTTGCCAGCTTTAAAAGCGTGATCTGCGCCTTCCAGTTTTACCAGGGTCGCTTTTCGCAAAGATTGACAGACCGTTTCGATCAGGTCCCAGGTAGCCAGGGTGTCTCTGGAGCCTTGCAGGAAGAGCATCGGTATTTTCAGGTCTTCCAGGTGTCCGGCGCGTTCGGTGGAGGGCTTGCCGGAGGGATGCAGGGGAAAACCATAGAAAACAATACCGTCAACTGTGCACTCCGGATGGGCCGCCAGGTACTGCGAGCTCATTCGTCCCCCGAAAGATTTACCGGATGCAAACAAGGGTAGTTTGGGGTGTAATGTGCGCGCCTTTGCAATGGCCGCTGCGATAGTGGCGTGGGCTACCGCGGGGGAGTCCGGCCGGCCTTTCTTATGTTCCGCAAAGGGGAAGTTAAACCGAAGGGTTGCAATACCCGCTTTTGAGAGCGCATCCGCCAGCGTTTCCATAAATGAATGGTCCATGCCTGCCCCTGCGCCATGCGCCAGCGTGAAGATGCACACAGGTTTGTCGGGGGCGATATATTTGGCGGAAACGGCGCCTATCGCGGGAGAAATATCCAGTTTGAAGAGTTGCGTAGTCATGATGCCATCAAAATTAAATTATATCCACCGTCTTACCCGCTTTTTATATTGGACATATGCTTCCCGGATAGCCCATACTTATTTTCACTATTTTTACCCTATGCGAAACATCGAACCATTCCTCGATCTTTTCAAACAAAACAGGAAGCTTCCCATCCGCCTCATATCACCCGGCTTCGGCCACCTCCCTCCCGAAATAATCGATACTTACGGTCTTACCCACCGCAAAACCTACTACTTCCTCATCTTTATGCTGGAAGGCCTTACCCACCATGGCGTTGACCTCCAGCAATTCGATGTCCGCAACAACGAGCTGCTTTTCATCCTCCCGCACCAGATACACCAGCTTCCGGCTACCAAGCAGGGAACGGACTATTTTAAACTCGGGTTTGATGAAAACTGCCTGTCACTATTGCCGAAGCAGTACCCTTTCCTTATTAACCCGTTCAATGCTCAAAAAATTACGTTCACGCCACCCGCTGCTGCAAGACTGAAGTCTGTCTTTGAAATACTGCGCGAATTATTAAGTGTGATGGACACCAGTCCCGAGCTCATTCTTGCACATCTCAACAGCCTGCTAACAGAGATCAATGCCGCTTATTTTTCCGCTGACAAGCGCCCGGCAGACGACCGGCTTTCAAAATACACCCGTTTCAAACGCCTGGTAGAAGATAACCTTGCAGATCATTTAACTGTAAATGACATCGCTGAAAAACTCGGCCTCAACACCAACAGTTTGTATAATATCGTTAAACACTACTCCGGGCTTTCGCCCAAAGCGTTCATCACCAACCGCCTGATTTTGGAAGCCAAACGCCGCCTCTACTATTCGGAAAGCTCCATCAAGGAACTGGCCTACGATCTTGGTTTCAATGACCCGGAATACTTTTCCCGCCTGTTTAAAAAAGTGACCGGCAAAACGATCGCCACGTTTGTTCAGGATTTGTCAGGGAATTAATGTGTTTTGTCCGGTTTCTTTTCGGATGTTCCCAGCATTTTTGCCGGACAATAATGCATCGAATCATGAACAGACGATTAGGAACAAACGGCCCGCTTGTATCAGCAATAGGTTTAGGATGTATGGGAATGTCCGGCGCCTACGGGCCAGGCGATGATAAAGCATCCATTGCTACCATTGAAAGAGCCCTCGAGCTCGGGCACAACTTTTTGGACACTGCCGATTACTACCGCATGGGCCATAACGAGGAACTGATCTCCCGGGCCATCAAAGGCAAACGCGACAAAGCGTTTATTTCTGTAAAAACCGGTGTGCTGGTTGCGCCCGGTCCTGACGGATCCATGAGCATCGGACCCGTAAATGCCCATCCGGACTACCTCCGCAACGCGGTGCTCTACAGCCTGCAGCGCCTCAAAACGGACTACATAGATCTCTATACGCCCGGACGGGTAGACCCCCATGTTCCTATCGAGGATACGATAGGCGCGCTGGCCGACCTCGTCCAAAAAGGCGTCATCCGGTACATTGGGCTTTCTGAAGCTGCCGCCGCCACGATCCGGAAAGCTGCCGCTGTTCATCCCATCACAGCGCTACAGATAGAATATTCTCTCTGGAGCCGCGACATCGAAGCGGAAGTGCTCCCAACAGTCCGCGAGCTGGGTATAGGCCTGGTAGCTTATTCCCCGCTAAGCAGGGGCTTCCTGAGTGGTGAGATCAAAGCGCCCGGGGATCTCAAGGATAACCGCGTGCACATGCCACGTTTCCAGGGCGATAACTTCTACAAGAACCTGGAGCTGGTAGAAAAGATCAGGATGCTGGCTGCCGAAAAAGGCTGCACTCCTTCCCAGTTGGCAATTGCCTGGGTACTGGCCCAGGGGGAAGAGATCATTACCATCCCCGGCACCAAGCGCATAAAGTATCTCGAGGAGAACATGGCGTCCGAAAACGTGCAGCTCAGCAGGGAAGACCTGCAAAGTATCGAATCGATCATGCCCGCCGGCATCGTTTCCGGCGCCCGCTACCCGGAGCGGTTTATGGATGCCCTGAACCGGTAAATGAATATTTTCCAATGCAGGGCGCCGCCCTGCATTGATTTCCCGGGGAGCTGGCCCTGATGCGGGAATACGCTAATTTTGCATCGTTTGCAGATGATTTATCGTATGAATACAGCGCCAGTAAAACGGGATGATAAGCAGGTCTCCATCTATCGCTACCGCACCAGTAAGCCGGCACCCAGGGCGAGCATATCGCTGCAGCAGAACCTGGTCACCTTTTTGCTTAGCGGCGAGAAGACCGTTCATTTTGCTGGTACGCAGGTTGCCGTAAAACCTCACCAGTTTGTTATGTTAGCCGCCGGCAATTGCCTCATGAGTGAAAAGATAGTTGCAGAAGACGGGGATTACCACAGCATTCTTTTTTTCTTTGACAGTAAGCTGCTGTCGGACCTTTTTAGCCGGCATGCTTTATTGCCGGGAGAACAAACAGGGCAGCCGGTCAATCCTCCATTCCTGCTGTTTGAAAAGGATGCGTTCCTGGAAAATTTTACCCGTTCTCTTGACTACCTGCTGCAGGATGATAAGCTCGCACATCACGACCTGCAAAAGGTAAAACTGGAAGAACTGTTCCTGTATCTCGCGATACAATATCCCGGGCAGATGCAGCAGATCAGAAGCATGAGCCACGAGGCAAACGACGACCGGATAGTGCGACAGGCGGTTACTGCACATGTAAACAGCAATGTCACGGTTGAGGAGCTTGCCTTTTTATGTAACATGAGCCTGTCTACCTTTAAACGCCGTTTTGCCCGTATTTATGGCAACAGCCCCAACAGGTGGTTATTGGAAAAAAGAATGGAGAGAGCTGCGGAAATGTTGCGGCAGGGCGACCACAAAGCAAGCGAGATCTGTTATGAGCTTGGTTACGAAAACCTGTCCAGTTTTATTCAATCCTTTAAACGGGTTTATGGTATAACGCCCAAACAGTACCAGTTATCAAATTGAACGTTTAGCGATACTTTTTGAACGCCTGCCCATCATTTGCTCCCGGTCTTCGCGTCTACCTTTGAGCGGTAATTCAAATGCATGGAAAAATGGACAAAAAGTATTTTTTGACGTTAGCAGCTTACAATAGCTGGGCAAATAATATTGCGATTGCATGGCTGGACCAGGTTAACGGCAGGCAGTGGGAGCAGGTAGTTCCCAGCAGTTTCAGCAGTATTAAGCAAACGGTTATTCATATTGCCAGTGCGGAGAAGATCTGGATCGATTTCTGGAAGAATATTCCTGACCCGGTTTATTTGTCCGCTGAATTTAAGGGTACAAAGAATGACCTGGTGGAGATATGGAGAGCGGCATCGGCCGGTTTAAGGCATTTCATTGAAGAATACCCGGAAGAAAACTACACCCAGCAGGTTACTTTCAGGTATCCGCGGGGCGGAGAAGGCCGGATGGAGTTCTGGCAAACATTTTCTCATATCATTAATCATTCAACCTATCATCGCGGGCAGTTGGTCACGATATTGCGCCAGGTTGGCTTCACAAAATTTTCTTCTATTGATTTGGCCACTTTCTACCGTGATCCTCATCAATGAACGCTTCCTCATATTGTTAAACTTCCATAAGCTTCCTCCCTTTTCACTACAACATTGTAACTTTTGGATACATCTGTATGCTAATAGCTGTTGAACTTTGCAGTGACCAAACATCAAAAAATGAAATTACAGCATAATACCATTTTGATTACAGGTGGAACGGGAGGATTCGGCTTTGAGTTTGCCTCAAAATTGATTGCTTTGGGCAACAGGGTGATTATCACCGGAAGAAATACTGAAAAACTGCAGGAGGTAAAACAAAAGCTCCCAAAGGTAGTTGCCATCCAGAGCGATGTAAGCAAATCCGCGGACATCCGCAGCTTATATGATCAGGTTGCACAGGAATTTCCCGGCCTGAACATTATCATCAACAATGCAGGTGAAATGCGCAAGATAAGCCTGCATCACAAGCATGAGCTCACCGATATCACCCGCGAGATCGAAATTAACCTGATGGGCCCCATCCGGATGGTGCAACAATTTTTACCGCTTTTGAGGAAGCAGGAGAATGCCGCCATTTTAAATGTTACATCAGGTATTGCATTAATGACGTTCCCGGTTTCACCGGTCTATAGCGCCAGTAAATCAGGACTTCGCTCATACACGCAGGCGTTAAGGGTGCAGTTAAAGCATACCAATATTAAGGTAATTGAATTGGTGGCGCCAGGCAGTGCTACTTCATTGAACGATAAATTCCTGGGCGAAGACGGTTTTAATGCCGGGATGTTGATGGCTCCGGGAAAAATTGTAGATGCGGCCATCAAAGGAATGAAAAACGACAAAACGGAGATCTACCCTGGTGTTGCAAGAATAATACGTATTATGAGCAGAATAGCTCCAAAATTCATGATAGCACAGGCGGGAAAAACAGGCGCTTCAACAATGTATTCAAATTAATTTCCAAATACGAACCTATTCAAAATGGAAGAAGTGGTTTTTGCTATTTGAGAATTTCCCTGCCTGGAAAACAATGAAATTCAGGCGAGTTCAGTAACTTAATCCTTAAAAGAACGATAAATGGCAAAGAGCATCATTTCCCTCATATTATTGTTGGTGTCCGTTTTTCTGGCATTTAAACACGGCTGGGACACGCTTAACTACAAGAATAATCCTGCATCCCTCAAAATGATGAGCGAATTGGGCATTAGTGCATCGATCATTCCCTTTTTTGGTGCTTTCACCATCGGTATTGGCATTCTGCTACTCATTCCCAAAACATTTTTTCTCGGCAATGTGCTCAACGCCATATCCATCGTGGTGATCATGGCACTGGCCATTCGTGCAGGCAATTTTAAGATGGCGTTTATAGAGATACCGTTTTTGATAATACCATTGGTAATGATCTGGTTGAAGTATCCATTTGTGAAAACTGCAGTTTGACTATGCAACCAGTACGAATAAGGTCCATCACCGAAGGACACCGGGCTTTTGGGTTACCAGGTCCTGAACATCCGCTGGTAAGCGTGGTAAACTATGCAGACCTGAAGATGCCTGAATTTTCAGGAGCGTTGACTGTACTGTTTGATTTCTATTATATTTCGCTGAAGAAGGGATTTGCCAACAAGCTGTTTTACGGCCAGCAGACTTACGATTTTGATGAAGGCATGATGTACTTTGTAGCCCCCGGCCAGATTATAGGAGGTGCAGGGCCGGCGCCCGAAGACGACCTTTCAGGCTGGATCTTGCTCTTTCATCCCGACTTGTTATGGGGGACATCCCTGGGAAAGAACATTAAGCAATATGACTTTTTTGATTATGCGGTGAATGAAGCTTTATTCTTGTCGGATAAGGAACAGACCATCGCGAACGGTATTGTCCAGAACATTAAAAATGAGTACCAGTCCAACCTTGACAGGTTCAGCCAGGATATTATCATTTCGCATATTGAAACCTTGCTGAATTATGCTGAGCGTTTTTATCAAAGACAATTTCTTACCCGGAAAAAGAGCAGTCACCAGGTTCTTGACCGCCTGGAACAACTGTTGGACGAACATTTTGCCGGCGACGACCTGATTTCAAAAGGTCTTCCATCCGTCCAGCACCTGGCCGATTCGCTCCATATTTCCAGCAAGTATTTAAGCAGTTTATTAAAGCAATTAACAGGACAGACAACGCAACAACGCATTCATGAGAAGCTGATCGAAAAAGCAAAAGAAAAACTGTCCACCACCGGGTTATCGGTAAGTGAAATTGCTTATGAACTGGGTTTTGAGCATTCCCAGTCGTTCAGTAAATTATTCAAGGAAAAAACCAGGCAAACTCCTTTGGAGTTCAGGCAGTCATTTAAATGAAGATTTAAGAAAGTCTCACAAGTCATTGATTTAGGACCATTTGATGCCGCTAGTTTGTTTTCTTTATGAATTGTTTATCGCGGTACGTCTCCAACCAAAAACCTGGCGGCTTACCAGGCGCATCTTCAAAACGGATATTTAAAAATTGCGCGGTGGCGTAAAAATCCTTTTCGCTGGCTGCATACAAAGTAAATATCCGGTTGCTGCCGAAATAGAGCGCCAGTTGCCCATTCTCATTTTTGAGCTGCATGGTCCGGCCGTCCGGTAATTGATAAGTACCGGCATAGCTGTTCAACACCCGTGCTGCCAGGTCCAATTTGGGCCTTTCGAAAACATATTGTAACCCACGGGCATAGGTTTCATTCTTAGTGCCTCCATGACCGGTATTCTCCAGTATCTTTGAATGCAGCCGAACGGATGGATATTTGCGCGCCGTCATGGTGGCGGAAAATTTTTCAAAGGCAGGGCGGGTTAATTCTACGTCGCCCACTGTCATATATACACGTACCGGGTTGGGCAGACGCTTTTTGGCAAACTCCTGCTCATACTTATACAATACTTCATTATCCCAGGGAATAGGCGGACTGGCCGCTACATAACCGGTGAACAGGTCGGGCTGGGTGAACAAGGTGTACAAGGTAAACAATCCCCCGGCCGAACATCCCATCAGTGTCCTGTTCTTGCCATCCGCCTTATAGTTAGACTCGATGAAGGGAAACAATTCCTGCTTCATAAACGCCAGGAACTGATCCGCCCCACCGCTTTGCGGCATCCGCACGGAACCGGATAAAGATATCATGCCGTATATTTCAGGCCTGATGATGGCCAACTCCAGTTTAGTGGGCGAATAGTCTCTCAGGCGTAGGCTGTCGTAATTGACATGTTCGCCGCTCCAGGTTACACCTACAATGATCAGCTCGGGAATAAACCCATCATAGTAATACTGGCCGTATAAACCAGTAACCAGCGAAAAATCCCATTGCGAATCCATTAGATATACAACAGGATATTTTTTGTTAGCTGCCTTGTAACCGCCGGGTAGCATGATGTGCAGTTCATATTCCTGTCCTGCTACTATCTTTGAAGTGATCTTCCTCACCTCAGAACCCGTAATGGTCACTGCAGGGTACTGTGCCTGTACTTTTGTAAGTACAAGCGCCATTAAAAAACTGGCAAGGTATTTCATAGCAGACTATTTATAAGCCGTAAGGGGTTGAATGCTTCCATCCTTGTTAAACTTGGGTCACTTTCACATTACGCAAATGCGTTTTGCCACGGGATCACAGCGGTATGGGCAATCGTCCTTTTTTCGTTTTAGTCCAGGGCTATTTCCCGACCTTAAACTTTGTACGTATGTATAACTCCAGGTTGGCGCATTATAAATTTCGCTTGTTACTTTCAATGGCAATGAACTCTGGCAAATAATCAGGCGTACACCCTTTTGATACCATTTCACCTTTATAAAGGCCTGTTTTCTCACCAATGTTGATACACCGATTTCGATACTGTTTTTCATAAACTCCGATCCAGCCCGCTGTGAAATTCATTGCCCATTGAACTTCCGGTGCTTCTTTGGCAATGTTAGCTTCTATTTTAGTTAATAATGCTGGTGTATTGGCAGGCGGTGTTTGTCCTGTCCACCTTAAACGAGCCTGGTAATACCAGAATACCCGTCTTTGCAGAGCCGAAGGACTATTTTCCCATGATTCAATCAGTGCAATTGTTTTCTTGTTTTTCATGAGTTGGTTGGCCATGAACCAGTCCATTAGCTGATTCCGGTCATCAAATGGATGGGTATGCATATCCTTATCAAGCGTATTGATCTGATCTTGTGAAACACGCTTGTTATCCATAATTAAGATCGCCAATAACCTTGGGAAGAACTTACCGGTTGACCATAATTCCATAGCCAGGTCGTGATCCGTTTTTATGATCTTAGCAATTTTTCGTAAGTCTCCAAGGTTAGTTTTGGTATTGATTTGCCCCAAGATGTTTTCCGCTTTTGAAGAGAGTTTCATTGAAATCTTTTGGTTTGTTCTGAGAAGGTTAAAAATCCGGAGTCAATATAGCCTGTTGCTGGCAAAAACATTTTATTCGTTTTCAGCGAGTTGCCTGACGATGCTTATTGCCCTATCTCATTCTTGATAAGACAAAATATCACTTTTTGAGCAATTACCAGCGTGCTTTTCGCCAGGATTCTAAAGATTCCAGCGGGATCACTCGGGATACACGCATTTTTTTAAAGTGGGTTTGTAATAAAAAAGGCGTTCAAACGAACGCCTTTGATTTTCTTAGTAGTAGCCCAGCCGAACGAATGTCGAACTCTTTTTTTGGGGATTTGGATGAGTTAGCCAGTTTAATATAGATGTTTAGCCGAAAGCTATAACTGTCTTATCCTAATTTTCTTGGTTGTAATAGTTGCAAAGAAAGGACGTTGGAGCGTCTGTGTCTTCAGCAAATAAACAACTGTTTAGCTATCTCCCGAAATTCATGAAACGAATACCTTAAGAACAAAACGCTTAGGTCCTTTACATGATGGGCAAATACCCACTCTCCAAAATCCTTGTCCTCAGTAAGCAATAAATAGTTATACTGCAATGCCAGTTGAATTACCTGGTCATCCTTTATGCTCTTGGCCGATTCATCTACGGAAATAACTTCAAAACCCGCTTCCCGTAATGTTTTGATAGTAAAGCTATGGATATTCTCATCTGCCAGTATCATGCAACGGCAATGACTGTTTCGTTAGAGATGGCATCTGAAGCATAGGCCAAAGCAGCCATAATAGAAGCTTCGGTAAGATTGGGGTAAGTCTCAATAAGGTCTTGTACGGAGGCACCTTCAGATAATCTTTGTAAGATTAGGCCGACAGTAATCCGGGTGCCTCTTACAACGGGTTTGCCTAACATTACATCTGCATTGGATTCTATATACTCTTTGTAGTCCATAAATAGCCTATTAATCTTTGTCAAGGCAACAATTCAAATTTACAAAATTCGATCGGAACGACCGAAAGCGAGGGTAGATAGAAATGAAATTATATCTAGTTTGACATCACCAATGAGTGACATATTCCAGGCTTATTCTATCCAATCTCTTGTATTTCTGTTGTAGCCTAATCCAATGGCGCACCTATGAAGGCTTGGAGATAATATCCCATCGAATTTATTTTAATATCGCCAGTTAAGAATCAATTGGGAGACTTGTTTTATGATAGTCTAAATGCCTAACAAGAATCGAACTCTATAAATGGCTGTTAGTTAGGTACTTTGATAAATGACTGGAAGTAATGTGAAAATAAAAGACATTCATTTTCAATAATTTAAAGGTCCTAAAAGATTTTGTAGCCCCGAGCGAACGGATGTCGAACTGTTTCCTATGTGAATTAATGGTGTTGATGAGCATAATTAGTTGACAGCAAGGAAATTATATGTAAAATTATTTTAGCCTGATTAATTTCCTTGCAAAAACCTTTTAGGGTATCCGACAACAATGCAAAAGAACTAATTTCGATACCGGTAATTTGTGAGAGCAGAAACAAGTGACTATAGTAGTATAACTTCTCCCTGAACAAAATATCTAACCATCTATGCTATACAAGAAGCCATTATCCATTTTTCTGCTATTTTGCATTTACGATTTTTTATCGCCTCAACCTGCTCTGAGCCAAACACAGGGTACACAAATCATTACCAGTGGAGGCAAAGCATCTGAACAACTCTTTATTGAGTTAATAGGGGGACCGGATGCAAACGTCGTTTTTATTCCAACTGCGGCATCTTCCTTACGATCAGACTCGGGGATCATCTGGAATCCTGATAAGGATGCAAATAAAAAGGAATTCAAAGATGCATTATTAAAGCGGTTTAAACTTAATGATCTGACCATCCTTCATACCAGGGATCGCCAGGAGGCGAACCGGGAAGCATTTATTGCAGCGCTTCGTAAAGCGAAGGCGGTTTGGATTTCAGGTGGTAACGCCGGGAGGTTTACGGCTGCTTACATTGGTACAAAGGTCGAAGAGGAATTAAAAGCCCTTCTTAAAAGAGGCGGCATTATAGCAGGAGAATCGGCAGGCGCCATTGTTCAGGGCTCTTATACTATCAGAGGTAATCCCAATAAACCGGTCTTAATGGTAAAGGGGAGTGAAAAGGGACTCTGCCTTCTCGACAAGGTTGCAATCAATCCGCATTTAAGCAGTGCCAAACGTGAAAATGAATTAGTTACCATTATAGACACATATCCTTATCTCTTGGGAATTGGTATTGACGATGATACGGGATTGATTATAAAGGATGGTGTTGGTGAAGTATTTGGGAGCGGAAAAATTGCCATCTATGATAATAAAAGACACAAAGAAGGATGGTATTATTGGTTAAAGGCAGGTGATAAATTTGATTTTAAGAACCGGGTTCCAGTCAATATAGTGCCGGAATAGGATTGCTCAGATGCCTTATCGGTACCATTCTTCGCAAAGCTACCTTGGCTCATAAAGCACTAGCGGAGCTGAAAGGTGTGATTAGGAGCAATTTTTCTTTTGGACCTTTATTGAGAGTCACCTTTTTTCCCTTGGTCCGAAAGTAGCCTGTATAATGATCTTCAAGGCTTGCTATGTAAATCTTGGAATTAAAAACTTGCATAATTGTTCGATGATGTACTAGTCCACATTCTTGTTAAATGAAGCCGCAATTTCCAACATTTTCCTTATGCGCCTTTCTGCCTCCTCTTTGGTAATACCATTATAATAATCCGTCACAAATTGATGCTCGAAGTCTTTATGGGGAACTATTTCAGACCGTTGACTCCCTTTCTTCGTAAAAATGGTAGTTGGAATCCCACAAGTATCATCATAATCTAATAATGTACTACTTAACCAGCCAAAATACATGGCTTCATGATCGGGATTATCAAAATTATCCTTGTAGTCCTGAAAACTCTTTTCACTTAATGAGACCCAAAGCCCATATTGCAGGTCTTCGCAATGGTCGTTAACCTTAAGAAATAATACACAACGAATGAACCTGTCAGTTTGATCAGAGTAGTTTATCACGCAAAGATCAGAGCCTATCTTTCCGATTTCTCTTTTTTCGTCATCAGACAAGTTATTATATTGCGTTGGAGAAGAAAAAGCCAACGCAGGCCAGTCCTCGTGTTCCTGACCACAACGGCTACAGATATATTTTTCGATATTCATCCATTGCTAATTTATAGTTCTAGGGCTGCAATGCTTTCCTAAGGGGTATAAAGATGTACAAAAATACAGTTATTCCCCTTTCATTAAAAGAGCCCCTAAAAGGAATCGAACTCCTAAATGGCTGGGAATCAATTAGCAGATGGTTGGAGAGAAGAAGGGGGAAATGCATCTCGAACTAAAAAAGGCTTTCAGCGTCAACCACTTAAAGCCTTTCTTAAATATCTGGTAGCCCCGCCAAGAATCGAACTTGGATCTAAAGTTTAGGAAACTTCTATTCTATCCATTGAACTACGGGGCCAGCTTCCTGCCGGGGCAGAAAGGGGAGTGCAAAAGTAAGAGTTTTCACACCAAAATCCAACTCCTCCCTAATTGTACATACTTTCTATCACGTCCCGGTATTTTTCCAGTATCACCTTGCGTTTCAGCTTCAGGGTAGGGGTCAGCTCGCCCCCGTCCACCGTCCATTCATGGGGTAGCAGCTCAAACCTTTTGAGCTGTTCCACATGGTTGAAGAACTGGTTGTACTTCTCCAGCGCCTGCTGGAACAAGGCTCTTACTTCCGGGTTGCGGACCAGCTCCTCCTGGCTGGCGTAGGAGATGTTGCGCTTGCTGCACCAGCCCTTCAGGTTGGGGAAGGAGGGAACGATCAGGGCGGCGGTAAACTTATGATCCTCGCCTACTACCATGATCTGCTCGATGTAAGGAGATTCCTTGAACTTGTTCTCTATCGGCTGCGGCGCCACAAACTTGCCGCCGGAGGTCTTGAACAGCTCTTTCTTCCGGTCCGTGATCTTCAGGAACTTGTCGTTCACGATCACGCCAATGTCGCCGGTGTGGAACCAGCCATCCTTGATGGCATCGGCCGTAAGGTCCGGACGCTTGTAGTAGCCCATGGTCACGTTGGGGCCTTTGCAGAGGATCTCGCCGTCTTCCGCAATCTTTACCTGTACATTGCTGATAATAGGCCCTACCGTGCCGAACATACGGTCCTGTACATCCACCCGGTTTACGCTGATCACGGGCGAGGTTTCGGTAAGACCATAACCTTCCAGCACCGGGATGCGCCCGGCTGTAAATACCTTCAGCAGGCGTACCTGGCAGGCGGCCGCACCGTTTACAATAGCCTGTATGTTGCCCCCCAGCGCTTCCCGCCATTTTTTGAATACCAATGCATTGGCAATCGACAACTGCAGGTTATACCACCAGCCCAGGTTTTTGTTAATCTCGTACTGCTTGCCCAGCTCTATGGCCCAGAAGAATAAGGCCCGTTTAATGCCTTTCAGCTCCAGCCCCTTGGCCATGATCTTTTCATATACCTTTTCCAGCAGGCGCGGCACGGTGGTGAAGATGGTGGGCTTCACCTCCCGCAGGTTATCCGCAATGGTATCCATGCTTTCGGCGTAGTAGATGGGCACGCCGGCGGTCAGGTATACGTAGGTCACCATACGTTCAAAAATATGGTTCAGGGGCAGGAAGCTCAGCGCCCGCGCGCTGGAATGTACCGGCAGGTAAGGAGTACAGGCGGTTACATTGCTCATGATGTTGCGGTGGCTCAGCATCACCCCTTTGGGGGTGCCGGTGGTGCCCGAGGTATAGATGATCGTTACCAGCTCTTCGGGGTCCGTGTGCTTTTTGATCTCCGTGATCACCGGGTAGTCCTCCGGCCGGGCCATGGCCAGCAGCTCTGTCCAGTGGCGCACGCCGGGGATCCGGTTGAATGAAAATATCTCTTTCAGTAAAGGGACCTGGTCGCGGATGGCATTCACCTTTTCCAGGATATCTTCATCGCTGATGAACAGGATGCGGGCGCCGCCGTCATTCAGCACAAAGGCCAGCTCGTGCTGGCTGATGGTAGGATAGATAGGGGTTGATACAGCGCCGGTCTGCTGGCAGGCCAGGTCGGTGAGTACCCATTCCGGCCGGTTGGGCGAAATAATGGCGATCTTGTCCTTTCCCTCCACCGTACCGTCACCCCGGCTGATGCCCAGTTGCAAAAGCCCGGAGCTCAACTGCATGGTAAGATCGGCTACCTCCTGCGTACTGTATTTTTTCCAATTCCCGTCTACTTTGCCGGCCAGCATGTCTTCCTTGGGATAGTTTGCGAGCTGCCAGGCGATCACGTCAAATAATCGGCTTGGTTGATCCATCATGCTTTGATTTGTTGTTTGCCATGCTTACAGGCCGCGCTGTTCCCGTTCATGCTGTAATTTTTCATATTCTTTCAGCGTATCGCCATAGGGATCACTGTGATAGGCGCCGAAATAGTGGAATGCCAGGCCGATACCCCAGCCCAGGGCCGGCCAGATAGGCCAGGGAGCACCGCTGCCGTTGCCATCCGTAATGAACCACAAAGCCCAGAGGCCCGCATTCACCACCAGGTAGGCGATCAGGTGGGACTTGAACGAGGCTCGCGCCTTTGCAATGCGCCAGAGCCTTTCATCCCGTTGTTGTGTCGTTTCCATGTGAACAGGTTTAAGTATGATAGATGCATATTAAATTTAAATCATTTTATTTGATTTTAACGGATTATTGCCGTTGTGCAACTATACTGAACTGTATGTTCACCATGGAGTTGATCAGCTTATCCTGCAGCGATTTATCAGCACGGTAGTTCATGCCCCACAGCGTGCGGTCCATATTGAAATTGGCGTGGGCGGTCACCTGGTCATTTACAATGGCTATCCTGGCCGGGAATGTAATATTCTTGGTTACTTCCTTAATGGTCAGGTTGCCCTGTATAGTATGGGTAGCGTCCTTCAGCAGTATATCGGTACCGTCGGGGCGGTAGGTATCTACGCCGGTAATGGCAAAGGTGGCGGTAGGGTACTTCGCCGCATCAAAGAACAGCGGGCTTTTCAGCTCCCGCTCCAGTTTGTGCTTCATGGCGGTGTCGCCGGCCAGGTCCAGGTCTTCCAGGGAAGCGATGTTGATCACAAATTTCCCCCCGGTCACCATGCTGTCCTTTACATACAGGGTGCCGCTGGTAAGCTTAAAACGGCCGGTATGCTTGCCCGTGGGCTTGGTGCCGATCCATTGTAAGCTGCTCCTGTCCACATCTACCTGGTAGGCGGTGCCTTCTCCTTCCTGGACAGACCGCGCTTCCGATATCTTGGCTTCATCTGCTTTGGGCGCCTGCTGGCAGGCGCCCAAAGTCATGCATCCTGCTATCAGTAATATATACCTCATACTATATGGTTTAGTCCGAAACTACCTCCCGGTTGCCCACCCATACAAACCGCTTCACAATAAACTCCTGGTTGGTAAAGCTGGCGTTGCCCGCCGGGTTGCCCCCTGTTACATGAAAATCGGAGAATGCGGCATGCTGGTTCACCCAAATCAGGCCTGTAAAATTGAAGGACACCGGGGTAAATACGCTGTTCATCTCCTCCGCTATCTTTTCCTTCACAACCGGGTCTGTAGTATAAGCTGCACAGGTGATGGCCCCGTGCTGTTCCGCCATCTGCCTGGCCAGTTGTATGGAATGGGCCGTGTTTTTTGTTTTTACCAGCAGGATCACCGGGCCGAACAGCTCCTTTTCATAAATATTGTGGTCTGCGCTGGTTACCTCCAGCACGGTAGGGGAGCACATCCTGGCTTTGCTGAATTCTTCGTTGGGCACCGGTCCGCCCTGCAGCAGCACTTTGCCGCCCAGCCGGGCGGCATCCTGCGCCCGTTGCAGGGTCACATCATTCTGTACTGCGCCCAGGGTGCCGGCGCCCATCTTGGGATTGTTCACCAGGGCGGCGATCGCATCCCTGATCTGCTGGGCGGTTTCGTTAAAGCCCAGGTTGCCGGCGGCAGTGGCAATGCCCTGTTCCGGTATAAAAAAGTTCTGTGGCGCCGTGCACATTTGCCCGGAATACAGGCATACGGCAAAGGCCAGGTTCTGTACTACGGCATCTACGTCCTTTACGCTGTCCAGTATCACGGAATTAACACCCGCCTTTTCGGTGAAAACAGTTTTGCCCCGCAGGGATTCCACGTAGTCGCCAAAACTGCTGCCGCCGGTATAGTCGATCAGCGTAATGCGCGGATGCTCGCACAGAGCGGTCGTAAGGGGCTGTGCGCTGCTGTCGGCCGCCAGTTGGCACAGGTGCGGGTCAAAGCCGTTCTCATGCAGCACCTGTTGTATAGCGCTGATCACCAGGGCAATGGGGAGCACGGCTTTCGGGTGTGGCTTTACGATCACCGGGTTGCCGGTAACCAGGTCGGCATAAATGCCGGGCAGCGAATTCCATACCGGGAAGGTGGAGCAGCCTATTACCAGCCCGATGCCCCGGGGCACTGCTTTAAAGGTTTTCTGCAATTGGAGGGTTACTTTGCCCATCGGTTTTTCCCAGCGCTGTTCCGCCGGGAACCGGTGCAGTTCTTCGTATCCCATGGCAATGGCTTCCAGCGCCCGGTCGTTGGCATGCGGCCCCGATGCCTGGAAGCTCATCATAAAGCTTTGCCCGGTGGTATGCATGGTTGCATATGCGATCTCGAAAAAAAGTCCTTTTACCCTTTCCAGGGTTTCTACCAGTATGTCCGCCCGGTTGGAAACGGGCGTATTGGCCCATTGCCTGCCGGCAGCGCCGGCCTGCGCCACCAGTTCCTCCACCGTAAAGGAGGGATAGGTAATGCCCAGGTTTTCCAGGGTGTAGGGAGATACTTCCTCCCCTACGCGCTCGTTGCTGCCGGTTTGCAGCAGGCGGTCAAAAGGTTGGTTCAGCAATTGCTGGTAGCTGGTCATGCCGCTGGCGGCGGCCGCTTCACCGTAAGCCTTGGGGTGCTCGGGGTACTGCGAGTAGAAGCGCCGTTCATGATTGGCTTTTACCGCGTTGTCGATCGTGTTTTGGTGTTTGGTTGCAAGCATATAAGTAATTAATAATTAACAATTAATAATTAGAGAACGTGGAACCGGTAGCACTTGTACTTGCATTCATCTGTGTATCTGCATATCCGCAGACCTGCACATTTATCTGTTCAGCGTAAATCTGCCGTCATTGTAATATTCATCAGGGCGAAGTTTAAATGGATGATTGCGCTGGTATTGCATGAACTTATCGTATTCTGATTTATGCAGGTTGGTCCAGGCGCGATAGGCGGACTGGCTGGCCACCGGGCCAAACAGCCATTGGTTATAGGCCTCGAACATCCCTTCCTTCAGGAGTTTCTGCTGCAGATCAAATAACGCGAACGGGTATTTTAAACCATAAAAATTATACCAGTCCAGCAGGAACCGGGTGCGCAGCATGATGAGCGCCTCCGGGTCAATGCCGCTGCTGATAACGCCGGTTTGTTTGGCCATCAGTTGCCGGTACACATTTACAAAGTCGCTGTTATTCCTGTTGCGTTTGCTTTTTTTGTCGTCCATGTCGGGCAGCGGCATGCTCAGCATGGAGGGATCGTTGAACAGCTTTTTATAGGATTCTATCAGTATATCCCTTATCTCCGCGGTGCGGGTAGTATAGCTTTCCAGGTTCACGAATATCTCCCCGTACAGGATAGCCCATACCGGGTCTTTGGAATAATAGTAGGTGCGGGCGGCATTGTAATAGTTGCCGGGAAAATTAGGATCTTTTTCTATCCCTTTCAGCCAGTTGTTCAGGGCGCCGTCATACATTTTCAGCGTCATCAGCAACTGCCCGTTGTCGTTGTACAGCGCCCCGCTTTCCGGGAACTTGCGGATACCTTTGTCATACAGCTTCTGCGCGCCTTTCCACTCCTGCCGGGCCTGGTAAATATTGCCGGCTATCTGGTACATCTGCGGGTCCACGTCCTTCTCATCCAGCAGGGGGTCAATAATGCTTTTGGCCTTGCCCATTTCTCCCCGCAGGTAGTAGGCAAACCCCAGTTGCTTCCGGAATTGTATATTGTCCGGCTCCAGTTGCAGCGCCTGGTTCAGCACCAGGATGGCATTGGCATAATCGCCGGTGCGGATGAAGTTCTGCGCCGTGCTGTACAGCTCATTGGCCTCCTGCGCCCATGCTGCCTGGCTGAGTAATAATAATCCACTTATTAGGAATTTTTTCAATAAAGGGAACCTCCTGTACATGCCTGTCTTTGCGTTTGTTGTAAAAGTAAAGAAAATGTGGTAATGTGCTGATGAGGGAATGGCAGTTAAATAAAACAGGTCCCGGGATATTCCAGGGACCTGCTGTTGCTGAAAATATGGTTATTTACCGGCGATTATCAAATGGTTTGCGTGATCAGCCCGTCCCGCAGCTTGGGTTCAAACCAGGTGGACTTGGGCGGCATTACATTCCCGCTGTCCGCAATGTCAAACAGTTGCTGGATGGTAACGGGGTACAGGGCAAAGGCCACTTTCATTTCCCCGCTGTCCACGCGCCGGGCCAGCTCTTCCAGGCCGCGGATACCGCCTACAAAATCAATGCGCTTGTCCGTGCGCGGGTCCTGGATGCCCAGCAGTTTGTCCAGCACGTTGTGCTGCAGGATGGTCACGTCCAGTATGCCGATCGGGTCCGTGGTGTAGGTGCCTTCCCGGGCTACCAGCCGGTACCAGTTGCCTTCCAGGTACATGCTGAATTCGTGCAGCATGGCCGGCTTTTGCGGCACATGGCCTACGTTCTCCACCGTAAAGTCATACTCCAGGCGGGAGAGCAGGTCTGCGGCGGAATGCCCGTTCAGGTCCTTTACCAGGCGGTTATAGTCCAGTATGGCCAGTTGGCTGGCAGGGAAGATGGTGGTCAGGAAAAAATTCACCGGGTCCTCTCCGGACTTTATCAGTTGCTTTTCGGCAAATTCTTTCTGCACCAGGGAAGCCGATGCGGCGCGGTGGTGGCCATCGGCAATATAGGTATGCGGCACTTTTTCCGCAAAAAGGCTGGTGATCTGTTTTACGGCGGCAGGGTCAGACACTACCCATACGGTATGCTGTATGCCGTCGTCCGCCGTAAAATCGTAGGCGGGGGCATGCTGCTGCTGCCAGTGATCTATCAGCACATTCAGCTCCGGTACGTCTGTATAAGCCAGGAACACGTTGCCGGTCTGGGCGCGGGTAGCCTTGATATGGTTGATCCGGTCCTGTTCTTTCTCCGGCCGGGTAAACTCATGCTTTTTAATAATGCCGTTGTTGTAGTCGGCCACGGAGGAGGCGCATACCAGGCCCGTCTGGGCGCGCCCGTCCATCACCAGCTTATAGATGTAGTAGCAGGGCTGCTCATCCTGGAACAGCACGCCCTCCTTCACAAAGCGCTGCAGGTTCTCCGCAGCTTTGTCATACACGGCCTGGCTATGGATATCCGTACCGTCCGGCAGGTCTATTTCCGATTTTGAAACATGATAGTAAGCGTATGGATTGCCCGCTGCCGCTACCTTTGCTTCCGCAGAGCTAAGCACGTCATAGGGCTTTGCAGCCACGCGGGCCGCTAACCCGGCTTCGGGTCTTAATCCTTTGAACGGTCTGATAATTGCCATGGTTGTCAGGTTGTTGAAGGGGCAAAAATAATAATAATGTGCTGATATGCTAGTGCGGGTATGCCCATAAAAAAAGTCCCGTTCGCCGGCAAAACGAAACGGGACTTACATCTATAGTGGTTAATCAACATGACATTGTCATCCGCACGGTAGCATATTGTTATGCTTTCTTCAGGCTGAAGTACTTCATGGCTTCTACCATTACTTCCACGCTCTCATACGGCAGGGCATTGTACAGCGATGCGCGGAACCCGCCTACGCTGCGGTGCCCTTTGATCCCCACAATATCTTCCTTCTTGCAGAACTTCAGGAACTCTTCTTCCAGCTCCGGTTTGTCCATAATAAAGCACACGTTCATACGGCTGCGGTCTTCTTTTACCACGGTGCCGCGGAACAGGGGGTTATTGTCTATTTCACTATACAGCAGGGAGGCTTTCTTCTCATTGATCTTTTCAATAGCCGCTACGCCACCCTGCTCTTTCAGCCAGCGCAGGGTAAGCATGGATATATAAACGGCAAATACGGGCGGGGTATTGAACATGGAACCGTTCTCGATATGTACCTTGTAATCAAGTATGGTAGGGATCTTGCGCGTTACCTTTCCCAGCGCGCTTTTACGTACGGCCACCATGCAGGCGCCTGCGGCGCCCATGTTCTTCTGCACGCCGGCATAGATGAGCGAGAACCGGTTAAAGTCCATCTGCCTGCTGAGAATATCACTGCTCATATCGGCCACTATCGGTATATCGGTTACCGGTATGGTCTGCCACTGGGTACCGTAAATGGTATTGTTAGTGGTAATGTGCAGGTACTTGGATTGGGGCGGAATAGTAAATTGTTTGGGGATGTGGTTATAATTGCTTTCGCGGGAGCTGGCCACCACGTCTACATACCCGAAGTTCTTGGCTTCTTTGATGGCTTTGTAAGACCAAACACCTGTATCCACGTAACCAGCCGTTTCTCCGTTCTCCAGCAGGTTCATGGCAGACTGCATGAACTGCGTGCTGGCGCCACCGTGCAGATACAACACCTCGAAGTCGTCTTCCAGTTGCATCAGCTCCCTGACCAGGCTGCGGGCCTCGTCCATCACGTTCATGAACAGTTCTGTTCTGTGACCAATCTCCAATATTGACATACCCGATCCCTCAAAATCAATCAACGCTTTGCTGGCTTTGTATAATACCTCGTTTGGTAATATAGAAGGCCCTGCGTTAAAATTGTGCACCTTCATGTTGCGATCCAGATTAAATACATTATTAGCTTTTTCCACTTTGTTTGGTTTTTCTAAGGAACGGATAAAAAAAGTAAGGTGTTTTCAAATAACCAGTAAGTTGCGTGGCGTAGGATAAAGGTTAAAAAGATAGTGGCAACAAAGATATTCAACTTTTTGTAAAAACCCGCTTTTAATTTTGTTATGCTAATGTTAGCGGCAGGCGTCCCCTTTTCCTTGCCAGGCACGGTCTAGCTGCCTGAACTGTTGCAGTTGCTCCGGGGAGAACGCTTTGCCGGCCAGGGCTTGCAGCGGCGGCTGCCCGGCGTTTACCCATGCCGTATACCAGTAGCTGGCAATAGCCTGCATGGCGCCCCGCATGCGGCGCTCCACCATGTCGCCCATCAGCCGGTGATAGGCCAGCGCATAGGCGCTGGAGTAGTTCCTGACCAGCACCCCGTTCCGTTGCTCATACGCATAGCGCTGCGCTGCCGGGAAACGCCGGCTCAACGCCTTTTCCAGCCGCAGCACGGTATCCGCCGCCACGGCGCTGGCAACAACAATGTCCCAGGTAAAGGCCTGCACATCCGCAATGTAGGTGGCTTTGCCCGCCAGGTAATTAAACGCTTTGTCCGCCACCAGCTCCGGTATGCGGGATTCCCACAGGCCATGAATGCCATGCTGGTTGCTTAGCTGCCCGTTGTGGTTGGAGCAGGCGTGCAGCGGCACATGGGCATCGGCTACGTAATGTCCCAGTTCTGCGGAGAGCTGCAGGATACGGGCCTTGTTCCCTTCCTCAAACGCCCGGGTAAGGCGGGCCAGCATACGGGGAATGTGCCAGGGCAGGATGCCGTGCTGCTGCAGGGTATCGGCGCCGTACCTGGCCACCGCCTCCTGCCAGGAGCGCGGCAGGCTGTCAAAGGGCGGCGGGCCGTAAAGGTCAATATCAATGTAGTGCCGTGGGGCTTCAGTCGGCACGGCATACCTTCGCTTATCCGGGTCCACGGCATGCCGGGTGATGAACTCCAGGTAAGGCTTGTACAGCACCATCATTTCCGGGGGCAGCGAAAATACGGCCAGCCGGTTGATACGCTGGTGGGCAAAAAATCCCCAGCTATGGAGCCGGAAAGGGGACAACAGGCACAGCAATAATGCCGGTAGCAGACATACGCGCATACAGATAAACAGGTTGTATAAAGTCAAAAAAAGGGGAGAGAAAGAAAAATTGCAGCCCGCTAATTTATGTAAAAAGGGGGAAACAGCGCGCAGGGGATGTGCGTTTGTTAATGTATGGTTAAAGCGATGACAGATAGCGGGAGCGTGCGTTACTTTTAATAACAGATACCCCATTATGGGCAAAAGCAGCAGTACTATCAAAATCCAATGCAATGCCTATGGTGTATGGAACCAACTAATGTTATGGAAACAATTATGACTATTCCAGTTAACGGGGTGCCCATATTCGCGCGTCACGCCGGGCAATCCCGGAAAGCGATCATTTTCATTCACGGCGGCCTGCAAAGTTCGGCTGTGTGGGACCAGCAGTTGAACGACGAGCTGCTGCTGGAGCAATTCAGCCTGGTAGCGCTGGACCTGCCGGGGCATGGCCGTTCCGGCCGCTCCGCCGAGCCGGAAAAGGACTACAGCCTGCAGGGCATGGCCCGGCAACTGGCGGCCTGCATCAATGACATGTCCTGGGAGCAATACCTGCTGGTGGGACTTTCATCCGGCACCAACCTTGTGAGCGAAGCATTACCGCTGCTGTCCGTTCCTCCCAAGGGCCTCTTCTTTGCCGGCGCCTCCATTGCCGGCCGGCAAATCCCGCTCCATGCGCTACTGCTGTCATCCCCGTACAAGCAGGTGCTGGCAGCCACGCCGCCTTCGGAGGCAGCGCTCACCGCTTACAGCAAAAGCCTGGTGTACCAGGCGTCCGACCAGTTCATTGCCGGCTTTAAGCAGTATTATTATGATACGGACCCCGGTTTCCGGACCGTGTTCGGGCAATACCTGGAAGACGGTCACCCGGGGGAGCATGATCATATCGACGGGATCGTGCAAAGCCAGTTACCGGTAGGCTTTGTAATGGGGCAACAGGAAACGGTGATCAGGAGCAATTACCTGGACGGGATACCCTTTCAGCGTAAGTGGAAGGATACGGTGTTCAAAGTGCCGGCTGCCGGCCACCTGGTGAACTGTGACCAACCACAGATATTTAACCACCTGCTGCTGCAGTTTGCAGACGAAATTTTAAATAAAAAATAAAAAAGGAATTTTTTTCTTTTTTACTTTTCACTTTTTACTTCTATTCCAATGTTCGTCACCCCGCCGCTCACGGCAAACTTCATGGCTTCGCCGGCGGAGATGTGGCTCAGCGGTTTCACCCGCTCCTTGGGTACCATGAACACTTTGCCGGTAATGGCATAGGCGTGCGGCACGTATACGGCCATATAGCCTTCCAGCCCCAGGTGGCTCACGTCTGCCTGGGTAATGAATCCCATTTCCCATACGTCTATCCCGTATAGCTGCACCAGCACGGGATGATCAAATTTTTTCTTTTCCCCGACAAATGCGTCAAACACATCTTTCACCGAAGTATAGATGTACTTGATAAAGGGCGTGCGCTCCAGTAAATGGTCAAACAGGTCAAAAATGCGGCCTACAATGAAGGAGGAGCTGAGGTACCCTACTGCAATGATCAGCAGCAGCACCAGGATGAAGCCTACCCCTTTGTAACGCAGGTATTTCAGTATAAAAGTGTCCTCCGGTATCAGCGAAGTGGGTACCAGGTTGTCTATGGTAATAAAAGCCCAGTAAATGGTGAAGGCGGTAATGCCAATGGGCGCCAGTATCAGCAGCCCCTGGAAAAAGTACCGTAATACGCGGGCGGCCATGGCTTTCAATTGCAATTTGGGAGACATAAGTTTAATGTGCTAATGTGCAGATATGCGAATGTGCGAATGATTGATCGGATTGAGGAGCAAAATTACCCACATTATTCCAATTATTTCTTTCTATCCGTTTGTATGGCCGTATTTCTGCCGCATCCGCCCATTGATTTTGTTTTTTTCTTATGGAAACTTTTGTAGTTTAAAAAGTTTCCCTAGTTTTGTCCAGGCATTTGCAAAATCTGTTATTTGAAAGCATAGCATTCTGACATGGAAGTACAGGAACGCATTTTAGACACGGCTTTTGGCCTGTTCCGGCAATACGGGACCAGGTCCATCACCATGGATGACATCGCTACGAGGATGGGCATATCCAAGAAAACGCTTTACGCCCATTTTGTGGATAAGGACGATATGGTGGTGCATGCCATCAGCCGTTTCCTGGAGGTGATCCAGGAGGAAGAGCGGATGATACGGGAACGGTCCGCCAACGCTATTGAAGAACTGTTTGAAAGCATGAACATGATGGATGAGCGGCTGCGGAACATGAACCCCGTGATCATGCTGGACCTGCAGAAGTTTCATTCCAAAGCTTTCCTGGTGTTCCAGGAATACCGGAATAATTCCCTGCGCGCCAGCATCCGGGCCAACCTGGAACGCGGCATTGCAGAAGGATTGTACCGGAAAGACCTGGAAGTAGGCGTGCTTACCCAGTTCAGGATCGCTTCCGCCATGTTGTGCTTCCAGCCGGAAGTGTTTCCCATAGCCGGTTTTGAGATGGGAAAGGTGCAGCGGGTACTGCTGGAACATTTCCTTTACGGGGTAGCTTCCGGTGAAGGATTCCGGTTGATAGAGCAATACCGGCAACAGCAGGTATTAGTCAATAGTGAAAAGTGAATAGCGGAAGATGGATTGACTATTCACTTTTCACCAAAAAAATTAAATAGACACAACTGTATGCAACTACCACGAAAGCACATGGCCCTTGCCGGCTCTTTGCTGCTGGCATGGGTGTTTACCACACCACTACAGGCCCGGCAACAGCCGGCGCAGCAGGAAGTGCTGCCGCTAAGCGCCAAACAGGCGGTGGATTACGCCCTGGCCAACCAGTCGTCTGTAAAAACCGCCCGGTTGGATGAGCTGATCCAACTGGCCCTGAATAAGGAAGTGAGCGGCCAGGCATTGCCCACTGTAAAGGGCACCGGCTCTTACCAGTATAACCCGATCCTGCAGAAGCAGCAGATAGACCTGCACAACTTTGATCCCAGCGTGCCGGAAGGCACCTACCAGCCGGTAGCCTTCGGGCTGTCCCATAACCTGTCCGGCGAGATACGGCTGGACCAGGTGCTGTTCGATCCCAGCGTGCTGGTAGCCCTGCAGGCGCGCAGAACGCTGGAGGAACTGGCGGCCAGGAATGTAAAGCAATCGGAAGTGGATGTAAAAGTGGCGGTGTACAAAGCCTATTACAATGTGCTTTCCGCCAACAAGGCCCTGGGCATCATAAAAGGAAACATTACCAACCTGGAAAAGACCCTTTCAGACACCCGCGAAACCTATAAGAACGGGCTGGCGGAGAAACTGGATGTGGACCGGCTGTCCGTACAGCTTACCAATATGCAGACCGAAGCTACCAAGCTGCGCAACCTGATAGAGGTAGGCACCGCTGCGCTGAAATTCCAGATGGGCATGCCCATGGCGCAAAAGATTGAGCTTACAGACTCGCTTACTACCGAAGCCATTGCGGCGCAAACCATCAATGTGGACGACTTTGACTATTCACAGCGTATAGAGTACCAGGTGCTGCAGTCACAGAAACGTGCCTACGAATATGACCTGAAGCGTTACAAAATGCAGGGCCTGCCCTCCCTGTCGCTGTTTGCCACAACAGGCGCACTGCGGGGCAGCAGCAAGTTCGACTACTTCCAGAGCCAGTCCTGGTACGGCTATGTAAGCACCGGTATCAGCCTGAACGTTCCCATTTTCACAGGCTTCCAGCGGAAAAGGAAGGTAGACCAGGCATTCCTGACCGTGAAAAAAGCGGAGGAATCCATCCGGAACCTCAGGCTGTCCATAGACCTGGAACAGTCCCAGTCCAATTCCAATTTCCGTAATAACCTGCTCACCCTGCAGTCGCAGGAAGAGAATATGAAGCTGGCGCAGGAAGTATACAATACCACCCAGATCAAGTACCGTGAAGGCGTGGGCAGCAGCCTGGAAATGACCACTGCAGAAAACGACCTGCTCACGGCGCAGCAGAATTATTTTGATGCATTGTACAACGCGATAGTGGCGAAGATTGATTACCTGAAGGCATATGGAAAGTTATAACAGCTATTAGCCAAACACTCAACCTTACGCAAAACCTGATCTATATATGACCAAAAGATATTTCATTGTCCCTTTTATTACTGTTATACTCGCGGCTTGCGGCGGCGGTGAGCCCAACAAAGAGGCGAAGCTGCAGCAGTTAAAGCAGCAAAAAGCCAAACTGGACCAGGAAATTGCCGCACTGGAAAAGGAGATCGGCAAGAGTGATACTACACAGAAAGTAAAGACCGTGACCATCGAAACACTGAACGACACGGTGTTCCGGCACTATATCGATGTGCAGGGCAGCGTGGATGCACGGCAGAACGTGAACGTATTTGCCAAATCATCCGGCGTGGTTACCGACATAAATGTAAAAGAGGGCCAGGTGGTCCGCAAAGGCCAGGTGCTGGGCAAGGTGGACGACCAGTTGCAGCAGGCGGCCATCGCGGAGCTGAAAACACAACTGGAGCTGGCCACCACTACATACCAAAGGCAAAAGAACCTCTGGGACCAGGAAATAGGCAGTGAAATGCAGTTCCTCACCGCGAAGAACAACATGGAAACGCTGAAAAGAAGATTGTCTACCGCAGAGGAGCAGTTGGCGCAAACCCGCATCATCTCCCCCATCAATGGTACGGTAGACGCCGTGCTGGTAAAGCTGGGCGATAATGCCGGACCGGGCGCTTCCGGGCCCGCTTTCCGCGTGGTGAACAGCTCCTCCCTGAAAGTAGAAGCCAATGTAGCGGAAGGATATGCGGGTAATGTAAAGACCGGCGCACCGGTGCTGATCAGTTTCCCGGATATCAACAAGGAAATAAACGCACGCATCAGCTTTGCCTCCCGCACCATAGACCCGGTAAGCCGCACCATTAAAGTGGAAGTGCCGCTGCCGGCAGATCCTGCCCTGCGCCCCAACATGATCGCGCATATCAGGATCGTGGATTATACGGCGAAAAATGCAGTGGTAATACCGGTAAACGTGATACAGTATACCATGGGCAAGCCATTTGTAGTAGTTGCCCAAAACAGCAACGGCAAAATGGTGGCCCAGCGTAAGGAAATAGAAATGGGCCGCACCTATAACGATAAAGCGGAAATAAAGGAGGGATTGCAGCCGGGCGATAAGCTGGTAACCACCGGTTACCAGGGACTGGATAATAATGACCTTATAAAGCTGTAAAGGCAGCTAAATGCTCACAGCTAAAAGCTAGTTTATTTATGCAAGACAATCTCACAAAAGAATTCAAGCCTACCAGTTGGGCCATTGATAATAAGGTGAGTATTTATGTGGCCACTATTATCATCGCCATCGCTGGTATATTTGCCTATCAGTCGCTGCCAAAGGAACAGTTCCCGGAAGTGGTGTTCCCGCAGTTCTATATCAATACCGTGTACTTCGGTACCTCGCCGGAAGATATGGAAACGCTGGTGACCAAGCCCATTGAAAAGCAGTTGGGTGGCATCTCCGGTGTAAAGGAGATCAAAAGCACCTCCCTGCAGGACTATTCCATCATCACCATAGAGTTCAATACCGATGTGGATATTGAAACGGCCCGGCAGGAGGTGCGGGAAAAAGTGGACGACGCCCGGCCGGACCTCCCTTCAGACCTGGCGCAGAACGGCCAGGAGCCGCAGATCATCAAGATAGACGTATCCCAGATACCTATCATGAACGTGAACCTCTCCGGCGATTTTGACCTGCAGTCTCTGAAAAAATATGCGGACGAAATGCAGGACCGCATTGAGGCCCTCTCAGAGATCACCCGCGTGGATATTGTGGGTGCGCTGGAGCGCGAGATCCAGATCAACGTGGACAAATACAAGATGGATGCGGCAAAGATCAGCTTCGATGATATCATTAACGCGGTGAGCGCCGAGAACCGCACCATTTCAGGCGGCCTGGTGTCCATGGATGGCCAGAAACGCACCCTTAGCGTAAAGGGGGAGTATAAAGACCCTTCCAAGATAGGCAACATCGTGATTCGCGGCCAGTCCGGCGCCGTAGTATACCTGCGGGATATTGCCAACGTGGTGGACGGCTTCAAGGAGCAGGAAAGCTATGCCCGCCTGGACGGCAAGAACGTGATCACCCTGAACGTGATCAAGCAGAGCGGTAAGAACCTGATCGATGCGTCGGACAAGATACACGGCATTATTGAGGACATGCAAAAGAACTACCTGCCTAAAGGGCTGGACGTAACCATCACGGCAGACCAGTCCGATGCTACCCGCGTAACCCTGCATGACCTCATCAATACGATCATTATCGGTTTCATACTGGTAACGGTAACGCTGATGTTCTTTATGGGTACGGTGAACGCCATCTTTGTGGCCCTGTCCGTGCCCGTGTCCATGTTTATCGCGTTCCTGCTGATGCCCGTATATGGCTTTACGCTGAACATGATGGTGCTGTTCTCCTTCCTGCTGGCGCTGGGGATCGTGGTGGACGACGCCATTGTGGTGATTGAGAATGTGCACCGTATCTTCCACGAGCGGCGCGACCTGAATATTGTACAGGCAGCCAAGATAGCGGCAGGGGAAGTGTTCATGCCGGTATTCTCCGGTACGCTGACGGTACTGGCGCCCTTCTTCCCCCTGTTGTTCTGGCCCGGCGTAATAGGCAGCTTCATGTTCTTCCTGCCCGTAACGCTCATCACTACACTGGGCGCATCCCTGTTCGTGGCTTATATCATCAACCCGGTGTTTGCCGTGGACTTTATGACGCGGCATGAAGGAGACCACAAGCCGAAGTTTACCCGCAAGTTCAAGATATTGACCGCGGTGTTTGCGCTCATCGCATTGATCGCTTACCTGGGCGGTAGTATAGGCGTAGGCAATTTCGTGGTGTTCATGTACCTGCTGATCGTGCTGGAGCGTTTCTGGCTGGGCCGGAAAGCGCTGCGTTTCCAGCAGCATGTATGGCCCCGCCTGCAGAACTGGTACAGCCGCAGGCTGGCCTGGTGCCTGGTAGGCTGGCGCCCGGTATGGATGCTGGTGGGCACTTTCGGCCTGCTGATACTGAGCATGATGATCACGGCTATGCGTAGCTCCAAGGTGATCTTCTTCCCGCAGGCAGATCCGAACTTTATCTATACTTACATTGAAATGCCGAATGGCACGGACCAGAAATATACCGATTCCATTACGCATATCGTGGAGAACAGGATCACCAAAGTGGTGGGTAAGAACAATCCCATCGTGGAATCCATTATCTCCAACGTAGGCGTGGGCGCCGGCGATCCCAATCAAATGGACCTGAGCGTGCAGCCGCATAAGGGCAAGGTGACCGTAGCCTTCGTGGAATACGGCGCCCGTGACGGACAGTCTACCGTAGCCTACCTCGATAAGATACGCAATGCTGTAAAAGGCATACCCGGCGCGGATATTACCGTGGAGCAGGAGCAGGGCGGCCCCCCTACCGGGAAGCCCATCAACATAGAGATATCCGGCGACGATTTTGATGAATTGACCGCTACTTCTATCCGGCTGAAACGCTACCTGGACTCCCTGCAGATAGGCGGGGTGGAAGAGCTGAAAAGTGATTTCCAGGCTAACAAGCCTGAAATAGTGGTGGACATTGACCGCGAAAGGGCCAACCAGGAAGGTATCAGCACCGCGCAGATAGGGCAGGCCCTGCGTACCGCCTTGTTCGGTACGGAAGCCTCCAAGTTCCGCGACCCGGAAGACGACTACCAGATCATGGTACGCCTGCGGGAAGACCAGCGCAACAACATCAATACGCTGATGAACCTTACCCTTACCTTCCGCGACAATAATATGAACGGCGCGGTGCGGCAGATACCCCTGTCCTCCGTAGCCAATGTGCATTACTCGAATACCTATGCCAGCATCAAGCGCCTGGATCAGAACAGGATGGTTACCCTGTCCTCCAACGTGCTGAGCGGTTATAACGCCAACGAGGTAGTGCAGCAGATACAAACGGCGATCAACGATTTCAACAGGCCCGATGGCGTTACGGTAAAAATGACCGGCGAGCAGGAAGACCAGCAGGAGACCATGAACTTCCTGCTGATGGCTATGCTGGGCGCTGTAGGCCTGGTGCTGATGATCATGGTAACGCAGTTCAATTCCATGGGCCGGCCGCTGGTGATCGCCCTGGAGATTGTGTTCAGTATTATAGGGGTATTCCTGGGTTTTGCTGTTTTTGGTATGGATATCTCCATCGTGATGAATGGCGTGGGTATTATGGCGCTGGCTGGTATCGTGGTGCGTAACGGCATTGTACTGGTAGAGTTTACGGACCTGCTGGTAAAACAGGGCGTACCGGTGTACGATGCGGTGGTGGAAGCCGGCAGAACCCGTATGACGCCGGTGCTGCTGACGGCCATTACCACTACCCTGGGCCTGATACCCCTGGCAGTGGGCCTGAACATGGACTTTGCCACCCTTTTCACCGAGCTGAACCCCCACATTTTCTTTGGTGGCGATAACGTGGTGTTCTGGGGCCCCCTGGCCTGGTCCATGGTATTCGGGGTGATCTTTGCCACCTTCCTTACCCTGGTGCTGGTGCCGGTGATGTACGCTATGAACAAGCGGTCCATCGACGTGCTGGATCATTACAAGCTGCCGCGCGCCTTGAAGTATATTCCTTTCCTGGTGCTGATCATCAAGCTGTTCATGAAGAAGGAGACCGTGCGGGAGCTGCATGATCCGGAGTATGTTTCTCCCAGGCCCTACGCTTTCTTTAACGGGGAAAGTGGTCCCGAAGAGCATGAGCATGCACGTGCCGTAAAGAAGCAAAGTATGCCGGTAAATAATTAAAAACGCTAGCTATCGTCAAATAGCTAATACAGTGTAACAGTTGTAGGTTTAACAGATCACCGTCCCGATCTCTATCGGGACGGTTTTTTGTAATTTTTAACAGTTTTATACTTTTCGCTTTTATTATTTTTGACCTCTATTGATCCCTAAATACAACACGATGCGACGAAACCACGAAATAGACTACAAAATATACGGTGAGGAAATGCAGATGGTGGAGATTGAGCTGGACCCCCAGGAAACGGCCATTGCAGAAAGCGGCAGCTTTATGATGATGGACCAGGAGGTACAGATGCAGACCATGTTCGGGGACGGCTCCCAGCCTTCCCAGGGGGTCTTTGGCAAGCTGCTCTCCGCCGGCAAGCGCATGCTCACCGGTGAAAGCCTTTTCATGACCGCCTTTACCAACATAGGGCAGGGCAGGAAAAAGGTGACCTTTGCCGCTCCTTACCCGGGTAAGATCATCCCGATGGACCTGGCCCTGATGGGGGGCAAGGTGGTTTGCCAGAAGGATGCCTTCCTTTGCGCCGCCAAAGGCGTAAGCGTGGGCATTGAATGGCAGCGCAGGCTGGGCACCGGCCTTTTTGGCGGTGAAGGGTTCATTATGCAGAAGCTGGAAGGCGACGGCCTGGCCTTTGTGCACGCCGGCGGCTTTGTAATGGAAAAGGAGCTGCAGCCCGGCGAGGTGTTGAAAATAGATACCGGCTGTGTGGTGGCCTACACCCAGAATGTGGATTTTGATATCGAGTTTGTAAGAGGGGTCAGAAACCTGGTTTTTGGCGGCGAAGGCCTGTTTTTTGCCACCCTGCGCGGTCCCGGCAAGGTATGGGTGCAAACCCTGCCCATTAGCCGGCTGGCAGGCCGTATTATTGCATACGGTACCGGCCCCCGTAAAGGAGAAGGCAGTATCCTGGGCGGCCTGGGTAACCTGCTGGACGGCGATTGACCGCGCCCCGGATACGGCTGGCAGAAAAAATTTGGGGTTTAACGGATATTTTAGAGAAAATTTACCAACAAAGTAGTAGCTTAGCTGAAGCATTGTTGAAAAACCATTTACCTATGCCAGCCAGTATATTTATGAGCAGGATAAATTTGAAAGTTTGTTATGAATGATTGACTGAATAAAATAAATGGGGTGGATCAGGCAGAATGACATTGATATTCCCGTATATTTGCTAAGAAGGTAGCATCAAAAGTCTGTCGTTCTGTATTTTTTAACCAGAATTCGCCGAAACACTAACAAAATGACAGGTGCGGAAATTAGTATAGTAATTGCACCGGAAACTTGTAGGAAACGTGGCACACAATTATCTTTGTTCTTCCAAAAAAGGTAAAGAGGTACTTTGTTGTGATTTGCTTTCAAAAAAACAAATGGAAACTGCCGGTATAATGTGGACTGGAGAAAACCCGGAAGACCATACCTGGGTATCGCCGGCGCCTTTATATATTATAGTATAATCACACTATGAATTTCATGTTTATGAAATCATAGCATTAATTGCTTCAAACGCTTAATTAAGTAAGATGAATTTTGAGAGAAACGAACGCCCCCGCAGGTACTCTTCAGATGTTAACAAAGAGTATGATCCCAAGGAAAGACCGGGCGGCTACAATCGTCCCGACTTCAACAATGAGCGGGAGGGAAGACCCAATTTTAACCGGGATCGCGACATCAGACCCGATTACAACAGAGAAGGCGGTGGCGGATACAGGCCCCGCGAGAATTACAACCGTGAAGGTGGTGGAGGATATAATCGCGGCGAAGGCGGCGGTTATGACCGCGGCGGTGGTGGATACAACCGCGGTGGCGGTGGTGGTTACGACCGTGGCGGTGGTGGTTATGACCGCGGTGGCGGTGGTGGCTACGACCGTGGTGGCGGCGGCGGATACAACCGCGGCGGTGGTGGTGGCTATAACCGCGGCGGCGGTGGTGGCGGCTATAACCGCGGCGGTGGCGGCGGTGGATACAATCGCGGTGGCGGTGGTTACGGCGGCGGCCAGAGAAGGCCGGGCGGCGGCGGTCAACGCAGACCTTTTACGCCCAAGCCGGATAACAAAATATACTTTATCGCCCTGCTGCCCACTGCTGAAGTAGGTAAGGAGATCATCAAGATAAAACAGGAGTTTGCAGAGAAATACGGCCCTACCTATGCACTGAAAGTATTGCCGCACATTACCCTGCAGGTGCCCTTCACCGCAGATCCGGCACTGGAAAAGGCTTTCTGTGATGAACTGGCGGAATTTGCCAAATCCCAGGCGCCCTTTGAGGTGTCCCTCAACGGTTTTGGTACCTTCCCCAACAAGCAGAACCGCGTGCTGTTCATTAACGTGGAAAAGAGTGAAACCATGTCCGCCATGCACCGCCAGTTGATCAACTTCCTGCGCAAGGAGTTTGGCTTCAGCACCATGCTGGCGCGTACCGGTTTTACACCGCACGTTACCGTGGCCTTCAAGGACCTGGAGGACGAACAGTTCAACAAGGCCTGGCCGGAATATGAAACGAAAGAATACCAGGCTACCTTCAAGGTAAATAACCTGTACTTCCTGCGCCATAACGGCAAATCATGGGAAGTGCTGCAGAAATGCAAGCTGGGCGGCGGCGCTGCACCGGCTGCAGAACCTCCTGCTGAAAAGTAGCCGGACCAAATTATGATCACATTAAAAACCCGTCCAACCGGTAGGTGGACGGGTTTTTTCATGATATGTCCGTAAGTGGTTTTTTAAGGCTGCGGCCCGGCAGGCACCAGTATGTACTGGTCGTCTCCTTCTTTTGTCCAGTGCAGGTTTACCGTTGGGCAAATTACTTCCAGCACCGCTTCAATATTACCCAATTGTTCCGGGTCAAAGGTGCCGTTGTACCGCAGTTGCCGGGCGTTTGCATCCCGCAGGATGATCTGGACGCCGAAGTAGTCTTCCAGCGTTTCCATTACCTGGCTGATGCGCATGTCCTGGAAGGAAAGCCGCTGCTCTTTCCAGGCAATGAAGTTGGGATCTTCGATAGGCTCCTGCCGCAGGGTTTGGGCGGACTGTAAAATGCCCCTGTTGCCTTCGGACAGCACCAGCCGCTGCTGCTTGTTATCCCGGGTAGAAAAGGCCACCTTGCCGCTCACCACCGCTACTTCCACCTGGCCGGGCTCATAGCTCTTCACGTCAAAAGAGGTGCCCAGCACCTGCGTTTGCGTATGGCCGGCATATACTACAAAAGGCTGGTCTGTTTGCTGCGTCACTTCAAAAAAGGCCTCTCCCTGCAGGTGCACGGCCCGTTCATCCCCTTTAAAGCCGGCCCGGTAGCTAAGCGTGCTTTGCTGGTTCAGGTAGGCTTTGCTGCCATCCGGCAGGGTAACGGTTTTCGTTTCCCGGGCCTGCGTCACCACTTTTATCCCGGGATGGCGGAAGTACGTGAAATAAGCCGTAGCGGCGCCTCCCAGCAGTATAACAGTGGCTGCTATACGTAAAAAATGCCGGTAAGGGTACAGGAAACCGCGTTGGGGCGGCGGCGTTATACGCTGGCGGAATGTTTCCCAGTTCTGTTCCGTGGCGGGCGTAAAATCGGCATGTGCGCCGGCGGCCATCGTCCAGGTGCTTTTCAGTGCATCGTAATACCGGCGGTTTGCCATGTCTTCCTCCAGCCAGGTCTGCAATATGCCCCGCTCTTCCGCGCTCAGGCTGTTGTCAATTTCCCTGGCGATCAACGTTTCTATATGCTCTAAATCGTAAGACATACCATTAAAATTGTAATAATAGTAAAGGATATAAGGAACCGCATGCGATCAGCAGCACTACCTGCAGGTAATCCTGCAGGGATACTCTCAGCTTCTTCAATGCGGTGATCATCTGGTTCTCTACCGTTTTTACCGAGATATTCAGCGTAGCGGCGATCTCACGGTATGTCATTTCCTCAAACCGGCTGAGAATGAATATTTCCCGGCACTTGTCCGGCAGGCCGTCAATCGCCTGCTGGATATGCGCAGTGGTCTGCTTTACATGATGAGGGCTGTCCGCAGCGCCGGAACTGGCCGGCAGTTGTACTACCTCCTCTTCCAGCGACAGGTGCCTGCCCTGCCGTTTATGTTTGTCCAGGTGGTCCAGTGCCATATTGATAGCCGCTCTGTGCAGGTACGCTTTAAAATACACGTCCTGCAGGGCATTGCGCCGGTTCCATATCCTGATGAATACTTCCTGGGCAAGATCTTCCGCAGTAGCGGTATCCGGTACCAGCCGGTAAATGGTTTTACAAACAAGTGGAAAAAAGGACCGGAACAGCGTTTCCATGAACGCCTGTTCATCATCCTGCAATAGTTCGTGTAACCTGGCATTGTCGGGCATAACGCAAAAATAGCTTTTGTTGCCGTTCCGGGCGCCATTACGGGTACCGGTTGCCGAAAATGCCAGTATACGTTGTGTTTGCATAGTGTGACAAAATTTTGGCTGCTACACAACTATTATCGCTTTCCGGATGACCATAGTTGTTGCTTTAATAAGTATAACGGTAAAACGGGGGAGTACCCCTAGGTGGGAGCGGGGCCTGCAGGAAAAAAAGAAGCCGGCCATACAGACGTATGGGACCGGCTTTTTGATTAACCCCTATGAAAACCAACTATTGCTCTTGGTTATTGCTGTAAACTGATTTCGCCCAGATCAGTGGCCTGTCCGTCCTCCACTTTCACATCCCGCAGGGTGGCGTCCCTGAAAGGCTCCTTGGCATCCACTATCACGGTGTAGCTGCCAGCCCGGGCATTCTCAAAAGTGAATGCGCCGTCGGTAACCACCGTTTTCAAGGTATCTGATCCCTGTATAGCCCAGACATCGGTAGCGCCGTCGAACGGCCTTACTTTGCCTGTAATGGAGCCCTGAACGCCCCGAAAGGCAAAAACTCCTGTTGCTATTACAGCGGCGAATGCTAACACGCTTACTTTGATCTTTTCCATAGCGCACGGTTTAAAAGATGCTAAAAATTTATATGCATGGTAAGCGGTGTATAGCGTTTTTTTTTAAAGAACTTATACTGATTATCAGTACATACCAAAAAATGCAATTACCATGCCATATTGCCCTTTAAAACCGGGGGCGCTATTTGTTAACATTTCTTTAGCTGTTGTACAGCCCTTGCGGCTTGTTTTAGCATATGGAGAAAAACGCCGGGCTGTATTCTTTTGTTGTGTTATAGACTTGTTAAAACCCCGGGATGGGCTACAGGACTGCATTTGGCAGGTGCCCCGCTTTTTCATAACTTAAAGTTATCAGGCATAACAATAAGCAATTCCCGATCCCTGTCATTGCTGCCTAAAGTCTACAGGGTTTGTGTACTTTTGTGACAGCATGGCGTTTTTCCGCATACGAGTACCGTACTACCGGGTTAAACGCTAAATTTGCACACGCTAAATAAAAAATTAGATGTCCAGTAATACTTCGATTCAGCAGATAGAAGATGTAGTAATAAAGTTTGCCGGCGATAGCGGCGACGGGATGCAGTTGACCGGCAGCCAGTTCTCCAATAATACCGCCCTGGTCGGAAACGACCTGAGCACCTTCCCGGATTTCCCGGCGGAGATCCGCGCACCCCAGGGAACCCTGCCGGGTGTGAGCGGTTTCCAGTTGCATTTTTCCTCCAACCGCATATTTACCCCCGGCGATGCCTGCGACGTGCTGGTGGCTATGAATGCCGCCGCCCTGAAGGCCAACCTGAAGTCCCTGAAGAAAGGGGGCATCATCATTGCCAATACAGACGGCTTTGACGCCAAGAACCTGCGCCTGGCCAACTACCCGGAGGGGATCAACCCCCTGGAGGATGGCTCCCTGGCAGATTACCAGCTACACACCATGGACGTTACCAAAATGACGCGGGAAGCGCTCAAGGAGAACACCATGGGCATGAAGGAAAAGGACCGGGCCAAGAACATGTTCGTACTGGGCTTCCTGTACTGGCTGTATAACCGCAGCATGGAAAGCACCGAGAACTTCCTGCGGGAGAAATTCGGCAAGAAGCCGGAAATCCTGGACAGCAACCTGAAAGTATTGCATGCCGGCTACAACTTCGGAGATACGGTAGAGGCCTCCTTCAGCACCCGGTTTAAGGTGGAAAAGGCCAAAATGGAGCCGGGCACCTACCGCAGCATTACCGGCAACACGGCGCTGGCCTACGGGCTGATAGCGGCTTCCCAAAAGGCCAACCTGCCGCTGTTCCTGGGCACCTATCCCATTACCCCCGCTTCGGACATCCTGCATGAACTGAGCCGGTACAAGAATTTTGGTATCCGTACCTTCCAGGCAGAAGATGAAATAGCCGGCATTACCTCCGCCATCGGCGCTTCCTATGGCGGGCATATGGGCGTTACCACCACCTCCGGCCCCGGTATGGCCCTGAAATCAGAGGCCATGGGCCTGGCCGTGATGCTGGAAATACCGCTGCTGATCGTAGATATACAAAGAGGCGGCCCTTCTACCGGCCTGCCCACCAAAACGGAGCAGAGCGACCTGCTGCAGGCCTATTACGGCCGCAACGGGGAATGCCCCATGCCCATCGTGGCTGCTGCTACGCCGTCTGACTGCTTCGGCAGCATTTACGAGGCCTTCCGTATTTCCGTACAGCATATGACGCCGGTTATTTTCCTGAGCGACGGTTACATTGCCAATGGCTCCGAGCCCTGGCGTTTCCCGAAAAGCGCGGACCTGGAGCCTGTTAAAGTGACCTTTAAAAAGGAGCTGGCGGAAGGAGAGGAACAGTTCCTGCCCTACCACCGCGACGAAAACCTGGTACGCCCCTGGGCCGTGCCGGGCACGCCGGGGCTGGAGCACCGCGTTGGCGGCCTTGAAAAACAGAACATTACGGGCAACGTGAGCTACGACCCTGAGAACCACCAGTTAATGGTGCGCATCCGGCAGGAAAAGGTGGACCGCATTGCCGATCATATTCCCCCCCAGCAGATAGAAGTAGGGCCGGATACCGGTAAAGTGCTGGTGCTGGGCTGGGGCTCCACCTATGGCGCCATTAAAAGCGCCGTGCTGGACCTGCTGGCAGAAGGCCATGCCGTGTCTCACGCGCACATCCGCCACCTGCGTCCTTTCCCCAAAAACCTGGGCGATATCCTGCACAGCTTTGACAAGGTGCTGATCCCCGAGATCAATAACGGGCAGTTGATACGCATTATCCGCGACCAGTACCTCATAGATGCGCAAGGTTATCACAAAATAATGGGTGTGCCCATTACCCGCGGGGAGCTGGTAGTAAAAATTAAAGAAATGCTGGCCTGAACAAATTAATTGCTCAGTTTGTTTTTTGCATAGTTTTGTGACCAGTTTTATATAACTATGTAAATGAATGTATTATGAGCAATTTTTTGGCCTCCGCCCGTGTAGTCTGCCTGGCAATGACTGCCTTTGTCCTTTTCGCTTCCTGCACCGCCACCAAAAAGGTGAGCCAGCAGCAAAAGTATATGAACGACCAGTACCGGGAGTTGAAGAGCGCACTGAACGAAGCGGAGGTGAGCATTATCAAGGACAGTATTAAAGTGATCTTCTCCAACGGCGTTTTATTTGCCTCTTCCTCGGATGAGCTGAAGGAAGACATCAAACCCGCCTTTGAGCGCTTTGCCGGTGTGCTGAACAAATACGACAAGACAAAGATCATCATCACAGGCCATACCGATAATACCGGCACAGACGCCTATAACCGGGAACTGTCGGAAAAAAGGGCTGTCAGCGCCAAGCAACTGCTGGCCACCTACCAGGTAGCGGAAGACCGGATGTTCACCTGGGGAATGGAAGACCGGGAGCCCCTGGCCAGTAACAGTACGGACGAAGGCCGCTCCCGGAACCGCCGCGTGGAATTCGTGATATTATATAACGTGAAAGAATAAGGGTTTTTTTAAATATTTTAAGCCGGATCCTGCCCGTATGGGCAGGATTTTTTGTATTTTCCATATTGTTGTTAACAGTGGTTTTATGCAATCTCTGATCCGGTTAGGGGCCTTTATAGGATGGTGCATGCTGATGGCGGCACAGTTGCCGGCACAGGTCCATCATTTTGAGATCCGCCTTGGCTCGCGGGTGATTGGCGTAATAGACGCCCGCTCGAATACCAGCGGGGCCGCCCGGCATATGCTGATCCGCAGCCGGATAGAGACCAGGTTGCTGTCCAAGTTCACCGACATCTCCTGCGAATACAATAATAACGTGCTTACACAATCCCGGGTGCTGCGCAGCAACGGCGGCAAGGATGGCGACGGGAAGGAAGTAACCACCCGCCGGGAAGGCGCCCGCTACCTCGTTAACCTGGAGGGGGAGCAGTCTACCCTGCAAACTGCCGAAATACGGCACTCCGTATCAGACCTGTACTTTACAGAACCCCGGCAGATCACCCGTATCTATTCTGAAACGCTGGGCCGGTTCCTTTCCCTGAAGGCCCTGGGCAACGGAGCCTATGAGCTGCTCCTGCCGGAAGGCAAAAAGAACATTTACCGTTACCGGAAAGGGGCGCTGGTGGAAGTGGAGGTGAATCATGCGCTGGGGAAGGCGCATATTGTGAAAAAGAGCTGATGTGCTGATGTATGTACACACCAGCACATCAACCCCCGGTGGCTACAATACTTTTTCGATTATCTGCCCGCTGTTCTTGTCTTTCAATATCAGCTTTTTGGCGCCGAAGTGGGTCATTTCCTCTTTTACCAGGTAATACTGTGCATCATACTCGGTAAGGGTCTTGTCCTTTCCTACGCCGGTCTTGCCGCGCCAGATGTCCAGTTGTACCGGCTCCCACAGCTTGCTTTTGGCGCTGCGGTAAGCGGCGTCCAGTACGGCATTCACCACATAGCCGTCATAAAAGGTTTCGCGGGCGGGTTTGTTGCCTTCCATGGCGTTGAACATGTCGGTGAACATATGGTTGTAGCCCAGCTCGTTCAGCTCATCGCCTACGGGGAACAGCCAGCCGGAATTGCTTTCCGCTTTTTCCGCCACGTAATCGGCGCCCTTGCCGGTGGTAAACATATCAAAGCCGGTGCGCAGGAAGCTGTTCAGCCAGATGGTGCCCTCTGTGCCCATCACTTCATCGCGCAGGTCCAGGCCGCCGCGGAAGGTCCAGCTTACTTCAAACTGCCCGATGGCGCCGTTCTCGTACTTTACCAGGCCAATGGCATGGTCTTCCGCGTCAATGGGTTTTACCTGGGTATCCGCCCAGCACATCACCTCTACGGGTTTGATGTCTTTCCCGATGAAGCTGCGGGCTATCTCCACACAGTGGCAGCCCAGGTCCAGTATACAGCCGCCGCCGGCCTGCTCTTTGTCCCAGAACCATTCGCTGTGGGGGCCAGGGTGCGTTTCGCGGGACTTGGCCCACAGGATGCGGCCCAAAGCGCCGTTTTGCACGCTTTCCAGCGCCTTCAGGAATTTGGGGGTATATACCAGGTCTTCCAGGTACCCGTTGAAAATGCCGGCCTTTTCTACCGCTTCCAGCATCCGTTTGGCCTCTTCCGCATTACGCCCCAGGGGCTTGGTGCAGATCACGGCCTTTTTATGTTTGCAGCACAGGTTCACCGCTGCTTCATGCAGGTTGTTGGGCAGGGAAATACAAACCACTTCCACTTCCGGGTGGGCAATGGAAGCCTCCATATCGGTGGTCCAGTGCGCTACCTGGTAATCTTCCGCAAATTTCTTTGCGCTCTCCTCCCTCCGGGAATAAATACTAACGATCTTGTCCCTGCTTCTTTGTCCCTGCAGGGAATCTGCATAGAAGCGCCCGATGAATCCCGAGCCCAGCATAGAAATTTTAGCCATGGTTTTAATATGAATTATGAATGATGACGTACTTCTTACTTCTGACTTCCTGCGTCATACTTCCTGTCATTGAATAGCAGGAGGAACAGCAGCAGCACCAGCAGCGCAATGCCGGCAGGTATCAGCCAGATGGCCTGCCAGTTATGCGTACCGTCCGCCAGTTGCCAGGCGTCTACAATAGGCCCGGAAATAAGATAGCCTATCAGCATGCCTACGCCGTAGGTGGCCAGCGTAATAAGGCCCTGGGCAGCGCTTTTGAACTGCTCCCCGGCGCGGGCGTCCGTATAGATCTGCCCGGTCACAAAGAAGAAATCATAGCAGATGCCGTGCAGCACAATACCGCCTATCAGCATCCAGTAGTTGGCGTCCACGTTGCCAAAAGCAAAGAAAATATAGCGGATCACCCAGGCCAGCATGCCCAGCGCCAGCATCTTCTTCACGCCCAGGCGGGAGAAGAAAAGCGGCATCAGGAGCATGAACAGGAGCTCGGACATTTGCCCCAGCGATTGTTTGCCTGCTGCAGAGCTCATACCTGCTTCGTTCAGGAAAGGATTGGTAAAATTGTAGTAGAAGGCCAGGGGGATGCAAATAGCCACCGAGGACAGGAAGAACAGCAGGAAGGAACGCTGCTTTAACAGGCGCAGGGCGTCCAGTCCCAGCAGCTCCCCGACGGATACTTTTTCTTTCTTTTTCAGCGGGGGCGTATTGGGCAGGGTAAAGCTCAGCAAGCCCAGCAACCCGGAAGCCACTGCCGCCATTTTGAAAGTAAGGGACAGGGTGCCGGCTTTTTCCCAGCCCAGCCAGCCAATGGTAAGGCCGGCAATGATCCAGCCGATAGTGCCCCATACCCGGATAGCCGGGAATTTCTTGGCCGGGTCGTCCATCTGCCGGAAGGAGATAGCGTTTACCAACGCCAGCGTGGGCATGTACAGGATCATGTATATCAGCAGCAGCGGGTAAAAGGATTCAAAATCTGCCGAGGAGCCGGCCAGCCACAGGAGCATGGCCCCGATCAGGTGCAGGATGCCCAGTATAAGCTGGGCGGCCATAAAACGGTCTGCGATCAGCCCTACAATAAAGGGTGCAATAATGGCCCCAATGGATTGGGTGAGATAGGCTACACCCACCTGGGTGCCACTGGTGTGCAGGTGGTTGAGCAGGAATGTTCCCATGGTCACAAACCATGCGCCCCATACAAAGAATTCCAGGAACATCATGGTGGATAGCTGCAATCTAACGGCTAGTTTCATTCGAATAATAATAATTTGTTAGTGGTGTCACGGAACCTTGCATGTACCTGCTTCTGCATGGGAAGCGTTACTTTGCCCGGTTCACACGTGTGTTGGTTCCGTTTAACTTATGCTTTTAAATAATGATTAACAGCTTAAGATAGTAAAAAAGATTTACTTCAATTGTCTTTTTGGCATGACCGCAATGGCGGAACCTTCTGCCAGCAGCGCCGACACCGGTTTTTGTGCCAGTGTCTCTGCAAACCCCGGCCCATAGAGGGAGTGCGCGTTGCAGTAATAGTCGTAACCGGTTACCTGGTGCACTTTCCATTGCGGGTGTTTTACCTGGTATTCTGCTGTAGCTGCCGGCCCGGCCTGGGTATACCCCCAATAGTGCTCCGTGATGAACTCCGCCTCGCTGCCGGGCTGTATGTGCTGCGCCTGCCTGCCGGCAGTGGCCCGCAGGTAATTCCACTCGCTACCTACTTTCCATTCATAGCTTACCTGCAGGGTAGCAGCATCCGGCATATGCCAGTGGTGCCGCATGGGCAAGGTGGCGTAGTTTTCCTTATAGATCGTGTTGGCTACAAAAGTGATCAGCCTTTTAGGCACCAGCTCCTTAATAAAAACAACGCCGCGTTTCCAGGTATTTCCGTCATTATACCTTACGTAAAAGCGGAGGTTCACCTCTTCAAAATGCCGGTGTAAAGGAAAGGAAATGCCCTTCACCCTTGTATCCCGGAACAGGAAACCTACCAGGCTGATATAGTGCGTATTGTTCCAGGTGTCCAGCTCTGTGCCGGCAGGCACATACTTTTTAAGCAAAGCAGGGTCTGCCCTGAAATTGATCATGAGCAGGTTATTCCAGTTGGCAGTAAGAAAAGGGCTGTCCATAAGCTATTGTTGTTTCCTGATCACCTGTTGATAATACCTGCATGCCGGCCGCAGCCCGCATTCCCCGCATTTGGGATTGCGTGCCACGCAAATGTACCGCCCGTGCAATATCAGCCAGTGATGGGCGATATATACTTTTTCCCGCGGAATATATTTTAGCAACTGCAATTCCGTTTGCAGCGGTGTTTTGGCATTGGTAGTAAGGCCAATGCGGGCGGATACGCGGAACACATGCGTGTCCACCGCCATATTGGGCTGCTGGTGCACCACGGAGGTGATCACGTTGGCGGTTTTGCGGCCTACGCCCGGCAGGGTGACCAACTCGGGCACGGTGGCTGGTATCTCCCCGCCAAAATCCTCTACTACCATCCTGGCCATGCCTATCAGGTGTTTGGTCTTGTTATTGGGATAGCTGATGCTTCTGATGTAAGGGAATAATTCTTCAAAAGTAGCCTTGCTCAGGGCGTATATATCGGGGTATCGTTCAAAGATGGCCGGTGTGGTCATGTTCACCCGCTTGTCCGTACACTGGGCCGAAAGGATCACCGCCACCAGTAGCTGGTAAGGGTTATCATAAATAAGCTCTGTTTCAGCATTGGGAGCATGCTCCTCAAAGTACTGTAACACAAACGCGAAACGCTCTTTTTTAGTCATGCTGTAAAAATAATTTACAGCCGGCAATTTGCACGCATCACTGCGTACCGCCTGCTAAAAAGGCTCAGCCTTTTTTTCTCGCATGTTCCAGGATAGCTTTTAAAGTGGCAGCCCGGGGTGAAAACCGGATGGTATTCAAAGCCTTTTTTGTTTGCGCATGACAAATGCGCTCCTCCCGGGAGAGTGTTTGTTCTTTGGACATAGCTGGGACGTTGTTTTTGCTATCAGTATCAGAACTTAAGATGGCGTAAAAGGGTTGTGTAGAATTGCCCATGCAAACAGTTTTTAGTACAATAAACTAATTTTCAGACATATAACGGAGAATGCGCGGAATCTATTGTTAAGGTATAGCAATTTTTTAGAAAAGTGCAAGCTATTTTTCGTCCGTTGTTTCCTTTATAATGAAGAGATCCTCATTATCTTTTTTCATCAGGTATTGTTCCCGGGCAAATTTTTCCAGTTTTTCAGGGCTGGAAAGTAATTCCCGCTGTTCCTCGCGGGTTTTTTCTATTTCTGATGTAAAGAATGCTTTTTGGGATTCCAGCTTGTTCACCTCAGCCTGGAGCTGGTACTGGGATAGCAGGTTGTTCCGGTCCAGGAAGCCCAGCCATACGATAAAAGCCGCCCCTGCAATAATGAACTTATTGCGCAGGTAGGCGGGTACTTTTATTTTCTTCAGTATGGGCACGGGCGGTTTTATTTGATAGACCTGTCAGGTTTTTAAAACCTGACAGGTCTGATGATCTGAGAATCCGGGTGCTGAGCAAGCTCAGAACCCGGAAGTATTGACCACTAATTGAAAAATCCAAATTCCAAAATCCAAATCCCAAATAGAATTTTAGTGGTTTAACCAAATTCGGGTACTGCCGTGTGCAGTGTCTGGAATTTGGAAGTTGGGATTTGGAATTTTACTTCTTACCAAATTTAATGGAATTTTTTGGATAAAAGCCAATGTTGCCCAGCTCTTCTTCAATGCGCAGCAACTGGTTGTACTTGGCCATACGGTCCGTACGGGAAGCGGAGCCGGTTTTGATCTGACCGCAGTTCAGGGCCACTGCCAGGTCAGCGATGGTGGTATCTTCCGTTTCGCCGGAGCGATGGCTCATAATGGAAGTATAGCCGGCCTTGTGCGCCATATTCACCGCATCGATGGTTTCAGTCACCGTACCGATCTGGTTTACCTTGATCAGGATGCTGTTGGCGATATGTTGATCAATACCCTGTTTCAGGCGTTTTACATTGGTTACGAACAGGTCGTCGCCTACCAGTTGCACATTGGCGCCTACGGCTTCTGTCAGCTTTTTCCAGCCGTCCCAGTCGTCTTCCGCCATACCGTCCTCGATAGACAGGATGGGGTATTTCCTGCACCATTCTGCCCAGTAAGCCACCATTTCATCGCTGCTGATCACCTTGCCGGAGCTCTTGTAGAACTTGTAGGTCTTGTCGGCGTCGCTGTACATTTCGCTGCTGGCCGCATCCAGGGCAATGCCTATCTGCTCGCCCGCCTTGTAGCCGGCCGCTTCAATGGCCTGCAATACGGTCTCAATGGCCTCTTCATTGCTCTGGATTTCCGGTGCAAAGCCGCCTTCGTCGCCCACGTTGGTGCTGTAGCCTTTCTTTTTCAGCACGGATTTGAGGGTATGGAATATTTCAACGCCCCAGCGCAGCCCTTCGGAGAAGGTGGAAGCGCCTACCGGGATGATCATAAACTCCTGGTAATCTATTTTGTTGTCCGCATGTACGCCGCCGTTCATGATGTTCATCAGGGGCATGGGCAGGGTGGAGGCATTTACGCCGCCCAGGTAGCGGTACAGGGGCAGGTTGCTCTCTTCAGCAGCAGCCTTGGCCACGGCCATGCTCACCGCCAGGGTGGCGTTGGCGCCCAGCTTGGCCTTGTTGGGAGTGCCGTCCAGGTCTATCAGCAGCTTGTCGATGCCGGCCTGGTCATTTACATCCCATCCTACCAGTTCCTCCGCAATGATCTCGTTCACGTTGCTGACAGCCTTTAACACACCCTTACCCACGTATACGCTCTTGTCGTTGTCGCGCAGCTCTACGGCTTCATGCTTGCCGGTAGAAGCGCCGGAAGGTACGGCAGCACGGCCAAAGTGCCCGTCCTCGGTGGTGATGTCTACCTCTACGGTAGGGTTACCACGACTGTCTAAAATTTGCCTGGCATGGATTTCTGAAATAGTACTCATGATTTTATCAGTGGTTTAAAAGTTTTAGTCACAACTCATTTGGTCAATTGCCGGAAAATGGCTTCCAGGCTTTGTGAATTGCTCTGCAAAGAAAGGATGTTCCGGTTATTTAACAAAGCAAATTGCAGCAGGTTTTTCCGCACGGCCTCTACGTTGCCGGTAAACAGTTGCCAGGTATTGCCCTCCTGGGGCGCTACCCGGACCACCTCCGGCAGTTGCTCCAGCTCCGCGGCCGCCACCGGCTCCCCGAAGGTCACCTGGATATAGCCGTGGCCTTCCTGCTGCTGCAGGTTTTGCACGGTATCGTCTGCTATGATCTGCCCCTTGTTGATGATGATCACGCGGCTGCACATGGCTTCCACCTCCTGCATGATGTGGGTGCTGAGTATCACGGTCTTGTTATGGCCCAGGGCCCTGATCACCTGCCGGATATCGGCCAGTTGGTTGGGGTCCAGCCCGGAGGTGGGCTCGTCCAGTATCAGTACTTCCGGGTCGTGCAGCAGCGCCTGCGCCAGGCCTACCCGTTGTTTGTATCCTTTGGAAAGCGCGCCGATCTTCTTTTTGCTCTCCGGCTCCAGGCCGGTAAGCGCTATAATGTTGCGGATGCGCTCCGGCGCGGCTTTTCCCAGCCCGTGCACGCTGGCGGCAAATCCCAGGAATTCCTTTACGTACATATCATAGTACAGCGGGTTGGCTTCCGGCAGGTAACCTACGCGCCTGCGCACCTCCAGGGGCTCTTTGGCTACGTCAAAACCGCTCACCACCGCCTGCCCCCCGCTGGGCGGCAGGTAGCCGGTGATCATCTTCATGGTGGTGGATTTGCCGGCGCCGTTAGGCCCCAGGAAACCCACGATCTCGCCTTTGTTCAGGGCAAAAGAGATGCCGTCTACCGCTTTTTGTTCACCGTATGTCTTGCTGAGTTGTGATACCTGGATGGACATGGTTATGTATTGCGGCACTAAAGTAAAAAAATATGCGGGTTTTTCATGCTCGCTTTCTCCCCTTACATTTGTACCCATGATCAGGAAACTAATTGGCTTCTGCTGCTTACTCCCACAATTCTTGCACGCCCAGTATCTGCCCGGAAAAGACTACCCGCAGGGATACTTCCGCAACCCGCTGAATGTTCCCATTGAGCTGGCCGGCAATTTTGGTGAGCTGCGGCCCAACCACTTTCACTCCGGGATAGACATCAAGACAGAACAACGCGAAAACCTGCATGTGCATGCAGCGGCAGACGGCTATGTAAGCCGCGTCAGCATTGCGCATACCGGCTTTGGCAATGCGCTCTATATTACTCACCCAAACGGCTATACGACCGTATATGCCCACCTGAACCGCTTCTTCCCCGGGCTGGCGGAATACGTGAAGCAAAAACAGTACGAGAACGAAAGCTGGGCCGGCAACATTATAATACCGCCGGACCGCTTCCCGGTGAAGAAGGGCCAGTTCGTGGCCTGGAGCGGCAATACCGGCGGCTCCGCAGGTCCCCACCTGCATTTCGAGATCAGGAACACCGCTACGGAGCACCCGCTGAACCCGCTGCTGTTCGGCTTTGATGTGCCTGACAGGCGCACGCCGGAGGTATACCGCGTCGCCATTTATAACATGGACGAAAGCATCTATGAGCAGCAACCCATGATCGTGCCGGTAAAGAAAGTGAACGGCGTGTACGTCAGCACCGCCTCCGTTATACAGGTAAAGGCCGCTGCGGCGGGCATTGCCGTGAACGCGATTGACCGGCAAAGCAATTCTCCCAATCCCAACGGCATATACGAAGCGCTGCTGTTTGACAAGGAGGAGCCCAGTATCGGCTTCCAGTTGGACGATATCGGGTATGAAGAGACCCGCTACCTGAATGCCCATGCGGATTACCGGGAGAAGCGCGGTGGCGGCCCCTGGCTACAACTGCTGTTTTCCCTGCCCGGCAACCACCTGGACATTTACCATGATATCAATGGCAAGGGCCGGATAGACCTGTCGGACGGCGAGCGGCACCCGGTAAAGCTGGAGGTAAAGGACGCTTATGGCAATACCAGCACGGTGAAGCTTACCCTGCAGCAATCCGGCGCCACGCCTGCCGCCCCGGCCTGCGACAATCCCATGCGCCCGGGCGCGCATAATATCTTCGAGAACAACCATGTGGAGTTCTTCCTGGATGAGACCGCATTGTATGACAGTATATGCTTTAACTACCGCGAGCTGGCCAATAACAGCGCCCGCGCCTATTCCAATACGTACCGGCTGCATACCGCACTGGTGCCGGTGCATGACTATTTTGACGTGCATATAAAGCCGGACAAGCCTGTGCCCGCGCATTTGCAGCACAAACTGGTCATGGTGCGCAAGGGAGTGGGAGAGGATGTGGAACCGGCCACTTTTGAGACGGGCTGGAACAAGAATGGCTGGTATAAGGCCAGTTTCCGCAGCTTCGGCGATTTTCACCTGGAGGTGGATACCATGGCACCCACCATTACAGCATTGGGTGGCGTAAAGAACGGCAGCAACCTGTCCCGCGCCGGCAGGCTGGCCTTTGCCATGCGCGATGGCAGCGGTATTGCAGACTACCGGGCGGAGCTGGACGGCAAATGGCTGCTGTTTTCCCGCAGGGGCAACGTGATCACCTACACGTTCGATGAGCATTGCCCTCCCGGCGCGCACACCCTGGTGCTGACGGTAACGGATATTGCCGGCAACGAAGCCACCTATACGCTAAAATTCAAAAGATAACAGATCGTGATATGACACACCTGAAAGAAGGAGATAAAGCGCCCGCCTTTAAAGGCAGGGACCAGCATGGCAATATGATAAAGCTGTCGGACCTGAAAGGGAAGAAAGTGATCCTCTATTTTTATCCCCGTGATATGACGCCAGGCTGCACCGCGCAGGCCTGCAACCTGCGGGACAATTACCAGGCCCTGCTCAAAGAAGGATATGCCGTGGTAGGCGTAAGCAACGACAGTGAAAAGAGCCACCAGAAATTCGCCAAAAAATACGACCTGCCTTTCCCATTACTGGCGGATGAGGACAGGAAGATCGTGGAGGCCTACGGCGTGTATGGTGAAAAGAAATTCATGGGCCGCATTTTCGATGGCATACACCGTACTACCTTCCTGATCAATGAGAAGGGCGTAATAGACAGGATCATTGAAAAGCCGGATACCCAGCATCATACGGAAGAAATACTCAGTAAGTAACGAAGTAACGAAATAAAAAAGCAAAAAAAAGACGCGAAGATCATCCGCGTCTTTTTTGCTTTTTTATTTCGTTACTTATTTTCTATCTCTTCTGTCTTTGTTTCTTGAACAGGTTACCTGTTTTGAACTTGTTGCCTTCAGGGCTGCCCACACGGTCCATTGCGCAGCGGAAGCCTACAGTGTTGGACGCCATGTCTTCCTGCATAAAGCGGCGGGTGCCGGGTGAAAGCCAGTAAGCGCGGTCGTTCCAGCTACCGCCTTTGATCACGCGGGATTTATCGTTGACCAGGGAAGTAACGCCGTAACCATATTCTACCTGTGAGAGGGAGTCGCCATCCAGGTAGTTGATCACGTCACCTTTCTGGTAGTTCAGACGGTTAGCGCTTTCTTCATCTGTGATCTCACGCATTTTCAGCGCGCCCAGGCTGTCTTTTTCCGGTTCGTTCTCGGCGTTCATGTAAACCGTCTGGAACTTGTTACCACGGAAATAGTTGAAGTCGTCCCCGTCAATGGGTGTCAGGGGCCTGTATACGTCCAGTACCCATTCGCTTACGTTACCGGACATATTGTAGATACCGAAATTGTTCGGGAAGAAGGAGCGGGTAGGACCGGGTATGGAAGCACGGTCGTTCAGGCCGCCGGCCATACCCATGTTATCACCGGAACCGCGTTTGAAGTTGGCCAGGAACTGACCCTGCCAGTTGCCGCGGCGAATGTCCCTTAAGCCGCTGGTGTTGGTGCCCCAGGAATATACCTGCTTGTTCATGATCAGCTCCTCGCCGCGTTTGCCTTCTTTCTTGGAAGGAGAGGGGTTCTGGCCCAGGTAACCCAGGGCGGCATATTCCCATTCTGCTTCCGTAGGCAGGCGATAGGCGGGCAGCATCACGCCGTCCTCAAACTGGGCGATGCGGGGGCTGCCGTCTGCATTCTTGAACTGGTCCTTGGTGCTTTTGGACATCTTGCCCGGCGTGCCTTCGTACAGGCCGGCGGTATATGCCTTGGTATCAAAAGTATTGTCGTCTGCCTGGTTGGTGATGTCTGCTTTGGAAAGCAGGCCCTTGTCCATCAGCATCTTTTCGTTTACACGGTTGGAGCGCCATTTGGCGTAGTCATTGGCCTGTTTCCAGGTAACGCCCACGATCGGGTAATCGTTATAGGCGGGGTGACGGAAATAGTACTCTACCAGCGGCTCATTGTACGCCAGCTCGCTACGCCATACCAGCGTATCGGGCAGCGCATTGCGGTATACCTGCGGGAAAGATTCCCCGTACATCCGCTGCAGCCAGAAAAGGTACTCCCGGTAGTGCACATTGGACACTTCCGATTCGTCTATGTAGAAAGAGGATACGGTAATACGGCGGGGAATGTTATTCCAGTCCATCATTACGTCCTGCTCGGTAGCGCCCATGGCAAAAGTACCGCCTTGTACAAATACCAGGCCCGGGCCGGTTTGTTGATCCTTGTTTTTTGCCACGCTGAAACCGCCCATTTTAGGGTCGTTGTAGTTCCAGCCGGTTGCAGAGGATTTCTCTTTTTTCTTGCCAAAAAGCCCTCCGCCATCCTTATTACAGGCGGTCATGGCCAGCATTACACTGGTGCCTAAGAGCAAAGACAGAGAGGTTAATCTATACATGAGATTCAGCTTTAGTATGGTTTTTTAGGTAAACGCAAATTTAGTATAATTTATTTTATAGTGAAAAAAATTAATTTGTAAATATTTGGCCTTAATTTCGCTTCACTGGTTTGGCTATCAATGAGTTATTTCTGACGCTGCCGGCACAGGCCCGGATACGCCCGGTATAAAGCGGGTATAGTTCATAGATAATTCATGGATACTTCCTACTTTAAACGCAACAAAAGGGCATTTCAGTATTTTTTGCCGCTATGAAGCCAATGAAACCACTTTGCCTGCGGTTACTGCTCCTGCTGTGCGCAGGGCTCCCGGCCTATGGGCAGCGCACCTATGCGCCGCATTCGGTATTGGCGGCTGGTACCTGGTACCGGCTGGCAGTTACCCATCCCGGCATTTACAAGATAACGGTAGCCCAGCTTGGCAGCATGGGCATTAATACGCAGGCGCTGCCGGCTGCCGCGGTGCGCATCTTTGGCGGCGGCGGGCAGATGCTCCCGGAAAACAACGGCATCCCCCGGCATGACGATCTCCCGGAAACGGCCCTCCTGGCGGCCGACGGAGGAGACGGGCTGCTGAACGGCGAGGACTACGTGCTGTTCTATGCGCCTGGCCCGCATGCCTGGGAGCGCCCGGCATCCTCCAATACCTTTACCCACCGGTATAATCTCTACAGTGACACCGCCTGGTATTTTATCACCATCGGGGAGCATGGCCGCCGCATAACGGCAGATGCGTCTTCCCCCCTTCCTACGGTGGAGGTGACCGCTTTTGATTACCGCGCTTTTTATGAGAAGGACAGCGTAAACCTGGTGAGCAGCGGCAAGCAGTGGTGGGGGCCCGTGTTCAGCAGCGCGCCCGGCAGCGCCCTTAGCCGGAATTATACCTTTACATTACCGGCCGCTCCTGTGGGGCCGGTGCAGGTAAGGGCCAGGGCGGCCGCTCGCAGTAACGGCAGCCGTTTTGATATCTCCGTCAGCCAGCAGGCAGCCGGCAGCCTGCACCTGGCGCCGGTGAGCGGCAATATCTTTGAAGCTTTCGCTATAGCTGCTACCGGCGCCTTCAGTGTCCCTGCCGCCAGCCCGCAAATAGAGATAGGAGTGCAGTTCTCCGGCGGCAATGGCAACCAGGGCTGGCTCGACTACCTGGAGCTGCAGGCCCGCTGCCCGCTGGTGTTGCCGGCGGGGGAGCCGCTCCTGTTCCGGGATGCGGCCAGTGCAGGCGCCGGCGCGGTAGCGCGCTTTACACTGGAGCAGGCCGGCGCCACCACCCAGGTATGGGACGTAACAGATGCCCTGCAGCCCGTACAGCTAAATGTGCAGCGCAGTGGCAGCCGCCTGCAGTTTGCACGCGACGCATCGGTGCTGCGGGAATACGCCGCTTTTGATCCCGCCCGGTTGCCGCAGCCAGCCTATGTTGGCACGACGCCCAACCAGGATCTGCACGCCACCCCGCCGGCGGACATGCTGATCATTACTACCGCGGCGCTGCGGCCTGCAGCAGACCGGCTGGCAGCTTACCATACCGCGCATGACCAGCTCCGGGTGCAGGTGGCAGACGTGCAGGAGATCTATAATGAATTTGCATCCGGCTCCCCCGATCCTGCCGCTATCCGCGACTTTGTGAAAATGTGCTACGACAGGGGAAGCGGCACGGCAGCCCCCCGCTTCCTGCTCCTGTTCGGGGACGCATCCTTTGATTACAGGCATCGCCTGCAGGGAAATACCAATGAGGTGCCTACCTGGCAGAGCGAGGCCTCCCTGGACCTGATCAATTCCTATCCCTCCGATGATTTCTTCGGCTTCCTGGACGATGCGGACGATATTACGGACATCAATGCGCCTAACCAGTTGGACATCGCCATAGGCCGCCTGCCGGTGCAAACGCTTACCCAGGCGCAGCAGGCGGTGGATAAGATCACGGGATATCACGATACGGCCAACTTCGGCCCCTGGCGCAACCGCCTCACTTTTGTAGCAGATGACGGGGACGATCACCTGCACTTGCAGGATGCGGAGGCCGTCAGCGCGGTGGCCGGGCAAAGCTGGCCGGGAGGCATCCAGGACAAGATCTACCTGGACGCCTATCCCAAAGTGCCATCGGCCGGCGGCAGCCGCTACCCCGAAGCGAACAGCGAGATACAGCGCCATATGCATAATGGCAACCTGGTATGGAACTATACCGGGCATGGCAGCTATTCGCGCCTGGCGGAGGAAGTAGTGGTAGACGCCACTACTATCCGGGACTGGGACAATGCCGGCCGCCTGCCCCTGATGATCACCGCTACCTGCGATTTTGCGCCTTTCGACAACCCGGGCTACACCTCGCTGGGCGAGCAACTGCTGTTGCAGCAGGAAGGCGGGGCCATTGCGCTGATGACCACCACCCGCGCGGTATTCGCCTACTCCAACCGGGTGATGAACGCCAATTACCTGCAGGTGGCCTTCACGCCGCTGGCAAACGGCCGTATGCCTACCCTGGGCGAAGCGGCCATGCTGGCAAAGAACCTTACCTATGCCAGCTACAGCGATGTGGCCAACAACCGCAAGTTCCAGCTACTGGGAGACCCGGCCCTCACGCTGGCCTTCCCGCAATACCGGGTGATAACGGATTCCATTAACGGTAACGATGTGCAAACGGTAACGGATACCCTGAAAGCGCTGGGCAAGTATGTGATAAAAGGCCATATTGCCGATGCGCAGGGCCAGCCGGTAACGGACTTTAACGGCACTTTGGACATAACCGTGTATGACAAGCCGGCAACGCTCCGCACCCTGGGTAATGACGCCGGCAGCGGCCCTGCAGATTACACACTGCAGCAGCAGGTGCTGTTCAGGGGCCGGCAAAGCGTGCAGAACGGGCAGTTCAGTTGCACCTTCATGGTGCCGAAAGATATAGATTACCGCCCCGGCGCCGGCAAGATCAGCTACTATGCAGCAGCAGCGCAGGCGGATGCCGGCGGCTGGTTTAACGGCTACCAGGTAGGCGGCACGGCCGCTGATCCCGCTACGGATACTACGGGGCCGCATATACAGGCTTTCCTGGAGACGGAGCTGTTCCGCAACGGGAGCATTACCGGCCCGGACCCGGTACTGTACGTAAAGCTGCACGACAGCAGCGGGATCAATACTTCCGGCTACGGCATCGGGCATGATATGGTAGCGGAACTGGATTCCTCCGGTCAGTATTATGTGCTGAATGATTGCTATACGGCCTCGCTGGACGATTTCCGGAGCGGCGTCATACAATACCCGTTGTACAACCTGCCGGAAGGCCCGCATGTGCTGACAATAAAAGCCTGGGATACCTACAACAACTCGGGTACGGCCATTTTACATTTTACAGTGATAAAGTCCTCCACGCTGGCAGTGCGGGAAGTGGGCAATTATCCGAACCCTTTTTCCGCTGAAACCCGGTTTTTCTTTACGCATAATCAACAGGGGCAGCTACTGGACGTAATTTTACAGGTTTTTACCAGCCAGGGCCAACTGGTAAAAACAAAACGGGAAACAATAAATGCTACCGGCAGCCGTTATGATGGCATGCTTTGGAATGGAACGGCCGACTCCGGTGCGAAGTTACCCCCTGGTATCTATTTTTACAGGATAACTGTCAGCACGAATAAAAACACCAAAATTTCGGGTGGAAAACTCATCTTATTCTAAAACCTATGCAAAAAAACACTAATTTCAGCATCCCTAGCCAGGCCCCTTTTCTTGATTATTTTAAATTAGGCGTTATTTTTACATCTTATTTCAAATATAAAAATTACATGATCCGTAAGGTAACATTGAGCCTCGTGTTCATTCTTTGTACTTTCATCTGTTTAAAAACCTCAGCACAGATAAATACAGGCGATCTTGATGGCCGTACCAATACCATCAATACAGCGGTGCCATTCCTGCGGATCTCCCCGGACGCCCGGAGCGGCGCCATGGGCGATGTGGGCGTAGCCCTTTCCCCGGACGCCAACGCCAACTACTGGAACCTGTCAAAACTGGCCTTTGCACCTAACAGGGCCGCTGTATCCGTTACCTATACGCCCTGGCTGAAAGAGCTGGTGAATGACGTGTTCCTGGCCAATGTAAGCGGCTATTACAAGCTGGATGATTACCAGACGCTGGGCGCTTCCCTGCGTTACTTTTCCCTGGGCACCATCAACTTTACGGATATCACCGGTATGCCCACTTACGACTACCGCCCCCGTGAATATGCTTTTGACGCCGGCTATGCCCGTAAATTATCAGAGAACTGGTCTTTGGGCCTGGCCCTCCGTTATATTTACTCCAACCTGGCCAGCGGTGATATCAATGGCCGCGTGATCCGCCCCGGTAAAGCCTTTGCAGGCGATGTGAGCGCCTTCTACACCAAGGAGATCGAAAAGGACGATGGTAACGTGAATACCTGGAACTTCGGGGTGGCTATCACCAACATCGGCACCAAAATATCCTACACCCAGTCCGCGCAGTATAAAGATTTCATTCCCACCAACCTGGGTATAGGCACCGCTTACACCCTGGGCCTGGACGAGTATAACAAGGTCACTTTTGCCCTGGACATCAACAAGCTGCTGGTGCCTACGCCGGACAGCACGGGCGCCTACCGCGAAAAGGGCGTGGTGGAATCCATTTTCTCCTCTTTCGGCGATGCCCCCGGCGGTTTCAGCGAAGAGCTGAAGGAGCTGATGTTCTCTTTGGGCGCGGAATACTGGTATAATAATATGTTTGCCGTGAGGGCCGGTTATTATAACGAGAACAAATACAAAGGGAACCGGAAATACTTTACCGCCGGCGTAGGAATAAAATACGATGTTTTCAACCTGAACTTTTCTTACCTGGTGCCTTCCGGCACCGGTATACAACGCAACCCGCTTTCCAACACCCTGCGCTTTACCCTGAGCTTTGACCTGGGCGGGAGCGACGAGTACAGCAACTGGTAGATAATGGCTAAAATACGCATAGGACAAGGAATAGATTTTCATCAGCTTACGGAAGGGCGGGCGTTCTGGCTGGGCGGCGTAGCCGTGCCGCATCATAAGGGCGCCCTGGGCCACAGCGATGCCGATGTGCTGCTGCACGCCATTTGCGACGCCATGCTGGGCGCGCTGGGGCTGGGTGATATCGGCGTGCATTTCCCGGATACAGATAATGCTTATAAGAATATAGACAGCAAGATACTCCTGGAGCGCTGTGCCGCGCTGATTGCCGGAAAAGGCTACCAGGTAGTGAATGTAGACAGCACCCTTTGCCTGCAGGCGCCCAAAATAAAACCATATGTGCCGCAAATGCAGGAAGTGATCGCCCGTATCCTGCATATTACTACTGCAGACGTATCCATCAAGGCCACCACTACCGAAAAGCTGGGCTTTGTAGGCCGGGAAGAAGGGGTAGTGGCGCTGGCCTCCGTTTTACTGGAACAGCAAGACTGAATAGCCTGAAATGTAAACTACTGTGCCACAAATGTTAAAGTAAAGCAAATGTTTTGCATTTGTGCAGGTATCCTTCCACTTTAACATTTGAAATGTAGTATTTTACATTTTACATTTCAATCATGGTTATCTTTGTCAAATGGCTGAAATAATAGTAAAGATCATTAACCGGTCGGCCAACCCGCTGCCGTCCTATGCTACGGCCGATGCAGCCGGCATGGATCTGCGGGCGCACCTGGAAACGGCTGTCACCCTGCAGCCCCTGGAAAGGACGCTGCTGCCTACCGGCCTGTTTATGGAGCTGCCGGCAGGTTACGAGGCCCAGGTAAGGCCCCGCAGCGGCCTGGCTATCAAGCAGGGCCTGACCCTGCTCAACACCCCTGGCACGATAGATGCGGATTACAGGGGAGAGATCAAGGTGATTATCATTAACTTGTCCAATGAACCGCAAACAATAGCGCCCGGCGACCGCATTGCGCAAATGGTGGTTTCGCCTGTTACGCAGGTAAAGCTGGAAGCCGTGGAAATATTAACAACAACGGAAAGAGGGAACGGTGGTTTCGGGCATACCGGAAAATCCTGAGGAATGCGTGTATTATTAACCGTTATAGGTTTGGGATGCGTGCTGGCCTGGTGCGCGTGCAGTGGTCCGAAGCACACGGCTGCAGGGAATGTGTATGCCATTAAAGACCCTACCCTGCTGCAGCAGCGGACAGACAGCCTCTTCTTTGCCGCACAGCGGTCCAAGATGCTGGGCGATTATAAGACCGCCATCACCCAGTTCTCCGACTACCTGCGCCTGAACAGGCACAATCCTACGGTTTATTACGAGCTTTCCCGCCTCTTCATGGAAGTGAACAACCCGGCCTACGCCCTGGGCTTTGCCCGGCGGGCCGCTGCCATGGATACTTCCAACCGCTGGTTCCAGTTGGCCCTGGCCGATGCCCTGGGCATAAACGGGCAGTTTGACAGCGCCGCCGCCGTGTACGCACGCCTGAGCCGCCAGTATCCTGAAAGCGAGGATTACCTTTTCAATAAAGCCATGCTCCTGTCCAAAGCAGGGAAAATAGATGATGCGCTGGCCGTGCTGAACCAACTGGAAGAGAAAACCGGCATAGTGGAAGAGCTGATATACCAGAAGCAGCGCCTGCTGCTGAAGCAGAGCAAAGTGGATGCCGCCGCCGCTGAAATACGCAAGCTGATAGACCAGTACCCCCAGGAGCTGCGCTACTACCAGTTGCTGGCGGAAGTGTATGACGCCAACGACCGCGTGAAGGAAGCTTCCGCGGTGTACCAGTATATACTGGACCGCGATTCCAGCAATGCGCGCTCCATGATAGCGCTGGCCAACTATGCCAAGCAGCGCGGCGACAGCGCCACTTACTGGCAATACCTGACACGCGCTTTTTCCAATCCCTATTATAGTATTGACGAGAAAGTAGCCTTTGTATATCCTTACCTGCAGATGCTGCAACTGGACAGCTCCAAGCTGCAGGAAGGGCTGCAGCTCACGCGTCTCGTAATAAAGGCGCACCCAACGGAGGCCAAGGCCTATGCCCTGCAGGCAGATATGTACTCGCAGGCGGATATCCTGGACAGTGCGCTGGTCAATTACAGGAAAGCCATCAGCCTGGACTCGTCCCGTTTTTCCGTATGGTACCAGCTTATGTGGATCTATTCCCGGCTGGACAACCCTGCGGAGCTGCTGAAAGCCGGTAAGGTGGTTACCGAGCGTTTCCCGGAAGAGTTCATGGGCTTTTACTTCAAAGGAGTAGCCTGCTACCTGCTGCAGCAATACCCCGACGCCATCGGTTCGCTGAAAAAAGCACTGACCCTGGGTAACGGGGATAAACGGTTCCTGGGGGATGTATACTCCCTGCTGGGAGATGCTTATCATGCCATCGGGCAGCACCCGCAATCGGACAGCAGCTACGAACATGCGCTGACCCTGCGCCCGGATGATGCCGTAGTGCTGAATAATTACAGTTACTACCTGTCACTGCGGGGAGAGCAACTGGAAAAGGCGGAGCGTATGTCGCGCCGCTCCCTGGAGCTGGAGCCCGGCAGCGCCACTTACATGGATACTTATGCCTGGATATTGTTCCGCCTCGGGAAATATGAGCAGGCCAGGCAGTGGATAGAAAGAGCCCTGGAGGACCCCGAGGCACAGAAAGACCCTAACGTGCTGGAGCACTACGGGGATATTTTATTTAACCTGAAAGATGTAGCCGGCGCATTGGAGTACTGGCAGCGGGCCAGGGAAAAGGGGGCTTCCTCTGTTGGTCTGGCCAGGAAGATCGCCGAAAAACGATACATTGATCTATAGTTACGCAGAAAGCCTAAAGCAGAAAGCTGCCTGTAGCGAATCTGTCCGCAGCAATCAGCTTCGTAGCTTTCTGCTTTAGGCTTTAAGCTTTCTGCGTTTAGCCAAAGAATATGAAGCAAATTGTTTTATCAGGAATAGCCGGTCTTATATTATTAGCGTCATGCAGGCATACGCGCGAGGTAGCACGCACTCCCTTCCCGGTAACAGACACTGCCGGCGTTGCAAAAAGTGACAGCGCTGCAGCCGGTACGCCGGCCCCCGGCCACCTGCTGGCCGGCATACAGAAAAACCACATTGACTTTACTACTTTTTCTGCCAAGCTGAAAATAGATTTTGAGAATGACCGGCAGCGCCAGCAGAATATCAGCACCAACATCCGGATGCAGAAGGACAGTGTGATATGGATCTCTGTATCCGCGCCCATCATTGGGGAAGTGGCGCGCGCCATCATTACGCCGGACAGCCTGAAGGCCTATGACAAGTTCAACAAGAAACTGTACCTGCGCGCCTTGAGCGATGCCAAAGACCTGCTGAACATACCGTTTGATTTCAGCACCCTGCAGGATATGATCATTGGCAACCCGGTGTTTTTAACAGACTCCATCTACCAGGTGGTGGCCACCCCGGCCATTATCTCCTTCAGTTGCGACAGCAGCCTGTATACCAGCCTTTTCAATGTGTTTGCAGATGATTACCTGCTGCAGCAGAGCAAGGTAATGGACAAGGACAGCATCCGCCACCGTTCCTGCGAGCTTACCTATGGAGAGTATAAGGAGGTGGCCGGCCACCGGTTCCCGACCCGCCGGCGCATTTTTGTGGAGGAGCAGCGCATTACCCGTATCGCGATGGATTTTAACCGCATGGATTTTGACCAGCCGCTGAGCTTTCCTTTCAATGTGCCTGTGTCCGGTTATACAAGGGAATAAAATTCCAAATTCCAAGGTCCAAATTCCAAACTGAATGTAATCGCCTGGCTACTTGATAATAATTCAGCAGTATGGGAAGCCTGCCTGAATTTTGGAATTTGGGTTTTGGAATTTGGAATTTCTGGAATTTGGAATTTAACTTTAACAAATGATCATGTTGTATCTGAAGAAGCTTATCCCGTTCCTGCTCATTATTTGGTTAGTGCCTGCCGCTTTGCAGGCGCAGAACAATAATCAGCTTTCACGGGAGGACCTGGAGCGCAGAAAAAGAGAGCTGCAGAAAGAAATAGATGAAGCCAACCAGGCGCTGAAGGAAACCAAGCGCTCCACCCGCGAGAGCCTGGGCCAGTTGCGGGCGCTGCGGAACAAGATCTACCTGCGTACCCGCCTGATCAATAATATCAATGAAGAGATCACCTTTATAAACCGTGATATCAATACTGCCTACCGCGATGTAAAAACACTGCAAAAGGACCTGGATACCCTGAAGGCGCAATATGCCCAACTGGTGGTATATGCCTATAAGAACCGCAGCGCGTATGACATGCTGAACTTTGTGTTCTCCGCACAGAGTTTTAACGATGCCATCCGGCGCTACCAGTACCTGAAGCAGTACCGCGATTACCGTCGCAGGCAGGCGGACAACATCGTGGAAACGCAGGAGCTGCTCAATAAAAAGATAGCGCACCTGCAGGGCCAGAAAGAGAAACGCGCCCAAACCCTGGAATCCGAACAGGAGCAGCGCAAAACACTGGAGGAAGATAAAAAGGAGAAGGACGAAGTGCTGAGCAAGCTGAAAGGCCGTGAAAAAGAGTTGCTCGCAGATATCAACAAACGGAAGAAGGATGCCCAGCAGGTACAGTCCGCCATACGCGCCGTGATCCGTCGGGAAATAGAAGAAGCGCGCCGGAAAGCCGAGGCCGAAGAGCTGGCCCGCAGGAAGGCGGCGGAGGAAAGGCGTAGAAGGGAAGAAGCCGCCAGGAAGGCCGCTGCTGCTGCCGCTGCCGCCAATAATACTGCTACCGTTGCTGCGCCTCCCCCCGCGGAAACACCTAAACCCGCACCGGTGGAAGAAACGCCTGCGCCCCGCAGCTCCAACGTACTGGAGGCTACACCGGAAGCGCTGGCGCTGTCAGAAGGATTTGAGAACAACAGGGGCAAGCTGCCCTGGCCGGTAACCAACGGCAATATCATCGGGCATTTCGGGCGGCAGCATCATGCCGTAATGGAAAGAATCAACGTGGAGAACGATGGTATCATTATCGCCACTTCCAAAGGCGCGGCTGTCAGGGCCATTTTTGAAGGAGAGGTAAGAAGGGTGATGGTCATTCCCGGCAGCGGGTACGTGGTCATGATACGGCATGGCCAGTATTTTACCAACTATGTGCGGCTGCAGACCGTTACTGTTAAAACAGGTGACAAAGTAAGGACCAGCCAGATGATAGGCACGGCCAGCACCAACGATATAGAGAACCAGGGTGAGGTAGAGTTGCAGATATACAAAGGCACTGCCAAGCAGAACCCTGAATACTGGATCATGAAGAGATAGCGGTAGTAGCTGCCGCTTTTTCTCTCACTCTTTCATACAACGCTTCATACTGCGGTACAATGTTGCTGATGTGAAAACGCTGCGCCTGTTCCAGCGCGCCTTTGCGCAGCGCAGCCAGCTTGTTTTCGTCTGATAGCAGCTCCACGGCGTGCGCGGCCATGCCGGCCACATCTCCCACCGGGCTGAGAAAGCCGGTTTTGCCATGAATATTCACCTCCGGCAGCCCGCCTGCATTGGAAGACAATACCGGCACCTGGGAAGCCATGGCTTCCAGGGCGGCCAAGCCAAAGCTCTCATATTCGGAGGGCAGCAGGAACAGGTCGCTGATGGACATCACATCTTCCAACTGCTCCTGTTTGCCAACAAAACGGATATCGTCGCATAAGTGCAGCTCACGGCACATGCACTCAATGGTGGGGCGGTCCGGCCCGTCGCCTACCAGCAGCAGCTTGGCAGGTAGCTGCTGCCGTACCCGCTGGAATACTTTCACCACATCGGGCACCCGCTTTACCTTGCGGAAATTGGACACGTGCAGTAATATCTTTTCGCCGTTGGGCGCAATGGCCTGCCGGAAATGGGCCAGGTCGCGGCGTTTGAAACGCTCCAGGTCCACAAAGTTGTAGATCACCTCAATATCCTTCTCTATCTGGAATGATTTGTAGGTCTCTTCCCGCAGGTTGTTGGAAACGGCGGTAATGGCGTCTGATTCGTTGATCGAGAAGGACACCACCGGCGCATAGGTCTTGTCTTTGCCCACCAGCGTAATATCCGTTCCATGCAGCGTAGTGATAAAAGGCACTACCCGGCCCTGTTTGCCCACGATCTGTTTGGCCAGGTAGGCCGTGCTGGCGTGGGGTATGGCATAATGCACATGCAGCAGGTCCAGGTGCTGGTTCAATATCACATCTACCATGGTGCTGCTGAGGGCGGACTCGTAGGGCGGAAAATCGAACAGCGGATAGGTAGGCACCTGCACCTCGTGATAATAGATATTTGCGTGAAAAGCGTTGAGCCGTACCGGTTGCTGGTAGGTGATGAAATGCACCATATGCCCTTTATCCGCCAGGGCCTTGCCCAGTTCTGTAGCTAACACACCGCTACCTCCATAGGTAGGGTAACATACTATACCAATTCGCATGGAATTACCTTTTTTATGCTTAACGCTGAACGCAAAATGCTTAACGCCGGGCGTCATCCGCAAAGATAACATTTTGCATTAAGCGTTCGGCATTAAGCTTCAGGCGTTTTGCGTTAAGCGTTCTATTTATTAGCTTTAGCGCAAAATTTGCCTGCTTTATGCTACGTTGCCTTTTGCCAATTTCATTTGTCTTTTCCATATCTGTAGCCACTGCGCAACAACACGACCAAGATTCCGTACAGTTACGCAAACTGGCCGATGAAGTGCTTACGCATAGCACCGCCTATGCAAATTTAAAGATACTTACCAAGGAGATCGGCGGCCGCCTGGCCGGATCGCCGGAGATGTACAAAGCGGAGCAATGGGGCGTAAAGGCCCTGCAGGCTGCCGGTGCAGACACGGTATACCTGCAGGAGTGCATGGTGCCGCACTGGGTAAGAGGCGACAAGGAGGAAGTGCGCATTATCTCCAAACGCCGTGATTTTGTGCCGCCCCTGCAGGTAACGGCCCTGGGCAATTCCGTAGGCAGCGATCCTGCCGGCATTACCGCGCCGGTGCTGGAAGTAAGCTCCTTCGATGACCTGGAGGCGAAAAAGGATGAGGTAAAAGGAAAGATCGTTTTTTATAACTACCATTTTAACCCCCGGTTCATCAAAACCTTCCATGCCTACGGCGACGCATTCATGTACCGTGCAGATGGCGCCAGCAGGGCTGCCAAATACGGTGCGCTGGCGGTGATCGTGCGTTCTATGTCGCATGCCGCCGATAATTTCCCGCATACCGGGGCTATGCGCTACAATGATTCCTTTCCCAAAGTACCGGCGGTAGCCATCGGGCTGGAAGATGCGGATCTGCTGAGCGACCGTATCAGGGATGACAAAGATATGAAGCTATACCTGCATACCAGTTGCCGCTTCCTGCCGGACACCATCGGGCATAATGTGATAGCGGAACTGCGGGGCAGCGAGCACCCGGACGAGATCATTACCGTAGGCGGTCACCTGGACTCCTGGGACGTGAATGAAGGTGCGCACGATGACGGCGCCGGCTGCGTGCAGTCCATAGAAGTGCTGCGCGCGTTCAAGGCCCTGGGCATACGCCCCAAACGTACCCTGCGGGTAGTGCTGTTTGCCAACGAGGAGAACGGCACCCGCGGCGCTAAAAAGTATGCAGATGCTGCCAGGGCGGCCGGCGAGCATCATCTCTTTGCGCTGGAAAGCGATGCCGGCGGCTTTACGCCGCGTGGCTTTACCCTCACCATGTCGCCGGCGCAGCGGGCCAAGGTGGAAAGCTGGAAAAACCTGTTCCTGCCCTATGGCCTGTACGATTTCTCCGAAGTAGGCGGCGGTGTGGATGTAGGGATGTTAAATGAAGCCCTGGGCACGCCCATGGGTGAACTTTCTCCGGACTCCCAGCGTTATTTTGACGTGCATCATGCCGCCTCCGATGTGTTTGAAGCGGTGAATAAGCGGGAGCTGGAGCTGGGCGCTTTCAGCATGGCGGCACTGATTTATATGATAGATAGATACGGGCTGTAGAAATAGAGAGTAAGAAGTAAGATGTAGGAAGTAAGAAAGGGCACAAGGTAGATGTCTTACATCCTATATCATACTTCTTATTTCATACATCTTACTTCCTTCTTCAAACTCAAAGCATGCGCAGGTTCGTCTTACTCGTAGTGGGCATTATTGTGCTCCTGCTGGCCGGGTTCATTGCCTACAAGTATTATTTTGTATTTGGCCGTGGCGTGAAGGCCGGCGAGCTCAATTTCTTTGTTCAAAAAGGCTACATTTTTAAAACCTATGAGGGCCGGCTGATCCAGACCGGCTACAGGTCCAGGCAGCCAGGCTCCATCCAGTCCAATGAATTTGAATTTTCCGTGGTGGATGAACGTGTGGCGCAAAAGCTCATGACCTGCAGCGGCAAGCTGGTGGAGCTGCATTACAGGGAGTACCTGGGCGCCCTGCCCTGGCGCGGTTTCAGCCCTTTTATTGTAGACAGTATCGTATCCGTTACGGACCCCATTACCAACAAACGGGAAGTGCCTTTTTAACCGGCGGCGTACAGCAGGAAAATGGCCGGCTTTTTATGCAGCTCCGGCAGGGCGGCTTTCCATTCCCGGATGGTTTTGGTATGAATGTACTCATCGGCGCCCGTAATGTCCGCTGCAATGCATAACCGCGTCTCTTCCCGGCAATGGGCCAGTATGTCTTTCAGCAGTTGATTGTTCCGGTAAGGTGTTTCAATGAATATCTGTGTCTGGTCTTTCTTCTGGGAGAGCGTTTCCAGCTCCCGGATGGCCTTTGTACGCTCTGGCGGTTTTACCGGCAGGTAACCGGTGAACTGGAAGTTTTGCCCGTTCATGCCGGAAGCCATCAGCGCCAGCAGGATGGAGTTGGGGCCTACCAGTGGTATTACGGCGGCATCTATGCGGTGCGCGGCCTGTACTACCAGGTGCCCCGGATCTGCGATGCCCGGGCAGCCGGCCTCGCTCATAATGCCAATGTCATGGCCTTCCCGCAGCAGCCGCTGGGCCAGCGCCGTATCCGGCGGGTGATGCGCATGCATCAGGTGCAACTGCAGTTCGTCAATGTTAATATTCCGGTCCAGCGCTTTCAGGAAGCGCCTGGCGGTACGCTCGTTCTCCACAAAGAACACCTTCAGCCGCTGCGCCACGGCAGTAATATAGGCCGGGATGGTATGCAGCGCATCCGGGCTCAATACGGTGGGTATGAGGTATACTTTGCCGGCAGGATTCATTACAGCAGGCGTTTATCTTGTAAGTGAATGGTAGCGGCTATTACCGCGTAGGAGGGGGCCAGCAGCCATCCCAGCAGGGGGATGAACAGGAACAGGTAGAACACTATGCCATTGCCCAGGGCCATGCCCCGGTGCTCCTTGATGAAGGCGATGCTTTGCCGCATGTTCATCCGGTGCCGCTCACAGCTATAATCCATCATGGAAAAGCCGAAGAAGTAGCATTCCACCAGGAAGCCCACCAGCGGCGTGATCCAGCCTACTACCGGGATGAACGACAGTATGAACAGCAGCAGCAGGCAGATGGTCTGGTACACCATATTCCGCAGGGACAGTTTGATGCCTCTCAAAATATCTTTCATCAGTTGCCCCATGCTGAACGGGAAATCCCGGCGCTGCAGGATGGCCTCCGTCTTCTCCGACAGGTAGGCAAACAGCGGGGAGCCGATGATCAGGAAGAGATACTTGAAATAGGAGAAATACAGTAGCAGCAGGAGTATGCGGATGGAAAAGGCCAGGAGGATGAACACAAAGCTTACCCAACTGCTTTCCAACTCCTGTATCCAGGTGCGCAGCGGCAGCAGGCCAAACAGGTAATTCACAAAATCACCGGAGTAGCCCCACACAAAATAAATACCGGCAATAAACAGCAGGCAGTAAATGATACCGGGTAAGAGTATCCACTTCCACAGTTTATGCCGGTTGATAAATTGATGCGCCTTCCCGTAACATTGCACTGCTGCAACGATTTCTCTGAATGAAAACAAGGTCCGTTACTTTTAGTTTAATTGAATGATCGGGTAAATAACTAAAAATCAACGGAACGAAGGTAAAATTTTTTTAGCCATTAGCTTTTAGTGATTAGCTTTTAGCCGCCTAGCTTTTAGTTATAGATACAAGTTTTTAGCTACGAAGCTAATCGCTGATAGCTGGCTGCCGGTTTAGAATTTCGGGCAAAGGGTCTTGTACTTGCTGTTTCCGTTTGAGCGGTGAATGTAGATGACGGATATTTCCATGCCGCCCCGGTAGTTGGAGGCCGGTTTGAGGCTGGACACGTTCAGGTCATAGGTAAGGCCTACGTTAAAACCGCCTATTTCCAGTCCCACATAGGGATTGATGGCGTCTTTCAGGCGGTACCAGCTACCCAGGTAGAACATGGTCGGGTTATCGTCCGGCACGCCGCTGAGGTTAAAACCGTAAGCAGCGCCGAAAGAGGTTTCCGAAGCAGTGCTTTGTTTCATGTACAGTGCGCTGGCATGTATGCGGTTAATGCCATGTACCGGGAAGGAGCCGCCGCCGTGTATGGTGTACCGGTAGCTGAGCCGGTTGTTGTTCTGGCTCATAAAGGTTTCGGTAGGCTGGGTAATGTGGTAGTAGGAAGCGCCCAGGTAAATGTTGGAAGCTTCGCCTACCAGGCCATTATAGAGGATGCCCACATTGGGATCAAAGTAGGATATTTTAGGATTGGTGAGTGTTTCGCTGCTGGGCAGGCCCGGGTTGTAGCCGTTGTTATCTATCTGGCTTTCAAATATCAGCTTGCTCTGGTCCACACGTTTCTGCATCCAGGCGCCCTGCAGGCCGATGGCCAGGGTATGGTTGCCCTCCGGGTCCAGGCCTTTGTGATAGGCCGTGCTGATGGCAATGTAATTGGAAACCAGCGCGCCGCCCCCTGTTTTATCGTACAGCGCCATTACGCCTACGCCCCATATATCTGTATAGGATATAACGTTCTTTAATATACTGAAGTCGGCGGAAAGGGTGCCGGTAACATAAGGAGTGGCGATGCTTCTCCATTGGGAGCGATAGTTGCCCGCTACGCGGAAATCGCCTGAGAACAGGCCGGTAAAAGCCGGGTTAAGGGTCAGCGGGGAGGCAAAGAACTGCGAGAAATGCGGGTCCTGCGCCCTGCTGGCAGGGATCAAATATAGGATAATGGTTAAAAATAGTAATGCCTTTTTCATAAAGGTTAATACATTATGGTATAGGATAGGATTACATGTCACTTTTCCGGTGTAAGGTACGAAAAGCGGTTAATATTTCAAATTAAATTCATATAATATATAACGAACTACTGCTGCAATTTGTTACCAAAGGCCAGGTCGCCGGCGTCTCCAAGGCCGGGCACAATATACCCTTTGGCGGTCAGTTCGTCATCAATATCGCCTGCCCAGATGCTGAGGTTGGAGCTGGCATGGCGCTGAACGTATTCAATACCAATGGTGCAGGCAATGGCTACCACCAGGTGAATGTGCTTGGGCTTGCCCAGGTCCTCCAGGTGCTCGATGGTTTTTACCAGGGAGGCCCCGGTAGCCAGCATGGGGTCTGAGAGGATCACTACCTGGCCCTCAATGGAGGGGCTGGACACATACTCCAGGCTGATATCAAAAGAGCCGTCACTTTTGTGCTTGCGGTAGGCGGAGATGAAAGCATGGTCGGCTTTGTCGAAATAATGCAGCAGTCCCTGGTGCAGGGCGAGACCGGCGCGGAGAATGGTGGCCAGCACTGGCTGCTGTTTTAAAACCCGGCAGGTGGCAATGCCCAGGGGCGTTTGCACTTCCTTTTCCTCGTAATCGAGCGTTTTGCTGATCTCGTAGGCGGCTACCTCGCCCAGGCGCTCCAGGTTGCGCCTGAAACGCATCCGGTCTGTCTGTACCTCCATACTCCTGATCTCGCTTAGCCATTCACCTACCAAAGAATTTGTGTCGCTCAGATTAATGATCATTGCTTGCCGTTTGTGGGGCAAAATACAGAAATATAGTGAAAAGCGAAGCGTGAAAGGTGAAGGGAAAGCGGCCTTCACCTTTCGCTCCTCACCTTTTACAACTGTAGCAGCGCCGCTTTCTTCACTAATTGTATAAATTCCGAACGGTAGCCTTCCGGGTCCCCGCCTTTGGCGCCGCGGGCCAGCGCCAGCACCTGGTCATAGCTGGCCTGCCCTTTATAGGCGGAGTTGCGCAGCAACTGGCCAAAGGCGGCTACTGCCGCGCACATGCGGAAGTCGGCCGGGGCCTGCGCCATGTCCTGCTGCCGGTAGCTCAGCACCTGGGTGATCAACTGGCTGTGATTGTCTGCCGGCTGCTTATACCGCAATTTTACCGTCAGCACTTCATGGCTGTCCTGGCTGATCACGGACTTTTGCTGGTATTTGAGCGGGTCCACCCAGTTAACGGCATTGGGCCTGGCCCCGGCGGGAATAATTTCGTACAGGGCGGTTACCGTATGGCCGGCGCCCATATCCCCGGCATCTTTCCGGTCGTTGTTGAAATCCTCGTTTTGCAGCAGGCGGTTCTCATAGCCCACCAGGCGGTATGCCTGCACAAATTTTGGATTGAATTCCACCTGCAGCTTCACATCCTTGGCAATGGTAAACAGGGTGCCGCCAAACTCCGTCACAAAAGTGCGGCGGGCCTCCTCGAAATTGTCGATGTAGGCATAGTTGCCGTTACCTTTATCGGCCAGCAGCTCCAGCTTGTTGTCCTTGTAATTGCCCATGCCAAAGCCCAGTACGGACAGGAAAATGCCTCGTTCCCTTTCCTGTTCTATCATGCGCTGCAGCTCGCCATCGCTGGAAGCGCCTACGTTAAAATCGCCATCTGTGGCCAGTATCACGCGGTTGTTACCGTTTCTCAGGAAATTTTCGGCTGCTGTTTTATAGGCCAACTGTATGCCTGCGCCGCCAGCCGTGGAGCCGCCCGCCTGCAATTTGTCCAGTGCATCCAGTATGGTGGTTTTTTCACTGCCGGAAGTGGCGGGCAGCACCAGCCCGGCTGCGCCGGCATATACCACGATGGCCACCCGGTCTGCGGGGCGCAGTTGCTGCACCAGGGTTTTGAGCGCGTGCTTTACCAGGGGCAGTTTGTTAGGCGCTTCCATGGAGCCGGATACGTCTACCAGGAACACCAGGTTGGAGGGCGGTATTTTGTCTGCCGTTACAGTACGGCCTTTCAGGCCAATGCGCACCAGTTGGTGGGCGGGATTCCAGGGGCACACGGCCATATCGGTGTAGATGGCCACCGGGTCCTTGCCGCGGGGCGCGGCATACTGGTAATCAAAGTAATTGATCATCTCTTCCACCCGCACCGCATCGGCCGGCGGCAACTGGCCGCTGTTCAGGAAGCGGCGCACATTGCTGTAGGAAGCCCGGTCCACATCCGCGGAAAAAGTGCTGAGCGGCTGGTCCGTAACCGCATGAAAATCATTTTCATTGACAGGGCTATAATCTTCGGTATTGAAGGCCGGCGGGGGCGGGGCCATTCTCCGCTCCGCATAGGCTATAGCCACACCCGGGGCGCTGTGCATGGCCATATCGTGAACCAGCCGGGCTTTCCTTTGCTGCGCTATTTCGCGTTCCTGGAGCAGCATCGCCGGTTGCAGGCGGAAATGCGCTTCCGTAGCGCCATCATTGACCAGCAGCTCCTGCATGTTGTAGCCGCTATAGAGGGCCTGCAGCCTTACCGGGCCTGCCGGCACCTGCAGCCGGAAAGCGCCTTTGGCATCTGTAATGGCGGAAGGGCTGCCGCCTTTTACCCGTACAACGACTTTCGGCAGCAGGGCATTGGTAGCGGCATCGCGCACGGTGCCGGTAATGATGCGGGGCTGCGCGGTGGCAGCCAGGGCAGCAAAGCAGGCCATCAGCAGCAGGGAAAGATATTTTTGCATAACTTAATTATTTTGATCTGTTAATAATGTTATTTAGCGGTCAGATCGAACCTCGCGTTATCATGCCCCAGCGGAAGCAATGTGCGTGACGCTCGGTTTGATCCGTTAACAGGATGCAGGAAAAGGGGACGATTCCATATTATCTTTGACAAAATTTTTTCGGAATGGTATATAACGTTATAGGGATTATGTCCGGCAGCTCGCTGGACGGGCTGGATATAGCCATGGCAGAGCTGACCGAAGTGAGGGGGAAATGGGAATATGTGATCAAAGCGGCGGAATGCCTGCCGTATGAGCCGGAATGGGTGGCGCAACTGGCGGGTGCCACGGCCCTGCCGGCGGGGGAATACCTGCTGTTGCACAGCCGTTACGGCCATTATATCGGTCAAAAAGTGCTGCAGTTCATTGCACAGCACCAACTGGAGCACCAGGTGCATTTCATCGCTTCTCACGGACATACCACTTTTCATATGCCGGCCGAAAAAATGACGGCGCAGTTAGGCGAGGGGGCGGCCATTGCCGCCGTGACCGGTCTGCCCGTGATCAGCGACCTGCGCGCCATGGACGTAGCGCTGGGCGGACAGGGCGCCCCCATTGTGCCCATCGGTGAGCAATTGCTGTTGTCCGGCTACCAGTACTGGCTGAACCTGGGTGGCATTGCCAACATATCCGCCAACCTGCCGGAAGGATTTACCGCATTTGACATCTGCCCCTGCAACCGTGTGCTGAATGCGCTGGCGCAGGAGCTGGGCCGGGAGTATGACGAGAACGGGGCGCTGGCCGCCGGCGGGCTTACGGACAAGCCTTTGCTGGAGGTGCTGAACGCTTTGCCTTACTATGAAGAGAAATGGCCCAAGTCACTGGCCAATGAGTTTGGCACCGGCACCGTGCTGCCCCTGGTACAGCGTTCCCGCCTGAGCGTACAGGGCAAGCTCAATACCTATACGCATCATATAGCCATACAGGTAGCCGGCGCAGTAGCCATGCTGCAGCAGGGCCATGCGCCGGCGGAGGAGCAGCAGATGCTGATCACCGGCGGCGGCGCCTTTAACGGCTACATGGTACAGCAGCTACAGGCGCAGTTGCTGCCTTATAATGTGAAGGTGGTAATACCGGATGAGCAGACCATACAATTCAAGGAAGCATTGATCATGGCGCTGATAGGAGCGCTGCGCTGGCGGCAGGAGCGGAACGTGCTCAGCTCCGTTACCGGCGCACAGCGCGACAGCGTGGGCGGCGCGCTCTGGCAATCGTAAAGCTACAGGAGGAGTGGCCGCGGTGTTACTCCTCCTTCAGCTCCTGCAGTACGCGCTTTATCTGCTTCAGGTATTTGCCGTAAAGCTGCTTTACCCACAGTTCCGTTAATGCAATGGTCAGGGCAATGGCCAGGCAGAAAACAGTGATAAACGCGCTGATGATCCTGTTGGAAAGCATATCCATGTTCCCGTCATGCATGCGTTTGTTGGCGAGTATCATGGTTACGATAACGATCATGATAGGGATGAGGGAAAAAGAGAAGGCCTTATATATTTCAATGTTCAGCTTAATATCATAGTACACTTCATACAGGTTATCCTTTGAGTTGAGCGTGTTGGTATTCAGCCGTTTATAGAAGAAGTAGAATTTGGAGAAGTAAAATATGCTGAGCGCTACCATCATGGTATACATGATGTAATAGGGAGCTACAAAAACGCTGTGAAATTTTATCAGGGAAGGGAAAAATCCCATGATCACTATTAAGACCACCTGTGCCACGAATTCATTACGCATATTGCGCCTGATCCGTTCCACGGGCGTTTTTACGGTTTTCAGCCGCTCCAGGTTCCCCGGTACAGGTATGTCGTCGCCTTTGTCGCTATCCCAGGCAGCTTGCAGATCATCAAAATTCATAACCCTGTTGTTTAATTAGTTCTTTCAATTTTGTTTTGGCCCTGTTGAGCTTTACCCGGGCATTGCCCTCGCTGATGCCCAGGTTTTCCCCGATCTCTTTATGGGAGCATTTTTCGAGATGGTAAAATATCAATGCTTTCTCTATTTTCTCCAGCTTTTGTACGGCCTTGTAGAAGTGCGCCAGTTGTAGCTCTTTTTGTGCGGCGGGACTGTCTTCCGCCGCTATGTTCAGCGGCATTTCAGCGGAGCCGTTAATTTTTTTACGTTCTTTTTTAAAGAAAACCACTGCCGTGTTCAGCGCCACCCGGTACATCCAGGTAGAGAATTTGCTCTGCTGCTGGAAGGAATCAAAAGACCGCCAGAGCTGGTATATGATTTCCTGGAAAAGATCCTGCTGATCTTCCGCCGTATCCATATACATCCGGGATATCTTATGAATAATTCCTTTATGCGCCTCGATCAACTCCAGGAATGCTGTTTCCTTGTTTTTCAAAGTCAGGGTTTCTTTGCTGTATTAGTATGCGCTGCGTGGAGTTTGTTACAGCGGCTGCGGCCACTAGCCGGCAGTGACCGGTATGAACCGGAATGCATCCCCGTCAAACAGGCCTTTGTCACTTAGCTTCAGGTGCGGGATCACCAGCAAGGCCATGAAGGAGAGCGTCATAAAAGGCGCCGCCAGGTTGCTGCCCAGGCCTTTGGCCGCCTGGTCCAGCGCGCTGTACCGTTCCGCTACGGCATAGCCGTCCAGGGGGCTGATCAGTCCTGCTACGGGCAGGGGCAGTACCTGCAGGCTGGCGCCATCTGCCACGCTGATGCCGCCCTGCTCCTGTATCACGGCGTTCACTGCAGCGCAGAGGCTTTCATCGTCCACGCCCACGGCAATGATGTTGTGGCTGTCATGCGCCACGGAGGAGGCGATGGCGCCGGTAGTAAAGCCGAAATTCCGGATAAAGCCCAGCGCTACAGGGGCGGGCTGGTAGCGGTTCACCACGGCAAGCTTCAATATATCCCGGGCGGGATCGCTGTACAGCGCTCCATCCGTTACCGGCAGGGCTGCGTGAATATTGTTGGTGATCAGTTGACCGTCCAGCGCTTCTATCACGTGCACGTTCACGGGCTGCCCGTCCTTGCCTGCAGCGGGTATGCGAAAATCCGACGGCTGGTGCGGGCGGCATTCAAAATTATTGAGAATGCCGGCAGGCACGGGCGCTATCAGGGTTTTGCCGGCGGCGGCTACCTGCGTGCCGTTGATGTAAGTGGCCAGGATATTAAAGTCGGTAGTATTGTCGATAATGATCAGGTCTGCCGGGTCGCCTTCCCGCAGCAGCCCTGTTCCCGGCTGGTAGTGGAGAGCAGGGTTCACGCAGGCGGCCCGCAGTACTTTGAACAGGTCTATGCCCAGCGCCAGCGCACGTTTTACAAGGAGGTTGATGTGGCCTTCCACCAGGCTGTCCGGGTGCTTGTCGTCACTGCAGAACATGATCTTTTCCGGGTGCTCGTGCAGCAGTGGGATCAGGGCATCAAAGTTCTTGGCGGCGCTGCCTTCCCGTATTAATATGTGCATGCCGTACTGCAGCTTGTCCTGCGCTTCCTCCAGGGTAAAGCATTCATGATCCGTACTGATGCCGGCGGCAATATACCGCTGTGCATCGGCGCCCCGCAGGCCCGGCGCATGTCCGTCCACCGGCTTGCCGGCCCGCCTGGCCGCGGCGATCTTGGCCATTACCTCCGGCTGCTGCTGCAGCACGCCGGGGAAGTTCATCATTTCAGACAGGTACCTGATGTCCGGGCTTTGCAGCAGGGCCTCTACATCCGCTACGCTTACGGTGGCGCCGGCGGTTTCAAAAGGTGTGGCGGGCACGCAGGAAGGGACGCCGAAGCAGAATTTGAACGGCGCTTGCCTGCCGTTGTCAATCATGTACTGCACGCCTTCCACGCCCAGCACATTGGCTATTTCATGCGGGTCCGACACGGTGGCCACGGTGCCATGCACTACGGCCAGCCGGGCAAATTCCGCCGGGGTAAGCATGGAGCTTTCAATATGCACATGCGCGTCTATAAAGCCCGGCAGCAGGTACTGCTCATAGGGCTGTTTCTCCCGCACGATCTGTTGAATGCGGCCGTCCGCTATGTGCACGGTGGCCGGGTATATTTCCTGTTGCAGGATGTCTATCAGGTTGCCGGAAAGCTGGAAAGCGTTCATTGGATAAAGATAGGGCAGGATTGGTGCAATTCTTGTATTTTGTGGTGTCTAAAAATACATTTTTATGAAACCGAGCAAAACGTTGACCCTGATAGCCGCCGCTTTCGTCCTGGCATGCAGTGCCTACGCACAAAGCGTGGACGAGATCGTAAACAAGCACATAGCCGCCATGGGCGGCCGCGATAAGTTAAAGAACATGGAAACCATGTATACAGAAGGGATTATGGAAATGCGGGGTATGGAGATCCCCATCAAATTGTGGGTAGTGAACGATAAGGCCGTGCGGATGGAGTTTGAAGTAATGGGCTCCAACAATATACAGGTGGTGACCCGCAACGGCGGCTGGATGCAGATGCCCTTTCAGAGCCCCGAGCCCAAAGAGATGGACTCCGGTATGGTGCGTGCCATGCAGCCCCGCCTGGACCTGGCAGGAGAGCTGTATGACTACAAGTCCAGGGGCCGGACGGTAACCCTGGAAGGAAAGGAGACCACCGCCGGCGTGGAGGCGTACAAGCTGAAGGTGATCAATGAGAACGGCTCGGTCACGCATTTGTTCGTGGATGCCAATACCTACTACATTGACAAGATCGAAAGCCGGGTGAGCGCCCAGGGGCAGGAAATGGATATTGCCACCATGCTGTCTGACTATAAGAAAACGGACAATGGGTATGTGTATCCCGCCCTTACCACGCAGGAGCCGATTGGCAGCAAGATCAGCGTTACCAAAGTGGAAGTGAACAAGCCGGTGGATGAAAGCCTGTTCAAAATGCCGGGTAAGTAAAATTTATTTATACAATCCATGCATGGCGGCTGTTTCGGCCGCCATTTTTTTTACCAGTTGCTCCGGCGCCAGCACTTTTACATTGGCGCCATAGCCCAGCAGCAGCATCTGCAGCTCGTGGTTGATCACCACGTGAAGGGATATACGGCATTCCTGCGCGTTGTCAATAAGCACCTGCTGGGTAGCATGCAGGGGCTGTGATTTTACATACTTACCCTGGTGGGGCGTAAAGGACAGTACTACATTTTCCGGCGCGCCTTCCAGCACGGTAATGCCAATGGCGTGCTGGTAATAGCTGGCATCGTCAAAATTCTTTTCATCAAAATGCTGGTTGGTAGGCCACAGCTTCACGATCCTGTCCAGCGCAAAGGTGAGCAGGGTGCCGCCCTTGGCTTTCTGGCTTTTGCCGATCAGGTAAAAACGGTGCTGGTACTCGCGCAGGTGGTAGGGCTCTACCCAGTGCTCCTTCGGCTCATTGCGGTCAAAGCTCTGGTAGGCAATGCGGATCACTTCCAGGGTTTTGATGGCGTCCACTATTTCCGGGATATGCTCTGCGCCCTTGTACTGGGTGGCGCGTGCAAACCTGATCAGCCCTTTATGCTCCAGCGCCTGCCGGTTCATTTTGAGGCTGGCCGCTATTTTCAGTATGGCATCCTCGAACTGCTGTACCACGGGCAGGCTGCGGAACTGTTCCAGTATGCCGATGGCGATCTCCAGCCCCTGCAGGTCGGCCTCTTCAATAGGAATATTGCTGATGGAATAGGCATCGTCCTCATAGCGGTAAGTGCCGCTGCTGCGGTCATATACGATGGGCGCCATATAGTTCAGCTCCGGGTCCTGCCGCATATCCTGTATATCCTTCTGTATGGTGCGGGTGGAGATGCTGGCATCCATTTTTTCCGATACGTAGGCAATGAGCGCTTCCAGCGTAGGCCTGGGCAAACGCTTGTTGCGCAGCCTTTCATCTATCCAGCGGTAACGGGAAAGCGCATCTTTATTCTTGGGCATGGAGCAGGTTTTAGGGGGGTAAAAATAAAGAAATTTCACTACGCAAATCCCCTGCGTGCAGCCCGGGTAGTTTTGCTATTGTTATTAAACACCTGAGCTATGAAGAAGGTACAAGCACAGCAAACACCCGCACAAAGAAAAGTTTTAGTAGGCAAAGCCGATGCGGCCGCCACCATGCAATGCCGGGCCATTTCCATCGGGCAGGTCATACTGGATGAGTCCAATTATCTCACCTTCTGGGGATATATACAGGGAGATGGCGGCTGGCGCCGTTGTGATTTCATCACTAACTACGATGTGCTGAACGAGATGCTGCGCCATAGCGGGCACATGAATGATGCCATCCAGATGAGCATTGTGCAGCACCTGGAAGATATGCGGCAGGTACCGGAAGTAATAGACCTGGAGGCCAGCCACGGAGAAGCAGTGGTTTTTGATAACATGCGCTTCCAGTTAAGCCGTCCCCGCCTGCAGCAGCAGGGCCGGTGGATAGAGTACACCGAAGGCGAGTGCTATTACATCACCAAAGTAACACCGGAGCCGGCCCGGGAAACGGTGGCGCATGAGCAGCAGATAGACCAGTGCATGGCGCTGCTGGGCAAAAGCTACGAACTCTACCTCGGCTACCTGGAGCTGGATTTCGAAGAGACCGTGGCCCGGCAGGAAGCGAACCTGACAGACGATCTGAAATATACGATGGCCTATTACGCCTGGAAACAACATCACCATTGAAAGACCCCTGCATTAATCCCATACCTGGCACGCCCGTGTAACCCCTGATCCTGACTGTTTGTTAACACCTTTCCCTACCCCGGCCGGGGTAGGGAAAAAATTTATAAAAAACTTCCCTAAAGTCTATAAAATTTGTAGGAAATTACTACATTTGGTGTCATAAATAGATGTACCATGAGCTTAAGATTAGGAGATATAGCGCCGAATTTCCAGGCGAAGACCACACAGGGGGACATTGATTTTTACGAATACCTGGGAGATAGCTGGGGCGTACTGTTTTCGCACCCGGCGGATTATACCCCGGTATGCACTACCGAGCTGGGTAAAACGGCCCTGCTGAAGGATGAATTCGCCAAACGCAACGTAAAGGTGCTGGCGCTGAGCGTAGACCCGCTGGACAAGCACCTGGGCTGGATCAACGATATCAACGAAACACAGCAGTGTGAGGTGACTTTCCCGATCATAGCGGATGAAGATAAAAAGGTAGCCAACCTGTACGGCATGATCCATCCCAATGCATCAGAGACCTTTACCGTAAGGTCGCTGTTTGTCATTGGCCCGGATAAAAAGGTGAAACTGACCATCACCTACCCGGCCTCTACAGGAAGGAACTTTTTCGAAGTGCTGCGTGTGATCGACTCCCTGCAACTAACGGCCCAGTATAGCGTAGCTACCCCGGCCGACTGGAAAGAGGGGGAAGATGTGATCGTGGTGCCGGCAGTGGCCACGGAGGATATCCCGGCCAGGTTCCCGAAAGGGCATAAGATCATTAAGCCTTACCTGAGAACGACGCCGCAACCGAACAAATAGGCGAAGATCTTTGTTAAGGTTAATAGCAGCCCCGGCTGGTGGCTGCGCAAATATTAAGCAAGTAATGGAGCCGCCGCGCAAATGCCTGGCAGGCTTTTATTCATAAGAATTTTTAATGGTTGGTTTTTGATTTTTACGAAACGGGGATTTTTCCCCGTTTTTTTATTTTTACCTGTTCTTCCTCAACTGGTTCAGCACCGCCTGCATATCCTTTGGTAAAGGCGCTTCCAGTTGCTGCTCCACGCCCTTATTGTCCGTAAAGTGCAATTGCCAGGCATGCAGGCCCAGGCGGCCCAGCAGCGGGCGCTCCTCCTCGGTATATTTACCCAGCCGGTATTTTTTCTTGATAGCGGAAAGTAGTATGGGCGCGGGATTGCCGTATAGCTCGTCTACCACGATGGGGTGTCCCAGGTGCTTCATATGCACCCGTATCTGGTGGGTACGGCCGGTATGGATCTGCAGCCGTACAAAGCTGTACAGCCCGAATGTCTCCAGCACTTCGTAGTCAGTCAGCGCCGCCTTGCCTTTGCGATTGGCCACCATTTTACCTTTTTGCACCGGGTGCTCCATGATCGGCTCGTCGATGCTGCCCTGGAGCGGTACCGGCTGGCCGGATACCAGGCCTGCGTAATACTTCTTCACCTCCCGCGATTCAAAGAGCTGGGAAAAGTAGCGGTGGGCGGCTTCGTTGCGGGCAAACAGGATCAGGCCGCTGGTGTCCCTGTCCAGCCGGTGCACGGTAAAGATATTACTGTAGGCTTTTTTCAGTAAGGTCTGCAGGGATGGGATCTCGTTATCGTGCCGGTCCGGTATGGTCAGCAGGCCGGCCGGCTTGTTCAATACAATATAGTCGTCTGTAACTTTTACCAGGAGATCGTTGATGCGCATAAATGTATGAGCTGCGAAGCTATAACGGTTTATTTAAAGTGTTTCAGCAGAATAACTTCTTTATCTGTTAAAAAACGCCATTTACCACGGTTGACGTTCTTTTTGGTGAGCCCTGCGTACATCACGCGGTCCAGTTTCTCCACCTTGTATCCCAGGTGCTCGAATATGCGGCGCACAATGCGGTTCCTGCCGCTGTGTATCTCGATGCCCAGTTGCGTTCTATCCTTGCTGTCCACATATCCCAGGGCATCTACCAGGGCCACGCCGTCCTCCAGGGTCACGCCCTGCAGTATCTGTTCAAAGTCGGCTTTGGTGAGCGGCTTGTCCAGCCCCACCTGGTATATTTTTTTGATGTTGTGCCGGGGGTGCGCCAGCTTCTGGGCCAGCTCGCCATCGTTGGTCAGCAGCAGCAGGCCGGAGGTGTTGCGGTCCAGGCGGCCCACGGGGAATACTCTTTCCCCCGTAGCATCTGCCACCAGCTCCATCACGGTTTGGCGGCCTTCGGGATCGTCGGTGGTGGTAATATAGCCTTTGGGCTTGTTCAGCAGGATGTATACCAGGTTTTTCTGGATGGAGATGCGCCTGGTGCCTAATTTCACCACGTCATTGGGTGTTACTTTGAATGCCGGCTCCTGGATGAGCTGACCGTTTACCGTTACTTTACCTTCCTTGATATAGTCCACTGCTTTCCGGCGGGAGCACACGCCGCAGTGGGCAATGTATTTGTTCAACGGCATGCCTTCGCCTTCCGGCGCCTGCTCGCTGCGGCGGTTCGGTTTGCCTTTAGAAGGCTGCGCGTCGCGTTTGGACTTATTACGGTCCTGCTTCCGGGCCTGTTTATCCGCAAAGCGGTCATTGGCGCGGTCAAAGAATTGCTGGCGGTTAAAGCCGCTGGGCGTTTCACGTACCGGGCCTTTCTCCCGGGTGCCGCCGCCGTGAAAGGCGCTGTCATCGTCATGCCGGCGTGCGGGCTTTTCGTCCAGGTTCCGCTTACGGGGAGCGGGCCCGGGCCTGTCCTCGGCGCCCGGCCGGCTTTTACGCGGCGCCGGCCTGTCAGCGCCTTTTTTATTTTCTTTAAAAGGGGAAAAACCTTTCTGTGCAGGTTTGTTCTTTTTCATTTGCTGCATTTATTCATACCATCAGGCCTGACAGGTTTTTAAAACCTGACAGGTTTTTTTGTTGTCGTTATCCTTTATTGGCCAGTTGTCCGCAGGCCGCATCTATATCCTTGCCACGGCTGCGACGCAGGCGGGCGTTCACCCGGTGCCGGCCCAGGTAATCCATGAACTTTGCCACGGCATCCTCGTCCGGTTGCTGGAACCGCGCATTGTCAATGGGGTTGTACTCGATGATGTTGATCAGGTCTGCCGGTACCTGCCGGTAAACATGGATCAGCTCATCCGCATCCTTCAGCGAGTCGTTAAAATTCTGGAAGAGGATGTATTCAAAGGTGATCTGGCTTTGCGTAGCCTTGTAGAAATAGTTCAGCGCCTCTATCAATACCTTGAGGTTATTGGTATCGTTAATGGGCATGATCTCACTGCGTTTCTTGTCATTGGCGGCATGGAGGGACAGGGCCAGGTTAAACCGCACCTTGTCGTCGCCCAGTTGCCGGATCATTTTGGCTACGCCGGCGGTAGATACGGTAATACGCCGCGGCGACATGGCCAGCCCGTCGGCAGCCGTAATACGCTCAATGGACTGCAGCACGTGCTTATAGTTCAGCAGGGGCTCGCCCATGCCCATGTATACAATGTTGCTCAGCTTTTTGCCGGATGCTTCAAGGGATTGCTGGTTCAGGAGCGCTACTTCGTCGTAGATCTCGTCAAAATCCAGGTTGCGTTTGCGGTCCATATAGCCCGTAGCGCAGAATTTGCAGCTAAGGCTGCAGCCTACCTGGGAAGATACGCAGGCGGTTTGCCGGTTCTCCGTGGGGATCAGTACCCCTTCTACCAGGTGCCCATCGTGCAGGCGGAACCTGCTTTTGATGGTGCCGTCCGTACTATGCTGGGTGGTGTCTACCCGCAGGGCCGGCAGGGTAAAATTGGCTTCCAGGGTGCTGCGCAATTGCTTGGAGAGGTTGGTCATGGCCTCAAAGCTGGTGGCATGCCGCTGCCACAGCCACTCGTGCACCTGTTTGGCACGGAATGGCTTTTCCCCGATGGTGCTGAAATACTCCTGCAGGGCCGGCAGGCTCAGGTGCCGGATATTTTGCTTATCAGATTTCATGGTTTAAGTAGTTGTCTGTACACTCCCCGCTATGCCGGGTGGAGCTTGCCGTTTCATGATCAGTCAGTCGTTAAATGAGCAGATGGCTGCCTTACGGCAGTCGGAAAGCAACTGCAAAGATAAGGGAAATAGTTGTAAGCAAGGTTTTCCCTACATTTACACCTCAATTTTAACAAATGCAGACTGCTTATATCGTAGACGCGGTACGTACGCCGATAGGCCGCTATGGCGGAGCGCTCAGGACCGTAAGGCCGGATGATATGCTGGCCCTGATGGTCCGTGCGTTGCTGGAGCGTAACCCGGGGCTGGACCCCGCCGCCATTGAGGACCTGATAGCCGGCGCTACCAACCAGGCCGGGGAAGACAACCGGGACGTGGCCCGCATGGCGGTGCTGCTGGCCGGCCTGCCGGTTACGGTGGCCGGTAATACCGTGAACCGTCTTTGCGCCAGCGGCCTGCAGGCCATTATGGACGCAGCCAGGGCGATCATGTGCGGAGAGGGGGAAGTGTACCTGGCCGGCGGGGTGGAGAGCATGACCCGCGCCCCTTTTGTAATGGCCAAATCGGAAGGGCCTTTCAGCCGCAGCACGGAGATATATGACAGCACCATTGGCTGGCGCTTTACCAATAAAAAACTGGCGGACATGTATTACCCTTATTCCATGGGAGAAACCGCGGAGAACCTGGCCCGGCAGTGGGGCATTGGCCGGGAGGAGCAGGACCTCTTCGCTTTCCGCAGCCAGCAGAAATACCGGGCGGCCCTGGAAGCAGGCCGTTGGCAGGCGGAGATCGTACCCGTGGAAATTACCCCCAACCGGGAAGAGCGGGTGGTATTTGCCAAAGACGAGCATCCCCGGGAAACCTCCCTGGAGAAGCTGGCCGCCCTGAAGCCTGCCTTTGCCAAAGACGGCAGCGTGACCGCCGGCAACTCCTCCGGTATCAATGACGGCGCTTCCATGGTGCTGATCGTTGCTGAAAGTGCGCTGCAGCGCTTCGGGCTAAAGCCGCTGGCGCAGGTAAAGGCCATGGCGGTAGCCGGGGTAGATCCTTCCATCATGGGCATAGGGCCGGTACCGGCCACCCGGAAAGCCCTGCAGCGGGCCGGCCTTGCAGCGGGGCAACTGGACCTGGTGGAGCTGAACGAGGCTTTTGCCTGCCAGTCCCTGGCCTGTATCCGCGACCTGGAGCTGAACCCGGAGCTGGTGAATGTAAATGGCGGCTCCATTGCTATCGGTCACCCGCTGGGATGCAGCGGCGCCCGTATCACTACCACCTTGCTGCATGAGCTGCGGCGGCGGCCGGAAGCACGGTATGCGCTGGCCACCATGTGCGTGGGCGTGGGCCAGGGGACAGCGATGGTGTTTGAAAGAAGCTAAAAAATAAACGAGCGGTCGGACATTACATCCGGCCGCCCGTTGATGGCAAGCAAAAAAGGGATCACAAACAAATCTGCTTCTCCGTCATCATCTTCCGGAGATTGATCAGGCCATAACGCATACGACCTAATGCGGTATTGATGCTCACTTGCGTGAGGTCTGCAATTTCTTTAAAACTCAGTTCTGCGTAATGCCGTAAAATGATCACTTCCCGTTGCTCTTCCGGCAGCATGTCCAGCATCTTACGTACCCGGTCATGACTCTGGCGGGTGATCATCCTGTCTTCCGCGCAACCGTCGCTGAACCCCAGCATGTTGAAAATGTCCTTATCATCGCTGGTCTTGATCACAGGCGTGCGCTTGATCTTCCGGAAGTGGTCTACGCAGAGGTTATGGGCAATGCGCATAGCCCAGGGAAGGAACTTTCCTTTTTCAGTATACCGTTCCGCACGGATCGTGTCAATGATCTTAATAAATGTATCCTGAAAAATATCTTCTGCCAGAAAGGGATCTTTTACCAGTAAAACGATGGAAGTAAACAGCTTGTCCTTATGCCGGTGTACCAGCTCCTCTAAAGCCGAAGTGTGTCCCTTTTTGAAGAGGGTGATCAGTTGCTCGTCACTTAATTTATACGTTATCTGCATAAACTTCTACTAATAGACGGGTTAGTAAATAATACGGACTTAACAGTCTGTAGGTTGTGTTGGTTAAGTAGAGTTTATGCTATAGTTTTGCTGTTTTTTTGGTTAAAGTTCGTAATTGTCCTTAGGCCTCGCCAAATCTAGGTATAGTTCACGTCTATTGCAAATATAATTGAATACTTTAAAAAAACAAGTTCCCGTAACCTAAAAATGATACCTATTTTCCGAATAAAACCCGCAGGCATGGCCGCCCCGGGCCGGGATGCGTTATAACTGCAACAGTATCAGCAGTTATATATCTTTCAACCGATATTAGCGCATTGCTTTATTTATCACCTTTAAATGTGAGCGCCGGCGGCCGTTTGGCACCCCGCCACTGCTTTTTGGATTTTATACCGTACTTTCGAATTTACATTCGGACCATTGGGAAAGGGTGTTCAGATTGTCTTTATTTTTCGAAGAATTTGCCCAACAATCATGGCTACAAAAGTTAAGAAACAGGAAACGGTAGTTGACGATCAGTCAGTTAACACACAAGATCATATTTTCATAAAGGGAGCAAGGGTACATAACCTGAAGAATGTAAGCGTGAGCATTCCCCGCAGCAAGCTGGTAGTGGTGACCGGGGTGTCCGGCTCCGGCAAGTCGTCCCTGACCATGGACACCCTGTATGCCGAGGGGCAGCGCCGCTATGCGGAAAGCCTCAGCGCTTACGCCCGCCAGTTCCTCATGCGGATGAACAAGCCGGATGTGGACTATATCAAGGGCATTTGCCCGGCCATTGCCATAGAACAGAAGGTGATCACCCGTACGCCCCGCTCCACCGTGGGGTCCATGACGGAGATCTATGATTACCTGCGGCTGCTCTTTGCCCGCATCGGGAAAACCTATTCCCCTGTATCCGGGCAGTTGGTGAAAAAACATGAGGTGAGCGATGTGGTGGACTTTATCACCCGCCTGCCCCTGGGCGCCAGGGTACAGATACTGGTACCTTTCCGCCGTCATGCCAAACGGGATGTAAAGGAGGAGCTGAACATCCTGATGCAGAAAGGATTTTCCCGTATGTATGTGAAGGAAAAGGAAGGCGGGCAGTTGCTGCGCATAGAGGAACTGCTGGAACAAAAGAAACCGGCGCTGCCGGAAGCCGTTTTTGTGCTGATAGACCGCATTGTAGTGAAGGAGTTTGAGGAAGACGACAAGCACCGGATAGCAGACAGTGTGCAAACGGCCTTTTATGAAAGTGAAGGCGATTGCCTGCTGGAAGTGGATGGCAGCACCCAACAGCACTTCACCAACCGCTTTGAGTTGGACGGTATACAATTTGAAGAACCGGTGCCGAACCTGTTCTCTTTCAATAATCCTTATGGCGCCTGCCCGGTGTGCGAAGGTTTTGGGCAGGTGCTGGGCATAGACCCGGACCTGGTGATACCCGACAAACGCCTGAGTGTATACGAAGGCGCCATTGCGCCCTGGCGCGGGGAGAAAATGGGCGAGTACAAGGAAACGCTGATCAAAGCGGCCCGCAAGTTCAACTTCCCGGTGCATAAGCCTGTTGCAGAGCTGACAGATGAGCAGCAGCAGTTGCTGTGGACCGGCAACGAGCATTTTTACGGCCTCCATGAGTTCTTCAAGATGGTGGAGCAGAACCTGTACAAGGTACAATACCGGGTGCTGCAGGCGCGCTACCGCGGCCGTACCGTATGCCCGGAATGCAGGGGCGGCCGGCTGCGCAAGGAAGCGCTCTACATCCGGGTAGGCGGCAAAAGCATTGCCGACCTGGTAGACATGCCGGTTACCGACCTGAAACAATGGTTTGACGAGCTACAGCTCAGCGAGTACGACCAGCAGGTGGCCAAGCGTATCCTGATCGAGGTGCACCACCGTATTAAAACCTTGCTGGACGTAGGCCTGGGCTACCTTACCATGAACCGCGTGGCCAATACGCTCAGCGGCGGCGAAAGCCAGCGCATACAGCTCACCCGCTCCCTGGGCAGCAACCTGACCAACTCCCTGTACATACTGGACGAGCCAAGCATCGGCCTGCATGCGCGTGATACGCACCGCCTTATCGGCGTGCTGAAAGAGCTGCGCAACCTGGGCAATACCGTAGTGGTGGTGGAACATGACGAGCAGATGATGGAGGAAGCAGACTACATTATAGATATGGGCCCCCTGGCCAGCCACCTGGGCGGGGAAGTAATATTCGCCGGCAACTACCAGCAGATACTGAAGGACAGCAAAAGCCTTACCGGTAAGTACCTCAGCGGGCAGCTCACCATAGAGCCGCCCACCCATGTACGCAAATGGAAAAAAGCCATTACGCTGGAAGGCTGCCGGCAGCATAACCTGAAGGACATTACTGTAGACTTCCCGCTGCAGGTGCTGTGCGTGGTGAGCGGCGTAAGCGGCTCCGGCAAAACCACGCTGGTAAAGCAGATACTGTATCCCGCGCTGATGAAGCTGAAAGGGGAGTTTGCCGAGCGGGTAGGCCAGCACCGGGCGCTGAAAGGCGCGGTGGATGACATTACGCAGATAGAGATGATCGACCAGAACCCTATCGGCAAGTCATCCCGTTCCAACCCCGTTACCTACATCAAAGCCTACGACGAGATCCGTGACCTGTTCTCCAAACAACCACTGAGCAAAATGCGCGGTTTCCAGCCCAAGCATTTCTCCTTTAACGTGGATGGCGGCCGTTGCGACGCCTGCAAGGGAGAAGGGGAAGTGGTAGTCGAAATGCAGTTCCTGGCAGACGTGCACCTTACCTGCGAAAGCTGCGGCGGCAAGCGCTTTAAGGACGAGGTGCTGGAAGTGACCTACAAGGGCAAAAACATTTATGATGTGCTGGAAATGGGAGTGGACGAGGCGCTGGAATTCTTTAAGGACGAAAAGGACGTTAGCAACAAGATACGCCCCCTCAGCGATGTGGGGCTGGGATATGTGAAGCTGGGCCAGAGCAGCGATACCCTGAGCGGCGGGGAGGCGCAGCGTGTGAAACTGGCCTCTTTCCTGGGCAAGGGCCGTGCGCAGGGGCATATCCTCTTCATTTTTGACGAGCCCACCACGGGCTTGCACTTCCATGATATCAAGAAGCTGCTGAACTCTTTCAATGCCCTGATAGACCAGGGCCACTCCGTACTGGTGATAGAGCACAACCTGGACGTGATACGCAGCGCGGACTGGGTTATAGACCTGGGGCCCGAAGGCGGCGCGGGCGGTGGCAACCTGTTATATACCGGCGCGCCCGCAGGATTGAAAAAGGCGAAGGAAAGCTATACGGGGAAGTATTTGTAATTACCGGAGCCGGTCCAGCGATTTGATCAGCTTTTCATCTTTGTAAATGCCCCGGGCGGCCAGGAAAAGGAAAACCAGGATCAGCACCGGCAGAAAAGCGCCCGGCAGGTAGGTGGCGGATACAATGCTAACGCCGCCTGCCACCAGGTCATTGGCATGGTCCCGTACTTTCAGGTACTGCAGGGCAATAGCGCCAATGGCAAACAGTATGTTAATGACCGTTAACCTGAACTGCAGCTTGCGGTTCTTATACAGGAAGATGCAGATAAAGGCCAGCAACACAATGATCATGTATACAGAAAATACCAGGTAGCTGGACTGGGCGTTGAAATAGCTCACTGAATTATTGCTCAGCCGGGCTTTCCACAGGTTGAAGAACCAGGTGGCGGTTCCGGCAGCCGCTGCCAGCAGCAGATAAAGGCTTTGAATGCGTTGTATCATGATATTCCCGAATGTTTAACCCTGTAAAAGTAAACAATTTTAACAGTATGCTAACTATACCTGCCTCTTTCGTGCTAGTACCCGTTCCTGCAATACTTCGTATATTGCACCCCCAATTGTCTTTTATATTATGGCGAGAAAAAAACTGAATAAGCAGGATGCACTGGACTACCATTCGCAGGGACGGCCCGGAAAGATCGAAGTAGTATCCACCAAGAACACCAAAACACAGTGGGACCTGTCAATGGCCTACTCGCCAGGGGTAGCGGAGCCCTGCAAGGAAATTCACCAGGATGTAGAGAACGTTTATAAATACACTGCCAAAAGCAACCTGGTAGCCGTGATCAGCAATGGCACCGCTGTGCTGGGCCTGGGCGACATAGGCCCCGAGGCCAGCAAACCGGTGATGGAAGGAAAAGGCGTGCTGTTCAAGATATTCGCCGATATAGACGTGTTTGACATAGAATTGAAAAGCAGGGATGTAGATGAGTTTGTACAGGTGGTGAAAGCGCTGGAGCCTACTTTCGGGGGCATCAACCTGGAAGATATTAAAAGCCCCGAATGCTTTGCCATAGAAGAGCGGCTGAAAAAAGAGCTGAAGATACCGGTGATGCATGACGACCAGCACGGCACCGCCATCATATCCGGGGCGGCGCTGCTGAATGCGCTGGAGCTGGTAAAAAAGAAGATCGACAAAGTAAAGCTGGTGATAAACGGGGCCGGCGCCGCCGCTATGGCCTGCGTAAAGCTGTACGTAGCCCTGGGCGCCAAACCGGAGAACTTCATTATGTTCGACAAGGACGGGGTGATCAATAAGGATCGTACGGACCTGACCGATATGCACCTGCAGTTTGCCACTACTTCCAAAGTAACCGACCTGGCGGCTGCCATGAAGGGAGCCGATGTGTTTGTGGGCCTTTCCGTGGGCAACGTGGTAACGGCGGAAATGATCAAGAGCATGGCCAGGCACCCTATTGTGTTTGCCATGGCCAACCCCGACCCGGAAATAGCCTATGAAACGGCCATCCAGGCACGCCCGGACATTATCATGGCTACCGGCCGTTCCGATTATCCCAACCAGGTGAACAATGTGCTGGGCTTCCCCTATATTTTCCGCGGTGCGCTGGATGTAAGGGCCACCCAGATCAATGAAGCCATGAAGCTGGCCGCCGTGCGCGCGCTGGCAGACCTGGCCAAGGAGCCGGTGCCGGACATGGTGAACCTGGCTTATAACGAACGTAACCTCTTCTTCAGCCCCCACTATATCATTCCCAAACCGCTGGACCCCCGCCTGCTCTGCGAGGTGGCGCCGGCCGTGGCCAAAGCCGCCATGGAAAGCGGCGTGGCGCAAAGGGCCATCACCAACTGGGATGCCTACCGCGATGAGCTGAACCACCGCCTGGGCCTGGACAACCAGTTGTTCCGCGTGATCGGTAACAAGGCGCGCAAAGACCCGCGCAAAGTGGTGTTTGCAGAAGCAGACAGCCTGAAGGTGCTGAAAGCCTCGCAGGTAGTGCGGGATGAGGGCATTGCCCATCCCATACTGCTGGGCAATGAAGCCAATATACGTCGCCTGGCGGAAGAGAACGGCATTGAGCTGGAAGATACTGTGATCATCGATCCCAAGAGCGATGAAATGCGGGAAAAGCGCCATCACTTCGGCGATCTGTTCTTCAAAAAGCGCCAGCGAAAAGGGTTCAACAAGTATGAAGCCGGCAAGATCATGCGGGAGCGCAACTACTTTGGCTGCATGCTGGTGGAAACCGGCGAGGCCGATGCCCTGATCTCCGGCCTTACCCGCAAGTACCCGGACACCATCCGCCCGGCCCTGCATGTAATAGGCATGGAGGAAGGCGCCAAAAGGGTGGCCGGCATGTACATTATCAATACCAAAAGAGGGCCGCTGTTCCTGGCAGACACCACGGTGAATTTCAATCCCACGGCGGAAGAGCTGGCGGAGATCACCATCATGGTGGCCAGGGAAGTACGGTTGTTCAATATTGTACCGCGTATTGCCATGGTGTCTTATTCCAATTTCGGCTCCAGCCCCACCCCGGAAGCGCAACTGGTAAGCAAGGCCCGGGAGCTGGTCAAGAAAATGGACCCCACCCTGATCGTGGATGGCGAGATACAGGCCGCCATGGCCTTTAACCAGGAGATACTGCGGGACAGCTATCCTTTCTCCGAGCTGGTAGGCGAGGAGGTGAACACGCTGATCTTCCCCAACCTCAGCGCCGGTAATATCGCCTATAACCTGCTGCAGGAAGTGGCCGGTTTTGACGCCATCGGCCCCATACTGCTGGGCATGAAAAAGCCCGTGCATATCCTGCAACTGGGCAGTACCGTGCGGCAGATCGTGAACATGGTGAATATCGCTGTAGTGGACGCGCAGCATAAATGCTGCAAAGAGGATGGCGTTGCCAGAAAGAAAAGAAAATAATGATGCGGATATGCAAAGTATCTCCCGCAAGAAAATATTCTTCCCGCTCAACCCGGCTTTCAGGAAATACCTGAAGCTGTATGAGCGGGAACTGAAGCTACCGGTGTCTTACGAGGAGCTGCGGTATTTTGAGAGCGGCTTCCCTGTGTACGACAAGGAGGGGAAGGATACTTTGTGGGAAACCGTGTTGTACCCGCAAAGCATGATCGGGCAGTTGCATGCCGGGCTGAAGCGCATCTATTCTTTCCTGAAAGCGGGCGGCGACCAGGGGGCGGAAGAGCACCTGCATATTGAGCGGATCGACTACTGCACATTCGGGAACTCACATCCTTTCCGCATCAAGATCGTCAATAATTACAACGAGGTATACGATTATTTCTACATCAAGATAGCGGACGCCTCCCGCATTTATGGCCTGGAGCTGGAGCACATTCTTTCACCTTACTGGATGAATTTCCTCGTGGACGGCAACACCCTGGTGGAAGAGCATATTGCGGGCGTGCCGGGCGACCAGTTCATCCTGCATTACCTGCACCGGCCGGAGTTCAATCCAAAACGTATAGCCAAGGAGTTTGTAAAGTTCAATGAGCGCTGTTTTGTGCGCCTGCTGGGCGATATGCGTTCCTACAACTTCGTGTTTGACATTACGCCGGACTTTGATGATGTGCAGTTTCGCATACGCGCCATTGATTTTGACCAGCAGTTCTACGAAGGCAAGCGCACCCTGTACATGCCGCAGTTCTTCAAGGAGAACCGGGTATTTGTAGAGCTGGCCATGAAGCACCTGAACGCCGAGGTGGTAAAGCAGTACCAGCAGGAGGAACGCGCGCTGATAGCCCGCCGCATGAAAGTGCTGCGCCACCGGATCAAGGACCTGCGGGACGTGATCATGACAGACTATGTATCCTTTCCTGAAAAGATACAACAGCTTGGGGAAGAGCTGGCCCAGTACTATGAAGACCCGGTATTTGCCAAATGCAGGACCATGGGAGAGATCATTGAAAGAAGCCTGAAGCGTCTGCTGGTGAAAAGCCTGAAATAAATAGCTCACCAATTTTACTATCTTTGATCATCTATGGAATTCAGATTTTTCTATCATTTCGGTTCCTATTTGCTGATGCTGAAGGGCATGTTTTCCAAACCGGAGAATCCGCGTATGTATTGGAAGCAGCTCATGCAGCAGAGTGTGGATATCGGCATCGGCTCCCTGGGCATTGTTTTCATCATTTCCCTGTTTATGGGAGGCGTTACCACCCTGCAGACCGCCTACCAGTTGGTGAGCCCCATTATTCCAAAAGCTACCATTGCCCAGATCGTCAGGGATACCATCATACTGGAGTTTGCGCCCACGCTTACCTCCATCGTGCTGGCCGGTGTGGTAGGCTCCAAGATAGCTTCTGAGCTGGGCAATATGCGCATCTCCGAACAGATAGACGCCCTGGAGATCATGGGGATCAACACCAAAGGTTACCTGGTGCTGCCCAAGATACTGGGCGCCCTGCTGATGATACCCTGCCTGGTGGTCATAGCCGGTTTCCTGGGTATCTGGGGCGGGAAAGTGGCCGGCGTAATGGCGGGCATTATTTCCAACGACGAGTTTATGAAGGGCCTGCGCCAGGAGCTGAGGATCTATAACATATTCTTTGCGCTCAGCAAATCGTATACTTTCGCTTTCATCATTTCCAGTGTGTCCGCTTATTATGGCTATAATGTGAAAGGCGGCGCACTGGAGATCGGTAAGGCCAGCACCACGGCCGTAGTGGTCAGTTGCGTGCTGATACTGTTCGCGGATTATGCACTGTCGGCAATACTGTTGTAAACAGTTCCATGGAACTATATCAAACTTATGATCGAGCTTCAAGATATTAAAAAGGGATTTGGCGATAAACAGGTATTAAAGGGTGTATCCGCTACCATGGAAGCCGGCAAGGTAAATCTTATCATTGGCGCCAGCGGCAGCGGTAAAACGGTGCTGATGAAATGCATCGTGGGATTGATAACGGCAGACAGCGGCAAGGTGCTGTATAACAACCAGGATTTTACCGCGATGAACGAACAGGACAAAAAGAGCATCCGCCAGGAGATAGGCATGCTGTTCCAGGGCTCCGCCCTGTTTGACAGTATGACGGTAGAGCAGAACGTGATGTTCCCGCTGGATATGTTTGGCGTAGGCAGCTACCGCGAAAAGAAAAAGCGCGTGCTGGAGTGCCTGGACCGCGTGAACTTGAAGGACGCCGCTCGCAAGTATCCTGCTGAAATAAGCGGCGGTATGAAAAAGCGGGTAGGCATTGCCCGGGCCATTGTGCTCAACCCTAAGTACCTGTTCTGCGACGAGCCCAACTCCGGCCTGGACCCGCAGACTTCCCTGCTGATAGATAAGCTGATCAAGGAGCTGACCCTGGAATATAACATCACTACCGTGATCAATACGCATGATATGAACACCGTGATGGAAAGCGGGGATCACATCATTTATATGTTTGAAGGGCTGAAACAATGGGAGGGCAGCAACGAGGAGATCATTTTCGCCAAGGATGAGCGGCTGAACGACTTCATTTTTGCATCCGACTTCCTGCGGGACGCCAAGGAAATGCGCCAGATGGAGATATTCCGGGACAAGAACTGGCGGGACCGGCTGAAGAAACCGGAATGAAAATTCCAAAATCCAAAGTCCAAACTGAAAGCACAGGTCCAGACTAAAAGCATACTGCTTTCCCTTTTGACTCCCTTTCAATGCCTGGAATTTGGATTTTGGTATTTGGAATTTAGATTTTGGTATTTGGGATTTGGAACTTTATTTTTGTTCACCAAAACCGATAAAACAATAACAGTAAACTTATAAACCAAGCGCAATGAGTGTTTTACTTAATAAGCATAGCAAGGTCATAGTGCAGGGATTTACCGGTACAGAAGGTACATTCCATGCTACGCAGATGATAGAATATGGTACCCAGGTAGTAGGCGGTGTTACGCCCGGTAAAGGAGGCTCCAGCCACCTGGACCGCCCGGTGTTCAATACGGTAAGTGATGCTGTAAAGGCCACCGGCGCCGACGTATCTATCATATTTGTGCCCCCTGCATTTGCGGCCGATGCCATCATGGAAGCTGCGGAGGCTGGCATTGCGCTGGTAGTATGTATCACCGAAGGCATTCCCGTGCAGGACATGGTAAAGGCCAAAGCTTACCTGCAGGGCCGGAACACCCGCCTGGTAGGGCCTAACTGCCCTGGCGTGATCACCGCGGAGGAAGCCAAAGTAGGCATCATGCCCGGTTTCATATTCAAAAAAGGCCGTATAGGCATCGTGTCCAAATCCGGTACGCTGACCTATGAAGCGGCAGACCAGGTGGTAAAAGCCGGCCTGGGTATCTCTACTGCCATCGGTATCGGCGGCGACCCCATCATCGGTACGCCTACCAAAGAGGCGGTGGAGCTGCTGATGAACGATCCTGAAACAGACGGTATCATCATGATAGGAGAGATAGGCGGCAGCATGGAAGCAGAAGCCGCCCAGTGGATCAAGGAGAACGGCACCAAGCCGGTAGTAGGCTTTATTGCCGGCCAGACCGCGCCTCCGGGCCGCCGTATGGGCCACGCTGGCGCCATTATTGGTGGTGCGGACGATACCGCTGCTGCCAAAATGAAGATCATGGCTGCCTGCGGCGTGCACGTGGTGGAAAGCCCGGCCAATATCGGTAAAACCATGGCGGAAGTGTTGCAGAAGGAGCTGGTGGGCAAATAATCCTCCCGGAAATAACGATTTCTTAATACAAGCGTGCCCCGGTACTTACTGTATCGGGGCACTTTTTTATACATGATTTGCCGTTAATGCGCTTCAAAAGTATGTTTGCCAAGTTCTCCGCTGCCACGGTGCCAAAGTAGCCGCTCAATGACAGGACAGGCTGAAAGAATTCCATGAAGCCGGCCGGCAGGCCGCTGCATAGGTAAGTGAGGAATGGGGCCGGAAATGCTGTTACCGGGGCCATTTTCAGAAAAATAGGAAAATAATTGCAGGAATCCTATAGGGCGCAATACCCCCGGGAACAGAATGAAGCGGCGGACCTGCCTTGTGGGGGACGTCCGCCACCGGTATCATCCATCAAGGGCAAACAACGGGATGCTTGTAAAATTAGGAGTAACACCTACAGCAGACAATCCCATAATCAGGTGGGGACCATCACATAAAAGGGGGATTGTTCGCCGGGTTCAGGATCTTGGCAATCACTTCTCCCTTTGAATTTACACCCAGTTTTTTGTACAGGTTCTTGATATGGTGGCGTACCGTTTCCACGGAGATATCCAGTTCAGAGGCGATCATTTTGTAGCTGCCGCCGTGCACCAGCCGGCGCAGGATGTCCTGTTCCCGCCCGCTGAGCAGCGCCTCGTAATTGACCTGCTGCACCGCTATCAGGTCGTGGATGATCTTTTGTGTAATGCCTGCAGACAAGGGGAAACCATTGTTCAGCAGGGTCATGATCGCATGTACCACCAGTTCCGCATTCATTTCGTTCTTGAGGAAATAGCCCCTGATACCGGATTTCAGGTAGCCGATCACCGTTTTCAGGTCCTCGCAGTCAGACAGGCCTATGATTGCGGGCCGCAAATCCTGCCGGTGCCCCATAAAACGCTGCAGGGCCGTTGCGCCATAGGAATCAATGTCCACAAACAGCAGCAGGTTGTTACCGAACCGGTTTTTTAAGGTGGCGGTCTGAAGCAAAGCCGTGTGGAAGCAATGCTGCCGCAGGTCCGGCAATGCGCCTGTAAGGATGGTATGGTAATGGGCATCAGCAGTGAGGATAACCGGTACCAGGTGCCGGCCATGATCAGGAGTTGAGGGTCCATCCTGGATTTGAGACAGATAGTGCATACTCAATCAGCGGGTGTGGTGGGAGTAAACATGCATTCTTCTACAGGTAAATTTATGCTAATGCAACGAAACGCCCATAAAAAATATTATGGGTATATTACCGCAAAATATACTATCCCATATGCGCTTGTTAACTTTTTTAGGGGTCTTTGTACTCACCATCTTTTATATACCCGTTATGGCCCAGAACAACTATTCAAATCAGTGGAAAAAAGTAATGGAGCTGGATAGGAAGGGACTGCCCAAATCTGCGTTGGAAGTAGTGGATGCTATTTACCGGCAGGCCCGGAAGGACGGCCGGGAGGCGCAATTGGTCAAAGCGCTCATATTCAGGATGAAGTATAGCGAAAGCACTGCGGAGAACGGGGCGCTGCTGAACCTGGAGGAAACGGACAACGAGATACAGCGCTCCCGCGGTACTTTGCGGGCGCTGCTGCAAAGCATGAAAGCGGAAATGTTATGGCAGTACCTGCAGCGGAACCGTTACCACATTTATAACCGTACCGCGCTGGCGGGCGATACCAGCGCGGATATCAGCACCTGGGGGCCGGACCGGCTGCACCGCGAAATATCCGGGGCTTACCTGGCCTCGCTGGAAGATCCCGCTGCCCTGCAAAGCACAAAACTTTCGGAATATGACGATATTCTTGTAAAAGGCAATGCCCGCGCCCTGCGCCCCACCCTGTACGACCTGCTGGCGCACCGGGCTTTGGATTATTTTAAATCCGGGGAGAACAGGTTCTCCCAGCCGGCCGGCCTGTTTGAGCTGGATGATCCCCGGGCATTTGCGCCGGCGCCTGTTTTTGCCGCGCACCGGTTTGCCGCCACGGATTCCAGCTCCCTGCAGTTCATGGCCCTGCTGTTGTTGCAGGACCTGCTGCGCTTTCATGAAAAGGGCAACCGCGCCGCCCTGCTGGATCTGGACCTGGAGCGCATCCGCTACGTATACCAGGTGGGTGTGATGGCAGATAAAGAAGAGCTGTACGTGAAAGCGCTGGAGCATATGCAGCAGTCCTATGCGCAGGAGCCGGAAGTAACGCAGGTTATGTACCTGCTGGCGCAGTACTATTACCAGGAGGACCAGCAGGCAGGGGATACCGGTAAAGCCGGTATGGCAATCCGCGCTGTAGCCTTGTGCAAAGAGGCCATAGAGCGGGCGCCCAATAGCTATGGTGCAGGTAATTGCCGGCAGTTGTTGCGGCAGTTGGAATCCGTTTCCCTGGAGCTGGAAACAGAGCTGGTAAACCTGCCGGAGCTGCCTTTCCGTTCGCTGGTCACCTACCGGAACCTTGGTAAAATATACCTGCGCGTTGCCCGGATAGATGAAGCGTTCCTGCAGCAGTTGCGCAATGCGCAAAGCGATTACCGGGACACTACCCAGCGTTACTGGCGGCTTATCATGAACCGGTCCGCCGTGAAGCAGTGGGAGCAGGCCCTGCCCAATCCCGGTGACTACCGGCAGCATGCAGTGGAAATAAAAGCAGACGCCCTGCCGCTGGGACACTACCTGTTAGTAGCTTCCACCACGCCCCGGCTGTCTTTGAAAGAAAGCATACTGGCGGTGCAGTTCATCCACGTATCCCGCATCAGCTACATCAGCCGCAGTAACGAGTACCGGGTGCTGGACCGGGAGACCGGCGCCCCCTTACAGGATGTTACATTGCGTGTATGGGAAACTGTTAGGAACAACCGCACCGGGCTGGTAGACGATAATAAAGTAACACAGACCGCTGTTAGCGACAACAATGGCAAGGTGACGCTGCAAACACCGGACAATAACCGGGGCCGCAACATCCGCCTGGAATGGTCCCTGGGTAAGGATACTCTCTTCCCGGATAACTTCAAATATTTGTACCGCTACCATGCCGCAGAAGATGAGGAAGACGAGGATGATCCGAAGAGCTTCCTGTTTACCGACCGGGCCATTTACCGGCCGGGGCAAACAATATACTTCAAGGGCATACTGGTAAGGTCGCATAAAAAGAACAGGACCAGCGAGGCATTGCCCGGTTTCAAAACCAGGGTGCTGCTGCTGGATGCGAATGATGAGGAAATAGACTCCCTGGAAGTGACCACCAATGACTATGGCGCTTATAATGGCAGGTTCACGCTGCCGGCCGGGCGGCTGAACGGCAATTTCAGCATAGAAGACGATGAGACCGGAGGCCGCGTCAACTTCTCCGTGGAGGAGTATAAACGCCCTAAATTCTACGTGGAATTTGATACGGTAAAAGGTAGCTATCGTGTGGGCGATACCGTTAGCGTGCAGGGGAAGGCGCTGGCTTATGCCGGTAACAATATTGACGGTGCGCAGGTAAAGTACCGCGTGGTGCGGGAGGCGCGCTATCCTTACTACTGGATGTTCTCCTACCGGCCCATGCCCCCTGTTGCCGCCCGGGAAATTGCGCACGGAGAGCTGCAGACAGGCAGTGATGGCGGCTTTACCATCCGCTTTGCCGCGCTGCCGGACCGGCAGGTAGATCCTGCGCTGAAGCCCATTTTTACCTATCGTATTTATGCAGATGTAACGGACCTGAATGGCGAAACCCGTAGCGGGCAGCAACGGGTAGCCGCCGGTTATCAATTGCTGGAAATAAAGCTGGATATGCAGGAACAGTTGCAGGCAAAAGACCTGGAGCAGGTGCAGGTGCAAACGGCCAACCTGAACGGCGCTTTTGAGTCGGCGGCCGTAAGGATGCGCCTGCTGCCGCTGCAACATCCCGGCAGGCTGATCCGCCCGCGCTACTGGAAAGCGCCGGACCAGTTTGTGATGAGCAAAGAAGAATACCTGCGTTATTTCCCGCTGGACGTGTACAGGGAGGAAGATAAGCCGGCCAGTTGGGAGCGTAGCGCCCCCGTGCTGGAAAAGGCATTTACCACCGTGGAGGACAGCAGTATCGACCTGTCTGCCAGGGCATTAACCCCCGGCTGGTATGAACTGGAGGTGAATGCTGAAGACCGTTTAGGCGGCACCGTTACACAGAAGAAAGTGTTTTACCTGGCCAACGCAAAGGCAGACCGCCTGCCTGCCCCTGCCTACTTCCGTGCGATGTTGGCCAACCGGTCCTATGAGCCGGGACAGGAGGCAGCGCTGGTGCTGGGCACTACGGTACCGGAGTTGCATGTGTTAAGGACCGTGGAACGCGAAGATGAAAAAACTACAGATGATTTTGTGAAGCTTGCTGCCGGCCAGCGCCCGTTCACCTATACCGTAACAGAAAAGGACCGTGGCGGCCTGCGTTTGCAGTATACCACCGTAAAGGATAACCGGGTGTTTAGCTGGTCGCAGCGCATACAGGTGCCCTGGAGCAACAAGCAGTTAAACGTATCTATCGCTACGCACCGCGATAAGCTGTTGCCGGGTGAAACGGAAAAATGGCAGGTGCAGATAAAAGGCCACCAGAAGGATAAAGTAGCCGCGGAATTGCTGGCTACCATGTACGATGCATCGCTGGATGCCTTTGTACCGCACCGCTGGAGCCTGCCGGATCTGTATCCCGTTTTCACGGGCGGGCAGGACTGGGAAGAGGTGGATAACTTTACCCGGGTGCAGTCCTTTAACCGCTATCCGCCGGCAGACCCGGTGCAGGACAGCGCGATCACCTATGACCGCCTGAACTGGTTTGACGGGAGCGGTGACGCCCGCCCCCTGGTATCGGTTAGAGGAATGGCTACCCGCCAGGCGCGTGAAGAAGTAGTGATGGCCTATGGAATACAGGAAAAAGCGCTGGCGGGAAGGGTTGCAGGTGTACAGGTAGCCCCCGCGCCACCACCTCCTGCCGGTAACCAGGCTGCCGACCAGGCAGCGGCGGATGATGATGCCGCGGCTACCCCATCTCAGCAAAACATTCAGCCCCGTAAGAACTTCAATGAGACCGCCTTCTTCTTCCCGGACCTGCGTACCGATAAGGACGGGAATGTGATGGTGGAATTTACCGTGCCGGAAGCCCTTACCCGCTGGCGATTCATGGGCCTGGCCCATACAAGGGACATGGCGTTGGGCTATGCCGAAACCAGTATTGTAACACAAAAGCCATTGATGGTGCAGCCCAATGCGCCGCGCTTTATGCGGGAAGGTGACCGGATGGAATTCAGCGCCAAGATCAGCAACCTGGCAGACAGTACACTGATAGGCCAGGCCCGCCTGGAGCTGCTGGACCCCGCCACCATGCAGCCGGTGGACGGCTGGTTCCAGAATGTGTTCCCCGTACAGCATTTTACCGTACAAAAGGGGCAAAGCACGCTGGTGACCTTTCCGCTGGAAATACCTTATAATTATAACAGCGCCCTGCTGTACCGCGTGGTGGCGCAGGCCGGCCCCTTCAGCGATGGCGAGGAGAATGCGCTGCCGGTGCTCACCAACAGCATGCTGGTAACCGAAACCCTGCCGCTGGCCCTGCGTGGCGATGGCGCCCGCCAGTTTACCTTCGACAAGCTGCTGCATGCAGATACCTCTGAAACCCTGCGGCAGCATGCGCTTACTGTGGAATTTACCGGTAATCCTGCCTGGTACGCCGTACAGGCATTGCCTTATCTCATGGAGTACCCGCACCAGTGCGCAGAGCAGGTATTCAACCGCTACTATGCCAATGCGCTGGCTACCCATATGGCCGTCGCCCTGCCGGGCATGAAAGCCGTGCTGGACAAGTGGGCGCAGCAGGATACTTCCGCCCTGCAAAGCAACCTGGAAAAGAACGAAGAGCTGAAGGCGGTGCTGCTGGCACAAACGCCCTGGGTGCTGGAAGCAAAAAATGAAAAGGAGCAGAAAGCGCGTATCGCCCAATTGTTCGACCTGCAGCGCATGAGCGGCGAACTGTCGCATGCGCTGGACCAACTGCAGCAACTGCAATTGCCCTCCGGCGCCTTCCCCTGGTTCCGCGGCATGTGGGAAGACCGCTTTATTACCCAGTATATTATTACCGGCCTGGGCCGCCTGCAACAACTCGGTGCGATGAACGCCGGCCAGGAAGCAACGCTGCAGGAGCTGACCAGCAAAGCGCTGTCCTATCTCGATACGCAGGTGGACAAGGACTATCACCGCCTGCTGCAGTCAAAAGCAGATATGCAGCAGCAGCACCTCGGCAGCATACATGTGCACTACCTGTATATGCGCAGCTTCTACAAGGACAGGCCGGTGCCGCAAAAATTCCGGGCCGCTTACGATTACTATTTATCGCAGGCTAAAAAATACTGGCTGCAGCAAAACCGTTTCGTACAGGCCATGGCCGCCCTGGCGCTGTACCGCAACGATGATGCAGTAACGCCGGCGGCTATATTACGATCGCTGAAAGAGCATGCCATCACCAGCGATGAAATGGGCATGTACTGGAAAGCGCAATGGGGCTACTACTGGCACCAGGCCCCCATTGAAACACAGGCCATGCTGATAGAAGCATTTGACCTGGTGGCCAGGGACACGGCCGCCGTGGATGCCATGAAAACCTGGTTGCTGAAGAACAAGCAGACCAATAACTGGCATACTACCAAAGCTACGGCCGATGCGTGCTACGCCATGTTGCTCAGCGGCAATAACTGGCTGGAAGCCAACCCGCAGGTGACCATCCGACTGGGCGCGGAAACCATTAGCAGCGCCACGCAGCAAACGGAAGCCGGCACCGGTTACTTCAAGCAGCGCATACCGGCCAGGGAAGTGCAGCCCGCCATGGGCAGGATACAGGTATCGCTGCAAGACAGCCAGGGCCAGCCGGCCTGGGGCGCGGTATACTGGCAGTATTTTGAGCAGTTGGATAAAATAACCGCCGCACAAACGCCGCTGTCATTGCAGAAACAGTTGTTCATACAACGGGATAGGGAAAAAGGCCCGGTGCTGACCGCCATCGCCGCAGGCAACGAGCTGAAGATAGGCGACAAGGTGAAAGTGCGCATTGTGCTGCGTGCGGACCGGGATATGGAATACATCCACCTGCGGGATATGCGCGCCGCTTGTTTTGAGCCGCTGAACGTCATCAGCGCCAATAAATGGCAGAATGGGCTCAGCTACTATGAAAGCACCAAAGATGCTTCCACGGACTTTTTCTTCAGTTACCTGCCCAAAGGCACGCACGTGTTCGAGTATACCTTGTATGTAACGCACGAGGGCCGGTTCTCCAACGGCATCAGCACTGCGCAGTGTATGTATGCGCCGGAGTTCAGCGCGCATAGCGAAGGGGTGAATGTGAAGGTGGTGAAAGAACAGTAGTGAGAATGTAAAATGTAAAATAATAAATGTAAAAGTTGGCAGCGGAGTATAATAAGTACAACAGAGATGTTACGTAATGCATATCCTCCAACTTTTACATTTGAAATTTTACATTTAATATTTTACATTTTCTCATGGAATTTGACTACCTCATTGCCGGGCAGGGCATTGCCGGCACGCTGCTCAGCTACAGCCTGCTGCAGGCCGGGCAGCGGGTGCTGGTGATAGATGAGCATAAACCCAACAGCGCCTCCCGCGTAGCGGCCGGCGTGATCAACCCGGTATCCGGCCGGCGCTTTGAAATGGCCTGGATGTACGACCAGTTATACCCCTTTGCCGTACACACGTACCGGCAGTTGGAACAATTGCTGGGCGTGCCGGTTTTCAGGGAAAGGGATATCTGGATGGTGCTGCCCTCTGAACAGATGCGGGCCGCTTTCCAGGCTAAAACATCGCAGGGCGCGGCGCGGCAATACACGCAGCCGGCCAATGCTGCACTGTGGGAGGCCTGGCTGCACCAGCCTTACGGGGCGGCGCTGGTAAAAGGAGCTACCGTGCTGCTGCAGCACCTGCTGCCGGCCTGGCGGGCATACCTGGAAAGCCGGCGGTGCCTGTGGCCGGAACGGCTGGCGCCTTCCCTGCTGCAGGTGAGCGATAGCGGGGTGGCCTACAAGGGTGCGAAGGCCCGGGCGCTTATTTTTTGCGAAGGCGCGCAGGTTACCGGGAATCCCTGGTTTGGCCCCCACCTGCCTTTCCTGCTCAACAAGGGCGAGGTGCTGAAAGTGCATATCCCCGGCTTCGATTCGGAAAATATCATCAAAAGAAGCATTACCCTGGTGCCGCAGGAAAAGGAAGTGTACTGGGTGGGCTCCACCTTTGTATGGGACTACCCGGACGAGCTGCCCACGGCCGGGAAAAGGGCTTTCCTGGAGGAAGGGCTGCAGCAATTGCTAAAAGTGCCCTATACGGTGCTGGATCAACTGGCCGGTATACGCCCCTCCGGCAAGGACCGCCGCCCCATGATGGGCCTGCATCCCCAGTACCCGGCGCTGGGCGTGTTCAACGGGCTGGGCACCAAGGGTTGCTCCCTGGCGCCCTATATGGCCCATGCGCTTACGCAACACCTGCTGCATGGGAAACCCCTGTTGCCGGAAACGGATATTAAACGATATTTTAATGGGTGAGGGCCTACAAATGCAGGCGCTATGCTGTATCTTTGCCCCCCTAGTAAACAGACAAACTTAACAGACCGATATGTACAGAACGCATACCTGTGGTGAACTTAATATAGAGCATACAGGCCGGCAGGTCACCCTGGCCGGCTGGGTACAGACCGTTAGAAAATTTGGCAGCATCACCTTTGTGGACCTGCGCGACCGCTATGGCATTACGCAGTTGCTGTTTGGTGAAACCCTGAATCCGAGGCTGGACCAGGCGCCCCTGGGCCGCGAATTTGTGCTGCAGGTGACCGGCACCGTAACAGAGCGTTCCAACAAGAATAAGAATATCCCTACCGGTGATATCGAGATCACCGTGAGCGATTTTAAAGTACTGAATGCCGCCAAAACGCCTCCCTTTACCATACAGGATGATACGGACGGCGGCGATGAGCTGCGCATGAAATACCGCTACCTGGACCTGCGCCGCAACGCGGTAAAGCAGCACCTGGAGCTGCGCTACCGGGTAAACAGGTCGGTACGCAATTTCCTGGACAGCCGGGGCTTTATGGATATTGAAACCCCCTTCCTTATTAAGTCCACCCCGGAAGGCGCCCGGGACTTCGTGGTGCCCAGCCGTATGAACCCCAACGAGTTCTATGCGCTGCCCCAGTCCCCGCAAACCTTCAAGCAACTGCTGATGGTGAGCGGCTATGACCGGTATTACCAGATCGTGAAATGCTTCCGGGACGAGGACCTGCGGGCCGACCGCCAGCCTGAATTTACCCAGATTGATTGCGAAATGAGCTTTGTGGAGCAGGAAGATATCCTGAACACTTTTGAGGATATGATGAAGCATGTGTTCCGGGAGATCAGGGGCATCACCTTCAACGAGCCTTTCCCCCGCATGACCTGGGACGAAGCCATGGAATTTTACGGGAATGATAAACCGGATATCCGCTTTGACATGAAGCTGGTGAACCTGACCGGCACCGTAAAAGGCAGGGGCTTTAAAGTGTTTGACGAAGCGGAGCTGGTAGTGGCCATAGCAGCCAAAGGCTGCAGCGAATATACCCGCAAGCAGTTAGACGAGCTGACGGAGTGGGTAAAGCGTCCCCAGATAGGCATGAACGGGCTTATTTATGTAAAATATAATACGGACGGCACGCTGAAAAGCTCCGTGGACAAGTTCTTCGACGAGGAGCAGCTTAAAGCATGGGCCGCGCAGTGCCAGGCCCAGCCCGGCGACCTGCTGCTGGTGCTGGCCGGCCGTGAAGAGCGCACCCGAAAGGCCATGAGTGAGCTGCGCCTGGAGATGGGCGAGCGCCTGGGACTTCGCAACAAAAACGAGTTTAAACCGTTATGGGTAATAGATTTTCCGCTGTTTGAATACGCGGAGGAGGAGCAGCGCTGGGTAGCCCGCCATCACCCGTTCACCTCCCCCAAGCCGGACCAGCTTGGGCTGATGGATGATCCCTCCAGGTACGGGCAGATAAAGGCCAATGCCTATGACATTGTGCTGAACGGAACGGAAGTAGGCGGCGGATCTATCCGTATCTTCCAGCGCGACCTGCAGGAAAAAATGTTTGCCGCCCTGGGCATGAGCCCCGAAGAAGCGGCGCATAAATTCGGTTTCCTGCTGGGCGCATTTGAATATGGCGCGCCCCCGCATGGTGGTATTGCCTTTGGTTTTGACCGCCTTTGCGCTTTATTGGGAGGCAGCGAAAGCATCCGTGATTTCATTGCCTTCCCCAAGAACAATTCCGGGCGGGATGTGATGCTGGATGCCCCCAGCGGAATTGATCAGGCGCAACTGGATGAACTGAAAATTGCCCTGGTAAAATAAAATTGGCACAGCTTTCGCAGCAGGCACGTGCTTTTTTGATAAACGATCCCCTTTGATGCCTAGTGAAACATACAGGGTGTCAAAGGGGATTGTCACAACAGGAAAGCATATGGAATTCTGATTTATATTATATAAATTTGTAAATTGAATACAACTACAAAAAATTATACTGCTATGGGAGGCAAACAACTACGCAGCCGTGTGGTATGGTTTTGTGCAGTGATATTTTACCTGCTGATGGGGCATACCGCGCATGCCCAGCAGTACAAGAAGCGTTACCTGGACAAGTTCCAGGCGCTTTCTATACGGCTTATGAACGAAACCGGCATACCCGCCAGCGTAATACTGGGCGTGAGCATGCTGGAATCCGGTATGGGCACCAGCAGGAACGCCCGGCTGCTGCATAACCATTTTGGCATAGTAGGACGCAATACGCTGGCCAAGCGGCACCCTACCTATCGTTCCAGGTACAAGGAATATCCTTCGGATTCCGCTTCCTTTCATCACTTCGTAAAGATCCTTTCCAGGAAAAAATGGTATGCGCAATTGCAGGGCAAACCGGAATACGCTGTCTGGCTGCAGCATATGAACCACAGCGGCTATAGCACCGCCGGCCAGGAGTGGATAAAAAGGGTTACCAGCCTGATTAAAAGATATAAATTATATAAATTGGACGCCCAAATGGGATTTGTGAAAAATTCTTAATTACTGGGAGTGTAACACCAATAAGTGAAAGAACAAACATGCCTGCCAACAATAGGTCTGCACATCCTTTTTATATCATTGCCGGCACAATGGTATGCCTGCTGGCTTTGTCGTCCGTCAATAACAGCTTCTCCCTGCAGGGCTACCGTTTTCGCAAAGTAGACCTGCTGGCAGATATTAAAAAAGAGATACCCGCCCGCATCAGTAAGCAGCGCCCATTGGCGCAAAAGCCGGCCCCTGATACCTTGCATGCCACGGACTCGCTGCAGGCAGCGCAAATGCCGGCCCATACCCGCCCTTCCTACGATTTCATGACCTATACCGGTATACAGGAAAACTTTGACACGGCCAGCGCCGGCATGCAGCATTTCCTGCAGGCGTTGCAGGAGCTGAAGGAAGGAAAGCGGAGAAAAGTGCGCATCGCCTATTTCGGCGATTCCATGATAGAGGGAGACCTGATCACCAGCGACCTGCGCGACAGCCTGCAGGCCATTTTTGGCGGCGCTGGCGTGGGTTTTGTGCCGGTTACTTCCATCGTGGCCGCTTTCAGGGGCACCATCCGGCATACCTTCTCTGATAACTGGACAGACTACCACTTTAAGAATAATCCCCCGGAAGATGTGCTGCTGGGCCTTTCCGGCCACGCTTTCTTCCCGGAAGCAGAAAGCTGGGCAAAATATAGCCCCGTGCAAAAGCGCCGGCTGGACCGGTTTAAAAGGGTGTCTGTTTTCTACGGTCCCGTAGCCGGCAACTGTAACGTGGCCATTAACAATAAAGTATACACGCTTACCGGTACTGCTCCGCTCAACGAGCTGTCCCTCCGGCAGGACACCCTGCAAAGGTCCGTGCTGCTGCAATACGCCGGCGGCGAGCCCCTGCCGTTCTACGGTCTTAGCTTTGAAAGCGACACCGGTATTTATGTAGATAATTTCTCTTTCCGGGGCATCAGCGGGGTGGAGCTGGGCAAGCTGCGCAGCCGTATGTTGCAGCAGATGCAGCGCAGTCATCCCTATGACCTGGTGGTGCTGCACTACGGCGCCAATGTGCTGTTCCGGCCGGAAGCCACGGATTATTCCTGGTACCAGCAGCTTATGCAGCGGGTGCTGGCCTCCCTGCGCAGTAACTGGCCGCGTACTTCCTTCCTGATCGTAGGTACGGCAGACAAGGCCTATAAGAAAGCGGACCATTATGTAACGGCGCCCGGTGTGCCCGCGCTGCTGAAAGTGCAGCATGCGCTGGCGCAGGAGCATGGCACGGCCTACTGGAACCTGTATGCCGCCATGGGCGGTGAAGGCTCCATGACCCATTGGGTGGAAGGAGATACCATATTAGCCAATAAGGATTACACTCATTTTAACAGGCATGGAGCGGCCAGGGTGGGCGCGCTGCTGTATAAAGCGATAATGGATGAATTTAAGCAGGAGGTACACCCATATTCAGGGAGTTATTGACCGGCTGAGCAGGAAATATTTGGTTTACATAGGACTTTTGTTTGCCACAAAGGCGGCCGCACAGGGGCCCCAGCCTGCCGTGCCCAACGCTATACAACAGGACACGGCGCTGTACGGCTTCTTTGCGCAACTGGAGCAGGCAGACAGCACGGTAGTGAATGTATTGCACCTGGGCGATTCCCATATACAGGCGGGCTTTCTGCCGGTGGCCACCGGCGAGGCCCTGCAAAAGGAATTTGGTAATGCCGGCCGTGGCTGGGTATTCCCCTATAACCTGGCCGGCACCAATGGTCCGGATGACTACCGCTGGCATAGTACGGTAAGATGGAAGGCCAGCCGCGTCATAGACCGGCATAAGGAGGCCGAGTTGGGGCCGGGCGCTATTGTGATCACCACTACCAGCGCATCGCCGGCCGTGTCTTTTAGTGTGCGGCAAACAAAGGGCCCGGGGGACGAGGTGCATACGGCGCAGTTGTTCTATGATGCGGGCAATGCCGATTGCAGCGTAGTAGTGCCGGGCGCGCAGGTAATGGTTACACCTGGCCCCTTCGGGGGCTCTGCTACGCTGGGCAGGGCCACGCTGGAATTCCCGGGCACCGTGCAGTCTTTCCAGGCCAGGTGGGACGACAGGAGCAGCGATCCATTCCGGTTTTACGGGGCCATCCTGCGGAACGGTCAGAGCGGCATACTGTACCATGCCATTGGCATTAATGGCGCGCAGTACCAGCATTATATGGAGAGCGCCAATACCCTGGCTGCGCAGCTAGAGGTGCTGCAGCCGCAGTTGATCATCATCTCGCTGGGCACCAATGAGGCCTACGCGGGTTTAAGCGCCGCCGCATTTACGGCACAGATGGACAGCGTGGTGAGCATGATACAGGCGCAGCGGCCGGAAGCAGCCATCCTGCTTACAACACCGCCGGAGTGCATGCGCACGGTGCGCAGGCCTTACCGTAAAAAAGTGAATGGCCGCTACCGCACCTACTACCGCACACGCCACTATACCAACCCGGCCATTGCCATGGTGACCCGCGAAATGGTGAGCTATTGCAGGCGCAAGGGCCTGGCCTGCTGGAACTTTAACGCGCTGAACAAGGCCCGGGCAGATAGTTTCAGAAGTGGCTGGGCGCCGGATCATATCCACTTTAACGCCAGGGGATACCAGTTGCAGGGCAAATTATTATACGAAGCATTACACGAAGCATATCAGCAATACCTGGAACAAAAGCATGGAAAAGATAATTGATATCGACGTTCAGAAACTGTTGTCAACACTGCTGTACAACCCGGAAGACCCGGTATTGTTCAACAGTGCGTTCTTCTTTTATTTCTTCGCTTTGTTCCTGCTGTGCTACCTCCTGTTCTCCGGCAGTAAAAAAGGCCGGGTGTGGGTGTTCACGCTTTTTTCCTTATACTTCTTTTATAAGGCCTGCGGCTACTATGTAGGGTTGGTCATACTGTCCGCCATCGTGGACTTTAACCTGGCGCGGTGGCTACACCAGGCGCAGCGCAGGTCCCTGCGGGTGTTCCTGCTGGTGTTCAGCATAGTTGTGAACATAGGGCTGCTGTTCTATTTCAAGTACACGGATTTCTTTATCGGCATTATCAATGAAGTAACGGCCGGGCATATACGCCCTTTACACCTGCTGCTCCCCATTGGTATTTCATTCTACACCTTCGAGAACCTGAGCTACACGATAGATGTGTACCGGCGCGAGATACCGCCGGTAGACGATTTCATGGATTACCTGTTCTTCCTGTCCTTCTTCCCCAAGCTGATGATGGGCCCTATTGTAAGGGCTGCGGATTTTATCCCGCAGATATCGCAGCGCTATTACCTTACCGCGGAAGATATCGGCACCGGTATGTACCTGATCATCAGCGGGCTGTTTAAGAAAATGGTGATCTCGGATTTCATTTACCTCAACTTTGTACAATATATTTTTGACGATCCCTCGAAGCATACCGGGCTGGAATGCCTGCTGGGCGTATATGGCTATGCGCTGGTCATTTACTGCGATTTTTCCGGCTATTCGGACATGGCCATCGGTATTGCCCGCTGGACCGGTTTCAGGATACCGCCCAATTTTGAAACGCCTTACCGGAGCGCCAGCATCACGGAATTCTGGCGCCGCTGGCATATTTCCCTTTCCTCCTGGCTGCGCGATTACCTGTACATACCGCTGGGCGGCAACCGCAAGGGCAAGGTGCGGCAGTATATCAACCTGGCGCTGACCATGCTGATAGGCGGCTTCTGGCACGGCGCCAGTTGGAACTTCATTTTCTGGGGCGGCCTGCATGGCACGGCCCTGGCGCTGGACAAGGTGCGGCTTACCTGGCTGAAACGGTCCGGCATGGTGTTCAGCGGCTGGGGCGCCATACTGCTAAAAGGACTGGGCATACTGCTTACTTTCCATTTCGTATGTTTTTGCTGGATATTCTTTAAGGCCGCCACTTTCCATGATGCATGGGCGCTGATACACCAGGTGGCGTATGACTTTCAGCCGGAAATATGGAAAGAGCTGTACCTGGGCTACCGTACCGTGTTTGCACTGATGCTGCTGGGCTTTGGCCTGCATTTCCTTTCTGCATCCGGCGGGCAGCACGTTATGGAAAAGGCTTTGGCCCGTGTGCCGGTATGGGGCAGTGTAGCCATCCTGGTGATCTTCATCTGGCTGCTGATTCAGGTAAAGACCACACAACCCATGATCCCCATCTACTTCCAGTTTTAGCAGGTTGCAGGACAGGACTGTAATTTCTATTTCACATTTCACATTTTAGATTTTACATTCGTCCTCAAATTATTTACCGATATGCGAATGACAAAGCACCTCCTGGTGTTGTGCCTGCTATTGCTGTTTTCAGTGGTTACAAGGGCCCAGTTCCTCACAGACATGATAGATACTACTACTTCTTTGGGAAGAGGAATGTTCTCCATGTACAAGAAGTACGATGCATTGCGTTTTAGCGGCTATATACAGCCGCAGTTCCAGTGGATTGGCAGCAAGGGAGCGGAAAGCTACGCCGGCGGCGACTTCCCGGAGGCGGTAGATAATCGTTTTATGCTGCGCCGCGGCCGCCTGCGCGTGGATTACGAGCGCTACAATGAAGAGGGCATGCCGGTAGTGCAGTTTGCTTTCCAGTTTGACGGTACGGAACGGGGCGTGTTCATACGGGATTTTTACGGGCGTTTTTTCGAGAATAAATGGAATGTGCTTTCCTTAACCACCGGTATGTTTGCCCGGCCTTTCGGTTATGAGGTAAACAGGTCTTCATCGGACCGGGAAAGCCCGGAGCGCGGGCGTATGTCCCAGATATTAATGAAAACGGAGCGCGACCTGGGCGCCATGCTCTCCTTTGAGCCGATGCGCAAGGATCATCCCTTGCGCAACCTGCGTATACAGGCCGGCCTGTTCAACGGCCAGGGCCTGGCCGGTCCTTCGGATTTTGACAGCCACAAGGACCTGATAGCCCGCATTTCCCTGAAACCGGTGCCGCTGAATGCGCAGGGCTGGCGCCTGTCGGCCAGCGTTTCCTGCCTGTATGGCGGCATGCAGCAGTTTACCCGCTACATCTACCGGTCCGGTACCGCCGGAAACGGCCATACCGGCTTCCGGCTGGATTCTGCTGCCGGCAACGAAGGCAGGATTGCGCCCCGGCACTACTACGGGGCCGATGCACAGTTGCGGATACCCAACAGGAAGGGGCACACGGAGTTCCGGGCAGAGTATATACGCGGCACCCAAACCTCCACCGCCCTGGGCAGCGAAACGCCGGGCGAGATACCCGTGGCGGACGACGGCTCCCGCCTGCCCCTGTACATCCGGGAGTTTGACGGCGCTTATTTCTACTTCCTGCAGCACCTGGGCAGTGAAAAGCACCAGGTAGCGCTGAAATATGACTGGTATGATCCCAACCGGGAACTGGACGGCGGGCAGATAGGCCAGCCCGGCAGCAATACCACGGTGGCAGATGTACGTTTTGATACTTTTGGCGGCGGTTATCTCTACTACTTTAATCCCCACCTGAAAGTGGTGTTTTGGTATGACCTGGTGCGGAATGAAACGACTGACCTGGAAGGATATACGTCAGATATTAAGGACAATGTGTTTACCTGCCGGCTGCAGTACCGGTTTTGACGGTCGCATTAATCCTTTCCTGTTTCCAGCGTAAACCCGAAGGTGGAGCCTACCTCGGGTTTACTGCGCACGTTAATGGTCTGGTTGTGCGCTTCTATGATATGCTTTACAATGGCCAGCCCCAGGCCGGTGCCGCCTATATCGCGGCTGCGGGCGCGGTCGGTGCGGTAAAAGCGCTCGAATACGCGGGGTAAATGCGCTTCGGACATGCCGATGCCATCGTCGGATATTTCTACCAGCACCTGCTGATCGTCCATGGTATATACGCTGGCCACCGTATGCCCGTCCGGTTTGCCGTATTTGATGGAGTTATCCACCAGGTTCATCAGCACCTGCCGTATTTTTTCCTTGTCCGCCTGCACGGCCACCGGTGCTTCACAGCCTTTTTTGATCTGGAATTTGATGCCTTTGGTATTGGCCTTCAGGGAAAGGGTGTCAAATACGTCTTTCACCAGGTCCTGTATCACAAAGGTCTCTTTGTTGATGGTCATTTCCCCGCTTTCCAGCTTGGATATCTCGTCCAGGTCGTCTATCAGGTGGCAGAGGCGGTCTATGTTCTTGGTAGCGTTCTTCAGGAATACCTTGTTCACATTCGGGTCCTCGATGGCGCCGTCCAGCAGGGTATGTATGTAGCCCTGCACGGCAAAGATGGGCGTTTTCAGCTCGTGGCTCAGGTTCAGCAGGAATTCCTTGCGGAACTCCTCGTTGCGGCGCAGCACGTCCAGCTCCTCCTTTTTCTGGATGGCCCACTTTTCCACGTCCTCGCTTACCTCGTCAATGGTTTTCAGCGGCAGGATGTTCTTGTTAAAGAATTCCTCCCGTTTGGAGGCTTTGGTCTGGTAAATGAACTTGTATATCAGCTTTATTTTCCGGTAAATGAAGTTCTGCAAAGTGTAGAGGTACAGGTAGTAAGATACCAGGAAGGTCAGCACAAAAGCGGTGAGCGTTATTTTCCAACTGCCATCCGCTATGAGGCTGCCAAGCGCAATGACCGCAGACAGTATAAGTGCTGTGAACCCCGCCAGTTTTTGAGGGGAAAGATTCTTTGCTTTGAACATACTCCAGAGTGAGTAATTATTGTAATACCGGGAAATTAAGGTAAATTTTTTTAATAGCATAAAACGTAAAGCAGAAAGCAACGAAGCTATTCGCAAAGTAATGTTGCGCTACAAATAAAGTGAAAAATAAACAGGCGGGGAAAATGCAGATCAACAAACGGCCATCAGCTTTCTGTTTTGAGCTTTCGGCTTTCTGCTATGCAGCTTACATTTCAAACTTGTACCCCACGCCTTTTACGGTGGTTACCAGGTCTATACCTATTTTCTGGCGTATTTTGCGGATGTGCACGTCAATGGTACGGTCGCCTACGATCACTTCCGTGCCCCATACCTGGTTCAGGATCTCGTTGCGGAGAAATACCCGCCCGGGTTTGGAGGCCAGGAGCTGCAGCAGCTCAAATTCCTTTTTGGCCAGTATGATCTCCTGTCCTTTGTAGGTGACGGTGAATTTTTCCCGGTCGATAATGAGGTCGCCCAGTTGCATCTGCATTTCCTCCGGCTTGTGCAGGCGGCGGAACAGCGCGTTGATACGGCTTACCAGCAGCTTGGGTTTAATGGGCTTGGCGATATAATCGTCGGCCCCCATGTTAAGGCCGTCAATTTCGGACTTTTCATCGTTAAGGGCTGTGAGGAACAGCACCATGGTATCTTTGAACTCGGGTATTTTCCGGATTTCCCGGCAGGTATCGATCCCGTTCTTATTGGGCATCATAATATCCAGCATAATAAGATCGGGCCGGAAGATCTTTGCTTTCTGAATAGCCTCGCTTCCGTCTTTGGCGGTCACCGTATCATAACCTGCTGATTTGAGGTTGTAGCTGATAATCTCCAGGATATCCATCTCGTCATCCACCACCAATATTTTTCCTACTACCGCTTGGTCTATCATAAATGTGCTTTTGTTAACGATGGCACAAAATTAAACAGCCGTCAGGTTAAGTTAACATTATCTAATTGTTAATTCACTGCCACCGGGGCTTTCCAACAGTACAAAGATACGGTTTATTGGCGAGATAACCGGGCGCGGCCTATGGTAACATGGTTACTTTATATCATTTGTATCCTTATGATTTTTATCATTATTCTTCGGGTGCAGGCGCTTCAGGGCATGGGTGATCTCGTTCAGCATTTCTATCTGGGTTTGCTGCAGCTCCAGCACGTCCTGCTGCTGCCGGATGATCAGGTGGTCTATTTTCTCGTGCAGGATGCGTACTTCCAGTTCGGATTTCAGGTTGATCATATAATCGTTTTTTGCCCTTTGACGATCCTTTTCCTCCTGGCGGTTCTGGCTCATCATGATCACCGGCGCCTGCAGGGCGGCCAGGCAGCTCAGGATGAGGTTTAGCAGTATGAAGGGGTAGGGGTCAAAACCTTTGTTGGCCAGCCAGTACAGGTTGACGCCCATCCACAGGAGTATAAACGCCAGGAACAGGAGGATGAAGGTCCAACTGCCGCCAAAATCAGCTATTTTATCCGCCAGCCGCTGTCCCGGGCTTAAAGGGGCCCTGGCCGCATCTTCCTCCAGCTTGTCCGTCAGGGTTTCGTGGTCGCGCATTTTTTCCAGCACGGTTTTTTCCATGGCGGTCAGCTCACTGATCTCCCGGGAGAAGAGCGTCTCGAAATACTGCTGCCGGAACCGGTTCAGCTCTGAAATGGACAGGCTGCATTTGTTATTGAAATGCGGATGCTCTTTTTTGATCAGTTCCAGCAGCTCCTGCCGGATGGCGTGCCCGGTCACCCTTTCCGTTGTGGGAAAATGGCGCCCTGAAATATCGCTGATAAAGGTTTGCATATAAACACTTATGAGTGGTCTGGTGTTAAAGTTGAGTTGCCTGCCGGCAACGCTGCAATTTATCAAACAAAGCCTATCCGGAAAGCAGCAAATGGCTTGTCAGATCGGGCATTTATGATTTTGGTCGTAAATTTGCTGTAAGGGAAAGCGAAAAGTACAATTATTAGATGAGAAAATTTTTAATACTCTTATTCCTGGCGGCTTCTCAAGGTGGCTGGGTATATGCACAAAGCGCACAGCAGGTTGATATCCCTATCGGGCGACTGGGTTTTCACGAGAATATCGACAAGGAGCAGGCGGCTGCCGTGAAATTTGACGGCAAGGCCGATAATATGGTAAAAGTAGGCGATGACCAGACCATTAACCTGCAGGTGACCAACGCTATTGTGAACCAGGTGGACGATATACAACTGGATATAGAACGGGACACGCTGCTGGACCACCGCCTGAAGGTGAAATACCTGTCCGGCCTGTATTCCATCCTGCATGATTACAACGGCAAACGCGCCTACCGCAAGATAGATCCCGCAGAGGCGCCGGCGCTGATAGCGGCTTACCGCGATATGATGAAGGCCGATATAAAAGGAGAAAGCATACTGCCGGTGGCCAGAACACTTTCTTTCGAGGCCGGCGAAAGGCTGATAGAAGTGTTTATGAACAACCCCGGCTACAAAGAGGCCAGGGGCGTGCTGTTTGCCAAATATGCCTTCAACAACCTGGAAACCGTGATGACGAAAATAGACGGTTACCTGGATTACCCGGAAACGGACTCCATCATTGCCGCCGTGGCGCGCAAGTATCCCAACCAGGTGCTCACCTACGCCACCTCCTATACCCCCGTGGCGGGCGTGATCAAGCGGAACCCTGATCCCGTAGTGCAACTGATCGTGAGGATCGGCAGCTCCGGACAGTCCACCCGCATACTGCCCTTTATCGATGAGCTGATAGACGGCACCGTGACCATCGACTCCCTGGAGCGGGTGGTGAGCAGCGATTACCCTTACTTTAAGCAAATGGTAAAGACCTCCGTTGTGCTGCAGCGGAAAAAAAGCAACGGCGAGCAGCCCCTGGGGCTGAAGGCCATGATGGAAAACATGAAGGCCCGCTCCCTGCGCTATATCCGCGAAGTGAACGACCTGCACGAGGAGCCCAATAAAGTGCGTTTCCGCGTAGTAAAGGACTTTACGCCGGAAGAGCTGTACTACCTGATCGTGAACGGGCAGGAGGAGCTGTATACTTCCAGCTATACCAACCACGGCAACGACGGCCTGTACGACCAGATGATGGCGCGCATGAAGCCGCCCAAAGGCGACAGCCTGCTGCTGCTGGTGCACTTCGACCGTTTTAAGAAATTCATTGCCATGGCAGCCGGCTTTAATACCCTGGACCACTTCCTGCGGTCCATGGCGCCGGAAAATGCCAATTACCTCATGAAGAAATATGTGAGCAGCCTGGAAAAAACGGAGGACCTGGAAGATGCGGTGGATGTGGCCAATTCCTTTGGCAGCATACGTGATCCCAAGCTGCTGGAATTCCTGCGGGAAGAGGTACGGAAGAACTTTGCATTCGTATCCCGCAAGCACGACAAGCGCGGCATGGTGATATACGAGCTGCTGTCCAGCCTGTTTGACACAGAGTCCGGCCATGGCAACGACTCCTCCAAAGCCTCCGATATGGCCGCCAAACTGAAGCTGCCACCTATTAATTACGTGGACTTCAGCGGGCTGCTGAGCGACAGCGGCCGCATTTACCAGCAGGTGTTCTTTTATGGCGACAAGGACGGGCAGGAATCTTATGCCAGCTTTATGAGCAGCTTTGGCGGCGGCGACTGGCGGGTGAGCAAGGGACGCTACTGGACCACCATTACGTCCCTGAAGGGCCAGCCCATCACCATTTTTGCCAATCTGCCACTGGACGAGCCGGAAGATAAAACGGCCATTCAAAAGCTGGGCGAGTACCTGGATGAGAGGGACATACATCCTACCGTGTTCATACACCGCGGGCACAGCTACCATGTGACCACCACCATGGACAACCTGCAGAGCTCCGCCAAGATAGTGGTGCTGGGCTCCTGCGGCGGCTATCACAACCTGGCCAAGGTGCTGGAAAAATCGCCGGACGCGCACATCATTTCCTCCAAGCAGGTAGGCACCCGCTTTGTGAACGAGCCGATCATTCGCACCCTGGAAGACGTGATCCGCAGCGGCAAGAATGTAGACTGGGTGGATATGTGGGCTAGCCTGGGTAAAAGGTTTTCCGGCGATGCCCGCAACAGGGAACTGTTCAGCGACTATGTGCCGCCTCACAAAAACCTGGGCGCCATTTTCATCAAGGCGTACAAGCAGATCATGAAAGATGATAAATAAATAAAATTCCAAATCCCAAATTCCAAATCCCAAACAGGGAATAGGTCATTCGCTTCGTATCAAGACAACTTGCTTCAGGTGTAACACCGTCCCCATCTGGAATTTGGAATTTGGGATTTGGAATTTTCCCTTTTTGGAATTTACCTTTAGGGTATATGCGGATTTTTGACTTCAGCTTGTTGCGGCGCCTCTTCTCCTTTGCCACTCCTTATAAAGGCTCCCTTTACATATCTATGGTGCTTACCATTGTGCTGGCCGTATTATCCCCTTTGCGCCCCTACCTGATACAGGTTACCGTGGATAAATACATTTCCAGCCAGTGGATGCGTATGCTGGTCACCATCACGCTGGTGCAGATAGGCGTGCTGCTGCTGGAATCCGTGGTGCGCTTTACCTTCTCCTACCTTACCAACTGGCTGGGACAGTCCGTGATAAAAGACCTGCGGGTGGCCGTATACAGGAAAATTGTGAAGCTGAACCTTTCCTTTTTTGACAGGACTCCCATTGGTACGCTTACCACCCGTACCATCAACGATATTGAAGCCATCAATGATGTTTTTTCCGAAGGCATTATTTCCATTGTGGCAGACCTGCTGATGATTGTGGCCATACTGGTAGTGATGTTCGTGGAAGATTGGCGGCTTACGCTGATCAGCCTGTCGCCCTTCCCGGTGCTGATCATCGCCACCTGGATGTTCAAGGAAAGCGTGAACAAATCCTTCCACCGCGTGAGAAATGCCGTAGCGGCGCTGAACGCCTTTGTGCAGGAGCACATCACCGGTATGGTGGTGGTGCAGGCTTTTTCCGCGGAAAAAAGGGAGTACGCCCGCTTCCGGCAGATCAACAAGGACCACCGCCAGGCCAACATAGACGCCATTTTCGCCTACTCCGTGTTTTACCCGGTAGTGGAAATTATCCTGGCTATTTCCCTGGGCCTTATGGTATGGTGGGGCGCCAATAAGGTGCTGAGCTATGAAGTAACGCAGGGCGTGATGATCGCCTTCATCATGTACCTGAACCTGTTATTCCGCCCCCTACGCATCCTGGCCGATAAGTTCAATACCCTGCAAATGGGCCTGGTGGCAGGCGAGCGGGTATTCCGCATACTGGACAGCGGGGATCACATCGCGGATAGCGGGCAGCAGCCAGCCATTGCCGTGCGGGGCGAGATCACCTTTGATCATGTATACTTTGCCTATACGGAGGACCGCTATGTGCTGAAGGATATTTCCTTCCATGCCAACCCCGGTGAGACCATTGCCATTGTAGGCCACACCGGCTCCGGCAAAACCACCATCATCAGCATCCTCAACCGCCTGTACGAAATACAGCAAGGCCACATAAAAATAGACGGCATAGACATCAATGACTATACCCTGGCAGGGCTGCGCAGCAAAATAGGCGTGGTGCTGCAGGATGTATTCCTGTTTTCCGGCTCTATTTACGAAAATATCACCCTGCGCAATCCGGCCATCAGCCGGGAGCGGGTAGAGCAGGCCGCCCGCCTCATCGGCATGCATGAATTCATTATGCAACTGCCGGGAGGGTACGACTACCAGGTAATGGAAAGAGGCAGCACCCTGTCCCTGGGCCAGCGGCAATTGATCTCCTTTGTGCGCGCGCTGTTGTACGATCCCTCCATCCTGATACTGGACGAAGCCACCTCTTCCGTGGATACGGAGTCTGAAATGCTGATACAGCAGGCCATTGACAAGCTCATTGCCGGCCGTACCGCCATTGTGATCGCCCACCGCCTCAGCACCATCAGCAAAGCCAGCAAGATCATTGTGCTGGACAAAGGCGAAATACGCGAAATGGGCACCCATGAAGAGCTGCTGAAGCTGGGCGGCTTCTATTACAAGCTGCACAGCATGCAGTTCAAGAAAGCGGTAAATACCCCTTAAATCCTTGTCCATTAAGCCATTGCCGGGCCTGTACCCGTTTTTTTGCAAACCATTCTCTTTTTGAGATAAAATCGGTTATCTTTGCGCAAAATTTCAGAAACGGTGATTTCCTGCAATCTGTTCAAACATAGTCTGATAGCGCTGTTAGTGGCCCTTAGCACATTTGGAGTTAGTTCATTTGCCCATGCACAAACCCATGAAGAAGCAGCGCATGCCGGTGCACAGCATGAACATGCCGCTGCTGGCCATGAAGCGCAGGAAGAAAAGAAAGGTTTCGACGCCAAAGAAGTGATCCTGGGCCACGTAAAGGACGCCCATGACTGGCACCTGATGGATATCGGAGAAACGGCCGTTACCCTGCCGTTGCCCGTGATCATTTACAACCCGGAGCGCGGCCTGTCTGCATTCTCCTCTTCCCGGTTCCACCACGGCCATGCCTCCTATGATGGCTACCGCCTGGTGGATGCCCACTACCTGCATGAGAAAGGCCTGGACCCTAAAGTATACCAGGAAGGTAAGATCATAGCGGTAGACGCCAACGACATGCCCACCGGCGAAGAGATCTACGACTTTTCCATTACCAAGAACATCACTTCCATGATAGTGGCCGCCATCCTGCTGATAGTGCTGATGCTGAATGTAGCCAAAGCCTACAAAACGCGCGGTTCCAAGCAGGCGCCCAAAGGCTTCCAGAGCCTGATAGAGCCGGTGATCATCTTTATGCGCGACGAAGTGGTGAAACCCAATATCCCCGGCAAGCATTATGAAAGGTATGTGCCTTTTATACTGACCATATTTTTCTTTATCCTGATCAACAACCTGCTGGGGCTGCTGCCCGGCTCTGCCAACGTAACCGGCAACCTGGCCGTTACCGCAGCGCTGGCCATCATCAGCTTTATAGCCATCCTGTTCAGCTCCAACAAGCACTTCTGGGGACATATCTTTAACCCCCCCGTGCCACTGGGCGTAAAGTTCATCCTGGCGCCGGTAGAGCTGATAGGTGTGTTTACCAAGCCTATTTCCCTGATGATCAGGTTGTTTGCCAACATCCTGGCAGGGCACATTATTATATTGAGTATTATTTCGCTGGTGTTTATATTTGGTTCCCTGAATAAAGTGGCCGGTTACGGATTCCTGCCCATTACCATTGCCTTCAACATCGTGATGATGTTGCTGGAGCTGCTGGTGGCCTTTATCCAGGCGTTTATCTTTGCCAATCTTACCGCCGTATTTATCGGGCAGGCCATGGAAGGCGGGCATGACGAGCACCACTAAGCACTATTATTACGACAGACATTTATTACTTAAACACATATATATTTAAACTATGGCTCTTTTAACAATTTTATTGCAGGCTGCTGCCAGCTCTGGTCTGGCCCAGGCCGGTGGTGCTATCGGTGCCGGTATCGCTGCTATTGCTGCTGGTATTGGTGTAGGTAACATCGGTAAGAGCGCGCTGGAATCCATCGCCCGCCAGCCGGAAGCTGCTAACGACATCCGTGCAAACATGATCCTGGCTGCGGCGCTGGTAGAGGGTGTGGCCCTGTTCGGCGTTATCGCGGGTCTGTTGGCAGTAGTGCTGTAAGACAAAACTTATTACTGCATCCGGCGCACAGGGCAAAGGATGCAGTAATGCTATTAAATCAATGCGAACCAATATAAATTCTGAAACATGGACCTGTTACAGCCCGCTTTAGGCTTGTTTACCATTTCGTTTTTAATTTTCATTATTGTTTTCCTCATCCTGAAGAAATTTGCCTGGAAACCCATTCTTTCCACCCTGAAGGAAAGGGAAACCTCCATTGCAGACTCCATTGCTGCAGCGGAAAGGGTGAAGGAAGAAATGGCGCAGATGAAGGCAGAGCATGAGCATGTGCTGGCAGAAGCCAAGGCCGAGAGAAGCAAGATCCTGAAGGAAGCGAAAGAAGCCAAGGACCAGATCATCAGCGAAGCCAAAACGCAGGCGCAGGCAGAGGCCAAAAAGATCATCAACGAAGCCTACACGGCTATTGAGAACCAGAAAATGGCGGCTCTTACCGACGTGAAGAACCAGGTAGGCAGCCTGGTGATAGAAGTTGCGGAGAAAGTGCTGCGCAAGGAACTGTCCGACAAAGCCGCGCAGGAACAGTACATTAAACAACAGGCAGAAAGCATTAAATTAAATTAATTAATATGCGGATGTGCAAATGTGCAAATGCCGGATCATCTGCACATTTGCATATCTGCACATTCGCACATTATTAGAACATGCAAAATCCCCGTCTCGCATCCCGGTATGCAAAATCTTTAGTGGATCTGGCCTCCGAAAAAGGCCAACTGGAAGCGGTGCGCGCAGATATGCTGGTGCTGCAGCAGATCATTCGAGGCAGCCGCGATGTGGCGAATTTGCTGAAGAGCCCCATTATTAAACCGGATAAAAAACAAAAAATACTCTCCGCCATCCTTGAAGGCAAGGTAAGCGACCTTACCAGCGCCTTTATCCGCCTGCTGGTAGCCAAGAACCGCGAGAGCAGCCTGGCAGAGATCACAACCGAATTTGCCCGGCAGTACAACCAGTTGAAAAATATCAGCAAGGTGAAGATCACCACTGCTATTCCGCTGGACAACGCCATCCTGGGCGCTATCAAACAGAAGGTGGAAGCAGGTACTGATAAGACCATAGAGATGGAGACGGTAGTGGAGCCGGACCTGATAGGTGGTTTTGTGCTGGAAACAGAAGACCGGCTGTACGACGCTTCTGTGCTGCGTGACCTGAAAGACATCAAGAAGCAGTTCACACAAAACATTTACACACCTAATATCAAATAAGCAATTACCCTTTTAAAAAAGCATAATTATGGTTGAGATAAAACCTGATGAAATTTCGGCGATATTGCGCCAGCAATTAAGCAACTTCAATGCTGCTGCCGACCTGGAAGAGGTGGGTACGGTGTTGCAGGTGGGCGACGGTATTGCCCGTATATATGGATTGAACAATGTGCGTTACGGTGAGCTGGTGGAGTTTGAGAATGGCGTAAAGGCCATCGCCCTGAACCTGGAGGAAGATAACGTGGGCGTGGTGCTGATGGGCGAATACTCCGAAATAAAAGAGGGAAATAAAGTACGCCGTACCGGCCGTATCGCTTCCATTAACGTGGGCGAGGGGCTGGTAGGCCGTGTAGTGAATACCCTGGGCGAACCGATTGACGGTAAAGGCCCTATCAGCGGTGAATTATACGAAATGCCGCTGGAGCGTAAAGCCCCCGGCGTTATTTACCGCGAGCCGGTAAAGGAGCCGCTGCAAACCGGTATCAAGGCTATTGACGCCATGATCCCCGTAGGCCGCGGACAGCGTGAGTTGGTGATCGGCGACCGCCAGACCGGTAAGACCGCTATCTGTATAGATACCATCATCAATCAGAAAGAATTTTATGACGCAGGCAAGCCTGTGTACTGCATATACGTAGCCATCGGGCAGAAAGCCTCCACCATTGCAGGTGTGATGAAAACCCTGCAGGACAACGGCGCTATGGCGTATACCACCATCGTGGCCGCCTCTGCTTCCGAACCGGCTCCCCTGCAGTTCTACGCACCGTTTGCCGGCGCCGCCATCGGTGAATTCTTCCGCGACACCGGCCGTCCCGCACTGATCATCTACGATGACCTATCCAAACAGGCCGTAGCCTACCGCGAGGTGTCCCTGCTGCTGCGCCGTCCTCCCGGCCGTGAGGCTTACCCGGGTGACGTGTTCTACCTGCACAGCCGCCTGCTGGAACGTGCCGCCAAGATCATTGCCAAAGACGAAATTGCCCAGCAGATGAACGACCTGCCGGAATCCATCAAACACCTGGTAAAAGGCGGCGGCTCCCTGACGGCCCTGCCCATTATCGAGACCCAGGCCGGCGACGTGTCCGCTTATATCCCCACGAACGTGATCTCCATCACCGACGGACAGATATTCCTGGAGTCCAACCTGTTCAACGCCGGTATCCGTCCTGCTATTAACGTGGGTATCTCCGTAAGCCGCGTAGGTGGTAATGCGCAGATCAAATCCATGAAGAAAGTGGCCGGTACCCTGAAGCTGGACCAGGCCCAGTACCGCGAAATGGAGGCCTTCTCCAAATTCGGCGGCGACCTGGATGCTGCCACCAAGGCCGTACTGGACAAAGGTGCGCGCAACGTGGAGATCCTGAAACAGGCCCAGTTCAGCCCCTATGCGGTGGAAAAACAGGTAGCGATCATCTACCTGGGTACCCAGGGCCTGCTGCGCGAAGTGCCGGTAAAGAATGTGAAAGCATTTGAAGAAGCCTTCCTGCATGAAATGGAAGTGCGCCTGCCCGAAGTGTTGGCCGATTTCAAGAAAGGCGCCCTGCCTGAAGAAGGCATCAGGAAAATGGTGACGCTGGCTAATGAACTGAAGCCGAGGTTTGCATAAGTATAGCATGTGATTAATGAGTATAGCAGGGTCCCGGTCATTGACCGGGACCTTCTTTATTCCACCGCGCTTTTCCCCGCTTTTACCGGAACTTTCCCCCCACTTGACAGGTTTGTTTACTTTGTAGTTTGGTTTATAAAGTAAACTAAATTAGTTTTGATGCAAATCCCGACCCAACATGTGGAAACGATATGGCCACCTTGTAGCATTCCTCTGCCTGCCTGCCTTGCTGGCGGCGCAGCATAAAATTTCCGGCAGGATCACCGATGCCAGGAAAAGACCCCTTCCCGGCGTGAACATCTATATAAAAGGCACTTACGATGGCGCTACAGCCGCCGCCGACGGCAGCTTTTCCTTTACCACCACTGCCGCGGGGCAGCAGGTGCTGGTGGGCAGCCTGATGGGCTACCAGACCCTGGAGCAGCCGGTAACCATCAGCGGCCCCCTGCAGCTTACGCTGATGCTGAAAGCATCCATCAGCGAACTGAAAGCCGTTACGATCTCCGCCGGCAGCGTGGAGGCCAGCAACGACCGGCAGAATACCGTGCTGAAGCCCCTGGATATTGTGACCACGGCCGGCGCCACGGCGGATATCGTGAACGCCATTAAAACCCTGCCCGGCGCCCAGCAGACCAATGACCGCGAGGGCCTGTTTGTACGCGGGGGCACGGGCTATGAAACGCAGATATTCATTGACGGGCTGCTGGTCAGGAACCCTTTCTTCACCAGCCTGCCCGATATGCCCGGCCGGGGCCGTTTTTCACCTTTTCTCTTCAAGGGCACTACTTTCAGCAGCGGCGGTTACTCCGCCCAATACGGGCAGGGGCTTTCCTCTGCGCTGGTGCTGGAGTCCGAGGACCTGCCCACGCAGTCGTCCTACAGCCTGGGCGCTTCCCTGATCGGGATCAGCGGCGGCCTGGATGAGCTGATGAAAGATAAGAAAGGCTCCTACGGCATTGAGGCGGATTACACCAACCTGGCGCCTTATTTCGATGTGGCCAAACCCAACCAGCAGCCCACTACGGGCCCTGAAATACTGGGTACTTCCCTCAACTTCCGGCGCAAAACATCCGCCACCGGCATGGTCAAGTTCTATGGCTACGGCAACTGGAGCCGGATGGGTTTCCGCAAGAACAGCATTGAATACCCGGGCTACCACGAGGAGTTTGACGTGCGTAACCAGAACATATATACGAACCTCACCTATAAGGAAAGCCTGGGTAATGGCTGGCGCCTGAATAGCGGTTTTTCTTTCAGCACCAACAGGGATAAGATCAGAACAGATACCATTGAAAAAACAACGCCTGCCTATATCCGCAGCCTTTCCAACCTCAGCCAGGCAAGGCTGATGGTTACCAAAGCGCTGGGCGTGCTTTCCGTGCTGCGCCTGGGCGGCGAATACCAGTACGCTGTAGAGAGCTCCTCCTTCAATGCATACGAGGCGGACTATGTAGACAACTACTCGGCCGCCTTTGCAGAAACGGACGTTTATTTCACCCCTCGCTTTGTAGGCCGCTTTGGCGGGCGCATGGAGTATACGTCCATCCTGGCGAAAATGAGCCTGGCGCCCCGCGTGTCGCTGGCTTACAAGCTGAACGACCACAGCCAGTTCTCCGTGGCCTATGGCGATTACTACCAGAAACCGGAACCGCAATACCTCCGCTTTAACCGTAGCCTGGGCTACATGAAAGCCACCCACTACATTGCCAGCTTTCAGCGCATTGCCGGCGATTATACCTTCCGCATGGAAGCATTTTATAAAAAGTACAGGGACCTGGTAAAGACCGTGCCCGATACCAGCACTACCGGCACCGGTTACGCCCGTGGCATAGAGCTGTTCTGGCGCGACCGCAAGACCATTAAAAACCTGGACTACTGGGTGTCTTACTCTTACCTGGATACCAAACGCAACTACCTGTACTACCCCTACGAAGTACAGCCCGATTTCGCAGCGAAGCATACCGCCAGCCTGGTGGTGAAAAAATATTTTCCCGGGATCACTACCAATATCGGCGCCACTTACAGTTTTGCCAGCGGCCGGCCCTATTATAATCCCAACCTGCCGGAAAGTAAGTTTATGTCAGAAAGAACGATCGATTACAATACCCTGGGCCTCAGCGCCAGCTACCTGACCACCATTGGCAGGGCCTTTACCGTGTTCGTGCTGTCGGTTACCAATGTGCTGGACATTAAGCAGGTGTACGGTTACCGGTACTCCTCCGACAAGCTGCGCAGGGAGGAGATCGTGCCGAATGCGCCCCGCTTCCTGTTTGTGGGCATGTTCATGAACTTTGGTATAGACCGGCGGCAGGATGTGATCAATAACCTGTAAATCTTAAACCCGCAAATAAAAATGAAAACGAGTATGAAACCGAGCATGATACTCAACTCTTACACAGGGGCATGTTCATGCGAGGTTCCATCTGATTGCTAAAAAAAATAAATATTAACAGATGAAACACTTAAGAACACTCTCTCTTACGCTATTTGCCCTGCTGACGGCATTGGTTGCCGGCGCGCAAAGCCCGCAATACCAGGAGGCCATGGCCAAACAGGTGGCCCTGCTGGACGAAGGCAGCAGCTATAACCCGCAGACCATGCTGGAAATATCTAACACCTTTGAGCGCATTGCAGCTACGGAACAAAACCAGTGGCTGCCTTATTATTATGCCGCCTATGCACAGGTGATGTCTGCCTTTATGCAGGAAAATGATAAGGACAAGATGGATGCCCTGGCAGACAAAGCGGACATGAATATTGGCAAAGCGGAAGCCCTGCAGCCTGACAATGACGAGATCGCCTGCATTAAGTCACTGATCGCTACCGTTCGCATTTCAGTGGATCCGCCCAGCCGTGGCCAGCAATACGGCCCTGAATCCGGCGCCCAGCTCGTGAAGGCTAAGCAGTTGAACCCCGAGAACCCCCGTGTATACCTGCTGGAAGGCCAGGCGCTGTACTACACGCCGGAACAGTTCGGAGGCGATAAGGTGAAAGCAAAGGAAGTGCTGGAGCAGGCCCTGCAGAAATTTACGGCCTTCAAGCCCGCCAGCAATATTGCGCCGCACTGGGGTGAAGCCCGTGCAAAGCAGTTACTGGCCGAAATGAATTAAGAATGAATAATGAATAATTAATAATGCACGTAGCGCTGTTGTTACATCGTGGCACGTTTCCTACGTGTATTATTAATTATTCATTTTTAATTATTAATTATTTTTAGTGCTGTTAACTATTGAACTTTAGGCTGGTGATGATGTATTTTAAAGACCTGGACCCTGTTTTACATTCGCAGCTACGCCTGGCCGTCATGTCTGTGCTGGTAGGTGAGCAGGAAGCGGAATTTACCTTGCTGAAGGAGCGCACCAACGCCTCGGCAGGCAACCTCAGCGTACAGATCAATAAGCTGAAGGAAGCCGGCTATATTGAGGTGATCAAGCAGTTCCGGGACAACTACCCGCAAACGCTGTGCAGGCTCACCCCCCTGGGCAAAAAGGCTTTTGATGCCTATGTAAGCGCCATACAATCCTACCTCAACGCGGGGAAAACAGGCTGAACCGTTTATCCCATACTGCGGTCTTACTTCAGTTGTAAAGGCTAATTTTATAAAAAGCCACGGATCGGCCTTCATTCAAAATGTTACTCCCATGAATACCCCTGAATCCAAGTTGAGAGTGGCGCCCACCTCGGCACTGGTCCTGTCGTATGTCAGGGACCTCTACCGGGAGGGCCTCAGCGGCAGGTATATGCAGCACATCGACCTCAGCGCTGTCAAGGAACTGGTGGCGGCGGTAGACCATATCAGTACGCACTTCGGCCCCATCATTCAACTGCGCAAGAAAATGGTGCGCTACCTCATCAAGCAATTCATTAACCGGTACCCCAGGCAGCAGGTGTGCATTATTGCCGCCGGCCTCGATCCGCTGGGCCTCACCCTGGCGGAAGATTATCCCATGCTGGTAACCGGCATTTATGAAGTGGACCAGGCCTGGATGCAGGAGAAAAAGGCCATTTACCGCAAAATAGCTTCCCATTTACCCCTGCCGGTCACTATCCAGACGGACGTTACCAACACCATACAGTTGATCCGGCAGCTCCGCGATGCCGGCTATGATGCTTCCCAGCCCACCATCATTATATTCGAAGGCATTATCCATTACATTTCCGAAGAGCAGTTCCGCGACATTATGCAGTGCTTTACCACCCGGAACGGGCGCAACACGGTGATCATGGATTACCTGCTGGTGGGGGAGGAGATTACCACGCCCCGTTTCCGCAAAATGGGCACGGAGCTGGTGGCCCTGGCAGAAAAAGCCCTGGGCGTGGATTTTCACCGGTACAGCCGTAAGAAGGTGCTGAACATACTGGAGCTGCTGAACGCGGAGGTCTATAACATTTACGATATGCAGGCGGCGGAATACATCATGCAGGGCCAGAACCAGCTATATAACAAGCCCGGGGACGGGGTGCTGGAAATGGCGGCCTTTCACTTATAAAGTCCAAATCCCAAAGTCCAAATCCCAAACTGGTAGCAGTCGCCTAACCACCTGTAACAGTAAGATGTTACTGGTGGCCAGCGCCCATTTTGGAATTTATTCCGACGCGAGTTCCATCTTTTTCAGTGGATTGCGGGTATTTTCCGCATACTGTTCGCGCTTTTCCAGGATATCCAGGCAGCCGAAGATGGCCTGGCGGAAAGAAGCGGCGTCGGCCAGGTTCTTGCCTGCAATGTCAAATGCAGTGCCATGGTCCGGGGAGGTGCGCACAATGGGCAGCCCGGCGGTATAGTTGATGCCATGGCCGGCAGCCAGCGACTTGAAGGGGATCAGGCCCTGGTCGTGGTACATAGCCAGCACGCCGTCAAACTGCTCGTACATGTGGCGGGCAAAGAAGGCATCGGCGCTGTAGGGGCCAAAGGCCAGTATGCCGCCGGTCTTGGCCTGGTTAATGGCCGGGAGTATCTGCTGGATCTCCTCCTGGCCTATCAGTCCTTCATCGCCGGCATGGGGGTTTAATCCCAGCACCGCAATACGGGGCTTGTCTATGCCAAAATCCTTTACCAGGCTGTCTTTCATCAATTGCAGCTTGGCTAGTATATTCTCCCGGGTTACATACTGCGCTACTTCCGCCACCGGCACATGCTCGGTAAGCAGGCCGATGCGCATATTGTCTGCCGTCATGAACATCAGCACGTCTTTGGCGCTGAAGGCGTCCCGCAGGAAGGGAGTATGACCGGTATAGTTAAAGTTGGCGTTCTGGATATTCTTTTTATGGATGGGCGCCGTTACCAGCCCCTGTAAATGCCCGTCTTTCAGGCACTGGATGGCTACGGACAGGGAGCGGGCCGCATATTTGCCCCCGGTATCATTCAGTACGCCCGGCGTTATCTGCACTTCTTCCTCCCAGCAGTTGAAAACGTTTACCTGCTTGTGGTTCAGGCGGTTAAACTCTTTCAGGCTCTGGTAGTTGAAATTGCTCTCGTTCATCAGCTTCCGGTAGAAATTGACGGTCTTGTTGGACGCAAAGATCACCGGAGTGCAAAACTCCAGCATCCTGCTGTCCGCAAAGGTCTTAATGATCAATTCTGTGCCTATGCTGTTGATATCACCTACCGTGATACCGATTACCGGTTTGTTGATATGCGTGTTACTCATGACAAACAAAGATACCAAATTCCAAATACCAAATTCCAAATCCCAAACTGGCGGCAATCGTCCCGGCTAAGCAGTAACAGTTCAGTATTATTAGTGGCCTGCCGGTATTTTTGGTATTTTTGCCACCGCCATGTATACACTTAAAAAATCGCTGGGGCAGCACTTCCTGAAAGATGAGCAGATGTGCAGTAAAATAGTGCGGGCATTGCCCGTAACGGAAGGCTGGCAGGTGCTGGAGGTGGGGCCGGGCGCCGGCGCCATTACCAAATACCTGCTGCAGTTGCCCGGTATAGATTTTAAGGCCGTGGAGCTGGATACGGAAAAGGTGCAGTACCTGGAGCAGACCTATCCCGGCATCCGGGGCCGGCTGATCCACCGCAGCTTCCTGGAGATACCCCCGCCCTTTGAAGGGGCTTTTGCCGTGATCGGCAATTTCCCGTACAACATATCTTCCCAGATACTGTTCCGCATACTGGAATGGAAGGAGCAGGTGCCCCTGGTAGTGGGCATGTTCCAGAAGGAGGTGGCCCAGCGCATAGCAGCAGGGCATGGCGGTAAGGACTATGGCATCCTGAGCGTGCTGGTACAGGCCTTTTACCGGGTGGAGTACCTGTTTGAGGTGCATGAGCAATGCTTTATGCCGCCGCCCAAGGTAAAATCCGCCGTGATACGGCTCACCCGCCTGGAGCAGCCGTATGATATTGCCAGTGAGCGTAAGTTCTTTACGCTGGTAAAAACGGCCTTCAACCAACGGCGCAAGCAGTTGCGCAATCCCCTGAAAGCATTATTTGACAAGTCATATCTGCAGGACAGCATTTTCAGCAAAAGGGCGGAGGCGCTGACCGTGGCAGACTTTGTAGCACTATCCCATAAGATGATATGAACAGCAAAGTTTTAATTACCGCAAGGGTACATGAATATTTGATCAACAGACTGGAGGGAAAAGGATATGAAGTGATCTACCGGCCTTCCGTTACCTATGATGAGGCCATGCAGTTGCTGCAGGACTGTACCGGCCTGATAGTGACCACCCGCCTGCGGGTGGACAAGGCGTTGCTGGACCACGCGCCCCTGCTGCAGTGGATAGGCCGCCTGGGTTCCGGCATGGAGCTGATAGACGTGCCTTATGCGGAAAGCAGGGGTATTCGCTGCGTAAGCAGCCCGGAGGGCAATTGCGACGCCGTAGGGGAGCAGGCCCTGGGCATGCTGCTCTGCCTGCTCAACAATGTGCTGAAAAGCAACCTGGAGCTGCGCCGCGATATCTGGGAGCGGGACGGCAACCGCGGGTACGAGCTGAATGGCAAAACCGTGGGCATTATTGGCTACGGGCACACCGGCGCCGCCTTTGCCCGCAAGCTGCAGGGCTTTGACGTGCAGGTGCTGGCCTACGATAAATATAAAAAAGGCTTCAGCGCAGGTTATGTGCAGGAAGCCGCCATGGAAGATATCTATGCCAACGCGGATGTGGTGAGCATTCACCTGCCGCTCACAGACGAAACCCGCCACCTGGCCAATGCCGCCTTTTTCAGCGCTTTTGCAAAACCCACCTGGTTCCTCAATACCGCCCGTGGCAAAATAGTGCATACGGCCGACCTGATTGCCGCCCTGGAAGCGGGCACCCTGGCGGGCGCCGGCCTGGACGTGCTGGAAAATGAGAAGCTGTCCACCTACTCCGAAACCGAGCGCCGCCAGTTTGAGCGCCTGCTGCAATTGCCCAACGTAGTGCTTACCCCGCACATTGCCGGATACTCCCATGAAGCAAGCATTAAAATGCCTGCTTATGTATTGGATAAGTTGGGAATTTAGTTGGCTGGTATTGAAAATTGGCTATATTTGCGATACATACAACATAGTACAACGCTTCTGTGCAAATGGAGGCGTTGATTTTTTTTTCTTATCTCTAAAACCCAAAAGTTATGTCTGGCGTCAACTATGTTACGAAAGAAACCCTTGAGCAAATGAAAGATGAACTGAGTGTGCTTAAAACCAAGGGTAGGGCGGAAATTGCCAGGGCTATTGCAGAAGCTAGGGAAAAAGGCGACCTGAAAGAAAATGCGGAATATGATGCGGCAAAGGAAGCCCAGGGCCTGCATGAAGCCAAAATAGCTTCTCTCGAAAATGCGATTGCTACTGCCAGGGTAGTGGAAGCAGATACGATCGATACGTCAAAGGTGTCTATATTGTGCAAGGTGACCATTACCAATGTAGCCAATAAAAAAACCATGACCTACCAGTTGGTGTCCGAAACCGAAGCGGACCTCAAAGCAGGTAAGATATCCGTTACCTCTCCCATCGGCAAAGGGCTGCTGGGCAAGCAGGTGGGCGAGATCGCCGATGTAAAGGCGCCCAACGGAAATATCAAGTTCAAGATCGATCATATTACCGTATGATAAACTGATACGCACATCCACAGGTCCCGTTCGTAATTTCCGGACGGGATTTTTTTTCCAAATCCAATCTTATCGTCCTATGTCAGTATTCACCAAGATCATCAAAGGCGAGATACCCAGTTACCAGATAGCGGAGAACGACCGTTTCTACGCATTCCTGGACATTTTTCCCCTGGTAAAGGGGCATACGCTGGTAGTGCCCAAGCTGGAGGTGGACCGCTTCTTTGATGTGCCCGAGGACCTGCTGGCGGAGTACCTGGTATTTGCCCGGCCCATTGCCAAAGCGCTGGAGCATATCTTCCCCTGCAACCGCGTAGGGATCAGCGTGGTAGGGCTGGAGGTGCCCCATGCGCATATGCACCTGATACCGATCAATTCGGCAGATGACATGAATTTTGCACGTCCGAAGCTGAAATTATCTGAGGCGGAATTTAAGGAAGTGCAGGAAAAGATCAGGGCAGAGATGTCGAAACATTAGGGGCGTGGGGTACATTGAAACGGAAGCCTACGCCATGCAGGGTTTCCAGCTTTATATCCGGGTCTGACTTAAAGTACTTCCGCAGCTTGGTAATGAACACATCCATGCTGCGCCCCAGGAAATAATCGTCCTTCCCCCATACATTGAATAATATGTCCTCCCGCTTCAGCGCCTTGTTGGCGTTCTCGCACAGGTACCGGAGCAGGTCCGCCTCCTTTTGCGTAAGCGTAATGGATTTCTGCTCCACGTTGTCGTGCAACCGCAGGTCGTTATAGTCAAATGTAAGCCTGCCGATCACGTACCGCGAAGGCTTGGCGGCCTGGCTGGCCTGTACCATGTTCTTGGTCCGCTTCAGGAACACCTCTATGCGTAAGAATAGCTCCTGCAGGTTAATAGGCTTGGTAATATAATCGTCCGCGCCGGTCTTGAAACCTGCGATCTTGTCCTCCACCATTGATTTGGAAGTGATGAAGAGGATGGGGATCACATCATTTCTTTTACGGATCTGCCTGGCCAGTTCAAACCCATGGTCTTTTTCAGGAACGCCTCCCTTTTTGGGGATCATCACATCCAGCAGGCATATGTCAAAAGTCCGGTGCTGGAATTCTTCCCAGGCCATCAGCCCGTCAGTACAATGCCTTACCTCATAGCCGTGCTCTTCCAGTCTACGTTTTGTTACCGCACCCACATTCTGATCATCTTCCACAAATAGGATTCTTGCTTTCATAGTTGCAGTGATGCTGATTAATATAAAATGTCATATTTTCTACCATCGTCTGGTATTAACGGAAATCGTTCAGTAATGGCGCTGTCCCGTGCCCACTAATAACCACCCGTTATTCTGTCTGGGTGCTGTTGCATGAACTGTTCCCAGCCTTTCGCTTTGGAGACCGTGGAAAGCGGGCTGGTTTCCTGGAAAAAATGGCAAACGGCTACTGCCAGCGCATCCGTGGCATCCAGGAAATCAGGCCGTTCGGAGAACAGCAGTATGCGTTGTAACATTTGCCATACCTGCTCCTTGTCTGCATTACCATTACCTGTTATGGATTGTTTCACTTTTTTCGGGGAATATTCTGCTACGGAAAGCCCGGCGTGCATGGCAGTGGCGATTGCTACGCCCTGCGCCCGGCCCAGCTTCAGCATACTCTGCACATTCTTGCCAAAAAAAGGGGCTTCAATAGCACAGCAGTCGGGTTTGTAGGTAAATATCAGTTCCTGTATACAGGCATGTATCAGTTGTAGCCTTTCGTAGTGATCCTTATGACCGGATAGTTTTAGCACATCCATTTTAATAAGACTGGCCGTTTTGCCCTGTACCTGTATAAGACCATACCCCATTACCAGCGTACCCGGATCTATCCCCAGAATTATTTTTGACTTCTTTGCCAACCGCAGTTTATTTTTGCCAAAATCTTGAATGTCTGAACAAAAGTACCAAAATAATTCTCAATTACCTGTTAGGGATAGGCCTTTTTAGCTGGCTGGCCTATTCCATATATATGCAGGTGAAGTTACAGCCCAACCTGGCATCCTCCTTAAAACAAATGGCTTTCACCCTGCAGCAGAAGGGGGGGATTGCCCTGGCCCTGGTGCTGATACTCATGCTCTTTAACTGGGGGCTGGAGGCGCGCAAGTGGCAGTTGCTGGTAAGGTCGCTGGAGCAGGTATCCTTCCTGCGGGCCTTCAGCGCCATCCTGTCCGGCGTATCCCTGTCCATCAATACGCCTAACCGTATAGGCGAGTACGGTGGGCGCATGCTGTACATGAGCAACCAGAACAAGCTGAAGTCCATAGCCGCTGCCGTGGTAGGCAGCCTGAGTCAACTGATCATTACTATTATCTTTGGGTTAACAGGGCTGGTCTATTATATCAACAACTTCCCGCTGGTAAAGGAACACGGCTATTTTGCCCCCAACTTCTGGGAAAAAATTTTACTGGGCCTGCTGGTGATTATTGGCGCGTTAATTATAATATTATATTTTCGGTTGCAGATTATAGTAGCCATCTTTGAAAGGATCCCGGCTTTAAGGAAGGCGAAAGTGTTTGTACAGATCATAACCCGTTATACTACTGCGGAATTGCAGTATCTTTTGTTGCTTTCTGCCTGCAGGTACATGGTCTTCTCGGCACAGTATTTGATTTTATTAGATACGTTTGGCGTTGAAATGCTGTGGTGGCAAGGATTTATGATGAATGCAGTCACCTACCTGGTGATGGCGCTGGTCCCCACCATCGCCATCGTGGAGATAGGGCTGAGAGGAAAGGTAAGCCTTTACTTCCTGGGCCTGTTAAGCACAAACACCGCAGCTATCATAGCTGCCACAGTAGGTATCTGGCTGATAAACCTGCTTTTACCGGCTATAGTGGGCAGTGTACTGCTATTAGGAGTAAAGATTTTTAAGGATAAATAGGATCCATCAATGAGGTATTTTATACTCATATTTTTACTGGTAGGTTTATTGCACAGTTATCCCGTTAAAGCCCAAAGCGAGTTTTGTGGTGTTACCAATGGAAGTTTTCAGCCCGGAGAGCAGATCACCCTCAAAGTGTTTTACCGGCTCAGCGGCGTATACGTGGGGGCCGGAGAGGCCACCTTTAACTGCCTGCTGGAAAAGCTGGGCGGTAAAGACGTGTACCACCTGGTAGGAGAAGGCAAAACCTACCGGGCCTATGACTGGTTCTTTAAGGTGCGCGACCGGTACGAGAGCTATGTGGACACCGCCACGCTGAAACCCCTGAAATTCATCCGGAACGTGAGCGAGGGCGGTTACAAGATATACAACAACGTTACCTTTAACCAGGCCCAGAACACCGCCACCAGCACCAATGGCACCTTTAAGGTGCCGGACTGCGTGCAGGACGTGATCAGCGCCGTGTACTACGCCCGCAATATCGACTTCAACAAGTACAAGCCCAATGACAAGATACACTTTGATATGTTCCTGGACGACGAGGTGTATAACATCTATATCCGGTACATGGGAAAGGAGGAGGTGAATACCAAGTTCGGCAAGTTCCGGGCCATACGGTTCAAGCCCCTGCTGATCAAAGGCACCATGTTCCAGGGCGGGGAGCAGATGGACGTATGGGTGAGCGATGACGCCAATAAAGTGCCCCTGCGCATACAAAGCGCCATCTCCGTAGGCAGCATCGTGGTAGACATGATCGGGTATAAAAACCTCCGGCATGCCTTTTCCTCCCTAATAAAGAAACGTTAAAATACAGGCTGCGGGCGGCTGATCAGTAGCTGCAGCAGCCCGGAAACGCTATAAAATTCTATATTTGCCCAAACTATAATCCTTATGGAAGAGCGTAAACCAAAAATATTGCTGGCAGAAGATGATACCAATCTGGGTATGGTGCTGAAGAACTACCTGGAGCTGAACGACTATGACGTAGAACTGTCCCGCGATGGTATCCTGGCGCTGGCGGCCTTCAGGCGCGACAAGTTTGACCTGTGCCTGCTGGATATTATGATGCCCAATATGGACGGTTTTAAACTGGCGGAGGAAATACGGGACGTGGACCCGGATATTCCCCTGTTCTTCCTGTCCGCCAAAACCATGAAAGAGGATATCATCCAGGGATACAAGCTGGGGGCGGACGATTATATTGTAAAACCCTTTGACAGCGAGCTGCTGCTACTGAAGATAAAGGCTATCCTGAAGCGTAACCAGGAGCTGAGCAGCAAAGAGGAAGAGCAGCATGAGTTCTCCATAGGCCGCTACGATTTCAATGCCCGGCTGCGCACGCTTACCCGCAACGGGGAGTCGCATACGCTCTCCCCCAAGGAGAACGAGCTGCTGCGCATGCTCTGCGAACATAAGAACGATCTTTTGCCCAGGGAACTGGCCCTTAAGAAGATATGGGGCAGCGATACCTACTTTAACGGCCGCAGCATGGACGTGTACATTGCCAAGCTACGCAAATACCTGAAAGAGGACCCCGATATCGAGATCGTGAATATTCACGGGAACGGGTTCAGGTTGGTGGTGAAAGAGTAGAGCGCGTATTAAAACAATTGCCCCGCGCCACCCCTGGCGCCGGGTGTTTTCCCCAGGTGCACATACGCTTTTTCGGTTACCTCGCGTCCGCGGGGCGTACGTTTGATAAAGCCTTCCTGTATCAGGAACGGCTCATATACCTCTTCCAGCGTACCGGCTTCTTCGCCCACAGCGGTGGCAATGGTGGTAATGCCCACCGGGCCGCCCTTGAAGTTCTCAATGATCACGTTCAGGATGCGGTTGTCCATCTCATCCAGGCCGTATTCATCCACATTCAGGGCTTTGAGGCTGAACTTGGCGATGTCCAGGTCAATGGAGCCATTGCCCATAACCTGCGCAAAGTCGCGCACGCGGCGCAGCAGCCCGTTGGCAATACGGGGCGTGCCCCGGGAGCGGCGGGCTATTTCCATGGCGGCCTCGGAAGTGATCTTGGTTTGCAGGAGGGCAGACGCCCGCCAGATGATCTTTTGCAAGGTAGTGGCGTTGTAATATTCCAGCCTCGACTTGATACCGAAGCGTGACAGCAGCGGGGCGGTGAGCAAGCCGCTGCGGGTAGTGGCCCCGATCAAAGTGAAGGGGTGCAGGTTGATCTGTATGGAGCGGGCGCTGGGGCCGCTGTCTATCATAATGTCAATACGGTAATCCTCCATGGCGGAATACAGGTACTCCTCCACTACGGTGCTCAGCCGGTGTATCTCGTCAATGAACAATACATCCTTGTCTTCCAGGTTGGTCAGCAGGCCGGCCAGGTCGCCGGGCTTTTCGATCACCGGCCCGGATGTTTCCCGGATGTTCACACCCAGCTCGTTGGACACAATGCGCGACAGGGTGGTTTTTCCCAGTCCCGGGGGGCCGTGGAACAGGATGTGGTCCAGCGCTTCCCCGCGCATTTTGGCAGCCTTGATAAACACTTTCAGGTTCTCAATGATCTGCTCCTGCCCGGAAAAATCCACGATCTCCCGGGGGCGTATGCTGTTCTCAAACTCTTTTTCTGCGGCGCTCAGGCGGTGCTCATCAGGTCTTAAATGCGGATTGGACATAATCAACTGAAAGTGCCCAAAAATACGCAATTATGCCGTATGGGTTTGCTTGTTTATTAGTATATTAGTTTATTTGTGATCTACTAATATATTACCTCTATGATCAGGATATGGTTAACCGGATTTGTGCTGCTGGCATTCAGTACTGTAGCCCGCTCCCAGGACAGCATCAGCAGCGGGGAGGTTGAGCGCATTATCACCACGCTGGCGTCCGACGAGATGCAGGGCCGCAAAACGTTCAGCCCCGGGATAGATAAAGCCGCATCCTTTATTGAGCAGGAATTCGAGAAAGCCGGGCTTCAGCCCTGGCAGGGCGCCAAGGGGTTCCGCCAGAATTTTTATATGTACCGTATCAAACCGGTGTCCGTAGATCTCACCATCAATAATGAAAAACGTATACCCGATGATGTTATCGTGCAAAGCAGCGCCGGCCAGCTTACCTGGAACCAGGAAGGGCAGGTGGCGGAGCAGCATGTAAAGGCCGGCGATAATTTCTACGAACGGATCCGGGAACTGCGCCAGCAGAAAGGGAACACCATCGTATGGGTGGACGCCGCCCAGGCTGAAGCTTTCCGCCAGTACCGGCAATACCTGCAGAACAGCAACCTGATGGCAGACAGCGCCAACCTGGTGCTGGTGCTGCAGCAGCCTACGGATACGGCCATACGCAGCGTGAACCTGGAGGTGCGCCAGCAGGTTACGCCCCTGCCGCTTTTTAACGTAGTGGGCATGATACCCGGCAGCAGCAAGCCCGATGAGTACGTGATCTTTTCCGCGCACTACGATCACCTGGGCATTATAGCGCCGGTGGAGCAGGACAGCATTGCCAACGGGGCGGACGACGATGCCAGCGGCACTACGGCCGTGATTGCGCTGGCCTATTATTTCAGGCACCATTCCCCGGCCCGCACCCTGGTGTTTGCCGCTTTTACAGGCGAAGAAATGGGCAGCTACGGGGCCCGGTATTTTTCCCGGCAGCTTGATCCCGCCAAAGTAGTGGCCATGTTCAACATTGAAATGATAGGCAAGGAAGCGAAGTTTGGGAAAAACACTGCTTTCATTACAGGCTTTGAACGGTCTGACTTCGGCCCGATATTGCAGCGCAACCTGGAGCATTCCGTGTTCCGCTTTCACCCGGACCCTTACCCGGAGCAGAACCTGTTCTTCCGGTCAGACAATGCTACCCTGGCCCGCCTGGGCGTGCCGGCGCATACTATTTCTACAGACCAGATCGATAAGGACACCCTCTACCATACGGTAAATGATGAGGTGGAAAGCCTGGATATCGAAAATATTACCAACACCATCAAGGCTATTGCACAAAGCGCTGTATCTATCGTGAACGGCACGGATACGCCCACCCGCATAGAGATGGATAAACCGAAGTCAACAGTAAAGCCTTAATAATCGTGGTGTAACATATAATTAATTTAATTTAAATTCCGGCGCCGGTTGCATTTTTTATCGGGATTAAGGCTTAAATTCACTTCGTTTTCACAATCCCCACACTTAAAACCATATCAAAATGCAACCTAAATTCCACAAGATCTGCGGAGCATTGGCCCTGGCGTCAATACTTTTTGTCTCCGCCTGCACCAAGATGGATGCTCCGGCGCCTTCACCGGATGCGGATGCTGATGGCAAGATCAGTTATGAAATGACCGCCACCAATCCCTCCTCTACAATCAGCGGCGATGCAGCCGGGATCGAGCGGCTGGCCACTATTACCAACAACCCTTCCATGGCTAAAACCTCCGGTAGCTTTGACTTTACCTGGACGGAAGTAATGGTACGGGTAAGAGAAGTAAAATTCGCCGCAAAAAAAGGCAACGATGAAGTGGAGTTCAAACTGAAGACAGACCGTATGGTAGACGTGCTGGAAGCCATTGGATTCCTGGGCATGATAGAAATACCCAGGGGTACCTATGAGCACGTAAAAGTAGCTGTTAAAATAGCCGGCGATGAAGAAAATCCTGCGGCCATCATGAAAGGATTTATTACCTGGGAAGGTAATGATATTCCTTTCAGCGTGCGCCTGGCCGGCGAGGTAAATTTAAAAGCCCATGCCAGGGACGTTATGGTTACCGACACTTCCCTTTCCTTTAAGGGTAAGCTGCAACTGGACCTGAAAGTAGTGATGGCCAAGCTGCAGATCGGTGACTTTACCGGCTCTTTCAGCGGCGGCGAACTGGTGATCAATGTTCATGTAAATGACAAGACCGGCAAGAAGGTGAAAGAAGGGCTGGAAGGCTGTATGCGCGCAGAGCACAAAAGAGATTGAGGAAGTGAAATGTGAATAGTGAAAGGTGAATGATTGCGTTATGTTCTATTTCCAGTCCATTCACCTTTCACTATTCACTTTTCACCCTTACTCCATCACTAAGCTGCTGAGCACCGCGAAATGGTCGGATGCAAAGCGGCCACCCCAGGTGTTGGAGAGCGTGGCATGCCGCAGCACGCGGAATTTCCCTTTCAGGAATATATAGTCAATGGGTTGGGTCCCTCTTTCCCCATGCCTGAACCCGTTAAAGGTGCCCTCCGGGCCAAAATGCGGCGTTTGGCTGAGGGCTTTGCTGTCTGTAAAATGCAGTGGATCGCTGTTATCCATAATCACTTTGATCGGCTCATCATCCGGGGTGGCGTTAAAGTCGCCGGTAATGACAGCCGGTGTTTTGCCGGCTATGGCATGCACCTGTTTCAGCAGCAGATGCGCGCTTTCCCTGCGGGCCACTTCTCCCCGGTGGTCAAAATGCGTATTAAAATGGAAGAATACCTTGTTGGTCTTTTTGTCCCGGAACTTGCCCCAGGTGACAATGCGGGTAATGGCCGCGTCCCAGCCTTTGCTGCCTGGCACCTGCGGGGTGGCGGACAGCCAGAAGGTTTCGCTCTGCAGCAGTTGCAGGCGGGTAGTGTCATAAAAAATAGCGGAAAATTCGCCTTTGGTCTTCCCGTCGTCCCGTCCTACGCCGGTGTGCTTATACTGCGGCAGGCGCTGCTGCAGGTCTGTTATCTGGTCGTACAGGGCTTCCTGCACGCCCAGCAGGTCTGTTTCATAAAAAAGCACGGTGCCGGCTACTTTATCCTTGCGGTAAGGCCATGCATCCAGGCTGTCGGATGCCGTGTTGTAACGGATATTAAAGGTCATGACGGTTAAGGGCGTCTGTGCCATTGCGGCGCTGCCTGCAGCAAGCAGCAGCAGGAGGAGTAAGCATGTTTTCTTCATAATTTAAGAACCGATTAAGCGGTAAAAATAATGACGTGTGCGTTGAAGGAGGCAGGCTCCTGTATTAAATTTATGTAAACGTGGATGCAACAAAAATGCCACACGCCAGGTGTGGCATTTTTTATTGCTTTCATAACTATTTTAAACCACTACGTTGATCATTCTTCCTTTTACGATCACTACCTTTTTCAATTGCTTCCCTTCCATCCATTTCTGTACCACCTCGTTGGCCAGCACTTCCTGCTCAATGGAGGCATTGTCTGCATCCAGGGCAAAGCCCATTTCGGTACGGGTTTTACCGTTGATGGCCACCGGGTAGGTAAAGGTGCTTTCCTTCACATACTGCTCGTCAAAAACCGGGTAGGCAGCGTCCAGTATGCTGGTGGTATTCCCCAGCAAATGCCACAGCTCCTCGCATACGTGCGGTGCAAAGGGCGCCAGCAGCACCAGCAGCGGCTCCAGTATGCTGCGCTTGCTGCATTTCAGGGAGGTGAGCTCGTTCAGGCAGATCATGAACTGGCTGACGGCCGTATTGTAGGAGAAGCTGCTGGTATCGCCGTCTATCTTCTGGATGGTTTTGTGCAGCACCTTCAGCTCTTCGGGCGTGGCGGGCGTATCCTTTACGATCAGGCCCTTCTGCTCATCCACGTAGAGGCGCCACAGTTTTTTCAGGAAGCGGTGCACGCCCTCAATACCCTTGGTTTCCCAGGGTTTGGACTGCTCTACCGGCCCCAGGAACATCTCGTACATGCGGAATGTATCTGCGCCGTACTTTTCCACGATGTCGTCCGGGTTAACGGTGTTGAACAAACGCTTGCTCATTTTTTCCAGCAGCGTGCCGCAAATGTACTTGCCGTCCTCCAGAATGAACTCCGCATCCTGGTAGTCGGTGCGCCATTTACGGAAGGCAGCGATGTCCAGTTCTGTACCGTCCACGATGTTCACATCCACGTGCAGCTCGTCTGTTTCGTACTGGTCCTTTATCCCTTGCGATACAAAGGTATTGGTGCCGCGTATGCGGTATACCAGGCGGGAGCTGCCGCCTATCATGCCCTGGTTAATGATCTTTTTATACGGCTCGTCAAAGCCGATGTAACCGAGGTCGTGCAGGGCCTTGGTCCACATGCGGGAGTACAGCAGGTGGCCTACGGCATGTTCCGTACCGCCAATGTACACATCTACCTGGTTCCAGTAGTCGGTAGCTGCCCGGTCCGCAAAAGCGTTGTCGTTATGCGGGTCCATGTAGCGGAGGAAGTACCAGCTACTGCCGGCATAGCCGGGCATGGTATTGGTTTCACGGCGTATGCCGGGGGCCAGGTTCACCCAGTCCGTTACATTGGCCAGCGGGCCTTCCCCGTCCTCGCCCGGTTTATAGTCCTCGATGAAGGGCAGCTCCACCGGCAGCTCCTTTTCGTCTGCAGGATAAGCAATCCCGTCTTTGTATATGATCGGGAAAGGCTCGCCCCAGTAGCGCTGGCGGCTGAAGCCGGCGTCCCGCATCTTATAATTGATCTGCCGCTTGCCGATGCCCAGTTCCTCTACTTTATCGGCTACCAGGCCCATGGCGGTTTTCATGTCCATCCCGTCCAGGAAGTCGCTGTGCTGCAGCACGGCGTCCTTGGTGGGATTGGCCTCTTCGCCGTTAAAGGCGTCGCCAATGATGTTGGTAATGGGAATGTTGAAGTGTTTGGCAAACAGGAAATCGCGCTGGTCCCCGCAGGGCACGGCCATAATGGCGCCGGTGCCGTAGCCGGCCAGCACGTATTCTGATATCCATACCGGTATGGGCCGCCCATTGAAGGGGTTGAGCGCATAGGCGCCGGTAAAGCAGCCGGTGATCTGTTTTACCTCGGCCAGCCGTTCCCGCTCGGAGCGGCTTTGCACGTAGTCCAGGTATTTCTCCACATCGGCGCGCAGCTCCGCGGTCGTGATCCGGGATACCAGCTCATGTTCCGGGGCCAGCACCATAAAGTCCACGCCGAATATCGTATCCGGGCGGGTGGTGTATACGGTTACCGCAAATTCAGCGCCCCCATTCTGGACTTTGGGATCTGGACTTTGGGATTTGGGATTTGGGATTTGGAATTTGATCTCCGCTCCCTGGCTTTTACCGATCCAGTTGCGCTGCATTTCCTTCAGGGCCTCGCTATAGTCTACACGCTCCAGGCCTTCCAGCAGGCGGTTGGCGTATTCTGTGATGCGCAGGAACCACTGCCGCATTTTCTTCTTGATCACGGGGTGGCCGCCGCGCTCGCTCACGCCGTTCACCACCTCATCGTTGGCCAGCACGGTGCCCAGCGCCGGGCACCAGTTCACCTCCGCATGGGCCAGGTAGGCCAGGCGGTAGTGCATCAGTATTTCCCGCTGCCGGGTTTCGTCATAGCTTTTCCACTCCGCGGCAGTAAACTGCAGGGTGCGGTCGCCGGGGCATTCATGGCCGGCATTGCCCTGTTGTTCAAAGAGGGCAGTAAGCGCAGCAATGCGCTCGGCCCGCTGGGTCTTCCGGTTGTACCAACTGTCAAACAGTTGCAGGAAGATCCACTGGGTCCATTTATAATAGGCCGGGTCGGAAGTGCGGATCTCGCGCTCCCAGTCAAAGCAGAAGCCGATATGCTCCAGTTGCCTGCGGAAAGCGTCTATATTCTGCGCAGTGGTTACGGCGGGGTGCTGCCCTGTTTCCCGGGCGTATTCCTCGGCCGGCAGGCCAAAGGCGTCATATCCCATGGGGTGCAGCACGTTAAAGCCTTTCAGCCGTTTATAACGCGCGTATATATCGGAGGCAATATAGCCCAGCGGATGGCCCACATGCAGCCCCGCACCGGAGGGGTAGGGGAACATGTCCAGCACATAACACTTGGGCCTGGAGGGGTTGTTACTTACCCGGTAAGCATTGGTCTGCTTCCAGTGCTCCTGCCATTTTTTCTCTATATCCCTGTAGTTGTATTCCATTTTGTTAAAAAAATCTGTTGGGATTGGCAAAATTAAACATAACTGTCAATTTTTATTATTTTCGCCGATAAACTCTAGGTTTAATGGCGCAACCGGGAAAATCATCAGCAAAGAAATCCAAACCATCCTACCTGTACTCTATCATCGGCGTAGCCCTGGTATTGTTCCTGCTGGGCACCCTGGGCCTGATCATTATCCATGCCAACAGGCTGAGCGCTTATTTTAAAGAAAGCATAGAAGTGCAGGTGGTTTTGCGGGATAACGTGAAAGAGGAGCAGGCAAAGGCCCTGCGGGATTCCATCGCCCAAAAGCCTTATGTAAAGTCAATAGAATATGTATCCAAGGATATGGCTGCGGAGCGTTTTAAGAAGGAGTTCGGTGAGGACTTCATTAACCTCTTGGAGTACAATCCCTTATATGCCAGCATTAACATCAAGGCCAATGCCAGCTATGTAAATGCGGACAGCCTGCGGGCCATCGAAAAGCACCTGACCAGCCAGCCTGTTGTACGGGAAATTTCCTACCAGCGCCTGCTGGTGGACAAGCTGAATGAGAACGTGCGCAAGATCGGCTTCGTAATGCTGGCTATCAGCGCGCTGCTGGCCCTGGTGGTGATCGTGCTGATAGATAATACCATCCGGCTGGCCATGTTCAGCAACCGTTTCCTGATCAAGACCATGCAAATGGTGGGCGCCACCCGCTGGTTCATTGCCAAGCCGTTTGACATACGCAGCATCATTAACGGCGCGCTGAGCGCGGTGATCGCCATCGCCGGCCTGCTGGGCCTGATCTATTTTGCCGACCAGTGGCTGCCGGAGCTGAGCGGGCTGCGGGATTATTTCATGATCACGGTCCTGTTCCTGGGTATGATCATTATCGGTATCTGTATCTCGCTGATCAGCACCCACCGGTCCGTAATGAAGTATTTGCGCCTGAAACTGGATGATCTGTATTAAGCACCCTAATTTAACTGTATTATATGGTCAAAGAAACTAAACCGGCAGAGAAAGCCATGGCAGAGAGCCGGCCCGTGTTTGCAAAAGATAACTTCAAATTCATGATAGTCGGCCTGGTGCTGATCGTTATCGGCTTTTTGCTGATGCTGGGCGGTTCCAACGGCGATCCCAATACGTTTAAACCGGAAGAAGTTTACAGCTTTCGCAGGATCACCCTGGCGCCCATTGTGATTGTATTGGGCCTGCTGACAGAGATCTATGCCATTATGCGGAAACCGAAAGCCTGACCATCTATCCATATCTGTTACGAATGACCACATTTGACGCTATTATCATAGCTATTGTAGAAGGATTGACTGAATTTTTACCGGTCTCATCCACCGGGCACATGATCATCACCAATTACCTGCTGGGGGGCGATACCAAGGACGAATTCACCAAGCTGTTTGAAGTATGCATACAACTGGGAGCTATCCTGGCCGTAGTGGTGCTGTACTGGAAAAAGTTCCTGGTGTTTGACAAGAACCGCCTGAATTTCTATGTAAAGCTGGTCATTGCGGTGATGCCGGCGCTGATCATCGGTTACCTTTTCAGCGACAAGATAGACGCCCTGCTGGAAAGCCCGCTGGTAGTGGGCATTTCGCTGCTGCTGGGCGGTATTGTGCTGTTGTTCGTAGACAATTGGTTCATGCACCCCCAGGTGGATACCGACGAGAAAATAGATGTGTTCAAAGCCCTGCGCATTGGTTTCTGGCAATGCATTGCCATGATCCCCGGCGTAAGCCGCAGCGCCGCCTCCATTATAGGCGGTATGCAGCAAAAGCTGACCCGCAACGTGGCGGCGGAGTTCTCCTTCTTCCTGGCAGTGCCCACCATGGCGGCCGCCACGGGCTACAAGCTGCTGAAGGGGCATGAGCTGCTCACCGCCCACCCCGAGAACCTGAAACTGTTACTGATCGGCAACGTGGTGGCTTTTATCGTAGCCATTCTTGCTATTAAATTCTTCATTGACTCCCTGAAAAAATATGGTTTCCGGATATGGGGCTACTACCGCATTGTGGTAGGCATTATTATCCTGGTGGCCATTGCAATGGGATACAAACTGGATGCGTAAATACTTGTTCACCTTATATCTATGAAACGTTTAGTTACCTGCTTGTTAATCCTGTGCACGCTGCAGGCAGCGGCGCAGAAAAATTATGTACCTGCCATTATTATTACCCCGGAAAGCGACTCCCTGCGGGGCCTGGTAGATTACCGCAACTGGCGGAAAGCACCCGAATCCATTCATTTTAGAAAAGATCTGTCCGCGGCGGAGCAAACCTTTACGCCATTGGACATACGGGGTTTTCTAATACTGCCGGCAAACGAACTGTATGTAAGCCGGCCGGTAAAGCTGGATATTACCGATGAGAGCATTGACCGCCTGCTGGCAACGGATGAAAGGGAGCACCTGGAAGATACCGTGTTCCTGCTGAACATTGTACAGGGCGTGTATAACCTGTATGTGTATATGGATGAGCATGACCGCTATCACTACGTGTATGATGCCGAAGGCCAGCCGGTGCAGGAGCTGCAGGTGCTGCGGAAAAAAGCGCCGGGCAGCAGCTCGGCAATTCTCACGTTGAACCATTACCAGCAGCAGCTATACCTGCTCTTTGGCGATTGCCCCTCTATTGCCAAGCGCGCCAGCAGGGCCAGCTACCGTGAAAATAACCTGCGGGAGCTTTTTGCGGCGTATCACCGCTGCAGGCAGCCTTCAACAGCGCTGACCATAAAGCAAACGGAAAAAAGCAGCGTCCGCTGGGGAGTGCTGGCAGGCTTCTCTGCCAACACCATCCGTTTTACCGGGGACCATCCCCTGGCCAGGATGCCCTACACTTCATCGGCCAGTGTGCTGCCCGGTCTTTTCCTGGACATTCCCTGCAGCCGCCAACGCCAGCAATACTGGCTGGGCGCAGAACTGTACTATAAAACGCAGGATGCCAGCGGCGAACGTATTGGCGCCAGGGGCCAGCCGGTGGAGCAGGTAGACCTGAAATTCACCTACCTGCAACTGAATGTGATGTTCCGTTATGTGTATCCCAAAGGCAGGGTAAGGCCCTTTGTGAATGTTGGATGGGGGAATGCCGTGGTATTGTCGGAAAATGAGAACAAGCGGTTCCGGGAGGGCTACCGGGACAGCGAGGCCATAGATGGTCCCAGGAAGCATGAAGGCAGCATATTCGGCGGCCTGGGTGTGCAATACGGAAGATTCCAGGTGGAAGCCCGCCATGCCCGTACCAATGGCTTTTCCCCTTATAATGCGCTGGGGACCGGCATACGCTCCTGGCAGGGGGTAGTAAGGGTCAGGATCTAGCGTGCAGGTTCGCTGCACATTACTTTACCCTTTCACCGCCAGCAACAGCTCCAGGTCCGTATACTTCAGCTTGAATTTCTCGCTCAGGTGATAGTTGGTGAGCGCGCCCTTGTACAGGTAAATGCCGTTGCGCACGCCCCGCTTTATCCATACCAGGTTCTCAAAGCCGCCATCGTCTGCGGCTTCCAGCAGCAGGGGCATCAGCACATTGCTGATGGCCTCCGAGGCGGTGCGTGCAAAGCCCGAGGGGATGTTGGGCACGCAGTAATGGAGCACATCATATTTCTTGAAAACGGGGTTTTCATGCGTGGTGATATCGGAGGTTTCAAAACAGCCGCCCCGGTCTATGCTCACGTCCACGATCACAGAGCCGGCCTTCATATTGCTCACCATGGATTCAGACACCACTATGGGCGTGCGTCCGCTCTGGGATGATAGCGCGCCTACGGCTACATCGGCATTACGCAGTTGCTCCGCCAGCACTTTGGGTTGTATAACAGAGGTGAATACACGTACGCCGATGTTGTTCTGCAGGCGTTTCAGCTTGTAGATGTTGTTGTCAAACACCTTTACGGAGGCGCCCAGCGCCAGGGCGGTGCGGGCGGCAAACTCGCCTACAATGCCGGCGCCTATGATCACCACCTTGGTGGGCGGGATGCCGGTAACGCCCCCCAGCAGCATGCCCTTGCCCTTATTGCCGTTGCTGAGGTACTGCCCGGCTATCAGCATCACGGCGCCGCCGGCTATTTCGCTCATGGCCCTTACGATAGGGTAGGTACCGGCATCATCTTTCAGGTTCTCAAATGACAGCAGGGTAATGCGCTTGTCCATCATCTTTTGCACCTGGTGGGCTTTCAGCGCTGCCAGGTGGATGGGGGATATCACGATCTGGTGCGGGTGCAGCAGCTCTATTTCTTCATCGTTGAGGGGAGCGGATTTTACGATGATCTCCGCCTTGTATACTTCCTTTTTATCGTAAACAATTTCAGCTCCTGCTTCAGAGTAGTCAGTATCGTAGTAATGTGACCCGTCGCCGGCTTTATGCTCCACCACTATATGGTGCCCATTGCTGGCCAGAATGCTTACTGCGTCGGGCGTTAAGGCAATCCGGTTTTCCTGGAAAGAGGTTTCTTTTGGGATACCGATGAATAAACGGGAATTTTTTTGCGGAATATCCAGCGTTTCCTCCATCGGTGAATAAGTAAAGCCAGCACTCACAACAGGTTTTTGCCTTTGCTCCATAATTCGTGTCAAAATTGTTCTGTGAAATTACATCTTATTCAAAGATAAGTTATTTAAAGATTCCTGTTCCGGGCGTAGGGTTATAATAGTTTGAAATTCAATACATGTTGTCACATCTTTCTATTGTACGGTCAGCCGCCGCCGCTGGTCGGGCAGCACCTCCAGGTGCAGGTTCACCGTATCCTTCGGCAGCAGGCGGGTTATAATACCGGGCCACTCCACGAAACAAACGGCCTCCTCCTGGTACAAGGTGTCCTCTATGCCCGCCGCAATGGCTTCCTCTTCATCCCGCAGGCGGTAAAGGTCCAGGTGGTAAATGGTATGCAATTGTTCCTGGCCGTTATGATAAACATATTGATTGATAATGGCAAAGGTGGGGCTGGCGGTAGCGTCTTCCACGCCTTTGGCGGCGCAGAGGGCTTTGATAAAGGTGGTTTTCCCGGCGCCCATTTCTCCTTCCAGGGTGAATACCCGCTGCTCCTTAAAGTGGGCCCAGAATGCCTGTGCGATCTGCGGCAGCTCCGGTTCTGTGAATGTCCAGTGCATCCGCAAAGTTACGGAAATGTGCGGATGCGTGCATCTGCACCTCCGTTGCATTAATATTTTACCACCGTTTTGATCCAGTATCTAATTTTGTTAAGGGAGGGGGCAAGGTTGAAAAGATCAATGGAATATTATGGAAACGATCAGTTGTAAGGTAAAAGGAATGAACTGCACCAGTTGTGCGTTGACCGTATCCCGGTACCTGGAGAACAAGGGGATGCAGGATGTGCAGGTGAGCTTTGCCACCGAGGAGCTGAGCTTTGCCCTGCCCGCCGGAGCAGACTCTGAAGAAGTGCTGAAAGGCATCAATGACCTGGGCTACCAGGTAGTGCGGCCCGATGAACAGGCCCCTGCCAGCGCATTCTTCAACTCCCTGCTTTTTAAGTTTTATTGCTGCCTGGTATTTACCGCTCCCCTGCTGCTGCACATGTGGGTGCAGTGGCCCTGGCTGCATAATCCCTGGGTGCAACTGGCCCTGTCCACCCCCGTATTTTGTATGGGGATGTGGCATTTCGGGCGCAGCGCCTGGCGCTCGCTGGCCAATGGCATGGCCAATATGGACGTGCTGATCACCCTGGGCGCAATGGCTGCGTACGGCTACAGCCTGACGGGCACCCTGCAGCAACTGGGCCCGGATTATATGTTCTATGAAACCGCGGCCGCCATCATCACCCTGGTATTCCTGGGCAACCTGCTGGAAGAAAAGTCCGTGAAGCAAACCACCACGGCCATTACGGCCCTGGCCAAAATGCAGGTCACCACCGCCCGCCTGATCTCGGACGATCATGGCCATGAACATATCCGTGAAGTGAACAACCAGGACCTGCGGCCGGGAGACCGCGTGCTGGTGAACAGCGGCGACAAGATACCGATGGACGGCACTATTTACTGGGGCGGCGGTACGGTGAATGAATCCATGATCACGGGTGAAAGCATGCCGGTGGCCCGCCGCGAAAAAGATAAAGTAATAGGCGGCACCATACTGGAAGACGGCTCCCTGAAAATGTTTGTAACGGCCACCGGCAAGGATACCGTGCTGTCCTACATCATAGAGCTGGTAAAGCAGGCCCAGGGCAGCAAGCCGCCCATGCAGCGGCTGGCGGACCGTATCAGCGCCATTTTTGTACCGGCCGTGCTGGGCATTGCGCTGGTCACTTTCCTGGGCTGGTGGCTGATCGGTAGCATACCCGCCGGACAGGCTATCATGCGTAGTATAGCCGTATTGGTGATTGCCTGTCCCTGCGCCATGGGGCTGGCTACGCCCGCTGCCGTGATGGTGGGGCTGGGCCGCGCGGCGCGCAATGGCATATTGATCAAAGGCGCGCAAACGCTGGAAGCCTTCCGGAACATCCGCTACGTGGTGTTTGATAAAACAGGCACGCTCACTACCGGCAAGCTGCAACTGAAGGACTACCGGTATTTTAACATGACGGAAGATGCATTCAGAAAGACCGTTTACAGCCTGGAGAAATATTCTTCCCATCCCATCGCACGCTCCATTACCGCGCAATGGAAAGGCAGCGGGGAACTGCCGCTGCAGCAGGTGCGCGAGTACAAAGGGCGCGGCATGCAGGCGCAGGACGCCGCCGGCAACCAGTGGCAACTGGGCTCCTATTTAATGGCGCAGGAAGTAACTACGGACGACAGCCATAACATTTACCTGCTGCGCAACGGCGAGCTGGCCGGCTGGATAGATTTTACCGATGAATTAAGACCGGACGCCGCCAGCGCCGTACAAACCCTGCAGCGGGCCGGTATTGAGCCGGTACTGCTCAGCGGCGATACCGAGCGTAAATGCCGGGAGCTGGCGCAGAAGGTGGGCATTCAACAGGTATACGCCGCACATAGCCCCGAACAAAAGCTGCAGCGGATAGACGCGCTGATGCAGCAGGCGCCGGTGGCCATGGTGGGCGATGGCATTAACGACGCTCCGGCGCTCGCAAAAGCCACCATCGGCGTATCCCTTAGCGATGCCACCCACGTGGCCATGCAGAGCGCCAACGTGGTGCTGCTCAACAACAGCCTGGCAGCGCTGCCCCTGGCGCTGGGCCTGGGAAAGCATACTTATCTTACTATTAAGCAGAACCTTTTCTGGGCCTTCATCTATAACGTGGTGGCCATTCCCGTAGCTGCGCTGGGCTTCCTGAACCCGATAGTGGGCGCTGGCATTATGGCGGTTTCTGATGTAGTGCTGGCCGTAAACTCCGTGCGGTTAAGGTATAAGCGGGTGATGTAAGGCATTCCCCTTTTTTCTTTTTCTTTGCACCTGTGACCACACCCGTCTCCATACTACGCCAATACTGGGGCCATACCCAATTCCGTCCTCTGCAGGAGGAGATCATCCAATCCATACTGGCCGGCAAAGACACGCTGGCATTAATGCCCACCGGCGGCGGTAAATCCATCTGCTTCCAGGTACCGGCCCTGATGCGGGAAGGCCTGTGCCTGGTAGTGACCCCGCTGATAGCGCTCATGCGCGACCAGGTAGCCAACCTGCAGAAGCGTGGCATTGCGGCGGCGGCCATTTATGCGGGGCTGACCATCCGGGAAGTGGAGCAATTGCTGGAAAGTGCGCGGCGGGGAAAATATAAATTCCTGTACGTATCGCCGGAAAGGTTGCAGAGCCGCCGTTTCCTGGAGTATTGCGACGGAATGCCCGTGAGCCTGCTGGCGGTGGATGAAGCCCACTGCATATCCCAGTGGGGCTATGATTTCCGGCCGGCCTACCTGCAGATCGCCGATATTCGCAGCCATTTTCCACAGGCCCCGGTGCTGGCGCTGACCGCCACGGCCACCGCCCGGGTGCAGGCAGATATTTGCGACAAACTGGCCATGCGCCAGGCGGCGGTATTTACCCGCAGCTTTGTGCGCGCCAATCTTTCCTACAGCGTAATAGCGGAAGACAACCGGCCCGAAAAGCTGAAGCATATCCTGGACCGGGTGCCGGGCAGCGCCATTGTGTACTGCCGTAATCGCCGGCGTACAAAGCAGGTAGCGGAGCTGCTGCAGTTGCAGGGTATCCGGGCAGACTATTATCACGCCGGCCTGCCTCCTGAAGAAAGGACGGCCCGGCAGGAAGCCTGGATCAGCGGCCAGGTACGCGTAATAGTATGCACCAACGCCTTTGGCATGGGCATAGACAAGCCGGATGTAAGGGTGGTGATACACCACGACGTGCCGGAGAGCCCGGAAGCCTATTACCAGGAAGCCGGCCGCGCCGGCCGGGATGAGCAGAAGGCCTATGCCGTGCTCCTGTACAGCGAACCGGAGCTGCAGGACCTGCGCGACCGGGTGCCGCTGCAGTTTCCCACCCTGCCGGAAATCAAGCATGTGTACCAGTGCATCGTTAACTACCTGCAGGTGCCGGTGGGCAGCGCGGAAGGCCTGTACTATGATTTTGATATCAACTCCTTTGTCAAACAGTTCCAGTTGCATATTACGGTGGCTTACAGCGCCATCCACATCATGGAGCAGGAGGGCATCCTGCAGTTGAGCGAGAGCGTATACCTGCCTTCCAGGGCCATGTTCATCGTCAATAAAGAGACCCTGTACGCCGTAGAAGCGGCGCAGCCGGCACTGGAGCCTTTAATGAAAACCCTGCTGCGCACCTACGAAGGGATATTTGACAATGAGGTGCGCATCTTTGAAAAGCAGTTGGGCCGCATCCTGCGCCTCAGCGTGGAGCAGGTAACGGAGCAGTTGCAGCAACTGCACCAGCGCGGCATTATACGCTACCGGCCCCGGAAGGACGAGCCGCAGTTGTGTTTCTTACAGGAACGGCTGCAGGCGCAGCACCTGCGTATTAACATGGAACAGGTGAACGAACGGAAACGAGCCTACGAAGAAAGGCTGGAAGCTATGATCCGCTACATCCGCAACACGGATACCTGCCGCACGCAATCCCTGGTAGCCTACTTTGGAGAGCAAACGGCCGCCGCCTGCGGTATTTGCGATATCTGCGCAAAGAACAGGACCGCCCCGCTGAACGGGCCGGAATTTGAGCGGATAGCCGGCATGGTGGCGCAGCAACTGCAACAGCCTATGAGCCTGCCGGCATTGCTGCAGCAGTTGCCCGGCGTCCGGGAGGACCGCCTGCTGGATGTGCTGCAGTTCCTGGTCTCGGAAGAAAAAGTGATACGTGATAAGGATGGAACCCTGAGAAGGGGCTGATTACAGGTCTACTACCTTTCTTTCCTTACTGCTTCTGAATGCCGCTTCTATCACCTGGATAATGCGTAATCCATCCGCTGCCGGTACCGGGTTGTCTGCACCATTTACCAATGCATCATAAATTCCCTGGTAGTATTCCATGTAGTTGCCGTTGGGTGAGGGGAGGTACTGCTTCAGCACCTTGCCGTCCTTTTCCGTATGCAGCAGGCCCCATTCATAAGGCGCTTCTGCGCCCCAGTCCGGCGTGCCGGGCAGCAGCCCTTTTTGCAGCATGGCTTCCTGTACATCGGATTTGGTTTTGATAAAAGAGCCAATGCGCCCATGGATCTGGTAGGAGGGCAGGGGCTCCCTTACCAGGTAGCTGCATTTGAGTCGCACCCTTAGCTGATCATAATACAGCACCAGCTCAAAGTAATCATCCACAACGGAGTCCCGGCGGATGACACGGATATCGGCCCAAAGGCTTTTGGGCATGCCAAACAGCAGCAGGGCCTGGTCTATGATATGTGCGCCCAGGTCGTACAGGGAGCCGGTGCCGGGGTTGGCTACTTCCTTGTGTTTTTTATAGCTCAGCTCTTCTTTAAAACGGTCATAATGGATCTCCGCTTCCAGGATATCGCCCAGCAAACCGGAGCTTACTATTTCCCGGGTGATCTTGTAATCGCTGTCATAGCGCCGGTTCTGGTATACGCTGAGAAATAATCCCTTCTCCTTTGCCAATGCTGCCAGCTCCACACCTTCCGCGGCGGTAACGGTGAACGGTTTTTCCACGATCACGTGCTTGCCGGCTTCCAGGGCGGCTTTGGCGTAACCATAGTGGGTATAGTTGGGAGTATTGACCACGATCAGCTCCAGGGAAGCATCCTTCAGCATGTCCTCCACGCTCGTATATACCTTTACGTTAGGATATTGCTGCTGCGCCAGGTGCTTGCTTCTTTCCACTACTGCGGTAAATTCAAACCCGGCATGCACATGCAGAAAGGGAACGTGGAATATCTGTCCTGACATGCCATAGGAACAAACGCCTGTTTTGATGATCCTGTCCATAATACTGTAAATGATTTAGTGCTGTTGATCAAATGGGTTTTGTTGCTTTCGTTCCGTAAGATATAACGGCAGTATCGTAAATGCAAGTACGGGCAGCGCGGTTATGAACGCGCTAAAACCAACTGCTCTTTTTCCGGCTCCTGCCGCCCAGGCCCAACGCGCCCAGCAGGCTGCGGGTAAGGGTGCTGGCGGCGGTGCGGGCTACCTGCCTGGCTACCGGGCTGTCCAGCACGCTTTCCAGGATGCCTTTTTCTTCTTTCTGCCGGCCTCTTTTGGCGGACGCAGGTTCCGCTGCAGATCTTTCCGCGGCTTCGTTCAGCTTTTCCGTGAGCATTTCATAAGCGCTTTCACTGTCTATCTCCTGGTTGTACTTCCGGGCCAGTCGGGAATTACTGAGCACGTCATTCATCTCCGCATCTGTCAGCACATCCATGCGGGAGCGGGGAGAGGTAAGCATGGTAGCAGCCAGCGGGGTGGGAATGCCTTTTTCATTCAGGCAGGTAATGAGCGCTTCTCCGATGCCGATCTGCGTGAGCAGCTCATCGGTTTTATAGAAATCGGAGAGGGGATAGTTCTCCGCCGTTTGTTTAATGGTCTTGCGGTCTTTTGCGGTAAAGGCGCGCAGGGCATGCTGCACTTTTAAGCCCAGTTGCCCCAGCACGGAGGCGGGTACATCCATCGGGTTTTGCGTGCAGAAGAAAATACCGACGCCCTTGGAGCGTATCAGCTTTACAATGGTCTCTATCTGCTGCAGCAGGGCGTCGTTGGCTTCCTGGAAAATAAGATGGGCCTCGTCAATGAACATTACCAGCTTGGGCTTGTCCATATCGCCTTCTTCCGGGAGGGTGGCGTAGAGCTCGGCCAGCAGACTTAGCATGAAGGTAGAGAACAGTTTGGGTCGGTCCTGCAGATCCGTTACCCGCACGATAGAGATCATGCCGCGCCCGTCGTCGCTGATGCGCAGCAGGTCGTCCACCTCGAAGGATTTTTCGCCAAAGAAGAGGCCGGCGCCCTGTTGCTCCAGCTCGATCACTTTCCGCAGGATGGTGCCGGCGGAAGTGGTGGATATTTTGCCGTAATCCTTTTCCAGTTCCGCTTTGCCTTCAGCGCTCACATATTGCAATACTTTTTTGAAATCTTTCAGGTCCAGCAGGGGCAGCCGGCTGTCATCGCAGTATTTGAATATCATGGCTACCAGCCCGGACTGCGTATCGTTCAGCTCCAGTATTTTGGACAGCAGCACCGGCCCGAACTCGCTCACGGTAGCGCGTAAACGTACGCCTTTATCCTGGCTGAGGGACAGCAGCTCCACCGGGTAGGCGGCGGGCTTCCACTCACTGCCGATCTGCTGGTAGCGTTCCGCTATCTTGCTGTTGGCGCTGCCTGCTGCTGCTATGCCGCTCAGGTCGCCTTTTATATCCATCAGCAGCACGGGTACACTGGCATCGCTCAGCCCTTCGGCTATGATCTGCAGCGTTTTGGTTTTACCGGTGCCGGTAGCCCCGGCAATAAGCCCATGCCTGTTCAGCGTTTTCAGGGGCAGCGCTACATCCGCACCGGCCACCACCTCGCCATCCAGCATGGCGCAGCCCAGTTTAAAATGTTCGCCTTTAAAGGTATAACCCTCCTTAATGCACTCCAGGAAACTTGCTGTATTTGCCATGACATCAAAATTTTTTTTGAAGATAGCGCAAATTTTTTTGCAGTGCTCGCCGGAGGAATAGCGGGATTACAGTTCTTCTTCTCTTTCCAGCATTAAGATGGCGCCCTGGGGCACGATAAAGTACTTTTCTCCCTGGTATACGATCTCTGTAGAGCCGCTGAGCAGGAAAATGGCCAGGTCGCCTTCCCGCGCCTGCAGGGGAATATATTTCACTTTTTCCTCTTCCGGTTTCCAGGCTTCGGTCTCTTCCGCGGGTATAGGAATGGCATAGCCCGGGCCGGTTTTTATCACGTAGCCCTGCTGTACCTTTTCCCGTTCCTGCACGCCCGGCGGCAGGTATAACCCGGAATCCGTACGCTCATTGGGTTTGGTGGGTTTTATCAGCACCCGGTCGCCTACTACGATCAGTTTCTTCAATTTATTATCAGGTGTAAGATGAATAGACATAATGATCAGCTCCTTTTTCGGGGAGGATACATCAAAATACATGCAGGGAGCGTGGGAAATGTCATTCTGTCAGATCGGGCGGGACCGTGTTATCATACGTCCTTCAGGGCAAATATTTCTCCCGCACGGATGCCTTTTTCTGTCTGCTGCAGGGTGCAGCATTCCACTGTAGGGTCATGCTCAAAGAAAAGGATGTAGCGGTTGTTAAGCGCTTCCTGTAAAAAGTGCTTTTTTTCCTGCAGGGTGGTCAGCGGAAACATATCGTAAGCCATTACATAGGGAATGGGCAGGTGGCCCAGGGAAGGCAGCAGGTCTGCCATAAACACCAGCGTATGGTCTTTATACCGGATCTGCGGCAGCATCATGGCGTCCGTGTGCCCGTTTACGAAGCGGATGGACATATTCTCCGTAAAAGCCACGCCTTCCTGCCGGTCTATGAACTGCAACTGCCCGCTTTCCTGTATGGGCAGGATGTTCTCTTTCAGGAAGGAGGCTTTTTCCCGGTCATTGGGCTGGGTAGCCCATTGCCAGTGCTCCCGGTTGCTCCAGTATACGGCGTTTTTAAATGCGGGCACCAGCCTGTCGCCCTCGCGCACAATGCTGCCGCCGCAGTGGTCAAAGTGCAGGTGGGTCAGGAATACGTCGGTAATATCATCCCGGTGAAAGCCGTGCGCCGCCAGTGATTTGTCCAGCGTGGCATCCCCGTGTAAATAGTAATAGCTGAAAAATTTCGCGTCCTGCTTGTTGCCGATGCCGTTGTCCACCAGTATCAGCCGTTTGCCGTCGGCTATCAGCAGGCAGCGCATGGCCCAGGTGCACATATTGTTATCATCGGCGGGGTTCAGTTTTTGCCAGATGCTTTTGGGTACTACGCCGAACATGGCGCCGCCGTCCAGTTTGAAAAAGCCCGTATCTATAGTATGAAGCTCCATGAAGTAAGAAGTATGATGTATGATGTGTAATAAGTATTTAAAATTACAGCAAAATTCCTACATCTTGCTTCATATCTCTTACATCGTACTTCCTGCTTCCATCTTCTTACTCTTCAGCAGTGCTGAAATGATCCATGCCAGCCCGATGGCAAAGAATAACATCAATGCCAGCACGGAGTTGCGCATGCTGCCGGTCAGCTCCTCAATATAGCCGAAGCTGAACATGCCTACTACAATGGCCAGCTTTTCCGTTACGTCATAATAGCTGAAGAAGGAGGTGGTATCTTCCGTTTCGGGCATCAGTTTGGCGTAGGTGGAGCGGCTCAGGGACTGTACGCCGCCCATGACCAGCCCTACCACGGCGGCCAGTATGTAAAAGTCCATGGCGGTCTGCATCCGGTAGCCGGCTATGCAGATGCCCAGCCATACTATTATAACGCCTATCAGTACACGTAAGTTGCCAAACCTGCCGGACAGCCGGGCAATGCCCCAGGCGCCCAGCACCGCTACCAGTTGTATCACCACTACGGCTATGATCAGGTTGGTGGAAGGCAGGTTCAGCTCCTTGCTGCCAAAAAGCGTAGCGGCCAGCATAACGGTTTGCACGCCCATGCTGAAAAAGAAGAAGCCGCGCAGGAACCTTTTCAGCACCGGCATTACGCGTACCTGCGCATATACTTTCCGCAGCTCCGCAAAGCCTTCTGTAAAAGCGCTGGCATAGTGCGTTTGCACGGTGGCTTTGGACGCCGGTAAGCGGCTGAGGCTGAACAGCGCAAAGCCCAGCCACCAGATGCCCACCAGCAGGAAGGTAACCCTTACAGGGGCGGTGCCGCTCAGCCCGAAAGGCTCCAGGGCCACCAGCGCAAACCCTACCAGTTGCAGGATCACGCTGCCAATGTAACCCAGGGCAAAGCCTTTGGCGCTGATACGGTCGCGGTCTTCCGGCGCCGCTATTTCCGGTAGGTAGGAGTTGTAGAACACCAGCCCGCCGCAGTAGCCTACGGTGGCCAGCAGGAAGCACAGCGTGCCGTACTCCACGTTGCTGCCGTAAAACCAGAACAGGCTGCAGCAGGAAATGCTGCCCAGCAGCGTAAAGGCCAGCAGGAAACGTTTTTTGTTGCCCCGCGTATCCGCTATGGAGGAGAGGATGGGGGAGAGCAGCGCTATCAGCAGGTAGGCCGCCGCAGAAGCATAGTCATATAAGGCGGAGTTCACGAACTGCACGCCAAAGAAGGGGATCAGCTCGCCTCTGAAATAGTCTTTGGTAACTTCTGTGAAGTAAATAGGGAAAAAGGTAGTGGTGATCACCAGGTTGTACACCGAGTTGGCCCAGTCGTACATGGCCCACCCGTTGATGACTTTTTTGCCGGCAGTTTTCATGATGAAAAATATTTTTCCTTTTTACTTATAATCAACTATGTTGATCCGCTCCGGGCACATATAATACTCCTGTTCGTCATTGGAGCTGACGATCAGCAGCCGGTTGCCGCAGTGGGCCTCGATGAGCTGCTGGTACAGTTGCACGCCGGCAGCATCCAGGTTGGTACAGGGCTCGTCCAGCAACAGCACAGGTACATCGGAAAAAATGGACAGGGCCAGCTTGATACGCTGTTTCATACCGGAGGAAAAATAGCGGATCTGCTTGTGCATGGCATGCTCCAACCCCGCTATACCAGCTATTTCCCGGGCAGTGAAACCTGGCAGGAAGGATTTGAACTGTAAATGGAACTGTATGCTTTCCGCCAGGGTAAACTCCTCTACCAGCTCCAGGTAGGGAGCCGCAATAGCGCAATAGCGGAAAAACGCATCGGGCTCGATGGGCTTTTCCGCTATGCTATAGTTAACGGTACCTTCATTGTGATGCAGGTGCCCGCTGATAACCTGTAATAAGGTGGATTTTCCAGATCCGTTAGGGCCCAGTATGGCATAGCGTCCGCCTTCCTGGAAAGTGAACGAGATACGGCGGAAGATCCAGTCGTAGTTAAAACGCTTGCCTGCCTGGTTAAGCGAGATCGTCATTGTTACGGGTGGTATATCCTTTCATCACACCCCGGCCGGACTCACGGATAAAGGAAAGGATCTCGTCACGCTCGTCAGTAGCCGGAAATTCCGCTTCAATGATACTGATCGCTTTGGACACGTTGTAGCCTTTCACAAATATCACGCGGTAAATGTCCAGGATGTGATTGATCTTGTCAATAGAGAAGCCGCGGCGCTTGAGCCCGATGGAATTGACGCCCACGTAGGAGAGGGGCTCACGGGCGGCTTTTACATAGGGCGGCACATCCTTGCGCACCAGCGAGCCGCCGGTTACAAAGGCGTGGTCGCCTATTTTACAGAACTGGTGTACGGCCACCATACCGGCCAGCACCACATGGTTGCCAACGGTGATGTGACCCGCCAGGGTGGTATTGTTGGAGAAAATACAGTGATCGCCTACTTCGCAGTCATGCGCAATATGGCAGTAGGCCATGATCAGGCAGTTGTTGCCGATCACGGTCTTCCAGCGGTCCCTGGTGCCACGGTTGATAGTCACGAACTCGCGGATGGTGGTGTTATCGCCTATTTCCACAGTGGTGTCCTCACCCGCAAATTTCAGGTCCTGCGGAATGGCGGAAATAACAGATCCCGGGAATATGCGGCAGTTCTTGCCGATACGGGCGCCTTCCATGATAGTAACGTTGGAGCCTATCCAGGTACCTTCCCCTATTTCTACGTTCTTATGTATAACGGTGAACGGATCAATTTTTACATTAGGCGCCACTTTGGCGTCGGGATGAATGTACGTTAGCGGGTGGATCATGCTGTTATTTGCCTCCTCTTGTTTTAATGATTTGTGCTACCAGGTCTGCCTCTGTTACTACTTTATTACCAACGAATACGGTACCCCGCATTTCTACTATACCTCTCCTGATGGGGCTGAGCAGCTCCATTTTCAGGATCATGGTATCTCCCGGTGTTACTTTCTGCTTGAATTTGCAGTTGTCTATTTTCAGGAAGTACGTATCATAGTTTTCAGGATCGGGCACGGTGTTTAGGGCCAGGATACCGCCTGCCTGTGCCAGCGCTTCAATCTGCAGCACGCCGGGCATTACCGGGTTACCGGGAAAATGCCCCTGGAAGAAATACTCGTTAAACGTTACATTCTTGATGCCTACCACCTGTGTATCGGAAAGGTCGATGATCTTGTCCACCAGCAGGAAGGGGTAGCGGTGGGGCAGCGTCCTTTCTATACGGCGCAGGTCAAATATCGCAGGCTGGTTGGGATCATAGATGGGAATATCCCGCGCATGCCTGTTCTTCTTGATATATTGTTTGATCTTTCTGGCAAATTCCACGTTGGAGGCATGGCCCGGGCGGTTGGCAATGATATGCGCCTTGATGGGGAAGCCTATCAGGTTCAGGTCGCCTACCACGTCCAGCAGCTTGTGCCGGGCCGGTTCATTGGGGTAGCGCAACTGTATGTTGTTCAGGATGCCTTCCCGCTGTACGGAGATGTTGTCGCGCTTGAAGGCCTTGGCCAGCCGCTGCAACTCCTCTTCCGTTACCGGGCGGTCTACCACCACGATGGCGTTGTTAATATCCCCGCCTTTGATGAGGTTGAGGGACAACTGGTATTCCAGCTCATGCAGGAAGCAGAAGGTACGGCTGCCGGCTATTTCCTTCCTGAACTCCTGCATGCCTTTGAGGTTGGCGTGCTGGGTGCCCAGTACGGGAGAGTTGAAATCTATCAGGCAGGTGATCCGGTAGTCTACCGCGGGCAGGGCCACCATTTCCACCTTCTTTACTTCATCGTAGTAGGAGATATTGGTATCCAGGGAGTAATAGATCTTTTTGGCGTCCTGTTCCTGTACGCCTGCTTCGTCTATTACTTCGATGAAAGGTTGGGAGCTGCCGTCCATAATGGGCACTTCGGGGCCGTTCAGCTCTATCAGTACATTGTCCACACCGGTGCCGGCCAGGGCCGCCATGATGTGCTCAATGGTGCTTACCCGGGCGCCGTTGTGCTCCAGGGTGGTGCTGCGGGTGGTGTCTACCACGTAGTCCACGTCCGCTTTCACGATCGGCTGTTCCGGCAGGTCTATACGTTGAAACTTGATACCGAACCCGGGAGGGGCCGGTTTCAGGGTCATATTTACTTGCGCTCCCGTGTGCAAACCAACACCTGAGATGGTTACTGGTCCTGTCAGCGTATGTTGGTTCTGCGACTCTTGATTTTCCATCATAATTTATAACTGTTTGTCTACTATGTCCTTCAAACGCCCTCTCGCTCCGAGAGGAGTTGTTTTACCATATCTTCCAGCTCCTTCACCCTTTTTTCAAGGTCCGGCAAATTTCTAAAAATTGCCTGACTTTTCAGTGAACTTTTATAATCGAACGCCGGGGAGCCGTTCAGGGAGGTGTTTGGGTCCGTGATGGACTTAGACAAACCGCTTTGTGCGTTTATTTTGGTATTATCTGCTATGTGTATGTGGCCTACCATGCCTACCTGCCCGCCTATTACGCAGTTCTGGCCTATTTTGGTGCTGCCGGACACCCCTGTCTGGGCGGCGATCACCGTATTGGTGCCGATATCCACGTTATGGGCCACCTGTATCAGGTTGTCCAGCTTTACGCCCTTGCGGATGATGGTGGAGCCCATGGTGGCGCGGTCTATGGTGGTATTGGCGCCTATTTCCACGTCGTCATGTATCACTACGTTACCTATCTGCGGCACTTTTTTGTAGGAGCCGTCCGGCTGGGGCGCGAAGCCAAAGCCGTCGCCGCCTATTACGCAGCCGGCGTGCAGTATTACCCGTCGGCCCAGCACGCAGTTATCATATACTTTTACGCCGGGGTAGATCACGGCGTCGTCATTCACGATCACGTTATCGCCCAGGTATACGCCGGGGTATACCTTTACATTGTTGCCCAGCACCACGTTCTCGCCCAGGTACGCAAATGCGCCTACGAAAACGTGCTCCCCCATTTTTACGGATGCGGGTATATGCGAGGGCTGCTGCACCCCGGTTTTGTTGCCCACCATTTGCTTGTATTTTTCCAGCAGCAGGGCAAAGCTGCTGTAAGCGTCCTTCACCCGTATCAGCGTGGGCTTTATGGGCCGCTCTATCACCAGGTTCTCATTTACAATAAGAATGGACGCCTGGGTGGTATATATGAACTCTTCATATTTAGGATTGGCAATAAAGCTGAGCATACCATCGCCGGCCTCTTCAATCTTGGCAATGTTGCTCACCTTAACTTCCGGGTTTCCCTCCAGCTTACCATCCAACATGGTAGCTAATTGTACTGCGCTAAACTGCATAGTTAAAATTTATAAAGTTACCTATTAGGCCCCCACCGGATTGTATAATTTTATTCTTTAACATTTTAATTCCTTATAAAACGTTGCTTACCTATATTTTTGGATGACAAATGTAGAATTTTTTTACGGGTATCGCCAACGTGTGGCTGATCAAAGCGTTGTCTATGGACGATATATCTTTCACTGTACCGTCCTTGAAAAGAATGTTAATTTTTTCATCTGCGATGTTGTACGCCCGCAGGCTGGCTGTTCCCGTAAAAACAAAATAATCCAGTTCTGTCTCCTTTACCCCCCATTGCTGTTTTACCTGCTCTTTCAGCAGGGCCACAGCATCCCCGGAAAAGACCTCATTACTGAGAATGCATTTAAATAATTTCCTGTTTATCAACCATTTGCATAGCAAGGATAACACTTTGTCCTCATGTTCGGCCCATACTTTTACGGCACCCATGATATCGTAGTCATCCAGCAGGCAAAACTGTTGCAGTGTATCCGGCTCCCGCTCAAAATTGTCGGCCGTAATAGTATGATACAGAAAGTATTGCAGCGCGGGAGAGGCAAACAGGCTGACTCCCTTCAGCGCCAGCTCCTTGGCCCGGCACAGGATCTTGACCAGCATATTCTCGGCACTGAGCACCGTTTTATGCAGGTACACCTGCCAATACATCAAGCGCCTTGCCACAATGAACTTTTCTATGGAATAAATACCTTTTTCCTCCACCATCAGTTCCCCGTTGTGCACTGTCAGCATCTTGATGATCCGGTCATAGCCGATCACGCCCTCCGATACCCCGGTATAAAAGCTGTCGCGGTTCAGGTAATCCATCCGGTCCACATCCAACTGGCTGGAAACCAACTGGTGCAGGAACTTCTTATGGTAGCGGTCATTAAAGATATCCAGCGTAAGGCTCAGCGCTCCTTTCATCTGCTGGTTCAGGTCCTCCATCAGCCAGCGCCCGATCGCTTCGTGCGATACCCCTTCCACAATATCCTTTTCCAGCGCGTGCGAGTAAGGCCCGTGACCTATATCATGCAGCAGGATGGCCATTTTGGCGGCCACTTCCTCCTCCCGGCTGATGTGTACCCCTTTTCCCTGCAGCTCCTGCAATGCCCAGCTCATTAAATGATAGGCGCCCATGCTATGGTGGAAGCGCGTATGCATGGCGCCCGGGTATACCAGGTGGGCCAGGGCCATTTGATGGATACGGCGTAACCGCTGATAGTACGGATGGGAAACAAGGTTAAAGATCAAAGGATGATCTATTGTTATGAAACCATATACCGGATCGTTGATGATCTTACGCTTGCGCTCCGTCATTGCATTAATCTCGCTTTAGCTATCTACAAAGCTACGCTTTCATCTGTATATATATATGTCTTTTTAATAAGTCAGATAGCACGCGTTCCGGTTTCAATCCGTAACTTTTTCTAATGTATAGACGTTTAACGAAGTAAATACCCCTATATGTTACACCAGTAAACGCTTGTTTTCTGTACTGTTGCATCTGTCTCCCCCGTTTTAACAAATAATTGAGATATCCGGGGAATGATTTTTGCCGGAAAATGGGGAACTTGTTCCTTTCGGCCTGTTTCCGCCGGTGTAACCATTCCTAATTTGTCAATTCTTTTACATGAGCCAAATAAATATACTCTGGGTAGATGATGAAATCGATTCACTGAAATCCCAAATACTTTTCCTGGAAAATAAAGGCTACAGGGTATCTGCCCTCACCAACGGGTACGATGCGCTGGAATTCCTGAAAGAGCAGGTAGTGGACGTGGTGCTGCTGGACGAGTCCATGCCCGGCATTACCGGCCTGGAAACCCTGGGCAAGATCAAGGAAATAGACCAGCAGATACCGGTGGTGATGATCACCAAGAACGAGGCGGAGAACGTGATGGACGACGCCATTGGCCGCCAGATCACCGATTACCTCATTAAACCGGTGAATCCCAATCAGGTATTACTTTCCTTAAAAAAGATCATTGACAATAAACGCCTGGTGGCGGAAAAAACTACCAGCGCCTACCAACAGGAGTTCCGTACCCTGTTCATGGCCCTCAGCTCCAACCAGGACCACCAGGAATGGATGGACACCTATAAAAAGCTGGTGTACTGGGAAATAGAGATGAGCAAGGCCAACAGCCCCGAGCTGCTGGAAGTGTTCAACACCCAGAAGGCGGAAGCCAATACAGAATTTGCAAAATTCATCAGCCGCAACTATGCGGACTGGGTGCATCCCAAATCAACCGACGCCCCGGTGATGTCACATACCCTGGTGCGGGATAAGCTGATCCCCAACCTGGACAGCGAGGTGCCTAACTTTTTCATCCTGATAGACAACCTGCGCTACGACCAGTGGAAGGCTATACAGCCGGTGTTCCAGGAGTCGTTCCGCCTGGTGGAGGAAGATACTTTTTACAGCATACTGCCTACCTCTACGCAATACAGCCGCAACGCCATTTTTGCCGGCATGCTGCCGGTAGATATTGAACGGCAATTCCCCGTGCAGTGGAAGAATGATGATGAAGAAGGCGGGAAGAACCTGTACGAAGAGGAATTTTTTGCCGCGCAGTTGAAACGGCTGAAGGTGGACGCCCGTTTTTCCTACACCAAGGTCATTAACCATAACGACGGGCAGCACCTGGTGAACAATATTCACAACCTGCTGGACTACCCGCTGAACGTGGTGGTGTACAATTTCGTGGATATGATGAGCCATGCCCGCACAGAAATGGAGGTGCTGAAAGAGCTGGCCGGCGATGAAACCTCCTACCGGTCCATCACCGCCAGTTGGTTTGAGCACTCCCCCCTGCACCAGGCCCTCAAGCGCCTGGCAGACCGGAAGATCAACCTCATTGTGGCGACGGACCATGGCAGCGTGCGGGTAAAAACGCCGGTAAAGGTGATCGGCGACAAGCAGACCACTACCAACCTGCGCTACAAGCACGGGCGCAACCTGAACTACGATCCCAAGGAGGTGCTGGCCTTTCGCGACCCGCGTGAGGCGGGACTGCCCAAGCCCAACGTAAACTCCTCGTATATCTTTGCCCGTGAAGACGGCTACCTGTGCTATCCCAACAACTACAATTACTTTGTGAACTATTACCGCAATACTTTCCAGCACGGCGGCATATCGCTGGAAGAAATGATCGTGCCGGTAGCCAGGCTGGTAAGTAAGTGATGTCCGCATTAATAGTTATTTTTGCAGGATGAACATTAAAATCACACCCGGCAACCTGTCCCGGCTGGAAAAGATCTTCGAGGAGGCAAAGTACGTGCTTCGCTTTGAGAAGGGCACCTTCAATTCCGGGTACTGCATACTGGAGCATAAGAAAGTGGTGGTGATCAACAAGTTCCTGAACCTGGAAGGGCGCATCAACACCCTGCTGGATATCCTTTCCTCCCTGCAACTGGACGCCACCCTGCTGAGCCCGGACTCCCTGAAGCTGTACAAGCAGGTGCAGGAGAACAGGAATGTTACAGATGCGGAAAACCCCGGTGGACAGGAACCTTTACCTCCCGCCAATGAAGAACCGGCATAAATATGAAGATCACTTTTCTCGGAACAGGCACATCGCAGGGAGTGCCGGTAATTGCCTGCAATTGCCGGGTTTGCACCTCTGCAGACCCAAAGGATAATCGTTTACGGAGCAGTATACTGGTAGAGACAGAGGTAGGCAATATTGTAGTGGACACCACGCCTGATTTCCGTTACCAGATGCTGCGCGCAAAGGTGCAGCACCTGGAAGCCGTGCTCATCACCCATTCCCATAAAGATCATATTGCCGGTATGGACGACATACGGGCCTTTAACTATTTCCAGCAAAAGCCTATTGATATCTACGCCACGGATTTTTCGCAGAACGTAATCATGCGGGAATTTGCCTACGCCTTTGCTGATTTCAAATATCCCGGCATACCGGAGCTGAACCTGCAAACCATTTCAGACGAGGCTTTCAGCGTAAAGGGCTTCCCCATTATGCCCGTACAGGTCATGCATTATAAAATGCCGGTGCTGGGCTTCCGCTTCGGCGATTTCACCTACATTACAGACGCCAACTTTGTAGCGGAGGAAGAGAAGGAAAAGATAAAAGGCTCGCAGGTGCTGGTGCTCAACGCCCTGCGCAGGGAAAAGCACATTTCGCATTTTACCCTGGATGAAGCCGTTGCCCTGGCGCAGGAGCTGAAAGTGCCGCAGGTGTACTTTACGCACATCAGCCACCAGATGGGGCGGCATGAGGAAGTATGCCGCGAGCTGCCGGCCGGCATGGCCCTGGCCTATGATGGACTGGAGTTAGAAATTCCAAATCCCAAAGTCCAAATTCCAAACTAGAAGGCGTTGTCCCAATTACCGCTTGCATTTCAGTATTATTGGAGGCCTGCCATCCCGTTTGGGATTTGGACTTTGGAATTCGGAATTTGGGATTTGGAATTTCCCATTAGTATTTGATTAACGCTGCCCAACTGCATTTCCGCCTAATTTGCCCCCTTTTTATGGACAGGCAACCCTTTCGCGCGTATTTCGAATTTACAAAACGGGAACGCACCGGCATCCTGGTGCTGTTATTGCTGACAGGTAGCTGCATAGGCCTGCCGCTGGCCTGGGAAGCCTATGCGCCGGTAAAGGTGGAAACGGACAGCGTATTCCTGGCGGATGTAGCGGCTTTCCGGCAGCAACTGGCAAAGGCAAAGGCGGCGGAAAGCGCATCGTTTACCGCCCGCCGTTACCGGGCCGGAAAAGCGCGGCCAGAGCGGGCGGGCGGGTACCAGCTTCCTTTTTACCGCGATAGCGTGCCCCGCCACAGGGAGTACCCGGCCTACAAACGGACCTGGCACGCCCGCAAGCCGGTGATCGTAGATATTAACCAAGCGGATTCCGCCGCCTGGGAGGCGCTGCCGGGCATCGGTCCCGTGCTGGCGGCCCGTATTGTGCGCTTCCGGGAGAAGCTGGGCGGCTTTCATGCCATTGCGCAGATAGCGGAAACCTACGGCTTGCCCGACAGCACATTTAAAAAAATTCAACCTTCCCTGCGCCTGGGTAGTGTTTCTCTAAAAAAACTGGATATCAATGAGATGGATGAGCAGTCTTTGGCAAAACATCCATACATACGTTATAAACTGGCCCGCCTGATCGTGAAGTACCGCAGTGTTCACGGGCCTTTCAGCCGGCCGGAGCAGTTGCAGAACATTCCATTGGTGGATGATAGTATTTATCGTAAACTTGAAAAATATATCAGCTTTTAGCTGCTAAACCTAAATTCCCCATTTATGAACTTTCAGCCTACGGAGATGCAACAACAGATTGCACAAATGATCCGCGATTTCGGAAAAACGCATATACAACCGCATGTAATGGAATGGGACGAAGCGCAGACCTTTCCCCTGCCCCTGTTCCGCCACTTGGGCGAGCTGGGCCTGATGGGCGTGCTGGTGCCCGGGCAGTACAAGGGCAGCGGCTTTGGTTATCCCGAGTATGTAACGGTAATAAGTGAGATCGCCCGTTTTTGCGGCGCCATAGGGCTCAGCGTGGCCGCTCATAATTCCCTGTGCACCGGCCATATCCTTCAATTCGGTAATGAAGAGCAGAAACAGAAATACCTTCCCAGGCTGGCCACGGCGGAGTGGATAGGCGCCTGGGGCCTTACCGAGCCCAATACCGGCTCCGATGCCATGAATATGAAATGCGTGGCAAAGCAGGAGGGCGATGAATGGGTGCTTAACGGCACCAAATGCTGGATCACGCATGGCAGAAGCTGCGATGTGGCCGTAGTGGTGGCCCGCACCGGCGAGGTGCGCGACAGCCACGGGATGACGGCCTTCGTGGTGGAAAAAGGCACGCCCGGTTTCAGCGGCGGAAAGAAGGAGAACAAGCTGGGCATGCGCGCCTCCGAAACCGCCGAAATGATATTTGACAACTGCCGCCTGCCTGCCGCCAACATGCTGGGCCAGGTGGGAGAGGGTTTCATACAGTCCATGAAGGTGCTGGATGGCGGCCGTATTTCCATTGCCGCCCTTTCGCTGGGCATTGCCAAAGGCGCTTACGATGCGGCGCTGCAATACGCCCAGGAGCGCCACCAGTTTGACCAGCCCATTGCCAGCTTCCAGGGCGTTTCCTTTAAGCTGGCGGATATGGCCACGCAGATAGCCGCCGCCGAGCTGCTCACCATGCAGGCTGCGGACCTGAAGCAACGTGGGCAGGTAGCCACCAAACAGGCCGCCATGGCCAAGTACTATGCCTCTGAAGTGGCCGTGAAGGTTGCCAATGACGCCGTGCAGATATTTGGCGGCTATGGCTATACGAAGGATTTTCCCGTGGAAAAATACTACCGCGACGCCAAGCTGTGCACCATTGGCGAAGGCACTTCCGAAATACAGAAAATAGTGATTGCAAGGGAAGCGATGCGGGGGTAATAAGTTGTCATACATTGGAAATATTTAATATTAAAAACAAATGTTACCAAATTGGTAACATTTGTTGTATATTTGCAAATGAGAGTTATTGCTGTAAAAACATTAAAGGAATATTGGAGGGAATTTCCGCACGCAGAACAATCATTGTTATCATGGTATGAAGAAGTGGATGCTGCCAATTGGAATAGCCCTAATGAATTGAAAGCCCAATATCGGAACGCTTCTATTCTGACTGATAAAAGAGTTGTGTTCAATATTCATGGAAATGCTTACCGGTTAATAGTGGATATTGAATACCGACTGAAAATAGTATTTGTAGTGTGGTTTGGTACACATTCTCAATATGACAAAGTAGATGCAAAAAAAGTAAGTTATGTTAAAACCAATAAAGAATAATCAACAATACGAAGATGCACTGGCCCGCACTTACGCGCTGATGCAAAAAGATATTATACCAGATTCAAAGGAATCCGATGAACTGGAAATCCTCTCTATTCTGATCAAGGAATATGAAAATGAGCATTATCCTGTTCCCAAGCCGAATCCTATAGAAGCTATTAAATTCCGGTTGGAGCAAATGAACATGTCGGAAGCGGAGCTATCAGAAGTTTTAGGGTATCGTTCCAGAAAATCAGAGATACTTTCAGGAAAAAGAAAATTGAATCTGGCTATGATCCGTAAGCTTACAGAAAAGTTACATATTCCGGCGGACGTATTAATACAAGCGTATTAACTTGATTTACTTAAGCTAGTAATTAACAATTAATAATTATTCGCAGCACTATTGTTTCAATGAAATACTTGTGTTACGTTTATTATTTATTATTAATTGCTTTAGATTCCCATGAGTTTTGAAGAACAATTAGAACAGCTTTTCCCGGCCACCGCGGATGAGGTGCCGGAGGAATACCGCCTGCCGGAGGAAATTCACCAGCGCGAATACCTGTCCGGTGGTGAAATGAGATCCTGGAACGGTGACGTGCACACCGTTGTTTCTCCCATTGGTATCCGCACAGCCAATGGCCTGGAACGAAAGGTGATTGGCTCCTACCCGCTGTGCAGCGCAAAGGAAGCCATGGCTTCCCTGGACGATGCGCTGGCCGCTTACAACGATGGCCGCGGCGTATGGCCTACCATGCCGGTGTCCGAAAGAATTGCCTGCGTGGAGAAATTCACCGGCAAAATGATAGCGCAAAAGGCCGAAGTGGTGAAGCTCATCATGTGGGAGATCGGCAAGTCCTATGCAGATTCCGTGAAGGAATTTGACCGCACGGTGGAGTACATACACGCTACCATAGACGCATTGAAGGACCTGGACCGCAACTCTTCCCGCTTTGAGATACAGCAGGGCATCATCGGCCAGATTCGGCGTTCCCCCCTGGGCGTAGTGCTGTGCATGGGGCCTTTCAACTACCCGCTGAACGAAACCTTTACCACCCTGATACCGGCCCTCATTATGGGCAATACTTTACTGTTCAAACCTCCCAAGCACGGTACGCTGCTGCATTACCCGCTGCTGGAGGCTTTCCGTAGCTGCTTTCCCAGGGGCGTGGTCAATACCATTTACGGGCGCGGCAACGTGATCATCCAGCCGCTGATGGAATCCGGTAAAATAAACGTGCTTACGCTGATCGGCTCCAGCAAGGTGGCCAACCAGCTCAAGAAAATGCACCCCAAGGTAAACCGCCTGCGCGCCATCCTGGGCCTGGACGCCAAGAACGCCGCCATTGTTACCGATAAAGCGGATATTGACCTGGCGGTGAAAGAATGCGTGCTGGGCTCTCTTTCGTTCAACGGCCAGCGTTGCACGGCGCTGAAGATCATTTTTGTGCAGCGCCGCATTGCCCAGGTGTTCCTGGATAAGCTGAGTGAAGCGGTAGGCAAACTGAAAGTAGGCATGCCCTGGGAAAAGGATGTATTCCTCACCCCTTTGCCGGAGCCGCAAAAGCCCAAATACCTGAAAAGCTGCCTGGAGGACGCCATTGCCAACGGTGCTACGGTGATCAACCCGCATGGCGGCGCCGCTTACGAATCGCTGGTGTTCCCGGCTATTGTATATCCGGTGAATGACCGCATGAAGCTGTACCACGAAGAGCAGTTCGGCCCCGTAATACCTGTATTGCCCTTTGACGATATCAATACGCCGATAGAATACCTGATCCATTCCGAGCACGGGCAGCAGGTAAGCCTGTTCACCAACAATGCTTCCGAGCTGGCCTCGCTGATAGACCCGCTGGTGAACCAGGTGAGCCGGGTGAATATCAACTGCCAGTGCCAGCGCGGGCCGGACACTTTCCCCTTCACCGGGCGTAAGGACAGCGCGGAAGCCACCTTAAGCGTGCCGGATGCGCTGCGGGCGTTCTCTATCCGCTCCATGGTGGCCACCAAACAAACGGAAGAGAACAAAGCGCTGATCAACAGGATCGTGAGTGAGCAGACATCCAACTTCCTGTCAACAAAGTATATATTCTAAAGCCCTATAATGTAAAAAAAGAGATCGTGGGTTACCGGTGGTGGGTTTTGACAAAAAAATGAATATTAACCCTTTTGTGTGATGGAAATTTGAAAAAGGAATGTTAAATTTGGGTTAAGTCAATCACTCTTTACCTTTTATCAACCTAAACCCAAAAAACACACGATTGAAACACCTTTACGCAATCGAAAAAGCATCCTGCTGAAACAGGATGCTTTTTTATTTGTGTGTTATTTTATACCTCGTTTTAGCCGCTTATCCGTCCAGGAAATCATCAGAAGGTTGCGGATTTTTAGGCGGCTGTTCCTGCCCGTCTATGCCCGCAAACCATTTGTCTACCGTTTCACCGATAAAGGGCGGCACTTTGCTTTTTACAAATTCCCGCACCACTTCAATGGCTTTGGTGGCCTGTTCTGCGTTCAGTCCTGCCTTTTCCTGGAGTTGTTGGATCAGTTCCTGCATATTAACGGATTAAGCTACTTTCAGTTTAGTTAATGTAGACTGTTCCAGTCTTTCCTGGGCATATGCCTTGGTGAGCAGGAACACTTTTTCCTCTGTAGAGGGCAGGTGGAACATGGCGTCGCTCATCACCACTTCACAGATGGAGCGAAGGCCGCGCGCACCCAGCTTGAATTCCGTGGCCTTGTCCACGATATAATCAATGGCTTCAGCGTCTATGCTCAGGTCTATGCCTTCCACCTTGAACAGCTTTTGGTATTGCTTGATCAGGGCATTCCTGGGCTGGGTGAGGATGGCTTTCAGCGCATCCCGGTCCAGGGAGTTCAGGTAGGTCACCACGGGCAGGCGGCCCAGCAGCTCTGGAATAAGGCCGAAGGCTTTCAGGTCCTGCGAGTTTACATAGCGCAGGATGTGTTTCTTGTTCTCTTCTTCCCGCTCCTTGTCCACTGTAAAGCCGATGGAATGGGTTTGCACCCTTCTGCTGATGATCTTGTCCACGCCGTCAAAAGCGCCGCCGCAGATGAAGAGGATATTCTGGGTATTTACCTTGATCAGCTTCTGCTCCGGGTGCTTGCGGCCGCCCTGCGGTGGCACCAGCACCTCGGTGCCTTCCAGCAGCTTCAGCAGGCCCTGCTGTACGCCTTCGCCGCTCACATCGCGGGTAATGGAAGGATTGTCACTCTTGCGGGCTATCTTGTCGATCTCGTCTATATAAACAATGCCTCTTTCGGCAGCTTCCACATCATAGTTACAAACCTGCAGCAGGCGGGTCAGGATGCTTTCCACATCTTCGCCCACATAGCCGGCCTCGGTAAATACGGTTGCGTCCACAATAGTGAAGGGCACGTTCAGCAGCTTGGCAATGGATTTGGCCAGCAGGGTTTTGCCCGTACCGGTCTCGCCTACCATTACGATGTTGGATTTTTCTATTTCCACCTCGTCTTCCCCGATCTGCTGGTTCAGGCGCTTGTAGTGGTTGTACACCGCCACGGCCAGTATCTTCTTCGCATCGTCCTGGCCTATCACGTATTCATCCAGGAAGCGCTTGATCTCCACGGGCTTGGCCACCTTGGGCACAAAATGGGAGGGGGCTTTCTTGCTGTGCTGGAACAGCTCCTGTTCTATGATCTCCTGGGCATTTGCCACACAGTTTTCGCAAATGTGGCCTTCTGCGCCGGCAATCAGTATCTGTACCTCGTCTTTGGAACGGTTACAGAAGGAACAGCGTATTTTGGATTCTTTCATCTGTTAATATTAATGATATTTATTTCACAGTTGACTTTTGGTCCCGTTTCATGTCGGATGGGATATGAAGCCTATGCTAGCGTGAGCCTACAAAGTTAGGTAAAATAGGAAAAAAGGAGAAACGGAGAAAGGGGGCTTCCCTTCCTCCGTTTCATCCTATATTGGAAATAGGCTGCCGCGTGTTATTGCGGGTTATTTTCCTGTTTCTTCCTCGGGTTCCGGTCCAGCACGTCGTCAATAATGCCGTATTCCTTGGCTTCATCGGCCGTCATCCAGTAGTCGCGGTCAGAGTCTTTCTCCACTTTTTTGAACGGCTGTCCGCAGTGGGTGGCAATGATCTCGTTCAACTCCTTTTTCAGCTTCACAAATTCGCGGGCGGTGATCTCGATATCGGAGGTCTGGCCCTCAGCGCCGCCGTGGGGCTGGTGGATCATTACGCGGGCGTGCTTCAGGGCGGTGCGTTTGCCCTTTACGCCGGCTACCAGCAGCACTGCGCCGAAGGAGGCGGCCATACCGGTACAGATAGTGGCTACATCCGGGGCAATGATCTGCATGGTGTCATATATACCTAAACCTGCATAAACACTACCGCCGGGGCTGTTAATGTACATTTGCACATCACGGGTGCGGTCTGTTGATTCCAGGAACAGGAGCTGGGCGGTCACCACATTCGCTACATAGTCATTGATCGGGTCGCCCAGGAATATGATACGGTCCATCATCAGGCGGGAGAACACGTCCATGGTAGCCACGTTCATCGGTCGCTCCTCGATAATGTAGGGCGTCAGTGAATTGATCTGATGACGGGCATAGCTATCTACTACCAGGCTGCTGATTCCGCGATGCTGGATCGCATATTTTCTGAATTCGTTATTAATGTTCATGATGGTGATGTTTATGAGGTAATTTAGCAAATTCTTCGGCTGTTATTTCCTCTTCCTTCAGTTCCACCTTGGTTTCCGCCCAATCAAACAGTTTCTGCGTAACCATTTCGCGATAGGTCTGATCCACAAATTTTTCATCCTGCATCAGGCGGTCCAGGTAGCTGTCCAGCCATTCTGCTCCGTCCAGGGCGGCGCCGGCGCCGTAGTAGCCCAGCAATTTCTGCTTGGCGCCTTCTCTCAGCTCCTCGAAGGATACTTCCAGTTTATTATCGCGGATCAGTTTGTCGCTAATGAGCGTCCACCTTAGCTGGTGGTCAAAGTTGGGATATTCTTTTTCGGCTTCCTCGGCAGTTTTCGGTTTTTCACTGCCGGTTTGCAGCCAGCGTTTCAGGAAATCTTTGGGCAGTTCCATGGGCGTTTCGTGCACCAGCACCTCAAACAGGTCGTTGTGCAGGCGATTACGGCTTTCGGTATCCCAGTATTTCTCTATCTCTTCTTTCAGTTTGGCGCGGAAAGCCTCCTCGGTAGTGATCTCTTCGTTGGGATAGATCTCCTTGAAGAAGTCTTCGTTCAGCTCGCGCTTTTCGATCAGGCCCACTTTGGTAATGGTAAGCCTGAAGTATTTTTTGGCAGCTTCCTGGTCATCTTCTGCAAAGCCCAGGTCTTTAAGTATCCAGGCCAGCCTTTCGGGGTCAAAGGAATCAGCCAGTTGGAACACGATGCTGTCGTCTTTTTTCCGGCCTTTCAACTGCTCCTGCAGGGCGGGGGAGAAGTATTTCAGCAGCAGGGAATTGTCCTTTTTAATGCCGCCTTCTATCACATTGCCTTCCGCGTCGGTCTCCTCGAACTCCACGTTCAGCACATTATCCTCATTATCAATGGCTTCCGGCTCGGTCATGTTGCCGCCTTTGAGCTGCAGGCGCTGCACTTCTTCGTCCACCTCTTTATCGGTAGCCTTTATTTTATAGCGGGTCAGGGTGGTTTTGCCGGATTCCAGCGGGGATACTTCAAAAGCGGGTTTCAGCCCTACTTCAAAATCAAAGGCGTATTCTTCGGGTTTGCTATAGTCCAGTTGCTTGGATTCCTTGTCCAGGGAGAGGGGTTGGGCAAAAATGTCCAGTTTTTCGTTCTGGAGGTAGCCCATCAGTTCTTTTTCCACGGTTTTCAGCACTTCATCTGCAAAAAGCGCCTGGCCATGCATCTTTTTTACCATACCAGCCGGCACCATTCCTTTGCGGAAGCCGGGTATATTAGCGGCCTTGCTGAATTGCTTTACCGCTTTGTCAAAATTAGGAAGGTAATCTTCCTGGTTCACTTTCACAGTGATCTTATCATTCAATAAACCGATGTTTTCTCTGGTAACGGTTGCCATAATTAATTAATAAAAATGTTCAGTATGAAGCAATAATGATTCCTCGTTTGATTTTCTGCCATGAAGTCACAAAAGCACGAAGGAATGGCAGTCGGGAAAGGAATAACCTGTGACTCAGCGCCTTTATGACAAATATGTATTAAAAAAAATGGTAATAAACTACCGCAGTTTTTACCGAAGCGCGAAGATAGTGCGTTTAGACGAAGTTTGATTGCAAATTATTTGCAAAATTTTCCGGGGCGGGAAAGGGCAAAAGGAAAGGCCGGCAGGCCATGCGCCTGCCGGCTTTTATCTCCATCGGCAGGTAATGCCTTTATACGTTTTTGGCCGGGGCCAGCCATAGCTCGGACAGCTCGCCCGGGAACTGGTTCAGCACATCCATGATCTCGCCGGCGCTTACATGGCGCTGGAGCACACCCAGCACGATCTTTACATGCGTCTTGGCCGTTTCATCGTTGCCAAAATCCCGGGGCGCCGCCATTTCATCTTTGGAGCGCAGGCATGCCAGGAAGGCGTCCATGGAGCGGATCCTGTTCTTTGCCTGGAAATTCCAGCCATCAATATACACGGCTTTGAGCATGAGCGGCAACTGGGCGATCAGGTGCGCAGACTCCTCCGGCGTCAGTATTTCCCGCAGGGTGCGAAACACCGCTTTCATGACCCGGTAAGCCTGGTCGGTATCCTGGTTAGGCCCCAGTTCCATGGCGATCTCCTTTACAAAGCTGTTGGCTTCGGGAGCATATTTCTCAAAGTTCATGACAATAAAATTTTACTGGGTTTCAAAATCCTCTGATTGGGTATAAAGCGCCATAAGCGGGCCGGGCTAATGCTTTTGCGCCCTTTCCTGCTCATCCAGCCGGAAGGACACTTTACAGATCAACCCGTAGGTGGTGATCTTCCCGTCCTTTACGTGCACCTTAATGTCCTTTACAAACACAGAATCAATATTGTGAATAGTCCTGGATGCCTCTGCCACAGCGTTTTGTATGGCGTCCTCAATACCTTTTTCAGACGATGCAATCAGCTCAATTACTTTTACGATAGCCATTTTTGAACGTTTTTCAGGTGAATGAATATGGTTTTGTAGCCAGTATTTTTGCACAATTACTGTACCCACCTGCAGTACGCATAGGAACAGCTATTAAAAAAAGGGAACATTAATATGTTCCCCTGTATAAGTTGTCGAATCTTGTGCCTGCCGGCTTTTTTAGTGGTATCAGTAGTCCCCTGGTGCTGTCCAGCCAGTTAAACAAAGCGCTTCGCAGCTCCTTGCCGGTTTGCTCGTATGCTTTGTTGCGGATCAGGTTATTCATTTCGTAAGGATCTTTCTCCATGTCATACAGCTCATTGATATCCCATAGCCCGTGATTGTAGATGTACTTGTATTTGCCGGTGCGCACGGCAAATATGGTGGGCGTTTGCGGGAAAGCAGCCTCCCAGTAGTATTCATAGAACACTTTGTCGCGCCAGGGGGCCTGGTGGCCGCGCAGCAGCTCCGTGAAGGATTGCCCCTGCATCTGCGCCGGTTTGGGAATACCTGCCAGGTCCAGGAAGGTAGGCGCGATGTCAATGTTCATAATGATCTCGGGTATCCGGGTGCCGGCTTTTACCAGTCCCGGCGCCCAGCACAGCAGCGGCACGCGCATGGACTCTTCATAGGCGTGCCGTTTGTCTATCAGGCCATGCTCGCCAAAGGAAAAGCCATTGTCGCCCATGTACACCACCATCGTGTTTTCTTCCAGGCCCTGTTCCTTTACCCAGTCCAGCACTCTTTCCACGCTTTCATCCACGGCCTGCAGGGTTTCCAGGTAACGGCGGTAGAAGTCGTCAAAAACAATGGTGCCATGGTACATGTAGTCCACGCCATGCCAACTGTAGCGCTGGCGGCGCACCCATTGCGGAATATCGCGGTAATTGACGGGCGTGGCCGGGGCGGTGTGCGTACCAAAGGACTTGCTGCTGTCCGTTACCGTGAGGTACATGGAAGGCGGGCATACAATGGGAATGTTGGCGTACTTGCCTTCATGCCGTTTGGCCGGCTTAAATTCGGCATGCACGCCTTTATGGGACAGGTATACGAAGAACGGCTTTTGCTTGTTGCGTTTGTTCAGCCATTCAATGGTGTGCGCTGTCAGCAGGTCCGTAGTATAGCTGCCTTCCGGCTGCTTGATCCGTTTGCCGTCAATGTTGAGCACCGGGTTGTAATAGGTGCCCTGGCCCTGGAAGCTCTCCCAGTGGTCAAAGCCGGGTTGCGGCTGATCGCCGGTATTCCCCATGTGCCATTTGCCAAAAAAGGCGGTCTGGTATCCCTGCTTTTGCATGTACTGCGGGAAGAACACGAGGTTGTCCGGCATGGGAGAATCATTGTCCACCACGGTATGGGTATGCGCATACTGCCCGGTCAGGATAGAGGCGCGGCTGGGCGAGCAAAGTGCGGTGGACACGAAGGCGTTCCGCAGGTGCGCGCCTTCCCGCGCCATGCGGTCCATACCGGGGGTTTGCAGTCCTTCAATGGTGTGCATGAAGCCCATGGCATCATACCGGTGATCGTCCGACAGGATAAAAATGATGTTCATGGGTGCCTTTTTCCCCTGCTGCGCCAGTAAGGGGAGGGCGGGTAAAAGCATGACTGCTGCCAGCAGCCATGCCCGGTGTTTCATAACTTTTCGCATGTCGTAATTCCTGTATTTCGGTTATTTCAAATGCGGGCTTTCAAACCCCAGTTTTTTCAGGCCGGCCTGTATTTCCGGGCAGCTCATGAACAGGTTCCAGAGCAACCCGGTACGGTGATTCTCCATCATCACCACGATAGGGCCCTGGTCAATGGCCAGGTAGCGCTGCGGATACCAGTTGTCCGTTTCGCTGAAGGCATCGTAAAACCCGTAGGGGCCCCAAACTTTATCCCGCAGTGTTTCATACCAGTGGCGCATGGCCTGTTGGGAGTATTCCGGTGTGTAGGGCATGGATGAAAGGGCGGCGGTGGGCGAGATCACGCCGCGGTCCCGCTTGGGACCGGGCGCATGGCCGGCATATCCCTTTACGGAGTAGCTGGAAGTAAGGCCCCAGCTTTCCGGGCCATAGCCTTTGAAGCCGTTCGGGTTTTCCACGCACCAGGCCCGGTTGATGAGGGTCTGGTTGGTGTTCTCCTCCCAGTAGTTGGCATACCTGTCCTTCAGCCCGCGCGGGTCCAGGCCCAGGTAGGAATAGTGCGCCCAGAACAGGGGACCGCCGTATTCCTCCGCCCCATTGTGCTTCAGGTGCAGCGTGTAGCCGAACTGGGTAGTGGTGGCATTGATAGCGCCGTTCCTGGCCCAACCTTCGTGGTATACGGCAGCGGGCACGCCGTGCGTGGGAGAGGAGGCGGCCAGTACGTACATGATGAGGCATTCATTATAACCCTGTACCGGGAAATTCATGGCCCAGGCATGATCCGGGCTCCAGTGCCAGTACAGCACGTTTTTACCGTTGCGGTACCAGTTAAAGTCCACCTCCTTCCAAAGCTTGTCTATCCTGGCCGCCAGCTCCTTTTCTTCCGCGTTGCCGTCCCGGAAATATTGTCTTACGCACAGCAGCCCCTGTAACATGAAAGAGGTTTCCACCAGGTCGCCGCCGTTGTCTTTAGGGCTGAACGGTTTTACCTTGCCGGTTTCCCCGTTCCACCAGTGCGGCCATGCGCCGTGAAAGCGGTCGGACGTTTCCAGGAAGCGCACTATTTTATCCAGGCGCTGCCGGCCTTCTTCGCGGGTAATGAAGCCGCGCTCAATGCCCACGAGGATCGCCATTACGCCAAAGCCGCCTCCGCCGGATGTGACGATGTGCTTGTCATTTTGCGGGTACTCGCCATCTACGTGAAAGCGCTCGCGGGCCAGGCCGCTGTTCGGTTCCGCCCCGTCCCAGAAGTACTGGAAAGTGCGTTCCTGCACCAGCGTGTACAGGGAATCCGTGCTGATGGAATCGGTGGCTTGTTCCTGCTGATCTGTTTGTTCAGCCGTTTGCTGCTGGTTGCAGGAGAATAATACCGGCAACAGCAGCGCAGTCATAAGCATGGTCGGAAAAATGTGTTTCTGCATTATGTAGTCAGGTGTTATTACGTGGTTGAATAAGGATTTGCCGCAATTATTGTGCTAATAACCATTGTTCTGCGTGAGTTTTCCGCTGCTGGCGTAGATCTCGCTCTGGGGCACGGGGAATACCTCGTGCTTGCCATCCACAAAGTCTTTGCCATGCGCTCTCAATACGGTGCCGGCGCGGCCCTGCCGTACCAGGTCGTAGAAGCGGTCATGCTCCATGGCCAGCTCCACCCGGCGTTCCTGCCAGATGGCGTTGCGCAGGTCCGCCTGGCTGGCGGCAGTGGTATTGGCCAGCCCGGCCCGTTGCCTTACGGCATTCAGGGCCGTTTGCGCTTTGGCGGTCTGTCCCAGCTCATTGGCTGCTTCCGCGTTCATCAGGTATATTTCTCCCATGCGCAACACGCGGATGTTCTTGTTTACCTTATCGTTATTATCCCCGTAAGACTCCATTGTTCTGCTCACGTAGGCTTTGTAGTTGTAACGTTTGCTAACAGCATTGATGATCACCACGCCGTCAAAAAGCGTATCGCCAATGCTCATGATAGTGGCATTCCTGCGCACATCGCCGGGCTCATAGGCATTGTAGAGGTCTTCGCTCACGGAGTTAAAGCCCCAGCCGGTGAGCACTACCGCACCGTCATTAAAAGTGCCGCCGCGTATGGATTGCACAACGGAATATTGCTGCACGGCGGCAAAAGGCACGGTACCTTTGCTTTGGATTTCGAACAGGGACTCGGGGCTGTTCTCTCCTACCTCCCGCCAGATGGTGGTGTAATCCGGTACCAGGGCATAGCTACCGTAGGCGCCGCTCATGATATTATCCGTAAGGGTCAGCACTGCATCCCATTTTTGCTGGTACAGGCTCACTTTTGCCAGCAGGGCGGCGGCGGCCCCTTTGGTAGCCCGGCCCAGGTCTTTGGGATCATACTGCTCCTTGTTGGGCAGCAGGGCCAGCGCCTCCTGCAGATCCCTTTCTATCAGGGCATACACTTCCGGTACCGGCCGGCGGTCGTTGATCTTTTCCAGGTCGGCCGGGTTGTTAGCATCGATCACGGTATCTACAATGGGCACTTCGCCAAAGGTCCTTACCATGTTGAAATAATAAAATGCGCGCAGGAACAGCGCCTCTCCCCGCAACCGGCTTTTCAGCGCGGCGGAAGTGTCAAATTGAGGCACGTTGGCCAGCGCCTGGTTGCAGCGGGAAATGCCCTGGGAATTGCTTTTCCACACGGTAGCGATGGAAGGCGTGGTGGCGGTATACGTGAAATTGTCCAACTGGTCCTTGTCCGTGCCCAGGTCGCCGGGCGCGCTGCCTTTGTCCGCATCGTCGGAAGTAATGCTGGTAACGCCGATCCAGGAAAAGCTGGACTGCTCCCAGGTGAGCAGTTGCGTATAGCAGGCATTCACAAATTTCTCTGCATTGGCCGGGTCCAGGAAAGTACTGTCTGTTGTAACCAGTTCGCCGGGCACTGCCGGGTTGAGCCAGCTTTTGCTGCAGGCGTTCAGTAACAGTAAGGCGCCTGCGCAGTATGTGATATATGATAATAGTTTCATCTTCATCTGCATTTTTTTTAGAAGGATACATTTACACCGAACATATAGGTAGTGCTCACAGGATAAATGCCCGTTTCAATACCGGCGCTCAGGCTGTTATTGCTATTGTTCAGCCCCGGCAGCTCGGGCGTGAAGCCGCTGTACTTTTTAGCGATGAACGGGTTTTGCGCGGAGGCGTACACCCGCAGGGCGCTGATGCCGATGTTCCATTGCTGTGCAGGCAGGCTATATCCCAGGGTGACGTTATTGATCCGGAAGAAATCGCCGGACTCCACGTAGTAAGTGGATGGCTTGGGGATGGTATTGGAAGCGCGGGGCTGGGTGCCGTTAATGTTATCCGGTGTCCAGCGGTTTTCCGCCCTGGCCGCTTCAATATTGTCATTACCGATACGGATGGCTTTTTTGCCGTTGTATATTTTGTTGCCGGTATTGCCGTAGCAGTCAACGGAAAAATCCAGTTGTTTCCAGTTAAAGCCCGCATTCAGGCCAAAATAGGTCCTGGGCTGGTAAGAGCCTACGAACATCCGGTCCAGGTCATTCAGCACGCCGTCATTGTTCACGTCCCGGTACTGGAAATCGCCCGGCTTGGAGCCGGTGATCTTTGCCTTGGTGGCATCCACTTCCTCCTGGGTTTTAAAGATGCCGGTTACCTCGTATACCCAGAAGCTGCCTACTTCCTCACCCTCCACGGTATTGGTCACCACTTCGCCGTTGCCCAGGCTGCCGCCTTTCAACTGCAGGGAGCCCTGTACCTTTTCTACATTATTCCTGTTGAAGGTAACATTGAAGCCGGCGTGATAGCTGAAGTTTTCGCTGGCCTGATCACTCCAGTTCAGGCTGATCTCCACGCCTTTGTTGCGCACATCCGCCGCACGGGAGAAAACATCATTACTCTTATCCCCCGCCAGCGCCACCAGGGTCACGGGGATGTATACATTGGACAGCTTGTTGTAATAGGTGACCTCGCCGCTCAGCCTTTGCCGCAGCATGGTAAATTCCAGGCCGGCATCTATTCCTTTTGTTTCTTCCCAGGAAACCGTGGCATCCCTTAACTCTACAATGGAAATACCCGGCACAATGGGGTAGCCGTTTCCGCCAAACCAGTAATTGTCCAGTTGTGATACCGGGCTTAAGCTGGCTACCGGTGATGGCACCCGGTCATTCCCCAGCTTGCCGTAGCCGGCGCGTATTCTCAGCTCGTCAAACAGTTTTTGATTTTGCATGAACCTTTCGCGGGAGACTACCCAGGAGCCGCCGATGGAGTAGAAGGTCCCCCATTTGTTATTGACCGGGAAATTGCTGGAGCCGTCGCGGCGCAGCACGCCGCTCAGGTTGTATTTATTATCGAAGGTGTAGGTGAGGCGGCTGTACAGGCTGGCCCTTTGTACCAGTGTGCCATCGTTCTCTACCAGTTGCACAGAAGTGGGATCTGCATATTCCATGTACCACAGGTTGGATTGCGGCGGCACATTGTTGCCACGTACAATCAGCCGGCTGCTGGTGTTGCGCTCGGCGGAATACCCCAGGGTAGCGATGATCTCGTGCCTGCCGGCCAGGGTGCGGTGATAGGTAGCATTGTTATCGAAGTTATAATAGAACGACTTGCCGTCTTCCACTTCCAGGCTGGAAATATTATCTGTACCTATGCTGATGGGGTCATAGGCGTAATTATAATTCAGGTTATCGTAATTGCTCCGGTTGAAGCTGAAGCTGCTGCGTATGGAAAGATGCTTCACCGGTTTCAGCAGGGCATATACATCGCCCTGCAAACGAATTCTTTTATTGGTATGGTCCTGCTGCTCATTGGCCTTTACCGGGTTGGCCACGCTCAGGCCCTCCAGCAACCCGTAATCCCCGTTCGGGAACCTTACCGGGGTGGTGGGTGCATTGCGGTAAGCGTCATTAAAAGGACTGGGCTTGTTTTTGGAGCGGGTAACGCTCATGTTCAGGTTATGCCCGAATTCCAGGAATGGCGCTATTTTATAGGCATTGTTCAGCCGGAAATTGGCCCGTTCATAGTTTTCGTTCCTTACAATGCCATCGTCACTGAAGTAGCCGGCGCTGAAGTAATAGGTGGTCTTTTCGGAGCCGCCGCTCATGGATACGTTGTAGTTCTGCAGCAGCCCGGCGCGGGTCACTTCGTCAAACCAGTCGGTATTATATTCCAGCGCATCCAGGTCCGGGAACATGGGCTCCTGGTTGTCATAGCCCCTGGCTTCATTGGTGTATTGGGCATAGGTGCGGGCATCGGCCATTTTAACCTTGGAGGTCATGGATCGTATGCCGGTATAAGCGTTCAGGTCTACCCTCAGCCGGCCGGTTGTTCCTTTCTTGGTGGTGATGAGGATCACGCCGTTGGCCGCCCGCGATCCGTAAATGGCCTGGGAGGCGGCATCCTTCAGCACTTCCACGGATGCAATGTCCATGGTGTTGATGCTGGTGATGTTGTCCGTGATCACGCCGTCCACCACGTATACCGGGTTGGCATCGCCGGAAACGGTGTTGGTGCCCCTGATCCTGACCTGCGGTTGCGAGCCGGGATCGCCGGGCGCAATGATCTGTATGCCGGAGGCCTTGCCCTGCAGGGCCTGTGAGGCGGTGAGCACCGGCTGCTTCGCCAGCTCTTTTCCGTCTACCTTCGCTACGGAGCCTACTACCTGGCTTCTGCGCAGGGTGCCGTAACCTACTACCACCGCTTCATCCAGGCTGGTGGCGGAAGGCTGCAGGGTAACATTAATGGAGGTGCGGCCGCCCACGGTTTCCTCCTGGGTGGCAAATCCCACGTAGCTGAACACCAGCACGGCGCCGTCCGGCACGGTAATGGCGTAGCTGCCGTCATCGCCCGTGGTGGTGCCCATGTTGCTGCCTTTAATGGCGATGGTTACGCCCGGCAGGGGTGTACCGGCGGCATCGGTAACCCGGCCGGTCACCCGCACTTCCTGGATATCCGCGGCGGTGGCGGCTTCTTTCAGCACCACCAGGTTGGTGTTCAGCACCTTGTAGGCGATACCGGTATTGTGCAGCGCCTGGCCCAATGCTTCGTTAATGTCGGCGTTCTCCACGTTTATGCTTACAGGCGGTTTCCCTTTGATCATGGCTTCATCAAAGAGGAAACGGTAGCTGCTTTTCTTTTCGATGGCGAACAGCACTTTCCTGATGTCCGATGTTTCCATTTTCAGGGTGATCTTACCCTGGGAAAAAGTGTTGGCTGCAACTTGCAGACAGGCGGTCAGCAAGACTAGCGTCAGTTTCATAACAAGTAGAATCTTTAACGGTCCCGGGCATGCAGAAAGAACACCCCCGTTTTCAATTTTTTTCATACTTTCAATTGAAGGTTAATAATGAAAATCCTCCCTCTCCGGAGTTTGTACCAGTAATTATTGGCCCGGCGGGATTCCGCGGCAACGGAGTCCCGCTTTTGCATCCGGGCCATCACGATGTGTTATAAAGCATCATAACGTATAGGCATTAACGGTAAATAACTATTTTGTCCCCTGTTTTCTTAAACCTGAAAGGTGTGGTGATGGTGAGCGCTTCGATGGCCTGTTCTATTGTTTCCTGTTCAAAGCTGCCGCTGAGCCTTTTTTCCTGTAGCTGCGGGTCTGTAATATCAATGGTGACCCCGTACCATCTTTCCATCCTGGCGGCCAGTTCCCTGAAAGATTCATCGCGGAATACCAGCTTGTTGTGCATCCATTGTGTTTCATCCAGCGTACTGTCTGCCGGGTTATAAGCCAGTTTGTTGACGGCTACCAGGGTTTGCCTGCCGGCGCCGGCAGGCGGGATTGTCTCCAGGCGGGTAATGCCATTGTCCACTACCAGTTTTTCATCGGGCTGCAAGGTGATCCTGTCCTTAGCCCTGTTTTTGATGGTAACGGCTATGCTGCCGCGGATCAGGCTGGCCGCCGTGCTTTTGTCATCCGGGTAGGCCTTTACGTTGAAGGCGGTGCCCAGCACGGTGATGTCCATTACGGCAGTATGCACAATGAAAGGCTTGTCCGCCAATTCCGCCACGTCAAAGAAAGCTTCCCCGGTAAGCCTGACCTCCCGTTTTTCCTTCCCGTATTCCTCGTTATAGGTCAGCCGGCTGCTGGCATTGAGCCATACGCGGGTGCCATCCGGCAGCTTAACGGCGGAACGGGCTTTGGGTGGCGTTACCATTTCATTGGTGGCCAGGGTTTCGGGCGCCGGCTGCCGGAGCAGGAGGACGCCCCCGTAAATGGCCACCGCTACCAGCAGGGTGGCTGCAGGTATCCATATCCATTTTTTCCTGCGCCGGGCGGGTAAGTCGGCAGCCGGTGTTTCAACCAGGCCGCGCAATTGCATTTTTACCAGTTGGGCGGCAAAAGCAGCTTCTGCGGCATGGGTATGTTCAGGGGAGGGGGCCGGTGGCCCGGTAAGCAGGAGGTCGGCCATTTTCTGCCATTCCGGGCGCGTTTTCAGCAGTTGCTCCAGCTCTTCCAGCTCCTGGATGGTGGCCTCCCCGGCTATTTTCCTGTTCAATAGTTTTAAAAATCGTTCTTCAGACATCGTGGTTTTCCAGGCAGGAAATATCCCCCTGTAATAGTAAGGACAGGAAAATGGTGCGTTACCACCGGTCGGGGAGAAAAAAAATTAATAATTAACGTGTTGCGCTATTAAAAAGATAAAGCATGTTTGATCTTTGAAATTTTGAGTCCATTTTTGAATAGCTGCCGGTTGCTATCCGGCCGTTTGGGCGCCTTGACCCAAACAGCGAAAGATTATTGTATATATTTATGAGACGTGGCGAAACCAGGACAGTAAACAATTATACTTTGACAGACTTAAACACATTAAAACATGAGAAAGCTGATAATGTGGAATATCATCACCCTTGACGGTTATTTTGAAGGAAATCAAAATTGGGACTTGTCTCTTCATAGTGCCATTTGGGGAGAAGAACTTCACAAACTAAGTATTGAACAATTACATTCAGCGGACTATCTTGTTTTTGGACGTGTAACGTATGAAGGTATGGCAGCTCATTGGACAAAGGCCGAAGGAGAAATAGCCGACCTCATGAACAAAATACCCAAGATAGTTTTTTCCAGCACATTGCAGTCGGCAGACTGGAATAATACTACTTTAATAAAGGGAAAAGCTGCTGCTGAGATCCGAAAACTGAAAGAACAGGGCGGCAGAGACATGTATGTATTCGGCAGTGCAAACCTCTCCGAGACTTTTGTAAACGATAATCTCTTCGATGAATACCGCATCGGGATTGCACCGGTTATATTAGGTAGCGGGCGACCGCTATTCAGGCAAGGTCTTTCCTCCCAAAATTTGTCTCTTGTTTCCTCACAACAGCTTTTAACGGGTGGTGTAGTTTTAAAATACATTACTAATTATTATGGGGGTGCAGGTAAAAGCGGAGCGCCTGGCTGATCTTTTTGAGGGCGGTGGTCATATGCCCCTCTACGGTGTTGATGGAAATATGGAGGATCTCTGCTACCTCCCTGTAGCTGCAGCCGTCTTCCTTAATGAGCTTGTACACCAGTTGGCATTTGTTGGGCAATGCTTTTACGGCCAGTGCAATTTTCCGCTGCAGCTCTGCCTGCAGGAAGGTTTGCTCCGGGTCCATTTCATAGGGAAGGTTCAGGTCAATGGATTCAATATCAATCGTATTTACTTTATAATATTTAGCGATATAGTTGAGGGAGGCATGCTTTACACTGATAAAAAGGTAGACCTGCAGGTTTTCAATATTATTCAAAGCCGGCCCCAGTTCCCATATTTTCAGCATAATGTCGGAGTAGATCTCTTCGGCGGACTCATTGGACTTTACGATAGCTGCCGCAAAGCGGGTAAGCGGCCGGTGAAAGTGCCGGAACAGCTTGCCGTAGGATTCAATGTCCCTGGCGGTGGCCACATTCCGCTGTAATTGGATAATATCAATGAAGCACTCACTCATAAACGTGGAAGTGAAAATAAAAATAAGTATTAAATGTGGAACCGGGATCGAAAATAAACATAGATCGATTTTTTATACAATTCCCTATTAATCACTTATTTTGTAGGAAATAGGACGGGATGGCTGTGCCGCATAGTGCAGGTTTCCCTGGGTTAAACACGTTGTGATGCGTTTTTTTATTTGGATTGTTATGCTGTTGCAATCGCTTCCGGCTTTTGCGCAAAGCAAGTATTATAATTTTTCCAAGCTTAATACTTATACAGGTCTTTCACACAACCGGGTCAATGCCATACTAAAAGATCCCAACGGCTTCTTATGGTTCGGCACCTTGTCTGGCCTTAACCGGTATGACGGTTATTCGTGCAAGGTATTTCGTAAAAAACATAATGACAGCGCTTCCCTCCCGGATAATAATGTCCTGGCATTATACGAGCTCCCTGATGGAAAGATGTGGGTGACGACAATAGGGGGATATTGTATCTATAACCCGGACACAGAAAAATTTGATGCCGATTATGATAGCTATTTGCACTCGCTTGGTTTGCCTTCCGGTATGATCTCGGGTATTGTAAAAGGAAACAACGGCAGGTACTGGTTCCTTTACGACGACAAGGGGGCATATTTGTATTCCGTTACTGAAAAAGAGGCCAGGCCACTCCATACGGGGCAGCATCCGGGAAGAATTACCTCCCTTAATGAAACACAGGATGAAAAGCTATGGTTGGTGTATCAAAACGGCTTTCTGCAGGAATATGACATAAAAACCGGGAAAGTTATTTTCTCCAGCACTGCCTTACAAAGACAAAATAAGGGAGACAATCACAACAGTCTTTTTATAGATAGTGATGGAGATGTCTGGATATGGTGTTATACCTACGGCGCTTTTCTTTTTCAACCGCAGGATAGTACGCTCCGGCGGTTCGATGAAAATTCGTTTCCGTCCAGGTTGAGCTCATACGTGGTAAGCCGGATCGTCCAGGATAGCAGTGGCCTGATCTGGGTAGGAACGGACCATGGCGGAGTGACGCTGATCGACAAGAAAAAAAATTTCAAAACCAGTTACCTGCTGAATGATCCCAAAGAGCCCAAAAGCCTTAGCCAGAACACCATCACTACCCTGTACATGGATGATAACGGGATTATGTGGCTGGGCACCTACAAGCAGGGCGTAAATTATTTAAACAGCAACATCGTACAATTCCCGCATTACTATCACCAGGAATTGAATACCGGGAGCCTGCAATATGATGATGTAAACTGCTTTGCTGAAGACAAGTCAGGTAATATCTGGATTGGCTCCAATGGCGGCGGGTTAATTTATTTTGACCGGAAGAATAATGTCTTCAAACAATACCTGCACGATGACAACAATAAAAACAGCCTGAGTAATAACGTAATTGTAAGCCTGTGGATCGATCACAGCGGCGTGCTCTGGATTGGCACTTACATGGGCGGTCTTGATCGTTTTGACGGAAAGCAATTCACGCATTACAGGCATGATGATAAGGATACTTCCAGCCTGGCAGATGACAGGGTGTGGGAGCTGTTTGAAGACAGGGACGAGCATTTATGGGTAGGCACGCTGGGCGGCGGCCTGGACCGTTTTGACAAAAAGAAAAGCCGGTTTAACCACTATAAGGGCAGGCCGGGCGATTATATTGCTGCGATCATACAGGATAAAAAAGGCAATTTGTGGATTGGATCAAATGCCGGGGTAGCCGTTTTTGAAAAGCATAATACCTCCCCGGTCTTATACCAGCATACAAAGGACAAGAACAGCTTAAGCAATAATAATGTCATCTGTCTTGTAGAAGACAGCAAGGGGCGGATCTGGGTGGGAACCCGGGAAGGTTTGAACCTGTTTAATGACCGGGAGAAAAATTTCCAGGTATTCACTATCGCTGATGGCTTGCCCGATAACCTGATATTGAATATTCTTGAAGACAATCATCAAACGCTTTGGCTGTCCACGCCTAACGGGTTGTGTAACGCCATCCCGGAACAGAAAGGAAACCGGCTTAGCTTTTCCGTTACTACTTACGATGAGATGAACAACCTGCAGAGCCGGGAATTCAATGATAATGCCGCGCTCAGAACAAGGGCGGGCGAATTGATATTCGGCGGGCCTTCCGGTTTTAATATCATTGATCCGGATAAAATAAAAAAGCCCGTTCACCATCCTGAAATTGTTTTCACCGGGCTGCAGATCCTGAATGAAGATGTTGAGCCGGGAGCATGGATCAATAACCGGGTGCTCCTGGAAAAATCTTTGCCGCGGCTGCAACGCATTGACCTGCAATACCGGGAGAATGTTTTCTCTATTGAATTTGCCTCGCTCGATTTTGCCCACAGCGCCCGTGATAGATATGCGTACATGCTGGAAGGCTTTAACACAGGCTGGTTGTATGCCAACGGCAACCAGAGAAGGGCCACTTATACCAATCTTAACCCCGGCCATTATGTTTTTAAAGTAAAAGTTTTGAACAGGGATGGCTCCTGGAGCGGAGTTAAAACCTTGCAGGTCAATATTGAGCCGCCATTCTGGCGAACACCTATTGCATATGTGATTTATGCTTTGATTGCTGCAGGGCTGTTCTTACTTGCCCGGCGCATTACTTTAGACAGAATACGTATGCGCTTTGAGGTGCAGCAACAACGCAGGGAAGCCGAAAGGGCGCATGTATTGGAACAATTGAAGACAAAATTCTTTACTAATGTGAGCCATGAGCTTCGTACCCCATTAAGCCTGATCATTGCTCCGCTGGACAGGATGATCAGGCAAATTACCGATGAGGAGCAGAAAAAGCAGCTTAGCCTGATGCAGCGCAATACGAAACGCTTATTGAACCTCGTGAATCAATTGCTCGATTTCAGGAAGATGGAGGTGCAGGAAGTAAAGCTGCATCCCTCGATAGGCGATATTATTAGGTTTAGCAGGGACATTAGCCACACTTTTGAGGATATTGCGGAAAAGAAGCATATCCGGTTTTCATTTTCATCTGACATTGACCGCCTGGAAATTTATTTTGACAAGGATAAGGTGGAAAAGATCTTATTCAACCTGCTTTCCAATGCGTTTAAATATACCCATGACAACGGCATGGTGGGCATTCATCTTACATATAACCCGCCGGTAAATGATGAAGCGGATGGAACGCTGGCCATTGAAGTCAAGGACACAGGCATTGGAATTCCCGCCGATCAGCATGAAAAGATATTTGAACGGTTCTTTCAAACGGATGTGCCCGAAAGCATGGTAAACCAGGGAACCGGCATTGGCCTGGCCATCACAAAAGAATTTGTAAGGCTGCATAACGGTATCATCACCGTAAAAAGCGAGCCGGAACAGGGGGCCTGCTTTACAGTGCTGCTTCCGGCAAAGAAAGTGTATGAGCCTTCCGCCAGGGCTGCCGCCAGCATAGCACCGGCAGAGGGCGCCGCACCAACTGAGTTGCCGGAAAGCCGGAAAGCCGGTAAGAGGAAAACGATCGTCCTGGTGGAAGACAACGAGGATCTGCGCTTTTATTTAAAGGACAACCTGAAAGAACAATACCATGTTGAAGAAGCTGCAAACGGAAAGGAAGGTTGGGAGAAGATAAAACAGTTGAACCCGGACCTGGTTGTGAGCGACATCATGATGCCCCTAATGGACGGGGTTGAACTGACCTGGAAAATTAAGAACGAAACGCTTACCGCCCATATTCCCGTCATTCTCCTGACCGCTATGGGAAGCGAAGAGAAACAACTGGAGGGGTTGAAAGCGGGGGTAAACGACTATATCACCAAACCTTTCACTTTTGAGATACTGGCTTCCCGGATCAGGAACCTGTTGGCACAGCAAAAATTGCTGCAGAAAAGGTTCCAGATGCAAATTGAGGTGAACCCGGGAGAAGTAACCATCACGCCCGTAGACGAAAAGTTCCTGAAACAGGCCCTGGAAATTGTGGAAAAGAACATGGATAACCCGGCGTTTTCGGTAGAGGACCTGAGCCGGGAAATGTACATGAGCCGCGTTACCTTATATAGAAAGATCCTTTCGCTTACCGGGAGGTCGCCCCTGGAGTTCATCCGCTCCATCCGGCTGAAAAGAGCGGCCCAGTTATTAGATAAAAGTGGAATGTCTGTTGCCGAAATTGCCTACGAGGTAGGATTCAATAACCCCAAGATCTTCACCAGGTTCTTCAAGGAAGAATTCGGAATGCCGCCCTCGCAATATGTGGCAAACCGGAAAGACAAAGGGGTGTAAAGACCTTTTTACCCCGGAACCTTGTTGAATACCAGTTGTTTGTAACAATCGTACCCCTAGTTTGAAACATTCAGCCCCCCGGTTTTAAATAACATGGCAATAGTTTTACAGCACTTAATCCACGTATATGAAACTACAATTGCCGCTGTTTGGCCTGCGGTCCGCTGCGCCACCCTATGCCTTAATGGCAGATTTACCTGACTGTATAACAGTCCCATCACGAAAGCAACCAACCAAAACTGTTCGTACCGGATTCTTGCTGCTATGGGGTATTTTGTCTGTCTTTATCCCGGGCGCCAACACCTTTGCCCAGACGGGAAAGATCAGCGGTACGGTTCTCAGCCAGCAGGCCGCCACCCCGATTCCCGGGGCATCGGTAATGGTAAAAAATACCAATCGCTTCACTATTGCCGATGAAACCGGGAAATTTTCCATTGCCGCTTCAACCGGCGATGTGCTGGTAGTGACCATGATAGGATATCTCAGGAAGGAGGTAGTTGTAGGGGCAAACAGCGCCATTCAAATAAGCCTGGCGGAAAGTGTTGCTCAACTGGAAGATGTGGTGGTGATTGGCTATGGCAAAACAAAACGGAAGGACGTTACCGGCGCCATATCCTCCGTTACGGGCGATGAGCTCCGGAAAACACAGCCCGTTACCCTGGACCAGGCCTTACAGGGCAAGGTGCCGGGCTTAGTGGCTCAACAAATATCAGGTCAACCAGGTGGAGCCGTGTCTGTACAGATCCGCGGCCTGTCCTCTTTTGGTGGAAGCGCGCCTATGTACGTAATTGATGGGGTTATTATTGGCGGCACCGCCACATTGGGTACCGGCGTTAATCCGCTGGCGGGTCTCAATCCTGCTGAAATTGAGTCCATTGATGTGCTGAAAGACGCATCTGCAACGGCGATCTATGGTTCCCAGGCAACAAATGGCGTAATAGTAATAACCACCAGGAGAGGACAGGTGGCTCCACCGAGCATTACCTATGACATGTATGCTGGCTACCAGCAAATACCTAAAAAGTTGCCGGTGATGAATTTAAGGGAGTATGCAGCTTTTATCAATGAAAGAAATACCGGGTTAGGCTGGGGATTTGATACGCGGCCCGAATTCGTAAATCCCAGCTACCTGGGTGAAGGCACCGACTGGCAGAAAGAGCTTTTCAGAAATGCGCCGATGTACAACCATACGCTGAGCGTAAACGGGGGAGATACCAGAACACAGTACCTGCTGTCCGGCTCTTATTTTAAACAGGAAGGTATTGCCCTCGGGTCCGACTTTCGCAGGATCTCGCTAAGGCTGAACCTGGACAATAAAACCACCAATTGGTTAAAGATCGGCACCAGCCTGCAACTTGTTAATATCAAGGAAAATGTAAATTCAACAAGCTCTAATGTAATCAATACGGCATTAAGCCAGACGCCGGATATAGCGGTAAAAAACGAGGACGGAAGCTGGGGAGGGGCCTATAACCCGAATGGCTGGGTGAATAGTACGGTGAACCCGTATGCGATAGCCCTTATTAATAAAGACCAGGTAAAAAGGAACCAGCTTTTTGGGAACGCCTATGCGGAAATCTTCTTTACAAAGGATCTTACCCTCCGGAATGAAGCGACCATGACCTATTCCATGGCAACGGAAGACCGGTTTAACCCTTCCTATACATTTGGTCTTGTAAAGAACAACAATAACAGTGCGTCTTATAATTTTTCAGAAACCGTATTTACAACCATAAGGAACTTTTTGACCTATTCACATTTGTTTAAAAACAAGTACAATGCAAATGTGCTGTTAGGACATGAAGCGCAATTGAACACTAATGAAAGTTCCACTGCAGGCCGAACGAATTTTCCTTCCAACAATGTGCAGGTAATCAGCAGCGGTGATCCTACTACCGCCACCAATGCCGGGACCAAAGGGCAAAGCGCCCAGGAATCATATTTTGGCCGTATAAACCTCGGCATCAATGATAAATACCTGTTTACCGCCAATGTCCGGGCAGACGGGTCTTCAAAATTTGCTCCTGAAAACCGCTGGGTAACAACCTACTCGGGAGCATTTGCCTGGAAATTAAATAACGAAAAACTGCTGCAGCCCGTTAAAGCGATCAACGAATTAAAGCTGCGGCTGGGTTATGGTTTAACGAATAACCAGAACATCCGGGACTATGCCTATACATCCACCCTGGGCACGGTTGCTACCGGGCTGACGGGCATTGCACAGCTTACCCTGAACGTGGGGAACCCTTATGTGCAGTGGGAGAAAACAAAGTACGCAAACATAGGGCTGGATGGCACGCTTTTTAACTGGAGGCTGAATTTCTCCGTAGATTTTTACAATCGCAGGACCGATGGTCTCGTAATGCAGATCCCTTTGCCATTGTATTCCGGTACGGCTATCGGCTGGGCGCCGGGCTCGCTGGATGCCCCGTACGTCAACATCGGGTCAGTTAATAACAAGGGTTTTGACTTTAGGATCAGTGCTACCAATATTAAAAGCAAAAACTTTACCTGGAAAACGGACGTAACAGTTTCCCGCAATATTAACGAAGTGCTGAAGCTCAATACGGATGGCGCTTCACTGGACAGGCAGTACAGCAAAACGGTAGTGGGCAGGTCTATTGGCGAGTTTTACGGGTATGTTATAGACGGAGGTGTATTTGCCACGAAAGAAGATTTTAAGACCCATGCATTGCCCACAAAAAATGGCGTGCCGCTGCCGGTAGGGGCTGCCGGGGGCAGTATCTGGTATGGCGACCTGAAGTTTAAAGACTTTAACGGGGATGGCGTTATTAATGAGCATGATCAAACGTTTCTCGGTTCTCCCATCCCTAAGTACCAGTTGGGTTTAAACAACACCTTCTCGTACAAGAATTTCGATCTGAATCTGTTTTTTACGGCCAACATCGGTAATAAAGTATTCAACCAGCTTCGGGTAAACGGGGAATACCCGGGAACAAGCTTTGGGTATCTCCGGTCACTCATGAACTACGCAAAACTGACGCTGATTGACCCGAATGGATCTGCTACGGATATTGACAATGTACAGGTGACCAACCCGGACACCAGGATTGTGGGAATTAGAAATGATAATACCAATGATAATAACCGGAACTCCGACAAGTTCGTGGAAAATGGGAGCTTTTTGCGCTGTAAGACGATCTCTTTAGGATATGCCCTCCCTGAAAAGCTGATTGCCAGGGCCAACATTAAATATCTGAGGGTTTACTTCAATGTTTCAAATGCTTTCATCATTACAAATTACAAGGGCATGGACCCCGAGATCGGGTCATGGGACCCCTTGACCGCCGGCGTTGACGGAGGTTATTATCCACAGCCCCGGGTGTTTACCCTGGGTGCTAACATCAAATTGGGCAAATAAAATATTCATCTGTTTAATATAAATAGTTATGAAACCAATATTGGCGAAAACAATCGCTTTCCTGTTAATGGTGATGGTGATGGCAGGGTGCTCCAAAAGTTTCCTGGATCGTCCGCCCCTGTCGCAGATAAGCGCTGATAATTTTTACCAGACGCCCGAAGATCTCAGGTTGGCTACTGCTGCGTTGTATGCCGGCAGCCCCTGGGGAGATTGGAACTATACCTGTTATTTACCGGTTGGTGAAGTGCTTAGCGGGAACATGGCGGTTGGCTACTGGGGAGATGCCGTGCAGTTGAATACGTTTACCGTTACGGGCCTGAACGGGATCATGGTGGCCAATTGGAAAGCGATGTATAACATCATTGCACATTGCAATGTCACCATTCAGGCCATCACGCAAAAGGCGGCTAATACGATTCCAGATAAGGATAAGCAGGCTGCTATTGCGGAGGCGCGGTTTATACGCGGGTTTGCCTATTATAACCTCGCGGTGTTGTGGGGGGCCGTACCCATCATTGAAGACAACAGCAAGCTGGTAATATCTCCGCTGCTCAACCGCATAAAAACGGAAGACGTATTTAAATTCACTATCAATGACCTGACCTTTGCCGCTGAAAATCTTCCCGCTGCCGATGCCGCCGGCAGGGTGACGACCTGGTCCGCACAGGGTATGCTAAGCAAGGTGTACCTGACGGTAGCCGGGTTAAACCAGCAGGGAGGCGCCAGGGACCAGGCTTACCTGGACAGTGCAAGAAAATATGCGGGAAATGTGTGTAAGAACAGCGGACTGGCGCTGTTAGCTAATTATGCGGACCTTTTTAAGACGCAGTTTAACGATAACCCGGAATCATTGTTTGCATTGCAATGGGCTCCGGGCGCTGCCTGGCTGGAAGGTAATATGCTGCAGATCTACTCTCCGGGAGGTACGGAAATATCTGCGAATGGCCAGGCCGGCTGGTTTAATATTGGTCCAACCGTAGATATGTACCAGCTCTACACCACGGCGGATTCTGTAAGGCGTAAGGCCACCTTTATGATCAATGGTGATTACTACCCGGAGTTGAACGCAGCGGGCGGAGGGTATACCTTTACGGGGGACTGTGGATTGAAGAAGCATATTATCGGTACGAACAAGGATAATAATGCGCCTACTATGACCCAAACCTCCTCTACAGAGCATAATGCTTTATTAAGGCTGGCGGACGTTTACCTCATTTATGCGGAAGCAATACTGGGGAACAGCGGCGCTACCAGCGACGGCGAAGCGCTGCTTTACTTTAACAAGGTCCGGGAAAGGGCTGGCATTGCTCCGGCCACTATGATAGATGCCGATACCCTGCTGAATGAAAGAAGGATTGAGCTGGCAGGAGAGGGGCAGTACTGGATAGACCTGGTGAGGTTATCTTATTACAACCCGGCCAAGGCAATCAGCAAATTAAACGGGGAACAACGTGTGACGTTTACCCTCCCGGATGGCGTTTTAACGCCCGCCGCCCCGTATGGTGTTATTACGCCTGCAACTATTCAAAGTTTCACGTTCCCGATACCTTCTGCTGAAATTACCGCCAACCCGAAATTGATGGAGCCTCCGGCATCCTATTATTAAGAACCGCTAAAAATATTATACCGTGCGTAAAATAATATTCCACCAGGCATACAGGAGCTTGCTGTTTGCTGCCCTTGCCGCGGTTTTTGCATGTATGCAATCCGCCTGTAAGAAGGAGGTGACCGAAGGCGCTCCTGTCATAAAAAGTGTCAGGAATTATGCAGCTTGGCCTGCAGACACCCTTGTTCATTCCATCACTACCGGTCAATGGATCGTGTTGGTGGGGCATAACCTGAAGGATGCCGTACAGGTATCTTTCAACGGGGTGCCTGCCGCCATTAACAGCGTGATGTTTTCCGATACCAGTGCCGCGGTGATGGTGCCTGCTGTAATACCGTTCCCGTCCGTATCTGCAGAAGACCTGAACACTATCCGCTACGTTACCCGGCATGGGGCTACCACTTTTACATTCGGTATTGTGGCTCCGCCGCCCACTATCACCGGCATTTCCAACGAGAATGCGAATGAGGGCGATTCCGTTTACATCTATGGGGGGAATTTATTTTTTATAGAAGCAATAACTTTTGCCGGTACGCCGGTCACTGAATATGCTACTGCCGGCGATGGCACCTCCGTCGGGTTTGTATTACCGGCGCTTTCACAAAGCGGACCGGTAGTGGTCACCACCAAATCCGGCACTGCTTCCACCGTCTTCAACGTAAACGATGCGACAACGGGCGTCCTCTGTAATTTTGATGATATAAATACTTTTAGCTGGGGGACCAACATTGAAAGCGGCAGCGTCAATTTTCCCGGCAACAGGGGCAGCTACGCGGTGCTGAGCAATGAGGTGCTTCCCCCCGGTGACGGTAACTGGTGGAACCCGCAGCGGAGTATAAACACCAATGACGTACAGTGGCTCCCTGCCGACAGTTTAGGACTTCCTGTTGACGACTATGCCTTTAAGTTCGAGATCAACGTTCCCGGCCCCTGGAGTGGTACTTCCATTTATGTAGTAAAAGGTTACGGATTTGATTATATGGCCCGCTATGAGCCGTGGCAGGGCGCCAATGGCGCTGTGGCTCCTTTTACCACAAAAGGCTGGCGTACAGTAAGCATTCCGTTGTCGATGTTCAGGACCAATGACGGCAAAGGTACGGCCGCTGCAAGCCTGGCCATCTTGCTGGGCAGCTCCGGCAACGGAGCGGTCAATATCCACACCAAGAATTTTTCTGCGGCGCCTTCCGCTTCCGGTTTACACGCCGCCATTGATAATATCAGGGTGGTGAAGATCAAATAATGCCAACTTAATTAAATACAATGACCATGAACATCAGAAGAGGATATGCGTTTATCGGGCTTATCATTACAGCGGTACTGTCCGCATACTGCAATAAAAAGGATGCCGTTACGCCTGAACTGTCGGTTTCTTTAGCTGAAATTACTTTCCAGGCAGACGGGGGCTCCTCCGATCTGACTATCACCAGCAATGCCCAATGGTATATCAGCAATCCTGCTTCTGCCTGGTTGCAGCTAAGCCAGGCAGCCGGCAATAGCAGCACCACCGTGCAGCTAACCGCGGTGGCCAATGCCACAGGCGCCACCCGTTCCGCGGTGCTGGAGGTAAGCATGCAAAACGGCCAGGTCCGGCGGATTACGGTTTCGCAAGCCAGCCACATATATCCCGGCTACAACATATCGCCCAAACCGGCCGACTCCAGCGGCATGGGAAGCAATGCTGTTCAACTGGCGGCCAGATTCAAACTGGGCTGGAATATCGGGAATACCCTGGAAGCTATTGGCGGGGAAACCGCCTGGGGCAATCCCCTGATTACCGAAAGCTATGTCCGGTTTGTAAAACAGCAGGGGTTCAATGCCATTCGCCTGCCTTGCGCGTGGGACCAGTATGCCGATGAAACTACCGCCAGAATAGAGGACACCTGGCTCAACCGGGTAAAGCAGGTGGTGCAATATTGTGTTGATAACGATATGTATGTTTTACTCAATATCCACTGGGATGGCGGCTGGCTGGATGACAATATTAACAAGGCTAAGCAGGATTCCGTTAATGCCAGACAGAAAGCTTACTGGGAGCAGATCGCCACAACGATGCGCGATTTTGATGAGCACCTGATGTTTGCAAGCGCCAATGAACCTCCCGTGGAGAATGCTGAACAAATGGGAATACTCAACAGCTATCATCAAACCTTTATAGATGCAGTCCGCTCCACCGGCGGCAGGAACAGTTACCGGGTGCTGGTGGTGCAGGGGCCGTCAACGGATATTGAAAAAACCAGTAACCTGATGAACAGCCTTCCTGCAGATGCCGTGAGCAATCGCATGATGGTAGAGGTGCACTACTACACTCCTTCCCAGTTCTGTTTGCTGATGAACGGCGATGCGGATTGGGGTAAAATGTTCTATTACTGGGGCGCCGGACATCATTCTACCCTGGAACCGGACCGGAATGCTACCTGGGGAGAAGAGAACGATGTAAACAGCTCCTTCAGCAAGATGAAGACGAAATTCACTGACAAAGGAATTCCTGTTATAATGGGCGAATACGGCGCTTACCGCCGTGGCAACAGTTCGTATGTTCCCAAAGACCTGGACACTCATAACGATGCGGTGGATCATTGGTTGACCTACGTGACCAGGCAGGCGGTTGCCAACGGTGTAAAACCCTTTTTCTGGGACACAGGAGGGGCATTGGACAGGCGTAACAATACCGTGCTTGATCAACGTACGATAGATGCCATCATCGCTGGTGCTAAATAGGAAAAATATCTTAGATGAATAAAGGCATAATACTTTTTATACTAACCATACTGATCGCAGGATCGCGTGCAAAGTCGCAGGAAGCCGGCCGCTTTTTCCCTGAAAAAGATCTTATTACAACAGGCATCTATTACTATCCCGAGCACTGGAACGAAAACCAGTGGGAACGTGATATCAGGAAAATTGCCGGTATGGGTTTTGAGTTTGTGCACCTGGCCGAGTTTGCCTGGTTTAAAATGGAGCCAGCGGAGGGAACCTTTGAATTTGCCTGGCTTGACAAGGTGATCGACCTCTGCGCCAGGTACAACCTGAAAGTGCTGCTGTGCACCCCCTCGGCTACCACCCCTGCATGGATGCGGGCAAATTACCCTGAAACTTTTGTGATGGATGGTCATTATATACGCGGCGAGCATGGCACGCGCGGATTAGCGTCTATCGTCAATCCCGTCTATCGCAGGTATGTGGCAACAATTGTGACAAAAATGGCCGAACGATACGGCCGGCATAAGCAGGTAATCGGGTGGCAGCTCGATAATGAACCGGACGCCAAACCGGACTACAGTCCCTCTTCGCAGGAAGCGTTCCGGGAATGGCTGAAGGACAAATACAAAACAATTGACGCGTTAAATGCCGCCTGGGGAACAGCCTTCTGGAGCCAGTGGTACAATAGCTTTGACCAGGTTATTATTCCCAACACCTCCCTGGTAGGCTGGTGGGGCAACAACCCGCATGCCTTGCTCGATTTTAAAAGGTACTCGGCAGACGCACAGGCCGCATTCCTGGATTTCCAGGCAGGCATTTTACGGAGCCATATTTCAAAGCAACAATTTATTACGACCAATTATACGGCGGTTTCCACCGGGGCAGATCCGCGGCGGACAAGGCTGCTCGATTTTGCGACCTATACGGCTTATCCTAATGGAGGGAGCAATAATATCGGGGACCTTGGATTCAGGTTAGGCAATAGCCGTGTTATCCTGTTTGCTGCCGCCTACTATAAGTCTGTTGGAGGCGTATCCGGCGTAATGGAGATCCAGCCCGGCCCGGTAAACTGGGGTAGTTATAACCCGCTGCTTTTACCCGGCGCCGTGCGCATGTGGCTGTACCACACTTTTGCAGCAGGTGGAAAGTTGGCCAGTTCCTACCGGTTTCGCCAGGTTAATTATAGCGCAGAGCAATACCATGCCGGCGCAATACAAACAGATGGCGTAACACCCTCGCCGGGTGGGGAGGACTATATGCAGTTCATGAAAGAAATCAATGCATTACGGAAACAATATAAGCCGGGCGCCGCCATGCCTGAGAAACTGGCCGCCCGGTCAACAGCGGTTCTCTGGGATCTTGAAAATTTCTGGACTATTGACCGGCAGAAACAGGCGCAGCAATGGGACGCCTGGAACTACCCGCTGAAATTCCTCGAAATAGCCAGATCATTCGGCGCCCCCGTAGATGTCATACCGGAAACGGCGGATCTGTCCAAATACAAATTTGTAATTGTGCCTGCATACGAAATGGCGGATAGCGCCCTGGTAGGCAAATGGCGTGCATATGCCGCACAGGGAGGGCATCTGATCATTACCTGCCGTACTGCCGTCAAAGATCGTATGGGACACTTCTGGGAAGCCGGATGGGCGGCCCCTTTATCCGGGTTGATAGGGGCGCGTGTAGAAGCAAGCGACATGCTGCCGGACCACGCCAAAGGAGATATCCTTATGCAATCGCGCCATTATGCCTGGAACAACTGGGCCGATCTGCTGGCGCCGGGTAAAGATGCGGAACCCCTTGCTGTTTTTGACAACCAGTTTTATAAAGGGAAAGCAGCCGTGGTGAAACACAGGATCGGTAAAGGCTCCGTAACCTACATTGGTGTGGATACGGATGATTCGAAGCTGGAAGAGGAGGTGCTGCATGATATTTATACCAGCGCAGGCGCCACCACGGAGCATTACCCGCCTGGCGTATATGTTTACTGGCGGGATGGTTTTTATGTGGCGGTAAACTATTCTTCGGATAACTATGCCATGAACCTGGCCGCAACAGCCGGCATACTGGTGGGAGAAAAGATATTGCCACCAGGAGGCGTGCTGGTTTGGAAGGAATCATTATAAGAAAGGTAAAAATTGTTTAAGGAATGAGAAAAATGCTATTACTGTGGGTGCTCCTGCTTTCGTCCGTTTCCGGGGAACTGGTTGCCCAGACTGCCAACCGGGACAACCCGGCCGTTCCCGGACGGGTAATCAACATTGACTTCAACAGGGCAGCGGGCCCGCTTAACACCATGTTCAATGAATGTGTTGGCGCAGGCCGCGCCAATGAAGGCCTCCGGGCCGATTGGCAGCAGCAGCTTGCTTATGTGAGAAAGGAATGTGGTTTCAGGTATATCCGTATGCATGGTCTTTTAACGGATGATATGGCGGTATACACAGAGGATAGTAAGGGTAACCCGGTTTACAACTATATGTATATTGACGCGTTATTCGACTTTTTGCAAAGCATAGGGATAAAGCCTTTTGTCGAGCTGGGCTTTATGCCTTCCGCGCTGGCCAGTGGCTCCAAAACAATTTTCTGGTGGCGGGGCAACGTCACTCCTCCGAAAGATTACGAAAAATGGGGCGCATTAATAGCGGACCTTACCCGGCATTTCACCGCACGTTACGGCGCGGACGAAGTAAAGACCTGGTATTTTGAAGTCTGGAACGAGCCTAACCTGGATGGTTTCTGGGCAGGTACGCAGGAGGAGTATTTCAAGCTGTATTCACACGCCGTTAAAGCTATTAAAAGCGTCAACGCATCCTATCGCGTTGGCGGGCCGGGAACAGCCGGCGCTGCCTGGGAGCCAGAAATGATCGAATATTGCCGCAGGAATAATGTGCCCATAGATTTTATCAGCACCCATGCATACGGCGTAAAGCAGGGGTACCTGGACGAGTTTGGCCATTCAGGCACGGTGCTCGACAAGAACCCGGCGAGCCTCAGCGGGGATGTGCTGCAGTCGCGTAAGGAGATTGCCGCATCGCCCATGCCGTACCTGGAGTTGCATTACACCGAATGGAGCGCATCCTATACCCCGGCCGATCCTATCCATGACAGCTATCATGAAGCGGCATACGTACTGCAGAAATTGAAGCAGGTGGGCAAGGCCGCTAACTCGATGTCCTATTGGGTGTTCACGGATATTTTCGAAGAGCCCGGCCCCCGTTTTACGCCTTTTCACGGCGGTTTCGGCATGCTGACCATCCAGGGGATTAATAAACCGGTGTTCTATGCCTACCAGTTTATGAACCAGTTGGGAGATACTGAACTGGTGAATAAGGATACCGCTTCATGGGTTTGCAGGGATTCCACGGGAAACATACAGGCATTGGTTTGGGATTTTACTAATACGCATCCCGGTGATTCCGTGCACAACCAGCAATACTATATCCGCGACCTTCCTTCAAAATCGAAAGGGAAATTGAAGATCAGCATTGCAAACGTACCTGCGGGAACTTATGCGCTGGAGTTATATAAGGTAGGCTACCATTGCAACGATGCTTATTCAACTTACCTGTCCCTGGGAAAGCCGGCACAGCTTGGCAGGCAGCAGGTGGCGCAAATAAAGCAGCAAAACGACGGGTCCCCCGTTTCCAGGGAGATCATCACGATAAAGGACAGGGGCACTTTTTCGGAGGAACTGGAGATGCGTGAAAACGATGTTTACTTTCTCAATCTCATTAAGCTCTAAAATTTTTGCATATGCTACGTAAAAAGATTAAAAAAGGCGTATTGCAGTTACTATACGGGAGAAACCCTTTTTTTGCCAGTTTGCTTATTGCGCTCTTAATATCCATAGGCGCATGGGCACAATTACCAACTGCCCAGTCTATAGCCGGTGAAATGAAGGTGGGCTGGAACATGGGTAATACGCTCGAGGCTATTTGCGGAGAAACGGTATGGGGCGGGGCTATCACCTCCCAGGCTACCATTGATGCTGTGAAAGCGTCCGGGTTCAACACTGTGCGGCTGCCCTGTGCATGGGACTGCCATGCCACCAACGGCGTGATCGACCCGGCATGGATGGCCCGCGTAAAACAGGTAGTGGATTATTGCATAAATGACAACCTGTATGTGATCCTTAACATTCACTGGGATGGCGGCTGGCTTGAAAATAATGTCACCACTGCAGCACAGGCGGCTGTAAATGCGAAGCAGCAAAATTACTGGACGCAGATAGCCAATTACTTTAAAGATTATGATGAGCATTTGCTTTTTGCCGGCGCCAATGAGCCCAATGTGGAGGATGCAACAGGAATGTCTGTTTTGTTATCATACCACCAGACATTTATCGATGCGGTGCGTGCAACAGGGGGTAATAACAGCTCCCGTACGCTCATTATCCAGGGGCCGTCAACGGATATTGAGAAGACCAATGCCCTGATGAATACCCTGCCAACAGACTGGATTGCCAATCGCCTGATGGTAGAGGTGCATTATTACTCCCCCTATCAATTTACATTGATGAGTGAGGATGCCAGTTGGGGTAGCATGTTTTATTACTGGGGCAATGGCTACCACTCTGCAACCGATGTGAACCGTAACGCTACCTGGGGGGAAGAAAGCTATGCAGACTACTGCTTTGGGCTGATGAAAGCTAAATTTATCGATAACGGCATACCGGTTATCCTTGGAGAATATGCGGCAGCGAAAAGAAATCTTAGCCCGCCATCAGACCAGGCGCTCCACCTGGCTTCAAGGCTGCATTATTACAGGTATGTGGTAAATTCGGCAACCAGCAGGGGAATTATCACGTTTTGCTGGGACACGAATATGGGCATCTATGACCGCAGCACTGGTACTGTGCTGGACCAGGAGGTAATAGATGCCATCCTGCAGGGCGCCGGCATGGCTGCCCCTGGCTATGTTACTTTGACCAACCGCGCTACAGAATTGCTGGTGGACGGGATGTACCGGTATGCTGATGGTTCCAATGCCGGGCAGTGGGGAAACAGCGGTAGTAATGCGCAGCTAGTGGTCTGTAGAAACAGCCGGGAATTATATAAAGCTTAAAAATATTGCTTCCGGTTTGTATCTTGATGGTATGGGCAGGACAACCAATGGCGCGCTGGCAGGGCAATGGAACAGTAGCAGCAGCTATAATCAGCAATGGCAGCAGGTTGCTTCCGGTAATTATGTTAAGCTCAGGAACCGCGCTACAGGGCTGTATCTCGATGGGCTGGGCCAGGCAGGCAATGGTGCAGATCTAGGTCAATGGGGAGAAAGCAGTAGCAGCAATCAACAGTGGATAATAACGCCCGTTGGGCAGCCGCGAAGGGCAAATGTCGTGGATATGCCACTAACCAGGCAAATGCCGGAGCCGGAAAATGACCGGGTGCTGTTATATCCGAACCCCTTCACGTCAACATTCAGAATGATTGTTGACAAGCCGGAAGAAGTAGAGCGTGTTATCATATTTGACATCGCCGGCAAGCAGGTTGAAGCGATTGAAAGCCCGTCCGCTTCAAACTTGCTGTCAATGGGGGCTTCCCTGAAACCCGGCACATATATAGTCCGGGTAGAAGGTATAAGCTGGTTGGAAACAGGCAAGATTATCAAAGTGAATTAGATGAAAATGAATAGCATAATGACGTGGTTGCTAATACTGGCTTCCACCAGTATTAGCTTTGGCCAGGTAAAAGCCCCGGCTTCTTTTGGCCCTGTTCCAACAGAAAATCAAATGAGGTGGCAGGAGATGGAATACTATGCTTTTGTCCATTTTTCATTGAACACCTACACAGACCAGTCCTGGGGTTATGGAAATGAAGATATCAGCCTGTTTAACCCATCGGCGCTGGATTGCCGCCAGTGGGCCCGCATTTGCAAAGAAGCGGGTATGAAAGGAATAATCATTACCGCCAAGCACCATAGCGGTTTTTGCCTCTGGCCTTCAAAATATACGGACTATTCCGTGAAAAATGCTCCATGGAAAAATGGCAAGGGAGACGTGGTCCGGCAACTGGCTGATGCCTGCAAGGAATACGGCCTGAAATTGGGCATATATTTGTCGCCCTGGGACAGGAATCACCCGGATTATGGAAAGCCGGAATATATCACCTACTTCAGGAACCAGCTCACCGAGCTGCTTACCAGCTATGGGCCAATTTTTGAAGTGTGGTTTGACGGAGCTAACGGTGGCTCAGGATATTATGGCGGCGCTAATGAAACGCGCACGATTGACCGCACTACCTACTATGACTGGCGGAATACTTATAAGCTGATCCGCAGGCTACAGCCTGATTGTGTAATATGGAACGATGGCGGCGACAGGGGAGACCTGCGCTGGGTAGGCACCGAAGGCGGTTGGGTGGGTGAAACCAACTGGAGTTTACTAAACGCAACAGGTGAAGTGGAATGGAACATGTTGCATCACGGTTTAGAAAACGGAAATGCCTGGGTGCCTGCTGAGGTAAATACTTCCATAAGACCGGAATGGTTCTACCATCCGAACGAAGACGCCAAAGTAAAAACAGTGCCCCGGTTAATGGAAACCTATTATAACGCTATTGGACGCAATGGCACATTATTGCTCAACTTTCCGATTATGCCCAATGGGCTGATCCATCCGAATGATGAAAAAGCAGCGCTGGGATTTGCCGAGGCAGTGAAGGAAGCATTTGCAGCAGATCTTGCTGCAGGGGCGAAAGCAAAAGCATCGAACGCCCGTGGAAATGCCCTGGAATTTGGAGCAGCTAAGGCCCTTGATGGTAATAAAGATACTTATTGGGCCACAGATGATGGTGTAACGAACGCTTCATTAACAATAGATCTTGGTAAGCCCACCACGTTCAACCGTTTCCTGGCACAGGAATATATCCGCCTTGGGCAACGCGTGAAAGCCTTTTCGGTTGAAGCGCTGGTGGATGGGGACTGGAAGGAGCTGGCAAGGGCAACCACTATCGGGTATAAGCGTATCCTTCGTTTACCAAGCGTAAAGGCAACACAGGTCCGTTTCAATATCACCGCTTCGAAAAGCTGCCCCGTAATTGCTAATATTGGAATTTACCATGCACCGCAAATCCTGGATGTTCCAGCTATTACCAGGAATCAACCCGGTGAGATAACCATCACCCCGGTTGACGGGGAGTCGGTGGTTTACTATACCCTGGATGGCAGCACGCCCACCGCGAAATCGGGTAAGTATACCGGGCCCTTTCCAACAGAAGGGAAAGTGGAGGTAAAGGCCATAGCTTATGATCCCATTTCGGGCAAAAGCAGCCCTGTGTGCCATGAAAGATTCGACATCTCCCGGAAAAGCTGGAAAATTATGGGAACGGACGATGAAAAGGCATACGCCATCCTGGATGGCAACCCTGCTACAGCATGGCATCAAAGTAATAACATGAAAATGCCTGTTGACCTGGTCATCGACCTGGGTAGCGAGCAAGATCTATGCGGCTTTAGATACTTTCCTGACCAGGGGATTGGAGGGCCAGGCATCATTACCCGCTACCAGTTTTATGTTTCGGGGGACAATGAAGAATGGGCACTGGTAGATCAGGGCGAATTCTCCAACATTAAGAACAATCCTTTGGAGCAAATCAAAAAGTTTGAAGCTGTAAAGGCCCGCTATATCAGGCTCAGGGCTTTGAGTAATACGAAGGGCAACAATGATATAGGATATGCTGAAGTAGATGTGATTACAAAGTAGTCAAAATAAGAGCATTAGGTTTGTTGCGCTACAATGAAAAAGGCCGCTCATTGCGGCCTTTCTGACTCGTTGATAATTAACCGGTGCGGGTGGAGGGACTCGAACCCCCATGCCGTGAAGCACCAGATCCTAAGTCTGGCGTGTCTACCAATTTCACCACACCCGCAGTGATGTCCTGTTTCTCCCAACAGGGAAAAGGTCTGCAAAGGTATTATTTTTTGGGAATTAAAAAAATGCAGGTAGGGGTCTGTGGTAACCACGCACACTTTTTGCGCGTCTCCTCCATAAAACCATGCATTATGAACATTACCAGCGTTTTTGACCACCAGCAACCCATTCCGCAAAGGTACACCTGCCTGGGGGCTAATGTAAACCCTCCCCTGGAGTTTCATGGCATTCCCGCCGGCACGCTGAGCCTGGTGCTTATTTTTGAAGATACGGACGCCACTCCCAAACCCTGGACCCACTGGATGGTGTTCAACATACCGGCCAGCACCACCATGGTGGCGGAAAATTCCATCCCGGCGGGCGGAATGGAGGGGCTGGCCAATAACCATAGTTTCGGCTACGAAGGCCCCTGCCCTAAATACTTTGCCGGCACCCATCACTACTGGTTCCGGTTATATGCGCTGGACACGGTGCTGGACCTGCCTGCCGCCACAGAGCGGGAAACCGTGGAAGCCGCTATGGAGGACCATGTGCTGGCATACGCCATGCTGATGGGAACATGCACCGCTGCGGAACAACCGGTTAAAACCGTGCAATAAACGCAACAACACGTTGTCGAAATCGTACAATTTTCAACGGCAGGCGTTGCCATAATTTTGCCGTAAAACGCATTATTATGCCAAATACAGACATGCAACTGATCCCCTACCTGCACTTTGCAGGCAACTGTGAAGCGGCGCTGAACGCCTATCGCCAGGTATTTAACGGGGAAATTGAACAACTGAACCGCTATGACAGCGCGCCCATGCCGGTGCCGGAGGACCACAAGCAGCAGGTGCTGCATGCGCAGTTCCGCTTTGGCAATAACCGCTTCATGGCCTGCGATGTTTTTCCCGGCCAGGAGCCTGGTGAGGGGAATAATGTAACACTCAGCATCGGGCTCACGGATGAAGCGGCCGCCAAAAAAGTGTTCGGGCAACTAGCGGAAGGCGGGCAGGTCACGATGCCGCTGGAAAAACAATTCTGGGGCGCGCTGTTCGGTCAGCTCACAGACCGTTTTGGCGTGCGCTGGATGGTGAATTGCACGCAGGAGTAACCGCCTCAGCCGGCTTCGCCATTCCAGATCCTGTTCACAGCATCAGCATAGGCCGCGCCTATGCTGATGCTGGCCTGCGGCAGGTACAGGTAATTACGGTCTATGCGCTCCACCTTGCTGTTGGCTACTATAAAAAAGCGGTGCACGCGGGTAAACAGCTCACCCGGCAGCAGGGCCAGCGCTTCCTGCATGGAGAGGCGGGCCAGTATCTTACGGTCCTTCAGTACAAAATTTACATAATTGCCGGCGCTTTCCAGGTACAGGATATCATCCAGCCGCACCTTGCACTGCTCATAACCGCTCTTGATGAATATATGGTCCGGTGCTTCCCCGGCGGTCGTATGCTGCTGTTTTAACTGCAGCAGGTAATGCGCTTTATTGCAGGCTTTCAGGAAGCGGGTCAGGGAAAAGGGCTTCAGCAGGTAGTCAATAGCGTCCAGCTCAAAGCTCTGTACCGCATGCTCGGAATAGGCGGTAGTGAAAACCACCATGGGCGGGTTGGACAGGCTGGTGAGGAGATCAATGCCGGAGATGTCTGGCATCCGGATGTCCAGGAACAGCAGGTCCGTGCTTTCCTTGTTCAGATGTTCCATGGCTTCAAAGGCATTGGTGAAGCAGCCCTTCATTTCCAGGAACGGCACTTTGGCCGCATGCGCTTTTATCACAGACAATGCTACCGGTTCATCATCAATGGCAATGGCGGTTAAGGTCATACCACATTGTTTTTCCGGTATCCAAGATAAACATTATTATAGTCCATCAGCTTATCATATTCGCCTTTGGGCATCAGCAGCTTGCTAAGCAGCGGCATGATCTCTATCAGGGTAATGATCAGCACGATCAGGCGATAGCGCTGCCGCAGCGGCGGGTGCTCCTCCGTAAGCGTTTGCAGCGCCTCCGTTTGCGCCAGGAATCCATCCGTCAGTGTAGCCATATAAGCCTGCTCCTTTACCCGGTTCTCCTGCCACATTTCCGCCAGCCCTTCCTGCCGTTCCTGCTGCCGGGGCGCCAGCTCGCGCTGCAAGGTTGCCAGCTCCTGCTCCGCTTTCAGGTATTCTGTTTTTTTAATGCGGGCTATGCTGGACGCGCCTACCTGGCCGGTACCGCCGGTGCCGTCTGTTTCTTTTATATAATCGTCCTTATAGGCTTTTACCTGCGCGGTTTTCTGCTGTAGCTGTTGCTCCCATTGCTGCAGGTCGCCTTGCAGGGTGGCCTTGTGCTCCGCGTTCAGCGCGGCCAGCTCCCCGCGGAATTTTTCCAGTTTGCCCTGCCGGTCCAGCACAAGTTGTGCCTGTATATCCCGCTGGAAGAGCATGAGCACAATGGGCTGGGAAATGAACAGGCCAATGGTGAGGGCCAGGAGTAAACGAAAGGCCACCGGTAGGAACTTCCGGTGGCCTGAGCCCGACATGGCCGCTATCAGGCTGCGGTCAATAGACAGGATGGCAAAACCAAAGAAAAACGCCAGTCCTGCCACAACCAACTCATCATCTGTTACGGTGGAAAAGAAGTAGCCCCAGGCCAGGGTGGCAAACAGCCAGGTAACCAGTACCGATATGCCGATGATCCGGTACCGCTCCCGGTCTGTACGGCATTCCTTTAATATGTTTGCATCTGCGGCCGCCAGCCACCAGAGGAACCTGCTTATCCCGTCTGCTGCCGGCGTAGTAATAGGTGGTGATTGCTCCATTCGTTCGTTTTTATCTGCCCACGGTAATGGTCAGGTGCACAAAATATTCAGTAGCGGTTTGCCGTATATTCAGCTCATGCCGGTCCGGGTACAACAGCGCCAGCCGGTTCTTTACATTGCTCAGCCCAATACCCCTGCCTTCCGGGGCCGTATCATTTTCCGGCCGGGGATGCGTGGTATTGTAGGCGTCAAAATAAATATGCTGCGCATCGCAGGAGAGGGAGATAGCGATCTTTGAGCGCTTGCGCAGGCTGATACCGTGTTTGAAGGCGTTTTCCACGAAGGGGATCAGCAGCATGGGCGCTATGTTGTGATGGCAGTGTGTTTCATCTATGTTCACATCTATCTGTATGTCCGGCGACGCCTGTGTGCGCAGCCGCTGCAGGGCGATATAATTGTGCAGGTAGGCTACTTCCTTGTGCAGGGATATCTTTTCCTGGTGATTTTCATCCAGCATAAAGCGCATCATATCTCCCAGCCGCTGGATGCCTTCGCTGGTGTTCACCGCATTTTCCTGCAGCGCGCTGCCATAGAGGGTGTTCAGGGCATTGAACAGGAAATGGGGGTTGATCTGCGAGCGCAGGAAATCCAGGTTAGCGGCGGAATGGCCCAGCGCCATCTGCAGGTTCAGCATAGCGGCTTTGCGGTCTTCCCCGGTAGTGTAAAGCCACCAGGCCAGGGGCAGCAGCGCCACCAACTGCACCAGGAACATGCATAGCATCAACACGAATATCATTTCCGGGCGGTAACGGGTAAGCACCAGCGCCAGGAGGTATACAACGAGCCCGGTAGCCAGCGAGGAGAACAGGATGTCCCTCCACAGGATCAGCTTGCGATGGTGCGCCTGCTCATACTGCGGGAACACCCGGTTGTACCAGATGTAAAAAACAGCCGCATAATAAGGCCCGCCGCATAAAAGCACCAGGAAAAGCTCGCGGGAACGGATGCCCAGCGCAAATACCAGCAGCGCCAGCCAGACCGCCCCTATGAGCACCCGCTCATTCGCAATCCGCGGGCGGCCGTGCAGGTATTGAAAATAGATGTGCCGCCCGGCGTAGTACACCACGTAAATAATAGCATAGAACGCCGTGGTAATAAAGGCCGATTTGGCAAAGTACATATGCGCGCCTTTTACAGAGCTGTATACACCGAGCAGGTAGCCATAGCGGTAGGAGTAGGCTACCATGATCCCCAGAAACACCAGCGCCAGCGTTACCACAACCAGTAAGAGGCCGGGCAGCCAGCGCTGCTGTTCCAGGAACCTGGGCACTACCAGCATATTCAGGAAAAGAAAGGCGGCGTATACAATGGTAATGTGCGCCAGCAGCGGCAGCACATAATGGATATAGTAGTCAAATACCTGGTGGTATTGGTGAAACTTGTGACCGTAGATCCGCTGCAGCTCAAATACGTTATGGTTAACGCTCTGGTATAGCAGGGGGAACAGCAATAGCAGGAAGATGGCCGTAGCGGCGCCAAATTCTAGTTTCTTGAAAGGGATCATTGTTAAAACTTTCAGCAATGATAGCGATCTATAGCAAGTGCGGATGGAAAATGGGACGAACCACCACTAAAATGGGATGGAAAATCGAAAATTTGTCGTAACTTTTATAGACCCAAATTATAACCTATATGAAAACCGTAACTTTACGCAAATTCCCTACTTTTTTCAGCTTTACATGCGGCATATTCTTATGTTGCGCTGCAGTGGCGCAGCAGCGGCAGGGCAATGCCTACGCCGTTACTGCAGACACTATCGGCGGCCTGAACTGGAACGTGCTGCGACTGATAGATATGAATGACGGCGCTGCCGTCAACCGCCTGGGCAAAGCGCCGGCTGCGGCGCCCGGCGTGCAAACCGCTAAGAACCATGCCGGCAAAGTAGCCGCCTGCGCTTTTGACAACACCACGCATCGCCTGTTCTTTGCTACCATGCATACCAACGAGCTGTATGCCGTGAACCTGAACAGCAATAATGCTGCTCCCATAAAAGTAGCGGACCTGCGGGTAAACGATCCGTTCATCAGCCACCCCGAAGAGAACAATATCAGCCGCATGGTGATCGGCGCAGACGGCAACGGCTATGCGCTGACCAATGATGCGGAGCACTTTTTTGTTTTTGCCACCACCGGGCAGCAGGTGCAGTTCCGCGACCTGGGCAGCCTGAAAGATGCGGCCACCAACGGGCAAAACTCCATCCATTCCTTTTGCACCGGCTGGGGCGGCGACCTGGTAGCCGACAAGTACGGCTACCTGTACCTGGTAAACCTTTATAACCGGGTGTTCAAGATAGACGTGAACAGCCTGGAAGCCACCTACACCGGCATCATACAGGGATTACCGCAGGGCTTTTACACCAATGGCGCCGCCGTGGATGACAACGGGCAGGTGGTATTGAGCTGCTCTACCTATAAGCAGGGATATTTCCTGCTGGATATGTCCAGCCTGAAAGCCACCGCCATTCCCAACAAACGTAACGACGTGTTCAACGCATCTGACCTGGCCAGCGCCAACCTGCTGTTCCAGGATAAAAAAGACATTACGCCCATTGCCATTACGCCGGGCAGCATGGGCGCGGACAGCAGTAATATCAATATCTGGCCCAACCCTGTACCGCTGGCGGGCAATACGTTCAATGTAGCTTTCAATGCCCTGGATAAAGGAGATTATATCATCCAGTTGGTGGATATGGACGGTAAAGTGGTGGTAAGCAAAGCCGTAAGGGTAGGCTCCAAACGCCAGACCATCGCGGTGAACTATGGTGCCGGCATTTCCGGCGGGCTGTACGTGGTGCAGGTGCTGAACCGTAATAACGTGACCCAGACCGCCCGCAAGCTATTCATCCTGTAATTGTTTTTTATATACTACCGGCGGGCCTCCTGTAAGGGAGGCCCGCTTTTTTTCAGGCGGCCGCCTTCGGTATGCGCCAGCCTGCTTTGATAAACCGTTTGCCCAGCGCAATAAAAGGCTTTTCTATCCACAGGTAAAGCGCATAGGAGATCAGCAGGTTGGCCGCCAGGAAAAGGATACAGGCGATTACCGCATTGGCTATTTTGCCAAAGGGCGCATAGGTTATCACCATGCGGATGACGCCCGGCATCACGATCATGTGTATGAGGTAAAGCGAGTAGGATACATCGGCGCCAAAAGCGCCCACCTTACCGGACAGCGCCCGCTTGATCCCTTCTATGACCGCGCTGATGCCGGGATGGGCATACTTTTTTATCTCCCCCGAGAACAGCAGGATCACAATACTCAGTATAGTCATTACCGTTAGTGGGCCAGTAAACGGGAGTATGATCAGCGTCCAGGCAGCGAGGTGGAACAGCTTTGCCCGGCCCTGGAGGTAGGCGGCCAGCAACATGCCCAGCAGGAAGTAATGCAGGGAATAGAACAGCAGCGAGGGCGCCTGGAAACTGATGATCCGGCCGCCGCCCGCCCAGGTGCCGAATAGTTTTTCCACGGCGATGACCGCCACCAGGGAAAAGAGAATGAGCTGCACCATCCGCTGTTTTACCACCTGCCCGTTCTTAAAGAACAGCAGGAACAGCAAGGGGAACAGCATGTAGAACTGCATTTCCAGCGAGAGGCTCCAGGCCGGTCCCAGTATGCTGGTGTTCACGCCGGGCAGCAGCCCATGCAGGAACGTGAGGTGCAGCAGCAGATCGCTGAAAGTAGGATAGGCGGCAGGGTTATAAGTGGTAGTAAAGTGCGCTTCCCTGCCGGTGAAGTAATGGTAATTGAAGTATACGCTGTCGTAATTATATTGGAAAAAATTATAGGCCGCTATCAACGCTACAAAGTACAGCGGGTAAAGCCGGAACAGCCTTCTCAGCCAGAATTTCCGGAAAGTGCCCGCTTCCGAAGGCGGCTCTTCCTCTTCCCTTTTAAGGTACTGGTACATCATCAAAAAGCCGGTAATGACCATAAACCCGTCTACTGCAGGCCCGTTGGTCATGAGGATGTTGCCGAGCACCGGTATCTTCACGAATGCCGCGCCCCCGATGTATTTGTAAAAATGCCCCAGCGCTACCCATAGCGCCAGTACGAATCTTAATCCGTTAAGAAAGGTGGTGTCCAGGTTCTTCATCTTGCATGGTTTTGCAGGCAGGCGATAAATAGCTACTGTATACAGTTGGCTGCATAGATATGGTCATGTAAGTTTAGCCAAATCCGCCCGTTCCGACAATCCATTCCCCGGAATCTACTAATATTGCTAAGGGATGGCCCCGCTAAACGGGGCGGCATGTTACTAGTTTAAATAAACTGCCGCCGGTCAGGTAAAAAAAATGTTGTTTTGTATATGCCTTCACGCCAAAAGCAAGCGATACCTGTTCATAGCCTGGAAGACCGCAGTCCGGTAGGCCTGGAAATACATTTCGTGGATGATGTAAAGAGCCGGGTGATCCGGGACGGCATGGGCGCTCACCGGGATGATCATCACATTTTTATCCTGCTGGAAACCGGCTTCACCCGGATTATGGTGGATTTCCAGGTACAGGAGGTGACCGGGCCGGCTATTTTTTACGTGCTGCCGGGGCAGGTGCACCAGTATATTGATTCCGCCAAAGCCAGCGGGTGGTTTGTAGCAGCATCCAGCCTGCTGGTGGGCGAGCTTTATCAGCCCGTACTGAACGACAACGTGCATAAGGGACCTGCGCCCCTTAGCGGGAAGCAACTGGAGGCTTTCAGCGGCTTATGCCGCCTGCTGGAGCAATCCCGTTCGGCCGCTGCGGCGCCGTTTTCCAGGCCGGTCTTACACTCGCTGGTCGCTGCCCTTGCTGGTATGACAGCCGGGGTGTACACCGAATACAAGGGCCGTGACAAGCAGGCCCTACGCGGAGCGGCTATTACCGCCGCTTTCCGGCAACTGCTGGCGGCGGAATATAAGACCATGAAAAGCCCGGCGGACTATGCCCGCAAAATGAATCGCTCCCTTTCCTACCTCAATGAGACTGTAAAGGCCAGCACCGGCTTCCCGGTCAGCTACTGGATACAGCAGGAAACCATGCAGGAGGCCAGGCGCCTGTTATACTATACCCGTTTAAGCGTCAAGGAAATTGCCTACCAGTTGGGGTACGACGACCCAACCTATTTCTCCCGGCTGTTCAAAAAAGTGGTGGGCCTCACCCCCGGTGAGTACCGGGATCGTTACCGCGAATAATCCGGTTTTTGCCATGTATTGTCTCTTTCCAGGGCAGCACGATGTTGTTGTTTTGCATATTCATTTATGCATAATCGTTATTTATGGAAAGCGCAATACAGTTGATAAAGCGTAAAGCCATTACGCTGATAGAGCAAAAGATAGCCAGAACAGGCCGGGTGCTGGCTGTTCGCACCTGGGCCCCCGCTGCTATCATAGAGGCGGACCTTCACCTGCCCGGTGTGAATATGGCCAGGTGGAGCCATGTTCAGCACATGAAATGCCGGGTAGGAGATTGGGCGTACCGTGATTATTCCCCCTGCGGCTGGGATGCCGGCACGGAAACGTGCACACTGATCATTGATGCAGGACACGAGGGGGCGGGCGTCCGTTGGGCCGCTACCCTACAGCCGGGAGATACCGTTACCTATGCCGGCATAGCCTCCACACCTCACCGGCCCGTAAGTGATGCACACCTGGTGCTGCTGGGCGATGAAAGCGCCATCGGGCATTTTTACGCACTGCGGCAACTGGCGGTCAATTCCCTTTCAATCAGGGGAGCCGTTGCATTTGCCAATGCGTCACAACTGGATGCATCCGGAGAATACTTTTGTGATTTCAGCACCCTGGAGCCGGTGGCCGGGCAGGACAGGCATAGTGGGGAAGCGCTGGTACAATGGGCGGCCGGCCAACAGTTTCACCGTGATACGGTCTTTTACCTGGTGGGGCATATTCCCATGGTAACCCGGCTACGGCAATGGCTGAGGGGAAAAGGATATAGTGGCGCGCAGATCAAAGCGCAGGGATTCTGGAAATAAGAAGCAGGAAGTATGAAGTTGCTATATCTCCTACTTCCTGCTTCCAACTTCTTACTTCCTATTTTTTCCTGTATCCGGCAGTGCCTAATGGAGAGCCGGCTTTGGGCAGGTAATAATTATTGATATCCACCAGCGCGGCAGCCAGCGTGGCTACTTTCACATTCGCCAGGGTGCCGGTGCCTTCCTGATAGGTGCCGCCGCCTTCCGTATAGATATAGGCATTGGCATAGATAGCGCCTCCCGCTGTTTTAGGGCGTATGAAAGCATTGGCATTCACGATATTCGGCAGGATGCTCCGCCGGTCGTAACCGTTGATACGCAGGCTTACGCCACCGGTGTTGGCAATGGTGTTATTGGTAATATCCACCTGGGCATTGTCTGTACCCCGCAGGCTCACCCCATCATGATAGCCCTGGTTGTCGCGGAACAGGTTGTTGTGGATCTTGTGGTGCTGGCCGAAAGCGCCGGAGCCGTAGAACTGCATCAGTTCTCCCCAGCCATCATGCACATAGTTGTCATGCGTGTTGCTGTTGGTAACGCGCCCGCCGATCAGGATACCGCCGTTATGGGCAGGGTTGTGCTGCATAGCCCAGTTCTTCACTTCATTGTTATAGATCTCCAGCCTGTCAGTGGCAGCGGTCTGGATACCGTCGGCGCCATTGTCATGCACATAGTTGTTATAGATCTTTACGTTGTACCATTTGATAGGCTGTACGTATTTGTGTCCGCTGGTGAAGCCGGAAGTAGGCCCGTTGTAGCCCAGGCCGGAGGTCAGGTCCCAGTAGGTGGCGGTGTGACCGATGTACATGGCTTCGTTGTAGGTACCGCTGATCTCGCAGTCATGGATGGACAGGTTGTTCATCTGCGAGTTCGGGTGCCAGGTGCTGGCATCATCCTTTGCGGGATCTGTTTTGGCCCAGATGCCGGTACCGCCGCCGGTGATGGTGATGTTCCGGATCTCGAAATTGTCTGTGTGCGCGCGCAGTATCACGTCAAAATAGGCCTGCCTGGCGGATTGTGTAGAACCTTTGATCAGGAATTCCTTTTTGCTCTTTTCGCCTCCCAGCTTAATATAATGGCAATTGGTGAAGGTAACGGCCTCCGCCCAGGAACCGCCGGCCCAACTGGTATTACCAATGGTGGTAACTGCCCCGGTGGGATTGCGGATAATGATAGGCGCTGATGAGGAGCCACTCAGGTTGTAAAAGTACACGGCTGAAAAATTGCCTTTCAGGATCAGTACATCTCCCGGTTTGTAATAATTGTTGCTGTTGTTGATGCTTAACCGGCCATAGGTGTCTGGTGTCAGTACAAACTGCCTGCCGGTCAATTCCGTTTTAACGGAATCTGTTGCGGTGTCAGGTACTACAGTGTCGGTTACTTCATTCTTTTTACAGCTCGCAACAAAGAGGGTGGCTGCGGCTACAAAGGGCAAGAATAGTCTCCCTGCATAAAGCTGGCGATTTGTTACTCTCATGGTTTTTCAGATTATATGGTTTGTCCTTTATGAAATTGCATAGCTGTTGCAATGACAATTAATCATGTGCACATGACATCTATTGGCATTCTGCAAGTTGGCAATGTTAATGTTGTGGAGCGTATGGTAACTCCCCCCGTTTAAAAATTGTGACAGCAAAAAAACGGAAGTTATCTGAGAATATTATCTTCTTTTCGTTTGTACAACTGCGTTATAATGAATGTTATGCGGGAAGCAGGCTTTGTGCCGCGGAAACAGGCGGGCATATAACAGGAGGAGCGCGAGCGCGTAGTGAATTGATTTTTTGTATATATATAAGAAAAAGTAACTTTTAAGATTTTTAATTATTTTTTAAAAAAAATCCCGCGGTAGCATATAGCCGTTGCATTTAGCGCTAGCCATTTCGCCGGTAACCGGAACCGGATAGCGGGGAGCCGGGCCGCGGCTGGTAATAATTATTAACGTCCACGCCCGCTTCGGCCACAGTAGGCAGCTTCACGTTGGCGTTGCCGCCGCTTCCTTCTGTTACGGTGGCGCCGCCTTCCGTATAGATATAGGCGTTGGCAGTAAGGGGCGATCCGCCTGTTCTGGGCTGTATCAGGGCATTGTCCCGGATCACCTGTGGTTGTATCATGCGGCCGTTATAGCCGTTAACGCGCAGGCTTACGCCCCCGGTTTTGGCAATGGTGTTGTTGGTGATCTGCACAATGGCATTGTCGGAGCCGCGCAGGCTTACACCATCATTGTTCACCTGGTTATCGCGGAAAAGATTATTGTGGATGATATGTGTGGACCCGTTCTCGCCGGAGCCATAAAACTGTAGCAATTCTCCCCAACCGTCATGCACGTAGTTGTCGTGGGTATTGGTATTGGTAGTGCGGCCGCCTACCAGAATACCGCCGTTATGTGCGGAATTATGCTGGGTGGCCCAGTTGGTGACTTCATTATTATAGATCTCCAGCCGGTCGATGGCAGCGGTTTGTATACCATCGGCCCCGATGTCATGCACGTAATTGTCATAGATCTTCACGTCATGCCACTTAATGGGCTGCACGTATTCATGCCCGGGCGTAAAATTGGCCGGGGTGCCATAGTAGGAGAGGCCGGCCGTCAGGTCCCAGTAGGTGGCTGTGTGGCCAATGTACATGGCCTCGTTGTGGGTGCCGCTGATCTCCACGTTATGTATGGAGAGGTGCTCCATCTGCGAGTTGGGATACCAGGTGGAGGGATCGTTCTTTACCGGGTCTGTTTTGGCCCAGATGCCGGTGCCACCGCCGGTGATGGTGAGGTTCCTGATCTCCACGTTATCCGTATGCGCCCGCAGTATCAGGTCGAAGTAGGCCGCCCGGCCCGACCCGGTGGAGCCACGGATCACGAATTCCGACCGGCTTTTTTCCCCGCCTACCACGATATGATGACAGTTGGTGAAGGTTAGCCCTTCTGCCCAGGAACCGCCGTTCCAGTTGGGATTGCCGATACTGGTAACCGCCCCGGAGGGGTTCCGGATAATAATGGGCGCCGATGCAGACCCGCTCAGGTTGGTAAAGTAAATGCTGGAAAAGTTCCCTTTGAGGAGCAGCACATCGCCCGGTTTATACTGCCGGTTGCTGTCGTCGATGCTCAGGCGGCCATTAGCGTCGGGGGTGAGCGTGTATACCTTGCCCACGGGAGGATTACCCGGCGGATTGCCCGGTGGGTTGACGCTTCCCTGTGGGGCTTCGCCTTTATTACAGCTAAGGATCAGAAAGGCCAGTGCTGCAATAGTTAGCATATACAATCGCTTAAAAAGGTGTTGGATGAACAATTTCATGGTATAAGACACTTGTTGGGAATTGCACGGATAGCAAGCACGCTTATATTGGTACAGGTAAAAATACGAAAAAAGCCGGCTCCACGGAGCCGGCTTTTGGTTATATACTGCCAGATGTTTTAGTTCTGATCCCAGAAGATGCGGGTATCGCGGGTATCCTGGGCCTGTACAGCGGAATAGTTGGGATTGTACAGGGTTTCGATGGTCGGGTACACCAGGCGTACCGGGGGGCGCTGCCCGCCGGAATAGCTGGAAGTAGCGAACTGCAGGGCCGGGTAGCCGGTTCTGCGGTATTCTGCCCAGGCCTGGCCTGCCTGCAGGATGAAGAAATGCTCCCATTTCTGGGTGTAGATCTTCGCCAGCTTCTGGGTAGTAGTACCGGTGTAGGCAATGGCCGGTTTAGCCAGGTAGTCATTGATCTCCTCCGCGGTAGGATCGGTCAGTTCCGCCCAATCGCCGGAGCCGTCGCGGGCTACACGCCTGTGGTAAATGTCGTAGTAGAAAGCGATGGACTGGTTGATGCCGTTCTCGTACTCTGTCTGGGCGGCACCCAGGCTCCACCTTTCATAAGCTTCTGCTTTCAGGAAGCTGGCTTCTGCAGCGGTGAAAAGCACGCCGGGCACATTATAGTTATAGAAGAAAGTAGCGGAATCGTAGGTAGCAAAGCCCCGCGCGTCATACTGGGCGCTGGTACCGTTGTAGGGGAAGCTTTTCCAGCCATTGTCTGCATTCGGATCCCAGTACACTTCTGTGCGCGGATCATCATTAGTCAGCATAAGGGTGTCCAGCAGGAAGGAAGGTGCAAAGGGGCTTCCGCTAAGCGCATCCCGCATATCGCTGCGCAGCGTGGGATTGCTCATCCACAGGGCGGCATTATCTGAATTATCGGAGATCAGCGGGTAGGTAGCCGGGTCTGCCAGCATTTCCGTTACGGCCGCCTGGGCCGTGCCTTCATCCGTGTTGGAGATGCGCATTAACAGGCGCAGGCGCAGGGAGTTGGCATACCGTTGCCACTTGGACAGGTCGCCCCTGAAGATCGGGTCTGCTGCCGTGAGCTCGGATGATATGCTGGGATCCAGCGTGGCGGTGGCGAAATAAGTGTTCAGCGCTTTCAGGTTAGTGATCAGCGTATCGTAGATGGTTTTGGCATCGTCAAAAGGAGCCGGTTCCACGATACGGTCCGTATTGAGGGAGCTGGCGTTGAAGAAAGGAATATCCCCCCACAGGTCCACCATCTGGCTGGTCTGGTCATACAGCACTACCTCGGCCACTTTGAGGAACACTTCCTGCAACTGCTGCTGCGCCGGGGTCAGTGCATTATAAGAGGTCTGCATTTCCCGGTAGCTGTTCAGGATGCCCGGACCACTGTAGTTATAGTCCGTACCCAGGCTGCCGTTATAGAAATCCGTCCAGCGGCCGCCGGTGTAGTCCAGTGACGGTACGTACATCTGCGTGAGCGGCGCCAGGGCCGTCATCTGGCTATAGGCAGCCGTTGTGGGCATGATGAACGTATAGTAGTCCCAGTAGCTGGGGTGTATCCGTTTGTTAATGAACATGCCGGTAAACAGCTTACTCATCGATCCTGTAGTCGTTAGCTCAGGATTCAGGTAATTCTCCTCCAGTTGCCGCTTACAGGCGCTGAAAGTGCCCGCCAGCAGTACGAGGATCGTTGTATTTATCAGAAGTCGTTTCATCCGTTAGTGATTTCTTTTTTAAATAAATTGAGCAACTCGTTAAATTAGAAGCTGGCACGAATGCTGGCGCCCAGGCTCCTGGTAGGGCCAACGGTGCCATTGTCCATACCCTGGCTCAGCCAGCGGGAACCTACAGCTACTTCCGGGTCCAGGCCATGCGGTACTGATTTATAGATATAGAACAGGTTGCGGCCGATCAGGGAGAATTGCAGGCCCTGGAAGTGCAGCTTGTCTGCAATGCGCTTGGGCATGTTGTAGCTCAGCACGATCTCACGGAACTTGATGTAGCTGTTGTCAAATACAGCAGCGGAGTAGTCGCCGTTGCCCCTCCATTCAAAGTTGTTGAAGTAGTAACCCGGAGCGCTGATCACTTTGGTGTTCACCTCGCCGTTTTCCGTTACGCCGGGCAGTATCATGCCGTCATGGAAAGCGCCGTTCGGATTGGCCTGGAAATTACCGGTGGCGCCATCTATTACGTCATAAGCAATACCGCCGCTGGCTGCATCCCTGTATTGCAGGGTGCTTTCCAGCTTGCCGGCGCCTATCTGGTAGTAGGTGGGAATAGATATCAGTTTGCCGCCAAAGCGGTAATCCAGCGTCAGGTCCATTGAGAAATTCTTGTAGGAAACCGTGTTGGAGAAACCGCCCACAACTTTCGGCATAATGTTGCCTACATATTTGTACTCGCTGGTGTTGTTGGTGTAATAACCGGCGTCATTCACGATGTAGTTGCCTTTGTCATCCATATTCCGGGGATGTACATAAATATTGCCCAGCGCATCACCTGGTTCAGAGCGTACGATCAGGTAGCCGCCGCCTTCCACGTTCTCCGTGTAGGAGCTGATGCCTGCAGCAAAGGAAAGCACTTTGTTCTTGTTCATGGCAAAGTTGAAGCGGGTGCTCCAGTTCACGTTTTTGGACTGGATGGGCCTTGCGCTGATGGCGCCTTCAAAACCATAGTTGGCCAGGTCGCCCGCATTTACCAGGCCGGAAGTAGCGCCGGTAGAGGGGGAGGTGGAGGCAAACATGATCTGGTTGGTCACCTTGTTGTTATAGTAGCTCAGGTCCACGCTTAACCGGTTTTCCAGGAAGCGTGCCTCCAGGCCAAATTCTATTTCCCTTTTCCTTTCGGATTTCAGGTCGTTGTTGCCGAACTCGTTATGACGCGGCTGCTGGTATATCAGGCTACCATCGTTATAAGCTATCTGGTACTGGGTATATGCCACGTTAGCCTGGTACAGGGTAGGGTGGTTACCTACCAGGCTATAAGAAGCCCGCAGCTTGGCATAATCCATGAAAGAAGGCAGTTTTACTACTTCAGACAATATGAAGCCGGCGTTCACAGATGGGTAGAAGTAGTTGTTTACAGCCGGGGGCAGCGTGGAAGTACCTTCGTAGCGGCCGGTACCTTCTACATACAGGAAGTCCCGGTAGTTCAGGTTCAGGATACCGAAACCGGCCACATCCAGTTGCTCTGCACGGGCGCTGGTGGCATTGATGTTGCCCGCAGAGTTGCTCAGGCTGAACCAGTTCTCATTTACCAGGCCGTTGGTGCTTTCGCTGTTCTGGTAAGCATAACGTTGCCTGCGACCTGTAACGCCACCGGTAGCTGTCAGGGACAGGTCATTGGTCAGCTTGGGGCTGTAGATCAGCAAGGCGTCGCCGTACAGGGAAGTATTTTTCCGGGAGCCTACGCCGTATTTGCCGCTGTAGCCCAGGGCAGCCGGCCTTTCATTATACTGTTCCGTGGTCATGTCCAGGCTGGTGTAGTCCACGCCCACACGGCCCCTGAAGCGGAGGTTGTCCAGCAGGGAAACGTTCAGCGTGGCGCTGTTGATAAAGCGGTGCTGGGACTCGTCATAGCTGTTCCGCAGGTTGTTCCACAAGTAATCCAGCAGGTTATAGGGCCGGATGCTGTAGAGGATCTTTTCGTCCTGGTCGTACTGGTTGTTATCAAACCTTACGTATTTGTAGCCATTGGAGGTCATGTACTTGTTCTTGAAAACGCTCATGTCGTCAAACGGGCTGAAGAAACCGTCGAAGGAAGCAAATACGTTGCTCATCTGCTCCGGGCGGTTGTGCGTAAAGTTGTAGTTATAAGAAGACACGAGGTCCACGCTTACCCGGTCATTCAACTTCAGCGTACCGTTGAAGTTGAAGTTGTTTTTGAACAGGTTGCTGCCCGGCAGAATGCTCTTATAGTCCATACGGGTATAGGAAAAGCGGTAATTGCCTTTATCCGATCCGTTGGACAGGGCCACGTTCAGGATAGAGTTGAAGCCGGTATTATAGAAATCCTTGTAGTTGTCTTTCTGGGCCAGGTACTGGCGGGTGCTGCCATCCCAATACGTTACTTCCCGGCCATCGAACTTGGGACCGAACATGCCATAAGCCCGGTAGTTGGGGCGTAAGGAGCCATCGGGATTCTCTACCCATCCATCGAGGCGGGGGGTAATACCATTGCTTACATTGGTCACAATGTCATAACCCGGGCCATATTCGTTTTGGTATTCCAGGCCGTTGGCCAGTTGTTCCAGTGTGTAAGTGTAGTTTACATCCACGCCCAGGCCGCGGCTGGCGGACCCTTTCTTGGTGGTGATCACCACTACGCCGTTGGTCGCTTCGGAGCCATACAGGGCACTGGCGCTGGCACCTTTCAGGATGCTCATGCTTTCAATATCCTCCGGGTTGATGTCCAGCACGCCATTACCATCAATACGGTTATTGGTAGTGCCGAAGGAATTGGTAGTCGGATCGTTAAAGTTCCTGATGGGTACCCCGTCTACTACATACAACGGTTGCGTGCTCAGGTTGATAGAGGATACGCCCCTCACCTGTACAGACACACCGCTGGCAGCGCCGCCTGGTGCGGTCACCACCTTTACGCCGGCTGCTTTACCATACAGGGCGGAAGCGAAGTTGGGGCTACCGGCCTGGACGATCTCCTTGGAGCTCACCGTGCTCATGGCGTAGCCTAAAGCGCGTGTTTCACGCTTGATACCCATGGCGGTCACCACTACTTCGTTCAGTCCTGTGGCATCTGTTGCCAGCCGGATGTTAAAAGGAGAACCGGCGGCAGGTACTTCCTGGCGCTGGTAACCAATGTAGGAAATAATCAGCGTTGCTGCAGGAGCAACCTGTAATTCAAATTTACCCTCTGCATCGGTAAGGGTGCCATGGGTAGTGCCTTTTTCCTGTACACTTACCCCGATTAGCGGACTTCCTTTTTCATCCAGTACGGTGCCCGAAACCGACTTTTTCTCCTGCGCTATGGCCGTAAAGGCGCATAGGAGGAACAGGATCGTACATACAAAAAACGATCTTTGCATAGCTTTTTTGTTGATATAATTGGTTAATGATAATACCCAGGTGACGGGCACATGTTTACGTTGTCCACTTTTGTTTCTCTAACTACTTGGTTGAATGAATAACCTAAATTCTCCCAGTTACGTTGCGTTTAGTTTTGTTCTTGTTTAATCTACACTTATTCCACAAAAGGTATCGAGATAATTGAGTAGCTAACCTATAGAATGTTTTCCACAATTTCAAAAGGTTTTGTTAAAAAGGAGAAAACACAATTAAAATTCGTAAATAAAACATCACTTTTCAGATCAGATATTAAGTATCTTCTCTAGCTAACAAAAATTAGGAAAATTTGTTTTTATTATTTTATATTTGCACTCCCAAAACACAAAAACGGGGGATTAGCTCATCTGGTAGAGCGCAAGCATGGCATGTTTGAGGTGATCGGTTCGAGTCCGATATCCTCCACCCAAAAGGGTTCAACTATATGGTTGAACCTTTTTTTATGTCTAAAAGTCTTTGAATATTTCCCCTACGGTCTCCTTCAGGTCCTTTGCCAGCAGGGGCTTCTTGAGCAGTTTTACAACCAGGGGGTTGGCATTGGTGCGGTTAATATCCCCATAATCCAGGGAAGAGGATACCATTACAATATGGCATTGGGACTTGATCTTGGAGGGGTAGCTGTCAAACGCCTGCAGGAACTCGAAGCCGTCCATTTCCGGCATCTGGATGTCCAGCAGTATAATGGTAGGCGGAATGCGGTGCAGGCTGATGTTGGACGACAGGAATTCCAGGGCCTTATTGGCGCTGGAAAAAGAAAGTACGGTCCTGCTGATCTGCTGCAGCGTGATCAGCTTTTCATGCAGCAGGAGATCAATCTCATTATCATCGACCAGGATGATGCGTAAGTCAGGAATCGAAATCATTTCTGTTGGGAATAGTTATTTCAAACTGGGTGCCTTCACCGTATTTGGACTCCACATTGATCGTGCCGCCGATCTTGTTCAGCGCTTCCTTCACAATATACAGACCTATCCCGCTTCCCGGCTTGTTGTTGTTTTTCGAGCGGAAAAACATCTTAAAGATATTGTTCAGGTGCTCGCTCAGGATGCCAATGCCGTTATCCTCTATCCAGATGGTAGCCTTATGCGGTTCCACTTTCACGGTCAGGTTCACCTTGGGATTGGCCTCATCGGGCTTCTGGTATTTAACGGCATTCGAGATCAGGTTATTCAGGATAACGCTGATGCGGAATGTATCTCCTTTAAAATCAACAGGTTGGTCAATATTTAGCTGGAATTCAATGGCGGTGTTCTGGGGCTTGAAGGCGGCAATGCACTCCTGCAAAAGACTGTCGAAGTCGATCTTTTCGTACTCTACGTCCAGCCGGGAATTCCGGTAGTACTCGATGATCTTCTGGATGAAGCCGTCCAACTTGAGGATGCAGGACTCTATCATGTCCACATAGCCGTTGGGGTCTTTTACGGAATTATCCAGGCGGGCCAGGTTGATAATACCCAGTACAGACATCAGGGGGGAGCGGAGGTCGTGCGAGGTGGAGTAGATGAACCGGTTCAGCTCATCATTTATCTTCTCCAGTTCGGTGATCTTTTCCTTCAGTTGCTTGCGGGCCTGGTACATCTCAAACGCGTTGCTGATGGTGTTATGCAACTCGTATTCGTCCCAGGGCTTCTTTACATAGGAAAAAATATGCCCTTTATTGATGGCTTCAATAATATCTTCCACATCCGTATAACCGGTAAGCAGTATACGGATGGGGTCCGGCAGTTGATCCTTGATCTCACTGAAGAAATCCACGCCGGTAGAAACAGGCATTTTCTGATCTGCGATAATGATATGTACATCTATACTCTTTAAGAGCAGCTTGCCTTCCTGTGCGGAACTGGCAGTGTATATCTCATAACTTCTACGAAAACTGGCTCTGAAAGCGTTGAGGTTATGAACTTCATCATCGATGTACAATATCCTGATACGGTTCTCTTTCATCTGTTACATAATATCTTTGTATCGGTCAGATGGAACCTCGCATTCATACGCGCAGTTGCAGGAAAAGTTTATTATGCTCGGTTTCATTCAGGGATGCTGTTAAGTCGTCGGCTGACTAGTTATTTTGAATGGTAAATATATAACAAATTCCGCTCCTTCCCCGGGAGCCGTGTTTACCACGATACGCCCGTTGTGTTTTTCAATAATACTAAAAACAATAGACAATCCCAAACCGGTGCCTTCTCCCACGTCTTTGGTGGTGAAAAAGGGATCGAATATCTTTTCCTTTACCTCGGGCGTCATGCCGGAGCCGGTATCCCTAATGCTGATCACGGCGGTGTTGTTGTTTTCCTGCCGGGTGGTAATGGTCAGGCACTCCTCCGTATGGGTGCCTTTGCTTTTCATGGCGTTCAGGGCATTGGTAATAATGTTCATGAACACCTGGTTGACCTTGCCGGCGTAGCACTCTATCTTGGGCAGGTCGCCGTATTGTTTGATCACTTTTACATTCGGCGGAATATTGTTGCGCAGCAGCACCAGTGTGGAGTCCAGCCCTTCATGAAGGTCCACGGACTTCACATCACTTTCATCCAGGCGGCTGAAGGTGCGCAGCCCTTTTACGATCTCGGCGGTACGCACGGCGCCGTCCTCTATGCCCTTTATCAGGTCGGATATCTCTTCATGTATATAATCGATGTCTATTTGCTTCTTGTAGTCCGCTATTTCCCGGAAAGCGTGCTGCAGGTCCGGCACCTGCTCCAACTGGTCGTATTTGTGCAGCAGGGTCTTGATGTCCTCAATATCCAGCTTCAGGGGCTTGATGTTGGAGGTCACAAAATTGATCGGGTTGTTGATCTCATGGGCAATGCCGGCGGTGAGCTGACCCAGGGAGGCCATTTTTTCCTTTTCCACCAGTTGCGTCTGGGCTTCCTTCAGGCTGGTAAGGGCCACGTTCAGCTCATTATTGGACTTTTGCAGGGCCTGTGTGCGCTCGTTTACCTTTCTTTCCAGTACAACGTTCTGCTCGCGCACCAGTTGTTCGTTCTCCTGGGATACCTTCAGCGCATGGGCCTGCGATTCCTCCTTCTCCTTCTTGTAGGTGTTGATACGGTCCGCCAGCGCAAAGGACAGCAGCACTACTTCCACGGCGGAGCCAATGAGCAGGATATGGCTGGTGAACATATTATAAGGTATCACGCCTACATCTTTCAGTACAAATATGATAATAGCGGATATGAATACGAACCAGGCGGCTATAAATATCCTGGCCAGCCGGTACCTGCGGGCCTGTATGATACCGAATATCAGTATGAAGATCACCACGGACAGCGCCAGCAGGTCTATCAGGCCATAGGCGGCGGAAAGCTGGCCCATTAAGGACAGCACCAGCGCACCGCAGTAGGCGATGATGAAAAACCAGAACAGCTTGTGGGCCCGGGGGGCGCGCTCCTTTACATGCAGGAAGTTCTTTACAAACAGCAGTACGCCTATGCCGGACAGCACCCCTCCCCATTGCACGCTCTGCTCGGTTAAAAACCGGTTCTCATGCCACCAGTAGCGGTACCCGAAGCCCTGCAGGCATACCTGGGTAAAGCCCACGGTGAATATATAGAAGATGTAGTAGAAATAGCTCCAGTCGCGGGTGGTGAAAAAGATAAAGATGTTGTAAAAGATCATGACCAGTATCACCCCTATGTAGATGGCCAGGAACAGGTCGTCATTATTGAGCTTGGCGAGTATCTCCCTTTCTGTGCCAATGTAGGTGGGCACCAGGATGGGCTCTTTGCTCTGGATACGGAAGAGAAATGTTTTAGCCCCGCCGGAAGGCACATTCAGGTCGAAAACAAAATTCTGGTGATTGTAGGGCCGCTGCTTAAAGGGCCGGAGGTCGCCGCTCTGCACTACGCCGTACCGCCCGTCGCCCACCGGGAAATAGTAATCTATCTTGTCCAGTATGGGATAGGTGATATCCAGCTTCAGGGTATTTTCCGGGGTTTGATTGGCCACCGTGAAACGCAGCCATACCGTGTTGGGTGTGATGGCGAAATTGGGTATCTGTTTATCGATCGGCTGGAATTTACGGCTGGCCAGCACATCATTGATCTGCAGGGAACCTTCCGGGTCCAGCAGGTATTCCATCTGGCCGTATACCGCCAGTTGCAGGGGCTGCTGCGGGGTAATGGTGATCGTGTCCGCCCGGGCAGCCTGATAGCTGCACAGCAGCAGGGATAATACCAGTGATATAATAAGGTGGCGCTTCATGCGGCGGTAAAGTAAAGTTGCTGTTTAAAAAACCTGGTCCGGGTCTACATAGTACCGGCCTGAAGGCATCGGGCGATCCAGGCAGATCTCCCGGCACACGTGGGCCACCATCGCTCCTCCCAACGCCACTGCAGAAGCCAGTTGCGGCCAGGTGGTAATGCTCCGGCCTATTTCCCCAATGGAGTGCTTCAGCTTGTCTGATATATTATCGTAGTCCAATATATCATAGACCAGCCGCATGCGCTCTTCCCCGCTGAACTGCCGGATACTGCTGTAAGATAAGGTTTCCTGCACTTTTCCGTGCAAAATGGGGCGATCGGGTTCCTGGTCAAACCGTTCAATGTCCATCATGCCCCTGTCGGAAGTCTCCATGATCACGGGCATGCGCGCCGCCCGGGCCTGCTGCCGGCTCAGTATTTTGATGTCCAGGCTGTCGCATTCCTCCACCAGCACATCCAGGCGGCCGTTGCCGGTTAAAAAGGATGCGATGTTGCTTTCCGTAATGCCTTCGTCAAAACAGGTGACTTTGAGGAAAGGGTCCAGCTCGGCTATTTCCCGGGCTACTATGGTGGTTTTGGGCAGGCCTATGTTATGGACGCCGGCGCGCAGCCGGTTCAGGTTACTGAGGTCCAGCGTGTCAAAGTCAGCGATCCGCAGCTCCCCGCACACCCTTTCCATGGCCAGGGTAAGGGCGGCGGACTGGCCCACGGAAAGCCCGATGATGCCGATCTTTTTGGTAGCCAGCCGTTGTATCTCTTCCGCGGTGATCTTGTGCTGGTTCCGGCTGGTGCGCATTTCCACGAACTCCGCTTCGTCCAGCAGGTGCACCAGCCGCTGCGACCAGGGATAGTACACCCAAACGCCGTAGGCATCCAGGGAGCCGGCGCCGGCATGGGCGGTTATCTTTTGCTGTAATTGTTCTTCAGACAATTTTTCTGCCGGGTGCCTTGTTTTGATCAGCTCCTTCAGTTGCTGCCGGATGGTGTCATGTACCCGGATGTGGGGATGGGTGTGCAGCAGTTCCCGGAGAGCTTCCTGCTGTGGCGGGTGTTGTAAACGGAAGAAAAGAACGGCCCGTTGGTCCTGGTCCTTGCTTGCTGTCAGGTACTTTTCATCTATCAGGTTCATATATTCAAATGGCGCTTTGTTATTGCACAAGTAGGCTGTCGTGCTGGTGGGCGCGCATAATGCGCAGGTCATAGTCCAGCAGCATTTCTCCCTTGGGCCCTTTTTCAACAACCGTCTGCACGGGATTGTTACGCAGGTGCATTATTTTTTCCCTTTCTTCGGGATGTGCGCTGCGCTGCTCCCAGGGGTCGGTGAGTATCATGGCGGTTGCGATCAGGTCTTCCTTGGGATAGTAGAAGGTGCCCTGGTTGCCGATATCGGTCATTATCTTATAGCCGGTTTTGCTGCAGTTCCTGAAAGTGGTTTGTGCGCAAAAGGCCAGGAAACTGGTAACCGGGAGCTGGCTGAGCACGGCGTTTACGACCCGGAACAGCACGATGCTGCCCACACCCCATCCCGCTACTTCCCGGGAGTTCCACAGGCCGCAGAATTCCCCGGTGCCGCCCTGGCTCTGCAGGTTCTTTACCATGTCGAAGATCCGCGTATCCATATTATTGATGGCGGTTTCTATGGGGAGGGGAATGCTGCCGCCGCCCAGTTGTATCCGGCACCCGCCATACACTTTTTGCCCGTCTTCAGAGGTAACGGTAATCAGGTAGGCATACGGTTCATACATCCAGTCAATACTGGCCGAGGTAACTTTTGTTACCCCGTACGATTCCAGTACTTTTCTGTGCCCGTTGATGTACTGCATACATTCTTCGGGATAATCAATTGCCCTGAATACTCTTACCTTAAGCATGTATAGGAATGCTTTTAATTATTAAATCCCGGTAAACCCGTGCGCTGCTATATCGCTTCCTCCTGCTACAGTTCAAATACGTAAAACACCGCTTAAGAAAAATGATATCTTAAGGAGGTGATATCTGTCAGCAAATCATTTTCTAACCGGTGGTAGCTCATGACATACGTTTGTCGGCATTTACTCATAGTCAGGCTGCTTGGGCAGGAGTAACAAATTGCGCTACTGTGCTTACAGCAGGCACCGCCCGGGATAAATAGTCTCATTGTTATACCAGAATAGTTATGTCGTCAACTTTTCTTCACATGAAGGTACTGGTAAAATAATATTATTTTGACAATAAATCATAAGGAATTTTTTTATTCCGCCTATTGCTGAGCAAGGATTGTGCGGCCGGCTACCAGCCGCTTACTTAAATAAGTGGTGTAATATTTGTAGCTTTACTCCCCTTGCCTGCGTAGCTTTGCAGATGCTTCAAAAAGCGATTATATCATCAATCTCAATACTATTGATATGGATAAGAGAGAATTCATCAAGCTGGCCGGCCTTGCAGGGGTGGCTGCATTAAGCAATCCAACCAGCGTACTGGCCGCTTCACCTGCCCGTACTACTGCCGCTCTGGCAACAGGACCCAAAGCTCCATTTGAACTGCCTCCTTTGCCTTATGCCTTTGATGCCCTGGAGCCCAACATTGACAAACTGACCATGGAGATTCACCATGACAAACACCACGGTGGTTATGTAAAGAAGCTGAACGATGCGGTGCAGGGCACTTCTTTTGCCAGCCTCAGCCTGGAACAGATACTGAATAAAGTAACGGCAAAGGACAAGGCTATACGTAATAACGGGGGCGGGCACTACAATCACTCCCTGTTCTGGACCTGGATGTCGCCGGAAAAAACTACGCCTTCCGACAAGCTGAAAACTGCTATCAACGGCGCTTTCGGCTCCTGGGACACTTTCCAGCAAAAGTTCAGTGACGCCGCCAAAGGCGTATTCGGCTCCGGCTGGGCCTGGCTGATCGTAACGCCGTCCAAAAAGCTGTCCGTGGTGTCTACACCCAACCAGGACAACCCGCTGATGCACCAGATCGTGAAGGAAAGAGGGCTGCCCATATTAGGGATCGATGTATGGGAGCACGCTTATTACCTGAAGCACCAGAACCGCCGGCCTGAATATATAGAAGCGTTCTGGAACGTGGTGAACTGGCCTGAAGTGGAAAAGCATTATGATATGGCCATGAAATAAGGTCGTATCCTTTATTTTCTTCTGAAAAATATAAAACCGTTCTGTTCCCCCACCACCTCCAGGTTGGGGTGGTGGCGGTACGGTTCGCTATCCTTGTTACGGCATACAAAATAGGCTGGCCGGTCCACCCGCCCGTTCAAAAGCCATGTTTCCCGGTAATAGCCGCTGCCGGCCGCCGGCCGTTTTTTACCATAAAAAAGAGGCGCATAAGTAGTATAGCGCAGTGGTTTGATGTACACGTCCTTCCCTTCAAAAGACCGGAAAAAACTGACGGCCGCCCTTTGCGTATGCGCTTCTATTTTGGGCAGCAGTTGCAGCAGCGTTACCTGTACGGCGGCCATGGTGCTGATAAAAAGGCACAGCAGCCCGCCCTGGTACCTTCTCCTGAACAACCATACCCCGCTCAGGACTATCAATATAATATACAACAGGCCATAAGCGGTTTCCCAGATGCTCCAGGGTACATCTGCCTGCACCAGCGCCCGCAGGAACCGGTCCGTTATATAGGGCAGCAGCGTATCCCTATACACGCCTGCCAGGGGAATGGCCGCCATGGCCATGCCCAGGATAATGCCTGTGAACAGCAGCAATACAATGTTCCACCCCGGCAGTACGTGCCGTCCGTCCGTGATCCGGTATACCTGCCTGGCAGCCAGGAAGGACAGCGGCAGAAAGCTAAGGGAGGAGGGCCACAACAGCAGCACTACCCAGAACAGCGACCACATCCACATCCGGAAACCCTTTAGCTCCATGGGCAGGGGAGATTTGTACACCGACCGTTTCCTGCGCCCCTGCAGGTAGCTGAACAGGAAAATACTGGCGGGGAAGCAGCCCGGCAGCCATATCCAGTAATAAAAGGTATCGGCATACCAGGCGCCTGGCAGCCCCGTCACCTGCTGCCGTAAAAAGGCGCCTGCATGTTGCCAGCCGTACTGGTAGCCGGTATAGCAGAGCCACAGCGTTATGGGCAGGCAGGCTATGAATAATATTAATACCAGGCTCCCTGTCCGGATACCGGTCTTGCCCTTGCTGGCCACCCAGTATACCAGCAGGGTAAGGAGGCTCAGCAGTATGGCTACCGGTCCTTTGGCCAGCACGGCCAGCCCCAGGCAAATACCGCTTAGCGCGGCCATACGGGAAGCTTTGGCATAAAAGCCGGTGCGGTAGGCAAAGTATACGGAGAGCAGGAACAGGTAATTGAATATGGTATCTGCCAGCCCCAGCCGGTACCCGGCCTGCAGCAGCCAGGAGCCGGCATGCACCAGCGCCCACCACACTCCCAACTGGGGCCCGGCCAGTCTTTTACCGATCCCGTAAAGGGTAAGCAGGGTAATAATACCCGTAACGGCAGCCGGGAAGCGGGCGGCGAACTCACTCACGCCCAGCAGGGCCATGCTGCCGGCCTGCATCCATATAAACAGGGGGTATTGATCATAAACGGGCTGAAAGTCCAGTTGTACCAGGAAGTAATTGCCGCTTGCCAGCATCTCGCGTGCTGCCTCCGCCGAACCGGTTTCCAGCGGGTCCAGCAGGTGCACGGATCCCAGGAAAGGAATAAACAGGAGGCCTGCTACTATGGCAATCGGGAGGTATCTCATCGGGTCAGGTTCGTGGTTTATGGTTTAAACAGTAGAACAGCTTATGGTGTTTAACGGCGAATTACCGGATTTATTTAACGATCCCATAAACTATTATGCAGATCCGGCGAATTGCCGGACCGTTTCCCCCATGCACCAACGCAACCTTCATTATCCCGGCTGGGCCTCTGCCAGCAGCGCTGCTTCGGCTTCCATGGCCGCCTGCGGGCAAAGCTCCGGTGTTTTGGTGAGGTTCCTGTACTCGAACAAACTGTATACCACAAAACTTGTAGCAGCGCCAATAATGCTGCCAATGTAAATATCCTGGAAGAAATGCTGCGCCAGGTATACGCGGGAATAGGCCGCTGCCAGGGCTACCCCCATAAACAACGCGCCCCGCTTCTTGTTGTTGTCAATCAGCGCCAGGTAGCAGAAGAGCGCAAAAGCGCAGGCGGCATGGCCGGAGGGAAAGCTGTGGTTATAGTGCGGCGGCATCCATTTTACCAGGTGCAGCAGGGAAGGGTCCTGGAAATAGCCTAAAGGCCGGGGCGCGTCAATGGTGCGCTTCATCACCTGTACAATAACCGTTTCCGTTAGTACAGTGGTCAGCCCTATCAGGAAGGGACGGAACTTCCGGGCCACCAGGAGGTACAGCAGCACCGCGCCGAAAACAATCCCGTCTGCCAGGTAGGTAAAGCCCGTCATCAACACATCTACAAACGGGCAGCATGAGTGATTAATGCCCATGAACAGCTCCTCGCGGGTAAAAATGCTCTGCAAAACAGCGCCTACCAGTATCCATACCAGTAGCGGAAGAAAGAACCAGGCGTTCCTTCTTAACAGTGTAACGAACGTTTTCAAAGTAGAACGTTTTAAGTTGTAGGTTGCTTCTTAAACTTTTTTAAGAACTTTTTTATGATCTGGAATATCCTAAAATAAAACTCTTTATTGAATAATTGCGAATCATTCATGGCTTTGTAGATCAAAAAAGCTGCAATAGGCATCAGCGCTATGTTGGAAAGCCACATTCCCGCCCAGGTGGTGAGCACGTCCTTGCGCGCCATTTTCTCCCCCACCATGAAAAAGATATTAAATATAACAAAAAAGATCACGGCAAATACCAGCGGGGTGCCCAGGCCGCCTTTGCGGATAATGGAGCCCAGGGGGGCGCCAATCAGGAACATGACGATACAGGCAAAGGCCAGCGTGAACTTGCGCTGCCATTCCACCTTGTGCAGCAGCATAATGGAGTGCTTGTCCGCATACTCCTTGGCGGTGCTTTCCAGGTTGCTGGAGGTTTCCCGTATGCTCTGGTCCGCGCGGTCCAGCACATAGCGCAGGTTCTTTTGCGGGATCACGTCTATAAACTGCTTTACCGGCAGGGGCGGGGCGGAGGCCAGCCAGCCGGTATCCTTCCATTTAAAGAAGGGGTAACGGGAGGTTACGTACGCATTCACCGTGCGGCTGAACAGGGCTTCCTCTTTTTTCAGGGAGTCAATAGCCTTGTCCAACTGGCGGATGTTCAGCATCTGCTGGTTGGAGGCAAAGAGGTCCATATCCAGGCGGCTGAAGGTAAAGGAACTGAGGTCAAATGCTTTTTTATATTCCTTGAAACCCATGCGGATCAGCTCTCCCGGTACGTTGGACCCGCGCATGTTACGCTCTTCATAGCGCCAGCCGTCATTCAGCACAAAGTAGAGGAAGCGCTTGTTGGCAGACAGCTCCATGGTGCCTTTTTCCGCCAGTATCAGCTTGTCCGCCCCGGTGCCGCCGCCCCCGGTCTGGTCAAAGATCATCACCTGGTGAATGGTGCGGTTGTCTTTTTCCTTGCGGGCCACCTTGATGGTGTAGCCGGGTATATCGCTGTAAAACACGCCGGCTTTAATGTTAAAGGCCGGTTTGGAATTGGTGATATCGTATAATAAGGACTTGGCGCGAAGGTTGGCTACGGGTATTACATAGTTGGCAAAAAGGAAGGCCAGTATGCCGATGCCGATACAAACGAAGAGCAGGGGGCGGATAAAGCGCAGCAGCGATATGCCGGACGATTTCAGCGCCACCAGCTCAAAGCTCTCCCCCAGGTTGCCGAAGGTCATAATGGAAGACAGCAGCACTGCCAGGGGCAGGGCCAGGGTAATGAGGCTGGCGCTGGTATAGGTGATAAGCTCCAGTATAATATGGAGGTCCAGCCCCTTGCCCACCAGGTCGTCTATGTATTTCCACAGGAACTGCATCAGCAGTACGAACCAGGTGACAAAGAAGGTGGCCACGAACGGACCGAGGAATGTTTTTATTACGAGCTTATCGAGCTTTTTCACTACCAGATGATTAATTTTGAAAGGCCCGACAGGTTTTTTGAAGCCTGTCAGGTCTGATCCGCGGTCTGCAAATTTACTACGATTTACCGTAGCCGGAACAGCGGGAACGGTTACGGTACCGTTAATAATATGAAAAATTTTTTACTTACACCGGAAGAACAGCAGGTAGCCTTTGATGCCGCCTGGATCTATCGCAAGAACAGTGTGATACAGAAGGTGATGGAGCTGCTGGGGCAGTTGCAGCAGCAACTGGCCGCACATGCGGTTACCGGCATGTTTTCCTTCCCGGAGCGGTGCCTGCAGCAGGGCGCCAAAATATCAAAGGGGGAGCGTTATAAAGAATTGCCTTATGTGATACTGGATTACCCGCGGCATTTTGAGCGGGAAGCGGTGTTTGCCTTCCGCACCATGTTCTGGTGGGGGCATTACTTCAGTTGCACCCTGCACCTGGCAGGTACGGCAAAAGCAAGGTATGCGCCGGCCCTGGCTGCGGGGCATGCGCAACTGGCAGCGGCGGGCCTGCAGGTATACCGGCAGGAAGATCCCTGGCAGCACGATTTCGAGAACGGGAATTATACCCCGGTGGCCGCGCTGGCGCCGCAGGAATGGATAGCGCTGGTGGAGCAGGGGAGCTTTATTAAGCTGGCCAGGCCTTTTGCGCTGGAAATGTGGGAAAAAGTAATACCTGAAGTGGTGGCGTGCTATGCTACACTTTTACGGGTGCTACAAACAGGGTAATTAATAATGAACAATTAATAATGGTCGTAAGGCCGGTGTTGTATTGAAACAGCAGTGTTCCTGTTATTATTAACTATTCATTCTTAATTATTAATTGGTTTAATTGCCGATACGGTGAAAGAGGTCTTTTACCTGGTAGTCCCAAAGCTGGCTCTGGTCTGCAATTTCTCTTTTTTCAGCAAAATCTTTCACGACCAGGATGGTTTCATTGGTAACTTCTGATATCTGGATGCGGAATTCGAAAAATTCTCCGCTGGGGGCATTTAACCAACGTAAACGAATAAACTCTTCTTCTTCCTGTTCCAGCACTTCCGCCTCCTCTGTGCTACCATTCCAGGAAAAGGAAAAAACATTGTCCCTGAAGTCTACTTTATCGGCAAACCATTCCTGCAAGCCTGCGGGAGTGGAAAGGAATTCGTATAAGATACTGGGTGAGCACCGTACCGGGTATTCCAACTCATATTGCACTTTCTTTGACATCGCTCATAGTAATTAGTAAATCAATATCATCCGGCTGCAATTATAGAAAAATATTTATTCTGTCAAAATAATTTACTGTTTTTTTTTAATGAATTCATGTATTTATTTGATGGTTTATAAAAATCAATACTATTATAAGAAATGGTAATATATTCGCGTTGATAAAGAGTCAATTAGACACTTTTGGACCGGAAATGAAGCCCCTGAAGCCATTGGTAGCAGCTAACGAATAGTCAATCGATTTTGCTTAAAAAGGATTCAACAAGTAAACATTTTTTTTGGGCGGTATCTAAAAAAAGTTATTTTTGTCTGGCATTCGTCAAAAAATTAACTTTTTATTAATAACCTGTAACTGTTCCGACTCTATGTCAATGCGCCAACTCAAGATCACTAAGTCGATTACTAACAGGGAGTCACAATCCCTGGAGAAGTACTTGCAGGAAATTGGAAAAGTCGATCTGATTACGCCGGAAGAAGAGGTGAACCTGGCCATCCGTATCAAACAGGGTGACCAACGGGCACTGGAAAAGCTCACAAAAGCCAACCTGCGCTTTGTGGTTTCCGTAGCTAAACAGTATCAGAACCAGGGCCTGTCGCTCAGTGATCTCATTAATGAAGGTAATCTGGGCCTTATAAAAGCCGCCCAGCGTTTTGATGAAACCCGCGGGTTCAAGTTCATCTCTTACGCCGTTTGGTGGATCCGTCAGTCCATCCTGCAGGCGCTGGCCGAACAATCGCGCATTGTGCGGCTGCCGCTCAACAAGGTGGGGCTGAGCAACAAGATCAGCAAAGCCTATTCTCAACTGGAACAGGAGTTCGAGCGCGAGCCCTCTCCGGACGAACTGGCTACCATACTGGAGATCAATACGGAAGAAGTGGAGGCCACCCTGGGGGTAGCCGCCCGCCACGTATCCATGGACGCGCCCTTCATTGACGGGGAAGACAATTCCCTGCTGGATGTGCTGGAAAATCCCAACGCCAACAGCGCCGATGAAGAGCTGGACCATCACGACTCCCTGCGCCGGGAAATAGAGCGCTCACTTTCTACATTAACAGACCGCCAGAAAGATGTGATCATGCTGTACTTCGGTATTGCCGTAGAACATCCTATGTCGCTGGAAGATATTGGTGAAAAATTCGGGTTGACCCGCGAGCGGGTGCGCCAGATCAAGGACAAAGCTATTACCAAGCTGCGTACCACCTCCCGGAGCAAGCTGCTCAGAAATTATTTAGGTAGCTGACAAGGCTAAATGGTTTTAGCCTGACAGCCCCTCCCGGAGGCGTTTTGCTTTCTGTGGAAAAATTATACATTTGCACTTCCAAAATGGTGAATATCCAGGTATTCACCATTTTTTTTGCGGGCTCCGGCAGGTTTTAAGTGACCTGTCAGGCCTGAATAGCTTAACTTTGAAGTGTAACAAAAACAAAGCACAACTTAGATGTTTGAATCATTATCAGAAAGGCTGGAATCGGCGTTCAAACAGTTGAAAGGGGAAGGCCGCATATCCGAGATCAATGTGGCCAGCACTGTAAAGGAAATACGCCGCGCGCTGGTAGATGCGGATGTTAACTATAAAATAGCCAAAGAATTTACCGATAAAGTAAAGGAAAAGGCCCAGGGTGAAAAAGTGCTCACCGCCATCTCCCCCGGGCAACTGATGGTCAAGATCGTGAAGGACGAGCTGGCGGCCCTGATGGGCGGCGAAGCCGCGGAACTGGAGCTGAAGGCTACCCCTACCATCATCCTGATAGCCGGCCTGCAGGGCTCCGGTAAAACCACCTTTTCCGGCAAGCTGGCCAACTACCTCAAAACCAAGAAAGGAAAGAAACCTTTGCTGGTAGCGGCTGATATTTACCGCCCGGCGGCCATTGACCAGTTGAAAGTGCTGGGCAGCCAGATAGATGTGCCGGTATACAGTGAGCCGGAGAACAAAAATGCCGTGCAGATAGCGGAAAATGCCATCCGCGAGGCCAAACAGCAGGGGAATAACGTAATTATCATAGATACGGCCGGCCGCCTGGCCGTGGACGAGGCGATGATGACCGAGGTGGCCAACATCCGCCAGGCCGTAAAGCCCAACGAGATCCTGTTCGTAGTGGACTCCATGACCGGCCAGGACGCCGTGAACACGGCCAAAGCCTTTAACGACCGGCTGGACTTCAGCGGCGTGGTGCTTACCAAGCTGGACGGCGATACCCGTGGTGGTGCGGCGCTGACCATCAAGTACACCGTGGAAAAGCCCATCAAGTTCGTGAGCATGGGCGAAAAGCTGGATACGCTGGACGTGTTCTACCCCGAGCGTATGGCCCAGCGTATACTGGGCATGGGCGATATCACCACCCTGGTGGAGCGGGCGCAGGCGCAGTTCAACGAGGAGCAGGCCAAGAAGCTGGAAAAGAAGATCCGCCAGAATCAGTTTGATTTTGAGGACTTCCGCGAACAGTTGCAGCAGATCAAGAAGATGGGTAACCTGAAAGACCTGATGGGCATGATACCCGGGGTAGGTAAGGCCATCAAGGATATTGACATCAGCGACGACGCGTTCAAGGGCATAGAAGCCATGATAGGCTCCATGACGCCCTATGAGCGCAATAACCCGGATGTGATTGACGGCAGCCGCCGCAAGCGTATTGCCAAAGGCGCCGGTAAAGAGATCCAGGACGTGAACCAGTTCATGAAGCAGTTTGACCAGATGCGGCAGATGATGAAGATGATGAACAAAATGGGGGCGGGTGGAAAAGGACTGAAAGCATTGGGCCGCTAAATGTAATATAAATGTGCTAACCCGGAAACGTTTAGCATCAGTGTTTCAACGTTTTAGCACAAATATTTTGACATTCCCGATTAATGCATTAAATTTGCCCCCCTATAATATTTTTTAACTCGCAAAAAAATAACTCGATTTATTTATGCCAGTAAAGATCAGATTACAAAGACATGGCGCGAAGAAAAGACCTTTTTATTTCATTGTAGTGGCCGACGCACGCGCCCCCAGAGATGGAAAATTCATCCAGAAGATCGGTACCTACAATCCCCTGACCGTTCCCGCTTCTATCAATATTGATACGGAGAAAGCGCTGCGCTGGTTGCAGAAAGGCGCCCAGCCTACCGATACGGTAAGGAGAATCCTTTCTTTCAAGGGAGTGCTGTACCTGAAGCACCTGTTGAGAGGGGTAAAATTAGGTCTGTTTGACGAACCTACCGCTTACAAGAAATTTGAGCAATGGCAGGCTGAGCACGAGCAGAAGGTAGCTGCCCGCCGCGACACCCACAAACGGGCGAGAGCAATCACGCCTATTGTGAAGAGAGTGGAAGATGCGCCTGCTGAAGGCGGCAATGCCGAAGCATAAGCCATTTGCTTAAAAATATCTGTAGAAGGGAAATATTTGTCCGCAAATATTTCCCTTTTTTTTAAAGCCGCCGCCAGGCGGCAGCCAGGTACAGCATATGAACAATTATTTCAGCATCGGGAGGCTGGTAGCCACTTTTGGCCTGCAGGGCGAGCTGATACTCCGGCACAGCCTGGGAAAAAGGTCCGCCCTGAAAGGGGTGGAGGCCATTTTCCTGGAGGAGCGGAAGAACAGCTTCATCCCTTATTTTGTGCAGAAAACCAGCGCAAAGGACCATGAGCACGTTTACGTAAAGCTGGAAGGTGTGGATACGAAGGAAGCGGCCCAAAAGCTGGTGCAGCAGGCCGTATACCTGGGGGAAGCCGACTTCAAGCAGCAGGCGGCCACCTCCGCCCCGCTGTCCCTCCTGGGCTTTACCGTGCAGGATGCGCAGGAGGGCGTGCTGGGCACGATCGAAGAAGTGATAGAAATGCCCATGCAGGTGCTGGCCAAAGTGACCATCCGGGGCAAGGAAGCCCTGCTGCCGCTTAACGAGCAGTCCCTGGTAAAAGTGGACCAAAAGGCGCAGGTGGTGCACCTGCAGTTGCCGGAGGGACTGCTGGATATTTACTTAAATAGCTGATCTTAAACGCTTTCAGATGCGCATAGACATTATTACCGTACAACCCGGCCTGCTGGAAAGCCCTTTTTCCCACTCCATCCTGAAGCGGGCCCAGGCAAAAGGGCTGCTGGAGATACACGTGCACAACCTGCGGGATTTCTCTACCTTCAAGCACCAGCAGGTGGACGACTACCAGTTTGGAGGCGGCGCCGGCATGGTAATGATGATGGAGCCGGTGGTAAGGGCCATTGAGCATCTGCAGGCGCAGGTAAGCTACGACGAGATCATCTACCTCACACCGGACGGGGAGACCCTGAACCAGCCCATGGCCAACCAACTGTCCCTGAAGGGGAACCTGCTGCTGCTCTGCGGCCATTACAAGGGAATTGACGAACGGATACGGGAGCACTTCATTACCCGGGAAATATCCATCGGCGATTTTGTGCTGTCCGGCGGGGAGCTGGCGGCTGCCGTACTGGTGGACGCCATTGGCCGGCTGATACCGGGGGTGCTGAATGACGAGACCTCCGCCCTTTTTGACTCCTTCCAGGACAACCTGCTGGCCCCGCCGGTATACACCCGGCCGGAGGAGTACCGGGGCTGGAAGGTGCCGGATGTGCTGTTGAGCGGCGACCACCGGAAGATCGAGGAGTGGCGGCATGAGCAGTCCCTGGAGCGGACCCGGCAGCGGAGGCCGGATTTGTTGGGAAATCCCAAAAAATAAAATTCCAAATTCCAAAATTAGGCCAGGCTTTGAAAGGAGACTTATGCTTTACCGGCGCACCACTCCTGTTTGGATTTTGGGATTTGGAATTTCGATTTTTTGGGATTTGGATTTTGGATTTTGGATTTTGTTGTTTACCTTTGCCCTCCCATAAATAATTGAAAGATGAACGCTATTTCGTTTGTTCACGAGCAACTGACAGCAAAAAAGGAATTTCCGAAATTCAAAGCCGGTGATAATGTCACCGTCAACTATAAAATTGTGGAAGGTAACAAGGAAAGGATCCAGTCCTTCAAGGGGGATGTTGTAAAGATCCAGGGTACCGGTTTTACGGCCTCTTTCACAGTAAGGAAGATATCTGACGGGGTAGGTGTAGAGCGTCTGTTCCCTTATTTCTCTCCCAACATTGATTCAATTGTATTGAACAAGGTAGGTAGGGTAAGAAGGGCCAAGCTGTACTACCTGCGTAGCCGCGCCGGTAAGAAAGCGCGTATTAAGGAAAAAAGGGTTTAGTATAAAATACAGGGAAATTAGTGAACGGGGACCGTTTTTAACGGTTCCCGTTCTTCTTTTTCAGCCGGTAGCAGCCGGCCGGGCACAAGGGTTAAAATCTACTTAAACTAGTGCCGGGCCGGCGGAAAAACCGATTATATCGACTATCTTTGTTAGCTGAACTTTTAAAAACTGAGAAAATGACTGCCGTTTTTGTAAAATCACCTCTTTTATTGTTCCAGGACCTGGGTATGACCGAATTAATTCTGATCGCACTGGTGGTATTGCTGCTGTTTGGCGGGAGAAAAATTCCCGAATTAATGCGTGGTCTCGGCAAGGGTATCCGCGAGTTCAATGATGCAAAGAACAACGTGCGCCAGGAGATAGAAGAAGGCATGAAGGAGCAACAGCCTTCCACTACTGACGCCAAGAAGTAATTCCCGGCTTTATTTGGTTATCACTCACTTTCAGGATGGTTAATTTGTTGAGGTAGTTCAACCTGTACCTGCAGCATTTTAACATTAAAGAATTAACTGGTTTGGCATTGTCTGAATTCAGCAGTATATCGTCTTTTCACGAAGCATTATACGCCGGCAGCACCACCTGTACGGACCAGGTACGTTATTACCTGGAAAAAATAGCCAGGGCAGGGCATTTGAATGCCTTCCTGGAAGTATATGAAACAGAGGCCCTGGAAAGGGCCGCTGCGCTGGATGCCCGTATCCGCAACGGGGAGCAGCTAGGCCCCCTGGCGGGCGTTATCGTTGGCAATAAGGATGTTATCTGTTACAAAGGCCACAAGGTGAGCGCCGCCTCCCGTATCCTGGAAGGCTTTACCTCCCTTTACTCCGCTACGGCTATCGAAAGGTTGCTGGCAGCGGACGCCATTATTATAGGTAACCTGAACTGCGACGAGTTTGCCATGGGCTCCACCAACGAGAACTCTGCTTTTGGCCCGGTGCTGAATGCCGAGGATACCACCCGCGTACCGGGCGGCTCCTCCGGTGGATCGGCGGTGGCGGTACAGGCGGGCCTGTGCCAGGTGAGCCTGGGTAGCGATACTGGCGGCTCCGTACGGCAGCCGGCCGATTTTTGCGGCATTGTAGGGCTGAAACCTACCTACGGCCGTATTTCCCGGCATGGCCTCATTGCCTATGCTTCTTCTTTTGACCAGATTGGCATTTTTGGCAGGAATATTGCGGATGTGGCTGCCGTATTACAGGTCATAGCAGGCCCGGACGATTATGATAGCACGGCAGCTCAACAGGAAGTTCCTGATTTTCAATTCCGTCCGTCGCACAATAAATCCTATAAATTAGCGTATTTAAAGGATGCATTGCACCATGAGGGCCTGGATACGGAGATGAGGGGAGCGTTTACCAGCTTTTTTGAGGAACTGGAAGCTGCCGGCCACAGTGTAACGGCGGCGGATTTTGCCTACCTGGACTATGTAGTGCCTGCCTATTATGTGCTTACAACGGCAGAAGCCTCTTCTAACCTGTCCCGTTATGACGGGGTCAAATATGGCCACAGAACAGGCCAGCAGGACCTGGACCTGGCGGAATTTTATAAAAAAAGCAGGTCCGAGGGCTTTGGGAAAGAGGTAAAACGCCGTATATTACTAGGCACTTTTGTATTGAGCGCGGGTTATTACGATGCTTACTATACGAAAGCACAGCAGGTGAGACGGTTGGTAGTGGACAAATTATCGGAGATTCTATCAGCGTACGATGCTATTTTAATGCCAACGGTTCCCTCTACGGCCTTTAAAATCGGGGAGAAGACATCAGACCCCATTGCTATGTACCTGGCGGATATTTATACGGTACTGGCCAATCTTGCAGGAGTACCGGCAATTTCCGTACCTTTGCGGCGGCATTCAAATGGAATGCCCTTTGGTGTGCAGATCATCACCAGGCAATTTGATGAAGTGAATTTGTTGAGTGTTGCGGACCACGTTATGCAGATGTTGCGAACAGATCGCAGTAAGGAATTAAATTGTTTGAAATAAAAATGTGTATGAGGAAAGTCTTTTTACTACTGCTGTTGCCAGCAATAGGCGTGCTTAGTGCATCCGCGGCAGATGGCAATGTGGTATCTAAAGAGATGGTTGCCCCCCGGGTGGCAGCACCGGATACCGCTATCCTGAACAGTGACAAGGTGCGGTTACCCAAGGATACCATCGTATCATATACCTCCACCACTTCTGCAGCGGTGAAGCGGGCTGCCAAAAGCCTGCCTTCCAGCATCAGGAGCCCGAAAGTATATGAGCAGATCAACAATAACCTGGTGGCAGGCTACATCAATACCTACGCTACCCGGTACAGCCAGCACCTGCAGATCATGCTGGAAAGGGGTGAACGCTATTTCGTAACGATCGAAAAGATCTTCCGGGAACATGGTATCCCTGAAGAAATGAAATACCTGGCCGTTATCGAATCCAGCTTCAATACCAATGCCCGTTCCCGTGTAGGCGCGGTAGGCGCATGGCAGTTCATGTCCGGCACCGCCCGCCTGTTTGGCCTGAGCGTGAGCAAAAGAGTGGATGAGAGAAGGGACTTCTACAAGTCCACCCTGGCTGCAGCCAGGTACCTGAATGAGCTGTACCAGCAGTTTGACGACTGGTTGCTGGTGGTAGCCGCTTACAACTGCGGCGCCGGCGGCGTACAGCGCGCCATGAGGGCCAGCGGCCGTTCCGATTTCTGGGGCATACAATATTTCCTGCCCTCCGAATCCCGGAACCATGTGTACAAATTCATAGCCACCGGTTACATCCTGGACCGCTTCAATAACTTCTTTGGCGTGGGCGATGACGACGATAAAAAGCCTACTGTAACTGCAGCGGCGAAAGTAACGCAACCGGAGCCTGCTCCCCTTACGGAGGACGATATGTTCAATACCGTGGAGTTCAACATCACCGGCAAATACCGCCTGGAAGTGATCGCCAGGAAACTGGACATGGAGTTGGCAGAGCTGAGCCGCCTGAACCCGGACTTTGCCAAAACAATGGCCGGCCCGGATAACAGCTACGACCTGCGCGTGCCCAATGATAAAATGAAGCAGTTCATGAACGAGAAGGATGAGATACTGAAAGCATCCGTGCAAATGACCCTGGAGGAAAGGACCGCTGCTGCCGATAAATCCAAATTCCCCCCGCCGGCCAAGCTCCCGGCTAAAAAGGAGGATGCCAGGGCAAAAAAAGACAACGGTACAGCTACCCAGAAAACTGCTGATGCAAAAGCCAAAACAACAGCCAAAGCTAAAACAGCTACCGCTGCTAAAACGAAGTGAACCGTCTGAAAAGATATATAACAGGAAGGGCCGCGAAAGCGGCCCTTTTTATTTTGTGACAGCACCCGGGTACAATCCTTGCGGCATTGTTCCTAAAAACAACGCTATGCATACCTTAACGGACACAGCCGGCCTGGAGCCGCTGCTGAATGATATCGCGGACAGCAAGATCGTGATGCTGGGGGAAGCCACGCACGGCACCCATGAATACTACACCTGGCGCACCGCTATCTCCAAAAAGCTGATCCAGGAAAAGGGTTTCCGGTTCATTGCCGTGGAAGGCGACTGGCCGGATTGCTACCGCATTAACCGCTATGTAAAAGGTTATGCAGATGCCGGTACAGACATCCGGCCCATATTGCGGTCGTTTGACCGCTGGCCTGCCTGGATGTGGGCCAACTGGGAAATAGCCGCCCTGGCGGAATGGCTAAGGGAGCACAACAGCCACCTGCCCGTGGAGGAAAGGGTAGGCTTTTACGGGCTGGACGTGTACAGCCTCTGGGACTCCATGCATGCCATGATGGGGTACCTGGAAAAGGAGGACCGGCAGGCGGCGCAATCGGTGAAGAAAGCCATGGCCTGTTTTGAGCCTTTTGGAGAGAACGAACATTTATACGCCCGCTTTTCGCTCAACGATCATAACTGCCGGGATGAGGTGATAGCGCTTTTAACGGAGATCCGGCTAAAGGCCCAGTTCCTGGACGGCGACCGGGAAGCCGGTTTCAATACCGAACAGAACGCGCTGATAGCTGTGAATGCGGAAAAGTACTACAGCAGCATGATAGGCTTTGGCAACGAAAGCTGGAACATCCGGGACCGGCATATGATGGAAACGCTGGAGCGGCTGTTGTTATTCCATGGCCCCCTGGCAAAAGGGATCGTGTGGGCGCACAATACCCATATTGGCGATGCCAGGGCCACAGATATGGCGCGCGCCGGTATGGTGAACATCGGCCAGTTGGCCAGGGATGAATATGGCGAGGCCAATGTGTACCTGGCCGGCTTCGGCGGCTACCAGGGCGCCGTGATAGCCGGATCAGCATGGGGCGCGCCCATGCGGGAAATGGAAATGCCGCCGGCCAGGGAAGGCAGCATTGAGGAGGTGCTGCATCGTGAGCCCGGTAGTGATTGCTACCTGCTTTTTACAGAGGAGCCGGGCAGGGTGTTCCGCCAACGCACGGGGCATCGCGCGATTGGCGTGGTGTATGACCCGGAACGGGAAAGCGGGAATTATGTGCCTTCGGTGCTGTCAGAACGGTACAATGCTTTTATCTACCTGGATCAGACCAGCGCCCTGCATCCTTTCCACCTGCATCCCAAAGGCGCGGAAGTACCGGAAACCTACCCGTTCGGGGTATAGGAAAATGCAGGAATACCCCCCTAAAATGTCTTTTTTGCGGACCACCCAACAGGCGCTTTACACCTAAGTTTGCAAAAATACCTGTTGTATGATACTTGCCAGTAAAACTGCGGTCATTTACGGGGCTGGCGGCTCCATAGGAGGGGCGGTGGCCCGTGCCTTTGCCCGTGCGGGCGCGCATGTGTTCCTTACCGGGCGCACCTTTGCACCATTGCAAAAAGTAGCGGATGACATTCACCATGCAGGGGGCAGGGCCACGGTGGCTACCCTGGATGCAATGGATGAAAAGGCGGTGAACGGGCATATGGCCTCCGTGGTAGAAGAAGCAGGTAAGGTAGACATATCGTTCAACGCCATTGGCCTGCAGGACACGCAGGATACGCCGCTGGTGGAGATGGCGCTGGCGGATTTCATACGCCCGGTAAACATTGCCATGGAAACCCAGTTCATCACCGCCACGGCTGCCGGCCGGGTGATGATGCAGCAGGGTACCGGCGTGATCCTCTCTATTACAGCTACGCCCGGCGGTATCGGGTATCCTATGGTGGGCGGGTTTGGGCCGGCCTGCTGCGCTATTGAAAGCTTTTCAAGGGACCTGGCATCGGAGCTGGGTGCGCATGGCGTGCGGGTAGTGAACATCCGTTCCGCCGGCTCGCCGGATTCCCGGCCTTTCACGGAAGCCCTGGCCAATGCCAGTGAAGCCACCAAAGATTTCATCCGGAAACTGGAAGAAGACACCATGCTTAAAAAGCTGCCCCTGATGGAAGATATCGCCAATGTGGCCGTTTTCCTGGCATCGGACAGCGCCGGGAAAATAACCGGGGTGACCATTGACGTTACCTGCGGCACCACCAACGGGCTGAATTATAAAGTGCCGTCCATCCCGTTTATTTAGCCACCTTGAATATCCCGGGCAGCTCTACCCCTTCAATTTTGGCGCCCTTCTTTGCCGTAGCGGTTACCGGGTCTACTACGTACACCCGCGCTTCGCCGGCAACAGTGGAGGTAATGGAAAAGTATACCAGGCCTTCTTCCACGAAAGCCGGTGTGGAGAACTGCCCGCCGTGCAGGGGCACGCCGCTTACATCCGTTACGGTTTTGTTATAGACATCCACTACCACCAGCTTGCAGATGGGCGTGGTGGGGGTAAGGGCGCCCCATAAATTCGTTTGCGTATCCTCGCCCGGTATCACCATTTGCCCTACCAGCAGGCCGTTGCCCGCGTAATGTGCGGAGAGCAGCTTGCCCCCGCCGGTAGCGGCTTCCACATCAAAGAAATAGCTATCGTCAAATTGCAGTTGCCCGTTCCTGATGCGAAGTATGCCGGAGGGTTTGGTTACCTGCGTATAGCCGGCCGCGTAAGAGTTCGGGGAAATGGTGTAAATATCCCCGTTCTCCGCCTTTACCATGCTTACAGGATTGCCGTAGTAGCCTATGGGGCCGGTGCGGGTATCCTTGATGGTGGTGAGAGAATCCAGGCCGGGATAGGTGTAGATGCTGACAAAAGCGGTGTCCGTTTCCGCCGTTTCCCAGGAAACGCCCTCCAGCGGGTAGAAGGAAACATACATCTTCCCATCATTTACGACGATGGAAGAAGGCCATTTGTTAAGGGTGTCATTCGCAGACATGCGGTACAGGGGGCTGATCTTCCGTTTTACAATGCCCACGGAAATGTCATCTACCACATGTATCTCGCAATCATAGGAGCCGCCGCCCCAGGGTGCGCCGATGGCTATCAGCGAGCTGGCGTCCGCAGTAGCAAAGCAGTCCATCCGGTCAAAGGAAAAGCTGCCTTTTTCCGTGAGCCCGTTGCTGCCGCTGATGCCGTAGGCCGTGCCTATGTTGGGCGATCCATAGTTAAAGCTGAAAGCAGCATTGGCTGTAGCGCTGAAGTAGCACCAGCCCAGTTGCTCAATGCCGTTGCCGGCCGCGGAAATAACAGTAGAGTCATTATCTATTCCGTCTACCGTCAGCAGGTAGTCGGAAGTGCCGCTGGGACCGTTGGTGCGCAGGGCAACAATATAATTGCCTGCCGTGGCGCGGGGAAAGGATTTCGGTTTGTAACAGCCGGTAACTGCCAGTAAAAGGACTAGTGCCGGGAGGTAGTATAAAGATCTCATGGGTTGCGGATTGTATTGACTAATGCAGGAAATATCTGAGTTTTACATTGAAGGCGCGGCCGGGCTTTTGCAGCTTGAAGTTGTCATACACCCTGGCGTCGGACAGGTTGGTGCAGGCAAAGGAAACATTGTATTTCCCGTTCTGCATGGAATAGGTGACGCCTGCGTGCTGCGTGAACTGCTCCGGGATGATGAACTTGCTGCCGGCGCTGCCCTGGCTGGGCCAGTAGAGGTAGAATTCCTCCACGAAGGTGGCGCCTGCGTTCAGCGACAGCACATTGCCGCTGCGCAGCACATTGCTGAAGCGGTAGCCCAGGTCCAGGTTGCCGAAGAGGTAAGGCGTATTGGGCAGGCGGTCCCAGTAAGTATAGTTGCGGATGCCCTTGTCAAATTCCTTTACGTTCAGCGTATTCTGGTAGGTACCGTTCAGCTCAAAGGAGAAGGCCTTGTTGTACACATATTTCACGGTCCATTCCACGCCGCTGGTGCGCACGCTGTCCAGGTTGCTGTAGCGGCTGATCTGGCCATCGGATTCCAGCCGGATGAAATCGCCGGCTTTGCGGTAGATGTAGTTCACTTCCCCTTCCAGCCTGTGCAGCCCCAGCGTTTTGATCAGCAGCAGCCCCGCGTTGATGTTATGGCTGTGCTCCGGTTTCAGGGCCGGGTTATTGACCAGCAGCAGCCCGTTCCCGAACATCTCTTCCCCTTCCGGCATGCGCCAGGTATTTTCATAGGACGCTTTTAGCTGCGCCCAGGGGAATACATGGAAAGTGGCGGCCGCGCCGTAACCGGCTTTGGTGTAGCTGGCCTGCAACGGCTCATATCCGCCCCATTCCGCATTTACGGTACTGGCAGACTGGCTGAAGAGCTTCCCGAATACGGTAGCGCTCCAGCGGTTATCCGCAGCGGTATAGGTATAAGCCAGCCCGGACACATGCTTGCTGATGATATTAGGCTCCGAGAAGGGGATGGGATATTTGCTGATGGGATCTTCGCCCTGCCGGCGGAAACGGTTGTAGGTATGGTTCAGGCTGAAGGCGTGCTGCCCCAGGGCATAGCTGAGGTTAGCCATGGCAAAGGCATTGCGGTCCCTGAACCGGAACAGTGTTTTGTTATAGTAGATCTCCCCGGAGGTGCTGCTGGAAGATTTGGGGGTATAGTTGCCATACCAGTCGTATTTGCGGGAGCTGGTATCTGTAATGCCCGCCTTTACAAAGCTGTAGTTGGCGTTGGCTACCAGCGTAAGCCCTTCCGTAAACAGGTTTTCCTTCCGGTATTTGAAGGTAGGAATGAAGGACTGGCTGGTATTGAAAGCCATGCCCGCCACCTGGTCCATGCTGATGCCGGTTTGCAGCTCTTTCCGGTTATCGGCGGCTATGAGGCCAAAGAGCAGCTTGTCTGCATATTTTTTATTCACCACGCCCAGCTCCACCTGTCCCATGGTAGAGCGGTAGGCATCGTGGAAGCGGCGCACTTTCTGCTCCGGGCCAAAGATGCCGGTTTCCGGGTCAGGGATCTCTACGTTCACTTTATAGCTGTTATCGGAGTAGTTATGAAAGGCGCTGACGTTGATCATAAGACCGCTGCTGGTAGTATGACGCGCATTCAGCGAAGCCAGGTGCGTGTTAAAGGAGCCGTAGCTGTAGGATACGTCCAGGTACTTTTTTATATGCTGGTTGGTGATCACGTTCACCGCGCCGCCCAGCGCATCGGAGCCCAGGTGGATGGGCACTACGCCTTTGTACACTTCTATCCGTTCCGCCATATTTACCGGCAGGTTGTTCAGCGTAAGCGAGGAGCCGAAGTTGTCCATGGGCACGCCGTCCAGGAAGAACTTTACCTGTTTGCCGGTAAAGCCGTTGAGCGAGAAGCTGTAGGTAGACCCCAGCCCGCCTTCTTCGCGGATACGGACACCGCTGGTACGGTTCAGCACCTGGTTGATGTTGCTGGTGGTATTGTGCAGTTGCCGGGCATCCACGGCGGTGATGGTAAAAGCCTGTTCCTTCGCTTTGCGGAGCCGGGTTTTACCGGTGACCTCTACGGCCCGGAGCGCCTTCTTCCGGGCGATGGTGTCCTGTTGTTGCGCCAGCGCAGCAGCGCTTATCAGCAGCAGGAAGCTGGTAGCAAGATATTTCATAAGGGGGCGGTTTTAGCGTGCAAAGGTGCGGTGGCGGAGGGGGAGTTTTATCTCCGATTGGGAAAAGATGTTACGCAAAAGGGAAAAATTTAATCAGCCCGGTCATGCAACTATTGGCCGTTCGTCCCGTCATTATTATATTCATTCATCCCCTAAATAACGGTATATGTTAAAACTACCGGTAAAACCAGTTGGCCTCTTTGCACTATGTCTCCTGCTCTGCCAATCTTTGCTGGCCCATAATGGCAAAGTGGCTTATGCCTACCCCCTTGGTAAAATAACTGTGGACGGCGATCTCTCCGACTGGCCGCAAACAACTGTTAAATACCAGATCAAAACGAATATATCGGAAACGGGCCCTGCAGATGGTGCTGATTTCAGCGGCTTTTTTCAACTGGGCTACCGGCTGGAGGAGCGCTCTTTATATATTGCTTTTACCGTAACGGACAACGATTTTATAGAAGACACCACTAAAAATGTCCGCTTTGACACCCAGGACGGGCTGGAGTTGAGTATTGACGCGCGGCACCTGCCTTTCGGTTCCGGAGTGGCCTCGTTTATGTACAGCAAAAAACTGCGCAACACGAACCAGGCCATGTACGACCCCTTTGCCCGGAGCGCCTCCTGGGATATTGCGGAGGTGGGCTTTGCCAGGAAGGGCCATGTACGCTACTATGAATGGCGCATTGACCTGGGTGAGCAGATGGCGGTAGGAAAATCGGTGGGTTTTGATTTCCTGGTGTTTGACAAGGATGGAGACGGCAGCTTTTCTTTTACCGGTTGGGGCAAAGGGGGTTATAAGTTCAGGAACCCCAACAGCCTGGGAGATGTGATGTTGTTGCCTGCTGATGAAAAGCTGGCCACCGTTGCCGGGAAAGTCAACTGGGACCGGCCCATGAAAGAGCCGTTGCCGGGGCAGGTCCGTTTGCATGCGGTGCAAAACCCGGCCTGCTGGGTAGCTGCCGGCCTGGATAGCATGGGCAACTATTCCGTGGAAGTACCGGGTGGCGAATACGAGATACGCCTGCCGGATAGCTATTTCCAAAGCGGGAAAAATGTGTATGCGCTTGGGCAGGCTACCCCCCTGGTAATTTCGGCGAAAACGGGGCAGATGAATCCCGCTCCCGGGCTTGCCATTGCCGGCACCCCGGTACCGGACCTGATCCCGGATAAAGGCGTTCTCCATGATTTCGGGCCGGCCAGCGCCGGTAAGGTGGATCATTTTATAACCACCTATCAAAAGTACTACCAGATCCCCGGCGTTTCACTTGCGCTGATAAAGGACGGGCGATTGGTGTACTATAAAACATATGGTGTCCGGAACACTTTTACCGGCGAGAAAGTAGACGAGCACACGCTTTTCGAAGCAGCTTCCGTTACCAAACCGGTGTTTGCTTTTGCGGTACAGAGGCTGGCGGAGCGTGGGGTCATTGACCTGGACAAGCCGCTCTATCTCTACTTACCCTATGAAGACATCGCTTACGATGAGCGTTATAAGCTGATAACGGCCAGGCATGTGCTCACGCATCGTACCGGCTTCCCCAACTGGCGATGGATGAATAAGGACGGGAAACTGAACCTGCTGTTCACCCCCGGTACAAAATATAATTATTCCGGCGAAGGCTTTGAGTACCTGAAAATGGTGGTGGAAAAAATTACCGGGAAGAAGGTGGAGCAGGTTTTACAGGAGGAGGTGATACAGCCGGTGGGGCTTTATCATACGTTCTTTTCGAGGAATGATTCCCTGAAACAGATGGTCGCCAACGGGCATTTTGATATGCTCCCCGTTTATGATGAATTGCCGGCATCCCCTGGTATGGCTTATTCCATGCATACGGAGGCCCGTATCTTTACCAGGTTTATGCTGTACCTGCTGGAGCAAAAAGGATTGAACGCGGAGACCTACCATACCATGTTGCAGAAACAATCCGATTTCAATTATGATCCCGGGGAAGAAAAACCGGCCATCCCTGCCTATATGGGTATGAGCCTGGAGATACGGGAAACGCCCTTCGGTAAATCTTTTGGCCATGGCGGGAACAATGGCGATTTCAGGTGCCATTTTGAGGTGTATAAGGACCTGAAAATGGGCTACGTGGCTTTTACCAATGCCAATACCGCTTACCCGATGTTAAGCGTGCTGCGGCAGTTTTTGGTGGAGGGGAAAGAGTAGCCGCTATTCAACAAAATGCCAGCATACGCCTGCCACATCTATGATATTTACTTCTTTGCCGTAAGGTTGTTGCTTAACGTCGCCCACACGGATACCAAACTTTTCCGGCAATTGCTGCTCCAGAACAAAGCTTCTGAAGGCGCTGGCATTTTCCACCCGGACGGTCAGCATAAAGTTCTGCGCAAATTCGGGCGCGTCATAATGCTGCAGGATGAACCTGCATTCATCTTTCTCAAAGCCGGCATAGCCCGGGGCTTCAAAGCTGATGTTGAACCCTAATGCCAGGAAGAGCTGCTTTGATTTTTCAAAGTCGCTTCCTGAAGGAACAAAGGGTTGGAGGGAAAGGAACTTCATGTGGAGGTTTTTATAGTTAAATACCTGCTATTAATCCGCATCCTGGTGGGTATTCACCTCCCTGCCGGAAAAGGAAAGGATAGTGCTGTTCAGCAGCCGTTTTATTTTGCGCTCGGTTTCTTTATCCGGCCGCGGCATCAGGAACTGTATCTTGTAGTGTACGGCATCTTTCTTTATCTCCAGTATCTTCAGTGAAAAGCTGCTGTCTGTTATGTTGCTGGAAAAAGGAAGCAGCACGGTCTTCAGCTCTTTCTCTATTATCTCGGGAGAGATGTGGTGCTTTAAGTCCAGCTCAAACTCTATGGTCAGCTTTTTGATGTTCTGTTTACTTTGGTTGATCACCATAGAGGAAAAGATCACGGAATTGGGGATCAGTACGATATCATCATCCTCATTCTGGAGTACTACGTTCACCAGCGTAATATCCAGCACTTTGCCCCGGTATTCGTTCACCTTGATCTGGTCGCCGAGCGACAGTTGATCGGAGAACATAATGATCAGGCCATTGATCATATTCGTAATATAGTCCTTGGACAGCAGGGCGAGCGCCGCCGCGGCGATGCTAAGGCTGAAGAACAGCTCGGATAATTTCTGCCCGAAAAAGATCAGCATGGCCACCAGGAGGAAAACCGTATTCAGCACGGAGGTAATGCGGTTAATACCCAACACGAAGTTGTCGCGTGTCAGTTTCTGCAGGCGGTGCTTTTGCAGGTACCAGAAGATGGTGACGATCCAGCCGACGGATATCAGGAGATTGGCCCCCAGGAACAGGGAAAGGGCGTTTGTAGCCCGCTCCAGCCAATGGTACTTGCTAAACAGGTCGCGTTGACTGAAGCTGAAGTAGGTTAGTCCCAGGTATACCAGCAGCTTGATAACAAAAATAAATATTTGGTTCCTGAACCTCTTCCGGTTATAGGTGGCCTGATCGGTAAGCATGATGTCAAAAATACGAAAAAAGCGGCTGCCGGGGGAGGGGGCCACTGCTCATTTGCTTATCAACTTAATGTACACTACCGCTTTAAGCAGCGCTTCTTTTCTGTAGCGTGAAATAGGGAGCTGTTTGCCGTCAATAAAAACCCGTCCTCCAGAAATAGCATCAATTTTATGCGTATTGATCAGGTAGGATTGATGTATCCTGAAAAAAGCGTCTTTCGGCAGCATTTCCTCTAAGGAGGTCATGGTTTGATGGATAATGAAGGTCTTTTCTTTAAAATGCAGTTTCAGGTAATTCTGCATTCCTTCCACAAATAGAATGTCCTGCCAGATAATTCTCTGAAAGGTGTCTCCCTGCCTGATATACATATCGGCATCCGCCCCATCCTTGCTATTTTGCAAAATGAGACGGGATTGGAATATGCTCAGCGCCTTGTTTGCTGCCTGGAAAAAGCGCTGAAACTCCAAAGGCTTCACCAGGTAATCTACCACATTCAACCGGAAGCCTTCCAGCGCGTGCTCGGAGTAAGCGGTGGTTAAGATGGTAAGGGGAGATTTATCCAAAGACTGCAAAAATTCAAGTCCCGAAAGCATTGGCATATTGATATCCAGAAACATCAAGTCAATATCCTTCGTTTTCAGGATCTCCGTTGCTTTCATGGCAGAGGTGCAGGTATCTGCAACTTCCAGGAAATCCAGTTGGTTAATAAAGTTAGCCACTCCTTTTATGGCGATCGGCTCGTCGTCCACAATGAGGCACTTTAAAAGCAGGTTGCTTGTTTGTTTAGACACTATTTCTCCCATAACATTTATAACTTATAATTTGATAACCAGTTTAGTATAATAAGTCGTTTCAGCATCCCTGATCGTCAAATCGTAATGCTCTCCGTAAAGAATTTCCAAACGTTTTTTCACATTTTTCAGTCCTATTCCCGAAACGGGATCTTTTTCCTGTTGAATGCCTGATTTAGAGTTTTCAACCTCTAGACAAATTGAATCAGCTATTTGCTCAAAAGTTATGTTTACATAAACCATTTCTGAAATTCCCCGGGCCACATGCTTGAAGGCGTTTTCAATAAAGGTGATTAATAATAAGGGAGGAAATGCTTTATGGTTATCCTCGATCTTCCACGAACAATTGATGGCCAGCTCATTTCCCCATCTCACTTTTTCTATCTCAATGAAGTCTTTTAGAAATTGAACCTCCTCCGCTATGCTTACCTTGCTGTTTTTGCTGCCATCCAGTTGATAGCGCAGTATCTTGGAATACCTTATCAGCAATGAAGATGCTAAGTTTACATCCTCCTGCATCAATATATTAATGTGGTTCAATACATTAAACATGAAATGGGGACTGATCTGCTGCTGAAGTATCTGCAACTGGGATTTAACCAGCGCTTCGTGCAATTTCATACTCTCCTCGTGGAAACGCAATCCGCAAAATCCGAAATTCACAAACAACGCCACCAGGAGTGCATTTATATACATAATGCTGAAGAGATTCCTCCCCAACAGCAGTTCCGACGGGGGAAGAAAGCCGCTTTCTTCCAGGTAGAGAAAACCATGCAAAATAACCGGTATAAATAGCGCAGATATTGCTGACACCAGGAAAAACTGCCCGGTAAACAAAAGCATCCGGTTTTGTCTCATTGCTTTTTGCAGCAGGCTTTTGCTCAAATAGGTTGTGAATGGGTATAAACATGACATGATGCTGATTGCCAGCAAACCACCTTCCAGCATAGAGGAGTCTGGTATATACCGAACCCAGAAAACAATGGTCAGGAAAATCCAGATCAGTATTACAAACCGGTCGTATTTCTTTAGAAGCGTCATACGGCAAAGTTAAGGGTATATAGCCTTCAGCCTGGTTACCAGGCGTCAAAGCAAAACGCCCATCAGTCAAAACAATTTCTACCCTGCAGCTACCCGCTTCATCTTTGTTCCAATAAATGCCAAGAATGTTTGATTTAGTGAAAACTGTTTATTTAAAAGCTATGAGATCATTATTGATAAGTGTGTTGGTTATAGGTATTGCTTCTACGAAAAGCAATGCACAGGCCTTTTTCAAGACCGAGTATTTCGGAACGTCCGGCTACCAGATGACGGAAGGTGATTCCCGTCAGCGAATAGGAAATAGCAAGGGTTCGGCCATCGTCTACCAGGCCGGTATCAACATCCCCCTGTCCAAAGAGTTAAACGAATTGAACCGTCCAACCATGTGGTCTATCGGTGTTGGGGGAGCCTACGTAGATCTTAACAATAAGAATTTTACCCGGCCGTTGGTTGTCGACAAGGTCTTAAATGCAGGCCTGAGCCTGAACTACCAGCGGCCATTAAACGACCGGTGGTCGCTCAGAACGGGTGTTGGTGTCGGAATCTTTATGCCCACTACTGATCTGTCGCAAATAAGGTTCAAAAATGTATTGGGCAGCATTAGCGGGGTATTTATCCGTCATTTGAGGCCCAACCTGGACCTGGGTGGCGGGCTTGCTTTAAACAACTCTTTCGGGTTTCCCATGCTATTTCCCGCTTTTTACCTTAGCTGGAGAACAGCAGGGCGTTATTCGGTACAGGCTTCGTTGAGGGATGGTCTTGAAGTGTCAGCAGGCTACACATTTAATGAAAACATCAAGCTAAACCTGGTGATGGAGGTTAACGGGCAGATGGCCTTACTGGAACAGGAAGGGAAGGATAAAATATTCACCCATCAATATGTTGTCTTCGGATTGCGCCCGGAAATAAAGTTAGGGAAACGCATGACCATCCCCGTCACTTTCGGCTTGAATGCTACACGCACCGCACAGATAACTGACAGGAGTCTGAAGACAATCTTTCAGGACAAAGGATATTCTTTCCGGGGATCGATTTACGCTGCAGCAGGGTTGCAAGTCAGGTTTTAAGGGACGGTCATCCAACCATCGGGTGTTTGAAGATAATGCCCTTGCTATCAACAAAAAAAGGGTGCTCGTAAAAGAGCAACCCTTCATAATTTGAAGCGCCGGCTTCATTTGTACCCCCTATCGAAAAGTTCTCGAACTTTTTCCTGGGGGATTTGAAAGTGTTGGCGGGTATAGGTAGCTAGCGTTCTATAGGTGTACAAATGCGCTAAGACTTTTTAAACGGTTAAAAAATCATCTTCTGAAGGTAAAATAGCTTTAATTTCTTCTTCTATTAGAGGACTCGCCCGGAGGCCAATAATAATTTGCTCATAGTAAATATCAGATATTTCGCCTGAGTATTGAATTATAGAGGAATCATACATCTTCTTAAACTCATTAGCAGTATATATAAAGCAATTGTTACAATCTACAAATGTCTCTTTGGTAAAGGGACTGCTATCTTCATTTGGTTTTATATAGACCAGGGTCTCATTGGGTAAGTTTCTTGATTCAATGAACCTTCTCCGGGATTCAAATTGTGATGTGCAACAGGTGAAGACTAATAGACTTTCATCAGTTTTTTTAATACATATAAAGTAATGAGGAACTCCTGTAGTTATCTTTGGGGTCGTAAAATAATATACCTTTCTTTCCCGCACAGCGGATAAAAACAAATCAAATGGTATCTTCATTATAAGATGGATGATATCTTTTGGCTTTCTAAATAAATATCTTTTGAAAGTTGAATAGAAGAGGGATCATCTATGAACAGATCAGAACCATCTTGTATATTTTCAAAAAAATCAAGATAATCCATTTCAAATCTTGAAGCAACCTTTTGATTTAAAGCAGATTCATATTTTTGCCATTCAGGGAATTGATGCGATAGTTCGCTAAGTTTGAATTGATCGCAGGCACCATAATTTTCCCAGATAGTTTGAATAGCGTTAAGATCTGTTTGGGAAAATACCTTTGTATCTGAGTTTTTATTTGTTTTGTAGTTGAATTTGTCAGTAATTACAATAAATTCGTTGGAATAGCTTAGCTCATCTTCACTTAATGAGAAAGAGTTTAATTCCAGGATATCTCGTGTTGTAGAAGGAACCGGACCATAAGGGAGCGCAAAATAGACATCACCGGTTATAGTTCTGCCATAAGTTCTAAGGTGCAATCTATCCGCAAGCCAAATCAATTTGATGGCTTTCATTTTATTTAGCGCTCCACCGCTTTTTTGAGCAAGATAGTTTAGCGCCTGAACGGCTTTTTTATAATTAAAACCTCTCATTGTTCAAAGGTAGCAATTTTTTTTAACAGGAATACTAAATTTTTTAGCAATCAATAACTGTTCAATCATTGGCTTAATTCCAGTTAATCATATCCAGATTGTTAAGAAAGGATTGGACAAAAGATAAATTGATTTGTATTATGGTCTTGTTATACGTTATATGCACAACATACTCACTGGGATTGAACAATATGTAAACGTGTAGAATTAAAAAAGGTTTTAAATTATTGAATTTAAAACCTTTTAACTTTTTTGTACCGCGTACGGGAATCGAACCCGTGATTCATCCGTGAAAGGGATGCGTCTTAACCCCTTGACCAACGCGGCCTTTCTTTTTTGGGATGGCAAAAGTAAGCAAAAGCCCGGTAAATCAAAAAAATAATTTCCCCAAACCATCAATCCCTGCCCACACAAAAGTTGCCGGCCTCATGCAGTTGCTGGAACTGCTGCGGGGATATACCAGTGTAATATTTGAAATCCTTTATGAGGTGGCTCTGATCATGGTAGCCATACTGTACCACCAGCTCAAGCCAGTTGATCTTTGCTTTCGGCTGACCAGGCAGGGAGGACAATACCTGCTTGAAGCGCAGGAAACGCAGCAGCTCCTTTGGGGAATAGCCAACATATTTCCGGAAACGCAGTTGTACGGTCCGTTCGGAAAGGCCGTACCTGTCCGCGATCACCTTTACCGGGTTCAGCAGCGGATCATGCAGGGCGGCCACATTGTCCAGCATAGGTTGGGTGGCTGCTTCGCTTTGCGGGATGTGCAGCAGCAGGTAGTCGGTTAGCGCTGCAATCCGCTTTCCCGGTTCAGGGAGGGCGGCCAGCATCTGCCAGATATCCTCCAGCCTTTGCGTGTGCGCCTGCACCCCGGTCTCTTCCAGCTTGTCCGGCGAGAGGGGCAGGAAACGGTAAAACCCGTCCAGGATAAACGGCAGTATCAGCAGGTCGGCGCCCGGCGGCAGGGCATAGTTCATCATTTTGCGCAGCGGGCCCAGGATGCCGATGCGGTCAATGGCGTGCCCGCCGATAGCTGCATCCGCAAATGAAAAGGACACCGGCGGCCCGAAATTAAAGACCACCATCATTTCCAGGTTGGGCGACAGGTGCTGCTCCCCGGGCGATGCATTTTCAGGCACGGATATCACATAAAAATGGCTCAATACGCCCGCCAGACGGGCATCGGTTTCATATCTGCTGCCAAAAGCGGCCATAGCTGCGTTTGTTTTATCATGCTAACTTAGCAAAAAAGTAGGTCGTGGATGTCCAATTCACCCGGTCTCGATCATTATTGAGGTGTAATGTATATATTCAATAACGATTAAAGCTATCAAAAATGAAAGAGTTCATGTTATTATTCCGTCAACCAAGCTATGATTACAGCAACACCCCTAAAGAAGAAATGCAGGCGCTCGGCAAAAAATGGCAGGATTGGGTGGGCGGTATTGCCGCACAGGGCAAATTAGCCGGCAACGGTCCCCGCCTGGCTATGGAAGGTAAAGTGCTGAAAGCCGGCGGTGTGGTGACAGATGGTCCTTTCGTGGAGATCAGGGAGCGGCTGGGAAGTTTTATCCTGGTGAAGGCGGATAACCTCGATGACGCCACCACCCTGGCGCATGGGTGCCCCGCACTGGACGCCGGCGGCAGCGTGGAGATCCGGCCTATTTTTGAATAAACAGGTATTGCACCAGCAAAGCCTGCTCCTGTAGCCGAGCGGGCTTTGTTGCCATTGATGATAAAAATGGAACAGGCAGCGTTAAAACAGTTATTCCAGCAGGAGTTTTCCAAAATGGTAGCGGTGATCAGTAAAATATACGGGTTGCAGCATATTGAACTGGCGGAGGACATTGTGAGCGAAACATTCCTGCTGGCCACGGAAACATGGGCGGCCAAAGGCATGCCTCCCAATCCTGCTGCATGGCTGTACACCGTAGCCAGGCAGCAAACCTTATATCATTTCAGGAGGAACAGGATATTTACAGAAAAGGTGATGCCGGAGCTGACCTCCCGCCAGGAGAAGACGGATGAAGCAGCCCTGGATTTTTCGTTGCAGAATATCAAAGACAGCCAATTGCAGATGCTCTTTGCCGTATGCAATCCCGCCATTGCCAGCGAAGCCCAGATAGGGCTGGCATTGCGCATCCTGTGCGGTTTTGGTATCGATGAGATTGCCGAAGCATTTTTATCCAACAAGGAAACCATCAACAAAAGGCTGTTCCGGGCAAAGGAAAAATTAAGGACGGAGAATATAAAAATGGAACTGCCGCCGGAACCGGAGATCAGCAAGCGGCTGGATAATGTGCTGCACGTGCTGTACCTGCTTTTCAGCGAGGGATATTACTCCAAAACGCAAAACCAGATTCTGCGGAAAGACCTGTGCCTGGAAGCCATGCGCCTTTGCGTTATGCTCACGGAATACGACAGGACCAACCTGCCCCGGACCAATGCCCTGCTGGCGCTCATGTGTTTTCATGCATCCCGCTTTGGCGCCCGGCAAACGGAGGAAATGTCCCAGGTGCTGTATGAGCAGCAGGACCCCGCTTTGTGGGACACGGCGCTGATCAGCCAGGGCATGCATTTCCTGGACCTTTCCGCCGAAGGTAATGAAATAAGCTCCTACCACCTGGAGGCGCGTATTGCGTACTGGCACTGCCAGAAAGCGGATACACCGGAAAAATGGGAAGCCATCCTGCAGCTCTACAACCAGTTGCTGATGATCAACTATTCCCCCAGCGTAGCCCTGAACAGAACTTTCGCCTTATACAAGGCCAACGGGCAACACGAGGCCCTGCGGGAGGCGGAAAAACTGAAGCTGGAGAATAACCATTTCTATTTCCTGCTGCTGGGGGAACTGTATACCGGCATTGACGACAGGAAGGCGAAAATGAACTACCAGCAGGCCCGTGCGTTGGCCAAAACGCAGACGGAAAAAGAGGGGATACAGCAAAAAATTAACAACCTGCCATAAAGGAAAAGGGAACCGCCAAAGCATCGCTTCAGCCAGTTCCCTTCCGTTTGCTACTTTGCTTGCGTCTCCTGTGGAGATAACAGGTTAGGACAAAGTGGGTTGATCTGGTATTAAGGTTGCATGTCGATTGGAATAAATATCAGCGGGGTAGGCAGGCAGGACGCGCCCGGCGGTGAATAGGTAAAACGGATCGTTTGTACTGCTCCGTTGGCTGCCGGCGGAAACACCTGTACTAAAATGGCTTCAGGCGCCCTTTTGGTGATCAGGCGGTCAGCAGGTAGCTGGATGATGCCTTCCCGGAACTTGCCTTTGCTTACCACCATTGTATTGGCCATGCCGCCGCACCACTGGTTATTGTCGCTGCGCGCGTTCCAGGTTACCAGGGCCAGTCCCTTTCCGTCCGTGCTTTTCCATTTCAACTCCACGTTGTAAAGCACGCCATAGTTGCCGGCCAGTGTAGCCAGGGCGCCGGTAGTGCCTTCCCGGCCCAGCACCCAGGGATCATCTTTCCCGTCGGCCAGCACCAGTTGCACCATACCGTTCCGGGTATCCAGCGTGTCCCCGCTCAGTACCTCGTAGTTGCTTACGCCAAACAGGCCGCGGCCGGCGCCGCTGTGACTTTTGGAATGCAATACCGGCGCGCGTTTCAATGCGGTGGCAATGGGCGTTTCCGGGCTGGTTTGCAGCACGCTGATCTCGCCCGGCTGGTCGGTCACAAATTCGTAGATGCCGTGCACCAGCTCATCATATTTTACCAGCGCTTTTTCCTGCGCCGGGTCAATGGCTACCACCTGCCCGGGCTTTACGGTGCGTACGGTAGCCTGCGGCGTTGCGGCAAAATAATCCGCCAGTCCCTGCTTACCTACCTGGAAGTAGCTGACGCCGGGCTTTTGAGAGGAATATTTCAGCATGCGCAGGTGCATCACCTCCCTGCCGGTGTTTTTGATCACCGCCACTATTTTGGTGGTGATCTTTGCCGGTTCTTTTACACCGTTCACATTATACACATATAAGCGTACCGCGCCGGGCTTTACCTGCTCCTGCAGGGCAATGGCTTCCGGCACGCGTATGTACTCGGGATCGTCTGATATAATATATTGAGGACCGGGCAGCACGATCTTCTCATAACCGATCTTCGTGATCTGTTCATTTAACAGGCCGGGCAGCTCCACGATGCTTCCCTGGCTGGCATCTAACAGTTGCTGGTTCAGTTGGGCGGGCAGTGTTTGCGCGGAGGCCTGGAAAGGAAGGCACAGGCGGCTGCTGATCAGCAGCAGGGCCAGCCGGCCGGAACGGGTAAGTAATTGCTTCATGATGTTTATCTTAACAGAGATAAGTGATATTTATCGTCAATTAGGACAAACTTAATAAAAAAATTTAAAAACTAGAGCAATAAATAAATATTCTCTTCCGAAAGGATCATGGGAAGGATAACAGTTTATCCCTGGCGATCAGGCAGCCCCCGATCACGCCGGCTTTTTCCTGCAGCCGGGACATTACCAGTTGCGTATCGTTATTGACCAGGCTGAGGGAGTATTTATTGAGCGCGCTGCGTATGGGCAGGCGGATGTACTCGTCTGTTTCCGACAGGATGCCTCCCAGGATCACCAGCTCCGGGTTGAATATGTTGATCAGTACGGATATGCCCCGGCCTATCTTCTCGCCAATGCCCGCTATCAGCTCTATGCACAGCACGTCCTCGTTGCGGGTAGCGGCTATAATGGAAGAAAGGTGCAGCGGGTCCGGCAGCTTGTCGTGCTGCAGTAGCGAAGAGGAAGATCCCTGCGCGATCTTTTCCCGGAACAGGCGTATCAGCGCCTGCCCGGAGGCTTCCGTTTCCAGGCAGCCCTTTTTGCCGCAGTGGCAGATGATCTCGTTCGTGAACAGCGGGATGTGGCCAAACTCGCCGGCAAAGCCCGATTTACCGCGGTATATCTGCCCGTTGATCATAATGCCCAGGCCAATACCGTAGTCCAGGTTCACGAACAGCACATTCTTTTCATCCCTTACAATGCCGCGGTGAAACTCCCCGTAGGCCATGGCCCTGGAGTCGTTCTCCAGGTAGGTGCGAATGCCGGTGATCTGCTCGATAGTGGTGCTGAGCGGCTCTTCATGAAAATGGAAAAAGCTGTAGCTGTACCCGTTCTCGCTGTTTACCCGGCCGGAAAGGTTCATGCAGATGGCCAGTATGTTCCGGGTAGCTGCCGGCAGGTTGCTGATAAAATCCTGTATGATTTTAATAAGCTGGTCAAATGATTCCTGCGTATTGGCAAGCTGGTAGGGCACGTGCATTTCCGATGTTACCAGGTTCTTCTTGAAGTCCAGCAGCCCTATGTTCACATAATAATGCTTCACGTCCACGCCCATGAAAAAGGCGGATTCCGCTACCAGCCCGTACAGGCTGGCCCGCCGGCCTCCCTTTGAGTCCACTTTCCCCTGGTCCTTCACCAGCCCGTCGCCTATCAGCTCATTAATAAGGCTGGTGGTCTTGGGCACGCTGATGTTCAGCGCGGCGGCCAGGTCGGTGATAGTGGTGTTCCCGGTCTGGTCAAGGTGGTTGATGATAGCGCGTTTCAGCGCTTTATTCTTGTAAGCTACCCCCGAAATGGTCTCATCTGAAAAGATGTCAAATATGCTTTGATTCACCATGGACTGGCTGGGATTACTTTTTTTCATTGTTCTAAGATAATAGAATAGGTTTTAGTAAAAAGTAACAAAATGCGCTGAGTTAAATAAAATAATTTAAAAACTATTACCTAGTTAATTATTTAATTTATAAATTTACCTGTAAAAGTAAAATAAATTATAAACATAGCGGTTTTTATGACAGATGATGTACAGAACAGGAGCATGGTACAGGATACTTTAGCAGCAGCGCCCCCGGAAGCCAGCTATGCCGCCCTTTACCGGGATGAGTTGCTGGAGCGCGTACTGCCTTTCTGGTTGAAGCATAGCAAAGACGAGCAGCACGGTGGCTATTATACCTGCCTGCTCCGGGACGGACGTGTATTCGATACCGATAAGTTCATGTGGCTGCAGGGCCGGGAGGTTTGGTGCTTCAGTTATATGTATAATAATGTAGCCCCCAGGGAAGAGTGGCTGCAGATGGCGCTGCACGGCGCGGCCTTCATGGAAAAGTATGGCCGCGATGCCGCCGGCAACTGGTATTTTTCCTTAACGGCCGATGGCAGGCCTTTGACCCAGCCTTATAATATTTTCAGCGATTGCTTTGCCGCCATGGCCTTTGCCGCCCTGGATAAAGCCGCTCCCGACGACCGCTATAAAGAGATAGCCGTCAGCACCTTTAAAAATATACTGCAGAGAAAAGATAACTGGAAAGGCGTGTACAGTAAGGCCTATGCCGGCACCCGCCCGCTGAAAGGCTTCAGCCTGCCCATGATCCTCTGTAACCTGTCGCTGGAGCTGGAGCACCTGCTCGGCGCCCAACAGGTGAATGAGCTGATTCCCGCCGTGATCCATGAGGTGATGGAAGTGTTCTACCAGCCCGCACACGGGCTGATCGTGGAGAACGTGTATGCAGACGGCCGCTTCTCCGACAGCTTTGACGGCCGCCTGCTGAATCCCGGTCATGCCATAGAAGCCATGTGGTTTATCATGGACCTGGGCCAGCGCCTGCAGGATAAAGCGCTGGTGCGCAAAGCCTGCGATATTATGCTGCATACGCTGGAATATGGATGGGACAAGGAGCAGGGAGGCATCTTTTATTTCATGGACCTGCTGGGGCATCCGCCGCAGCAACTGGAATGGGACCAGAAACTATGGTGGGTGCACGTGGAGGCCCTGGTGGCCCTGTCCAAAGGATATGCGCTTACCGGGGACGAGCGCTGCCGGCAATGGTTTGAGACCGTGCACCGCTATACCTGGCAGCATTTCAGGGATGAGCAGCACGGGGAGTGGTTCGGCTACCTGAACCGGAAAGGGGAGGTGTTGCTGCAACTGAAAGGCGGCAAGTGGAAAGGATGTTTTCATGTGCCGCGCGCCCTTTACCAGGTCTGGAAAACCTGGGAGCAGCTATCGCAATAACCGCATCATTACCCTGACCATTTAAAATGTATCAACCAACATGACTGCCCGGCTCAAACACATACTGATCGTTCTGCTACTTGCTGCCACCGCGCCATTGCAGGCGCAAAAAGTCCATCAAACGGATGTGCTGATCATTGGCGGCGGCGCTGCCGGCACCATGGCCGGCATACAGGCGGCACGTATGGGTGTTAGCGTGGTGATTGCAGAGGAAACTACCTGGCTGGGAGGCATGCTTACCGCGGCCGGCGTATCGGCCATTGACGGGAACCACCGCCTGCCGGCCGGGCTATGGGGAGCGTTCCGCGAGCGGCTGTATCAATATTATGGCGGCCCGGATTCCGTGGCTACGGGCTGGGTAAGCAATACCCTGTTTGAGCCGCACGTAGGTAACCAGGTATTAAAGCAGTTGGCCGCAGCGGAGCGCAAGCTGCAGGTATGGTATAATACAGGGTGGACTTCCGTAAAAAGAGAGCAGGGCAAGTGGATGGTAACCCTGCAGCAGGGAACGCGGCAGCGCAGGGTGGTAGCGCCTGTATTGATAGACGCCACGGAACTGGGCGATGTAATGGCCGCTGCCGGTGCTGCATACCAGTTGGGAATGGATAGCCGCCATGAAACCGGCGAGGAGCTGGCGCCGGAAAAGGCCAATGATATTGTGCAGGACCTTACCTATGTGGCCATTCTGAAAGACTATGGCAAAGGAGCGGATAAAACCATTCCCCGGCCGGCAGGTTACCACGCATCGGAGTTCGACTGCAGTTGCGACGTCAGCGATCCCGCTACCTTCGACAGCTCGCAGAACAATTGCTACAAAATGATGCAGTACGGCCGCCTGCCGCATAATAAGTATATGATCAACTGGCCAAAATGCGGCAATGATATTTACCTGAACCTGGTGGAAAGCACACCGGCTGAAAGAGCCGCCGCCTTGCAGCAGGCCAGGCTCCACACGCTGCGTTTTGTGTACTACCTGCAAACGGCATTGGGCTACCGGCACCTGGGCCTGGCGGATGATGAATTCCCCACGGCCGACAGGCTGCCGATGATCCCCTACCACCGGGAGTCCCGGCGACTGAAAGGGTTGGTGACACTGACGCTGAATGAAGTGGCCCGGCCTTATGAAAGCAGGCTGCCTTTATACCGTACCGGCATTGCCGTAGGAGATTACCCGATAGATCATCATCATCTTAAAAACCCTTCCGCACCCGCTATAGATTTTGTAAAGATAAAAGTGCCTTCTTATAACGTGCCTATGGGCAGCCTCATTCCACAGGGTGTGGATGGATTGATCGTTACGGGGAAAAGCATCAGCGTTACCAATATTGTGAACGGGGCCACCCGCCTGCAGCCGGTGGTATTGCAACTGGGACAGGCGGCGGGTATGATGGCGGCGCTTTGCGTACAACAGGATAAACAGCCGGCGCAGCTCTCCGTGCGCGAGGTGCAGCAGCGGTTGCTGGAAGCCAACGGTTACATTATGCCTTTTATAGACATTACGCCGGCCGATCCGCACTTTATAGCCGTCCAAAAGATCGGCGCTACCGGCATCATCAAAGGCGCGGGCGTGCCTTACCGCTGGGCCAATCAAACCTGGTTCTACCCGCAGCAACTGGTGAGCGGGTATGAGCTGGTGCAGGGCCTGCGGCCGTACTATCCCGCATTGAATACTTACTGGTCCGCATCGGGGGACAAGCTTACCATAACGGACTTTGTGGACATACTGGCAGCCACCGGCGCGCACATCAGCGCAGCACAGGTAAACGCCGACCTGGAAAAGGCGGGCATCGCCCTTTCCGGCAAGGGGAGTGATGCCCGGCTGAACAGGCTGGCGGTGGCGGTGCTGCTGGACAGATACCTTCATCCTTTTGAAAAACCGATCACTATTTCAGGGAACCTGGAATAGCCTGTAACTAGTAACCACCATTTTATTAACCAAAGTAATTGTTTATGCAACAATTAAGGCATCTCTTTTTATCAGGCCGCGCTATATGGTTGCTCCTATGCCTCCTTGCGTGCCACCCGCTCTCCTTCGGCCAGACAAAAACGGTAACAGGCACCGTGACTGCTACCGATGGGCTGCCGCTTCCCGGCGCCTCCATCCTCATTAAAGGCACCAGCCAGGGCGCCTCGTCAGATGTAGACGGCAAATTCTCCCTGCAGTTGCCGTCGGATAAGGCGGTACTGGTGATCTCCATGATGGGCTTTACACCGCGCACCGTAGACGTAAGGGCCGGGGAAGCGGTGAAGATCACCCTGGAGCGAAGTCTCAAAGACCTGGATGAAGTAATGGTGGTGGCCTACGGCCGGCAGAAGAAAAGCAACGTGATCGGTTCCGTGGCGCAGATCAACGGCAGTGAGCTGAAGAAAGCGCCCACGATGAACATTACCAACATGCTGGGCGGTCGCCTGCCCGGCATCACTTCCCTGCAGCAATCCGGCCGTCCCGGTGCGGATGATGCGGCCCTGCGTATCCGCGGCGTGGGCACCTATGGCGCTAACCAGGGCCCGCTGATCATCGTGGACAATGTGCAGCGCCCTTCTTTCGCCAACCTGGACCCGGAAGAAATTGAAAGCATTACCGTGCTGAAAGATGCGGTGTCCACCGCCGTATACGGCTTGCAGGCCGCCAACGGTATTATCCTCGTTACTACCAAACGCGGTAAGAACCAAAAGCCGGTGATCACCTACGACGGTTCCATGACCTTCAATACGAATACCCGCTTTCCCAAATTCCTGAACGGACCGGATTACATGGAATGGTATAACAAGGGTACGGATATGGATAATGATTACCTGGCCCATACGGGCGCCGACCCGGTGCCTTACGTATACAGCCAGGAGCAGATAGATGCCGTCAGGAACGGCACCAACACCAATCCCCTGCTGGGCAATACCGACTGGATCGGCGAGCTGCTGGGCAACACCAGCATGACGCAGCACCACAACATCAGCGTGCGCGGCGGTACGGAGAAAGCGAAATACTTTGTATCCGGTGGTCTGCTGGACCAGGACGGGGTAGTGGAGAACACCAATTTCAAGCGCTATAACGTGCGCTCCAACCTGGACGCTACGTTGAATGAATATGTATCCGTAGCCCTGGACCTGGGCCTGCGGCAGCAGCACACCAACACGCCCGGCATATCGCCTGATAATACGGCTTATCTTAACCCGTTTTACCAGGCGGTGCGCATGCTGCCCAACCTGCCGATGTATGCGCCCAATGGTTTGCCCGTAGCGTACCAGAGCAATGCCGGCTGGGTAAACCCCGTGGCTTCCGTATTGCAGTCCGGCTACCAGAAAGCGCAGGCCAATATATTCCAGGGCAACCTGACCTTCCGCGTGAAAGTGCCCTGGGTAAAGGGCCTGGAGGCAAAGCTGCTCACTGCTTATGATAAAAGCAGCACCGAAAATAAAGGCTGGCTGACGCCCTACACCGTCATGGGTCGCCGCCGCGACCAGGTAAGCGGGGACTATACCACCATCAACACCCTGCCCGGTATCACCAAAACCACGCTGCGCCAGTCCTACAGCCAGTACAGCCGCCGCACTTTTCAGCCCAGCATCACTTATAATACCGAGGTGGGAGACCACAACATCAGCGCATTGCTGTTGTATGAATGGTCGCAGCAGCAATCCAATGTTTTCTCTACAGGCGCCAGCAATTTTGCGCTGACAGACCTGCACGAGATTGATTACGGCAGCAAAGCTACCGAAGACCTTATAGCGCCTACCGGCTCCAGCAAGATAGACGATTCCAGGGCCGGCGCCGTAGCGCGTATCAACTACAGCTATAAGGATAAGTACCTGCTGGAGCTGGCCAGCCGTTACGATGCTTCTGTCAACTTCCTGCCGGAGCACCGCTGGGAGCTGTTCCCCGCAGTAGGCGCCGGCTGGGTGATCAGCAAAGAGCCTTTCTTTGACAAGCTCAGTAAAACCGTCAGCTACCTGAAGGTGAAAGGCTCTGTTGGGCGTGTAGGCAATGACGTTACCAGTCGCTTTGCCTACCTCCAGACCTTTGCCTTAACGGAAGATCCCGTGGTAGTGATCGGCGGCACCCCGGTGTCTGCCCTGTACACCAGCGCGCCGCCGAATGTGAACCTCCGCTGGGAAACATCCACACAGAGCAATATCGGTTTTGAGTCCGTTTTCTTCGATGGCCTGCTGGGATTTGACTTTGAATGGTTCTACAAGATCACCAAAGACATCCTGGACAGCCCGGGCACCCTGTACCCCGCCTCACTAGGCGGCTATGCGCCTGCCAGCCTGAACTACGGCATTGTAGACAACCGGGGCTTTGACCTGCAATTGCGGCACCGCAATACCATCGGCAAGCTGCAGTACAATGTTACCGCTAACGTGAACTGGGCAAAGAACAAGATCATCCGGATGAATGAAAGCCCCGGCCTCCCCGAATGGCAGCGCCGCGTAGGCAGAAGCATTGGCGACAAGATGGGCTTTGTAGTGGACGGCATGTACCAGACCTGGGAAGAAGCTGCCAACGGTGCCTCTCCCAGCGGCGGGGTAATAGCGCCGGGCTTCTTTAAGTATAAGGACCTGAACGGAGACGGCCGCATTACCCGTGCCGACGATATGACCTTTGTGGGCCGCAGCAACCTGCCCCAACTGATGTATGGTTTGAACATAGACCTGCGCTATGGCGCCTTCGACTTCTCCGCCCTCTTCCAGGGCGCTGCAATAGCCAATGTAAGCCTGGCAGGCACTTATGAAGGCTCCAGCGGCACCAGCGGGATAGACGACAATACGCCTTTTACCAAAACCTTCTACGGTTACGGCAATGCGCCCTATTACCTGGTAGAGGATTCCTGGACGCCGGATAACCCGGGTGCAAAGTACCCGCGCCTCACTGCCTATAAGGCGCCGCTCTCTTCGCATAACGCGCATGCCAATTCCGGCTGGGTCCGGGATGGCTCCTACCTGCGCCTGAAATCGGCGCAACTGGGATTCAGCGTGCCTGAACGGCTGCTCAGCAGGATCAGGGTGCAGCAGTTGCGCTTTTATGTATCCGGCTTCAACCTCATTACCTGGGACAAGCTGAAATACATCGATCCTGAAATGCCGAACGTCAACAACGGTTTCTACCCGCAGCAGCGCATGTATTCAGGCGGCGTAACGCTTACTTTCTAAACCATAACACTGATCGTATGAACAAGGTAACTATCACCATAAAACACGCTTTACTGGCCGCTGGCATCATGGCAGCCGCGCATGGCTGTAAAGTGGATATACAACCAACGGACCGCTATACGGAAACAGCCGTGTGGAGCAACCCGGCCAACATGGAGCTTTATATCAACGGGATGTACAGCGAGTTCAAAACATTCCAGTTCGGTACTTTTCCCATTGGCTACAGCAATGCTACAGACGCGCTGAGCGATATTGAAAAATATACTTCCACCGTAGCCGGCAACGGCACCGTGAACATCCTGGCCACCGACGCATCCCGGGTAAATGCGGCCGGCCCCCAGTTGAATTACTGGACTGCGGGTTATACCCGCATCCGCCGCCTGAATGAATTCCTGGACGGCCTGGCCAAATATGCCAAAGTGGATGAGGATACCAAAGTGCAGTACGAGGCGGAAGCCCGCTTCATCCGCGGATACGTTTATTTCTGGCTGGTAAAGCTGCATGGCAGCGTCATATTGCTGGATAATATTGAACAGTACCTTAGCAAGGAGCATGAGCGTTCTTCCGAAGAGGATTGCTGGAAGTTCATCGCTGCGGATTTTGCCTTTGCAGCAGCGCATCTTCCCGAAGAGCGGGACGCCGCGCATACCGGCCGCGCTACCAAAGGCGCCGCCTACGGCATGCTGGCCCGTACCTGGTTATATGCCGCCAGTATTGCGGAGTATGACAGGAAGCAATTTAACCAGGACGCGCTCACCGGTGTAAGCGCCGCTAATGCGCAAACCTATTACCAGCACGCTGCGGATGCCGCACAGGCCGTGATGGACCTGGCCGCCCAGGGGCATTATGAGCTGGAGTCCGACTATGCCGCCATCTTCACGAACAGGAACACCAAAGAAGCTATTTTCAAGCTGGACTTTATAGCGCCGCAGGTCACCCACAATTTTGATCTTGGTTTTGCGCCTCCCGGCGATGCGCCGGGCCAGTGCCTGGTATACGGCGTGCCTACTGCCGAGCTGGTGGATGAATATGAAATGAGCGATGGCGCCAGATTTTCCTGGAGCGATCCGGCTATGGCGGCAGATCCGTACAGCAACCGGGAGCCGCGTTTCTACGCTTCCATCCTGTACAACGGCGCTTCCTGGAAGAACCGTACTATCAATACCACGCCTGCTGACGCTACGGAAGGATTTTCCGAATATGCCGTTACCACGGAGCCGCGCAAAACAGTAACGGGGTACTATATACGTAAAATGCTGAACCCTGCCAGCAATGACTTTGTAGTGAATAAAAGCACCCAGAGCTGGATAGAGCTGCGCTATGCCGAAATACTGCTGATAGCGGCAGAGGCCAGGACAAAGCTGAATGATATCAGCGGTGCGCAGCAGGCGCTGAATACCCTCCGGAATAAACGCGGGTTGCCGAATACCACCGCCGCTGCAGCTACCACCCTGATGCAGGCCATAGAGCATGAGCGCATGGTAGAGTTGGCCTTTGAAGGCCATCGCTACTGGGACCTGCGCCGCTGGCGCAAGGCGCATATTGTGCTGAACGGGGTACGCTTTACCGGTCACCGGGTTACGCCCACGGATGACGGGTTTAATTATGAAGTGGTGAACTGTGATAACATGGACAGGCAGTTTACACCGGCCCTGTACTACATACCTATTCCCGTATCCGAGCTGCAGAACAATCCTGCGCTGACCCAGATAAAAGGATGGTAGCGTTTACCTGTATCACACAAAAAAATAATCTCATGAAACCGAGCATATATCATTCTATCCTCTTTGTGGTAATGGCCGCCTGCCTGTGGTCCTCCTGCCGTAAGGCCGACCCGGTAGTGCGCAAGGAGCAGAGCGCATTAAGCGATATTTATATCACGATGGACGGCAAAGGCGGCGAGCGCCTGTTTGATCCCCGCTACAGCGCCAATAACGATACCATTTATTTTGATATTCCCTGGTATTACCCGGCAAGTTCAGATAATGAGGTGGACCTTACCAGGTTGATCATCCGGGCTACCATCCCTACGGATGCCGTTATGAGCCCGGCCCTGGGCGGGGTAATGGACCTGACCCAACCGTTTAAGATCGCCGTAACGGCCGGTAATGGCGCGCAGTCTGAATACGTGATCGTTGCCAGGAAGGTTGGAGACCTTTCTATTGCCAGCGCTGCTATCACTTTCACAGTGGACGGTGCGCCGCAGGAAGTGGAAGGCGTAATACAGGAGGACGCCGTGCTGTTCTACGTGCTGCCCGGTACCGATGTATCCAATGCTACTTTTACCTACGGGATCAACCCGCACTCCACCGCTTCCATTGCCAGTGGTACTGCCATCGATCTTTCGCAGGACCAGCCTTTTACCGTTACCGGTGTGGATGGGGTAGCCAGGACCTATACCCTGCGCGCGCTGGAACCGCAGAAGCTGGATTATGGCGTGGGCATCAGCCGCAAGCTGTGGACCAGGGCCGGCGCCGACCTGTCCTTTAGCGCCAATATGGAAACCTGCATCGCGGTAAGCGGCGACAACCTGGTGCTGGTGCGCAGGACCAACCCCTCTAAATACAGCGTGTTCAACCGCTTTACCGGCGCTTATACCGGCGAAATGTACAATCCCATTTCCGGCCTGTCATTCCAGTTGGTGAGCGATACCATGGGCAAAATGCTGGCCGCCTCCTGGGCGCCCAAGAATGCCCGCTTCATTTTGTATAAATACAACAACGTGGCGGATGCCAGCCCGGTGAAGCTGGTGGACTGGGTGAACACCAATCCCACCGGTATTACCGGCGACGGCGGTGTAGGCCGCCGGGTGAATATTTACGGCGACCTGGATAAGGATGCCGTGATCATGGCGCCGGCCGGGCAGTCCACCATCATTTATAAATGGCGGATCGAAAACGGCGCGCTGGTGAGCAATGAACCGGAAGTGATGAACTACCAGTCCATTGCCGGCAATGCCAGCACCTACATGGGGTATTATGCAGAGGCGCAGCCCATATCCGCCGCGCCCAACACCGACTATTTCCTGAACTACCAGTTTGAAGTAGCCCTGGTAAACGGCGCTACCAACACCAGGACGGCCGCGCTGACGCTGGAACCGAACGTGGTGTTTACCATGCCTACTGCCTATGGTTCCTTCAACAACGCTAATTACCTGGCTATTGTAAAATACCTGGAGACCTATGATCTCAACAAGGTGCAGATGGCCCTGTTTGATGTGACCAGCAGTTCCAGGATCAGCCTGCCGCCTTCGGATCCGGGGTACGCATCCTTTAATGTATTTAATTCGGACCTGTTGACCGGCACTGCCAATGGCAACGGCACGGCGGACATCTGCATCGGCTACAGCAACAACAAGGAGCGGATGCAGGTGTATATGCTGCTGACCAACGGCGGCATCATGGCCCACGAGTTTACCAACTATGCACCCTGATATTTTTAAATCGTACAACCATGAATAAAAGCATTTTCATATACCTGTTGTATGGCGGCCTGCTGATGGGAGCCGCCTGCAAAAAGTCCGGGACCGCAGACCCCGCGCCGGTTCCGCCGGAAGACAGCAGCGGCGTGATAACGCCGGGCAGGAATGTGCTGGTGTGGGTGGATGCCCGCTCCAATGTGTTCGGTACCTATGGGCGGCTGAATGACACCAACGAAATAAAGAAGGTGTTGGACACCCTGAAGGAAACGGGCGTTACCGGCCTGGTGATAGATGTAAAAGGCACCACCGGCTACACGATGTACCCCAGCGCCTATGCTGCACCGGCTACGGAAATGGATGGCAAATCCCTGCCCGCTGGGCTTGACTATGCCGGGTACATGATCCGTGAAGCCAGGAAAAGATCCTTCCGGGTGTATGCCTCCATCGTCACTTTTGTGGAAGGGGATGGCAACCGGGGCATCGGCAAAGTGTTTGACGATCCCGCATTCCGGAGCGAGTATGAGACCATTGTGTGCGATGTGAACGGCAACCGCGTGCCCGTTACCTCCACCGGGCGCAATGCATTTGTAAATCCCGCCCGGCCTGAGATACAGGAAAGGGCCCTGAACATTATCAGGGAGATCGCCGGGAAATATGATATTGATGGCCTGCTGCTGGACTACGCCCGCTACACCAGCATTGACGCCGATTTCTCCGATTTCAGCAAGCAGCAGTTCATCAATTTCCTGGAAGAAAAATACAATGACAGCGATGCGGCCGGCATGAACTTTCCCACGGATATTGTTGCCTCCTGGAAAACCAGCAGCGGCAAGGTGGTGCCCGCCACTACCGGCAAATACTACAAAAAATGGCTGCTGTACCGGGCCGGTGTGCTGCGCGACTTTTTTGAAAAAGCAAGAGCGGCTGTCAAAAGTGTAAAACCGGCGGTGGAGTTTGGCGCATATGTGGGCGCCTGGTATGTGACCTACTATGAAGTAGGCGTAAACTGGGCCAGCCAGGACTATGATCCGTTCAACGACCAGCAGGTACGTTTTGACTGGGCTTACCCGGGTTATAACGAGACCGGTTACGCGGAGCAACTGGACATATTGCTCACCGGCAATTATTTTACCCAGATACTGTTATCGGAGAATCCCGCTACGGCCAGCCTGCAATATCACTGGTGGAGCGTGGAAGGCTCTATTAAAGGCACCCGGTACATCACCCGGGATAAGATGCCCTTGTACGGCAGTATAGATATGGGCAATGTAGACTGGCCCAATAAAGGAGAGATCACGAGAGCGATCAAATATATTATGGCCAACACTACCGGCGGCATCATGCTGTTTGACCTGGTGCATATTTATGCCCCGCAGTACAACCGCCTGAAGCAGCCCCTGTGGGATGCGGTAAAGGAAGGCATAAAACCATAACATGCAGCAGCGCGATATCAGTCTGGACGCATTGAGAGGGCTGGCCATACTGGCCATGGTGCTGAGCAGCAGCATTGCCTTTGGCATACTGCCGGCCTGGATGTACCATGCCCAGGAGCCGCCGCCCGCACATACGTTTATGCCGGGGTTGCCGGGCATTACCTGGGTAGACCTGGTATTCCCGTTCTTCCTGTTCAGCATGGGCGCAGCCATACCGCTGGCCCTGCACCGGAAAGCAAAGGACGGGGCGGGCCTGCTGTCCATACTGCTGATTGCAGCCAGGCGTTATGCGCTGCTGGCGTTCTTCGCGCTTTTTACCTGGCATGCCAGGTACATTGCGCTTACAGCAGATGTTAAACCTGCCACCTACCTGTTGCAGGCGGCCGCGTTTGTATTGCTGTGTTTCCAGCTATACAGGCCGGCCGGCCCGCAGCACAAAACAACCTGGACGATCATAAAAGCCGCCGCATTCCTGCTGGCCGCCGGCATGCTGTACCTGCTGCCGTTCAAAGGCGGCCAAGGATTCTCTTTATATAACAGTGACATTATCCTGCTGGTGCTGGCCAACATGGCTTTTTTCGGCACTATTGCCTGGTGGTGTACCAGGCGCCATCCGGTGTGGCGGCTGGGCATACTGCCTTTTGTAATGGCGGTGTTGCTGGCGGCAAAGGAGCCCGGATCTTGGACGGCAGACCTCTTTCAATGGTCGCCGCTGCCCTGGCTGTATAAATTTTACTACTTAAAATATTTGTTCATCCTGCTGCCCGGCACCCTGGCCGGCGAGTGGCTACTGCAGCACAACGCCGCCACAGGCGCCGCCGCAGAAAATGCAGCCTCTGCCCGTACGGGCCGCATAGCGGTGCTGGCCTTTGCAGTGATCGTTACGAATGTAATATGCCTGTTTGGCCGGCATTTGTTAGGCAATCTTGCACTGAGTGTCGTATTTTGCTGGGGCTTATACCTGGAGATCAGGAAGGTAGCGCATCCCCGCGGCGCCCTGCTGCTGCGGTTTTTACAGGCAGGCGCTTACCTGTTGCTGCTGGGGCTTTTCTTTGAAGGGTACGAAGGGGGCATCAAAAAAGACCCATCCACTTTCAGTTACTACCTGGTGACCGGCGGCCTGGCGTTTTTTATGCTAACGGCTTTTTACTGCTGGCAGTTGACCGGCGCCGGCGCTGCTATCTTGCGTTACCTGGGCCTGAACGGCAGAAATCCCATGGTGGCCTATGTAAGCGGCAACCTGTTGCTGCTGCCCCTGCTGCGCCTGAGCGGCGGCATGACACTCTACAGTGATATGCAGCGCCACGTGATCACGGGCTTTTTAAGCGGGGTGCTGTTTACCGCCATGGTATCCGGGGTAACGGTCTTTTTTACCAAACGGGGGTGGATGTGGAAAACGTAAGGGTACATTGTATGAAACGTATACTGACAGGAGTCCTGCTGCTGTTATCTGCTGGCTGTTTGCACGCGCAGCAGGTGGACAGCACCTATCACAATTATTTGTATGACAGCCGGGTGGCCTATTTCCGGCAGTTGCCCGCTGTAAACAAGGCGGTGGTGTTCTGGGGCGACAGTATTACGCACTGGGGCGACTGGGCGGAGCTGCTGGGCTTTGGAAAAGTACTGAACAGGGGGATTGCTGGCGATAATACCTATGGCCTGAAAGCCCGTATGGATGAGGTGTTGCGTCATCAGCCCCGTAAATTGTTCATACTGATCGGCACCAATGACATCAATAAAAAGATACCGTCCGGCTATATCGTGGCCAACTACCGCCGCATGATCCGGGAGCTGAAGGCGCAGTCGCCTGCCACCGAAGTATATGTGCAAAGCGTATTCCCGGTCAATGACCAGTTGATAGGGCGGCAGTATTATACCGGCACCAATGCACAGATACTTGCGCTCAATAAAGCATTGCAGCAAATGGCGGCGGCGGAGCAGGTAACTTATGTGGATGTGCACAGCCACCTGCTGGATGCAGACCGGCAACTGGATGCCCGCTACACCTACGATGGGCTGCACCTGAGCGGAATGGGTTACCTGGCCTGGGTGCAATACCTGCGGCAGCAACGCTTACTGTAACGTATTTAAAATATTATCATGAATCTCGCTACCATAGACATACTCATCATTCTTGCCTACCTGGTCATTATTATCGGCCTGGGCTTCTGGATATCCAAGAAAGCCTCCGGCAACATACAGTCCTATTTCCTGGGCGATAACAACATTAAATGGTACTGGCTGGGTTTCAGCAACAGCAGCGGCATGTTTGATGTAAGCGGTACGGCTTTCTATGTATCGCTTTTATTTATCTATGGCTTCAAAGCCGCATGGCTGCCCTGGCTGTGGCCTATCTGGAACCAGATATTTGTGATGGTGTTCCTGGCTATCTGGATACGGCGCAGCAATGCCATGACCGGCGCGGACTGGATCATCAAGCGTTTTGGCGATGACAGGGGCGGCCGGCTGGCGCACATGATCGTGGTGATATTTGCAGTGGTGAGCGTGATCGGGTTTATCGGCTACGTGTTTGTAGGCATCGGGAAATTTGCCGCCAACATGCTGCCCTGGGACCTGTCCAATGCGCTGTTCACCAGCCAGCAGACCTACGCGCTGATCATTGTGTCCCTTACCACGCTGTATACCGTAAAGGGCGGTATGTACAGCGTGGTAGCCACGGAAGTACTGCAATACGGCATACTGGTGATCAGTTGCATACTGGTGGTGATATTTGCCGTGAAGGGAGTGGACTATGACAGCCTGCACCAAAGGCTGCCGCAGGGTTGGACCTCCTTCTGGCCGGAGTGGAAGCTCAATATTGATTGGGGTGGCACTTTCCCGCAGGCCAACCGCAAGATAGCGGAGGATGGTTTCACCTGGTTTGGCGCGCTGGTGCTGATGATGATCGGGAAAGGCATTTTCGCCAGCCTGGCCGGGCCGGTACCCGGCTTTGACATGCAGCGCATCCTGAGCGCCCGCCGGCCCTGGGAAGCGGCCAAGCTTTCCGGCTTTACCAACCTGGTGTTGTATATTCCGCTGTTCATGATGGTAGGCGCTTTAACGCTGATCGGTTTCAATGCTTTTATGCCGGTATTGCAGGAGCAGGCCCGCCCTGATTTTGAGACTATCCTGAGCCAGGTGGTAGGCCATTACCTGCCGGCAGGCATCCGCGGTATTGTGCTGGCCGGGCTGCTGGCCTCCTTTATGAGCGCTTTTTCCGCTTTCGTGAATGCGGCCCCGGCATACCTGGTGAACGATTTCTATAAAAAATATTTCAGGACGGATGCGCCGCCGCGGCATTATGTAAAATGCAGCTACCTGGTATCAGTAAGCATTATCGCCGTGGGCTGCTTTTTCGGGCTGTTTGCAGATTCGCTTAGTTCGCTCACCATCTGGATATCATCCGCACTGTACGGGGGCTATGCGGCCTCAAATGTACTGAAATGGGTGTGGTGGCGCTTTAACGGTTACGGCTATTTTGCCGGCATGCTGGCCGGACTGGTGTCCGCTACTTTTGTGCCCCAACTGATGGCCTGGATGAGCAGCCATTATTTTACAGCCTACCAGGATCTCTTTGGCAGTGGCATCGGTACGCTGATCTCTTTCTTTATCATCCTGGCGCTATCCATATCGGCCAGCATCATCGGCTGCCTGCTGACGCCGCCGCCCGCCAGGGAAACGCTGACCACCTTCTACGCCAATACCCGTCCCTGGGGCTGGTGGCGGCCGGTTTTGCAGTGGGTGCGGCAGGCCGATCCTGCTTTTGTGCCCAACCGCCAGTTTAAATGGGATATGCTGAACGTGCTGGTAGGCATCTGCTGGCAGATGAGCATGGTGATCATGCCGGTGTGTTTTGTGTTCGGCTATATTGGCAAAGGATGTATTGCCGCCGCGGTATGGATCGTTTGTATGGCCGTGCTCAGGTTTACCTGGTACGACCGCCTGAAGATCACCGCTGTATAACGAATAAAGTATAGTTTATATGAAGTATGTATGCTTACGCCTGGCCCTCTGCGCCGGTATCTGCCTGGGGCTGGCCGGCAGGGCTGCCGCCCGGCAAATAGACAGCAGCTATGCCAATACCTATTACCAGGGCAGAATGGAGCTGTTCAATTCCCTGCCGTTGCAGAAGAACGCCATCGTGTTCCTGGGCAACAGCATTACGGAGCGCGGCGCCTGGGGCGAGCTGCTGCCCGGTGTAAAAGTAATGAACCGCGGCATTGGCGGCGATAACACCTTTGGCGTGCTGGCCCGCCTGGAGGGCGTAGTAGCCGCTTCGCCACGCAAGCTGTTCCTCCTCATCGGCATCAATGACCTGAGCAGGGGCCTGCCCAAAGCGGTGATACTCCGGAACTACGACCGTATCATCAGCTATATCCGCAGGCATTCCCCCAAAACAAAAATTTACGTACAAAGCGTATTACCTTTGAATGAGCCGCTGACCAAAGCACCTTATCTTAAAAACAAAAAGGACAGCATCCTGCAGTTGAATGCGGGCATACGGCAGATCGCTGACAAATACCGCCTGCCCTACCTCAACCTGCACGAGATATTTGCCGACGGCCATGGCGACCTGAAGGCGGAGCTGACAGCAGACGGCATACACCTGAAGCCGGCCGGGTACGTGATATGGGTGGCTTACCTGAAAGCGCGCAAGTACCTGTGACGGCTATATGAAAGGAAAAAAAGCAAACGTTATGAATAAAAGGAAATGGTACCTCTCCCTGGCATGGGCATTATTATGGCTGCCGCCGGGCCTGTATGCCCAACAGCCTGCACGCACGGTGTACGCAGTGAAAGATGCCGATACTTTGTGGTTTGATCACTACCAGCCGCAGGGGCAGGCCAATGGCATATCCGTGCTGTTTGTGCATGGCGGCGGCTTTACCGGCGGCGACCCGGTGAACCAGGCTCCTTTTGCCGAAGGACTGGCTAAAATGGGATATAACATATTCGTGATCAAATACCGCCTGTACCTGGCTGGCAAAAGCTTTGGCTGCAACACCGTAGTACCGGAAAAGCTGAAGGCCATCCGCCTGGCTGTGGAGGATGCGCGGGATGCTACCGCTTACCTGTGCCAACATGCCGCAGAACTGCGGGTAGATACGGCAAAGTTATTCATAGCGGGCAGCAGCGCCGGCGCAGAAACCGTGCTGAACCTGGTGTTCAATCCCTTTATAAATAAAAAGCGCCCTGCTTATCAGCCCTTCCGTTACGCAGGCGTGATGTCTTTTGCAGGCGCGGTGCTGGATATGAACCGTATATATGACCATGCCCCCGTTCCCTTGTTGCTGATGCATGGCACCAACGATCAGCTAGTGCCTTATGCTACGGCCGCACATCACTATTGCAATGCAAAGGATGCCGGCTGGGTGATGATGTCCGGCTCCTATACCTTGTTTGCCGACATGCAGAAAAAGCGCTGGCCAATAACCCTGTACACCTATGAAGGGAAAGGGCATGAGGTAAGCAGCTACATGTTCAGGAAGTTCAGGGAAATGGATGCTTTCATGCAGAACGCCGTACAGGGCAAAGAACAGGTGCCGCTGCACATAGTAGAGAAGCAGGAAGGCATGGCCGGCGTGCTGCAATACGATACTGCTTATAACAACACCTATTACCGGCAGAAGGTGTCGCAGTACCGGCTGATACCCGATGCCGAAACAGGAGAGATCATTTTCCTGGGCGACAGCATTACCGATATCGCTGAATGGGCGGACCTGTTCAAGAGCAGCAAGATGAAGAACATGGGCATCAGCGGCGACAAAACTTTCGGCGTGCTGGCCCGCCTGCAGGAGGTGATCCGCCGCAAGCCGGCCAAGGTGTTCATCATGATCGGTATTAATGATATAGCCGCCGGTGTGCCGGACAGCGTGATCGAAGCAAACTATGCCGCCATTATCAAACGGCTGAAGGCAGCGCTGCCGCAAACCAGGCTTTATATACAAAGCCTGTTGCCCACCAACGATACCTTCACGGAATTCCCGCGGCACCAGCATAAGGAAGCCCATATACAGGCGGTGAACAGCTTCCTGCAGCAACTGGCAAAGGAACAGCAATGCACCTATGTAGACCTGCACCGCGCCATGCTGGACGGTGAGGGCCGGCTGGACAGGCAATACACCAACGACGGGCTGCACCTGACCGCCGAAGGATACCTGCTTTGGAAAAAGATATTAGCAGACAAAAAATTATTGTAAAGCATTATGAAGATCACAGGTACCTTCCTGGACGAGATCAGCCATGATATCCCTCACCAGAACTGGGGCGCTGCGGAGTGGCGCAGGGATTTTGAGCATATGAAAGCCATCGGCATTGATACCGTTATACTGATACGCAGCGGTTACCGGCGCTTTATTACCTATCCTTCCACCTATCTTATACAGGAGCACGGCTGCTACGCGCCGCCGGTGGACCTGGTGGAGCTGTTCCTGCAACTGGCGGATGAAATGGGCATGCAGTTCTACTTTGGCCTCTATGACAGCGGTAAATACTGGGACACCGGTAATATGCAGCATGAAATAGACAGCAACCGTTTTGTGATAGAGGAAGTATGGCAGCGCTACGGGCATCACCAAAGTTTCCGGGGCTGGTACCTGAGCATGGAGATCAGCCGCAAGACCAAAGGAGCTACGGACGCCTTTCGCACCCTGGGACTGCAATGCAAGCAGGTAAGCAATGGCCTGCCCACACTTATCTCCCCCTGGATAGACGGCAGGAAAGCAGTTATGGCCGCCTCGGCTTCGCTAACCAGGGAAGCGGCTGTTTCCCTGAAGGAGCATGAGCAGGAGTGGAGCGAAATATTTGAAGGCGTAAGCGGAGCGGTGGATGCCGTGGCTTTCCAGGACGGGCACATTGACTACCACGAGTTGGATGATTTCTTTGCCGTTAACAAAGTAATGGCGGATCGCTTTGGCCTGCAATGCTGGACCAATGCAGAAAGCTTTGACCGGGACATGCCCATCAAGTTCCTCCCCATCAAGTTTGAAAAGCTGCGCCTGAAGCTGGAAGCCGCACGCCGGGCCGGGTATAATAAGGCCATTACCTTTGAGTTCTCCCATTTCATGAGCCCGCAGTCTGCTTATTTGCAGGCAGGGCATTTGTATAACCGGTACCGGGAGTATATGCAGGCGCTGTAAATCCACTGTTCCCATGAACCGCAGGATGCGCCGGATGTTGCGGCGGATAGGGATGGAGAGGTCGCTAAATGGTGGGAAGCGTTCCCCCGTCAATTACATATTCTGTTCCTGTCAAATATTGCGCTCTTGGCGAAACCAGAAAACCAACCAGTTCTGCAACTTCTTCAGGTTGTGCCGGTCTGCCGAATGGTATACCACCCAAAGCATCCATTACACTTTGTGTGGCTTCTTCGACTGTGATATTTGAACTTGTGGCTATGCGTTCCATCATCCTCGTTGAAGCAGTAGTCATAATCCAGCCAGGAGATACGGTCAATACGCGGATACCTTTGGCCGCCACTTCGTTGGACAGCCCTTTGCTATAATTCAGCAAGCCTGCTTTGGCGGCCGCATACGGTAATGTACTATCATACAAGGGCAACCTGGCCTGAATGGATGCTATATGAATGATCACGCCGCTCTTCTGCTCCATCATTCCGGGCAAAAACTCCTTATCCAGCCGTACCGGTGCCAGGAGGTTTGTTTGCAAAGCGGTTACCCAGTCCTCATCGGTTAATACGGCGTAGCCGCCGCCTTTTGTTTCGGACCCTCCCAAATTATTGACCAGGATGTCCAGGCCGCCAAACCTGTTCTTTATTTCGCCGCCTACTTTTTGTGCGCCGGCGGCCGTGCTTAGATCAGCCTGGATAAAATGAAAATTGGGATTTTCTTCTCCCGGTTCATTTCTGGCGGTTATAATAACGGTTGCGCCGGCCATCAATAGCCGTTGTGCAATGGCTTTCCCTGCTCCCTTTGTACCTCCGGTGACCAGGGCGATTTTGCCTTTTAATTCATTGTTGAAATTGAAATGCTGCTCCATGCTTGCATAAATTATTTATGCGAAGTTCAGCAAGGCAATGGTCTCTTACAATAACGGCAAACCGAATCGTATACAGAGAAATTTCTCCCTATTGTGCCTTTTAGAGCATTGTATTAATTTTATAATATGTATGAAAGAAAGATTCCTGTGAACTTTAATTGCGGTCTGGACCTGGTGGCGGAAGTACTGTACGGCAAATGGAAGATACGTTTGCTGTGGTTTATCAACGAAGGTTACAAACGGCCAAGCGAATTGCAGCGGAAGATACCCGATGCTTCCCGGAGGGTGCTGAACGTTCAGTTGAATGAACTGGAAGGCCATGAGCTGGTTTCAAAAGTCATTTATCCTGTTATGCCGCCAAAAGTAGAATACAGCTTGACCGAATTTGGGAAAACCCTGATCCCCGTCATTAGCCTTTTGGGCCAGTGGGGCGATGAACATGAAGAACGCTTGCGGAACCTGGTCTTAAAGCAACAATCACAGCAGCACGTGAACCTGGCGGGTGATCGGCCGGGATCTGGCCGGGATAATGAAGCGGCGGATTAATGGATTCCCGGCCCGTTGTTGACCTTGAACCGAGGTGGCTTACCCTGCTTTCTAATAAAAAGGGCTGCTCGTTTATGAGCAGCCCCGTAAAATTTGAGCGCCAGCGCCCTGCTGTACCGCGTACGGGAATCGAACCCGTGATTCATCCGTGAAAGGGATGCGTCTTAACCCCTTGACCAACGCGGCTGGTATGTTTTGGGATTGCAAAGGTAATACCTGCCGGCATATTTCCAAAAAAAAATTACTTAACCCAAATTTCTATTGATTAATCCCTGTATTGCTTGTAAATTCGCATCTCTATTTTTCAATTCAAACTACAGTGTAAAATGGGAACGACTCTTAAAATCGGTATTAATGGGTTCGGTCGTATCGGCCGTCTGGTATACCGCCAGATCTACAACATGCCCGGAATTGACGTGGTAGCGATCAATGACCTCACCAGCCCCAAGGTGCTGGCTCATCTGCTGAAATATGATTCCGCGCAGGGTAGGTTTGACGCCGAGGTGAAATCCACCGAGAATGCCATCTCCGTTAATGGCGATACAGTGAATATATACGCGCAGAAAGACCCCTCACAGATTCCCTGGAAAGAGCACAACATAGATGTGGTGATCGAATGCACCGGCTTCTTCACAGATAAAACCAAGGCGGAAGCTCACCTGGCTGCCGGCGCCAAAAGGGTAGTGATCTCTGCCCCCGCTACCGGCGACCTGAAGACCATCGTTTTCAATGTAAACCATGAAACACTGGATGGCAGCGAAACCGTGATCTCCTGCGCTTCCTGCACCACCAACTGCCTGGCGCCCATGGCCAAGGTAATGAACGACACATTCGGTATCGTGGCCGGTCAGATGACCACCATCCACGCTTATACCAATGACCAGAATACCCTGGATGCGCCGCACGCTAAAGGCGACCTGCGCCGTGCCCGTGCCGCCGCCGCCAACATCGTGCCCAACAGCACCGGCGCCGCCAAAGCCATCGGCCTGGTACTGCCCGAGCTGAAAGGCAAGCTGGATGGCGGTGCACAACGCGTGCCCACCATCACCGGCTCTCTCACCGAGCTGACCACCGTCCTGGCCAAAAAAGTAACCGTGGAAGAAGTGAACGCCGCCATGAAGGCCGCTGCCAACGAATCTTACGGCTACAACGAAGACGAGATCGTAAGCTCCGACATCATCGGTATACGCTACGGCTCCCTGTTCGACGCCACGCAGACCAAGATCGTGACCGTAGGCGACACCCAGTTGGTGAAAACTGTATCCTGGTACGATAACGAAATGAGCTATGTTTCCCAACTGGTTCGTACCGTTAAGTACTTTGCAGAGCTGATCAGCAAATAAGCATAAGCCATATAATCGTGAAAGGTGAAGTGTGAAGAGTGAACCCGTTCACCTTTCACGCTTCACCTTTCACATTTTCCTCCTTCACGTTTCAATCCATCACTATGAGTAAATTTTCCGATTATAGTTTCAGGGGCCACAAAGCCGTGGTACGCGTGGATTTCAACGTTCCGCTGAACGAAAAGTACGAGATCACCGACGATACCCGCATGCGTGCCGCCGTGCCTACCATCAAAAAGATCCTGCAGGATGGTGGCGCCGTTATCCTGATGTCGCACCTGGGCCGGCCCAAGGAAGGACCTACAGAAAAGTATTCCCTGAAACACCTGGTATACCGCCTGGTAAAACTGCTGGATGGCGTTACCGTGAAATTTGCGGAAGACTGCATTGGCCCGGTGGCGGAAGAAGCTGCGTCCAACCTGCAAATGGGCGAAGTGCTGCTGCTGGAAAACCTGCGTTTTCACAAACAGGAGGAAAAAGGTGATGCCGCCTTTGCCCAGCAGTTGGCCAAACTGGGGGATGTATATGTAAACGACGCCTTCGGCACCGCCCACCGCGCGCACGCCTCTACGGCCGTTATTGCCCAATACTTCCCGGCAGATGCCCGCATGTTCGGCCTCCTGATGGAAGCCGAGGTAAGCAACGCGGAAAAAGTGCTGCATAATGCAGAAAGGCCCTTTACCGCCATCCTCGGCGGCGCAAAGGTAAGCGACAAAATACTGATCATAGAGAACCTGATGGAAAAGGCCAATAACATTATCATTGGCGGCGGTATGGCCTACACCTTCCTGAAAGCCCAGGGCAAGGAGATCGGGAACTCCCTCTGCGAGAACGACAAGCTGGACCTGGCCAACGAGCTGCTGGCCAAGGCCAAAGCCAAAGGCGTAGCCCTGCTGCTGCCCGTGGACTCCGTGGCGGCCGACAAGTTTGCCGAAGATGCCAGTACGCAGGCAGTATCCAATGATAACATTCCCGCCGGCTGGATGGGACTGGATATTGGCGAAAAATCCGTACAGCAGTTTGGAGAGGTGATCGGCCAGTCCAAAACCATTTTATGGAACGGTCCCATGGGCGTGTTTGAAATGAAGCCTTTCCAGGCAGGCACCAAAGCCATTGCAGACGCCATTGTGAGCGCTACGGCCAAAGGCGCTTTCTCCCTGGTGGGTGGCGGCGATTCCGTAGCGGCCGTAAACCAGTTCGGCCTGGCGGATAAAGTAAGCTATGTATCCACCGGTGGCGGCGCCATGCTGGAATTCTTTGAAGGCAAGGAGCTACCCGGCATTGCAGCTATCAACGCATAGATCCTCGCACACCAGATAGTAGTACGGAGACCTGGCTGGTTTTTAAAACCTGTCAGGTCTTTTTTGTACATTAGGTCCTCTATGAAAAAACTCTTCCGTCATCTCTATTTCCAGGTACTTGTTGCCATCATACTCGGCGTGCTGGCCGGGTTGCTTTTCCCGGGCATTGCCGGTACCGGTAAGCTGATCAGCGAAATTTTCATTAACCTCATCAAGATGCTGATAGCCCCCATCATTTTCCTGACCATTGTGCTGGGCATTGCCCGCATGGGCGATATGAAGAAGGTGGGCCGGGTAGGCGGCAAGGCCCTGCTGTATTTCGAGATCGTGACCACGCTGGCCATTGTAATAGGGCTGGTGGTGGCCAACTGGCTGAAACCCGGTCATGGCGTGGCTTTTACCCATGTAAATGTGTCGGAGGTCGCCAAAATAGAGCAGGAAGCGGGCGGCATGAACTGGGGGGAGTTTTTCCTGCACATTGTTCCCTCCAACGTGGTGGACGCTTTTGCCAAGGGAGATATCCTGCAGGTGCTGGTATTCGCCATCCTGTTCGGCTACGGCGTTACCAAAATGAAAGATGGGGGCATGCCGCTGCTGCATTCGTTTGACAGGATATCACAGGTGTTCTTCAACATCCTGAAGGTGATCATGCGGCTGGCTCCCCTGGGCGCCTTTGGCGGTATGGCCTACACCATCGGCAATTTTGGCGCAGCGGCGCTGATACCGCTGGTAAAGCTGATGGTATGCGTGTACCTCACCATGATCGTCTTTATTTTCGGCGGCCTGGGCCTGATAGCGCGCGCCTACCGCTTCAGCCTCTGGCAGTACCTGAAATTTGTGCGTAACGAGATATTGCTGGTGCTGGGTACCTCCTCCTCCGAATCCGCGCTGCCCGGTATGATGGAGCGCCTGGAGCAGTTGGGCTGTTCCCGCTCCGTGGTGGGGCTGGTAATACCGGCCGGCTACTCCTTTAACCTGGACGGCACCAGCATCTACCTGTCCATGGCTGTGATATTCCTGGCGCAGGTCTTTAACGTGCCCCTCAGCCTGGGGCAGGAGCTGACCATCATCGGCATACTGGTAGTGACCTCCAAAGGCGCCGCCGGCATTACCGGCAGTGGTTTTATTGTGCTGGCTTCTACGCTGACGGTCATTAAAGTGATACCGGTAGAAGGGCTGGCCATATTGATAGGCGTGGACCGCTTTATGTCCGAGGCCAGGGCCATTACCAACCTGATAGGCAATGGCGTGGCTACCATTGTAGTGGCCAAAAGCGAGCGGGAGTTTGATGAGGAGCGGTATAAGGCCGCCATTAACCGTTAATTTCCGCTTCTTTCCTATGTGAACATTTATTACATTTAAATAATATTCACCGTTATGAAAATAGCCATGATATAGCTTTATCATGGTAGATTGTACCTGGCCGTTTTAAAAAGTAAATTGCAGATGAAACCGAACATCCTCCTCCGATCAGCCATTGTTGCCTGCCTGTGTTTCCCCGCTTCCCTGGCTGTTGCCCAGCAGCCATCCCTGACACTGGAAAAGCAATGGGAAACAGACACCATCATGCAGGTGCCGGAATCCGTTTATTATGATGCAAAGCGCAATGTGCTGTATGTAGCCAACATACAGGGCGCCAGTAATGAAAAGGACGGACGGGGCTTTATCTCCCGCCTGTCGCCCGAAGGCAAGGTGCTGGAAATGGAATGGGTGAGCGGGCTGAATGCCCCCAAAGGGATGGGTATTTATAAGAACCGGCTGTATGTGGCAGACCTGACAGACATCGTGGTGATAGACATTGCCCAGGGCAGCATCGTGCAGCGCATTCCCGTAGCAGGCAGCGTATTCCTCAATGATATTGCCATTGACAATAAGGGTACCGTATATGTATCGGATACCCGCGTGGGCAAAGTGCACCGGTATAAGCATGGCGAGGTCACCACCCTGTTGGAAGGGCTGAAGGGGCCCAATGGCCTGCTGTTATTGCCCGGCGGCGCTTTTTATGTGCTGGCGGATGGTGCGCTGTTCCAACTGCAGCAGGACAATACCCTTAAAAAGCTGGCAGACGTGAGCAAAAGCGTGGACGGCATAGAGCCCGTGAAACCTGGGGAATTCATTGTATCTTGCTGGCCGGGCGAAGTATTTTATGTCGATGCCGGCGCCGGTACTGCTACCAAACTGCTGGATACCCGGGATAAAGGGCTGAACACGGCCGATATCGGTTACAATCCTCAAGAGAAAATAGTTTACATACCTACCTTTAATGGCAATACCGTGGCGGCTTATGTGCTGAAAGGTATATAGTATAGATACTGAATGTAAAATGATAAATATAAAATGATAAATGTAAAAGTTGGTGGCAAGTTGCTATTGAGGCGGCGATGTTACGTTGAGATAGGTATACCACGTTTTACATTTGTCATTTTACATTTAATATTTACCATTGTATATTTTTCTCCGCCCGCCGCAGCCCAGGAACCTCCCAATTCCTACAAGTTCTCCCACCTGAATATCCAGAATGGGCTTGCCAGCAATCACGTGTCGGCTATTTTACAGGACAGGAGAGGGTTTATATGGATTGCCAGTACCGCCCTGCAGCGTTATGACGGCAGCAACCTGATCACGGTGGCCAGCTTTGACAAGGTGCCCGGCTCCATTTATTATGACGACATCTGCCTCTGCGAGGACAGCAAAGGCCGTATCTGGATGGGCGCGCCCGATAACATTCATGTATACGACCCCGCTACCAGCGGCGCGGAGGCGCTGAAAGTAGACATACTGCCATCCCTGCAGGGCAACCTGCAATGCAGCCACATTGTAGAGGACCACGCCGGTGTAATATGGGCCACTACCCAGGAAGGGCTGCTGCGCTTTAATGACAGCACGCGCCGCTTTGAAAAACCGGCCCTCATACCGGAACCGCAGCGCCTGCAAATGAACAGCGCCATCATAGAGGACCAGGAGGGGCAGCTCTGGATCAGTGGCGTAAAAGGCATCTTCCTGCTGTCCCGCGATCGGAAGCGCCTGTATAGCGCGGACAACAATCCCGCGCAGCTACCGGTGTTCACCATCGGCAGGAGCATCCGCAAGTTCTTTATCGACCAGCAGCACCACCTCTGGATAGCCTCCCGCGGGGCCGGCCTTTACCGGTATAATCCCGCTTCCCGGGACCTGCAGGTGTATAAGATGGGAGAGATATTTGACATTACCGCCGACCAGGAACATAACATATGGGTGGCTACCGAGCAGGATGGCATAGCCCGCTTTGACGACAGCCGGCAGCAGTTTATGAAGAACATCCGCGCAGACAATGCAGACGACCTGGGGCTACACTATGATTTTGAGTCCAATTGCCTGCTGGCAGACCGGGAAGGGCATTTATGGATAGGCACGGATAAAGGGGTGAACATACTCAGCCTGCACAATCCTACTTTCCGCCTGATGGACCACCGCACCGAATTCAGCGGCACCCGCCTGCGCCTGCCCAGGGCGGAGGTAACGGACCTTTTCCAGGCCACTAACGGCGATATATATGTGGGCTACTGGGGCCAGGGCTTCAGTTGGCTCGATGGCCGGCTGGGACTGAAACGGAACTTTACTTACGGGGAGGCGGCTCCTGCCTATGCGATACCGGAAGGACGCAGCCTGGTATGGAGCTTTGCAGAGATGCCCGACGGGCGCATCCTGGTAGGCCAGGAGAATGGCTACCTTTCCGAGTTTGATCCCCGGCAGGGGAAATTCCTGGCGCATCACCGCCCCCGCGCCTTCCAGGACCAGACCCTGATGAGCCTTTACGTGGAGGACGATACCTGCATATGGGTGGGACTGTACAAAAGAGGCCTGGCGCGCTGGAACCCGCAGCGGGACACCGCTTATGGCTACCCGCAGCTACTGGACAATATACAGCGGCAAACGTCCGTGATGGATATCGCAGGACAGAATGACTCTCTCCTGTGGCTGGCTACCAGTAATGCCGGGCTGGTGCTGTTCAACAAGCACCGCGGCCAGGTGGTGACCAGGGATATTTTCAGGGACGGCGCGCGCTCCGTAAATAATATTACCTGCCTCTATAAACCGGATGACACCACGCTGGTAGCCGGCACCGATCATGGCATATGGGTATTCAATACCCGGCGCCACACCGTGCAGCCCCTGAAGATCAACGGGGTGCTGTTTGATGAATGGGTGCTCAGCATGCGCGCAGATGCCAGTGACGGCATCTGGTTTACCACGCCGTACGGGTTTTACCGTTTTCACCGCCGGCAGTTTGAGCTGGAAACCTTTGTGCAGGGCGATAATATCATAGACAACAACCGCAGGGTGCGCCGGCGCATTATACAACTGAAGGACGGCCGGCTGCTGGCCGGCGCTTCCGACCATTTCCTGGCCTTTGACCCGGCCGTGCTGAAAGTAGCGCCGCCCCCGCCGGATGTGACCATCCTCACGTTCAAGGCGCTGGACAGTACCATACAACTGACACGGGAGCCGGTAGCGCTTTCCTACCAGCAGAATTTTATCTCCATCGAGTTTAAAAGCCTGCAGTATCATCACGAAAAGATCCGCTACTACTACCAGTTGGAGGGGCTGGACCCGGACTGGGTAAGCGCCGACGGCCTGTTGATCGCCAAATACACCAACCTGCCCCCAGGCAGTTATACCTTTAAGGTGCGCAGCGTAAACGCCGCCGGTACTTTTTCCGAGAAGACCACCTCCCAGCGGATCATCATAAAACCGGCCTTCTGGCAAACCAACTGGTTCCGCCTGCTGGTGCTGGCAGCCATTGCCGCGCTGGTATATGTTTATTTCCGGGCGCGTATTTACTATATTAAAAAGGAAGCGCGGCAGCGGGCTGCCATGCAGCAGAAGATCGCGCAATTGGAAATGAAGGCCCTGCGGGCGCAGATGAACCCGCACTTCATCTTTAACGCCCTTAATTCCATCCAGACCTTTATGATGAAAAGCGAAACGGAGCAGGCCCTGAATTACCTGAACCGCTTTGCCCGCCTGATCCGCAGCGTGCTGGACCACTCCCAGCTCAATACCATTCCCATTTCCAAAGAGGTGAGCATGCTGGAGAACTATATAGAGCTGGAGAAGCTGCGCTTTGCAGACCAGTTCAGCTACCGGATCAGTATAGACCCCGCGCTGGATCCCGATTTCACCGAGATACCCGCGATGATCATACAGCCCTTCATTGAGAACGCCATCTGGCACGGGTTGCTGCACAGGAAGGAGGGGGGCTGCCTGCAATTGTCCTTCACCAAAATGCAGGACCGGATATTATGCGTAATAGAAGATAATGGAGTGGGCCGGCAAAAATCCGCTGCGCTCAAGCTGCAGAGCGGCTACACCCACGCTTCCAGGGGCCTGCAGATCACCCGCGACCGGCTCTCGCTGTACAACAGCCGCTTTAATATGGATGCCTGCTTTGATATTGAGGATATTTTTGATGATGCCGGCCAGCCCGCCGGTACCCGGGTAAATTTGTGGTTCCCGCTCGTAGAGGATTGAACTGGCGCACTATTCCGCTTTAACTACCGTACCCTGTCTTTCACTCCATCTCCAGGGGCTGTGCAGCAGGCGCAGTCCGCCCAGCCAGCGGTGCTCCAGCGAGATATAATCCAGGTAGTTTTCTTCATTATTCAGCATTTCCCGGCCCAGGCCGGTGATGGATAACAGGGCATCCTGCTGGGTGATGAGGCCCGCGCTGCGCATCCGCTGCAGATAAATGTCCAGTTGAAAATCGCCAAAGCCGTACAGCTTCATATCGGTCCAGAACTGGGCGTACAGGTCGTGCCAGCGCTGGCTGGATACCGCCAGCTTGCGCAGGAAATAGCTTTGAATGGCATTCAGCCCGTTCTCAGCAGAAGGCAGCCGCTGCAGGTGCGCCCTGAGCGCCGGCCCCAGGAAGGGCAGGTGTCCGCCCGGCTCCCGGCTGATGGCTTCCAGGGTCAAAGGATCGCCCTGGCAATAGGCCTGCCAGGCCCGCTCCGCCAGGGCCAGGTCCGCCTCCTCCAGGTAAATGCGCTCCTCGAATAAAGCGGGAAAATGGTAGGGCATTAATAAGCCCAGTCCCCGGAAATCCGGCACCTCCGGGTGCTGGTCAATGGACACCATGCTGATCCGGGGAAGTGTGCTGAGCTGGGAGCGCAGGTAATGCAGCACAAACAGCAGGTTGACCTGGCAGAAAAGATCAAACTCGAACCACAGCACTACTTCTGCCTCGCGGGTAACGTTTGCCAACTGCTCCAGCTCTTTCACCACATTGGTAAAATAGGTTTGTTTGTCAATGCCGTAATGGTATTCCAGGTGTTTGGAGCGGGATGCGAAAAAATCGGCAGGGTCGTCCGTATATTTTACTTTGCCTTCGCACATCATTTCACGGCATACCACGATCTCTCCCCGTATATTGCTTTGACGGAACAGGGTTAAAGTAGCATCGCCATTAAGAACGTGCATATACAGCATGCGTCACGTTTTATCCCGTTATTACTACCAACTGCCACTGGCGCCGCCGCCACCGCCGGAGCCGCCGCCAAACCCACCGAAGCCGCCACCGCCGCCTCCCCAGCCACCACGGCTGCCGCCGCCGAAACCGCCGCCCATGGGAAATCCTCCCCATCCGCCCCAGCCTCTGCGGTTAATAGACGTGCCGCCGCCGCCGCGGTTGTTAAAGATAGACAACAGTATTACGGCAATAACGATCAGTACAAAAATGGAGCCGCCGCTAACGGGCTTTTTCTTTTTGGGAATGCCTTTATATTCCCCAGCAGCGGCCTTTTCAATGGCATCCACCGCCTCATCCAGCCCCTGGTAATAATGGCCTTCCCGGAAATTGGGCACAATGATCCCGTCAATAATGCGGTTGGCAATGGCATCCGGTACCGCTCCTTCCAGGCCGTACCCGGTCTCTATCCGCACCCGGCGGTCCTCTATGGCCGCAAGTATCACCAGGCCGTTGTTCTTTTCCCTGGAACCTACGCCCCAGTCGCGCAATATCTTCAGGGCTACCTCGCTGATATCGTAGTCGCCGGTGGTATTAACAGTAACAATAGCAATCTGGGTGGAGGTGCTGTCATTATAGGCTACCAGCTTGTTTTCCAGTGCTTCCGCCTCCTGGCGCAGCAGCACGCCGGCCAGGTCGTTTACCAGCCTGGGCGGGTTGGGCCTGGGTGGTATTTCCTGTGCAAAGACCTGCAAACCTGTTATCAATAGTATGCCTAACCATAACCAGCAGTGTTTCATCTGTGAATTTTTGTCTTTTTTATCGCTTATTTCCCCAGTATAATATCATCCGGCAGTTCGTTCTCATCCTCGCCGGAGGAGTAGGGGAAGTGCAGTTGCAGCGATTCCCCGATCTCTTTAATGCATGTTTCCATACCTTCTACCACCCTGCTCTGGGTAAAATGCTGTTTCAGCAGCAGGGCTTCCTTTTGCCAGAAGGTATTGCCCACCTTTTCATGAATGCCCTGGTCGCCCAGGATGGCAAACTGGTGGTCTTTCAGCGCTATGTACAAAAGCACACCGTTGCGCTGCCGGGTCTTTTCCATGCCGAGTGACAGGAATATTTCCTGTGCCCGGTCCATGGGGTCCACATAAGCGCAGCGGCTTTCTACAAATAGTCTTATTTCCCCGCTGGTTAGCCTTTCCGCCGAGCGGATAGCCTGCACCAGCCGGTTTTTTTCCGCTTCCTGCAGCAGCTCTTTTTTGTTGAACGGGAATAATCGCATAGCTAAAAGGTTAGCAATCCCAAAATCCAATATCCAAATTCCAAAGTGGTGGTAAGCGCCTAACTACCGGTAACAGTACCATGTTGTTGGTGGCCTGCCCCATTTTTGGAATTTGGGATTTGGAATCTGGAACCTGATCAGAATTGTACTTTAGGCGCATTCTCGGATCCCGGCTGCGCCTCGAAATAGCCTTTTTGCTGGAAACCGCTGATGCTGGCGATCAGGTTGTTCGGGAAAGTGCGCACCGAGCTGTTGTACTGGTTCACCACGCCGTTGAAATCCCGGCGGGCAACATTAATGCGGTTTTCCGTGCCTTCCAGTTGGGCCTGCAGGTCCAGGAAGTTCTGGTTGGCCTTCAACTGGGGGTAGCTTTCCGCTACGGCCAGTAAGCGGCCCAGCGCCGTGCTGAGCTGTCCCTGCGCCTGCTGGAACTGCTGGATCTTTTCAGGGGTCAGGTTGTCGGGGTCTACCGTAACCTGGGTGGCTTTGGCGCGGGCTTCTATCACCTGCGTCAGTGTTGTTTTCTCAAAGTCGGCAGCGCCCTTTACCGTGCTCACCAGGTTCGGGATCAGGTCGGCCCGGCGTTGGTACTGGCTCTCTACATCCGCCCATTTATTTTTGACTTGCTCGTCCATTTTTACCAGCCCGTTGTACTTGCTGCAGCCAAACATGCCTAATAAGATCAGGACAACAATTACAATAATTCCTTTTTTCATCTTGGTATTTAAGTTTTGATTTCACATTACAGGATACTGCCCGTATATATTATGCTGGTTATGTGGATTTTAACAGCACGGGGCATGAACGTTTCAAACCTACACGAAATTCGGCAAACTGCAAAAACTATCTGTTCACGGGAAATACGCCAGCGTACACAAAAAATAAGACTAAAAATCCTGTGTTTATACATAATTTTGTGAAAATGTTCTTCCCCCCTCGGATAACTGTTAGGCCTTTTTTCGAAGACCGCTGTTTTTATTGTTTGTAACTCGTTTATTTTTATTAACTTAGAATTAAGTCTCCTTGAATGAGTGCGCAACACATCCATATTCTCTATATCGATGATGAGATACATAACCTGAATGCCTTTAAAGCATCATTTCGCAGGCAATTTACCGTATACACGGCGGAATCTGCCGGGGAAGCCAGGAAGGTGCTGTCGGAGCAGGAAGTTCACATCATTATCTCGGACCAGCGTATGCCCAAAATGACCGGGATAGAATTTTTCGAGTCCATACTGGAAGAATACTCCGAACCCATCCGTATACTGCTGACCGGTTATGCGGACATCAACGCGGTGATAGACGCCATCAACAAAGGCCAGGTGTACAAGTACTTCTCCAAGCCCTGGAACGAGGAGGAGCTGAGGCACAACATCGAAAAAGCATACGAAGTATTTTCCCTCCGCAAAGAGAACAAGGAGCTGACTGCCAAATTGCTGGATGTGAATGAGAAGCTGGAATTCCTGTTAAGACAAAAGCTGATATCCTAAGCCGATCTGCTTATTTTTCCTGTCACCTTATTTCTTCATATTAAAATGGATCGTATTGTCGTAGATATGGTAGTCGATCCTGAGCGTGCTTGCCAGTTGGTCCAGGAAATCCGTCAGCGGTTTATCCTTTTCCAGGCAGCCGCTGTACTGCAAAGCTGCCATCGATTGTCTCTCAAAATCTAATTTAAGGCCGAACCAGCGCTGTATCACGGGCTCCAGCTCCTGCAGGTTTTTGTTGCGGAAGCGGTAAATGCCTTCCCGCCAGGAGAGGGTGAATGCCTCGTCAAAACGTTTCACCTTGAAGCGCTCCCCGGTCCGGTAAATGGCTTCATAGCCCGGCTTCAGTGTTACATCCAGGGTATCTCCCACATCGGTAACGGCGGCGCCCTGTACCAGCGAAGTGATGATCATACCGGCATCGTAGGAGTTAATATTAAAGGCTGTGCCCAGGGCCCGTACGGAAGTGCTGGGCGTATGCACGATAAAAGGTTGTTTCGGGTTTTTGGCTACAATAAAGTAAGCTTCCCCTTCCAGGTACACTTCACGGGTCTTGCCCGGGAAAATAAAAGGAAAGCGGAGGGTGGAGCTGGCGTTCAGGTGCACTTCCGTACCGTCGGACAGCTCTATGCGGTAGTCTGTTTTAGGCGGTACGGTCAGGGTGTTCCACTCCACGGCTACCGGTATCTCGTTCTCTTCCCGGGGCTGCTCGTTTTCCGTTACCTGCTGGGCCAGTTGCAGCGTGGTGTCGGCGGCAGGGGCGGGCGTTGTGGCTATGCGGATCGTGTCTTTGCTAACAGCCGGTTGTACCTGGTTGCCGGCCAGCAGCGGCGTGCCGGCAGCGGCCGTTTCCGGCGGGTGCTGGTCTGCCTTTGCCACCGGTGCCGCGGGGCGGTACCAGTTGTAATAGGCGGCAAAGCCCGAAACGGTTACCAGCGTGGCGATGATGGCCGCCGCCATGCGGTATTTCTTCAGGAAATGAATGACTCTAACCGGGAAGGGCGGAGCGGGTCTCAACAGGGCCTCTATTTTGCACCAGGCGAGGTCTGCCCGGAGGTCTTCCAGGATATCATCATTCGTGGCGATCTTTGCATTTTCCAACTCAATCCAGCAATTGCGTACGTGCTCATCTTGTTGCATCACCTGCTGCAGGTATTTGTCATTCTCCTTGCTGATCTCGCCCAATTGCTTTTCCAGCAGTAGCTGGTAAATGTGTTCTTCGTTAAATTTCATCCGTTAATATTTTATTTTTTACGGGTCGGATGGAACCTCGCATTAATTCTCGGTAAACCTGTGGTGCTCGGTTTCATACGGAACAGCACATAAAGTAAAAGTTGATGCTTAGCTATACCGGATACGAATATCTTCCAGTGCCAGTTTTAATTTTTCGGCGGGCAGGCCGTCAAGCGCGCTGAGTACCTGCTTGCGGAGCTCCTGCTGTTCGCTTGCATTCTCGTTAGGGCGTGGCAGGTAGTTCTCGTCTCCGGTTTTATGTTTGGGTTCCCTGCTCAACAGGTTCAGACAATCTATATGCACCTGCTGATAAAGAAACCCGCCTACTGATTGCTGTACGTCATGATATAGTTTTTGCTCCCATATCCGTATAAATGTATGCTGTACCAGGTCCTGCGCCTTCTTCATGCTGCCCAGCATGGTGAAGGCTTTCAGGCATAAAGGCTTATAATATTTCAGGAAGAAATACTGGTATGCCTTTATATTACCCTGTTTTAGCTCTGATAATACAGCCATATCATCAATACTATTCATATCGTTGCTTTTTGCGATAATGTGGAAATTATGTGTTATGAGCTGGCATACAGGAATATAACCTGCTCTCATGTCAAGGTGTTCGTTTTTTAGGCACCCATAATTTCCAATTAAAAGTTACAACAAAAAGTTAATTATTGGTTAATAAAGATAAATAATTGACAAGTCTTAAAAAGCATATTTATAATCCGCTGTTTAAGTATGTACGAATGTGCTAATGTGCACATCCGCACATTTTCTTAAATTGCACCCCATTGTACACCAAATTTCCTGAATATGCAAGCTTGGAAAGATTACCAGACCGCTAATAAAGACCGTTTTCTCGATGAACTGCTGGACCTGTTGCGCATACCTTCCGTGAGCGCGGATTCCCGCCACAGCCAGGATGTGAAAAAATGCGCGGACGCGGTGCGGCAACGCCTGCAGGAAGCCGGCGCAGACAAGGTGGAAGTATGCCCTACGGCCGGCCATCCCATTGTATACGGTGAAAAGATCATAGACCCGGCGCTGCCCACCGTGCTGGTGTACGGCCATTATGACGTACAGCCCCCGGACCCGCTGGAGCTCTGGCACAGCGGCCCCTTTGAGCCGGTAATAAAGGACGGCAGGATATATGCCCGTGGCAGCGCGGATGATAAAGGCCAGTTCTACATGCACGTAAAGGCTTTTGAGACCATGGTAAAGACCAGCACCCTGCCCTGCAACATCAAGTTCATGATAGAAGGAGAGGAGGAAGTAGGCTCCGCCAACCTGGGCATCTTTGTAAAGGAAAATAAGGAACGCCTGAAAGCCGATGTGGTGCTGATATCAGACACCGCCATGATCAGCCTGCAGCATCCCTCCCTGGACACCGGCCTGCGCGGCCTCTCCTACATGGAAGTGGAGGTGACCGGCCCTAACCGGGACCTGCACAGCGGCGTATACGGCGGCGCCGTGGCCAACCCGGCCACCATCCTGTGCCAGATGATCGCCTCCCTGCACGATGAGCAGCACCACATTACCATTCCCGGCTTTTATGACAAGGTGACCGGGCTTTCGCCCGAAGAAAGGACAGCCTTGAACAAAGCCCCTTTCAATGAAGCGGAGTATAAAAAGGACCTGGGCGTGCAGGAGCTGTGGGGCGAGCAGGGGTACACCACCATCGAGCGTACCGGCATACGTCCCACCCTGGAGGTGAACGGTATCTGGGGCGGCTATACCGGCGAGGGCTCCAAAACGGTGCTGCCTTCCAAAGCCTCCGCCAAGATATCCATGCGCCTGGTGCCCAACCAGGACTGGCAGGAAATATCCGACCTGTTCAAGGCGCATATTGAAAAGATAGCGCCCAAATGTGTAACGGTAAAGGTGACCGCCCACCATGGCGGCAGCCCTTATGTAACGCCTACGGACCACATGGCTTTCAAGGCCGCCAGCAAAGCTATTGAAACTACATTCGGCAAGGCGCCCATACCGGTGCGCGGCGGGGGCAGCATTCCCATTGTAGCGCTGTTTGAGCAGGAGCTGGGCCTGAAAACTATCCTGATGGGCTTTGGGCTGGACAGCGATAACCTGCACTCTCCCAATGAAAAGTACGACCTGGAAAACTTTTATAAGGGGATAGAAACGATCCCTTATTTCCACCGGTACTTTGCGGAGATGCACAAAAAGTGAGATTACCATGCAAAACGAAAAGCTCCGGCTGGATAAATACCTTTGGGCTATCCGGGTCTTCAAGACCCGCACCCAGGCCGCTGCCGCCTGCGAGGCCGGCAAGGTGAAGATGAACGGCGCCAGCGTAAAGGCCGCCCGTACCGTGGCCATCGGCGACCAGTATGACGTGAAGACCGAGGCCCGGCGCTGGAAAATTGAAGTGACCGGCCTGCTGTATAACAGGGTGCAATACACGGAGGCTGTTAAATATTATGTAGACATTACGCCGGAAGAGGATCAACAGTATAACCAGCGGGTGGCCGCCAGTTTCTACACCGGCAAGCGTCCCAGCAAGATCGGGCGCCCCACCAAGCGGGAAAGGCGCAACCTCGATGAGTTTATGGATGGAGAGGACTGAAAAAAATCCAAAATCCAAAATCCAAATCCCAAATCCCAAATCCCAAATCCCAAATCCCAAATCCCAAATTCCAAATCCCAAATTCCAAATTCCAAAATGGAGGTACTCCTCCAACTACCGGTAACAGCAACAAATTATTGGGGGCCTGCCACCATTTTGGAATTTGGGATTTGGAATTTTTCTGATTTTGGGATTTGGAATTGTAAATTTGCACACTTATTCATTGATAGATGCCTAAACAAAGCGACGTCCTCTCCGCCGATTTCCTGGTGAAGATTGCAGAAGAATTCGGTACGCCCGTATACGTGTACCATGCGGAAAAAATAAAAACGCAGTACGAAAAGTTGCAGAAAGCCTTTTCGAAAACGGATGCCCGTTTCTTCTATGCCTGTAAGGCGCTGACCAATATCAACGTTCTCAGGTACATCAACTCCCTGGGATGCGGCCTGGATACGGTGTCTATACAGGAGGTGCAGTTGGGCCTGAAGGCCGGCTTTGATCCCAAGAATATCATTTTTACGCCCAATTGCGTGGACCTGCAGGAGATCATTGCCGCCAAGGACCTGGGCGTAATGATCAATATCGACAATATTTCCATCCTGGAGCAGTTTGGCAACAAGTTCGGCGGCAGCTATCCCATCTGCATCCGCCTGAATCCCCATATTATGGCCGGCGGCAATTTCAAGATATCCACCGGTCATATAGACAGCAAGTTCGGCATCTCCATTCACCAGATGCGGCATATTGAGCGCATTGTAAAAAGCACCCGCCTGAAAGTGACCGGCCTGCACATGCATACCGGCTCCGAGATAAAGGATGTGGACGTGTTCCTGCGTGGCGTGGAGATCCTGTTTGAAATGGCGGAGCACTTCCCGGACCTGGAGTCCATAGACCTGGGCAGCGGCTTTAAAGTTGCCTACCAGCAGGGCGACCCGGAAACGGACATCGAACTGCTGGGCAAAAAACTGTCCGATGCATTTAATAATTTCAACAAACATTATAAACGTCCCCTGCAGCTTTGGTTTGAGCCGGGCAAGTTCCTGGTAAGCCAGTGCGGCTATTTCGTGGTAAAGACCAACGTGATCAAAACCACCACCGCTACCGTATTCGTAGGGGTCAACTCCGGGTTCAACCACCTCATCCGGCCCATGTTCTACGACGCCTTCCACCTGATCCGCAACATATCCAATCCCAAAGGCACGGAAAGGATCTACACCGTGGTGGGCAACATCTGCGAAACGGATACCTTTGGCTGGGACCGCAAGCTTAATGAAGTGCGGGAAGGCGACTACCTGGTGTTCTATAACGCCGGCGCCTACGGTTTTGAAATGTCATCCAACTTCAATTCCCGGCTCAAGCCCGCCGAAGTGATGATAAAGGACGGCAAGCCCCGGCTGATCCGTAAAAGGGATACCCTGGACGATCTCCTGAAGAATCAAATAGATGTGGAGTAAATAGGAAATTCCAAATTCCAAATCCCAAAATCCAGATTCCAAAGCGGAGGCAGGCCACCAATAACAAAGTACCGTTCCGGTAGTTGGGTGATGATCCCCATTTTGGAATTTGGATTTTGGGATTTGGAATTTATCGTACCTTTGCAGAACCTTCTTCCCGCTGCTTATTCCTGCACTAAAGCACTGTTTACGTTATATTTCCTGGAGTAGTAAAGTATTAGCGAATGATCTAAATTATACACGAGTTGATTATGAAAGTTTTAACAGCGCAAACCGGTGTATTTAAAGATGAGGGAGTGATCGACAGCCGTATCTCCTTTGCGCCTTTTGTGAGGTTCCTGAAGGAAAAGGCAGCAAACGAGGGAGATACAAGGGCAGCGTATTACCGGCAGCTTGTAGATAAATTTGAACAAACCCCTACCGCATTAGTACCCTTTAACGGCCCGGAAGAAGTGTCTGCCCACCAGGAACTCCTGGATATTGTGGCTGCCAATGTTTTCCCGGTGACCGCCGATATGGACAAGGATATTTATGGTATTGGCATGCCCTACAGGTTTGCCATCTTCTATTATTCCGAGCAGTTCAAAAAAGTATTCACCAAGGATGGCGAGCACCTGGCCGCCACGCCCCAGGGCATGGCCACCGAAAAGGTGGAGCGCGATAAAAAGGAATGGCTGTACAAGCTCATTCTCCGGAAGGTATATGATTTCCCGGTGAATTATGATACCGAGATCATTCATACCGTAGCTACTTCCGAAAAGAACGGGGGCATAAAGGGCTATGTGAAGGTGAAGATAGACCCCCGCTTTGTGGACATCAAGGTAAAAGGCACATTACCGGATATTTGCTATGACCGGGTATGCCTGGAGAAAGCGTCGCTGGAATGGCTGGAGGAAGTGCTGCCCCTGAGCCTTTTTGCCCTGGAAGGGTTTGTGATCTGGACGGTGAAGGACGTTACCCAGGAGCAGGTGCTCAACCGCGTGAAGGACCTGGTGATGAACATGAACGAGACCAATGAGCTGCAAAGCTACCGCAAGCTGGAGGAGAACATACTGGCCGCTTCGCAGATCAGGGACGCCGCCGTGCACCTGCTGCCGGTGCCCAAGGTCAACGGCCGCTATGTGCTGGAATCCCGGTTCAGCGAAACGGACATCGTGCTGGGCATGCAGGGCAATGAAAAGCAGCAGCAGCACCTTTTTCAGCAATTGCTGGAATACGTGCTGCAAAACCCGCTGCCCCTGATCATCCCCGCGGTAAATGAAAACTCCATCCAACCATACCCTTTCCTCAAATACCTGCCCCTGAAAGGGATCAAGAGCTTCATTATGGCGCCCATCATGCATGAGAACGGCCTGCTGGGTATCGTGGAGATGGCGTCTACGGCAGAAAATGCGATCAACATGGAAGCGCTGGGGCAGTTGGAGCCGTTGCATCCCCTGGCCGTGCTGCTCCTGAGCAGGAGCCTGGATATCCTGAACAACCGCATTAACAGCGTGGTGAAGGAACAGTTCACCGCCCTGCAGCCCTCCGTGGAATGGAAGTTCATTGACGCGGCCTGGCATTACCTGCATACGCCGCCCGAGGAAAGGAAGTACATTGGCAACATCACCTTCGAGGATGTGTACCCGCTCTACGGCGCGGTGGATATCCGCAACTCTTCCGTGGAGCGCAGCAACGCCATTCACGAGGACCTGCGGGAACAGTTGCTGCTGACGCAGGAAACGCTGCGGCATATAGACGGCAGCATTCACCTGCCCCTGCTGGAAGAGCTGCATTTCAAGAATGAGCGGCTGCTGGGCGATATCAACACCACCATGGTGTCCGAAGAGGAACAGCAGATCAACGACTTCCTGGACCAGGAGATAGCGCCCCTGTTCCGTCACCTGTATGAAAGCCATGAGCAGTTGCAACCGGCGCTGGACAATTATTTCAGGACCATCGACAAAACGGAGGGGCACATCCTGCACCACCGGCAGGAATACGAGGAAAGCCTGGCCGCCATCAATATGGCCATCAGCAAATACCTGGACAAGGAGAAGGAGAACATCCAGTTATCCTTCCCCTGCTATTTTGAAAAATACCGTACAGACGGGATAGAGTATAATATTTACATTGGCCAGTCCATTGCGCAGCACCAGAAATTCGACCTGCTGTACCTGCGTAACCTGCGCCTGTGGCAGCTATCCTCCATGGCGCAGATTGCCCGGCTTACCCATAAGCTGAAGACGGAGCTGAAAGTGCCCCTGCAAACCACGCAGCTCATACTGGCGCACAGCAACCCGATCGATATCAGCTTCCGGCATGACGAACGGCGCTTTGATGTGGAAGGCGCTTACAACATCCGCTACGAGATCATGAAAAAGCGGATCGATAAGGTGCATACCGAACCGGGCGGGGAGCGGCTTACGCAACCCAATACCATTGCTATTGTGTATGCCTTTGCCAAGGAAATGGAGGAGTACCGCAAGTACATTCATTTCCTGCAAAACAAGAATTTACTGAAACCGGGTATTGAGATGCTGGACCTGGAAGAGCTCCAGGGCATCAGCGGTCTCAAGGCCATGCGCGTGGAAGTGAACCTGGAGGCTTAAAACTTAAACCCGAAGGTAACATACGGCTGCACGCCTTCTGTAGAGCTGCCCAGCGTGGCGGTAATAATGAACATGTTGACAGGAGAGCAATAGAAACCTCCCCCAAAGCCGTCATGCCATACGCCGGAATCCTCCCCTTTTATCCATACGCGTCCTATATCGTTAAAGGCCAGCAGGCCCACTGAGGCCGGGAACAGGTAGGACCGGAACTGGAACAGTTTCAGGCGCAGCTCCGTATTGTTGTACACCATGCTCCTGCCCGCAAAGCGGTTGTTACGGTAGCCGCGCAGGTTCTGCACGCCGCCCAGCATCATGGCCTGGAAAAATTCATAATGCCCCCAGATCACCCCGCCGCCAAACCGGGTTACGATCACGAAACTGGCCGGCACCCGGAAGCTGGTATAGATGCTCATGTCTGACTGCAGGCGCAGGTAGTGGTGCTGTTCTTCATTCAGTCCCTGGTTGCCGAACAGGCTGGTGGTCCACAGCATGCCGCGGGAAGGCAGTATCTCATTGTTGCGCGTGTCGATCTGCAACCCTACCCGCAAGCCGGCATATTGCTTGGTGGCATATACGCCGATGGAGTCCAGGCCGTTCTCTGTCAGCTTGCTTACATAGCGGTCGTCATTCTCATCCGTGTCCAGCGCATAGGAGCTGAAAGAGGGGCCGTAGAACAATCGCACACGGGAGGCCAGCTTGCTTTTGAGCAACGCCTCCGCGCCGTACAGGTTATAACGGGAACGGTAATACCAGATATCCCGGTTTTCCCGGTCAAACACGGATTCATTGCCCAGCCCGAAGAAGTTCACCGTATTATGCGGCGCCCGGGCGTTGGCTTCCAGTTCCAGGTCGGTGTTGCCGATAGCGTCGGTAAATTCGCCCCGGTAGTGGAACTGGTAAGCGCTGGTAGCCACGGAATGCCCGGCGGTAAAGGTATGCCGCACAGCAAAAGGCTCCTTGCGGAACCCGTGGCCGGTATACTGGAATCCCAGCCCCAGCAGGATGCCATCGTCCAGGTTGTAGCCGGCGGTTACCAGCGGCATCAGCTTGTTGTATTTAAACGCCATGCGGTTATAGCGGATCACGTCGGGGTGGTGAGACAGCCGCTTTTGGGCGCCATGGCTCAGCATAAAGCTGTCTTTACCGTGTTTCAGGTCATATATCCTCAGTTTTTTGCCGCCAGCCGTAGAGCTGTCTATATAGGTATCCGGGTCTTTGCCGCCTACCAGGCGGATGCGGATGGGGGAGCGGTGATCGCCGCTGATCACGAAGCGGTCGTCGCCGCCCAGGCTGTACAGGCGGATCTCCCTGGTATCGGCCGGGTCAAAGATGCGGGAGTAGATGGTTTGTTCCAGGTCCCCGCCCTTGCTGATCTTGCGCACATTTACGGCCAGCCGGCCTTCGGGTTGTTTTTCTATGGTGAACAGCTCGTTCTTGCGGGTGCCGGGAATGTCCACATCCCGGGCCAGGAAGCGGTAGTACTTGAGCGCCGCTTCCTCCAGTCCATCCCGGCGGCCTTTCAGCCGGGCAAAGGTGGTGTTGCCCACCATGGCGCGCACCGTATCCGGGAAGCGTCTCACCGCCGCCTGCAGCACGCTGTCGGTCAATTGCTGCGTGAGGAGCTGCGCATGTTCCTGCCATTGCTTTTCGCTAAGGCCGTTCATGAAAGAGCGGTCAAAATAACGGGCGTTGAAGTTAAAGCCGTTAATGTCCGGGTAGTGGTCCTTAAAGCCCTGGAACTTGGGCATAAGCCAGCGCCGGGCGGCCAGCCAGGGCAGTACGCCGTCGTTTACAAAAAAGGCCTGGTCGCGGTCGCGGGGAATGGGAAAATACTCCTTGCGCTTCTTCTTCTTGATCTCTCCCCAGCGCCATTGATCGTCATGCCGGTCCCAGTCGCCCATTACCATGTCCAGCAGGCGGGCGTGCAATACATTGGTTTGATCTATTTTGGTATCATTATCGCCCTGCAGCTCATCCAGCACTTTTTCCGTATTATCCGTATCTATACCTTTTTCCACGGGTTCCCGCTCTTCAAACAGGTATACATCGCCCCCGAAATCATTTTCATAAATACCCAGGGCCGTGTCCCGGGGCAGGTATACAAAGGTGGGATTGGTATGCGGTATCCCGGCCGCTTCGGCCAGCGCGGCCACTACCGTAGGGGCATAAGGGTTGGAGGCGGATATCTGGTCCTGCACCACGTCGCGGGCAAAGGTTTCCCGGAATTCTTCGGGCAGGGCGTTTCGCGGGTCTTTTTTGAGGGAGCGGAGCACCCATTCTTTACCGTTAGGGTCTTCCAGCCGGAGGGAGCGTGTTTGCATGCCGCCGCCCCGTTTGGTAATGTGCAGGCCGCCTTTTTCTTTATGCAGGTCCAGTACCGGGAAGCTTAAAGGAGCGTCCCATACGGCCCGGTAATTGTCGCCCAGCCAGAAGCGGTGCGCCTTGCCGGCATCATTGTATTGCGTGTCCGCCGCCATTTTCACGAAGGGAGGCAGGGTGGAGGCCGGCGTGCTGCCCGCCACGGCGGCTTGCCGGATCGCTTTTAGGTTGAACAGGCGGGAGGCATATACCGGCTGGTCCAGTTGGTCTGCCAGGTAGTACTGTACCCGCAGGGTGCCATCACGCAGCAGCTCCAGCGCGGAAAAGCCATTGCCATAGGTGGCAAACAGGGAGTGCTTCCCTTTCTTCACCCGGTCATGCTTGGCGCCGCTGCCGCTTACAATGTAGTAGTATTCCCCGTCCTTCAGTAACTGCAGCGCATGGTCATGGCCCGCTACGAATACGGTAGGGCCGTGCTCCTCAAAGGTTTCCTCCACTCTTTTGATCATCTGCTGGTACTCCGGGTGCGGGATATCTTCCCGTGCGCCAAATACGCCCCGCGCCAGCGGGTAGATGGAGCCCAGCACGGGCAATGGAATATAGAGGTGCGGTTTCAGGTCGGTAAAAGGAAAGATGTGCTGCTTGATGGTATAATACCCGCCATGTATGCCATGGCTGCGGAAAGGGTGATGGGAGGCGAACAGCAGCAGCTTGCCGCGGTTCCGGCTTACGATATCGGACAGGGCGGTGATCACCTCCTCCTTGTCCTTGCACTCGCAGGAGCTGCCGGCGCCCGGTTTTTCATACGGGAACAGCCACCACTCGCTGTCCATTACAATGAGGGTAATGCTGTCCGTAAGCGGTACTTCCACGGGCCCGGGACACCCATCCTTCGGCAGGAAGCGTACATTGGGCAGGTGGAGGGAGTCCACGTACCGTTGCTCATTTTTGATGATCTGCCAGCCCTCCGGCTTTTGCTTGTGCCAGTCATGATTGCCGGGTATAAAAATGGCCTGTGTGGCGGTGCCTCTTACCAGGTTTACCTGGTAATCCAGTATCTCCTTCGCTTCCGGGTAGCTGGATGCCGCCTCGTCGGGCAACCCGTAGGGATATACGTTATCGCCCAGGTACAGCACCGTGTTGCGTGCATCCTGCAGGTTGTAGCGCTGGCGCACTGCATCCACTACAGGATTGTGGCCGTTCTTATGCAGTTCGCCTGCATCGCCTATCAATATGATCCTGTGAAGGACGCTGTCCGTTTGCGCGTGCGCTGCACCGCTCAGGCTTGCTGTAATGCACAGCAGAAGAATACTCCGCAACATGGGAAGTTTATTTTTAAGGAACTGGTTGATGTCAATCAAAGCGTAATATCGCTACGGGATCACAACTTTAGATGTACAAATTACAGTTTTAGATGTATGATTTACGGTTTATACCTGAACTTCAGGATATCGGCCGTGCCGTCTCCCGCTTCATTGGAAATATACATGTCGCCGTTCGCCGCAAATGAAAGGCCTTCCGGCTGCTCAAACAGGCTGCGTTTGAGGTGGTACACCTCCTGTACCTGGCCATCCAGCCTCGTTATTACCAGCATCATGTTCACGGAGGACAGGATGTACAGGCGGTGCTCTATGGGATGTATGGCTGCTGCAGACGGTTTGAAGTTGTTCATTTTGATGTTGCCCAGCCTCGCAATGTCCGCTACCCGGAGGCGATAGGCCGGTGTCTCATCAAACTGCCGGCTGTCCAGGTGAAAGCGGTAAGCGCTGGTCAGCCCCTGTTTTTTATCTTCCTCGCAGCTTTTGCAGATCAGGATCACGCTGTTGGAAGCAGGGTCCATATAAATGCTTTCAAACTCCTGCTTGCCTCCTTTAGGGAATTTGTATTCTACAGACGATGTGCTGTCCGTAAAGATATCCTGCACCTGGTACAGGGTACCGTTGCTTTTCAGCACCAGCCAGCCCAGCGGGGTATACACCAGGTCCTCGTAGTCGCCGCTCCTGTCAAACTTGGTTTCCGGGTAGCGTTCATAGTGTGACAGGTCTATGTGGAATATCTTGCCCTGCTCGTCGTTGATGGAATAGATATGGCGCTCGTCCGGGTGCAGTGCAATGCCGGATATTTCCTGCATGGACTCTCTCACCCGGAACCGCTGCGGTTCCGTTAGTTTATAGCCTTTGGGAGAATGGTAATCTTTATCCTGCTGGTCGGTGAAAGCGTTGCAGGAGATAAATGCCAGCAATAAAATAACAGGGAAACGTAGATCCATAATGTAATACTTGATGATGAATGTTATAGCGTGTGCACGTTTAGCATTCTACATATTGGCGTAAATTTAAATCAAAAATGCAGTAACTTGCTGATCTCTGAATTGTAATTTATGCAAATAGGGTCCATTATTGAAGCAGCCGGGCAGTACGTTAAGGCGCAATATCAGCAACATCCTCATCCGGATCTGGTTTATCACAACTTAGAGCATACGCAGCAGGTAGTGCAGGCAGCAGAGCAGATTGCCATTCACTACCGCCTGCAGGAGCAGGACCTGCTGGTAGTGATGGTGGCCGCCTGGTTTCATGATATGGGCTATTTGATGGGCAATGCCAGGGAGCATGAGGAAAAAGGCGCAGCGGTGGCCCGGGAGTTCCTGCAGCAACAGCAGGTGCCGGAGGCCGTGCAGCAACAGGTAGCGGGTTGCATTATGGCCACCAAAATGCCGCAGTCACCGCATAACCTGCTGGAAGAGATCGTGTGCGACGCGGACCTTTTTCACCTGGGATCCAAACATTACAAGGAGCGCAGTAAACTGATGCGCCAGGAAGCAGCTACTACTTTTGGTAAGGAGCTAACCTCCGCTACCTGGGCGGAAACCAGCCTGCTGTTCCTGGAAAACCACGAGTACTTTACGGACTATTGCCGTGTGCTGCTGAAACAGCAGAAAGCGGAGAATATCAAATGGCTGAAGCGGAAGCTGGAGAAAAAGCAGGAAGAAGCGGGGCTGGCAGCGGCGCAGGCAGCTACGCTGGCAAAAACAGGGAAAACAAGATCGGAGAAAGTGAAGGCCGAAAAAACAAAGGAGGAAAAGCCGGATAAGGAGAAAAAGCAGAAAAGGCCGGAGCGCGGCGTGGAAACCATGTTCCGCACCACGTCCACCAACCACATCCGCCTCAGCTCCATGGCCGACAGCAAGGCGCATATCATGATCTCCACCAACGCTATTATTATCTCCATCCTGTTGTCCGTACTGCTGCGCAAGCTGGAGGACAATCCCAACCTGATCCTGCCATCCTTCCTGCTGCTGGCCACCAGCGTGGTCACCATTATCTATTCTGTGCTGGCCACCCGGCCCAACGTTACCAATGGCCGGTTTACAAGGGATGACATTGAACGGAAAACCACCAACCTGCTTTTCTTCGGCAATTTTCACGGTATGACCCTGGATGAGTACCGCTGGGGCATGACGGAAATGATGAAAGACGCCAATTTCCTGTATGGCAGCATGATCCAGGATATCTACCACCTGGGCGTGGTGCTGGGACATAAATACCGCCTGCTGCGCATTGCGTATAATATTTTCATGTTTGGCCTGATCATATCCGTACTGGCCTTTATTATTGCAGTGGTCTTCTTTCCCGTGAAGGATTAACGACCGCCACCATTGCTTCACCTTTCACCTTTCAGCGATGATAAGTGATGTTCCATTATATGACCGTGATCTGAGCTGGCTTTCCTTTAACTACCGTGTATTGTGCATGGCCAGGGATCAACAGGTACCCTTATACGAACGGATCCGCTTCCTTTCCATTTTTTCTTCCAACCTGGATGAATTTTTCCGTGTGCGCATGCCGGCTGTGCTGGCGGTGAACCGGCTGCTGCAGAAAGACCCGGATGTAGCAGGAGAGGAGCCGGTATCGCCGGATACCCTGCCGGCCATCCAGCAGGAAATAAACCGGCAGCAGCAGGAATTCGGGCAGATACTGACCGGCGCCCTGCTGCCGGAGCTGGACCGGCAACAGGTGCACCTGTACTATAAGGAAGATATACCGGCCGTGCATTGTCCCTTTTTAAAGGAGTATTTCCTGACGCGGGTGCTGGCTTACCTGCAGCCGGTATGGCTGCACCGCAAGCAAACCTTCTTCCTGGAAAACAATACGCTGTACCTGGTGGTGCTGCTTACCCCGGATGGGGAGCCGGGCACGCGCCGTTATGCCGTAGTGAATATTCCCAGCCGGGAACTGCCGCGCTTCATTGAGCTGCCCCCACAGGACGACCGGTTCTACATGGCCATGCTGGACGATGTGATACGGGAAAATATCGCCTTCCTGTTCCCGGGGTATACCGTGGACGGCTGTTACAGCATCAAGATCACCCGCGACGCAGAAACGGATATGGACGAACTGAAAGGCGATGTGCTGGAACAGGTGGAAACCATGATCAAAAAAAGGGAGCTGGGCATTCCCACCCGTTTCCTGTATGATGCCGCCCTGCCGGAAGAAGCGCTGCAATACCTGGTACGCTACTTCAACATACAGCCCGGCGAGCCGGTGCAGGGAGGCCGCTATCACAACCTGAAAGACCTGGCGGACCTGCCCATGCCCCGGAAACTGCCGGCGCTTACCTACGGCAAGCTGCCGCCTGCCCGCGTGCCGCTGCTGGAAAATGCGCCTCGTATATGGGACGCCGTTATGCGGCAGGATATTTTACTGCATGTGCCGTACCAGCGCTATGACTATATATTGCGCTTCTTCAATGAGGCCGCTGCAGACCCGGATGTGCAGGAGATATTTGTAACGCTGTACCGCATCGCGTCCGGATCGCTGATAGCCAGCGCCCTGATCAGCGCCGCCCGCAACGGCAAGCAGGTAACGGTGTTCGTGGAGTTGAAAGCCCGTTTTGATGAAGAGAACAATATCCGCTGGTCCAAGAAAATGAAAGCGGCCGGCGTAAAGATCGTATACAGCATCCCCGGCCTGAAGGTGCATGCCAAAACAGCGCTGGTAAAGCGCCGGCGCGGCCTGCACTGGGATTATTTCGGGCTGATGGCTACCGGTAATTTTAACGAAAGCACGGCCCGCTTTTATACGGATCATGTGATGCTGACCGCCCACCCGGGCATCACGCGGGAGCTGGAGCTGCTGTTCCTGTACCTGCAAACCCGGGAGCAGCCGGCGGAATACCGCTTTATGCAGTTCCGGCACCTGCTGGTGGCGCAATTTAACCTGGTGGAGCGCTTTACTGCCTGCATAGACCGGGAGATCGCTCATGCAAAAGCCGGCAAGCCGGCGCGCATCATCATCAAGCTCAACAACCTCCAGGAAAAACAGATGATCGCAAAGCTGTACGAAGCCGGGCAGGCCGGTGTGGACGTGCAGTTGATCGTGCGCAGCATCTGCTGCCTGCAGCCGGGATTGCCGGAAAGCAAGGGTATAACGGTAACGCGCATTGTAGACCGCTTCCTGGAGCATGCGCGGGTGTTCCTGTTTCATAATGATGGGCAGGAAGAGGTATACATGGGCTCCGCAGACTGGATGAACCGTAACCTGCACCGCCGTATAGAGGTATGCTTCCCCGTGCAGGACCCGCTGCTGCAGGAGCAGGTAAAGGAGATCATCCGCCTGCAGCTCGCAGACAACACCAATGCCGTGCTGCTGGACCAGGAGATACGGAATGTGCCGGTGCCCCCGCCGGGCCCCGGAGAAGCGGTAAATGCCCAGACCTCCATACACGCTTATGTGCAAACCCTGGGGTAATGTGCCCGCATTTGCTTAAATTTAATGATCAAGCTGAACAATACCTGTTTATATGCTGAAACTCGTTTGGACCTGTGGACTGTTACTGCTGCTGGTTGCGCCGGCGGCACAGGCGCAGTCGCATTACGACCTGGAACATATTTATAACCCCGCCGCCAATGCGGAGGCGGATATTGAGAAGGCCCTGCAACAGGCTGCCGGCGAGCATAAGCATGTACTGCTGCAGGTGGGTGGCAACTGGTGCATCTGGTGCAAAAGATTGTACAGGTTTGTGCATGATGATGCGGGCCTGGATACACTGCTTCGTAATAACTACGTAGTGTACCACCTTAATTACAGTAAAGAGAACAGGAACCTGCCCCTGCTGCAAAAGCTGGGGTATCCGCAGCGCTTCGGTTTTCCTGTACTGGTGATCCTGGATGCCAAAGGCCACCGCCTGCATACCCAGAACACCGCCCTCCTGGAGTCCGCCGATTCCTATGACAGGGAGAAGCTGCAGGATATGCTGAAGCAATGGTCGCCGGGAGCGCTGGACCCGGCGCATTATGTTCACCAATAACATGGTTATGGCTTTTATCGACAGGGTAAGACGCCCGTTTCAATTTTCCCTGTACCTGCTCTGGAAGCTGCCTATTGCATGGCTGGCCGGGGTGAGGGTGACCGGGATCCAGCCGGACCACTGTACAACGGTGGTGCCTTACCGGTGGCTGTCGCAGAACCCCTTCGGCTCCACTTATTTTGCCTGCCTGGGCATGGCGGCGGAAATGAGCACCGGCCTGCTGGCCCTGGCGCACGTGGACGAATCCCCCAGGCGTATATCCATGCTGGTTACCGGCCTGCAGGCCAGCTTTGTAAAAAAGGCCAGAGGCCGCACCTGGTTTACCTGCCGGGAGGGCGATGCCATACGGGCCGCTATCGCCAGCGCCGCCGCCTCCGGTGAGCCGGTATCCATTACGGTGAATAGCACCGGCGAGAGCAGGGACGGCACGTTAATTGCAAACTTTGCGGTCACCTGGTCATTTAAGGCCAAATGATTTACCACACCTGGTCATGTTAATACGAGATATAAAAGATAAAAAAAAGATCAACGAATGAAGATAGCCTTCCATGGAGCGGCCCGCACGGTTACGGGCTCCAAGCACCTCATTACTTTAAAGAATGGTAAAAAGATATTGCTGGATTGCGGAATGTTCCAGGGGATGGGCCCGGATACCGATGACATGAACCGCGATTTTGGCTTTGACCCGGCAGAAGTGGACTATATGCTGCTTTCCCATGCGCATATAGATCATAGCGGCCTTATTCCCCGCCTGGTAAAAATGGGGTACAAGGGGGATATTTACTGCACGCACGCCACCCGGGACCTGGCGCAGGTGCTGCTGATGGATTCCGCCGAGATACAGGAAGACGATGTAAAGTTCTCCAATAAAAAAAGATCCCGGGAAGGGTTGCCGCGTATTGAGCCGCTGTACACGGTGGAAGACGCCAAGCGCAGCCTGGAGGTGCTGAAGCCGGTGAAATACCAGCACTGGTTCCGGATATCGGACGAAGTGGAAGGCATGTTCACGGATGCCGGCCATATCATTGGCAGCGCCGCCGTGCACCTGCGCATCAAAGAGAATGGCAGGCCGGTGCAGCTCACCTTCAGCGGGGACATCGGACGTTACGGGGATGCCATCCTGCGCTCCCCGGATACTTTTCCCCAGGCGGATTACATCATCATGGAATCTACCTACGGCAGCACTTTGCACACGGAAGCCGTGCCTTCCGATGACGCGCTGCTGGACCATATTTACGATACCTGCATTGTAAAGAAGGGGAAGCTCATCATACCGGCATTCAGCGTGGGCCGTACCCAGGAGCTGCTGTATGCTCTGAACCGCGCCCAACTGGATAGCAAGCTGCCGGCGGTGGATATTTTCGTGGACAGCCCGCTGTCTATGGAAGCCACGCAGGTGGTGAAAAGCCACCCGGAATGCTTTAATAAAACGGTATCCAAACTGCTGGAAACGGATAAGGACCCCTTTGGCTTCCCGGGATTGCATTATATCCGGTCCGTAGACGAATCCAAGGCGCTGAACTTCCGTAAGGAGCCCTGCGTGATCATATCCGCCAGCGGCATGGCGGAAGCCGGCCGGGTAAAGCATCACATTGCCAATAATATAGACAACTCCAGGAACACGATCCTGCTGGTGGGTTATTGCGAGCCCAATTCCCTGGGCGGCCGGCTGATGCGCGGCGCCAAGGAAGTATCCATCTTTGGCACCCGCTATGAAGTAAAGGCGCAGGTGGGCGCTATACGGTCCATGAGCGCGCATGGCGATTACGAGGACCTGCGCCAGTGGCTGGCCTGCCAGGACCCGCGGGAAGTAAAGAAGCTGTTCCTGGTGCATGGGGAGTATGAAGTGCAGATGGTGTTCCGGGACTGGCTGGTGAAGAAAGGCTTCCTGGACGTGGCGATACCGGAGCGGCACCATGAGGTAGGATTAACATGAAGTAGGATGCAGGAGGTAAGAAGTAAGAAGCAGGAATAATAAAAGCCCGCCGGCTGTTGTAGCACCGGCGGGCTTTTTTATTAACTATTAATTATTAATTTATTCCTCGCCTCCGCTGCTGGCAGCTTCTTTCAGGCCCTGGATCACTTTCAGGATATACTCGCTTTGCTTGTTCAGCTCTTCTTTGGCAGCGCCGGTGCTGGTGGCGGCCTTTTGCTGTTTTTTCTGCGCCAGCGGCTGCATGATGTTGACCAGGTAGTTATTGACCATGTTGTTCTTGAACTGGTCGGCCATGGCCTTTACCTGGTCCATACCTTTGATAACGGCGGCGGTATTGTCTACGTTGCCCAGCACGTTCAGGTAGCGGATGGCGGCGTCGAACTTGGATTGCCCGCCGGATGCTTCTTCAAATGCTTTGGCAAAGAAGGCCACATCCGCGCTGTCGCCTTTCTTGGCGTATACGTCTGAAATACCGGCGGAAAGGGCGCCTTTGGCGGAGGCTTCCATCTGTTTGGCCAGGTGGTACGCTTTATCCATATCTATGTCGGACAGCGCTGCCAGTGCGGCGCCGGCTGCAGCATAGGAGCTGTCTTTGGTGGCGCTTTCCAGCAAGGCGGCATATTGCGGATCTTTCAGGTCGCCGATCTGTTTGAGCGCGGCGGCGCGCACCAGGGCATTCTCATCGTTTTTAGCTAGGTCGGCCACTGTCTTTACCGTTGCTTCCTTCACTGCTGCATTGTCCAGGTTCAGGCCGTTGAGGGTGAGTATGCGCAGGCCGTGGAACTTGTCTTTCAGAGCAGCGGCTACCACTTTGCGCGCTTCCTCGTTGGTGTTCTGCTGTTTCAGGCAGGCTTCAATGGCCTCGCGGCGGTCCAGGTACTGCGGTGCGTGGGAGAACTGGAAGATGTAGGTGTTAAGATCCCGGTGGTCTGTTTTCTTGGCCAGTAATACCTTATCTGCATCTACGTTCACAAAATCCGGTTTGGTGGAGTAAGCGAAGGTGAAAGTATCTGTTTCGCTGGTCATCATCACCTGGTGCCTTTCCTTTTTGCCGCCGGCATAAATATCAATAGCCATGGGCAACTGGAATATCTTACCGGTTTTTTGCTGTTGCTGCAGCACTACGCTTACGGTTTTGGCGGCATCATCATATACGTAGTTAATGTCCAGTTGCGGGTAACCCTGCCCGAAGTACCACTGGTTAAAGAACCAGTTCATGTCCTTGCCGGTCACTTCTTCAAAGGCCAGGCGCAGGTGATGGGCTTCCGCTGCTTTAAAGGCATTGTTTTTCAGGTACAGGTTCAGTGATTGGAAGAACGCGTCGTCCCCTACATAGTTGCGCAGCATATTCAGGATGCGGCCGCCTTTCTGGTAGCTCACCGCATCAAACATATCTTCTTTATCATGGTAGTGGAAGCGCACCAGGTCCCGGTCCCCGGCGTACTGGATAAATCGCATGTAGCTGTTCATGGAGCGATAGTTATGCTCATCCGCCATATCCTTGCCGTATTTATGCTCAAACCACAGGTATTCGCTGTAGTCGGCAAAGGACTCGTTCAGGGTAAGGTTGCTCCAGGATTCGCAGGTCACCAGGTCGCCGAACCATTGGTGGAACAGTTCGTGCGCGATCACGCTTTCGCCCTGCTTGTTATCGTCCAGCAGCTCCCGGTTGGTCTTCTGCAGGAAATCGCCGTGCAGGGTGGCCGAGGTGTTCTCCATGGCGCCGGAAACATAGTCCCTTACCACGATCTGTGAATACTTGGGCCAGGCATAATCATACCCCAGTATTTTGGAGTAGAAGGTGAGCATTTCAGGCGTATTGCCGAAAATGCTTTTGGCATAGGGCGCATAGGCATGTTCCACGTAGTAGTTCACCTCCATGTTGCGCCATTTGTCCTTTACAATGGCGAAATCGCCTACTGCCATCATAAACAGGTAAGGGGCGTGCGGCAGGTCCATTTTCCAGGTATCGGTGCGGGTGCCGTCCGCATTGTTTTTCTGGTTTACCAGCTTTCCGTTGGAAAGGGTCACATATTTTTTGTCCACCGTCATGCTGATCTCCTGGGTGGTTTTCTGGTTGTTTTTGTCAATGGTGGGGAACCAGGCAGAGGAGGCCTCGGTTTCGCCCTGCGTCCATATCTGGATGGGCTTCTTTGGGTCTTTGCCGTCCGGGTTGATGAAGTACAGGCCCTTGGCGTCGTTAATGGCCGCGCTGCCTTTTACCTTCAGCTCGTCCGGTTTGGCTGTATAGTCAATATATACAATATATGATTCGTTGTCCTGGTAGGTTTTATCCAACTGCACCTGCAGCTCCCAGCCATCATATTGGTATTTCAGCGGCTTGTTCCGGCCGTTTTGTACTATGGCTACCTGCTTGATGTCCATGCCCTTGGCATCCAGGGTAAGGGAATCGGTAGGATAAAAATGGGGTTTCAGGGTGATCCAGGCCTTTCCGTAGAGGTACCGTTTGGCATAGTCAAAACGGACATCCAGCCTGGTGTGTACCAGGTCGTTCACCTTCGCAGGGGTTGCCCGGTATATTTTGAGCTGGGGATCGTCCTGGGTTTCATTAGCGCCGTGTTGCGCGCTGGCAGGGGCGTACCAGCCCGTTATGGCTATTCCTCCCAACAGTAAAGTCAGCAATGTTTTCTTCAACATGTTCATGTAAAATCGGTTTTAAACAAATGTAGCAGGTTCTGTAAATCGTAAAGGCCCAAATTTAAACAAATGGCCTAAATACAACGCAAGTGGTTAAAATTCCTATTTTTGTTACAAGACAAACTGGAACATGATAAAGGCAACTGTAAATGGGACCGGGCCGTTTGCCATCCAGGCAGGTGCGGATATTAGCTGTAACGGGCAAAGCGTGGAGTGGTCCGCGGTACGGCTGCCGGCCGGGAATTACAGCATTTTGATGGACGGGCGCAGCTACAACGCACAGGTGCTGAAAGTGGACCGGGACACGAAAACCGTAACGCTGGAGATCCGGCAGCAGGTGTACGAGGTGGCCCTGGAGGAGCCGATCGATCAACTGCTGGCCGCCATGGGCATAAAGGATGCGCTGGCGCATAAGGTGAATGATATAAAAGCCCCGATGCCGGGACTGGTGCTAAAAGTACTGGTGGAGCCGGGACAGGCCATCCGCAAAGGAGACCCGGTGCTGGTGCTGGAAGCCATGAAAATGGAGAATGTATTCAAGGCGGCAGCGGATGCCGTGGTAAAGGCAATAAAAGTAAACCCCGGTACAGCAGTGGAAAAGGGAGAGGTGCTGATAGTGCTGGAATAATATTTGCTTAGCAACAGGACAATCATGTGTTTTAGCAATTCTGATATGATGCAATATTTAAAAAGGGGGATATGCATACTGCTGCTTTTCCTGCTGGCAGGCGGGCGTCTCGCAGCCCAGGACGAGCAGTACTTTGTATATATCCAGCATGAAAGATCGCAGCCGTTTTACGTAAAATATAAAGGGAAGCTGTTAAGCTCTTCCGAGCGGGGATACATTATCCTTTCGGAGCTGCCGGCAGGCACCCTGCCGATCACCATTGGCTTTCCGAAGAACGAGAGCCCCGAACAGCAGTTCAGGATCAGGTTGGGAAAACATGACCAGGGATTTTTACTGAAGCATATGGATGATAAGACCTATGCTTTATACAACCTGCAAACGTTTAGCGTAACCATGGCCGGCGGAGAAGGCGGGGAGAACGGACGGCTGGTATCGCTGGATAATCCCGGCGAGGGCGCCGGCGAAACCGGTGCGGCTACCAACCCCGCTCCTCCCGTGGAAACAGAGGCGCTGGCTGCCGATAATGGTAGCGCCGCTATGATGGCCGACCTGCGGAAGGACCTGGACACGACTTTTGCCGGCAAAGCGGAAGTAACGGCTGTGCAGCGCCCGGCAACGGAACGCAACCCCTTTGCGGCAGCGCTGGATAAAGTAGTGAGCGACGACCGCCCGGACGATATTTCCCTGGAAACACCCGCCGCCGCTGCACCTGCGGCAACTACTGCCGGCGCAACAATGGCCGTTGGCACAGAGATGGCCGCACCAGGTGAGGGCAGGAAGAACCGCAGGAAACGTAACAAGGATAAGGGTCGCGACCGGTCGCCACTGACGGAGGAAGAACAGGCCCTGTTGCAGCAGGTACTGGCAGCGGAGCGCAGGGCCGGGGCCAGGGCAGACAGTATTGCTGCTGCGCAGCAGTCTGCTGCACCGGAAGCCGCGCCGTCCGTGGAGCAGGACCAGCCTATAGCAGCGCAGTCCCCCGTGGTAACAGATGCTTCCGCCTATACGGAGGAAGCCCCGGAGAAGAAGCCCCGGAAATCCAAGCGTAAAAGGGAAGCGGAGCCGGCGTTTATTGAGTTCATGGACGATGCTACCCAGCAGACCGCTAAAGTGCCGGTAACAGCCGGCGCCGATGCCCCGGCAGTATCCGCAGAAATACCTGTAACGGATGAAAGCGCTGTATCCAAACCAGCCAAACGGAAGAAAAAGAAGCTGGCGGATATGATAGACGCCACAGAGCACCCGAATAATATCCTTACCGGCGACAGCGTAGACTATCGTGCACCGCTAGCGCGCTCCTCCCGGAAAGAGCGAAAGGACGACGGGGTGAAAATGATCAACTCCGATTGTGATGAAGTGATGGATGACGATACTTTCCGCAAGCTCCTGCGCAAGGTAGTAGGTGCTAAAGACGATGAAGGAATGGTAGCGGCTTTCCGCAGGCATGTACGTGATTATTGCCTGGAAACCGGCCAGGTAAGGCAACTGGCCCTGCTCATCAGTGCCGATGAATACCGTTACCGCCTGCTGGACCTGGCTTATCCCAAAGTATATGATTCCGACAAGTATGCCAGCCTGAGCAGCGTGCTGAGCGACAGCTATTACCAGGGGCGTTTTAAAGCAATGTTGCATAAATGACCGGGTTAGCAGCGTCCAATCGTTATTTCATTGAAGTTTCCTATAAAGGCACCACATTCGCCGGTTTCCAGGTTCAGGAGAACGCAGATACGGTGCAGGCCGCTATAGACAGGGCGCTCAGCATCCTGTTCCGCGACAGGATCGTCACCACCGGTTCCAGCCGTACGGATGCCGGCGTGCACGCCCTGCAGAATTTCCTGCATTTTGATACGGCCCTGCCCCTGCACCCGCAGTTCCTGTATAAGATCAATGCTATCCTGCCCCAGGATATAGTGCTGAAGGCCGTTTACCAGGTGCCGCCGGATGCGCATGCCCGTTTTGCCGCCCTGGGCCGTTCCTATGAATATTACCTGTATACCCGGAAAGACCCGTTCATGAGAGACCGGGGCTATTATTTCCCGTATCGTATAGACCTGGACAAACTGGAGGCTGCGGCCGCTATCGTAAAGGACTACACGGATTTTACCACCTTCTCCAAACGCAATACCCAGGTAAAGACTTTCCTGTGCGCTATCCAAGAGTCGTACTGGACCGTAAAGGATACCCATTTTGTTTATAACGTGGCCGCCAACCGTTTTTTGCGTGGAATGGTACGGGGTTTGGTGGGTACTATGCTGCGGGTAGGACGTGGCAGGCTTTCGCTGGAGGAATTCCGGCAGGTGATCGAGGGCCGGGACTGTACCAGGGCCGACTTTGCGGTACCACCCCAGGGCCTGTTCCTGGTGCAGGTAGCCTACCCTGAGGGCCTACTGGATAGGGTGTTGATGCAGGATAAATAAAAAAGTTTCAAAAATATTTGGAAGTAAGGGAAAACATCCTACCTTTGCGTCCCGCTTTGATAGAAAGCACATAGCAAAAAGCTCTTCCCATTATTGATTTTTACTGCAGATATGAACTGGTAACTATAGGCTGAAAGGCAGGTGGTTATTGTGTTTCAGTGGACAAAGGCAGGCGCAGGATGACCGGAAAAAATCTTGAAAAAAGATTTGGAATGAATGAAAGAAAATGCGTACCTTTGCAACCCCGAAACAGAGCACACAAAAGCAAGTTCTTAGCGTAACAGTAAGTAGATTAGATGTGACGAAAGGGTCTGATGGTTCATAACCATAACATCTGCGAGTTTTGGCGCACAGGCGCCGGAACAAAGTTCTTTGA
>NZ_VLLG01000003.1:0-20078 GCF_007830125.1 Chitinophaga japonensis
TACGGGTGGTAACATCCTCAGCCGAGTAGTACTAATTGCCCGTAAGCTTTAATTTTATTAATATATTTTGTATACAACTTCCCGATATGTATTTAAGCAGCAAGCGCAAGGCAGCAAGCAGAAAGCCACAGATAGCGAAGCAAACATTCGCCCTGATAGCTTTATGCTTCGTAGCCTTCAGCGTTGAGCTTCTATAAGATTTTATGGTGGTTATGCCGAGGGTGTTCACCTCTTCCCATTCCGAACAGAGAAGTTAAGCCCCTCATGGCCGATGGTACTGCACCACAATGCGGGAGAGTAGGTAGCCGCCGTATTTATTAAAAAAGGTCCCGATCGTATGATCGGGACCTTTTTGTTTTTATACCGCTCCGCTTTTAACGGTCCTTTTTCCGGAAATCATCATACCAGTGCGCGATATTAATGGAAGCCCCCATCCCCACCGCTACCGGCTGAAAATATTCATTCACATCATAACCGCTGTACGTATCATCATCCACCGGCAGGGAGAACAAGAACTGCATCTGGAACTTCACGTATTTATAGCCCACCCTGAATGTAAAAGCCGGCTCAATAAAAGCACGGGTCTTATCGCCGATCTTGCTGAAATTGTCCCGCCGGTTGCTGTCATCTTCAAACACCTTGTTGCCCAGCGACAGGCCATAGAAGTTCAGCACGGATACCCGGCTGCTGAACGCGGCCTCAAACACCGGGTGCACAAAGCCAATGCTCGGCTGCACAAAGAATTTGCTGAAGCGCGTCTTTAAAAGGTAGTCGTTAACATTACCCGTTGAGCCATCACCGTTATAGGCGGCGTCCAGCGTTTTGAAACGGCCGCTGCCAAAGCCTACATAAGTGTCAAATACCATCCGCTTCTTCAGGTCCAGCGGCTGGAAAAAGCCCACAGCGCCTTCAAATACGCCGCCCCGCGTGTGCTTGTCTACAAACAGGTCATTGTCATTGCTATCATTATCGTTATCCAGGTCAAAACGGTATACATACTGCCCGTTGGCCATAATGGCCACTTTATTGGCTATGGCAAAGGCCGCCTGGTAATTGGTAGGTGACACGCTGCCCTTGAACTCGTACTTTTCTTTCAGTAAGGGCGCATTCACCGTATTGGGTACATAAATGTGCTTGTTGCAGGAGGCCATGAAGGCGCCGGCTGCAAGCAGGCAGGGAATCAGTAGCTGTTGCTTCATGTTGTAGGTTTTACAGTTATAGGTACAGTTGTTATTGTCGGCTTATGATAACCGGGTGGACTCCCTCGGGATAAGCTCCACCGGGAATACAAAATTCTTGGTCACTTTGATGGTATCATCCTGGTGATTGATCAACTGGACGATCGTTTCCACGGCCTTTTGCCCCATCTTGTAGCCGGATTGTTCAATGGTAGTGAGGGAAGGTGTGATAATGCGGGAGGATAGGTCATTGGAATACCCGACCACTTTTATCTGCCCGGGTATGGCAATGTTCCTGCGCCGGGCTTCCTGTATGAAAGCCACAGCGGAAGTATCGTTGGCCGCAAAAAGCCCGTCTGGTAAAGGTTTGCTGGTCAGCAGCTCCTGTGCGGCGGTAGTGGCGGCATCCGTGGTAAGATTATGCACATACAGCAACTGCTCGTCAAACGGGATCTGGTATTTGGCCAGCGCCGCTTTGTACCCCGCCAGCCGATGCTGGTACAGGTTACAGGTGAGCACGCCGGAAAAATGCGCGATCCGTTTGCATCCCTGCTTGATCAGGTGCTCCGTGGCCAGGTAGCCGCCGGTAAAGTCATCACCGGTAATGGAATAGCCCGGGAAATCCACCGGCACCCGGTCATAGAACACCAGCGGGATGTTATTCTTGATAAAAGGACTGAAGTGCTCGTAACTGGTGGTGAACATGGAAGCCACTGCCAGCAATCCGTCTACCCGGAGGGAGAAAAAGGTGTGTACCAGCTCCTTTTCCATGGCCACCGTCTCGTCGGACTGGCCGATCATGATGCTGAAGCCGTATTTGTGCGCCTCGTGCTGTATGCCGCTGATAGCCGTGCTCTGGAAATACATGGAAGTACGCGGTACGATCAGCCCGATGATGTTGGAGCGCTTTTTCCGCAGGCTGGAGGCGATCCAGTTGGGTACGTAGCCCATTTCTGCCGCCGCCTTCTGCACCTTGCTCCGGGTCTCGTCATTGATCAGCGGGTTGTTCTGCAGCGCGCGTGATACGGTAGATGCAGACAGGTTCAGCGCCTGTGCAATATCATATATGGTGATCTTACTGCGTTCTTTCACTTTTTGAGGCTTCAGGTGAGAAAATAATAGGCGATATTAAGCAATTTAAATTACAATTGAAATTTCATTCCGGTTGCAATCTGGCCCTTGTTGCACTAAATGAAAGCCGCAACGATCAAAAATGATGAGCGGCCTTGACAAAACAAGTAATTATTCCTAATTTTTACTTCTTATTATTCATTCCGCGGAAAAACTGATTACCCGCTCCTCAAGGTCTTGCGCATGAATGAAACAGACGCCATTGCCGGACTTAAAAAGGGTGAAGAAGCGGCCCTGCGCCAGTTATTCGGGCTGCTTTATCCACGTTTATGCCACTTTGCTCAGGGGCTCCTTCATGCCTGCCTCAATATTTTCAGGCACCAGCGTGTGGTCCGTCAGCATGCCGCCGGTGAAGATGCAGCGGCGCCGAAGCGTACGCCAACTGGCGGCGTACAGGCTGCCCCGTTATTCCGGCCAATACCTGCCCTGCGCCGGCGCGGGAGGCGATGAGCAGAGCACCCGCATGTGGCAGGATGTGCAGTAGCAGCAAAAAAGCAAAACGTAGATATATATGAAGCAACTATTCGCTTATTGGCTCCTGCTATGCTTTTGCCTGTCAGGCACGGCAAAGGCGCAGCAAATAACCCTCACCCCCGCACAGCTAAAAGCGCTGACCCCGGAATGGAAAGGCGCCCGCTCGACGGATGGCCGGCCCCAGGTGCCCGATGCCCTGTTGCAGCGCCTGCAAAACATATCCATTGAAGAAGCCTGGGGCATCCTGCGCAACCGCGGCTATCACAACCAGTTTGAAGGGGACTGGATGCTGCTGCGCCCGGACCAGGTGATGGCCGGCCGGGTGGTAACGGCCCAGTACATGCCCCTGCGGCCGGATATGGACCAGTTGATAAAAGATAAGGGCAAGTCCGAAGGCCGTATCGGCGGCACCAACTCCTGGCCCATAGATGTGCTGCAGAACGGCGATGTATACGTGGCGGACAGCTATGGCAAAATAGTGGACGGCACCCTGATAGGCGATAACCTGGGCAACTCCATTTACGCCAAATCGAAGAAAGGCGTGATCTTCTACGGCTCCGTACGCGATATGGAAGGACTGGAGGAAATAGACGGTTTCACGGCCTGGGTCAAAGGGTATGACCCCTCCTATATACAGCAGATGATGCTGACCGGCATTAATGTGCCCATCCGTATCGGCCGGGCTACAGTGCTGCCCGGCGATGCCGTGCTGGCCAAAAAAGGCGGCGTCATATTCATACCGGCCCATCTCCTGGAAGAGGTGGTGCTGAGCGCCGAGTTCATTGCCCTGCGCGACCAGTTCGGCCACCAGCGCCTGCGGGAAGGTAAGTATACGCCAGGGGAGATAGACACACAATGGACGGACACCATCAAAAATGATTTCCTGCAATGGCTGGATACGCAGGGCGACAAGCTGCCCATGAGCCGCGAAGAGCTGGACAAATTCATGAAAAACAGGACATGGTAATAAAATGAAGTCTGAAGCAGGAGGTAGGAAGTACGACTACTAACCTCTTGCTTTCTTTATCTTATTTCACACTTCTTACTTCATACTTCTTACATCTTACTTCAAATTTCCTACTATGCACACTCCATCACAAAAATTCCTTTCAAAATTAGGCCTGCGGGAGCCCGCCGCAGATCATAACACGCCCAACAACGTGAACGACCGCCGCTCCTTTTTAAAGAAAACGGCGCTGGGCGGCCTTACCCTGGGTGGCTTTATGTTTACCCCGCTGGGCGATACGTTAGCGCATGCTACCTCCAAAGTGAACCGCCATTCCGCGCCCTCCGATCTGAAGATCACGGATATGCGGTACGCTGTAGTGATGAACTCCACGGGGCGCTGCCCGGTAATACGGATAGACACCAACCAGGGCATTTATGGCCTGGGAGAAGTGCGGGACGGCGCCAGTTGGCGTTATGCCATGTTCCTGAAAAGCCGTATCCTGAACATGAACCCCTGCAACGTGGAAATGATCTTTAAGCGCATCAAGCAGTTCGGCTTTCATGGTCGTCAGGGAGGCGGTGTATCCGGCGTGGAAATGGCGCTGTGGGACCTGGCCGGCAAGGCCTATGGCGTACCGGTATACCAGTTGCTGGGCGGCAAGTACCGAGACCGGGTAAGGCTGTATGCCGATACGCCGGAAGTAGAGGACGCCGGTCAGTTTACCGCCAAACTGAAAGACCGCCTGGAGAATAAGGGCTATACCTTCCTGAAAATGGATTTCGGCATTGAGCTGCTGAAGAACACGCCCGGCGCGCTGGTGAACAATAATTTCTGGGACGTAGGCCGGCAGTGGACCAATGAGCCCATGACCTATGGCGCTACGGAGCACCTTTTCACGCAGGTGCAGATAACGCCCAAAGGACTCGACATCCTGGCGGAGCGCATTGCCAGGGTGCGCGAAGCGGTAGGCTATGAAATACCGCTGGCCTCCGACCACTACGGGCATTTTGATCATAACAACGCCATCCGCCTGGGCAAAGCGGTAGAGCCTTACCGCCTCGCCTGGCTGGAGGACCTCATTCCCTGGAAATTTACCGAGCAGTGGAAACAGATCACCAGCGCCATTGATACACCTACGCTTACCGGCGAGGATATTTACCTGAAGGAAGAATTCATAAAATTGATAGATGCGCATGCGGTGGACCTGGTGCATCCCGACCTGGCCACTGCCGGCGGTATCCTGGAAACGAAACGTATCGGCGACTATGCGGAGGAAAAGGGCGTGGCCATGGCGATGCATTTTGCCGGCCTGCCCATTTCCTTTATGGCCAACGTGCACTGCGCCGCCGCTACCCAGAACTTTGTGGCGCTGGAGCACCATTCCCTGGACGTGCCGTACTGGAACAACCTGGTAAAAACGGACCAGCCTCTCATAGAAAAAGGCTTCGCTATTGTACCGGACAAACCGGGGCTGGGCATTGAGCTGAATGAAGAGGAAATGAAACGGCACCTGGCCCCTGAAAGCAAGGACTGGTTTGCCCCCACCCCGGAATGGGACCAGGACCGTTCCTGGGACCGGTTGTGGAGCTAAAGCATTATCTATCGTATGAACAGATCTATTTATAAACTATCCTGGTTCCTGGCCCTGGCGGCGCTGGTGGCCTATATCATCATTACAGTGCTGCAGCTCCATACCGCCGGCGGCTGGCTGCTTATGCTTTGCTTTGCATCGCTGGCGCTGGCATTCAGGGGAAGCGCGGCGCTGAAAGGCTTTTCCTACACGGTCATGATCTTTGCCGCCGTAAGCCTGGCTATGTATTACCCGCAGCATTTCATACAGGTAGGGGGCTTTAAATTGTCGAAGCTGATCGTGCCGCTGCTGCAGATCATTATGTTCGGCATGGGCACGGGACTGAAGTGGGCGGATTTTGAGCAGGTGGTGAAGATGCCCCGCAGCATCGGCCTGGGTATTGTTGCGCAGTATACCATTATGCCGCTGATAGCGCTGTGCATTACCTGGATGTTTGATTTCCCGCCGGAAATAGCCGCCGGTATTATCCTGGTGGGTAGTTGTCCCAGCGGACTGGCATCCAATGTAATGTCCTACCTGGCCGGCGCCAACCTGGCCTTGTCTGTGTCTATAACGGTGATGGTTACACTTTTGTCGCCGGTGATCACGCCCCTGTGGATGAAAATGCTGGCCGGCCAGTTTGTGGAGGTAGCGCTCTGGCAGATGATGTGGGACATTATACAGATCGTGATATTGCCCATTATACTGGGCTTGTTGTTCAATCATTTCCTGCATGGCCGGTTCAAATGGCTGGATGATGCCATGCCTTTGCTGTCCATGGCAGGTATAGGGCTGATTATCGTGGTGATCACCGCCAGCGGGCGGGATAGCCTGCTTACCGTAGGGCCCTTGCTGGTGCTGGCCACCCTGCTGCATAACCTGAGCGGTTATTGCCTGGGCTACTGGGGCGCGCGCCTGTTCCGGTTGCCGGAAAGGGATTGCCGCACCATTGCGCTGGAAGTAGGTATGCAGAACGGCGGGCTGGCTTCCGGCCTCGCATTAAAAATGGGCAAGCTGGCCACCGTGGGGCTGGCGCCGGCGGTCTTTGGTCCGTTGATGAACATTACCGGTTCGGCGCTGGCCACGTGGTGGAAAGGGAAGAAGATCACTTAGGCTCCAGCGCGGTATTGATGCGCTGTACCAGGTCGTTCAGGTGGTAACGGCTCATATTGTCCGGCATGGCAGCCGCCGCGTTGCGCAGCTCGTTCCTGAGCGTGGTCAGTTGGGCGCGGGCAATGCTGCTCACGTCTGTCCGGGTAGGATCGGCCGGCGGGTTACCGAACAGGATGATGGTATTGGTGCCGCCGCTGCTGCCTGGCGAGGAGCCGGGCGCCAGTAGCTCCGTAAGATGTCTTACATAAGCCTTTTGCAGGTTCCTGCGGAAAATGTCGATGGAGCGGTGGGCATACACTTCGCTGAAAATCCCCTTTTTCAGGTCGTTCAGCATGTCCGTGGCCTGGTAGGCTTTGCTGCCTTCCATAGCGGCGGTGTTCAGCAACTTGTTCAGGGTATGGGAGCTGAGCAGCTTTTCCAGCACCGGGTCCTGGCGGGTCATGACAACGGTGGTGGCCAGGCTGCCGGTACGGCTCAATATTTCATTATCCAGCAACCATTTAGGTGTTGTGAACAATTGCTGGTTCAGGAAGCGGATGGCGGCCTGCTGGGTAGCCTTTGGTACCGGCATGTACACTGCGCCTTCCTGCTCCACGGTTTTAGGCGTTTCGTAGATACCGCCCACGTTTTTGGCTACATGCCCCATATAGCGCCCGTACTGGCCCGCCACTTCCCGGTACATTTCGCCCAGGTTACCATATCCTTCGTTGGACTCACGGGTCCAGGCCATCAAGTTGGGCATCAGCCGCTGCAGGTTTTTAATGCCGTAGTAGCTGGCTTTCATGGCATCATCGCCCAGGTCCTCGTTCTGCGAACGGGGATCATCCGGGTTGCGTTCCGTGCCGAACCAGTACCGTTTGTCTTTCAGCCGGTTAATGGTCCACTTGTTCAGCGTAGCCTTCTCTGCTTCCGGGCTGGTGGCCCCGGTTATCTGCCGGTATCCCCATTCAATGGCCCATTTGTCGTAATAATTAATGCGGGGGTACAGGTCCGTACCGGTAATGCTGTCCTCCGGCTGCGCCACGTAGTTAAAGCGGGCGTAGTCCATAATGGAAGGCGCATGCCCGTTCTTTTCCACCCAGGCCTTGTCGCGCAGCTTTTCTACCGGGTAGGCGGAGCTGGCGCCGAAGTTATGCCGCAGGCCCAGGGTATGGCCTACTTCATGGGAGGACACAAAGCGTATCAGCTCCCCCATCAGCGTATCGTTAAATTCCATAGTTCTGGCCCGGGGATCGTTGGGCGCACATTGTATGAAATACCAGTTGCGCAGCAGGTGCATCACGTTGTGATACCAGTTGATATGGCTTTCCAGTATCTCGCCGGAGCGGGGATCATGCACATGGGGGCCGCTGGCATTGGCGATATCCGAAGGTTTGTACACGATGGCGGAAAAGCGGGCGTCCTCCAGCGACCAGGTGGAATCTTCTTCCGGGGTAGGCGCCATTTTAGCCAGGATGGCATTCTTAAAGCCGGCCTGCTCAAAGGCTGCCTGCCAGTCGTTTACCCCCTGCATCAGGTAGGGCCGCCATTTGGCGGGAGTGGCAGGGTCTATATAAAATATGATGGGTTTCTTGGGTTCCACCAGCTCCCCGCGCTGGTATTTTTCCCGGTCTTCCTCCCTGGGCTCCAGCCGCCAGCGGGTGATCATCTGCAGGCGTTTTACGCCCTGCGGATCGGCATCAAAGTCCGTAACGCTGGTGGTAAAATAACCGATGCGGGGATCAAAATATCGGGGCTGCATGGGCACTTCAGGCAGCAGCACCAGGGAGCTGTTCAGCTCCAGGGTAGCATTGCCTCCCGGCCCGGCGGGCGGCATACCGGGCCGGCCGGGGCCTCCGCTTTTGGCATAGGTTTTCACTGTTTTGATCTCCGTATTGATCGGGTAGGAGCGGATGTCCACCACGTAGGATTTATCGGGCTGCATGCCTCCCAGGCGCAGGCCGGTTTTCATCCGCTGGTCAAAGAACAGGATATCGTTGTCACCGTTGATATAATCCGTCATATCAATGATGCAGCCATTCTTCTCTTTGGAGAATGCCTTGATGTCAAATGCCGCCGCAATGGGCTGTATATTGGAGTTCATCACTGCATGGAACATGGGCTGGGTGCTGTCCCTGGATATTTCGCTGTAGGAAACGTTTTTCAGGAATATGCGGTTGTTGGGTCCTTTCTCAAAGCGGATCACGTTCTCCCCTATCAGGTCGCCGCTGTAGCCATAGAACATGGCCCGCAGCCCGGCGGCTGATTTGGAGATGCGGTTTACCACCAGTATGTCCCGGCTTAGCAGGGAATCGGCAATTTCGAAGTAGAGTTTATCCTCTATTTTATAAAAGTTAAAAAGGCCGGAGTCGCCCCGGGTGCCTGCGGGGATCAGCTCCCCGAACTGTTTGGGATGCCCTTTGGGCGTACCTGGCGGCGGCATCATAGGCGGCCTGGCGCTGGAGTCTTTAACGGCGGCTGGTACAGGCTGTTTTTTCTTTTTCCTTTGTGCGGAAACGGTGCTGCAAAAGACGGTGCTTATACAGAGCAGGCCTATTGTGACCGTAACAAATCTGCTTTTTACATGCATATTCATAGGGCGCTTGATCTTCCGCTACCTCCTTATTTCAGGTAGCTGGTTGCAAATAAATATATAAAGCAGTAACTTATCAGAAAATTCCATAAGCGCTTCAATTCCCGTAGGAATGGAAAGGGAGTGGCAATGGGCCGGTATATTTATATTATTTTTATTGTGCATACATAAGCGCTAAGCAGTACCTTCATTGCAGGGGAGTGCCGGGCGCAGGGCCGGAGAAGGTAAGGGATTGGCCGGGCAGACAACTCAAAAGCAGCTACTGTAGCGGAAGGCATTTAAAATATGATACGGATAAAATTTGTTGGAACATTTAAAAATTTCCTTAAATTGTGCGTCCAACATTGAAAAAAAATCAATAAATTTCGAATTTCAAGGACAGTAACATAGGGGTGAGAACACCATTAGACGTTACTCATTTGTGAATAAAGTGTATGCTCAATTAATTAGGAAAAGAGAAGCCCCCAATAGCGGGGCTTTTGTGAAGAGGTTAAATTTTGTGAGATTTTTTGAGCAGCACTTGTTTTTTTACGGCAACCGTATAATATTTGCGAATTGCGTTATTGTAGTTACCACATTTAATTGGCTGTGACTTATATTCAAATAAATAACAACAAACGGAAATACTAAAAAAACCATAGTTTAATTTTTAACACTAAAATTCAATCAACATGGCTGAGACTAAAACAACTGTGACTGCAGCTGCTGCCAAGACGACGTCTTCATCTTCTCATCAACCTAAAAAGTCATCCAACCTGTTAGCACTGTTGGCTGTACCCATTTGCTTAGCAATAGCGATTCTCTTTTACATATTCGTATTGGGTAATCCTGCCAACTTTCAGGGAGGCGTTGTAGGCGGGCATCCAGTTGAGGAAGGCATGGGTAAATGGTTTGGCACAGTTTACATGGGAGGCCCTGTAGTACCGGTTCTGATCTCAATTCTGTTAATCTGCTTAACTTTCGTAATTGAGCGTACACTGTACCTGTCCAAAGCAAAAGGTAAATTCAGCGGCGCTGAGCTGGTAAGAAAAGTACAGTATCACCTGGCTAACAAAAATGTAGATGCTGCATTGGCTGAATGCGACAAGCAGAAAGGCTCTGTAGGTAACGTAGTGAAAGCCGGTCTGAAAAAGTACAAGGAAATGATCACCAACACTGAGCTGGATACTGATCAGAAGATCCTGACCATCAAGAACGAGATCGAAGAAACTACCGCACTGGAACTGCCGATGATGGAAAAGAACCTGGTGTTCCTGTCCACTATCGCTTCCGTAGCTACCCTGGTAGGTCTGTTTGGTACGGTATTAGGGATGATCAAAGCGTTCTCCGCAATGGCAACCGGCGGTGCTCCTGACTCCGCTCAGCTCGCAGGTGGTATCTCCGAGGCCCTGATCAACACCGCCCTGGGTATCGGTACTTCCGCTATCGCCATTATCATGTACAACTACTTTACCACCAATATCGATAGCATCACCTATGCTATTGACGAGTCTGGCTTTACTTTAACTCAAAGCTTTGCTGCCAACCACAAATAATCCGGATTTTTTTGTGGAAAACCAGCGGTTTTGAATCTATTTAAAGTGAACCAAAAAAGGAGTAAAGATGCCTAAAGTTAAAATGGCCCGTAAGAGCACGTTGATCGACATGACGGCGATGTGTGACGTAGCGTTCCTGCTGCTCACCTTCTTCATGCTGGCAACGAAGTTCAAACCGGATGAGCCCGTAACCGTGGTCACTCCGTCCTCCATTAATACCAAGCTGCTGCCCGATTCTGATATCATATTATTGACGGTAGATGCGGAAGGCAAGGTATTTTTCAGCATGGACGGCCAGCCAAAACGTAAAAAGTTGATTGAAGACCTGAACACCCAGTTCAAGCTGGGCCTGGATCAGCAACAAATGAATAACTTTGTGGTGGGTGCCAGCGTGGGCACTGATCTCAAAGATCTGAAGACCTACCTCTCCATGAAACCGGATGAGCGTAAGGCGTCAGGACTGGAAAAGGGAATCCCCACGGATTCTGCCAATAATGAGCTGGAAACCTGGATCAACTATGCCAGAACTGCGCAGGGCGGTAACCCCCGGCTGCAGTATTGTATTAAGGCGGACAATGAAACGCCTTATCCGAAGATAGACCAGATCATGCAGACCTTTAAGGACCTGAAGATCCAGAAACTGAACCTGGTGACCAACCTGGAGGCCATACCCCCCGGTACGGCCGCTGCACAGGCCCAGGACGGTCCTGGTAGCACGGAAGAACATTAAACTATTAGTAAATGGCAGGCATTTTCTGCGGAAAGCGCGCTGTCTATTGTAAACCAAAAAATTAAGCTACTATGGCAGAAATGGATACCAGCAGTAGTGGGGGTGGAAAAAAACACCAGGGAACGAAATCCAAAAAGCTTTCTACCCGTGTGGATATGACGCCCATGGTGGACTTAGGTTTTCTCCTGATCACCTTCTTCATGCTGACCACTACCATGGCCAAGCCCAAAACCATGGACTTGATCATGCCGAAGGATACGGAAGACGAGAAGGAGCAGAACAAAGTGAAGGAGAGCACGGCCCTTACTATATTGCTTGGAAAAAATAACCGGGTATTTTATTACGAAGGTTTGGCGCAGGATCCGAACGCATCCTCCGATCCTGAATTCTTTCAGGCTACCACCTTTGCCAACAAAGGCGGTATACGGGATGTGATCATTAAGAAAAGGGATGAAGTAGCGCAGCTTAGAAACGCAAAAGGCGAGCCCGAAGATGTAGTGGTGATCATCAAAGCCAATGACGGCGCCACTTACAAGAACTTCGTGGACATACTGGATGAAATGGCTATCAACCGCATTCAGCGCTATGCTACTGTAGACATCAGTGAACAGGATAAACAGTGGATCCAGCAAACGGTATCGGCTAATCCTGGAACTGGTGGCGCTCAATAATTTGTGGAAAATTCAAATTTTTTGCATCCACCTATAAAAAAACGACAATGGATTCTGCAAAAATACTACAAGCCGATTTTCTGGACATCCTGTTCGAGGGCAGGAATAAGGATTATGGGGCTTATGAACTAAGACGAAAATACGAGAAACGGGTGCGTAATGCTCTCCTGGGCACGATGGCCGTTGCTCTGCTGACCGTCGGTGGGTATGCTGTAAGTAACATCATCAGGGGAATCGAGGCTAAGAACCCGAAGAAACCCGTTATAGAGCAGATAAAAATGGAGGATATCAAGCTGCCGGACGATCCCAAGACGCCGCCGCCCCCGCCTCCGCCGCCTGCTCCACCCCCGCCGGTAAAACCTTCTGTGAAATTTACACCGCCTGTCATTAAAAAGGACGAGGAGGTACCACCGGAGGAAGAACCGCCAAAAGTGGAAGAAATAAAGGAGAAAGCGGTAAGTACCAAAACGATGGAAGGTGATCCCAACGGTATCGACCCGGGATTGCTGGAAGACAGTAAAGGTACCGGTGTGGTAGAAGCGCCGCCCCCGCCTCCGAAAGAAGAGATCTTTACCTTCGTGGAACAGCCGCCTACCTTCCCCGGTGGAGAGGAAGCGCTGGCCAAATACCTGAGCAAGAACATCCGTTACCCGCGCGTGGCGCAGGAGAACGGTATCTCCGGAACGGTGTTCGTTCAGTTCGTGGTAGACTCTGAAGGTACTATCAAGGACGTAAAAACAGTAGGCGCCAAGAAAGGTGGCGGCCTGGAAGAAGAAGCGATACGTGTGGTGAAAGGGATGCCTAAATGGAAACCTGGCAAGCAAAACGGCCGTCAGGTATCCGTGCAGTTCAACCTGCCCATCCGCTTTACTTTGCAGGAGTAGTACTGTTGAAACAATATTCCATACATTCCTCACCGGTGACACTGCCGGTGAGGAATTTTTATTTATACTATATTGCCGCATCTTATGGCAGGTAAACATACAGCATACGACGAAACGATTGTGGCGCTGGCCACCGCCCCGGGAATAGGCGCTATTGCCGTGATACGGCTCAGCGGGCCGCAGGCTATTAGCATCTGCAACACCATCTTCCCTGCTAAGGACCTGGAGCGGCAGGCCAGCCATACCCTGCATGTAGGGAATATTGTATCCGGTGGCAGGATCATAGACGAGGTAGTGGTGAGCCTTTTTAAAGGCCCCCGATCCTATACCGGGGAGGATGTGGTGGAGCTGTCCTGCCACGGCTCACCCTATATACAGCAACAACTGATAGACGCCTGCATACAGGCCGGCGCGCGCCTGGCCAAACCGGGAGAATACACCATGCGCGCCTTCCTGAACGGCAAGCTGGACCTGGCGCAGGCAGAGTCTGTAGCCGACCTGATCGCCAGCCACTCCGCCGCCAGCCACCAGACGGCGCTGCAGCAGATGCGCGGCGGCTTTTCCAGGGAGCTGCAGGCGCTGCGGGAGCAGTTGATCCGCTTCTCCGCCATGATAGAGCTGGAGCTGGATTTCAGCCAGGAAGATGTGGAGTTTGCAGACCGCAGCCAGTTGTACGCGCTGATCAAAACAGCGATGGAGGTGGTACAGCACCTGGCGGACTCCTTCCGGATGGGGAATGTGATCAAGCACGGGGTAAACACCGCCATCGTGGGCAAGCCCAATGCCGGCAAATCCACCCTGCTGAACACCCTGTTGAACGAGAACCGCGCCATTGTTAGCGATATTGCCGGTACTACCCGCGATACCATTGAAGAGGTGCTGAACATACAGGGCATCCTGTTCCGCCTGATAGATACCGCCGGTATCCGCGACAGCGTGGACACCATTGAAAGCATCGGCGTGCAGAAAACAATGGAAAAAATAAAGGAGGCCGGCGTAGTGATCTACCTCTTTGATGTGAATGAGCTGACGGCTGCCGATCTGCAAAAGCAGGTGCAGGCCTTTGAGCAGGAGCAGGTCAACTACCTGCTGGTGGGCAATAAAACAGATCTGTTGGGAATAGCAGCCGCGCAGGAAAAGTTCCGGGACATCCCGGGCATCCTGTTCATCTCCGCCCGTAATCATGAACATATTAATACCCTGAAGGAGCAACTGGTGCAAAAAGTAATGTCCGGCGATATTAATACAGAAGCCACCATTGTTACCAATGCGCGTCACCATGCCGCCTTGCAGGCGGTCATGCAATCCCTGCAGGATGTGCAGGCCGGTATGGATAACGGGCTACCGGGCGACCTGCTGGCACTGGATATACGAAGGTGCCTGCATTATTTGGGAGAGATTACGGGAGAGATTACGAATGAGGACCAGTTGGATTTTATATTCAGTAAGTTTTGTATTGGAAAATAAACGCCTCAAAAACATCCAAAAACAAGCAAAGGTAAAACAAGGAAAAGGGCTGTAAATCAAGGTTTACAGCCCTTTTTCGTACCTGTTATGGTTTTGGTTGTTTACGGTTTTTTTCGGTAAATTTGTTACTCATTTGGTACTCAAATCCGATCTTTCAATGAAATTTGAAAATTGGGGAAACTGGTTGTCTTAGGTAACCTTAAAATATCTTAATGATCCTTAAGTTACCTAAAATGGGGGAAATGAGCTTAAAACTTTGAATATGTCATCAAACATCCTCGTTGACCGTATATGTGAATACTGTGGAAGAACGTTCCAGGCGAAAACCACCGTCACCAGGTACTGCAGTCACACCTGTAACAAACGGGGCTATAAGGCTATAAAAAGGGGGGAAAAGATACAGGTCATAAAAAAAGAAGTGGAGGCCGTGAAAAGTAAGCCTATTGAAAGTATCCTTTCAAAGCCGGTACTCAATGTGAATGAAGCTGCGATGCTTATCAATTTTACTAAGCAGGGTATTAACAAAATGATCAGGAGCGGCAGGCTAAAGGCCCGCAATTTTGGTATCAGGCAGACGAGGATCAGAAGGGAAGATCTGGACGCGCTATTTGAACTGCCGGAAGGTATCGTTCCTTTGGGACAGAAGAAAATAGAGGAGGAACAATCCTGGCCTTACCAGACAAGTGAATGTTATACCATTATCGAAGTGCTCGACAGATATGATATAACCCCGCCCACCCTGCAGAAAATTCTAGCGGAAAATAATGTAAGGAAGCAGCGGGATGGTAGAAATGTGCTGGTTCCAAGAATGGTAGTTGATGAACTACTGAAAGATTTCCACCCTAAAGAGGATATTGGGATGGCACCTGATCAGCTGGTGCCTTTAAATCCGTTAGACTGTTATACCATCCGGCAAGTTGAGCAACTAATAGGAAGGTCCGCTACTTCGGTCTATTACGGTATTGTAAAGAGAGGCATACGCAAAGAGCGGATCGGGAAGGAAGTTTATGTACCAAGGGTGGATGTAGATAAATGGAGGGCTGAACTGCTTCGAGAAATGGAAATTGAAGAAAAGTATTCATTGGATGAACTCAGTAAATTAATGAAGCGGTCAAGAACCAATATTGATGAAATATTGAGGAAGCATGGTGTTGAGAAGATCAGGGGAAAGAAGAAGGTATATGTGGCTAAGCGTGACGTAGATCATTTAATTCCATTGTATAAGATCCGTTAAAATCTCCGTAACGTTTCAAGTTACCCTGCGTAAAATTTGCGGAGGATGTTTTAAAGGATTCATTTTTATTATCATTGTTTGTCGGATGAATGAGAGGATAAGAAATGAAGGTTAAGTTGCGAAGAAAGCCGATCAGTAAGGGGCGCATGTCCTTATATCTGGATATCTATCCGCCGGTACCTCATCCGGCTACGGGAAAGATTACGCGCTATCAATTTTTGGAGCTGTTTATCTATAAAAGACCCCAAAACGAGCTTGAGAAAAGGCATAATAAGGAAACCCTGGAACTAGCTACGCATATTACCGCGAATAAGCAACTGGATGTACAAAATAAGCGATATGCTTATATTCCAGATTCTATGCTGGATAAGAACTTTATTGATTTCTTTGAAAGTCTACGTGACGAACGGAAGGAATCGAATCATGAGGTTTGGAAGAACGCAATTATGTATTTTAAGGATTTTACGGGCGAGTTTCTTTCCTTCCGGCAGATCAATGAAACCTTTTGCGAAGAGTATGCCGATTATCTTAAAAAGCGACCCGCCCTGGGAAATTATAAAAAACCTATCAGTAGAAATACAGCGGTTTCCTATTTCAGAAAATTCAAATTTGCACTGAAACAGGCGTTCAAGAAGAAATATCTATATGAGAATATCGGTGAAATTATAGATGGTATAAAAGAGCTTGAAACATTCCGTGAGTTTCTATTTCAGGATGAGCTCCAGAATCTGGCGGACACGTCATGTGTTGACGATGTCAGAAGAGCATCGTTGGTGTCTGCTTTAACGGGCCTGCGGTATTCTGACGTCAGCACGCTTTACTGGTCGGAAATACGTGGCGGTCCAGGAAATTATTATATCCAATTCAGACAGGAAAAGACCAGAGCTGCAGAACATTTGCCGGTGGCAGATGTTGTGATAGAACTCCTTGGTGAACCAGGTGAGTGGGAAGAACGTGTTTTCTCTGATCTAAATTATAGCCGTGTTAGGTATTGTCTGGATGATTGGGTCAAGCGCGCAGGAATCAAAAAGCATATTACCTTCCATTGTTTCCGACATACCTTTGCGACATTGCAGCTTGCCGCGGGCACCGATATATTGACAGTATCCAAAATGTTAGGGCACAAGAGGCTTGAAACCACGCTTATATACGTTAAGATTGTAGACAAGCTCAAGAAAGATGCAGCACAGCGGGTGCGTCTTGATATTACGAAGCTTAAAATCAATATGGCGGCATAACTTCCTTTGTATATTTTACTTAGGTTGCAAAGGGGTATTTTAAGTAGCTTTGGATCATTGGTATAGAATAATGTGTGACAGATATGGATAGGAGTATTGAGGAATTGAACGGTAGGGTGGAAGAGCTCCATAGTAAAATTGATGGGTTAACTTCACTGATCCAGAAAAGCATCTCTGAAAGATCAGGAGAGTCCAATGAGACACTGAATGTTAAGCAGGTTGCCTCGCTCTTGGGGATCAAAGAGCAAACCGTTTATGACAAGGTTTATAAGAAGCAACTTCCTGCTTATAAGAAAGGCAAGCATTTATTGTTTTACAAAGTTGAGATGGATGAATTCATTGCATCAGGGAGACTACTCCCATCCGCTGACATGACAATTGCGGCTGAACAGTATTTGCGACAGAAAAATATGAGAGATAGGGAGCGAAAACGATTGGCATAAAAAAGGAGCAAGGCCCCTGAACTAGGGAGGGTAGCACCTCAAGCCTTGCCAGCTCTATCTGGTCCTGGAGGACATTGATCATGGCAAGACCAAAGCTAGAAGCCCGTAAACGAACGGCATTTGTGACAGGTTTAACCGGGTCGTTCAGAATGAGTTTTATGCCATTTATTTATTTTCCATCAACTCAAAGATCAAGTTGACAATGGCCTCCTTATTCAGTTCGGGAACATCAGCAGACAAAGCCTTGCTCACTGTTACTTCAGCACCGATTCCGGGAGCGGTAAAAAATATGGTGTTGCTGGTCCCGAAAAATGTTTTCATAGTTACTTGATATAGGTATCCTTTCAGTTTGTCAGCACGGGGATCTTTAATTTCCGTTGCACCTAGTCCTTCCAATACCGGGGCCTTTCTGGATAATACTTCATCATCCTCATTGTGATAAAAAGACACTGTGAAAGCATGCAATTTTGGTGAGTTTAATGATTGTGACTTTGGTACCCTCCATTCGTAACGGACCCCCTCTTCATCCGCCATGCTATCTGTTTGCTCAAGGCCGCTGACATAGGCTCGTACGTGTTTTGCGACGGCTGCTTCCGTGGGTAACTTGAACTGTTGGGCCAATACAGAAAAGGAAGAAGAACAAATGAGGAGAAATAGCGATAATAGTTTGGTCATCTTGTGTTTCATTAGAGAAATTTTTTCAAAATTAATTTCTACGTCATTCAAAAGCAATACTGGAAAACCTGTATAATATATTGCCTGTTCTCCGGTAGATAGCAGATAAAAAAAAGGAACAAGCCTTGCCGTCTACGGCGGTAGTTATCTGTTTCTCTCCGGTTCGGGTGAAATATTTTCTTGTTCCATCGAAAATATGACACTTGTGATTTTCCATTCATTGTTTATCTTGACAAGCCCCCAAGACTCTTTTCCCCATAACCCTTTTTTTCCCCCGGCCCAGAAGCTAAAGTCAAATGTAACCGAAGCGATGCTGCCGTCTGTATCGATATCAACGTTGTAAAACTTCTCTTCTTTTATAGATCCTTTGGTTGTGCTTCTGAACCAAGTTTTATAATCGGCTACTTTGTAATCCAATGCACTACTATCTTTTTCCAACCTTCTTCGTTGAGTTTTTTCTTTATATACACCTACCCAAGTTACATTTCCCTCATAAAACAGATTGTAAAGACTGACGCTGTCTTTTGTTTTTAGACTATTCATAAACGTATTCAGCACTTCATTCAATGCTATTCTATCTTCGTCCAGTTCTGGTTTGTCCTGGGCGTACAAGGCATTAAAAACCAAAAAACAAAATCCAATAGTCAAAAATATTTTTTTCATATGCTGTACATTATTTTAATTATACTACATTTTTAATTCTGTATTTCAACTGCCACCAATGCTTCGAAGCATAGTGTCCGGATGAAGAATTTCTGCTGAATTTTCCGTCATCAGCCTTCCTGACTCAGCGATCCTGGGTTGTTAGCAATGGTTATTTCCTTCTATAATTTAAAAATTCGTTATAAAAACGTCCTCTTTGTCCCGTCTTGAAAATTTGTCCTTTTTATATATCAGTTATTGTGCGGAAATTTAATGAATTAATATATACTTTTCGATGATAGAAGAAGGGAGTAAAATTTCCGTCTATATTATTCTGCTAAGGATGTGTCTACCATTTAAACAAATCACGTTCACATTGGGGCACACTTAGCAGCAAACCCCTATCTAGTATATCTACATGTGGAAAGATAGCTTTCACACGATAGCACGTTCCGCGTATTTGGATTTAACAGATTCCCGTAGCCTTCTTGGTTGCGTCAGTGTTCTTTCTATTAAGTAGTGTAACTTTCATCAGCATTCAATTTGTATAATATTGCGAGTTTGAAAATAAGCTGATGTAAGATAACCTATTGCCTTCTTCCCAGAAGAATGCGAGGACTTAGTTATCTTTTTGGAGGCATTACTTCTACACAAAAAGGTTGCAATATCTCTTTAAACAGACTAGCATGCACGAGGTAAAAATCTTCAACTGTTAATTTGGGGATCGGCCTGCCGACTTCCCACATATATCTACCGGTTGGCTGCCTTTCCCTACATACGGCTTCCGCTATCTCCCTAAACTGGTAAGCATTCGTCATGTGAATATTGGGCTCGATCACCCTTCCGTCTTGGCAGATAAACGACATTTTCCTGATTTTATAAGACTTCTTCATACTTGTAAAATAACTTTTTACAAGTATACTAACTTTTTTAGTATTTTAGTGTGTGAAAATTATTCCCATCAAATAAATAGTTTTTTTACACCAACCTGGTGTTAACACAGTCTTTGGAAAGAGTTGTACCTACCACCCAGACTGATGACTCTCGCACTTCTATATCCTAACAGGCATCAACCGACACAGGTGTACCTACCATGCTAATAGATGGCTTTCACACCTGCAAGTACTTCTATAACGCCACCATTACCGGTGTACCTGCCATGCAAATAGATGGCTTTCGCACCGGTTTTGTGGGAGAAGATCCCGAAGAGAAGGGTGTACCTACCATGCAAATAGATGGCTTTCACACCCTCGTTGAAAGAGGTTATTGCGACGGACAAGGTGTACCTGCCATGCAAATAGATGGCTTTCGCACCGGTTTTGTGGGAGAAGATCCCGAAGAGAAGGGTGTACCTACCATGCAAATAGATGGCTTTCACACCCTCGTTGAAAGAGGTTATTGCGACGGACAAGGTGTACCTGCCATGCAAATAGATGGCTTTCACACCTAATTTCACCCCGTACCTAGTTATCGATCAGGTGTACCTGCCATGCAAATAGATGGCTTTCACACCTCTAACGTTGCACTGCCTATCCGTTCCAGTGGTGTACCTACCATGCAAATAGATGGCTT
>NZ_VLLG01000003.1:20108-1504109 GCF_007830125.1 Chitinophaga japonensis
TACCATGCAAATAGATGGCTTTCACACCGGCGAGGGAAAACGGATTTACCATTAAAGGGGTGTACCTGCCATGCAAATAGATGGCTTTCACACCTAGACCTCATGCGGGGTAACGCCGCCGGGAGGTGTACCTGCCATGCAAATAGATGGCTTTCACACCCGACTGGTCCCGGAGGTCAAGGTTGACGTGGGTGTACCTGCCATGCAAATAGATGGCTTTCACACCATGAATCTAATAAGTGCTTCAGTAATAACGCCCAAGCTCTAGTGTATGACATCTGAAAATTGCATGGGATGATACCTCTAGTCCTGATACAGACTAATTTCTCATTTCTACTCTTCCCGATTGTTTTCATACTCAGACCGGTCTCTTTTTTCATGCAAATTCTTTTCTATACCCAGCAATTGCCGTACAGAGCTCCCTTCCCGCGTAAGCCATGAAAAACTTCCGTTACTTGGGATATCGTTATGAAAGGTAATATTTCGGTAATCACTTAGTGTTATGTTGAGATCCTTATCTATATTATTGTCAACTGTACCGGACAGCTTTAATATGCTATCGAAATTGAAGAAGTATGCCGGATATTTTCCATAGTATTCAGTTTTTTCATATTCATTTTTTAGCCATTTATGAAAAGCCTCTTTGCTTTCATAACCGTTAAGCGCCTGCTGCAGTATCTTCTTCTCAAACTCTAATAGATATCTCCCTAGCTCCAGGCCTGTTCGGCGTACTAATTCTATTTCATCGAGTAGCAATTGGAATGGAATTGGATTATTGATTGTTCCATCGGGAAATGGAGCACCTGCCAATTGATTTGTAGATAGTTTTTCTATTTCTGGAGCCCAAATCCCGTTCTCGGTACTGCACCTCTGTACAAAATGTTCAGCAGCTTTTCCTAACCGACTTTTTTGCACTATAAACATCAGGTCATCCAGTTGATGCATCAATATCGACATATAGATTTGGCGTTTGCCTGATTCTTTAGGTAGCGGTTGTAAAATAGTAAGCTTATGCAAATCTCCAATGTACTGCCTGCCTGACCTCGGTTTTTTCATTAATAATTCTCCCATTGCTTGGGTGTAAGGATTATTAACCAGGTATTCATTAGCCATCCACCATAGTAAAATATCCTCGGTACAGGTAGTATTCATTAAACCGGTTAGCACTTCCTTTTGCTTTTTAGTGTCGTCATCGGGATATAATACTGCTGAATTCTGTTCGTCATAAAAATCCTCCACCAGTTTTTCACGGAGGGCTCTATTCTTTCGCAAGGCAGAGAAAATGGTAAGCGTTGGCTGTTTTTTTACTTTTTCGCCATTTTTGTTTACAAATTCAACCGACTTGCTTGCCTTGTACTGTTCAGGGAAAAAGTATTTTACCACCAGCATAGGGTGAATGTCAAATGGCTTAACGCAAAGAGTTGTATTATGTTTTTCCTTCAGTGCTTTCTTCTCCTGTTCACGCAGAATATTTAGTGGTACAGAAATTCCGAGTAAGCGACATAATTCCGGTAGCTCCCTTTTGAGTTGTTGGTTCGGTAATGATTTTAACTGGCTGTACCTATTATCCAACAATTGATGGCACTCCTCAAATGTTTTTTTCATCAACTCATCCAGACTATCGGCCTCATCCAGAAGTGATAGGATTGATCGGGGAATAGGTGGTTTTCGGGTATTCAGTTTAAATACATCCTCAAAAAGGTGGTCATATTTGCTTTTGAACCGCTTTTTAATTTGCTTTCTACTTTCTTTATCTTGTTCGTTATCCTTCAGGTGCAGGCTATAATGGCAGACACTCATCTGATTGTATTCATGTGCTCTGAAAAACCTTGGGTTGCCATCATTTCCTTTTGGCCATTGAAGTAACCGGTAGGCATCCATTATTAATTTATTCTTTTGGGCGCGACTCAGATAAGGTTTATTCTCCAATGCTTGCTGCCATTCCTGTTTTATGTATTCTATTCTGGTTTTAACAAGTGTTAAAAGCTTTTCAATGTTTGTCGGAACATTTTTCAAAAATCCTGAAACAAAAGGAGATTCCAAAAGCTCATAACCATGCTCCATGTTCCAGTATTCATTTTTATGTAGCCGATCCAGATCTCTAACCAGTGTATCAAGAAAACCTTTAGCCTTACTGACAAAGTCTGCTCTATTATTTATGATATAGGCGCCCAGATAACGCATTGCTCTGGGACCAAGAGCAAACTGATAGAATTTCTCATGATTTTTTTTACCTGGTCCATTTTTGGGCATTGCCAGGAAAATGTGATCATTATCTAAGGTTAGCCGGTAATCGCCATTAAGAGGTATGTCAGATGCTCTGAGATATTCTTTAGTTCGAATGAGGCTTTCGGACCGTGCATTTTGATCTTTTTTTCTCATTTCAAAACGTTCCATACCCCAATACCAGTTATCCCCAGCAAAATCCATCAAATACCGGGATACATAAAACATGAAGCGATTCCCAGCTCTAAACTTTTGTGTGGTCCCCTCCAGAAAATCCTGTTGATAAACCATAATAGGCTCCGGATCGAGGGGCTGTATTTCAACTTTATGCGCCCCTTCGTATGGGAGCTCTAGCCATGCGGTATCCATGCTGCGCATATAGTTTGCCAATTGGATGCTGTCCCGAATTTTTGCGCCACTTCCTTTTTCAATAGATTCAAAATAAGAGATACCGAACTCCGTTAATTTCCTTCCACCCCGCAGTCGCTGATTCTTCCTGTCCAGCAGAAAATCAAGATCTTCACCTGTTCTTTCGTTATCTTGTTTACATAAAATGTTATAAAGGGATACTCTATTCTCCACAATGGATCTTAGGTTTAATTCTAGCACCTGGTAAGGCGACACCTCCTTTTTGGAACCGTGATGTAAAATTTGGAGCAATACTAATCGGTGCAAGGTCTCAAAATCTATATGAAAAGTATAATTGGGAATGGGTAGGTAATTAAAGGCAATCGTACCCAGACGATACCTATCATCTTGAAGTTTTGCAAAGTTTTCCTTTTCCTTTCGGGTATTAAACTTCCCGGTGGCGGGGATTTTCCTATCGAGTAAATGAAAATTTAGCTCTGGCAGCAGATGGGGATTTTTTTCAAGGTAATCTTTAAGTTGCCCGACATTCCTAATTATTTCGCCTTTTTCATCGAACAGGGGCATCGAATCCCTGCTTCCCCAATACCAGGGATAATCAATGAGGTAAGAAATGAGCTTATATGCTGTGCGAGCTTTGAAAATGTCTCGTTTTTGCTGTTCATCCATTGAATCAATAAACTGTTCTTTATGGTTGAAATCGAGCATGGAAGCGCCGTCCCGATGGCAATAAAAGGTATATAATAGACGCTTCATTTTAAAGAGGGGCATATCCGAACGTTTAAACCCTCTACGTTGTTGCAATAGTTGATTCATTTCCCCGGTAGAGAGAAAGAAGCTAAGGAAGAAAATACGGCCCTCGACAGTGATAAAATCCTTCTTTCTTTCAGGCACCCTTTTAAATAGCGAGAACTTTTTCATTCTGCCTGTTCGTGCCAGGTCTTCATATTCAAGCATGGCTCCTGGAAATTCGGCTGATAAAGCCGCCTTAGCTTCATCATATTTTTGTTCCACAAAATCCTTTAACTCCTTTTCAAATATAAGTACCTCATGGTCGTGCCAGATGTGCGAATGGAAGTTGCGAATGGCCTCCACCTTGGCAATTAGAGCCTGAATTATCCATTCATCGATAGGTTGTACCTCATATCCATTGCTGTTCTTTTGTAGATAATGGGCTTTCCATAAGTACTCAGCCAGGAAGGCATATTGCCGTGAATCAGGCCAATTGGAAATTTGCTTTTTGATTTTTACTACACTATCGAAGGCAACATTGTAGTAAATTGTCAGATCTGCGCTTTTTGACCTGCCACCAACAAAAAAGTCATAATCAACGGCCTGTTCTGACCGAGGGTTTTTAGATGGTGATTTCATATAAATTGGATTTATTTTCGTTAGGGTTAAAGAATGTTAATTGCTCCAAGATACCAAGAGGAAGCTCCCTGCCCAATTACTTACGCGAAGCATTGTAAATAAGATTTTCTAGTGGTGTTATTTACTACACAAGGTTTATATAGTTGTTTTAAATATAAAATGGCACTATTGCTGGAGCTATTTTGAAAGTTTCAATACTAGCTTTCCATGGCTGGCCCTTTCATGGTTAAAATAGTAACCTTCCATTTGTTTTGTTTGTGGGTCATAACTAAGTACACAAACACCATCATGGTTATTTAATCCATATTTTTTGTTATCTGGATGCAGTTGGTCGCCTTTGTTGCTGTAAAAGTAATGGATACGTAATGAGCCATCATTTTCTTTTTTCATTCCTTCGGAAGAACTGGTGAAATAGGAAGACTGTTGAGCCATCTTTTTGTCATTGTAGAATGCACCCTTTATTTCGAAACCGTTTAGGTTTTGGACGACAATCAGTTTGCAGTACAATTTTATATTTGGTTTTCTAGGATTGTCCTCCATGTGATATGATGATGTAACGGTTCCGATGTATGTTCCGCGTATGTCATAGAGTCCCAATATGCGCAGCCAACCTTTCCACATTACCGTTCGATTTATAAGGCTTAAACAACCTACTACGAACCCCGCTAAAAGTGGAATAGATAGTACATCAGCAATTTTTATATGGAATTCATTTTTTAAGGCTGCATTTACCAGCACATTGTACCCAAACCTCAAAGAAATAATAATACACACTATATAAACTAATACCGGAGGAGGGTAATACTTGAAGGAGAATTTGTTCATAAGTATAGTATAATTTGAAGAGTGTAAAAGATTGAAATTGAAGGAAATGATAAATGTTTTGTCCAACAGGTATACTGAGTTGCATTAACTGCTCATAATGGTTAGTGTTAAGAATTACTACAGGCAAGGGGCGTCCCAATTTTTTTGGTATATTTTGCCAAAAATACATAATTAACTAAATTGTGTCCGCAATAACAATCGTGGTATTTTTATGCAATGGAGAAAAAGAAGCTCCCTCGCACTATCCCGTGAGCCAAATGCCCCTGGAAGAAATCAACGAATCCCCATGAAATTCCGTTTGGATATAGTGTAGAGTTGCATAAGAAATTAGCGAGGACAATTGCGAAACCAGGAAGCTTAGAAAAGCTTAATGAGCCAAGCGTTTATGCGATGAACTGTCATTTGACAGCTTGTGGTGACAAGGAGTTTTGCGTTGGTTGGCTCTATAATCAATTAGGCGAAGGGAGTAATATTCCGTTACGGATTCATATGATAGAAAATTACAAGGATTGGGGTGATCTTAAGGTAGTAGGGGAACAGCATGCAACATTTAAGGATACTTTGCCCAAGGATTATAAACAGTTAAGTTGCAAGTATAAAAAGTATTAATGACAAGTAAAAGGTAAGTTTATGCTTCACGAGAGTAAATTGTTCTCATATACAAATTGGGCTATGAGAGATGATTGCGGCACTGATTATTCTGGTTGCCAATTGATGGTTAACCTTGGCGGGTACAAAAAAGGAATGAAATTTCCGTCTATATATTACTCTGCTAAGGAGGGTTTTTTAGAGTTACGCGATGAATGGGGGAATGAAATACAAACAATAAATACGACTGGCACTGCTAGGTGCCTTTCGAGTTAAAGCCCAAATCCATTCTGAATTAAGTTCGGATAATTTGTTTACCAATAACTTGGTTACTATATTATTCGTTAGGAATTTTGGCCTGCGGACATCGCATTTTTTATATTGATGAAAATTACTCTCGTGGATATTGAGCGGTACATAGAGATTAATCCTACTGTTTTGATGGGGAAGCCAGTAATTAAAGGCACCCGTATAACTGTCGAATTAATTCAAGGCAGAATAGCCGCTGGTGAAACCGTACAAGACATCCTAATAGCATACCCCCATATTAGCAGGGAGGCTGTCGAGGCTGCTTTATTATACAAAGATTCCAGGCCTGAAGAAGAATAGTTATTCTAGTACTTCTGAATACTTTTCCATCTTATAAAAGATTATTTAATGGACGTTTACTTTGGGGTTGAACTGGTTTTGAGAATTTCTTTCCGGGGTACAGGTGCATGTTTTTGTGCAAAGGCAGCTTGCAGATCATGAATTCTTGCAATGGCGGCGGTGCTCTGGGAGTTTTTAAGCACTTCCTTGATCGGACGACCTAAGTATTCAATAGGGTCTCCAGGTCCTATAGGCTTGCTCTCAGCATACTTGCGATGGAATTCTTTCCATGACTTGGCAGCTTGAACGATTGCCTTTCCTTATTCCTCAAAAAACTCTTCTGGTACCAAGTACAGTTGATTTACAATTTCACATAGAAATGGCGTATGACATATTTAGAAGGCACTATACAGGCTTCAAAGAAAGGCGGAAAGAAGAAGTGGTACGACAAATTGAGAAATATTGACGCTATTTCATTAAGCAATCTAAATGCGCTATTGCAGAGGCCTTTCTAGGTCGTCGAACGATATTCCTGCCAGCGTTATCAATTGGTCAAGCACTTCCTGAGCTTTTTCTAAGTCGCCGGGTCTGAGTGCAAATTGCCAGTTATACAGCTCATCAAATCCGGCATAGGCAAGCAAAAAATCGTCGCTGTTACCTGTGAACCGGAGCCTTTCTTGCGCCTGGCTGGTCATCGTGAGATATTGGAGGATATGCTGTTCAGTATGGTCTGGGCCTTGCCCTGTCAATACCATATCCAGCAGGCTTTCCAGGTTCATCAGCACGAGCGGAGTGATCTTCAGTTTGTCCGTAGACGATTTCGGCAGTGAACGGACAAAAGCGTCATTCAGATAGGTGTTTAAGCCATTGAGCCCGAAATAAAAATCATTGTAGGTGATAACGGGGTAGATAGTTAAGCCGCCATTATCCAGTAAGGTTTTCGCGTCGGGGTCAAAAGTAAAACCACTTTTATACAGTAGTGCGATTTGCTTACGTAGCTGGTGGATACCTTTTTCTTTGCCTTTTTCGTTCGCGATAAAACCTCTGTCGAAATAGGTCTTTAAATCATCAAAATTCGGTTTCTGAGCCAGTTTTTCGGGGAAGAAATAGGCCTTGTACTCAAATAGGAAGATTTTACGCCCCACCCGTAAGTAGCCGTCTGGCACGCTTTCGCTGCCGTCGTCAAAATGCAATACATCACATTGTTCCTGGGCCAGCAGGGTTAGGATTGGTTTCAAGCAGCGTTTTTCCAGCACATCGGCAACTTGTTGGCTATAGCGTATATACGCCTCATTCTGCAGGGCTTTATCTTGTGGCTTCAAGCTGGTTTGATGGAATAGTTCAAAATAAGGTCCTCGGAAGACCTTGCGCTGTGCTAGATAATTATCCAGTACAAGGTATTTTTGTCTTTGAGAGCTGAAGAACACCGGCCGTTTTTTAAGATCGCTAAAACGTAGTTTCTCTTTGGTTTGCGGGGAGATCCTCTGCGCGTCAAGATGTAGAACATTCGTCGCGGAATCAACGGTGATCAGCGTATACTTCCTAAGCATCGCGTTAGGGTCGTAAAGTTCAGTTGCCTTGTAGATAGCATTGTAACTGTCCATCAACTGCCCCGGGCTCGATAAACCGAAACTCAGCAGGTAATCACGGAGCGGTTCCCGGAAGTTTTTGGCTGCGAAGTCTAGGAAACAGGCAGCCTTCAGCATCTCAAAGATCATATTTCCTTTTTCGTTCAGGTCGAACTGCCGCAGGATTGGCAGCCAGCAAAGGCGCAAAGTCCATGAGGGGTCCGTTTTATCAAGGGACCTAAAGTCGATATCCCCATGGTCGCCGTCATTCACCTCGTCGATAATCTTCAGGTATGCTCTGAAAAACGCGAATTCATGATGCGGCTGGTCTCTCGTTTCAACAATGCGGTAATTATTCAGTTCTCGAAGCATCATAAAGACCAAATATCTTCGGAAAAAAATCGCTCCCTGGAACCCGCTGCCTGCTTTCTCCTTATACAAGTCAAATGCCCTAAGAATATGGCTGCGCTGTGCATCTGTAAACCGACGTATGACAATGTAGTTCAGCCGCGTTTGGGTTTCTTTCCATGGTTCTGGGCATGTCAACTCGCTGTTGAGGGCAGCGCAAAGGTTTATAATAGTATCCGAACCCAACCCCCGCACGAGGTCGGTATAATTTGCTTCCTCGCTGGGAAAGATTTCACGGAAACCGGGAATGGTGGAGGATCGCATAGTAGATGTTCCGAAAGTTAAGGATCAAATTTAAATAATAGAATTTATATAAACCTACTGATATGTGACGTGCCTTCCAGTTTAACAAATGGTTTTCTCACCAGTACACTTTAGTTAGCAAGCCTTATCGGGTGTAGGTAATTTACAATTGATGGCTTTCAGTTCTGACGGAGATCTGTGGATAATGATGGTCAAGGTATATGAGTGTAATTAATAATAAATGCGTACCGGTATTGTATTACCAAAAATGCTTCTAATATATGTTAATCATTTGTAAATATTAGCTTCCCATCCAACTCTGAGGAGTTTAAATGCTCTTGATACTGCCGAGGATTGAGAGGAATGAATAGTGAACCCTCATAATATGGCTAAAAAAATATTCACTTAAACTAGGACATTTGTTTCTGAAATTCGACCTACATATATGGGGGATGGTTACTGTGGTTGAAGATACCTGTTAATAAATTAGTGGATTGTCATGTGGACAACGGCCTACCTATTGAAGAAAAATGAGAGCTTTTATTTAATGTCCATAAATCAATCAGTATTGTAGTATAGTGCAATATAAATATGTTAATAAAACTCTATACTTGAGTAGAGGAGACCCTGCTATGGAATACCTTGTGACCAGGTGATAAGTTTCTGCTTATCCCACAGCGTCTGAGCCTATGGCAATTCAAGTATACCGGATTCCTACAACCATAGATTCGTTTCAGCAATTCTATATTGAAATATAGGACTATCAACCTGTATACAAACCAACGTTTATGAGGCATTTTATACAACGTAAACTGGCTAGAATAAAGAAATGCTTTTCCCAGCAGATGTCTAGGGTCCCCAAACCATGGGAGCCATTTGACCCCGATCATTTTATTGCAATCCTAATGTTAAGACACGATGGAGATACTACAGAAGAAGAAAATGAATATATTAAAAGGGAGATGCGGAGAAACCCTAAAGCAAATTATTATTACGAATATTACCTGGATTGGTGCGAGGAAGTAAAGACACAGCCATTGTATATTGTTGACATTAGCCAGAGTGAAGAAACGGTGAGGCCGAGCAGGAAGAAGCTTGCTTTGCCAATTGCAGCCAGCATACTTTTAGCGTATGTTGGATTCTCTCTAAGTATGAAATATAAGCTTGTCCGTAGGGAGAGTGACGAAAGTAGCTTCCATGTGCAGATGCCATTATACCAGATAGCGGACTCTATAAGACAGCATTACGGAGAGAAGGTATTGTTTGATCAGGAGGAAATTAAGTACTACCACTTTACGTATACGCTTGATAGCACTAAGCAACTTATCGATTTTCTGGACCAAATCTATAGCTGCAGTGACCTTCGGTTTTACCGGGACGGAGAAGGTAACCTTCATTTCGAAAAGAAACCGCTAAAGAATATCAGGAAGTAGCGTACTTTAGCACTGGTATGGATTTCAAAAAATTGAATAGTTAATGCCCATAATAGGACATAAAAAAAATATTCATTAGAACTAGGACATAACCCCTTTTAATTTCGACCTATCATTGTACAGGGATGAAAATTGTGAAAAAGCCAAAGGAGAAATTCATTAATTGTCATCTGGCGTAGTTGCCTACTCTTTGGTGAAAAGCGCGCCTTTATTTGCTGTCCATTAAATATTTTGTGTTGTAGTATAACGCAATTAAATATGTTAAAAATATCTATGCTTGAAATAGAGCATGCCCTGCTATGGAATACTGTTGGATCGGGGATAGACAAGTCCCTGAGTATCCCGTACCGTCCATGCCTATGGCCATTCAAGTATACAGGCTTCTTCGAGCTGTAGATTTATTTCACACCGCATCTTGACAGATATCTAATGTTTAGATATTAATTAAATATTTTCTATGAAGCAATTTTTACGTCGTAAGCTGGATGAATTACAGAAGTACTTTAAGCGGAAGAAGCGTAGGGCGCCCAGACCTTGGGAACCTTTTGATCTAGGTAGGTATCACGACCTTCTGAATGCAAGGCAGCATGGCCTAACATCTCAAGATGAGAATGATTATATTGACAGGGAAGGATTAAGGAATGCAGATGCGTTCACTCTGTACCAAGATTTCAAGGAGACCTTGGAGAAGCAAGGAGAAAAGGTCTTTTCTATTATTGACTATTTTGACCGTGAACGGCTGAAAGTGCAGCGTAGAAGAAAGAAGCTAGCTTTAGCTGGAGTATTGGTTGCTGTTTGTGTATTCGGGGCAGCTGCTTTCAACAAGTTTTACAAAATCGTCCCGAGAGAGCAGAGGCGAACCAAGTACTTCGCTTTGCAATTACCTTTACATCAGATTGCCGATTCCATAGAGCATCATTACGGAATGGAAGTCATTTTTGATGTAGAGGAGATAAAGTATTTTTATCACACTTATAAACTGGATAGTACCCAAGCGCTAGCTGTAATCCTTACGGACATCTCAGGCAGTAGCAATATACAGTTTTACGTTGATGCTGAAGGAAGATTACATTTCAGGAAGAAATCAATAATGGAGATGAAATTAGGATATCCTCGTATAAAGAAGCAGCCAGAGTAACTTTTCCGCATTATTATCCGGACATTATGACCAAGCACTAATAAACCGTCGTATTAAAGGTATTCCTGGTAGTTTTAGGGTAGAAAGAATTGGAGGGAATCTATATAGTTGCCTAGAACCTTATAGAAGTCTTTTCCATACTGGGTTGCCGAAAATCCAGGAATCAAAATGTCACGTAAATATTCAAGAGTAATACGTGAGAAAATGCACCTCTACTGTTATGCTTAGAATACTGTTCATCCTTACATTAATTGGTTTGAACAGCCAACTGCTTGCTCAGGACTATCCTGGTAAGCGGCTTATTACCTATAAAAAGCGTAATGTAAGAGTAACAGATTTTTTCCGGGCCATCTGGGAGCAAACCGATATGCAGGCATTCTACAATGATGAGCAGATCAGTAGCGAGGAGCGGATCTCCGTTTCATTTGAAAGCGAGCCGCTGGATAATGTGTTGAAACGTATTTTAACTCCTCGGGGGCTAGGATGGTATTACAGGGAGGAAACTTTTGTTATTACACCAAGGGTGCCAGGTGATTATGATCTTGAAGCGATTCCGGGTGAAAAAAGAAGAATCATTAGGGGAGTGGTGGTAAATGAAAAGGAAGAGCCTCTGTCCGGAGTGAGCATCGTTGAATTGACGAGCGGGGGCAATACCGGGACCCTTACAGATAACCTGGGGAGATTTCGTTTGGAAAACATCGGCCGGAATGCAAAACTGATTGTCAGTAGGTTAGGGTATAAGACCATGAAGCTAGAAAGCTTTGCCGATTCAGTCTATGTACAGCTTGTGCCGTTATCCGCCCCCCTTCAGGCTATCCACGTCAATGGAACCAAACAATTTCAGCTTACGGGATCATCCACAAAAGTCAGCCAATCGGAAATTGAGGAACAGCCGGTCAACAATGTTTTGAGCTCCCTGCAGGGAAGGGTTGCCGGGCTGAATATCAACCAGCTAAATGGTTTACCCGGAGGTGGATATAAAATACGGTTACGTGGCAAAAACAGCATAGAAAGTATCAGCGAACCGTTAATTCTGATTGATAATTTACCCATGCCGTCCGTTTCCCTGAATGAGGATTTCGCCAACCTCACGGGGGTAAGTTCCAATCCGGCGTATACCGCTGCGAGTCCATTGAATCTACTTACAGTGAATGATATTGAAGAAGTGGAGGTCCTAAAAGGACCTGACGCTACTTCCCTGTATGGGAGCAAAGGGGGCAACGGAGTCATTCTGATCAAAACAAAATCTCCGGTTTCCGGCAAGAAGGGGTTTTCGGTTAATGTCTACAAAGGAATAGGGAAGGCAGTCAACCTGATGCGTTATCTAGATACAAAGCAATACCTGGAAATGCGGCATGAAGCATTAGGAAATGATGGGAAGACAGGTCCAGGCGCCGGTGATTATGATATCAACGGTACATGGGACACCACCAGGTACACTGACTGGCAGAAAGAAATGATCGGCGGACTGGCCCACATTACCGAGAGCAGCATGGACCTTGTTGGCCGGAATTCCACCACAAGCTACCGGGTTAGTGGAATGTACAGAAGAGAGGGTACCGTTTATCCTTCAGATAATTTTAAATATAATAAATGGGGTGCAAGTGCAAAGCTGAACTATATATCCAAGAATAAACTGCTTAAACTAGGCTATAGCGGAAATTTTGTGAAGGATAATAACCTATTGCCCGCTGCAGATATGACCAGTTTCTCATCATTACCTCCAAATACACCGAATCCCTATGTTGACGGGAACCTGAATTTTGAGAAGGGTACTTTTTATAATAACCCTTATGTGTACTTGCTTCGGACCAACAGGAATAAATCCCAAAATCTCCGTTCTTCCATTATTGGTAGCTTTGAGCCGTTTAAAGATTTTGTTGTCAGTACAACAATTGGCTATAGTAAGTTTAGGGTGAGCCAAGTAGAAATAAAGCCCGTGAAATCCTATGATCCCCAGGATAATGTAACAATAGGCAATTCCATATTTTTCGACAACAACTTCAGGAGTAATTTAGTCAACATTCAGGGAGATTGGAAGAAGACGAAAGGGAGAAGTAGCATAAAACTGGTTGCTGGGCTACGCATACAGCATGATAAATTTCAACAACAAAGCAAAGCGGCTTATTATAGCCAGGATAAAGACAGTTTATTAGAGGACATTACAGCTGCTTACACAGCCAATACCCTTCTTGATACTGATACCAGTTATAAATACAGGTCATACTATGGAAGAGTTGCCTATAAGTATAACGACAGATTAATGTTAACGTTAACAGGTACTTGGGACTATTCCAACAGGCTCAGTAAAGGGAGGGATACCCACCTATTCGGATCAATCGGTACAGCATGGGTTTTCAGCAGGGAAAAATGGTTAGCCAAGAACCGGATTTTCAGTTATGGGAAACTACGGGGCAGTTATGGGACGGCAGGAAACGATCAGTATCGTAGGGATGCCGACAGGATTACCTATATTAAATGGGATGTGTTACATAAGTATGTAGATTATGATTCGACAATAACTTGGGAAATCACCAACATGGGAGAAATAGCACTTGATCTGGGATTCTTTAATGATAGGCTCCTAGCTACAATATGCTATTATAATAACTTGAGCAAAAATCAATTGCTCACGGCAGGGGATAAAGTAGTGGATGGAACCTATAAACCTGTAAATTATCCCGCAGAGGTGAAGAATACAGGATGGGAAGTGGATTTGGATTTTACACCGATCAGAAACGAGAAGCTGATCTGGAGAAGTGGTTTTAACATAAGCTTCCCGAAAAATACCCTGGCAAAATTTCCCGGACTGGATGAAATCAGGTATAAAAGGTTCTATCAGCAGGGATTTTCGGTAGATGCACCAGTGGGGTTTCAATTTCAGGGAGTAGACCCGGACAATGGTATCTACAGGATTTCCCACGACAGTAGCGGGTTGCCGACTCCTGACGACGATAAATATGGCGTGGAACTGGGACCGACATTTTACGGAGGGATTTACAACAGCATATTTTATAAGAATTTTGAGCTGAGCATGCTGTTCAGGTTTGCTAACCAGAATAATTATACCGTTCGTTATGGTCCGCACGTTCCAGGTTCCATAGGTAATCAACCTTTGGCAGTTATGGATAGATGGCAAAAACCGGGTGACCAGACTTCGGTACAAAAATTTACCAGTTCTCTGGCAACCCAAGCAGGCCAGATTTTTCGTTATGCCCTATCGAGTGACCAACAGGTAGGAAGTGCCAATTTCTTCCGACTTCAAAGCCTAATGGCCGGTTATAACCTCCCGGAAAAAATTTTGAAGAGAATTAAAATAAAAAGTTGTAAATTGTATTTACAAGGGTATAATCTGTTTACCATTACAAATTTCCAGGGAAGAGACCCTGATGCTGGGACATTACAAGCTCGAAGTACGGAATTAGAAACGGCACTGACGATATCACCAGAAACATACCCCTCTTTAAGAGTAATAACAATTGGGACAAGAATATCTTTTTAGGTTCTCTGCTTGATGCTCATTTTTCTCTCTGATTGATGTTCTATTTATTGATTCAATGTTTTTTAAACGGTTTGGCTATCAATTGCTGACCCTTCCCGTGCTACTCCACTGTAACTAGAATCAATTTGGATTTTGAGATTTAAATTTTGCCCTATGGATTGAGTATGCATCTGAACGATAGACCGTTCTATCGGCTGAGGTATTCAATAACCAAAAATATATCTTATGAAAAATGTCCAATTCAAAACAGGCTTGCTAGTTTCTTTTTTTTCCTTAGTTATTTCCCTTTGTAGCGCGATGACAGGCGGCAGATATCTGCAGGGGCGATACAAACAGAGCGACCAGGGGAGTGCATGTTTTCCCTACACAACCCTGCCCGGCGTGTGCACACCAGCGTTCACGGGAGTGATCTGTACCACTACGTTTGGTTCTGCTACACGGCAATGGTACCAGGATGCCTGCATGACACCTTATTATATGGAAGTGGAGTAAGTTGACGGGCTGATATAGCAGTGGCGCTAGATTAAGCCACTGCTATATGTCGCTATTTTTCTTGACGCTGCTTGTCTGTATCGGTGGACTTTTCTTTAATTGTCCACTACAGGAGGGCTAAGTGTTTATATTTGTAAAGCGAATATATAGGTATTGATCAGCATCTTTCAATGCGTTTTTTTTAAATATTCTTGCCACTTATTCTTTTCTTTGGTCCGATAATCCATGGGAGAACAATTGTAGTACTTTTCAAATGCTGCAGTCATGAAACCCGAATTTTTGAATCCTGTTTCCTCCGCAATCTTTGCCATAGTATAGTCGCAACTCTTCAGCAGCACAGCGGCATATTTTACCCGCTTTTCTTCCAGGTATTCGCCCGGATTCTTGCCTTCCAGCAAATGAAAATCCCTTCCTATCTGGTCTATGTCGACCTGGCAGGCGCTAGCTATGGAAGATAGCGTAATTGGGGTTTGGAAATACTTGTCCATGTATTCCTTTACCCGGACCATGTTTTTCTTGCGAATTTCCTGGGGCACTACTTCATGATCCTGTTTCGTGGGATTGCTGATTTCCCGGAAGGCATGTACGATCAACTGCATGATATAGGCATCAAATAGGCACTTATTCAGCGCCACGTCCTTGGTTTTTCTGCTTAACAGATGCTTTAGCTGGGTAATTAACATTTCTATGGGCTTGGTGAAGGGTATTGTTTCCAGGAACGCGCGCCCTGCCAAGGATGTACTTTGGATATCTGCTATGAAGGTATGCACCATTGCATGGGTTTTGATGAAGTTGCTATCAATGGGAATAAGCAAAATTTGATATTCACCAGCTGGGAAGACGACCTTCAGCAGTCCCGAAGGCAGCGATAATAAACCGGGTGTGGATTCACCGAGGTTAACATTATTCAAACTGGAAATGTTCAGGCGTATTTCTCCCTTCAATAGAATAACCATTGCAAGCATTGTGTCCGGAAAGTTCAAAGCCGGAACGATATTTCCCCTTGCAATCAGGTTATACAACTTTGCACCGAACCTGCCAGCCGGCTCTATGGAGTTTTGGGCATATAGGGTGTATAAGTGTCTTCTTATACTTAGAAAGCTTACCCCGGGAATTTGATACTTTATCTGTTGGTGCTGTGCATAGGAATATGGAATAATTCTGTTACCCATAGATACTCTACTGATGTGCACCCGTGGCATGGTGTTTCTTGGCATGATAGATATTGTTATTTGAGGGTTAAACAAGTATACAACAATACACGGCAATCTCATCGCAGTGGGACCAGCAAATTTGCACTTTTATCGATGAAAACGTTTTGCTTCAATTTCACCAGATCGTTTGCATGTTTGCCCTATTAGTATCCCTTTGCAGTGTTAGTCAGCTAATCAAATCGGCAGGTCCGCCCAGTTTTTGCCCAAATTAGCTATTAATTGTTCCTGCGATAAAGGTGCAGTATATAGTATTAAATTGTATCGTTCATCTCTGGATGACTTGGTGTCTTCTTGGTAACAGGGTTGGAGACCTTCCATCACCCCATACCGATATTGTGCTGAATCCGGACAAGAGTTACTTTATTATTTGTAAGCCTACGTGAGCCAACAATGGAAATTTCCTTTAAGAATCAGAAACAATCGTTCTTTAAATTTATTGTTAACGAACGGAGCAATAGAAGGTATCTAGTTATTGCTTTACTAGGTTGTTTGTTGCAATTTATTTTTTTCAAACTTCTCTATCCTTACGCAGATTTTTTTTCCGACTCATATAGCTATATTTTTGCTGCGTCAAAGAAACTGGATGTAAACATCTGGCCCATTGGGTATTCCAAACTTCTCTGGATTTTCCATAGCTTAATGGAGTCTGATACTGCCTTGGTCGCTTTCCAATATTTTTTTCTGATGTTTGCCTTGCTGGCCTTTTATTTTACATTGCTTTACTTTTATCAACCATCTATTATAGTGACAAGAATGGTTTTCATCTTTCTTTTTTTTAATCCCTTGTTCCTTTATCTCAGTAATTATATATCAAGTGATCCGCTGTTTATTGGTATAAGCGTACTTTGGATGACGCAATTACTATGGATTGTGTACCAGCCAAAAGGCTATCAGATATGGATTCATGCCTTTTTGTTACTAGTGGCCTTTACATTTCGGTATAACGCACTTTATTATCCGATAGTTGGGGCAGTTGCCTATGGAATATCCAATCGCAGGTTGAGCTTCAAATTGGCAGGGATCACATCGGGTGTTGCCGTGATTGTATTTTTTATGCTTTATACGAGTCAAAAAAATAAAGAACTGACTGGTATTTATCAGTTCTCTATTTTTGGTGGTTGGCAACTCGCAAATAATGCACTTTATATGTATCCTCACCTTCAAATAGATCGCGCTAAAATTCCAAACAATTGTCGTAAGCTGGATAATCTCACGAGGGAGTACTTTGACTCCATCCCAACGGGGATGAAAGGAATCTCTCCAATCATGGGTGCTATTTTTATTCAATATGAAGCAGCTCCACTTAAACAGTATGTTAATAAATATTCAGCATGGAGATCCGATACACTAGGCGGTATACAGTCTTGGGGAGAAGTAGCTCCTGTGTTTGGAATGTTCGGTAAATACCTTATTCGTGAGCACCCTATTGCCTATGCTAAGCACTTCCTGGTTCCCAACGCAATGAACTATTTTGTACCACCTTTGGAGAAACTGGAAATGTATAACCTCGGAGCTGACCGTGTTTATCCAATTGCTGCAAATTGGTTTGGCTATAAGACTACTTCTGTTAAATCTATATCTAAGGACCTCCAGGGTATATTGCTGTATTTATTTCCGGTATTCTTTACTGTATTGAATCTTTATTTTGCTGGCTGCAGTGTTTTCTTATTACTTTTGGGAGGTAGAAGGAGATTATCTGGCAGTTTTTTACATGGACTTACTTTAATAGGACTTTTTCTACTGGTAAATTTTGCTTTCAGTGTGCTCGCTTCTCCTATTGTTTTTCGTTACCAGGTATTCCCGATGATTGTATTTTTTACTTTCTCCTTGCTCACGACGGACCTTTTGATTAATTCTGGATATTTTAAATTAACAACAAAAATCGGAAGTCGCATTTAGATAATTGAGAGTAAGGTAGGACCTTCAGATATTGTCACCTTTTGCTTTTATTCCTTCCAGAGTTGAGAAAATAGGAAAAGCTAAGCATAAAGAAACGCTGCAACGCATTAGTCCGCACATCTTCGTAATAGTTGTCGCCTATATTCCGTGTAATGCTTATATTTTGTTTCAATAAATCAAATCCCTGAAACTTTAGAAGGCCTTTTTTATTACTGAAAAAACTTTTGCTTACGAAAGCATTGATCATCATTATATTCATGTTAAATCCTTCTGCTCTGCCAATATTCATTGTATAATCCGCGATACTGCCAACAGTGAAACCATAAGGCAGATTAATATTTCCGGTAAAGGAGAATGCATAACTTAGCGAATTGTTATTACTATTATTCTGCATTGAATATTTTACTATACTATACTGGGCATTGGTGCGAGCAGTGAGATCAAATAATTCTTTATGATTATAACTAAAGAAGAGGGTTTGGCTAATGCTTAGATCGTTAATATAGCCTTTTAGTCCATTAATAAGATTGACATTGCGATTAAAAGTAAAGGAAGTACTTGATTTAATATTGGTCTGTAGATGTTTTAAGTAAAGGCCGTTGTCTATATTTAAGGAAATATTCCAGGCGCCGTCAAGATTCCTCGGTTGACTAACCTGCCGTCCCAAGGAATCTAACCAATTGGCGGGAACAATCTTATTGGAGATAACCGAAGCATTTATATTCGCTGAGAGACTGCGCATATTGCCTGGGTTGAAATCATTAAATGTTACACTAAGATTGTCAGCACGACCAGGTTTCAGGTCCGGGTTTCCTAACTTTATATATAAAGGGTTCCGATTATCCAGCACAGGCTGTAGATCGTTAATTGAGGGAGCTTGTATATCTGCGGAATAATTGAGGCGCAGTTTCTTAGTTTTGGTAAAGCTATAGTTAAAGGAAACGGTCGGATAGAAGTTTGATGTATGTTTTATCAAGTTTGAACGGAGACTTATGTTCTTATTTCCCATATTGCTATAGAGCATATTCAGCCCTAAGCTATAGTCGTATTTTGTCTTTAAAGTATGTATGCTTGCAGAGGCAAAGTGGAAATCGGTTGAATTTTTAAAAGAATTACTCAATGAGTCATTTAGGTGGTCGTATTCACCTTTTGATGCATTGAAGTCATAGCTTAGTTTCTCAGGAACGCTGTAATCTTTGGTGAATAAATACGAAAGGCGTAGAATGGAACTTTTTATTACCGGTTCTGTATATGTAATATGGTATTGAAACACTCGATGCCTGTTATCATATTTAGTACGTTGATTTAGGCTATCAACAAAACTGTCTCCATCAGGATTCAGAAATGAATTGGTCGATATGTTAAATATTTCCTCTGCGTGCGAACCATAGCCAAAGTTCATTCCGGTACTTATTGTCTGGCCAGCTTTCCTAAGCTTTTTTCTATAGGTGATGGAGGTGAAGAAATCCGGATTTCTACTTTCACCCGAAATGTAGGTCGTGCCACTATTTATCTGATCTTGTTTACTGTTTAAGGTTTCATAATCATTTTCCTGTAGGTTACTACCTAAAATATAGTTAATATTAGTCATTATTTCGAGCATCTGCATAGTATCAATTTGGTATTCCATTCTGATATTGAATGAGTGGTTGGTTCCATTATCTACTGATCTAAGATATTGATTGTAATACCAAGATGTATCAGAGAAGAAGTTATGCTTGATGCTATTTTGCCGATTGTCTTTTCGGCTATTATTAAGGGAATAGCTGCTATGTAATTTTAGATTGGAACCAAAATCAGTATTGTAGTTGAGGGCACCGTTCCATTGCCTGGTGATGCCACTGGAGTTTCTTGTGTCCTTGCCATCCTGGATGTCATTTGTGTTGTTCCCTTTTCCGATAAAGGACACCTGGTGATTATCTCCAAAACGGTTTACGTTTGCCGATATAGCAAATCGATCATCTGTACCATATCCTACTGTTATACCTCCAATTAGACCTTTTTTTCTGTCTTTCTTGATGATAAGATTAATTACTTTTTCGTCATTGCCATCACTAATCCCGGTAAATTGAGCCTCTTTCGATTTTTCATCGATAAGCTGTATCTTGTCTATAATATCTGCTGTAAGGTTTTTGGTAGCCATTGTGGGATCATCTTCAAAAAAGGGTCTACCATCTATCAGTATCCGCTTTATGGTTTCCCCCTGCATTCGTATAGTACCGTCCCTGTCAACGAACACGCCTGGTAACTTTTTCAATAACTCTTCAATAATAGCATTTTCCCTTGTTGGAAAATAACTGGCATCAAATTCCAGGGTGTCCCTTTTTACTATTATTGGAGATTTTATTTCTACTGTAGCTAAAGTCAATCCTGTTTTTTCCATATATATGGTACCCATATCAACTGGAATTTTTGGTACATTTATTTCAATTGATTCTCTAATGGACCGGTACCCAAGGTAAGTAATATGCAATCTATAACTGCCGACCTGTAGTCTTTCGATGTTAAACACGCCATCTTTAGTAGTAAGTACTGAAGCAACTAAAGACGAGTCCCTATCATTTAGCAACACCACTGTTGCACCTGGCAGTGGCACCTTACTATGTTTGTCCCTAATTTGCCCTTTCATCAAGCTTTGCTGTTGGGTATATGCCAATGGGTGTAACATAAGAAAGGCTACAACAAACAAAAGGAATGGTTTCATGATGAGGGAAATTTAAACAGGTACTATCGTAAATTCGGAAAATTAGCTGCAATGAAATTGCAGTACGTGTCCACCTCCTCCCATATAAACTTTCCCAAAATAGCTATTGCTTATTTTTCTTGGTATTAATTGGTACTATTTAATCCCAGTGCAATTTGAATGCAGGAGTATGTATTAATTTGGAAATAGAAAAGGCCCTCGATTTAACCAAATGAGATGAATGGTGATATGACAGCTCCGTTATTACTCCCTTCCGTGCATTTTGAAGTTTCCAAAGTTATGAAGGCACGAATTAGAATTTATGATCAACTACCTGATCACTATAAGAGCTATTATGTTGATGGCGCCACAATTTATTATGTAGATGGTCCATTTGGATGTTATTTTACACAAGAAATTAGGAATGAAGATTGGTCGGTACTCTGGTTTCAGTCGTTTATAAAATCATCCAGTTTTGCTATTTACCCGTGTGCCTCATTGCCAGCAGTGGTTTTTTATTGCGGCATTCAAGGATCACTATCCGGTTACTTGAATGGGGTTGGAAGACTTTTATTGAAAGAGGCACAATATTCTATATTTTATATGCCCAAGAGTGTTGTCAGTGTAAAATTGTTTAGAGGGGCATATGATGGTGTCTTTCTTTCACTGTCAAAGCCGTTCCTGGAGGGATTTGCTTCAAAGTACGAGTCATTGAAGGATGTGTATAACTCTTACCTAGAGGAAGCAATTGAAGGGCAATTACTTAAAGCACATCAGTTGGGATCAACAGCTTGGACATTATTGTCTGAAATGAGGGCCAGAGTACATAAAGCTCCAGCGGATCGTTTTTTCTTCCTTGACAACCATATTCGAGAATTGCTTTTTGGGTATTTAACGAGTAGTCCCACCACATTAAGGAATGTGAGCGATCCAGTAATGACTGTTTCCGCAGTTTATACGGAACAGGTAAGGAAAGCAGCAAAATATATGGAAGAAAATTATGATAGGGAGCTTACGATACCGGAGATTGCCAAAATCATAAATATGGGATATTCTTCATTCATCCAGGCATTCAAAAAGGAGTATGATCTGGCACCCCATCAGTTTTTGAAAAAGTGTCGTCTGCAGAAGGCATTATTACTGCTGGAAGAGACAAATGAGAAGATAATTTCAGTTTCAATTGCAGTAGGTTACAATAATCCTTCTCATTTTATAAAGGTATTTACTAAGTACTTTGGGATTTCACCCTTTAGCTATCGTAACAAGCGGAAACGCAATCTAGAGAAGGGTTAAACGAGAAAATCCCTGAAAACTGCAGAAAAGTGCTATTTTTTTTGAAGAAAACTGCCATACATTGTCAAACAATTTTATGAAATTCACAGAAGAAACAAACCATAACCCTAAATGAAGTAAATTATACTACGAATACAAAACGAAAGGGGTAAGTAGTTTAGTTCTTTAATGTGACCCGAAAATCCTAGAGCCAATTTTAAAACAAGCAATAAATTTAATTCCCTCAAAATTGTTTATAATGAAAAGAATCCTGAATTGTTTGTTCATTAAATTCATCTCTCAGCAATAGACGGTATTTCCAGTTTGAGCAAAACAATTACTCAGAGGCTTAATATTAGTCTATATCTTTTGATCAAGTATGAAGGGCAAAAACAAGCAACTTATGAATAAAGATATGAATTTTCCGGTCATGACAGATTATTTCCGTCATGCCTTGAGGGAGGTAACCTTCCAGCTTCTCTAAGCAGGGAATTTCCAATAGTCTTATCCTCGTTACAAGTACGTATCGTTCTTGTAGCAGTCTTCATAAATAGCTGACAACTGTCAGCGTGATTTTTGCACTTTTCATACCGGCCTGCCTCCCTCAAAATTGAGGGAGCGCAGTGACGGTAGCTTTTTGAAAAATCTTTTAATCCGCAAAGTATGAGTGGTCAAGATAGTAGCTTAAAGTTCCCGATATCAGATGCAAGAACTAATGAAAATGTGGGCAATTCGCAGACGCCTCAGTGGATCGAAGATTACGCTGATATTTTAAAGGAGTATGACCTTGGTTATAGGAGATTAGAATACTATCTACAGGTAGGCGATATTAGCTTAGTTCAGGGATGGATATTGCATGTTTCATGCATTATTTCTCAGGTGCCGGTGATGTTGCGGGAGATAATCCCCATTTTGTCCAAGGAGAATGTCGCCTTTAAAATTCCTTTTAGTAAACACGCAGCAGATTGTTTGCTTGATGGTATTTATGGTTATACCAATCTTGGAAAAGTAATATGTATATATCCGGACAATGAGACGAAGGCATTGGATCTTGCCAGGGACCTTATTTCTGCCACTGCTTCTTTTAGGGGGCCAGATATTCCTACTGACCGTCATTTAGGAGGGGCAGTGTATACTCGGTACGGTAGTTTCAATCCTATTTTAAAGCAGGAGGCTAACGGTATAGTAACTAAATATATTTATAACTATCAGGGCGCTTTAGTGCCAGACGCTTGTTCGATTCCTTTTAGGCTTCCAGAAGGCGTTAACTGGGGTTTTAGCTCCATTTGCAGCCCTGAGATACCAGCCCGGAAGAAAATGTTGAATGACAGAATACGTTCCTTATCTGAGATTAAGCATGATGTGAAAGGTAGAGTGATTAAAGGGCGTTATATGAAAAATTGGATTCAATCTGCATTTTGTGTGGTGAAGGAAGGAAAGAAGTATATGTATTCGGACGACTATGGAAGGGATATTCAGGACAGGCTGCAGTGGCAATTGAAAGTGCAGAATGATCTATCGAGCGAAATTTGCGTACCCAAAATATTGGATTCATTCACAGAGGGAGGGGATGCTTATATAGCGATGGATTATATAGAAGGTGTTCCATTAGATAGCAAGATAATGACGATTTATCAAGGATGCACATGGCCGGAGCTCACTAGAAATAAACAACTGTTGTTACTGGGTTATTTGGATCAAATTATACATATGATAGGTGAAATGCACAGAATGGGCTATGTGCATAGGGATATTACTGCTGAAAATTTTCTGGTCAATAGGGAGGATAAGCTTTATATGATTGATCTGGAGCTTGTTTATTCCATTAAATTAGAGGAGCCTTCTCCACCTTTTGCATTGGGTACTATTGGATATATGTCTCCTGAGCAGCAGGCTTGTAGTACGCCGACCGTAAAAGAAGATATCTATGGCCTGGGGGCATTGATGTTTGTATTATTCACTAGTCTTGCACCCTCCTTGGTTGATACTAAAAGTACCGAGGGACTACGCGAGACTATAGAGTACTTCATTGCTGAGGAGGAATTAGTAGCTATAATTGTTGACTGTTTACAATTAGATGCGGTTTTTCGGCCAAATTTGCAGGAAGTAAAGGAAAGGATGCAGCGGTTTAGCAACAAGCTCCTAGATAGTGAGGCTTCACACGTTCCATCTTACAATATTGGAGTATCAAAGGAGGATGTACGATTAACGTTAGACAAAGCACTGAACGCCTTAGGCAGTGATATTTTACTAGATAAAAATGGTTTATGGTTTTCTAAAACCATTTCCATAAACAGCTCAATTGCTAACGTTCAAAGCTCCTATTCAAACTATGTAGGGTTATATGAAGGAATAAGTGGAGTGTTTTATACCTTATTTGCTTTAAAAGGAGGGGGATTTGACACAATGGATTTATGGAAGAAAACTTACCCTCTCAACCTAAAGTTCATTGATGAAAATGGATTTCAGAAATTAGATTTAATGCCACCAGGATTATTTGCAGGTACCGCTGGTTTTGCATATATATTAGCTGCTGGCATTAAATGTGGGCTTATAGATAATGTTGTTGAAAATCATTCTTTTATAAGCCTATGTCTGGATCAAAAGCCTGCTGGACTTGATCTAGCGAATGGTGTTGCTGGGCAGGGCTTAGCTCTTTTACAATGCCAAGAATATCTATCTGAGGATTTTATTCAATCCACATTAGACAAATTTGTTTCAAAATTATGTGAAACTCAACAAAAGGACGGTTCCTGGATCACAGCTGCGGATGCTAATCAAATGAAAGGGGTTAAACTTACAGGCTTGGCTAATGGCGTCAGCGGAATCGTTTCTTTTCTGCTAGCATTTGCTACCCGATATAGAAATGAAGAAGTAATGTTAGTTGCCGTTAGAGGATTAAGCTGGTTGCAAAAACAGGCAGTGAGAAAGGACGACAAGCTTATATGGTATACCAATTCCCTGAGTAGGGAAGTAGATCCCTGGTTATTAAGCGGCGTCACGGGTATTGCACTTACATTTATTAGAGCATATGAATCCCTAAAAGATCCAGTATATAAACAAATGGCGATGAAAGCCATGAGCAATCATCCACCAAAAGTTACGTATCGTAATCTAAGTCATGCCGGTGGAATAGTTGGACTTGGAGAAGTGTACCTTGAAGCTGCTCGCGTATTTAAAGAGGAAGAATGGCAAAAGAGAGCTGACTGGATTGCCGGTTCCCTGGTGGGCTTAAAGAAACGAGTGAATGAGGATACGGTAAATTGGATTACTGATACGGTTCATAGTACAGCCGATCTTATGACGGGTAATTGCGGTGTTATCCATTTTCTGGCAAGATGGCTATCACCTAGCACAATGCCATATCCTTTTTTGCCAATTATTTAGTTAGTAGCTATATACTATATAACTCAAGTATACTCAGATACCTGATCTCTCAAAATACCATTCGATATGAATAAACAGGCCATAATCATTGGAGCCGGTCCTGCTGGTCTTACTGCAGCATATGAATTATTGAAGAGAACGGATATTAAACCTATCATCCTTGAAAAGTCAGGAGATATAGGTGGTATTTCCAAAACAGTTAACTACAAAGGCAATCGGATAGATATTGGCGGGCACCGCTTCTTTTCTAAATCGGACCGGGTCATGAACTGGTGGTTCAATATTATGCCGGTGGAAGCGGGGAGGCAAAATACCATTAATATCAGCTATCAGAATAAGTCTCGGGAAGTAGATACCGCATCTATTGGGACGACAGATAACGCGGGGAAAGATCCTGATAAAGTGATGCTGGTGCGCCGGCGCTTATCCAGGATCTATTTCCTGCGGAAATTCTTTACTTATCCTATTCAACTATCCCTGGACACCCTCGCCAAGCTGGGCCTATGGACCACTATTGCTATTATATTCTCCTACCTGAAAGCGCAGCTGCTGCCGCGTAAGCCGGAAAAGAACCTGGAGGATTTTATGGTGAACCGCTTCGGGCAGGTGTTATACAAGCTTTTCTTTAAAGACTACACGGAGAAAGTATGGGGTTTGCCCTGTAATAAGATCAGTGCCGAATGGGGGGCCCAGCGTATTAAAGGGGTATCCATCAGCAAGGCGATCCAGCATGCGGTACAAGCGGCCATGAAACGTAAGGAAAAGCAAAATAGCAACGATATTTCCCAGAAAGATACCGAAACCAGCCTGATAGAACAGTTCCTGTATCCCAAGTTCGGTCCCGGCCAGCTCTGGGAAGAAGTGGCCCGGCAGGTGGAGGAAATGGGCGGACGGATACTGATGCATCATGACGTAAAGCGGATCTATACCAATGATGATAATAGCCAGGTGACGGCCATAGCAGCTATCAACAACATTACCGGTGAGACCAGCTATCTGGAAGGCGATTACTTCTTTTCCACCATGCCGGTACAGGAACTGGTTGGTGGACTGGACGGTGCGGTACCTGATGATGTAAGAGAAATAGCCTCCGGCCTCCAGTACCGGGACTTTATTACGGCGGGCATCCTGTTGAAAAAGCTATCCTTCCAGGATAAAAAGACCGGCGAATGGAAGCCGCTGCAGCTGAAGGATACCTGGATATATATACAGGAAAAAGATGTAAAGGTAGGCAGGTTGCAACTGTTCAATAACTGGAGCCCCTTTATGGTGAAAGACCCGGATACTGCCTGGGTGGGTATGGAGTTCTTCTGCAATACAACAGATGATTTCTGGAAGAAAACAGATGAGGATATTAAGCAATTGGCTATCAGGGAGCTGGAGAAGATAGGGCTGGCCTCTGCGGCCAATGTGCTGGATACCACCGTACTACGTGTAGAAAAGACTTACCCAGCCTACTTTGGCACTTATGAAAGGTTTGATGTAGTGCGGGAGTATATAGATAAATTTGAGAACCTGTTCCTGGTGGGGCGGAACGGGATGCATAAGTATAATAATTCCGATCACTCTATGTTGACGGCTATGGTGGCGGTGGATAATATTGCGGCAGGGGTGGTTTCCAAAGCGAATATATGGGCGATTAATACGGAGCAGGAGTACCATGAAGAAAAAGAGGCATCTGGCATTCAAAACGCTGGGAAAGCAGAGGAGAGTAGTGAGAAATTACCAAGCAAATCTTCAGTGAAAAGGAGTCTTCTATGGGATTTTATCTTTAGAAATCCCGCTCATGAACTGTATGTTTGGGTCGCCGCCCTTGGCATTATCGTACAGCTATCCATTTTCAAAATGCTGTATCCTTTTGCAAGCTTCATTAATGGAGATTCTTATGTGTATTTAGAAACTGCATACCACAATTTTGATATTAACACATATCCCATCGGTTACTCAAAATTTCTACGCTTATTTAGTGTTTTTACTAAGTCAGACACGGTGCTGATAATATTCCAGTATTTATTCTTGCAAGCAAGTGTACTAAGTTTTGTATTTACCTTATTCTATTTTTTTAAGCCTGCTAAGTGGACGAAAATTCTATTGTTTGGATTTATGTTGTTTAATCCTGTGTTTTTATACCTCGCAAATTTTATATCTAGTGATGCCTTTTTCCTATCGCTCAGTTTGATTTGGTTTACCCAATTGCTATGGATTAGCTACAAGCCCACAAGGAGTTTACTATTTCTAAATGTGTTGGTTTTGGTTATTGCATTTACTGTGAGGTACAATGCCTTATATTATCCAATAATAGCAGGGATTGCTTATCTTCTAAATAGGCGACGTATACTACTAAAAATAGGGGCCCTTGTTTTAATCACCACCTTGATCGCAGGTTTCGTAGTGCATACTAGTAACAAGTATTATGATCTGACAGGGAAACGACAGTTCTCGCCATTCTCAGGATGGCAATTAGCCAATAATGCTATGTACGCGTACAGATATGTAGATAGTTTGGAAGTTAAGCCTGTCCCAACAAAGTTCAAAACGTTGGATAATATGGTGCGTACCTATTTTGATACATCTAGGGATTTAAGGAGACATCCTCATGAAATGTTAATGGCAAGCACAGTATATATGTGGGACCCTAAATCTCCATTGCAAAGATATAAGGAAAATCAATTTACTAATGATTCAACAGCAGGATCAATTGAAAAATGGGCAACTGTTGCACCATTAATGGGTGAGTATGGTTCGTATCTAATTAGGCAATATCCTAAGGAGTTTATTCAGTATTACATAATTCCTAATGGACTAAAGTATTATGCCCCTCCCATCGAGTTTCTTGAAAGCTATAATATGGGTGTAGATTCAGTGCAACACATTGCGCAAGTATGGTTTGGATATAAGAGCAACAAAATCAGAAGTTATTTTGAGGACTTTAAAGTAAGGATACTCGATTTTTATCCAATACTGGTCGGTATAATGAATGTAGTTTTTCTATTGAGCATATTAAGTATGGTGATACTAAAGTGCTATAGACAAAATCAGCAATTTAAGCAGGCGCTATTTTTAGTTGGATGCTTGTGGATGGTGAATTTTATTTTCAGCGTCTTTGCTTCTCCAGTCGCCTTGCGTTTTCAGTTGTTTCCGATACTTGTAACCCTATCATTTACTTTCATTTTTGTGGAATACTTGGTATTGCTATCAAGTGGTGTAGAAGTTGGAGATTTAAAGGCCAGAGTTGGAGTAGTGAACCCAACTTTAGAAAGTATACCAACGTAATACGATCTTTTTGGTGAGTGAGCGCTAAAACATTATTATATGCGACAACTTTTGATTTTTGGAGTACTAATTGGTTTATTCGCATGCGTCAAGCAACAACAATCAAGAACTGGATTAGAAGGGACTCAGCTGCCTTCATTTAACTTGCTCTTGATGGACAGCACGAATAGATTCAGTACAGATAGTTTGCCAGAGGGGAAACCAGTCGTGCTGTTTTATTTTAGTCCAGATTGCCCTTATTGTAAAGCTCAAACAGAGGCGATATTAGCCAATATTTATTCGTTAAAGAATATTCAATTCTGCATTTTAACATATGCGTCTTTCTCGGAAACGAAGAATTATTACGAGCGGTATGAGTTGGAGAAATACCCAAATATCATAGTAGGGCAAGACTGTGATACTTTCTTTGGGAGGCATTTTAACGCCACTCAAGTCCCTTATTTGGCTATTTACGACGATAAGAAGCTATTGAAACAGATAGTGATTGGGAAAGTGAGTGCTGATGATATAAAGGCTGTTCTCAATTAAGTTAGTAATGAACTTAAATATATAATTTAAACTTATCTGGCCGGATACTTCAATGGAGGTCGATGTCTGCCACCTCTATTTGAAGTTGCTGTAAGAGTGGACAAATTTCTTCATCCTAAGTTTAGCTTTTTGATTAAAAAAGCACCTGTTATTATGAAAAAAGCCAAAGTAATGTTAACAGTAATTGCAGTTTTCGCGGTTGTAGGCGGTGCTCTTGCTTTTAAAGCAAGAACCCAACATACTTTCTATCGCACAAATCCTGCAAATGGTCAATGTAGTGTGCCGGTTCAACTGTTCTCTACTACCACTTCTACTGGCGGACAGTTAACCCAGCTATCAGTTGCTTCTACTACCGATCCTTGTCCGACGATAAGGATTACTGCAGCTCAATAATAACAAAACATCTTAGTAAGTATTAAGTTGTTCTGTTATGAGGAATTGTCAATCTAGACAGGGCCGGCTCTTGAGCCGCCCTGTCTATTACAATTTGAAGTTTTTTTAAGTCATATTCCTATTATTTTTTCGATTATTTTCAAGAACATTTTAAAATTTAAAGTCATGAGAAAAGCTAAAATTATTCTTACTGCAATTTTTATACTTGGAATTATTAGTGGAGCTGTAGCGTTCAAATTGAGAACAGCACATACCTTCTATAAGTTAAATCAGAATAATGGTCAATGCAATGTTCCCGTCCAACTGTTTTACACACTAACATTTACTGGTGGATTTTTGACTCAACTTGATGTTTCGCCAACAACAGACCCTTGTCCTGTGATAAGATTAACAGTATCTTTATAGCTTTAGGTTAGTGGATCTCTGGAGCATTTGGGGGCTTATAGATACTATGTAACATTCCTAATTTAAATGATAAAAATTTTGTTTTTTCATTTTAATTTTCAATATATATGAGGAACGCAAGAATTATTTTGATAACGATATGCGCCTTCGCAACTATAAGCGCGATCCTTGCTTATAAAATTAGAGGTATCAGTACCTTCTATAGTGAAGATCCTGCAAATGGTCATTGTTATGTCACCACTCATATTTTTTATACTACTACAAATAGTGGCGGTTTTTTAACACACCTTAGCACTGCCAGTACGACATCCCCATGCCCAACTATAAGAGTAACAAGCTATTTATAAATGTCAGAAACTAAGCGACTCTTTATCTTCTGTAACATTTTCTTGAAATTAGATCAGTAGTTGCTGCGATTGAACACGCAAGGATTATGGTAAAAAGCCTCTGCTGGCAAGATACTTGCGTAATTAGGGGCTTTTTCCTGTACTGGAATCACTCATTCAATAACTCGGATGCAAAAGTTAGTAATTGAGAAGTTTCCCAGTTTGTATATTTGCTTTGTCATTGAGGTATCTATCTCCTATTACTCATTCCATCCATTTGGGAGCTTCCTTGTCTTTTAGATAGTGGTCGAAAAACTCCTTAAGTCGTTCGGTGAAATCAATCCCCTTTTGTCCATAAACTGAATGGTTGGCGTCACTGTATTCTAATAGCCAAGCTTTTTTTCTTAATCTTCGGAGAGCTGTAAAAAACTCTAAGGCGTTTGTCAATGGGCATATTCCGTCGTTTGTTGTATGCATCATTAAAATTGGAGTAGATACTTTGTTGGCAGATAATACAGGGGAGTTCTCTAAATACAAATTTGGTTTATCCCATAATGTGGCACCTATTCTGTTTTGACCTAATTCGTAAAGACTCTGAAGGCTACGTCCATCTTCAGCTATTGAATTATAACCACTAATGAAATCAGATAAACCAGATGACGAACAAATGGCCGCAAAATTATCTGTGTGTGTAGCCAAGTAATTTCCTAAGAAGCCGCCAAAACTGTGACCTTGAAACCCAATCTTATTTTCCTTGATAAAAGGCCTTCTGGATAAATATTGAATTGCAGGTAGTATTGAATTGATTGCGCTTTCTCCAGGATGACCTATTGAAAAATGAATATCCGGTGTAAATACCAAGTAGCCATTACTAACAAAGAAAGGAATGTTAAGACCATTGCCTGATGTGGTAGGCTTAATATAAGCATTTAACCTATCCGATTGGCGTTCATAGCAGTAAAAAATAACAGGATATCTTTTTTCTGGATTGAAGTCTTCTGGTTTATATAAGATTCCTTGGATGGTTTCTCCATTCCGTGATTCCCATTTATGCAATTCTGCTTTGTACCAATTGTAATCTCTTTCTGGCTTAACATCACTTAATTGTTTGAAGGTTCTGAAATCAGTCGTACTATAGTAGTTTGCTGAGTTAGTGGCGCTCATACGTCTTACAATGTAGATGTTTGAATCCAGGGCTTTAATTGGGCGAAAATTCGAACCGTCTGGGAGATATGGATTGTCTGGTATATAATACAATTGAGGCCCCATTGTTAGAAGTACCGGGTCTTCCGTTGAGCTCAGCCGTTTTCTAAAAAATCCATTATCCTTATTTTTAGTATTAAAAGCAGATAAAATGAGCGATGAATCTTTTAAAATGGATTCGTCGCTATAGCCATTATATATTAGACTAAAGATGATTTTTTGCCGTTTCCCATATCCATTGGTCATGTTTATTGGGGGTTGTATTCCCTTAGGGTCTATCTTCCATATATCATATTGGTCATATATGAGTAAGGCTGTATCCTCTTCTAACCAACAGGCTACACCCCTTACATTAGTGCTTGAAGTAGGATAGTCATCAGCATATGTTGATAACCAGGAAGTGGAAATTTTATTCGTTATATTTCTTAGAATTCCGGTTGATATTTCATAGCTAAAAAAGTTCTTTTGCTGCTTTTCGTAGAAAACTAGATATTTACCTTTAGGGGAGATATTATTTCCTTCAATTTCACGATTTTCTAACTTTTCTATTTCTCTCTTAGCTCCATTTTCTAATGATATTAGATAAAGTAGTAATCTTCGAGAGGAGTTCCAATTATCCTCACTTGCATCTCCTTCGCTTATTCTATGGTGAATAATAGCAAAATCTTCGAATGTTTTAACACAGCGGTCAGTTTCTTGTTCTAAACGGATGATTCTATTTGTTTTGAAGTCAAGAATTGCCATTTCCCTTTTTTTATATCCAATTTCTTTTGTTTGTTGAGACTGCAATTTCCGATCTTTATAGCTCCATATAGTTAACCCTACCTGATTCGGTTTCTGCATCATTTTAGGTTCGTTTTTTCGTATCAGTCTTAGAAAAAGTTTTTTGGTATCCTTACCAGACCAATGACTTATTCCATCAATTTCTAGGCTATCTTGAAATTTTGTTGAAGTATTGTCAGTTTTTAGTATGGCCTTATTCATCCCCAGCGCATAATACCAGACCGACTTCTCAATTTTGCTGCCATTTTTTTCTTTCACTATAAAGACCAATTGTTCGCCCTCATCATCGAGAATCATGTTCTCTGCTATAGATCCGTGCCATATCGGCATGGATTTACCTTCGTTAAGATTAATCCAATCTAATGTTTGGTTGTGTGATCCGCCACTGGCATCCTCTCTTTGCAAGATCAGAGTATTCCCATTATTATTGAATATATAATTTTTTACATTCGAAAATGCAGTTTCTTGACCGGTTGATAAGTTCCTTAAGGTTAATATATTCCCTGGCTCGTTTGAGTGATAGGCCACCCATTTTCCGGAACCGTTCTTTGGAATCTGAAACGATTTTACCTTTGCTATATATTCGATGGAAGAGGAGCCAAGGGGAATAATAGTCAAACTATCTTTTCCTTTGATTACTATGGCATTCTTACTATCGCTAGTGATTTTTACACTAAAGGCAGTCGGTCCATATGGAACTTCTTTTTTCCAACTGTTATCTGTTGATTGTAGCATCAATGTACGGCTTCCAACAGGTCTGTTCTCAATAGTGTAAATTGCATACTTACCGTTATTACTAATAATTAATCCTCCCACTGAGGGCCAGTTCTCATAGACGCTCGTATCGATAGGGGGCTTTTCTTCTATCTTTTGTTCTGAAAGTGACAAACGTCGGATTGTATCTTGGGCTAGTAATTGTGAGTTGATAACAGTAAGAAAAGCACAAAACAGAAAATAGTTCATTTTTTCCATCATTTTATTGTAAACTGTATATCGTTTGGGTTATTCATTTTTAGAAAAGGGCCCTCGTTTATTTTGTAGTAAGAAAGGTAAGGGAATTTACTGCCGGTATATCGCAGCGACCTTCTTTTTGTAAAGTAATTGCAGCAATCTTGGTTCAAAGAAATTAGGGATGAGCAAATCGTCATCCCTTTATAATTTCCTGTAAATAAATTTGTATCAATGCCATGTTGGTTGCCCTTTTTTCATTTTGGCCAAATTTTTAGCTATTTCAGTGTCGTTGTTTGACATTTTAACAGCCTTTTCCTGCCATTCGATAGCTTCTTTCGTTTTTCCAAGCTTGTAAAGGAGATTAGCATAGGTGTCGTGTGCTTCTGCTGTCTTATCGAAATTCTCAACATTAATTTTATTTACCTTTACAGCAAACTCCAGGATCTTGGGATCGTTAATATAAAGGAAAATATACCAGGATACATTATTGATATTATAGTCGCTATGCATAACCGCTTTTTCGAAATACGATACATAATACTTTCCGAAGCTTTCCCAATCCTTTTTGTTTATGTAATAAATCATTTGTTGACCTAGCACATATTCTTCAAATAGATTTCCATATTTACTGATTATGCTTTTATGAATAGCATCCCAATCAGGTGTTATGTTGCTGTCACTAATGTATGGTGCAATTTCCTCCTGATGAATCACTTCCTTTATTTTCAGCTCGGCAGCGTTACCTCCTAGAATTGCATTAACCTTTTCGGGGTTGGACTGGAACAATTTAAAGCCACTATCATTTGAAGTTTGGGTGACCTGGCGAATGAATATTAAGTTCTTCTTTGAATAAGGTTCCTTGAGCCCCGCTATATAATCATTGGAGATTTTAGTTGCATTTATTTTATCCTTTTTTCGGTGAGCCATTAATGTGAGCCTTCTTAAGAAAGCTGAATCCCGTTTACCTTTTTCATATTCATTTAATAATTCAGGGAATCTTTGATCTGTATCATTTATATTTACATTTTCGGCTATTGAGGATTCGGGATTCAATACCCCTTTCCTCATTCGAGGAACGAATTCTTGATGTACATCTTGTAGCTGATTGATTGGAATCTTTATTATTTCTCTATCATATGTGAGGAGACCATTTACCTCTCCTTCTACATCAAATGGTTGAGTGTAAATTGATCCACTTAGCCCTTCTATTTCCAGTTTTTTCAATCGTTTTAACATAATTTCATACTTACCTACAAGTTCCATTGGTGTAACCTGAATATATCCCCATCCCTGCAGGTCATTCCACTCATGCTCTGGGACAGGGACACCAATACCCCCAAATTCACCTAGCACTCTCGCTTTACCTGGTAAATAAGGTACAGCCATAGGGTCGGGATATGAATGCACATCTACCATATCACTGCTAATATAAGGAGAATCTGCCCTGGCTCTCAATCTATCATTTACGTACAGTAGCTCTCCTGAATGACCGTTTACAAGACGCGAAGGGTCGTATAGTTTTACCCATTCTGTTAACCGTTTTTGATCATAGGCTCCCCATCGTTCATTGAACAACACCCAGGTTATAATGCTAGGATGATTATATAACTGATCTATCGTTGCTCTCACTTCGTTCTCAAAGATTTGCTTGGAGCTATCCGGCAATCCATGTGGTGGATTTACAAAGTCCTGCCATACTAGTATACCTATTTGGTCAGCGTGATAATACCAACGTGCTGGTTCAATCTTAATATGCTTCCTGATAGTGTTAAAGCCCATTGCTTTAATCGCTTTTATATCAAAAGCCAGCGCCTCATCGGTAGGAGCGGTATATATTCCGTCTGGCCAATACCCCTGGTCCAGAGTTCCAAGATTGTATGTGTATTTATTGTTGAGGAAAATTCGATCAATGCCTTTCTCATCCTTTTGGATATCAATTTTCCGCATGCCAAAATAGCTATCAACCTTATCAATTACTTTAGATCCCTGAAGTAATTTGATGTTCAGGTCATATAAGAAAGGATCGTCTGGCGTCCACAAACGAGCCTTCGTTATTGGTAATTCAATAGTAGTACCGGTTTTGCCATTTACTGATTTCACAATTCTTCCATTTGTTTTTGCAGTTACTTTTACTTTTAGATTAGAATTTTCCTTGGACACATTGACTGTTACTCTTATCACACTGTTATCAATATCTGGAGTTGTTCTGATGCTAGTAACATGGATTGCAGGTACTTTTTCAATCCAAACCGTTTGCCAAATTCCACTTGTCGATGTGTAATAAATATTCTGCGGATTTAGAACCTGTTTCCCATGAGGGTTTGGACCTCGGTCGGTTGGATCATAAACTTTTACTAACAGTTCATTTGCGCCTCTTTTGATATAATCTGTTATATCAAAAGAGAAATTTTGATATCCACCGGTGTGTATGCCTATTTGCCTCCCATTTACAAATACGGTTGTCTGCCAATCGACAGCTCCAAAGTGTAACAGTAAGCGTTCATTAGTAGGAATGGAAGGGCAATCGATAATTCGTTTATACCATAGTAATTGGTCCGGCATAAGTTGCTTTTCTATTCCTGAAAGTGCAGATTCGAGTGGAAACGGGACTAAGATATGTCCGTCAAATTGTTTAGGAATATCTGCATCTTTTCCTGAAATGGCATACTGCCATAATCCATTTAAATTTTGCCAATTTTGGCGAACCAGTTGTGGACGTGGATATTCCTTTAGTACGTTAGTAGGGCTAACATCCTTCGCCCATCTGGTAGGGACGTGAACAGGCTGCATTCTCCAATTAGAGGCTGCTGCTTTTGTTTTTTGTTGGGCATAGCTGTAGATGAATGGTATTACTAATAGTATTGATAGTGCGAATGATTTAATTTTCTTATTCATTTTAAATAGTTTTCTTAATGACCAATTACCTAGAAACCGATGCTTTAAACACTCAAGAGTGAAAAAGTGATCAATAACTTCAACAATGGATTTTAATTCTTTCAGCCTTCATTTAATTTACTCTGGTGTGTACTCTTTTTTAAGTTTATTTGCCATTACTTTATCCCCTGAATTTTCGGCGGCAACGATTAGTCTTGAAATGAAGACAGGGTTACGTCTTCCGCTATTATATTGCTCCAATAGGAAAAAGTATTGCTCATCTTGATCTAAGGCTTTGGAAGCTTTTTTTATAAATGATTCTGGACTCTCGTATGTGCCAACGATGCGATAAACGAGTTCGCCACTTGGTTCAACAAAAAGGAAGGTGGGGTAAGCGCTTATTTGATATTTCTTCTTTATCATGTCAACATTGGCCTGTTTATCCTCCCCGTCCTGGTATCCATCGATAGCTGAATCCATTTTGACTTTTATGTTTATGAAGTTTTTATTTAGAAAATCAGCAACCTCCTGGTTTGAAAAAATTGAATCATTCATAAACCTACAAGGGCGACACCAGATGGCATAACAGTCTATAAATAGTAACTTGTTTGTACTACGGGCCTTAGCTAAGGATTGATCCCAATCTAATCGGTTAATAAAGTGGATACCTTTATCCTGTGCATTTGTTAGCAGAGGAATTGTTATTAAAACAAATGCTAAAAATTTCATATATTTAATTATTTTATTCTTTAATATCCTTCATTTTGGACCATATTTGGATTTGTAGCTATGTCAGTAGGAGGTATTGGGTAGCGTTGCCAATTGGTATTCCAAACACCTCCTTTTAAAGCGGTTTCAGTACTCATAATTTCATCTATCATGCTTGTCCTTTTTAAGTCAAGCCAACGGTGTCCCCATTCTGAAAACAGTTCCACTTGCTTTTCATGCAAGATTTCTTTTAGTATCGTTTCCTTCGTATTAGCTGTTGTTCCTAAAAGTCCAGCCCTTGTACGTATTAGATTTAAATCTTCTACTGAATCAGGTATTTTATCCAATTGCGCCCGAGCTTCTGACCGAATTAAGTATTGTTCAGCTAAACGTAATACTGTAGAGTATTCTGTAACAGGATCATTTAATACTGCGCTCTTATATTTGTAAGGATAGTGAAAAATATTTCCATTGACAGTTATGCTATTTACCCAACTTGCCAATCGCTGATCATCCACTTCGAAGTTCTGAAGGAGACTAGTACTTAAATATAGAGGTCGCGAATTATTGGGCCCGGTGGATGGAAGGATAAACGCCCAACCTTCTTCTGTGTTCCTTCCTGTATTTACTGGCTGCAATTGCCATATAGCTTCCTTGCTGTTTTTTAGAAAGACATTGTCAAGTGACTCTAGACCGTATTGCGATGTATTATTAATTAGGTCAGTAGCCTGTAATTCTGCTTTGGCATATTCTCCTGTATATAAAAAAACTCTTGCTAACAAAGCTGTTGCTGCCCATTTATTGGGCCTTACCCTTTCTTCAGTCGTACTTATTCCGTCACCTGAAATATAACCATCAGCTAACAAATTTTGAGCGTCTGTCAGATCTAAAGTAATCTGTTGATACAGTTGACTCTTTGGAACACGCGAAAGCGTAGAATTTTCTGTGTAATCAGATGTCAATGCGAGAGGCGCATCTCCATATAAATTGAGTAAGTAGAAATAGAAGAACGCTCGCAAAAATTTGGCTTCCCCCAATAACTGCTGTCTTATCGCTGGGCTTAAAGAAGTTGAACTGCTCAATCCTTCTATTGCAGTATTACATTTAAATATAAGCGGATAAATATTACTCCAATATTCATAGCCACCCGTACTAGTGGATAATGAGTTTTTGAAATAAGCATTGTATGCTTGATTGGGTGAGCCTTCAAAAAGCGTGAATTCATCTGCCGACAAACCTGGAAATACCGAAAGGCTTGTTATTCGACCTATTGAAAGAATTCCCCACCTACTTATGTCGGTATATATTCCTGTTAAGACGGAAATTGCGGTTGCGTCACTACTCCAAACATTTTCGGAATTTATACTGGTTATTGGGGGATTTACCTCAACCAATTTTTTACAAGATGTCCCGTGTAATAAAAGGAGTGACGCTAATAGAGTATATCTATGTTGTATTTTATTTAAAAGGTTCATTTTCTAGTGTTTAAGGTTTTATAATTTGATTAGAAAGAATGGCTTATAAAGTTACTTGAACACCCATCGTGATCACCCTTAAAGGAGGAAGAGAAGACGTGCTTCGGGTTTCCGGATCTAATCCTTTGTAATTCGTTAATGTCAATAGATTTTGTCCTTGAACATATAGTCTAGCCCGTTGCAAGTGGATAGAATTAAGCCATTTTTCTGGTATTTGCCAGGATAATGATGCATTTTTAAGCCTAATAAAGGAGGCATCAGACCAACCGGCACTACTTTCATAGATATAATTAAAATTTTGAACCAAGCTAAAATCTGAATGATATCGTAAACTAAGGGCATTATCTCCAGGTTTTTGCCATCTATCCAATACAGTGATAGGTTGATTTCCATTGCCTCCCATGAATAATCCTGGTAATACTCCGTATTCATAGTTTTGTGCATTCTGTTTTACAAATTGGAATAACACATCAAATTGAAAACCTTTGTATGTAAAACTATTTTGGAAACCTCCATAATATTTCGGTAACGTATTCACTAAAACGGTTCTGTCATCCGGGTCTTGAGGATAAAATGTTGGCATTTTGTCATTATCCTCAAATTGGAATAGACCGGATTCTGGGTCAACACCGATAAAGCTATATAATTTTTTGGATGTAATCGGTTCGCCTACTATGTACGTGTTTCTATACGCCGCTGAATTTTCTAAGTTGGGAAATTCGACTAGTTGGTTGTCCTGAAAAGTTAGGTTGAAATTACTGGTCCAGATAAAGTCACTTGATTTAATATTCGTTGTGCTTAAGGAGAATTCCCAACCCGAATTTTGTATTGTAGCTGGTAAATTCTTCGTAATGACATTAAATCCTGTAACAATTGGTAAGGAGTAAACAAGTAACTGATTTGATGAACGGTTATGATAGTAGTTCGAATTTAGAAGAACTCTGTCTCTAAATATTCCAATATCCAATCCAATTTGCAGTTTTTTGGTTTCTTCCCATTGCAAGTAGGGGTTCGTTAGACCATTAACTGTAAGGGCAGAGATACCTTGATAGGGAATACCTGTATTAATCGGGATATAACGGTTCATGAATTGATAATCGCCTATTTGATCGCTTCCTGTAGTGCCGTAACTTCCTCGCAACTTCCCAAAACTTATTAAGCTTAACTTATTTTTGAAGAACGTTTCTTCAGAGAATATCCAAGCGGCTCCAATGGCGCCAAAGTTGTGAAACTGATTTTCTGGACCAAACCTTGAACTTCCATCTCTCCTTCCAGTTAGATTTATAATATATTTGTTCTGTAAGTTATAGTTGATCCGACTAAACAGCGCATTGTATTTGTATACGGCAAACGGTGTAGATATAACTTGGACATCTGAAGCAGCTTTTATGTCCTCTAGTACAATGTCGCTGTTAAAACCGGACGCTGATAGCTCAAGTCCACTGCTGTTATTTTGTTGAATGGTAGCTCCTATCAAAATTTCCAATTGTCCTTTCGCAAGGGGGCGCTTATAATGGATCTGTGGCTCGGCAACCCATGAACTAATTTTGTTGTCCTGATATCCTGCAGCCCTTAATTCGAAAGGGCGATTTTCTGGTTTATGTTGGGTTAGTGGGAATGTCTTTGTTTCCTTTGTTTGCAAATTAGTGTAACCAAAACTACTTTTGATTTCCAACCCAGGTACAATTTGATAGCTTAGTAATATATTACTGATTAGATTATGGGTTTTGTTTTTATATCTATTCAATGTATAACGAAGAGGATTGTAGAACGTACTCGTACCTGTTGCATCGGGCATCCAATTTAAACTGCCATCTGAATTGTATAAAGCAGGCGCAACGGGAGAAAGTGTTATTGCTTGAAACGTTAAATCTTCATTTGGAAGTTGATTATTATCTATTAGATAGCTTCCGGACAATTGTAAGCGAAATTTCTCGTTATTTGAAGTATTACTAATATTAAAATGAAGGGAACCCTTTTTGTCGTCAAAGTTTCCAGGAAATACTGTTGTTTCTTGGTGATATCCCGTTCCAACTAAAAATTGTAGATTATTATTACCTCCGGAGACACTAGCTTGAACATCGGTATATTGTGAAGTTCCGCCGATTAATTCATTTTGCCAATTTGTGTTTCTAGTAGTATCCCAAAGGCCGTTTAAATCATAATCTGTTGCTGAAGGAGCTGTGATGCCATCATTTCTGAGTGCTTCATGTCTCATTTCTAAATATTGCTGAGTATTCATTACATCTAACTTACGGTTGACACGGCCAAATCCATTCTGGATATTTACATTTACGTTGGTGCGTCCTGCTTTTCCTTTCTTTGTTGTTATTAAAATGGCTCCATTGGCAGCTCTTGAGCCATAGATGGCGGTTGCATCTGCATCCTTTAATATCTCAATGCTTTCAATATCGGCTGGGTTGATAAAACTGAGCGGATTGCCATTTGTTCCAGAAAATTGACCTGATTGAGTAGTCCCCAGCATCGTACCTAAATTGGGTAATAGTTGGGATGAATATGGCACTCCGTCGATAACATAAAACGGATCATTCCCATTACGGATACTGTTTTGGCCTTGGATCTGAATTGTTATTCCTCCTCCTGATAACCCGCTGGACTGTTGTATCATGAGTCCGGGCACCCTACCTTGTAATGCAAGTAGTGGGTTGCTGACTGGTTGTCTCTCTATTTCTTCTGCCTTTACGCTGCTTATATTCCCAGTATTTAAACGCCTGGTTGTTGTGCCGTAAGCAATCACTACTGTTTCATCAAGACTCTGCATATCCAGAGGGAGGAGAACTTTAATTGATTTTCCGGATATAGGAATTTCTCTGGTTTCGTATCCTACACTTCTAACCTGTAGTAGCTGACCATTGCGTACACCAGGTAAAGTGAAATCTCCATCACCATCTGTTGATGCACCTAACTGGGTTCCTTTAACTATTACAGTTGCTCCGGGAATTGGGTTTCCAGCTGCATCGGTTACTTTGCCGCGAAGGGCAAAGACTGTCGATGAAGTATCACTTCGAACTGGGGAAGGGGAGGAGTTTTTTTTTGCGGTTTCGTCTTTGAGAATAAGAATGTTCTCGTCCTTAAATTCGAAGTAAAGGTCGGGTCTATTTTTTAATAGCGTTTTCATTACATCCTCCAGAGGAGTTTTGTTAAACCGCACATCTACTTTTTCTAAAATGTTTATTTCAGTTGAAGTCGTGCTGAATGAGACATTCATTCCCGTTTGTTTTCGGATTACTCGGAATACGTCATTCAGTGTAATTCGTGTAGCCGACAGCGTCAGCAGTTTCCTTCCTTGTCTCTCGGCTGTTGTAGCCTGCGCTTGTCCCATAGCGCATAGGGATGCCAGAAGCATTGCAAGTAGAAGCTTTTGCCGAATGGCGCTTCGAACTCTTGTGTGTAGCTTTTGCCTCATTGTAGTTTTAGTTTTAGAGTTGATTAATTAGTAGGGTTAACATTTCATATTGCATTCTCATATTTGCATATAGCAAACTGTTTTTGATTATAGGTCGAATCTCAAAATGATATGTCCTAGTTTAACCTAATATTTTTTTCAAAATAACACAAGTGGTACACCTATCTCAGCGGTTAAAATACTATTAACACCAGATTCACAATTGCATTAACATGTGATTAGCATTCTGAACGAAATGTTATCAGTAAATTTAGGAAGGTCAAATACTTTGTATGGAAGATGTGAACGTTTTGTCGATCACAAAATACTGAGAAATGATAATGTCAATAGTATTTTTGGGGGAAATGACTGATACTCTTGTTACAAATGTATAGGCGATCAAAACTGGGCGATTTCCTTCATAAAACGTTTTACTATTAGAAAATGTTTAAATTTTACGGTTAATGTTTTAATTTTCGCAACCGTTTTTCTAAGTTTGTCATGTTTGGTTAACCTACTATTTCTTCTCCCTCAGAGCATTAAAGAGGTGATTGTTTATGTGATTTTCATTTAGAATTTATGGAGATGTCCAACGAACTGGATTATTTTGAAGACTTAAAACTGGGTAAGGAAGAGGCCTTAACAGCTTTATATACTGCCAATCGCAAATGGTTGATGTTGGCAGCGGAGTCCATTTTGGGGCCGGGAAGCACGATGGAAAGTCAAGATTTAGTTCAGGATGTTTTTATCGAATTCTTAGAAAAAAAGCAATTCAAAAACATTCACGATCCAAAAGCGATAAGAGGTTATCTCCACAAAGCGATTTACTATCGCTGTATGGATCGCCTCAGAAAAAAGAAAGTAGTTTCAGGCCACTTGGAGGACTTCAAGAAGTGTATTGACAAAATTCAGTTACCAACCCAACGTTTAGAGAATAAAGATCTGGAATTAAGGTTAAGCTCTGCGATAAAGCTTATTCCAGACCAATCGGCAAAGGTTCTTACACTTTCACACTTTCATTATCTAAAGCGCAATGAAATTGCGGCGAAATTAAATGTAAGCCCAAGTACTGTTAAAAATCACCTGACAAACGCCCACAAACTTCTCCGTACCTTGCTTAAAAAAGATCTGCTCTAAAATAGGACAGATTTAGCTGAATTTCGACTTTACACTATGCAAAATGATCAATATATCCATGAATTGATAACCAGAAAGCTGACTGGGCATATCGAACCGGAGGAAGAGCAGGAGCTGGAGCAGATGATGAGAGAGGACGAGGGGGTGAGGGCCTTGTATGAAGAGCTGCGGAGCCGGTATTCGGATGATATTGATGATAATTTCAATAGATTGGAGAAGGAGGTGGCCTGGGCGGATTTGAGTGAGCTAAAAGTAATTTCCCAAAAAAGGCGGTTCAAGCGAGTTGCACGGTGGAGCTCTATCGCCGCTGCAGCAGTTGTGGTAATGATGGTGGGGATTTTCGTTTATAATAATAGCGGTAAGCCTGGTACGGGAACGGAATCCTTTGGAGGTAAGGGAATTTCCCTGACAACCGCATCAGGCGCTACAGTGAACCTTTCCACACAAGGAGGCGATATCAAAACGGATGAGGTTTTATTACAGAACAACAACAATAGATTGAGCTATACACCAGGTTCGGTCACTTCAACCGGAGAGGAACGGCAGTTCAGCGTCAACACACTCCATGTTCCCAAAGGGATGACCTATCAGGTGAGATTGGCGGACGGCAGTGAAATTCAACTGAATTCCGCTACGACTCTTCAGTTTCCATTTGCATTTGGAGAAAACCGTGAAGTCACTATAAAAGGCGAGGCGTATTTGAAGATTGCTCAGAATGCAGAAAGACCTTTTATTGTGCACCTGAGGGGAGAATCCCAGGACCAGGCAGACGAGGTAACCATTCAGGTACTGGGCACCGAATTCAATATCAATTCCTATGATGCCGAACGGCTTCAGGTTGCTTTGGTAAACGGTGCCGTGCAATTGAAGGTGGCCGAAAAGCTAGTGGCATTGAAACCCGGAATGCGGGCCGTTTATTCGACACATGAAGGCATCAGCACGCATAAATTTGATGTAGAGGAAGTTACCGGCTGGATAAAGGGAAAGTACTATTTCCAAGATGCCACGCTTGAGCAGATCGCAAAAGTACTGCCTATAAGGGCGGGAGTAGAAACCATAATTGACAATAAAACCATCGGTACAAAACGGTTCACCGGCGTATTTAACCGCAACAAACCGCTAAACTCGTTTCTTGAAAATCTGAAACTAACCATGCAGATTGACTACTATTTTACCGCTGATAGCACCCTCCATTTTAAATAACGTCAAAATAGTACCTCTTTTTGAAATTTCCTTCTTTCCACTAGGACAATTTTCCCATTATTTCGACCTAAGTAAGAGTTCAGAATATCACTCGGTCAGTGATAGTTTTTTAGATTTTGGTCACGGACATCGATAAGATCGTTTTCACCAATAGAAAGTCTTTTACTAGACTTTAGCATTATAAACGGCGGACTTCTTTTGGTCTGCTGGTTTGATTAGCGGCCAAATTCGGCAGCAGTTGTGGGTAAATTAGCTGGTGCCGGATACGCAAGGGAGGGATTAGCTCCTCTTTTGCATGGCTAAAAATTTAAGAACAATTAAAAACGGGGAGAGCCATTCCTGGCTCAACCTCAATTTTGTTAAAGATACTGCAGCGTGAGCAGATTCTCTTTTGCGGTATAGGTTCCGGAGAGTGAGAAAGATAATGAGAAGTCAGGAATTATCGATTTATGAGGTAGATGATCTCGTTTTAGCACCCTGATGGTGTGCGGAATGAGCTAATATAAAGTTCAGAATTGATATCACCGGTCATTGCTATATGATAGCTTTGATCGAAGCACACTCGGGTTTTGATATTGGCTATTACAATAGTGTACCGGTGGGGGCCGTAGGTTGGACGGCCCCATTCTTTAAAATCTGGCGTTGAAAATGCGAAGATTGAATTGGCCTTACATCCATTTATTATTATAAAATGTGAGTTTTAAGATGCATATCCCTTTTCTAAGCCGGCTAAGAAAGACCCCTCCGGCATTTGACCATGAGAATTTTATTCGCCTGCTACATTATTACAAAGAAGGAAGGACGACCCGGGAGGAAGATCGATACATTCGGGCTGAGCTCCAGCGAAATAGCGATGCCTGTATGCTTATGGAGGATTTTCGGGACACATATGGAATAGATCCAATCTTGGGGAGAAAAAGGAACCGGCTTGCAATGGCTTCTATTGCCGTGATCGCTATCCTGTGCGCTGCCGGTTTGCTTTTTGCGGTAGGTAAAAACTATCGCATTGTACCCATTGAACAGCAGAACTACCATTTCCGGTATAAGACCCTCCAGGAACTGAGCGGAATTATTGCCAGGGAGTACCGTGTGAAAGTTATTTTCGATACACCTGAATCCGCCAGTTACCACTATACCGGTATGTTGGATATGAACCGCCCTCTGAGCGCCTTTCTTGAGGATGTACGGAACGTGAGCCAGGTGGAATATTATTATGACGTGGAAGGTAACCTGCACTTTCGGTAGGTTGGGCTTGAGATAACACAAACGTGTTATTTTGGTAATCTGAAGTTCATAAAGTAGCTATAAGCTCTAACTTTAAGAAACTGATTACCAAACCAACCAAGCACTTTCATGACATCGGAGAACTTCAATGAAGATTTAGCAAGTCGGCAGGAAATTTTCAAAATAATCTACGATAGGTACTATGGCAGTATATTTTGGCAGGCACATCGCCTTCTGGATGATCGGGAAAAAGCAAGAGACGTTGCCCATGACGTTTTTATGAACCTATGGTTCAAAGGAGGGAGCCTGGAAATCGAGAACGTTCTATGGTACCTTACAAGAGCCTGTAAGAATACCTGTCTGAATATCATTAACCGGAAGAAAACCGAGCGTACCGTCGTGGACCGGGTCCAGGCAAGTGAGCCGGTCCGCGAAGATCCTCATTTCTCAGAAGATTTTCAGATCAGAGAATATATAAATGAGGCCCTGATGGATCTACCGGAGCGCTGGCGCCTGGCCTTCCATTTAGTCTTCACCCATAATAAAAGTTATGCGGAAAGCGCGGCGGAGATGAACATCAGCAGAAACACATTTAAATCGATCATGAAAAGCACCCTGCAGCGAATAAGGGAAAAGCTTATCCACCTAAAATGAACTATAGAGAAGATTATTTTTTCGACCTTGTAAAGAAGCAACTGGCGGGCGCAAGCAATGGGCAGGAGGATGCGTACATACAGGAGATGATTCAGCAATATCCGGAGGCAAGGGAGATTTACGAAGATCTACAGGCGATGCACGGTGATCGGAACTTTCTATTATCCGATGAAGAAAAAGAACAGTCTTATCAAACGCTGTTGAAAGGTATTGGTGAGAAGGAGAAAAAGAGAAGAAGGGGGTATGCAATGGCTGCGGTCGTTTTCTCCTTAGTAGTCGTAGTTTCGGCCATGCTCTTTCTCAATAAAGATGAAAAAGTGGCACGGGTTGATCCAGCAGAAGGTGCTGTGGTTCTACAATTGGCAAATGGAGAGCGTGTTGCCTTGCCACACGGAATGTCGGATCGGATCGATATTTGGGCGGCAACGTTAGAGGAAGACAGCCTGTCGTTAAACTTTAGGGCAGCGTCTGGATCACAGGCAAACAATACTTTATTTGTTCCTGCAGGAGAGACTTATAAAGTGGTGCTAGAAGACAGCACGGTGGTACACCTTAATTCCATGACCAAGATTACCTTCCCATTTCTCTTCAGCGAGAAACGTGAAATAGCCATTGAAGGAGAAGCATTCATTGAGGTCAGGCGAAATGAAGGCCGTCCATTTATTGTCCGCACTTCGGGTGGCTCGATCCAGGTTTTAGGGACGAGTTTCAATGTCAATACCTATGATTCGGGGGCTGTCAGGGTGGCGCTTATACAGGGTGCCGTTCGACTAACCTCCGTCCAGGAGGAAAAGGTCATCAAGCCGGGTGAGCTGGCGGTGCTTCAATCCGATCAAGGGATATCCGTATGGCCTTTCGATGCCGCCGATGTCCTATCCTGGAGAAATGGTATATATTCGTTCGATGAACAGCCCTTGGAGAAGATTATTTCTGTCATGGAACGGTGGTTTGCAGTTAAAGTAGAATGTGATCCAAATCTAAGGGAAAAGCGTTACACGGGCGTGTTGGATAGGCATCATGGCCCTGAGTTCTTCCTGAACAATTTAAAGAGCGTTGAAGGAAATATTGAATATGATATAAAAGGAGATACCATTAGGATCGGTATCCATCGGAGGTAAGAAGCCTTATGCCGGAATAATATTTTTATCGTACCCCACCCCATTTTCCGATTCATTTGTCTTATACATGCATTCCCTCAAAATGAAATTGCAGGTTTTATTGCGAGAAGACGTCTGGCTATATATTCCATGGTCATCGTTTATCCCGCACTGATCTGCCAGCCACTAAAGCGATCATCTTTTTGATTTCTGTTTCAAAAAAACAGCTTATGAACCATGAGAATCTGCTTTTCTCCCAGGAGTCGGGGAATGAGCATGCAATTAACGTCAGCTTGACAGAACTATTTCCTCCGCAGCCCTTACCAGGTACTATACAACAGGACATCCATTACCGCATGAGTAATATGGGAGGCTATTTTCGTGCAAAAATATGTGAGGAAGGTGAGATCAGTTTGGCTAGGTATTTCAGGATGGTATACCCTGGCGTTCCTAAGGTGCCAGTACAACTTTCGGAAGGGGGGCAGGACATGCATTTCGTTATTGGATGCAAGCAGATACTCATCATGTTCAGCGATTACCTGAATCGCCAATATGGTGCCTATTTACCGGCGGATTTCAGGAATCATTTAAGGTAGTGCAAATTGTGGTTCGATGGTTGGAGGCATCAGTAAGCTTAGCGCCGAAAATTCGGTTGATCTTTTATGGGAATGTGCATGCGTCGTTATTTACAGCGAGGTGGCAGATGCCTGGACCGGTTGTGAGCGTTCAAACTTCATTTTTCTTTTCAAGCAGATTGCTGAGGTGCTCAATCTGTCTGCCCATCCGTCGATTAATAAAGATCCCCTTAAATTGAAGAAGCTCCTCATCGCAAAGCAGAACCTGGTAGCAAGTTATGACCGGGATGATGCCCTTGGAAAAATGAGACTTTACAGCCAGATCATAAAACAAGCAGTTGAAAGAGACGAAGCGGAGTGCGAGCTACAAAGGTGCATGAAGGCGCTTTGCAGTTATATCAGCGGCATTTTCCAGTTTGTTGAAGGTCTTGAAATTACTTGTCGCAATGAAAATTAAATGCTGAATCGATGGACACGCTTACGAGAGAGCAGATTTTGAGAGTGAGGGATTTTACGGAAAGTATACCTGCCAAGCTATCGACGATATCTTCTGGTTGTACATTCGTGCTTAAAGACTACATGAAACAAATAGAGGGCTAACAGAGGCTATTGGCCGCGAGGAAGTCGATAGGTGCTGCGGGAATATTTTTCCTTTATAGAATTCGGTAAATACGTGCCCGACTGGGGGACTTTTCATTGCGCGGAGTTCATCTTCACTACCAGGCAATTAAGGAGAATGATTCTGTCATTCTATGATCTAAAGAAAACAATGTTTGACTTATATGTACGGTAAAAATGCGGCGGAGATTTTCGGTCAGGTTTCCTCGCTGGTCAATGGACTGTCCAGGGAAGCCGTTGAGGACTTTTTTTGCTATTACGCAGAATCAATCCTACTGGCGGATTCTGACATGAATTTAGGAGTACTGAAGAGCAGCAATGTACTATATGATTTTAAAATGATTGCCCGACTGATCAATATAATTGCGGAAATCAATGGTAAAGCGTATGACGCGGTGAAGGAGCGAGTGGAAGTTGTGCGGGAGATAACAGAGCACTATGGTACATGGCAGGGACTGAATGATCATTTGAAAATATATTTTGATATACTTAAGGAGATAGGTGATGCCAACAATGGTGAATATTCAAGATTTGGGAAAATGGCCTTTTCTTTTTTTGAGTATAACTTTTACCGGCTGGTAAGATTAATTTTTGAAGAGGACATCTTTGGCCCGGCGAGTCACAAATCCCAAAACTAAGTTCGACTGATAAATGTTCCGAAGTAATGAGGAAGAATCTGGTTCTGGAGCAGGTTAAGGCCTTATTTAGCGGGAGATCGAAGGAGTCTATTGAAGATTTCTTCTGTGATCATGGCCAGGCCATTTTAATGCGGCTTGAACAACTTGATATAGAGGAACTCCAAGCGCATGATGTGCTCTATGATTTTAAAATGATCAGCAGGTTAATTTGCTGTTTAGCTGATATTGATCTGGTTGAAGGAGCTGACAGGAAGAGGGAGCTAGAGATCGTAGAGGAATTCAGGAACTCCTATGGGACGTGGAGGTACCCGGAACGACGTTTGCAGCTCTACTATAGCGCGTTGATGAAAATTACAGATTCTGAGGAGGGGTATGGCCATTCAGAGTTCAGTTTAATAGCTTTCTCTTTTTTACTTTTCACTTTTCAATGATGCTCCAGTCCATTTTTGAGGACGGGGATATCATTCCTCACTAAAACGGAGTGGTTATTCCATATATAGGTGATCATTATTTAGATTGTGTTATATATAATTAGTTGATATACAGTATTGAAGATAGCGTTTTGGAAAGACGAGTGCAGGAGATGGAAAAAATATTAGTTTTTACCCCACCCCAAATTGCATTTCATTTGTCTTGTATCTAGGGAACCTAATGATCGGGTCATTCTGCACGTAAAAGTTGTGCAGCTATCCAGATATTAATGTAAAGGATTGTCATTTTTTCCCTTGAATAAACCCCAGGGGGACATGGACAATGGTTTAAAAGTAATTCACCGAGGCAGCAATCAGGGTGTTTCTCAAATTGTGATTTAAATGGGAAGTTTGGGTCAGCTGGATGTATTGCCCGACCATTGTTCTATGCAGGGCCGTTCGGCGGCTCTGCAATTTTCTTTGATCGAAAGGTGTGGTAATGAGCATGACGTATGGATACAAGTTTACATAAGATGTTTCTGCACAGGAAATCGCATAATTTAAGAATTGCTCCCATAAAAATTGGCGCCTATGACATTCAGGCGGATGGATTACTATTTTTTCAAGGGAAGCCGCTTGGGCATTTTACCCGGATTGAACTGGCGATATTCAACGCGTTGTATTCCCGCAAAGGGAAGATCATTACGGCAAATCAAATTTTAAATCAATTGGAAAAAGTTGACAATCGAAGAAACCGTGAAGGGTTGCGAGGGTGGGTGTGCAGAATCCGCCGCACTTTGAAACACATACCGGTATTGCGGCTCGATACTATTTCCGGGTATGGCTATCAGCTTATACAGTTGGACGAAGCAAATAATTGGAGGTATGGAGGAGCAATACAATACAAAGGACTTTGTCTAGATCCTCCGTTATTGAAGAAGCGTGATGGAACAATCGTTTATTTATCACCTACCTATGCTACAATCCTGTCCATATTTTTTTCGAGGCCGGAAGAACATTTAAATTGGGATACTATCAGGCCAATGCTGAATGCAAATGGTTGCTATATGGAAAGCAATACCTTCAAGGTTACTTTGAGTAATATCAGACACCTGCTGCTAACTACAGGCATAGAAATCTATTTTGAAAGGAAATCTGGATATGTCTTAAGGACGCGGAGATCGGAAGAAGGCAGGCAAGGTAATGGCCGGCGTCGTATAAGATCTTCGGAGTTACTTGTAATGTGTAGGGATATTGAGCAAATATTTCGAAAAGCCCTGGTCGAATCAGATAGTGGAACAGTTCGATATAGTGCAATTAAGGATCAGTATTATACAAAGGTAAATGGGAAGAAATCAAGTGATTTTAATACCGCCTTTTTATATGTCAGAAGAAAGTACCGGGCCTATTATGTCAAATCCCACAGTGGGGTAGCGATTGTCGTTAATAAAGATATTCCCACGGAGACTTATTACTGAATTGAAAAAAATCAGGATGGACTCTGAAATAGAAATTGGAAAGTTCAAACTGCATGTTAGCGATAAAGTTTTAACTAGCCCGGACCAGTTGGAAATCCAATTGACTGACAGGGAGTTTGTTGTGCTTCGCCATTTAATTGCGCATAAGAATTGGATCGTACGGAAAAGGGAAGTTGTACTATTGATCTGGGGCGATGAGTGCGCGCTTTACTATCGGACGGCGGAAGTAATTATCTTTCGGTTGAAGAAAATAATTTCAACCGATAAAAGGTTGAGGTTAGAGTCGGTAAGTGATAAAGAGGAATGGTGGTTGTTGCTGGAGGATGATGGCTATAAAGTCCCGGTAATCGATATTTTCGCCGAATATCCTTTTTACACGATTGTAGATGAAAAATGTACTACCCATTTTCTCGAACGGGGGGACACTGTTTTTATGAAGAAAATATCTTCCGACGATTTACTATCGCTAGATACCGGCATTTACATGAGACTCGATGTGAAAGAGGAAAAGTTCTTCTTCCATGGGATTCGTTATGAAGGGATGTTGTATATGTCCGATAAGCCGGGAGAAACAGTTGACAAACTGGAATTTCAGTTGCACACTTTGTTTTACATTGGTGTTGTTTATAAGAAGCGTCCCCCAGCGATTCCATTACATTGCACCAAAATTTAACCCCGATTTATAGATGCTGAGTATGAAGGCGACGGTGGTGCGTCCGTTTTGACATGGTATATACAATGCCGCTATTGCACATATTGCCGTATGACCTTGAATAATTCCTGCTGCTGCACTGGTTTGATCAAAACTGCCTCAGCTCCGGCACGACGCAGCGATTTCTCATGCTCCATGCTTCCGGTACAGATGATAACTGGAATATTCTTTAACTGCTGCGATTTTTTAAGGCGCAGTAAGGTTTCCTCTCCGTCCATTTCGGGCATCTGGTGGTCTAATAGGATGATGTCAGGTGGAGTTTCATGAGCCAATATGTCCAGAACCTCCCGGCCATTGGAGGCACTGTTTACGATACAGCCGCTCATTTCCAGGTATTTGGAGAATAGCATATTGTTCATCTCATTGTCATCGGCGATCAATACACGGATATTGCCAAGATCAATCTGGAGGTCATCTATTTGGGGCGGAATATCCTGCGGATCACCTTCTTTTAATGGCAGGTTTATGGTAAAAGTGGTTTCGGCGTTCGGGTTACTCTTAACCTGTACCGTACCTCCAAGTACGCGGACCATTTTGGCAACTATGTACAGGCCCAGTCCAGTACCTTCGGTGATAGCAGGTTTATTTGTGACAAAGCTATCGAAGATAGCTTCCTGCTTGTCGGCTGGAATGCCTGCCCCGGAATTAGTAACTGAAATAGTCCAGTTCTGAGGAATGGAGCGATTTACATCCACCATTACCGTACTATGTTTATAAGCATATTTTATTGCATTGTTCAGCAGGTTGATCAAGATTTGCTGGAGTTTAAAAGAGTCAGTAACGATAACCCGTGGCAATTGTGGATCGCGGGCCAACAACATTCGAATTCCCCGTGTTTGTGCAGTTACTTGTTGGGAACGAATTAGGTTATCGAGGAAATCGGTAAGAATAAGGGTTACTTCCTGCAGCGTTTGCATTTTTCCTGCCTCAATGGCACCTATATCCAATACATTGTTTGTAATCTGACTGGCGTTCCCGACGGCAGTAAAGAGCAGCTCGTTATAAGCTTCTATTTCCTTTTTGTTAGGACCACGCGCCAAAGATCTTTTCGTAAGCTTAGCAATGTAATAAATCGAATTAAGGTGGGTACGGAGATCGTGTGTGACCTGATAGATGAAAAGATCTTTGAAATAGTTGGCTTGCTTCACCCTTTTGTTAGTCCAGCGGGTGTGGTAGAGGTCCATGATAGCGATGCTCAGCGCTGCGCCCACGCAAATAATAATCCAACGCAGATACATGGTCACATCAGCTGGAATAGCCACCGGTTGGAACCATTCCTTGTAATAGGCAAGTTCCAGGAAGAACAGCATGGCGATATCAAATCCCACAACGGACCATTTGGCAAGGGGATGTTGAAGGACGTACCAAGCAAGCCCGACCAGGAAGGCAAGCAGGATATGTATCTGTGCCACTGGTCCGATGATGATACCCCAGAAGATGAGCGCCGCACATAGCACGATGTATGATATGGTAAAAGAGGGATACAAACCGATCCACTTGGTAAGGAAAGGTACGGACAGGAAATAGAGGCTGATCGCAAGCTCGACATAGAATACCGATTTCATCTGCATCAGGTAGGCGGCTAACATTCCTCCTGATAATGAAAACAGGGCAATATGGAGGCATAACTTGAGGTAAACTTCCTTGGGAAGCCGGGTATCATTTCTTGGCATCTTCTCAATTTGAGGGTCAGCTAAAAGATAGTACTTTTAGCTGACCCGGGGAATAATCATTCGTTAAAATTTAGTACCTCAGGGATTGATGTAGGTACCATTCAAGCTGTCCCTGTAATAAGATCAGGACATTTCTCAAATAGTTGCGTACTAAGTTATTGTAACTCCCAAATTCAGGTATTGCCTCCTCATAGGAGAGCAGTTCATCAAAATCAGACCGTCGGATTTCGAATACTTCCTGTATAGCTTGATCCATGGAGATTTTTCTTTCGGAGGCCAGGATCAGCACCAGGTTCATTGCTTCCTTTTCCTGTAGTTCCTTTTTATAAGAGAAGAGGTCGTTGTCATATATCATTAGCCTGCCAGCCAATTGGCGCAATCGCTGTATGTACGGGTGAAGTAATAACTCTAGGGGTAGGATGCCATCTACAAGCTCCAGCAGGTCGCATACCATATTCCCCCCGATCAGTCTCTCCCGGATGAAAAGGTACTGCTCGGAGGATGGGTAGCTGATGTCCTGCTTGTAGCTGAATTCATCCAGCATGAGACCTTCGAAATAATGCCGGTGGCTCGCGGTGAAGCGCTCCATCCATTCCGGCGTGCTGATAGGGGTCAGCTCGTCACGGATATCTGCCAGTTCCCGGAAAAAGACATTGTCTCCCTTCAGAGGACGAGAACCCTGAAGTATAGAGAGACATTTCTTACAGACAAGATCCAGCTCATCTTTCGGGAATGGGCCATACAGATCATCGTAGACGAAAGCCCATAACATCCACCGGGCAATCGGCAGCAGGATATTGCAGGCGGTGTCCGGAAAAATCTGCGCTGTAAGGATGCCATAATTGGCATTTTTAACCTTTTGCTTTACCTGTTCGGAAAGACAATGGTACCCTTTGATCCAGGCATTGGTGCTGGTGTCCAGGATTTTAACATGCGGGTTGATACGGTTCTCTCTCGGATAGTAAGGAGAAAACTTCGTCAGCAGCGTTTGGTTCATAATGCATAAGTTTAAATGAGTAAAAAGAAGGTTGAATGCTCCGCCGGAAGCGGGATAGCTAAAATTTACAAAAAGAGGTTGGGAGCGGAGATTTTCATTTTGATTGTATTTATATAAAAAATGAAGGCTATATTACTTGTTGATTTCAAGTGTTTTAACATGAGATTAACATAAGGTGCCAGTAGGTGAGGCTAACTTGCTTCAGGAGATTGATCAGCATGTCACAGACGTCAAACACCCCGGATTCGCCAGCTCCATTACCTTCGGGATTCGGAATGGAGGCTCCATGTGAGAGGAGCGATTTCATTTGGATAAAGGAGTGGCAAGGGCTCCGCCATAACCAGGAGACCATACCTGCCTGTATCATCTGTTATGCTCAGGCAGGCATCAGTTCTATGGTGGACCTTTTGGATTATTTTGAGCAGCTGCAGTACGTACTGAATACGGACGAAGAGGTTTGGGTCAGTGTAACTATCTCTGTCCAATGTATCCATCTTCACGGAGTCAACAGGCTGGTGCTGGCCGAGTTCACGATCAAGCCAGGGGGTAAGGTAATGCTGGGCAGGGCCAATGAGCCCGGAGACGATTGGTATTATCAATTTAAGCTGCTCACGGAAAGGAAAGTTTGTCCACCTGAAGAAGCTGACTAAAATGCTTGACCAACTCCCCGCCGGGTCCCGCAGTGTCATCTATATTTTTTCGGTTAACATCCAATTAACCGACACCACTGCTGCAAACACTAATTTTGGGGATTATCCCACTTCCTCAACGGATCAAACACGCTTTATGCTTTTAACAGTACAACACGTTGTAAACTATTTGCATTATGTTCATCCTTCTATTTCGCTCGCTCCGGCAGCACAGGAGCAGGATAGGATTGACCTTGTGCGGCTTTCTCCTCAGTATTGCTACCGTATGGCTGTTGTATGTTGCATCCGATAAGATCAATCACCGGCCCAATGGCTTTATCCGCCTGGTGCCGCCGCACATGGCTACGCCAGAAAAGATCCTGAATATTAAGTATAATTCCTTCTACATAGCCGGCGCCACGCCTACCCACATTTACCTCGGTAATTCCGTGGCGCCCACCTATGTATTCAAAACGGATTATTCTCTGTCAGACACTTCGCATATCCGCCTGGACATGAAACAGGTCAAAGATATCATTGCTCCCGCCATGGTGGTGATCGACTCGCCGGATGTGTACATGACAGTAGGTATCCAGGGACAGCTACTACACGCCTCGATGCCGGACCTGTCGCTACAACGCCTGCCGGAAGCGCGGCGGCAGTTCTACAACGCCAGCCCGATATCCCCGGCCTCTTTCGTAATGCGCATGTACGATAGTGCCAGCCAGCAGAACATACTGGCCAAGCGCACCCTGCATACGGGGTGGCTCCAGCCCCGAACACCGGTGCTGGAGAAGCAGATAGACGGTGTTTTTTGCACGGACGGGGTACTGCATTATGATCCCGGCACAGCTAGGCTGGTGTATGTATACTACTACCGCAATCAGTTCCTGTGCCTGGATACCAACCTGAGTATACAATACAAGGGAAGGACCATTGATACCGTAAGCCATGCCCATATCAAGGTGGCCTCGGTGGCTTCCGAAGACAAGCAAACGCTTAGCTCCCCCGGAGGGGTGGTGAACCGCCTGAGCTGTATGGATGGCAAGTGGGTATACGTCAATTCAAAGCTCATGGCCAATAATGAAAGGAAGTCGGAGTTCGATAAAGTGTCGGCCATTGATGTGTATTCTCTGGAAGACGGCAGCTACCATTTCAGTTTTTATCTTCCTCATTTAGGAGATAAAAAGCTCACCGCTTTTCGGGTGTTCAATAAAACGCTCGTAGCCCTGTATGACCATTACATATACACGTTCAGGTTAAATTTCTAGATCCAAATTATATGAAATAGAGAGAACTGCGCAGATAGGGTAACAGCGATTAGCTCATAAAAAGCATCTAGCGTATTAATAAAATTGTTATTATATAAATATTTGGTTTATTTTCAAAAAAGGCAAGCTAGACTACGTGGCGAAGTGACCGACATATTAACTTATGACAACATTCCAATTGGTTGACAGCCAGCTTTGGAAATTTTCTTTCAACGATTTCCCGTAACCATTTTAAGTCTTGTAATTAAAGGCTTTCAAATTATTAGTGTTTTTTGAATTGCTCTATCTTACAAATACTTTACCTAAAATAACTAGCCGTGGAAACACATACAGATGAACAGTTATTGCCACTTCCTGAGGGGTTTGGCCAAATTTTACCGGTGAGCAATGAGGATATTGATTTTGCAGCGCAGCGGTTTCAAGAGTATCGAGTAATGGCCGGCCTACGTGCCTGCATTCTGCGGTTTGATGACCACAAAATTCCGATAAATTCTAAGCAGATCGATTTTCCGGATGAATTAATTGTATTGGTGAATACGCACAAAGAAACTCCCTTCCTTGTAGAATTGAGATTGATCGGTTACAAAAAGGATGGAAGCGAATCGAGTAGGTTAGAAATCCTGCAGATAGCTCCATTATCAAAGATAAGCATTGGAACAACCTGGGATTCAAAAGGTGGATGGCATTTCAGTTTTAACTTCATTTCAGAAAGGGGGATTTACGGATAGTCAACTTTGTTTTTTGTCGAATGATGTATGATAGGACATACTCATGGCATTTAACTTTACCGGAATTTCTATACCTTCACCTGAAACTTATACTTTGAAATCTAATACTACCAAAAAGCTACATGTCATTGTAGAATGCGGCTGGCCAGAAGAGGATTATGATGGAGTTCTTCCCGAACTTATCCTGGAGGATGCCTTGATAGAGGCCAAAGATGGGGTTCGCGTATACCTAGATCCTGAAAAATTTCACGAAAACCATAAGGGGATTGTACCGCTGAGTCTTCAAACGGACATTCAGATTCCCGTTGCTACCCTCCAGTTTACGCCGGAAGGAAATACGATCTGGGTCCACACACCAGATGGGGCCACTGCATTATGCATCCAATGCAGTGGGAAGATTAAAGTTGATAAGTGCTTGAACAGTCCATTCTCTCACTGTGATATTCAAGTACAGGGAAATATCGACTTTTGTGTATCCGGCGATGCCAAAAATGCTTTAAAACAAGAATTAAAAAAGAAGTGTTAGCCTTCATGAAACAGTTAACTATCAGTTGATTAACAATTCAATTGATGAGAAAGAAGGCTCCAATCAGACTTGCAGAGGACCGTTTCTCCAGCGAGTTACCATTTCTGAACCAGGTAGAATGCGATGAAGCTACCCCGGGTATTGGATTATAGTTTAAGCGACGCTGGCATACCAGAGATATTTTGTGGGGAGTAAAACCTATTTAAAGTGTACCTGGAAAGAACCTGCATCAGATCAGCGATTTATGGCTGTTGGGAATTTTCAGGAATTATATCCCTCACAGAATTTGATCAGCCGATTTAGGAATCCGGATTATGGGTAGTCCTAACCATATTGTAGACATTATCCTGCAGCCCGAATAAAAGCTCATTTTCTATTTCAGAGGCTTTACAGTTGACGAACCGGCGACAATCCATGTCTGCTCATAGTTTCAATCTTTTGCTCCTGCTTAATATTTTCCGGATTAGCGGACTATCCTCCGGAATAAAGGCCTTGATTGTTTTAAGTCCTGAATGGAATGCGCTGGCTGTCCGGGCGAAGCCATCTATGACCGAGTCAGGAATATCAGGCCCTCCATATCTTTTTGTACCAATAAGAATGGGGGTATACCCAGGATAAAGGGGCGTAATATTTTCCTTTACTGCAGGATTTTTCAGGTAATTGTCGAGATCAACATCCTGTTTGCGTAATAAGCTGATGGGCACTTCCCGTAGGACATAGTTCCTCGATGAAACAGCCGCATAGTTCAGGGTATCACCAACATGGGGGTCAGCTTCCCAGCCTTTGGAGTGGCGGTCAAGGATTTCCCTGGCGATCTTTTCGCCGGGCACAGTTTTTTGTTCCGGCTCTACCTTTAACCGTTGCTGAAATTGTATGGCCTCGGACATCAAGCTGCAATTTTCAGGGACATAGGCCTGAATGGCCTCTTTTCCGGTGATCAGCGCATAGGCTATACGATAAAACCCGTCAATTACGGCGTCTTCGTGCTGTTGACCATTGACGTTTTTAGTGCCAATAAGGATCGGGGCAAGGTGGCCTGGTTTCGGGGCAGAAATGGGCAAGACTTCATCTTCCCGGCGCCGCAGGGGATTACGGAACCAAGCATCCAGCTCCGGATCTTTTTCCCGTAAGAGCCAGATGGGTACTTCCCTGACCACATACCGCTTATCGTATATGCCGTCTATCTCTCCTCTGATTCGCTCATGGTCCAACGAGTACTTTTTTAGAATCTCGCTACCATTGACAATTTGATGTTGTTTTTTCATATTCATCTATTTCGGAGATTATTTCCCAGCTATTTTGGTAGAATGATCGCCCAAAAGAGGAAAGCCTTTTAGCCTTGCCACTACCCTAAGTTGGCTCTGCTGATCAAACATGTATACGTACCCTTCTCTTTGACGTTTCCGCAATTCCGACATTCCTTTTAAAGGCATCTATCTCCATTTGCGGGGCATTACGTTCCCCCATGAGGTGAAGCACCCTGTCGCATTTTTCATGAAAATATTGGGTCAGATTTTGAGACCATGGCCGGTTCACCTCATTCATATACACCCCAAAAGGATCGGTCGTATTACGTGCAACAAGGGTAAGACCGTTTGTCAGTTGTGGTCCGTCCAGCACGATACTTCTTGCGTAGATATTAAGATCATCATAAATACCGGCCTCATGCACTTTTTTAATAGCTGGCGGAAGTCCCATAAAGCGCAGATCATGAAAGTCCATGGGTACATTCCTGGCCACGCCATTTAGGCGTTTCATTTCCTCATAGCGCAAATGGATTCCCAGGCGACTGAGTTTAGCGTCTACTGCGAGGATTTTAATTTCAACTTCAAATCCGGATCGTTTGGTAGCCCGGATAGTACGGTTAAGTTCATCGCCAAAGTTGAACGTTGATTCATGAATGTAGTTCAGGTTATTCCTGCGGCAGTGCCGTACCAGGTCCAGGTTCCACTGGCGGGCGCAGTCATTTGTTAACTCGGTAAAATACTTCTCATGGCGCTGCAGTATTTCCCCTGCGACGGGATGGAAACTACGGAGGTGATCCGGATTGCAGATGACGGCATTCTGAAGTAGTTCCGTTGAGGCCAGGCATTGTAGAGATGTTTTGCCGGCGCCCGGCTGAGCACCGATCATTACCGCTCGGGGTTTAGCTACCGGCTCTTTCCCGAATGTGAACTTTCGGATTATGTGTTGAAAAAGCTGGTTATGTCGCTCCGTACTGAGGGCATAAGCCCTTTTTAATTTTTCAAGCTCCTCATTCATTGCACCATCTGTTTAATCTTCACGGTTTTTCAGTAACACGCTGTACTTTTCATGGATCTCCTTTAGGGTTTCAGGGGATTGGAATAGGTGCTGGTAAGCCAGGAGCGAATTCACCTCTTCGGATAGTTCTCGCAGGCTGAGGAGTTTTTGCTGGTCAGGTTCCGTTTTTTCGGTCTCAGCAATTTCCTGGTGTGTGATATAGCCAAGTACCTCGTACAGCGTTTCCGTTGCCATGCTCAGTAGGAGCGGATAGTCCAAAGGCTCTATCTGCCTGTTTTTTTCATTTTCTGTATTGCTCATATGGTTTCGTTTTTTAAGGGTTTGTACCCTTTCATTTCATTTTAATAAAAGGTCATTATTTCCGTATGACGAGATGGGCCTTGGAAGGATCATTTAGCATAGCCTCGATTTCCGACTGTACAATGTCCTGAATGTCCTGTTTGATATGTTCAAAATTGCGCTGTACCATCTGCCGGTCCACCTGTCGTATTACCGGAATTTCAGCATAGTTTTTTTCCTCCGCATTAATGGCTTCCCAGTCATTGACGATCTCACAGTGGAAAGCTTTGAGGTCGATCTTTTGCTGCGGGGTATCGGATACCATACCGACGAATTCGCCACTGGATAGCGAAGCGATCTTAGAGGCCGGTACGGCATATTCCAGTTGCTTGTTCTTACTGATGGAAGTGTCTCCGGAATTAATACTCATGCTCTGCCGGTCCTGCATAATCTTGCCGATCCGCTCCGAAAGATGTTTGGCACTTTCGCCGGCAACCTGTCCGGAAACCACATTTCCGATGGTATTCATGATGACATCCGCTTGTTCCTTTCCATAGTCCCGGCGTAGCTGTGATTCATCCTGGATACCCAGCACAACTGATATGAAATTCGACCTTCCGCAACTGATGGTGGGTATGATGTCCACTGTTAAGGTGGGGAACTCGTCAAATATGAGGGCGCAGGGAAGTTTACCCTTTTGATTTACAATTTTGAGCAGGCGGTTCACATAGAGGGACAGGACGGCGCCATAGGTCAAAATCTTCTGGGGATTATTCCCAAAGCAGATAATTTTAGGAGCTTCCGGATTGTTGATATCCAAACTGAAATCATTTCCACTCAGGATATAATATAGAGCAGGGGAGGACAATCTGGCCAGTGCGATTTTGGCACTGGCAATTTGACCTTCCAACTGTTCCATTACGTCCGCTAGATAGGCATTTATGAAGGGATTCACCAAGGTGCCCACTTCACGTCCGGCTTCAGAGCGGAGCAAGGTGAAGAGGCTGTTGTAATCCAGTTGCATAAGTTCAATCACATGCGGGAGGGTGCAGAAACGTCCGTTGCGGTATTGCCGCAGAAACCAGATGATGGCCGTCACAAAATTTATAGCTGATTCGACAAAGAAGTCACCCTGTTTATTTTTTTTCCATTCCGTATTTAAACCCAGTAAGATAGTACGGGCTGACTCTGAGGCATCCGTTAGGTCCGTCATACCCAAGGGATCGAAGACATTACCCCGGTGACTGCGGGAAAGGTCATCGAAATTTATAAATATGCATTCCGCCTTTTTCTTGTAGCGGTGCCTATTTTTAAGAAAGTGGTTATAAGCAATCCTGGAAAGGTCCGGGAACTTGAAATCATAGATCAGCATCGTAAAAGGTTGGGGTTTGGCAAGTAGTTGGCTAATGATATGGCGGATAACAAAGGCCGTTTTGCCGGAACCTTGGCTTCCCTGTACGAGGATGGCCCGGAAAATGGCCACGTAGTTAATCCAGGAGGAACGGATTTTTCCCTTCAGGTTGTAACGGGCCGGAAGGTTGATGGAATATTCATTTGCCAGGTACCGCTCTTCCTGTGGGAAGGTTTCATTATCCCTGTTGAAAATATCGCCCTCCAGTTTATCCTTAATGATGCGGGTCAATAACGTTCCTCCAGAAAGGATGAGGAGAAATCCTATCGTAACCATTGACATGTAGGCCATTGCAAGGTGAACCGGTGACCAGGAAAGATAAAGAATGGGGAAGGTAACAAAATAGATAAGTATACCGGTGATCAGGTAAGCTACAGCGGTCCGGCTGTTGATCTTTTCGTTTTTCCGTCCCTTGGCACCAAGCAGGGAAATCAGGAGGAATCCCAGTGCCCAACATTTGCTCAGGTGAAAATTCCGCAGCAGTCCCGTTGCGGCGATATTGCCCAGCAGTTGATCCGTAAACGAGGAATAGATCCCCCACGTATAAAAGGCCCCATAGCAATAGTAGTAAAAGTGTATACAAAGAATAGTTATGGCGATGAGCCTGGTCATGTCCAGAATCTTCCGCAATGCCTGATCATTCTCGCCTGTCTGCATGCCCATATCACTGAATATTTATTGATTATTGTCCGTTCTTTTTTTCCTTCTTTTTTTCCGCTTCCGCCCCAGGCGATGCTCATAAGGGATCGGGTCATACGTGTCCTCGGGTCTGAGCAGTTGGTCCATTAATAATCCTAAACCCTGGGGAATATGCGGGTCATGACCCGGAGTTTCCGGCGAGAGAGGAGTATGGAGTGGTGGCGTTTGTTTACCGCTGTCCTGACGCAATTGTTCCAAGGTCATAGGTTTAAAAGATGTCCTTTCCTGCTGGCCCTGCTCTTCCAGACGTTGCAGGATACCGGCGGTGCCATATGCTTTGCCCAACTCACTGCCGTTGAATACACATTTGTTTCGGTGATCCACATAGGTAATACCGTAGACTCTGCCTTCCTCATTTCTCCGCAACACGGTATCCACCCCCTGGCTTTTTAAGTTATCGAGCAGGTGCTGCAGGGAGTTCCCAACAGGATGCTTTAAGAAAGTCAGGTCAATCGTGTTTTTGAGTGTTGTCCGGTATTTGAGAGAGGGTACCCGGTTCCTCGTAAACTGCATTTCCAGGTACTGCAGGGTAGGCCTCTGGTTTTCAAGACCAGGGATGGGGGACATATGGTGAAAAGAGCTGGCCTTGATGGGAACACCTACCGGCTCCCCTTCATCATTTAGCACGCGATAATAAAGCCCTCCGGTCCTGAACACACGCGAGTCTTCGCTTCCCCTTTCCGCGCACACATTATACTGGCGGAGGAGGGCATTCAGCTGAGGGAGGTTGGCATAGCGGTAGGTACCCAGGACATTTTCCAGGACGTTGCCAATAGCCCGCCTTGTTTCACTTTTGCCGTAGCTGACTTTAGCGGCATTAACGGGCTTGAGCTGGTAAGTCTTCTTCCTTTTGCTATCTTCGGCAGGCACCAGGTTATATTTTTTTTCGAGGTTGAGCCGCGCGGGTTCCGATTTTAATTTCCCGATGTTCTGCATGTCAATGCGCGTACCGTCCGTCCGGATTTTTACACTGACGATGTGGATGTGCGGATGGCCGGCATCAAAGTGCTGGTATACCAAATAGGGTTGTCCGCCGAAGCCGATAGCATCCATGTAGTCTGCTGCAATTCGGGTAAGTTCATCCTGCCCGGTTTTTTTCTTCAGATCAAACCGCAGATTCTCCGATGGGTCGAAATTCAGGGAGATGTGCACGGCGCTCCTTGGCGCTCTTCTGTGGAGTTCAGCATGCCGCAGGAGAAGGTTCAATTTGTTGCTCAGGGTAAGGTCCTCCAGGTCCTTGGGATAACCTGCCGCTGCGATGCATTTCGCCTTCCCTTCAGCCACTTTATTTTCATTATAATTAAAGGGCCGGTGCAGGGATTTTCCGGTCTTGATTACTGCAACCATTCGTCCGCTATTGAGTAGATTTTTAGCTTGATTTTTTCCACCTGGTCAAGCAGGATCTGCCGGTCTTTCTGGAAGACACGGAGCCACATTTTTAACTCCGTTGGTGTGTCTGCCATATGGAGTTTGTGCACTGCCTGATTAAAGTTGACACCGATGCTGTTCAGCTCTTTGCGGAGAAGAGCCATCTCTGCCATAAAGTCATCCAGCGAGCGGTTCCGATGGGTGCTTACCAGGGGTTTATCCAATACCCGGTGCCGTATAAAATCACTGAGTTTTCGGCAGGTCGTACGCTTCCATTTACTTTCCATCCGGGCATATTCCTGTGGCGTCATCCGGAAGTTGACCACCCGGCTTTTGTTGTTATTTCCATTCATCACTATGATCATTTTCACGTTCAACAAAGGGTCGTTTTCTGCCTTCAGCTCCCCGCGCCGAGTTCCGAGGCATCAGCGGGCAAGATTCGCTTGTAAGACAAGCGGACATCTTGCCGAATGCACGAAGTAGGCGTTCTGTTGGTTCCCGGAGCATTATGACCAGGAGCTTATCGCTAATTCCCTGCTTTCGGTCACCACCTGCTGTCAAGGTATTCCGTGCCCTATTTTTAATTGGTTGCTATACATTCAGGCATTTCAGAGCTTCTGGTTTGCGCGCATTTTTACAGGCTTCCCAAACTCCTTAAGCCAGTCATTATAATCCTTATGGTTCCGGTAGAGATGCCGCATGTCCTGGTAAGCGGTATGTAGACTGAGGGCATAGAGGGTGAAATTTTGTCCGCCCGTATCGTTGTCGAGGAAGAGATTCCGGACGGGATGTTTCTCGATAAAAGGGCGTGCCTTTTCAAACATGCCCAAGGTATTGAGGATAACAAAATCCTGCTGCGCGAGCGGCTGGTTTTTGAACAGGGTCTGATGGGAGAGGAAGTCAAAGAAACCTTCAAAAATATTGACTGTTTGGTGGCTGTTGGAGAAGGTAGTAATGTCCTTTGGCAGGCTGGCCGATTTCATATAAGGATTACGGATATCCCATCCATCCGAGTCGTTTTTAAAGCCGATTCCATAGTACTCCTTTTCTCCAATGCGGAAGGTCACTTCCCGACAGTATTTATCCGCCACTTCCAGATCGATCCGCCGCTCCCGGAGGTATTTGAGGAGGGGATATTTCCGCAGGGATTTGTCGCTGATGACCTCAATTTTTTTCCCCGGCGCCTCGTTCAACTTAATCTCCTTTCTCGGTAGCGGATGAAAAGAAGAAGAAAGCATTTTAGAGAGGAATTCTCCGACGGTACATCCATCATGGAGAATGGCAAAATCAATCAGGTTGCCCCCCTTACCGAGTCCGTGATCAAACCAGGCATTAAGCTTTCTGTCCACTTTAAAGCTGGCTGTTTTTTCATCCCGGAGCGGGGAAAGGTACCAGAATTCATTGCCGCGTATTTTCGCCGGTTGGTAGCCTAGCGATTCCAGAAAGGAGACCAAGTCCATTTCCTTAATCTCCCGGATCTTTTGTTTCATTTTCTCTTTGTCCATCTCACAGATCTTTAGCACACTAATTATGAATTGACCATGCTGACAGGTAATAGCCTATTACCGGCCCAGCCGCTTTCCTTTTTTTCGGTTTCTGTTTTCTTTTCCGATAAGCTGCAGGTTGTTATACTGGGTAGGTTTCAGACCGACCTCTTTAAGGATGTTGGGAGGAATATTGTTATTAAGTATTACCTCACCATTACGCATATGGGGTAGAACGTAATTACGGATATGGCTTACCAGTGCCGTTGTCAATTTGGGGTTGGCAATGATATCCTTGATCGGAGGCGTTACCCGAAGAATGCCAAAGGCACGCTCCTTAGGTATACCATAAACGATATGGTCAGCTTGCAGATCTTTCAATACCCTGGAAAGTTCAGGATGCTCTGCAGCCTTGACGGCGCCAGTAGTTCTTTCTGTTTTAATTTTCATTCCTTTCATCACGTTTTCATTCTCACAAAAAATTGTAGTACAAAAATAAAGTGAATATGGGGCATAAACCTATCCTCCGTATATAAGGATGAGGAAGTAGCCATTAATTGTTTCTACTTTTGTAATGCAAAAGAAAGGAGTGATATGAATGTAAGTGAAGTAAGCAAATTGATGGACACGATCCTGAGTATCCCTGGAATGAATGACCCGGTAAAAATTGATTTGAAGATCAGCCGAAGGCAGGTCCTGGTTTTAAGTCATGTCATTGAGCGGGGAGTCACCGGTAAGGAAGGGAGCATGGCTGGGCTATTGGAAAGTCTTCCAAAAGAAGCGCTGACGGAATTGGGCCAGCTCTCCGGGGAATGTTTGCAGAAGGCGGGCCTGGTGGAGCTGTACGAGAAGCTAAAAAATCTGGGGAAGTAGCATGGTGGGGCTTATGAAGCCCCCTTATTTTGAAGTACACAGGAATCCAATCCTGGGCAAAACTGCCCGGGATTTTTCATAAGCGGTCCTGCGGTCGCAGGCCCGTCAGAATTGTTTCTGCCAATTCAGATAACTCATCAGGAAGGAATGTATTGGACAATACAATAACCCCTATATCTTTCGCTGGAAACAGCACTATTTTGGAGGAGTACCCCGGAACATTACCATCCTGAAAGATGCGCCTATTTCCATCCGGTTTGGTAATTAGCTGCCAGTTGAGTCCGCAGCTATACCGTGAGCCGTTTCCCATCTCGAATCCCCAGCTTTCTTTTCGCGTCAGCCGGATTGCTTCGCTGTCTTCCTTTATCTGCGCCTTCAGGTAAAGTAACATGTCTGATATATCCGATTTAAGGCCGCCTGCTGCTCCCATTTGAATATAAGAGGAGGTGTCAGGCTGTCCCTGAGCAGTGTATCCGGTTGCCATACATCCCATTTCGCTTTCAGAGAGGCGAATTCCGCTGTGTTTCATGCCTAAGGGATCGAAGATTTTTTCCTTTAGTAGACCTTCAAAGGACTTTCCGTAGACATCCTCCAGTATATAAGAAAGCAGTATAGCGGCAGGATTGGAATACTGGTACTTAACACCCGGAACGGTATCGATACGGACCGTATGCAGTTGCTCGAAGAAATCTTCCCGTGAATAGCCAGGTTTTCCGGCAAGTTCAGTAAACGCAAATGGCAAACGGGAGACGTGAGAAACGAGGTGGAATAATCGGACCGGCTGGCCCGCATATTCCAGGTTGGGATAATCTCCCTTCAGGTACTTACGGATATCATCATCCAGCTTGACTTTTTTTTCGATGGTTGCCTGTGCAAGCAGCAGGGCAGTGAAGGTCTTGGTAATCGAGGCGATGGTATAAAGTGTGCTATCAGCAGGGCGAGTGGCTTTACCCTTGGCAGTAGTTCCGAAGTGGTAAGTATACTGCCTCCCCTGATCGTAAATGCCAATGGAAAGGCCTACGGCCTTTGGATTAGCCATAAATTTTTCAGCAGCCGGTAGTACTATTGGATCGGTAATCACTTTGGTGCCGGATTGCGCATTTGCGAGCATGCTCAGCGTACACAGTCCGATAAGCAGGTGGGTAGCAAATAGTAGACTTTTTTTGGGCGGTGGACTATAATTCATGAGATATTTTTTCAATAAAACTTACAGGCACCATTTAGGGCCATTTCAACAGGACAAATACTTTGCCAGCATGACATCTGTCCTTTTTAGGCCCAGGACGATACAAGCAGGGAAGGTATGTTCGTTTCCGTACGATACCTGTGCGTAAACGAACACAAATAAAGTAAGCAGGGGTATGAGATGATGGGAGACTGCCTATTAGCAGAATCTATTATTTTATTGAGCCGGTCATTTATGCTGCTTCCGGCAAAAAACAGGATAGTGCGTGCGCCAAATCAGTTAAGCAGTTCAGTTCCCTTATCCGAACGGTCATCATTTAGAAGGCGGATGACACGGAGGGCTATGGGGTCGTTTAAAGTCGGGTTTTTTATACGTTCACTGAGTTTGGAACACCAGGTTTCAATAGCTTCTTCCGGAGAACTTCCATATCCCATAATGCCGGAACCGTCCGGTCCATATTGGCAGATATAGATTTTCCCACTAGTATAAACAGCCGGTCGCAGGATTATAAAATTATTATGCAAAGCAAACTGGTCGCAAAAGGTTTTAGTTTTAGTTTTCATTTGTTGCGTAGTCCGTTAAGGTAAAACAAGAAGAAACTAATCGGCAAAGGGTACGGAACTTCACGTACCCTGAATTTACGATTTGCTTTTGATCTCCGATACCTCATTACGGATGTCCTGTGCCAGCACTTTTGTATCCTGCATGAATTTGCGAAGCCGGGTTCCGGCAGCGGCATTGCCATTCAGATAAAATTTAGCGGCGTCCTTTTCCGCCGTCTGCAACAAGGTTTTAAGTTTCTCAAATTTTTCCATAGTTCAATATTTAGGGTTACAGGGAGCTAATATAGCAATTCATACTGCTTAGTAACAAATTTACTACAATGTGTTTCAGGGTCGGTGGGAGTCGTCCGTCCATGCCAGGGAAGAACTCAAGCCGATTAAAGAACAGATAAGTGTAACCAGTGATTTTGCAAAGACTACCGCAGGCAGGATATTAAAGTACCAGGGGGTAATTGCAGTCAGGCCAACAGCCAGGCAGGGAGATTGCGGAAGTTAAGAGGACCAGGAGCTTTACGCGCCCCCAAAAGCCCCATCGGCAAGTTTCCGTTGAGGCTTCAGACCGGTTTGCGGCTTAAGGCTAGGCCGCATTGGCCATCCGATCAGTATGGGCGGTTATTTTAATGGGCAGGGCACGGAATCGGAGTAGGTCAACAAAGAAGCCCCGGTATTCGAGAAACCCCTGCCGGATGGCCTGTTCCAGAAGGGAGCCGGTGAGGTTGGCCAGTGTGGAGTTAATGAATAAGGACTGCTGGGCCAGTGCTTCTGCCATAGAGCAGGAAGGTTCCCTATTATCCACCTGTGTCAGCAGACTATCCTTAAATTCGTCCGTCACCATCGGGAGAAAGGCGACGGGGATATATTTCTTGGAATCCGGTTGCCGCACATCACCTACGGTGGCTAGAATTACCTGTCCATTATAACGGCTATTTCCACAGTCAATCCAATAGGTAGGGGAGTCCAGCACATGCCCCATTTTGATATGCTGTTCCAAGAGGAGGTCAGCTATTTCAAAGCGGGGCTTTACTTCATCTACGCAGGAGATGGTGAGGGAAGCCATATTTTCGCGGAGGATGTTTGTACGCGTTTTTTTTTCAAAGCGCTGTGTGATGGCTTTCCAGTCCGTTCCAAAAAATCGGTTGACCTTATTTATGAGGCAGACGGATTTAGGCAGTCCGATTTCACTGTCGGCAAAAAGTTGCCTACCGACATTCGTTTCAGATACCGTATCATCGTCCCAGAGCTGAACAGTAAAACCGGGGTGACCCAAGGCGATGAGCGTATGGTTTAAACGGGCGATTGCGGCGATCATATGACTGCCCGTCCCTCCGGCTCCGATGATGTTGATGGAGATCGGGTTAGTCGGATTTATGAAGCTATTATCCATAAAATGCAGTGGCTGTTTCATGCTAATAAGTTTTTAAGTTTTATCCGGGAATCGACCAGTTCATCTTCAGGGAATCGGCTGCCCTTGTTTACGAGCATTTTCCAGAGATTTACCGGGTTGGAGCGGCAAGGTATATGACGGGTGAACAAGTGGCTGAAATAGGTGTTGTAGAACAGGTTATGCCATTGTTCGATAAAGCTTTCCAATGTGCAGTCCTTATCAAAAGAAACATCAGCGGTACCCATACACACATTGCCATTTTCATGGACGTTGAAAAAGGGGGCATGGAAAAGCTGGGTATCAGCGTTAGGCCGTTTCCTTCCTTTGAGGGCGTATAAGGAGAGCGTGTCTCCTGTTGCACGCCAGAGAAGGGCGGGTACGTAAGCTTCACCGTTGGGAATGGAAAGGGAAGGGCTAAAAAAGAGCCGTACCTTCCGTGCCAGTGTATACCAAACTGCGAAGCCGCCCATACCGTGCCTGAGGTGGAGCAAGTTATCCGGTAGTATGCCGGGGCAGTGCAGGAAATCCGTCTGTAAATCTTTAGAGGAGGCGAGACAGCGGGCGAGCTCAATCGTTTCCCTTTTCGTCAGCGGGTGGGCATTGATCGGGTAGCCACTGGCGTTGAAGTCATATGCTTCCACATACCTGTCATAAGAGTCGGTCAGCGATTGGTTCAATACCCATGCTTTGACCGGCATATGAACAGCCCGGAAGAGTTGATTTATATTTTTCATAGCAGTTTGAATAAGATATCTTCAAGGTCAAGTAAATAATCAAAAAGACGTATTTCAAAATCGAGGTTATCCTTAGGCGCAGGGAAGGGGCAGTCATAGACATGGAGGTAGAGCGGTTCCTCCTGCACAACATCTTCCTGCCGGTTGGATTCAAAGTAGTCCACGGCCTGCTCATAGAGCCACCCGTCCTCCGGCCAGATAATGGAGATATATTCATTGGCAAGCGTACGGTATTCCTCCGATGGTAAGAGAAAGCCGTCAAATACATTATCATGGTAAGTCCGCTGGGGATATTGTTTATAAAGCGCAAAAAAATTGGATGCCACCTTATGTATTTCCCGCTGCAGGGCGGTGACAGGCTTAAGACGCTTTAAACGTCCCTGCCAGCGTGGGAGGTGACTGCTATCATTGATCAGGTCAAGCATGTGATAACCCTCATTGCGAACCTGGACAAACTCGTCCACGATTCCCCTTAGTTCCCCCTCACTGTATTCCCCTTCCATGTCGCAGAGCATTTCCCCGATCATCTCATAACAGCCCCCCATATAACCATCCCGGAAGTTGGGTAAGCTGACCACTTGGCAGAGGTATGCCAGCACGGACATGAGCAGGAGATACTCCCGCCGGTGACTGCGATCTCTACCGAGCCTATAAATGGGACGTAAGGGAATCTGGTAAAGGTGCAAGCCGGTGTCAAGCTGTGCGGCAGTTACCAGGCGCACCCGGCCGTCTATCTCTGCAATTTCCAAGTACCCATCAATTTTCGGGTTGACAATTTCCACTGCGGCCTTATAAGCAAGGTGGACGTTCAGGGGGAAGACGTTCACGGAAGCCGGTAGCGGCTCAAAGCCGAAGGATGCAGCCAAATGGCCAAGGCTTTCAAAGAAGTCAGTTTCCTTTTGTCGCCAGCCCGCCAGCAGTTCCCGCTTTACAAGTGGCAGGAAGCGATGGCTCAGAAAAGCATCGGCAACCTGTCGGGCGGCACTGCCCGTCGTTTGTCCTTTCTTATTTCGGCTGCGTCTTTGCGTTCGTTCGATCTGTTTGCCAGTATGGCTAGTCCGTAACCTTTCCATTGATTTTCAATTTTAGCGGGCAGCAGCCTCGCTGTTCCCGGATTCTTCATTTTCATTCATTTTAGCCCTTTGTACCTACGACAGTCGATAACGTATACTGCACCTCATCATCCTGAATAAGGGGGCCGGTAGGTTTGGCCGACAGGAGAAAAGGGTACATGGGAGCATAGTGGTCCATTACAGCCTCCACGCTCCATGCGGGGCTGGGGTCAGATAGTCTGATCTTTGTGTCCCCGTCCTGAATTATGAATACCCGGGGCATGATTGTTGCTTCATTCATGGCGATACGATTAAAGGTTAAAACAATTCAGGTGCGAACTTTTCGGACAGTTCCGTGCGGCGTTTGCGGATGGATTCGGCGTGGTCGGGGAAGTCATTCGGGTCAGGGCATTTCATCCATGCTTCCCGATATTTGCCTTCCTTGGCCAGTTCGTCCACCGTTTTCATGGCCGCTTCGTACCTCTTTTTCTTTTCCTCTTTGGCTTTAGCTTCCGCTGCAGCCTTTTCCTTTTCCATTGCGGACTGTTTTCTAGCTTCCTCCATCTGTTTCAGGTAGTGTTCCATATCGGTCTGCAGTTCGTTATTAGCAGCGAAAGGTTTGCGGATGGTATCAAAGAAAAGCTGGTCAAGCGTTTCCGGTGTTCCGTTCAGGTTAAATGCCGGAATAATCTTTACTGCCCTGTCCCCGCAAGGTTTCCTGCGAAAGAGGACAGACATAATAATTTCATCTGTGGAGTTATCAAGCTGGATGGTCCAGCTACCCTTTGCCTCCAGAGCGGCCAGTTGTTTAAAAAAAGTACTTTCCATTTATACGTAATTTTATCGGTGTTGAACATTCAGTGAAAAAGGCCGTTGAACCATTCCAAGAGCAGGAGCAGCGTACCTGCTAAAATGGCCAGTAAGCCCAATAGGTTAAAAATCCATTCTATAAAAAGGACCAGCAGTGCCACGGGGTAGCTGCTGAAGTGCTGCAGGCCGGCAATACCACGGCGGTTAAAGCGGCGATATCCGATGATGAAGCGGATGAGCAGTCCGGCAAGAACCAGCAGGATGCCGTGAAACTGGACCGATGAAAAAGAGAATATATCCATGACATTTGTTTTATAGGTAACTACATTGCTGTTCAGTGTTCAGCCGGTATAAGCGGCCATTGTATGTGGTGGTAATCATCCCGCTCAACGAAGGGCATCCCTTTAGTTAAGTAGTAAGCGAAGGCGATGCCTGTAACATTCACCGAGCGGATTTTTCCCAGCCTGAGCCTTTTACGTTTTGCCTGCACGTCCAGTAGGGAGCGGGCGAGGGGATAGCTGTCGGCAATCACGTTAAAGTAGTAGCCTTTGAAGTACTTTCCTTTCCGGTTGGTAGCTTCCGCGCAGAAGCGCCAATGGAAGAAAGCGGAGATCGGGTGGTTATTCATTTTGCAGTTACGGCATTTATTGGTCATTTCAATACGATTTATACTTTAGAAATTCATTGATCTTGTTATCAGCTTCCGCATAGTCCTTACACCCATGCAGGGAGCAGGTAAGTTCCTTTACCGAGTTAACCGGAATCAGGGGAGAAAGCAGGTATTCCTTAAGGAGTTTGCCGATGCGCACTTGCAGACGGTAGGGTTGAGTTATCCGGTTGCGGAGTTTCTGCGCCTTCAGGGCATCTGCAACGTTTCCGGTCTGGCGGTACCTGTCCAATAGACGGCACATTTCACCGTAGCGGCCATAGCGTCTGAGTCCGGATTTTCCTTTCCTTTTTTTGGGCGGTGTCCTCCGGCGCAGGTCGTTCCAGAACTCCTCATGGGAATAACCTTGAAATTCCGCTGACATGATACTGTAAGCAAATACAGGCTGCTGCCGATAGAGGCGGCGCGCTTTCCGCATTCTCCGGATGCGCAGGAGCGTCTCAGGTGCATATTTATACCCCTTTTTCATTGCTTTGCCGCTTTAGCCAAAAGGTTCACACCGGAACGTATATCTTCTTCATTGAAGATGGTGGGATAGATATAGGTTCCCGGCATAACGACCACTTCCGTACCTTTAACCCTAAAGAAGTCCATGCCCTTATGCCTGTCAACCGCGTACAGCATATCATATTCCTTTTCCATTGCCGTAGGGCAGAACTGAAAGTCCCGGTAGCTTATCATGTTGACCAGTTGCTCAATGCTGAATACATGAGAGCAGGGAATGACGATGAGGTCATCCATTGTAAAAGTTATGCTGGGGTGGTTCCCTTTTGACTTGAGGTGATAGGTATTCATGATATTAATTATTAGGGTTCGTATTTATTCGTGTTTGTTGATCGTATCGTCCGGGAACAGCAGCAGCACCACTTTTATAAAGTCTTGGTCGGGATGCCTGCGCAGCGTGACATATTGGACCAGCATCTGCCGAACGATATCCTGTAGTTCCGGGGTGAGCAATCGCTTAGCGAATTGCTCCGGGTCATTTCGTAGATTGTAGCTGTTGCCGGTGATCAGGCGCTTGAGCATAGCATGTTTCTGCATATACACATCATAGGCAAGTTTGGACGCAGTCCACTCCCGTTTAATGATCTCCGCATTTTCTTCCAATGCGCTGCACATTTCCAGTAGATAATTAATAAGAGAAGGCATTTCGCCGGGGAACAGCATAAGCAGCAGCTTTGCCCTGTCCCTGTCGGTCATATTATCCAGTGCTTTCATGGTGTTGCATTTTTAACGTTTCCCAATTCCAGTAATTTATCGTAGACATCCTGCCAGTAAGCCGAAAGCTCCCTATCCAAAGCCGCAAAGGCGGGGTCATCATGGTGGAAGTACCTGAACAGATCGGCCTGTTTCAGGGCGGCATTCAGGTCGGTGATCTCCAATTTTTTGCCGTTGCTGTCGAAAATGAACATGGGAGCATTATAGCTTAGTGAACAATATCCTTTCCGTAGCATGCTGTGTTGATGGCTTTGACGCACTCTTTAAAAGGCAGGACAAAGCGATTCACGTAATCTTCTGCGGAAGTACCTTTCCGGCGTTCATGGTTTATGATACGCGGGTCATCATTTATCTCAAACCAGCGTAGTTTACCAACCAGTGGGTGACTGAATATTTCCTTCCTGTAGCGCTCATCCCAATCGTCTACGGTAGCAACACGCAGCCTAACCACATCCCTGTCGTGCCTTAATTCAGATAGGGCAGCATCAATATCCTCCCGTGTATGGTGAGGTTCGGGGAATAGGATAAACCCGGCACCATTTTCTGACACGATTTCCCACGTATATTGAATCCCGTTTTTAGTTTTTTCAGTCATATCCTTTCGTTTTAGTTAAATTTTTCATCCGTATTTCTGAGGTAGTCGGTAAGCGCTGCTACCATTCTTTCCGCATCCTCAGTACCCGGTGCGAAGTATTCAGCCATATGCCGTAAGATTGCGCAGTGGATTACCTTTGCTAACCTGTAAGTTCCCGGTGCTTCCTTGTTGTCCCTGCAAACAGGGGCTTTCAATGCAAGTTCAAGTAGGCTTGCCAGATAGTTAATGGGCGGTTCCGCATCCAACAGCGTTTTATAGCTATCCAATATTTCCTTTGTATTCATGATGGTGTTATTGAGGGAGCCGCCATCGGTCAGCGGCCCCCGGTGAATAATCAGAAGGGCAGGTCGTCTTCAGTGACAGCAACCATTTCCGTTTCCGCTGGTGCCGGAGCCGTAGCACCTTGCGCTTTGTTGTCCTTCCTACGTCCTCCGGAAAGAAATTCAATATCACGGATATGGAAATCGAGCGAAGGGGTAGCCTGTCCCTGTTTGTTGATATAGGCGTCAGCCTTCAGGCGTCCGGTCAGCATCAACATGGTCCCCTTTGTCAGGTAGGGGGCAATATTGGTGGTCTTCCAATAGGCGCAGCGGAAATATTCCGTTGAGGTGATTGTTTCACCATTGGCATTGCGGTAGCTTTCATTAACCGCCAGGTTAAAGGCTACAAGCTGTTTGTTGGATTTGGTAGTGTTGACGGTTGCGTCAGCGGTTAATCTTCCTTTGATGGTCGTTTTCATAATCTTGATATTTTAGAATTTTCGATGCAATGAAGGCAGCCGCCATGCGGACGGCTGCCGGATGTTATCAGTTCAGTTGCAGGGCATCCACCCCGTTTTCCATGTAAGCCACGCAGAGGTCAAAAGCCCGTTGTCCCCGTTGCTGCGCTGTTCCCCCATAGAGGATGGAGCCGATTTTTTTCTCCGCTGTTTTATAGGACTTCACGTTTTGGTAGTATCCGGTCACGGCATTATATGCGCCGAACAGCGTACCCTTGGTCGTTTCCAGTTGCTGGGTTTCGTTCCCCATCGCATAGGCAACAACCTCCTCACAGGTATTTTTAAAATGGGTGGACAGGTCACTGTATTTCCCTTCGATGACCTTGGTAAGTACCTCTTTCGATGGTGCCATCGCCATTTCGATCAGTCGGCGGACATGCCTGTCCATGATAGGAGTTACAGCCATTCGGTTGAACAGTCCGGCCGTTTCGGCGGTTGCCCTGCGGGTAAGGTGCAGCACCTGTGCCGCCTGTTGCAGCCGGTCTTTCGCTTTTGCCGTATGGCGGATGCGCTTCACGTTGGAGCAGTTATGGAGGGCTGCGTTCAGGGTGTTGGCGCAGACAATACGGACCGGTGTAAAACCGATCAGGATGCTACCTGAGCCATCATGAGAGGTCGTAATAAACAGGTAACGTTCGATCACATCATCACTTCCGCCGATGCGGATATAGTCGGGCAGTCTGACCGTGATAAAAATGCGCTCGCCCCTGCCGAGGGCGCCTGCCGTTTCATAGCGGATATCCGCGCTATTGCTTACCAGCGAATCGAGGAAAGCGAAAGCGTCCGCATTCTGTACCACCTCATAGTTCTTTCCCACCACACCGAGGGGAATGTTTTTATCCGTGCGTACGGTGGCGTAATAATCAGGCACCACCAGTTCAGGGCTTACGATACCCGTACCAGCGAGTAAGCCATCGAGGTCGCTGCGCTCGTTCCTAACAAATAGGCGCTGTTTGCTGACGTGGAAATCAAGGCCAGCGTACCGGATTGCCTGCTGGGCGGTAGGGTATTCCGAAACTACCGTTCCGAGGCCATGCCAAGCTTTTTCTTTGGTGGAGAAAAAGCTATGTTTATTCGTGTCATTGTCAAAGAAAAGATTGTGGGACATAATTTTTGTTTTTTTGCTGCCTATTGGGCAGCGGGTTCAACATAGAATTAACTCTTCCTTCCCTCAGCCACCCTGCGGATAATTGCTTTTAGGGAGGCCAAGAATTTCGGGGCGGTCTTTTTTTGCTTTTGCTGCATGGTCGCTGCCATTTCCATCAATGGAAAAGTGACTTCGGGATTTTCCTGCCCATGCCACGGATTTTCCCGCAAGGCAAAAACGAACTGTTTGGTTCGGATGCCGTTCTGCTCTTTTTTCCTGTTCATCATTTCCTGTTTTAGTGAAACCATTTTTTTCTTTTCCTTTTTCTTTTTTCATCAGCCCCTTTCTCATGCTTTTTTATTGGGACGGATTGAAAAGACAACAGGGATTGAATGCCCGTCCACCGGATAGGGGCAAGGTTCGTGGAATAGCGGAGCGTAGCGAGCATATGCCGCGAAAGGGCTTGCCCTATTCCGGTAGGGCATTACCTTCGTTGTCCCTTTTCTCCGGCCATAAAAAAGCCATTAGCAAGGGGTGGTGCAGAAAGGAGAAGCCCTCAAGCTTTTTGCGTCAGGGATTGCAGCGGCATCCCAGACGAAGGAAGGATATAGCGGAAAGCCCGACCGCCGTTGCGGTGACGCCCCGGAAATCAAGCAATGTAAAAGGAGCTCTAGTTCGGCTGCGCGGCCCGTTATGCCACTGGCGGTATAAACTGCCCTTACCGATACGTAATGCAGCAGGCCGTCGTAATTTTCGTATATTGAATGAAAGGACCCTATAATGAAACTCAATTTAACCATTGAACAGATCCTTACCCTCGTGAAGCAATTGCCACCGGATCAGAAAAAGGAACTCGCACAGGAATTGGAAAAAGAAGGAATCGATGAGCGGTTTTTTGACCTGCTGAACCATGCACGGGAGAACCCAGAATGGCATGAATTCTCAGCAGAAGCTGATTTTATCAGGAGGAAGTTATATGAGAAATTGTGCCAACTGAAGGGAGGAAAGTAAAAGTTGCGGCGGCGGTGAATCCATTTTCCTTTCGGTTGATTGAAAGAACTTATGTCAATTTGATAGCTCCGTTCCTACCTTGATTAGGGCTTATTCAGCCCCTGGATAATTACGCATTTTTTTTACCGGTAAATCCCGGTATTTGGCTGTGCTTGCTCGTTTCATCCTATAGTTCAGTAGATTAGAGTTTGTAAAAAACAGTTAACTACGATTCACAAGAACATTTATTTGAACCCCCTGACCGAACATTTGATCACCCATTACCTAAATTAAAGACTATGTTTCCATCTATTTGTTCGAGAGAAAGTTACCTACTGTCAGTTATCGCCCTTATTCTGGGAATGACCCTGTTATCCTGTTCAAAAGAAGATGAGACTCCACAGTCAGCGCAAGATGAGCTATCGCAAGCGAAATCCTGGTGGGCCAGTGTACAGCATGCCGAAATGGTACTGGATTGGGAGCATGCTTTGGAGAAGAAAAACCCGGAACTGGTAGTTGTGCCGGTTATCTGGAATTCCAATCTGTTGACCGGCGGCCTGAGCACCCGTAAGCTGGTCATTTTAAAGGACAGCCTGCAAAGGAGGGAAGGACTGATCATCCAGGTGATTCCAAACAGCGATTACTATAAAGAAAACGGTGCGCGTTTTTTTGCGGGAAGCTTTAACGGCAGCCTTATCGAATTGGACCTGAACCTGCAATACAGGGACGGCGCCTATTATGTGGATGGGCAGAGAAAATATCCTGCGAAACTTGACCATTATCCGAGCCGGGAAGCATATGAACATAGTCCGAAAACAGAAGGCTGCACGTATTCTTCCACGGCCTACTATAGCGCTGGCGTGGTTACCGTCGTTGGAACCAGTGTCTGCAGCTCCACTTATTTCGGCGGTGGAGGAGGGGGAGGTACCGGAAAGGGAGCAGATCGGCACCCCTGGGAAGATTTCATTGACGAAGGTGATTTCCCATCTGAGGGCGGCAGTGATCCCACGCCATATATTCCCAATAGCGTGACAGACATAAAAAACCATCTGACAACGCCGTGTTTCAAAACTACGGTTACAGACCTGATATATAAGGCGGGAGCGCAGTCGGCAATATCCCAGATTATCTGGGGGATGTTTTCTGCCTCGGACAAAGTGAACCTGAGCATTTATGAAGAGGAGCTGAGACCTTCCGAAGATGGTGTTACCAGTGGTGGTCAATCAGGCGGGTATGTGAATATTGACATTACCCTTAATTCCACGGGCCTTGCAAATGCCAGCAAAGAATATATCGCCGTAACCATGCTACATGAGTGCCTTCATGCTTACTTCAATGTCAAAAATAAGTGGCCGCTGGAAGATGCGAATTATGTGCAGCACCAGGCTATGGCTGGCATGTACGTAGAGGTCATGGCAGATGCCCTGCAGCAGACTTATCCGACGATCTCACGGAGTGACGCCATCGACCTCGCCTGGGGAGGTTTAGACAAGTCCCTGGCCTGGAAAAATATCGTAACTTCCAATCCGAGCGAGGCCAACCGGATACTCTTAAAGAACCAGGCCTATAAAAATGGTAGTTCTGGCACTAAATGTAATTAATATGAAAAGGTTAATCATCCTGATCATGCCGTTATTCCTAAGCAGTCATTACCTGGTGGCGCAGCGGGTGGATACCAGTGGCATGGAATATAAGAGGTTGCATAAAGAAGTCTCAACAAATGTGAGGATAACTATGCGGCTGATAGATTCTGTATGTGAGGCCATATTTACGCTGGTCACTATCCCCGTAAGGGATGGGCAAACCGGGGACAGCTTAACTTTCACGGGGAAGCACCAACCCTATTTACAGGAGAGTTTCCAAAGACTTGTTCCCCGGCTCCGATCGATCGATTGGCGCCAGATATTTCCGGACATCAAGGAAAGGGACTATGACATTTTACTTCCGTATACCTATGGATTTGAAGCGAAGGAATGTTTTGATACCCTTTCCACCAGAGCGATCAAGCATAAACTTTCCTACGAGTTGCATTTAAGACAGGGAAGTCGAGTCCCATCCTACGTGCTCCCGGCCATGGGAATAACATTTTGGGGCCGTCAGTGGTCGAAGACCGGTAAATAGGACCCACCTTTGATTCCTTCCACGCAAAGGTTTATCTTTCCTGTAGTTGCCAGGAACCATCGTCCATTTGGCTGAAGGTGACCGTTTCGTGTTGTTTCTCCTTAAAATTCCGTTGGGGCACCATTTGAGCAAAAGGTGTAATATCGGAGTATAGTACATCAAAAGTAACCTCGGCCATTTTATTTTCTGTGTCATTACGAACATGTATACTCGTACTGTCAATTGTGGCCGTTGCCAACCGGATTTTAAGTTTATACGGTTCCTGGCCTTCTGCAGGTGGCAGTAGGTATTCCTTCCCCTTTTCCGTCAGCTCGATCAGCGAATGTCCTTTGGGAATCACCGTTCCTACGGGATAAACTTTCAGCAACCCGCTATCCACCAGATCAGAGGCCCGGGCAGTAACAGCCTGGACCGGATCAGCCGTATTGAGCGTGTGCGACGCATTGCGGGGGTAGCCAAGCTCTTTGCCCAGGAGGTCTTTAGCAGAAGATGAATCCAGTCGATCAGGGGAGGAGCAGGAAAACAATAGGAGTAGGTTGAAACAAAAAAACAACGATCTTTTCAACATGGCTTTATATTTTTTGGTTCAATACTACAAAGGTACCAAAAATAAAACGGCTCAAAACCTTTACGGGAAAGGGCTTTAGCCGGATAATGCGCTACCATTCAATTTCATAGATCTTATCGTCATCACTTAGTTCCAGGTGTTCAACGTCAGTTTTCAGACGTAGCGCTTCCAGTTGTAGGAAAGCAAGGTATTGTGTGTTCCTTCGCACCGTGCACCCCCTTTTGCATCATTTCGGTAATTTCCTGAAGGCTATTTTTCTGCCGCTCATTTCAGAAGTGTTCACTTATAAAGCATGTACAGGAAAAGTGTACAAGAAAAAATAATGAACAACATGTAGTTTAACAATTGAAAGAAAATACCTGCTCAGAAACATGCAGGGAAGGAACAGTGAAATACATCAAATTATCGGCAAAAATTCCATAGAAATGCCGAAAAATTGGAGAAGAAAATAAAAAAAATCTTTATTTCGGATTTTGGGACAAGAACCATTTGAAAACTTTCCAGTTATGGGGAGTTTAGTACAAAGAAATTTTAGCAATTAAGAATGGAGAAACACACAGGAAATTACTCAGCTATTTTGCATACCATAAATGCTTATTTACAGGAAACATTCCAATACAAGAAGCCCATGGCCCATTTTGGTTTGACTGAAGATACAATAAGGGCAGACCGGGTAAAATTTGACATCTACCTTCGCCTGTATGATGTCCCAGAGCGTAGGCCGCTACCCACCATGGTCATTGCCCGCATTGGCTTTCGGGAGAAACGGAAGGGCAATGGCACGGCATTTCTACGCTTTATCACGGGTATAGCAGTAAAATATGGATATAAAGTGATCGAGTTTGAATGCTGCAATGACAACTGTAAGGCGTTTGCCGGTAACTTCGGTTTCAAGTTTGACATTCCGGACAGGCCTATGGACTGCAGACAGGAGGTTGATAAGCTTGCGACTTATTTCGGGCTCAATTAGCCGGCACAGAATAGCCTTTGCATAGGTAGACCTATAAAGGTTGCATCAGCTTTATAGCTTCAAATTACTGGCAAAAGGATTCCAAATCTACCGAAAATTTGAAAATAGAAGCCTTCTAAGTCCATGAGAAATAACATATTGTCAGAAAATCCTTAAATTTAAAGAACGAATGAAAAACCCAGCCAAAACAACCAGGGAACCCAAAAAATTTTAACCGACCGAAAAATAAGTTAACTCTATGGAAATCAGTATAGTTGAAGGTCAATATCTCAGGCGTTTGGCAGTCCGGTATCGGCTGAACTATTTGTCGGTGGAAGAGCAAAAAGTCCTTTCCGAGTGGTTAATGGCTGATCCAGCCAACCAGGGCTGTTTCGAGCGGTACCTGCAGAAGGAAGAAGAAAAGCAGTGGGCTTGTGTACCGGAAGCCTTAATAAAATGCCTGGCATCCAAAGATTCTTTTTAAAGCGGAGGAATTGTCCGTAGGGCAGTTACATCGGACTGAGCGCGGTCAATAAAGCTGGTGTTGGTAAACACAGGGAAACCTATAGGTGCCGACAAATAAATGTCCTGTTAATTCCCTTTCTATTAAAATTCATGTCACGATCCAACCCATTAGGGATAAACTAGATATGATAGTACATCATCCCGGATAACCATTAAAACGTGAAAAATGAAAAGGAGTTACGTTTACCACTGGTTTGATAGTCTGATTTATGAGCAAACAGATAGGCAGCTAATACCCGCTGAAATTGAGGGCTTAAGTGTTCAGCTCAGAGAGGAGAAACGGCGAATCCAGCAGGAAATCAGGGACCAGGTCTTTCAACTGAAAGAAGAAACCCATAGCCGGCATCTGATCAATATGCATTATAATTTATTGGTGCCTGTGCTGGATCGGGTGTCTGATATGAGACTTCAAAACAATGGTCATTCGAAGGCTAATGGGGGAGGTCTTCAATTGGTGGAATCTGCGCTCACAGACATCTTGGTGTTTCTGGAAAATGAATTTCCCAATTACCTGGTAAAAGAAATTCAGGTACCGCTCATACGCTTAATCCCGGTTCGTCAGGAGGTTTCCGGCAAGATGGGCGCATTAATAAAAAAGCTGGATAATGCGGGCATTAATAAGGAGCCGGCCAGGATCATCAAAGAATTTCTGGAAGGTTTCCTTGCGCGGATTGATGCCAGGAATTCTATTACCTTACATGAGCTGGAATATACACTAGCTATAGTTGAAGATATTGAGCGGATGAACACCAAGATGAGCAGCAACGATTGTGAGCAGCTACATGAGCTCTTAATATACTGGAACCTGAACACGCAGGCAACAGTTGATTACTTCCTTGCCGGAAAGGATCAGTTTCTGGCAGGTTGTGAAACGGTCGAGCAGAAGCTGGAGTTCTACCGCTATGAACTGATGAAGCTCAAGCAAATTCCGGAAAAACCTGGATTTGTTTACGACCGGAAATATCCAAGTTTGAAATCTTATTTTACAAAATATATCCTGCAGGAGATACAGTATCTGGAGAAGAAAGAAGTGGAGTTCGCTCCGATCAAGACAGCGAAGAAAGGGTATGAACCGTTGAAGCAAAAGGTGCATGTAGCAGTGTCCGCTGATCAGATAGCTTTACTCCTCCGTGCAGCTGATGATGTACGATTATTATTGTCCAAGTCCATGCGCGCTATATTCCATGCGGTGGTTCCCTACCTTTCTACACCAAGTAAGCATGACCTCTCACCCGATAACACCCGCTCCAAAGCCTATGCGGCAGAGGTCAATGACAAGAAAATAGTGATTGATTTTCTCCAGGCCATGATCGAGCGAATTCAAGCGTATTAGCCGTTAGAATAGATTGTAATTAAATTGTTACGTATAGGATGTTCCCTATACCAGCTATAGTAGGTAGATTTAACTTACTGTTGCACAGAGTGTTTACAGTGTATCCTGTTAAATAGCTGAATTTAGAAGGCATGTGGATGCATGGAGGGAATACACTTGTTTAACTAGCCCGGTCCCTATACGCCTTATTGGAGCACCATGAGGTTGTACATGCAAACAGTGTGCGTAATGTTGGAGGAGCAGATGAAGTATGTATTTAAAGGTTTGGATGAACTGATCACCCAAGAGCTGAAACCAGAAAGTGTTAAAGCGACGGTTGTAAATCCACAGTATGAAGAAGCAGTAAGGGATCGCGTATTAACGGAAAAGGACCGGATACTTTACGAAATTAAGGATCAGGTATTTACCCTGAGAACAGAGGAGGAAAGCCAGCTTCTGATCAGGAAGTATCACAGCGCGCTTGTCGTGCTTATCGGGAAGAACCATGAATACCGGCACCGGCATCGCTACCAGACAAAAGAAGATCGTATTGATAACCTCCGCAGTTTTCTAAGCCAACAACTCCAGGAGATCTTACATTATTTTGAGAATGAATTTTCATTATTCCTTACACGGGAGAAATGGGTTCCTATTACTATGCTTGAAACAATACGGGATGATCTTTTAGCGAATATGGATGGGCTGATGAAGAGGTTGGAGGGTGAAGCTTATGGTATTCCGGCCCCCGTATATGTAGTACGGGAGTATTTGCAGAGTTACATTGAACGTATAAATAACCGGGTCCCCATCACCGAGCATGAGGTTCATTACATCCAGGGCATTGTCAATGACATCCAACAGATTGGCTCCGATCGGGGTATTTCCGATTGCCCCATCCTGAATGAACTGCTGATCTATTGGAATTTAAACACAAAAACTGCAATAGATTATTTCATCAATACCTTGGATCAACTCATCGCTGGCTATAAAACCGAAGCAGAGCAGCTGGAATTCCTGAAGCTGGAACGTAAGATATTGCAACAGATTCCGGATAAGCCCGGCTCGGTTTATAATCCGGACTATCCCAGCATCAGAACCTATTTCAGTAACTACGTTGAGAATGAGATCACCTACAGAGAAAACAAAGCGGTCGTCTTTGCTCCATTGGCTGATAAAAAGGAGGCGCCGGGAACTGAAGGGAAGTTCAAGGTGTTGGTTTCCCTTTCTACCGACCAGATAGCCCTGCTGCTTCGGGCAGCAGATGAACTCCGTATCCTCATGGCCCGTTCCCTCCGCAGCGTATTCCGGGCGATCATTCCATATATCTCCACTCCGAAGAAGGAGGACCCTAAATGGGACAATATGCGTTCCAAAGCCTATTCTGCCGAAGAGCGGGATAAGGAGGTAGTAATCCGTCTTTTGGAAAGAATGATCGAGAAGATCCGTAGCTATTAAAATCCCAGTCTTTAAGTTTTTTAAGTTATTGAAAGATAGCCCTTTGTTGTGAGGAACAACAAAGGGACAACTTTTTTGTGCCCCAACTTGTCCTTTACCCGCCTTTGGAATTGCCCTTCCTTTGTATTGTGAAAGGCAGCGGATTAATACAAACAATACAGTAGCCAATGGAAACAACACTATTAATGATTCTGGAAAATTTCTCCTGGACTGAATACTTTATTTCGCTTGCTGTGGTAGGAGCTATCTATTATTTATTGATAGCGCTCATTTATTACCGTGCAGAAATGAAGGCCGTGCTAAATCCAAAGAGCAGGAGGATTCCTATGCAGCCAATGGCAGTTTCACCGGATGAAAGAGAAGAAACAGACCCGGTGGTCGATCTGTCCAACGTGAAGGGGCAAGATGAAGAACATGTAGATGTCGAATCGACGGACAACAGTTTCTGGAAAGTTGAAGCCTTGATAAAGGAGCTAAAGGCAGTTATTGGAACTGCCGCTGAAAAGCGTACCGGGAAGGAAAAGTTATTACCTGTTCTCAAGGGTTTGCTTGGAAGGTACCAGGAGTTAAATAACCTGGCTTTTCGGGAGCCGGTAAATGAATTTATAAGCACGACATGCAGGGAACTCGGCGCCGTACCATTGACGGAGGATGAAGTAGATGAGTTGTGGGGAAATAGCGGTTGACGGTTGCCAGTGGTCCGCTCCCCGTCCAAAGTGGGCGGGGAGATTGGGACCTCCTTAAGCAGGAATAATCCAACAATAAATAGTAGGGAAGGAAATGACCCCCATCACCATGCCGTGCTGTAGAGCAAAGTGGAACGATTGAGAGAACATGCGATGATGGTGGCTAGGCTATCTATGCCCTTCTCTTTGGGGAAGGGTAGCTGATGGCCCAATAAGCAAGGACTTTTAAAAGTGGGAAGAGGAAATGAGGAGATGGATGAAAAAGAACGGGTACAGGGTTGCTGTACCCACCTTGCTTCTACTGCTGATGGCAGTGGTAGCTTTCGGACAGGATGGAGCGGCCGGAATCCGCGAGGCAAACACCAAAGTGCGCGGATACTTTGCCGACGGTACTAACCTAATGTATGCGGTAGGTGCTATCCTCGGATTGATCGGCGCTATCAAGGTTTACCAAAAATGGAACAGCGGAGACCCGGATACAAGCAAGGTTGCAGCCGCGTGGTTTGGTTCCTGCGTGTTTTTAGTGGTAGTCGCGACTGTTATAAAAAGTTTCTTCGGTATTACCTAATCAATAATAGATATGAAAAGACAACTCATCGAAAAGTACTGGGATTATATTGTACATAACAACCCAGAAGTAATGTTCAACCTACAGGAAAGTTATTCAACCAGTAGCTATCTCAATGAAAAGGTTGAATCAGTGATGCCCATGGTGCATGAACTGGAGTTGCAGGGTATACAGACAGGTATCATTGAAGAAATGTGCCTGAAGGAGCTTACCAGGGAATTACGTCCTTCCAAGTACCTGTATCTAAAAGGCATATTGGAAGAGGATTTCGAACGTTACGCCGATGGGCTCAGGGAAAGCGGACTGATGACCTATGAACTTTTGAATATCATGGAGGCATGTGAGCCCATTTTCGAAGAGATGGGATTCTGTGAAGAAAACGAGGATGATCGAAAGATTCGGTATGCCATTATGGGTTGCGTTGATGAATACCTGGAAGAAAGTAAACTAAGTATGCTGAAATAGGAAAAAGCCGGCCGTAGGCGATAGTAAGGGGAAAGAGAGGGATGATTGCCTACGTGCCGGTTCTGTACCTGAGGGAGAAAGTGCAGAAGGAGATAGGTTACTGAACCTGTGTTGGCTAACGTGCAGGTAAAAGTTTTGCAAGCCTATTCGGGTTTCGGCCAACTGAAAGAAAGTGGGTGAGTTTATAAAGTCAGTACAATGGCCTGTATATATAAGATTAACAAAGGAGTAAACAAACCAGTTGAGTTCCGGGGGTTAAAGGCCCAGTACATCTGGTATCTCGGAGGAGGAATTTTTGTACTACTCATACTATATGGGGCTCTTTACATATTGGGCGTAAACCAGTATGTCGGACTTATGATCATTGCAATCCTGGGTATGGGGCTGGTCATGCAAGTGTATAAATTGAGTAACAAATACGGTGAGTATGGTATGATGAAAGCGCTTTCCAGAAAAGCCTTGCCCCAAGTGGTCCGATGTAAAAGCCGAAAGGTGTTTATAAAGAAGGCAGGAAAAGGATAGCGAATAGTTTGGGGGATATATGGTATTGGCCCAACTGAAGTGGAACGGAGCAAATGCCAAACAAAGTGTGGTTTAAAATAGGCGAGAATGGTTATGGAGAGGAGTTTAGAGGACATATTGCCAATATTTGGCGTTGAGCAGGATTGCATACTCAGCAAGCAGGGGGACGTTACTATTGCCTACAGGGTGGAACTGCCGGAGATTTTTACGCTCAGTACAGAAGATTACGATAACCTGCATTTTGCCTGGATCAAAGCCATTAAGGCGCTCCCCAATTATACTGTCTTGCACAAGCAAGATTGGTATCTGGAAGACTCCTATCAGGCGCCGGAGACTCAGAGTGCCAAAAGTTATTTAAGTCGTAAAAGTGACGAATATTTCCTGGGTAGAAAGTTCCTGAACCATCAGTGCTATTTATACCTGACAAAAAAGCCGGCGGGTCGGAAGCCAGGTTGCAGTATGTTTTCCAATTTGATCCGCCGGAGTATTATTCCGGATTCCATCCTCGATGAACAGTTTTTATCCGATTTCAGCGATGCCTGCGGAAAATTCAAGCAGATTCTGGAGGCCAGTGGCTTATTGCGGTTGACGCGCCTAGGGGAGGATGATCTGCTTAGCCAGCGGCGTAAAGTGGGAATCATTGAGAAATACCTTACACTGGCAGAAAAAGAAAACCAGTTCCTGATGCAGGATTTAAGTACCAGTGAGGGGCTGAAGGTCGGTAGCAGGCAGTGTGTTCTGTATACCCTTGGTGACGCGATTGATCTGCCACATTTATGCGGCAGTAGGCTGACTTATGATAAATACAGCACGGATAGCACCCGGTTTTCCATTGGCTTTACCAGCCCGGTCGGGTTACTTTTGAACTGCAACCATCTATATAACCAATTCATATTTATCGAGGATGGGCAGCAGACAATCCAGAAAATGGAAAAAAAGCGGCTTAGGCTGCAGTCCCTATCTGCCTATTCCAGGGAGAACCTCATTGCGCGTGATGCGACCAACGAATACCTTAATGAAGCCATTTCCGAGCAGCGCTTACCGGTGAAGGCTCACTTTAACATTATGCTCTGGTCTGATGATGAAAAGGAAATCAAAGAGCTGAAGAACAAAGCCAGTGCAGCTATCTCACAGATGGATGCAGCCGCCAAAGAGGAAACGGTGGGTGCCCCGCAGATATTTTGGGCAGGAATGCCGGGGAATGCTGCAGATTTTCCCCTGAATGATTCCTTTGATACGTTTTTGGAACAGGCTTGCTGCTTCCTAAGCTCGGAAACTAATTATAGGAGTACGACCCCTGATAAAGGGGTGCGGTTCTGTGACCGGTTGAGTAATAAACCTGTATTTCTCGACCTGCTGGATGAGCCACGTAGGCGAGGGATAACCACAAATATGGGCCTGCTCTGCTGCGGCAGTAGCGGAGCAGGGAAGAGCCTTACCATGAATCACATCCTGCGAAGCCTATACGATCAGGGTACACATTGCCTGATTGTTGACATAGGAGGATCATATCGGGGACTTTGTGACCTGGTAGGTGGAACTTATTATACCTATGAGGAAACCGCTCCGATCAGTTTTAATCCATTCTACCTGCCACCGGGAATCAGTCTGGATACGGAAAAGATAGAAAGTCTGAAGTCGTTGTTGATCGCATTATGGAAGCAGGAAGATGAGCGCACCAGCCGGGCGGAGTATGTAGCCATTTCCAACGCATTGAGCGGATATTATAAAAAGCTGGAAAAAGAGGGCTTATTCCCCTGTTTCAATACCTTTTATGAATATCTGGAAGGGGACTATAAAGAAGAACTGCGCACCCACCAGGTGCGGGAAAAGGATTTCGATCTGGGTAATTTTCTGTATGTGCTGAGGCCATTTTATGCGGGGAATGAATTCGGTTATCTGCTGAATGCCCGTGAAAAACTGGACCTGATCAACCAGCCTTTCATTGTGTTTGAACTCGACAAAATACGCGATCACGCTATACTATTTGCGGTTACGACCTTATTGATCATCGAATTATTTGTCTCCAAGATGCGGAAACTGCGCGGGCAGCGGAAAGCGCTGATCATTGATGAGGCCTGGAAGGCGATCAGCCGTTCCGGTATGGCGGAGTTTTTAAGATACGCATTCAAAACAATCAGGAAATATAACGGCGTTCCGGGTGTGATCACGCAGGAACTTGATGATGTGATATCCTCGGAAATCATAAAGGATGCAATCATAAACAATGCAGATATAAAGATACTGCTATCGATGTCGAAGTTTGTGAACAAGTTCGATAAACTGCAAAGCGCGTTAGGGCTTTCTGAGAAGGCGAAAACTATGCTGCTTTCGGTAAATAAAGATGATCGGGAGATCTTTATAGACCTAGGCGGACAGGATATGAAAGTATACAGGAATGAACTTTCACCGCATGAGTATTATGCCTACACCAGTGATGGAGAGGAACGGGTAAAAGTACTGGACTATGCGGAGAGGCATGGAAGTATGGAGGCCGCTATTGAGGCCCTTGTTAATGAAAGGATGCGGGCATGAGTTGCCCTAGATGTGGAAAGTGATGAATACAGAAGATGGGGAGTATACCAAGCCTGAATTACAAATCGGCGATAAAACGGTGGTAATAGATTCATTGAATGGTGTTTTCTATAACAAGGAGTATCCTTTGAATGGAATTGGTATCAATGAGTTTTCTCGCACCGATGAAGGCTATACGGTTTATATTGATAAGTTCTGGGGAACATTAAGCTATGATATGGATACCGAAGATAATATAGAACTCCGTATTCCTCATCTGGTTCATGCTGATCCCATGGGTATTTCAAAATTATATGGAATTTCCCCCACAGACCTTCCGGAGAGGGATGACCAGTTGAATCCATATAACCAAGCTTATGAAAGGCGAACTATCCAAGGGGAGTTGCCAACAACGGTCATAATTGACAGGGAGTATTATATAGATGTACGACTTTATGAACTAAGGAATGTTAAGAACTTCCATGACCGCCTGAATTTGAACGATACTATGGAAATCGACGACGGCCGGTTTATTGGTTTCCTGAATCTGAAAACCAGAAAATTTGAATGGCCTGATGTTGACCAGCAATGTCCTGCCGGATGTGCAGTTATCGTGCTCCCGAATGAAACGCGGCTCGATCCAGTTGGATGGGCGAGGCGGCGTGGCTCAAATGACGATGAATATCTCTGGATTTCACCGGTTCAATATAATCAACGAACGGAGGCTTTTCAGTTTAAGAATGGAAAGTTTGAGAAATTAAATTTCAGTCCTGAAGGTCATAGGCGGCAAAGAAGAAAGCATAAAGGGTTTGGGATGTAATAAGAAAATTCGTGTCTATGAAACGTTATTTGGTGGGATTGATGTTGTGTGCTGCCATGGTAGCGGTACCTATCCGGGAAGCTAATGCTTTAGGGATATTAGAGATTATCAAAGCGGCAGTGACCAAAGTGATAAAAGCGGTCGATCTGCAGATCCAGCGGCAGCAGAATAAGGTTATTTGGTTGCAAAATGCGCAAAAAACTCTGGAAAATGCGATGTCCAAATTGAAGCTGCAGGAGATAAGTGATTGGTCTGAAAAGCAACGGGAGCAGTATGCGCGCTATTTTGAGGAATTACGAAAGGTGAAATTGCTGATTACCTATTATTCAAGAATTAAGGATATCACAGAAACGCAAACCAGACTTGTTCAGGAGTATAGGTGGGCATGGAGCATGCTGCAGCAGGACAGCCGCTTTACGACTGAAGAAATTGAATACATGGCTCAGGTCTACACTGGGATATTGAATGAGACCGTGAATAATGTCGATCAGCTTATTGTTATTGTTAATTCCTTTCAGACACAAATGAGTGATGGCAAGCGGCTTGAGCTGATCAATACTGTAGGTGACAGGGTAGATACCAACCTGAATGATCTTCGGTTATTCAATCAGGAAAATGCTCTATTGTCCCTTCAAAGGGCCAGATCAAAGCATGAGCAGGAAGCGGTGAAACAAATGTACGGAATTGACGAATAGATAAATTGGCTATGGAGAATTCGTTAACAGGACTGCTGGAGGATATTGATTGCCTCAATAGGAGGTTTTTGGAAAAGGGGTATAAGGGATATTTCATGACCAATTCGGGGCATGCAGCCAGGACACCGAAGGATAGTGTTATGAACTGTATCTATGCGATGTGTTTTGGGAGGGAGCGCACCATGCAGGAAGGTTTCTCCATGAGTACCTATCTAAAATGGGAGGGAGAAGATAAGCCGCGAGTATTGGCAGAATTCAGTATGAACTACAGGTTCACAAAAGGTTTTCAGATAAAAGAAATGTTGATTTTGCACCAGGATGCCTATGGGCAAACACAGAAGAGCATACGGATGGAAAACACTTCCGTTGACAAGATTCCCGATTGCGCAATAGCGATCCGATCGGTTAGTCCAGAGGAGGAAAAGAAAGTTAAGAGAGGGTTGAATTATTAGCGGCGTATGAGAATAAGAAGGAGTATAGTGGTTTTAGTATTGTTTTTTATTGGACACATAGCTAAGGGTCAAACATTTTCTGAGTGGTTCAGGCAAAAGAAAACACAAAAAAAATACCTTGCCCAACAGATTACCGCCCTTAGGGTTTACAAGGGTTATGTAAAAAAGGGCTGGGATATTGCCCAGAAGGGATTATCTGTGGCGAGACAGTTTAAAGGTGGTGAATTTAACCTGCATGAACTATTCTTCCATTCATTAAAAGAAATCAATCCAATTGTTAAGCGTTATCCCAAAGTGGGGGAAATCATTGCGATGCAGGTAAATATTATGAAACTACATCAGCAGAATAAGCTGACATTGCAAAATCAGGGAATGTTAACCGAAGAAGAGCTGGAAGAAGTGGACAAAGCCTATCAAAGGCTTATGAAAGATTGTTTATACCTAGTGAATGATCTGATGGCCGTTACTTCCAGTGGTAAAATGGAGTTGACCGACGACGAACGGATCAATATGATCGACCTGCTGCATGCGGAGTGCCTGGATCAATACCATTTTGCAAAGGCGTATGGAAATGAGGCCCTGTTATTTTCCTTGAATCGTTTCCGGGAAAAGGAGGAGCAGGCTGAAGTTGAATGGATCTATGGTATTGATAAGTTGCGATAAGGCGTTTTAGAAATCATTGTGGAGAGAATAAAGGAGGTGGATGATGATAAGGAAGATGATGCTCATACTCTTTATAGTAACGGCAGGATGGATCAAAAGTTGGGGACAGGCGCACGAGATTGCTGTGCTGTTGCTTAATGTGGAGAAGCTGAGCCAGTTTAAGCAGATACTGGATGATCTGAAGACGAGTTATCGGGTGCTGAGTAATGGATATGGGGCGATCAAGGATATTTCAGAAGGGAATTTTAAACTTCACAAACTTTTTCTTGATGGGCTGATGGAGGTAAGTCCAGCAGTTAGAAAGTACAGGAAGATACCACTGACGATTGACTATCAGATACAGCTGATTAAAGAGTATAGAAATGCCTACAAGCAATTCAGAAGCAGTGGGCAGTTTAATCCAGGTGAACTCGTGTATCTGGGACAAGTATATGATAACCTTTTTAAGCTTTCCCTCCGTAATCTGGACGAGCTTATCCTGGTTACCACCAACGGAGACTTACGGATGAGCGATGATGAGCGTATCCAAGCAATCGATCGTATCTGTACCGATATGGAGGATAAACTATTGTTTTTGCGTGATTTCAATCAAAGTACATCCATTTTAAGTTTGCAAAGGGCTAGGGCACAAAGGGAGCTGGATGTGTTGTCCACGATGCATGGAATAGAAGAATAGGCTGCGTATACAAATATTGAGGTTGAGTATGTGGAAGATGGGTAGGAAAGTAAGCTTAGTGTTAATAGGGGTGTTGTTGCCATGCCTGTCCTGGGCACAAACAGTGGGTGATAAAATTCACAGTTTACACGGCGTGCTGGATACGCTGTATGAAGAGATGATCCCTATGTGTGAGGATTTGATTGACGTAGGCCGTTCCATAGGGTGCCTAGGGGCTATGTTCTATATTGCATCGCGGGTATGGCGGCACATCCTGAATGCTGAACCGATTGATTTTTACCCGCTGTTGCGGCCATTTGTCCTCGGGTTCTGCATAACATTTTTCCCCTTGGTTCTAGGTGTCATTAATGGCATTATGAAGCCGACCGTTACCGCTACGGCCGCAATGGTAGAAGATTCGGATAAGGCAATTCAAGTGCTGCTTAAGCAAAAAGAGGAAGCAATCATGAGAACCGATGCCTGGCAGATGTACGTTGGCATAAACGGTGAGGGAAACCGGGAGAAATGGTTGAAATATACCAAGGGAATAGGGGAAGATGATCCCACACCAAGCGAGGGTATGTTTGATGCGTTTGGAAATGATGTGAAATTTGCATTTGCCAAGGCAAGCTATAATTTTCGTAATACGGTGAAAGAGTGGCTTAGTGAAATATTGCAGATTCTCTTCCAGGCAGCATCTCTCTGTATTAATACACTTCGGATATTTCAGCTGATTGTGCTAGGTATCCTTGGTCCCTTGGTGTTTGCTCTGTCTATTTATGACGGGCTGCAGCAGACCTTTACCGCCTGGCTTGCCAAATATCTGAACGTGTACCTCTGGCTGCCAGTTGCCAATATCTTTGGCGCCATCTTAGGCAAGATCCAGGAGAGAATGTTAAAGCTTGATCTTGACCAGATTGGTGATTCGGGCGACACTTTTTTCAGTGCACAGGACACAGGGTACTTGGTGTTTATGTTGATTGGCATCGTGGGTTACTTCACCGTACCGAGTGTTGCAAGCTTTATCGTTAATGCGGCCGGAGGCGGCGGGATGATGCAAAAGGTTACCAGCATAATGTCGAGCACGGGAAGTATGGCCATGGGTGCTGCCACCGGTGGGGCATCCATGGTAGGTTCCAGGGCACTGCGTTCAGCGGATAATATTGCAAATATGGGAACGAATATCCAGGAAGGAATGAGTGGTAAAGAGTCAGGAAGTGGTGTTATGGGCGCTATTGGGCGCGGAATGGGACGTGCCGGGATGATGATGGAGAATAAACTGGATGGTGATAAAGCGTCAGGAAAAGGATAGGTACATTTTCTTGAGCAACAGGATTGAAAAAGGAGGATGGCATGTTTAGGAAGATGAAGAATATCGACACGGCATTCAGGCAGACACGATTAATAGCAATTATTACAGTCATTAGTTCCGTACAGTTATGCTGTTATGCCATTTATAAAAGCTTCTCAGTGGCGATGATGTCGCAGGACCGATTGTACGTGCTGGCGAATGGGAAAGCGTTGGAGGCCTTTGCTTCGGATAGAAGAGACAATATTCCGGTAGAAATCCGTGATCACGTTAAAACATTTCATACGTATTTCTTTACCCTGTCGCCTGATGAACAGGCTATTGAGGAAAATATAAATAAGTCGCTCTATTTAGCGGATGAGTCGGCAAAGAGACAGTATGATAATCTGAAGGAAAGCAATTACTATAGCAATGTAATCAGTGCCAATATCAGCCAGGGAATTGAAGCAGATAGCGTATATGTGAACATTGACACCTATCCATTTTATTTCAGGTATAAAGGCACGCAGACGATTACCAGAACGACCACAGTTGTTAGGAGAAGTCTTGTTTCTGAGGGTTATCTAAGGAATGTTTCCCGGAGCGACCATAACCCGCACGGATTCTTAATTGAGCGTTGGAAGGTTTTGGAGAACAAAGATGTCAGTGTGAAGAATAGATAAGCCATGAGAAGACAGGAAAAAGATAGACAGGATTCTGCGGCTGCGCAGCGGCAGGATAGGATAGCAGGGGTCATCGCAGGACGGATATTGCGCTTCCAACGGGGCTGGGCAAATTGGATGCAACGCAAGTCCGAGCAACTAGGGAGAAAATTAAAAATAGGCGTGCTTGTGCTGTTCATAGCGGGCGCGCTAGGCTGTTCCATCTATATACTGGTGGGTAAGCGGTTGGTACCTATATTTTCCGAAAGGCAACGGGTTTATGTAGTGCCGATGTCCATGCCTCCTCGCAATATCGCAGAAGATCATAAGATACGTCTTTTAGAAGTTTATGCACGCTTGAAAGCCGCACGCATCGATCTGGATAGTTTAAAGCTAAGTGAATCGGGACGGGAGGAATTGCGGGATATGCTCCGGAAAAGACCTGGATGGGAGGATAGCCTTAGGACTGCTGAGAGGCTGATGAAAGAGAAGTTGAAAAATTGAATTGTTGTTGTGACATAAACAGAACTGTGAATATGGAGAAGATGAAGAGTGAGAAGTTCTTAAGGGAGCGTAAATTTATGACGGTCCTGCCGCTACTGATGGTTCCTTTCCTGACCCTCATTTTTTGGAGTATGGGAGGCGGTAAAGGTAAAGGTAAAGGTGTGGCAGTTGTTGAAGTTAATGAACTCAATACCCGTTTACCGGCAGCTTCCAATAAAGTTGAACGAAGTCTTGATAAGTTGGCTTTCTATTCCCGTGCAGAAAAGGATTCACTGGAACACCAGCGAATGGCGTCCCGAGATCCCTATTTGGAGAAAGCACAGGATTCCGGAAGCATAGTGGATGCTCAGCAGGAAGAGCTTGGAACTGTAATTATGGGCGGAGGTAACGCCGATCCAAATGAGCAGAAAGTATATGAAAAATTGAAGGTCCTCAATGAATCCTTGAAATCAGCAGAGGAGCAACCGACGGTGCCGAAGTATTCTGCTTCATCTGATGGCAGTGAGCGGGAAGTTGGATCAAAAGATATTGACCGGCTGGAGGAGATGTTAGTTTCCATGGATGAGGGAGGAGGAGAGGACCCGGAATTAAGACAGTTAAGCGGCATGCTGGATAAGATACTAGATATTCAGCATCCCGATAGAGTAAGGGAAGGTCTGCGTAAGACTTCGTCGGAACGTAAAGGGGAAGTGTTTCCAGTTACAGCAGAAGCGCCTGAACGCCTAATTTCTGTGCTGGATTCAATGGGTTCAGAGCAATCAGGAGGCGAAGGGTTCTTTTCACTGGATAACGGAACGGAGCGGGAAGAAGGGATAAAGGCAATCCGCGCCGTTGTGCATGAAACGCAGACCGTAACAAGTGGGTCCATTGTGAAACTTAGACTGACCGATGACATTTACTGCAACGGAAGGATGATACCCAAAGACCATTTCGTTTTTGGCGTTGCAGAGGTTTCAGGTGAAAGACTGGCCATCAGCATTGAAAGTATCCTTTATGACAATTATTTATTTCCTGTCAACCTGGCGGTCTATGACATGGATGGGCTGAATGGGGTTTACATTCCCGGTGCAATTACCCGGGACGTAGCAAAGGAATCCGTTGATAGGTCCATGCAGAGTCTGGGATTGGCATCCCTTGATCCCTCTATCGGTGCCCAAGCCATGTCTGCCGGTATCGAGACAGCGAAGAATCTGTTAAAGCGAAAGGTAAAAGTGATCAAGGTAACGGTCAAGGCCGGCTATAAAGTAGTTCTGAAGGACATGAACAAGCGAGAAGACGCTTAATGGTAAAACATAAAGACTAGAAGTATGAGAGTGATGATGGTATTCGTGTTGGGTGTGATGCAACTATTTTTTAATCATGATGTGGCAGCGCAGGGAGCACTTAAAATGGGCGGTTCATTGGCTCCTTTGGGATTGAGCATTGCCGCAGACAAAACGACCAATCTCATTTTTCCGTACTCGATTAAGAGTGTGGATCGTGGGAGTAAAGAGATACTGGTGCAAAAAGCAGCCAATGTGGAGAACGTCTTACAGGTAAAGGGCGCCAAACGGGATTTTGACGACAGTAATCTAACAGTTATTACTGCTGATGGAAGTCTTTATTCTTTTCTGTTAACTTATGCGGATCATCCGGGCATACTTAACCTGAAGTTGAATAGGGATGATTCCGCAGATCCGGTTGTAGAATTTAGTGAATATTCTGACAACGAACACCGAATAAATGGGATCGCAGATCGGATCGCAAAAAGGAAAGGGACCATAAAGGGAAAACGTCAGCGAAAGTACGATATAGCACTTGATCTAAACGGCGTGTACATTGACCATGATCTACTATACTTCCAAGTGCAACTGGAGAATGACTCCTATATCAATTATGATATCGAGCAACTACGGTTCTTTGTCAGAGATAGGAAGCAGTCCAAACGTACGGCGTCCCAGGAGTTGGAAATGCGGCCGTTGCTCGTAGTGGGAGATATTGAGAAGGTCAGGGCAAGATCCGAACAGCAGGTCGTCTTTGCATTTCCAAAATTTACTATTCCGGACAAAAAGAAATTGGTCTTGCAGTTACTGGAAAAGCACGGCGGTCGGCACCTTGAAGTTTCTATAAAATACCGGACAATTGCCAAGGCACTTAGGCCGGATTGAGCCATGAACATGTGTGGATTGAATTAAGTGCATTTTCAGCGATGACCGGTCTGTTGCACAATTAGTGAATTCAAAGCCGCCTTTTTATAATATACTAACGTTGGAAAATTTAAAACATAGAGGGAAATGAACATGAAGAATGAACGGTTTATAACCAATCAGATGAGCGACATTGGTTATTCTGCGAAGGAAATAGATGAAGTGCGGGAAGCGATGGCGCATGGTCAACCCGGTATTTCCAAAACCTTTAGTAAGGATACCGAGGAAGGGAGATTAGTAACCCGCCCTGTTTTGACTAAGGGGAGTGAGGGTGATTTCTATTTTTTTAACAAGTACCGTGCTACTTTATTGCAGCCAGGGGTACAGGATGTAAAAGAGGTGATGGTTTATGTAAACAAAAGCCATAATTACACATTGGACGAAGTTTCAAAAATGTTGAAAGGGGGAGCGCTGGAGAAGGAACTGTTGGATAGGAACCAGAAGCCTTACGTTGGCTGGTCTGCTGTAGATTCTAAAGAGGTGGACAAAGATGGCTTTAGCCTGATTAAGAGCCGTCATCCTAACTATGGCTTTGTACTTTCCGAAGCTGCAGAACAATTTGCTATTAAAGATTTTAAAGATGACACAAGGCGTTTGGAGGTATTTGACAGATTGAAGAAGGGCGAGCTCGTCCGGGTGACCGGTGCGGACGATAAAACATACTTTATCGCTCCCAATCCGAAGTTTAAGACGTTGGATATCTATGATGATCAGGCACGTAAGTTAAGTATGGAGCAACGGATGGAATTGCGTGTTGATGGAATGAAAGAAGGTGAGAAACATTCCAATGCAGCCCGTCAGGAGGCAAAAAAGGGAATGGGTGTTTGAGCCAGTTTTTTATCTGCACATTGGAATTTGCCCTGCCATTGGATGGTGGGGTAAATTTTTCTCCCGTAGAAGCGAATGGATTTAGATATGAAAATCAATCGGGTATTGGATGATTACCGGCGCTGGCAAGATGGTGAGCGAATGATAGCTAAAGAGTTGCCACAAGCAGTTAGTAGGGAAGGATTCCTTAAAGCAAAGCTGAGCCACTTGGAGAAGATCAGAAGGAAGTACACCGGAACGGAAAATATTGAGGAGAGAATCGCGCTGATAGCGATCAAGGAAGATGTAAAAAGGCTGGAAGAGCGCCTTTACCCGAACAGGGGGAGATCCTTCCTACTGCGTTTGTTTCGCCCCCTTCTACTGAAGAAGGAATTGAAGAGGGAAGCTTTAGGAGAAAAACAAGCGCAGGAACAATTGCGGGATGAGGTTGCGCGCATCGGCTTTGGACAAGCTAAAGAAAAAATTGACAGATTGATTGCTAAAGGTGTTCCTGCTTTTAAAGTCCCAGTATCATACTATACGGCAGCAGATAGAAAGATGGACTTTCTGCTTCACTTTAAGACGGATGGCGATGGGAAGTATGAGATGACGGGATATGATGCCGCCCTGACGATGGAGGGAAGCGAAACTGTTGTTAGAGGGCAAAGTTTCACCAGAGATGCACCATTTACAGCTTTGCATGTTCAACATCTTCTTGAGGGACGCGCAGTGCAGCTAAACGACCAGGCCTGGCGCCAGCTTGATTTTAATGATCGGGATGCCAGTGGAGACTTCGTAATGAAGGTTTTTCCACCTGATTATGGTTTTGATCTTGAAAAAGAAATAAACAAGCTTGCTGCCGGTATCGATAAGGAAGAGTTGGAGCAGAAGCTTAAGGACGGAGAAGCAGCGATGATTGAGTTGGAAATTAGCGGTAAGAAGGAATGCTTTGAGGTTACTGCTGATCCACAATACGGTCGGTTGCTGATTCAAGGTACTTCCGGGAAAAGGGTTGGTTTGAATGAGCTACTTAATCCCAAAAAAGAACAGGAGGTGAATCTATCGGTAGCCAATTCCCAGAACCTGGCCCATATGAATGTAAGGAAACATGGTTTGACGATAGTTTAGAAGTAGGGTATGGATACAAATGAGAAATTGGCCACATTTTTCAGGGCCATTGAAAATGATCCCCGGATCAGCATTACACATATCGGTGTTTTCTCGGCCATCTTACAGTATTGGCAGAGCCATGAAGGTAGGAATCCGGTCGAGGCATATAGCTACGATATTATGCCGCTAGCGAAAATTTCTTCCTCTAAGACATATCATAGGTGTATTCGTGACCTAAATGCTTACGGATATGTGCGCTACGAGGCTTCCTTTAAACGGAACCAGGCGAGTAAAATATATTTAAACTGAATGGTAATCGCGACAGAAAAAGAGGAGTACATGGAGATTGACAAGATTATATATTCAGTAATTGAAGGGGATTGTTTGAATGTACTATCGGAGTTTCCGGATAATTGTATGGACATGGTGTCATGTGATTTGCCATATGGTATAACGAATAATCTTAGGACGGTAAAATTGATTTATCTAAACTGTGGATAGAATATAAGCGTCTGCTTAAACCCAAAGGTGTAGTCGCATAAAGGGGGCAGGACGATTTGCCGGGCAGCTTATTGAGAGTAATCCATCTGGTTTAAGTATAAAATAGTTTGGATAAAGAGCGTTGCCACTAATTTTTTAAATTCCAATAAGCAACCCTTAAGAGGGTATGAGGATATCTGTATTTTCTACTCTTCACAACCGGTATATAATCTCCAAAGAATAAAGGGCCGGTCCTAACTCTATAAGTTATCCCATATCCCAAAAGCAATACTGTAGGCGGCAACGGATACATCTTTCAAAGATAGAATGATTGGGAGTGAAATTTGCTCTTGCATCAAAGTTGCAAAATGTGGATGCATGCCTACAAAGCCCGATCCGAGGAGCGAGTAAAGAGGGAAATTGCCAAGTTGTCAAATGAGCACCGCGCTCTTTCTAAATGTGCGGAGTTACCATCAACATGGTTATTATTTATTCTGAAATATTTGTTATTTTTAGCTGCTTGTAGTATCCAGTATTTTAATTCAAGAACTTGTTTTGTCCATCAAAACTTATATACTATGAAACCTTTTATATTTCAATTTAAAGAACGACCGAATGGCGAACCTTTAGACTTCTCATCAATTGTTTATGACAAAGAATTAAATCTAAATATTGACAAATTGACGGGAATACCTGTTGTGCTGTCTAGAATGATGGCAACAGAGACTGGAACAAAAACACACGGTGAAAATTCCGATTCTGACAGGGATTTTACGGCAAGCATGGCGACAATGACGGGGACCTTTACAAAGACAGAAGCGTCTGATTCTGACAAAGACAAATCTCTTAGTCAGTACGTGGCGATAACGGAGACTGCAACAAGGACTTATAACGAAGAAAGCGATTCAGATCGATAAAGATGTTGTTAATAATAACCCATAAAAGCGATTTCACTGCCGATTATCTTATTAATAAGCTCAATGCGTCGGGCAAATTATACAAGAGATTTAATTGTGAAGATCTGCTTACCTTTGATTGGAAGTTTCAAATCGGTGATCATTTTAAATATTCGGTCTTAGGGAAAGACGTTTACAGGTCAATTTGGTTTCGTCGTACACAAAGGCCTCGGCTTACCATTGAAAATCATGCTGAGCTCCAATACCTGGAAGGCGAAATTGATGCGTTGATTGAGAATTTATTTGCAACGGTTGATGCCTTCTGGCTGAATGATCCTTTCAGAGTTTTTAAAGCGGAGAATAAGCTTTATCAATTAAAAACCGCTAGAGCATTAGGGTTCGAGGTGCCGTTTACATTGGTTACGAATCATAAGGATGATGTTCGGGCGTTTTATGAAAAGCACAAAGAAATAATCGTAAAGCCTATTTCCAGAACTAGAATTACGGGCGGCTCGGAACCATCGTTCATATATACAAGTAAAGTAACAGAAGATCACGTTAGCCGACTTGATGAAACCGATTTAACGCCCTGCATTTTTCAACAAAATATAAAAAAAGAATATGAACTCCGCGTTACAGTAGTCGGCGACAAAGTTTTTGCTGCAAAGATTGATTCTCAGTCCGATGCGGAAACAATTACCGATTGGCGAAGAAAGCAACTGACTTTCAGTCCATCTTCGTTACCCGAGCCCATAAAGAACCTTTGCATATTGTTGTTGAAAAGTCTGGGTTTAAGCTTTGGCGCCATAGATTTAATAAAAACGGTTGATGGACGATATTTCTTTTTAGAAGTTAATCCTAATGGACAATGGGCATGGTTGGAAGAGGAAACTGGCTTACCAATTTCGGACAGTATAATCGAGGAGTTATATAAGCAAAGATGAATTTCAAAGAAACTTTTGAAAACCTAGGGCTTTATTCAAATGGCCCAACAGATCAGGAATCAAATACCGGTGCAGAGGCCTATCAATTGTCTGAAGGCCTAGAGAAAATCATTGCCCATAGGAATTTTCTGCATCGATTAGATGACCAGGAAAACAGACGAATGGAAATTATAGAAGGCAAGACCAACCTGATCGTTTCCCAAACGGCGATTGTATTCTCTTTACTTGGATTACTGATACCCTTTCTGGTTGATAAGATTGAATCAGTTCCAATAATATTCAAGGTCGTTTTACTAATTACCGTATTGCTCGCATTTTTTTCCTATATGCTATCTTTACGAAACGCAATAAAAAACTTTAAAATAACAGAGTTCAAATACCGGTCTCCCGGAGTTAATAATGTAATCTCTTTCAAGGATAAGCCGGAGGAGCTTTTTGTGGCGGAAGAAGTACGCGACTTGTTGAACTCAGTTGATATTAATAAGGCGATAAATAACCACAAGGGTACTAATCTGCTGCATGCATATAATGCATTCAAGCTAGGGAATTTCTTCATGGGTATATCTGTAACCATTTTAATGATATCATTGCTGTTTTTGAAACAGGAGGACAAATCTATACAAATAAGGAGCCCATTAGAAATAAAAGGACTTGAGGAGCTCAATAAAACTATTAAGAGTATTAGATTGCAACCTGACACAATTATAATGAAGAAAGAAAATAACTTGAAACAGGAGAATGTTATCCGGTCAGTTCAACCTAATCAGGGTGATAGGTAAGAAATTTCTCAGTCTAATAAGGCGGTTATTTGACACCTAATATGTAACGATGTCGATTTAAACTTTATAAATCAATTCCGGTACATCGGTATAAACAAACGTCTTCTCTGTGTGCCGGTGATTTGAATTCCTTCACTACTGTATACGCTTCCATCTCTGAAGCGCTAATCTAATGAGTCGCTATATCAGTGATCCGCTCTTCAAAAAGGTTCCCATCATCCATTCCCAAGGAAGATCATTAGGTAATATTGTCGGCATACGGTTCTTGCTGTTACAGATTTTGTTTCATTATCGTGTCTGCTTCCGTCGTTACCAATGCTACCGTATGCTTTGTTTCACTAGTATCTTTATCCGTTCAATTCCTCCAAATGGTTGCAAGAAAAAATATGCTTTATCTTTCAGACAATGTGATAAGGGGTATTTATTGGCAGATCCGAAAGGTCCTCCCGTAGGCTTGTTGAGCGAATAAATGGGTCGTCACTTACCGAATTCACTTGATAAAACTGTATTAAATTTCGGAATTAAACTTGGACAAATGATATCCCTATAAAGGGCAGTCATATGGTGCGACCTGAGCAACTATTTAATTATCCCCTATTGCCTTATGCTATCGTTATCCTATGCCGCACTTCGAAAAATTATATGTATCTAATAATCAGAATGTTATATTTTATGTTTGTCAGATTTCTTAAAAAATGTGTAAAAACTCTCATTTTGAGAGGAAAATTACTTATATTTGCAACATAGGACATAATCGTAATAATTTGGCAAGCAGCAACTTCACATGGTTCACGTTATCAAAAGAAAGTCTATAAGCGATTATGTCAAACAAAATGCGAATGCTGCCAACGGACTCTGGGCTTGGTTAGCTCTGGTAGAAGCTTCCACTTGGGAAAAACCCCAGGATATTGTGGAAACCTTTGGCGCAAAGGCTGTTGACATTCTTGGCACATGGGAGAAAAAGGTAACGGAAAGAGTTGTGATTGATGTAAAAGGAAACCATTTGCGTGTTATTCTTAAGTACCAATTCCATCCGAAACTCAAGCAATCAAGGATGTATATTAAGTGGATTGGAACCCACGCTGAATACGACAAGCTCTGTGAATTGAATAAGCAATATTCAGTGGAAATGTTTTAATGAACGCTATGAATTTCAAATTGATAAAAACCGAAGAGGATTATAATGAGGCCATCCATATGATGGAGGCCCTTGGTGACCGTGAAGATTTTGAGGATAATCCGGATTTAATCTCGCAATTCGAGCTCATCGCTAAATTGGTCCAATTGTATGAAGAGGAGCATGCTCCGGTGACCCAAGGTCATCCGATCGACATCATCTTGATGAAAATGGAATACATGGACCTGAAACAAAAAGATTTAGTTCCTGTAATAGGGAGCAGTGGCGTTGTTTCTGAAGTACTCAATAAGAAACGTGCCATGTCAAAAAAAATGATCCGTGCCTTTTCTGAAATATTGAAGATCGATCAGGACATTCTCAACACACCATACGAATTGACGAAACCAACGCAGACCGTGGCAAACACTGCATTGCCCAGCAATAAGAAAGCACACAAGCTCTTTCAATTTGCTGATACTTCCCAAACCCTTGCGTTTAAGGAACGGGTCAGAAAAACCGGAATGCTCATGGCTATATGCTAAGCAAAAGATGAAAACAATAACATTTTATTCATATAAAGGGGGCGTCGGCCGATCGCTGGCGCTGGCAAACATTGCAACCAAACTTGCCGAATTCGGGAAGAAAGTTTGTATGCTCGATTTTGACCTTGAAGCACCGGGACTCCATATCAAGTTTGCTGAAGACATAGAGAGAAAAACTATCAAGAAAGGCATTGTTGACTATATCTACGAGTTTTCAAACAAAGGCCGTGTGCCGGAGAACATAATGGACTTTGTCACTGAAATCAAGATATTAAAGAAACCCCACCAAAAGTTATTCCTGATTGCTGCAGGCAATACCTCCAGCCGGGAATATTGGAAAAAGCTCGCAATGCTTAATTGGAATAGGCTCTTCTATGAAAAAGATAGCATTGGGGTCGATTTTTTCTATAACCTGAAGGCACAGATCAAAACACAACTTCAACCCGACTTCCTGTTGATCGATTCACGTACCGGTATTACCGATATTGCAGGTATTACCATGTCCATCTTAGCAGATGAGGTGGTCTTGATGGCTGCAAATAACCGTGAAAATCTCGATGGGATCGGCCAGGTACTTTCTTCCCTGGTGGTTCCAGAGAATTCCTTGGGTAATAGCGTACCGAAAATTAATATTGTGCTGGCCAGAATCCCCTTTTTTTCAGACCCCAAGGATAAGCCACGCGAAACCAATATTAAGAGTGCGGCCATACGGAGCTTGAACAGAGCTCTCGAATTAAAAAAAGTCGATCACTATAAAGTGGACAAGGTATTCGTAATCCATTCCGACCCGGAATTAGAGATGCAGGAGAGTTTTAAAATAAAGCCCAGTGCAGACAAGCTGTTCAGCCCCAATCACGTTCCGGTTACAACCGATTATCTGGACTTATTTGAGTCTTTAACGATCGGCACTATCACTGAGAACGAAGTAGACACTTTTGATCATTTCCGAAAGGCGGCGATCCTCTTTGAAAAAGCCTTGAACACTGTAGACGTTGATAAAAAAATCCAGTTGCTTTCCGAAGCTGTGCAGTTGTATCCTGAATACCACCCTGCTCATTTCTACTTGGGCACGGCCTACTACAATCAGCAACAATACGACAAAGCGCTTGAAAGTTTTGACAATACCACGAGAATAAGTGCCCAACACTACCAACAGATTGCCTATTTTAGGTCAAGTATATTCACTAAACAAGGCAGGTATAAAGATGCGCTGGCGATATTGGATGAAATGCTAAAGAAAGATGTCAATCAATTTATGACCTATTTGATGCTTGGTGCGACGCATTCCGATATGGGGCATCATGACCTAGCCGCCAAAGTCTATGAAAAAGCGGTTGAACTGGAACCCGAACATGCCGAAGCATGGAATGCCCTCGCCCATAGTCTGCGGATGATCACTAAATATCAGGAAGGATTCGATGCGGTCTATAAGTCCTTGGAGTTGGCCCCCCAACTGGCGACAGCAACGAGTACATTGGCCGAGCTTTATGCTGCCACGGGTAATACTAGGGAATTCTTTAAGAATTTTGATTTGGCGCTTTCTTTTGGACTGAAAAACGAACATCTGCAGAAAATGTTGGAAGTTGATCTCTTATACCGGCCATTTTTTAAAAATGAGAAATTCCTTTCCATTCTCGAAAAATATTCCATGATGATTGATTGGGAGAAGATTAATGAAGTGCATCAGCCTGATTAAAGGAAAATGCTCCTCTGCGATAACTAGGTTTCAGACGTTTACATACAGCATGCCAGTTGAAAGGCTACCTTCTCCGTCCGAAATTTCCCAACAGATGCAATATACGGATATTATATACGGATGCTACTTACGATATTTACTTCGCTTTCACTTGTACTTTTATAGAACACCTGCCCCACCTTAACTAATGCTTCAATAAGGCACGATTTGTAATATGCTTTATAGTTTCCGCATTTCCCCAGGGAAACGGCGTAAGTATTTTCTGCCCCCTTCCTCCCAACTGCTTCATTATAAAATGATGACTATAAAAGTTGTTAGCGTTCTCTGCAAGTTATTTTAGCTGAATAGAAACCGGTTCATCACGATCACAGACTATTTCTCCATTAACATATTTCAGTTCGGCTAATTGTATCACACTTCGTTTATTATCAAATGAATTCCATGGCGCCGGCGCATGCTTTTTTCTTCTTGGATGAGTGAAATGAAATATATACGCTTTTCCCTTATTCACCACTACGTCAAAATGCCCACCCATGACCTCGTCATCTTTTCCTTTGCCTGGCTTTTCTAATATTCTTGTTGATTGTTTTTCCCAACTCAATAATTTTGTTTGCGGAATATTTTCTTCAAAATTGACATAAATGGTGATAATATCCAGCAAATGTTCAGGTAACGTGAACATTATCGAAGGGTGTACAACTAGTACTCCCAAAGCTTTTGAGTAACTGGGGGTAACTTACAATAAAGCCTTTTAAGTTAAACTGTCTGCCATAATGGGCAACGTTGGTTCAAAGGATCGAATGGAGAAATTCAAGGAGACTGTATCCTGTTTCAAATTATATAAATATCAACGGTTGATAAATTTGTCATTTGAACGTAAATGTTTTTCTTTTATTGCAGTGAGATTTTCCCTTTTTTGGTGTATTGATTTGATTCGGAATATTTACGGATATTACTGTAATCTCTGTTACTCATTTGTTACTTTTGTTTATTAGAATTGTTGTAAAAATTTGATTTATAGTTGAATGTAACTATTATCTAATTTCTGTATCGGGAAGTAACTCTATCAACCATCTCCAACTCACAGGACTATACTTATTTCGGGAAGCAAGGTAAAAGCCATTGAAAAAGCCCCCGCATTAACGGGGGCTTTCGTATGATAAAACCTCGGGGTTTTATCCTTTACTGCATTTGCTCTTATCGCAGCCTGCCGGCGCACAAGGCCTGGGACAAGGTTTTGGACAAGGTTTGCAACAGGTATTTTCCGTACAAGCGGGTTTCCTGCCTTTGTTTTTATCCTTGGGTTCGCCGTTTGCGAATGCTACGGAACCGCCCAGCAACATGATTGCTGCAGCCAATAAGAATGCCTTTTTCATATTATTGATTTAAATGAAAGTAAAATTGATTTCAAAAGAATGGCTGATATGTGTCAGCACGCGTCCGGAGGCTTCCAGGTAGTAGCGCAAAAGATGAAAAGGTAAGAAGAGGAATATAGTGTGTATTCCTTTTTAACGTCTATTGGGCATTTGCCTGGAAGCACAGCGCCGGGCAGCGTCATAACATAACAAAGCGGGCAGTTTAAATAGCAATCGCGCTGGCTTTCTTCAGTGTTATCTTTTTTTTCCTGCCTGGGTTTTTGGCACGTACTGCCGCATGGTGTTTTCGCTGCGCATGGCGATGCTTCTTCAGAGGCAGGCATACAATATGCCGGCAAAGCTACCAGTTCTGCTATGTAGGTAAGCAGGCAGAGGAACAATATAGCGGCTTTAATCTTCACGCAGGATCTTTACCAGGTAAATATAAAATAAATAATGCAGATCACCGCCTGTCCACCACCGGGAACTGTGATATTCTCAGATTCGTACAACCATAGGGCACCAGCATGATCTCTTCTTCTTCGTCTGCGGACTCCAGCATGTACGTCATACTATAGGGCAGCGGCCCTGCCATTTCATTGTACAGTTGCCAGGAAGGGATACGCCTGGCTTTTGCCCGGATGCTGATCGGCGCGTTCTCCAGGTTCCAGGGGTATTGGCTCACCGTGTCGCGTTGCTCCACTTTATATTGCGCTTCCATCTGGTCGCGGCCGGTTTCGATAAGTCCGTAATTCCAGGGGGTAGTGGGGCGGACTTCATAAAACTCCTCACCACCATATGAGCCGGGAGGATTTGGATTTTTCACCAGCTTCATTTCCTCGCCGATCTTCAGTCCATAGGTAAGCGGGCCCCGCTCAATGGAAATGGATCGCTCGTGCCAGGTATTCGTGAAGATGTGCATCGGCAAGGTGAGCGCTACTACGTCGCCGGATTTCCAATCCCGTTCTATCTTCACAACCTGGTTGCCTTCCGCCTGTTTCCAGGCTTCGCCGTTGATGCGGATGGATGCATTTTTACACCAGGCAGGTATCCTCAGGTGAAAGGGGAAACGCGCTTTGCCGGCCATGGTGAGCGTGAACCGGATGTCCTCACGGAAAGGATAATTGGTTTCCTCTTTGAAAGTCACACTTACGCCGTTGGCTACCGTGGCCTTCACTTCGCTGGGAGCGTACACCAGTGCGGCCAGGCCGCTATCGGCTGTAGCGTACCAGAGATTTTGCGTGAATTTTGGCCAGCCCTGGTGCATGTTGGATGTGCAGCAGGGGTAACCGGTGAGCAGGCCATAACACAGATCGGTGCCGGCATGGTTGGTGTGAAAGTTCCGCATCTTGTTGGTAGCCATCACCTGGTTGGCCTGCTGGAAATACTGGCGGTGCATAAAATCATCCGTGGCCTGCGCGGGCAATGCATTGAAGGCGATCTTCTCCAGGTGGTCCGCAAAGCTTACCTGGCCGGTGATCTCCAGCATGCTTTCCAGCGAGAACATCATTTCTACCGCCGAGCAAAACTCCGAGCCCTGGGTAGGATTGTTACCGTGAAGGTCTTCATCGCCGCCATACAGCCCGTGCGCCATGCCATTGAACTTACGAAGGTCTGCGAAGCCGATCCTCACGGCATCCAGGTACTTTTGTTCCGGGTGGCGCTGGTAGTAGATAACCGGTTCCTTGATGCCTTGTGCCAGGTTCACGCAGTGGATGCTTCCCGGGGTGGCTAACATATCCCTTTCCAGGAATGCGGTGGTATAATCGAAGGTCTGCTGATGGATCAGCTCTCCCAGCTCCAGCAGAAAAGCGTCACCGGTAATATTATACAGCCAGTACACCATCATCAGGTTATCGCCACCCCGGTATCTTGCCCAGAAGCTCCAGTGATCCAGCGGTTTGGAGGGCAGCGCTTTCAGTTGATAACGGAAGTAATTCGTCATCAGTTGAATAACCCGTTGATCGCCGGTGGCGGAATAGTATTGTTTGAGGGCTTTCAGCATTACCATCTTCGGCCACCAGTCGCGGCTGTGATCACGCTGCAAGCCCGGCTCGGGGCCATAATCTTTTGACGGGCCGAAGTAGCCGTCCGGTTGCTGGCTTTTGATCGTCCATTCTATCCAGGGCTGGATTTTGGCGATAAGCTCCTTATCATCCAGGATATACGCGAGTGGCAGCAAGCCGTCGATCCAGTAGGGGCCGCGTTCCCATTGGTCGCCATCGCCGCCCCGCCATCCGTTGCGCTCACCCATTACCTCGGAATATAGCTTGTCCAGGTTGCCGGTGGCCCCGCTTTTCTGCCGCAACAGCATTTCCTGCAGCCATCCCCTGGCCCTGATAGCGCCGAGGGGTAATTCCCTGTAAGGATTCTGCCGCAAAGACGCGCGGCTTTCGATCGTTGTACCGGTTCCTTTCTTTTTCTCCTGTGCCGCTGTTTGTAACACGAATCCTGCGCAAACAACGGACAGCATCAATAGTGATCTCATATTTTCTATTTTGGTATGAACATTCCTTAATTTACTTCAAATTACCTGTTACTGAAGGTTAGGATTGGAGTTAACGGCGGCCTGGGGGATCATGAATACCGTCCGGTCGTTGCCCTGCGGTTGATGCGAGAGCCAGCTCTTTTTGGTGAACACCCCGAAGCGTATGTTATCCCTGCGGCGCTGCGCTTCCCAGGCAAATTCCCATCCCAGTTCATCCATGAACCCGCCGTAGGGCACCACATCGGTATTACCCGGGTCCACTATTGCATAATCTTCCACATAGCCATATTGGTAACGGGTATCGGCCAGCAGCGAGGCGCCGGTAACGGTAGCTTTGCCCGGGTCACTGAAGCTGCGCCTGCGAACATCGGATACGATCTGCGCCGCGCCTCCGGCATCGCCGGCACGCAGCAGGCATTCGGCTTTCATCATCAGCACCTGTGCATAGCGGAAAAAGGGAAAATCGTTGCTGAGATCAAAACGGGCGCCCACTTTAACCTCGAACTTGTTCTGCCGGTAGCCTTCGGACTCGCCGGTAAACAGTCCATCGGGCAGATCTTTGGTGAACACGAGGTTTTGCCCCGCTTTATCATAGGAGCCCTTCAGCGGGGTTACCCCGTCTATTGCAAACTGTTGGCCCATCAGCCAGGTGTTGGCCAGGCGCTTGTCATCGGGATCATAGGTATCAATGAACTGGGATACGCCCATCGCGGAGCCGGACCCCCAGGGTGTTACCTGCATCGCGCGTTTGTCGCGGAGCGCCGCATGCCAGGAGAACATGTCCACAAAAAATCCGCCCCCGCGGTTTTCATCGAAAGGAATAGCAAATACGATCTCCCGCGAAGCCTCATTCTGCGTAATGAACACATCGTGGTAATCCGCTTCCAGGGAGTACTGATTGGAGCCGATGATGTCATTGCATTCACGGAGACAGTCGCTCCATTTCGCTTCCCCCGTATACACTTCGGCATTGAGGTAAATATTGGCGAGCAGCGCTTTGGCCGCCCATTTGTTGAAGCGCCCGTGCATCGGGCTGCCTGTTTCCCCGCTCAGGTCAGGCATGGCGGCCGTCAGCTCGGCTACGGTAAAGTCGTATAGCTGCTTTCGTGTGGCCTTCTCCGGCAGATCAGTAGCCGTAGTGGTCACCAGCGGCGCATCACCAAAGTTGTCGCAGATCAGCCAGTAGAAAAAAGCCCTGGCGGCGCGCATTTCCGCTATCAGCGATGCCTGGGTTTCGCCAGCGGATATGGGCACCCTGCCGGACTCCAGTTGGGCGATCACCCGGTTGGCATTGGTCACGCCGCGGTACAGCGCGTTCCACATATTAAGCAGTTGCGGGTTTTCCGAATTCCAGGTATGCAGGTGCATCCTTTTGTAAATGCCGCCGTCATCCCACCCGGAAGGGTTGGCCGGCATTACCAGCTCATCCGAAGTGGTTTCCTGTACCATGTAGAAATTGGTATGGCCAAACAGGCTCCTCATATTGGCGTATACGATACCCATGGCAGCGGTAGCGCTTTCGTAGGTGTAGCTCTGTTCGGTTACATCGGAGTACACGATCTCGTCGAGATCATTGTTACAGGCGCCCAGCATGGCCGGGGCAATGGTGAGCGCCAGGATATATTGCTTTATGCGTTTCATCCGTTAGTATTTTAATTTTTTTATAGTCGGATGGAACCTCGCATTTACATGACCTTGTGTTAGGAGATGTATTATGCCCGGTTTCATGATCAGTTTTCAATTATAAGGTGAAGGAAGCACCCAATGTATAGGTGGTGGTGGCGGGATAGCGGTTCCTGTCGTCCAGCCCCGGTGTAAGACCGGTAACGCCTGTCTCGGGATCTATCCCGGAATATTTTGTAAAAGTGATGAGATTGGAACCGGATGCGTATACCCGCAGCGCCTTTATCGGTGTGTTCTTCAGCGGGATGTTATAACCTATTGTTACGTTGTCTATTTTCCAGTAATCGCCCTGCTCAATGTAGTAGCTCACGTAGTTGAGCGACTGATCATCTGCCAGCGGGCGTTTGCCATAAATGTTATCGTAGGCGGACCGGAGCAGGTTGCCGCGGGTGAGCATCACCGGCGCTGCGTAGAACATGCGGGGCGTGTTCAGTACCTGGAATCCGAAAGCGCCGCGCATGGTCACGTTCAGGTCCAGGTTTTTGTAGCTGATGCTGTTGTTGAAATTCAGGTAATGTTTGGGCAGGCCGTTACCGAGTACCTGCTTGTCATCTGCCTGCTGGTCGGCAATTGGTTTGGGATGGCCGTCCTTGCCCTCGATGATCCAGTAGCCCTGGTCATCAATATCAATGGATTTGAAGCCCCAGAAATTCCCGATCGGCTGCCCGATCTGGATGCGGGCAATCGGCTGCTGGATGGGCTCTTCCGTGGTGCCCGCGTCAAAATAACCGGCGGCAAGCTGGAAATTCCTGTCGGATAGCGAGAGCAGTTTGTTCCGGTTGGTGGAGTAGTTCACAGCCGTATTCCATTTCAGGTCTTCCTGATCGATTGCTGCAATGTTCACCTGGAATTCGATGCCTTTGTTTTCCATGGAAGCCGCGTTCGCGCGGATGGTATTGTACAGGTAGGGGGGCGTGGGTACGGAATAATCCATCAACAGGTCGCGGGTCACGCGCCGGTAAAGGTCCAGTGAGCCGGTCACGCGGTTGTTCCACAAACCAAAATCCACCCCGATGTTCGTTTCTTCCTTCTTCTCCCAGCGCAGGTCGGGGTTGGCATTGGTTGCCGGGTTGATCACCTGCACCCATTGCCCGTTAATGAGCGTGTAGGTATCGAAGTTGAGGCGGTTCAGCGACATGTAAGGATCGGTCGGTTCCGTGCCGGTGATGCCGAAGCCACCGCGCAGCTTCAGCGCGCTGAGCACCCTGGAGCCTTCCAGGAAGTTTTCGTTCCGGATGTTCCAGCCTGCGGAGATCGCGGGAAAGTTACCATACTTGTTGTTCCGGCCGAATTTGGAAGAGCCTTCCCGGCGGATACTGGCCATCAGCAGGTATTTATTCCGGAAGCTGTAGTTCAGGCGGAAGAAGTAGCCCACCAGCTTGTTCCGGCTCTGGTAGGAGTTTTGGGGCGCCTCGCCACGCGCCAGCGCCAGGCCGGCGCCAATGTTGTTGTAGGAAAAATCATCCGTGGGGAAGTCCCAGTTCTGCATCCAGTAGTCCTGGTAGCTGGTTTCCCGCCAGCTATAACCGGCCAGCGCGGTGAAGTCGTGATCACGGATCGTATGCTGATAATTGGCTGTCAGCTCCAGCAGGTTCTCTTCCGAGCGGGTGGTGCCGCGGGAAGCATAGCCGTTCCTGCCATCGCGCAGGGTGGAGTAGTGGCGTTTGCTTTCATAGTAGCCGCGCACGCTGTTGTACAGGTCGCGCGACCCGAGCAGCTTCAGCTCAAGGCCCTCGATGGGAGCATACGTGATGGTGCCCAGTGTCCTGAAATTGGTGTGCTGGTGCTTGCCCTCGGTTTCCATCAGCAGGGATACCGGGTTGGCATAGGCTGTTTTGTCCGTATGCTCTGTCCAGTTGCCGTTTGCGTCTTTCACCGGGTCGGTGGGATTATAGGTCAGGCCGTTGCGATACACATCGCCGCGATAGCTGCTACCGTCCGTGCCGGCAAAGAAGGTCTGCTGGTAGCCGCCCAGGTTGGCATTGAGGCGCAGCTTGCCGTTGAACATGCGGTGGGTCACTTCCAGGCGTGGATACAGCATATTGTTGTCTGACCGCAGGATCAGGCCCTGCATATTGCGGTAGTTCAGGTTGACGATATAGCTGGTTTGCTGCGATCCGCCGCGGAGGCTGATATTATGTACGTGGGAAACGGGCGTACGGGTGATCTCATCCATCCAGTCGGTACTGGCGCCGTAGTCGAAAGCGCCGGGCTTCCCCTGGGCCACCAGTTCACGGTATTCCGCGGCATTCATGAAGTCCAGCCTTCTCCTGATCCGCTGCGTGGTCACGTAGCTGTGCACATCTACGGTAGGGGGCATTGCTCCATTCACTTTCCTGGTGGTGATCAGGATAACGCCATTCGTGCCCCGGGTACCGTAAATGGCCGCTGCGGAGCCATCTTTCAGCACATCGATTGATTCGATGTCTTCCGGCGCAACTGTGGTAAGGGTGCCCGGCACCCCGTCTATCAATACCAGCGGAGCGGTGCCGGAGGTAAGCGTGGTGATGCCGCGAAAGTTGATCTGCGCCGTACCGGTAGGGTTTGCATCCGGGGTAATAACATTCAGGCCGGCCACTTTACCGCGTACCAGTTGGGCAGCGTCCTGCACGGCGCCTTTCACAAAATTTCCGGATTTAACGCTGGCAATAGCCGTGGTCACGCGTTCGCGCTTCTGGGTGCCATATCCTACTACCACCACGGCATTGAGGGAGGTTTCCGTAGCGGCCAGGCGTACATTTACAGTGGTCCTGCTGCCTGCTGCCACCTCTTGCGGCGTATAGCCGATATAGCTGAAAATGAGCGTGGACGAGCCGCCCGGCATACTGATACTGTACCTGCCCGCCGCATCGGTGGCGGTGCCTTCGCTTTCGCCTTTCACCCGCACGCTTACGCCGGGCAACGGTACGCCGGATTCATCTGTGACTGTTCCGGAAACTTTTACCTGCTGGTACCAGGGATGGGCGGCCATGCTCCCGGAAAGTACCGTGGAAGCCGGTTTGGCAGCGCTGTTCAGGTAGGGAATGGATACAATGGCCAGTTGGCAAAAGGTGGCGCCCACCATTTTGATCCAACACGGCCGGAAAGGGAAGCTTCTTTTCATAACGGTTAGCTATTAGGAGATATTTTGGTTGAATATTACATTTGGCAGATCTGCACCAGGCGGGTCAAATTAAAGCGATAAAAAAATCAGGGGATTAACACTGCGTATCAAAATTCTCTCAATTTGTATCACGGCTGCCCTGCGGTGGCGTTTTGCGGGTGTTTTCTCTATTTTTGGGAAGATCATTTACGGGGTAATGCGGTATTTTATTTTATATACGGTGCTGTTATTGTGCGCCGTTACGGCTAATGGCCAGCCCGTTTATTTCCGTCATTACCAGGTGGAGGACGGGCTGGCCAACAACACGGTGTTCTCGGCTTTCCAGGACGCCAGGGGCTTTATGTGGTTCGGCACCAAGGAAGGTCTCAACCGTTTTGACGGCGGCGCTTTCAGGACCTTCAACATGAAGCAGGATAACCAGCAGGATGCCAAGGAATTTGTATACAGTATCCGGGAGGGTATCCATCAGACCTTGTGGGTAGGCACCCGGAAAGGACTCTATGAATTTGATCCCCGCACGGAGATATTTTCATTACTCGACCCCACGCGGGACAGTGAGATACTCGATATTAAATCAGACGGTAAGGGAAAGATATGGTTCACATCAGATCTGCGGCTGTATTGTTATGATGAACGGAAGCATACCACGCGTCATTATGATCTTCGTATGGCGCAATCCCTCTGGATCACGGGCATCTGCATCAGTAAAGATCAAACGGTGTGGGCCTGCTCGGTGGATGGATATATCTTCCGGTATGATACTGCAAAAGATGTGTTCCATTGCGTGAATACGGCGGACGGGCAGCGGCTGTGGGAGGTGAACCGGATCTACTGTACACCATCCGGGCTGCTCCTCATCGGCACCATCCGTAGCCTGAGCTGCTATGATCCCATGAATGGCAGTTACCGCCCGCTGCTGGGGCTTCCTGTGCAGGAAAAGCCGGTGTATGTGCGCGACATCCTGCTGTTTGCTGCAAATGAATACTGGATCGCCACGGAATCGGGGATCTACATCGTTGACCTGGAAACCGGCCGCTTCATAAATATGCGGCAGCAGGACGCTAACCCTTACGCTATTTCAGACAATGCGGTTTACGCCCTTTGCAGGGACACAGAAGGCGGCATCTGGTGCGGCACTTATTTTGGCGGCGTAAATTATTATCACAGCCGTCACAGCTATTTCAGGAAGTACTTCCGCAATAGCAGCCCGCACAGCCTGAGCGGGAACGCCATTAGAGAGCTGTGCGCGGATGGGCGGGGCAACCTGTGGGTAGGTACGGAAGATGCCGGGCTGAATAAACTCGATCTCGCCAGCGGGGAGGTAACACGTTTCTCCGCACCCGGAACACTTTCTTCCACGAATATACATGCGCTGCTGATAGACGGAAACGAGCTGTGGGTGGGAACGTTCCAGCAGGGGCTGGATGTGCTGGACCTCCATACCGGCAGGCGTTTGCGGCACTATAATGCAGACCCGGCTGCCAATGGACTGCTATCGAACTTCATTATCTCCGCCTGCAGAACACGGGCCGGGGAAATACTGCTCGGTACGAGTTACGGTATCTATCGCTATCAACGCAGCACCGGGCGTTTTGTAATGGCCCGTGAATTCCCGGAGAACAGTTATGTGTTCTGCCTGTATGAAGACCGGGATGGCATTATCTGGGCCGGCACCATCGGTAAGGGACTGTATTACTACAATGCAAGGACGGGAGAGAAAGGCAATTTCGTTTATAATGCAGGTGACAGCAATAGCCTGGGCAGTAACAGCGTGTGCGGCATTTTCCAGGACAGCGACCAGCATCTCTGGATATCGACGGAAGGAGGCGGCGTATGTAAACTGAACAAAGACCGGCGCAGCTTCACCCGCTTTAACACCGCTTCCGGCCTGCCGAGCAATATGGTATACAAGGTGCTGGAGGATAAAAGCAAACGGCTCTGGATCAGCACATCACAGGGACTGGCGCGGTATGATCCGGCGCAGAACAGTTGGAAGGTCTACACCAGGTCGCATGGTCTGCTTACAGACCAGTTCAATTACAGCTCTGGTTACCGCGATTCCACCGGTACGCTGTATTTCGGCAGTGTAAAGGGATTGATCAGTTTTGATCCCGATCTCCTGGCGCCGGATAAAGCCAGTCCGCCCGTATACATCACCAGCTTCCAGGTCAATAACCAGGACCTCCCGATCAGCCGTTCCACGATGCCGTACTCGGTCTCCTTCATGGATACTGTTACGCTTGCATATGACCGGTCATCTTTCGCGATCGGCTTCGCCGCGCTCACCTATATTGCAGCGGATATGACGCAGTATGCTTACCGGCTGGACGGGCTGGACAAGGACTGGACCTACCTGCCGGCCAACCGCAAGGCGTATTTTACCGGGCTTGCTCCCGGCGATTATACGTTCCGGGTGAGAACGGCCGGTAATGACGGCAGTTGGCGGAACAGGGAGGAGACGCGCCTGCTGATCCGGATTGCCCCGCCCTGGTGGAGCAGTCCTTTTGCATATGCTGTATATGCCGGGTTGCTGCTTGTATTGATCTACGCGCTGGTGAGCGCCTACCACCGCCGCCAGAAAGAAAAGCACAAACGCAGGCTGGCGCTGTTTGAACAGGAAAAGGAGAAGGAGATCTACAAGGCCAAGATCGAATTCTTCACCAATGTGGCGCATGAGATCCGCACACCGCTGACATTGATCAAGGGACCGCTGGAAATGGTGATCGATGAGGTAGGGGAGCAGCCGGGGATCAAAAAAAGCCTGCAAAGCATTGAAAGAAATACAGAGCGGCTCGTGGCGCTGACGGACCAGTTGCTCGATTTCCGCAAAACGGAAAACCAGGGCTTTTCGCTCAGTTTCGTGAAGGCGCACGTGCCCTGGCTGGTACAGGAGAACTACCAGGCGTTTGCAACCGCTGCCCGGCAAAGGTCCCTGTCATACAACATTGAATTGCCGGAGAAAGGTTTCCACGCCTTCATTGATATCGAGGCCTTCCACAAGATCATGAGCAACCTGATCGGCAACGCCGTGAAATATGCCGCCCAACAAGTGGTGGTGCGGGTATTGCCTCCTTCCGGGGAGCCGGGTATGTTTCGCATAGAAGTGGGTAACGATGGAGCATTGATCCCCTGGACGCTGCGGGAAAAGATCTTCGAGCCTTTCTTCCGCATCCGCGCAACGGAACAACCCGGGTCTGGAATAGGTCTTTCACTGTCCCGCGCGCTCACGCAACTGCACAACGGCGTGCTGGAGCTACAGCAGGCAGACAGCAACATGAACATATTTGTACTTAGGTTGCCGGTACATCAAAACATTGAATTCAGGCTCAGCTCTGTAGAGAAAAAATCTTTTTAATGCCATGCGCCCGACACTCCTGATAGTAGACGACAATAAAGAGATCCTTGAATTTGTACAGGAAATCCTGGGAGCGGAATATGATGTTATACAGACAACGGATGCCCGGAAGGCCCTGGAGGTGCTGGCCACCGCTGCGGTGCAACTGGTGATCAGCGATGTGATGATGCCGGAAATGGACGGATTTGAATTTTGTAAAATGATCAAATCGAACCTTGAATATTGCCATATCCCGGTTATCCTGCTCACCGCAAAAAATACGCTGATGTCCAGGATCGAAGGGCTGGAGCTGGGTGCGGATGCGTATATCGATAAACCTTTCTCTCCCCGGCACCTGAAAGTGCAGGTGGCAAACCTGATCGCGAACCGGAATATGATCCGGGAATACTTTGCCCATTCGCCGCTGGCGCATATAAAAACGATGGCCGGCAGCAAGGCGGACGAGCTTTTCCTGGAACAGTTGAATGACATTATCCTGCAGCACCTCGACAACCTGCAACTGGATGGTGAATTTCTTGCGGAAGCGCTGAATATGAGCCGCTCTACGTTATACCGTAAAATAAAAGCGATCTCCAATCTTACTATTCATGAGCTGATCAACCTGGCCAGGCTGAAGAAGGCTGCGGAACTGCTGGCGGAGGGCACGTACAGGGTGTTTGAGGTATCCAATATTACGGGGTTCAGTTCGCCCAACCACTTCAACCGCATTTTCTTCCGGCAATTCGGTATGTCCCCCACCGGCTTTATGAAAAGGAACGGGCGGGGCGGCAATAGCGCTCACTGAAAGACAGGAGCCGTTGTCAAAGGCTGTTCTTTATCGCCTTGATATACTGTTTATTATTGGATTTTTTAATGTCGATCTCCCGGCACTGGTTGAATCCCGCAAACACTTTAAGGGCATCCACGGTCCTGGCGAGGGTGGGCTGGCTTAGCTTCACCGGCTCAAAGTGAAAATTGTGGACGATCAGTACCCTTTGTTTCCGGTCGGCCTTTGCATCCATCCTCGCAATAAAAGTATCGCCGGCCAGCACGGGCAATGAAAAGTACCCGTATTTCCGCTTAGCTGCCGGTACAAAACATTCTACCTGGTAATCGAAATCAAAAAAATCCCTTAACCGGTGCCGGAAAACATTTAACACATCGAAGGGGGACAGGATAAATACATCATCCGACAGTTGGATCTTTTTGTTCTTATAAGCAGGCAACATATAGAGCGGCGCGGTTTTCCGGTCTTCAATCGCCACCCGGCACACTTCGCCTTCGTCAGCAAGTTTTTCCAGCTCCTTCTTTACCAGGTTATCTTTTACGCGGCGGGCGCGCCAGGCCAGTTCCTTGGCATAGGCAATGCCAAGGGCCTGCAATTCCCGCCGGATCACGTGCCGGGCAAATGCTTCCGGTGTGGGCATGGTGGTATCGATATCACCCGGGATTAAATTAATGGGGAGGTCATATACCTTCTGAAAGTCCCTTGTGCGCGTGGCCATCAGCCTTCCATCCAGGTACAGGCGCTCCAGCGCCACTTTGGACGGCCGCCAGTCCCACCACCCTGAACCGGGCTCCTGGCGGTCATTATCAAAATCCTTTACCATCAGCGGCCCTTCGCGTGCAATCCTGTCCAGTACCTTGTTCATAAGATTGATCTCCGGGGGCGTCAGCGGTTTCCGGGCGGATAAAAAACCCTGCTTCACGGGCAGCGAGTAGCGGAAATTATGCATGGGAATATACCCCGAGTCGGAGGTCAGGAATTCAAATATCCTGCCGTCCGCCTGCAGCTCGTCCAGCCATTCCGGTTGATAGTCCGGCACCCGGGCCGCAATGGTATGGTGGTGCGCACGCTCTACAACATAATTCGTATCTACCTGGATAAAGCCCAGGTGGTCTATGAGCTTATAGACCGCTTCTATGCCCTTTCCGAACTGCGCGCGTTTGGATAATCCCGCGGCATGGAGGATGATCTTCCTGGCTTGTGACGGGGTGAGGATAAGTTGTTCCATTTCGTTATTTATACCTTAGGCCATTTAAATTACTAAAGAAAAGCCACCTTAAAAACACCTTAAATTCTGAAAACCGTTTGCACATTGCCGTCATTCCTGCTAATTTTACAAATCTTGCCACCAGGTGCAGCCCGGTAGTGACGCAGGTCGGCAAATGGCCAGGATGTATGATGGCTTTCCACGCAAGGGAAAGCTTTGTTTTTTCCGGTGTATTTTGGAAGGTAATTTATAACAGTACATGGTTAATAAACTTCAAATTATTTTTGAAGCCGGATGATGAGATTGTTTATCAGATATTTGCTGGCATGTTGTTTTTTGTTACTGGGCGGGTATGTGCTTACCTGCCATAACCGCATCTGCTCTGCTGTACGGAATGATAAGGCCCAGGTCCGCAAGACCGCTTCATCCACGGAGAAGTTCAGTGACAGCATGGCGGTGACGGAAAGCGAGGATGATGATGAATCGCCTTCCTCCAGGAAGTATGCAAAAACCGCCACTTACTGTGTTACCTTCTTTGAACAGGCCCCCGGGCGCATCTCCTGCGATGCTGAAAACCACCTCCCCTTTTGCGAGCATTTTTCCTATTCGGCCCCTTATAAGTTTATCATCCACCGGGTGATCCGGATTTGATATTACATCCCTTACAGGCAACGGACATTGCCTGACTTTTCCATCATTATTTATTGACCGTACCGCCAGTATAGCTTGCTGCTATAGCGGCCGGGTATGTTATGCACTTATTAAAAATACTATGCAAAGAATTCTCATGCTCATGGGCTTGTGTGCCTTGCTGTGCTATACAAGCTGCAAATCAACAGAAGAAGAAAAAGAAGCGCCCACCAAATTTCTTGTGACCAGCGCGGTGAAGATGGATACGGCCTACACCAGGGAATATGTGTGCCAGATCCGCTCCATCCGTAACATTGAACTAAGAGCCCAGGAAAAGGGCTACCTGCAGGGCATTTTCGTGGACGAAGGCCAGTTTGTAAAGGCCGGGCAATTGCTGTTCAAGATCATGCCCAGGATCTACGAGGCCGAAATGCAGAAAGCAGCGGCCGAGGCCAAAGCAGCCGAAATTGAGGCACAGAACACCAAAGCCCTGGCAGACCGCAATGTAGTGTCGCAGAACGAGCTGGCCCTGGCCAATGCCAAATATGAAAAGGCAAAGGCGGAGCTGGCCCTGGCTAAAGTGCACCTGGCATTCACGGAAATAAGAGCGCCCTTTGACGGTATCATAGACCGCCTGCACCTGAAGCTGGGCAGCCTGGTAGAAGAGGGCGACCTGCTGACCACCCTTTCAGACAACAGCCACATGTGGGTGTACTTCAATGTGTCAGAGCCCGAATACCTGAATTACAGATCCAGTGTGAAAGACCAGGGAAAGCTGCCGGTGCGCCTGCTGATGGCCAATAAACAGGTGTTCAAACAGCCCGGTGTGGTGGAAACCATTGAAGGCGAGTTTGATAACGAGACCGGGAATATCGCCTTCAGGGCCACTTTCCCTAACCCCGACAAACTGTTAAGGCATGGAGAAACCGGCAATATACTGATGGAAGTGCCGCTGAAAAACGCCATTGTGATCCCGCAGAAAGCCACGCTTGAGATCATGGACAAGAAATATGTTTTTGTAGTGGATAAAAATAACGAGGTGAAGCTGAGACCTATTACCATTGGCGCCGAAATGCCGGACCTGTATGTAGTGCAGGAAGGGCTGGCCGCAAATGAGAAGATATTGCTGGAAGGTTTGCGGAAAGTGAAAAATAATGACAAGATATCCTTTGACTACGAGGAGCCCAGGTCGGTAATCGCTCATTTAAAGTTACCAACGGAATAAAGTAAAGTCTCAAAAAAGCAGGAAACATGTTCAATATATTCATGAAACGGCCGGTCTTTGCGATAGTGATATCACTTGTCATTATTTTCATGGGCTTACTGGCCATTAATACCCTTCCCACCTCGCAGTTCCCGTCCATTGCCCCTCCCCGGGTAGAGGTAACGGTAGCTTATCCCGGCGCCAGCGCGGACGTGCTGGTGAAATCCGTGCTGATCCCCATGGAAAAGGCGGTGAACGGGGTGCCGGGTATGAAGTATATGACCTCCGACGCTACCAGCGCCGGTGAGGCCAATATACAGGTGGTTTTTGACCTGGGCACCGATCCCAACCAGGCAGTAGTAAACGTAAAGAACAGGATCGAGCAGGTAACGAACCGCCTGCCGGTGCTGGTGCAGCGCGAAGGTATCGTGGTGAACGTGCTGCAGCCCAATATGCTGATGTATGTGAATGTTTACAGCAAAGACCCCGGGGCCGACGAAAAGTTCCTTTACAACTATGCGAATGTTAACGTACTGAATGAGCTCCGGAGGGTGCCGGGCGTAGGTAAGGCGCAGATACTCGGCAGCCGGCAATACGCTATGCGCATCTGGCTGAAGCCCGACCGGATGCGGGCCTACAACGTATCCACGGATGAAGTAATGGAAGCGCTGGCCAACCAGAGCGTGATCGGCTCGCCCGGCAGGTTGGGCAGAAGTGACGGCAAGCGCTCGGAAGCGCTGGAATATGTGCTGACCTACCAGGGACGGTACAACCAGCCGGAGCAATATAAAGATGTGATCATCCGCGCCAGCGCTAATGGAGAAGTGCTGTACCTGAAAGATGTTGCAGATGTGGAGCTGGGCAGCGAATTCTATGATATTTATTCCAACCTGAATAACCATCCCTCCGCGGCCATCGTGCTGAAGCAAACCGTGGGCAGTAACGCCAGCGAGGTGATCAAAAGCATAAAGGCCAAGCTGCAGGAGCTGAAAACCTCCTTCCCCCCGGGAATGGACTATGAGATCAGCTACGACGTTTCCAGTTTCCTGGATGCCTCTATCGAGAAAGTGCTGCATACCCTGGGCGAAGCCTTTGTGCTGGTGGCCATCGTGGTATTCCTGTTCTTGGGCGACTGGCGCTCCACCCTCATCCCCACGCTGGCGGTACCGGTGTCCCTGGTGGGGGCTTTCTTCTGCATGCAGTTGTTCGGGCTCACCATCAACCTGATCACGCTGTTTGCGCTGGTGCTGGCTATCGGCATCGTGGTGGACAATGCGATCGTGGTGATTGAGGCCGTGCACGCCAAGATGGAGGAAACGCACCTCTCGCCCTACCAGGCCAGCAAGCAGGTGCTGCACGAGATCAGCGGCGCCATTGTGGCCATCACCTTTGTAATGGCGGCGGTATTTGTCCCGGTGGCGTTTATGTCCGGCCCCGTGGGCATCTTCTACCGGCAGTTCTCCATTACCATGGCTACCTCTATCGTGCTTTCCGGCCTGGTGGCGCTTACGCTCACGCCGGTGCTCTGCGCCATGATACTGAAGAATAACCATGGGAAGCCGCGGAAAAAATCACCGGTAGATAAATTCATTGCCTGGTTTAACAGGGGCTTTGAAAAGCTGACCGGGCGGTATACCCGCCTGCTGGAAAAGATCGTGAACCGGCAGGTGGTCACCTTCGGTATATTGCTGGCCTTCTGCTTCGGCATATTCGGATTGAGCAAGCAACTGCCCGCCGGCTTTATTCCCAGCGAGGACCAGGGCATGATCTACGCCATTATCCAGACGCCCCCGGGATCTACGCTGGAAAGGACCAATGACATCGCGCGGAAAGTGCAGGCCATTGCGGAGCATGTGGAAGGCATTCAATCCGTTTCCGCACTGGCCGGTTACGAGGTACTGACCGAAGGCCGCGGCTCCAATGCCGGTACTTGTTTGATCAACCTGAAAGACTGGTCCAGGCGCAAGCATAATGTGAATGAGATCATCCACGAGCTGGAAGAGGAGTGCCGGGATATACCGGGCGCCACCATCGAGTTCTTCGGGCCGCCGGCCGTGCCGGGTTATGGCGCTGCAGGCGGTTTCGCGCTGCGCCTGCTGGACAAGACCAATGGCGACGATTACAAGGAGCTGGAAAAGGTGAATGACGACTTCATGGAGGCGCTGCGCCAGCGCAAGGAGCTGAAAGGCCTGTTTACTTTCTTCAGCGCCAACTATCCCCAGTACGAGCTGCTGATAGACAACAAGGCGGCCATGCAGAAAGGGGTGTCCATCGGTAAAGCGCTGGACAACCTGTCTATCCTGATAGGCAGTACTTACGAGCAGGGTTTCATCCGCTTTGGTACCTTCTTCAAGGTATATGTGCAGGCCTCCCCGGAATACAGGCGGCTGCCCGACGACCTGATGAAGCTGTACGTAAAGAATGACCGTGATGAGATGGTGCCCTACTCCGCTTTCATGTCCATTAAAAAGAGCCATGGGCTGAATGAGATCACCCGCTACAATATGTACACCTCCTCTGCTATCCGGGGAGAGCCTGCGCCGGGATACAGCAGCGGTGAAGCGATCAGGGTGATACAGGAAGTGGCTGCAAAAACACTCCCGCACGGGTACGGCATTGACTGGGAAGGCCTGTCGAAAGATGAGGTAGGGCGTGGCAACGAAGCGCTCTATATCTTCCTCATCGTGCTGGCATTCGTATACCTGATCCTGGCCGCGCAGTACGAAAGCTTCTTCCTGCCGCTGGCCGTGATCCTGTCCCTGCCGGCCGGGGTTTTCGGGGCGTTTATGCTGATCAAGGCCATGGGCCTGGCCAATGATATTTATGCACAGGTGGGGCTGGTAATGCTGGTGGGCCTGCTGGGCAAGAACGCCGTGCTGATCGTGGAATTTGCCGCGCAGAAGCACCGCGAAGGCGCATCGGTGCTCAACGCCGCCATTGAAGGCGCAAAGACCCGTTTCCGCCCGATATTAATGACCTCCCTCGCCTTTATTGCCGGCCTGGTGCCGCTTGTGTTTGCCACCGGCCCCGGCGCCATTGGCAACCGTACCATCGGCTCCGCCTCTGCCGGCGGTATGTTGATCGGAACGGTCTTCGGGGTGATCGTTATTCCCGGCCTGTACTACATCTTCGGCAGCCTGGCGGCAAAACGCAAGCTCATCCGGGATGAAGACGAGAATCCGTTAACTGAAGAAATTGATCATCATGTTTAGAAACAAGATATATAGGTACATAGGAATAGCCGGTATCTCCCTGGCTTATGCGGCCTGCAAAATGCCTGCTTTAACAGGGAGAACGGAGAATAAAGCGGTGCCTGCGGGTTACAACGCCTCGCAGGACACCGTGAACACCGCCCAGGTAAAGTGGAAGGATTATTTCACCGATCCCTACCTGGCGGCGCTGATAGACACGGCGCTGAAGAACAACCAGGAGCTGAACATCACCCTGCAGGAAATCGAGATCGCCCGGAACGAGGTGAGGGCCCGGAAGGGGGAATATCTACCCTTTGTAGGCGTAAGAGCCGGGGCTGGCCTGGACAAGGTAGCCCGCTACACCAACATCGGCGCCCTGGAAGAGAATGTGGAGATTAAACCCGGCAAAGAAACGCCGGACCCATTGCCGGATTACCTGGCAGGCGCCTATGCTACCTGGGAGGTGGATATCTGGCATAAGCTGCACAATGCTAAAAAGGCGGCTGTCAGCAGGTACCTGTCCACCATAGAAGGAAAGAATTTCGTGGTCACCAACCTGGTGGCGGAGGTCGCCCGCTCCTATTATGAATTGCTGGCGCTGGACAACCAACTGGACATCGTAAAGCAGAACATCGGGATACAAAGCAATGCCCTGGAGATCGTAAAGCTGCAGAAAGAAGCTACCCGGGTGACCGAGCTGGCGGTGCGCAAGTTTGAAGCGGAGGTGCTCAGCACCCGGAGCCTGCAGTATGATATCCAGCAAAAGATCACGGAAACGGAGAACCGGATCAATTTCCTGCTGGGCCGGTATCCCCAGCCTATTCCGAGGAACCATGAGACCTTTGCTGACATGACGCCCGGGGTTATCCATGCCGGTATTCCCGCGCAACTGCTCGCCAACCGTCCTGACATTAAGCAGGCCGAGCTGGAGCTGGCGGCCGCCAAGCTGGATGTGAAAGTGGCCAGGGCCCGGTTCTATCCTTCCCTGGGCATTTCCGCGTCTATCGGTTACCAGGCGTTCAACCCGGCTTACCTGGTGGAAACGCCCCGGTCCTTGTTCTACTCCCTGGCCGGGGACCTGGTGGCGCCGCTGGTGAACAGGAACGCGATCAAAGCCGCTTACTACAGCGCCAATGCCGCGCAGATACAGGCGGTGTATAATTATGAGCGCACCATACTGAACGCCTACGTGGAAGTGGCCAATCAACTGGCCAGGATCAGCAACCTGGAAAACAGCTATGACCTGAAGGAAAAGCAGGTGCAGGCGCTGACGCAGTCCATCACCATTTCCAATGACCTTTTCAAATCCGCCCGGGCCGATTACATGGAAGTGCTGATGACCCAGCGGGATGCGCTGGAATCAAAGTTTGAGCTGGTGGAGACCAGGATGCAGCAGATGAACGCAGTGGTGAATATTTACCGGGCCTTGGGCGGCGGATGGAATTAGATTACAGACCTGACAGGTTTTTGAAACGATAGATTGGATATTTAGTGTGAGATTATAGCCGGCATGGGCCGGCTATAATTTTTAGTGCCGCCATTCAGGATGAGCGTATTGCCGAACGCGGAGCCAATGGCCCCATAAAGGGCCATCAGGTCGTTCGGAATGTTATGGATAGTCCGGCTACGGGTCATGGGCGCCATCACCAGATGATTCTTGAGTGCCAACCTGGCTTTCCGGTATGGCAGGAGTAACTGTTTCATACTTGGTAATATTTGTAAAATACGGAAATGGTGGTTGAGAAAACAGGGAACAGTTATGCGTATTTTATGAAAATATGCGTATATTTGCTTTATGAAGACAAGACTGAACCTTACTATAGAAGAAAACCTGCTTCAGCGCATGAAGATGTATGCAGCCAGACAGCATGTAAGTTTATCTGAGCTGGTGGAGTCTTATTTTGAGCGGCTTACCCAGCCTGTTAAACGAAAATCTATTGTTGATATCGTTGAGCGTATGGATACACCGGTACTTCCCCCGGAGACGGACCTGGTAAGCGAATACTATAAAGATATAGAGAGGGAACATGGCTTATAAGCTCTTTTTGGATGCAAATGTTATCCTGGACTATATTCTAAAAAGACCGGAAGGATATCAACCAGCCAAAGTGATTTTTGAAAGTATTGTCCGTGGCGAACACCAGGCATTTACCAGCCCCGTTATCATTCACATCGTAGCCCATATCTTAAAAAAGATACTGAGCCCCCTGCAAACCCAAAAGTTAGTATTAGCCCTGCTGAATGATGTACGGGTATTAGATACCAGTCACGATGTTATTGTCCAGGCCATGAGTGCGGGCTGGAGCGACATTGAGGATGCGCTCCAGTATTATACTGCTCTTCATTACAAAACGGAAATATTTATTTCCAGGGATGAAGGCTTGCTTAAAAAAGCCTTGCCAACACTGCCCGTTTATTCCCCGGCTGCTTTTGCAAAATTGCTCGGTAAAGGCTGAGACGTACCGGTCCAGCCAAAGACCTGTCAGGTCTTTAAAACTAACAATCAAAAAAATCGCAAGGGGTAACGCCTAATGCTTCTGCGAGGGTGTAGCTTTCCCATTGACACAACATGGAAATGTTATTCTTTTTTATACTTATAACGGGGGCTTCGTTTATGATGATATATGGAAGAGATGACAATTACTTTATCAATTTCATTGATTAGGTATACAATACTATAAGGATATTTCTTTAACGTAATCTCTCTGAAATTTTTGTACGTTTTACGATAACGGTCTGGCTCACTGTGAAGTATATCTAACCTTTCCCGTATTGCTATTATAAAATTGTTAGCTGCCTGTTCACTTCGTTCCGCGTACCATTCAATTCAATAGCCGATTCATATTCCTCTATAGCTACTTTCTGGTATGCAATTGTATAGCTCATTTACGCTTCCCGGCTTTTAGTATTTTTTTGATTCGCTTATCTGCTTCTGTTTCGCTAATAAGTTTTTCGCCGCTTTTATAACTTTCGTACCTGTGATCCAATTCCTGCTTAAATGCTTCGCTATATTCTATTATTTCCTGTTCTTCAGCAAAGGTTTTAGCAATCGTTAAAATAGCTTTCTTCTGCCTTGAGTTAAGCGGTTCAAGGTAATCATTTATTTGCTGGTTTAAGGAAGGTGCGCCCATAACTGTATATTTAATGATCAAACTTAAACAAATATTCAATCTCTACCTCTAATGCTTCAGCTAATTGAACTATACTACTAAACTTTATATTCATTTCTGCATTTTCAATCCTGCTAATATCAGCATGGTCAATATTACATAATGCAGCTAATTCTCTTTGGCTCAATTTTTTGTCTGCTCTTAATTGACGAACATTTTTCCCAAATGCTATCAATGCTTTTTTGTATGTATCGGCCATCTTTTATGCTATGTTCATAACAAGATGTGAAAAAGAACGAAGAAAATTCAATCTGTAGTCTGTCAATTTTTAGCTGTTACTGTAAATATCTCATTCAACTGAACGCCTAATACAGCCGCCAGTTTGACGAGTTTTGTAAAGGTGAGATTTACCTGGCCACTTTCAATTCTGCTAAGATCGCCGGCATCTATACCAGTCTTAGCTTCTATATCTACTTGTGTCAGCCCTTTTTGTTTTCTGATGGCTTTTATGCTTTCTCCCAACTGGAGTAATATATCTTTTGATGTTTCCACTTAGGAAAAATGGAGAAAATTATTTGCAGAAAAAATGTAGAATTCTACATTTTTATCGCAGAAAGTTATATCTTTATCAAAATTTCCGGCTTACATAAGCATCATTTAAACCTTTCCTTCTGAAATTTTTATTCCATTGCTCCAAAAATCCAATCCATATGTCCAAGCCCGTTTCCCCTCCCGTATTTAAAGAACTGCACACACGAGTCCATGAGCTCCCTGAAAACTTCAAAGACTTTGTACAAAGCGAGTGCAAATGGACCGCCAACTGGTATGCGTGCTACCTGCAATGCCCGGAACAATGCAGCCGGGAAGATATAATGACCATGCTCAAAATTGCCACTGATCTGGCGCAAGACCTGCTGGCGCTCACCACCCGTTGCAAAAAAGCATTATCCATTCCCAAAAGCCATTCCCATGAAACTGAATGACCGGATGATCCGTACCTGGGGCGATGCTCCGCTCTCCAACTCGCTGGCCTTTATACAATACCTGATCGGGGATATGGGCATAGCCCTGCGGCTGAAGATATGCAAAAGGCTGGGCTGGACAGTGAACGAATATTTTGAAAAGCTGAAAAAGGACAATCCACCCACCCCCAAAGAAATGGAAGCGATAACCGCCCTGTTCTTCAAGGAGTGGCTAAAGGTTGGCCACCGGGTTACAAGGCGTTATAAACCCCGTGCATATACAAAATAACCTCTTCATTCCAGTAAAATAGTAGCCTTTTGCGGCCTTTTACCCATTGTTTGTACCCAAGAGGGAGCATTTTCCAGTTCCAGGGGGAGTAAATGCAGCTATTTACTCCCTTTCCCGGGTTTTTTTACCGCCTTTTGAAGTTCGTTACTGCCTCGCCGGGGTTGGGGAGCAGCAATTTGCGGTTACCTGACAGCAAATTGCAGTTACCCATGAGCAAATTGGGGTTCCCTATGAGGAAATTGCTGTTCCCTAACCGCAATTTCCTCCTGTTATACCCCATTCACGGGGTTCAGAACAGCAAATTGCTGCTCCCCTATAGCAATTTGTCAGTAAGCAACCCCATTCACGGGGCCCGGAACAGCAAATTGCTGCTCCCTATCAGCAAATTGCTCTTGCTATACTCCATTGAAGAGGTTCCGGACAGCAAACAAGGGGTGAAATACCGAAAATAGTTAATAATCAATATATTACATCATTTGCCCCCCTCCCCGTCGCTACATTCTTTTCATTTTTAGCTACAAATGTGATACCCCCCAGGCCCCTCGCTACGGTATCTTACACCCCGTAATATTTTGAATTCCACCGCTCAATCCCGTTATGAAACCGAGCATGATAAACTTCTTCACACGAGTACATGTTAATGCGAGGTTCCATCTGGCCCGTAAAAATTAAATATTAACAGATGAAAAAAATTCCAATTTTTTCCCGCTTGCTGATCATGCACCTCCTTTTATGTTGCGCAGTACTGGTAAATGCGCAGAGCCGTACCGTCAGCGGTAAGGTCACTTCCGCAGAAGAAGGAGCGCCGCTGCAGCAGGTAACGGTACTGGTAAAAGGCACCAATACCACCACGCATACCAATGCCAACGGTAATTTCTCTATTACAGTACCAGGCCCTGGCGCTGTATTGATCTTTTATTATGTCAACTACACCACGAAAGAAGTCCCCGTGGGCGACAGCAGTTCCCTGCGGGTCACCATGGAGCTAAAGAACGAAAGCCTGGGCGAAGTGGTAGTGGTAGGCTACGGCACCGTTAAGAAATCGGACCTCACAGGCTCCGTGGTGTCCTTGAAATCAAAAGACCTCACGCCCGGAGCCAATATCAACGTGGAGCAGTCCCTGCAGGGCCGGGCCTCCGGCGTGCAGGTATACCAGAAAAGCGGTGAGCCAGGCAGCGCCATGAGCGTAAAGATCCGCGGGGCCAGCTCCATTACCGCCGGCAACGATCCGCTCTACGTTATAGACGGTATGCCGGTGAACAACCTGGCGCCCGTAACCGGCAGCGGCGCCGGCTTTGTAGCTACGCCCAACCCGCGCAACCCGCTGAACAGCCTGAACCCGGCGGATATCGAGTCCATCGAGATATTGAAGGACGCTTCCGCTACCGCCATCTACGGCTCCCGCGGCTCCAACGGCGTGGTGATCATCACCACCAAAAAAGGGGCGGCCGGCAAGCTGAAGATCAGCTACAATACCTACTTCGGCGTGCAGAAGGTGGCCAATTCACTGGACCTGCTCAGCGGGCCGGAATACAAGGAGGTGCTGAACGCCATCATTGACGACGGCGGCGGCGTGGCTTCCGAAAGGGTGACGAATGATCCCGTGAACGTAGACTGGCAGCAGGAGCTGTACCAGACCGCCAACGTGCAAAGCCACGACCTGTCATTTTCCGGAGGCAAGGACAACACGAAATTCTATGCCTCCCTGGGCTATTTCAACCAGGAAGGGGTCGTGAAGAATTCTTCCGTAAAACGCTACACGGCCCGGTTCAACCTGGAGAACAGCGTGGCTAAGAAATACGCCTTCGGTATTAACCTGAACACCTCTTATATAAGGGACGAGTACAATTCCATCGGGCTGGGCGTGAATGAGAACGGCAGCGCATTGTACGCCGCCATCAATTATGATCCCAGCTACCCGGTGTACAATCCTGATGGCAGCTACAACCGCTCTCCCTTCATGACCACCATCGACCATCCCCTGATCTTAATAAACGGCCAGTATGCCAACAGTGATGGTTTCAGGACCTTCGGCACCATATACGGGGAATACTTCTTTAACCCGGATATTTCCCTGAAGCTGAAAGGCGCGGGAGATGTGAACATTACCCAGCGGAACACCTGGCTGGACCCTTCCACTATACTGGGCCTGCCCACGGGCGGCATCGCCTCCATCAATACCGGCAATGTGAATTATTATATGGGAGAGGCCACGCTGAATTACAGCAAGCAGTTTGGAAAGGAACATGCGGTGAATGCCGTCATAGGCAGCACCTATGAGCATTTCGGGTCCAACTCCTTTGGTGGCAACGGCCGTGGCTACGCGTTGCCGGACCTGACCTACAACGCCATCGGTACCGGTAACAGTGAGCTGAACCAGATCGGCAGCGGCCGGGCTTCCACCAAGATCGTGTCCTTCCTGGGACGTGTGAACTATGCTTTCATGGACCGCTACCTGCTCACGGCCAGCTTCCGGGCAGACGGCTCTTCCCGCTTCGGTCCCAACAACCGCTTCGGTTATTTTCCCTCCGCCGCCCTGGCCTGGAAAATGCATGAAGAGTCTTTCCTGCGCGGCGCTTCCTTCATAGACGAGCTGAAATTAAGGGTAAGCTACGGCATCATCGGCAGCCAGTCCATTGCCAACTACCTGTACCTGACCACCTTCTCCGGCGGCGGCAACGCCATCTTTGGCGGGGACCGGTACACTTCCCTGGCCCCTTCCCGCGTGGCCAACCCGGACCTGAAATGGGAGGCGGCCAAACAGGCGGACATCGGGGTGGACTTTGCGCTGTTCAACCGGCGGATCACCGGCTCTGTTGAATATTACGACCGCCGCACCTCCGACCTGCTGCTGGACCTGCCGCAGCCTTTAAGCACCGGCTTCGGTGTAAAAACGCAGAACATCGGCAGCATGAAGAACACGGGTATCGACCTGGCCCTGAACGGCGACATCCTCCGCAGCAGCCGCGGCCTGAACTGGAACCTGGGAGTCGTATTCTCTACGGTAAAGAACAGGGTGCTCAGCCTCGGTCCTTTGTCGCAGATCATTACCGGCGGCGCAGGCTTCATTACCAATGCCAGCATCATCAAACCGGGCGAGTCCCTGGGCTCCTACTACGGGTATGAAGTGCTGGGCGTATGGCAGCAGGACGATGATTTTACCAATGCGCCGGCCGGCGTAAAGCCCGGCGACCTGAAGTTCCGGGACCTGGATAAGAACAACCAGATCAATGCGGACGACCGCGTGATCCTGGGCAAATCAATACCGGACTTTACCTACGGCATTACCAACACTTTTGCGTTCAGGCGGTTGTCGCTCTCCGTATTCATTGAAGGTTCGCAGGGCGCCAGCGTATTGAATAACGCGGCTATCGACAGCTATTTCCCGGTGAGCTTCCGCCGGAACAAGCTGGCGGAGCCTTACCTGAACCGCTGGACGCCGGAGAACCCCACCAATGAATATCCCTCCTTTGTGAATCCCACTTCACAGGGGCAGCAAACCATTAACTCAAGAACGGTGGAAGACGCTTCTTACCTGCGCCTGCAATCCGTAAGGCTCAGCTACGATTTCCGGATCAACACGAAAGTGATCAAGGGGCTGCAGGCCTATGTTACCGGGCAGAACCTGTTCACCATTACCGATTACAGCGGTATTGATCCTGCCGTGAACGCCATCGGCGATGATATCCTGAAGATAGACTACAGCTCTTATCCAATGACGCGCAGCTTCCTGCTGGGTTTAAATGTTCAATTCTAAAATCGGTCCAATGCAAAAGTATATCCTGCTATCGCTTATTATAATTTTCCAGTTGGTGCAGACGGGGTGCGAGAAAGTGCTGGATGTAACGCCCCCGGGCGAATTCTCCACCGGCAATGTGCTCACAACGGACAAGGGTATCCGTTCCGTATTGTTCTCCTCCTATGCTTCCATGCAAAACCCCACGCCTTCGCGCTGGCTGATCAATGTGTCCGAAGTGACCACGGACGTGGGCTTTAACAGCGGCGGCGCGGAGAACCTGACGCTGACGCAGCTCATCAATTTTACCTGGGACGCCTCGCTGGGCACTTTCCAGGCGGATGTATGGGGGCCTACCTACCGCGCTATCCGCGACGCGAATATTGTACTGGAAAATATCGACAACGTAAATACTTCCGACGCCAACAAAACCCTGTATGCCGCGGAGGCCCGGTTCCTGAGGGCGCAAGCCTATGAGCTGCTGTACAAATGGTTTGGCCCGGTACCGCTGCGCACCTCCAGCACATCGGAGCCGGCGCTGGCCAGGGCTACGGATGAGGAGATGAGGGCCTTCATAGCATCTGAGCTGGCCGCCGCCATCCCCAACCTGCCGGACCCCGGACAGGAAGAGGCTTTTGGCCGCGCCAACAAGGGCATGGCCTGGGCCGTGCTGGCAAAATATTATCTCAACACCCGGCAGTGGCAGCAGGCCGCCGATGCCTGCCAGCAGGTAATGAATTTCAACTACTACCAGCTATTCCCGGAATATGAAAACATGTTCCGCGTGGAGAATGAAGGCAATAAGGAAATGATCCTGGTGCAGCCCTGCAGGAATGAAGCCGGTTTCGGCAACTGGTACACCGCCGGGGCATTGCCGCCCAATTTCAAGACTTCCGTGCAGGTGCCGGAATTTGTGTGGACCACTGCCATGGCCAATTTCGCTACCCAGTACCGTATGGCCTCCACCTTTACCAACACCATTGATACCACGAACGACAGGCGGGCTATCCTGCTGCTGCGCAGCTATATCAACAGGAATAATGAAAGCGTGAGCCTGCTGTCCACGCCAAATAACGTAAGAAGCCTGAAGTACTGGGACAATGCCACCGTGGGCAACCACAGTGGCAACGATGTGCCGGTGATCCGCTATGCGGACATCCTCCTGAGCCGCGCGGAGGCATTGAATGAGCTGAACGGCCCTACCCAGGCGGCGCTGGACCTGGTAAACCAGGTAAGGCGCAGGGCCGGCATTGCGGACCTTACCCTGGCGGATGCTACCGGTAAAGAAGTGCTGCGGGACCTGGTACTCCGGGAAAGGGCCTGGGAATTTTACAGCGAGGGGCTGAGAAGGGAGGACCTGCTGCGCCAGGATCAATTCATTTCAAATGCCATTGCAAGGGGGATCACCACCGCAGCGGAAAAGCATAAGCTGTTTCCCATCCCGCAAACGGAAATTGATGCAAACCCGGCCTGCCGGCAGAATACAGGCTATTAATTATTCACTGACCATATCCATACAACAGATTGGCATTAAAATAATCGACCGTAATGAATCAATTGAGAACTATCGTAACTGTACTGGCCTGCCTGTTCATCCATGCTTCCTGTGGCCCGGGCGATGCATCCGAAAGAGAAGCGCAATACAGCGACCCTGCAGCGCCCGTAGGCGATCCTGCATTGACCGTACCTTCCGCCGTGGCTCCCATCATGGACTACTGGATGCGCGATACCTATGTAATGAACGGACCGGATGGCTATTACTATATGACCGGCACCACCGCAGTGCCGGGCCGGCAATTCCCCTCCGGCAGGGTGCATTGCTGGGATTATAATGACGGCCTGTATATGTGGCGCTCCAAAGACCTGCAGCAGTGGGAGCCCATGGGCCTGGTATGGAGCTTTGACAGGGATGCAGCGGACTGGCAACGGGAAGGGAAACCGCTGCAGCCCGGCGCCGTATCGCCCAATAAAGACCCGCTGGACTCCTTTTACCGCGCAGTATGGGCGCCGGAGCTGCACTATGTAAAAAGCAAAAAGAAATGGCTGATCATCGCCTGCATGAACGGCGGCGCCGGCTCCTTTGTGCTGGAAAGCACCTCCGGCAAGCCGGAAGGTCCTTACCGGAACATTAAGGGGAATGAGGACAAAGCCATTTTTCCCAATATTGACCTCAGCCTTTTTGAGGAAGATAACGGCGACGTATACCTGGTAGGGCACAACCATTTTATCACTAAAATGAAGGACGACCTCAGCGATATTGCAGCGCCCTTCAGGAAGCTGGAAGAAAGGCCCTACAACCCGGAGCCTTATATTGAAGGCGTATTCATCACCAAACATAATGGCAGGTATCAACTGCTGCAAACCGTCTGGTCCGTGCGGCAGGACGATGGCAGCTATTCCTACCTGCGGGATGACCGGAAAGACCTGGATGCGCTGCACAGCTATGATGTAGTGGTGGCAGAGGCGGATAATATCTATGGACCCTATGGCCCGCGCTATGCAGCCATCCTGCAGGGCGGCCATAATAATATATTCCGGGACAAGGAAGGGCAGTGGTGGTCCACTACCTTCTTTAACCCCAGGGGCGTGATGGGCACAAAGTTTCCCGTAACATGCCGCCCCAGCCTGGTGCCGGTGAAATGGGATAATGGTAAATTAAAACCGGACGGTGAGCGGGCGGCCAGGTTCTATGCGGACTTCCGGGCGCGCGCTTCCTCACCGCATTAATTGCTTAGCGTATGATCAAAAGAATATTTGCCGGCATCATAGCCTTGCTTCCGCTGGCAGCCGGTGCACAGGAAATAGGGGCCAATTTTAATCATGACCCGGAGATCATTGATTTTACCTACCTGGCAAAAACGCCGGTGGAGTGGGTGCGTACCACACCTTACATTTTTGAGTACATCCGGGGAGAAAAGGACCCGGCTACTTCCCCCGGCCTGCAAAATGTAATAGACGCCAAAAAGAAAGGCTATAAAGTGGCCTTTGGCTTCCGCTGGGATTTTAAAAAATATAAGCTGCGGATACCGGCGCCCGGCTCCGCGGAAGAAAAAAAATACTTTGCAACCGCTACCGCGATCCTGGACCGGGTAGGCCCGTACATAGATGTGTTCAAGCTGGGCAACGAGCCCAACCTGGAAACCATGGAGCCGGATCTGCAGCGCAACGCAGCAGGCGTGGTGCCGCTGGTGCGGTTTACGGAAAGATTGCTCACGGAAGTGCTGGAGCCTTACTACCGGCAACACCCGGCGCTGAGGCGCCCCGATGTATACACCGGCTCTTTGCCCCGCCTGTTCATGAAAGCGGAGCAGCAGAAACCCGGCGTAGCAGGGTTAATAAAGCTGGCGCAGGACAACAAGGCGATCAAAGGGTTGGCCGTGCACCTGCATATCAGCGATTCCCTGGAAATGGAGGAGGCTTTCCGTTATGTACGCTCCATTATGCCGGCCAAGCCTGTTATCATACCGGAGTTCTCGCTGTTCCGCCTGTATAACAAGCATGTGGCGGATGAGTTGGGAGATAGCCAGGCAGGGAGATCATTTGCGGATAAATATGGATACGCCCATCACATGAAGCTGTACCAATGGTACAGCAAGGCCAACACGGAACGGGTAAGCGCAAAGGAATGGGAAGATATGTTTGCCTCCCGCACCTGGTTCCCGCAGCATTTCATGCGTACCTATTACCGCTATTTCCAAAAATACGGGGTGGTGCTGGCTACCTATGGCTACCTTAGCCAGTCGGCGCCAAAGAAAATGGGGCCCCACTCGCCCACCTGGTTCATCAATCCCATCTTCCCCATGAAAAGCCTGCAGCCGCAGCCGGACGGGTCCTTTACGCCCAATCCTTTATGGTTTAATGACTTTGTAGACATTGTTGAACAAGGGAAGAAAAATAAACCGCTGGCGGCAAAGCCCAACATTATTATCCTGTATGCAGACGACCTGGGTTACGGGGATGTAGGCTGCTATGGCGCTACGGCCGTGAAAACGCCCCATGTGGACCGCCTGGCTGCCAACGGGGTGCGGTTTACGGATGCGCATTGTACGGCCGCTACCTGCACGCCCTCCCGGCTTTCCCTGCTCACCGGCCGCTATGCTTTCCGGAACAATGCCGCCATTCTTCCCGGCGATGCGCCCCTGCTCATGCAGCCGGGCGGCCTTACCTTGCCGGGCATATTGCAGCAGGCGGGCTATACCACCGCGGTGATAGGCAAGTGGCACCTGGGCCTGGGCAGGGGCGCCATTGACTGGAACGGGCATATTGGCCCCGGCCCCAACGAGATCGGTTTTAACTATTCCTTTATTATTCCTGCTACCACGGACCGGGTGCCCACCGTGTTCGTGGAAAATGGCAAAGTGCCGCAGCTCGACCCAAACGACCCTATCGCTGTCAGCTATACGCAGCAGGTAGGAGAAGAGCCTACCGGGCTGTCGCACCCGGAATTGCTGAAGCAAAAAGCCGACACGCAGCACAGCAATACCATCATCAACGGCATCAGCCGCATCGGTTATATGACAGGGGGCAAAGCCGCACGGTGGGTGGATGAGGAGATACCCCTTGTGCTGAATGCAAAAGCAAAGCAGTTCATTATTAAAAACAGGAACCAGCCATTTTTTCTCTATTATCCCTATCCTAACATTCATGTACCCCGGGCGCCGAACCGCCAGTTTGCCGGTTCCACCAGGCTGGGCGCCCGGGGCGACGTGATTGCTGAAATGGACTGGATGACCGGGCAGGTAATGCAACTACTGGATTCACTGGGCATTGCAGAAAATACATTGGTCATCTTCAGCAGCGACAACGGTCCTGTGCTGGATGATGGCTATGAAGACCAGGCGGAGGAGCGCAATGGCAGCCACCAGCCTTCCGGCATATACAGGGGAGGCAAGTACAGCGCTTTTGAAGCCGGCACCCGGATGCCCACTATCACATACTGGCCCGGCACGATAAAATCTGGCGTATCAGGCGCGCTGTGCTCACAGGTAGACCTGCTGGCATCACTGGCGGCCCTGGCAGGACAGCCGCTGCCAACAGGCGCTGCGCTGGATAGCCGCAACGCGCTGGATGTATGGCTGGGCCGGTCTGCAAACGGCCGCGCATACCTGCTGGAGGAGTCCTACACGCTGGCGCTGCGCAGGGGCGAATGGAAATATATTGCCCCGCAGCAAAAGCCCGCGCCGGACTGGCTGAGGAATAAAAAAATTGAGAACGGTTTGCAGCCCACCGCACAGTTGTATAATTTAAAGCGCGATCCGCGGGAGCAGCAGAATGTAGCGGATCAGTATCCTGCAGTGGCCAGGGATCTACAGGCCGCATTGGAAAAGATAAAGCAAGATAAACCTTAGATATTTTAATGGTATGCAAAGCAACATCTATCATAGCGCAGCTATGCTTTTATCATTGACGATCCTCTCGTCCTGCGCAGGCAGCAGGCAAAACAAGCAGGCAGCGGGGAACGACCAGCGCCCGAATATTGTGCTGATACTGGCGGACGACCTGGGGTATTCCGACATCGGCGCTTATGGCGGCGAGATACATACGCCTAACCTGGATTCCCTGGCGGCCAACGGCCTGCGTTTCCGGCGTTTTTACAATACCTCCCGCTGCTGTCCTACCCGGGCCTCGCTGCTCACAGGCTTGTACAACCAGCAGGCAGGCATTGGCGAAATGACCGCGGAACGGGACGAGCCGGGCTACCGCGGCTACCTTACCGAGAACACCGTTACACTGGCGGAAGTGCTGAAAGACGCCGGCTACCACACCGCCATGTCGGGGAAATGGCATGTGTCCAACACCATTGAGCAGCCCGGCAAAGCGGAACAGCTAAAATGGCTGAACCACCAGGCTTCCCATCCCTGGTTTTCACCGGTGGAGCAATACCCGGTAAAGAGGGGCTTTGAAAAATATTACGGGAACATATTCGGCGTGGTGGATTATTTTGATCCCTTCAGCCTGGTGAACGATACTACGCCGGTGGAAAATGTGCCGGCCGGCTACTATCATACCGATGCGATCAATGATACGGCGGTGAGCTATATCAAAACATTCAGTAAAGACGACAAGCCCTTCTTCCTGTATGTAGCGCAAACCGCGCCGCACTGGCCCCTGCAGGCTTTGCCGGAAGATATCAAAAAATACGAGGACACTTACAAGGCAGGCTGGGACGCCATTCGCGCCGCCAGGTATAAAAGAATGGTGGAGAAAGGGCTGATCGATTCCGCCACCACGCCTTTGTCGCCCCGTATCAATAATGACCTGCGCTGGGAAGATAATCCCGATAAAGAGTGGGATGCCCATGCCATGGCTGTGCATGCCGCTATGGTAGACCGCATGGACCAGGGTATTGGCCGCATTGTTCAGGCCCTGCGGGAAACCGGCGAACTGGAGAATACGATCATCCTGTTCCTGAGCGATAACGGCGCCAGCCCGGAAAACTGCATGCGCTACGGCCCCGGCTTTGACCGCCCGGGCGAAACCAGGGACGGGCGGCAGATACACTACCCGGTGAAGAAGGATGTACTGCCCGGCCCGCAAACCACTTTCGCATCCGTCGGCCAGCGTTGGGCCAATGTAGCGAACACGCCCTATCAATACGCCAAGGCGCAGTCCTACGAAGGCGGCGTTCGCACGCCCATGATCGCTTTCTGGCCCAAAGGCATCCGGTCAAAAGGCGGCTTCTCGGACCACCTGGGGCATGTCATGGACTTTATGCCCACTTTCATGGAAGTAGCCAACGCGCGCTACCCGCAAACCTATAACGGCCGCCAGATCACGCCCTACACCGGTGTGAGCCTGCTGCCGGCGCTGGAAGGGAAAGGAGGTAAAGAGCATGATGCGCTGTACAACGAGCATTTCAACGCCCGCTATGTGCGCGAGGGCGAATGGAAACTGGTATCCCTGGCCGGCGATACCACCTGGCGCCTGTATAAAATAAACCAGGATGAAACGGAGCTGAACGACCTGGCGGCACAGCACCCGGATGTGGTGAAAAGATTATCCGGCCAATGGCGGCAATGGGCCAACACCCACCAGGTGTTTCCCAAGCCCGGTAAAAAATAAATTATAAAAGCATAGACCTAATAATATCACAGTTATGTTCATTAGAAAATCATTGATAAGCCTGGCCTGCGGCCTGCTGCTATGCAGCCTGGCCAACGCGCAGCAAAAATGGTCCGTTCAAAAGGCCAATGCATGGTATGCCAAACAGGGTTGGTTAAGAGGCTGCAATTTTCAGCCCTCCAGCGCTATTAACCAACTGGAAATGTTCCAGGCGGCCACTTTTGACACCGCTACCATCAACCGGGAGCTGGGCTGGGCCGGGGACCTGGGATTGAATGTGATGCGGGTATACCTGCACCACCTGTTATGGACCGCCGATAAGGAAGGCTTCAAAAAACGGCTGGACACATACCTGGATATATCTTCCCGGCACGGCATTAAAACCCTGTTCGTGTTCTTTGACGATTGCTGGAATGATACGGCCTGGGTGGGCAAACAACCCGACCCGAAACCCGGCGTGCATAACTCCGGCTGGGTAAGGGACCCGGGCACCATGATCCACACGCACCCGGATACCATGCAGGTGCTGGAAGCCTATGTAAAAGATGTACTCACTACCTTTAAGAACGATGACCGCATCCTGCTATGGGACCTGTACAATGAGCCGGGCAACCGCCGGCAGTTCAATAAAAGCATGCCGCTGCTGAAAAACGTGTTCCGGTGGGCGCGGGAAGTAAACCCCTCCCAGCCGGTAAGCGCCGGCGTATGGAACAACAGTGCCGACTTTAAGGACCTGAACAAATTCCAACTGGAAAATTCGGACATCATTACTTACCACAATTATTCCTACATTGATGATCACCAGCATACCGTTGACACGCTGAAAAAGTACGGCCGGCCGCTGATCTGTACGGAGTATATGGCCCGGCGCAACGGCAGCCTGTTCCAGTTGATCATGCCGCTGCTGAAAGAGGAAAATGTAGGCGCCATCAACTGGGGATTTGTAAGCGGTAAAACCAATACCATCTTTGCCTGGGATACCCCCATACCGGATGGAAAGGAGCCCAGGCTGTGGTTCCATGATATTTACCGGAAGGACGGCACGCCGTTCAGCAAGCATGAAGTGTCGTTTATTAAGGAACTTTGTAAACCGGGAAAGGAATAAGCATGTGATGAAGCGGATCATTTACTGGTATGTTCTCTCTTTTTTGGTGTTGCGCTTTTATGAAAGCAGCGGGCAACAGCTCCTGTTCCGTAACTATACCGTGTCGGAAGGTCTGCCCTCCAGTACGGTGCGCGCCATTGCGCAGGACGACCAGGGCTATATGTGGTTCGGCACCAAGAACGGGTTAAGCCGTTTTGACGGTTACCAGTTCCGGAACTTCCAGTATAAGAAAGACGATCCGCTTGCGCTTGGCAATAATTTCATTCACTGCATTACCCGGTTTGACAGCACACACCTGTGGATCGGCACCGAAAACGGTATTTACATACTGGACCTGGAAACAGAACGGTTTTCTCCTTTTGTACCGCTGCAGGAGAAAACCGTTTTTGACATTCTAAGGGGCAGGGACGGTATGGTGTGGATCTCCTCCCGGCTGGACGGCCTGTACCGTTATGATCCGGGGAAGAAAACAACCACGCAATTTAAGGCCAATCAATCCGCTTCCTCCATTTCGGGCAACAACGTGAACCGGCTGGCGGAAGATGAGGACGGCAATATCTGGATCGGCACTTTCGGGCACGGTATTGATATATACAATCCCGCCACGAAAACCTTCACCAACCTGCGTTCCGCCAACAGCGGCCTAAGCAATGATTATATCAATACCCTGTACAAAGGCTGGGATGGCGTAATGTGGGCCGGCACCATGAACGGCGGTCTGTGCAAATGGCAAAAAGAACAGCAGTCCTTCAAAGTGTACCGGAACGATGGCGGCCCCCATTCCATCAGGGACAATATTGTGCGGGCCCTGTGCCAGGTATCGCCGGACAAGATATATGTGGGCACGGAAAAGGGGCTGAACGTGCTGGATATAGCCACCGATAAATTTGTAGCCTATACGAACCAGAGCAATGACCCCTTCAGCATCAGCGACAACGCCGTGTATTCCATATTTTCCGATAAGGGAGGCACGATGTGGGTAGGCACCTATTTTGGCGGTGTCAATTATTTTAATGAAAAAGGGGCCGCCTTTGAGCTGTACTATCCCCTGGAGGGACCGCATTCCCTGAAAGGAAGGGCCGTAAGCAGCTTCCTGGAAGATACGCCGGGCAAGTTCTGGGTGGGCACGGAGGACGGGGGCCTGCACTATTTTAACAGCATTACGAAAACGTTCCGGCGCTACCCCTTCCAGCCCGGGCAGCAGCCCTTATCCTATCATAATATCCATGCCCTGGTAAAGGACCGGGCCGGCCGTATCTGGATCGGTATATTTGCCGGCGGCGTAAACGTGTATGATCCCGAAACCGGCCGCGTGCAGTATTTTTCGCAGCAGCCCGGCAATATTCATGCACTGAACAGCAATAATGTTTTCTGCATCTATGAAGACAGGGAAGGAAAAATATGGGTAGGGACGGACAAGGGCCTGAACCTGTTTAACCCGGAGCAGCGCAGTTTCACCAGCGTGCGGCAGGAAGGTGTCAGCAACACCATCATATACGATGTTTACGAAGATGCGCATCAAACGATCTGGATCGCTACGTATAACAATGGCCTGGTCTTTTATAACAAAAAAACGGAACAATGGGGGCGCATCTCTGCCGAGGACCCCGGCACCCAGTTGGCTTCCAACAAGCTGGTATGCCTGTTTGACGATCACAAGGGCCACCTGTGGATCGGTTCAGATGGCGGGGGATTGCATCAATATAATTTTGAGACAAAGCAGGTAACGCAATACAGCGATAAAGCCGGCATGCATGCCAACGTGGTGTATGGCATTCAGCAGGACGATGCGGGACTGATGTGGATCACCACCAACAACGGCATTTACAGCATTGATCCGGCAACGGGCAATATCCGGCATTTTACACGGCAAGACAACCTGCAGAGCCAGCAGTTCAATTACAAGGCATTCTACAGGGCGTCTGACGGGAAGCTGCTGGCCGGCGGCATCAAGGGCTTCAATGCTTTCTACCCCGAAAAATTATCTGATGTTCCCGCCCGGGTACGGGTATCATTCACCAATTTCCAGTTGTTCAACAAGCAGGTGCCCTTGTCGGACGATGGTCCCTTATCAAAACAAATAAATTATACGAACCGGCTGATACTGCAGCACAACCAGTCTGTGATGAGCTTTGAATTTGCCGTGCTGAATTTCAGCGCCCCGGAAAAGCTGAGCTATGCGTACAAAATGGAGGGCTTTGACCCGGACTGGAACTACGTGGGCGACCAGCGCAAAGCCACCTACACCAACCTGGCGCCCGGCACCTATACCTTCCGGGTAAAAGCAACGGTGAATGAAAGCAACTGGGACGCGCCCGTATCTACCATGGAGCTGGTGATAAGGCCGCCCTTTTACCGCACCACGCTGGCATATGCCATTTTCACGCTGCTGGCGCTGGGCGCTGCCTGGGGCATTTACCGGTATTCCGCCAGCTACATCCGGCGGCAGAACCAGATCAAGGTGGAACGGCTGAAGAACAAGGAAGAGCAGGAATTCTACGCCCGGAAAATAGAGTTCTTCACCATGATGGCGCATGAGATCAGGACGCCGCTGTCCCTGATCATTGCGCCGCTGGAAAGACTGCTGTCCATCAACAAGTGGCAGCCGGAGGAAAGGGAGCAACTGGTCACCATGGATGAAAATGCCAGCCGGCTGATGGACCTGGTAAACCAGTTGCTGGATTTCAGGAGAATAGAAAGCGATGCCTATGAGATAAAGAAAGAGGAAGTGGAGGTGGTATCGCTGGTGCAGTCCATTTATTCGAGGTTTTCCTCCCTGCCTTACCAGAAGGATATAGAGTTCACCATGAGCACCAAAGTGGGCAAGCTGCTGTTGCAGGCCGACCCGGAAGTGCTGAATAAGGTATTGAGCAACCTGCTGATCAATGCATTCAAATTTGCCCGGAAGAAGGTGAACATCACGGTGGCGGAAGCCGCCAGGACAGCCACCGGCGACCCGCGCGTTTGCATCAGCGTGGAAGATGACGGCATCGGTATCCCGGACGCTGATATTAAAAATATTTTCAAGCAATTCTTTACTACGGCCCGGGGCAGCCATGCCTATCATAACCTGGGCGGCTCCGGTATAGGGCTGGCGCTGGCCAGCTCCCTGGCAGAGAAGCATGGCGGGAAGCTGCTGGTAGAAAGCAGGGAAGGCGTGAGAACGGTTTTCACGCTGGAGATACCGCTTACTACAGGCAGCGTGCTGCCCCCCGCATCTGCAGATGGCGGCGAAGAAACCGCGCCGGACAATGGTCAGCCGCTCATCCTGGTAGTGGAAGACGACCGGGAGATACAAACCTTCCTCACTAAAAGTTTCCAGTCCGGCGGTTATAACGTGGTAAAGGCCGACAACGGGAAGGCCGCCATGGAAATGATAGCCGCCAACGACGTGGACCTGGTGATCTCCGATGTAATGATGCCGGAAATGGATGGTTTTGAGCTGTGCCAGGTGGTAAAATCAAACATCCAGTACAGCCACATACCTTTGGTGCTGCTCACGGCCAAAGGCAACAGCGAGGCGGAGATCAGGGGGATAGAGACCGGCGCGGACGCCTACATTATGAAGCCATTCAAATGGAAGCATATTATCGCGGTGGTCAAAAACCTGCTGAGCTCCCGGGAAAAGCTGCGGCTCAAATATTCCGAGCAGCCGAACAGCGATGTAAGCGTGCTGGCTACCAACAGCCGCGACAAGCAGTTCATGGAAAAGGTGGTCAGCATCATTGAAGCAAGGATCATAGACCCCCAACTTTCCGTGGAGGAACTTAGCAAAGACATGGCCATGAGCCGTTCCAGCCTGCACAAGAAACTGAAATCCCTGTCCGGGTACGTACCGAATGAATTAATAAAGCTGGTCCGTTTAAAACACGCGGCCCGCCTGCTGCAGGCCGGCGGGCATTCCATCGCGGAAATAGCCTACATGACCGGTTTCAGCTCCCCGTCCTATTTCTCCAAGTGTTTTCAACAGCAGTTCAGGCTCACCCCCAAAGAATACGCGGATAAAAATGCCGGTCCGGGTATGCAGGACCTGGATGACTTGATTGGCAGGGAGTAAGGGCGGCCTTACACTGCCTGCCCCATTTTCGGGAAATTTGTACATCTTTTCGGGAACTGCCCGCATTCTCCTGCCTGTAGCCGTCCTGTAGTTTTGTGGCGTACTTAAAAACGATCAACTCATGAGGAATTTTGTCATTGCTGCAACTGTATTATTACTGGCCGCCTGCGGCACGCAAACAAAAAAGGGAGAAATCTTTGCTCCGGATGGCCAAGCCATCAAGGGATACGACCCGGTGGCTTTTTTCAGGGAGGGAAAACCGGTAGCAGGATCAGGCGACTGGACCTATACCTGGAAAGACGCCCAGTGGCGCTTTGCCTCCAAAGAAAACCTGGACAGCTTTAAAACTAACCCGGAGCACTATGCCCCGCAGTACGGAGGCTGGTGCGCTTACGGAACCTCGCAGGGGCATAAGGCTCCCACCACCACGGATACCTGGACCATTGTAGACGGCAAGCTGTATTTCAATTACGATCAGAAAGTGAAAGCTACCTGGATGACGGACCAGCCGGGCTATATTGAAAAAGCAGACAGCGTATGGGTGGATCTGAAGGACAAGGAATAAGCGATCTGCAAACATTAAAAATTCGGCGTTATGGCTACCAAACTCAAAAATGTATTGTACTGGATGCTGCGGCTGCTGGCAGCGCTTATTATGCTGCAGACCCTGTTCTTCAAGTTCACCGCGGCACCGGAGTCTGTTTATATATTTTCCAGTTTGGGAATGGAGCCCTGGGGGCGTATAGGCACCGGCGTGCTGGAGCTGGCAGCCTCCCTGCTGTTGCTCATTCCCCGTACCACGGCCCTGGGAGCCGTGCTGGGGCTGGGGTTGATGAGCGGCGCCCTGTTCTTCCATCTTACCAGGCTGGGTATCGAGGTGCAGCAGGACGGCGGCCTGCTTTTCCTGTATGCGCTCCTGGTGTGGATAAGCTGCCTGGTCCTGGCGCTGGTGTACCGGGTGCAGTTACTGCATTTGTTCTTTAAGGAAAAATCTACGGCATTATGATAACTCCCGGTAGTGCAACACAACTGGCAGCCCCTGTAGCGGGGCTGCTTACACAATTGCAACGCATGCTGGAGCACCTGACCGAAGAGCAGTACTGCCGGCGGATAAAGGTGCTCTCCCATGCCACGCTGGGACAGCACACCCGGCATATTATAGAGTGCTTCCTGGAGCTGGATGCCGGCTATGCCAGCGGTGAGGTAAACTATGACCAGCGAAAAAGGGACCACCGCATAGAAACCAGTAGGTCCTTTGCCATTAACCGCCTGGGAGTAGTGATCGCACAACTGGAAAAGGCGGATAAACCATTGCGCTTGGTAATAGACTACAGCCATGACGGTGAGGCGCCCGGCGCTGTAACCACCAGCTACCACCGGGAGCTGGTCCATAACCTGGAGCATGCCGTTCATCATATGGCCCTCCTCAGGATCGGTGTGAACGCGGTATCCGCTTTGGTGCTGCCGCCGGATTTTGGCGTAGCAATGTCCACCCTGAAATACAGGAATGCATGTGTACAGTAACCTTTATACCAACGGCTGCCGGCGCATACCTCACCTCCAACCGGGATGAACGCCCGGACCGGGGGCAGGCCCTGCATCCTGAGCAATATAACGTGAACGGGCACATGCTGCTCTATCCCAAAGACCCGGAGGCCGGCGGCACCTGGATAGCGCTGAAGGATAACGGCGATGCGGCTGTACTGCTGAACGGAGCTTTTATTAAGCACCTGCACCGGCCCCCGTACCGGCGAAGCCGGGGACTGGTGCTGCTGGACGTAATAGCGGAGACCAACCCGGGAAGGCAGTTCAGCGCGATGGACCTCGAAGGGATAGCGCCTTTTACGCTGGTGCTGGTGCAGCAGGGCCGGCTGTGGGAGTGCCGCTGGGATGGGTTTAAGAAATATAGCCTGGCCCTGGATGCCCGGCGGCCGTATATCTGGTCCTCCGCTACCTTGTATGATGACTGGGCGGCGCTGGAAAGGAAGCGCTGGTTTACGGACTGGCTGCAGGAGCACGAGGTGAGCGGGGAGCATATCCTGCGTTTCCACCAGTACGCAGGGAATGGCGATGCCCGGAACAGCCTGGTGATGAACCGGGATAACCAGGTACGCACGGTCAGTATCACCTCCGTTTACACGGGTCGGGAAGGGCTGCGCATGCAGTACCGCGACCTACGCTCCGGCGACGATGTGGAAAGGATGTTTACCGGCGGCAAAAAGGACGGTCCTGCAAGGAAAGGTACGGTGCTGCAACGGTGCCGCCTGTATGTGCGGCGCATCCTGACCCGGGCTACGCATTGGGAATACTGGCCTTCCCGCCTGGTATACGCGCCATTGTATTTATACTGGCTGTGGTTAAGCCTGAAGGCCCGTTCCTTCTTTTTCTTCAGTGCGGCCAATCTCGGTATTGCATATGCCGGTTTTGCACAGGAACGGAAGAGCGATATATACCGGCTGATACCGCAGCAGTATTACCCGCGCACACAACTGTGCCCTGCCGGCGTTCCTGCCGGGATCGTAGCGGATCAACTGGAAAAGAAAGGAATGAGTTTCCCCTTGATCGCCAAGCCGGATATGGGAGAGCGTGGGGTACAGGTGAAGCTGTTGCAAACCCCGGAGGAACTGGAGCGCTATTGCCGGGTCAGCAGGGTGGACTTCCTGGTGCAGGAGTACATAGATCACCCGCTGGAAGCGGGTATATTCTACTACCGTATACCGGGAGCGGAGCGGGGCCATATCTCAGGTATTGCAGGGAAGGAGTTTCTCTCCGTTACCGGGAACGGCCGCTCCAGCATCGCCAGCCTGCTGGAAAAGGAGGGCCGGGGACTCCTGCAGCTACCGGCGCTGCGGGCCACGCATGGCGCTGCGCTGGACAGGGTGCTGCCTGCGGGCCGGCGTCAAACAATAGTGCCGTATGGTAATCATAGCCGGGGCGCCCGGTTCACGGACCAGGGCCACCGCGCCGGCGAAGCGCTGACAAACATGATAGATGACCTGTGCAAACAGGTGCCGGGATTTTATTATGGCCGGCTGGACATCCGTTTCAGGAGCTGGGAAGACCTGGCGCAGGGCCGTCATTTTTCCATTATAGAACTGAATGGTGCAGGAAGCGAGCCTACGCATATCTATGACCCGGCGCATTCCCTGTTCTTTGCCTGGAAGGAAATATGCCGGCACTGGCGGCTGCTGTACCGCATCAGCAGGCTGAACGCCAGGGGCGAAGGGCTTACGTTGATGAATACGGCCGAAGGCATTAAAATGTTGCAGGAGCATGCACGGTATTTAAAACAGGTGGAACAAATATGAGCATACATATCCGGTTGATGGGGTGGGCCATGGCGATCAGTTTCCTGGGCTCGCTGCCCCTGGGCACGCTGAACCTGGGCGTAGCCAATTTTGCATTCCGGCATGATCTGCCGGGGGCGGTTGGTTTTGCGGCCGCCGCTATTGCGGTGGAGATGGTACTGGTGCGCATCGCGTTGCTGGCGGTTAAGCGGCTGGAAGGATTAAAACGCCTGTTCCGGTTCTTCAGCGTGATGGCCTGCCTGGTATTGCTGCTCCTGGCTTTTAACAGCCTGTCCGCCGCCTGGCAGCGGCTGATGTTCCGGGCGGAGTTGCCTTTTATGGACCTGCCCCCGGTGCTGTCAGGATTGTTGCTGAGCATTATCAATCCCCTGCACCTGCCTTTCTGGATGGGATGGACCGCGGTGCTCCGGTCCAAACAGGTGCTGCACGACGGCCCCGGCGCCTACAACGCTTACGCGGCTGCTATCGGGGTGGGAACAGCACTGGCGTTTGTGGTATATGGCATGGCCGGGCACTTCTTAATTGACCACCTGCAGCGGCAGCAGGTATTATTGAACTGGATCATTGGCATCGTGCTGCTGGTGAGCGCGTTGGCACAACTGTATAAAACCTTTTCGGCGCCGCGGCCGGCCGCCGTAAGCTGCAACGCGGGTCAGGAGCCCCGGGCGTTGCCGGCAGAGAAGAGAGAAGCCTTGCTGTTACGGAACTCGGAAGGCGAAACAGATACTGCTTTCTTGAAAAAGTTGCTGAAATAAGCCGCATCCTCAAAGCCCAGTTCATAGGCGATCTCCTTAGATGATTTATCGGTATAGATCAGCAGCCGTTTGGCTTCCAGGGCAACCCTGTCCTGTATGACCGCCAAAGGAGATTTGTTGTTATACAGCGCAAAAAGGTTCGCCAGCGTTTTGGGCGAACGGTGCAATTGCTCTGCATAGAACTTTACCCGGTGCTGCTTTTTATAATTTTGCTCCACCAGCAGGTTAAACTGGCGGATAATGTCCAGCTTCTGGTCCGTAAGTTCCTCACTCAGGAATTGCTGCTTGGCCAGGCGGGTAACAATGATGATGAGTCTTTTCAGGAGCATCTGCAGCATATCCTCCTGGATATTGTCCACCGTTTCAAATTCCTCGATGAACACTTTCAGCAGCAGGTCCAGCTTATACTGCTTTTCCTCATTCAGCACCGTGAACATGAGCTGCTGCGAGCCGTAAAATAAAAAGCCCACGCAGCTCACTTCCTTGTCATGGTTAACAATGCAGTAAAAATCGCGGTTAAACTGCCAGGCAATAATATCCGCCGGGTTGGAGAAATGGAAACTCTGGTTGATCATGAGGCAGAGGATGGAATGCTGCGGGAAGTCATATTGCACGCCATCCACTACTACGGACTGGGCAGCGCCCCGGTTCCAGGCCATGGTCAGCAATTTTTCCTTACGATCCCTCCCGTAGAAGATACGGTCGAAGGTATCTTCGTCCAACACCAGGCGGCATTCGCCGGTGGTCTTGCTGTTCCTGTATATTAACTTCATTTTAGTATGCGCTCCGGGTGGAAGTTATGCAAAACCTGTAAAAAGCACAAATGCAGCGACGCCGTGTACGGCATCGCTGCATTTGCTTTTATATGCGTTGATCAGCTTTAGTGCTTCGCCCACCAGAGCGGGGTCAGTACGGCATCCGCGCCGTTCAGCAGGGACACTGCCTGCTCATAGCCGGCCGGGTTGCTGTTGGACAAGCTGCTGGGATACCGCAGGCGTTGCGGGAAGAACTGGATATTGCTGGTCATATAGTTGCCGGAGTTGAGCGCCGGCAGGTTAGGCAGCGGACGTTCTATTGCCGGGTTCTCGTAGAACGGCAGTCCCAGCCTGCGCTGGTCGTTCCAGGCTTCCAGCGGCAACCAGGGCACCTGCGCAATGAACTTCTGCGTGATGATCTTGGTCAACTGGTCATTGCGGGTATTGCCGCCCTTGTACAGGGTATTGGACGGGTACAGGATGTTCACGGTGCCTGCGGCGCCGGTGTAACCGTCCTTGTACGCCATGGCATGTGAAGCCGGCGGCTCCGCGGTGTGCGCCCAGCTTACGGAAGTACCGGCATTATTGTAATCCTGTGAAGTGAGATAGCTGCCCAGGTGCTGGCTAACGCCCCAGTAGTCAAAGCTGCTGGCAATACCTGCTTCATAGGCCGCTTGGGCAGTAGTGCCCGTGTTCCAGCCTCTTACGGCCGCTTCGGCCAGCAGGAAGTAAGTTTCCCAGGGTGCAAAGAAGATGCGCTGGGATTTGCTGTTCCTGAATTGCTGCGCCAGGCGGGGATTGGTGCCGGGATAGGTATATAACTGGTTTTTGGCGCCTATCTCGCCCCAGTCGCCGGAGGTGGCGGCATTCCAGGTATAGGCGGCCTCTATATCACCAAAGTCAACGAATGTGCGCTTAGTGGTTTTTGCATCGTTGGTGTAGGTGGGATAGGGGGAGAAATCCGGGTTATTGAACTGGCCGGGAATAATGAAGGCTTTGTACGCGCGCGGGTCCATCACTTCATGCAGCCCGTCAAACCAGTAGCCGGCTACCGGGTCGTTGGTCATGGTGGTGATATGATTGGCAAAGCGCAGGCCCACATAATCTGCCGGCTTGATGTACGTGTGCAGGGAATCCGGTAACTGGTCCGCAGAGGGAATGCCGCCCAGCCCGATGTACAGGTTGTTAAGGGTAGTGGACAACAGTTGCGAATTCCACTCGCGGCTCATTACGCCGGAGAGGTCATTCCAGCCTTCTCTTTCCTGTACCTTGAAGATGTGGTCCGCTTCGGTGATCAGCAGGCCGGTGGCGGCGGCTGCTTCAAACTCCGCCTGGGCTTTGGCCGGCTCCACTTCCGACAGGCGCATGGACAGGCGCAGGCGCAGGGAGTTGGCAAAGCGTTTCCACTTTTCATAGTTATAGCCGTAAGCCGGGTCGTAGGCAGCGGGGCCGTCGGTTACGCTGGCATCAAAAGCGCCTGTTGCGTCCGTCAGCTCCTGCAGGATATAATAATACACATCCTTTACGCTGGAAAATTCCGGGTTTACGCCCTGGAAGCCGGTTACCGGTATAGGCCCGAAGTTGTCGGACATTTCGCTCATCAGGTAAGCGCGCCAGATGCGGGCCACCTGCAGCAGGTTGTGGGTATACGGCTGTCCCGTACCGGCAGCGATCTTTTTCTCCGCCAGTTCCACGGCCAGGTTGATGCTGTTCAGCCAGCCGGACACCTGGTTGTAGTATGCGGTGGTCCAGCCATCATCATAGCCGCCGCTGGACAGGCCGCCCTGGCGGTGCTGGCGCCCGGCGGTTTTCCAGTACAGCACAAAGGAACGTTCCGCCACATCCGGGTTCATCTGCGCCCCTATGATAGAGCCATTGATGGCGTATTCCACCTCTACCTGGTCTTCACTGGCGGATTTCGGATCATTGTTGATCTCTTCAAATTTCGAGCATGACTGCATCAACAGCGTTCCCGCCAGCAGTATACATGCGCTTTTTATGATGTTTTGCATACGATTCTTTTTTCAGCGATTAGAAACTAACGGATAAGTTAAACAGGAAGGTGCGGGACGTAGGCACGCTGCCATTCTCAAAGCCAACGGCATTGGTGCTGGTAGCGTACACAGATTCCGGGTCGATACCGTGCATGTGGCTGGATATCAGCCATACGTTGTTGCAGGAGAAGCCGATGCTGGCGCGCTGGATGGGCGTTTTTGACAGCAGCTTGGCCGGCAGTGCGTAGGACAGTTGCACATTCCTCAGGCGCACATTGGAGGCATCGTATATGTTTGCTTCCACAATGCCCACGTTGTTGATACCGATACCGTTCACCCAGTATTGCTGCGGGGACACCGCCTGCGTATTGGGGCTGTAGGTTTTGGTATCCGCATCGTATACCACACCATCTACCAAGATGTCTTCACGTTGCCCGTTTACTACCGTGGATGCCGCGGTACCGGTCCGCTGCATGGCAGACAGGGAGCCGGCAAACATCTTACCGCCAAAGCGCGCATCTACCTGGAAGCCCAGGGATACGCCCTTGTAGTAGAAGGTGTTGGTAACGCCCAGTAAGCCGCTGGCCTGCTGGTTGCCCAGCCTGATCTTACTGGAAGTGGCCAGGGGCAGGCCGTTCTCGTTCACGATGATCTTACCGAAGTAAGGGCTGCTTTCATCGGTTACGCGCTGGTAGCCGGTGCCCCATATTTCGCCATACCGTTCGCCGGCTACGGCGTACACCTGCACGTCATCATAGCCACCCAGGGAGTACTGGGAAATACCTTGTCCTATTTCCTTCACTGTGTTCTTGTTGTTAGAGTAGTTCACCATCACATCCCAGGAAAGGCCCTGCGGCTTGTCCAGTACGCGGGCGTTCAGCATCAGTTCCACACCCGTGTTCTGGATGTCGCCGCCATTGATCTTTTTGGAGGAGTAGCCGCTCAGCGGGTCCATGGGAAGATTGATCAACTGGCGGGTAGCGTTGGATTTATACCAGGCTACGTCCAGGCCTACGCGGTTGTTGAACAGGCGGGCTTCCGCACCTACTTCTACAGACCGGATCAATTCGCTTCTTACATTGGGATCATAGAGCACGGCCTTTCTTTTCACAACGGTATTACCGTTGGGGTCTTTGCTCACTTCGTAGGTATTATACAGCTCATAAGGGTCCAGGTCATTACCTACTTCCGCGTAGGAGGCGCGCACCTTACCGTAAGATATCCAGGAAGGCGCTTCCCCGCCCAGGCGGCTGATCATGTCCGTAATGATCAGGGAGGTGCTTACAGAAGGATAGAAATAAGAGCGGTTCTCCTTGCTGAGCGCGGAGGACCAGTCGTTACGGAAGGTAGCGTCTATAAACCAGTAAGCGTCCCAGTTCAGTCCCAGGGTACCGTATACGGAGTTGATCCTTTTTTCCCGGAAGGTTTCAGTAACGGTCGGGTTGTTTTTGCCGTTGTTGATGGCAAAGAAATCGGGGATCTGCAGCTCGCCCGCATCGGCGCTCAGCTTGCTTCTCTTCTGCCGCATCAGGTTACCGCCCAGTGATACGGCGCCGCCCAGTTTGCCGAACAGGTTGTCCTGGTGAGCATTGATCAAAGCGCTGTAGTTGGTTTCGGTAAAGGTTTCCTTGCCGTTGCTGTAGCTGCCGTTAGCAGGTGAAGGGCTGCCGGCATATCTTTTTGCTTCAAAATTGGTGGTGTAAATGTCCGCACCGCCTTTCAGTTCGGCGTTGAGCCAGGAGGTGAAGTCATATTTCACGGAACCGGCCATCAGGAAGCGATCCCTGGCATCTTCGTTCAGGTCGTACTGGGAGCTCCAGTAGGGGTTTACCCGGTTGCTGCTGCCATACCACAGCATTTTGCCGTTCTCTCTTTTAGCGGCGCTGAAATCTTCTATGTTCAGGCTCACGGGCAGCATGTACAGGGTGCTGAATACGTTGCTGCTGTTCACACCGTTCTGCGGCCTGTTCACGGCTTTGGAATTAATGTACTGCACCTTGGCGTCGGTGGTCCAGCGCTTGGCGGCGCCGAAATGGGATACCGCGCGGGTGGTCAGGTTGGTACGTGTAAGCTTGGTGCCCGGTATGATACTTTTATCATTCAGGTGAGTGATGGAAGTATACAGGGAGGTGGCCTCGCTTACCTGCTGCTGGAAGGACAGGGTGTTCTTCACGTTCACGCCTGTGTTGAGATAATTTTTCAGGTTGTTGTGCGCGCCCAGGCTCACATTTTTACCCTGCCAGTCCGTTACCTGCTGGCCGGTGATCTGCGGGCCCCAGCTCTGCTCGGAAATGGGATCGAACACGCCTTCCGTGCCCTGCCCGAATGCGCTTTGCATTTCCGGCGTGGTAAAGGTTTCGGAAAAACCGAGCTGGGAAGAGTAGGTGATGCCCAGCCCTTTCTGTTTTTTACCGGTCTTGGTGGTGATCAGGATCACGCCGTTGCCCGCGCGGGAACCGTACAACGCCGCCGCAGCCGGGCCTTTCAGCACAGACATGCTTTCAATGTCTTCCGGGTTGATATCGGCCAGGCCGTTACCCATGTCCCTGGAAGGGTTCCAGAAGTCAGTGTTCTCTGCCCCGGTAAAGTTATCCATGGGAATACCGTCCACCACTATCAGCGGCTGGTTGGAGCCCGTGAGGGAGTTGTTGCCGCGCAGGACGATCTTGGAAGAACCTGCAGGGCCGTTACTGGAGCGGATCACCTGCAGGCCGGCCACCTTGCCGGACAAGGCATTGGCCACATTGGACTCCCTGGCATTGACCAGCGCTTCGCCGTTCACTTCCTGGAGGGCGTAGCCCAGTGATTTTTTCTCGCGTTTGATGCCCAGCGCAGTCACCACCACTTCACCGAGGTTTTTGTTGTCGATCGCCATGCGTATGTCCACGGCGGTTTTGCCGGCTACGGCTATCTCCTGTGTGAAAAAGCCGATCCCGGACAGCACCAGCACCCCGTCCGGGTTTACCTGCAGGCTAAAGTTGCCGGCGCCGTCTGTTACGGCGCCATTCGTTGTGCCTTTTTCAATAACGGTAATACCAGGCAGCGGATTCCCTTCCGCATCTTTTACGCTTCCCGATATTCCCTGCTTATTTTGGGCAAATGCCGTAAGGTACAGGCATGAGAATAGCGATAAAAAGACCAGTAATCTTTTCATAATCGTTGTTTGATAGGTTGATAATTAATTAGCAGTTAAATACGTAGAATAACATTAAATGTTTGGTTGATTACATTGTCCCTTGTCCCTTCTCCTTGTTGTTTTACCTTATCATGTTGCAGTGTTTAGATCACATAATAGATACCATTGTTGACGTGTAAAAAATCGGGACCAATTTATGAATCGTAAAACGATTTAGCAAATTTATATTACAAAAGGCGAAAAAATGCAAAGCCGGTAACACATTTGTGCTACCGGCTTTGCCACTGTACCTGTGCTGCTGTTTACGGCTTTAATATCACCTTTACGCAATCCTCTTCCTTATGCTTGAAAATATGATAGGCATGGGACGCATCCTGCAAAGGCAGGCTGTGGGTAACAATATCATTCAGCGTTACTTTTCCTTCCTGCACCAGTGAGAAAAGATGATCGATGTGCTTTTGCACGTTGGCCTGCCCGAAGTGCAGGGTAAGACCTTTATCAAAGATGCGGTGAACGGGGAAGTTATCATACGGGCTGCCGTACACGCCCACTACCGTTACGGTGCCGCCCCGGCGCACGGCCCTGAAGCAAAGCTCCAATACTTTATCCGTGCCTTTTTCCACATTTACTACGGCTTTCATCCTGTCCATAAAGGAGCGCTCGGCTTCCATGCCCACGGCATCCACGCAAAGGTCGGCGCCGCGGCCGTTGGTCATGCTGCGGATCGCTTCCACTACATCTGTTTCATGCGGGTTCAGCACCTCCACGCGGTTGCGGTCCCGGGCCATCTGCAGGCGGTAGGGCAAAGGGTCAATGGCAATCACCCGGCCGGCGCCCATCAGCCAGGCTGCTTTCTGCGCCATCAGCCCTACCGGCCCCGAACCGAAAATAGCAACGGTTTCCCCGCCTTTCAATTGTCCCCAGTCAATGGCGGTCCAGCCGGTAGGAAAAATATCTGTCAGGAAAAGCACCTGGTCGTCCGTAAGATTGTCCGGTACTTTGCGCGGCCCGAAATTAGCGTAAGGCACGCGCACATATTCCGCCTGTCCGCCGGCGTAGCCGCCATACATATCCGTATAGCCGAAAAGCCCGCCGCCTTTGTTGTTCAGCAGGTTGCCGTCAGGGCCGTAGTATTCCGGGTTGGAGTTTTCGCAATGCGTTACCTGCCCGTGATTGCAAAAGAAGCAATGCCCGCAGGCTACCGGGAAAGGCACCACTACCCGGTCGCCCACGCGCAGGTTGGTAACGCCCGCGCCCACCTCTTCTACAATACCCATAAACTCGTGCCCCATTACCAGGTCTTTTACCTGCGGGAAGAAGCCGTCATAAATATGCAGGTCGGAACCGCAAATAGCAGTAGCGGTCACCTTTAGTATCACATCTTCCGTGGCTGTTATAGCCGGGTCAGGTACATGATCAACGCTGATGTCGCCGGGTTTGTGGAAAACTGCTGCTTTCATACTTGCATGGTTTTATAAGGCCGGGCGACAAATACTATACCACGGGAATGGCCGCCTGGAACGCCGGCCGGCCATGTACACTACGGGCAAATAAATACGCACTGCTTCCGCTAACAAAAGCAGGTGATCCCCATTTTACGCGCTATGCCGGCAGTCCCGGCGGTGGTATACTGGTCCCTTTTCCACCAGTCCAGCCCGCCCATCAGCTCTTTTACCCGGAAACCCAGCCGGGCCAGTTTAAGCGCGCCCTTGGTAGAGGCATTGCAACCAATGCCATCGCAATAGGTCACATACAACACATCCCTGTCCAGGTGTGCGGTAGTGGCGGCGTCCATGGTACGGTGCGGCAGGCTGACTGCACCGGGGATATGCTCCAACTCGTAGCCTTCGGTGCTGCGGGCGTCTATTACTATAATGCGCTCACCGTTGTTCAGCGCTTCAAACAGGTCGGCGGCATCCATTTCATAAGCCAGCTTGTTTTCGTAATGTTGAATTTGTGCAGACATCATCTCAAAGTTTTTATGCCGGCAAAGCTAAGCAGGAGGAGGGCGGTCCACCAACTCAAAGAATTTATGATCATCATCGGGATTTTTAATACTGACCCAGGCCGGGAACTTGTAATTTTACCGCTGTATGGAGATAAGACAACTGAAACTGATCAAGGCCATTGTGGAGGAGGGGAGCATTACCAAAGCCATTGACAAGCTGCACCTTACCCAGCCTGCTTTAAGCCACCAGTTGCGGGAGGCGGAGTACCAGTTGGGCGCTAAAATATTTCACCGGATCAACAAGAAGATGGTGCTGACAAAAGCGGGTGAAAAAGTGTACGCATTGGCGAATGATATCCTGTCCCGGATGGAAGATGCGGAAACGCAGATCCAAAAACTGATATACGGGGAGTCCGGCGAGATCCGGCTCAGTACGGAATGCTATACCAGCTATCACTGGCTGCCGGCATTGATGAAAGCCTTTCACCTGGTGTACCCGAATATAGACCTGCATATTGTGATGGAAGCCACGCACCACCCCTTGCAGAAATTGCTGGCCGGGCAACTGGATGTAGCCATTACCAGCGATCCCGTGAAGGACCAGCACATCTCCTACCGGGAGCTGTTCCGGGATGAAATGGTGGCTGTAGTGCCGGATACGCATGCCTGGGTAAAAAAGAAATTCGTGGCTGCGGAGGATTTTGCCACACAGCAGTTGATCATACATTCCCTGCCGATGGAAACGGTCACCGTGCACCAGTACCTGCTGGCGCCGGCGGGAGTATCGCCGCAGAAAGTGATCGTGCTGCCGTTAACAGAGGCCGCAGTGGAAATGGTGAAGGCCGGCATGGGCATTACGGTGATGGCCAAATGGGCCGTACATCCTTACCTGGAAAAAGGAATGCTGAAAGCGGTGAAGATCGGGCGGAGTGGCCTGAAACGAACGCACTATGCTGCTACGTTGGTCCACCCGCAGCCGCCGGAATACCTGCAACGGTTCATTGAATTTTTACAAAGCGAGATCGCGCTGTAAGGCAGCTATTGCTGCGGCATGGTATTGAAAGACACTTTCTCCACCACTACGCCCAGCTTTTTCAGCACAGACATGTCGGTTTTTATTTTTTTGTCGCCGGTTACGGGATTGTACAGCTTGGGATCGCCGGTATTGATGGCCTTGAAAATGATGGATACGCCCTTTCCTTCCAGCGCGCCGCCTTCCCAACTATCTACCGCGCCGCTGTTCACCCATTCAAAACCGTTGATCCTGAAATCGCGGCCGTTGACCTTTACCACTTTTTCCAGCGGGTCGCCCACTTTAATGCCAAAGGGGGATTTCCATTTGGAGCGCTCCTGCGTGAAGGTGATGATCTTGCCGCTGTCGCCGGCAAAAAACACTTCCATTTCATTCGGGGAGTCGGGGAAAATATAATAGCCCTGTCCCAGCTCATTGCCTTCCAGGTCTTCCATGGCGCGTATGGCTACATGCTCCTTGCCGTACATGGCTATCAACTGTTCCGGTTTGGAAAGCGGGAAGATGTTGCGCACATCCCAGTTGAAGGGGTCTTCCGCAGGTGTAGCTGCCGCAGCAGCAGTAGCCCCGGCAGCAGGTGCTGCACCGGTGTTGCCGGCGGCGGCAGGCGCTGCTCCCGTAGCCGGTGCGGCATTGGTAGCGTCGGTGGCCATCCGTACGGGAGGGCGTACTTTTGCGATCTGCCCGGTTCTTTCCAGCTCGGCTTTTTCCTCCTGCAGGGCTTTGGCCTCTCCTTTATACTTGTTCACGGTATAGGTAGCCAATGCATAGACGCTGTTGTTGGAAAAGCCCATGGTGCGCAGGTTACCGATCAGCTCCTGCCGGTTGCAGTTGCTGTACTGGTAGAGATATTTGAGGGCTGCATCCAGCGCAGCAGGATCTTTCTTAAGCTCCATCATGGTTTTATCTATTTCCAGCCCGCCGGAGCCGCTGCGCGACAACTGATCTGCTACAAATACGGTAGCCGCATCCGTCCCGGGCTGGAACCGTTCGGCCACGCGGGTGGAAAACTCGTCAGCCAGCTCTCCGGAGAGCGTGGTTTGGGCATGCAAGGCAAGGGGGAAAATAAGCACCGCCAATACCAGTATACTTTTCATCCGTGTTATGCTAAAGTTCATGTGCGATGGATTAAATAATAGATGCATGTAATAATGTATAAACGCTTCCGTTCCCGCTAAATTATGTAATAATTCGCCTGAGCCGTATTAATCTTTTACATACCCGGCCCGCTGCTGCAGGGCTTCCAGGCCGGCAGCCAGGTATACGGCCGGCGCATTCCAGTTAATGGCGATCTCGTTGCTGGCAAAGGAGCAATCCGTGTCCGAATACGCGGTTTCCGGTTCGGTATGGTCATAATGGCACTGGTCCTGCCGGCCGGGATTGGGGCCGCCGGCCAGTAAACCGGGTACCGGGTCTGCAATGCCGTCTGCTATGGATGGGCGATGATGCGGGTGCATGGTGGCATAGCTGCCGATGCCGGTCACAAAGCAATACCCGGTGGCATTCCTGCCCAGCAGGTAATCCAGGTTGGTGAGCGCGTTGTCCACGTACTTGCGGTCTTTTGTAAGCAGGTAAGCATTCAGCAGCACAATGCCCTGGTTGGCGGCTACTGCGCTGCTGCCCCAGATAAAGTCCCGCCGGCTTTTTCCCATTACCGTATGGAAGGCGCTGCCGGCCACATGCGGCAGGTAAGTGTCCGCCAGCCGGATGAAGCGTGCTTTCAGCGACTGCAGGGCTGCAGCATGCCGGCCGGGTAATTGTTTTGCAAACCGCAGCAGGGTATAGCCGCCCAGCAGGTGCACGCCGGCCCAGGAGGGCAGGGAAAGGCTGTCAGACAAATAAGGAGCGATGGCATCATAGTATTGCTGCCTGCCGGTGCTGGCCAACAGCTCTGCGCCGGCCCAGAATTTTTCATCTGTAAAGGTCCGGTCGCCATAGCCGCCGGTAGTGACCTTCGGCGAATACTGCCGGTTCATTTTATCCTGGTCATACGCCAGCGCGGGGTGCTGCTCCGCCCATTGCCAGGCGCGGATGGCGGCCTGCAGGCAGGAGTCGGACAACCCCGGCAGCTCCTTGTTGAAACGGCGGTAAACGCGGCCGGCCTGCGCCATCACAGCCGCAAAGTCCAGCGTGGCGGCCGTGCCCTTCTGTACTACATAGCGCGGCGCTTTGGTAACGCCGGGCATCACCATGCCGTCAAAGGAAGCGTTGGTGCACTTGTTGTATACCCCGCCGTCATACGGGTCCTGCATGGTCAGCATCCAGCGGAGGTTGTACAGCGTTTCGTCCAGGATGTCCGGTATGCCGTTGCGGCTTTCCGGTATGTTGGTGTGCAGCGTATCAAAATAAGCGGTAAAATCTTCGTAGGCTGCCAGCAGGGTGCCCATGGTAATACCGGAGTTCACGATGTACTTGTTGTAATCGCCGGCATCGTACCAGCCGCCGGGTGAGGATATGACCGTGCCCGCCGGGCGCTGTGTGGTGGCTGCGGAAGGATGCACCAGCACGGCGGTGTCCGGGTGCCCGGCCGGCCGTGCCCAGCGGCCCGCATAGGTGGCCTCCAGCGGCATGGATACGCGCTGGTAATAATAGCCTTTCAGCAAGGCGGCCGCCGCTGCGTAATGCGTCTGCGGGCGTACCTGGAAAGGGTAGGAGGGCGGCAGGCCGGGTACGGCTATGATGTAATGACCTGTTCTTTGAAGATCACTGAAATCGATCTTCCGGGTGCTCAGGGAGGAATTGGCGGATGTTACCGGCGCGCCAAGCTGGCCGGTGTACACGGTATCCTGCCCGTTGGCGTCCAGGATAAAAAATTGAGTGGAGGGTGTGGCGCCTGCCACTACTGCAATTTTATCTGCCAGCGGGTAGTATCCGCACTGGTTCAGCCGTATAGGGCGCACCGGCGGTTGCGCCGCTGCGGGGAAGCTGTGCATAGTTACCAGGCAGGTAAGGATAAAGTGGAATTTTCCCATTGTATGATCGGTTACTGAATGAGCCCGGAAGATAATAAAAAACGCTAAACGCTGAATGCTCAACGCAGAACGCATTCAGCGTTTAGCTTTCAGCTTTGGGCGTTTAGCGGGCTCCAGCATCAGCACTACCCCCTGCTCGCTGTCCTTTTCCAGCCAGCACTCCAGGAATGCGGCCTTGTCCAGTTGCACCAGCCCTTTTTCCGGGTCGGCCACCAGTATTTGCTGCCGGGGATCGGCGCCGGAGTAATCCTGCGGGGGGATCACCACAAAATGGTTCTGGTTCCACAGCACAATGCAGGGCAGTGGCGTTTCATTGTCCAACTGCTCAAAGGTGACGGCGGCGGCCAGCGTTCTGAAGCCTATTTTTTCCGCCGCCCTGCGCAGGCGCAGCAGGGAGGTGCCTTCCCGGTTCATGCGGGTGAGCCGGTTCAGCTTTTCAGGCGCATAGGCTCTCCCGTAATGTTCGGCGATCATGCGCAGGCAGGTGGGGCCGCAGTCCATCTCTGCCAGTTGTTTATAAATTGGAAAGGCCATGGTTGGCGGGTAATTGCTTAGACTGGTTTTTAAGAATGGCTAGCTGGGAATCATAGTGCCTGCTGAGGCAGTGATAGATCACCAACTCATGCTTGCGCTGGTTGGATAGCAGCATCCGGTTCAGGAACATGTGTATGTAGCTGGAAAGCTGCTCGTCCACCGGCAGCCCGGCCTGCTGCAAGGCGGCGCTGGTCCGCATGGAGCGCAGGGTAAAAATGGCTATTGCTTCTTCAATGCCATTCTCCGCATCCTGCTCCGGGTTCAGTATATCGGCCAGTTGCCGCATGTGCGCGCGGTGCCTGTCATTCAACTGTTGTTGCAGGGATTTATCGCCGCCAAACTCCCGGAAAAAGCCCTGCTGCATCTGCTTCAGCAATGCTGCTTTGGCGGGCAGCGCATAACCGGCGTCCTGCAGCAGCATGTCGATGCCGCGGGCCGCCAGCAACCAGCGGTAGGTTTCGCCTTCTTCTCCTTCCAGCAGGTCTATGCAGTCCAGCACGGCTACGCTGTCGTAGTAAAAGATATCCTCGCTCAGCTCCATGGTGCGGGCGCCGTAACGTTCTATTTCCCGCTCGTAGGTATCGGTTTGCAGCTTATAGGCCAGGCCGCTGTCCAGGTGGGGCTGCAGTGCGGTATGCAGTTGTTCCAGTACGGTTTTCCAGAACGCAGGATCCGTGCTGTGATGGAAGCGTATCCTGATATGGTGCTCCGGGTCGGAGTAACGGAGAAAGAACCATTTGTCGATCACGCCTTCGCTGACCAGGGTAGTGGTCAGGGGCTTGATCGCGGTTTTCAGCAGCTTTTCCGCGCTGCTGGTGCCGCAGTATATTTTTACATACAGCCATTCGCTGCCGGTAGTAAAGCGCCGGGCGGGTAGTTGTTGATGGTCGCCGGCGGGGCCGCTGGCGGCTCGTTTTACCGCGGTGCTTTTCATGGGAATGATCACTTCATTGGTATGGCGGCCCAGGGGGCTTTCCACCCAGCAGCGGTCCGCGGTGCCCAGGAATTCCTGCAGCACGAGCTGCTCTCTTTTTACGAGGGTGGACAGCAGTATATGCCGGCAGGCTTCATTGTCCATATCAATGAACAATTCATTATCCCCTTCTGCAATCACGAGGTAACGCGGCAACTGCAGTTGCGCCCGTATCTTTTCCGCCAGGCCGGGGTACTGCATGGCGGCGGCGCTCTTTTTACCGCTGGTATTCAACTCCGGGTAATCTTTCTTATGTAAGGTCCACCTGCACCTGTCCAGGATGATCTTCCCGTAGCGTACCCCGGGCAGGAAAGGCTCCCGGGACAGGTTGTGCCATTGCCAGTACAGCCCGGTATGGAGCTGCTGGTACTGCAGGTCGCACAGGAACTTATATACCGGCAGGCCGGCGGCGCGGTAATTATGCGCCGTGCTTAAACGCGGGATCACCCTTTTATTGAATTTTTTGGAACGCAGCACTACGCGCTGCTGCTGCACGCTTACCAGCAGGTCCGACAAAGGGAGCTGCCGTTCGGCGGGAACGCTGCCATTGCCCAGGTATACGATCTCGTAATCCCGGAGCTGCGGGCGTAGCAGGATATTGCCTGTCCTGGCTTCGGGCAGGTGTATGATCTCTGCGTAAATGCAGTCCGGCTGGCTTTGCGCCTCTTCCCGGAGGCAGTCCTGCACCTTGTCCGCCAGCAGGGCATCGCCGTGGCAGAACCTGCCCAGCAGGTTGGCCGCAGAGGGGCCGCCGCAACTGCTCAGCTCAAAGCGGTAGTCGCCTGCATCTATGGCGGCCGCGCTGCTGCCCAGGATGCTGCCCATCAGGTACAGGCTGTCCGGGATCTCCGGGGTATCTGTTTCTTTCAGCTCGTCCAGGTCGGCATCTGTCAGCACGATCTCTGTCTGCCCGTTGCGCAGGCACTCGTGCAGCTTTTTCAGTTGAAAATCGTGCAGCTTGCTCCAGGGAACGGTGTTGTTCTCGGCCGGCCGTTGTATGTGGATATCGTCTATCAGCGGGGTATGATCTGCATGGCCGCCGCTGTATCCCGCGTACCCGATACCGGCGTCTGTATCCAGGGCCAGCACCAGCGGTACTTCCTGTTCTTCATAACGCGCCCGGAAAGCGTTGCAGAACTGCTGCAGGTCTGTATTGTTGCTAAGCCGGGTCAGCTTCCACAGGGGAATAACCTGTTGTTGTATGTCCGCTACCAGGGCATGGCTGATGGTATTGTGCTGCGTGGACAGGAACAGGTCGGTCTGCACCAGGTCCTTGCTGTTGGTATCCGGCAGCAGTCCTTTTACCAGGGTATGCGTTTGCAGGTACTTATCAATGCTGGCATCCGGGTTTTGCAGCAGTTGCCGGATATTGTGCAGCGTATCTGTCAGCGGGCGGGTATGTTGCAATGTCTCCAGCCTGCGGGTGAGCACGTCAAAAAACTCTTCGCCGGTCACCGTGGGTTCCAGCTCGCTCAGCAGCAACTGGCTTTCTATCAGCTCCTGTATAAATTCCGCTGCTTCCTCCCCTGTAATCTCCTCGTCCGTAATACAGTCCGCCAGCTCCCGGAGGGTGGCGCCCTGCGCGGCGGTATGCAGGATACTGGCCAGGTAGGGCGTACTGTTTACAGCGGTAAGATCATAGTGCCGGAATTTGTTTTTAATAGTGAACGCCGCATAGCGGTAAGTGTCGGCCATGCGGTACAGGGAGTTATTGGGAAAGTAGGTGAGCTGCTGCTGTATCTCCGGTATTTGCGTGATCATAGCGGCCAGTTCCGCTACATAGTTCATATCCAGCCGGCAGTGTTTTTTATGCGCCGTTACAGCATCCAGCACCACTCGGGTGGATGGGCCGAACTGCCCGGTGGCGCAGCCGGCGAACAGGCCATAGGGCGTGCAGCGCGTGCACATGCGCAGCAGGTAGCGGAATAAGGCCGCCGCCAGCTTGTTCTCTTCCTTTTCGCCCGTGAGCAGGCCTTCCTGCCACTTCTGCAGCTCCTGGTACAGTTCCGGCGATGCTATGTAAATGGCTTCCAGTAAATACGGGTCAGTGAAAACATGCTTCAACCGGTCGTGCAACCGGGGCCAGGGAATATCCCGGAACTGATCCAGGAAGCGTAACGGTAAAAGCGGGGTTCTTACCAGGTAAAAATCTTTAGCGGTTATCATGGACACACCTGTTATTGAAAAATGGAAATTACCGTATTTGCATAAAGACCAATATCCCCTGAAACAGGGATATTTCCCGGCGGCTGCCACCGGACCGCATGAGGGGAGCAGAAAAAATCCCCTTTTTCCGTGAGAAGGCCGACCTGTATTTTTAGTTACTTTTAAGGCATTCGGAAATTCGTTTTGTATCATTTAACGGGGGACATCTGATATGAGCATTCATGTTGTGAATGCTGACATATGAGGCGTCCCTTATTTTTTAAAATCTAAAACTGTCTTAACCATGAAAAAGAGAATGGAAAAGAAATTGTCCCTCGGAAAGATCAAGATCGCCAAGCTGAGCAATGCTGCACAGGAAACTAAAAAAGGCGGGGCTGCTCCTACCTACACCGGCTGCAGCCTGTATAAATGCCCTCCTCCGCCGGAGCGCAACGAATATTAAAAACAGCAAACATGAAAAAGCATCCCTCAAAAAAACTGAGCCTGGGCAAAGTAAAAATTGCCAGCCTTAGCCATGCAAGACAGGACCTGGTAAAAGGAGGTGCAGGCATACTGACTTTCCAGACCACCTGCAGTGTACTTTGCCCTACGCGGCCATGTACCACCCCTCCGCCGCCGGACCAGTTCCGGTGATCACCTATCATCAATCACAACAAAAACCTGGAGATTATGAAAAAGCAACCTTCAAAGAAATTACAACTGGGCAAAGTAAAAATTGCCAGCCTTAACAAAACCAAGCAGGACGCGCTGAAAGGCGGCGTAGCTTACTCTATCTCTATTAAGATAGACTGCATCAGCCAGGGCGCTCCCGTTTGCAGCGAAGATTCCTGCATCTTTTAATGGCATGCAGGATCGGAAGCGCCTGTAAACCGTATCCGGATGAAACCGCTAATCAAAAATTAGTAACGAATGAAAAAGCAAACAGCAAAAAAACTGAGCCTGGGCAAAATTAAAATTGCCAGCTTAAGCCAGTCCAAACAGGGCGTCCTGAAAGGCGGCATGGCTGCCACTGCCGGTACCTGCAGCGTGCTTTGCAGCCTGCGCATCTGCACCAACGATATCAGCCAGGGTGCTGAAGTGTGCAGCGAAGACTCCTGCCGTTTTTAAAAACCGGCATATTGGTGAAAAATAATACTGGTAATCCGTATTTTAACAGCAGCACAGATCCGTTTGTGCTGCTGTTATTTTAAACCCATATACGTTATGAATAATGCAAAGCAAACCCGCAAGGTAATACAGGACATCAGCCAGGTACTGGACGGATTTATTAGAACAGACGAAGGCCACCCCGGCCTGCTGGGCGGCTACAGTGGGGCTGCATTATTCTACGCCTACTATTACCAGTTAACCGGTAAAAAACAGCACCTGGAAAATGTGCACCACGTCCTGCTCAGGAGCATCGCAGCCTTGTCGGAGCAGGAGCTGCCCCTGTCCCATTGCAGCGGGGTTTCCGGCATCGCCTGGTGCATTCAGCACCTGATACAGGCGGGATTTGCAGAAGGAGAAGGCATGCAGGACATTTTTGAAGAAGCGGATGCTATTCTCGGCAATTTCATGGAAGCGGACCTGCGCGACAATAACTACGATTTCCTGCACCAGGGCCTGGGCACCACCCTGTACTTCCTGGAACGCCTGCCGCATCCTGCCGCGGAAAAATACCTGCGGAGCGTGGTGGCCCAACTGGAAAAAGCGGCCGTGGTGCAGGAGACGGGACTAAGCTGGAAAGATCATTTTTCCCGCACCAGCCAGGAACTGTGGGAGCGGGACTGCTTTAACCTGGGACTGGCGCATGGCATGCCCGCCATCATTACCATCCTGGGAATGATTCATGAAAAAGGGATTGCTACGGACGTTACCTTGCCGCTGATAGCCCACAGCGTGGACTGGCTGCTGGCCGTGCGTAATCCACCGGAGGGAGCGCATACCTCTTTATACCCTTCAATGGTGGGCATGCGCCGGGAAGCCATCAACGGCATGCAAAGCCGCCTGGGCTGGTGCTATGGAGACCTGAGCATTGCCATGACCTTGTGGAATACCGGCCGGCGCCTCCACCGGGAGGACTGGCTGCAGGCCGCCCGTGACATTTTTGAATATACCTTGCAGCACCGCAACAACAAGAACGGCAGCGTGCATGATGCCTGCCTGTGCCATGGCAGCGCCGGTATTGCGCACATATACCGCCGCGCCTACCTGGGCGCCGACGATGCGATGCTGCTGCAGGGCGCTGCGCACTGGACGCAGGAAACCCTTACCATGAATACCTGGCAGGATGGCCTGGCTGGTTTTAAGTTCTACAGCCATCCTGAATATGTGAACAGCTATAATCTGCTGGAAGGCATTGCCGGCGTGGGACTGGCGCTGATCGCCTCCGTGGACGGCGATACGGAGCCGGCCTGGGACCGCTGCCTGTTGCTGTCGTGAGGCTGCACTGATTCCCTGTATCTTATCCAGTATGCAAAGAATTGCTGAAAATAGGGGCCTTTTCACTATATTACTGTAGTAATCTAAAATCTAAACCTGTATTCCTGATTAGCCCGGTTAACTGTGCCAAAATAGTTTACTGTAAATAAAATAACCATGATCCGCGTGTATTTCGTAGATGACCATCCATTAGTGCTGGAAGGGTTGCGTTCCCTGCTCCGTTATGAAACCGATATTGAGCTGGTAGGCCACACCCGGACCGGCCGCTCCTGCCTGTCCTTTTTAACCCAACACCCTGCCGATGTAATACTCATGGACACTATTCTACCCGATATCAGCGGCATTGACCTCTGTGCCGCCGTCAAAGCCAGGTACCCGGGCATTATTGTGCTGGGCCTGAGCTTTTTCAAGGAAAAGAAATATGTATGCGGTATGATGGACAGCGGCGCCAGCGGCTATGTGCTGAAGAATGCAGACAAGGAGGAACTGCTGCGCGCCATCCACACGGTACATGCAGGAAAAACCTACCTGTCCTTTGACGCTTCGGAGGCTATCAGGGAGGAAACCAACGGTGCGGCCGGCCGGCATCCGCATCTCACCCGCCGCGAAAAAGAAATACTGCCGCTGATCGCGGAAGGCTATACCAACCCGGAAATAGCGGAGAAGCTGTTCATCAGCGCTACGACCGTAGACAGCCACCGCAAGAACTTACTGGCCAAGCTGAATGCCCGGAATTCCGCGATGCTGGTCAAGTGCGCGATAGATAACAAACTGCTGGTATAAGGCTATACTACTACCTGCAGCCCTGGCTTTGTATCCGGCTTCCTGCTAAGGAAGATCCCCGCCAGCGACAACAGCGTAAAGAAAATATTGAACGCTATATGCGTGGGGTAAGACATGTATCCCAGGATGCCTCCGCAGGAGCAGGGAATGTTGTCAAAGAAATAGAACAGGGTGACCAGGTACACGCTGAAGGTGAGCATCACGAAAAAAGATGCGTACAGCCCCAGCCTGCGGGTAGCCGGGATATTCAGCAGTATTACGATCAGGTATTCCACACCCAGTACAACGGGCGCCAGCAACGGCTTGCTGATGCCTGCCAGCAGGGGAGACTGTCCCATGGAGTCAATGAAACGGCCGTATTCCAGCGCTTTTACTGTGGGTGCGTAAATGAAAAGGATGGTTAACAGGAAGGTGATGATCACCAGGGATATCTTTTTCATAGTTAATTGGAGCTTATGCTCAATATAGGAAAATATTCCTCAACTAACAATGCCCCTTGCTCATTTCACCCCGGCCATTTGCTGCGTTTCCACATCCCATACTTTTAACCGGAAACAGGCGCGGATGTCCCTGAAACGGAGCGAGGTGGTTTTGGGCTGCTGCAACGCCGGTATGGCTTTCATAGCTTCCGGCAGCCGGTAAAAAGGGATACGCGCATTCAGGTGGTGAATATGGTGGTAGCCGATATTGCCGGTAAACCAGGCCATTACCGGGTGCATTTTAATGTAGCTGGACGATAGCAGCGCCGCTTCATGATAGCACCAGTCCTCGTTACTGTTGAATGATACGCCGGGAAAATTATGTTGCGCATAAAAGAGGTAAGCTCCTATGCCACAGGCAATAAAGAAAGGGATAAAGATGAACAGCAGCCAGCTCTGCCAGTCCAGCAGCAACAGCACTGCTACAGACACGCTTATATGCAGCACCAGCGCCAGCAGGGCATCCAGGTGTTTGCGCGGGCTGCTTAAAAAAGATTTCAGGCACATACCCAGCAGGAACATGGAGAGGTAACCGAAGGTGATCGTCAACGGATGCCGGGTAGCGAGGTAAGCCCGCTGCCGGGCCGGCGCCAGCGACAGGAATTTCTTCCGCGTAAAAACAGGATAGGAGCCGATGTCGGCGCTGAACAGTTTGGAATTGTGTTTGTGATGATGATCATGGGAACGCTTCCAGATACTGGTGGGCGCCAGCACATACACCCCGAATACCGTCATAATGGCGTTGGCCAGCGGGGAGCGGTGCAGGATGGTGTGGTGCTGGTGATCATGATAGATCACGAACATGCGCACGATCAGCAGCCCTGCCAGTACGCTGCACGCCAGTTGAAGTAAGAAATGCGGCAGCAGCAGCGCACCTGCCAGTGATAATAGCAACAGTAATAACGTAGAAACCGTGTAGATCCAGCTCTTGTATCTGATTTCCTGGGCAAATGGCTTGGTAGCCAGTATCAGTTCTTTACCTTGTAACATCATATTGCAGGTACGGTGCTTTGAGTGCGTTTATGTTTCCAGCGCCGGTGCGACCACAGCCAGGTAGCCGGTTGCGCTATAATGTCTTCTTCCAGTTGCTGCGTGTGCGCAGTCGTGATCTCGCCATCCTGTGTGGCCTTGGGCGTGGAGAACAACAGCCTGGCCATAACGGTGTAATACCCTCTTTTTACACGCTGTACGGTAACATACACCACCGGGCAGTTCATCTTCTGCGCGATCTTTTCCGTGCCTTTGAATACCGGCGTATCCTGGTGCAGGAAGTTCATCCAGTGCGCATTTTGTGGCTGTGGCGTTTGATCGGCTATGAAAGCAGTGGCATTTACTTCATTGCGGTGGGCCACCATATCCCGGAAGGTGTCCTGCATGGCAATGAGCTTTGTACCGAAGCGGGTACGCATTTTATACACCAGTTGATTGAAATGCGGGTTGGCCAGCGGGTGATAGATCACATATAGCTGCTGGGAGCAAAGTATGCTGAACGTATTGCCCGCCCATTCCCAGTTGCCTTTATGCCCCATTACCAGGATGGCGCTTTTTCCTTCCGCCGCCAGCTTGGAAAAGAGTGCCACGGTATCCGGGTGAAAGCTGCAATGCTTTACCATGGAACGCCTGCTGATGGTCAGCGTTTTAAAGGTTTCCAGGAACAGGTCGCAGAGGTAGCGGTAGAATGCTTTGCCGGTCTGCTTTATTTCCGTTTCACTTTTTCCCGGGAAGGCATTGCGCAGGTTCTCCGTCACTACTTTTTTACGGTAGCCCAGCACGTAATACAGCAGCAGGTATACAGTGTCTGATAACAAGTAAAGCAGCGGAAATGGCAGGAGCGATACCAGGTAAATAAACGGCAATGAAAGGTAATATAGCAATACGGGCAAGTCTGGAATATTTAGCTGGCATTAGTAAAAATGTAAATATAATGTATTAATCGTTAGTTTTCATTACATAAAAGGGGTATAATACTATATGTTTTGTTAAATCCACCACCATTCCCGAATTCTTTGGAATTGTAGTAAATTTAGATAGACCAGTATTCGCAGCCTTTGATCACGTTTATCCTCAATAGCAACACCATCCATACCGATATGCCGCCCGGCATGTTGCTGCTGGATTTTATCCGTTATCACCAGCATCTTACCGGTACCAAAACAGGCTGCAATGAAGGCGACTGCGGGGCCTGTACCGTGCTGATGGGTACATTAAATAATAACGCATTGCAATACCGCTCTTTTACCTCCTGCCTTACCCCGCTGGGCAATGTGCATGGCAGGCACGTGGTGACCATAGAAGGGATCAACCCGGAAGAGGGACTGAACCCCATACAGCAGGCCATGTACGCGGAATCCGCCACGCAATGCGGCTTTTGTACCCCGGGGTTTGTGATGTCGCTGGCAGGCTTTTGCCTGGGCCACCGGCCTGCTACCGCGGAGCAGGCCATTGCAGCCGTGGATGGCAACATCTGCCGCTGCACCGGTTATAAATCCATAGAAAGGGCCGCCGCCAAAGTGGCGCAGTTGCTGGCGCAGCGCGGGGACGCCGCCGCGGTGGATTTTGCGGTGGAGCAGCACCTGGTGCCTGCCTGGTTTGCCGGCATCCGGGAGCGGCTGCGCGCATTGCAGCTATCGGCGAACGGGGAGTTTGAGCCGGCGGACGATGTACAGGCGCATTATGTAGGCGGCGGTACGGATGTATATGTGCAAAAGCCGGAGGAGATGAAACTGCAAGCCATCCGCTTCCTGTTTGACCAGCCGCCGCTGAACGGCATTGCCCGTGAAGGCGACCGCTGTGTGCTGGGACCGGCCGTTACGGTTACGGACCTGCTGGAATCGCCCCTTATTCAGCAATATTTTCCCCGCTTTCCTGCTTATGCCAGGCTGGTATCCTCCACACCTATCCGCAATATGGCTACCATTGGGGGTAATTTCATCAACGCATCGCCCATTGGCGATTTCACTATTTTCTTCCTGGCGCTGGACGCCATGCTGGTATTAAGCAATGGCCGCAGCAGCCGGGAGCTGCCGTTGCGTACATTGTATAAAGGCTATAAAACACTGGATAAAGCTCCGGAAGAATACATAGCGCAGGTGTGGTTTACCCTGCCGGGCGCCGGGCAGCAGTTCCATTTTGAAAAGGTAAGCAAGCGTACCCACCTGGATATTGCCAGCGTCAATTCCGCCATCAGTCTTACCCTGGATGGTGATGCGATAAAGGAGGTACGCATTTCCGCCGGCGGGGTGGGGCCGGTGCCCATGCTGCTGGAAAAGACGGCCGCTTTCCTGCAGGGGCAGCCTTTGCGGGAAACGCTGGTACAGGCAGCCATTGCCATCGCGCAAACGGAAATAGCCCCTATCAGCGATGCGCGGGGCACGGCGGAATACAAGCGGTTATTGTTAGGACAACTGATCAAAGCGCATTTTATCACCCTTTGCCCGCAGTTGCAGGCAGCAGCTATGTTAAACCATGAACAATATTGATGCCCGCACACATGTAAGAGGCGCGTCCGTGTACCTGGACGATATCCCGCTGATCAACGGGACGCTGTTTGGCGCGGCCTTCGGATCGCCGGTGGCGCATGGCCGGGTGAACAGCCTGGATGTGGCAGCCGCTGCACAGATGCCGGGTGTGGTGCGGGTATTCACTTATAAGGATATTACCGGCGAGAACCAGATAGGCGGCATTATCCCCGATGAACCGCTCTTTGCCGAACAGGAAACGCATTTCTGCGGCATGCCACTGGCCTTTGTAGTGGCCACCAGCGTGGATGCCGCCAGGGCGGCAGTAAAGAAAATACAGGCAGACATTACGCCTTTGCCGGTGATCACCGATCCGCGGGAAGCGCAGGCCAAAGGGGAGCTGATCATCCCGCCCCGCACCTTCCGCCTGGGCGATACCGCCAACGCCTGGCAGCAGTGCGCGCATATTTTTGAAGGCCGGGCCGATACCAACGGGCAGGAGCATTTGTATATAGAAACACAGGGCGCTTACGCCGTGCCGCAGGAAAACGAGGTGATCAGAATTTATTCCTCCACCCAGGGGCCTACGGCAGTGCAGCGGGCCGTATCCAAAGCGCTGGGCCTGCCCATGCACCAGTTGGATGTGGAAGTGACCCGCCTGGGCGGCGGCTTTGGCGGAAAGGAAGACCAGGCCAATACCTGGGCCGCGCTTTGTGCGCTGGCGGCGCACCACTTGAAGAAACCGGTGAAGTACGCCCTGCACCGGATGGAAGACATAGCCATGACAGGCAAGCGCCATCCCTATTCCTCTGATTTTAAAATAGGGCTGGATGCGGACCTGAAGATCATTGCCTATGAAGTGACCTTTTACCAGAATGCCGGCGCAGCGGCCGATCTTTCGCCGGCGGTGCTGGAGCGCACACTGTTCCACTGCACCAACAGCTATTTTATCCCGCATGTAACCGCCACGGCTTACAGTTGCCGTACCCACCTGCCGCCTAACACGGCTTTCCGGGGATTTGGCGGCCCGCAGGGTATGTTCGTAATAGAGGCCGCCATCGCCAAAGCTGCTACGGCGCTGGGCGTACCGGCATCTGCGATCCAGCAGCAAAACCTGCACCATACCGGCGATACATTTCCTTACGGCCAGTTGGCGCAGAGCGAAGCGCCGGCCTGTTGGCAAAAGGCGGAGGAGCTGTATGACGCAGCCGCCATACGGCAATCCATCCATGATTTCAATGTTGCCAATACCCTGTATAAAAAAGGCATGGCCTTTATGCCCGTGTGCTTTGGCATTTCTTTTACCAAAACACTCATGAACCAGGCCCGTGCACTGGTGCATGTATATACGGATGGCAGCGTAAGCATCAGCACCGGCGCGGTGGAAATGGGGCAGGGGGTGAATACCAAAATACTGCAGGTAGCGGCCCGCGCCTTCTCCATTCCCCCGGAGAGGATCAGGATACAACCCACCAGCACGTTCCGCATTGCGAATACATCGCCCTCCGCCGCCAGCGCCACTGCCGACCTGAATGGCAAAGCTACCTGGATGGCCTGCCAGGCCATTATGGAGCGGCTGAAACAGGTAGCGGCGGAAGCGCTGCAAACGGATACCGCTGCCATTACCCTGCAGGATGAACAGGTATTTGTGCATGGCAAAGCCAGTGGCTGGGACTGGAAAAAATTATTGATGGCCGCCTATGTAAAGCGGGTGAATTTATCCGAGCACGCCCATTACGCCACGCCCGGTATCCACTTTGACACCAGCCGGGAAAAGGGCCATCCCTTTGCGTATCATGTATATGGCGCCGCCATCGTGGAAGTAACGGTGGATTGCCTGCGCGGTACTTATACCATAGATGCCGTAAAGGTGGTGCATGACTATGGCGCCAGCATGAATCCCGCCATTGACCAGGGGCAAATGGAGGGCGGCATTGTGCAGGGCATCGGCTGGATGACCATGGAAGAAGTGATCTATGACGCGGAAGGCCGGCTGCGCTCCAATGCGCTGTCCACCTACAAGGTGCCGGATATATACGCCGTGCCCAAAACCATACAGTTGCAGGCGCTGGATACCCGGCAGGATAACCTGGCCATTTTCCGCTCCAAGGCGGTAGGAGAGCCGCCCCTGATGTACGGTATCGGCGCATGGTTTGCCCTGCGCGATGCCATACTGGCCTTTCACCCGGCGGCAGACATTCCCTTTTCAGCGCCCATGACGCCGGAAAAGGTATTGATGGCCTTATATTCGAAGAACGGAACGCCCGCACCACATGCAAAAACAGTTGATCACCTGGCAGTTGATAAATGACAGCTTGCAGCAACATGTACCCGTGATGCTGCTGTATGTGCTGCAAAGTAACGGCAGCAGCCCGGGCCGCGCCGGCTTTGTAATGGCGGTGAATGCCGCCGGCGCTATGGAAGGCTCCATCGGTGGCGGCATTATGGAGCATAAGTTCACCGCCATGGCAAGGGAGCAACTACAGCAAAGCACCACCAACATCACCATCCGCCAACAGGTGCATGATAAACAGGCGGCCAAAGACCAGAGCGGCATGATCTGCTCCGGCGATCAGACCATATTGCTGTACCCGGTAAAGGCAGCAGACGCCGCTGCCGTACAGGAAATTATTGCCTGCCTGCAAAACCACCGGCACGGCGTACTGCAGCTATCCCCGCAGGGCTTGCAGTTTGAAGCAACGGACCTGGCCGGCGAAGATTATTATTTTACGCAACTATCTGCAACGGACTGGCGGTACCGGGGGCGCATCGGCTACCGGGATCATCTCTTTATCATCGGTGGCGGGCATTGCGCCCTGGCCCTTTCGGAACTGATGCAGCGGCTGGATTTTTATGTACATGTGTATGACGACCGTCCTGAGCTGCATACCCTGCTGCAAAATGATTATGCGCATGAAAAACATGTTGTTAGTGACTACCGCGAACTGGCCGCTCTTATCCCTTCCGGCAGCCGGCATTACGTGGTGATCATGACCTTTGGCTACCGCACGGATGATGTAGCCATCCGGGCGCTGCTGGATAAAAGGTTCCGGTATTTGGGCGTGCTGGGCAGCAAAAGCAAAATTGCCCGGATGTTTGAGGGGTATATGGATGAAGGTATACCGGCATCTTTTTTGAGCCGGGTACATGCACCCGTAGGCCTGGCGATCAATAGTCATACACCGGAAGAAATAGCGGTAAGTATTGCAGCGGAAATGATAGGGGTGAGAAACGGGCATGTCGCAGGTTAGCCGTAATATTGGTCATTCAAAAAAAGCGCATACCATGACAGCCGAAGCAAAAACACTCAGTACCTCCATTAACCGCAGCGCCGAAGCAACCTATGCATTTGTTTCAAACCCCGAGCATTTTTCGCAATGGGCGGCAGGCCTGGGCGCTTCACTTCAACCAACGGCAGAAAAAAATACCTGGCAGGTGACCACCCCGGAGGGGTTGGCGAAGGTGCGTTTTGTGGAGAAAAACCAGTTTGGCGTAGTGGACCACTATGTAAGCCTGTCCACAGGTGTTGAAGTGTACGTGCCCTTGCGCGTATTGGCGAACAACCAGGGCAGCGAAGTGATGTTGACCGTGTTCCGCCTGCCGGGCATGACGGATGATGAGTTTAAGAGGGATACGGATGCCGTGCAAAAGGACCTGCATACGTTGAAGGGGTTGCTGGAAGGGGGGGAGTAGGGGGTTAGAACCCAAATAGACCCGGTTACAGACCCAAACCGGTTTGGGTAAAAGATAAACCGGGGGGCTTCCAACCCAAACCCACCCGGTTGGTAACCCCAACCAGTTTACCCCGGATATAAACTGAGGGGGTATGAACCTAACCCGGTTTGGGTAAAAGGTAAACCAGGGGCTTCCAATATAAACCAGTTCGGGTTCAACCCAAACTGGTTTTATTTTTACCCAAACCCGTTTGTGTTTTCACCCCCCTGGTTCATAAAAAACATAAACCGGCTCAGGTAATAGCCTGGCCGGTTATGCTGGTAACCCTGCAAGTTTGTTATTTACCCTATTCGGATGGGGTTGACTCCGGGGCGGTTTGGCTTCTGCCCTGGCCGGAAAAGCGCTGGCGCAGATGGTTGAATATGCTGGCTGCGCCAGGTACGCCGGCCTGCGCCGCAGCCTGGAATAACCGGTAAGACATTAACGCGGAAGAATAGGCCTCTGAGCCTGCCACGGTTTGCGTGCTGCGCACTTTTTCCGTAAGCTCCTGCAGCAATAGATGTATTTCATCCAGTTGCATAAACAGGGCGAGATCTTTACTCATTTCTTCCGGATTGACAAATGAAGGGACCAGCGTCGAGTTGGTCTTGATAGCTTGTAGTGCATCCTCCACAAAGGTTTTGTTGCTGCCATCTATTTTAGGCAGGCGTTTTTTCTCATCGTCCGTAAGGCCGGTAAGAAAAGGTAGTTTTTCTGTAATGGCGGTAATGGACTGGCGAACTGCCTGCAGGTCCTCTGCAGTAATGGTGGCGGATACCCTGTTCAGTGGAATGTTAGAACTCATTCTGTAGATTGTTTTTGATGTTAATGAATAAATGATATGGTACTGCTAAAGGCTGGAGTAGGTGCTAACAAACCGGGGTTACCGGGTGTAGAAGTGAAAGTAGCGGAAAGAATTGGAATGGCAAAATGATAGAGGAATAATTTTGGCTGATAGAGGTGAAAGTACCTTTAACGGCTAATTTTTGGCCTTTTTACCTTTACGCTGCTTTTCAATCTCCGCTAGGGTTAATTCAATAATTAAGTGGGGATCGCATTCAATCAGCTCTGCGAGTTTTAGTAAATCTTTCATCGTAAAAGCTTCACTATTGGCTAATCTGGTTAGTATACTTTTATGGTTCAGGCCCATGTCTCTACGGATAACAGTCACTGGTATGATATCCAGGATATCATTAAATCCTTTAATGTTGCCACTTTCCAGCAGCGCTTTTACGGCCCTATATCGTCTATCGCTTGTCATTTTTCTGTTTTGAAAAATAAAAGTACCAATAGCGTATCGAAAACTCCTTTTAAAAGGAGTTTATTGTACCTATTTAGAATAAATAGTAAATTTTTTAGGTGTTATTTGAACTTTTTTGGAAAAAATCCCTATATTTGTTATGGCAAGCTAAGCGGAGAGGCTTGCTCGTTTGTTCTAGAAAAAGATAGCACCGGTAGCCTTACAGTGCATAAATAATCTGCAAGCCAATTGCACAAAAATTATGGATGCCCGTAATAATAATTAGCCCGTAAACAATTGTAATAATCCATCACCTTTAAAAACAGATTGTCATGAAAACCGCCGTTCAACCCAAAGAAGCCTTTTTTTACTACACCCATTTAAATGACGAGCAAATAAAAGACCCCGTATCCGCTATTCTGCATTTTGCTGTTGAAGATGAACTGGAAGACGTGCGCCGGCAAATGTGGAATTGGCTATCAGTAGCACTCAGTGCAAAAAGTGCTTCTTTTAATAATGAAGATAACCGCTGGGAACTGCTATTCCTGTATGAAAGACTGCTAGTGCTGATAGATGCTGCTTACCTGGTATTAAATAGGAATATCCAGCTAGTGGATTATCGCCAGACCTGAGAGGTTTTTAAAACCTGTCAGGTCTTTACAAAACGTGTTTTTCTCCCAAATTTTACTTTTTTGAGCTAAAAAGGCTACTTTTAATTCGTTTTTAGAGTCTATTGAGAGAAAAAATCTCCTAAATTAGCCCTGCTATGCTAGTACGTTTTATTGTTGGCAACTTTCTTTCATTTAATGAACGCACAGAGTTCAATATGTTGCCTGGCGCTTATAAAAGACACAAACATCATGTATTGGAATGCAATAAGGATTTCTCCTTGCTGAAATCTGCAGCTATTTATGGGGCCAATGGGGCAGGGAAAAGTAATTTGGTGAGGGCTATCGCAATGCTTCAAAAAATAGTTAGCAGCGGTATTTGGCGCCCTGAAAGGGAAATCGCATTTAAGAATACTTCTGGAATTCAAAGAGGCCCTTTTCATTTGGAAATAGAGTTCTTGTATGAATCCAATCTTTTGTTATACGGAGTAGAGATATACGATGAAGTTATTTTTAATGAATGGCTTATTAAAAGTGATATAGATTCAAAGAAGGAAGAAGTAATTTTTAAAAGAGAAGTAGCCGAAGAAGGATATACCAGTATTACTATTACAAACAGGTATTTACAGAGTGAAAGGGACTGGCTTAGGAAGGACTTATATCAAAATGAGTTACTGGAAATTAATGTGCCGCTTTTATACCTCCTGATAAAGAATAAGGAGAATATTATAAAAGAAGCTAACATCGCATTTCAATATATCACAGATAGATTGAAGGTGATTTTCCCTGACTCTCAGCCATTGGATATGATTGGTGGTTTTTTAGCTGATTCCCAGCTTTTTGAATTTGCCAATAATTTGATGGCATCTTTTGAAACAGGAATTACAAGCCTTGGACTGGAAAGCGTAGATATAGAGTATTTTTTTGGCTCAAATGAAACTGATAAAGTTGAAAGTATTAAAAGAAGGTTAGATAAAGGAGAGCCTATGGTAGTTGTAGAAAGTGCCGGTGACTATGTTGCTATTGAAAAGATAGATGACAAATATGTTGTCAAAAAAATAGTTACCTTTCATGAAACTGCTGCCTACGAGCTGGATGAAGAATCCGACGGCACAAAGCGGCTCCTTGAATTTATGCCCGCCTTTTATAATGTCCTCAATCACGATATTACCTACATTATCGATGAAATTGATCGAAGCATTCACCCCGCCCTGTTAAAACAGGTACTAACCAAATTACTGACAGAAGATGGCCAATTTAAAGGACAATTAATATTTACCACCCATGAATCCAACCTGCTGGATTTTGAGATATTCCGGCAGGATGAGATATGGTTTGCTGAAAAGGATAAAACCGGTGCTACCACCTTATTCTCGCTAAGTGATTTTGATGTACGGGCAGATCTGGACTGGCGGAAAGGCTATTTAAATGGACGTTTTGGCGCCATTCCATTTTTAAACGACCTCAAACAGCTAAACTGGCACAACTATGGGCAGCACACAGAATAGGCGATACAAAAGAGGGGAACCACACAGGGATGCCAGATTGTTCATAATAGTAGCGGAAGGCCAGCGGGAAGACGAGTATTTCAGGTATTTTTCAAAGATCAGCAGACGGCTGAAAATACATATTGTGCCCAGGGAAAAAGGGCGTTCTTCACCAAATGATTTTTTAAGAAGAGTAACCAACTACCTGGCAAAGGAATTTGATACCGTATTGGAAAGTAAGGGGGAAGAAAAGGCGCCTGAGACGTACGATTATTTATGGTTTGTACTGGATGTAGATATGTGGCAACGTGCGCAAATAGATGAAATTCAGCATCATTGCAATAATGAAAATAAGTGGAGCATAGCTATCAGTAATCCCTGCTTTGAGATATGGCTGCATAATCATATGGCAGCCATTACCAGCGATGCAATGTTAACTTGTAAAGAATTTAAACACGCCATCAGCCGTTTTAACAATCATGAAGGCTATGCCGTGCACCGTTTTGCTTCAAAAATTAACGACGCAATTGAGAGAAGCCGGCGAGATGATCAGCATCCGGAACATTACTACCCTGAAATCAGAACAACTAAAGTTTATTTGCTGGCTGAAAAGATGGCCAAGTTCCTGGGTAATGGCTGGACAACTCAATAAACCATACCCTTTCTATTCAAACCGCTTCAACAAATGATCCGCTGCCACCCTGTAGGCCTGGTGCGCTCCTTTCTCCCTGATTTCCCTGCCGGCCTGTTCATTCATACCATTGGGCGTTTCTGCATGTTGCGCCAGTGCTTTAAAATTGATGGAACGGTCTTGCTGTGCTGCAAGACAGAGGCCCTGGAATAGTCCCGCAATGTATGGTTGGGCGGTATTGGTATCTACACCATTGGTAACAGACCAGCTATGTAGCTCGTGCAGCAGGTCGTAAAAGGGCGTAATAAGCCCCGTGAGCGTCCACAACACATGCAGTTGGTGTTCATCGCTTACCTCTACCGGCTGGCCCAGGTGGTGGAATAGTTGTGTTATCGTATCATTGGAGTGAAAGAGGAGGATAGGGCCGCTATGCTGCATAACGGTGGGTGTGGGTACGGCGCGGGTTATCCGGGTAGCAGGTGCTACTGCATGCAGCAGTTCAGTTTCTTTTAGCAGGGGGATGAGCGATACCACCATTTGTTCTTCCCGGAACCTCAGGGCGTGTAGCACTTCTGTTGCAACAGCGGGCCTTAGCGCAATAAAAACAATATCCGATTGATCGATTACCTGCTGGTTGCTTTCCATCCGCTGCACCTGCGTGTATTTCCCTGCCAGGTGCCGTGCGTTGGCTTCATTACGCGGAGAAAGATAGATCTGCACATTTTCAATGGATGAAGTGCACAGCCCTTCAACGATAGCATGGGTGATCTTGCCAACACCAATAAAACCGATCTGCATTTTTCTTTTAAAATTACTGTTATTCATCTACTTATTTTCCTCCCCCCGTTGCATAAGCATCCCTTCCCCTCACTCCCTCACCACCCTCCCCGTTATAAACCCGTAGGGTTCATCCGTGGCCACAAACACTTCGTTCTTATTCTCTATCCCGAACTGTTCCAGGTTAAAGGGAATATGATGTTTATTAGGCATCACCAGGCTGATCTCCTGTACCGTGGGGTTTTCTTCCAGCACAGCCTTGCCCATGTCAAACAGGGTTTGTTGTACGGACAGGCTTTTGTGATAAGCGAAGGTGCGCAGCAGGGTATGGCGTATCCGTTGGAAAAGGGTGTCAAAGTCCTGTTGGGGAGTGCTATATATCCAGGTGGCCTCGCATTGCGTAGCCAGTATGCGGTCGCTGGTTTCCCGCAAGGTGGTGAAGGGGTCTTTGATATAGTGCTCAAAGCTGGAGTCGGTGGTTTTCAGGATCAGCAGGTCTTTGATACCGGAGCTAACGGTGATGGCCTCCCCTTGCTGCACGATGGTAGCAGTATGTTTTTCTGTACCGTTGCTGATATAGGCATGCGGGTGGGGCTGCCCGTCAAAGACCATGTGGGTCCAGGCATGTTCGCTGAGCGTAACCTCCGCCCGCTGCACCTGCGGGTTGTTGCTGGTAAAATGCTGCGCCAGCGCCAGCCCGAAATCTTCCATAGCGCCGGCCAGGTGGGCTTTTGCCAGGGCATATATCGTGTTTTTCTGCGTGTCGGTAGGCAGTATCTTCGTATTGTCTCCCCGGGTATAGGCCGTTTCAAAATCTCCCTCCAGCGCGGTATTCACGGTCAGTTGCCGGAATTCATGGTGATCCGCATGCCGGATGATCCTGGACAACTGCACCGCATTTTTACCATACCGGTTCTCGCTCAGTTTGATTTGCATAGCGCTTGTATTGCTTAACTTTAATGTAACCTAATTTAAGCAATTAAATGTTTGACCTGGCTATCACCGGCAATAATATTATAACGCCCGATGGAATGGGGAAAGCGGCGGTGCTGATTAGGGACGGCCGCATTACGGATGTAGCGCCTGCCTTGCCGGCGGCTGCCGTAGCCAGGATCATAGATATACAGGACCTGGTATTGATGCCCGGTATTACGGACCCGCATGTGCATATCAATGAGCCGGGCCGGACGGAATGGGAGGGTTTTGAAACAGCCACCCGTGCGGCCATTGCCGGCGGTGTTACCACGCTGGTGGATATGCCGCTGAATGCCTCGCCCGTTACTACTACCGTGGCGGCCTTTGAGGAAAAGCTGCGGGTAGCGGAGCGCCAGTTGCATGCGCATTGCGGCTTCTGGGGCGGTGTGGTGCCGGGCAACGAAAATGAAGTGCCCGGCCTCATAGCTGCCGGCGTGCTGGGCTTTAAGGCATTCCTCACCCATTCGGGGATCAATGAATTTCCCAACGTTACGTCGGCAGACCTGGATAAGGTGATGCCCCTGCTGGCCATGCACCAACTGCCCCTGCTGGTGCATTGCGAGCTAAGCACCCGGCGGGCCCCGCTGTTGAATGGCTACAGCCGTTCCTATGCGCACTACCTGGCTTCCCGCCCGCACCAGTGGGAAGATGAGGCCATAGCGCTGGTGATACAGCTCTGCGAACAATACCGCAGCCCCGTGCATATTGTGCACCTGTCCTCCGCCGCATCGGTGGCGCAGATACGGGATGCGAAGAAGCGGGGGCTGCCTGTTACTGCAGAAACGGCGCAGCATTACCTGTACTTCAACGCGGAAGATATCGCCGATGGGCAAACGCTGCTCAAATGCGCTCCACCCATCCGGGAAAAAGCCAACAACGAACAATTATGGGCCGCCCTGCAGGAAGGCGTCATCGATTTTGTGGCGACCGATCATTCTCCCGCCACGCCGGCATTAAAAGAAATGGACAGCGGCGATTTCCTCCGGGCATGGGGCGGCATTGCCTCCCTGCAGTTGGCCCTGCCGGCGCTGTGGACGGCAGCCCGCAAGCGGGATATACCCTTAACAGCTATGGCCAGGTGGCTGTGCGAAGCGCCGCCCCGCCTGCCGGGGCTGCAACAGCGCAAAGGGAAGATCGCCCCCGGCTATGATGCGGACCTGGTGGCCTGGGACCCGGAGGCTGCCTTTACCGTCACACCTGAAAGCCTGCACCACAAGCACAAGATCACGCCTTACCTGCACGAAACGCTGTATGGCGTGGTGAAGCAAACCTGGCTGGCCGGGCAACTGGTTTATAATAATGGCGCTTTCCCTTTATCCCATACCGGGCAAATCATTAAACGATAGCACGATGAACGATTATGCAAGAAGAACGGAAAGGATCATGCAGCGCATACAGGAACTGGCTGCCATCAGCGAAACGGATCAGGGCATTACCCGCACCTTCGGCTCTCCCGCCTGGCGCGAAGCCGCACTTACCATACAGGGCTGGATGCAGGAAGCCGGGCTGCATGCCTGGATAGACAACATCGGCAATGTAAGAGGCCGCCTGGCCGCTGCACAGCCGGCGGCAAAGACCTGGGTCATCGCCTCGCATACGGACACCGTGCCGGATGCCGGTAAATTTGACGGCCTGCTGGGTGTGGTCATGGGACTGGATGTAGTGGAACAACTGGCGCTTGCGCATACACCGTTGCCTTTTGATATAGAGCTGATCGCTTTCAGCGATGAGGAAGGCTGCCGCTTTCATACCACCTTCCTGGGCAGCCAGGTAGTGGCCGGCACTTTTAAGTACACGCTGCTGGATAGCAAAGATGCCGGCGGACATACGCTAAGGCAGGTGATCCACGCTAACGGCGGCCATGAGTCTCAACTGCCTGCAGACGCCCTGCCCCGGCAGCAGTGGCTGGGATATTTTGAAATACATATTGAGCAGGGCCCGGTACTGTATGAAAAACAGGTGCCCGTGGCCCTTGTAAAAGCCATTACCGGGCAAAAAAGAGTGGCGCTCACATTCACCGGTACCGGCGGGCATGCCGGCACCGTGCCGATGGATATGCGCTGCGATGCCCTGTGCTGTGCCGCCGAGTTCATACTGGCGGTAGAAAATACCGCCCGGCAACATAAGGACAAAGTGGTGGCTACTGTAGGACAATTGCAGGTAGCCAATGCCGCCAGCAACGTTATACCCGGCGCCGTTACCTGTACCCTGGACCTGCGCAGCACCGATGAAAAAATGTTGCTGCAGGTCAGCAACAGCATGCAGGAAACCGGCGCAAAGATAGCGGCCGGGCGTGGCGTTACTTTTGAATGGGAAGACGTACAGGTTACCAGTCCCGTATGGTGCGATGAAAGCATGAATGCGCTGCTGTCACAGTCTATTGAAGATACCGGCTACCCCGTGCTGTCGCTTACCAGCGGGGCCGGCCATGATGCCGTGGCCATCGCAGCGGTGGCGCCTGTATGTATGCTGTTTGTAAGATGTTTTGAGGGCATCAGCCACCATCCAAAGGAAAACGTGGAACTGAAAGATCTGACAGCGGCCCTGCAGGTGGCCGATAATTTTGTACAACGCTTTATTTCCGCCCACTCCCCGGCATAGTTGGCGCATAATCATGCACTGCTTTGTTAATGCTGCAAAAATTCCTGAAATTCGTTTTAATGTAGCATGTATTGCCCATATGCGATGCAGCGTAAACATTAATCAGCCTTCGTATGGAAATATCAGCATTGACCAGGTCGGTCGTAAAAAGCAGCCATGCCGTGATCAGCCCCGACGGATATGTGAACAGTAATGTTCCCGGCTGGACGAATTGTACTGTCAATGTGATCATCAACGAACAGATGGGCGCGCAGCTTTGCCAGACCCTGGTGACCTTCCGGGAGGGCGGGCGGCTAACGGGCCGCACCGTGGCTTCGCAATTGTTCTGCTATGTAATATCCGGTGGCTGCAGGGCCACGGTGGAAGGAGAGGAGCGGGAACTGGGCGCCGGGCATTTCGTATATGTGCCTGTTGGCAGGTCTTACCAGTTCGGGTATGCCACTGCGGGCACCCGGATGCTTACTTTTCATAAAGTGTATGAGCCGCTGGAAGGTTATGATGTGCCGCCGGTGATCTTTGGCGATGCGGCACAGGTGGAAGGCCCTGCCTACCTGGATGACCCGGCATTGCGCCTGCAGGTGCTGCTGCCGGAGGACCTGTCCTTTGATATGGCTGTAAATATTTTTACCTATGACAGCGGCGGGCACCTGCCTTTCGTGGAAACGCATGTCATGGAGCACGGGCTGCTGTACCTGCAGGGACAGGGCATCTATATGCTGGACCATGACTGGTATCCTGTAAAAAAGGGAGACGCCATCTGGATGGCGCCCTACTGCCGGCAGTGGTTTACCGCTATGGGCAAGGAGCCGGCGGTATATATCTATTACAAGAACGTGAACCGTTTTCCCACTACCGTGTAATGACAGTAGCCGCCTTAAATAGCCTGCCGCTACAGGAGTTGCAGGAAGCGCTCCGCCGCTGTTGTGGCGCTACTGCCTGGGTAGCAGGCATGTGTGCGCGCTTCCCGGTAAAGGATGCGGAAACGCTGTTCAGCGCAGCAAGTGCCATCTGGCGTAACTGTACGGAGGCGGACTGGAAAGAAGCCTTTGCACATCACCCGCAGATAGGGGACCTGTCGGCATTGAGAGAAAAGTTTGCGGCTACAGCCCAATGGGCCGCCGGGGAACAATCCGCCGTACAGCAGGCTGATGAGGCAACCCTGCAGGCGCTGGCGGCCGGCAACCGGCAGTACCTGGAAAAATTCGGCTACATCTTTATTGTGTGCGCTACCGGGAAACCGGCCGCTGACATGCTGCAGCAGCTACAGGAAAGGCTGCCGCATACCCCGCAGCAGGAGATCCGGATCGCGATGCAGGAGCAGGAGAAGATCACCAAACTAAGACTTGAAAAACTATTGACACCATGAGTAAGATAAGTACCCATATTTTGGATGTCAGCCAGGGGAAACCGGCTGCGGACATGACCGTCTTTTTATATTACCAGCAGCAGAACAGCGAATGGGAAGCCATTGGCGGCGGCGCTACCGATAAGGACGGCCGCCTGCCGGATATGGTGGGCGAGGATGTAAAGATGCAGCCCGGCATCTATAAGCTGAAATTTGCCACGGAAGAGTATTACGAAAGCCTGGGCATTGATACTTTTTACCCTTATGTGGAAGTGGTGTTTTACCTGGAAAAAGGCGGGCACTATCACGTGCCGCTATTATTAAGCCCTTTTGGTTATTCCACTTACCGGGGCTCCTGAAGTTATAGCCCCTTAAAATTACTGCCAGATGAAGCTATCCATTCCCGGGAACGACCAGGCCCGGCTGCTTGATACCCTGGGAGCGGCCAACCGCAAGTTCCAGCAAACCTATACCGGCGACCGCCCGGACCGGCAGCCGGTGCATACCGTATACGGCGGCGCTAACCTGTTTAAGGCAGATACCTGCGTGAAGATGGGGGAGATCGCGCTGAAAAGCCTGCAAACCTATGCCCCCAATTTTGCCGTGCTGGCCAGGGTGCTGCAACTGGACGGCCATGAACATTTGCCGCAGCGGGAAGCGGATATCATGGCGCTCATGATCAAACTAGAGAAGATGCCGGAAGCTGCGCGCCGGCAGGAGCCTGCCTGGCTGGCCTATACGGTGTACAACAAGATCGTGCGCAAGCTGCATACCGAACCGGTGGAGGATTTCCGTATTGATTTCGAGGATGGCTTCGGCAACCGGCCGGATGAGGAGGAAGACGCTACCGCTGTTACCGCGGCGCAGGAGCTGGCCAAAGGCATGCAGGAAGGAACCGTGTCCCCTTTTATCGGCATCCGCATCAAGCCATTCACCGAAGACCTGAAGCACCGGGGCGTACGTACCCTGGATATATTCCTGACCACCTTGCTGGACGCTACCGGCGGCGTGCTGCCGGCCAATTTTGTAGTGATGCTGCCCAAAGTGACCATCCCGGAGCAGGTAAGCACGCTGGTAAGATTGTTCGAGCTGCTGGAACAAACCCACGGGCTGCCTGCCGGTGCGCTTAAAATGGAAACCATGGTGGAAGCCACGCAGATCGTCATGGACGAGGAAGGCCGCAACCCGCTGATGCGCATCATCAAAGCCGGGGAGGGCCGCTGCATTGCCGCGCATTTCGGCACCTATGACTATACTGCCTCCTGTGGTATCACCGCTAAATACCAGACGATGGGGCACCCGGTTTGCGATTTTGCACATCATATGACCAAGGTGGCGCTGGCAGGTACGGGTATTTTCCTGTCCGATGGCGCCACCAATGTAATGCCCGTAGGTCCGCACCGCGGGGAGCAGCTTACGATAGCGCAGCAACTGGAAAACCGGGAGGCGGTGCACAATGCCTGGCGCATCGGCTTTGGTCATACCATGCATTCGCTGATCAACGGTTTTTACCAGGGCTGGGACCTGAACCCCGCACAACTGCCTATGCGCTATGCCGCTACCTACAATTTTTTTCTAAGCAGCTACGAAGACGCTGTGCTGCGCCTGCGCACTTTTGTAGCGCGAGCCGCCATCTCCACCCTTACCAAAGATATTTTTGACGATGCCGCTACGGGGCAGGGGCTGCTCAACTTTTTCCTGAAAGCCATGAACTGCGGCGCCATAGCGGAGGAGGAGGCGCTGGCTACCGGGCTTACCCTGGAGGAGATCCGGAGCCGTTCTTTTTACCGGATATTGGAAGGCCGGCGCAGGAAATAATGATTATCTTTAAAGCTTTTGCTAACCCGTTTACACTGTTCAACGTATGCGTTTATCCTGGGGAATGCAGGCGGAAACTGCTGATAAAAGACTGGCCGGGCTCGATCACCTGCGGGCGCTCGCCATTACGCTTGTTTTTATATGTCACTACCGCATGTTTGGGCACCCGGCATGGCTCAACGATATCGGCAGCTTTGGCTGGACCGGCGTGGACCTATTCTTTGTGCTGAGCGGGTACCTCATTGCCGGGCAGTTGTTTGGCAGCATACAAAAGGGCCGGCCCATTTCCCTGAAAGAGTTTTACCTGAAACGTTTTTTCCGCATCCTGCCGGCATACCTTGCTGTGCTGGTGCTGTATTTTACCATTCCCGCCTTTAAGGAAAGGGAGGGTTTGTCTGCCCTCTGGCGTTACCTCACCTTCACGCAGAACTTCGGGCTGAACCTGGGGGAGACGCATGCCTTTACCCATGCCTGGTCCTTGTGCATCGAGGAGCAGTTCTACCTGCTGCTGCCCCTGGTGATCCTGTGTTTTCTCCGGCTCAATATTCCCAAAGCGGGCTTTTACCTGTTGCTGGCGCTTTTCATAGGCGGGCTGGCGGTGCGGACCTGGAGCTGGTTCCATTTTGTAGCGCCGCTGGACGGGCAGGACAACATGGGCATCACCTGGTTCCAGTGGATCTATTACCCTACCTATTGCCGGCTGGACGGACTGCTGACGGGTATCTGCATTGCCGGCATCTTCCGGTTCCGCCCGGCGGTAAAGGAGCGGCTGCTGCGGCATGGCAACGGTATTTTCCTGCTGGGGCTGGGCATGATCGTGGGGGCTTATTTCTTTTGCAGTCCCATGGTCACCGCGCATAATTCCATAGCGGGCTTCCCGCTGCTGTCTGTCGCCTTCGGGCTGCTGGTCATTGGCGCGCTTAGCCCGCGCTGTATACTGTACCGCTTCCGCTCGCGGGTGACGGCTACCCTGGCCGCGCTGTCCTACTCCATCTATTTAAGTCATAAGGCGGTGGCGAACCTTACCCAGGAGGTACTGGCCCGCTGGATGCCGGGGCTGGACCCCAATGGAGTGTGGATGTTCCTGGTCTGCATCAGCACCGTAGTGCTTGCCGGCGCAATACTGCGCTACGTAGTGGAAAAACCTTTCCTGCGCCTGCGGGACCGGGTGTTGCGCAGGCAGCCGAAGCCTGCTGCTGCACCGGTTCCAGAATTAACATACTCTTAAGAAACGATGGTTTAATTTAATAGCCGCCCCTCCATTCCGCTTAAATTAAACCATTATACATGAACTTCAGCAAGATCAACAACATTACCGGCTGGATCGTGTGTTTGATTGCGTGTAGCGTGTACCTCCTGACCATGGAAGCCACCGGCAGCTTATGGGATTGCGGTGAATTTATAGCCGCCTCTTACCGATTACAGGTGCCCCATCCTCCCGGCGCCCCGCTTTTTGTACTGCTGGGCCGCCTGTTCAGCATGTGGCTGCCGCCGGACAAGGCCGCCCTGGGCGTTAATGTAATGAGCGCGCTGGCCAGCGGTTTTACCATCCTGTTCCTTTTCTGGACCATCACTTACTTTGCCCGCAAGCTGCTGGTAAAGGCGGGTGCGGTTATGACCCGCGAGCAGGGCCTGCTGATCATCGGCGCAGGCGTAACCGGCGCGCTGGCCTATACCTTCTCCGATTCTTTCTGGTTTTCTGCAGTAGAAGGGGAAGTATATGCCATGTCTTCCCTCTTTACCGCCATTGCCTTCTGGGCGGTGCTGAAGTGGGAGCAGGAAGCGGACCAGCCTTACGCAGACCGCTGGCTGATCCTGATCGCTTATATCATTGGGTTATCCATCGGCATACACCTGCTGAACCTGTTGACCATACCGGCCATCGTAATGGTCTACTACTTCCGGCGTTACAAACCCACCGTAAAAGGTACGCTGCTGGCTTTTTTGCTGAGCTGTGCGCTGACCGGTATCATACAGGTGGGCTTTATACAATACCCCGCTAAAGCCGCCGGTATGCTGGACGTTTGGTTTGTGAACAGCCTGGGCCTGCCCTTTAATTCCGGTGCGCTGTTTTTTATGGCGCTGGTGGTGGCCTTGTTGAGCTGGGGCATTTACCGGGCTTACCGCAGGCGGCAGTACTATGCGCGGCTGGCTTTACTGTGCATCGCTTTCCTGTTCATCGGTTACTCCACTTACATTACGACGCTGATCCGGTCCAATGCCAACCCGGGTATCGATATGTTCAACGTGGACAATCCCGTTGCCCTGCAGGGCTACCTGGGCCGGGAGCAGTACGGGGATTTCCCGCTGCTGTATGGCCAGGTGTTTACCGCCAAACCGCAGGAATACAAAGCGGCCGGCAATATGTACAGCAAGGGAAAAACGCAGTATGACATCAGCGGCAAACGCTATGAGGCGGTTTATGACAGTAAGGATATGATGCTGTTTCCCCGCATATGGGACAACAGCAATGAGCTGGGCCATGCGGATGCCTACCGGCAGTGGCTGGGCCTGGCGCAGGGTGAGCAGCCCACCTACCGCGACAATATCAAATTCTTCCTGGGCTACCAGGTAAACTTCATGTACCTGCGCTATTTCATGTGGAATTTCGTGGGCCGGCAGAATGATATACAGGGCTTCGGCAATGTGCGGGACAGTAACTGGGTGTCCGGCATATCGCTGGTGGACAACCTGCTGTATGGCGACCAAAGCAAGCTGCCGGACAGCCTGAAAGAGAACAAGGCGCACAATACCCTGTTCTTCCTCCCGCTGGTACTGGGCATCATGGGATTGTTGTACCATTACCGGCAGCGGCGTAAGGACAGCCTGGTGGTGGGCCTGCTGTTCTTCTTTACCGGCCTGGCCATTGTATTGTACCTGAACCAGACCGGCGCCCAGCCAAGGGAGCGCGATTATGCCTACGTAGGCTCTTTCTACGCATTTGCCGTATGGATAGGGCTGGGCGTGCTGGCTGTGCATACCTGGCTGAAAAAACGCACCCGCTGGGCCTTTAGCGCCCCGGTAGCCGTCCTGGCCTGCCTGCTGGCAGTGCCGGTGCTGATGGGCTACCAGGAATGGGACGACCATGACCGCTCTCAGAAAGTGCTGGCCCGTGACATGGCGCGCGATTACCTGGAGTCCTGCGCGCCCAACGCCATCCTCTTCACGATTGGCGATAATGAGACCTATCCCTTGTGGTACGCCCAGGAAGTGGAAGGCATCCGCCCGGATGTGCGCGTGGTGCATGTAAGCCTGCTGAACGGCGACTGGTACATAGACCAGCAGCGGCAAAGGGCTAACAAGAGCGCGCCCGTGCCCATGAGCTGGACGCCGGAGCAGTACCGGGGCGATAAACGCAATTACGTGATGTTCCATGACGCCGGCATTTTCCCGCAGGACAAGTTTTATAACCTGAAAGAAGTACTGCAGTTCATGGGCAGCGACGACCAGCGCGCACAACTGCTCACCACCAGCGGGGAGTACATTAATTTCCTGCCGGCGCAGCAGGTATTCCTGCCGGTGGATAAAAAACAGGTGATCGCCAACGGCACGGTGCCCGCTTCGGACAGCGCCCGGGTGCTGCCGCAAATGACCTTCCGGCTGGACAAAAACGCCCTGTTCAAGAACGACCTGGTAATGCTGGATATGATCGCCACCAACAACTGGGAACGCCCGGTATACTTTGCCAATCCCAGCATACCCAGGGGAATAGGGCTGGATAACTACCTGGTACGCGAGGGACTTACCTACCGCCTGATGCCCCTGGCCCCTGAAAGGAACGATGCAGGCCCCCTGGCTAATGACATACCGGTGAACACCGGCAAAATGTACGATAACGTAATGCACAGATTTGCCTTCTGCAGCGCCGATGTGAAGGGCATGTACTTTGACGAGACCAACCGCAACATGCTGCAGCAACTGCGCAATACCTACACCCAACTGGCCATAGACCTGGCTGCGAAAGGGGACAAGACCCGCGCGCTGCACGTGCTGGATACCATGGACCGCAACATACGGGAAGACAACCTCCCGTATGCCATGACCTCTCCCGGCAATTTCCATAACATCAATGCCATGCAGGTAGCATATGCCTATTACCTGGCCGGCAAGCCGGAGAAAGCGGAAAACATCTCGCAAAAGATCATCAGGGATTGCGAGCAGCAGATTGCGTACTACCAGTCACTGCCGCCCTCCAAACTTTCCGGCGACCTGCAGATGGATTACCAGCGCGCCGCAGAATTTATCATCCCGCAGTTGCAGAAAATGAAGGAAGCGTTCCGGGAGAAAGGAACTTTGTTGTAGAAGTATAAAATTCCAAAATCCAAATCCCAAATTCCAAAATTGGCGGAAAAGTACCTACCCAATAGCAGTTTGCTGATAGTTCTGGGGATATCCGCCAATTTTGGAATTTGGGATTTGGATTTTGGAATTTTCTTTAGCGCAATAGCGCGGTTGCGCACCACAGCAGCGGCGCCTGGCCGTGCAGGTCCCCGGTAATGCGGGCACGGTCCAGGTAATACTGCCGGTCGTTCTTTTTATTAGTGCCTTCGCATACATCGCGGATGTTGTTGTTATCATCCAGGTAGGACACCAGCGCCAGCCATCCCTTGCGGGCGGCGGGACCATAGGTTTTGGCATCCAGCCAGCCGTTCTTTACACCGGTGATCATGGCGAAGGTGAACATGCCGGTGCCGGAAGTTTCCGGCCAGGATGCCGGGTCGTCTATCAGTTGCCGCCACATGCCTTCTTTGGTCTGGTACTGCAGCAGCGATGCCATCATGGTTTTGTATCCCTGCATAATGCGGGCCCGGTGGGGATTGTCCTTAGGCAGGGAGCGGAGCAGCTCGCTCATGCCCGCCGCCATCCAGCCATTGCCGCGTCCCCAGAAGAAGGGCACGTCCGGCGCATGGTAGAACAGGCCGTTGGGCCTTTGCAGGGAGTCCAGGTACATCACCATTTCCCGTGCTGCGCGATCTATGTATTTGCGGTCGCCGGTAGCGCGGTAGGCCTGCGCCTGCACAGCGGTGATCATGTACATATCGTCTATCCATAAACGGGTTTGCCAGGTATATCCTTTGTCATGCCATACTCCGGACTCCGGTGTGGCGCGTTTGCCTTCCGGCGGTCCCCACTGTTTGTCCGCGATCCACTTTCCCAACTGCAGGTATTCCCGGTCTTTTGTTTGCATGTACAGCTCCAGCGGTACGGCGCCAAATACGCAGAAATCCACATGGTCGGGCGGGGGCACCAGGCCGGAGTCTGTTCCCAGCAGTGGCGTAAAGCGTTGGGCCAGTTTGCTGGTCAGCGTCTTGTTGCCGGTTTCCCGGGCAAAGGTCAATGCGCCGTACCAGGTGCAGGTTTCCGGGTAAATGATCACTTTGTAAGTTTTGCGGCCTACATTGCCATGCGGCGTAACGATGAAGTGCTCGGCTACACGCAGCCCCACTTCTTCCGGGGTGCTGCCTTTGGGAAAATGTTGAAGGTCTCCGTTGCCATTGGTTTGTGCGGCAAGATGGCTGACAGCGGCCAGGCATACGGCCGTCAGCAGGGTACAAATGGGTTTTTTCATATCGTGCTATTATTTAGGCAACACCTAAGATAATACCTCCTTGCTAAAACCGCTGATCTTATTTTACCTGGTTCAGGGCATATGTTAACACCGGCGCATGGTGGCGGTAATTGGTGGCAATGATCAGCGCGGCTTTCCGCGGGTCGGCAAAATCCATGGCGATAATGCCGTACCTGCCCTGTGGGTGGGCGCTGAAGTAATCGGTAATATGGCCGCTCATTACGTTGGCCACGGTTTGGATGTCCGGGATATGGAACAGGGCCGGCCGGTAGCCGCTGGTAAAATTAATGTACAGGGTTTCCGTTTCCCGCGAGCTGGCTTCCTGGAGCAGGGCCGTGCTGTTATGCCATTTGGCCTGGTTGTCCGGTACTACGAACTGGTCCTGTACCCGGATGCGGCTTTGGGCATTATGGATGGTAAAGGTGGCATTGTGCTCCCAGCGGGAAGCGTCGATCCCCTTGATTGCCTGGCTGGCGGCAAAGCGCCGGAGCAGCACGATGCGGCCCCTTACGCTGCCAATGGGGGGAATGGCAGCGCCCAGGTACCATTTGGCGGCATAGCGGCGCGCATATGCGTCGAAGCTCTGTTCAAAACTGCGGGTGTTATGGGAGGGCGTGTATTCTTCCTTGATGCTCATGATGATGCACTCGCTGGGATTGTTGTCCAGGAAGTTGGCGCAGGCGGCCAGCACTTCCTCAAAGCGGATACGCTGGTAAATGGCCCCGTGGTGGATGGCAAAAGCATTGTTCACATGGCGGCAGCGGATGTCCAGGAAGCGGATGCCCGCATTGAGTTGTTCGTTGAGCGTAAGCGCCTGGCACCTGGCCGTTCCGCCAATGGGCTCATACCGTGCGCAGGCATTGTGTGTGCCGGGCAGGGAAAGCTGCGCCAGGCTGTAGTGATCCGGGATGGTGGCCATCCAGCTATTCAGCGGCACGCTGCCGTCCGCCTCCGTGGCATCGGGGCCGGCATAGGTGGTGGTGCGCTTAAAAGACAGCGGCGCACCGTAGTGCGCCGCCTGGACACGAAGTTTTTTAGTACAGCCAAACAGGGAGCACATTACTGCCAGGCATAAGGCGGCAGCAATGAAAGTTTGCCTTTTCATAGTAACAGTTGTAGGTTTCCCAAAATTAGTGTACCCATCCTGTACCACCACGCCGGCAGGCAGGTTATAACAATTTAGTAATACGGTTGGGCGGGTGGCAGGGCCGCTGACAGCAGTAAGAAAATAACACGAAAATGGACCATGAAAAATAGCCTCATTTAAATATTTTCATAAAATAGAAATGTTTTTTCGACTATTTTTAATTCTACAACACTAAAGAGCAATTGGGTTTATCAGAGCCAGGCATTTTACATCTTCCCAGGGGGAGGCCGCCGGCAGGCGGGGTCTATCGTACTATTGAACAAGACGCACAATGCTAGTGGAAAATGTTAATGAGAGGGTCCATCCGGCCAAAAAAGGACAATTAACGGATGCAATGCAAGAGAACTTTACAACAGAAACTGAACTGTTTTCACAGATAGCGGCAGGAAGTGAACCCGCTTTCCGGCAACTGTTTGAAATGTACAGGGAACGGCTCTTCGTTTTTGCACGCCAGTTGTCTCATTCTACACTGGAAGCAGAAGAAATTGTGCAGGACATTTTTTTAAAATTATGGGAGAACAGGGCCCAGTTAGCCCAGGTAAGCTACCCCCGCAAGTATATTTATACCATGGCGCGCAACCGTGCGCTGGACCTCCTCTCCAGTATGGCAAAGGATAAAAAGGCGATGCAGGCTGTATGGACCAGCATTTCCCGCTTCCAGTTCCAGAACCTGACCGAGGAACTGCTGGCATCCCGCGAAAGCCAGGAACTGATCTACAAGGCGGTGGCGCAGTTGCCGGAAAAAAAGCAGGCGATCTTCTGGCTCAGCCGCCGCGATGGCCTTACCCACCAGGAAATAGCCCAGCAAATGGGCATCTCCGTACAAACCGTAAAAAACAACCTGACTGATATATTAAAATATGTTAAAATATATCTATCCGGACATTCCGAATTGTTGTCCATTATTATATATATACTGCTAAACGTCTGATAACGAGCAGATCCTCTACAATCTCCTAAGTATATAAATTTTAATACATATTAATCTTGATCAACCTTGATCAAAAAAAGTTTAAAATTTTTTCATTTTTGCCGGTACCATCATCTTTAAAAACAGTCTGTATGTATTAGTAAGACCAAAATCACCACCGGATGATGCGTGGAAATGCCGATCGCTTAGCTTATTTATATGGACAGTATATCAAAGGGTCATGTACAGCAGCAGAGTTACAGGAGTTTTTTGAGTATGTCGGAGATCCGGCAATGCGCGATGCATTGCAAAAGGTGATAGACCACCACCTGGAAAACATCCAGCCCGGGAAAGGGGACGCGGTGGTGGACTGGGAGCATTTATACAACAAGATCATACCGTCTGAAAACCCGGCCGCCGGCGGCACTACCGGCGAAAAGCCCATCGTAAGACGGTTATTTACCCTACCCAGGGTAGCCGCCGCTGCTGTCATACTGACGGTGGCTGCCGGTATTTATTTCCTGCTGCCGCGTAACCCGCAGCAGGAGACCACACTGGCCGGCAACGGCCGGTTCCGGAATGATATTCCACCGGGAGACAGTAAGGCCACCCTTACCCTGGCCAATGGCGCATCCATCGCCCTGCACACCAACGACAGCAATGCGCTGGCGCAACTGGAAAATGCGCAGGCCTTCCGGCTGGACAGTGGGGAACTGGTATATAACAATCATGGCGCGGCGGGGAAAGCCCGCGGTTATAATACGCTGGCAACGCCACTGGGCGGCCAGTTCAGGCTGCTGCTGCCGGATGGCAGCCGGGTATGGCTGAATGCCGCTTCCTCGATCACTTACCCGGTAGCCTTTGGCAAAGAAGGCCGTAAGGTATCTATTACCGGCGAAGCCTACCTGGAAGTGGCCCAACAGCCCAACAGGCCGTTTACGGTGATGGTGAACGGCGCAGAGATCACGGTGTTGGGTACCCGTTTTAACGTAAACGCCTACCGGGATGAAGCAGCCACCTGTATCACGCTGATAGAAGGTGCCGTAAGAGTTAACCGGGACAGCCGCAGCAGCGTGCTGCACCCCGGCCAGCAACTGCAGCTATGGCCGCGCGGCGACCAGCGATTGATAGACGATGCAGATCCCGATGCCGCTGCCGCCTGGAAAGATGGATGGTTCTCCTTTGACGATGCGGACATAGCAGCCGTGATGCGGCAGGTAAAAAGATGGTACGACGCAGAGATCGTATATGAAGGCCCTTTACCTGGTCATCATTTTGTAGGCACCATCCCTAGGGATGTGCAGGTATCAAAGCTGCTGACCATGCTGGAACTGACCGGCAGGGTGCAGTTCAGGATTGAAGGAAGGAAAGTTATAGTAACACAACCGTAAACATAGTGATGCTGCAATGTAATGCAACCGTTGTCTATTTATTCACCTTAAAAAAAACGCCAACTGTTAATGTAAGAAACAACAAAATCAATGCCCGTTAATGGGGACGTCAGATGTCGGTCACATCCCGTACCTATGGGTCGTCTAAACCATCGTGTTCTGATATTTTATTAACTCATCAACCAAAATCAAATCTATGATCTTCACCGTCTGGTGTCAAAACAGGCTTGTTAGGCTATTCCTGTCATCCGTCCTGCTATTGGGCCTTTGCCTTCCCGCTACCGCAGGCGCTTCGCAAAACATTACGCTTTCTTTAAAGAACATTTCGCTGACACGCGCCTTTAAAGAAATACAGCAACAAACAGGGTACTCTTTCCTTTACTCGAAAGAAGACCTGAAGGACACCCGGCAGGTTAACCTGGATGTCAGGAATGCCAACATAGAGTCTGCTTTGAGCCTTTGTTTTCATGAGCAGCCGCTCACCTATACCATTGTCGATAAAGTAGTGATCATTAAAAGGAAAGCGGAAGCTTCCTCCAGGCTGGCAGCCGGAGAGTTGCCTGCCCTGCCGCCCATTAAAGGGATCGTAGTGGGTACAGACGGGGCGCCGATACCCGGCACCGTGGTACAGTTGAAAGGTAAAAGCGTGGGCACCGTTACGGACGGCGATGGTCAGTTTGAGCTCAACGTGGAAGTGGGCACTACCCTGGTGATCCGCTCCGTAGGGTATGAAACGCAGGAAGTGACCGTAGAGTCTACCGCGCCGTTGCGGATCGTGCTGAGAGTAAACACCTCTGTACTGGAAGAAGTGATCGTAACAGCCGGTGGTATCAAATCCAAACGCCGCGAAATAGGTACCGCCAACACACTGGTAAAAGCAGACCAGTTGGTGGCCGGTAAAGCGGTGAACATTGCCGGCGGCCTGCAGGGCAAAGTAGCCGGTTTGCAGATCAATGCTACCGGCGGCGGCGTGAATCCCAACTACCGCCTGATATTGAGGGGACAACGTTCCCTGACCGGTAACAACCAGGCCCTGGTGGTGCTGGACAACGTAATTGTGCCGAACGAGGTGCTGGGCAACCTGAACCCGCAGGATGTGGAAGACGTAACGGTGCTGAACGGCGCCGGCGCTGCCGCGCTCTACGGTTCCCAGGCATCCAACGGCGCTATCATTGTTACTACCAAGAAAGGGAAGAAAGGCGTTACCGCGGTGAACGTATCCAATACCACCACCGTGGAGTCCGTAGCCTTTTTCCCCAAGCTGCAATACGCTTATGGTGCGGGTGGCAGCGCGTATGGCTATGACGCGAATGGCAACCCGGCCTTCTCCAACCTGGAAAACCAGTCTTACGGCCCCGCCTTTGACGGCTCCATCGTAGAACTGGGCGAGCCGTTGGAAGACGGCAGCCAGGACCAGGCCACTTATAGCGGTAATAAAGAGCATAACAATTTCTGGGAAACCGGCATCACCAACCAGACGGACTTTTCCGTTACCAATGGAGACGACAAGTCCACCCTCTACCTGTCCGGCCAGTATGCCACCGTAAAAGGCACCACGCCGAAAGATAAATACAACCGCGCCACCCTGCGCGCTAACGGCACCCGCAAGGTGGGCAACAAGGTGAATGCTGCTTACAGCATTGCCTACACGCAGAACAGGTACGATATCACCACGCAAACCGCCAGCATGTACACGCAGTTGCTGAACATGCCGCAGAACGTGGATATCACCAAGTATAAGAACTGGCAGACCGACAAGTTCGCCAACCCGAACGGGTTCTATAACCCCTGGTACCAGAACCCGTATTTTACCGTGGACAACTACCGGTCAAAAACCCGGAACGACTACCTGACCGGCAACCTCGAGCTGAAGTACTCCCCGCTCAACTGGATAGATATCACGGCCCGCCAGGGTATCTCCACCAGGAACCTGTCTTCCAAGGCATGGGTAGGCGCATTTGATTATACCTCTTATGCAGAGACCACCAGCGGCTCCAAGTCAGACATCCCGGCCAGCGTATCCGATGGAACCGGTTATACCACGCAGTTGCTCACTGACTTCTTCGCCCAGTTCCGCAAGGAATACGGTGATTTCAGCTTTAACCTGATCACGGGCGGCCAGTGGCGCCAGGACGAGTCCAAATTTATAAACATCGGCGCCAGCGGCCTCACTATCCCCGACCTGTATAACGTAAGCAACAGCACCTCTAACCCGACAGCCACCGAGGCGAATTATAAAGCCAGGCAGATGGGTATTTATGGCGACTTCCGTATCGGCTATAAGAACTTCCTGTTCCTGCATGGTACGGGCCGTAATGACTGGGTGTCTACACTGGCTCCCGAGAACCGGTCTTTCTTCTATCCCTCCATTGACCTGTCTTTCGTAGCCAGCGACGCTATCCGTGTGCTGAAAGAGAGCCGCACGATTACTTACCTGAAAGTAAGAGGCGGCTGGTCTAAAGTGGGCCAGGTGAACCTGGGCTCATCCAGCAACTTTGGTGCTTATTTCCTGCAGCAGACCTTTGACCAGGCCAATGGTTATCCTTACAACGGCGTAGCCGGCTATACGGTAAACAATACCCTGGTATCCGCCAGCCTCAAGCCGGAGATCACCAAAGGCTATGAAGTTGGCTTTGACCTGAACCTGCTGGACGACCGTATCGTGTCTACCGTAACCTGGTACAGCACCAAAACGGACAACCAGACCGTAAACACCAGCGTATCCAACGCTACCGGCTTTTCTACCTACCGTGTGAACAGTGGTCAGACTACCAGCCAGGGCCTGGAAGTAACCGCGCATGTTACGCCTGTACGTACCGGCGATCTGGATGTGACCGTAGGCGGTAACTATACTTTCCTGGACAATAAAGTGAATAACATCAGCGCCGACCTGCCCCGCCTGTCCCTGGCTTCCTACACGGACAATACCGGTTCCTATGCAGTAGCCGGCGAGATATTCCCGGTAATAATGGGCAGGGACTACTCCCGCGATCCCCAGGGCCGCGTGATCGTGGACCGCGTTACCGGCACACCGCTGGTGGATGATACCATCAAGATACTGGGCAATGCTGTGGCCCGCCACCGCCTGAGCCTGGACCTGAACGTACGTTTCCGGCAATTCCGCTTCTCCGCGCTCATGGAATACCGTGGCGGATACCAAGTATACAACCGGATGGGCATGGAACTGGACTGGTCCGGTACCGGTTACAGAACAGCCGCGTTTAACCGCGAGCGCTTTGTATTCCCTAACTCCGTGTACGAAGATCCGAACCACCCGGGCGTATATATTGAAAATACCAACATCACCGTGCGGGATGGCAATGGTAACTCCGGCTTCTGGACAAATGAGGAGAACAGGAACGTGGCTTCCAACTACGTTACCTCCGGCGATTTCTGGAAGCTGAGGGAAATAGCACTGACCTATGATGTGCCGGCTTCCGTGCTGGGCAGAACAGGCGTGATCAAAGGGGCAAGCATCAGCGTGCAGGCCCGTAACCTGTTTGTATGGATGGCTAAATCGAATTATTACACGGACCCTGAGTACAGCGATGCCGGCAATGACAGCAACGGGATTGGCCTTACCGGCCTGGGGCAAACGCCTCCTTCCCGCTTCTACGGCGCCACCGTGTCATTGACATTCTAAAGCATCTTAAAAAAACAGCAACAAAATGAAGAAATTAATACTTGTTATATCCATAGGGATCGTCGCACTGGGTAGTTCCTGTAAAAAATATCTTGACATTAATGACAACCCGAACACCGCTACCTCCGGTACGCCGGAAGTGGTGCTGCCGCAGGCGCTGGTATATACGGCCAGCAACATCAGCAGCTTTAACAACTACGGCTCGCAACTGGTAGGCTATGCCGCCAATGCGGGCGGTTACGGCGGCTTCGGGTCGGCCGTTACCTACAATTTCAGCGGCTCCACCTACTCCGGCCTCTGGAGCTCTACGTATGACCTGCTGAATGATTTCCAGTACGTGATAGACCAGACGGAGGCCCTGCCGGATTACGGCTACTTCAACGGCGTGGCCCGTATTATGAAGGCCATGAATTTCCAGCTACTGGTAGATGCCTACAATGATGTGCCCTACCGCGAAGCATTAAAGGGCGTAGGCGAGCTGACACCGGTTTATGATAAGGCGGAGGATATATACGCTGACCTGGCCGTTCAACTGGATTCCGCCATCAGCATCATTAACGCAACGGAGGAGCGCCAGCACGCCAGCAGCACCAGCAACGTAAAGGACCTGGGTGTTGCCGACCCGATGTTTGACGGGGACATGGAGCACTGGTTGCAGTTTGCCAACACGGTAAAGCTGCGCCTGATGATACGCGGCAACGGCAAAGTGACCTTTACCAATACTTCCTTTGATGATGCCGGTTTCCTGGACACAGATGCGATCGTAAATCCCGGTTATATTAAAGACAACGGCAAGCAGAACCCGGCCTGGAACACCTGGGTATATTCTTACACCGGTTCCAACGGCAACAGGGCCTGGATACCCAGCAAGTTCATCCTCGGTTTTTACGATGGTCATAAGCTGGATGATTACCGTGGTTACGCCATCTATTATCAATTTCCCAACACCACTTCCAACCAGTTGGGCTATGAAAGCAACGACGTACCCTCTGCACCTACCGGCGGCGCCTGGCTGTCCGGCGCCAATGCAGGTTCCAGCAGGGGCAGTGGGGATGCGGGCAACAGCATCGGCATCTTTAAGTCGCCCGGTTGGGGACAACCCATCCTGCTGGCGGCGGAAAGCTATTTCCTGCAGGCTGAAGCAGTGGTGCGCGGCATCCTGGGCAGCGGCGACGCTAAAACCCTGTTTGACAACGGCGTGCTGGCCTCCTACAGCTACCTGTACAGGAAGCCCGATGGTTCTTATGATAACAACTGGGTGCCGGCAACGGATTATGCCAGCTACCTGGATATGAACCCTGCCAGCTACCTGGTGCACTTTGACCTGGCTGCCAACCAGCAGCAGCAGATCGAGGCGATCATCACGCAGAAATATATTGCGCTGAACTTTATTCATGGTCATGAAGCCTGGAACGAATACCGCAGAACGCATTATCCTGTTATCGTGAACGGATCTACCGATCCTTATCTCACTTTTGCGTCCACGCAATCCATCAGCAGCCGCCCGGACAGGCTGCCTACCCGGGTGCTGTATCCCAACACGGAGGCGGCTAACAACTCCACCAATGTGCCGAAGGGGATAAGCGCCTATAATTCATTTATTTTCTGGGCTTTACAGTAAACAGAGATAATCAGATAAAAAAAGAGCTAATGAAACACATCATAAAGAAAGCATCACTTGCCCTTGTAACGCTGGCGTTCACCTCCTGCCTGAAGGACCACCTGGCAGTGGATCCCGCCCAGTCCAACAACGTGATTGAATTTGCCAATACCGGGTCCATTGCTTCTCCCGCCGGTGCTATTCACCCCAGGTATGCGATAGACCTGGGCAGCCTGGAAGTAGGGCAAAGCGCCCAGTTCAATGTGAACCTGAGCTACTCCGGTCCGGAGGCCACGGCTCCGCAGGATATTACTGTTATCCTGGAAGTGGATGAGGCAGCGGTAGCCGCCTATAATGCGGAACAGGACGGCGTTGACTATACCATGGCGACCGCCGACATGTTTGAGTTCCCGGCCACTGCCGTGATCAAAAAAGGAGAGCAGCGGGCGCAGGTACAGGTAACCTTTACCCGGACCACCGAATTTGACTTTGACCTGAACTATGCCGTGCCCTTAAAGATCGCTTCCGTTTCCTCCGGCATTATCAGCGGCAACTTTGGCATTGCCCTGTATTCAGTAGCCGCCCGCAATGAATATGACGGCGTGTATGAAATGACCGGCACCATGGTAGACGCAACCAGTGCCAGCCTTACCGGCTGGTATCCGCTGGATATGGACCTGGTGACCTATACCGGTAATTCCATCGCTTTATATGATAATGGTAATTATGTGCGTGAGTACGCCCATCCTATCAGGAGCGGCACGGGCGGCTCCTACTATGGCAGCTACAGCCCGGTATTCTTCTTTGATACTGACGGGAATGTGACGGAAGTGGTTAACTACTTCGGCCAGGGCGCCGGCTCCCTGAGCCGCTCTGCCAAACTGGACCCTACCGGCGTGAACAAGATCACGTTTGGTAGCGACGGCAAGATCGCTTCCTTTGAGGTGAGCTACTACCTGGTGCAGGCTGGCGCTGAAAGAACGCATTTTGAAGAGAAATTTACCTATAAAGGTCCAAGAGAATGAGAAACCAGTTTTCTAACTGATGCTCAGGTAAACGCCTGGAAGTCGGTGCAAAGACTTCCTCATAAGCAGATATGCCCCGCCGGAAGGCGGGGCTTTTTTATGGGGGGAACTACCGAACCGCCTGCAGTAACTGCTTCACCATCCCGTCCATGGCTTTGTACTCCAGCCATCTTACCACGGCCACCAGCTCATGCTCCGGGTCTACATACACCATGTTGGTGCCGTTGCCGATATGCACAAAAGCCGTAACCGGCGCGTTGGGAAGCAGTTGATGGTCCGTGTTCAGGAACCAGTTCATATAGCCGTAGGTGGGATGCGCGGGGGTAGGCGTGAGCGCCTGTTGTACCCATTGTTCAGAAAGCAGTTGCCGGCCGTTCCACTTGCCGCGGTGCAGGGTAAGCAGCCCGAAGCGGGCCATGTCATAGGCATTGATGAACATGCCGCCGCCCCAGTGCCCGCCGCCGCTTACGGATTGTACCGGTGCACCGTCCAGCACGATCCAGGCATTGCGGTAACCATACCAGCGCCAGGTGTTGGACGCGCCGATGGGGTCCATGATACGGGTTTTCAGCACCTGCGGCAAAGGCTGCCGCCATACGCAGGTAGCAGCCAGCGCCAGCGCGTTCACTCTCACATCATTGTATTTCCATACGCTGCCGGGCGTATTCCTTTTACGGTGCAGCCATTCCTCCGGGTCATTGCCTGCCGGACGATCTGCCCAGTCGGGCTTGCCCCAGAGGGTGCCTTCCCAGTCGCTGGTTTGCCGCAGCATCACATCCCAGGTAAGGCTGCGGTTATGCGCGCTGGCAAAAGGGTACAGCATCGGGTGGCCGCCCGGCGTCAGCGGGTCATATACTTCTATGGGCGGTATGTAGGGCGCGACGGTATCGTGTACGCTGCGGATCAGGCCCTGGTCTACGGCCACGCCTACCACGGAGGATAAAAAACTTTTGGTCACGCTGTTGGTGATGTCTACCCGAAAAGGCTCGCCCCATTCCGCTACAATATATCCCTTGTACACGATCACGCCGGTAGCGTCACCCCGGTTGGAGAAGGGCCCGATGCCTGCGCTGTATGGCTCTTTGCCAAACTGGATGGCCTGGGTCAGCTCCAGGTTGCGGGGATATTTGGATTCGTTCTCCTGTGCAAAGCGGATGGCCGCCTGCAGTTGTGCCGTGTCCAGTCCCAGTTGTGCCGGTGCGCGGTGCTCCCATTCCCCGCGGGGCGGAAAATAGCCGGCGGTTTTGGAGGGTCGGGACTGGGCAAAAACGGTGAAGGCGCTGCAAAGCAGCAGGGAGAGGAAGAGTATGCGTTTCATTAAGGTAAAGTACAAAATTTCAATACATCTGGTGCTTCAGTATCCGCTTGATCATCTGTACGGTGGTGCGGCTGGTTTGTCCCTTGTATTTTTCCAGCACTTTATTCTCGCTCATACCGGCGCCAAGGTCATTTACAATGTACCACCACTGGCCCAGGAAGGCAGCGTTGGGGGTGCGGTATTGCAGGAGCTTTTTTACGGTGGCAATGATGGTTTTGCTTACCTCGCCGTCGTGCAGTATGAATACTTCGTCGATGCTCAGGCCCAGTTGCAGGTCGTCCGCTATGCGGGAGTAATCGTGCAGGTATTTTTCATTGGCCGCCAGCATCTGCAGCATAGGATTGCTGCTGAAATGCAGCTCCTGGCGCTGTCCGCGGGCATGCCGGCGGGTTTGTACCCGGGCATAGCTGCGGGCAATGTTATCGCAGATAATAAGATCGTCGGGGTGCAGCTCAAACCATTCTCCTTTTACCCGCCGGTGCTGGAATATGGTGTGCAGGTTCTCTTCCAGCTCATCCATGCGGGGGGTAGTGTATTGCCGTACTACGCGGAAAATAATGGGCAGGTGGGTGTGATAGGAAGCCAGCCTTTTCTGCAGATCCTGCGTTTTGCCGATCTTGTAAAGGTTCTTCCCGGTTTTCAGGATGTAGACGGAATGGCCATTTTGCACCTGCTCCATAAGCACGAAAATAAAAATTTTCTCATTGTGACAAAGTATTTTAACCTGAAGCGGTCAATTTTATATCTTGGGTAGCAAACAAGCCATATCACCATGCGTATGCTCCCTTTCTTCCTGCTATGGACATTATTGAACAGCACTACCGCATTCTCGCAGCAAACGGCCAACAAGCCCGAAAGGGAACAATGGTTCATGGATATGGGGCTGGGCATGTTCATTCACTGGAGCGTGGATGTGCAGTTGGGCGCGGTGATCAGCCATTCCATGGCCGGCGCATCTGAACAATACCTGCAGCGCTTCACAACGGAATTACCCCAAACCTTCCATCCAAAAAAATTTGACCCGGAGGAGTGGGCGGTACTGGCAAAGCTGGCGGGTATGCAATACGTAGTGTTCACCGCCAAGCACCACGCCGGGTTTTGCATGTGGGATACGCAGACCACGGATTTTAATGTAATGCACACGCCTTTTAAGCGGGATGCCCTGCAGGCCGTCATCGCGGCTTTCCGCAAACAGGGCATTGCCATTGGCCTGTATTTTTCCCCCGAGGATTTTTACTATTGCTACCAGCACGATATTCCTATTGGCCGGATGCAGCACCCGCAGCATTTTCCCGCCAATAATCCCGGCCTGATGGCTTATGACAAGGCACAGGTAAAAGAGCTGCTGACGCGCTACGGTAAAATAGACATCATCTTTTTTGACGGGCCGGCCGAAGGACTGAAGGAATACGCCTGGGAACTGCAGCCGGATATTGTAGTAACCCGCGGACAGATGAGAACGCCGGAGCAGGAGTTGCCGGACCAGCCGGTGCCCGGGCCCTGGGAGGCCTGCTTTACCATGGGAACGGACTGGCAGTACAAGCCTACCAATGATCCACAGAAATCCGGTACGGAGATCATCAATATGCTGATAGAAACACGGGCCAAAGGTGGCAACCTGCTGCTGAACGTAGGCCCCAAACCCGATGGGGAGATACAAACGGAGCAGGATGCCCTGCTGCGCGAGCTGGCCCTCTGGCACCTGGCCAACCGGGAAGCGGTGGCCGGCATCCGCCCCTGGCACATTATCCGCGAAGGCAACATATGGTTTACCTGCGCAAAGGACAGCAGCGCCGTATATGCCTTTGTGTCCGGCGGCGAGGCCTGGAAATACGGGGAACGTAAGGAGCTGGTGCTGAAAACCCTGCAGGGCAGCAGCCGTACCAAAGTTTCTGTGCTGGGCTTTGGCGGCCAGTTGGTGGAGTACAAAAAGAATTTTGATGCACAGGTATATGTAGAGAATACCCCCATAGGGCTGGTGATCAGCGCGGTGAACGGGCAGCGCTTTTACACCAATAACAAATGGCCCAACCCCGTGGTATTGAAAATAGAGCAGGTGCGATACCGCCCCTATACGGATCACTCAACCCGCGCAGAACTGGAAGGTGCCAAATAGCCCTAGTATTTATCGTCGTTGATCTCTATCCAGTAGCCGTCCGGGTCCTGGATGTAGAGCTGCTTTACGCCATCCACCCGTACATTGAACTGCTGTTTTTCTCCCTTCCAGTTGATGAAGGGTATCTTGCGCTGGTTCAGGCGTACAATAAAATCATCTACAGATGGCACGCTGAAGCACAGGTGCGACCCGCGGTCATGTTCCGTGATCTCCTTTGCGCCTTCGATCAGGTGCAGTTGGCTGTGCCCGCCTATTTTGAACCAGGTATGTTTGCCGTCATGGAAAGGTTCCGGCATGGTATCTATCAGCAGCACATCCCGGTAAAAGGCGGTGCTTTTCTCCAGGTTGTATACGGAGATGGCGATATGGTTCAGTACGGGCTGCTTTTGCTGGGCCTGCGCCTGCAGGGTGGCTCCTGTAATGCCTGCGCAGAGCAGCAGGCCGGTAAGTATCAGCTTGTTCATACGGACAATATACGGAGGGGGAGCGGTAGATGCAAGGAGGTTTATGTGAGCGGATGTCCGGAACCAGACAACGGTGTTCGTATCCGGACATGCCCGGATACGCGGGGCCGCCACTGGAAAGGGATACCGGTATGGCAGCGTTCTTGTGAAGCAAGGGAGTCTTAAAACCAACAGATCATGAGAGGATACTTTACTGTCTTACTGGTGCTTGCAGGGATGCTTTGCCGGTTGTTTTGTTACGGGCAGCACCAGTTGCACGATACCATTGCAGCCAGGCTGCAATCTGCCGTAGCGGCTTTTAAGGATAAGCATCATGCCCCCGGTGTGGTGGTGGGCATTGTGCACGATCACGAAATGATCTTTTCCGAAGCCCTGGGATATACGGACCTGGAGCATAAGACGCCGGTAACGGTAGATTCAAAATTTCCTGTGATGTCCGTCACCAAAACCTTTACCGCTACTATGCTGATGCAGTTAACAGAGCGAGGCGTGGTGCGCCTGGACGATGATGTCCGGAAATATGTGCCGGAATATAAAGTGAGATCGGACTTCCCGGAAACAGCCCCCACCACCTTGTTCCAACTGGCTACTCATACCGCCGGCCTCCCGCGTAACACGCCGGCGGATTACAACTTTACGGTTTCCTGGGACCGGTGGGCACTGGGGGAGCGGAATGACCCGTTTGGCTGGTTTTCTACAGACGAGGAACTGCTGCGGTCATTGCAGTTTATAAAGCTGGAATATCCTCCCTATGATTATATACATCATAATGACCGGCATTATTCCAACCTGGGCTACAGCATCCTGGGAATAGCGCTGCAGCGGGCGGCAAAAGCAGGTTACCGGGAATACATAAGGGAGCATGTTTTCAACCCGCTGGGTATGAAAAACAGCGGTTTCCTGGATAACACGGGGAATGACCCGGTGGCCAGGGGATACCGCTATAATGATGCTATGAAAACTATGGACCGGGTGCCTGCTTTCAGGCCATATGCTGCCTTGTATGCCGGCGGCATTTATTCTACCACCGGGGATATGCTGAAATATATCAGCGGCCAGTTTGAAAATGATGGCGACACCGCAGAAGTGCTGACCCCGCAGAGCAATGCCATGATGCGCTACCTGAAGATTGGCTGGAAGCCAGCTTTCCCATATGTGCTGCACGAAGGGGCTATTCCCGGCTATCGCTGCGTGGTGGTTTTCAATCCCCGCAGCCGCGTGGGCTGGGTAATATTAACGAATGCCGGTGATGTGGATTTTAATGAAATAAACGGGCAGCTCGCCGGTATTGTGAACCCGCTTTATGAGCATCATCCTTCCCCCCGGGATATCAGGAAATATGTGGGCACTTACCGCCTGCCCGGGGGGTATGGCAGCCTGAAGATCTTCCTGGAGCAGGACCAGTTGTATTCCACTTACCTTTTACCCGACAGTCCCCTGGTGGCCGAAGGGGCAGACCGTTTCAAGGCGGAAGGCCGTAACGGGTATAGCATACACTATGAATTTGTAGCGGAAGGTACTGCGATTACGGCGCTTAAACTGGGGCAGTTTGTGTGGTACCGGGAGGAGTGATGCAATGGAGAACTATGCTTCGCTCAGGAGGGCATACGGACAATATACGGAGGGGAGCGGATGTCGGGAGCCGGTATATGTTTGGCGGGAGCAGGATAAAACAATAAATTTGCTAAAATTGAATGTATGGAAGAGTTAATCTTTATGGTGGAGGAAAGCCCGGAAGGTGGTTTTATAGCAAAAGGCCTGGGGGTTTCCATTTATACGCAGGCGGAAACGATAGAAGCGCTGAAAGCAGCCGTAATAGATGCGGTGCATTGTCATTTTGATGATGAAAAGAAGCGGATTATCCGTTTACATATTGTAAGGGAAGAAGTGATTGCGGCATGAGGTTGCCAAGAGACATCAGCGGACACGACCTGATCAAATACCTGAAGCCCTATGGGTATATCGTAACCCGTCAGACCGGTAGCCACATCCGGCTCACTACCGAACAAAATGGGCAACATCACATTACAATACCGGCGCATGACCCCTTGAAAGTCGGTACTTTGTCTGCAATCCTCTCCGATATTGCAGCTCATTTTAATAAAAGCAAGGACCAGTTTTTACAGGAATTGTTTGGTTAATCACGGCCTTTCCCTGTCGGGGATGGTTTAAATAATGTCTACATTACCGCACTTAAGCTGGGGCAGTTTGTATGGTACCGGGAGGAATGATGCGAAGGAGAAGCTACGCTTCGTGCAGCGGATGTCCTATTTCCCAGATATGCCCGAAGGGGTCCTTCAACTTTCCTATTTTCCACGATTCTTCTGTAGTGACCGGGCATATCTGGGTAGCGCCGGCCTCCACTGCCCTGGCGAAAACAGCATCGGGATCGCTAACGGTGAGGATGAGCCGTACCGGGTTTCCGCCAATGCTTTCGGGGCTGTAATTGCCAAATTCCGGCTCCTCGTCACCTACCCAAAATTCAGCGCCTTCAATGAAGAGCTGCGCCATCAGCTTTCCATCCTGCCCATCAAACCGGGCTGCTACAGCCGCGCCGAATGCGGTGGTGTAGAATTCTACTGCGCTGGCGCCGTTCTTTACCGAAAGGAAAGGAAAAAGGGTGGTGGGTATGCCGGGTGGTTTGTTAGTACTGGTCATTTGTAAATGATTTGGGTAGTGATGAACAAGGTTATGAAGGATTGGGCTCCAGCAATTCGCAGACATTTACATCCAGGAACTTTGCGATCTCGTAGAGGTCGGGAATGGCGGGTTGCGTTTTGTTCGTACACCATTTTGAAACTGTATAGATAGACATTTTTAAATGCGCTGCCAGTTCGTTTTGGGTTTTCCCTTTCAGGGCCAGGGTAGCTTTTATCCTGTTGTATCTTAGCTGATTTGCCATAAACACGAATATAGTAAACCCTAAGTAACTGATTTTAAATAAAAACAGTATTATTAATACAAATATTTCAATTTAAAATGATAATATTTGTATTTTAAATGCAAATTGTGCTTATATTCGCTGTGTTGTTTTTTGCATTGACCATGCAACTTATTTATTCATCACCCCCAAAAATGGTAGCATATGTCCAAAACCCGCCACTTCCATATCCTAGGTATCCTGCACGCCAGGATACATGAGCTGCCTGAGAGCTTCAAGGATTTTGTATTAAGCGAATGTCAATGGCAATCTTATGAGTATCATTACTTTATAAAGCATTACCATGCCCACAGCAGGAAAGACCTGAAAACCATACTTACCATAGCTGAGGACCTGGCCCAGGACCTGCAGGCGCTGATAAACCGCTGTAAAAGAAGCGCCGGCCTCTCATCCGTTGATTAACCTCCATTTACAAAGCCGGTACGGCAGGGCGTGCTACCCCTTACCCCCCTCAGGGGAGTGGGGGGAGGGGGTCAGGAACCAAACTGGTTTGGGTAAAAGGTAAACCGGTTTACTTTTTACCCAAACCAGGGGGCTTCCAACATAAACCAGCCCGGTTATTATCCCCAACCAGTTTACCCCGGATACAAACTGAGGGGCTGCAAAAGCAAACCGGTTTGGGTAAAAGATAAACCGGGTGGCTTCCAATCCAGGCCGGTTTGGGTAAAACACAAACTGGTTATGCTTTTACCCAAACCGGGTTATGTTCACAGCCCCCCGGGTTATAAAAAACATAAACCGGCTCAGCCGGTAGCCTGGCCGGTTATGTTGGTAACCCCGGTAGTTATGTTTTTCGCCTACTCAATATCACCCGGCGCTGGTGTTATTTAGGTCTTGCCCTGGCCGGCAAAGCGCTGTCGCAACTGGTGGTATAGGCCGGCAGCACCGGGCACACCAGCTTGGGCGCCGGCCTGGAAGAGACCTCTACGAAGGTCTTGTTGCTGCCATCTATTTTAGGTATGCGCCTTTTCTCCTCGTCCGTAAGGCCGGAGAAAATTGGATTATCCTTTTTAGTTTTGCCGTATGAACTATCACACACTGGGAAGCTCTACTTTAAACATTAGCGAGATCGCTTTCGGCAGTATGTCATTACAAGGCACCGACGCTGCCAATGCCGCTTTAATAGGCCAGGCGCTGGAGGCCGGGATCAACTATTTTGATACGGCAGACCTGTATGACCGCGGACAGAATGAAAGCACGCTCGGCCGCGCCCTGCAGGGCCGGCGTAAGGAGGTGGTCATTGCCACCAAGGTGGGCAACCAGTGGCGGCCTGATGGCAACGGCTGGGACTGGAACCCCCGGAAGGAATATATCCTGTCTGCCGTAGAGGCCAGCCTGCAGCGCCTGCAAACGGATTACATTGACCTGTACCAGTTGCACGGCGGCACCCTGAGCGATCCTATTGACGAAACCATTGAAGCCTTCGAGCAATTACAGCAGCAGGGTAAGATCCGCTATTATGGTATTTCTTCCATCCGGCCCAACGTGATCCGGGAATATGTGAAAAGATCGCGCATCGTCAGCGTAATGATGCAATACAGCCTGCTGGACAGGCGGCCGGAGGAAAGTTGCCTGCCCTTGTTGCAGCAGCACAACATCGGCGTGCTGGCCCGCGGCAGTGTAGCGAAGGGATTGCTGGTGAATAAGCCTGCTGCTGCTTATCTTAATTATACTTCCCAGGAAGTGTCACAGGCAGCAAATTTGGTAAAGGCTGTATCCAATGCACAGCGGGGGCCGGCGCAAACGGCACTGCGCTTTGTATTACAGCAGCCGGCCATTACGGCGGCCGTGGTGGGCATCCGTACGCCGGAGCAATTACAGGATGCCCTGGCTGCGGTGAGTGCCCCGGAGCTGTCAGCGGAGGAAATGGAAAGGTTGCGCGGTGCGGTGGAGGTGAATTATTATGAGGCGCATAGGTAGGGGGCGCTTTCAAACACGCTTTTCACGGAATAGTTACCAAACCTGACTTTATCGCCGGCGAGTGGCAGTAGTTTTTTGATATATGGAGCATAGTCTATTTTGTGCTTCCGGCATTCCTGCATCAGATTATTGAAATATACCAGCTCGTCCCGGGCATCAGGCATCAGGTCCCGCATGATGAAAAGGGCCAGCGCTAGTAATAAATTCTTATGATCGGCCGCTATTTCATCGATTGTAGGTATCAGGTAGCCGTTTAATTTGCGGGTGGTACGAATGTAGCAGGCTACTTCTGGTATGTTCCTGTAATGTTCTTTTTCCAGGTATTCGTTTATGGCCTGTTTTATATGTAAAAGTTCTTCCTTTACTTTTTCTCTATATGCCAATTCTATAACGCTTAGTTTTTCTGTCCAGTTGGGATCGTTGAAATCTACAGCAGGCGCGGGGTAGCCTTTTGTTATTTTTTCGTCGATAAGCGTGATTTGGGATTGGATGTATGTCATGGGGGCTTACTTTCTTAACCTGTTTATGTAAGGATCTGTTGTAATTCCTTGAAAGCTTTTTTTTGCAGGATAGCATCTTCGCTCATTAAGCCTTTGATGATGTGCTGGTATGGCTCTTGTTTAAGGTCTATTTCGGAGTCCAGTGAGTTTATCCTAAATAATGCCTTAGCTGCTTCTGCTCGTACATATTCATCTTCATCCCGTTCAGCGAACACCAGCAGCTTTTGCCGGGCTAGTTCCCTGTCAGGTAAATTTTTGATATAGTCAATGATTTGCAGCCTCTCCGCTGTAAACTTCAGGAAAAGATCTTCCTCGAAAACTTTCAGGTAAATAGGATCGTTTGTAAGAGACCATAGATCTTTAGCCAGCGAAAATTTTGTAAGCGCCCTGGGGTTAAATATACCAGACTGGAACTTTTGAAAGGTAGCGATCAGACTTTCAATGATCTTTTCATCTGCCAGGTAGACCAGTGGCTGTATGGTGCTTAAATCTCCCTTTAACAAGGAGGACTGTAATAGCTCTTTTGCCTGGGTTAATTCGTCGAGCTGCATGTCCTTGAACATGCGTAAATCGTAGCCCTCTGCTTTTTGTCTACCTTGGGCATTGTGTTGTTGAAGGAAATTTTCAAAAGATACAGCATTCATATAGGTTGTATAACATGAATGATAGTAATTTGGATAGTTGTTTCTAATGCTTATTGGTTGCTAACAGCCGAACTTCCTTTAGTGCGGCCGCCCTCGTTTCCGGATTTTCGTTAGATAATCTTCGTAGCAAATCGTGCAGCGGATCACCGAATTGTACATCCGTCTCTCTTGTGAGTATCTTAAGATTATACAATAAACCTTTCCCTGCTTGGAACCGCATAGGCTGATAAGATTCCTGATTTATGATAGCCATGTATCGCTCATCAGGAACGGTTTGTGGCGGTAACTGTAAATAGGTTGATATTAAGGTTAGTTTGTCAGTATTGTTTTGTGGTCCAAAATCTTTAAGGATGACATTCAAATAGTCATTGTCATTGGTAGCTTCCCATAGTAATTTTGCCAGTTTTATTTTAAGGATATTGTCATTGCCCGTTTGGTCGTATATAGTTTTAATTGTCTGAACTGCCTTATCAGTTCTTAGTGCCGCTAGCGCTTCCAGTCCGGTCAGATCATTTGACAAGGTTATTTTAACCAGGATATTTTCAACCTGTTGCTTTTCCTGTTCAGAAAGTTGATTGATTAATGATGTGGGGATACCGTCGGCTTTAAGTTTTCCGGTAGCGTTAACAATAGCTAGTATTTGATTTAATGCATCAGTCATTGTTATGGCTGGTATTATATTTTTATATATGTTATTGGGTTTTTGCCTTCCAGAATTGGCTTTTCAAATTCTTTCCAAATTGCTCCTTCGTGTTTTATTATCGTATCTACTGGCATTTATTATTGCGTTAACAAGAAGTTTAAATGGCTTATTATCTCCTGGACGTTGTCGAACATCGGTATGTCATACCTGCGGCAAATAATATCCACATTTCCTTTTCTCCAAAATTCCGGTGCACAGGAAACAAGCAGTTTTCCACTTGTTGCATATAGTCCTAATTCCAATAATGTTACAGGAGCGAGTGATGAGGCTTCAAAACGCATCACGATATAGTCTGCTGCTTCCAGAGCATTTAACTCCCAATTTACTTGTTGATGAAATTGGGGATTGTCTGCATGGGGTGGGGTGGAGCTATTCCAATCTTCTCTCCGTGGATTAAAGATATTAACGTTTTTAAGTGCTTCATATGCCTGTATTTGGTTGATAAAATCAGCTTGCCATTTGTTTGCTTTCCCCATATCTATTGAACCTGCCAGGAAAATGGAAGGCAGACCTGTGTCTCTGTTGGCGATGTCTGCAGGGGAGATGTAGTGCATAATTTTTTCGCTTGCTGGAAATCCTTTAGTTATGGATAGAGCCGTATATCTATCTTCTGGTAGTTTTTAAAATAAGATTCTATCCTTTCAAATATTATGGCTTTCTCTTCATCTGTAATTGTTGTTCCATCATCCCTTTTTTTTATACTATCGGTAAACAAAATATTGTCACGTATCTGTATGTCGCATATAAAAGCACGGTCGCCTTGTTGATAGAAAAGATGTTCTCCGCGTTGTATAATTCTGATTTTATAGCCTGCTGTTTTATTATCTTCTATCATCGGAGCAACTGTTCTGTCATTCTTTAATTCTTGAATGAACTCAAACTGCAGTTTTTTTGCGTCAATTTTGTAAATCATTGTGGATTATTCTTTGTAGACCGTCAGATCGTTTTTATAAGCTATTTTATAAAAGTGGATGATCTTTGCTAATATCTGATCTTTTTCTTCTTCTGATATTTTATCGCCATTATCCCACTGCTTTATTGTTTTGGGATTAATCAGGGAATATCTTGCCGATATTTCGCAAAGGAGTCCTTTATCATTTTCCTGAAAGAACAGCAGCTCTCCCCTGGCGATGATCAGCATGCCATATTTGTCAGTTCCATCGGTAAATCTGTGGACCCCGTCAATGTTGGCTTTTAATTCCTTTATTTGCGCTTGCTCACTTTTGTTCATTTGAATAGCATCTTTTATCACATTAGTTACATTTGATATGTCCTGTTTTTGCTTTTGTACCGTCTCTCTTCATTCTGAAGATATTTGTAACATTAGGATTTTCCAACAATGCTTTTTTCTCAATCCTCCACCACGTTCTTAGTTTTCCCCACTTGTTTATTTTTTTGCTGTCCGTTGAAAAAACATGAACATCGCCAGAGGCGTCATCTGCGAACCGTTGAGAAGCTATATCCCAGACTTCGGCTGCTTCTTCGCCACTTAAAGGACTATTGGGACCAAATAAATTCAGATCGTTCAGGTATCGTCCACCCACTGTTTGTTCCAATGTTGTTTTACCATTCGCGGTGGCCCATTGTTGGGCTACTTCCATATTAGATCTGACGTTGTTGCCCGACCAGAACACCGCTCCGTCTCTGGCTGTCGAGAAATTGAGGGTATGTGCGGCCATATGCTTCAGTTCTGCAAGGCTCGGTATTGCACTAAGGCCCGCAGGGTCCATCCATCTGTTCACATCTTGCACATACCCATAAAAATTCGTTCCCCCACTCAACCCAATCGGATCCTTACTAATATACCCACCCTCCTCCGCACTATAATACCTGAACCGGTTATAATATAATCCCGTCTCCGCATCCTCGTACTGACCAGGGTACCGGAATGGTACCAGGTCGGGGTCTCCTGCTAACTTACGCACCTTGCCATAAATATCCAACTCGCAGACCCATACCTGTTCCCCGTTTTCATCGTAGGCCTCGCAGGGCGTGCCCAGGTGATCCGTGATAATGGAGTACTGCCTGCCGTTGATGATCTTGGCCGCCGGCGCAAAGGTGCCGGCTTCAAATACCCAGGTGGCCAGGGTTTCCGCCGGCGCTGGTTCCGGGTGGCTTTGCCGTACCTCGCCCAGCTCGTCCACTTCCACTACCGGCTTGTCCTTCGATGGGTACCGCCACTCATGCAGCGGCACGTTACCATCCCACACAAAACGGGTCAGTTGTCCCTTGTAGGTTTTTTCTATACGCCTGCCCAGCGGATCGTAACGGAACTCCACGGGCTGTCCGTCCGGGCGTATCACTTTCTTCAGCATGCCGTTGCCGTACCATTCATATTCCCAGGTGGCGCTGCCCGCGGGGGCGGCTGCTACCGTTTTGCGTAGCAGGTTGCCTTCTTCATCGTACTGGAAGCGCGCACCGCCGGCTTCCAACAGTTTCCCGCCCGGGGCATATTTCCGGTCCCGCCGGCTCTGTGTTTTATACAGGTTGCCGGCCTTATCCGGCAGGCGGTAGTCGTACTGTCCGTCTTCATACTGCGCCCAGGCCAGGTTGCCGAGGTCGTCGTGCCCGAATTTTACCAGGCCATTGGTAAGGCCGTTCATGATCTGTTTCAGGCGCTGGTTGGCATCCCAGTGATAGTGCCGGCGACGGGTGCTGCGGGCGCCGTTGCTGATCGTATGTGTTTCCGGCCGGCCGGCTTTATCATACTGCCAGCGGCTTTTGATGCCGCCCGGCAGGGTACGTTCTATCTCCAGCCCCAGCAGGTTACGCTCCAGGTGGGCCGTCCAGGGATGTTGCTGCTCCGTGGTGGAGGCCTGTATGCCGGTTACATCGCCGGCCGTGTTATATTGCCATTGTATGTTTGCACCCAGGCTGCTCTGTATTTTACTGCGCCGCCCGTTTTTTAGATAGCTGCTGCTAACGGTATGTCCGTTCTGCCATTCCTGCACTACACGGCCCATCACATCCCGCTGCAGCCGCACGGTGCAGTGCTCGTTTATGGCTTCTGTCAATTGCCCGTTGCGGTTGTAGTTATAGGTTTCCCAACTGCCGTCATCGTGTTCTGCACGCGTCAGGCGGCCGTTATAATCATATTCATAAGTGGTCCAGTGCCGGCCGGGCCGTTGTACTTTGATCACTTTGCCCGTGGCGTCCCGTTCATAATCGCGGGTGGAGCCGTCAAAACCGGTTTCCCGGGTAATGTCGCCACGCTGGTTGCGGACAAAGCGGTACGTTTCTCCATGCTCATTTACCAGGGCGCTTAGCTGCTCTTCCTGGTTGTATTCAAAATGCAGTTTGGCGCCGTTCTCCTCCCGCATCTTCAGGCTGCCCAGCGGGGTATATGCAAAGCGTACATTATGATGCCTGTCCCGGGCTTGCAGCACTTCCTCGTAGGCATTGTACTGCAACTGCACATGGTTGCCGTCCGGTAACTGTACTTCCTGCACCCGGCCCAGGGCGTCATAACGGAAATATTGTTCCTGCTGTAAAGGATTCGCCGATCTTACACAACGGCCCCAGCCATCATAGCTCCAGGTGGAGCGCCCGCCATCCGGCAGGGTGAGCGCCGCCAGGTTGTGGTCTTCGTCATAGGTCAGCAGGGTTTGCTGTTCCTGTTCGTCCTCTATTTTGCCGAGCAGGTTTTGCGCATTGTAGCGGAGTATGGTAATGCTGCCGTCTGCTTCCGTAATGGTGTGCAGCAGTCCTTTATGCTTTTCGTTTTTATAATAGATATAGGTGCGGCTGCCGCCCTGCGGATCGGTGGCCAGGGTCAGTCGGTCGGCTGCATCGTAGCGGAAGGTATGGGTGCTGCCATCCGGTTGTACAATGCCGGTGCGGTTGCCACGCTCGTCATACGTGTACCCGGATACGTTGCCCTCTTCATCAATCTCGCGGTACAGCTCAAAATGATCCGTATACTCCAGGAAGCGGGAATGCCCCAGCGGGTCTTTTACCTGCGTTACTACATGATCGGGCGTATAGTAGTAAGTGGTGGTTTGCCCCAGTGAATTGGTCACCAGGTTATAGCCTTTTTCCGGGTGATATTCGATCCATCCTTCCAGCAGGCCGCCATCGCCCCAGGTGTGGGTGCAACGCCCCCGGCCATCATATTCCCAGTAAAAGGTTTGCCTGTTGCGGTCTGTTTTCGCCGCCATCAAATGGTTGCGGTACCGGATAAAGGTGGTCTGGTCCAGCGCATCGGTTATTTCCGTGAGGTCGCCGGCTTCGTTATAGGCATAGCGTACCATCACCTGCGATGCGCCGCGGTGGCTGGCTGTTACGGCTGTAATGCGCCCCTGTGCGTCGTTGCTCACCTGCAGGTGCCGGCCCGCACTGTCAATGACCCGCAGTAGCTGGCCTTTGCTGTTGTAGTGGAAGCTGATCATAAAACCGGCTTCATTGCGGATGGCGTAAAGGCGATATTGTGCATCCCGGGGATGAATTTTCCGGAAATGATAGTACAGCCTTTCCCGGTGATCCAGCAACTGGTATTCGTCCAGGTCAGTACGGGTGAGGGTCATTTTTTCATGCCGGTTGTAATCGCTGTCGCCGGCATAGGGCAGCGCTTCAAAGATGGCGCTGCGCCCGTCGCCCAGCAATACGGCCGTAGCGTCTTCCTCGTCAAAGGGCTGCACCCGCATGTCATAGCTGCCATGCGTACCATGTCCCAGCGGGCCTTCGTAGTCGCTGTCGCTGTTCCAGGAGCGCCCCCATTTCAGGGGAATGGGGCCAGGCAGCTCAAAGTCGGTGCCGTCGTACACCACGATGCCCTGCACCAGGTCTACCGGCTCAAAACCCATATGACAGAGCTTGTTGCTCAGCTTATTGCTGCCTATTTTCCCTTTCAGGCTGTGGTTGAACTTGCTGAGCCCTTTTTTGGCGGCCTTGCCGGCGCCTTTCAGCAGGGCCCCGAAACCGAAGGAGGCAATGAGGTTCAGCACCGCCCCACCCCAGTCCGGCACATAGGGGCCGCCTACCATTACCGGCCGGCCAAAGGACAGCGGGATGGAAAAAGAGGTAGGCAGGTACAGGCTGGGAATAGGCTTGAATTTTTTACCGGGCTGCAATGACAGGGGAATGCCAATGTCATTACAGGTCATCAGCATATGTCCCGAGGGGCTCATAAGGTTACCTTCCACTTTTACGCGCTGGCTGCCGAAGAAGTTCACGGAGTCATGACCGATCATAGGCGCCAGCAGGAAAGGGCCGCCCATGGGAATATGGAAAAGAATGATAAAAATACCGCTGGTATCGCTTTTGCCGCGCGGCACGTGATTGATCTTCGTGGTGGCCCCCAGGAAAGGAATATAATCCATCGGGTCTATTACCAGGCCAATGTACGGGTGGGGAAGGGGAATAGGAAAGCCGAGCAATAATACAATGTGTATGTCCAGTCCTATTACTGGTATAAAGTGCTTGTTGCTGACCAGCATTTTTAAACGGGGTAAATGGGTTATGCAAAAGGGTCCGCGCAATGATCATGCTACTCGTTTCAGTAAGATAGGGTAAAGAGGACCTGGGTAAGTGCTTGCAATATAGAAAAAATAATGTGTGGATGCGCTAATATGCTGATGTGCGTATGATACATTTTCATTCGCACATCAGCATACCTGCACACCTGTACATCATTTCCTGTAATCCACCATGCCGTTAAACTGGCCGGAAGGGATGGACAGCGGCTGGTTCAGGCGCAGAGCAGGGTTACTTGCCATACGCTGCTCGGTAGCGGCCTGCCGGAAATTGCCGGTTTGGATGTAGCTGAATATTTTGCTGAGGTTTTCGTCACTGCTATTCCCCCAGGGAATATTTACGTAATCATTCGCCGTTTCATCCGGGTCTATACCGGTGTAATAGCCTCCTACCTGCTGCGCATTCTTTGTTTCGAAATTGATGGCATACAGGTCTGCCAGGTATTTTTCCGTACCGGCGGCGTCGTAGGTGGAAATGGTATAGCTGAAAAATCCTACGGGTTTTCCGTAAGTGGTATTGCCCACCAGTTTTACGCTCATGTAGGGTTTGAGGTTATTCAATGTAAGCTCGCTGGCGGATGCCGTCTGGTTGCCGGTAACAAAGAACACATGATCCAGTTGCAGTCCGCCGGTAGTGCCGAAGCTAATGGAGGCCGGCAGACCGGTGGCAGCCAGGTTCTGCGTCAGCTTGTCGTTGTAGGTGTAATAGTACATGATCTTGCCCTGCGCACTGGATGGCGCAATGGCATTGCACAGGTATTGCGCGGTAGATACGGCCCCGCCGGTATTGTAGCGCAGGTCTACGATCAGCTCCCGGATGCCCGCGGATTTGAATTTGCCGAACAACTGGTCCAGCAATTGTTTGGTAGCCGTGGCGCCGCCATCGCTGTTGGTGATGCTGGAAAAGGTGTAGAACGCAAAATAGCCCACCTGCTTGCCGCCGACGTTGTAAACGGTGTCAAACAGGATGGGGTTTACGTTATAGGAGCCGGCATCCAGCGTAAGGGTGGCGGTAGTATTGTCGGTTTTCTTAAAGGTAAAGGTGGTACTGGCGGAGGAGTATACGGCATTGGTCACTTTGGTGGTGTTGGCGCCGCTCTCGCCGTCATAGGCAACATTATCATCCCCGTTAATGGCGGTGATCTCCCAGCCCCTTTGCACGCCCTGCTGGCCGGCAGGGGAGTTCTTGTCGGTATATAGCACCATCAGGTGGGTATTGTTGTCCTGGTCCAGTGCGTAGGTCACTTCCAGGCCAAAGCTGCCGGTGGTGCCGCTTGTTTTCTCGATCACGCCGTTCTGCAACTTATTGGCCAGGGAGCCGGTGCGGTCCAGGAAACTGTAGCGGTCCAGCCTGGTGCCGTTTTCTTCCGGGAAGGTCATCATGGTGGAGAGCAGGTTTTCCGCGGTGCTGTAAGTACTGCTGAAGGGGTCCAGCGCCGGCACCTGCCCGTACCAGTAGTAGGTGGGCAGGCCCGCATCCGCATTCCTTCCGCCGTCTGCATAGGTCACCTGCATCAGGCGGTACATCAGGTATTTGAGCGAGTCCTCATCGGTTTTGGCGGTTGTATTGCCGCCGCCCCCGTTATTGTTATTATTGCCATCGTCCTGCGCGTCTTTTTTGCAGGAAAAGAAGATGCTGCTGCAAAGCAGGCTCACCACGATCATAGGGATACCCTTGCGTAAAAAATCTTGCTTCATGCGCATGCCGTTTGTGCTGTTAAATTGAGATGTTGGCGCTTCGTATATACTGCAATGGTAAGCACTGCATCAATATATAAACGGTAAAAAAGCGCTTTTCTGCGAACGGATCGACGAAAAGCGTAAAAGGATCGGTAAAGTATGCATCCTTTCCGTTATAATAATACAAATTTCTTTTAATACGGGGCCGCCTCACCGGTGGTTGCCCGCTGAATTAAGCAAATTTTAATATGCGGCGGGCGGACGCTTCAGTTAATGCCCACCAGCAGGGCGGTGAGGCCCACGCCGATGCCCAGGCCGCCCAGGCCCCAGTACAGCCGGTTGAGGAAGCTCTTTTTCCGTTCATTGTTCACTTTGTCAATGGCGTCGCCGATCAGTATCTGCGTCTGGGAGAGGCTGGAGGACATGTTGGTGATGTTCTCCTTTACCGCGCCCACATCGCGGCTGGTCTGGTCCAGTTGGGCCAGGGAGGTATAATAGAGCGTATCAAACTTCAGTTTCAGCGCATTGTAATCCCGCTGGCCGCCGGCTATCATGCTGTCCTGCCGGGTCACCAGCGCCTCGTAGGACTTTATGATCTCCCCGGTATTGGGATTGCGGAGCCGGTACTGGCGGTAGGCCGTCTCGTAAATGTGGAAGTTCTGGCTGTTCATGAGCACACTGCTGTCGCATTGTATCACGATGGTGTCACCCAGGGACAGGCGGTAATTATGCTGGGAGGCGCACCCGTTAAAGTGCTTCAGGCTGCCCTGCGCGCGGGCGGTAAGGGCGGATGCCGTTGCCAGCAATAACAGGCAGTATGGCAGGAAACGTAGCTGCATGGTAAAGAGGGATTAGAGGTTTACAATGGAAATAATGCCGGAATCGGCGGGCTGGTATTCCCGGAGGGCGGCGATCCTGGCTTTCAGGCTGTCTGCCTCCGCCCGGTTCCGGGCGTCTTTCACTTTTTTCTCCAGGTCCATCAGCTCCGTCCTTACATAGATACCATTGATCACAGCCCGTTGCCGGTCCAGGTCCGCCTGGATGGAGTCCAGCCGGTTACTGGCGTCGTGAAGGCGCAGCAGGGCGGTGTCAATGTTCCTGCGGGCTGTTTCCAGGTTCCTGACCGCCTCTTTCAGCCCCCGGCCGGAGCCAAAAACATTAAAGATCAGGTTAATGAGCAGGATGCCGATGATAATAAAGACCAGGATCTTTGGGGTATTCGCGTTCATGGCAAAAGTATTAATTGGGGTTGCTTACAAAGATAGCTTAAATAATGCAATGGATGCACCCGTCCACCGCTTATAAAAATAATACACAACATGCGCCTGAAGGTTTATTTTTACACACTTTATCGGGATATAAAAATCACGTTATCGTACTATGAGGAAAATAATCGCAACAGCCCTGGTGCTGGCTTCCAGCTACGCCCAGGCGCAAACAGTGGACAAGATCACGGATCCGGCAGACTGGGTGAACCCGCTAATGGGTACCGCGTCCAAATTCAGCTTGTCCAATGGAAATACTTACCCGGCTATTGCCTGCCCCTGGGGCATGAATTTCTGGATGCCGCAAACCGGTAAAATGGGCAACGGCTGGGCTTATACTTACGACTCGGAAAAGCTCCGGGGCTTTAAACAAACCCACCAGCCCAGCCCCTGGATCAACGATTACGGCCAGTTCGCCATTATGCCGGTGACCGGCCATGTGCGCTTCAACGAGGATGAAAGGGCCAGTTGGTTCTCCCATAAATCTGAAATTGCCCGCCCTTACTACTATAGCGTATACCTGGCGGACCATGATGTGACCACCGAGATCACGCCCACGGAAAGGGCCGCCCGTATCCGCTTTACCTATCCCACTACGGACAGCGCGTTTGTAGTGGTGGATGCGCTGGATAAAGGCTCCTATGTAAAGGTGATACCGGAAGAGCAGAAGATCATCGGCTACACCACCAAGAACAGCGGTGGGGTGCCGGAAAACTTCAGGAACTATTTTGTGCTGTACTTTGACAAGCCCTTTACCTACCAGGCCACTTTTGCCAACAAGGCGCTGGCTGCCGGCCGCCTGGAAGCGAAGGACGACCACGTAGGCGCGGTGATAGGTTTTGCCACCAAAAGGGGAGAGCAGGTGAATGTAAAAGTAGCTTCTTCCTTCATCAGCCCGGAGCAGGCGGAACTGAACCTGCAGCAGGAGATAGGCCGGAGCAGCTTCGCCGACATCAAGGCCAAAGCCAAAGCCGCCTGGAACAAGGAACTGGGCCGCATACTGGTAACCGGCGGCACGGTGGACCAGACCCGCACCTTCTACTCCTGCCTGTACCGGGCCATGCTGTTTCCCCGCAAGTTCTATGAAATGGACAGCAAGGGACAGGTGATGCACTACAGCCCTTACAATGGCAAGGTGCTGCCGGGCTATATGTTCACCGACAACGGTTTCTGGGATACCTTCCGCTCCGCCTTCCCCTTCTTTACCCTGATGTACCCTACTATGGACGGGCATATCATGGAAGGGCTGGTAAATGCCTACAAGGAAAGCGGCTGGTTGCCGGAATGGGCCAGCCCCGGTCACCGCGATTGTATGATCGGCTCCAACTCCGCTTCCATTATCGCAGATGCCTACCTGAAAGGTATCCGCGGCTTTGATGTGAATACCGCTTACGAGGCCATCCTGAAGAATACAGAGAACGAAGGCCCTTTAAGCTCCGTAGGCCGCAAAGGCGTAAAATATTACAACGAGCTGGGATATGTGCCTTACGACGTGGATGTGAACGAGAACACGGCCCGCACCCTGGAATATGCATATGACGATTTCACCATCTACCAACTGGCCAAAGCGCTGAAACGCCCCGCCAGCGAGATAGAGCGTTTTGCCAAACGTAGCCAGAACTACCGCAACGTATTTGACCCGGAAACAAAGCTGATGCGCGGCAAGAACAAGGACGGCCGTTTCCAGGCGCCTTTCAATCCCTTCAAATGGGGCGACGCTTTTACGGAAGGCAACAGTTGGCACTATAGCTGGTCTGTATTCCATGACATACAGGGCCTGGCAGACCTGATGGGCGGCCGCGCCACCTTTACCGCCATGCTGGACTCCGTGTTCAAAATGCCGCCGGTATTCGACGACAGCTACTACGGCCAGGTGATCCACGAGATCCGGGAAATGCAGATCATGAACATGGGCCAGTATGCGCACGGCAACCAGCCCATCCAGCACATGATCTACCTGTACAACTATGCCGGTCAGCCCTGGAAAGCCCAGTACTGGCTGCGCGAAGTGATGGACCGCCTGTATACGCCCGCACCGGACGGCTACTGCGGCGATGAGGACAACGGGCAAACCTCCGCCTGGTATGTGTTCACCGCCCTGGGCTTTTACCCGGTATGCCCCGGCACCCAGCAGTACGTGATAGGCGCGCCGCTGTTCAAAAAAGCAACCGTACTGATGGAAGACGGTAAAAAGCTGGTGATCAACGCACCGGTCAACAATGCAGACAACCGCTATGTGCAGGCCATCAAGGTGAACGGCCAGACCTATGGCAAGAACTGGTTCGATCACAAAATGCTGCAGCAGGGCGGCAATATTACTTTTGATATGGGCGCTACGCCGAATAAGAGCAGGGGAACCTCCCCGGATGCGGCACCGTATTCATTTTCTGGAGGTAAGTAATAAGGGGGAGAAGTAAGATGTATGATGTAGGAAGTAGGAAATTGGAAGTCTGCATCCAACATCATACATCCTACTTCGTACTTCCTACTTCATACCTCCTACCTCCTACTTCATATATGCCAAACCCTTACATATCACTGTTACAAACCGCCTGGCGCTATGCGCGGCAGGAGCGAAAAAAGTACCTGCTGGTGTATGCCATGTTTGTTTGCTCCGGCGTTATTGTAGCCCTTTATCCCCTGCTGCTGGGCTGGTTTATCAGCAAGGTGCAGCAGGATACCCAACGGGTATTGTATTATGCCCTCCTGTATGCAGCCGCTTATTTTACCCTGAGAATATTGAGCTGGTGTTTTCACGGCCCCGCCCGTATCATGGAACGTGAGCTGGCCTTTAACCTGAGCCGTAATTTCCTGCAGGAACGGTACCACCAGGCGCTGCACCTGCCGGTAAAATGGCACCAGGACCACCACAGCGGCGCCACCATTAACCGCATCCGCAAAGCATATGAAGCATTAAAGACCTTTTTTGATCATGGCTTCATGTACCTCAGCGCATTGTCCAAGCTGGTGTTCTCCGTGGTGGCCATGCTCTGGTTCTCCCCGCTCTTTGGCGGTATCGGGGTGCTGCTGGGCGCCGTTACCATCTGGGCCATCTTTAAGTTTGACAAGCCTTTTATCAAAACCCTGGATGAAGTGAATGAGCGGGAGCATGTGGTGTCCGCCACGCTTTTTGACAGCCTTTCCAACATCATGACCGTTATTACCCTGCGGCTGGAAAAGAGTATGGAAACGGGGTTGCTCGGCAAGGTGCAGCACATACTGCCTCCCTTCCGGAAAAATGTGAAGATCAATGAATGGAAATGGTTTGTGGCCGATACGCTGATCGCCGTCATTTACTGCGTGGTGGCGGTGGGGTATGTGATACAGCACTGGACCCCCGGCACCCTGTTCCAGGTGGCGGGCCTGGTGACCCTGCTGGGATATGTGACCAATTTTACCAGCGTGTTCTATGATTTTGCCTGGCAGTATACAGACATTATACAGTACAATACCTATGTGCAAACGGCCCGTAACATCGAGGAGGCCTACACCCGCCAGCACCGCCCTGATACGCCTACCGACCTGCCGGACAACTGGCAGCACATCCGCATCCGGGAGCTGAGCTTTTCCCACCGCCCGCAGTACAATGAAGCGCACGCGCCCCAAAGCCTGCACCGTTTGCAACTGGACATCCGCCGTGGCACGCGCATCGCCCTCATAGGGGAGAGCGGCAGCGGAAAAAGCACCCTGCTGTCCCTGCTGAGAGGCCTGTACAGTCCCGAACCGGGCATGGAGCTAACGGTAGACGGCGCGCCTTACGGGCTGCCTACGCTCAATGAAACAGTCACCCTGTTCCCGCAGGAGCCGGAGATATTCGAGAACACCATTGCCTATAACGTAACCCTCGGGTTGCCCTTCAGCGAGGCCGATATCCTGGAGGTATGTGAAAGCGCGCACTTTACAGACGTGATCCGGCAACTGCCGCAGGGGCTGGCCTCCGATATCCGGGAAAAGGGCGTGAACCTTTCCGGCGGCCAGAAACAACGCCTGGCGCTGGCCCGCGGCATCCTGGCCGCACGGGAAAGCGAAGTGGTGCTGCTGGACGAGCCTACCAGCAGCGTAGATCCTAAAACAGAGGCGCAGATATACGAAAAGCTCTTCACGGCCTTTGCCGACAAGGCGATCATCTCATCCATGCACCGCCTGCACCTCCTGCCCCGTTTTGACTATATTTATATCCTGCAACAGGGGCATATTGCAGCGGAAGGCACTTTTACGCACCTGTTCACCCACAGCCCCGTTTTCCGGGAATTATGGAAACACCAGGAGGATACAGCGGGTAAACATGACCGGTAGCTGAACTTTTTGGCATAACAGTTGGTTTTAAATACCATGCACATGAACCGTTATCTTACGCGCTGGCTGTGCCTCTTGCTCGCGGCACTGCCCTTTGGTTGCGCACGTTCGCCTTACGCGGATACCAACAAAGTGTACAAGCAACAAGTAAAAGCATATGCAAAATCGCTGCGTACGCCGCTTGCGCCGGTATATATTGATTCGGTGCCTGCCCTGCACTGGTGGGCCGGCACCACCAATTTCAACATGCGCAAGCCTAATTACGTGATCATTCATCACACTGCGCAGAACAGTTGCGAGCAAACGCTGCGTACCTTCACCATGCCCCGCACGCAGGTGAGCGCGCATTACGTGATCTGCCGGGACGGCGTGGTGCACCAGATGCTGAATGATTACCTGCGGGCCTGGCATGGCGGCGTGGCCAAGTGGGGCGGGCTTACAGACATCAACTCTTCCTCCATCGGCATTGAGCTGGACAACAATGGCTTTGAGCCCTTTGATTCCCTGCAGGTCAGGAGCCTGCTCATTTTACTGGATACCCTGAAGCACCGCTACAATATACCGGCGGCCAATTTTATCGGGCATGGGGATATTGCCCCCGGCCGTAAAGTGGACCCCAGCGCGTATTTTCCCTGGCAGCGGCTGGCAGAAAAAGGATTTGGCCTCTGGTATGGCGATACCTCGCTTGTTACCCTGCCAGAAAACTTCAACCACCTGCAGGCATTGCGTATTGTAGGTTATAATGTAAAGGACAGCAGTGCGGCCATTGCCGCTTTCAAACGGCATTTTGTGCCGGCAGATTCCACTACCGGCACCCTGCTGAGCGAAGGGGAGCAGAAAATATTGTATAGCCTTATGGAGCAGAGTGAGTAACCCACCCTCACAATCTCTTCTGGAACAACACCGGGAACGATTTTTCCAGCTCCTTTTGATGCGATGGGGGCAGCCGGTGAAAATCAAGCTGGTACTTTTCTTTCGCAATATGATCTTTCAGTGAGTCCTGCACATGCGCTACGGCATCCATCAGGCTGCCGCGGGCGCCCATCATTACGGTGCCCTGGTATTTAAAGCGCAGGAAGGCGGGCAGTTTTTCTGACTGCTGGTAACATGCCATCCAGTAGGCGGCCAGTGTACTGTCAAAAGCGCCGGGGCGGCGGGGCACCTTTTGGTTATTCATGCGGATGTTCACCATGGAATCCACGATAATGAACTGGGTATCTGGTACGGCCGGCGGCGGGCCCAGGTCCGGCGGAGCCGTAATGGCCTTTGCACTGGTATCCGTGAAGGGCGCTTTGCTGCCGGGCTGCTGGCCACAGGCGGCCAGCAACGCGATACCTGCTACTGGCAGCCACCTGCTGAAAGGATGCAATATCATACACCTGTTTTTTCGTAGGATACTTGTTACAATATTAATGCCGCATCACCCTACCGGTGTTCTGCCGCCATCCACCGCGATATTGGTGCCGGTAATATAGCTGGCATAAGCCGATGCCAGGAAGGTGACCAGCGCGGCGATCTCCTGCGGCTGTCCAAAGCGCTTCATAGGAATTTCCGCCAGCCACTCCCGTTCCACGTCCGCCTCGCTGACATTGCGGGCAGCGGCGCTGGCCGCAATAATGGATTGCAGGCGGCTGGTAGATACCGCACCCGGCAATACATTGTTCACCGTAATGCCGTAAGGCGCCAGCTCGCCGGCCAGGGTTTTGGCCCAGGCCGCTACGGCCCAGCGGGTGGTGTTGGATACGCCCAGGTTCTTCAACGGCGCTTTTACAGAAGTGGAAATGATATTGATGATACGGCCGTAACCCGCCGCAGTCATACCGGGGATGACCGCCTGCGCCAGTATATGATTGCACACCAGGTGCTGGTTGTAGGCTTCCGTAAAAGCATGCACCTGGGCATCCAGTATTGGTCCGGGGGCCGGGCCGCCGGTATTGTTTACCAGTATGTGAATGGGTTTACCGGCAGTCAGGGAGTTGATCACCTGCTCTACCCAGGAGGGGTCCCGGAAATCCGCTACTACATAATGATGTTGCTGCCCCGCACTGGTGTCCAGCAGGTCGCGCGCCTGCTGCAGCCGTGATTCTGTTTTGGCCATCAGGATGCATTCCGCTCCTGCAGTCGCCAGCTCTTTGGCTACCGCCAGGCCAATGCCCTGGGAGCTGCCGCACACGAGGGCGGTCTTTCCTTTTAATGAAAGTTCCATGGTTTCCGCAAGTTAAATTAATAATATTTTACACCCGCACGTATATGCGTTTCCTGTCCAACCACCAGCCTACGCTCCAGCACAGCAGCATGAACACTACTGCAAATAGTAGTGAGCCTACCTTGCCCGGCGCCACCGGTTGAAAGATATGCATATTGATCCACGCATACACGGATGTGCCCGGCCCGGCCTGGAAAAAGAACAGGAAGATCACCAATACTTCGGACAGGAGGTAAAGGAACAAGGGGTTTTTCCCGAATATGGTAAAGAAGCCGGTCCACCCGCTGCGGTGTTTAAGGTCGATGATATAGATCAGTAATGACAGGAGCAGCAGGTCAATCCCCACGGCATACAGTACATAGGAGCTGGTCCATATTTTTTTGTTGACAGGCAGCGCCAGGTTCCACAACTGCGCCAGTATGATCAGTACTACGCCTACGGCGGCCAGCCTTGTAACGCCTTTGGCGGTTTTCCCCTGCTGTTGTATAAACAGTCCCGTGTAATAACCCGCCACCACGTTCACAATAGCGGGCAGGGTGCTGAGCAGTCCTTCCGGGTCAAAGGGAAAGCCCTCGCCCTTGTACAGGTGCCGGTCGCCCATCACCATACGGTCAAACTGAAGCACCGCATTACCGTGCAGGCTATACGGATCGCCGGGCTGCCCATAGGCCCACAGGATCAGCCAGTAACCCAGCAGCAGGGCGGCGGATAGTCCCCACACCAGCCTTTCCGGCAGGAAGTGGATCATCAGCGCAGCCAGGCCATAGCAAATGGCTATACGCTGCAGCACGCCCAGGATGCGCGTATCGCCAATGGGAATGAACTCCCAGCCGCCGCCCGCGGAATGGCGCACAAAGGGGAGCCAGTACATCAGGAATCCCAGCAAGAAAATAAGGAGCGTTCTGCGGAATATCTTTGCTACAACCGCCGCATGATCCATTTGTGCAAACTTGCGCATGCTGAAGCTCATGGCATTGCCCACCGCAAAAAGAAAAGACGGGAATACCAGGTCCGTGGGCGTGCAGCCGTGCCAGCGGGCATGGTTCAGCGGGCCAAATACATCGCTGGTACCAGGCGTATTTACAATGATCATGAAACAGACGGTCATGCCGCGGAAAACATCCAGCGGTAAAAAGCGTTGTGGTGCTGACGACATAATGATGAAGGAATTAATTTCGAATAATACATAAAAAACACTGTTTTTCCTACATTAGCGCCAAATCTCAACACACAGGTGAGCCGGAAAGTAACTATTGCGGATATTGCGAGGGAACTAAACCTCACGGGTGCTACCGTATCGCGGGCGCTGAACAACCGGCCGGGTACCAGCGAAAGCACCCGGCGGCTGGTGCAGGCCACGGCGGAGCGCATGCGCTACCAGCGCGACCGCATTGCGTATTCCCTCCGCTCCGGCCGCAGCCACATTATCGGCGTGATCATTCCCAGCGCGGAGATCAATTTTTTCGGCTCGGTCATACACGGTATAGAAAACATGGCCAACCAGCACGGGTACAATGTGCTGATCTACCAGTCCAACGAGCTGCCGGCATTTGAGCGAAAAGGGATCGCCACCTTCCTGGGCACCCGGGTGGATGGCATCCTGGCCTCCATTGCCAAAGAGACCACGGATTTCCGGCATTACCTGGAAGTGAAGGAGCGGGGCCTGCCCCTGGTGTTCTTTGACCGGGCCAATGACAGCCTGCATATTCCTTCCGTGGTGGTAGACGATTTCAAGGGCGCCTGGTATGCCACGGAACACCTGGTACACCAGGGCTACCGCCGCATTGCGCACATCGCCGGGCAGCAGCATCTCAAAATATTCCGCGACCGGCTGGAAGGGTACAAGGCCGCCCTGGCCGCCAACAACCTGCCGGTAGACGATACCCTGATCTACTACGGTAACGTATCCATTGAAGCGGGCAGGCAGGCTGTTCGCCACCTCCTGGCGCAGGCCCGTCCACCGGATGCAGTATTTGCCGTGGAGGACTTTTCCGCCCTTGGCGCCATCAAAGAGTTGAAGGACCGGCAGGTCAGCATTCCCGGAGAATTTGGGGTGATCGGCTTTGCCAACGAGGCGTTCGGCGAGCATATTACCCCCAGCCTGAGCAGCATTGACCAGCAAACTGTGCAAATGGGCAAAGAGGCTTTTAAGCTGCTGCTGGAAATGATAGAGGGGGGCGCCGGCCAGGTGCAGCACCACACCAAGTCCCGTATTATCCTGGAGCCGGTGCCAGTATTCCGGCAGTCCAGCCTGAGAAGGCCCTTGCATGGCGGGCAGCAGCCCTGACCAGAGCCCCCGGGGCAGACATGCCCCGGCTCATTTGGAAATTATGAGGTAATCGATTACTTTTATTTACGAAAGCGTTATGATAAAACCCTTGTTTTTAGTAACGTAATCGATTACAGCAAGTAACTAAAAACAACGAAAAAAAGCAATTCCACATGCATTTGCAAGAGATCCAGGCTTCCGTTCAACCGTCCGCTCACCCGGCTGCTGCCCTGCAGCAATTCTGTAAAGCAAATTTCAGCACTGCGCCCCTGCTGGTGCGCGCGCCGGGCCGTATTAACCTGATAGGGGAGCATACCGATTATAACAATGGCTTTGTGCTGCCGGCCGCTATTGATAAAGGCATTTACCTGGGCATTATTAAACGGGACGACCGGCAGTTGCGTTTTCATGCGCTGGACCTGGACGATCACTACAGTGGCAGCCTGGATACCCTGCAGCCCAGCAAACAACACTGGCCCGACTATTTACAGGGTGTGGTTCAGCAACTGATGCAAAGAGGGTACCCCATTTCCGGCTTTGAATGTGCTTTTGGCGGCAACATTCCGCAGGGAGCCGGCCTTTCATCGTCTGCGGCGCTGGAATGCGCCGTGCTGTTTGCCCTCAACCAGTTGTTTGAGCTGAACATTTCCACTATGGACATGGCACGTATTGCACAGGCTGCGGAGAATAATTTCGTGGGCGTGCGCTGTGGCATCATGGACCAGTTTGCCAGCCTTTTTGGCAAGCGCCAGCACCTGGTAAAGCTGGACTGTGCTACACTGGAGCATGAATACATTCCTTTCCGCTTTGACGATATCAGCCTGGTGCTGCTCGATACCCAGGTAAAGCACTCCCTGGCTTCCTCCGAATACAACACCCGCCGCGCAGAATGCGAACAGGGCGTGATGCTGGTACGCCAGCACCACCCGGAAGTGGATAGCCTGCGCAAAGTGAGCATGGATATGCTGGACGCTTATGTAAAACCGCACAACGCCGTTACGTATAACCGTTGCCGCTATGTAGTGGAAGAGATACAGCGCCTGCAGGATGCCTGTACCGACCTGCTGCGGAATGACCTGTACGCCTTCGGGCAGCGGATGTGGGCCACCCACGAAGGGCTGAGCAAGCTGTATGACGTAAGCTGCGCGGAACTGAACTGGCTGGCGGATATGGCAGCCGGGCAGGCCGGCGTGCTGGGCGCACGCATGATGGGCGGCGGCTTTGGCGGCTGTACTATCAATATTGTGCAGAAGGACGCCGTGAACGATCTTATTGCCAAAGCAAGCCAGGGTTACCAGCAACAATTCAACATACCGTTAAAGGCATATGTGACCAGTATAGAGGATGGAGCGGGGCTTTTTTAAGCCCGTTACCCATTACAGCATCAAAGAAACGCCGCCAAAATAGTTCCTGCCGGGGGCCGGGTTGTAAAACCGCTGGCCAAACGCATTCAGGTCGTTGCCCAGGCTGTAGTACTGGTTCAGTACATTATCCGATCCCACGAAAACGGCCACACGGCATTTGCCGCGGTGCGGCACTTCCCAGCCTGCCTTGCACTGTACCAGGTGGTAAGCGCTGGCATAGGCGGTATTGGCGTCATTCAGCGGGATACGGCTGGTAAAGTTATGCTGGCCAAACAGGTACACGCCGGCCGGCAACCGCACCAGCAGGCTGTTTACCAGCACATGGCCGGGCACGCCGGTCAGGTTGTTGCCGGAATGATCTGCTCCCGCGCTGTTGTAATCCCTGAATCGGAAATGGCTGTAGGTATAGCTGCTCTGCCATTGCAATCCCTGCATAATGCCGTGCCTGCGCGGGGCCAGTATCCACAGCATTCCCTGGGCTTCCACGCCTGCCTGGTTTGTGCCGCCGGCGTTGGTGAAGTACTCCGTACCGTCGTCACGCAACTGCCGTACAATGGCGTCCTGCATCCGGTAATAATATACGGAGGCATCCAGCCAGTAACGGTTGCGCCGCCCGGAAAGGCGCAGCCCGGCCTCATGGTTCCAGCCGGTTTCCGCCTGCAGGGCGGTATTGATAATATTATCGGAGGCGCGCACCTCGGCAATGGCAGGCGGGGAGTAGCCCCTGCTTAGGGTCAGCCGGGCCGCCAGCGCGGGTGTGATGAGGTAGGACAGGGAGAAGCGGGGCATGAGTTGCGGGCTGAATTTCCGCGTGCTGTCTCCTTTGGAGGGCTCATTAAAAGTGTACCGGTAATAGTTCAGGCTTACGGCTGCTTCCCATATCCATCTTTCGTGCAGGCGCACACTGAGGCTGGTAAAGTAAAAGTGCTGCTGCGCTTTCAGCTTGTCCGCCGCCTGTACCGTATCCCGTACACCGCCCCGGTTACCGTAGTTAATGATATCGGAAGTAGTGCCCTGCCATTCCAGGCCGGTATTCCAGTTCAGGCGCAGGCCCGTTCCTGTAATAGGTTGGTCATGCAGGGAAAGGTAGGTGCGTAGCCCTGCCGTATTTTCATCGCGTGCTTCGTAGTTGGTGATAAAAGGATTTTCAAAGTGCGTGTTGGCCCCAAACACCGTGATCACATGCCGCCAGGCCGGGCTGATATTGGCCTCGTGCACCAGGCCGCCCTGGAAGGTACGGTTATAGATGCCGGCCTTTTGCTCCACGGCTCCCGGCAGTGTAGCCGTGGCCGGCCGTGCAGCGCGCGGGTTGTGCTTGGCCTGCGCTTCCGTAAGTCCGCCGGGGGTGCGGTAGGAAAGATCGCTGTAGAAGGCCAGCAGCTTCAACTGGTTGCGTGCATTGTACTGCCACTGCTGGGCGGTTTGCATATAATATCTTTTCAGCGCGCTGTTCTGCCGGTAACCGTCTGCACGCTGGTAAGCCTGGTAGAGTTGGAGCCGGTAAGGGCCCCATTGCTGCTGCCAGCCCGCTTTTTCATGGAACAGGCCGTAGGAGCCGCCCTGGATGCCGGCGTGCAGGTGATTGCTGTCCGTAGCCGGCGGGAACGGCTGCAGCCGGATCACGCCGCCGGAGTTGGCTCCAAACAGGCTGCCATCCGGGCCTTTCAGTATCTCCGCGCTTTGTATGCTGCCGGGGTCCGCCAGGTTCAGGTAAGTATTGCCGCCAGCATCGGTGAGCGGCATTTCATCCATATATATTTTCACATTACGGATACCGAAAGGGGAGCGTAACAGGCTGCCTCTTACGGAAAGGCGGTAGCTGCCGGGGGAGCGTTCTTCCATTCGTACACCCGGCACCGTATTCATGGCCGGCAGGAGGGTGATACCCGGTTGCAACTGGAATTGCCGGTTGCTGATCACGCTGGTGGAGGTGGGCACCTGTAGCAGGGTTTGTTTACGAAGATAGGCTTCCACTACAATCTCATGCAACTGGCGTGTAGCAGTATCAGCGGCACTTTGCGCAGCTATTTCCGTTACAGGCAGCAGGGCCGTAAGGAAAAAAACAATTTGCTTCATACAGGGAACTAATGTAGAGAATATTCCGCAGCTTGTGCTTAATTATTGGATGTATGGGATACCCGCCACACGGTGTTGCCGGCATCATCTGCTACCAGCAATGCGCCATCTGCTGCTACTGCTACCCCTACCGGTCTGCCGTATACCCTGGCATCCGCGGAGTCTGCAATAAAGCCGGTCAGGAAATTTTCCGGGGGGCCGGCGGGCTGCCCGTTACTGAAAGGCACAAACACCACTTTGTAACCTGCCAGCACGCTGCTGTTCCAGGAACCGCGCTGTCCTATGAAAGCGCCACTGCGGTACCTGTCCGGGAATGTGCTGCCATCGTAAAAAGTAAGGCCCAGCGAGGCGGTATGAGAGGGCAGGGGCACGTCCGGCACCAGTGCCTGGCTCACCAGGTCGGGCCGCGGCGTTACTTTTACCTGTGGGTCTATATGGCCGCCAAAGTAGGAGTAGGGCCAGCCGTAGAAGCCACCCGGCTCTACATGGGTAAGATAGTCCGGCACCAGGTGGTCGCCCAGCTCATCCCGTTCATTTACCACCGTCCATAATACATTTGTTCCGGGCGCCCAATCCATGCCCACGGGGTTGCGCAGGCCGCTGGCGTACACGCGCTCACCGCTGCCGTCGGGGTTTATTTCCAGTATGTTGGCGCGGCGTACTTCCTCTTTCATGCCATGCTCTGCTGCATTGCTGGCGGAGCCTACAGCGATGTATATTTTGGAGCCATCGGCACTGGCGATAATATTACGCGTCCAGTGGTTGTTGTAGCCGCCTTTGGGCAGGTCCAGTATTTTCTTCCCTTTGCCGCTGATGCTGGTTTGCCCCTGCTGGTAGGGAAACACCAGCAGTTCGCCGGTGTTGGCTACATAAAATTTATCATCCAGTATCAGCATACCGAAAGGCTGGTCCAGGTCGTCCATAAAAATGGTCCGGAGGTCCGGTACCCCGTCTTTCGTTGTGTCCCTGAATAGCGTGATCCTGTCGGCGCTGGAGGTTTCGTAACCGGATTGCTCCTTGCCCGTGGCAATGGATTTAACCCTTTCTATAGGCCCCATCCTGGTATTGGCTTCCGCCACCAGCACATCGCCATTAGGCGCAATATAGATCCAGCGCGGATTTATCAGGCTGTCGCTGAATTTGGTAACGGTGAAGCCCGCAGGGGGCACGGGTTTTTTATCTGCAGGCCAGCCCAGCACTTCACTGTAGTTCTTTACGGATTTAGTGGCATAGGGAGCAGGCAGGTCAGTAGTGTCTACTATGTTGCCGGTGGTATCGCCCCGGTCTGCAACCACGGTACTGTCCGCCGCATTGTTCCGGGAAGCATTGTTACAGGCTGCGACTGCCAGTAGTGATCCGGTGCCTAGTAGGGTCAGCAGGTGTTTCATGCAGTAAGGATTTTGTACCGGTATTGTGTCGCAATTATTTTGCCATAGCCGTCTTTTTTTTCTTGCCGTTTGCATATGGAAAATAACTGCACCCGGCATCTGATTAGAAACACCACTTTATGAACACAGCTACTATCCCCGTCACCGATTTCCTTGACATCCTCTTTGATGGAAGGAACAAGGAATACGGCGCGTATGCTTTACGCCGTAAGTATGACCAGCGGGTACGCAATGCCATGCTGGGCACTGCTTCCATTGTGCTGGTGGTCATTGCCGGCTATGTGATCAATAACCGGCTGCTGGTATCTGGAACGCACATACGAAGTTTGCCGCCTGCCATTGCGCCCATTCGCCCCATTGATCCTTTAATAGAGGAGGCCAAACCGCTTCCTCCCCCGCCGGCCCTTCCATCCAGTTCCCCGCCTCCTGTTAAGCCCAGTATAAAGTTTGTAAATCCCGCCGTGGTAGCGGATGAAGCCGTAGCGCCGGAAGATGCGCCGCCTCCCATGGATGAGCTGACCATCAAAGCCGTGGGCGTTACCACTGCCGATGGTGTGGAGGATGGCATTGATCCAAGTCTGTTACCGGAGGGGCCGGGTACCGGTGTAATAGAAGCCCCGGTGCCCGCGCCGCGGGATGACCGGGAGAAGGTATTCACCGGCGTAGAGATACCGCCTTCCTTCCCCGGCGGCCTGGAGGCCCTGGCCAGGTACCTGGGCGACCATATCCGCTACCCGCACCTGGCGGCGGAGAACAATATTTCCGGCGTGGTGACGGTGCAGTTTGTAGTGGATTATGAAGGGAAGATCAAAGATGTAAAGGTCCTGAGCCTGCCCAGGGGCGGCGGCCTGGAAGAAGAAGCCACCCGCGTAATTAAGGCCATGCCCCGCTGGAAACCGGGCCGGCAAAACGGGCGCGCAGTGTCTGTCCTGTATTCCATACCCGTGAACTTCAGGTTGAATTAGAACCGGCGAACGCTGAATGCATAACGCGAAACGCTCCCTGGGCCTGCGTTATGCATTCAGCGTTCAGCATTATGCTTTCTGCGCTTTTATTCGTATTTTTCGTGCGGGAATCAGCAAATCAGTAAGCATGGAAGCACCGGTCAATAATACATTGCAGTTATTCAGGAACCTGGTAGGAACCAAATTTCAGCTATATAACAGTTTATTTACTTCACTGCCCTTTCACCGGGTGGAAAAAACAGGCATCTTTCTTTCCTTGTTCCTGTTGCATTGTGAAGAGGGATTTGATAAGGAGCAAAGCCCGGCAGAAATATTAAAGACCTTTTTCGAGCAGTATACCACTTATAAGGATGAGCAGCAGCAACTGGATATCCTGTTCCGTTTTGTGCAGTATGCGGAGCGGCAGGTGGTATTGTTTGACGCACTGGAGGATGCCGCTTTCCGCGACATTCACGATATGCAGGGCAGCGGTACCCTGCGGCAGCTACAGTCCGCCGTAACGCAGGCCCAGGCGGAGCCCGCGCTGGCAGAGAAGCTGAAGGACTTTGCCGTACGGCTGGTGCTTACCGCGCACCCTACCCAGTTCTATCCGGGCGAGGTGCTGGGCATCATCAATGATCTTTCCAAAGCCCTGATCAATGATAATACGGCGCAGGTAAATATGTACCTGCAGCAGTTGGGCAAAACGCCTTTCTTTAAAAAGGAAAAGCCCACGCCTTATGATGAGGCGGTGAGCCTGGTGTGGTTCCTGGAAAATGTGTTCTACCACGCCGCCGGGCGCACCGTTACTTTCCTGAAATCGCATTTCCCCGAGGCCTTCAGCAGCCGGCATGCGCTGATCCGCATGGGCTTCTGGCCCGGCGGCGACCGCGACGGCAATCCCTTTGTAAAATGCGCCACCACGCTGCAGGTAGCCAATGCCCTGCGCGGCGCGATCATTAAATGCTATTACCAGGATGTGCGCAAGCTCAGGCGGCGCCTCACCTTCCGGGGCGTGGAAAATGAGCTGGCCAGGCTGGAGCAGCAACTGTACGGCAACCTGTTCATTCCCGGCCACCGGGTGGACCTGGACCGCGACGAGATATTGGGCATCCTGGAGCGTGTCCGCAATACCATACAGGAGCAGCACAACGGCCTGTTCGTAAACATGGTGGAAGCGCTGATCAACCGGGTAGAGCTCTTCGGCCTGTTCTTCGCTTCGCTGGACATCCGGCAGGACAGCTCCGTGCACGGGCCGCTGCTGGAAACCATCGCGGAGCAGAGCGATGCCCTGCCGGACAACTACGCCTCGCTTTCAGCCGAAGAAAAGATAAAAGTGCTGCTGCAGGTCAGCCGCCCGGTGAACAGCAACCTGCTACAGGACGAGCTGCAGCGCGATACGCTGGAAACCATCAAGGCGGTGCAGACCATACAACAGACCAACGGGGAGGAAGGCTGCCACCGCTATATCATCAGCCACAGCACCAGCGCGCTCAACGTGATAGAAGTATACGGGCTGTTCCTGCTGAGCGGCTGGAAAAAGGAGCAGATCAGCGTGGATATCGTGCCGCTGTTTGAAACCATCGATGACCTGCGGCAGGCCGGCAACGTAATGCGGGCATTGTATGAAAATGAGGACTACCGCCAGCACCTGCACCGGCGCAACAATACCCAGACCATCATGCTGGGCTTTTCAGACGGAACGAAGGACGGCGGCTACCTCATGGCCAACTGGAGCATCTATAAGGCCAAGGAAGAGCTGACCCGCCTCTCGCGGGAAGCCGGCATCAACGTGGTGTTCTTCGACGGCCGTGGCGGCCCCCCGGGACGGGGCGGCGGTAAAACGCACCAGTTCTACGCCTCCATGGGACGTAATATCTCGAATAAGGAAATCCAGCTCACCATACAGGGGCAAACCGTCAGCTCCAACTTCGGCACCATTGATACCGCGCAGTACAACCTGGAGCAACTGGTGCATGCCGGGATCACCAACGAGCTGTTCTCTTCCCGGCAGGTAACGCTGGACGCTTCGGAAGAAGCGCTGCTGCAGGCCCTGGCCGATGAAGGCTACCGCGCCTTTAACCAGTTGAAGCAGCATCCCGGTTTCCTGGACTACCTGGAGCATACCAGCCCCCTGCGCTATTATGCGGAAGCCAATATCGGCAGCCGCCCTTCCAAGCGCAACAAGGACGCCAAGCTTACGCTGGACACGCTGCGCGCCGTACCTTATGTAGGCGCCTGGAGCCAGTTAAAGCAGAATGTGCCGGGCTTTTACGGCGTAGGCTCCGCCCTGCAGCAACTGGATAAAGCCGGAAAATGGGAAGGGCTGGAGCGCCTGTACCGGCAGTCCCTGTTCTTTAAAACACTGCTGGACAACTGCGAGATGGCGATGATAAAAAGCTATTTCCCGCTCACCGCCCACCTGGGCAAAGACCCGCAATATGGCCCTATCTGGCGCATGATCCACGACGAGTTCCAGCTCACCCGGCAATACCTGCTGCGGCTGTCCGGCGCCGGATCGCTGATGGCGGCTAACCCGGTAGACCAATTGTCCATACAGATGCGGGAGCGCATTGTATTGCCGCTGGTCACCATCCAGCAGTATGCCCTTACCCGTATCCGCGAGCTGGAAAAACAGGAGGAGGGCAACGGGCGCAGGGAAGTGTTCCAGAAGCTGGTGGTGCGTTGCTCATTCGGCATTATCAATGCCGGGCGCAACTCCGCCTGAAGCGGTGCTTGTCTTTATCAAACTTTTTGTTGTGGTTTTTTATCCTAATTTTATAGCTACTTTCACTTTTACTTTTACAATAGCTTATGTCAAACAGCTTATATGACTTTGGAATGATCGGCCTGGGCGTAATGGGAAGGAACCTGTTACTGAATATGGCCGACCATGGTTTCTCCGTTATCGGTTTTGATAAGGACGCTACCAAGACCAGCGCGCTGGAGTCCGGCGCCACGGCAGGTACAACGGTAAAAGGCGTAGCGGAACTGGCTGCCATGATACAGTTGCTGCAGCGCCCGCGCCGTATCATGATGCTGGTGCCTGCGGGCCAGCCGGTGGATGATGTGATCGAATCGCTGCTGCCCCTGCTGGAGCCGGGCGACGTGGTAATAGATGGCGGTAACTCGCACTACACCGATACGCTGCGCCGGGTTAAGTATCTGAAGGAAAAGCAACTGCACTTCATGGGCATTGGCGTTTCCGGCGGCGAAATGGGCGCCCGTACCGGTCCGGCCATTATGCCGGGCGGCGATCCGGAGGCTTATGAAAAGGTGCGGCCCATGCTGGAAGCCATTGCCGCAAAAGTAAAAGGAGAGCCCTGCGTAGCTTACCTGGGTAAAGAAGGCGCCGGGCACTACGTAAAAATGGTGCACAACGGTATTGAATATAGCATCATGCAGCAGATCAGCGAAGCCTACGCCCTGCTGAAAGCCGCCGGGCTGGATAACGACAAGCTGCACGAGGTGTTCCGCACCTGGAATGAAGGCGCTTTGCAGTCCTTCCTGGTGGAGATCACGGCGGATATCTTTTTACAAAAAGATGATAAGACCGATGCCCGCCTGGTAGATGTGATCTCCGACAAGGCCGGCTCCAAAGGTACCGGCAAGTGGACCTCGCAGGACGCAATGGACCTGCCCGTGGCCATACCGGCGATCGATACCGCCGTATCATTGCGCACGATAAGCGCTTATAAAGAAGAAAGGGTGCAGGCCGCAAAGATCTACGAAGCGCCGGCCGGCGGCATCAATACACCAGTAGATACCTGGATACAACAGGTGCATGACGCCCTGTATTTTGGCACCATCCTCAGCTATGCACAGGGGCTGGCCATGCTGTACCAGGCCTCTGCCGAGCTGAAGATGGAAATACCGCTGCCGCAGGTGGTGAAGGTGTGGAGAGGCGGTTGCATTATCCGCTCCGTACTGCTGGAAACATTTTCCACGGCGTACCAGCAATCGCCGGAGCTGCCCAATATCCTGCTAAACAAGGAGGTAGCGAAGCTGGTGCAGGGCATAGAGACCAATACCCGTACCGTAGTAGCGCAGGCGGCGCAGGTTGGCATCCCGGCGGCGGGCATTATGGCCGCGCTGTCTTATTTTGATGCTTACCGCACGGAAAGAATGCCTACCAACCTGGTACAGGCGCAGCGGGATTATTTTGGCGCGCATACGTACCAGCGTATAGACATGCCTGGTACTTTCCATACAGTTTGGGAACAACATTGATATAATCATTTTTTATGCAAGACCACAAGCGTCCGCCGGCCTCCGTGCTGTTTATTTTCGGGGGCAGCGGAGATCTGAACTACCGGAAACTATCGCCCGCTTTATACAATCTTTTTTTAGATGATTGGATGCCGGAGCAATTCGCCATTATAGGCATCGGCAGAAGCGCCTATACCAATGAAACGTACAGCGCCCACCTGCTGGATGGGATCAGCAAATTCTCCCGCCGGAAAGGGGAGCAGAACGGCCATTGGGATGCGTTTTCACAGCATCTCAGCTTCCTGCAGATGGATGCTGAAAATGCGGAAGACTATGAAGCGATCACGGAAATAGTGAAAACAAAGGAACAGGAGTGGGGCCAGCACCCCAACGTGATCTTTTACCTGGCCGTAGCGCCCCAGTTGGTACCTTCCATTGCGCAGAAGCTGGGCCGGCTGAACCTTTGCAGCGATACGCACAGCACCCGCATCGTAATAGAGAAGCCTTTCGGCCACGACCTGAAGAGCGCTCACGAGCTGAACGCCCTGCTTACCCGTATGTTCTCCGAAGAGCAGATATTCCGCATAGACCATTACCTGGGTAAGGAAACCGTGCAGAACATATTGGCGCTGCGTTTTGCCAACGCCCTGTTTGAGCCGGTATGGAACCGCAACTTCATTGAGCACATACAGATCACGGCTGCCGAAAGTGTGGGCCTGGAAGGCAGGGGCGGCTATTATGAGCAGTCCGGCGCGCTGCGCGACATGGTGCAGAACCATATCCTGCAACTGCTCTGCATGGTGGCCATGGAGGCTCCTGTGTCTTTTGACGCCAACGAGATCAGGAATAAAAAGGTGGATGTGCTGAACGCTATCCGTCCCATCAGCAAGGATAAAGTGCATGAAAGCGCCGTGCGCGGCCAGTATTCCAGCGGCTGGATGAAAGGAGAGCGGGTGGTAGGCTACCGCGAAGAGAAAGGTGTGAATCCCGGCTCCAATACGGATACCTACGCCGCTGTGAAGTTCTACATTGACAACTGGCGCTGGCAGGGCGTACCTATCTACGTGCGCACCGGCAAGTTCCTGCACCAGAAGACCACGCAGATCTCGCTGCAGTTCCGCCAGGCCCCGCACTACGCGTTCCCGGCAGAGTCTGCGGAAACCTGGAGGCCCAACCGCCTCACCATCAGCATACAACCGGAAATGGATATACGTATCCGCTTCCAGGCCAAGCGTCCCGGCCAGACCATGACGCTGGACCCGGTAGAGATGGTGTTCAATTATGACTCCGCTTACGGCGAGCATGCGCCGGAAGCATATGAAACACTGCTGCTGGACGTAATGGAAGGGGATGCCACCCTCTTTATGCGGGCCGACCAGGTGGAAGCGGCCTGGAAAGTGATCATGCCGATACTGGAAACCTGGGAGCACCGGCAGCCGCAGGATTTTCCCAACTATGCCCCCGATTCCTGGGGACCGAACGACGCAGATGCGCTGATCGCGCAGGACGGGCATAGCTGGATCAACTTACCGAAATAATTATATCAACCCACCAAGAATATGGAGCTTCACATTGCCAAAGACCCGCAGCAGTTGAGTGAGAACATGGCTGCCTGGATCAGTAATTACATACTGGAAGTATTGCAGGACCAGGAGCGTTTCACTTTTGTGCTGTCCGGCGGCAGTACGCCCAAACAGTTGTACACGTTGCTGGCCCGGGAACCTTACCTGGAAATGATCCCCTGGAAAAAAATACATTTCTTCTGGGGCGATGAGCGGGTGGTGCCCTTTGACGATGAGCGCAACAATGCCCGCATGGCCTATGAAACGCTGCTGACGCCTGTGGGTGTGCCGGCGGAAAATATCCACGTCATGCGTACGGACATGCTGCCCGAGGTATCTGCGGAGGCCTATGAAAAGCTGCTGCAGGAATATTTCAATGACAGCGCTGTTACGTTTGACCTGGTGCTGCTGGGCATGGGAGACGACGGGCATACCCTGTCCCTGTTTCCCGGCACGGCCGTGGTAAAGGAGCAGAAAGCCTGGGTAAAGGCCTTCTTCCTGCCGGCGCAGCACATGTACCGCGTTACGCTAACGGCGCCCGTGGTGAACCGGGCCGCCTGCGTGGTGTTTATGGCCACCGGCGCCGGTAAGGCGGTCACGCTCAAAAATGTGATAGAAGGCACCTTTAACGCAGAACAATTTCCTTCCCAACTGATACGCCCGCAGGATGGCGAGCTGCACTGGTTTGTAGATGAAGCGGCCGCGGGGGCGCTGGAGTAATAGGAAGAAAGAAGTAGGAAGTAAGAGGTAAGGTCGAAATCATACATCATACTTCTTACTTCATATTTCATACTACAAGCATTCCACTCATGAAAAGAGCTTTCCTTTTATTTACACTCGCATTGTCTTTCCTGCAACCTGTATCCGCCCAGCAATACGCTGCCAACTGGGCCTCGCTTAATAAGCGGGAAATACCGGGCTGGTTCCATGAAGCCAAGTTCGGCATTTTCATTCACTGGGGTGTGTACGCGGTACCATCCTATGCAGTGGTAGGCCCGGGTGGATATTCGGAATGGTACTGGCATAACCTTATGCAGCCGGATGCCAAAACGTACCGGCAGGTGCAGGCCTTTCATGAAAAGGAGTATGGGAAAAACTTTCCCTATGCAAAATTTGAGCAGCAGTTCACTGCCTCGCTCTTTGATCCTGCGCAGTGGGCGGACATCTTCCGCCAATCCGGCGCCCGCTACGTGGTATTGACCTCCAAGCACCATGAGGGGTACTGCCTCTGGAACAGTCCCTGGGCAGACAAAGCCTGGGGCCGTCCCTGGAACGCGGTAACAGGTACGCCCCAACGCGACCTGCTGGGCGATCTTACGGAAGCCGTGCGCAAAGCCGGCCTGCGTATGGGCTACTACTACTCCCTGTACGAATGGTACAATCCCCTCTGGTTGTCCAACAAACAGCAGTACATAAAAGAAGTGATGGAGCCGGAGTTCAAGGACCTGGTGACCCGTTACAAACCCAGCGTGATATTCTCCGACGGTGAATGGGACCTGCCGGATTCCGCCTGGCACTCGCCGGCCCTGCTGGCCTGGCTGTACAACGAATCGCCGGTGAAGGAGGAAGTAGTGGTGAACGACCGCTGGGGAAGCAATACCCGCGGGCATAATAGCGCCAGCACCTACCTCACTTCAGAATACGGCAGCGGTATGGAGCCGGGCGTGGTATGGGAGGAGAGCAGGGGCATCGGCCAGTCCTACGGTTATAACCGCATGGAGAATGTGCATGATTATAAAAGCAGCCACGACCTGCTGCTGGCCCTGGTAGACATTGTATCCCGCGGCGGGAACCTGCTGCTGGATATTGGGCCCACAGCCGATGGCCGTATTCCCGTGATCATGCAGCAGCGCCTGGTGGACATTGGCGACTGGCTGCAGGTAAATGGCGAAGCCATTTACAGCACCACCGCCTGGGAACGCACCCGCCAGTGGAGCCCCGGGCAGCAGCCTTCCGTAAAAAAGGCGTCCTACATGGCAGACTATGACATTACCGAAATGGTGCAGCCTTCAAAAGCGCATGCGCACATTGAAATGTTCTTTACCCGTAAGGACGATAACCTGTACTGCATTGTGCCTGCTTACGCGCCCCGCCTGCTGGTACGGAATTACACGGCTCCCACAAGGGCCCGTGCGAATGTTCTGGGCAGCAAAGCGCCGGTACGCCTGCAGCAGCAGGGCAGGGACTGTGTGCTGGACCTGTCCGCCCTGCATCCCGGGGATGCGCCGGGCAAGCTGTTCGTAATTAAGATAAGCCCCGCCGGTTCATGATATTCGATGCCCATTTTCACATTATAGACCCGCGTTTTCCCCTGGTGCCTAACCAGGGTTACCTGCCGCCGGCATTTACCGTAGCAGATTACCTGTCCAGGGTACAGTCGCTGAACGTAAAAGGCGGCGCCGTGGTATCCGGCTCTTTCCAGGCATTTGACCAGCAGTACCTGGTAGATGCCCTGCGGGCGCTGGGGCCTGGCTTCGCAGGCGTTACCCAGGTGCCGGCGGATATACCGGACAAGGATATACGGGAACTGGATGCCGCCGGGGTAAGGGCGGTGCGTTTTAACGTGCAGCGCGGAGGCTCCGAAGGCGTGCAGCACCTGGAGCGCCTGGCCCGCCGCGTATACGACCTGGCCGGCTGGCATACGGAGCTGTATATTGATTCGCGGGCGTTAAAACACCTCCTGCCGCAGTTAAAAAACCTGCCGGCCATGAGCATAGACCACCTGGGCTTGTCAAAGGAAGGCCTGCCTTACCTGCTGGAGCTGGTAGCGCATGGCGCCAGGGTAAAGGCCACCGGCTTTAGCCGTTGCGATTTTGATGTAGCGGAAGTAATGAAAGCGATTGTAGCAATTAACCCTGCCGCCCTCATGTTTGGCACAGACTTACCATCTACCCGGGCGCCGCAACCTTTCCGGGATGAAGATGCGGCCCTGGTAAAGGAACACTTCCCGGAAGATACCGCCAGCCGGATATTGTACCGGAACGCAAAAGCGTTCTATGCTTAATTCCACCTGTCCTCGTGCACCACTTCCAGCTCTTTCTTCAAGGCATCCGGTATCAGTCCCTCCAGGAAAATACCGCTGGCCGTGCTGGGATAGATCTCTTCAAAACTGCGTACCTGGTTCATGAACACGCGCCGGAAAATATGGCTGCGCGTGATCTGGTGCGGGCTGGTAAGCCCGGCAGCCGCTGTCAGCTCCATGGCGCTTTCTATCGTATCGCGGTGGTAATTGGCCACGCGGTGCTTCTTATCTTCCACCACCAGTCCGCCCATCAGCCATTTGTCCTGCGTAGCCACGCCGGTAGGGCACTTGTTGGTATTGCACTGCAGCGCCTGTATGCAGCCAATGGCCATCATCATGGCGCGGGCGCTGTTGCAGGCATCGGCGCCCAGGGCCATGGCCCGCAGTATATGATAGCCGGTAAGGATTTTGCCGGAGGCCAGCACCTTCATTTTATTCCGTATGTTAAAGCCCGTTAGCGTATCGTGCACAAAGGCCAGGGCGTCCATCAGCGGCATGCCTACGGAGTTGGAGAATTCCGGGGGCGCAGCGCCGGTGCCGCCTTCCCCGCCATCGATGGTAATGAAATCGGGATAGATGCCGGTAACGATCATGGCCTTGCAAATGGCAAAAAATTCCCGGGGCTGGCCAATGCAGAGCTTAAAGCCTACAGGCTTGCCTTTGCTGAGCTTGCGCATATGCGCCAGGAACTGCATCATTTCCCTGGGCGTGCTGAAGGCGGTATGATAGGGAGGGGAGAATACGGTGGTATGGGGTTGTACATGCCGGATGGCGGCAATCTCCGGCGTGTTCTTGGCCGCCGGCAATATGCCGCCGTGGCCGGGTTTGGCGCCCTGGGATATTTTCAGCTCTATCATTTTTACCTGGGGCAGCGCGGCCTTTTCGGCAAAAAGATTGTCATCAAAGCGGCCCTGCTCATTCCGGCAGCCGAAGTAGCCGGTGCCTACCTGCCAGATAATATCGCCGCCCTGGTGCAGGTGGTGGGGGCTGATGCCGCCTTCGCCGGTATTGTGCGCAAAGCCGCCGATGCAGGCGCCCCCGTTCAGGGCTTCTACGGCGTTGGCGCTCAGGGAGCCGTAGCTCATGGCGGATACGTTGAGGATGCTGGCGGAGTAGGGCTGCAGGCACTCGTGGCCGCCAATGGTCACGCGCGGGTCTTTGTCCATTTTCTCAAAGTCCTGCGGCTGTATGGAGTGCGCCATCCATTCATACCCTTCCGCATATACGTTGAACTGGGTGCCGAAAGGCTGGGAGTTCAGCTCCCGTTTGGCGCGCTGGTAAATGGTGGAACGGTCTATCCTGTTCACCGGGCTGCCGTCCGTATCGCTTTCCACGAAATATTGGTAGATCTTGGGCCGCAGGTCCTCCATCCAGTAGCGCATACGCCCTACTACCGGGTAGTTGCGCATAATGGCGTGTTTGGTCTGCAGCATGTCTATAATGCCCATCAGCACTACCGGCCCCACCGGTACAAACAGCCACCATACCCAATGAAAGAAATATCCCAATACGCCTATCAGCAGCAGGCTGCTGATGGCTAACACCAGAAATCTTTTAGCCATAACGCTTTAATTATGGAGTAAATATAAATTAATAATTAATTGTCTCCAGCTTCTGGTGGATCAGTTTCTTTTCCGCCAGTGAAACCGTGAGCTGCAGCGCAGCGCGAAGATGTTTCCGGGCATTAAGCATGTCGCCGGCCTGCAGGTAGAGGTCGCCCAGCACGGCGCTGTAGATGTAGTGAGTGCTTAATAGCTTTTCAATATCGGGTATGGTGGTAACTTCTCGGATCGCTTCGGCGTGCTGTCCCAACTGCGCCAGCACAATGGCCCGGTTCAGCAGCACTACCGGCATGGGCTTGTGCTCCAGCAGCAGGGAATACAACTGCAGCATGCGATTCCAGTTGGTGGCTTCAAAGGAGGGAGCCAGGCAGTGTTCTGCGGCAATGGCAGACTCAATGTGATAGACCGTGAGCCGGTCGCCACTGGAGGATTGCCGCAGGTAATGATAGCCCGTGTTGATCAGCTCCCGGTTCCAGGTGCTGCGGTCCTGGTGCTGCAGCAGTATAATGCCGTTGTTCTCGTCCATGCGGCTGTCGAACCGGGAAGCCTGCAGGCACATTAAAGACAGCAGGGCAAAGGTGGCGGGCTGCCGGCCCACCTTGTGCTCCGATAGCAGGAGGCAGAGCCGCATGGCTTCTATGCACAGGTCTTCCCGTATCAGCTCATCGGCCTTCAGGGAATTGTAGCCTTCATTGAACAGCAGGTAAAGCACCGTGTACACGGTTTCCAGCCGGGGTGTCAGCTCATCGCCGCAGGGTATTTCCAGTTGGATGCCCTGTTCCTTAATGAACTGCCGGGCCCTGTACAGGCGCTTTTGTATAACGGCTTCGTTGGTTACCAGTGCGCGGGCAATTTCTTCGGCGCTGAAGCCGGAAACGGTCTTCAGTGTCAGCGCTATCTGGTCTTCTTCCTTCAGGGAGGGGTGGCAGCAGGCAAAGATCATGCGCAGTTGGCTGTCGGTAATTTCCGTGTCCAGGAACAGTTGCCGCACGGTGCTTTCCGTGGTGTGCTGCAACTGGTAGGCCAGTTCCCCGGAAAGATTGCGGAAATGCTGTTGCCGGCGGATAATGTCCAGCGCCTTGTTCCGCGCCACGGTCATGAGCCAGGCAGAGGGGTTGTCCGGCACCTGTTTGAAAGTCCAGGCCAGCATTGCTTTCAGGAAGGCCTCCTGCACTACATCTTCTACCAGGGAGAGGTTATGTATGCCGAAGATGCGGGTCAGTACAGCGATCATCTTTCCCGACTCATGCCGGAAAAGATGATCAACGATCTGCTGGGGGGTGTTGGCATCCGGTTGCATGGCCCAGGTGTTACATGCCTTCGAATACCATTACTTCCCGTACTTCCACGGTGCTGTTCAGGGGCAGGTCCGGGCAGTCTTTGGCCATTTCCACCGCTTCGTCCAGGGTGGCGGCTTTCACGATGAAAAATCCGCCTACCAGCTCCTTGCTTTCCGCGAAGGGGCCGTCCGTCACCACGCCTTTGGGGCCTTTCACCATTTTGCCGGCGGGGAGCAGCGCTTCGCCGGCTACGTACAGGCCTTTTGCTTTCAGCTCGTCTATCCAGGCCATCCATTGCTGCATGTTGTCCTGCATTTCTTCGGGGGATAATTTGCCGGCGCTGCTGCCGTTGTGAAAAATGAACATGAAGTCTTTCATGACAAAGTGTTTGAGGTAATAAATAACTGTTAACAGGGATATGACGGGCGGAAATACCTGTGCAGGACAAAACTCCGGAAAATTTTTAAGAAGCGATCAGTTTTGTGATCATACCATTTTTTGCGCCCTGAGTACGGCCATCACCCGGGTAATGATGGCGTCCATGGTAAGGTCGTAGTTACGCACGTCGTCGTTGTTTACCCAGCAGTTGAGCGTGATCCGCACATTGGCGCCCTCAATGGCGGAGAACAGTACCTGGCAGGGGCGTCCGGGAGCTATTTCCGGCAGGCCTTGCAGTGATTGCAGGACCAGGTCCTGCACGGCGGCGGTTTGCGCATGGTTGAGCGGAACGGTAAAGCTGAGCGTAAGGCGGCGCCCGGGAGTAAGGGAATGGTTGATGATGGGTTTCTGGAAGATATCCTTGTTGGGAATGATCACGTGCAGGCCATCTATGGTGCGCAGGGTGGTGGAGCGCAGCTCTATGTTCTCCACGGTGCCGGTAAAGCCGTTGGTCTCTACCTGGTGGCCCACGTCGAAAGGTTTGCGGAAGGTAATGTAAATACCGGAGATGAAATTGGCGGTCAGGTCCTGGAAGGCAAAGCCCAGGGCCAGCCCTATAATGCCGGCCCCGGCCAGCAGGGAGGACACCGTTTTGTCCAGTTGCAGCACGTCCAGGGCGATGGAAAGCCCTATGAAGAACATGGCCAGGTAGCCGATACTGGACAGCAGCCCGCTGAGCGCCGGGGTGTCCGACAGGCGGAACACGATCTTATACACCAGCTTTTTAAACAGCCTGGCCAGGAAAATGAACAGGAGGAGTATGATAATGGCCGCCACCAGGTTGGGCAGCATTCTAACAGCCAGCTCCATCCAGCGGTGTATCTTGTCATATACCAGTTGGCCCCATTGCGCGTATTCCATATATATAGAGCGGCACTAATAATTATGCCGCTTTTTTTTGCCGTTTGATTTCCGTTAACGCCGGATTAACGGTTAAGACTAAATAAAGGCCTAACATTGTCACCATGATTTAATCAGTGTTAAAAATTACTATTTGTTGCACGAAGGGGGGCCGGGCAGCATGGTCAGCGGGCGCAGCCGGCTGGCAATGTATTTAACTTGGTTTCCTGCGCGCCCGGTGTTTACCGGGGGCTTCATTAGAAAAAATCTCAAACTGATCATAATAGCCTGATATTAAGCGCCATTTCATCATAATGACACGCCGACTGCGGTCCCATTGCAGCAGGGCTTGCTAAATTGCGCGTATGTAAAGCCTGACCGGTATAAGGAAGCTTATTTTTATTACCCTCGAAAAACCCATGTATTATGTACAGAGAGAAGTCATTTAATGTCAATTCAATACCAACGTCGGCATGTAAGTTATCCGCAGTAACCCTTTTCTCAACATTTTCCAGTTCCCGTGCTGCAAGGAGGCAGCCGGGGGAACAATGATGTTGTCAGTTCTAATCAAAGGGTTAATACTTATCAAAATAAATATATGTAAATTATTTTGGTATAATCCTGTGTATACTGTAAATTCCATTCATCGTTAAACCCCCTATGCTACATGCCCAAGCGTTATTTTGAAAGGTTACAAACGATCGATTACCTCATCCGCATTAAAGGTACCGGCAAACCAGCCCAGTTGGCCAAGCGCCTTCGTATATCTGAACGCACCCTGTATGAATTTCTCAAAATGATGAAAGACCTGGGAGCGCCCATTGAATATGACCGGTACAAGGAAAGTTATTACTACTCGGAAAAAGGTGGTTTTAATATCCGCTTTGTCAAAAACATGGCGGCTTCCGGTACGCTGTTATTCTCGTTGTTGTTTGACTGCTGGTAAATCCCGGCATCGCCCGTACTCCACTTGTTGCGTCCCCGTCCTTTGACCGTTCTCAAAGGATGCCTGCTCCCGTATGCCCGGCCTGTTCAATTAGTTAACTGCATATTAACGTCTTCTTTAACGGCATATTAACCTTTAAAAAATTTTAAAGGCAGAATTTCACGCCCGGATATTTACGCGGTATTCAATTCTCACACTGAATATAAAAGACGGTTTAGATTACAAAACTAGCAACGCAGGTTTCTCTCCAGTTACCTGCTGTTTTTTTTACGGGCGGCTCCTCCTTACACATAAACCGCCGGAGTAGACACTCGGGCGATATATATAACGATAGGAAAAAGAATGCGGCCATTACGTTACCATGTCCGCAATGTTACAATAGTATTCATTATCAGCAGCGCATTACTGGTTGATTGCCGGTATTTCACCGGCGGATACCTAAAAACGATCCCCCGCAGTATTCACCGCGGGGGATCGTTTTAGGGTTAAACCCTGGCAGTATCTTCATCGGGTACACCAGGACGCGAATATTTTATGCTTCTCCAATTTTTAACAGCTTCATTGCCACAACGTTCGGATTATTTCAAGTCTTTTTTGTTAATTATTTGTTAATGAGGGACCGCTATTCCAGTATTAATATTCGCTAATTCACTATTATAAAAAACCGGCTAATTCTGCGAACTTGAACTATTAACAAACGTAACCCGGATTCCACGTTAAAAAGTGCGATGTGGCCCTTTCTCACATTGAACATAAACAAAACGCTATGCATAAACGTACACTACTCCTGCTGTGCTGGTTCTGCCTTTGCCTGCAGTTATCCGCACAGGAAAAGAAGCTCTTTAATGAAACACCCGAACAAAAAGAACAACGCCTGGCCTGGTGGACGCATGACCGCTTCGGTATGTTCATCCACTGGGGATTGTATGCCCTGCCCGCCCGGCATGAATGGGTGAAGAACCGGGAGCGCCTGACCAATGAAGCGTATCAAAAGTATTTCGACCAGTTTAACCCGGACCTGTACAACCCGCGGGAGTGGGCGCGCATGGCCAAAGCGGCCGGCATGAAGTATGCCGTGATCACCAGCAAGCACCACGAAGGCTTTTGCCTGTTTGACTCCAAATACACGGACTATAAAGCCACCAAAACCGCTTATGGCAAGGACCTGATCCGCGAGTGGGTGGATGCTTTCCGGGCCGAGGGGCTGAAGGTGGGCTTCTATTACTCGCTGATAGACTGGCATCACCCGGACTATACCATAGACCGTGTGCATCCCCAGCGCCCGGATGATACCGCCAGGTACGCCCAATTGAACAAAGGCCGCGATATGGCCAAATACCGGGAGTACCTACATAACCAGCTCCGGGAGATACTGACCAATTACGGCAAGATCGATATCCTGTGGGCGGACTTTTCTTTTCCGGGCAGGTTCGGTAAAGATCATAACGACTGGAACTCCGTAGAGCTGATCAAAATGATCCGCAAGCTGCAGCCGGATATTATCATCAACGATCGTATGGACCTGGGCGAGTACGAGGACGGCGGCGATTTTGTAACGCCCGAGCAGTACAAGGTGTCGGAATGGCCCACCCGCAACGGCAAGCGCATACCCTGGGAAACCTGCCAGACGTTTTCCGGTTCCTGGGGCTACTACCGGGACGAAACCTCCTGGAAGGACATCAAACAACTGCTGGTGCTGCTGATAGAATCCGTGAGCAAGGGCGGTAACCTGTTGCTGAATGTTGGCCCTACCGCCCGCGGCACTTTCGACCACCGGGCAAAGGAAGCGCTGCAGGCCATGGGCCAATGGATGGAAGTGAACAGCCGCTCCATTTACGGCTGCACCCAGGCGCCGCCTGAATTTGCAAAGCCGGATAACTGCCTGCTGACCTACAACCCGGCAACCAAACGCCTGTATGTGCACCTGCTGGATTACCCGTTGCAAAACTTTACCCTGCCTGGTTATAAGGGGAAAATAAAATATGCGCAGTTCCTGCACGACGCTTCGGAGATCAGGATGAGCGCGCCCGGCATGCATCACAGCCTGGGCAGCAACCAGGGAGAGAACGATGTGAACCTGAGCCTGCCGGTGATCAAACCGGGGGTGGAGATACCTGTAATAGAGCTGGTGTTGAATGAATAAATTTTTTCAACCGGCTACTGGTCCATTGCCCGTTTTTTCATAACTTGTATAGTGTTACAGGTAGCGGGTAATGGACCATTTTTAGAGAGCAGGAAAATATGCCATACATTAGAGATATGAAAACCGTCTGACCGGGGAAACCCTACTGAAAGTTCCACGAAAGCCATTGAACGTAAGGAAATTGTCCACTTTAGCTATTTGCTCCCCTCCCGCCATATATATTGCGTATATAGTTAATATAAACTAATTTGTTTATTAATAATTTTTTAAAAACCATATATGTATCCGATTGACTGCTGAGGGTATTTGTATCAAATTTGTTTTTGTTATAGAGATTGTGTCCTCTTTAAACTTTAGCGCCTTACGTCAATTCACAGAAACTTATTGCAGTACTGTGCGAAGATTTCACAAAATAATAAACCCAAAAGAAATATTATGAAAAAAGTGCGGCGTGACAGCGCAGGTCACTTAAACGGAGCGGATGTTCTTGATGTTGCCGTCCTACATAGTGATACCCAGGAGATGTTACAACAACTTGCAAAGGATATCTGCAATATTGTTTTTATGGACGTTGACATACCCGGATTGACCGCCATTGAGGCCGCCAGTGTTATAAAAGCTGCCTACCCGGAAATTAATGTACTGTTGCTGACCCTGGAGAAGGACACAAGGACTGTTACCAGCATAGCGCCCAGGCCTGTTGCCTACGAAGCAGCGCCGGGCAGCGATACGCCCGCTTCTTTAACGGAATTCATTACCCGGGTGTACGATGCCGCCGTGCAAAACAATATGAATGCCGTTCAGAAAGTACTGGCCTTTTTCAGCCGCCGTTCCCAGCAGAACATTGCGCAATACGGCCTCTCTCCCCGTGAGCAGGAGGTGCTGGACCGGCTGGTGGACGGGCATACCTATAAAAAAATAGCAGAGCTCTGCCATATCAGCGTAGGCACGGTACGTTCCCATATCATGAATATTTACCGCAAGCTGGAGGTGAACTCCCGGAGCGCAGCCATCGTAAAGGCTATGAGGGGGTAGGAAGTATTTCCTACTTTTACAGTATGGCCATACAATCAGGGGAGGGGCATGCCGCCAACTGGCAGCATTTTCTGGGCGGCAGCCGGGAAGCGTTTGCAGCGCTTTATGCCAGCTTTGCACCGTTATTATATAACTACGGCTGCAAGGAGTGTGCGGACCGCCGCCTGGTAGAGGATTGTATCCAGGATGTATTTGAGTACCTGCTGGCCCACCGTGCACAGCTCTCCCCGGTTACCAACGTAAAAGCTTATTTGTTGAAAGCATATCGCCGGGCCCTGTTGCGGAAAATAAGCAATATGCGCAAAAATATACCCGTTGCGCTTACGGACGAGGCCCGGTTTGAAATTGTTATTTCCCCCGAAAGCCACCTTATAGGCCAGCAAAGCAGCCTGCACCGTCGTGAAAAAGTAGCGGCCGCGCTGAATGCGCTGCCGCCCCGCATGAAGGAAGCGCTGTTCCTCCGTTTTTATGAAGACCTGTCCTTTGAGGATATTGCCGCCATTATGGAGATCGACCAGAAGTCGGTATATAAAATGATCTACAAAGCCTTTGATAAATTACGCAGGCAACTGGCCGACTTCCCGCTTTGGGCGCTGTTATACTGCCTGTTGTTAAAACCTTAACCTTTGCTTTATTTGTTTGTTATAGTAGCAGGAACCAGGCTCCGGCTACCAACCTTGTTTTATATACAGCAAAAAAAAGTTGCCCCGGCAGGGGATAAAACCGGGAAAATGCTCCTCTATATAACTGACCATTTAACCAACACCTGGATGCTGTTGCCATGGAATGGAAGGACTACACAGATTTTACAGCTACCGATTTTCTGGCGGATAGCTTTTTTATGGAATGGGTGTTGCACCCGGACGAGGAGAACTGTGCCTTCTGGGAAGCATGGCAACAGCATTATCCTGAAAAGCAGGCAGTCATAGCAGCAGCGCGGACCATGCTGTCATCGCTGGAGTACGAAAAGCACCAGATGCCGGCTGAAAGTTACGACCGTATATGGCATGCGCTCCATGGGAAAATGGACCCTGCCATGCCGGAAACCATGCGCTATGAGCGTTCCTATCACCACCGGGGATGGCGCCGCGCCGCCATCCTTACCGGTGTGTGCGGGCTGCTGGCCCTGGGCCTGTACTGGCTGCTGAAGCCGGCGGACAAAAGAGCGGTATACACCAGCCAGTTTGGAGAGAACAGGCGCCTGTTGCTGCCGGACAGCTCGGTGGTGATACTCGGGCCGCACTCCGCGCTAAAGGCCACCGCATTTGATGGTGAAGCTAAAACAAGAGAAGTATGGCTGGAAGGAGAGGCATACTTTATGGTAAAGCATGATGCGGGTAATGCCAGGCCTTTCACCGTGCATGCCGGCGATCTGGATATTGAGGTACTGGGCACGGAATTTAATGTGAATAATTATAACGGCCGCCCCCAGGTGGTATTGCACAGCGGAAAAGTAGCCCTGCAGCAAAATGCCCGCAAGGCTGCACGTATCGTGATGGAGCCGGGGGAGCTGATAGAATATCGCGCAGATAATGATCGCTATGTACGTCGGAAAGTATCCACGGAAAAGTATGTAGCCTGGGTAAACCATACACTGGTGTTTGAGAACACCAGCCTGAAAGAAGTAGCAGCGCAACTGCACCATAAATATGGCATACAGGTGCAGTTTGCAGACAGCACGCTTTTGCAAGAACGATTCAGCGCCACGCTAAAGCAGGCTGATCATAAAGTGGTGCTCAGGGCCATACAGGAAGCCTTCAGCGTACAATTGCAACAACAGGACGGAAACACGTTTTTAATAAGCCGTTAGCCATTAGCTTCCTGGCTGCTAACCGCTAATAGCTCAAAAAATACCCGCTCGTAAACAAAAACAGATCGTTATGAAAGTAACAGGTACTTACAAGGGCATTACCTTGCTGGTGCTGTTCCTGGCTGCTGTCTTTATGGTACAGGCACAGGACCTCGCTTACCGGCAACAACAATCCGCCAACCCGGACACGCCCCTTCCCTCACAAAAAGCAGGCGCTATCCCCCTCCGGCAGGCCCTGCAGCAGCTCGAAAAAACCTATAGCATCAGTTTTGCCTATAACGCCCGGCTGGTGGCGGATAAGCAGGTGCAGGGACCGCTGTCCTTCAACGGGAGCGCGCCGCTGAAGGATGTCCTGCATGCATTGTTATCGCCGCTGAACCTGCAGTATACGCAGGTAGATCCAAAAGTGTATGTCATAAAGCCGCCGGGTATAACGGAAGATACGGCCGCCGTACCTGCTACGGCCTTTGTACAGGAAGCGCCCGTCCGGGGAAAGGTAACCGATAAGGACGGTACGGCGCTGATAGGCGTTACCATACGTGTAAAAGGCACCTCCACCGGCACCACTACCGGCGCGGACGGCACCTTTACGCTGAATGTGCCGGAAGGAAGCGATACCCTGCAGGTATCCTACCTGGGCTATTTGCCGCAGGAGATAGGCATAGCCGGCAGGTCCAGCCTGGATATTGTGCTGCAGTCCACGGAAAGCCAGTTGGAGCAGGTGGTAGTGGTGGGATACGGTACGCAGCGTAAGCGCGACCTGACCGGCTCCATCTCTTCCGTGGAAGGGGAGGAACTGGCCAAACAGCCGGTGCTTACCGCTACACAGGCCGCACAGGGCAAGATAGCCGGCGTGCAGGTGATCACTTCCGGGCAGCCCAATACTCAACCCCAGATCAGGGTGCGCGGCACCGGCTCCGTAATGGCGGGCGCCAACCCGCTCTACGTAGTGGATGGGGTGCTGACGGACGATATCCGGAACATCAACACCGCGGATATTGTGAGCATGGATGTGTTGAAAGACGCCTCTGCCGCCATCTACGGGGTGCGTGCTGCCAATGGCGTGATCATTATCACCACCCGCAGGGGCCAGGCCGGTAAACCGGTAGTACGCTACGATGCGAATGTGGGCTTCCGGGAAGCCGCCAACCTGGTGGATATGGCCAACCGTGACCAGTATATAGATTACCTGGCGGACGCCGCTCCCAGCAGGGACCCTGTTAATGATGCCGCCACGTATGCAGGCTCCACCAACTGGTACGATGCCGTGCTGCGGAAGGCATTCCAGATGAATCACAACCTTTCTGTGTCCGGCGGCACGGAAAAGCACACCTATTTTTTCAGCGGCGGGTTTATAGAAGATAACGGCATCATCAGGACCAATACGTTTCGCCGCTTTACCCTGCGCGCCAATAATGAAGTAAACATATCCGATCAGTGGAAGTTCAGCACGCAGTTGTCCTATTCCCGGGGCGATGGCCGCAACGTGGACCTGAACAGTATCTACGGCAATATTTACCGGGCAGCGCCGATAGTGCCCGCCAAAGAAGGCGACCGCTACGGCAACACTTCCGCCTGGGGCAATGTGGGCAACCCGCTGCTGTCGCTGGACAAGAAGAATCACCGGCAGCAGGACAGCCGCCTGCAGGGCAATGTAGCCCTTGAATTTACACCGGTGTCCTTCCTGAAATTCCGCTCGGCCTTCAATGCAGATCTGCGCTGGGGTAATGACCGGATCTACCAGTATAAATTCCTGAATGACGAAAATACCTTCCTGGTAGCCGGCGGTAACCAGCGCTCTGAAAACAGTGTGCTGACGGTAGACAACTCCCGCTCACAGGGTTGGGTATGGGACAATACCGTTACGTTTGACCAGGCCTTTGGCAAACACTCCCTCACCGTACTGGCCGGCTCTGTTACCGAAGGGTTTTACAGTACCTACCTTACCGGCTCCCGTATTAATATACCGGAAAGCGAGGACCTCTGGTACCTGGACCTGGGCAATCCCGATGTGCAGTCCAGGCTGTACAACGGCGGGGACAAATATGCCCGCCAGTCCTTTGTAGGCCGGGTGAATTATGGATATGACCACCGCTACCTGCTGAGCGCTTCCATCCGTGCAGACGGCAGCTCCAAGTTCAGCGAGCGCTGGGGATACTTCCCCACCGTGGGCCTGGGATGGGTGATCTCGCAGGAGCCCTTCATGCTGGACCAGCATTTCTTCAACTTCCTGAAGTTAAGAGGTAGCTGGGGCATACTGGGGAATGATAATATTCCTACCAATGCCTACATTAATACCGCTACCGTGAACCTGCCCTATTTCTTTGACGACAACATTACGCTGGGCACTGCGCTGCAGGACACCAAAGACCCCAACCTCAAGTGGGAATCCACCAACCAGTTTGATATAGGCTTTGAGTTTACCATGCTTAACAGCCGGCTGAGCGGTGAAGTGGACTATTATAACAAGAAAACCAAAGATGCGCTAACGGTGGTGAATATACCCAGTATACTGGGCGACCCGAACAATACCTATATCACCAATGCGGCGTCTTTCAAGAACACGGGCTTTGAAGTGTCGCTGACCTGGCGGGATAATATTACAAAAGACCTGGGCTACAGCGTAGGCGGCAACATTACCTTTAACAAAAACGAGATCACCGACCTGGCCGGCGGACAGGACCTGCTGGGCGGTAATGTAGGACAGCAGAGCTTTGTGACCCGTACCGCCAACGGGCACCCGGTGGCCAGCTTCTACCTGCTGCGGTCCCTGGGCGTTTTCCAGAACCAGGAGGAAATTGACAACCACCAGACCGATGGTAAAGTGATACAGCCCAACGCCCAGCCCGGCGACCTGAAATACGAAGATGCCAATGGCGACGGTGTGATAGATGATAATGACAAACAGTTCATGGGCTCTTACCAGCCCAAGTTCTTCTACGGCTTTAACCTGGGCCTGAACTATAAAGGCTTTGACCTGAGCGCGGATTTCTACGGCAGCGGCGGCAACAAGATCTATAATGGTAAAAAGGCGTTCCGCTACGAAACTACAGACAACATAGAAGCGGAATATGCTGACAACCGCTGGACAGCGGAGCGCCCTTCTGCTACGGACCCGCGCTTGCTGACGGCCAACATGCCCGCTTCCACTTATTTCCTGGAATCCGGCGCCTTCCTGCGCTGTAATAACCTGACCATCGGTTATTCCCTGCCGGCAGACAAGCTGAAGGCTATCGGCATCAGCCGTTTCCGTGTATACCTTACCTCCCAGAACCTGTTCACGCTGAAAAAGTTCAGCGGCTTCAGCCCGGAACTGCCGGGAGGCACCATTGACTTTGATAACAGCATCAATAACAGGGTCAACAACCGCTCCGGCACTGCCAATACTACCAACAACACCAGCGGTATCCTGGATGCCGGTATAGAGCTGAATGCGTATCCCACTACACGCACTTTTGCCTTTGGCGTAAATCTTTCATTCTAAAAAAAGTGTTATGAAGTATATACATAAAAGTATCCTGGTTAAAGCCGCTGGTATCTGTTGCATGCTCTCCGTTATATTGATGGCGTGCAACAATTACCTGGATGTGAACCCGCAGGGACAGATAGATGAAGATGCCGCCACCTCCGACCCGGAAGCGGCCTCCAACCTGGTAACCGGTATCTATAATAACCTGTGGGTAGGCCGGGTGCATGGCTTTCCCTATGTAGGCGTTACCAATATTGCTTCCGATGATGCGGACAAGGGGAGTAACCCGGATGACGCCGCTGCTACCCAGGGAGCGCTGGATAACCTTACCATGGACGCCAATACTACCACGCTCAATGATATATGGTCCGGGTATTACCAGGCCATTGCCAGGGCCAACAAGGCGCTGCAGGTACTGGAGTCCGCCACCATTGACCAGGGCCTGAACAACCGCCTGCAGGGCGAAGCCCGTTTCCTGCGTGCCTACCTGTACTTTAAGCTGGTACGGCTTTTTGGCGGTGTGCCCAAAATAGATAAGGTGCTCACCCCGCAGGAGGCGGACAGTGATGCGTACCAGACCCGGGCCAGCCGCGACGAGATCTACCAACTGATCATTTCAGACCTGGAATTTGCCCTGGCCAACCTGCCGGTAAAAGGCGGGGAAGGCAGCCAGACGGGTCGCGCTACCAAAGGCGCCGCCGCAGGTATGCTGGCCAAAGTAAACCTGTACCGGCAGAACTGGCAGCGTGCTTACAGCCTTACGGATTCCATTATCAGCGGCCAGTTGGGCGCTTACGGGCTGATGGATAATTACGCGCAGATATGGCGGGAAACGGGCAGGAACAGCATAGAATCCCTTTTTGAAGTACAAACAGGCATTAATGCCGCCTGCGATGCGGCCATAGAAGTATACAGCGTATGCCAGGGCCCGCGCGCCGGCGGAGCGCGGGGCTGGGCCGACCTTGGCTGGGGTTTTGGCACGCCTTCCCAGAGCCTGCTGGATGAATATGAGCCGGGCGACCAGCGCATGAATGCCACGGTGATATTTATCAACCCCGGCGGCACGGTGCTGTGGGATGGTTTTCGTATACCCGGCCGCGATAGCGTGGAGAATGACCGTTACAATTATAAAGCCTATCACAGCCGTATCGCGGAGCAGTACTGCGGCAACCCGGACCGCCTGCCCAAGAACCTGCGCATACTGCGCTACGGCGAAATACTGCTGATACATGCAGAAGCCGCCCTGGCGCTGGGTAACAGCGGTGCGGCCCTTACCGATATCAATGCCCTGCGCCAGCGTGCCGGCCTTCTGCCAAAGGCAGCCGTGACCCGCGCGGATATCTGGCACGAGAGAAGGGTGGAAATGGCGATGGAGCATGACCGCTTCTTTGAGCTGGTGCGGGAAGACGCCCTGGCGCCCGGCACAGCCGCCGCGGCTTTCCAGGCGCACGGAAAAACGTTTGTAAGCGGCCGGAACGAAGTATTTCCCATCCCTGCCCAGCAGATACAGTTCAGCGGCGGCAGGCTGGAGCAAAATGTAGGATATTAATATGAAGTAGGATGTAAGAAGTGAGAAGTAGGAAGTAGGTGAAACACCGGTACTAAGCGGTACATTTCCTACTTCCTACTTCTTACTTTCTAATATCCTGCATTCTGCTGCAGGTTTGTGTTCTTGTTCAGCTCTGACTGGGGTATCGGGAACAGCTCCCGGTAATCTCCATTGGGTGTGTGCGACAGCCATGATTTCCGCGCAAAAACATTGAAGCGGATCAGGTCCTGCCGGCGGTGGCACTCTTCAAAGAATTCCCATCCCAGTTCATCCAGCAGCCGGCCGTACTGAACATCTGCCCCGCCTTCACTGGTGCTGCCGTGTACATCGCGCTGGCCATAATCATAGCTGCTGCCCTGCTGCAGGTCTGCGGCGGTAACAGTGGCTTTGGCCGGGTTGTCGGCAAAGCAGCGTTGCCGTATTTTGGTGACCTCTACGGCCGCTTCCGCTGCACGGCCGGTGCGTAGCAGGCATTCGGCTTTCATCAGGATAACGTCCGCATACCGCAGCAATGGGAAATCGTTGCTCAGGCGGCTGGTAATGCCCTGCTTTATTTCAAATTTCCCCAGCCGGAAACCATGTATCGCCTCGCTGGTATCAATGGCCGGCACCACGTTGATGAGGTTCAGCGGCTGGCCGGTAAACCGGCCGTTCTGCACTATCAGCGCTTCGCCACCGGAAGAGTACTGCTGTCCCTTTATCCAGTTGTCCTTGTAGCGGGCATCGTCAGGGTCAAAAGTGTTAATGAACTGCGGTACGGCGCAAATGCCGCCCCAGGGCGAATATTGAAGGTTATAGGTAGCCTGGCACTCCTGCGGCAGCGTTTGCATATGGTGGTCAAATGCATTCCAGTCGGTAACATACTTTTCATCAAACGGCAGCGGGAAAATGATCTCCGGAGAACGTTCGTTTTCGGTAATGAATACACCCTTCTGGTTCAGCTCCAGGCTGTACAATCCTGAGCTGATCACCGTATCGCACTGCGCCAGGCATTGGTTCCAGGCGGGCGTACCGGAGTACACTTCGGCATTCAGGTATACTTTGGCCAGCAGGGTTCGCGCGGCCCACTGGTTAAACCGCCCATAGGTGGACTGGTCCCTGTTTTCGCTGAGCAGGGGAATGCTCTCCGTGATCTCCTTCACAATAAAGTCATATACCTCCTTGCGGGTATTTTGTTCCGGCAGGTAGCCTTCCGGTACGGTAAAATCCGTAACAATGGGCACGTTGCCATACATATCGCACAACACCCAGTAGTAGGAAGCCCGCAATACTTTCAGCTCCGCCAGTATATTTTCCTTTCCCTGGGATACCGGGATCACATCGGTGGCGATCTGCTCGATCACCCGGTTGCAGTTGTTGATGCCCTCGTAGGTGCGGGTCCAGCAGTTTACGGGAATGGCGTCTTCGGATGTCCATTTATGATAGTGGAAGCGCCGGTAGCCGCCATCGTCCACCCAGCCCCAGGGGCGTTTGGGTATCAGCAGGTTGTCTGCCGACAATTCCTGCGCCCAGAAATAGCTTTGCCAGAAGTTGAACAGCTTCCGCCAGGGAATGTAGGCGGCAGCCACCAGCGGCTCCAGGTCCTTTTCATCGGGCTCAAACTGGTCTACTATTACCTGGTTGTAATTATTGTCTTTCAGCTTGGTGCAGGAAAGCGCCGGTAACAGGCATAAAAAGACGATTACTATAATAGAATAATGTTGCTTGTTCATCTGTTAAAAGTTTACGTTAAGACCAATGGTAAAAGCACGCGTAGTGGGATACTTGTCGCGGGAGTCGTTGCCCGGCGCCAGTCCTGTCCAGGTTACTTCCGGGTCTATGCCCTTGTACCCGGTGATCATAAAGGTGTTGCGCGTGGATACATATATCCTGGCTGAACGGATGTGTTTGATACCTGTTTCCGGCAGGTTATAACCCAGCACAATATTGTCTACCTTCCAGAAATCGCCGTCCTCCACGTAGTAGCTGTTAAATTCCAGCGGCAGGTTGGTGTTCAGCACTGCCTTTCCGAATACCTTGTCGTAGGCGGATTTCAGGCGGTTCACCTGCTGGTAGCCCGTGTTCTCGTAATACATCCTTTGCGAGTTGATGATCTGGAAATTAAAGGACCCGCGCATGGTCACGTTCAGGTCAAAGCGTTTGTACCGGAGCGTGTTGTTCCACGCCGCATGGAACCTGGGCACGCCGTTGCCGATTACTTTCTTGTCTTCGAAGCCGCGGTTGAACTGGTCGTAGGGCACGGGTTTGCCGTCCTTCCCTTCGTAAATCCATTTCCCGTCTTCGGAAATATCGATCACCTTGTAGCCATGGAAATTCCCGATCTCCTTCCCGATCTCTACCAGGTGCGTGTGGGTCTGGATGGGCACACCCGCGGCGCCTTCAGTAAAATAGTTGGTAGCGAGTTGGTACAGGTCGTTGGAGAGCCGGAGCAGCTTATTGCTGTTGGTATTATAGTTAAGGGTGGTGCTCCATTCAAAATTCTTTTTCTGAACGGGTACCAGGTTTAGCTGCACTTCCACGCCCCTGTTCCGCATTACGCCCACATTGGCGGTAGTAACGGGGTACTGGTTGGGCGGGCTGGGCACCTGGTATTCCCAGAGCAGGCCGTCAATATCGCGGATATAATAATCTACGCTGCCGCTGATCCTGCCTTTCAGCAGGGAAAAATCCAGGCCCAGGTTGGTTTCCTTCTTTTCCTCCCATTTCAGGTAGGGGTTGGGATTTTGCGAAGGGGTAAGGGACCTTACCCAGTTACCGTTCAGCAGGTAATAATCCCCATAGGTGAGGGTAGCTACGCCTAAAAAGAGCGCGGAAGGCGCCGTGCCGGTCACCCCGTAACCGGCTCTCAGTTTCAGGTCGTCGAAGATGGTCACGTTTTGCATAAAAGGCTCCCGGTTAATACGCCATCCCACGGAAACGGCCGGGAAGTTGCCCCAGGGTTTCTGTGCGCCATATAACTGGCTGGCGGCTTCCCGGCGCAGGCTGCCCAGGAAAAGGTAGCGGTCCTTATAACTGTAGGTAACACGGCCAAAAAAGCCGATCAGGTTGGTTTCTGAGCGGAAGCTGTATTCCGGCGCCAGCCCTTCCTTGATGGCATTGCCGCTGCCGATGTTGTTATAGCTGAAAATGTCCGTGGGGAAATCCCAGTTCTGCATCCAGTTTTCGCTGAAATCATTCTCCTGGTAGCTGTAGCCCGCCAGTACGGTGAACCGGTGGCTGCGGAGGGTTTTGCTGTACTCTGCTGTCAGTTCCATCAGCCGGTCCACGCTTTCTTCGGCGCCCACGGAGGCATACCCGTTACGGCCGTCCCTGAGGGTAGAGATGTGCTGCTTGGTCTCCGAATAGCCCCTGGACTGGTTGTACTTGGAGTAGGAGAAGAGGGCATTCAATCTTAACCCCTGGATGGGCGTCAACGTAATATTGCCGTTGTACCGCGTCCGCTGCTCCGTATTCCTGCCATCGCTTTCATACAGGCGGGCCAGCGGGTTCTCGTACTCAAACAGGGAAGGTTTTTCAAACCAGTTGCCGGCGCTGTCGCGGATGGGCTGCGTGGGGTTCTGCCACATGGCCTGCCGCCAGGTATAGCCGTTAAAGCTGCTGCCGTCGCCGGTAGTGGTGTATTTCTCCTGGGAGCTGATCATGCCGAAGTTGAACTTCAGATTGCCGTCCAGCATGTTGTGATTAATGTCTACCCGGCCCCGGAATATCTGGTCGTCCGATTTCTGGAAGATGCCTTCCATGGAGCGGTAGTTGATATTCAGCAGGTAATTGGTCTGGGAATTACCGCCACGGTAGGTAAGGTTGTGCACATGAGAAACCGGGGTACGGGTCACGGCTTTGATCCAGTCTGTGGAACCGCCGTAATCCCAGGCAGCATCCCGGGTGCCGGCCGCGATCTGGGCGCGGTAATCCGCGGCTGTCAGCATATCCGGCTTGCGGGCCATGGTTTCGGTGCTCACGTAACCGCTGTATTCCACCGTATTTACAAAATTGCCGCTGGCTTTGCGGGTGGTGATGAGGATTACGCCGTTGGTGCCCCTGATACCATAGATAGCGGCCGCAGAGCCGTCTTTTAATACGTCAATGGACTCAATGTCTTCCGGCGCCACCGTGCGCATATCCCCGGGAATGCCGTCTATCAGCACCAGCGGGTTGGCGTTGGCGCCCAGCAGGGTGGTATTGCCGCGCAGCAGTATCTGGGTGCCGCTGGTGGGATCGCCGCTGGGAGCGGAGATGGAGAGCCCCGCAACCTTGCCCTGCAGCAACTGGCCGGCATCCACCACCGCGCCTTTCACAAAGTTCTCCGATTTTACGGTGGCCACGGCGCTGGTAATATCGCTTTTCCGTTGTGTGCCGTAACCGATCACTACTACTTCCTGCAGCGCCTTGTTGGACACTTCCAGCACTATATTCAATTGGGAGCCGGTATGCCCCGCCAGGGGGATCTCTTTGGTTTCATATCCCACCAGCCGTACTACCAGCACCGCCGTGCTGCCGGTAACGGTCAGCGTAAAGTCGCCGTCCTCTTCGGATATCGTGCCGTTATTGGTGCCTTTTTCCTGTATGCTTACACCCGGCAGGGCCTTGCCCTCCTTGTCCACTATCTTTCCTGTAACGGTAATAGCCACCGCCGCCTGCTCCGCCGGTTCGCTGGCGTGCATGATCACTACCAGTTTGTCGCTCACTTTCCGGTAGGTGAGGGATGTGTTGGCCAGGAGAAGGTTCAGCACCTCCTGTAGCGGCGCATCCTGGACGTTGACCGATATTTTTTCCTGCCCGCTGAGCAGCCGGGTCTTGTATACAAAGCGGTAAAAGCCCTGCCCCTCGATTGCCTTCAGCGCGCTTTTCAGCGAAGTGTGCTCCAGGTTCAGGCTGATATTTTTCTGGCCATAGGTATTGGCAAATGCGGGGATCATGAATCCCACGAGTAGAATGATGGTCAGCTTCATCATCAATACGTATTTAATAGTCCGGCTGCCCGCCCTGCACGACAAGCGTTCTCGTAGTTTTTTCATACTTTAGCAATGTTTAGGTTTAAGATGAATAGCTCACCCCCCGTGAGCTTTATCTGTCTTTTACATGTACAGGGGAGGATGTTAGCGCATTCTCCCTTTTTGCATAAATGTGTACGGTAGAAATTAGGTAGCTCCTGCTTTCATGTGGAATTCAGTTCTTCAGTGAAAAAATGGAATTTGTGTTTATTGCCCTATAGTAATTACCTTGCCCCGGATGGTATAGTGAAAATTACCTGTCAGTTGCAATGCATATAATACCTGTGAAATATCCTCGTTCTCAAAAACGCCGCTGTACTCCACCTGCTCCAGCGCCTTGTCTGCAATGATCACTTTCACGTCGTACCAGCGCTCCAGCTTTAAGGCCACCTGCTGCAACGGCTCGTCGTCAAACACCAGCTTGTTTTTCATCCACAGTGTTTCCATGGGCGCGGGTTCCTGGTCCTGTTCCAGGTAATGCACCTGCGTAAGCGTCATGATCGGCAGCGGTTTGGTAAGCGCCGGGCTGTCGTTTCTTACTACCAGCTTTTCATCCGGGCGGAGCACGATCCGTTTCTCCGGGCTGCGGTGCAGGGTGATCTCTACAGCGCCCCGGATCAGGGCCGTTTCCGTGGCTTTTTCGTCGGCATAGGCGCGCACATTCAGGGCGGTGCCCAGCACCCTGATATCGATCATGTCCGTATGGATAATGAAGGGCCTGTCCGGGTCTTTGGCCACGTCAAAGAAAGCCTCTCCTTCCAGCGTTACCTCGCGGGCGCCGCCGGCAAAATTATTTTCGTAGCTAACCTTGCTGCCTGCATTGAGCCACACTTCCGTACCGTCCGGTAAATGCAGCGTTGAGCGGGCGCCTTTCTTTGTATACACCTGGTGCTGCGCCGCTGCTGCAGGCGCTTTTTCCTGTCTGTGCCTGGTGTGCAATACCATTATCAGCCCCAGCGCCAGGCAGGCGGCCATAGCGCCGGCCAGGAGCACCCGCCGGTAAAGCTTTTTGCGGGAGGAGGGCTGCGCAGAAGCCGGTGCTGCTGTATCGTATTGCAGCACGTCTTCAGACAGGTGATTGCTCAGCCGTTGCAGGTGCCGGTTAAAGCGGTCTGCCGTACCGGGTAGCTGGTTGCCGGGTTTGCTTTTCCAGATCCCTTCCAGTATACCCAGCGGGAAAACCAGGTCAGGCGACTGTTTCATCGCTTCCTCCAGGTCCGCTTCCTGTTCAGGGCTGGCTTCTCCCGACAATTTTAAAATGATCAGCTCCCAGATTTTTTCCTCCTTCATTATAAATAATGTGTCAATAGGACAATAAAAAAATAAGAATGTACCAAGGAGATGAAAAAAAAAATCCAAATCCCAAAATCCAGATTCCCAACGGGGTGCTTAGCAGCGGGATTGCTGTTTGGCGGCGGCGGGTTGCAGGTGCGGGTATACGGACTGTGCTATTTTCCGGGCCGCAATGGTGAGCTGGTTGCGTACCGTGATCCTGGAGATGCCCAGGATATCCGCTACTTCCTGGTGCTTGAGGCCATGTTCCCGCGCCATTTGGAAGATCAGCCTGCATTGCGGCGGCAGTTCCCGGATGGCGTGGTTGATCCTGCCGGCCATTTCGGCGGAGATGTACAGCTCTTCCGGGTTGACGGAGGTTGTGGCGTCCAACGGTATCTCGTCCAGGCACACATGCGGGTACTTGTATTCCCTGATAATATAGTTTTTGGAAAAATTTTTGGCAATGACGTAGAGGTATACCTGCAGATTGGCGATGGACGGCAGTTCGTTACGGATGGTCCACAGTTTGATGAACACGTCGGAAACAATTTCTTCCGCGGCCTCCCTTGACTTTACGAAAGAATAGACGAACCAGAACAGCCGTTCATTCAGTAATTCATACAGCGCCCGGTATGCGTTCATGTCCTCATACAGGGCGATCTTCTGCTGCAGGTCCGCGATGATGCTTTTTTCTTTCATAACGTGGCATTTCTTTCCGGCTCGGAACAGCGGAATCGTGTTATCCTATGATAAATATACGTTAAAATAGTTATAATTGTTAAAATGACACTAATTATCCCGTGGCTTTACGGGCAGGCTGCTGCAAGTAATTGATATTCATCCTGCTGTCTCAAAAAAAAAGTATAAACCTCTCCTTCCGGGCCCGGGGGGCCTTCTTTCCGGCTTACAGGCAAATTCAGGGGCCCTTTCGCTAAAATCCTATCTGTATTTGTGAAAATAACGTGCAAGTAAATGCAATCGATTGCGTAATTTCGGTACAGATTCCGGTTATGAAAAAAAGAGCAGCTTAAACTAGTTGTGTACACTTGTCCTGTAGTGGAATAAGCAAGAAGCTTACTTTTCTTTCACCTTTAAAAACACTTGCAAAAAATGTAAAGCATTCACTCTTTTAATGCAATCGTTTGCGTAACACGTCCTTTATTATTTCACGTCATCAATCTTATTCTTATGGGTTATTTTCTACAATGCCTTAAGATGTTATCCCTTGCGCTATCCCTGTTCTTATTGGGCATAACATCTGCTTACGGTCAAAACGTGCCTGTAAGCGGTACCGTGCGCACCCCCGACAACCTGCCTTTCCCGGGCGTAACCGTGCGCGTAAAAGGCGCCGGCATGGGCGCCACCTCGGATGCGGACGGGCGCTTCCGCATTCCCGGCGTTCCGGCCAATGCCGTACTGGTGTTCTCCGCTATCGGGCACCTGCCGCAGGAAGTACCGGTGCCCGCCGGCGGCGCTAAAAAATTGACGATCACCATGCAGGCCGACCAGCGGCAACTGGATGAGGTGGTGGCCATTGGCTACGGCAACCTGGCCAAGCGTGATGTATCCGGAGCCATTACCTCCATTAACCGGGAGGCGATTGAAAGAAGGCAACCGGTCAACCTGATAGACGCGCTCCAGAGCCAGGCCGCCGGCGTGCTGGTGATGAACGATGCCGGCGAGCCGGGCGCAGAAGGCAGCATCCGTATCCGCGGCGCTTCCACCTTTTCCAGCGCCGGCAACAATCCCCTGTACGTTATAGACGGGGTATTGAGCGAAAGCGCCGGCAACATCAATCCCAATGACATTGAGTCCATCGAAGTGCTGAAAGATGCCGCGTCGGCAGCCATTTACGGTTCCCGCTCCGCTAACGGCGTGATCATCATCACCACTAAAAGGGGGCAGGAAGGCAAGCCGCGCATCGATGTGCGGTATTCCAGCGTGTTCGGCAAGCTGGCCCACAAGCTGCGCCAGGCCAATGCGGACGAGGTGCGGCTGTACCGACAGCACCAGGGCAGCAGCGGCACCAGCGCCGATTCGCTGAATCCCAGCTTCAACGCGGATAACGATTACCAGGAGCTGGTAGGACAGCGGGCCCTGCGCCAGCAGGTGGACCTTAGCGTGAGCGGCGCCAGCAAGAATATGAACTACTACACCAGCCTGCAGTACCTGGATGACAAGGGGCTGATCGTAAATAGCTGGGCCAAAACCGCCCGCGCCAGGATCAATATTGAGTACAGCCCTTCCAAACGTTTCAAGTACGGCAACCGCATGCAGTATTTCTACCAGAAGCGGAACAACATTAACGAGGGCAACACCTTCAACCAGCTCTTCCAGCGGCCTACCAATTTTGCCGTGTACTACCCGGACGGCTCACTGACCGGCTATGTAGGCGGCCGCCGGAACCCGCTGGCCAATGCCCTCTACGACAAGGATGAAACGGAGACCTATGGCGCCAACATCTTTAATTTTATCGAGGTCAGCCTGGCAAAAGACCTGAAGTTCACTACCAATTTCAACGTGGAGCTGTCTGTACCGCACAATGTATCTTTCGCTCCCAAGATCATCAGTTCCGCCAATCCTACCCGTAACAACGGCAGCGAAAGCTTTGACCTGAACCTGGGTTGGCAGTACCAGGCTTACCTGAATTATACCTGGAACATCGGCACCGATCATAGTTTCAATGCCATGGCAGGTTTCAGCGCGGAGCGCGCCAAAGGCAACTCCTTTGATATTGCCGGCGCGGATTATGTCAGCGAGAATGTTTTTACTTCCAATGCCGCCGGTACGCTGATCAACAGCGGCACCCGCACCAATGCCTATGCCCACAGCATGGCTTCTTTCTTCGGCCGCCTGGGCTACAGCTACAAAAGCCGCTACCTGCTGAACGCCACGCTGCGGCGCGACGGGTCTTCCCGTTTCGGCAAGGCCAACCCCTGGGGCAACTTCCCTTCCGTATCGGCCGCCTGGCGCCTGAGCGATGAATCCTTCATGGCCTGGTCCCGGAAATACCTTTCCGATGCCAAGCTGCGCGTGAGCTATGGGCAAACCGGCAATGAGCGCATCGGCAATTACGACGCGATGCAGCGCATTACCTTTGGCAATGCCTATTATAATGGTGTAACGGGCGCGGTGCCCACCTCCGGCATCGGCAATCCCAACCTGAGCTGGGAAAGCACCCGGCAGTTTGATGCAGGGCTGGACCTGAGCCTGTTTAACGACCGGCTGCTGTTCACCGCAGACTACTACGTAAAAACCACCAAAAACCTGCTGTATGAGCGCCTGCTGCCTTCCGAGACCGGTTACGAGAGCGTGCGCATTAACCTGGGCAGCATACAGACCAAAGGTTTGGAGTTCTCCGCCAATGCCACGCCTTTCCGCTCGCGTAATTTTACCTGGAGCACCATTTTCAATATCTCGTTTGAAAGAGGCACCATCCGGCAATTGTATAACGGCGAGCAGTTCATATCCGGCGATAAATGGCTGGTGCAGGAAGGCGGCCGCCTGGGCGATTTTTACGGGTATAAATACCTGGGCGTATATGCCTATGATGAGTCCAACGCCTACAACGATAACTGGGAGCGCCTGACGCCGGTTTTTGACGGGAACAATGTTTTTATAGAATATCTCTATAACGGCCGGAAGTATGAAGGTACGGTGCACCGTTTGTACGGCAATGGCCGGCTGCTGAAAGGCGGGGACGTGGAGTATTACAACCCGGTGAAGGATAGCGTGATAGACGATGCGGACCGGCAGATCATCGGGAATGCGCAGCCCAGGTTCTATGCCGGCTGGATCAATAACCTGACTTATAAAAGCTTTACGCTGTCTTTCACCTTCAATGTGACCTGGGGCGGAAAGATCTACAACAATGCCGCTGCTACGCTCAATAATTATAATACCACGCATATTATCCCGCAGCCTTACGTGATCTACAATGCCTGGAAAGAACAGGGCGATGTGACGGACGTGCCCAGGGTAGAAAGGAACAGCGCCTGGAACCACCGCGTGAGCACGCGCTACCTGGAAGATGGATCGTTCATCCATTTGAGTTATATAAAGCTGATGTATGCCGTAAACCCGGACCTGCTGCAGCGAATAAAGCTCAAAGGCGCCGGCCTGTACATTTATGGCAGTAACCTGGTTACCTGGACCAATTACACCTGGTTTGACCCGGAATTCTCTTCCGGCAACGCCTTGCAGCCGGGACAGGACAATGGCCGTTATCCGCGGCGCAGGGAACTGGGCCTGGGTATTAACATTAACCTTTAATCTCCGCGACGATGAAAAATCACCTGTTTACGATAATAATAACAATGGCAGGCCTGGTCCTGGGCGGCTGCAATGGCTTCCTGGATGAAAAGCCGCAGAGCGAACTGACGCCGGACCAGTTCTGGCAAAACGAGGACGACATAAAAACGGCGCTGGCAGGCGTGTACGACGGGGTGCAGGGCTGCTTTGATGCCAACTTTATCCACTGGGGCGATGCCCGTACAGACAACCTGGACGTAACGCAGTACGGCAACAAACAATACGCGCAGAACGGCCTGAGCGCCACCACCGAAGGCACGGATTGGTCCCAGTTCTATGTCACCATCCTGCGCGCCAATACCCTGATGCAGTATGCGCCCGGTATCAAAAATGTACCGGCGGCGGACCTGGACCAGTATATGGGCCAGTGCCTGGCTATCCGCGCCTATTGCTATTTCTGGATCGCGCGCATCTGGGGCGATGCACCGGTATGGCTGGAGGCCTACAGCAGCCTGGCGGAAAGCCCTTACCGGGCCAGGACCAGCGTGGACAGCATATTTACCGGCATCATTATACCGGACCTGCAAAAAGCCTTTGAGATGATGAATACGGATCACTCCTCCGTTTACAATGTAAACAAAGGCGCTGTGGCGGCCATGCTCACGGAAGTGTATATGTGGAGAAAGGATTATGGGAATGCACTGACATGGTCTGATAAGCTGACGGCCCTGAACTGGTACTCCCTGGCCAGCCGGGACGATTGGAAGAAGCTGTTCACCGACCCTACCAATACGCCGGAAAACATCTGGAGCCTGCACTGGGATTTCCTGGTGGATGGCGGGGCGGACATTTCCGGCCAGATAGGCGCCAATAACACTAATGGCCGCTTTTCCGTGGAGGATACGCTGTGGAACTATTTTGTAGCCACACCGGACGATATCCGGGGACCAATGTCCGTAGATATGACCGTGGACAACCGGGACAAGATGCATAAGTATTACGCCATCAAGAAAGACAAGGACGGGCACCAGATATTTCCCAAGAATTCGGAGGCCAACATCCTGTTCCCGCTGTACCGCCTGGCGGATATCCTGCTGTTGCGCGCAGAGGCGCTGAATAAAACCGGCGATAAGTCAGGGGCGCTGGCCTTGCTGAACCAGGTGCATACCCGTGCGGGCCTGCCTCCCCTGGAAGATGCGGATTTTGCCAATGCCGACTCGCTGGAGAATGGCATCCTGCAGGAAAGGCAGATCGAGCTGTTCCTGGAGGGCCGGCGCTGGTTTGACCTGGTACGCACCGGCAAGGTGATATCCACCATGGACCCGGTCCTGAAGCGGCGGGTGCCCGACGGTCCCGGCTTTGGCGACCCGCGCCTGGTCCTCTTTCCCATTCACCGGAATAACCTGAACAGCAACCCGCTGCTGAAACAGAATCCGCCTTATTCTGAATAACCAAAACGATCACACATGCAAACCATACAACAATTCCTGTACAAAAACTGCTGGCTGCTCATGGTAATGACCGGCCTCTCCGCCTGCACCCTGGCCGGCCTGGATGTCCAGGAGGACTGGGATTTTACGCCGCATGTAGCGGACCCGCATACCAACAAGACCGTGTGGGCCTTCATGCAGGACCGCAATCAACCCGGGCAGGACTCCGTTTTTAACCTGATGCTGCAGGGCATTGCCTATGCCGGCCTTGATTCCACCATGTATACCCAAACCGGGAAAACTTTTATTCTCCTGCACCGCGATGCTATATTGCGGCTGGACAACAGGAACCGGGTGACCACTGATTGCTATTTTGGCCGCTATGTAGTGCCGGACCGGGACTCCAGCGGCAATCCCATACCCGGTAAAACCCGCGCTGCCCAAAGCTGGACGGAATATCCAAAAGAGCAGGTGAAGAATTTCCTGCTGTACCTGGTCGTGGAAGGCGAGCGCTCCTTTGGCAGCATTGGCGTGGAGAATGATACCGTAAAAACACTGTTGCCACCGGGCACGGATACACTGAACCCACAGGGCATTATGACGCTGAAGGTGACCAATGACCGGGATTCCAAGTTAAAGATCAATGACTTTTTAAATACCGTAAGATCCACTACCGTGCGCACCGCCGGTTTGCTGAACACCAACGGGCCTGCTCATGTGGTAGACCGGGTGGTGGAGTTTGGAGTGAAACCATGAGCCAATGAGATATATAACGACTGTATTTTTTTTACTGGCCGGGCTGGGCGCAGCATCTGCGCAGCACCGGCCATTGGTGGACCTGGGCGCAGATGGTAAGTTGAAATACCATGCTTATGCCAACGAAGGAGAAAACAACGCCGTAAATACCATCCCGGACTTTTCCTTTGCCGGGTACCGGGGGGGTGGCGTAGCCCTGCCCCAGGTACCGGTAAAACGTACCCTTTATCCACAGCCAGGCGATAACCGGCAGCGGATACAACAGGCCCTGGACTCCCTGGCGCAGCTCCGGCCGGATGCCCGCGGTTTCCGGGGGGCGCTGCTGCTAAAGGCCGGTACTTATGAGGTGAACGGCGCCCTGCACATCACGCAAAGCGGCATTGTGCTGCGGGGAGAAGGGCAGGGAGCGAATGGCACCCTACTGCGGGCCACGCAGCCAGCACAGCATACCTTCATTGAAGTAAGGGGTAGCGGCAGCGGGTACGCGGAGCAGCCCGGCAGCCGTCAAAAGATCACTACTGCCTATGTGCCCACCGGAGCAAGGTCCTTTACGGTGGCCGATGCAGCCGGCTTTGCGCCCGGCCAGGCAGTGGTGGTAATGCGTACTCCCAACCAAACCTGGATAGACGACCTGCAGATGGCGCAATACGGCTGGACCGCTGAAGCCTATGCAACCGCCTACGAGCGTGCGGTCAAATCCATACAGGGCAATACTATCACGCTGCATGAACCCCTGGTGGATGTATTGCAGGACCGCTACGGGAACGGCTATATTTTCCGCGCGCAGGTTGGCAGGCGTGTACAGCAATGCGGCATAGAAGCCCTGCGCCTGGAGTCGGCCTACCGTAACGACACGGCGGAGGATCATGGCTGGAAGGCTATTGTACTGCGCAGGGCGCAAAACTGCTGGGTAAAGCAGGTGACGGCCTGCTATTTTGGCTATGCCTGCGTGTCGCTGGAAGGAGAGTCGGTGTACAATACGGTAGAGGATTGCGCCATGCTGGACCCGAAATCCGTTACCACCGGCGGCCGTAAATATTCCTTTAACCTTTCCGGCGGCGCGGCTTTCAACCTGGTGCAGCGCTGCTATACCCGCGGCGGGCGGCACGATTACGTGACCGGCTCTCATGTGCCGGGGCCGAATGTGTTCCTGGATTGCTACGCTGCGGATACGCATGCGGACATAGGGCCGCATCACCGCTGGGCTACCGGGTTGCTCTTCGATAATGTGTATGGCGGCCAGATCCGGGTGCAGAACCGGAAGGCGATGGGTACCGGGCATGGCTGGGCCGGCGCGCAAACCTTGTTCTGGAACTGCTACTCTTACAAAAGCGATATCAAGGTGGAAAGCCCGCGTGGCGCACGCAACTGGGGCATTGGCTGTACAGGCCGTTTGCTGCAGGGCGCCGGTTACTGGGAAAGCCGCAACCGGCATGTAACCCCGCGCAGCCTGTACCTGCAGCAGTTGCAGGAACGCCTGGGCGCTGCTGCAGTGCATAATATCACCATACCCGCCCAGCGCAATGGTACTATCTGGTCCTTGCTGGAGAAATGGAAAGGAGATGGAAAGCCGCCGGAAGATTCCCTGCTAAAGCTTTGGTACCGGCAGCCGGCAGCCGAATGGGTGGCCGCCCTGCCTGTAGGCAACGGGCGCATAGGCGCCATGGTGTTTGGCGGTACCCGGCAGGAGCGCCTGCAGTTAAACGAGGGATACCTCTGGTCCGGCGGGCCGCGGGATGGCAATAATCCCGAAGCGAAGCGATTGCTGCCGCATATCCGCCAATTGCTCCGGGACGAAAAATACATGGAGGCCGATAAGGTAGCCCGGAAGATGATGGGCCTGTACAGCGCCCGTTACCTGACCCTGGGCAGCCTGTATTTTGATAACGGCATTACCGGCCCGGTAAGCGGTTACCGGCGGGAGCTGGACCTGAACAATGCCTTGTCCACCGTTTCCTTCACGGCTGGCGGCGTTACTTACACCCGGGAAGTATTCTGCAGTTATCCCGCGCAGTTGCTGGTGATCCGCTTCCGCGCCAGCCGCCGGAATGCGCTTACGTTCCGTACCCGTTTTCAGAATCCCATGCCGCATCACACAGCGCCGGTGAATGATGCATATGTGGTAATGCAGGGCAAGTGCCCGGCCTATGTAGCCAGCCGGCCTTCGGAGGAGCGGCAGATCGTGTATGCGGACGATCCGCAGGGAGAGGGCACAAATTACGAAGTGCATCTGCAGGCCAGGGTAAAGGACGGAACGGTGCGCGCCGATACCAGCGGCCTGCAGGTACAGGGCGCATCGGAAGTAGTGCTGTTATTGTCCATTGGCACCAGCTACAACGGGCCGCACAAATCGCCCGGCCGGGAAGGTAAGGACCCGGCGGCCGCTGCCCGGCGCTGTCTGGAAGCCGCAGCGGAAAAGGATTACGCGCAATTGCTGCAGGAGCATGAACAGGATTACCAGGGCTTGTTCCATAACGTAACGCTGGACCTGGGCCGGGATGCTTCCGCACACCAGCCTACCGATCTAAGGCTGCAGGCTTATACCGCAAAGGGCGGCCATATGGACCCGCAGCTCACCACGCTACTGTACCAGTACGGCCGTTACCTGGTAATAGCCGGTTCCCGCAAAGGCGGTCCTGCCATGAACCTGCAGGGCCTGTGGAACGATGCCATGCAGCCGCCCTGGGGCTCCAACTACACCATTAACATCAATACGGAAATGAATTACTGGCCCTCGGAAACGGCCAACCTTTCACCCTGCGGCATACCCCTGTTCAACTTCATTATGCAGTTGGCAGAGAAAGGACGTATAACCGCTGCCGTTAATTACGGCGCCCGCGGCTGGACCGCGCATCACAATGCGGATATCTGGGCCATGACCAACCCCGCCGGCGGTATAGACTTCAACGATCCCCGCGGCAACCCGCGCTGGGCCATCTGGCCTATGGGCGGCGCCTGGCTGACGCGCCACCTGTGGGAGCACTACCTCTTTACCGGCAACCGTACCTTCCTGGCAGATACCGCCTACCCGGTAATGAAAGCAGCGGCTGAATTTATGCTGGACTGGCTGGTGAAGAACGCGCAGGGACAATGGGTGACCAACCCCTCCACCTCTCCGGAAAATAATTTCCTGGTGAACGGCCAGCGCACAGGCTCCGTAAGCATCGCATCCACCATGGACCTTTCCATTATCCGGGACCTGTTCAACAATACCGTGCTGGCGGCGCAGGCCTTGAACAGGGATGCGGCATTTTCCCGCCGGCTGACCGGCACGCTGCAGGCGCTGTATCCCTTTCACGTGGGCCGGTACGGGCAACTGCAGGAATGGTACAAGGACTGGGATGACCCGGAAGACCATCACCGGCATTTATCACATTTATACGGGCTGTTTCCCGGTTATTTTATTACCCCACGCCACCATCCTGTGCTGGCGGCGGCTGCCAAACGCAGCCTGCTGATGCGGGGAGATGGCGGCACCGGCTGGTCCAAAGCCTGGAAGATCAACTGGTGGGCGCGCCTGGAAGACGGCAACCATGCGTATACCATGCTGAACAAGCAATTATTCCTGGCTACTACAGACAGTGTGAGTGTGGGCGACAATGCCGGCGGCTCCTACCCGAACCTGCTGGATGCGCACCCGCCTTTCCAGATAGACGGCAATTTTGGCGTCACCTCCGGCATTACAGAAATGCTGCTGCAAAGCCACGATGGCGCTGTTGCCCTGCTGCCTGCCCTGCCGGACGCCTGGCCCGGCGGCAGTGTAAAGGGACTGAAGGCCAGGGGCGGTTTTGTAGTGGATATGGCCTGGCGGCAGGGCCGGCTGAGCGGGGCGGTGATCCACAGTGCGCTGGAAGGGAATTGCCGTATTCGTACCCGCGTGCCCGTTCATGTTACAGGGGCGGCGGCCCGGCCGGCTGCCGGTATCAATCCGAATCCTTACTACCCGGCGCCCCTGCCGGTAAAAGTGGAAGTAAAGGATGAAAGCCAACTGCCCATCCTGCCGCTGGAGAAAGTATATGAGTATGATGTGAAGATGAAAGCAGGAGAACAGATCACTTTAACGCCTGCCAGCCAGGAAAACTGAAACAGATCACATGCGTATATTCACACCTTTTATTTGTCTATGCCTGTTGGCCGTTACCATTGTAAAAGCCGGGCCGGCAGATGAATTTGCACAGGCGATGAAGCAAAGCCGGGCCATGGCCCTTACAGCGGATGGGCGGCAGGCCCCCGCTACCGTACAGGTAACGCGCACCTGGAATGGCCCCTTCTGCAATACCCGTATTACCAACACCGGCAATACCCCGGTGCGGCTCAAAGAAGTAGTGCTGGCGCAGGCCGGCGGCATACTGGCGCCCGCCACTCGCTTTTATGGGGAAGGTTTCCAGATGCTGTCGCAAACCACCGGCACCCTGGAAAAACCGCAACCGCTGGGGCGCTATACAGACGCCGGTCATTATAAGCTGCCGCAACCGGCCGGCTACCTGGCCGTGTATAACCTGCTGCGCCTGTATCCTGCAGGGGAGCCGGAACTGCTGCTGGGCTTTACCAGTTGCCGCCGTTTTGCTGGCAAGTTCTACCTGAATGCGGACACTATTAAAGTGGTAATGGACCTGGAAAACCTCGAGATGCAGCCCGGGGCCGTCTTTCAACTGGAGGAGTGGGCGCTGCTGCAGGGCAGGGACGGGAATGCCCTGCTGGAGCAGTTTGCGGGCCGCATTGGGCAGCATCATCCCCGCCTGGCCTTTTCCCATCCGCCAACGGGCTGGTGCAGTTGGTATTGTTTTGGCCCGCGGGTAACGGCGCAGAATATCTACGATAACCTGGACTATATAAAGGACCACGTGCCCGCCCTGCGGTACATACAGGTAGACGATGGTTACCAGCCCCATATGGGCGACTGGCTGTCTGTAGGCAAATCATTTGGCGGCAACGTACAGCAGGTGCTGCAAACTATCCGCAGCAAAGGTTTTGAGCCGGCCATCTGGGTGGCGCCCTTTATCTGTGACAGTAATTCTACGGTGTATAAGGAGCACCCGGACTGGTTGGTAAAAGATGCCGATGGCAAGCCCCTGCGCAGCGACCGCGTTACTTTTGGCGGCTGGCGCTTAAAGCCCTGGTACGTGCTGGACGGCACGCATCCCGCCGTGCAGCGGCACCTGGAGGAAATGTTCCGCATCATGCGCCGGCAATGGGGCTGCACTTACTTTAAGCTGGACGCCAATTTTTGGGGCGCCATACACGGCGGTTATTTTTATGACAAACAGGCTACCCGCATAGAAGCCTACCGCCGCGGTATGCAGGCCATCCTGAAAGGCACCGGCGATGCTTTTATACTGGGCTGCAATCATCCATTATGGCCTTCACTGGGGCTGGTACACGGTTCCCGCAGCTCTATGGACATTAAACGGCAGTGGAGCACCTTTGCCGGTACCGGGCGTGAAAACCTGTACCGCGCCTGGCAGAACGGCCGCCTGTGGTGGAACGACCCGGATTGCCTGCTGCTCACTGGCAAAATGCCGGACAATGAGTTCCGTTTTCATGCGGCACTTATCTACGCCACCGGGGGAATGCTGCTGAGCGGCGACGACCTCACCACCATATCACCCGAACGGTTAAACGTATTAAAGAAAGCGGTGCCTCCCACTGCGCAGGCCGCTACTTTTGAGGACGATAAATTTGAAGTAGGCAGGATGCATACCTCCCGCGGCAGGTACCTGGTATTATTGAACTGGGACAGCACCGCCCGCAGGATCAGCGCCCGGCTGGACACGCCCTGCGAAGTGGTGGATTACTGGACGGGTAAGCGCCTGGGCCGGTTTTCCGGGGAATACAGCGTCACTTTACAGGGCCATGATGGCGCCGTGGTAGAACTGAAACCGGAAAAGACTTGGCTGCAGCAGATCATAAAGGACCGGAAGAAAGATATACTGGCCCGTGCTGCATGGGCTATGCAGCAGCAGCCGGAAACAGTGACGGCGCACCGCTGTGACCGTAGTGCCGGCGGGCTGCATGATTTCTACTCCGAAGGGGACTACTGGTGGCCCAACCCGGCGCACCCGGACAGCCCTTATGTACAGCGGGACGGGCAGACCAACCCGGATAATTTTGTGGCGCACCGCCGCGCGATGGTACGCTTTAGCCGGGTAATGGGCGCACTGGCCGCCGCTTATGTGGCCAGCCGTGATGAAACTTACCTGCGCAAGGCGCTGGAGCACGCGCGCGCCTGGTTTGTAGATACCGCCACTATGATGAACCCTGACCTGCAATATGCTCAGGCCATTAAAGGCCGGGTAAGCGGCCGGGGCATCGGCATTATAGACACCATTCATTTCCTGGAGGTGGTGCAGGCGCTGCGCATCATGGAAAAGGCAGGCGCCCTGCCACCTGCAGACCTGCAGGCCATCAGGAGCTGGTTTGCCGCCTACCTGCGCTGGATGACCACGCACCCATACGGGCTGGACGAAATGAAGGCCGCCAATAACCATGGCACCTGCTGGGTAATGCAGGTAGCCATATTGGCCAGATTCCTGAACGACCGGCACTGGATAGATTTCTGCGTAGAACGTTACAAGACCGTGCTGCTGCCGGACCAGATGGCCGCTGACGGCAGCTTCCCGCGGGAGTTGCGCCGTACTAAACCTTACGGCTACTCGCTGTTTAACCTGGATGCCATGACCATGGTATGCCAGGTATTAAGCGATGAAGATCACAACCTGTGGGACTATGCCTTGCCGGATGGCAGAAGCATTCGGAAAGGCATGGCCTTCCTGTATTCCTACGTGCAGGATAAAAACCGCTGGCCCTTTGCCAAAGATGTAATGTACTGGAACAACTGGCCGGTAGCCCAGCCTTTCCTGCTGTTTGGCGCAGTGGCCTATAACAACCGTGACTATTACCGGTTGTGGCAGCGGCTGGACCACGATCCGCAGGTGGAGGAAGTGCTGCGCAACCTCCCGGTGCGCAACCCGGTGATATGGCTGGAATAGACATACCGTTGTCTCATAGCGTTTTTTTCACAGGACCCTTGCTTTTTAAAATATTATTAATAATTTTATATGTCCTATGAAAATTCCAATGTATGAGCTGGATAAAAGATCTCTATACCATTTATCAAAAGCTGGATGCCAGCGGTTTTGAAGACGTTAAAAAAGAAATTGTAAAAGCCCATCTGAACGGTTGCAGCGGTGGAGGCATCTACTACCTGGTATTGCAGCAACTGGTAATGATCAAAAAAGACAAGGCCCAGGCGTATGAGGCCATCAAGGGGGAGGTTGAGAGCATTATACAATACAGTCGGTTCAATTGATAATTACTTACTGCAGTTCGTCGATCAGCCTCCTGGCCTTCCAGTATACGGGCGCCTGTTCCGGTATTTTCAGCAGCCATTCCAGGCTCTGCTGCCTGTCCCTTTCCTTCAGGTAGCTGAGGCCCATGTAAAAAGCTGCGTCATAGCGGTAGGGGGAATTGCTGTCATAAACCGCCTGCAGGTCATTGCGGGCCTCTGCCAGTTGGTTAGTCTCAATCAGCGAGATACCCCGGTAATAGCGGGCATACATATTGGCCGGGCTTATTTCCAGCACCTGGTTCAGGGTCTCTATTGTTTGTTTAAAGCGGCGCCTGTTAAAATGCCGGGCGGCTGCATGCAACAGCTTTGAAGTGTCATTGCCGGGCTTGTGGTGGTGCACCATTTCCGTAGCGGCAAACTGCCGGTACATATCCTTATGCCAGGGGCTGATGAACAACAGGGAGGCAATGATGATGGCCAGTACGGTAATGCCCATTACGTACAGGCCAATGCGGTTTACATCCCTGTCCTTCGGGTAAAACCACCGTTGGCGCATGTCCGCCATTATCTGTGCCAACTCCCGGCGTGTATTGTCCGGCGCCAGGGCTCTGCGCAACCAGTCTATGGCATCGCGGCCGCGCTGCACAATCTCCTGCAGGGCGGTATTTTCCTTCAGCTCCGCCTCAAATGATTCTCTTTCCGTTTCCGGCAGTCCCTGCATTACATACAGCGCTGCCTGTTCGCAACTGCCGGCGGGCAGCTCTTTACCGGCGCGGCTCACCACGCTGCTTTTGATGAGGGTAGACATGCAGGGAGCAAAGATTTTGGGCAGCAGCCCCGCGGTAGGCTGGGGGTTGGTGCCTGCGCCATCGGCTACCGGACCGATCAATGCCTGCTTGATGGCCTGCTGGCAGGCGCTTGTTAACTGGTGGAAAAGCTGCAGCCAGTATCTTTTATTCTCGCCGTTCTCAATCACTTCCCGCACATATTGAAGATGGGTATTGTCCAGTGTGGCAATTTCCGGTTCCGCTTCATCCCTTACATCCATTTGCCTTTTCTGCAGTTCTTTGCGCCAGGCTATTTTGCACACCAGCATGAAGAACGGTTCAAAGCGGGTAGCCAGCTCTATCCGGTGCCGCCGCGCATAGGCATAGATGTCTGTCAGCGCTATTTCAAAGATATGCGCCGCATCCTTTTGGGTGCCGCCATGCTGCAATATGAATGTGCTGACTTTCTTTGCGAACTGCCGGTAGATGGCATCTATAATGGCCGGGGAGCTGTCCAGCAAGCCGTCTATATACTCATCATCGTTATATAAAAGCCGTGTTGAGGTCATACGATCGCCGGTTATTCTTACAATTGTAGGCTGCTGGCATAAAAGTATTAAACCTTCTTCAATGCACAAAAATTTTTGAACAGCCGGTAGATGTATACAGTTTGCGTGCCAGAATATTAAAATCCTACATACCAGGATAAAGAATGTCCACTAGCCGTTGCAGCACATCCTTCATTGCTTCCATATCGGTTACTCCTGTAAGGCTGCTGTAGTACTGCTCTATTTCCAGCACGCTTTCCGTGGCGGCTATCACCAGTTCCTTGCCTTTGTCGCTGAGGAAAATAACGGTGGCACGGTTGTCGCTCTCATGCTTGCGGGTAATAATGTAGCCGGCGGCTTCCAGGTTCTTCACTACCTTGCTCATGGCCTGCTTGGTGATATGCGCTTTTTTTGCAAGCTCATTATTGATAATGCCTTCCGGCGCAATATTGGCGATGAACACCATATCGCCCATTTTAAAATCAGCATAGCCGCGTTGCTGGAGCTGTTCCATCAACCGGGTGTCCATATCTTTTTTCATGAGGCTCACCATGCGTATCAGCATGCGCGGTCTTGCTGCCAGGCAATCCTGTAATTTTTTGTCCAGCGGACTCTCCATAACGCAGTATTTTAGTGCCAAATATATATTTATTATCTTGTTATAGCCATGGAAGTGATCGATAATATACTGTATTATATACACCAGCATTTTGATGAAGACCTGTCATTGCAGGCCTTGTCGCAGCAGGCGCATTACTCTCCCTATCATTTTCACCGGCTCTTCAAACAGCATACCGGCGAAGCGCCCAGGCAATACCTGTTACGGCTGCGCCTGGAAAAAGCTACAAAAGAATTGCTTTTCTACCCCGGCAAAAGTATTTACGCTATTGCCATAGATTGCGGGTTCAGCTCGCAGTCTGTTTTTGCCCGGGCATTCAGGGCAAAGTACGGCATTACGGCGGAGCAGTACCGGCAACAGGCGCTGCAGGCCATCCGGGAAAAGACGGATGCTTTTACGCCGGATGTGCAGCAATACCCCGTCACTACTACGCGCATGGAGCGTATCCACATGGCCTGCGAGATCACTTACCTGGCGCAGGAAGCCGGTATCGTCGCCACGTTCAGGAAGTTGTACCAGTGGGCCCTGGTGCGGGAACTGATCTCCGGGCGCCCGGAATTTTACGGCGTATACCTGGATACGCCGCATACCACCGCTCCCGAGCAGTGCCGCTACCTGGCGGGGATTCGCCTGGACCGCCCGTTTGCCGGCCGGGAAAGCTATGCGCTGGGCGGTATGACCATTGCGCAGATCCCCGTGATGGGTGGTTTTGAAGTAGCTACAGCCTATGCTTTATATGTAAAACAGCGCTGGCTGCACGAAAACGGGTACGAGATGATACAGGGCGTTCCCGGTTTTGAGCGCTTTACCGATATGGATTTCAATAAACCCTACTCCCTCCATTACCGCACTATCTGCATAGGCATACAGCCTGCATAGCAAGAAATGCAAAACGGTTCGCAAGAACCGGCAAAACCTTCCCGCTGGCCGCGGCTACTTTTGAGGTATCAATTGTATACTTCAAAAATAATAACAGATGAAAGTAGTTATTGCAGGCGGTACTTCCGGTATCGGACTGGCCACAGCAGCCATGCTGGCCAATGATGGCGCATCCGTGATCATTACCGGCCGGAGCCCCTGGAAACTGGAACAGGCGTTATCCGTATTACCCTCCACCGCAAAAGGAGAGACCGTAGATGCAGGAGATGCGGTAAAGATGAAAGATTTTATGAAGTCCGCCGGGCAGATCGATCACCTGGTGCTGGCTGTGAGCGGCGCCAAAGGCGGCGGCCTATTCAAAGAGCTGGACCTGGCGCAATTGTGGGCCGGGTTTGAGGAAAAATTCTTTCCGCAATTGCAAACCCTGCAGGCAGCCCTGCCTTACCTCAGCAGGAATGGCAGTGTTACCTTCATTACCGCTGTTAGCGCCAGGGCCCAGGCGCCGGGTACATCAGGACTGGGCGCTGTTAACGGTGCGCTGGAGCTAATGGTGCCGGTGCTGGCCAAAGAATTGCAGCCTTTAAGGGTGAATGCTGTTTCGCCGGGTGTGATCGATACCCCCTGGTGGAACTTCCTGCCGGAGGATACACGCCAGGCCACTTTCCGGCAGTATGCCGATGCAAGCCCGGTGGCCCGCATAGGACAGCCGGAAGATATTGCGCAGGCCATTGCCCTGCTGGTACGGAACACTTTTATTACCGGGCAGGTAATAACGGTAGATGGCGGCTTAATGCTTTAGTGATCGCGCAATGCCCAGTTCCAATCCCCGCAGTTCAGCCAGCCCGCGAAGGCGCCCGATGGCGCTGTAACCGGGATTGGTTTTTTTATGCAGGTCGTCGAGCATCTGGTGGCCGTGGTCCGGGCGCATGGGAAGGGAAGTATTGCGCTTTTGCTGAACGGCCAGTATATTTTTTATGACGGCATACATATCCACATTCCCTTCCAGGTGGTTGGCCTCGTAGAAGTTGCCCAGGCTGTCGCGCTGTGTGCTGCGCAGGTGAATGAAATGAATATGATCGCCGAGGCGCTCCACCATGCCGGGGAGGTCATTGTCCGGGCGTACGCCATAGGAGCCGGTGCAGAAGCACAGGCCGTTGGATGCATAGGGGGCGGCGGCCAGCAGCTCGCGGGCATCCTGCTCGGTGCTTACCACGCGGGGCAACCCCAGTATGGGAAAGGGAGGATCGTCCGGGTGAATGGCCAGCTTAATGCCCGCTTCTTCCGCCACAGGCGCTATCTGCTGCAGGAAATAGAACAGGTGCAGCTTCAGTTGCGTGGCGTCAATATGCTTATATTTATCCAATGCCTGCTGGAACTGCTGCAGGGTAAAGCTCTCCTCTGATCCGGGCAGGCCGGCAATGATATTGCGCTGCAGGGTATCCTTTTCCGCATCGGTCATGCTGTCAAACCGCTCTTTGGCGCGGGAGATATCCGTTTCATCGTAATCATTTTCCGCGCCGGGCCTTTGCAGCATGAACAGGTCAAAGGCAATAAAGGCGGCTTTCTCAAAACGCAGGGCTTTGGAGCCGTCCTCCACGGTAAAGGCCAGGTCGGTACGGGTCCAGTCCAGTACCGGCATAAAATTATATGTCACGGTATAGATACCGCAAGCCGCCAGGTTGCGCAGGCTTTGCTGGTAATTGCGTATATAGTCTTTAAAGCGTCCGCTTTGCGTTTTAATATCCTCATGCACCGGTACGCTTTCCACTACAGACCAGGTAAGTCCTGCCGCTGCTATTTCCGCTTTGCGTTGCAGGATGTCTTCCCTGGTCCATACGGCTCCATTGGGAAGGTGATGCAGCGCAGTTACAATACCGGTAGCACCTGCCTGTTTAATATCCTGCAGGCTAACGGGGTCGTTTGGGCCAAACCATCGCCATGTCTGTTCCATTCTCGGCATCATGTTATATAGGTTTTGTACAAGCCCCAAAAATAGAGCAATAATTAATAATGAAGAATTAATAATTAACAATATACGCAACACTTTTGCTGCAATGAAGCACCCGTGTAACGGGTATTATTAATTCTTAATTCTTCATTATTAACTGATCAGCGCCAGCATGATATCCATTACGTTGGTCTGTGTAGGGCCGGTCTTTATCAATCCGCCGGCAGTGGCAAAGAAGTGGTAGGCGTCATTGTTCTCCAGGTAGGCTACGGGGTCCAGGCCCAGGTCTGCGGCCTGTTGCATAATGCCGGCATCCACTACGGCGCCGGCCGCATCAGTAGGGCCGTCTGTACCATCGGTGCCTGCGCTGAGAATTGTGATGTGAGGATAGGGCTGTATGGTAATGCCCGCCGCCAGCGCCAGTTGCTGGTTGCGGCCGCCCAACCCCTGGCCGGTAACGGTTACGGTGCTTTCCCCGCCCATCAGCAGGCAGGCCGGGCGTGGACCGGCCCAGCGAATGGCCTGCTGCGCCAGCGCCTGGGCCAGCGTGTGTGCATTACCGGTAACCGTGCTGCTGAGCAGCGTGGTATGGTAGCCCTGCGTTTCTGCATAGCGGGCCGCCGCTTCCAGGGCGATGCTGTTGGTGCCTACCAGGCAGTTGAACGTATGATGAAAGCTGGTATGCCCGGGTTTGGGCGTGTCAGGAACCAGGTTTTGCAGCCCTTTTTGCAGGTGCTGCTGTATGGAAGCGGGCACCTGTTGCGTAAGATGGTATTTTTCCAGTACGGCCATTGTATCCGCAAAAGTGGAGCGGTCCGGCACGGTAGGCCCGGAACCGATCACATCCAGGTCGTCGCCTACCACATCGCTTAATATCAGGGAGCATAACGGGGCCGGGTATACGCGTGCAGCCAGTTGCCCGCCTTTTACCGCGGAGATGTGCTTGCGCACGGTATTCATTTCATGAATGCCCGCCCCGCTTTTCAGCAGCAGGTCAAACAGGGCCTGTACATCCGCCAGGGAGGAGCCGGGCGGATAGTCGGCCAGCAGTGCCGATGCGCCGCCGGATAGCAGGAAGATCACCAGGTCCTTTGCCGTCACGCTTTCCAGCAGTTGCAGCATTTGCCGGGTAGCCTCCACGCCGTTGTGGTCCGGTACCGGGTGCCCGGCTTCCGCTACACGGATATGCTGTAACGGTAACGCATGTTCGTATTTAGTGATGATCAGTCCCTGCAGGGCCCAGGGGATGCCCCTGGCTTCCAGGGCCTGTGCCATGGCGGCGGATGCTTTACCGGCGCCGGTCACAAAAACACGGCTGTCCGGCTGCAGGCGGAAAAAACGGCCCGCTATCAGCAAACCGTCAGGCTGTACCTGTACCTGTTTGGGAATTAAATGCTGCGGCTGTACGGCGGCTACGGCTGATCGGAAAATGGCATCGGCGACGGCTGCATGGCTCATGGCGTTTGTTTTGCCATTTTCCTTTCTTTTTTCTTGTCCAGTTTAGCCTCCAGGTGCTCGCGTTTTTTCATTTCCCAGTCATTCCATTTTTTGTACTGCGTGGGAGATAATACGGTCTTGAAGCGCTGGCAACGTTCTTCGTTCAGCGCTTTCAGTTGCTGCATGCGGTCTTTGGAGGGCAGGTTCTTATCGGCCTTGATAGCGTCGCGGCGGCGGATAATATCTTCATTGATGGCGTAGATCTGTTCATCCTGATCGTGGGTCAGGTTGAGTTCGCGGTACAGCTTATCGCTCATTTTGTCCGCTCTTCCTTCTGCGCTCCACCGGGCTTTTTTATGGGCGCTGGTATCTTTGGCCTGTGCAACGCCTTGTAACTGAAAGGCAAACAACAGGCAGCACAGTAAAGCGCCGGTAAGCATCATCATATGTTTATTCATATAACAGGAATTGTGTCTTATAATCGAAAATTCGCCTGCGTCTAAGGTACAGAAACTAACCGTTCATAAAAAATATAACAAAATTTTTGTGGCTGTATTAAATTTAAGCCTTCACAACCTGTAGCTATATCTAAACCGGGATCTAAATCGCAAAAAATAAAAATGACCGTATGGACCAACCCTCGTTTCATGTATCCGGCGCCGGTGCGCTATATCGCCGGGCGCCGGTGCCAACCAGGATACGCAGCATGCGTATTAAACTGATCTGCCTCCTGTTGGGCGGGCTGCTAGCCGGCAGCTATGCCAGGGCGCAGGTAACTTTTCCTGTAAACGGCGTGGCCGATCCCCGTGAAGGGTGCTACGCTTTTACCCATGCCACCATCATAAAGGAAGCCGGCAGCGTTCTGCAGGATGCCACCCTGGTGATCCGCGACGGCCGCATTGTGAGCGCCGGCACCGGTGCCGCCATTCCGCAGGATGCAGTGGTGATCGATTGCCGGGGGAAGTACATTTATCCCTCCTTTGTGGACATTTACAGTGATTATGGTACGGAGCTCGTTAAGAAGAGCGGCCGGGGCTACCGGTCCCCGCCGCAGTTCCTGTCCAACACCAAAGGCGCTTTTGGCTGGAACCAGGCCATTAAAAGCGAAGTGCAGGCCGCAGACATTTTCAAGACAGATGAAAAGAAGGCCAAAACACTGCGCCAGGCTGGCTTTGGTACGGTGCTCACCCACCAGCAGGATGGGATAGCCCGCGGTACCGGCGCACTGGTTACGCTGGCAGACGACCGTGAGAACAAGGTGATGGTGCAGGAGCAGGCCGCCGCCTTGTATTCTTTCGACAAAGGCAGCTCCACCCAGAACTACCCGGGCTCGCTGATGGGCGCCATTGCCCTGCTGCGGCAAACTTACCTGGATGCGCAATGGTACAAGGGGCGCCCGGCCAAAGAAGGCATTAACCTGAGCCTGCAGTCCTGGAACGACCAGCAATCCCTGCCCCAGCTATTTGAAGCGGAAGATAAATGGGACGTGCTGCGGGCCGATAAGATAGGCGACGAGTTTGGCGTGCAGTATATCATTAAGGCGCATGGCAATGAATACCAGCGCATGCCGGAAATGGCGGCTACCAAAGCGTCCTTCATCCTGCCGCTGGACTTTCCGCAGGCTGTGGACGTGGAAGACCCGAATGACGCGCGCTTTGTGGCGCTCAGCGATCTGAAGGAGTGGGAGCTGGCCCCTACGGAACCGGCAGCCTTTGAAAAAGCAGGCATTCCTTTCTGCCTGACCGCAGCCGGTATGAAGGATGTAAAGCAGTTCCTGGGCAATGTGCGTAAGGCTATTGACTACGGCCTGAGCGAACAAAAGGCCTTGGATGCGCTCACCAAAGCGCCCGCTGCTTTTATCAAAGCATCGGATAAAGTGGGAACCCTGGATGCCGGCAAGCTGGCCAACTTTCTCATTACTTCCGGGCCGTTGTTCGAGGACAGCACCATCCTGTTCCAGAACTGGGTGCAGGGCCAGCGGTATACCATCAACGAAGAAGGCTGGACAGACATCCGGGGCACCTATACCCTGACGCTCACTCCCGGCGCCACCTATACTTTGCTGGTGCAGGGTAAGCCTGCCGCACCTTCGCTGTCGCTGGTGCAGCAAAAGGATACGCTGAAGGGCAGCATTGCGCTGGACGACAAGCTGGTAAGACTGGCTTTCCCGCCGGCCAGGGGCAGCGCCCGTACCCTGCGTCTCAGCGGTGTACTATCCGGCAATGCCTGGAGCGGCAACGGGCTGGATACCAGTGGGCAGCCGGTGAAATGGAACGCCGTTTTTGCCAAAGCCTATACGCCTAAACCGGATACCGCCAAAAAGAAGACAAGCCCGGAGCTGGGGAAAGTGTACTATCCTTTTAATGGTTACGGCTGGGAAAGCCTGCCGAAGCAGCAGGATATCCTGGTCAGGAACGCCACCGTATGGACGAATGAACAGGAAGGTAAGCTGGAAAATACCGATGTGCTGATCCGCAACGGGAAGATAGCGCAGGTAGGCAAAAATCTGCCTGCCGGCAGCGCCCGGGTGATAGATGGCACAGGCAAGCATCTTACACCGGGTATTATTGACGAGCATTCCCATATTGCCATTACCCGTGGGGTGAATGAAGGTACGCAGTCCGTTACCTCGGAAGTGCGCATTGCCGATGTGCTGAACCCCGATGATGTGAATATATACCGGCAACTGAGCGGGGGCGTTACCTCCAGCCACCTGCTGCATGGCTCCGCCAATACCATTGGCGGGCAAACGCAACTGATAAAGCTGCGCTGGGGCGCCGATGCGGAAGCGCTGAAGTTTGCCGGCTGGGACCCCTTCATCAAGTTTGCGCTGGGCGAGAACGTAAAGCAGTCCAACTGGGGCGAAAGCCAGCGATCCCGTTTTCCGCAGACAAGGATGGGCGTAGAGCAGGTGCTGACAGACGCGTTTACCCGTGCCCGTGACTATGAGAAAAAGGGCGCCGGCAAACGTCGCGACCTGGAGCTGGACGCACTGGTGGAAATACTCAACCACAAGCGCTTCATTACCTGTCACTCCTATGTGCAAAGCGAAATAAACATGTTGCTGCATGTGGCGGATACTTTCGGTTTTACCGTGAACACGTTCACCCACATACTGGAAGGGTACAAAGTGGCGGATAAAATGAAAAAGCACGGGGCGGGCGCTTCCACCTTCTCCGATTGGTGGGCGTACAAAATGGAAGTACAGGACGCCATTCCCTACAACGCTTCCATTATGCAGCGTGTGGGCCTTACCGTAGCCATTAACTCCGACGATGCGGAAATGGCCCGCCGCCTGAACCAGGAGGCGGCCAAAAGCGTGAAGTATGGTGATATGGCCGAGGAGGACGCGCTGAAAATGGTGACCCTGAACCCGGCGAAGCTGCTGCATGTAGCCGACCGCGTAGGCAGTATCAAGCCGGGCAAGGATGCGGACGTAGTGCTGTGGTCTGACCACCCGCTGAGCATATACGCCAAAGCAGAGAAGACCATCGTGGACGGGATCGTATACTTTGACCGGGAGCATGACCAGGAGCTGCGCCAGCGCATAGCTGCCGAGCGTAACCGCCTGATACAGAAAATGCTGGGCGAAAAGAAAAAAGGCGCCCCGGTGAAGAAGGCGACGCCTACCCGCGAGATACTCTGGAACTGCGAGGATATGCAAAGCGGGCACCAGCGCACCCTGATAAATGACAGCGATGAACTTTAAAAAAACAATTATGATCAGCAAGAACTTACTATATATCGCCTGCCTGGCCGGATTAGGCGGAGGCCGGGCTGCTGCCCAGGCTACGGTGTATCCTGCGCCGCCACAGCAAAAGCCGGTAGTGCTCACCAATGCTGTGATCCATGTGGGCAACGGGCAGGTTATTGACCATGGCAGCATTGCATTTGCCGCCGGGAAAATTACCGCTGTAGGCGCCGGTGTACAGGGCGAGGCTGGCGCACAGGTGATAGACCTGAAAGGACAGCATGTGTACCCCGGCATTATTGCGCCGGCTACAGAGCTGGGGCTTACGGAAGTGGCGGCGGTGCGCGCCACCAACGACTACGAGGAAACCGGGGAACTGAACCCCTCCGTACGCGCAATAGTAGCTTACAACACGGATTCCAAAGTGATCAATACCCTGCGCTCCAACGGTATCCTGCTGGCGCAGACCGCCCCGGAAGGCGGCCTGCTGTCCGGCACCTCTTCCGTGGTGCAGTTGGACGCCTGGAACTGGGAGGATGCGGCCTACAAAGCAGACGGCGGGCAACATTTCTTTATGCCGAAACTGCTGCCGTCCTCCGATCCCTTCAGGGCCGCACAGCAAACACCTGCCAACGACCGGGTAAAGGAAGGGCTGAAGAAGATAGAACAAGTGCGTACCTTTTTCCGTGAAGCCCAGGCATACATCAGCGAAAAGAAGCATACCGAGACCAACCTGAAATTTGAGGCCCTGAGGCCTTTGTTTGCCAGGGAACAGAAGCTGTTCGTACATTGCAACTTGGTAAAGGAAATGCTGCTGGCCATAGATTTTGCCAAAGAGTTCGGGTTTGAAGTAGTGATCGTGGGCGGCGCGGATTCCTGGATGATAGCGGACCTGCTGAAGCAGCACCATATAGCCGTGATACTGGCGCAGCCGCATAACCTGCCGGTGATGCAGGATGATGATGTGGACCAGCCCTATAAAACGGCCGCCCAATTGCAGAAAGCCGGCGTATTGTTCTGCCTGAGCAATGAAGGCTTCTGGCAGCAGCGCAACCTGATGTTTGAAGCTGGTACGGCCAGCGCCTATGGTTTAAGTAAAGAGGAAGCCCTGAGCGCCATTACCCTGAACACGGCTAAAATATTGGGCGTCGATCAGCGCACCGGCTCCCTGGAACCGGGTAAGGACGCCAATATTGCCGTAAGCGCCGGTGATATACTGGATATGAAATCCAGCAAGGTGACCCATGCATTTATACAGGGCCGCGAGGTGAACCTGGACGACAAGCACAAGCAGTTGTATGAAAGGTATAAGTATAAGTATGGATTGAAGTAAAAAATAAACAGTGCTGCCTTTTTTTGAAAGACAGCACTGTTATTTTTCTTTTTTACTTTTTATTTTTTCTTTATCACACCGCTTTTACCAGGTAGTAATTCTTCTTCCCTCGCTGCACAAAAATGTACTGGTCCTGCAGCAGCAGGGATTGATTGACCTCGAAATCCAGGCTTTCCACTTTGTGCTTGTTGATGCTGATACCGCCGTTCTGCAGCATTTTACGGGCTTCCCCCTTGCTGGGCAGGATATTGGTATCTGCCAGGAAGCTGATAATGTCTTTACCCGCCGCCAGATCCGAACGGGGCACGTCTACCTGGGGCACGCCTTCCATGATCTCCAGCAACTGTGTTTCTGTGAGGGATTGCAGGATAGCGGCTGTATCGTTACGGAACAGCAGCTCAGACGCCTGTACGGCAAACTCGTACTCCTGCTGGCCGTGGATGAATACGGTTACTTCCTGCGCCAGCCTTTTCTGCAGGAGGCGGCGGCCCGGATCCTGCCGGTGCTCCGCGATCAGCGCTTCCACGGTGGACTGATCCAGGAAGGTAAAGATGCGGATGTAGCTTTCCGCATCCACATCCGTGGTATTGAGCCAGAACTGGTAGAAGAGGTAGGGAGAGGTGCGTTTAGGGTCCAGCCACACATTGCCCTGCTCCGTTTTACCGAACTTGCTGCCATCCGCTTTCTTGATGAGCGGGCAGGTAAAGGCAAAGGCTTCGCCGCCGGCTTTACGGCGGACCAGCTCGGTGCCGGTCACAATATTGCCCCACTGGTCGGAGCCGCCCATTTGCAGCTTACAGTTTTTGGCCGTATACAAGTGATAAAAATCGTATCCCTGTATCAACTGGTAGCTGAATTCTGTAAAGGACATGCCACTGTCGCCTTCCAGCCTTTTCTTCACGGAGTCTTTGGCCATCATATAATTCACGGAGATATGCTTGCCTACATCGCGGATGAATTGCAGGAAGGAAATATCCTTGAACCAGTCATAGTTATTCACCATTTCCGCCGCGTTGGGCAGGGCCGGGTCAAAATCCAGGAACTTTTCCAGTTGCGCCTTAATGCATTGCTGGTTATGCCGCAGGGTGTCGAGGTCCAGCATTTTCCGTTCTTCCGCCTTAAAGGAAGGATCGCCTACCATGCCGGTAGCGCCGCCTACCAGCGCCAGGGGTTTGTGACCTGCTTTCTGCAGGTGCACCAGCAGCAGAATGGGCACCAGGCTGCCAATGTGCAGGGAGTCTGCCGTAGGGTCAAATCCCACGTAGGCGGTGGTCATTTCTTTCTGCAGTTGCTCTTCCGTTCCCGGCATGATGTCCTGCAGCATGCCCCGCCAGCGCAATTCTTCAATCAGGTTCATTGGTTCGATCTAAATTTGTGCAAACCTACGTAAATAGTTGGGAGTTTGCACCGGGCAGTTGGCCTGTTGTTTGCTGCAAAAGCTGTATAACCCTAAAAAGCGTTACTATGGAGGAAAAGGAAATGGTCGTAGGGATTGACCTGGGCACTACCAGCAGCCTGGTGGCTGTTATGCACCCTGTGCTGCGGCAGCCCCTCATCTTGCGGGAATACAACCGCAGCGCGTTGCTGCCTTCTGTTGTGCATTTTTCGGACGACCATCGTGTTATAGTAGGCGATGGCGCCCGGGAGCGCCTGGCCAGTCATCCCCGGCAGACTGTTTACAGCATCAAGCGCCTGATGGGCCGCTCCTACGATGATGTAAAAGAGCAGGCCGGTTTCTTTTCCTACCGCATTGCAGACGACGACCCGGAAAGCCTGGTAAAGATACAGGCCGGCGATAGGTCTTACTCTCCTGTGGAGTTATCGGCCTATATCCTGAAGGAGCTGAAAGACCGGGCATCGCAACTGCTAAAAGCCCCGGTGCGCAAGGCCGTTATTACGGTGCCGGCCTATTTCAACGATGCCCAGCGCCAGGCTACCCGCGATGCCGGCAAATTGGCGGGACTGGACGTGCTGCGCATCATCAACGAGCCCACGGCAGCCAGCCTGGCCTATGGGCTGGGGCTGCACCCCGGTGAGGAAAAGACCATTGCCGTATATGACCTGGGAGGCGGCACTTTCGACATTTCCATCCTGAAAATATCCGATGGCGTTTTTGAGGTGTTGTCCACCAACGGGGATACCTGCCTGGGAGGAGATGATCTTGACTATGCTATTGTAATGCACTGGGCGTCCCTGCATGAAATATCGCCGGAGGCCCTGGGCAGCAACAAGGGACTGGCGCAGGAGTTGCGCCTAAAGGCGGAAGCAGCAAAAAAACAGCTCTCCGATGGGGATTATTATGACGACCGGCTGGACAATTACGAACTGCAGCTCACAAGGGAACAACTGGAGGAGCTGGTACAGCCGCTGGTGGAAAAGACCCTGCAATGCTGCAAAAATGCCCTCACAGATGCCGGGTTGACCATGGAGGAGATAGATGCAGTGATCATGGTGGGCGGCGCTACCCGTGTGCCATTGGTGAAAAGCAGGGTAAGCGCTTTTTTCGGGAAACCGGTGAATGATTCCCTGCACCCAGATGAAGTGGTGGCCCTGGGCGCTGCCGTGCAGGCAGATATCCTGGCCGGCCATAACAAGGACCTGCTGCTGCTGGACGTTACCCCGCTGTCCCTGGGCATGGAAACCATGGGCGGGCTGATGGACGTGCTGATACCCCGCAATACCAGGATACCTGCCACCATTGCACGCAGCTATACTACCCAGCAGGACGGGCAGACCAGTATGAAAATAGCGGTGTACCAGGGAGAACGGGACCTGGTAAAGGACAACCGCAAGCTGGCGGAGTTCAACCTGGCCGGCATTCCCGCCATGGCGGCAGGGCAGGCCAAAGTGCAGGTGTCTTTTTTATTGAATGCGGATGGTATACTGGTGGTAAAAGCCGGGGAGCTGCACAGCGGCACGGAACAAAGCATTGAAGTAAAACCGCAATACGGGCTTTTGGAAGGAGTGGTGGAAGAAATGGTGCTGGACGCAATTAGTCATGCCGGGGAGGATACCCGGGAGCGCCTGCTGGTGGAAACGCAAACCGAGGCGCAGCAACTGCTGGACGTAACCGCCGTTTTCCTGGAACGGAACCCCGAGCTGCTGAGCGCGGCGGAACAGGACGCCACCCGCCAGGCCATGGCGGCTTTGCAGGACGCCACCGGCACCGGCAATCGCGACCTGATCCGGGATAAGATCACGGCGCTGAACGAGCTTTCCCGTCCGTACGCGGAACGGCTGATGGACAAGGCGTTGAAAGCGGGGATGGAGAGGAAGGAGCTGTAGCAGCTCCTTTTACAAATATTTCAGGCATTCCTGCAAACTGTCTTTCCAATATGGTATGCTGATACCAAAAGTATCCTTGATCTTCTGTTTGTTGAGCACACTGTAGGGTGGGCGCTCCGCAGGCGTGGGGTATTGGTCGGAAGTGATCGGCGATATCTCGCAGGAGGAGCCGGTCAGCTCCTTAATGGTCACCGCAAAATCATACCAACTGATCACCCCTTCATTACTGTAATGATACACGCCGCCAATGGAAGCATCCGGGTGCTCCTGCCGGTAGCTTAATATCTGCAGCAGTGCATGGGCCAGGTCTACCGCATAGGTGGGCGTGCCTGCCTGGTCAAATACCACGTTGAGGGAGGGGCGTTCCTGCATCAGCTCACGCATGCGTTTCACAAAGTTCATCCCAAACTGGGAGTACAGCCAGGAAGTGCGGACAATAATGGTCTCCGGGTTGTATCCCAGCGCCGCCGCTTCGCCCCGCAGCTTGGAGCTACCGTAGATGCTGCGCGGGCTGGCCTCGTCCGTTTCTGTATAGGGGCGGTAGTACCGGCCGTCAAATACATAATCCGTGGAAACGTGTACCAGTTGCGCATTGTGCTGCTGGCAGGCTTCCGCCAGGTTCAGCACCGCCTCAAAATTGAGCTGAAAGGCTTTCTCCTCTTCAGATTCTGCCTTGTCTACCGCCGTATAGGCCGCACAGTTAATGCAGGCCTGTATGGGCTGCGCCGTAAAAAAGGCGCCCACAGCCGCCGCATCCGTAATGTCCAGCTCCTGCCAGTCCGTATAAATAAAATTGAAGGCCGGGTATTGACCTGCTATTAAGCGGATGGCCTGCCCTAGCTGGCCGTTAGCACCGGTTACCAGAATATTTTGCATGAGCACTAGGAATTATAAATAAAATTATGATGGCAGTCTTCCAGCGTAGGCAGTACCATGTCTTTTTCGGACACGACCGCATCTTTCAGGTCAATGCCCCAATCAATATTCAGCGCAGGATCATTGTAAATGATACCGCCTTCACTGGCTTTATGGTAAAAGTTATCGCATTTATACATCACCTCCGCGGTTTCGCTCAGTACGGCATAGCCATGGGCAAAGCCTTTAGGCACCAGTAGCTGCAGTTTATTCTCCGCGCTCAGTTCTATGGTGAAGACTTTCCCATATGTAGGCGATCCTTTCCGGATGTCCACCGCTACATCCATGATCCGGCCTTCTAATGCCCTTACCAGCTTGGTCTGGGCATAAGGCTCCAGTTGGAAATGCAGCCCGCGCAGCACGCCGTAGGAGGAGCGGGCCTGGTTATCCTGCACAAAAGGAAAACGCAGCCCTTCCTGCTCAAAGGTGCCGGCATTGTAGCTTTCAAAAAAATATCCGCGGCTGTCGGCAAAAATCCTGGGCTCGTATATCAGCAGATCCGGTATTCCTGTTTCTGTAAATGGCATGCTGTTGTTATCTTTTTTGGTATTGCTCTTCGTAGTACTGCTGGTAGGCGCCGCTGGTTACATGCTGCAGCCATTCTTCATTAGCCAGGTACCAGTCTACGGTTTTTTCCAGTCCCTCTTCAAATTGCAGGGACGGTTGCCAGCCCAGCTCCTTGTTCAGCTTGGTGGCGTCTATGGCGTAGCGCAGGTCATGGCCGGCGCGGTCTTTCACAAAAGTGATCAGTTGGGCGGAGGTGCCGGGCGCGCGTCCCAGTTTTTTGTCCATGATCATGCAAAGGAGATTGATCAGGTCAATGTTCTTCCACTCGTTGAACCCGCCGATGTTATATGTTTCACCGGTACGGCCTTTATGGAAGATGGTGTCTATGGCGCGGGCGTGGTCCTCTACCCACAGCCAGTCGCGCACGTTCTCGCCCTTGCCGTACACCGGCACCGGCTTGTTTTGCCTGATGTTGCGGATGGCCAGCGGTATCAGCTTTTCAGGAAAGTGATGGGAGCCATAGTTATTGGAACAGTTGCTGATGATCACCGGCAGGTGGTAGGTGTGGTGGTAAGCCATCACCAAATGGTCCGAGCTGGCTTTGGAAGCAGAATACGGGGAGCGCGGATCGTAAGGCGTTTCCTCCGTGAAGAAGCCTTCCGCCCCCAGTGTGCCATACACCTCGTCGGTAGACACATGGTAGAACAGCTTGCCCTCCATACTGTCCTGCCAGTATTTACGGCAGGCATTCAGCAGCACGGCGGTGCCCAGCACATTGGTCCTGATAAAGGCCAGCGGGTCCATAATGGAGCGGTCCACATGGCTTTCCGCCGCCAGGTGGATCACGCCGTCAAACTGGTAGCTGGTAAACAGTTGGTCCACGAAGGCTTCGTCCGTAATATCACCTTTCTCAAAAGTGTAGTTCGGCTTGTCCTTCACGTCGGCCAGGTTTTCCAGGTTGCCGGCATAAGTAAGCGCGTCCAGGTTCACGATCCTGTAGTCAGGATATTTATTGACAAACAGCCGCACTACATGCGACCCGATAAAACCTGCGCCTCCGGTAATCAATAAAGTACGTTGCATAAGGTAGCAGTTGAGAAATGATTCTTTATTTATTTAATGCTTCCCTGAAATACTCATACGTGATCTTCAGGCCTTCCTGCCGGCCTACTTTCGGTTCCCAGCCCAGCAGCTCTTTAGCTTTGGTGATGTCCGGCTTGCGCTGTTTGGGATCATCTTTCGGCAGCGGCATGTGCACGATCTTCTGCCTGGTGCCCGTCAGGGCGATGATCTCTTCTGCAAACTGCTTCAGGGTGATCTCTTCCGGGTTGCCGATATTCACCGGCATGTGATAATCGCTCAGCAGCAGGCGGTAAATTCCATCCACCAGGTCGTCCACATAGCAGAAGGAGCGGGTCTGGGATCCGTCGCCAAAAAGGGTCAGGTCCTGCCCGGTAAGCGCCTGGCTCATGAAGGCCGGCAGGGCGCGCCCGTCGTCCAGCCGCATGCGGGGCCCATAGGTATTGAAAATACGCACGATCCTGGTTTCCACGCCATGAAAATTATGATAGGCCATGGTAATGGACTCCATGAACCGCTTGGCTTCATCATACACGCCGCGCGGACCAACGGGGTTTACGTTGCCCCAGTATTCTTCCGTTTGCGGATGCACGGTAGGATCGCCATATACTTCGGAGGTAGATGCCACCAATATGCGTGCCTTTTTTTCTTTGGCCAGTCCCAGCAGGTTATGCGTGCCCAGGGAGCCTACTTTCAGCGTCTGTATGGGCTTCTTCAGGTAATCAATAGGGCTGGCGGGAGAGGCGAAGTGCAGGATGTAATCCAGGTTGCCTGGTACATGCACAAACTTGGTTACATCGTGGTGATAATATTCAAATTCCGGTAAAGGGAACAGGTGCTCAATGTTTTTGATGTTGCCGGTCAGGAGATTATCCATGCCTGTTACATGAAACCCTTCCTTAATGAACCGGTCGCACAGGTGTGAGCCCAGGAAGCCGGCGGCGCCGGTTATTAAAACTCTTTTTTTACTCATAATAGCAATTTTATGCTGAACGTGGAATGCAAAACGCTTCCGTATTAAGCGTTCTGCGTTTTAGGTACAGCATTCTGCGTGGCCGTTGCTGTTGCGCGGCCCACGCTTTCATAATAAAATCCCAGTTCCTGCATGCGCTGTACGTCAAACAGGTTCCTGCCGTCGAAGATCACGCGGTTTTTCAGCTCCTCTTTGATCTTGTCGAAATCCGGGGTTCTGAAAACGCTCCACTCCGTGGCAATGATCAGCGCATCCGCATCCTGCAGGCAATCGTACTGGTGATCGGCATATTGTATCTTATCGCCCAGCAGTTGCTGTACATTGGCCATGGCTTCCGGGTCAAACACGCAGAGCTCCGCGCCTTCCCGCAGCAGCGATTCTATAATGTACAGGGCCGGTGCTTCTCGGATATCGTCCGTATTGGGCTTAAAGGCCAGGCCCCACAACGCAAAACGCCTGCCCCGCAGCTCGCCGTTAAAGTAGGCTTTTATTTTAGGCAGCAGGAAAAGCTTTTGCTTTTCGTTCACGTCCATCACGGCATTCAGTATCTTGAAATCATACTGCACTTCCTGGGAGGACCTTACCAGCGCCTGCACATCCTTGGGAAAGCAGCTACCGCCGTAACCAATGCCCGGGAACAGGAAGCGCTTGCCAATGCGGTCGTCGCTACCAATGCCCCTGCGCACCATGTCCACATCAGCGCCCAGCTTTTCGCATAGTACGGCTACCTCGTTCATGAAGGAAATTTTGGTAGCCAGGAAAGAGTTGGCGGCATACTTGGTCAGCTCGGCGGATCTTTCATCCATGAACAGGATGGGGTTGCCCTGGCGCACAAAAGGCGCATACAGGTCGCCCATTACCTTGCGGGCCCTTTCAGAACGGGTGCCTATCACTACGCGGTCCGGCTTCATGAAGTCCTCCACGGCCACGCCTTCCCGCAGGAATTCCGGGTTGGATACCACGTCAAACTCATGCTGGCAGTGCTGCGCAATGGCGGCCTGCACTTTTTCGGCGGTGCCAACGGGTACCGTACTCTTGTCCACGATCACCTTGTAATCAGTGAGCAGCTTGCCCAACTGTTCCGCCACCTTTAATACAAAAGAGAGGTCTGCAGCACCATCAGCGCCGGGGGGCGTGGGCAGGGCCAGGAAAATCACCTGGGCGTCCTTAATGCCTTCTGCCAGGCTGGTGGTAAAATGCAGTCGTTCTTCCTTCAGGTTGCGCTCGAACAGCTTTTCCAGTCCCGGCTCGTAGATGGTGATCTGGCCGGAGGATAATTTTTTTACTTTGTTCTCGTCAATATCCACACAGGTGACATTGTTCCCTGTTTCTGCAAAACAGGTGCCGGTGACTAAGCCTACATAACCGGTGCCTACTACGGTGATTCTCATTGCGGGGTGTTTAGTTTAAGAATGATTGAACTGAATTAATGATGTGCGCCAGTTGGTCCTGGTCCATTTCAGTGTGTATCGGTAAGGAAATTACTTTCGTGGTCAGATCATCGGTAACCGGTAACCGGAAATCAGCGCCGCCAAACCCGGCAAACATCTTTTGCCGGTGGGCCGGTACCGGGTAATAGATCATAGACGGAACATTACGCTCCTGCAGGTACTTTTGCAGCTCGTCCCTGCTGGCCCCGTTCAGTTGCAGGGTGTATTGATGGTACACGTGATAGCTGTAAGGGGCGCGGTAAGGCACCGTGATCTGCGGAATGCCGGCAAAAGCAGCGTCATAAGCATCTGCCACGGCACGGCGGGCGGCAATATACTCATCCAGCAGTTGCAGCTTGATGCGCAGCACCACGGCCTGCAGGGTGTCCAGCCGGGAATTGACGCCTACCACATCGTGATAGTAACGGGCGGACTGGCCGTGGTTGACCACCATTTTTATCCGGGCAGCCAGCTCCTCATCGTCTGTAAAGAGTGCGCCGCCATCCCCGTAGCATCCCAGGTTCTTGGAAGGGAAAAAGGAGGTGCAGCCAATATGCCCGATGGTGCCGGTCTTTTTTACCACGCCATCCCGGAAGGTATAGTTGCCGCCAATGGCCTGGGCATTGTCCTCTATCACGGTGATGTTATGTTTGCGGGCAATGGCCATCAGCGGTTCCATATCGGCGCTGTGGCCGTAGAGGTGCACCGGCACAATAGCGCGTGTTTTAGGCGTAATGGCCTTTTCCACGGCGGCGGGGTCCAGGCAGTAGGTTTGCGGGTCCACATCCACAAATACCGGTTTTAGCTGCAGCAGGGCAATGACCTCCGCTGTAGCTATGAACGTAAAGGAAGGCGTGATCACCTCATCGCCAGGTTGCAGTCCTATTGCCATCATGGCTATCTGTAACGCATCTGTACCGTTGGCACAGGGTATTACGTGCTTTATTCCCAGGTATTCCTGTAATTCCGCGGCAAACTGCTGTACCGGGGCTCCGTTAATAAAGGCGGCGCTTTTCAGCACCTCCTGCATCGCAACATCTACCTGCTCTTTTATTTTTGCGTACTGGCGTTTCAAATCCACCATCTGAATAGGAACCATGCGGAATAGGTATTTTAAAATGTTTTAAAGTGTGCAAATTTACAAAAATTGGCGTTGGATGGCGATTATCTTTGTGCAATGCTGACCACCTTTATATATAATATAGCCATTCAGTTGTATAAAGCGGGCTTGACCATAGCGGCCGTTACCGGTAACCGTAAGGCCCGCCTGTGGCTGGATGGGCGGCGGCAATGGGTCGGGAGAATGGAAAAGGACCTGGGCAAGGATAGTGGAACTCCGCTCATATGGGTGCACGCCGCCTCCCTGGGGGAGTTTGAGCAGGGCCGGCCGGTACTGGAAGCGCTCCGGAAGCAGCACCCCGGCTGCCGCTTGCTGCTGACTTTCTTTTCCCCCTCCGGCTACGAAGTAAGAAAGGACTATAAAGGCGTGGATCACGTGTACTATTTGCCGTTAGACACCCGGGGGAATGCCCGCCGTTTCCTGCAGATCGCGCAGCCCAGGCTGGCCATTTTCATCAAGTACGAGTTCTGGTACCACTTTATGACAGCGCTGCACCGGCGGCAGGTGCCGGCCATCCTCATTTCCGGCATTTTCCGCGAGGGGCAGCCCTTTTTTAAATGGTACGGGGGGCTGTACCGCCGCCTGCTGCGGCAGCTCTCCCACATCTTTGTACAGAATGCGGGCTCCCTGGAAATGCTCCGGCAGATCGGGATCAACCATGTGTCGGTAGCTGGCGATACCCGTTTTGACCGGGTATGGGCGCTGCAGCAGGAGGCGGTGGAGCTGCCGCTGGTAAAGCGCTTCTGCGGCAAGGCGCAGGTAATAGTGGCCGGCAGCACCTGGGAGAGCGATGAAAGCGCCCTGTCTGCCTGGTGGGCAGGCCATTATGAGGCAAACCGGCGCCTGATCATCGCCCCGCATGAGATCAATGCGCAGCATATCAGGCATTTACGGGAGCTGTTCCCCGGCGCGCTGTTGTATTCGGGGCTGGTATCCGGCGTACAGGCAGACGGCCTGCCGGATGTGGACGTGGAACATCCCGGGCAGGTGCTGATCATAGATAATATCGGTATGCTTTCCTCCCTGTACCGCTATGCCTGCGTAACCTATGTAGGCGGCGGGTTTGACAGCGGGGGCATACATAATGTGCTGGAACCGGCCACCTATGGCAAACCCGTGGTATTTGGCCCTGTGTACGATAAATATGCGGAAGCAGTGGAACTGCTGGCCGCTGGCGGCGCTTATACCGTGCCGCATGCGCCGGCGCTGGCGCAGCAAATGGAGCAGCTATTGCTGAATGACGAGCTTTGCACGCAAACGGGATACGAGGCCAGCCGCTATGTAGCGGAGAACAAGGGGGCCACCGATAAAATACTGGCGTATATTCAGGAAAAACGTTTTTTGACCAGCGTATAGAAATGCTGCACCACGCGGGTGTCGTCCAGCCAGCCCTGCCGGATCTTCAGCTCCCGTTCTATCCAGTACTCCGCCTCCTGCAGGGAGCGGAACTCGTTGATGGTTTTGATGGAACGTTCGTACATATCCACATCACCCCGGAACAGTTCCTGAATGAACTGGAACTTGTCGTTGATACCAATGGCCTGCTTCAGGTCCTTTACGGGCATTTCTCCCAGCCGGTCGCCTATTTCTGATTTGCTTTGCTTGAGCCGGTCGTTCAGGGAGGGCGTATGCTGTGCTACCAGCTCATTGATCTCCTTCCGTAAGCTATTGGTCTCTTTGGTTTTAGCCGCAGCAGGGGCCTGTTCTATGTCAAACAGGGTGGCGGCTGCGGCTGGTTTTTCCTGCACGGGCCGGGGCGCAGCGGCTGCGCTTTCTGTAACCGGGGGTGCAGGGGGAGGAGTGGCTGCCACCGGTTGGGGTGGTAACACCGGCTCCGGTATGGGCTCCGGCGCAGGCGCTATGGGTGGCTGCTGCCTTTCCGGCGCGGGGGCCACTGTTGCAATATCTTCGTGATGTGAATTCGTATATCCGTTATGATAAGCAGGCGCTGTAACGGCGGCCGCGGTAGCCGCTTGTGCCGGCTGCGAAGGCATGATCACCGCAATATGGCGCTGGGGCTGCCTTTCGGCCTGCTGCTCCTGCGTGCGTTGAAGAGTACGGGCATGCAATATCTCCGCCTGCAGCAGTTGCGCATAATAGGATATGGCCTGCAGGTCTGCGTTGGAGCTTTTTAACTCCTGCAATTTGTCAATTAATGCACTGATCTTTTCCATGCCTTAATAGAATTGAAGGTAATTCTCAACTTGTTAACGCAGTGTGAGAGAATTTATTTTCTTTGCATAAAGTTAGCGTTTTTCACGCATTTGCTAATTTAAAACGGCATGATATGTTTATTGAACCTTCCCTTGCCGGGGAGCGCAGAGGGTGGATTGAGGTGATATGCGGCTCTATGTTTTCCGGTAAAACGGAGGAGCTGATACGCCGGCTGAAAAGAGCCAGGATTGCCAACCTGCGGATTGAGATATTTAAACCGGGTATAGATACCCGTTATGATGAGCAGGATATTGTGTCGCATGACGAGAATAAAGTAATGTCCACCCCAATTGACAATTCACAGCAGATCTTGTTGCTGGCCCAGGAAGTGGATGTAGTAGGTATAGACGAAGCACAGTTCTTTGATGCGGAGCTGCCCTATGTATGCGACCAGTTGGCACTGCGGGGCATACGCGTGATCGTGGCCGGGCTGGATATGGATTATAAAGGCCGCCCCTTCGGCACCATGCCCAACCTGCTGGCCAAGGCGGACTATATCACAAAGCTGCACGCCATCTGTGTAAAGTGCGGCAACATTGCCAGTTTTTCTTACCGTAAAAACGCCAGCAGGGAAACCGTTTTACTGGGAGAGCAAAGCCTGTATGAGCCCCGGTGCAGACATTGTTATTACAGCGAGACCTGACAGGTTTTAAAACGCCTTCAGTTTTTCAGACTTTACCTTAAATGTAAATTTCTTCTGCGTGAGGTAGCTGAAGCATACCACGAAAAATGTGGTCAATATCTTCGAAATGGTGGGGTAAATGTGGAAGATCTCTACAAATACCTTCATGAACACATAGTTCAGTAAGATACAGGCGCTTACCAGCATAAAGTAGCGGAACAACTGGATGCGCCCCCGCAGGTTGGATTCGGAGAATACAATGTATTTGCTGAGCAGGAAACCTGTAGGGAAAGTGATGGCCAGGGCCATGAACAGGGCGGCGATGTGCGGTGTGATGGTCAGGAAGGGCAGGTGCACCATCTGCTTGGCCAGCACGAAATTATACATAATGAAGTAGAGGAAGATATCCAGCAGGGTATTGCCGCCTCCGCAGGCGAGGTATCGGAACGTTTGCAGTGGCAGCAGCCTGGCAAACGGCCGGTAGAAGAAATCGATAAACTGCAGGATAAACCGTCTCATATTATATAATATCGCTTCATATTATAGAAATATCACAAATTTAGAACATTTTGCCTGAAAGAAAACCGCAGCGGGCCAACTTATCGCAATGTTTTCCGTTTTTTCCACTGGCCGTTTACAGCAGGAGCAGGCGCAGGGCCTTGTACCTCCCGGTTCTCCTGCCATAGCTGCGCCGCCAATATAGCCGCAGCACGGGCAGCGGTGGCGTCCGGCTGCAGCAGCAGGGAAGGGACAAAATGCTTGCCAATAAAATGCGTATCAAATTTACCCTCAATAAAAGCCGGGTGCTGCAGGACCCAACTGCCAAAGGCCAGGGTGGTATGGATGCCTTTTACCTGGTATTCTTCAATGGCGCGCAGCAGTCGTAGGCGCGCCTCTTCCCGGTTGGCGCCCCAGGCAATCAGCTTGGAGATCATGGAATCATAGTACACCGGTATTTCCATTCCCTGCTCATAGCCGTCGTCTACCCGCACCCCGTAGCCCTGCGGGCGGATATAAGTGGTCAGTGTGCCGGTGTCCGGCAGGAAATTGTTGGCCGGATCCTCCGCGCAGATGCGCAGCTCTATCGCATGCCCGTTGATATGCAGGCTGTCCTGGGTAAAGGACAGCTTTTCTCCCCGGGCTATCCGTATCTGTTCTTTCACCAGGTCCAGCCCCGTGATCATTTCTGTAACGGGGTGCTCCACCTGCAGGCGGGTGTTCATTTCCAGGAAATAGAAGTTCAGCGCTTCGTCTACCAGGAACTCCACCGTACCGGCGCCATGGTAGCGGCAGGCACGGGCCACGTCCAGCGCACATTTGCCCATGGCGGCCCTGATGGCCGGCGTAAGGCAGGAGGAGGGCGCCTCTTCCACCAGCTTCTGGTGCCGGCGCTGTATGCTGCACTCCCGCTCAAACAGGTATACGTAGTTGCCGTGCTGGTCGCCCAGCACCTGTATCTCGATATGCCGGGGTGCGGCCACATATTTTTCTATAAATACCGCATCGTCACCAAAGGCGCTCATGGCCTCGCTTTTGGCCAGCCGGATCTGCTCGGGCAGCTCTGCCTCGTTGTTCACCACCCGCATGCCCTTGCCGCCGCCGCCCGCGGAGGCCTTGATGAGGATGGGAAACCCGGTTTTCTTTACCACCTCCTGTGCTTCCTCCAGGCTGCGCAGCGGCGATTCCGTGCCCGGCACCATGGGCACGCCGAATTTTTGCGCCGCCTGTTTGGCCGCCAGCTTGCTGCCCATCATCTCGATGGCGTTCGCATCCGGGCCTATGAAAATAAGGCCGGCCTCCGCTACGGCCCGCGCAAAACGGGCATTTTCGCTTAAGAAGCCATAGCCGGGGTGTATCGCATCTGCACCTGTTTGCCGGGCTACGGCAATGATCTTGTCGCCCAGTAAATAGGACTGGCCGGAAGGGGGCGGGCCTATACAAACGGCTTCATCGGCGTATTGCACAAAAGGCATGGTACGGTCCGCTTCGGAGTACACGGCTACGGTCTGAATACCCATTTCCCTGGCGGAGCGCATTACCCGTAAGGCAATTTCCCCGCGATTGGCTACCAGTATTTTTTGCATGCGGTTGCGATTGTTAAGGAGCGAAGATAGAGAAATGCTGACTATCTTTGCCCGGTATGCCTGTCATTCATCAAACGCTTACCCTGGTAAAAAAGGACCTGGTGCTGGAACTGCGCCAGAAATACGCCTTCTACGGTATCCTGCTGTATATCATTTCCACCGTATTTGTGATCAATATGATGATGGGCCAGCCGGAAGAAAAGGTGTGGAACGCCCTGTTCTGGGTGGTGCAGCTCTTTGTATCCGTGAATGCCATTGCCAAAAGCTTTATCCAGGAAAGCCGGGGCCGGCTGCTGTATTTCTACTCCCTGGTGCATCCGCGCTGCTTTATCGCCGCCAAGCTGCTGTATAACATCCTGTTAATGGGGCTGATGAGCGTCATTGCCCTGGTAAGCTGTATCATATTCCTGGGCAATCCCATCATTAATATCGGCTACTTTACAGGCGTGGTCATGCTGGGAGGGCTGAGCCTCTCCCTGCTGTTTACCATGCTGGCCGCCATTGCCGCCCAGGCCAACCAGAATGCCGCCCTGATGGCCATCATGGGCTTTCCCATCATGATGCCGCTGCTGATGCTGCTGGCCAACATCGCCCGTTCGGCCTTTGTGCCCGTTCTCCAGCCGGGATTGCCCAACATGTTCCTGCTGCTGGCCGGGATGGATGTGCTGATCATCGGCCTGGCCATGATCCTGTTCCCCTTTTTATGGAAAGATTAGGGCGGCTGTAACCGGTTGTAATATTTTGTGATTAGTGATAAAACCTGTAGGTTTGCCCCCAATATATAGCTGACAAAAATGGCAAAACATTGGTGGAAAGCGCTGGCGGTACTCTTGCTTTTATACACGATCATAGCCGGGTTCCTGGTAAAGATACCGGTCATAGAAAACAACGAGCAGTCAACGCGCAACCTCTTCTTTCACGTGCCGATGTGGATTAGCATGTACACGCTGTTCACCATTTCCGTAGTCAATTCCATCCTTTACCTGGGCAAATACGACCTGAGAAAAGACATCCTGGCCAGTTGCGCGGCCAATGTAGGCGTACTGTTTGGCGTGATGGGCTTTGTTACCGGTTCTGTGTGGGCCACCTACACCTGGGGCGGCACGCTCACTAGCGATCCCAAGCAGATATCCACGGCCGTGGCCTTGCTCATTTACCTGGCCTACCTGGTGCTGCGCATGTCTGTAACGGATATCGACAAGCGGGCCAGGGTGTCTGCCATCTATAACATCTTTGCTTTTGCCCTGTTAATACCTTTAACGTATATCATTCCCCGCATGGTGGATTCCCTGCATCCCGGCAGCGCTACCAGCCCGGGTTTCCGGGGAAAGGACACCAGCGGCACGCTGATGATGGTGTTCTATCCCGCATTTACCGGCTGGACATTGCTGGGCGTATGGATCTACACCTTGCGGGTACGCTATAAAAGACTAGAGCTAAAAAATATTTTTAAATGATCAACAGAGCGTCTTACTTTTTCCTTACCCTGGCTTTATTACTTCCCTCCCTGCTGGTGCAGGCGCAACAGCAGAACACGGAAACCGGTCCCGTAAATGAATTGCTGCGCAGCAATGGCAAAATTTATGTAGTAGTAACGGTGCTGACGATCATTTTTATTTGTATTGTGTTATACCTGGTCAGGCTGGATCGCAAGATCAGTAAGCTGGAACATCAACAACAGTCTAAACCATAACCAGAACAATATCTCCAAAACAATTTTTTATGTCGCAAGAACAGCATTATAGTTTCTTTGAAAGTGTAGAAAAAAGCTTTGACAAGGCTGCGCAGTTCACCAAATGGCAAAAAGGCATACTGGAGCAGATCAAAGCCTGCAACGCCGTATACCGCATCAAATTCCCGGTAAGGGTAGACGACAGGATAGAGGTGATAGAAGCTTACCGGGTGCAGCACTCCCATCATAAACTGCCCTGTAAAGGCGGTATCCGCTTCAGCGAGGAAGTGAACCAGGATGAGGTGATGGCCCTGGCAGCGCTGATGACCTATAAATGCGCCATTGTAAACGTGCCGTTTGGTGGCGCCAAAGGCGGTATCAAGATCAATCCCCGCAATTATTCCCCCTTTCAGTTGGAAAATATCACCCGCCGCTACACGGCCGAACTGGTGAGGAAGAACTTTATCGGTCCCGGCGTGGACGTGCCGGCGCCTGACTACGGCACCGGCGAGCGGGAAATGAGCTGGATACTGGATACCTACACCAGCCTCCGGCCCGGAGAGGTGGACGGCTATGGCTGCGTAACCGGTAAGCCGGTATCACAGGGCGGAGTGCGTGGTCGTAAGGAAGCCACCGGCCTGGGCGTGTTCTACGGCCTGCAGGAGCTGTGCAATATTAAGGAAGATATGCAGCGGATAGGCCTGGAGCCGGGCCTGGAAGGCAAGCGCATCATCGTGCAGGGCATGGGTAACGTAGGCTACCATGCCGCCAAATACTTCCATGCCGCCGGCGCCCACATAGTATGCCTGATTGAGTGGGACGGCGCCATCTACAATGAGAAAGGCATGGACCCCGACGCCGTGCTGAAACACCGGAACGAAACCGGCTCTATCGTAGGCTTCCCCGGCGCTGTGAACCTGGAAAAGAATACGGACGGCCTGGAACTGGAATGCGACATCCTGATACCGGCCGCGCTGGAAAATGTGATCCACAAGGATAATGCGCCCAATATCAAGGCAAAGATCATAGGCGAAGCGGCCAACGGGCCCATTACCCCCGAGGCGGACACCATCCTGAATAAAAAAGGCGTGATCGTGGTACCGGATATGTTCCTGAATGCCGGCGGCGTAACGGTTTCCTATTTTGAATGGTTAAAGAACCTGAGCCATGTGCGCTACGGCCGCCTGGGCAAACGCTTTGACGAGAATATGAACATCCACATCCTGAGCACCATCGAGGACCTGACCGGAAAGAAAGTCTCCGAAAAGGAAAGGAAGTTTATCGCCCATGGTGCCGATGAAGTGGACCTCGTATACTCCGGCCTGGAAGAAACCATGCACGCCGCCCTGCATGAAGTGCGTGAAATAATGGTGACCAACAGCAAGATCCATGATATGCGTACGGCCGCTTATGTATGCGCTATTGACAAAGTAGGCGCGGCATACGAGCAGTTGGGCATTTTCCCGTGATAAAAAGTAAAAAATTAAAAATAAAAAAGCGGAAGGCAGCCTTTCAAAAGAAAGCGCTGCCTTTTTGTTGAAAGACAGCGCCACTATTTTTATTTTTAATTTTTTACTTCCCGTAGGCCGGTATTTGTGCCGTAAATGCCCATTCCCCTTCCTCCGGCCGGTACAGGCAGCAGTAGGTGTTCACCCCGTTGGTGATCACCAGGTACACCGCCCGCAGCACCAGGTGGTAGCGGACGATCTGCTCCACGGTGAGCAGGCTGAGAGGCACGTTCATTTCCTTGCACTCCACGATCATCCAGGGCTGCATGCTGCGGTCGTATACCACGATATCGCAGCGTTTACGCAGTTCGCCCAAATGTATTTCCTTTTCAATACCGATCAGCGAAGCGGGATATTGCAGCCCCTTTACCAGGTAGTTCAGGAAATTCTGCCGCACCCATTCTTCCGGCGTAAGCGTTACATACTTCTTCCGGTAACGGTCAAATATCAGCTCTTTGCTGCCTTCCCGTACCATTTTAAAATCGGGCGCAGGAAACTCAATGGCGATCATGGCACAAAGCTAATGCAAAAATGTCGCGGGAATAACGTACATTTGCGTGTCAAAAGGCTATGAAGACAAAAGAAGAAATTGTAGCCAATTGGCTTCCCCGCTACACAGGAGAAAAGCTGGAAAATTTCGGCTCCCACATCCTCCTCACCAATTTCAGTAGTTATCTCAATGCGTTTGCCACCCTGCACAAAACAAAGGTGGTAGGCACCGCCCAGCCTATGCAATGCGCCACGGCAGATGACATTACGATCATCAACTTCGGCATGGGCAGTCCCAGCGCCGCTACCGTGATGGACCTGCTGAGCGCCATCTCCCCCAAGGCGGTGCTGTTCCTGGGCAAATGCGGTGGTCTGAAGAAAAAGAACAGCATCGGGGACCTGATCCTGCCCATTGCGGCCATCCGGGGAGAGGGTACCTCCAATGACTACTTTCCGCCAGAAGTGCCTGCCCTGCCGGCTTTTGCGCTGCAAAAGGCCATTTCCACCACCATCCGGGAATACGGCTGCGACTACTGGACCGGCACCTGCTACAGCACCAACCGCCGGGTGTGGGAGCATGACCTGGAGTTTAAAAGGTACCTGCAGCGCATCCGCGCCATGGCGGTGGATATGGAAACGGCCACCATCTTTTCCGTAGGCTTCTATAACAAGATACCCACCGGGGCCCTGCTGCTGGTGAGCGATCAGCCCATGGTGCCGGAAGGAGTGAAAACGGCTGAAAGCGACAAGAAGGTAACCTCCGAGTTTGCAGACCGCCACCTGAAAATAGGCATAGACTCCCTGCAGAACCTGATCAACAGCCACCAAACTGTGAAGCACCTACGATTTTAGATTTATGATTTTAGATCGTAGATTTATCTAAAATCGTATATGCCGGACCCGCTAGTCTCTATCCAGGACCTGACCGTTACCTTCGCGGTAGAACAGGAAACCGTAAAGGCAGTGAACAATATCACGCTGGACATTCCCCGCGGAAAGATACTGGGCATAGTAGGAGAGTCCGGCTCCGGCAAGTCTGTAACAGCACTGTCCCTTATGCGCCTGGTGCAGGCGCCGGGCAGGATCGCGGCTGGCCGCATCCTGTACCAGTTGCCCCGGCAGGCCCCGGCAGACCTCCTGCAGTTATCCCCCGAAGAGATGCGTACCTGGCGTGGCAATGAAATAGCCATGATCTTCCAGGAGCCCATGACCTCCCTGAATCCTTTATATACCTGTGGCGCACAGGTAATGGAAGCCATCCGCCTGCACAAAAAAGTATCCGCTGCCGTAGCGCGGCAGCAGGTGGTGGAGCTGTTCCGCCAGGTAAAGCTGCCGGACCCGGAGCAGTTGCTTCGCCGGTACCCGCATGAGCTGTCCGGCGGGCAGAAGCAACGGGTGATGATCGCTATGGCCATTAGCTGCCAGCCCCGCCTGCTGATAGCGGACGAGCCTACTACGGCGCTGGATGTGACCGTACAAAAAGCCATCCTGGAACTGTTGAAGGAATTACAGCGGGAAACCGGCATGAGCGTGGTATTTATTACCCACGACCTGGGGGTGATTGCAGAAATAGCGGACCAGGTGGCGGTCATGTACAGGGGAAGCATTGTGGAGCAGGGACCGGTAGCGGAGCTGTTCCGCCAGCCGCAGCATCCTTATACCAGGGGGCTGCTGGCCTGCCGCCCGCCCCTGGACAAGCAACTGTACCGCCTGCCGGTAACCCCGGACTTTATGGAAACGGACGCTGCCGGCAATATCCGGGGAAAGCCCCATGCCGTGAAGGAGTTGGTGAACAGCCTGGTGATCCCGCCCGGACAGGCCGCCGCCAGGGAGCAGCAACTGGAGCAAAGTACGCCCCTGTTGGAAGTGGAGCAATTGCAAACCTGGTTCCCGGCCAGCCGCAACCTGCTGGGCAGGGGGCGCGGATGGATAAAGGCGGTAGACGGCGTGAGCTTTACGGTGTGGCAGGGGGAGACTATGGGGCTGGTAGGGGAGTCTGGTTGTGGCAAGACTACCCTGGGCAGAACTTTATTACGGCTGGTAGAACCAACCGGCGGCCGTATTGTTTATAAGGGGAAAACATTGAATAGCCTGGCTGCCGCCGACCTGCGGGACCTACGTAAAGATATGCAGATCATTTTCCAGGACCCTTACTCCTCCCTGAACCCCCGGCTCACGGTAGGGCAGGCCATCATGGAGCCTATGCTGGTGCATGGCTTATACGGGCATGAGCGGGGCCGCCGGGAAAAAGCGCTGGAGCTGCTGGAAAAGGTGCACCTGCGCCCGGAGCATTTCTACCGGTACCCCCATGAATTTTCCGGCGGGCAGCGGCAGCGGATAGTTATTGCCCGGGCGCTGGCCGTGCATCCGTCCTTTATTATCTGTGATGAGTCCGTAGCTGCGCTGGATGTAAGCATACAGGCACAGGTGCTGAACCTGCTGATACAGCTCCGGGAGGAATACGGGTTCACCTATATCTTTATTTCACACGATCTTGCTGTGGTACGGTTTATGAGTGACCGTATGATGGTGATGAACAAGGGCCGGATAGTGGAAAACGGGCCGGCAGAACAGGTATATAATCAGCCGGAAAGCGCTTACACCCGGAAGCTGATAGCAGCCATACCGAAAAATATATATTCATAAATGATTGTATTGTAATGCAGAAAATGTTTTTTTGGTATACTAGCTGCTTATCAGTACCTTTGCAACCTTTAAATTCATTCATACCGTAATATGAAATTATCGCAATTCAAGTTCGATCTTCCTTTAAATCTGATCGCGCAGCACCCTTCCAAGTCCAGAGATGAATCCCGTTTAATGGTCGTAAACCGTGCCACGGGAAAAATTGAGCACAAGCTTTTCCGGGACATTATCAGCTACTTCAATGACAAGGACGTCATGGTGGTGAACAACACCAAGGTATTCCCTGCCAGGCTGTATGGACGTAAGGAAAAGACGGGCGCTAAAATCGAAGTGTTCCTGCTGCGTGAGCTGAACAAGCAGAACCGGCTGTGGGATGTGATCGTAGACCCTGCCCGTAAAATAAGGGTAGGCAATAAGCTGTATTTTGGGGATGACGAATCGCTGGTAGCGGAGGTGATCGACAATACCACTTCCAGGGGCCGTACCATCCGCTTTTTGTTTGAGGGCAACGACGACGAGTTCAAGGCCGTGCTGGACACCCTGGGAGAAACGCCCCTGCCTAAGTACATCAAGCGCAAGCCGGAAGACGAGGATAAAGAGCGTTACCAGACCGTATACGCCAAGTACGAAGGCGCAGTGGCCGCCCCTACGGCAGGCCTGCACTTCAGCCGGGAGCTGATCAAGCGCCTGGAAATAAAAGGGATCAAGTTTGCCGAGGTAACCCTCCACACCGGTTTGGGCACTTTCAGGCCCATTGAGGTGGAAGACCTCAGCAAGCATAAAATGGATGCCGAGTATTTCCACATCGACGAGTATGCCGTAAAGATCGTGAACAAGGCAAAGGACGAGAACCGCAAGATATGCGCCATCGGCACTACTACCGTAAGGGCCGTGGAATCGTCCGTTACCGCGCAGAACCATTTAAAGGCTGCGGAAGGATGGACCAATACCTTCATTCATCCGCCCTATGACTTTTCCATTCCCAATGCGCTGGTGACCAACTTTCACCTGCCCAAGACCAGCCTGCTGATCATGGTGTGCGCCTTTGCCGGATACGACCTGATCATGGAAGCTTACCAGCAGGCCATCAAGGAAAAATACCGTTTCTTCAGCTATGGCGATGCCATGCTGATCCTCTGATCATATTGATTGTTTCAGGATAAAAAGTCTTCCGGGCTCAGCCCGGAAGACTTTTTTAATGCTATATTTGGATTTTTCCCTTCATGGAGCAGCGAAAGAAAATAGCCGTTATAGTAGCCGGCGGCGCCGGCACCCGCATGGGCAGCGCCACTCCCAAGCAATTCCTGGAGCTGGCCGGCCGCCCGGTATTGTACCATACCATTGCCGCTTTTGTAAATGCCTATGCCGATATGCAGGTAGTGCTGGTAGTGCCCGAAGCCCATTTTGGCCCTGCGCGGCAGGTGCTGGAGGGCTTTGCCGCCCCGCCCCCCGTTACGCTGGTAAAAGGAGGGGAAACCCGCTTTCATTCTGTGAAGAACGGTTTGCAAACAGTGCAGGAAAAGGCTGTGGTGTTTGTGCACGATGGCGTGCGCCCCTTATTGTCGGCTGCATTGATACATAGCTGTTATGAACAGGCTTTGCTGCATGGCAATGCCATCCCGGTAACGGATGTGAAGGACAGCCTGCGGGAGGTGAACGGTACCGGCAATAAAGCCGTGAACAGGGAACAGTTCAGGATCATACAAACCCCGCAAACGTTTTTGTCGGAGCAGTTGCTGCCCGCCTTTGAGCTGCCATATGATCCTTTGTTTACAGATGAAGCTACCGTGGTGGAAAGGCTGGGGCACCGGATACACCTGGTGGCCGGCGAGGAAAGCAATATCAAGATCACCCGCCCGCTGGACCTGGTGATTGCGCAGGCATTGTTAAACGGTTAGGAAACAGCGGGAGAAGACTGGTTTTTGCTGATCTTCTGCAGTATCTGGTGTGCTACATCCAGGGCCTGCAGGCCGTCAATCACGTTCACGGCTACCGGCTTATGCTGCAGGATGCTGTCGCGGAACAGCTCCAGCTCCATGCGGATGGCATTTACCTGCTTTACTTCCGGGTTGTCGATAGCGATGGTCTTTTTACCGGCATTGGTTTCAATATCCAGGGTAAACAGCCCTTCATCCGCCGGGGTTTTCAGCTTGATGATCTCCGTTTTCTTATCCAGGAAATCAATCCCTATATAAGCATCTTTCTGGAACAGGCGCATTTTGCGCATTTTCTTCAGCGATATGCGGCTGCTGGTAAGGTTGGCCACACAGCCGTTATGGAACTCTATACGCACGTTGGCAATGTCCGGCGTATCGCTCATCACCGCCACGCCGCTGGCGGAAATACGGCTGATGGTAGACTGCACGATGCTCAGCACAATGTCTATGTCGTGGATCATCAGGTCCAGTATCACGCTTACATCCGTGCCCCGGGGATTAAACTCGGCCAGGCGGTGCACTTCTATGAACATGGGTTTGAGCGGGTAGCCTTTCAGCGCCAGGAATGCCGGGTTAAAGCGCTCCACATGCCCTACCTGGAATTTTACATTGGCCTCCTCCACCAGCTTTACCAGTGTTTTGGCTTCTTCCATGGTATTGGTCATGGGCTTTTCCACGAAAATATGCCGGCCGTTGCGCAGGGCTATCTCGCACAGCTTGAAATGCTGGGTGGTAGGAGCTACTATATTAATGGCGTCTGCCGCCAGTATCAGTTCTTCAGCAATAGTGAAACGCGGAATCTGGTATTGCGCTGCCACGCTTGCCGCATTGGCGTTGCTGGGGTCATAGAACCCCACCACTTCTACATCCTTCATCGTCATCAACTGGGAAAGATGGATCTTACCAAGATGTCCGACACCAAAAATTCCTATTTTCAGCATAGCAGATTTTAATAGAAACAAATGAATTGCGAATGTAAGGAAAATGCAATTCATTATATCCAAAAGTTTAGCTATGTGAAATGCGGGCCTATACCATGGTGCCTTCCTCTACCATACTGTAATAACCTGCTTCCGACACAATGATGTGATCTATCACTTCGATATCGAACAATTGCCCTGCTGCTTTGAGCTTGCGGGTAAGCCCTATATCGGCCAGGCTGGGGGTGAGGCTGCCGGAAGGATGGTTGTGGCAGAGCAGCAGGCGGGATGCGCCGGTTTCCAGGGCTTCCCTGAAGATAAGCCTGGGGTCTGCAATGGTGCAGCTAATACCGCCGTTGCTGATGCAGCGGTAATGCAACACGCGGCAGTTGTGATTCAGGTAAAGTACGTAAAAAGCTTCGTGATCGCTGTCGGCCAGTAGCGGTTTGAAGAAAAGCGCGGCCTCCTTGCCCCCGGTGATCACCTGCTTTTCCAGCATGGTGCCGGCCTGCTTACGCCGGGCCAGCTCCATGGCGGCAACAATGGTAACTGCTTTGGCATTGCCAACGCCCCGCAGTTTTTTGAGCTGCCGTACATTTAGCTTTCCCAGCTCGCCCAGGTTATAACGGGCGGTGTGCAGTATTTCTTTGGCAAGTGCAATGGCGGATTTCTGTTTATGGCCGTTATTGAGCAGAATAGCCAACAGTTCTGCATCGCTGAGGGCGGCAGTACCTTTCCTGATCAGTTTTTCTCTTGGCTTATCATCCGGGGCCCAATCTTTTATGGGAACATGCAGCGGGGTTACTTTTGCATCCATACCTTAAATTACATCCCTCCTCCTGGTTTTCCAAATATTTTATTCCACACTCCCCCCTTTAGGGGGCGCTAAAGGTGCTGGTAATGCCGGTGTTACCTATGGCTAAAAGGGTGAAAGTGTGGCTCGTGGCTGCCGCCGTTAAAAAAAATAGGGCAGAACGGGCCAAATGTTATAGTTTTGCAACCTCTTTTTCCACAGTCATGCAACCATCAGTAAAAATCTTTACAGGCAACAGCAACCCCGCACTGGCGGAGAAAATTGCCCGGCGTTATGGCAACGGCCTGGGTAAATTACAGATCCAAAAATTCAGTGATGGCGAATTTCAGCCCGTATACATGGAGAGTATACGGGGAGATTATGTATTCCTGATCCAAAGCACCAACGCTCCTGCAGATAACCTGATGGAGCTGCTGCTGATGATCGATGCCGCCAAAAGGGCCTCCGCCGGGTATATTACGGCCGTGATCCCTTATTTCGGCTTCGCCCGGCAGGACAGGAAAGATAAGCCCCGCGTGGCCATCGCCTCCAAGCTGGTAGCCAACCTGCTGACCTCTGCAGGCGCTAACCGGGTGATTACCATGGATTTACATGCTCCGCAGATTCAGGGTTTCTTTGACATACCGGTGGATCACTTGGACAGCTCCGCAATTTTCATCCCGTATATTGAGAATTTGAAGCTGGAAAACCTTACCTTTGCGTCCCCCGATGTGGGTAGCACCAACCGGGTAAGGGAAGTAGCGTCTTATTTCAACGCGGAAATGGTGATATGTGACAAGCACCGCAAGCGCGCCAATGAAATAGCGTCTATGGTGGTGATAGGGGATGTGGCAAATAAGGATATCGTACTGATAGACGACATCATTGACACGGCAGGCACCCTTACCAAAGCGGCCAACCTGCTGAAGGAAAAGGGAGCCCGCAGCGTACGGGCGTTCTGTACGCACCCGGTATTGAGCGGAAAGGCTTACGAGAACATTGAAAATTCGGTGCTGGAAGAGTTGGTGGTATGTGATACCATGCCGCTGAAGCAGGAAGGCTCCAAGATCAAGGTGATCAGCGTATCAGAGCTTTTTGCCGTGGCCATCCGCAACATGCACGAGAACAAGTCTATTACCAGCCTGTTTGTGCATAGCCACCGGAGAGGATTATAAGGATTTTATTCATATTCATAAACTGTTTAAGCAAATGAAAACAATAACCATCGAAGGACAACTCAGGAGCGAGCTAGGCAAAAAAGCCACCCGCCAACTTCGTTCTGAGGACCAAGTGCCTTGCGTTATTTATGGGGGTGCCGACACCGTTAGTTTTTCTGCTCCGGCAAAAGCTTTCAAGAACCTGGTATATACGCCGGACTTCCAGTTGGCCGAAATCACCGTCAACGGTAAAACCTACAAATGCATTCTGAAAGATATGCAGTTTGACGTAGTGACCGACCAGCTCACCCACATCGATTTCCTGGAACTGGTAGAAAACAAGAAAGTGGTGGCCGATCTGCCGCTGAAAATGGTAGGTCAGTCTGTCGGTGTAAAAGCAGGCGGTAAGCTCGTAGTAAAAATGAAGTCCGTAAAGGTAAAGGCCCTGCCTAAAGACCTGCGCGAGAACATTGAAGTAGACATCGAGAACCTGGAGCTGAATGAGAACATCCGGGTAGAAGACATAAAAGCAGAGAACCTGGAAATACTGAACTCTCCGCGTATTCCCGTTGCATCTGTGGTAATGACCCGCCAGTTGCGCCAGGAAGAAGCAGCCAGCGAAAAAGAAGCGAAGAAGAAATAACATTCCTTTACGGATATTTTCACAAAGGCCCTGGTCCCGTTTACGGACCGGGGCTTTTTGCGTTTATACGGACAAGCAGATTTAAATTTTTATTTTTGACGGGTATTTAAGACATAAGGATGAAGTACTTAATAGCCGGGCTGGGCAACATCGGCGAAGAATACAGGCACACCCGCCATAATATAGGCTTTGACGTAGCAGAGGCGTTTGTGGCCAAACATGGCGGCGTTTTCAGGAGCGACCGGCTGGCAGATGTGGCGGAGTGCCGCTGGAAAGGAAAGGTGTTTGTAGTGATCAAGCCCACCACTTATATGAACCTGAGTGGCAAAGCCGTCAAATACTGGATGGATAAGGAAAAGGTTCCCCTGGAGCAATTGCTGGTGATCATGGATGAACTGGCTCTGCCCCTGAATGTGCTGCGCCTCCGTCCCGGTGGCAGCGATGCGGGCCACAACGGGCTTAAAAGCATACAGGAACTGCTGGGCACCAACCAGTATCCGCGCTTGCGTTTCGGTATCGGCAATGATTTTCCCAAAGGGCGGCAGGTAGAATATGTGCTGGGCCGGTGGACGGAAAAGGAATGGCCGCTCGTGCAGCAGAAAATAGAAAAATCGGTGGAGATCATAGAAGCGGTTGCTTCCATTGGTATTGCCAGGACAATGAATAATTATAATAATTTGACTTTCCCTTCTGTCGAGTAAATTTGCGTAACAGAAACGGAGCCATTTTATTTAACCTTTTTAAATGAGCGCATTATGAAAATTATTTGCGTGGGAAGAAACTATGCCGATCATGCCAGGGAGCTGAATAATGAGTTGCCAACAGAGCCGGTATTATTTATGAAACCTAAGAACGCACTGCTACAGAATAATCACCCCTTCTACTATCCTGATTTTACAGATAACCTGCACTATGAGTGTGAGCTGGTATTGCGTATATGCAAGAACGGTAAGCACATCCAGGAAAAGTTTGCAGACAAATATTATGACGCCGTCTCCGTTGGCATTGACTTTACGGCCCGCGACCTGCAGGACAAACAGAAAAGCAAGGGCCTGCCCTGGGAAATAGCCAAATCATTCGATAACTCTGCGGTAGTGGGCAAGTTCATGCCCATCGCCTCCCAACCGGATAAAAAGGACATTAACTTCTGCCTGTACAAGAACAAGGAAATTGTACAGCAGGGCAATACCAGGGATCTGATCTTTTCCTTTGATTTCCTGGTATCTTACATTTCCCGGTTCTTTACCCTTAACATCGGTGACCTGGTTTTTACCGGCACCCCGGCCGGTGTGGGCCCGGTAGAGATCGGGGATTCGCTGGAGGCCTTTATAGAGAATGACAGCCTGCTGGAGTTTATGGTGAAGTAGGAAAGGGCTCAGGGTATGTTGTGATAGATCACGTCCAGTATCCTGGTCAGTTCCACGTAGTCCTTTTCTGTAAGGTCTTTCCACCCCGTTTTACGCATTTCCAGCACCAGGGGCCTTACATCCTTATACTTTTCATTGCCCAGCGGCGTAAGCTGTAAAAACACCTTGCGCCGGTCGTTCTGTGCTGCTTCCCGGAGCACCAGCCCCTTTTTTACCATCAGCTCTATAATGCGCGATATGGTGGTAATATCCTTCGAGGTGAGCCGGGCCAGTTCGTTATGCGTGATCTTCTTATGCTTGTGGAGGTTCTCCAGCAACAGCCACTGGTCTACTGTAATTTCTTTGCAGTGGGCATCAAATGTCTTTTGCCAATAGTTGCGGATTTTTTTAAGGGTGGCATCCAGTTTAAAAAAAGATGGATTGCTGACGTAAGTATCGGGCATATTTCTTAATTTGCAGTAGCAATAGTTGTATTAGCAACTATAAGTATGGAATAGCTACACCAAAACATTTTTACGTGTTTAAAGATAATACAAGCGTTCCAACTTTTAAAACTGCCATTACCAGCCAGGAACGCCCCACAAACAGGGAAACTTTATTGTTAAAGGCATACCGGTACATGTGCCAGGCCCGCCATATGGCTGCTACCTACGAGGCCAACCGCTCCCTTTGCAAGTATGTACATTCCGCCTCCAGCGGGCATGAAGCCATCCAGGTGGCGGCCGGCCTGCAATTGCTGCCCTGTGATTACGCCAGCCCTTACTACCGCGATGACAGCATGCTGCTGGCCATGGGCTTTGCCCCGGAAGAGCTGATGCTGCAATTGCTGGCCAGGGCGGATGATCCTTTTTCTGCAGGCAGATCCTACTACTGCCATCCCAGCAGCCGGGCGGAAGACCGGCCGCTCATTCCTCACCAGAGCAGCGCCACCGGTATGCAGGTAATACCGGCCACCGGCATGGCGCAGGGCGTCCGTTACCTGGAGAGCACGGCGCCCGGCACGTTACGCAGCGGCCCGGAGGGCCAGTTGCCCGTAGTGCTTTGCTCCCTGGGCGATGGGAGTGTGACGGAAGGGGAGGTGAGCGAAGCCTGGCAAAGCGCTGTGCTCTGGCAATTGCCAATTATTTACCTGGTGCAGGATAATGAATGGGGCATCTCTGCCGGGGCCGCGGAAACCCGCGCTATGGACGCCTACGAATACGCCGCCGGCTTTAAGGGGCTGGAGCGCATGCGGGTGGACGGCAGCGATTTTGAAAAGAGCTACCAGGCTATGGAAACCGCTATCCACTACGTGCGCACGGAAAGAAAGCCGATATTGGTACAGGCGCGGGTGCCCCTGCTGGGGCATCATACCTCCGGGGTACGCAAAGAATGGTACCGCTCTGCAGAAGACCTGGCGGAGCATGCCCGCCGTGATCCGGTACCGAAGCTGCGCCGTTTGCTGCTGGAGAAGGGCATAAAGGAGGCGGACCTGGTTACTATCGAGGAATCCGCGGGGCGTACGGTGGCCGCCGCATTTGAAATAGCAGAAAACAGCCGGGAACCTGAGCCGGAAAGTGTGGATACCCATGTATTTGCCCCCGCAGCGGTGACCGGGGAGGCGGGGCAGCGGGCGCCGGGCGCCGGCCGTAAAGTGGTGATGGTGGATGCGGCATTGCATGCCATTGAAGAAATATTGCAGCAATACCCCGAAGCCGTTTTCTTCGGACAGGATGTAGGCCGCCGCCTGGGAGGCGTGTTCCGCGAAGCCGCCACCCTGGCGGAAAAGTTCGGGGATCACCGGGTATATAACACCGCCATCCAGGAAGCATACATTATAGGCGCCACGGCCGGCCTTTCCGCGGTAGGGGTAAAGCCCATCGTGGAGGTGCAGTTTGGAGACTACATTTATCCCGGCTTCAACCAGTTGGTCACGGAAATATCAAAGTCCTGCTATCTCAGTGCAGGCAAGTTCCCGGTGCAGACCCTTATACGGGTGCCCGTGGGCGCCTATGGGGGCGGCGGGCCTTATCACTCCGGCAGCATAGAAACCACCCTGCTGAGCGTTAAAGGCATCAAGGTGGTGTACCCTTCCAATGCCGCCGACATGAAAGGATTGATGAAAGCGGCTTTCCTGGACCCCAACCCGGTAGTGATGCTGGAGCATAAAGGGCTGTACTGGAGCAAGGTGCCCGGCACCCAGGATGCCATGACCATAGAGCCGGATAAAGATTATGTATTGCCCCTGGGCAAGGGCAGGGTAGTGCTGCCGGCCCACCCGAAAGATGTGCAGCAGGGCAACAGCGCCTGCATTATTACCTATGGTATGGGCGTGTACTGGGCCCTGGCAGCGGCCAAGGCATTTGCGGGCCAGGTGGAGATCATTGACCTGCGCTCTTTATACCCGCTGGATGAAGCCCTGGTATATGCATCGGTCAGCAGGCACGGGAAGTGCCTGGTGCTTACCGAAGAGCAACTGGGCAATTCCTTTGCGCAGGCCCTGGCGGCGCGTATCCAGCAGCATTGTTTCCGCTTCCTGGATGCCCCGGTGCATACCCTGGGCGCCCTGGACCTGCCGGCGGTGCCCATCAATACCACGCTGGAAAGCGCCATGCTGCCCACGCCTGCTAAGGTGGAAAAAGCCCTCCGGGAATTGCTGGCCTACTAAACAATAGCACGGAACAGCCCGCTAACCAGTTGTTTTTCAATCAAAAATGCAGTATATTTAATTTGCTTTCCATAGGGCCTTTAAAAAGACTTCACTGAGCGATCATTTAAGCACTTAAAATTTTTGCATCATGCAGTTTGTCGTATTAGTTGGCCGCATTTTTTTCTCTCTCATCTTTCTTTCGGCGCTGGCCAATCACTTTTCGGGGGAAATGGCCGGCTACGCCGCTTCGCAGGGAGTGCCGGCGCCCGCCTTCCTGGTGCCGCTGTCCGGGATCATAGCCGGGTTGGGAGCGTTGAGTATCCTCTTTGGATACAAGGCAAAGCTGGGCGCCTGGCTGATCATTATTTTCCTGGTGCCGGTTACCTTCTGGATGCACGCCTTCTGGAAAATGGAGGATCCCATGCAGCAGCAGACAAATATGGTTAGTTTCATGAAGAACCTTTCCATGCTGGGGGCTGCGCTGATGATCACTTATTTTGGCGCAGGGCCTATAAGCGTAGATGAAAAAATGGCCAGGAAATAATTACGCGCGCTTCCTCCTGAACTTTTCGCGCTGTGCCAGGTATAGCCCGCCAATTACCAGCCCTGTTCCCGCAAAGGTGTACAGGGTAATGGGCTCGTCTAATAACAGGGAAGAGTATACGAAACCGAAAATAGGGCATAGGAACAGCCAGAAGGAGGCTTTTACCGCATCCAGCCGTACCAGGTAGAACCATAACTGCAGCGCCGCAATGGATACCGGTATCACCAGCCACCACACCGCCCCCCAGAAGGGCAGGGTAAAATGCGTGCTGCTGAAACGGGCCCCAGCCAGGGTAAAGGGCAGGAGCAGCAGCCCACCCAATAACACCTGCCAGCCATTGATCACCAGGTTGGGTAACTGCCATTTCACATGACTGTAATACACGGTAGCCACTGATACGGATACCATGCCGCTGAGCAGGATAGCCAGGCCCCGGATGGTAGCATGGCTGCCCTGCAAAAGCGGGTAGGTGGCCAGCGCCACGCCTGCCAGTCCCAGTATAACCCCGGTTATTTCATACCAGCGCAAGGTCCGCTTCAGCCAGATGGCGGATATCAGCATAATGAACAGGGGCGTGGTAGCGGTAGAAAGGCTGCCGATACCGGCGGACACTTCCCGCATGGCCAGTACAAAACAGCCCAGGTAAATGGTGGTATTCAGCAGCGCAAATATCAGCAGGTGCCGCCACTCCACGCCTTTGGGCAAAGCATAGCCCCGGCTTTTGCGCAGCACATACACGAAGCACAGCATCAGGCCGCCGGCCAGCAGGAAACGCACATTGGCCAGTATCAACGGGTCGGCCGCCTGTATGCCGATCTTGGTGGCTACCGCCGCAGAAGCCCATAATGTGGCAAAAAGGAACCCGGCTAAAAGTTGACGCATAAATCCGCGCAAATTACAAATTATGCCGTACGAAATTGATCTTTCAGTAAAGAAGTCATCATGACAGCCATTGCTGCAGCGTGATGACGGACAGCCAACCCATGACCCCCACTACCAGCCAGCCCGCCACCTGCATCCATACCGGGTGGCGGTAGCTGCCCGTGAGCCGTTTGCGGGTAGCCGCCAGCAGCACCACGGCCAGCGCCAGCGGCAGGATGAGCCCATTCAGCGCCCCGGCTACGATCAGCAGGCGCACCGGCCGGCCTACTGCAATAAAAATAAGGGTGGAGCATGCAATGAAAAAAGAGATGCACCAGCGTTCATAACGCACAATGAAAGGGTGAAATGTTTTCAGGAAGGATACCGAGGTATAAGCGGCGCCTACTACGGAGGTAATGGCTGCGCACCACATCACCATACCAAAAAAACGGTAGCCCGTTTCCCCCGCAGCAAAGCGGAACACTGCGGCGGGCGGGTTGCTGCTGTCGGGCTGCATGCCCTGCATTACTACCCCCAGCGCTGCCAGGAACAGGATGCTGCGCATAACACCGGTAATAACAATACCGCTTACCGCGCTTTTATTCACCAGTCCTACCTGCGCGGGGCCGCCAATGCCGGCATCCAGCAGGCGGTGTGCGCCGGCAAAGCTGATATAACCGCCTACTGTGCCGCCTACCAGGGTAATGATGGCTTTTGTATCCACCACATCCGGCCACATGCTTTGCCGGAGGGCGGCGCCCAGCGGCGGATGTGAGCTGACAGCCACGTAAAGTGTCAGCAGCACCATCAGGATGCCCAGCCAGCGTGTAAAATGATCCAGGGCTTTGCCGGCTTCCCGTAGCCAGAAAATGAACAGGGCGATACCACCGCTGAGCAGCGCGCCATAGGTGGTGTCCAGCCCGCTCAGCACCTGCATGCCCAGGCCGCAGCCACCAATATTGCCGATGTTGAAAGCCAGTCCGCCCAGCACTACCAGTGCTGCCAGTACGTAGCCCAGTCCGGGCAGCAGCTCGTTAGCCAGGTCCTGCGCGCGGCATTGCGTAACGGTGAGGATGCGCCATATGTTCAACTGTGCGCCAATGTCCAGCAGTACGGAAACCAGTATCACAAAGCCGAAGGCGGCCTGCAGTTGCTGGGTGAATACAGTGGTTTGCGTTAAAAAACCGGGACCGATGGCGGAGGTGGCCATCAGGAAGGCGGCGCCCAGCAGGGCGGAAGATCGTTGTTTGCTCAAGGATGGCGGATAGTTAAATGGTGATCATGTAAGGCGGTATGCACTGCGCGGGCAAAGGCAACGGCATGCGCGCCGTCGCCATGTATACAGATGGTTTCCGCAATGATCGGCACCGTATGCCCGTTAACGGTAGTTACCTTTTGTTGCGTCACCATTTGCAGCACCTGCCGTATGGCCTGCGCTTCATTGTCTATCAGCGCATTGGGCCGGCTGCGGGGCGTCAGGGAGCCATCGTCCTGGTAGGTCCTGTCTGCAAATACTTCACTGGCGGTTTTCAGCCCGGCATCCCGGGCGGCTTGTACCAGTGCGCTGTTGCTCAGCCCGAAAAGGCAGAGCCCCGGGTCTACATCATGTACGGCTTTGGCGATGATGCGGGCCATGGCGGGTGTACGTGCGGCCATATTATAGAGGGCGCCATGCGGCTTTACATGCAGCAGTGGCGCCTGCAGCGAACGGCAGATTACCTGCAGGGCATATACCTGCGTGGTCACCAGGTCGTACAGGGCATTGTCCGGCAACTGCTGTTCCGTTCTGCCAAAATTTTCCCGGTCCGCAAAGCCGGGGTGCGCACCGATAGCTACCTGGTGCTGCCGGGCCAGCGTGGCCGTGTGCAGCATGGTATCGCGGTTGCCAGCATGGTAGCCGCAGGCAATATTGGCGCTGCTGATAAACGGCATAATGGCGGCATCGGTGTCCAGCCCTTCGCCCATATCGCAGTTGAGATCAATGTAAGCCATAGTGAGACAGCCATTCTTCCAACCGTAATTTACAGGCATTTTGCAGAAAGAGCAAGCGCTGCTCCTGCTGCCACAGCAGCTCTTCGGCCGTATCGGGGGCTATCATGGCGAAGCGCAGCTCCTGCCGGGGCCGTAGCTGCGCCAGCGTGGGCTGGTCGACGGTAATAACGTGGGCCACGCGGGGATAGCCGCCGGTGATCTGGTGGTCGGCCATCAGCACGATCAGTTGCCCGTTGGGCAGCAGTTGTATAGTGCCCAGCGGCACTCCGGCCGACAGTAGTTCCGCTTTGTGCTCCGTTTTCAGCGGCGGCCCCTGCAGGCGGAAGCCCATACGGTCGCTCTGGGGTGCTACGGCAAAGGAGGAGGTGGTGAGCTGCTCCTGTGCGTGTGCGTTCAGAAGGGCAAACCCGCTGCCTTCGGTAATGTGTATACGGTCTGCGGCGCCATACAGCTCACCGGTGCCGGCTGTCCAGGGCAGTTCGGCTACCTGTTGCTGGCGCAGCACCGCATTATAGGAAGTGGCCAGTCTGAGCGGCACTACATCGTTTTTCTGCAGCGCCCTTCCCCCGAAACCGCCGGCACCGGCCGGCAGGTGGGTGCTGTAGCTGCCCAGCCAGGAGTCAAGCGCAAGGCCATGGCGGATGGCCAGGTAGCCGCAGGCGCCGCTAACGGGCCGGGTAAAACGGAGCACAGACTGGCCGGACACCACCAGGGGCCGGTTGATGGGCACCGGCTGATCGTTGACCATGGCGCCCAGGTCCGCGCCGGACAGGGCTATCATGGCCGGCGCATCCAGCAGGAAGGCGGCTGCCGGGAAGTGCAGCTCTATCACAGCCTCTGCAGGGTCGTTGCCCACCAGGCTGTTGGCCACATACATGCCTATACGGTCCATAACCCCGCCGGGGTTAATGCCCAGGTGCTGGTAGCCATGCCGTCCTGCATCCTGTACCGTGTCCAGCAAACCGGGTTGTAATACGCGTAGGTTCATGACAGTAGTTTAGTGAATGCCTCCAGGGAGACCGGCACAAACCGTACCTGGTCGCCTGGGCGGCAGTAGCAGGGATCGGCCCGGTTGGCGTCAAACATGCGCAGCGGCGTCCGGCCGATAATGTTCCAGCCGCCCGGTGAGGGAAGCGGGTAAATACCGGTCTGCTCACCGGCAATGCCTACACTGCCGGCCGGCACCTGTGTGCGGGGCTGCTTCAGCCGGGGTGTGACCAGTTGCGCGTCTACCGTTCCCATATACGGGAAGCCGGGCAGAAAGCCCAGCATGTACACCGTATAGGTGGTGGCGGTGTGCAGCGCCACCATCGCCTCTTCGGACAATCCTTTTTGCTGCGCCATAGTGGCCAGGTCCGGCGCCAGGGAAGGATGATAACATACCGGTATTTCCAGGCTGCGCCCCGGTAAAGCAGCGGCGGTGGAGGCGCCGGCTTCCTGCAGCGCTTGGGTGATAAAGGAAGTGATCCAGGCCCGGGCGGGGCGTTTTACCGCCTGCCTGATCTGCGCGGCGTCATAGCACACGGCCAGGGAGGCATAAGCCGGAATAAGATCGGTAATGTAGGGCTGCTGCAGGGACTGCAGGTGATGAAAGGCCTGCATGACCTGTGCATGAATGATGGGGCTTATCCGTTGTTCCCATTCGATCATAATGGCGCTGTCGCCCAGTGGAGCAATGCTGAAAGTTGTGTTCCTCATATCCCTGCAGGGAAAGATACGGAATCTTTCCTGAGCAGGGGGGATCTATCCTGCCTGTGTACTTTTTGCCGGGAGGTTTTCTTTTTGCGGTGCAGCCAGATATAGAGGCCCGTTACCGGCAGGGAGGCGGCAATGAGGGAAGCGATCAGGGCCAGTATCTTGGTAGGCCAGCCCAGCAGGCTGCCGGTGTGAATGGGGTACACCACCCTCCTGGCCTTCATGCCCCGGCTTTCTGCTTCGTAAAGACGGGTTTTTACCAGTTGCCCGCTTCCTTCCCGGAAATATAAAAAGCTGGTCACGTTGCTGATGGCGGCATCCCTGTTCTGGCGGCTTACGGTAACGGCCTGTCCAGGCTTTTCTGCAAAACGTATCCTTACCGGGCCGCGGTAGGCCAGTATGCTATCCGTGGTGGCCAGCATGCGGTCCATGTAGGCGTAGTGGTGGCCGGTAGCGGGTGTAGCAACGGGGGGCGTTATTTTTACTGCCGGCTTGCCATCAAAGGCATAAAATATCAGGTTGTTCATCCACTGGTAGCTCCAGGTAAGCCCGGTCAGCGCGATCAGGAAGAGGATGATATGCATGTAAAATCCCAGCACGGCGTGCAGGTCCCAGTTCAGCCGTTTCCAGGAGGCGTTCCATTTTATACGCAGGCGTTGCCGGCGGCTGTTGCGCCTGGGCCACCACAGCACCAGGCCGGTGAGCACCAGTACGAGGAAAATGGAGCAGGAAATGCCGGTAATGACCTTGCCGGCAGTGCCCATGCAGAGGTAGCGGTGCAGGTCCAGCACTACATGAAAAAAGCGGCGCTCCTCATCCACGGTCTGAATGATTTGGCCGGTGTATTGGTTGACGGCCACCGCCAGCCGGTCGTCTTTGCTTTTTTGCAGGGTGAAGATCACGCTGCGGTCCGGGGCTTCTTCAATATCGATATCGTACAGGCGATAGGGTTGGTGGCGCTGCAGCACTTTCCGGGCCAGCAGGTCCATGGAAAGCGGCCGGGCTTCACCGGCGGGCGCTTCCACGTAGTGGAAGCGGGGGCTGAGCAGGGGCTCCAGCTCTTTCTCAAATACCAGCAGGCTGCCGGTGAGCGCCACTACCAGCACTACCAGTCCTGAGGCAAGCCCCAGCCATAAATGCAACCAGCCGATGATCTTCTTCATCTGTTAAAAAGTATAAGATACGGTGGCCTGCCAGTTACGGGGCGCACCCGGGAACAGGCGAAGGTAATCATATCCGCCCACCCAATGTGTTTTATTGGTCAGGTTGTTCATGTTGAACTGTACCTGTACTTTGTTCACTTTATAATAGAGCGCTGCGTTGAGCAGGGCATAACCGGGAATGGTCTGTACTTCGTTCAGGCTCAGGTTCCGTTCTGTTACAAAATTGCCGCCTATGCCCAGGCCGAGTCCCTTTGCCGGGCCGGCCGGAATGGTATACTTGGTCCAGATGCTGCCCTGTTGTTTGGGTGCATTGGGCTTTTGCTCGCCTATTTTTGTAGAATCTGCTTTTCCCGCTTCTGTAATAACAGCGTCATTATAGGCATACGTTACTACTATATCCCAGTGAGGGGCTATCTGCCCGGTTACATCCAGTTCCACGCCTTTGGCCTGTTCTTCGCCTATTTGTATCCGCAGGTCGGGGTTGTTGGGATCTGAACCAAGGTATAAAGTGCCTTTCTGCCGGATGCGGTACACCGCCAGGTTGGCGCTAAGCCGGCCATTCAGCCATTCAGTTTTCAAACCGCCTTCTATGAGGTTGCTTTCAATAGGGTCAAAGGGGCCGCCGTAAATGGGATTACCTTGTATAGCGGCATCCTGCGGGTTGTAGCCCTGGGTGTAAATGCCGTATGCGTTGATGTTTTTAGTAACGCTGTATACAAGGCCCACACGGGGAAGAAAAGCGTGCTGGGTTACGTTTTTCACGCTGTCCGTTTTATAGTTGGCTTTGTTGATATAGAGCTCGTAGCGCAGGCCCAGTAATACCTGCAGGTTGCCCAGTTTTACCTGGTCCTGCATATAAAAGCCGTTCAGGCTGCTGAAAGCGGCTATAGTAGCGCTGTTGGTAGCGGTAGTGAATATATACTTGCTCATGTCCTCCAGTTGGTTGTTCTTTTTTACCAGGTCGTAGGAGGGCACATTAGGCTTGGGTATCCTGATGGTGGTATCGTTACCGGAGGCCGTTTTGTAGGTATAGTTATAAAATACGTAGTCGGATGCCCTGGCGGGATTGTATGCGCCTGCGGTGCCGTTGGTTCTCAGGTATCCGCTGGCGGTTTGCTGGGAGGCGCCGGGAGGCACCACGCTCTGCGCATAATCGTAGCCCAGCAGCAGCTTGTGGGCCAGCTTGCCCGTATTAAGGTCGTAGGTAAAGTAAGCGGATACATTGTCGCTGTTTTGCGGCGACTTGCGGATGAATGCCTGCCGGGCTACCAGGCCGTTGATAGGTTTGCCGGCGGAGTCTACGGCATAGGCATTGGCGCTCCTGTTTTCCAGCAGGTCTTCCATGTAGCCGGTATGCAGGTAGGCCAGGTTAAAGGCCAGCCTGCTGTTAAACTGGTGCACCAGCGATGCGGTTACCATATAGGTTTCTTCATTCAGGTAATCGTTCACCGCGCTTAAAGAAAGGGAGATGGGCGTGGTGTACAGGGCCTGCTGGTCGGTACCGTTAAATACGGACTGGCCGCGGTCCAGGCGGCTATTGGATTTGTTATATACCGCATCAAAGTTGATCCTTGTTTTTTCAGTCGGCAGGAACGAGATGGACGGCGCCACTACCAGGTTTTTGTCAAACTGCAGGTCGCGGAAGGACTGTGCGTTCTCGTAGCCCAGGTTCAGGCGGTACAGGATGGTCTTGTCCTTGTTGAGCGGGCCGGTGAAGTCCGCCAGGGCGCGGGCGGTATTAAAGCTGCCGGTGGTAAAGCTCAGCGACTTGCGCGCTTCCTCCAGCGGTTTTTTGGTAACACGGTTCACGGTGCCGCCGGGGGAGGCGTTGCCAAAAAGGGCGGAGGCCGGCCCTTTGATCACTTCCACCCTTTCCAGGTAGTTCACCATCGGCTGTTTCCAGAAGCCGGAAAAGGTGCGCATGCCGTTCAGCAACTGGGTAGTGCTGCCGCCGTTAATGCGGAAGCCGCGAATGGTGAGATCGTCGTAAAAGGTGAACTGGTTCACCCCGCTGAAGTTCTTCACTACATCGCCCATGCGTACGGCGGACTGGTCCTGCATCAGCTCTTTGGTTACGTAAGAGATGGCCTGCGGCACTTCGCGCAGGGGGGTGGCTGTTTTGCTGCCAATAAAGGAATTGGTGTTCTTGTAGCCGGATTCCCGCCTGCCGGTGATCTCCACGGTCTGCAGTTGTTCCGTGGCCGGCAGCAGGGTAATGTTCACTACTTTCATTTCGTCCGGCGCCAGGTTGATGTTGCGCTCTTCCATGCCAAAGCCGGTATGGGAAAAGCGGATGGTATGCTTCCCGGCCGGCAGGTACCGGAGCAGGAATGCGCCGCTGCTGTCTGTAGTGGCGGTATGTTTTTTATTGAGCACAATGACGGTCACATGGGGGAGCGGTGCGTTGTTGATGTCCCTGACTACTCCTTTGATCACTGTTTGTGCAAAACCGGAAAATGAGAATACGGTGAATACAGCGGTAAGAAACCGCTTGTGTGTAAAAAATGGCATGGTAATAAGCGTGCGCTGGTTTGAACTGCAAAGGAACGCCGGGACCATATTTGTTGCAACTCCAATCCGGAAATTCTTTTACGCAAGAGGGAAAAAAATGCGAAAGCCGGAACAGGATTATTCCGGCTTATTGCCTAAACCTACAACTGTTACACTGTTGTAACAGCAATTATGTGTATTAAAAATTAGAATATTATCGTTTCTTGTTCGAGGACGGTCTAAAAAATTTTAAGATCTGCGGATACCGTTCATCAGTACGGAGACCAGGAAATCCATTTTTTCACTCATTTCATCCAGTTTGCTTTCCATGATCAGGGCCGTTTCTACTCCCCTTTGTGCATTTACCAGCAGGAAAGCCAGCATATCCAGCTCCTGCTGATCATAATTCGGGAACTCGCCGGTAATTACCCCGTATTGCAGGATACTTTTAAGTATTTCGGCTTCTGTACAGTCATAATTTCTGCGGATGCCCAGCTCCAGTTCATTGCAGGACCTTACTTCACTTACCACTACCTGGTAAAGGGTGGTCATCCGTTTTATCTCCCGCATTTTGCTGCGGGTAAAGGCTTCCAGCTTTTTTACCGCACTGTCTTCCTTACTCACATCTTCCTGTATATTCCTGAAAATAATGTTCTTTTCCTTACGGATCACCGCGTCAAAGATCTCCTCCTTGTTCTTGTAATAATAATAAAGCGTGCTTTTCCCTTTACCTACCGCTTTTGCAATATCTTCCATGGTCGTCTTCTGCAACCCATAGTGCCGGAAAAGTTTCGTCGCTTCATCCAGGATATCGGATTTGATCACTTCGTCTTTAGCCAGTGTTGTCATTGTAGGTTTAAAGTCGTTCCGCTCAAAACTAGCCAGAAAAATTGAGAAGGCCCAATTTTTCCCAGACTTTCAGACTAAAAATATTTATTAGTCGAAAAAATTATCCGTTCCCGCCAGGAAATATTTGTTGAAACGAATAAAAGCACTACATTTGCTAACGGTGTTAGATTTTTTGTGTAGTGATAGATATATACGAATGGGAATAGCAGAACGCAAACAACGGCAACGGGAAGAGATGAGGGCAGCCATACTGGAGGCTGCCTGGAAGCTGGTGCATGAAGAAGGCTGGCAGGCCCTTTCTATCCGTAAAATTGCAGACGCTATTGAGTACAGTGTGCCGGTGGTGTACGACCATTTTGAGAACAAGGACGCCATTATTGCCGAGTTCAACAAAAAGGGGTTCCAGTTGCTGCGTAAACAGCTACAGGTGGCCAGGGCACAGTTCACGGAGCCGGATCAGCAACTGGAAGCGATCGGTACGGGCTACTGGGACTTTGCCTTTGCACAGAAGCAATATTACCAGCTTATGTTCAGCCTGGGAGTGCCCAGTTGCGAAAGCGCCCGTAAAATACCTGAGGTAAGCGCCTGTATGGACGTTATCCAGCATACGATCAAACAGATCATTGATAAATACCGCAACAGGTATGCAGATCCCTTTCTGAAATTCCATGCCTTCCTGTCCATGATACACGGGCTGGTGTCCATCAATATTATCGGGCCCGCCAACAAGGACGAGCTGAACAGGCTGGTGTTGAAAGACCTTATATCAGGCTTTATCAAAGGATGTAAAGCATGAGCCATTTATTCATTAAAAAACAATAAACACAACAACAATGAAAAAGACCGCCTTACTCTTTGCAGTTTGCTCCCTTTTTTCCCTGGCCGGTTTTGCCCAAAGCACCTGGTCATTAGACAAGGCCCACTCCAAGCTGGGTTTTACCGTTACGCACATGCTGATCTCTGATGTGGACGGATCTTTCACAGATTTTGACGCCACCATCACCGCCTCCAAGGATGACTTCAGCGACGCCGTAGTGGAAATGACCGCCAGCGCCGCCAGCGTAAATACCCAGAACGAAAAACGCGACGGGCACCTGAAAAACGAGGATTTCTTTGATGTGGCCAAGCACAGCACCATCACTTTCAAAAGCAAAACTTTCCAGAAAGTAGGTGAGAACAAGTACAAAGTGACCGGCGACCTGACCCTGCACGGCGTTACAAAGCCTGTAACCCTGGATGCTACCCTCCGCGGCACTACCGTAAACCCGATGAGCAAGAAGACCGTAGCCGGCTTTAAAGTAACCGGCACCATTAAACGCTCCGATTTTAATTTCGGTACCAAGTACCCGAATGCTATGCTGAGCGAAGAGGTGGCCATTACCGCCAATACGGAATTTGTGAAAGGTTGATAACCAGCGCGAAACGCTTTACCAATAAGGACTACAACGAATTACACGAATTGTATGCTACGCAATTCGCGTAATTCGTTTTTAATTTGTGGTTAATTTTTGTAGTTGAGAGCAATAAAATGCTTTTCTATTCGACTTATAGTTAATATGTATGTGTTCGGAAGAGGGGCCAATCAAAATAATTATAAAAAATATTTAACCTATTGAAAATGAGTGATATCCCTATGACAAAAGCATCTGTGCCGCAAAATTTTTTGTTAAGAAATGTTTAAGAATTGTATTTTTGGACATTAAAAGTTTTTTGGTCGAACAGACCAAAGTCTTTACGGCAAGCGATAAAGCAAATTAACGCGTACGATTTTCACAGCTCAAGCATAAAAGTTAATGTATAAGAGGCTACCTGTAAAAGAGGCAGTTATTGCCAAGGAAAAAGGTATATATCCATATTTCAGGCCTATATCATCTGCACAGGATACGGAGGTGATTATTGATGGGAAAAAGGTGCTTATGTTCGGTTCCAATTCCTACCTGGGGCTTACTAACCATCCTAAGATCAAGGAAGCGTCCAAGCACGCCATTGATACTTACGGAACGGGTTGCGCCGGTTCCAGGTTCCTGAACGGCACCCTGGACCTGCATATAGAGCTGGAGGAAAGGCTGGCCCGGTTTGTAGGCAAGGAGAAAGCCATCCTCTTCAGCACGGGGTTCCAGGCCAACCTGGGCGCACTGTCCAGCTTAACAGGCCGTAATGATTATATCATACTGGATGAATATGACCATGCATCGATCATAGATGGCAGCCGGCTATCCTATTCCAAAGTGATCAAGTACCGTCATAACAATATGGAGGACCTGGAAGCCAGGCTGAGAACATTGCCGGCGGAAGTGAACAAGCTGATCGTGGTAGACGGCGTGTTCAGCATGGAAGGCGACCTGGCCCGCCTGCCCGAGATCGTGGCCCTGGCAGAGCAGTACAACACCGGCATCATGGTGGACGATGCGCACGGCCTGGGCGTAATAGGCGAGAAAGGCGCCGGCACGGCATCCCACTTCGGGCTTACGGACAAGGTGGACGTGATCATGGGTACCTTCAGCAAATCTTTCGCCTCCCTGGGCGGTTTCCTGGCCAGCGACAGCGATACCATCGAATACCTGAAACATTCGGCCCGCTCCCTGATATTCAGCGCCAGCATGACACCGGCTGCTGCCGCCAGCGTACTGGCCGCCCTGGATATTATAGAGACCGAGCCTGAGCATATTGAAAAATTGTGGGCCAATACCAACTATGCCAAGGAACTGCTGCTGGAAGAAGGTTTCGAGCTGGGCCCCACCGCTTCGCCTATTGTACCGGTGTATGTGAGGGACCATGAAAAAACCTTCGCCATTGCCAAGCTGCTGCAGGACAACGGGCTGTTCGTAAATCCCGTAGTAGCGCCTGCCGTGCCTGCAGACGCCACCATGCTCCGCTTCTCCTTAATGGCCACCCACACCTTCAGCCAGATAGATGAAGCAGTGGACAAGCTGCAGCATGCATTCAGGAAAATGAACATTATTACCATAAAAGAGAAGATATGATGGAAGCAACGCCGGCGCAGCAGCAGCCCGTTACAAAAGAAGCGTTGGTAGAGATAAAACCGGTAACATCCCGTAAGGAGCTGGGACAGTTCATTGATTTCCCGCATGACCTGTATGAGGATGATCCCTGTTATGTACCGGAGCTTTTTATAGCACAGCGCGACCTGCTGACCCCCGGCAAGCATCCCTTTCACGAACATTCTTCCCTGCAGCTCTTCCTGGCCTGGCGCAAGGGCCGGATAGTGGGCAGGATCGCCGCCATCCTCAACAACAATCACAATGTGTTCAACAACGCGGAGGACGGCTTTTTCGGTTTCTTTGACAGCATTAACGACCAGGCGGTAGCAGACGCCCTGTTCAGCACTGCCACGCAATGGCTGAAAAAAAGGGGCGCCAGGACCCTGATAGGCCCGGTGAACTTCTCTACGAATGAAACCTGCGGCCTGCTGATAGAAGGCTTTGACACGCCCCCGGTAGCCATGATGCCCTATAACAAGCCCTATTACCTGGACCTGCTGGCCCGGGCGGGCTTTGAAAAGAAAGTGGATCTTTTCTCCCATAAGATCGTGGAGGAAACAGTGAATGACAAGCCGCAGAAAATGATGCAACTGCTGCGGCAGCGCCTGCAACAGCGCAACATCACCATCCGGAAGATAGATATGCGCAACTTCAAGGCTGAAGCCGAGAAGATACGTGAAGTATACAATGCCGCCTGGGACAAGAACCTGGGCTTTGTGCCCATGACCCTGGCGGAGTTTGACTACACCGCAAAGGACCTGAAGCTGATCGTGGATCCGGACTTTGTGCTGGTAGCCGAGCATGAAGGAAAAGTAATCGGCATTACCATCTGCATTCCCGACATCAACCAGGTGCTGATCAAGGTGAAGCGGGGACGGTTGTTCCCCACCGGCATCTTCAAGCTGCTGCTGAACAAGAAGAAGATCAAAGCCATCCGCATCATTGTGCTGGGCGTGGTGGAGGAATACCGGAAAATGGGCATTGAAGCCTGCTTTTACGGCACTATCATGGAAAAAGGCCGGCAAAAAGGCATGCAGTGGGCGGATGCCGGCTGGGTGCTGGAGCATAATGACCTGATGAACAACGCCATTGCGAACAACATTAACGGGAAGGTGTACAAGAAGTTCAGGATATACGAGAGAAAAATATGAAATAGGATGTATGAAATAGGAAGTATGATGTGGAAAACATCTGCCAGGATCATCTTACTTCATACTTCTTGCTTCACACAACGATATTAATAAGGTGACACAAAAAGTTCTTATTACGGGCGCCAGTGGATTTGTGGGATTTCATTTGATAGAGGCAGCCTTGCAGGCCGGACTGGAAGTGCATGCCGCTGTGAGGACTTCCAGCCGTATCGATCATTTGCAGGGCTACCCGGTGCAGTATGTTTCCCCGGATTTTAGTAGTATAGACTCCATCAGGGACGTGCTGGACCATCAGCAGTATAATTACGTGATACATGCGGCCGGTATCACCAAAGCTTTTTCAGACGATGAATATAATGCGGTAAATGCCGGTTATACCAGGCAGTTGGCGCTGGCCATACAAAGCGCCGCCGCACCGGTAAGCAAGCTGGTATTTATCAGCAGCCTGGCCGCGCTGGGGCCTGTTGCATACGAGGCGCCGGCGCCCATCCTGGAGAGCAGCGAGCCCAGGCCGGTGACCGGGTATGGCAGGAGCAAGCTGCTGGCGGAGCAGTACCTGCAGCAACTGGAGGGGCTGCCACTGATCACTTTACGGCCAACAGCCGTTTACGGCCCCCGGGACAAGGATATTTTTATCATGTTCAAAATGATCAGCCGCGGACTGGAACCCTATATCGGCAGAAAGCAGCAACGCTTCAGCTTTCTGTACGTGAAAGACCTGGCAAAAGCCACCATAGAAGCGCTTACATCGCCTTGTACAGGCACCTACAACTTGTCAGACGGAAATGTGTATGACCGCTATGCCCTGGCAGACATTACCAAAAAACTGCTGGGTAAAAACACCTGGAAGCTGCATGTTCCCTACGGAATAGTGCAGGCATTGGCCGGCTTGCTGGAAAAAATGCCGTCCGGGGGTAAAAGCGCGCCGGCGCTCAACAGGGAAAAACTGAATGAGCTTACCGCGCCCAACTGGTACTGCAGCATCGAAAAGAGCAGGGAAGAACTGCATTTTACGCCCGCATACGACCTTGAAAAAGGACTGGCGGAAACACTGCAGTGGTACCGGGAAAACAAATGGTTATAACGGAAGTTAAAAAACGACAAGATAAACTGAAACAAATATTAACGAATGAAACAACAAGTTCAAGAAGCAAAGGGCAAGCTCGGTATCCTGATACCCGGCCTTGGCGCTGTTGCTACCACTTTGATAGCAGGTGTGGAAGCCGTTAAAAAAGGGCTTTCCCAACCCATTGGCTCCCTTACCCAAACCGGCAGCATACGCCTTGGAAAAAGAACGGATAACAGAAGCCCGAAAATAAAAGATTTTGTGCCCCTTGCCGAGCTGAACGACATTGTTTTCGGCGGCTGGGATGTGTATGAGGACAATGTGTACCAGGCAGCCATGAAAGCCGGCGTACTGGACCCCCACCTGTTGAAGGCCATACAGCCCGAGCTGGAAGCCCTGGTGCCCATGAAAGCGGCCTTTGACAAGAACTTCGTGAAGAACCTGGACGGCACCAACATCAAGGAATTTGATACCCGCTATAACCTGGCCCTGGCCGTAATGGAGGATATTAAAAACTTCAAGGCGGCCCATAACCTGGACCGCGTGGTAATGGTATGGTGCGGCTCTACCGAAATATTCCATGAAGCGGCCGATATCCACGACAGCCTGGAGAAATTTGAGCAGGCCCTGAAGGATAACGACAGCCGTATCGCGCCCAGCATGATCTATGCGTATGCGGCCCTGAAAATGGGCGTACCCTACGCCAACGGCGCTCCCAACCTGACCTGCGACATCCCTGCCATGGTAGAGCTGTCAAAGGAAACCAACACCCCCATTGGCGGCAAGGACTTCAAAACCGGGCAAACGCTGATGAAAACGATTCTGGCACCAGGTTTGCATGCTAGGGCCCTCGGTGTGCAGGGCTGGTTCTCTACCAACATCCTGGGCAACCGCGACGGATGGGTACTGGACGATCCGGAGAATTTTAAAACAAAAGAGGTGTCCAAACTAGGGGTACTGGAGGATATTCTCCGTCCTGATCTAAACCCGGAGTTGTATGGCGACCTGTACCACAAGATTCGGATCAACTATTATCCCCCCCGGGGCGATAATAAGGAAAGCTGGGATAATATCGACATTTTCGGGTGGCTGGGCTATCCCATGCAGATAAAGATCAACTTCCTGTGCCGGGATTCCATCCTGGCGGCGCCCATTGTGCTGGACCTGGCGCTGTTCATAGACCTGGCTAAAAGAGCCGGCATGTCGGGCATACAGGAGTGGTTGTCCTTCTACTTCAAATCACCGCAAACGGCGCCTGGTTTGAGGCCGGAGCACGATATTTTCAAACAGTTGATAAAGCTGGAAAATACTTTGCGCCACATGATGGGCGAGGACCTGATCACTCACCTGGGCCTGGACTATTATGAAGATACTGCCGGGCAGTCATGAACAGGTTGTATCAACTGATCTCCACCAGCCTGGGCATAGGCTATATTGGCAAAGGGGCCGGAACGGCAGCCGCCGTGGTAACGGCCTTTTGCTGGTACATGCTCCAGGCTGGGGAGATCCCCGATATAAGGGCGCAATGGCTGGTAACCCTGCTGATCGTGGTGCTGGGCACCTGGAGCGCAGCAGGCGTGGAAAAGCAGTGGGGGAAGGATCACCAGCGGGTAGTGATAGATGAAGTGGCGGGCATGTGCATCAGCCTGCTGATGGTGCCGCTGAGCGTGCCTTATATAGCGGCAGGGCTGATCCTGTTCCGCTTTTTTGATATCGCTAAGCCCCTGTATATCCGCAGGGCGGAGCGCTTGCCCGGTGGCTGGGGCGTGATGCTGGACGATGTACTGGCAGGGGTGTATACCAACCTGCTTTTACAGGTGGTATACCGGGCTAAATTATTTTAAAAATGGCGACCTTTATAAAAGCGCAGGCCGCCTCTTTGGCAGCCACCTGTTTCGACTTTTTGACCACAATCGTTTTGGTGAATGTATTCGGTTGGTGGTACCTGGCTGGCAGCATTACGGGAACCATTGCCGGTGGCGTCCTCAATTTCATGATGGGACGGTTATGGGCCTTTAATGCCGGAGACAGGAGAATAGAGTGGCAGTTTATAAAATATGTGCTGGTATGGGTTGGAAACCTCCTGCTGAATGCAGCAGGAGTATTTATGATTACGCAATACATAGGTTTGAGCTATGTAATATCTAAAATACTAACAGCAGTAGTGGTAGGCATAGGATATAATTATGTGTTGCAAAAGAAATTTGTTTTCAGATGAAGAAGCGAATGGTTCATAGCCTGGAAAAGATAAGCCTGGTGTTGGTATTACTTTTAACCGTTTGTGCGGCGCCGTTATCCGCTCAAACCACCACCACTATACGGGGAACCGTGACAGACCTGCAGCAAAAGACGCCGATGCCTTTTGTAAACGTCTTTATTCCCGGCACCACCATTGGTACGCGTACCGATGAAAATGGCCGGTTCTCCCTGCAGTTTACCGGCACGTATGACAGCCTGCATGTTGCCAGCCTGGGATACCGGACTTTCAAGGTGAAAATAAGGAACGGCACCACGCAGGTGCTGGACGTAGGCATGGAAACCACCTCCCGCATGCTGGGAGAGGTAGTGGTGAAAGGCGCAAAGCGCGAGCGCTATCGCAACAAGAACAACCCCGCCGTAGAACTGATCCGCCTCGTGATCGAGAACAGGGACAAGAACCGTATTGAACATTACGACTATGTGCAGTATAACCAGTATGAAAAACTGGAATTTGCGCTGAGCAATCTTTCCGAGAAATTCAAGAACAGCCGCCTGGTGCGCAGGTACCAGTTCCTGTTTGAGAACAGGGATACCACCAAAGTGGAAGGCAAGTCCCTGCTGCCCATTTACCTGGAAGAAAAATCTTCGGATGTGTATTACCGGAAAGATCCCGAGAAAAGAAAAGAGATCATCCAGGGGGAGAAAAAGGTAAGCTTTGAGGATTATATCGATAACCAGGGCATGAGCGCCTACCTCAACCATATTTACCAGGACTTCAATATTTATGACAACAACCTGATGTTGTTCACCAACCAGTTCCTGAGCCCGATCTCTAACGCCGCTCCTACCTTCTATAAATTCTTTATTACCGATACCATTACCACAGGGTCCGGCGACCGGCTGGTGGAAATGGAGTTTGTGCCCAGGAATACAACGGATCTGCTGCTGTCCGGTAAATTATACATCACGCTGGACGGGAATTATGCCGTAGAGCGGGCGGACATGACCGGCAACAAGGCGACCAACATCAACTGGGTGCGCAACTTCCGCGCGCTCCAGGAATTCCGCAAAGCGGCCGACGGCCGGTTCTATACCAGCAAAACCACGCTGATGGCGGACTTCAGCTTTTTTGCCAGGAACAGGGGCGGCCTCTACGGGGAGCGTACCGTGTCCGTAAAGGATTTTGTGGAGAACCAGCCTAAACCGGATGCGTTCTATGAAGGCGATGCCGTAGTGAAAGCAGACAGCGCGGAACAGGTAAAGGAGCGGTTCTGGACCAATAACCGGCACGATACGCTTACCACGGCGGAATCCAAGGTATACGCCAATATAGACAGCCTGCAGAAAATGAAGTCCTTCCGCCGCACCATGGATATCATCACCCTGCTGATGGCCGGCTACAAAGGCTTCGGCCCCATAGAAGTAGGACCGGTCAATACCTTCTACAGCTTTAACCCGGTGGAGGGCTTCCGCCTGCGCCTGGGGGGCCGTACCACGCCCAAGTTCAACAAGAGCATTTACCTGGAATCCTATGGCGCCTACGGCTTTAAGGACAAGAAATGGAAATATTACTTTGGCGGCACCTATTCCTTTACCCACCGTTCCATCTGGGAGTTTCCCGTGCGGGCGCTTTCCGCCAACTACCAGCGGGATATGAAGATACCGGGACAGGAGCTGCAGTTTATCCAGGAGGATAACTTCCTGCTGTCCTTTAAGCGGGGTACCAATGACAAGTGGCTGTACAACGATATCTATAACGTAAGCTATCTCCACGAATTCCTGAACCATACGTCTTTCAAGGTAGGGTTCAAGAACTGGGCGCAGCGCCCTGCCGGCGGCCTGGGTTACGTAAAGGGCGGCAGCGTGGACAGCGTGCGGGAGGTGACCACCTCGGAGCTGTCCCTGGAACTGCGCTGGGCGCCCCATGAGCAGTTTTACCAGGGCAAGCTGTACCGCATTCCCATTCCCAATAAATACCCGATCATTACGCTGCGCGGCATAGCGGGGGTAAAAGGGTTTTTTGGCAGCCAGTACAACTACCAGAGCCTGACGCTGAACATCTATAAAATGATGTACCTCTCGCCTATAGGCTACAGCGAGGTGGTGCTGGAGGGCGGCTACACCTTCGGCAAGGTGCCTTTCCCGCTGCTCACCATTCACCGGGCCAACCAGACCTATGCCTACCAGTTGCAGTCCTATAACCTGATGAACTTCCTGGAGTTTGTGAGCGACCACTATGCCAGCGTAAATATAGACCACCATTTTAACGGCTTTATCTTTAATAAGATACCTTTGCTGAAAAAACTGAAGCTGCGGGAAGTGGCGGCAGGCAAGATACTGTTCGGGGGGCTGCGGGACGAGAACCGGCCGGAGAACGATCCGACGCTTTTCAAGTTCCCGGTGGATACGAGCGGCGTACGGTCTACCTATACCCTGGGCCGCACGCCTTATATAGAAGGCAGCATCGGTATTGCCAATATTTTCAAGCTGGTGCGGGTAGACCTGGTAAAACGCTTCACCTACCTGGATAATCCCAATGTGGCCGAATGGGGCATCAGGACCCGCGTACGGCTTGATTTTTAGGGTAATACGAGCCATCAACGTTATGCATTATTATGTATGAAAAAGAGCACATTCAGAGACAAGCTGCAGCAGGGCATCTACGTGGTTATTAATCCCATGGTAAAGGGATTGATAAAGATGGGCCTTACGCCGAATGCGGTCACCACCATTGGTCTGATCCTCAACATCGGCGTGGCGGCAATATTTATAATAGGCGCGGAAAAGAGCAACCGCGGCGATCTTTCCTATGTGGGCTGGGCCGGCGCACTCATCCTGTTTGCCGGGCTGTTTGACATGCTGGACGGGCAGGTGGCCCGCCTCGGTAAAATGAGCTCAAAGTTCGGGGCCATGTACGATTCCGTGCTGGACCGTTACAGCGAGCTGGTGCTGTTCCTGGGTATCTGTTATTACCTGGTGGCGCACCACTATTTCCTGAGCTCCCTGTTTGCCTTTATCGCCATGATCGGCTCCATGATGGTGAGCTATACCCGGGCACGCGCAGAGGGGCTGGGCATTGAGTGCAAGGGCGGCCTGATGCAGCGGCCGGAGCGGGTGGTGCTGATCGCGTTGTCGGCTATTGCCTGCGGCGTGGCAGGGCACTATATCGGAGGTGACTATAAGCTGTTCATACCCGGCATTCCCTTTCATGTTTTTGAAACCATGTCTATCTTTACCATCCCGATCACTATTCTTGCCATTATGAGCAACATTACCGCCATTAACCGGCTAAGGGAGGCCAAAAGATCCATGGAGCTGCAGGAACAGCAGCAGGAAGCGCAAAAAAACAAAGCGGCCAGCAGGCAGTTCATTACCTGGGCCGGCCTGCTCATGGTGCTGCTCACAGGTATGGCGGCCATGCCTGCCGGACCGGAAAGGCCCAAATTCCCCGTGCCCAGCGGCATCCCCAACATGCTGTTCTACCTGCAGCGCACGCCTAACTCCAACACCATCGTGTACGACCTGAACCTGGACAAGGATGGCAACCTGGACGAGGACGAGCCGGTGAACGTATACTGGCTGCGGTACACCGAAGGGGGCGTGAAGAAGGGACTGAACTTTATACAACGTAAATTTGCATATGGTATAAAAGTAAAACGCCTGGCCAGTGATAAGTACGAGCTGAAGTCCGTTGCATATGACAAGCACCCGATGTACCTGATGAGGTCCGCCCAGGGCAAATACCAGGTGTTTACCCAAATAGGGGATACTATGGCCGCGCTGAGCAGCATCTGGATACAGATAGAAGGGGGTACTTTCTGGTTCCCCAACGTGGTGTACATTGAGCTGAAGGGAACGGACCCTGCTACCGGTGCTGAGAAGCTGGAGCGTTTTAAACCATAAAAGAAGAGCGCTATGCCTAAGAATTATATATCCAACTCTACCGATTCACCGAGGATGTTCAGGAACGGCTTCCTGGAGAGCCTGTCCAAAGTACATTTCTCTGTGCCGCTGATCATCTACGTACCTGTTATCCTGTTCTTCTGCTGGAAGGCTTTGTGGCAGGTAAAGATGGGCGCCGGGCTTTTTATTGCCTGCTACGCCGGCGGCATCTTTTTATGGTCGCTCACGGAATATGTTTTGCACCGTTTTATATTTCATTATGTGCCTAAGTCCAAATGGGGCCTGAAGCTGCATTTTATTTTTCACGGCGTGCACCACGATTACCCGAAAGATAAAATGCGGCTGGTAATGCCGCCCTCTGTCAGCATCCCGCTGGCTTTCGGGTTTTACGCGCTGTTTTCCGCACTGGTAAGCGAGGCATACCTGTACGCCTTATTTCCCGGCTTTGTAACCGGCTACCTGTGCTACGACATGATCCATTATGCGGTGCATCATGTGAACATCAACAACGGCATCTGGCTCAAAATAAAGAAGCACCACATGCTGCACCACTATTCCGACGCGAGCAAGGGTTACGGGGTGAGCTCCTCCTTCTGGGACAAGGTGTTCAGGTCGGATTTTATAAAAAAATGACATGGATTCGCTTTCTACCATCACTGAAAGTAATACTACAGCTACCTCTTTTTACAGTCGTAAAACATTGCTCACCACTACGCTGATCAGCATGGCGTACCTGCTGCTCTCGCTGCTGCTGGTGGGTTTCAAAACAGACCAGTTGGCCCTGGTGCTGCTGTTCAATACCCTGTACTACCTTTCCAGGGGCACCCGTAAGTTCATTACCGGCTTTTCCATATTCATCGTGTACTGGATACTGTATGATTATATGAAGGCCTTTCCCAACTACAAGTTTGCGGATGTGCACATTGCCAGCATCTATCACGCGGAAAAGAACATTTTCGGCATTGCGGCCGGTGGCGGTATATTAACGCCCAACGAGTACTGGCAACTGCATGGCCAAACCTGGCTGGATGTAATGAGCGGCTTTTTTTACCTGTGCTGGATACCGCTGCCGCTGGTGTTTGCCGTGTACCTGTTCTACACCAATCGGATGCAGTTCCTGCATTTTGCCCTCATCTTTTTGCTGGTAAACCTGCTCGGCTTCGTGGTGTATTACCTTTGTCCCGCCGCTCCGCCCTGGTATGTGCAGCAGCACGGGTTTGAGCTGCTGCCGCATACGCCCGGCAATACCGCGGGGCTGATAAAATTTGACCAGTTCTTCCAGGTAAATATTTTCCAGGCCCTGTACGCCAAAGGCTCCAACGTATTTGCAGCCATGCCTTCGCTGCACTCTGCCTACCCGCTGATCGTGCTGGTGTTTGCGTGGCGGAACCGCACGGGCCTGTTCCGGCCGGTGTCTGCCATTGTTACACCCGGTATCTGGTTTGCCGCCGTGTATACCGGTCACCATTACATCCTCGATGTGCTGGCCGGCATTCTGTGCGCGTTTAGTGGCATCCTGCTGTACGAGCGGGTATTGTGCAGGCAGTACTTTTTTATCAGCTTTCTCCAGTATTTACGCAGCCACACCTGATCCGTTCAGTCATGTGGCCGGTCGGCTGCTTTTTCTTCCGGCAGCTCCGGTACGGTTTGCGGGATGAAGTCCCGGTCGCCTTTGCTGTAGTCATAAGCCCAGCGGTGCACTTCTGGAATTTCGCCCGGCCAGTTGCCATGCCCGGGTATTACGGGCGTAGTCCATTCCAGGGTAGTGGCATTCCAGGGATTGGGGGTGGTCACTTTTCTGCCCTTGTAAATGCTGTAGAAGAAATTGAATACGAACAGCAACTGTACCAGGAACACAATAATGGTAATAAAGCTCATGAAGCGGTTCAGCTCCGTAAACTGGTTGAAGGATTGCCAGTTGCTGAAATCATAGTACCGCCGCGGCATACCGGCCAGCCCCTGGTAGTGCATAGGCCAGAAGATCAGGTACGCCCCAACCAAAGATATCCAGAAGTGGATGTACCCCAGCGTATTGTTCAGGTAGCGCCCGTACATTTTGGGAAACCAGTGGTAGATGCCGGCAAACATGCCGAAAATAGCCGATACGCCCATTACCAGGTGAAAATGCGCAATTACAAAATAGGTATCATGCACATGAATATCTATTGAAGAGTTGCCCAGCCATATGCCCGTAAGCCCGCCGGAAATAAAGGTGCTCACAAAACCGATGCTGAACAGGGCGGCCGGCGTAAAGCGCATGTTGCCCCGCCAGATGGTGGCCAGCCAGTTAAATACCTTGATGGCGGAAGGTACGGCTATCATCAGCGTCAGCAATACAAAGAACGAGCCCAGGAAAGGATTGATACCGCTTACAAACATATGGTGCGCCCATACCAGGAAGGAGAGCCCGGCTATGGCAAACAGGGAGCCCACCATGGCCAGGTAACCGAATATGGGCTTGCGGGTGCTCACCGCCAGCACCTCGGATACAATGCCCATGGCGGGCAGGATCACAATGTACACTTCCGGGTGCCCCAGGAACCAGAAAAGGTGCTGGTACAGGATGGCGCTGCCTCCTTCGTTGGACAGCACTTTGCCGGCTACAAATAATTCGCCCAGGTAAAAGCTGGTGCCCGCGTGGCGGTCAAACAGCAGTAAAATAAAGCCGGCCAGCAATACCGGGAACGCCAGCACGCCCAGGGTGGCCGTAAAGAAGAAGGCCCACATGGTAAGCGGCATGCGGCTCAGGCTCATGCCTTTGGTGCGCATGTTCAGGATGGTGGTGATGTAGTTCAGCCCCGCCAGCAGTTGCGATACCACGAACAGCGCCATGCTGGTCAGCCAGAGGTCCATACCTATCCGGGAGCCGATGGAGGCGTCGCCCAGCGCGCTCAGCGGGGGGTAGGAGGTCCAGCCGCCGGCGGCAGGCCCGGTTTGTACAAACAGGGAGCTAAGCATCACCAGACTGGCCAGGAAGAACACCCAGTAGCTCAGCATGTTCATGAACGGCGATGCCATATCCCGTGCGCCTACCTGCAAAGGGATCAGCAGGTTGGAGAAGGTGCCGCTCAGCCCGGCAGTAAGCACAAAAAAGATAAGGATGGTGCCGTGCATGGTGATCAGCGCGTAATAGGCCTCCGGTGTAATGCGCCCGCCTTCCGCCCAATGCCCCAGGATGTTTTCCATCCAGGGGAACGTTTGATCCCCGTAGCCCAGTTGCAGGCGGAACAGCACGGAGAAGCCGGCGCCGATGATCGCCCAGATCATGCCCGTAACCAGGTATTGCTTGGCGATCATCTTATGATCCATGCTGAAAACGTACCTGGACCAGAAGCTTTCCTTGTGGCGGTCATGCCCGTTGCCGTTTCCATGCGTGGGCGCAGCGGCATTATCCTGCGTGGCCTGCCCATGTTCCGGCAGGCGGGTTGGGTCGCTCATAATGGATATCCGGTTTTTTAAAATGAACAGTAATCAGTGCCGGCGCCGTTTGCGGGCTGCGCCGTTCGTGGCTAACTGCCTTTTTTATACAGCCCTACCAGTTCGCCGGAGGCCAGCACATGGTCTTTCATCGCTTTTTCCACGGTTTCTTTGTCAGACCCGGCCGGCAGGTCCAGCCTGGTATCCAGTGCATATACTTTAAAGAAATAACGGTGGGTGCCGGAGGGCGGGCAGGGGCCTTTATAGGCGTTCTTCCCCGTACTGTTGGCACCCTGCGTACCAGGCGCGCTGTTCTCTGCGATGGACGTGGTAGCAGGCGGAATGTTCCACATCACCCAATGATCAAAGGTAGCGCCCGGCGCATCCGGGTCTTCTATGATCAGCACCAGTGATTGTGTGCCTTCCGGTATATTCCCGATGGCTACAGGCGGGTTGATGTCCGCGCCTTCACAGGTGTATTTCGATGGAATGGGAGCTTTATCCTTAAATGCCGGGCTGCTGACCGTAAGGCTGGCTATATGCGTAATAGTGGCCATGATGATGGAGATTAGCAAGTTCATGACATCAGTTGTTGGACGGGGAAACGCCTCAAAAACTTTGCCCTTATGGTACAGTAGGGGGCAGGGGCATCCAAATGCCCTGCGGGGATGGGTATTTATCTACACAGTATGCGTTATTCGCTTCCTGGGGGGATCAGCTTTATTTTAACGGGCTCGTCCCTGTTGCAGGTGATTCTGCCGTCCTGGTATTTCAGTTCCGCAAGCTGTATTACGCTTCTTCTCCAGGCAACGGTGGTGTCCGGTGCAGGGTGGGCTTTTGCCCGGCCGGGATGCGTAAAATAGAACAGGTATGCGCGCCCATCATTGACCACAACATCGGCATGCCCGCCAATGGCCTGGTCGTCCGCTCCCTGGCCCGGGTGTTCCAGCAGGCGCTCCTGCTGCCGCTGCCAGTGCAGGAGATCGGCAGAGGAATAAACGCCTAAGCCGGCCCAGTTGTCCACGATCATCCAGTAGCGGTCTTTCCACCTGAAAACTTTGGGCCCTTCACCGGACATTTCGCCGGGCCGGTGCCGGATAGCCGGGCCCTTATCCTGCCAGTGATACAGGTCCGGGCTGTCCGCGTAGTAAAAGGACTTGTGATCCTTTTCATTGTTGTACCACATGCGCCAGCCGCCACCCGGCAGGCGGAACACGCAGGCATCTATTACCTGGTCATTGGCCAGGTCCAGGGTGGACACATATTTCCAGTTGAGCAGGTCTGAGCTGATCAGGTGGATGATACTGCGCGGATGGTTCCAGTTGGTAAAGGTGCCCGGCACGTAAGTGAGGTACATGTGGTACAGGCCTTCATGTTCAATCACCTCCGGCGCCCAGTAGGTGTAGCCGCTGTCCGGCCGGTGGTCGATATGCGCAGTATCCAGGTATTGCCAGGAGGCGCCGTTTTTGGAAACGGCAATGCCGATGCGGGTGCCATGCACCCAGGTAACGCCCCTGGCTTTCTTTACATTGGCCCTGCGGTTGGTATAGAACATGAACCATTGTTGTTGCTTACGGTTCCAGATCACAACGGGGTCGGCTGCGCCGTCGTACACCGGGTCCCGGAAAAGCGGCTTGTCGGCCATATGGGCAGCGGCATTTTGCTGGGCGTGCATACAGGCCGGCAGCAGCAGACCGATAAAGATCAGCAGGCACAGCGAAAGAATACGTATAGTAGTCATAGTGAGATGGAGGCATGGGTTGTAGCACACGCCCTGCCCGTTAAAATAATAGTTTTTTGCCTATTTCACCTGCAGCGCGATCATTCCCCGTCAAGACGCACCTGGAAAATTAATTTTGTACTTTTAAGTACAGTATTTACATTTGCATTGTAACATTTTTTGAAAATGGCTGGCAGACCGAAAATATTTGACAAGCACGAGGTAGTGAACAAAGCCGCGGACCTGTTCTGGAGCAAGGGGTATGAAGCGGCTTCCACGGAAGAGCTGCTGGCGGCCATGGGCATTGGCAAAGGCAGCTTTTACCTGGCGTTCCCGGAAGGAAAGCGGGAGCTGTTTGAAAAAGCGCTGGACCAGTTCAACAACGGCGCCCTGCAGCGCCTGTACGCAGCACTGGAAAAGGGCGGCGAGCCGGTGGAAGCGATCCGCAGGTTTTTCCTGGACATGGCCGTAGCTCCCAAAGAAGAGCACGGGAAAGGCTGCTTTATGGGCAATACCGTAGCAGCGTTGTCCAATATAGATGATGAGCTGAAACAAAAAGCCGTACAGCGCTTGAAGCAACTGGAGCAACTGTTCTACAATGCGATCAGCAAAGCAAAGCAGCAGGGCACGCTTAAGACCGGCGAAGACACCGCTACGCTGGCCCGCTACCTCCTGACCCTGTGGAACGGCCTGAACATCACGAGAAGGATGTACACGGACCCGAAAGTGCTCCGGCCCCTGATCGAATTGCAACTGAAGATATTGCACTAAATTTTTTTACACTATTTTGTACTATTTGGTAAAAAATAAAACATGAGATCATGGAAAACAGTATCACCACCCACCCCGCTACTACAACCACTTTCAGGACCGTACAAATCGACGGGCTGGATATCTTTTACCGGGAAGCCGGTCCTGCCGGCGCGCCGGTGATCCTCTTCCTGCACGGGTTTCCGTCCTCCTCCCATATGTACCGGGATATCCTGCGGGATCTTGCAGACCGCTATCATGTAATAGCGCCGGACTATCCAGGCTTTGGCCTGAGCAGCACGCCTTCCCTGCAGGAATTTGAGTACACCTTTGACCGCCTGGCGGCGGTGATGGAGCAGTTCATTGACAAGCTGGGCCTGCAGCGGTTCAGCCTGTACCTCCAGGACTACGGCGGACCGGTAGGTTTCCGGATCATCAGTAAAAGACCGGAACTGGTGCAGGCGCTGATCTTGCAGAACGCCAATGCCTACCTGGACGGCCTGGGACCGGAAGTGCAGGAGATGGGCAGGATCCAGGCCTCCGGCGATGAGGATGTCCTGCAGCAGGTGATTGATTACATGGTGTCGTTGGAAGGTATTAAAGAACAGTACCTGCACGGGGCCGCGCACCCTGAAAACGTAAGCCCCGATGCCTGGCTGTCCGACCATTATTTTATTGAAAGGCCCGGCAACAAAGCCATCCAGGCGGCCCTGCTGAAGAATTATCACACCAACTTCCCTTTGTATGACAACTGGCATACGTACTTCCGCACGCATCAGCCACCGGCGCTGATCACCTGGGGCAGGAACGACAAGATCTTCATTGCGCCCGGCGCGGAGGCCTATACCCGCGACCTGCAGGACACGGAGCTGCACCTGCTGGATGGCGGCCACTTTGCACTGGAAGAATACCACGGTGTGATAGCGGAGCTGATCCACCAGTTCCTGCAGCAACGGTTAAAGTGATGTACACAGTGCTCCACATTATGATAGAAAATGCAACACTTGACCATGCCGGGCAGTAGAGATATTAGCATATCCGCATTTTGTTAGCGATTGATATTGTGTTGGTAACAGGTGCCGGCGCTTCATTCACAAAAACGCCGGCATCTTACGCATGCAATTTGGGCTGATAGGGGAAAGAACATGATTGTGGATACTTAAAAAAACTTTTTCTTATGGCAACTACAAGTGAGAATAAGGCTGTTACTGCTGCAGATTCCAAGCTGCAGCAAATTTTTGAGGACCAGTTGCAGGACATGTACTGGGCAGAGAAGAAGCTGGTGAAAACCCTTCCAAAATTACAGGAAGCTGCTACCAGCAGTGAATTAAAGAACGCGTTTGGCACCCACCTGGAGCAGACCCAGAACCATGTTTCCCGCCTGGAGAACGTGTTCCAGATAATAGGGAAGGAGGCCAGGTCAAGAAAATGCCCTGCTATGGCTGGTATTGCAGAAGAAGGGGAGGACATTATAGATGAAACAGATACCGCATCAGCACAGCGCGATGTAGGGCTGATCTTTGCGGCGCAGAAAGCCGAGCATTATGAAATCGCCACGTATGGCGGATTATGCCAACTGGCGCGCACGCTGGGCTATGAGCAGGCCGCAGAAGTATTGGGACAGACCTTGAGTGAAGAGAAGGAAACGGATGCCCTGCTTACGCAGATTGCCGAAGGAAACGTGAATAAGCAGGCAAGAAGGGAACCTCAGACAGCATGACCAGGAGTTGCTGAAATGCGGGAGTGCAGAGATGCCGGGCGCTTTTTGTGATTTTTTTTTCAAAAAGTGCCCGGCTTTTTTTGCTACCAGGAGCATTTCAGTAATGATACGCCCTGCCGTGGCAGGTGCATGCGGATAACGGCAGCGCCATTCACGGTTGATATCCATTCCGGCGAGGCAAGCTGCTGCAGTTGCCCGCTTTTTTCCAACTGCGCTACCTGTGCCGCATCCGGCTGCTGCGGTGCCCCCATTTCTTTCCAGGCCGTATAGGCATTGCTGTGATCGTCGTCTACGCGGTAATGCTCCAGTAACACCTTCCCTTCCGGAAGCCCGCTGATAGTGACCGCTACCGCCGTGGCAGGCGCAGGACGGTTATTATCATGGTAGTTCCATACCATAACGGTGGCGCTGCGTTCATCTTTGGCCGCCAGCGCACTGATGTCGGCACGGGGGCCACGCACGCTGGAGTCGCGTATTTTTGAAAAGTCGTAGGCCAGGTCTCCGCTTACTGCTACCCGCCGGCCCTGCATCATGCCGAACATGCGGAATACGTTCAGCACCGGTTTGTCCACCCCATTGGTGGCCAGGTCGCGGAAGCCGGCAAACCAGGGCTGGTCCTCAAACTCAAAAGCCCAGGTAACCGCCCCTGCCAGTTGGATACCGTGCGCGGCTGCCAGCTCATACTTACGCGCAAAGGACGCGGCGGTATAGCTGGAATACATGGTGCCGTTGCGGTAGGCATTTTCCGGGTGAAAATTTTCCGAGCAGGCCGCGCAGCCCTCCGGGTCCGATTCTCCTATGATCACCGGCAGGTGTTTCAGCGTAGGGTAGGAGGCTACAATGGCAAAACCTTTATCTATATCCCGTAGCTGGGCGCCCATGTTCATTTGCACTACACCGTCCACTACGCGCGGCGCGCCTTTGGCGTGAAAGGTGATCAGGTCCAGCGGTGCGCCCTTTTTGCCGGTTACATGATTGGTGCCGCTCACCACGTGATCCAGGAAAGTTTTCATAAAATCGGCGGCGTCTTTCCAGTTGGGGCCGGTTACTTCCGGCCCGCCGATGCGTGCGGTGGGCAGCGCGCGCTTCACGGCGTCGGCCACATAGTCATACAGCTTGATATACTCTTCCGTAGTGCCTTTCCAGTAGCCGATGTTCGGTTCGTTCCACAGCTCCCAGTACCAGCTTTCCACTTCTTCCTTTCCATAACGTGCTACCGAGTGCCTGACCCATTCATACACCAGCGCCGCAAATTTCTTATAGTCTTTAGGCGGGTAGGCCCAGCCGGTAAAGATGTCGCCATAGGGCTGGTCCGGCCGCCAGTGATGCCGGTAAGGCTCCGGCTTTGCGGACAGGGCCTGCGGCATGAAGCCGATCTGCGCCAGGGGTTTCATGCCCCGCTCTATAAACGTGTCGAATATTTTATCAATGATGGTCCAGTCATATACCGGGTTGCCCCGGCTGTCCTCCGTATAGGCGTTGGTGGAGCCCCATTTCAGTGCCGGCTGACCGTCGCCGGTCACCAGCAGGCTGTGCACCCTTACATATACCGGTACTTTGCTGAGCTGCGCAATTTCGGTCAGCAGCTTCGTTCCGTCCTTCATGTAGGTATAATTAGGCTCATCGTAGCCAAACCAGGCCCAGATGGGTTGCAGGGGGCCGGTGGGTTTATCCAGGTGCACCTGTATGGCTACAGTGTCCTGCTGCGCTGAGCTGCGGCCGGGAAAAAGATGGCAGATCAGCAGGGCAAGGAATGCGGGCAGGTATGCCGCTTGTTTTCGGATCATATGTAATATGGTTTAACGTGGGAATTAAATTACATGGCCCACTGCCTACCGGTACCGGCGGGCAGTGGGCCATTGATGTTGTGACAACAAGGTACTAAAATTTCCTGGCTGATGCTAGGGCTTTTGCAGGAATTTAAACAGCTCGTTATTGGTGGTCAGCACCACGTTTGTATTACTGTCCAGCGATCTTTCCAGTGCTTCCATGGAGCGGATGAAGCTGTAGAGCTCCCGGGACTGGCTGCTTTTATTGTAGGCGCGGGCATAGATGGCCGAAGCCTGCGCATCGGCCTTACCTCGTATCACCTGCGCTTCCTTCACCGCCGATGACTGTATCTCCGCCAGGTCACGTTCTTTGTTGCCCCTTATTTTCAGGGCTTCACCCTGGCCTTCGGATTTAAACTGTTCCGCGATCCTGTTCCGTTCGCTGATCATCCGGTCGTATACCCTGTTCCGGACCTCGTCTACATAGTTCACTCTCCTGAAACGGAAGTCGAGTATCCGGATACCGAGGTCGGTGGTTCTTTCGTTCACTTTTTTGAGGATCGTGGCTTCTATCCTGTCGCGTCCTACGGAAATGGAGTCCAGGTTTTCCAATTGTTCCAGGAAATCCTCTCCCACTTCGGGCTTGCGGTTGGTGGAGCGCACCAGGTCCAGCAGCTCATGGGAGGCTACAGCGTTCCTGGTTTCGCCGTCAATGATGTCATCCAGCCGCGACATGGCCGAGCGCTGATCCCTTAAACGGATAAAGAACTGCAGCGGATCGGTGATCTGCCAGCGGGCATAGGTATCCACGAAAATGAATTTCTTATCTTTTGTAGGTACCTGGTTAGGATCGCCGTCCCAGGCCAGGTAGCGTTTGTCGAATATCTTTACTTTCTGGATGAAGGGCATCTTGAAGTTCACGCCCGGCGTTACCCGGGGCTTGCCTACCGGCTTCCCGAACTGTGTAACGATGGCCTGTTCCGTTTCATCCAGGATGAACATGGAACCTGAGATGGCGATGATCGCCAGGAAAATAAGTATACCGGTTATGATTTTTCTGGTGCTGGGCATTACGATCTATTTAGTGGCGGTTTTCTTGTTACCTAATTCGAGCAGGGGCAGTACATTGTTCCCCTTTTCATCCACGATGGTCTTGTTGCCTATTTTGGGCAGCAGTCTTTCCATGGTTTCCAGGTAAATTCTTTTTTTGGTGACATCGGGCGCTTTGATGTACTCTTCGTACAATGCTTCAAACCTTGCAGCGTCGCCGGTGGCGCCGTTGATGCGTTTCAGGGCGTAGGCTTCCGCCAGTTGGATGGTCTCCCTGGCTTCGCCCCTTGCCCTGGGTATCACGCTGTTATATTCCGATTCAGCTTTGTTGATCAGCGTTTCCCTTTCCTGCTGCGCCTGGTTTACGCCGTTGAAAGAGGGTTTCACGGGAGCGGGCGGGTTCACATCCTGCAGCACTACCTGGTCTATACGGATGCCGTTCTGGTATTCGTCGCAGAGTTGCTGCAGCAGTACTTCCGCCTGGGTGGCCACCTCCTGCCGCCCGATGGTGAGCACTTCATTCACGGTACGGTCGCCTACGATCTTGCGCATGGCGGATTCCGACATATCCCGCAGGGAACGCTCGGGGTCCTTTACGCGGAACAGGTACTGGAAGGAGTTGACGATCCGGTACTGTACTACCCATTCCACATCGGCCATATTGAGGTCGCCGCTCAGCATGGAGGATTCCAGGCTGAAATCACCGTCTGAATACCGGTCGGAGCTGCGCTCGTCATTGGTCCTGAAGCCGAATTCATGTTTTAACTGTCTTTGCACCGGGATCTTGTACATGGTTTCAATGCCGAAAGGCGCTATGAAATTCAGGCCCGGCCTTACGGTTCTGCTATAGTGGCCCAGGTTCAGTACCACGCCCTCCTCTTCCGGCCCGACGGTGCGGATGGAAGTGAGCGCCAGTATCAGCAGGAACAACCCGAGGAGCACTTTTTTTCCATGTTTTTCGAGTAGATACCTGTAATAAGCCATTTGTTGGTCGAAGTCTGCCATAGTTGTGATTTTGGGTATGGGTCCGGTAAGGGAATGGAGTGAAGGTACAAAAGAAAAAACAATTGCCGCCGGGTACCAGCGTAGTGCTACCGGCGGCAATAAAGGGAAGGCTTCACAGGTATGGGGATAACACGACTTGCACTGAACACTCACATGACTATTCCTGCAGGAAATTCTCCATCTTCTGTTTGGTAAGTTCCGGCAGGTCGCTGTTGAGTATTTTCCACTTCTTTACTTTCATTTCGGAGAACCATTTGTTCATGACCTTACGGATAATATCCTCATCGTTTTTGTGCCCGGGAGAGGGCGATACCTCCAGCATCAATATCTCAAGCTGTGAAAGATCCGGTTGCCTGCTGATCAATCCAAAATCAAGCTTATCCATTTGCTCCGCCCAACGGTTATTATTCCGCAGGTGATATTTATCGAAGAGCTCCGGCAGCACATAGGCGTAACGGTTCCCTTCATTGTCCTTTGAGTCGTCGTGGTAAATATACCCGTCCGTAAAGATGACGAGTATATTGCGATAGCCGGTGTCTTTATCAATGGCGATTTCCTTTACATCATTTTTGAAGAAACGCCAGATGTCGGACCCCGGCCATTGCGCCTGGTTGATAGTGGTTTTGTAGATGTTGCTGATGTTTTCCGCCACCGTTTTCCCGAGCGTTTCATAGGTTGTTTTCTTTTGCTTCGTATCCATCCCTGAGAGGTCGGTATGTAACCTTTGGGCAGCGAGGTTAATACCGGGGTCCGGGGGATTGGGGGTGAACACCAGGCGCATTTTCCCTTTTGACATATGCGTGCCTTTAGCCCTCATTTCACTGAGGAAATAGTCTGCCAGGTAGCTGATAAGCGCGCTGTCCCTGCGGAAATGCTCCGGGTGGGCCGGGTTCTTCTCCGGGTCTATCCGGTCGGAAAGATCAAGTAATATGGTAAGGTTGAGCTGCTGCCGGGTTTTAGCGGCCGGCGGCGCAGTGGATGCGGTGCTGCCTGTTTGGGAGGAAGGAGCATCCGGGCTGCAGCCCCATAATATCAATGTCAGTATTAACAGGTATTTCATTGGGTATTCATTTGAGGGTAATTGTATATAGTGACATTCACAAATTCATGCACAATCCCTTCCGCGCTTTCGAGGTCGGCATGCGTTTTCCCGCTGCCTTTCATCCAGGCCAGCCATCCTGCCATAAAGCCGAAAACCTCCTGTTCAAACTCGCGTGGTATAATAACGCAGCTCAGGGTTTCATTGAGCTTTTTGATTTTCGTTTTGGATTCATCGATCAGGTGCGTCATCCGGTCTATATCCCCGTTCAGCTCATTTAGCTGCTGCAGGCATTCCGCGATCTGCCGGTCCTTTTCTTTCAGCGCCACTTTTACCTGGTCCAGCTTGCCGAAGGATTCCAGTACGAAATCAAACACAAATCCCCAGATCAGGTATACAATGAAGCCGGAAAATATGATCAGCCAGAAGTTAACGGAGCTTAACGCCATGGACACGGAGTATTCCGGGAGATCGCCAAAGCTGTTGTCCTTTTTTATATTGTATATCTTTTCCGTGATCTCGTAAGCGAGGATGGCGTCAAAAATAAAGGTGACCAGCACCAGCACAGCTATCTTAATGTATTTCGCATATCCTGCCTCCTCCTGCATCTTATGGATCAGGTACCCCAGTCCCAGGAACACAAACGGGATGGTAAGGATCAGCACCAGCTCCATTACACCGTCCCGGATGGCTTTGGTTATGGCCTGCGCGTCAAAAATGGAATTGGCCACACCGATCTCGTTCAGCGAGAACGTTTTGAAGAATGCCGAGTAGGAGGCGGAGCTATAGAATACAAACAGGTACAGCGTAAGGAAAATAAGGATGATCATACCGATGTAGAAGCTGGGCTTGCCCGCATGGTCGCCGATCACTTCCTGGGGGTTCTTCCGGATATGCGCCTTTTCCTCCTGGAGGGTGGCCATTCTTTGTTTGATAGCAGGCATGTCTTCCTCTTTCAGCTTCCGGATCTTGTTGGTCCACCGGTCTATATGCCCTTTATGTTCTTCCAGTGTGATGCGGACCGGCTTCTTCAATTCTTCCTGCTTATCCAGGTCGTCTTTTATCCGTTCCTTGAAATTGAAATACAGTTTCTGCAGGCATACCCGGAGGCCGGGCAGGCTTCCTCCCAGCAGGTAGGCCTGGTAATGCCCATAGTCCTGGTGGTTTATTTTTTCTGTAACCTTTTGCTCCGGCGGGGCCGGAGGCGTTTCATTCAGGGCGAACAACCCTTTGGTGATCTTTAAAATTCCCATAGGTCAGAGATTTTGAGCAACAGTGGATAATATGTTTTCTTTCGGGGTATTCCGGGATGCTTCGTCCAGCAGGTAGGTGCAGATCTGGTAGATGTTCTCGTCCCGGAACCCCAGCCGGGCGCAGAAAAGCTCCAGTGCTTCCTTCTCTTCCGGCGAAACGCTTCCATCCGCCCAGGCGATCAGGCACAGGTCGTAGAGGCAATCGACCTTTTCGAGCACGGTTTCCGGCGGGGTGAAATTTTCCTGCCCGGGCTGCAGCAGCAGCGTGTCAATATCGGACCGGCTGATGCCCCTGCTCTCCCCGATGCGGTACAGCATTTCCAGCTCCCGCATGTCTACCCGGGAATCGGAAAGCGCAATGTGATAGAGGTTCAGAAAATGGTGCTTTAATTCAGGTGTTAACGGCATATTGTTAGGTTTGATGGTGATTAAACAGGTGAGGCGCTCAGGTTATCGCTCAGGTGAGATCTTCAATGATGGCATGGGGAGCATCGATCTTTACAGACTGGATGCCCTGTTCCCGGCTGCCGGCCGTCGTATAGTTTTCGCTGCGGCCGATGATCTCGCCATTAGGCGCTTTCAGGTTAAAGGTGTAATTGCCGGTGCGGTCCCTTCGCACATACCACTCATCATGCGGGGCGTAACGTTTAACGGACGCAATGCCGTTCCTGCAGGACGCCTGGCTGATGTATGACTCGCTGTTCAGGGTAATTTCGCCGTTGCGGCCCCGCAGGCGGAAATAGAACTGGTTGTTGAGGGGGCTTCTGTGAAGCTGGAATGTAGGATTGTTCATATTTGTGTGGATTTAGTTACTTTTTATCCCATGCCACCCGGAACCCGATCCGGAGTGATCTGGCATGCGGCTGCTCTTTGCTGCGATAGCGGATGTCCAGCTCGTTCACAGGATTGATCCTGCTGTTGTAGGCGCCGCCCCTTACAGATTTATACCGGAAGGAGGAGTCGTACCAGTCATAGCACCATTCCGCCACATTGCCGGTCATATCATAGAGGCCATATACATTGGATGCTTTGGTGGCTACATGGCCGGGCTTTTGCCGGTTGTAGACGGCCACCTCGCTGGCGTTATTGCCACCGCTGTAGGTAACGGGTAGTCCCGCACCGGCGGCATATTCCCATTCCGCTTCTGTAGGCAGCCGGCCTCCCTTCCATTGGCAAAAGGCCTGGGCCTCGTACCAGGTGATATTGGTCACCGGGCTATTTTCGTAAGCGTACGGGAACTGCGGCGGGAAAATCTTTTGCCGGCTTTCACAGAAGGCCCGGTATTCTGCCACGGTTACTTCCGTATTACTGATATAAAAGGAATCGGTGGCGGTGGAAAGCCCTGCCACCAGCATTTTTTCCATTAATGGTACGGAAGCCTGTTGCCGGCTCTTCCTGGGCTCCGGGATCGCCCCGATATAGGCATACAGGCCGGCAGCGATGAGAACTAGTATGAGGAGGCCATATTTTGCCGAGTTGCGTATTTCAGCAAGCTGCTGCATCCTGACCTTCTTCTTGATGATGTCCGCGATCTCTTCGGGGTTATTACGCCAGTTGCGGTATACCGCATGTTCGGAAAGACCGTCCACTGGCGTATTGTCAAGCCTGAGCTGCAGGATGTGCGGTTTGCCTGGTATGGGATTGGCCAGCGCCACCTGGCGCTCAATATTGGACCAGTACTTTTGCACAAAGATCTTACTGGTGATCATCAGTATATACCTGGTGCGCTTTCCAAAGGCATCTTCCGTAAGATGAATGATATACTCCCCCCAGCTCTCAGCCGTTTTTTCTTCATAGTAGTAGCAGCGGATACCTCTTTTTTTCAGTGCCCGGACGATCTGTTGGGCCACTGCCTTATCTTCTTCGGCAACAGAGATGGCCACATCATATTTCAATGCTCTTTTCATCATTGCCTGGGTTGGGGTTTATAGTCTTCCGCTTGTCAGCAGTTTCCAGTAATAAATGCCTAAAGACGTCAACCGGCAACTTTTCCGGTTAATGGCGGCCCAGTACATGTACTCTTCATCCACCGGTTCCACGAGGCCGATCAGTTGCATCCTGCGGAGTATCTTGAAGGTGTGGATGTGGTCCAGGTCCGGGGTTTCGGTCGTATACTCGTAGCTGGGGTCCAGTGCAAATTCGCTTTCGGCCCGGGGGAAATAGGTGGTCAGCTTTCTCAGTTCTTCCAGGGGCACCAGGGGCGTAACTTTCCGGAGACAGGTGGATCTCAAGATGTTGGCCTTGAAGACAGGACGCTGGCTCCAGGCTCCCAGCGCTTTATCGATATAACTGTAAATGCTGCCCGGCGTCACTTCGCCCGCTATGTCTGCGGCGCCTCCTTTTAACGCATCGGCCAGGAAACTGGTGAACACGCCCTGGTTGCCCACTTCCATTGAAACCTCCGTATCCCGGCTCGACGCCAGTATGATAACGCCCCGCTCCAGGAAAGCAGCCGTACCGGCGGGCAGCGGCACACCCATTGCGCCGGAGTGGCAGCAGTCCAGTATTACGATCTTGTGCCTGGCAGGGGAAAGGTTTACGATTTTCAGTATTTCGTCCATCGAAATGCCTTCATCATGGCGGCTGAAATCGGGCGTTACAATATAACCGTCTGTGTCCGTAATACAACCGTGCCCTGAAAAGTAGAAAAGGCTGCTTTCATCGTCGTGCTTAAAGGCGTCCAATATCAATGACCGGAGCGCGGACCGGGCCTTTACATCGCAGCTAAGCATTACATCGAAATTGGGGGAGCCGTCTGCATGGGTGCTGAGCAGTTCCGCTATTCTTGTGGCATCGTTTACGCAGCCTCTCAGCCGGGCGCTTCCGGGGTAGTCGTTAATACCGACAACGAGTGCTTTCTTCATTTCAATAGCTTGTTTGGTATCATAGGGATGCTGTTGACAGCCCAAAGGTTGTAATGTGCAGGGAAGGAAAAAACCTGTAGGACAGGGGAAAAATCCCCTTTTTTATGGCTGGCAGGTTAAAGCCCCCGGGCGGAGGAGGATTTTTCCGGTATTTGCCGCCGGCTGTTTTTTGGTTGCACAGGTGAGCGTAGTTTTGACGGCGTAAACAGTTTACACCCCATTATTTATTCCTTAACCAAAAAAAATCTAGTTATGCAACGTCATGTTACTGTAAAGCCACTACCCTTTTTCTACGTAGGCAAGCAGGTCACTATTGACCGTATTAACCGGTACCAAACCCTGAAGCATAATGTATTGAGCAATGCGCTGGGTAAACCCGACACAAGATCCATCTGGTATTCGAAGGAGCATTTTGAAAAACTGCTGGAAGAGATAACGTTTGCCGGGGGCGACGGTATCCGCATCCACTTTGGTATGTACGAGGAGGGGCATGCATACGAGGGACAGTTATGCCTGCTGTTTACCACCACGCGGGAGCGGCTGGTGGGCGATACTGTTGTTCATAGCAACGTGGTCCTGGAGAATGAGCCGGACTACCCGGAGCGCTCGGCCCTGCCCAGGGAGGTGATCCTGTTCCCCGGCGAGGAATCCACCGGATGGATCCGGGATTTTAACCTGGGATCACCCTGTCCGCCCAGTTGCGATGACGATACTTATGAATAATATTATGTAAATTAAGTGAATGCTACGGCTCCTGAAATATGAATACCTGTTCCTTGTTTTTCTATTGCTTGGCGCCATTTTCTGCCTGAGAAGCTTCAGGCAGAAATGGCCCAAGCCATATCAATTATTCGCGGTATTGGTGATCGTAGCTTTGCTGACGGAAGTATCGGCCATTTTATGGAAATGGTACCTCCATAAAATGTTCGGCTGGAATTATTCAAAGAATAATTTGTGGATCTATAATGTATTCATCACTTTCCGTCTTGGCATACTGCTGGTTATTTTTTACCATATTTTAAATGCAGCACGTGTAAAGAAAGCGATACTTTATATAGGCCCGGTACTGGTGGTTTTCGGATTGCTGAACTACCTGGCTATCCAGGGGCCTTACCGGTATAATACCTATAGCCTGATCTTCGCGCATATTCCTATCATTATACTTTGTCTTTTTTATTTTAAGCAGTTGCTGGAGGAAACCAGGATCATTGTACTGCATAAGGAACCTTTGGTCTGGATAATTCTAGGCACATTTGTATATCATGTGGCTTCACTGCCGTTTTTAATAATGATGGGTTTTTTGAATATCAGGCAACCGGGTTTGTCCATGTTATACCTGCCTATAAATATGACGCTTAATTTATTACTGTGCTGCTCCTATTTAATAAGCTTTTTATGCAAACCTCAACCGATGCAATCTATCTAACGATCATCATCTCTACCGTTGTTGCGCTGTCCCTTAGCTTTGCTATTATTTACTTTTTATTCCTTTACCAGCGAAAGCGATTCCGACACCAACAGGAGCTGATTGAAATACGGCAGGCGTTTGGCCAGACCCTGCTGCAGTCCAAGCTGGACATCCAGGAGCAGACGCTGGATCATATCGCCAAGGAGCTGCATGCGAACTTCAGTCACCTGGTATCCTTGATCAACATCAATCTTTCGGAAGTATTGCCCCAGGTGGCGGATGATCAGCGGGGCAATATCGTTGAAACAAAATCGCTGGCCAAGCAGCTCATGAGCGAATTGAAAGCGTTAAGCGCCAGTCTCAATACGGATCACATTAACCATATAGGGTTTGTAAAGGCCCTGGAAAATGAGCTGAACCGGCTGGCGCAGACCGGGAAATATGATGAGGTGAAGATTGTAAAGACCGGTGAGACATACCGTATGCCGCCGGAGCACGAGATCATTCTTTTCCGGCTTTGCCAGGAGGTGCTGAACAACGTGGTAAAGTATGCGAAGGCCAGCAGGATCGTCGCCTCACTGACCTTTACCCCGGACCAGTTCAGCCTCACCATTACGGATAACGGATGCGGGTTTGATGTACAGGAGGCGCTCAGCCGGAGCGGGGAGAAGCAGAGCACCGGGTTGCTGAATATCCGGAAGCGGGCCTCGTACATCAACGCTGAGTTTAATATTAACAGTCGCATCGGGGAAGGCACTAAAGTGCTGATCAATATTCCCCACCCTGAAAAAACAAAATCCCCTGCTATATGAAATCCCTTGTTCCCATACTGACCATTGCGCTGGTAGATGACCACAACCTGTTCCGGAAAGGACTTATCAAGCTCATTAACCTGGGAGACAAGGAGCACCGGTACAAGATCCTGTTTGAAGCGGAGAACGGGCTGGACCTGAAAGAGAAAATGCAGCAGCCTCCATTCCCGGACATTATCCTGATGGACATCGATATGCCGGACATGGACGGGTTTGAGTCCGTGGAATGGCTGCAGCGTACCCACCCTTCGGTAAAGATACTGGTGATATCCATGGTGGAATCAGAGACGGAGATCCTGCGCATGCTGCGGCTGGGGGTAAAAGGTTACCTCAGCAAGGACATAGAGGTGGAAGATATGCACCGGGCGCTGGAAACCATTGCCAGCAATGGCTACTATTATTCCGAGGTAGCGGCGGATGTATTGAACCAGCGCCTGGGCAATAACGGTAAGAAGGATGATGCCGCTGTCTATTTATCCGAGAATGAGCGGGAATTCCTGAAGCTGGCCACTACGGAAATGACCTACCAGCAAATTGCTGATAAAATGCATTTAAGCCCTAAAACAATAGACGGTTACCGGGATGCGCTGTTTCATCGTCTCAATGTAAAGACAAGAGTAACGCTGGCCCTGTATGCTGTAAAACACGGGATTGTACAATTGTAGCATTCCCGCATTCCCTATACCTATGAAATTATTGCCAATGCGATTATTGCCTGTATGCGTTTTATCCCTGTTGTCTGTTGCGCTGCTACTGACAGCCCGCGACCCATCCTCCAAGGTATACATCTGCCGCTCAGGCACCAGTTATGCTTATCATAACCGCTTATGCCAGGGATTGCGGAGGTGCACCCATAAGATCGATACGGTAACGATAGAAAAGGCGGTACAGACCGGGCACAGGAAAGCGTGTGGATATTGTTACCGGTAGGCATCCGGTTCCCGCTAAAAGTTTCGGAATAATATTTTTCTGAAATAACTTTGTGCCTGGTAAACAGCAGTATTATGGATGGGCAATACAGAAAAGACATTTATCCCGGCCAGGAGGTGGCTATTATCCTGAAGAAAGACCAGCGAAGCGGTAAGCTGACCTATGGTATTGTGAAAGACCTGCTTACCTCGGCGGCTTATCATTCAAGAGGAATAAAGGTGCGGTTGGAGGATGGGCAGGTAGGCCGGGTAGCGCAGACGGATGTGGTGGACCCGGAGGGGGAGTAAATGTTTAAGGAAAAACCTGACCAATGGATGCGTTGTCTTAGCCGAAGGTCAGGCAGCAACATCATTTCCAAGAGGGGACAAATGTGAATTTAGTTACTTTTAGTGCATAAATTGTAAGGCATGGATCCCAAACAATTACTAAAAGAGCATATAGCGAAAACCGCTAAACTTTCGGAAAATGAGTTCGACGATTTTTTCGAATGCTTCACGGCTAAATCCTATAAAAAAGGAGCCTATATTATTACTGCGGGAGAAAGAATAGACTGCGAATATTTTGTGGTTAGTGGATGCATTAAGACCTTCTATGTAAATGATAATCAAAAAATGTTTGTGCTGCAGTTTGCAATGCCTTCGTGCTGGGCATCGGACTACAGCGCTTTGTATAGTGGTACAAGAGCTACTATTAGCATAGGTTGTATTACAGATACAGAATTGTTGTGCCTGTCAAACAATGCCCGGGAGAGTGCCTGTAGAAAGTTTCACCAGGTAGAACATTTTTTCCGCACCCGTATGACGGGTGAATATGTGGCTTCTCAAAAAAGGTTGCTAAGCACGATGAATAACGATGTAAAATACCGTTATGAAGAACTGATAACTTTATTCCCCGAGCTATACAATATGGTGCCCAAAAGATTGATTGCCGCTTATTTAGGCGTTTCGAGGGAAACGCTTTACCGCCTGAATAATACCTGAGCTGCTATTCCCAAAAGATGTGATCTGCATCACACAATTTACTTTCGCGTCCTTCATACCTTCACGTCATACTAAACACATAAAGCATGACAACTCAACTAACGCATGAAGCCGCCATTTCGCAAAGATTGGAGGCATATTATTTTCAGGGAAGTTATGAAGGCGATTTGAATAAGTTAAAACAGATCTTCCACCCAGGTACCAGGTTGTTTGGCGATGTAAAAGGGCAGCCTTACAGCAAAACATTGGATGAATGGCTGGAGGTGGTAGCGAATAGACAGCATCCGAAAGATTCGGGGAAGCCGTTTAAAGGAGAAATTTTGAGTATTAAGGCGGTGAATTCTGTGGCGGTTGCAGAGGTACAGGTGACAGCGTATGATATGGTTTATCATGATTTTTTATCGTTGCACAGGATTGATGGCAAATGGGTCATTGTTAGTAAAATTATGAGCGGCATCAGTCAATAAGCAGATTTTATTGCATGGTACAACGCCGGGCAATGATTCAAGAAGCCCTCTTTATTGCAAAAGGTAAACTTAAAGGTGTTGAACTTTTAACCTGATTGAAAGTGAGGGTGTACTGTTTTTCCGAAAAACATTGGGATATCGATGTAATGGGTTGGAGGCAACGAAAAATGGCTTCACGATGAGTGAAGCCATTTTTTGCTGGTGTAGCGAGAGAGGGAGTTGAACCCTCGACCTCAGGGTTATGAATCCTGCGCTCTAACCGCCTGAGCTATCTCGCCAAAATTCCCCCCGTTTTCGTCAGGGAGTGCAAAGATAATGGTCAAACCCGAAAAATCAAAAACTATTGCCATTTTCCTCAACTCCTGTTAATACACGCCCGGTATCAGCCGGCGGGTACGCCGCTTATACGCCTCATAGTCCTCGCCAAAGGCGGCGGACAGCATGTCCTCTTCCAGCCGTATCCGGTACAGGAAAGCGATCGTTACCGGCACCATTACCACCAGCAGGCTGATCCAGTTGTTGAGGGAGATACCGAATCCCAGGAAGGACAGCAGGGAGCCGGTATAGGCCGGGTGCCGCATATATTTGTACAAGCCGTCCTGTTTAATGGTATGGCCCTCCCGGATGGCCACATCCACGGTAAAAAAGCGCCCCAGGGAGGCAATGGCCGTGAACCGCAGCAACATGCCCAGCAGGATCAGGACGATGCCCGCCAGGCCGGTAGCCCACCATTTTAGCAGGGGAAAATGAGTGCGATAAGCGATTTGTCCCCCGGCAACCGTTGCGGCGATCACCGTTATCCAGATGTAGGTGAGAGAGTGCTTGCCTTTCAGTGGCTGGTCCTTCCGGCCGGAACGCAGCAGCCGGTTCAGGATGATCTCTGACAGGAGCCAGCACAGGTATACGATATTAAAAAATAGCGGCATAACAGTACCAGGTTAATATGACTAAAGATAGTATTAATAGCGGTTGTGACGTGTTATCGCAGTGGCTGCTGGTATCTTTATAATACCGGAACCCGAAAACCCTCAAGCACCATTATCTCCTCCTCAAAAAAATAACCATATGGAACAGTTACGCCTGCCACAGATATATTGCCCATTCCCGGCCAGCATCAGCCGTTTTGTGGACGAAGTGAATGCGCACAACATCTACTGGGTGCAGCAGTTTGACCTGGCGCCATCGCCTCCCCTGTTTGCAGCCTACCGCAAGGCCAGGTTTCCCTGGTTCGTATCCCGCATCTACCATACAGCCAGCTACCTGGAGCTGTGTATTGCCTGCGATTTCTGTACCTGGCTTTTCCTGGTGGACGATATACTGGAGAAAACGGCAGACGACCAGGCAGGGCATGCACAGGCGGTCACGGAAATGCTGCATGTGCTCCAGCATAATAAAGTGCCCCTGTTCAGCGAGTATGTAAACCTGGCGGCGGCCCTGAAGGACATCTGGGAACGGCTGCAGGCCATCTGCCCGCCGGCCTGGCAGCGCCGGTTCATCGGCAATATGAAGACCCTTTTTGATGCTACTGCCTGGGAAGCGCGCAACCGGAGCCTGGGACAACTGCCCTCCATCGCGGAATACATCAGCATGCGCCCCTTCACCAGCGCCATGTACCCCTGTATAGACCTGATAGAAATGGTAGAGCAAACCTGGCTGCCGGACGAAGTGCTGCAGCAGGACCTGGTGCAAAAGCTGGTGCTCATCTGCATAGAGGCGGTTTGCTGGGTAAATGACCTGGTATCTTTTGAAAAGGAACAGCGGGAAAATGAACCGCACAACATGGTGCTCCTGCTGCGGGAAGAGCATCATTTAAGCCCCTTTGATGCTATCCGCGAGGTAACGGAAGTATGCAATGAAAGCATCCGGCACTTTATGTTCCTGGAAAAAAAGCTGCTCTCCTCCGCCAAGGGCGGGCAGGCCTACCTGCAGCATTATATCATGGGCCTGCGCTCCTGGATAAGGGGCAACCTGGACTGGTGCATTTTTGATACGGAGCGTTACGGGCTGAAGCTGGCCAGGCAGGAGGAGGGAGGCCTGGTATTCAGCAAGCTGTTCCTGGAGGAATGAACAGGCAGGACCATCGGGGTCCTGCCTGCCGGGTATTGTTATTACAGTTGCGTATCCGCATAGTGGATCATCGCCTTGCTAAGGAAAGCCGCATAGGCAGGATCCGGCTGCCCTTGCTGCATGGTATAGCGCTCATCGCTCAGGTACAGTTGCGCCAGCCCCCGGTAAGCCGCTGCCGGTGCGCATGGTGTGTTGGAGTGCCCCCACCAGGTGCAGATCTGCGCGTAGTGGACCGCTATCAGGGCCTGCACGGCCGGGCTGGCAGGGTCCTGCTGCATGGCTGCCCGCAGTTGACGGTTGAGGTCCTCGCCCTGCGCTTTCAGTTGGTCCAGCTCCTGCCGGCTGAGCCGGCGCAGTTGCTGTTCGGAGGCCTGTACGGTATCGGCGCCGTATTTTTCCATAGCTTCCTGCCGGTAGGTTTCGGCTTTGTCTTTGGGGAAGCCTTCGTATAATTCCTCGATTGTTAACATGGTGTTTCCTTCTTTTAGTGAAGCAATAGTCTTGTCAATGGTGGCCAGCAGGGCATCCAGCCGGTGGCGGCGGTGCTGCAGGGCAGCTTTGTGGCTTTCCAGCGCCTGCAGTACGTCAAAATCCGCATCGTCCAGGATGTCGCCTATTTCCTGCAGGGAGAAGTCCAGTTCCTTGTAGAACAGGATCTGCTGCAGGCGCAGTAATTCCGCCTCCCCGTACAGCCGGTACCCGGCCCCGGTACGGATACGGGGTGTCAGCAGTCCCAGTTGGTCATAATGATGCAGCGTGCGCACACTTACACCTGCCAGCCTGGCCAGTTGTTTAACGGAATAATGCCCTTTCATGTCACCATTGATTAAAGTGTCCACACAAAGGTAGGGTATCACGTAAGGTAAGAGTCAAGTAGAAATTTGCAATTCCATCTGGATATTGCATCTATCGTAAGGGGAGGGCGGTCCGGTGATCTTCCGGAATCCCAGCTTGTGATACAGGTTGATGGCCGGTTTCAGGATGGTGTTGCTTTCCAGGTAAAGGCGGCCGGCGCCGCATGCCCGGGCCCGTTCTATGGCCGCCAGTCCCAGCAGCCAGCCGATGCTTTTGCCCTGTGCCTCCGGTGCTACGGCCATCTTGGCCAGCTCAAAGCCGCCATCGGCCATTTTGATGAGGGCGCAGGTGCCCAGCGGCCGGCCTTCGTACAGGGCCATCAGGATATGTCCGCCTTTTTTCAGGATGTATTCCCTGGGATGGTCCAGCGCTTTCAGATCCTCGGGTTCCATCTTAAAGTAGGTGCTGATCCAGGTCTCGTTCAGTTGCTTGAAAGCAGCGGCGTGTTTGGGCGCATAGTCCACGATCTGCACGCCCTTGCTTTCCCGCTCCTTCTTCTCTTCCTGCACCCGGCGCAGCAGGCTTTTCTGCTCCAGCAGGAACTCCCATTCCGCCAGGGCCTTCCACAGGTCGTACTGGGTGCTTTTCATGGCATTGTCCACTGCGGCGCCTACATCCGTGTACTGGTCCTGTATCCGTGCGCGTACGGCCTCGCCGGCAGGGGAGAGGGTCACATAGTTCTTCCGCCCGTCCTTTTTCCCTTTCTTTTCCTTCACGTAGCCTTTCCGGGCCATCTCCCTTACGATCTGGCTGACGGAGGGATGGCTGTGCCCTATTTCCTGGGCTATTTCTGTAATGGTCCGCTCTTCCCCGCGGGAGAGCACATAAAATACGGGGAACCACTTGGGCTGCAGGTCTACCCCGTATAGCGCATATATCTGCGCCGCCTCTTCGGTCAGCAGGTCGCTTAGCCTGCGCAGCCGGCTGCCAAGCGCCATTTTGCCTATTTCGTCATAGAAGTCCATAAAATTTGACATTAATTACGTAAGTAGTTACGTAAATTTAATTAAAAAATTCCAAATTCCAAAATCCAAATTCCAAAATCCAAATTCCAAAATCCAAATCCCAAACCGGGAAATAGTGCCAAAAGTAAAAGCAGCGCTATTTTTAGTTAAAAGACGTATGCTAATTTGGGATTTGGATTTTGGGATTTGGGATTTGGAATCTTGCACCACAACCTTTTAGTACCCCGATTGTTGTACCACAGAGTCAATTCCATTTTTTTACCCGAAAAAACTTTCCAATATGTCTGTCGTAAAAGTAATTGAGCTGATCGCTTCTTCCGAAAAGGGCATTGATGACGCAATCCAGAACGCCGTTACAGAAGCGTCCCGCACCATTCATAATATCGATTCCGTTTTTGTAAAGGACATCAAGGCGCATGTAAAGAATGGAAAGATCACTACGTATGGCGTGATCTGTAAGGTATCCTTCCGGCTGGACGAGGAACGGAAATAGCTACCGCTTTTTTCCCCGGTGCATGCGCATATGGCTGCCCTCCAGCAGTAAGGTGAGCATATGCGCTGTCAGCCCGTCTGAACGCTTGTAAAACGCATAGCGTAACGCCATTGCTTTGAATGAATAATTGCCCAGGAACGGTTTGTAGAATGCGTAGCGTAGGCCCAGGCCCGCCTTGTAGCTGTTAAAGGCGGAGAGGTCGTAATCCGAGGTATAATACTGTTCCCGGAAATCGTGCGCCTTGTAGGGACGGAAATAGCGCGCCGCCTGCTGCGTATAGAACCGCGCCAGGGGCGACAGGGTAAGCCGGGGCGTGACTTTTACCGGCGTTTCCACTTGCAGGGTATGCGCGCTGATGCCGAAATTATCCCGGTAAAAACGGTAGTAGGAGCGGATGATCAGCCGCCTGCCCACAAAAGTATTCAACTGCACGCCCAGCGGTATTTTCCAGCGTTCCCCGGGCAGCCGCTCCACCTGCAGGCTGTCATTATTAAAATATACCCGGTGAAAGGGAGTGGATAGCAGGCCCCGCTGGTACACCAGCCCGGGAAAAACGGCCAGTTGCATCCGCTCGTTGATCACCTGGTACAGCGCCAGGTCCAGGTTGTAGGAGTTGCGCCGGTATTCGTCAAACCATTCCCTGTACCGCAGCTCTGCCGGGTATATCAGTTGCGCGGGGTACAGCAGGTCCGGGTCCAGGCGCCCCCAGCGCAGATCGTCAAAATAGGCCTGCAGGGACGCGCTGATCTCCCGGCTGCCGCTGCTGTTGGTATGCGATACCGTTAATCCTACGGGCACGGAAAAGTAATCCGATTCAATGGAGAAGCCGGTTTGCAGGCCGGCCCGGATGTGTGGGCGTTTCAGCAGGCGGCTGTAGCCGATGTTCAGGTGCGTCCGGGCGTCCCATTTGGAGGCGGAAGACACCACGTAATCTATTTTGTCGGTGGAGGCGGAGCTGATCACATCCACCCCCGCATTGAGGTGGAAGGAATGAACTGAATCGCGTGTATGCGTAATCGTGATATCCGGTGCGTATACCTGTAATGTTTCCGTGCCTTCGCCCCCGGTCACGGCGGAGTGGTCCCCGTTTTGCGTATAATAGGAAAACAGCACCTGCACGTCTGTGCGGGACACGCGCTGTTGTTTGTATGCCCGTTCCTTTGTTCTTTGCGCCGCCGCCGCCAGGGACGTGGCCAGCAGGCCCAGTACCAAATATTGTTTCTTCATTTGCTGATCAGTTACACCCGCATCCCCCGCTGGCTTTGCCATTACCGCCGCCGCTGCCGCCTTCGCGGTAGGTTTGCGCGTTCTCTTCAAACTTTTCTGCCGGCAGCCTGCCGGGTTGCATGCTGTCATCATTCAACCAGGCGCGCTGGTAAGGTTTTACCGTTGCACAGCCCTGTATGGCCAGTACCGTTATGATCACCGGCAGCAGCCGGCGGATGATGTTACGCTTTTGCATGGATGTTGATGTGTTTCGATTGAAAAACCCGGTTCTGCCCGTCAATGATCAGGCAATGCACCTGCGGCAGTTGCGCTACCAGGTACAGGCCTGCATCCTTTCCCATTACCGTTACGGCGGTGGCCAGCGCGTCCGACAGTTCTGCGCTGGGGCTTACCACGGTCACGCTTTTGATGTAAGGCACCGGCTGCCCGCTTACGGGGTCAATGTTGTGAGAGTACCGCACGCCGTTGCGCTCAAAGTACTGCTCGTAATTACCCGAAGTGGCTACCGCGGCGTTCTCCACCGGCAGCCAGAACAGCACGCGGTCCGCGTGATCCGGGTCTGCAATGCCTACTTTCCAGGGAGTGCCGTCCGGCTGCCGCCCCCAGGCGCACAGGTCCCCGCTGGCGTTGATCACGCCGCTGGTAATGCCGGCGGCGGTCCACAGGGCCTTTACCCGGTCTGCCGCATAGCCCTTGCCCACTGCGCCAAATCCTATCCGCATGCCTTTGCGTTGCAGGAATACCCGGTTGCCGGGCTGCAGGGCAATATGGCGGTAGCCTACCCGCTTCAGGGTTTGCGACAGGGTAGCGGCGTCCGGCATGGTAAAGCTGCCCTGCCGGAAATTGTACAGCGCTTTCAGCGCGCCGGCCGTAATGTCAAAAGCGCCCTGTGTAAGGGCGGACAGGCGGATGCAGCGGCTTATCAGCGCGTATACTTCTGCATCTACTGTTACGGGCTGGGTGCCTGCCTGTTTATTCAAAAGAGCCGTTTGTGAAGTGTCGTTGAATGCTGTAAGCAGTTGTTCAATGCGTTGTATTTCCGCAACGCCTTCGTATAAGCGTTGCCGGGAGGCCGCTTCGTTGTCTGCTACCACTATCAGCTCAAAATCGGAGCCCATCAACCGCTGCTGTACCTTGCTTTTGACCGGCATCGGCATTTATTTTAGCATTTGCTGCACTTCCGCAATAAAGTCCGGGGGCGATTGCTGTATAAAAGGCACCTGTGCCAACAGCTTTTTTCCCGGGGTAAGCAGCACGATCCGGGGAAAGGCGCCTTCGGGGTTAAACTCCGCGGCCAGCGACTCATATTGCGATCTCAATGATGCAGGAATACGCCTGCGCTGGGGAAAATCCGCTTCCAGCAATACCAGCTTATCCTGCGCAAAATGCTGGAAAGCGGTATCAGCGAGTATTTTATTATTGAACTGTATACAGGGAATGCACCAATCCGATCCGGAGAAGATAAGCAGCACCTCCTTCCCGGATTGCTGTGCCTTCAGGAACGCCTCTTCCGGGTCTTTCAGCAACTGCGCATGCACGCAGGTGGCACTGGATAATATCAGCAACAGGAGGGCTTTGAACATAGGTATCATGATTACGTTACAAAATTAGGGATGTTGTAACGTAAAAGCCAATATTAAATTTTCACCCCGCCGGTGCAGCGCTGTCCCCGCCGGGTTTTCCGGGTTTCCATTGCTGCAGGATGGAGGGATCCACCGAGCGGATATGCAGGTCCCGTTGCGGGAAAGGAATGCCGATGCCCGCTTTCTGCAGGTTTTCATACACGGCGGCCAGCACGTCGTGCTGCAGTTGCCCGAGCAGCGCCAGGTCTGTCAGCCAGAAGAAAATGCGGAAGTTGATGGAGTTGTCGCCAAACTGGAAGAGGAACACCACCGGCTCCGGGTTGTCCATAATGCCTTCCCGCCCTTTTACGGCCTGTTGCAGTATCTCCGTCACCTGTTTTATATCCGATCCATAGTCCACGCCGATGATCAGCTCCACGCGGCGGGTACGGTTGCTCAGCGTCCAGTTGATCAGTTGTTGCGATATCAGGTCGCCGTTGGGGACGATCACTTCGGAACCGTCGTAGGCGGATATCTTGCTGGAGCGGATGCCTATTTCCTTGACCACGCCGGAACGGGTGCCCATTTCAATCACATCGCCGACTTCAATGGGCTTTTCAAAGGCCAGTATTACGCCGGATACCAGGTTGTTCACAATATTCTGCAAGCCAAAGCCAATGCCCACGCCCAAAGCGCCGATCACGATGGCCAGCTTGTCCATGGGGATGCCGGAAGCGGCAAAGGCCACCAGGATGCCCAGGGCCAGCACGGCCAGGCGCACCAGCAGCATGGCGGAGCCCAGCTTGTTCTTTTTGCCGGCCGGCGCCGGGTGGCCCGTATCGCCAAACATAAAGGCGATCATCTGGGCTGCCACGGTAGACACCCAGATCACCAGCAGGAAGATGATCACGCTGCTGAAGGTGAAGCTGGTATTGCCGATCGTCCGTTCTGTTTCCAGGAAGCTGATCACAGTCTCATAAATATTATCGTACACGTACAGGTTGCGGGCTATCAGCATCAGCCAGGCAACGGTGGCAAACAGGTACAGGAACACCTTCAACCGCGACTGCACATGCTGGAAATCAATGAAGGAAATAAAGGTACTGGAGTTTTTGTTGGCCTCCACCTGCAGGTAAACGGCTTCCATCAGCAGCTCCACGAAGATCACGAGGTTTACCGCCATGGTAAGGCTGATAGCGGCCGTGGCGCCGATGATCTTGGCGGCCATAATGCGCCCGCTGAGCGCCAGCAGCAGGGAAAATGCGCTCATGACGATGAAGAGGCCGATCACCCGGGGCGTTTGTTTGGGCAATGAAAGGGTGCTGCGCTGTACAATGCGCCGCAGCCGGATGCCCAGTGCAATGGAAAGCGCCGCCGCTATGAAAAGCCCCCATTGCTCCGCATTGGTGGCTTGTATGGTCAGGTTGTTCAGGAAGTAGAGGAGCAACAGCGCCACCAGCAGCAGCCAGTGCCGGAACAGGTGCCGGGGAATGAAATGATAAATGATGGCGCTGAGCGCGGTGATCGTCACTACCCAGTTCAGCTCCAGGTACAGGATAGGATATTGAACAGACAGCAGGCCGGATAATGTAAAGATGAACACCAGCAGGCCCGCCAGGGGAAAGCGGTACAGCAGGCGGGAATGCTGCAGGATGGCCTCTGCCTCCGTAGCGGGGTGGTGCTGCCGCACCCGGCGGATATTGTTGCCGGCCCAGAAGGCAAACAGCCCGCCCAGGATCACCCATATCACCAGCACGGGCCATTGTACGGAAAAGAAGATGATCAGCACCCGCAGGTTCTTGGCCACTGAATTTTGCAGCACGGTAAAAAAGCCGGGCTCATTCTCCTGCTTTTTAGGTTGCCATAAATACGTATAGTCCTTGCGGAACATGCGCTGGCTGAAGTTATCCAGTTGGAATTCCGTATCCTCCAGCAGGTTGGTAACGGCAATGTAACGCATGGCCACCTCGTTCTGGATAAGCCCCATGCGCAGCAGCGCCGTTTTATTGACCTTGCTCACTTCCCGGAACTTGATGATCAGGCTCGTGAGCTGGCTGACGTAGAAGGCGCGGAGCTCGTCTTCCGCCGGCACGGCGCGCATGCTGGTGTCTTTCCGCACCTGCTGCAGCGTATCGTTGATCTGCACCAGCTTGTCGTAATACCGGAACAGGTCGTTCTGCCACAGGGTAAGGATGCGTTTCAGTTGCACCAGCATTACTTTGTTCGTATACAGGTCATGCACATTGGGCGTGCTGCCCAGGGCGGCGATGTTGCCTTTTATTACATGCAGGGAAGAATCTATCAGGGGCAGTTTTTCCTTGATGCGGGAGGTGTCAAAGCCCCGTTTCAGCGTGCTGCCTATCTGGTTCAGCATCAGGGTGTAGCCTTCCAGGCGGTTAATGATGATCGCCGTGGCGGTATCGGACACCTTTACCCTGCTGGTGTCCCTGGTCATCCTGGACAGGTCTTTGCTGATGTCTGCACTGTCCTTTTCCACCGGCTGCTTTTGGCGGCTTTGCCGGGACTGGGCCAGGCCCGGCAGGGAAAACAATACGAATACCAGCAGCAGGATATGGCGGTGCGGTTGAAAGATAGGAGAACGCATGACTACGGTATGAATATGGGAGCAATTTAATCATAGTTGGCGTATCTTGTTCCTTTAATTGATACTGAACCCATGCTAAAGCTACCTGTATTGTTGGGCGTATTACTATTAACCATGCTGAAGATGGAAGCCCAGGACACTTTTCCCGTTTTTGACAAGGAAGGCCACCGCGGCTGCCGCGGCCTGATGCCGGAGAACACCGTGCCGGCCATGAAAAAGGCCATTGACCTGGGTGTGAACACCCTGGAAATGGATGTGGTGATCTCCCGCGACAACCAGGTAGTGCTCTCGCACGATGCCTACATGAACCCTCTCTTTACTCTTACGCCGGAGGGGAAGCCGCTTACCGCACAGGAGCAGGAACAGTATATCCTGTATAAAATGGATTACGACCAGATACGCCGGTTTGACGTAGGCTCCAAAGGGCATCCCGGCTTTCCGCGGCAGCAGCGCATGAAGGCCTATAAGCCTTTGCTGGCGGAGCTGGTAGATTCCGTGGAGCAATACACCCGGCAAAAGCAGTTGGCGCCCGTCTGGTATAACATAGAGACAAAATCCGTGGAAGGGCATGACGGGGAATGGCAGCCGGCCCCGGAAACATTCACCGACCTGCTGGTGGCCGTGCTGCAGGAAAAGGGCATTACAGACCGCGTGGTGGTGCAGTCCTTTGATAAAAGGACCCTGCAGGTATTGCATAGAAAATACCCGGACATCAAAACTTCTTTCCTGACAAGTGATAAAAAGGCCGGGCTGGGGGAGCACATTGCCGCCCTGGGCTTTACGCCTTTTGTATACAGCCCGCATTATAAGCTGGTAACGCCGCAGTTGGTGCAGCAATGCAAGGAAAAGGGCATTAAGCTGATACCCTGGACGCCTAATACCGCTGACGAGATAGCCCAATTGAAAGCACTAGGCGTGGATGGCGTGATCACCGATTACCCGGACCTTTTCTGACCCTTACATCCACTTCACCTTTTCCACCAGCGGCTTGATCCTTCTGCCTTCCGGCAGATCGCCGTCTGCATAGCCGAGGTAAAAGAAGCCCAGCACTTTGTCCTGCTCACGCAGGCCCAGGTAGGCCTGCATGGCCATGGTGTAGGTCATGCCGCCGGAGCCCCAGTAGGCGGCCAGTTGCAGGGCGGTAGCGCCCAGCCACATGTTCTGCACGGCGCAGGACACGGCTGCAATCTCTTCTATCTCCGGTATCTTCGGGTTGTCGCCGCGTTTCATGCAGATGGCGATCACATGGGAGGCCAGGTCGCCCTGCTGCTGCAGCTTCTCGTAGTTGCCGGGGATGAACCGGTCCGCGGGCGTGTGTGCCTTGTACAGCTCTGCATGGTCGGCGCAGAACTGCTTTACCTTATCGCCGCTGTATACTATAAAATACCAGGGCTCCGTATAGCCGTGGGTGGGAGCCCAGTCGGCCAGGGCCAGCAGTTGCTGAATGGTTTCGTCGGGGATCTTTTGGCCGTTCATGCCGGCGGGCTTCACCGTTCTCCTGTTGGTAATGATCTTTGCTAAGTGTTGATCCATTTTTTGTGCTTGTGTTGTACTCCTTAAACCAGTTGTGCTTTCCAGGTGTCCGGCAGGCGGGTTACCTTATGCTGTTCATAGTCAAAGCATACCATACCGGTTTTGGCCTCCGCGATCAGGACGGTGGCGTCGTCGCGCAGGGCGGTGATGCGGTAGTACAGGTCAAAACCGGTGGCGGTATATTCTGCTGCTGCTACTTCAACTTCAAAGATATCGCCGTAAAAGCCTTCTCCTTTATAGATAACCGCCACGTCGGCCATGATCAGGCCGGTACCGTCGTCGTTCACTTCTTTCAGCTCCTGGGAGGCCAGGTACTGGATACGGGCCTCGTGTATAATAGATAATATCGCGTCGTTGCCTACGTGCCTGCCGTAATTAAGATCCTGTATGCGCACAGGTATCCTGGTCTTGAACCCGAATGTTCCAGGTAATGTTAATTTGATCCGTGCCATTGTTAGTCTGAATTATAATGATCCGATAGTGTTTTTACTTTTCATCCTTTATTTTTCCCAGGTACGCCGCCAGCCCGGCAAATGCCCTGGCCCGGTGGCTGTACCGGTTCTTTTCCGCCAGGTCCATTTCCGCAAAGCTGCGGGTGGCGCCCTCCGGTATAAATACGGGATCGTATCCAAACCCGCGGCTGCCCTGCTTCGCAGGCAGGATGTGCCCCTGGCAGATGCCCTCGAACTGGCGCTCCTCCCCGTTGATGATCAGGGAGATCACCGTTCTGAAACGCGCGGAGCGGTCGGTTTTATTGTTCAGCTCCCCCAGCAACCTGGCGATGTTGTCGTCCGCCGATTTCTGTTCGCCGGCATAGCGGGCGGACAATACACCCGGCGCCCCGTTGAGGGCGGCCACTTCCAGGCCGGTATCTTCAGAGAAGCAGGACTGTCCCGTCATATTATAAATAGTGGATGATTTTTCCCGGGCATTCGCCTCCAGGGTATCATGCGGCTCCGGGATGTCTATATCTATACCGGCCTCCTGCAGGGTAATGATGTCAAAAATGTTGCCGAGCAGGGAGCGGATCTCCTTTACCTTGTTTTCGTTGTTGGTAGCAAATACGAGTTGCATAGCGGTTTATAAGAATAATTGTTTTAATCCGTTCCAGAGCCTTCCTTTCAGCACCTTATCTGCCGCAATGCGCTCCAGCGGGTCCGAGAATAATAGTTGCACGCCGCCTGCGGCATGTACCTGGTAAGCAGGCAGGGGCTCCAGGCCCAGCGCTGCCGGCGTAATGCCGAACACCACACATTGCCGCATATTGATGGCCTGCTGCCACACCGGGAAAGGCAGGCCGGGGGCCTGTGCCGTATTGACCAGGGCCACATCCTGCATACCCAGTTTACAGGCATTCAATATATTGGTAAGGAGGTTAAATAAATCGTCGTTTAAGTACGCCTCATTTTCGTTTTGTATGAAGAGGGCTATGTTTTTTTGATTTTCTCCTAAATATTTGGCTGCCGGCACGGCTGGCTGCCCCGTTGCAACAGGGGCGCTTTTCCCCGGAATGACAGGCTGGGTGTATATCTTGGCCAACAGGTACGGGTCCAGCCGCAATTGCTCAAAAGACATAAATATTGTTTTAAATACCAATGTGATAGCCCCCGGCTGGGGAAAAATCAGTTTATTTGTATAAAAATGTAAAAATATCGAGATAAAACCGATTAACCATGATGACAGTAGATTATAAAGACGTAAATGCGACAGCAATGGAAGAAGCGCGTAAGCGGATCCGGGTAACTAAAACCACGCAGCGTCATATTAAGGACGTGGATTTCAATGACCTGGTATTTGGCAAGTACTACGCGGACCATATGCTGGTGGCTGACTTTGACGGTAAGGAATGGCGTAATGCAGAAATTCTGCCTTTCCAGAAACTGTCTGTCAGCCCGGCAAATGCGGCCTGGCATTATGGACAGTCTATTTTTGAAGGCATAAAGGCTTACAAGGACCAGGAAGGCCGTCCTATGATCTTCCGTCCCCATGCTAATTTTGAGCGCTTCAATCTTTCCGCGGAAAGAATGGCGATGCCGCCCGTGCCGGAATGGCTGTTTGTAGGGGGCCTTGGTATGCTGGTGGGGCTGGACCGCGACTGGATACCTGCCAGTGAAGGAAGCTCCCTGTACCTGCGCCCCTTTATGATCGCGGCAGACGAGTTTATAGGCGTACGCCCCTCCGAGACCTACAAGTTCGTGGTGATCAATTCCCCGGCAGGCGCTTATTTTAACAAGCCCATCAGGCTGCTGGTACAGGATAAGTACTTCCGCGCCTTCCCGGGCGGCATCGGTTACGCCAAGGCTGCCGGCAACTACGGTGGAGCGATGTACCCCACCATGGAGGCCCGCAAGCAGGGGTACGACCAGATACTGTGGGTAGACGGCGTGGAGCACAAGTACCTGCAGGAATGCGGTACGATGAACGTATTCGTGATCATCGGTAATAAAGCCATCACGCCGGACCTTACACAAGGCACCATTCTTGCGGGGGTTACACGCTCCAGCGTAATGGCGCTGCTGGAAGACCTGGGGCTGACGGTGGAAGAGCGGCCGGTGTCTATTGACGAGGTGGTGGCCGCCTGGAAAGCAGGTACCCTGCGCGAGGTATTCGGTACCGGTACTGCGGCCAGCGTGGCCTATGTAGAGCAGTTGACCTACGGGGAGCACGATATCCGGCTGGACACAAGCCGTTACGAAACGGGCGCAGAAGTGATCCGCCGCCTGGATGCGATCCGTACCGGCAAAGAAGCCGATACCAGGGGCTGGAACTATCATATAGATTAAATAATTAGTTTTAGTTGTGTTATGATCACAGGCTGTTTCTTAGTGGAACGGCCTGTTCTTTTTCCGGCTGAAAAGCATTATTTTAGTCCCCTGTATGACGTTAACCGCTTTTATCGCTTCCCTGGATCAGCCTGCTCCCCCGCAGGAACTGTCTGCTCCCCTGCAGGCCCTCTGGTGGGATGGCAAAGGCCAGTGGGACCAGGCCCATGATATCGCCCAGGACATTACCAGCAGCACCGGCTCCTGGATCCATGCCTACCTGCACCGCAAGGAGGGCGACCGCTCCAATGCCGCTTACTGGTACGCCCGGGCCGGCAAAAGCATGCCTTTCAGCCCTCTGGAAGAGGAGTGGGAGCAGATCGCTGCAGCGTTGCTGTAAAAAAGGGAAATTCCAAATTCCAAAATCCAAATCCCAAAATGGAGGCGGACGCCAATAACGCGGGACAGTTACCCGTAGTTAGGCGGTTTATCGGCAATTTGTTTGGAATTTGGGATGTGGAATTTGGAATTTAATATAAACCATGTTACCTTTGCCGTCCCAAAATCCTGTACCGGATGCTGGGATGTCATTATAAACCGACAGCAAAAACTAGGTAAAGAATGCCTACTATACAACAATTAGTAAGAAAAGGAAGAGAAATTATCCGGGCTAAATCCAAGTCCAGGGCATTAGATAGCTGCCCCCAGCGTCGTGGCGTATGTACCCGTGTGTACACCACCACGCCTAAAAAGCCTAACTCTGCCCTGCGTAAGGTAGCAAAGGTGAAGCTGACCAATAAAATAGAGGTGATCGCATATATCCCCGGTGAGGGACATAACCTGCAGGAGCACTCTATCGTGTTGATTCGTGGCGGTAGGGTAAAAGACCTGCCGGGTGTGCGTTACCACATCGTGCGCGGCTCCCTGGATACCGCTGGTGTGAAGGACAGGAAGCAGAGCCGTTCCAAATACGGAACTAAGAAGGAAAAGGCCAAGAAATAAACATTAACGAAAGTAATTTTTTCAGATAAATGAGAAAGCAAGCTGCTAAAAAACTGCCGTTGGCGCCCGATCCCCGGTTTAATGACAAGCTGGTGACCCGTTTCGTGAATAACGTAATGGAGCAGGGAAAGAAAAGCATTGCCTACCGGATATTCTACGATGCGATAGACAGGGTGAGCCAGATAACCGGTGAGAACGGTTACGAGGTGTGGAAAAAGGCGCTGAACAATGTAACGCCTGCTGTAGAAGTACGGAGCCGCCGTATTGGTGGTGCTACCTTCCAGATCCCTTCAGAAGTACGTGCTGACAGGAAAGTGTCCCTGAGCATCAAGTGGCTGGTACGTTACGCCGGTGAAAGGAATGGTAAGAGCATGGCGGAGAAACTGGCGAACGAGATCGTAGCTGCCAGCAAAGGCGAAGGTGCCGCTTTCAAGAAGAAAGAAGACACCCACCGTATGGCAGAAGCCAACAAGGCATTCTCTCACTTCCGGGTATAAACGCAACGCTCAAAGCGTAAAGATAAAAGCAGAAAGCCAGCAGGATATACCTGCCGGCTTTCTGCTTTTGGTTTTATAGATAGGGCCATCCCGCCCACAGTATAAAAAACCCGGGGCTGCACCGCGCCCCGGGTTTTTATTTTTAGTCTTTTACTTTTTATTTACTTCACGCTTACCAGCACCCTTATTTTACCGGTACCCTGCCCGTTAAAGGTTTCCAGCGCCTTGCCGATCACCTGCCCGGGCCTTACCTTGTCCGGGTCTGCCTTCATGGCATGGCCGGCCAGGCTGCTGGTCACCAGCAGGTCGCCCCTTTGGATAGGCCCGTTCTCGCCGCATACCTTGGTGGGGATCACCCCGATCACGCCCATGGGTACTTTGTCGGAAATATCCGCGTCTATGTGCTCTTCTGTGAGCAGCACCCCGGGCCTGGTGGCATATACGCCGGCCACCAGGGTGGAGTAGGGGGTGGCAGACCTTTCCACGGTACGGTCCGTAGTGGTGGATATCACCAGCACATCGCCGGGCTCGTAATCCTGCAGGGGGCCGGTCACGTCAAAGACTTCCGCTACGTCGGCCCCGCTGTTCTGCGTGCCGCCGTTAAAGAAGCCGCGGCCGGCGGAGTTGATCCGGGCAACGTTCACCGTGCCGGGATTACCTGATTTAAATACGGCGATACTGCCGTTGCTGTGCTGCTCAACCGTCAGTACCGGGTTGGTATTGGACGTGTTGAAGTTCACCATGCGGGCGGCCCTGCCTGTGCTGAAATTGGGGGTCCAGGCATAAAGCGCGCTACCGGTGCCGTCTGCGGTCGTTTCCACGCCATCACCGGCATTGTTGGCATTGGCGGTAATACCGTTGCCGTTACCTTCCGCTATGGCAATAAGGGCGGGACCGTTGCCAGCCGGGTTGGAGGCATGGAACAGGCCGGCAAAGCCCCCGGTGCCGGAGGATACGCCGTAAATACCGGCAGTGCCGAAATTGGAGAACTGGGAATTCACTTCGCCCCTTACGGCTGCCTTCGTGCCGGTCACCCTGTCTACTTTGAAGTTGCCGGCAATCCCGTTGCCCACGGTAGTGACAGTGATCACATCGCTTTGGTTGTTTTCATTAAAGATATTAAAGCGCCCGGCCCGGCCCGTAGCAAAGGTGGGCACCCAGGCGTAGAGGGCATTGCCGGCCCCGTCGATGTTGGTTTCTATCCCGTTACCATTCTTGCCGGCGTTAGCGGTAATGGCATTGCCATTGCCGTCTGTAATCGCTACCAGCGCAGCGCCGTTGCCATTGACATTGGAGGCGTGGAACAGGCCGGCAAGGCCGCCGGTGCCGGAAGATATGCCAAACAGGCCGGCAGCGCCGAAGTTGCCGAAGATAGTCTTTACCTCGCCCCGTACCGCTGCTGCCACGCTGTTGGTGTTGTTCACCAGGAAGGAAGCGGCATTGCCCTGGGTGTTGTCCGGGATATTGCCGTTGCCGTTGGTCTCTACTTCCAGGGTGTTACCGGTCGTGTTGGTGGCATTCAGGTTGACAAAGCGGCCGGCCCGGCCGGTACCATTGTTCAGCCCTACCTGGCCGAGAACGCCTATGCTGGTACCGCTGTTGTTGCCGGAAACAAACCCGCGCACACCGTAGCCGCCCCCGTCGTTGCGGCCCACTACCGCGCCGGCAATATCGCTGTTGGCGCGGCCTACTACGGCTTCGCCGCCGCCGTTGTTATCGCCTACGATGCCGGCGGATACCTGCTGGGTGGTAATACCATGTACACTGAAACCGGAGCCGGTGCTGCTCCGTACGCCCGCGCCATTGCCGCTGGTGGTAACGTTGATCACGGTGCCGTTGCCCACAGTGTTGGCTTCCAGTACTGTATTGTTATTGGCGTTGTTGTAGATAGCCATGTTGGCCGGGATGCCATTATTACTGGTAGCGGTAAGGCCGGTGCCGGTATTGCTGTTGGCATATACGCCAAAGCCGCCCCCGCTGGCGTTGCCGTATACGCCCAGCCCGTTGGGGGTAACGCCGTATACGCCCCAGCCGCTGCCTTCCTGGGATCCCCATACGCCTACGCCCAGGCCGCCGGTGCCGTTATTGATCCCTCTCACACCGGCAGAGAAGCCGCCTGGGGAAGCAGAGGAAACGATACCGCGGATGGCGGCGATGTTGCTGGTAGCAGTATTGTTCACCCCTTCAAGCGAGGTGCCGTCGCCATTATTGGTGATGCTGAAGAGCGTGGCGGCATTATTCTCTACGGCGGCATAGGGCAGGGTAAAACCACCGCCGCCGCCGCCGGTGTTATCTGCACCGGGCGTCCAGTTTACGCCATCGAATTTTAATACCTGGCCGGCAACCGGGTCTGTAGTTGACACCGGGATGTTCTGAAGCTGCGCTACGGTAGGGTTAGGATAATTACCGCTTAGATCTCCACCGGCCGGGGAGCTATTGATATCTCCCGGAGGGCCTTGCGGACCGGCTGGTCCTGCAGGTCCGGCTGGTCCCGCGGGCCCAATTGGCCCGGCAGGTCCTGCTGGTCCAACCGGTCCGGTCGCTCCCTGGGGGCCTGCAGGCCCTTCAGCCCCCTGCGGTCCCGCAGGGCCGGCTGCGCCAACGGGGCCGGGCAAACCTTGCGGACCAGGTATGCCCTGGTCGCCGGCAGGTCCTTCAGGTCCCTGTGGTCCGGCAGGTCCTGCTGGTCCGGTGGCTCCTGCGGGGCCAGCCGGTCCGGCCGGCCCTTGCGGGCCAGGATTGCCATTGGCGGCATATAAGGCAAAGGGCACGCTTTTCAGTTGGGTAGTGCCCAGGGTCTCAAAGCTGCCGCCACCGGCAGCTACTTCCACTTTCAGGTATTGGTCCGCGTTGGCCCAGGGTACGGCCGCAAAGGTGCCGCTTACCGGGGCGCCGTTGCCTATCTGCAGGGTAAACAGCCCCAACTGGTTGGTCGTCACGTCATGTGTTTCCTGGTACTGTACCGGGCCATTGGCGGCCCCGCCCAGGATGGAGATGCGTACGGAAAGCGACTGGTTGCCCAGCGTAGCGCCGTTGGCATTACGGGCTACGGCCTGGTAGTTAATGCCATTGAGGCCGGATTGTGCCTGCAGGCCGCCGGCAGCGGCCATCAGCAACAAGGTGGTGAGTATATATAGTTTTCGCATGTGCATGATTTTTATTGTTGTGGTTGAATCGGGGCCTTGGTGCTTTTAGGTTTCGGCGCTAATTTTTGGGCGGCCTCCGTTACAGGCATATCGGAAGGCAATGGCTTGTTTGCGCCGGCAGGCGTAATGGCAGCACGGCGCTGAACGCTGCTGCCGGCTGGCCGCTGGTAGTTGGTAAAGATCAGCTCCCGGGTAGAGGCGGCGGTTTTACGCGGGTCGGGGGCCGTTTCCTTTTGCTGCAGGGTGGAAAGATCCTTTTGAAAAGTAGGGAAGAGTTGATCCCTTGTTTTCTGTGCGCTGGCGCTGCCACAAGTCAGTACGGTAAGCAGTATTGCCAGCAGGGGCAGGGCCTTGATCATGAAATTTTGCATATACTCTTGATTTGAAATGGTTTAGCAATTATTTTATCTGCTCCTGGTATACACCAGCGAGCATTTGAAGGAATTGCGCTGCCAGATGCCGGAAGTGGGCATAAGGTAAGCAGCATCAAATCCCAGGGAATTTATGCGCACGCCCAGGCCGGCGCTGAAGTGCTGCCGGTAGCCCTTGTTGGGGTGCTCATGGAAGTAGCCGGTGCGCACAAAGAACTGCTGCCGGTAGGCGTATTCCAGCCCGCCTGCCACCGTAAACTCCCGCAGCTCTTCTGAAAAGCCGCCGGGAGCATCCGTAAAGGAGGAAAAAATGGCTGCCGCCACGCCCCGGTCCGGGTCTTTTCCCTTCTCGATCACGCCTGTAGGCTGCCCGTTGGCGTCCAGTTGGTAAATGGGAGGCGTGGGCACCAGCAGTTTGTTGATGTCCGCCAGTATGGTAAACTGGTGATCGTCCGTATGCACAAAAGTGTAGCCGCCGCCAATGCGGAGGTTCATGGGGAGGAAGGTCCGGCGGTTGTTGTCATCGGTATACTGCAGCTTGGAGCCGATGTTGGTAAAGCTGATGCCCCAGCAGTAGCGGTTGCCATAGTCCAGGTTGTCTGCCTGGTTCTGGTAGTACAGCCCCACATCGCCGGCAACGGCGGAAGCAGGCTTTTGCTGCAGGCCGTTGTAGGTGCCCTGCCCTAACTGGCTGCGGATGTAGCGCAGGGATACGGCCAGCGACAGGTGCCGGCCCAGCTTCCGGGCGTAGGCCGCGTCTATGGCGTATTCAATGGCATGATATTGCTGCAGCATCATGCCGTTCTCGTCCCGGAAGGTGATGTCGCCATGATCAAAATATTTTACGGACAGGCCCGCCCCTTCCTTGTCACTGAAGTTTTTGAAGGCGGCGAGGTAGCCCATATGTGTTTTGTGATCATTGATCTCCCACATCCAGGGGGAATAAGAGGCGCTCACGCCCCAGTCGCCGGCAAACACGATCTTTGCCGCGTTGCCGAACAGGTCATTGGCGTCCGGCGCCAGGCCGGTAATGGCATCCCCAACAGCGCCGCTGCGCGCGTCAGGATTGACCAGCAGGAAGGAAGCGCCTGGGTTCACCGGCTTTTCCTGCCCTTTCTGGGCCGACAGCGGCAGGGCGGCGGCCAGCAGCAGGCAGGCGGGTAATAAGGTAAAGCGGTATTGCATATTGCACGATTTATTGGATGATCAGTTTCTCAAAGAATACCTTTCCATTGATGTTCAGCATCACGGTGTAAATGCCGGCCGCAAAGCGGTTTACCGGTATGGGGATGATCACCTGTCCCGGGCCATAATGCCGGAACTGCTGGAACATCTGCTGTCCGGCGCTGTTGACCAGCCGGAACAGCACGGCGCCCGGCGTCAGCAGCTCAAACTGTACTTTCACCGTGGTGGAGGCGGGGTTGGGGTACAGGATGTAATTGATGATGGGATCTTTGCCCGGCGGCAGGGGAGGCAGCTCCGGCTGCTGGAATCCCTGGGTGAGCATACTGTTGCCTGCCGAAAAGGTGGCCACCACCGGCTCGCCGATGGTATACTGGATCAGTATGTTGCCAATAAGGCCGCTGCCGCCGCTGCTGGCGGTAACCTGCCGTTGCAGCGCCAGTTGGCCCCTGGCCGGCAGGTGCCAGAGCAGCCCCGATAGCAATGCAGGCAATAGCAAGGAGTACATTTGTTTCATGTAGGTATTAGTTTATTATGATGTGATACGCGTTGATTACCGGAGAGGCAATACCCTGCCACCCCCCTCTGGGCCATTCAGGCCGGCGGGCGCCAGGTTATGAACTTGAAAGTGCTGAAAAACAGAATGTTACAGGTCCTGCACGATGTTGTGCGGCGAAGGCTCTCCACTTGTATCCGGCTGACACAACATTTCGGGGAAACACGGAACAAAAGTTGTATAAAAACCGGTTGCAGACAACCGTCACTTACTGTTCGGTCCCATTAAGGTGGTAGCCGGTAGAAAGCATTCGGTATCTGGTGCTGACAGGTTTACTTATGGGGGAAGCCTATAATCTGTAACCGGATGATATTTGTCTGGCGGGCGAAATAACATTTTGACAATATTTCCCCGTTTTATTTATTGTCAAAAAAGGATTACCTTTGCCCCCCAAATTGCATTCATTATACAGTCATTTCTAATATTATGGCAGACTTAAGATTTCAAAGGAACTTTGGTATTGCGGCCCACATTGATGCGGGTAAGACCACGACCACAGAGCGTATCCTGTACTATACAGGTAAAACCCACAAAATTGGTGAGGTGCACGAAGGGGCTGCCACCATGGACTGGATGGCACAAGAGCAGGAAAGAGGTATTACCATCACATCTGCTGCTACCACCTGTTTCTGGAACTTCCCCACGCTGCAGGGCCAGACCACTCCCGATACCAAGCAATATAAATTTAACATCATCGATACCCCGGGCCACGTGGACTTTACCGTGGAAGTAGAGCGCTCCCTGCGCGTGCTGGACGGCCTGGTAGCGCTGTTCTGCGCCGTATCCGGCGTAGAGCCCCAGTCTGAGACCGTATGGCGCCAGGCTAACCGCTACCGCGTACCCCGTATCGGTTTCGTAAATAAAATGGACCGCTCCGGTGCCGACTTCCTGAACGTGGTAAAACAGGTGAAGGAAATGCTGGGCGCCAACCCTGTGCCCCTGGTACTGCCCATCGGCGCTGAAGATACCTTTAAAGGCGTGGTAGACCTGATCACCATGAAAGGCATCATCTGGGACGAGGAAAGCAAAGGCGCTACCTACCAGGAGATCGAGATCCCCGAGGATATGAAAGCCGAAGCAGAAGAATGGAGAGGCAAGCTCGTGGAAGCCGTGGCTGAGTACGACGACCAGTTGATGGAGAAATTCTTCGACGATCCCAACTCCATTTCCGAAGCAGAAATTCACGAAGCCATTCGTAAGGCTACGATCGATATCGCCATCATCCCGATGATGTGTGGTTCCTCCTTCAAGAACAAGGGCGTACAGAAAATGCTGGATGCCGTTTGCCGTTACCTGCCTTCCCCGATGGATATTGAGTCTGTAAAAGGCACCAATCCCGACACCGGTGAAGAGCTGGAGCGCCACCCCGATGCAAAAGAGCCTTTTGCCGCCCTGGCGTTCAAGATCGCTACCGACCCGTTCGTAGGCCGCCTGGCTTTCTTCCGCGCCTATTCCGGCCGCCTGGAAGCAGGTTCCTATGTGCTGAATACCCGCACCGGCAAGAACGAGCGTATCAGCCGTATCATGCAGATGCACGCCAACAAGCAGAACCCCATCGACGCCATTGAAGCGGGCGATATCGGCGCTGCCGTTGGTTTTAAAGATATCAAAACCGGGGATACCCTTTGCGATGAGAAACATCCCATCGTACTGGAAGCCATGACCTTCCCCGACCCGGTGATCTCTGTAGCTGTGGAGCCCAAGACCCAGGCCGATGTGGACAAAATGGGTATGGCTATCGCCAAGCTGGTGGAAGAAGATCCGACCCTGAAAGTGAAAACAGATGAAGATACCGGCCAGACCGTACTGAGCGGGATGGGCGAGCTGCACCTGGAGATCATCGTAGACCGTATGAAACGCGAGTTCAAGGTGGAAGTGAACCAGGGTGCGCCGCAGGTAGCTTATAAAGAAGCCCTGACCACTACTGTTGAGCACCGCGAAGTGTATAAGAAACAGACTGGTGGCCGTGGTAAATTCGCCGACATCCAGGTAGAGATCGGTCCTGCAGATGCAGAATGGCTGAAAGAGAACGATGGCAAGAACTTCCAGTTCGTTAACGATATCTTTGGTGGTGCTATTCCGAAGGAATTCATCCCCGCGGTACAGAAAGGCTTTGAGCAGTCCATGAACAATGGCGTGCTGGCCAACTACCCGCTGGACCATCTGAAAATACGTTTGTTTGACGGTTCCTTCCACGCAGTGGACTCCGACGCCATGTCCTTCGAGCTGTGCGCAAAGTCCGCTTTCCGTGAAGCAGCCCGTAAAGCCAAGCCCGTACTGCTGGAGCCTATCATGAAAGTGGAAGTGACCACTCCTGACCAGTACATGGGTGATGTAACCGGTGACCTGAACCGCCGCCGTGGTATGCTGGAAGGTATGGAATCAAGGGCAGGCGCCCAGGTGATCAAGGCCAAGGTGCCGCTGAGCGAAATGTTCGGTTATGTAACCCAGTTGCGCTCCCTGTCCTCCGGCCGTGCTACCTCCATCATGGAGTTCTCTCACTATGCGCCGGCGCCCGCCAACGTTTCTGCAGAAGTGGTGGCCAAGGTGAAAGGCAAAGTGAACGCCGACTAATTAAGTAAGAAGTAACGTAATAAAAAAAAGACGTGGATGATCTCCGCGTCTTTTTTTATTTTTTCCTTTTTATTTATTCCGGGCTGCTGATCTCTATCACCTGGTCGTTATTGCCATTGCTGGTGCAGAGATACACCCTGCCGGCCGGGGAAACGCACACATCCCGCAGGCGGCCAAAGGCATTGGTAAACCAGGTGCGGTAGCCGGTTATGCGTTGTCCGTCCTGCGACAACTGCAACTGGTACAGCCGCTCGCCTTTCAGGGTGGTTAGCAGCAGGGAGTGGGCCCATTCCGGGATACGGTCATTGTTATAATAGTCCATGCCGGAAGTGGCCACGGTGCTGCCACCGGACGACCAGATGGGCGCCCGCACATTATGGAGCGCGCAGAAATTCACCTCACCGGCCTGGTCGCAGGGGCCGTTTACAGCAGGCCAGCCGTAATTGCGCTGCTTTTCTATAATATTTACTTCATCCTCAATGGACGGCCCGTGCTCCGAGGCATACAATATGCCATTTACCAGCACCAGCCCCTGGGCATTGCGGTGGCCATAGCTCCATACCGGGCTGCCGGCAAAGGGGTTGTCGTCCGGTATGCTGCCATCCAGGTTAATGCGCAGCACCTTGCCGTTGGGGCTGCCGGTATCCTGGGCGTCCTGGGCGGCCGAGGCGTCGCCGGTAGTGATCCACAGCTTGTTGCCGGCATCGATCAGCAGGCGGGAGCCGTTGTGGATGCCGGCCGCGCTGATATTGTCCAGCAGCACCTGGGGGGCGGTCAGCGTATTATTCCCGTAGGTATACCGTACCACTTTCTCCAGGTAGTTCCCGTTCTGCTCATAATTATATACCACGTATATATAGGGCTGCTGGCCGAATTCCGGGTGCAGGGCCATGCCCAGCAGGCCGCCTTCGCCCTGGCTCTCCACCTCGCTGATGGTGAGCAGCACCTGCACATTGCCCGTCCTGGGCTCGATACGGCTGATACGACCGCCGCGCTCCGTCATCCAGATATGATCATCCGGGCCCCATATTATCTCCCAGGGATAGCTGAGCTGTGAAGCTACCGTCCGCACGCTGTCCGCCGGCCAGTTGTCCTCCTCCTGTGGCAACCTGCTGTCCTTTTTGCAGGCAAAGCTGAGGGTGCAGGCCACTATCGCGCTGAAAAACAATAATACAGGTCTTTGCATAAAACAAGTTTTAAGTATTGGCTGTTATATAACGAAAACGGCTGCCCGGAAGTTATCAGGCCGGGCAGTATATCATCAGAAATATATTATGTCGTTCATTTTCAGTACTTTTGTGTCCCATTATCCCCAGCCTGTTTTGATCTTTTCATGTATGTTGTTGGCTTATTATTTGTTGCCGGTTCCTTTATCCGCAATGAGCAATATTTCGTTTGATGGCAAGTATTTATTAAATAAAAATTGAGGACATGAACAAATTGCAACAATTAACCCTGGCCGTCCTGGCTGTAGTATTGTTTAACACCGCCGCTGTAGCACAAACCCAGAAAGGTAACCTGATGGTAGGCGGAAACATCAGCAATTTCGGGCTGGACTTCCTGGATGGTGGCGGCACCCGGTTTTCCATGGACATTACCCCCAAGGTGGCGTATTTTATTAAAGATGACCTGGCCCTGGGCGGATATGCCAAGATGGGGCTGGTGACAGCCAAGGACGCCGGCACCACTACCCAGTATGGTATTGGCGCATTGGGCCGTTATTTTATCCAGGATAGCAGGGTACGGAAACTGGAGTTTTCCCGGAGAGCCCGCTTTTTCCTGGAGGCGAATGCAGGCTTTGGCGGCTCCAGCAATTCCAACACGGATGCCAGCACTACCGGCCTGGATATAGGGTTTGGCCCCGGGCTGGCCTATTTCATTACGCCGAACGTAGCGCTGGAAGCCCTGCTGAAATACGAGCTAACGGTAGGTTTTGGCAGCGCCACTACTTCCAACCGGCTGAACCTGGGTGTGGGCTTCCAGATCTACCTGCCTACGGCCAAAGCCAGGGAGATCATCCGGGAAGAAGGCGGAAGATAAGCTCAACCCGCTAACTGACATATACGCAAGGCAAAGGCCCCTGTTCCGCACCGTAAAAGGTGGGGCAGGGGTCATTACCGTTTCTGCGGCTGGCGGGCACGGCGGAAGCCCATCCATTGAACAGCCTGATCAAACTCATTGAAAATGAACAGGAATGAATAAAAAATGTTGCCCAGCATCTATTATTTTGGCGGCATGCTGTTACAGCGGGTAACCGGCATTTGGGATTGCCGAAAACCAAGCAACAGAGTAGGCGAAACACCACAAAACCATGTTTATGTCACTGGCTGACCTGATCTGGGCCATTCTGGATTTTCTAACGGCCTTACTGGGGATCTTATAAACGGTGAAGCACCGGGAAACATGTACTGCCACGCATTTTTCCCGGTCATCGCCGCGGGTTCCTGCTGCGCGCGGAGCCCGGTTACCGTTGCAGGTCCTTTACCGGAATGAACAGGAGCTTCCTTTATGCATGAAATGGATAAAATGAACGCACCGCATCCGGGCCGCAGCGGGTAATTTTATAACGGGAACCACGCGCGTAACCCCTGGGATTGCCGAAAACCAGTTCAATAGAGTAGGCGTAACCCGATGAAAAACCTTTTTATGGACTTACTCAATTCAATCATCGCACTGTTGATGGCGTTACTGAGTTCTTTACTGGGTGGCGTGCCCTTCTGATCCGGTACGTTCGTTTTTAGGCATTACACTGAATTTCAAGGGGTTCCATTTTGATCCGGCCCGGCCGGTATTGGGATGGACCCCTATTTTTATTGGCTTTTTTCCCAAAATAATTTGTCATTTGATAAAAAACGGTTTACCTTTGCCCTCCCAAATTGTAAGGGTAAAAAAGAAGAAGTTCATTGCATATGTCTCAGAGAATTAGAATCAAGCTGAAGTCCTACGATCATAACCTGGTAGACAAATCTGCTGAGAAGATCGTAAAAACCGTGCGTAACACGGGTGCCGTGGTAACTGGCCCTATTCCGTTACCTACTGAAAAGAAAATCTTTACGGTACTGCGTTCTCCGCACGTTAACAAGAAAGCGAGAGAGCAATTCCAGTTGTGCACGCATAAGCGTTTGCTGGATATTTATACCTCTTCTTCCAGGACGGTGGATGCCCTGAGTAAGCTGGATCTGCCCTCCGGTGTGGAAGTGGAGATCAAAGCGTAGGACGTCGGCAGGTGGGCAGAATCCCGAAAGGGGATTCATCGGGGCCCTTGCAAAGACAGTTGTATTGCGGACATTGCCCCGGTTGTAAGTAACCGGCTGGCATACAATACAATAATAAATTATCAAAATAAATATCAGGTCACGCCTTCCGGGTGGCCGCCCAATAAATGTATGTAAACCGCCTATCCTGGGGAGAGCACGAACACCCCCAGGCGCTGGGTAAAACTATATAACAATGAAAGGTATTATTGGTAAAAAGATTGGCATGACCAGCATCTTCGAGCCTAATGGTAAGCAAACGGCCTGTACCATTCTCGAAGCCGGTCCCTGTGTGGTTACACAGGTGAAGTCACAAGCCACAGACGGTTACACCGCAATCCAGGTGGCATATGGCGAAAAGAAAGAAAAGCACGCCACCAAAGCTATCACAAATCACTTCGCGAAAGCAAGCACCTCTCCCAAACGTTTTGTAAAAGAATTCCGTAACCCTGATGTAGAAAAAGCCCTGGGTGACACCATCACCTGCGAAATATTTGCAGAAGGTGAAAAGGTGGACATTGTAGGCACTTCCAAAGGTAAAGGCTTCCAGGGTGTTGTAAAACGCCACGGTTTTGCCGGTGTGGGTGAAGCTACCCACGGTCAGCACGACAGAAGCAGGGCGCCCGGTTCCATCGGCGGTTCTTCTTATCCTTCCCGCGTTTTCAAAGGTATGCGTATGGCAGGCCAGACCGGCAATGAAAGAGTGAAAGTGAAAGGCCTGAAAATTCTGAAGATATTCCCTGACAAGAATTATATCCTGGTAAGTGGTTCCGTTCCCGGCCACAATGGTTCAATCGTTTTAATCCAGAAGTAATATGCAACTCGATATTTTAAATATAGAAGGAAAGAAAACCGGAAGAACTATTGAGCTTCCTGAAGAGATCTTTGGCGTGGAACCTAATAACCATGTTATTTACCTGGCTGTAAAACAATACCTGGCCGCTCAGCGTCAGGGCACCCACAAGGTAAAGACCAGAGCAGAAGTGAAAGGTGCTTCCCGTAAACTCCACAAACAAAAAGGTACCGGTGGTTCCCGTAAAGGCAACATCCGTAACCCTTTATATAAAGGCGGTGGTACCATTTTCGGTCCCAAACCGCATCGCTATGACTTTAAGCTGAACAGGAAAGTGAAAGATCTGGCAAAGATCTCCGCCCTGTCTACCAAGGCGAAGGAAAGCAGCATTATCGTGGTGGAAGACGTAAACCTGGATACACCCAAGACCAAGCAGTTCGTGGGTATCCTGAAGAATCTGAACGTCAACGTAGACGGCCGCAAAACCCTGGTGGTGCTGCCCGAGTATAACGATAATGTATACCTGTCCTTAAGGAACGTGCCCACTGTAGACGGCGTGGTGCTGGCGGATATCAATACCTATGATATCATGAACAGCAACTACCTGGTGTTTACTGAAAGCGCCGCCAAAATTTTCAGTGAAGAACCGGCTGAAGCAGAAGCATAATTAAACATTAAAAATCAAACAGCTACGCAGCTAAGCGCTGATAGCTAAAAGCTATAGGAAATGAAACTTTCAGATGTTTTGATCAAACCGGTGGTAACAGAAAAGGTGAACAAAGCCACTGAGAAATTCAACCGCTACTACTTCGTTGTTGACAAAAAAGCCAACAAGCTGGAGATCAAAAAAGCAGTGGAAGATTTTTACGGCGTGGCCGTAGCAGAGGTGAATACTGCCGTTATGCCCGGTAAAAGCAAGTTCCGCTTTACCAAGGCAGGTTTCATTGCAGGTAGAAAGCCTTCCTACAAAAAGGCGATCGTTACCCTGGCAGAAGGAGAAACTATAGATCTGTATGCTAACATATAGTGCCTGTTCCCGGCATTAACAGCCGGGACAATGGATGTATATACAGATCAGATTATAAAACAATAACTAGCAATTCGTAACTAGACAATGGCACTGAAGAAGTACAAACCGATGACAGCCGGCACCCGTTGGAAAATAGGCAATGCTTATGCCGAACTGACCACGGACACGCCGGAAAAAACCCTCCTGGACCCTGTTAAGAAATCAGGCGGCAGGAACGCACAGGGTAGAAGGTCTATGCGATACATTGGTGGCGGCCACAAAAAGCACTACCGTATCATAGATTTCAAACGCGACAAACAGAACATACCCGCTACCGTTAAGAGCATCGAATACGATCCTAACCGTAGCGCATTTATTGCCCTGCTGAACTACGCAGACGGCGAAAAGCGTTACATCCTGGCCCCCCAGGGCCTGCAGGTGGGCGCTACCGTGGTAAGCGGCCCCGAAGCAGCCCCTGAAGTAGGGAATGCGCTGGCGCTGAAGAACATGCCGTTGGGTACCGTGGTGCACAATATCGAGCTGCAGCCTGGTAAAGGCGGCGCCATCGCCCGCAGCGCCGGTACTTATGCCCAGTTGTCCAACAAGGAAGAAAAATATGCCGTGCTGAAAATGCCCTCCGGCGAGCTGCGCAAGGTGCTGATCACCTGCATGGCCACCGTAGGCACCGTTTCCAACTCTGACCATGCCCTGGAATCCATGGGTAAGGCCGGCGCCAATCGCTGGAGAGGCATCCGCCCCCGCAACCGTGGCGTGGCCATGAACCCGGTAGATCACCCGATGGGTGGTGGTGAAGGTAAAGCCTCCGGCGGTCACCCCAGGTCCAGGACAGGTAAATATGCGAAAGGCCTGAAAACCAGGAAACCGCATAAGAGCTCTGACAAGCTGATCATTACCAGGAAAAATGGCAAAAAATTATAATTAAAATTCCCAATCCCAAATTCCAGATCCCCAAAGGGAGCACACTGCTGGAAAAAATCGTTTGGAGTTTGGAATTTGGATATTGGAATTTGGAATTTAAAATTTAAGACATGGGTCGTTCCATTAGAAAAGGTCCTTACGTAGACCACAAATTAGAGCAGAAAGTAGAGAAGATGAATGAAGGCACCAAGCGTTCCGTGATCAAAACATGGAGCCGCCGTTCTACCATTACTCCTGACTTTGTGGGCCATACATTTGCGGTGCACAATGGTAACAAGTTCATCCCTGTATATGTAACAGAGTTTATGGTAGGCCATAAGCTGGGTGAGTTTGCGCCAACCCGCAACTTTAAAGGACACGCTAATAAAAAAATGTAACAAATAAAATGAGTGTGTGAGAAGTAAGAAGATCATACTTCGATCATCATACATCATACTTCATATTTCAAACATCGTACATTATGGAGGCAGTAGCTAAGCTGAAAAATAATCCTACATCTACCCGCAAAATGCGTTTGCTGGCAGATCTGATCCGCGGTCTGGATGTGGAAAAGGCTTTGAATATTTTGAAATTCCATCCCAAACATCCCAGCGTTCCACTGGAAAAGCTGTTGGTATCTGCTATCGCCAACTGGAAGGTGAAGAATGAGGGAACAAGGGTAGAAGATGCTAACCTGATCGTGAAGACCGTCTACGTGGATGGCGGCCGCATCCTGAAAAGAATGCGCCCCGCACCGCAGGGCAGGGGGTACCGTGTCCGCAAGAGAAGCAACCACGTTACCATCGTGGTGGACAGCCGTAGCGTAGCAGTGGCAGAGACAGCACCAGCAGCAGAAACGAAATAAAAACTATTCAACTAATTAGATAAATAAACCAGGAACATGGGTCAGAAAACAAATCCTATTGGTAACAGGTTAGGTATCATCAGAGGATGGGACTCTAATTGGTATGGCAGCAAGAAAGACTATGCTACCAAACTGATCGAAGATAACAAGATCAGGACTTACCTGAATGCCCGTATCAATAAAGGGGGCATTTCCCGCGTAGTGATTGAACGGACGCTGGGTAAGCTGATCATTACCATCCATACCTCCAAACCTGGTATCATTATAGGTAAAGGCGGCAACGAGGTAGACCGTATCAAGGAAGAGCTGAAGAAACTGACCGGCAAGGAGGATGTACAGATCAACATTCTGGAGATCCGCCGTCCGGAAGTGGACGCCAATATCGTTGCTGAAACAATCGCCAAGCAGATAGAAAGCCGCATCAACTATAAGCGCGCTATCAAAATGGCTATTGCCACCGCTTTAAGAATGGGTGCAGAAGGTATCAAGGTGAAGGTGAGCGGCCGTCTGGGTGGCGCGGAGATCGCCCGTTCAGAAGAGATCAAGCAAGGCCGTACCCCCCTGCATACCTATCGTATGGATATTGATTATGCATCCTTGTTTGCCCTTACCGTTTACGGTAAAATAGGCATCAAGGTATGGATCTGTAAAGGTGAAGTGCTGGGTAAGCGCGACCTGAACCCGAACGTGCTGAGCGGTAAGGAAGGTGAAGGCCGTACCGGTGGCCGTCCCGAAAGAGGGGGTGACCGCGGTGAGAGAAGAGAAGGCCGTGGCGAAAGAAGAGGTGGCGGCGACAGGGGTGGTCGCAGATAAGCAATTAACAATTATCGATTAACAATTAATAACATATAACAATGTTACAGCCCAAGAGAACGAAACACAGGAAAATGCATAAAGGCCGCATCAAAGGTAACGCCAAGCGCGGTGCGACCCTTTCCTTTGGTACGTTCGGACTTAAAGCATTAGAGCCGAAATGGATCACAGACAGGCAGATAGAAGCTGCCCGTGTGGCCCTGACCAGGCATATGAAACGTGAAGGTAACGTATGGATCCGCATATTCCCTGACAAACCCATTACAGCCAAACCGCTGGAAGTGAGGATGGGTAAAGGTAAAGGTGCGCCGGACCATTGGGCGGCTGTAGTAAAGCCGGGCCGTATCCTGTTTGAAGCAGACGGGGTGCCCCTGCAACTGGCAAAAGAAGCCATGGAGCTGGCCGCTCAGAAGCTGCCGATCAAAGTGAAATTTGTGGTACGCCGCGATTACGTTGCGTAAATGTGATGTAGGAGTATTCTATTTCTGGTAAAACAAGCAAATAAAAATTATAGCAATGGCAAAAGTAAAACAGGATCTGAAAAGCCTCAGCGAGCAGGATCTGAAAGACAAGATCACTGAAGAGCAATTGCGCTTGAAGAAGATTACGTTTAGTCATGCCATCACGCCGATCGAAAATCCAATGAGCATCCGCTCCTTGAGACGTGAGATCGCCCGGATGAAAACTGAACTGCGTAAAAGGGAGCTGGGCTTTTAAATCCACCAATATTATTACATATTCATTTAATCCCTTCCGCAAAACCGGATGGGTTTGAGAGGAAAAACACTTTCAACAATGACCGAAATAAGAAATTTAAGGAAAACCAGGACTGGTGTGGTTTCCAGCAATAAGATGGATAAAACCATTACTGTAACCGTGGAGCGTAAGGTGAAGCACCCGATCTATGGTAAGTTCGTGAAAAAGACGACCAAGTTCATGGCGCACGACGAAAAGAACGAGTGCAGCATCGGCGATACCGTGCGTATCATGGAAGCCCGTCCGCTGAGCAAGAACAAGTGCTGGAGACTGGTAGAGATTATCGAGAAAGTAAAATAATTCAATCATTTGTTTCAAGCTGCCTGCCGGCGCTCCCGGACGCAGCCGCTGAGTAAACAACTAGCAAAACTTATTTTAAGATGATACAACAAGAATCAAGGCTGAATGTAGCTGATAACAGCGGCGCTAAAGAGGTGCTGTGTATACGGGTGCTGGGCAACTCCGGGCAGGATTATGCGAAAGTGGGCGACAAGATTGTAGTGACCGTTAAGGATGCCATCCCTGCCGGTGGCGTGAAGAAAGGCATGGTGACCAAAGCTGTTATCGTAAGAACCAAGAACAAGCTGCGCCGTAAAGACGGATCCTATATCCGTTTTGACGATAATGCCGTTGTATTGCTGAATAACTCTGACGAGCCCCGCGGTACCCGTATTTTCGGTCCGGTTGCCCGTGAGCTGCGTGATAAGGGATACATGAAGATCATATCCCTGGCGCCTGAGGTGCTGTAAAAAGTAAAAAATCCGTTTTTTTACTTATCTTTGCAGCCCGTTTATAAAAAACGAGTCATTTTTTATCAAGCGAAACAAGGGTTTCGCTTGGCGTTTATAAATAAATTAAAATGAAAACTAGATTCAAGCCTAAGTTCAACATCAAGAAGGGCGATATGGTAGTGGTGATTGCCGGCGATGATAAGGACAGGACCAAGCCCCGCAAGGTGCTGGAAGTGTTGATAGACAAAGCCCGCGTACTGGTGGAAGGCGTAAATATCGTTACCAAGCACACCAAGCCTACTGCACAGAATACCAAAGGCGGTATTGTAAAGCAGGAAGCGCCTATCGCTATTTCTAACGTAATGTTGTGGGATGCGAAGGCTGGAAAACCGTCCAAGGTGAACAGGCAGAGAGAAAACGGTAAATTAGTTCGTATAGCTAAAAAATCAGGGGAGGTAATTAAATAATGGCAAACACTACTTCATATATTCCCAGGCTGCAGAAAAAATACCGCGAGGAAGTGGTAGCCGCTCTCATGAAGAAATTCAACTACAAGAGCGTCATGCAGGTGCCCCGCCTCGTGAAAATATGCCTGAACCAGGGTATCAACGGCGCTGTGACCGATAAAAAACTGGTAGACAATGCGGTAGATGAAATGACCCGTATCGCCGGCCAGAAAGCGATCCCTACGCTGTCCAAGAAAGATATCTCCAACTTCAAACTCAGGAAGCACATGCCCATCGGCGCCCGCGTAACCCTGCGCGGTACTAATATGTACGACTTCCTGGACCGTTTGATCGCTGTGTCCCTGCCCCGCGTTCGCGACTTCAAAGGCGTGAATGAAAAGGCATTTGATGGCCGCGGTAACTATACCCTGGGCATCACCGAACAGATCATCTTCCCGGAAATCGACATCGATAAGGTGACCAAGATCTCCGGTATGGATATCACTTTCGTAACAACGGCTACTACCAACGAAGAAGCTTATGAACTGCTGAAAGAGCTGGGCATGCCGTTCAAGAACATGAAAAAGGATTAAATTCCGGATCACAAATTCCAAATCCCAAAGGGAGCTGTTTGGAATTTGGATATTTGGAATTTGGAATTTTAATAAACTTTGGAATTTTAAAAATTTATGGCAAAAGAATCCGTAAAAGCCAGGCAAAGAAAGAGAGAAGCGATGGTGGCCAAGTTTGCAGAAAAACGCGCAGCCCTGAAAGCTGAAGGCGATTATGCAGCACTGGACAAACTGCCGAAGAACGCTTCCCCCGTTCGCCTGAAGAACAGGTGCCAGCTTACCGGCCGTCCTAAAGGTTACATGCGTCATTTCGGCATCTGCCGTAACATGTTCCGCGACCTGGCCCTGGCTGGTAAAATACCCGGCGTGAAAAAGGCTAGCTGGTAATTTTTATTTATTATTGATTTTCCTATCTATTACTGATTGGATATCGCATTGTAAACTTTTAACTTTTTACAAAACAATGGTTACTGATCCAATAGCAGACTTCCTGACCCGGATCCGGAATGCTCAAATGGCTAACCACAGGATCGTGGAAATTCCGGCCTCCAAGCTGAAAAAGCGTATCACAGAGATTCTGTACGACAAAGGTTATATCCTCAAGTATAAATTCGAGGAAGACAGCAAGCAGGGCCTGATCAAAATAGCCCTGAAGTATGATCCTCAGACAAAAGAGCCCGCTATCAAGGACTTACAGCGTATCAGCCGTCCCGGCCTGCGCCAGTATTCCAAACCTGCGGACTTCCGCCGTATCAAGAACGGCCTGGGCGTAGCAGTGATCTCCACCTCCAAGGGCGTAATGACCGACAAAGAGGCCAAAGCGCAGAATGTAGGCGGCGAAGTGGTATGCTACATCTATTAATGAATATTTCCGCGGCGCACTGACAATTAAGCTTTCTATACGGAGCTGAACACGGGACGCCGGTACTTATAAACAAACATAAATCTTAACATCATGTCACGTATAGGGAAAAATCCCATCAAGTTGGCCAGCGGTATCACAGTAACCGTATCACCGGCAAATGAAATTACCGTAAAAGGCCCGAAAGGCGAACTGAAGAGAAGCATTGACAGGGATATCAAAGTAGAAGTGAAAGACGGCGTGCTGACCGTATCCCGTCCTACAGACCAGATCCGCCACCGCGCGCTGCACGGTCTGTACCGCGCTTTGATCGCCAACATGGTGAAAGGTGTAACAGACGGTTTCAAGAAACAATTGGAACTGGTAGGGGTAGGTTACAAAGCCACTCACCAGGGCCAACTGCTGGACCTGTCACTGGGTTACTCTCACAATATCATTTTTGAAGTGCCCAAAGAACTGAAGGTAAGCACGGAAACGGTGAAAGGCGCCAATCCCAAGATCATGCTGGAAGGTATTGACAACCAGTTGCTGGGACAGGTAGCCGCCAAGCTCCGCAGCCTGCGTAAGCCTGAGCCTTATAAAGGTAAAGGTGTTCGCTACAGCGATGAAGTGGTACGTAAGAAAGCAGGTAAATCTGCAGGCAAATAACTAGCAGGCGGCCGGTAGTCAGCACAGACTGCCGGCCTGCCGGCTGAGCATATAAAAAGCCCGGCAGTATCGGGCGTAAAAAATTCAGAAGCAATGAACACGAAAGTAATCAAGAGACAGAAGATCCGTTACCGCATCCGTAAGAAGGTGGCCGGTACGGCACAAAAGCCGAGGTTGTCTGTATTTCGCAGCAACAGCGATATTTACGTACAATTGATCGACGATACGAATGGTACTACCCTGGCTGCTGCCTCTTCCCGCGATAAGGACATCCTGGCCCAGAAGGGTACCAAAGTGGAAAAATCCAAGCTGGTAGGCGTTGCCCTGGCTGCAAAAGCAAAAGAACTGGGCATCACTGCCTGCACATTTGACCGCGGCGGTTACTTATACCATGGCCGTGTGAAAAGCGCGGCTGACGGCGCCAGGGAAGGTGGCCTGCAGTTCTAAATCTAATCGTAATTCTGGAAATCGTAATTCGCAAATAATAAAATGGCAAAGAATTCATTCAATAAAGTAAAGGCCGGTGACCTGGAGTTGAAGGAGAAGGTAGTGGCCATTAACCGTGTTACCAAAACCACGAAAGGCGGCCGTACTTTCAGCTTTTCCGCCCTGGTGGTAGTAGGTAACGAGAACGGTGTGGTAGGCCATGGCCTGGGTAAAGCCAAAGAAGTGCAGGAAGCTATCACGAAAGGTATTGACGACGCCAAAAAGAACCTGATCAAGATACCTGTAATGAAAGGCACCATTCCGCATGACCAACTGGCTAAGGAAGGCGCTGCCAAAGTGCTGATCAAACCGGCTGCCCACGGTACCGGTGTGATTGCCGGAGGCTCTATGCGCGCTGTACTGGAAAGCGCCGGTATCACGGACGTGCTGGCCAAGTCCCTGGGCTCTGCCAATCCGCACAACGTGGTAAAAGCCACCTTCAAGGCGCTGGGCCTGCTGCGCGAACCGATACAGGTAGCCAAGAGCAGGAGCGTGTCCCTGAAAAAAGTGTTTAACGGATAAAATTAATAAATCCCAGATTCCAATATCCAAATTCCAAACTGGTGGATAAGTGTACCGGCAGTAATGGCAGTTGGCTAATGGCTCAGCGGGTAGATGTCAATTTTGGGATTTGGAATTTGGAATTTGAAATTTTCTAATGTTATGGCAAAGATCAAGATCACCCAGGTTAAAAGTGGTATAGACCGTCCGGAAAGGCAGAAACTGACCTTAAAAGCACTGGGCCTTACCAAAATGAACGCTACTGTAGAGGTGGAAGCCACCCCGCAGATCGTTGGCATGGTACGCAAGGTACACCACCTGGTAAAAGTGGAAGACGTGAAAGGCTGAGCACTGTGTTCAGGCTTCACTAAATAATCGTACTTTTACACCGGTATTATATATATTACACCTTAATTCAAGCGAGCGGTTAATTTCCGCGTAAGTAAAAAAAATTATTAAAGAATGAATCTGCATTCACTGCAACCTGCAAAAGGTTCCGTACATAAAGAAAAACGCCTCGGTCGCGGCGAAGCGTCCGGTAAAGGTGGCACTGCTACAAAAGGTAATAAAGGTCATCAATCCCGCGCCGGTTATGCCAGCAAGAAAGGTCACGAAGGTGGCCAGATGCCTATCCAACGCCGTTTGCCCAAACGTGGGTTTAAAAGCCTGAACCGCGAAGAAGTAAAAGTATTCAACGTGGGCCAGTTAGATCACCTGGTTGAGAAATATGGCCTGCAGGATTTCTCCCTCGAAAACCTGTATGCTAACGGCCTGGTAAGCAGGACCGAAAAGGTGAAACTGTTGGGACAGGGAGAACTGAAAGCTAAAGTAACCGTAAAGGTGAACGCTATCAGCGAAAAAGCCAGGCAGCTCGTTGAGAAAGCAGGTGGGTCAGTAGAACTGGTATAAGACTTTACGACTGAGGAGACGCCTACGGAGTAGTGCGTCTTTTCGAATTTAATAGCGCTATTAAACCTTTATCTTCCTGTGAAGAAGTTTATTGAAACAATAAAAAACATCTGGAGCATAGAAGACCTGCGTAACCGCATTCTTACTACTTTGCTCCTTGTCCTCGTTTACCGCGTAGGATCCTACATCGTGTTACCCGGCATTGACGCCAACGCCCTGCAGCAGTTTTCCGAGAAATCCAACCAGGGCATTCTGGGATTGTTCAATATGTTCGCCGGGGGCTCGTTCTCAAGGGCATCCATTTTCGCGTTGGGGATCATGCCCTATATCTCTGCCTCCATTGCTATTCAACTGTTGACCATTGCAGTGCCTTATTTCCAGAAACTGCAGAAGGAAGGTGAAAGCGGCAGGAAAAAGATTAACCAGTATACCCGTCTCCTCACCGTGGTGGTAACCGGTTTCCAGGCCAGCGCATACGTAGCTTACCTGAAAGGCCAGTCCGGCGGCGCCATCATTCCCGAATATGGCGCATTCCTGTTCTGGCTGTCCACTACCGTAGTGCTCACCGCAGGTACGCTGTTCGTGATGTGGCTGGGTGAAAAGATCACGGATAAAGGCATTGGCAACGGTACCTCCCTGATCATCATGGTGGGCATCCTGGCCCGTCTGCCCCAGGCCCTGATCCAGGAGTTCACCTCCAAAACAACGGAAGGCGGCGGCGGCCTGCTGGTATTCCTGATAGAGATCGCCGTATTCATCGTGATCACCATCGGCCTGATCCTGCTGGTACAGGGTACCCGCAAGATCCCGGTGAACTATGCAAAACGTATTGTAGGCAACAAGCAATATGGCGGCGTGCGCCAGTTCATTCCCCTGAAGGTGAATGCTGCAGGCGTAATGCCCATCATCTTTGCCCAGGCCATCATGTTCATACCGGCCACCGCTATTGGCTTTGCCACCTCTTCCGAGAGCGCTTCCGGCTTCATCCGTATATTCAGCGACCATACCAATGGTTATTATAACCTGATATACGCGGTGCTGGTGATCGTGTTCACCTACTTTTATACTGCTTTGATCTTCAACCCCAACCAGATGGCGGAAGAAATGAAGCGGAACAACGGGTTCATTCCCGGCGTAAAGCCCGGTAAAGCTACCGCGGACTATATCGGCGCCGTAATGGACCGCATTACCCTGCCCGGCGCCTTTTTCCTGGCCCTGGTAGGTATCATGCCCGGCATAGCGGCTGCCCTGCGTATCAACAGTAACTTTGCTTCCTTCTTCGGGGGTACCTCCCTGCTGATCATGGTAGGGGTAATATTGGATACCCTGCAGCAGATCGAAAGCCAGTTGCTGATGCGCCATTACGACGGCCTGATGAGCACCGGCGGCCGTATAAAGGGAAGAACGGCCCCGGCCAATGTGTAAGTAATTTATTGACGCATTATACAGCACAAGGTCAGAAGGTCTTACCAGGGTAAAGGCCTTTTGACCTTGTGACATTGTGACCTTCGGAGAAGATATCATGATCCATTACAAGAATAAAGAGGAAATAGAGCTGATGCGTAAAAGCGCATCCGTACTGAGCGCTGCCCTGGAAGCAGTGGCAAAGGTGTTGAAGCCCGGCATGACCACCCTGGAAGTGGATAACCTGGTAGACCAGTTTATCCGGGAGCAGGGGGCGGTGCCCTCTTTCAAGGATTACCGCGGCTTTCCCAAAAGCTGCTGCATTTCTGTGAATGACGAGGTGGTGCACGGCATTCCCAATGCCTATGCGCTGAAGGACGGGGACATCGTGTCCGTGGACGTGGGGGTGTACCTCAATGGTTTTCATGCGGATAGCGCCTATACCTTCGCCATTGGTAATGTAAGGAAAGAGGTGCTGGACCTGATGACCGCCACCAAGGCGGCCCTGTACAAGGGCATTGAAAAGGCGGTGGCCGGCAACCGGGTGGGGGATATTGCCTACGCCATACAGGAGCACGCCGAAAAGGAGCGGGGCTACGGTGTGGTGCGCGAGCTGGTGGGCCACGGCCTGGGCCGGCAACTCCATGAAGATCCGCAGGTACCTAACTACGGCAAGCGGGGCAGCGGCCCTATGATGAAGGAAGGACTGGTAATTGCCATTGAGCCGATGGTAAACCTGGGCACCAAGGATGTGGCGTATATGGATGACGGTTGGACGGTAGCCACCCGCGATGAGCAGCCCTCCGTTCACTATGAGCATACCGTGGCGGTAATGAAAGGGAAGGCCGACGTGTTGTCCAGCTTTGCCGGCATAGAGGCCGCCGAGCGGGCCAATCCCGCGCTGAATGCAAACTATTAATTAATAATTAATAATGAATAATTAATAACCGCTACATGAGTGTTTCATAAGGCAGTGGGGCTATTATTATTAACTATTAATTCTTAATTATTAATTAATTCGGGGAAATTTTTCGATTTCAAAAGATTTATGCTATCTTTGCAGTCCTAAAAATTTTTATGGCAAAACAGGCACTCATTAAACAGGATGGAATTATACTGGAAGCCTTGTCAAACGCTATGTTCCGTGTTAAATTAGAGAATGGGCATGAGATTTTGGCTACCATTTCTGGAAAAATGAGAATGCACTATATCCGTATTTTGCCGGGAGATAAAGTAGGCGTGGAAATGAGCCCGTATGATCTATCGAGAGGCAGGATCATTTTCCGGTATAAATAATAGCATTTTCCAGATTAGCAATTTATTAAGCAGACATATAACTTTTAACTTATGAAGGTAAGAGCTTCCATAAAGAAGAGAAGTGCAGATTGCAAGATAGTGCGTAGAAAGGGTAAATTGTTGGTGATCAACAAGAAGAATCCCCGTTTCAAGCAACGTCAGGGATAATTGGATTCAAATCTAAACAACGTAAATATAAAACAGCAATATGGCACGTATAGCCGGTATAGATCTTCCTAAAAATAAAAGAGGAGAAATAGGACTTACCTATATCTATGGTATAGGCCGTTCTACCGCTCAATATATCCTGACCAAGTCAGGCATTGATTTCAACAAGAAAGTGAAGGACTGGAATGATGATGAGCAGGCAGCCATCCGTAACGTGATCAACAATGAGATCAAGGTGGAAGGCCAACTGCGTTCTGAAGTGCAGATGAACATCAAGCGCCTGCTGGATATTGCCTGCTACCGCGGTCTGCGTCACAGGAAAGGATTACCGGTTAGAGGACAGCGCACCCGTACTAACAGCCGTACCCGTAAAGGTAAGCGTAAGACGGTGGCCGGTAAGAAGAAAGCTCCTAAGAAGTAAAAAATAAAAACCCAAATTCCAAATCCCAATCCCCAAAGTGGGAGACTGGAATGCAAATTTTGGAATTTGGATACTGGAATTTGGAATTTTAAAATATTATGGCAAAAGCAACCAATTCAAAAACTGCTGCTAATAAAAAGAGGGTAGTAAAGGTAGATAACTACGGCGACGTACATATATCCGCCAGTTTTAACAATATCATCGTAAGCATTACCAACAAGCAGGGTCAGGTGATCTCCTGGTCTTCCGCCGGTAAGATGGGCTTCAAGGGCTCCAAGAAGAACACGCCCTATGCCGCCCAGTTGGCTGCTACCGATGCTGCTAAAACTGCCTTTGACGCCGGTCTGAAAAGAGCGGACGTATTTGTGAAAGGCCCCGGTGCAGGACGTGAGAGCGCTATCCGCGCCATCGCCAACTCCGGTATTGAAGTGAGCATGATCAAGGACGTTACGCCTTTACCGCACAACGGTTGCCGTCCTCCCAAGAAAAGAAGAGTCTAAATAATAAACATCCAAATTCCAAAACCCAAAATCCAAACGTCCATCTTTTGGAATTTGGCTTTTGGGATTTGGAATTTTAAATATTGGGTGCATGATCAGGTTTAAGATTTTTTAAAGAGCATGCACCGTAACTAAAAAATCTAACAAGAAAAAAATGGCAAGGTACACAGGACCAAAGACCAAGATCTCCAGGATTTTTGGCGAACCTATTTTAGGTAATGGTAAGTATTTAGGTAAGAACAGTAACCCTCCGGGTCAGCACGGTGCTACCCGCAAGCGTAAGCAGTTGGGTGAATACGCACTGCAGTTGCGCGAGAAGCAAAAGGCAAAATACACTTACGGCGTACTGGAGCGCCAGTTCCTCAACCTGTTCAAAGAAGCGAACCGCCGTAAAGGCGTAACCGGTGAAGTGCTGATCAAGCTGCTGGAAGCCCGCCTGGACAACACCGTATTCCGCCTGGGCATTGCCCCCTCCCGTCCCGCTGCCCGTCAGTTGGTATCCCACAAGCACGTAACCGTAAACGGCCACGTGGTGAACATTCCGTCCTATCAACTGAAACCAGGCGATATCATCGGCCTGAAGCCGAAAACCAGCGGCAATACCGCCCTGACCAGCAACATTCGCGGCAAGAACCCCAAGTTTAGCTGGCTGGACTGGAACGAAAAGGACATGCAAGGTACTTTTATCGCCTATCCTGAAAGAGAAAGCGTTCCTGAGAACATCAAGGAACAACTGATAGTGGAATTGTACTCTAAATAATAACAACTAAACTTCATATTGCAATGGCAATTCTTAATTTCCAAAAGCCTGACAAGATCGTTCTGCAAAAGTCTACCGACTTTGAAGCTCAATTCGAATTCCGGCCGTTAGAACCAGGTTATGGTGTGACCATCGGTAATGCGCTGCGCCGCGTACTGTTGTCGTCACTGGAGGGCTATGCCATTGTGGGAATAAAAATAGAAGGTGCCGATCACGAGTTTGCTACCCTGAAAGGAGTGACCGAAGATGTGACCGAAATCATCCTGAACCTGAAGCAGGTGCGTTTCAAGAAGATTGTGGAGAATGAAGTGAGCAACGAGAAGATCCAGATCTCCATCAAAGGTAAGACCGAGTTCCGGGCCGACATGATCGAAAAAGCCACCAGCGCTTTCCAGATCATGAACCCCGAGCTGCTGATCTGCACACTGGACCCTTCCGCCAAACTGGACATTGAACTGACCATTGGCAAGGGCCGCGGTTATGTGCCGGCTGAGGAAAACAAACCCAAGGATGCCGTTTTTGGCTACATCGCCATCGATTCTATCTTTACCCCGATCAAAAATGTAAAATACAGCATCGAAAATACCCGTGTGGAACAGAAGACCGACTATGAGAAGTTGATCATGGAAGTGGTGACCGACGGTACCATCCACCCGGAAGAAGCTGTAAAACAGGCCTCCCGTATTCTGATCCAGCACCTGATGATCATCACCGATGAGAACATCAGCTTTGATACCAAAGACACGGAAAAAGAAGATGTGGTAGACGAACAGACCCTGCAGTTGCGTAAGATACTGAAAACGCCGCTGGAAGACCTGGACCTGAGCGTACGCGCCTTTAACTGCCTGAAAGCTGCCAAGATCAACTCCCTGAGCGAGCTGGTACAGTATGAGCAGGAAGAGCTGATGAAGTTCAGGAACTTTGGCCAGAAATCTCTCAGCGAGATCGAACAGGTGCTGAACGAAAGGGGCCTGCATTTTGGCATGGATCTTTCCAAACTGAAACTGGAAGAAGAATAGTAACAGGAAATTCCAGAATCCAGATCCCAAATCCCAAACGGGAAATTGGAATTTGGCTTTTGGGATTTGGAATTTATAACATGAGTACCCTGTAATTCCTGACACGGTACAGGGGAATAAAACAACAATCGTCATGCGTCACGGAGTAAAATTAAATCACCTGGGCAGAACCGCTGCTCACCGCAAGAGCCTGTTATCCAACCTGGCCTGCGAACTGATCAGCCACAAACGTATTACCACCACCCTGGCCAAAGCCCGCGCTTTACGTGTATACGTAGAGCCGCTGCTGACCAAGGCTAAAGCAGACAGCACGCACAATCGCAGGATCGTGTTCAGCTACCTGCAGGACAAAGAAGCCATCAAGGAATTGTTTGGCGTGATCAGCGAGAAGATCGCTAACCGTCCCGGTGGATATACCCGCATCATCAAGCTGGGTAAACGTATGGGGGATAACGCAGAAACTGCCCTGATAGAGCTGGTAGACTTCAACGAGATCTACGGCAAAGCTACCGAGAAAGCGCCTGCCAAGAGGACCCGCCGCGCTGGTGGTGGCAAGAAGAAAGCCGGAGAAACGGCTGCCGCCGAAGAAGCACAGGCTCCTGCAGCAGAAGCAGCAGCAGACAAAACAGAAGAGAAAGCAGCGGAATAATAATAATACGCTGTTGGACGATAAAGCCTGCCAGGTTCAAAAAGCCTGGCAGGTTTTTTTTATAATTATATAACCTGCCCCGGCTTGATATAGATGCTATTTTTTTGTAATATAGCGGCCGGATCCCTAATACCGAATATCCTATGAATTACCTGAGTTGCCGGCACTGCGGGCACCACAATGCATTGAGATCAGAATTCCTTACTTTTTGCGAGCGCTGCGGCAAGAAACTGCCTTATACCTTTGCGGACTGGAAGCAGAAAAACCCGGAGGGCAGCTTTGAAGCATTCTGCGGGGAAGTAGCCATTTATATAGCGGATGCCCCCCCACCCAAACCGGGATGGATGCAGCAATACCTGTGGCCGGCCGGCCGCCGGGGGCTCATCCTCGCCGCCGTGCTGGTATTTGCCCTGGTAGCGGTAGCTGGCACCTATTTCGGCAAGCAGGCCATTGTTACCTGGTCCTACCCGAAAGCTGAGAAATCCTGGCTATACAGCACCTGGCAAACGGTCACCATCGGCCGGCAGGCCCTGCAGATAAGCGCCCCTGTGCACCTGAGCGTAAACGATCAGGCACTGAACCCCGACCTGGCCAAAATGGTAGAGTACGCCAAAAGTTACCGTAACCGCGAGGAAGGCGGCCTGCAGATAAGTGTGGATATGTTCAGCTACCGGGAAACCGTTACCAATAACCTGGACGAAGCCGCCAAGAAAGCAGCCAGGGACCTGCAGCAGGAGCCTGGCGTATCCGACCTGGAACTGGGCAGCAGCCCCATTTCCCGGGCAAACGCCCAGGGAGTGCTGCAGGAGGGAACCCTGCTGTATAAAAATGCGGTAAAACTTGCTTTCTATAACCTGGTAATGGTGCAGGGCCCGCACCGCTGGCTGGTGAGTATCCGCTGCCGTGCAGACGATCCCACCGGCCAGGAACTGGCAAAGCGGGTGGTCAGCTCTGTGCAGATCAAGTAGTAATTAATAATGAACAATTAATAATATCTGTAGCGCCTGTGTTTCGTTGAAAGGCAGGTGTTACGATTATTAATTATTAATTGTTCATTATTAATTGGCTATCTTTGCACGATTTTAAAAAAAGAGTCTGAAAATGCCGCACACAAAACTCAGCCAACCGGCCATATTATTACTGAACGATGGTACGGTTTATCACGGAAAAGCTTTTGGAAAGATTGGAACCGCTGCCGGCGAGCTTTGCTTCAATACCGGTATGACCGGTTACCAGGAAGTATTTACAGACCCTTCTTACAAGGGACAGGTGCTGATCATGAACAACTGCTACATAGGGAACTATGGCACCAGGAAAGACGATGTAGAGAGCAGCAGCGTGAAGATCAGCGGGCTGATCTGCAAGAATATCGCGCAAAATTATTCCCGCAAAATGGCAGACAGCTCCCTGGAGCAGTTCCTGGCAGAAAATAACCTGGTAGCGATCTACGATGTGGACACCCGCGCGCTGGTATCCCATATCCGCAGCAAGGGAGCGATGAACTGTATCATCTCCTCCGAGATACTGGATGTGGACCAGTTGAAGGAACAACTGGCAAAGGTGCCTTCCATGGAGGGACTGGCCCTGTGCGCAGAAGTATCTACCAAAGCACCTTATAACATCGGCGATCCGGAGGCCGGCATCCGCATAGCTGTGCTGGACAACGGGGTAAAACGCAACATGCTGAAATGCCTGTCGGAAAAAGGCGCTTACCTCCAGGTATACCCTACCAATACTACTTTTGAAGAATGCGAGCAGTTTAAGCCGCACGCTTATTTTATATCCAATGGCCCCGGCGACCCGGCGCCGCTGACCTATGCAGTAGACACGGTAAAGAAGGTGCTGGAAGCCAACCGGCCCCTGTTTGGCATTTGCCTGGGGCACCAGTTGCTGGCGCTGGCCAATGATATTCCTACTTACAAAATGCACCATGGCCACCGCGGGCTGAATCACCCGGTAAAGAACCTGGCTACCGGCCGTTGCGAGATCACCACGCAGAACCACGGTTTTGCGGTAGATCCCAAGGCAATTGCCGCCAGCAAGCAGGTGGAAATTACGCATGTGAACCTGAACGACGGTTCCATTGAGGGCATCCGCATCCGGAACAAACCCGCGTTCTCCGTGCAGTACCACCCGGAATCCACGCCCGGCCCGTATGATTCCCGCTACCTGTTCGATGATTTCTTCCGGATGATCCGGGAATACATGCCGCAGCAGCAATAGATCGTATGATCATATTACCAGTATAAAAGGAAACGGTCCCGAGGAGTCGGGACCGTTGCTTTTAATTCCACGTTATGAAAACAAGCGGATGGGTCTGGTGTCCACCATGGCGGTGGAACAGGCGTCATCGCCGTTTCATGATGGAACAAAAATGAGAAAAAATTTCAGCCGGGGCGGGGCACAAGTGATGAAATGGCTATTCTGCAAGATAAAAGGAGGATAACAAGGGATAAGGACAAAAAAATACGGCTCTGTGAACAGAGCCGTTTGCCTTTATAAATTCCACGTTATGAAAAACTGATACAAAAATACGATATTTAGCTAAAACGTTTTAGTAAGATTCCGACTTTTTACACACACTTGATAATTCACTTTCACTTATCTTTGTGAGCCCAAAGTTCGGACCAATTTCACGTTTGAAGAAATTCTATTGGTTAAATTTTTCTTAAACCCTTCCGTCACCCTAAATTCACATTAATTTTTATTCTATCTATCTTTTCTACTCGTTCTCTTCCGTTTCTTTAACAAATATACGACGAAAATTGAGAAAAAAAATAGTCTGAGAGAAAAATTTTTGCTTTTTTGCCCTGAAAATCATATATAGAATTATTTATAATATAACTTTCCTCCCTGTAAAGAACTTTTCGGATGCAAAGATCGGGGTTTTACCGCTATGCTAGTGTTACCATATTATGATGAATACGGGGTGAATACCAGCCGGTTACAGGGTTCATCCGCCTGTGCCGGGCACGTGCGCAGCCTGCGTGGCGGGCATCGTTCGCCCGGGATAGCTTTCCAGGGCCTTTTCCAGGCAGGTCATAGCCCGGGCTATGTCTGTACGGTTCAGCACGTAGGCCAGCCGCACCTCCTGTTTGCCCAACCCGCTCGTGGCATAAAATCCAGTGCCGGGGGCCATCATCACAGTTTGTTGCTCGTAGGAGAAAGATTCCAGCAGCCACTGGCAGAAACGGTCCGCGTCATCAATGGGCAGCCGCGCCATGGCGTAGAAGGCGCCGCCGGGGTTGGGGCAGAACACGCCGGGTATATTATTTAGTTTTTCCACCAGTACATCCCGCCGGGCCATATACTCGGCCTTGATGCCGTCAAAATAATCGGCCGGCAGGTCTACCGCCGCTTCACCGGCTATCTGGGCAAAGGAGGGCGGGCTTAGCCGGGCCTGTGCAAATTTCATGACCGCGTCCAGCACGCGCTGGTTTTTGGTGACCAATGCGCCTATACGGCCGCCGCAGGCGCTGTAGCGTTTGGAAATAGTGTCCATTAATATCACATGCTCTTCCATTCCCTGCAGGTGCATCGCCGAAAAGTGCCGGCCGCTGTAGCAGAATTCCCGGTAAGCCTCATCAGAAAAAAGATACAGGTTGTGCTGCAGGCACAATTGTTTCAGCACCTCCATTTCCTCCGGGCTGTACAGGTAGCCGGTAGGATTGTTGGGATTGCAGATCAGGATGGCCCTGGTGCGCGGCGTGATGGCTTTTTCAAAGGCCTCCATGGCCGGCAGGGCAAAACCGCTTTCAATACCGGAGGTAATGGTACGGATGGTGATGCCGGCTTCTACGGCAAAACCATTGTAATTGGCGTAGAACGGCTCCGGCACCAGTACTTCATCGCCCGCATCCAGGCAGGCCATGAAGGCAAACAGGATGGCTTCAGACCCCCCGGTGGTCACAATGATCTGCTGATGGTTCACCTGGATGTCAAACCTGCCATAATACTCCACCAGCTTGCGGCGGTAGCTTTCGTTGCCTGCGCTGTGGCTGTATTCCAGTATCCTGAACTCGGAATGGCGCACCGCATCCAGCACGGGCGCCGGCGTTTCAATATCCGGCTGGCCGATGTTCAGGTGGTATACCTTGATACCTTTCTTTCTGGCAGCCTCTGCGTAAGGCACTAGCTTTCTGATGGGGGAGGGGGGCATCTGCAGCCCTCTTTTGCTGATGTCAGGCATTTTGTTGTATTTGCGAATGCAAAGGTAAGTGAATGTGCAGACATGCCGATGTGCAGATGTGCGGATGGATGGGACTGGCAGGGGCCGGTAATAAAAAAAGCCTTACAGCATGTATACACTGTAAGGCTTTGTGTCAGTATGCCTGAATGCGCTTCGGTGCATTTGCACATCCGCACATCTGCATACTTGCACATTAGTTCTCTACCGTTCCGGTCAGGTGCAGTTCCTTGTCCTGGTCCACACCTTTGAACTTCACCCAGATGGTTTTGTTCTGCTGACCTACGCCATTGGCGCTATAAGTAGCCGTGATCGTACCTTTTTTACCGGGCAGGATCGGTTCTTTTGTCCATTTCGGAGTAGTACAGCCGCAACTGGCGCGGGCCGCTTCAATCAGGAGCGGTTCTTTGGTGATGTTGGTAAATTCAAAATCAACAGTTACGGGTTTGTTGAGCTGAGTTTTACCGAAGTCGATCGTTTCTTTCGCAAATTTTGCCTTTGCATCTGCCAGGTTCCCTGTACCGGCCCCGTTTTGAGCCTGGGCCCAAATTGCTGTGCTGAGCAGCATGCTCGCAAATAGGGATAAGATAAACTTTTTCATCATGTATAGTTTGGTTTTTAAACGGTTTTGGTTAAAACGTAAAGGCGGATCATCACGGTTTAAAAGTATAAGATCCGGCCCCGGAATAGTAACAAATTTACAGCCAAAAGCTGTTGTATACCCGGCAAATTATTAAAATCTTCTTAAAAAAATCATTTTAATTGAAGGGCGGCAATTTGAGCCGTTCGGCAAATATTTTTCATTCGTTAATATTTATCTCGTAGTTTTCCTGTTTTTTAGTTGTCCGGATAGATCTCCTGGTCGATCTGTCTTTTATTTGTCTTATGGAAACCCGGGAAATTTGCTGATGCCCGGTTTCAACAGTATAATTACCTTACTTTTGTACTTTAACCAACAGGCATGATAGAAAATAATGAACTGACTATGAACATGGACAGCCGGTTATCTTTTGAAGAGTTCCGCAAGGAAGTATTAAATGACTACCGGCTGGCTTGCGAAAGCAGGGAAGTTAGCCTGCTGGCCCGTAAGGAAGTGCTTACGGGTAAAGCCAAGTTCGGGATATTTGGAGATGGAAAGGAAGTGGCCCAGATAGCAATGGCCAAGTACTTCCTGCCGGGCGATTTCCGCTCGGGCTACTACCGCGATCAAACCTTTGCTTTTGCCAGCGGTATCAGCACCATCGAACAATTCTTTTCCCAGTTATATGCCGATCCCGACCCGGAGAACGATCCTTTCTCCGCAGGCCGGCAGATGAATTCTCACTTTGCCACGCCCAACATCACGGAAGACGGCAACTGGCGCGACCTTACCAAGATCAAGAATACCGCTTCCGATATGGCGCCCACCGCCGCGCAAATGCCGCGTTCCCTGGGCCTGGCCTTTGCCTCCAAGCTTTTCCGCGAGGTAGAGGACCTGAAATCATTCACGCACCTGTCACATAACGGCAACGAGATATGCTTTGCCACCATCGGCGACGCCGCTACCTCCGAAGGGCATTTCTGGGAAACCATGAATGCGGCCGGCGTGCTGCAGGTGCCGCTGGCGGTATTTGTATGGGACGATGGCTACGGCATTTCCGTGCCGCGTAAGTACCAGACCACTAAAGGGTCTATCAGCGCCGCAATGGAAGGCTTCCGGAAAACGGAGGATTCCAATGGTTTTGATATATATAATGTAAAGGGCTGGGATTATGCCGGCATGTGTGAAGTATTTGAGAACGGGCTGCGCAAGGTGCGGGAAACCCATGTGCCCGCCCTGTTCCATGTAGAGGAGATCACCCAGCCGCAGGGCCACTCCACCAGCGGATCGCATGAGCGCTACAAGAGCAAGGACCGCCTGGCCTGGGAAAAGGAATTTGACTGCAACCTGAAAATGCGCCAGTGGATACTGGAAAATGCCCTGTCGGACGAAGCTACGCTCCAGGAAATAGAATTAACGGCCAAAGCTACGGCCACGGCTGCACGTAAAAGCGCCTGGGAAAAATACATTGCGCCTATCCGGCAGCAGGTAAAGACCCTGGCGGCTCACGGGCAGGCGATCGTGGAAGAAGGCATCGCGGATACAGGCATGGTGCAGCAGGCCATACAGCAGTTGAAGGCCAACCGCGAGCCGCAGCGCCGGGATGTGTTGAAGACCGCCGCCGGCATTCTTTTCCGTCATAAAAAAACACAGAGCCCTGCCCTGCAGGCCCTGCAGCAGTATTACGACCAGTTGCAGCAGCAGGAGCGGGAAAGCTACAGCTCCCACCTGTACGCCACCGGGGCCAATTCCGCCCTGAACGTGCCGGAGGTGCCCGCTGTGTATGCCGACACACCGCAGATGGTGAACGGCTATGAAGTGCTGAATAAATATTTTGACCAGTTGTTTGCCGAAAACCCGAAAGTATTTGCCTTTGGCGAGGATGTGGGTAAGATAGGCGATGTGAACCAGGGTTTTGCCGGGCTGCAGCAAAAGCATGGTAAACAGCGTATATTCGATACCGGTATACGGGAGCTGACCATTATGGGACAGGCCATCGGGATGGCCTTCCGTGGTCTCAAGCCCATTGCGGAGATACAGTATATAGATTACCTGCTGTACGGGCTGGAGCCCTTGAGCGATGATGTGGCCAGCCTGCAGTACCGCACCCGCGGCATACAGGCCTGCCCGGTGATCGTGCGCACGCGCGGCCACCGGCTGGAAGGCATCTGGCATTCCGGCTCGCCCATGGGCATGATCATTCACAGCCTGCGGGGCATGCATATTTGCGTGCCGCGCAACATGGTGCAGGCGGCCGGTATGTACAACACCCTGCTGAGCGCCAATGAGCCGGCCCTGATGGTAGAGTCCCTGAACGGCTACCGCCTGAAGGAAAAGCTGCCGCAGAACCTCACCGAGTTTACCGTGCCCCTGGGCATACCCGAAGTGCTGCACGCCGGCACTGATATCACCCTGGTGTCTTACGGCTCTACTTTGCGCGTAGTGGAGGAAGCCATGCATACCCTGGAGCAGATGGAGATTTCCTGTGAGCTGATAGACGTGCAGACCCTGCTGCCTTTCGATATTCATCACAGCATCCTGGAATCGCTGAAAAAGACCAATCGCATCCTGTTCATTGACGAGGATGTTCCGGGCGGCGGCACCGCCTTCATGTTCCAGCAGGTAATGGAAATACAGGGCGGCTACCGCTGGCTGGATGTGGCTCCCCGCACCCTGAGCGCGCAGGCGCACCGCCCGGCCTATGGCTCTGACGGGGATTACTTCTCCAAGCCCAATGCGGAAGATGTAGTGCAGGTGGTAATGGCCATGATGGAGGAATAAAGGCATCAACAGTCCTGGAAATACAGCGTCCCGCGCAGCAAGCCTGCACGGGACGTTTTTCTTCCTCAGTATAACAGTTGTAGGTTAGGCGGCATGACAAGCAGTAGTGCCACAAATATTAAAAAATATATTCATACTGCTATGCCATTCCCGTGTTATTTAAACATTATTTCAATTTATTTATAAACTTGCCCCGGTGTAATGCTTCTACCGATAAACGGTAAGATGGCACTTTTCATTATAACGGACCAAGCATTTAACATATGCAACAAATTGTAGTACTGGACGGCTATGCATTAAACCCCGGCGACCTGGACTGGGCGCCGCTGCATGCCCTGGGCCGGGTAACGGTATATGACAGAACGCCCGAAGCGGAAGTGGCTGCCCGCGCAAAGGATGCGAACATTATACTCACCAACAAGGCCATTGTAAGCGCTGCCACCATTGCAGGGCTGCCGCGGCTGCAGTACATCGGCGTAATGGCCACCGGTTACAACGTGGTAGATATAGCTGCCGCCACGGCCCGGCAGATACCCGTTACCAATGTGCCGGCTTACGGTACCGCTGCGGTGGCCCAGCATACCTTTGCACTGATACTGGAGTTGTGCGGCCAGGTGGGCCTGCACGCCGCCGGTGTACGGGCAGGCGACTGGAGCCGCAGTGCCGACTTCTCGTACTGGAGATCTCCCCTGCATGAGTTGGACGGCAAGGTGCTGGGGATTATAGGGCTGGGGCAGATAGGCAGGGCCGTAGCCCGTATAGCCCAGGCGTTTGGTATGCAGGTAGTAGCGCATCACCGGCACCCGGAGCGGGATAAAATGGAGGGCGTCAGGTTTGTGGACATCCCCACCTGTTTTGCCATCGCGGACATTGTATCCCTGCACTGCCCGCTGAACGAACAGAACCGGGGTTTTGTAAACGCCGCATTGCTGGGTACTATGAAGCCGGGCGCTTTCCTGGTCAATACCAGCCGGGGGCCGCTGATCAATGAAGCAGACTTGGCCGATGCGCTGAACCAGGAACGTATAGCCGGCGCCGCGCTGGATGTGCTGTCCCTAGAGCCGCCCGCGCCGGATAACCCGCTGCTGCAGGCCCGGAACTGCATCATTACCCCGCATATCGCCTGGGCTACGCGGGAGGCCAGGAGCCGGCTGCTGCACACCGTGGCGGCTAATGTGAAGGCTTTCCTGGAAGGCGCGCCGCAAAACCTGGTAAACGGGGTAAATACCACAGTGTAATAATTATATTTATTTGTTATTAACTATGAATTAACTATAATTGAATGGTGATAATTGTGCATGTTAATAATGAACAAAATGGCGGAAAAAAGCCCCTAAAAAACTTTCCGTGATTTGTCAAGTTTCAGCAATAATTAGCTAAATTGGAAAAGAATTTTAACCCTAACGGTTACTTTAAGAGACACGAAGCGATATTTATTGATCAGGCACCCTAGACTTTTTATCGAAAAATCCACCTGTGTATGAAGCCGAGCAGGATGCGAGGTTCCATCTGCCCATTCAGAAAACAAACATATTAACAGATGAAACCGAGCATGATAAACATTCTTGTGCAAAGGACTGTAAATGCGAGGTTCCATGAGACTGCTAACAAAAAATTATTTACGAATGAAAGCAGGAATACTACTGGTAGAAGACGACCATTTTTTCGCCAAAGTAATTAAAAGACACCTGGAGAAGGAAGGCTACAGCGTAGTGCACTGCCTTAATGGAGACCAGGCCTGGAGCATGTTCCAGGAGCGGGTTTTTGACATTTGCCTGCTGGATATCATTATGCCCGGCAGGGATGGATTCACCCTGGCTAAAGAGATCCGCGGCCAGGACACGAACATTCCCATCATCTTCACTTCCTCCCGCTACATGGAACAGGATCGCCTGCACGGTTTTGAAGCCGGCGGGGACGACTACCTGGTAAAGCCTTTTAACATCGAGGAGCTGCAGTTCCGGATAGAGGTATTCCTGAAAAGGAGCCGGCTGCTGCAAAGCAGGAAAGTGCTCACCTACCAGCTAGGCAACCTGGAGTTCAATTACACCGAGCTGAAAATTTATCATAAAATTACCGGTCATACCATCAACCTGCCTCCCAAGGAAGCGGAGTTACTGAAGTTCCTTTGTGAGAATCCCAACCGGCGCCTGAAACGGGAGAACATCCTGCAGGCCGTTTGGGGCAGCGACGACTTTTTTGCCGGCCGCACGATGGATGTATACCTTACCCGTTTGAGAAAACATTTCCGCCTGGATGAGGATGTAAAGCTGGAAACCTTTCATGGAAAGGGGTTAAGGCTGGTCACAGATCCCAATGCCTGTACGGCGGAAGTATAAAATAATGTAAGAGCAACCACAAACACCACACACCACACCACGGAGAACCGTTCTGCTACGGCAAAACGGTTCTCTTTTTTTTATAGCGGTCAATGCTTATTTCAGGTTATGGAACACCTGCTGCACGTCCTCGTCCTGTTCCAGGCGGTCTACCAGTTGCAGCACTTCCTTGGCCTGCTCGTCATTCAGTTCCACGGTAGTAGTGGGAATACGCTGCAGTTCCGCGCTGATGGTGGAGATGCCTTTTTCTTCCAGGGCCTTGGCCATGTTCCCGAACTCGGTAAAAGGCGTGCGGATAATGATATTGCCTTCGCTGTCTTCCCCGATCTCTTCCAGGCCGGCGTCTATCAGCTCCAGTTCCAGCTCTTCCAGGTCCTGCCCTTCATTTTTGATCTTGAACACGCCCATGCGGTTGAACATAAAGCCTACAGAGCCGCTGGTGCCCAGGCTGCCGCCTTCCTTGTTGAAGTGCATACGCACATTGGCCACGGTACGGGTAGGGTTGTCCGTAGCAGTTTCCACCATTACGGCCACGCCATGCGGCGCATATCCTTCATATACTACTTCTTCATAGTCCGTTTTATCCTTGCCCATGGCGCGCTTGATAGCGGCTTCCACCCGGTCTTTGGGCATGTTCACGCCTTTGGCGTTCGCCATGCAGCGGCGCAGGGCGGGGTTATTGTCCGGGTCCGGGCCGCCTTGCTTTACAGCGATGGCTATTTCCTTCCCTATCCTGGTGAACTGTTTGGCCATCCTGTCCCAGCGGGCGAACATGGTGGCCTTTCTTACTTCAAATATTCTTCCCATGTTGGTTGATTGTTCGAAACGCAAAAGTAAGGTAATACTGGTAAAACTAAAACCGCCCGTTTGACTGCAAACGGGCGGTTGAAAAATATGTGTAAGGCGCACTATTCCTTCAGTTTGCGGGCCTTGCTATGCTTTACACTGTAGCCGAAATAGATGGCAAAGCCAATGGCCAGCCATACGAGCAGCCGCAGCCAGTTGTCAATACCCAGGCCGAATATCATCAGCAGGCATACCACTGCGCCCGCAATGGGCACCACCGGCACCCAGGGCGTTTTGAACGGGCGGGGCACCTCGGGGTTGCTCTTGCGCATTACCAGCACGCCAATGCATACCAGCACAAAGGCAAAGAGGGTACCGATACTGGTCATGTTGCCTACAATATGATCCGGCACAAAACCGGCAAATACCGCGGTAAATACAAAGAATAGTATCTGTGATTTATAAGGCGTACGGTACTTGGGATGCAGCGCGGAAAATACCGGCGGCACCAGCCCGTCGTTGGACATGGAGTAGAACACGCGGGTCTGTCCCAGCAGCATCACCAGTATTACGGAGGAGAAACCCGCCAGGATGGCGATGGTAATCATCAGGGAGAGCCAGCCAAGTCCCGGCATGTAGGTATCAATCGCATAGGCCACGGAAGCCTCGCTGCCCGCCTTCAGGAAGTCCCTGTAAGGCGCCACGCCGGTAAGTACGTGGGAGAAAAGAATGTATAATACGGTACAGATGGCCAGGGATACCAGGATGCCGATAGGCATGGCCTTTTTCGGGTTCTTGGTTTCCTGGGCGGTGGTGGACACGGCATCGAACCCGATAAAGGCAAAGAATACGATGCCGGCCCCCGTGAGCACACCCGGCCAGCCGTGGTTCCAGAAATTCGAGTAATCTATGACGGCCCCGTCGCTCAACTGCACCGTGCCGGCATTGGCCGGGATGGTGTAAGGCGTATGGTTGGCAGGATCAATGAACTTCCAGCCCAGGGCTATGAACAGCAGCACAATGGCCACTTTTACGATCACGATAACAGTGTTTACCACGGCAGACTCCTGCGTGCCACGGATCAGCAGCAGGGTAAGCAGCAGCAGGATGCAGATGGCGGGAATGTTGATAATACCCCGCACGCCTGCTTCGGACATCTGGAAAGGCGAGTGCGACCATTCATATGGTATGGTGACATGAAAAAGCGTGCTCAATAAGTTGTTCAGGTATTGGGACCAGCCAATCGAAACCGTGGCGGCGCCCAGCGCATATTCCAGCACCAGGTCCCAGCCTATGATCCAGGCTACTACTTCTCCCAGGGTGGCATAGGAATACGTGTAGGCGCTACCGGCAATAGGTATCATGGAAGCAAATTCCGCATAGCAAAGGCCCGCCAGCGCACAGCCGATGGCCGCTATTACGAAGGAAAGGGTTACCGCAGGCCCTGCGTGGGCGCCGGCAGCAGCAGCCGTGCGCACAAAGAGCCCGGCGCCGATAATGGCGCCAATGCCCAACGCTACCAGCGATCCGGCGCTTAACGTTCTTTTTAACCCTTTTTCCGATTCGGATGCTTCAGATAACAATTGACCCAGTGGCTTTCTTACAAAGAGTCTACTCATGATAGAAGTATTGTTGGTTGATGTTTAAGGTGGTTTAGCTTGTTGTTTTAAGACCGCCAAATATAACTATCTAAAAGCAAACGCACCTTTTTTATTTTATAAGGTATGGGCTGATTTTTAGCCTGATAACCTTATTTTTGGGGAATTTTGTCGGATATTTCTATCATAAATCTAAACTGCACCTGTTAATGACTAAAAAGCAAGCCGCCTGGATCGCATTCTTTGCCATTACCATTGCTGCTATTCTTACCTGTTTATCCCACTATAACCTGCTGGCCCTGCCGCAGCCGGTATTACTCACGGTGCGCTGGCTCGCTACGGCCAGCCTGGTATGGTTCGCCATCAGGAAAAAATCATTGACCACCTGGATACTGGTCAGCATGGTGGTAGGCGCCGGTATCGGGCATGATTTCCCCCAGGTGGGCATGAACCTGCGCGTGCTGAGCCAGATATTCCTGAGAATGATCAAGACCATTATCGCCCCGCTGATATTTGCCACCCTGGTGGTAGGTATTGCCGGGCATTCCGATATCAAGCAGGTAGGGCGTATGGGATGGAAGTCCCTGCTGTACTTCGAAGTGGTGACCACTATCGCCCTGTTCATTGGCGTAGCCGCCATCAACATCAGCAAGGCCGGTATGGGCATACAGATGCCCGCGGAGGTGCACGAAGCAGTGCAAACGCCCCCGCCGCAAAGCTGGCAGGATATCATCCTGCATATTTTCCCGGAAAACATTGCCAAGTCCATTTACCACGGCGACGTGCTGCCCGTGGTGGTGTTCAGCGTGATCTTCGGCATTGCGCTGGGCATGGTAAAGGAAAAGGTACGCCGTCCCATGCTGGGCTTTTGCGAAAGCCTTTCTGAAACCATGTTCAAGTTCACCAATATCGTGATGTATTTTGCACCGGTAGGGGTAGGAGCGGCTATTGCCTATACGGTAGGGCATGGCGGCCTGTCTGTGCTGGGCAACCTGTTCCAACTGCTGCTTACGCTGTACGTGGCGCTGATCGTTTTTGTGCTGGTGGTGCTGCTGCCCGTGGCGCTTATCATAAAGCTGCCTATCCGGCGTTTTATAAAGGAGATATCCGAACCGGTGTCCATTGCATTTGCTACCACCAGCTCGGAGTCTGCCCTGCCCAAAGCCATGGAGGCCATGGGGCGTATGGGCGTACCGCGCAAGATAGTGGCCTTTGTAATGCCTACCGGCTACAGCTTTAACCTGGACGGGTCTACCCTGTACCTGTCGCTGGCCTCTATTTTTGTGGCGCAGGCGGCTGGTATCCATATGAGCTTCGGGCAGCAACTGCTGATGGTATTTACGCTGATGCTTACCAGCAAGGGCGTGGCCGGCGTGCCCCGCGCTACCCTGGTGATCATACTCGGTACGGTAGCCTCTTTTCACCTGCCCTCCTGGCCGGTGTTCCTGATACTGGGTATTGATGAGCTGATGGATATGGCCCGCACGTCTGTAAACGTGATCGGCAACTGCCTGGCCACCGCAGTGGTGGGCAAATGGGAAGGGGAAACGGATTTCAGCAAGCCTGCGGCAGACAGCATTAGCGCAGAAGTTGCCGAAACCATGATATCCCACAATTAACAATTAATACCTAATTTTAGCCTTACGCCAACTTTTTAAATTAAACAAAACGACGGCATGGATCAGATCATAGAGTTTTTCAAGCATTTAATCAACCCCGAATGGATCATTGAGCACGGCGGTATTTATTTATTGTTGCTGATCATTTTTGCGGAGACGGGGCTGTTCGTGGGATTTTTTCTGCCGGGGGATTCCCTGCTGTTCGTGGCCGGCATTTACGGGGAGCTGCTGAGCAAGAGCTTTTTCGATATGCCGTTTTTTGTAGTGATGCTGGTGATCGCCATTGCCGGGGTACTGGGCAATATGGTGGGCTTCTGGTTCGGGCGTAAATCAGGGCCGCTGCTGTTCAATCGGAAGGATACGCTGCTCTTTAAAAAGAAATACCTGTACCAGGCCAAGGAGTTTTATGACAAGCACGGCGGCGGCGCTATTTTCCTGGCCCGTTTCCTGCCTATTGTGCGCACTTTCGCTCCCATTGTAGCCGGTATTGTGCAGATGGACGGCAAAAAGTTCATGCTGTATAATATTGTAGGCTCCTTTGCCTGGGTATTTTCCATGATGCTGGCGGGACATTACCTGGATAAGGCCTTCCCCACGCTCAAGGACCACCTGGAGCTGATCATCGTGATCATTATCCTGATCACCACCCTGCCTGTGCTCTTCAAGATATTTTTCGGCAAGACCAAGCAGGAAACACATACGCTGCGTGAGGACAGCAAAGCGCCTACCGACACGTTATCGTAAGCACTATACATCACATTTATGCACCCGGAAAACCGTTCCACTTCTATCTTTAACGTAGCCGTTATTGTGGCTTCGCTTGGCTATTTCGTAGACATTTACGACCTCCTGTTATTTACGATTGTAAGGGTGCCCAGCCTGCGGGAGTTGGGCGTTCCGCAAAACGAGATCGATACCGGCGTGGGCCTGCTGCTCATTAATGTGCAGATGGTAGGCATGCTCATTGGCGGTGTGCTGTGGGGCATTGTAGGGGACAAACGCGGGCGGCTGAGCGTGCTGTTCGGCTCTATCCTGCTGTATTCCGTGGCCAATATTGCCAATGGGTTTGTGCATTCCACCGGCGGGTACCTGGTATGGCGCTTTATAGCCGGGCTGGGCCTGGCCGGGGAGCTGGGCGCCGGCATTACCCTGGTATCGGAGATCCTGCCCAAGGAAAAGCGGGGCTACGGCACGATGATCGTAGCCACGGTAGGCGTATCCGGCGCGGTGGCGGCCAATTTCATCGCCAAGCTGGTGCAGGACTGGCGCATCTGCTATTTCATTGGCGGCGGGCTGGGCCTGGCGCTGCTGGTGCTGCGCATCAGCGTGATGGAATCGACTATGTTTGCCGCGCTGAAGCAAAGCACTGCCAGCCGGGGCAATTTCCTGGCCCTGTTCACCAGCCGGGAGCGTTTTATGAAGTACCTCAAATGCCTGCTGCTGGGCACCCCTACCTGGTTTGTGGTGGGCATACTCGTTGCATTTTCCAACAAGTTTGCCATGGAAATGGGCGTGCGGGACGCCATCAGCCCCGGGGATGCCATTGCCTTTACCTACACCGGCCTGGTGCTGGGTGATTTTTCTACCGGCTTTATCAGCCAGTTATGGAGAAGCCGCCGGAAGGTGATGATCCTGTTCCTGCTGCTCACCGCTGCTTTTGTGTTCCTGTACTTCCGGATGCACGGGGCGGACAAGTGGACCTTCTATGCCGTGTGTTTCGGGTTGGGCTTCAGCGTGGGGTTCTGGGCTATTTTTGTGACCATAGCGGCGGAAAGCTTCGGCACCAACCTGCGCGCTACGGTAGCCACCACGGTGCCCAACTTTGCCAGGGGCCTGCTGCCGCTCATCTCTGCGCTGTTCACCGCCTTGCAGGCCCGCTTCAGCTACCTGCACAGCGGCGCTATAGTGGCGGCCGTTTGCATAGGGGTGTCATTAATAACCGCTTACAGCATTGAGGAAACCTTTGGCAAAGACCTGGATTATGTAGAAGAGGTCTGAAATTCCAAATTCCAAAACCCAAATTCCAAAATGATAGCCGGCCACCAATAATACCAGACGGTCAATATTGGCTGACGGATTTCAACCAGTTTGGAATTTGGAATTTGGGTTTTGGAATTTGCTAATAATATAGCCCCAGCATTTTATCCAGCAGCTTATTCAGTTGGGCGGCTTCTTTGGGAGAGAGGCTTTGCCGGAGGCAATCTTCCAGCGATTCTATTTCTTCGTCTATTTCTTTCAGCAACTGCAGTCCTTTGGCGGTGATCTTCACGTCTACGGCCCGGCGGTCGGCCTCGCAGCTTTTACGCTCCACCAGCTCGGCTTTGCGCAGGCGCTCCACCAGGCGGGACACATCGCTCATTTTGTCCAGCATTCTTTCTTTCAGCATGTTGATGTTGGCGGCTTTGGGGTGCTGTCCCCGGAGTATGCGTAATATGTTATACTGCTGCATCGTAATGTCAAACTTCTTGAAGAACTGCTGATGGCGGCTTACCATCCAGTTACCCACGAATATCAGGCTCACCAGCCCCTTGGTATACTCGGTATTAAAGGCTTTTTGTGACAGTATTTTTTCAATGTTCGACATAAGGAGACGGAGAATATAACATAAAGTTAAAAATATGAAGATAATAAAAGCGCCGATATAAACGGCCGCGCTGAAATGGTTGATTGATAAACTGTTATGTGTTATTCTTACACAATGGTATTAAAGAATATAAAATGTAAAATGCTAAATGTAAAATGTAAAAGGATGAAGCACACTCGCCTACTTTTACATTTTACATTTAGCATTTAATATTTTACATCCTTCTCCTATGCGGTCACTTTCATGTTGTCCAGCACATCCATTACTTCTTTTACGTGCTGGGCGGAAGTTTTCAGCAGCTCCATTTCCCCCTCGTTCAGTTGCAGCTCTATGATCTTTTCTATCCCGGTTTTACCCAGCACTACGGGCACGCCCAGGTAGATGTCCTGCAGCCCGTACTGGCCGGTAAGCCAGGCGCAGCAGGGGAAAATGCGTTTTTCGTCCTTCAGGATGGCCTCTACCATTTGCGCGGCTGCCGCACCGGGTGCGTACCAGGCGGAGGTGCCCAGCAGGTTCACGATCTCGCCGCCGCCTACTTTGGTGCGCTGGATGATGGTTTCCAGTTTATCCGCCGCTACCAGTTCCGTTACGGGAATACCGCTCACGGTGGTATAGCGGGGCAGGGGCACCATGGTATCGCCATGGCCGCCCATCAGGATGGCCTGTATGTCTTTGGGGGAGCAACCGATCTCCTCTGCCAGGAAAGCACGGTAGCGGGCCGTATCCAGGATGCCGGCCATGCCGAATACCTTGCTGCTGTCCTTTTTGGCGGTAAGGAAAGCGCAGTAGGTCATTACATCCAGGGGGTTGCTAACCACGATAATAACGGCATCGGGGGAATACTTACTGATGTTCTCAGTAACAGACTTTACGATGTTGGCATTGGTGGAGATCAGGTCATCGCGGCTCATGCCGGGTTTGCGGGGTAAACCGGACGTGATCACAACTACGTCGCTGTTCGCGGTTTTAGCATAGTCATTGGTGACGCCCGTCACTTTGGTGCTGTAATAATCGATCGGGGCCTGTTGCCATGTGTCCAGTGCTTTACCTTCAGCAGTTCCTTCCTTGATATCCAGTAACACTACTTCCTGTAAAAAATCTCTGTGGGCCAGCACGTTAGCGCAGGTGGCGCCTACATTGCCAGCTCCTACAACAGTAACTTTCATCTTATCTGTGTATTTTAAGGTGAAGAATATTTACTTAAATTTAAGCATAAAGCTGAAAGCACAAAGCATAAAGCAAAATGCAGGCTGCTTTTAGCTTTATGCCTTCCGTTTTCCGCTATTTCAGATACGGCAGCACGTCGTCCAGCTTCGCGGTGCCTTCAAATCCTTTTACCAGGGACTGCTTTTTATTGTATACGTACAGGCCCGGGAAGTAGTGCATATCATAAAAGGACATGATCTGCCGGGTAGGCTCGCTGGCCATAATAATGTTGGGATATTGCGATATCTTGTATTCCTCGTAATATTCCTTCATCCGCCCGGGCTTGAAGGGGGTGATCATGAGCACCTGGGTCTTCTTCAGCTTGTCCATGTTTTTCAGCATTTCTTCCGTCAGTTGCTTGCAGTGGTCGCATTCCACGCTGAAAATAAAGACCAGGGTAGGGGTATTCTTGCGGAGGTCATTCTTGGTAATGGTATGCCCGTCCGGCAGGGTAAGCTGGTAGGCGGGTATCACCGGGTATTGTAAATAAGGCGCTTTCTTACCCTGGCTGGCCCCCTGGGCGTGCAGCAGGAGCGGGAAAGCAAAAGCACATAACAATAGCAAATAACGCATGGTACGGTCTGTTTTTGATGAATGAACGACTAAAAATAGTGCAGAACGGCCGAATGGCGCCGTCAAATTGATTTTTTTCCAAAAAAATTACTAGATTACCTGTCCTTACCTTATGTTTGCATTCCTAAAAAAATTAATGGGTTTGCGGTTCAGGCACAGGATGACTCAAACAGTTAGCAGCGGCGCCGCACCATGAAGGATTTCGTGAGGATTTCGCAGAATGGTTTACTTTTGCAGACCTAATTCAAATTTTTAAACTTAAAAATCAGTATCCTATTTTATGGCTACCACTGCAGATATCAGAACAGGATTGATCATAAAGCTGGATAACAGCTTGTATTCTGTTGTAGAGTTTGGTCAGAACAAGACTGCCCGTGCCGCCGCCAAAGTATGGGCAAAATTAAAAGGTGTGGATAATAACCGTTCCATTGAGCACACCTGGAACTCCGGCGATACCATTTACCCGGTGCGTGTGGAGAAAAAGGCTTTCCAGTTCCTGTACAAAGACGAGAGTGGCTATAACTTCATGGATAAAGAGACCTTTGAGCAACTGGCGCTGGAAGAGAACATGGTAGATGCGCCCCAGTTCCTGAAAGAAGGGGAGGAGGTGTTTGTGCTGATGAACACCGAAACCGAGCAGCCCATGAGCGTGGAGCTGCCCGACAAGATCGTGGTAAAGATCACCTACTCCGAGCCCGGTATGAAGGGAGATACTGCCACCCGCACCCTGAAGCCCGCCACCATTGAAACCGGCGCTACCGTTATGGTGCCCCTGTTCGTGAATGAGGGAGAGTCCATCAGGGTGAATACCAAGACCGGGGAGTACATTGAAAGAGTAAAAGAATAATCCATATCACAAACGAACATTTCTAAACCAAAAACTGTCTACATGGATTTTAAACAGATCCAGGAGCTGGTAAAGATGGTGAACAAATCCAATATCAGCGAACTGAGCATAGAAGAAGACAAGTTTAAGATTACAATAAAGCAAAAGGATAACGAGGTACAACAGGTAATTGCTGTGCCCGCAGCAGCCCCGGTGCAGGCAGTGGCGCCGGTAGCACCTGTAGCTCCCGCACCGGCCCCGGCTCCCGCAGCGCCTGCTGCCACGCCGGCCGCGCCCGCCAAAGCGGACAACCTGGTTACTATCAACTCTCCCATGATCGGCACTTTTTACCGCAGCCCCGGCCCGGACAAACCTGCGTTCGTGAACGTGGGCGATGATGTGGCCCCCGGCAAGGTGGTGTGCATTATTGAAGCCATGAAGCTGTTCAACGAAATTGAGAGCGAAGTAAGCGGTAAAATAGTAAAAGTGCTGGTAGATGACGCCTCCCCGGTTGAATATGATCAGCCTTTGTTTTTAGTGGAACCATAAAGTAAGCAATGTTTAAAAAGATACTGATCGCCAACCGTGGAGAAATAGCCCTGCGTATCATACGCACCTGTAAGGAAATGGGCATCAAAACGGTGGCTGTTTACTCTACTGCGGATAAAGACAGCCTGCACGTGAAGTTTGCAGATGAAGCCGTTTGCATTGGCAAACCGCAGAGCTCAGAATCCTATCTCAACATCCCTCACCTGATGGCCGCGGCGGAAATCACCAATGCCGACGCTATCCATCCCGGGTACGGATTCCTGGCGGAAAATGCCCGCTTTGCCGAAATATGCGGCGAGCATGGCATCAAGTTCATTGGCCCCACCCCGGAAATGATCCGGAAAATGGGGGACAAGATGACCGCCAAGGAAACCATGATAGCAGCCGGCGTACCGGTTATACCGGGCTCCGACGGGCTGCTGGAAAGCCTGGAGCAGGCCAAAAGCCTGGCAAAGGAGATGGGCCTGCCCGTGATACTCAAGGCTACGGCCGGCGGTGGCGGTAAGGGCATGCGCGTGGTATGGGAAGAGAACGAGCTGGAAAACGCCTACAATATGGCCAAAACGGAAGCCCGTGCCGCTTTCAATAATGACGGCATCTACATGGAGAAATTCGTGGAAGAGCCCCGCCATATTGAAATACAGGTAGCCGGCGACCAGTACGGCAAGGTATGCCACCTCAGCGAAAGGGATTGCTCCATACAGCGCCGTCACCAGAAGCTGGTGGAAGAATCACCCTCTCCCTTTATGACGCCCGAGCTGCGTGAAAAGATGGGCGAGGCCGCCATCAAGGCCGCTTCCGCCATCAATTACGAGAGCGTGGGCACCATCGAGTTCCTGGTAGACAAGCACCGCAATTTCTACTTCATGGAAATGAACACCCGTATCCAGGTGGAGCACGGGGTAACGGAAGAGGTCATCAACTTTGACCTGATCAAGGAACAGATCAAGATAGCCGCCGGCATTCCCATTTCCGGCAAGAACTATACGCCGCAGATGCATGCCATCGAATGCCGTATCAATGCGGAAGATCCCTACAATGACTTCCGTCCCTCCCCGGGTAAGATAACCGTGCTGCATATACCGGGCGGCCACGGCGTACGCGTGGATTCCCACATCTATGCAGGCTATGTGATACCGCCGTATTATGACAGCATGGTGGCCAAGATCATCACCATTGCGCAGACCCGCGAAGAGGCCATCAATACCATGGAGCGCGCCCTGAGCGAGTTTGTGATAGAAGGGGTGAAAACCACCATTCCCTTCCACCAGCAGTTGATGCGTAACGAGGATTTCCGGAAAGGCAACTTTACTACCAAGTTTACCGAAGGCTTTAAGCTGGTATAGAAAATGCAAAATGTAAAATTTTAAATTTCAAATGTAAAAGGGAAGGTCAGATGTTTCATGAAACACTGCTCCTTCACTTTTACATTTAAAATTTTATATTCTCTATCACCCTCACTCCACTTTCACCACTTTCGTTCTTCTACTGATCCCGTTCTCGTTAAAAGCCTCTATGCAGAAATAGTAGGGCTTGTCCTTATCCATCCCGTTAAAGTAATAATCATTACGGCCATACACCATGATGCTGGTGTACAGTTTGTCCGGCGCAATACCGGTATAGATCGTGTATCCCGTAGCGTTGTCATTCATTTCCCATTTGAGCCAGGCATTCCGGCGCTCGCTGTCGCCGCGGAGGGCCACAAAATGCTGTACGGTGTCCGGCGCGCTGCCTTTTCCCCGGCCGAATACCCGCAGGCCGCTGATGGCGAATTTGCCGGTGGGCATGTGCAGGTTCTCCAGCTTGATGTAGCGGGCCTGCGCTGCTTGGGGTAGTGCTACGTAGTCATGCGGCACATCCGTGCGGTTGCGGCTTTTATCCACCAGTACCTGCCAGTTTTTACCGTCTTTGGAGCCGTATAACCTGTACCGGTGGTACAGGCCGGGCTGCTTGCCCATAATAGTGGCGTCCTGGTCCGCATAGTTGATCTGTATGGCGCGTATGGTGCTTACCTGGCCCAGGTCGGACTGTATCCATTCGCCGGCATTGCCGCTGGCCGCGCTCCAGTAGGTTTTGATGTCTTCGTCTACCGCGTTGTTGGGCGCAAAGCCGCCCAGGGTGGAGGATACCTGTACCGGCTTGTTGTAGTTCAGCAGCATCCAGCCGGTAAAAAGGCCCTTGCTGTCCCTTATGGAGTCATTGGGCAGGTAATGCGGGTAATCGCCGTAGGCGGTATTGCAGAAAAGGATATCGTCCTGGTCAAAGCCGGCCGGCCAGATGCCGATCCTTCTTTCAAAATTGTTCTTGGTGCTGATCACGATGGTGGATACATGCCACCAGTTGCCGTGCTTGTCCTGGTAAGTGGCGCCGTGGCCGGCTCCCCGGGCAAAACCGCCGGGCTTATAGGAGAAGGGGTTGTGCACCTGGTAGGCAAAGGGGCCCAGCGGATGCCCGCCCACGTACACGCCGTCCGCATAGCCGCTGAACTCCGTGCCCGGCGCGCCGTACTGCAGGTAGTACTTGCCGTTGTACTTGTTCATCCAGGCGCCTTCCATGAAGGGTTGCAGGAAAGTGTTGTCATTGTGCTCGCCAAAACGTTCCCAGCCGTGTATATCGTCGTGGAGGCGTATCAGTTCTTTTCTTTCGCCAATGGGCTGCAGTGTTTTGCGGTCCACCTCCCAGCCATAAATGGGATATACGTTGCTGGAGCCGTAGTAGAGGTAAAAACGGCCGTCGTCGTCCGTAAAGAAGGCCGGGTCCCAGGCGCCGGCCCGGAAGGAGTCTACCGCCTCTTTCCAGGTATCGGTGCGGGGCTGTGTGCTCATCCACAACGGGAAGCTCCGGGTATGGGTAGAGCCGATCACCAGCAGCGTATCGCCCAGCACGGCGGTAGCGGGCGCGCACAGCTCGTCGTACACCTGGTGCCAGGGTTTCAGGAATTTGCGCGGCACAAAGTTCCAGTGCAGCATGTCGCTGCTCCACCAGTAGCCCCACTGGTTGGTGGAAAAGAGGTAGTAATTCCCTTTGAACAGGGTGATCACCGGGTCGGCGGTGGCGCGGTGCTTTCCCTGTGTCACAAAGTTGGGAATGGGGCAGTAGCCGTAATCAATGTTGACGGGATTGCAGTAGGTGTTCTGCTGGGCAGCGGCAAGGCTGCAATAGCTTAGGAGCAGTGTCAACAGCACGTATCTTTTTCGCATGGTATACCGGTTTTGTATCAGTGAGCAATTAAAAATAACAAAACCCAAAGAAAAAGCCCACGGTGAAAACCGCGGGCTAATCATACACCAAAACAATCTTACGGTTTTATCGCAAGAAAAGCAGCTCTCTGTACTTGGGCAGGGCCCATTTTTTGTCATCCACCAGGAACTCCAGTTTGTCGGAGTGGTACCGGATCACATCAAAGTACGGCTTAATCTTTTCACAATATTCTATCGCTTTCTGACGGCTGTCAGTGAGCTTGTTTACTACCTTACGCGCTTCAATCATAGCCTGTACATTCTCACTGATGACATTAATATGTTCAGCAATTTTTTCAGCTATTTGCTTTTGCGCTTTCACGGCGCCTTCGCCCAGCCCAATTTCTTTCAGGCCGCGGATGTTTGCGATCAGGTCATTCTGATAGCTGATGGCAGCGGGCAGAATGGTGTTGGTAGCCAGATCGCCGATCACGCGGGCTTCTATCTGCACTTTCTTCACATAATCTTCCAGCAGTATCTCATGGCGGGCATGCAGTTCCTTCTCGTTATATACGCCGGTATCCGCAAAGAGTTTGGTGGCTTTGGGAGTAACCATGGCGTCCAGGGCGTGCGGAGTAGTTTTAACGTTGGGCAGGCCTCTTTTTGCTGCTTCTGCTTCCCATTCTTCGCTGTAGCCGTCTCCTTCGAATAAAACTTTTTCCGAATCTACAATATATTTCCGAAGAGTTTGCATAATGGCAATCTCTTTTTTCTCGCCTTTCTCGATCAGGCTGTCCACGTCTTTCTTGAAGTTGGACAGGGTTTGCGCCATGATCGTGTTCAGGATGGTCATGGCGGAAGCGCAGTTGGCGGAGGAACCTACCGCACGGAACTCGAACTTGTTGCCGGTGAAAGCAAAGGGAGAAGTACGGTTACGGTCGGTGTTGTCCAGCAGCAGCTCCGGTATGTGGCGGTGCAGGTCCAGCTTCAGGATGGCTTCATCCTGCTCGTCGAACTTGTTGCTTACGCGGGTCTTTACTTCCTGCAGCACTTCAGACAGGTACTTACCTACGAACACGGAGATGATAGCCGGGGGAGCTTCGTTGGCGCCCAGGCGGAAATCATTGCTGGGAGAAGCGATGGCGGCCCTCAGCAGGTCAGCGTAGTCGTGTACGGCCTTGATGGTGTTCACAAAGAAAGTGAGGAACATCAGGTTGGTCTTGGGCGTTTTGCCCGGCGCCAGCAGGTTTACACCGGTATCGGTGGCCATGCTCCAGTTGTTGTGCTTACCGGAACCGTTGATGCCGGCAAAGGGCTTTTCGTGCAGCAGCACTTTCAGCTTATGGCGTTTGGCCACTTTGGTCATCACGTCCATCAGCAGAGAGTTGTGGTCCACTGCAATGTTCACTTCTTCAAAGATGGGCGCGCACTCAAACTGGGAAGGCGCTACTTCGTTGTGGCGCGTCCTTAAGGGAATGCCCAGCTTGTAGGACTCTTCTTCAAAATCGCGCATGAAAGCGTAGGCGCGTTCAGGTATGGAGCCAAAGTAGTGGTCTTCCAGTTGCTGGCCTTTGGAAGGCGCATGACCTACTACGGTACGGCCGCACATGATCAAATCAGGGCGGGCGTTGGCCATGTTCTCATCCACCAGGAAGTATTCCTGCTCCCAGCCCAGGGTAGCGGTTACTTTGGTAACGTTCTTATCAAAATAGTTGCATACGTCTACGGCCGCTTTATCGAGGGAAGACAGCGCTTTCAGCAGCGGCGCCTTATAGTCCAGTGATTCGCCGGTGTAGGATACAAATATGGTAGGAATGCAAAGTGTTTTACCATAGCCTTGCTCTATGATAAATGCCGGGGAAGAAGGATCCCATGCAGTATAACCGCGGGCTTCAAAAGTAGCGCGCAGACCGCCGCTGGGGAAGCTGGACGCATCCGGCTCCTGTTGTACCAGCGCATCGCCGTCAAAGGTCTCTATGGCAGAACCATCGCTTTTGATGGTGAAGAAAGAGTCATGCTTTTCTGCAGTGGTACCGGTCAGGGGTTGGAACCAGTGTGTGAAGTGAGTAACGCCTTTTTTCATCGCCCACTGCTTCAGGCCTGCAGCGATCTGGTCGGCCATCTTACGCTCGATCTTGGAACCAGACTTGATGGAATTCATTAAACTCTTGTAGGCTTCGTCACTCAGATTTTCGCGTAGAACTTTTCCTGTGAAGACATTGCTGCCGAACACTTCGGTGATCTTCCCGTTGAGCTGCTCGGGCTTAATTTTTAAATCCACGCCGGCAAGGTTTTCCAGCGCAGTGAAGCGTAAAGATTGCATGCTGTAATTGATTTTATACTAAGTAAAGTAATTTTACACAAAAAAACGTTCTCTGCGTAAGATAAACAAGAAGTTTATTCTTTTTTGCTAAAAAATTTCATTTTAGCAGAAAAAAGTACAAAATTTTTGATTTTTGAATAAAAAAATTGAAAGGAATACTTCGAAAACTGATATATTCAAAAAATAATAATGCAACTGGTGGCCTGTATTAAGGTCAACAGTTGATAAATAACCATCAACTGTCGGCAAAAATCCCCTGCGGCGCCCCGGCAGTAACACCGCCCCTGCCAACTGCTTACTGCCCCTTGCCAGTTATCTAAAAATTAGTAGGTTTGCATCTTCATTTCTTTCTTGTGTATACATATACTTTACATACATGCAAAGCACTGTAGATACCGCCGACAAACTCATGCATACTACCGTAGAAACGGCCGAACAGCTTGGACTTACCGCAGACGAATTTGAACGTATAAAAACCATCCTGGGCCGCGTGCCCAACTTTACGGAGCTCAGCATGTACTCCGTAATGTGGAGCGAGCATTGCAGCTACAAGAACTCCATCGTATGGCTGAAATCCCTGCCCCGCGAGGGCGACCGCCTGCTGGTAAAGGCAGGGGAGGAGAACGCCGGCCTGGTGGACATTGGCGACGGTTATGCCTGCGTGTTCAAAATAGAGTCCCATAATCACCCCAGCGCTATTGAGCCTTTCCAGGGCGCTGCTACCGGGGTGGGCGGCATACACCGCGATATCTTTACCATGGGCGCACGCCCCATTGCGGCGCTGAACTCCCTGCGCTTCGGTAACCTGAACGATAAAAAAACGCAGCACCTGCTGAAGGGCGTGGTAAGCGGCATCGGCCATTACGGCAACTGCTTCGGCGTACCTACCGTGGCTGGTGAAACCTATTTTGAGGACTGCTACGGCACCAATCCCCTGGTAAACGCCATGAGCGTGGGGATCGTAAAGGTAGGGGAGACCGTATCCGCTACTTCCTACGGTGAGGGCAACCCGGTATTCATTGTAGGTTCCGCCACCGGCAAGGACGGTATTGGCGGCGCCTCCTTTGCCAGCGCCGATATTACCGAGGAAAGCGCGGAAGACCTGCCGTCCGTGCAGGTAGGGGACCCCTTCCAGGAGAAAAAGCTGCTGGAAGCCTGCCTGGAGGTGATCAAAACCCAGGCCCTGGTAGGCATGCAGGACATGGGCGCTGCCGGCATCACCTGCTCTACCGCGGAAATGAGCGCCAAAGGCGAGCATGGCATGAACATCTACCTGGAAAAAGTGCCCACCCGCCAGGAGAATATGAAAGCCTGGGAAATGCTGCTGAGCGAAAGCCAGGAAAGAATGCTGATCGTAGTGCACAAAGGCCGCGAGGCGGAAGTGCTGAAAATATTCGATAAATGGGACCTGCACTGTGTACAGATCGGTGAGGTGACCAAAGAGCCCCGGCTGAAGTTCTTTATGAACGGTGTGCTGGAGGCGGACGTGCCTGCCGAAAGCCTGGTGCTGGGCGGCGGCGCGCCGCAATACCACCGCGCTTATACGGAGCCGGCCTATTTTGAGAAGATCCGCGCTTTTGACGTACAGAACGTGCCGGATACCGCCAACCCCCGCTTTGTGGCGGAAAGGCTGGTAAAGCTGCCCAACATTGCTTCCAAAAGATGGATCTATACCCAGTATGACAGCATGGTAGGCACCGCCAACGCCAGCACCAACGCGCCCAGCGACGCCAGCATCGTACTGGTGAAAGGCACGCGCAAGGCGCTGGCCGTTACTACGGACTGCAACAGCCGGTACGTATTTGCCAACCCGCACATCGGCGGACAGATAGCCGTGGCGGAAGCAGCGCGCAACATTGTGTGCAGCGGCGGCGAACCGGTGGCCATCACCAACTGCCTGAACTTCGGCAACCCTTACGACCCGGAAGTATACTACCAGTTTGTGCATGCCATCAAAGGCATGGGCGAAGCCTGCCACAAGTTCAATACACCGGTAACCGGCGGCAACGTGAGTTTCTACAACCAGTCGCCTGACGGGCCGGTATACCCGACCCCCACCATCGGCATGCTGGGTGTACTGGATAACATGGAGCAGCGCATTACGCTGGACTTCAAGGCGCCCGGCCACCTGCTGTACATTGTAGGCCGCAGTCGCAACGACATCAACAGCTCCGAATACCTGCACAAGATCATCGGCATAGAGCACAGCCCTGCACCGCATTTCCACCTGGAAGAGGAGCACCAGTTACAGCAGGCCATTGCTAAACTGAATAAAGCCGGCCTCATACAGTCCGCGCACGATATCAGCGAAGGCGGCCTGTTCATCACCCTGCTGGAAAGCGCCATGGCCGGTAACCTGGGCTTTGATATCCATACCAATGATCATTTCCGTAAGGACGCCTACCTCTTTGGCGAAAGCCAGAGCCGCGTAGTGGTGACCGTGCGCCCGGAGGACCAGGAGAAATTCGAGTCCCTGCTGCATGGCCTGGTAGACACTACGGACCACTCCGTACGCCACGAAAAGATCGGCCTTGTAAAAGGTGAGCATATCATCATTGACGGCGATAACTGGGGCGCGGTAAACGAGTGGAAGCAGCAGTATGATACATCGGTAGAAAATCACCTGATATAATGGGCTCATGCGCTGGTATGCGGATAGGCATACCAGCGCATCAATGCTATGTTTGGCAACATTCATCACTTCTTCTTGCAAATGATACCCGGCCTCACGGATGAGGCCTGGCAGGCTTTTGCGGACCGCCTGCAGGTAAAGCAGTACAGCAAAGGGGAGGAGCTGAGCAGCGCAGAGCGGGTGAACCATATCATCTCTTTCATTGAGCAGGGCGCCGTGATCGCCTTCAATGTTGTAGATGGCAAAAAGCATATCTACAATTTCTTTTTTGAGCGGGAATATGTGTCGGATTATGAGAGCTTCCTGACCCGGGAGCCGGCCAGATACGGCCTGGAAGCCATAGAGGACACCACCACCATAGACCTGCATTACAACGATCTCCAGCAATTATATCTTTCCCATCCCGTTTTTGAGCGCGCCGGCAGAATGGCTGCCGAAGCCCAGTTTATCCGCCTGGCCCGGCAGATATCGTCCCTGCTGGCAGAAAAGCCGGAGGAGCGTTACCGCAACCTGCTCCGGGACAAACCGCAGGTGCTGCAGCGGGTGCCGCAGTACCTGGTAGCTTCCTACCTGGGCGTAACGCCGGAAGCGCTGAGCCGTATCAGGAAAAGGATCAGCCTGTAGCCCGCCGCTCCATTGATCCAAATCAACAAATCACCCCGGCCTTCCTTTATTGACCCGGATCAATGAAATCCGCCTGCCGATCCGCTTGTTTTGCAGGAGATCAGCATTCCTATGCATACACAGTCCGGATACCGGATCATACGATACCGGTGGCATATCATTATTGCAGCTACGATTTTATTTGTGTTATCGGCCCTTTACGGCAGCCGCGTGATCCCGCAATTGTCGCTGGCCCGCTTCGAGGTAAAGGGCTCGCCCTCCGACCTGGCGGCGCAGGCATTGCAGCAGCATTTTGGCGTGGGGCATCCCAACCTGCTGGTGCTGGTCACCGCCAAAAAAGGAACCGTGGATGACGCGCCGGTGCGGCAGGCTGCGCTGCAACTGGTACAGGAGCTGTCGCAGCAGGCGCATGTGCAGGAGGTTACTTCCTACTGGCAGCGCGCTTATGCGCCGGCGCTTAAAAGCAGGGATGGCCGCCAGGCGCTGATACTGGCGCATGTGGCCGGCAGCGTAACGGCCGTGCGGCAGCAGCTAAGCACGCTGTCGCCCATGCTCACGCGGAACAATGCCCTGATCAAAACCGGCGTAAGCGGGCAGGATGAAGTGTTCCGGCAGGTAGGTGCACAGAGCCAGCGGGATTTTGTGCTGGCAGACGCCATCGCCATACCGCTGGTATTCCTGCTGCTGATGATCGTGTTCCGCAGCATGCTGGCCGCCCTGCTCACGCTGATGACTTCCGTTTTTTCCATTGTGGTCACGCTGCTGGTATTGCGGGGGCTGGTGCAGTTTACGGAGGTATCCACTTTTGCGCTGAACCTCACGATGGTACTGGGCCTGGGCATCGGGGTGGATTATTGCCTGCTGGTCGTGTCTCGTTTCCGGGAGGAGTTTGGCAAAACGCTGGATGTGCAGGCGGCCATCACCATCACGCTGGAAACGGCCGGCCGCACCGTGTTGTTCAGCGCCGTTACCGTAGCGGTGTCGCTGGCCGCGCTGCTGCTGTTCCCCTTCTTTTTCCTGCGCTCTTTTGCCTATGCCGGCATCGCGGTGATTGGGGCCGGGGCCCTGGCCGCCACCATTGTGCTGCCCGCGGCGCTGGCCATTTTAAAGCACCGTATTACGCCCTGGGGCTGGTGGCGCATCTGCGCGAGGAAGGAGGGGATGGGTTTTTGGCACAGCACGGCGGTAATGGTCATGCAGCGCCCCCTGCTGATTGCCGTAACGGTAGTGGGGCTGCTGTTGCTGCTGGGCGCGCCTTTCCTGCGCATCCGCTTTGGCGCGCCGGACGACCGGGTGCTGCCCCCGCAGGCCAGCAGCCGCCAGGTGGAAGAGCAGTTGCGGCAGCATTTCCTGGCAGAGGAGGATGATGCGCTGCGTGTAGTAATGACCGGTATATCCGCGGCGGCTGATACGCAGGCAATCACAGACTATGCAGCCCGCCTGTCGCTGCTGGAAGGCGTGACGCAGGTGGATGGCCCTGCCGGCGCCTACGTGCAGGGCCGCCGCGCTGCTCCGCCGGGGGTATGGCACCAGCGGTTTCACAACGCGGCAGGCGCCTGGCTGGCGGTGATCCCGGCGCAGGACCGGCTGGAAAAAGACGCTTTCGGGCTGGTGCGGGAGGTGCGCGCCGTACCGGCGCCCTTCCACACCCTGGTGGGCGGCATGCCTGCCACCTTCTTTGATTTTCAGCACGAACTGCTGGCCTATATCCCGCTGGTAGCAGGCGTGATCGTGGTGGTCACCTTCGGGCTGCTGTTTTTCATGACGGGCAGCCTGGTGCTGCCCCTGAAAGCAGTGGTGCTGAACATACTCAGCCTTTCCGCTTCCTTCGGCGCCCTGGTATGGATCTTCCAGGAAGGGCACCTGTCCGGCTGGCTGCAGTTTACCGCCACGGGCACGATGGAGACCAGCATTCCCATCCTGATGTTCTGCCTGGCCTTTGGCCTGTCTATGGACTATGAAGTGTTCATCATGTCCCGCATCCGGGAGGAGTATGACAGTACCGGCAATAATGCGCTGGCAGTGGCCCGCGGGCTGGAAAAGAGCGCTTCGCTGGTAACCACCGCCGCGGCCCTGCTGGCCATTGCCTTTATTGCCTTTTCCACTTCCGGCATTACGCTCATGAAGATGATGGGTGTGGGCATGACCATCGCCGTGCTGGTAGACGCTACCATTATACGGGCGCTGCTCATGCCTGCATTAATGGAGCTGATGGGCAATGCCAACTGGTGGCCCCGCAAAAGACAAACGCATATTCATCAAACCAGTAATCACTCACCTCACTAAACGGTTCCTTATGCAATGGAAATACCTGTTTACCGCTGCTACGGCAGCGCTATGCCTCTGGGGCGCAAACAGCCGGGCGCAGAACGCCAGCGACCCCTTTTTCCTGAATTACACGCATTTTCCCGGTACGGACTTTAAAGAGCGGGAGGGCAGGTCCGCTGTGCATTACCTGGAAGCCGGCCTGCTTACGCCGCCAGTCCGCGCAGGGAAAAGCACCCGTATTGTCAACGGGTTTTATTACCGCCTGGCGGCTTATGACTTCAACGAGCTGCACAGTAGCTGGAGCGGGCTGCCGGAGCACCTGCATAATATCCGCTACAATATGATCATTACCCACCGGTTCAGCCCCCAGTGGAGCCTGCTGGCTGTGCCCCGCCTGGACCTGCGCAGCGATCTGCAGGACGGGCTAAGCGGCAAGGACCTGTTTCCCGGTATCACGGCGCTGGCTATACGCAGCGCTGCCCGCCGCCCGCAGTTGCGCTGGGGCATAGGCGCCATGTACAACAGCGATTTCCGGCGCCACCTGGTGATACCGGCGGCAGCGCTGTTCTACCAGACGGAAAAAATGCGGATCAATATTGTGACGCCCAACGGGCAGATCGTTTTCACACCTTCCAAAAGGCTGGAATATGGTTTTGCGCTGAACGTGGATGCGGGGATCTATCACACCGGCATGGATACGGTGAGCCATGGCCCCGTACAGTATATCCGGGCGTTTAACGTGCTGCTGTCGCCGCTGCTGAGCTATAACATTTGCCGGAACCTGTGGCTGAACGGGAAGGCCGGTTATGCACTTATGAGAAGGTACGACCTGCTGGACGCGGATTTTGAGGATGAGCAGGCCTGGCGGCAGGACGACCTGCAGAACGGTCTTTTTATCACCATTGGCATCAGTATGCGTCTGCCAACTGCCGCCGCAAAAAGCAAATAAAGGCCATGCTACTGTTAGCCTGCTTTTTTATTGTATATCGGACAATAAAAAAGAATGTGAAAAAATCTATATATCATTGATTTTCTGCAAGTTGCTTAACAAGCTGTTAACAAAATGGCACCTTTGTGTGATGTTTTCTACATTTGTATGACATAATTTTGGTATAGTTAGTTAGAGAGGCAATCGTACTACATTACACAGGAGCGTTAATCAACTTACTATAAATTTCGTTAGAACCATCTGGTTGTTCCAATTCTATGAATGCCATTTGTTCTACCATGTCCTAATGTAAAAGCTAGTGAACTTACACCTAGTGAAAGAACGTTATGTTCAAGGGTCGGCGGCAGCCGGCCCTTATTTTTTTAACACGGTTTTACCATAAAAGCGATAGCCTGTTTATGCAGATATATCTTACATGAACAGGCTATGTACTTTATATGAGGGAGCCACCGGTTTTACACCACCGGTATCTCCGCAACCTTGTATTCTTTCCGGTCCAGCTTCTGCTTGGTTTCGCTGAAGGCTTCCAGGGTAAGGGCAATATCTTCATCGCTGTGCGCGGCAGTAGGTATCAGGCGATAGATGATCTGTCCCTTGGGGATTACCGGGTACACCACGATGGAGCAGAATATGTTATAGTTCTCGCGCAGGTCCAGGCACATGGCGGTGGCCTCCGGGATATCGCCCTGCAGGTAGATGGGCGTAACGGGAGAGTTGGTATGGCCTATATTGAAGCCTCTTTCCCTGAGTCCCTGCTGCAGCTTGTTCACATTCTCCCACAGCTTGGCTTTCATGGAAGGCTGCGTGCGCATCAGCTCCACGCGCTTCAAATGGCCGATCACCAGCGGCAGGGGAACGGATTTAGCGAATATCTGGGAGCGCATGTTATAGCGCAGGTAATTGATAATATCCTTGTCGCCGCTCATAAAAGCGCCGATGGAGGCGCCGGATTTGGCGAAGGTGTTGAAAAGCAGGTCTATTTTATCCTGTACGCCCTGCTCTTCGCCGGTGCCGGCCCCGGTTTTACCCATGGTGCCAAAGCCGTGTGCGTCGTCCACCATCAGGCGGAACTCGTATTTATCTTTCAGTGCGGCGATTTCTTTCAGCTTACCCTGGTCGCCGGCCATGCCAAACACGCCTTCGGTCACTACCAGTATACCGCCGCCGGTGGTCTTTACCAGCTCTACGGCGCGGTTCAGTTGCTTTTCACAGTCCGCTATATCATTGTGCTTGAATACATAACGGTGGCCCTGGTGCAGGCGCAGGCCGTCTATGATGCTGGCATGGCATTCGGCATCGTACACGATCACGTCCCGGCGGTTGCAGATGGCGTCTATGGCGCTCATAATGCCCTGGTAGCCATAGTTCAGGAGGGTGGTGTCCTCCTTGCCCATGTACTCGGAGAGGGTTTTCTCCAGCAGTTCATGGTAATTGGTGTTACCGCTCATCATACGGGCGCCCATGGGAGCGGCCAGACCGAAGTCTGCGGCTGCTTTAGCGTCTGCTGCACGTACCTCGGGATGGTTGGCCAGCCCCAGGTAGTTATTCAGGCTCCAGACAATCTTTTCCTTACCCCTGAATTTCATGCGGGGGCCTATTTCCCCTTCCAGCTTGGGAAAGGCAAAATAGCCGTGTGCTCTTTCTGAATGTTCCCCGATGGGGCCTCTGTGCTTCAGCAGCTTTTCAAAAATATCCATAGATGTTAATTAATGATTAATTGTGATCATTAAAATCGTGCACAAATGTATTAAAATATTACTTTTTGTAATCTTGGATTACTTTTGTGGCCATCTTGCCAAAAATAATACCGGAAATCATAGCAATCACTCGAAAACCAACTGGATATTAAACAAATTTTACAAATGAAACCGGTCCGCCAGCGGGCGGAGGGGTTCCATGAGACCGCTAAAAAATTTATGTACGAATGAAATGGATCAATCTGCTGGTACTGGCCTTTTTGCCCGTTTCGCATGGGGCTGTCGCACAGAAAGCAACTTCTCCTAAACCTTTTTACACGCCGGCTGCCCAAAGGGCGCCTAAAACAGTAGCCCGTCCCAAACTGGTAGTAGGCATGGTGGTAGACCAGATGCGCTGGGACTACCTGTACCGCTATTATGACCGTTATACGGCCAATGGCTTCAAAAGATTGTTACATGACGGATTTTCCTGCGAAAATACGCTAATTAATTATGCGCCCACCGTAACAGCCTGCGGCCATACCTGCGTATACACCGGTTCCGTACCTGCCATACACGGCATTGCCGGCAACAGTTGGTACAGCCGGGAGCTGGGCCGGGATATGTACTGCGCCGAGGATAGCAGTGTAAACACCGTAGGCAGCAGCTCTGCGGCGGGTAAAATGAGCCCCCGCAACATGCTGGTAACCACCATTGGCGACGAACTGCGCCTGGCCACCAATTTCCGCAGCAAGGTGGTAGGCGTAGCCATCAAGGACCGCGGCGCTATCCTGCCTGCCGGCCACAGCGCCAATGCCGCTTTCTGGTATGACGGCAGCACCGGCAACTGGATCACCAGCACCTACTACATGAACGAGCTGCCTGCCTGGGCCAAAGCCTTCAATGACCAGCGCTGGCCCGCCCAATACCTGAAAACGCCCTGGAATACCCTGTATCCCATCGAAACCTACCAGCAGAGCACCGCGGACGACAAACCTTACGAAGGCCGGTTCAAAGGCGCCGCCAACAGCGCTTTCCCGCATGTCCTGGGCGGCGATTTCGGCAATCCCTTCGGCGTCATCGCCTCTACTCCCTTTGGCAACACCATGACGCTGGAGTTTGCCAAAAAAGCCCTGGAAGCCTACGACCTGGGCGGTGGCGATGTAACGGACATGCTGGCCGTCAGCCTTTCCTCCCCGGATTATATCGGCCACCAGTTCGGGCCTAACTCCATGGAGGTGGAAGATAACTACCTGCGCCTGGATAAGGACCTGGCCGCCTTTTTCGATTACCTGGATAAAAAAGTAGGAAAGGGGCAGTATATTTTCTTTATTACGGCGGACCATGGCGTGGCCCATGTACCCGGCTTTATGGAGGAGCATAAACTGCCCGGCCGCACGGTAAGCGGCAGCTTTTCGCTCAGCGACCTTAACAAGCAGATCAGCAGCCGGTTTGGCGTGGAAAAAGCGCTGATGGCCTTCGATAACTACCAGATCTACCTGGATCATGCGGCAATTGCCAAAGCGGGCCAGCAGGCGACCGCCATCAGTGATTTCGTGATAGCGGAGCTGCTGCAATCCCCCGCCGTTGTGAATGCCTTTCCGCTGAAGCAAATCATGCAAACGCCCCTGCCGGAAGTGATGCGTACTATGATGACCAACGGTTACAATGTAAAGCGTGGCGGCGATATCCAGGTAGTGCTGGCGCCCGGGTGGTTTGGCGGCGGCAAGACCGGCACCAGCCACGGCACCTGGTACCCTTATGACGCGCATATCCCGCTGGTGTGGATGGGTTGGGGCATTCGTCCCGGTAAAAGCAACCGTACTATGGGTATGACGGATATTTCGCCCACGCTGGCGGCCCTGCTGCGCATACAGATGCCCAGCGGCAACATAGGGCAGGTAATTGAGGAAATAACAAAATAGGGTACATTTTAGTATATTGCTATCCGGCCCTGTAAGGGGCCGGATACGTTATATTAAAATTGTTACATTGTCACACCAGCACAGCACTGCCTTTTTATGCATTACCTATGAGGTGAGCGACCGCATTGCGACCGTTACGCTGAACCGGCCCGAAAAACGGAACGCGCTGAACGGCGCCATGGTAAAGGAGCTGCAGCAGGCTTTCCTGCAGGCAGCGGAAGATGAAGCGGTAAAAGTGATCGTGCTGAAAGGCGCCGGCGAAGCATTTTGTGCCGGTGCAGACCTGGAATATTTACAGCAGTTGCAGCAGAATACCTTCGAGGAGAACCTGGCAGACTCCCGCCAGCTCATGCAGCTCATGCAACAGATCTATTATCATGACAAGATAGTGATAGCCCAGGTAGAAGGGCATGCCATTGCCGGCGGCTGCGGCCTGGTGACCCTCTGCGACCTGAGCTATGCCGTACCGGAAGCCCGCCTGGGATATACGGAAGTGAAAATAGGCTTTATACCGGCGCTGGTATCCGTGTTCCTGGTGAGGAAAACAGGAGAGGGCAGGGCCCGGGAGCTGCTGCTCACCGGCCAGCTCATTGGCGCAGAAAAAGCCAGGGATTATGGCCTGATCAACGAAGTGGTGCCCAAAGACAGCATCGCGGATCATGTGGCCCGCGTAGCCACCGCCCTGTGCAAAGAAACGGCCGCCCATTCCCTGAAAGTTACCAAGCAGTTGATAGGGGGTGTACTGGACAAGCCCCTGAACGAAGCCCTGGAGCAGGCCGCCCGGCTGAATGCCGCCACCCGCGAGCACGCGGAGTGCAAAAGAGGCATACAGGCGTTCCTGGACAAGGAGAAGTTAGTATGGTGAGTTACCCGGATCGTACCTATGAAAAACATAAGCTTTATGCCCATGAACTTGCCAAACAAATGGTTGCTTACGTGCCTGGCGCTGAGCCTGATAGCAGGCCGGTTGTGCGCCCAGCACTATGTGTCCGATGCCCGGATCGTATACCGGCTGGACCTGCCGCCTGAACAGGCGCAACTGGACGCCATGCTGGAAGGCAGCACCCTCACCCAATACATGCGCGGACACCTGAGCCGCATAGACATGGACCTGCACGTGGTGCGCTACACCTACATTATTGACAGCCGGCAACATACCCTGGTGACCCTGATCGACAGCCACAGCGGCAAATACCTGATCCGCTCCGGCAGCGATGAATATGAAAAGGACCTGAAACGCTATACCAGCATTCATTTTAAGGACGAGCCGGGCACGCAGGAGCTGGTGGGGTACAAGTGCCAGAAGGCCGTGGGCACCATGCCGGAAGGGGAAACCTTCGAAGTATATTATGCCCCCGACCTGATACCGGAAAACAAGCATTACAGCCGCCGCTTCATGAACCTGAAAGGGATACCCCTGCAGTTTGAGATCATTACCAAAACGGGCGCTAAGATGAAAGCCACGGCCACCAGTGTGGACCTGCAGCCCGTACCGGCGTCTTACTTCGAAGTACCTGCTGCTGGTTATAAGCTGATCAGCAAGGAAGAGCTGGAAAGGATCAGGGGCTGAGCAAATAAAGACTAAAAAATAAAAAGTAAAAAGGCGCGGAGATCATCCGCGCCTTTTTACTTTTTATTTATAATTTCTTATTTCAACGGGAGTACGATCTGCAGCTTGTGGAACTGCATGTTGGACGACTGCTGTACCTGGAAGTTATACGGCAGCACGTAGGTAACGTTGCCCTTTTTATAGGTCATTACAGACTTAATGTTCATCGTATTGGAGGGCGTAAGCTTGAACTCGGAGCTGAGCATACCGCTGTACCGGAACCCGGCATCCAGGCTCAGGTTGGTTTTGGGCAGCGCTCCCATCAACAAGCTTTTCTCTGTCTTTTTGTTCGCTTTATCTTTATCGTTATTGTCCTTGTTGAGCTTCAGATCATTGGCGCCAGCCGTTAAAGCGCTCAACACCAGCATGCCTGCCAGTAAGCAGGACAATGAAAAAGATTGCAATATGAAGGTTCTCGTTTTCATTGTGTCACAAATGTACAAACTTTTCAATATATCATATAACAAATTCTTAACGCAATTTAAAAAAAATTCCTAACAAAGTGTTAAAAATTTACACGAACGGCAGTTTTGCACACATTTGCGTGGTTGGATAAAATTATTATATTTACAGTAATGAATCAAGACTTTCCATTATTTAACGAGGATTTTGAGGAGTTAAGAGACTTGTTGCAGCAGTTCGAAAACCTCAGGGCTGGCCGGTCTCATTCCTTCCTGGACGAAGATTCCTTTGAGCAGATTATCGATTACTACGACGAGCACGACGAACTACCCAACGCCATACAGGCAGCAGAAATAGCCATAGAGCAGTTTCCTTATTCTTCCACCCTGCTGCTGAAAAAAGCCAACCTGCTGATAGAAACCAAGAAATACACGGACGCGCTGGAGCTGCTGGAGAAAGCGGCCATACTGGATAGTACGGACATTAACCTGTACATCCTTCAAACGGATATTTACCTGGCCCTGAACCAGCATGAAAAGGCTGCAGCATTGCTGGAGGAACAGATACAGCAGTTTGACGGCGAGGACCGCACGGAGCTGCTGCTGGAACTGGCGGATGTGTATGATGACTGGGAGGAGTTTGACCGCGTGTTTGACTGCCTGAAGATAGCGCTGGAGCACGATCCCAATAACGAGGAAGCGCTGCACAAGATCTGCTTCTGGACGGAATACACCGGGCGCAATGAAGAAAGCATACGCCTGCACTCCAATATCATCAACGAGTTCCCATACAACCAGTTGGCCTGGTTCAACCTGGGCACGGCTTACCAGGGACTGAAGCTGTATGAAAAGGCGATCGACTCCTACCTGTATGCCGTGGCCATCGACGAAAAATTTGATTACGCCTATCGTAACATGGGCGATGCCTATATCCGCCTGCGCAAGTTCCAGGATGCTATTGAAGTGTTGCAAAAGCACCTGGAAATAGCCAAGCCGGAAGACGTGATCTATGAAGCCATCGGCCATTGCTATGAAAAGATGCGCAAGTTTACCCAGGCGCGTTACTATTACCGCAAAGCCTCGCATCTCAGCCCGCAGGACGATAAGCTGTATTACAAGATAGCGGTGGCCTACATGATGGAAGCCAACTGGGAGAACGCCGTAAAGTCCATTGCCAGCGCACTAAAGATCAATAAGAGCAGCGCCGACTATTATGTAGCCCTGGGCCAGTGCTACCTGGAACTGGGCAAGAACAAGGACGCGCTGATACAGTTCATGAGCGCCCTCCGTATCAAACCGCAGAGCATAGGCACCTGGCAGGAATTTATTCGCGGCCTGTATGTGTCCGGCTTCTTTGACGAGGCCATGGTACAGCTCGACGAAGCGGAGCAGAAGCTGGGCCGCAAGCCCGTGTTCCAGTATTACCGCGCCGCCGTGCTCATAGCACAGGGCCGCTCCAAGGAAGGGCTGATACAACTGGAAACCGCCCTGCAACTGGCGCCGCGACAGTTGAGAAAAATGGTGGAGCTGGATCCTGCCCTCCTGCAGCACAGCAACGTAGTGGAGCTGATAGCCCGCTATCGGAAGAAAAAATAAAAAAGCAACGAAGAAAAAATAACAGCGCTGTCTCTCCAAAAAAAGGCAGCGTTTTTTTGTGAAAGACGGCTTTCAGCTTTTTCTTTTTTCTTTTTAACTTTTTACTTTCCTGTTTCAGCGATGCAGTGACATATAAATTAAAGATTGTTCTTATTTTTGACCCGTTTTTTTAACTTGGCACCCGATTTGGCATAAAGGCAAATTATGGAGCGATATCACTAAGTTCCATCCGGCCATTAAAAAGAGAAAAAAATATACGGATGAATTTTAACCTTACACAGATCCCTGACCGGACAAAGAAGCCCAGGAGCAATGGTTTGACAATGGTAATGGATAAAGGGCTGAGTCTTGAAGAAGCAAAGAACTTTCTGTCAGTAGCGGCGCCGCATGTGGATATACTGAAGCTGGGCTTCGGCACTTCCTTCGTTACGCCCAACCTCCGGGCAAAGATCGAGCTTTACCAGTCACACAATATACCTGTTTACCTTGGCGGCACCCTGTTTGAAGCGTTCCTGATCCGCAACCAGTTGGAGGAGTACATCAATGTGATCAGGGATTACGGTATTAACTATATGGAAGTATCAGACGGGTCCATCACGATCCCGCATTCTGAAAAATGCGGCTATATCGAGAAGCTGGCAAAACTGGGCCTGGTGCTGAGCGAAGTGGGCTCCAAAGATGCCGAGCACATTATCCCTCCCTATAAATGGATAGAGCTGATGCGGGCGGAGCTGGAAGCCGGCGCCTCCTATGTAATTGCCGAAGCCCGCGAAAGCGGTAACGTAGGTATTTACCGCGGCAGCGGAGAGGTGCGGGAAGGGCTCGTACAGGAAATACTGACGCAGGTGCCTGCCGAAAAGATCATCTGGGAAGCGCCCCAGAAAGCGCAGCAGTTGTACTTCCTGGAGCTGATAGGCTGTAATGCCAACCTGGGCAACCTGGCCCCCAATGAAGTAATATCCCTGGAAGCCATGCGGGTAGGGCTGCGCGGCGACAGTTTCCATTTGTTCCTGGATAAAGAGTAAATAATTAATAATTAATAGTTAAGAATTAATAATATGCGCAACATCCATGCTCTGTTGAAACATTCGTGCTACGATTATTAATTATTAATTCCACTATGTATGAAAGTATTCGGATTGATCGGTCATCCCCTGAGTCATTCTTTTTCCAAAGGTTATTTCGAGGAAAAATTCCGGCGGGAGGGGATACGGGATTGTGTGTATGAGAACTTTCCCCTGCCGGACATTGCGCAGTTCCCGGCCCTGCTGCAACAGCAGCCGGACCTTTGCGGGCTGAACGTTACCATTCCCTACAAGGAAGCGGTGCTGCCCTGGCTGGACGGGCTAAGTCCGGCAGCAGAGCAGGTAAAGGCGGTCAACTGCATACAGTTTCACGAGGGCACGCTCACCGGCTTTAATACAGATGTTACCGGCTTCAAAAGATCACTGCAACCCCTGCTGAAACCGCATCATACCCATGCGCTGATCCTGGGTACCGGCGGCGCAGCCAAAGCCGTAAAGTTTGTGCTGCAGGAGCTAAATATTCCTTTTATGGTGGTAAGCCGCAGCGCACAGCCCGGCGTTATTACCTACGATGCGCTGGACAAGGATATTATTGCCGGCCATACCATTATCATCAATACCTCCCCGCTGGGCATGTACCCGCAAACAGATACGGCGCCCGCACTGCCTTATGAATGCATTACCCGGCATCATTTGCTGTACGACCTGATCTACAATCCCGCCAAAACCCTGTTCCTGCAGCAGGGAGAAGCCAAAGGGGCCGCCATCAAGAACGGCCACGAAATGCTGGTGCTGCAGGCGGAAGCCAGTTGGGATATCTGGAGCAATGAATAATTTTATAATTAATAATTAACAATGAATTATTAATTGTTAATTATTAATTCTTAATTAGGTAGTATACGCAGGTGGTAACGAAGTTCCGCAGGAACGGTATCCGGCTTACCGGTCCCCACTGGGTGCGCGGCTGCAGCCCGAACTTATACTTATAGATAGGATTGATGAGATAGTGCTGCTTGTTGGTAACGGTGAATCCCAACTGCCGTACAATTCTTTCAAAGCGCTCTATGGAAATGCCGGTGTCCTTCAGCTCCAGCAGCTCCCGCACAATGCCTTCCTCCTCGCCGGAGGCGCGCAGCAGCGAGCGGTATAAGGGGCGTGGCAGCAGGTGGATGTAGGGCATCATGCTCAGCACCTTGTTATGGCATATCTGCTGGTGCCCGCCATGCGGCATGTACCAAGGCGGAAAGCCAAAGTACACCTGCCCGTTGGGAGCAAGCAGGTTTTTCAGGTAAGCGATGATCTTTTCCTGTTCCGGTATATGTTCAATGGCGTCCTTGAGGATGATCAGGTCAAAAGCATGCCGGAACTCCCCCAGGAAATCAACATCGTAAATATTGTTGGTGATCAGGCGCAGTTGCCCGTTCTCTACATACGTGCTTAAAAACTCATGCGCCAGCGCTATTCTTCCCTTATCCAGGTCCACGCCCACACAATGGCATCCTCTCTCCAGCAGGGGCGTGAGCACCCCGCCTTCCCCGCAGCCTATTTCCATTACGCGCATGCCGGCGGTAACGGGCATGGCCTGCTCTATGAAAGGAATCACGTAGCTGCGGGAATTGTCTACCTGCTGCTGGTATCTCAAGTTGGCGTCTTTATGTTGCTTTAAAGCCATAGTGCGCTAAAATAGCAAAAAAGCGCATAGCTAACATGTATCTTTGCGGCATGAAGCCAAACGAGGAAAAAAATATATACCAGGAAGGACAGGTGCTGCTTATTAACAAGCCATTGCGTTGGACCTCTTTTGATGTAGTGCGCAAGATCAGGAATGCTACAAAGGCCAAGATAGGTCATGCGGGTACGCTGGACCCCCTTGCTACCGGTTTGCTGATCTGCTGCACCGGTAAAATGACCAAGAAGATCAACGAATACCAGGCGCAGGAAAAGGAATATACCGGCTCCTTTACCCTGGGGGCTGTTACCCCCACTTTTGACCTGGAGTCCGAACCGGAACAACCGAAGGATACCAGCGGGATTGACGAGGCGCTGTTACATGCTACCGCCGCCGGTTTCCTGGGAGAGCAGCAGCAGTTGCCGCCCATACATTCCGCCATCAAGCAGAACGGCAAGCCTATTTACCACCTGGCCCGCAAAGGGGTAGAGGTAAAAGTGGAGCCGCGCCGGGTAGTGATCCGCGAATTTGAGCTGACGAAGATCGAAATGCCGGTAGTGTTCTTCCGGGTGGTGTGCAGTACGGGCACCTATATACGCTCGCTGGCCAATGATTTTGGCGCTGCGCTGGGGTGCGGTGCATACCTGAGCAGCTTGTGCAGAACGCGCATCGGCGGGTTCCGGCTGGAGGATGCCCTGGAGGTGCAAACTTTTATTGAAAGCTTAAAGCCGAAAGCATAAAGCAAAAAGCAAAGCTGTTTGCTGCAGATAAATTCGCTACGGTCAGCCTTCTGCTTTATGCCTTTAGCTTTCAGCCTTCCTAGAACGGGTAGCCGATCGCGATATTCCAGATGATATTATCCCTGCGCCACTGTTTGTCCGCCAGGTCCCACTCGCTGAAGTACCAGCCGTTTTTCTGTTCGGTGAAATAAGGTACTTTTAAAGGGATGCCCCAGTCCAGCCTTACCAGGAAGAAGTTGAAGTCCAGGCGCAGGCCGGCGCCGGTGCCAATGGCCAGGTCATGGTAAAGTTTGTTGAGGTGAAACTCACCGCCGGGGCGCAACGTATCCCTGCTCAGCATCCAGATATTGCCGATGTCCAGGAAGGTAGCGCCTTTCAGGTTTACTGTACCGTTGAACATGCGCAACAGGTCAAAGCGGTATTCAATATTGCCTTCCAGCTTCATATCCCCGGTCTGGTCCGGGAAGATCTGTGCAATGGCGGAAGAGTCCTTGTAGGAGCCGGGGCCCAGGGTGCGCAGGCGCCAGGCGCGTATGCTCAACGGGCCGCCGGCGGTGAACTGCCGGATATAGGGCAGCACCTGTGACTTGCTGTACGGGATGCCCACGCCGGCATAGATGCGGGTAGCCAGGGAGGAATGGAGGTTCAGGTTCCAGTAGTGGCGGTAATCCGCTTCCAGCTTTATAAAATTGGAGATGGTAAGCCCGGTCATGGACTCCAGGTTGCTCTGCCGGTTGGACACCCAGTTCATAATACTGTTGATGCCGTTCAGCCACAGCCCGGATTCTTCAATATTGGCCCGGAAGTAGGAATTGTGCCGCTTGTGCAGCGCATCGTTGTTGCTGAAGATGAAGGTCACATTCTCCCCGCCTATGAAAGCCGGCTCAAAGCTTCTCCGCAGGTAGGGATTGGGATTTACCACGGTGTCGCGGAAATCCGGGTTCAGGCTTACCCCCACATAGTTCAGGGAGATGGGCTTTACGATCCAGCGTTTGTAAATGGATTCATTCCATTCATACCCGAAGGAGGCGTTGATGTTGTTGATCTTGAACCGGTCTATCCTGGACAGGTAGTCAAAGCCGGCGCTCAGGCGGGTACGGATGGTGGAGCGGTTGCCGGTCCGGATGGGGAACGGCGTAATGAACCGCGGAAAGGTAAGGTCCACCCGTCCGCCGAACTGTTTGGCCTGCACCACGAAGCTGTTCTGCTGGTTGCGGATCATTTCCAGGCCGGTGTTCAGGCTGATGCTTAGCTGGTTGGCCGCCCTGTTGAGGTTCAGGTGCCGGTAGTTGAGGCTTACGCCGGTGCCCACCAGGTAGTCGCTGCTGGTGCTTACCTCGAAGTTGGCCCCCAACTCCTGCCGGCGTTTGGGCCGCATGTACAGGTAGGCATTCAGCTTGCCGCTGGTATCTTTTCTTTCTTTGTATTCAAGGGTAACGATCTGCCAGGGCCCCAGGTCATACAGCCGGTTAATGGTATTGTTATCCCGCTGCAGGGAGTAGAGGTCGCCGCTACGCAGCAGCACCGAACGGGAAAGTACGCGGGGCTTGAGTATGTCTTGCCGGGAGCGGATGACAATATGGGGCTGCACATCCGTTTTAAAACTGGTATCGTTCGGGTTGCCATTGATCGGGAAGTCCGGGTATACGTAGATGGAGTCTATGCGGTAAGGCTCCCAGGAGGCCAGCGTATCTTCCGGGTTCCTGATCCGGACGGTAATGTCCATGGTGGGTTTTTCCTGCGCTTTCCTTTCACTGAAAATATTGGTAATGCCTTCAAAGGGATTCAGCGGGTTGCGGAACAGGGCCTTGTGCAGGGTGTCCAGCTCAAACTCGATGGCGTCGCGGCTGAATTTGTAGTAGCCGGCATTTTTTACCAGTCTGAACAGCCGCTCCCTTTCACTTGCCAGCACTTCCTGCTTGTAAGGCATGTTCTTTTTGATCAGGGAGAAGGGTTCGGCGTTCTTTACCAGCCCGAGGATGGCGGAATCCTGCACGTCATAATAGATCTGGTCCACCAGGAAGTTCTTGCCGGTATTTACCTGGTAAGTAACGGAGGCCTTCTGGTGGCGTATCTTCTCATCGTAAGCAGCGGTAGCGTAAAAATAGCCCTGGTTGTTCAGGTAGCTCACCATTCTGTCTATGGACGCCTTGGTTTTGGTGGAGTCATAGAGCACCGGCGCTTCCAGGTTGCGGGGGGCCAGCATCAGGTTCCAGAACCAGTTGGATTTTTGCTCATTGTACTTCTGGTTATACAGCCACACCTTGATGCGGGTGCCCATAAATTTTGAGTTGGGCTGCTGCAGCATCAGGGACTTGGAGCTGAGGGAGCTGCGCAGGTCCTGTTTATCGGCTGCGGCCAGCCCTTCACCTTTAACGTTCACGGAGGCGCTGGTATAAAGGGTCTGATCTTGCTGAAGGTACTTGGTATTGGAGCAGGCAGCCAGCACTAGCAGGGTAATCAGTAATACTGTATAGTTCAGGAAAGAAGAATGGGAACTATGTGGCGGCTGCATCTCGGTGAAATCAATTATGGTATTTTTTAAATAGTTTTGAGCCCATGTTGTCAAAGGCGCAAATTAAGTATATTCAATCATTACAGCACAAAAAATACCGTCAAAAATCCGGCCAGTATATAGCGGAGGGAGACAAGATCGTGCCCGAGCTGCTGCGTGGAGGGCGGGTGCGGGAGCTGTATGCTGCTGCTGATTGGATAGCGGAGCAGGAAGCGCTGCTGGCAAAGGTTCCGGGCCTGAAGGTAGTGGATGTGGCGCTGCCGGTGTTAAAACAGTTGTCTGCACTTACCACTCCCGGCAAGGTAGTGGCGCTGCTGGACATCCCGCCTGCGCCGCCGGCCGTGCCGCTGACCGGCGCCGTTACGCTGGCGCTGGAGGGCATACAGGACCCCGGCAACCTGGGTACCATTATTCGTATAGCCGACTGGTTTGGCATTGCCCGGGTGATCTGTTCCCCCGACTGTGTAGATGCTTATAATCCCAAAACCATACAGGCCACCATGGGCAGCATTGCCCGGGTACAGGTGGCGGAAGGCGAGCTGGCGCCGCTGCTGCAGCAGGGGGCCGTACCCTCTTACGCCGCTACCTTGCATGGCCGCAGCATCGTGGAGTTTGCGCCGGTCAAGGCGGGCCTGCTGCTGATAGGCAATGAATCGCGCGGGCTGAGCCAGCCCCTGCAGGACCTCTGCACCTACCGCATCACCATTCCCCGCCTGGGCGGCGCAGAGTCGCTGAATGCAGCCGTAGCTACGGGTATCATTTGCGGAAGATTACTGATCTGATGCAGGTCACTTGAACTGTATCGCTTTCACCGGCGTGATCCGCCTGATAATAAGAGAGGGAACCAGCAGCACGCAGATGCAGATCGCAAACGTACAAACGTTGATCAGCGCTACTTCCCACCAGTGGAGGTCTATGGCTGCTACAGACATGTAATAGGATTCTTCCGGCAGCTTGAAAAAGCCGGTGGTCTGTTGCAGGAAGGCAATGCCCAGGCCCAGCAGGTTGCCCAGCAGCAGGCCTGCCAGCACAATATACCCCGCCTGGTAAATGAATATCTTTTGTACAGACCAGTTGCGCATGCCCAGCGCTTTCAGGATACCGGTCATGTTGGTGCGCTCCAGTATCAGTATCAGGATGGCGGTGATCATGTTAATGATGGCCACAATGGTCATGATCACCAGTATGATCACTTCGTTCTTGTTCTGCAACTGCAGCCAGTCAAAGATGTTGGGGTAGATGTCGCGGATAGTGCGTACAAACAGCTTTTGCGGTATCAGCGAATCAATGCTCCAGGCAATGTCCGTCATCTGCCGGTAGTCGCTTACAAACACCTCGTAACCGCCGATGCCAGCAGCGTCCCAGTTGTTCAGCCGCTGCACCAGGTTAATGTCGCCTATGATGTAGGTCTTATCATATTCCTCTATACCGGTCTTGTATATTCCGGTAACGGTCAGCTTGCGCGCACGGGGAGGCTGTCCGCCACCCTGGATGAAATATACGATCACCTTGTCATTCAACTGTAGCTGCAGCGTTTGGGCGGTGCTCCGGGAAATAATGATCTCCCCGGCATAGCTGCTGTCGTTATACTGTATGGGCCGGCCCGCCACCAGGAAGCGTTGTAGGTGCTGCCAGTCATACCGGGCGTCCACTCCCTTGAAAATAATGCCTTCAATATCCTTGTCTGCTTTCAGGATGGCCGATTTGGTGGCATAGGCATTAACAATGGTAACGCCGGGCACCTGCCGCAGGCGCTGCACCAGCACGGTGTCCTCGTTAAAGGGTATCTGTTCTGTAAGCGGCCCGGCATTGGGTTGGTACTGGGTAACATGAATATGGCCCCAGAAGCTGAATATCTTTTCCTGTATCACCTGCTGAAAGCCGTTCACCAGCGCAGTAGCCAGTATCATCACGGCTACGCTGATGGCCGTAGCAATAATGGCTATGTTGATGATGAACCTGGAGAAGGATGAGCCCCTGTTAAACGCGATCCGCCTGGCGATAAAGAAAGATAAGCGCATGATAGTACGAAGAAACGGAAAAAATGCGGTAACTTAAACCCGCTATTCGAGTTATTATGAAGATAAGAGCCTGCTTACTGTCGATCACGGTCATCCAACTGCTAACCCTCCACGTTGCTGCACAGGAAAACCGGGTCACACCGGACCATATCTACTATAACAATATCAGGTCCGTTAAGTTCAGCCCCGCCAGTGATCCGCTGGCCCTTCCTATCATTCAACTGGGCTCAGGGGAGAAGCTGCAGCTTAGCTTCGATGATATGGACAATGACACCAAGAACTACTACTTCACCTTTGTGTTGTGCAATGCGGACTGGACACCGGCGCCGGTGAACACCTTCGATTATTTACAGGGCTTCTCCGAGAACCGGATACAGGATTACCGCTTCTCCAGCGTGGCCCTGCAGAGATATACCCATTACAGCGTAATGGTGCCTAACAATAACAGCTATCCGAAAAAGGCGGGCAATTACCTGCTGAAAGTGTACCTGGACAGCGATACCACTCAACTGGCCTTTACACGCAGGATGCTGGTGGTGGATAACAGGGCCGGCGTATCGGGCTTCATACAGCAGCCGGTCAGCCCCAAACTGTTCCGCACCAGCCAGAAGGTAAACTTTTCCGTAAGCACCGGCGGCCTGAATGTGAATAATCCCTTTGACCAGATCAAGGTGTACATCCTGCAGAACTACCGCTGGGACAACGCCATCAGCGGCATCAAGCCCATGTTCCTCAAGGGTACGGATATCGTTTACAATACGGAGGTGGACTGCGTGTTCCCCGCCGGTAAGGAATGGCGCTGGGTAGACCTGCGCAGCTTCCGCCTGCAAACAGAGCGGGTAGACCATTCCGACTACCGCCGCACCGGTACCGATGTGTATGTAAAACCGGACCTGGACCGCTCCAATACCATATACCAGTACATCAAGGATATTAACGGCCGTTTCCAACTGGCCACGCTGGATAATTACGATCCCAATTTTGAAGGCGATTACGCCACCGTGCATTTTACTTACCCCGCCCGGGAGCCTTATGCCGGTTACGACCTGTACATATTCGGGGAACTGACCAGCTATGAGTGCAATGAAGGCAATAAAATGACCTATAACCCGGAGCGGCAGGTGTATGAAGGCTCCCTGTTGCTGAAGCAGGGTTTTTATAACTACATCTATGGCCTGGTAGACCGTACCATTCCCAATGCCACATTCGATACGGAGTATACGGAAGGCAACTGGTGGGAAACAGAGAACAACTACACCATCCTGATCTATTACCGGCCCCTGGGCGGCCGCTCAGACGAGCTGGTAGCCACTACTACGCTCAACAGTATGTTGAACAGGAAATAGGCCGGCAGCTAATGGCCAACAGCTTCTTCCGTCAGTACGCTTTGCCGCAGCTTTACAATATTGGCGGCGCCGCGTTTGATAATAATGCGGGTGCCCCTGTCAAATGTAAAGAAGCGGTAGCACCAGTTGATGAACACCACCATTTTATTGCGGAAGCCCAGCAGGCTCATAAGGTGCACCACCATCCATATAAACCAGGCAAAGCGCCCGCTCCATTTCATTTTGCCTATTTCCGCCACTGCCTTGTTGCGCCCGATGGTGGCCAGGCTGCCCAGGTCCTTGTAATGGAAGGCCTGCAGGGGTTGCCGTTTTAACTGCTTTACCAGGTTGGCCGCCACCAGCTTACCTTGCTGTATCGCTACCTGCGCCACCATGGGGTAGCCTTTGGGGAAGCGCGGGTCATTGGTCATCTGGGCAATGTCGCCGATGGCGTAGAGATTATCAAAGCCTTTTACCTGGCAAAATTCATTTACCAGTATGCGGCCGCTGGGAATGATGGTGTCCTGGGGCAGGCCGTTGACAGGCACGCCTTTTACGCCGGCCGCCCATATCAGCGATTTGGTGGCTATCTGGTCGCCGTTGGCCAGTAGCAGCGTTTGCCCGTCATAGTTCTTCACCAGCACATTGGTGAGCACGCGTATGCCCAAAGCCCGCAGCCCGTTCTCCGCCCTGGCAGAGGAAAGATCGCTTAAGGCGGGCAGTATGCGGGGGCCGGCCTCTATCAGGTAGATCTCCATGCAGTCCAGTGGCAGCTCCGGGTAATCCTTGGGCAGTATGTACTTGCGCAGCTCTGAAATGGCGCCGGCCATTTCCACGCCGGTGGGGCCGCCGCCTACTACGGCAAAGGTGAGCTTGGCTTTTATTTCCGCTTCGTCTGCCAGCAGCAGGCTTTCCTCGAACTGCTTTATCACATAGTTCCGGATCTGTACGGCCTCTATCAGCGATTTCATGCCAATGGCATGCTCTTCTATCAGCTTGTTCCCGAAGAAGTTGGTATTGCTGCCGGTGGCCAGCACCAGGTAGTCATAGCGTATATCGCCAATACCGGTTTCCAGTATGCGCTCCTCCGGCCGCACGCCTTTTACCTCCGCCATACGGAAGTGAAAGTTCTTTTGACGGCCGAATATGCCGCGCAGGGGGAAGGCAATGCTGTCCGGCTCCAGCCCTGCGGTGGATACCTGGTATAAAAGCGGTTGGAAAAGGTGATAATTGTTCCTGTCCAGCAGTACTACCTGTACAGGCGCTTTTTTGAGCTGTTTGGCCAGATTAATGCCGCCGAACCCGCCGCCTACGATCACTACACGGGGCTGGCCGGTTTCGGGAATATTGGGCTGGATCATAAATAAAGATTTAATAATCAGACAATCTGTTGCTATTGGTCTCCATAGAGCAGCGACAAATGCTGTACCAGCTATACCGCTGCAGCAAAAACCAAATCCATATCAAAATTACAAAACTTTCAGAAAAAAATGAAAATTAAATGGTTTATTTTACTACGGCCATGGCCAGCCGCAGGAATTCGTAGCCGCGCATCTTCCGGTGATCACGGCTACCGGTGTACAGGCGCCGGTATTCGGTAGCGCTCTCGTCGTAGAGCAGCTCCATGTTGTAGATAGCCAGGAAATCGGGGAGGGTTTCGGGAGTGAGGCCGGTATCCCACTGTTCGTTCATTTTCTTCAGCATGCGCACTACACGGGAAGCGCCGAAGAAGCGGCGCGGGTGTGCAAACATATCCCTGTCCACGTAGTTGAAGATGATGCGTGTGCCGGAAGGGTAGTTCTGGAAGTACCGGAACATGGTATTGCCCAGGGACGGCGTCAGGTTATTCACCGCGCCTTCCCAGATGATCAGCGTTTTATAATGCTTTTGCTGCAGCAGGCCGGGGATCGTTTTCTCGGGCGGCTGTTCCCGGAAATCCACAGACACATAATCCACCGGTATAAAGGGCCGGATGCCCAGTTTGTGCAGCAGGTCTTTCTTGTAATCCTGGGTATTAGGCCGGTCCACTTCCACAAACTGTACCTTTTCTTCTTCCAGCCGGTAGGCCCGGGTATCGTAACCGGCGCCCAGCAGGATCACCTGGTATACACCGTGCCGGCGGATGGCTTCCAGCGTGAAGTTGTCGATCATTTTTGTTCTGGCCACTACGGAGGTGATGGACCCCGGCCAGCGCAGTTCCACGTACCAGGGCACAAACCACCTGAAGAGTGGATAGGCGGACAGCCATACCCACATTTTCAGGACCGGGGTCAGGAAATGTTTGGCATATGGATCATGGAACAACCGGTCGTGGGGAGGGCGGTTGGATTCTACAGCACGGAAAAAGGCGTAAATGGTGGCGGTTCTGCTTGCATGACGCATACCGGGGAAAATTAAATATTTATTCTATAACCACCATATTCAATTTGCGAATGTGCGGATATGCAGATGTGCAGATGAAATTCCGCCAAGATCATCATTTGCACATCTGCACATCTGCATATCTGCACATCATTCCGTCCACGCCAGTGCCGCCTTTACTGCCTTTTCCCAGCCCCGGGCCAGTTGTTCGCGTTGGGGAGCGTCCATCCGGGGAGAGAAAGCCCGGTCCATCCGCCAATGGCTGCCAAGTGTATCCATGCTGTCCCAGTAACCCGTGGCCAGGCCGGCCAGGTAAGCAGCGCCCAGGGCGGTGGTTTCCGTAATAAGGGGCCTTACCACTTTGGTATCCAGGATATCCGCCTGGAACTGCATCAGGTGATTGTTGGCAGTAGCGCCGCCGTCTACCCGCAGCTCCTGTATCTGCATGCCAGCATCTGCTTCCATGGCTTGCAGCACGTCCCGGGTCTGGTAGGCAATGCTTTCCAGCGCAGCCCGGGCAATGTGGGCGGCGGTAGTGCCCCGCGTCATGCCCACCATGGTACCGCGGGCGTGCTGGTTCCAGTAGGGAGCGCCCAGCCCTGCAAAAGCAGGCACCAGGTATACGCCGTCGCTGCTGGTAACAGAGGTGGCCAGTTGCTCCACATCGGCGGAATGGCGGATGATGCCCAGCCCGTCGCGGAGCCATTGCACCACGGCGCCGCCTATGAAAATACCGCCTTCCAGGGCATAGGTGGTTTCACCTTTGATCTGCCAGGCGATGGTGGTGAGCAGGTTATTCCTGGAAGGAATGGCTTTAGGGCCGGTGTTCAGCACCATAAAGCAGCCAGTGCCGTAGGTGTTCTTTACCATGCCGGGCGTGGTGCATAGCTGGCCGAAGAGGGCCGCCTGCTGGTCGCCGGCTATACCGGCAATGGGTATACGGTGAGGGGTAAGCGTAGCTTCGGTATGGCCGTACACTTCGCTGGAGCTTTTCACCTCCGGCAGCAGGGAGGCGGGAATGTCCAGCATTTGCAGCAGCTCCGTATCCCATTGCAGGGTATGGATATTATACAGCATGGTGCGGGAGGCGTTGGTAATATCCGTTATATGCAGCCGGCCTTTGGTGAGATGCCAGATCAGCCAACTGTCTACCGTGCCGAAGGCCAGCCGGCCCTTGCCGGCCTGTTCCCGTGCGCCGGGCACATTGTCCAGTATCCATTTTATTTTGGTGCCGGAAAAATAGGCGTCTATCACCAGGCCGGTCTTTTCCTGCACCAGGGGTTTCAGGCCCCGTGCTTTCAGTTCGTCGCAGGTGGCGGCGGTGCGGCGGTCCTGCCATACAATGGCGTTGTACACCGGTTTGCCGGTTTCCCGGTCCCAGATAATGGTGGTTTCCCGCTGGTTGGTAATACCGATGGCGGCAATGCGGCTGCCGTCCAGCCCGGCCTTTACCACGGCCTCTGCCGCTACGCCTGCCTGGGAGGACCATATTTCCATCGGGTCATGCTCCACCCAGCCGGGCTGCGGGTATATTTGCCGGAACTCTTTCTGTGCGATGGCCTGAATGGCGCCCTGCTGGTCAAATACAATGGCGCGGGAGCTGGTGGTGCCCTGGTCGAGAGATAGGATCATAGTATGAAGTAAGATGTATGAAGTATGATACAGGAAGATAAGCAATTCTTAAAAAAAATCCCCGGCGCAACTGCGCCGGGGACACCATCTAAAGAAAATAAAATAAGGTAGCGTTACCTGGTTTTCTTGGCATCTTCCAGGAACTTGGCCAGGCCAATATCCGTAAGGGGATGCTTGAGCAGGCCCAGGATGGAGTCCAGCGGGCAGGTGCACACATCCGCGCCTACTTCCGCGCATTTAATGATGTGCAGCGGGCTGCGGATGGAGGCTGCCAGTATCTCGGTCTTGAAGCCCTGTATGTTATAAATGTTGGCGATCTGTGCGATCAGCTCCACGCCGTCCCATCCGCCATCGTCTATACGGCCGATGAAAGGGGAAACATAGGTAGCGCCCGCTTTGGCGGCCAGTATGGCCTGCCCGGCGGAGAATACCAGGGTGCAGTTGGTCTTGATCTTGTTTTCCGTAAACCATTTAATGGCCTTTACGCCGTCCTTGATCATGGGCACCTTTACCACGATGCGGGGGTGCAGGGCTGCCAGCTTCTTGCCTTCCGCGATAATACCGTCAAAGTCGGTAGCGATCACTTCCGCGCTCACATCGCCTTTAACCATTTCGCAGATGGTCTCATAGTGCTTCATAATAGCTTCTTCGCCCCTGATGCCTTCTTTGGCCATCAGCGAAGGATTGGTAGTTACGCCGTCCAGAATGCCCAGGTCGTGTGCTTCCTGTATCTGTGCGAGATTAGCCGTATCAATAAAGAATTTCATATGAATATTATTTGTCCTCGAAGTAATAGGGTCATTTGAACATGGCCATTAGTAGAGCGGCAGGAGGTAAATAGCCACCCTGATGACTATTGACATGAACTAATGACCTGGAATAATTGATGGAATTTATAGAGAAAAAAAAACGGCAAGTTACTTACATCGCACCGCTACAACCGCCTACCCTTGCTACATTCCTGTCCTGGGGGAGTTCAGCAGGAGCTGGTCGTATAAGACTTGCCGGTTGCAAAGGTACGGAGCATTAAGGGAAAATGCAAATTTTAAACGGAAGATATACGGGGTTTTGCCTCCTACATTGATCCGGGTGTATTGTATGTGGAAAAAAAATAATATACAAATGCAAACAATTTCAAAGAAAGATGGTTTATTTGTAATATAAAATTCTTTCAACCTAAAAACCTCAGTACTTATGGATTCATCTTCAATGTTCGGGACCGGCTTCATTCTGGTAATGCTGGTACTGGTCGCATTCTACCTTTTCTGTTTATGGAAGGTATTTGAGAAAGCAGGCCAGCCGGGCTGGGCCGCCATTATCCCCATCTACAACTATTACATTATGACAAAGATCATCGGCAAGCCCTGGTATTGGCTGCTGCTGATGATGATTCCCTACATCGGCATTATCTGGGGCATCTGGGCTACCAACCTGCTCAGCAAGAGCTTCGGCAAAAGCGAGGGTTTTACGGTAGGGTTGATCCTGTTGGGATTCATCTTCCTGCCCATCATGGCTTTCGACAAAACGATCCAGTACCAGGGCCCTGCCGGCAATCCCGGCGCTACCAACCTGGGCGACCAGATCCAAAGCATTGGCGCAGACGTGAAATAATCTCCCTGGGCTAGTCACAAGAGAGAAAATTCTTATCCAATCAGATGGGGCGGGCGCTTTTAGCCGGCCCCATCTTTCTTTCCGGGCGAAATATTGATTATTTTAGTACAAAACCTATTACCCATGGAGACTGTTAATCCATCTTCCCGGCAGGAGGACCTGCTGGATGATCTTGATGATATGGTGGTGCTGAATCCCGCAACGCAGGGGCAGCGTTTTGGCAATTATATAATAGACAGGATCGTGGCTTATGCCTTTGCTTTCCTGATAGTGGTGATGGTAGGAGTGGTCATCGGGCTCCTGGGCGGCAATTCGGACGGTGTTTTTGAGGGGCTGCCGTTGTACCTGCTCATGTACATCAGCTATGTATGGTACTATACCACGATGGAGGCGCTGAACAAAGGCCGCACCATTGGTAAGCTAATCACCGGTACCTATGCCGTTACCAGGAAAGGTAACCCGATCACCCTGAAAACCGCTTTTTACAGGAGCCTTTGCCGTATCGTGCCTTTTGAAGCGTTTTCCGGTTTCGGGCAGGTACCCTGGCACGATAGCTGGACCGACACTACGGTGGTGAAGAAGTGAATGTTTATTCTTTGGTAACGTAATAATTATAATCGTTCAGCAGGGTTTCCAGGAATTGCATGTGCTCCATGTCCGTTTCAATTTTCAGCACATCCCTTACACGGTAGGCTACCTTGGCGGCCAGCTCCTGGTTGCCGGATTGCAGTGCGCGGTCCATCAGCTCTTTTACTTTGTTAAGGTCTTTGTCTGACAGCCGCAGTATCTGCGGGAAACGCGGCTGGTAGTCCGCCTGGGATATGTCCCGGAAAATGGTGTCGTTCAGGCTGCTTTTTGTTTTGGTGTTCACCACGATGGTGCCCGCTACCAGGTCGCCCAGGCGCTGGTTGTACTTTGAGCGCGCAATAGCGATAATGGGAATAATGCCCCAGATGAGGAAGGGCGTTTCCAGCAGGCGGAACACCCAGCGTATCATGTGCTGGCTGAAGCTGGGCGGGTTGCCCAGCAGGCTGACCACTTTTATGCCCAGCGCTTTTTTACCGGGCGACTGTCCTTTCATGACTATTTCAAACAGCAGGAAGTACAGGCTTACCGGGATCAGTATCGTCCAGAAAGCAAACACGGCGCCGCTCTGGCCGGACCATTGTATGTTGGCCACCACGATCCAGATCAGGCATACGTAGGCAGCGCGGATAGCCAGGTCTATGAGCCAGGCCACAAAACGCTGGCCGATATCGGACGCTTCGAATTCAAGATCGATGTTGAATGCAGTGGGTATTTTTATAGCAGCCATGCACAAATTTAGTAATTAATGTATATGTTTGTCAGGCATGAGAGAATCCACCTTTATTAAAAAGAATTTACCGCGCTGGAAGCGGTACCAGGAGGAACCCAGCGATGACCCGGATGTGATGGCGGAGCGGTTCACCAGTTTGCTGGATGATCTCGCTTATGCCAAAACTTTTTACAGCTTCAGCAAGGTAACGAAGTATATCAACGGGATGGCCGCCGCCATTTACCAGCATATTTACCGCAACCGCCGGGAGGATGCCGGGCGGGTGCGTACCTTTGTTAGCCTGGAGCTGCCGCTGATGATACGCCGGTATCACCGGCTGCTGCTGTTTACCTTCGGTTATTTCCTGCTCTTCTGCATTATCGGCGCTTTTTCCGCCGCGCATGACGAAACCTTTGTGCGGGGCGTACTGGGCGATGAGTACGTGAACATGACGGAGCAGAACATTGCCAGCGGCGATCCTTTTGGCGTGTATAAAAGCGGCAATGAATGGGTGATGTTCTTTTTCATTGCTTTCAACAATATCAAGGTGGCCATTATGTGCTTTGTAAGCGGTATCGTGTTTGCGGCTGGCACCCTGTGGCTGCTGTTCCAGAACGGCATTATGCTGGGCTCTTTCCAGTATTATTTTTTTGCCAAAGGGCTGGGCTGGGAATCGGTGCTGGTTATCTGGATACATGGCACCCTGGAAATATCCGCCATCGTGATAGCCGGTACGGCCGGTATGATCATGGGCAGCGGGCTGCTGTTTCCCGGCACCCGCAAGCGGCTCGATTCCCTGAAAAAGGCTGCCCGCGACGGTATTAAAGTAATTGTAAGCCTGGTGCCTGTATTCATTGTGGCGGCCTTCCTGGAAGGTTTTGTAACCCGGCACACCGCTATGCCGCTGTGGCTGAGCCTCCTGATATTGCTGGTGTCCCTGCTGTTCATTGTCGGGTATTTTGTGGTGTACCCCATATACCTGCAGCGAAAGGGCTACCGGCTGGACATTTCCGGCGCCGTGATCCGGCCCGGGCAGTCCAACTAAACCGTATATATGAGCATAACAGACAGGTATAGACGTTATTTGCTGCTGCTGGCTTTTGGTGTGCTGCCGCTGCTGTTGCCGGCGCAGGAGCTGGACACGGTGGCACTCAGCATCGATGCCGGTGATGACTACGCGGAAGAAACCGCGGTAGAAGTGGATAACAGAGCTTACCAGCAGCAGGAGATAAAGGAGCATTACCTGTGGGACCGCGCGGTGCCGGTACCGGTGGACAGTACGGAAGTATGGTGGAATAATGGCGGGCTGGTGGGGCGTAGCGTACCGCCTGCGGTGCTGAAAGAGCTGCGTGCCGATAAGCGGCTGCAATATGACCTGGAGCAGAAGGAGAACAAGGCCCCTTCCTGGCTGGGCGTGGCATTGCTGGCCATCCTGGGGTTCCTGCAGAGTATCCGCATCGTGATATATATTGTGCTGGTGACGGGGCTGGTGTTACTGCTCGTGTTTTTCCTGCGCCAGCAGGGCTACCGTTTTTCCCGGAAGCCGGTGGAAACGGATGCGGCAGGTAACATGGAGGAAGATCCCGGTGTGGGCGGCTATGAAAAGCAGGTGCAGGAAGCCATTGCCGCCGGGCAGTTCCGGCTGGCGGTACGGTACCTGTATTTACAGGCCCTGCGGCAGTTGGCGGAGCGGCAGTTGATCACCCTCACCAGGGACAAGACCAACGCAGACTACCTGCGGGTATTGTTACAAACGCCCTGGCACCGGCCATTTGCCAGCCTTACAAGAGATTATGAATATATATGGTACGGAGAAGTGGATGTGAATGCAGCGCAGTTCAGCCGTATTCACGGACAATTCCGGCAATTTATAAACGACCTGGTAAGTCAATAATTTATTTGCCTTCGTGAAATCAAAGATCTTCATTATTATCACCGGCCTGGTAGTGTTGTGCTTTGTGCTGTTGCTGGTGGCCGGCAACCAGTCGCGCAACAGCGCCGAGGCGAAGGACCTTACCCGGCAAAGCTTTTCCCACAAGGATAAGCACCCGGGCGGCTGCTACGTGGCCTTTACCTGCCTGCAGCACCTGTACAGCGGCGAATCGCTGAAGGTGATGACCAAGCCCTTTACGCGCAGCTATGAGAAAAATGACTACCTGAAAAGGGGAGATGGCAACCTGTACATACTGGTGGCCGACAAGCTGTATGCCACCACCCAGGATATAGAGAATATGCTGCGCTTTGCTGCGGACGGCAATCAATTGTTCCTGGCTGTGAACCAGCCGGACAGCCTGCTGAAAGAACGTTTAGGCATTGCCGTGGATTCTGCGTACACCTCCCTGAGCATTCCATCCAGCGTGCAGCATTTTGTAAATCCTTTCCTGGCCCCGGACACCGCCTTTCACCGCGAGGGCATTTACGGCGGGCGCTTCTTCACCCGGCTGGATACGCTCAATACCACCATACTGGGCACCAACGGCATTACCGGCCACCACGGTCCGCAGCCCAACTTCATCCGGATCAGCTATGGCAAAGGGGATGTGTTCGTGTCGCTGAACCCTTCCTCCTTTACCAATTATTTCCTGATGCACGGGCGTAACATCAGCACCCTGGAAAAGCAGGTGGCCTATACCTACAATACGCCGTCCGGGGTGTACTGGGACGAATATTACAAGTACCTGAAAGGCCCCCAGACGGATTTCAGCGAGTGGCAGGTGCTGATGCGCTATCCGGCCCTGCGCTGGGCGCTGTGGCTGTTCCTGGCCCTGCTGCTGCTGTATGTGCTGTTTGAAAGCAAGCGGCGGCAGCGTATTATACCGGACAGGCCCGTGCTGGCCAACAATTCGCTGGAATTTGTGGAAACGCTGGGCCAGCTCTACTACCAGCAGGGCAATAACCGCAACCTGGCGCAGAAAATGATCCTGCACTGGACGGAATATGTGCGCACCCGCTTTTACCTGAGCACCCAGCACCTGAACCCGGCCTTTGCAGACACGCTGGCCCGCAAGTCCGGCATGCCCTATGCGGCCGTGCGGAACATCGTGGACAGCATACATCATATACAGTTGTCGGAGCATGTTACCGACGACTTTCTACAACAGTTCTATAAAAACATACATCAGTTTTACCTAAATACGAAATAGATGGACGTTAACACTTATGAACCCAGGTCTGAGCTTTCTACCCTTCACCAGTCAGTGGAGGCCATCCGTGCGGAGATCGGCAAAGTGATAGCCGGCCAGCACCAGATGATAGACCTGCTGATCACGGGCCTGCTGACACAGGGACATGTGCTGATAGAGGGCGTGCCGGGCGTGGCGAAAACGCTCACCGCCAAGCTGCTGGCCCGTTGTGTGGATGCGGACTTTTCGCGTATACAGTTCACACCCGATATTATGCCGGCCGATGTGCTGGGCACCGCCGTATTCAACCCCCAGAGCCGGGAATTTGAATACAAGCGCGGGCCTGTTTTCAGCAACCTGGTGCTGATAGATGAGATCAACCGGGCGCCGGCCAAAACGCAGGCCGCCCTGTTTGAAGTAATGGAGGAACGGCAGGTGACCAATGATGGCGCTACCCATGCCCTGCCCCTGCCTTTCATGGTGATCGCCACGCAGAATCCCATAGAGCAGGAAGGTACGTACCGCCTGCCGGAAGCGCAGTTGGACCGCTTCCTGTTCAAGATAGAGGTGCAGTATCCTGCCATTGCCGAAGAAGTGGCCATGCTGCAGGCCATGCACCAGCATAACAGCATACCCGATATTACCCAACTGGTGAACCGGGTGGTGACCGCCACCCAGGTACTGGAGTTCCAGGCCCTGGTGCGCAAGGTGCATATTGAGGAAAAGCTGCTGCATTACATTGCGGCGCTGGTGCAGGAAACCCGCGTAAACCCCTCGCTGTACCTGGGCGGCTCTCCCAGGGCCTCGCTGGCGGTAATGAACTGCGCCAAGGCAGTAGCCGCCATGCGCAACCGCGACTTTGTAACACCGGACGATATCGTGGAAATGCTGCCGCATGTGCTGCGCCACCGCATTATGCTCACGCCCGAGCGCGAAATGGAGGGCATTGCCGCCGATGAGGTGATTGCCCAGATCGTGAAGGCCGTGGAGGTGCCGAGGTAGGAAGTAAGAAGTAAGAAGTAAGAAGTAGGAGGTAAGAAGTAGGAAGTAAGAGGTGAAATATAAATTATAAGGGATGAAACTGAAGCAGCTTTACGGTTCTCTATTTTTTGGTACCCGGTTTTACCTGTGCCTGGGCGGCAACGTATTGCTGTTCATCCTGGCCTTCTTTTTCCCGCCGGTATACAATATTGCGCTGCTGATCTTTGCGGCGCTAGTGGTATTGCTGCTGCTGGATATGGCCCTGCTGTACGCTGCGGCAGCGCCATTGAGCCTGGAACGCCGCACGCCGGTGCGCTTCAGCAACGGGGATGATAACGAGGTGCTGATCACCGTGAGCAGCCGGTACCGCTTCCCGGCTGCGCTGACGGTAATGGACGAGCTGCCTTTCCAGTTCCAGTTGCGGGACCATGTGCTGAAAACCCGGCTCAAGCCCGGCGCGCAACAGGAGTTTCACTTTACGCTGCGGCCGGTGGAACGGGGCGCCTACCAGTTCGGTAACACCAACGTATTTGCCGCCAGCCCTTTTGGCCTGGTTAGGCGCCGCTTTGTTTTTGAGAATGAGCAACTGGTAAAAACATACCCCTCTTTCTTACAGCTCCGCAATTTTGAGCTGATGTCCTTTATGAACCGGCTGAGCGAGCTGGGCGTGCATAAAAAGCGCACGGTTGGCCACAGCATGGAATTTGACCACATCAAGGAATATGTGCGCGGCGATGATGTGCGGATGCTGAACTGGAAAGCCACGGCCCGCCGGGATAACCTGATGGTAAACACCTACGTGGAAGAACGCTCCCAGCAGGTATACTGCGTGATAGACAAGGGCCGTACTATGAAAATGCCCTTTGAAGGGCTCACCCTGCTGGACTACGCCATTAACGCCACCCTGATATTCAGCAACGTAGCCCTGCAGAAGGGCGACAAGTCCGGGCTGGCTACTATTGCGGCGCAGCAAATGGAAATACTGCCGGCCAGCAATAAAAAAACGCAGTTGAACAAGCTGCTGGAAATGCTGTATGCCCAGGAAACCCAATGGCAGGAAAGCGATTATGAAAAGCTGAGCATTTCGCTCAGGAGCGCTTTATCGCAACGCTCGCTGCTGATCCTTTTTACCAATTTTGAATCCATGCCCGGCCTGCAAAGGCAGTTGCCTTACCTGCGCAAGCTGGCGCGCTACCATTTGCTGCTGGTGGTGTTCTTTGAGAATACGGCGCTGAAAGAGATGTCTGAGCAGCCGGCCCGCGGCGTGGAAGATATTTATAAGCAGGTGATCGCCCAGCAGTTTGCCTATGAAAAAAAGCTGATCGCCCGGGAACTCTCCAAGTATGGCATTATGTCCTTACTGTGCACGCCCCAGCAGCTTACCGTGCAGGTCATTAACAAGTACCTGGAGCTGAAAGCAAGGATGCTGATCTAATTGCCTTTTTTTCGCTTTCGATTGTTAAATACGTCTTGCTTATCCTGGATGATCATGGAGTCGTCATCCGCTTTTTGCTTTACAGGAACAATGGATTCGACTTTGAGGGTGGGCTTGCTTTTATACACCGCCTTTACGGTGATGAACCGGGTAGTATCGCCGGTCTTAAGCAGCAGGTCCTGCCCCAGTAGCTGACCGGCGGAGCTTTCCAGCCGTACGGCGGAAGTATCCAGCGGGTACACTTTGCCGGTGCTGAAGCGGCCTTCCACGTTCAGGTAGAAGTGGATGCCCCGTTTCAGGCTGTCGGCATAATGATTAAAACGTATCCCGGTAATGTAGGGAAGCTGCAGGGTGGTTTCAAAGGGAGGGTGGTTGCCTGCATCGGGCAGGGATACCAGCAGTTTTACCTGGTAATGCTGCTGTGCCAGCCGCTGCCGGTCAAAACGGAGGTAGCCGTTACGGAACTCGCCGTCGGGTGTGCTCACTTTAATGGCCCGCCAGCGGTAATCTCCGTCCAGGAAGCCTTCCGTTTGCCGTACATCGCCATTACTGTAGGTAATCTCCAGCCCCACCGGCGCCTGGTTGTACAGTTCCACCACGGCAGTGGTGTCGTAATAGGCCGTAACGCCTGTTACTACCGGCTGCGCCCCGAGCAGGAGGGGCTGGAGTAAAAAGATGCCGAGCAGGAATCGCTTCATCTGTTAAAAAGTTTGACCTTATTTTTTCACCAGTTCCACCCGGCGGTTCTTTGCTTTCCCGTCCTCGGTGCCGTTATCCGCAAGGGGTTGGGTCTGACCGAGTCCTTTGCTTTCCAGCCGGTTGGCGGCGATGCCTTTCCCGGTCAGCGCGTTCTTCACCGCAGCCGCCCGCTGTTCGGACAGCTCCATGTTGTGCGCAGCATTGCCGGTATTGTCCGTATGGCCTTCGATGGAAATTTTCAGATCCCCGTTGTCGGACAGCAGTTTATAGATCTCGTCCATCACCGGCTGGGACTCGGATTTGATGTCTGCCTTGTCTGTATCAAAATTAATGTATAAGGCAATATGCCCTTTGCTGTCCAGCTCCTGCTTCATTTCGTCGGCCCTGATGATGGAGGCGGTTTGCTTCATTTCGCCTTTCTGGGACACTACAATGGAACCGCCGGCGGTATTATGGCTGGTTTGCACCCATATTTCCGCCCCGGGCTTGCGGATCACGTAGGTTTTCACGTCGTCGTTCCAGATATCGGCAGGCCCGTGGTATTTATACAGCTCGTCCCGTCCCAGCCTTTCCAGCTCCGATGGGGGAATATGGCCTTCGGCCACCAGCACGCCGCCCAGGCTTTTGATCAGGTTGTCATAGTTCCTTTCAAACAGCAGGGGCTCAAACTCCTTTCGTTTGGCTTCATCATGAAATATATAGGCGGTGAAGGTACGGCCTTCAACCGGCACCAGCTTATTATCCACGAAGTGATAGATGCGGTGAAATTCCTTGTCTTCCTCTACCTGGTAGCGGAAACCTTCCGGCGTGCTGAAGTAGGGGAAGGCGCCCAGGTCCTTGTCGGAAACGGGAATACTGTTGATGTCGAAAGCCTGGCCCTGCGGCGCCGTGGTGGCCTGTGCTTCGCCGGCGGTACCGGTGCCGGCCGTCGTGTCAGCATCCTGCTGCTGGCCATTCTTGTTGTTGCTGTTACAGGCCAGGATAAATAAGGCGCTGAAGAGGAATAAAGGCTTCAGGGAATGTTTCATTCTCTTGTGTTTATTGGGTTTGATGAATTAACTGGTTAACTGCATTCCAAAACAAAGGGGTAAATATAAAAATTTATCCGGATACGGCTGCCGGTATGGTGTGGTGGGTTATACTTTATAATTACCGGCTTCTTTTAAGGCAGCGGCCAGCTCGCTGACCAGGCGGTCCACAATTTCCTGTACGGAAGTAATGTCCTCCACCATTTCCACGCTTTGCCCGGCGCTCCAGAGGTGCTGGTAGGAGCCGGGGCGGATGGCCTGTTCCAGTTTCTTCATGCCCCGCAACTGCACCAGCATTTTGAAGTATTTACGGGTGCGGGGATTGCGGCTCAGCAGTTTTTCCATCCAGTTTTGCTTATAGCCTATTTTTTTGGCGGCGGGGGTGTTGATGATGTTGCAGGGAGTGCCGGAGAGTCGTTCCGTGAGCACAATGTCCTCCATGCCGTATTCCAGGATGGCCTGCTTGTAGGCATCGCTTACAGTGGCTTCCCGGCTGGCAATAAAGCGGGTGCCGATGGAGGCGGCGTGCGCGCCCAGCACCAGCGCACTGGCCATTTGCCGGCCGGTGGCAATACCGCCGGCAGCTACCAGGAATTTGTCCGGGAATGCCTTTTGCAGCGCCGGCACCAGCACGTGCATAGGGTAGGGGCCGGCATGCCCGCCTGCCCCGGCGCAGACGGCTATAAAGCCATCACAGCCGGCCTGGGCGGCCTTTTCCGCGTGCTGCAGGTTGGTAACATCGCACAGCACTTTGGCGCCGTAGCTGTGGGCGGCGGTGATCACCTGCTTTGGATTGCCCAGGGAGGTGATGTAAAAGGGCACATGGGCGCTTACGCAGGCTTCCAGGTGCTTCAGGTACAGCGGGTTGGTCTTTTGAACGATCAGGTTTACGCCGTAAGTGCCGCGGCTGGCGGCCTGGTGCGCATTCAGCCGCTGCAGCAGGGTTTCCAGCTCACCTTCCTTCCGGAAATTCAGGGAAGGGAAGGTACCGGCAATGCCGGCGTCCATGGCGGCCTTTACCATCGGCTCGTTGCTCACCAGGAACATAGGGGCCTGGATGATAGGATGTTGTATGTTCAGGAGGTTCATGGGTTGAATATTTGATCTCCTACCTCATATTTCTTACTACATATTTCCCCAATATATCAAATTCCAGGTTAACGGTATGGCCGGGCGCAACGGCAGCTATATTGGTATGCTCGTAAGTGTAGGGGATAATAGCCACGGAAAACTCCTGGTCTGTAACATCAAACACGGTGAGGCTGATACCGTTCAGGCAGATGGACCCTTTTTCCACTAGCAGGCCGGCAAAGGCGGCGGGGTAGCGGAAGCGGTACTGCCAACTGCCGTCCTGCTCCGTTTTGGAGCGGCATTCCCCTATGCCGTCTACGTGGCCCTGTACCAGGTGGCCGTCAATACGGCCGTTGAACAGCATGGCCCTTTCCAGGTTCACCAACTGCCCGGGGACCAGCTGGCCCAGGTTGGTTTTCTGCAGGGTTTCGGCTACCGCCACGGTTTCGTAGGCGTTTTCCAGCAGGCGGGTTACGGTCAGGCAGGCCCCGTTGTGGGCAATGCTCTGGTCTACTTTCAGCTCCCGGGCCAGCGGCGTACCAATAGTGATGACCAGGTTGCCGCCGGCCTGTTGGGTGGATAATACTTCTCCTAATGATTCAATAATACCTGTGAACATAACTTTAATGTGCAGATGTACAAATGGGTTGATAACGGCGAAGATAGGGCAAATCACTGCACATTGGCCTATCTGCCCGCCTGCACATCGCGTTTGTTTTTTTAAAACAATGTCGTATCTTTGCTTTCCCTAAAAAATATTAAAGGAGCATTTACTATGTTGATTATCGATTCTAAAGATTGCGAAAACATTGACAAGGCGCTGAAGAAGTACAAGAAAAAGTTTGAAAAGGCACGCATACTGCTGCAGTTGCGCAGCCGTCAGTCTTTTACCAAGCCTTCCGTAAAGCGTCGTAACCAGGTGCTGAAAGCGGTGTACCGTCAGCAGCTGGCCAGCGGCAAGATCGAAGCTTAATCGCGCAAAGCTCTCAGCGCTCAAAATACTTGATGATTGTAAGGTTTTGTTTAACTTTACAATCATCAATTTTTTTGTGTTGAGCGAAGCACCATTACACCCGGCGGTAGACCGGTTCTTATCCTACATCCAACTGGAAAGGCGTTATTCAGCGCATACTTTTACCGCTTACCGCCAGGATCTCCATCAATTCTTTACCTTTCTTGCCAAAGAGTACGGGCAGCCGGAGCTGAATGCCATCAGCCACCAGCATATCCGTACCTGGCTGGCAGGCCTGATGGCCGAAAAACAGCAGCCGCGCACCGTTAACCGCAAAATATCCGCGCTCAAATCCTTTTTCAAGTATATGGTCAGGCTGGGGCTCATATCCCAAACGCCTATGACCCGGGTAACAGCGCCCAAGGTAAGCCGCCGCCTGCCGGGGTTTATAGACGAAAAGGGCATGCAGGCCCTGGAGGACAACCGCAGCATGCGCCGCGGCCAGGAAGACGCTTCCATTTTTACCCCGGACCTGGAAGGGCATACCCACCGGCTGATCTTTGAGCTGCTGTACCATACCGGCATCCGGTTGTCCGAGCTGATACACCTGCAGGAGCGGCAGGTAGATACCGGCAATCTCAGCATCAAGGTGCTGGGAAAGGGCAGTAAAGAAAGGATCATTCCCATCAGCAGGGAGCTGCTGGCACAGTTGCAGGACTATACGGCGCGCAAGCGGCGGGAGCTGGAAAATCCCGCGGCGGATGTACTGATCGTGCATCCCGGGAGCGGGCGCAAGCTGTATCCCAAGTACGTATACAATATGGTAAGGGGCTACCTTACCCGGCACCAGATCACCACCATTACCCGCAAGAGCCCGCACGTACTGCGGCATACCTTTGCCACCCACCTCACCAATAACGGGGCGGACATCAACGCCATCAAGGAGCTGCTGGGGCATTCCAGCCTGGCGGCCACGCAGGTGTATACCCATAATACCATCGAAAAGCTGAAGGACGTGTTCCGGCAGGCACATCCGAAGGCGTAGCGGTTTAACAATGTTAACAAATTATTAAGTGGGAATCGTGCTAAAAACAACAAAAAGCACTAAATTAGTAATGCAATCATGTACATGGTCAGTTCTTTAAAAAATAGCCTATGAAGTCATGTTTACCAATTTGATTTGAGATTGTTAAATATTAAAATTTAGTGTCATGAACGTTCAAATCCAAACGGTGCATTTTGATGCAGATTCCAAACTTATTGATCATGTGAACAAGAAGATCCAGAAGCTTTCCAATTTTTACGACCGTATCGTCAGTGTGGATGTATTTCTAAAATTAGACAATGTAGCGCACCAGATCAAAGACAAGATAGCTGAAATAAAGATCCGTATACCCCGCCACGACCTCTTTGTAAAGCATGAGTCCAAATCCTTTGAAGAATCCTTCGATCTCGCCTTTAATGCCGCCGTTAACCAGATCAAACGGCAAAAAGAGAAGAAATTTCAGTAAATCCTGAAAAATATTTTGAAGTTAATATCCTCTTTACTACCTTTGCCATCCCGATTCAAAAAGGGATCGGCGAGGGTAGTAAAGTTCTTTACTGTAGGGCATTTTAGCCAAAACAGATCAGGTAAAAAAAGAAGTGTATCCCGGAGCTGAAAAAACAAATTTTGAGATTACATCAAAGCTGTTATTTTTGCGCTTCCTTATCCGGGTGCCCTGCTACGCAAAATACTTGGTATGCCAGCATAGCTCAGTTGGCCAGAGCTACTGATTTGTAATCAGTGGGTCGGGGGTTCGAATCCCTCTGCTGGCTCAGTCCCGGCTATGCCGGGACAAGATCCAAATCCCAACAGCCAAATTCCAAACCGAATCTGGTTGTTTGAATGCGGAATTTTGGAATTTGGGTTTTGGATATTGGAATTTAACTAAAGGGCAGGTTCCAGAGTGGCCAAATGGGGCGGACTGTAAATCCGCTGTCTTTCGACTTCATAGGTTCGAATCCTATCCTGCCCACTACACGATTGAGTTCCGCTTTTGCCCTCCGCAGAGGCGGAACTTAGTTGTTGAATGATGATGATGAAACGCGGAGATTGGAACCTGGAATTTGTTCTTTGGAATTTCCATCATATGCGGGAGTAGCTCAGTTGGTAGAGCGACAGCCTTCCAAGCTGTAGGTCGCGGGTTCGAACCTCGTCTCCCGCTCGCATAAAATGTTGCATGCATAACGCGGAACGTCCTGTTCCAAAGCGCTAAGCATGCTGCATTAAGCACAAAAGCTGTTGTAGCTCAGGGGTAGAGCACTTCCTTGGTAAGGAAGAGGTCGTGAGTTCAATTCTCATCAACAGCTCCAATATTGTTTCAGTAATTCCTTTTCGGCCTGCTGATCAAAGTTTAGCATAACTAAGCGTTGTAGCTCAGTGGTAGAGCAGTTCCGGTTCTCTTGTCGGAAAAGGGCATGGGTTCAATTCCCATCAACTGCGCAAGTTTGTAAAACAGTTTTTTAAACAACTATTAATACAATCTTTACAAACCATCTAAAAAGAAAATACAATGGCAAAAGAAACCTTTAAGCGGGATAAACCCCACGTAAACATTGGCACCATCGGCCACGTGGACCACGGTAAAACTACCTTGACTGCTGCCATTACAACCATTTTGGCTAGCAAGGGCATGGCAGAGAAGAGAGGATATGACGAGATCGATGCGGCCCCCGAAGAAAAAGAAAGAGGTATTACCATCAATACAGCTCACGTTGAGTATCAGACAGCTAACCGTCACTATGCTCACGTTGACTGTCCGGGCCACGCTGACTATGTGAAGAACATGATCACTGGTGCTGCGCAGATGGATGGTGCTATCCTGGTGGTGGCCGCTACAGATGGTCCGATGCCGCAAACAAGGGAGCACATCCTGCTGGCCAGGCAGGTAGGTGTACCCCGTATTGTAGTTTTCATGAACAAAGTTGACCTGGTAGACGATCCCGAACTGCTGGAACTGGTAGAGATCGAGATCCGCGACCTGCTGAGCAAAAACGGTTTCGACGGCGACAACACCCCCATCATCAAAGGTTCCGCTACCGGCGCGCTGGCTGGCGACGACAAATGGGTAGGTGCTATCGACGAGCTGATGGCTGCTGTGGATGAGTACATTCCGCTGCCTCCCCGCCCGGTTGATCAGCCGTTCCTGATGTCTGTAGAAGACGTGTTCTCTATCACTGGTCGTGGTACCGTGGCTACCGGCCGTATCGAGCGCGGTAAGATCAAGATCAACGAACCCGTTGAGATCGTAGGTCTGATCGAAAAATCCCTGAACTCTGTATGTACCGGTGTGGAAATGTTCAAGAAGATCCTGGACGAAGGTGAAGCTGGTGACAACGCAGGTCTGCTGCTGCGCGGTATTGAAAAGAAAGATATCAAGCGCGGTATGGTTATCTGCAAACCCGGTTCCATCACTCCGCACACTGAATTCAAATGCGAAGTGTACGTACTGAGCAAGGATGAAGGTGGCCGTCACACGCCGTTCTTCAACAAATACCGTCCCCAGTTCTACTTCCGTACTACCGACGTAACCGGTGAAGTGCAACTGGCAGAAGGTGTGGAAATGGTAATGCCCGGCGATAACGTGTCCCTGACTGTGAAGCTGATCGCTCCCATCGCCATGGACAAAGGTCTGAAATTCGCTATCCGCGAAGGCGGCCGTACCGTAGGTGCCGGTCAGGTTACTGAGATCATCAAATAAGCATCTCGCTTTATAATAAAGGCCATTAGCATTTAGCAATTAGTGATTAGCGGGTTTTGTTGTAGATTTGCTAAAAGCTAAAAGCGCACCGCTAATGGCTTTTTACACGGGCATAGTTCAATGGTAGAATAGCGGTCTCCAAAACCGTTGATACGGGTTCGAATCCTGTTGCCCGTGCTTGAACCTGGTGAAAGTGAATAGTGAATGGTGAATGATATTTGCAAAAATTTGCTACATTCACTTTTCACTGTTCACTTTTCACCATTAGCAGTATTACTATGAACAAGATCAGAAACTATTTTCAGGAGTCCTACCACGAGATGGTGCACAAGGTGTCCTGGCCTACCTGGCAGGAGCTCCAGTCCTCTACCATGATCGTGCTGATAGCCACCGTTATCATCACGCTGATCGTATGGGGCATGGATGCACTCTCCAATGTAGTGCTCACTCAATACTATAAAATGTTTTAATGATGGATGCATCCAATAACCCTGGACAGGAAGTAAGCACTCCCGGACAGGAAACAAAATGGTACGTGCTGCGCGTTGTCAGTGGCAAGGAAAAGAAGGTGAAAGAGTACCTGGATATTGAGGTGCGCCGTTCAGATTGGGGCAATGTGATCACCCAGGTATTCCTGCCGGTAGAAAAAGTATATAAAGTGCAGGCCGGTAAAAAGGTCATGCGCGAAAAGAACTTTTATCCCGGTTATGTCATGATAGAAGCCATAGACGGTAAAATGACCGATGAAGTGATACAGGCCATCCGCAATGTTTCCGGTGTGATCCACTTCCTGGGAAAAGAACACCCGGTAGCCCTGCGCAAGGCGGAAGTAAACAAAATGCTCGGTAAGGTAGATGAAATGAGCGATCAGGGCATCACCATGAGCGAGCCCTTCATTGTTGGCGAAACCATCAAGATCATTGATGGTCCGTTCAACGACTTCAACGGCGTAATTGAAGAAGTGATAGAAGACAAGAAAAAGCTGAAGGTGACCGTAAAGATCTTCGGCCGCGCCACGCCCGTGGAACTGAACTTTATGCAGGTAGAAAAGATCAGCTAATAACCCAGGCTGAACGGTAATATTTTTGAGAGCGCCACAATCATGTATGTGATTGTGGCGCGTTTGTTATCTTTGAACACCCGTCCCGTTTTCCCCCCATACCTCCACGGCACAACGTTGAACCGCGTAACCCATATTAACCGGAAGCCATGTTGGTGAGTAATAAGCATTTTATCCCCGTTATAGGGCTGGATATCCATATCGTTTTATTGTTCGGTTTTCCCATTCCGCTGCCACACCCGTATATTGGTTTGGTAGTAGACCCGATGGACTATATTCCATTCATTGGCGCTACCACCAAAATTAATCACGTACCCCGCGGCAAAAGCGATACCAGCGGCATCTTCATTATCCTGTTCCATATTCCCATGGGCGGCCCCTTCCTGCTGGCGCCCATGATCGGGCATGACTCCGTGAACTTCTTCGGCAGCAAGCGCGTGAAAGTGGAGGGCAATCTCATGAGCCCTTCCGGCCATATGCTGATGACCTGTAACGACATCGGTATCCCGCTCTCGCTGCAGCCGGGAAAAAAATTCAAGCCTATTCCCAGCCTGTACCTGCCTACGTCTTTTTCCATCCCCTTGTCCTTTGGCCGGCCGGTCATGGTAGGCGGCCCTTATGTGCCGGACTGGGGCGGCGCTTTGCTGAACCTGGTGATGTCCTTTGGTTTTGGCGCGTTGATGAAAGGGCTGGGAAAGGCCGGCCGTGGCGCACTGAAAGGATTTAACCATGCCATGAAGAAAACCCTGAAAGGGAAGTTTGGCAGCAACAAGCTCAGTGCTTTCCTCTGTAAAAAAGGCTTTGAGCCGGTAGACCTTGTGCAGGGCATTGTGATCTACGATGTTACGGATTTTGAGTTGCCCGGTCCCATCCCGCTGAAATGGGAGCGTTCCTGGAACAGCGACAGCTCCCAGGAAGGGGTGCTGGGCTACGGCACCCAACTGGGCTACGATATGCGCGTACAGCCCTTTGAAGAGGAAGATGCCACCGCGGTGCTGCTGGGCGACGGGCGCAGCGCCATCTTTGAATTACTGCCCTATGCCGGCAACAGCGATTATAACCGGCATGAAAAACTGACCCTTACCCGCACGGACCTGGATGAGTACCAGTTGTTTGATCATGGGGAGCGCCTGTATTATCACTTTCGCCAACTGCACCCGCTGGACGCCCAGTACCGGCTGTACGCCATTCGCCATGAGGCAGGTTTTAAGATCAGCTTCCACTACAACAGCAAAGGTCACTTGTTGCAGGTAACGGACAGTGTGGGCCGGCGCCTGGAGATGGAAAATGACGCGCAGGGCCGCATCACGGAAGTAAAGGCCCGCCACCGTGGCCAGGAGCAGGTAATGGTGCGCTACGCCTATAACGAGGCCGGCGACCTGGCGGAAATAACCGATGCGCTGGGGCAGGCCACCCGCATCCGCTACCGTAACCACCTGATGGTGGAGAAAACGGACCGTAACGGGCAGACTTTCTATTGGGAATACGAAGGCAGCGGTGAAAAGGCCCGCTGTATCCATACCTGGGGCGACGGTGGCCTGCTGGAAGGATGGATCGAATATCACCCGGAAAAGGGCTACAACCTGGTGACCAATTCCCTGGGGCACACCACTACCTACTATTATACGCCGGACTATGTAGTGACCCAGGTAAAAGACCCCCTGGGGCATTCCCGGTTCTTTGAGTACACGGAGCATTTTGAGCTGTACCGCGAGATAGACGAGGAGGCTAACGTTACCGGGTATACGTATGACGGGCGGGGCAACCGCACCGGCATTGTACAGCCGGATGGCAGCTCCTACACCTTCCGCTATGATGCGGAGGACCGGCTGATCCTGGCTACCGATCCGCAGGGCAACAGCCGTACCTACATTTATCACAAAAATGAAAAACATAAAGGGCTGCTGCATACCATTACGGAGGCAGACGGCGGCATTACCATTTTCCGCTATAATGTGCACAACCTGCTCAGCAGGATAGAGGAGGAGCAGGAACAGCAAACCCTGCTGGCTTATGACGAAGACCATAACCTGGCTGTGCTGACTCTGCCGGATGGCGCCCGCTCCACCTGGGAGCATGACTCCTGGGGCCGCTGCACCCGGTCGGTGAATCCCCTGCTGCAGGAGCAATATTTCCGGTACGATAACCTGGGCCGGGTAACGGAAGTGCACCTGCCGGATGGCAATCATATCCGGCTGCAGTACAATGCCTATGACGAGGTGCTGCAGCTTGCAGACAAACATCACCAGGTGCGCTTTACCTATACGCCGCTGGGTAGCCTGAAAACGCGGGAGGAAAATGGCGCCAGGATCTATTTCGTCTACAACAAGGAAGAACAGTTGACCGGCGTGGTGAATGAGCACGGGGAAATCTATCGCTTTACCCGCAACCAGCGGGGAGATGTTATACAGGAGACCGGCTTTGACGGTATCAGCCGCCGGTATGAACGGGATGTAACCGGGAAGGTAGTGAAGCTGGAGCGCCCGGGCGGCCGCTGGACTGAATACGAGTACGATTACAATGGCCGCCTGACCCGTGCGGAATATGACGATGGCACCTGGGAAACGTATAGCTATGACCGTAATGGACAGCTTGTTGAAGCCATAAACGAGCATGGCACCCTCCGCTTGCAGCGCGATGTAATGGGCCGCGTGGTGCAGGAGTGGCAGAACGGCTGTACGGTCAGCAGCACCTATGGAGGGGACGGCCGGCGCAGCCGTTTACAGAGCAGCCTGGGCGCAGACATCCAACTGCAGCGTAATGCAGCCGGATACATAACAGGCATACAGGCGCAGGCAGCAGGTATGCCCACTCCCTGGACAGCCGAAATAGCACGCAACCCACTGGGGCTGGAAATAGCGCGCAGCCTGCCGGGCGGCGTAAAAAGCAGTTGGAGCTATGACAAAGCCGGCATGCCGGAAAGCCACCTGGTGAACAGCGGGGAGCGCAGCATCCGCCGCCGGCACTATCGCTGGGACGCTAACCGCCGGCTGAAGCAGATCGTGAACGGGTTGCAGAATGGCGCAGTCAGGTTCGGGTATGATGATTTTGGCAACCTGGCCTGGGCGCAATACGAAGACGGGCAATATGATTACCGCCTGCCCGATAAGGCGGGTAACCTCTACCAGACCAGGGAGCGGCAGGACCGCAGCTACGGAGCCGGCGGCCGGTTGCAGTTCACTGGGGATGCCCGCTTCCTGTACGATGAGGAGGGCCGGCTGGTAAAGAGAATAATAACCCGCACGGGCATGACATGGACCTATGAATGGTACAGCAACGGTATGCTGAAGAACGTGGTACGGCCGGACGGGCAGTCCGTGGAATTCCGCTATGATCCCCTGCGCCGGCGTACTGAAAAGCTGTACAAAGGACAATTGACCCGTTTTGTATGGGATGGCAATGTGCCCCTGCATGAGTGGCAATATCCTGCAAAGGACAGGCCCGTTACGGAAATAGACGAGCTGGGAGACATCCGGCAAAGCCATCCGGAGCCGGTGCCTGCTGCCGCACTGCTCACCTGGGTATTTGAAGAAGGCTGTCATACACCGGTTGCAAGGCTGGGCGGCAGCGGGCAGTACGCCGTGGTAGCGGACCACCTGGGCACGCCCTGCGAGGTGTATGATGTGAGCGGGAAACAGGTGTGGGCCGGGGAATTGGATATTTATGGCAGGCTGCGTAAGTTAGCAGGCGATGGCGCGCTGATGCCTTTCCGGTACCAGGGGCAGTATGAGGATGCGGAAACGGGGCTATACTATAACCGTTTCCGTTATTACGCCCCGGCGGATGGGATATACATCAGCCAGGACCCCGGGCGGCTGGCAGGCGGCTGGTCGCTATACAGCTATGTAACAGACCCGAACGTGTTCATAGATGTGTTCGGGCTGGTGCAGCAGGTGATCCGCACCATGAGCGCCGCGGAAAAGGATCTCACCATCGATAACAAGGGCCTGGTAAGAGGGCCCAACAACTCACGTGGCGCCAAATGGGTATCCATAGGCGAAACCTATGACACCGCCAAAAAGTCGGATTTTAAAGTTGTATTCCATACGGACGACAGCATCAACGATTTCCTGTCGACCAATACGCTGGACTATGAAGACATGGTAGGCGGGGAAAGTAAAAACACGGATAAAATACTTACCAAGAGCAATGAGCGGGGCGCTTATGGAATAGGTGTGGACCGGCTTGAAGGCTTCAGGGAAAAAATACAGAAGATCGAAATATTCAAAAAGGAGAAAGGGAAGTGGAAAAAGGTGCGGGAAATAAAGTGTAAATAACATGGAAAAACGGGATATCAAAGAACTGGTGGCCTACAGCGATATGCGGGCAACGGGCGCCCGGGGTGACCTGTTTTCGGCAGACGGCCTGCTGGTGAATAAAAAGCACGGGCGCGTATATGCCTGCTGCTACCGGGATGCGCCGGAGCTGTCTATTGACGACTTCCTGTCCGCAGAGTTATACGGGGAAATAGCGGCGCAGGAGGGAGGCGGGCGGCTGCACGACCTTCTTTTCCTGGCGGAGATACTGCTGGACGCGTTACGGTATGCGCCCCGGCCATCCGCCATTAACAGGCGCCTGAAGCTGTTCTGCCTGAAGAACCTGCTGTTCCTGCGCAGCACCGGGCCGGTGGAGCACCGGGAACAGTATATGGAAACACTTTTTCGCTTCCTGTTATTTTTCCATCCCGCCCCGGAAGATTACCTGGATGCGTTTTCTCTCAAAGGGGATCAATGCCTGTACAAGGGCGGGACCATCCGCCCTGTAGAGGAGCTGCATGCCCTTTTTGCGCGTCTTATTGCCCGGCGGGAACATATGGCGGCGCTGGCTCCTTTTACGGAAAAGCAGTTGGCCTTAAGCCGTGACATTACCCTGGATTTACTGGAGGGCCTGCTGTGCCCGGGCGGTCCCGTGTCTTTCCTGCCTGTTAACAAGGGGCGCAACCTGCTGACCTGGATATTTTCCGGCCCCGGGCATTTTTTTGAGCTTTACCAGGAGGACCGGGAGCGTATTTTCCTGCTGCTGGAACAGCATATAGACCACTACCTCGTAAAAAGCTGGGATAACGATCCCCGCCTGCAGGCGTCTATATATTATGGCCCGGTAAAGCAGGAAGCGGTGGAAGGATATTTCAACAGGCCAGCCAGGGTCAACCGGAAAAAGAAATACCTGGTGGAGTTCTTTACAGATATGTGCGTTTTCTATGTGCTGCGGGACCCTGCCGGCCTGGAAGGCCTGCTGGCGTATTTTAAGGACAAGCCGGCCATGCAGCGGAAAGTGATGGCCATGCTCTTCCCGCACCCGTTCTATAACGGGGAGGCCAAACTGCAACTGATCCGCAGCGGCGGCCATGAAAGGCTGCCGGAGGGTTTCTGGACAGCGCGGCTCAGAAAAATGGCGGACAGCCTGTAATAATAATAGAAAGCAGGGGAGCGCCGGCCCTGGCCGGTGTTCCGAAACCAGCCAGGGCCGGCGCTTTATACAATTATTTGCGGGTAAACACCAGTTCCATGGTCTTTGACTCCTGGCCGTTCATGGTGGAGTACATTTCCATTTTGTGAGTGTTCTCGTCCACCCACTCAAAAACTTCCCGTACATCATAGTCCTTGCCGGTGGAGGGGTCCAGCATTTTGCCGGTAAAGATGATGATCTTGCCGGAAGCGTCCGGCTTGCCCTCCATGTAGGTAATGCCGGTGCCCATGTTGTCGATCCAGGAGCTGACAAATACCTTTTTGGCATTATCATAGCCCAGGGTGCCGATGCCCTCAAAGGGCATGTCCATGAAGCTGGCGGTGTTTTGGGACTGCTGGTAGCGCCCGCCCAGTATCATGCTATACACGGTTTTGCCTGTGCTTTTCATGGGCTCGGCGCCGGGGGCCATCCAGGAGGTCATGGTGAATTCCCATTCCCCGTCTGATTTGGCCAGCATTTCGTGCATGGGGCCGGGGGTCATATAGTCCATCCAGGCTTTTTGGGCAGCCTGTTCTTCTGCAGATTGTGCCTGGGCCGGATGGAGCAGGGGCAGCAGGCACAGCAGGGTAGCTGTGAACAACAGATATTTCATAAAGGGTAAATTTGGCCTAAAGGTACATAGAACCGGGATAATTGATTATCTTTGCTACCTGTTTTGACAAGCCCCAATCATGGAGAATTGCAATAGAATTGTCAAAAATTTCCCTTATAAGCAAAAAGAATGCCCAACTTTAAATTCTTTTTGCCAACTTAATATTATTATCTACCTTTGCATCCCCTTTAAAAGGCAAAATTTAATTTAAAAGGTTAAATTTTAACACCTTTTAGTTTGGGAGTTCTGCGGTAAGCAGGACGTTTTCACCAAATTAAAACAAGTATTATGGCAAAAGAGATTGCAACGTACGTAAAATTGCAGGTAAAGGGCGGCCAGGCCAACCCTGCACCTCCTATCGGGCCCGCCCTGGGTTCCAAAGGTGTGAATATCATGGAGTTCTGCAAGCAGTTCAATGCCCGTACCCAGGACAAAATGGGGAAGGTGCTGCCTGTATTGCTGACCGTGTACACCGACAAATCCTTTGATTTTGTTATTAAAACGCCGCCGGCAGCCGTTCAGTTAATGGAAGCTGCCAAGTTGCAGAGTGGTTCCAAGGAGCCGAACCGTAATAAAGTAGGTAAGGTAGACTGGGCTCAGATCGAGGCGATCGCCAAAGATAAGATGTCCGACCTTAACTGTTTTACGCTGAAAAGCGCGATGACCATGGTGGCAGGCACTGCCCGCAGCATGGGTATTACCGTGGAAGGAGACGCTCCCTGGGGAAACTAATTATGTCAACCCTGTGTAAGCAGGAAATTCTTTAAAATCATTTGACAAATGGCAACTAAACAAAGAAAAGCGGCTGACGCAAAGGTGGACAAAAACAAGGTGTATACCCTGAAGGACGCCGCTGCGCTCGTAAAAGATATTAACTGTACCAAGTTCGACAGTTCTGTCGATCTGCATATCCGCTTAGGCGTTGATCCTAAGAAGGCCGACCAGGCTATCCGTGGTTCTGTAACGCTTCCCCACGGAACCGGTAAGACCAAAAGGGTGCTGGTACTGTGCACACCCGATAAAGAAGCCGACGCCAAAAACGCCGGCGCAGATTATGTAGGTCTGGATGAATTTATCCAGAAGATCGAAGGCGGCTGGACAGACGTGGACGTGATCGTGGCTACGCCTGCCGTAATGCCCAAGATCGGTAAGCTGGGTAAGATACTGGGTCCCCGTAACCTGATGCCCAACCCGAAGACCGGTACTGTTACCAATGATGTAACAGCAGCCGTAAATGACGTAAAGGGCGGTAAGATCACCTTTAAGGTAGACAAAGCGGGTATTATCCACGCTTCCATAGGCCGGATCTCCTTTGCTCCTGAAAAAATAGAGCAGAATTCGCTGGAACTGATCAACGCGATCATCAAGCTGAAACCGACCACTGCCAAAGGCACTTACCTGAAAGGGTTATCCATGGCCAGCACGATGAGCCCCGGTATCCTGATAGACACTAAATCTGTTCAAATCTAATCACGCCCGGGTGGCGGATTGCAAAACAAAATGGCAATGAACAAAGAGCAAAAAAGCGAAGTGATCGAGCTGCTGAAAAGCAAGTTCACACAATATAACAACTTCTATATCACCAATACGGAATCTCTGACCGTAGAGCAGGTGAATAAATTAAGAAGGGTGTGCTTTGACAAGCAGGTGGAAATGAAGGTAGCGAAGAACACACTGATCCGTAAGGCGCTGGAGTCCCTGGATGCAGAGAAATATACCGGCGTTTACGAGTCCCTGAACGGCGTAACCGCCCTGATGTTCTCCGAAAGCCCGAAAGAGCCCGCGCTGATCCTTTCCTCTTTCCGGAAAGAAAGCAACACCGACAAGCCCGTGCTGAAAGCAGCATTTGTAGCGGATGAAGTGTATACCGGCGATAATCAACTGGCTGCGCTTACCCGTATCAAGACCAAGAACGAGCTTATCGGCGACGTTATCGGTCTGCTGCAATCTCCCGCCAAGCGCGTTATCGCCGCTTTGCTGGAAAAAGCGAAGAAAGAAGAAACTCCTGCGGAGTAAGGCCCAAATCCCAAAACCCAAATTCCAAAATGCGGAGAGTTTCGCGAAGATCATTTGGAATTTGGATAATGGAATTTGGAATTTTAAACATGGCTTCCAAGTCACTATATAAACACTCTGTGTAAACAACATTTAAAAAAATTATCTAAAAAACATTATACAATGGCAGACGTAAAAGCATTGGCCGAACAATTGGTAGGCTTAACTGTTAAGGAAGTACAAGAACTGGCTGACGTACTGAAAGCCGAATACGGCATTGAACCTGCAGCCGCTGCAGTAGTAGTAGCCGGTGGTGGCGACGGTGGTGGCGCAGCCGCTGCTGAAGAAAAATCTTCCTTCGACGTTATCCTGAAAAGCGCTGGTGCCAGCAAGCTGAACGTGGTTAAGATCGTAAAAGATCTGACTGGTCTGGGTCTGAAAGAAGCCAAAGAACTGGTAGACGGTGCTCCGAAACCGGTGAAAGAAGGCGTAAGCAAGGCCGAAGCAGAAGACCTGAAAGCGAAGCTGACAGAAGCTGGTGCTGAAGTTGAGGTTCAGTAATTCTTTGATGATATACCACATTCACGGTATAGTGATCTGATTTTTAAAGGTCAAAAGTGCATCTGCACTTTTGGCCTTATTCCCGTTGGGAAAGCATCTTTTCACTATTTTTTTGATGGTATATTGACGAAGAAATCTTAATTTCCCGGATTGCGTTGTGAATTTCTGTTCACAATTTATACAAGTCATATAACTGCTAACTTCGAATATGTCTCTAAAAAAAGCCCAAGCAAACGAAAGAGTTAATTTTGGAAAGATCAAACAAGTGACTGAGACACCGGATCTGTTGGCTATCCAAATTCAATCTTTCAAGGATTTCTTCCAGTTAGAAACCACACCAGACAAGCGTAACAATGAAGGTCTTTTCAAAGTGTTCAAGGAGAACTTCCCGATTACAGATACCAGGAATATCTTTAATCTGGAGTTTCTCGACTACTTTGTAGACCCGCCGCGCTATACGATTGAAGAGTGTATTGAGAGGGGGCTTACCTATTCCGTACCGCTAAAGGCCAAGCTACGCCTTAGCTGTAACGATGAAGAGCACGTGGACTTCCAGACCATCGTGCAGGATGTGTTCTTAGGCAACATTCCCTACATGACCCCGAGAGGGACCTTCGTGATCAACGGTGCAGAACGCGTGGTCGTATCACAACTGCATCGCTCCCCTGGTGTTTTCTTTGGGCAATCCATACATCCTAACGGCACTAAGATCTACTCCGCAAGAGTGATCCCGTTCAAGGGCGCCTGGATGGAGTTTGCTACGGACATCAACAACGTGATGTACGCTTATATAGACCGGAAGAAGAAATTCCCGGTTACCACCCTGCTGCGTGCCATCGGCTATGAAACGGATAAAGATATCCTGCAGTTGTTCGGCATGGCAGATGAAGTAAAAGCAGACCAGAAAAGCCTGGAGAAATATGCCGGCAAAAAGCTGGCCGCCCGCGTGCTCAGAAGCTGGGTTGAAGACTTCGTGGATGAGGACACCGGTGAGGTGGTGAGTATCGAGCGTAACGAGATCATGCTGGAACGCGACAGCATCCTCGATGAGGCCAATATTGAGACCATCGTGGATATGGGAGTGAAAAGCGTGTTTGTACAGAAAGAAGAGGTGAGCGGCGATTTCTCCATTATCTACAATACATTAAACAAGGATACTTCCAACTCCGAGCTGGAAGCTGTTCAGCACATCTACCGCCAGTTGCGCGGTGCCGATGCGCCGGATGATGAAACAGCAAGGGGTATTATCGATAAATTATTCTTTTCCGACAAGCGCTACGACCTGGGCGATGTAGGCCGGTACAAGATCAACCGCAAGCTGGGCCTGAATACCAGCCTGGATATGAAGGTACTGACCAAGGAAGATATCATCGCCATCATCAAATACCTGGTGCAGCTCACCAACGGTAAGGCGGAAATAGATGATATCGACCACCTGAGCAACCGCCGTGTACGTACCGTGGGCGAACAACTGTACGCCCAGTTCGGTGTGGGCCTGGCCCGTATGGCGCGTACCATCCGCGAGCGGATGAACGTGCGCGACAACGAGGTGTTTACCCCGGTAGACCTGATTAATGCGAGGACCCTGTCTTCCGTGATCAACTCCTTCTTCGGTACCTCCCAGTTGTCGCAGTTCCTGGACCAGACCAACCCCTTGTCCGAGATCACCCACAAGCGCCGTATCTCTGCGCTGGGCCCCGGCGGTCTGAGCCGCGAAAGGGCCGGCTTCGAGGTGCGCGACGTACACTACAGCCACTACGGCCGCCTGTGTACCATTGAAACACCGGAAGGCCCGAACATCGGCCTGATATCCACCCTGTGCGTGCACGCCAAAGTGAACGACATGGGCTTCATCGAAACGCCCTACCGTAAAGTGAAGGAAGGTAAGGTGGATATGGACAAGGTGGAATTCCTGAGCGCGGAAGAAGAGGACCTGGTGAAGATAGCCCAGGCCAACGCCCCGCTGGACGACAAAGGCATTTTTGTAAACGATAAGGTAAAATCCCGTGAAACCGGTGATTTCCCCATCCTGGACCCGGGAGAGGTGGAATATATGGACGTGGCGCCCAACCAGATCGTGGGCCTGAGCGCCTCCCTGATCCCCTTCCTGGAGCATGACGATGCCAACCGTGCGCTGATGGGTTCAAACATGCAACGCCAGGCCGTACCGCTGATAGCGCCGGAAGTGCCCATCGTAGGCACCGGCCTGGAAGCCAAAGCTGCACGTGACTCCCGCCTGCAGATCACAGCAGAAGGCAAAGGCGTGGTGGAATTTGTGGACGCCAACGAGATCCACGTCCGCTACGACCGCGACGAGATGCAGAAACTGGTGAGCTTCGAGGACGACCTGAAGATCTACAGGCTGACCAAGTTCGTTAAGACCAACCAGAGCACCTGTATCAACCTGCGTCCCTGCGTGAAGAAAGGACAGCATGTGGTGGAAGGCGATTTCCTCACCGAAGGCTACGCTACCCGTGGTGGTGAGCTGGCCCTGGGCCGTAACCTGAAAGTGGCTTTCATGCCCTGGAAAGGTTACAACTTTGAGGATGCCATCGTGATCTCCGAGCGCGTAGCGCGTGAGGACCTGTTCACCTCCATCCACATTGACGAATACGAGCTGGAAGTGCGCGACACCAAGCTGGGTGAGGAAGAGCTGACCCCGGATATCCCGAACGTGAGCGAAGAAGCCACCAAGGACCTGGATCAGAACGGTATCATCCGCGTGGGCGCCCATATCAAGGAAGGCGACATCCTGATCGGTAAGATCACCCCCCGCGGTGAGTCCGATCCTTCCCCGGAAGAAAAGCTGCTCCGCGCCATCTTCGGCGACAAGGCATCCGATGCCAAGGACGCTTCCCTGAAGGCGCCCCCGAGCACCGAAGGGGTGGTAATAGATAAAAAACTGTTCAGCCGCGCCAAAAAGGACAAGAACTCCAAGACCCGCGAGAAAGCGGCCCTGGAAAAACTGGAAAAGATACACCAGAAGAACGAGGAAGACCTGCTGGAAGTGCTGATGAATAAGCTGCTGGTGCTGCTGAAGGATAAAACCTCCGCCGGTATCACCAATACCTACGGCGAAGTGCTGATATCCAAAGGCTCCAAGTTCTCCCCGAAGAACCTGGCCAATGTAGACTTCCAGAACGTGAACCCGCTGGGCTGGACCACCGACGATACTACCAACGACCAGATCAACTGGCTGCTGCATAACTACAACATCAAGTACAATGAGGAACTGGGCCGTTACAAACGCGAGAAGTTCAACATTTCCATTGGTGACGAGTTGCCCGCAGGCGTGCTGAAACTGGCGAAGGTATACCTGGCCAGCAAGCGTAAGCTGAAAGTAGGGGACAAGATGGCGGGCCGCCACGGTAACAAGGGTATTGTAGCCAAGATCGTGCGTGATGAAGACATGCCTTTCCTGGAAGACGGCACCCCGGTAGACATCGTGCTGAACCCGCTGGGCGTACCTTCCCGTATGAACCTCGGCCAGATCTACGAAACCGTACTGGGCTGGGCCGGTCTGAAACTGGGCGTAAGATTTGCGACCCCTATCTTCGACGGTGCCACCACGGAAGAAATAGCCGGGTTCATCGAAAAGGCAGGGCTGCCGAGCTTTGGCCACACCTACCTGCAGGATGGCGAAACCGGCGAGCGCTTCCACCAGAAGGCGACCGTGGGTGTGATCTACATGCTCAAGCTGAGCCACATGGTGGACGACAAGATGCACGCACGTTCCATCGGGCCTTACAGCCTCATTACCCAGCAGCCGCTGGGTGGTAAGGCGCAGTTCGGTGGTCAGCGTTTCGGTGAAATGGAAGTGTGGGCGCTGGAAGCATACGGTGCCTCCAACATTCTCCAGGAGCTGCTTACCATCAAGTCCGATGATATTGTAGGCCGTGCAAAAGCTTATGAGGCGATCGTGAAGGGCGACAACATACCGAAAGCCGGTGTGCCGGAATCCTTCAACGTGTTGATCCATGAGCTGCGTGGTCTGGGCCTGGATCTGAAGTTTGAATAGTCTTATAAAAAGCTGCGTAGCTTCATAGCCTTGCGCTATTAGCTACGCAGTCCTTCAGCAATAGAAGGTTTAAAATATTTGCCAATAGCCAACAGCTAAAGGCTACGCACCTAAAAGCTAATTAAAGATGGCCATTAAGAAAGAAAATCGTCCTAAATCAAATTTTAACAGCATCACGATCAGTCTGGCCTCCCCGGATGCAATCCTGGAGCGCTCTTACGGAGAGGTGCTGAAGCCGGAAACCATCAACTACCGCACTTACAAGCCGGAGCGTGATGGTTTGTTCTGCGAAAGGATATTTGGCCCTGTAAAGGACTATGAGTGCTATTGCGGAAAATATAAACGTATCCGTTACAAGGGTATTGTGTGCGACCGTTGCGGTGTGGAAGTAACGGAAAAGAAAGTGCGCCGTGAGAGAATGGGGCATATTCGCCTGGTAGTGCCCGTTGTACATATCTGGTATTTCAAATCACTGCCCAATAAGATCGGCTACCTGCTGGGTATGTCGTCCAAAAAACTGGAAACCATCGTATACTATGAAAGGTACGTGGTGATACAGGCGGGCGCCAAGCAGGAAAAAGGCCTGAACTACGGCGACCTGCTGACAGAAGAGGAATACCTGGACATACTGGACACCCTGCCCAAGGACAACCAACTGTTGCCGGATGAAGATCCCAACAAGTTCATTGCCCGCATGGGTGCGGAAGCCGTGGAAATGATGCTGGCCCGCATAGACCTGGACAGCCTTTCCTACCAGTTGCGTAACCAGGCCGCTACCGAAACCTCCCAGCAGCGTAAGGCGGAAGCCCTGAAGCGCCTGAGCGTGGTGGAAGCCTTCCGTGACGCCAATGGCCGTGTAGAGAACCGTCCTGAATGGATGGTAATGCAATATATCCCCGTAGTTCCCCCGGAACTGCGCCCGCTGGTGCCCCTGGACGGCGGCCGTTTTGCGTCTTCCGACCTGAACGACCTGTACCGCCGGGTGATCATCCGCAATAACCGCCTGAAACGCCTGATCGAGATCAAGGCGCCCGAGGTGATCCTGCGTAACGAAAAACGTATGCTGCAGGAAGCCGTGGACTCCCTGTTCGACAACTCCCGCAAATCCAACGCGGTGAAGGCAGAAGGCGGCCGCGCCCTCAAATCCCTCTCCGACGTGCTGAAGGGCAAGCAGGGCCGTTTCCGTCAGAACCTGCTGGGTAAACGTGTGGACTACTCCGGTCGTTCCGTGATCGTGGTAGGCCCCGAGCTGAAGCTGCATGAGTGCGGCCTGCCCAAAGACATGGCGGCAGAGCTGTTCAAACCGTTCATTATCCGCAAGCTGATAGAAAGAGGCATCGTAAAGACCGTTAAATCCGCTAAAAAGCTGGTAGACAGGAAGGAAGCCGTGGTATGGGACATCCTGGAAAATGTGCTGAAAGGCCACCCGGTGATGCTGAACCGTGCGCCCACGCTGCACCGTTTGTCTATCCAGGCATTCCAGCCCAAACTGGTAGAAGGTAAAGCCATCCAGTTGCACCCGCTGGTATGTAGCGCCTTCAACGCCGACTTTGACGGTGACCAGATGGCCGTGCACGTGCCCCTGAGCAATGCCGCCATCCTGGAAGCCCAGTTGCTGATGCTGTCCTCTCACAACATCCTGAACCCGCAGAACGGTACGCCTATTACGCTGCCTTCCCAGGACATGGTGTTGGGGCTGTACTATATCACCAAAGGCAGGAAATCTACCGACGAGATCATAGTAAAGGGTGAAGGCAAAGCCTTCTACTCTGCAGAAGAGGTGATCATTGCCTACAATGAAGGCTACATAGAGCTGCATGCGCACATCAAGGTAAAGGCCTGGGTACGCAACAGCAAAGGTGAGCTGGAGAACAAGCTGATAGAAACCACGGTAGGCCGCGTGATCTTTAACCAGTTCGTACCGAAGGAAGCAGGTTATGTAAACGCCCTGCTCACCAAGAAGTCACTGCGTGAGATCATCGGCGACATTATCAAATACACCGACATTCCCAAGACCGCCAAGTTCCTGGATGATATCAAGACACTTGGTTTCCGTATGGCATTCCGCGGTGGCCTGTCATTCAACATCAATGACCTGATCATCCCTGAAGTGAAGCAGCACATGATCGATGGCGCCACTTCGGAAGTAGATGAAGTGTGGGACAACTATAACATGGGTCTGATCACCAATAACGAGCGTTATAACCAGATCATCGACATCTGGTCCCGTGTGGACACCAAGGTGACGGAAACGCTGATCCGCGAGCTGGCAACAGACAAGCAGGGCTTCAACTCCGTGTACATGATGCTGGACTCCGGCGCCCGTGGTTCCAAACAGCAGATCAAGCAGTTGGCCGGCCTGAGAGGCCTGATGGCCAAGCCGCGTAAGAGCGGTTCCACCGGTTCCGAGATCATCGAGAACCCGATCCTGTCCAACTTCAAGGACGGTCTGAACGTATTGGAGTACTTCATCTCTACGCACGGTGCGCGTAAAGGTCTGGCGGATACCGCGTTGAAAACAGCGGATGCCGGTTACCTGACCCGCCGCCTGGTAGACGTGGCACAGGACGTGGTGATCACCGAAGAGGATTGCGGTACCCTGCGTGGTATTGCCACTACAGCGCTGAAAGATAACGAGGAAGAGGTAGAACCGCTGTATGACCGTATCCTGGGCAGAACCTCCCTGCACGACATTTACGATCCCCTCACCGATGAGCTGATCGTAGCTGCCGGCGACGAGATCACCGAGGATATTGCACACCGTATTGAAGAAAGCGCCATAGACACCGTAGAGATCCGTTCCGTGCTTACCTGCGAAAGCCGCAGGGGCGTGTGCGTGAAATGCTACGGCAAGAACCTGGCTACCGGTTACCTGGCGCAGCGTGGTGATGCCGTAGGTATCATTGCCGCCCAGTCCATCGGTGAGCCGGGTACCCAGTTGACACTGCGTACGTTCCACGTAGGTGGTGTGGCCGGTTCCGCTTCCGTAGAATCTACGCTGGCCGCCAAGTTCGACGGTACCATACAGTTCGACGGCCTGCGTACCACTACCTACGAGAACGCCGAAGGCGACAAGATACAGGTGGTGATAGGCCGTACCGGTGAGCTGCGTATTATGGACGTGAAGAACGACCGCCTGCTGATCACCAACAATATTCCTTACGGCTCCATCCTGCAGGTAAAAGACGGGCAGAAAGTGGCCAAGGGCGATGTGATCTGCACCTGGGACCCCTTCAACGCCGTGATCGTTTCAGAAATAGCCGGTTCCGTACGTTTCGACAGCATCATTGAAGGTATTACCTTCCGCGAAGAGGCCGACGAGCAGACCGGCCACCGCGAGAAAGTGGTGATCGAAACCAAGGACAAGAACAAGATCCCGTCTATTATCATAGAAGGTAATAAAGAAGTTAAATCCTACAACCTGCCGGTAGGCTCCCATATCGTTATTGACGAAGGGGATGGCGTAAAATCCGGCCAGGTGATCGTGAAGATACCGCGTGTGATCGGTAAGCTGCGCGACATCACCGGTGGTCTGCCGCGTGTAACCGAGCTGTTTGAAGCCCGTAACCCGAGCAACCCGGCCATCGTTTCTGAAATTGATGGCGTGGTGACCTTTGGTAACATCAAGCGTGGTAACCGCGAGATCATCATCGAAAGCCGCGAAAGCCAGGTGAAGAAGTACCTGGTGCCGCTGACCCGCCACATCCTGGTGCAGGACGGCGACTTCGTGAAAGCCGGCACCGCATTGTCCGACGGTTCCATCACCCCGGCCGATATCCTTTCCATCAAAGGTCCGTTTGCCGTACAGGAATACCTGGTGAACGAGATCCAGGAAGTATACCGCCTGCAGGGTGTGAAGATCAACGACAAGCACATCGAGGTGATCGTAAGGCAGATGATGCGCAAGGTGACCATCGAGGACCCGGGAGATACCCGCTTCCTGGAAGGCGACACCGTAGACAAATTCGAATTCTTTGAAGAAAACGACAATATCTTTGACAAGAAGGTAGTGACCGAAGCCGGCGAATCTGCCAACCTGAAAGCGGGCCAGATCGTGACCCTGCGCCAGGTAAGGGAAGAGAACTCCCTGCTGCGTCGTGCGGACAAAAAGCTCGTGGAGTACCGCGACGCCGCCCCGGCCACTTCCAGCCCGCTGCTGCTGGGTATTACCAAAGCATCACTGGGCACGCATAGCTGGATATCCGCCGCATCCTTCCAGGAAACCACCAAAGTACTGTCCTCCGCCGCCATCAACGGTAAGACGGACGACATGCTGGGCCTGAAAGAGAATGTGATCACGGGTCACCTGATACCTGCAGGTACCGGTTTGCGCGAGTTCGAGAACATGATCGTTGGTTCAAGAGAAGAATACGATATACTGTCCTCTTCCAAAGAGGTGTTCCAGTTCGACGAAGAAGAATAACCTGGTCATTTAATGTAACAAATAGTTAAAGTCCTCCTGTCGGTAAGCAGGAGGACTTTTTTTATGAGGGAATTATATTAAATCATTTTATTTTGCGCTCATGAGAAAAAATGGCCTACTTGCCGCGGGAGTGTTGTTGCTGCTGCTGGCAGCCATCGCCTGCAGCAAAAGCAGCGACAGTGATATACCCGATACCAGCGGCAACCTGCAGGTGTTCCAGATGGTGCCTGGCGACGACCAGTTTGACGTGGTGCTGGATACCACTACCATCGGCAGCAACCTGGGCTACGGCGACCATACGGACGGCTACCAGTCTTTCCGCGCCCAGAAGTACAGCCTGTGGGTCTATGCTGCCGGCAACCATGCTACCGCGCTGCTGGGGGGCGAGCTGAACCTGCGCAACGGGAAACAGTTCTCCGCCTTTCTCACTCTTGATCATACCAATACCCTGCGGCTGCTGGTAACGGAGGACGACAATACGCCTTCCCCCAGCGGTAATGCCAGGATCCGGGTAGTGGACCTTTGTGATCCCTATGTGAGGCCGGAGGGCAGCAATAACGACCAGGTGCTGCCGCTGGACTTTTACCTGGATTACAAGGACAGCACTTCGGTACCGATGTTCCGCTCAGTTACCTACGGGGCGGTAAGGGCCGCGGAGATCATGCCGCGCAGCTATGAGCTGGATATCAACTGGCAGGACTCTTCCAAGGTGTTGCAAACCGTACCCCTGCAGGTGGATTCCGGCCGGGTATACACGCTGATCACCACCGGCGATGTATTGGGCGATACATTTAAAATGTGGCAATTTGAGAATAAATAAGTTGGCATTTTCCCTTATTTTAGCCGTTCAATCTTTAAAAAACAGCAATCAACGGAGTTCAAAAATCCATTATTCAACATGCGTAATGTTCAACTAACTGTGAAAAAAGGATGTTTTATTGTTTTTGCAGCCGTACTGTTCGCCGCCTGCCAGCAGGCAGGGAAGGGCGTTACCAATACGGCCGATTCATCCGGCAAAAGCACCAGCGCAGCCCCTGGCAGTGTGGGTACCCGGATCGCTTATGTGGATCTTGATTCCGTAGAAGCACACTATGAATATTTCAAGGAAAAGAAAGCGGAGCTGGAAAAGCGGCAGCAGGCCATTGATAACGAGCTGAAGGCCAACCTGCGTTCCCTGCAGAACGAAGCGGCGGATTTCCAGAGAAAGGCCAACAACAACCAGTTGACCCAGTCCGAAGGCGAAGCAGCCCAGCGCTCGCTCATGCAAAAGCAGCAGCAACTGGAAGTAAAGCGGCAGAACCTCTCCCAGCAGTATATGGAGCAGGAAGCCAAATTCAATGAGGACCTGCAGAAAAGGCTGGATGATTTCCTGAAAAAGTTCAATGCCGACAAGAAATACGACTTCATCTTCTCCTACCGTGCAGGCGCCAGCAATATCCTGTTCAAAAATGAATCGCTGGATATTACAAAAGCGGTGATTGCAGGTCTGAATGAAGCCGACGCAAAAAAATAGTTAATAATTAATAATGAATAATTAATAATCGTTACATTACTGTTTCTGGGAAGCACCTGTGTACCTTATTATTAATTGTTAATTATTCATTATTAATTAGTCATGCATTCCACTGAAAATACGTCATTCAAGCCCAGCCTCAGTTTGCTGGATGCTACCATGATAGTTGCCGGTTCCATGATTGGATCCGGCATTTTTTTGGTCTCTGCCGAAATAGCCCGCAGTGTGGGATCAGCCGGGTGGTTTACCCTCATGTGGGTGCTGGCCGGCGTGGTGACCATGATAGCGGCCGTAAGCTACGGTGAGCTGTCCGGCATGTACCCGCGTGCCGGCGGACAGTATGTGTACCTGCGGGAAGCCTATAATCCGTTTGTGGCCTTCCTTTTTGGCTGGACACAGTTCAGCGTGATACAGACCGGCACCATTGCCGCGGTGGCGGTAGCGTTTGCCAAATTCACCGCCTACCTGGTGCCTGCCTTTGGCGAACAGAATATTTTATGGGATGCCGGCATTGTAAAGATATCCGCCGCGCAGGTGCTGGCCATTCTTTCCATCATATTGCTCACGTACATCAATACCCGGGGTATCCGCAACGGCAAGCTGATACAAACGGTGTTTACCCTGGCCAAGCTGGCGTCCCTGTTCGGGTTGATCATCTTCGGTTTCCTGATCGGCGCCCGGCAGGAGGTATGGGACGCCAACTGGCAGCATGCCTGGACAGCCATGTCCCGGCAGGAAGCAAACGGGCAGATGGTGACCTCCCTGCTCACCGGCATGGCTTTCCTGGGCGCCGTGGCCGTATCCATGAAGGGCTCGCTTTTTTCCAGCGATGCCTGGAACAATGTGACCTTTATTGCGGCGGAGATCAGGCATCCGCATAAGAATATAGGGCGCTCCCTGTTCCTGGGCACCCTGATCGTGACCATTATATATGTGAGCGCCAACCTGATGTACCTGGCCGTGCTGCCTTTGCAGGAGATTGCCTTTGCCGTGAACGACCGGGTAGGGGTGGCTGCGGCGGAACGGATCTTTGGCAACAGCGGTTCCCTCATTATTGCCGTTATGATCATGATCTCTACTTTTGGCTGCAATAACGGGTTGATCCTGTCCGGCGCCCGTATTTATTATACCATGGCGCAGGATGGCCTGTTCTTTAAGCGGGCCGGTTCGCTGAACCGTTACAGTGTGCCTGCCCAGGGATTGTGGATACAGTGTATCTGGGCCTCGCTGCTGTGCCTTACCGGCCGTTATGGCGACCTGCTGGCCCTGGTGATATTCGGGGTGCTTATTTTCTATGTGCTGACGATCATCGGTATTTTCATCCTGCGCAGGAAGCGGCCGGCGGTGCCGCGCCCTTACAAGGCATTCGGCTACCCGGTGCTGCCCATGGTGTACGTAGTGGTGGCCGTGTTGCTGGCTTTCCTGCTGCTGGTATTTGAGGCCAGTTACACCCTGCCGGGGCTGGGTATTATCCTGCTTGGCATCCCTTTGTATTATATTTCGCGAAAATTGTAGCTAAAATGAACAAAAAAATAGGATGAATGACACAAAGGTTGTACGAAAAAGTTTATAAAAACCGGGTCACTGCGGTGGTTTTTACAGTGAACTGCATTAATTTGCACATAACAGCACACAGGAACCCAAAAATAGTTTTAAGTGGTGTAACCCTGGATTGATTAACACGTATGAAAAGAAAACCCGTTGCCAGCTTTAAGATGCTATCTATACCTATTTTTATTGCCATAGCGTCCTATGCTCCCCAGGGTTGTCTCTTATCATATCAGACTTTCGATAACTTTAAAAATAAATGTAATTAAAGATATAACTAGGTGGTTAAAGAAGCGTGAAGGTATTTTAGCCCCAAGATAACCATTAAAAGCCTACACGATTTGCATTCTCGAACATTCACATGACAATCTTTTACAATAAGCGTAAGGTTTCCACCTTACGCTTTTTTATTGATGAGACGGGTGAAGGGATGTGTTGGAATGATATACAGGAAGAGATGTAAGCCGGCCTTATTTGATCTCCATATCGTAGTACGCCATCATCTCCCGCCGGATAAATTGTAAGGCCAGGTTTAGATGATTTCTGACGGTAGCGGGCGAGAGGCGCAGTTGCTCGGCAATTTCGCGGTGGCTGTGTCCTTTGTCCCTGCTTAGCAGGTATACGTTCCGGCGTTGCTCCGGCATTTTTTCTATTACTTTCTGTATCTGCTGCCTGAATTCTTTGCGCAGCAGTTTCTGTTCATCGGGGTTGTCAGCAGCAGGCGCTGGTTGTTGTGCCGACATTTGCGCCAGCGTTTGTTTTTCACGGTATAGTTTACGCACCTCATCCACCACTATGTGTTTTGTAAATACAAACAACAGTGGAAAAACATCCTGCCCCTCCTGTACTTTGTGTATATTTTCCCAAAGCCTGATGAAGCATTGCTGTGTAATCTCCTGTGCACGTGTAACGTCTCCTGTAAGCTTATAGGCAAATCTGAACACCTTATCATGGTTATTTTCGAAGATCTGCTGAAAAAGCACTTTTGACGGGTTATCAGACATAGATATAGATTATTGTGTATTTAGCGATTTGCGACTATCAGACTTTAAATGTAGCATGTATTTGTTACTACAATGTTAAGAGAAGGATGGAGAGGTGTAGCAATTTATTTACATTTGTCGCATGTTTACATCACTCTGTAACCAGGTGTTTAGCTGCAGTATACAGGACTATCACGTAAAGGATGACGTGCACCAACCTGCAGCAAACCCGTACGATAAAAACAGCATTGAACACCTGCTGTACCTGAAAAACTGGATAGATACGGTGCAGTGGCACCTGGAAGATATTATCCGGGACCCGGCCATTGACCCGGTAAAGGCGCTGGAGATCAAGCGCTGGATAGATCGCTCCAACCAGGAACGTACGGATGTGGTGGAATATATTGACAGTTACTTCCTGGAAAAATATAAAACGGTGCAGCCGCTGCCCAACGCCAGCATCAACACCGAAAGCCCGGCCTGGGCCATAGACCGGCTGTCCATACTGGCGCTGAAGATCTACCACATGCAGGAAGAGGCGAACCGGGCAGATGCTGATGCAACGCACCGCGACGCCTGCCAGCGCAAGCTGGATGTACTGCTGGTGCAGCGGCAGGACCTGGGCGCCGCTATCGAAGAGCTGCTGGCGGATATTGCCGCTGGCAGAAAATATATGAAAGTGTACCGGCAGATGAAGATGTATAACGACCCTTCCCTGAACCCTGTGCTTTACGGGGCCCGCAAGTGAGCAGCATGCAAAAGACCATTCTTGCTATCCGTTTTTCCGCACTGGGGGATGCCGCCATGACCATACCTGTTATGAAACAGGTGCTGGCCCAAAAACCCGGCCTCCGCATTGTTTTTGTGTCCAATAAAAACTGGAGCGCTTTATGTAAAAACATTCCCGGTCTTACTTTTTTCCCGGCCGACCTGAAAGGCAGGCATAAAGGATTACCGGGCCTGTATCGCCTGTTCCGGGACATTAGCCGGGCGCACCGCATACAGGCGGTAGCGGACCTGCACGAAGTGTTGCGTTCCAAAATAGTGCGTACTTTTTTCAAGCTGAAAGGCATGCCGGTAGCGATCATAGACAAGGGACGCGCTGCCAAGAAAGCACTGACCCGCAAAGAGCATAAAGTATTACAGCCACTCACCTCCACTATAGAACGTTATGCGGCCGTTTTCCGGCAGTTGGGCTTCCCCTGCGATCTGCAGGGTGCACCGGTATTTGCCGCGCCCTGGCCGTTGAGCGACCGCATCACCGCCGTTACGGGCCCTGCTGGTGGGCATACCTGGATAGGTGTGGCCCCTTTTGCCACTTACCAGGAAAAGACCTACCCGCCGGAAAAGATGGAGCAGGTGCTGGCCGCGCTGGCGCAGCAGCCGCAACATAAAATATTGCTGTTTGGAGGAGGTGCGCAGGAAGTAGCGCAATTGACCACGCTGGCTCAACGATATCCCCGGACGGTGGTAGTGGCTGGTCGTTTTTCCCTGGAAGAGGAGCTGGCCATCATCAGCCGCCTGCAGGTGATGATCAGCATGGACTCCGCTAATATGCACCTGGCCTCCCTGTTTGGCGTGCCGGTGATATCCATCTGGGGCGCCACTCATCCTTTTGCAGGTTTTATGGGGTACGGGCAAACGATGGACCGGGTAGTGCAGTTGCCCGACCTCTATTGCCGGCCCTGTTCGGTATTTGGCAACAAGCCCTGTTTCCGGGGAGATCATGCCTGTATGGAGTGGATAGCGCCGGAAAATGTAGTGGAAAAGGTGTTGGAAGTGCTATGAAACCCGCTGTAAGTGATTGATTTTGTGTAGATAAAAAAATCGGGTTTATTTTTTTGAAGTAAGGAAAAAAAAACTAATTTTGCCATCCCAAAACAATGATGCCCGATAGTATAATGGTAGTACGACAGATTTTGGTTCTGTTTGTCTAGGTTCGAATCCTGGTCGGGCAACTGGAGAGCAAGAACTAAAAACAGTTCAACGACGCTCAAAGAACATCAAACCCGCTACAGCAGCAGCTTGTAGCGGGTTTTTTCTTTCCTTCCATATGCTAACTGTTACCCAGGCCTGCAGGTGAAAATGCTGCTTTGGAAGGGTAGCATGTGCAACGCCTTTGTTTATCACGGCTAATATTAACAAATTGTGAACTCCGGTATGCTCATTAGTATCAGTTGTTATTGTAAACGTACTCCTTCTGTATGCAAATTAACAGGCAGTTATTGGAAAGATATTTCAAAGGGGAGTGCACCCCGGCAGAAGTAGAACAGGTAGAGATCTACCTGTCACAGGATGCTACCCCTGAAATGGACGCCTACCTGCTGGAAACATGGAAGGAATCCGCTGAGGAAGATATGCCTGTTACGGCACCGGTTGCTCCCAAAAAGATCGCAAAGCAATACCGGCTCTGGTACAATACGGCCGCAGCCGCCGCAATATTATTGCTGATCAGCGTTAGCGCCTGGCTCTGGCAAAAGCAGGGAGGAAGGGCTGTGAAGCCGCTGGCCGTACAATGGGATACCATTTATAATGGCGGTAATACTATACGGGTAGTATCTATGCCGGACGGCTCAAAAATATGGTTGAATGCCTATTCCGCCCTTGCCTATACAGCAGACTATAATGTAGGCGCCCGTGAATTGTGGTTAGAGGGGGAAGCCTATTTTGATGTAGCAAAGATGGAAGGGCGGCCGTTCAGGGTACATACCGGGGAACTGGTTACCACCGCGCTGGGCACCACTTTTAATATTGCTACTTCCAACCGGGCAGACAGCAGCATTGCAGTAAGCTTGCTGGAGGGAAAGGTGGCTGTAAACGCCGCCGGTTTTTCCTGTGTGCTCCAACCTGGACAACTATTACTGTACAATAAAGAAACAGTATCTCCTGCTATCACGCAGTTTAAGCCGGCAGAAGTGCTGGATTGGAAAAATGGGAAACTGGTATTTGAAAATGCTGCCCTGGAAGATGTGTTCGCTAAACTCCAGGCACGTTATGGCTGCACTATCCACCTGCAGAGTAAAACATTAACAAAGAAAAAAGTATCCGGTGTTTTCCACGCAAGTGAAACGGTTGCACAGATCCTGCAAGGATTGAGCTATGTGCACAACTTCAACTATGAGTATGTAACAGACAGCAACAGTTATATAATCAGGAAAAAATAAGCAACAATAATATACCTGGGATAATCTAAACTAATCTAAACACAAATAGTCACTAACAGTATGCAAAAATCTACAAGGAGATTTTGTACAGGGAAACGTATGTCCATTATGATGATGCTCAGCTTCAATTGCTTTTTATTGAATGCGCAATCGATGATGTTAGCTGCACAGTCCTATCATGCACTAAATGACAGGATACAGCTTAAACAGGGAATGACAACCGTTGCTGCAGTAGTTGAAACCCTAAAGCAGCAAACAACCTATACTTTTGTTTATGATCCGGAGTATTTGCAAAAGTGCGCATTGCCGGACGATGGATTTATCAGGGAACGGTCGCTGTCAGGTATACTGTCTTTCCTGGATCAAAACACCCCCGTAGATATCGCCTTTGCAGATAATACTGTAGCTATACGCCAGGGAAGGGCCGACAAGCCGAAAGCGCAGGAGAGGGGCCATGTAACAGGTAAGGTAGTGGACAACAAGAACCAACCCCTCCCGGGTGTAACCATCCGGGTAACAGGTGCGGCAGGTGGCAGAGGCACCGTTACGCAGGTGGATGGTTCCTATGACCTGGAGCTGGAGCCTGGCACTTATACATTGGAGTTCAGCTTTATTTCCTATAGCACGCGGCGTATAACAGAAGTAGTCGTAAAGGAGAAAGGCGTAACATCATTGAATGTAGTGATGACAGCTTCCTCCGCTGCCCTGAAAGAAGTGGTGGTAACGGCCAGCTACCGGAAGGCTTCCGTAGAAGGATTGTATGCATTGCAGAAGAATAATGCAGCGCTTTCTGACGGTATCAGCGCGGAGCAGATCGCCCTTACGCCGGATAACAATGCCGCCCAGGTACTGAAGAGGGTAAGCGGCCTCACTGTGCAGGACGACAAGTTTGTGACCGTGCGTGGATTAAGCGATCGTTATAACAACGTACTGTTGAACGGATCCGCGCTGCCCAGTACAGAACCTAACCGCCGTAATTTTTCCTTTGATATTATTCCCAGCGGGCTAATTGATAATATTATTGTGAATAAGACCGCTACGCCGGACATGCCGGGTGAATTTGCCGGCGGCCTGGTGCAGGTAACCACTAAAGACATACCGGACTTTAACTATGCCAGCGTAACAGTTGGCTCCGGCTACAATACCAATAGCGTTGGCCGGGATATGTACAGCACCAAAAGAGGCCAGAACGATTACCTGGGTTATGACGATGGTAACCGCAACTGGTGGCGGAACGGCACCTGGGACCGTCACGAATATGTGAATGCGGATGCTGAAAAGAGAGGGGAAATGAACCGCCGCATTCCCAACAACTGGGGCCTGTATAGATATAACTACAGCCCGGTGCAGAATTACCAACTGAACGCCGGGCGTAAGATATCCCTGCGCAACGGCGGCCGGATAGGGCTTACAGGGGCAGTAATGTACCGTCATGAAGAAAAGATAGAAGACGAGGAGCGGCGTACTTACCTGGGCGACCAGTATGACTTTGCCGGAAGTTCCTATTATTTCCGTTCTGCAACCGGGGCGCTGCTGAATGTAGCTTACCTCAAAGGTGGGCATAAAGTAGCCTTGAAGAACTTATACAACCACCTGTTTACCACGGAAACCAACGTGTACAACGGTACTATACAGGGTTTTGGCGGCACTTATGCAGGGACCTATACCGGTATAACACTAATCAATGATATCCGTCAGCACCGCCTGGAAGGGGAGCATGCCCTGGGTAAAAAAGGCATTAAGCTGGAGTGGAACGGCGATTGGGTGAATGTACGGCGCAGTCAGCCTGATTCCCGTAACCTGCTGGGCTTCCGGGAACCTACAGATCCGGAGGGTTATTACTATTACAACTTCAATGACGGAACCGGTTTCCTTGGCAGGGGGGGCTCTATTTTTAATTCCTACCTGGAGGAAGACCGTTATAACTGGTCGGCTAATGTGTCACTGCCATTTACGGTAGCCGGGCAGAAGCAGAAAATAAAAGCCGGGTACGCTGGCTTTTACCGGGAAGCAGACTATCAGAGCGTAGGTATGATTGTAAGAGGCAGCGCGGCATACGCAGAAGAAAGCAAAGGTTTGCCGGATCATGAAGCATTGGATCCCAGCTTTTTCAAACCGGGTTATTTGTACTACTTCCTTACCGGCCCCCGCAGCTCTGCAACGGGAGACGATTATACCGGCATGCAACGCCTGCAGGCCGCTTATGCCATGCTGGACCTGAATTTCCTGAAACATTTCCGATTCATTGGCGGGGTGCGTATGGAAAACAACCACGCAGAAGTACATACTGTTACATTTGGACCTACGTCCGGCCTTCCTGTAGACTCTACCGTGGTGTTTGACAAGGTAGACTGGCTGCCTTCTGCCAACCTGATCTACAGTCTGACCCCGAAGATGAACATACGCCTGGCTTACGCAGAAACGCTTTCCCGCCCGGAGTTCCGGGAGAGGAGTTCCTATATCTATTATGAGTTTAAGGAAAGAACGGAATATAAAGGCGCTTATGGCCTGAAAGATGCGCGTGTGCGTAACCTGGATTTGCGCTATGAATTTTACCCTTCTGTGGGAGAGGTAATCTCCGTATCAGGATTCTATAAAAGATTTGAATCCCCGGTAGAGCTGGTGGTAGGTGGTGTGCAGGGAGGAGGGCAGATTTACTACTACTTTAACCTGCGTAGCTCTACTGCTACCGGAATGGAAATTGATTTCCGCAAATCATTTGACTTTATTAATCCTGCCAGCAATTTCTGGCGGAACCTGTACATCAGTGGCAATGGCTCGTGGATGAAGGCAAACGTGCGCTACAATACCGAAGAGATGCTGAGGGCTGCCAATGGTGAAGGCGGCACCAATTTCGGCGAACTGCCCCCGGATTCCAGGAACCGTCCTTTACAGGGCCTGTCTCCTTACGTAATTAACGGAGGCGTAGGCTATATGGGCAAGCCGGTGGGCATCAATGTAAGCTATAACCGTTACGGTCGCCGTATAGCAGCGGGTGGGTTGTACCCTTATGCAGATCAGTACGAGAATCCGCGCGATGTGCTGGACCTGCAACTGAGCACCCGCCTGCTGAAGGATAAGCTGGACATCCGGCTGAACCTGAGCGACCTGCTGCAGCAGCACTTTATCATTTACGATAACGTAAAACTGAATGAGAATGGTGGGGTACCTAACAATACTGATCCCAAGGAAAATGTGAATAACGATCCCCGTGGGAATGGCTACAACCCGGACCTGGACTATACCCGTTATAAGAGCTATCGCGGTACCGGCGTAACACTGAATGTTACCTACAATTTTTAGAAAGTTCGTTGCATCATATAAAACCCTATTAAAAAAAAACAAAAAAAGTTAACCATGAAAAAAGCCCTTGTTTATTGCGGTGCACTGGCAGCATTAGCCTTCGGCGCCTGTAAAAAAGAAGCTCAGCAGCCTGTTGCAGAGCGTCCCCTGAGCGCTGGTGTTACATACCTGGCCAACGGCGATACCTTACCGAACATTATTGAGGGGGGTGATACAATAAGACTGGAAGGAGCTTGCAACACTTTCTACCTGGATGGTAAATGTTATGTAAAGCGTGGTGGTGTGCTGGTGATCAAGCAGGGTGTAACTGTTAAAGGTATCAGCAAGCCTACTCCTGCAGAAGCTTCTGCCCTGGTAATTACCCGTGGCGGTAGAATATTTGCAGATGGTACTGAGACCCAGCCAATCATCTTTACGTCTACCGTTGATTCTGTAGGTAAATGGGGTGGTGTTGTGATCCTGGGTCAGGCTCCCATTAACCAGGATACTACTACCGTTACCATTGAAGGTATCGATCTGCCTTCTTTACCTGCTGGTGTAGATGTACACTTTGGTGGTAGCAACAGTAGCGACAACTCCGGCCGTTTTAACTATGTGAGGATTTACAATGCCGGTGCTGCTATTTCTCCGAACAATGAGCTGAACAGCCTGACCCTGGGTGGCGTGGGAAGCGGAACCCAAATTCACCACGTACTGGCTGCCAATGGCGCTGATGACGCTTTTGAATGTTTTGGCGGTACGGTAAGCCTGCGGTACATCATTGCCCAGTCTACCAACGATGATGCTTTTGACTTTGATTTTGGTTACAGGGGCGCTATCCAGTTTGCACTGGCTGTTGTTAAATCTGTAGACAATACTTTCAACGGCGATGCCAACGGTATTGAATCTGATAATGACGGTACCGGTTCTTCTGCTACTCCGCAGACCCGCCCGGTTATTTCCAACATGACTATCATAGGCGGAAATAGCGCTGCAGTTACTGGCACCGTTCGCGGTACCCGCTTTAGAAGGAATTCATCCGGCATCCTGTATAACTCTATCATCATGGGTTATAACACCGGGTATGCAGAAATTGCAATCCAGAGCGTAAGGCATAACCTGATACAGGCCTTTACCACTGGTGCAACTCCTGCACTGGATGCTTCCAATAAAGTATGGGTAGGTGGTAATGCAAATGACAGCATTCGCCTGAGGAATCCGTTTGGCAGCTTACCGACTGTATGGATGTTTGGTCAGCCCAATTCTCCTGCTACCTTTGATGCAAGACCTGATACTACTGTAGGTTCACCCGCAGCAACCGGTGCCGTGTTTAACGAAGCTCCGATCAATGCGTTTGTTGGTGGCAGCGGTATGACTGCTGTTTCCTACAGGGGTGCATTTGATCCGGCTGCTGCTAATGGTACAGCCTGGATGGCATTTGCACTTGATAACACATGTAACTAATGGCATAAACCACTTTTAAACTATGGTGCAATGAACTGGACCAGGTAGCCGGCTTACTCCGGTTACCTGGTTTTAAAAATAAACAAGTTAAAAAATGATGAAAAGGTTTATTTACAGGCAGATGAGACGTTGTAAAAACATGATAAAACAAAGCGCATTGTCAGCAATATGCCTGGCCGCTATATTGGTAACGATTATTTCCTGCCAGAAAGATGGAGAACTGCGGGAAGCGCCGCAGGTAACCGATGCTTTCATCAGGGTTATTTCTTCCAGGACAAATCCTGTGTTCAGCGTTTTTGTAGATGACAAGCTACTGGGAGACAGCCTGGGCAACAATGGTGAACTTAGAACAACAATTGTAAAAACAGATGGCAGCCAGCATTTTGTAGTAAAAGAGTTGTCTTCCAATACCATTTTGGTAGATACTATGGTGGTGCTGGCCCGGCCTGACTGTGTACTGTCTGTACTGGAATCTGATACCACTGCACCGCCCCTGCTTTTTGTAAGCGGCGGATCGGATATCCCGGAGGATAGTGCTAGGCTGGCTTTTTATGTAGGAGATCCGGGTATCCCCACGCCGGTAGATCTTTATCTCTACCAGTCCGATTGGGCATCATACACTTTGGATACGGTGCCTGTTCATATATACAGAAATCTGAACAATTATTCAGTTACTGATTTTATCACCGTTGATATGAGTCATGGTGAAATTGGGTACAGCATATTGGTAAAGTATAGCGGCACTGATCAACTGGTGCCTGGTATAACCAATAATACCGGTGTTATGTGGGATAATCCAGGTTCTGGAGTAAGAGTGTCTATATGCGTCCTGCCAGGCAGCGGTCCATCAAACGTGCATAACATTGCAAGGCTGGTGAAAAGCGGGAATTTTTATCTGACCGGTTGCATGATCTCTTTTTGAATAAATAAGCATACAATGGCTTCTACAGAAGCTTAACATATATCCATCGCCTTCCATTGTTTGTTAACTATTTAATGAAAAGCCCTGACAGATTTGTGAAACCAGTAAGATCTTTAATGGAGCCTGTCATTTGATAAAAAGATACCGTCACCTGACAGATGGATCGGAACACTTTATAGATAGATAGTGGCACCTGACAAGTAGGCAGTGAAAGAGAGCAGATGGATGTCGCCACCGGTCAGATGGAGACCGTCAGGCCGGGAAAAGAAAGCGCCATTCAGGCAAATTGAAATATTTACAGCGGCAGTTAAAAGATATTGTGTATGAGATAGCTGAAAAGACAAACTATTCAAGAATGAAAACCCTGTTTTTATGCACCGGCTTATTGACCATATCAGCTATTGGCGGATGCTGGCGGCAGGCATTGTAGCCCTGGCCCCGGTAATGGTTTCCTGCGAAAAGGAGGATGCTATGTCCGCGCCGGCGCCGGCCAACATACAAACTGTGCCCTACCAGGATACCCTGCGTGGGGTAATAACAGAAAATACCCTGTTGATCAACAATCGCACCTGGTACATAGACGGGCTGGTGTATGTAAGCAATGAAGCTACCTTAACCATAGAACAGGGTACTGTTATAAAAGTAGTAACAGGTAAAAGAGAAACTATACAGCCGCGCCTGAATGGCGGGCTGGTGATAACCCGGGGAGCGAAAATAATGGCGCGGGGTACGCCTGTCCGTCCGATACATTTTACAGTAACAGACAGCTCGGATAATAGCCATAATGCCTGGTGCGGTATGATGTTGCTGGGCCGTGCGCCGGTAAAGAAAACCCCGGCCAGACAGGGTACGCTTATTTTGCCTTCCGGCAATGGCCTGGCCTATGGAGGAGATATCCCGGAAGACAGCTCCGGTGTACTGGAGTATATTCGATTTGACTATTTGCAGATTCCACCAAATAAAATTAAAAAGACACAACAAAGATCATTACAACCCGGCCTGCTTTTGCTGGGAACCGGCAGCCATACTATTGTAAAAGACGTAGTGATGCGCCCCGTGAGCCATGAACATCATTTGAAGCAGGAGGAGCATCTGCCGTAATGGGTTTAGACCATCTAATTATCCCCCAACCAAAAATATTATCATGCCAAACTTAATTGCGAAAACCCTGTTTCAAGTCTTAATCATTAAAAGGAGCAACAATTTCTTTTCCTGATTAGTTTAGATTTTATCTTCATCAAAAAAGTAGACAGGCTGTTTTTACAGCCTGTTTTTTTATTTACCGGGTCAAAGCGGAGGGTATGCGCACAATGCTCCCGGCTGCGGGCTGTTCACGGGAATCAAAGTATACCCTGGACGATGATATGATCTGCCCGGGAACCGTTTGCCGGCCATTGCCACTTAAAATGGAAATAGCTTTCGCCAGCAGCGGCTCGTTTTCATCACCAATAGGGGAAAGCGGCTGGTGGCTCAGTTCATTCACAACGTATTGCGGGGTAAGACCTTGTGTATAGCCGCCTGCTCCACTGGTGTTGGAAAGGTTATAGGTAATGGGCTGCAGTACCCAGGGGATACGCTTCGGGCTGCGCATATCCGAGATAATGACTGCTCCCTTGTCCTTACCATAAGTGCTTTGACCGATCTGTACTACCTCTGTAAAGGGCTTCAGGTTATTGATCACCAGTTCAGCCGCAGAAGCAGTCTGCGGGCCGGATAATATAAATACGCGCGGCAGGGAAAGCTGGCCGGGCTCCAGGGAGCTGAAGGAGATGGGTTCGCCGAATTCGGGAACAGACAGCGCCGATTTAAAAGTAATGTTCCTTTGCCCCAGGTTAGCATTACCACTATATTTTGCAAAGATGGTTTCCTCGTTGATGCCTGGTGCTATCAGCGCTGTTAGCATGGCAGCAGTGGCCACGCTGCCACCGGAATTATAGCGGAGGTCCAGCACCAGCTCGGTGACGCCCCATATCTTGAACTGCTTGAAGGCGCCTAGCAACTCCAGGCTGTATGCATCATGAAAAAGATTATAGAAGAGATATCCCACTGTTTTACCACCCACCTGCAGTGCCTTCAGCTCATGAATGGGATACTGGATCTGGGTTTTTTCATTCAGCGAAATGGCATTGCCTTCTGTAATGGTATCGCCGTTCACGGCAGCAGGTGTAAGGGAGCCCGTGCCGGCTGCCAGCCATGCAGCACTGAGTGCAGCGGCATTGGTACCGTTTAGGGGAGTACCGTTAATACGTGTAAAATAATCGCCCCGCTTTAAACCCTGCTGCTGGGCAGGAGAGCCGGGCAGTACGTAAGTTATTACGCCAATAGCTCCGGTGGCTGCATCAGGCCAGTCAATAACGGAAAAATCAATCCCGAACGTGTACAGCATGGTTTTAGGATAGGTAGACAGATCCTCAGGATCATAGATGACTGAAAAACGGTCCGATGTATACTTCAGGCTGTTAAAAAAAGCAACCGTAGGCTGAGTGTCTGCTTTTGCAGGCAGGTACTGGTTCCAGAGGTAAAAGTAACGCATGCTATCCAGTATCCAGTTATTGATCTCCTGCTGGGTCACCGGCCCGGTAGGCGGCGCCACACCGTTATCTTTCCGGCAGGCGGCAGTCAGTATGATACACAAAAAGACGGGCAACATTTTGCGCAGCAAATGGTTATAGGAAGGCCACGCTTTTGAAGGGTTATAGGACATAGAGCTTTGGTAATTTGTAAGGCTAAATATCGGGAATGAATGTTACTTCAAAGTTACCTATCCGGGACGTTATCATAATGTTACCTTAATGTTATGAAATGTGGACCCTGTCCGGTTGTAGCGCTAAATATGCTAATTTTAACAGCTTTATGATCGATCTGTCCCTCCCTGTCAGATCTCCAGGAAATGACCCTGTGGCTATGATAAATATGAATCCACAAAAGTACAGCGCTATAATTCAATGTTTAGAAAACTCTTATTGTTACAACTATGTTTGTTAACGGTTTTTTGTGCGCTCACTTTTGCACAAGTACCGTCAGCAACACCTGAAAACCTGTTAAAACAAACCAAAGTAGATGACTGGTCCGATGCCCAGGTACGGCAGTTAGTGACAGCCATGAAGCAACAAGGTATTCCCTTTGAGCAGGTGAATGAATATGCCGCGGCAAACGGTATGTCCGATAAAGAAGCGGCCAAACTGGCAAAGCGCATACAACAATTGGGACTGGACAGGGAGCTGCAGGAAAAGAAAACCGCTAAGAACGCCAATGACGAAAGCTACGAGCATGAATATGCGGATCGAAAGGATAGTACGGACTACTGGGACCGGCAATTGCAGGAGCTGAAAAACAAAGAGGAGTATGAACGGGCGTTGCGCCGCAGGAAGATCTTTGGTACAGAGCTGTTCAGTAATGACAACTTTACGTTTGAGCCCGACCTGCGTATGCCGCCCCCGCCTGACTACCGCATATCGCCGGATGATGAGCTGATCATAGACGTATATGGTTATACAGATGTCCAGCATCAGCTAAAAGTGACCCCCGAAGGTTATGTGCGTATCCCTTACCTGGGGCCGGTGTATGTAAATGGTCTCACCATGGAGGAAGCCCGTATCCGCATTACGGAACGGCTGTCCACCATGCACGGGAGCATAAAGAGCGGTACTTCCCTTGTACAGGTATCCATGGGTAAGATACGCAGCATCCGTGTGCTGCTGATCGGCGAGGTAGCGCGCCCCGGTTCCTATACGCTGCCAGGCCTGGCCACCGTGGTCAATGCCCTGTACGTCTCCGGCGGTCCCGGTGAACATGGATCTTTCCGCGATATACAGGTGATACGCAAAGGGGAAGCAGTGGCCACCTTCGATCTTTATGATTTCCTGGTCCGCGGTAGCCTGGCCGGCAATATCGTATTAAAGGACCAGGATATTGTAAAGGTAAATGCCTGCCGGTACCGCGTGGAGATGATCGGGGAAGTAAGACGCCCGGCCATCTTTGAGGCAAAAGAAAATGAAACGTTACAGCAACTGCTGGAGTATGCCGGCGGGTTTACTGAAAAGGCCTACCGGAAAGTGGTCCGGGCAAACAGGGCAAACGATGAGCAGCGCGAGCTGGTAAACATTCCGGCCAGCCAGGTAGATAGTTTCCTGGTAAGGGCCGGCGACCGGTTCTTTGTGGATTCTATCCTGGACCGTTATACCAACCGCGTTACCATTACGGGAGCCGTATTTCACCCCGGGGACTATGCGTTGGAAGAAGGCATGACAGCCGCAGACCTGATCCGCAGGGCGGCCGGTCTAAAAGAAGAGGCGGCCATGGCCCGTGGCGTGATCCGCCGCCTCCAGGCAAACTATACGCCGGCCATCATTGATTTTAGCGTGGAGGATGTCATGAGTGGCCGTCAAAGCCTGCCCCTGCAGCGGGAAGACAGTGTGGTCATCTATTCCGGGATAGCGCTGCGGGAGCCTTACCTGGTGGACATAAAAGGCGAAGTGAATGCTCCCGGCCAGTATATGTATGCAGACAGTATGCAACTGGAAGACCTGATACTGATAGCCGGGGGATTAAGTGATGCAGCCTCCCTGAAGCGCGTGGAGATAGCCCGGCGTATACGGCATACCAATGGCGATACCGCAGATACCCGCATGGCCATTATCCGTCAGTTCGATATCAATGCAGACCTTAGCCATACGCCCGGCGCCGCCGCTTTTGTATTGCAGCCTTTCGATGAAATAACGGTGCGGAAAGCGCCCGGTTATACAAAACAGGCTTATGTAGCAATAGACGGCGAAGTGATGTATCCCGGCAGTTATGCCATTAACAGCAAAGGAGAACGGATATCGGATGTATTGCGCAGGGCAGGCGGTTTACGGCCGGAAGCCTACCCGGAAGGCGCGCTGCTGATGCGGAAAACATTTATAAATGAATCCGATAGCGCCTTCCTGACCAACAGGCTGGAGCTGTTCTACAATAAGCTGCAGGACAGTACAGATATCACGCGCCTGATGAATGCCATGAAGCGGAAGGAACAGTTGCTGGGTATCAACCTGAACGAGATCATCAGGAATCCCGGCGCCGGGTACGACCTGCTGCTGGAAGAAGGGGATATGCTGAAGGTCCCCAAGAAACTGCAGACCGTGCAGGTTTTTGGAGAGATCTATTTCCCCAAGAAAGTGCAGTTTACAAAGAACATGCGTTTCAGGGATTATATCTCCGGTGCAGGTGGGTTTACCAGCCAGGCCTTAAAAAGACGAAGCTACATCGTATACGCCAATGGGGAGGTAAGGAATACAAAAAAGGTCTTCTTCTTTAACAGTTACCCGAAAGTAAAACCGGGCGCAGAAATATATGTGCCTGCCAAAAAAGATCACAGGGGGCTGAGCGGACAGGAAGCCATCGGTATCGCCAGCGGGCTGGCCTCCGTGGCGTTGATCATCGTAACATTGCTGGACAGAATTCAATGACAACATATGACTATAAAGTCTTTTCCATACAAGATGATAGTACAGCAGAAAGAAGAAATGTCGCTCCGGGAGCTGGTATTGAAAATACAGCGGTGCTGCAGGTATGTATTAGGCAAATGGATGATCATTGGTATTTGCGGGGTAGCCGGTGCGGCAGCAGGGACTATGCTTGCATTGCTGGATGAGAAAAAATTTGCCGGGGAATTGACGTTCGTGCTGGAAGAAAGCCGGTCAAGCCCGCTGAGCGCCTATGCAGGGGTAGCCAGCCAACTCGGGGTGGACCTGAACACAGGTTCATCAAACGGTGTGTTTGAAGGGGATAACATCATGAAATTTCTGAGCTCCAGGCTGATGGTGGAAAGAACATTGCTTTTTCCCGTGATCACAGGAAAGGACAAGAAGACCCTGGCGGACCTGTATATGGAATTTAGCGGGCTGCAGGAAAAATGGAGCCGGCATAAGCGGCTGCAGGGAATAAATTTTCCCGCGGGGTATAAACGGGCAAAGTTCAGCTTGTTGCAGGACAGCATACTGAATGTTTTACAGGAGCGCATCGTGGAGAATAACCTGGAAGTCAGCAAGCCGGATAAGAAATTAAACTTCATATCCGTAAAGTGTATTTCGCGCAACGAGCTGTTTTCCAAAGTATTTACGGAGCAGTTGGTAAAGGAAGCCACGGATTTTTATATCGAAACAAAGACCATGCGCAACAAGGCTAATACGGAAAGGCTACAAGGCCAGGCAGATTCCCTGAAAACGGTGTTGAGCAAAAAGGTATATACGGCTGCCAGTGTACAGGACCTGTATTTTAACCCGGCAAAGCAGGTGGCAGGTATCAGGGCGGAAGAGGAGCTGCGCGATAAGTTGATCCTCCAGACCATGTACGCGGAAGTGGTAAAGAACCTGGAAATAAGCAAGATGGCAATGGCACAGGAAACGCCCGTTATACAAATAGTGGATACGCCCATTTTGCCTTTAAAGATCAAAAAACTGGGAATCCTGAAGGGGATATTCCTGGGCGGGATACTGGGAGGGCTGCTTGCCGGCGCCTTTTTCCTGGTGAAATATACTTACCGGCGCATTTTAAGAGATGAAGTATAAAAAGCTATTGCAGAACTTCAGTTACTTAGGCTTATTACAGGGGGTTAACATGATAGCCCCACTGCTGACCTACCCCTACCTGATCCGTATATTACAAGAGGAAGTATATGGACTGGTGATTTTTGTCAGTACCATTGTTTCCTATTTCTCCATTTTGATCAATTTTGGATTCCAGATATCAGCTACCAGAAAGATTGCACAAAACCGGCACAGAAAGGAGAAACTGGATGAAGTAGTGGCATCGGTAATAATGGGGAAAATGCTGCTTTTGCTGGTGTCTTTATTGTTATTCGCTGTTATAGTATTCACAGTGCCCTGGTTTTCCAGCCATATGCTACTATGCTTTTTAAGCATCATGGCCTGTTTGAATGACGTATTGCTTCCTTCGTGGTTCTTCCAGGGAGTGGAGGATATGAAATATGTGACAGTAGTAAATGTGTTGGGGCGTATTGTTTCTATTTTTTTCATTTTTTTTCTGATACATAACAGCAGTGATTACCTGTTGGTGCCTGTCATCAATTTCGCAGGAGGCATCGTGGGGGCATTTTTTGGCATTTATGTTATGTATGCAAGATATAATGTACGGTTTAAACCGCAGCCGTTTTACCGGGTGTTGTTTTATTTGCGTGAAAGCTTGCCCATATTTGCCAATTTTGTGACAGCAGTTATAAAAGACAGAACCAATATTATTTTCATTGGGTTCTTTCTGGGGAATAAGAGTGTAGCCTATTATGATCTGGCCAGTAAAATAGTGACGGTGTCGCTGGGGATTTTTTACAATATATCAGCGGCGGTCTTTCCCAATGTTGCACAGTCAAAGGATACAGCCTTATTTAAGAAGGTAATAAAGTTTGTATTCCTGTCCAGCATCATGGTTTATATATTCTTTTATTTCTTTAGTTACGATATAGTGCTACTGTTTGGCGGTGAACGGATGCTGCCTGCGGCGCCTGTGTTACAGATATTAAGCATAATGGTGATCTTATCCTCCTTAAGCTCACTGGTGGGTATGCCTTTGCTGATTAACGGAAGGTATAAGGACTTTTATAAGTCTTCTCTCCGCACCACTGTATTTTATCTGTTTACTGTGCTTTTGTTATACTTGTTCAATATGATAAGCATCATCAACATAGCTATTATGCTGGTGATAACAATAGTGTTCGAGATCATCAGCCGTTATCGGTTTTGTTCCAGGGCAGGTTACAGGTACTGGATATATGCAGGGTGACTCACCTGTTTATGAACTCATTTAATCAAACAGCCATGATAGCAACAGGTTTTGTGAACCAGGCGCAGATCGCAGCATTAAAGGATAAAATAAAGGATACTTTATCTCCTCTTGTTGAAGGCGATTATGTATTGCTGGATGTGCCCAATCACAGGAATATAGGGGATAACATGATCTGGAAAGGAGAGCTGGAATTCCTTTCGGGTCTGCCGTATAAGCATTTGTATACGGCTAACATGCATACCTGCCGGTTCAACAGGATACCTACTGCTGCCGTCATATTGATACATGGCGGCGGTAATTTCGGGGATATATACCCGGAAAGCCAGCAGTTCAAGCTATCCCTTATTGAGCGGTTCCCGGACAATAAGATCATTATATTCCCCCAGACAGCTTACTATAAGGAGCCCCGGCGGTTAAAACGCGAGGCGCGTGTGATCAATGCTCATAAAGACCTTCACCTCTGTTTGCGGGATCATGTTTCGTATGAAATGATCAGTCGGTACGTAGATAAGGAGAAGCTGCTGTTGCTGCCGGACATGGCTTTTTGCCTGGACCTCAGCGCGCATCATACGGTTGCAGCAACCGGGCGGGTCCTGATCTTGAAAAGAACGGACCATGAGCTGAGCGATGATTTTAACCTGGCTGATCTTATGACTGACTGCGGGGAAAAAGCCGTAGAGATAAGGGACTGGCCCTCCTATGGCAATACACAGGCACATACCCGGTGGATCACCCGGTTTGACAGTATAGAAAGGCGGTTGAGCGAAGTGATGGTACGCTTGCCGGGATTACAGGCGCTGGTAGACCCCGCCTTTGGGCTACGCTCCCCGAAGAATATGGATAAGTATGTGCAACAAGGGATCGGCTTTATCAACAGGTACGACAAAGTGGTTACCACCCGCCTGCATGGTTTTATACTGGCCGCCCTACTGAACAAAAAGGTCAGGATACTGGATAATTCCTACGGAAAGAACATCAATTTTTATAATACCTGGTTGAGCACATTCAGGCATGTAGAGATATGATTTTCAATGATAACCTATGAGCCGTCACCCGCTTGTTTCAGTCATTATTCCCTGTTATAACGGCGCCTCCTATATCCGGCAGGCGCTGGAGTCCATCAGTGCGCAAACCTATCAGCAACTGGAAATACTGGTGCTGGATGACGGTTCTACCGATGGCAGTTATTCTGTCATTACCGAATGCTCCCGCCAGGATGACCGCATAAAGGTGATCCGGCATGAGCGGAACGAAAAGCTGATCGCAACACTGAATAAAGGCATTGAGCTGGCACAGGGCAAATATATAGCGCGTATGGATGCAGATGACATCGCCCTGCCGGACAGGATAGAAAAACAGGTGACATTTATGGAGGCCCACCCGGAGGCAGGCATATGCGGAACCTTCATGGCGGTGTTTGATGAACAGGGACGGCGACGAAAGAGCAGGCTGCCGGTAACCCCCGGCAGGATAAAGGCATATTTGTTTACGGCATGCGCATTCTTTCATCCCACGGTTATGATACGCCGGGAAATATTATGCCGGTGGGAGCTGAGATACGAACAGCAGTATTACCGGGCAGAGGATCATGCTTTGTGGCTGCATGTAACAGAACGTGCGGAGGGGGCTAATTTACCCGTGGTGTTACTGAAATACCGCCTGCTCGCCGACAGTGAAACAAGGCAGGCAGAGAGGGACCGGGAAGCGCGCAGAAAAGTGCTGATGCAGATCCACCAGTTGGCTTTGTCAAAGATCGGGATAGCGCTTTCGCCGGAAGAGCAGTTGCTGTATTCCTGCAGCATGGTGAGGATGGACATTGAGTTGGCGAAGCACAAGCCGGTCCGCGAGCTGATAGGTCTGTATAAAAAGATACTAACGGCTGCCAGTCGGAGCGGGTACGTAAATGTGAAATACCTGGGGCAGTACCTGGCAGTGCGGTTCATAGCATTTTTATATTATTCAGGGCAGTTCAGGAAGCCAAGGCATTTACTGGATGCCCTGCGAAGCGATTATTTCTACACGGGTGTTTATTTATTCATCAGGGAAAAACGAGCTTATTAAGATGGGGTTCTTCAGGTTATTGCTGGCTTTTCTCATTATATTCAACTTTCCCGTTCCTGTTGCGTACAATTCGGCAGCGGCAGCATTTTTGCTGGCTACAACCTACTATGTGATCAATGACAGGAACCCGCTGCCGTATTTTAGGCTCACTTACATCTTATATATCCTGGCCGGTCTCGTCTTTATAACACTTGCTTCGGCGATTCCTGCTGTTCTGCATTTTACCTTTGATTTCAGTATCCTGAAGGCTTTTGCGCTGCAACTATTCCTCATGTTGGTATTGGTGTATTGCATGCCTGTACTGCTCGGTGACCCATGGGAAAATGCAGGCGCCGGTTTTGATACGGCTGCTACCCTGCTGGTGTCCGTTTTTACGGTACAATCCGTCATACAGGTACTGGCGTTTATTTTTCCGCCAGTTGCAGATATGGTCCATTTCTTCCAGAAAGAATCTGTGGCCGGCAAAGACTATGGAGGAATAAGGGCGCTGGCCCTTAGCGGTAATCCCTTTTTTGACCTGTCGGCCGCCTATGCCGTCTGCTATATCGTGTTTGTGAAACTTGCGGTCAACCGGGCGCGAATGGCCATACAGGTAACCGATGTTATTTTTTTCTTATTACTGATCGTGGGAACCTTTTTTGCGGGAAGAACCGGGTTCATTGGCCTGGGAATTGCGTTGCTTACAATGGCAGTGTATGCAAGAGGTACGCCTTTCAAGGTCTTTTCTTTTTTAAAGGTGTTTTTCGTGTGCCTGGTACTGGTATGGACGCTGCCCTGGTTGCTGCCTGCCGATACCCGGGACTTGCTGTTTGACAAGTTGTTGCCTTTCGCATTTGAATTCTTGTATAGCTACCTGGAGCAGGGAAGCGTTGCAACGGCATCTACAGACGTGCTTTCCACTATGTATTTCCCCATTGGTATTAATACTTTTCTTTTTGGGGACGGCAGGTACCTGATGGCAGATGGCAGCTATTACCTGTATACGGACGCCGGCTACATGCGGCATATCCTGTATTATGGCATCTTTGGCCAGTTGCTGCTGGTGGGGTACCAACTCCTGTTCTTTCTGAAGCCGTTGCTGATCAGCCTTGGAGGGGGATTTGAAAAAAGGCCCCGTAATGATCTTTTTTTCTGGATGGTATTGCTGGCCGTGTTGTTTGTGCTACACTACAAAGGTGAGGTAGTAGGCTTTATGCCGGTCATAGCATTAATGTTGCTGTTGCTGGGAACTGGTTATGTAAAGGATAAATATGAAGCATGGTCAATATTTTACACATAGGTGAATTCGCCGGCGGAGGGGGAGACGGTACCGTGTTCCGGAATACGGTGCAGGCCCTGGAGCAGGCGCCTTTCCGCGGGCGTTGCAGGAATTATGTGGCCTGCCGGAAAACGGAGGGGCTCGCGGTTAAGGTGGATCTTGATATGGGATTCCCCGGCCCAGTGGCATTTTTATCGCATATTTATTCCCGGGGTAACTTCAGGAAGCTTAAAAAGTTTTTGTTGGAGATCCAACCGGATATTATTCATCTCCAGCACTATTCCAATTTATCGCCGGCGGTACTGCATGCTTTATATAGCTATAAGAAAAGGCGCCCCGAAGTACGTGTTGTGCAAACTACGCACACGTTTGAACGGGTATGCGCCAACTTTGCCGGATATGATTTCAGAAAGCGGAAACGCTGTATGGATTGTGCCAGGGATAAATACAAATACAGGATCTTCTACCGCTTATGCAGCCGGGGTGGAGCCGTGCATTCCTGGGGGAAAGGCCTGACCGCGCTGATTGCTGATTTTTTTTATAACAAGGGGTTGGTGGACAGCATTATAGCTCCTTCAGCATTTTTAAGGCATGCATTGGAACGAAGCGTCAATAACCGCACGCCTCTGCAAACTATCAGCAACCCCATCTCCGACGCATTTTTAAACAGGACGGCGCCTGCTGCGGATAAGCGGGATCTGTTGGTAGCTTTTGGGAGGCTTTCCGGGGAGAAGAATTACGCCTTGTTAATAGAAGCGCTGGCCCGGTATAAGCAGCAATACTATCACAGGCGCCCGATCCGGGTTAAAATAATAGGTGAGGGGGCTGAGAAGCCCAGGTTAGTATCCATGGTGAAAGAGAAGGGACTGGAATTTGTGCAGTTTCTGCCATTCCTTCCGCAGGAGGAGCTGGCAGAGGAAATAAAAGCCGCCCGGGTAGCTGTCTTGCCTTCAAAGTGCTTTGAGACGTTTGCCCTGTTTGTTATAGAAGCGCTCATGATGGATATCCTACCGTTGGTGGCAGGCCATGGGGGAATGCTGGAAACGGTGGAGCGTTTTGGATGTGGCGCTACCTTTGCAAGCGATGATGTGCACAGCCTTACAGAGCGCCTGTTTCATTGTTTTGAAAATTATGAAGCATTAACCAGCGGATTGGTGGCGGCCAAGGAGAAGATAAAGGCATCGCTTGGCAGGGACCTGTATGCCGGGAAGTTGTGGGAAGTGTACCGTGGCTGAAGCCAGGTTAGTTTATGCATAACCCCCTAAAATGTAATCATATCATGGAAAACAAATTCATTAAGACATTACTGACAGCTTGTTGTATGCTGGTCAGCTATGGCCTGGTAGCAACCTGTTACATGGCAAAGCAGGATGAGCAGGTGTTGAATGTCACCAGTTTCGGCGCCATACGGAATGACGATACGGATGACAGGGCCGCTATCCAGGCATGCATTGATAAAGCGGCAGATGCTAAAAGGGTCTGCTATATACCCGCTGGCAGGTACATCATTAACGGAGACCTGTGGCTGCCGTCCGGCGTTACCATGAAGGGTGACGGGGGAAAGAGCGTGCTGGATTTTAAAAAGGGCGCGTTGAGAATATTAAAGAACAAGTTAAAGGAGTTTAGCTATACCAATAACTACAATAACGAGATAGTACCGGGTGAGCAACTGGCCGCGCTCCGTGCCGGCGCTAACAGCGGCGCTACCTCTCTCCGGTTGGAAAATGCGGGAAGTATCGCTGTAGGAGATTTGATTTACATATATAATAATAAGCGGGATAGCTGGACGGTACTGGAAGACAAAAGCAAAACCGCATTATGGAATAGTCCCGGTACGGAAATGGCCAGGAAGGAGCTTTTTATAGTAAAGGGGAAACAGGGGAATACGCTGGTGCTGGACCAGCCTTTGAAATTCTCCTATAAGCAGGGCGCCACTGTAGGGAGGCATGTAGGAGCGCAGCAGGTAACGGTCACCGACCTGGCGATCAGCAATTATGCCGCGCCCTATGCGGTGATGTTGGAGCAACCCAGGCAGGTAATTCTTAAAAACCTGCATATGGATGCAAACGGGGGCATATTGTTATCGCATATGGCATATAAGTGCCAGGTACTCAATTGTAATATAAACGTTACAAAGAACCGGGCCATACTGGTGGAGAACTTTTCTGCAGGGAACCTGGTCAGTAATAATACCGTTAACTATACAACCGGTGGCGATGCCGCTATCATGGCATTAATGTGCTCCTATGATAATACTATTACTGAGAACAAAGTAACAGGCCATGGAACCAGGGGTACCGATGAAGGCGGAATATTTATCCATGCTTTATGCTATGGCAATAAAGTATATAACAATACTATAACCGGAACAGCAGAAGGGGTGGGCGCTTACTATGGAGCCATGGATAATGAGTTCTATAATAACAGCATAAAAGGGGTGAGGGTAGGGATCATTTCCTATTATGCAAGGAATAACGACTTCTATAAAAATGATATTGTTATTCAAACCCTGAGAGCCGGCAATACTGTGGGCGCATTGATATTTTGCTCTGACGGGATCACTCTTACCGGCAATACGATCAGCGGTAATATTCTCTTTGGCGTGCAACTGCAGGCCAGCAATGCCTGCAGGGTAGCTGGCAACAATATTCAGGGCATATCACCGGAAAAGTATTCTTTCGGGATAAAGGTGATACCCGGTAAAAATAAAGGTGCTGAAAATCAACTTGGAAATAACCGGATCAACAAGGTTAAAACCCCGGTAGCTACCCAGTAACGGTGCTGCATATACCTGTTTTGATAACCCGGTAAACCCCCTGTATTAACAAATTGTAAACTCCGGTATTTACATTGGTATCTGCTGCATCCCCAAACGTACTCTTTTTATTACAAACATGATAAGGCAGACCGGTAGCCAACCTTCGGATACGGGAAAGAATTACTATCCAAAATATTAATTGGGTTTCAATACAATGTCAGCACCGTTAGTATCTATTATTACGCCGGCTTACAATGTTGAGAAGTATATTGACGCAACTATCACCTCAGTCATTAAGCAGACCTATGAAAACTGGGAGCTGATAGTAGTAGATGATCATTCTGGGGATGATACGTTTAGTATTGTAAGCAGCTATGCACAGCAGGACAAAAGAATAAGAATTGTAAAAACGCCGGAGAATGGTGGCGCTGCCGCTGCCCGCAACTTTGGTATCGAACTGGCCAGGGGAGCTTACATAGCATTCCTGGACAGCGATGACCTCTGGATGCCGGACAAGCTGGAAATACAGATCCGCCAGATGAGGGCAAAAAATGCCTTGTTCTCTTTTACAGGCTACCAGGTAATCAATGAGTGCAGCAAATACATTAAAACGATCCATGTGCCGAAGAAATTTGGTTACAGGAAGTTGCTGCAGGGGTCCTATATTGGTTGTTTAACCGTTATTTACAGCGCTGAAAAGCTTGGTAAGATGTTTTTCCCGGTTTATGATGGCCCGGAGGATTATATATTGTGGCTAAGAATATCCAAAATGATCAGGGCACAACAGATAATAGGTATTAATATGCCCCTTGCCATGTACAGAAAGAGGAACGGCAGTATATCTTCCGATAAAATAAAGGCGGCTGTATTCCAATGGCAGGTGTACAGGAAAGTAGAACAACTGAACATAATGGATTCGCTCGCCTATTTCCTTTCCTATGCAGTTAAAGGGGTTATCAAGCACTACCTGGCGTAGCATATCAGCCCGATTCCCCTCATGTCATATTCCGCCTCTTCAATGTCGTATTTACCCCCGGCGGGTTATATTTAACGTTTGTATGTTTGCATTACAAAATCAACGAACAATTGCTAAAAACAAAAACACAACGTATATGCAGACCTCCAACAAAACCACTGTAACTGTAGAAGCTACTGTTAATGCCCCGGTAAGCAAAGTATGGGAATTCTGGGGCGGCCCCGCCCATATTATGCAATGGTGCGCCGCTTCCGAAGACTGGCATGCTCCCCGTGCAGAGAATGATCTGCGTGAAGGCGGCAAGTTCTCCACCCACATGGCCGCGAAAGACGGCAGCTTCAGCTTCGACTTTGGCGGGGAATATACCGAGGTGATCAACAATGAAAAGATCGCATACACCATGAGCGATGGCCGCCAGGTAGAGGTTATTTTCACCGCCCAGGGAGATACCACCAAGGTGGTGGAAACTTTTGACCCGGAAGATACCAACCCCATAGAAATGCAAAGGGACGGCTGGCAGGCTATCCTGGACAACTTTAAAAAGTACGCGGAAACGAATAAATAGTGACCGCACTCACCGGAAAACAAATTCGCCCCGCATTATTCCGGGGCGAATTTGTTTTGTGGCGGAGACCTGCGCATTCCCGGGTTAAGGGAATGCAATTCCCATTTTCCGGCGCCGGGTATCCAGCACCAGCACGCTGTGCAGGAACAGTTTATTGCCGGTCATACCGCCGATGCCCAGTTTCATCATCTGCTCTACCTGCGTATGGTGCATGCCGGTCATATAGGTCACCTGCCGGATGGGCAGCTTTTGAGAAGCGATCGTGATACTGTCGCCTGTCGGCAACGTGTGTGCGGTTATCATTTTGCCCCAGGAATTGACCTGGTATTGCTGCGAAGTGCCACCGGGTGTGGCCAGCAGCCGGCAGGTAGCTTCATTACTGATCAGTTCATAGGCGCTGGAGCCGGTGTCAAAATAAAGCAGCGTCTTTTTATCACGGATCCGGGCCGGCAATAATATCCTCCGGCCGGAAAATATAAAGTCAGACAAGGTGATCCTTGCACGGATGCCGGCAGGCATACTGTCGCCTATGCACAATGTCATTTGAGGATAATCGATCACGACCACTTTATTTTCAACCAGGTCCGCACCTATGGTGCCGATGATGCGGCAGCCATAGCGATCTTCTGCCGGAAGACCGCTTTGCCGTACAGGCATCTCTGTTACCCGTACAGGCATGCTACCCGTTGTAAAACAGCCATCCGGCAATATGGCAGCGCTATCTTTCAATTGCACTGCCAGCGGGTACGCCAACTGTATTTCCTTCAGCGGCTGGCTGTAAAACATGGAATAAGTGGCGCCCAGGTCAAACTGCATATAAAACTGCTCCGGGCAATGCGGGAACTTAACAGGCAGTAACAATGCCGCATGCGGCTCCCAACGGGCAAGTACGGAATCGCCATACCATTGCAGGGGAACAGTGTGAATCCCCGACGGCAGTATCAGCCTGCCGGCTGGCGGGGTCGCCTCTGCCTGCGCCCTGCAGGGAGGCGTATAAAAAAAGAAAATGACAATGATGCCTGTCAGCACAGGCCGGGAAAGGTAAAAAAGGGAGTGTATCATATGCGCTGGTTTTAAGCGGCCTAAAGGTAGGCTGCTTCCCCAGCGCCCGGCGCCGACATTCGCCCGACATTTCCCCGACGTTACGGCTTTAGCCGCGCCAGCCCGGACAGGATGATAACGGCATTAACAAGGTACATCGCAAACAGGGGCCACAGGTAATGAATAAAATAACGATTGTCCCAGTAGGCGGACTGGAAAAAATTGACGGCAAGCGTCAGCAATAACAACAGGTGAAGGGCAATTACCCAGTACAACTGCCCCCGGATGATCTTACGGGCGGCCCGGGCAACCGCAGGGCTTTGCGCTTTTTGTTTTCTTAAGAGCCAGGCAGGAACCAGGAAGTGAACATATGGCACCACGAGATAGCTGAAGCAGGAAAGGTAGAGCAATTGCAGGAAATGCCCGTTACCGTCTTCCCCTGTTGTTGTTGCAGGGGCGCTGAAAGCTTCAAAAGGCATGTGCAGGGCCGTTGCAAGGGCTTTGAGGGTAAAGGCGCGCGGCATGGTTTCCCCGCTTTCGATCCTTTGAATGGTGCGGACCGTAACATGGCTTAAGGCGGCCAGTTCCTCCTGCGTGAGCCCCTGTTTTTTGCGGGCGTCAACAATTTTCTGGTGCAGCTTCATTTTGGGAGCGTTATGCTCAAAAATAAACATTCTCCTGCCTTTTTACTCCCATTTCCAGTTCTTCACCTCCGGCATGTCCTCCAGGTGCTCCCGGATGTATGCCGGGTGCTTTTCCAGTTGTGCGCGGAAATACTGTATGGCGGGCGTGGCTTGCTCCTGCATGCGTTCCACCCGGCGGATGGCTTCCAGCGCCAGTTGGTAACGGCTGATGTTGTTGAGCACCACCATGTCAAACGGTGTGGTGGTAGTGCCTTCCTCCATAAAGCCGCGCACATGAAAACGTTCCGGTTCCGGACGGCCGTGCACCAGGTCGTGAATAATGCGCACATACCCGTGGAAGGCAAAGATCACCGGCGCATCATCTGTAAATAATGCGCTGAAAAGTTCGCGCTCCAGGCCATGGGGATGGTATTCCTTTGGTGAAAGCGACATCAGGTCCACCACGTTTACCAGCCTTACCTTCAGCTCCGGCAAATGTTTGCGCAGGAGCCAGGCGGCGGCTACCGCTTCCTGGGTAGGCACATCGCCGGCGCAGCCCAGCACCACGTCCGGCGCCCGGCCGTCATCGTTGCAGGCCCATTGCCATACGGAGGCGCCCTGTTCGCAATGCGCGGCCGCTGCTTCCACATCCAGCCACTGCAGCTCCGGCTGTTTGCCGGCCACTACCAGGTTCACATAGTTCCTGCTGCGCAGGCAATGGTCCATAACGGATAGCAGGCAGTTGGCATCCGGTGGCAGGTAAATGCGCACCACGGAGCTTTTTTTATTGACCACCGTATCAATAAAGCCGGGCCCCTGGTGACTGTAGCCGTTATGATCCTGCCGCCAGCTATGGGAGGTGAGCAGGTAGTTCAGCGAGGCCAGGGGGTGCCGCCAGGGCAGTTCCCGGATGGTCTTCAGCCATTTGGCGTGCTGGTTGAACATGGAGTCAATGATCGTAATAAAAGCTTCATAGCAGGGAAACAGGCCATGCCGGCCGGTTAGCAGGTAGCCTTCCAGCCATCCCTGGCACAGGTGCTCACTCAGCACTTCCATCACCCGGCCATCCGGCGAGAGGTGATCATCCGTTCCCAAGATGGGCTCCATAAAACAGCGGCTGGTGGCCTCAAAAACGGCCTGCAGGCGGTTGGAATGCGTTTCGTCCGGGCAGAAGAGGCGGAAATTCTGCTGCGCCTCGTTCAGCGTAAATACATCCCGCAGGTATTTTCCCAACTGCACGGTGCTTTCTGCGGTGGTCACGCCGGGCGCTTCCACCGGTATCGCGTATTCCCGGAAATCGGGCAGTTGCAGCGGCTGATACAAGCCGCCGCCGTTGGCATGCGGGTTGGCGCCCATGCGCTTGTTCCCCTTTGGTGGCAGCGCTGCCAGGGCGGGCCGCAGGCGGCCGTTACCGTCAAATAGTTTTTCAGGCTGGTAGCTGCGCAGCCATTGTTCCAGCAGCGCCAATTGCGCAGGATCTTTCTTTACGTCCATCAGCGGCACCTGGTGGGAGCGGAAGCTGCCTTCAACGGGTTTGCCATTCCATTCCTCCGGTCCGGTCCACCCTTTGGGGGTGCGCAGGATGATGAGCGGCCAGCGCGGTGCCGGCGTTTTCACGGCGGCATTCCGGGCAATGGCCTGTATGTTCCTGATCTGCACATAGGCTTTGTCCAGCGTATCCGCCATGGCGGGGTGCATGACCATAGGATCATCACCGCTCACAAAAAAAACATCATACCCATACCCGTGAAACAGGGAGTTGAGCGCCGCATCTGTCATACGTCCCATCACGGTAGGGCCGGCAATCTTGTACCCGTTCAGGTGCAGTATGGGCAGCACTGCACCGTCCCGCGCGGGGTTCAGGAATTTGATGGATTGCCAGCTCCCGGCCAGGGGGCCGGTTTCCGCTTCCCCGTCGCCTACCACGCAGGCCGCCACCAGGTCCGGGTTATCGAAGACGGCGCCGAAGCCATGCACCAGCGCATACCCCAGTTCGCCTCCTTCGTGGATGGAGCCCGGCGTGTGCGGGCTTACATGGCTGGGAATGCCGCCCGGTGAGGAGAACTGCCGGAAGAACAGGCGCATGCCTTCCTCATCCCGGGTAACGGAAGGATAGGTTTCCGTGTAGGTGCCTTCCAGGTAAGTATTAGCCAGGAAGGCCGGCGCGCCATGGCCTGGTCCGCAGATGTATAAAATGCTGGCGTCCGTGTCGCGTATCAGCCGGTTTAAATGCATATAGATGAAGTTGAGCCCCGGCGAGGTGCCCCAGTGCCCCAGCAGGCGGGGCTTGATATGCTCCGGCCGCAGCGGCGTTTTCAGCAGGGGATTGTCCTGCAGGTAGATCTGTGCCGCCGCCAGGTAATTGGTGGCCTGCCAGTATTGATGCAAATGTTGCAGTTGTTCCCGGGATAGTATAGCCATAAAAGTTATTTTAAATGTTCCTGCAGCCAGCGCTGCGTGTGCTGTGCTATCTGCAGCTCTTCATTGGTGGGAATGACCCAAATGGTGACCGGGCTTCCTTCGGAGGATATGACCGCGGCCTGCGCTTCATTACGCCCGGTATCCAGGTGCATGCCCAGGAAGGCCAGCCCTTCGCAGATACGGTGGCGGATGGCCGGCGCATGTTCCCCGATGCCACCGGTAAATATGAACGTATCCAGCCCGCCCAGCGCGGCGGCCAGCGCCCCTGCGAATTTTTTTGCCTGGTAGCAGAAGAGCGTTACCGCTTCTGCCGCCTGGGTATCTGATGGCGCCGCCGCCAGCAGCTTCTGTATGTCCGACTCGCTGCCGGATACCGCTTTCAGCCCGGCCTGCTTGTTCAGCAGTTCATTCAGCACAGCGGCGTCCAGTTTTTTTTCCTTGAGGAGATACAGGATCACGCCGGGGTCCATGTCGCCGGGGCGGGTGCTCATCACCAGGCCGCCGGCCGGCGTTAATCCCATGGTGGTATCTATGCTCATGCCTTTGTACACGGCTGCCATGCTGGCCCCGTTGCCCAGGTGGGCCATAATGATGCGTCCCTCTGCCTGTTCCGGCGCTACCTGCCGCAACTGCTGCAGGACGTATTCATAGGATAATCCATGAAAACCGTAACGCAGCAATCCCAGGTCCCATAATCCCCGCGGCAGCGCGTAATGGCGCGCGGGGAAAGGCATGTGCCGGTGAAAGGCGGTGTCAAAACAGGCGACCTGCACCGCTTCGGGGTACACTTTGGCAAAGGCGCGGATAGCGGCCAGCTCTGCGGGCAGGTGGGCCGGGGCCAGCGAGCTAAGCGTTTCCAGCGATGCCAGCAGTTCGTCGGTCACAATTTCCGGTCCTATGTGCCGGGTACCGCCCTGCACTACCCGGTGGCCAATGGCCTGCACCATGTACTGGCTGAAATGTTCCCGTAGCAGGTGGATCAACTGGCTGACGGCTGCATCCATATCAGCGGCCGTTTGCTCACTTTCATGCAGCGTTTGCCCGGCGGCATCCGCTACCTGTATGCTTCCTCCTTCAAGGCCGATGTCCCTGATCTGCCCGGTCAGTAGGCTTTCCGGCGGCGCAGCACGGCTGAACAGCCCGAACTTCAGGCTGGAAGAGCCGCAGTTAACAGTCAATATAACAGGTGTTGCTTTTTCCATGGCCCAAAAGATAAAAGGGGCCAAAAAATATGCCTTTGCCGGTGGCGGGATATGGGGCATATGTAGGGCGGGTAAAGCGCAATATTGTCTACACCGGGCTACATTTTGGTGATGAAATGCAGCAACGCTACCTGCCCTCCGGCAGCGCAAACGCTACATAACTATCCCCCGACCGGCTCCCGATCTTGCCGCCTCCGCAGGCGATCACTACGTACTGCCGGCCACGGACCATATAGGTAGCCGGGGTGGCATAGCCGGCGGCGGGCAGGGGCGCTTCCCATAGCACCTGCCCGGTGTGCTTGTCAAAAGCTCTTATTTTCCCGTCTTTGGTGGCGGCAATAAATACCAGCCCGCCTTTGGTCACCAGCGGCCCGCCATAGTTTTCCGTACCGGTAACGGGAATGCCTTTGGCCGACAGTTCAGGGTATTCTCCCAAAGGCACTTTCCATAAAAGCCGGCCGCTGTTCAGGTCTACGGCGTTCAGCGTGCCCCAGGGTGGTTTGATGCCGGGGTAGCCGTCTTTGTCCAGGAAGCGGTTGTAGCCCGTCATGGTATAGGGCACCTGGTCCAGTATGCCGGGTTGTATGCCGTCTGCGATGGCGGATGCCGGCTCTTTGGGAAGCAGCTTTGCAACCGGCTCTTTTTCTTCCACCTGCATCAGGAAGGCCAGCAGCGCCTGTTGCTCGTCCGCAGGCATTTGCGTAAAGGCCGGCATCATGTTCCTGCCATGCTCAATAATGTCCTGCACTTCTTCGGACTTGTATTTTTTGTGCATATCCACCAGGGAAGGGTAGGAGCTGCCGTTGCCCTTTAGCTCCGGCCCGTGGCAGGCCATGCAGTATTTGCCATACACGGTTTTACCCATGCCTTTGAGGCTGAGGTCCTGCCCGTTCTTTTTGGGCACATCTACCATGGTGAGTGACCAGGGCAGCTCGCTGCTGTTCACATACAGGATGCCGCTTTCCGGGTCTACCGCAGCGCCGCCCCATTCGCCGCCGCCGTCAAAGCCCGGGAAGATCCATACTCCTGCCTTGCTGGGCGGCGTGAACATGGCATTGTACTTTACCTGGCGGAACTTTTCCACCAGGGCCGCCTGCTTTTCCGGGGTAATGCCCCATACATCGGCGGAGTCAAAGTGTTGCCGGGCAAAAGGCTCCGGCAGCTCCGGGATGGGCTGGGTAGGCCAGGGGGCTTCCCCCGGCAGGTCGGAGGGCGGTACAGCCACTTCATGGATGGGAAAAACAGGCTGCCCGTTGCTGCGGTCAAAAACAAAAATGTAACCGTGTTTGGTGATCTGCGCTACGGCGTCGATGGTTTTGCCGTTGCGGTGAAGGGTCACCAGGTTGGGATTGGCCGCCAGGTCGCGGTCCCACAGGTCGTGGTGCACAAACTGGTAATGCCAGATATATTTGCCCGTGGCTGCATCCAGCGCGATCAGCGAGTTGCCGAACAGGTTCTGTCCCTTGCGGATACCCCCATAAAAATCACCGCCTATGGAGCCGGTAGGCACGTACAGGATACCCCGTTCTTCATCCAGCGACATACCGGCCCAGCTATTGGCGCCGCCAAATTTCTTCCAGGCATCCTTATCCTCCCAGGTATCATATCCTTTTTCTCCCGGGTGCGGGATGGTGTGGAATATCCATGCCCGCCTGCCGCTGCGCACATCAAAAGCGCGGATATGGCCCGGCGCGGCATCGGCGGTTTCGGCCACCCGCATGCCCATAATGAGCAGGTCCTTGTAAATGATGCCCGGCGTAGTGGCGGCAATGAACGTATTATAGCTGCCGGCCGGCCGGTCCAGGTCTTCGGAGAGGTCGATGTACCCGCCCTTGCCAAAAGTGCTGACAGGCCGGCCATCCTTTGCGTGGATGGCATACACCCTGGCGCCTGCGCCATATAGTATTCTTTGATCAGCGCCATCTTCGCTTTGCCAGTACATCACCCCACGGCTTACTTTAAAGAAAGCATAGGGATCATTTTCAGCGCTGCTATCTACCGCGGCGGGATCAAACAACCACTTCAGGGCGCCGGTGGCGGCGTTGAGGGCAAAAAGCTTCAGCCGGGGCGTGGTGCCGTACAGCACACTGTCTATCATAACCGGGTTGCACTGGTTCTGTGAATGATTGTCCGGGTCTTTATCCTGCGAGCTGTAAGTCCAGGCTACCTGCAGTTGCGACACATTACCGGCATTGATCTGGGTATGGGAAGAGTAGCGGCTGCCGTCCTTCGTGCCCGCATAGGAGGGCCAGCCGCTGTAACGAGACGGGGCGGCATGACGGCAGGCGGTGATGTGCAGCGATAACAGGCAAACAGCGGCGAACAGTTGTTTCATACGTGGTACAGCTTTAACGAAATAAATTTAATCATATATGCCATAGGTTTATATGGAAAAAGTCCCGCGCTTATCGCCGGGACTTTCCTTTGGGGTTACGGGGCAAATTTAAGTATGAGTATTCCTGTCTGGTTGAACCGCTTATGAACAGGGTAAAATTAGCCGCTGCCGGCGCGCCGGTCAATTGACGGATAATCGCATTTGTTGTATATTTTATAGATAAATGGAAATGCGTGGATAAAACCCGAATTTTGCACTGGCTTAAACTGAACAGATGAAACTTTTTTTCAGGGACCCTGCCACGGGCGGGGAACTGTTGCTGATAGAACAGGAAACAGATTTTGACCGGCGTTTTTTTACCCGCGACCAGCAGCGCCCCTACCTTACTATTGCCTGGAACACCGGTCCTGCGCAAAAGGTGATCATCGATGAAGTAACGTACGAGTTCCCGGCAGGCACCATCCTGCCGCTGCTGATCAACCAGTCCTTCCGCTTTGAGAATGCCGCCGCCATCACGGCCTGGCAGTTCAACCGTGATTTTTACTGCATCATCGACAATGACAAGGAAGTGAGCTGCATCGGCTTTATCTTCTCATCCGGCGTGATGTTCATTGACCTGGATGAAAAGGAGCGGCAAAAGCTGCAGGCGCTCCTGGAAGTATTCAGGGACGAGCTGGAAGATGATGATGACATACAGGCTTCCATGCTGCGCGCCCTGCTGGTAAGGCTGATCATCAAGATCACGCGGCTGGGCAAAAAGCAGCACCTGCACGAGCAAAGCCTCAATGGCAGCAAGCTGGATATTATCCGGCACTTTAACCTGTTGGTGGAAGATCATTATAAAAAGCACCACCAGGTACAGTTCTACGCCAACCAGTTGAACAAATCCCCCAAAACATTATCCAACCTGTTTGCCCTGTACAACCACCAGTCTCCCCTGCAGGTAATACAGGACCGGCTGATACTGGAAGCCAAGCGCCTCTTTCACTACACAGACAAATCGGCCAAGGAAATAGCGCAGGAGCTGGGCTTTGAGGATGCCGCCCATTTCAGCCGTTTCTTTAAGAACCAGGCAGGCGTCAGCCCCTCCGAGTTCAAAAAATCACTGCAAACAAGGGCTTAGGGAAAAAACGACAACTCTTCGGGAAGAGTATCCATTTTATAAGGGTGCGGATCGTTGCAATTTTACATCGTCAATAACGACAACGAAAAAAATTAAAACGATAGCAAAATGAAAACATTCAACGTTCCCACCAGAGAAACCGTATCTCCCGCCAACCAGGCCCTGTTTGACAAACTGAACAAAGCCCTGGGCAAAGTGCCCAACCTGTACGCCACCATGGCCCTTTCTGAAAACGCCCTGGGCACCTACCTCACCCTGCAGGGCAGCAAAAGCTCCCTGAAGGCAAAAGAAAAAGAAGTGATCAACCTCGTAGTAAGCCAGGTGAATGAATGTGCCTACTGTTTGAGCGCACACACCGCCATTGCCAAGCTGAACGGCTTTACCGACGAGCAGATACTGGAGATCCGTAGCGGCGCCGCTGCCTTTGACAGCAAGCTGAATGCCCTGGCCGCCCTCACAAAGAGCTTCGTAGAGCACAAAGGCAAGCCTGATGCCGCCCTGGTAGACGATTTCTTTGCTGCCGGCTACAACAACGAAAACCTGGTAGACGCCATCGTGGTGATCGGCGACAAGATCATCACCAACTACCTGCACGGTGTAACCCAGGTACCGGTAGACTTCCCGCAGGCGCCCGCGCTGGAAACCGCCAACGCTTAACGAGTCAATATATATCAGGGAGGGGCGTTTTGTGATACGGCGCCTCTCCTTACCCCCTCCCCCGATAAATTATACAATGGAAACCAGCATATCGACATTGATCTGTATGGTATTATACAACACCTTTACACTTGTATCCTGAACAACAACCATCACTATTAAAATATTGAAACCATGAGCACCACCATCACTTTACCGGCAACCGCCCCTTATTACGCAGAAGACCCGCACCTGGACAGCGGCACCAAAGCCTTCCTGAAAGTATTGAACGCCGGTGGTACGCCCGTTGAAAGCCTGTCAAAAGAAGATGCCCGCAATGTGCTGGTCAATGCACAGGCGTCCGTAGACGTAGACCTGTCCGGCATCGAGGAATCTGAAAAAACGATTACCAGCGACGGGTATACCGTTAAGCTCAACATCGTGAAGCCCAGGGGCGCTACCGGCACGCTGCCTGTTTTTATATTCATCCATGGCGGCGGCTGGATACTGGGCGACTATCCCACCCACAAGCGCATGGTGCGCGACCTGGTAGTGCTGTCCGGCGCAGCAGGCGTATTCGTAAACTATACCCCTTCCCCGGAAGCACAGTATCCCCAGGCCATTAACGAGATCTATGCCGCTACCAAATGGGTGGCCGCCAACGGCAATGAAATTGGCGTGGATGGCACAAGGCTGGCCATTGTAGGTAACAGCGTAGGCGGCAACATGAGCACCGTTACCGCCCTGATGGCGAAAGAGAAAGGCGGCCCGGATATCAAGCTCCAGGTGTTGATGTGGCCTGTAACAGATTATTATAGCCCGGATTCCGTGTCCTACCAACTGTATGGCGAAGACCGCTTCCTCACCACTTCCCTGATGAAATGGATGTTTGACCAGTATACCACCGATCCTGCCGAACGTAAGGAAGTATACCACTCCCCGCTGCAGGCATCTGTAGAACAACTGAAAGGACTGCCCCCGGCCCTGATACAGGTGGCGGAAAACGATATCCTGCGCGATGAGGGAGAAGCCTATGGCCGCAAGCTGGACGAAGCCGGCGTGAAAGTGACCACCGTGCGTTACAACGGCATGATACACGATTTCGGCCTGCTGAACGCCCTGGCAGAGCTGCCTGCTGTCCGCTCCCTGTTTGAGCATGCCGCCGCGGAGCTGAAGAAATACCTGCAGGCGTAACCGGGTTGCCTTTGGTGAAACGTAGAACGACAGCCATGCATAATGATACATTAGATATAAAGACCATTGACACTTTGCGGGATATTCCCGGCCTGATGGCCGTGAACGATCGCGCTCCCAACCGCCGGGAGTGCTACAAGGTGTTAATGGTCACCAAAGGCATCGGCGTATTCACCCTGGGGCTGAACACCTATTATATAGCAGCACCCACGATATTGTTCATCCACCCCAACGATATTATTTCCTGGAAGAGCCTGTCCGATGTAGCCGGCGGGTATTACTGCCTGATTAAAAAACCGGTCCTGCATGACCACCCGCAGCTAAAGGCCACTATCGACAAGTATGGGCTGTTTTCGGAAAAGGAAAAGAGCGTGATCCGCCTGGGTGAGGCGGATATACCGGTTTTAAGCGAGCTGTTTGTGCGCATGCAGGAAGAAGAGCTGTCCGGTCATGCACTGCGCGACGACGCCATACAGGCTTACCTGCAATTGCTGATGGTGCACAGCGCCCGGGTGGCCCGCTTCCCGGAGCCGGACGCCGTATCCGGCGAGTTCAGGCATGTACACAATTTTTTCCAGCTACTGGAAGCGGAAACCATGCATATCAATTATACCTCTCCCATACGGATCAAAACCGCCAAGGAATTTGCGGCCTCCCTTTCCCTGCACCCCAACCACCTGAATGCCCTGTTGAAGAAGCATACGGGGCAGAATGTAAGCACCCACATCCGCAACCGCCTGCTGGAGGCCAGTAAAATACTATTGCTGCAAACCCGGTGGAGCCTGCAGGATATTGCTTACAGCATAGGTTTTTCAGAGCAGCCTAATTTTAATCTTTTCTTTAAGAAGAATACAGGGGTTACGCCGGCGGAATTCAGGAGAAGGAAGCGGGATGTAGGAGGTAGGAGGTAGGCTTACTTCCTACTTCAGAACAGGTATTGCGCGAGGATGCCCACCAGGTCGTCCTGGCTGAACCGGTCGGTGATCTCCTGGCTGTTTTCCTGGCGCCCGTCATGCTGCTCCACCAGCCGGGAAGCCGCCTGCTGCTCCGTAAGACTGCGCCACCATGGCGGCGTTGCCGTCTCCTCCCGCTCCAGGCACCAGCAGTTCCCCGTTCCCCGTTTATATATCTGCATATTCGTTGTCATCGCGCTTTGTTTTTCTCTCCATACAAAGTAACAACGGGGTAGTGACAGCATTATGTCAGCAGGAAATTCTCTAAATAAAATATCCTCAAAAGCGGCATCGGTTGCTATCCATCTGTCCTCTAACCTCCTGGTTTAAAGGGCTGACAGGGCTTATTCCTCCTTGATCCAGCAACGCAGTAGCAGGCTCATGGTATTATATACCATGCGGTAGCCGGGCGGTATTTCATCCAGCAGGCTGTGAAAGGTGACCAGTCGCGTGCCGGCGGGCTTGGTTTCCAATGCGCGGTATACATAGCCGGCGTACTGGTTGTACAGTCCTTCGGAATAATCCAGCCGGTTGTCTATCCGGTCGGACTCCTCGACAAGGTTCTCGAAGAAGGCGTTATAAAAATAGAAATGATCATAGGCGGCCAGGTCCAGGTCGGTAACGTTGGCATGAATAAAAGTAACATTGTCCCGGCCGGTGAACTGCCTTACCGCTTCGGCCTGCCGCACCAGCTCCGGCCGCTGTTCTACCCCATAGAAGTGCCGGTCCCGGAAATAATGCCCGCCTACCAGGCAGAACTTGCCCACCCCGCTGCCAATGTCCAGGATCTTGTTGCCAGCCGGTGCGGACGACAGGAAGTGCGCTGCCTTACGGGCCACGCCCAGGGGGGTCCAATGGCGTTTGGACAGCCGCCGGAAACGGTCCGGGTACAGGGAGTCAAATCCTTCGTTGGTCGAAAAATAAAGCGCCTGGTGAATAAGATCGTCCATGAGATAGTTTTTCCGCTACAAAGGTACTTTTAAGTGCACAATGTAGGGCTATCACCAGGTTATCTCCTTTATCAGCTCTCCCGGCGTTCGTGCAGCAGCATGTTCACTGCATGGTCCAGGGAGCCGGCGCGCGTTACCTCGCCGGCGTTCACAAAGTAGATCTCATCCGCATTTTCAATGGTATTCAGCCGGTGGGCAATGATCACCCGGGTGGTATGGGCGGGCAACTGCTGCAATATTCTTTCCAAAAGCTGTTCGGTAATGGTGTCAATATTGGCGGTGGCTTCGTCCAGTATCAGCAGGGAGGGGCGGCGCAGCACCGCGCGCATAAAGGCGATCAACTGTTTCTGCCCCAGGCTCACGGCATCGCCGGTGGTCACCACTTTGGTGTCCAGCCCCTGCTCAAAGCGGGCCAGCAAGGTTTCCAGGCCGGCCTCGCGGATCACTTCCGTGAGCTGCTCGTTGGTATAGTCCGCGTATTCGGCATTGCCATACAGGATATTGTCCCGCACGGTACCCGTGAACAGGAAGGGCTCCTGCAGGATGAAGCCTATTTTGCGGCTACGCTCCGCGGCATCGTAGGTACGGATGTCGCGGCCTTCCAGCAGCACCTGTCCTTCCGTGGGATCATAGAGCCGGGCCACCAGGGAGGCCGTGGTGGTTTTGCCGCCGCCGGTAGGGCCTACCAGGGCATAGGTCCTGCCCCGCTCCATGTTGAAGTTTACATCGTGCAATACCGGCTTGCCGTTGGGATAGCGAAACTGCACATTCCTGAACTCCATGACGGAAGTGGTGCCGTTCGTCCCGTTGGTGGTGGGCAGTTGCGGCAGGTCTGACTCCAGGGACAATATCTCCGATATCCGGTCCCAGCCGGCCAAGGCCACCTGGAAATTGGCCCACAGCACGGAAAGCTGGCGGATGGGTGTATAAAAGCTGTGCACATAAGCCAGGTAGCTGATCAGCAGGCCGATGGTGAAGTTGCCGGTGGTTACCAGGTAAATGCCATAGGTAAGCACGGTGAGCTGCGCCAGTTGGGCGCAGAAGCCGAACACCGGCATAAACACGTTGTTGGCCAGCCCGGCGCTGACTGCCGTGGCATAGTTCTTTTTATTCACCTCGTCAAACCGTTTCCGGAAATAGTCCCGCCGGTTGAAAGCGATGATCACTTTAAAATTGTTGAGGCTTTCCTGCACTTCCGCGCTCAGTCCGCCGGTGCTTTTCATATTGTCTGCATTCCGGCGGCGCACCCAGGGGGAGATGAGCCGGGTAAAGATCAGCAGCACCGCGGCCGGCACCAGCGTGGCGGCGCCCAGCCGGGGATGGATGGACACCAGGAAGATCCCCGCGCCCGTCATGATGAAAAGGTTGCTCACGAACTGCATCAGGTACTGGGAAAAGAACTGGTTCACCTTTTCGGTGTCGCTGTTGATGCGGGAAATAAGGTCGCCGGCCTTGTTCTGGTTGAAGAAGGCCACCGGCAGCTCCTGTAGTTTCCCGAATACGGCATTGCGGAGGCGGAACAGCATGCGCTGGCCGATGCTACCCATCAGTTTCGCCTGCAGGTAATTGGCAATGAAAGCCACGATGTATATCAGCAGCAGCAGGCCGCAGGCCAGCAGCAGGTGGTTGTACTGCTTTTGCTGGATAAAATGGTCAATGGTATAACCGGTAAGCACCGGACCGGTAAGGTTCAGGCCGGAGCTGACCATGATGGTGGCAAAGGCGATGATCAGCGTTTTCCGTTCTGCCGCCAGGAAACGGAACAGTTTCCTCAGCGCAGCAAAGGTGCTGGTCTTCTGGGCCGGCTGGTTATTCAGATTGTAGTTCATAGGCACTGGTGCTGCGTTGTGATTGATAGATCTGTACATATTCAGGGCAGGTTTGCAGCAATTCCGCATGCGTGCCGGCGGCAATGATCTCGCCTTCCATCAGCAGGATGATCTTGTCGTATTGCTCAATGGAGGATATCTTTTGCGTAACGGACAGCAGGGTAAGGTGCGGGTAGTGCTGCGCCAGGTTTTGCAGTATCTGCTGCTCCGTGCTGTTATCCACGCGGGCGGTGAAATCGTCCAGCAGCAGGACTGTCGGGTTAATGGCCAGTGCGCGGGCCAGCATGATGCGCTGTTTCTGCCCGCCGGAAAGGCTGGTGCCGCGCTCGGACACGATGGTGTCCAGCCCCTGGGGCAGGGTATCTATGAAGTCCTTCAGCGCCGCGGTGTGAATGGCGCGTTGCAGCGCATCGTCCGTCACCGCATCATTAAAGGCGATGTTTTCCCGCAGGCTCATGTTGAACAGGATGCTGTCCTGGAACACCAGTCCTACCTGGCGGTGCAGGGCATCGGGGTGGTAGGAGCGGATGTCGCGGCCATCGTAGGTAATGTGGCCGCTGTCGGGCTTTGCCAGGTTGGCCAGCAAATAGAGCAACTGTGTTTTACCGGCCGCGGTGGGGCCGATAATGGCGGTGCGGGAGCCGGCTTTTACAGTGAAGGATATATCTTTCAGCACGGGCCTGCCCTCGTATTGCAACCCGATGTTTTGCAGGGCGATGTCGCCCCGCAGGGTTTCCTGCACGGTGCCGCTATCTTCCGGATCCGGCAGTGACAGCATTTCCTGCACCCGCTGGTAGGCGGCGCTGGCCTGGGCGATCACGTTGCTCATTACGCCGATCAGTATTACGGGGAAGATGAGGATGGCCAGGTAGCTGTTGAATGCCGCCAGGTTGCCCAGCGTGAGCTTGCCGGCAATCACGTAATGCCCGCCCATGGCCAGGATGGTGACCATGGCCATATTGGCGATGAAGGTGATCACGGGTATCATCAGCGCGTAGAGGCGGATCATGGTGAGCCCGATGTTCTTCGCATCGGTATTGGCCGCCAGGAATTTATCATATTCCAGTCCCTGGGCATTGAGCACGCGGATCAATGCAGCGCCCAGGATGCTTTCCGTGATCACTTTATTCAGCCAGTCTATCACTTCCCGGATCTTCATGAACCATACCCGCATTTTGCGCAGCACGATAAAGAAGGTGGCGCCTATCAGCGGGATAATGGCCAGCACGGCCAGCGCCAGCTCCCAGTTGATGCTGAACAGCAGCACGGCGGCGCCGGTAATGATGATGAGGGAGGACGCAATGGACACGATGGCCTGGGAAACAAAAAGCTTTACGGTATCAATGTCCGACGTAAAATTGGTGAGCAGGCGGGAAGGGTTGGCGGACTGTATGCCGGCATAGGTCTGTTGCGATACCTTGGCGGCCAGCCGGGTGCGCAGGTCGCGGGCTACCCGCTCGGAAGCATAGGTTTGCACGATGTTCTGCAGGTAGGTAAAAATAAAGATACAGAGCGCGGTGAGCGCAAACCAGGTGATCACGGGTTTAAACACCGTTTCGCCCCGCCCGTAGGCATCTATGCCGTAGGCAATGATGCGCGGCAGCACCAGGTTAAGGCCGTTGCTGAAAAGGGCCAGCACTATCAGCAGCGTAACAAGGCCGCGGTAGGGCTGAATGAGGGCGGTAAGCCTGGGTGGTTTAGGGCCGGGTTGCGGCCGGTTTCCGTTGGCATTTTGCATAATAAAACGTTCAATAGGGTACCGCTTAAGGAAGACGAACGTACCGGGTTAATATTGTAAGAATAAGGATAAAATATATACGATGGCCAGGGAAGTGAGTCCCATCCACAGGGTGGCCACGGAATATACTTTGAGCATGGTTTTCATTTCCAGGCCGGAAAAGCGGCTGATCACCCAGAAATAGGAGTCGTTGGCATGGGACAGCGTCATGGAGCCGGCCCCCAGGGACAGTATGCAAAGCAACTGGCCGGTGGGGCTGTTCAGCCCCAGTGCCGGCAGTAGCGGCTGAACGATGGATGCCGCGGTGATGATAGCTACGGTAGATGATCCCTGGGCCGTTTTCAGGAGGGCGGCTACCAGGAAAGGGAACAGGAGGCCCAGGCTGCCCAGGGGCAATGCTTCACTGATGAGCGGCCCCAGCCGCGTAGCGGCCAGCACGGCGCCAAAAGCGCCGCCTGCACCGGTGATCACCAGTATGCCGCCGGCTTTTTCCACGGCTTCCTGCAACAGGGCGCCTGCAGCCTGCCGCTTGTCCCGGCGTATACCGGCAAAGGCCAGCAGCACACCTACGGACAGGGCGGCCACCGGGTCGCCCAGGATCTGCCATATACGCCGCCAGCCCGCCGCGCCCTCACCCGCGCCGGTAAAGGCTCCGGCGGCAATTAAAATAATAGGCACCACTACCGGCATAAACGCCATGCCTGCGGAGGGAGCCGGCCCTGCTTCCGTGGCGGCTGCAGTATCGGCCTCCTGTGGTGCGGCAGGGATCTTCCTGCCGGCGATATGCGCCCACCAGCAGCCCACCAGCGCCGCCGGCACAGCTACCAGGATGCCCATGAGTATCAGCCGGCCGAAGTCCGCGCCGATAACGCCGGCTGCCGCCGTGGCGCCGGGATGCGGGGGAATGAGGCAGTGCATGGCATACAGGCCGGAAGCCAGCGAAGCGGCCATGATCACTACAGGTGTACGGGTACGCCGGGCCAGGGACTGGTTCAGGCCGCTCAGCACGATATAGCCGGAGTCGCAGAAAACGGGCAACCCCACGATAATACCGGTAATGTTCATTGCCAGGGCGGCATAGCGCTCCCCTACCAGCCGGAGGATGGAGGCGGCCATTACCCGGGTGCTGCCGCTGTGCTCCAGCAGCACGCCCAGGGTGGTGCCCAGCACGATAATGAAGCCCAGGGAGCGCATGATATTGCCAAAGCCCTCCTTCATGGCAGCGATAATGCCGGCCACGGGGAGCTGCACGCACAGGCCGGTCACAAAACAGGCCAGGAACAGGGCAAAGAAGGCATGTACGCGGTATTTCGCAGTCAGCAGTATGATCACTGCAATGCCTGCCAGTAAGGATGCCAGTACCTGTAGGAGATCAAGGGTCATTCTGAAGGTTTATCCTTATGCCAGTCCAGGTATATTTGCTGGGCAAACTTATCATATTCAATGAAGCTGTCTGGTTTGGTATGATAGGCATGCGCCCCGGACGACATACATTTATTGATAATGGTAGATGTAAAGGAGGTGGATATGATGATAACGGGTATATGCGACAGGCCGGCGTCACTTTTCAGCTCCAGCAGCAGGTCCAGGCCGTTCTTGCCCGGCATGTTAAGGTCGCTGATGACCAGGTCCGGCAGCGGCTGGCCATTATAGATAGCGGCCAGGGCTTCCTCACCATTGCCGGCCACAGCCAGGATATTGAAAAGGTCGGTAGACAAAAAGCCTTCTTTCATGAACAGTTGCTCATCTTCGTCATTCTCGACCAGGACAACATTGATTTTAGGCTTCATGTATGCAAAAGTATTATTTAGCCAGTAAGTTTTTGCTAATGGTAAAGTAAAAAACGGACCCTTCTCCCAGCACAGACTCTACCCAGATATTACCGGCATGATATTCCACGATCTTTTTACAGATGGATAGCCCGATGCCGGTGCCGGGATATTCCTTCTCGGGGTGCAGCCGCCGGAACACCTCAAATATCCGCGAAACATATTCCGGCGCGATGCCGATACCTTTATCCGCAATGGAGAACAGGTAAAAGGCCGGTTCTTCCCTGCAGGAGATGGTGATCTCCGGCGTTTTGCCGCCGCTGAATTTGATGGCATTGCTGACCAGGTTCTGCAGGAGCTGCAGCAACCGCACTTTGTTGCCTGTGACGGTGGATATTTCCCGGTTTACCTGTACCACGGCGTTTTTCTCTTCCAGGCCGTGCCGGAGGTTGTGCAGGGTTTCCGATACCAGTTCCTCGACGGACAGCAGGGAAAAGATTCTTTCTTCCGTGCCGAGCAGGGCATAGTTAAGCAGGCTTATGATCAACTCCCGCATGCGGGTGGTGGCAAGGATGGCCCGCTCTATATAGCGGAGCTGTTCCGGCTCCCCTTTATCCGCGAGGTTTTTCCGGATCAGCAGCAGGTAGCTGTAGGTGGTGCGCAGGGGCTCCTGCAGGTCATGGGAAACGATGGAGTTGAACTGCTGCAGCTCCTCGTTGGCAGTAGCCAGCGCCTGCACGGTCCGGTTGAGCTGCATGGCCAGGGAGCGGTAGCGCTCCTCGCTGTCCTGCAGGGCCTGTTCGGCTTTTTTCCTTTCCGTCAGGTCCCGCGTTACTTTTGAAAAGCCGATCAGTTGCCTGCGCTCGTTATAAACGGCGGTGATCAGCACATTGGCCCAGAAACGGGAGCCGTCTTTCCGGAGGCGCCATCCTTCGTCCTCGAATTTGCCCGTTTGCCGTACTACCCGCAGCTCCATACCGGGAATATCCTTGGAAATGTCTTCTGCAGGGTAGAAAACGGAGAAGTGCTTGCCCAGTATTTCGTGGGGGGCATAGCCTTTGATCCTTTGAGCGCCCTCATTCCAACTGATCACATGCCCTCCTTCGTCCAGCATGAAGATGGCGTAATCCTTTACCTGCTCTATGAGCAGGCGGTACCGTTCGGCAGTGTCAATATTTTGCAGAATGTGATGCTTGTTGTCTTGCATAGATCCGGTCGGGAAAAAAAGCCGGTGAGTGGAAATTAACTTAATATTGGGTAATTTTAAAAAAAAATTATACATTTGCCCTCCCGTTTGACATTGCCCGATAGTATAACGGTAGTACGACAGACTCTGACTCTGTTTGTCTTGGTTCGAATCCAGGTCGGGCAACGAAGCTGGACAAGTGCGATAAGTCGCTGCTTGTCCAGTTTTTATTTTGGGGTAAAGCCGCTTGCATTGCTCGTGGCTGCAGGCATTCCAACGCTTACGTAAATATGGTATATTGGAGTAGTCTTATTTAAAATTGCGTCCATGATAACAGCGCTTCCAGCGGCATACCAGGAAATAGAGACAGCCACCCGGCAGTCAGGTTTTTCAATGGCTTCAGATGTGCTCACCTGCACCTTGCTACGAACGCTGGCAGGCACTAAACCGGGTGGTAGATTTCTTGAGCTGGGCACAGGTACCGGGCTGGCTACCTCCTGGATACTGGATGGTATGGATGCCCGGGCTTCCCTGGTCTCCGTTGATCACGATGCCAGCCTGTTGGCTATAGCACGCAACTTCACCAGAACAACATTTACAGATCCGCCACCACCTCAAACTGTGCATTCAGCAGCAGCCGCGCCTGTACGGGCTCCCCGCCGCCAGGTAGCTGCAATCCTTTAATCCTGGACGTTTTGCCTTTCGTAACGAGGTCAGCCACCTGTTTGTCCGTCAGTTTTTTGCCCAGCACCTCGAATGGCAGTTTGAAGCCACACTGCTGGTAGTTGGCGCAGCCGTAGGCGGTGTTCCCTTTTTTGAGCGGGTGAGCTTTGCATTTGGGACAGGAGAGCGATGTGATGTCGGGAGGGGCAGAGGCTGATTTCGCCCTGGGGCTTTTAGCCGGCTTTTCCGTTTCCGGCGGCGTTTCCGGCGCCACGGTAATTACCTTGTAACCAGCCGTCTTTACTTCGTGCACCAGTGCGGTGACCATTTGCACCAGCTCTTCCTTGAAGGTTTCCATGGCGTACCCGCCTTTCTCGATCTGCCGCAGCTTGCGTTCCCACTGGCCTGTAAGCTCCGGGCTTTTCAGCAGCTCCGATTGTATGGTGTCTACCAGGTCTATGCCGGTTTGCGTGGCGTAGATGTTCTTTTTCCGTTTCTCGATGTATTTACGGCGGAACAGCGTTTCTATAATATTGGCGCGCGTGGAGGGCCGGCCAATGCCGTTGTCCTTCAGCAGCTCCCGCATCTCCTCGTCTTCCACCTGCTTGCCGGCAGTTTCCATGGCCCGCAGCAGCGTGGCCTCTGTAAAAGGTTTGGGGGGAGAGGTTCTGCCCTGGTGCACTCTTGGCGTATGCGGACCGCTTTCTCCTGCCTCAAAAACCGGGAGTATTTTTTCCTCTTCCTCGCCTTCTTTTTTGGTGGCGGCATCATTTGCGTACACTTCTTTCCAGCCCGGTTCTATGATCTGCTTGCCGGTTGCCTTGAAAGGCACCTGTCCCACCTTTCCCAGCACGGTGGTATTGGCAATGCGGCATTCCGGGTAAAAGGCTGCGATAAAGCGCCGGGCCACCAGGTCGTAGATCCGTTTTTCTTCAGGAGGCAGCCCCGAAGGGTATACACCGGTGGGGATGATGGCATGGTGATCGGTCACCTTTTTATCATCAAATACGGTCTTCAGTTTGGGGATGGGCTGCTCCAGCAGCGGCGCTACCAGGGTTTTGTAGGGCGTCATGTCCTGCAGGATGCCCGGGATCTTTGGATGCAGGTCTTCCGACAGGTAGGTGGTGTCTACGCGCGGGTAGGTCACCATCTTCTTTTCGTACAGGTTCTGGATATATTTTAACGTATCATCCGCGCTGTACCCGTACCGTTTGTTGGCTTCCACCTGCAGGGCGGTGAGGTCGAACAGGCGGGGATTGCCCTCCTTGCCTTCTTTTCTTTCAAACGACACTACCTCGAAGGGGTGCTGCTGCAGGTAGGCCAGCCCCCGGTTCGCCTTTTCCAGGGTTTTCAGCCGGTCGATAGTGGCGGTGAATTCGGTATCGCGGTAAATGGTCTTGAGCTCCCAGTAATCTTCCTGCACAAACGCATTGATCTCCTTTTGCCGTTGCACGATCATGGCCAGCGTAGGAGTTTGCACCCGGCCGATCGACAGTACGGTTTTGCCCTGGGCAAATTTCTTGGTAAAGAGCCGGGTGGCATTCATCCCCAGCAGCCAGTCGCCGATAGCCCGCGCGCTGCCGGCGGCGTACAGGTTGTCGAACTGCGCGCTGTCGCGCAGCGCAGCAAAGCCGTTACGGATAGCCTCATCCGTGAGGGATGATATCCACAATCTTTTTACGGGGGCGGTGCAGCGCGCCTTCAGCAGCACCCAGCGCTGTATCAGCTCGCCCTCCTGGCCGGCGTCCCCGCAGTTGATCACCTCCTCGCATTGCTGCAGCAACTGTTCAATAACAGAGAATTGTTTCTGTACACCGGCATTATCGATCAGCTTGATGCCAAAGCCCGGCGGCAGGATGGGCAGGTCTTCGAGCCGCCAGTATTTCCAGTGCTCGTAATAGTCATGCGGTTCCTTCAGCGTACAGAAATGCCCGAAGGTCCAGGTTACCTGGTAGCCGTTTCCTTCGTAGTACCCGTCGCGGCGCTGGCCGGCGCCCAGCACATGCGCTATATCCCTGGCCACACTTGGTTTTTCTGCAATACAAACCTTCATAATCTGTTGAAAAGAGGGGCAAATGTCGTGATTTTTTCCGGGAGCATCGCTGCATAAGATAGTATATCCCGAACCGGATATTTCAGTAACTTGTAGCAGCCAGATGTTTTGTGCCTATGAGAGAAATATCCGATTCTATCTTTGATGAGCAATTTCTTGCAGAAGTGCTGATACGGCGTCGCCGCCTGATGCCGCTTGCATTGAAAATATATGTATGGATCTATATGATCGTTTCCGGGCTGGGACTATTGTTGTTTAGCATCGGTATAGCAGATATGGGTACCTGGCAAATGATGGTAAACGTTACCTCGCCCGGGTTTATGTTAGGCCCTGCTCTTTTCCTGTTTGGCGGCATGTTCCTTTTAAACCTGTTCATCTGGCTGGAAAAAAGGTGGAGCATTCTCTGGACGCTGGCAATAACTGGCTTCACGATCCTGATCCTGTTTATCACGAAATTTCCTTTTATCGACGGAACATCCCCGGTTTACAGCAAGCCGTATATATGGGTAACGGTCATTGCCATTCCGTATCTTGTTATGCTGTGGCGGATAAAAGACAAATGGGAAAGGGGATGAAGGCCCGCTCACCGAGCGGGCCTGGACTTTTTGGGATACTTGGTTATCTGCCATCAAAGTATCACCACCTTGAAAGACCTGTACACACCCGCACCTTTCAGCACCAGTAAATAAACCCCTCCTGCCGGCTTTTTATCAAAAGACAGCTCCTGGTTCACCTGGCCTGGCGGCAGCAACCAGCGGTGCACTGCATTTCCACGCATATCCAGTAAAGTGGCCAACGCGGTTTGTTTTAATGCGGGTGTGCATACGATATAGATCGCATTGCCTGTTACCGGGTTGGGGTACAGGGCTATTTTGCTGCCGGGAATACCCGCCTTTATACCGGCAATGGTGAGCGTGTGCAGGTTGCTGCAATCCTGGCCGGTGGCGTACCATCCCGGCCCATAACTGCCGGTAGCGGCATAGACGGTACTATCGTTGCTGCTGCCGGCAGGCAGCGCATGGTAAACACCATGATGTTTGCGGGAGAAGGCGATCCTGTTTTGCGTATCACCATCATCAGTTCCGTAATCAATACCAATACCCGAAAAACTGTCAAGCTCGCCGCTGTGAACGCTGCACTGCCATCTCCGGGCGGCCGACAGGCTGCGCATGTTCATGCCCGGCCAGCCGGCAGCAGCGTGTATGGACAAGCGTACCGCCACGGCTCCGGACACCGCAGCAACGCCGGACAACACCACTTTCCGGCGCCGGCCACCGGAGCCAACAGGAAAAGTCCGGTCAACGGCAGTGGCGCCGGCGGATAAGGCCACAGCCCCTTCCACAAAACTATGCGGGCTGCCCGGCGTGCCGGGGTAGGAAGGATTGGTACAGACAAGCGTTTTGTCGGCCGGCAGGTGAAGGATACCGTCTGTCAGTACAAGAGCGGAATTAATGGATCGCAGTGCCAGGTTGTCCTGGATGATTACGCCTTCCGGGTTGTTAACAGTGATGCTGTGCAGCGAGCGGGAAACGGGTAGCTCATGTCCTTCCGTAATGACCTGGGCCGGTGCGCCCGCATCGTGGTGGTAGCGCACGTACAGGGCAGCCGCACTGCCCAGCGTATAGGCGTCTGACAGGGAGGCATGCTGGGTGCGTCTTATCTCGCAATAGGTAACGGCTGCGCCGAAGCCCACCTGTGTATTGTCCATGGTCAGGTAGGGGCCGTTATGGAACACGCCGTCTGCCAATGTAAGTATGGAGGGGATGCTGACAGGCGTTTGCAATATAACGCCATGCGGGTTGCCGGCCGTAAGACTGCGTATGATCCCGTAGGCATAGGTGCCGGTACCGCCCAGCAGGGTGCTGTTTGCAGCCGGCCCCATGATCAATGTGGCGCCGGCTCTTGAAAGATCAACGGCGCCGTTGTTCACGAGGTTTCCATTTACGGTCACCGTTCTGCCGATGGTACCGTTCTTCGCGTTGAATATCCCGGTGCTGTCCACTGTCAGGTCTCCGGTGCTGAAAGTGTTGGAAGTGTTGGTGTTAAAGCCCAGGGTGCCGGCAATACGGGTACAGGCAACTTTTACCGGCGTATTAATGGTGATGCTGCTGCCTGCAAGGATCACTACAGTATCCGCATCTGCGGGTACTACGCCCCCCTGCCAACTGGCCGGCAGGGACCAGTTGCCTCCTGTGGCGGTGGAGGTGATCAATGTGCCGGTAGCGGAAGGTATTACCCTGAACGGGATAGCAGCGTTGGCTACCTTGCCGTGCGGGTCATGCACGTATACATACAATCGGTAGTTCCCGGCAGCGGCGGGCGCCCTGAAACGCATGCTGTCCGCTGCCTGTGACAAGATCAGCCCGGGTACACCCGGCAGGCTGGCAGCAGGGTCGCCGCCGGCCATTGCGCTGTTTTCGGGGATGATCAGCCATTCGTAGCGCAGCGGATCATTATCCGGGTCACTGGCATGTACCCACGCAGTATTAACGGAATTGGCTTCCACGATCACCGTATCTTCCGCGCGTTTGTTATTGAAGAGGAGGGAGTCCCTGTTACGGATCACCGGGGCGCGGTTGGAAGGGTAGGCGCCGGTCCACGCATACTGCATTTCATCGGCGGCTGCAAATGTTTCCCCCAGGCGGTTGTACAGCCCGTACCAGGTCACTACATCTCCGGAGGACTGGTATCCCCACAGGAACACGAAGCCGCCCAGGCAGTTGTTCAGCGCATTGCCGGCAATATGATCCTGGTATACCTGCCGGTAAATAGCCGCTTTCTCCGTGCTGGTCTGCTCTACAAGACCGCCCCAGGGCATAATGCGACGGGGCTCCGGGTTCATCTGCCAGGTACCTCTTGGACCGAATTCCGTGATCATATAGGGTTTTGTCCAGCCGGCGCTTTGCAGGTTGGGCAGTACGCCGGGCACATTGGGAGCGTAGCTGTTAATGGAAAGAATATCCAGGGCCGTGAACCGCTCTTTCAGCAGCTTTACTTTGTTCACCTCGGAGTTGACCAGCACGGTCGTGGTCAAATGGTTGGTATCCCTTGCATGGATCATCTCGCCAATATCGTTGAGCGCATCCCAGAACAGGATATTAGTGGCCGTATCGGCATTGTTGTAGCCGGCATCGGCCTCATTGCCAATGCTCCACAGCAATACGGCGGGATGGTCTTTGAATAGCAGCACCTGCTGCTCCAGGCTGTCGAACTGCGCCTGCACAGCCGCGGGATCGTGGTAATCCAGCTCCCGCTGCTTCCGGACATACAATCCCAGGCAAACGGATATTCCATGCGCGTAGGCGGTATCCAGCCAGGCGGCGGTAGAATCATTGATGCCGTAGGTGCGTATTGTATTGCCCCCGAAACCGGCTACCTGTACATGGAAATTATTGGCGGCGGCCCCTTTAATGGTATAGGGCGCGCCGCCGCGGTATAGGGTATAAATACCCGCGGAGTCCCGCAGGGTGGTTTTGATAGCTTGCGCCATGCTGCCGGCATTCGCTGCCAGCAATAACAGGAAGAGTATCAGTTTTTTCATCTGTGGAATGTTTGTCTTTTCATTTGCCAGATGGAATCTCGCATCAAAGTGCCCCTGTGAGGAAAAGGTTTATCATGCTCGGTTTCATCTGTGGAATGAGATTGTTAACGTAACAGTTTATTTCCTGTTCAGTGTCAGCACCTGCCCGTCTTTCAGCAATACCGGTTTCAGTACTTCGTAAGGCAGCTCCTGCACGGTCTGGTGACGATCCAGCGCAAGGGCGGCGGCAGTGCCGGCAGACTGCCCGAGCACCATGTACACCGGCTCCATGCGGATAGAACTGTAAGCCACGTGCGATGCGGAGAGGCATACCGGTACCAGCAGGTTCACCGCTTCTGCAGACCTGGGCCTTAAGGAACGGTAGCTGATGGTGTAATACGTACTTTTCTGCTTGCCATAGCTGCCTTCTGCATGTACCCTGCCCTGCTCATCCACCACCCGCGATACATAATGGCAATCGAGGGGATAGGTAGCCACTGCTACGGCGTCCTGCACCGGCTCCTGCCCGTTGCAGTTCTTTTCCGTCATTACGTAGTCACTTACCATCCGGCGGGCTTCCCGCACATACAACTGGTAGGGGAAGTGACCGTTATCCGTAAATTCGTCTTTCGGCAGTCCCCAGCGTTTCATTTCCATACGCATGGCTTCGGGCAGCCGGGGATCGTTGCCCAGGAACCAGAGCAGGCCCAGCGCGTAATCTTTGTGCATTTGCGCAATGCTGTCCCGCGTTGCGTAACCAGCCTCCGGCCAGGCGTAGTTGGCGCCTACGAAGTCAGCATGATTGGTGTCCGTTTTTTTATTGGGCATCGGCGTAAAGGAGATGATATTTTTCAGCGGGATACCCGGGTTCATGGCAATGAAACGGGCCAGGAACTCGTACCACAAAGGCTGGTAACCGGCCGGTTGCGCAATAGCGATCCGGTTGTCCGGGTCGTCTGTGAGCGTAAGCCGGTAGCAATAAGCTTGCGTGCGGTGGTCGCCTTCCCCGTTGCTGCCGGGAATGTGTGGCTCGAGGAACGGCAATATGCCGGAGGAAGGATCGCCCTTTTTGATGTAGGGATCGATGGAGACGCCGTCCCTGCCAAGGATCCCGTTGAGCTTGATGCCGTTCAGCGTTTCATTGTAAACGCTGTTGGACTCCCTGCCCACGATGTAGGAAACACCTGCCCGGGCCATCAGGTCGCCTTCATAAGTGGCGTCAATAAACATCCGGGCAGGATAGTGGCGGCCATTCTCCATGCGTACGGCGCTGATGCGCGCCCCTTCTTTTTCAACCCCATGCGCAGGATGCAGCCGTTCGTTATATGCCACCTGCACGCCGGCGTCCTGCAGCATTTGCCGGAAAATATCTTCTCCTACATGGGATTCGTATACCCACTGCATCTGCAGGGAGTCGTTTTTACCGGAATAGGTCCGCTTTTTGGAGCGCTCAAAAAAGGTATCCCTCGATTCACTGCGCCAGGCGCTGCTGTCGCTGTAATACGCATATAGCCGCCGGTAGAAATCGCGGGTCAGCCCGCCGGCGATCCTGAAATTGTTCAGGTCAGTGGCCGTTAGCCCGGAAGCCGCCATGCCGCCCAGGTGCGCCGTGTTGCTGATCAATACCACCTGCTTGTGCATCCTGGCCGCCTGTATGGCCGCGGTAATACCGGCAGGCGTTTCGCCGTAAACACATACATCCCATTTTTTTTGCGCCTGCAGCAGGTGAGCGCTGCATAAAGTGACTGTTAGTATAAAGCCGTAAATAATTGAATTCTTCATAAATAAATATTTAAGCATAACCATGCAACAAATAAATGATCAGTATCCCGGGTTTTGCTCCAGCAGGGGATTGGCGTCCATTTCCTGCGTGGGGATAGGGAAAAGCGTGTCCTGGTCCCTTACCGTGATGGAGGCGTCCTGCGCCTGCATCGCCTCCTGCAGCTTGCCGGTGCGCAGCAGGTCAAAACGCCGCTGGCCCTCGAAAGCAAATTCCAGCCTTCTTTCCAGCAGCAGGGAGTCCTGGAATGCGGCCGCACTAAGGCCGGGCGCAAGGTCATGTGCCGACGGCGCATTAACGGGCAGGCCATAGGCGCGCCTTCTTACCTGGTTAAAAGCTTCCAGGGCTTCCGCATTGCCGGGGTCCGACAGGTACAGCGCTTCTGCAAACATGAGCAGCACATCCGCATAACGGAGAATGATATAGTTGTTGCCGCCATCATCTACGCCAATGGCCGCCGGGTCCTTGTATTTGGCCACATAGTAAGGGTACTTGATGGTAGTGGGCGCTTTTGGATCGGAGGTGTACGAATACTGTATCACGTTTATATCCCTCCTCAGGTCGCCGGGCGGGTAGGCTTTATAATGGTTTTCGGTAACCGGGTTATCCCCGAAGCCGCCAAACCCGGGGCGCTTGTCGAAAGCAGGCCGGTAGTAGCCGGCATAGCTGCTGCCAATGTTACCGGAGCCGCTGATGAACTGCACTTCGAAGATGGATTCGGTCCGGTTTTCATTGGCGATCTCGAAAACCTCCCGGTAAGCAGGCCACAGGGAATAGCTGCCCAATGCCATCACCTTGCGTGCTTCCTCCACCGCCTGCGGATAGTTCCTGCGCGTAAGGAAGACCTTTACCAGCAGGGCCATGGCGCCGCCTTTGGTGGCCCTGCCTGCATTTGCGGCGCTATTGCTCAACGGCAGGTGCTCCCCGCAGAACTGCAGGTCTGCAATGATCTGCGCATATACTTCTTCCGCGCCGGCCCTTTTGATGGCGAGATCCTTCAGCGAGGTGGTGGCGGACAGTTGCAGCGGCACGCCGCCGAAAAGGCGCACCAGGTTAAAGTACATCAGCGCGCGGACAAACTTCGCTTCGCCCTGGTACTGCTGCTTTTTATCGTCATTGATGGACGTCATGGCGGCAATATTGTCAATGGCCGCATTCGCCCGGTTAATGACCTGGTAGCTGGTGCTCCAGAACTGGAAGAAGAGGTTGGTGCCGGCATCATAAGTGAATTTGTCCAGGACGTTCTTGTCGGTATTCCGGGTGTTGCGGCCATAGCCCCATTCGCAGTCGTCCGTTCCCTGCGACTGGATCACTTCCATGAACTGGTTGTAGAGATAGGGGCTGGTCATGCCGGAGTAGACGGCGTTTACAGCCGATATGGCATCTTCCTCTGTCCGGTAGAAATTATCCGTGGTGTAGGTGCCTTCCGGTACGCCGTCCAGTTTGGCGCAGCCGGCTACAGAGCAGATGGTGATTATCGTAAGGGCATGGAAAATAAGTTTCATAACGATTTTTTTTCTGATCAGAAACTGGCATTGACGCCAAAAGAAAAGGTTCGTGCATTGGGATAGGCGCCGGAGTCAAAGCCCGGGCTTACATTGTCCGATCCATAGCGGCTTACCTCAGGGTCCAGTCCTGAATAGTTTGTGATGGTAAAAAGGTTCTGCACATTTACGTACACCTTCAGCGTTGCCAGCTTCAGGCGTTCCAGCATTTTATGCGGCAGGTTGTAGCCCAACTGGAAGGTCTTCCCTCTCAGGTAGGAGCCATCTTCCACCAGCCGGTCCCAGGAGCGGGCAACCGGTTTTACCGTAGTGGCCCGCGGAATGTTCGTATTGGTGTTATCAGGCGTCCAGCGGTGCAGGGTAGTGGTACGCTGGTTTTGCAGGCCGGTAAGGTTTTCCAGCGTCAGCGTATTTACATTGTACAGTTTGTTCCCGTATACGCCCTGCAGCAGGATCATCAGGTCAAAACCCTTCAGGGAAAAAGTACTGTTAAAGCCAAAGGTAAATTCAGGTTGCGCATTACCCAGCAGCACGCGGTCATCATCATTGATCTTCTTGTCGCCGTTCACATCCCTGAACCGTATATCTCCCGGTTTGGCGGTTGGTTGTGCGGATGCGGCCACTTCCTCCTTGTCCCGGAAAACACCCTCAGCGGCAAAGCCGAAGAAAGTACCCAAAGGCTGCCCCACCTGCAGTACGGTGGATTGGTTGGGCCCCAGCCCGGCAAAAAGCCTGTCGGCGCCCGCCAGGTCCAGTACCTTGTTCCTGTTAAAGGAAATGTTGAAGCCGGTTTCCCAATGCAGCCCTTTGTCCACGGGGATGGCGTTGATACTCAGCTCCAGCCCTTTATTCTCCACCCGGCCCCTGTTCTGGAGGGAAGTAGAGAACCCGGAAGTGGTGGGGATCTTAACGTACAGCAGCAGGTCGCGGGTCTTTTTGTAGTACAGGTCCGTTACGAAAGTGAGGCGGTTATCCAGGAAGCCCAGTTCCAGGCCAATATCGGATTGCGCAGTAGATTCCCAGCGCAGGTCCGGGTTGCCTACCTGTGAAGGCGTGAGCCCGATCACGTTCATGCCGCCGATGGAATAGTTGGCCCTGCCCATCAGGTCCAGCGAAGGATAATTTCCGATGCCGTCCTGGTTGCCGGTAAGCCCGTGGCTGATCCTTAGCTTCAGGTTACTGAAAACATGCAGGTCCTCTATAAAGGGCTCCTGGTCCAGTTTCCAGCCTAGCGCTGCGGACGGGAAAAATCCGAAGCGGTTATTCCTGCCGAACCGGGAGGAGCCGTCATAGCGCCCGGTGAGGGTCAGCAGGTATTTATCCCGGTAGCTGTAATTAACCCTGCCAAGATAGCTGCGCAGTCCCCATCCGGCAATGCCGGATGAAGAGGGCTGCACCGATGCGGCATTGCCCAATGCATGCGTTTCCAGGTTGTCATTCAGGAAGCCTTGCGCTTCCGCGTTCAGCGACTGGTAGGAGGAGCTTTGCTGCGTAAAGCCGCCGAGCAGGTCCACATGGTGATGGCCTTTGTTGAAGGTGTAATGGAGCGTATTCTCATTCAGCCAGGTAAAGGTCTGGCCGGTAAAGACCGAGGCGTTCCCGCCCACCTGGGAGCCGGAATAAACGGCCTGTGGAAGATAGACATCGTTGCGGGCATAGCTGATATCAGCGCCCCACAGTGTTTTAAAGGTAAGGCCCCTGATCAGCTCAATGCTGGCATACACGTTGCCCAGCGTACGGTAAGTGTTGTTGAAGTTCCGGTAATTTTCCACCAGCGCTACCGGGTTGTCAAAAGGCGCGCCCTGGTTATTCAGAGAAGTATAGCTTCCGTCCGGCTGACGGATGGGCAGATTGGGCGCTGTGATAGCCATGGCGAACAGGGAAGCGCTGTTCACCCGGTTGGTGCGGACATTGCTGATGGTAATGCTGCTACCCAACTGGATGTTATCCTTGATATTCCTGTCCAGGTTGGCCCTCAGGGAATAGCGTTTCAGGTCAGAGGACCTGGCAATGCCCTGCTGGTCAAAGTAATTAGCGGTGACAAGAAATCTCGTTTGGTTATCCCCGCCGGAAAAAGAAAGCGAATAGCTCTGGACAGGGGCTGTTCTGAAAATGGCATCCTGCCAGTCTGTGGTAGGTGGTGTTTTACTAAGATCATATAGCAGGGGGCCGTTTTCTGCCACGCTGGCTTCATTCGCCAACTGCTCAAACTGGGAAGCATTCAGCAGGGAGTATTTTTTCATTATCTGCTGGGAACCGTAATAGGCGTCAAAAGTGACGCGGGAATCGCCGCGCTGTCCCCTGCGGGTAGTGATCAGCACCACGCCGTTGCCGCCCCTTGACCCGTAAATGGCGGTGGCGGAAGCATCCTTCAGCACCTCGATGGATGCAATGTCCGTGGGGCTGATGCTGTTCAGCGGGTTCAGCGAGGTGCCATCGCTGCCCTGGTCCGCAAATACCGGTACCCCGTCTATTACATACAAAGGTTCATTGCTCCCGTTTATGGAATTGCCGCCACGTATACGGATGGAAGAGCCGGCGCCCGGCATGCCGGAGTTCTGTACAAAGGTGACGCCGGCCACCCTGCCCTGTAATGTCTGGTCTACAGAGCGGATAGGCGTTCCTTCCAGTGTTTGCGTATTAACGGATGCAATGGCGCCTGTTACGTCGCTACGTTGCTGGGTGCCATAGCCCACAACAACAACGCCATCAAGCGCGGTGTTCAATTGCGGGAGCGTAACCGCCAGTGTTTTCCGCCCGTTTACCGGAACATCCGTTGTTTTATAGCCTATAAAGCTGAAGCGCAGCGTGGCGGCAGGCGCCACCGCCAGTGTAAAGTTCCCTTTGTCGTCTGTGACCGTGCCCCGGCCTGTTCCGGGAACGGACACGGATACGCCCGGTAAAGGCCGGCCTTCCGCATCTGTCACCCTGCCCTGTACTTCCAGGTCAGGCGGTGGCGCCGGTCCCTTTTTCTTTACCACGATTGTTTTGCCGACAATATTGTACGCAAGGGCAAATGGCTGGAGGCACTGGTCAATGGCTTCCCGCAGGGTACCGTCCTTAATGTTGACGCTGATCTTTTTCTCCGGGTCCAGCAGTGCATAGTCCAGGAAGAAAGTATATCCCGACTGTTGCTCGATGTCCCTGATCAGTTTTTCCAGGGACGTATGCTGCTCCTGCAGCGTGATCTTTTGCGCGAAGGCGCTGTTGCCGCGGCAGATACAGGAAAGCAGGAGCAGTGCAGCCAGTTTCATAACGGGCCGGACCATTCCGCCCGGCAAGCGCCCCCTGCGCCTGGCAGCACACAAATGTTCTCCAGTCAGGCGCTTGTGAAGACCTGTTAATTGCATAGATGTGTTTTGTATAGGTGAATTAATCTTTCATACGTGGTACGCGGCATATCCATGCCGCGGATATACAAATGCTGTACGTTTTTATCTTATTGATGAACGATAATGGTATCCCCTGCCATTGAACAATGAATATTACTCAGCTCCAGTATCCGGAGCGCTTCGCCCAGCCGGATATTACGTGGTATCCTTCCCCAGAATTCCCGTTGGCTGCTTTCTCCTTCGTAACGTACCTCTATATTATACCATCGCTGCAGTTGCCGCATTACGTCTGCCACACCTGCCCTGTTGAACCGAAAGTAGCCCTGTTTCCAGGCGATGGCTTCCTCTGTATCTGTATGGGTAACCCGGATACTGCTGCGGGCGGCCGTTTTCCAGGTGGCCTGCTGCCCGGGGGCCAGCCTGGTCGTATAGGTATCATGCTGCACGTTTACGGCTCCCTGCAACAGGGTGGTCCTTACTTCCGCTTCATCCGGGTAGGCCATGATATTAAAATGCGTGCCCAGCACTTCTACCGCGCCATCGGCCAGTTGCACCTTAAAGGGCATTTTGCCGCCCTGTGGCAACTGCCGGTGCGCTACTTCAAAATAACCTTCACCGTGGAGCGTAACGCTGCGCTCCTGCCCGTTAAAAGCGGTGGGGAAGCGCAGGGAAGACGCGGCATTGAGCCATACGCGCGTTCCGTCCGGCAACACGATCTTGTATTGCCCCCCGCGGGGCGTGGCTACGGTGTTGTATAATACTGTTGCTGTATGACTGTTCCCGGCCTGGTAGGTCAGCAGCCCGTTTGCCTGGATGATCTTGGTGGCTCCCTGGCTGGAAATGGCGCCGTTCCCGGTGCTGTCCAGCAAAACGGTGGCGCCATTGGCGAGTGTCAGCACTGCTTTGTTCCCGCCCGGCGGCAGGTCCTGCAATGAAAGTTCCGATTGCGCATAGGCGGTAGGGGCCTGCTTTACGTGCCGGTAATAACGCCATCCGCCAAGGCTGGCAACCGCCAGCAACAACACCGCTGCCGCCACCCTGGGCCACCTCTTTTTGTAGAGCGGCACCACTTTCGGCGGACGGATCTTTTCCAGTAACTGTTGTTTTACCCGGCCGCTCCATGGCGCTGATCCTGCATCCATGGCATCAGCAGGCGGAATAAAGGAAGCCCTGATCTCCTCCAGCAGCAGCCGGTTGGATGCATCCTGCTGCAGGTAATCAAATAATTCCTTTGCTTCCTGCGGTGTGCAGGTATTATCCAGGTAACGTTCGAGCAATTGCCGGTAATGATCCTTTTCCTGTGGCATGTGTAATCCCCTTGCTTATATATACCGCCGCCAGGAAAAACAGGGTGGGTGTAACAATAAATAAATTTAAAGATTATATGTAGCGGGTTATTAATGGCGGTGTAGCAGGAGCAGGATAGCGAGAGAAAGATCTCCATGCCGGTAAAAATAAGCTTTGATATCTTTTAATGCCATGACCATATGTTCTTTTACCGTATTCCGTGAAATGCCCAGCTCCTGCGCGGCTTCATCATAGCTTTTGCCTTCCTGCCGGCACAGGGTAAATACCCTTTGCCGCTGATACGGCAGTTGTTTAACCGCCACGGCCAGCATTTGCTGGTACTGGTTCCACAATGCCTGCTGATAAGGAGATTCTGCGAGCTCACTCAATCTTTGCATGACCTGCAGTCTTGTTTTTTCATCCGATGCGGTCTTTTTCAAAAAGCTGAAGGTCTTGTTACGGCTGATCTTGTAGAGGTAGGCGGGAAATGACTGTTCCGGGTTCAACCGGTGGCGGACCTCCCATATTTTCAGGAATACATCCTGTACTATATCCTCTGCATAGGCGGGCACCTTTACAAATCGCAGCACCCAGCCATACACCAGCGTATGGTACTGGTCGTAGAGATGCAGGTAGGCGTCCACATTCCCCAGCCGGAGCTGTCGCAAGATGTCCGGTTCATTCAGTACATTCATCTGTTAATATTCGTCTTTTATTTCGTTCACTATGTCTTGCTTTTATCTCGTTCATAAAGTTTTTTATTGGTCTCTATGAACCTCCTTCGTCGGTTTGTCTCAGTGAACGCTTCGCGTTTCAGTGGTCAGATGGAACCTCGCACTAATATGCCCCTGTATAAGAAATGTTATCATGCTCGGTTTCATATGATAATCGTGGAATTCTTCATCATTTGCATATAAATGTAATGAATTAAGCCCTTATAAGCCGCATGGCACTCCCCGAAAAAATATGGCTTCGCATCCACCTGCGCCTCCGGCTTAAAAACTTCCTGCGCTGCCTTGCTATGATACTTTAACCGTTCCTGCACCTGGTCCGTATCTTTTACGGGAATACCGGCAAACCTGCTGAATGCGTCCACCATGTTGTGCGCGCCATCCACATAGTCAAAGAAGGCGTTACCAGGATGATGGCGCTGGCAGATGTCCTGCATGGCCAGGTAATACTGCTCCAGCACGCGCGCGGTATAGCGGTTAAAATCCCCCTGGTAATGCGCCGGGGCTTCCGTTTTAAGCAACGCAGGAGGGAGCATCCCGGGAACGGCCTGTATACCTCTTCTTTTCTCATGGGATGCGATCACTTCATCCGGCCTGCGGAACAGGAAGAAAAAAGGTGTTTGCGGAAACCAGGCCCGCAGGCATTCATAAAAATGGATATGCCAGCTATCCAGTTTTACAATGTAATGTGTTTCCTTACCGTTGCGTTTTTGTCCCATTAACCGGAGGGCCGCCCGGAACCAGCTTTCGCGGGTAGCCATGCTGTTGTCTGCCTGCTTTTCGCCTGCTCTCAGGATCTCGTCCAGCAGCGGCGCTTCTGCTACTACAATGTTTTCCGCAGGCGCTGTAAATGCCTGGGATAGCAGGGTAGAGCCGCAGCGGGAAACGTGGAAGATGAATGCCGCCGGCTCCAGGGAATCCAGGCGCTCGCAGGCCTGCACCAGAAAATCCGCGCTGCTCCGGCTTTCCAGGGAGGACCGTTCTTTTTGGCGGTACCTGCAAAGCTGGATGGTCTCATCAAAGAACGGATGCGTCATCCGCTCGTTTCCCAGGTCCAGCCATTTGGCGGTCCATCCATCCTGCCCGGAATAACAGAGCCGGTAGGGTATCCAGTTGGCAATGAAGGAGGGCTGCATTATTGTTTGGCTTTTAAACCGGCAATCAGCTCCCTGGCCGCCGGGGTGTTCATTCTTTCCAGCTCCGCTATCATGGCGGCCCTGGTGGCGTCGTCATAACGTCCGGCAGCGCTTTTCGTGGAAAGATCATAGCCATGCGCAGCAAATAACCGGTCGGTCCAACTGTTCCGTATGCCATCCATTACCAGGTGTATCCTTGGGCTATTCCCCTGGTTCACGATGCTGTGCGTAGCGCTGAAATTGATGTACCAGCATTCGCCGGCTTTCAGTTGCAATGGTTCTTCCTCAATGGTAAAATACACACCGGGGTTGGTGACAATGGGAATGTGTATCCTGAAAGATCCGTCGTGATAGGCGCAGCCGGGGTCCCTGTGCGGGTTGATAACGCTGCCGGGCGCCAGCGATAAAAGACGTACGGCTTCTTTTTCACATTGCCAGGCATCCAGTATTTCGCTTACATAAGGCATGCGGTCCAGCACCGGCGTATTCTGGTAATGCCCGCCGGTATGGGCGTATATGTCGTTGCTGGTTCCGCTGACGGACCGTAAGGCAATGCTGCGCCAGTCGCCGTTAAAGTCGCGGGAGTTAAAATGTAGGGGCCATTCTTCCTGCAGCACCTGCTCCAGCTCTGCCTGGAGTGTGTTTGCATTATAGGTTTGGGAAAATTTTATGTAATTCATAATGGAAATTCACCAGGGTCTTTTCCTGATCTTGGTTGCGTTCTTGTTGATGACAGTAAATGCCCCCGGAAGCTCGTCCCGGTGCCGGTGGATCTCTTTCAGGCAATGATCCGCCTTTTCATATGGAGATAATCCATCCATGCGCAGCAATACCACACCATGATGCGCCTTGCCCAGCCGGTGCACCAGTTCCCCAAAATCTTTGTCCTGGGTGATCAGCAGGGAGGCGCTTTCATGGGCTATTGCCAGCACCCGCTCGTCCCTGATACCGGGGCATTGTTCTGCAATGGAAAAGGTGTCAAAACCGTTTTCCCTCAGCTTTTGGAAAATGGGTGCGTCGATGCTTTCGTCGGCAACGAATTTCATATCGTTACGGATAGAGTTTGAAATGTAAACAGGTCCGGGAAGGTACGAAAAAGCAGTAATGTGGCGGCCTGTTTTTTAGCGGGTTGTCAGTGGGCAATGGGGTAAATAGTGTCTGCTCTCAGGCTTTGCGCGGCAAATGCCAGCGCCGCAAAAACAGCTTCCCGCGTAATATGCGGGTAGGCGATAAGAATATCTTCTATGGTTTCCCCCGCGGATAATTTTTCCAGGATCAACTCAACGGTTATACGTGTGCCTTTAATGACAGGCTTGCCCATCATGATGTCCGGATCGATTGCTATGTACTGCTGTATATCCATTGATATTTACAATATCAAATTAATAAACATGATACAAAAATCAGGAAATTTTATCAAAATGATTGGTGTTTTATCTGTGTTGATATATTTGTTATCATTGTGATCCTTTCTTATTTGTTTGCACTTGTGGTGGCAGGCCGGTGCGCCCCGCACAATATTAAGTCGAATAAATGAGAAAAATGTAAAAAGTCGACTAGAAAATCCGACTATTTCTTTTTCATAAGTGTCCCAGGTATGACCCCTCGCGACAGGTTAAACGAAGTCATAACGCTCATCAAGAAAACCCAGCCGGAACGCACCAATGAGGCGGTCAGCGAGCAATTGGGGTATTCCCGCAATTATGTATCGGATCTGCTGGGCAGGAAAAAAATAAACAAGCTTTTTTGCCAGAGCCTGCAGCAGCGGTACGGGGTCAACGGGGACTGGATCATGACGGGGCAAGGCGAGATGTTTGTCAGCGAAGCAGTGACCGGCAGCAAGTTGCACAATATGCGCACCTCCTATGGGGCCGGGAAAAAAGGCGCAGGAAAAACCGGCCGGGCCGGCGTACCGGTGTTTGATGCGCCCGTACTATCCATTATTAACGGAGAAAGCACGCCCGTTGAGCATGTAAGCTTATCCCGGTTCAAGGATTGCGCATTCTGCATCCGGGTTTCCGGGGATGATATGTGCCCCGGCATCTGCAATGGCGATTATATATTCTGCAAAGAGATCTCCACCAGCGAGATCATCATGGGGGATAAGCACCTGGTGCTTACGCATAACGGCGTGCAGGTAGTAGCCTATCTGCATCCCGCTGCCGCAGAGGACGATCATCTTTCACTGACATGGGAACGCTCCTCAAAACCCGCTACGGACCTTGCGTTGTCAGCCATACACAAAATATACCGGATCAGCGGGGTAATTAAAACCTTTTAAGTAATAATTGCTTTTCTATATTTGGAGTATAAAATTGAATGCTATGTCGCCGCTTATTGAGATCACCGATCCGCGGGTCTTCGATCCGGAAGTAATACTGATAGATGTTCGTGCCGGTGCGGATGCGCGCCAGCGCTACCTGGCCGGCCACCTGCCCAATGCTGTTTTCGCATCGCTGGACGAGGACCTGGCCAGCAAGCCGGCAGACGCTGCTTACGGCGGCAGGCATCCATTACCCGCATTGGCGGACTTTGCGGCTACTTTAGGCAGGTGGGGCGTTACACCCAACAGCCACGTTATTGTGTACGACGACAAAGCCGCTGCCATGGGAGGCGCCCGCCTGTGGTGGATGCTGCGCGCCATCGGCCACCAGCATGTGCAGGTGCTGAACGGCGGACTGAAAGCAGCTACCGACCATGGTATCACGCTGAGCACAGATGATTATCAACCTCAGCCGGCCCCTGCCTATCCCGTGCCGGCAGCATATAACGGAACCGCGGATATTGATGAAGTGGCGGCCGCCGTTAAAAGCGCAGATCGTATAGTGATCGACGTTCGGGAGGAAGCCCGCTACCTGGGTAAAACAGAGCCGCTGGACCTTATTGCCGGGCACATTCCCGGCGCCGCCAACCTGTTCTATGCCGGGAATATGGGCGCAGATGGTAAATACCTGCCGCCGGAACAACTGGCCGCACTTTACCAGGGCGCCATCGGCGACGTAAAGCCGGAAAATGTAATTGTGCACTGCGGTTCAGGCGTGACGGCCTGCCATACTTTGCTGGGCATGGCCAGCGCCGGGATTACAGCACCCAAACTGTATGTGGGCTCCTGGAGCGAGTGGTCCCGCCGGGACCTGCCGATTGCCGGGGAGGAGTAGGGGGGAGGCCAACAATTAGTTAAATGTGTTTATCAAATTGACTACCACATTAACCATCATATCTTTTTCTTCAGGCTTACTTTCTGCGATCATTAAAGTCAGTGCGACCAGGGCGTTGTCAGCAATCCGTTTGGTGCCGTCTTCCCGGTAAAGCAACCTGTTTTTCTCCAGGAACCATACAAAAAGAAAAGCCGCTATTCTTTTATTGCCGTCTGAAAAAGAATGGTTCTTGACAACAAAATATAACAGGTTGGCAGCTTTTTTTCAACGCTGGGATATAGTTCCTTGCCATCAAAGGTTTGATAAATAGCGGCCAGGGAGCTTTGGAATGACTGATCTTTTTCATTGCCGAACAAAGCGCTTCCGCCAAACTGCGCTCTCAGTTTTTGTATGGCTTTCATTCCTTCTGCGTAAGTGATCCGGAACAGGGCGGCAGGCGTAGTGGCCCGGATACTTAACTGCTGGTGATCGTACTTATCCAGTACCTCCAGCGCATAAGCATAGTCTGTTATTACTTTTAGCAAGCCTGTAGCTTCATCAGCAATAAGCGGCTTGCTTTTCAGCACGTTTTCCAGCAGTTTCACAGTATGCTTGAGCGAAGCCAGTTGCTGGTTTTGTTCCTTCAGGCGTTTTTCATTCAGCGCATATCCCTTTATGAGATAGTCTTTTAGTATTTTATTCGCCCAGATGCGGAACTGGGTACCTCTCTGGGATTTTATGCGGTAGCCTATTGAGATTACTACATCCAGGTTATAGTAATCCACCAGGTAAGTTTTCCCATCGGCTGCAGTTGTTGCATTTTTTGCAACAACTGAATCCCTCTCTAACTCTTTTTCTTTGAATATATTAGATATGTGCCTGGAAATAACCGATTTATCACGGTCGAATAAAACAGATATCTGGTTCAGGCTAAGCCAAACCGTATCATCTTCCAGCGTTACATCTATAGATGTCTGGCCGTCCGGGGTCTGGTAAATGATCACTTTGCTTGCTTCCATACAATTAGAATAAATCTCATATCGCTACGCCGTACCCCACCTTCACCTTGTCCATTACCACGTGCGTATAAAAATGTTTCACATTCGGGTTATCCAGCAACCACTGCTTGGTAAAAGCTTCGTAATGCTGCATGGTCTGGGTATTCACGATAATGATAAAATCATAGCTGCCGGTCACATAATAGCACTGCATCACTTCGGGTGACTGCAGCATGGAGGACTTGAATTTTTCCAGCGCCCGGGAATCGCCCCGTTCCAGCGCGATCTCCACTATACAGGTGATGCCAATGCCCACAACTACAGGGGAAACGATCGCCACCTCCGCTTCAATGATCTTCTCATCCCGCATCCTTTTTAATCTTCGCTGCACAGCCGAGGGGCTGAGCCCTACTTCCTCGGCCAGCTCTTCTGAAGTAAGCCGGTTATTTTGTTGCAGCAGGCGGAGTATATGTTTGTCAAACGGGTCGGTATGCATGCGGTTTTTATGCGTTTACGAGGCCAAAAATAACGTTTAAACCCGTTTATACGTGGTATTTGCGGGATTTCAGCCGGTGGGGAGCGGTAATTTTGCGGACATCATTTATTAAACACTGACAGATGAAAAACGATACGCCATTTTCACCCGAAGAGATCCGCTCATTCAGGCGGGACACTCCCGGATGTGAGCACGTGATCCACCTGAACAATGCCGGCGCGGGCCTCATGCCCGGTGTGGTAACGCAGGCAGTCCTGGAGCATATAGCACTGGAAGCCCGCACCGGCGGTTATGAAGCCGCAGCCCTGCAGGCGGCAGGGGTAAAGGACTTTTACGAACAGGCGGCCGCCTTGCTGCACTGCAGGGCGGCCAACATTGCCTTTACTTCCAGCGCTACCGATGCTTATACGCGGGCGCTGTCCGCCATCCCTTTTAAACCCGGCGATGTGATCCTCACCTCCAACGACGATTTTATCTCTAACCAGATCCAGTTCCTGTCCTGCCAGAAAAGATTCGGCGTCAGGATAGCGCGGGTGCGGAATGCGCCGGAAGGCGGGGTGGACTTGGACGACCTGGACCACCAGCTTAAAATATTGCAGCCGCGCCTGCTGGCTATTACGCATATCCCTACCAACTCCAGCCTGGTGCAGCCTGTAAAGCAGATCGGGGAAATAGCCCGCCGGTACCCCGGCACCTGGTACCTGCTGGACGCCTGCCAGTCCGTAGGGCAAATGAAGCTGGATGTAAATGAGCTGCACTGCCATCTCCTGAGCGTTACCTGCCGCAAGTTCCTGCGTGGCCCGCGTGGCACCGGTTTCCTCTACATATCCGATGAGGCGCTGGCTGCCGGGCTGGAGCCGCTGTTTATTGACATGCGTGGCGCCGAATGGATCGCGAAGGACCAGTACATGCCCCGGCCGGATGCTACCCGTTTCGAGGATTGGGAGTTTGCCTACGCGCTGGTGCTAGGCACCCGGCATGCTATTGCATACTGCCGCCATATTGGAGAAGACCGGATCTGGCGGCGGGTAAAAGTACTGTCAGATCATATGCGCGGGGAGCTGGCCGGGTTGAACAAGGTGCGGGTGCTGGACAGGGGGCCGGAGCTAGGCGGCCTCATAACCTTCACCGTACAGGGCGCTGAACCGGATCACCTGCAGCAGCAGTTACACAGCCACCGGATCAACGTGGTGCCCAGCTACCGCAACTTTGCCGTGATTGATTTTGATGAGAAGCAGGTGGAATGGGCGCTTCGCGCATCACCGCATTATTACAACACGCAGGAGGAGATAGATCAGTTCATAGCGGTGATGGCGCAACTGGTGCGATAATCTATCCTTACTCTCTCCACAGGCCTGCTGCCGCCGCTTTCCGCGCATAGTCCCGGAAATCTATGGGTGCTCTTCCCAATGCCCGTTGCACACCGTCGCCCGGCTTTTCATTGCGGCCGTCCAGCACTTCGGAGAATAAATAGGTGAGGAGCTGTACGTACTCCTGCGGTACTTCCTGTTCGGTCATGGCGGCAGCAAATGCATCTACGGGTATCTGCTCATATTGCACCGGCCTGCCGGTGATCTCACTGATAGTGGCTACGGCTTCCCGGAAGGTGAGCAGGCGGGGGCCGGTCAGTTCGTATAGCTGTCCATTATGCTGGTCGTTTGTCAATGCGGCTACGGCTACATCCGCAATGTCGTCCGCGTCAATGAAAGGTTCGCCCACTTCTCCGGCCGGCAGCGCCACATGCCCGGCCATCAGGGGGGCTATGAGGTAGCCTTCGCTGAAGTTCTGGTTAAACCAGCTTGCCCGCAGGATGGTCCAGTCAAGGCCTGCACGCATTACTACCTGTTCGGCATCCTGGGCTTCCGGCTCGCCGCGGCCGGACAGCAGCACCAGTTTTTGCACGCCATTGTCTGCCGCTGCCCTGGTAAAGGAGCGTACAATATCCACGGCGCCGGGCACGGCCAGGTCCGGCTGGAACGAGATGTACACGCTGTGCACACCCTGCAGCGCGGGCGCCCAGGTGGAGTCGTCCAGCCATTCAAACCTCGGGTTGGCGGAGCGGGAGCCGCTGCGCAGGGGGTAGCCCAGGTCGGATAATTGTTTGAATATACGGCTGCCGGTTTTGCCGGTGGCGCCTAAAACGAGGATGGTCTTTCCGGTGCTTGTTTTCGTGGTTTGCATGATCTTGATTTTTAACCAAAATTACCGGCGCCTGCCAGCATAAAATAGAACAAAACCGACAGAATGAGCGCTTGCCGTTCGCATAATAGCCCGCTGCCGGTCTGATAATTTCCTGTATATTCAGCCCTCAAAAAAGGGTTTTAAACATTTTTTTCTACCGACCATAATGAAGAAATATTTACTGGCCCCCTTATTCGTGGCGGCTGTTTCACTCACTGTCAATGCCCAGGAGCAGAGAACATTAACAGAAAAAGATTATGCGCGTGCGGAGCGCATGCTGAGCTACAAGACCGATCCGCTGGTGGATCGCGCGCGGGTGCAGCCGCACTGGCTGCCGGATGGCCGTTGCTGGTATCGCGTGCTCACCGCGGAGGGAAGCGAATTTGTGCTGGTCAATCCCGCTAAAGGCGCCCGCACCGCCGCTTTTGACCAGCAGCGGCTGGCGGCGGCGCTGTCAAAAGCTACCGGTAAAACCTACACGGCGCACCAACTGCCGTTCTATACCTTCCGGTTTACCAATGAGGGGAAAGCCATCGTTTTCCAGGCGGATGGCCGGCAGTGGAAATGCGATCTGCAAAGCTATGCCTGTGCGGAAGACAGCTCCGCAGCACCCGCCCGCGGCAAACGTGCCGCTGCTGCCAACGAGGTGCTGTCGCCGGACGGCCGGCGCGCTGCCTTTATTAAAGACCACAACCTGTGGGTGCGGGACCTGGCCACCAACCAAACCATTCCCCTTACTACTGACGGCGTAAAGGACTTTGGCTATGCTACGGACAATGCAGGCTGGACGCACAGCGACAAACCGGTGCTGCGCTGGTCGCATGACTCAAAAAAGATAGCCACCTTCAAACAGGACCAGCGTAACGTGGGCGATATGTACCTGGTGACCACCAATGTGGGAAAGCCGGTGCTGCACGCCTGGAAATACCCGCTGCCGGGCGACTCCGTGATCATTACCATCCGGCGGGTGATCATTGATGTGGACCAGCGCAAGGTCATTCCCATACAGGTGCCGCCCGATCCGCACAGGGGCACCTTAAGCGATGATATTTCCAGCAGCGGCACTTTTGATGATGTAGACTGGAGCGACGATAACACGCAACTGGCTTTTGTATCCACCTCCCGTGATCACAAGCAGGAAAAACTGCGTATAGCCGATGCCGCTACCGGCCAGGTGCGGGAAGTAATGGAAGAGGTAGTGCCCACGCAGTACGAGTCCGGCCAGGGCGCCATCAACTGGCGCTACCTGAAAAGATCGAACGAGATCATCTGGTACTCCGAGCGGGACAACTGGGGCCATCTCTACCTCTACGATGCCGCTACCGGCAAGCTGAAGCACCAGGTCACCAAAGGCGAATGGGTGGTAACCAGGCTGCTGAAAGTGGATGAGCAGCGCCGCCAACTGTACTTTATGGCGGTGGGCCGTGACCCGCGCAATCCCTACTTTGCCCGTTTCTGTAAAATCGGGTTCGACGGCAGGCACCTGGTGGAGCTGACGCCGGAAACCGGTGATCATGACATTGAGCTGTCACCCGAAGGGGATTATTTCATTGACAGCTATTCCCAGCCGGACGTGCCGCCGGTAACGGTGCTGCGCAACCTGGACGGCAAGCTGCTGGCACAGCTTGAAAAAGCGGATATCTCCCGGCTCACGGCCACGGGTTGGAAGGCGCCGCAGCCTTTCTCCGTAAAAGCGCATGACGGGAAAACGGATCTTTACGGGCTGATGTTCACGCCTTCCAACCTGGACCCGCAAAAGCAATATCCCATCATTGACTATATCTATCCCGGTCCACAGGGCGGCAGCGTGGGGAGCTGGTCGTTCCAGGCCGGCCGGCGCGATCACCAGGCGCTGGCGGAGCTGGGCTTTATCGTGATAGCGCTGGAGGGTACCAGCAATCCCCTGCGCTCCAAGCGCTTCCACGATATGAGCTACGGCAATATGGCCGAAAACACCCTGCCCGACCAGGTGGCCGGCATCCGGCAACTGGCGGCGCGGTACAGCTACATTGATACCGCGCGCATCGGCATATGGGGCCATTCCGGCGGCGGTTTTGCCACCGCGGCAGCCATGTTCCGCTACCCGGATTTCTTCAAGGTAGGGATCGCGGAATCCGGCAACCATGATAACCGGAACTACGAGGATGACTGGGGCGAGCGCTATAACGGCCTGGTTACCGCATCCGACTACGCGGCGCAGGCCAACCAGCGCTATGCCCAAAACCTGAAAGGCAAGCTGTTGCTGGCGCATGGGTTGATGGACGATAATGTGCCGCCTTACAATACCATGCTGGTGGTAGAAGCGCTGGCAAAAGCCAACAAGGATTATGACCTGATCGTATTTCCCAACGCCCGGCACGGCTACGGCGCATATTCGCCGTATATGACCCGCCGCCGCTGGGATTACTTTGTACAGCACCTCCTGCATGCCACCCCTCCCAAAGAGTATGAGCTGAAGGCCACGCCGGACCCGCGTAACTAATACCGGGCAATAATGTATAAACAGCCGGGCAGCGATACCGATCGCTGCCCGGTTTTTTTACAGTAAAAAAGGTAATGGTAAAAATCCCCCTTTACCGGTATAGGCCATCCGGGAAAAAACGGCTAATTTGAATAGGTATCTATGAAGACATATAATGTTGTATACCCTCAAACCAAGATCTCAGAATCCAAAACCCAAAACCCAAAAACAAGCCTTTATGAAAAAGTTAGCCTTCGTTTGCGTAGCCCTGTTAGTAGGGTGTTCCATTGCCGTAGCTGTAAAAGCCAGCAAGTCTGCCGCGCTTCCCCCGTACTGTCATTGCGAGCCTGACCGTGTTTGCAATTCAACCGGCGCCTGGGGCATCAGGGTGCAGATCTGCCCCTGAGATTATTTTTTAACAGTTATTAAAAGGCTGCGCAGGCAGCCTTCTTTTTACTTATTATAAATGAAAAAGAACCTCCTGATCCTGTCCGCACTGCTGCTGGCGGTAGTGCTCCTCATGCTGATACTGGTAAAAAGGGCAGACCCGGACCGGGTGGTAGCCCCTTTTAACCGCACCTACTCCCTGTTTGACCTGCAACCGCTGGACACCGTGCCTTTTCCCGGCAGGGTGAGCATCATGCGGGCGACCAATGGTACCGTGTACGGCTATGTGTACAAGCGGGCCGCCATTTACAGCTATGATATGGCGCGGCGCCGGCTGGACACCTTTTTTAATAATAGCCAACTGCCGGTGGACATGCTCTGCGGGTTTGATGTGGATACCGCTACCAGCTACCTGTTTGATGCGGCGGGCAACCGCGTTATTCTTTATAACCCCGGCACGGGCGCGCTGGACAGTATCCGTTGCGCGCGCAAATGTTTTATAAGGGCCGTGCCGGACATGAGCGGCGCTGCCTTCATTACGCAATGTTTTGATACGGTTACGCAACGCTGCAACCTGCGGCTGGCCAGCTTTGACGGCCGCCCGGACAGCACCCTGTATGCATTCACCCGTTTCGAGGACGGCGGGCTTTCCGCCGACGGCTTTTTTACCGCCCATGCGGCCAGCGGCGTTTATTATTACATTCCCTTTTACAATTCAGAGATCATCCGGTATGACCAGCGGCATGACTCCCTTTCCAGGTTGGTCACCATAGACCGGACGCCGCCTGCCAATGTAGCCGTGCCTACCGGGAAGTTCTATTCCCTGTCCGGCAAGGCCGTATTTGTAAATTCTACGGCCACGGCTGACGAGCGGTATTTATATGTGCTGTCCTATGCGCTGTCGGAAGATGCGCGTGCGGAAAATTACCGCGGCCCTTCCCTGGACATCTACCAGGCCGCCACCGGCCGTTATGCCGGCAGCATCCGCCTGCCGGGGTATAAGGGCCTGCCCGTGCTGCAACTGGCCAAGTGCTCCGATACCCTGATAGCCGCATATGATAAAAATATCCTCCTGTTTAAGCTCCGTACTTTATAGGTCCCGCATCCGGCCATTCCCTGCTTTTTCCTGCACCTGCAACAGCGTTGCCAGTTCCGGCATTGCCAACGGCGCCCGGCATACAAAGAGGGGAATGTTATCTGCCAGCCGGTTGTTCCTGATCCCGTGCACGTAATCCGCGTGCACGTTCTCCATCGTGGTCATGTACAGCAGTATCATATCCGGGCATTGCCGGCGTACAAAGCCTGCCAGTGTACAGGTATCCGCAATATCGGTCCGGATGGAGGGTTGCAGGTGGTGTATACAGTTTTGCAGTAATAAAAGATGTTCATAGCTGTTACCAAGTAAAATGATATAGGTCATCTCGTACAACATGCCTGCTGGTTGTGGTATTTTGAAGGTGGACGGCCACTTTTGGGCGCAATATTTGTTGTCTCGTTCAGCATGAAGATACAATCGGATTTAGATGCATAGTATATTCCAAAATCGAGCGCTAAAATTACATTTTGCCCCGGAATCCGGATACACTGATAAATCATTTTAAATTCTTATCCGATAGTCTTTTATTTGCATTTTAATGGCCGGATTTGATCTTCTTATAAAAGATTGTGATTATTATGACTAATGCTAATGTTAATCAGGACCTGACACACGTTTTACTGGCGGAAGATGATGATGATGATTTCCTGATCTTTTCCCTGGCAATTGACGAGATAACATCGGTGAGGGTGGTGCTGACCAGGGCGGAGAACGGCGACATACTGATGAAACTACTGAATGAAAAGCACCCGGACCTGTTATTCCTGGACCTGTTAATGCCCTGCAGGGACGGGCGCCAGTGTATCCGGGAGATCAGGGCCAACAAGGAATTCGACACGCTGCCCGTGATCGTATATTCTTCCCTGAGCGACCTGGAAAGCATAGAGTTCTGTTACCGCGAGGGCTCCAACCTGTATGCAAAAAAACCTACTTCACTGTCTGAACTGAAAGATATCCTGGAGCGGATCTTTGCTATTGACTGGAAACGAATGCTGTATTACCCGCCCATGTCCCAGTTTGTGATCAACGGTTGATCTTTTCTTTTCCCCCTGCCGTTCTTATTCTTCGTATTTTACGCCTTATGGGCATTGTACCATCATTGGATGTACTCCGTAACGCCACGCCGGCGCAATTGGAGCAGGCGGCTGCATATAATCACCGGGAGCTGTTCTGCCTGGAGGCGACGGCCAGGGGCGGTGAGGTATGCACCAATGCCGGCCTTACCTGGACCTATGCCGGGCCGGACCACGCGGGCATGGTCGCATTTCCCGCACTGCCGGACGAACGGGCTGGCCTACTGCTGGATGAAATGATGGCCTGGTACCGGGCGCACCCGCCCCGGGGCGCCGGTTGCTGGTCGCTGTACCCGCCGCTGCCGGCGGATATCGGTGTGCGGCTGCTGGCCCGCGGCTTTCAGCCGGGCTGGTGGCCCTGCTGGATGGCCCTGGACCTGGCAAACATCCGCCACCATCCCAACCCTCCCGGCCTGCAGGTGCTGGCTGATAATTCCCTTTCTACCTTACCGGTACAGGACCTGCCCTACGGCGGGGATGAAGGCGCCGTTTCCCCCGCGTTTATAGCCGCGCACCCGGAACGGGTGCAGCGTTTTATTGCGGTGCTGGACGGCAATATAGTAGGGCATAGCTGTGTGCTGTTCAGCACCGGGCCCTATGGCGCTGCCGGCATTTACAATGTAGGCGTGGTGCCGGCCATGCGGCGCCGGGGCATTGGTAAAGCGGTGGTGCTGGCCGCCTGCCGTTACGCGCAGGAGCTGGGCTACCACTATGCCGTGCTGAATGCCACGGGCCGGCGTATGTACCAGCAGGTAGGTTTTCAATGGATCAGCGATGGCCGTACCTGGTGGCTGCAGACCAGCCGTTTTATTACCCATCCGCCCACACCGGACCAGGTGGCGCTGGCGGAAGCCGTGGGCAGGGGAGACCTGCCTGCGCTGGAAGGCCCGGGAAGCCTGTTTAACAGCAATGATCTCAATAGGCCCATTACCAATGGCATGACCCTGGTGGAGCTGGCCGTGCACTGCCGCCAGCCTGCGGCTGCCCAATGGCTGATGGACCACGGCGCTGCCTGCACCCCGCTGGCCGCCTGGGACCTGGGCTGGAAGGACCGCGCCGCCGCCCTCCTGGCCGCCGATCCTGCGGCGGTGAACCATTTGTACGGCCACCTGCAAAATACCCTGCTGCATATAGCCGCCGAAAGAAATGATGTGGCCCTGGCGCAGTTGGCGCTTGCTGCCCGCCCCAACCTGCAGCTCAAGGACAAAGTGTATAATGGCACCCCGCTGGACTGGGCCCTGCATTTCCAGCGGGCGGCGATCACCCGGCTGATACAGGCGCAAATGGATGCGTCCTGACCCGTATTACAGCGCTACCCTGCGCGCGGTGTCCTGCAGCACCAGCACCCAGTCCTGCCCGTAGCCGGCAGCAGGCGGTGTGAATGTCCGTTGTCCAATATTTTCTACAGTATCTGCCGGCTGGTAATGGCCGGTTCTTGGATTGTACCAGCCCGTGCTGAGCATGCGGCCGCTTATTTTGCTCATATTCACCGTAAAAGGCCTGCCCACGCAAGTATAGATATAGGCATAGTCACGGCCGCGGGTAGCCTGTACACGTTCGGCCGGGAGTAGATCATTTTCCACAATTAAGGACTGGTCCGGTACCCGTTCCGTCAGGGGATTGGCTTCCATCAGCCTGCGGACGTACTGCATCTGCCGGGCGCCCGGCAGGTCCATGGCCTGCTGCCAGTATACGTGCGGGCCGTTTTTTCCTTCGTGGTCCGGGGAGTAGAACTGCCAGATATCATGGCAGCCATAGGTATGGCCAAAGGCGCCGGCAAACAGGTCCAGGTAGGCGTACTGCCTTACATCATAGGCGCTGGAAGTGCCCAGGTCTTTGGCGTTGAAGCAAACGGGGTGGTCCTCATACAGCGGTTCCCCGTCCAGCATGGGCTTTACAGGAGACATGCTGTAAACGGCCTGTATCCTTTCATACACGGGCGTATGGCGGCAATGGCCGTTCTGGAACATGTTAAAGCCCAGCCACTGGTCCTGGTGGAACCAGGTGGCTGAGCCTAAAGGTGTCGGCTGCGGGTGAAAAGTGATCAGGGGCGGGTGCGCCTGTGCGGTTCCAGCCAGTATGCCGGCCGCCATGCGCCGCCAGATGGCAATGTGCGTTTCATTTTGCGGGTTGCGGTCGCCGCCCAGTATCCATACGATGTTCTTCCGGCTGCCGTAGCGCTGCCCCAGCCATTTACCATAGGTTTCGGCATTCTGCGGGTTGAATATTTCCGGGCCCCGGCCCCAGGATGCCTTCCATACCTTATCGCCCCAGGTGGGCAGCAGCCCTATTACCAGGCCCAGGCTGTCTGCCTTACGGATGATGTAGTCCACGTGCGCAAAATAAGCTTCGTTGGGCCGGGTGGGATCGTCCTGCAGCAAAGGCACCTCGCCGTAGGCATTCGGGGTGTGCAGCCCGTCAAACTCCGCCAGCACCACCGCCTGTATCACCGTAAAGCCCTGCTCCGCGCGGTGCTGCAGGTACTGGCTGGCCTGCTCGCGGTTCAGCCGGTGAAACAGCTCCCAGGCCGTATCGCCCAGCCAGAAGAAGGGGCGGCCGTTGCGGAGCAGGTAGCGGTGATTGTCACTAACCGTGATCTGGGCGGATAAGGAGCAGGCAAAGCAGCACAGAAGCGCTGTTAATACGGGTCGAAGCATCGTGGAATGGTTTTGCCCGTATAAAATAAGCAAATAACCGATGCCTAGTACATATACTCCGGCGGCGTAAGGCCTTTGCAGCGCAGGTACAGCACGGCCTGCCCGCGGTGATGGGTAATGTGGTCCAGGGTGGCGTAAAAACCTTTCACGGCATCGCTGTTCAGCTTACCGTTGTTCAGCGTATCTGCGAGACCGTTATAGGCTGCTTCCAGGTAGTCCAGTATCTCCTGCCGGGAGCCGGTGGCGGCGGGCGGCGCCCAGTCGGCGGACTGTCCTTTTACGTAATTGGCTTCCCACCATTCAATGCCGTAGGCTATGTGGTGGATCAGTTCCCCGAAATTCCATACTTCATTCACGGGTTTAAAACGGTAGTCCTTTCCCGGCATGGCGCCGGCTACGTTCAGCGTGTACTGCTTTGAATTTTCCAGTGTGGCTAATAACTGTGCGTTCATAAAAAATGATTTTATACTGCAAAGCTATCCCTGCGCGGCGGCAGGCACTTAAGGAATCTTGCTATTTTCTGTCAGCGGGAAAACCTGGCCGCCTGCGCGGTTCTGTACCTGGCCGGCGGGCACCGGTACTGCTGCCGGAAGGCGGCGGTAAAGTATTCAATGCTGTTAAAGCCGGAAGAGAAAGCGGCGTCCGCCACCGGTACGGAAGTATCCCGCAGCACCATGGCGGCGTGCTGCAGGCGGATGGACAGCAGGAACTGGTGGGGCGTGCAGGAGGTAAAGGTCTTGAAGATACGGCTGAAGTGGAAAGGGCTTACAAAGCAGTGCGCCGCGATCTCCATCAGTGAAATATCCTGTGCAAAATTGGCCGTAATATAAGCCTTGGCTCTTTCAATGGTAGTGAGGTGCTGCTGTTTCAAACGGCTGCTGATGCGGGTGTCCGGGCGGTAATCCGTGACGGCGTGCAGCACCTTGTCTATCATTTCCATCACGAGCTGGTCTGCCTGCAGCTTGCTGCCGGAGCGCTGCAATACCTGCTGCAGGATGTAGAAATGCAGGAACTCCGTCTCTGTGCCGGTACGGATCAACGTAGAGTGCAGGTCATTGTCCGCAAAGAACCGGGTATGGCGGTAGCGCTGCAGCAGGGAGGGGTAAAAATCATTGCTGATCTCGAAGATGGTGCATTCATCCGGAACGGCATGCGCATGGGTAACGGTGCGCTCGTAGCCCGGTTTGGTAATAAGCACGCAGCCGTTGTACGAATCCAGGGCATGACGGAACACATTAAAAATAAAATTGCCCTTGCGTACAAAACTGATGCAAAAGGTCTCGTTGTATTCCGGTTGGGAGGTGCGGCAGTCCGTGCACCGGCACTTAAAATCCAGGATGCGGTAAAAATCTGACTGGTATAGCGTATGGATATCGGCGTCCATGCCCCGAAGTTAAGGAAATAAAAAAAGGACCTCACGTTGCCCCATGAGATCCTTTAAAACTAACTAGGTGAAAATGAAAGCCAGGTAAGAATACCCGCCTGAAACCCTAAATGATGCTGGTTAAAATTAAGGAACTAAAAACGGCGGGTAGTTAAGCAGACGTTAACCGAAACATAATTTTGGCGGCGCCCAATATACAACGATTGTATTACAGACACTTATGTCTCTTTTTATATTTTTACCGTTCTATATATCTTTTGAAAGCCCAGGTTCCTTAGCCTTGTATGAGTGTTCGTTTATATCTGTTGGTGATATTGCTTTCCTTTGTCCATGCCGCGTTTGCCGTAGCAGACACGCCCCGCTATGCCCTGCAGCACTTTACGGATGAGAACGGCCTTCCGCAAAACAGCGTGAAGTCTATTGCCCCGGACAGCGCCGGGTTTATATGGCTGGCTACGGAAAACGGGCTGGTGTGCTATGAAGGCCACGGCAGCTTCCGCAGCTTTGGTAAGAACGAACTGGGGATCACTACCAGCCGGGTCAGCTACTTCTTCCCCGGGGCGGGCGATAACGGGCTGTTTGCCAGGATGGATTTCCAGGAAGTGATCCGGATCAGCAATGGCAAGGCCTGGTTATTTGAGAAAAAAGCCTTTGCCGCAGATAGCTATGAATACCTGGCTTACCGGAGTGCAACGGACACTTATCCCATTATCGGGTTACCCAATGTCTTTGCCCACGATATTGAGCAGGAGGTGAAACGCTACATGATCCCCACAACGGGAAGCTCCTGTTTTTTGATCAGCCGGGACAGCATAACGTTTGTACGTGATCATCGCAAGATATATGGCCTGCAATACCCCGTGCGCTCTTTCTGGAAGTTCTTTACCCTGGACAGCCGTTTGTATCACCTGGATGAGGGTGGCCGCTTCGTGGTGTTTAACAGGGATACGGTGGAGCCGGTGACCCTTTCCGGCGATATCCTGCAGGCCCCGGGGTACCGGTCCCGCAAGGAGCAGATAAAGCTCTACTGGAACTTTGCCGCCGGCCAGTTATTCATTTACCTGGACAGCGCCTGCTATGCGTTGCAGCCATTGCGGCACAACTGGTTATCTACCCGGCTGGTAGCCCGCAACCTGGATTTCGAGTCCAACCGGGTAGTGTCTGTTTACTACGATGCCCCGCATGAGCGCCTTTTCGTGGGCAGCTCCACCAGGGGGCTCTTTGTTTTCACCAGGCAGCGGTTCCATACGCAGCACAGCGGCCTTCCCCAGGAGGATGAGGTATATTACGGGCAGGCGCTAAGGGGGGCAGATACCGTAGTAACACCCCAGGGAGCGGTTTTTACGGCCGGCGGATCTGCAGGCCTGCTGCCGCTCATCAGGGAAAAGAACACGGCCAGGGACAAGTACAGCATGGTGATCGACAGGCAGGGCTATATCTGGCACAAGCATAGAAAAACGCTGCGCAAGTTCAACAGCACCGGCACAAAGTTGCTGTGGCAATGGCAGGCCCCGCGGCATATCAACCTGGTATATACCGGGGCTGCGGACCGGCTATGGGTGGGAACAAGATTTGACGGCCTGTACTGCCTGTCTGCCACCGATACAGATCCTGTAGTATCCCGGGTGACCAGCCGGCCGCTGAATATATCCTGGATACAGGAAGAAACACCGGGCCTGGTATGGATAGGTTCCGAAGAGGGGTTGTACCGCCTCCACGTTGCCAGCGGCCGGATGGACACCATCCCCGGCCTCACGGACAAGTATATCCGCAGCCTTGATCTTTCGCATCCCGGTGAGGCCTGGATCACTACCTATGATGACGGGTTTATGCTTTACAGGAACGAGGTGCTCACCACCTTCCCGCTGGACCGGAATAAGTACCTGGCTACCGCTCATTGCATGGTGGAGGATAATAAAGGATATTACTGGATCACCACCAACCGGGGGCTTTTCCAGGCTTCCCGGCGCGATCTGCTGGCCTATGCCAACAAGGAGCAGGACTATGTATATTACCAGTATTACGGCAAGGACAAAGGCTTTAATACCAACGAGTTTAACGGCGGCTGCCAGCCCTGCGCCGTAAAGCTGGGCGATGGCCGCATATCCCTGCCTTCGCTGGACGGATTGGTGTTCTTTGACCCTGCTGGCGTTCGTCCCGATCTGCCCGGCAACGGCCTGTATATCGGCGCGGCCATGCTGAACGGGCAGCCGGTGGCTTGCGGGGATACCCTCCAGTTGCCGCACGCCTTCCGGCAACTGCAACTGCACCTGGATATTCCCTATTTCGGTGATCCCCGCAACCTGCAGGTGTCCTATGCACTGGTCCGCAAAGGGCAGGATACGGTGTGGTCGCCTGTCGGGGAGGATTGTACGTTGTCTTTCCCTACGCTTTCCGCGGGTACCTACAGCTTGCTGGTACGGAAAATAAACGGTTTTGGAAAGAATAACTATACCCGGCAGCGCCTGCTGCTCATCGTGCAGCCGGCCTATTATGAGGCCTGGTGGTTCCGTTTACTGGTACTGTTGTTATTAGAGGCCGCCGTGATAATATATAGCTGGCTGCGTACCCGCCGTATTAAAAAGCGGAACCAGTTGCTGGAATCCCGCGTGGCAGACCGTACTGCGGAGCTGCAGTCTGCCATGAGCTCCCTTTCCCATTCGGAAAAGAAGCTGCGCCTGCAAACCCTTACGCAGGAACGGCTGATAGCCGCCATTACGCATGATATTAAAACTCCCCTGAAGTACCTGGTGCAACTGGCGGGCAATATGTCCTGGAAGGACCCGCAGGAGCTGGAGCCGGAAGTGACCCGCAGAAGCGCAAAGGCCATTTATGACGCTTCCTATCGCATGTACTACCTGATAGAGAACCTGATCCGGTATATGAGAACGCATGTCAGGAACGGGGCGAGGGCGGACGAAGCATTTGACCTGCATGAGCTGCTGGAGGAGAAGCTGGACATATTTAACAGCATCGCGGAAGCCAATGATACCCGCATTGTGAATAATGTATTGCCGGACCTGCAACTGGTGGGTAATTACCAGGTGCTGGCCGTGGTGCTCCACAACCTGCTGGATAATGCCGTGAAGCATACCCGTGACGGCGTTATTCAACTGTCCGCCGCCCGGAATAATGGCAAGGTGGCTGTTTCGGTGGAAGATACCGGCCCGGGGCTGCCCCTGCCGCTGCTGCACTGGATCAATAGCTATCATTATATTACCGGGCAGCCGGAAGAAGCGTTGCCGCCGCACAGCGGTATGGGCCTGATCATTGTGCTGGAGCTGCTGGAGCTGGTAAACGGCCGGTTAAAGGCGGAGAATAAACCGGGCAAAGGAGCTGTTATCAGCATAGAGCTGAAGGCCGTTTAGCTGACCGGGCTGATATTATAGAGCCTCACCTTTTCTGCCAGTTCTATAACATTGGCAGTGCCCATCTTCTCAAATATCCGGCTTTTATAGGTGCTTACCGTGGTGATCTGCAGGTGCAGCATGTCTGCAATGCTGCCAATGCTTTCGCCTTTCACCAGCAGGTTCATGACCTCCTTTTCCCTGGCAGACAGGGCGCTGATGGGGTTTTCCGCCAAAGGGGGACGCGGCTGCTGCAGCCGGGCCAGGAGCTGGTCCTTTACCGCTGCGCTGATGTATTTCTCATTGTTCATCACCATGCGCAGCGCCGTTCTTATTTCTTCTTCGGGAGAGTGCTTTACCAGGTACCCGTCGGCCCCGGCCTGTATGTAATTCAGGGCAAACAACTGCTCTTCATACCCGGAGAACATCAGTATCTTGATATTGGGCTGTCTTAGCCGCAGGGCGTTTATCATTTGCAGGTTGTTGCCACCCGGAATATTAATATCCAGTATCAGCAGGTCAAAGGGGCGGGTTTCCAACTGCGCAATGGTCTGGTCCAGTGTCTCGGCCTCATATACCTGGGCATTCAGGAACATGCTTTTTACAATCAGCAGCACCCCAAGTCTCACTATGGTATGGTCATCTGCTATGAGTACGGTTTTCATGGCATAGGTTTATGGGAAAAGGTATATCTGTACAGCTAAGATATAGCATGTAGCCAATTATCCGCCAAGTTTTTTGTAGTACAATTACTACAACTATTAAGAATGATTACTACAAACCTATGCAGTGATATTGTCGAAATTAGCTTTGTGAATCCGTTCAGTAACCTTTTTTTATAACCACAACATTTTCCTATGGGAAACTTTACCCGATTAGCGCTGTTGCATAGACCGGCCGGTTATAAACCGTCCGGTTTTATAAGTATGTAGTAACCATATCTAAATACGCCTTTTTTGAGACCCGTACCGGGCCCCTTTCCGATCTGCCGCAGCCTTCGGCAGCACGGAACAGCCCCTCTTTACCCAAAGCTATTGCGTCATGTCCCGTTCAACTTCTATTGCACCTATTATCCGTTTTTGCAGCAAATACCTGCTGCTGCTGTCATTTGCTTTGATGGCTACTGTCACGGCAACGGCCAGTACCTTCCCGGTCACCAATACCAATGATGCCGGCCCCGGATCGTTAAGACAGGCCATACTGGATGCCAATGCCGCGGGAGCGGGCCCGCACAGCATTGTGTTCAATGTGCACGGGCAGATCACCATCCTGACCTCATTGCCCACCATTACGGCAAAGAAGCTGCTGATCGACGGTGAGAACAGGATCACCATCAATGCCCCGGGGCCCAATGGTGTGATCAACCCCTTTATGATCAACGCAGACAGCGTAACCATACGCAACTTTACCTTAACCAACAACGGCGACATTGACTTTGACATATTTGCCAATACAACGGGCATTACTATAGAGAACATACATGCCTACAGTACAGTGGGCAATTTCCTGAATGCATTCATGCGGGTACGGGGGGCAACTACCAACCTGACAGTAAGAAATATCTATTCAACGGATGTGGAACCTTCCGGCCCCAGTCCTCATATCGGGCGGGCTTTTTATTTTCAGGCCGGCATGCATACGAACCTGGTGATGGATAACATCCAGCTAAGCACCGCGGGAAATGTCCGCGGAGCGGAGGGCATCGTGTTCCGCGATGCGTCGGTGAACGGGTGGACGCTGACGAATTCCAATATCAGCGGTTTTCAGAACGGCATTGTGCTGGACAATACCGGCGGTGCGGTAGAAACGGCGAATAATATCATGTTCAGGAATGTGACGATCGACAGCTTGTGGAGCGGCGTGGCTTTGGGCTTTTACAGCGATTTTGTTAGCACCAATATAGAGCTGAACAGGTTTACAGTGGACATGGATGTGATAGGTGCAGATGATGACGGGGACTATGCCATTCGCTTTGATAATACTGCGGACAATATAACACTGGATACAGTCAATTTCAACGAGAACGATATCTATAATGTCTGGTTCAGGAGCGCTGCCAGCAATATTACGATCAACCAGGCCCTGATGGAGAACAGAATGCCGGGTCTTCACGGTGGTTCCTCGTATATCAGGTTCGAAACCACGGTAAACGGCGTTAACATCACTAATTCGGTACTGGATGGCGACAAGCCGGCCAATACGGTTGATGGGATTCATGGCATCGCTTTCCTGGGCGCCGCAACCGATGTAACGATCGACAACGTTTCGTTTAATGAATTTGACAACGAGGGGATAGTTGCGGTAGCAGCGGCGACCAACTTCCTGGTCACGAATTCAAGATTTACCGCGAACGAGGATGGCATTGAATTCGGTGGGAACTTCGCGCGCAGTAATGTAGACATTGTTAACTCTTCTTTCAGGAACAACACCCGGAGCGGTATTGTGCTCAATGGCGCCAACGCGGTTTCTGATTATGACCTGACGGGCGACACCGTAGTGAATAATACCAGCAATGGCATCTGGTTCTACGGCGGCGCCGGTGTAACAGATGCGCAGGTGAGCGGTTGCGTGGTACATGGAAATGGTGGCAATGGCGTTCATAATGATGCGCCCAACAAAGTAGTCATCACCAATAACTCCATTTATAATAATACCGGTTTGGGTATCGCCAACCCGGCCGGCAACTGTACTTATACCGCTGCTGCCGGCCGTACGCCGGTTTTGGTGTCTTCCAACAGCCTGGGCGGCGGGCAGTACCAGTTGCAGCTCACTATTCCCAACATCACCGCAGGTGCGCAATACACGGTGGATATTTACGCCAATGATCCCGCTACGAGTAAAACGAGCGGGCAATATTATGTTACCACTTTAACCGGCGTTGCTGCCGGTTCTTCTACGCATACCATCAGCTACAACACAGGGCCGGGCGCTACCGGCCTTGGTTTCTGGACAGCTACCCTGCGCATATCCGCCAATAATTGCGGCACCTCCGAGTTTGGCAACAGCATACCCATGAGCTTCAGCGGCCCTGCCTGTGTGAACGATGGTATCAAGGCCTGGTTCCGCGCAGATCAGGCAGTGAATGGCATGAACTGGGGTGATATCTCCGGCAACGCTAATCATATGACTGTTATAGGAGACCCGGACGGTGCTACCGGTATGGTAAACTTCAACCCCGCTATTTACTATGATGGGAATGACGCGCACCGTGTGCCCGCCGCAGCAGGTGTTACCGGCCAATATACAATGATGGGTATGGGGCTGCTGGAAGGAACCCAGAACGGCCGCGTATTCACCAGCTCTACCGGTAATAAGTTATTTGGCTGGCAGGCGGGTCTTGAGAACCGGTTATATGTAGAAGGCTGGCTGAATACAGGTGGCGCCATTACCACGAAGGGCAAGCTCTATTCATATGAAAGGGGCACTACCGGCGCCTATGAATTCAGAAGCAATGGCACTGCGTTGAAAACCGGCGCTACTTCTGATGCAAGTGTATGGACGCTCGATGTAGGCGGGGCCGCATACAGCGATTACGCCAAAGTACTTGTTCCGGAAGTGTTCGTCTATAGCCGGGATCTCTTACCCGACGAAGTGCAGCGCATTGAATCTTACATGGCGCTAAAATATGGTATCACCCTTAAAAGCGGTACCGCTGATTATATTACCAGCGACGGCAGTGTGCAGATGTACACCGCTTCCGCCAATACCGGTTATGGCGGGCGCATCACCGGCATTGGCCGTGATGATTGCAGCATGCTGAACCAGAAACAGTCGCTCAGCCAGGATACCGGTATAGTAACCATCGCCCTGGGGGATGTCATTGCCGCTTCCAATGCAGCCAACACGAATACCTTTACCAACGATAAGGCATTCCTGGTGTTCAGCGACAACGGCGGCAGCACTAATTACTTCACGGCGGTAACCGGCGCTAACGTGACTCACCGGATGGCCCGCGTCTGGAAGGTACAGCAAAGCGCTGCCTGGGACGACAGCCAGCAGGTGACCCTGCAACTGGAAAGCGGCACGCAGGATAATTACCTGCTCATCAGCACAGATGCTGCTTTCGGCACCATTACCCGCGAGCTGCAGTTGAGCAGCACCGGTAGGGTAACCGTATCCAGCGCCGACCTGGCCGGCGGCGTGTTCTTCACTTTCGGCAGGCAGCAGCGCTTCCCCGGCGGGGTAGCTACGGATCTGCAGGCCTGGGTAAAAGCGGATGCGGGTATAACGGCTGTTGACAATAACGTGAGCAGTTGGACCGACCAGGCGGTGCAGAGAGTGTGGCCCAAAGCGCATGCGAATGTGACACTTCCCTGGCAGTCGAACTCCATTAACTATAACCCGACGGTCAATTTTGCCGGGAATAGCTACTTTAGCGTACCGCAATTCACCGCATCCTATACCCAGGGAGAAATATTTTCCGTGCAGTTCTCCCACCTGGCAGCTAATTCCACCACTGCCAGCTTCCCCTTTGAGTTTGGCGGTGACCCCAGCGCCCTTACTGCCCAGCACTATCATTATAGCAACGGAAGCCACTATACGCATTTTGGCATCACCACCCGGCCGGGCTATCCCCTGGGCGGTATCAACATGCAGCGGGCGCATATATTAAATAACTGGAGCGCTCCCGGTAACTGGGCGCTGAACTTTGATGGGAGAACAATCGGCAGCAGCACTGCCCTGGCTGTTTCTTTCGGCAGGGGAGCGGCTACCAATACCGCCATTGGCGCCGGGCATAACTCTATCTTTAACGGTCGCATCTCCGAAGTGATCTTCTATAACCGGCGGCTGGACGATGCGGAGCGTATCCGGGTGAACAGCTACCTGGCCCTGAAATACGCGCTCACCCTCCGGAATGCCGCAGGCAATATGACGGACTACATCGCCAGCGACGGCAGCACCCGGATGTGGACGGCGTCCAAGAATACCGGCTACGGTGAGTGCATCACCGGCATCGGCCGGGATGACAATGGCACCCTGCTCCAGAAGCAAAGCCGCTCCCAGGAGGTAGAAGCCATTGTAAGCATTACCGTAGGCACCGGCTTTGCGCCTTCCAACCGGGAGAACCAGCATATCATAGCCAATGACCTTTCTTTCTTCACCTTCAGCGACAACGGTGCAGCAACGGACTATACCCAGGCCGTTACCGGGCTGGGAGATGTGACCCTGCACATGGCGCGCATCTTTAAAATAGATCGCACCAACTGGGCGCAAAGCAGCATCCGGCTGGCGCTGATGGGAGGAGACAGCACCAAATACCTGCTGGTGAGCAGTGATGAGACCTTTGGAGCAGGAGACCAGGTGTATCAACTGGATGCAAGAGGGCTGAGAACACTGGACAGCGAACTCCTGCCGGATGGCGCCTATTTCACCTTTGGCAGCGCACAGCGCGGCCCTGCCGGTGTAGCAGCCGGCCTGAACGTATGGCTCCGGGCGGATACGGGTACAACAGGCGGGAGCAATGTCACCCAGTGGAAGGAAATAGGCCCTGCCGCACGGGTATGGCCCAAAGTAAATTCAGCCGCGGCAACATGGAAGCCTGCTTCCTTCAACTTTAACCCGGGTATCGGCTTTGCCGGCGGCACCTATTTCAGGCTTGCCCAGTTTGCGAATACCATGACAGCCGGGGAGATATTCTCTGTACAGTTGTCCAATCTGGATAACACGACTGCTACTACACACTATCCCTTTGAGTTTGGCGGCATTTATGCCGGGGGGCAGGCTGTATATACCTGGAGCAACAATAATCACTATACGTATTTTGGCACCGGTACCGCCCGCCGGAACTTTGCTTACCCGGCTACGGTAAATGTGCGTAATCCACATCTGCTGAATAGCTGGAGCGCCACCAACGACTGGGCAGCCGGTATTGATGGCAAGGTGCTGTTAACGGCCAATACCAATGCCGTGAGCTTTACTTCTGCAGCTACCTGGAACTATATCGGCGCCGGCCATAACTCCGTCTTTAATGGAGACATCCCGGAAGTGATATTGTACTCCCGTAAGCTGAGCGACCTGGAGCGCCGGCAGGTGCAATCCTACATGGCTCTCCGGTATGGGCTTACGCTGGGGCTGGGTACTCCCGTGGACTATATCGCCAGCGATGGCGCTACCAAAATGTGGGAAGCAGCCACCGGCGGCAGCTACGCCAAACATATCACCGGCATAGGCCGTGATAACAGGGGCATGCTGTACCAGAAACAATCACGGAGCGTGGATACCGGTATGGTGACCATCGCAGTGGGAACAGCGGTGGCCGTTTCCAACCAGGCCAATACAGCGGTCATTACCAACGATCTTTCCTTCTTTAGCTTCGGCGATGACGGTGGCGCTATCACTTACCTGACCCCGGTGAGCGGTATTACTGGTGTGAACAGCCGTATGACCCGCATCTTCAAAGCGCAGCAGTTCAACTGGGCTACCCAGGACATTACCTTGCAACTGGAAGGAGGAGACCAGGCGGAAACCTACCTGCTGGTAAGCGCGGACGAGACTTTCGGCACTGGAGATGCTGCCTATATATTAAATGAAGATGGCGCTGTTACGATCAGCAGCAGCCTGCTGCCCCATGGCGCCTACTTCACTTTTGCCAGGGCAACAAAAGGACCGAACGGCGTGAAGGACGGTATCACCTTCTGGTTGCGCGCCGATGACGGCAGGTCCGGCGGCAGCCGCTGGAATGACTTCAGCAATTTCGGCAACAACGCTTTCCAGGGCGTGGTAAGCGGTCAGCCCGTGACGGACGCCAGGGGCCTGAACTTCAACTACAGTTTGGGGTTTGATGGCACGGATGACTTCCTGGATATTACTACCGCACGTATAAATCCTGCCACTTCCACTATTTTCGTTGTTGCCAGCGGGAGCGGATATAACGCGGTGAGGGACCTGGTGAGCAGCGGGGACGTAGGTTCCGCCCATGGCATGGAGTTCAGAATCACGAATGCAGCCAAATTGAATTTCCTGGAGAATGCGGCGGCTATTACGGGAGCCGGGGGCAATAAGATAATCCTGCCCAATAGAACGTATATTTTCAGCGCTACTGAATCCAGCACTGCAAACGGCTTGCGTCTGTTCGAAGATCATGCGCTCGACATCCAGGGCACCTCTACCCTCATTCCCAACACTGCCAATTTAATTTCCATTGGCTCCCGCACCATAGCCGCCCGTGGACTTTACTGGATGGGCAGCATGGGAGAGGTGATCGCCTACGACCGTGTGCTTTCAGATGTGGAACGCCAGTCGGTAGAATCTTACCTGGGCATTAAGTACGGCATTACGCTGAACGACGGCGCTACCGATTACCTGGATACGGATGGCTCATCTTATTGGACAGCGGACGCCACTTATAAACACCGCATTACCGGTATAGGCCGCGATGACGCTACCAGCCTGAACACCAGGCAGTCCCTGAGCGTGGATACCGGCTTTGTGACCATTGCCCTGGGCAGCAGTATTGCCATTACCAACGAACAGAACACCAATACGATCACGAATGATAAATCCTTCTTCGTATTCGCGGACAACGGCCTGTCTGCCACCTCATACGCGGAGGTGGTGAGCGGTACAAATGTAACCCGCCGCCTTCCCCGTGTCTGGAAGGTGGATAAAACCAACTGGGCCGATCAAAATATTACCCTGAAGGCAAATGCAACCGGCACGAACGTATACCTGCTGATCAGCACCGATCCCACATTCGCTACGATCAACCAGGAATTGCCGGTGAATACCGACAAGACCGTTGTGCTCAACACCAGCCTGATGCCCGACGGTGTGTATTTCACTTTTGGCGCACCGGTGAAATACCCGGGCGGCGTAAGCAGTGGTTCCATGATATGGCTGCGCGCGGATATAGGTACTTCCGCTACCGCAGACAATACGCCAATAAGCACCTGGAACGATTACAGTCCCAATATGAATAATGTAGCGCAAGCTACGCCGGCCAATCAACCATTGTACTTTAACAATGCCGCCAGCAACATGAACTTTAACCCAGTGGTAAGGTTCAATGGCGCTCCTCATTCGATGACGGGCGGCTCGTTGCTCAAGACAGGCAGCTATACCGCTGCCAACGCCTTCTTTGCAGCCAGCCAAACGACTCCGGTTAACACCGTTATTTTTACGGAACAAGCCGGCACAGGCACCCAGTTTACGCTGCATGCCACCTGGGGCGACAATGTCGTTTACTGGGATGCTCCTTATATCAGTAACCGTATTACCTACAACGCAGGAGATATTAGTAACCAGGTTATTCTCTGGACTACTACCAGCGATATTAGTCTTGCTACCAACAAGCAGGCCATTTACAGGAATGGCTTAAGTGTGGCCACTGGTAATAATACCAGTACATTTACCGGTAACAATAGCATTTTCCAGTTGGGCTCCAACACCAACTCTTACAATGGCCGTATGGGCGACCTGATCGTTTATACCAATGCGCTGACGGCGGTTGAGCAGCAGCGTATCAATACATACATGGCCATCAAGTATGGCATTACGCTCAATAACGGTGCTACCGATTACCTGGCTACTGACGGTACTACCAAAGTATGGGACGCTACCGCCAACAGCGCTTACAAGAACAACATTGCCGGTATAGGCCGCGATGATGTGGAAGACCTTTTACAGAAACAAAGCCGGAGCATCAACGCCGGCATGCAGCTTGCCATCGGCCTGGGCGACCTCGCCGAAACCAACCTCGCCAACACCGGCAGCTTTGCAGTTGACAGGAATTATATGGTATGGGGCGATGATGGCGCCAGCACATTATTCAAAACGGCGATCACCGGTAACCCCGCAGTGAATTACCGTATGGCGCGCATCTGGAAAGTACAGGAAACCGGTACTATTGGCAGCGTACAGATTGCAGTGCCATATGATGCATTGCCCAACGCCAAAGAAACTTATCTTATCACCAGTAGCGATGCTACGATTGATGGCTCGGATACTTTCTATCCATTAACAGCAATAACCCTGAATGGGGTGAAACACTACGCCGCCACAGTTGATGTAGTTAACGGACAGTACTTCAGCTTTGGGTCTTATATCAAGACCCCCGGCGGTGTGGTGGGAACCTCACTCTGGTTACGCCCGGATGCAGGTACTTCCAGCACTACGGATAATACTGCCATCAGCGGCTGGACGGATTATGCATCAGAGCTGAACAACGCCACGGCAACCGTGGCAGCCAGCCAGCCCCTGTACCTGAATAACACTACGAACAACGTCAATTTTAACCCGGTAGTGAAATTTGACGGTACTGATTTCATGGACCTGGCTATTTCTAAACTGCCGGTAGGCACTACCGCCAGAACATTCTTCAACACCGGTAGCTTAACCAGCATCGCCGGCGGCAACAAGTTCATTCTTGCATATGGCGCCGGAGCTACCAACGTGGGTAGCGGTATGGCAGTCGTAGGTGGAAACGGAACTGCCGATTTTGTGGGATGGGCCAATGACGTGACAAGCCCCGCCGGTAACTGGCAATCAGGCGTGTTTAACGAAATGGTGGGCGTATGGTCAGGTAATGGCGGCAATGCCACCTTGTACAGCAAGATGAAAGTGTTAGGCGGGCCAGTGGCCAAAGGATGGAATACGGGCAACGTCGCCGCCGGAATAGGCGCCTGGCCCTGGGATCGCGCCCAGTCCTGGAACGGTGTTATAGGTGATGTTATCGTATATCCTACTGCGTTAACAGCCACCGAGCTGCAGCGAGTGTCCACCTATCTGGCCATCAAGTACGGCTATACGATCGATCAGACAGCACCCACTGATTACCTGGCCACCGACGGCACCACCAAAGTATGGGATGCCGCCGCCAATGGTATTTACAAGAACAACATCACCGGCATCGGCCGCGATGATGTAGAAGGCCTGAACCAGAAGCAGTCCAGGAGCATAAACACCGGTTTCCAGCCCATAGTAGGCCTGGGCGCTATTGCAACAGACAACCTTTCTAATACCAACAGCTTTACTGCTGATAAAACATACCTGACATGGGGTGATGACGGTGCTTCCACCGGTTTCGCCACTGCCATGACAGGAACACCGGGTATTACCGCCCGCATGACCAGGATATGGAAAGTACAGGAAACAGGAACCGTAGGTAACGTGCAAATAGCTATTCCTGCCACTGCGATATCCTCCAGCGTTTCATCGCCGCAATTGGTGGTGAGCGATGATGCTACCATTGATGGAACTGACCAGTACAGCACGCTTTCGTTTACCACTATAGATGGTGTCGATTATTATGTGGTTACCGTTGACCTGAACAACGGCCAGTACTTCACCTTCGCCGCGCTGGTGACAGCGCCGGGCGGTGTGCTGGGCGATGTATTATGGGTGAAAGCAGACGCCGGCGTACAGGTGGATGCCAGCAACAATGTAGAGCAGTGGATCGATCAGAGCGGCAGCAACAATACCGTTAGCGAACTGCGCGCTTCCACGATCACGCATACAGATCCTGTTACCCCCACCGCAGCTATCGTACAGGTGCCAAACGCCATCAACTTCAACCCCTCCGTTGACTTCACCGGAGCCGTGAACAGGTCGCTGAAAGGCAATGCCGTCGCCGACTGGAACTCTACACCAACCACCATCTTTAGTGTGAACATGGTGGAAGGGGCGTTAGCAGGAGGCTTTGGAGGCGTATTTAGCGGATTGGCGGACTGGACCACTAATGATGGCGGTTCAGCCGGTATGGGTCTGAGTGCCAGTGCTACTGTTTATTCCCTGGACGGAGCCGGATGCTCCCCTGCTGCAAGTACTTCGCCTACCACAGGAGTACCAAGAGCAGTACGTGGTATTTATACAGTCCCTGGTAATGGTCTTAATTCCATGCTTGCCGTTAATGGCAGAACGGAAGTGGCTGCCGGTGCAAATTGTCTTGGTTACGCAACCACTTTATTTGAAGTAGGCGGACGTACCGCAGGTAGCGCTAGCTTTGACAACCGCGTCTTTAACGGTAAGATCCCGGAAGTGATCGTCTACAGGTCCGCGCTCACGCCTGAGAACAGCAACCGTGTAGAATCCTATCTGGCCCTGAAATACGGCCTGACCCTGGATCAGACCACGCCGACTAACTATACTGCATCTGATGTTACACCTTTCTGGACCGCCGCCGATAACGGCGCCTACAAGATCAACATCTTCGGTATCGGCCGCGACGACGCCTCCGCATTACTGCAGAAGCAGTCCCGCAGCGTGAACCCCGGCAGCGTACTCACAATAGGTCTGCGCACCATCGCAGCTACCAATGCAGATAACACCAATACCTTTGCAGCAGACAAGAGCTTCTTTATGCTGGCTGCCAACAGCACCGCCACCACGGTAACAGGTACCGACCTGCCGCCCACCTGTATCCAGGAACGGTTAACGCAGGAGTGGAAGGTACAGTCCACCAGCTTTGATAATGCCACACAACCTTTAACACTATCCTTTGATCTCACCGGCATTACGCGGGCGGGTACGGAGCTGGCGCATTATGCCCTGCTGGTAGACAAGACCGGCAGCGGCGATTTTGCCAGCCTGTCTGCCGCGGATTACGAGCTGATCCCCGCCACAGCGCTGAATGGCGACATAGTGACTTTTGACAACATTGCTACCCTGGCTAATGGCATGGTGCTTACCCTGGTAACCCGCAACGTGGCTACCCCGGTAGCGCAGTTGGTGCCGGATAATACAGAAACGATTACGACCGCCGCCTGCGTGGATAGTGACGGCTGGCTGTACTTTAAAGACCCGGCAGACCCGGATAAATACCTGGCTGCCATAGATCCCAATGGCAATACCCTGAACCCCGCCGAATTCTCCGCCACCATCTCCGTGAACCGGAATATGGATACGGAACTGGGCGCCAACAGCGGTACAGACTATGGCGTGCAACTGATGCGCCGCCTGCTGCAGATCAATTATACCGGTACTGCGCCACTGGATCAGAATGGCGGCGTAAAAGTGCGCCTGTTGTGGGATGAAACCGAGCGGACCGCTGCCGAGAGCTACCTGTCCGCCACCCGTGGTGTGAGCACTGCCCAAACCTGGACCTGGTTCAAACGTACCGGTACGGTAGCCGATGTGGTGGCGAATGTAAGCGCCGCCGGCCTGGCCGGCATGGAGCCGCTTACGTCTGTTGCTACCGGCGCTGCCGATGGTGTGGCATACGTGGAATTTAGCGGCATACAGGGTTTCTCTGTATTCGGCGGCATCACCAGCGCTACCGGTGTGGTAAGCGTGATAAAAGATACGGACGGTGACGAGACCGGACCGGTGAACGCCCAATTTACCATCAAGCTGCCCGGCGACCTGCAGGCCGCGGAAGACATTACCGTTGCCTACCAGGTGAGCGGCGCGGCTGCTAACACCGAAGATTATACGATAACTGGTCTGGACCCCGCTACCCTTACCGGCACTGCGGTGATCCCGGCCGGCAGCAACAGCGTGGAAGTGCTGGCCACCGTAATAGACGATGGCGTGATCGAAAATGCAGAGAATATCCATATTACCCTTACCGGGGCTATTAGTGGAACGAGTACCTACACCCTGCACAGCACGGAGTTTGAAGCAGACGCCACCCTTGCGGACAATGACAATACTGCGGTCAACCGCGTGATAGCTGTTACGGCTACCATCACCCCGGCCATGGAAGCCGGACCGGTGAACGGGGAGCTTACCTTCAGCCTGCCCGCTGGTATTACCGCCAGTGAGCCGGTTACGGTTACTTACAGCCTGGGCGCCGGTACGGCAGCCTATGCGGATGATTATATACTGGCGGGCTATGATGCCGGTACCAACACCGGCACCATTACGATCCCCGCCGGCAGCAACAGCGTGGTGCTGCCGGTGCAGGTGCAGAATGATGACCTGCTGGAGCCGGACGAAACAGTGATCGCCAACCTGGCCAGCCCCGCGGCGGGCGTTACCGCCACGCTGGGCGACTTTACCCCGGATGCTGCGGCGGCTACGGCTACTGTTACCATCCAGGATGACAATCCGCCTTCCGCCCGTTACCTGAGCATTACGCGGGTAACAGACGGGTATGAAACAGCGCCTGCCGGCAGCGCGCCGCAAAATGCGGTGTTCAGGGTAAGCCTGCCCGCCGGCATCCGCACTTCCGAAGATATTACCGTTACCTATGTGATAGACGCATCCGGCAGCGCTGCCTATACGGATGATTATTCCATTGCCGCCGGCTTTACGGCTGGCACCATGACCGGCACGGTAGTGATACCTGCCGGCGACAACAATGCCACGGTTACCCTGGAGGTGGTGAATGACAATGTGCTGGAAACCGATGAAACAATTGTAGTGAACCTGCAGGACGGCAATGGCGGCGCTTACCCGGCCCACCCGGATGACCCTGCCCTGCGCACCACTACGCTTACCATCTTCGACGACGACCGTACAGACCCTGCCAAAACACAGATGGTGATAACGGCTACACAGCCTGCCGCAGCCGAGCATCCCACCACGCCGGTGCACGGCGAGTACACCATTGGCCTGCCCACAGGCGTTACCGCGGCAGCGGACATTACTGTTACCTTTAGTGTGAACGGGCCAGCTATCCGTGATACCGACTACGAGCTGCGCGATGGTGCGGATGCGCTGATCAGCGCGAATACGGTGGTGATCCCTGCAGGCCAGACCAGCATAACGGTAACAGCGCACGTGCTGGACGACCAGATCATTGAAGGGGATGAAGCGGTGGATATGACGCTGGCCAGCGCTACCGCTACGGGCCTGCCCCTAAGCGTAAATACCACGCCGGCTACCGTGACCATTGATGACGACGACGATGTGGCTGCCAACCTGCAACTGGGCATAGTAGCTACACAGGACGCAGCAGAGCCTGGTACCAATGGCTTCTTTACCGTAAGCCTGCCGGCCGGCTACACCGCGTCCCGCGATATTACGGTGACTTACGCCTTTGACGGAACCAACTCCACCGCCGTTCCGGGCACGGATTTCAGTGCCCTGAGCGGTACGGTGACCATACCGGCTGGTCAGCCCGGTGCTGCCATACCGGTGAACGTGATCAACAACAACGTGATAGACGGCACCCGCACCGTGAAGGTAGACCTGGCCGCTACAGCCGGCAATGACGGTGTAAACAGCTACGCTGCTGCCGCCGCGCCGGACAACACCGCTACGGTGGACATTACCGATGAGGACTACAACGCCAATTCCAATGTAATACTGCTCACCCGCGTATCAGACGCCGTAGAAGGCGGCGCCAAAGGACAGTTTGAAATAGCACTGCCCAACAACGTGATCAGCGCCACCCCCATTACGGTTACCTATACACTGACCGGTACCGCAGTGGAAGGCGCCGGCGCCGGCACAGACTATACGCTGGTAAGCGTACCGCATTTGAACACTACCACGCATACGATTACCATTCCCGCGAACCAGAACTCCGTGATCATAGAAGTGGACGCAGTGGACGACGGTGCTATTGAGCCAACGGAAACCGTGATCCTCACCCTGTCCAATGCAGCGGATGAGAACGGCAACCCTTATACGCTGAGCCCCGGCAGCGCCACGGTGAACGTGCTGGATGTGAACGGTGCGGAAGAGAACAACCTGGTGATCTCCGCCGGTGCCAACGCGGCTGAGCCTAATACGCATACCACCTTTACAGTAGGTATCCTGAGCGGCAACACCTATAGCCAGGATATTAATGTGTCCATCGTGATACGCGGTACTGCCAGCCAGGGACTGGACTACCAGCCTATAGGCACGGTTACCATCCCGGCTAACCAGCCGTCTGTAACCGTACCGCTGAGCGTAATAGACGACCACATACTGGAAGCAACAGAAAATGTAGAAATAGAACTGCTGGGCGGCAACAGCGTGGAAGCTACCCCGCGCAGCTTCCCGCCGGACCCGGGCGCTGCCAACAGCAACATCATCAGCATTGATATTGCCGATGATGATAACACCACCGCCAACCGCTCCCTGGAGCTGGTGAAAGTGAGCGATGGCGCAGAGCCCAATACCAACGGCTCCTTCAGCATACGGCTGCCGGAATACGCCGCAGGCCAGCGCTATACCTCTGCCGTACCCATTAACGTAACCTTTGGCATTACCGGCTCCGCCACCGAAGGCACTGACTATGGCAGCATGGGTACTACTGCTGTAATAGCCGCCGGCCAGTCAACCGTATCCGTTCCCGTAAGCGTAACAGACGACAATATACTGGAGGGTACAGAAATAGTGACGCTTACCATGAGCGGCGCTGCAGCTACCTACGGTGGCACAGCGGAAACCTTCACGGTAGGCGGCCCTGCGGATGTGAACATCCTGGACAGCGAGAGCGGAACAGGCGTCAGCTTCACCGCTGTGAGCGATGCATATGAGAATGGTTCGGCAAATGGCTCCGTTACTTTTGCCCTTACAGGCGGCGCCGTAGCCGGCCAGGATGCAACGGTAAGCTTTACCGTACTGTCTGCCGGCAGCACCGCCAGCGATAACGATTATACAATTAACTATGCCGGCCTGGGAGGCAGCTATGACCCCGTTACCCATACCGGTACGGTGGTCATACCAGCCGGCCAGAACACGGTGACCCTGCCGGTGCAGGCAGCAGCCGATCTGCTGATAGAAGGCCAGGAAACGCTGGTGTTCCGCCTGGATGGCGCTGCCACCACTCATACCGATGGTTCGGCCGCATCCCTGGCGGTACAGGGCACCGCGCAGCGCACGGTGAATATTGTGGACGAAGTGTATGACCGCACCATTACGGCCATTTCCCACCAGGATGGCGCGGAAGCTGCTACCAACGGCATATACCGCGTGCACCTGTCCGGTTATGGCACCTCCGGCGCTTTAATGGCCGCCCAGGATATAACCGTCACCTATACAGTACAAGCCGGCAGCACGGCTGCCGCCGGCGCCGACTACACCGCCTTGAGCGGCAGCGTGGTGATACCTGCGGGCCAGAACTATGCAGAGATCCCGGTACCGGTGCTGCCCGATGATATTATAGAAGGAGATGAAACCGTGATCATCCGGCTGCAGAGCGCCGCCTCTTCCATTGCTTATACGGTAAGCACCCTGGACGTGGAGCTGATCATTACCGATGATGATAACACCGCCGCTAACAGGGTGCTGAGCGCCGCAGTACAGCGGGCAGCTACAGAGCCCGGAGGCGGTACCAATGACGGTATTGTGCGTATCAGCCTGCCTGCAGGCATTACCGCTACGGAACCGGTAACGGTCACCTACACCGTAAACACATCCGGTACGGCCACTACCGGTGCCGACTACACGGCGCTGAGCGGCACCGTGGCAATACCCGCCGGCCAGTCCTTCGTGGATGTACCGGTAGCCGTGTTGAACGACTTCCTGATTGAAGGCAATGAAACCGTGATCGTGGATATCAGCGGCGGTACTACGCCCACCCTGGGCAGCTTTACCCCGCATGCTACCAACGGCACGGCCACGCTTACCATCAGTGATGATGATGATGTGGCGGCTAACCGCGTGGTGAGCGTAGTGACGACCGCCGACGGCGATGAAACAACGCCCACAGACGGTAATTTCCGCTTCAGGCTGCCGGTGTCTGGCACAGACCAGTTGCTGGCCAACGAGGATATTACCATCAGTTATACCATTGGCGGCACAGCCACCGCTGCAGACTATGTACCGCTGAGCGGCACGGTGGTCATTGCAGCAGGTACCGGCTTCACGGATGTACCGGTGGATGTGATCGATAACAACATTATAGACGGTACCCGTACCGTGATCGTAACCATCAGCAGCATTACTACCGGCAGCGGGAAGGTCTTCACGGCGCATGCTACGGAGAACACGGCTACTGCCAACATTGCCGATGATGATAACACCACTGCCAACCGTACCCTGACCGTAACCGCTTCCATACCGGATGCGGAGGAAGGAACAACCCCGGTGCCGGGTGAGTTTACCCTGAGCCTGCCCGCAGGCATCACGGTAGCCCGCGACCTGCAGGTGACCTTCGCGCTGGGCGGTAAGGCGGTGAATGGTACGGACTACCAGCAGATCAGCCCCTTAACGGTGACCATTCCCGCAGGGCAATCCTCCGCTACCGTCACTATCACGCCTGTCAATAATAACATCATTGACGGCGACCGTGACGTGGTGCTGAGCGTGAGCACGATCACGGTAACAGGTGGCAACCCCTACGGGGCCTTTACCGCCAGCCCGGATAATGCGGCGCTTACCATTCATGACGATGATGATACGCCGGAAAACCGCCAGGTGAGCGCCATTGCCAGCACGCCGGATGCCTACGAAGACCCGGCTGCGGCTAACCGCGACGGTGTGTTTACGGTAAGCCTGCCGACCGGTCTCACAGCGGCCGAGCCGCTCACGGTGAGCTTTACGCTTACGGGTGCAGCCGTGAACGGCACGGATTATCAAAATGTAACTCCATTAACAGTAACTATTCCCGCCGGCCAGAATGCGGCTACCGTAACCATTACACCGGTGGATAACAACCTGATAGATGGCGACCGTGCGGCTACGCTGACCATTACCCAGGTAGACCTGCCCACAGGCAGCAGCCTGCAGCCCTTTAGCCCGGCAGCAGCGCCGGCCAACGAGGCTACCGCTACCATCCACGACGACGATGCGGCTAAGGCAATGCTGAGCATTACCGCCAGCACCGCCAGCGCAGCAGAACCGGCTACCAATGGCGCGTTCACGATCAGCCTGCCGGCCGGCATAACCGCTAAAGAGGATATGACGGTGACCTACACCGTTCACACAGCCAGCACGGCCACTGCCGGTACTGACTATACGGCCCTGAGCGGCACGGTAGTGATTCCTGCCGGTGATCCGTCTGTAACAGTGCCGGTGCAGGTGATAGATAATAATATCATAGACGGCGACCGCACGGTGATACTGACGATCAGCGGCGGTACTACGCCCAACATGGGCAGTGTAGGGGTGGATGCAGCAGCCGCTGAAGCCACCGTGACCATTGCCGATGATGATGCGGCCAAAACGGAGCTGAGCATTACCGCCAGTACGCCGGATGCCGCAGAACCGGCCACCAACGGCGCGTTCACCATCAGCCTGCCGGCAGGTGTAACGGCCAAGGAAGATATAACGGTAAGCTACACGGTAAATGCCGCCAGCACGGCTGCTACCGGTACAGACTATACGGCATTGAGCGGCACCGCCGTGATCCCGGCAGGTGATCCCTCCGTAGTAGTGCCGGTGCAGGTGATAGATAATAACATGATAGATGGCGACCGCACGGTGATACTGACCATCAGCGGCGGCACCACGCCCACCATGGGCAGCGTAGGTGCGAACGCAGCAGCCAGTGAAGCCACGGTGACCATTGCCGACGACGATGCCGCCAAAGCAGCATTGAGCATTACGGCCGGCACGGCCAATGCAGATGAGGACGGCCCTGTGAACGGTGTGTTCACCATCAGCCTGCCCGCCGGTGTAACGGCGAAGGAGGATATTACGGTGAGCTATACCGTTAACGCCGCCAGCACGGCCACCGCTGGTACAGACTATACGGCATTGAGCGGTACGGCTGTCATTACGGCTGGCGCTGCTTCCGTGGCCGTTACGGTGCCCGTGATAGACAACACCATTATAGATGGCGACCGCACGGTGATACTGACCATCAGCGGCGGTACTACACCCACCATGGGCAGCATAGGAGTGGACGCAGCGGCCAGTGAAGCCACGGTGACCATTGCAGATAATGACCTGGATGATGCACAGGTGGAAATAGTGGCCACTACGCCGGATGCCGCAGAACCGGCCACCAACGGCGCCTTTACCATCCGCCTGGCAAATGGCCGCACCACCACCGTGGATATAGATGTGACCTTCGCCGTCAGCGGCACCGCCGTTCGCGCTACGGACTACACGCTGACAAACGCAGGCGGTACGGCCATTACCGGCAACACGGTAACCATACCGGCCGGCAGCGGTAGTGTGGCTGTAACCGTAAGAACGGATAATGATGATATCATAGAACAGGCAGAAACGGTAAATATGGCGCTGCAGTCAGCGCAGGTGAACGGTTTGGGCAATGTGCCCGTGCCGGTTGGCGCACCTGCAGATGCCACGGTGACCATTGCCGATGATGATAATACGGCAGGCAACCGCTTGCTGTCCGCCACCGCCGGCGTAGCCAACGCGGATGAGGATGGCCCTGTGAACGGCGCGTTCACCATCGGGCTGGCCAACAGCGCTGCCACTGCCGCAGAGGATATAACCATCAGCTATACCATTGCAGGCAGCGGTATAGAAGGCGTGGATTACCAACCCATCGTGAGAACGGTGGTGCTGCCCGCTGGCCAGAACAGCGTGACGGTGCCGGTAGCCGTGATCGATAATAATATTATAGACGGTAACCGCACGGTGATACTCACCGTTACCGGCGGCAATTCCGGCCTGGGCGTATTCACCCCGGCTGCATCGCCTGCCGACAGGGCTACCGTGACCATTGCAGATAATGACAACACCACTGCCAACCTGCAGTTGAGCGTGATCAGCACGGCAGATGCGCAGGAGCAGGGCAGCGTGAGCGGCGTATTCCGCGTGAAGCTGCCGGGCACTTTAAGTGCTGCGAAGGATATTACCCTGAGCTATACCATCAACGGCAGCAGCACGGCTGCCCCGGGTGCTGACTATCAGGCCATCACGGCTACGGTGACCATACCGGCCGGCGATAACGGCGTAACTATTCCCGTGAATGTGCTGGATGATAATATCATTGAGCTGACAGAGACCGTGATCCTGGACATCAGCGGCGGCAGCGGCCTGGAAGCAGACGGCGTTACTCCCATCAGCTTTACCGCAGACCCGGCAGCCGCCAGCGCTACGGTGAACATCATAGACAACGACCTTGACGGCAACTCCCAACTGGTGCTGCTGACCAGGGTATCCGACGCCGTGGAAGGTGCGGCAAACGGGCAATACCGTATTGCCCTGCAGCCCGGCATCACGGCTTCGCAGGACATTACCGTCACCTTCAGCATGAGCGGCAACGGCACCCGCGGCGCAGGCAGCGATTACCAGTTGCTGGCCGTGCCCGGCGGAGCGGTGATCAGCGGCAACGCTATTACCATACCGGCCGGCGCCAACGAAGTGCTGATAGATGTACAGGCAGCCGATGACGGCATTGTGGAAGGCACGGAGCAGGCGGTGATGACAATGACGAATATTACCTCCGCGCTGGCCTTTACGATCGATCCTGCACGCGCATCCGCTACGGCCAATATTGTGGACGTGAACAGCGCTGCCGGCAACCCCATTAGCATCACGTTTGTGGGCAACGGTGCAGAGCCGGCCACCAACGGCAGCTTCCGCGTAAGCCTGCCGGCCGGCACCACGGCAGCGCAGCCGGTTACCGTGTCCTACAGCCTCAGTGGCACTGCCACCGCGGGCGCGGACTATACGACCGGCACCGTGACCATACCGGCCAATGCCAACAGTGTAGACGCAGCGATCAACGTGGCAGACGATTATATCATAGAAGCTACAGAAACCGTAATAGTGAAGCTGCTGGGCGGCAACGGCAAGAACACCGCCGGCGACGACCTGTATTTCCCTGCGCACAGCACGGATCATACCACTACGGTGAATATTACAGACAATGACAACATACCGGAAAATCGCGTGCTGGAGATCGTGAAGGTGAAAGACGGTGCAGAGCCGGCAGACAACGGGCAGTACGAGATCAGGATGAAGGAGGCCGTGCCCGGCAGGCGCTATACCTCCGCCGTGGATATTAACGTGGTATTTGCCGTAGGCGGTACCGCCACCGCAGATGCGGATTACAGCAACCTGGGCACTTCCGTTACCCTGCCGGCCAATGCAGGCAATGTATACCTGCCGCTGGCAGTGCTGGACGATCAGCAGATAGAGGGGGATGAAACGGTGGTAGTTACGCTGGACGCCAGCGCCTCCGCCGCCGCTACCGGTGAAACATATACGGCCGGTACCGCCGCCAGCGCTACCGCTGTTATTGCAGACAACGACAATACAGACGCCAACCGCAGGCTTACGGTTACCGCCAGCACCGCCGATGCGGATGAGAACGGACCGGTGAACGGCGCCTTTACCATCCGCCTGCCGGCCGGCATCACCATCTCGGAAGCCGTGACGGTTAGTTACGCTATCAGCGGTACGGCGCAAGCTGCCGCCACCGCAACGGATATCAGCAAAGACTACCTGCAGATGAGCGGCACCGTGACCATTCCTGCGAATACCAACAGTGTGACGGTACCGGTGGAAGTGATCGACAACACCGTGATCGATGGCGACCGCACCGTGATACTTACCATCAACAATGGTACGGCTACGGTAAGCGGCAACAGCCTGGCCTTCACACCCGGCGCTCCTGCCGCCGCCACCGTGACCATTGCGGATAACGACAATACCACCGCCAACCTGGTGCTGAGCGTGGCAAAAGGCAACGACGGCGCAGAACCGGCCACAGACGGTGCATTTGTTATCAGCCTGCCCACAGGCCTGAGATCTGCCAGGGCCATTACGGTGAACTTCAGCATAGACAACGGCAGCACCGCCATACCGGGTGCAGACTATACAGCTATCAGCGTACCGGTAACCATACCGGCAATGCAGAACAGTGTATCCGTACCGGTAAGTGTGCTGAACGATTACATCATTGAACCGGTAGAAACCGTGATCATGAACCTTTCCGGTGGCAGCGACGGCCAGTTCAATTACACCGCCAGCGCCACCGCCGGCAGCGCCGTGGTGAACATCACGGACGAAGACGCCAACGGCAACTCCCAACTGGTACTGCTGACGAAGGTGTCCGATGCAGTGGAAGGAAGCACCCACGGACGTTACCGCATAGGCCTGAACCCGGGCATCACGGCGGCTACAGACATCACCATTACCTTCAGCATGAGCGGCAATGCCACCCGCGGCGCAGGCAGCGATTACCAGTTGCTGACCGTGCCCGGCGGCGCAGTGATCAGTGGTAACACCATTACCATACCGGCCGGCTCCAATGAAGTGATGATAGACCTGCAGGCATACAACGACGGTATCATAGAAGGACCGGAAGCCGGTATCATGACGCTGACCGGCGTTACGTCCACGCTGCCCTTCACCATTGACCCGGCCAGTGCAAATGCTACTGTGAACATCGTGGATGTGAATGGTGCTGCGGGCAGCCCGCTGAGCATTGCCCATGTGCAGGATGGTGCAGAGCCGTCCACGCCGGGCAGGGTGCGGGTATCCCTGCCGGCAGGCATTACTGCCGCCAACCCGGTAACGGTATCTTACAACCTGGGCGGCAGCGCCGGTGCAGGCATAGATTACACCATGGGCACGATCACCATACCTGCAGGCGCCAACAGCGTGGAAGCAGATATAACAGTAACAGACGACTATATAATAGAAGCTACGGAAACCGTAGTAGTGAAGCTGCTGGGCGGCAACGGCCAGAACTCCACCGGCGACCAGTTGTACTTCCCGGCGCATACTACCGATAACACCACTACAGTGAACATAGCAGACGATGATAACACGCCTGCCAACCGTAGCCTGGAAGTGGTGCCGGTGAATGACGGCGCAGAACCGGCCACCAACGGCCGCTTCGAGATCAGGTTGCCGGAAGCAGCACCGGGTGTGCGCTACACCGCCGCTGCGGATATCAACGCGGTGTTCACCCTGGGCGGTACGGCCACGGAAGGCACGGATTACGCTGCCACCGGCACCGCCGTAACACTGCCGGCCGGCAACAGCAGCATCATCCTGCCGGTGAATGTAACGGACGATAAGGTGATAGAAGTGGACGAGACCGTTATACTCACCATCAGCCCGGATCAATCCACCTCCGCTACCGGTGATGTGTACACGGCTGCTGCCGCCAACACGGCTACGGTGAGCATAGCAGACGACGACAATACCGCCGCCAACACCGTGCTGAGCGTAGCCAGGATAACAGACGCGGCAGAACCGGCCACCAACGGCGGCTTTACCGTAAGCCTGCCCAAAGGCATCACGGCTTCGGAAGACATTACCGTGAGCTACACCATCAGCGGCACCGCCACCGGCGGCAGCGACTACGCCACACTGGGCGGCACGGTAGTGATACCTGCAGGACAGAACAGTGTAGCCGTACCGGTAACCGTAATCAACGACCAGGTAATTGAGAACACGGAAACCGTGACCATGACCCTGACCGGCGGTGCAGCCACCAGCTTTACCTTCACGGCAGGCAGCACCAACAGCACGGCTGCGGTGAATATTACAGACGATGACAATACCACGGCAAACCGCGTAGTGAGCGTGGCCAAAGCGGCAGACGGCGCAGAACCGGCTACTGACGGCGCGTTCACCATCAGCCTGCCGGCGGGTATAACATCCGCCCAGGATATCACGGTGAGCTATACCATCGGCGGTACGGCCACCAGCGGTGCAGACTTTGCAACAATGACCGGCACCGCCGTGATACCGGCAGGACAGAACAGCGTAACCGTAGCGGTGAATGTACTGGACGACCAGATCATAGAAGGCACGGAAACCGTGGTAATGACGGTAACGGGCGGCGCTTCCGCAGACTTCACGTTTGCGCCTGACGCTAACAACGGCAATGCTACCGTGAACATCACAGACAATGACGGTACGCCCGCCAACCTGGTGCTGAATGCCACAAAAGTGGCGGACGGTGCAGAACCGGCCACGGACGGCAGCTTTAATATCTACCTGCCGGCAGGCATCACCGCATCGGCAGACATTACGGTAAGCTACACCATCAGCGGTACGGCTGCCGGCGGCGCGGATTACACCACCCTGGGCGGCACGGTAGTGATACCGGCCGGTGAGAACGGGGTGACCGTTCCGGTGGATGTACTGGATGACAATATCATAGAGCCGGCAGAAACCGTAGTGCTGACCATCACAGGCGGCAGCGCAGCCGGCATGACCTACACCGCCGGTACAAATGCTACCGCTACCGTGAATATTGAAGACGGCGATCATAGCGCCACCGACCTGGTGCTGGAAGTGGCCAACGCGGCAGACGGTGCGGAACCGGCTACCAACGGCGCATTCACCATCAGCCTGGCCGGCGGTAAAACAACGGCGGAACCCATTACCATCCGGTATATGATAGGCGGCACCGCCACGCTGGATGCCGATTACAGGGCCCTTACCGGCACCATCACCATCCCCGCCGGCACCGGCAGTGTAACCGTGCCCGTGGAAGTGCTGGACGACCGCGAAGTAGAGCCGGCAGAAACCGTGGTGTTCATGCTGAACGGCGGACAGTCCGCCAGCTACGCCTTCACAGCCGGTAACCCCGAAGCCACGGTGACCATCGAGGATAATGATGTGCCCTCCGGCGACCTGGTAGTGACCAAGGAAGTAGTGCAGCCGGCAGTAGGGCCTTACCGTATGGGCCAGGATATCACCTACCGCATCACGGTAAGGAATATTGGCAACATCGCCGCCACCGGTGTAATAGTAACAGACTCCCTGCCCCTGCAGTTGGATCTGCCCAGCCACACTTCCGCAGAGCGGGGAGAGGTAAGGGTGATAGCGGATACAAAGCTGGTGCAATGGAGCATCGGCGAACTGCAGCCGGATGCCACCGTGCAGATGACGCTCACCGCCAGGGTAATTGAAGGCGGGCAACTGGTGAACCGGGCAACGGCCGCCGCAGAGGGCGTGGATGCAGACAGCACCAACAACGTAGGTACTTCCAGCATCGTGATAGATGGCCAGGACCTGTTCTTCCCCAATGCGATCACGCCGAACGGAGACAGCAAGAACGAACGGTTCATCATCGGCGGACTGGAGAAATACCCGGGATCGGCGCTGTACATCTTCAACCGCTGGGGCAACATGGTGTACCAGTCCAAAGACTACCGCAACGACTGGAACGGCGGCGACCTGAATGAAAGCACCTATTACTACATACTGGAAGTGAAGAAACCGGACGGTATCAGAAAGTATAAAGGCTGGATAACAATAGTGAGGTAAAGGCAAAAACATCACCCGTGATCAAAAAAGAGAACACGATGCAAACAGTAACCAGAGCAGGACTTATCATCATCTTGCTGTTGAACATAGGGCTGCGCGCAAAGGCCCAGCAGAACATACAGTTCAGCCAGTATATCTTTAACGGCCTGAGCGTGAACCCGGCCTACGCAGGCTACAAGGAAGACCTGTACGTAAATGCGGTGTACCGTCACCAGTGGGCGGATTTCCCGGGTGCGCCCCGCACCGGCGGCGTATCCATAGACGGTGTGACCCGCGCGCCCGACAACCGGGTAGGGCTGGGGGTGCAAATGTTGTTTGACAAGCTGGGCCCGCAGGAAGCGTTGTCGCTGTACGGCAACTACTCCTACCGCATTCCCCTGGACAACGAGGACACCCGGCGTTTGTGCGTGGGCATAGGAGGCGGTGTTACCCAGTACTCAATAGATGGTACCGCCCTGCAGTATACAGACAATGATGATGTGGCCCTGCCCAACGGCAAGAGAAGCGTGTGGGTGCCGGATGCCCGCTTCGGCATCTACTACTATACGCCGCGGTTCTATGCAGGCGCTTCCGTAATGGATTTGTTCTCCCTGTACACGGATGCCACGCGCTATTCCTGGAAGGGAAACAACTATTCCACCATCCGTAAAACACAGCACCTGTATGTAACCACCGGCGCCATGTTCCCCCTGTCGGAAAACCTGCAGTTGAAGCCCTCCATCCTGGTAAAGGAAGATTTTAAGGGGCCCACCAACCTGGACCTGAATGCTTTCCTGCTGATCAGCGAGAAGTTGTGGCTCGGCGCATCCTACCGGACGGGCGTAAAACTGTGGAACAAGTCCAACCTGCCCACGGACCTGGAGCAGTTGAACGCCGCCAGCATTATGGCAGAGTACTACGCCGGGGACCGGCTGCGCATCGGCTATGCGTATGACCTCAACATCAACAAGATGGCCGGCTACCAGGGTGGTTCGCACGAAATATCGCTCGGGTTTTTATTCCCCTCCAAACGGTTTACGGTACAGAGCCCGCGGTATTTCTAAAGTAAAACACCGTAAAAAAATTATTTACGAATGAAACGCAGTTTAACAATAGCCCTGTTTATCATGCTGCCTGCAGCGCTGTACAGCCAGGAGCAGAAGAGCGTGCGGCAACTGGCCGAAGAAGCTTATGCCCGCGAGGAGTATGCCGTGGCGGGCGCGCTTTACGGGCGCATGGCCCGCAGCAAAAAGGACAAGCTGCCGGTGGAGCAGTGGATGAAGCTGGCGCGCTCCTACCAGGAGATCGGTTACCTGGAAGAGGCGGCCGGCTACTACCAGCATATCACCTCCCGGCCGGACTGTCCGCCTGCGGCCTACTTTGGCTATGGAGAGGTGCTGCGGCAGCAGGAGCGGTATGAAGCCGCCAGGCAGCAGTATAGCAGGTTTGCCACCACGAATGCAGACAGCCTGCAGTTGAAGGCAGTGGCCCTGCAAAGCTGCGACAGCGCTATTGCCTGGGCTGCCCATCCTGCCAGCATACAGCTCAGGCCATTGAAAGAGCTGAACACCCCCGGCTCCGACCTGGTGAACGGCACCGTGGAAAAGGGCCTGCTGCTCATGTCCAATGGCTACCTGGACGCAGGCCCGGCTGCAGACCGGCGCACAGAAGAACCTTATTACAAAGCTTATGTATACCGGCAGTATACGCAGGGCAATGGAAATATGTACCTCCGGGAACTGCTGCCATCGCTGCTGGAGAAATACCGCTACCACATCGGCCCGGTTTGCATGAGCCGGAATGAAGATACCCTGTATGCCAGCGTCAATATACAGGGCAAAGATATCCCGGGCGACCGGAAAGGGCCGGTGAACGGTATCCGGCGCCTGCAACTGTACCAGTCCGTCAAAACAGGCGGGCAATGGAGCGCGCTGGCGCCCATGGAGGCGCTGAACGTGGAAGGCTATGCATCCAGCCATGCCGTATTGAACAGCGCCGGCGATGTATTATACTTTATCTCGGACCGCCCGGGCGGCCAGGGGCAAATGGACATCTGGTACTGCGAAAAGCAGGCAGACGGCAACTGGGGCGCGCCCGTAAACTGCGGCGACAAGATCAATACCCCGGCCGACGAAACCTTCCCGACCGTGAACGAGGACGGCATCCTGTACTTCTCCAGCAGGGGACATACGGGCATGGGCGGTTATGATATTTACCGCGCTAAAGGAGCAAAGGGCAACTGGGAAGATCCGCAGAACATGAAAGCGCCGTTCAATTCCGGCGCTGATGAAATAGGGCTGGTGCTGAACCGCAGCGGCCAGGAAGGTTACCTCGCGTCCAGCAGGCCCGGTGGGCAGGGACGGGATGATATTTACTACTTTACGGACCCGGATTACTTTAACCGCTTGAACGGTAATAACAACAACGCCGGCAATCAACCCGGCGCAGACGGTAACCAACCCGGCCCGGTAACGGAACCCGGCAAGGGCCAGCAACCCCCCGCAACGGTGGAAAGGAAGCTCACAGCCGAAGAAGAGAAAGACCTGCGGGAACTGGAACAGTTGCAGTTCTTGTATGACTACAACAGCGCTGCCCTGCTGGCCGAGTCCCGGCAGTTGCTGGACAGGGTGGCCGCAGTGCTGAAACGCCGCCCGGACTGGAAACTGCTGATCCTGTCCTTCGCGGACAGCCGTGGGTCTAACCAGTATAACGTAGATCTCTCTGCATTACGCTGCTTCGCCGTGATCGATTACCTGGCGGGCAAAGGCATAGACCCCGGGCGGCTGTACTACAATAACATGGGCGAGCAGCACCCGGTGAACGGCTGCAAGGACGGAGTACCGTGCAGCGAGCCGGAATACCGGCAGAACCGGCGCTCCGAGCTGAAAGTGAGATGGTAATTTTTTTGTTGGCATAATAGCGGGGGGACTACATATGGATAGAAAGCATGTATGCGCTGAACGCGCATGCTGGTACATTAAAAAAACAAACGGTACCGCCATTCCTGGCGGTAACTTTTTTCAGGCGCTCCCGGTTTCCCGGGCCCGGGGCTATAACACTAAAATGCATTGAATATCAGCCGCAGATGTTATAGCTTCGTCTTCCGCATGAAATCATTTGTCAAGCATGTGATCAACACCGGTATCCGGCCGGAATACCCCTTTGAGGAGCAGAAAAAGATCCGGTCCCTGAACGTAGGCGGTCTTATCGGGGCAGTACTGGCCGTTACCTACTGCGGTCTGAATATTTTCACAGCGCATTACCTGCTGGCGCTCTGCTATTTCCTGCTGCTGCTGCTCATACAGGTCATTTTCCTGCTGCAGCATTACGGTGCGCGGCGCCTGGTGCGTTTTATGGGCATATTCGGCATTATCATTTTCTGTGGGTTTATTGGGTTGGGGTACCAGAACAGCACGGAGCTGCTGCTGCTGTCCAACGTGGCGGTGATCGTGCTGCTGCTGGATTCCTGGTGGCTGATAGGCGTGCTGACCCTGCTGGATATGTTCGCCTTTATTTTCGTCTGCATCTACAATGCCGGCCATCCCCCGCTGATAGAGCCGCTGCCGCCTTCCCGGAATATTATCAGCGTGATATCCTTTTTTGTGCTCACGGGCATGGCCCTGTTATACTACAAGTACGAGCAGCAGCGCTACCGCGAGCGGCTGGAGGCGCTGAACCGGCAGAACGAGGAAAAGGCCCTCCGCCTGGAGAACCTGAACCGCGCCAAGGAAAAGATACTGTCCATCCTCGCGCATGACCTGCGCCAACCCCTCACCTCCATGAAATCGCTGCTGCTGCTGGATGAAGACCTGTCGCCGGACCTGTTCAAAGATTTTGCCGCCAGGGCCAGGAACAGCCTGGATAATGTGCTCCTGAGCCTGGAGAACACGCTGCGCTGGTCGCATACCCAGTTGAAAGGCATGAGCGCCAATCCCCGCTACTGCAGCGTGTACGACATACTGGACCAGTTGCACGACCAGTTTACCCCGCAGTTGCAGGAAAAGCAACTGTCATTCAGCCTGTCCGTTACAAAGGATACCCTGGCCTATGCCGATGCTGATCACCTGGCGATCATTTTAAGAAACCTGCTGTCAAACGCGGTGAAGTTTACGCCCCGGGAAGGCAGCATCACCGCCACGGTAAAAGCGGTGAACGGGGAAGTGGAGATCAGCATGGCCGATAGCGGCATCGGGATGGATGCGCCGCTACAGGAGCGCCTGTTTGACCTGGAGCAGCATTTTACCCGCTATGGCACGGACAATGAACATGGCACCGGCCTGGGGTTGCTGGTGGTAAAAGAGCTTACGGAGCTGAATCACGGCCGCGTGCACCTTTCCAGCGAAACCGGGAAAGGCTCCGTGTTCAGCATCCTGCTGCCCGCCTCCGCTACTTAGCTCCGCCGGTCAATATACAACGATTGTATTACGCGGCCGTTACCGTGTAAGCCTTATATTTACAATAATACCCGATGTCCGTGAATGAAACCCTGGCGCCCTGACCGTTAGTTATTTGTACTACAGATGATCCCAGTTATCAGATATATATGATACCCGAAGTCTTGTAACCGGCATGGCCTGTCACTGCAGGCGATGGTTGGTTATTTTATAGAAAGGTTAAAACGGAACGGATCGCCACTCCTGGCGATCCATTTTCTTTTTAAAAGGAGGGCCGGTCTACCAGCCTGCAGGGATTCTTCAGGTGGGCTTTCTTTTTCTGCAGGATCAGCTTTATCATATCCGCGCCCATTTTGGTGAAGTCCGAAGAGATGGTGGCGATGCCGTTGGCCGCTATTTCCTTCATAGGGGTATCGTTGTAGGAAAGAATGCCGATATCCTTGCCCAGCTTCAGGGAGCCGGCGGCTATTTTCTTTACCAGGTACACCAGGTCCTGGTCATGAGCCAGTACGTACAGCTCTCCTTTTGCAGGGCGTTTGTTGCGGGCATGCGCAATCACTTCCGATGCCAGGCCGGTATCCTTGCAGAACCGGCGGAAGCCTTTTTCCACCTGCTTCAGGTTGTAAAAGGCGGGGCCCTGCACCAGCACCAGCTTGCGGTACTTGCGGCGTATTTTGGCCTCCGCCTGCCGCAGCACGCGGTAAATATCCTCTTCAAAGTACTGGCACACGGAGGGGTAGCGCGCGCCCCAGTCGTTATAGCCTACGTCCAGTATGTATATTTTATCCTGCGGCAGTTTTTTAAGGGAAGCCTGCATGCCTTTATCCTGCAGGGGCATAATGATGTACGCGGTGTAGCGGCCGGCGCTCTGCGATACCAGCGTGTCAAACACTTCCATGTTGTTGTGGTGGAAATAAATATTCACCACGCCGTGGCCGTCCAGCGCCTGTTTGATGCCTTCGTAAATGTTTTCCTTGTAGGCCGTGAGGCTGTTGAACAGCACAAATATGTTGTGCCGGGAATTGGTATGCGCGCTGGCTACAAAATACCCTTTATACTTCACGGCGGAGATAATGCCGGTTTGTTTCAGGTGCTCAAAGGCCTGCACTACTGTTTTCTTGGCAATGCCCGTGCTGAGGCTTACCTCGTTCACGGAAGGCAGCTTGTCGCCTATCTGCAATTGCCGGTCGTCAATAGCGCTGATAATGGACTGTATGATCTGCTGGTACTTAGGTGCTCCTGACGAATGATTAAGTGAAATGATCGTTTGCATGCGTAACTGTACTATACTATACTCCAAAATAAGCAAAAAGCGAAAAGCATAAAGCAAAAAGCTGATTTCCGCGGATAGATTCGCTACGAGCAGCTTTCTGCTTTCTGCTTTTCGCTTTCTGCCTTACTCAAACAGCCAGTCCAGCTTTTGCGCACCGGCGGCCCCCAGTCCTGCATCATAGGCCGGTATTTCCTGGCGGCCGTCCATAAAGCCCAGTATCAGGCAGGCGCCTTTGCCCAGCGCCAGCGTGTGCTGCCCGGCATCAAAGTAATAGGTGTGTATATTCACCGGCGGCAGGCCTTTGATGATAAGCGCATTGGCAATGCGCACGGTGGCCTGCCCGTAATTGTCCGCGCCGGCGTCTGTTTCCAGGTCCGGCTCCTGCAGGTAGCCTTTGTGCCCGCCCTTGAAAAAGCCCACCACCACTTTTACCGGCCGGCTGGCATGGAAGCGCAGGGTAGTACCTGCGGACCGCTGCTGCTGCAGGGAGCCGCGCAGCGCCTGTAGCGGCTGCAGGGCTGGGGCGATGGCCTGTACCTGCAAAGTGGTGTCCGTGAAGGGCTGCTGGCCCGTGGCGGGCTGGTAATGATCGCCGTTGGGCGATTGTAATGCCACTTCCGCCGGCTGCAGGCGCAGTTGCCGCGCAGGCTGGCCGTTGGGGCCGCGGTGATCTGCCTGCTTTAAGGAGTCCAGCCGCTGCCGGAAGGTGTGCAGCTCCGCCTCGTAAAAGGGCAGCAGCTCCGTCCAGGTTTTGTTATGTCCGCCGCTGCCGCTTACGGGCACTTTGCGCTGCCCGGTCTGCATGCTGTTGGCATACAGGTAGGTATCTTTTGTAAGGTTGGCCAGCTCGCGGTAATGCGCCACGCTTTGTTGCAGGTAAGGCAATGCTTTTTCCAGGTCCTGCAGCTCCTGCGAGTAGCCGTAGCGCAGCACCAGCAGGGCCGCCTGCGCTTTGGCGGCAAAGCAGCGGGCCAGGGCGCGGTAGCAGTGCATATCATTGCGCAGGCGCGCAAATTCCGCTTCCGCTTGCCGGCCGGCCGGCGCTGCCCGTTCAATGGCCGCTACGGCCAGCTCCCCGTGCCGGGTCACTTCTTCCGCTATCTGCACCGGCGTTTCCCCCGTATGCGGCCGCTGCTGCCATTCCTTTGCGGCATAGGTCAGCAGGGTTTCGCCTTCCGGCCCGTCGGAGTTGTACAGCTCCGGCCACACGCGGTATTTGTCCGGGTTGATCAACTGCGGCATGGTCATGCCCAACGTAAGCGTTTGGCGGTTACCGTTAGTAATGCCAAAGCGGCGCAGCAGCTTGGGCGCTATCTCCCCGGCCTGCTCGTAGGCTTCCAGTATATCCTTACCCGCTCCCTTGCTGCCAAACTGCGCATCCAGCAGGCGGCTCCAGTACCGGTCTTCTTCCTGGCGGGGGCGGTGGCAGTTCCATGCATAGCGCGCCCAGGCCATGTACCAGAGGCGGTCCCGGTCCGTTTGCCGGAGGCGGGGTGTGGCCTTGTCCGCTGTATAGGGCCAGTCCCAGTAGGATGATTCCGGGTACAGGTGCAGACCGTTGGCCCCATGTATGGTATGCATGGCCTGCACGCATTTTTGGATGAAGGCGGTGGCGCCGTAGCGGAAAGGCTCCAGGTTGGCCAGTATGTGCACGTTATCTATATGGGCGGCGGCCAGGCGGCTCAGGTCCCGGTGCATGGCGGCCCAAGGGCCGCGGGGCGTGTAGGTGGTGAGCGCCTCGCCATTGTATTTGTTCATGGTGTACAGGTTGGGGTACAGGGGGCGGGCGGCCGCCATTACCTGCTGCGGGTTGGTATCATGGCCGCGCAGCACAATGGGCGGCAGGTCTTTTTTGCCCAGGGCCTGCAGGCCGTCCTTTACGCCGGGAATGATGGTGTTGGTAAACCATTCCACATCCATCCCGTCTCCCTCCATGGCTTCGCCCAGTGTTACCAGCAGGCCCACGTTGGGATACTTTGCTACAAAGGCCGCAATGGATTTCCGGGTATAGTCCGCTATCAGCGGGGTGATGGGCCGCCTGCGGTCCTGCGTGGCCAGGCCGTGCTTTTCCGCAAAGGGTTTGGAGAGGATGATGTTATAGAACATCTGTATCACCCATATGCCGCGGCGGTCCGCTTCTTCCGTCAGGAAGCGGTACATTTCCTCGTTGCGGCGGAAGGTGGCGCTGTCTACCTCCACGGCGTAAGGATACTCCTTCAGGCGCACCAGCGATGCAAAGGGATGCCCGTTCCAGAGGTACAGGGAGTTCATGCGGTTGGCGGCCAGCATGTCCAGGTACTGTATCCACTGTTGCTTATCGTACAGCCAGGGAAATTCCTGCGGGGTGTAAGGGTATTCATATACATGCCTGCCGGGCAGGTAAGCGGTTTTCTGGATGCCCACGCAGGCGCCGCGCAGCACCATTTCCGGCTGGTCCGTAAAGGAGAGCTGTTCCGGCAGGGCGCCGCTGCTGCGCACCCGTTCCGCCAGCTCCAGGCAGCCATACAGGGCGCCGCTGGCATCCGCGCCGGCAATCAGGGCGCGCCGGTCCTTCACACGGATGGCAAAGCCTTCCCTGCCCGGTGTTTTGGCCGGGGACAGTTTGAACTGGCGGCCGGCTTGCTGTATGGAAGGATCATCCCCGGTGCCGATCATGATGATGTGGATGCCCGGCGGGGCGCTGCGCCATTCCACGTTGGTGAGGCGGTAGCCTGCCGCCTCCAGGGCCTTGCCCAGTTGCTCCCTGCCGTAGGTGATACGGGGAGAGGGGCGGCTGCCGGTGAGCAGCAATACGGTTTTATCGTGTGAAAGGGGGCTGCTGATGCCCTGCATTGCCCAATGGCTGAAAAGAATGGTTAAAAACAGGAAATGTTTCATCATAACGTTCTGCTTACGCGGTCTTTTTATCTGCTGTTACGGTACATCTGTCATCTTACTTCCTACATCTTGCTTCCTATTTCCTCCAATACCTCCCGGTTCAGTTTCACCCTCACCATGCCAATGGGGTGGAAGCGTTCCGTGTTTTTAATAGCTGCATACAGGATGGTATACCGGTCGTCGCCTTCCGGTATCAGGCAAAGCGGCGTGCGCATAATGTCCCACCACTTCTTCACCTTGTCCTGTATGGGCAGGTAGCGTGCTTTTGTCCAGTGCAGGCCGTCTTTGGAGAGGGTATAGCCTATCATGTTGGGCAGGTGCAGCCCAAAGCCTTCCGGTCCCCCGTCAAAAACGGCGATATACAGCCCGTTGGGCAGCCGGCTCACGATGGGGTTTTCCACGAAAGTGGGATGGATGGACGTCACCGGGTTTACCGTGGTATCCATCCGTGTCCAGGGCCCTTCCATGCTGCCGGAGTGGGCCAGGCCTATGTACCAGGCGCGTCCCGTTTTGTTGGGATAATCTTGCAGGCTGGCGTAAGGGTAGGCGCCGGCGTAAAAGGCCATCCATTCATCGCCCACCGGGTAGGGAAAAAAGGAGGCCACGCCCTGCCGCCCTTCCCAGGGCTGGCTGTCCAGGCCCGGCTCCATAATGATGTTGATATCCTTATACGGTCCGCCAATGCCTTCCAGGCCCTCCTGTACGGATTCCGCGCGCCAGATGCGGCCAAAGCAGTGGTTCGGCTCTATTTCCTTGTGCACGGTGTAGGCCAGGTAATAGCCGTACCAGCGGTGCTGCGCTTTATTGAATACAGGCATAAAGGACCAGATAGCGCCCCGGCGGTCGTTCATCGGGTTGTCGTCTTCCGTAAGCGCATAGCGGCCGCTGGCTTCGTAGAGCGTGGAGCGGCGCGTCCAGTGGATGGCGTCCGTGCTGGTCCAGTGGCCGATGCGGGTCTTTACGCGGTCGTAGTAGGCGCCTATGCCCGCCTGGCCGGCCCTTTCGGTAGGAAACAGGTGGTAGGTGCCGTTTATTTTCACGCAGGCTCCGCCTTCAAAGCCGCCCTGTATGCCGGCTGTGCCGGGCATACCTTCGCTGATCACGGGCTTGTCCGGTCCGTCCAGTATCTCGAAGAGCGGCTTTTCATCCGCCGGCGCTTTGTATGCCTGCCGGCCGGGCGCCTGTAGTATGATGCGGAAAACGTAGGCAATATCCGAAGGCAGGCGGGTGTGGGCCGGTATGGTCAGGGCCAGGGACTCGTCCGTCAACTGGTAAGGGCAGTGCTTCAGCGCCTTGAGGCCCAGCAGCTCCAGGGATTTGATGTCGCCCAGCACGCCGCGGTGCAGGGCTTCCAGGTGCACGGTGTTGCCGTCGCCGGGCCAGTCCAGGAAGATGGCGTACAGGGTGTCGCCGCGGCGGGTATAGTGCACGCGCTGTCCCTCCGGCGTGGTTTCCCCGTATTGGGTAAAAGGCCGGGTGTTGTAGATGGATTCCCCGAAGGACCACATCCAGCGGCCCACGCCAAACAGCTCCTCCTGCTGGTTTTCCGGGATGGTGCCGTCTGCTTTGGGCGAGAGGTTCAGCAGCAGTTGCCCGTTCTTGCTCACCACTTCAATGATCTTCTGCACGATCTCTTTGGCGCTGCGTATCTGCAGGCCTTCGGTATATCCCCAGGAAAAGATGTTGCCCTTGCCAATGGAGTAATCGCAGAGCCAGGGCTCGGCGATAATATGATCGGGATTGCTGTTCTCATGGTCTACCATGCCGATGCCTGCGGGAATGTCTTCCCCTTTGTAGGTCATGGTTACGGCCTGCCCGCGTTGTTCCGCTGCGTTAAAATAGTGGGCCAGGTATTGCTGTTTGTATTTTTCCGGTATCTGTTCCAGCCAGGAATCAAAGTACATGATGTCCGGGTGGTATTTGTCCACCACCTCGTTGCACTTGTCGCGCCACATTTTCAGCCATTCTTCATGCGGCATGGGCGTGCCGTAGAGCTTTGCGTATTTCGGATCGGCTGCGGCCCATTCCGGTTTGGGTTTTACGTAGCCGTAATTCAGTTCATGGTGCAGGGATACAAAAAATTTCATGCCTCTTTTGCGGATGGCTTTTGCCAGCTCGCCCACCACGTCGCGGTGCGGCCCCATGTTTTTTGCATTAAAAGGCGTGAGCTGGCTGTCCCACATAGAAAACCCGTCGTGATGCTCGCCTACCGGCCCGGCAAAGCGCGCCCCGGTCTTTACAAAAAGGTCGGCCCATTCATCCGCGTTAAAGCGTTCTCCTTTGAATAGGGGAATAAAATCATGGTAGCCGAATTTCGTGAGCGGGCCGTAAAGCGCCACATGCCGCTGGTAGGTGCCCAGCTTGGCGTAGCCGGAATCCACGTGCATGTGTTTGTAATAATGCTCGTTGTTATAGGCCGGTACGGCGTACACGCCCCAGTGGCAATAGATGCCGAATTTGGCGTCGCGTATCCATTCCGGCACGCCGGTGTGCTGCTGCAGGGAGCGCCAGTCCGGCTCGTAGTGGATCTTTTGCTGCGCAAATAATGTCTGAAAGGAAGTACATACCAGCGGTAAAAATAACAGCATGTGCCGGCATGCCAGTAAGAAAGCATTCTTCATAACCCGGTTTTAGCAGGCCATTATATATAATGGCTAAATTGGAACAGCGGTCAGGATTATAACGGGAAGACCAGGTTGACAATAGATTTCAATTTGCAAGCTAGTGTTTTTTTTCCTGCTATACTATACTATGTTACAAAATTCCGGCAAAAAGTCTTTTGACAACGTTGCCGGCAACGATTGCGTAAAAAAATTGCTGTGTTCGTGCGTTATTTAAATGAATATTTCTGTAGCTTGATCCCGGGATTACGCTCCTGTTTTGCCGGAGCCATCACCGGGAACATGCAGCATTCCCGGTAATAAGGGGAAGATCAAAAACAAATTCCGTTAGTTATGAAAAATATGCACCTGAGGATTGTCAGCATTTTTTTAATTGTCTGACAGACACCAACAACAGTTATCACCTATTCTATCAACTATTAGTCTCCACCAAAATCATTAAACAATGGTTACTCAGCTACTTTTTGGTAAGCGTTTTACCACGGGGGGTATACTATTACTTGTATGCTTTTATTTATTTCACGTAGTGCCTGCCTATGCACAAACTTCAGAGGTGAGGGTGAGGGGAAAAGTATTATCTGAAACCGGGGAAGAGATCCCCGGCGTTACCGTTCGCGTAAAGGACGGAACACTGGGCACCGTTACGGATGCCGACGGTAATTATTCCATCCGCGTGCCCAATGGCAGCGCGGTGCTGGTATTTTCCCTGGTGGGCAACGCGCCCCTGGAAGTACCGGTGGATAACCGGGAATCGCTCAATGTAACGATGAAAAGCTCGGCCACCGAATTGTCAGAAACCGTGATCGTTGGTTACGGCGCGCAAAAGAAATTACATATGACCGGCGCCATCTCCACTATCAAAGCCAGCGAGGTGGAAGACCTGCCGGTAGGCAACCTGGGCGCAGCTTTGCAGGGCCGCGTACTGGGCCTGGGCGTAAGCGGCGGTACTGCGCGTCCCGGCTCTCCTGCATCCCTGACCATCCGCAACCCGGCCACCTTCTCCAAGGATGGCGGCAACCTGGACCCGCTGTATGTAATTGACGGCGTGATACAGGTAACCGGCGATGGTAAGAATGACGCCACGCAGTTCAACAACCTGGACCCTTCCGAAGTGGAGAGCATCACCATCCTGAAAGATGCTTCTGCCGCTATCTACGGCTCCAGGGCCGCACATGGCGTAGTGATCGTCACCACCAAACGCGGCCAGGCCGGCAAGCCCAGGATCAGCTATAGCGGTTCCTATGGTATCAATGATGAGGCCTACCGCTCTAAAATGATGAGTGCCTACGGCTTTGCACGGTACATTAATATCATGAACGGCCCGAATGGCGCCGACAGGGATCCTACCGACCAGAACTCCTTCTTCTCGCAGGATGAGCTGGACCATTTCAGGACCATCAATTACGACTGGCTGGACCCCGTATGGAGCAGCGCTTCCAACATGCGCCATACGCTGAACGTCAGCGGCGGTACAGACCGGGGCACCTATTTTGCCAGCGCCTCTTACTATACGCAGGACGGTAACCTGGCCAGCCTGGATTATGATAAATGGACCTTCCGCGCCGGGGCCGACATGAAAGTGGCGGCCGGCCTGAAAGCAGGGTTGCAGGTGGCCGGCAACTTCTCCAACCTGACCAAGACCTTTAACAAGATAGGCGGGGAGAATGCGGAAAATGATTACCGCAACCTGATGCTTACGCCGCGTTACCTGCCTCCGTATGTAGACGGGTACCCCGTGAAGATACCCGGCACCGACCAGTATTCCGGGTATCATTTCTATGAGATCGAGCGGATGGGCAACCTGTCCATTACAAAGGACAAAACACTGAGCGTAAATGTATACGCGGAATACGAGCTGCCCTTTGTAACCGGGTTGAAAGCCAGGGTAAATTATTCCCGGTATTTCACCGGCTCCAATGCCTCACAGTTGGGCACCATCTACCAGTTATATGAGTTCAACACCACCGGTGAGCATGGTCATATCTATGACCAGGGCGCTACGCCGAAGCTTCCCGGGAAAAATTACAAGAACGGCGACCGCCTGTACTATTCCAATGTAAACGGCGAAACGGAACAGATCAACTTCACGTTGAGCTATGCCCGCCAGTTTGGCAAGCATAACGTAAGCGGCCTGTTCTCCGTGGAAAGGGGAGAGGCCTACTCCAGCCAGCAGGATGTATGGAAAGAAAGCCCCATTGCAGCAACCAACGGGCAGTTTGGCAGCGCTTTCGGCGCCATTGACGGTAAGACCGCCGGCTCAGAGTCTGCTACTTTAGGCTATATAGGACGGGTGAATTACAGCTATGACGACCGCTACCTGGCCGAGGTCCTGTTCCGCACAGACGCCTCCACGCACTTTGCGCCGGAGCACTACTGGGGCAATTTCTATTCCGTATCTGCCGGCTGGGTGATCTCCAATGAATCTTTCTTTAATACGAAAACGGTCAATTTCCTGAAGCTGAGATATTCCGCCGGTTTGCTGGGCGCTGATGATACCAAAGCATGGCAGTGGCGGCAGCGTTACACGTTCCAGGGCGGCAAGGGCGCCGTATTTGGCGGCAATTCCAACCTGACCACCGGTATGAAAATGGAAGCTTCGCCCAACAGGAATGCCACATGGAGCGATGAGTTCAAGAACAACCTGGGCGTGGATGCCCGTTTCCTGGACAGCCGCCTTTCCTTAACCCTGGAAGGCTTCTATAATAAAGCCACGAATATGCTGATGGAAAGAACTGCTACCGTGCCGCTGACCGTAGGCGGTACCCTGGCGGCAGAGAACTGGGGCAAGATGGATTTCTACGGCTATGAGATCGCTGTGGGATGGAACGACCGGATCGGCAATGATTTCAACTACGGCATTGACCTTCGCTTTACCTGGTATGACAACAAATGGAAGCAGGGCAACTTCGCAGAAACGGATAAATACTATCCCTGGAACAAACAGGCGGGAAAATCGGATGATATCGGCGTATGGGGACATGATTACCTGGGCATGTTCAAAACCCAGGCGGATGTAGATGCTTATGTAAAGGAATACGGCATCACTTCCGTATTTGGAACCGAGGCGGAAGACCTGCGGCCGGGCATGCTGTACTACCGGGATGTAAGAGGCGCGCTGCAGCCGGATGGCACCTTTGCCGGCCCCGACGGCATTATTGACGATAATGACCAGATACAACTGGCCAAAAAAGAGAACAATCACTATGGCTTTGGCGTTACGCTGAAGGCCGGTTACAAAGGCATCGGCTTTGATTGCGTGATCGGCGGGTCTTTTGGCGGCTGGTCTGAAATAGACACCAAGTCCAGGGACAGGATTGAGACCTCCATCAACCGGGCCTTCCAGAGCCGCCCGGTGTACTGGGAGGATATTTATGACCCGGAGCTGAATCCCGGCGGCAAGTATCCCAATCCCTACTGGGAGGACATCAACCTCGGCCCCACCTCTGAATTCTGGCGCGTAAGCGCTTTCAGGATGGGCATACGGAACGCCAACCTGAACTACTCGCTGCCTAAAAGGGTGACAGAGCGGCTGCGTATCAGCAATGCACGTTTCAGCCTCACGATGCTGAACCCGCTCTACTTCTTTAACCCGTTTGACTATAAGGCTCCGGAAGGCGCTTATGATGAGTTCCCGAACCTGAGGACGTACTCTTTTGGTGTTAATCTTACACTCTAATCACTATGACAAAGCAAACAATGCAACATAATAAAATAGTAATAGCAGCCGCCCTGCTGCTGGCAGCGCTGGCAGGCTGTAAAAAGGACTTCCTCGAAGAGAAGCGGGACCTGGGCGGGGTGAACGAGGAAGTATTCCAGGACTCCACGCTGGCCCAGGCTTACGTGGATTATGTGTATGGCCTGTTCCTGCCAGGCAGCAAGTCCGAGTCCATGACCTGGAACCTGGCCACGAATAACAGCCAGTTCACGCAAACCACGGAGGAACTGGCAGGGCAAACCAACTGGAACAGGGAATGGGCCGCCATCTCTTACCTGAACGGGCACGCGCTGGGCTATTTTGGCGAAGCGCTGCCTACCAGCATACGAAACAATACCTGGACGCGGTTGAAGCAGATCAACCTGTTCTTTGATAACATTGATAATTACGGGCTGCCCCTGTATACCCGCAGGAAACTGAAAGGGCAATTGTTTTTCTGGAGGGCCTGGCAGTACTTCGACCTGGTAAGGCTGTACGGCGGCGTGCCTTTGGTATTGCATGCGCAGGACCCGGTGCTGTCCGGCGGCGAATCGCTGGAAATTCCGCGCAGCACTTCCTCCGCCTGTATTGAGCAGATCGTGTCCGACCTGGACTCTGCTATGGCCATGCTGCCGGGCCGCTGGCCCAGCGGCGGGGATTGGGGCCGGATCACCGCTGGTGCTGCCGCCGCCCTGAAAGGCCGCGTGCTGCTTACCTGGGCCAGTCCGCTGTTCAACCGGGCAGATGACCGGGCACGCTGGAAAAGGGCTTATGACGCCAACGCAGCCGCCAAAGCACTGCTGGAGGCCAATGGTTTTGGCCTGTACAAAACCGGCGATCTTGCCAACGCCACTGCCTGGGAAAATATGTTCACCACGGAGGTAGACAACCCCGAAGCCGTGATCGTGTTCGGCTTTAACAACGTAATATCCGACCAGGTGCAGAAATGGAATGGCTGGGAAAATGACGCCCGTCCCAAGGAAATATTCGGCGGTGGCTCTTTAAGCCCTACCAAACAGATGCTGGACGCGTTCCCCATGAAGGACGGCAAGATGCCCGGCGCCTCGAACTACACCTACGATCCGCTGAAATTCTATAAGAACAGGGACCCGCGTTTCTATAAAACATTCGCCTATAACGGGGCGCTGTGGCCTTACCGCGAAAACCCGCAGTACAGGCTCTGGACCTACCGCTGGTTTAACAAAGATGCAGACGCCACCCCCGGCAATACGACCGAACAACGCGGCGCCAATAGCAGCGGCATCTATGTTCGTAAAGCCACTGCTGCAAACGCCAGCATCGCAAACGGTGATTTCGAGACCAGTGGTACCGACTATATGGAAATGCGTTTTGCAGAGGTGCTCCTGAACCTGGCGGAAAGCGCCGTCGGCAACGATAACATCGGGGAAGGACTGGAATACGTGAAAGCCATCCGCGAAAGGGCCGGCGTGGAGAACGCAGACGGCGCCTATGGCCTGAGCGGCATCGCCGGCCGGGACGAGGCTTTTGCCGCCGTGCTCAATGAAAGGAAGATAGAGCTGGCCTACGAGGGCAAACGCTTCTGGGACCTGCGCCGCTGGATGCTGTTCAACAACGATTACGGCACCTGCTCCCGCCTGGGCGTGCAGCCCCTGAACGGTATGCGCAGAACCGGTATCTACATTTATGTAAAGACCACGGAGGGAACAAAGTACAGCGGCGGCAAAGATAAGGACCCCCTGTACAAGGTGCAGTACACCAATCCCGATGGTACGATCATCGCGCCCCGCGAGCCGGAAACCTTTCCCCCGGGCATTAATAACCAGGATGAGTACGTGGATTTCCTGTATGACAATTACTTTGTGATCATGGAAAAGGATGACCTGGACCCGACCAACAACGACTGGAAATTTACCTGGTATAATGCATATTATTTCTTTGGTCTGAACCAGACCGCTTTGAATAATGCGCCTTACCTGGAGCAAACACAGGGTTGGGACGGCCTTACCGGCGCCGGCTCCTTTGACCCGCTGAAATAACGGAAACCAGCTTAAACAAATGATACCATGAAGAGGAGGAAGGTAATTTTATTGGCATTGATAACCTGGGGCACGCTGCATACCGCAAGGGCGCAGTATCCCACCATTCCTAAAGATGTGAAGGCGGCCAGCGAGGCCGCGCTGAAAGAAGCCGTGCGCCTGTCGGACGAAGCCTGGGAAAAGGCATTGCCCATTGTACAGGAAGAAGCGAAACACGGTAAACCGTATGTGCCCTGGGCATCACGGCCCATGGACCTGCCGCAGGCGGATATCCCCGCTTTCCCCGGTGCGGAAGGCGGCGGCGCCTATACCGCCGGTGGCCGTGGCGGTAAAGTGTACGTGGTGACCAGCCTGGCAGACCGCGGCCCCGGCACCCTGCGCGAGGCCTGTGAAAAAGGCGGCGCCCGCATCATTGTATTTAACGTGGCCGGGATCATCCGGCTGAAAAGCCCGTTGATCATCCGGGCGCCCTACATCACCATTGCAGGGCAAACCGCTCCCGGCGATGGCGTGTGCGTGGCCGGTGAGTCCGTATGGATCAATACGCATGATGTGATCATCCGCTACATGCGCTTCCGCCGCGGCGCTACCGATGTGGGCCGCCGGGACGATGCGCTGGGCGGCAACCCGGTGGGCAACATCATCATCGATCATTGCTCTACGAGCTGGGGCCTGGATGAGAACATCTCCATGTACCGGCATATGTATGATCCCGGTGACGGTTCCAAAGAGGAAAAGCTGCCTACGGTGAATATCACCATCCAGAACTGTATCTCCTCTGAAGCGCTGGCCACTTATAACCACGCTTTCGGCAGCACCCTGGGCGGCGAGAACTGTACGTTCATGCGCAACCTCTGGGCCTGCAATACCGGCCGTAATCCTTCCATCGGCTGGTATGGCCAGTTCAATTTCGTGAACAACGTGATATTCAACTGGCATCACCGCAGCATGGATGGCGGCGATTACCGCGCACTATATAACATCATCAACAACTATTACAAGCCCGGCCCCAGCACACCGAAGGACGAGCCGGTGGGCCACCGTATCCTGAAGCCGGAATCCGGCCGCAGCAAGCTGCCCTACCAGGTGTTCGGCCGCTGTTACGTGAATGGCAACATCATGGAAGGCCATGAAAAGGTGACCAAAGACAACTGGGCCGGCGGCGTACAGATAGAGGATATGCCGGATGCGGGCCACTACCGCGATGATATGCGGGTGGCGAAACCCTTCCCCCTGCCGCCTATGCGGGTGATGTCCGCCCGCGAAGCCTATAAATTTGTGCTGGACAATGCAGGCGCCACGCTGCCCCGCCGCGATCCCGTGGATACCCGCGTGATAGCGCAGGTGCGCACCGGTAAGATCCGGTACAGGGAGGGATCGGAAACCAGTGTAGGCACTGAGTACATTAAACGCCGCCTGCCGGAGGACGCCTACAAACAGGGCGTTATTTTCGATGTAAGCCAGGTAGGCGGTTACCCGGAATATAAAGGCACGCCTTACCGGGATGCAGACAGCGATGGCATGCCGGATACCTGGGAAACCAAACATGGCCTGAACCCGCACGACGCATCCGATGCCGTGAAGGATATGAACGGCGACGGCTATACCAACATTGAGAAATTCATTAATGGTATCAACCCGGAGCAGAAAATGGACTGGAAGAACCCGAAGAACAACATTAACACACTAATTGGTAAAACAGGCGGCCAGTGGGGCCGTTGATAACAATATACTGGTATGAAAAGGTTTCTGTATTTATTTTTATCAGGATGGCTGCTGGCTGCAGCGCCGGCGCAGGCGCAAACCAGCGCTGACGCGGATGCGGAATACACCCGGGTGATCACCCGGCGCGCCGATAAGATCGTGACGCCGCTGGAGCTGAAGGACAAGGACAAAGCGCTGCAGGTGCGGGACATCATCGTGGCGCAGTACCGCTACCTCAACGAGGTGCATACTGCCCGCGATACGCAGATCAAGGCGGCCAAAGCGGAGCTGAAAGAGGACAAGGATGCCCTGGAGGTCCGCCGGAAAGCCATTGAAGAAGCGGCTGAGCGCAAGCTGGACGAGCGCCACCAGGAGTACCTGGCCCGGCTTTCCGCAAAGCTTACGCCGCAGCAGGTAGACCAGGTGAAGGACGGCATGACCTACGGCGTGGCGCCGCTCACTTACCGCGTGTACAACGAGATACTGCCCAACCTGACGGAGCAGCAGAAAAAGCAGATCAAAGACTGGCTGGAGGAAGCGCGGGAGCACGCCATGGATGCGGGATCATCAAAGAAGAAACATTGGTGGTTTGGAAAATACAAAGGCCGCATCAACAACTATCTTTCTGCGGCCGGCTATAATATGAAGGAAGAAGAAAAGAAGTGGAAAGAACGGGAAAAGATATGAAGTAAGAAGTAAGATGCAGGAAGTCTTACTTCATACTTCTTACTTCAAAAAAACACCTGATGAATCAAAGACTCAGACTAACTACCATATTAATCTTACTGGTAGCTTCGGTGCATGCGCAAAAAAAGCCGAAGCAGCCAAAACCCCTGCCGCCGGTATCCCAGGATGCCGGCGGCAGGTTAGTATATGTATCGGACGCGCAGGGCAACCGCGTACCGGATTTTTCCTATTGCGGTTATATGGCCAGCGAACAGCCCATCCCCCGGGTGCCGGTACGCATGGTGGTGCCGCCCGTAAAAGGCGACGCTACCCTGCCCATACAGGCGGCGCTGGACTATGTGGCGGCATTGCCGCCCGATGCACAGGGGTTTCGCGGGGCTGTGTTGCTGGGGCCGGGGCAGTATACCATTAACGGCAGCCTGCTGATACGCGCCTCCGGCGTAGTGCTGCGCGGCAGCGGCATGGGGGAGCAGGGCACCGTACTGCTGGGAGCCGGTACCACCCGGCAAACACTGCTGCGTATTGCCGGTAAGAACGACCGGCAGGTAGCAGCGCCGGTAAGGATCACTGCTGCTTATGTGCCGGTGAATGCGCGAACCCTGGAGCTGGCTGCTGTAAAGGGGTTGAAGGCGGGTGACCCCGTGCTCGTGCATCGCCCCTCCACTAAAGCATGGATACAGGAGCTAAGCATGGACCACCTGGGCGGCGGCCTTACCACCCTGGCCTGGAAGCCCGGTGAGCGCGATATTTACTGGGACCGCACCATAGTAGCGGTAGACGGTAATACCGTTACGCTGGATGCGCCGCTTACCACCGCGCTGGACACCGCTTATGGCGGCGGTACGCTGGCCGCTTACCAGTGGCCGGGCCGCATCAGCCGCGCCGGCGTGGAAAACCTGCGTTGTGTGTCTGCCTGGGACCATCGCAGCCCTAAAGATGAAGATCACCGCTGGATGGCCATTACCCTGGAAAATGTAAGCGATGCCTGGGTGCGCCAGGTCTCCTTTGCGCATTTCGCCGGCTCGGCCGTGGCGGTGCTGGAAACGGCCCGCCGCGTAACGGTGGAAGATTGTAAATCGCTGTCGCCCGTGTCTGAAACAGGCGGGCAACGCCGGTATACCTTCCATACCTCCGGGCAGCAAACGCTTTTCCAGCGCTGTTATTCGGAATACGGTTATCACGATTTTTCCGCCGGCTTTTGTGCAGCCGGTCCCAATGCGTTTGTGCAATGTGATGCGCACCGGCCCCTTAGCTACAGCGGCGCCATTGACAGTTGGGCCTCCGGCCTGCTGCTGGATGTGGTGAATATTGACGGGCAGGCGTTGGGCTTTCCCAACCGGGGGCAGGATGGCCAGGGTGCGGGCTGGAGCGCCGCCAACAGCATGTTGTGGCAATGCAGCGCCGCGCTGGTATACTGCACCCGTCCGCCCACCGCTGCCAACTGGGCGTTTGGCACCTGGGCGCAGTTCACCGGGGATGGCTACTGGGGGGAATCCAATGAGCATATCCGTCCGCGCAGCCTGTACTACGCGCAACTGGCGGAACGCCTCGGCCGGGATGTATCGCAGCAGGCGCAGTTGATGCCCGTCGGTTCCGAAGCATCCAGCAGCCCTACCGTGGAGCAGGCGGCGGAGCTGACAGCCGCCGCAGAGGAGCCCCTGCTGCAGTTGCAGGAATGGATAGACCTGTCCGCGCAGCGGAACCCCATCCCGGTAGCGCATAACGGCATCAAAACGATCAACGATATTGGCTATACGAAGCCTGCTGCGCCTGTTGCCGCTCCGCCGATGCAGATCAGCAGCGGCTGGCTGGTGCGCGGCCGCACCGTGCTGGCCGGCCGCCATTATGAAGTGCCCTGGTGGCGCGGCAATGTGAGGCCCGACGGCATACAGGAAGCCCGCCCGCACATCACCCGTTTTGTGCCCGGCCGTACCGGTACGGGGCTGACGGACGACCTGCAGGAAGTGGCCGCCTGGATGAAGGAAAAGAACTTTGTTTCACTGGAGCACAATTACGGCCTCTGGTACGAGCGCCGCCGCGACGATCATGAGCGCGTGCGCCGCCTGGACGGGGATGTATGGCCGCCCTTTTGCGAGCTGCCTTTTGCCCGCAGCGGGCAGGGAACCGCCTGGGACGGGTTGAGCAAATATGATCTTACAAAGTATAATCGCTGGTACTGGCGCCGGCTGCAGCAGTTTGCCGGCCTGGCAGACCAGCAGGGGCTGGTGCTGGTGCACCAGGATTATTTCCAGCACAACATACTGGAAGCCGGCGCGCACTGGGCGGATTTTCCCTGGCGGCCGGCCAACAACATCAACGGGACCGGCTTCCCGGAACCGCCGCCCTATGCAGGCGATAAACGCATTTTCCTTGACGCGCAGTTCTATGATGTAAGCCACCCGGCGCGACAACCGCTGCACCGCGCATATATCCGCCGGTGCATGGAGAACTTCGCCAACAACAACGGCGTGATCCATTATACCGGGGCGGAATTTACCGGTCCCCTGTCCTTTGTGCAATATTGGATAGACGTGGTCCTGGAATGGGAAAAAGAGACCGGTAAAAAAGCCACCCTGGGTCTGAGCGTGACAAAGGATGTGCAGGACGCCATACTGGCCGATCCTGTACGCTCCAAAGCAATATCCGTGATAGATATCCGCCAGTGGCATTATGAGCCGGATGGCAGCCTGTATGCGCCCAAAGGGGGGCAGCACCTGGCACCCCGCCAGCATGCGCGGCTGCTGAAGCCGAAGGACAGCAATTTTGAGCAGGTGTACCGCGCCGTGCGCGAGTACCGGGAGCGTTACCCGGACAAGGCGGTGATCTATTCCGCCGGCAGGTACGATGCCTGGGCCTGGGCGGCCTTTATGGCCGGCGGCTCCCTGGCGGCCATACCCGCCGTCGATGATGATGGCTTCCTGCAGGCCGCATCCGCCATGCAGCCGGTAGACCTGCCCGCTGCGCCGCAGGGGCAATGGGCACTGGGTAATAACGCAAAGGGATATATTATTTACAACCGCACGCCCGGCAAGGTAGCGCTGAACCTGGCAGCCCTGGCCGGTACCTGCCATATAGCATGGATAGACCCGGAAAACGGCCGTATCCTGGAAAAGGAAAAGGTAAAGGGCGGCCGGCAGCTAAGCCTGCAAAGCCCCGCCGCAGGGCCGGTAGTGCTATGGATCAAAAAAGGATAATCATGCATAGGATCAATACGATACTGTTTTTGTTATTACTCGCGCCGGGCATTAGCGCCGGGGCGCAATCGCAACGTACCGGCCGCCTGCAGGTATCGGCCAACGGCCGGTATATCACCACCGCTTCCGGCGCGCCCTTTTTCTGGCTGGGCGATACGGGCTGGCTGCTGTTCAACAAGCTGAACCGGGACGATGCGGAAAAATACCTGGAAGACCGCCGGGAAAAAGGCTTCAACGTGATTCAGGCAATGCTGGTGCACAACGCCCGGCAGGTAAATGCCTATGGCGACTCCGCCCTGCATAACCGGGATGTGACGCAGCCGGCCGTTACAGCAGGCAATGATGTGGCGGATGCGGCGCAGTATGATTACTGGGACCACGTGGACTACATCGTTGACAAAGCAGCGGAAAAAGGCATCTACATGGCGCTGGTGCCGGTATGGGGCAGCAATGTAAAGGCCGGGTTGGTGAACCGGCAGCAGGCAAAGACCTATGCTGCCTGGCTGGCCGCCCGCTATAAGGACCGCCCCAACATCATCTGGCTGAATGGCGGCGACATTAAGGGCAGCGACTCTACGGAGGTCTGGAAAGTGCTGGGCCATACCCTGCGCGCGCAGGACCCGCATCATTTGATCACCTTCCATCCGCGCGGGCGCACACCGTCTTCGCAGTGGTTTCATAATGAGCCCTGGCTGGACTTTAATATGTTCCAGTCCGGCCACCGCAGGTACAACCAGGACACGTCTGCCAATGAGCAGTTGCATTATGGAGAGGACAACTGGAAATACGTTGCCGCGGATTACCGGGAAAAGCCTGCGAAACCCACGCTGGATGGAGAGCCTTCCTATGAAGGTATTCCCCAGGGCCTGCATAACCCTTCGGAGCCGTACTGGACAGACAGTGATGTGCGGCGCTACGGCTACTGGTCCGTATTTGCCGGCGGCGCGGGCTACACCTACGGGCACAATGCAGTGATGCAGATGCACCGCCCCGGCGATACGGAGGGCAATTACGGTGTAAAGGATTACTGGTATAACGCAATCAATGACCCCGGCGCGGAGCAGATGGTGCACCTGAAAAAACTGTTGCTGTCCCGCCCGTATTTTGAGCGGGTGCCGGACCAGTCGCTGATAGCCGGGGACCCCGGTGAGCGCTACAACCGCCTGCTGGCCACCAGGGGGCAGCAATACGCTTTTATATACACTTACAACGGCCGCACCATGCAGGTACGCATGGGCAAAATTGCCGGCGATTCCGTAAAGGCGTCCTGGTATGATCCCCGCAACGGGCAGCTAAGGCCCGTCGGCAAATTCCGCAACAAAGGCATTGCCACCTTTGACCCGCCCGGTGAACAGCGCAACGGCAATGACTGGGTGCTGGTGCTGGATACGGATGTGCCGGGCCGGGAAGTATACCTGTTCACCTCGTTCCGCGAACCGGCTACCGATGGCCTGCATTTCCTGTACAGCTATGACGGTTATCACTGGCTGGACATGGGCCGTTCCTTCCTGCACCCGGAAATTGGCGCCAATAAACTGATGCGCGATCCCTCCATGGTACAGGGGCCGGACGGCACTTTCCACCTGGTGTGGACCAGCGGCTGGAAAGGCGACAAAGGCTTCGGCTATGCCAGCTCCAAAGACCTGCTGCACTGGTCGGAGCAGCAGTTTATTCCCGTAATGGAGCAGGAGCCCAACACAGTAAACGTGTGGGCGCCGGAGTTATATTATGACGAGGCCACCGCGCAGTTCATTATCATCTGGGCCTCCACCATTCCGCACCGTTTTCCACGGGGTGCAGAAGCGGAGGATAACAACCACCGCATGTATTATGTCACCACGAAGGACTTTAAAACATTCTCCCCCGCCAAACTGTTTCTGGACCCCGGTTTCAGCGTTATCGACGCCGTGATCATGCAGCAGGCGGCCGGGAAATACGTGCTGGTGCTGAAAGATAATACCCGCCCGGAAAGGAATATCAAAGTAGCTTTTGGCAACAAGGCGCTGGGACCGTATACCGGCGTGTCGGCCCCTTTCACCGGGCATTTTACAGAAGGACCTACGGTGACGAAGGCAGGAAAGGACTGGCTCATCTACTTTGATGCCTACCGCGATAAAGCATACGGCGCGGTAAAGACAACGGATTTTAAAACATTCACGGACATATCAGCGGATGTGCTGGTGCCGGAAGGGCACAAGCACGGTACGATCATTAAAGTAAAGGAAACAGTGCTGGATCAATTGTTAGTGTCACCCCCCTCCGGGGATACCGTACATTATACCGGTCACACGCGTGTAAATATCGACTATCATCACGGGCAGTTGAGCCCGGCTATGGGCGTGCACAACATACAGGTGATGCGCGCCAACCGCGAGCACCCGGAAAAAGCCGATGGCATGGGATGGACCTACAACCACGCCCCCATGCTGGCCTACTGGAACCATACTTTTTACCTGGAATACCTGAGCGACAAGGTAGGGGAGCATATTCCGCCGGGGCAAACCCTGCTGGTCACCTCAAAGGATGGCTACAACTGGGAAAAGCCGGTCGTACTGTTCCCGCCCTATAAAATTCCTGACGGCACTACCAAGGACGGGTATCCCGGCGTGGCAAAGGACCTGTATGCCGTTATGCACCAGCGCATGGGCTTTTATACGTCAAAGCAAAAGCGCCTGCTGGCACTGGCCTACTACGGCATTTGCCTGGACATCAAAGATGATCCCAATGACGGGAAGGGCATTGGCCGCGTAGTGCGGGAAATATTGCCGGACGGGCGTTTCGGGCCGATCTATTTCATTCGTTACAACCACGGCTGGAATGCGCAGAACACCTCCTACCCGTTTTATACGGAAAGCAGGGACAAAGGATTTGTTGCCGCCTGTAACGAGCTGCTGGCCGATCCGCTGGCCACCCAGCAGTGGAACGAGGAAGCGGACCGGGACGATCCCCTGATACCGCTGAAGAAACAATACAAGGCGCTTAGCTATTATCACCTGCCGGATGGCCGCGTGGCAGGCTTGTGGAAACATGCCGTGACCGCTATCAGTAATGACAACGGCAAAACCTGGCCAGAGTCTGCCCATAGGGCGCCCGGCTTTGTGAACGCCAATGCCAAGATATGGGGGCAGCGTACTTCCGACGGCCGCTATGCTACGGTATACAATCCTTCGGACTACCGCTGGCCGCTGGGCATTTCCACCAGCAGGGACGGGCTGGAATATACCAACCTGCTGCTGGTGCACGGGGAAATATCGCCCCTGCGCTATCACGGTCATTTCAAGGACTACGGACCGCAGTATGTGCGCGGCATTACGGAAGGCAACGGTACGCCGCCGGATGGCAAGCTGTGGGTAACCTACAGCATGAGCAAGGAAGATATCTGGGTGTCCTCCATACCCGTACCGGTAAAAGGAGCCGCCACGGAACCGGTGAATGAAGTGTTCAAACACATGGACCCTGCCACAGCCCTGGAAAAATGGAACATTTACAGTCCCCAATGGTCGCCGGTAAAAATGGAGCAGGGCGCTGACGGCCCGGCGCTGGTGCTGCGGGATTGGGACCGTTATGACTATGCGAAAGCAGAGCGCCTGTTCCCCGCCACGCAACAGGGCACGGTAGCGTTTTCCGTTACGCCGGCGCAGAACAACAAGGGCATGCTGCAGGCAGAGCTGCAGGATGCAAAAGGCAGCCCCGCCATCCGGCTGATCTTTGACGCCGACAGCCTGCTGCATGCCAAGGCCGGCGCCAAGTTCAAAAACCTTTTGCGTTACGAAGCCGGCAAGACCTATAACATTCGTATCACCTTCAATACCGTCAGCCGTTTTTATACCGTGAACGTAAACGGCAAAGACGTGCTTACCCAACTCACCTTTGCGCCGGTGCACGGCCTGGAGCGCATGGTGTTCCGCACCGGCATGCCGCGTCATTTCCCGAATGCAGATACGCCTGCTGCGCAAACCTACGACCTGCCGCAGGCCGGGGAGCCGGAAGAAGAAGCTGTTTTTTATATCGGATCATTGAAAACCAGTAAATAGACCTGGCAGGTTTTTGAAAACCTGCCAGGTCTTATGACCAGCACATGCGTTACTTTTTTATTGCCATATTGACCATTGCATTTCCTTTACTCCATGTCCGCACAGGACTGGCGCAGGAGATCACCGTGCAGCACCTGCGTTGTGAAATGCTGGTGAACCCGCGCGGCATTGATGTACGCACGCCGCGCTTAAGCTGGGAGATCAGTGGTGCGCAGCGGCATATCCTGCAAACGGCTTACCAGGTGCTGGTGGCTTCTTCTCCCGGAAAGCTGGCTGCCGGTGAAGGCGATCTCTGGAATTCCGGCAAGGTCAGCTCCGGTCAGTCCATTCACGTGGTATATGCCGGCGCGCCGTTGCGGAGCCGTGTTGCCTGTTACTGGAAGGTGAGGACCTGGACCACGCAGGGCGCCAGTGCGTGGAGCGAACCGGCGCAGTGGAGCATGGGATTGCTGCAGCCTGCGGACTGGCAGGCTGCCTGGATAGGGCTGGACCGCGCTTTTCCATGGGACAGCGCGCATAGTAAATTCTCCCGCCTGTCCGCCCGCTATTTCCGTAAAACATTTGCCCTCTCCGCGCCCATCAGGAAAGCGACCGTCTACCTGGCCGGCCTGGGATTGCATGAGCTGTACATGAACGGGCAGCGCATTGGCAACCGCGTGCTGTCGCCCGCGCCTACAGATTATACCAGAGCGGTAAAGTATAACACCTATGATGTAACCCATGCATTGCAGCAGGGACAGAACGCCATGGGCGCCATACTGGGCAACGGGCGCTATTTTACCATGCGGCAAAACTACAAGCCGCATAAGATCCGCACCTTTGGCTATCCCAAAATGCTGCTGCAATTGGAAATCGAGTACGCAGACGGCCGTCGCCAGACCATCGCCAGCGATGATACCTGGAAAGTGACTGCCGATGGCCCCATCCGCAGCAATAATGAGTACGACGGTGAAGAATATGATGCCACCAGAGAAATGCCCGGCTGGAACAATACCGGTTTCGATGATAGCCATTGGTTGCAGCCGGAACGGGTGCAGCCGCCCGGCGGCAGGGTGGAAGCCCAACTGAATGAGCCGATGCGCGTGATGCAGACCTTGCGCCCTGTCGCCATCCATAAGCTGCACCCAGGTGTGCACATACTGGACATGGGGCAGAACATGGTAGGCTGGCTGCAGCTAAAAGTAAAAGGCAAGCGCGGGCAAAAGATCACGCTCCGCTTTGCAGAAACGCTGCAGCCGGACGGCTCCCTCTTTACCGCCAACCTCCGCGATGCCAAAGTAACGGACGTGTATACACTGAAAGGCGAAGGGGTGGAAACCTGGCATCCACGGTTTGTATACCACGGCTTCCGCTACGTGGAAGTAAGCGGCTATACGGAGCCGCCTTCCCTGGATGATTTTGAAGGACAGGTAGTATATGATGATATCGCTACCACCGGCGCCTTTGAAACATCGGACAGTACGCTGAACCAGGTATACCGCAACGCGTACCAGGGTATACGCGGCAATTATAAAGGCATGCCGGTGGACTGCCCGCAGCGCAATGAGCGTATGCCCTGGCTGGGAGACCGCACCACCGGCGCTTACGGGGAAAGTTTCGTGTTTGACAATGCAAAGCTCTACGCAAAATGGCTGGACGATATCGCGCAGGCCCAGACGCCGGAAGGCGCCATACCGGATGTAGCGCCGGCTTACTGGCGCTACTACAGCGATAACATGACCTGGCCGGGTGCCTTCATACTGATAGCAGATATGCTGTACACGCAGTTCGGCGACCAGCGGCCCATCGCAAAGCATTATGACGATATGAAGCGCTGGCTGGCCTACATGCGCGGCAAGTACATGAAAGACTTTATACTCACCAAGGACAAGTACGGCGACTGGTGCGTGCCACCGGAATCCCTGCAGATGATCCACTCCCGGGACTCCACGCGCAGAACGGATGGTACATTGCTGGCTACGGCCTACTATTACCGCCTGTTGCAGGTGATGGAGCGCTTTGCCGGCCTGCTGCAGCGCCCGGAGGACGCCGCTGCCTTTGCGGACCTGTCCGGGAAGATAAAAACAGCGTTCAACAAAAAGTTCCTGCATGCTGCTGAAGCTTACTATAGCAATAACACCATTACGGCCAACCTGCTGCCCCTGTATTTTGACATGGTGCCGGCTGAAAAGCGTGAAGCCGTGTTTGAAAATATGGTGCACCGCATCCTTTATACTTACAAGGGGCATATCAGCACCGGTGTAATAGGCACCCAGTGGCTCATGCGCGGGCTGAGCCGGGAAGGCCGTCCGGATGTGGCTTTCCGCCTGGCATCCAACCGGGACTATCCCAGTTGGGGCTACATGGTGGAGCAGGGCGCTACCACCATCTGGGAATTATGGAACGGCGACAAGGCGGCCCCCAACATGAACTCGCATAACCACGTGATGCTGCTGGGCGACCTGCTGGTATGGATGTATGAAGACCTGGCGGGCATCCATTCCGATGCCGCGCATCCCGGGTTTAAACGGTTGATCATGAAACCTGTGCTGCCGCAGGGGCTGCACTTTGTAAAAGCAGGCTACCGCACCATGCACGGAGCAGTGCACAGTGAATGGCGCAAAGCGGATGGGCGCTTTACCTGGAAGATCAGCGTGCCGGGTAATACTACCGCGCAGGTATATGTAGCGGCTGTTTCCCCGGCGCAGGTAATGGAAAGCGGCAAACCCGCATTACAAGCGAAGGGCGTGAAGTTCCTCCGTATGGAAGGATATAACGCTGTATTTGAGATAGGCTCCGGTGATTATGTTTTTGAGACCACCTGGCCTGAGATCAGAAAAAGATAACGATTATGAATAAACGGATTGTAAACACCTTATTATTAGTATTGATCGCCTTCACGGGATGGAGCCAGACCAATGGACAGCACACCTGGAAGAAAGGCATTATTACGGATGAATTTATTTATGAGCAGGCGCCTTTTCCCTCCTGCCATGCTGCTACCATCGCGGAAACAAAAGACGGGCTGGTAGCCGCCTGGTTTGGCGGCACAAAAGAGCGCCACCCGGATGTAGGTATCTGGGTAAGCCGCAAGGGAAAGCGGGACAGTCACTGGACTGCTCCGGTGGAAGTAGCCAATGGCGTGCAGAACGACAGCCTCCGTTATGCCTGCTGGAACCCCGTACTGTACCGGGTGCCGGACGGTAAGCTGCTGCTGTTCTACAAAGTAGGGCCTAAAGTGTCCGCCTGGAAAGCTTTTATGATCACTTCCGCAGACGGCGGCATTACCTGGACGGCTCCCAAAGCTATGCCGGAGGGATTCCTGGGACCGGTAAAGAATAAGCCGGTGCTGCTGGACAATGGGACTTTGCTTTGTCCTTCCAGCACGGAGGGCAATGGCTGGAAAGTGCATTTTGAAGCCACCAAAGATGCCGGCCAGACCTGGGAAAAGATAGGTCCCATCAATGATGGTAAAACCTACAACGCCATTCAGCCCAGCATACTGCAATACGGGAACGGCCGTCTGCAGGTACTTTGCCGCAGCAGGAACCGGGCTATCCTGGAATCCTGGTCTGCCGACAACGGCCGCACCTGGTCGCCTTTATCGCCCACTAGGCTGCCCAACAACAATTCCGGCACCGATGCCGTAACCCTGCCGGATGGCCGCCAGTTGCTGGTGTACAATCATGTGCTGCCGCCGGATGGCAAGGTCAAGGGCCCGCGCACGCCGCTGAACGTTTCCCTGTCCAAAGATGGTAAGGTATGGTATGCCTCGCTGGTGCTGGAAGATTCGCCCATCAGCCAGTATTCCTATCCTTCGGTTATCTGCGGTTCCGATGGTTATGTACACATCGTGTACACCTGGCGCCGTGAGCGCATCAGGTATGTGAAGGTAGACCCGAAGCAGTTGCAACTGGTAGAGATCAAAAACGGGCAATGGCCTGAGTAATAAAATAATTGGAATATGGATCGTCGTCACTTTTTAATGAATACTACATTGGCTGCCACGGCGGCATTACTGCCCCGGCAGCTTTTTGCAGCACCTGCTGCGCCGCGTTACCAGATCGCTGTGTGCGACTGGATGATCCTGAAACGGCAGAAGCTGGGCGCTTTCCAGCGTACCAGGGAGATCGGCGCAGACGGCCTGGAGCTGGATATGGGCGGTTTAGGCAACCGTGAAACCTTTGACAACAAACTGGTGGACCCCGCGGTACGGAAGCAGTTCATCGACGAAGCGCGCCGGCTGGGCCTGCAGGTATGTTCGGTAGCCATGTCCGGTTTTTATGCGCAGTCATTTGCCGGGCGTCCCGGCGTGGACCGCATGGTGCAGGATTGCATCAATACCATGCAGCAACTGAACGTAAAGGTGGCTTTCCTGCCGTTGGGCGTGCAGGGCGACCTGGTGCAGCATCCGCACCTGCGCCCCGCCATCGTGCAAAGACTAAAAGCCGCTGCCGTGCAGGCGGAAAAAGCGGGGGTGGTCATTGGCATAGAAACCGCCCTGGACGCGGCAGGGGAGGTGGAGCTGCTGAAGGAGATCGGCTCGCCGGCCATACAGAGCTATTTCAATTTTGCCAATGCGCTGGAAGCCGGCCGCGACCTGCAGCAGGAGCTGCGCATACTTGGCAGGGACCGCATCTGCCAGATACACTGTACGGACAAGGATGGCGTCTGGCTGCAGGATAATACCCGCCTGGACCTGCATAAGGTGAAGCAAACATTGGACGATATGGGCTGGAGCGGCTGGCTGGTAATAGAGCGCTCCCGCGACGCCAAAGACCCGCGTAATGTAGTATGGAACTTCAGCGCCAACACGAAATACCTGAAATCAATTTTCCAGCAATCGTAATGAGCAGGCAGTATAACAGGTGGTGGACGCTAGCGGTGTGCTGGTTGCTCCTTTTTCCCTTTGCCGCAAAGGCGCAGCAGCCGGACCTGGAAGTAGTGTTCCGTCATCCGCCCGCTGCTGCCAAACCCTGGGTGTTCTGGTACTGGATGCAGGCCAGCGTGTCCCGCGAGGGCATTACCGCCGACCTGGAAGCCATGAAAGCCGCCGGCATTGGCGGCGCTTACCTCATGCCCATTAAAGGCGTCACGAGCCCGCCGTTGATGGAGCCGCCTGTGGAGCAGCTTACACCCGCCTGGTGGGAGATGGTGCGTTATGCCATGCAGGAGGCGGACCGGCTGGGACTGCAATTAGCCATGCACGTGAGTGACGGCTTTGCGCTGGCCGGCGGCCCCTGGATCACGCCGGAGCTGTCCATGCAGCAAGTGGTATGGTCGGAAACACAGGTGGCGGGCGGCCGGTATTTCAATGATACGCTTCCCCGCCCTCCTGCTTATAAAGGCTATTACCGGGATATTGCGGTAATGGCCTATCCTTCCCTGCCCGGCACGGGCGCTACGCCGCCGCCGCAGATCAGCAGCAGCCTGCCCGGGGTGGATGTGCAGCCGTTGCTGGACCCGCATAACCGTAAGAACTTTCGCAGCGATACCGCCTGCTGGATACAGTTGGCCTATGAGCAGCCCTTCACCTGCCGCAATATCTTTATCCGCTCGCAGGGGCCCAATTACCAGGCCCAGCGCCTGATCCTGCAGGCCAGCGATGATGGCCGTTCCTTTCGCACTATTGAACGGCTGCAGCCGCCCCGGCATGGATGGCAGGACTACGAGGCCGGTGTAACGCATACTATAACGCCAACTACTGCACGTTTTTTCAGGCTGGTATATGATACCGCCGGCACGGAACCGGGGGCGGAAGACCTGGATGCAGCCAAGTGGAAACCGGTGCTGAAGCTGTGCCGGCTTGCACTGTCCGGCGAGCCAAGGCTGCACCAGTTTGAAGGCAAGACCGGCGCCATATGGCGGGTAAGCCCCCGCACCACTGCCGCACAGTTGCCGGACTCCCTTTGCATACCGCAAAACAGGGTCATTGATCTTACCGCATCATTGGATACCGCTACCGGCCGCCTGCAGTGGCAGGCGCCTCCCGGCAACTGGACCATCCTGCGCCTGGGCCACACATCCACCGGCCATACCAATGCTACCGGTGGCGCCGGCACGGGCCTGGAATGCGACAAGTTCAATCCCGCCGCTGTCCGCCTGCAGTTCGACAACTGGTTTGGCGCGGCGTTCCGTAAAACAGATCCTGCGCTGGCCGCGCGGGTATTGAAAATATTTCATGTAGACAGTTGGGAATGCGGGAGCCAGAACTGGTCGCCGGTATTCCGGGAGGAGTTCCGCCGCCGCCGGGGGTATGACCTGCTAGTGTACCTGCCTGCTATGGCCGGCATCCCGGTGCAGAGCGCCGCGGCCTCCGAGCGTTTTTTACATGACGTGCGGCAGACCATTGCGGAACTGGTGGTAGACCGGTTTTACGGCACCCTGGCTGAACTGGTGGCAGAAAAGGGTTGCCTGTTCAGTGCAGAAAATGTAGCCCCTACCATGACCAGCGACGGTATGGCGCATTTCAGCGCCGTGGATATTCCCATGGGAGAATTTTGGTTTCGCTCGCCCACGCATGACAAGCCCAACGATATGCTGGACGCCATCTCCGGCGCGCATATCTATGGCAAGCCGCTGGTGCAGGCAGAAGCATTTACCACCCTGCGCATGGGCTGGGACGAGCATCCCGGTATGCTGAAAGCGCTGGGCGACCGGCATTTTGCCCTGGGAGTGAACCGGCTGGTATATCACGTATTCACGCATAATCCCTGGATGGACCGCCGGCCCGGCATGACACTGGACGGCGTGGGGCTGTACTTCCAGCGGGACCAGACCTGGTGGAAACCCGGCCGCGCCTGGGTGGCCTATGCGCAGCGCTGCCAGGCGTTGCTGCAACTGGGGCAGCCGGTAACGGATATGGCGGTGTTCACCGGCGAAGAAATACCCCGCCGCGCTGTACTGCCGGAAAGGCTGTACGCGCAGTTGCCCGGCATGCGGCAATACTCCTATGATTCTTTTAATCCCGATGCGTTATTACGCCTGGCCTCCGTGCAAAACGGGCGCATTGTGTTGCCCGGCGGTGCCAGCTATGCGGCGCTGGTATTGCCCGGCCCGCGACCAATGGCCCCGGAAGCGCGGCTGTCGCCGGAAGTGATGCAGCGCTTCCGGGAACTGGCAAATGCCGGCGCAAAAATAGTAGTGAGTGGATCTGCAAATGATACCGCGCTGCAGTCGCTGCCGCATGTTTCGCTCGCAGCGCTGCACCTGGAGCCGGATGTGATCGTAGAGGAAGCGCCCGGCATTGTGTGGACGCACCGCCGTACGGCAGATGCGGATATTTATTTCATCTCCAGCCAGGAGGATACCACGCGCAGCTTTGATCTTTCTTTGCGTATAGCTGGCAAGGTGCCGGAGCTCTGGGATCCGCTTAGCGGCGATATCCGCGAAGCGAAGGACTGGCGCATGGAAAAGGGGCGCACCGTACTACCGTTGCAGTTAGTGCCCGCCGGTTCCCTGTTTATCGTGCTGCGGAAGCATACCACGCAAACAGCACAGCACCACGGCAGCAACTGGCCGTTGTTCCGCCCCGTGCAAACATTGCCCGGCAACTGGCAGGTGGCTTTTGATCCATCCGCCGGTGGCCCGGCAAAACCGCTCAGCTTTGCTGCGCTGGAGGACTGGAGCCGGCGGCCGGAGCCCGGCATCGGGTATTATGCCGGTACGGCCGTATATACAAAGACCTTTGACTGGAAAAAGAGGCCTGCCAAAGATGGCCACCTATGGCTGGACCTGGGCGATGTGGCGAATATTGCGGAAGTGCGCCTCAATGGCATGCCCTGCGGCATAGCCTGGACGCCTCCCTACCGCGTGGATATTACGCAGGCATTGCGTCCCGGCCGTAACCACCTGCGCATTGAAGTTACCAACACCTGGGCCAACCGTTTGATCGGGGATCAAGCCCTGCCGGAAGCGCAGCGCATTACCCGCACCACGGCGCCTTACCGCCTGGAAGGAAAACCATTGCTGCGGGCGGGATTATTAGGCCCGGTCACTATACTCAACACCGATGATTAATTTTAACAACATGCAGATCCTGGGAAAGATATTTACTTATGTACTGCTCCTGGTGGCGGGTACTGCTCACGCACAACACGCCGTTCGTGAAGTGCCTGCCAGCGTAATGCAAAATATTTACGGGCAGGTGAAAACACCGCATAAATACGGGCTGGTGCTGGTGCCCGCAGATGACAGTAAAAAGCTGGATTGTCCCAGCGTGTTCCGCAAAGGAGATAAATGGTACATGACCTACATTGTGTATGATGGCCGCGGATACGAAACCTGGCTGTCCGGCAGCGAGGACCTGCTGCACTGGAAAACCCTGGGGCGGCTGCTGTCCTTCTCCGACACTACGGACTGGGACAACAACCAGAAAGCCGGCTATGTTGCATTACAGGACTATCGCTGGGGTGGCAGCTATGAATGGCAGGCTTACAAGGGCAAACACTGGATGACCTATATTGGCGGCGGCAGCCGGGGCTATGAGCAGGGGCTGCTGTCCATTGGCATGGCCTATACCCGCAAGGACCCATCCGTGCCGCACGAGTGGCAGCGCCTGCCTGAACCGGTGCTGATGGCTACGGATAAAACCGCCGGCTGGTGGGAAAATAATACTTTGTATAAAAGCACCGTGATATGGGACCGCAACAAAACTACCGGCTATCCTTTTGTAATGTATTACAACGCCAAAGGCGACAGCCTGAAACCCAAGCGGGGAAAGGAACGCATAGGAATGGCCGTGTCAAACGACATGGTGCACTGGCAGCGCCTGGGCAAGGACCCCGTGCTGAACCACCATGCGGGCATCACCGGCGATCCGCAGATACAGCAATTGAACGGCGTATGGGTGATGTTCTATTTCGGCGCTTTCTGGAAGGACCGGCCGGGCGCCTTTAACCGCTTTGCCTGCTCTTATGACCTGGTGCACTGGACCGACTGGGAAGGGGAAGACCTGATCAGCTCTTCAGCGCCTTATGACGACCGTTTTGCGCACAAGTCCAGTGTAGTATACCATGATGGCGTGGTATACCATTTTTATTGCGCCGTTAATAAGGCCGACCAGCGCGGCATTGCGGTGGCTACTTCCAAAGATATGGGTGAAAGCGAAGTGCAATTTTCAGGGAAATGATTAACAGACTGTCATGAAGATATTTTTTGTGCTATTGTTATTGATTGCTGCGGGCGCAAATGCGCAGGACAACAACCGTGTGCAGCTTTTTGATGCGGACTGGCGCTTCCATCGCGGGGGCGCACAGGGCGCAGATGAACCGGGATTCGATGATGCCGGCTGGCGAAAGGTAGACCTGCCGCACGACTGGAGCATTGAGGACCTGCCCGGCACTAATTCCCCTTTCAGCCCCGATGCCATCAGCCAGCCCAATGGCGGTTTTACCACCGGCGGCACCGGCTGGTACCGCAAAACCTTTACCATACCGGCTGCAGACAAAGGAAAGCGCATACAGGTGCAGTTTGACGGCGTGTATATGAATGCCGAAGTGTACATCAACGGCAAGCGCATGGGCAAGCACCCCTACGGTTACACGTCTTTCTGGTATGATATCACCGACCGCATCAGGTTCGGGGAGAAAAATGTGCTGGCCGTAAAGGTCCGGAATGAAGGAGAGAACAGCCGCTGGTACGCCGGCTCCGGCATCTACCGTCATGTGTGGCTCAAGGTCCTGCACCCGCTGCATGTAGCGCAATGGGGCACGTTTGTCACTACCCCTGTTGTAAGCAAAGCCGCTGCAAAGGTGCAGGTGCAGGCAAAAATAAAGAACGAAACGCGCGACGCGGCTACAGTAAAAGTAGTGACCCGCATCGTGGATGCCGCAGGCAAGGCAGTAGCGGCTACCGAAACCACGCAGAAGATGGATTCCCTGGCTACCGGCCAATGGAACCAGGATATGACCGTGCGGGATCCTGCATTATGGTCAGTAGATGCACCGGTGTTGTACACCGTCATCACCGAAGTATACCAGGGCGCGCAGTTGACGGATAAAATGAGCACACCCTTTGGCATACGTACCATCAGCGCGGATGCGGTAAACGGCTTCCGCCTGAATGGGCAGCCACTGGAGCTGAAAGGCGGCTGCGTGCATCACGATAACGGGCCGCTGGGCGCAAAAGCCTTTGACAGGGCTGAGGAGCGCCGTGTGGCCCTGCTGAAAGCCAGCGGCTACAATGCCATCCGCTGCTCGCACAACCCGCCTTCTCCCGCTTTCCTGGATGCCTGCGACCGGCTGGGCATGCTGGTGATAGACGAGGCGTTTGATATCTGGGGCGATGGTAAAAACCCGGATGACTATCACCGTTACTTTAATGAATGGTGGCAGCGCGACCTGGAAAGTATGTTATACCGCGACCGCAACCATCCCTCCGTCATTATGTGGAGCACCGGTAACGAGATCCCCCACCGCGAAAAGCCGGAAGTAGCCCGCGTGGCCAAAATGCTCAGCGACTTTATCCGTACCGTAGATACCACCCGCTTTATTACCTGCGGCGTGAACGGTATTGCGCCGGATAAAGACGCGTTCCTGTCCACGCTGGATATAGCGGGCTACAACTACGCCCGCGACAAGTATGTAGTGAGTCATGAGCGTAAGCCTGAGCGCGTAATCATCGCTACCGAATCCTTCCCGCTGGAAGCCTTTGAATACTGGACCGCCGTGGAGGATCACCCCTGGGTGGTGGGCGATTTTGTATGGACCGCTTTCGATTACATTGGAGAGGCCAGCATCGGCTGGCTGGGCTACTGGCAGGCGCAGTGGTTCTATCCCTGGAACCTGGCTTACTGCGGTGATATAGATATTTGCGGATGGAAGCGCCCGCAATCTTATTACCGCGATGCCCTCTGGAAAGAGGATCAGCTAGCCGTTTTTGTGAAACCGCCGCAACCTTCCTTCCCCATCAATCACGATAAGGTGGACTGGAGCCACTGGGAATGGCACGATGTAGTGGCGGACTGGAACTGGCCCGGACATGAAAACAAACCCCTGGAGGTGAATGTATATTCTTCCTGCGAGCAGGTGGAGCTTTTCCTGGACGGCCGCTCCCTGGGAAAGAAAGCCACCAGCCGCTCCAATAAATTTACCGCCGTATGGCAGGTGCCTTATAAGGCCGGCACTTTAAAAGCCATTGGCTACACCCGTGGCAGGGAAGTCAATAATGCCGTGTTACGCACGGCCGCTTCACCGGTGCAGTTGGAACTCAATGCCGACCGTACCACTATTCATGCAGACGGGCAGGACCTGAGCTACATTACCGTAACGCTGCAGGATGCAGACGGCGTGCGCCATCCCAAAGCGGAAGACGAGATACAGTTTACAATAACCGGCCCGGGTACTATTGCAGGCGTAGGCAATGCCAATCCCCGCAGCGTGGAAAGTTACCAGCGCCCACAGCGCAAAGCCTGGCAGGGCCGCTGCCTGGTGATTGTCAGGTCCACCGGGCAGGCAGGAGAGATCGTGGTGAAAGCTGCTGCGGATGGGTTAAAAGCAGGGGAGGTGAGGATAAAGGCGGAGTAAGCTACTGCAGCATTACCTGCACATCCTTCCTTCTTTCCGCCGGTGTTACCTGCAGCATGGTTACTTTCCCATCCTGCAGCACGCCCTCCACTGTGGTGTTATAAGGCGCATGTAGTTTGAAGCGCACATTCCAGGTAGCCGGCCAGGCGGGGAAGAGATAAATATGCCGGTCGTCCGTTTGCATCAGCATTTCCTGCAGCCCGATCATGCCCGCGCCGCCCTGGTTATGATCCGGTGTCCAGTCAAAGCCGGGGCCCCAGAAAGCCGGGAAACGGGGCCGGGCATCCTTCAGTTTTTCCAGCGTATACCGGGCAGCCGTATCCGTTAGTCCCAGGCGGGCGCAGAAGATGTTATCCTGTTTCCAGCCCACGTAACCGCGATGCTGAACAGCCGTCGTATCATACAGCCAGGTATTTACTGCCGTGTCCAGGCCGGCCTTTCCGATACCGAACATCCCGTAAGGGAATACCGGGTATAGCTGCGGCGTTTCTACATTATTGATCCGCTCCCAGGATTGGGCCGGCGCAATGGTAGTATGCCCCTGCATGTTACGGAATGAGAGCGGCGGTATGCGTTGCAGCAGGGCCTGCAGCTTTTGGCGTCGGGCAGCGGAAAGATATTTGTCCGGCAGCGCCAGCATGCGGCTGGTAACGGTGTGCAGCCCGGCAATAGTGGTGGTGGAATTGTACGTCATTTTGTACGTTTCGCAGGCAGAGCCGGGGTACAGCACCAGGTGGCCGTTACCGTCCAGCGCCTGCGCCCCGCGGCGCCTGGCCAGGTACTGGTAATGTTCGTCAAAGAAAGTAAGGCAGCTTTCTACCAGCGGCAGGTAACGGGAAATATCCTGCCCGGTAAAGCGCTGCATGTCCAGTATCATCAGGCAGAATTCCAGCGCCGTATCCCATTCATATTCCAGCCAGCGGTTGTACTCCACACCGGCATCAAAATAAGCGGGCCGTTTCCAGCCATACTCGCTTGCTGCGGGCAGTCCGAAGGTCTCCATTTGTTCCGTAAAGCAGGCCCCTGCATGGTTCCAGTAAAACCGGGTCCTGGCTTCCGCGTTGTGCAACGCACGCAGGTAGAAATCAAACTGCGCCTTCATCATATCAAAGTCGCCGTTCTTCAGCATGGGCCAGTATACCAGGCGCTGGTTCTGCGCGGTAAAGGTGCCGCCGCCCCAGTTGCGGTGATCCGGTGTGAAAGGGTATTTTTCATTCACAAAAACAGGATCGTAGGTAAACAGGCCGCCATTGAACTTGGTGGGATAGGCGCCATAGGCGTTACAGCCCAGCATATAGCGGAACAACTGGTAGTTCCTGCCGGCCTGCCATTCCGTGGAAGCGGTATCATTGTTAATGAAGATATAGCTGCGCTGCCAGTACTGCCGCCACCAGTTCCGGGTTTCCCGGGAAGCAGTTTTATCCGCAACTTTCACTTTTTTTATTTGTTGCTGCAGCCCTTTGTACCAGTCTGCATACGCCGGCGCCTGTGCTGCGTGCAGCAGTACATGGATGCGGTGCGACCGGGCAGGCTTTGTGCTGTGCAGTTGCCAGGCGGTATAAGGAGTATTCACGTATTGCCCGCTGTCAATGCCCGCGGGTTCCATGCGCGCGCCCCACATCAGGCCGCCGAAGGTCAGCCCCTGCAGGGGATTCCAGAGCTGTTGCTGTATGCCGGCCAGTCCTTGTTGCCGTACGGTGAGGTTAAATATCGAAGCACTGTCGCGGTTGCGGTGATAGAACAGCACGGCATTATGGTCAAAGTCCACTTCATCATGCCTGGCGGTCACCGTTCCTTTGTAGCCCTTGTAGCCGGCGCAGGCCAGCAGCTCGCCTTTCGCCAGCGTGCGGTCCTGTGTTCTCCAGTTCTCGTAGCGCGCAGTAGCGGTGACAGGTGTATTGCTGTTGACCTCCACATGCACCACCGGGCGGAATACGTCTACCCATACACGGATGTTGGCGGTATGCCTGCCTTTACCGCCGCTGATATCAATGCGCCCTTCCTGCAGTTGGAGTGTTTGCCGGAAACTGGTGCCGTTCTCAAAGGGATTGGGTGTAAGCTTTATCCTGATCCGGCCTGCTTTCAGCAGGGTGTTGTTTTCATCAAACCAGCCGCTTTGCGAGAGGTAGCACAGCAGCTCGCCATTTTCTACCCATACATTGAGGCCGATATCGCCGCCGCCGCAGGGCATGGATTCGCCCGCATGCCGGCTCTGCGTGCGCCAGGTGATATTGTAATCATCCAGTAACGGATGCTGTGCAAATGCAGCAGGCGTGCAGATCAGTACCGTGTATAGAAAGAAAATGAATTTTTTGTAAGACATATGTATCGCTTCCATCCGTGAGGGAGAAAATTAATCATTCCCGCGCGTTTCTTCAACAGTGATCTTTACAGGTCCCAGCAGGCCGGATGGCAGCAAGGCGGCGTCTTTCTTTAAAACGATGTTGGTATGCGTGAGCCGTTCGCCGGCGGGCAGGGTAGCGTCATGGATCAAACGGTTGGGCCAGAGGTTGATCACTTCCACTTCCAGCAGGTTGTTTTTCCCGCGGGCCGCTTTGGTAATATTCACCCGCCAGGGAGCTGTCCATACAATGCCCAGGTCCTGCCCGTTCAGTTTTACGGAGGCGATGTTCTTTACTATGCCCAGGTCCAGGAATACGGTGGCGTCGGCACCGGGCATGGTATCCATATCAAACTGTTTAATGTAATGCGCCGCGCCGGAATAATACCGGATGCCTGCTTCCGGCCGCTGCGTCCAGTCGGTCAGCGTGGGAAATACAACGGAAGCAGGGCCGCCCCATGCAGGGTCAAAGCGCAGTTCCCAACTGCCGCTGATCTCCTGCAGGTCACTCACTGCCGGAAAATTTACGCCTGTACGCTTTTGTAAAGCGCCGGAGAAAATAATGAACATGGACTGGAAAGGTGCGAATGACAGCGAAACAGCAGTGCCGCCATTGGCAGCCGCGCCCGCTGCCAGCAGTCTTTTTTCACCGCTCACCGGGTCCCACAGCTCCGGTTGTTTGTTCCTCACCCGGAAAACGGCCTCCACTTTTTCCGGGCGGTTGTTCCGGTTGGCTACAAAATAAATATCCGTATCGCCATCGCGGCGGTGAATAAAATCAATGAACGCATCCGGGCTGTCATACACGAAGTCCGGCTGTACGCCCTGCTGCTGCAGTACTTCGCGGATGCTCCGCTTAGTGTGCACCCGTTTGCTGCGCCATACGGCTGCTGCAATTTGCCGTACCTCCGCATCGCAGTGCGGGTAGTTATGCAATCCCGGGTCCTGTTCGGGCTGCGGGCCAATAACGGTGGCGCCTGCTTTTACCAGTTCGCTTATTTTCCGTATAACGGGAACCGGCATACGTTTGTCGTCCGGCAGTACCAGCACGCGGTAGCTCATACCATCCGGCAGCACAATGCGCCCGTTCTTTACAGACAGCCGGGTGAGCAGTATTTCCTCGTTGCATACATCATAATCGTATCCTTTGCCCAGGGCGGGATCGGTATGTTTGGGCGCCACGATGTTGGGCGCTACATCGCCGTTGTAGTACAGCACATCCGCCACAAAAAGCCCCTGCTGCAACAGGTACTGGCAGCGCCCCAGGTAGGCCAGGAAAGGGCCGCACTGGCTCCACCAGGTTACATTCGGGTTGAAGTGGGTGCCGGCGCCGTACTCATAGCCGGGTTTCCCGTCTTCCGGGCGGGTGCAGGTAGTGGAGTGGATCAGGAAATGATTGATGCCTTCACAGAAAGCGCGGTCCGCGGCCTGTTTCATATTGCCGGGATAATCCAGCCAGTGGCGGAAAGAGGTAAAGGCTTCCGCAGAAGCGGTTTGCTTTCCATACAGGTGCGCTGCGGAAGCCACCATCTTGGTGACCTTGTTCTGCCCGCCTTCCAGCCGGGTAATGCCATAGGATTGCTTTTCATCCAGCCCGCCCGGTTCATCGTGGCGCAGGCCCAGCCAGAATTCGCCGGTAGGGCGGTCGCTGCGGCCCAGGTTCTTCAGCCCGTCCATGCACATGGTGCCGGAGCGGCTGGGGCCTGCAGATTCGTTGCGTACCTGTAGTCCCTGTTCATGGCAGCGTTTCGCAAAATGGCCGTAATGCTCATCCGCCATGCAGTCCGCCACGGTTTTGCGGTAATCATGCAGGAAACGGTCTGACAGGGCGGCGCTGCCCGCTATGTAACCATGCAGCACTGGCAGGTAGGGGCGGGGATCGTACCGGCGGTAATGTTCAAAATGTTCCAGGATGCGCTGCGTCCAGTTAGGGAAGCCGTCCTCGAAGCTGTCATCGCCCAGGTACTGCAGGGTAGTGCCTTTCAGGGGACCGGCGTCCCCGATGATGTATTTCCCGAGATGCGCAAACTGCAGGTCCACCGCCTGGCTGCTCAGCCAGTCTACGGACAGGCCGTTGGCTTCCGGCTGCGCGATCATCAGTTTGGAGCCGGTCATGCGATGCCCCGTGCGCAGGATGATCCAGTGGCCGGCCGGTACTTCCCATTCCAGGTAGCCATCAGCATTCACTTTACCTGTAAGGTCAATCACGTCCTCCACCGCAATGGGCTGGTCGCCTGCCTGTGGCTGCCAGGGCTCCAGCACAGGCCCCATCACATCTTTTGATTTTATAAAATTGCTGGCGTCCTTGCGGTTGGTTTTGGCGGGCAGCAGCTTTTTCCGTGCATCATCCAGGCGGGCGCTTTCTTCATCGGCTACACGAAAAGCTACAATGGCGCTATCACGGTAATCCAGTTGTTCCAGCGGCAGGTCAATGTATGATTTGAAGCCCGGCGGGTTGAACACGTGATCATAGCCATCACGGTTGCCGGGCAGCGGCAGTTGGCCGGAGAACCGCTGCGGGCCGGTAAGCGCCAGTTTGGACTGCAGGAACCAGCGCCCCGCATGCTCCGGCGTGATCCAGGGGCCGCCCATGCACCAGCCGGATGAAAAGTTAACGCCTACGGTAATGCCTAACCGCGCAGCTTCCTGCAGGGCATGCCGGTATAATGCCCGCCATTCATCAGAAAGGAATGGGGCGCCCTGCGGCATCTGTGCGCCGCCCAATCCTCCCGCGGTGTTAATGAGCAGCACTTCGCCCATTCCCTTTTCCCGGAATGCTTCCAGGTCGCGGGTAATGCCTTCCCTGCTTACCAGCCCGTTAAACCACCACCAGAAACACCCGGGCTGGTAAGGCTGTGCAGGAGACAGGAAGTTGCGGTAGTGCTGCGCCGCATGTAGGGGAGCTGTATCCCTGGCAAACCCTGTTTTACGGGCCAGCGCCAGCAGCCCGATGTTGGCTGCAGATAAGGTGGACAGTTGGATAAATCTTCTTCGGTTGACGGGCATAAGATCGTGGAATGAATCATGAAAATAAAAGAAAATTAAACAAAATTAAATGTTTTTAAAGTTCGGTGATCCGGGGCAAACGGGTATCCTGCACTGTCTGTTCATGCATTTGCAACGTGAAACACCGGTAACGTTTGCGTAAAAAATTGCTGTTTTCCATAGATATTTCTGTAGTTTGACCGCCAGACTGCGCATGATACATTCCTCTCACACAAGGACATGTTAATGCGAGGTTCCATGAGACCGCTAACAAAAAATTATCCACGAATGAAAATACTGGTCCTGAGTTTTCTGACGATATTATATGCCATGCAGGTGCGCCCCTTACAGGCGCGGGATCAACCATACGATATCCTGGTGGCACAGGACGGCAGCGGCGATTTTACCACCATACAGGCAGCAGTGAACAGTGTGCGCGATTTTTCACAGGCGCCTGTCAGGATATTCATTAAAAAAGGCATATACCGTGAAAAGCTGGTCATTCCTTCCTGGAAGACCATGATATCCCTCAGCGGCGAAAGCAGGGACAGCACTATTATCACCAATGCGGACTATACTGGTAAAGCCTATCCCGGCCAATACCTGAACGGGAATGCCAGGCACCGGACGTTCACCACCTACACCGTGCTGGTAGCCGGCGATGATTTTACGGCAGACAACCTTACGATTGAGAATGCCGCCGGCCCGGTAGGACAGGCCGTGGCGCTGCACGTGGAGGGCGACCGCTGTATCGTTCGCAACTGCCGCCTGCTGGGCAACCAGGATACCCTGTATGCCGGCCGGGAAGGCAGCCGCCAGTATTACACGGACTGTTACATAGAAGGCACCACTGATTTTATATTCGGCGCTTCCACCGTTATTTTCAACAACTGCACTATTCACAGTAAAAAGGATTCCTATGTGACCGCTGCTTCCACTACGCGGTACCAGCCCTATGGCTTCGTGTTCCTGCATTGCAGGCTCACGGCAGATACCGGCGTAAGCAAGGTGTACCTGGGCAGGCCCTGGCGCCCATACGGCGCCACTATATTTGCGGACTGCTGGCTGGGCAGCCACATACTGCCGCAGGGTTGGCACAACTGGAGCAAGCCGGCCAATGAACAAACAGCCCGCTATGCGGAATACCACAACACCGGTCCCGGCGCCGGCACGGCGCAAAGGGTGGCATGGGCGCGCCAGCTAAGCGCGGCCGCTGCAAAGGAGCTGACCCCGGCGCATGTTTTTAATGGCTGGGTTCCGTTGGAAAAAGGAAATAAGAAGTAGGAAATAAGAAGAATGAAGGATAAGATATGAAGCCTGTTTTTTCAGAAAATAAGTGTTATGTGTACAATTATTTGTTGGCCATGGCAGCAGGGCTGGTCCTGCTGCTTGGTCCGCAAATGGCGCATGCCCAGTCCTCGGATGTGATTGAATGGAGCGGGCATGAAATGCTCAATACCTATTTAATGCAGCAATTGCATCAGCAGTATGATATCCGCAGGCAACGGCTGCAGCAGGCCATGCAGTCGCCGCAGGGCCTGCGCGCCTACCAGGATGAGCTGCGCAGGGATTACCGGCAGTTACTGGGCCTGCTGCCGGAAAAAGTGCCCCTGGAGGCGAAGGTAACGGGCACACTGCAGCAGGATGGCTACCGTATTGAAAAGGTATTGTACCAGAGCTTTCCCGGGCATCATGTTACGGCCAGCCTGTATGTGCCGCGGGGCCATGGCCCTTTTCCCGGTGCGCTGCTGTTCTGCGGCCATGAGCCAACGGCAAAGGCTACGCCCTCTTACCAGCAAACCGCCATCCTGCTGGCGCGCCATGGCTTTGTAGTGCTGATGATCGATCCCATCTCGCAGGGGGAGCGGCACCAGTTGACAGACAATGCCGGCAAGCCTTTAACACGCGGTGGCACCACGGAGCATACCTTGCTGAACGCTGCCGCCGCCCTGGTAGGTTCCAGCGCGGCGGCGTACGAGCTGTGGGACAATGAGCGCGGGCTGGATTACCTGTTGTCCCGCAAGGAAGTAGACACGGCGCGCATCGGCTGCCTGGGCAATTCCGGGGGCGGTACGCAGGCGGCCTACTTCATGGCCTTTGAGCCGCGTATAAAGGTGGCCGCGGTATGCAGCTATATCACTACCCGCGAAAGGACCTTTGAGCTGGCCGGCCCGCTGGACGGCTGTGTACAGCTCCCCAATGAAGGGAAGCTGGGCCTGGAGATAGCGGACTATATGCACATGCTGGCGCCAAAGCCTTTGCTGGTGCTGGCCGGGCGCTATGATTTCGTGGACTATACCGGCGCCGAGCTGGCTTATGAAGAAGCAAAAAAATGCTATGCTGTTTTGGGGGCGCCCCGGCGCCTCAGCATGGTAACAATAGACGACGGGCATGGCATATCGCAACCCAAGCGGGAAGCAGCGGTGCAATGGTTCCGGAGATGGTTGTACGGGGATGACCGCCGCATAAAAGAAACACCGGCCAAAGTTTTGTCCCCGGAAATGCTCTTCTGCACCACCACCGGTGAAGTGAATAACAGCATACCGGGAGAAGTAACTGTGCAGCAGCACCTGTTGCAAACCGCCGATGCATTGGCAGCAAAGCGCCGGCAATTCCGGCAGCAGGCGAGGGGAACGGCTTTTGCCGATACACTGCGGCAGTTGCTGGGTGTTCACCCGCAACGGGCTCCCGTGCAGGTAGCGCATATAGATACGATACAGTATGCGGGATATACCTGGGAAAAGTGCTTGCTGCGTAGCCCGCAGGAGCCGCCGCTGCCCTTCCTGCTCATCCGGCCGGAGGGCCGCACCGCGGTGCAGGACGTATGGATATGCCTGCGCGATGAAGGGAAGCGTGCCTGGCTGGACAGCACGGCCTTCATCCAATCCTGCCTCCGGAAAGGGCAGGCGGTGTTGCTGCCGGACCTGCGCGGCACCGGCGAAACGGCAGACCTGCCGGCTTTCAATCATCCGAAATTCTACAACCGGGAATACCGTAACGCTGTCTCCTCCCTGCACATGGGCCGGCCCTTGCCGGGGCAGCGGGTAACAGACCTGTTGCTGCTGCTGGATTACCTGCAGTCGGATGCTGCCTTTCAACGCGCCGCTATCCGGGTGAAAGCATCCGGCATGATGGCGCTGACAGCGCTGCATGCTGCCGTAATAGATGAACGGATCAGCCAGTTGCAGGCAGACCGCTACGTATCATCCTTCACGGATATGATCCGGAACGTAATGGACAAAGACCATTACAGCGCCGTTATACCGCGCGCACTGCAGTACTATGATATACCGGACCTGGTCCGGATAGTTGATAAGCGGTTTGCATTTCCATAATGAAGCCGCTATGTTTGCAGGTAGTATACTATAGTATAGATAACGTTGTGATAAACTTTAATCTTTTTCGATAGCAATCAATGTCTCTCAGATCTTTTTTACTGCACGGTTCCATGGCGCTGGTTTTGGCAGCCTGCTCCACTGCTACGGAGCAACCGCTTTCCCGGCCGGAAGCCCTGCCTATGGAGGAATTAAGCCTGGACAACCTGGATGCCTTCACGGCCGCAGATCCCGGCTGGCGCGTTGCGGGCAATGTATATGCCAGCCGGCAGCAGCCGCATTACCTGGAGGCGGCGGAAGGTAAAGGCATACTGGTGTTTACCGGCGCCAAAAGCAACACGGCGCTGGGCACCACCTGGAAGCACCGGGATATGGACCTGGAGCTGGACTTTATGCTTTCCGCCGGCGCCAATGCCGCGATCCTTTTCCAGGGAAAATACCCCCTGCAATTAAAGGATAGCTGGCTGAAAGACAGCCTGGTGGCCGGCGATTGCGGCAGTGTGGCCGGGCAGCCGCCATTGCTCAACGCCTGCAAAGCGCCGGGCCTCTGGCAGCACCTGGAAGTGAAATTCAAAGCCGCCCGTTCCGGTCATCCGCAGGACAGCGCTACCGCCGCCGGTTTTGCCGAAGTGATATTGAACGGCCGCCCGCTGCACCTGGAACCGGCCCTGGCAGCCGCTGCGCAGGATATCGCGCTCCGGCAGGCGCCCGCTGCGGGCCCGCTGCAATTCCTGGTGCAGCAAGGGCCTGTGGCCTTCCGTAATATCCGCTACAAAACTTATGGCGATGCGCGCATACAACTGGCGGATATGCAATTCCGTGTATACGAAGGCGTATTTAAGAACCATGATACTTTAAAATTGCTCATGCCTGTCCGTACCGGCCGTACAGACTCACTGACCTACCGCGTAGGCGATAAGCGCGCGCACCTGGTGCTGGAAGGCAAGCTGCAGGTACCAGCTACCGGCGATTATATTTTCACCGTACAGAGCGGTGGCCCGGTGCGGTTGATGATCGACAGCAACCAGGTCGCCAATAATGGCGGCACACGCAATTTCCTGGATGTTTACTACGGCGATACCACCCTGCAGCAGGGGGAGCATTTCTTCCAGCTCAGCTATGCCAATTATGACGAAAGCCTGGTACTGCGCTATGAAGGCCCGCATATTCCATTTACGGCATTGACTACGCCTGCATCCGAAAGACCGGTAGAGCCGTCTCCTGCCATGGAGTACCCGGTAAAAGGCATGCCGGTGGTGCAGCGCGGCTTTATGCAGCACCAGGGCGAAGTGAATCCCTACAGCATTGCCGTAGGTATCCCGGGAAATATCAATTATGCCTACGGGCTGGTGAACTACAGCCCGCTGATGGCCTGGCACGGGCGCTTTATAGACGTAGCGGAAATGTGGCACGAGCGCGGTGAAAAGCAGTTGGCCAAACCCCTGGGCGCTACGCTGGAGCTGGCCGGTGTGCCCTGCATTGCGGAACTGTCATCTGCAGATGCGGCCTGGCCTGCTGCCATACGGGAAGACAGCAGCAGCTACACCAACCGTGGCTATAAGCTGCTGCCCGGCGGATTGCCCGTATTCTTTTACACCCTGCATCAATGGGCGGTGGAAGATTACCTGCATCCGCGGGAAGATGGCAAAGGGCTGGTAAGGGAGGTGACCATCACCAACCAGGAGCCGGGGAGCGGTAATGCCTGGTGGCTGCTAGGCAGCGGCGGCATCATTGAAAAGCTGCCCGACGGCAGCTATGCTATAGACGACAAGCGCTATTACATCGAAACAACGGCGGATGTGCAGATACAGCACAATAAGGACGAATACCGGCTGGTGCTGCCCCTGCAGCCCGGTAATAAAACGGTCAACATTCATTATTCCATTATCTGGTAAAGAATATGATAAGCAAGCAATACAGGCGCTTTTTGTTACTGCTGTGGGGAATGTCATTAACATACCTGGCAGCAGCGCAATCAGGCAGGAAGGGACCCGAAAGCAGGTATTATTCCATCACCAATGTGCCCATACCGGACAGCGTGGTGCTGGAGGTGGGGGGCCTTGCGTTCACCCCGGATGATCAACTGGGCGTGGCCACGCGGCATGGCGAGATATGGCTGATCAAAGATCCTTATCAACGGAAACCAGGAACACCGCAGTATACCCGTTTTGCCGCCGGTATGCACGAAACGCTGGGCCTGGCCTGGCATAACGGTTCCTTCTATACGACGCAGCGCTCCGAGCTGACCCGCGTAACGGATACGGACAAGGACGGCAAGGCCGATCTTTTCCAGACCGTAGCCTCCTGGCCTTTGTCCGGCAATTACCATGAATATTCTTACGGGCCACTGTTCATGCCCAACGGCGATATGATCGTTACGCTCAATCTTTCCTGGATAGGGCGGGGCGCCAGCCTGGCCAAATGGCGGGGCTGGATGATGCAGGTAAAACCCGACGGCACCATGCGTCCCTTTGCTACCGGCATGCGTTCTCCCGCAGGTTTCGGGCTGATGGAGAACGGCGATATCTTTTTTGCGGAGAACCAGGGAGACTGGATTGGTTCCGGCAGGATCACCCATATTGCCTATGGCGATTTTGCCGGGCATCCCGCCGGCTTGCGCTGGTCCGGGGAACCGGGATCGCCGGTATATTTAAAACCGGAACAGTTCCCGGACTCTATTGGCATACTGCATGATTTTGCGCGTAAGTTCTCCGCTTTTAAGGAGCCCAGTGTCTGGTTCCCGCATACCTTAATGGGTATTTCCACGGCGGATATCCTGGCCATCAATAATGATGCGTTCGGCCCCTTTAAAGGGCAGTTGCTGGTAGGCGACCAGGGACACAGCAAGGTAATGCGCGCCTTCCTGGAAAAGGTGAACGGTAAATACCAGGGCGCCTGCTTCCCTTTCCTGGAGGGGTTTTCCTCCGGTGTGCTGCGCATGGCATGGGGCAGCGATCATTCCCTGTTCGTGGGAATGACCAGCCGCGGCTGGGCTTCCACCGGCCCGGAATTGTACGGTTTGCAGCGGGTGCAGTTCAGGGGCAGCACGCCGTTTGAGATGAAAGCTATCCGTGCGCAGAGCAATGGCTTTGAGCTGGAATTTACCCTGCCCGTTAATAAAAAGCAGGCGGCCGATATTAATAAATTTCGTGTGACCGGGTTTACGTACAGCTATCACCGCAAGTACGGCAGCCCCATTATCAACCAGCAGTCCTGCCCGGTGGTAAAAACAGAAGTATCGGATGACGGGCGGCGTGTAAGGATCTACGTGAATGGATTGCGCGAAGGCTACATTCATGAGGTGAACGTATCCGGGCTGCAGTCACAGGCGGGCGTACCGCTGCTGCACAATGCAGGATATTACAGCCTCAACGCCATTCCTGCCGGCAGCGCTGCGCCGGCATGCGCGGTAACGCCCAGGAGCCTGGCTGCAGCGGCCAGCAACAAAGCCGGCTGCGGCAGCGATCCTGCCAAGTGCGTGACCGAACAACCGGTGGGCTGGGACAAAGGCCCCGATGTGGAGCTGCAGATAGGTACCAAACCCGGTCTGAAGTACGACCAGGAAGTAATGGAAGTGCCGGCAGGCGCCCGGGTGAAGCTGGTGTTCAACAACAACGACGACATGCTGCACAACCTCGTGATCGTAAATCCCGGCAAGGGCAATGAAGTGGGCAAGGCCGCCATGGAAATGGGGCTGAACGGATCGCAGCTCGCCTATGTACCGGCGTCAAAGGAAGTGTTGTTCAATACCTGCCTGCTGGAGCCGGGCAAATCGCAAAGCATTTATTTCATTGCGCCCAAACAAGCGGGCGATTACACATACGTATGCACTTTTCCCGGGCACTATGCCGTGATGAAGGGAATCCTGAAAGTAAGAAGAAAGAAATAAGAGGTAGGAAGTAAGAGGTAGGGAGTCTTACATCCTACTTCCTACTTCAAAATCATTCATATTTATGAAACATTTATTGATAACAATCCATTTCCTTGCGTGTACGGTTCTATCGTCTATACGTGCACAGGATAAAGCCACCGTAATAAATACCGGCAAGCTGGAAAAATATGTGCAATTCTTCAATAGCCTGGATACCGGTGAGGTAAAGAACTATGTGCCCAACAGCCGCGCAGCCGCCTGGATGGAACAGAACGTGCCCCTGTTTGAATGCCCGGACAGTGTGATGGAACAAACCTACTATTACCGCTGGTGGAGCTTTCGCAAGCACCTGAAGCAAACGCCGGATGGTTTTATATTCACGGAATTCATCCTCCCGGTAAAGCATGCCGGCAGGTATAACGCCTTGAGCTGCGCGCTGGGTCACCACATCTACGAAGGCCGCTGGCTGCGCGATACGCAGTACGTAAACCAGTATATCCGCTACTGGCTGGAAAAGGACAAGCAGCAGCAACGCCCCCGTTTTCACCAGTTCAGTAGCTGGGCGGCAGACGCGATCTATCACCGTTACCTGGTAACGGCCGACCGCAGCTTTGCGACCAGCCTGCTGGATTCGCTGGATATGGATTACCGTTTGTGGGAGCAGGAGCGGGGACTGTCCAATGGACTGTTCTGGCAGCATGACGTGAAGGACGGCATGGAGGAATCCATCAGTGGTTCCCGCCGGGATAAGAATATCCGTCCTACCATCAACAGCTATATGTACGGTAATGCCAAAGCCCTGGCGGCACTGGCGGCGCTGGCCGGCCGCGATAGCCTGCAGCAGCGCTATGCGCAACTGGCGGCGCAGTTGAAAAGCCTCGTACAACAAACGCTCTGGGACGATACGGCCGTTTTCTTCAAGGTAAGGCTGGCAAAAGGCCCGCTGTCCAATGCCCGCGAGGAGATCGGTTTCATTCCCTGGTACTTTAACCTGCCGGATGACAAGGCCGCTTATGCCAAAGCCTGGCAGCAGCTTACCGATCCTGCCGGCTTTAAAGCGCCCTGGGGGCTGACCACAGCGGAGCAGCGCCACCCGGATTTTCGTTCCCGCGGCACCGGTGGCTGTGAATGGGATGGCGCTATCTGGCCTTTTGCCACCACGCAGACATTGAAAGGACTGGCCAATCTGTTGACGGATTATCGCCATCATGACGGCATAACGCCCCAGGTATACCTGCAGGTGCTGCACACCTATGCGCGCGCCCATCAGAAGAACGGCGCGCCTTACATTGGCGAGTACCAGGATGAAAAGACCGGCTACTGGCTGAAAGGAGACAACCCGCGCAGCCGCTTTTACAACCACTCCGGTTTTTGCGACCTCGTGATCAATGACCTGGTGGGGCTGAAGCCCCGGGAGGACGACCAGGTGGAAATATACCCCCTGCTGCCGCCCGGAACCTGGGACTGGTTCTGCCTGGACCAGGTGCCGTACCACGGCCGCCTGCTCACCATTCTCTGGGACCGTACCGGGAATAAATACAACAAGGGAAAGGGCTTCCGCGTGTTTGCGGACGGCACGGAAATATACAGTGCCCCTGCATTGGGTCACATCATAGCGCCATTGCCGGCCAAAAAACAGGCGCTTACGCTGTGGTATGACCGCCCTGCGGATAAATGGACCAGCGCGCTGCCCATTGGCAACGGGCGCCTGGGCGCCATGATATTTGCCGGCGTGAACGCGGAGCATTTACAGTTCAACGAATCCACCCTGTGGACCGATGGTCCCCGGGAGCATGCGCACCCCGGCGCCGTGCAATACCTGCAGCAGATACGCGACCTGTTGGCCGCCGGCAAACAGGACGAAGCGGAGCAACTGGCGGAAGAGCACTTCATGGGCCTGAAAAGCCCGCCCCCCGCTTCCCACTACGAAGCAGACTACCAGCCTTTCGGGGACCTGTGGCTGCATTTCAGGGACACTGCAGCAACGGTTACGGACTACCGGCGGGAGCTGGACCTCAACACCGCCATTGCACGCACTACCTATACCGCCGGTGGCGTACGGTACACCCGGGAATACCTGGCCTCCACACCGCAACACGCCATCGTGGTGCACCTTGGGGCTGACAAGCCGGGCAGCATCAGCTTTACCGCTTCCCTGAAAACACCACAACCGGTATATGCGTTCCGAAAAATAAACGACAGCACGCTAGCGCTTTCCCTGAAAGTGCGCGATGGCGTGCTGCAGGGGGAAAGCTGGCTGAAGGTAAGCGCGCAAGGCGGGCAGGTGACGCTGTCAGACAGCAGCATTACCGTTACTAACGCCAACGAAGCTACGCTGTACCTCACCGCAGCTACCAGCTACAAAAATTATAAAGATGTTTCCGGTAAGCCCGCGGAGCAGTGTGCACAGGTAATGCGTGCACTGGCCGCGCCGTCATACCACCATATCCGTGCCGCGCACATCCGTGACTATCAGCAGTTTTTCAATACCTTCTCTATTGACCTCGGTAAGGGGCAAACGCAGTTGCCAACAGATCAGCGCATCCGGCAATTTACGGCTGCTACTGATCCCGCGCTGGCCGCCCTGTACGTGCAGTACGCCCGCTACCTGATGATATCCGGCTCCCGGCCCGGCTCCCAGCCCCTGAACCTCCAGGGCATCTGGAACGACCAGTTGACGCCGCCCTGGGGCAGCAAGTATACCACCAATATTAACCTGGAAATGAATTACTGGCCGGCAGAGGTATTGCATCTCGCTGATTGTGCGCAGCCCCTGTTCATGCTTACAAAGGAAGTGTCGGAAGCGGGGCGGGCCGTGGCAAAGGAGCACTATGGGGCAGATGGCTGGGTGCTGCACCACAATACGGACCTGTGGCGGGGCGCCGCGCCTATCAACGCATCCAACCACGGCATATGGGTGACCGGCGGCGCCTGGCTGTGCCATCACCTGTGGGAGCATTACCTCTATACAAAGGATAAAGCATTCCTGAAACAAAACGCCTATCCCGTGATGAAAGCGGCCGCCCGCTTCTTCGTGGATTTCCTGGTAAAAGATCCGGCTACCGGCTGGCTGATCAGCACACCGTCCAACTCGCCGGAGCAGGGCGGACTGGTGGCCGGCCCTACCATGGATCACCAACTGATCCGCGACCTGTTCAAAAACTGCATTGCCGCATCTGAAATACTGAAAACAGATGCCTCCTTCCGCAAAACCCTGCAAGAAATGTATCCGCAGATAGCGCCGAACCAGGTTGGCAGGCACGGGCAACTGCAGGAATGGATGCAGGATGTGGACGATCCCAACAACCGCCACCGGCATGTGTCCCATTTATGGGGCGTATTCCCCGGCTCGGATATTACCTGGGACCAGTCGCCGGACCTGATGAAAGCCGCGCGCCAGTCGCTGCTGTACAGGGGCGATGGCGGCACCGGCTGGAGCCTGGCCTGGAAGATCAACCTGTGGGCCCGTTTCAAAGATGGCAATCATGCCCTGCTCATGATCAACAAACTGCTGGCGCCCGCGGAAGAACCTTCCGGCAAGGTGCACGGCGGTTCCTACACCAACCTGTTTGACGCACACCCGCCTTTCCAGATAGACGGCAATTTTGGCGGCGCCTCCGGTATTGCGGAAGCGCTGCTGCAGAGTCATATGGGATACATTGACCTGCTGCCCGCCCTGCCGGACGCCTGGGCTACCGGCGAGGTAAAAGGCATCTGCGCCCGGGGCGGCTTTGTGCTGGACCTGGATTGGCAGGAGGGTAAGCTGCAGCAGGTAACTGTCAGGTCTGCTACCGGCGGCAATTGTGAGCTGCGCTACGGGCAGGAGAAGTTGCGGTTCATCGCGCAAAAAGGGAAAACCTACCAGGTAAACGCCGTGAACGGGAAGTTGCACCTGCAGCCTCACGTTGTACGCTAAACGATTATAAATGAAGTCAGCCAATTGCTTTTTTATCCTGCTCCTGCTGCTGGCTGCCCCGGCTATGGCGCAGGAAATAAAACCATCAGCTACTGAAGACTGGTCTTACAAGCCGCCGCTGGTTACGCCCGGTAAAAAAGGCCAGCCGCCTTCAGACGCCATTATATTGTTTACAGGGAAAAAAGACCTTGCTAAATGGGAGCACCCGGACAGCAGCGCGGTTACCTGGAAGGTAAAGGGCCGCCGGCTGACGGTAGTGCCTAAAGCAAAGGACATCCGCACCAAACAGGCTTTTGGCAGCATGCAACTGCACATTGAATGGAAAACTCCTGATCCGCAGGAAGATCATGGCAACAGTATGGGCAACAGCGGCGTGCTGTTCATGGGCCTGTACGAGCTGCAGATATATGAAAGCTACCAGTATGCCCGGCGTATCTATTACAACGGGCAGGCCGGCAGTATCTACAAGCAATATGCGCCGCTGGTGAATGCCTGCCTGCCGCCAAAGACCTGGCAAACTTATGACGTGGTGTTTGAAGCCCCGGTGTTCAACCCGGACCGCTCCCTGAAAACACCGGCCTATATTACCGTTTTCCATAACGGCGTGCTGATACAAAACCATGTGCCCATCAAGGGCCCCATGGTGTATGCCGGTTACCCCGAATATCAATACCATGCAGACAAGCTGCCGCTGGTGCTGCAGGAGCACAACAGCCGGGTAAGCTTTCGCAACATCTGGGCCCGGGAATTATGACAGTATAGGACAGTTGGCTGCGCTCCATTGATTAAATTCCACTATTCCCACATAATGCTACGCCCGTGGAAGATCAACTTTGGAGCGCCATAAGGAACAATGACCAGGCAGCTTTTACCGCCGTGTACAAGGCCTGCTACCAGTTGCTGTTTGCAGACGGGTTCCGCCGCTGTGCCGATAAAGATCTGGTAAAGGACTGTATCCATGAGCTGTTCCTGGAGATATGGCATAGCCGTCAGCAACTGCCGCCGGTGGAGCATGTGGCCGCCTACCTCAAAACCCGCCTCAAAAGAAAAATATGGAAGGAAGCGGAAAAGCTGCAGCGGCACCCTACCGTAGCTGACCCGGAAACCCGGGTAAAGGAAATGGAATATCCTTACGAGGAATTGCTGATCCGCCTGCAGTCAAAACAGGAGATAGCGGAAAAGGTGCGACGGGCCATGCAGCAGCTTACGCAGCGCCAGGTAGAGATCATCCGCATGAAATTTTTTGAGAACCGCAGCTACGAAGAAATATCCAGGCTCACCACTACTACCACCCGTACCGTTTATAACCAGGTGTATGACTCCCTGAAGATCCTGCGTAAATACCTGAAGCTGCTCTTTATCATTTAATTACCAGTTAATTAAGCATAACTCCAAAATTTTTATAAGTATTTCATAGTAAAAATGGGCATTACGGCGGCACTTAGTATTATACAACGGCGCTGTATGGACTACTCATTATATGAACCGGAAGATTTTGCGGCCAATGAATCCTACCTGCGGTACTACTTTAAGCTGGACCCGGTAGACGTGTTCTTCTGGCAGAACTGGATCCGCAATCATCCTGAAAAGCTGGATGTGATCATCAGCGCGGATCAACTGATCAGTTTTGCTGCCCTGCAGTTGCCGGAAGAGGAGTTTCAGCAGGAAATGGAGCGCCTGCAGCAGGCCTTGTCAGCCGGGGAGGAACAGGAAGCCGTTGCGCCCGTGCGCACCACGCAAAGCCGCCTCACACGGCTGTTTGCCGCAGCCGGTATCCTGCTGGGCGTACTGCTCGCAACAGGGCTGTTCTTTCATAGCCGGTATTACCTTTCAAAGCAGGGGCCGGCAAAACTGGCCGCCGCAGATGCACTGCAGGAAAAGGAGAACAGGGGTACCGCTCCGCTGAAGATACAATTGGCGGACAATAGCATCGTTACCCTGCAGCAGGGCGCGCGGCTGTTATATCCCCGCCGGTTTACGCCCGGTAAAAGAGAGGTTTACCTGCAGGGGGAAGCCTTCTTTGAGGTCAGCCACGATCCCGACCGTCCTTTTTATGTGTACTATAATAACCTGGTCACGCATGTGCTGGGCACCAGCTTTAATATCCGCGCAGACCAACGGAAAAAGCAGGTGGAAGTAACGGTGCGCAGCGGCAAAGTGGAGGTGTATGAGCAGGCGCCCGCCGGCAACCGGCAGCACGGCGCAGCCGGCAGCAATGGCGTGATACTTACGCCCAACCAGAAAGTGCTGTATTCCGAGGACAGCCGGCAGTTTGAAGCCCTGCTGGTAGAGCATCCCCTGCCCCTGGCAACAGCCCCGGCGCCTGATACGGCGCTTGTAAAAGATGCACCCGCAGCCGTTGCGGAGCGCTTTGTGTTCAACACGGCGCCGCTGCCAGAAGTGCTGCAGGCCTTTGAGCAGGTGTATGGGATAGAGATAGAAGTAGAGAATGAGCGCATCAATAATTGTCATTTTTCGGGGGACATTTCCAATATGGATTTCAACGCAAGAATGGAGGTGATCTGCCAGGTATTGCATGCCACCTATGAGATCAGGGGAACAAAAATATTGATCCGGGGCAACGGATGCTCCGTATAAGCAAGAAAATAAATTCCGTGTTATGAATAGATAGTTGATTACAACCAATTCCACCGGTGTGGCTATACGCCGGCAGCGATGCGCACGCTGCCCACAGTATCCTTTTACTTAACGAACAAACTTTCATGTTATGAAACTGCTGATCAGGATCACAGTGATACTATCCACATTGGTCATGTTTTTTGCCTGTTCCGTATATGCCGGGAGGGCAGCCACGCAGGACCTGCTGGATAAAAGGGTCACCATTACCGTACAATCAGCCGAAATATCCGCCATTATCACCATGCTGCAGCGGCAAACGGGCATCCGTTTCCTGTACAGCCCGGAAGTGATACGCACCGACCGGAAAATGGCGCTTTCGGCCAATAACGAAAAGCTGGGCGTATTGCTGGACAAAATGCTGAAGCCCATGGCCATTGGCTTTAAGGTGATAGAGGACCGCATACTGCTGTATGCGCTGGACACTGCCGCGCGCAGCCTCTCCCTCTTCCAGGAAAAGGTGGTCACCGGCACGGTGAGGGACGAACAGGGCAACCCCGTGCCGGGTGTAACAGTGGTGGTAAAAGGCAATGCCGCCAACGGCACGGTCACAAGCCCGGAAGGGAGATTCCGCTTGCAGGTGGCCGATAGCGCCGCCGTGCTGGTAGTGAGCTTTATCGGGTATGAAACACAGGAGCTACCGGTATCCGGCAGAACGGCCATGGATATACGCTTAAAGACGGCCTCCCAATCCCTGCAGGACGTGATCGTGGTAGGCTATGGCAAGCAGACCCGGCGTAACGTGACCGGGGCCGTGTCCACTATCAAGGCGGAAGCCATCAAAGACCTGCCGGTAACCAGCGTGGACCAGAAGTTGACCGGGCAGGTGGCCGGCGTGCAGGTAATGCAGGTAACGGGCACGCCCGGCGGCAGCCCGGTGGTGCGCATCCGCGGCGCCGGCTCCATTGGCGCGGGCGATGATCCGCTGTATGTGATAGACGGCTTTCCCATCACGACCAATTACAATAGGTACTCCAACCCGCTCAGCCTGTTCAGTCCCAATGACATTGAATCCATTACGGTGCTGAAGGATGCCGCGGCTGCAGCCATCTACGGTTCCAGGGGCGCCAACGGCGTGATACTGATCACCACCAAAAAAGCAAAGGCCGGAGCCTCCCGCCTGGAAGTGGACGTATACACCGGCATACAGCAGGAGTACAAGCGGAACCGCGTAAAGATGATGACCGCCGCGGAATATGCGCAATGGCGCACCGAGCACCGGCAGGACATGGCGGCCTTTACCGGCCAGCCCTTTGACCCTGCATCCGTGCCGGCGGAATACCGCAACCCCGATTCCCTGGGCGCCGGCACCAACTGGTACGACGCCATGACACGGGCTGCGCCTATACAGAGCTACAACCTTACCTGGAGCAAAGGCACGGAAGACCTGCGCGTACTGCTGTCCGGCGGTTATTTTAACCAGCAGGGTATCGTACGCAACACCGCTTTCCAGCGCTATTCCTTCCGCGCCAACATTGAGGGGAACGTAAGGAAGAACATCCTGGTGGGATTGAACTTTTCGCCTACCTACAACATCCGCAACCTGGGCGAAACAGAAGGTCACTTTAACAGCGCCATTCTCACGCAGGCGTTGCTCAACAGCCCCCTGCCGCCGGTAAGGCAGCCGGACGGCTCCTTTACGCCCACGGTATCTTCGCCGGATGCCTTTGCCAACGCCAACCCGGTGAACATGCTGGAGAACACCACCAACAAGGTGAACAGCGTGCGTGCGCTCACCAACGTATATGCGGACTGGGAGATCATTCCCGGCCTGCATTTCAAATCCAGCCTCAATATTGACTACAGCAACGACAAGCAGAATATTTTTGTGCCTTCCTATGTGGGCGGCTTCCGCAGTCCGCCGCCGCAGCCCGCTACCGGCGCGTATAATACCACCAACCTGCTCAACCTGTTGAACGAGAATACGCTGACCTGGGACAAGCAATGGGGCGCGCACAACTTCTCCCTGCTGCTGGGATATACCGCCCAGCAGGAGAGAGCGGAGTACGGCAATTTCAACGGCTCCCAGTACCCGGACGATAATGTACGCACCCTGAATGCCGCCGCCGTTATTACCGGGCAAACCACCGTGCAGGAATGGCGGCAACTGTCCTACCTGGGCCGCATCAATTACGAATTCAAGGACCGCTACCTGGCCAGCCTGGTGTTCCGCCGCGACGGATCCTCCCGTTTTGGCGCCAACAACCGCTGGGGCAATTTTCCTTCCGCATCGCTTGGATGGCGTATTTCGGAAGAACCGTTCTTCCCGGCCACCGGCCTTATCGACGATCTGAAACTAAGGGGCAGCTATGGCCTGGCCGGTAACAACAATATCGGCAACTACACCTACCTGCCCGGGGTGGTGATAGACAACGGCGGCAATTTTCTCAATAACACCAACTATGTATTCGGCAGCGGGCTGGCCAGCGGCATCCGGGTGAATGCGCTTGCCAACCCGGACCTGGGCTGGGAATCATCCCGGCAGATGGACATCGGCATTGACCTCTCGCTGTTAAAAGGCCGTATCTATTTTATAGGGGAGTATTATGTACGCGATACCCGGGACATGCTGCAGACCATTGATGTGCCCAGCGTATCGGGCTTCCAGAGCGGTATTGCCAATATTGGCGAAGTACGTAACCATGGCTGGGAGTTTTCGCTCAGCACGCACAACTTCACCAAAGCGTTCCGCTGGAGCACCGATCTGAATATTTCGTTTAACCGGAACCGTATACAGAACCTGGGCAACAAGGCGCAGATCATATCCGGCAGCGAAAGCACCAATATTTCCGTAGTAGGTCAGCCCATGGGCCTGTTCTACGGCTACATCTTTGAAGGTATTTTCCAGTCGCAGGAGGAAGTGGAGCGGTCGCCGCACCAGGCCGGCCAGGTAGCCGGCACCGTAAAGTACCGCGATGTGAATGGCGACGGCAATATTACCAGCGCGGACAAGACCATCATGGGGAATCCTTACCCGGACTTTACCTGGGGCCTGACCAACCGCTTTAATTACCGCAACTTCGACCTGTCCATATTGATCAATGGCTCACAGGGCGCCAAGGTGCTGGACCTGTACAAAAGGTTCACCACCAACCTGGACGGTGTGTTCAATGTGGAAGCCGATGTAAAGCACCGCTGGCGCTCGCCGGAGCAGCCGGGCAACGGGCTGCTGCCCACCACGGTGGCCAGTACGCCGCTGGCGCGGGAGATCAACTCCCTTTGGGTAAAGGACGCCTCCTACGTGGCGATCCGCAATGTGACACTGGGCTACAGTTTCAAACTGAAGGCGGTGAACAATGTAAGAGTGTATTTCAGCGCGCAGAACGCCTGGATATTTTCTTCCTACCGCGGTAACCCGGAGGTGAATGTGAATGGCAGCAACTCCCTGGCGCCCGGCGTGAACTACACCGGCTACCCGGTGCCCGCCACTTTTACGCTGGGAGCCAACCTGCAATTATAACTACCAAAAAGTACGCAGATGCAACCGGCTACAGGCAACATTTATTTCACAAAAACCTGTTCCGGCCGGTTCCATCCGACCTTAAAAAATAAAAATTATTCGGATGAAACAGTTCAGATACATATGGCCCATATGCCTGCTGCTCGCCGCCTGTGGCAAGAGCTTCCTGGATATTTCCCCGGAACATTTCCAGAATGAGGGCGACTATTTCAAAACGGCCGAGCAGTTTGAGCAGGCAGTGAACGGCGCCTACGGGCCCCTGCAGGGACTGTACACCGGCAGCCACTGGGCGCTGACGGAAATGCGCTCGGACAATACTTCCTACCAGAAGAACACCGGCGACGCTTCCGGTTTCCCGAAAGAAGAGCTGGACGAGTTCCGCGAACAGGATGATAATAGCTATGTATACACGTATTTTAACTATTGCTATAACGGCATTTCCCGCTGCAATACCGTGCTGGACCACCTGGAGGGCGCCGCGATCGACGCGCAGGTGAAGCAGCAGGTGACGGGGCAGGCTGCTTTTTTGCGCGCTTTTTACTATTTTAACCTGGTGCGCTGCTTTGGGGACATTCCCCTGGTAACGCACGAAGTGACCTCCACTACCGGCGCTTTCAGCATTGCAGAACGCCGGCCGGCAGCGGATATCTATACACAGATCATGACAGACGTGCAGACAGCCATTGATAACCTGCCGGATACCTGGACCGATGCAGCAGACAAAGGGAGAGCAGTAAAGGCCGCCGCACAGACCCTGCTGGCGGACGTGCACCTGACGCTGAAACAGTATGACCAGGCCATACCCCTGTTGCGGGCCGTGATGCAGTCCCCTGCCGGGTATGACCTGCTGCCGGACTATGCCGCTTTGTATACATTGGCCAACAAGAACAGCAGGGAATCTGTTTTCGAGATCCAGTACATGGAAGGCTCCTCGAATGAATACAGCGATTTTATCTACCAGTTTGCGCCGTACAATGCCGGTACTGCTGTTACCGGTTTTGGACTGTATGCCGGCTCCGGTTCCGGCTGGAATATTCCCACGCAGGACATGCTGGACGCCTACGAAGCAGGCGATGAGCGGCAGGCGGCCTCCATCAGCCTGTCATTCACCGATCCCAATACGGGCCAGGTGGTGCCCTATGTGATCAAGTACAATACGCCGCATGCCCTGCGTTACCAGACTGCCAGCAACTTCCCGGTATACCGCTTTGCAGATGTGCTGCTGATGCTGGCCGAGTGCCTGAATGAGGCCGGTTTCGCAGCCAACGGGGAAGCTTACACGCTACTGAACCGGGTGCGGCAGCGGGCCGGGCTGCAGCCTAAAACGGCCGGTAACCCGGACCCTGCGCTGGACCTCAGCACACAGGAGGCATTCCGGCAGGCGGTATGGCAGGAGCGCAGGGTGGAGCTGGCCTTTGAGAACCATCGCTGGTTTGACCTGCTGCGCACCGGCCGGGCGGAAACCCTGATGCAGGCGCACGCAACAGAGGAGAAAAGTTTAAAGAGCTACCTGGTGCCCGCTGCCTACAGCAGCATCCGGCTCACTTACCAGTACCCGAGAAGGGAAGTGCAATTGACTAATTAAGACAGCAACAATAAGCATGGTATTGACACACTTCAAAAGATTTTTCTGTGGCCTGGTTTTAATGGCGCAACCTTTTTTACTGTCCGCCGCCGGCCGGCAGCAACCTGCAGACACCAGCGGGCTTTCCGAAGCCGTTTTCCGGCAGCCGCCGGCTGCCTATGGCATCCGCTGCTGGTGGTGGTGGCTCAACGGGAATGTTACCAAACAATCCATTACCCGCGACCTGGAAGCCATGAAGGCAAAAGGCTTCAGCGGCGCCTGTATTTTTGATGCCGGCGGGCAGGACCAGCGGGGTAATGGCTCCGTGCCGGAAGGGCCGATGTTTGGCACCCCGGCCTGGCAGGAGCTGTTCCGTTACGCCGTGAAGGAAGCCCGCCGCCTGGGGCTGGTGCTAAGCCTCAATATACAGAGCGGCTGGAACCTGGGTGCGCCGGACGTACAGCCGCAGGAGGCCGCCAAGCGCCTTACCTGGTCGGAGCAGATCATCACAGGTGGTGGTAACGGCGCGCAAACATTGCCGCTGCCGCCTGCCCTGCAGCATTTTTACCGGGACATCGCGGTGCTGGCCTTTCCTTACCGGGATACCGCGGGCATTCAGCCCATAGCGCACCTCCGGCAGAAGGCGGCCTTTGATGAAGTGGGTGGCTCCGCTACGGATACCCGCTACCTGCTGAACGGCGATACTACGGATAACGGCCATGTACACACGCAGCACAGCAATGTGCAGGACATTACCCGCTACATGGATAGCAGCGGTACCCTGCGCTGGAAGGCGCCGCCGGGCAAATGGGTGGTAATGCGCTTTGGCTATACCCTGAACGGCTCCGCTATTTCCACCTCCAGCGGGCAGTGGCAGGGACTGGTGATCGACTATATGAGCCGTGCGCACTTTACCCGCTACTGGAACACGCATGTAAAACCCCTGCTTGAAAGCATAGGACCGGATGCAGGCACCACGTTGCGGTACCTGCAAACGGATAGCTGGGAGTTGGGCGGCATTAACTGGACGGAAGATTTCCGCCGGGAGTTCCGTAGCAGGAGAGGCTATGACCTGCTGCCCTACCTGCCTGTAGTGGCCGGCAAGGTGGTGGACAGCAGGGATGCCTGCAACCGCTTCCTGGCAGACCTGCGCAAGACCATTAGCGATTGTATTGCAGACAATCACTATAAAGTGTTCCGCGAAAAAGCGGCCGCTTACGGCATGGGCATACAGCCGGAATCCGCCGGCCCGCATGCCGGCCCCTTTGACGGGTTGAAGAACCTGGGCTTCAGTGAGATCATGATGGGCGAGTTCTGGTCGCCTTCCCCGCACCGGCCGCGGCCGGAGAACCGTTTTTTTGTAAAGCAGGCCGCCAGCGCCGCGCACATTTATAATAAAAAGCTGGTGGGCGCAGAAGCCTTTACCACCATTGGCCGGCACTGGAATGATGTGATCTGGGAGCATATGAAGCCCAGCTTTGACCATGAGCTGTGCGCCGGGCTGAATCTCACCCTGCTGCATACCTTTACCAGTTCCCCTGCAGCCATGGGCATACCGGGGCAGGAGTATTTTGCCGGCACGCACCTCAATCCCAACATCACCTGGTGGAAATATGCGGATGCTTTCTTCCGCTATATGGCCCGCTGCCAGTACATGATGCAGGAAGGACGTTTTGTGGCGGATGTGTTATACTACTATGGCGATCATGTGCCCAACATTGTACGGCTGAAAGAGGACGACCCGGCCGGCGCCTTACCTGGCTTTGATTATGACGTGATTAACGAAGAGCGCCTGATGGCCCTGCAGGTGCAGCAGGGGGGGATCACGTTGCCGCATGGCATGCGTTACCGGGTGCTGGTGCTGCCGGACCATGCTGTTATGTCGCTGGCCGCATTGAAGAAAGTACATCAACTGGTGAACGATGGCGCAACGGTAATCGGGCCGCGCACACAGCGCTCCGTAAGCCTGGAGCAATACCCCGCAGCGGGAAAGGAGCTGCAGCAACTGGCCGTCGCCCTGTGGGGAGCAGCCGGGCCGGCAAACGCGTCATCCCGTGGCAGCCGGCCGGTGGGGAAGGGGCAGGTAGCCTGGGGATATACGGCAGCGGAATGGCTGGCTGCAAAGGGCATATCCCCGGATTGCCGTTTTGATGCCGCAGATACCCTGTCATTTGGATATATCCATCACCGTTGGAACCAGGAGGATTATTACTTTATCAGCAGCCGGCAGCCGCAGGCCTGTACGGCCAATGTAAGCTTCCGCGTAAGCGGGCGCCAGCCGGAATTCTGGGACCCTGTTACGGGCCACACCCGCCCGGCCGTGGCCTACACCCAGGCCAATGGCATTACTACGGTGCCGGTGTCGTTTACGCCTTACGGCTCCTGGTTCATTGTGTTCCGCAAGCCTGCACCGGTTGCGCAGCAGGGAACAGCGCAAAGTAATTTCCCCGGGTTCCGCACGATAGATACCCTGCAGGGCCCCTGGCAACTGCATTTTGACGAGCGCTGGGGCGGCCCCGCCTCCGTGCAATTCCCGTCACTGGTGAGCTGGACGGAAAGGCCGGAGCCGGGTATCCGCTATTACTCCGGCAGCGTGGTGTACCACAAGGAGTTTACCACGGAAGCAGCCGGCGCTAAGCGGCCATTGTACCTCAACCTGGGTGCTGTCAGCGATGTAGGCATTGCCCGGGTAACGCTCAACGGTAAGGACCTGGGCGTAGTATGGGCGCCACCCTACCGTATACCCGTGAGCGGTATACTGCGCGAGGGCGCCAACGTGCTGGAGGTAGAGGTCATTAATAGCTGGCGCAACCGCCTGGTAGGCGACAGGGAACTGCCCGCAGAAAAGCGGTTCACTAAAACCAATATCGCCATCCGGCCGGATTGGTCCCTGCTGGAATCAGGTTTGCTGGGCCCTGTAGTGGTGGAAACAGCGCGTTAGCAGGATAGCTGCGCCGGTTCCAGCAGGCCGCGGATGATCCTGAGCGAGCGCGCCAGTTGATGCTTCACCGTAGAAGGGCTGATGCCCAGTTGCGCCGCCACTTCCTTACGGTTCATGCCGGATTCGTAAGTAAGCCGGAACACCTTGGCGGACATGGGCGGCACTTTATGGATCACCATCATCAGGTGCTCCCAGAGCTCGCTTTTTTCCATGTCGTGCCCGGGCAATGTTTCCTCCCCGGGCAGCAGCTTCTGCAGCTTTCTTTTCCGGAGCGCCTCGTTCCTGAGCTTGTTGAGGCAGCGGTTACGGATGGCGCAGTGAAGGAAGCTTTTTAAAGAAACGTTTACCTTGGTAAACAGCTTCCGCTCCCAGCAATCCATGAAGAAATCCTGTACCGTGTCATGGGCTTCCGTTTCATCTTCAAGCACGGTTAATGCTACGTACACCAGCCATCTGCGGTATAGCCGGAACAGTTGGGCAAATGCGCTGTCATCGCCGGACTGTAGCCTGTCTAGTAATAGTTGGTCATTTGCATTCATGTGGTAGAAATGATTGGGTTATTTGACGAACAGTATGTAAGCCGTATCACAGGTCACGTGATGGTTGGGGAAAGAGAGCGGAAAAATAAATCACGGCAGATAATAGGATATACGGGAGAAACAAATAGCCGGTTTTGGAAAAACAGGAAATTCGTTTTCCATTAACTTGGGGTTAACGCCGGCGGGCGGTCTTTAGTTTTCATATCCTTCCGGGAACCTCGCCTCTACTGCTTTGATGCGCCAGCCGTGCTCCAGGTATGCTTTCATGGAAACGAGCACCAGTACCCAGCCCTCCGTTTGCCCGGCGATGTGCTGCACCAGGTTGGGATCATCGGCCTTCCATCCTTTTTCATCCACGCTTACGAAGGTAACGTCTGCGCTTTTGGATGTAAAGGTGATATAAACCGTTGTTTCTAGATCACCGGCCACCCAACGGAAAGTAATGGACTGGTTGGGTATAATTTCGACAGGGGTTACCGTTGTACTGACGTGGTAGGCTTCCCAGGTCCACTCTACCGGCCGGCCCGTATCCAGCCGCCCGCTGCTCTTGCTGAACCAGAACATGGAAGTAATGTCCGGGTTTACCAGCGCTTCAAATACTTCTTCCACGGGTTTATAGATCAGCATGCCGGAGGAAGCTACAGGCTCTTCAGCGGGTGTTCTTTTTTGATCCGTCATAACAAAAAGTTTTAAGTGAATTATTTTTTCTTTTTGTGTGTTGCTGCTTTAGGCTCCTTTGCCAGGAAATCCTCCAGGGCGTCCAGCTTTTGGGTCCAGAAAGAACGGTATTGCTCCGTCCATTCCGCCACTTCCTTCAGTTTGCCCAGCTCTGCACGACAGTATCTTTCCCGTCCTTGTTGTTTGATCACTACCAGCCCGCACTCCGTTAGTATCCTGATGTGCTTGGATACCGCCGGCCTGCTGATGTCGAAATTTTCCGCAACGGCGTTCAGGTTCAGTGGCTGCCGTGCCAGCAGGTGAATGATCTCCCGTCTTGTCGGATCTGCTATCGCCTGAAAAACATCCCTTCTCATTGATGAAATCTTGATTTGAATAAGGAAAAATCCCGGTACAAAAGTAATGAAACCTTTTGGTTACAAAAAACAGGGAGAAGGAGCCACCTGCACAAGCAGGACGGAAATACAGGTAAGTGGAGGCGGCCGGGATTACCGGAAGTGCAGCACGCCCTGCTGATCAAAATAGTAGTCAATGCCGGTGGTGTTCTTCACATCCTCCATAAATTCCCGGACAGGTTTGTGCTTGTCTATCATCCCGCTGAAGTGCCGGGTACTGGCTGAGGAGCCGCTGTCTATCACGGCGGCAATGCCCAGCATGCGCGTAAGGATGGTGCATATTTCCGGCATGGGCGTGTGTTCGAAGAAGTGTTTGCCCGTTCTCCAACCCAGTGCTTCCCGGGCATCAAAGGGTTGTGCGTATAATCCCTTTTCAGGGGTGCATACCGCTTCCATGCCTGGCTTTACCACCAGGTTGGCCGCTCCTGACTGCACTCTTACGGCGCCCTTTACCAGGGCCAGCTTCACCACACCGGGGTCATAGGCATTGATGTTGAATTCCGTGCCCAGTACCTGTACCGTGCTGTGAGGGGTGTGTATAATAAAAGGCTGGGAAGCATTGGCGGCTACTTTTACATAAGCTTCGCCGCTCAGCAGGGTTATTTCCCGGCTGTTGCCATTGAAGCGGAAGGGGAACTGCAGGCGGGATGCTGCGTTGAGCCATATTTCCGTACTGTCGGCCAGCGTTACTTTATAATTCCTGGCATTGGGCACGCTGAGAATATGCTGCCCGCCATGAACGGCGGCATTTTCCTGCACGCTAAAGGTTAAGGCCTGCTCCGTGTGATACAATTGCACCTTGCCTATGGTGGTCTGCTGCTGCCCGGAAAGGGCAATGCTGCGGTTGTCTGCCAGTTGCAGTGTAACGGCTTGGGCCGCAGGCAGGCTGGCGTCAGCGGGAGTTGCCGGCGGTGGCGCATTCCGTTGGGAGAAATAATAATAACCGGCGCTGCTCACCAGCAGTCCGGCTATCATGGCGGCGATGGCAGGTTTTTCGAAACGGGTGCGCGCCAGGAAGGGGGTGCGGGTGGCCGGGTGAGGCTTTATTACGCCCAGCAGGTCTCCCCAGTCTTCGTCATGCTGCAGCCGTTCCAGGTCCATGTTTTCTTCTTCACTGAGCGCATATTGCAGCGCATTGAAGGCCTCCCGCATGTCCTCGTCCCTGCTAAGCTGCGCCTCCAGGTACCGCAGGTCTTTGGGACGGATAATACCGGCAATTTTTTCGTACATCAATTGCCAGATGTATTCCTTCTGTTGTTGTGTGAGCTGTGTTTTCACGACTACAATAGTGTTTCTTTGATAGTCAGATGATATGGCAGCCGTATAATATAGTGCTACCGTTTATAATGATGGTGTTGCAGTATGGATCATTTCAGGAAACAAACGGTGCGGCTGCCCGTTGCTTTTTGCAACGCTCTGCAAAAGACGCGAACAGGAAGGTCCTTAACGGAACATTTACGTTGTTGAATAAATTATGGTTCCAGCAATCAATAAAGAATTGTTCTACGGCTGCCTTGGCTGCCGCCGGGCCTATATCGGGCATGGAAGTAGCCGCCACTAACAGCAGCCAGGTACGGTACTGTTTGTATACATCATTCAGTGCATCTGCGTCTCCCGCTTTAAGTCTGCGTAATAACTGTTTGTCATTCTGTGGCACGACCTTTCGTTTCATGCTTCCTTTATTTGTGATATATGGTTTTTCATTTACGTCTCAATAGCCGCTTCCGGGCAGTTCGTTGGGGGATGAGCATCTAACTTTCAGGGCAGAAGCGTTAGTGGCTATGTAACAAGCAATTGTGCCGCTCTACTAACTAAAAGTACGGAAAATATTATTCTAGGAATGTTAATCCGCGTATTTTTTTTGTTAATCACATATGCTGCCTTTTAATAAGATAGTCCATTTTTAACATAAGATTCCCTATTCCCTTTCGCGTCCATTACTCCTATTTTTGATCGTGTACTGTTGACAGTTTATTAATGCGTTATGAAGACGAACCGCATGCCCCTGCGTAGCTTGCCTGGAGGCATGTTAGTACTATATTCCATCTGAACCGAAAAAATTAAATGTTTCACGGATGAAAAACAAATTCCACCCGCTGCTTTGCTGCAATTATACCGCAGCATGTGTACGTTTCTGCCTGCTGTTGCTATGCTTATGGCCTGTGCTGCGGCTGCACGCGCAGGAGCGTACCGTTACCGGACAGGTGCAGGATATGGCCGGCAGGTCGCTGCCGGGGGTAACCGTATCCCTTAAAGGCACGTCCAAAGGCGCTGTCACAGACGCTGCCGGGCGTTTTACGCTTGCCGTTGATCAAAGCCCGGCTACCCTCGTATTTTCTTTTATGGGCTATGAAACAAAAGAGGTGCCGCTGGAGGGCAACGCCAGCGTTACCGTAAAGCTGCAGGAAGACGTGAAAAAGCTGGGAGAGCTGGTAGTGGTAGGCTATGGTACTATTAAAAGATCGGACCTTACAGGCGCGGTTGCCTCCGTGAAGGCGGAGGACCTGACCACGGCCGGCTCCAGCACGGTGCAGCGCGCCCTGCAGGGCAAGGTAGCCGGTGTGCAGATAGAATCTGCCGGCGGTAACCCCGGCGCCGGGGCCCGGGTAATGATCCGCGGTGTGGGCACCCTCAACAACAACACGCCTTTGTATATAGTGGACGGGGTGCAGGTAACCGGCATCGATAACCTGGCGCCCAACGACATTGCTTCTATAGAAGTGTTGAAGGATGCTTCTGCCGCGGCTATCTACGGCTCCCGTGCCGCCAATGGCGTAGTGCTGGTCACCACCAAATCCGGTACGCCCGGCAGGACCACCATCCGGCTCAATGCATACTACGGCGTACAGCAGTTGGCCAAAAAGCTGGACGTGCTGAACGCTGCCGAATGGGCGCGCGTAAGCAATGCCGCGCATGATGCGGCCGGGCAGGCCAGGTTGCAGATTGCCCGCAACCCCGACTCACTGGGCGCTGGCACCGACTGGCAGGATGAGATCTACCGCACCGCTCCTATACAGAGCTATGAGCTGTCCATTGGCGGCGGCAGGGAAGGCAGCGTGTACAGCGTGTCCGGCGGCTATTTTAACCAGGACGGCATCGTGCAGGTGACCGGCTACAACCGGGTAAACCTGCGCGTAAAATCCGAAACCACCAAAGGCCGCTTTACATTCGGGGAGACCGCCATACTGACCCGGGAGCGCTGGACAGATATGCCGGGTGGCTGGGGCGGACAGGGGGGCAACCCGGTAGGTTCCGCCGCCAAGATGATCCCCGTGTTTGATGTATATGACCCTACCGCCATCGGCGGCTTTGCCGGCGCTTACGGCCCGGTGGTGAACGTGGCCAACCCGATGGCGCAACTGCACCTGGAGAGTATCAAGCGCGATTCCAATAAAGTGATCACGAATGTATACGCCCAGGCTGAGCTGATCAAGGGCCTTACTTACAAGATCAACCTCGGCTATACGTACAACGGCGGCTATGGCTACGACTACCAGCGCCGTTACCAGGTGGGCACCCTCTTTACACAAAAAACGAACAACCTTACTGAAACGCGGAATGAGGCGCATTTCCTGATGCTGGAAAATACGCTGAATTACAGCAACGCCTTCGGCAAGCATAGCATCCAGGCCCTGGCCGGGTATGCCTGGCAGCAGAACCGGTATAAATATACCTACGCTTCCGCACAGGACCTGCCCGATGGCATCGACCAGATGGATGCCGCCGCCGGCACCCGCAACAGCGGCGGCAATATGACGGAGAGCCGCCTCATATCGCTGCTGGGCCGCGTCGTATATTCATACGATAACCGTTACCTGCTCACGGCCAGTTTCCGCCGCGACGGTTCTTCCCGCTTTGCCCCGGCCAACCGCTTTGGTAATTTCCCTTCCATCGCATTGGGATGGAACATTGCCAACGAAGCGTTCTTTGCACCGCTGGCCTCCACCATCAACCAGTTGAAACTGCGCGCCAGCTACGGCGTGCTGGGCAACCAGGAGATAGGGGACTACCGCTACCAGCAGTCCATTGCTACCGGCTTAAGCTATGTAACCGGCATCGATCAGCATAAATGGTTTGGCGCCATACAGCAGTCTTTTGTAGATCCCAACATCAAGTGGGAGAACACCAGCACTTTTAACATAGGTACGGACCTTGGCCTGTGGCAAAGCAAGCTGACCCTTAGTGCAGACTATTACCGCAAGCGCACTACAGACATCCTGCTGGAAGTGCCCATACCCGGTTCTGCCGGCGCTATTGGCAACCCGGTGGTCAATGCGGGCATTATCCGCAACAGCGGTTTTGAAGCCGGTCTGAGCTACAACGGCCAGGGAAATAACTTTACCTGGCAGGCTACCGCCACCATTGCCACGGCATCCAATAAAGTAGAGCAGTTGGGCACCGGCGGGCAGATCATTACCGGCGGGCAACCCAGCCACCACGGCTCCGCCACCACTACCACCAAGGTGGGCGGGGAGGTAGGCGCTTTCTACCTGGTGAAAACAGACGGCATCTTTAATTCTGCAGAAGAGGTACAGGCGCATGTAGATAAGGATGGCAACCTGATACAGCCCAATGCCCAGCCGGGTGACATTCGTTTTGTGGATGCCAACGGCGACGGGCAGATATCCGATGCGGATAAAGTGTATTGCGGCAGCCCCTTTCCTGACTTTACCTACGGGCTGGGCCTGAACGGGCAATGGAAGAACCTGGACTTTACCATTTTCTTCCAGGGCACTTATGGCAACAAAATATACAATGGCCTGCGCATGGACCTGGATGGCATGAACCTGGAATTTAACTACTCCAAGGCCACCCTCAACGCCTGGACGCCGGAAAATCATACCGACTTTCCCCGCGCCGTGATCAATGACCCGAACTATAATACCCGCGTATCCGACCGCTTCCTGGAAAACGGCTCCTACCTGCGCCTCCGGTCCCTGCAGGTAGGTTACACCATCCCGGGCGCAGTGATGCAAAAGCTCAGCCTCAGCTCTTTCCGCGCTTATGTAAGCTTTGACAACCTGTTTACCATTACCGGCTACAAAGGCTACAACCCTGACCTGGGCAGGACCGGCAACATACTGGACCGCGGCGTGGACTACGGGCATGTAGGATACCCCCTGGCCAGAACAGCCACCGTAGGTATACAGTTAGGTTTCTGATAACAATAAAAAGTACTGCGATGAACAATATCAAGATAAAGCTGGTGCAGTTGTTACTGGTATGCATCCTGCTCAGTTGCTCAAAAAACAACCTGGACCTGAACAATCCCAACCAGGTGCCGAAAGAAACTTTCTGGCAAACAGAGAATGATGTGCTCTCCGCCCTGGGCGCTACGTATAACCTGCTCCGTAATGTAAACTCCGGCTACTGGGGCGTGCGCGGTGTGGAAATGAGCAACGGCCGCGGGGATGATTTTTTTATACGGAATGATGTAAAGGCCCTGTACCAGTTCTCCACCTTCACCAACTCGCCGGACAACGGTACGGTAAGCACTTTCTGGAATGGCTGCTACCAGTCCATCTACCGGGCTAACCAGATCATTGAGAATGTGGGAGACGTGGAGATGGATGCCGCCAAAAAGTCCGCCTACACGGCGGAAGCGCGTTTCCTGCGGGGGCTGAATTATTTCCTGCTGGTGATCAATTTCGGGGAGGTGCCCTTGCATACCATAGTGCCGCCTGACAGGGAAGGGTACTATCTTCCCAAATCACCGGAGGAAGCCGTATGGCAGCAGGTCTTTGCAGACTTCAGCGCCGCTGCGGACAGCCTGCCGGTGTCCTACCCGGAAGCCTGGATGGGCCGGGCCACCAGAGGGGCCGCCCTGGGATACCTGGGCAAGGCCCACCTTTACCACAAGGACTGGGCGGAGGCGGAGGCCGCTTTTGCGCAACTGATGACGGCGCCTTTTGCCTATGACCTCATGCCCAACTTCGGGGACAATTTTACGGCGGAGTTTGAGAACAACCGGGAGTCCGTGTTCGAGATACAGGTAGAGGATGTGGGGGGGCCCAATCCCTGGACCTCCGGCGCCAATGAGTCCCTGGGCGTTACTACGGCGCAGGAGTTTGCGCCTGCTGAAGTGGCCGGCTGGTTTGAAGCCTATCCTACAGACAAGGTGCTGAACGAGTTCAAAAAAGAAAGAACAGTAGCCGATGACTGGGACCCGCGCATGTACGCCACCCTGGTATGGGAGGGGCAGGAAGGTACTTTTTACAACCGGCCCATTGCGGATTTCTTTCCCACCGAGTTCGGGTTTAAATCCAGGTTCAAGAAGTACCAGAATTACAACCAGAATGACGAAACCAAGGGCAAGAACGGCGCCAACTACAGCTCCAGCATCAACGAGCGCGCCCTGCGCTTTGCCGATATTCTGCTGATGTACGCAGAGGCTGTGACCATGCAGGCCCGCCCGGCAGAAGCATATCCTGCCGTGAACCGCATCCGCCAGCGGGCGCACCTGGCCGCATTGCCGGCCGGCTACACGCAGGACCAGATGATGGCGGAAATACGGCACCAGCGCATGATCGAATTCTGTCGCGAAGGGCTGCGCTTCTATGATCTGCGCCGCTGGGGATTGCTGGAGCAGGAAATAAAGAACAGCGATAAAGTGGGCAGGGAATTTTTCGTGTTAAGAAAGCACGAGCTGTTCCCCATTCCGCAGGCAGAAATGGACGCCAATCCTAAAATGGAACAAAACCCGAATTGGTAATATATTGTATAACCGATAGCATATTATGCTCAGCAGAAGAAACTTCCTAAAGCACACCGGCGCTACCGGTGCACTGGGCCTGTTGCCCGCCGCGTCCTTTGCGGTCAATAACAGTAATGACGATACGAAAATAGCGGCCGCGCCCGGCTGGCAGCAATCCCTGGATGGGGTCTGGCAGTTCTCAACGGACAAACAGCACTGGCAGGCGGTAACGGTGCCGCACACCTGGCAGATCATGCCGGAGCACGTGGAGCATTTTGGTAAGGCCTGGTACAAAAGGGAATGCTTTATTCCCGCCGGGTGGAAAGGGCGCGTGGTGCGCGCGGAGTTTGAGGCCGTATACCACTCCGCCCGGGTGTATGTAAACGGCGTGCTGGCAGGGGAGCACCTGCGCAAAGGCTATACCGCTTTCTTTATAGACCTTACCCCGCACCTGCAATACGACCGTAACAATACCCTGGAGGTGGAAGTGGATAACGCCTTTGACGATAATATGCTGCCACGCAACCGCTCCTATGACTGGGCGGCCGATGGCGGCATTACACGTCCCGTAACCCTGCATGTAACGCCCGTCACTTACCTGGAAAACATATGGGTGGCCGCTCTGCCGGATGCCGGCTTTCAGCAGGCCCGCCTGAAAATAAAAGCCCGCCTGGCCAACAAAGGCAAAGCAGGTACCTGCCACCTTCGCTACGAGGTAACCGAAGAGGATACAGGCCGGCAGGCGCTGGCAGGCAGCTTTGCCACGCCGCTGCAGCTAACGGCGGGGGAAGTAAGGACCGTGGAGCCGGAAGCGCTGCTGCTGCCGGATCCGCGTCTCTGGCATTTTGATGCGCCCCGCCTGTATCGCCTTACCCTGCACCTGTACCAGGACGGGGACCTGCTGCACAGCTATTGCAGCACCTTTGGCGTGCGCAGCATAGCAGTGAAGGATACCGGCTTTTACCTCAACGGGGAGCGCGTATGGCTGATGGGCGTAGAGCGCATGGGCGGCAGCAATCCCCTGTACGGCATGGCCGAACCCGGCGAATGGATACGGCATGACCATGATGACATGAAAAAGCTGAACTGCATATTTACCCGCGTGCACTGGCAGCAGGACAAACGGGTGCTGGATTACTGTGACCGCCACGGTATACTGATACAATTGGAAGTGCCTACCTGGGGCGGCGCTACTTTTGAGGGAATGAAGGACCAGCCCTCCGCGCCCATTATGCAGAACGGGCTGGAACAACTGGAAGAGCTGATAGAGCGGGAATACAATCATCCCTGCGTATTCTCCTGGGGCCTGTGCAATGAAATAGGCGGGCAAAACCCGCCGGCCTACAATTTTGCCGCCAATATGCTGAAAGCCGCCAAAAAGCTGGACCCCTACCGCCTTTGCTCCTATGCCTCCAACTCCCTGCAGCAAACACCGGGAAAGGACGTGTCCGGCCTGATGGACTTCGTGGAATGGAATGAATACTATGGTAGCTGGTACAAAGGCACGGTGGAAGATATGGAGCGCAACCTGGAAGCCATTCACCAGGCTTTCCCGGATAAGCCTATCGTCATTTCCGAATACGGTTGGTGCCGCTGCAAGCCCGAGCGCAAAGAAGGCGATACCCGGCTGATCAGCATCCTGCGCTCGAATAATGAAGTGTTCCGCCGGCATGATTACGTAAGCGGCCTTATCTTTTTCAGCTATAATGACTACCGCACGCATATCGGTGACAAAGGCATCGGCGTGCTGAAGCAGCGCGTGCACGGGGTGGTGGACCTGTACGGTGCACCCAGGCCCTCCTGGGAGGTGCTGCGCGCGGAATCCAGCCCGCTGAGCACCCTTAGCGCCGGCCTGGAGGGGCAGCAACTGGCCGTAAAACTGGCCACCCGCAAAACCATCCCGGCATATACCCTGCGTAAGTACATCCTGCGCTGGATAGCCTATGGCGACCAGGAAGTGCCGCTGGAAACCGGGGAAATAGTACTGCCGGACCTGGCGCCGGGCCAGGCATTTGAGCATACTTTCCGCCTCACCGAGGGCCTGCCCCTGGAGAGGATCGTAGTGGATGTGGTTAGGGGAACGGGTTTCAGCGCCCTTTCTGTGCAGATACCGGCCTCCTGACGGAGGTTTTTCGCATTGCGTAAATATTTTTCCCGATTACATAAACCGGGTGTCCATCCGGTTCGCAATTTTGCGCCCGTAAACTAAACTGATTTATGGGAGCTGAGCTATACCAGGCAAGGAAAGTATTTTTATTTTTTGTCATGTTTTTAGGCATAACGCTTAATGCCTTTGCCAACGAAGAAGAAGATCAATTTTCACAGATCAAAGGAAAAGTAACTACCACGGAAGGCCGCCCGGCGCCCTATGTGACCGTACAGGTAAAGGGCCTGAACAAAGGCGCCGTAACGGATGAGCGTGGCGAGTTTGCCATCCGCCGCCTGCCTGCCGGTACCTATACCCTGCACATCACGCTGGTAGGGTTTGCCACGATAGAAAAAGAAGTGACCACCGAAACAGGCAAGACCACTACGGTAGCCTTTACCCTGGAGCTGAACGACAAGCAGTTGCAGGAAGTGGTAATATCCGGCCGCCGGAACACGCTGGTGCGCTCTTCCAGTGATTATGTAAATAAAATGCCCCTGAAGAACCTGGAGAATCCCCAGGTATATACCACCATTAACAAGGAATTACTGACGGAACAGGTAGTGCTGACCGTGGACGATGCCATGCGCAATGTGCCCGGTCTTACTAAAATGTGGGACGCCACCGGCCGTAGCGGCGATGGCGGCAGTTACTATAACCTGCGCGGGTTTATTGTACAGAGCCAGCTCCGGAACGGCGTGGCCGGCAATGTGTCCGCCACTATAGACGCTGCCAACCTGGAAAGGATAGAAGTGATCAAAGGCCCTTCCGCCACCCTGTTCGGGAACGTGTTCACTTCCTACGGCGGCCTGATCAACCGGGTGACCAAAAAACCGTATACCTCCCTGGGCGGAGAGGTGAGCTATACCGCCGGCAGCTATGGCCTGAACCGCATCAGCGCGGATGTAAACACCCCGCTGAACGCGGACAAGAGCTTGCTGTTTCGCGTGAACACAGCTTACTCCTACGAAGGCAGCTTCCAGGACAATGGCTGGAGCCGCAGCTTTGTGATGGCGCCTAGCCTGGCGTACAACATCAATGACAGGCTCTCCCTGTCCTTTGATGCGGAGTTCTACCAGGGCAGCAACACCGGCCTGCGGGTATACTTTTTCCCCTGGGGGCAGACTATCGGCGCATTGGGCGCAGACCGTGCGGACGAGCTGAACATCGATTACAAGCGTGCATACGTAAACGAGGACCTGTACCAGACCTCCCGGAACGCCAATTTCTTTGGGCAGATGACCTACAAGCTGTCGGATAAATGGACCTCCCAGACCAATTTTACGGTGACCAACAGTTTCTCCGACGGGCCTTCTCCCTACTTTTACCTGATTGCAGATTCCATGGTGACGCATGATCCCAATGACATCGGCAACCGCTTCATTTCCAGGAACGACCAGTATACCGATAACAGCAAGGACCAGTTCATAGAAATACAACAGAACTTTATCGGCGATTTCCAGCTAGGCAGCATGCGGAACCGGTTGGTAGCCGGGCTGGACTTTGTTTACCACAATACCGACCAGTTCTTTGGTGGCAATACCTACGATACCATTGATGTAACGCAGGAAACCATTGCCAACTACCGGGACTTTAACCGGACCAATATGGACAAAGTATACCAGGAAAAAGGCGATGCATTCGTGTACCCGGTAATATACACCTCCAACACCTACAGCGCCTATGTGTCCGATGTGCTGAGCATTACAGACAACCTGATGGCGCTGGCCGCCCTGCGCGTGGACCACTTTGTGCACAATGGCACCTACGATGAAACCACCGGCAAAAAATCAGGCGCCTATAACCAAACGAAGCTGTCGCCCAAATTCGGCATTGTGTACCAGCCCATCCGGGATAATGTGGCTTTGTTCGCCAACTACCAGAATGGTTTTGTGAACAAGGCCCCCGATGCCCTGGGGCAGACCTTCAAGCCGGAGCAGGCCAACCAGGTGGAAGGCGGCGTAAAGCTGGATATGTTTAACGGGAAGCTGAGCAGCACCATCAGCTATTACGATATTCGGGTAAAAGATGTAGTGCGTCCTACCAACGTTCCGAACGTATCTGTACAGGATGGCACCCAGTACAGCAAAGGCATAGAAGCCGAAGTGATTGCCATGCCCTTCCGTGGTATGCACGTAGTAGCGGGCTTCTCCTATAATGATTCCAAATACGAGAAAGCGGCCGACAAGAACGTGGAAGGCCGCCGTCCGGGTACCGCCGGCGCGCCTTATTCCGCTAACCTGTGGCTGAGCTACCGCCTGCCCCAGGGCCGCCTGAAAGGGCTGGGTGTGGGTTTTGGCGGCAACTACGCCAGCGACAACAAGATCATTAACGATGCTGCTATCGGCGTATTTACCCTGCCCGCCTACACCGTGCTGAACGCTTCTGTTTTCTATGATCATCCCAGGTTCAGGGTATCTGCCAAGCTGGATAACCTTGCCAATAAAAGATACTGGATCGGCTATACGACGGTAAATCCACAAAAATTAAGGAGCTTTGCGGGCAGCATTGCATTTAAATTCTAAAAAACGGGCCACCGCGCATAGCGGTGGTCTGTATATAATATGAGGAAGCATCGAAACTTAAAATACTGGATCGGCAGGGTCCACCTGTGGCTCGGACTGGGTTCCGGGCTATTGGTTTTATTCCTGGGTATTACCGGCTGCATACTCGCTTTTCAAAGGGAGATAGAGAATGCCACCCAGCAATACCGTTATATTGATAACGAAAATAAACCGCTGTTAAAGCCCTCTGACCTGAAGGTGATAGCAGAAAAGGCGTTGCCGGGCAAAAAGGCGCACAGCGCTACTTACTATAAAAATGGCCGTGCCGCTGAAGTGGCTTTCTTCAGCCTGGAACCTGCTTACTATTACACGGTATACATCAATCCCTACAGCGGGCAGGTGCAAAAAGTGAAGGACATGGACGCCGACTTTTTCCGCGTGATCCTGATGGGGCATTTCTACCTTTGGTTGCCGCCCACCATTGGCCAGCCCATTGTAGCCACCGGCACCCTGGTCTTCCTGGTGATGCTGATCACCGGCCTGGTATTGTGGTGGCCGCGGAACAAGGCCGCCCGCAAGCAGCGTTTCAGCATTAAATGGAACGCCCGCTGGAAAAGGGTCAACTATGACCTGCACAATGTGCTGGGTTTCTACATTACCTGGGTCATTATCTTCATTATGCTTACCGGCCTGGTATGGGGTTTCCAGTGGTTTGCCAAAAGCATGTACTGGATCACTTCCGGCGGAAAGGACCTGGTGGCCTATTACGAGCCCTTCTCTGACAAGGCCGGCAAGGCGCTGCCTGCCACAGCCCCTGTGGAAGACCGCGTGTGGCAAAAGATGCAGGCGGAATATCCGAATACCCAGATGATAGAAGTGCATTATCCTGAAAATGATACGGCCTCTGTAGCAGGCGTGTCCAACCCGGACATTGATACCTACTGGAAGATGGATATCCGCTACTTTGATCAGTACACGTTGAAGGAGATACCCGTGAATCATGCCTACGGCCGCTTCGCCGAAGCTTCTACCGCCGACAGGATCGCCCGCCTGAACTATGACATCCATGTAGGCGCCATACTGGGCCTGCCGGGCAAGATCATGGCCTTTTGCGCCAGCCTGGTAGCAGCCAGCCTGCCGGTAACCGGGTTTTACATCTGGTGGGGCCGGCGGCATAAAAAGAAAAAAGGCCAGGTGGTAGAGAAGAAAGAGGCGGTGTTGGTGTAGGGGGCGCTTATCCAATGTAAAGCGATCTCCGTACCTTTATCCCTCCAAAAAAACACACGTCATGAAACCGAGCATGATTGACCTTTCTCATACAAGGGCATGTTAATGCGAGGTTCCATCTGGTAAATAAAAAAAATATTAACAGATGAAACGGACCGGCTGGCTACTACTCACCGCTGCTTTACTTATTGCCACTGCCTTACGGGCGCAACAGCAGCAAACACAGAAAGAACAGTTCATCAACAAGCTCCTGCAACGGATGACGCTGCAGGAAAAAATAGGACAGCTCAACCTGCTGACCAGTGATATGGATGTGACCGGGCCTTTTATGAAGCCGGGATACAAGAAGGATATTGAAACCGGTGCCTGCGGCGCCATCTTTAATGCTTATACTCCGCAGTACACCCGGCAGTTGCAGGAAATGGCCCTGAAAACAAGATTAAAGATCCCCCTTTTATTCGGCTACGATGTGATACACGGGCATAAGACCATTTTTCCCATTCCCCTGGGCGAAGCCTGTACCTGGGACATGGCACTGATGCAAAAAAGCGCCCGTATTGCCGCGGTGGAAGCCAGCGCAGACGGCCTGCACTGGACCTATTCCCCGATGGTGGACATTGCCCGCGATCCGCGCTGGGGCCGTGTGGCCGAAGGGGTAGGGGAAGATACCTGGTATGGCATGCAGGTAGCCAAAGCCAAAGTAAAGGGCTACCAGGGCACGGACCTGTCGGCGGACAGTACCGTGCTGGCCTGTGTAAAGCACTTTGCCCTGTACGGCGCCATAGAAGCGGGTCGTGACTACAATACGGTGGATATGAGCCGCCGCCGCATGTACCAGGAATACCTGCCTCCATATAAAGCCGCGGTAGACGCCGGTGTAGCTACGGTAATGACCTCCTTTAACGAAATTGACGGCATACCCGCTACCGGCAATAAATGGCTGCTTACAGATTTGCTGCGCGAGCAATGGGGCTTTAATGGATTTGTAGTAACGGATTATACGGCCATTAATGAAATGATAGCGCACGGCGTAGCCGAAGATGAGTTGGAAGCAGGTGCACTGGCCATGAATGCCGGCGTGGATATGGATATGCAGGGCGGCGTATATGCCGGGCAATTGAAGAAGCTGGTGGAACAAAAGAAGGTCACCATGCAGCAGATCGATACAGCGGTATACCGCGTGCTGGCTGCCAAGTACGACCTGGGCCTGTTCAGCGACCCGTTCCGTTATTGCGACCCTGCGCGTGCGCAGCGGGAGATCATGCGCCCGGCTCACCTGCAGGCCGCCCGTGAGATAGCGAAACGCTCCATCGTACTGCTGAAAAATGAAAAGCAGTTGCTGCCGCTCCGGAAGCAGGGCACCATTGCCGTGATCGGTCCCCTGGCCAACAGCCAGCGTGATATGATCGGTAACTGGTCCGCCGCCGGCGACGCCTCCAAAGCGGTGACCCTGCTGCAGGGCATTAAGAACAAGCTGGGCAGCGGTGTAAAAATATTATACGAACAGGGGGCCTACATTACCGGTGACACCGGCATGCTGAAAAAGGCGCTGCAAAAGCCCCGGCTGGAAACGGCAGATACCGCTAACGCCGCACAGATGCTGAACGATGCCGTATCCCTGGCGCAGCAGGCCGATGTGGTGATCATGGCGCTGGGCGAGTCCCAGGGCATGAGCGGGGAAGCCGCCAGCCGCTCCGGTATCGGTATCCCGGACAACCAGCAACAACTGCTCAAAGCTGTATACGCCACCGGCAAGCCCGTCGTGCTGGTGCTCATGAACGGCCGCCCCCTGACGCTGGAGTGGGAGGATGCGCATATATCCGCCATCCTGGAAACCTGGTTCCTGGGTACGGAGGCCGGCAATGCCATTGCCGACGTGCTGTTCGGGGATTACAACCCCGCCGGTAAGATCACCATGACCTTTCCGCGGAATACCGGCCAGATTCCCATCTACTATAACCACCGGAGTACCGGCCGCCCGCTGAACCCGGACAACAAGTACACTTCCAAGTACTTGGACGTAAGCAACGATCCCCTGTATCCGTTTGGATACGGGCTTAGCTATACGAAATTTACCTACGGACCGCTGCAGTTGAGCAGCCGGCAGATGAGCCGGGGCGGGCAGCTCCGGGCCAGCATCCAGGTAAGCAATACCGGCGGCTACGACGGAGAAGAGGTAGTGCAGCTCTACATCCGCGACAAGGTAGGCAGCGTAACCCGCCCGGTAAAGGAGCTGAAAGGCTTTAAAAAGATCTTCCTGGAAAAAGGGCAAAGCACTACGGTGACCTTTATCATCCACTTGGAAGACCTGGAGTTTTACGATAAGGACATGCAGTGGACTGCTGAACCGGGCGAATTCACCGTTTTTGTGGGAACCAACAGCCGGGATGTGCAGGCGGCGGACTTTACGCTGAATTAACCGGTAATTAATTTTGAATTTCCGCTTTTCTTGCTATTTTTGCCCCGTCATTATGAACATAAACGTACATATCCATCATCACCATCATTCTTACCATGCAGGTAGGCTGGGATGATATTATGTAATACAAGCATATTAAATATCAAAGGCTTACCGGAATGGTAAGCCTTTGTTGTTTCAGGGGAACAAATAATAACAGATGAAATTAAAAATTGCCATCCAGAAATCGGGCCGACTGCACGAAGATTCCATCAAGCTGCTGAAGGAATGCGGTATAGACATCAACAATGGTGTCAACAAGCTCAAGACAGAAGCCAGCAATTTCCCGCTGGAAGTATTTTTCCTGCGCGACGATGATATTCCGCAGTACGTAGAAGACGGGGTGGCCGATATCGGCATGGTAGGCGAGAACGTAGTGCTGGAAAAGAACCGGCAGGTACAGGAAGTGGAAAAGCTGGGCTTCGGCAAATGCCGCCTGTCCGTAGCCGTGTCCAAAACCGTGGAGTACACCGGCGTACAGGACCTGGCCGGCCTGCGCATTGCTACCAGCTACCCGGTGATAGTGGAACAGTTCCTGCAAAAGAACAATGTGCAGGCCGAGATACATGAGATCAGCGGCTCCGTGGAAATAGCCCCCGGCATTGGCCTCGCAGACGCTATCTGCGACCTGGTGAGCAGCGGCTCCACCCTGTTCATGAACGGCCTGAAGGAGGCGGAAGTGATATTGAAATCCCAGGCGGTGCTGATCGCCAATAAAGGACTGGACGCAGCGCAGCAACAGGTGCTGAACAAGCTGCTGTTCCGCATACAGGCCGTGAAAAAAGCCCGGAACAATAAGTACATCCTGCTGAACGCGCCGAATAATAAGCTGGACGAGATCATCCGCCTGCTGCCCGGCATGAAAAGCCCCACGGTGCTGCCGCTGGCAGAAGAAGGATGGAGCTCCGTACATTCCGTGCTGAATGAAAATGATTTCTGGGATATCATTGAAAGCCTGAAAGCCGCCGGCGCACAGGGTATATTAGTGGTGCCGATAGAGAAGATGATCATCTGATATGCAAATGTGCAGATGATGCATCCGCAACTGTTAATTCTTAATTATTAATTGTTAATTGGTTCATGCAGATATACGAATATCCTGACAAGGCCGCCTGGCCGGCATTGCTGCAACGGCCGGTAATGGACACCACGGCGCTGGAAAGCAGCGTGGGCGCCATCCTGCAGCACATCAGGCAGGACGGCGATGCGGCGGTACGCAAATATGCCCTGCAGTTTGACAAGGTGCAATTGGATGGGCTCCAGGTAACAGAAGCGGAATTTGCCCATGCCACCGCGGCGCTGGACCCCGCGCTGAAACAGGCTATCCTGCAGGCAAAGCAGAACATTGAAACCTTTCACCGCGCGCAGCAGGAAGCCGGGAAGATCATAGAGACCATGCCCGGCGTGCAGTGCTGGCGCAGGTCCGTAGCTATTGAGCGGGTAGGCCTGTACATCCCCGGCGGCTCCGCGCCCCTGTTCTCTACCATCCTGATGCTGGGCATTCCTGCCAGGATAGCGGGATGCCGCGAGGTGGTGCTGTGCACGCCCTCCGATGCGGCAGGACAGGTGCACCCGGCCATTCTCTTTGCCGCCCGGCAGGTAGGCATAGACCAGGTGTTCAAGATAGGCGGGGTGCAGGCCATTGGCGCCATGGCCTATGGTACGGGCACCGTGCCGAAAGTGTACAAGATATTCGGCCCCGGCAACCAGTATGTAACCTGCGCCAAGCAACTGGTGAATAAGGATGGCGTAGCCATCGATATGCCGGCCGGCCCTTCCGAAGTGGCGGTGCTGGCAGACGAAAGCTGTGTGCCCGCATTCGTGGCAGCCGACCTGTTATCGCAGGCGGAGCACGGGCCGGACAGCCAGGTGCTGCTGGTCACTACCGCCCGCGAAGTGATCAGCGCCGTACAGCAGGAAGTGCGCGTACAGTTGGAGCGCCTGCCCCGCCGCGATATTGCCGCCCGCGCGCTGGAGCATAGCCGCCTGGTGCTGATGCCGGACATGCAGGCCGCCATGGACCTGCTGAACGCTTACGCACCGGAGCACCTGATCATCGCCTGCAAGGATGATATTACCCTGGCGGACAGCGTGATCAATGCCGGCTCCGTATTCCTGGGCAACTATTCCCCGGAAAGCGCCGGTGACTATGCTTCCGGCACCAATCATACCCTGCCCACCAACGGGCATGCCAGGGCCTACAGCGGCGTATCGCTGGACAGCTTCGTAAAGAAGATCACCTTCCAGCGGCTCAGCCGGGAAGGCCTGCAGCAGATAGGCCCCGCCATTGAGGCCATGGCCGCCGCCGAAGGGCTGGAGGCGCACCGCAGGGCGGTTTCGCTTAGAATAATTAACAATGAATAATTAATAATTAATAATATTCGCAGCACAATTGTTTCAATGAGGCACCTATGTAACGGCGATTATTAATTACTAATGCTTAATTATTAGTTTAAAATGTTCGATCTCAATAAATTATTACGCAACAATATCCGGCAGTTGGTGCCTTATTCCTCCGCCCGGGATGAGTTCAAGGGCGAGGCCCGCATCTTCCTGGATGCGAACGAGAACAGTTTCGGCTCCCCGCTGCCCGTGGCGTACAACCGCTACCCGGACCCCATGCAATGGAAGCTCAAGTACAAGCTGGCAGACATTAAGGGCGTGCCGCCGCAGCACATCTTCCTGGGCAACGGCAGCGATGAAGTGATAGATGTGTTGTACCGTGCCGTATGCAATCCCGGGGTGGACAATGTAATACTGTGTCCGCCTACTTACGGCATGTATGAGGTAAGCGCGCATATCAACGATGTGGTGATCCGCAACGTAACGCTGACGGAGGACTTCCAGTTGGACATGCCGGCGCTGCAGCAGGCCATAGACGAGCACACCAAGCTGATATTCATTTGCTCTCCCAACAATCCTACCGGCAACTCTATTAACCGGGAGGATATTGAGCTGCTGTTGAATAATTTCGATGGGATTGTGGTGGTAGATGAAGCCTATATCAATTTTGCCCGGCAGAAGACCTTTATCCAGGAGCTGACGGAGTATCCCAACCTGGTAGTGATGCAAACGCTCTCCAAAGCCTGGGGACTGGCCGCTTTACGGGTAGGGATGGCCTTTGCCGGCGAAGCGATCATCGAGGTGATGAACCGCATCAAGCCGCCATACAACATTAGCCAGGCCGCCCAGGAGCTGACCCTGCAGGCGCTCGAAAATGTAACGCAGGTGAACGAATGGATCCGGGAAACCGTGATAGAAAGGGATAAGCTCAGCGCCGCCCTGGAGCAGTTGCCCCTGGTCACCAAAGTATATCCCAGCGACGCCAACTTTGTGCTGGCCCGTACTAGGGATGCAAAAGGCATTTACCAGTCCCTGGTAGCGCAGGGCATCGTGGTGCGCGACCGCTCCCGCGTGGAGCTTTGCGCCGGCTGCCTCCGTATTACCGTAGGCACGCCGGAGGAAAATATGACGCTCATAAATGCACTGGTTCAATTATTTCAAACTTCTTATTAATGAAGCGAGTTTTATTCATAGATCGTGATGGCACATTGATCAAAGAGGTGCCGCCCACTTACCAGGTGGACAGCCTGGAGAAAATAGAATATTATCCCCGGGTATTTTCTTACCTGTCAAGGATAGCGGCAGAGCTGGACTACGAGCTGGTAATGGTCACCAACCAGGACGGGCTGGGCACCAAAGTATTCCCCGAAGCGGCTTTCTGGCTGGTGCAGAACCAGGTGGTGCGCGCTTTTGAGAATGAGGGGGTGAGCTTTGCCGCCGTACACATCGACCGGACCTTCCCGCATGAAAATGCCCCTACCCGCAAGCCCGGTACCGGCATGCTCAAGCAGTATTTTTCAGAGGAATATGACCTGGCCAACTCTTTTGTGATAGGCGACCGCATTACCGACGTGCAACTGGCAAAGAACCTGGGGGCCAAAGCCATCTGGATGAATGAAGGCACCGGCCTGGGCAACGCAGAGATCAGCGATGCGGTGGAAGCGCTGCAGCCGGTGATAGCCCTGGAGTCTACCGACTGGGCAAAGATCTATGAATTCCTGAAGCTGGGATTAAGAACGGTGACGCATACACGTACCACCAAGGAAACGGATATCTCCGTTACCCTGAACCTGGACGGTAAAGGACAGGCGCAGATCTCCACGGGGCTGGGCTTCTTTGACCACATGCTGGAGCAGATCGCCAGGCATGGCAACATAGACTTGTCCATCAGCGCCAAAGGCGACCTGCACATAGACGAGCATCATACTATTGAGGACACCGGCATCGCCCTGGGCGAAGCCATGGCCCAGGCCCTGGCAGACAAGCGGGGCATGGAGCGCTATGGTTTCTGCCTGCCGATGGACGATTGCCTGGCGCAGGCGGCCATCGATTTTGGTGGCCGCAGTTGGATCGTATGGGATGCTGTATTTACCCGGGAGAAAATAGGGGAGATGCCTACCGAAATGTTCTTCCACTTCTTCAAGTCCTTTTCAGACGCCGCCAAATGCAACCTGAACATCAAGGCTGAAGGGCAGAACGAGCATCATAAGATAGAAGCCATCTTCAAGGCTTTTGCCAAAGCCATAAAAATGGCTGTCAGGCGGGACCCGGCCAACCTGCAGTTGCCCAGCACAAAGGGAGTTTTATAAAGCCTAAAAAAAATTTGCATTATTTGAAAAAACAACCCATATTTGCTGCTGCAATGAACAAGAACATGACATACAAGCATTGGTGGTGGCACAAAATCAAATCCTGATTGCTGTGTTACAGTGCCATGTTTCGTAATGAAATAAATTATACCTGGAAGGCTCGCTGTTACACAGCGGGCCTTCTGGTTTTTGTAGTAGGAAATATGAAGTAAGAGATATGACGTATGATGAAAGACGCGATACAGGACCTTTCATCCTGCTTCATACGTCCCGCTTCTTTCGTCATACTTCCTACCTCTTACTTCAAACTTCAAACTTCATGCGTACCATTCAAGTAAAAACGAGGTCAAAACAAATGCTGGCGGATGTGTACACGCCGGTGGGCATCTACCTCCGCCTGCGCGATAAATTCCCGGGCACGGTGTTGCTGGAAAGTACCGACTACCGCGCCAGTGAGAACAGCTTTTCCTTCATTTGCGTAAAGCCCATCGCCGGCATTGAAGTGACCTCCACCAGCAATTTTGAGTTCAAATACCCGAACCTGCCGGTGGAACGGAAGCAGCTAAAAAGCAAGGAAAGCGTGCTGGACGAGCTGCAGCAGTTCCTGAACCATTTCAGCTTTTCCGGTCAGGCTCCCTTGCCGGTGGTACGCAGCCTGTTCGGTTACACAACCTATGATGCCGTACAGTTCTTTGAGACCATCGAGTTCAACAGGCAGAAGCCTAATGGCAGCGCCATCCCGTTGATGCGTTACCGTTTCTACCAGTATGTGATCGCCATTAACCACTTCAAGGATGAGCTATACCTGTGCGAGCACCAGGTAGACGGGTTGGACAGCGAGTTTGAGCTGATAGAGTCCCTGATCCGGCACAAAGACGTGCCCACCTACAGCTTTGGCACCGTAGGCGAGGAGGAGAGCAACATGACCGATGCCGCGTACATGCAGATGGTGGAGCAGGGCAAGCAGCACTGTTTCCGGGGAGATGTGTTCCAGGTGGTGCTGTCGCGCGCTTTCCGGCAGCAGTATAAAGGAGATGAGTTCAATGTATACCGCGCGCTCCGTTCCATCAATCCTTCCCCTTATCTTTTCTACTTTGATTATGGCGATTACAAGCTGATGGGGTCTTCCCCGGAGGCGCAACTGGTGATAAAGGACCACAAGGCCACCATTCACCCGATAGCCGGCACTTTCCGCCGCACCGGCGATGATGTGCAGGACCGGCAGTTAGCGGAAAAGCTGCTGCAGGACCCGAAGGAGAATGCGGAGCATGTGATGCTGGTAGACCTGGCCCGTAATGACCTGAGCCGTCATGCAGCGGAGGTGGAGGTGGAATCTTATCGCAAGATACAGTACTACTCGCATGTGATACACCTGGTCAGCGAAGTGACAGGCCGCATACAGCCGGACATGAATCCATTTTCCCTGCTGGCCGCTACCTTCCCGGCCGGCACCCTGAGCGGGGCGCCCAAGTACCGGGCCATGCAGATCATTGACCAGTACGAGCCCACGGCCCGTGGTTTTTACGGTGGCTGCATCGGCGCGGTAGGGTTTAACGGCGACTTTAACCATGCCATCATGATCCGCTCCATGCTCAGCAAATCCAATACCCTGTATTACCAGGCCGGCGCCGGCGTAGTGGCCAAGTCCGTAGCCGTTTCGGAGCTGGAAGAGGTGAACAATAAACTCAATGCATTAAAACAGGCCATACTCCTGGCTCAAAAGATCTGATAATGACAAATATTCTGGTGTTCGATAACTACGACTCTTTTACCTATAACCTGGTGCACCTGGTAGAGAAGATCATTAACGGGAAGGTGACCGTGTACCGCAACGATGAGATACCGCTGGAACAGATCGGGAAGTACGACAAGATCATCCTCTCGCCCGGTCCCGGTATACCGGAGGAAGCCGGCCTGTTGCTGCCGCTGATCAGGGAATACGCTCCTTCCAGATCCATATTCGGCGTGTGCCTGGGACAGCAGGCCATCGGCCAGGCTTTTGGTGCAGGGCTGATCAACCTGAAAGAGGTATACCATGGTATTGCTACACCGGTGGACATCGTGTCCCGCGAAGGCCGCCTCTTTAACGGCCTGCCGGACCGGCTGGAAGTAGGGCGCTATCACTCCTGGGTGGTGGATGAGCAGGGGCTGCCGGCCGACCTGGCTATTACTGCCCGCGATGAGCACGGCTACATTATGGGATTGCAGCATACGCAATATGACGTAAGCGGCGTGCAGTTCCACCCGGAAAGCGTGCTTACACCCCACGGTGAAAAGATATTGAGGAACTGGCTGGAGCAGTAAGCAACCGCATACACAAGTACACGTAAACGCTTTATCAGTAGCATATGAAGAAAATATTAAACTACCTGTTTGAGCATAAAACTTTCAGCCGCGAAGCGGCCAAAGAAATATTGATCGGTATTTCCAAGGGGATGTACAACGAAAGCGAGCTGGCCGCTTTTATGACCGTATATCTCATGCGCAGCATTACCATCAATGAGCTGCTGGGTTTCCGTGACGCGCTGCTGGAGCTGTGCATACCGGTCAACCTGGACGGTTATGATGTGCTGGATATTGTGGGCACCGGCGGCGATGCCAAGAATACGTTCAACATTTCCACGCTGTCCTGCTTTATTGTAGCGGGGACCGGCGCCAAGGTGGCCAAGCATGGCAACTACGGTGTGTCCTCCATCAGCGGCGCATCCAACCTGATGGAGGCGGCCGGTTACAAGTTCAAGAACGATGAGGCGAAGCTGCGACAGGAGGTGGAGGAAGCAGGCGTTTGTTTCCTGCATGCGCCCCTGTTCCACCCGGCGCTTAAGCATGTAGCGGGCATCCGGCGACAATTGGGCGTGCGCACTTTCTTTAACATGCTGGGTCCCCTGGTAAATCCCGCCTTTGCCAGGTACCAGCTCATAGGCGTGTACAGCCTGGAAATGGCCCGGGTATACAACTACCTGTTCCAGCAAACGGACAAGCAGTTTGCGATCGTGCACAGCCTGGACGGCTACGATGAAATATCCCTGACCAGCGATGCCCGCATTATCACCAACTGCGGCGAGCAGGACTGGACGCCGGAGCAACTGGGCAGGCGCAAGGTGCACCCGGAAGATATTTATGGCGGCAATTCCGTGGAGGAAGCTGCGCGCATCTTTATGAAGATATTGAAAGGGGAGGGCTCCTGGGCGCAGCATTCCGTGGTGCTGGCCAATGCCGCCATGGGACTGTATTGTATGGGCAAATACCCCAGCTACGATGACTGTTTCCAGGCAGCAGTGACCTCGCTGGAATCCGGCGCGGCCTACGCAGCGTTTAAAAAGCTGATCAGCCTGCAGGAGCAGTAGGAGGTATGATGCAGGAACTAGGAAGTAAGAAAATATGAACGAATGAACAATATTTTAACGGAAATAGTAGCGCACAAGCAAACAGAGGTGGCGGCCCGCAAACAGTTACGCAGCGCGGCGGACCTGGAACAGGCGCCCTGGTTTAAACGCACGCCCCTGTCTTTAAGCAGCTTTTTGCAAAGCCCGGACAAGACCGGTATCATCGCGGAGTTCAAACGCCGTTCTCCTTCCAAAGGAGTGATCAACGGCAAGGCGACCGTGCAGGAAGTAACCACGGCGTACACACGCTATGGCGCCTCCGGCCTGTCGGTGCTGACGGATGAAAAATATTTCGGCGGCTCTGCAGATGATCTGCAGCAGGCCCGCACCCTGAACAACATTCCCATTCTCCGGAAGGATTTCGTGATAGATGAGTACCAGGTACTGGAAGCAAAGGCCATTGGCGCAGATGTGATACTGCTGATAGCGGAATGCCTTAGCGCTGCAGAAGTAGCGTACCTGGCCCGGTTTGCACATAACCTGGGCCTGGAAGTGCTGCTGGAAGTGCACAGCGAAGGGCAACTGGAGAAGGTGACGGAGCATGTACACCTGGTAGGCGTAAACAACCGCGACCTCACCACCTTCAAGGTGGACTTTAACCGCTCCTGCGAGCTGGCGCCCAAAATACCGGCCGGGAAATGCAAGGTGGCGGAAAGCGGCATCAGCGACCCGGCGGCAATTGTAACGCTGCAGCAGGCCGGTTTCCAGGGCTTCCTGATCGGGGAGCACTTCATGAAGCAGGAAGATCCGCCCCGGGCTTTTGAGCATTTTGTAACGGAATTGCGGGCAGCAAGGGAGAAAATTTAAAATGCTAAATGTAAAATTTCAAATGTAAAAGTTGGGGAATATGCTTTAATGTGGTTTTATGGGCTTAGTAATACTTCTTCACCAACTTTTACATTTTACATTTGAAATTTTTCATTTTACATTCTTAATATAACATGAACCTTAAGATAAAAGTATGCGGCATTACGCAGGCGCAGGACCTGCAGGCCCTGGTACAATATGGAGTGAATTACGCGGGTTTCATTTTTTATGAGCGCTCGCCCCGCTTTGCAGGCAACAAGCTGGATGCCCGGACCGTGAGGGAAACGGAAGGCATTCAGAAAGTGGGCGTTTTTGTAGATGCGGACCTGCCATTGGTGAAGCGCACGATTGCGGATTATAACCTGGATATGGTGCAACTGCACGGCAACGAAACGCCGGAGTACTGCGCCGCCCTGCAGCAATTGGTGCCGGTGATCAAAGCTTTTCGTATAGGGCAGGACGTGAACTGGCAGGAGCTGGCCCCCTGGTTGCCCGTCAGCAGTTATTTTTTGTTTGACACGGCTGCTGCGCATGCCTATGGAGGCACCGGCCTGCAGTTTGACTGGCTGCTGCTGGAAAGCTATCCCTTTGACCAGCCCTTTTTCCTGAGCGGGGGCATAGGGCCGGAGCATGCCGCCATCATAGCGCAGTTGCAGTTGCCCGCATTGTACGCGGTGGATGTGAACAGCCGTTTTGAAACAAAACCGGGCATCAAGGCCCTGCAAAAAGTACAACAGTTTGTAGAGGAGATCAGGCATATTTAAACAGCTTATTTAAAATAAATAGAATAATGGACATCGCGGTAAATACAAGTGGTTCCAGGTACCATGTGGACAAGAACGGTTACTACGGCCGCTTTGGCGGCGCCTACATACCGGAAATGCTGTATCCCAACGTGGAGGAGCTGCGGCAAAACTACATGCAGATCTTGTCCGATACCGGTTTTCAGCAACAGTTCGCGCATCTGCTCAGCGATTATGTAGGACGGCCTTCGCCCCTGTACCTGGCGCAGCGCCTGTCCGAAAAGTACCAGGCGAACATTTACCTGAAACGGGAAGACCTGAACCATACCGGCGCGCATAAGATCAATAACACCATCGGGCAGATATTGCTGGCGCAGCGCCTGGGCAAAAAACGCATCATTGCGGAAACCGGCGCCGGGCAGCATGGGGTAGCTACGGCCACCGTATGCGCGCTGATGGGTATGGAATGCGTGGTGTACATGGGCAGCGTGGACATAGAGCGGCAGGCGCCCAACGTGGCCCGCATGAAAATGCTGGGCGCCACGGTAATGCCTGCCACCAGCGGCAGCCGCACCCTGAAGGACGCTACCAATGAAGCGATCCGCGACTGGATCAATAACCCGGTGGACACACACTATATCATCGGCTCCGTAGTAGGACCACATCCTTACCCGGATATGGTAGCCCGCTTCCAGTCCGTGATCAGCGAGGAAATAATGCGGCAGTTACTGGAAAAGACCGGCCGCGCCTATCCTGACTATGTAATGGCCTGTGTAGGCGGGGGCAGCAATGCGGCAGGCGCTTTCTTTCATTTCCTGGATCATGAAAAAGTGCAGTTGATACCGGTGGAAGCCGCCGGTAAAGGCGTGAACAGCGGCTTCTCCGCTGCTACCTCCCAGTTGGGCCGTCCGGGTGTGATACATGCCAGCAAAACCCTGCTGATGCAAACTGAGGACGGGCAGATCGTGGAGCCGCACTCCATTTCTGCAGGGCTGGATTACCCGGGCGTAGGCCCCCTGCATGCGCACCTGTTTGAGACCGGGCGCGCCCGTTTCCTGCATGCAACGGATGATGAGGCGCTGGCTGCCGCCTTTGAGCTGACCCGCCTGGAAGGCATCATCCCGGCGCTGGAATCGTCTCACGCATTGGCAAGGCTTGGCGACCTGGCGCTGCAACCGGACGATGTGGTGGTAGTATGCCTGTCCGGCCGCGGCGACAAGGACATGGCTACTTACATCCGGCACCTGGAGCAATTCACTAAAAGCTAACCGCCAACCGCTAATAATATGAACCGCATAGATCAACTTTTCGCAAGCAAACAGGAAAGAATACTGAACATATACTGCACGGCCGGCTTTCCCGGTCCGGACGATACCCTGCCGGTAATGACCGCCCTGCAGGCGCATGGCGCGGACATGATAGAGCTGGGCATGCCCTTCTCCGATCCGCTGGCCGATGGACCGGTGATCCAGGACAGCAGCACCCGGGCCCTGCAGAATGGGATGAGCCTGAAGAAGCTGTTCGGGCAATTGGAGGGATTCCGGGATCGTATACACCTGCCCGTTATATTGATGGGTTACCTGAACCCCATACTGCAATTCGGTGTGGAAGCATTCCTGGAAAAATGTGCCGCCGTAGGGGTGGATGGTCTTATCCTGCCCGACCTGCCCATGGCGGAATATGAGCAGGAGTACAAGCCGCTGTTTGAAAAGTACGGCCTGCACCTTATCTTGCTGGTCACACCGGAAACCAGCGATGAGCGCGTGCGGCAGATAGACGCGCTGAGCAGGGGATTTGTATACGCGGTATCTTCCTCTTCCACCACCGGTAAGGACAAGGATATGAGCGCCCAGCAGGCTTATTTTGAGCGCCTGAAGGGGTTGCAGCTCAAAAACCCGGTGCTGATCGGCTTTGGCATCCGGGACAAACGTACCTTTGATACAGCCTGCGCATACAGCAACGGCGCCATTATCGGCACCGCTTTTATCAGGGCGATGGAGCACAGTAAAGATATAGACGCCACCGTGCAACAGTTCATTCAAACGATACGCTAACAAGTGAGCAGACAAAATCAAGCATGAAAACAGCCATCATAAAATATAACGCCGGCAATATCCGCTCAGTGCTCTTTGCACTGGAACGGCTGGGCGTGAGCGGAACGGTAACGGATGATCCCGAAGAGATCCGCAGCGCGGACAAGGTGATCTTTCCCGGCGTGGGGGAGGCCAGCACCGCTATGCAGTACCTGCGGCAAAAGGGACTGGACAAGCTGATCGTCAGCCTGCAGCAGCCCGTGCTGGGCATCTGCCTGGGCCTGCAGTTGCTGTGCAGGCATTCTGAAGAAAATGACACGACCTGCCTGGGCGTGTTTGACGTGGAGGTGAAACGCTTCCAGTCGCCGGTGCCCAACCTGCTGAAAATACCGCAGATAGGCTGGAACAATATAGCAGGCCTGCACAGCACCCTGTTTGAGCATGTACCGGAGAACAGCTACATGTATTTTGTGCACAGTTACTACGCCGCCCTGTCACCGGACACGGTGGCCATTACCAATTACGTGATCAATTACAGCGCCGCTTTGCAGAAGGATAATTTTTATGCCGTACAGTTCCACCCGGAAAAGTCGGCTGATGCCGGCGCCCGGCTGCTGGAGAGCTTCTTGAAGTTGTAACGATGGGAACAGGCATTACTATAGAACAGATCACTGCTGAAGATACGCTGCCCCTGCGCAGGGACCTGCTCTACCCCGGCCAGCCGCTGGCTGCGGTAAGGCTGGAGCGGGACCAGGACGGCATCCACTTTGGCGTGCTGGAAGCAGGCCGGCTGGTAAGCGTGGGCTCACTGTTCCCGGACGGGCGGGAGGCGCAGTTCCGCAAGCTGGCCACCCTGCAGGAAGCGCAGGGCAGGGGCTACGGCTCCATGCTCATAAAGCACATGCAGCAGCATTGCCGGGAAGCCGGCATTCCCCTGCTATGGTGCAATGCCCGGCAAACAGCCGAAGGCTTTTATACCCGGCTGGGATTTAAACGGGCCGGGGAATATTTTGTAAAGAGCAATATCACTTATACAAGGATGGAACAGACCCTGCATGGCAAAAAGAATTTAACGGTCATACCGGCCATCGACATTATAGATGGCAAATGCGTGCGGCTTACCCAGGGCGACTACGCGCAGCAGAAAGTATACAACGAGCATCCCCTGGAGGTGGCCAAAACATTCGAGGACATCGGTGTGAAGCGCCTGCACCTGGTAGACCTGGACGGGGCCAGGAAAGGAGCCGTGGTGAACTGGAAAGTGCTGGACGCCATTGCCGGGAAAACTTCCCTGGTAGTGGATTTTGGGGGCGGCATTAAAACCGGTGAAGACCTGCGCATCGTATTTGAGAATGGCGCCGCGCTGGCTACCATCGGCAGCATAGCCGTAAAGGACCCGGAGCTGTTCTTTGGCTGGGTGCGGCAATACGGTCCGGATAAAATATTCCTGGGCGCAGATGTGAAAGAGGAGAAGATTGCCGTAGGCGGCTGGCTGGAAACTACGGACCTGTCCGTATTTGATTTCCTGGAGCAGCATACCAGCCATGGCATACGCCATATTTTCTGTACGGATATTGCAAAGGATGGCTTGCTGCAGGGGCCTTCCATTGCGTTGTATAAAAAGATACTGGAACGCTTCCCGGACATCGATTTTGTGGCCAGCGGCGGCGTAAGCAATATACAGGATGTAACGGACCTGCAGGAAGCAGGATGCAGCGGCGTCATTATCGGGAAAGCGATCTATGAAGGCCGTATAACAATGGAAGCGCTGAAAGAATTAATAATTAAGAATGAATAATTAATAATCATAACGCAGTGTAGCGCTTAAATATAGTTGTACAGTGCCTCCATTATTATTAATTATTCATTCTTAATTATTAATTAACGAAAAAACCAAACATATGTTAACTAAAAGAATCATCCCCTGCCTGGACATCAAGGACGGGCGCACCGTAAAAGGGGTGAACTTTGAGAATATACGCGATGCCGGCGATCCCATAGAACTGGGCGCTTTATACGCACAGCAGGGCGCAGATGAGCTGGTGTTCCTGGATATAACGGCTACGAACGAACGAAGAAAAACGCTTGCGGAGCTGGTCACCAATATTGCCCGGCATGTAAACATTCCCTTCACCGTAGGCGGCGGTATTGCCGCAGTAGAGGATGTGAGCGTGCTCCTGCAGTCCGGCGCAGACAAGATATCCGTCAATACCTCCGCTTTCAAAAGGCCGGAGCTGGTGGACGAGCTGGCCCGCGAATTCGGCAGCCAGTGCATTGTGCTGGCTATTGATACCCGCTTTGAGGACGGCGACTGGTACGTGTACCTGAATGGCGGCCGGGTAAAGACCGATGTGAAGGCCTATGACTGGGCAAGAGAAGCCGTGAGCCGCGGCGCCGGCGAGATATTGCTGACCTCCATGAATAACGACGGCACCAAGCAGGGCTTTGCCCTGGACATTACAGGGCTGCTGTCCCAAAACCTGAACGTGCCGGTGATCGCATCCGGCGGGGCAGGCACTATGGAGCATTTTGTGGACGTATTTGAAACGGCGCAGGCAGATGCCGCACTGGCAGCCAGCATTTTCCATTACAAGGAAATAGAGATACCCGCGCTGAAACAGTATTTGTATAAAAAAGGCGTAAACATAAGATTCTAAAGCTATCAGCTAAGCACTAATAGCTAAAAGCTACTTCAACATGGACATCAATTTTCAGAAATCGCCGGACGGCCTGGTACCGGCCATTGTACAGGATGCAGCCACCTTCCGGGTGCTGATGCTGGGCTATATGAACCAGGAAGCGCTGGACAAGACGCTGCAGGAAAAGAAGGTCACCTTCTTCAGCCGGTCCAAACAACGTTTGTGGACCAAAGGGGAGGAGAGCGGCCATTTTTTACTGCTGCAGGACCTGCAGGTGGACTGCGACAATGATACCCTGCTGATAAAGGCCAACCCGGTAGGGCCGGTGTGCCATACCGGCGCAGATACCTGCTGGAACGAGCCGAACCTGAGCAACGATTTCCTGGCGCGCCTGGAAAGCGTGATCGCAGACCGGAAAAACAATCCTTCCGACAGCTCCTATACCTCCCGCCTGTTTGCCAAAGGCATTAACAAGATAGCGCAGAAAGTGGGCGAAGAAGCGGTGGAGATCGTGATCGAGGCCAAGGACAATAACAAGGACCTGTTCCTCAACGAAGCCGCCGACCTGCTGTTCCACTACCTGGTGCTGCTGAGCGCCAAGGGGCACCAACTGTCTGATGTACTGGCAGTGCTGAAGGAACGGCACAAGTGATATTTTTTTATATATTTATAGTATGAAGCAGTTATTTTTAGCGGTCTGCTGTTTAGCAGGCGCCACTATTGCCAACGCCCAGCAGGTAATTACGGGGACCATTAGCGGCGCAGATGGGAAGAAACTTTACCTGTTTGATGATACGGACAATAACCCGGACGATTCTACTGTCCTGAAGAACGGGCAGTTCAGCTTTACCATAAAGGAACAAAAAGAGCCCTCCGTGCATGCCTTGATCCTGGAAGGCGTGGATTATCCCATGCTGTTTGTACCCGGACCGGCCCCGCAGCAGGTAACCGCCACCGCGACCGGTTTTCCTGTTGCCAGCGCCGTAAAGGGCAATGACAATACCAAGGCGCTGCAGGAATACCAGCAGCTTTTTTCACCGCTGATACAAAGGGCGCAGGCCCTTAACAGCGAGGCCTCCGGCATAGCAGGCGACGATGAGGCGGCCAAGGACGCTTTCCGGAAGAAAGCTGCCGCCTTCAGCCAGGATGTAGTAAAAACCGGTAAAACCTTCATACAGCAACATCCCAAAGCGCTGGCCAGCCTCTGGATGCTGATCAATGAGCTGCGGCCCCGCCTGCAGCCGGAAGAGTTTGCACAGTTGTTCGAAGGGCTGGATAAGTCATTGCAGGACAGCAAGTACGGCAAAAGCGTCAGCCAGTACATCAAAAGCGTAAAGCTGAGCGGTGTAGGCGTAGTGGCGGAGGATTTTGCGCAGAACGACGTGCAAGGCAAGCCGGTGAAGCTTTCCTCTTTCCGGGGCAAATACGTGCTGGTGGATTTCTGGGCCAGTTGGTGCGGGCCCTGCCGCCAGGAGAACCCGAACGTGGTGAAAGCTTATAACAAATTCAAGAACAGGAACTTCACAATACTTGGGGTATCCCTGGACCAGGACAAAACCCGCTGGGTAAGGGCCATCAGCCAGGACGGCCTGGCCTGGACCCACGTATCCGACCTGCAGGGCTGGAACAATGAAGTAGCCGTACAGTACGGCATCCGCTCCATTCCCGCCAATTTCCTGATAGACCCGCAGGGGCGTATCATTGCCCGTAACCTGCGCGGTGAGGACCTGGAAGCGAAACTGGAGGAAATACTGAAATGAGGTGCACATCTGCACATCTCTCCCTCCGTTTATCACAATCAGTTTGACTTTGCCTGCGCATTTCGCCAATTTTGTTATGCTAAAGTAAATGGAGTAATAATTTATTATGAAGAGAGCTATGCTGACCGCTGCGCTATTGATGCCGGCGGTCTTGTTTGCGCAGGGTGAAAAGCCTTTTACTATTGAAGGAACAGTGGCAGCGGTGCAGGCGCCGGCAAAAGTTTACCTGAAGATCCGCAAGGTCGATGATACCGTACTGGACAGCGCCAGCATAAAGGACGGGAAATTCTTTTTTAAAGGAACCCTCAAAGAACCAGCCATGGCCAGCATCATGATGGTGGCGGCAGGCCCGCAGCCGGATATGCCCGGCCCTGTAAAGCGGGATATATTACCCCTGTTCCTGGACAAAGGCACCATTACCGTTACGGCAAAGGATTCCATTAATAATGCAGAAGTGAAGGGCTCTGCCGCCAACGACGCATTTGAAGCGCTGAACGGCCTGCTGGCAGACGTGACCACCCGTATAAAAGACTTACAGAAAGAATACCGGCAGCTTTACATGTCGAAGGATGAGGAAGGCATGAAAAAGCTGGAGCCGAAATTTGACGAGCTGCAGGGAAAGGAAAAAGCCATTATGCTTAACTACCTGAACGAGCATCCGGGCTCTCCCATTGCCATGTATGTGCTGAACCAGTATGCCGGTTATGATATCAATCCCGCAGAAGTAGAGCCGGTGTTCATGAAGCTGCACCGGAAGATCCGGAAATCAGCATCCGGTAAGGCCTTTGTGCAGCGGCTGGAAGCAGTGCGCAGAACGGCCGTGGGCCAGCCTGCCATTGATTTTTCCCAGGCCGGTACCGATGGTAAAATGGTAAGCCTCCGCTCTTTCCGGGGCAAATATGTGCTGGTGGATTTCTGGGCCAGTTGGTGCGGACCCTGCCGCGCCGAAAATCCGAACGTGGTAAGGGCCTACAGCCGCTACAAGGATAAGGGCTTTGATATCCTGGGCGTGTCCCTGGACAGTAAAAGGGAAAAATGGCTGGCTGCTATCCAGGCCGATAACCTTTCCTGGACGCAGGTGTCCGACCTGAAAGGCTGGGAGAACGCTGCCGCCGAATTGTACAGCATCCGGGCCATTCCCCAGAATTTCCTGATAGACCCCCAGGGCAAGATCATTGCCAGGAACCTCCGCGGTGAAGCGCTGGAAACGAAACTGAGAGAAGTAATACAGTAAGTGATAATTTAAGGCAAAAAGCCAAAAAGCAATAAAAACCGCTGGTTTTGTTGCTTTTTTTATTTGTTTATTTACGAAATGTTCGTAGATTTACGAAAGAATCGTAATTTGTATTATAAAACGGATCACATGGAAAAGCTTACACAGCCCGAAGAAGCTGCCATGCAGGCGGTATGGCAAACGGGAAAAGGCATTGTAAAGGATTTCCTGGAAGCGCACGCAACGCCGGCGCCGCCCTATACCACCCTGGCTTCTACCATCAAGAACCTGGAAAAGAAAGGATACCTGCAAAGCCGGAAAACGGGCAACGTGTATGAGTATACGCCCCTCATAGGGGAGGAGGAGTACAAGAAGAAGTTCATGAACGGCTTTGTGCAAAGCTATTTCGCCAACTCCTATAAAGACCTGGTGACCTTTTTTGCCCGGGAAAAGCAGATCAGCCCGGAAGAGCTGAAGGAGATCATTTCATTGATTGAGAATAACAAGCAATAACATGCCGGCATTACTGATATACCTGATAAAGGCCAATATAGCGCTCACGCTTTTCTACCTGGCTTACCGCTGGGGCCTGAGAAGGCTGACCTTTTATACACTGAACCGTTTCTTTTTGCTGACGGGGATCGCGTGCGCTTCCGTTTTCCCGCTGATAGACGTGAATGCATTGCTGCAGCGTCACCGGGAGATCGGTACGGTGGTGGAATATGTACCGGACCTGCGCCTGCTGCAGGCACAGCCGGCTGCGGAGTTTTCCGTCTGGCATTTACTGGTATACGTGTTCTGGGCCGGCGTGGCAGTGATGGGTATCCGCTTTGCAGTGCAGTTGCTGTCCCTGTGGCGCCTGCACCGGCAGTCACATGCAGCGGTGATACGGCGGCTGCCCGTTAAGGTGCTGGACCGGCCCCTGAACCCCTTCTCTTTTTTTTCCAACATTTATGTTAATCCTTCCCTGCACCAGCCCGCAGAACTGGACGCCATCCTGCAGCACGAACAGGTGCATGTAAGGCAGTGGCATACCATAGACGTGCTGGCGGCGGAGCTGAATAACATCTTCTACTGGTTCAACCCCGGCGCCTGGCTGATGCGCACGGCTGTGCGGGAGAACCTGGAGTTTATCACAGACCGCCGGATGCTGCAGCAGGGCGTAGATCCGAAGACCTATCAATACAACCTGATAAAAGTTAGTGGAATTCCATATGCGACGGCCATCGCGAACAATTTCAATTTTTCACACCTGAAAAACAGAATTAAAATGATGAACAGTAAACGTTCCGCAAAATATAACGTACTGCGATACGTCGTCCTTGGCAGCATCGTGGCCGTGGCCCTGCTGTCGCTTAATTTCAGCCGGGCGGCCTTTCATGGCAAAGACAGCGCGCCGGCGGCAGACACCATACCGCCACCTTCGCCAGCCAGCCTGGTGACGCCTGCGGCCCCGGCTCCCCCGCCGGCCATGACAGATTCCATGCCGCCAGCGCCTCCGGCTCCGACTGTTGTACGTGTCTCTCCTTCCGCCCCGGCTGTACCGGCATCGCCTGTTGCCAGCCTGCCTGTGCTGCCGCCTGAGCCAACTGTTATCCCGGTTGCTCCTCCCCGCCCGGCCGCACCTCCCGCTCCCGCGGCGCCGCCCTTACCGGATACAGTGCCTGCCGGTTTGCTGATGCAGAAAAGCGATGCCCCACCATTGTTTATTGTGGACGGTATAAAAAAGGGTCGTGCTGCACCTGCCGGCCTGAAAGGCGAAGATATAGCCAACATCAATGTCTGGAAAGGCGAAAGCGCACAGGCCATATATGGAGAAGAGGGCCGCGATGGCGTTATTGTGATCACTACCAAACAGCAGGTAGCTTTGGAGCCGCGGGTGGTGGTGGGGAACAAGATAAAGGTAAAGCTGACGGATTCGGTGAAAGTAAGAACCGTTATCAGCAAGCGCCTGGATCCTGAAGTAAATGTTACGGATGCCTCCCACCATCCTAAGGTGGTGACCCTGAGAAACCTGGATAGTACGAAAAATCCTGTTATAGTGATCAATGGCAAGGTGAAAAGCCTTAAAGCCCTGCAAGCTATCCCGAAGGATCAGATACAGACCATTAACGTCTATAAAGGAGAACCGGGCACCTTCAAATATGGTAAAAAAGCGGAGGGTGGTGTGGTAGAAGTACACACCAAAGATACTTTCAACTACAAATAAGCCGTCCCTACCGGTCCTTCACACACCGGAAACCTAAATTGGACAGGCCGGAAGTAGGTGTGGTTTTCATCCGCGCCGTTACCCGGTACCCGCTGCAATATTCGTCGCTGCACATAAAGGAACCGCCCCTTATTACCCGTTTGGCCTCTGCAGGGTCAGCAGGATCGAATCCCTTTGCCGGTCCTTCCGGGTTGTGTGCAGCGGCGGGTACTTGCGCATAGTAGTTGGCGTCATACCAGTCTGCGCACCACTCCCACACGTTGCCCGCCATGTCGTACAGCCCATAACCGTTAGGAGCATACGACTTTACCGGGCCTGTACCGTAAAAACCGTCTCTTTTCGTATTGTCATAAGGGAAACGCCCGTTCCAGGTATTAGCTTTAGGTTGCCCGGCATCAATGGCCTCGGTGCCCCAGGTAAAGGGCTGGCCCACCAGGGCGCCGCGGGCGGCATATTCCCATTCTGCTTCTGTAGGCAGCCGCTTGCCCGCCCAGCGGGCATATGCCTGCGCATCTTCCCAGGAAACATGCACTACCGGGTATTGCTCCCTGCCGGTAATGTTGCTGCCCGGTCCCTCCGGGTGCTGCCAACTGGCGCCGGTCACAAAGGCCCACCACTGTGAAACGTCGTTCAGCGGCACCGGGTGGTTGGGGGGCGAGAACACCAGGGAGCCCGCCTGCAGCAGGCTGCTGTCCGGCTCGGGTGAGCCGGGGGGCAGGGCATTCATCATCTCTTCCATGGTGATCGGCTTTTCCGCCGTGGTCACATACCCGGTAGCTGCTACAAAGGCGGCAAACTCCGCGTTGGTCACTTCATGCGCATCCATCAGGAAGCTGTCTACCTGCACGGAGTGCACCGGTTGCTCATCTGGCCGGGCCTGCGCATCGCCGGCGCCCATCTCAAATGTGCCACCCGGCACCAGTACCATACCCGTGCTGTCTGCTGCCGCCGCAGCCGTTTGACCGGTGCTGTCGGCCGTGGCGCCGGGCCGGCCGGCATTGTTTCCGCAGGCGGCCAGCAGCGTTGTTCCCAGTAGCCAATAGTAAATGTTTTGTGCTCGCATGGGGTAAAAATAGCGCAGAATGCCGAATGATAAAAGCCGGAAGCCCGTATATGGCGGGCGCTTGTTAACAATTAAATAATGATTATTTTAAATAAACTATTGTTAAACTGCATCGTATTGTGCTTATGCAACCAATTACCGTACCCTTTAACCGTCATGATTTCGGGAGTGATTTTTTATGGGGCGTTACTATCTCCGCTTTTCAGAATGAGGGCGCCCATGATAAAGACGGCAGGGGAAGATCCATCTGGGATGTTTTTACCCAACGCAAAGGCAAGATCAAGGATGGCAGCCATGCCCGCATTGCCTGCGATTTTTACCACCGTTATTATGAAGACCTGTTACTGGCAAAGCAGTTGGGCTTTACCGTTTTTCGCTTCTCCATATCCTGGTCCCGCATACTGCCGGAGGGTACCGGGGCTGTAAACGATGCAGGCATTGCATTTTATCACCGGCTGATAGACGCCTGCCTGGAGCTGGGCCTGGTGCCGTATGTAACCCTCTACCACTGGGACCTGCCGCAGGCGCTGGAGGCCAGGGGCGGTTGGTGCCACCGGGGCGTGATATTCGCCTTCGAGGAGTATGTGCGTATATGCGTGCGTGAATATGGCGATAAGGTGAAGCACTGGATCATTTTAAATGAGCCTTTTGGATTTACCTCGCTGGGCTATATGCTGGGGGTGCATGCGCCCGGCAAGTTCGGGCTTTCCTATTTCCTGCCGGCCGTGCATCACGTGGCGCTGGCGCATGCCGCCGGCGGTCGTGTAGTGCGGGATGAAGTGAAGGACGCCTGCATCGGCACCGCCTATTCCTGCTCGCATATCATTCCCTACACGCAGAACGAGCAGGACCTGCAGGCGGCGCGCAAGGCAGATGCCCTGTTCAACCGCCTGTTCCTGGAACCGGCCCTGGGCATGGGATACCCGGTGGAGGACATGCCCCTGCTGAAAAAAATAGAGCGCCGCTATGCCCTGTGGCGCGACTGGGACAAGCTGGCGTTTGATTTTGATTTTATCGGTGTCCAGCATTACTTCCCGCTGGTAGTGCGCTATAATGCCTTTATGCCGGTTGTGGGTATTTCAGAAGTGAAGCCGCGTTATCGTAAGGTGCCCGTTACCGCCCTGGGATGGGAGATCAGCGCCGGCGGCATGTACGCGGTGCTGAAGCAGTTTGCCGCTTACAAGGGCGTGCGCAGGATCATTGTTACGGAAGGCGGGGCGGCCTTTAATGACCAGCCGGAAGGGAACTGCGTGAAGGATGCAGCGCGCACACAATATTTCCAGGACTACCTGGGCGCCGTGCTGCAAGCTAAAAAGGAAGGGGTGCCCGTAGAGGGATATTTTGCCTGGACCCTTACCGATAATTTTGAATGGGCGGAAGGCTACCGCGCCCGCTTCGGACTGGTGTATGTGGATTTTGAGACGCAGCAGCGCATCGTGAAGGATTCGGGGAAGTGGTTCCGGGAAATGTTGAAGTAGGAAATTACTTCCTACTTCTTATTATTCATAGATCCTGCGGATGAACCAGATGTCTTTGAAGGAGAAATGGAGCACGAAGTTCACATAATTCTCCCGGATCAGGTCATTGGCAAGCGTGCCCCGTTGCCCCACTTCCACGCCCAGGTAATAACGTAAAGCGCCGTTGCGGTTGGGAATAGACACGCCCGCTGTGCCGGAGATGTCTTTTATCTGGTTGCCCTGCAGGCTGAGGTAGGATTTGTTATAGGCAAAGCCGGCCTGCAGCACCAGGTGCTCTGCAACACCGTTATAGTAATGTTTGCGGAAAGCATATTCCAGTCCGCCTGCGTACCTTTCGGCATCCACCAGCCGGTAGTTGTTCTCGCCCGGGTTCAGGCCGCTCCATAGCTGTTTTTTGTAGTCCGCTACCAGGGTGATATTGCCTTTTCCCAGGGAGAGGCCAATGCCGTACTGTTCCGGCAGGGTATATTTCAGCTTATCCAGCTCTTCGGAATACAGCACCTGTTCGGAGCTGTTGATCACTTCTATATTATGCTGGAACCGCATATCCGTTTTAAAGCGGTAGGTGGCGCCCAGGCCCACCTGCCAGTCTTTTATTTTGCCCTGGTATTGGATGCCGGTAGTAAAGTTCAGGTTATAGGCGTAGCGCTTGTCTACAGTAGAAACGGTGTCGCCGCCCAGGTTTTCCGTGGTATTTACCGGTCCGAACAAAAAGGCGGAAGACACCCCTGCGGAAAAGTTGTCGGTCAGCCGTACTCCATTGGACAGATACACCCGGTTAATGCCCCCGGTACCTTCCGTAGTGGAGGAGATGGGCACGCCGCTTCCTTCGATGTACCGCTGGTTCAGGAACTTGTAATCCACGGAGCTGTAGGGCGTTAATCCTGCAGCAATGCCCCAGCGCTTGTTTGCCTTGAAGCCAACCGCCAGCCTTTTTAAGTTGCCGTCCAGCGCGTTCTGGTTCAGCCCGTCCCCGGTATAGGTTACGCTTCTGCCCTGCAGCGCCACGTCGAACATGAAGTTCTGCTGCGGAATGGCGGAATAGGAGGCCGGGTTCAGCTCATTCAGGTAAAAAAGGGAAGGGCGTGCAATACCTGCGCTGCCCAGGCCGAAGTTGCGGCTGTAGTCACGTTCTTCCAGGTCGCCGATCGCAAAAGCGGAGTACAGGGAATTCACGCCTTTGTTGCTTTGCGCCTTTGCCTGTACGCACAGCAACAGCAGCATTCCACATATACCGGTATATATATATAATTTCATTTTGATCATTTACACAGATTTAAAGGCGTGCTTTACGCTGCTAGTTATACAACAGGTAATATACCTGTATACTGATCTTGTTCTGCCTGTTCTTGCTATCCCCGATCACCGCCCTGTTAAAGCTGCTCATGTAAGCGCCGCGTGTAGGTATCAGCAGCAGGCCGCGGGAATTGACATCCGTGCTGTTGATCTCGTTAATGCAGTACTGCGTGATATCATAAGTGTAGCGCGTATTTTCATGCAGCACATTGTCCACTATCAGGTTGCCGTACTGGTAGCTGCCATAACTGTCTATCAGCGTATCCGTCACCTTGTTCTGCTTGTCCACTTCACAAAGGGTCATCGCCGGTGGCAGTGTATAGTAATCATTGTAGGTGCCGGCAATGGGCTCTACGGTCAGTGTAGCCCGCATTACCTTGAAAAATTTACCTACCGAAGCCAGCCCTTTAATGTAAGGCATGTCAATACGCGTAACAATGCCGGATAGCGGCTGTATAAACGTCATGTTGCCCGTTTGCGTGCTGCTTAAAGCATTGTTGGAGGCGCTTAATGCTGCCAGTGGCGTGCCCGTTCTGTCTGTGGATACCTGGTTGAACTGCAGGCTCTGGTCGTACAGGTTCAGGTCTATGTGCCGTTCTTCCGTGATCGCTTCATTAATATGGTAATGCAGGCGCAGGATCACGGAGGTATCGCCGGCCAGGAGGCTGATGATATTACCGGCGTTGCTGCCCGGCTTCAGCGCCAGCCCTTTATAGTACTCCAGGAAGATGGTTTGGGTAGATACCTCGTTGGCCTTGTTCTTGAACAACTGGAACAGGGGAGCGCCGTAGCTGGCAGGCAACTTTATGCGCAGGATGGTGTCTTCGCTGGGGCGTACTACCTGTTGCAGGCTGCCCAGCGGCTGGGAGGCCGTCTGGAAATCGTTATGACTGTACAGGTAGTAGTCGTCATCCCCACTTTCAATGGTTTGCAGCACTTCGTATACCTGGATGTCCTGCATGCGGGTGGTGTCTCCGTATATGGTGCGGTTGGTTTTCAGTTGCAGCTCCACGGAGTCGAACGTGGCGGATTCCTCCAGCGTGGGATTGCCGCCGGACGGCAGTTGCAACTTGAAGAAAGTACCGGCTGTTATACTGCCGAAATACGGGTCCTGTTGCCGGCCGCACAGCAGAATGCCGGTGCCGGAGGTAGGCACCGAATCCAGCAGCAGGGTCTGCATGTTCATGGTCACGGTATCTGCAACAATATAACTGGACTGCTGATCTGATACATCATAGCTGAACCCTTCTTTGTCACAAGCGCTGTAGGCGGTTGCCAATAAAATGACAACCAATATTTTAATGTAGGGACGAGCGCACCCAAGCCGGCAAAAAGTACTGTTCATGGAGCGCAATTTTAGACAGGAAGCCTGCTTTCCGCAGATTTAATATGCCAATGGCCGTTTTTTATCGATGAATCCGTATTAAGGCTCTCTATACAGCGGAGGAGGCCAAAAGGGAGGTAAAAGAGTAAACCGAGCGACTGGCAGATAAAATACGCCCTTTTATCCGCCAAAAGGGGAGATGTATCTATTTTATATTTATGCTAATACAAGGGCGGATAATTTTGGCAGCTATAAAAATCAGAAAATGTTTATGCGTTATTTAACAGGTTATTGTTTGCTGGTGTCTATGATGTTAATGACCGCCTGCTCAGATAGTAGTGACGATACTTCCGATGAAGGTAACTGGATACAGAAGGTGGATTTTAAAGGGGTAGCCCGCTATGAGGCGGTGAGCTTCACTATCAATGACACGGCTTTTGTGGGTAGCGGATACGATGGAGAAGACCGTTTGAAAGATTTCTATTCTTATGATGCAGAAAGAAATACCTGGACGCAAAGAGCTTCCCTGCCGGATGATGCGCCTGCCCGCAGCCATGCCGTTGCGTTTTCCATTAACGGGAAAGGGTACATGGGCACCGGGTATGATGGTGTCAATAAGCTGAACGACTTTTATGAGTATGACCCTGCTGCCAACGCATGGGCACCGAAGACTGCTTTCCCCGGCACCAAGCGTTACGGGGCGGTGGGTTTTTCCGTGAAGAATTATGGCTACATTGCCACCGGCTATGACGGCAACTGGCTGAACGATACCTGGCAGTACAATCCTGCTACGGATACCTGGTCGTCCAAAGCGGATGTGCCCAACACCAAAAGGACCGATGCCGTGGCTTTCGTGATTGCAGGCAAAGCGTACATCGCTACCGGCACCAGCAACCTGCAACTCACTAAGGAGCTGTCCATGTACGATGCAGATGCGGATCAATGGACGCTCAAGCGCGAGATCATCAACTCCAGCGATGATGACTATGATGATGACTATTCGTCCATACAGGGTACCAACTGCGCCGTGTTCGTGATGAACAACAAGGCTTACGTCTGCACCGGCTCTAAATCCAGCTCCGGTACTTCCTCTACTACCGTATGGGAATATGATGCGGTAAACGACCTGTGGGATGAAAAGCAGGCCTTTGAAGGAACAGCCCGTACCAGCGCGGTAGGCTTTGCCATCAAGAACAGGGGCTTTATTACCACCGGCGCCAGCGGCAGCACCCCGCTGAGCGATACCTGGGAATTTGATCCGCTGGCAGAATATGACAAAAATGATTAAGGGTAAGCACAAGATCGCAGTACTGCTGACCGGGAGCGTACTACTGCTGGTATTCATAGCGTTTACAACCGGCAGGCTGTCCCGGCAGCCGGCAAAGGCAACCGCAATGCAGGACAGCATTGCGGTTGTGCCTTTCCAAACCGCCGGAGGCTGGGGGTATGCCGTGAACGTAGGCGCCCATACCTACATTTACCAGGACATTATTCCGGCTGTGCCCGGCAAGAGCGCCTTCCGCACCCGGGAAGATGCGCTGCGCGTAGGCATGCTAGTGGCCGAAAAGCTGCGGAACCAGCAGGTACCCACCATCAGCCGGGAAGAGCTGGCCGCCATGAGTGTGATAGACGGCCAATAGCTGCCGGCAGATTTTTAACATTTGCTTAAATGCTGTTAACAAACTTTAACAGAGACTTAACCCTATTGTAATGTATGTTTACCGCGCGTTTCAGCGGTATGATCAATTTTAAATATATCTACAGGAACAGGCTCTTTATCATTGGTTTGCATATTATCGCATGGACCTGTTTCCTGTTGCTTCCCTTTTTTATTTATCGCGTCCGGATACTGCACCCTTGGTTCTTTGCAAGGGAGCTGGTAGATAACCTGTTCCTGATAGGCGTGTTCTACCTGAACATTTATGTGCTGATACCACGCTTTTTTACGCTGAAGCGGATCGTGTACTATTTTGGCTCCGTGCTGTTGGTCATTATGTTCATTACCATACAGCAGGCTACCCTGGACCATTACTTTATGCGGTATATGGTTGCGCATCCCGAAGAAATAAAATTACCGCCCAATATCACAACAGACAGCACCGGGAAAGTAACTTTTACGCCCGCCCGCCCGTTTATGGGATATCGCGCGTTGAGCATCGCCACAAGGGGGAGACACCTGTATACCCTTACCAGGGGACAGGCGGGCGCGCCTGCAGGCAGGATACGGCATCACGGACCACACCTGCCCCTGGCGAATGACTCGGCGGCGGTAGCCCTGGCCATTCCTGCCATGCCGATGGGCCCGCCACCGTTCTGGCAACGGCTGTTGTTTCCGGAAGTGCTGCGCAAGTCGGTGCTGGCGGCTTTGCTCATGCTGCTGATGAGCGGGTTCATCAAAATAGCGCAGGAATGGTTTAAAAGCGAACAGCAGCGGGAAGCGCTGAAAGTGGAGAAGCTGCACGCGGAATTAAAATTTTTAAAGTCGCAGATTAATCCTCACTTCCTTTTTAACTGTCTAAATACCATCTATTCGCTGGCGCATAAACATTCCGCGCAAACCGAGCATGCCATTGTGAAGCTGTCTACCATTATGCGGTACATGATCTATGAGTCCAACGAGGAAATGGTGCAGTTGCAGCATGAATTGCAGTATCTGCGGGATTATATCGATATACAAAAACTGAGATTGCCTGCCGGCATACAGGTAGATTACACGGAAAGCGGGAATGCCGGCGGTTTGTGGATAGAGCCCATGCTGCTGATACCCTTTGTAGAGAACGCCTTCAAGCATGGTATCAGCTATACGGATCATTCTTTCATTAGTATAGTAGTAACGATAGAAGGACATACAGTACGGCTGGTGGTAAAGAACAGCTTGTTCCCGCAACGGGTGGCAGAGCAGGGCGGCATTGGCCTGCAGAACGTAATGAAGCGGCTGGAGCTGTTATATACCAACAAACATGAGATAACGGTCACGGAAAAAGAACACCAATTTATTGCTGATCTAAAAATAGTGTTGAAAAATGATTAAGTGTATCGCAGTGGACGATGAGCCCCTGGCACTGGAGATCATTACGGACTTTGCCCGCAAGGTGCCGTTCCTGTCCCTGGTGCAGACCTTTGAAAACGCCGCAGAAGCTATGCGGTTTCTGCAGGATGAAAGGGTAGACCTGGTATTCCTGGACATTAAAATGCCGGACATCAACGGCATCCAGTTCCTGAAATCCCTGAAATATCCGCCCCTGGTGATATTCACCACAGCTTACGGGGAATATGCCCTGGATGGCTACGACCTGGACGTAGTGGATTATCTCCTGAAGCCCGTTCCCTTTGAGCGTTTCCTGCGCGCCGCTTCCAAAGCACAGGAGTACCTGGCGGTATCCCAGCAGAAGAATGGCGACAATGGCTACGTGAACGACTATATTTTTATTAAAACAGAGTATAAGATCATTAAGATCAACCTGGAGGATATCCTTTTCATTGAAGCACTGAAAGATTATACGAAGATCTATACGCCTTACCAGCCCGTGCTTACACTGCGCAGCCTTAAATCCTTTGAAACACGCCTGCCCTCCGATAAATTCATCCGGGTGCACCGTTCTTATCTGGTGTCATTGAATAAGATCAACTCCGTGGAAAAGAATACCGTGATGATTGCCAACCAGTCCATTCCTATCAGTGACGGTTACCGGGAACGGTTCTATGACGTGATAACGAGAAACAGTTGATCATTTCATCTGCCTGATCCATTCCTTCACCAGCTCCAGCCCTTCTTTGTGCGTGAGCTTGCGGCTTAGTTCCGGCATCATGATGCCCGGGTCGGTAGATTCCATACGGTACACGAGAATGGATTTTTCCGGGTGGCCGGGCACAATGTCAAACTGCAGGTCGGCCGAGCCGCGGCCCGCCGCTACCGGCGTTTTCCGGATACCTATTTTTACAGGGTCTTTTTCGCTGGCCAGCAGGAAGAGGCCCGATGTGCTGGCCGGGCCGTTTTGCTTATGACAGTGCGCGCAGTTGATCTCCAGCCAGATGCGGGCCCTGTCCGCCAGGGTGCCGGTTTGCGGATCGTTCCATACCGGCGCCCTGGGCGCGTGCGATGCATCGTCCAGCCCGCGCAGCATACCGGCTTTTATCCAGTGCTGCAACTGGTTTTCAGGGCCGCTTGCATAATCGTAGTCCCCGTTCAGTTGCCGTGCGGTAGGCCCTATGGGGGTCATTACTTCGTTGGTGTTATGGCAGCCCTTGCACTGGTTCAGGTTGGGGATGCTGTAATCAAGGCTTACCGTATGCCCGTTGGCGTTAGTGAAGCTAACGGGCTTCCGGTCGCCGGCCACTTCCAGCCAGGCGTCCGTCTGCTCCTCGTTCCAGATATACACCAGCGCTTTCCAGCCGCCGGTTTCGTGCATCAGCAGCCGGGTTTCCAGGAGCCGGCGCCCTTTCTCCGGGTGGCGGAAATCCTGCGGGTACCAGAAGGTTTTAATGAGCGTGGTGCCGATGGGAAAGTGCAGCACGTCCACGGAATCATAGGTGATCGCGCTATCCGCCGGCAACTGTATGAAGCGGGACTTTTCCGCGTAGTCGGAAAACAGCGGCGTATTCAACTGGTAGGGCACAACGTCTTCAGCGGGGACCAGGTCAGCCATGTTGCCGGTAAAAAATCCGTATTCAGACAGCATCTCCCTGGGCGCAGCTCCGGGCGTTTCTGCAGCGGGCTGCAGGCCGGAAGCCAGCAGCACTGTGAGCAGGCCGGCGCCCAGGACACAAAAAACGATATGACGAACTGCTTGCATAGTGACATACGAAACTAATAGCTGACCGTAGTGGCTACCGGATTGCTGCAGTCATAAAGGTCCATATTGCGCGATACATTTTTGAACTTGTTGCCCGCATCCAGGTTGGCAAAGCTGGCATTGTTATTATCGCTGATGCAGATGCGGTATTCCGGTTTGTATCGCCCGTTGCCGTCCGTCCATTCCTGGTTGAGGATACCGTCGTAAATGATATGCGGCACGTTTTTCCCGAAACGCAGCTTGAACCGGAACATCATGCCCATGCGCCCTTTGCCCTGGAACCGTACCCGGTCGCGCAGGTAGTCATTATCATGCACGTATACATTGGAAGGATAAGGATCGTACAGCGAGTCATTGATCGGGTTCTCCGTCATGAAGTAGCTGATAATGGCGGTCCCTGCGCTGTTGTTGTAATGGATCTTGTTATTATACACTTCCACATGGCTGGTGGCCAGCACCATGACGCCGGTGCCGGCCGGCACCTTGGCTACGGTATTGCCTTTGGGCGCAAAATTGGGGAAATTGTTGTGGTGTATGTTGTTGTTGTATACTTTAACATAGCCGCCTTTTTTCTGTACCAGGTCCGGCAGGTCAAATACCAGTATGCCGCCGGTGTTCTCCAGTGCTTCGTTCTGGTACACTTCCGCATGCAGGGAGTTCTCTATCTCTATACCGGCCACGTTGTTCTTTGCAATGCAGTTCCGCACTACAATATCGCTGGACTGTCCTACATACAGCCCCGCATCGGAAGCGCCGATGGCAATGCAACTGTCTATCAGCACTTGCCGGCACTGCACCGGGTACAGGCCGTAGGCGCCATTCTCTTTGACCGGCGGCCCGGTCCACTCCACCTTTACCTGTTTGAAGGCGATGCCCTTCACCTGCATGGTTTTGATGCCGTCTCCCTTAGTGTCCTGCACGGTAAGGTCCCGTATGGTGATGTCTTCCGCGTTGGACACGCGCAGCCCTTCCGCGCCTTCCGTTTGCCCTTTGAAGCTGAGAATGGTCTTGTCCATTCCGGCGCCTTTGATCAGTATTTTTTTCTTGCCTTCCAGGGAGAGGGTAGAGGATAGCTGGAACTGCCCGGCCGGTAATTCTATCACGCTGCCGTCTTCGGCCATGATGAGCTGCCGCTGGATTTTTTTCTGCATGTCCTGTTGGGCATAAACGGGCTGTTGGCATATTACCAGTGCGCCCAGGGTTAAGATGGGGAGTAAGCGCATAATACGTGGTTTTTACAGGCTACTTAAATATACGGAAAAAAGCGGAGGGGATAGGGGAAGAGTTACAATAAAAAAAATCCCGTTTACCAGCCGGGTAAACGGGATTTTTATGCTTATTATGAATGATCCATCACACCAGCTCCTTCAGCTTCTCCACCACCGCATCCACTTCCTCTTTCGTATTATCCCTGGAGAAGGAAAAGCGCACGCTTACCCGGTTGGGATCGCTGCTAAGCGCGCGTATCACGTGCGAGCCTGCATCGGCGCCGGAAGTACAGGCGCTGCCGCCTGAGGCGCAGATGCCGTTGATATCCAGGTTAAAGAGCAGCATCTCGCTTTTCTCTGACTTGGGGAAAGATGCATTCAATACCGTATACAGGCTGCGCCCGTACAGGTCGCCGTTAAAAGCAACGCCGGGAATGTGCTGTTGCAGTTGTGCCGCCATGTACAGGCGCAGGTCGTTGATATACCTGCTGTGCTCCTCGTAATGTTCGGTGGCCAGCTCCAGCGCTTTGGCAAAACCTACAATGCCGTAGAGGTTCTCCGTGCCAGCCCGCATATTGCGCTCCTGCGCGCCGCCCTGTATGTAAGGTTTTATTTTTACGTTCTCGTTAATGTACAGTATTCCCACACCTTTGGGCCCGTGAAACTTATGCCCGGCGCCGTTAATGAAATGCACCGGCGTGTTGCGCAGGTCAAAAGGGTAGTGGCCCACCGTCTGCACGGTATCGGAATGGAAGATGGCGTCAAATTCCTTGCAAAGGTTGCCTACGGCATGCAGGTCCAGCAGGTTGCCTATTTCATTATTGGCATGCATCAGGGTGACCAGGCATCTTTTGGCGGAACCGGCCAGCAACTGGCGCAGGTGCTCCAGGTCCACATGCCCGTTGGGCAGCAGGTTTACTTCAGAGAGCTGTATGCCCTGGCTGCTGTGCAGTTGCTCCACCGTATGCAGGGTGGCATGGTGCTCAATAGCGGAGGTAATAATATGCCGGCAGCCCAGGTCCCGGATGGCGGCGGTGATGGCCGTGTTGCTGCTTTCCGTGCCGCCGGAGGTAAAGAATATTTCCCCCGGATGCGCATTCAATATGCGGGCTACGGATTTGCGGGCATTCTCAATGCCCAGTTTTGATTCCCGTCCGTAAGAATAGATAGCGGAAGGATTGCCGAACTTTTCCGTCATGTATGGTAGCATGGCATCCAGTACGGCCGGGTCCAGCGGAGTGGTGGCTGCATTGTCGAAGTAGATCCTTTTCAAAGCGGTTGGTGGTTTTTGATAAAAAAAATGGGCGCTTATAAAGCGCCCACAAAGGTCTGTAAAAATTCCAAAATCCGAACTCCAAATTCTAAAGTTTGCACATACCCCCTGAGCTATTGGCAGATTGTAATGTACCAGGACGTATCCCTCCGTTTGGAATTTGGGACTTGGGATTTGGAATTTGAAATTTTTGTTAGTGCATAAACTCCTTGATATCCTGCATGATCCTGCGGGCGATATTGTCTGCCGTGGTCTCAAACTGGCTTTCGGCATAAATGCGTATAATGGGCTCCGTATTGGAGGTACGCAGGTGCACCCAGTCCTTTTCAAATTCTATTTTCAGGCCATCCTCGGTATTGGTGGGCTGGTTCTTGTACTTGCCCCGTATCTTTTCAAAGATGGTCTTTACGTCCACGCCTTTGTCCAGCTCTATCTTGTTCTTGGAAATAAAGTAGTCCGGGTAGCTGTTGCGCAGGTTCTTCAGCTTTTTGCCGCTGTGCGCCACATGGCTGAGGAACAGGCCGATGCCTATCAGTGCATCCCGTCCGTAGTGCAGGTCGGGTACAATAATACCGCCGTTGCCTTCTCCGCCGATCACCGCATTTATTTCCTTCATTTTCTTCACTACATTCACTTCGCCTACCGCAGAAGGATGGTATTCGCCGCCGTGTTTCAGCGTAATGTCTTTCAGCGCCTGGGTAGAGGAGAGGTTGGAAACGGTATTGCCGCTCTTTTTGCCCAGCACATAGTCCGCCACGGCCACCAGGGTATATTCTTCGCCAAACATGCTGCCATCTTCACATACAAAGCAAAGGCGGTCCACGTCAGGGTCCACGGCAATGCCCAGGTCTGCGTTGGAGCGGTTCACCTCGTTGGAAAGCGCGGTCAGGTTTTCAGGCAGGGGCTCGGGATTGTGGCTAAAACGGCCGTTCACTTCGTCAAACAGCACTTCCACCTGCTCTACTCCCAGTGCTTTCAGCAGCGCGGGTACAAATATGGCGCCGGTGGAGTTTACGGCATCCACCACTATTTTAAAACCGCGTTCGCGGATAGCGGCTGCATCCACCAGCGGATGGTTCACTACCAGGTCGATATGTTTTTGCAGGTAAGTGTCGTTTTGCTCATAGCTGCCCAGCTTGTTCACATCTGCAAAGCTGAAGTCTTCCTGCGCAGCAATGTCCAGCATTGCAATACCGTCCTCCCCGGAAATGAACTCTCCATCGCTGTTCAGCAGTTTGAGGGCGTTCCATTCCTTGGGATTATGGCTGGCGGTAATAATAATGCCGCCGGCAGCCTGTTCCATTTTTACAGCAATCTCTACGGTAGGCGTGGTGGAGAGCCCCAGGTCTACTACATCCAGTCCCAGTGCATTCAGGGTGGATACCACCAGGTTCTTCACCAGTTCGCCGGAAATGCGGCCATCACGGCCAATCACTACCTTCCTGTTATCTGCTTGCTGATGGGTTAACCAGGTGCCGTATGCTGCGGTAAACTTTACTACATCTAATGGAGAGAGCCCTTCTCCGGGCCTGCCGCCAATGGTTCCTCTAATGCCGGATATCGATTTGATCAGTGCCACAAATTCAATTTTAAGGAAGGCAAAGATAAAAAAATCCGTGACCCGAAATCAGGATATTTCCGGAGCGGGAGTATTTATTACCTGCTAAACCATTGAAATCCAATGTCCGGGCGAGCTGGGCCATTCCCATGCCACCACGGCCCACTATGGTAGAAATGAACTATATTTGCATCCACGCTTTGAGATTTTTAATAATAAATAGAGTAATTAATAATAAACGCTTAGGCTTTACATGAAGTACTTTTGGAAGAATATACCCCGGTATATTCGGTTTGTGTTTGCGCAGACACTCTATCTCTATCTGCTGACGGTCCTTTTTCGCCTGATCTTCTATCTTTTCTTTTTTAAATCTTCCATTACCGATACCGGCATTATTGGCAAGGCCTGGTACCTGGGGCTGAAATTCGACCTGCGGCTTACCCTGCTGCTGATCATTCCGCTGGGCCTGCTGGTTGTTATTGCAAGGAACCGCTTCTTTACCTCGCGGGTGCTCAGGAGCATCAGCTTCGTATACCTGTTGCTGGTGTACCTGGGGTTAACGCTGCTGTACGTGCTGGACCTGGGGCATTACGCTTACCTGGGCCTGCGCCTGGATCCCTCGATTACCCGTTTTGTGGCATCCGGGGAGCGGGCGGATAATGCCCGGATGGTATGGCAGAGCTACCCCGTGCTGCGGGCCGTGATCGGCATTGCGTTGTTCCTGTTCCTGGTGTACCGGCTGCATGTATACACTTACCGCAAACTGGCGCAGCAGGAGCCGGTCACTACCCGGGGCTGGCGCTATGCCGGCTGGTTTGCCTCGCTGGTGATCCTGTTTGCAGCGGGCATTTATGGCAATTTCGCGTATTTCCCGCTCCGCTGGAGCCAGGCCATGTTTACCCGGGACAATGGCGTTACCAGCCTGGCCCTGAACCCGGTGCTGTATTTTGCGGACAACTTTTCCGTACAGTCAGATACTTATGACGTACAGAAAACCCGCACCTATTATCCTTATGTGGCCGAATACCTGCGGGTGGACAGCCCGGATGTGCAAAAGTTGTGCTATACCCGCTCTATACCGGGCGAGGACCGGCCCCGGCCCAACATCATACTGGTAATGCTGGAATCTACCGGCGCCGCCGTTACCAGCATGTTCAACAATCCCATGCAGGCCACGCCTCACATGCAAAAACTGGCGGACAGCGGCATTCTTTTCCGGAACTTCTATGTACCGGCCGTGAGCACGGCTAAAACCGTATATGGCGTTACCACCGGCCTGCCGGACATTACCCAGGTGAAAACCGCCAGCCGCCATCCGCAGATGGTGGATCAGCGCATTATCATGGACCAGTTCACCGGCTACGAGAAATATTACCTGCTGGGGGGCAATACCAACTGGGCCAATATCAGGGCGGTGTTCACAAGCAATGTAGAGGGCATCCGCATATTTGAGGAAGGTTATTACAAGGCGCCCAAGGCCGATGTATGGGGCGTTTCTGACTATGATCTTATTACGGAGGCGAACGAGATATTCAAAGATGCCCACCAGCGCAACAAGCCTTTTGTGGCGTTCCTGCAAACGGCGGACAACCATGCGCCCTACACCACCACGAGCGGCGCAGGCGACTTCAGGAAGCTGACGGAGCAGGATATTGACATGGAAAAGTTCAAAACTGCCGGCTTTGTGTCCATCGACCAGTTCAATGCATTGCGGTACCTGGACTATAACCTGGGCCACCTGGTAAAGCTGGCCAGGGAGGGCGGGTACCTGGATAACACCATCTTCGTGTTCTTCGGGGATCATAACTGCCATCTCAACCCTTACCATTTTATGCCGTTCCCGGAGTACGAGCTGGGCAGCGGGGGAGAGCATGTGCCCTGTATTATTTATGCCCCGGGGCGTATAACCCCGCAGGTGATCAACCGGCCCGGCAGCCTGCTGGACATTTATCCCACCGTGGCGCGGATGGCCGGCATACCGTATAAGAACTATACGCTGGGCACCGATCTGCTGGATACCTCCTACCAGGACCGCTATGCTTTTATTACCTACCAGAAGAATCTGCAATGGTATAAAGCTGTGATCGGAGAACGTTATCTTTACGAGATCAATAACAAGAACGGCCAGGCCGCCCTGTACGACCTGGAGGGAGATCCCCTCAAGGATGTACAGCAGGAGCATACGAAAATAGCCGAGGTGCTGGATAATTTAACGCAGGGATTTTACGAAAGCACCCGATATTTGATGTTCAACAATAAAAAATAGCAAGACCTGTCAGGTTTTTAAAACCTGACAGGTCTATAATCGTATGGAAGCGCAAAAGCAGTGGTTCAAAGACTGGTTCAACTCACCTTATTATCACCTGTTGTACAGCAACCGGGATGAGCGGGAAGCCGCGGCGTTCATAGACAAGCTGCTGGCTTACCTGCAGCCGTCGCCGGGCGCGCTGGTGCTGGATGCTGCATGCGGGAGGGGGCGCCATGCCCGTTACCTGGCGGAGAAAGGCTTTATGGTGACCGGTATCGATCTTTCCATCGAAAGCATCAAGGTGGCCAAAAAGCTGGAAAATGATCATCTCAGTTTTTTCCAGCATGACATGCGCCTGCCGTTCCGCATCAATTATTTTGACGTGGTGTTTAATTTTTTTACCAGCTTTGGCTATTTTGATACGCAGCGGGAAAATGACAATGCGCTCCGCACGCTGCATCATGCGCTGAAGCCCGGCGGCCGCCTGGTGCTGGACTACCTGAACAGCCCTTACGTAGCGGCGCACCTGGTGCCCAGCGAGGTAAAGGAAACAGACCAGGTAGTGTTCGACATCTCGCGCGAGGTGCAGGGCCGGCGTTTCCTGAAGCAGATCAACATACTGGACCGGAGCAAGCTGCAGCGCAGCTCCTTTACGGAATGCGTACAGGCTTTTACCCGTGCGGATTTTGAGGCCATGTTCTCCCGCCAGGGCCTCCGGGTACTGGATATTTTCGGCGATTATCATTTCAACGCCTATGATGAGGACCGCTCACCGAGAATGGTGATCATTGGAGAAAAACCGGTAATAAACTGATTGAATTATGTTAGAATGGCTGCTACGGCTGGATCTCAGAATGTTTTTCCGTATTAACAACCAATGGTCGAACGGCTGGCTGGATGCTGTCATGCCCTGGATCAGGGAGCCCTACATCTGGGCGCCCTTGTACCTGTTCCTGGCGTTGTTCGTTACCATTAACTATAAATGGCGGGGTTTTTTCTGGATCGTGTGCTTTATTGTGTGCTTTGGTATTGCCGATCAGACCGGTAGTTTCATCAAGGATGCCGTAGGGCGGATAAGGCCCTGCCGCGATCCCTTGCTGCAGCACTTTGTACGCTCACTGCTGCCTTACTGCCCCGGCAGCGGCAGCTTTACCTCCAACCATGCCGCCAATCACTTTGCGCTGGGAACCTTTTGTTTCTTAACTTTAAGAAAAGCATTCGGGGGCTATGCATGGCTCTTTTACTTTTGGGCGCTGATCATCGGGTACGCCCAGGTATATGTGGGGGTGCATTACCCGCTGGATATTGCAGGCGGGGCTTTACTGGGCATTATGATCGGATTATTGAGCGGCGGTTTTTTCCAGCGCCGCATCAGACTGGAAGCAGAATACACAACATGAACCTTAGCTATTTGATACTGATACTGGCGGCCACCATCGGGGGCGGGATCATACCCATGACCGTAAGGCGGCTGCATCCTAATTTGCCGATCTACCTCCTGGCTTTTACAGGGGCCTTTCTTTTTGGCATCACCATTATACACCTGCTGCCCGAAGTGTACCACGAACTGGGGCACACCGCCGGGATCTACATATTGCTGGGCTTTTTCCTGCAGGTGTTCCTGCAGCAGTTGTCACACGGTATGGAGCATGGCCATACCCACCTGCCGCCGGTCCAGGGGCAGCACCATCATGTTTCCATCACCCCTTTGCTGGCGGGCCTGTCCATCCATGCTTTTATGGAGGGCATTCCCCTGGGACTGCAGTTTACGGATCAATCGGCGCTGCCTTCGCTGGCGCTGGGCGTTACCGCCCACAAGATACCGGAGGCGCTTACCCTGATGACGGTGATGATACATGCGCAGCAGCCCAGGGCGGCTTTGTGGCGCATATTATTGCTGTTCTCGCTGGTAACGCCGCTGGCGGCCTTGCTGGCCGGGCAGTTGGGCCACCGGTCTGTGCTGGTTACGGAATCACTGGTATATCTCACGGCGCTGGTAATAGGCGCCTTTGTGCATATTTCCACTACTATTTTCTATGAAAGCGGTACCCGGCACCATGAATTGAGCGCCCGTAAGATATTGGCATTTGCAGCCGGCATTGTTTTGGCATTTCTTACCTTAATATTTGAATAATTTTTTATTTTTAGCCTTTGTATCATGGAAGTCGTCATTATCCTCATCCTGATTTTACTGAATGGCCTGTTCTCAATGTCGGAGATCGCCATGGTTTCCGCACGTAAAATACGCTTAGAGCACCAGGCCAACAAAGGCGATGAACGAGCAAAAGCGGCATTAAAGCTGGCAAATAACCCGGACAAATTCCTTTCCACCGTTCAGATAGGTATTACACTGATAGGCATCTTAACCGGTATCTATTCCGGGGAGAAGCTCAAAACGGACCTGGTAGAGTTCATCGGCCGGTCGGAGATGCTGCGTCCGTACAGCAGCGGGATTGCTACAGGCGTGATCGTTATTGTGATCACCTATTTCTCAATGGTACTGGGCGAGCTGGTGCCCAAGCGCCTGGGCCTGGCCCGGCCGGAGTCTATCGCCAAGACCATGGCCACGCCTATGACCCTGCTGTCGCGTATTACCTTTCCTTTCATCTGGCTGCTCAGCGTATCCACCAACCTCATCGTAAAAATATTCAAGCTCAAAGCCGGTGATCAACTGGTGACGGAAGAGGAGATCAAGGCCATCATCAACGAAGGCACTACTTCCGGCGCCATAGAGGAAACCGAGCAGGAGATCATAGAGCGGGTGTTTCACCTGGGAGACCGTAACATTACCTCCCTGATGACCCACCGGACGGATATTATCTGGCTGGACATCAACGAGCCGGCAGAGAGCTTCCGGCGCAAGATCAATAACAGCCTGCATTCCGTATACCCGGTGTGCGAAGGGCAGATAGACAGCATTAAGGGCATTATCTCCATCAAGGACCTGTATGCCGCTGCGGCCAGTAACAACTACGCGCTGCGGCCCATTATCCGTAAACCCCTGTTTGTACCGGAAAACAACAGCGCCTACCAGGTGCTGGAGAAGTTTAAGGAAACGCAGGTGCATGCAGCCTTCATTGTGGATGAATACGGCACTTTCCTGGGCATGATCACCCTGAACGACATCCTGGAAGCCATTGTAGGCGACATGCCGGAAACCGGGCAGCACGATGACTATGAAATGGTGAAACGGGACGACGGCTCCTACCTGGTAGACGCACAGATACCCTTCTACGACTTCCTCAGCGAGTTTGACAAAGAGGACTGGATGGCCGAATTTGAGCAGGAATTTGATACCCTGGCCGGTTTTATACTACACCACCTGGAACATATCCCCCAAACGGGCGAAAAAGTGGAATGGCGAGGATTTACCTTTGAAATAGTGGATATGGACGTGCACCGTATCGACAAAGTACTGGTGCAAACGCCGGAACCACGGGAGGAAGAAGAATAATTCGCCAACTTACCCGCTACATACTACCAACTTTTATTAATTTTGTCCGTTTTTACATATAGCAAATAATTTAATTTAAGATAATGATCTTATTAGGAAGTAAGGCGCTTTCCCTGGATGAAGTATACCGGGTATTGTTTGACCATGAGCCCCTGGAGCTGGAAGAAGCGGCTTTACAGCAGGTGGAGGAGAATTACCGCTTCCTGCAGCAATTCTCCGCCAAAAAGCTGATCTATGGTATCAATACCGGCTTTGGCCCCATGGCGCAGTACCGGATACCCGAGGCCGATACCCTGCAACTGCAGTACAACCTGATCCGCAGCCACAGCTCCGGCGCAGGCAAGTGCATGCCCCCGCTGCTTACCAAAGGGCTGATGCTGGCCCGCCTGAGCAGCTTTATGCAGGCGCATTCCGGCATACATCCCGAGGTGGTGAAGCTCCTTACCGCGTTGATCAACCAGCATGTATACCCCTGCATATTTGAGCACGGCGGCGTGGGCGCCAGCGGCGACCTGGTACAACTGGCGCACCTGGCCCTGGTGCTGATCGGTGAAGGAGAGGTGTATTACGAAGACAAGCGGCAGCCTGCGGCGGAGGTTTTTGCCCGGCTGGGCCTGCAGCCCATGCAGGTGCACATCCGCGAGGGCCTGGCCGTGATCAACGGCACCTCCGCCATGACCGGCGTAGGCCTGGTAAACCTCATAGAGGCGCGCAAGCTGCTGGGCTGGAGCTGCATCCTCTCCGCCATGATCAATGAAATAGTGGAGGCGTTTGACGATCATCTGTCCTACGAGCTGAACGCCGTGAAAAAGCACGCCGGCCAGCACCGCATTGCCGAAGTGATGCGGGAGATACTGCTGGACAGCAAAATGGTGCGGCACCGCCCGGACCACCTCTACAAGGAGCTGGAAGAAGAGATATTCAAGGACAAGGTGCAGGAGTATTACTCGCTGCGCTGCGTGCCGCAGATACTGGGCCCCGTGTACGATACCCTCCTGCACGCGGAAAAGGTGGTGCTGCAGGAGCTGAACTCCGTGAGCGACAATCCCGTGGTGGACCATCATCACGGGAACGTGTTCCACGGTGGTAATTTCCACGGCGATTACATTTCCCTGGAAATGGACAAGCTGAAAATAGCCGTTACCAGGCTGAGCATGCTGTCCGAAAGGCAACTGAACTACCTGATGAACGACAAGCTGAACCACAAGTTCCCGCCCTTTATGAACCTGGGCAAGCTGGGCTTCAATTTTGGCATGCAGGGCGTACAGTTCACCGCCACCTCTACTGTAGCGGAGAACCAGACGCTTTCTTTTCCCATGTATGTGCACAGCATACCCAATAACAACGATAACCAGGATATTGTGAGCATGGGCTGCAATGCCGCCCTGATGGCCAACCGTGTAATAGAGAACACTTTCGAGGTGCTGGCCATACAGGTAATGACCATGCTGCAGGCCGTGGATTACCTGCAATGCCAGGACCGGCTCTCCACCTTCTCACAGCGCATCTACCGGGAAGTAAGGGCTATTTTTCCTAAATTTATCGAAGACGCTCCCCGCTACCAGGATATCCGGAAAATAAAGGAATACCTGGTAGAGCAGGTGCCGGTAAAAGTATAATATGCAAATGTGCTGATATGGTGATGTACTGATGAATAAGCCAATTCATACTTCATATTTCATAAATCTTACTTCATACTAATGGTTTGTGCTTTAGTAACAGGCGGGTCAAGAGGAATAGGCAGGGCAATATGTCTGAAAATGGCCGGGCAGGGCTATTATGTCATTATTAACTACAAGGGCAATGCCGCCGCCGCGGAAGAAACCCTGGCAGCCGTGCGTGCAGCCGGTGGGGATGGGGAGCTGCTGCCCTTTGATGTGGGCAACGAGCAGGAAGTGCAAAGCGTGCTGGGCGCCTGGCTGGAAAATAACAAGGAGAAGCAGGTAGCAGTGCTGGTGAACAACGCCGGTATCCGGGAAGATAACCTGCTGTTCTGGATGAACAGTGAACAATGGCATAAAGTACTGGATATCAGCCTGAACGGATTTTTCTATGTGACCAAGCAGGTGCTTAACAGCATGTTGCTGAAGCGCTATGGGCGCATTATCAATATTGTGTCCCTTTCCGGTATAAAGGGCATGCCGGGCCAAACCAATTACTCCGCCGCCAAGGCCGGCGTAATAGGGGCTACCAAGGCGCTGGCCCAGGAAGTGGCCAAACGCGGCGTAACGGTGAATGCCGTGGCGCCGGGCTTTATCAAAACGGACATGACGGCGGAGCTGAATGAAAAGGAGCTGGCCGCGCAGGTGCCTATGAACCGCTTTGGCACGGCGGAAGAAGTGGCCGAGGCAGTAGGCTTTTTTGCATCAAAGGCCGCCGGTTATATCACCGGGGAGGTGCTGTCCGTAAATGGAGGATTGTATACTTAATATCGTGAAAGGTTATTGACTATGAACAGAGTAGTGATCACCGGGATGGGTATTTATTCCTGTTTGGGAAAGCACCTGGATGAAGTAAAGGACTCGCTGTACCAGGGAAGGTCCGGTATTATACTGGACCCGGAAAGGAAGGCCTTCGGCTACCGCTCCGCCCTTACCGGTTTTGTGGAAAGACCGGATCTGAAAGGGCTGCTGGACCGCCGTGCCCGGCTGATGATGCCGGAGCAGGCGGAGTTTGCGTTCATGAGCACCCGGGAAGCCCTGGCGCAGGCAGGTATTGACAAGGATTACATAGAGCGCACGGAAATAGGGCTGCTGTTTGGCAACGACAGTTCCGCCAAGCCTGTGATAGAGGCTACGGACATTATGCGGGAAAAGAAGGATACCATGCTGGTAGGCTCCGGTTCCGTGTTCCAGACCATGAACTCTACCGTGAATATGAACCTGGCCACTATTTTCCGGCTGCGGGGCATCAACTTCAGTGTGAGCGCAGCCTGCGCCAGCGGCTCGCATGCCATTGGCCTGGGTTATATGTTCATCAAGAATGGTATGCAGGATTGCGTGGTATGCGGCGGCGCGCAGGAGATCAATATCTACGCTATGGGCAATTTTGACGCCATTGCCGCTTTTTCCGTAAGAGAAAGCGATCCGGCAAGGGCCTCCCGCCCCTTTGACCGCGACCGGGACGGGCTGGTACCCAGCGGTGGCGCCGCCACGGTAATACTGGAAAGCCTGGAGTCTGCCCAACGCAGGGGCGCTACCATACTGGGCGAGGTGCTGGGCTACGGTTTTTCCTCCAACGGCGCCCATATTTCCAATCCCACCGTGGAAGGACCGGTAAGATCATTGCAGATAGCGTTGCAGGACGCCGGCCTGCAGCCGGGCGACATTGCCTATATCAATGCCCACGCCACCTCCACGCCTGCCGGCGACGCCAGCGAGGCCAGGGCCATTCATGAGGTGTTCGGCGGCTCAAAGCCCTATGTCAGCTCCACCAAGTCCATGACGGGACATGAGTGCTGGATGGCCGGTGCCAGCGAGATCGTTTACTCCATGCTCATGATGCAACACGGGTTCATAGCCCCCAATATCAACCTGGAGCACCCGGATGAGGATGCCGCCAAATTAAATATCGTGGATGCTACTATTAATAAAGATTTTAATATATTTTTGTCGAATTCCTTTGGGTTTGGGGGGACCAATTCATCCCTGATTGTTCGCAGATGGGAGGGCAAATAGTTGGGCGCCAGTAATTTAGGCCCCTTTTGATACGTTGTGTAGCGGTAAATTAACCCCCGGCCTTAGAAGGCTGTACTATAACTTATAATATATTATTAACTTTGAGGCCGGTTGACCGTTATAATTGGGTTAAAGTTCAGAACCGTTGTACACTTTATTTTTTAATCAACCTATACTGAAGGAGTTACACTAATTATGGACATTAAAGAGATCATACAGAGAACTAATGCGTTTTTGATGGAGGAGTTTGAAGCAGACCCCGCAAAAATTTCGCCTGAGGCTAACCTTAAATCCACCCTGGAACTGGACAGCCTGGACTATATAGATCTGGTAGTAGTGATCGAGAACAACTTCGGTTTTAAAGTGAACCCCGAAGATTTTCAGAGCATTGTGACCTTCCAGGATTTTTATGATTATGTAGCCCATCGTGTAAAACAAAAAGCATTGGTATAATGCCGTCCTGGCAGGGGAAGTCCAAAGGCAATAAGCTGGGATACCGTATTTTCATTGAAACATTGCGTTACGGGGGGGTAAGGCCGGCTTATTGGCTGTTAAGGTTTGTAGCAGGATACTATTTTTTGTTTTCCCACAGTTCCTCAAGGCCGATCTTCCGTTATTTTCACACAAAAATAGGGTATAGCCGGTGGCGTTCGCTGCGCAGCGTGTACCGTAACTATTACATATTCGGGCAAACGCTGATCGACAAGATCGTGGTAATGGCCGGCATCCCCAACAGGTTCACCTTCCAGTTTGAAGGGGAGCACCATCTCCGGCAGTTGGTGGCGGCCGGGCGCGGCGGCATCCTGCTCAGCGCTCACCTGGGCAACTGGGAAGTAGCCGGCCACCTGTTCACCCGGTTGCAGACCCGTATCAATATCGTGATGTTCGACGGGGAGCATGAGCGCATCAAGCAATACCTTTCCGGCGTTACCGGGGAACGGAATGTAAATGTTATTGTAATTAAGGACGATTTATCGCACATTTACGCTATTAATGACGCCCTGGGCAATAATGAGCTGGTATGCATGCATGCAGACCGGTTCATGGAAGGCAATAAGACCGTGGAGGCCCGTTTCCTGGGGGCGGAAGCCCGGTTCCCCGCAGGGCCGTTCCTGCTGGCCGCCACCTTCAGGGTGCCGGTTTCGCTGGTATTCGCTTTCAAGGAGTCTGCCAGCCATTATCACCTGTATGCCACCCCGCCGCGGGAATACCATGGGCGCCGGCAGCAGGGCGTACAGGAAGCGGCCGGCGATTTTGTAGCGGTCCTGGAGGAAAAAGTGCGGCAGTACCCGGAGCAATGGTTCAATTATTACGACTTTTGGGAATAATATGTTCATTCATTCAGATAATATCACCCAATACATTCCGCAGCGCACGCCTATCGTGATGATCAGCGGTATACTGGCGGCGGATGAGCAACGCACCCGCACCGGCTTCCACGTAAGCCCCGATAATATTTTTGTGCAGAACGGCGTGCTGACCCCGCCCGGTCTCATGGAGAACATTGCGCAAACCGCTGCGGCCGGCGCCGGCTATGAGGCGGTGCAGGGCCAGGTGCCGGTGCAGGTGGGCTACATCGGCGCGGTAAAGGACCTGGAGATATTTGAGCTGCCGCCTGCAGGCGCTTTTATTGAAACCACCACACAGATCACGCATAAGGTATTCAACGCCACCATGATCACCGGCCAGGTAATGCTGGACGGGAAACTGATAGCGCAATGTGAAATGAAAATATTCATAAACCCCTGAATAAGTAGTATCATGACACCATTTACCATGCACAAAAGAATGCGCTTATTACTGGCCGCCCTGCTGCTGGCCGTTAGCTCCCAGGCACAGACCCTGAAAGAATTTTTTACCGCCGGCGCGCCGCTGACCTACCTGGGCGTAGACTTTACACAGGCCAGGCTCCTGGGGGATGCGGATGCCGTTACCAATGATATCCGGGATCGGCATTTCCCGGCTATCAACAACGTAATTATCGCCGAGCCCAAGAAGTATGATATTGCCGGCGCCTTTCACAACCAGGTGACCACCGACCTGGCGGCCGTTACCAAACGCAATGCAGCCATTAACCCGGACAAGATCAAGTCCGATAACTCCGCGGATTTTAACCACCTCAAACCGGCGGACATCGACCAATTGGTGCAGGGATTTGATTTTGGCGGCAAAAAAGGCATCGGGCTGCTGCTGGTAATGGACGGCATGAGCAAGACCGAAAAAGCGGCCACCATGCACGTCACCCTGGTGGATATGGACAACAAAAAAGTGTTGCTCACGGAAGAGCTGGAAGGCAAGGCGCAGGGTTTCGGATTTCGTAACTACTGGGCTTATACCGTGCACAAGGTGCTGGAAGAGGTGGAGAAGCACCGGTATAAGCAGTGGAAAGCAAAATATGCAAACTGATGGAATTAACAGAGCGGGCAAACATATTAGTGAAGTTCAATGAAGCAGATCCGCTGGGCATTGTATGGCACGGGCATTACGTGCGTTACTTCGAGGACGGGCGCGAAGCCTTCGGTGAGAAGTACGGCCTGCGGTACCTGGACATTTTTCAGCAGGGCTATACCGTGCCCATCGTGAAAGTGGAATGCAATTATAAACGCTCGCTCCGTTATGGTGACCGCGTGATAGTGGAAACAAAATATGTGGATACAGCGGCAGCCAAGATAAAATTCCTGTACTCCCTGTACAATGCCGCTACCGGCGAGCTGGTGGCAGACGGCGCTTCCGTGCAGGTGTTCCTGGACACGGAATCTTCCACGCTGCAGCTTACGATCCCTCCCTTTTTTAAAGCCTGGAAAGAACAGTGGGGGCTTTTGTGAGCATAAAGTGCAAAGCATAAAGCATAAAGCTAATGCAGCAACTCGCGGGCTTTTTGCTTTCTGCTTTAAGCTTTCAGCTAAGGATTGAATATGAGCAATGTATATGTAATAGCGGACAATATTGTGGCGCCTCTGGGCCGTACGGCGGCAGAGAATTTTGCTGCCGTGCGCAGCGGCAGGAGCGGCATACAGCAGCACCGCGACCCGCTGCTGTCCCCCGCGCCCTTTTACGCCGCTATGATGCCCCCCGGCCAGTTGGAAGCCTACGCAGAGGGATATAACTTAAGTGAATATACGAAATTTGAGCAGCTCCTGATCCTGTCCGTGCAGGATGCGCTGGCGCAAACCGCGCTTGATATCACGGACGGGCGTACGGCCTTCATTGTGTCTACCACAAAAGGCAACATAGCATTGCTGGAGCAGCAGCCGGATGCACCGCCATACGGGCAGATGGAACTGTTTGGCGCGGCACGGAAAGTAGCCGCTTACTTCGGGTACCAGGCAGCGCCCATCGTGGTGAGCAATGCCTGTATATCCGGGCTGCTGGCCGTTTTGATAGGCCGGCGCCTGATCGCTTCCGGGCAGTATGACCATGCCGTAGTAACGGGTGCAGATGTAATGACGCAGTTTGTGCTGTCCGGCTTCCAGTCATTCCAGGCAGTGAGCCCGGAGCCCTGCCGACCCTTTGATGCGGAGCGCAAAGGCGTTACGCTGGGGGAAGGCGCCGGTACCGTGGTGCTCAGCAAGCGGCAGGAGCTGGCGCCTGCTGGCGCCGTGCTGGCCGGGGCCGGGTCTGTCAGCAATGATGCCAACCATATTTCCGGGCCTTCACGCACGGGGGCGGAGCTGGGCATGGCCATGCGGAACGCCATGCTGCACAGCGGGCTGACACCGGCCGATATTGGTTTTGTGTCCGCCCACGGCACCGCCACCCTGTACAACGATGAGATGGAGGCCAAGGCCCTGCACCTGGCCGGCCTGGAACAAACGCCGGTAAACAGTTTCAAGGGGTACTACGGGCACACCCTGGGCGCCGCCGGGTTGATAGAGGCCATTATTGGCATCCGCGCCCTGCAGCAGCAGGTGGTGCTGCCCACACAGGGCTTTTCGCAACCGGGCGTAAGCCTGCCGGTAAACGTGAGCCGTACGCTGGAGCAGCGGTCCATGCGGCACTACCTGAAAACAGTGTCCGGTTTTGGCGGCTGCAACGCCGCTATGGTGTTCTCGCTGGTGTAACAACGATCATTCGTAATAAAACATATGGAATTTTTCGCCAAAGAAACAAAAACAGCATTGCAGGCCAAGGAAGCCGCCCTGCAATTGGCTTTTGCGCCGGTAGCTTTCCAGGCTGCGCGGGCCCTGCGGGATTTCGGTATCCTGAAGCTGATCAGCAAAAGCGGGGCCGCTGGGATGACCATCGAGGAGATCATGCAGGAGGTATCCCTGTCCCGCTACGCCATCCGGGTACTGCTGGAAGCCGGGCTGGGCATGGAACTGTTGATCGTTAACAATAAAAGATATTCCCTTACCAAAACCGGTTACTTTATTGAGCATGATACGCTGACCCGCATCAACATGAACTTTGTACAGGATATCTGCTACAAGGGCATGTACCACCTGCAGGACAGTCTCCGCGAAGGCCGGCCCGCGGGCCTGCAGGAGCTGGGCCCCTGGGACACCATCTACCCGGGCCTGCCGCTGCTGCCGCCGGAAACAGGAAAAAGCTGGTTTGATTTTGACCACTATTATTCCGACCTGGCTTTTCCCCAGGCGCTGCCCATCGTATTTAAAGATAAGCCCCGCAGGCTGCTGGACATTGGCGGCAATACCGGTAAGTGGACCCTGGCCTGCACGGAATATGACAAGGAGGTACAGGTCACTATGTTTGACCTGCCCGGCGAAATAGCCCTGGCGCAGCAGCGGGTGCAGGAAGCCGGCGTGGCGGACAGGGTATCCTTCCATACGGCCAATATCCTGGATGAAAGCCTGCCTTTCCCGCAGGGCTTCGACGTGATCTGGATGAGCCAGTTCCTCGACTGCTTTTCCGAAGCGGAGATCGTTTCCATCCTCAAACGTTGCCGCGAGGCCTTAACGCCCGGGGGCGCCATTTTCATACTGGAGCCTTTCTGGAACCGGCAGGTATTCAAATCCGCTGCCTTCTGCCTGCAGCAGACCTCCCTGTATTTTACCGCCATGGCCAACGGTAACAGCCAGATGTATCATACGGACGAGTTTTTCCAGTGCATTGCCGATGCCGGCCTGCAGGTAGTGGAGGAAGATGACCGGATGGGATTGAGCTATACATTGTTGAAATGTGTAAAAGCATGATAAATAAAAATGTAAAATCTTAAATGAAAAATGTAAAATGTAAAAGTTTACATTTTACATTCTATCAGTAAAACATCAAAATAAATGAACACAGAACAGGTGGATGTATTGGTGATTGGCGCCGGCCCGGCCGGTACGGTAGCCGCATCCATTATTCATCAGGCCGGGTACAAGGTGAAGATCGTGGAAAAGCAAAAGTTCCCGCGCTTCGTGATCGGTGAAAGCTTGTTGCCCCGCAGCATGGAAGCCCTGCAGGAGGCCGGCTTCATTGAAGCCATTGACGCACAGGGTTTCCAGCGTAAGTACGGCGCCAAGTTCGTGAAGGATAAGGGCGTGTGCGATTTTACCTTTGAAGAGCAGTTTACAAAGGGCTGGACCTGGACCTGGCAGGTAACCCGTGCGGATTTCGACAAAACGCTGGCGGATACCTGCGAAAAGATGGGCATCGCTGTAGCATATGAAACAACAGTAACGGACATACGCTTTAACGGGCAGGAAAGTCTCACCACGGTAACCGATGCGCAGGGCAACCAGCAGCAGATACAGGCGCGCTTTATAGTGGATGGCAGCGGTTACGGCCGGGTGATACCCCGCCTCTTTAACCTGGAGAAGCCATCCAACCTGCAGCCCCGCAAGGCGCTGTTTGCGCATACCGTAGATGTGCGCCGCTCCATGGCGGACGAGCCTAACCGCATTACCGCGGTGGTGCACCGCCCGGGCGTGTGGATCTGGATCATTCCTTTCTCCAACGGGAATACCTCCGTGGGGTTTGTGGGCGATCCTTCTTTTTTTGCACAGTATGCCGGTACGCCGGAGCAGCAGTTCCGCGCCCTGCTGGAAGCGGAGCCCTATACCAGGGAACGTTTCCGGGATGTGGAGCTGGTATTTGAGCCGCGGGTGCTGGAGTCCTGGTCCGCTACCACGGACAGGTTCTACGGGGAAGGTTTTGTGCTGACGGGTAATGTAACGGAATTCCTGGACCCGATCTTTTCATCCGGCGTAACTTTGGCGTGTGTGTCCAGCCAGACAGCCGCCAGGCTGGTGATCCGCAAGTTGCAGGGCCAGGCGGTGGATTGGGAAAAAGAATACATGGAACCTGCCATGCAGGGCGTCAATACATTCCGCTCTTATGTTATGGCCTGGTACGAAGGTACCCTGGATACCATTTTCTTTAACCCTACGCCCAACCCGCTGGTAAAGCAGCAGATCTGCTCCGTGCTGGCGGGCTACGTATGGGATATGGACAATCCTTTCGTAAGCAATCACCAAACGGCGCTGAAGCGGCTGGCGCGCGCTATTGAACTGACAGAAAAAATAAAGGAAGGCAATTGAGCAACGGAACGGCATATATTACAGGTAGTTGCGTGATCCGGCAGCACCAGGTGTACAATAACGGCGTCCTGCGCTGGCAGGACACGCCGGGCACGGCGCTGCCCGAATTCCTGCGCAACGGCTACGATCACTTTTCCGGGCAATATCCCAAGTTCCATAAAATGGATCATCTCTCCAGGCTGGGATGGCTGGCCGCAGAAGTACTGCTGCAGGCAGCGGAAGTAGAGGATCATTTGCCCGGGCAGGTAGCGATCGTGCTGAGCAACCGCAGCACCAGCCTGGATACCGATGCCCGTTATTATAATACCGTAAAGGATATTCCCAGCCCGGCGCTGTTCGTATACACCCTGCCCAATATCGTGATAGGGGAAATATGCATCCGGCACGGCTTTAAAGGCGAGCATGCCTTTTTTACAACCGAAGGCTTTGATGCGGAGCTGGTAAGGTCCTATGCACAGTTGCTCCTGGATACCAATGCCGCCACCGCCTGCATCTGCGGCTGGGTGGAGGTGATGGACGGGGCGTATGAAGCGGCCCTGTATTTTGCCGAGAGGAGGGAAGTGAGCGGCGCGCCGCTCTTCACCGTTGAAAACGTAAAAAAAATATATGCAGGAAATATGAGGTGAGCATCATACATCATATTTCTTACTTCAAACATCATACATGATATATGGAAAAACTGATGGCCGATCTGAAATCGCAGATCATTGCGCAACTGAATTTGCAGGAGGTAAAACCGGAGGATATAGGAAATGATCAGCCTTTGTTCAAGGAAGGATTGGGCCTGGACTCTATTGACGCCCTGGAACTGATCGTATTGCTGCAGCAGCATTATAACATCCGGATCGCCAACCCGGAACAGGGCCCGGAGATATTCCACTCTGTGCGCTCCATGGCGGAATACATCACGGCGCACCAAAAGCAGCAGGGATGAGCGGGCAGGTATGGGTAGCCGGCGGCGGCGTGATCTGCGGCATAGGCGCTGACCTGCGGGCCTGCCTGGAGGCTTTTGCCCGTATGGAGCCCGGCATGCAGGATATGCAGCACCTGCGTTCCATACACCGCGGCGTACTGCCGGTGGCGGAAGTAAAGGCGGATAATGACGCCCTGGCCGCGCAGGCGGGCCTGCCGGCCAGTGTGAGCAGGACAGCGTTGCTGAGCAAGATAGCAGCAGAGCAGGCCTGGGCATCCACCGGCCTGGGCAGCCTTGCACCTTACCGTACAGGATTGGTGTCTGCCAATACCGTAGGCGGCATGGACAAAACAGAAGATTTCTTTGGCGCTTACCTGCAACATCCGCAGCAAGGTCGTTTGTGGCAGGTGTTGCATCATGAATGCGGCAGCGTAACGGAGCTGGTGGCCGATGCCATGGGCATCCGGCAGCAGGTGTCTACTATCAGCACGGCCTGCTCTTCCGGCGCCAATGCGCTGATGTACGGCGCCCGCCTGATCCGGCATAACATCGTGGATGTGGTGATAGCCGGCGGGGCGGATGCGCTGACCCGCTTTACCCTTAATGGATTCAATACCCTGATGATACTGGACCAGCAGCCCTGCAGGCCGTTTGACGATACCCGGGCAGGGCTGAACCTGGGAGAAGGGGCCGGCTACGTGGTGCTGGTAAGCGACGCCGTAGCGGCGCAACTGCCCAATGGGCCCTGGTGCCGGCTGAGCGGTTATGCCAATGCGAATGATGCTTACCATCAAACGGCCTCTTCGCCGGAAGGCACCGGTAATTACCTGGCCATGAAGGGCGCGCTGGAAATGAGCGGGCTGCAGCCTGCGGACATTGCTTATATTAACCTGCACGGCACCGGCACGCAGAACAATGACGAGTCTGAAGGCAAGGCCATACAACGTTTGTTTGCGCCGTACTACCCGGCTATGAGCTCTACCAAGTCATTTACCGGGCATACGCTGGGCGCCAGCGGCGGCATAGAAGCAGTATTTTCCGCACTGGCGGTGCAGCAGGGCGTTATATACCCGAATGCGCATTTTGCCGTTCCCATGAAGGAATATCCGTTCACTCCGGCTACTTCCTTTTCAAAGGGCAACCGGCTGACGCATGTAATGTCCAATTCTTTCGGATTCGGAGGCAATTGCTCGAGTCTTATCTTCTCAGGGTTCAATTGATAACGCAATGAATTAATAATTAAGCATTAATAATGAATAATACAAGCAGCATATGTGTTACACTTCATTGCCAATGTACATCGCCCTACGATTCTTAATTATTAATTATTAATTCAGTAAAGGCATGAACATTTATATCCAGGGAACCGGTTGCGTATCACCGCAAGATACTACGGTAGTGGAGCCTTTCCTGGCAGGTATCAGGGAATACGAGGGCGACCGCCTGAAAGCTGTGGAGCCGGATTACAGGCAGTGGATAGACCTGAAGCTGATCCGCCGCATGGGGCGCGTGGTAAAAATGGGCATCGCCGCGGCGAAGCTAAGCCTGCAGGAAGCGGGTATCGATATGCCGGACGCTATTGTGACCGGCACCGCCTATGGCTGCCTGGAAGATACCGGCATTTTCCTGTCCAGGATGGTGGCCCAACAGGAGGAAATGCTGACGCCTACGGCGTTTATCCAGTCCACCCACAATACGGTAGGCGGGCAGATCGCGCTGCTGCTGGGCTGCCATGCCTATAACAATACGTTTGTGCACCGCGCGTTCTCTTTCGAAAGCGCATTGCTGGACAGCATGATGCTGCTGCAGGAGCAGGCCGCCCGGCAGGTATTGGTGGGCGGTGTGGACGAGATCACGGATCACAGCCACCGCATCCTGTCGCGCTTTGGGCTGTACAAGCAGGCGCCGGTACGCAATACTGCATTGCTGCAAAGCCATACCGGCGGTACCATTGGGGGGGAAGGCGCAGCCTATTTCATGCTGGGCACGGAAAGAAATGTGCGTACCGTAGCCAGGATCACCGGCCTGGCCACCATCTATAAACCTGCGGACGAACAGGAAATGGATGCGGCTGTGGAGGCTTTCCTGGCGGCGCATCATTGCAGCAGCGGGGATATAGACCTGCTGATCAGCGGGCGCAACGGTCATGCGGGGGAGAACAGGCATTTCACGCGCCTGGAACAAAAGTTGTTCCAGGGCTGCGCCGTAGCAGGCTTCAAGCATTTGTGCGGGGAATATCCTACCGCATCGGCCTTTGCCACCTGGCTGGGGGCACGGATATTGCATGGACAGCAGTTGCCGCAGGGACTTTTGTTTAGTGGCGCAGCACCGCGGCAACTGGACAGGATATTGATCTATAATTGTTACCAGGGTACCCATCACTCCCTGATCTTATTAGACAGAACATGACCTACCGCCTCACAAATATCATCACCTTTGCGCTGCTGGCAGTTCTGCTGGCGCTGCATAATTTCTGGCAGCCCCTGTCATGGTGGATATTTGTGTTGTTGCTGATACTGTATGTGGCGGTACTGGCCTGGGGATCGGTGAACATTGCTGCAGGCTTTTACATGCCGGTTACCTGCCAGGTGCGCACGCAGGAAAAGGTAGTAGCGCTTACTTTTGACGATGGTCCGCTGCCGGCTTTTACGCCGCAGTTGCTGGACATCCTGCAGGAGCGCCAGGCGCCGGCCGCTTTTTTCTGTATCGGCCATCATGTAGCGCAGCAGGAGGCCCTGCTGCAGCGCGTGCATGCGGAGGGTCACCTGGTAGGCAATCACAGCTATTCCCATCATTTCTGGTTCGATCTTTTCGGGGCGGACCGTATGCTGGAGGAGCTGCGCCGTACGGATGCCTGCATAGCGCAGGTGACGGGGCAGCGGCCGCATTTCTTTCGCCCGCCTTACGGGGTTACCAATCCCAACCTGCGCAGGGCCGTAATGCGGGGCGGCTATTTCCCGCTGGGCTGGAGCATCCGCTCGCTGGACACCGTGGCTGCGGGAGAGGAGCAACTGCTGCACCGCATCACCACGCACCTGCATCCCGGCGCCATTATCCTGCTGCACGACAGCCGGGAGATCACCGTAAAGATACTGCCGGCGCTGATCGATCATATTCGCAGCAGCGGGTACCGGATAGAAAGAATTGATAAAATGTTAAACATACCTGCTTATGCGTAGATGGATGTTTTTGTTATGTTGCTGCTGTGTGATGCAGGCATATGCGCAAACCGGCGGATTTAAACCGGTGGCCAACCTGGAAGCGTTCAAACAGCAGTTTGCCAAAGCAGCGCAAAATACACAGTCCATACAGGCCGATTTTGTGCAGGAGAAACACCTGAGCATGCTGTCGGACAAGATCGTTTCCAAAGGAAAATTCTGGTTCAGGAAAGAGAACAAGGTGCGCATGGAATACCAGCAGCCCTCCTATTACCTGATGATCATGAATGGTAAGAATATCATTACCAGGGACGGGCAGCGGCAGAACCGGGTGAATACCGCGGGCAACAAGCTGTTTGAGCAGATCAACCGCATTACCGTGGATTGTGTGCGCGGTAACGTGCTGAACAATCCTGACTTTAAAGCTGCCGTGCTGGAGAACGCGCAGCACTACCGCCTGGACCTGACGCCGGTGTCCAAAGCGCTGCAGCAGTATTTTAAAACGATACAGTTGCTGGTGGACAAGCAGGATTATTCCGTATCCCGGATCATTATGCTGGAACCTGGCGGCGATCATACCACTATCAGCTTTTTACACAAACAAATGAATGTGGATATTCCTGATGCGGTATTTACGGCCAAATAAATACAGTTGGCTTGTATGCATGGGCTGCCTGCTGGCCGGCTGTTCCTCCGCTTACCGCGGGTTGCAGCGCAGCGCCGGCGATGTGGCCTGCATACGGCAGTTCCGGCCGCAGTTCAGCAACACGCTGTACAGCACCCAGGTGGATGTGCTGCAACATCACCTGAGCGGGCTGCTGTTCTTCAAGCAGATGCCGGACAGCAGCCTCCGGGTAGTATTTGCGAACGAGATGGGATTCAAGTTCTTCGATTTTGAGTTTACCAGGGACGGCGGTTTTGTAAAGCATTACATGCTGCCCAAAATGGATAAAAAAGCAGTGGTGAAGACCCTGCGCAATGATTTTGAGCTGGTGTTGCTGCGGCCATCGCTGCAGCAGGCGTATGTGCTGGAGGACGGCAGCCACCGGTATATCACCGTGCCCACGGCCAAAGGCAATAACTATTACGTGACAGACACGGCCTGCGCCCGGCTGGAGCGGATAGAAAAGGCATCCAAACGGAAGCCGGTGGTAAAGGTGTGGATGCGTCATTACCGGGAAGGAGTGCCGGATACCATCCGCATACAGCATCAGAACTTTAAGTTTAATATTTCACTACAACGTGTAGCACAATGATGTTGGCAGGAAATTTTTATACCATTGTAGCATCGGAGCAAACGCCGGAAACGTTTACCGTATCGCTGGCGTTGAATGCCGCGCATCCCATTTTTGAAGGGCACTTCCCCGGGCAGCCGGTAGTGCCGGGCGTTTGCATGATGCAAACCATACAGGAGCTGCTGGAACAGTGCCTGCAGCGCAGGCTGCTGCTGCAGAAAGCCGCCAATATGAAGTTCATGACCATGATAAACCCGGTGGCGCAGCCGCAGGTGAGCGTAACGCTGCAATACGCGCTGCAGGATGGCGGCCTGGTAAAGACCAGCGCCGTGATCAGAAGCGGGCAAACGGTATTCATGAAATTCCAGGGCACCTTCAGGATCAGTGGTTAGTTGTTACCCGCCGGCACCACAACATATATGGCAAACGAAATACGCAACATAGCAGTACTGGTTCCTACCTACAACAACGCCGCTACACTGGGGCAGGTGTTGCAGGACGTGCTGTCTCATACACAGCATGTCATTGTGGTCAATGACGGCAGTACGGACCATACTGCGGAGGTGCTGGACCAATATCCCACCGTGCAGCGCGTGGAGTATGCGCCCAACCGGGGCAAAGGCATAGCGCTGCGCCGCGGCTTTGCCTATGCGCTGCAGCAGGGCTACACGCATGTGATCACCATGGATGCGGACGGGCAGCATTTTGCCGCGGACCTGCCCGCTTTCCTGGACCGGCTGGAGGAGGGTGGGGACGCCATCATTATCGGTGCGCGTAACCTGCAGCAGGAGAACATGCCGGGCAAGAATACCTTCGCCAACCGCTTTTCCAATTTCTGGTTCTATGTAGAAACCGGCCTGAAGGCCCCGGATACCCAGTCCGGCTACCGCCTGTACCCGCTGCTGCTCATGGAGCGTATCCGCTTCTGGTGCACCCGCTACGAGTTTGAGGTGGAAGTGCTGGTGCGCAGCGCCTGGAAGGGGATCAGGATAGACTGGGTGCCGGTGCAGGTATATTATCCTCCGGCGGAGGAAAGGGTATCGCATTTCCGCCCCTTCCGGGATTTTTCCCGCATCAGCGTACTGAATACGGTGCTGGTGCTGATCACCTTCCTGTACATCAAGCCGCGCGACTTCATCCGTTTTATCCTGAAAAGGGAAACCTGGATATGGTTGTGGAAGGAAGTGCTGCTGAACCCCCGGGAGTCCAACGGGAAAAAGGCCCTGTCCGTAGGCTTCGGCGTGTTCATGGGCATTGTGCCCATCTGGGGTTTCCAGATGCTGGTAGCATTGCTGCTGGCCAGCCTGATGCGGCTGAACAAGGCCCTGGTGCTGATTGCCGCCAACATCAGCATACCGCCCATGATCCCGCTGATCATCTTCGGCAGCTTTTTGATGGGCCGGGTATGGATGGGCACAGACGCCACTTTCCTGGTGTTCAGCAAGGATATTACGCAGGAAGCGGTGCAGCGTAATGTGCTGCAGTACCTCTACGGCAGTGTGACGCTGGCGGTAATAGCAGGGCTCACAGCGCTGCTGGTGACCTATATATTGTTAATGATATTCAGAAAGCCAAGAATTAATGGGTAATTTCTTCGTAAGCATTTACAATTTCTTTGCCGCGCGCAAAGCCTGGCTGTGGACCTGCGCCATTGCCTGCTTTGCGCTGGCGGCGGTGCTGGCTGCGCGCATACAGCTCGAAGAAGATATTACCCGTATACTGCCCCGGGACAAAACGCTGGACAAGCTGCAGCAGGTGTTCAGCGATTCCCGCTTTGCGGACAAGCTGGTGCTGATCATTGCACAGGAAGATACCACTGCTGCGGCACAGCCGGACAGCCTTACCCGGTTTGCCGCTGAACTGGGGCTTACCCTGGCGGAAAATGAATCGCTGTCGCCCTACATCAAAGCGGTGCAGGAAAAAGTGCAGGACAGCATGATGATGCACCTGGTGCAAACTGTGCAGAATCACCTGCCCCTGTTCCTGGAAGAAGAAGATTACAAGACCATTGATTCCCTGGTAGCGCCGCAACGCCTGCGGCAAACGCTGGAAAATAATTATCATACGCTGATCTCCCCGGCAGGACTGGTGCTGAAGAAAATGATACAGGCAGACCCGGTGGGGATGTCGTGGATAGGCGTTCAGCAACTGCAGCAGCTACAACTGGATGAGCAGTACGAGCTGTACGACGGGTACATTATGACCAGGGACCACCGCCATTTGCTCATGTTCGTTACCCCGGCTTATCCGCCGAACGCCACCGGTAAGAATGCCCGTTTCCTGGAGCTGTTACAGGCATCGCTGGACAGCCTGCAGCAACATCATCCTGCTACGGAGGCCTTTTATTTCGGCGCTACGGCCGTATCTGTGGGCAATGCGCAGCAATTGCGGCAGGATACACTGTTTACGCAGGGCATTACCGTGGTGCTGCTGATCGTGCTGATCGCGGTTTTCTTCCGGAAGAAACGCGCGCCCCTGCTGGTGATGCTGCCGGTGGTATTTGGCGCGCTGTTCTCGCTGGCCTGCATATACGTGATCAAGGGCCGCATTTCGGTGATTGCGCTGGGTGCAGGCGCGGTGGTGCTGGGCATTGCAGTGAATTATTCCCTGCACGTATTCAACCACTACCGCCACCTGGGCAATATCCGTGAGACCATCCGCGAGCTGGCCACGCCCATGACCATTGGCAGCTTTACCACGGTGGGCGGTTTCCTGTGCCTGCAGTTTGTGCAGTCGCCCATGCTGAAGGATGTGGGCCTGTTTGCCGCCCTCAGCCTGGTAGGCGCTGCCCTGTTCTCCCTTATATTTTTACCGCACTGGATCACATCCGCGCAGCCGCATATCCACACGTCCGTGCACCGGCGCACCTGGCTGGACAAGCTGGCCGCTTACCGCCCGGAGAAGAATAAATACCTGGTGATCGGCATCCTGCTGCTGACCGTATTGTTCTGCTTCACTGCCGGGAAGGTGGGTTTCGAGAGTGATATGATGCGGCTGAATTTCATGCGCCCGGAACTGAAAGCGGCGGAATCCCGGCTCAATCACCTCAACGCTTATACGGCGCAGTCCGTATACGTGGTAACGGAGGGCCGTACCCTGGAAGACGCGCTGCGGGAAAACGAGCGCATGCTGCCGGTATTGCAGCAACTGGAGCAGCAGGGCATTGTGAAGCGGCATGCCGGCGTAGGGGGACTGGTGTTGTCCGAACAGGCGCAGCGGGCCCGTATCGCGCGCTGGAACCGGTACTGGACAGCAGAGAAGAAACAGCAGCTTATCGCCACCCTGCAGCAGCAGGGGCCGCAGTCAGGCTTCAGCGCCTCCGCGTTCACGCCCTTTGCGGAATGGCTGCAGCAGGATTTTACCGTAATGCCCGCCGCCGTGCAGCAGCAACTGCTGGCGGGCGCTCCCGGCGATTACATCACCCGGAAGCAGGACCAGGTATCACTGGTAACCCTGCTGAAAGTGGGCGAAGGGCAAAAGCAGGCCGTGTATGACGCGCTGGCCTCCCGGCCGCATACCACCGTACTGGACAAGCAATATGCCGCTAACCGCCTGGCCGTGGTGATACGCAATGAATTCAACAGCATTGCCTGGATGACCTCCCTGCTGGTGTTCTTTGCCCTGCTGCTGTCCTACGGCCGTATAGAGCTGGCGCTGATCACCTTTATTCCCATGCTCATCAGTTGGATATGGATACTGGGCATCATGGGCATGTTTGGCATCCGGTTCAATATCGTGAACATCATTCTCAGCACTTTTATTTTCGGGCTGGGCGATGATTACAGCATCTTTACGATGGACGGCCTGCTGCAGCAGTACCGCTCCGGCAAAGCGCAACTGCCTTCTTTCCGCTCTTCCATCTTTTTCTCCGCCATTACCACCATGCTGGGCCTGGGCGTGCTGATATTTGCAAAGCATCCCTCCCTGCGTTCCATTGCGCTGATCTCCATTATTGGCATAGGCTGCGTGGTAGTGATATCGCAGGTGCTGATACCCTGGCTGTTCAACTGGCTGATCACGAACCGGGTGCGCAAAGGCTACGCGCCCTGGACGGCCAGCGGCTGGACGCTGTCCGTGATCGCCTTTACCTATTTTACCCTGGGCAGCTTTTTACTGACGGCCGTGGGCTTTGTATTGATCCGGCTGAACCCTTTCAACAAGCAAAAAGGAAAATACCTGTACCATGTGTGCCTGTCCTGGTTTACCTGGTCGCAGTTGCACATCATGGGCAATATTAAAAAACGGGTGGTCAATCCCCTGAAGGAAACACTGGAGAAGCCTGCTGTCATTATCAGCAACCACCAGTCCTTCCTGGACATCCTCATCTCCGTTTCCCTGAACCCTAAAGTTATTTTACTGACCAATGAATGGGTGTGGCGCTCGCCGGTATTCGGCGCAGTGGTGCGGCTGGCGGAGTACTACCCGGTGGCGGAAGGCGTGGAAGCCAGTGTAGACAAACTGCGCGGTATGGTGGAGCAGGGCTATTCCATCGTGATCTACCCCGAAGGCACCCGCTCTCCCGACCCGGTGATCAAACGCTTTCATAAAGGCGCTTTTTACCTGGCGGAGCAACTGGGGCTGGACATACTGCCGGTGCTCATCCACGGCACGGCCTACAATATGAGCAAGGGCGATTTTCTGCTGAAGAACGGCACCATCACGGCTAAATACCTGCCCCGCATACACCCGCAGGATGCGGATTGGGGAGAGGGCTATGCAGCCCGCACCAAAAAGATCAGCCGTTATTTCAGGCAGCAGTATGAAGCGCTGCGGCAGGAGCTGGAAACACCGGCCTATTTCCGCGAGCAACTGATCTACAATTACATTTATAAAGGACCGGTACTGGAGTGGTACATGCGCATTAAAACCCGCCTGGAGAAAAACTATGCGCTGTTTCACTGCCTCTTGCCGGAAAAGGGGCGGATCATGGATATTGGCTGCGGTTACGGCTTTATGTCCTACATGCTGCACTTCCTGGCTGTGGAACGTATTATCACGGGCGTGGATTATGACGAGGACAAGATCGCTGCCGCGCAGCATTGTTACCTGAAGAATGACAAGCTGGATTTTGTGCATGCGGACATTGTCAACTATACTTTCGGAAAGCAGGATGCCTTTATCATCAGCGATGTGCTACATTACCTGCAGCCGGAAGAGCAGGCGCAACTGCTGCAGCGCTGCCTGGACCAGTTGGAGCCCGGCGGCGTGATCGTGGTGCGCGACGGGGATGCCGGGCTGGATAAAAGGCACCAGGGCACGCGTCTTACGGAATTTTTCAGCACCCGGGTGCTGGGCTTCAACAAAACCAAACAGCAATTGTCCTTCTTCTCCGCTGCCCGGTTGCGGCAGTTGGTAACGGACATGGGCGCCAGCCTGGAGGAGATTGATCAGACGAAGTATACATCGAATGTAGTATATGTGATCAGTAAGAGCAAAGTGGAAGTATGAGGTAGGATATCAAAAGCAAGACTCTTCCTACTTCATACATCGTACATCTTACTTCCTGCTTCAAATACACATTATGAATTACGACATCGCCATAATAGGAAGCGGCCTCGGCGGTCTTGTTTGCGGCGCTATGTTGAGCCGCAACGGGTACCGTGTAGCCATATTCGAAAAGAATAAGCAGATCGGCGGCAGCCTGCAGACCTACGCGCGCAATAAGGCCATTATCGACTCCGGCGTGCACTACATTGGCGGCCTGGGAGAAGGGCGTACCCTGAACAGGATATTCCGTTACCTGGGCATTATCGACAAGCTCAAGCTGCAGCGCCTGGATATGGACGGTTTTGACCATATTGCTTTTGCCGGTCATGAAAAAGTGTACCGCCTGGCCCAGGGCTACGATAATTTTATCGGGCAGTTGCTGAAGGAGTTCCCGGGGGAGCGCAGCGCGCTGGAAGCCTATTGCCATACCATGAAGGATGTGTGCAGCCGCTTTCCCCTGTACAACCTGCGCACCGGCAGCTACGCGGAAAAGCAGGAAGTGCTGAACATCAATGCCAGCGGATTTTTCAGGCAGCTTACCAGTGATGAGCGCCTGCAACAGGTGCTGGCCGGCAATAACCTTTTGTACGCCGGCGTGCCGGACAAAACCCCGTTTTACGTGCATGCGCTGGTGGTGAACAGCTACATAGAAGATGCCTGGAAATGCGTGGACGGCGGCTCCCAGATCGGCAAATGGCTGGCCCGCGGCATTATGGAAAAAGGTGGCGTGATCTTCCGGAATACGGCCGTACGGCAGATCATAGGGGAAGGCAACCGGGTAGACCATATTGTGCTGGACAACGGGCAACAGGTAAGGGCTACGCATTATATTTCCAACCTGCATCCCACCCAGACCATGGATATGACGGAGAGTGAGCTGATACGCAGCGCTTACCGCAGCCGCATCAGTACCCTGGAAAATGCGATTGCGCCTTTTGTGCTCAATATCGTATTGAAACCGGGCACTTTTCCCTACCTGAACTATAACTACTACTACCACCAGACGGATGATGCCTGGGCGGGCACCAGTTACCGGGAGGACAACTGGCCGCTGACCTATGGCCTGTTCGCCTCCGCCAGCTCCCGCCACATGCCGTATACGGATAGCCTTTCCGTGCTAACCTACATGCATTACCGGGAGGTAGGGCCCTGGCAGCATACCTTCAATACCACCTCGCTGGAGCAGCCGCGAGGAGCGGACTACGATGCCTTTAAGCGGCGCAAGGCGGAACGCCTGCTGGATGTGGTGGAGCAGCGGTTTCCCGGCCTGCGCAATTGTATAGATACCTGTTACACCGCTACACCGCTCTCTTTCCGTGATTACCTGGGCACGGCGGATGGCAGCATGTACGGCGTGCAAAAGGACTATAAGGATGCGTTAAAGACCATGATCACGCACCGTACTAAACTGTCCAATTTGTATCTTACCGGGCAAAACCTGAACTTGCATGGCATATTGGGCGTTACCATCAGCGCTGTGATGACCTGCGGGGAAATACTGGGACTGGACTGGCTGGTGGAGGAAATAAATAAAAAGTAAAAAATAAAAAGTAAAAAAGAAAGAAGCGAAATCTTTGACGTGCTGCTTTTTAATTTTTGCTTTTTTACTTTTAATTTTTAATTTTTTTAGTTTGAAACGAGGCTTAAAGAAATTAGGGCGGGTACTATTATGGATAACGGGTATCCTGCTGTTGCTGATACTGGCATTGATCATTTACGTCGTAAGCGTTTCGCATATCGATCCGCCGGAGATCGCGGATAAAAGCGCCCTGCAACTGCAGCGCACGCAGTTGGATACGGCCTGCTATACCATTGGCAACAACTGGTTCCGCAAAAGCAACAGCGGCCTGTATGAGCTGTACGTGGAAGGTGCGCCCTTTGAGCGGGGCGTGATCTACGGCAAGCTCACGGAGGAGCTGGTGCAAAGGCAGGAGGATATTTTCGTGGACCAGATCCGTGAAATGATCCCTTCCCGCTTCTACCTGCACTTTCTCAAATATTTTGTAGGCTGGTTCAACCGGCACCTGGCCGACAACATAGCGGAAGAGAACAAGGAGGAGATCTACGGCATTTCATTCGCCGCGGCCAAAGGCCGCTATGATTTTATCGGCAGCAATTACGAACGTATTCTCAACTATCACGCCGCGCACGATATTGGCCACGCCCTGCAGAACATGATGCTGGTGGGCTGTACTTCTTTTGCTACCTGGGCGGACCGCTCGGCAGACAGCAGCCTGATCATAGGCCGTAATTTTGATTTTTACGTAGGAGATAAATTTGCGGAAGATAAGATAGTGGCCTTCTATCGCCCGGACAAAGGCCACCGTTTCATGATGGTAACCTGGGCCGCCTTTACCGGCGTAGTGTCCGGGATGAACGAGAAAGGGCTGACCGTTACCATCAATGCCGACAAAAGCGAGATACCTACCGGCTCCGCCACGCCGGTATCGCTGGTGGCCCGGGAGATACTGCAATACGCCGGTAACATACAGGAGGCCTGGATCATTGCGCAGCGACGGAAAATGTTCGTGTCGGAATCTTTCCTGATCGGTTCTGCAGCGGACAATCGGGCGGCCATCATTGAAAAAACGCCGGAAGGCATGGATATGTATGATCCGCAACGGCATTTCATAACCTGCACCAATCATTTCCAGGGGGATACGCTGGGCCGGCTGCCCTCCAACCTGGAGCAGGTAAAGGAAAGCGCCAGCGCATACCGTTATGAGCGCCTGTCGGAGCTGTTGCAGCAGAACGGTCCCAACACCGTGCAGAAAACCGTGCGCATTTTACGGGACCGTTATGGCCTGCATGGACGGAACATCGGCATGGGCAATGAAAAGGCTGTGAACCAGCTCATCGCCCACCACGGCATTGTGTTTGAGCCGGCCAGGCGGCTGGTATGGATATCTACCGCACCCTGGCAACTGGGGAAATTCGTGGCGTATGATCTCAACAAGATATTCAGCATGCATGGCCTGCAGGAGAACAGGGAGCTGTACGACAGCGCGCTGACCATACCGGCGGATACTTTCCTGCTGACGAAGGAATACCGTTCCTTTATGACCTTCCGCCACCTGAAAGAGCAGGTAAAAAAGGGAAAGGAAGTGAACCTGCAGGAGCTGATCGCCTCCAACCCGGAATTTTATCACACCTATGTGCTGGCGGGCGATTATGCTTTCCGGCACAAGCGCTACCAGGAGGCAAAGCAATACTACCAAACGGCGCTCACCAAGGAGATCGCCACCAAACAGGAGGAAATGCATATACGCCGGCAACTGGAGAAATGCGATCAACCATGATATACGGCATCGGTACAGACATAGCAGAAGTGGCCCGGGTAGAGGAGAAGATAAAGAAAGGGAAGGGGTTCCGGGAGCTGGTGTTCACACCGCATGAAATTGCTTATTGCGAACAGCAGGCCGCTCCCTACGAGCATTATGCCGCCCGCTTTGCCGCCAAGGAGGCCCTGCTGAAAGCGCTGGGCACGGGCTGGGGCAATGGCGGCGTGCATTTCAATGAAATAGAGGTGCGCAACAACGCCGCCGGAAAGCCGGAGCTGCAGTTGATAGGCAATGCGGCCGAGCGTTATACGCAACTGAACATTCAACAGATACTGGTATCGCTGTCGCATGTGAAAACAACCGCTGTAGCGATGGTGATCATAGAAATTTAGCGCCGATATGTACATACCAGACATAGAACTGCAATCCGCCGCCGCCATCCGGCAATTCCAGGAAAAGGAAGTGCTGCGCCTGATCGGCTACCTGCGGCAGTGCTCTCCCTTTTACCAGGACTGGTTTGCCCGGCACCAGGTGCAGCCGGATACAGTCCGTTCCCTCCACGACCTGGCAAAGATACCGCCGGTGTCCAAGGAAGACCTGCAGCAGCGCAACTGGGATTTCCTGTGCGTGGACCGGAGCCGGATAGCGGAGTACACCACCACTTCCGGCACACTGGGTAAGCCGGTGATCATTGCGCTCACCGCCAGGGACCTGGAGCGCCTGAGCTATAATGAATACATGTCCTTCTGCTGCGCAGACGGCGCAGATACGGATATTTACCAGCTCATGCTTACGCTGGACCGGCAGTTCATGGCCGGTATGGCTTATTATACCGGCATCCGCAAGCTGGGCGCCGGTGTGCTGCGGGTAGGGCCGGGCGCGCCTTCCCTGCAATGGGAGAACATACAGCGCATACAGCCTACCACCATCGTAGCCGTACCTTCCTTCATACTGAAGCTGATCGCTTTCGCCAAAGAACATCATATTGACCTCAATGCCGCTTCCGTGAAAAAGGCGGTATGTATAGGCGAGAATATCCGCCATACGGATTTTTCACTGAATGTGCTGGGCAGGAAGATCACGGAGCAATGGGACATCCGGCTGTATTCCACTTACGCCTCCACGGAAATGCAGACCGCCTTTACAGAATGCAGGGCCGGGCGCGGCGGGCACCATCATCCCGAGCTTTTGTACATGGAGCTGCTGGATGAGCAGGACCAGCCCGTAGGGCCTGGTGAAACAGGGGAGGTGACCATTACCACCCTGGGTGTGGAAGGCATGCCCCTGCTGCGCTACAAAACCGGTGATATCTGCCGTTATGAGGCGAACCCCTGCAGTTGCGGGCGTAATACCATCCGGCTTTCCCCGGTGATCGGCCGTAAGAAGCAGATGATCAAGTACAAGGGCACCACCCTGTACCCGCCTGCCCTGTTTGACCTGCTGAATGAAATGGAAGAAGTAAAGGAGTTTGTGGTGGAAGTGTTTTCCAATGAAATAGGTACGGACGAGATACTGCTGCACCTGTGGCCCGTTTCCGAATCGGAGGATACGGACCGCAGGATACGCTCCTACCTGCAGGCCCGGCTGCGCGTAATTCCCCAGTTGCGTTACTGCAGCCAGTCGGAAATATTGAAAATGCAATTGCCGGAAGGGGGGAGAAAGGCGGTGAAGTTTGTGGATAATAGGCAGGGGAGCGGTTTGTAATAGTAATAAGGTTTTTCAAAGGAAAATCGGTAATTTTAGTTTTGTGAATTATTGATTTTAAAGGAGTAATGTTATGCTTACAAAAAAACAGGTTTTATCAGCAATAAAGGATATGCCTGATACATTTGAAACCACTCAATTATTTGACAGGCTTTTGCTTATCAACAAAATTGAAGAGGGCCGGCAGCAGATAAAGGCCGGGCTGACCTATTCTACAGACGAAGCCAGAAAGAAATTGAAAAAATGGCTGAAATAGTCTGGAGCAAAAGGGCTATAAAAGATATTGATGAAATAGCAACGTTTATCTCCAAAGATTCCCTCAGTATGCCGAAGCGCAGGTAAGGCTGTTTTTTGAGAAGGTTGATATCCTGGCGCAACACCCCTTGATCGGCAGGATCGTTCCCGAATTAAAAATAAGTACCGTCCGTCAGCTCCTCTGTGGTCACTACAGGATCATTTATGAGATTATCAGCGAAGAGCAGGTAGGCATTATAACGGTACATCATGCCGCACGGTTGCTGAAAAATAACAGGGGCGTCAAAAAGCTGCTCAGGAGAAACCGCAAATAATGTCTAAAACCTGAACTCCGCTTCCTGCTCCGGGTTATCCAGCTTGGTGCTCTTGCGTTCATCCTGCACAATCACATGCATCATATTGATCTGGTTCGGATGCTCCGCGTAGAGAATGTTATTGCTTACCTGCAGGCGCTTTACCGCCGCTACCTGCTTTACTTCGAGGAAGCACCAGGTGGCGTCTTCGGCTATCTGGTAACCCAGGTATTGCAGGTGCAGCGGCTTGCCGTCTGCCGTTATACGCAGGTGTTTGGTGATGTAATCTGACAGGAAGCTGTCCACTGTTTTGCGGTTGGCGGGGCGGATAATATCCAGGGAAGGGGACTTATACTGCGTTTTCAGGGCCTGCTCCAGGTCGTCGGAAAAAATGCGGCAACTGATCTCCAGCTCCTGTTTGGCTGCATTATGTCTTATTTCCGTTACGCTTACATAGAAGGGATGAACGAACACATACCACACCGGCACCAGCCATTTACATAATATTAAGCCCACTTGACTAAAAAATTTTAATTTTAAACGCAGAGTTCATATAATTACCAAAATTAGGCAAAATATAGGCAATGAGCGAATTCGCCATGTATTTCCAGTTAGGTTGGCAGCATATAGTAGCGTGGGACGGGTATGATCATATTTTGTTTATCGCGGCCCTGAGCGCGGTTTATTTACTGAGTGACTGGAAACGGGTATTGATATTGGTTACAGCATTTACGATCGGGCATTCTATCACCCTGGCGCTGAGCGTTTTGGACCTGGTAAGAGTGCCTACGCGCCTGGTCGAGTTCCTTATACCGGTGACGATCTTCATTACAGCGCTGTTCAACATTATACGCCGCCCGGCCGTAGACCAACCGAAAGCCGTACAGTTGAACTATTTCTTTGCATTGTTCTTCGGGCTGATACATGGTATGGGCTTTTCCAATTACCTGAAAAGCCTGCTCGGGACAACCGCCAATGTGGTGACACCTCTGCTGGCATTTAACCTGGGACTGGAATTCGGCCAGGTGCTGGTAGTGGCCATTGTGCTGCTCATGGCCGGCATTACTGTAAATGTGACCGGGGTAAAGCGGCGGGACTGGGTGATGTTCCTCTCCTCCGCCATATTCGGCGTCGCATTTATGATGGCCATAGACCGTTTTAAAGCATTGATCATATAATTAATATCGAACAGCAGTCAGCAATTGACTACTAACCATTAATTAACACTGTTTCATGAGAAATAAGCACTTTCTATTGCCGCTGTTATGTTGCGGCTTTGCGAATCTATTGATGGCACAGGCGCCCAACCCGAACGGGTCCAATCATGGTACCCGTTTTGAGCAACTGGGCAGCATGCTGCGGGACCCGAGCATGTACCGCTCCGCTTCCGGCGTACCCGGGCCCAAATACTGGCAGCAGCGGGCGGACTACGATATCACCGCCACCCTGGACGATGAAAAGCAGAAGCTGACCGGTTCGGAAACAATCACCTACTACAATAACTCCCCGGACCCGCTGACCTACCTGTGGCTGCAACTGGACGAGAACGAACATGATCTCCGGAGTGATAACCAGAGCTTTGACGGCAGCAAGATGGACGATAAAATGTCCATGTGGAGCGTTAACCGGGTATTGAAGGAGGATAAGGACCTGGGCGTGAAGATCGTGAAGGTGGCCGATGCCGGCGGCAATACGCTGCCCTACACCATTAACCAGACCATGATGCGCGTGGACCTGCCCAAAACGCTGATGCCGGGAGAACAGGTACGCCTGAAAATAGACTGGTGGTACAATATCTCCAACCGCATGAGCGAAGGCGGCCGCGGTGGCTATGAATATTTTTCAGAAGACGGTAACTACCTGTACACCATGGCGCAATGGTATCCGCGCATGGCGGTGTACTCCGACTTCCAGGGCTGGCAGAACAAACAGTTCACCGGCCGCGGGGAGTTTGCCCTTACCTTCGGTAATTTCCGTGTAAAGATGACCGTGCCGGCAGACCACGTAGTAGGCGCTACCGGCGAATGCCAGAATTATAAGGAGATGCTGAGCAGCACCCAGTACCAGCGCTGGCAGCAGGCGCAGAACAGCAAGGAGCCGCTGGAGATCATTACGCTGGACGAAGCGAAGCAAAACCTGGAAAGCAGGTCCACTGCCAGCAAAACCTGGATATACGAAGCCCGCAATGTGCGGGACTTTGCCTGGGTAAGCTCCCGCCGCCTGGTGTGGGATGCCATGGCTACCAACGTGGAAGGCAAAAAGGTGATGGCCATGTCCTACTACGGGCCGGAGGCTTATCCCTTATACCGCCGTTACTCCACCAAGGTGGTGGCGCATACTTTGAAAGTATATTCCAAGCATACCATTCCTTACCCTTATCCCGTGGCTATTTCCGTGGAAGCCGCCAATGGCATGGAATATCCCATGATCTGCTTTAACTACGGCCGCGCTGAAAAGGACGGCACCTACTCCGAAGCCACCAAGAATGGCATGATCGGCGTGATCACGCATGAGGTGGGACATAACTTCTTCCCCATGATCGTGAACTCCGACGAGCGCCAGTGGACCTGGATGGATGAGGGCCTGAACACCTTCTGCCAGTTCCTGACAGAACAGGAATGGGATAATAATTTCCCTTCCAGGCGCGGACCTGCCTACAAGATCGTGGACTACATGAAAATGTCCAAAGACCAGTTGGAGCCGGTAATGACCAACTCCGAGAACATTGTGCAGTTTGGCCCGAATGCCTACGCCAAGCCTGCCACGGCGCTGAACATTCTGCGGGAAACCGTGATGGGCCGCGAGTTGTTTGACTTTTCTTTCCGCGAATATGCCCGCCGCTGGGCCTTCAAGCATCCTACCCCGGCAGATTTCTTCCGCACCATGGAAGATGCCAGCGCAGTAGACCTGGACTGGTTCTGGCGCGGATGGTTCTATGGTATTGAGCCGGTGGACATCGCCATCGACAGTGTAAAATGGTACCGGCTGGATACACAGGAACCCGGTGCCGTAAGCCGCGATAAAAAAGCGGAGTATGACCGGGATGCGGACCACATCAGCCGTGCCCGCAACCGCGCAGCCGGCGTAAAGTTTGCCGTGGACCAGGATACCAGCCTGCAGGACTTCTACAGCAAATGGGACCGCTTTGCGGTGAGTGACAAGGACAAGGCGCGCTATAATGAAATGTACGCTTCCCTGTCGCCGGAGGAAAAACGCCTGTATGACAGCAAAAAGAACTTCTATGAAGTATCTTTCTCCAATGTAGGCGGCCTGGTAATGCCCCTGATCATTGAATGGACCTTTGCGGATGGCACGAAGGAAACGGACCGTATTTCCGCCTATATCTGGCGCAAGGATGAGTACCATGTTACCAAGGTGTTTGCCAAGGATAAGGAGGTGGTAGCCATTAAGCTGGACCCCCAGCGCGAAACCGCCGATATTGATGAGGAGAATAACAGTTGGCCCAGGGTATCCGTGCCTTCCAAATTTGAGCTGTTCCAGCAGCAGCGGGGCCCCAGGGGCGCCAGCAGGGGCCGGAACCCGATGCAGGCGGCCAGGGAAGGCAGCAATTGATAAATAGCCGGCAGGCATGCCTATACGTTAAAAGCAGGAGTAAAGTGTTTTATAGACACTTTTACTCCTGCTTTTATATTTAGCATTTTTTGTTTTATATTTTGCGCTTACTATAAAATGTCCACTGTATGAACAATCGTTTCCTCCGGATCGCCTGCCTGTTTGTGTTGATGTCCGCTACAGCGCATGCCGCCCGGGTAGATACTATCAGCATATTCAGCAAGGCGATGCATAAAAGCTATAAATGCGTGGTGATAACGCCGGATACCTATCATACAAAAAACGGCGAACGTTTTCCGGTGGTATACCTGCTGCACGGCTACAGCGGCAATTATGCAGACTGGACCCGGAAAGTACCCGGCCTGGCCGGCCTCGCGGATACCTATCAATGCCTGGTGGTATGCCCTGACGGTGGTTTCAGCAGTTGGTATTTTGACAGCCCGGTAGACAGCAGCATGAAATTTGAAACCTATGTGGGAACCGAGATACCTGCTTATATTGACAGCCACTACCGCACCCGCGCGGAAAGAAAATACCGGGCCATTACAGGCCTGAGCATGGGCGGGCATGGCGCGATGTTCCTGGCTATGCGCCACCAGCAAACATTCGGCGCTGCGGGCAGCATGAGCGGTGGCGTGGATATCCGCCCCTTCCCGAAGAACTGGGACCTGGCGCAACGCTTAGGTGAGCCGGCTTCCCATTATGATAACTGGAATGATTATACGGCTATTAACCAGGCCTACCGCCTGAAAAACGGCGTCCTGTCTTTGATCATTGACTGCGGGGTAAAGGACTTTTTTATTGACGTAAACCGCCACCTGCATCAGCAGTTGCTGCAGCAGGGAATAGAGCATGACTATATTGAACGGCCCGGGGAGCATAACTGGGATTACTGGTCCAATGCTGTGCAGTACCAGCTATTGTTTTTTCACCGGTACTTCGAAAGTAGGAAGGAGGAAGTAAGAGGTAAGAAGTAAGTTGTGGCGTTGCCTAATTGTCATCCATCCAACATCTTACTTCCTACTTCTTACTTCTTACCTCTTACTTCCTTCTTCCTGTTAAAAAAGTGCCGCCGGTGGGAACACCAGCGGCTTTTTCAAACGTGTGAAATGTAGATAGAGAGTATAGTGGCTTATGGCTTATCCCACCACAGTCTCGTACCTCCGTTATCAGGCCCGCCTAATAACTGAATAGCTTTTTGTACTTCCGCCTGGTTGGCCGTGTACTCTGCCTGCGGGAAGTTGATCCTTCTGATCTGTACGGAAGTGCTGATCTCGCCGTTGCTCAGGTTGTTCACCACGGGGAACAGCTTCGGATAGCCGGTGCGGCGGAACTCGGACCAGGCTTCCTGTCCTTCCGGGAATATAGCGATCCACTTTTGTGTAATGATGCGTTCCAGCTTTACGTCAAAGGAGGCGGCATCGTCCCAGCGGATCGTAATGGATGAAAGCGCCGGGGAGTTGTTGCCGGCATTTTTTGGATCTGTATAATCTGCCGGCGTGCTGGTAGCGTCATTGATATATTCTGTAGCCCTGTCTGCCACGCCCCATTGGGACAGGGAGGTGCTGATGCCTTTTTCATACAGCTCCTGTGCTGTACCGCCCGGGTTGCTCCAGTTGCGGAGCGCGGCTTCCGCCCGCAGGAAGAATACTTCCGCTGCCGTCATTAGCTGCAGGGGCGTAGCGTCTGCAAAGGTTTTGGTGTTCTTGTAGGCCAGGGTGGAAAAACCGCTGTAGCCCGGTTTGGCGGTAACATTGCTGCCTATACGGATGCCTTTATACTGGCCGGGATAATCAGATGCAGGGTCAAAGAACTTGCCGGTGCGCGGGTCGTCGTAGCCCACCAGGTAAGATTCCATGGAAGCGTTCATGCTGATATCGCTCCAGCCATCCTTATTGGTAATGGTGTACAGGGGATGCTTGATGCCGTAGCCGGATACCATTACATTGTCCGTATTCAATTCCAGCAGCCCGCCTTCATCTGCCAGCGCTTTTTCACCTTCCGCTTTCGCGGTCACCGGGTCTGCTTCCACGATGCGCATCGCCAGGCGCAGGCGCAGCGAGTTGGCAAACTTCACCCATTGCCGGTAGTCGCCGCCGTAGATCATGTCGAACTTGGCGAAAGGCGTAGCGCCGGGCTTTTCCGTCATGTAGGTCTTCAGGTTGGTAACGGCGGTGTCCAGCTCTTTGAAGAAGCGTTTGTAGATGCTCTCCTGGTCGTCATAGCCAACGGTGGTGCCGCCCTGCCCGTACTGGCTGTACGGAATGGGACCGTAAATATCCGTTACCCGGTGCATGGCTTCCACTTTCAGGATGAGGGCCACGCCCCAGAAATCCGGCGCTACCGTTTGCGCTCCCCTTCTCTTCACTTCAAAAATGGGAGCCATGACGCGGTTATAGGCCAGGCTGAAGGGGAAACCGTTCCAGCCGTCCACCAATGCATAGGTAAAGTTGTTGACGTTTCCCTGGAAAGGATTGGGCGACATCATATAACCGGAATACACATCGCCGATCAGGTTTTGCTGCAACTGGTATTCCCATACCGTATTGTTATAGTTATAGTAGATAGCGGATTGTATCTGCGGGTAAAAGCCGCCTATGAAGTTGAAGTCCGGCTTTAGCTGGTCTTCTGTAAGCCCGGTAGGATCGGTGTTGTAATCCTCGAAATTCTTGGTGCAGGCGCCTGCTCCCAGCAGTGTAGCCAGGGCCGCTACCGCCAGTGCTTTATATTGATAGCTGATCTTGTTCATCTTCCTTGTTTTTAGATTGAATTACTTAAAAGGTCACGTTCAGGTTCAGGCCAAAGCTGCGGGTGGCAGGCAGGCTGAACACATCCACCCCGGAAAGCCCGTTGCCGGTAGACATGGTCACTTCCGGATCATAAGGCGCATCCCGGTGGAAGTAAACCAGGTTACGGCCGATCAGCGAGAGGCGCAGGTTCTTCACAAAGCTGTTCTTCAGCACGGAAGCGGGCAGGGAATAGCCCAGGGAAACTTCACGCAGCCTTACGGTAGTGGCGCTGTAAATGTATTCACCACTCACGCCGGCGCGGCCGCCGATGGTTTTGTACCAGCTCTTGGCGTCTGCTTTGGATACCGGCTCCTTGGTATCTTCCGTTACGCCGTTAATATCCACACCGCCATTGGCGCGGGCATTGCCGCTGGCTTCAGATACGCCGTACTGGTCCAGCATGGCTTGCGTGAGCGAGAGCACCTGTCCGCCGAACTTGCCGTCTACCAGGAAGTTCACAGAAAAATCCCTGATATTGAAGCTGTTGTTCCAGCCCAGTTGCCATTTGGGATTGGGATTGCCGATCCATTGCTGGGTAGCGCTTACCTTGGGTGTGCCATTGGTCCCTATTATTACGCGGCCCTGCTCGTCACGCTCCAGCACGGTGCCGTAAATGTCGCCGTAGGAGCCGCCTGCCTTGATCAGGGAGGTGTAGGAGTTGGAGCCCGGGTCGGTAAGGATGAACTGGTCTATATTGGGCGCCAGTTCCTTTACCTCGTTATTGTTCATGGAATAGTTAACAGTGGTATTCCATTTAAAGAATTTGGACTGCACCAGGTTGTAGCCCAGCATCACTTCTATACCGGAGTTCTGGATGTCGCCGGCATTGATATAGCGGAAGCTGTAGCCGGTGCCCGGCGGTACCGCTATCTGGAAGTACTGGTTGGTAGTGTTGGTCTTGTAATAAGTAAGGTCAAAGCTCAGTTGGTTATCCAGGAAGCGCCATTCCGTACCTATTTCCAGCGATTTGGTCTTTTCCGGTTTCAGGTCCGTGAAAGGCTGGATGGTATTGAAATCAAACGTACCGCCGGAAGTGCCCAGCTTGTTCACCGGGTGCGTTACATAGATCGGCACGGAGTTGCCCACTACGGAGTAGGAGCCTCTCAGCTTGGCATAGCTTACCGGTTCCGGCAAATGGAACAGGTCGTGCAGGATAAAGGACAGACCTGCAGAAGGATAGAAGTAAGAACCGTTGGGCGTGAAGCTCAGGTTGGACGACCAGTCATTGCGCCCGGTGAGGTCCAGGAATACCAGGTCTTTATAGGAAAGGCTGGCGTTGCCGAACACCGCCTGCAACTGCTGGCGCCTGGCCGGTTCCGTATTGAACTGGCTGCCCGGCGTCATATTCTGCAGCACAAAGAAATTGGCTACATACAGGCTGCCGTTGTAGGAGTCTGCACGCAGACCCTTGGTGCGGGTATCGGTAATGCTGGAGCCCAGCAGGAGGTTCAGCTTAAAGTCATTGAAAGAGCGGTTCATGTTCAGGATCACGTCACCATAGAACTGGGTGGTGGTGAGGTTGTTCATGATGTAGCGGCCATTGGGACCTGCCAGTACGCCCTGCGTGCCGGCATAGATCTGCGCGTCGTAGGTATCGTTGGTACGGTCCATATTACCGCGGGCCTGTATATTCAGCCAGTCGTTGAACTCGTAGCGGGCGGAGGCGCTGAACAGCGTCCTGGTGCGCTCTGTCTGGCTGGTATTCCGGTTTACGATCCAGTATGGATTCTGCTGCACGTCCTCGTTAAAGGGCCAGTTCTGCAGGTTGATCTGCCTTACGTCATTGAACACTTCATAATTGTCCTTGTACGGTTGCAGGTCCATGCCCCTGGGGAACAGGTACAGGCCGGTGAGCGGGTTAAAATACAAGCCGGTTACCGGCGCGTTGTTTATTTTCTGTATGATCACGTTGGCGCTGCCATCCAGCTTCAGCCTGCCATCCAGGAAGCTGGCGCTTTCCCGGAAAGTGATGTTATGGCGGCGCAGGTCGTTACCGGGCATCACGCCTTCTGAGCGGGTGTTGGCGTAGGAGAAATAGGTCTGCATTTTTTCCGTGCCGCCGGACAGGCCGATGGAATTGATCCAGGTGTTGCCGGTGCGGAAAAAGTCGTCCAGGTTATCTTTAGCGCCGTTAATGGAAGGCCCCCAGCTATTGGTGGCTGCATCGGGGTCCTGCCCGTATGCGTCCTGGAACTTGGGTTTAATGGCTACCTTATCCATCATGAAGCTGCTGGAAAAATCCACTTTGGTAGCGCCGGCTTTTCCTTTTTTGGTGGTGATCAGGATCACGCCATTGGCCGCCTGGCTGCCGTACAGGGCGGAAGCGGAGGCGCCTTTCAATACGGAAATGCTTTCAATATCTTCCGGGTTCAGGTTAGAGATACCATCGCCCCCGTCGCGGCCGGGCGCATAGCTGATATTGCCATCGCCGCCCCAGGTGCTGTTGGGCTGCTGCACGGTGAAATTGGTCATAGGGATACCATCAATAACGTACAGCGGCTGGTTGCTGCCCTGTGCGGATTTGTTACCGCGCAGGATCACCTTTACGGAGCCGCCCGCGCCGCCGCTGCTGCGGTTGATGTTCACGCCGGCCACTTTACCGTTCAGGGAGTTCATCAGGTTGGGGTCTTTGGCGGTAGTGAGCTCTTCGCCGCCTATTCTCTGCTGGGAGTAGGTGAGTGCTTTCGGCGCCTTTTTAACACCGAGCGCGGTTACTACCAGTTCATTCAGTCCCCTTACATTGCCCTGCAGGGTTACGCTCATGGTGCTGCTGTTGCCTACAGTGACTTCTGTGGCTACAAAACCGATGGAGCTGAACACCAGCACGTCGCCAGGGTTGGCGCTGATCTTAAACACGCCATCGCCGTTGGTTTGCGTGCCCTTGCTGGTGCCTTTTACCTGTACGGTCACACCCGGCAAAGGCGTTCCCTGGGCGTCACGCACGGTTCCTGTTATTTCCTGCTCCACGGCAATGTGAGCAAATGCCGGAGCGGCTGCAACGGCATGCATACGCGCATCCGCCGCCAGTGCGAGGCAGAGTACAATGCTGGCTGGTCTGCATGTCCATGTAAGACGTGATCTTCTGTTCATATGAATTTTTGGTTGAATTGTTCATAATCGGGCAATAGTTCCCCCCTCAGCGCAAGCGCTGTTTTTTGTCGTTCATAACTTTAATCACTAGTGTTGTTGCTTGTGCACGGTCTGATCCCCGTGGGATACAGGATAGAGGTCGTGCAAGGAGAGGAGAGGTACTATCGTACTGGATAAGTTTTTTGATCTTATTCCCTGTCCCACCATAAGCGGGTGCCGCCATTGTCTGGTCCGCCCAGCGCCTGCAGGGCTCTGGCTACTCCCTGCGGATTAGTGGCGTATTCCAACTGGCAGAAATTGATGCGCCGGATAAATTGCTCCGTGGATATCTTCCCGTTGCTGTAGTTCAGCACCACGGGAAACAGTTTTGGATAGCCGGTGCGGCGGAACTCGGCCCAGGCTTCTTCCCCTTCGGGGAACATGGCGATCCATTTCTGCGTAATGATGCGCTCCAGCTTTTGCGCCGGCGTGGCGCCGGGGTCCCAGCGTATCGTGATGTTGCTCAGGTAGGGGCTGCCGGCAGGCACATTGTTGTCGGCATTCTTCGGGTCCGTATAAGGCCGGGCGGTATAAGTATTGTTGCTGGCGTAGGCGGCATATTTGTCTTCCAGTTGGTACTGCGCAAAGGAAGCCCGGATGCCTTCGTTATAATTGCTGCCTGCATCACCGGCGCCTTCCCAGCCATACAGCGCCGCTTCTGCTTTCAGGAACCAGGTTTCGGCTGCCGTCATCAACTGTATCTTGCCTTGCTCCAACTGCCGGAGCGACAGCTTGGAAAAGCCGTTGTAGGTATCCCGGCTGGTAATGTTGATACCATTACGGATACCATTATACGAAGAGTCACGGCTGTCGGAATACAGGAAATAATAAGGCAGCCGCGGATCGTGATAGCCGGTCATAATGGACTCCATGGGCGCGCCCATGCGGATATCGTTCCACTTGTAGCAGATCACGAACAGCGGGTGGGCCACGGGGCTGATATTGATGTTGAAATTGTCGGCCGGGCCGGAAAGCAGTCCCAGCGGGTGTTGCAGGGCGGCCTCGCCTTCAGTTCGCGCTTTGGCAGGATCTACTTTTGAAATGCGGATGGCCAGGCGCAGGCGCAGGGAGTTGGCAAATTTCACCCATTGCGCGTAATCTCCGCCATAGGCCAGGTCAAAGGCGGTGAAGTTCCGCTGCGGGCGGGAAGCGTACAGCGTCAGCGTATCAATGGCTTCGGAAAGGTCCCGGAAAAATGCGTTGTAGGCTTCCTGCTGGCTGTCGTAATCAATGCTGCCATCGGGATTGATAATGCCGTACTTCGTATAGATCACCGGCCCGTATACATCGCTTACCCGGTGCATGGCCACTACGCGTAGCAGTTGCGCCCAGGCATAGAAATCGGAGTAGCGCCCTTTTGATTTTTCCTGCACAAACCTGCAGTTGGGCATTACATTGCCGTAGGCCACGGTCCATATATGGTTGTTCCAGTTGTCCAGCAGGTCGTAGGTAGTATTGTTGCGGTTGGATTCAAAAGGCGTGGGCGTCATCATGTAGCCGGAGTAAACATCCCCGACGAGGTTTTGCTGCACCTGTGCGGTAGCGGGGTCATTGCTCACCATGATGTTGAGCATGGTTTGCACCAGCGGCTCGCCCAGCAGTTTGAGGTCGGGCTTCAGCTCGTCCTCGTGGAAATCATAGGGGTTCTTGTTGATGTCCTCAAAGCTTTTGGTGCAGGCGCCCAGCAGCGCTGCATACAGGAATAATGCGGTAATGGTCACACGTTTGGTCATATCAGCGATATTTAGTCAGCAGACCGGCCAGGTTTTTAAAACCTAACAGGTCTAAAACCCCACTCTCAGGTTGACGCCCATGCTGCGCACGGCGGGCTGTCCGAAAACGTCTATGCCCTGCAGGCCGTTGCCGGAGCTCATGGATACTTCCGGGTCAAAAGGCGCATGCAGGGTAAAGAAGCAAAGGTTCCTGGCTGTAAGCCCGGCCTGCATTTGCCGTATCCATTTGGAACGGACAGGTATCTGACAGCTAAGGGACAGCTCGCGCAGGCGTATGTTGGTAGCATCATACATATACATTTCACCGATGCCTGCACGGCCGCCGATGGTCGTGTAATATTGCTGTGCATCATATTTCCCGGTAAAAGGCCTGCCATCCTCGTATACGGCATTCAGCGCCACGCCGCCGTTATCCCTGGCCCGGGCGCTGGTTTCGCTTACGCCGTACTCGTCCTGTATGGCCTGCGTAATGCTCATCACTTTGCCGCCGAACTTTCCATCTACCAGGAAGCTCAGCGTAAAGCCTTTGTAGTTCAGCATATTGTTCCAGCCCAGCGTAAAGCGCGGGTTGGGATTGCCGATGTTCTTCAGCACGTCCTTGTTGGTTTTCAGGTGCCCGTCCCCGTCAATCACATACTGCCCTTTTTCGTTCCGGTACAGCTCCTTGTTGCTGTAAATGTCGCCCCAGGAGCCGCCTTCCTTGATGAAGGAGCCGTACATATTGGTCAGGAAATCCGTCAGGATGAAATAATTGTCCGGTCCTGCGCCCGGTATGCCGGGATTGCTCAGTTGGATGACCTCGTTTTTGTTGAAGGCATAGTTGAGAACGGACTGCCATTTGAAATGCTTGTTACGTACAGGCACCAGCGTGATAGCCGCCTCCAGGCCCGTATTCTGGATATTGCCCAGGTTCAGGTAATAGAACAGGAAGCCGCTGCCGCTGGGGGCCGGCACCTCCATGTACTGCTGGTAATTATTGTTCTTGTACCAGGTCAGGTCCAGGTTGATGCGGTTATCCAGCAGGCGTATTTCCGTACCGGCTTCCAGGGAGCGGTTGTCCTCCGGTTTCAGGTACACGCCGGGATAGGGGGAGCGGGTGTTAAACGAAATGCGGGTTACCCCGGCTACGGTTTGCAGGGTGAAGCGCGCCGGCCGGGATACATAAGGTGCTATGTCGTTACCTACTTTGGCGTAGGAAACGCGCAGCCTGGCAAAGTCCACGAAAGCCGGCAGTTGCACCATATCGCTCAGCAGGGCGGTGAGCCCGGTGGAATAATAGAAATAACCTTTACCATTGATCGGCGTATAGGCAAAGGTGCTGGACCAGTCATTGCGGCCGGTCAGGTCCAGGAACAGGTAGTCCCGGAAACCTAACTGGGCGCTGGCAAAAACGGCCTGCAGTTGTTTTTTTTCAATATACTGCTGTGCATCCAGGGCATTGCTGGAAATATCCGCCACGGAAAAATGATTGGCGACGCTCAGCCCCGGGTTCGCGTTGGGATTGGTGCTGATGAGCGTGCGGTCATGCGCCCGCACGTCCATTATGCTGGAGCCCAGGGTGGCCGCCAGTTGCAGCCGGCTGTCCAGTTTTTTTACGGCGCTTAGTATCAGGTCGCCGTATAACTGGGTATTGGTTTCTTTTTCCAGGGTGTAGCGCCCGTTGGGCGGCGACAGCACGGTTTGCGTACCGGCATAGGCTTTCAGCTCATACTGGTCGTAGGAGCGGTCAAAGCTGCCCCTGGCCTGCACGTACAGCCAGTCGTTCAACTGGTATTTCATGGAAAGGGAGCCCATGCTGCGCGTGCGGTTCTCTTCCCGCAGGCTCCTGTACAGCAGCCAGTAGGGGTTCTGCTGGTCGTCCTGCCCGGTCCATTCCTTGTCGTGGCGGATGTTCCACCAGTTTTGCAGCGGCAGCCCGCGGGCAGGGTCCGCGTACTCATAATTTTTATAGTCGTTAAAGTCCAGTCCTCTCGGGAAGTTATACAAACCGGTCAGCGGGTTGAAGTACAGGCCGCTGGCCGGGCGGTTCAGGGCTTTTTGCAGCAGGAAGGTCACATTGCCGTCCAGCAGCAGGCGGTTGTCCAGCAGGCGCAGGGAGCCGCGGTAATTAAAGGTATGCCGGTCCAGCCTGGTATTGGGCAGTATGCCTTTATTGTTGGTATTGGAATAGGAAAAGTAGGAGGGCGCTTTGTCTATCCCGCCGCTGAAAGATACGGAGTTGGTAAAGGTAACGCCGGTATTGAAGAAGGGCCGCACATGATCCGGGGCCTGCACGGGAGCGCCCCAGCTTTCCGCGGCGCCGGGCTGCGGCTGTCCTTTGTCATCCGTATAGGGGCGGATAGTTTGCCCGTAGCGATACTGCAGTTTGGGCAGCAGCATGGGCGTGGAGATAGTCAGGTCGGAGGAGACGTTGATATGTCCTTTACCGGGCTGGCCCTTTTTGGTGGTGATCACGATCACGCCGTTGGCGGCCTGGCTGCCATAGAGGGCGGCGGCGGATGCGCCTTTGAGCACGCTGATGGTCTCAATATCGTCCGGGTTCAGGTTGGCGATGCCGTCCCCGCCATCGCGCCCGCTGTTGCCTACAATGTCGGACGATTCTCCCCAGATGTTGGCCGGTTGTGAGGGCGTGTAGTTGGCCATGGGCACGCCGTCAATAATGTACAGGGGCTGGTTTTCGCGGGTGGATTTGTTACCTCTTAATATTACCCGGGCAGATCCACCCGGGCCGGATGCGCTGCGGAAAATATTCACCCCGGCGATCCTGCCGGAAAGACTGTTGATCACGTTGGCGTCCTTTACGCGGGTCAGGTCCTCGTTGTTCACCTGCTGGGTAGAGTAGGAGAGCTCCCGGGTTTTCTTGGAGATGCCCAGGGCGGTGACCACGAATTCATCCAGCCCTTTAATGCTTTCTTCGAGGGTAATGTTGATCTCTTCCTGGTCGCCCACCATCACTTCCTTGTGCAGGTGGCCTACAGAGCGGAACAGCAGGATATCCCCTGCTGCGGCCCTGACCAGGAATGCGCCGTCGGCATCGGCCTGCGTGCCGCGGGTGCTGTTCCTGACCAGTATGGTGGCCCCGGCCAGCGGGCGGCCGTGCGGGTCCCGCACCTGTCCGTATATTTCCTTTTCGGGCAGCGCGCCGTTTACCAGTTCCACGTTGGCAGCCGGGCTGCCCGTTTCCCCCGGCCCTACGATCACTTTATCTTCCTTCAATACGAATTTGAGCCCGGTTTGTTCCGCCAGCATGTCCAGCACTTCTTCCACCGGGGTTTTATTGCAGTGCAGGGTGATTTTCCTTTTCAGGCGCTGGCTCAGGTCCGCCTTGTCATAGTGAAAGCGCAGCCCGGTTTGTGCGGCAATTTCCGTCATCACGGCTTCCAGTGGCCGCTGCTTTACCTGTATGCTTACCAGGATGGGGAGTTGGGTGTGATGGTCCTGGAGCTGGTATGCAGGCGGGAAGGCGGCCCTTACAGGCAGGGACATGCCTGCCGCCGGCAGCAGCATGAATGGCAGGCCGGCAGTCATACTTACAAACAGGAAGTATGATTTGACTGTCATTGTTTTTTAATTAGCTACACAGCTTTTCAATGGCTGTTTCTCAGCGTAATTGTGTCCTTGCTGATCTTGTAGGAAAGGGATTTGGCAAGGCATATGGTCTCTATCACATCCTGCAGGCTTTCTTCCTGGAAGAAGCCTGTGTACTTCCACTCTTTTTTATCGCTTTGGTTGATAATGGTAACACCGTACCGGTTCTCTATCTCTGTTATTACTTCATTGTATGACGCGTCTTTAAATACCAGGTAGCCTTGTTTCCAGCCGGCAATTTCTTCCGGGCTGGCAAAGGAGGATTTTTCCAGCCGGAGGGACTGCAGGTCGTAATGCACCTGCTCGTTGGGCTGCAGGATAAGGGCCTGGCCGCTGCTGCCGTTGCGGGCGCGGTCTACCTGCACTTTGCCGCTCAGCAGGGCCACGGTGATCCTGTGCTCATGGGCATAATCGCGGATATTGAAGGAAGTGCCCAGGGCCGTGGTGCGCAGGTCGCCGGCATGCACGGTAAAGGCGCTGCTTGGATCGGGGGCCACGGTAAAGAAGGCTTCCCCTTCTTCCAGGTACACGTTGCGGCTACCGGCCGGGAACTGCTGTGGGTACCGTATGCGGGAAGATGCGTTGACCACGATGGTGCTGCCGTCGGACAGCACGATCCGTTCGTTGGCGCCTTTGGCGGTTTGCAGGGTAACCATGCCGCCGGCAATGTGACGGCTGCTTTTGGGCGATGTATGGGCCACCGGGGCCGTATCCGGGGAGCCGGCGGGAGATTGCTTTATATAATTGAACAGCCAGGCGCCGGCCAGCAGCAGTATGCTGGCGGCCGCGGCCACGTAATACCAGGGGCGCAGGCGCCTTTGGCGGGGCACTTGTATCTTTTCATGGATGCTTTGCTTTACTGCTTCCAACTCCAGGGAAAGAGCGTCGTCATTTTCAACGGTGGAGGGATGCCGGTTAACGCCTTCAAACCATTGTTCAATGATCTTTGATTCCTCCGCTGTGCATTGTCCCTGTGTATAGCGTTCCAGTACCTTTTTAATATGTTCTGTATCCACCGTTTCTTGTTTAAGGTTTATTAGTAGTCGTACAACCCTTGCGCTGGTACTATCCGTTACCGGTTTCCGTATGGGAGCGCAGTATCTTCAGCGCCTTGGTGATCTGGTTCTTGACCGTCTGCTGCGACAGTCCCAGGCGTTGCGCGATCTGCTCAATGGTTTGATGCTCAAGCCGGCTGAGCATAAATATTTCTTTCATACGTTCCGGCAGGTGGTTGATGGCCTCCAGTATCTCCTGGTTCCTGGCCTTGTAATCAACATGGTCCGTTATATTTTCCGGTTGTGTGTCAAAGTGTTCTATCAGTTGCTGCAGGTATTTGCGGTAAGAGCTGTTCTTGCGGTAGATGTCTATGATCTTGTGCCGCGCGCCCTGGTACAGGTAGGAGCGCAGGGAGTCGCTGATCTGGAGCTGCTTTCTTTTTTCCCAGAGGGAAACGAAGAGGTCCTGCAGCACATCCTTGCTGATCTCGCCCATTTCCAGCTTGCTGAAGATGTACAGGTACAAGGGCTTGCTGTAACGGTCGTAAATGGCGTTGAAAGCCGCCACGTTATCGGCCCGCAGTAAGGCAAGCAATTGTTGATCTGGATAGTTGCTGTACACGGCTATAAATTTAATTAATAATTAATAATTAAGCATTAATAATCGAAACGGCCGTGTTTCGCGTAACGGTCGTGTTACGGGTGTTATTAATTGTTAATTATTAATTATTAACTCTCTTTCAGCCGTAGCTCGTTCTTGTACTCCTTGGGTGTTTTGCCAACTATTTCCTTGAAGAAGCGGTTAAAGTTCGAGAGGTTCTTGAAGCCGCAGGAGTAGGCAATTTCGGCAATGGACCAGTCTTCTTCCGTCAGCCGCTTGCAGGCGTGCCCGATGCGCACTTCGTTGAGGAACTGTACAAAGGACTTTTTGGTGCGGTTCTTAAAGAAGCGGCAGAAGGACTGGGGAGAGAGGTTGGTGATGCTGGCTACATCCTGCAGGGATATTTCCCGGGAAAAGTTATTCATTACGTACTTGAACACCTCGTCTATTTTGTGGTTGTCTTTTGCGTTAAAGGCGTGCGAATAGCCGGTGCTGGCCAGGAAGTAGTAGTCTTTGGTTTCGGAAAGCGTTTTCAGGATGCGCAGCAGGGAAATGATCCGGTCCAGCCCTTCCTTCCTGGGCAGGGCCAGTATTTCCTCCTTCAGTTGGCTGTGGGTGGCGCCGGTGACCTTCATGCCCCGCTGTGCGCGGTGAAACAGCTCCGTAAGGGCTTTGGTTTCCGGCAGCCCGTAGAATTTGTCCCCGAAAATATCCCTGGGAAAATAGATCACCACGGAGCGGGCCTTGAGCTGCTCCAGTCCTTTATAATAGTCCTCGTCGTTATACCATACATGCGGGATGTTGGGCCCCAGGAACACCATGTCTCCTACATCAAAGCTTTCGATGCTGTCACCCACGATCCTTTTTCCATGGCTTTCTGTTACGTATACCAGCTCGCATTCCGGGTGGAAGTGGAAGGGCGTATTGAAATACGGATCACAACGTTCTATGATCGTGATCTGGTTGTCTGCAAAGGCGCCAACTTTAATAAGGATGGGTTTCATCTGTTAATGTTTGTCTTTATCAGCAACCTGGCGGAACGGATGATCCCCGGCATTCCTATGCCCTGTGGTTGGAAAACTGTCATGCTCGGTTTCATGCGTCAATTAATTTTTTCAGCGGTCTTATGGAACCTCGCATTAAATGGCCCCCGTGTGGAAAAACTATCATGCTCGGTTTCATGCGTCAATTATTACGTTTTTACTGTCCTGAAGGAATTCCGGGCGCCTCATGCGATCCGGCAGCCAATATCCCCTGTTTGCGGTATAAAGATGGCAGGATGGTCGTTTCGCACAGCGTAGGTTGCCTCCTTTTTCCCGCCCCCCGCGGGAATCTTTCCTATGAATGATGCCAATTTATTAATTTTTGGTTAAAAAAATATCATTTCCTGTAATTTAGCTATTGATGTGCCTATTGTATTTTTGACAAGTAATTTTGTATTTTACACTGGGCTAAATCGATTGAGCGTGTTATACCTGCGCTTGAGATGAGTTTCCAACGCACCCGATTATAAGCACAAACTAATACAGACAGATGAAACCGAGCAGGATAAACATCTCTCATACAAGGGCATGTAAATGCGAGGTTCCATGAGATCGCTAACAAAAGTTATTTACGAATGAAAGGAATCTCTATAAAAGATATCGCCAGGCAGGCGGGTGTGTCTCCTACCACAGTTTCTTTTGTACTTAATGGTAAGGCGAAGGAGAAGCGGATCAGCGACCAGGTGAGCAAGAAAATACTTAAAATAGCCAACAAGCTTAAATACAAACCCAACCAACTGGCACGGGGGCTGCGCACCGGTAAGACGAAAACACTGGGGTTGATCGTGGAGGATATTGCCAATAACTTTTTCGCCAATGTAGCCAAGGTGGTGGAAGATGAAGCGGACAAGCACGGGTACAAGGTATTGTATGGCAGTACGGAAGACAACAGTGACAAGGCGCGCGGACTGCTGGAAGTGCTGAAGTACCGGCAGGTGGACGGCTATATCATTACGCCTGCCAAGAATATGGAGAAGGAGATAGAGCTGCTGAAAATGGTGCGCAAGCCGGTGGTGCTCATGGACCGCTACCTGCCGAATGTGGATTCCCATTACGTGGTGGTGGACAATTTCCAGGGCGCTTTTGCCGCTACCTCCCACCTGGTGGAGCAGGGCTACAAGAAGATAGGCATTATTACCACCACTTCAGACCAGGTGCAGATGAAGCAGCGCCTGGATGGTTTTGTGGCGGCCCTGAAAAAGCATGGTATTCCCTTTAACAAGAATGTGGTAAAGCGTCTGCCCTTTGAAATGGACCGCGCAGCGCATACCCAGGAGATCATCAGGTACCTGAGAACAACCAAAGTGGATGCAGTATTTTTTGCCACCAACTACCTGGGAATTTACGGTATAGAAAGCATCCGTTCCATGGGGCTTCGTATAGGCCCGGACGTAGGAATGGTGAGCTTTGATGATCATGACCTGTTCCGCCTGCACAGCCCTTCCATTACCTGCGTATCCCAACCGATAGAAGAAATAGGCCGGCAGATCGTGAACCTGCTGATGAAAGAGCTGAATCATGCTTCCAGCACATCGCAGCACCTGGTGTTGTCTCCCACGCTGGAAGTGCGGCAGTCAACCCAGAAAACCGTTCAGGCGGAGCTGCCCGCGTAATCCCCTGCGCTTTCCCGGAAAATACATCATGGAACTATTCCTTTGCCTGTGCTAAATACCTTGTTTTATTTTAGCACGGGCTGATCCTGTTTTAACTATTTTATTGAAAATGACGGGATAAGCTTGTAAATTATAAAAACTTTATCTATGTTTGAAATTGAATAAGTGACTGGATAATAATCAATGAACAATGATTGTGTTTCTTTTGTCATAAGTATGAAAGAATATCGTGTGCGAATGGGCGGTAGTTTGGCTGAGCATTCCCGGGCCCCGGAAAAAGGGACAGCGTTTTGAGATATTATAATAATTTTTACTATTTTGCAATAAATTACTATATTACATCATATTACGTTTGTTTTTACTAAAATCTCTATACGACGAACTTCCGCAATAGCTGCCGGTAATGCAGCCACGGCGGGGATTTCCTTTTGAAAACCTAATGAAAACCTATGAACATGCAAAACCTTTACATGACACATGCCACCTGAGCCGGCCCTGCACTGCCTGAGGCAGTAAGCCGTGTTTATTTATTTCCTTATACCTGGTATCGCATTGCCGGCCGTATCTCCTTACCGCGCGGGATGCTGATAACTATGCCAATCGCACAGTAATTGACCGCTTTTAACACTATAGTATTAATCTAAAAAAGAGTAAAATGAAAAGATCGCTCCTCGTATGCGCGGTACTTTTCCTTTGGTGCACCAATATTGTATTAGCACAGGAAAAGAAAACCATAGCCGGTATCGTGCAGGATGAAAAGGGTAACCCGCTGGTGGGTGTGAGTGTACAGGAAAAAGGCACTTCCAATGGTACACTCTCCGACCAGAACGGGGCTTTTAAATTGAGTGCCGACCCGGAGGGCACGCTCATTTTCACCTATGTTGGTTACTTAAGGCAGGAAGTGCCCCTGAACGGCCGGGTGTCGCTGGCCATCAGGATGGCGCCGGACAGCAAGGGCCTGAATGAAATTGTGGTGACTGCCATGGGTATCAAGAAGGAACGCCGTAAGCTGGGTTATGCGCTCGCTACCGTATCCGGTGACGAACTGGTGAAGGCCGCGCCTACCAACTTCGCTTCTGCATTGTATGGCAGGGCCGCCGGCGTGAGGATCCAAACAACTCCCGGTGGTGCTACCAGCGCTGCAACGATCCAGATCAGGGGTATCAACTCCATCACCCAGGATAACCAGCCGCTGATCGTACTGGATGGTGTGCCTATCCGGAAGGACATTGTGAATACCGGTAGCTATGATTCTGATACCCGCCTGCGGGGCAACAGCCTGCTGGATATCAACCCGGACAATATCCAGGATATCAGTATCCTGAAAGGCGCCGCTGCTACGGCACTTTACGGTTCAGACGGCGCGAACGGGGTAGTAGTGATCACCTCTAAAGCCGGCAGCAAAAAGAGACAGGGTATAGGCGTTGATTTCAATTATTCCTATGGTATTGAGCAGGTAGGGATTGTACCTGAATACCAGACGGAATATGGTCCTGGTTATGACCGAGCTACTAACATAGGGCTTTACGGTTCTCCTGACGGATGGGTGGACATGGGCGACCTGAATGGTGACGGCAGGGCGGACGTTAGACCTTCCTTCAGGGCTTATGGCCAGTTTGGCCGCAAGTTTGATGGCAGTGACATCTATTACTGGGATGGCTCTACCCGTAAATATGTAGGGCATAAAGATAACTGGAAGGATTTCTACCAGAATGGCTACAGCTCAATTGCCAACATTGCATTGTCTGGCGCTACCGATAAATCGGACTACCGTATATCTTATGTTCGCAATGATTATAAAGGCGTACAGATTGGCGGTAAGCAGCAGAAAAACACCTTCAACCTGAATGCCACTTATAAAGTCAACTCCAGGCTCAGCACAGACATCACGGTTACTTATGTAAATGAAAAAGTACATAACCGGCCGGAACAGATACACAACCTGACAGCAGCCTTTAATGGTATGTTCAGTGCTGCGGACTACATGGATGTGTACTTTGATAAATATAAAACTACCAAAGACTATAAATATGTGCCCTATAACCAGAGCCAAAGGGATCCTGATGAAGCGTTAAAATACGATATCAGGGCTTATAACTTCATGGATTTCCTCTGGAAACAACTGATGAACAGCTATGATGAGTACTCTAACCGTGTGATCACCAGCGCTACCCTGAACTACGAGATTATAAACGGGCTGCGCTTCCGTGGGAGGGTAGGGAACGACTTTACCGGTTATACGGCGGAAACCAAGGAACATACGGAGTATCCGCTGTCCTTTGGCGAGACCGGCAAGTATATCACAGATAATAACCAGTACAGCATTATCTATAGCGATCTGTTGCTGGCCTATACCAAGAAGTTTTCCCCCCGTTTTACATTGAATGCCAGCGTAGGTTACCAGGCGCGCAGGCATGAGAACCGCTACAGTCATGTGAGCACGGAAGGAGGTTTAACGCAGGAAAACTGGTTCAGTACTAATGCATCCAAAAATGCGTTGTCCGCAAGGTCTCCCCGCAGCTACTACCTGCAGGACGGTCTCTTTGGCATATTAGGGCTGGAATACCGGAACATGCTGTTCCTGGAAGGTACCATCCGCAGGGAAAGAGTATCTACCTTGTTCCCGGAGAATAATATTTATTACTATCCCAGCGTGAGCGCTTCCTTTGAGCTGAGCAGGGCGATGGAATTGCCCAGGGCTTTCGACTATGTGAAGCTGCGTGCGGGTTATGGTGGTGTGGCCAGCCCGGCAGAAGCTTATACCGCCAACGTAGTGTATACAGGCGCCACTGTGAATTCCGTGCCTTACCTGTATCCCAGCAGCTCTTATGGCAATAATGCCCTGGATCCGCAATTGAAATATGAAACAGAAGCCGGCCTGGAAGTGAAGATGCTCGAGGGCAGGTTTGGACTGGACGTATCTTACTACACGAATATTACCAAAGGCCAGATACTTCCGCTGACCTTATCTCCCAGCACCGGCGCCAACTCCATATGGACCAACGTAGGGGATATGCAGAACTATGGTGTGGAAGTAGCCCTGAACGGCGTGCCCTACACGAGCCGGAATTTTGAGTGGAACGTGCGTGGTACTTTAGGCTATAACAGGAACAAAGTAAAAAGCCTGATGGATGGCCTGGAAGAGCTGCAACTGACCGATGTTGACAACGGTGCGCTGAGGATCGTTGCGAAACCGGGCAGCAATGCAGGGGATATTATGGTGTATAGGCGCAAGACAAACGAGGAAGGTAAGTATATCGTTAACAGCAGCGGATACTATGATATCGATGTAACCAAACAGGAAAAAGTAGGTAATATTCAGCCTGACCTGGTGGGCGGTATCGGCAATACCCTGCGCTATAAGAACTGGAGCCTGGACTTTTTAGTGGATTTCCGCTGGGGCGGACAAATGGTGTCTGCTACCAATTACCTGGCCAGGGGCGCTGGTTTATTGACCAACTCCCTGCAGGGCCGTGACCAGGCGCATGGTGGTATCACTTACTATGAAGATGGTACCGGCGCCAAGATACCTTTAGCACCGGGTGCTTCTGCTCCGGGAGGCGCTACTGTTTATCACGATGGTATTATCATAGACGGTGTGGACGCTACGGGAAAACAGAACGACATCATACTGGAAGCAGCAGATTATTATTTGACTACCTACTCCTGGGGGCCTACACCCAATTCTTCTTACGAGGATGCAGTGTTTGACAACAATTTCATTAAGCTGCGCGAGGTGGCTCTGAATTATTCCATACCTGTAAGGCTTGCCAACAAAATGAAAGTACAGAAGCTGACCGTAGGTCTTTTTGGACGGAACCTCCTGTACCTCTACAAAACCATAGAGAACGTAGATCCTGAAGCAGGGATGGGTACCAGCTTTGTAAGGCAAGGTATAGGTGGTGGCACCATGGCCGCTTCCCGCACCATAGGCGCCAACCTGAGACTGAGCTTTTAATTGATCAAGCTTTAAACTGAAAAAAATGAAGAAAAATATTCTTATCATATCAATGCTGGCGCTCGTAGCAGCAGGTTCCTTTACCGCTTGCAAGAAGTCGCAGTTTGATGAAAAATATTATGACCCGGAGAAGACGACGGTGGGCACCATTGACGGATTGTATACAGGCTTGTTTAAGAACAGGCGCGTGTTTCCCAACTACCGGCATATGTTTACCTTCCTCGGTGAAATAACCGGCCGTTATACCCAAAGCATCGGCTTCGTGAATGACAATAAAATGTATGAGCCGAACCCGGATTACGTGGAAGACCGCTGGAGCGATTTTTATACCGCTCCGGGAAGCGACTGGACAGCACCGCTTTCCATTTTCCGTGAAATGGAGAAGATCCATGAAGGGCTTGGGAATGAAGAGGAAAAAGAAGGCTATTTACTGTTCATGGAAACCGCCCGTATTTTCGTATACGACCAGGCTGCCCAGCAGGTGGATATCTGGGGAGATATTCCCTTCTCTACCGCGGGTCAGCTCAACTACACAGGAGAGCTTACCCTGGCAACATTTGATGAAGGCGCGGCTGTATACGATTTTATACTTACAGATCTGAAGCGCATCAGCAACTGGCTGGCTACCGTGCAGCCAAGTCAGTTCTATATGAACAAACTGGCTAAACAGGATATACTGCTGAAAGGCGACCTGCTGAAGTGGCGCAGGTATGCCAACTCCCTGATGCTTCGCCTGGCTATGCGCATATCTTATGTGCAGGAAAGCAGGGCACAAACGCTGGTGCAGGAGATACTGGGCAATCCCACCCTGTACCCGCTGATAGATGTGATTACTGATAACGTGCAGATCACGGCTGCTGCGCCCAACCTGCTGACAACGGATATGAATGCCGCCTGGACGGAATTTAACCACAACCTGGCCCCTGGCTATATGGTGGATTCACTGATGGAGCCTGCCGGTGATCCCCGGTTAAGGGTGTTCTACGAATTGAATACAGGCGGACAATACCAGGGAGTACCTACTTCCTGGAACACTACCCAGCAGGAAAATGCAATAGGTGCTGGCCTTATTTCCCGCCTGGATACGGTTACTTTCTTAAGGAACGAGTATTTCCCGGGTATTGTGATCACGGCTGCCGAAGTAAGCTTCCTGAAAGCAGAAGCTTACCAGCGTTGGGGGGGCGGAACTGCCAGAACAGCCTACGAAACAGGTATCCGTCAGTCTATTGCTTACTATTTCCAGATACATAACCTTAGCCAGTACAATGGCACCAAGGAAACGCCTTACACGGAAGCGGAGATCACGCTTTTGCTGGCCAATCCGCTGGTAGCCTACAATCCTGCTGATGAGGAAGGTAGCCTGAACAAGATAGCCCTGCAGAAATGGGTGGATTTCGGTCCGATGCTGGCCCCGCAGGCCTGGGCAGAAATGAGGCGCAGCGGTTATCCGAAGCTGAGCGTACCGGTAGATGGAGGTTCTACGCTTGTTCCCACGCCGCCGGCCAGGTTACTGTATCCTTCTACGGAGCGTAACTTGAATGCCAAGAATTACGAAGCAGTGGCAGCCAAGGACCTTTATACTACGAAGGTTTTCTGGGTGAGATAAGCTTTACCCTATACCAGCATAAAATGCCAAAAAGAGACCCGTCACGGCCCTGCCGTGGCGGGTCTCTTTTTGTTGCCCTGATTATTATGTATTTTGGGCATTTACGTTATGAAGAAATGCCTCCTCATACTCCTGGCCTTTGGCTGGTCCGGCATGCTGCACGCCCAAACCGGCAGCCTGCTCCCGTTGGTACAGCCCCTAACCGGCACTGCCAACAGCACCACCGCCGCCGCGCTGAAACATGGCGCCGGCACCGAACGGCTGGCCAACACCATACCGGCTGTGGGCGTACCTTTCGGTATGACCCAGTGGACGCCGCAAACCCGTACTTCGGAACAGAAATGCCTGGCGCCCTATTATTACAAGGATACCCTGCTGAGCGGTTTCCGGGGCAGTCATTGGCTCAGCGGCTCCTGCACCCAGGATTACGGTAGTGTAACTATAATGCCCCTCACCGGCCATCTGCGCACACGGGTGGCGGATTTTGCAACCACCTTCTCCCACCGGCAGGAAACCGCCGCCCCGGATTACTACCGCGTGCAACTGACGCAATATGGCATTACAGCGGAAATGACAGCCCTGGCTCGCAGCAGCCTGTTGCAGTTTACCCTGCAGCGGGCAGACAGCTTTTACCTGCTGGTAATGCCTAATAGCGACCAGCAGCAGGGCTTTGTGCAAATAGACGCTCAACGGCAGGAGATCAGCGGTTACAATCCTGCCCACCGCATTTACCAGGGCTGGGGACAGCCGGCGGGCTTCAGCGGGTATTTTGTAGTGCAGGTGGAACGGCCCTTCAGCGTAAAAGGTACGTTCAGTAACGGAGACGTATATACTACGGACAGCCTGGGCAATCGTTCCCGGCTGGGCGCCTATATTGGCTTTAAGGCAGCAGCCGGTGAGCGGGTGCGTATCCGTGTCGGCACTTCCTTTACCAGCATAGCAGCGGCCCGCAGGAACCTGCAGGCGGAGATCAATACCTGGGAACTGGCTGTCGTGCGGCGGCAATGCGCCCGTACCTGGGAAAGCGCCCTGGGAAAAATTAAGGTGGCGGGAGACAGCACGCAACAGCGTATTTTTTATACCGCCCTGTACCACAGCCTGCAGCATCCCCGGACGTTCAATGATGCAGACGGGGCCTATCCCCGCTTTGCACAACAGTACCGGCAGGCCAGGCTGGGATCCGGGAATTACTACGACGATTTTTCCATGTGGGATATATACCGTGCGCAATTGCCCCTGCTGGAAATACTGGACCCGCAGCGTGTAAATGACATGGTGCGCTCCCTGGTCCGGAAAGGACAGGATGGCGGTTGGCTGCCCATTTTCCCCTGCTGGAACAGTTATACCGGCGCCATGATAGGCGATCATGCTACCGCCTTCATTGCATCTGCCTGGCAAAAAGGCATCCGGCAGTACGATGCGGAAGCCGCTTATGCACTGATGCGCCGAAACGCATTTGAAACGCCCGCCCGCGCTGCCTATGTGGACGGGAAGGGGCGCCGCGCCCTGGCATCATACCTGCGGTATGGCTATATCCCCCTGGAGGACAGTGTGCCGGATGCTTTTCATAAAAAGGAACAGGTGTCCCGCACACTGGAATATGCTTACGACGATTATGCCCTGGCCCTGATGGCCAAAGCCCTGGGCAAGCAGGCGGACCACAAGCTATTGCTGCAGCGTTCCCGGAATTACCGGCACGTGTTTGATACCGCCACCGGGTTTGTGCGGGGGCGATATGCTAACGGTGGCTGGTATACGCCGTTTGACCCGGATAAAAAAATGCCCTTCATCACGGAAGGTACGCCACGCCAGTATACATTTTATGTACCGCACGACATACCGGGCCTGGCCGCGCTGATGGGCGGCCAGGCCGGCCTGGAAACCGCGCTGGACAGTCTTTTCGCAAAAGGTGAATACTGGCACGGCAACGAACCCGGTCACCAGGTGCCTTTCCTGTACAACTATACGGCCGCGCCCTGGAAAACCCAGCGGGAAGTGCGCCGTATCCTGCAGGAAGAATATGCGGATGGCCCGGGCGGGTTGAGCGGTAATGACGATGCCGGCCAGATGTCCGCCTGGTATGTATTTGCCGCGATGGGAATGTACCCGGTAGACCCGGTATCCGGCGCGTACGCGCTTTGCGTGCCGCTCTTTGACCAGGTAACCCTGCAACTTCCGGATCATAAAAAGGTAAGCATACAGGTGCACCGGCCCAACCCGGCAGCCGCTTATATTGATCACGTAACCTGGAACGGCAGCCGCCTGGGCTCCCTGTTTATTGCACACCGGCAACTGGCGCCGGGCGGCCGTTTGGAGATATGGCTGAAATAAATTAATAATTAGTAATGAAGAATTAATAATTTTCACAGCGTAAGTGTTGTTACCCGGCACTCGTCTCTTAATTATTCATTATTAATTACTAATTCCACTATGAGGCAAAGACTTTTCTGTTTCGCACTACTTTTTGTATTCCTAAGCACTGCTGCTACCGCTAATGTCACCCTGCCTGCTATTATCGGCAGCAATATGGTACTGCAGCGGCAGTCGGAGGTGGTGCTGTGGGGCAAGGCCACCCATAATGCCCGTGTAACGGTGACCACCTCCTGGAATAAACGGGAGTATACCGTAAAAGCAGGCGCCGACGGCGCCTGGAAAGTAAAAGTGCAAACCCCCGCAGCAGGCGGTCCTTATGAGATCACTATTTCCGACGGTACGGCTATTACCCTGCGCAACATCCTGATCGGGGAAGTATGGATATGTTCCGGCCAGTCCAATATGGAGATGCCGGTAAAAGGATTCAGGAACCAGCCCATCCTACATTCCACAGATATCCTGATGGAGGCGGACAACCCGCAGGTACGCCTGTTTCACGTAAAGCGCAGAATATCGAGGGTACCGCAGTTCACCTGCGAGGGCTCCTGGGAAGTGTCTGATGCAGAAAGTGTGAGCACCTTCAGCGCTGTGGGCTACCAGTTTGCAAAGATGCTGCAGGAAAAGCTGCAGGTGCCCGTGGGGGTTATCGAAACATCCTGGGGCGGTACCGTAATAGAAGCCTGGATGAATGAAAAGAGCCTGCAGCCCTTTGCTGGTGAGATAAAGATACCTGCGGTGACAGATACCCTGAAACTGCATCAAAACGATCCTACGGGCTTGTACAACGGGATGGTGGCGCCGCTTATTGGCTACGGTATCCGGGGCACGATCTGGTACCAGGGAGAAAGCAACCGTACCCGTCCTGCACAGTACCGGCGGCTGATGCCCGCCATGGTAAACGCCTGGAGAAGCGTGTGGGACTGCGGGGAATTTCCTTTTTACTATGTGCAGATAGCCCCGTATGAATACGCGGGCGATCATGAACTGGGCGGCAAAATTCGTGAAGCACAGCTCAAGGCGCTGGAGGAAATCCCGAATGCAGGTATGGCGGTGACGATGGACGTAGGAGAGGAGAAGTGCATTCACCCGGCAGACAAGACCATCGTCAGCAAGCGCCTGCTGTATTGGGCCCTGGCCAGGACCTACGGTATGAAAGGCATTCCGCATGAAGGGCCGGTATATAAGTCTATGAAAGTATCCGCAGATACAGTGAACCTGTCATTTGATCATGCAGCCAACGGGCTGACCACCTTTGGCAAGCCGCTGACGGATTTTGAAGTAGCGGGTGCAGACAAGGTATTTCATCCTGCACATGCCTGGATCACCCGTGGCGGCGTAGCGGTGAAAAGCGAAGAGGTGGAAGAACCGGTGGCTGTGCGTTATGCGTTTAAGGATTGGGTGGTAGGCAATTTGTTTAATACAGAAGGATTGCCGGCTTCGTCATTCAGGACGGATGAGTGGTGATTTTGTATTACTCAAATAAAGAACCTCCGGTATCGCCGGAGGTTCTTTATTTAGACGCTAAGTTAGACTCCGGGAATGAAATTGACTGTGTATGTTGTGGCATCAGCGCGAAAACGTAGTTCCACCGCTGTGATGTTTAACTCGGCATACATACCGGTACCCATGCCGCCACATCCATAATAATATTCACCGTTTATTACACTGTTTAGTTCAAAAGGATAAGGGCCGCCTACCTGCTCCCCTGTATTGGGGGCATAAAATGTGATATAATATGGTGCTGGGCCGCTGCTGCTGGTGATCGAATAATCTAATAAACTACCACCGGCAGTAGTCTGACCCGTGATAGGGAAACTCGGATACGCTCCTTTTTTGATTGTAACGGAATGCTTAGAAGCCGGCGCAAAACTGGACAAAGAAAAAGACAGGCACAATAACAGTGCAATGGGAAACAACCTTTTCATAGTAAATGGTTATTGAATTGAGGGTTTAAAAAATAAAATGTCGTATCTAAAATAAGATGTTTTGGGGATATAAGCTCTGCTAAACTTTGCTAATGTTAAAGGCTATACGTTAACTTAATACAGCAACGAATGAAGCCCGGGTAAGCAGCCTTTGCTACCGCCCCGGGCTTCCTTTATAGTATATAACTGCCATTAGTACGGACCGATAAAATCAACCACATACCCCGGCTCAAAGGAGGCCACATGGAATATCACATTGGAAATTCCGGTAGCGCTTTGCATACCGGTAGCATAAAAATCAGTACTGGGGCTTCCCTGTGTAAAAATGTAGGACCCGCCTACCTGGTTGCCCTGGTAATAGAACCGGATAGAGTAAGGCGTGCTTCCGCTGCCGCTTACTTCGTAGGTCAGCAGACCCTGCATACCATAAGTAGTGCCCGTAGCAGGCCAGGAAATAGCAAAGGCGGCTGGCTTGTTTACAGGTACCGGGTGTTGCGGCGGTGCAAAGCTGGACATTGCAAATGAGAGGCACAGTAACAGTGCCATAGGGAGTAGTTTTTTCATAGTATGCATGTTAAGGGTTAAAGAATGGTATTAAATATAATACAATTATTAGGAATAGTTATAAAGTTAATATTCCTTAACATGATAAATTCGCGGGCATTCGCTACTTCAGCAGCTCCTTGATCTCGTTCAGCTTCAGCAGGGCTTCCACGGGTGTAAGCCGGTTAATGTCCACATGCTCCAGCTTGTCCCGTATCTCTTTAAAAGTATCGCTGTGGGCGTCAAAGATGCTGAGCTGCATTTTGGCTGGTGCGGAAACGATCTGCCTGATGCCTTCCTGCAGCGGTGCATCAATATGTTTTTCCTCCAGGTGGGCCAGCACCTCATTGGCGCGCTCCACCAGGGCGGGTGGCATGCCGGCCATCTTCGCCACATGGATGCCGAAGCTGTGACGGCTGCCACCGGGCGCCAGCTTGCGCAGGAACACCACTTTGTTGCCCGCCTCCATATTGGTGATATGGAAGTTCTTTACCCGGCTGTGCTTGTTCTCCAGCTCATTCAGCTCATGGTAGTGGGTGGCAAAGAGGGTCTTGGGCCGGTGGGGCGTCATGTCATGCAAATATTCCACGATGCTCCAGGCAATGGAAATACCATCATAGGTGCTGGTGCCGCGCCCTATTTCATCCAGTATCACCAGGCTGCGCGGGGTGATGTTATTGATAATGCTGGCGGTTTCGTTCATTTCTACCATGAAGGTGGACTCGCCGCCGCTGAGGTTATCGGAAGCGCCTACACGCGTAAATATTTTGTCCGTGAGCCCGATGGTGGCGCTGGCGGCAGGCACAAAGCTGCCCATGTGCGCCATCAGGGTGATCAGCGCGGTTTGCCGCAGCAGGGCGGATTTACCGCTCATGTTAGGCCCGGTAAGGATAATGATCTGCTGTTGCTCGCGGTCCAGCAGGATATCGTTGGCTACATAAGCCTCCCCGGGGGGCAGGCCGCGTTCTATTACCGGGTGCCGGCCCTCCTTGATGTCCAGTTGGTACCCGTCCGTAAGCTGCGGGCGGCGGTATTTGTATTGCAGGGCGTTGGCGGCAAAGCAAAGCAGGCAGTCCATGCGGGCCATGGCCTGTGCATTCTGCTGCACCGGTACAATGTAATCCTGCAGCGTCAGCAGCAGTTCGTCAAACAGCTTTACTTCCAGCGCCAGTATCTTTTCTTCCGCACCGGTGATCTGCTCTTCATACTCCTTCAGCTCCGGGGTGATGTACCGTTCCGCATTGGCCAGGGTTTGCTTGCGTATCCAGGCGGCCGGCACCTTGCTGCGGTGCGCATTGGTCACTTCCAGGTAGTAGCCGAACACGTTGTTGAATGCTACTTTCAGGGAAGGAATGCCGGTGGCTTCAGATTCCTTTTGCTGTATCTGCAGCAGGTATTCCTTGCCGGAGCTGGCTATCTGGCGCAGCTTGTCCAGCTCGGGATGCACGCCGTCGCGGATAGCGCCGCCCTTTGCTACCAGTATGGGCGGGGTATCGGTGATCTGCTCCAGGATGCGGTCCAGTATGGCGGGACAGGCGTCCAGTTGCTGGTGCAGTTGCTGCAGGTAGGCATTGTCCGTACCGGACAGCAGTTGCCGGATGGCCTGCACCTGCTGCAGCGCTTTGGCCAGTTGCATCACCTCGCGGGGATTGATCTTTTTGAGCGGTATCTTGGATACCAGGCGTTCCAGGTCGCCGGCCTGTTTCAGGTGTTGCTGCAGGGCTTTGGACAGGTCTGTTTCCCGGATGAAGTATTCCACTACATCCAGCCGTTCGTTGATACGGGCAATATCGCGCAGCGGGAATACCAGCCAGCGTTTCAGCAGGCGGGCGCCCATAGGGCTTACAGTGGTGTCCAGCACCCCCAGCAGGGTGAGCCCGTTTTCCACGCTGCTGTTCAGCAGCTCCAGGTTGCGCACGGTAAAGCGGTCCATCCAAAGGAAATCGTCCTGGTCTATGCGCTGCATGCCGGTAATATGCTGCAGGTGCGGGTGCTCGGTATCTTTCAGGTAATGCAGGGTGGCCGCCGCCGCAATGTGCGCTTCCTGCATGTCTTCCACGCCAAACCCTTTGAGGGAATGCGTGCTGAACTGCTTCAGCAGGGTTTCCTGCGCATACTGCGTGGTAAAGATCCATTCCTCCAGCGTGTAGGTATAGAAGCGCGGGCCGAAGGTTTGCCGGAAATGCTTCTGCTGCGGCTTGGCGAATATCACTTCCGCCGGCTTGAAGCTTTGCAGCAGCTTGTCGATGTACTCCGTATCGCCCTGCGCTACAAACAGCTCGCCGGTAGAAATGTCCAGGAAGGCCACGCCGGTAAGGGCAGCGCCAAAGTGTACGGCTGCCAGGAAGTTGTTGCTGGCGTTTTCCAGCAGCTTATCATTAATGGCCACGCCGGGCGTCACCATTTCAGTGACCCCGCGCTTTACAATGCCTTTTACGGTCTTGGGATCTTCCAACTGGTCGCATACGGCCACGCGGTGGCCGGCCTTTACCAGCTTATGGAGATAGGTATCCAGCGAATGGTGGGGAAACCCGGCCAGGTCCACGTAGGAGGCGGAGCCATTGGCCCTTTTGGTCAATACAATGCCCAGTACGCGGGCAGCGATCACCGCATCTTCATTGAATGTTTCGTAAAAATCACCTACCCGGAAAAGCAGCACGGCATCGGGATACTTTGCCTTGATGGCATTGTGCTGTTGCATTAACGGGGTTTCTTCCGATTTGCTTTTAGCCATACCTGCAAATGTAAATTCCAAATCCCAAATTCCAAATTCCAAAAAAGGAGCAAAATTCCAAATCCCAAAATCCAAATCCCAAAATCGGGTGCAATGGCCTAAGATATAGGAACGCTGTCATTTACTTTGATGTTTGCCGCCACTTTGGTACTTGGTATTTGGTATTTGGAATTTAGTAGTTTTGCCCTCATGCGCAAACTAACTACCAACGAGTTGGGCCGTAAAACCATCCACCAGTTCAGGCAGGCGGACAAAACGCCCCTGGTGCTGGTGCTGGACAATGTAAGGAGCATGCACAATGTAGGCGCCGTGTTCCGCACGGCAGACGCTTTCCTGCTGCAGGGCATTGTCCTGTGCGGGTATACGCCTACGCCCCCGCACCGCGATATCCATAAAACAGCACTGGGCGCTACGGAAACCGTGAGCTGGCAATACAGCGCCACCACGCAGGAGGCCGTACAGCAATTGCAGGAAGCCGGTTATACCGTAATGGCTATAGAGCAGGCCGAGCAAAGCATTATGCTGGATGCTTATACGCCGCCGGTAGACCGGCCGCTGGCACTGGTGTTCGGCAACGAAGTAACTGGCGTAGACGCAGGCGTGATGCAGCAGGTAGACGGCTGCATAGAGATCCCCCAGAGCGGGATGAAGCACTCCCTCAACATCTCCGTGAGCGCCGGTATCGTGGTTTGGGATATATTTGTGAAAATGAAAAAAGGATGATCAGCACTGTCAATAAATATCTTTCGCTCGTAAAGTTCAGTCACACCATTTTTGCCATGCCCTTTGCCATGACCGGGTTTTTTATGGCTACGGTAAAGGAGGGGCATCCCTTCCGCTGGCAGTTGTTCCTGCTGGTGGTGCTGTGCATGGTGTTTGCCCGCAGCGCTGCCATGGCCTTTAACCGCTGGCTGGATGCGGAGATAGACAAGCGCAACCCCCGTACCGCACAAAGGGAGATCCCTGCCGGCGTGATCGCCGCCAGCAATGCGCTGTACTTTGTGATCGCCAATGCCGCCTTGTTCATGCTGTGTACCTGGTTTATCAACCGCCTGTGCTTCTTCCTGTCGCCGGTGGCGCTGCTGGTAGTGCTGGGCTATAGCTATACAAAGCGCTTTACAGCCCTGTGCCACCTGGTGCTGGGCCTCGGGCTGTCGCTGGCGCCTATCGGCGCTTTCCTGTCGGTGACCGGTTACTTTGCCCTGCTGCCGGTGCTGGTGTCTGTGCTGGTGCTGTGCTGGGTATCCGGCTTTGACATTATCTATTCGCTGCAGGACGAGGAGTTTGACCGCTCCCAGTCCCTGAATTCCATACCCGCCTGGCTGGGCAAGCCGGGCGCCCTGCGCTGCTCCGAGATATTGCATGTAATAGCGGGATTGCTGGTGATCGCTATCGGCATACAGGGGCATTTTCACTGGCTGTACTGGATCGGGGCCGGCGTATTCATGATCATGCTGGTATCCCAGCACCTGCTGGTGAAGCCGCATGACCTGAGCCGGGTAAACCTGGCCTTTATGACCACCAACGGCGTTGCCAGCGTAGTGTATGCCATATTTGCAATAGCGGATATGTTGGTGGCATTATAATACATATGGGACGCATATTATCTATAGATTACGGTAAAAAAAGAACGGGCCTGGCCGTAACAGACCCCCTGCAGCTAATAGCCAGCGGCCTCACCACCGTGCCTACGCACAACCTGGTGCCCTTCCTGAAGCAATATATGGCGCAGGAAACGGTATCGGAGATCATCATCGGCGAGCCACGCAACCTGGATGGCAGCGCCACGGATGCCACGGCGCTGGTAACGGAGTGTGTCCGCATCCTGCACAAGCATTTCCCCGGTATACCTGTGAAAAAGATAGACGAGCGCTTTACCTCCAAAATCGCGTCCCGCTCTATGCTGGACAGCGGCCTGAAGAAAAAGGACCGGCAGAATAAGGCCCTGGTGGATGAAATAAGCGCCACCGTGCTGCTACAGGGCTACCTGCAGAACAGGTGAAAATTCCAAAATCCAAATCCCAATATCCAAATTCCAAAATTGAACACGAGCCCTCTGAGCTATCGGCAAACTGCTTTTGCATGGAGGCCTGGCCATTTGTTTGGAATTTGGATATTGGGATTTGGAATTTGGAATTTGCACTGATTTGGAATTTTTTAGATTCGTACCTTTGCATTTATTTTTTCAGAAAAACAGTTATTTAAATGATATTACCCATAGTAGCTTACGGGCATCCGGTGTTGAGAAAGGTTTGTGAAGACATTACTCCTGACTATCCGAATTTGCAGCAGTTCATTGCCAATATGTGGGAAACCATGTATGGCTCCAGCGGGGTGGGACTGGCCGCCCCGCAGGTGAACAAGCCGATCCGCCTTTTTGTGGTGGACAGCGAGCAGATCATCAATAATATGGATGAGGAGGAAAGGGCGGAATATCCCGGCGATCATGGAGTAAAGCAGGTCTTTATCAATGCTCACAAAGTAGAGGAGGACGGGGACGAGTGGCCTTACAATGAAGGCTGCCTGAGCATTCCCAGGATCCGGGAAGACGTGTACCGCCCCGAAAAGATCCGCCTGCGCTACCTGGACGAAAATTTCCACCCCCACGAAAGAACCTTCCACGGCATCACCGCAAGGGTTATTTTCCACGAATATGATCATACAGAAGGCAAACTGTTCATTGATTACCTGAAGCCACTTAAACGCAGGATGCTGAAAGGAAAATTAGAAGATATCTCCAAAGGCAAGATAGGCACGGATTACAAGATGATATTCCATAAATAAAATAGAAGAAAATTTTGTAATGTAAAAAAAAGCTTCTATTTTGGCCCCTGTTAATACTTAACTATCCTAGTGGCTGATTTGAGACCCTCTCTTACATATACTGAAGCTGAACTGGTACAGGGCCTGAAGGCCCGTGACGAGAAAATATTCAGCTATGTATATGACCATTATTCCCCGGCTTTATACGGCGTGGCCCTCAAGGTGGTGAATGACGAGAACGCGGCAGTAGACTTGTTGCAGGATATCTTTTTAAAGATATGGCGCGGCATTGATCGCTATGATGAGGAAAAGGGACGCCTGTTTACCTGGATGCTGAATATTGCTCGCAATACGGCTATTGACACCCTTCGCTCGCGGGCACACAAGCTGGGGCTGAAGATGCAGGAGATCGGCAACGGCCATTACCGGCAGGAGCAGCTCACCGTGCAGCAGTCTGTTGACCACCTCGGTCTGGGCAAAGTGCTGGACCAACTGAACAAGGAACAGCGGGTGATCATTGACCTGGCTTATTACCGGGGCTGTACGCAGGAGGAGATCGCAAAGCTGCTGGACATTCCGCTGGGGACGGTTAAGACCAGGATGCGAAACGCAATTATTCAATTAAGGAATATTCTAAAACAGGTGTAATCAAGGTGGATGTGCAACGCTACATATCGTCCGGAATTATAGAAAGTTACGTGGTAGGGCTCGTTTCCGAACAGGAAGCCAGGGAGGTGGAGAGCGCCATTGCGGAATACCCTGAGATCAGGGAAGCGGTAGAGGCCTGCCGGCAGGATATGGAGCGGTACGTGGAGCTGTACGCGGTATCCCCGCCAAAGGACATCCGCAGCCGTATACTGGATGCCATTGAAAACGAATCTTCCCCGGAAGGTGAGGAGCTGCTGCCCGAGGAGCTGCGGGAGCCCGGAGAGGCCGCGGCAGACAGGCCTGCCAGGCCGGCATTCAAATTGACGCCTTTGCGCGTGTGGCAGATAGTGGCTTTATTAGCGGTGGCAGGCATGCTGATCAGCATCTTATTCAATAACCGGTACGCGGGGCAGTTAGAGGCGCAGCAGGTGGAGTACGCTTCCCTGCAGGCAAACCAGGCTGCCCTGAAGGAGGAGTACCAGGCAGCAATGGCGAAGCTGGACGATGTGACCGGGGAACTGAATGTGCTGAAAGACCCCGACATCAAATGGACCCGGCTATACGGTACCGGCAAGCATGCCGGTCAACTGGCCACCGTTGGCTGGAACCCGGAATCCAAAGAAGTGTACCTGCGGGCGCTGTCCCTGCCGGAGCCCGGCCCCGGCCAGCAGTACCAGCTCTGGGCCCTTTACCGGGGCAAACCGGTAGACGCCGGCGTATTTGAAATGGGAAAACAGCAGCACGCCCTGCAGAAAATGAAGCCGGTAACGGCCGTACAGGTATTTATCATCACCCTCGAGAAAAAAGGCGGCAGCGCCACCCCCGCGCTGGACCAGCTATTTGTAGCCGGCCGCCCCTGAACCAGTTAGTAATTAATAGTTAATAATTAATAGTTGCTGGATACAAGTGCCTTACAGGCACATGTGTGTAACGAATATTATTAATTCTTAATTATTCATTATTAATTAATTTCCCTATCTTTCGCACTCATTTCTGTTCTAACCTGTTCATAACTTTTGCCTCCTTTAGAGAACGGACCATGCCTATGCTACAATGGTAGGCGGACGCTTTGCCTAAAAACCTAACCCATATATTTATTGTGGAATCGGACTTCACATACACGGAAGCAGAGTTGGTGCAGGGGCTGAAAGCCAGGAACCAGCGGGTGTTCAGCTATTTATACGACCATTATTCGCCGGCGCTTTACGGCGTGGCGCTGAAAATATTGAATGATGAGAATGCGGCAGGGGATACCCTGCAGGAGGTGTTCCTGAAGATATGGCGCAATATAGACCGCTATAACGAGGAAAAAGGACGCCTCTTTACCTGGATGCTCAATATTGCGCGCAATACCGCCATCGATATGCTACGGTCCAAATCGCACAGGCTGGAACAAAAAATCCAAGATGTGGGCGACGACGTACATTTATATACAGGTCATCTAACCGTTTACCAGTCTACTGACCATCTTGGACTTTCCAAAGTCCTTGAAAAGCTGAATAAGGAACAGCGCATCATTATCGACCTGGCGTATTATAAAGGGTGTACACAAGAGGAGATCGCGACGATACTGAATATTCCTTTAGGTACCGTTAAAACAAGAACGAGACTGGCTATGATCAGATTAAGAAATCTTTTAAAAGCGTTATAAACCCGTGAACGTACAACGTTTCCTATCATCCGGTATTATCGAGCTATATGTAGCAGGTATGGCCTCCGTGCAGGAAGCACAGGAGCTGGAAGCAGCTATGGCGCAGTTTCCCGACCTGGCCCGGGAGGTAGAAGCCTGCCGAAGGGATATGGAACAGTACGTTCGCTTGCAGGCCATTACCCCACCGCCCGATATCAAGGAGCACCTGCTGCGCATGGTGGCGGACGAAACCACGAAATACACCGATTGACCCGCTCAAAGGCACACCTGCACATCCGCACATTATTTTTATTATTTTGCGCAAATGCGAGATATCCGAATCGTTGTGGCCGGTTTACTGGTAACCGGGCTGTTACACTTTCATACAACCTATGCCCAGGATACTGCTCAATATAACGGCATGACCGTGAACCTGGATGAAGTGGTAGTGAATGCCAAGCGTATAGGCTTTGACGTAAACAGTTTCATAAGAAGGGTGGAAGAAGACACCACCTTCTACCGTGCTTTTAAGAACCTTCGCCTCCTGGGCTTTACCGCGGATAACGACATCCGGGTGTTCGGTAAAAAAGGAGACGTAAAAGCCTCCCTCAAAAGCGAGACCCGGCAAACCATGAACGGCCGCTGCCGCACCATGGAGGTGCTGCAGGAAAAGACCACCGGCGACTTCTACACCTCCAAAGGCAAATACAACTATTATACGGCGGAATTATACGCCAACCTGTTCTTTACCAACGGCACGGTGTGCGTGGACGAGAACGGTGATTCGCCGGAGCGCTCCGGCGGCAGCCTGGAAAAGCATAAGGCCCAGCTCAAGCAACTGATCTTTAACCCCGGCAAGCCCGTAAAAGGCGTGCCCATTGTGGGCCATAAAGTGGCGATCTTTGACCGGGATGTGATGCGCTTTTATGATTTTGCCATAACCTCCGAGGATTACCTGGGTATTCCCTGTTACGTATTTGCCGCTACGGCTAAAAAAGACCTGGGCAGGATAGACCAGGGGGAAATAGTGATCAATGAACTGACCACCTACTTTAACAAGGATAATTTCGAGATCGTAGGGCGCCGCTACTCCCTGTCCTACAAAACCTGGCTGTTTGATTTCAATGTGCGCATGAACGTGGAAATGACCAAAAAGAACGACCTGCTCATACCTGCGCTGGTTACCTATGACGGTACCTGGGATGTGCCTTTCAAGAAAAGGGAGACCGCGAAATTTATAGCAAAGTTCAGGCTGGATTAATACACTACCGTTACCGTTCCCGTTTTCTTCACCAGCGCTTCCGGCGCGTTCATATTCCGGTATTCCATTACCCATACATAGGTGCCTACGTTCATGGGCACGTTCCGCTGGCGGCCGGTCCAGGCTACGGCCGGGTCTGAGCTGTAAAATATGCGGGCGCCCCAGCGGTCGTAGATACTGAGCTTGAAATCCGATAACTGGCAGCGGTAAATAGGCCGGAAATAATCATTGCGGCCATCGCCGTTGGGGCTGAAGGCCGTGGGCAGGTATACCTGGCAGTCGCAATCTTTCAGCAGCACGCTTACGGAATCAATGGCCTGTCCGCAGGCATTATTGGCTACTACTGCATAGTAGCCCGGCTCGGTTACGGCATAGATGGGCACCATGGTGCTGTCCTGCCATTTGTAGTCGCTGCCGGCGCCCACCGGGTGCAGCATCAGCCGTTCCCCACGGCACAGCACCGTGTCCGGGCCCAGGTTTACCCGCAGGGTATCGTCATATTGTACATGGATGGTATCGGAGGAAACGCAGCGCCCTATCTGTGCCCGCACATAATAATATCCCGGTTCCCGCACATAGTAGGTAGCCTGGTCGGAGCTGTCCTGCCAGAGATAGGTGCCCGTGCCGAAATCGGCTGTCAGCACCAGGAACTCGCCCTTGCAGATGGTGGTGTCATTGCCCAGGTCTACCCCGCGCAGGCGGTTGTAGTCTACGCGGATGCTGTCCAGCACCTCGCACTCGCGGTCCACTTCAATGAACACCCAGAGGTCCACCGGGCTGCTCACCGTTACGGAAGGGTTCCGGGAGCCGGTGCTCCACTCGTAGCGGGTAGCGCCGGAGATCTGCGGCGTAATGGTGATGGACTCGCCTGGGCACAGCAGGGTATCCGGCCCCAGTGAAAAGGGATGCTCACGGCCACCGAAATTGATGGTCACGGTATCCCGGTAAATGCCGCAGCCCTGGGCGTCCACTTCCACGCTGTAGGTGCCGCTGGTGGTCACCACGTAGGTGGAGGCGTTGGCGCCCGTAATAGGCGCAAAGTCGCGGTACCACTGGTAGTTGCCGTCCTGCGAGGTAGCGTCCAGGCGTATGGCTTCATTGATGCACAGCAGGTGGTCGTTGCCCAACTCTATTTCCGGGATGGGCGTAAAGTATACGTTCACGGAGTCCGGCACCAGGCAGCCGTTGATCTTCACTTTGTAGGTGCTGGTGGTATCCGCCACGATGCTGGAGCCAATGGAGTCCGGGCGCTGCCACTCATAGGTGGCCCCCGGTATCACGGGTGCGCTCAGGGTAATGGTTTGCCCTTCGCACAGCGTGGTGTCTATCGGTTCGGGAAAGTTATAGGCCACCGGTGTTACGATCGTAATGTTCTGCTGGGTGGTGTCCGCTACGCCTGCGCGGTATGCGATCAGCGTTACGGTATAGGTGCCGATGCTGGCATACAGGTGCTCCGGCTCCATATCGGCAGACGTGTTCAGCGCGCCGGAACCCGGATCGCCAAAATCCCACTGCACAGAATCGATACCCATATCATCGGTGATGGTGAAGGGGATATCTGTATTCACGCAGGTGCTGGAAAAGGTGAATGGCGTTAACCACACCTTCCGGGAGGAGGCATATGCATGGCAAGATGCAATCAGTTGGATGCAAAGGACAGAAACGGCAAGTATTAGCCGTGTTGATGTAAGCAAATAGCAGCGGCTTCTCATGTGGGACATGGGTGATGGCACTAAATTAATAGAAATATAGATATATAGATTATTTTTTTCATAAAAAGAACCTTCTTAATAGGCTAATCAATTCATTATCATTAACATCGGATTAGCGAAAAAAATATATCGGTAATCTATCTTCGCGGGCAGAGAGAAAGTTTGCAACAATGCAGCGGTCAACAGCCGCACAAGGTAGCCCATCCAGGCTGCCTTTGTTTTTTTAAGCAATTTTGCTTTTCTTGCACCCGCTTTATATTAGCAAAATTCCCTATGCCGTCCCCTTATACCGGCCTAACGACTACCTTGTTACGCCCGCTTCTGTTCCTTGCGCTCCTGGTCTATGCAAATATGCCCGCCGGATCCGCGCAGTCATTGGCCTTCAGCCCTGCCGCCGAAGATCCCGCCCTGCTGCAATCGCTGCTCACAGAACATGAACAGCATTACAAGGCCGGTATCACCCGCCTGCCTGCCGCGTATAAAAAAGATTATGCCGCTATTTACCAGCAGCGCTGGGATCATATCAAAACCGTATTTGACAAAAAGGAGATCTATACGGAGCAAACCGCGCAGCAGTACCTGGATGCATTGGTGGCCGCTGTTGTAAAGGCCAATCCCGTGCTGCAGGACAGCGCCTTTCACTGTTATTTTTCCCGCTCCGGCGTTCCCAACGCCAGCTACCTGGGCGAGGGGCTGATCCTTTTTAATATGGGCCTGTTCTGCAAGCTGGAAAATGAAAGCCAGGCAGCCTTCGTGATCTGCCATGAAATAGCGCACTACTTTTTACAGCACAGCGAGCATAGTATTGAAAAGTATGTATCCACCCTTAACTCCGAAGCCGTGCAAAAAGAGCTGCGCCGCATCAAGCGCTCCGAGTATGGCAAGCGCGCGCTGGTGGACAAGCTGGTAAAAGGCCTCACTTTCGGCAGCCGCCGGCATAGCCGGGATCATGAAGCCCAGGCAGACTCCATGGCAGTGGAGCTGATGCGGCATACCCCTTTTGATATAACAGGTGCGCTTACGGCGCTGGGCATCCTGGACCGTATTGATACCGATACCCTGAATACCGCCGCCTGCCTGGCGCAGCTCTTCCATGCAAAGGAATATCCTTTCCGGGAAAAATGGATCGCACGGGAGGAAGGTCTCCTGGGCGGGCATGCGCACCTGGAGCGCGACAGCGTGCTGGAAGATTCCCTGAAGACCCACCCGGACTGCAGGTTGCGCATACAACTGCTGGAGCCGGTGGTGAACCGCTATCAAACAAGCGGCCGGTCCGCCAACCCGGTGGATGGGAATAAATTCGCTGCGCTGCGCCATACTTTTGCCTACGAGATCGTGGAGTATGCCTATGTTTCGGACAACTACACCCGTAGCCTGTACCACACCATCGCCTTGCTGCAGCAGCACCCGGAAGACCCTTACCTGGTGACCCAGGCAGGCCGCATACTGAACGGCTGCTATGCCGCCCAGAAAGCACACACGCTGGGCAAGCGCATAGAGCTGCCATCGCCCGGGTTCTCTCCCGGTTACAACCTTTTATTGCAGTTCATACAGAACCTGTACCCGGAGGATTTTGCCGCCATCAGCTATTATTACCTGCACCGGCATGTGGACCGGCTGAGCGGTTACCCCGCATTCACCAAAGCATATAACACCAGTTTTCACGAGATAAAACAATAACAAACAATCCCTATCAAACCTTTGCAATCATGATCAAACAACTCATCGCGGCAGCCCTCCTGTTCTGTACCCTGGGGCTGCACGCGCAGAACAAGCTCAGCGTCGAGAATGTGTATGCCGCCTACCTGCGCAACAGCGGCACCATTATGGAGAACAACCAGATAAAGGGTTACTTCTTCCTGTACCAGAGCGACAAGGTGAACCGTAGCACCAACGAGTACACCCTGCAGATACTGGACGAGAACCTGAACAAGGTAAAGGACATCAAGTTCCAGGACTCCAGGAAACTGAGCCTGCTGGAAGCCGCCTATAACGGCAGCAGCCTGTCCTTCCTTTTCAAGAACGAGGACAACAAGACGCTGGACATGAAAGTGTACGGCATTGACGGCAAGTTGAAATACACCTACAGCCGGGAGTACACCAAAAAAACCGATGCCCTGATGAAACGGTACGAGACCATGCATACGGACGAAGGCACCAACCAGAATGTGTTTGACCTGGGTGAGCAGGGCTACGTATCCGTACTGCCCCTGCGGGATGGCAGAACCTACACCTACGAGGTGGACTATTTTTCTTCTGCCTCCAAAAGACAATGGACCTATATCCCCTCAGATGATGAGGAGCGTTTTGCCAATGCCGAGTACCTGGGTAGCACAGACAGCCTGATCATACTGGAAGTGATGAAACGCAACAAGCTGATGAGCGGCAAGACCACTTCGCACCTGGTGGGGATCAACTTTGTTACCAAAAAGAAAGTGTTTGACCTGGACTGGGAGGACGACAAATTTCTGCTGATGCCCTCCAACATCGTTACCATAAAGGGCAGCGACAAAATGCTGGTAATGGGCAGCTACTTTAATAAAGGCGACAACGTGGCGAAAGATCACAGCAAAGGGCTGGCCATCTATGAAATGGACGGCCAGGGCCAGGTGCTGAACAAAACCTACAATTCCTGGGCGCTGGATTTTGGCCGGCACCTGCCTTCCACTACCAAGGGTAAAATAGACAAGGTGGGCTTCCTGTACATCCATAAAATGATACAGGCGCCCGGCGGTAAAATGTTTGCCGTTGGAGAAGGCTATAAAAGAAAGGCCAGTGCAGGCGGTATTGCATTGACGGCGCTTAACGCGGCAGCCGGCGGATATAATGGCGCCGTTGGCGTAACCAAGATCGTTACCACGGACCTGGTGGTAATGGAGTTCAACGACAAGTACAAACTGGCTAACGCCACCATTTATGAAAAGCGGGACAGCGATGCAGAGATATCCGGCATGAGCGACTACTACAGCCAGCATATGATCGCTATGTACCTGAAAGGCGTTGGTGCATTTGACTACGAGTTTACCACCGGCGATGCGGACAACAGCAATTTTACCATCTGCTACAGCGATTGGGTAAAGGGCGCCGATTACAAGGGCAAGACCTTTAATACCCTGCGTTACAATGGCACCAGGTTCATGCAGGACAAGATAGAGCTGAAATCAAAGGCCAGCAAAATGCAGGTGTTTCCTGCCAAAGCCGGCTCCGTGATGATCCTGGAATATTTTAAAAAGGATAAGCGCCTGGACCTGCGGCTGGAAAAGCTGGGGTAATTAATGTGCGGATGTGCAGATATGCAAATGTGCAGATGAATTGACTCGAATATCAAATTAGTCAATTCATACGCTGCATTTTCATCTGCACATTTGCACATCCGCATATTTGCACATCATTCCATCGGCCGTGCGCTTACATACCTCCTCCATTTTTCCAGCACCTGGCTGAAATCTTCCGGCAGGGGGCTTTCAAACTGCATGGGCTTACGGGTGCGGGGGTGTATGAAGCCCAGCGTTTGCGCATGCAGCGCATGGCGGGGCATGATCTCGAAGCAATTGTCTATGAACTGTTTGTACTTGGCGAACACGGTGCCTTTCACAATACGGTTGCCGCCATAGGTATCGTCATTGAACAGGGGATGGCCCGTGTGCTGCATATGCACCCTGATCTGGTGCGTGCGGCCGGTTTCCAGGCGGCAGGCGATCAGCGTTACATAATTGAAGCGTTCCAGCACCTCGTAATGGGTAATGGCCTCTTTGCCGTATTCCCCGTCGGGGTAGGCGTCCATGATCTTGCGGAAGCGCTGGTGCCGGCCTACATGGGCTACGATGGTGCCTTCATTTTCTTCAATATCGCCCCATACCAGCGCCAGGTAACGGCGCTGCACGGTGTGGTCAAAGAACTGTTTGGCCAGGTCGTTCATGGCTTTGTCTGATTTGGCCACTACCAGCAGCCCGCTGGTATTCTTGTCAATGCGGTGCACCAGCCCGAAACGGGGGATCTCCGGCGTTACCGCGCGGGTATGCTCATCGCCCAGGTACCAGGCCAGGCCGTTTACCAGGGTGCCGCTATAGTTGCCGCAGCCCGGGTGCACTACCATGCCGGCCGGTTTGTTGACCACCATTACATCATCGTCCTCGTACACAATATTGAGGGTCAGCTCTTCCGGCACCACTTCCGTGCTTTCCGGGCTTTTGCTGGAATATACCACGATCCGGTTGCCCGGTTTTACCTTGTAATTGGATTTCACGGGCTTCTCGTCCACCAGCACCAGGCCGCCATCGCAGGCCTGCTGTATCTTGTTGCGGGTAGCGCCTTCCACCCGGTTCATCAGGAATTTATCGATGCGCAAAGGCTCCTGGCCTTTGTCCACTACAATGTTTACCCGCTCGTACAGCTCTTCACTGCCTTCACCATTGTCCAGCTCATCTTCCAGTTCCAGCAATTCTTCCGCCATAATTTGGTACAAATTTTTGGCAAAGGTAGATAAATTAGCAGTAGGCACGTAGCCGTTGGCTTTTAGTCCCGGAGCGGATGCTAAGCGTCAATTTAGCTATCTTTGCACAATATTATTAAAGCGTGAAACCGAGCATGGTAGACATTTTTTACATAAGGACATGTTATGCGAGGTTCCACGAGGCCGTTAAAAGACAAATGTTAACGAGTGAAACAACAGATCAATGTAGCAGACCTGGGACTGGTGGACTACCAGCAAGCCTGGGATTACCAGGAACAGTTGCTGCAGCAGAACGTGCGTATAAAACTGGATGCGGCCCGCTCCGCGGCCAGCGGCGCCGGCGCTACTACCCACCATTTGCTTTTTTGTGAGCATCCGCCGGTATATACCCTGGGTAAAAGCGGGCGCATGGAAAACCTGCTGATCAATGAGCAGCAACTGAAAGAGAGGGCCATCAGCTTTGTGCCTACCAACCGGGGAGGAGATATCACTTTTCACGGGCCGGGCCAGGTAGTAGGCTACCCGATACTAGACCTGGAATACTTTTTTACAGACCTGGGCCGCTACCTCCGCTCACTGGAGGAAGTGGTGATCCGCACACTGGCGGACTATTGCATTGGCGCCGGCCGCTCCGCCGGGGAAACCGGCGTATGGCTGGACCCGGACGATCCTGCCCGGGCGCGCAAGATATGTGCCATGGGCGTGCGCTGCAGCCGCTGGGTCACCATGCACGGCTTTGCCCTGAACGTAAATACCGATCTCAGTTATTTTAACAATATCATTCCCTGCGGTATTGCCGACAAGCAGGTGGCCTCCATGCACGCAGAGCTGGGACGCCCGCTGCCGCCGGGGGAAGTAAAGGCTGCGCTGCAGGCGCATTTTGCGGAAGTATTTGCAGCCGACCTGGTTCCTGTTCCGCGCGCCGCCAGTGCAGCAGGTTACTGACAAATTGCTATTTCATAAGGGCAATTTGCTGTCCGGAACCCCTCAGCTCCTATAGTTCAATGGGATAAAGAAGCTCCATTTCTCCTTCAGCTTACCACCTTCATAGAGCTCAAAATTAAACCAGCCGGAGTGCAGGAAAATGGCCTTTTCCAGTATCAGGAAAGGTTCCTTCACCTTATTGATCTCGAACAGGAAAGCCCCGTCCGGCTCAAAGAATTTAATGGAGTAGTTTTTTTGCGGAGCATCGGGCAGGTTGATGTTCACATTCCCGTCTGCCGTGGTATACACCGTGTTGGAAGGATGCCAGGCCACTTTTTCGGGCGTCTTTTCTGTGCCTTTCAGGTCCGCCAGGTCGGACATTTCCAGTTTGCGGGTAGCCAGGATGGTGCTGTCCGGCGTTGCCAGCACGGTTTTACTGTACATATAACGGCCGTTGTCGAACAGGATGAAGAGGCGGTAGTAGTTATTGCCCGGCAGGGGCTTGTTGTCCAGGTACACGTTCCTGGTCTGGGTGGGGTAGGAAGCATACGCGATGGTGCCGAAATTCAGCACGCTGTCCAGTGAGCGCTGTATCCCTATCTGCTTTACATTGGTAAACCCGGAAAGCCATTCCAACTGGATCTTCCCGGTCTTGATAAGCGCCATGAAATCGGGCAGTACCGGGGGAGTGTACTGCTGTGACTGAGCTTTGGCCGACAGTGTAAAAATCAGGAATAGCCATACAACAAAAGATAAACGCGCGATCTGCTTCATACAAGGCTCAAAATTAAAATTCCAAATTCCAAATCCCAAAAATTCCAAATGGGGAAATCCCAAATTCCAAATTCCAAATCCCAAAATTGGTGAATGGCCCCGCATCAACAGCAGTCTGCCCATCGTTCAGGGCATATGTGGTCCATTTTGGGATTTGGAATTTGGGATTTGGAATTTTAAAACGCCCGGCGGCAGGGAAAGATTGCCCTGGAGCCCGCCGGTATGTACCAGCAGTATGCGGCTGCCGGCCGGGAAATAGCCCTGCTGTGCCAGTTGCTCTACGCCGTATACCATTTTGCCGGTATAGATAATATCCAGCGGGATATGCGTGTCCGTATAAAATTGATTGATGCATGCAATGAGCGCAGGCGTTACGCGGGCATAGCCGCCCAGGTGAAAATCATGCAGCAGCCGCCAGCGGGGGTGCACCGGGGCTTCCAGCATGGCCGCTACTTCCTCCTGCAGGTAGCCGGCCCCTTTCAGCACTACCACGCCCAGCACTTCCTGCTGCGGCCCGGCGCTGTTTACCAGGCCGGCCAGCGTAGTGCCGGTGCCTACGGCGCAGGCGATGTGGGTAAACCGATCATCAGCCGCCAGCGGTAATATTTCCCGGCATCCCCGCACGCCGGCGGCGTTGTGGCCGCCCTCCGGGATGATGTAGCTGTTGGGGAAGCGCTGCTCCCAGTCTGTCGTATCCTTTTCCCGGTAGGCTTCCCGGCTGATGAAGCACAGCTCCATGCCCTGCTGCCGTGCCTGCTGCAGGGTATGGCCCGGCGCCGGCGGGGCCTCGCCCCGGATAATGCCGGTACAGGACAGGCCGGCCATGCGGCAGGCTAAGGCGGTGGCGGCTATATGGTTGGACCAGGCGCCGCCAAAGGTCACGATATGCGTTTTGCCCGCCGCCTCCGCCGTTTCCAGGTTATATTTCAGCTTGAACCATTTGTTGCCGGAAATGTCCGGGTGCAGCCGGTCCAAACGCAGCATGGCTGCCTCCACACCGGGAGGCAGCCATGCTGGTTGAATAGTTTGCAGGGTGATATGGGAAGGATCAATTGAAAAGCGCATTCCGCAAATTTACGTTCCCTGTCTTTGTCCGCACCGTTACGCCCAGTTCAGCGCCGCCGCCGGCATTGAAATATAGCAGCTTCACCTGGTGAAATCCTTTACGCAGGGGCAGGATAGCGGTTTTTTCCAGCGGGGCGTGCTCCCCGTCGTTGTCCAGGGCCAGCTCGCCATCCACGTACAGCACGGCGCCGTCGTCGCATTTCAGGCTGAACTCGTAAATGTCGTCAGCATCCGCCTTGAAATAGCCTTCATAGGCCACGCTGAATTTATCCTTCGGCAGGAAGGGCCGGATGTTGAAGTATGGCATTACGCCGCTGCTGTCTGCCATTCCGCTGATCTGTTTAGCCTGTTTGAAGGCCCGGTGATAAGCGGAAAAGCGCGCGCCCTTGTTTGCCGGGCTGGCATTGGCTGCTGCCTGGTAATCCCGGCGCTGGTAAGTAGCGCTGTATACGGCGCTTTTGCGGCCGGAGGGCGTTACCACGATGCATTTCAGCACTACCGGCTCTTTGCGGAGGGCCAGGCGGATGTTGCCATTGTAGCGCTGGCTGCTTTCCGTGGGCTCGCTGCCATCGGTGGTATAATAGATGGCTGCGTCCTGCACCAGGGGCTGAAGGCTAACGGCGGTATGTGATTCCGTGGTGACATCGTTCTCCAGCCCGGCGGGCTCCGGTATGCGGAAGGGAACGCCTTTTTTGTCCAGGTAGGCGAGCTGTGCGGGCAGGCGCTCCAGGAAATCTGCGTAGTGCTTCTTATCTGCGCCGGACCAGGTGATCTCGGCCACGGCCAGTGCGCGGGGCCAGGTCATATAGTCCACCATTTGCGGGCTAGGCATATATTCCGTCCAGATATTGCCCTGTACGCCTTTGATATATTTTTGCTCCGCCTGCGTGAGGGAGGGCGGCAGCGGCTCATAATTATACACGGTTTGCAGGGGCAGGAAGCCGCCTATGTTCAGGGGCTCGCTGGCCGGGTTGCCCTGGTAATAGTCCAGGTACAGGTAGGTGTTGGGTGTCATGATCACATCATGCTGCTGCTGTGCCGCTGCAATGCCGCCTGCTTCGCCGCGCCAGCTCATCACGGTAGCATTGGGCGCCAGGCCGCCTTCCAGTATTTCGTCCCAGCCGATGATGCTGCGTCCCTTGCTGTTCAGGAATTTCTCCATGCGCTGTATAAAATAGCTTTGCAGCGCGTGCTCGTCCTTCAGCCCCAGCGCCTTCATGCGGGCCTGGCATTTGGGGCAGGCCTTCCAGCGGTCTTTGGGGCATTCGTCGCCGCCAATGTGGATGTACTTGCCGGGAAACAGGTCCATTACTTCAGTCAGTACATTTTCCAGGAAAGTATACACGGAATCGTTGCCGGCGCAGTATACTTCTTTGTGCACGCCCCATTTGGTGGCCACTTCGTAAGGGCCGCCGGTGCAGCCCAGGTTGGGATAGGCTGCTAGCGCGGCTTCGGAGTGCCCGGGCATTTCTATTTCAGGCACAACAGTAATATGCCGGTCTGCCGCGTATTGTACGATATCCCGTACTTCGTCCTGCGTATAATAGCCGCCGTGCGGCTTACCGTCATAGGTGTTGCTGCGGCCGGCATGGCCTACTACGGTCTCCTTGCGGGTAGACGCTATTTCCTGCAGGCGGGGATAGCGCTTTATTTCTATGCGCCAGCCCTGGTCCTCCGTCAGGTGCCAGTGAAAGCGGTTGAACTTGTAATGCGCCATCAGGTCTATGAACTGCTTTACATAGGAAGCCGGGAAGAAGTAGCGGCCGCAGTCCAGCATCAGGCCCCGGTAGGCGAAGCGGGGCGCGTCTGTAATTTTTACGGCGGGCACTGTAAGCTGGTCGCCCTCGCCGCGGATCAGTTGCTGCAGGGTTTGCAGGCCGTAGAAGAGGCCGGCGCCGTTACCGCGCAGTTGTATCATTTTATCCGTCACCCACAGGCTGTAACCTTCTTCCGGCATGTGGCTGTCCGTCACCACGGTAATGGCGCCGCTGCCGGCCATGGTTTTGGCCTGGTGCGGGGAAAGGGTGATACCGTTGTTGGATTGCAGGAAAGTGTTCAGCAGGTCCGCTACTTTTTTGGACGCTGCATCCTTGTACAGGAGCAGGGTTTGCTTTTGTATCCGGAAGCTGCCGGGCAGCTCCTGTACGGAAGCTGGCTTGGGAATAATACTGATTGCCGGTTGCTGCTGTGCCGCTGCTAGCAGGCATAACAGCAACCCTAATGATGACACTAAGAATTTTTTCATGTTTATGATTGTGATTATGTATTGTGGCCGTGTATAATACTACGTTACAGGTTGATTTTGTACCCATTAACGTGCCCGCTGGCGCCTGAAATATGGTTTAATATTCAATTTTACTGGAAAAAGAGCGTGTGAAAATACTTTTAATGATTAAATTTAGCGCCGATATTTTTGCTTAAAGATTTGAAAATTAAAGTCTGATCGCAAGCGTAATTCCATTGAACCTTTAAAAAACAAAAAAAATATACGAATGAAACCGAGCATGATACATTTTCTCATACAGGGGCATGTTAGTGCGAGGTTCCATGAGATCTCTAAAAACTAAAATATTTACGAATGAAACCTACTTTATTGATTCTGGCGGCAGGAATGGCAAGCCGATACGGCAGCTTAAAGCAGATACAACAGTTTGGTCCCAGCGGTGAAACCATCGTTGATTATTCTATTTTTGATGCTATACGCGCCGGATTCGGTAAGATTGTATTCATCATCCGCAAAGATTTCGAAAAAGACTTTAAAGACATTTTTGAGCCCAAGCTGAAAGGCCGGGTGGCCACAGATTATGTATTCCAGGAAATGAGCGCCTTTACCAACGGGCATGAAGTGCCGGCAGACCGCTCCAAGCCCTGGGGTACCGCGCATGCCGTACTTTGCGCTAAAGACGCTATCAACGAGCCTTTTGCGGTGATCAACGCAGACGACTTCTATGGCCGTGACGCTTTTGAAAAAGCCGCCGCTTTCCTCAACAACCAGTGCAAGCCCGATGTATACGCCGTGGTAGGCTACGAGCTGGGTAAAACCACCAGCGAGCATGGCTCCGTTTCCCGCGGGGTATGCGCGGCGGATGCCAACGGTAACCTGACGGCTATCAATGAACGGACTAAAATATACCTGGATAACGGCCAGATCGTATACGAGGAAGCCGACGGCTCCAAGCACCCGCTGTCGCCCGATACGCCGGTATCCATGAACTTCTGGGGCTTCCACCCCTCCGTGTTCCAACTGAGCGAAGAGCAGTTCAAGGCCTTCCTGGACAAGAACATCGGCAATCCCAAATCGGAGTTCTTCATCCCGATCGTGGTGGACCATTTCATCCAGCACAAGCTGGGCGTGGTAAACGTAATACCCACCAGCTCCCAATGGTTTGGTGTTACCTATAAAGAAGACGCGCCCGGCGTACAGGCCAGCCTGAATGCCCTGGTGCAGCAAGGGGAATATCCTGGGAATTTATGGAAATAAAACCGCATCAACGTATCCTGCAGGCATTTGGCATAGACGCCGCCCATACGGATATCAGGAAATTCGGTAGCGGTCATATCAACAATACTTTTTTGCTGCAGCGGCAGGATGGCAGCAGGTATGTGCTGCAACGCATCAATGCCGCGGTGTTCAGGGAGCCGGAGGTCATTGCCCGCAACCAGCGGATGGCCGCCGACTACCTGGCGCAGCATCATCCCGGCTACCTGTTCATTACACCTGTGCCTACCGTGGAAGGGGAGGAGCTTTTTGTACTGGAAGATGAGTACTGGCGCATGATCCCTTTCATTGAACATTCCGTAACGGTAGACCAGGCGGACAATCCCACCCAGGCCTACGAGGCCGCCCTGCAGTTTGGCCGGCTGGCCCGCTACCTGGACGGGATCAACCTGCAGCCTTTCCGGCCCACTATTCCCAACTTCCATAACCTTACCCTGCGCTACAGCGCCTTCCAGGAAGCCATCCGCAACGCCCGGGAAGACCGCCGGCGCCATGCGGAAACGCTGACGGCCCGCTTCCTGCAGTTTTCAGACATTGCCGTTACCTACGAGCGCCTGAAAACCGCCCCGCTCTTCAAGGACCGGCTCATGCACCACGATACCAAGATCAATAACGTGCTGCTGCACAAGGATACCTACAAAGGCCTCTGCGTGTGCGACCTGGATACCCTGATGCCCGGCAAGATCATTTCCGACCTGGGCGATATGGTGCGCACCTATGTATGCCCCGTATCCGAGGAGGAGCGCGATTTCAGCCTGATCGGCATCCGGGACGAGTATTACGAAGCGCTGATGGACGGCTACCTGTCTGAAACCGGCAGCACGCTTACCAAAGTGGAGCGGGAGCAATTGTTCTTTGCCGGCAAGTTCATGATCTATATGCAGGGCATCCGCTTCCTGACGGATTACCTGAAGGGGGACGTGTATTACCCGGTAAAATACCCGGAGCATAACTACAACCGGGCCATGAACCAACTGGTGCTGCTGGAGCGCCTCGTGGAAAAGGAAGACCATCTGCAGGCCATTATACGCAAATGCCTGGGCCCCGGGGGGAATGATATATAATGATATTTTATTTTAATTAGAATTTATCTAAACCAAACGGTAAAATTTTCAATATTTTCAAAAACTGATTTTTTGGTTGCGAAATATCGAAATTTTTTGTTGTTATTGGTTTTTCGTGTATTCACTAATACATTTGTAGTCGCAACAAAAAAAGAGAAAAAGGGAAAAATATGACCTCCATGTGGTTAAACAAAAACAATAACAAGCTCCATCATGTAGTAGCGCAGCTCAACTGGGCTATTACACTGGTCGTGGTTGTCGTTGTCATTATTAGCCGCCATTATGGAGGATAGGTAAACGTGTACAATCACTAAAGATATGGATCGCCTTCCTCCGCAAGAGGAAGGCGGTTTTTTTTAGAGGCGGTTCGCTTTTTAAAACAGGTGCTTTTTTAATTATTCAATCATATGTACAGCTACTACAACGAGAACACCATCCTTTACCTCAATGGTGAGTATCTCAAAGCAACAGAAGCTAAAACAGATCTGTATGGTCAGTCCCTGCATTATGGCTACGCAGTATTTGAAGGCATCCGCGCCTATAAAACGGAGAAGGGGGAGATCAGGATCTTCAAGGCCAGGGAGCATTTTGACCGGCTCCGGCGTTCCTGCGAGCTGATACACATCCCCTACAAATTCGACAACGAAGCGCTGATCAGCGCCGCATACAAGGTGCTGGAGCTGAACAACCTGGAAGAGGCCTATATCCGCCCCCTGGTGTTTTGTCCCCCCAACATGACCCTGAAAGCTGCCAGCGAAGCGCATATCCTCATCTGTGCATGGGAGTGGGGCGCTTACCTGGGCGAGCAACTGTTGCGTGTGATGACCTCCTCCTTCCAACGCCCCAATCCTAACGCATTCAGGATCGAATCCAAATCCGCCGGCTTGTACGTCAACTCCATCATGGCCTCGCAGGAAGCCAAGCAAAACGGGTACGACGAAGCGCTGCTGCTGGATATGCGCGGCTATGTGGCGGAAGGCCCCGGGGCTAACCTGTTCTATGAGAAGCACGGTAAGCTGTACACACCGCCCCCGGGCCATATCCTGCCGGGCATTACCCGGGCTACGGTTATAGAGCTGTGCCATGAGCTGGGTATTCCCCTGGAAGAGAAATTATTTACCCTGGAGGAGCTGCGGCAGGCCGAAAGCGTGTTCTACTGCGGTACCGCAGCAGAAGTGATCGGGTGGGAATCACTGGACGGCCAGTCCTTCAGCAAGCCCTGGGCGGAATCCCTGGGCAAGGTGCTGCAGCAGGCCTATAAAGCCCGCGTGCTGGAAAGGGAGTTTAAACGTAAAGTGGCATAGGTGAAATTCCAGATCCCAAAAGCCAAATTCCAAATGGTGGGATAGGTCTTTGCACAATTAGCAGTTTGCCGATAGCTCAGGGGATGTGTGCCCTGTTTGGAATTTGGGATTTGGGATTTGGAATTTACAGTTGGAAACTGGAATTTGGAATTTACGATTCCCGGTGCAGTAAAGGGTTTGAGCCATAAAAGCAAGGATTTGAATACCGTGTATCCTTCAATTGTTGGTTTGGCCCCTGCCAATGATACTGACTATTTTGTAGCCTGATAAAACCGCCCCCGGGCGGCGCAAGGCACTTGTTTTCTAATACCGCCGCTGGCGGATGGTAATTTTTAACCGGCAATGGAATTGAACAAATACAGCAAAACGATCACACAGGACCCTACGCAACCGGCCGCACAGGCCATGCTGTACGGGATAGGACTGACAGAAGAGGACCTGAAAAAAGCCCAGGTGGGCGTTGTGAGCATGGGCTACGACGGCAACACCTGCAATATGCACCTCAACGACCTGGCAAAGGAAGTAAAGCAGGGCGTATGGGCCAATGACCTGGTAGGACTGACCTTTCACACCATTGGGGTCAGCGATGGCATCAGCAATGGTACAGAAGGCATGCGTTACTCGCTGGTCAGCCGCGACCTGATCGCCGATTCCATTGAAACGGTTTGCGGAGCGCAGTATTACGACGCCCTGATCACCGTACCGGGCTGCGACAAGAACATGCCCGGCTCCCTGATGGCCATGGGACGCCTGAACCGCCCGGCCATCATGGTATACGGCGGCACTATTGCTCCCGGAAAGTACAAAGGGCAGGACCTGAACATCATATCCGCCTTCGAGGCCCTGGGCCAGAAACTGGCCGGGCAGCTCGATGAAGCTGATTTTAAAGGCATTGTGCAGCATTCCTGCCCCGGCGCAGGCGCCTGCGGCGGCATGTATACCGCCAACACCATGTCCAGCGCGGCAGAAGCTCTGGGTATGAGCCTTCCCTACAGCTCCTCCAACCCGGCGCTGAGCAAGGAAAAGCACGAAGAGTGCCTGGCTGCGGGCAAGTATATACGCCTGCTGCTGGAAAAGGACATCAAGCCCCGCGACATTATGACCTTTGAGGCGTTTGAGAACGCCATCACCGTGATCATGGCGCTGGGCGGCAGCACCAATGCCGTACTGCACTTGATAGCCATCGCCCGCTCCGTGGGCATTAACCTGACGCAGGACGATTTCCAGCGCATCAGCGACAAAACCCCGCTGATAGCCGACCTGAAGCCCAGCGGCAAATACCTGATGGAGGACCTGCACAACATTGGCGGCGTGCCCATGGTGATGAAGTACCTCTTAAAACAGGGACGCCTGCACGGCCACTGCATGACCGTAACAGGCAAAACCCTGGCAGAGAACCTGGAGACCGTGCCCGATATCGATTTCAGCAAACAAAATATCATCTACCCGCTGGATAAGCCCCTGAAAGCCAACGGGCATATCCAGATATTATACGGCAACCTGGCCGAAAAAGGCTCCGTAGCCAAGATCACCGGCAAGGAAGGAGAGCGCTTCCGTGGCCCGGCCCGGGTATTTGACGGGGAGTTTGAGCTGATAGCCGGTATCCAGAGCGGCCGCGTAAAGTCCGGCGATGTGGTGGTGATCCGCCAGGTAGGCCCCAAGGGCGCCCCCGGCATGCCGGAAATGCTGAAGCCTACCTCCGCTATCATGGGCGTAGGGCTGGGCAAGAACGTGGCGCTGATCACGGACGGCCGTTTTTCCGGCGGCACCCACGGCTTCGTGGTAGGGCATATTACGCCGGAAGCCTTTGAAGGCGGCACCATTGCCCTGGTAAAAGATGACGATATGATAGAGATAGATGCGGTGAATAACAAGATCAACGTGGAAGTAAGCGCGGAGGAGCTGGCCGCCCGCAGGGCGCAGTGGCAGCAGCCCGCTTTGAAAGCATCTAACGGAATATTATTTAAATACGCAAAACTTGTAAAAAATGCAACAGAAGGATGTGTTACCGATGAAGGCTAAACCGGTTGACGAGCCCACGCCCGTAGCCAGTGCGCCCCTGCAGCCCATTACCGGCGCTGAAGCGGTGATCCGCTCCCTTATTGCAGAAGGAGTGGAAACCATTTTCGGCTATCCCGGTGGTGCCATCATGCCCATTTATGATGCGCTGTACGATTTTCAGGACCAGGTGCATCATATACTGGTCCGGCACGAACAGGGCGCTACTCATGCAGCCCAGGGGTATGCCCGCACATCCGGTAAGGTCGGCGTGGTGTTTGCCACATCCGGCCCGGGCGCCACTAACCTGGTAACAGGGCTGGCCGATGCGCACATGGACTCTACCCCCATGGTATGCATCACCGGCCAGGTAGCCGCCGCGCTGCTGGGCACCGATGCCTTCCAGGAAACGGACGTGATCGGCATTACCATGCCCATTACCAAGTGGAACATCCAGGTAACACGCCCCGAAGATATTCCCGGCGCTATTGCCAAGGCTTTCTATATTGCCCGCAACGGCCGTCCCGGCCCTGTGCTGGTAGACATCACCAAGAACGCGCAGGTAGCCAAATGCGATTTTCAATACCAGAAATGTGAATACATCCGCAGCTACCGGCCGGTGCCCGCCCTGCAGGAAGACCAGGTGGAAGCGGCGGCAGCGCTGATCAACAGCGCTAAAAAGCCCTACATCCTGTGCGGGCACGGCGTATTGATCGCCAATGCGGAAAAAGAGCTGATAGCGCTGGCGGAAAAAGCGCAGATACCCATCGCCTCTACCTTGCTGGGCCTGTCTGCCGTACCGGTAGACCATCCCCTGTATGTGGGTTACCTGGGTATGCACGGCAACTACGCGCCCAACATCAAGACCAATGAATGTGATGTGCTGATAGCCGTGGGCATGCGCTTTGACGACCGTATAACCGGCGACGTGAGCACCTATGCCAGCCAGGCGAAAGTGCTGCATATAGAAATTGACGCGGCGGAGATCAACAAGATCATCAAGGCCGACGTGGCGGTGCATGCGGATGCCAAAGCTGCATTGCAGGCCCTGCTGCCGAAGATACAGCCGCAGCAGCATGATGAATGGCTGCAGGGCTTCAAGGAAGCCGACCGCATGGAAGAAGAAAAAGTGACCAGGCACGAGCTGTACCCCACGGAAGGCGGGCTGAAAATGGCGGAAGTGATACGCCTGATATCCGAAAAGACCGGCGGCCATGCCGTACTGGTAACGGATGTAGGCCAGCACCAGATGATCGCCTCCCGCTACTACCGCTTCCAGGACCCGAACACCAATATCACCTCCGGTGGCATGGGCACCATGGGCTTTGCCCTGCCGGCCGCCATGGGCGCCAAGGTGGGCACGCCGGAAAAGGAAGTGGTGGCCATCATCGGCGATGGTTGCTTCCAGATGACGCTGCAGGAGCTGGGCACTATCTACCAGTCTGAAATAGGCGTGAAGATCGTGATCCTCAACAATAATTTCCTGGGCATGGTGCGGCAGTGGCAGCAACTGTTCTTTGACAAGCGCTATTCCTCCACCGAGATGATCAACCCTGATTTTGTGCAGATCGCCAAAGGGTTTTACGTGCCCGGCAGAAAGGTAACGGACCGTGCGGAGATCAGCGCTGCTGTGGACGAAATGCTGCAGCACAAAGGCGCTTACCTGCTGGAAGTGGTGGTGGAAAAAGAGGACAACGTATTCCCGATGGTGCCGGCCGGCGCGCCGATCGCCAATATCAGGCTGGAGTAGCAGGGGCTTTGAGCAACGTAATTGATCATTTAATTCATTTGGAGCATTATGCAAAAAGAATATACAGTAACGGTATACACGGAAGACCGCATCGGTATCACCAACCGTATCACCGTTATTTTTACACGCCGGGGCATTAACATTACCAGCCTCACCACCGCTGAAACGGAGATACCGGGCGTATACAAGTTCATCATCACGGTAATGTCCGAAAGGGAAAAGCTGGAAAAAGTAGTAGGGCAGATAGAGAAGCTGATAGAGATACACCGCGCTTTTGTGCATGAAGAGGATGAAGTGGTGTACCAGGAACTGGCGCTGTACAAGATATCCACCAAATCACTGCATAACGGTAACATTGAAAAGCTGATACGCGATAACAACGCGCGCATCCTGACCATTACCGCCGATTATTTTGTGATAGAAAAAACCGGCCACCAGCAGGAGCTCATCGCCATGCTCAAAAAGCTGGAGCCTTACGGGCTGATCGAATATTCCAAAAGCGGCCGCGTAGCCATTGTGAAATGGAGCCGCCGTTTCCACGATCACCTGAAAGAGCTGGCCGCCAAAGAAGCGGATAATTTTAAAGCGATTAGCTAATACCTGATTTACCAACATACTAAACACACAAACAAACCACTAACAAAACATGGCAACCATCAATTTTGGCGGGGTACTGGAAGACGTAGTAACCAGAGAAGAATTCCCCATGGAAAAAGCGAGAGAAGTGTTGAAAAACGAAACGATCGCAATTATCGGTTACGGCGTGCAGGGCCCCGGCCAGGCATTGAACCTGAAAGACAATGGCTTTAATGTGATCGTCGGTCAACGTAAGAACTCCAAGACCTGGGACAAGGCCGTAGCAGACGGCTGGGTACCTGGCCAGACGCTGTTCGAGATCGAAGAAGCTGCACAGAAAGGCACTATTCTCCAGTTCCTGTTGTCTGATGCCGGCCAGATCGCACTGTGGCCTACATTGAAACAGTATCTTACACCTGGTAAGGCATTGTATTTTTCCCATGGTTTTGGTATTACCTACAAGGAGCAGACCGGCATCATTCCCCCTGCAGACGTGGATGTGATACTGGTAGCCCCCAAGGGTTCCGGTACTTCCCTGCGCAGGCTGTTCCTGGCCGGACAGGGGCTGAACTCCAGCTTCGCGGTGTTCCAGGACGCTACCGGCCGCGCACGTGAAAGAGTGATCGCGCTGGGCATCGGCGTAGGTTCCGGCTACCTGTTTGAAACAGATTTCAAGAAAGAAGTATACAGTGACCTGACCGGCGAGCGTGGCACACTGATGGGCGCCATCCAGGGTATTTTTGCTGCACAGTACGAAACCCTGCGCAAGAACGGTCACTCTCCTTCAGAAGCCTTCAACGAGACCGTAGAAGAGCTGACCCAGTCCCTGATGCCGCTGGTAGCGGAGAACGGTATGGACTGGATGTATGCCAACTGCTCTACCACGGCGCAACGTGGCGCGCTGGACTGGTGGAAGAAATTCAAGGAAGCCACCCAGCCCGTGTTTGAAGAGCTGTACGCCAGCGTAGCTGCCGGCAAGGAAGCAGAGCGTTCCATTGCCTCCAACAGCCAGGCGGACTACCGCGAGAAGCTGAATGAAGAACTGAAAGAGCTGCGTGAAAGCGAAATGTGGCAGGCCGGATCAGCCGTGCGCAAGCTGCGGCCCAACAACTAAGCGCGCAACGCTTGGTTAATTAATAATTAATAGTTAATAATTAATAATAAGCGGCACAAGTGCTTCAATGAAACACCGGCCTTACGATTATTAATTATTAACTATTAATTACAATAAATCTCCTGACAAGGTGAAATCTGAAATATGTCTGAAGTATTGAAAAGTGTAAATCCCCTCGATATACGGGAAGCAGCAGAGAAGCTGAAGCCGGTGGTGAACCGTACCCCGCTTACCTACAGCGCTACGCTTTCCCGCCGCTATGATTGTGATGTGTACCTGAAAAGGGAGGATATGCAGATTGTGCGCTCGTACAAGCTGCGGGGAGCTTACAACCTGGTCAGCAGCCTGGGAAAGGAGCAGCTCGCCAACGGCGTTACCTGCGCCAGCGCGGGCAACCATGCCCAGGGCTTTGCCTATGCCTGCCGGCAGATGGATATCCGCGGGGTGGTGTTCATGCCCATTATCACTCCCAAGCAGAAGGTGAACCAGGTGAAGATGTTTGGCGGAGACAACATCCAGATACAACTGGTAGGCGATACTTTTGACGATTGCGCGGAAGAAGCACAGGCATTTACCCGGGAGCACGGCATGACCTTCATCCCGCCCTTTGACAATCCCAAGATCATAGAAGGGCAGGGCACCGTGGCCGTGGAAATACTGGAAGACCAGCCGCACGTGGACTACCTCTTTGTGCCTGTTGGCGGCGGCGGACTGGCAGCCGGCGTAGGCACCTATTTTAAAACATACAGTCCCCAGACCACCATCATAGGCGTGGAGCCGGAAGGCGCGCCCTCCATGCTGCGCGCCCTGGAGAACGGATCGCCCGTAACCCTTGATGAAATAGACCGCTTCGTGGACGGCGCAGCCGTAAAAAGGGTAGGACAGCTCACTTTCGATATCTGCAAGGACGTGCTCAGCAAAATGCACCTGGTGGCGGAAGGTAAGGTATGCTCCACCATCCTGAAGCTTTATAACGAGGACGCCATCGTGGTAGAGCCGGCCGGCGCACTGTCCATTGCCGCGCTGGACGATTTTGCTGACCAGATAAAAGGTAAGCGCGTGGTTTGCGTGGTAAGCGGCAGCAACAATGATATAGACCGCATGCAGGAAATAAAAGAGCGCTCCCTGCTGTATGAAGGACTGAAGCATTATTTCATTATCCGTTTTGCGCAAAGACCCGGCGCATTAAGGGACCTGCTGAACAATGTACTGGGCCCCAATGACGATATTACCCGTTTTGAATACATCCAGAAACACAACAAGGAGACCGGCCCCGCGCTGGTAGGCATTGAGCTGAAGAACAGGGAGGACTACGATACCCTGATCGCCAACCTCGGCAAATATCATTTCCATTATACAGAGCTGAACAAGGACGATAATTTGTTCGGATATTTGGTGTAAATGCGGGTACAAAACCCGGGATGCGCAACGCACCGTGCATGGCACAGGAGCGTTCCCGTGTTTTGTATTTAGCAGGAAGCGTTTTCACATTCGGCATTTTGCATTAAGTTTGTTTTAACTATTTATTGATACGGAACAACGCCGTTCATGCGTTATCATCATTAAGCAGACAGAACAATCGAACAGTAATAAAAAATAACCGACCGATGGAAGCAGCTATATTACCCAGGTTTGGCGATGCCGACGCTTTTGAGATGGCAACAATTCCTATCCCCCGTCCCGCCGCAGGACAGCTTCTGGTGAAGGTGCAGGCAGCAGGGTTAAACCCCGTGGACTACAAGACCCGTATGGGTAAAGGGCAGGCCGCGCGGTTTACCTTACCGGCCATACTGGGCTGGGATATTGCCGGCCAGATAGCGGATGCGGGGCAGGGCGCCCACAAGTTCAAACCGGGCGACCGTATTTTCGGTATGAGCAATTTTCCCGGGCCCGCCAATGCCTATGCACAGTTTGCAGTAGTACAGGAAAACGAGTTTACCCTGGTGCCGGATAATGTGCCGGACGACATGGCCGGGGCTACCCCGCTGGCCGCCCTCACGGCCTGGGAGGCCCTGTATGACCATGCAGAGCTGAAGGCCGGCATGCGCGTGCTGATCCATGCGGCAGCCGGCGGCGTAGGCCACATTGCGGTACAACTGGCCAGGATCACGGAAACCTATGTGATTGGTACCGCCTCTGCGCAAAATCATCCCTACCTGAAGGAACTGGGCGCCAATGAGTGCATTGATTACCGGGAACAACGTTTTGAAACCGCCACGGCGCCCGTAGATGTGGTGCTGGATGGCATGGGTGGTGAAACAGCCCTCCGCTCGCTGGACATTATCAAGCCGGGCGGCGTGCTGGTATCCCTGCCTTCCATGTTCAAAGACGACCCGGACGTGCTGGCCAGGGCAAAGGAAAAAGGCGTGCGGGTGGTATGGATGAGCGTCAGGCCGGCGGGAGAGCGTATGGAGCAGATCGCCGCCCTGATGGCCGCTGGCAAGCTGAAAGTAAAAGTGGCCGCCAGCTTTCCCCTGAAAGAGGTGACCAAAGCGCACCAGTTGCTGGAGTCCCACCACGTGCAGGGAAAGGTGGTGTTACTACCTAATTAGAAAGTTCCAAATTCCAAATCCCAAATCCCAAACGGTAAGCAGGCTCTCAGAACAGCGCAACCGTTGCTGGTAGCTGGGGATTGCATCCAATTTGGAATTTGGGATTTGGCATTTTTTGGGATTTGGCATTTGGGATTTTTTGAAATTTCATCTCATGCTCAGTTATTGGGAGAAGCAAAGCTTCCTGCATTACGATTATATAGTGCTGGGCAGCGGCATTACCGGGCTTTCTACCGCCATCAGCATCCGGCAGCGCCGGCCCGGCGCCCGTGTGCTGGTGCTGGAAAGGGGATTGCTGCCCACCGGGGCCAGTACCCGCAATGCAGGTTTTGCCTGCATAGGCAGCCTCACCGAAATACTGGCAGACCTGCGCAGCTCAACGCCTGCGGAAGTGGCGGCCCTGGTAGCCATGCGCCGCAAAGGACTGCAGTTGCTGCGGCAGCGACTGGGCGACAGCCATATAGACTACCGCGAGCAGGGCAGCTATGAGCTGATCAGCCGGCAGGAGCTGCCCGCCCTGCAGCAGTTGGACGCCGCCAACGCCCTGCTGCAGCCGGTATTGGGCGGCGAAGCCTTTACCCAGGTCAATGAAAAAATAAGGTCCTTCGGGTTCCATCCTCAGTATACTGCTGCGCTGGTGCAGAATAATTATGAAGGTGAGCTGGATACCGGCAAAATGATGCGCCGCCTTACCGATCTGGCCATCGCGCAGCAGGTAGAGATCAAGACCGGTTGCCTGGTTACCCGTTTTGAAGAAACACGTACAGGCGTTAATGTTATAGCACAGACCTCCGCTGTACAGGAAGAGGTTATTTTTCATTGCCAAAGGCTGGCGGTATGTACCAATGCCTTCACCAAAACCCTGCTCCCGGATATCGACCTGCAGCCCGGCCGCGGACAGGTGCTGATCACAGACCCGGTGCCCGGCCTGCCTTTTACCGGCATCTTCCACATGGAAGAGGGGTATTATTATTTCCGGGAGCTGCAGGGCCGCGTGCTGTTTGGCGGCGGCCGCCACCTGGATTTTGCCGGCGAGGCCACCACGGCATTTGAGCTGAACGCACATATACAGCAGCAGTTGGAAGAGAAGCTGCGCACCATCATCCTGCCGCATCATCCTTTTACAGTAGCAGACCGCTGGACAGGCATTATGGCGTTTGGCGCCAGCAAGCAACCGCTGCTGCAGGCTTGGTCTGAAAAAATATTTTTAGGCCTGCGCCTCGGCGGCATGGGAGTAGCTATTGGCAGCGCAGTGGGCGAGGAGCTGGCTGCAATGTTAACAAAGCACAACTAATTTTTCCATTCCAAAATACTTTCCTATATTCATCCGTTTTTTACCAATCACCCGGTAACCGGATAAAACCATTATCTCATTACCACGTTAAAGAATTATGCAAAAGAGCTTACAATTCCTGGACTACGCCGTATTTCTGGTGTATTTTGTTATCGTAGCCGGTTACGGTTATTACATCTATCATAAGAAGAAGAAATCCACTGCCGATACCAAAGATTTCTTCCTGGCAGAAGGCTCCCTTACCTGGTGGGCCATTGGCGCTTCGCTGATCGCATCCAATATTTCCGCAGAACAGTTTATCGGTATGTCCGGCTCCGGCTTTGCCATGGGCCTGGCCATCTCCACCTATGAATGGATGGCGGCTGCCACCTTAATAATCGTAGCGATATTCTTTATACCCGTATACCTGAAGAACAAGATCTACACCATGCCGCAGTTCCTTTCCCAGCGGTATGATAATCGTGTGAGCACCGTGATGGCGGTATTCTGGCTGTTGCTGTATGTATTTGTGAACCTTACTTCTATATTATACCTGGGCGCGCTGGCCGTGCAAACCATATCCGGTTTCAATTTCACCACCTGCGTGCTGGGCCTGGCCATTTTTGCCGTGTTCATTACCCTGGGCGGTATGAAAGTGATCGGGTATACGGATGTGATACAGGTGTTCTTCCTGATACTGGGCGGCCTGGCTACCACCTACCTGGCGTTGAACCTGGTGGCGGATCATTTTGGCGGCGAAGGCATGATGCAGGGCCTGGGCATGCTGCGCCAGAAAGCGCCGGAGCATTTTCATATGATCTTCGATAAATCCAATCCCTATTATAACGACCTGCCCGGGTTAACAGTGCTGATAGGCGGTATGTGGATCGTGAACCTGAACTACTGGGGCTGTAACCAGTATATTACCCAGCGCGCGCTGGGCGCCGACCTGAAGACCGCGCGGGGCGGTATCCTTTTCGCCGCTTTCCTGAAGCTGTTGATGCCGGTGATCGTAGTGCTGCCCGGTATTGCCGCTTATGTACTGTATAAGAACGGCGTGTTCCAGCAGGAAATGATGGATGCCACCGGCACCGTTAAACCGGACCATGCCTACCCGGTGCTGCTGAACCTGTTGCCAGTAGGTCTGAAGGGACTTTCCTTTGCCGCGCTCACCGCCGCCATTGTGGCTTCCCTGGCAGGTAAAGCCAATAGTATCAGTACCATTTTTACCCTGGACATTTACCGGCACTTCTTCAAAAAAGATGCTACGGAGCAGCAACTGGTGCGCGTGGGGCGTATCGCTATTATCGTTTCCTGCCTGATAGCAGTGGTAGTAGCGCCGCAGTTGAGCAACCTGGACCAGGGCTTCCAGTTTATACAGGAGTACACCGGCTTTATTTCCCCGGGCGTATTCGCCATCTTTATCCTGGGCTTCTTCTGGAAACGTACAACAGCAGATGCTGCGCTGGTAGGTGCAGGACTTTCCATTCCTCTTTCTGCCGGTATTAAATTGGTATTGCCGGAAATGCCTTTCCTGGACCGTATGGGCTGGATATTCGTGATCATTATCGCAATCATGGTGATCATGACCCTGCTGGACCCGAAGAGCAAGCACAACCCCAAGGGGCTGGACGTGGATGCTTCCATGTTCAAAACATCCGGTAGTTTTACAGTAGGCGCGATCCTGATATGTGGTATCCTGGCAGCGTTGTACACAGTGTTCTGGTAATGATCTCAAATTTTCAACAATGTATTTACTCGGTTACGATATAGGTTCTTCTTCTGTAAAAGCCGCTTTGCTGGATGCAGCCAGCGGTAAATGTGTAGCTACCTCCACCAGTCCTGCCCAGGAAATGCCCATGCAGGCGCCAAAGGCAGGCTGGGCCGAGCAGGACCCGGAGCGCTGGTGGCAGGAAGTGCAGCATGCTACCCGCCTGTTGCAGCAGCAGCATGCCTTTGACGGCAAAGCCGTTGCCGGCATCGGCATTGCTTACCAGATGCACGGGCTGGTATGTGTAGACAAGGACCAGCAGGTGCTGCGCCCTTCCATTATCTGGTGCGACAGCCGGGCGGTAGGCATCGGCAACAAGGCATTTGCCCAGTTGGGGCAGGAGTATTGCCTGGAGCACCTGCTGAACTCTCCCGGCAACTTTACCGCCTCCAAACTGCGCTGGGTGCAGGAGAACGAGCCGGAGGTATATGCCCGCATTCACAAGATCATGCTGCCCGGTGATTTCATCGCCATGCGCCTGACCGGGGAAGCCTGCACCACCATATCGGGCCTGTCCGAAGGCATTTTCTGGGACTTTGCTGCCAATGACGTAGCGCAGTCGCTGCTGGACTATTATAAAATTGACAGGGCGCTGTTGTCTGCTATTGTGCCTACGTTTGGCCACCAGGGCCAGCTTACCGAAGCAGCCGCGAAATTACTGGGACTGGCGCCCGGCATTCCCGTTACCTACCGTGCGGGTGATCAGCCGAACAATGCCTTTTCCCTGAACGTGCTGCAGCCCGGCGAAGCCGCCACTACGGCCGGCACCTCCGGGGTGGTATATGCCGTGCATAACCAGATCGCATTCGACGAGCAGAGCCGGGTGAATACCTTTGTGCATGTGAATAACACGGAAACGGATATACGCAATGGGGTGCTCATGTGCCTGAACGGTACCGGCATTCTCAATAGCTGGCTCCGGGGCGTAGCCGGCGCGCTGCCCTATAACGAGATGAATGTCCTGGCAGCCCAGGCGCCGGCCGGCGCCGGTGGCCTGCGGATCTACCCGTTCGGCAACGGCGCGGAACGCATACTGGAAAATAAAGATACCGGCGCCACCATCAAAAACCTGCAATTCAATATCCACGGCAAGGAACATCTGCTGCGTGCAGCGCAGGAAGGGATCGTATTTGCTCTTCGCTATGGCGTGGACATCATGACCCAGATGCAGATGAACATACAGCGCGTAAGGGCCGGCCATGCCAACATGTTCCTCAGTCCCCTTTTCCGCCAGGTGTTTGCCAATACCCTTAATGTAGTGATAGAGCTGTATAATACAGACGGTGCGCAGGGCGCCGCCCGTGCTGCCGGGGTAGGCGCAGGCGTATACACCCTGTCAGACGCCTTCCGCGGCATGGAATGCATCGCCACCGTGGAGCCGGATAAAGAACAGGCCCTGTACCAGGAAGTGTACGGGGAGTGGTTAAAGGGGATGGGAGGTGTGGCGTAGCACCTTCACCGTTACCAGCAGTTGCCCCGTATGCCGCATGGTATGCTCCGCCGCATGAAACAATAGTCCCAGCACCGTAGCCGGCAGTTGTTTGCGCCCTACGGCTCTTGCCTCTGTTAGGGAACCGGGATCGGTGCTTTTCAATTGTTCAATGGAACGCTCCACCTGTGCCTCCCATGCCTGCAGCAATGCGGGTACATCAGCATTCGCTTTTCCTTCCGCCTCCAGGTAGGCCAGTTGCCCGGGTGAGAGCATGCGTCCTTTAGCGTAAGTAAACAGCCGGTCCAGCACACCGGCCAGGTGCTGCAAATGAAAGCCAACAGCCGCTGTACCGGCCGGGCGCTCCCACAGCAGTGACTCCGGGAAGTCCTGTAATAGTGCGCGTATCTCTTCTTTTGCCTGTAACAGGGCATGGGCCACGGGCTGCAGCAGGGCCGGTACGTCTGCTACCGGGCCGCGCATCCAAACTTCAGGTAGTGTTGCTGACATCGTTTTTATTTTACCAACATTATCACCAGGTTGTGTAATTTCGGCTACATTTTGGAAAATAACAATGCCTTTCAGTATACACAGCTTTCAGCACAATGGTTTTGATATAATTGCTTTAAAAGACGATGATACCGGTGCGCAGGCAGAGATCATACCTGCCTGTGGCGCCATGCTGCATGCGTTTAAAGTGCCGCACCAGGGGCAACTGCTGAATATCATAGACAGCTATGGCAGCCTGGAGGAGTACCGGCAGCAGTTTGCCAATACCTTTAAAGGCGTAAAGCTCAGCCCTTTTGCCTGCCGTATTCCCGGCGGGGAGTACCAATGGCAGCAACAGTTTTACCGGATCAGTAAAACCGTATTGCCCGGCCAGGCCATACACGGGCTGCTGTATGATGCTGCTTTTACCGTGGCGGGGCAACAGGCTGCGGACACTACGGCGGTAGTGGAACTGGCATATGCGTACCAGGGTACGGATGCTGGTTATCCTTTCCCTTATGATTGCCGGGTACGCTACCGCCTGCTGCCAGGGTATACGCTGGAAGTAAGCACTACCCTTGCTAACCGTGCTGCCACCGCCATACCGGTGATGGATGGATGGCATCCGTATTTTACCACCGGCCGCGCGATAGATGGACTGGAGCTGCGTTTTTCCGCCGAGCAACTGGTGGAATTCAATGATCAGCTTGTACCTACGGGCCGCCTGCTACCCTGCACGGACTACCTGCAGCCTCAGCGGCTGGAAGGCGTGATACTGGATAATTCCTTTATGCTTCGCTTTGACCGGCCCGGGCCTTTATGCACCCTGCAGGACCCGCAACAGGGGATCGCTATTGATTACTATCCCGGCCACAACTATCCCATATTACAGGTATATACCCCGCCGGAGCGCCGTAGTATTGCCATAGAGCATCTTAGCGGTGCCCCCAACGCGTTTAACAATGGTATGGGCCTCCTGCAACTGGCGCCCGGTGAAGAGGAGACATTCACGGCACGCATACAGGTGCGGCTGGCATAGTCTTTGGATTTTTCCTGGCTGTACATCAATTGTTCACCATAAAACGCAATCTTATGGACACATTACAGATCAAAGGAAAATGGAATGAAATGAAGGGTAAGTTGAAACAGCAGTACGCAGATCTGACTGACGACGACCTGACGTACGCCGACGGACAGGAGGATGAACTGATAGGCAGGCTCCAGCAAAAGCTGGGCAAAACCAGGGATGAGGTAATACAAATGTTAAGATCGATGTAATGTAACAGCTTATGCCTGCCCTACTATAAAAAAATCCTCCTGTCAAGGGGAGGATTTTTCTTTTTTTTAACAACTTGTGAGTTACTTTGTTTGAACATTCAGATAACATGAACCGATTCAAACAAAGCAATCCGATGAACAGGATGAAGAAATATATCAGTGCACTATTGCTGGGTGGCTCTTTACTGCTGGCAGTACAGCAATTGCAGGCCCAGGTGGTGGTAACCGGCCAGTTGAAAGACAAGGACAACAACCTGGTGCTGCCCTATGCCTCCATTATCAACAAAACCACGGGTAAAAGAGCCTATTCCGACCAGGGCGGGTTTTACAGGATCAATGCCAATCCCCGTGATCTGATCGTATTTTCCTTTGTGGGATACCGGCCGGACAGCATCGTGGTGCGCCAAATGTCCGGCACTGAGACCCGCAACGTGGAGCTGGAAGTGGAAAACCGCATGCTGCGCAGCGTAGAGGTTACGGCCAGGTATACTCCTTACCAGTTGGATTCCATTGCCCGGTACCAGCAATACGCCTTTATCCTGGAAAAGGAAAATAAGCCCCTGGCAGGCGACAATACCCCGCAGGGCTTTGGCATCACCTTCAGCCCTTTTACCCGTTTCTCCAGGAAGGAAAAGCAGAAAAGGGAGTTTAAGCGGATATTTGAGAAAGCGGAGCAGCAGCGGTATGTTGATTCCCGCTATACCCCGCTGCTGGTAAGCCAGGTAACGGGCCTGAAAGGCGATTCCCTGCAGCTTTTTATGCATAGCAATTACCCGGATTATGAAACCATGCGCATGATGCGGCATGAAGACCTGATCTACTGGATCACGGATAAATACCGGGCCTGGAAGAAAGATTAACAGGCAGGCAAAATAAAAAAAAGGGCTGTTCCAGTTACGGAACAGCCCTTTGTATTTGATCTAAGGCCAATTTTTTAGTTATATACTTTCACCATGTACACAAAATCTTCCAGCTTCCTGATCTGGTCTACCCGGGGCAGGTGCTCCAGGTGGTTTTTGCGGGTCCATTCCCTGCGGGGCAGCTTTTCCTTGGGCATTTCCTCCAGCAGGCGTTTCAGGTGGGCTGATTTTACCGCGAAGGCAATACCGTCCGAGGAGGTTTGCTTGCCGGTAATGATGCCTACGATGTTCCCTTCATTATCCATCAGGGGGGCGCCGCTGTTGCCGGGGTTTACCGGGATGGCTACCTGGTAGGCCACGGTATCCCCGTTAAAGCCGGTTTGTGCGCTGATGTAGCCTTTGCCGTAAACGATCTCGTCGCGGGGATAGCCCATGGTGAACACTTCTTCGCCCAGGCGCACCTGTTGCGGCTTCAGCGCGTAGGGCAGGGGCTGGCTCTTGAAAGTGCTGTCTGCTATTTTCAGGATAGCCAGGTCGCTGGAAATATCCTCGAATATGCTGCTGGCTTTAAAGGCTTCTCCCTTGTTGTTCTGCACATACAGGGAGTCGGCTCCCGCCACTACATGGTAATTGGTAATGATATACCCGTTGGCGGATATGGCAAAGCCGGTGCCGCCGTAGGTGCCGGGGTTGGCCGGCGCTTTCTTGTTGCTGTTAATATCGTTGATAAGCGCGTTCTGCGAGCGTTGTATATTATTCAGCACCCTTCTTACATCTTCATACTGGGCGGTGCTTTTGCGCTTGGCCGCCTGCTGCATAATGGCGATGGTGGTAAGCGAGGTAACCAGGGCGATGCAGGCTGCTGCCGCCAGGTTGGTAAGGGCGCGCCTGCGGGTCACCGGTGTCCTGCTGCGCAGGGGCTGCATTACCGGGCGTTCGGGCATGCCGTCCGCAGCGGCGGTATGAGGCCCCATGGCGGCATGGATCTGGTCCATCTTGTTTTGCAGGTCCTTTCGCTGGCCGTATTGCTGCAGGGTTTCCAGGAACAGGAGCTGCTCTTCCACCTGCCGGTCTACCTCCGGGTCTGTCAGGCGCAGCGCTTCAAAGGCCGCCCTTTCCTCGTCGCTCATGTGCCCTTCGAAGTAGCGCTCTATCTCCTGTAATAAATGTAGCTGATCTTTCATCCGTATCTCCTCCTTTATCTTTTGCCGGTTGGATGAAACCCCTGGTTTCATCACCGTTCCCTTATAGTTTGTATAGTTATTTTAAAGTTGTGTTCACGTGGACCGATACCGCTCAAAGAACAATTTCTTTAACCGCATCAGGCATTTATATTTCTGGTTTTTGGCGTTTTCCGCGTTGGTATAGCCAAACTTTTCCGCAATTTCCTGCATGGATAGCTTACGCAGGTAATAATCTTCCAGTAATGTTTTACAGGGCTCTCCCAGGCTGCCCAGGGCCTGTTCCATCACCCGGAACTGTGCATCCTTTTTTTCGTGCTGCTCCAGGCTGTCCTCCAGGGGCAGGGTGGCCTCCAGTTCTTCCGGCAGTGTGGTCTGCCAGGTATTCCCTTGCAGCTTTTTCAGCCAGAGGTGCCGGCAAACGGCGTATAAAAAGGTCTTTAGCTTGCTGTAAAGGTCAAAATTGCCTTCCTGCACCTTTTCATACAACACGATCATGGCTTCCTGGAACAGGTCTTTGGCGTCATCTTCCGATCCGTTGTTCTGCAGCACCATCCTCAGGATTACCGGGTAATTATCCAGGTAAATGGTTTTCAATGCCTTGTCATCATGCTGCGCCAGTCCTTCCAGTAAGCCCCTGTCCTTTGCTATGTTCAGATGATCATTCACTTATTAATACAATTATGTCCGTTTGGTAACCCACAAAGTAGCAAAAAAAAAAATCCAAAATCCAAATCCCAAAATCCAAACCAGGAAATGTATCCACTAAACTATTGGCAGGCAGATATTTATGCAGGTCCCCATCCGCCAGTTTGGATTTTGGGATTTGGATTTTGGAATTTTTTCTCCATTCCCTGGGTTACCTTTTAGCCAACCCGGTATAAAGAGTAAATTATCACTAAAAATTACTAAACCTTTAAAAAACATTGTACAATGAAGAACGTACTGAAAATCGGTTTCTTAGCAATGGCCTTTGGTCTGTTTGTAGTAGCTTGCGGTTCCGGCGCTGGTACTGGTGAATCTACTGATTCTGCTGTAGATGCAACTACTGAAGCTGCAACTGAAGCGATCGACTCTACTGCAAGCGTAGCAGATTCTACCATGGACGCTATTGCTGACTCAGCTAAATCCGCTGTTGAAGGCGCTGCTGCTGACACAACCGCTCACTAAGCGAAGGCAAGCAAAAAAGGTTATTAATAAAAAGCCGCCCGGACATCCGTTCGGGCGGCTTTTTTATACCTGAGCCCGATGGATGCTGCTTTTTTGAATGAAATACAGTATTTTAGGTCTTTTATTGAAAAAAATATAATTTTTCGCCCCAGGGCTTGGATAATAAAAAGTGCGCCGTATTTTTGTCGGGCAAACAATCATTCAACATGATACGCACTGCGACCTTTGGATACTTTTATGGTTTTTACTTTTTCTGGTATCAGAAATAAGGAGGTCGCTTGTAAGTATCAGAAAACATAAAGAAACTAGCAACGAGGGCCTCCTGGAAAAGGGGGCCTTTCTTTATTATATAAATAACATTTAAAGAGATATGTTACAGCAGCGTTTCGGCCTTTACTTTTTTTACTTTTTCTTTTACTTCTTTTATATGGAGAAGGCCGGGACTCTTTTGTAATAACTAATAAAATATCAGCTAGTTACAAATAAAAAGGGTCCCGGCTCTCCCGGGACCTTTTTTATTATGACCAGTTAAGCATTATTAAACAAACACATTTTTATGCGGATCGCAATCCAGGGTTTTGAAGGATCTTTTCACCAGATAGCTGCACAGGGATATTTCGGCAGGCATACGGAAGTGGAGTGCTGCGCATCTTTCGCAGAGCTGGTGAAAAAGGTGAAACAACAGCCCGATGTGGACGCCGGCGTAATGGCCATCGAAAACTCAATTGCCGGAAGCATCCTGCCCAACTACAGCCTGCTCAAGAACTCCGGGCTGCATGTGAACGGGGAGGTGTACCTGCAGATCAAACAACACCTGATGGTGCTGCCGGGCCAGACCCTGGAAGATATCCGGGAGGTGCATTCCCATCCCATGGCGCTGCTGCAATGTATGGACTTCCTGGAAAAGCACCCGCATATGAAGCTGGTGGAAACCGAAGACACGGCCCTCAGCGCCAAACATGTGCACCAGAAAAAGCTTAAAAGCACCGCTGCTATTGCAGGTAAGCTGGCCGCCGATATCTTTGGCCTGGAGATCATTGCGCCCAACATCCACACCGTCAGGAACAATTATACCCGTTTCCTGGTGATCTCCCGTAACGGGACGGCCCCGGTGCCGGATGCCAACAAGGCCTCCGTATACTTCCATACCTCGCACGAGCGGGGCAGCCTGGCCAGGGTGCTGACCAAAATTGCGGACGCAGGCATCAACCTCTCCAAGCTGCAGTCTTTTCCCATACCCGCCCGGGAATGGACCTACTATTTCCACGCGGATATGGAGTTTGACGACCTGGAGCTTTTTAACAAGGGGCTGGCGCGCATCACGCCCCTGACAGAAAACCTGAAAGTATTAGGCATCTATAAAAAAGGTAATACACATTGAAAAATCCAAATTCCAAATCCCAAACGGAGGACAGCTACTTTACAAATAGCAGTTTACCGATAGTTTAAGGGATATATGCACGGTTTGGGATTTGGAATTTAGAATTTTTTAAACATTGGAATTTATGAACATAGCGGTAGCCAAAAGATTACAGCACACGGAGGAATACTACTTTTCCAGGAAGCTGCGCGAGATAGACGAGATGAACAAGGCAGGCGCCAACGTCATCAACCTGGGCATAGGCAGCCCGGACCTGCCGCCGCATCCTTCCGTGATAGCCGCGCTGAACGAGCAGGCGCAAAAGCCCGGCACCCATGCCTACCAGGGCTACAAGGGCATACCTGCCCTGCGCAGGGCCATGGCGGACTGGTACGGCCGCTTCTACGGCGTAACCCTGGATGCAGATACCGAAGTGCTGCCGCTGATAGGCTCCAAGGAAGGGATCATGCACATCTGCATGACCTACCTGCAGGAAGGCGATGAAGCCCTGGTGCCCAATCCCGGCTATCCTACCTACCGCTCCGCCGTACAACTGAGCGGCGCTACCGTGGTGGAGTACGACCTGGAAGAAAAGAATGGCTGGCTGCCGGACCTGGAGGCTTTATCCCAAAAAGACCTGAGCCGCGTAAAGATCATGTGGGTCAACTATCCCCATATGCCTACCGGTGCCATGGCCGGTGCGGACTTTGCCCGGCAGTTGGTGCAGTTTGCCCGCACCCATAACATCCTGGTATGTCACGATAATCCTTACAGCTTTATACTGAACGACCGCCCGGAAAGCCTGCTGCAGGCGCCGGGTGCAAAGGAGGTGGTGCTGGAGCTCAACTCGCTGAGCAAATCCTCCAACATGGCGGGCTGGCGGGTAGGCATGCTGGCCGGCAGTGCAGACAGGATCAATGAAGTGCTGCGCTTCAAGAGCAATATGGACTCCGGCATGTTCCAGCCGGTGCAGATGGCTGCCGTAAAGGCGCTGGAGCTGGGCCAGGACTGGTACGACAGCCTGAACAGCATTTACCGCGCCCGCCGTCACAAGGTGTTTGAGCTGCTGGAACTGCTGGGCTGTACTTTTGATACCCGCCAGGTAGGCATGTTTGTATGGGCCGCTATTCCCGCCACGGAGCAGGACGGCTACACGCTTACGGACCGGATACTGCAGCAGGCAAAGGTGTTCATTACCCCCGGCGGCATATTTGGCAGTAACGGCCAGCGCTACATCCGCGTAAGCCTCTGTAAGGACGAAGCGGTATTTGATGAAGCTATTAACCGGATCAGGTCAGCAATTAATAATTAAGCACATGATCGCAACTATCATAGGAGTAGGACTGATCGGAGGATCGCTGGCTATCACCCTCAGGGAAAAGGGGATGGTGAGCCGGGTCATTGGCGTGGATCAGCAGGAAAGCAACCTGCAGAAAGCAAGGGAACTAAACATCATTGACGAAGCCGCGAGCCTGGAAGACGCCCTGCAGCGCGCAAAGCTCATCGTACTGGCGATACCGGTAGATGCGCTGCTGCAATTGCTGCCGGCCGTGCTGGACAAGGTGCAGCCACACCAGGTGATCGTAGACATGGGCTCTACAAAAGAAAAAATATTGCAGCTCGTTGCCGGCCATCCCAACAGGGGACGCTTTGTAGCGGCCCATCCCATGGCCGGCACCGAGTATTCCGGCCCCGAAGCCGCCATACCAGACCTTTTTACCAACCGCACCATGGTGCTGTGCGATGTAATGAACAGCGATGAAGACGCGCTGGAGCTGGTGGAAAACCTGGTAGACGCACTGCAGATGCGCCTGGTGTACATGAATGCCAGGGAGCATGACCTGCACACGGCCTACGTATCCCACATCTCCCACATCACCTCTTTTGCGCTGGCGCTGACCGTGCTGAAAAAGGAAAAGGAGCAGGGGCGCATTTTCGAGCTGGCCAGCGGCGGTTTTGAATCTACGGTGCGGCTGGCCAAAAGCTCGCCGGACATGTGGGTGCCTATCTTCAAGCACAACCGCAGCAATGTGCTGGACGTGCTGGAAGAGCATATCCACCAGTTGGAGCAGATGAAGCAGCTACTGGAAGCGGAAGACTACGACACCTTCTATAAATTGATACAGAAATCCAATAAAATCAGGAAAATTTTAAAATAACGATCACTCATGGAACAGATCTTAGCAAAAACAAAATTCGCTGATCCGTCATCTGACAAGAAGCCGCTGATCATTTCAGGGCCCTGCAGCGCAGAAACGGAAGAGCAGGTGCTGGCCACGGCGCTGGCGCTGTCAAAAACCGGCAAGGTAGACGTCCTGCGCGCCGGTATCTGGAAACCCCGTACCCGCCCCGGCTCCTTTGAAGGCATCGGCACCAGGGGGCTGCCCTGGCTGCAGAAAGCCAAGGAGCTTACTGGCATGCCCGTTGCTATTGAAGTAGCTACCGGCAAGCAGGTGGAAGACGCGCTGCATTTTGGCGTGGACATCCTGTGGGTAGGCGCCCGTACTACGGTAAACCCTTTCTCCGTACAGGAAGTAGCCGATGCCCTGAAAGGCGTGGATACCACCGTATTGATCAAGAACCCGATCAATCCTGACCTGGAACTGTGGATAGGCGCGGTAGAGCGTATCCAGAAAGCAGGCATCACCAAAGTGGGCCTCATACACCGCGGCTTTTCCAGCTACGGCAATACCGAATACCGCAATGCGCCCATGTGGCACCTGCCCATCGAGCTGAAACGCCGTATGCCCGGGCTGCCCATGATCTGCGATCCCAGCCACATAGGCGGCCGCCGCGACATCCTGCAGGACATTGCCCAGGAAGCGGTAGACCTGGATTACGACGGCCTGATGCTGGAAACCCACGTAGACCCTGACAATGCATGGAGCGACGCCAAGCAGCAGGTAACGCCGGAAAGACTGGCAGAGATATTGGATGGTATTACATGGAGGCATGAGCGCACCGATAAAAAGGAATTCAACACGGCGCTGGAAAAACTGCGTGCGCAGATCAACCAGATCGACGACGAGATCATGCAGTTGCTGGGCAACCGTATGAAGGTGGCCGAAAAAATAGGCGAGTACAAGAAAGAGAACAACATCACCATCCTGCAGACCAACCGCTGGAACGAAATACTGGACCGCGGTATCCGCAAAGGCGAAAAACTGGGGCTGACCAAGGATTTCATCCTGAAATACTTTGACGCCGTGCACCTGGAATCCATCAACAGGCAGAACCGGGTAATGAACGAGGACAAGGAAAAATAAATATGCGGACACTCAAACATCAATTCGGGCAAAGCGCCACCACCTACTACCTGGACGGGCAGTTGGACAGACTGGGGGAATATGTGGACATACAGCGGACCATACTGGTGATGGATGAGAACGTGGAGCAACATCATGGCGCCAGGCTACCCGGCTGGAAAAAGCTGGTGATACCGGACGGCGAGGAGAACAAGAACATGGAAGTGCTGCAGCAGATCGTGAACGGCCTTATAGAGCTGGAAGCAGACCGCAAGACCACCCTGGTAGGCATTGGCGGCGGTATGCTCACGGACATGGCCGGCTTTGCCGCCGCCATTTACATGCGGGGCATTCCCTTCGGTTTTGTGCCCACTACGCTGCTGGCGCAGGTGGATGCATCCATCGGCGGCAAGAACGGCATCAGCCACGGGCAGCACAAGAACATGCTGGGCACCATCCGGCAGCCCTCCTTCATTCTCTTTGATTACACGCTGCCGGCCACCATGCCGGATGAAGAGTGGCACAACGGTTTTGCAGAGATCATCAAGTATGCCTGCATACTGGATGCAGACCTGTTCACCTACCTGGAGCAGCACCGCGACAAAGCAATGGAGCGCAACGTGGACGTGCTGCGCTACCTGGTAGAACGGTCCGTGGAATTGAAAACGCAGGTGGTGCTGGAAGATGAATTTGAGACCGGCTCCCGCCGCTGGCTCAACTTCGGGCATACGCTGGGGCACGCGGTGGAAAAGCTGGAAGGTATCGCGCATGGTCAGGCAGTAGCCATCGGGATGGTAGCTGCCGCCAAGATATCCGAGAAGCTGGCCGGGCTGCCGGCTGAGCAGACCAACCGGCTGATACGGCTCATTAACGATTACCAGTTGCCGGTAACGCTGACCTCCAACAAGGAAAAGGTATTTGACATTTTCCGGCTGGACAAGAAACGCGAAAAGGATGTGATCCATTTCGTACTGCTCGAAACCATCGGGAAGGCCATTACCAAGCCGGTGCCGCTGACAGAACTGAAAAAGCTGCTGGAGGAAATGTGAAGCAGGAAGTACGAAGTAAGAAGTAAGAAATATGAAGTAGGAAGTAGGAAGTAGGACCTGTCCGGAGTTTTCATACTTCGTACATCTTGCTTCAACTATCAAAACACTGAAAGAAAGAACCACATGAAAGTCATACTATCACCGGGTGAAATAAGAGGCACGGTTACCGCCAATCCTTCCAAAAGCGCCATGCAGCGCGCAGTAGCCGCTGCATTGCTGAGCAACGGGAGAACGCTGATCCACAATCCCGGCTTCAGCAACGATTGCCTGGCCGCGCTGGAAGTAGCGGAAAACCTGGGCGCCAGGATCAGGCGGGTAGGGGAGGATATAGAGATCACCAGCAACGGGGTAAAGCCATTTTATGATACTATTAACTGCGGGGAATCCGGTTTGGGCATCCGCATGTTCACCCCCATTGCCGCGCTGGCGGACCTGGCCATTACCATTAACGGGCATGGCAGCCTGGCTACGCGGCCCATGGATTTCTTTGAGCAGGTGCTGCCGCAGCTCGGCGTACAGTGCAGCACCAACCAGGGAAAGCTGCCCCTGCACATCAAAGGCCCCCTGCAACCGAAAGACATTACCATCGACGGCTCCCTCAGCTCCCAGTTCCTGACCGGCCTGCTGATGGCCTACGGAGCGGTGGCGGAAAATGCCACCATCACCGTAAAGGACCTGAAGAGCAAGCCCTATATAGCGCTCACCCTGCAGTTGATGGAGCAATTTGGCGTAAAGGTGGAGCAGCGCAATTTTGAGCAGTTCCGCTTCGGCAAAAAGCAGGCGTACCGCGCAGGCGAGTACACGGTGGAAGGTGACTGGAGCGGCGCGGCCTTTTTACTGGTAGCTGCTGCAGTGGCGGGTAAAGCGGAGGTGCACCACCTCAACACCCAGTCCGCCCAATCGGATAAAGCGATCCTCCAGGCGCTTGAAAAAGCCGGCGCGCACATTATGCCCGGCGTGTTTACCGTGATCGTGGAAAAAGGCGGGCTGCAGGCATTTGATTTTGATGCTACAGACTGCCCGGACCTGTTTCCCCCGCTGGTAGCCCTGGCTGCTAACTGTAACGGTACTACGAAAATTAAAGGCGTGAGCCGGCTGGCGCATAAGGAAAGCGATCGTGGCAAAACCCTGCAGGAGGAGTTCGGGAAAATGGGTATCCGCATTGAGCTGATGGGCGATGAAATGCTGGTGCATGGCGGTACAGGTATTAAAGGCGCCGGCGTGCATTCCCACAATGATCACCGCATTGCCATGGCCTGCGGCGTAGCGGCCCTTACCGCAGATAAGCCCGTAGTGATTGATAATGCAGAGGCTATTAACAAATCCTATCCTGAATTTTTTGAACATTTGCAGAAGATAGGCGCTTCCCTGACAAGGGAGGAAGCTGCAGTTAAAAATTAAAAAGTAAATCTGATCTCAATGAATGGTTTTGGCAGAATATTCCGGGTGAACGTTTTTGGAGAATCGCATGGCGCCAGCGTAGGCGTAAATATTGACGGCGTGCCGGCCGGCATCCCCCTGCAGCAGGAAGATTTCCTGCCGGACCTGGAGCGGCGAAAGGGCGGCGCCCGGGGCACCACTCCCCGCAAGGAAGAAGACCTGCCATTCATTAAATCCGGCGTGTTCAATGACCGTACTACCGGTGCGCCCATTACCATTCTTTTTGAGAACAACAATACCCGCAGCGCCGATTATGAAAAGCTGCGGGAGTTTCCCCGGCCGGGACATGCGGATTTTGTAGCCACCAAAAAGTTTGGCGGCTTCGAGGATTACCGGGGCGGGGGGCACTTCAGCGGCCGCCTTACGCTCAACCTGGTAGCGGCCGGCGTGATCGCCAAAAAGATATTGGGTGCGGGTATTACCGTAAAGGCCCATTTAAAGGAAGTAGGCGGCTTTGCCGACCCGGAGCAGGGCCTGGAAGCGGCCATCGCTGCAAAGGACTCCGTAGGCGGCATCGTGGAATGCACCGTGGATGGACTGCCTATTGGCCTGGGTGAGCCGTTCTTTGATTCCGTGGAATCCTGCATTGCCCATGCGGCTTTTTCCATTCCTGCCATTAAAGGCATTGAGTTTGGCGCCGGCTTTGCCGCCGCCCGTATGAAAGGCCTGGAGCATAACGACTCCATTGTGGATGATACCGGAAAAACAGCCACGAATAACGCTGGCGGCGTAGTAGGAGGCATTACCAACGGTAATCCCCTGGTGTTCCGCGTAGCCGTAAAACCTACCAGCAGCACTCCAAAGGAACAGCAAACTCTGAATATTAAAAGCGGCGAAGTGGAAACCTTCAGCGTAAAGGGCCGCCATGATCTCTGCATCGCTCTCCGCGTGCCGGTGGTACTGGAAGCGGTGACCGCCATGGTGCTGGCGGACCTGGTGTTGCTGGAACAAAGGGTGGGAAGAGTGGCCGGAAACTAAAAAAGGAAGCTGTAACAGCTTCCCTTTTATCAAAAATCCTTTATACTTTACTAGGGTACGATCTCCAGCAACTCCACTTCAAATATCAGTGTGCTGCCCGGCGGTATCTTGGGGCCCGCCTGGCGGTCGCCATAGGCCAGGTCTGCGGGGATGAACAGTTTCCATTTGGAGCCTGTGGGCATCAGTTGCAGCGCTTCTGTCCAGCCCTTGATAACGCCGCCCACCTGGAAGGTAACCGGCTCGCCCCGTTGTACGGAGCTGTCAAAGATGGTACCATCTATCAGCATGCCCTGGTAATGCGTTTTTACCCGGTCGGTAGCAGCCGGTTTGGGACCGGTACCTTCCTGCATTACCTGGTACTGCAGGCCGCTGGGCAATGTTACCACGCCCGGTTTGCTTTTATTGGCCGCCAGGAACTGCTCGCCGGCCATCTTGTTCTTCGCTACCTTTTCAGCTTTCAGTTGCTGCAGGTATTCGCTGATGCTCATATCACATTGTGCTTTTGTTAATAATAATGGCTGGTCCTTAGTGGCGTCCTGGATGGCTTTCATCAGCAGGGCCGTGTTCAGGTGGTCCAGCCCCTGCGCTTTCAGGCTGCTGCCGATATCCTGCCCGATGGCATAGCTGACGGAGTCCAGCTTTGTTTTCAGTAAAGGGCCCTGGGCCGTTTTGGCCTTGCCCTTATGTTGCGTATAGCCGTGGAGGCTTGCCAGGCCCAGCACCCCCAGGAATAGGAATTTTCTGATCATACGTATCTCGGTTGTCAAATATTGGCCGGCAAGATAGCTAAATTATGCGGTTGCCGCTATAGCGGTCAGCAGCATAATGGCCACGAAAACAAAGGAAAGGCTGATGATCAGTATTGGCTTTTTCATAACGTCATGTGGATTTGTATAAAGGTAATCGCTTTTTCTTAAAAATTATTTTACAACCGGCAGAACGATACCGGAGGCATGCTCCGCGTCATGGTACACCCGGATGGTGGCCTTCCGGAAATCGCTGTCATCACAGTGGTAGATGTCCATGAACTGTTGCGGGTTGCGGTCTACCAGCGGGAACCAGGAACTCTGTACCTGTACCATTATTTTATGCCCTTTTTTAAAGGTATGCGCCACATCCGGCAGGGTAAACTGCACTTTGGTGGGCTGGCCCGGCTCAAAAGGCTCCGGTTTTTCAAAGCTGTTGCGGAACTTGCCCCGCATTACCTCCCCGCGTACCAGCATCTGGTAGCCCCCCATCGGGTAGGTACTGGCGGGCACGCGCCGGTGCTCGGCAGGCGCATCCGTTTCGTACCTGAAATCATCGGGAAACACATCTATCACCTTCACAATAAAATCAGCGTCGGTGCCGCTGGTGCTCACCACCAGGTTGGCGGTGACGGGGCCTGCCAGGGTAATATCCTGCTCCAGGAGATCCGTTTCAAATACCAGCACATCCGGGCGGCGGGCGGCAAAGCGCTGGTCGTCCGTCATATAATTGATGGTACGGGTAAAATGCACGTCTTCTGTGTACGGCACCGGTTTGGCAGGGTCGCTGATGTATTCGCTGAAGCGGTTGCTGCCGGATGGCTTTTGGAAGCCCAGCTTACCGCCGGGCTGCAGGTAAGCAGTTTGCGGCTGCATATCGGCAGGCGGCCATTGCGGCAGCTTTTTCCACTGGTTCTCACCGGTAAAGAAGATGGTGGCTTCCGCAATATCCGGCTCGGGACCTTTCCCTTTCAGGTAATAATTGAAGAAAGGAATTTCTATGTTTTGAATATACCATTCGGAAGTATTGCTGCCAAAACGCACGTTGCCCAGGTGCGTACCATCGCCGGAGGCCCACTGTCCGTGGTACCAGGGCCCCATTACCAGGCGGTTGTTGGTGCCCGGGCTTTGCTTTTCAATGGCCTGGTAGGTATACCAGGCGCCAAAGCAGTCTTCCGCGTCAAATACGCCGCCCACTACCAGCATAACGGGTTGCACGTTTTTCAGGTGCGTGCGCACATTGCGGGCCTTCCACCACTCGTCCAGGTTGGGGTGCGCATACAGGTCCTTCCAGAAGGCGATGCTGTCGCCCATCAGGCGGGCAAAGTTTTTTAGCGCGCCTGTTTCCAGGTAAAACTTGTAATTGTCGTGCGTATAGTAGTCAAAGCCGGCAGGTCCCACGCTGGTGGGCCTGGGCCGCGGTTTGCCAAAGGAGCTGTAGAAGGCGAAGGCGTCCATCACAAAAAAAGCGCCGTTATGGTGAAAATCATCGCCTATGAACCAGTCTGTTACCGGCGCCTGCGGGCTCACCGCTTTCAGTGCAGGATGCCCGCTCAGGGCGCCCATAGTGCTGTAGAATCCCGGGTAGGAAATGCCCAGTTGGCCTACTTTGCCATTGTTGCTTTCCAGGTTTTTTACCAGCCAGTCCACGGTGTCGTAGGTGTCGCTGGCTTCATCAATATCTTTTTTACCCTTTTTACCGGGGTTAAACGGGCGTACATCCACAAAGGTGCCCTCGCTCATCCACCTGCCTCTTACGTCCTGTATCGCGAAAATATAGCCTTCTTTCAGGTACTGAAGGGCGTAGGTCCGCCAGAATTGCGCGAATGCATCGGCGCCGTAGGGAGCACAGCTATACGGTGTGCGCATCATCAATACAGGATGCTTTTCCGAATGGTCTTTGGGAGCATAGATGGCGGTAAACAGCCGTACACCATCCCGCATGGGAATGTATACTTCTTTTTTGGTGTAATGCGCACGCACCCAGAGAGAATCTTCATTAATATTACCGGCTTTGGTGGCTGCCGGCAATACCAGCAGGAGGACACATGCCAGCCACAGGTATTTTTGCATAATCGTAAGCGGTTTAGATCAATTGATAAATTTACTAAATTCGGTGTATGCATATAGAACAATTCCGCGAATATTGCCTTTCCCTCAAAGGAGTGACGGAAGAATTTCCCTTTGGCGAGCATACCCTTGTATATAAGGTAATGGGTAAAATGTTCGCCCTTACTGACCTGGAGAATTTTGAAAGCATCAATCTCAAATGCGACCCTGAAACGGCCATAGAGCTGCGGGAGCGCTACGATGGCGTAACACCCGGCTATCATATGAACAAAAAGCACTGGAACACAGTAGCTACACACGCGGGCATCCCGGACAAGCTGTTGTATGAGTGGATCCGGCATTCCTATGACCTGGTGGCCGCTTCCCTCCCCAAAAAAATAAGGGAGGCGCTGCAATCCTGAAAAACCGGGTGGCGAATTAGCTGATTATACTTAAATTTGGAATAACGTTATGAACAATCATCAACCAGTGGAACCGGCCTTTCCCATAATAAGTGTACAAGTTACAGTTAATGAAAGGTGTCATCCGGCCGTCTGACAGATAATTATCGATAATGAAATGAAAGAGGGTCTTTCACAACTGGAAGCATCCTGGCTGCAACAACTGCAACAGCACAGTGAAGAGGCGCTGGCCAAGCTCATGAAGCATTACTATGCGGATCTTTACAATTATGCGGCCCGGTTCTCACAGGATGAATCCGTGATCAAGGATGGCATCCAGGAAGTATTTATCAGCCTGTGGCAAAGGCGGGAAACGGCCGGCGGCATCCTGTCGCTTCGCTACTACCTGCTGCGCGCCGTCAAGAATAAAGTACTTAAGGCGCTGTATTACAATGACCGCAGGGCGGGTATTGCGCCGCCGCATGCCGGTTACGAGTTCTTCCATGAATTCTCCATTGAAAAGATCATTATTGAAAGGCAGATATCCGAAGAAAAAGCAGCCCGGCTGAAACGCACGCTTTCCCTGCTTTCCAGGCGGCAGCAGGAAGTGATCTACCTCAAATTCTATCAGCACCTGGACCACGGGCAGATAGCAGAGCTGATGAGCATCAGCCGGCAGTCCGTTTACAACCTGCTCCATGAAACCATCCAGAAGCTCAGAAGCCTGTGGCACACTGATTTTGTGACCCGTTAGCATCCCCTTCAAAAAAATAATTGCATTTTTTCCAGTAGAATTTACCGGTTCCCGGAACTTAATAAGTGTAACATAGCGATATGATAAAGGATTACCGGTTGTTTGATATTACCGATTTTGTGCTGGACGAGGACTTCATTCGCTGGGTGCATGAGCAACGGGAGGAGGATGAGCTGTTCTGGAACGACTGGCTGCGCCGGCATCCGGGGAAGCACCTCGTCATTGCAGAGGCCCGGCGCATACTGGAGTCGCTTACGACCTCACAGGAGCCCGTTCCTGCAGAGGTGGTGGCGCATGAAGTGGACAGACTGCTGCAAACCATCCGGGACCAGCAGCCGGCGCCTGCGCTGCGGCGGGTCCGCAGCCGCCACACCCGGCGGTATGCAGCGGCAGCGGTCATATTGCTGGCCCTGGCGGGCATCGCGTATTTTGCCCTTACCCGGCAGGCGCCTATCCGGCAGGTGTCCTATGCAGCGCTGACCGCTCACCGGCAACTGGTGGAAAATGTGAACACCTCCGGCTCCCCCATACGGCTGACCCTGCCGGATAGCAGCGTCATAGAACTGGCGCCGGACAGCCGCATTGCTTACGCCGCAGGTTTTGACAGCGCCCGCACCCGGGATGTGTACCTTTCCGGGCAGGCTTTTTTTGACGTGGCCAGGATGCCCAACCGGCCTTTCCGGGTGTTTGCCAACGATATTGTTACCAAGGTGTTAGGCACCAGCTTTTGCATTCGCTCTTTTGAAAATGATACCACCATACAGGTAACCGTGAGAACCGGTAAGGTAAGCGTGTACACCAATACCAGCGGGCGTGCCGGCGCAGAGAACAATGCTCCCGGTAATCCCGGCGAGGTGATACTGGCGCCGAACCAGCGCCTGGTGTATGAGAAAACGGCGCAGAAATTCCAGAAGGTGCTGCTGGAAAATCCCCTGATGATCGTACCTGCGGAAGTAGACAGAAATATGGTATATGAAGAAGCGCCCCTCAAAAAAGTATTTGATGCCATTGCTAATGCCTATGATATCAGCATTGTGTACGATGAAGACCTGTTACAGTACTGTACCGTTACCGCCGACCTGCGAAAAGAACCTTTTTACCGTAAGCTGGACCTGGTATGCCGTGCCGTAGGCGCTACCTATGAAGTAATTGAAGGCCAGGTGGTGATCCAGGCCAGCGGTTGTAACTGAATAATGAAAAACTAACTATCGTAAACACTTTTGTATGTATAGCACATAAACACAAACAAACAAAAGAACCGGTATTGCTGCGAACAATACCGGCTCTGAAAATGGCCCCGCAACATTGCACTTGCGGGGCACCCGTCTGCTAAAACTGATTGCTTCAAACAAACATTCCAAAGTTATGAAAAAAAGGACACCCACTAACTTGTTAATCTACCGGTGTATGAAGATAGGGCTGCTTCCACTGTTATTAGTAAACTGTCTTACAGGAATGATCTACGCCAAACCTACCAGCGGCCAGGAGGTGCTGGACAGGAAGATAAACCTGGTGGCCGACCAGCAGCCGGTAAAGACCGTGCTGAGCGAGATCAGTAAACTGGCCGAAATAAAGTTCGTATACAGCGTACAGAAAATACCCGCGCGCAAAAAGGTATCCCTCAGCGCGCACGACCAGCGCCTGGGCGAAGTGCTGGACCGCCTGCTGCTGCCGCTGGAGATCCGCTACCATGTATCCGGCAACCAGATCGTGCTCACCCAGAAATCCGATGCGCAGGGCAACCTGCTGCCCCTGAACATCAGCCCGGACAAGCTGATACCGGATGGTTATGTGGCAAAGGTGGTGACCGGGAAGGTGACGGATGAAACCGGCACCCCGCTGTTCGGGGTGTCCATACAGGTAAAAGGCACCTCCAGGGGCACCACCTCCGGTGCCAACGGTAACTACTCCATCAGCGTGGAGGCCGGCGAAACACTGGAATTCACCATGATAGGGTATAAGGTGTACTCCGTACAGGTGGGCGCCGAAACTACCATCAATGTGCAGATGGAGCCCGATGTGGCCCTGCTGGAACAGGTAGTGGTGGTAGGTTATGGCACGCAGAAAAGAAGCACCCTTACCGGCGCCATTGCTTCTGTTAGTTCCAAAACCATCTCAGAGCTGCCGGTAGCCAGCGTGGAACAGGCCCTGCAGGGCCGGGTGGCAGGTCTTACGGTGACCAATAACGGCTCTCCCGGTACCTCCGCCCTGGTTAGGATCCGGGGTATCAGCTCCATCAGCTTTGCATCGGACCCGCTGTATGTGATAGACGGTTTTCCTACCGGTAACCTTTCCAACTTCGACACCCGCGACATAGAATCCGTAGAGGTGCTGAAAGACGCCAGCGCAGCGGCTATCTATGGCTCCAGGGCCACCAACGGGGTGATTATGATCACCACCAAAAAAGGAAGGAGGGATGACAAGCTGAAAGTAGCATTGGACTCCTATGTAGGCACACAAGCCGCCTGGAATAAAATAGACCTCCTGAACACACAGGAATACCTGCAGTATGAAAGGGCCCTGAACGGGGCCGCCGGCATTGCGCTGCCGCCCCGCCTGGAACCGGATAATTTCAACCAGCCCATATATGAGGGGGCCAACCAAACCTTTGCCCAAACCAATACCGACTGGCAGGACGCTTATTTCAAAAGCGGTATCATCACCCAGCACAACCTTTCCGTAAGCGGCGGTAATGAGAAATCCCGCTTCTATTCATCTGCCGGTTATTTCAAGCAGGACGGCATTGCCCAGGGCGTGAATTATGAAAGGGGCAACTACCGGATCAACTCGGACCACAACATCAGCAAAATATTCACCTTTGGAGAGAACCTGTACTTTTCGTACTCCGATCAGCGTTATGACAACACCTCCGGGAACAGGACCCGGCTGGTGAACGTGGTGAGGAGCATGCCTTACCTGCCGGTATATGATCCTACCACCAATGGCGGCTTCCGGGGCGCGGAGAACAGCTTTGACGGGGCGGACCCCACCAACCCGGTGGAAGACGCCACGTTGCTGGGCAATGCGCATAACAAAACCTTCAAGCTGCTGGGTACCGCCTTCCTGGAAGTGAATTTCACCAACTGGCTGAAATTCCGCTCCACCTTTGGCGTGGATTATGTGAACCTTTTCCAGCACCAGTTCTCACCCATATTTGATGACAAGGGCAGGAATGCGCCGGTAGCCACCATTACAGACATGCGCAGCAGCGCCGTCACCCAGTTATATACGCAGCAGCTTACCTTTGATAAGACATTCGGCCGACATCACCTGAATGCCACCGCTGTTTTTGAAACCCAGGGACAAAAGTATTACCAGGAGAACGGTACCGGCAACCAGGCTTCCAACGATATTGAAACCTTTGACGGCGCCAGCAACATCAGCTTCCGGTCCATCAGGGCAGAGAACTTCCTGGTGTCTTACATCGGCCGTATCAGTTATGAGTTCGCCGAAAAATACCTGCTGAGCGCTGCCATCCGCCGCGACGGCCTGTCTATCTGGGCGCCCGGCAAAAAGTATGCTTCCTTCCCCTCTGCATCCGTGGGCTGGAGGATAGACCAGGAGCCTTTTATGAAAGGCGTTCCGGCCATTTCTGAACTGAAGGTAAGGGCCGGCTACGGGGAAACAGGACTGGATGCCACCAGCGCATTCTATGGGGTAACCACCGGGGGAGTATACTATCCCTGGCAGGTGATTGTACGGGCCAATGGCGCCACCTATCCCTTCAACAATGAAAATACTACCGGCAACGCCTCTTACTACAATACCCTCAGCAACCCCAACCTGGAATGGGAAAAGACCAAGCAGATCAACATAGGGCTGGACCTGGGCCTGCTGGACAACCGCATTACCCTTTCCGCAGAGTATTTCCGGCGCAAAACGGATAACCTGATCCTGAATGTGCCTACACCCGGTTCTTTCGGTTTTAACAGCGTAGGCTCTTATATTAATGCCGCTTCCATGCAGAACAAGGGTTTTGAGCTGCAGGCAGGCTACAACCAAACCAAGGGCGCCTTTACCTGGAACGCTACAGGCAACATCTCCTTCATACGCAACAAGGTGCTGAAGCTGAACACGCCCAACGCTACCATCAATGAAGGCGGCGACCAGGACTTTGGCGGCGGCACCGCCATTACCCGCACAGAGGCCGGGCATCCCATCCAGTCCTACTACGGCTACGTGGTGGAAGGTATTTTCCAGAGTAATGATGAGGTGCAGAGAAGCCCGGTGCAGAACCCGGGAACAGCCGCCGGCGACCTGAAATTCAAAGACCTGAACGGCGATAACAGGATCACCGATGCAGACCGTACCTACCTGGGCAGCTATATCCCGGATTTCTCCTATGCCCTGAACCTGGGCGCCAACTACAAGAATTTTGACCTGTCCCTCTTCTTCCAGGGCGTGCAGGGCAACGAGATCTTCAATGCCGCCAGGATCATTTCAGAAGGTATGGCCAGGCTGTTCAATGCCGGTACAGCCGTGCTGGATGCCTGGACGCCGGAGAATACCGATACAGACGTTCCCCGCGCAATCAGCGGCGATCCCAACCAGAACGTGCGCCCTTCCACCCGCTGGGTAGAGGACGGCTCTTACCTGCGCCTGAAGAATGTGATACTGGGCTACACCATTCCCGGCTCAAAGCTGCAGACCCTTACCAGGGGCCATATCAGCAACTTCCGGGTATATGTGTCCTCGCAGAACCTGCTGACATTTACCGGCTATAAAGGCTGGGACCCGGAAATAGGATCCAAGAATACTACGCTGACCAACGGCATAGATTACGGGCAGTACCCGGCGGCCAGGTCATTCCAGGTGGGCCTGCAGGTGGGCTTTTAATTAACTGAAACCGAGCATGATAAACATTTTTGACATGAAGAACTATTCAAATCTCTATAAAATATTGGCAGGTACAGTGCTGGTGGCAGGTTCCCTTATCATTGCCTGTAACAAGGAGCTGGATAAAACGGACCCCAGCCACCCTACGCTGGAAACCTATTTCAAGAACAGCGCCGAGCTGCTGAGCGGCACCAATGCTATTTATTCCATTTTTCACTCCGGCTCGCTGGTAGGCAGGGAATGGTTTTTTGTGCATGATCTCCGTGGCGATGATGTAGCCTCCGGGGGCGGCCAGTTGGAAGTGCCCCGCGCGCAGATACTGAACGGCGCCACTACCACGGACAATGCGCTGGTAGACGATGTATGGAACGGCCTGTATACCGTTATACACCGCGCCAACACCGTGATAGACAACGGGCCGAATGTAACGGACAATGACGAGCTGCGCGACCGTTGCGTAGGGGAGGCCCTGTTCTTCCGCGGATGGGCCTACTTTGAGCTGGTATCCATGTGGGGTGCGGTGCCGGTGTATACCACCCAGGTAACGGAGCCCAGCCAGTTCCAGGCCCGCAAATCGGAGGATAGTGTATACCTGCAGGTCATCCAGGACCTGACCGCCGCCGCCGCCGTATTGCCCGCCACTACGGCGGACCTGGGCCGGGCCACCAAAGGCGCCGCGCAGGCCATGCTGGGCCGGGCCTACATGCAGATGGGCGATTATGCCGCCGCCAAAACCGCTTTGGAGGCCGTGATCAGCTCCGGCCAGTACCGGCTGATGGATAACTACAGCCATAATTTTGATGAAGAGCATGAATTCAATGCAGAATCTATTTTTGAAGCCGTGTTCTTTGACCGGGGCGACAATAACTTTAACTGGGGCTATACCGGCGATGACCAGCCCAATGCCCAGCCGCAAAGCACGGTGCGCAACCAGGAATATTCACCCATCGCCTGGCGTAACCTGATCCCTTCCAACAGGTACCTGAACGAATTTGAGAATACCGCCACCGGCGCTGCTAAAACAGACCCACGTTTTGCCATGTCCGTATACCAGACCGGCGATACATATAATAACAATATGGATACCCTGACAGCCGCTGCGCAGAACGGCAACTCTTCTGTAGTGAACGGCGTTACCAAAAAGATCAGTTGGCGGAAGTTCATGCTGATCTATAAGGATAACAATACTTTCCGTCCCGGCGGCATTAACCAGCGCATTATCCGCTATGCCGAGGTGCTGCTGATGATGGCGGAATGCGAAGCGGAGCTGGGCAGTGCGCCTGCCGTAGTAACAGGCTATCTTAACCAGGTACGCAATCGTCCCGGCGTGCAAATGCCGCCTTATCCAACGGCACAATATCCCTGCTCCAATAAAGCAGAGCTGATCAGGGCCATTATGCACGAAAAGACCGTAGAGCTGGGTGGTGAGGAAATACGCAACCGCGACATTTTACGCTGGAGGAAGCAGGGCTACTTTACAACAGATCCCCTGCCTTACTTCCGGGCTAACCGCGATGAGCTGCTGCCCGTTCCGCAGGCGGAAATAGATAATAACCCGGAACTGGGTGCAGCCGGTATTGCCCGGCAAAACGTCGGCTATTAATGAGAGGGCACCTTTTCATAGCTATTGCCATATGCATGGTTGCGTGCAGGCAGGCAAAACAGGACACCCTGTTTACAGCACTGCCTGCAGCGCAATCCGGCATCCACTTCAGCAATGATGTACGCGAGGCCGACAGTACCGGCTCCTTTATCAACGAGTTCGGGTACATGGGCGGTGGCGTAGGCATTGGCGATTTCAATAACGATGGACTGAAGGATATCTTCTTTGCCGGTAACCAGGTGAGCTGCCGCCTGTACCTGAACAAAGGGAACCTGGTTTTTGAGGACATAACGGAAAAAGCCGGGCTGCGCACACAGCAGGTGTGGGCCACCGGCGTTAGCATTGCGGATGTGAACAACGATGGCTATGACGATATATTTGTCTGCACCTTTGGCCGCAACCTGGTGCAGCGCGCGCATACCCTCCTGTTCATCAACCAGCATGATCTTACATTCAAGGAGTGCGCTACGGCATACGGGCTGGCAGATACCAGCTACTCTACGCAGGCGGCTTTCTTTGACTATGACCAGGACGGCGACCTGGACATGTACCTCATGAATTACATGCTCAACGGTCCCAATGCCAACACAATTTTGCCTAAAGACCTGAGCGGCCGCTCCCCGGCCAATGACAAACTGTACCGCAATGACGGCCCGGGAAAGGGCGCCGGCCATCCTGTTTTTACGGATGTTACGCTGGAAGCCGGCATCAGGGAAGACGGCTATGGGCTGGGCCTGGTGATCAGCGATCTGAATAACGACGGCTGGCCGGATATTTACGTGGCCAACGATTTTCTCTCCAACGATGTGCTGTGGCTGAACAACCATGACGGCACCTTTACCAACCAGGTGGCCGCTGCCCTGCGCCACCAGAGCTATTCCAGCATGGGCGCCGATGTGGCGGACATTAACAATGATGGCTGGCCGGACATTGCCACCCTGGATATGATACCTGAGGACAATGAAAGAAAGAAGCTTACCTATTCCTTCATGAGCTACGACCGCTACCAGGCGGAGCGGGCCATGGGATACCAGCCGGAATTCATGCGCAACATGCTGCAGTTGAACAATGGCCTCCATCCCGGTGCCCAGGTGCCTTACTTCAGCGAAATAGGCCAACTGGCCGGCATCTCGGAAACGGACTGGAGCTGGAGTGTGCTGATGACGGACTTTGACAATGACGGCTGGAAAGACATGCACATCACCAACGGCATCGGCAGGGATTTTATCAACGCCGATTTCCTGGATTTCAGCAACAACATTATGGGCAATACCCGTGATAAAGAGGAGCAGCGCCGGCGCATCCGGGAAAAGCTGCTGTCGCTGGACCATATCAACCTCCGTAATTACCTCTACCTTAACAATAAAGACTATACGTTTAAGGATGTATCCGGAAAAGCCGGCGTTGACGAACCCTCCATGTCCAACGGCGCTGCCTGGGCCGACCTGGATAACGACGGCGACCCGGACCTGGTGGTGAACAACATCAATAAACCTGCTTTTGTATTTGTGAACAACGCCCGTAACCACTGGCTGGGCATTGACCTGGCAGGCGACAGTCTGAACCGGCACGGCTTCGGCGCCAAAGTGTGGGTGTATTATAACGGAAAAGCCTATATGCAGGAACAGTCTCCCGTGCGGGGCTACTGCTCTTCCGTGGACCAGCGGCTGCTGTTTGGCCTGGGCGGCCGGTCCGGGGCAGACTCCGTGGTAGTGCTGTGGCCGGGCAACCGCCGCCAGGTCCTGCACCGCGTGCCTTCGGATACGGTGCTTACTCTGCATTATAAAGATGCGGCGCCTTATAGCCCGCCGCCTGTGAACCGGCCGGCTCCCTGGCTCGAAGAAGTGACCAATAATGTACAGGTAGCATACCGGCACGTGGATAACCCGGTCAATGATTTCAACAAACAACGCCTGCTGCCGCAAAAGTACTCCCAGCAGGGGCCTTATATCACCACCGGCGATATGAACGGCGACGGGCTGACGGACTTCTTTGCCGGCGGCGCGTTTAACTTTTCCGGCAAAGTATTCCTGCAGCAGCCCAACGGCACTTTCAGCGCCCGCAACCTGCTGGACAGCACCAAGTACCAGGAGGATGCAGACTGCATTTTGCTGGACGCCGACAGTGATGGCGATCAGGACCTGCTGGTGACTTGCGGGGATACCCGTTATCCCGAAGAGTCGGAATATTACCGCCCCCGCCTGTACCTGAACGACGGCAAAGGCAACTTTTCCCTGCAGCCCGCTGCCATTCCCCCGCAGGTAAGCACCATTGCCGGCTGTGTAAGCGCCGGTGATTATGACGGGGACGGCGACCCGGACCTGTTCATAGGAGGCAGGGTATCCGGCAGCTACCCGCTGTCGCCACGGGCTTTCATCCTGCAGAATAACGGTGGCATTTTTACGGATGTAACAGCTACTGTTTGCCCTGACCTGGTGAAGCCCGGCATGGTGACCGCCGCCGTATGGACGGATATGGACAATGACAGGCAAACGGACCTGGTAATTGCCGGCGACTGGATGCCGGTGCGCTTTTTTAAGAACAACCACGGTCGCCTGCAGGAGGTGACCGGCGCCACCGGCCTGCAGCATATGAACGGCATGTGGCGCAGCCTGGCCGCCTTTGACATGGACCATGACGGCGATATGGACCTGGTAGCCGGTAACTATGGGCTGAACTGTGTGTACCATGCAGATACCGCACACCCCATGCAACTGTTTGCCGCCGACCTGGATGGCAATGGCAGTATAGACCCTGTTCCTTTTTACTACATCCGGGGAAGGGACGGGCAGCGGCATTCCTACCCGGCCATTAACCGTGGCCCGCTGGCAGAGCAGGTACCGGCTGTAAAAAAACAGTTCCTCTACCACCGGGACTATGCAAAGGCCACTTTTGAAGATATTTTCAAAGGCAGAAAGGAAGGCTTGCAGGCCTTTACCTGCGACGAGACCCGGAGCTGCTTCCTGGAAAACCTGGGCAAAGGACAGTTCCGGAAGCATCCGTTGCCTATGGAAGCACAGTTTGCCCCCGTAAATGCGATTGTTTGCGAAGATGTGAACCGTGACGGCTATACGGACCTGCTGCTGGCTGGTAATGAATACCAGGCGGATGTAATGACGGGCCGTTATGATGCGCTGTATGGTTGCCTGCTGATGGGAGGGAAGGATCAGCGTTTCCGCGCGGTGCCGGCGGCAGCCAGCGGGTTTGCGATCACGGGAGATGTAAAGGACATGGCGCTTATCCAGGTATCCACCGGGGAAAGAATGGTGGTAGCAGCCCTAAATAACGATTCTCTCAGGGTATTTAAGATCAATAGCAGCCGGCCTGCCATGGCGGCCCGGTAGCGGGGCCCCGGCATTGCCGGGACCTGCTGCCGGACGAGGCTTTGTATTTTATTTCTTGTTGATATCCAGGATCACGCGTGAATACCTGGCGTAGCTGATCTCCACTTCAGTACCTACCTTATAACCATCCAGCGCGCCGCGGGTCCAGTAGAACAGCCGCTTTCTTTTTGTATTCGGCAGCAGTACCATAAAGTTGGTCTGCGTATTGTTGTTCTCGTGGTAGATGGCCTCCAGCGGTACCTGTATCTGGCCTTTCTGCAAGGCCATCAGGTCTTTCTTGATGGTAAAATAACGCACCTCCGTTACCTTGATCAGCGCAAATACCAGCGCTACGATAAAAGAGAGCATCCACACCCAGAACCAGCCGTTGGTGATGGAAAGGAGGGATTGATTGGCTTCTTCAGGCGTACTGTATTTGTAGAGGTAAAGTTGAGGGACTACAGCAGCTAATATCATCAGGGCCACGCCGATCAAAACGAACTTCCTGACCTGCTTTTTATTTTTCTTAAGCGCATCCTGTAAAAGAAAGTGCTCTTCGGTGGTCATTAAAGAGAAATCCTGCATAAGATAGTATGGTTTTTCTATAGCTAATATATATAGAAACGAGTAATTAATGAAATTTTAATATATGTACAATAAAAAAAGTGTGGCGCCACGCAAAGGTGTGCCACACTTCCTCGTTTATTGTCTTTATACTGAATGTATTACGCTTCTGCTTCCGCGTAGGCGCTTACCGGCTCGCAGGTACAGATCAGGTTACGGTCGCCTACGGTATTGTTTACCCGGCTTACGGAGGGCCAGAACTTGTTGGCTTTCACATACTCCAGCGGGTAGGCGGCCTGCTGGCGGCTGTAGGGATAGGCCCATTCATCGGCCGTTATCACAAACTGCGTATGCGGCGCGTTTTTAAGCACGTTATTTTGTTTATCGGCCTGGCCTTCGGCTACGGCGCGGATCTCTTCCCGGATAGCCAGCAGGGCATCGCAGAAGCGGTCCAGCTCTGCCTGGTCCTCGCTTTCGGTGGGCTCTATCATAATAGTGCCCGGCACCGGGAAGCTCATGGTTGGCGCATGGAAACCGTAGTCCATCAGGCGCTTGGCAATGTCCTCCGCTTCAATGCCGGCGCTGGCCTTAAAGGGCCGTAGGTCCACGATGAATTCGTGCGCGCAGGTGCCATTGCTGCCGGTATACAGGATGTCGTAGGCTTTTTCCAGCCTGGCCTTCATATAGTTGGCGTTCAGGATGGCGTACTGGGAAGCCAGTTTCAGCCCCTGCTGTCCCAGCAGGCGGATGTAGGCGTAAGAGATCAGCAGGATGCTGGCGGAGCCGTAAGGTGCCGCGGATACGGCATGGGCAGGCTGCCCCTTGCCGTTCTTCAACTGCACATGCCCGGGCAGGAAAGGCGCCAGGTGGCCCGCCACGCAGATGGGCCCCATGCCGGGACCGCCGCCGCCGTGCGGGATGGCGAATGTTTTATGCAGGTTCAGGTGGCAAACGTCGGCGCCTATCAGGCCGGGCGCCGTTAAGCCTACCTGGGCGTTCATATTGGCGCCGTCCATGTATACCTGGCCGCCATGCTCATGTATGGTATTGCAGATGTCTTTTACGCTTTCTTCATACACCCCGTAGGTGGAGGGGTAGGTGATCATAATACCGGCCAGGTTGGCGGCATGCGCCTGGGCTTTGGCCTTCAGGTCGGTAACGTCGATATAGCCGTTTTCCAGGGCTTTTACCACTACCACCTTAAAGCCGGCCATCACGGCGGAAGCCGGGTTGGTGCCGTGGGCGGATATAGGGATCAGCATTACGTTGCGGTGTCCTTCGCCGCGGCTTTCATGATATGCGCGTATCACCAGCAGCCCGGCGTATTCGCCCTGGGCGCCGCTGTTAGGCTGCAGGCTGCAGGCATCAAAAGCGGTGATGGCGCAAAGGTATTGGCTCAGCTCTTCCGTGATCTGCTGGTAGCCGCCGGTTTGAGTGGCCGGTGCAAACGGGTGGATCCTGCTCCAGTGGTTCCAGCTCAGAGGGATCATTTCCGTAGCCGCGTTCAGCTTCATGGTGCAGGAGCCCAGGGAGATCATCGATGTATTTAGCGACAGGTCCTTGTTTTCCAGCATTTTGATGTAGCGCATCATCTCCGTTTCGCTGTGGTGGGTGTTAAACACCGGGTGCAGCAGGTAGGGCGTGCTGCGTTGCAACGCAGCCGGGACGTGGTCTGCCGCCGCCTGCAGGCGCTCAGCAGAGAGGCGGCCGGCATCAAATAGTTGCAGGATGTCATTCACGTCTGTTATGGTAGTGGTCTCGTCCAGGGAGATACCGATACGCTGATCGCCGAAGTAGCGGAAATTGATGCCGGCATCTTCTGCCCTGGCTTTGATGTCTGCTACATTGCCGGAGCTTACCACAATGGTGTCAAAGAAATGGGCGGTATGCAGCGTTACGCCTTTGGCTTTCAGCTTTTCGGCCAGCGCCGCCGTCAGTAGGGACACCCGGGCGGCAATGTTCCGCAATCCGCGGGGGCCGTGGAACACGGCGTACATGGCGGCCATATTGGCCAGCAGCGCCTGCGCGGTACAGATATTGGAAGTGGCTTTTTCGCGTTTAATGTGCTGTTCGCGGGTTTGCAGCGCCATGCGCAGTGCGCGGTTGCCCTGGGCATCCACGCTTACGCCGATGATGCGGCCGGGAATGGCCCGTTTGAAATCATCTTTCACGGCAAAGAAAGCGGCATGCGGACCGCCAAAGCCCAGGGGCACGCCAAAACGTTGGGCAGATCCCAGCGCGGCATCGGCGCCCAGCTCTCCGGGGGGCGTCAGCAGTGTGAGGGCCAACAGGTCGGTGGCCATGGCTACATACGCGCCGGCAGCATGCACCTTTTCAATAAAGGCGCGGTAGTCTTCCACACCTCCCAGGTCGTTGGGATATTGCAGCAGGGCGCCAAACCAGGAGGCGTCCGGCTGCGCCATGGCATAGTCGCCTACCACCACCTCAATGTGCAGGGGCATGGCGCGGGTAAATACCACGTCTTTCGTTTGCGGGAAGAGGTTGCTATCTATAAAGAATTTGGGACGGGTTACGTGTTCGTGATCGCGGTTCAGCGCATTGAAGAACATGGTCATGGCTTCTGCCGCGGCAGTGGCTTCGTCCAGCAGGGAAGCATTGGCAATGGGCAGCGCGGTAAGGTCGGTTACCATGGTCTGGAAGTTCAGCAGGCTTTCCAGCCGGCCCTGGGATATTTCCGCCTGGTAAGGCGTGTACTGGGTATACCATCCCGGGTTCTCAAAAATGTTGCGCAGGATCACGCTGGGAGTAATAGTGTCATAATAACCCTGCCCTATGTAGTTACGGAACACCTTGTTCTTCAACGATACCTCCTTCAGGTGGCGCAGGTAATCGCTTTCGCTCATGGCCGGCGGCACGTTCAGCGGCTGCTGCATACGGATGGCGCCCGGCACGGTCTTGTCCACTAATGCTTCCAGGGAGGGTATGCCGGTGGCGTCCAGCATCTGGTTGGTTTCAGATTCGTTCGGCCCGATGTGACGAGGCACAAACTCATTTTGTTGAATATCAAAAAGATTCATGATGTAAAGCAGGTAAATTGAAAAGAATGTGCAAAGCTATATTGTTTTTGAGCAATCGCCAAAAAGCCCCCGGGGTTGTGGAAACTGTGGTGATAAACCCGGCAGCCGGGAAAGACGAATTGTCATGAAATTGTTGGTGCGAGCTTAAAGCTGAAAGCATAAAGCTAAAAGCTGACCGTAGCGAATTTATCCGTGGCAATCAGGCTTTTTGCTTTATGCTTTCCGCTTTCCGCGTACCTTTGCATCAATGGACCATCCGTTATTACAAAACTGGGAGCAGAAGGCGAAGGAAAAGCAGAAAGCCAACAAACAGTTCCTGCAGAAACTGCAGACCAAAAAGGGGAAAGGCGTGGAAAAACTGCTGCCCGGCCTGCATGAAGAGGCTTTCAGCCATATTGACTGCCTGCAATGCGCCGGCTGCTGTAAAACCATCAGCCCCCGGTTTAAAACCCCGGATATCAAACGCATCTCCAAACACCTGGGATTAAAGGAGTCTGTTTTTATTGAAACCTACCTGCGCCTGGATGAAGACGGGGACTACGTGGTAAAAAGAACGCCCTGCCCTTTCCTGGGTAGCGATAACTATTGCAGCATTTACGAGGTGCGTCCCGGAGACTGCGAAAATTATCCTTATACGGACAGCTACGATTTTTTTAAAAGGCCCAATACCACCTACCTGAACAGCACCATCTGCCCCGCCGTGTACTTTGTGCTGGAAAAGCTGAAAGCAGTGATCAGGTAGCTTTTGTATATTACGCTTTCAGGTCCAGCTTACGCATGGCCGGTGAAATGATGTAGGTAGTAGCCACCACCACCAGCGTTACGCAGCCGCCAAATACTACGGAAGGTACCAGCCCCATCAGCCGGGCGGCAAAGCCGCTTTCAAAAGCGCCCAACTCATTGGAGGAGCCTACGAACATGGAGCTTACAGAGGCTACCCTTCCCCGCATCTCATCCGGCGTTTTTAGCTGTAGGATGGTTTGCCGGGTAATTACGCTGATGCCGTCCAGCATACCGCTGAGCAGCAGCGCTATCAGCGATAGGTAAAAGCTCTTGGACAGCCCGAACACGATAATGCAGATCCCGAAGCCGAATACTGCCGCCAGCAACTTGATGCCCGGTTTGGTCACCAGTGGGCGGTAAGCCAATATGAACATGGTCATCAGCGATCCTACCGCCACGGCCGCACGCAGGAAACCGAATTCCAGGGAGCCCACATGCAGTATGTCCGTGGCAAAGGCAGGCAGCATGGCCGTAGCCCCGCCAAACAGCACCGCAAACATATCCAGCGCCATGGCATTCAGTACTACCTTGGTGTTCCACACAAAGCGCATGCCCTTGGTAAGGCCCGCCACAAAGCCCTCGCCCTGGGATTTATAGAGAATGGGTTTGGGTTTTATCTGCAGGAGGCTGAACAGCGGCGCCAGGAAAATGATCACCACCAGCAGCATAGACCAGTGCACCCCCAGCAGGTGTATAAAAAGGCCGCCCAGCGCAGGCCCGGCCATGCCGCCTACCTGCCAGGCGCTGCTGCTCCAGGTAGAGGCGTTGGCATACAACTGCCGCGGCACCAGCAGGGCCAGCATCGTGAAATTGGAGGGGCTGGTAAAGGCCCGCACTATTCCGCCCATGAACACCAGCGCATAGATCATGTTCAGTACCCAGTGAGTGGGAATACCCTGCACCATACGGTCCCAGGTAAGGAGGAACAGGCCGGTGCCCAGCACAATGTAGGCCACTACGCAGGCCAGCAGCATGCCCCGTTTCTCCCGCTGGTCTACCAGGTGGCCGGCAAAGGGCGCCAGCAGCACGGCCGGTATCACTTCCGAAAGCCCTATCAGCCCCAGTGAGAAAGGATCACGGGCCAGCTCGTATACTTTCCATTCTACAATGGTAAACTGCATGGTGAGGGCAAACACAATTGCAAAACGGATAACAAGGTAGTAGTTGAATTCCCGGATGCGCAGGGAAGCATATGGGTCGTTCCTGGTAGTGGCCGCTGTGTCCAAGCTGATGAATTTTGATTTGCAGGCACAAAATTAATTAACAATGAAGAATTAATAATTAATAATGATGGCCACAGTTGTTTCAATGAAACACCACTGTAACGATTATTAATTCTTCATTATTAATTGTAACAGGATGATTATTTTTATAGTCAATACTTCTTTATGAATGCACTTCGTTTATTGCTGGCCGTGCCGCTACTGGCTGGCAGCCTGATGTGCCAGGCCGGTCCTTCCCGGAATGAGCCGCCGGCCCGCAAGGCCCGCCTGCAACTGGTCACCAACAGGATACTTTCCCCGGTGGCGCTGGGCGTGCCCGGCGATGGCAGTGGCCGGCTGTTCATCTGCCAGAAGGAGGGAAAGGTATGGATCGTACAGAACGGAAAGCTGCTGACCCGGCCATTCCTGGACGTAAGCGCGGAAATGGTAAGGATCAACCCGGCTTACGATGAGCGCGGCCTGCTGGGCATTGCCTTTCACCCGCAGTTTGAAAGCAATAGGAAGTTTTACGTGTATTACAGCGTGCCGTCAGACGTATCCGGCAGCAACCATAAAAGCCGCGTAGCGGAGTTCACCGTGTCGGCTAATCCCAATGTAGCAGACCCTGCCACCAAACGCGTGCTGCTGGAAATAGAACAGCCACAGTCCAACCACAACGGTGGCGACCTGGTTTTTGGCCCGGACGGTTACCTGTACATTGCCCTGGGCGATGGCGGCGGCGCGGGCGACAAGCATGGCCCTGCGGGTAACGGGCAGAACCTGAACACCCTGCTGGGAAAGATACTGCGGATAGACGTGGACGCCACTCCTTACGCCGTGCCCAAAGACAATCCTTTTGTGGGGCAGGAGGGAGCGCGCCCCGAAATATGGGCTTACGGGCTGCGCAATCCCTGGCGCATTTCATTTGACAGGGGCACCAAACAACTGTTTGCCGGGGATGTAGGACAGAACAAGTACGAAGAGGTGGATATCATTGAGAAAGGCGGCAACTACGGCTGGCGCATCATGGAAGGATTCCATGAGTATAATGTGCCGGATGGGGCGGATAAAAGCAAGCTGATACCCCCCATTGATGAATATGACCACGACCTGGGCATCAGTGTTACCGGCGGCTATGTATACCGGGGAAAAGCTATCCCATCGCTGAACGGGGGGTACGTGTACGGCGATTACAATGGCAAAACCTGGGTACTGGTGAACAGCGGCAGGAAATGGGAACGTGCAGACCTGGAGCTGACCGGCCGCCCTGCAGGTGGACTGCAGATATTGAGCTGGGGCCAGGATGAGGCGGGAGAGCTGTACATGCTCACCAGCGCCTCCACGTCCGACGGGTTTACAGGAGCCGTGTACAAATTGGTAGGATTTTAGCGGTAATATTTTGTTAAACCACAGATTACCTGTAATAACAGGTGCCAATTTTAGTTTAAATTTGATAGATAAAGTTCAATTTGGATCCATATGAGAAGAATGAAAGTGATAATACCGGTGCTGCTGATCATTATTTCCGGTGGAGTACTGGCTTTCAGTAAGTTAGGGAAAGCCGAAGATCCCCCGGGCCGCTACGAGATCATCATGAACCTGGTAGGACAAATACTGAAAGAAGGTCATTATAAGCCCAAGCCCATTGATGATGCTTTTTCCAAAGAGGTATTTACCAAGTACCTGAAAGACCTGGACAGCGAAAAGAAATTTTTCCTGAAAAGTGATATTGACAAGCTCTCCGCCTTGTCCACCCATATAGACGATGAGCTGCAGGGCGCGCCGCTGGAGTGCTTCAACGCGGTTAACAGCCTTATTAAACAGCGGGTTAATGAAGCCACGCTGATCTACCCGGCCATACTTTCCAAGCCTTTCGATTTTACAAAGGAGGAAAAGGTAGTGCTGGACCCTGATAAGCTGGACTTCCCGGCAGATGAAGCTGCCCGCCAGGAGGCCTGGCGCAAGGTGCTGAAATACCGCACCCTGGAAAAGCTGACCGACCTGCAGGAACTGCGGGATAAGAAGAAAAAGGACTCGGTGAATGCCAGGTTCCAGACAGATGCCGAGCTGGAAGCAGAGGCACGGGCCAAGGTAAAACAACTATACGACCGCTATTTTGACCGCCTGAAGAATAAGCAGAACGATAACGACCGTTTCAGCCTGTATGTAAACGCCATTACCACCACGATGGACCCGCACACGGACTTTATGCCACCTGCAGACAAAAGATATTTTGAAGAGCAGATGGCCGGTAAATTCTTCGGTATTGGTGCGCAACTGCGGGAAGAAGACGGCAAGATCAAGATCGTGAGCATTGTTACCGGCAGCCCCAGTTGGAAACAAGGCCAACTGAAAGCCAATGATGTGATCATGAAAGTGGCGCAGGGCAGCAAGGAACCCGTGGATATTACCGGTTACGCGGTGGAAGATGCCGTAAAGCTGATCCGCGGCTCCCAGGGTACCACGGTACGCCTGACAGTAAAGAGCGTGGACGGTACGATCAAGGATATTGCGATTGTGCGGGATGAAATAGTGCTGGACGACACTTTTGCAAAATCCGCCATTATCAACGGAAAGCATAAGATAGGGTACATCTACCTGCCGGAGTTCTATGCCGACTTCCAGGACAGGAATGGCGCCCGCTCCGCGATAGATGTAGCTAAGGAAATACAGAAGCTGAAAGCCGAAAAGGTAGAAGGCATTATACTGGACCTGCGTTTTAACGGCGGCGGCTCCCTGCAGGATGTAGTGCAGATGGCCGGCCTCTTTATCCCCGAAGGGCCTATTGTACAGGTGCGCTCCCGCGGCGGCGACAAGATCGTACTGCCGGACCGCGATAAAAATGTGCAGTACGAGGGTCCGCTGGCCATTATGGTGAACGAGTACAGCGCGTCCGCCTCCGAGATCATGGCTGCAGCCATGCAGGATTACAAACGCGCCGTGATCATTGGCAGTGCTTCCACTTTCGGGAAAGGTACGGTACAACGGATGTACAACCTGGATGATTTCTTCCCCAGCAAGCCCGAGATCGGCGCCCTGGGAGCTTTGAAGCTGACCGTGCAGAAATTTTACCGCGCCAACGGCGGCTCCACCCAGTTGAAGGGCGTAAACGCCGATATCGTGTTGCCGGACCCTTATTACGAAGTGGGAGAGAAGAAAGATGAGGATGCCCTGGCCTGGGATGAAATACCCAAAGCCAACTACACTCCCTGGTACGATCCCGTGAACGTAGACGCGCTGAAACGTAACAGCGCCCAAAGGGTGAGCAGCAGCGAAGCGTTCAAGATCATGACGGACAATATCAACACCATCAAAAATATGGATAAGCAGGATGCTTATTCACTGAACCTGGAAACCTTCAAAGCAGAGCAGAAAAGCAACGCCGCTGCCCTGAAAAAGTATGACGCGGTGAACGATAAGCTGAAGGAGCTGAACATCACCAACCTGCAAACAGACCTGGAAAAGATGGGCTCCGATACGTCCAAGCTGGCCCGCAATAAGGACTGGCTGAAGTTCCGCGCAAAGGACCTTTACCTGGATGAGGCGGTAAATGTGATGAACGACCTGATCGTGATGTCCTATCCTAAAATGAAAGGAAAGCAGGAGAATTAGCAGAACGCATAAAGCATAAAGCATAAAGCTGATTGTCGCGAATATCTACGAGGCAATCGGCTTTTTGCTTTATGCGTTTAGCTTTCAGCTCAATCCGCCAACATGTTGATCAGGTTCATCAGCTCGTCATACTTGTACCTTTCCTTGTCATCCTGGTAGCATTTGGCCAGCTCTTCCAGCAGGAAACGGATGATCTGTTTGTTGGACTGCGGTTTATAGTATGCCGGTACCGGCGGTACGGATACTCGTTTAAGGTAGGTCTCTACATCCTGGTGGGAATAGATCTGCCCCTGCATGGGGTCTATAAAGAACAGGATGCGGTAGTCGTCCGGTTTGGGTGGCTCCGCAAAATCGTAAAAAGAGTCGAAATAGGCCAGTATGAACTGCCTGGGAATGTTCACGGCATAAACCGGGAGGTCCAGCATGGAGCAGAGGCTCTGGTAAATAACCCCGTTGGTGATGGGATTACCTCTTTTGGCCTCTATTACCTGGTTAATAAAGAACTGGTTCTTGCGCATGTACGCTACTTCCTCTCCCTTCAGCCCGAAATAGTTATAGATCATGCTGTTGAGCACGTTGATCTGCTCCAGCGGGGTCAGGTAGTTGTTCAGCTCCAGCCATATGTTACGCTTGATGCGCTCTATTTCCGTCATGATAGGTCCCGGTTGCATGTCCGGGAACTGGTACCTGGCCACCAGTATAGCGCCCTGCAGCAGGTCGGGGTTTTCTGCCCGGGTCCATTGCTGCATAGCTACCTGGAGGTCCTGGTAATGCACGCGATGAATCAACTGTTCTATCCGTTCCTGGATAGATTCGTCCACCGTAGTCTCCCACAAATGCTCCAGGTTAGGAATAATTTCCTTGCCATACAACAGTATTTTGTTGGCTACCGTATCAAACACTTCCTGGTCCGGATCGTCCAGCAAATGGAATAGAGCATTGATTTCTTTTGTTTCATTCATACGCTACAAAATTGCTTGCACATCTGCACATTATTCTGTCTTCTTCTTCCTCGCCGGTGCCTTTTTCTTGGGCGGGTTGGCTTTGGCATCTTCTATAATGGCTTTTGCTTCCTCCACGGTGATATCCGCAGCATGGTCTATCCTTTCTTTCGGAATCTTGTAGTTCTTCAGTCCCTGTTTAATATAAGGGCCATAAGGGCCCTTGAGTATCTGTATCTTTTCCTTTTCAAATATTTTGATGGTACGCTGGTCTTTAGCGGTACGTTTCTCCACGATCAGCGGCCCTACTTCATCCAGCTCCACGGTGTAAGGGTCCATTTCCTTTTTAAGGGAGTAGAACTTTTTATCGTGCTGTGCGTAGGGGCCAAAGCGGCCGATGTTCACGATCACTTCCGTTCCTTCAAACAGGCCCAGGTTGCGCGGCAGCTTGAACAGCTCCATGGCTTCGTCCATGCTGATGGTCTCAATGCTCTGGGTGGCCTTCAGCTTGGCGAAACGGGGTTTCTCCTCGTCTTCCGCCTTGCCGATCTGGATCATGGGGCCGTACCGTCCCATGCGGGCCACTACGGGCTTGCCGGATTCGGGATCATCGCCCAGGTAGCGTTCTCCCTTTACCCTTTCCGCGTTTTCCAGCGTATTGGCTACATCTTTATGAAAAGGCTGGTAGAACTCGTTCAGCATGTTGTTCCATACCTTCTTGCCGTGGGCAATTTCATCAAACTCTTCCTCGATCTTGGCCGTAAAGCCGTAGTCCATTACAGAATCAAAGTACTGGTTGAGGAAATCGGTCACGATCATGCCCAGGTCCGTCGGGAACAGCTTGGACTTTTCCGCCCCGGTGTTCTCGGTTTCCGCCTGCTTGCTGATCTGGTCATTTTTCAGCGTTAAGATACGATATTCCCGCTTGATGCCTTCCTTGTCCCGTTTTTCCACGTAATTGCGTTTCTGCACGGTAGTAATGGTAGGCGCGTAGGTAGACGGGCGGCCAATGCCCAGCTCTTCCAGCTTTTTTACCAGGCTGGCCTCCGTATAACGGGGAGCCGGGCGGGTAAATTTCTCGGTGGCCTTCATTTCCTTCAGGTCCACCACCTGCTTTACCTGCAGCGGGGGCAGTACGCCTTCCTGTTCTTCTTCTTCTGAAGAGTCCTCGTCATCGCGGCCTTCCATGTATACTTTCAGGAAGCCGTCGAACTTCAGTACTTCGCCGCTGGCGGTCAGCTCTTCATGGTTGGTGGAGATATCGATTTTGGCAATGGTCTTCTCCAGTTCCGCATCGGCCATCTGGCTGGCGATGGTGCGTTTCCAGATCAGCTCATACAGTCTCCGGGTATCGCTGTCGTCTACGGAAGCATTTTCCATGTAGGTAGGCCGTATGGCTTCGTGCGCTTCCTGCGCGGACTCATTCTTGTTCTTGTACTTACGATGCTGGTGGTAGCGCTCCCCGTAGCTTTTTTCTATGGCCTGCTTGATATCGGTAATGGCGGTATCGGACAGGTTCACGGAGTCGGTACGCATGTAGGTGATCTTACCGCTTTCATACAATTTCTGCGCCAGCAGCATGGTTTTTGAAACGCTGTAGCCCAGCTTGCGGCTGGCTTCCTGCTGCAGGGTGGAAGTGGTGAAAGGCGCTGCCGGCGATTTTTTGCCCGGCTTTACCTGGATGTCCTTCACGGTGTAAGCGGCCCCGATGCAGTCCTGCAGGAACTTTTCCGCATCTTCCGCTGATTTGAAGCGGGAAGGGCCGTCGGCCTTGAAGGAAAGGTTTCTGCCCTGGGCGTCTCTGGCGGTAAAGAAAGCCTCTACCTTAAAACTGCTCACCGGCGTAAAAGCGTTGATCTCCCGTTCCCTTTCCACGATCAGCCTTACTGCTACGGATTGTACGCGGCCGGCAGACAGGGAGTTGCGCATGCTCATTTTGCGCCACAGCACGGGCGAGAGCTCAAACCCTACAATGCGGTCCAGGATGCGCCTGGCCTGCTGCGCATTTACCAGGTCCATGTTCAGGGTACGGGGCTGCTGCACCGCCCTTTCAATGGCCGGCTTGGTTATTTCATGAAAAACAATGCGTTTGGTGGTATGGGGGTCCAGGCCCAGCACCTCGCACAGGTGCCAGGATATCGCCTCTCCTTCACGGTCCTCATCCGTTGCCAGCCATACCTCGTCGGTATCCTTGGCCAGCTTCTTTAACTCCTTTACAATCTTCTCTTTATCTTCCGGAACAGCATATTTAGGTTTGAAGTTATTCTGGATGTCGATACCCATATCGTCCTTTTCCAGGTCGCGTATGTGCCCAAAACAAGATTTTACCTCAAAGTCTTTTCCTAATATCTTTTCTATGGTCTTAGCCTTGGCCGGGGACTCAACTATAACTAGATTTTTTGCCATGAATGCCTTCTTTAATGCGAGCTAAATATGCAAAAATTAATATAAAAAATGCAAATACGATTTTTGCAAGTATAGAAATTAAGCCTGAGAATAAAAAATAAGGGTTTGTTTATTGCGTTATAAGTTGTTTTAATGTAAAGAAATAGATCAGGTTGGATACTTATTTACGTATATTCATATATTCGGCATCTGAGAAAGGAAAAAAAGGATCATTATGGAGATTGTTATTATAGGGGCGGGTAACGTAGCACATTGTTATGGCCACCTTTTAAAATTGCACGGGCACCAGATACTGCAGGTCATCAGCCGGCAGAAAGCCCATGCGGAAGAGCTGGCAGAAATGCTGCATGCAAAGGCTACGGACGATTTGCTGGATATTAATATGGAGGCGGATGTGTACCTGCTGGCGGTGAGCGATGCGGCCATCCCGGAACTGAACGACCAGTTGCGCCTGGGTAAGCGGATCGTGGCCCATACGGCCGGGGCGGTGCCCCTGGAAGCCATCAGCAGGATATCTACCCACACCGGGGTGCTATACCCGCTGCAGTCCATCCGCAAGGAGCTGAAAACCTACCCGCCCATCCCTATTATGCTGGAAGCCAGCAATGATGAGGTGCTGCGCCGTCTGCAGGCCCTGGCCCAGAGCATAGCCTCACAAATAGCGATCATTAGCTCCCGCCAGCGCCTGCAGTTGCACCTGGCCGCGGTATTGTGCAATAATTTTACCAATCACCTCATAGCCAGGGCAAAGGAATACTGCGAGCAGGAGGGGCTGGATTTCACTATGCTGCAACCTATTATAAAAGAGACCTTTGAGCGGCTGGAGAAATTCCCGCCGGAATCTGTACAAACCGGGCCTGCCCTCCGCGGCGATGAATCCACCATGGCCCAGCACCGTTCCCTGCTGGAAAATGACGAGTACCTGCGCCTGATATACCAGGTCATGTCCGACAGTATTTACCAGTTCCACGCAAAAAAAGTTTAACCAATAAAACATATTTTTGCGATCTGCCCGATCACGGGCATATATACCATTATATATAATGAACGTGCTATCTCTTTTCAAGCATATTACCACTTTTGTACTGGATGTGGACGGCGTATTAACCGACGGTACTGTACAACTGCTGCCCGGTGGCGAACTTTCCCGGAAAATGAATGTGAAGGACGGTTATGCCCTGCAACTGGCCGTAAAAAAAGGATACCGGATCGTAGTGATTTCCGGCGGCAAGTCGGAAAGCGTGGTAAGCCGCCTGCAGGGGCTGGGCATAAAGGACATTTATGTAAATGTGACGGACAAGCAGGAGCAACTACAGGATTATGTGCTGGAAAATACCCTGCGTTGGGAAGAGGTGCTTTTTATGGGAGATGACATACCGGATTACCGCGCCATGCAAATGGTAGGTCTGCCGGTATGCCCGGCCGATGCGGTACCGGAGATCAAAAGCATCTGCCGGTATATTTCTCCTGTAAGCGGCGGCAACGGTTGTGTGCGGGAGATCATAGAAAAAGTGCTGAAGCTCAACGGGCATTGGGAAATAGATGAAACGATCGCATCGAAATAATACGAAGAAGGAAGTAAGAAGCAGGAAGTATGACGGGAGGTAAATAAATCTGATCATGAAGCTATTGAAAGCATTTTTCATACTTATCCGTTACCCTAACCTTATCTATATAGGGCTTACGCAGTTCCTACTGCAATACTGCGTGGTAGCCCCGGTATTGGTCAGCAGCGGGGAAGTGCCTTCCCTTTCCTTTACCGGTTTTATGCTGTTGTCGATCTCCACCATGCTGGTGGCTGCGGCGGGCTACATCATCAACGATTATTTTGATATTAATATAGATATCGTCAACAAGCCGGATAAGATGGTGCTGGACAAGATCATCAGCCGGCGCTGGGCCATGGCCTGGCACACCATATTTAATATGGCCGGTGTGTCCCTGGGGTTTATCGTGGCCTGGAAAATAGGGCAGATATACCTGGGCTTTACACAGGTGATCTGCTCGCTGCTGCTCTGGTTCTATTCTACTTCCTTTAAGCGGCAGGTGCTGATCGGGAACGTGGTCATATCCCTGCTTACGGCCCTGTCTGTAGTAGTGGTAGGCTTTTATGAAAAGCAGATCTACGAGAGCTTTGAAGCCATCCTGTCGCCAGCGGGCCGCAAGCTGATACAGATCATTGGCGTGTATGCCCTGTTTGCCTTTATTATATCTATGGTGCGGGAAGTAGTGAAGGACCTGGAAGACATGATAGGCGACAGCAAGGACGGATGCCGCACCATCCCTATTGTATGGGGTGTGTTGCCTGCAAAAAGATTGTGCTACGGCCTGCTGCTGGCCCTGCAGGTGCTGATGTTGCTGGTAGAGATCAGGGTGGCCATACCAGGCTGGTACCTGGCCATTGCTTACCTGCTGCTGCTGGTACAGTTGCCCGGCGTGTATACCTGGCTGTTGTTAAGAAAAGCGCATTTGCCGGAGCACTACCACAAAGTAAGCTCCCTGATCAAGCTGATCATGCTTACCGGTATATTATCCATGATTTTTCTTAAAATCTATCTTTAATGTATAAAGGAAAACCCGTGATCCTGGCGTCACAGTCGCCCCGGCGCAAGCAACTGCTGGAGCAGGCCGGCGTTCCTTTCGAGGTAAAGGTGGTGGAAACGGCGGAAACCTTTCCACCGGACATGCCCATACCGGAGGTGCCGGTACACATCGCACGCCAGAAGGCGCAGGCCGTAACGGCGCTCTGCAAGGCGGAGGATATTATTATAGCGGCGGATACCGTGGTGGTGCTGGATGATACCATTATCGGCAAGCCTAAGGACCGGGCAGACGCCATCCGTATTTTATCTGCGCTGGCCGGGCGTACGCACCAGGTGATCACCGGCGTGGTGATCCGGCACCAGGAGCGGGAGCGCCTCTTTGCAAAAACCACTGATGTGCATTTCAAGCCCCTCACACCGGGACAGATCACTTATTATATTGACAAATACCAGCCCTTTGATAAAGCGGGCGCTTATGCTATCCAGGAATGGATAGGCGCCGTGGGTATTGACCGTATTAACGGATGCTTCTATAATGTAATGGGATTGCCCGTAAGCAGGGTCGTAGAGGAACTGGAGCAGTTCTAAATTCCGAATCCCAACATCCAAATCCCCAAAAATAGCGGCAGGCCATCAATAGTAATGAATGGTGCATTTTATTGGAACACCAGCATACATTTTGGAATTTGGATGTTGGAATCTGGAATTTTCTATTCGAGTACCAGCAGGTTTACATCCTTATTCTTCAGCCAGTCTTTCTCCTTCAGCTTTTCCAGGTTGATCACGCCTACTACATAGCGGTAAGTGGGGGATTCATACTTTTCGGAGATGTTGTAAAACTCTGCCAGGTCCACCTGGTCGGGTGTTTTGTAACGCAGGTATACCTTTAACTGTACATCGTGCGTAAATGCCGGCTGGTTGGATTGTTTGATCTTTTTGTACTCATACCGGTAATTGTACAGTAGCGCAGAGATGTCCGACAATACCGCGCTGCCGGTAGCCGTGCCGCCGGCGCCTTTTCCTACAAAGAACTGCTTGTCTGTAAAAGCGCTTTCCAGCAAAATGCCGTTGTATTCATTAGATACATCGTACAGCAGGTTATGCTCTTTAATGAGGTGGGGCAGCACATAGGCAAATACATTCCCGTTCTGGCGGCGGCAGTTCCCGATCAGCTTCACAGTGCAGCCACGCTGCCGGGCAAACTGGATGTCAAAATCATTCAGGTGGTGGATACCGAAGTTAAACACCTCTTCCGGCTTTACAAAGGTGCCAAAGGCGTGCAGCAGCAGTATCACTATTTTGAACTTGGGATCGTAACCTTCAATATCCAGCGTAGGGTCTGTTTCCGCAAAACCCTTTTCCTGCGCCTGTTTCAGCGCCATGTCAAAGCTCAGGCCCTCATCGAATATCCGGGTCAGTATGTAGTTGGTGGAGCCGTTGCAGATGCCTTCCACGGCATTCAGCAGGTCGTTGTCATAATACTCTTCCAGGTTGCGGATAATGGGAATGCTGGCGCAACTGGACGCCTCATACAGGAAAGGCATCTTGTTCTCCACCTGCAACTGGTAGAGCGCCGGCAGGTTCTCCGCTATCATGCGCTTGCTGGCGCTTACTACCGCCTTGCCGTTGCGCAGCGCTGTACTTACTATTTCAAAAGCCGCTTCCGTATCATTAATGAGCTCCACCACCACATCAATGGTAGGGTCCTGCAGGATTTCATTCTTGTCCGTTGTAAAATAGCTCATGTCTATCGGACGCGTCTTGTTGGGATCTTTAATACATATTTTTTTGATGCGGGCATTAATGCCCTTTGTTCTGTTCAATACTTCGTAAAGTCCTTGTCCTACGCAGCCAAACCCGAAAATGCCCAGGTTAATGATCTTATTTTCCATATTTATTGTAAAACGGTGATTTGTTTTCCTGATGATGGTTGGTTTAATTTATCTAATGCCTGTTTCAGGTCGTTGATGAGGTCCTCGGCATCCTCAATGCCAATGGACAGGCGGATACAGCTATCCTGCAGGCCCGCTTTTTTGCGGAAGTCCTCCGGGATGTTGCGGTGGGTCATGGTAGCAGGATGGTCCAGCATACTTTTTACCCCACCGAAGCTCTCCGCCAGCTTAAACAGCCGGGTGGCGTTTACAATGCGGATGGCGCTCTTGATATTGTCGTTCTTTAATGAGAAGCTTACCAGGGCGCCATACAGCTTTTGCTGCTTGCGTGCAATATGGTGGTTCTTGTGCGTGTCCAGCCCGGGGTAAAAAACCTTGTCTACCGCCGGGTGCGTGGCCAGCCAGGTAGCAATGGCCATGGCGTTGCTGCACTGTTTTTCCAGGCGCAGGTACAGCGTTTCAATGCCGCGAATGGTGAGCCAGGCCTCAAACGGGCTGAGGATGCTGCCGGAAATGTTCTGGTTAAAACGTAGCTGATCCGCCAGCGGTTTGGTATTTACCACTACCAGGCCTGCAATTACATCTGTATGGCCAGCCAGGTACTTGGAAGCGCTGTGTATCACAATATCGGCGCCCATGGGAATGGGCTGCTGCAGCAGCGGCGTGCACAGGGTATTGTCCACTACCAGCAGTATGTCATGCTGCCTGGCTATTTTGCTCACGGATTTGATGTCCGATATTTTCAGTGTGGGATTAGTGGGCGATTCCAGCCATATAAAACGGGTACGGGGCGTAATAGCTGCCGATATGTTGTCGATATTGCTGGTATCGGTAAAGTTTACTTTTATCCCGAAGCGTTCTATCATGTGATGGAACATCTGGAATATACCGCCGTAGGTGTCATCTACGGTCAGTATCTCATCGCCGGATTTTAACAGCTTCAGCACAGCGTCAATAGCCGCCATGCCGCTGGCAAAAGCAAAGCCTGCATAGCCTTCTTCCAGGTTGCAGATAATATTCTCCAGTACCTTGCGCGTAGGGTTGTTGGCGCGCGAAAACTCGAATCCCTTATTGATGCCGGGCGATTCCTGCACAAAAGTGGAGGTTTGATAGATCGGCACGGAAATGGCGCCTGTCAGTTCATCTACCGGAATGCTATGGATGAGTTGCGTAGCTGTTTTCATCCGTTAATTAATTTATTTTTTATGCTGCCAGGCAGCGCCTGTGGTCAGTTACTCTTTCATTACTGCCAGAAGGGGAATAAAAAAAGGGCGCTTCCGGATCGTTGGAAGAGCCCCTTTTGAATATTGTAGAAGGAATGTATTTCTCTGCCAACTTATCTTTCCCACGGCATTACCCGGGGGCAGGAATTAGCACCTTTTCCCCGTTCACAAGGAACGGAAATGGTTGCTAAGGCATCGCAGGGCCATATCCCTCCGCCTTTCTGGATAAGTGATGTTTAAGAACTGGGTGCAAAGGTAATGGTACTTTGATGAATTTTCCAAATTTGGAAGTTCAGAAAGGAAGTTGTTTATTTGCTAAATATTTTAGCAAATTAAATTTGTTGACACCGATAAAACCACCAAACCAATGATGATCGCAAGCGTTAGCCCGTTACTTACGGAAGAGTTATTTCAGCACATCTGGAAATTCAGGCTGTTTAAAACCACCGGTCTTAGTACTACAGAAGGGGAGCCGGTACAGGTCATTCACCCCGGTACGCACAACCATCATGCGGGCCCGGATTTTACGGCGGCTAAAATAAGAATCGGCAATACCTTATGGGCCGGCAATGTAGAGCTGCACCTGCGTACATCTGACTGGTACCGGCATGGGCATCAGCGGAACAAGCAGTATAGCAATGTTATTCTGCACGTGGTGTTTGAACATGACGTGGAGTATTATGATACGGAGAGTATGCCGCCCTGTATTGAATTGCAGCAACAGATACCCAAACTGATCATGAAGCGGTACGATATGCTGCGGCAACATACCGCATTTGTACCCTGTGAATATAATGCCTGCAGCGTGCCGGAACTGATCTGGCACAACTGGAAGGAGCGGTTGCTGATTGAGCGCTGGGAACGTAAAACCAGCACACTCCAAAACTGGTTGCTGCAAACCAAATATAACTGGGAGGAAGTATGCTACCGGGCTATCGCCCAAAGCTTTGGCATGCCGGTAAATGCCATGCCCTTTTTACAACTGGCCCAGTCCCTGCCGCATACCCTGCTGGCCAGGCACCGGCCTAACCTGCTGCAGTTGGAAGCGCTGCTCTTTGGCCAGGCCGGGATGCTGCAGGAGGAAGTCTTCCAGGACGCCTATCCCAGGCAGTTACAGCAGGAGTACGGCTACCTGCGGCATAAATACCGCCTGCAGCCCCTGCCGGCGCACCTGTGGAACTGGCTGCGCATGCGCCCGGCTTCTTTTCCCACCATGCGCATTGCCACCCTGGCCGCTTTGATATATCAAACCCCGCACCTGTTTTCCGGGATACTGGAAACGGAAAGCATTACCGGTTTAGAGCAGTTGTTTGCTGTACAGCCTTCCGCCTACTGGCAGGAGCACTACCGCTTTGATAGTGCCGCCACCCACACCCGCTGCCCGGGCCGGTCTGCTGTACATAATATTCTTATCAATACGATACTGCCATTGCTGTTCCTGTACGGGAAGGAAAAAGGCATGAGCTACTACCAGGAGCGCGCCTTACAGTTAATGGAAATATTACCGGCAGAGGAAAACAAGATCACCAACGGATGGGACCAGATAGGCATTATGCAGCAAAGTGCCCTGGACTCCCAGGCGCTGCTGCAGCTCAAACAACATTACTGCGACGAGAAAAAATGCCTGGAATGCGCGGTAGGCGCCAAGTTGCTGCGGGAAGGGATATTCTGATCTCGCACATTCATTGCTCCCAGCCGGTGTCTTTCAGGGCCGGGTCATTTTCCTTTTTGAGGAAATCCGCCTGTCCCAGCGATGCTGCTTCCCATTCCAGGATGGCTTCATCCGGCACCACCTGCACCGGTGTTTTCCAGGAAGCGGAGGTTTCATTGTAAGCCAGGTTAGACTGGGAGCAGTAGCAGGAAATGAGGGACCAGCGCGGGTGTTCAGACAGGTTGGCCTCGGAGCGGTGCAGCAGGTTAGGGTGGAAGAACAGCGCATCACCGGGCGCCAGTTCACAATAGACCAGCTCCATGGTTTTAAGCGCATTGGTCACCATTACCATGTCTGCGCCTACCTGCTCACCGGCAAAGCCGTGGTTCACACGGCCCATTTTATGTGAGCCTTTGATCACCTGCAGGCAGCCGTTCTCTTTATTGGCGGCTGTGAGCGCTATCATTACAGATAAGAGCTGATCCGGGAACATGAACTGGTTCTTGTACCAGTAGCCATAGTCCTGGTGCCATTCCCAGGCGCCGCCTACCCTGGGCTCTTTCTGCATCAGCTTGGAATGAAAGTGGCAAACAGGGGCGTCACTGTCCAGCAGGGCGGCCGCAGCATCTACCATCTTATGGCTGCGGGTAAGGTAGCCAAACACATCATTGCCGGGGGTAAACCAAAGGGAGAGCCGGGTCTTTTTGCCGGTCTGGTCATTCAGGTCCAGTGCATGTTGCTGCATGGCATTATCTGCCAGGGCGGTAGCATATAGTTTATTTACCTCCGCTGCAGCGCAAAAACCCTTTACTGCAATGAAGCCGTCCTCATGATATGCGGCGACCTGTTCTTGTGTTAACCGGAAAGCCATATGCATTCATTTTTTGTCTTCCTAAATGTCGGCATAAATGGCGTTACAGCCTACTAATATTATATAAAAGAGGGGGATATATGCTGGAAAAATCGTGTAAGTTTGTAACAATAAATGAAAACCCGCGTTTATATATGGAGCGCCCGGACCGGAGGGGGAGAGTTGGGGATTTTCATTACATTTGATACAAATAGCCCATTACTGTGAAAAAATTACACTTAGTCTTATTTTTATTAATGGTAGCCGGCACCCTGCAGGCCCAGTCTGATAAAGAAGCCAAAAAGAAGGAGCGGGAGGAAAGGAGACTGAAACGTATTTCCCTGTTCAGGGAGCTGGAGGAAGGGGAAAATAATTATGAAAGGGATTTTTCCATAGGTGGGCGTTTGAATACGGATGGGTGGAGCGGCTTTATAGAGCTGGGCTACCGTAAGAGCCGGAAGATCGTGAACTACTTCCAGTTTGAGTTTGCAGAAAAGAAGCACCCCAAGGAAGATAAAAAACCGGGCCGTTTTGTGCCTATCGGCGATTTTGCCTACTCTGAAAAGCCTTACATCTACGGTAAACGGAATAATTTTTACCAGGCCAAGCTGGGCATGGGCCAGCGCTACCTGATAGGCGGCAAAGGCAACAAGAACGGTGTAGAGGTGTCCGCCATCTATTACGGCGGCGTATCTGTGGGCCTGCTGAAACCCTATTACCTGACCGTAGAGGATCCTACAGACGGCCTTGCAAAAGATATTAAATATGGTACGGACAGCTTCCTGGATACCGCTGCCTTCATCAATCCCTCCAGGATCATTGCCGGCGCCGGGTTTGGCAAAGGCTGGGGCGAGCTGACCGTGGTGCCGGGGCTGCACGCCAAAGCGGGGCTGCGTTTTGATTGGGCCAAGTTCAATGAAGTGGTGAGCGCCCTGGAAGTAGGGGTCAATGCCGAATACTATACCAAAGACGTCCCCATTATGGTGGACCAGGACCCTAAGAAGTTCTTTTTCAATGCCTACCTGAGCCTGCAGTTCGGGAAACGATGGAACAGGAAATAGTTAATGATAAGTTAGTACCTTTGTTGTTCTAAAGAAAGGAGTTAGCGATGCAAGAACAAACCGTATGCGGAGCGCCGGCAACAGCCCCGAGGACCAAGAAGCCAGACTGGCTGCGTGTGAAATTGCCGATAGGAGAGAACTACAAACAGGTCAGGAACCTGGTTGATACCCATAAATTACATACCATCTGTGAAAGCGGCAACTGTCCCAATATGGGAGAATGCTGGGGGGCAGGCACCGCTACCTTTATGATACTGGGCAACATCTGTACCCGCAGTTGCGGCTTTTGCGCCGTAGCTACCGGCCGTCCCGAGCCGGTAGACTGGGATGAGCCCCAGCGTGTGGCGGAAGCCATTTACCTGATGAAGGTAAAACACGCCGTTATTACCTCTGTAGACAGGGATGAACTGAAAGACGGCGGCTCCATCATATGGGCCAATACCGTAAAGGCTATCCGCGCCCTTAATCCTGATACCACCCTGGAAACCCTGATACCCGATTTTAGAGGGCAGTGGGACAACCTGCAGCGCATCATAGACGTAGCGCCCGAGGTAGTGTCGCATAACCTGGAAACCGTAGAAAGGCTTACCAAGCAGGTGCGCATACAGGCTAAATACCACCGCAGCCTGGAAGTGATCCGCCGCCTGAAAGAAGGCGGCATGCGTACCAAAAGCGGTATCATGCTGGGCCTGGGAGAAACCAGGGAAGAAGTGATACAGGCCATGCAGGACCTTTATGATAATGGGGTAGATGTAGTAACCCTGGGCCAGTACCTGCAGCCCACACCCCGGCACCTGCCGGTAGTGCGCTTCGTACATCCCGATGAATTTGCAGAATACCGTGAAATAGGCTACAGCATGGGTATTGACTATGTAGAATCCGGTCCGCTGGTACGTTCCTCTTACCATGCAGAAAAACATATACATAGCGGACGTAATAAATAAAAGGTGGTTAAATAGCTATTTAACCACTCAACCATATATGCAGAAAAAATAGGGAACCATACTTATCTTTGCGTAGCAAATTTAAACCTTAAACCTACCTGTAACGCAGTTTGGTACCACCACCAACGCAGTTAGCAACCTTATAAAGCGGGCTGACAGGCCTTTCTGTCCATACAATTGATTGTAATAATATTTAAATTATTGCAATGTGTATATGCTGTGTATTGCTGAAAGGTGCTGCCAGGAAAACCCGCCGTTGTATTCTGAATGGTCTAAAGAAGCATTGATTGTCAAAAGTTTTCTATGAAGCAAAGCGTATTATTTTATGTGGCTGCGGTAATAGGTATGGCCTGCTTTACCAGTTACGCTTCCGCACAGCAATTACCGGATTCTTTATTGCCTCCCGCCAATTTACAGGACTGTATCAAGTATGCATTATCGCATCAGCCGGTGGTACGGCAGTCGCACCTGGACGAGGCGATCACGGAGGCCACAATTAAAAGCAAGCTGGCAGACTGGTATCCGCAGATCAACCTGGATTATAATATCCAGCATTACCTGCAGATACCCACTTCTTATTTTAACGGTAGCCCGATCCGGGCCGGGGTGGAAAATTCATCTACCGCCGCGCTCTCCCTGAACCAGAACCTCTTTAACCGCGATGTGCTACTAGCCAGCCGCACCGCCAGGGATGTACGCCGGCAGGCTAAACAGAACACAGCCAGCAGCCGGATAGACGTGGTAAGCGATGTAAGCAAGGCGTATTACGACGTGCTGCTGACCAAACGCCAGATAGCCGTGCTGGAAGAGGATATTATCCGCCTGGAACGCAGCCGGAAAGACGCTTACAACCAATACCAGGCCGGGGTAGTGGACAAAACGGACTACAAGCGGGCCAATATCTCCCTGAACAACGCAAAAGGCCAGCGCAAAACCGCCGAAGAGCTGCTGGATGGCAAATACGCCTACCTGCGCCAGCTCATGGGCTACCCGGAAACAGGGGAACTGAAGCTGGTGGATGATACCCTGCAAATGGAAAGCGAAGTAAGCCTGGATACTACCACCACTGTAAATTATGAGAACAGGATAGAGTTCCAACTGCTGCAAACCCAGCAACGCCTGCTGGAAGCAGAGCTGCGGTATAACAAGTGGAGCTTCCTGCCCACGGTATCCGCCTTTGCCAACTACAACGCGGCCTATCTTAACAACGAATTTTCCAAACTGTATAAAGACAACCTGCCCAACTCCTACTTTGGCCTGAAAGTATCCGTTCCCATCTTCCAGGGCTCCAAACGTATTCAGAACATCCGCGCGGCAGAGCTGCAACTGAAACGTACCGAGTGGGACTTTGAAACACTGAAAAGCCAGATCAATACAGAGTATACACAGGCCATGGCTACCTATAAAAGTAACTTCTACAACTATACGTTACAGCGGGAGAACATGCAGGAAGCCCGTGAAGTGTATGAACTGATCAATTTGCAGTACAGGGAGGGCGTAAAAACTTTCCTGGAAGTGATTACCGCTGAAACGGACCTGCGTACCGCGCAGCTTAATTATTTCAATGCACTGTACCAGGTATTGTCCAGCAAAATAGATCTGCAAAGATCATTGGGAACATTAACAACCAGCTTGTAGCATCTGGCTATTAGCTTAAAGAATAAACCGGATCCGATAAACGATTTTCAGATGAAGAAAAGAAATCTTATATTTTTTATTTGCGCTTTTGGCGTTATCTCCTTCATAGCCTGTAAAGGCCCGGCGTCCAACGGAGCCATGGTAATGCCGCCCACGCCCGTGAATATAGCGGAAGCCACCCGGCAGGCGGCCATTTATTATGATAACTATCCTGCTACCGTCGTAGCGTTGAACAAGGTGGAGCTGCGCGCCCAGGTATCCGGTTTTATCACCGGCATCTTCTTTAAGGAAGGAGAGGTGGTACCCAAAGGCAAAACCCTCTATGAAATAGACCGCCGCAAATATGAGGCTGCCTACCGCCAGGCAGAGGCCAGCATTATGAGCGCCCGCGCCAATTTCAACAAGGCGCAGAAAGATATGGACCGGTATGAGCGCCTGGCCGAACAGGACGCTATTGCCCGCCAAACGCTGGATAATGCCGCCGCGGCCCTGGAAACCAACCGCAGCCAGTTGGCAGCCGCAGAAGCCAGCCTGCTGGCCGCCCGTACGGACCTGGACTACTCCCTGATAAAAGCGCCTTTTACCGGCCGCATCGGCATCTCCCAGGTAAAGCTTGGCGCACAGGTAAGCCCCGGCACCACGCTGCTGAATACCATCTCCAGCGAAGATCCCATTGCCGTGGATTTTGTGGTGAATGAAACGGACATCAGCCGTTTTGTGGCCCTGCAGGGAAAGACCGGTGGTGATAATGACAGCACTTTCCGCCTGCAACTGCCCGGCGGCGCGTATTATAAACATAACGGGAAGCTCATCGCCATTGACCGTGGGGTAGACAACCAAACCGGCACCATCAAAATAAGGGTGGAATTCCGCAACCCGGACGATGCACTGAAAGACGGGATGAGCTGCGTGCTGAATGTGCTGAACGATGCATCCGGCAACCGGCTGGTGATCCCCTACAAAGCGATCACCGAGCAGATGGGTGAATTCTTTGTGTTCGTGGCCAGGGACTCTATCGCATTGCAGCGCAAGGTGCACCTGGGCCCCAAGCTGAGAGACCAGGTGGTGATATTGGACGGCCTGGAACAAGGTGATAAGGTGATCACCGAAGGCTTCCAGCGCCTGCGCGACAGCGGCCGGATACAGGTAGGCATGCCGCCGCAGCAGGGTGCTAAAAAGTAAGCAGCGCTTTTCACACCCGTTAAACTTTAGTGAACCAATAGAAGAACAAGATCATGATTGCAGATACTTTTATACGCAGACCGGTCACCGCTATAGTGATATCTATTGTGCTGGTGATGGTAGGCATATTGGCTATGATGAACCTGCCGATCGGGCAGTACCCGGACATTACGCCGCCCACCGTGCAGGTAACCGGTACCTATACCGGCGCCGATGCGCAAACAGTGGAACAGACCGTGGCCACGCCGGTGGAAGTGCAGGTAAACGGTACGCCGGGCATGACCTATCTTCAAAGTAACAGTACCAGTAACGGCGCCATGAGCATGACCGTGAACTTTGAGGTAGGTACAGACATCAATATCGCAGCGCTGGATGTGCAGAACCGCGTGGGCATTGCACAGCCCACCCTGCCGCAGGAGGTACAGCGTTTGGGCCTTACCGTAAGAAAGCGTATCCCCAGCATATTGATGCTGGTAGCCATCTATTCGCCCAGGGGCACGCACGATGTAACTTTCCTGGACAACTATACCAACGTGTTTGTGAAGGACGCCCTGCTGCGCGCCAAAGGTGTGGGTGATATCTTTACACGTGCAGATGATTTCAGTATGCGCGTTTGGCTGAAGCCAGATAAGCTGGCGGAGATGGGCGTTACGGCCAACGAGGTAAGAGCGGCCCTGCAGGAGCAGAACGCCCAGATCACCGCCGGTACCGTAGGCGCGCCACCGCAACAGGCGGGGCAAACCTTTGAATATACCATACAGGTAAAAGGCCGCCTGGCAACCCCGGAGGAATTTGGCAACATCATCGTTAAAACCCGCCCGGACAATGGCAACCTGGTATACCTGAAAGATGTGGCCCGCGTGGAGCTGGGCAAGTTCAACTACGCCAGCAACTCCTATGTGGACGGCAAACGCGCTTCCTACCTGCTGGTATACCAGGCGCCGGGCAGCAACGCCATTGAAACGGCGGAGAATGTATACGCCACTATGGAACAGTTGAAGACGCAGTTCCCGGCCGATGTGGCTTATGTGGTGCCTTTTGAATCGGTGTCCGTTATTAAAGTGTCTATAGCAGAAGTGGTGGAAACCCTGCTGGAAGCCCTGGTGCTGGTGGTACTGGTGGTATTCCTGTTCCTGCAGAGCTGGCGCGCCACCCTTATTCCCGTACTGGCCATCCCGGTATCCATCATCGCTACATTTATCTTCTTTATACCCTTAGGCTTCACCATTAATACCCTGACGCTGTTCGGCTTTGTGCTGGCCATTGGTATCGTGGTGGATGATGCCATTGTGGTGGTAGAAGCGGTGCAGCATAATATCGACCACGGGAAGATGTCGCCGAAGGAGGCTACGGCGCAGGCTATGAAAGAAATATCCGGGCCGGTGATCGCCATTGCGCTGATCCTGGCGGCGGTGTTTGTACCGGTGGGCTTTATACCCGGTATCGTAGGGCGCCTCTACCAGCAGTTTGCCATCACCATCGCCATCTCCGTGTTGATCTCCGCTTTTGTGGCCCTGTCGCTCACGCCGGCGCTGTGCACGCTCATCCTGCGGCCCATGCACCTGGACAAAGATTCAAAGGGCCTGAACCAGTTCTTCTACCGGTTTAACCGCTGGTTTGGGCATACCACATCACGTTACTCCGTGGGCGTGAAAAAGAGCATCCGCTATTCCCGCTTTGTGCTGATCATATTGCTGTGCATTTGTGTAGGTGCCATCATGCTGTTCAGGGCCAAGCCTACCGGCTTTATCCCCACGGAAGATGAAGGACGTATCTACATTACCTATGACCTGCCGGAGTCTTCTTCCACAGAGCGTACCGTAGCTACACTGAACCAGATGATGAAGATACTGGACAGCGTACCGGCTATCGGTCACTATGCGGCACTGGGCGGTTTGAACGTGGTAAACTTTGCCACCAAGTCCAACAGCGCCACCATCTTCTGCCAGCTCCGGCCCTGGGACGAGCGTAAGGAGAAATCCGAACAGCTCTCCGCCCTGGTAGCTACCTTGCAACAGAAACTATCCCGGTTTAAGGAAGCCAACGTGGTGGTGATCACCCCGCCGGCTATTCCAGGCCTGGGGCAAACAGGCGGTTTCTCCTTTGTGCTGCAGCAAAGAGGCGGTACGGATATCAAGGCGTTTGAAAGCGTATTGCAACGTTTTACCATGGCCATTAACCAGCGTCCTGAAATATCCCGGGCCTTCTCCTTCTTTACGGCCCGCACCCCCGGTTACCGGTTGGATATAGACCGGGAAAAGGCCAAGAAGCTGGGCGTACAGATATCAGATATTGCCACGGCCCTGCAAACTTACATGGGGAGCGCCTATATCAATGACTTCACCATCTACGGGCGCAATTTCCGCGTGGTAACACAGGCGGATTCCACTTACCGTGGCAGCATCCAGGACCTGGGGCAGTACTTTGTGCGTAACCAGGCCGGTAACATGGTGCCGTTGAGTGCGCTAACCAGCTATAAGGTAATCGAGAGCGCACCGGTAATCTCGCACTACAACCTGTTCCGCTCCGCGGAGATCAACGGTAGCGCGGCGCCGGGCTACAGTAGTGGTGATGCCATTAAGGCCCTGCAGGAAGTGGCGGCACAGGTGCTGCCGGAAGGTTATGGCTACGAGTTCTCCGGCCTTACGCGCGAGGAAATATTGTCCGGTTCCAAAACCGTGTACATCTTTGCGCTGTCCATCGTCTTCGTGTTCCTGTTCCTGGCAGCGTTGTATGAGAGCTGGTCGGTTCCGTTCTCCGTACTGCTGGCAGTGCCCATCGGTATGTTTGGCGCCATCCTGGTGCTGACCTTACTGCCCAAGCTTAGTAACAACGTATATGCGCAGATCGGTATGATCACCCTGATAGGGCTGGCGGCCAAGAACGCCATCCTGATCGTGGAGTATGCAAAAGAGCGTGTGGACCGTGGCATGGAAGTGGTGACGGCAGCGGTGGAGGCAGCCAAGCTGCGTTTGCGGCCTATCGTGATGACCTCGCTGGCTTTCCTGTTGGGTATTTTACCGCTGGTGCTGGCCTCCGGCGCCGGTGCGGAAGCGCGTAAAACCATGGGCTGGACCGTATTGGGCGGTATGTTCACAGCCACCTTCCTGGCTATATTTATTGTACCGGTACTGTTCGTGGTGATCACCCGTATCTCCTACGGCAAGGAGAAATTGCGGAAATTACGCGAAAGCTATAACAATATCCCTGAGCACGACGTGCAGGGAAAAATCTGATAAAAAATTCCAAATCCCAAAAGCCAAATTCCAAATTGACGGCAATTGCCTGACTAACGGTAACAGTTCCGTATTATTGATGGCCTGCCTGCGGTTTGGAATTTGGCTTTTGGGATTTGGAATTTCTCAATTTTCCATCTTCATCAAAATCCTGCCCCAGTTTCCATTCCGTATACCCCACCATGTACAACGCACCGATTACTACCGGGCTGATGGTTACGTAAAAGAACAGTTCCGTTTGCGCAGTAAAGAAAATCGCGCAGGCGATGCCGAAAACGAACAGCAGCAGGCCTATACGCCTGGAAATATGGGCGGCATAAGCGTTGGCGGCGTGCCAGGTCTCCTGGTTCTGCGTGGAGTAAAAGCTGCGGTAGCCGTACCAGGTGCGGATGCTTTTGGGCGGGTACCGCCGTATAAAGTAGCCCATGAAGAGGAATGCCAGGCCTGCCAGCAGGCTGGCATTGCAGTAGGTGCTGTGAAGGAACGTTTTCATACACGCGGCCTTTGTTGACACCCAGAAGTTACGAAAAAATAACGGCTTATTTTATCAATATCCCCTTATACAGCATGCCATCTCCAGCCGGCATCTCCAGTTGCAGCAGGTGGCTGATCAGCGGAGCAATAGCAGTGAGATACAGAGTGCAACAAGTACTTTTTGCATATAAGCTTTTTTGAAAGATAAAATACCCCCCAGGTAAGTGGGGGGTATTCAGATAAAGTTTATGTTAACTTTTTAATTCTCTTTCTTCTTGAAAATGCCTTTCAGTGTATTCTTCAACGTTTGTTCCGTCTCTTTTCCAACGTTCTGCTTTTGCTGGCCGGTGGTATCTTTTTCCCCGCCCAGTTGCCTGGCCAGTTGGTCTTTCAGGGCATTGGTGGCTTTTTGCCCTGCCTGCTGCAGGGAGTCTTTTACAGCGCTTTTTGCGGAATCCACTTTATTCTTTACCAGTTCGGTGGCCTGGGTTTTCAGGCCTTCCGCAGCACGGGAAGCGGTTTCCTGCAGGTCTGTTTTGTAAGTGGGTTTGGTAATGTTGCCGCCCAGCAGCACCTGCAGGTGCACACTGTCGCTCACATTCACCGGGATGCCTTTGTTGCTGGCCTGGGTTACCAGGTTGTTCACCAGTGAATTGGCCTGCTGTCCCATGATGCTGCGGGGCAGGGCCAACTGCAGGGTATAGTCCAGTGACTGGTCAAACCCGTGGGAGCCGGCAATGGCCATGTTAATATCTTTCAGCTTCACAGTAAAAGGGCTCACCTTTACGCGGCCGTCCTCGAAGGAGAAATAGCTTTTGATATCGCGCAGGGAAATATCTTTTAACTGGCTTACGTTCAGTTGGTTGGCCAACTGGTCTACAGGGGCGAATTTTTTCAGGAAGCCTTCTATCAGCAGCAGGCTGCCTTCGCCGTCCAGTGAGCTGAGCACCGGCATCATGTCTTTACCCAGTTTGCCCTGCAGGTTCAGCTTGGAAGTGATTTTGCCGGACAGGAACTGGCCGATGGGCATCAGCTTCTGCACGGTATTGAATGCATTAAAGGTCTGTTGCACATCCAGGTCCTGCACGTTATAGGAAAGGTTGATATCCGGGTTTTGCCTGCTTTGTTTGGTGCTGTAGCTGCCGTTTACTTCCATGGTGCCTTGCAGGGCGTTGCCTTTTACCTGTTCCAGCGTCACGGTTTCATCTTTTATCCGCAGGTTGCCTGTAAGGTTGGTCAGGTCCAGTTTATCGTAATGCACTTTGCCCACCTGTGCCTGCAGGCCAAAGTCCAGGTTACCGGGTACGGCAAAGGGCGTGGCAGCGGCGCTGTCGGCAGGGGTTGCTGCGGCGGTGGCGCTGGTGGTGCCCATCCATTTATCCAGGTCCACATTGTCTGCCTTTACGGCCAGGTTGCCGTCCAGCGCCTGGTTCTTGAACATATAGGCCAGCAGGTTATTCACCTCGCCATTGGCCTGGAAGTTGGTGCCCATGTACTGGCCGTCGAACTGTTCTACCGCTACATTGCGCGGGTTGAATTTCAACGAGAGGTTATTCACCTTCACGCCATCGGGATAGTCTTTGCTGCGGTACAGCAGGTTGTTCACCAGCAGGCGGCCGGCAGCATAAAACCTGTCGTATTGTTGTTTTTCAATGGCGCTCATATTGCCTTTGGCGCTGATGTCCGCATCCAGCAGGCCGGTGAGCTGGGTACCTTCTTCCAGCTTTACGAACTGTGTTACTTTAGACAGGTCCAGCTTGCCTTTGGCAGCGCCGTCCACGTACATGTCCGATACCGGTGTTTTTACCAGCAGGCGCAGGTCCAGCGGGGTATTGTCCATTTCCAGGTGTGCGGCCGGCATGTCCACCACGGTGTGATCCGGTACGCCGTCCGGGTTGTTCACGTGCATGGTCAACTGTATGTTCTTTACGGGCTTGGGCAGGTCAGGATACTGGAAGAAGCCGTTCTTCACGGCCAGGTTTATGGCAAAGGCGGGCATTTGCGCAGGGCTGTAGGTGCCTTTCACAAAGCCGTCAAAGGCGGCGGTGCCTTCTGTTTTGATCTTGCCAAAATCCTGCTGGTACACGGCCGGCACCAGCGAAAGCAGGTCTTTGAAGTTGGTGGAGGGCGCTTTAAAGCTCAGGTCCATGCCGTAGGTGCTGTCATTCACCAGCTTGAAGAAGCCCTGAACGGCCAGCTCCAGGTTATTCAGCAACACTTTGCCGTTCTTGAAGGTGTAGGTGCTGCTGCGGTTGTCTATCTCAATATCCGCGTCTATTTTGGTGGCGGCGTGAGAGAGGTAGGGGATCAGCCCGTAGCGGAAGGTCACCGCATCGGCGGTGGTACTGGTGCTGAGAGTGAACAGGTCCTGGGTAAAGTCGCCCTTGCCCTCGTGGGTCAGGTGATCCACGATCATCTGCATATTGCCCTGCTGGTCATCATAACTGATATAAGCGTCCTCTATTTTATAGCGCTGCAGGCTCATTGAGAAAGGCTGCGCAGCGGCGGTATCCGTATCGGTTTGCGTGGTGTCCGGTTTGGTAATGTCCCAGTTGGCATCGCCGTTGCTATGCACAATAGCGTGCACGCGGGGCTGCTCCAGGGTTACGTTGTAGATCTCCATCCGGTCGCCTTTGATCACGCTCATCAGGTTCAGGGCCGCATCCACTTTTTTTACGGCCAGCAGCGTATCGCCTTCAAAGGGGGCTACATTAATGACCTGCAGGTCTTCCAGTCCCACGGCCAGCCGGGGAAAATGCCGGATCAGGCTAATGTCCACATCCTTGAAATCCACTTTGGCGTTCAGTTGTTTGTTCAGCTCTGTTTTCACAATGGCCATGATCTTGTCCTTGAAGAAGTAAGGGATAGCAATGGCGGCTACTACCAACACAATAAAAACAACCAGTACGATCTTCAGTATTTTTCGCAACATAGGAACAACATGATATTTTAAAGGGTGAGATGTGAAGATAATAAGAATTGTGGTATTACCTTTCTTCCAGCCAGGCAAGAAAAGCGGTGGTTTTGTCCTTGCCTATCAATAATTCGTCGCCGGTGGGTACTTTCAGGTGTACCAGCAGCTTGCGGGCAAAATAGTGCTCCACTTCCTTTACGGCGCTGAAATTCACCAGGTATTGCCGGTTTATCCGGAAGAACTGCCTGGGCGGCAATTGGTTATGTACTTCTTCCAGGGATGGCTGGATGGGGTATTCCTCCCGGTCAAAGGTAACAATGGTGGTGGCTTCGTGGCGGATATAGAAATAGGCGATATTATCGGTAGGCACGGTTAAATATTTGTTATTGCTGAATACCAGGAAGCTCTTTTTCCCGCCGCTTTGCCCCGCCAGTTGCAGCAACACCGAAATATCCGGGGCCTGGGGCTTTGCCGCCTGGAAATAGTTCTCAAAGCGGCGCACCTTTTCAAATGCGGCGGCCAGGGTATCCTGTGAGAAGGGCTTCAGGATGTAGTCTATACCGTTAGCCTTAAACGCTTCTATGGCATATTCGTCATAGGCGGTACAGAATATTACCGGCGCTTCCACCTTTACGGCGGAAAATATCCCGAAACAAAGCCCGTCGGACAGTTGAATGTCCATGAAGATAAGTGCCGGCTGCGGGTTGCCGGAAAGGTATTTTACCGCTGTCTGTACGCTTTGTATCACGCCTACGATCTCCGCATCCGGCCGTACGGAGAGGATGAGCCGTTCCAGCGCTTTGGCTGTTTTTACTTCGTCTTCAATAATGAGTATCGTCATAGATCACCGGCAGTTTAATCCTGAAAAAAGCGTCGTCCTTTTCAATGGTGATTTCCCTGTGCAGCAGGTGCTGGTAGCGCTGGTTGATGTTCTCCAGGCCGGTACGGGTGGATACTTCGGGCATGAGCTTCAGTTGCAGCCGGTTTTCCACCACGATGCTGCTGCCTTCCGAATACAAACGGATATGTAAGGGCTGCTCCAGGGAGATCACGTTATGCTTTACACAATTCTCTATGAGCAGTTGCAGGGTAAAAGGTGGAATGTAGGAGCGCTCATGCGCCGGGTCAATGGCTATGTCCAGTTGCATGCCGCCTTCAAACCGGGCTTTCAGCAGGAAGAGGTAAGCCTGCAGGATGGTCATTTCCTGCGACAAGGGAATGATGTCCTGCCTGCGGTTTTCCAGCGTAAAACGGTAAAAGTCCGACAGCTTTACGATAAAATCCGCCGTATGCGGGTCCTGTATCTCTACCATGGATTTAAGCGTAGTCAGGCTGTTGAACAGGAAATGCGGGTTTACCTGCTGTTTCAGCAGCTCGTACTGCGCGCCCAGGTGTGCGGCCCTGCTGCTTTCCAGCTCCGTATTGATCTGCTGCACATAGTGGCCCTGGTATAGCAGGTGCAGGAACAGGTAAATGGTGAGATTGATGAGAATGCCCCTGAACTGGTACATCAGCATCATGGACAGGAACTGGTAATGCGGGAATGCCAGTTGGTGGCAAAGCACCAGCACGGCCATCAGCACTATACCCCACAGCAGGCTTCCTGCCAGGTGCCGGTTAAAGAACTTCCGCGTGATCTCCTGGCTGCTGAATTTTGGCAGGCGGTAGATGTTGAAGTACCATACAAACAGGGAGAACAGGAATGCGATTGATGCATCCACGGCCAGCTCCGGCCCTTGTATTCCCAACCGCATGATCTTGGGAATGGAGGCCAGTATGCCCATAAACAGGGCGCTCAGCCAGATCAGCGCCGGCGATACAGAGAACACTTTCTTTTTCCTGGTATATATGGAGCCTGCTGGCGTCATGGTATTACGGACGGCTTTTGCGCCAAAATATACTTAATTCTGGCATTTACCTGCAAGGTATCTGTATTGGGGACCGGCGCAAGTGCCGCGCCTGCATACTGCCGGTAGGTGGCGGGTGCAGCTACCTGCACTACTTCTACAGATTGCGGTGTGCCGGGAATGTTGGCACCAAACCAGTGCGGGTCCTCCCGCTGCCGCCAGGTCACCAGTGTCAGCTCCGCCCCGGTAGGATAGCCGGTATCCATGGCTTCCGCAGCATGGTCAAATGCCAGTTGGTTGCCGTAGAGGGTGGACATCGTGTTTTGCTTCCGGTCGATGGAGGAAGTGATTACCTTCAGCCCTTTTTCGCTGAATTGGAAGGCGGGGAGCGTGGTGGGGATAGTAAAAACATAATCTTTGTCCTTCATGGGCCGGTGGCAGTTCACGCATTCCGTGGTGAACAGGAGGTGCTTGCCGTAAGGCGCCAGTTGCGGGCCTCTCCAGCGCGCCCAGCCCCATCCCTTGGTGTCCGCATATTTTTTGTCGTCTTTGATCATGAATTCCACCTGCCAGAATTCGCCGGTGCGCACCTGGCCGTCTGCGTCCTGGAGCTCTTTCCAGGCTGCCTTGGCAAAGATAGTGCCGTTGGGCCAGGGGTTAGTGCGGTTTTCGCGGATGGCTTTCATGGCGATGTCGTTGCCGTAGATCACGCGCATGGTGCCGTTGTCAAACCGGTCGGAGATGGTGACCACCTGCCAGTTGCGGTAGTCTGGTATATAACCGATTCCGTTAGGCGCGTTCTGCACCTGGCCGGGTTGGAGCGCGCCGGCCGTCCACTGCCGGTATTGCTTGTCTGCGCCTGCAATGGCGGCACTATCTGCCGGTTGGATGGACACCAGGCTGCCCACGTAGTTTTTCAGCAGGGCCAACTCAGCGGGCGTTATTTTAGCGGAGGGGTGCACCAGTTGGTAGTCCGCCAGGGGCATGGCCCCGGCCTGCACCTGGTTATAGCTCTCGAAAAGCTTTCCTTTTTGCACGGCAGGAGGAAGGCTTTGCCAGGCGGAGAAGTTCAATACTTCCCGCCCTTCGCGTACGTGTGCAGCCACCCGCCAGTATGCCGGCGCCAACTGGTCGTACCAGCGCAGCTTTGTTTCGTTGGAGTGGCAGTCGTAGCAGGCCCGTTCCAGGATCGCCTTTATTTCCGGGGGAGCCTCCAGGTCGCCGGTTACCGGCGGATGCCCAATCTCCGGGCGAATGAATTGTATTGCCAGCAGGCAGGCGCCTGTCAGTAGCAAGAGCAAGCGGGTCTTTTTACTAAACCGTTTGAACATGGCGTCAACTTTTCCGTAAAACAAAGGCATGTGGCCGGGTCCGGGAAGCGGAAAAGGGGGAAAGCGGCAAATGAGCCCCCTAACCCGGCCACCCGGCCGGCGAATGTCCGTACAGGCTTGTAAAAAAAGCCCGTTATCTTTACATGCAGAACAAAAAAAAGAGCTTTTATGTTTGAACAGATCGATGCTTCTGTAGCCAGGTATATACAACTAACCCCTGAAGAGCAGGAGCTGTTCCATTCCCTGCTCAGGTATAAAAAAATAAAGAAAAAGAGCTTCCTGCTGCAGGAAGGGGAGGTGTGCGATTTTGAAGCGTTCCTGTTAAAGGGTTGCACCCGCTCGTATTATATCAACCAGGAGGGAACGGAAACCATCCTGCTGTTTGCCGTAGAGGGCTGGTGGGTGAGCGATCTTACCAGCTTTACGGAACAAAAGCCCTCCAATATGTTCATAGAGACCGTAGAAGAATGCGAGCTGCTGATGATAGACTACCAGCGCAAAATGCAGTTGTTTGAAAAGATCCCGAAGTTTGAAAAGCTGTTCCGCATACTGGTGCAGCGATCCCTGGGCGTGCTGCAAACCCGCTTTTATGCCTCCGTTTCCCAAACGGCGGAAGAGCGTTATCTCGCTTTTATGGAAAAATACCCGCACATTGCGCAGCGGGTGCCCCAGCACCAGATAGCCCGCTACATCGGGGTTTCCCCGGAATTTCTCAGCAAGGTAAGGAGCACTATGTATAAAAAGCACTGAGCATGGCTCAGGGCCGGAATACCAGTTTATTGGCCAGGTCTATCTCGTCCTGGTTAATGGTATGGCCCATATTGGGGTATACCTTTTCCGTAACAGATGCGCCCATATTTTTCAGGATATTGGTAGTTGCATATACTCTTTCCACCGGTACGTGCATATCAGGGTCGCTGGTGCCTATGAAGATGGGAGTGCCGTTAAAATCGCCTTTATAATTTTCCGGGTATATTTTATCGCCGACCAGCCCCCCGGTGAAGGCCGCTGCTCCACCGTACTGCGCGGCATTACGGGCTATAAACTCCAGCATCAGGCAGGCGCCCTGTGAAAAGCCGAGGAAGTAAATGTGCTCCGCGGGAATGCCCGCTTTTTGTATATCATCCGTTACTTCCTTTAATACAGACAGTGCGGAGGAGAGCCAGGGCTCATTTTGCGCGGGCGGCGCCAGGAAGGAATAAGGGTACCAGGTGTGGTTGGCAGCCTGGGGCGCCAGCAATGCAAAATCGCTTACCTGTAAATGGGCGGCCAGGGACAATATGCTGTCTGCACTTGCCCCGCGCCCGTGTATCATGATCAATGCTTTCCTGGCTTCGCCCAGGGGCTTGCCGGCCGTTATGATCTTTTTGTCGTGCATATGGATTGTGTTACTTTAAAATAGGCAATACTTTTTCAATATCCGCGCGTATCGGCTCGTATTGTGGGGGAAGCTTCAGCGCGCTGCCCAGCGCATCCAGCGGCTCGTCTACCGTAAAGCCGGGATTATCCGTAGCCAGCTCAAATAATACGCCGCCCGGCTCCCGGAAATAGAGGGAGAAGAAGTAGTCGCGGTTGATCCTGGGCGTTATGTTCAAGCCCCGGCTCAGTATCTTTTCACGGAAATTCATCTGCACTTCCTCGTTGGCTACGCGAAAAGCCACGTGGTGGTTGGTGCCGGTGGCTACTACGCCGGCCGGTGTTCCGGGCGCTGCTACCAGGTCTACGATGGCGGCATTGTCTGCCGCGCCGGTGATGAAGCGGTAGCGGTTGCCTTCCTGCTCCAGCAAGGTATAGCCAAATATATCCGTCAGGATCTTTGCCGTGGCGTCAATGTCTTTCAGCGTTAAGGTGATGCTGTGAAAACCTTTGGTAGCGTGTTGCGCCGTTACTTCAGCAGTTTCCCAGGGCTGGCGGGTATCTGTTTTTTTCGGAACAATGAGCTGTAGCTGCAGCCCGTCCGGGTCCTGGAAAGGAAGATAGGTTTCGCCCAGCTTTTCGGCCACCGGGCCATGCTGCACGTTGAGTGCTTTAAAACGCTCCGCCCAGAAGTCCAGGCTACCGGCGGGCACGGAGTAACCTATTTCCGTAGCCATGCCGGTGCCGGTACGGCCTGCCTGCATGCCCTCCCAGGGGAAGAAGGTAAGGATGGTGCCGGGTGTGCCTTGTTCGTTTCCAAAATAAAAGTGATAAGTGCCGGGGTCGTCGAAATTCACCGTTTTCTTCACCAGCCGCAGCCCCAGCACTTTTGTATAGAAATCATGGTTACGCTGGGCATTTCCGGCAATAGCCGTTATGTGATTGATGCCTGTTATCATGTCTTTCATCTGTTGTAATCGTTTAGCGTGTAAATAATGATCAGCGGAGCTGTATCTGGTGCGCATCCAGCGCGGCCCGTATTTCACTTTCCAGCAGCCCGCTGCCGCCACCGAAGTGGCGGATGATGATAATGTGCGGTTGCAGTGCGGCCAGGCGTTCCTTTATCACTGCTGCATCTGCTTCCGGGATACCTGCGCAAAGTAGCAGGATGTGGTAGGGCGCCTCGCTGCAGGCTGTAATGGCTTCCTCAGTGGAGGCCACCACCTTTCCCGTCCAGTTCTCACGCCCGTTGATCAGCCGGTGCAGCACCTGCATGATCTCCTGGTGATGGCCTGCCGCGAGGATATGAAGTTGATCAAGTACCATTGCTTATGCTTGTTCTACCAGTTGAATATCTGCCAGTATGCGGATGTCTTCCCCTACCAGCACACCGCCGGTTTCCAGGGCGGCATTCCAGTTAAGGCCGAACTCCTTCCGGTTGATCTTTGTATCAATGCTGAAAGCTACCTTGGTATTGCCCCAGGGATCACGCACCGTACCGCCGTATTCCACGGGGATGCTGATGGTTTTTGTCACGTCCCTGATGGTAAGCTCGCCTTCCAGCGTGTAGTCGCCTTTGTTATCCGATTTTTTGAAGGAGCGGGACACGAATTTCAGTTGGGGATATTTTTCCGCTTCAAAGAAGTCGGCAGATTTCAGGTGGCCGTCCCTTTGCGCATCGCCGGTATTGATGGAAGCTGTATCCACAGTTACCGTTACATTGGCGTCGGTAAAGTCCTCTTTGGAAGCATCCAGTTGTACATCGAACTTGTCGAATTTGCCGGATACGGTAGATATCATCAGGTGTTTTACTTTAAAGTTCACTTCAGAGTGAGCGGGGTCCAGTACCCATGTAGTTTTAGTTTGCGTTTCCATATTTGTAAGTTTTAAGTGTTTGTTGTTGATGATGTAAAGTTACGACCGGTGCAGGCTGTGGTCCATTAACCTAGGTTAAGACTTTTGGGTGACCTGCATGGGCACTTCCATGACCAGTAGTTGCGAATTGTCCTCATTGGCCGTGATGCTTACCTGTGCCGTTCCTTCTATGCCCAGGCCGTCCCGTTTTTCCAGTGACTGTCCGTCTATGGTAAAGGAGCCGTTGATCACGAACAGGTATACGCCGTTGCCTTCCTTTTTCAGATCATACGCTACCTGCCTGCCTTTTTCAAAGGCGCCCATGTGAAACCAGGCGTCCTGGTGTATCCAGGCGCCGCCATGGCTGCCGGGCGCCGGGGAGATGATCTGTTGCAGGTTGTTCTGCATCGCCGCCATATCCAGCGTTACCTGGTCGTAGCGGGGAGATACATTCAGCCGGTTAGGGAACAGCCATATCTGCAGGAATTTCACTTCCCGGTCTGCGTGTTTGTTATACTCGCTGTGAAATACGCCGGTGCCGGCGCTCATCACCTGTACATCACCCTGGCGGATCACCTCGGTATTGCCCAAGTTGTCCTTATGTTCCAGGTCGCCTTCCAGGGGAATGCTGATAATTTCCATGTTGTCATGCGGGTGGGTGCCAAAGCCCCGGCCACCGGCCACGGTATCGTCATTCAGCACGCGCAGCGCGCCAAAGCCCATTCTTTCCGGGTTGTAGTAGCTGGCGAAGCTGAAGGTCTGCCGGCTGTTGAGCCAGCCATGTTCCGCGTTGCCGCGGGTATCTGCCTTATGTAATGTGTGTGTTGCCATTGTAATTGTTTTTGACAGTACAAATTTCCGGCAGGAAGGGGGGTGCGTCCATTAACCTAGATTAAGAAATGATGCTATTTTTGCGGCAACCAAAAGTTGACTATGACACCGGAACGCAGGGAAAGACTAACGGCTGTGCTCAACAAACGCCAGCCGGACCTCACCGTAGTACTGGAAAATGTGCAGGACCCGCACAACATATCCGCCGTGATGCGCACCTGTGATGCCGTGGGGATACAGGAGATATATGTGCTGAACTACAAGATACCGCGGCACAGGAAGTGGGGCGCCAAAAGCTCGTCCAGCGCGGCCAAATGGCTTACTGTTCACCAGTTTTCCGATGTAGGGGAATGCATGGCGGCCCTGCGTAAAAAATATAACAAGATACTGACCACGCACCTGGCGGCAGATGCGGTGAGCCTGTATGATATTGATTTTACCGGCTCCGTGGCGCTGGTGTTCGGCAATGAGCACAGTGGTGTGAGCGAGGAGATACGTGCGCTGGCAGACGGTAATTTTTTAATACCCCAAATGGGCATTATCCGTTCCCTGAATATATCTGTAGCCTGTGCTGTCAGCATTTATGAAGCGCTGCGGCAAAAGACGCTGGCCGGGCATTATGATCAGCCGCGGCTACCGGCAGCGCAGGCAAAGGAGCTATGGGAAACGTGGAGCACGAACAGCGCAATGTAAATTGTCCGGAATCGTACAGCGGCCGTTCATATCCGTACAGGGAAAATAGGTTCAGGATAGGTACAGGCCTGTGTTACAGGTTTTGGCATAAATGGCAGCCTTATTGCGGCAACTGGATGCACCTTTTTATGTAATATGCTGTACTATGCTTAAAAATTATTTCAAAATAGCCTGGCGCAACCTGGCGCGAAACCGCTTTTTTTCCGGTATCAACATTGCGGGGCTGGCCATCGGGCTGGCTTGCGCCCTGATGCTGACCCTGTATGTGAAGGATGAACTGAGTTACGATCGCCATCATGCGAACGCCGACAGGATATACCGCTTATCCCGCACTTTTTTGTCCAATGAAGGGTCGGTGTCGTTACGTTTGGGAGTGGTGGCCCCTCCTTTCGGGCCGCTTATCAGGCAGGATTTTCCCGAGGTGGAGGAGGTGGTGCGCCTGATTGAAACCGATGCACTGGTGCGCTATGGCGATCATTTTTTTGAGGAGAAAGACGTATTTGCGGCTGAGCAGAACCTGTTCAGGGTATTCAGCATTAAAGTGCTGCAGGGGAGCCCGGACAAGGCGCTGGAAAACCCGTTCTCCATTATGTTCTCCAGGCCGATGGCGGAGAAATATTTCGGGAAGGAGAACCCCATCGGGAAAACCGTGCGCCTGGATAACCAACTGGATTATACCGTGACCGGCGTTTTTGAGCCGCTGCCTGCACAGTCCACTTTCCACCCGGGCTTCCTGATATCCTTTTCAACATTGAACGATGAAAGGGTGTACGGAAGGGAGCAACTGAGAACCAACTGGGGAAACAATACTTTTTCCACCTTTCTTTTGCTGCCGCCTCATTATAACCCGGAAAAACTGGTCAGGGCCTTCCCGGCTTTTCAGAACAAGCATATTGAACCGAATGCCTCCAAATGGTCGGTGTTAAACCTGATGAAGCTCACGGACATTCACCTGCATTCTCACCTGGATGCGGAGATGGAGGCGAACGGGGATATACGGTATGTTTATTTCTTTTCCATCATAGGCATTTTTATACTGGCTATTGCCTGCATCAACTATATGAACCTGGCTACGGCGCGTTCTGCCAAAAGGGCGAAAGAGGTGGGTATGCGGAAAGCGGTGGGCGCCATGCGCAGCCAGTTGATCAGGCAGTTCTTAAGCGAATCTTTCCTGCTCATTTTTATTGCATTGGCGGCGGCGGTGATCATAGTGATGCTATGCCTTCCGTTCTTAAATGAGCTGTCTCAAAAGGAGCTGACAATAAGGGACCTCCTGACCCCGGGCTTCATTATCGCAATAGTATGTATTACCTTATTTACCGGGCTGCTGGCGGGCAGCTATCCTGCTTTTGTGCTGACCGCTTTTCAGCCGGTGAATGCATTAAAAGGCAGGATTGCCTCCACTTTCAAAAAAGCGAGGATACGGCAGGCGCTGGTGATCATGCAGTTTGCCATTGTAGTGGCGCTGATCATCAGCACGATGGTCATACGTCATCAAATGAAGTATGTGCAGGACTACAAGCTGGGCTATTCTAAAGACCAGGTAGTACTGCTGCCTGCCATTGGTGACTCCGCGGCTTATGAAGGGTTCAAACAACAGCTCAGGCAAAGCAGCAGCATTGCGGATGTGACACGTTCTTCCCGCATACCCTCCGGCCGCCTGCTGGACTCATGGGATGCGCATATTATGAAGGGAGATACCATGACGCCGACGGATATCAATATTAAATCCCTTTCAGTGGACGAAGATTTTATACCCACTTACCGGATATCGATGGCGGCAGGGAGAAATTTTTCCCGGAACCATCCTACAGACAGAACCAGTGGTTTTATATTGAATGAAACGGCCACCCGCCTGCTGGGTTGGAAGGTTCCGGCTGATGCCATCGGCAAGCATTTTAAGTATGGCTCCATCAGCGGCCAGGTCATAGGGGTGACGGCGGATTACCGCTTTGAGTCGCTGCACCAGCAGGTGCCTCCCATAGTGATGTTCATGAACGGCGGCAATTTCCGGCAGTTGTCCGTGCGGGTAGCCGGGCGGGATATACAGGGCGGGCTGGCTGCGATGACAGCCGCCTGGGAAAGCCGGTTCCCGGACCGGCCTTTCACCTACCAGTTCCTGGACCAGCGTTTTAAAAAGCTGTATGCCCGCGAACAAACGCAGCAGTTGTTATTCAGTATCTTTTCGGGTATCGCCATTTTTATTTCCTGCCTGGGTCTTCTTGGGCTATCCATGTTCATGGCAGAAATTCGTATGAAAGAAATAGGGGTACGTAAAGTATTGGGGGCATCGGTTTACAACCTGGTGGCGCTGTTGTCGCGCGATTTCCTGAAGCTGGTGTTGATCGCCATCCTGGTGGCCTCTCCCATAGCCTGGTATGTTATGGATAAATGGCTGGAAGGCTTTGCATACCGGATAACCATGCAATGGTGGATGTTTGGCCTGGCGGGATTGCTGGCGGTGGCCATTGCCCTACTGACCGTAAGTTACCAGTCGGTAAAAGCAGCGCTTGCAAACCCGGTGAAGGCGTTGACGCTGGAGTGAAAATAATAAAACCCGCGCTCAACCGGCGCGGGTTTTATTATTTGTTTCGTATAATGATCCTTTACGCGCTGCAGGTTACACAACCTTCTTCCATGGTGCATACCGCTCCTTCAGGAATATCGTCCAGCATGGTTTGTCCGGGCTGGCCGGGAGCCACTACCGGTTCCATCTGCTGGCCGCCCTGTTTTTCCACGGTAAACTGTACGGCTTGCGTAGCAGCTTGTGTACGCAGGTAGTACATACCTGTTTTCAGGCCCTTCTTCCAGGCGTAGAAGTGCATGGAAGTGAGCTTGGCCGTAGAAGGCGTGTCTATAAACAGGTTCAGCGACTGTGACTGGCAGATGAAGGCGCCGCGGTCGGCCGCCATGTCAATGATCGTACGCTGCTTGATCTCCCATACCGTTTTGTAGAGCTCCTTGATATTGGCCGGTATCTCGTTGATCTGCTGTATGGAGCCGTTGGCGGCAATGATCTTGTTCTTCATATCATTATCCCACAGTCCCAGTTCTACCAGGTCGTTCAGCAGGTGCTTGTTCACCACCACAAATTCGCCGCTCAGTACCCGGCGGGTATAGATGTTGGAGGTGTAGGGCTCGAAACATTCGTTGTTGCCCAGTATCTGCGAGGTAGAGGCGGTAGGCATGGGCGCCAGCAGCAGGGAGTTGCGGATGCCGTGCTGTTTGATCTCCGCTTTCAGCGCTGCCCAATCCCAGCGGGAGGAGGGCTGTACGCCCCACATATCGAACTGGAGCCGGCCTTTGGAGGCGGGAGAGCCTTCGTAGGTCTCGTAAGCGCCGTCTTTTTGGGCCAGGTCCTTGGAAGCGGTCAGTGCGGCAAAGTAGATGGTCTCAAAGATCTCCTTGTTCAGTGTTTTGGCGGCTTCGCTCTCAAAGGGATGGCGCAGCAGGATGAAGGCATCTGCCAGGCCCTGCACGCCCAGCCCGATGGGGCGGTGGCGCAGGTTGCTGCGGCGGGCTTCCTCTACGGGGTAATAGTTGTTGTCTATGATCCGGTTCAGGTTCAGCGTAGCCTGGTAAGTTACTTCGTACAGCTTCTGGTGGTCAAACTTCCCGTCTATTACAAAGCGGGGCAGCGCCAGGGAAGCCAGGTTACATACGGCTACTTCATTTGCGTCGGTATATTCAATGATCTCTGTGCAGAGGTTGGAGCTTTTGATGGTGCCCAGGTTCTGCTGGTTGGACTTGCGGTTGGCAGAGTCTTTATACAGCAGGTAAGGCGTGCCGGTCTCAATCTGCGCTTCCAGTATGGAAAACCACAGGTCCTGCGCTTTTACGGTTTTGCGGGCGCGGCCTTCCTGCTCGTATTTTTCATACAGCTTTTCAAATTCCTCACCCCAGGTTTCGTGCAGTCCCGGCGCTTCATGCGGGCAGAACAGGCTCCAGTTGCCATTGCTTTCCACCCGTTTCATGAACAGGTCGGATATCCACAGGGCATAGAACAGGTCGCGGGCGCGCAGCTCTTCCTTGCCGTGGTTCTTGCGCAGGTCCAGGAACTCGAATACGTCGGCATGCCAGGGCTCCAGGTATACGGCAAAGGCGCCTTTGCGCTTGCCGCCGCCCTGGTCTACATAGCGGGCGGTATCGTTAAATACGCGCAGCATGGGAATAATGCCATTGCTGGTGCCATTGGTGCCGCTGATATAAGAGCCGGTAGCGCGGATATTGTGAATGCTCAGGCCAATGCCGCCGGCGCTCTGTGATATTTTGGCGGTTTGCTTCAGCGTGTCATAGATGCCGTCTATGCTGTCGTCTTTCATGGCCAGCAGGAAGCAGGACGACATTTGCGGCTTGGGCGTGCCGGCGTTGAACAGGGTAGGCGTGGCATGGGTAAACCAGCGCTCGCTCATCAGGTTATATGTTTTGATGGCGGACTCAATGTCTTCCTTGTGGATGCCTACGGCCACGCGCATGAACATGTGCTGCGGGCGTTCCGCGATCCTGCCGTCCAGCTTCAGCAGGTAGGAGCGCTCCAGCGTTTTAAAGCCGAAGTAGTCAAAGGCAAAGTCGCGGTCGTAGATGATGTTGGAGTCCAGTATCTCGGCGTTCTTGCGGATGATCTCCCATACATCGTCTGCCAGCAGCGGAGCGGGCTTGCCTACTTTTGGGTCTATATATTCATACAGCTTCTTCATTGTTTTGGAGAATGATTTCACTGTATTCTTGTGCAGGTTGCTTACCGCTATGCGGGAGGCCAGTTGTGCATAATCCGGGTGCTTGGTAGTGAGCGACGCGGCGGTTTCCGCAGCCAGGTTATCCAGCTCGGTGGTGGTTACGCCGTCGTACAGGCCCTGTATCACTTTTTTGGCTACGTCTATCGAGTCTACATATTCCGGGTTCAGTCCGTAGCAAAGCTTTTCAATACGCGCAGTGATCTTGTCAAACTTTACCGCCTCTTTGCGGCCGTCCCTTTTAATTACGAACATATGTATTGAATTTAAGCGGTTAGAAAAATAGGAAGTTGGAAGTAAGATGTATGAAGTAAGATGATTTAATCGGATTCCAGCATCTTATTTCATACTTCTTACTTCATATATCAGAAATCCTCATCCAGGCTAAAGGTCTGCGTGTCTTTACCGGACATAACGCCGGCTTTCTGGTAGTCGCCTACACGTTTTTCAAAGAAGTTGGTCTTGCCCTGCAGGGAGATCATTTCCATGAAGTCAAACGGGTTGGCGGCATTGAACATTTTGGCATAGCCCAGCTCGGCCAGCCACCTGTCCGCTACGAACTCAATGTACTGCGCCATCAGGCGGCTGTTCATGCCGATCAGGTCTACGGGCAGCGCGTTGGTAATAAATTCTTTTTCGATGGTTACTGCATCGCCAATGATCTCGTGCACTTCTTCCTGCGTCAGCTTTTGCTGCAGCATGCTGTACAGCAGGCAGGCAAATTCGCAGTGCAGGCCTTCGTCGCGGCTGATCAGCTCATTGGAGAAAGTAAGCCCCGGCATCAGTCCTCTTTTCTTGAGCCAGAAGATGGAGCAGAAGCTGCCGCTGAAGAAGATGCCCTCCACGGCGGCAAAGGCTACCAGGCGTTGTGCAAAGTTGCCGTTCTCTATCCAGCGCAGGGCCCATTCCGCTTTTTTCTTCACGGCCGGCACGGTCTCAATAGCGTGGAACAGGCGGTCTTTCTCTGCCGGGTCCTTTACATAGGTGTCTATTAACAGGGCATAGGTTTCGGAGTGGATATTCTCCATCATGATCTGGAACCCGTAAAAGCAGCGGGCTTCCGGTATCTGTACTTCGCTCATGAAGTTCACCGCGAGGTTCTCGTTCACGATACCGTCGCTGGCGGCAAAAAAAGCCAGCACATGTGTAATAAAATGGCGTTCGCCATCGTTGAGGCTGGCCCAGTCTTTCAGATCGCCGCTCAGGTCTATTTCTTCTGCTGTCCAGAAGCTGGCCTCATGCCGTTTGTATACTTCCCATACTTTCGGATAGTTGATGGGCAGCAGTACGAAACGGTCTTTGTTCTCTTTCAACAAGATCTCATTTTCATAGTTCATACGCCAAATATTTTTATTGTTGTCTGCTATACGGTTTATGATAAGGGGGGTGACGGAGGATACCAATCCCGGAGTGAGGAAGGTGTCACTTGCGTCAATACCTTATACGCGAAGGCTTCGACAAAACGTTGCGCTGGCAGGTATCTGGCTTCCCTGATACTAAAACCGTTTTTGCGCACGGGGAGATCAGGAATCACAGTAGCGCGTCTGCTCGTGATTCTAACACGATTCCCTATTAATCCTTTCGGGCCTGCAGGCCGTCAGGAACCAATGCAACGAAGTGAAGAACTGCCACAAATGTAAGTACGAAATACAGGGAGTGGCGGTTAAAGTTTTTAACAGGTGTGGAAAAAGAACGGGAACAATTTGCAAATGTAGCAGGGGTGGGAATATAGGGGGAAAACATCCGTTAAGGATATTAAATTCATTGATAATGTGACATTTGTCTGGCACGGGAAGATGGAAAGTATTGATAACGAGTAAATTTTTCCCGATCTCGTAAACGGTCAAATACCGGTCATGGTAGCTTTGCGGCAGAACAACGAACCAATGAGAATATACTTAGGTTTTCTGCCGGTGATGCTGATAGCCAGCCGGCCTGCTTTTTCACAGGAAGATACTACCCGCCGGGATACCATTCTGAAAAAGGATACACAGCTAAAGGAAGTGATTGTTTCCGCCAGCCGCAGAGAAGAAACGCTGGATGAAGTGCCTTCTTCCGTTACCATATTAAAGGCAGGGGACCTGGCCGTTCAGAAAAGCATTAACAACAACCTGAGCGATATACTCGCCAATACCGTGCCGGGACTGGGATTTAACAGCAACCGCAGTAATAACGTGGGGCAAACGCTGCGCGGGCGCACTGTATTGGTAATGATCGACGGTATTCCACAGTCTACACCGCTTCGCAACGGCGCGCGCGATATCCGCACCATCGACCCGGGCGTCCTGGAACGGGTGGAAGTGATTAAAGGAGCAACCGCCATTTACGGGAATGGAGCAACAGGGGGATTGATCAATTACATTACCAAAAGGCCGGCAACAGATAAAGCTATCAGCGGCCAAACATCCCTGGGTGCCAATACTGCTTTCAAAAGCGCACAACATACGGGCGGCTGGCATGTTGGTCAACTGCTGTCCGGTACCATAAAACAGTTTGATTACATAGTATCCGGCCGCTATGAACAAACCGGCGTGCTGAAAGATGCCAGAGGCCAGGTGCTTTCGCCGGATTATGGTTTGAACGAACTGCAGATGTGGAACGCCTACGCCAGGCTGGGCTACAACATTAATGCCCGCAACCGCGTGGAGCTGATGTATAATTATTTCAGCAGCAAGCAGCGAACGGACTATGTTGTAAAGGCGGGCAAGTACGGCAATACCGATTCTGCTACTACCGGCATTCCGGGCGCCCGCCCCGGCGAGCCGGAGGGCACTCCTTACAACCACAATGCCAGCCTGCGTTACACCAGCCAGGGATTGATAGGCGGCACAGACCTGGATGTAAACCTCTACCTGCAGGATTTTAATACGATCATCGCCTACAGTAATTTCTTTGAGCATAACGGGCAGCCTGCCATCATTGGTAAGAAGAAAGGCCTGCGCATCAACTTCAATAGTCCTTTCACCATCAGCAGCCAATGGAACGGCAGCTTGTTGTATGGACTGGATGTGCTGGCGGACAAGACTTCGCAGGTGCTTACTGATGGCCGTGTGCCCGTTCCCGAAATGAGCATGCGCAACCTGGCGCCATACCTGCAGGTAAAATCGGTGTTCCTGCAGCACCTCGTCTTCAAAGCGGGAGCGCGCTTTGAGAACATAAAAATAGAGGTGCCCACCTATACCACTGTCAATACGCTGAACTACAGCACCGGCGAATACACAGGCGGCGGGGTTACCGTGAACGGGGGAAGCCTTAGCTACAATACCTTTGTTTTTAATGCCGGGTTGCGGTATAACAGGCTGCCCTATTTTAAACCTTTTATCAGCTTCTCACAAGGCTTTAGCGTGCCGGAGCTGGGACTGATATTGCGCGGCGCCCGGGAAAACACATTGGCGAACATAGAAACGGAAGCTATCACCACTAATAACTATGAAGCGGGCTTCAGCAGCTCCATTGGAAAACTGAGCCTGGAGGGAGCGGCCTATATCAGTACATCCAACCTGGGTGCTTCCTATGTAATGGTAAACGGTAAATACGAAGTGGCCCGCTCCCCGGAAAAAGTATATGGCTTTGAAGTGGCGGCAGATTATGCGCTGCTGCAGTGTCTTTCACTGGGAGGTTCCTGGTCGTATACCGAAGGGAAAAGGGAAGTGAACGATCAAAAAGTTTACTTGGGCGGGGACCGTATCAATCCTCCAAAGGTTACCGCTTACATCAATTATACCCCGCTGTCTCACTGGATGGTACGCCTGCAAATGCTGCATGCCGGTAACCGTAAACGCTTTGATCCTGTGAACGGCAGGTATAGCTATGGCACCGGCCCCATGAACGCATTTACGATATTCAACCTTTTCACCAGTTATGAGCCGGACAGCCACAGCAGCTTCCGGGTAGGCGTGGAGAATCTGTTTAACAAAGACTACTTTACAATCCCATCGCAATGGCAGGCAGATAACCTGGCTTACGTGAAAGGCAACGGGGCGAGGATCAACCTGGGTTATACATACAGGTTTTAGGGAGTCCTGTCACTCCGATCTTAGACTCGTTACCGGATTTACCAACGCGGCTTTAATTGTGCGGAAGCTGACGGTAGCTAGCGTGATCATTGCTACGATGCCGGCAGCGGCAACAAATATCCACCCGCTAATGTGGGTCCGGTAGGCAAAATTTTCGAGCCATTTATGCATGCCCCACCAGGCAAGGGGGCAAGCAATGATACCTGCCAACAGCACCAGCTTTATAAAGTCTTTCGACAACAGCCCCACTACACTTGTAACCGTTGCACCCAGTACCTTGCGTATGCCAATTTCCTTGGTGCGCTGCTCCGCGGCAAAGGTGACCAGGCCAAACAGGCCCAGGCAGGCGATCAAAATGGCCAGGCCTGTGAAGGAGATAAATATCTTCCCGGTGCGCTGGTCGGACTGGTAGAGCCGGTTAAAATCATCATCCATGAAGGAATAGAGAAAAGGCTGGCCGGCCATTTTATGCTGCGCATGGTATGCTTCCTTTATCTTCCCGACAACAGCAGGGATATTGCCGGTCTGAAGCCGGAAGGAAATAGCTCCTGCTTGTTCTCCGAGCGTAAATAGCATAGGTGCTATCGCGTCATGTAGAGAACCCACATGAAAGTCCTTTACAACGCCGATAATGCGCTGAGCTAATGGCGCGCCATTCGCGCCATAGGTGTAGACGGTTTTATGGAGGGGGTCTTTAAATCCCAATACCTTCACAGCGGTTTCATTTAGCAGGACAGCGGAAGAGTCGGTCGGCATCAAAGGGGAAAAGTTCCTGCCGGCGGCCATTTGTATCCCCAGTGTAGGAATATAATCTGCATCAATACGCCCGATCTGCAGGAGAACGGTATTGTTGAAATTGAATGTGGGGGTTAAAAAATAACCTTGAGGCTTAAAACTGCCTCCATTAGGCAGATCACTGGTGATGGTGCCACTTATCACCCCGGGAATGCGCAGTACTTCGTCCCTGAAGGTGCGGGCATGGGTAGAGAGCGCGGCGGTATTGCGCAGGATAAGCACCTGTTCACGATGGTATCCCAGGTCTTTGTTACGGATATAATTCAACTGGCTGTAGATAACCAGGGTGCCTACGATGAGGAGAATGGCAACGGTGAATTGAAAGACCACCAGGCTGTTGCGCAGCCAGCCGCTTTTAAACCCGTTGGCTGCTTTCCCTTTCATAACCTGCATGGGGTGCACAGAAGAAAGATAGAATGCGGGATAACTGCCAGCCAGTACGCCAACAACGATGGAGGCGCCCAGCAAAACAATGATTAACCAGGCATTTGAAAAAAGATCAAGCGTAATCGCTTGCCCGGACACCTGGTTGAAATACGGCAATAGCAGCCAGGTTATCAAAACACCAAGCACCATGGACAAGATGGTTGTAACAACCGATTCGGTCAGGAACTGCGAGATCAGCCCGGTATGCGCCGATCCTAATACCTTTCGTATCCCTACCTCTTTAGACCTGCCGGCAGCGCGGGCTGTAGACAGGTTCATGAAATTCACACAGGCTACCAGGAGTATGAATAAGGATATCACTACAAAGATCCTGACATATTGAATATTCCCATTGGCTTCAAATTCGTCCGGTAAATGGGAATGCAGGTGTATCCTGCTGAGCGGCATGATAGGGTACCGGATATAATGACCGGTTTTAGCCAGTTCATCGAGGGTGGAATGAATAAACCCCTGCAGTATGGGATCAATATATTTCCGGGTGACGCCGTCAATGGCTGCAGTAATAGCGCCAGGATCAGTGCCGGGCCTTACGAGAATATAGGTAGCGCATCCTTCTTCGAACCAGTCGTTTGCCCGGCTGATATTTAATTCAGACATAGCCCGGAAAAAATCAAAATGGAAATGGGACCGGGCCGGCATGTCCTTCATTACACCCGTTATCTTGTAAGACACCGTATCATTGGTTACCAGTGTTTTTCCCAGCACATCCGTGCTGTTAAAATATTTTCTGGCCATTGATTCGGATATCACCATGCTGAAAGGCGCTGTCAATGCGGTTTGTGGGTTACCCGCCAGCAGGGGCAACGTAAAAATGTTGAATAAAGTGGAGTCCGCATATGCACTGCGGGGCTCTAAAAAAGTTTCCCGGCCCTTCTTTAGCAGGAGATCCCCTTTTTGATAAAGGCGAACGGATTGTTCAATTGCCGGGTACTCCCGTACCAGGGCTGTAGCCAGCGGGAGAGGGGTTTTGGTGCCACGATAGGTGATCACATCATTGGGGTGCATATCAGCTTCAAGCCGGTAGATGCGGTCCGCCTTCTTATTGAACCGGTCATATCTGAGCTCATTGATCACGAACAGGGAGATGATCAAGCTGGCCGCAAGCCCCAGGGCAAGGCCAAAAATATTGATGGCGGCGGACATCCTGTTCCTGCTAATGTTGCGCCAGGCTATCCTGAGGTAGTTACGGAACATGGCAATAGTTTGTTTAAGGGCCATACGCGAAGAAAGTGCCAGAGTGTTATATTATTGATAATAATTATTATATATATAGTTGACTATATTTAAGTGTTCGTTTTCAGTACATGGGGCGTTCACAATGGCACACCATTAATTTATCTTATGCCAGGAGAACTCGGGCTGCAGTGTAATATTAATTAATAAGGTTTGATTTCCTTAATTTTGCCACATGGCAAGCCGTGGTACATCCGGAATCTCAACAATTGTCAGGGAGGACCTGGGTTTGAAAGGCTTTAAGGTCTACGAGGTATCCCGGCCTGCAAATGCCTTGCATATCCATGACAGGCGCGATTTTTACAAAATAGTGCTGGTAACCGGCGACATGATCATCCAATATGGTGATAACACCATCGAAATAAATGACACCTTCCTGTTCTTCGCCAACCCCAGGGTACCCCATACCGTAGTGCATCGTTCCATGGATAGAAAAGGCTATGCCTGTCTTTTTACCGAAGCGTTTATCGGCGGCAGGGAGCGCCGGGAAATGTTGCACAATTCCCCTTTATTCCGCTTCGACGGGATAGCGGTGATCCCTGTTAACGGCGAGCAGACGGCATTCCTGGCCGGCCTTTACCAGAAGATGCTGTCTGTATACAATGGCGACTATCATTACAAGAATGCATTGCTCAGGAGCTGTATAGAGCTGATCATTCACGAGGCATTGCGCATCCAGCCGCTGCAGCATGCGCTGAAGCCAAAGAATGCAGCTACCAGGATCACCTACCTGTTCACAGCATTGCTGGAAAGGCAGTTCCCGGTGGAAAGCCCTGCCGACCCGATCCGGTTGAGAACTGCACAGGACTTCGCCGGCGCGCTGGCGGTGCACGTCAACTATCTCAACCGCTCGGTAAAGGAAGTGACGGGCAAACCCACCTCCATGCTGATAGCAGAACGTATGATCGCGGAAGCAAAAGCCCTTTTACAGCATACCGGTTGGAGCGTGGCAGACATCGCCTACGGCCTGGGTTTTGAATATCCCACTTACTTTAATAACTACTTCAAACGCGCAACCGGCGTTACACCCCAATCCTTCCGGAAGGGAAAAGTTTGAAAGTCATACTTTTTGGTTTGATTCTCATTTAAAGCGGGACCGCTTTAGCCGGAACTTTGTATGCGTAAAAACACAAGTATCATGCAAAAGAGAAAACTGAACGGCCTGGAAGTATCTGCTATCGGGTACGGCTGTATGGGCCTTAGCCAGGGATATATTCCCACCCCGGATAAAGCGGAAGCATTGAAATTAATTCGCCTGGCCTATGACCTGGGCTGTACCTTTTTTGACACGGCGGAAAGGTATGCTATGGGCGCCAACGAAGAGCTGGTGGGAGCGGCTTTGCAGCCTGTCCGGCAGGAGGTGGTCATTGCTACCAAGTTTATGATTGAAGCGCAGGAAGAGGAGGAGGCCCGCGGAGATCTGCCGGATCGCCTCAGGAAGAAGCTGGAGCACTCCTTACGCAGGCTGCGCACAGACCATGTTGAGCTGTATTACCAGCACCGGGTGAATAAGCATATCCCGGTGGAAGAGATCGCCTATTGCATGGGAGAATTTATCAGGGAAGGCAAGATACTGGGCTGGGGGCAATCGCAGGCAACGGCGGAAGAAATAAGGCGCGCGCATGCGGTTACACCGCTGACCGCAATACAGAATGAATATTCCATCATGGAGCGCATGTTTGAAAAAGATGTTATCCCGGTGTGTGAAGCGCTGGGCATCGGTTTCGTACCGTTCTCTCCTTTGGCCAACGGGTTTTTGTCCGGGACCATTCATGCCGGCACGCAGTTTACCGGCCTGGATGCGAGGAGGGTGATCACCCGCTTCGATAGGAACAATATCACGGCCAACCAGCCGCTGCTGGATCTGATTAACCGGTTTGCGGCGGCAAAGCAGGCTACACCGGCGCAGATATCGCTGGCCTGGATGCTGCATAAAAAGGATTTCATTGTGCCCATTCCCGGTTCGCGGAATGCTGCGCGGATAGAGGAAAACCAGGGAGCAGCCGCTGTTGTGCTGGCGGACGCGGAATATGCGGAGATCGAGGCGGCACTGGCGAAGATTGAAATTCATGGCAACCGCAGGGATGAAGATATTGCAAAGCTGAGGTTGCTGAAATAAGGAGCGGTATTGTTACCCTGCCGCCTTCAGCTTCTCGCTCAGCGTGGCCAGCGCTTCCAGCAGTTGCGGGATCTGCTTTTTAGCCGTTTCATCCGTGAGGTTTCCCTGCTCGTCAAATTTGTCCTGCGCTTTGGCGATCATCACTTCCGGCCGGTTCACGGCATAGGCATTCAGGAACACCATGACCTGCCGCAGGTGGTACTGCATGCGCGCGGTGCCCACCTGGCCTATGCTGGCGCCCATTATGGCTACGGCCTTGTTGTCGAAGGGTTTGTCCGGGTGGCGGGACAGCATGTCAATGGCATTTTTCAAAACGCCCGGGATGGAGTAATTATACTCCGGCGACACGATCAGTACGCCGTCGGATTGCCGGATCTGTTTTACCAGGTACGCTACGTGCTCCGGGAAATGACCGGTATGCAGGTCCGCATTATAAAGGGGAATATCGCTGATGTCCTCCTGGGTAATGGTGATATGGGAGGGAGCCAGTTTTTGCGCAGCGTGCAGCGCCATCGTGTTGTAGGAGCCCCTGCGCAGGCTGCCGGAAAAGGCAACAAAGTGGAATTTGCTCTCAGACATGATTAAAACGGTTTTTCAATAAAGCGAATATAAGCAATACAGGCCTATATCCTCGGCTCCTTGTGCAGGAATTTTCTCCTGATCACGTCCTGCACCGGCACGCCCTCTATCTTGCTTTCCAGCCAGCTAATAATATCCAGGTACAGGAAGGAGCGGCGCTCGTAAGGGTTGCGGGATATCTGCACCAGTCTTTCCTTCAGGTCGGCAAAAGCATTGCGCAGGGCTTTGGGATGCGCGTAAATGTTCTTGCGCAGGAATTTGAGGATCTCCTCCATCATCTGCCCCAGGTCTTTGTTCTTGGAAATGAAGTGGTATACGGATTTGATCAGGTATTCCACCAGGCTGTAGTTTTCCAGCTCGTAATGCGCTATCAGGTGCAGGATGCGCGCAAAGCACTGTATGTCTGCCCGCAGGTTGCCGATGCGCAGGTGGATGATCTTGTTGAGGTACACGATGGCTTTGTTATTATCGCCGCTGCCAAAGTACAGGCAGGCTATTTTGTAGTAGAACACCAGCACCCGGTGCTGGTCCACTTTTAGCTGGTGCTCCGCAATGCGCTCTTCCAACTCCGGCACCAGGGCCAGCCCCTCGCTGAAGGTGCCTTCCAGGAAGTGGCGGTTTATTTTGGCCGTGTACAGGTATACAAAGGCGCTGGTGCGGGTGTTTTCGTTGAAGGATTCCTGCTGGCAGTTGATAAAACTTTCAAACTCCTGCAGCACGTTAATGAACTTGTCGTCGTTCATGGTGTAGAAGTGGGCCGTCAGCAGGTTGTGCATGGCCTTGATGTACATGTCTACGTCCGTTCTCAGCAGGGAGGGGTATTCCTTGAACAGGTTCACCCATTTCTGCGTATAGCGGTAATACATCACAAAGTCCTGCAGGATATAGTAATACCAGCAATACGCCTGGTACAGGTATATCTTCTCATAGAAGCTCATGTGGGTTTGCGTTACATGGGGCGCATTCTCTTCAAAGAAGTGTTTCACCATCTCCGCGTCCCTTTCATTGCGGGCATGGCCCAGCTTCAGGTACAGGCCGTACAGGCGCAGGGAGAGGGTGCTGAGGCGGTTAATGCTGGTCAGTTGCAGCTCTATACGCCGGGACTCCTCGCTCAGCTCATCCGCCCGGTTCTCCAGGCTGCGGGTAATGTGGCGCGACTCTATCAGCTTCTCAAACTCCACGATCTCATAGGCCAGCATCACCTCCTCCTGCTCCATGGCCATGCTCTTGGCTTTGGACAGCAGCTTCAGGCTCTGGTTGTACAATCCCTTATTATAGAGCACCCGGGCATAGTCAAGCTGCTCGCGCAGGTCTATCAGCGGGTCTTTTTGCTTGTAAAGCAGGCGCAGGCTGGTAAGCAGGTGCTTGTACAGGTGGGCTTTAACGTTGCTGAGCTGCTGCTTTTTGATGGCAGGGATCTTTTTCAGGATCTGTTCCTCGTCATAGTCCTTCATTTTGTCCAGTGTGTTGAACAACTGGATGAACAGTACATCCTCTTTCGTGTTATTCTTGTTGAAAGCGAGCTGGAAGTTCCTTTTTTCTGCTTTTGTTAGCGTTTTTATTAATATGAATAAAGCGTCATGCTGACTGTTGGGCATCGTTAATAAAGTCTTGTAAATAATTGTTTTTCAACAGATTAAATGTTCCCATCCGATCTTACGGATCGTAATTATGGCAAATTTAACGATATGGCTATTAACTATTGACCATTAGATTTGGTAGTAAATCTAACAAAATCCCAAATTCCGGGTTCCAAAATCCAAAGGAAGCCGGGTTTGAATTTTGGGATTTGGTACTTGGAATCAGGAATTTTTATGAAAAGAACATTAGTCGATAAGATCTGGGACAGCCACGTGGTGGTAAGCAAATCCGGTTTCCCGGATGCGTTGTACATCAATACGCATTTTATTCATGAAGTAACCAGCCCCCAGGCATTTGACGGGCTGCGTAAAAGGGGGATCCCCGTTTTCCGTCCTCGGAAAACAAGAGCCACGGCAGACCACAACGTACCTACCATTGACCAGCACCTGCCTATCAAGGAAGCGCTGAGCCGCCACCAGGTAGAGATGCTCACTAAGAACACCGCGGAATTCGGGGTGGAGCTGTACGGCCTGGGCCATCCTTACCAGGGCATTGTGCACGTAATAGGCCCGGAGCTGGGCATCACCCTGCCGGGTATGACCATCGTCTGCGGCGACAGCCACACCTCCACGCACGGCGCTTTCGGGGCCATGGCATTCGGTATCGGCACTTCAGAGGTAGAGCAGGTGCTGGCCACCCAGTGTATCCTGCAGTACCGTCCCAAACGGATGAAGATCGAGATCAACGGTCAGTTGAAGAAAGGCGTGGTGTCCAAAGACATTATATTATATATCATTTCAAAGATATCCGCCTCCGGCGCTACCGGCTATTTCGTGGAATATTGCGGGGAAGCCATCCGCAGCCTGAGCATGGAAGCCCGGATGACCATCTGCAACATGAGCATTGAAATGGGCGCCCGCGGCGGCCTGATCGCCCCGGACGAGACCACCTTCGCCTATATTAAAGGCAGGGAGTTCGCACCCAAAGGGGCAGACTGGGAAAAAGCGCTGGCGTACTGGAAAACCCTGTACTCCGATGCAGATGCCCAGTTTGATAAGACCCTCCGCTTTGACGCCGCGGACATTGAGCCGATGATCACTTACGGCACCAACCCTGGTATGGGCATGGGCATTACCCAGCACATTCCCGCGCTGGAGCAGGTGGAGGACAAGGAACGGCCCTCTTTCAAAAAATCACTCGACTATATGGCCCTGGAGCCGGGCAGCGCCCTGCTGGGGAGGCCGGTGGACTACGTGTTCATTGGCAGTTGTACCAACTCCCGCATAGAAGACCTGCGCATGGTGGCCGATTTTGTAAAAGGCAAGCGCAAGGCAGACAACGTGGTGGTGTGGATCGTGCCGGGCTCCAAACAGGTGGAAGCCCAGGCTAAAAAAGAAGGGATAGACAAGGTATTTGAAGCGGCCGGCTTCCAGCTCCGTGAACCGGGCTGCTCCGCCTGCCTGGGCATGAACGAGGATAAAGTGCCCGCCGGCATGTACTGCATTTCTACTTCCAACCGCAACTTTGAAGGCCGCCAGGGTCCCAATGCCCGCACCTTCCTGGCCAGCCCGCTAACAGCAGCAGCAGCGGCTATTACGGGTAAAGTAGCTGATGTGAGGGAACTGGTTTAAGAATGTAAAATGAAAAACCTTAAATGTAAAATGTAAAAGTAAAATACCTGGCATCGCTGTATTCCCTTTTACATTTGAAATTTTACATTCAGGATTTTTCATTCTAAAAAACGGAATAATGTCCTGGAACGCCGATCTCTATAGAGACAAACACGCCTTTGTATTTCAGTATGGCAACAGCCTTATTGAATGGCTGCAACCGCAGGCCGGTGAAAAGATACTGGACCTGGGCTGCGGCACCGGCGAGCTTACTGCCCGGCTGGCGGCTACAGGCGCGCAGGTAACGGGCCTGGACAGCTCGGCGTCTATGATCGCCGGTGCGCAGCAGCGCTTTCCGCAGGCGGAATTTGTAGTGGCCAATGCCGCCTCCTTTTCCCTGCCGGAGCAGTTTGATGCGATCTTTTCCAACGCGGCCCTCCACTGGATGCTGGACAAGGAAGCCGTAGCCGCACGCATGTACCAGCATTTGCGGCCCGGTGGCCGCCTGGTGCTGGAAATGGGTGCACAGGGCAATGTAAGCAGCCTGCTGCAGGCGCTGGAAAAGGCCATGCAGCAGCACGGCCGCCAGTACCGGCCGTTCTGGTACTTTCCTTCCGTAGGGGAGTATACCTCCATCCTGGAAAAGTACGGTTTCCGTATACAGCAGGCGCACTGCTTTGACCGTGCTACCGAGCTGGCTGACCCGGACAATGCGATCATAGAGTGGTTTGAAATGTTCGGCGATCATTTCTTTGAGAACGTGCCAGCAGCAGAGCGCCGGGCCATTTTACAGCAGGCGCAGGAAATACTGCGGCCCACCCATTTCCGCAACGGGAAGTGGTATGCCGATTATGTGCGTTTGCGCATTGCGGCCGTAAAACAATAACATTAAAGTACACACAGCGCATAGTATATATGAAGAAGAACTTTCAACACCTGATCTCCACGGCAGTGCCGCTGCCTATTGAAAATATTGATACGGACCAGATCATCCCGGCGCGCTTCCTGAAAGCCACCACCCGGGAGGGCTTCGGGGAAAACCTGTTCCGCGACTGGCGTTACGACGCCGATAACCAGCCCAAGGCGGATTTTGTACTGAACGATTCCCGGTACAAAGGAGAGATACTGGTGGCCGGCAAGAATTTCGGCTGCGGCTCCTCCCGCGAGCACGCCGCCTGGGCCATTGCCGACTATGGTTTCAAGGTAGTGGTGAGCAGCTTTTTTGCGGACATCTTCAAGAACAATGCGCTGAACAATTTCATCCTGCCCATACAGGTAAGCGATGATTTCCTGCAGCAGGTATTCAGCGCCATAGAGGCGGATGCCAACGCGCAACTGGAAGTAGACCTGGAAGCCCAGTTCATTAAGATCGTGGCTACCGGCGCGCAGGAGAATTTTGACATCAACCCGTATAAAAAGGCCTGCCTGATCAACGGCTACGATGATATTGACTACCTCTTAAGCCTGCGCCAGGAAATTGAAAAGTACGAAGCCGGCAGGGAGTTCAACTTTTAACACGCAACCGCTGCAGCCTTTATAAACGGCCGCCTGCAAATACAAACTACAAACAGACCTAAATGGGAGTAAGCAAAAAGATACTCGTAATTCCGGGAGACGGAATAGGGCAAGAGGTAACTGCCTGGGGACAAAAAGTATTATCCGCCATTGCACAGAACTTTAAGCACGAATTCACTTTTGAAGAAGGTACCATGGGGCATGTAGCCATTGAAGCTACCGGCCAGCCCCTGCCGGACGAAACGCTGGAAAAAGCCCGGAAAAGCGATGCCATCCTCTTTGGCGCCATTGGTCACGCCAAATACGACAATGACCCTACCCTGAAGGTAAGGCCGGAGCAGGGACTGCTGAAGATCCGCAAGGAGCTGGGCCTGTACGCCAACCTGCGACCCATCAAGCTGTTTGACGAACTGCTGGAAGCCTCCAGCATAAAACCCGAAATACTACGGGGAGCAGACATCCTCTTCTTCCGCGAGCTGACCGGCGACGTGTATTTCGGTGAAAAGAAAAGGACCGAAGACCGCAATACGGCTTCCGACCTGATGATCTACCACCGCTATGAAGTGGAGCGCATTGCCCGCAAGGCCTACGAAGCGGCCCGCACCCGGCGCAAAAAGCTATGCTCCGTAGACAAGGCCAATGTGCTGGAAGCCAGCCGCCTGTGGCGCGAGGTAGTGCAGGAAGTAGCCAAAGAATATCCCGATGTGGAGACCGAACATATGTTCATTGACAATGCCGCCATGCAGCTCATCAAGGACCCCAAGCGCTTTGACGTGGTGCTGACGGGTAACCTGTTTGGTGATATCCTCACCGATGAAGCTTCGCAGATAGCCGGTTCCATGGGCATGCTGGCCTCCGCCTCCGTAGGCGATTCCACCGGTTTTTACGAGCCCATACACGGCTCTGCGCATGATATTGCCGGCAAAGGCATTGCCAACCCGCTGGCCTCCATCCTGTCCGCCGCGCTGATGCTGGACATTTCCTTCGGCCTCAAGACCGAGTCCCAGCGCGTGATCAAAGCTGTGGAAGCCACCCTGCGCCAGGGTTTCCGTACCATGGACATTGCCAACAAGCATACGGAGAACGGCTTCATCATGGGTACCGATGCTATGGGCGCTAAAGTGCTTGAAAATTTGAATTAATAATTAGGAATTAATAATATTCGCAACACAAGTCTTTCATTGAAGCACCAGCCTTACAATTATTAATTCTTCATTATTAATTATTAATTAATTAAAACCGCAACTATGGATAATAATCGTGTATATGTGTTCGATACCACCCTGCGTGACGGAGAGCAGGTGCCGGGCTGCCAGCTTACCACAGTAGAGAAGATAGAAGTGGCCAAAGAGCTGGAAGCGCTGGGGGTGGATATTATCGAGGCGGGCTTTCCCATTTCCAGCCCGGGCGATTTTCAGAGCGTGGTAGAAATTTCCAAGGCAGTATCCGAACCGGTGATCTGCGCATTGACCCGTGCCAATACCAAGGACATCGATGCTGCAGCAGAAGCCCTGCGCTTTGCCAAACGCAAGCGCATCCATACCGGTATCGGCGCTTCCGATATGCATATCAAGTATAAATTCAACAGCACCCGGGAAGAGATATTGAAACGCGGGGCAGACGCCGTGAAATACGCCCGCCAGTTTGTGGACGATGTGGAGTTCTATGCAGAAGATGCCGGCCGTGCGGACAACGAGTTCCTGGCCCGCATGGTGGAAGCCGTAATAGCCGCAGGCGCTACCGTGGTGAACATACCGGACACCAACGGCTACTGCCTGCCGGACCAGTACGGCGCCAAGATCAAGTACCTGATGGACCATGTGTCCAACATTGACAAGGCCATCATTTCCGTGCATTGCCACAATGACCTGGGCCTGGCTACTGCCAACACCATTGCCGGTATCATGAACGGCGCCCGCCAGGTGGAATGCACCATCAACGGCATCGGTGAGCGCGCCGGCAATACTTCCCTGGAGGAAGTGGCCATGATCCTGAAAACGCACCACAGCCTGGGCCTGCACACCAACATCAATTCCAAACATATTTACGGTATCAGCACCCTGGTATCTACCATGATGCGTATGCCCGTGCAGCCTAACAAGGCCATCGTGGGCCGCAACGCTTTTGCGCACAGCTCCGGCATTCACCAGGACGGTGTGCTGAAGCACCGCGAGAACTACGAGATACTGAACCCGGAAGATGTAGGGATTGCTACCAACTCTATTATCCTGACCGCGCGCAGCGGCCGGCATGCGTTGAAGCACCACCTGGAGCGCCTGGGCTACAAGCTGGACAAAATAAACCTGGATGAAGTGTACCAGCGCTTCCTGGAAATGGCCGACCAGAAAAAAGAGATCAGCGATGCGGACCTGCAGCAGTTGATGGGTGACGGCGATGAGAAGAACTACGTGGACAAAGCCATTAAATTAATGTTGCTGCAGGTGGTATGCGGCGATCCGCTGCGGCCCATGGCTACCGTAAAGCTGAAGATCAACGGCGAGGAAAAAGAGGCCAGTGCAGCCGGCAACGGTCCCGTGAATGCTACCATTAACGCCATCCACGAGATCATCAAGGATGATATTGACCTGGATGAGTTCAGCATACAGGCCATGCATGGCGGCAGCGAGGACGTGAGCAAGGTGAACATGCGCGTGAAATACAATGGCCAGTCCTACTACGGTTTCGGCTACTCTACTGATATTGTGAATGCATCCGTGAATGCATATGTGGACGCACTGAATAAGATATATTGAAGTAAGAAATAAGAAGTATGAAGCAGGCATCCTACTTCATACTTCCTTCTTCCTGCTTCCTATTTCCTATTTCCCCGAATCCTACATTCATCAACGGGTACTGCTCCACATCCGGCAGGTAAAAATGCCACCACTCCGTTTCCAGCGCTACAAACCCGTGCTTTTCCATGATGCTGCGCAGCAGTGTGCGGTTGTTGCGCACCATGGTATCTGCGGGCACATAAGTGTAATGCGCTTGCTCCGTAAAATTATCATAGCCGGTAGGCATCGGTACTGCTTTCCCGCTGGCCAGTTCAATGATCGTAAGGTCTACCGCTATCCCGCGGTTATGCCCGCTGCCTTTGCGCGGGTCTGCCGCATAGCGGTCGTCCGGCACTATTTCCCACATCTTTTCCGTAACATGATAGGGCCGGTAGCCATCAAATATTTGAAGGCCCAGTCCTTTTTCCCGCAGCTCCTCCTGTACCGCTTTCAATGCTTTGGCGGCCGGCAGCCGTAATAATACTTTCGGGTGTTTGTACAATACCTGGTGGGTGAAGTTATTGCGCGTGGCGTACCGGATATCCGTGCGGATACCGGGTATGTAACGGGTAATGTCCACCATGCGCAGGTTGCTGTCTGCCGCGGCCTGCTGCCGGTACAGGGCTGCGCTGTTCACGATGGGGAGTCCGTACTGGTTGAGGGGGATGTCCTGCGCAAAGGCCGGCCGGCAGTAGCAAAGCAGCAGCAGGATACCGGCATATATGTGCATGGATTGCTTCATATTTACTCAATTTTCTTAAAAATAGTGAAGAAAGTATACAATACAGTTAAAAAACAATTGTAATACCCTGGTTTTAATCGGTATTTTAGAACCCTTAAAACTATAGGGAAGTATGAGCTTATTCCGGTTAGATAACAAGGTGGCCGTAGTGACAGGCGCCGGCAGCGGTATTGGCCAGGCGGTAGCCAGGTGCTTTGCTGCGCAGGGCGCCATTGTGCATATTATAGAGCTGAACGAGGATGGCGGGAAAGGTACGGTAGAGGAGATCAAAGCAGCCGGCGGACAGGCGCAGGTGCACGCCTGTAACGTAGCCATGCAGGAAGAGGTGATAAAGATCATGGGCGCCATACAGGCCATATCCGGCCGTATCGACATACTGGTGAACTGTGCCGGCATTGCGCACATCGGCAAGCTGGAAACTACTTCCGAAGCGGATTTTGAGCGCGTGTTCCAGGTAAATGTAAAAGGCACCTACAACTGCATGTATGCAGTGATCGGGCAGATGAAGGAGCAGGGCGGCGGCGTGATCCTGAATGTGGCTTCTGTTGCGTCCAGTGTAGGTATCCCGGACCGTTTCGCCTATTCCATGAGCAAGGGCGCCGTGCTTACCATGACCCTTTCTGTAGCAAAAGATTATATACATGATAATATCCGCTGCAACTGCATATCGCCCGCGCGGGTGCATACGCCGTTTGTAGACGGGTTCCTGCAAAAGAACTATCCCGGCAGGGAACAGGAGATGTTTGAAAAACTGTCAAAGACCCAACCCATCGGCCGTATGGCCAGGCCCGACGAGGTAGCCTGGCTGTCGCTGTACCTGTGCTCCGACCAGGCGGGCTTCGTTACCGGCTGCGATTACCCGATTGATGGCGGTTTTCTGAAATTGAATAACTGATACGGCTTATCTTGCAGGATATTATAAGTTCTCATCATGCAATATTTTAAGAAAGCAGTATTAGCCGCAGCCATTGCCCTGGGCATGGCGGCCTGCCAGTCAGGCACAAAACCCGCCACCGAACAGGAAGCCGGTGCTGAATTAACCCCGGCGGAACCGGCGGGCACCATACAAGTGTCATTTACACACGAAAATGATACGCAGCAGGTAAAGATACACTTTACCATAGGCGACCAGGCAGTAGAAAAATCATTCGACCTGCCCCTGGCGAAAGATGTGGATAAGGAAGACCTGTACCGTACTGTATGGGACAAGCCCAACAGTTGCTACATAGGTGTGCTGAAGCAGAACCGCTCCACCCGTTACTATCATGCCAGCCAGAAAGAGGATGGCGACCTGCAGATATTCCAGGTAGGCACGCCGCCGGCTGCCGTGTGGCACTACGCGGAAGGTGAGCTGGGCCTGGGTAAGATCAGCGCGAAGAAGGAGCTGACGGAAAGCTACCAGAAAAACCTCCAGTCGGGCAAGATCATCGCGGATTTTATCGTGCGCCTGGAACCGGCCACCAGCGAGGACTCTGTAACGTTGTACACCGAGTTTGGCGGTGTGAACAGGCGGCAAACGCTGGCCGTGCCCAAAGGCTATGTGCCCATGATACAGCTCACCGGCGAAGCAGACCACTGCATATTCGGCCTGCGCCGAGACGACGGGTTTGACGCCGTGCTGGATATCAGGGTGCGGGATGGCAACCTGCAGCTCACGGAAGTAGGAAGGGTATTTTAATAGTGAATAGTGAAAGGTGAATAGTGAAAAGATTCACCTTTCACTATTCACCAACGCAATAATTAAATGAACAATTATCAACGATGAAACTGATACGATTCGGACAACCGGGCGAGGAAAAACCGGGCATAGTTACAGCGGAAGGCAGCTTTGACGTAAGCGCTTTCGGAGAGGATTACGGAGAGAAATTTTTTGCTGCCAACGGCCTGGAACGCCTGGCCCAGTGGTGGGCCGCCAACAGCGGCAGCGCACCCCGCATACCGGAAGGCGTACGCCTGGGGCCTCCCCTGCAGCGTCCTTCCAAGATCATCTGCATTGGCCTGAACTATGCAGACCACGCTAAGGAGAGCAATATGCAACTGCCCACGGAACCGATCGTGTTCTTTAAAAGCACCTCTTCACTGGTAGGACCGGATGACAACCTGGTGATACCCAGGAACAGCAAAAAAACGGACTGGGAAGTGGAGCTGGCCGTAGTGATCGGCAAAAAGGCCTCCTACGTGGAAGAGAAAGATGCGATGGACTACGTGGCCGGCTATGCGCTGCATAACGACTACAGCGAGCGTGAATTCCAGTTGGAGCGCAACGGGCAGTGGGTAAAGGGCAAAAGCGCCGATACCTTTGCTCCCCTGGGCCCCTGGCTGGTGACCAAAGACGAGATCAGCGATGTAAACAAGCTGCGCATCTGGCTGAGCCTGAACGGTAAAATGGTGCAGGACGGCAACACGGCCAACCTCATTTTCAAAGTACCGTTCCTGGTGCATTATCTCAGCCAGTTCATGACCCTGCTGCCCGGCGATGTGATCTCTACCGGTACGCCCGCCGGCGTAGGCCTGGGTATGAACCCGCAGGTATATATTAAAGAAGGCGATGTGATGGAGCTGGGCATTGACGGCCTGGGCACCTCCCGCCAGCAGGCAGTGGCCTGGAAGCCCGAATAAGCAGCCTGTTTTATTGACCATTAAATTTGTAAATTCCATGCAACGTTACTGTCTGGCGCTGGATCTGAAAGATGATCCCCAACTGATAGCAGAATATGAAAAATACCACGAGGCGGTATGGCCTGAAATACTGCAAAGCCTCCGGGACAGCGGTATTGAGCGGATGGAAATATACCGCGTCATGAACCGCCTGTTCCTGGTCATGGAGGTGAACGACACTTTTTCCCTGGAAAAGAAAGCCGCCGCTGATGCTGCCAACCCCAAAGTACAGGAATGGGAGCAGCTCATGTGGAAGTACCAGGAAGCCCTGCCCATTGCGGCGCCGGGACAGAAATGGGTGAAGGCGGATAAGGTATTTTCGTTATGAGAACTGATATGATAATAGATTCCCACCAGCATTTCTGGCAGTATCACCCGGTAAAGGATGCCTGGATCACGGACGATATGAAAGTGATCCAGCGGGATTTCCTGCCGCCGGACCTGCAGCCTGTGCTGGAGCAGAACGGGGTGGACGGTTGCGTGGCCGTACAGGCTGACCAGTCTGAAACGGAAACGCAGTTCCTGCTGGACCTTGCTGCCGCTCATCCTTTTATTAAAGGCGTGGTAGGCTGGACAGACCTGCGCGCACCGGACCTGGCCACAAAGCTGGAGCGCTATGCCGGGGCCGGCAAGCTGAAAGGTTTCCGTCACATTGTACAGGGGGAGCCTGATCCCGATTTCCTGCTGCGGGAGGATTTTTGCAAAGGCGTACAGGCGCTGGCCTCCTACGATTTTACATACGATATACTGATATATCCCATACAACTGCCTGCTGCGGAGAAATTCGTACAGCGGTTCCCGTTGCAGCGCCTGGTGATCGATCATATGGCCAAGCCCTATTGCAAGACCGGCGATATCGCGGAGTGGGAAAAAAGTATGCGCGCCATTGCGCAGTCACCTAATGTGTACTGCAAAATAAGCGGGCTGGTAACGGAGGCCGACTGGCAGCGCTGGCAACCGGCGGACTTTGCGCCCTACCTGGACGTAGTGCTGGACGCTTTTGGGCCGCAACGCCTGATGTACGGCTCCGACTGGCCGGTATGCCTGGTGGCGGCGGAGTATGCGCAGGTAAAAGGTATTGTCACGGATTATATCAGCCGCCTGGGCGCAGCCGAACAGGCCGCCATCATGGGTGGCAATGCCACCGCATTTTACAAATTGTAACGCTATTAAAACGTATTAACTATGGATCTGGGATTAAAAGATAAAGTGATCATTGTAACCGGTGGCGCCAAAGGCATCGGGGAAGCCATTGCCAAACTGGTAGCGGCAGAAGGCGGCATTACAGTTATTGCCGGCAGGAACGCCGCGGATAACGAAAAAACAGTGGCCGCCATCCAAAGCAGCGGCGGCAGGGCTTTTGCCATCCAGGCCGAGCTGGGGCAGGTAGCAGATTGCCGCAAGGTAATAGACACTACCGTGCAGCAGTTTGGCACCATACACGCGCTGGTGAACAATGCCGGTGTGAACGACGGCGTAGGCCTGGAAAACGGCGACCCGGAAAAGTTCATGGCATCCCTGCAAAAGAACCTGTCGCATTATTACAACCTGGCCCATTATGCATTGCCCTACCTGAAAGCCAACAAGGGCAACATTGTGAATATCGGCTCAAAGGTGGCCACTACCGGGCAGGGCAACACCTCCGGCTATGCCGCTTCCAAGGGCGCTATCAATGCGCTCACCCGCGAGTGGGCGGTGGAGCTGCTGCCGTATTCCGTCCGCGTGAATACCGTGATACCGGCGGAGGTATGGACGCCGCTGTATGAAACCTGGATCAATTCCCTGCCCAATCCCAAGGAGAAGCTGGCTGCTATCGTATCCAAAATACCTTTGGAGCAGCGGATGACCACTTCCGAGGAGATTGCCGCTATGACCGTTTTCCTCTTGTCCGCACAATCTTCCCACACCACGGGGCAGATCGTTTATGTGGATGGCGGGTATACGCACCTGGACAGATCGATATAGGAGGTGAGAAGTAAGAAGTGATAAATAATAAACCACTAAATTATTCATACTATGGCCGGCGCCACTGTTTCCACGTCTTCCGTTACTGCTGTAACGGATAGCAAAAAAAGTTACCTGTTCCCTTTCATACTGGTTACCAGCCTGTTCTTTCTTTGGGGGCTGGCTTACGGCCTGCTGGATGTGCTGAACAAGCATTTCCAGGAAGTGCTGAATATTACCAAAACCCGGTCTACCCTGCTGCAACTGGCCTATTTTGGCGCGTATTTCCTGATGGCGCTACCGGCAGGGTTGTTCATGAATAAGTATGGCTATAAGCGGGGGATCATACTGGGGTTGCTGTTGTATGCAGTGGGGGCTTTCCTGTTTTATCCGTCTGCGCATTACGCCAACTTTGAATTTTTCCTGCTGGCCCTGTTCATCCTGGCCAGCGGGCTTACCTGCCTGGAAACAGCGGCCAACCCTTATGTAACGGTATTGGGCAGCCGGGAAACATCCGAATTCCGGCTGAACCTTTCGCAGTGCTTTAACGGAGTGGGCTCGTTCCTGGGGCCTATCATTGGCGGGGCATTGTTCTTTGGCGGAAAGGAGGAAGGAGGCAGCAGCGACCTGGCTTCCGTGCAGTTGACCTACATCGTGATAGGCGTTGTGGTGCTGCTCATCGCCTTGTTCTTTTACAGAACGGCGTTACCGGAGATCAAGGAATCAACACCACAGGATGGAGGGGCTGAACAGGTGGTAGCCAAACCGCTTTTTGCACATACGCATTTCGTGTGGGGCGTGATAGCGCAGTTCTTCTATGTAGCGGCACAGGTAGGTGTAGGCGCGCTGTTCATCAACTATGTAACGGAATACTGGCAGGGCACCAGCAGTGAAAAAGCGGCGTACCTGCTGGCGGTGAGCCTGGCGCTGTTCACTGCCGGCCGTTTTGTAGGCACCGCTATCATGAAAACGGTGGCGCCCAACAAACTGTTGTCGTTATATGCCGTCATTAACGTGGTGCTGTGCGCCATCGTAATGATGGGCAAAGGCGCGCTTTCCGTATATGCGTTAATGGCAGTGTTCTTCTTCATGTCCATCATGTTCCCCACCATTTTTGCGCTGGGCGTAAAGGACCTGGGAGCACATACCAAGAAGGGCGGCGCTTTCATCATTATGTCTATCGTAGGTGGCGCGGTAGTGCCTTACGTAATGGGCCTGGTGGCAGACGGACGGTCCACTGCTACGTCCTACATTGTACCGCTGTTGTGCTTTGCCGTGGTGTTTTACTACGGCTGGAGGGGCTACAGACGAAAATAGCGCGATAACAGATTATTACCATACTATTCCGCAAAATCATCGTAATTTACTGCTGTAAAACCACGCGATGATGCTGCGGAATTTTATTTGGCGGCTACCGGCCGCCGCCCTCTGCCTCCTCCTGCTATCCGGAAACCTGGCTTGTACAAAATCCAGCGCTCCGCCTCCGCAAACTGCTTCCCTGCTGCTGACCTTTACCAACGTTGTGGATGGACAGCCCATGGTGCTGCGGGAGCAAACTTATATCAATGCAGCAGGAGAATCCTATAACATCACCGCCTTCAAATATTACATCAGCAATTTTGGGTTGATCAACACGGCGGGAGAGGAGCAACTGCTGCCGCCGGAATATTACCTGGTAAACGAGGACAGCGCCCAATCTAAAACGATCACGCTGCAGCAGTTGCCGGCCGGCCACTACCAGGGCATTTCCTTTCTGGTAGGGGTAGACAGTGTACGAAATGTAAGCGGCGCGCAAACCGGCGCACTGGACCCGGTGAACGGCATGTTCTGGACCTGGAACAGTGGCTACATCATGGCCAAGCTGGAAGGCACTTCGCCGGTATCCACCGCGCCTGCCAACCTCATCCAGTACCATATCGGCGGTTTTAAAGGAGCTTACAACGCGCTGCGCCGGGTAACGCTCACTTTTCCCCAGGCACTGGAGCTGGCAGCGGACAGTGAAGCTGCCCTGCACCTGCAGGCAGATGCGGAAGCCTGGTTCCAGCCCAATGCGGTGAGCTTTGCCAGCCTGCCGGCCATCCATACGCCCGGCGCCCAGGCGGCGGCCATAGCGGATAATTACAAGAATATGTTCAGTATAATAGCAGATTGAGAACTGTATATGTCATAACGATATTTTGCCTGGTGCTGGTGCTGGCCGGTTCGGAAGCCTGCGGCCGCAAAGATGCGGTAACGCCGGAGGAGGAGGGGCCGGAGCCGTATACCCTGGAACTGCCGGCAGAGATACCGTCCCCGGCCTATGATTTTTCACAGAACCCGCTGACAAAGCAGGGCATTGCGCTGGGCCGGCACCTGTTTTACGATCCAAAACTTTCCCGCGATAGTACCATTTCCTGCGGCTTCTGCCACCAGCAATTTGCGGCTTTCGGGCATTTTGACCATGCATTGTCGCACGGCATTGAGGGCCGTATTGGCACCCGCTCTGTACCCACATTGTTCAATCTCATCTGGCAAACGGAATTTATGTGGGACGGCGGGGTGAACAACCTGGAAATACAGCCGCTGACACCCATAACCGATCCTAATGAAATGGGAGAGGACCTGGCCAACCTGCTGCAGCGCCTGCAGGCCGATGCCAATTACCGCAAAATGTTCAGGGCCGCGTTCGGCACGGAGGAGATCACCAGCCAGCGCCTCTTCAGGGCCCTTACACAATTCATGGCCATTATGGTTTCCTTCGGGTCAAAATATGACAGCGTGATGCGGGGCGCTCCCGGTGTGGCTTTTACAGCAGAGGAACAGGCGGGCTACACCATTTTCCGGCAAAAATGCGCAGCCTGCCACCAGGAGCCCTTTTTTACGGATTTCAGCTACCGCAATAACGGCCTGCCGTACCTGCCCGCCCTGAATGATGTGGGCCGGATGAAGATCACCAGCAATACGGCCGACTACCTGAAATTCAAGGTGCCTTCCCTGCGGAATGTGCTGAAAAGTCCGCCCTACATGCATGATGGCCGCTTTTTTGACATTTACCAGGTATTTGCCCAGTACGACCACGGCGTGGAGCAAAGCAATACCCTGGACCCGCTGGTAAAGAATGGCATTCCCCTTTCGGAATCCGAACAAAGGGCGCTCTATATGTTCCTGAACACCCTCACGGACCCCGGCTTTATCAATAACGAGGCATTAAGCGAGATACTGATAGAGTGAGGGGTATTTTACTAATTATATATTGATTGTGTTTTAATATATTTATTCCAAATGTGTTAAAATAACACCTGTTTGGCCCCGTTTCTAGCATAGTTTTTGTAATTTTGCGCCGTGATGAAAAGGCAAACAGTTAAGTGGATCAGATTTGCAGTGATATGCCTCTGCAGTGGCTTATTGCTGGTAGTCCCTATGCTGACCGGAAAGGCAGGTAGGGAGCACACCGGCGACGAGGTAACTGTTGTTGTCCCCGAAAAGAAAAAGGAAACCGGCGCCCGCGGCGTTGCCAGCTATTATGCAGACAAGTTCAACGGTCGTTTGACCGCCAACGGTGAGGTATTCAGCAACAGCAAAATGACGGCTGCCCATAATACCCTGCCCCTGGGCACTTATGTGAAAGTAACCAACCTGCGCAATGGCCACTCCGTGATCGTACGTATTACAGACCGCCTGCACCGCGAAAATACCCGCATAATAGACCTTACCAAAGCCGCTGCCCGCAAGCTGGGCTTTCTTACGCGCGGCCTTACCCGTGTACGGGTGGAGACCATATAATTAATTAACAGTTAATAATTAATAATTTCCGTAGCACGGGTGTTCCAATGAAGCACCGGTGTCACTGGTATTATTAATTCTTAATTCTTAATTATTCATTATTAATTTTTCTCCAGCAGCTAGCAATATGATCATCCACCATGCCGGTGGCCTGCATAAAGGCATAACAGATCGTGGAGCCTACAAATTTGAACCCTCTTTTCAGCAGGTCTTTGCTCATGGCATCAGACACGGGCGTTTTAGCCGGTATTTCCCGCAAGCTGCGGAAGTGATTAACAATAGGCTGGTGCCCTACAAACTGCCAGATGTACTGATCAAAGCTGCCAAATTCCTTTTGTACCTGCAGGAATGCTTTTGCATTGCCTACCGTGGCATGGATCTTCAGGCGGTTGCGTATGATGCCGGGGTCCTGCAGCAGCTTTTCTATTTTTTTATCGGTATACCGCGCTATTTTTTTCGCATCCCAGTTGTCAAAAGCGCGGCGGTAATTTTCCCGTTTAGTCAATACCGTATACCAGCTAAGCCCTGCCTGTGCACCTTCCAGGTTCAGCATCTCAAACAGGCGGGTATCATCATGCAGCGGCACACCCCATTCATGGTCGTGATAGTCTTTATATAGTTGGTCTTTCAGTGACCACTCGCAGCGGATCTTTTCGTTCATACTTCAAATTGGCAATTAATAATAACGCGCATTATTGTTTTAGTGAAGCACTCGTGTTCCACAAATTATTAATTCTTCATTATTAATTATTAATTTATCAAAGCTCCCACTTTTTCAGCAGTTCCTTCACTTTCCTTTTATACGCTTTCAGTTCCGTGATCGTTTCCTGGATAAAGCCGTTGTCCGCCAGTTTTCCTACAACAGCTTCCATTTCCGCCTCGTTTTCATAGGCCATTTTTCGGTAGGGGTTCTGGTAATCCTTTTCCCGGGAGCGGTAAATGCTTTCCGTCAGCCAACCCAATGTATATACGGATTGTTGCAGGTTATGCTTGAAAACGGCCGGTGTCAGCTCTTTGGCGGTGATGCCTTGGATGTGCAGCATACTGGCAACGGCATGTTGCAGCTTGTCTGCCGTGTATTGTTCCCCGATCTGTACATAAGCTTCATGCATTTGCGGCCAACTGTTGATCCTGCCTTTTTTGATCCGTGTTTTCAGTTCTTCCACGGTAGTTGCTTTCATGAGCTGGCCGCCTACATTGATCCAGGGGCCTCTTTTAGCTGTTCTGGCAAATGCCTGCAGGCTGGCAAAGGAATTGATGCCGCTGGCATCCATATGGGTCAGCAGGTTCCGGATGCCATACAGCACCACCAGCTCGCGGAAAAGAGGGTAGGCCTTGTCCACTTTCAGCAGTTGCACTTTTCGCTGGCTGTTTTCCATATCGGTGGCCAGTACGGTCAGGCGGGCCACCGCTTCAGGCTCCTGCAGCAACAGTTGCCGGCCTTTTTTCTGCAGCGCCGGTTCGCCGGGCATTTCAGGCTTCTGCCCCGGCTGCAGCGCATACCAGGCTTTGGCTACGGCTGTTTCCATCAGCGGCATGGAGGCGATCATTTCTTCCACGCTGTCCGGCGCCAGGTAGTCGTATTCTATCAGTTGGGTCTTGTCTGTGCGTTTATCACGGTCCACGTACTTCCAGGAGTTGCGGGCCAGCGCATACATGTTGTGCAGGAACCAGTAGCCGGGCATGATCTTCAGGGTATTATCATGCTCGCTGTTCAGCACCAGGCTGAAAGGAACAGGAATGTTCAGCTCCTGCATGTAATTACCTTTGGCGATGAGCGTGAAGCAGGCAAACTTCGAGTTATGCTTCAGGCTTACGCACAGGCCGGGCCAGAAACCACGGCCGGCTATCACTTCACCGTCGGCCCCGCGGGAATTATGGTTGGAGCCGATGGTGGCGCCGGCAGCCATGTTGCTCTGCCCCATCACCAGCGCGGCGCAGAGGAATGAGTTGTTATGGTGCTGCTCATGCGCCGGGAAGATGAGGGAGTTCAGCACCTCGCAGCAGGAAATGGTGGCATTGTTGCCCAGGTAGGAATTGATCAGGCGCGCGCCGTACTTCAGTTGCGAGTGGGAGGCCATTATAAAGCGCACGGCTTTTACGCCGTAGAACACGCGGCAGCCGTAGCCGATAATGCCGTTCACCAGCTCGCAGCCTTCGCCTATCTGCGAGGCCGCACCGGCCATGCTGTTAATGGTCAGGTTCTTGAGCTTGTTGGCGCCTTTCAGGTAAGCGTCACTGCCGATGGTCACATCCTTGATGATCTTGCAGTTCTTGATCACGGAGCGGTCGCCTACCATGCCATAGTAGCCGCGCTTTTTATCAAACTGCTTTTCGGTAAATGCCTTGAACTGCTGCTGCAGCGCGGCATCGTCGCGGTTGCGGGTCCAGAGGTAGGCATCGCCGGGCAGCATGCCGTCAAAAGGCATGACGCTGCGGCCGCCATTCTCGTTGCACAGCTCCAGCCAGATGCGGATGTTCTCCTGCTCCCCGTCCTTGATAATGCCGTTGCCGAACTTGGAATGATCGGTGGTGGCCATTTCATTTACATTGGCAATGATCACTTCATTACCGATAATATAGTGCGAAAGGAAATTCGCGTTATGCACCACTACATTGTCCCCGAAATCACAGGCGCAGATGGTGCTGTTGTACAGGCCCACCGGCAGGCGCAGGTTGTGGAACTCCAGGAAGTAAGGCTCCAGCTTGCCGATGCGCACCATGCCAAAGAAGTGGCAGTGCTGCACGAGCTGCGGGTTGAATTCCTCTGCTACAAAAATGCAGTTCCAGTCATCAGAGGTATTGTCATTCCTTACCAGTATCTCTATCTCCTGCGCATTTAATTTGCGGTATACATTGTGCTTGCCCCATTGCTGGTCGCGCAGGTAATATTCATCCTTCCCTTTGGGGAGCCAGGCCGCGTCAACGAAATTATAACCCAGTTGGGTCAAGGGTTTTTTCTGTATCGCATTCATATGAGGTATGATGTAAGATGTAAGATGTATGAAGTATGATGTAGGATGTATAAAGTATTTCAAATGTTATATCAAGTGTCAATCATCATACTTCATACATCTTACTTCCTACTTCAGGTTATTCTACCGTCACTGACTTGGCCAGGTTCCTGGGCTTGTCCACGTCATATCCTTTCAGCACGCCGATATGATAGGCCAGCAGTTGCAGCGGTATCACGGAAATCACCGGTGCTACCAGCTCATCTGCTTCCGGCACTTCGATCACATCGTCGGCCATACCGGGAATGATCTGGTCGCCTTCCGTAACAATGGCAATCACCTTTCCTTTACGCGCTTTGATCTCCTGTATGTTGGAAACGATCTTTTCATAAAAGCTGTCGCGGGTGGCCACAAATACCACCGGTAGCTGCTCATCCACCAGGGCAATGGGCCCGTGCTTCATTTCCGCCGCCGGGTAACCCTCTGCATGTATGTAGGAGATCTCTTTCAGCTTCAGCGCGCCTTCCAGCGCTACGGGGAAGTTGTAGCCCCTGCCCAGGTACAGGAAGTCCCGGGCGTCCTTGTATTTGTCCGCTACCTGTTTTACGGCGTCATTGAGCTGCAGGGTGGCAGCCACTTTTTCCGGGATGTCCTGCAGCTCGTCTAGCAGGTGCTGGAAGCGCTGCTGGGTGATGGTGCCTTTCTCGCTCGCCACCTTTAAGCCAATAAGGCACAGCACCACCAGTTGGGCGGTAAAAGCCTTGGTGCTGGCCACGCCTATTTCCGGCCCGGCATGCGTATAGGCGCCGGCGTGAGAGAGGCGGGCTATGGAGGAGCCTACTACGTTGCACACGCCCAGTATGATGGCGCCCTTTTGTTTGGCGCTTTCCATGGCTACCAGGGTATCGGCTGTTTCCCCGGACTGCGACACGGCAATGATCACATCGCCCGGTCCTACCACCGGGTTGCGGTAGCGGAACTCCGATGCATATTCCACCTCTACAGGTATGCGGCAAAGCTCCTCTATCATGTATTCGGCTACCAGGCCGGCATGCCAGGAGGTGCCGCAGGCTACAATAATGATCCGGTTGGCATTTTTCAGCACATCGGCATATTCCCGTATGCCCCCCAGCGTTAGCTGCCCGTTCTTTGCGTCCAGGCGGCCGCGCAGGCTGTCAAAAATGGTCTGCGGCTGCTCAAATATTTCCTTGAGCATAAAGTGGTCGTAGCCGCCTTTTTCAATAGCGGTCAGCTCAATGTCCAGTTTCTGTATGTAGGGCGTTTGCCTTTCGTTGGTAATATTCTTCAGTATCAGCTCATCCGCTTTTACAATGGCGATCTCGTAGTCATTTACATATACCACCTCTTTGGTGTATTCTACAATGGGCGACGCATCCGAAGCAAGGAAGTGCTCTCCTTTGCCTACGCCTATTACCAGCGGACTCCCTTTGCGGGCGGCGATCAGCGTATCGGGATTGTCCTCATCCACGATCACGATCACGTAGGCGCCCACCACTCTTTTGAGCGCAATGCGCACGGCTTCTTCTACTGAACATTGATTGCTGTTCCGGATCTCTTCAATAAAATGGATCAGTACTTCCGTATCGGTATCGCTGCTGAAAACATGGCCCTTGTTCAGCAGCTCCTGTTTTAGTTGCGCATAGTTCTCGATAATGCCGTTGTGGATCATGGCCAGTTTGCCATCGCCGGAAGTGTGGGGGTGGGAGTTGCGGTCGCAGGGCTCGCCATGTGTGGCCCAGCGGGTGTGCCCGATGGCGATATGGCTTTCCATGTTCCTGCCGGTCAGGTAATCTTCCAGCCCGGCCACTTTGCCTTTCTTTTTGTATACATGCAGGCCGTGGTTGATGATGGCAATGCCGGCGCTGTCATATCCCCGGTACTCCAGTCTTTTCAGCCCTTTTAATACTACGGGGTAGGCATTGCGTTGCCCTATATAAGCTACTATTCCACACATGGTGCTAAATTTTGGTAGATGTTTAGCATGCAATATGCTAATAAAAATTTAATTCTTAAGCAAGATCGTATCGAACAAAGTTAATATCCGGTTATATTCATCCGTCCAACTGCTGGGTTGTGTGAACCCGTGATCTTCTACAGGATAGACGGCCAGCTCCCAGTTGCGCTTGCCCAGTTCTATCAGCCGTTGTGAAAGCCTTATTATATCCTGGAAGTGCACATTCACATCCACCATGCCGTGGCACATGAGCAGATGTCCCCGCAGCCCTTCTGCAAAATAGATGGGCGAGGAGCGGCGGTACGCAATGCTGTCCGTGAAAGGTTCATTCAGGATATTGCTGGTGTACCCGTGGTTATAATGCGCCCAGTCTGTTACAGAGCGCAGGGCGGCGCCTGCTGCAAATGTACCGGGTTTGGTGAACATAGCCATCAGCGTTATAAAGCCGCCGTAGCTGCCGCCATAAATACCGATGCGGTTCCCGTCAATACCATAGTGGGCTGTGAGATATTGCGCGCCATCCACCTGGTCGTCCAGGTCCCTGCCGCCCATATGCCGGTAAATGCCGGTACGCCAGTCGCGGCCGTAGCCGGCGCTGCCGCGGTAGTCTATATCCATCACAATATAACCTTTATCCGCCAGCAAATTGTGAAACATGTATTCGCGGAAATAGAGGCTCCACCATTTATGCGCGTTCTGCAGGTAGCCCGCCCCGTGCACAAATATCACGGCCGCGCCGTTCTTCTTAGCAGGCTCAGGTATATAGATGCGGGCATGTACGGGCGCGCCATCGCGGGCTTTGAAGGTGATCACCTCCGGGTCGCGCCAGGGATAGGAGCGGAATTCGCCGGACTGTGCTTTATGCGTTACCTGCACCGGTTGTGCGCCGGGCTTATTGGGCATTATATATAGCTCCCAGGGTTGGTTGGTGTAGGAATAGCGGTAGGCGATCCACTTTTCGTCCGGCGACAGGAACATTTCATGCGCGCCTGCCTGTCGGGTAAGGCGTACTTTGTTGCTGCCGTCTGCATGGATGCGGTACAATTGTTTTTCACCCGGGGCCGTTTCGTTGGTAACGAGATAGAAGTATTTTTTATCCTGCGACAGCTCCGCGTCCAGCACTTCGTACCGTCCGCTGGTAATGGCTTTGGTTTGCCCGGTATTTACATGGGTCGTATAGATGTGCGAGTAACCACTGGCCTCCGACTGGTACCAGCAGGTATTTTCATCTATCCAGCCCAGGCGGGTCCTGCTGTTCCAGCCAATGCCGGGGCCGGCTATCCAGGCTTCGTCCCGCTGCCGGTTCAGCAGCTTCAGCTTCCCGGTAGCCGCATCCAGCAGCATCAGCCAGCGGTCTTTATTATCTTCGGAGCGTATATCCACGATGGCGTGCGTACCGGCATCAGACCAGTAAGGACCGTGTATGACCACCGGCCGGGGCTTCCTGGTACCATTGCTATCTGCCCGTTTGTAACCTTCCAGGTAGTCCGGCTGATCGGTAATGCCCGGTATCTTATCCGTAGCAATGGGCAGCACGGTATCCTGCTGCCGGTCATATACAAAGCTTTCAAAAGAGCCTTGCGCGGCGCCCACTTTGGTGCGGGTGGCCAGTTCTTCCGTAAAGCCGCTCTCCGTTACAAAGGAAGGCACGCGGGTGCTGCGCACACCGGTAGGACCGGTGTACAGGCGGTAGGTAATAAAGCGGCCGTCCGGGCTGATGATGATATTATCATGGTTTTTATCCCCGGTGTACAATACCCGCAGTTGCTGTGACCTGTGCGCTTCGTTGAATGCTTTGGCGCTGTCCCTGCGCGCTTTGGCCTCCCGCAATACCTGCATTAGTTGCAGTTGTTCGGTTTGCAGCCACTGTTCCTGTTTGTTGAGTGCAGCCGGTTCGCCAGAGGGCGCGCTGCCCCGCTGGAAGCTGGTAAGCTGCCGGGTAGTGCCACCGGCAATGTCCCAGGCGTAGAGGTTCTGTTCCTGCTGGTATACGACCTGTTTTTCCCCGAAGCAGAACTGCGGGTTGCTTTCATATGCCGTGGTGCTGGTAATGCGCTTTACCGTGCCGCTGCTAATGTTCATCATATAGATATCACCGTTATAGCTATAAACCAGGGCCGTTTTATCCCGGTTATAGCTGCCATTGGCGCGGGCCTGTATCAAGGCCCTTTCCTGCGGGGCGGTTTTGTAGGGGCGGGCGCTGTCTGCTGCCGCCGCATACAGGGAGTCGTCCTGGGCGGATACAGGGTTCCAGTTAAAGTAAAGGGTTTTGCTGTCCGTTCCCCAGAAAATATGCGCTGGCGAGGTGCCGATCCATTTGGGGTCGCGCATGATCTTTTCCACGGTCAGGGAGCCTTGCTGGGCATAGGTATTGTCAAATATCAATAAAATAATAGCGGGTAGCAGCCATTTTCTCATGGTAGTGTGTTATTTTGTTAAAAGTAAAAAAACAGGAAAATAATCCTATGCTACCCGGCATCAGAAATTTCATCATCATGCTCCTGCTCGTTTCCTGCGGGAGCGGTCCTTCCCGGAAACCACTACCGGTGACGGAAGACAGCACTTTTTTAACCGGTACGTTTTTCATGGTAAGGCATGCCGAGAAGTTCGGGGGAGTGGATTCCACGCTGACGGAAGCGGGGCATGCGCGCGCGGAGAAGCTATACCGGCTGCTGAAGGATTCGGGGTTGCAGAAGGTGTATTTTACTCCTTTCAAAAGAACGGTGCAAACGGCCGCTCCTTTGCTGGCACAACTGCGCCTGGATACGGTTTTTTATATGCCTGATACGACGGGTGAGTCGCTGATATACGAGATCACCCGCCGCGGGGACTGGGGCAAGCGCCTGCTGATCATAGGCCACAGCAATACGCTGCTGCCCATGATGCGTGCGCTGGATGCAAAGCCGCCGGTAGATTCCATCGGCGACCAGGATTATGGCCACCTCTTCATATTATATAAGCACCGGGATTCAACCCGGGTGAGATTGCAGCAATACTGATCCCGTCAGCGCTTATCGTATTCGTCATGGCGCCGCCACCATACGCCGCCTGTTTCGTTGCGTCCCCCGGGAGCGCGGTCCAGCCACTGGTAGGCGCCCCAGAGGCTGTCCAGCCCGCGGGCATAAGCGGAATAGGTGTGGTACACTACGCCGTCCCGGAGCGCAAACGCGCTCATGCCCGGCCGGTCGCGGTGATAAGTAGGCGTGTCGGTGCCGCACATGGCAGCGAATTTGCTTTCCGCTCCCTGGCCGCCACCCTGCTGGCCCGGGCGCCACACAAATCCCGGTTCACGCCTGTAGTTGTACTCAATGTCTCCCTGTTGCTGTTGCTCGGGGGTGAACCATACATTGAAGTCGAAGTTGAAATCGCCCGGCTGCGAGGAGGCCCAGGGAAAGGTCCAGCCCATACGCTGTTTGTACCCCTGCAATTTGGCAAGCGGCGCGCGTGAAACTGCCCAGAGCATCACATCATGGTTGGCCAGGTGAGTGGCAAAACCGTTAAAGCCGTCCGCGATCATCGAGCAGGACGGGCAGCCTGCTGTGTAGTCCGGGCCAAACATAAAATGGTACACGAGGAGTTGTGAGCGTCCGCGGAAGAGGTCCGCCAGTGAGGCGCTCCCCTCATCGGTATCAAACCGGTATTCCTTGCTGACCGGTACCCATGGCAGTTCCTGGCGGCGTTGCGCCAGTTCATCGCTGCGCCGTGTGAGCTCCTTTTCTGCTTCGAGCAGTTCCAGCCGGGCCTTCAGCCACTCGGCGCGAGTGCCGGTCTTGTGCGTGATCGTTTGATTTTCCATGGTTTTCACTGTTTTTGAAGTTTAAGAGGAATGGCAGTGAAACAAAGGTAAAGGCCCGGTTTGTAACAGGGAGGGTGTAAATTAGACTTTGGGGTGGACCGATTTGGACACAAATAAATTAATAATTAATAATTCTACTTAAAGGAGCACGCCCCGCATCAGCGTATAGGCTACGGAGAAGTAGATCAGCAGGCCGGTAACGTCCACTAAAGTGGCTACAAACGGAGCAGAGGAAGTGGCCGGGTCTGCGCCCAGCTTCTTCAGGAACAGGGGCAGCATGGAGCCGGAAAGGGTGCCCCACAGCACTACGCCTACCAGCGATATGCCAACGGTAAGGCCTATGAGGAAAGTATGGTCGCCATAGGTATGGAACAGGGAGTTCCATAACAGGATGCGCACAAAGCCGATCAGGCCCAGTACGCCGCCCAGCATCAGGCCGGAAAGGATCTCCCGCCGCATCACGCGCCACCAGTCGCTGATGGATATCTCGCCCAGGGCCATAGCCTGTATGATCAGGGTGGAGGCCTGCGAGCCGCTGTTGCCCCCGCTGGAAATGATCAGCGGTACAAACAGCGCCAGCACCACGGCCTTGGCAATTTCGTCCTCGAAAAATCCCATGGCAGTGGCGGTCAGCATTTCACCGATGAACAATACTACCAGCCAGCCTACCCGCTTTTTTACCAGCCGTAGCAGGGGCATGTCCAGGTAGGGCTCGTCCAGCGCTTCGGTACCGCCTATCTTCTGGATGTCTTCCGTATGTTCTTCATTGGCGATCCACAGCATATCGTCAATGGTCACAATACCCAGCAGGATGCCCTGGTCATCTATTACGGGAAGGGCTACACGGTTTTCTACCCGGAACACCTGTATGGCCTCTTCCTGCTCGTCATTGGCATGCAGGGCCACAAAGCGGTCGTCCATCAGGGTATGCACCTGGGTGTCCGGCGATACCAGCAGGAACTCCCGTATCCGGAAGTCGTCCAGCAGCTTCCCTTTTTCATCGATCACATAGATCACGTCAATGGTTTCGCTGTCCTTGCCATGCTCCCGGATGTAATCCAGCACCTGCTTTACGCTCCATTCCTCCCGTACGGCAATGTAGTCCGGGGTCATGATACGGCCTACGCTGGTTTCAGGGTAGCCCAGCAGCGAAAGGGTGATGCGGCGCTCTTCAGGGGTCAGCAGCTTGATCAGCTCTTTCACGGCTTCGCTGTGCAGCTCCCCCAGGAAGGCGGCGCGGTCATCCGCCGGCAGCTCGTTCAGCAGCTCTGCTACCTTGGCGGCCGGCAGGTTGCGGATCACCTCCTCCTGCTGGGGAAAGTCCAGTATGCGGAAGGCGGCGGCGGCCCGGCTGATGGAAAGGTGGGTAATGATCAGGTCTGCCTGCTCCGGGTCCTCGTAGATCAGCTCCGCGATGTCGGTAATAAGCTGATCGTCCAGGTACACCCGCAGCTCCTGGTAGTTGCGCTCATTGGCCAACATGCCGAATTTTTCCAGTAAGGCTTCATTTTCCATATTCCATTGACTCTCTGAACGAAAATAAACAAATAAGTTTGCTATAACACTTCGGCTACATGCTTCCGGATATTCTCACAGATCGTATCGGTAGGCAGGTCGTTGGCGTCTTTCCCGAAGGGGTCCTCGATCTCTTCCGCTATCAGCTCCAGGCTGGCCAGCACATAGAATATGAACACCACCATGGGGATGATCAGGTAACCTACGCTGAACACATAGCCGAAAGGCAGGGTCATGACGTAAAAGAAAATGAATTTTTTCAGGAACACGCTGTAGGAAAACGGGATGGGCGTGTTTTTGATGCGCTCGCAGGCGCCGCAGATATCCGTGAGGGCCTGCAGCTCCTGGTTGATGGTGATCAGTTGGTCGCCGCTGATCTGCTGCCGGCGGTACAGCTCATGCACGCGCCGCAGTAAAAGGGCAGCCGCCTGGTTGGGCACGTGCTGCTGGATATCGGGCGCAAATTCCTGCACGGGCGCCAGCTCTTCCGGCACAAAGGTGCCGCGTAAATGATTTTTCAGGCAAAAGGCATAGTTGGGGATCATGTGCCGGAAGAAAAGCCGGTCCGCTTCATTCCCGGCCGGCAGTATGGCTTCGATCTTCATGGCCAGGTTGCGGCAGTTGTTCACCATGGCGCCCCATTGCTTGCGGCCCTCCCACCAACGGTCATACGCCGTATTGGTGCGGAACACCAGCAACAGGGAGATCACGAAGCCCAGCAGGCTGTGCACGATGGACAGGTGCTGCAGCTCCGTATACCGCCGCAGGTTCCATACCTCCAGCTCCAGCATGCCAATGATGCCGGCATACACGCTCAGCCCGATGAACATGGGGAACAGCTTCCTGACGGTATCTGCCTTATGGATCCGGAATATAAAGGTGAACCATTCCTTCGGATTGTAGTTGATCATGTATTGAAAGTTATAGGCCGGTAAAATATCCTTTTCCGGGCGCAAACCTAAAATTTTTACGCCTGATTTTGATAACTTGTTGCTTTACCTTTATTTTACGCTTCTTAATTTATACCAAGGCGAGCGCTATGATCAAGCCGTACTTATACGTCGATAAGACAAAGAGAAAGGGCAGAGGAGTATTTACGAAAGAGAAAATACCTGCCGGAACGTTAATTGAAGTATCCCCGGTAATTGTATTGTCGTATGATGATACGGAGATAGTGGACAAAACCAAGCTGCACAACTACATTTTCCTGTGGGGCGTAAGGGAAACCCGCTCCTGCGTGGCGCTGGGCTTTTGTTCTATTTACAATCACTCCTACGATCCCAACTGCGAGTATGAAATGGATTTTGAAGCGGACACCATGAGCATCAAGACCCGCCGTGAAATCAGGAAGGGGGAGGAGCTGAGCATCAACTACAATGGCGAGGTGACCGATACATCACCGGTATGGTTTGATGTAAAGAGAAAGTAGGGGAGTTATCCATACCCGGCTTTTTTGCCGGAATGATAATTTCCCTAAATTTGTAAATAAATGTATAAGTACTTATATAATTAACAATGTCCTTTTACCACTCACTCGGTTTCCTGGTTTTCGGCAGCCGCCTGCGCAGGTTGAGCGAATACTTCCTGGCGGAGGTGAACAAAGTGTATGAACAGGCCGGTATTCCCTTTGAAGCCAGTTGGTTCCCGGTATTCTATTTGCTGTCACAGCAGCAGCCCATGTCTTTAATAGACATTGCCGATGCGCTGGAAGTGTCCCACTCGGCCATCAGCCAGTTAGTGACCGGCCTGCGCAAAAAGGACCTGGTGAAAACAGCGCCCTGCCCGGAAGACGGGCGCCGGCAACTGGTGATGCTCAGCAAAAAAGGTGAGGACCTGCTACACCGGGTGCAGCCCATCTGGGACGCCATTACTGCCGCCATGACGGAAATGGTAGCTGCGCATAAGCAAAGCCGGCAGGTGCTGGAGGCCATCGGGCAGGTGGAACAGGCTATGCAGGCCGCGCCGCTGTCCGAACGCGTATCCGCCCGCTTGCCCGGTCATCATCAACCCATCCATCCATAAAACAAAAACATACACCAAAATGAGCGAAGCTTTCAGATACGGTATAGATCAGCTAACGGTAGGCCGTGCGCTGGATATAGCGGCCGGCCGTACCCGCGCGGTCGTCACACCGGAAGTTACCGCCAGGATAAAGGCCAGCTATGACCATGTGCAGGCCATTGTAGCCCGGCACACCACGGTATACGGCATTAACACGGGCTTCGGCCCCTTATGCGATACCAAGATATCCGAGGAGGATACCCGGGCCTTGCAGTACAACATCCTGCAAAGCCACAGTGTAGGCGTAGGCGATAGTATCCCGGAGGAAACGGCGCGCATCATGCTGATCGCCAAAGTGCAGGCCCTGGCGCAGGGCTATTCCGGTATTGCACCCGCCACCCTGGAGCGCATTACCTGGCATATTGAGCAGGGCATTACGCCCCTGGTGCCGGAAAAAGGCTCCGTAGGCGCTTCCGGCGACCTGGCGCCGCTGTCGCACCTGTTCCTGCCGTTGATAGGGCTGGGAGAAGTGTGGTATAAGGGAAAGGTAACGCCGGCGGCCGCCATGCTGCAGCAGGAAGGCCTGGAGCCCGTAGTGCTGGGGCCAAAGGAAGGGCTGGCGCTGATCAATGGCACACAGTTCATACTGGCGTTTGCGGTAAAGGCCCTGCAGCGCCTGCACAATGCGCTGGAGGCCGCGGACATCATCGCTGCGCTTTCGCTGGAAGGCCTGATGGGTACGGCCAAGCCTTTTGACCCGCGCCTGCATGCTATCCGTCCTTTTCCCGGCAACCAGTTGGTGGCGCACCGTTTAAAACTGCTGCTGGATGGCTCGGAGATCATGGCTTCGCACGTGGACTGCGGCCGCGTACAGGACCCTTACTCCCTGCGCTGCATTCCGCAGGTGCACGGCGCATCCCGCACCGCCTGGCAGCACCTCATGGAGCTGACCACCATCGAGCTGAACGCGGTAACGGACAACCCCATCATCTTCAACGCGGAGGATACCATCAGCGGGGGCAACTTTCACGGGCAGCCCATGGCCCTGCCGTTGGACTATGCCACCATAGCGGCTGCGGAGCTGGGCAACATCTCCGACCGCCGCTGCTACATGATGATAGAAGGCCGCTACGGCTTGCCCAAACTGCTGATAGAAGATGCCGGCCTTAACTCCGGATTTATGGTGCCGCAATACACTACCGCTGCGCTGGTAACGGAGAACAAAACGCTTTGCTTCCCGGCCAGCGCCGACAGCGTGCCCACCTCGCTGGGGCAGGAGGACCATGTGTCCATGGGCTCCATCAGCGGCCGCAAGCTGAACCAGGTGATCGGCAACCTGGAATACATACTGGCCATTGAGCTGCTGTATGCCGCGCAGGCCGTGGATTTCCGCCGCCCGCTGAAGTCCGGCCCTATCCTGGAAGCCTGCCACGCCTATGCGCGGGAGCAGGTATCCTTTGCACGGAAAGACCGGGTGTTTGCCACTGACATCCGGGCGCTGCATGCCATCGTTACAGACCAATCGCTTGTTCGCCTGGCCAATGAAACGGCCGGCGCTCATCATTTACCTTTAAACGGCATTCACCATGACCAGTTCGGACTTTATTAATACCTACGCGGCGCACCCGCATTACAAAGCGCCCCGGGGCGCGCAACTGCATGCCAGGAGCTGGCAGACGGAAGCCCCGCTGCGCATGCTGCTGAACAACCTTGACCATGAAGTAGCCGAAAACCCCGCTGAGCTGGTAGTGTACGGCGGCATCGGGCAGGCGGCCAGGAACCGGGAGGCCCTGCAGCGCATTATTGAGCTGCTGCTGGAACTGGATGAAGAACATTCCCTGCTGGTGCAGTCCGGCAAGCCCGCAGGCATTGTGCGCACGCACCCACAGGCCCCGCGCGTGCTGCTGGCCAACAGTAACCTGGTGCCCAAATGGGCCACCTGGGAGCATTTCAACGAGCTACGCGCAAAAGGCCTGATGATGTTCGGCCAAATGACCGCCGGTAGCTGGATATACATTGGTACACAAGGCATTTTACAGGGCACCTACGAAACCTTTGTGGAATGCGGGCGCCAGCATTTTAACGGGAACCTGCAGGGCCGCCTGCTGGTAACGGCCGGCCTCGGAGGTATGGGCGGCGCACAGCCCCTGGCCGCTACCATGGCCGGTGCGGTGTTCCTGGGCGCGGATGTGGACCCGGCCCGCATACAGAAAAGGATAGACACCCGCTACATTGACCGCATGACGCACTCCTACGAGGAAGCCATACAATGGATCACCGCCGCCAAAGCAAAAGGAGAGGCGCTGTCCGTAGGACTGGTGAGCGATGCAGGCGACCTGCTGGAAAGATTATTGCAGGATAATATCATACCGGATATACTGACAGACCAGACCTCCGCGCATGACCCGGTGAACGGCTATATACCCAACGGGCTGTCCCTGGAGGAAGCGGCGGCGCTGCGTAAAAGCGATCCGGCCGCCTACCAGCAGCGGGCCTTCAAAAGCATGGCCCGGCATGTGGGCTATATGCTGCAACTGCAGGAGCGCGGCGCGGTTACCTTTGATTATGGCAACAACCTGCGGGAGTTTGCGAAGCAGGGTGGCGAGCCCAACGCGTTTAATTTCCCGGGCTTCACGCCGGCGTATATACGCCCGCTGTTCTGTGAAGGGAAAGGACCATTCCGATGGGTAGCCCTGTCCGGCGACCCGGAGGATATCTATACCACGGACCGGGCGCTGATGGAAGCATTTCCTGAGAACACGGCGCTGATCAACTGGCTGCAGCAGGCGCAGCAGAAGATTGCCTTCCAGGGTCTGCCGGCCCGCATTTGCTGGCTGGGTATGGGCGAGCGGGAAAAAGCGGGCCTGATCTTTAATGAACTGGTGCGCAGTGGCAAGGTAAAAGCGCCCATCGTAATCGGGAGAGACCACCTGGACTGCGGGTCCGTAGCCTCCCCCAACCGGGAAACGGAGGCCATGAAAGACGGATCAGATGCGGTATCCGACTGGCCGCTGCTGAACCTGATGAGCAATACGGCCGGTGGCGCTACCTGGGTGTCCTTTCACCATGGCGGCGGGGTAGGCATGGGCTACTCCCAGCATGCCGGTATGGTAGTGCTGGCCGATGGTACGGACCGCGCAGCGGAATGCCTTAAAAGAGTACTGTTCAATGACCCGGCCATGGGCATTTTCCGGCATGCAGATGCCGGTTATGAGCAGGCGCAGGAGTTTATGGACGGATTGAGGATAAAAGCTAACTACTAACAATTGTTTAAGCAATGTTATTGATCGGACCTTTTTCCCAGATACTGCCAATGAACGGGCTGCCCCTGAAAGGGCCCCTGCGTGATGAGCAGTTGCCGGTCATTGAAAAGGGCGGCATTATTGTTACAGACGGGGCCATTGTTACCATGGGCCGTTTTGCTTCCCTGCGCGTACAATACCCGCAGTGCGAGGTGCATTTTATTGACCGGCCGATGGTGCTGCTGCCGGGATTCATTGACTGCCATACGCACATCTGTTTTGATGGCAACCGCAGCCGTGACTATGCCCTGCGCATTGCCGGCCAGAGCTACCTGGAAATAGCGCGGGCCGGCGGCGGCATCTGGGACACCGTTACCAAAACACGTGCAGCCGACGACGTTACCCTGGCGGAAAATACCGTGGCGCGCGCCAACCAGCACCTGCGGGAGGGCGTTACTACCATGGAAGTGAAGAGCGGCTACGGCCTGGATATGGTGAACGAGATGAAGATGCTGCAGGCCATACAAAGCGCATCGCTGCACACGCCGGCCACACTGGTGCCTACCTGCCTGGCCGCGCACATGCTGCCAAAGGATTTTAACGGCACGGAAAACGATTATCTCCACTGGATCATTGCGGAGCTGCTGCCGGTGGTGCAGGCGGAACAACTGGCCCGGCGGGTGGACATTTTCGTGGAAGCAACCGCCTTTACGCCGGCAGCCGCCCTCCGTTTCCTGGAAAAGGCCATGGGCATGGGGTTTGCCGCTACCGTGCATGCAGACCAGTTCAGCGCCGGCGGCAGTGAGGTAGCGGTGAAGGCCGGTGCACTGTCGGCCGATCACCTGGAGGCCAGCACCGAAGCGCAGATAGCGCTGCTGGCAAAGTCCGGCACAACGGCGGTGGTGCTGCCCGGCGCTTCCCTGGGACTGGGCATGCCTTACGCACCGGCCCGCCGCCTGCTGGATGCGGGCGCCAGCCTGGTCATTGCCAGCGACTGGAACCCCGGCTCTGCGCCCATGGGCGACCTGCTGCTGCAGGCAGCCGTAATGGGCGCCGCAGAGAAGCTGACCATGGCGGAAACCCTGGCCGCCCTGACTGTAAGAGCTGCTCCCGCCCTGCAACTGCGCAATGCCGGCCACCTGGGGCCGGGGCATGCGGCAGACCTGCAGGCCTATCCCTGTGCCGACTACCGGGAGATACTCTATTACCAGGGCAGGATGAAACCGGAAATGGTATGGAAGAAAGGCGTGCTTATATGAACACAAAATATTACCAGCCTGCGGCTGATGGCGTATGGACGGGCAGGATAGACGGCTCCGGGTCCGAAGTGCAGCGGTGGCACCAGCGCGTACAGCCGGTGTACCTGCCGGAGGAAGCGCTGCCGGTGCTCCGGCCATCGCAGCAGGGCGTGGTATTGCTGGGCTTTGCCTGCGATGAGGGCGTGCGGCGCAACAAGGGCAGAACCGGTGCTGCACAGGGGCCGGCGGCGCTGCGCCGCGCCTGCGCCAACTGGCCGGTGCATTTCCCCGCGCAGCAGCTACTGCTGGACGGCGGCGATATTATCTGCCCGGATCAAAACCTGGAAGCAGCCCAGGAGGCGCTGAGCGAAGCCGTGCAGCGGGTGCTGCAGGCCGGTTACCTGCCCCTGCTGCTGGGTGGCGGACATGAAATTACGTATGGTCATGCCCGTGGTATCTACCGGTTCTTTCAACAGCAGGCGTTAGGCCTGGTGAATTTTGACGCGCATTTTGACCTGCGCATACCCGGCCCGGAAGGCCCCAGTTCCGGCACCGGTTTCTGGCAACTGGCGCAGGACTGCCGGCAGCAACACCGGCCTTTTCACTACCTGGCCCTGGGCATACAGCAACACAGCAACACGGCACAACTGTTTCGTATAGCCGGCGAGTTGGGCGTACAGCACTTGCCTGCCGATGCCTTTCACCGGCAGGACAGCACGGCGCTGAACGCAGCTATCGATCAGTTGTTACAGCAAACCGCACCCTTATACCTCACTATAGACCTGGATGTGTTTGCTGGGCCGTTTGCCCCCGGCGTAAGCGCTGCTGCCGCCAACGGCATTTTGCCGGGCGGTGTATTTATGGAGGTGTACCGTAGGATATTACGAAGCGGCCAGGTAGCGGGGATAGACATTGCAGAGCTGAACCCGGCGCTGGATATGGATAACCGCACTGCGAAGCTGGGCGCTGCATTGATATTCGAAGCAGTGATGCACCGGTTGGGGTAGGGCAGGCTTACCATTCAATGGCCGGCCGCTGCTGCAGCCATTGCCGGCACTGTTGCAGTTGTTTCCTGATATCGCCTGTTACTGCAAGTAAAAGTTGGTCCGTACCTGCCGGCACATTTATCTTCTCTCTCCGCATCAATTGCACGTTATCTTTCATGAACTGCCGGAAGGCCAGCAGGTCATGCCAGTCGCCCAGCCGGGAGCCGGCCTCGCCTGTAAAGCGTAGCATTGCTTCCAGCGGTGGCTGCTGCTGCCTGCTGAAACAGGGCTGTACGATCTCCAGTTGATAGTGCAGGCGTTTCACCTGTTTGCGCAGGTCATGCCATTTTTCCGCCGGTACATTCCCCGCTGGTATGGTAATAGCGGCGTACTGCTCCTGCAGGTAGGCGCTGAGGTCTTTCCGTGAAGCGGCGTGATGGTCCAGTTTTTTTTCCAGCCGCCCGGGCAGTTCCTTTATGAAAGCCAGCGGGAAAGTGCCTGCAATAGCCTGTGCCTGCCGGGCCGCCAATTGGCAGTGCTGCTGCAGCAGCAGGTGATAGCCCCGGTAATGCGCGCGTTTGCTTTTCGTATAGTGCTGTAGGTATGCCTGTTGCAGGTGCAGGTCGCGCAGGGCGCCTGCGGCCTGGTGCAGCACTTTCAGCAACTGTACATATTTCTTTCCATTGAAGCCATGACCGGTGAGCTGCCTGGCCAGTTGCAGGCAGGCGCGCGCTTTTTTAACGGATACACGCAGTTTGTGCACAGCCTTTTCATCCGCCTTTTTGTGAATGAGGGGCAGCAGTTCCGTAATGGTGTGGCATTGCGCGGCCAGGTACTGATGTAAAGTTTCCCCGATCATATATAACTGTATTAAAGTTAGTATATATTTGCTATCGGTTTCACAAGCGTACCATACATCCCAGTTATTCAACAGTCATTTATAACCACAAACATTTGCAAATGAAATTAATCCCGATGATGGCCGGTGCATTATTAGCGGCCTTTTCCTGTACTTTATCGTTATCCGTAAGCGCGCAGCGCCTGAAGCTGACAACGGGCAATCTTGATGTATTAGAGGGACAAACCGAGATCAACACGGAATTTACCTATGAAAACCTGAAAGTAGGCAAGTTTGACCAGGAAGATGAGTACATCCGGCAGAAAACGGAGGAGTACAACAAGAAAGAGGCCGGCAGGGGCGACACCTGGGCCAAGGCATGGAAAGACGACCGGGCGGCCCGCTACGAACCCAAGTTCATTGAGCTGTTCAATGACAACGGCGATCTGAAAGCCGGCCATCAGCCCAATGCAAAGTACACGCTGATCTTTAAGACCAGCTTTATTGAACCTGGTTTCAATGTTGGCGTATGGCGCAAGAACGCGTCCATGAACGGTGAAGTATGGATCGTGGAAACCGCGCACCCCGGTAAGCCGCTGGCTAAAATTGCGGTGGATAAAGCGCAGGGCCGCATATTTGGCGGTTTTGACTTCGATACCGGCGTGCGTATTGCCGAAGCTTATGCCGATGCCGGCAAGGCGCTGGGGAAGTTTATAAGTAAAAAGTAACGAAAGAAAAAAGAAAAAAATTAAAGGCAGCCTTTCATAGAAAAGCGCTGCCTTTTTTCTTTCGTTACTTTTTACTTAAAACACGATCGTCTTGTTCCCGTGCACGATCACCCTGTCCTCGATATGCGCTTTCACCGCCCTGGTAAGCACCTGCCGCTCAATATCCTGTCCCAGCAGCACCAGGTCGCCCACGGAATGTTTATGGCTTACCCGGGCCACATCCTGCTCAATGATAGGCCCTTCATCCAGGTCGTCGGTCACGTAGTGAGCCGTAGCCCCGATCAGCTTTACTCCCCTGGTATAGGCGTTCAGGTAAGGCCGCGCCCCGGCAAAGGCGGGTAGGAAGGAGTGATGGATGTTGATGATCCGCCCGGGGAATACGCTAACGAAGTCCGGCGAAAGTATCTGCATGTACCGCGCCAGTACAATAAAATCCGTTTGATGCTCCTGCAGCAGCGCAATGGTTCGCTGCTCCTGCTCCTGTTTGTTAATGGCATCCACCGGCAGATAGTGAAAAGGAATGTCAAAATCAGCCGTCAGCTTCCGGAGCTGCTCGTGGTTGGAGATCACCAGTGGAATGTCCACCTCCAGCTCCCCGCTGCGCCAGCGCAGGAGCAGCTCCATCAGGCAATGATCATATCTGGACACCATAATGGCCATCCGCTTCCGGTGGTCCGTATAATCAATACGCCATTCCATTTGCCTGGGCAGCGCTACTTTTTCCCGGAAATCATCTTCCAGTTGCTGCCGGCTCATACCGGTATTTTCGAGGTGGAACACCATGCGCATGAAGAACAGCCCTTCCCGTGGATCGGTGCTGTGCTGGCTGGCATCCAGTATGTTGGCGCCATGGGAGAACAGGAACTGTGAAACGCCGGCCACAATGCCGGGACGGTCAGGGCAGCAGATCAGGAGCCTGCCGGTGATATGCACATGCATGCGGAAATTTTTATAATGCAAAATACCAAATTCCAAATACCAAATACCAAATTCCAACCGGAGGCTATCACCTGGCTAACCGGAACTGCTCCGTGTTATGGGTGCCCCGCCTGCATTTTGGAATTTGGCATTTGGTATTTGGAATTTTAAGCATTCAGCACTTTTGCTTTCTGGGCGTCAAACTCCTCCTGGGATAATATGCCTGCGTCCAGCAGCTCCTTCAGGTCCAGCAGGGCCTTTTTAATATCCGCAACGCCTGGCTGGGCAGGAGCCGTTTGGGACGGAGCCGCACCGGGCGTGGCTTTGGCGGCAGGCGAGTGATAGCTGAGGAGCAGCGCCGCAATTTCGTTGAAGCCTTTGATGGAGGCATAGTCAATGGCTTTCTGCTCCTTGGTGTTCACGATGGATACATCCGCCTGTTGTTCCAGCAGGTATTTTACGATGTCCTTTTTGCCGGCGGAGCTGGCATAGTGTAAGGCGGTATTGCCGGATTCGTCCTGCCCGTTGATATTGGCGCCGCGCTCCAGCAGCAGTTTTACCATGCTGAGATGGCCGTTCTTGGCGGCTACATGCAGCAGGCTTTCGCCGCCATAGCTGTAGGTGTGGTTAAAACTGTAGGCCTGCGTAATAGAAAGATTGCCGGCGCTTTCCACCCAGTCCAGGTAGCTGTTCATGCTCGCTGTATCCTGCGACAGCGGCTGGCTGAAGTTAACGTCAATCCCTTTGTCCAGGAACATGGACACGATCTCCTTCTGGTTGTTGGCGCAGGCATACCAGATGGGGGAGAGGCCTTCCCGGGAGGTAGTGAACACATCGGCGCCATGCGCTAACAGCAGTTGCGTGAGCGCGCGGTTGGTATCATAGCAGGCAATGAGCAGGGCGGATTCGCCGGCATGGTTGGTATGATTCACATCCGCATGGTTGCTGATCAGGCAGGTGGCCATCGCGGGGTTTTTGGCGCGAACGGCCACGATCAACGGGCTGTCGCCTGTTTTATTGGTGGTATTTACATGAGCGCCGTTATCGATCAGCAGTTGGGCAATATCCCTGTTGCGGAAGGCGGCTGCAATGAACAGCGGCGTTTCCGCCTGGTTGTTTTCCTGGTCTGCCTGCGCGCCCTGTTGCAGCAGGCGTTCCATCACTTCCTTCTGGCCGGTTCTGGCGGCGAGGTGCAGCAGGCTGTTGCCCTGCAGGTCGTTGATATCCGTTCTGGCGCCACGTTCCAGCAGGGAAAGCGCGGTTTGCTTCTGTTTCTGCAGGCAGGCAAAATAAAACGGGGTTTCCCCGTTGTGATCTTCGTAGTCCAGGACCGCGCCCGCATCCAGCAACAGCTTTACCAGGTCCAGGTAGCCATGGTGCGCAGCATAGTGCAATGCCGTTCTTCCTTTTTCATCGGTGTATTTAACATCCACTTCATTATTGGCCAGCAGGGTTTCTGCTATCTTGCGTTTGCCGCTCTCACAGGCAATGATGAATGACATTGACATGATACTATGCTTTATGTTTTAACAGTAGCTCAACGGTTTTTACCTTCAGGTTGTCCTGCGCTGCCAGGTCCACCGGGCGCTGATCCTGGTCATTGCTGATGTTGACATCCGCGCCTGCGGCTATCAGCATTTTTACCTTCCGGTATAGCTGCCGTGCGGCCTCCTGGTCATAATTAACATTGTAGCCGCATACTTTGTGCAGCAGGGTGTTGCCCTCGTTGTCGCGGCGGTCCGGGTCTACCACACCGGTTTCCAGGATACCTTCCAGCATACCGGCGGGCTGCTCGCTTACCCAGTCCAGCGCGGCTTTGTCTTTATTATAATAAAGGGAGGTCTGGTAAATATCAGCGCCGTCGCGGATCAGCGCTTTTACCAGCCGCACCTCAGCTTCAGAAGCATTGCGACGCATGCGTAGCGCTCCGCAGAGAACCGTTTCGCCGTCTTTATTGGCGATGTCGAAATCAGGGGGCGCGTATTGGGCCATTTTTTCGTACAGCGCGGCGTCGCATACCTGGTGTACAATGGCGATATAAAAGGCGGTCTCCCCGTCCTTGCCGGGCTGGTTGGGATCGGCGCCCTGCTGCAGCAGCAGCTCCACGTATTTTTGCTTGTTTCTTTCCAGGGCCTCATGCAGGGGTGTTTTCCGGACAATATTGCCGGCGTTCGGATCAAGCCCCTGCCCAAGGAGGTAATCGAGGTACCCGACGCCGGTTTCTTCCTTGATCGAGTACTCCTTTATGATCTTATGCAGGTAGCTTTCCTCGTAATTATCCTTGTAATGAATATCGCAACCGGCATCCGCCAGTACCCGGATCTGCTCAAGGGGCACGGAATGGGTAAATGCCAGTTCCAGCAAGGTCTGGTTATTGACCGCGTCATTAACATTGTCGATCTTTTCCAGGAAGGATGCCAGGAACTCCAGGTCCGCCGGCGCTGCGCCGGTATTCCGGAAAATACTTTCAAAGACGGAGCCATCCAGCTTCTCATATTCATAAAGATCTGTTTCGATGGTTTGACTTGCCGTCAACGCATGAACGATGTCAAAGGCTTTTGACTGCAGGAGCCGGTCATAGATGTTTCTTTTCTGGTGGGAGGGGAGATCTTTCGGCAGCTTTTGCCCCTGGTTTATCTGTTTCCTTGCCTCGTCCAGGAGCCCTTTGTTCAGCGCCTCCGCAAGCGTGTTAACTTCAATCATAGCATGATGTCTTGGGTTACCTGCAAAAATAGAAGTTCTCATCAAATATCCCCGGTTGAATGATGCGCTTGTGAAATGTGTAAGTATTTGGTTATTATTTCATAATAAGGTTTGTAGGCGCATTGTAGACGCCCTGTTTTCCACTTGTAGTCGCCGTGTAACGCGCTGCAGCCATTCATTTTGCGGCGAGGCTGTTCAAATACACCTCCACGTTCGTATACCCGGGGTCCAGTTGGTGAGCGGCGGCGTCTGCCGGGTTGTCGGCATGCAGGCCATGCGCAGCTTCCCAGGTATCGGGCATGCCGTCGCTATCGGTGTCCGCTGGAGGAGGAACGTTGCGCAGCTCAGGCCATCCGCCCACGTCCGCAGGTGTATCGATAATGCCATTATGCAGCGCGCCTGCGCTGGACCGGCCGCTGCGCACTTCCGCTACGATCCTGCTGTCTACTGCATCCCGGTACAGGCTGGCCCCGGCCTTTTGCAGCACCTGTCCGTAAGCCTGCAGGGCGCTTTGCGGCGGTAGGGGCAACACTTCAAAAGGAGTAGCGGCTTTTGTGGCCGCCGGGCTGTCGCACTGCACACCGCCGTTCCAGTTGTTGCGGCTCACCTGTTTATCGCCGTGCACATAGTTCCCGTGCACATAAAAGCGGCCATAGGGCCGGGAGGGGTTCACGATCCTGCTGCGTTTGGACGCGGGGGTGGCCGGGCCGGGCTTGTAATAATTATTCACCAGGTTGTACTGCCCCTGCTCGCCGCCGTATATGCTGTTGCCCATCCAGTTGTAGATCACGTTATTGCGGAAGTCTACCAGCTCGCCTTCCGGGTTGCGGGTGGTGGCGGAACCGGCCAGCCGCGGATTCCGGCTGTTGTGGCAGGCCAGCAGGTTGTGGTGAAAGCTGGCCTTTTCGCCGCCCCAGATGCCGCCATAGCCATGGGCGCCCTTTACATGCACGGAGCGGTTCAGGCTTTCGCTGACAATGCACCATTGCATGGTAAAATCCCGGTTCCAGTAAAAGGAGGCGCATTCATCCACGGACCAGCTAAGGGAGCAATGGTCAATAATAATATTGCGGTGCTTCCGCGCGCCCAGCGCATCGCTCTCCTGGCCTGCTTCGTCGCCCAGCCGGAAGCGGAGGTAGCGGATGATCACGTTGTCGGCGTTGATGTAAGTAGGGTAGTTCCGGATGCAGATGCCATCACCGGGAGCGGACTGCCCGGCAATGGTAACATCGTTGTGCCGTATCTGCAGGGGAGACTGCAGGGCGATGGTGCCTGATACGGCAAATACAATGATCCGCGGACCTTTGGTATTGACGGCTGCCCGCAGGCTACCCGGGCCGCTGTCTGCCAGGGTGCTTACCACCAGCACCCGGCCGCCCCGGCCGCCGGAGGTATATTTTCCAAAACCTTCCGCGCCGGGAAAGGCGGGCTGCTGCGCCCGCAGGCAATAGCTGAACAGGCAGGCCGCAAGGGCTGGCAGCAGGCAGGTAAGCCAGTTTTGTTTTTTCATCTGAATATTTTTGTCTTATGGATTTTATGGCCGCCACCTGGGATCTCCCGCAGTGCTGCGCCCTGCAAAGCTGTTGTCTGTGATGGTAAAGTCGCCCTGCGCCGGCGCCAGGAACAGGCCGGCAGCGGTGCCATCATAGGGTATCAGGCCGGGAATGGCATGGCTGACCGCCTCGTAATCCGCGGTATGATAGCTGTTGCCGGATGATACCTGCGTGGAAGCGCCGGCTCTGATGCCCCTGACCGTCAGGTTGCCGTTATTGTTCCTGCCGGTGCCCAGTATGCAGTTGATCACGGATATGCCGTTGACCACCTGGTTGGCATTATAGTCCACCAGGTAGTTGGAGCCGCCTCCCTGGGGCGCTTCATGGATGGTGCATGCATCCAGCACCACGGAAGTGGACTGCTGCTTGCTGACCAGCACTTTTTCCGCTTTGTAGATGGTGCTGTTCTGCACGGCGATGTGCTGCACGGCGCAGGCGGCATTGTCCACGTTGATCACGCCATAGTTGGAAATGCTGTCTATTACGCAGTTGTTAATGTTCACGCTGTTCACCTGGGTGCCGCCGACGGCGGAGGTTTGCAGGCGTACCACGCCCCGGAATATTTCGATGTGGCAGGACTCAAAGCTGATATTCCCGATGGCGCCGGCTTTGTTGATGTTCATTACATATTTGCTGGAGAAGCTGCTGCCTCTCAGGGTCAGCTCACGGAATACCAGTGAATCGATATTGCTGCCCGTAGCAATGTTCATGTTGCTGCTGAAATAAATAACGGGTAGCGCCGGGTCAAAGCTGTTCTCACTGATAATGCTGACCCCATTGCTGACAACCAGCTCGGAGGAGACCTCATAGGTTTCGCCGCGTTTTAGCACCACAATGCTGCCTGCGGCCAGCGCGGGCAGCGTATCCGCCAGCACGGAAGGCCGGCCGGTAATGCCGCTCAGGTCCACTATATGATCACCGCTCAGGGAGGCTTTGGTGCTGAACTCCAGGTATCCTTTGCTCTGCTCTTCTTTGAACAGTTCCGCCGTGTATTGGGTAGAAGGCGTAAGGGCGCTGATCATTTTCTGTCCACCCGTACTTTCTGCTGCGGTGAGCGGTATGGTTAGCGACGTGCCTCCGGCCGGTGTGATCACAATTTTTGTCAGCCCCGGCGTAGCTTCCCATTTCAGGATCACCGCCTTATCAATAATGTCCGTGCTTTCCAGCGGCAGGAACAACTGCTCCCCGGTAATGGAAAATCCATTGCTGGTCAGCCACTTTGATTCTGGGGTGCCGTTGGCGCCGTTGGTTTTGACGCGGATAAAATATTTTTCCCTGGGCGCCAGGTGCTCCTGTGTGATGGTAATGCCGGAAGTATCAGTCGTAAAGGTTTGCCCGGCCGACTGGAACAGGGTATCCTGCGAGAGCTCTACGGTATAGCTGATCACCTGCCCCCGGGTGAAAAGGGCGGCATCCCAGGTAAGCATCGCGCTGGTATCGTCCGTGGTGATGGCAATGTCTCCCGTGGGCATGAACATGCGTTCCAGGGCCAGCTCTTCCTCCTGCTTTTTACAGCCGGCCATACCCGCCAGTATAAGGCATGCCAGGGAAAGCGCCGGGAATATGTTGCGTGATAATAGGTTCATGTGAAAAAGTTTGTTTTGTTAGATACCAATGCCGTTCAATACCCCCAGTTCTGCGTAAGCCGGAAATTGGTGTTCAGCGCATCGGTAGGTATCGGCAGCAGTTCTTTTTTATTTTCCTCGAAATAATACACATACCCTTTGCGGTCGCTGCTCAGGTAATCTTCGTTCACTGAAGCGCGCCAGGCCCTGGTGGTATAAGCATTATCCGGAGATTTGGAGTCGCCGGCGCCCGGCTCAAACAGGGTCTGCGAAACGGGGCCGCCATAGGTATCCAGTGTAGCCACTTCCGTTACCGATGGAATGATGTTATAGTCGGCCGGTTTGGCGTACACATATAAGGGCAGTTGGGCATAACGCCCTTCCCCGTTCATGAACCGGCGGAGCTTTTGCCGGGTCTCCTCCAGCTTCACCGCCAGCAGGTTCCAGCGTATAAGATCGTACTTACGGATGCCTTCCCCGCCAAATTCCAGCAGGCGCTCCTGCACAATGGCCTGGAAGAAGCCTGCTTTATCAGCCGGCGCCGGCGGTACCCGGTCCTCATGCCCTGCATAGGCCCTTTTACGAACGCGCATCAGGGCGTCGGCAGCAGCGGGAGAGGGGCCGTTGTTCAGCTCATTGTCCGCTTCGGCAAACATCAGCAGCACATCCGCAAAGCGCAGTATGGGCCAGTTAATGGCCAGGTTCTGGGAAGTGCCGCTGATGCTGGTCCAGGACCGCCTGAATTTGCCATCCGTCATGTTGGCGGCCGTATTCAGGATCTTTTTACTGTTGGCGTCAATTTCGAAGCTGCCGATGGTCACATCGCGGCGGCAGTCGCCAATGGAGTCGAATTCATAGAAATAAGTGGGCAATGCATTGATGCCCCCGCCACCGCGGCCAAACCTGGAGCCATCGTTATGCCTTAGCCCGTTGTAGTATCCCAGCTTGCTGTCCGTGCTGGCATTCCCGCCAAAGGCGCCCACCTCGAACATCAGCTCGTGCGCATCATCCAGGCGGGTGCCGCCGTGCAGGGTCTTAAACAGGTTTTCATATACCGGGTTCAGGTCGTGCTGTTCCGGGTGCTCCATGATCTCTTTGCATTCATCGTAGGCTACCTGGTAATATTTTTTATAATCCTCCCGGCGGGCCATTACATGCGGATCGCTGCGCAGGGAGTAACCGCCGCGGGCCAGGGCTATACGTGCGCGCAGCCCTTTGATGGCGCCCTTGCTAAGGCGGATGTTCTGGTCGGGCGATTCCGTGCGCCAGGGCACCAGTTGCGCTGCCAGGGCCAGGTCGTCCAGCAGCCGGTCGTAAATGGTGTCCCGGTCTGTTTTGGGCAGGTAGAGGTCCGGCAGGTCTGCCGCCGGCACAAAATGCGCAGGCAGGTCGCCCCAGTTGCGGATGGCCTCATAGTAGAACTGCGCCCGCAGCGCAAGCGCCTCGCCGTACAGTTTTTTCATGGTGGCCTGCTCAGCGGGCGTACCTCCCGTGTACAGGGGAGACAGCGGTATGTACCTGATGCAGACATTCGCCCTTTCTATCCCTTCGAACAACTGGTTAAAGGGCCGGGGCAGGTCCGTATTGCCCGGGCTGGCGCCGTAGGTGCTGATGCCCCGGCGGTCATTGGCATTGTAGTCGCCGGATGTTTTGAAATCGTCTGCAGACTGTGGGAATAAAGTAGCAATACGGCTGCCGTACCCGTTGTCGCCTATCAGCATCGCATATACGCCTACAACGGCGGCATTGGTATTGGAAACGCTTGAAAAGACCGCTTCCTGCGATACGGTGGAAGGCGATTCCACCTCCAGGTATTTTTTGCAGGAGGCTGCTGCCAGCATAGCGGCAGCGGTGAGCAGTATATATATTCGTTTGTTCATGGAGTGCGGGATTTAGCAGTTAAAAGGAAACATTCACACCGGCCAGCACAAACCGGCTGCGGGGATAGGCGGCGTAATCCACACCGGGTGTAAGGGGATTATTGCGCCGCGTGTTGGCCTCCGGGTCATAGCCGGTATACCTGGTGAACGTATGCAGGTTGTTAACCGTAGCGTATATACGAAACCTGGAGAACACCCTGGTTCTTTTCAGCAGGCGTTCCGGCAGCGAATAGCCGATGGTAACATTGCTGATGCGAAGGAAAGAGCCATCCTCTATGGCAAAGGAATGGAGGAAGTAATTGCCGCCGGGAGCGCTCCAGTATTTCGTGTCCTTGTTCAGCGCGCGCAACTGCTCCGGGTCCGTTACCCGCACCCCGTTGTCGTCATACCATTTCCAACTGTCTTTCATAAAGGACAGCAGGTTGTTATCCTTATAGAGGTAGGCGGTGGTAAACTCGATCTTGTTGGCGTTGTACACCTTGTTGCCATAGGAGAAGTTCACGAATATGCTCAGGTCGAAGCCTTTCCAGGCAAACTGCTGGTTAAGGCCGCCGTAGAATTTGGGTTGCGCGTTGCCCAATACGGTCCGGTCGTTCAGGCCGATGACCGTCGAGGAATCTTTGGACAGTTTCTTCAGCTTCAGGTCGCCGGGTTGTACTTCTTTGGCGCCCAGCGCGGCGGCGCTGCTGTTGGGGACGCCGGGTTTCAAAGTATATCGTTGCGTGGCCGCATCGTAGTCAAAATCATCGATGGTATAATAGCCGTCCGTTACGTAGCCGTAGAACTGCCCGATGGGCTGCCCTACTTCCACCAGGAAATCGGTGAGGCTGTTTACCCAGCCGGACTGCACCAGGTAGGACTGCAGCGGGTTGCCGGAGGGATCTATGCCCAGGCTTACGATCTTGTTCCTGTTGGAAGCAATATTAAAGCTGGCGTTCCAGGTGAAATTCCGGGTGTTCATCACCACCGCGCTCAATTGTAATTCTATCCCCGTATTCTGGGTGCGCCCCACGTTCTGTATCTGGTCCGTATAGCCGGTGGTGGTAGGTATTTTCACGCCCAGCAGCAGGTCACGGGTACTGTTGCGGTACAAGTCTATGGAGCCGTTTATCCTGCTGTTAAATAGGCCGAAGTCAAGGCCCAGGTTGCGGGCCACCGTGGTCTCCCATTTAAGCCGGGGATTGGAAAGGGACAGCGGCGCCAGGCCGGGCGTTACGGCTTCTTCAAAAGCATAGCTGGAGGTGCTGGTGCCGTACATGGTTTTGAACAGGTCGTTACCGATGCGGTTGTTGCCGGAAGTGCCGATGCTGACGCGCAGCTTCAGGTCCGAAAGCCAGCGCAGGCCCTGCAGGAAGCGCTCCTGGCTGGCGCGCCAGGCCAGCGCCACGGAGGGGAAGAAGGCGAAGCCGTTCTCGTACAGGAACTTGGACGACCCGTCCTGGCGCGCCGTAAAAGTGGCCAGGTACCTGCCGTCATAGGCATAGTTGACCCGGCCAAAGAAGGAGATCAGGCGGTGCTCCGCTTCTGAAGTGGTGGGCGGGTCCTGTATTTGCCCGGTAGGCGGCGTGGCTTTTTGTATGCCGGCAAAAGCCTGCTCCGGCGTAAGGTCTACCGGCATCCATTTTACAGTGCTGTTAAAGCTTTTGCTTTTCTGCTGATAGATCTCCTGGCCGGCCAGTACATCGAGATTATGTTTTTTGTTGAAGGTGTTCTTGTAATTGAGCGTGTTGGAATTGGTGAGGCTCATGGTCTCACCGGTGCCGATCACCACCACGGGCATGTCTGCGTTGGAGCGCGCCACGCTGGTCACCTTGCCATTATAGGTATTGCTGCGCCGGTTGGTGCCGGTAATACCCGTCACGCTGCGGAAGGTAAGCTGTTTGGTGATATTGTAGCTGAAGTAGCCGCTAAGGTTTACGTCGTTCCTGTAATCGTATCTCAGTTCGTTATTGGCCAGCAACACGGGGCTGGTCAGGTTGGTGAGGTTGGCGTATTCCGGGTCAAACACGTCTACCATGTCCTCGTCGCCCGGCGCAATGAAGGGTTTGTAGCGAACGGCGTTCCGCAAGCGGTTGGTGCCCTGGGAGCCGGTAGCGGAAGTGCCTACCCCATCTATGCGCTGGCGGCTGTAGCGGGCGGTGAGGCCTATGCGCAGCCGGTCGGTGGCTTTGTGGTCAAATTTGAAGGAGCCCATGGTGCGCCGGTAGCCGGAGTTCAGCATGATCCCGTCTTCCGATACATTGTTCAGCGTCAGGTTAAAGGTGGTGGTCTTGGAGCCGCCGCTTACGGTCACCACGTGTGTTTTGTTCCAGGCATCCCGGCCAAACACTTCATCCTGCCAGGTGGTCAGCGGTACATCACGGTACAGCTCCAGGTCTTCCCAGCGGCCGTATTTATCGCGAAAGGCCTTTTTGGTAAGATCGTCCGTATTGTAATTGTACAGTTTGTACTGGTACATTGCATAGTCATAGGGCTCCAGCACGTCCAGTTTGTTCACGATCTTCCTGATGCCGGCATAGCCGTCGTAGCTCACCTTTGTTTTCATGGCCTTGCCGCCTTTGGTGGTGATGATCACCACCCCGTTGGCGCCGCGCGCGCCGTAAATGGCGGTAGAGGCGGCGTCTTTCAGCACATCGATGGATTGTATCTCCTGGGGCGAGAGGAGCGACAAGGCGTCCTCCACCTGTATGCCGTCTACAATGTACAGGGGAGAATTGTCCTGTGTAATGGAGCCGCCGCCGCGCACGCGTATCATTATTTCGGCGCCGGGCTTTCCTTCCGTGGTGGTGACCTGCACCCCGGCGAGGCGGCCGGCCAGGGCTTCCGCCACGGTATTGGCCGGTATGTCCTTCAATTCTTTGGGCGCGTTCAGGGAAGATACCGCACCGGTAAAGTCTCCGCGCGGCACGGTGCCATAGCCCACTACCACCACTTCATTCATCTGGCTGTTGGCCGCCTGCAATTGCACCTGGAGCGTTTGCCCCGCCGCCGCGCTAAGCGTGCGGTTTTCATAACCGATGTAGGAGAACACCAGCACTACCTGCTGATCGCTTTTCACCGGCAATGCAAAGCGGCCGTTTACATCCGTGGTAGCCCCTGTCGAGGTGTTTTTGATGCGTACCGTTACACCGGGTAGCCCGTCCCCGGTTTCTTTGCTGGTAACGGTCCCTGTTACCTGGCGGCTTTGGGCAAAGCCGGTCAGACTGCCATATAGTATGGCAGTAAGGAGTAGTAGTCTTTTCATAAGTGGAATTAAGAAGTTGATATCATATTATGCCTGCAGCACGCCGCGGCATGATCGTCATAAAGAAATAGTCTGATTGATTATTGTGAAAACTGCTCTTGTACCCGAAAAGAAATGATCGGCAATCTGTGTTTAACATTTTTCATAACGCGTGAAATAAAGTGAACAATGGCTGCTCTCAAAGACAAATGCCAGGTATAGTCATCTGGTAACAGATTCCACAGGGTATATTTCCAAGGCCACTGTAAACAAGTATACTTTGCAATTTCCTATTTGCCAACGGTTTTGATCCTTTTATTTACGCAATCGTTCCCGGTAACGATCTCAAAAATTCCAAATCCCAAATTCCAAATGTTAGTGAAGTGATAGCCGCCAGTTTGGAATTTGGGATTTGGATGCTGGAATTTTCTATTTTCACATGATGAAGAAAATAGGCCTGATGTCAGACACGCACAGCTACCTGCACCCGCAGGTGTTTAAATATTTTGAACAGGTAGACGAGATCTGGCATGCGGGCGATATCGGCAATGTGACCCTGGCGGACGAACTGGAAGCCTTCAGGCCTTTCCGCGCAGTATACGGCAATATTGACGGGGCAGATATCCGTATCCGCTACCCGGAGCAGCTTTTCTTTGAAGCGGAAGGCGTGCCCGTATGCATGATCCACATTGGCGGCTACCCGGGAAAGTATGCGCCGGGCGTAAAGGAGCTGCTGCTGCAAAAGGCGCCCAAACTCTTTATCTGCGGGCATTCCCATATTCTAAAGGTGATGCCGGACCCTAAGCTGCAGTTGCTGCACATCAACCCCGGCGCCTGCGGGCAGCAGGGCTGGCACAAGGTAAAGACGCTGGTACGTTTTGAGCTGCGGGCGGGGAACATTCAAAACCTGGAGGTAATAGAGTTGAAAAAATAAAAAAGGAAAAGTAAAAAATTAAAAAAAGCGATTAATCATAAAAGTAAGGCAGCTCCTCTGTTATGAAGGGCTGCCTTACTTTTTTTACTTTTTTCTTTTTTACATTTTACTTCACTGCGGCGAATTGTGAACGGATCACGTTCAGCGCGCCACCTGCCTTGAACCACTCGATCTGTTGCTCATTGTAGGTGTGGTTAACGGTGATCTCGTCGCTGCTGCCGTTCTTGTGGTTTAATACCACGGTGAGCGGCTTGCCGGGCGCAAACTCGTTCAGGCCCACGATATCGATCACATCATCTTCCTGCACTTTCTCGTAATCCTCCTTATCGGCAAAGGTCAGCGCCAGCATACCCTGCTTCTTCAGGTTGGTTTCGTGAATACGTGCAAAGGATTTTACCAGGATGGCCCTTACGCCCAGGTGACGGGGCTCCATGGCGGCATGCTCACGGCTGGAGCCTTCGCCATAGTTCTCATCGCCTACTACTACGGAGCCGATGCCGGCGGCTTTGTAAGCGCGCTGGGTAGCCGGTACGGGACCGTATTCGCCGTTAAGCTGGTTCTTCACGGAATCCGTCTTATCGTTGAAGGCGTTCACCGCGCCGATCAGCATGTTATTGGAGATGTTGTCCAGGTGGCCGCGGTATTTCAGCCAGGGGCCTGCCATGGAAATATGGTCGGTGGTACATTTGCCTTTGGCCTTTATCAGCAGCTTCAGCCCTTTCAGGTCGGTGCCTTCCCAGGGAGCAAAGGGGCTCAGTAACTGCAGGCGGTCGCTTTCCGGGGATACCACTACCTGTACGCCGCTGCCGTCTACTGCAGGGGCCTGGTAACCGGCGTCTTCCACATCAAAGCCTTTGGAGGGCAGCTCAAAGCCGGTAGGCTCGTCCAGCATCACTTCCTGGCCGTCTTTGTTCTTCAGCTTGTCGGTGAGCGGGTTAAAGGTCAGGTCGCCGGCAATGGCCAGGGCGGTCACTATTTCCGGGGAGGCTACAAATGCGTGGGTAGCGGCGAGGCCGTCATTACGTTTCGCAAAGTTGCGGTTAAAAGAAGTAATGATGGAGTTCTTACGGTTGGGATCGTCGATATGACGGGCCCATTGACCGATACAGGGACCGCAGGCATTGGCCAGCACTACGCCGCCTATCTGGTCAAAGGTATTCAGCAGGCCGTCGCGCTCTATGGTAAAGCGTACCAGCTCGGAGCCCGGGGTGATGGTGAATTCTGATTTCACTTCCAGGTGCTTGTCGATGGCTTGTTTTGCCAGGGAGGCGGAGCGGGTGATATCTTCGTAGGAAGAGTTGGTGCAGGAGCCGATCAGGGCTACTTCCAGCTTTTCCGGCCAGTTGTTCTCTTTTACAGCCTGTGCAAACTTGGAGATGGGCCATGCCAGGTCCGGTGTGAAAGGACCGTTCACATGCGGTTCCAGCTCGCTCAGGTTGATCTCTATCACCTGGTCGTAGTATTTGGACGGATCGGCATACACCTCGGCATCCGGGCGCAGGTGATCCTTAATGGCGTCTGCCATGGCGGCTACTTCCGTACGGCCGGTGGCTTTCAGGTAGGCAGCCATTTTATCGTCATAGGTAAATACGGAGCAGGTAGCGCCTATTTCCGCACCCATGTTACAGATGGTGCCTTTACCGGTAGCGCTCATGCTGTCCGCGCCTTCGCCAAAGTATTCCACGATGCAGCCGGTGCCGCCCTTTACGGTCAGGATACCAGCCACTTTCAGGATCACGTCTTTGGCGGAGGTCCAACCGCTCATTTTGCCGGTCAGCTTTACGCCGATCAGCTTGGGCATTTTCAGTTCCCATGCCAGGCCGGCCATTACATCTACCGCATCGGCGCCGCCTACGCCAATGGCCAGCATGCCTAAGCCGCCGGCATTGGGGGTGTGGGAGTCCGTACCGATCATCATACCGCCGGGGAAGGCGTAGTTTTCCAGCACTACCTGGTGAATGATACCGGCGCCGGGCTTCCAGAAACCGATACCGTATTTATTGGAAATAGAGGAAAGGAACTCGTATACTTCTTTATTGGTGTCCAGCGCAGTGGCCAGGTCTTCCTGGGCCCCTGTTTTGGCCTGGATAAGGTGATCACAGTGTACAGTGGAGGGAACCGCTACTTTATCCCGCCCGCAGGTCATGAACTGCAACAAGGCCATCTGGGCGGTGGCATCCTGCATGGCCACACGGTCCGGGGCAAACTCCACGTAGGATTTTCCCCTTTCATACGGCGTAGTAGCAGGATTGAAAAGGTGGGCGTATAAGATCTTTTCTGCCAGTGTGAGCGGACGGCCTAACAGTTTACGGGTAGCTTCCACCTTACCCGGCAGTGCCGCATACACTTTTTTAATCATTTCAATATCAAACACCATGAGAAATAAAAAATTTAAGAGCGGTTAAAAATTGCACCGCGAAATTAACTAAAATCGTGAATATTTCTGCACAAATGCCGGGCCATATAGGGGGCAGCATGCCCGGCAGGCCGGGACCAGCCTCTTGTTTTTCCCCCGGAAATTTATTATCTTTTACATAGGTCGGGTGGAACTTGCGTTTCACATCGGATTTTAATAAATTTGATATATGAAGCGTTTTAAGGATTTTGTGGAATGGCAGGCCTTTGGCGTATGCGCCGCCATAGGCGAAAAGCTGGGAGTGGCCACTTCCCGTATCCGGCTGTTTTTCATCTATGCTTCCTTCCTTACGATGGGGTCGCCGGTGATCATTTACATGATACTGGCTTTTTGGGTGAACATGAAGAATTATATCCTCAATGCCCGGCGCAACCCGTTAAGATACCTGTAATTTCCCTAAATTTACAGTGCATCATGGCCCGCACCCCTTCCCATATGGTCCCTCTAGGCACCCCGGCGCCAGACTTTGAGCTGCTGGATGTGATATCCGGGAAAATGATCCATTTGGCCGCGCTGCCGCCCGCCATTGGTACCGTTATTATGTTCATCTGCAATCACTGCCCCTTTGTACGCTACATACAACCGGAACTGGTAAGGCTTACGCGGGAGTATATTGTAAAGGGCATCCGTTTCCTGGCCATCAGTGCCAATGATGCCCGGCAATACCCCGAAGACGGGCCGGAGCACATGCTGGAGGTGGCCAGGGAGCTGTGCTACCCCTTTCCCTACCTTTATGACGAAACCCAGGAAACCGCCCGCGCTTACGAGGCCGCCTGTACCCCCGACTTCTTTATTTATGACCGCCAGATGAAACTGGTATACCGCGGCCAGATGGACGATGCCCGCCCCGGTAATGACCAGCCGCTGAACGGTAAGGATATGCGCGCCGCCCTGGATGCGCTGATCAAGGGCGAACCGGTAAGCCCCCTGCAGAAACCCAGCCTGGGTTGCAACATTAAATGGAAAATGGAGATGATATAAGTTATTGTGAATGACCTGCTTGCCAGATAAATTAACAAAAAATTAAATATTTTTTGGCAATATTTTAAACTTTCCCCTTTTCTCCCGCTCTAAGCTGCAGTGGTTGCCACCTAATGGTGACCCTATCTTAACCGTAAAACTTGTATGATGAACGTTTCATTGAGAAACCTTTTGACCAGTGCGCTGGTAATGACCGGCGTTTTGTTCTTTGCTTCCTGTTCTAAAAATGACAGCAGCAACAGCGGGAAAGCCCGTTTCCAGGTAGCGCTTACCGATGACCCGGGCGATTTCAAAGCCGTGTACATTGATGTACAGGATGTGAACATCAACTACACTGACAGCGATGACGACGGCTGGGAATCCTTACCGGGGGTTAAAACAGGCATGTACAACCTGCTGACACTGGTAAACGACAAGGACACCGTGCTGGCAGATGCCTACATCAACACCGGCGTGGTGAAAGAGATCCGCCTGGTGCTGGGAGAAGACAATTTCGTAGTGACCAACGATGGTGACTCCATCCGCCTGCAGACGCCCAGCGGCCAGTCTTCCGGCGTAAAGCTGAAGCTCAATTCCACGGTAGCGGCGGATGTGCTCTACAAGCTGGTGCTGGATTTTGATGTGGCGAAATCCATTCACGAGGCCGGCAATGCAGGCAAATACATGCTGAAGCCGGTGATACGCGGCTTCATGGAAGCCCAGGGTGGCAGCATTAAAGGCGTGGTAGCGCCGGATTCCGTAACAACAGCCGTACTGGCCATCAGCGGCGTAGATACAGTGGCCAGCACGTATACAGACAACGGTAATTACCTGATAAAAGGTATTGATGCGGGTACCTATTCCCTGCACTTCATTCCTACAGACACCACCTTCAGCACGGCTGTAAAGGATGGGGTAACGGTAACATTGGGCCAGGTAACGACTGTGGATACACTGAGGCTACAGTAAGTAACGAAGCTGAAAGCATAACGCATAAAGCAAAAAGCTGATTGCCTCGTAGATATTCGCGACAATCAGCTTTTTGCTTTTTGCTTTCAGCTTTATGCTTATTCCAAATGGAAATTGGTCATTCCATGATAGTGGTTCTGCAGTTGGTTGACCGTTAGCGTTCCCTTGATCTCCCGGTGTTCGTCCCGGTAATCCAGCCGGGTCATGTCCTGCCCGTCCTGCTGGTACAGTTTTATGCTGAACGGGCCGCGTACATATACAGCGCTGCCGTTGCTGGACTGTGTTTCATCCTTCTGGAATTTGAGGCGCAGTAACTGCGTTTCGTCCAGCGGAATGGGGTGCAGGCTTTCCAGGTCGTACCAGAATTCCTGCTCTTCATGGGTTAATACGCATACCTGCTTATCCTCATGATTGATCTCCAGTACTTTGCCTTCCACCAGGCTGCCTTCATACGCTACTAATACCGTATCACCTGTTTTTACATCTTGTAAACGGATCATGGTGAAATTGAATTTAGTGTAGCATGAATTTAAAGAAAAAACTGCACAAAAATTACCCGATCGCTACATTCTCCCGCACGGCTTCCCTTATGCGTACCAGTTGTTCCAGCAGTTCTTCCAGGAGGTCCAGGCGCAGCATGTTGGCGCCATCAGACAGGGCGCAGGAAGGGTCCGGGTGCGTTTCAATGAACAGGCCGTCGGCGCCCGTGGCAATGGCCGCTTTGGCAATGGTGCCGATCATCTGCGGGTTGCCCCCGGTAACGCCGCTGCTCTGGTTGGGCTGCTGCAGGCTGTGGGTACAGTCTACCACCACCGGCACGCCGTGCTGCCGCATAATGGGAATATTGCGGTAGTCCACTACCAGGTCCTGGTAGCCGAAGGTAGTGCCGCGCTCTGTGAGTATTACCTGGTTATTGCCGGCCTGCCGCACTTTTTCCACGGCAAACTTCATGGCTTCCCCGCTTACGAACTGGCCTTTCTTTACATTCACCACCTTGCCTGTTTCTGCAGCCGCTATCAGGATGTCCGTTTGCCGGCATAAAAAGGCGGGTATCTGCAGTACGTCCACGTAGGCGGCCGCCATGGCGGCTTCTGCGGCGGAATGGATATCGGAGGTCACCGGCAGGTTAAAGGCCCTGCCTGTTTTTTGCAGCAGGTCCAGCCCTTCCACATCGCCCACGCCGGTAAAGGAATGGATGCTGGTACGGTTGGCCTTGCGGTAGGAGGCTTTGAACACGTAAGGTATCTGCAGCCGTTTACAGATGCCAGACACCTTTTCGGCCACCGTCATCAGCAGCGCTTCGTTCTCCACTACGCAGGGGCCGGCTATCAGGAAAAAGTTGTCAGGGTTATATTGCTCTTTGAATAATGCTTTCAGTTGATTCATCATCTTATTTTTTTCAGGACCGTAAAGGTACGGAATCCGGCAAATGTTTAAATTGTCATAATATTGTAACCGGTCAACGCGGTTACCGCCGTTTAGGCATTCCTCCTGCCGGGCAGATTGTTGAAACATTGTCATGTGCAGCAGCGCCCTGTTCTTAATTCTCTTTGAAGCCGTTAATATTACGGGGTAAATTTTAATATGAAAAAGGATAAAATACTCATCATAGGCGCCTGCGGGCAAATAGGCGTGGAGCTGACCCTGGCCCTGAGAAAGATATACGGCGGCGCAAATGTTGTGGCATCGGACCTGCGGGAAGAGCATGAGCTGCTGAAAGGCACCGGGCCCTATGTATCCCTGGACGTGATGAACAAGGAAATGCTGCATGTGCTGGTGATCCGGCATAACATCACCCAGGTGTACCTGCTGGCGGCCATCCTGTCCGCCACCGGGGAGAAGAACCCGCTGCTGGCCTGGCACATCAATATGCAAAGCCTGCTGAACGTGCTGGATATTGCCAAGGAAGAAAACCTGGACAAGGTATACTGGCCCAGCTCCATAGCGGTATTTGGTCCCAATTCACCCAAAGAAAACACGCCCCAGCATACCACCATAGAGCCTGCCACCGTTTACGGCATCAGCAAGTTTGCCGGCGAGCGCTGGTGCGAATACTATCACCGTCATTACGGCGTGGATGTGAGAAGCCTGCGCTACCCGGGGCTGATCAGCTATAAATCCGCGCCGGGCGGCGGCACCACCGACTATGCCATCGAGATATTCCATGACGCGCTGGAACACAAACAATACACCTGCTTCCTTTCGGAAAATACCTATCTCCCCATGATGTACATGCCGGATGCCATCCGCGCTACCATAGAGCTGATGGAAGCAGACCAGCAGCAGATCTCCGTACGTTCCTCCTACAACCTGGGCGCCATGAGCTTTTCGCCCAGCGAGATCGGGAATGAAATAAAAAAGCATGTGCCTGCATTCGTAATGGATTATGCTCCCGATTACCGGCAGCAGATAGCCGACAGTTGGCCCAAAAGCATTGACGACAGCCAGGCCCGTGCGGACTGGGGATGGAAGCCTGAGTATGATCTTCCGAAGATGGTAAAGGACATGCTGGAGCACCTCTGATCTGCCCTGTGGCACAGCCCGTTTAGCGGTCCCCCAACACTTCAGGTACAATTTGCATATGTTGCCGTATCTTGCCATGCCATCTTCCAACAATGGCACATAAATTGGTATTATTGCGCAAATTTTTCATTTTGATGAATGTGCCAATCTTGGTATTTTATCCGGTGAATTCAGTGGTTTTCTATGAAGTGTAAAAAGGGGGACATTTATTTTTCACTGTTGCTGAGCCTTTGTTGCCTGTGCCAGCCTGTTTGGGCGCAATCCAGCCTGCCGAGCAAGGGTTTTGGCCGGTATTTCCTTATTGCCCACCGGGGCGGCGTGGTGGACAGCAGCCATGCGGAAAGCAGCCTTTCCGCCCTGCAGGACGCCATTGAGCGCGGCTACTGGATGGTGGAGCTGGACCTGCGGCTTACAAAGGACAGTGTGCTCATTATACAGCATGACAATAATTTCAGGCGTTATTACAGTATGGACAAGCCCGTTTCCGCCATGACCTGGGAAGAGATCAGCCAGTTGCAGGGCAGCAGGGGCAACCAGGTGATGCGGCTGGAAGAGGCGCTGGCCAACTGCAGCGGCAGGATACAGGTGATGCTGGACAACAAGATCAGCGGTAATGATACCCTGCTTTTCAGGCGGGTGTTGCGTTTATTGCAGCAGTATGGCCTGGACAAGCAGGCCATGATGATAGGCACCGACGAATCTACCGAATATTTTACCGGCAAAATAAAGCTAAGCTGCACCCGGCAGCAACTGGAAGTGAACCGGCAGAAGCCCGGCTATAACCCGGAGCACTACTATCTTTTCGGAGATGTGAAAAATATGTCGGAGGACGATGTGAAGTGGGCGCAGTACCAGGGCATTATGGTAGTGGGCGTTATCAACTCCTTCCGGTACCGCGGCCGTGCCAGGCCCCAGGCGGTAGCGGCAAGGGAGATAGCCCGGCTAAAATCCTGGGGAGTGCAGTACTTCCAGATCGATTCGGAATTTGACAGGTTCTTTCATTGAAGAATTAATAATTAACAATTAATAATCGTTACATGCCTGTTCCATTGAAGCATCAGTGTTACCGGGATTATTAATTGTTAATTATTAATTATTAACTACTCCACAAACCCTACTGCTACGGTAGCATTGCTGAACTCATCCACCAGTATAAATGCGCCATTGGCGGGATTTACGTGGTAAGGATCGGCAAACACGGGTTGCGCCGTTTTCAGGGTTATTTTACCGATATCATTCAGTCCCAGTTCTTTCTTATCCTCCAGCGGGCGGGAGGTGGTCACTTCTATCACGTGATGTATCTGCTGTACCTTGGCTTTTACCCGGTTAATGCCATGCTGCAGCAGGTAGGTTTTACCGGGCACCAGTTTTTGCTGGTCCATCCAGCAGATATGTGCGGCAATCTCTTTCAGCGCGGCCGGCGCCTGGTCCGGTTTGGCCAGCATGTTGCCCCGGCTGGTATCTATCTCACTTTCCAGCGTGATCACTACGCTATCGCCGGCATTGGCTATTGTTTTCGCGGTCTCGAACTGCTCGATGGTCTTGATGCGGCTTTTTTGCAGGGAGGGGAGGGAGATCACCTCATCGCCCACGTTGAAATGGCCGCTGGCCACTTTCCCGGCAAAGCCCCGGAAATCGTGGTGGGTTTCTGTTTTAGGCCGTATTACGTATTGTACGGGGAAACGGGCCGGGTGGTTCCTGTCCAGGTGGTCAAAAGAGATCTGCTCCAGGTAGGCCAGCAAAGGCTCGCCCTGGTACCAGCTTATTTTGTCGGAAGGGGCGGCCAGGTTCTCACCGTATAATGATGAAATGGGGATGAACCGCACTACCTGCTCTTTGAAGGCAGCAGTTTGCAGCAGTTGCTGAAAATCGGCCACTATCTGGTCAAAGCGCTCCTGGCTGTAGTCTACCAGGTCCATTTTATTGATACATACCACCAGGTGCGGTATGCGCAGCAGGTTGGCAATGAAGAAGTGCCGGTAGGTTTGCTCTACAATTCCCTTGCGGGCGTCTATCAGTATCAGGGATACCTGCGCATTGGAAGCGCCGGTTACCATGTTGCGCGTATATTCCACGTGCCCGGGCGTGTCGGCAATAATGTATTTGCGGGTAGGAGTGGAGAAGTAGATATGCGCCACATCTATGGTAATCCCCTGCTCACGCTCCGCCACCAGTCCGTCCGTTAACAAAGACAGGTCCGTAAAGTCAAGCCCCTTGCGTTTGCTGGCGGCATGCAAGGCCTCCAGCTTGTCCTGGGGAATAGAATTGGTATCGTACAGTAAACGGCCTATCAAAGTGCTTTTACCATCATCCACACTACCGGAAGTGGTTATACGTAAAACCTCCATTGAATAAAATTGTTAATTGTTGTAATGTTATATGGTTGGTTACAATAGCTGTATAACAATGCAGCTATCTAACATCCAGCCATTAAAAATATCCTGCCTGCTTTCTCTTTTCCATGGCTGCTTCAGAGCGCTTGTCGTCTATACGGGCGCCTCTTTCGGATATTTTGGCTTCCAGTATTTCCGAGATAATATCCTCCAGCTTGTCGGCTTCGGAAATTACGGCGGCGGTACAGGTCATGTCGCCTACGGTGCGGAAGCGCACTTTCTGGCGGAAGGGCACCTCTTCCTCGCTGATGTTCAGGAAAGGAGAGTAGGGCCAGTACATGCCGTCGCGTTCTATGATCTCCCTTTCGTGGGAGAAGTAGATGGAGGGAATGGCCAGTTGCTCGCGGCGTATGTAGTTCCATACATCCAGCTCGGTCCAATTGGAGATGGGGAACACCCTCACCTGCTCGCCTATATGAATTTTACCGTTCAGCATGTCAAACAGCTCGGGGCGTTGCATTTTGGCGTTCCACTGCCCGAATTCGTCCCTTACGGAAAATATCCTTTCCTTGGCGCGGGCTTTTTCCTCATCCCGGCGGGCGCCGCCAATACAGGCATCGTACTTCAGCTCTTCGATGGCGTCCAGCAGGGTCACGGTCTGCAGGGCGTTGCGGCTGGCGTACTTGCCGGTTTCTTCCTGCACCTTGCCCTGGTCAATGCTGTCCTGCACGCTGCGCACCACCAGCTCCACGCCCAGTGAAGCTACCAGTTGGTCGCGGAACTCCAGCGTTTCCGGGAAGTTATGCCCGGTATCAATATGCAGCAGGGGAAAAGGTATTTTCCCCGGGTAAAATGCTTTTTGCGCGAGCCGCACAATCGTAATAGAATCTTTTCCACCTGAAAACAGGATCGCCGGCCTTTCAAACTGGGCGGCGGTTTCACGGAGAATGTAAATGGCCTCATCTTCCAGTGCCTGCGGAAATTCCCATTGTATTTTGTTACTCATACCCTTTCTAATTAATAATGAATAATTAAGAATTAATAATATAGTACATTACTCTTACACTGTAGCACAGCGCTCTTAATTATTCATTGTTCATTATTAATTATTAATTCATTCATGTAGTCCGCACTCTTTCTTGGACGCTTCCCACCACCAGCGACCGGCGCGGGGGTGCTCTCCAGGTTCAATAGCGCGGGTACAGGGTGCGCAGCCAATGCTGATGAAGCCCTGCTGGTGCAATTTATTGAACGGTACATTGTGCTTGTCCAGGTAGGCCAGCATGTCCTCATAGGACCAATGGATCAGCGGGTTGTACTTGTACAGGCCGCGTGCGGCGTCCCACTCCAGGGCCTCCAGGGCCTGCCGGTTCTCCGACTGCTCTGCACGGAGGCCGGTGATCCACACCTTTACTCCCTGCAAGGCCCGGTTCAGGGGCGCTACCTTCCGGATGTAGCAGCACTCCTTACGGTTTTCCACGGAGTCATAGAAACTGTTCATCCCTTTTTCCGCCACCAGCTTTTCTACGGCGGCGGTTTCGGGGAAATATATTTCAAAAGGCTGTTTATAGCGGGCGCGGGTAAGGTCCATAAGCTCATAAGTTTCCTGGAACAAACGCCCGGTATCCAGCGTAAACACCCTTACCGGCAACTGATGGCGCCAGATCATGTCCGCCACCACCTGGTCTTCCTGCCCGAAGGAGGTGGAGAAGGCCACCGCCCCGGGAAACTGCCGGGTAAGGTATTCAATTGCGGCTGTTTCCGAAAGACCAGCCAACGCGGTTTTGATGTCTGTATCTGTCATGTGCTTCCTTAAACACAACAAAAATACATAAATCCTATAAAAACTATAGGATAAATGCTGGAAATGCTTCCATCATTTTGCGGATCTGCCTGTCCGCACGGCGGCGCACCGGGTTAGTTCCGCGTCAGAATATCCTTTAAGGTCTTGTTTTCCAGTATTTTAAGCGTGGCGTCCCGCACTTTGGACATCACTTCATTGAGCCCGCATATGGCTTCGTCCTTGCAGTTTTCGCAGCGCTCGTAATAGTTGAGGCTTACGCAGGGGAGCAGCGCAATGGGGCCGTCCAGCAGGCGGATGATACGGGCCAGGGGTACTTCCCTGGGAGGCCGCATGAGGTAGTAGCCGCCTCCCTTTCCTTTCTTACTGCCTAAAATGCCTGCATTCTTGAGCTCCAGCAGTATATTTTCCAGGAATTTGATAGAAATATTCTTCTCCTGGGCTATTTCAGATATAAGAATGGGACCCTTGTCAACATTTTCTGCCAAATGTATCAAGGCGTGAAAAGCATATTGTGTTTTTTTTGAAAGCATATAAATACGATTTGCATCCCATCCAGACGTGCGACAATTGCTGACAAATATATTTAAAAGTTTGAAGTTTAGAGGTTCAGCACATCTTTCATGGTAAAGATACCCTTTTTGCCGTTAAGCCAGGCGGCGGCCACTACGGCGCCGGCGGCAAAGCCCTCGCGGGAATGGGCCGTATGGGTGATCGTAATATCGTCGATGTCGGAAGCATAGGTGACAATGTGCGTACCGGGAGCGGGGTCAATCCTTTTGGACACGATAGACAGCTCTTCCGGCTTGCAGCGCTCCTTGTTTACCCAGCGCGTTTTCTTATACTGCCTTTCCAGTATCTGCTCCGCCAGGGTAATGGCGGTGCCGCTGGGAGCGTCCTTTTTCTGGGTGTGGTGGATCTCTTCCATGCGCACGTCATACTGCGTCTGGGAGGCCATCAGCTCCGCCAGCCGTTTGTTGATCTCGAAGAATATGTTGACCCCGATGCTGAAATTGCTGGCGTACAGGAAGGCCTGGTGCTTTTCCAGGCAGCGGGCTTTGATATCCGGCAGTTTGTCCAGCCAGCCTGTAGTGCCGCATACTACCGGCACATTGGCCTCAAAGCATTTGAGTATGTTATCGTAAGCAGTTTCAGGGGTGGTGAATTCAATCGCTACATCCGCCTGCTGCAGGTGCTCTTTTTCCAGCAGGTGCGGGCTGTTCACATCTATCCGGTGTATGATCTCATGTCCTTTGGCAGTAGCAATGGCTTCTATGGCCTTTCCCATTTTACCGTATCCTATAAGCGCAATTTTCATCTGTTAGTTGAATGTGAAATATTAAATGTAAAGTGTAAAGTAAACTTCTGCAGGGCGCGGCGTTAAAAGCCGAAAGCCAATCCCTTGTTGTGGCCATGCCTGCGGCCTTTACCCAGCTTGATCTGCAGGCTGAAGCCAATGGCGTTGTTGTTCAGCACTTTGGGCACTACGCGCATGCTCAGGTCGTCGGACATGTTCCAATCCTTCAGGTGGGCAAATACGGTAGCGTCTATAATATTCAAACCGTATGCGAGCACAAACACCAGCACGGAATAATCCACGTATTCCCGGTAGGCGTCGCGCAGTATTTTCAGGGAATTGGCGTTGGGATAGATCTCCGCGTATTTGTCCACCGTATTGGCATTGCCGTCCATGCGGATGCGGTAGGCGTCGCGGTAGTCCTTATAGTAATTGAAGTTCCCGATAAAGAAACCGGCAGAGATGCCCATGGCGGCGTACACCAGCGGTATCTTCCAGTATTCGCGGTTGTAGGCCTGTCCCAGCCCGGGTAATACGGCAGAGTAAAAGGCGGCTTTACGCGGGCTGTGGGGTGGTTTGGCCTGGAAGGCAGGCTCCGTGGCGGGCGCCGGCTCCACGGTAACGGAGGGCAGGCTGTCATTTACAAGCCGGGCGCTATCCGTTGTAAGCCGGGTAGTATCCTGCGCATACAGCGGCCTGCAGGTACAGGCGGGTATGATGAGTATGAGTAAAAAGCGGGATAATAAATGGTGAAAAATATGACCTGCTTTGTTAGCCACCGTATAAATCTATTTTTTCCAGTATACTGTCCAGCTCTTCGTCCGAATAAAATTCAATGGTAATGCTTCCTTTACCGGCCTTGCTTCTGTCCAGTACTACTTTCGTTGAGAAATGTGAGGCTAAGTTATCTTCTATTTTCTGATATGCCGGCGGCAGGGAATTTTTTACCGGTTTTTTAACACTCCCTTTTTCAATGTGGTTCACTTTTCTCACCAGTTCCTCTGCCTGGCGCACGGAAAGGCCCTGCTGGATGATCTCGTTGAAGATATACAACTGCTTTTCCACGTTCTCTACGGTAATGAGCGCGCGGGCGTGGCCCATGCTCAGTTGCCCGTTGCGCACGGCCACCTGGATGTCCGGCGGCAGCTTCAGCAGCCGGATATAGTTGGTAACGGTGCTTCTTTCCTTGCCCATCCGGTCGGCTACCTGCTCCTGTGTAAAGGTGCATTCGTCCATCAGGCGCTTGTAGCTAAGGCCTATTTCTATGGCATTCAGGTTTTCCCGCTGCAGGTTTTCCAGCAGGGCCAGCTCCAGCAGTTCCTGGTCATTGGCCTGCCGTATGTAGGCGGGAATGTCCTTTAACCCGGCCATGCGGCTGGCGCGCAAACGCCGCTCACCGGCCACAAGCTGGTACTTTTTGTTACCGGCTTTGGATACGGTGATGGGCTGTATCACATCGTGCAGCTTGATGGAATGGCTCAGTTCCTGTAATGCCTGCTCGTCAAAGTCCCGTCTCGGCTGCTTGGGGTTTACCTCTATCTGGTCCAGCGGTATGCGCTCAATGCCGGTGGCAGCGGCTACTACCTTTTCCTCCAGGGCACTGGTGGTTTGCTTCAGATCAGTGTCAATGTTTTGCAGCAGCGAGCGGATGCCTTTTCCCAACGCCTCTTTCTTACTCGGATTGGTCATCGTTAATTGCTAGTATTTTGTCTTCTGATTTAATTTTTGTGTAGTTGTTCTTTTGGAGGATCTCCTTGGCCAGGTTCAGGTAGTTGATAGCGCCGGTGCTGGCGGCATCGTACATGATCACGGATTTCCCGAAGCTGGGAGCTTCCCCCAGCTTGGTGTTGCGGTGAATGATGGTATTGAACACGCTTTCCTCGAAATGCTGCTTTACTTCGTCCACCACCTGGTTGCTCAGGCGCAGGCGGCCGTCGTACATGGTCATCAGGATGCCTTCAATTTCCAGGGAGGTGTTCAGGCGGCTCTGCACGATCTTGATTGTATTCAGCAGCTTGCCCAGGCCCTCCAGGGCAAAGAATTCGCATTGTACCGGTATGATCACGGAGTCGGAGGCCACCAGGGCGTTCACGGTGATCAGGCCCAGCGAAGGCGAGCAATCCACGATGATAAAGTCATACTCTTCCCTTACGGCGTCTATCACCTGCTTCATAACCTGCTCCCGGCTGGGATGGTTGATCAGCTCCAGCTCCGCGCCTACCAGGTCTATATGGGAGGGCAGCACTTTCAGGTTAGGCGTGTCCGATCCCAGGATCACGTCTTTGGCCTGCACGTCGTTTACCATGCAGTCATACAGGCTCTGTTGTATATTCCGCAGGTCAAAACCCAGACCGGTGGTGCTGTTAGCCTGCGGGTCCGCGTCTACCAGCAGGGTCTTGTATTCCAGCACGGCCAGGCTGCTGGCCAGGTTGATAGCGCTGGTGGTTTTACCTACGCCCCCTTTTTGATTGGCGATTGCAATTATTCTTGCCATTGTTTAACTTAAAAATGTTCTCTTAGGTTTTTGAAGGATAATAGGAACAGATGACGACCAGGCTACACCGCCTTACAGCTCCACACTGCTGTTGATGGCCGGCAGTAATAATTCCAGTCCTGCATCGGCAAATGCCTGTTTGGCTTTGGCCGGATCTATCTTTATATAGCCGAAGGTGTCGTAATGCACCCCTACAATACGCTTGCATTCTATGAACTCTGCCGCAATGATCGCATCTTCAGTGCCCATGGTAAAATTATCCCCAATAGGCAGTATGGCAAAATCTAATTTGGCCCAGCGGGGTACCAGCTCCATATCGAAGGTAAGGGCGGTATCGCCACTATAGTAGAAATTGCCTGCTTCCGTCATAAAGATGAACCCCAGGGGATTGCCGCCGTAGGAACCGTCCGGCAGGCCGCTGGAGTGATGGGCTACCACGCATTTCACCGTGCCGAATTCAAACTGCCATTTGCCGCCCGTATTCATGGGATGCGTTTTTTCAATGCCCTGCTTCCCGGCCCAGGTGGCCAGCTCAAAGCTGCCTACTACCGTGGCGTTGGTGCGGCGGGCCAGGTTTACCAGGTCCGCTACATGATCGTCATGCCCATGGGAAACAAAAATGTAATCTGCGCCTATCTTATCTACCTCCACCTCCTTTGCCAGCTCGTTGTAGGTGATGAACGGGTCGAAAAGTATTTTCTTGCCTTTTATCTCTACCGCAAAGCAGGAGTGACCATAATATGTAAGCTTCATAACCAGTTAATTAATAATGAAGAATTAATAATTAATAACACACGTCACATCACTCTTTTAGTGCTAACACGATTCCTCCGAATGATTAATTATTAATTTTTAATTGTTAATTAAAAAGGGGGAATGTGACAAAAATACAACGATTAGACAAATATATATTGGCGCCGGGTATTTATTTATTCACAAAAAATAGTGGAGTTCGATGTTAATAGGATGATTATTAGCCGGTTATAGAAATGGCCCTTCCTGGCGGCCCGTCCTAGCAAAATTTTTGATAAGGGGTACAATATTGCGCCCGGTCAATCGTCATCTGAATTTGACATAACTTTACTTTCATCATGCGCTCAGGACTGAACTCGGTTGTACTTATTCTATTGATCATCTGCCTGGATATTTATGTTTTCATGGGCATCAGGGCCATCATGGCCTGGTCTGCCCCCCGTACCAGGGGCCTGGTGTACGGCGCCTACTGGCTGGTATCCATCGTTTGCCTGCTCACCATCATATTGCTGCCTTACCTGAACTGGCACGACTGGAAGCCGATCGTGCGGTCCTATGTGCTGGCCATTCTCATCGGGCTGGTCATGGCCAAGCTGCTCACCGTGGTGTTCCTGCTGGTGGACGATGCCCGCAGGGGGGTACAGTGGATCGTCAGCAGGTTCAGCAGTGCGCCGCCGGCAGCCGCAGGGGAGGAAGCAGCGGCCGACGCCATTACCCGCTCCCAGTTCCTCACCAAAATGGGGCTGCTCATGGGCGGCAGCCTGTTCGCCACGCTCACTTATGGATTTTCCAACAAGTATAACTACAAGGTACGCAAGATAAAACTAGCCTTCAAAAACCTGCCTCCGGCCTTTAAGGGCTTGCGCATTGTGCAGCTCTCCGATATCCATTCCGGCAGCTTCAACAATAAAGCCGCCGTGCTGAAAGGCGTGGAGATGGTGAACGAGCAGCAGGCGGACCTGGTGCTGTTTACCGGCGACCTGGTGAATGACCGCGCCACGGAGATGGACCATTACATGGAAGTGTTCAGCCGGATCAAAGCGCCTATGGGCGTGTATTCCACCCTGGGCAACCACGACTACGGTGATTATTACCCCTGGCCGGACCGGGACGAGTCCGGCTACAGCGTGCTGCGGGCGCAGAACCTGGACCGGCTGAAGCAGGTGCATGCGGAGATGGGCTGGCGCCTGCTGATGAACGAGCATGTAGTGCTGGAACGGAACGGCGAGCAGATAGCCCTGCTGGGCATTGAGAACTGGAGCGCCATGAGCCGCTTTCCCAAGTACGGCGACCTGAAAAAAGCCTATGAAGGGGCTGCCCACCTGCCGTTCAAGATACTCCTTTCCCATGATCCCACTCACTGGGACGCCCAGGTGAGGCCGGAATACCCGGATATAGACCTCATGCTGGCCGGCCATACCCATGGCATGCAGTTTGGCGTGGAAATACCCGGCGTAAAATGGAGCCCCGCCCAGTACTTCTATAAGGAATGGGCCGGCCTGTACAAGCAGGGCGCGCAACGCCTGTATGTAAACCGGGGCTTTGGTTTCCTGGGATATCCCGGCCGCGTGGGCATACTGCCGGAAATTACACTGATAGAGCTGGTATAAGACGCAGAAAGCATAAAGCTAAAAGCAGGAAGCTGACCGTAGCGAATTTATCATCCGCCGTAATCAGCTTTTAGCTTTATGCTTTCTGCTTTCAGCTTTTTTTCTATCTTGCACCCGGGTATATTAGCAAAAACTATCATTAGTTTCGCATGCGGAAACACTGGTGCATCATATGGGCATCCCTGTTAGGCTGTAGCGCCGTAGTAAAGGGACAATCGCTGGCGGAGCTGGAAAGGCAACTGGATTCCCTGTTGCAGAAGCAGGCAAAGAATGAAGTACTGATCGGCATCGGCTACGGCAATAACCCGGCCTATGGCGCCAAGACGCCCGATTACGAGCAGCCTATCGTGATGAAGGATTTCCTCGCTCCCTCTGTAGCCTATTACCATAAATCGGGCTTTTTCGGCGCGCTGAATGCCTACTACCTGTTCAATTCAGAAAAGAACCCCTGGTTTGAGTGGGACCTCTCTGCCGGGTACGATTATACGAAAAGCCGGCGTTTCCTCGCGGGCATTTCCTATACCCGGTATTTTTTCCCGGACTCCAGCGATGTGCCGGCCACCCCTATCAATAACGAGCTGTTTGCCTACTTCTATTACCGTGGCTGGTGGCTGCAACCCGGCATCAGCCTGGACTTTGGCTGGGGCAGCCGGACAGACCAGGTAACGGAATACCGGCAGATAGGGCGCTCGCCGCTCAGGATAGGCGAAGAGATCACCAGCAAGGTTTCCGGATCAGACTTTAACATGATACTGGCCCTACGCCATCCTTTCATTTTCATAGATGTGCTGAAGTATGACGATGCTATCCTGCTGACCCCTTCCCTGGGATTTACCGCGGGTACCGCCAATTACTACAGCAACATGAAGGGTTTTCAATACATAACCCGCTCCGCCAAAATAAAGAACGATATCCAGAAAAGTAAAAAGAACAGTAACGGCGAGCCCGTTGAAACGGAGGACCATACCGGGTTTGAGCCGCGTGCGGTGGATGTGACCCTTCACCTTTCCTACATGATCGGCAAGATCACCTTTACCCCTTCCTACACCGTGTTTAAACCCCTGCAGGGAGAAGAGCAGAACATCATGGGGTATTTTACCGCCCGTATCAGTCTTGCACTTTAATTATCTATTTTTTTACTATGTTGCGCCCGCTTTTTGAACGGGTAAGAAACATAGCATAGATTTTGCTATGTAATGGCCGGAGGTTCTAAATTCGGTTCACATGAAATCACTGATTTTGTGTGGCAAATTTCAGATTAAAAAACATGGTTCACATGAAAAAACTGTTTCTTGTAATGGCAGTACTGGGAGTAGCTGCCTTATCCACATCCACTGCGCAGGCCCAGGACAGGCTGCTGAGATTTGGTTTTAAAGGAGGTGCTAATCTTGGTAAACTGGATGGCACCGGTTACCAGGATGGTTTTAAACTGGGCTACCACCTCGGTGGCTTTGCACAGGTAAACCTGGTAAAAGGTTTCGGTGTACAGGGAGAACTGATCTTCTCTTCCACCAAAACAAAGACCACCGACGATTTCAGCGATATCTACGACACGGATAATCTTAATGATCCGGATAACAACAACAAGAAGATCAGCCTCAACTACCTGAGCATTCCCATCCTGGCCAACATCAACCTGGGCTCTCCCCGTTTGAAATTGCAGGTGGGCCCGCAGTTCAGCGCCCTGCTGAGCGGCAAGAACGCGCTGGAAGGTTCCAAGGAAGCTTTTAAAGGCGGCGATGTGGCAGGCGTAGCCGGTTTATGGCTGCAGTTACCGATCGTGAATGTGAGCGCAAGATATATCATCGGGTTTACCGACGTGAAGAATGCAGGCGATGTGGCCAACAGCAGCAACTGGAAGAACCAGTCCATACAACTGGGCGTGGGCGTAACGCTGTAAATGCAGAAAATTCCAAATCCTAAAAAGCCAAATCCCAAACGGGGATCAAGTGTTTCAAACAGCAGCAATCTGCTTTTACTTTTGACACACTTCCCCGTTTGGGATTTGGCTTTTTAGGATTTGGAATTTTACCCTTTTCCTTGGCATTAAACTTGAACACTATGTACGTATACTAAAAATAAAGGGGACAAGACCGTTATACTGACAAATTGTCTACCTTAAAGGAATTAAACTATTGCGATGAACAGATTTTATTTAGGGAATCCGGAAGAAGAGATGGAATTTATGCCTATTATCCCTTTGAACGAAGATGGAGAGGGTCAGGAAGACGAGAAGATACCCGACGAGCTGGCTATATTACCCCTGAGAAATACCGTGTTATTCCCTGGTGTGGTACTGCCCATAACGGTAGGAAGGGACAAGTCCATAAAGGCAGTGAACGATGCTTACCGGGCTGACAAAATGATTGGAGTAGTAGCACAAAAAGACAGTTCCGTAGAAGATCCCAATGTAGCAGACCTGGCAGATGTGGGCACCGTGGCCCGCATTGTAAAATTGATAAAAATGCCCGACGGCGGCACCACGATCATTATACAGGGCCGCAAAAGATTTAAAATAAACGCCATTACCGCGGAAGATCCCTACTTCAAGGCCGGCATTACCATCCTGCAGGATGAGACCGGGGATAATGACCAGGAGTTTGACGCCTATATTTCTTCCATTAAAGACCTGGCCGGCCAGATCATCCAGTTGTCTCCCAACCTGCCTTCCGAAGCCAGCGTGATCCTGAAGAATATTGAGAACGCCGCTTTCCTGGTGCACTTTGTGGCCTCCAACCTGAACAGCGAGTTGAAGGACAAGCAGCAGTTGCTGGAGATCAACAACCTGCGCGCCCGGGCGGAGACACTGTTAAAGCTGCTGCAGGTAGAGCTGCAACTGGCGGAGCTGAAGAACAAGATCACGAATAAAACAAAGGCCGACCTGGACAAGCAGCAGCGGGAATACTTCCTGCAGCAGCAGTTAAAGTCCATCAGGGAGGAGCTGGGCGGCGATACGAACGACCGCGAAATACGGGAAATGCAGCGCAAGGCCGAGCAGAAAAAATGGACCGAAGCGGCTGCGGACCTGTTCCGCAAAGGCGTGGAGAAGCTGGAGCGCATGCATCCCAGCACGCCGGACTACAGCGTGGTGTACAACCACCTGGACCTGATGCTGGACCTGCCCTGGCAGGAATATACCCAGGACAGCTACGACCTGAAAAAGGCGCAGAAAGTGCTGGACCATGATCATTACGGCATGGAAAAGATCAAGGAGCGCATACTGGAATACCTGGCCGTGCTGAAGCTGAAGGGGGATATGAAATCGCCCATTCTTTGCTTTGTAGGCCCGCCGGGCATCGGTAAAACCTCCCTGGGCCGCTCCATTGCCAATGCCATCGGCCGCAAATATGTGCGCCTGAGCCTGGGCGGCCTGCATGATGAGAGCGAGATCCGCGGGCACCGCAAAACCTATATCGGCGCCATGCCCGGCCGCATCCTGCAGTCCATCCGCAAGATCAAGACCTCCAACCCGGTAATGATACTGGACGAGATAGACAAGATCGGCAACGACTTCCGGGGTGATCCCAGCTCCGCCCTGCTGGAGGTGCTGGACCCGGAGCAGAACAGCACTTTTTATGACAATTACCTGGAGCTGGAATATGACCTGAGCAAAGTGTTGTTCATTGCCACGGCCAACAATATCAACGCCATTAACCCGGCCCTGCGCGACCGCCTGGAGGTGATAGACCTGAGCGGTTATTCCATCGAGGAAAAGGTGGAAATAGCCAAGCGGCACCTGCTGCCCAAGCAGAAGGAAGCGCATGGCCTGAAGGACCTCAAAATGAAGTTCAGCAACCAGGTGCTGGAAAAGATCATACAGCAGTACACCCGGGAAAGCGGGGTGCGGGAGCTGGACCGGCTGCTGGCTTCCATCATGCGCTCGCTGGCCAAGGAGATCGCGCTGGAGCGCAAGTTGCCCGATGCCCTTACAGAAGCCGCCGCGGAAAAGATACTGGGAAAGACCCGCTACTCCAATGAGCTGTACAAAGCCGGTAACCCGGCCGGCGTAGCCATTGGGCTGGCCTGGACCTATGTGGGCGGCGATATCCTGTTCATCGAGTCCAGCCTCAGCGAAGGCAAGGGCGAGCTGCGGCTGACCGGTAACCTGGGCAATGTGATGAAGGAATCCGTATCTACCGCGCTGAGCTACCTGCAGGCCAATGCGCAGCAGTACAAGATAGACCCGAAGCTGTTCTCCCATAAGAACGTGCATGTGCACGTACCGGAAGGGGCCGTGCCCAAGGATGGCCCCAGCGCGGGCGTTACCATGCTCACCGCCCTGGCTTCTGCCTTTACAGGCCGGAAAGTGAGGTCCTACCTGGCCATGACCGGCGAGATCACCCTGCGGGGCCAGGTATTGCCGGTAGGCGGCATCAAGGAAAAGATACTGGCGGCCAAACGCGCCGGTATACGGGAAGTAGTGCTATGCTGGCAAAATGAAAAAGATATCAAGGACATCAACCCTGACTATATCAAGGGCCTGAAGTTCCATTTTGTAAAAGAAATGAACCAAGTGCTGGATATAGCGTTATTAAAGAAGTAAGTAAGTATACTTCATGTTGATTGTTTTAAGGGTTACAAAGCCCCGGTTAAAAGCCGGGGCTTTGTTATAAGATTAGCTATAGCCCCAATTCTTTCAGAATAGTTTTCAGTTCTTTATCAGTAATGTCTTCCCGTTCGGATTTGTCGTAGATGGTAGTTAGGTATATTATGTCGTCCACAATCTGTACGCAGGTGATTACCCTGGCACCGCCACTTTTGCCCTGGTTTTTGCTTTTAATGGCCATACGGATTTTGTAGAGGTGATGGCCTAAGGGAGTTCCCATCTCGGGTGTTTTTTCAAGTTGCCCGATCAGGCTTAAAATATCTTTATATATGGAGGGGTATTTTTTTGCAAGGCGTCTGGCCTCTTTTTCAAAGTGGCTAGTGGTTTCAATCCTCATGCTCCTGCTGCCTTGCTAAATCTTCAAATACCTCCCTGGCATTCTTTAGCTTTAGTTTTCCTTCCCGGTGCAGTTTTACCTCCTTCAGCCCTTCCCGAAGACCATCAGCGGCCCTGGGCTTCACCTGCTGGGCCTTCCTTACAAAAGGAAGGCTTTTCAGCAGCTCCAGCAGAAATCCTGCTTTGCTTTCTTTCACTTCAACCAGTATTTTCATTATTACCAGATTTACTAGTTTATGCAGCAATTAATTTACAGCAAAAATAACGCTTTTTGTGCGGTGGTAAGCAAGATCACCTAAAATTACTATTTTGTGCCTGATGCTGCAACGCTGCTGCCTGCTTATACTCGCTTTCCTGCACTTTCAATCCCTTACCGCGCAGGTGTTGGGAGGCAAAAGCGTTTTCCCTTTCCTGGATCTTCCCGCCACGCCCCAGCTCACGGCGCTGGGCGGTATCAGCGTGAGCCAGCAGCAGAACGACCTGTCGCTGGCCATGGCCAGCCCCGCACTACTGCGGCCTTCCATGCACGGGCATTTGCAGGCCAGCTATACCAGCTATTTTGCGGATGTGCGCTACGGGCATGCCATGCTGGGCTACCACGCGGAGCGGCTGCAAACCACCTTTGCCGGTAGTGTGCAATACGTGCATTATGGCACCCTTACCCAAACGGACGCCGCGGGCAATGTGCTGGGCACCTTCAGCCCCCGCGATATTGCCTGGCAGCTCAGCGCCTCCCGGAAGTACCTGCAGCGGTGGTATTACGGCATCAACCTGAAGTTTATTCATTCCCGTTACCAGCAATACCGCTCCTCCGCTATAGCTGCCGATGTAGGCATTGCTTACCAGGACACGGCCCGGCAACTGCAGGTGGGGCTGGCGGCCCGGAACATGGGCGCACAGTTACGCACCTACGTAAGGGGCGGGCAGGAGCCCCTGCCTTTTGACCTGCAACTGGGCATCTCCAAGCGCCTGCAACATTTGCCGCTGCAGTTGTCCGCTACTATTCATCATATCTACCAGTTTGATATCCGCTATGCTGACCCGGCCATGGAAGAGGAGGGATTGGTGTCAGACGGGGATACTACCCGTGCGGGCAGCAAAACCTTTGACAAGCTGTTCCGGCATTTTGTGCTGGCCGCCCAGTGGGAAATAGCGCGCTACGTGGAGCTGACGCTGTCGTACAATCATTTGCGCCGGCAGGAGCTGGCGGTGTCCGGGCAGCAGGGGCTCAGCGGTTTTTCCGCGGGCATCGGGGTCATTACCCGGAAACTGCAGTTACGGTATGCCCGCTCCTGGTACCAGCATGCTACCGCCTTTAACCAGTTGGGCATTAACCTGCCTTTGCAGCAGTGGGGGATACTTAATTAGTAATTGCTCAGTCTGCCAATTGTCTTTTATACAACTGTATCGTATTCTCCAGGCCTAAATAGATAGCGTCGCAAATGAGCGCATGACCAATGGATACTTCCTTCAGTTGCGGGATGTGCAGCTTGAAAAAGCGGAGGTTGTCCAGGTTCAGGTCGTGGCCGGCGTTCAGGTCCAGCCCGATGGCTGTAGCCTCGCGGGCCGTGTTCTTGTAGTCGTTGAACAACTGCAGGTTCTGCGGCTGGGTCCGTGCATTCGTATATTCTTCCGCGTAAGGGCCCGTATACAGCTCAATGCGGTCGGCGCCGGCGCTTTTGGCGCCCGCTACTTTGTCCACCTCCGGATTGAGGAAAATGGATACACGGATGCCGGCTTCCTTCAGCGCAGCGATCACTTCTTTCAGGAAAGACTGGTGGGCAACGGTATCCCAGCCGGTGTTGGAGGTAACGGCATCCGGAGGGTCGGGCACCAGCGTGCACTGGTGGGGCTTTACCGCCAGTACCAGCTCCATAAATTCTTTGGAAGGATAGCCTTCTATATTAAACTCGGTGGTAACAAGCGGCTTGAGGTCCCATACATCCTGGTAGCGGATATGCCGCTGGTCCGGGCGGGGGTGTACGGTGATACCGTCGGCGCCGAAACGCTCACAATCCTGGGCTACTTTTAACAGGTCGGGAAGATTGCCGCCACGGGCATTGCGCAGGGTAGCAAACTTGTTGATGTTCACGCTTAGCTTGGTCATGCAGCAAAGGTAAAAAATTCCAAAATCCAAATTCCAAATCCCAATAAGGGAAAATCCAAATCCCAAAATCCAAACTGCTACAATAGGTGGATGACTGCCACCATTTTGGAATTTGGATTTTGGGATTTGGAATTTAGGTGCTGGAATTTCACGTATTAGTATCGGTAGTAGTCCGGTTTGTACGGGCCTTCCGCCGCAATACCGAGGTACTCGGACTGTGCAGGCGTCAGTACGTCCAGCTCCACGCCGATCTTCTTCAGGTGCAGGCGGGCTACTTTTTCATCCAGGTGTTTGGGCAGCACGTATACTTTGTTCTCGTACTGTGCGCCGTTGGTCCACAGCTCCAACTGGGCCAGCACCTGGTTGGTGAAGGAGTTGCTCATCACGAAAGAGGGGTGGCCGGTAGCGCAGCCCAGGTTTACCAGGCGGCCTTCCGCCAGCAGGATGATGTCCTTGCCGTCGATGGTATATTTATCTACCTGCGGTTTGATCTCCACTTTCGTATTGCCGTAATTTTTGTTCAGCCAGGCCACGTCTATCTCAATATCAAAGTGACCGATGTTGGACACGATGCATTTATCTTTCATGGCTTTGAAGTGCTCGCCGGTAATGATATCCCGGCAGCCGGTGGTGGTCACGATGATGTCCGCTTCCTTCACGGCGTCGGCCATTTTCTTCACTTCATAGCCTTCCATGGCAGCCTGCAGGGCGCAGATGGGATCTATTTCCGTAACGATCACGCGGGCGCCGGCGCCTCTCAGTGATTCGGCGGAGCCTTTGCCCACATCGCCAAAGCCGGCCACTACAGCCACTTTGCCGGCTATCATTACATCGGTAGCGCGGCGGATGGCGTCCACGCAGGACTCGCGGCAGCCGTATTTGTTATCGAACTTGGATTTGGTAACGGAGTCGTTGATGTTGATAGCGGGCAGGGGCAGGGTGCCGTTCTTCATACGGTCGTACAGGCGGTGTACGCCGGTAGTGGTTTCTTCGCTCAGCCCTTTGATATGCTGTACCAGCTCGGTGTAGGTATCCAGCACCATGTTGGTGAGGTCACCGCCATCGTCCAGGATCATGTTCAGCGGACGGTCGGCGCTGCCAAAGAACAGGGTCTGTTCTATACACCAGTCAAATTCTTCAGCGGTCATGCCCTTCCAGGCAAATACCGGGATACCCGCAGCAGCAATGGCGGCAGCGGCGTGGTCCTGCGTGGAGAAGATGTTGCAGGAGCTCCAGCGTACTTCTGCGCCCAGGTGCACCAGGGTCTCAATCAGTACGGCCGTCTGGATGGTCATGTGCAGGCAGCCGGCAATGCGCGCGCCTTTCAGCGGTTTGGCAGCGCCATATTCTTCTCTTAAAGACATCAGGCCCGGCATTTCTGCTTCTGCCAGCTCTATTTCCTTACGGCCCCAGTCGGCCAGCGACATATCTTTCACCTTATACTGAAGGCTAAAGTCAATGTTGGATTTAGCGATTGTTGACATGCTTTACGGTTTTGTGCAAATCTACCTTTATTTTGAGTGATGACCCAACGGTCAGTAAAAAAATCCACTTTATAAAAGAATGCCAGTGTTTTGTTCTATACAGGGTGGGTTTTCCACATGTATACAGGACAAAGTTCTAAAAAAATGCAGGCCCCCGGGGGCTGCCGCCCGGCTGTACCCGACCCCCGCACTTGTTAACACAGTGTGGAAAAATTAAATTTAATTGTTTTAATATATTTATTTTATATAAATTCGCTTATTATATAATATGAGTGGGCTTTCATTATCAGCGGCGGCTACCGTTACAAAGCGGCTAACCTGTTGATACTGAAGCCCTGCCTGCAACTAAGGACTGGATGTAGCTCAGCGGCGCAAACAATGCCGTAGAACAGTGAACACAGGCTTTTCAATGATGCACTGCCTTGCGGCAAGCATATTTGTTGGATCTACGAAGCAACTATGGATAGAAATCTACACACTCTTATGTCAGTTTTTCCCTGTACACTTCCCGGCAAAGTCCATAGTGGCTTTTGCAAAGCCCTTGCACGGCTGCAAAAGCATACGGCGCTGTTGGTCTTGCTGTTGTTACTGGCCGGCGGTAGTGTACGCGCCCAGGTGATAGAAACGATCAACAACACCGGCGGCACTGCCGGCGATCCGGGGCTGAAGATGGAGATACTGGCAGATGGTACTTTTCGTGTATTCAAGAACGGTTTGAGCCAGACTTACGAAGGAACGGACGACCCGCGCGGAATAGCGGCCTACGTAGGGCAGAACACGCTCTTCTATGACGATATGCCCCGCCAGGTAAAGCGGGTGGCCTGGAGCTTTGTTTCCCCCCTGGCAGGCACAGGTACGGCGGCAGATCCCTGGCGTATCCAGATGGTGGGGAATGTGCAGAACTTTATATCCACGGCCGATATTACGGTGATATGCGATCTCACCTATGTAAAGGACCAGCCTTATTTTATACTTGACTATACGGTGGCCGTGCTGGCCAACGGTTTTGAAACATACGGGCACCTGTATGTGGCGGAGCATGCCGTGCTGGATGTGAGCGGCAGCGACTGGTCCGCTAACAGCGTATGCACGCAGGGATACGGGCCCTATCCCGGTCCTTTCGGCACCGTAGGCGTGTACCGCGATGCTGCCTGTGGCGGCTACCCGGTGAACCGTGCGCATATGTTCCGCATGCAGAACGGTTTTTCTTCCTACCTCGCTACAGACGCAGCAGGCATGGCCAGCACCAGTATCCCGGAGAACGGCTTCCTGGCCAATATTTCCAACTCCAGCTTCGATGGTACGGAGAACGGCGTGATCGTGCATAAATACCTCGGACCTGTATACGGCGGCAACACGTCCAATGTAAAGGTATTTACCGCCCGTATACTGTCCGGCTACGGCAATACCATAAGCGACCTGGACGGGGTAACCGGCCTGGACTCCATTGCGCCGCCTGCCAACCGGCAGTTGAGGGTGGAGTTTGACAATGCTACCGCAGCAGGCCAGGAGGGCGACGACCGTCACGCGGCCACCAACCTGAACCTGCGGGTAAAGGGCACCTCCTCCACCGTTACGCTTACCCGTCCCCTTTACGTGGGTATAAATGTGACGCCTTCCGGTACCTATCCTGCCGTGGCCGGCGCCGACTATGAAGCCAAAAGAGGCATTGTGATCCCTCCCGGCAGCTATTCCACCGGCGGCAGGCTCATAAGCCTGGATACCAGCATTATGATCCTGGGCAATACCGTGCTGGAGAACAGTCCCCGCACTTTCACCATTAACCTGGACAATAGCTATAATAATAACCTGGTGACGGTCAATACCTCCAAGAACATCTGCGAATACCAGATACAGGACGATGAGGACCGCACCCTTACCATTACCGCCCCGGTGGAAATAGACGAAGGACAAACCGCCAATGCCACCATCAGCCTGCCTGCCGGTGTACTGGCATCGCAGGATATAACGGTAACGCTGGCACGTAATAATTCGTCCACTGCCGCCGCTTCCGACATTGTGCTGCCGGCCAGCGTGGTTATCAGGCAAAATACCAACTCGGCCACCTTTACCATACAGGCGGAGAATGATAAGATACTGGAGTACACCGAAACGCTGAATATACAGGCGGATGCTACCGTGCTGGGATCTGCGCAAACTGCCGGCGCTGCCGTGAACATCAGGGACCGGACCTACGATGATCCCGCCAACCGTGTGATCACTATGCGGCCGGTGCCGGGCATTACCGTGGCAGAGCCCTATACCGGCGGCCTGCAGTTCAGCCTGCCTGCCGGGGTGACGACAGATATGCCGCTCCACTTTACACTGGGCGCGCTGCATAATGATCCGTCTTCCACCGCTTCCGCAACGGATTATACGCTGGACAGCACTGCTTTCAGGATCAGCACCGGCAATTCCGTAACCATTCCGTTCACCGTGGTAGATGACAACCTGGTAGAAGGCACGGAGGCATTATATGTTACGGCTACGGTGGTGGATGCGGAGTCACGCACTTACGACTTTACGCCTTATAATATCCAGATACTGGATGATGATGCCAGCGCGCTGACGGTAACCGCCTCTGCTACGGAGATCGTGGAAGGCGGCGCCACCATTACCCTTACCATCAGCCTGCCCTCCGGCACTTTTGCCAGCTCGGATATCCCGCTTACGGTAACAGGCGGCGGCAGCTCCTCTGCTGCGGACTATACGCCGCTGCCGGATGCCACGTTCATGATACCGGCAGGCGCCAATAACGCCACCTTTAGCCTGATGGCGCTGGCAGACGACATGGTGGAAGGAGATGAAACGCTGGTGATCAGCGGCAGCGCCACGGATTATACCATTACACCCTTTACCCTTACTATACGGGATGTTACCTGGAACGACCCGTCCAACCTGCAGTTGGAGATGTCGGTGACAGGAAGCCCGGTAAAAGAGGGCAACACCGCCGGCCTGCGTGTGCGTTTTGTGAATGATGTGAAAGCCGGCAAACCGATCGTGGTAACGCTTACCCGCGCGGCTTCCTCTGTGGCCGGTACATCGGACTATGCGCTGGCTTCCGGCACCATTACCATTCCTGCCGGGCAGCGGGAGATCACCGTGGCGGATTTCATTACCGCGCAGACAGACATGGTACTGGAAAATGCGGAAAGCTTTACCCTGAACGGCGCGTCATCCGATCTGCCAGGGCTGACGGTATCATCCGCCACCGGCACCATTGACGATGCCACCGGTGATGATCCGGCCAACAAGGTGATCACCATTGCCACGCAGCCGGCGCCCATGAATGAAGGCAGCGGGTACAATGTTACCTTCAGCCTGCCTGCCGGCGTCACTACGGAAGTGCCCATCAATATCATGGTGAAGACCGGCAGCGGTTCCACCGCTACCGGTGCGGACTACAGCATGGCTACGGTACCACCGCTGGATAACAACAACGCATCCGTAAGCGGCACCATTACCATAACGGCAGACGGCGTACTGGAAACAGACGAAACCCTGATGCTGGACGGTGAGTCCGCCAGCCTGCCGGGTATTACCTTTGTGCCGGCCAGCATTACTTTAAAAGACCAGGATTATGTGGCCGGCCTGCCGCTGGAAGTAACGGCAAACAATACGGTGATCACCGAGGGCAGCACCACGGGCGCCCTGGTAACAGTATCCCTGTCCGGTAATAAAATAACCAGCTACGATATACCGGTCACTATTACCAAAGGCAGCTCCTCCACTGCAGGAGACGCGGAGCACAACGCGCTGCCGGTAACCGTGACCATTGCCGCAGGCACCGGGGCGGTAACCTTCCCGCAAGCCTTACTGGCCACTGCAGACAACCTGCTGGAAGACGATGAAACGCTGGTGGTACGCGCAGCTTCCACCGGGTTTACCGAAGACTCCCTGGCGCTGACCGTCCGCGATGGCAGCAACCGGAAGGTGACCCTGCAGCCCCAGCCCTTCTCTGCGGGTTATACCATGCAGGAAGGCAACAGCTATACCGTGCGCATAGCCCTGCCGGCCGGCATTACGCCTTACAAGCCGCTGCAGGTAACAGTTAGCGCGGGCGCTGCCACGCAGGCCGCCACAACGGACTATACCGGCCTGCCTGCCATCATCACCATCTATCCCGGCGAGAACTTCAAGGATATTACCCTGGCGGCCGTTACGGATAATATCGTAGAGCTCACCGAGCTCCTGCGCTTAAAAGGCACGGTCAGCGGGTTTGCAGGCGTAACGGCAGACAGCATGGACGTACAGATACAGGATGTGACCGGCCAGGACCCTGCCAACCGCCAACTGATGGTGACCATAGATTCCACCACCCTGCATGAAGGCAGCGATGCCCGGGTAACCATCGGGTTTGTAAAAACAACGATCACTTCTTCACAGCATATTACGGTCAATATCACCCCGGATGCCGCCTTTACCGGCGCCGCCGCAGATTACAGCGGGCTGCCCGCACAGGTGCAGTTGCCGGCCGGCAGCAACCGGGTACAGCTCACCCTGCACATGGTGGATGATAACCTGGCGGAAGGCACGGAGCAGTTGAAGCTGAACACTACCGTCACTACCGGCTATACGGTGCTGCCGCCTGCCACGGTGACCATACCGGAAGCCACGCTGCAGATCTCCGCTACCAAAACGGCGGATGCCGCGGAACCGGACACCAATGGATCATTCACCATTCAGTTGCCCGGAACGCTGCTGGCGGGCGCGGATATCAACGTAACGAGCCTGATCGGTGGTACGGCCGGTGCGGCAGACTGGAGCGTGACCGGGGCCAACGTAGTGATCAGGGCCGGTGCGCACAGCGTAACCGTTCCCGTTAACGTGCTGGACGACAAGCTGATGGAAGGAGATGAGACCGTAACGCTCACGCTCCAGCAGGCCCGTATGCCGAGGGGCAGCAGCGTGGTGAATTTTACCGTGGATGCTGCCATGCATACAGTCGTTCTGCGGGATGACGAGAACGATGCGCCGGGCCGCAGCATGATGGTGGAAAAGGTGACGGATGCCGCAGAGCCGTCCACAGCAGGCGCATTCCGTATCCGCTTCTCCGATCCGCAGCTCACGGTACTAAAAGACGTAGAGGTAACGTATGCAGTAACGGGCACGGCTATAGCAGGTACTGACTACACGCCCCTGCCGGGTACCCTTACCATACCTGCCGGGCAGAACGGCGTAACCGTGAACCTGGCGCCGGTAGATGATATCCTGGTAGAGGATACCGAGCTGGTGAACATCCGCATACAGAGCGTCAGCAGCACCATGACGGGCATTACCTGGCCGCTGGCCGACAACCCGCAGGCCGATGTGCCCCTGGTAGACAACGATACCATGTTCCTGAACATATTTGCCACACCGGCATCCGTAACGGAAGGAGACACCATACAGGTCACCATACAATCGCCCGTTGTCAGCAGCGTGGACATCCCGGTATACCTGAAGGTAGTGCATGACCCGGTAAGAACGGTCGCCACCAGCGAAGGCACTATTAACGGTAACGGGGATACGCTGGTAGTAACCCTGCCGGCCGGCGTGACTGAGCATACCTTCACCGTTGTTACGGATAACAATGACATGAATGATGATGAGGGCTTTGTGTTCCTGCAGGTATTACCCGATGCTTCCGGCGCGCCCCGGCCGCTGTACCGCCCGGGTCTGGCCAGCGAGATCAACGCGGTTGTAAGCGATAACGATCCGCTGGAGCTGAGCTTCAGCGCAGCGGTGTACCGGGTGAATGAAGGCAACCAGCCGGAAGAGAACTCCCTGACCTTCGAGGTACGCCTGAGCAGGATGAGCTCCCGGACCATTACCCTGCCTTACCGCTTTGTAAGGCCGGCCGGCGTAACCGCTATCGGCGCCGCCATACCCGGGGTGGACTACGACAGCATCATGAAGCCGGTAGAGATACAGCCCGGTGAGCTGGGCAGCTACATACCCGTGCCCATTATGGGCGACAGCACTTTTGAAAGGGATGATACCCTGGGCATTGTACTGCTGCCTCCCACGGTGCTTTCCGGGCAGAATGTGCCCACAACGGCAGCGCCTGACTCCGTGCTCGGCATCATCATGAACGACGATCCTTTCTGCGCCGAGTGCGATACGGACGGTGACGGCATTCCGGACGGCAAGGAAGACGTGAACGGCAACGAAGACCCCCTGGACGACGACAGCGACGGCGACGGCATTCCCAACTACCTGGACGATGACTCCGACAACGACGGGGTGCCTGACCGCATAGAGGGATGGATCACCGACGACCGCTGGGTAAATGACAATGAGGGCAAAATACGCGTGCACCCGGCCATATCGCCTAACGAGGACGGTATGGGCAATGATGCCATGTACATTGAGAATATCGAGAAATACCCGCGCAATGAAGTGGTGATATTCAACCGCTGGGGAGGCACGGTATTCAAAATGTCCGGCTACAACAACCAGGACAAGAATTTCAGGGGCCTCAATAATTCAGGCAAGGAAGTAACGGACGGTTCCTACTTCTACCTGATCGAGATCCAGGATGAAACCGGTAAAAAAGAGCAGTACACCGGGTTTATAGTGATAAAACGGAAATAGTCTGAACATCGTGAATATGCTGATCATGAATATACAGCAACGCCTTTTGCAATGCCTGGCAGCCTGCCTGCTGGTAGCAGGACACAGCCTGCCGGCGCTGGCGCAGCAAGACCCTATCTATTCCCAATACATGATGAACGGCATGGTCATCAATCCTTCCTATTCCAGCATGGATGAATCGGCCAGCCTTACCGTGGTGGGCCGCAACCAGTGGGTAGGCGTGGATGGCGCGCCCAAAACCGCGTCCCTTTCTTTCTATACGCCTTTTAAGGCCACCAATACCAGTGTGGGCTTTTCGGCCATGAACGAGAAGGTGACGGTACAGTCGCGCACCGCCTTCAATTTCCATGTATCCCAGCGCATCAACCTGAATGAGAATGGCCTGCGCCTGGCGCTGGGCCTGAAGCTGGGCATGTCGCAGTTCCGGGAGAACAACAGCGAGCTAACCACTACGGACCCGGTATTTGCAGAGAACGCGAGCTATTTCAAATCGGAGGTGGGCTTCGGCTTTATGCTCTTTACGGACAAATTCTTTGTAGGCCTTTCTTCTCCTACTTTCCAGAGCTTTGATGTGGGCAACAAGGTGAACAAGATCGTGTACAAACCACATTATTACCTGCAGGCGGGCTACCTGCTGGATGCAGGGGACAATGTAAAAGTGAAGCCCGGCCTGTTGCTGCGCAGGGTAGGAGGGGCCCCGCTGGGCTTTGACCTCAGCACCCAGGTGCTGATAAAGGACCTGGTGTGGGTAGGCGCCGCTTACCGGTCTGAAGGCACCATTACAGGGCTGGTGCAGGCAAGGCTGACCAGCCAGTTGCAGTTGGGCTATTCTTACGACACGCCCATGTCTTCCAACCTGAAGGGGGCCCAGTCTGTTTCCCATGAGGTGATGATCAACTACCGTTTTTCCTGGTCCAGGGAGCGGGAAGTGGAGCCACGTTACTTCTAACATGCTGTCTGCTACGTGATTACGAAGCCCATTAAATGATATACACCTGCTTTTTACCTGAAAGTTCCCGCAAATGCTTGTCGTGCGGGAACTTTTTCTTTAAAAAGCACTGTGAACCAAATCCGCGGGCGGTTTGTTGTCGTAAGTAAATAGTAGTACGTTTTAGCGCTTATTGCCGTATACACTTATAAGACATTGAAGCAACATAAATGAAGTTGTGTCTTTTTAATGGTTAACATGGGAAACAGCCTGGTATTTCTTACCAGGCTGCTTGATTTTATAGTACTTTCTGCATAATGTAATCATTCATCTCATACCCGTTCCCGATGTGCGTATCTTTTTCCCCGGTAATAGTAAAGCCCAGCTTTTCATAGAAAAGGCGCGCTTTGTTATAGCGGTTCACATCCAGCTCCAGGATGCGCGCCTGCGCTGCTTTTACGCGGTCTGCCACGGTGTTCAGGAAAAACCTGCCTACGCCCTTGCCCTGGTAGCCGGTGTCCACGTAGATCTTGTGCAGCTTATAGATATCCGCAGCGTCGGTGGTGCTGTAGGAAGCATAGCCGATGGCGTTTTCCCCCTCATATAGCAGGAGAAAGCGGTGCTGCTGCGTTTCCATTTGCCGGGTCAGGGAAGCGGTGCTGTACATGAGGTCCAGCATGTAGCTGATCTGTTCGGAAGAAAGGATGGCCTGGTAGGTAGGCCGCCATATTTTCTCCACCAGTGTTTGTATGAGCGGGATGTCCGCCGTGGTTGCGTCTTTTATGTGTAGTTCCATTGTGTAATTAATAATTAAGAATTAATAATTAATAATCGTAGCATAAGTGTTTCGGTGTGACATCATTAATTATTAATTATTCATTGTTAATTATTTTCTCCGTTCACGGAGAAAATCCTCCAACCCGGCCCTGCCCAGGCTGCTCAGGTTCCTTTCTTTGGTAAGGCCGCCTTTGCGGGCTGCAAGGGCGCCGTAGCTGATATCCCGGAATCCTTCAATGCTATGCGCATCGGGGTCGATGGAGATCAGCACGTTCTTTTCCATGGCATAGGGCAGCCACTGCCAGTCAATATCCAGGCGGCGGGGGTGGGCGTTCAGCTCTATCACCACGCCGTTGGCCGCGCAGGCGTCAATGATCTTTTGATGGTCTACCGGGTAGCCGTTGCGGCTTAACAGCAGGCGGCCGGTCATATGCCCCAGGATGGTGGTGTAGGGATTTTCAATGGCTTTCAGTAGGCGGCTCATGGCCTTTTCTTCCGTCATTTTCAGGTTGGCGTGCACGGATGCGATCACCAGGTCAAAGGTGGCCAGTATTTCGTCCGGGTAGTCCAGGCTGCCGTCGAACAGGATATCAGACTCTATGCTTTTGAAGATGCGGAAGGGCGCCAATGTTCTGTTCAGCTCATCGATCTGGGCATGTTGCGCCTGTATGCGTTCCACGCTCAGGCCATTGGCATAGAAGGCGGAGCGGGAGTGATCGCTGATCACCAGGTATTCAAACCCTGCTTTTTGGGCGGCAACGGCCATTTCTTCCAGGGAATGCAGGCCGTCGCTCCACTGGCTGTGGGAGTGGATAATGCCTTTGATGTCGCCGGGCGTTATCAGCGCGGGTAATTGTTTCCGTTTGGCCAGGTCCAGCGCCAGGCCGCCGTTGCGCATGCAGGGCTCAATATAGTCCATGCCGGCCCGCTGGAAAATATCGGTCTCGGAGCTGCTGCCGGCCAGGTGCTCCGCAGCATGCCCGTCCGCGTCAAAATGCTCCAGGAATGCGGCGTCGCCGGTGGTGATGAACAGTGTTTTCACAAAATCGGCTGCCTGGCAGGGATATATGCGCAGCTTTACCTGCTGTTCGTGCTTCCATAGCAGCGAGTGGTCTGTTTCCTCCACCAGGGTAAAGGCCGGTATGGCGCCCAGGTGCTGCTGCAGGACAGCGGCGGGCACGCCGGCCACCAGCTCTATTTCATCGATGATCACTTCGGTGCGCCGTATCTGCCCGGTAAGGGATACGGGGGCGGGCGCCAGCATTTGTTGCAGCCGTTTTTCCAGCTCCTGCGCCAGTGCGGCTATTTCCGCGTACAGGAAGCGCTCCCGGTTGGAGAGGTAGAATTCAATGCTTTGTTTTACGTTGTCCTGTGTTTTCTGGCCAAAGCCTTTGAGCAGCAGCAGCCGGTTCTCGTTGCAGGCGTACAGCAGCTCGCCCAGGGTTTCCACTTCCAGCTCTTTCCAGATGGTAGCGATCTTTTTGGGCCCCAGTCCCTTTATTTTCAGCATTTCCAGGATGCCGGGCGGGGTTTGGGCAATGAAGGTTTCCAGCAGGGACAGGCGCCCGGTCAGCAGCATTTCCTGGATACCTTTGTTAATGGAGCTGCCAATACCTTTTATACGGGCAATATCTTCCGGGGCGGTATCTTTCAGTTGTACCGGCAGTTTTTCTACCGTAAAGGCAGCGCTGGCAAATGATCGGGCCTTGAAGCTGTCCGCTCCGTGTATGTCCATCAGCTTGGAGAGGAGGGAGAAATTATCGGCTATGGTGTAATTGTCCATATGTACGCATTTAGCTATGAACCGCAAGCTAATAAGATTTTATACTTTCCGCTGACCTGCCATAAAAAAAGATCCCGGCATTTGCCGGGATCTTTATTCTACAAGTTGTAAATCCGATCTTACATCGCCGGAGCGGAAGGTGCTGAAGGAGTAGCCGGAGAGCTGGAAGGTTTCTTCTTAGCAACCGGTTTCTTCTTCGGAGCCGGCTTTTTAGCGGCCGGTTTCTTAGCAGCCGGTTTTTTAGCGGCGGCTTTCTTTTTAGGAGCAGCCTTCTTAGCAGCAGCTTTCTTTTTAGGAGCAGCTTTCTTAGCGGCGGCTTTCTTTTTAGGAGCAGCCTTCTTAACAGCAGCTTTCTTTTTAGGAGCGGCTTTCTTAGCAGCAGCTTTCTTTTTAGGAGCAGCTTTCTTAGCAGCAGCTTTCTTTTTAGGAGCGGCTTTCTTAGCAGCAGCTTTCTTTTTAGGAGCAGCTTTCTTAGCGGCTGCCTTTTTAATTGTTGCCATTGTTTTTTGAATTTGGGTTAGTAAATGATAAATTGGGTATTAAAAAAACTTTATGGCAATCATCGCTGGCTCGGGTCTCGTTACCCGGCGATGGTGTCAAATGCTTTTAACGGAAACGTAGGTCTTGTTCTCACGTCCTTTGCGGAACTCCACTACACCGTTGCTGGTGGCAAAGATGGTGAAATCTTTACCCATGCCTACATTCTCACCAGGATGGTAAACGGTACCTCTCTGACGGATAATTATGTTACCGGATATAGCAGGTTGTCCTCCGAATATCTTTACCCCCAGCCTTTTGCTTTGGGAATCGCGGCCGTTCTTTACGCTGCCTTCACCTTTTTTGTGTGCCATTCTATGATTAGCGTTTAAATTTTAAAAAATTAAGCAATGTCTTCGATCCTGATCTTTGTAAAATGGGTACGGTGACCGATTTTCTTCCTGAAGCCTTTTCTTCTCTTCATTTTGAAAGCGATCACTTTATCACCCTGTACATGGCCCAGGATCTCTGCTTTAACCACTGATTTTACATCAGTACCTATTGTCAGCGCACCAGCATTATCAGTTAACAGCACGTCAGAGAATTCAACCTTGTCGCCAATGTTGCCTTCCAGTTGCTGAACGAATATTTCCTGGTCTTTTTGCACTTTGAATTGCTGACCCGCGATTTTTACAACTGCAAACATAGTTATCCAAAAATAATTTCCTGCAAAAGTACCACTTGTTTTTCAAATGGCAAAGTTTTCTGCTTTTTTTTAGTATAACTAAAGTAGCAGCAAATTGCCACATATAACCCTATGACCTTAACAGGGAAAGAGCTTATACTTTTCAAAGATACGTAATTTGAGTAAGAAGCAGGAAGTAAGAAATTAGGAGGTAAGAAGGCGTTTCACAGTAGTCCGGGTCTTCATCTTATTTCCTGCTTCCTGCATCCTGCTTCCTGTTAATAAAAACCGTTAACTTGCCCCTGCAATTTTTATACATTTGTCATTTCATATATTCTAAACTAACGCGGCATGAAGTTTAAGTCACTGCTGGCCAAACCATTTGCTTCCATTGTGAGCAGCAAGATCAGGAAGGAAATGCAACGGGCGGTAGAAGACCAGGAGGCGATCCTGGAAGATTTAATAAAGACAGGGCGGAAAACTGATTTCGGGAAAGAGCATAAATTCGATGCCATCCATACCTATGCGGACTTTAAAGCAGCAGTACCTATCCGGGACTACGAACAGTTCAGGCCTTACATCAATAAAATAAAGGAAGGAAGGCATAATGTGCTCTGGAAGGGCCAGCCCATTTACCTGGCCAAAACATCCGGCACCACCAGCGGTATTAAATATATACCTATTTCAAAGGAATCCATTTCCAACCATATTGATACCGCGCGTAACGCCCTGCTCCACTATATGTCCGAAACAGGCAACACCGCTTTTGCCGATGGCAGGATGATCTTCCTTTCCGGCTCCCCGGAGTTGGAGCGGGTGGGCGGCATTCCTACCGGGCGCCTCAGCGGCATTGTGAACCATCACGTGCCCCGCTACCTGCGCACCAACCAACTGCCCAATTACGAAACCAATTGCATAGAGGATTGGGAAACAAAGCTGGACCGGATCGTGGAGGAGACCATTCAACAGGATATGACCCTGATCAGCGGCATACCGCCCTGGGTGCAGATGTACTTTGACCGGCTTACGGCCCGCAGCGGCAAGCCCGTAGGGGAGCTTTTCAGGAACCTGGACCTGCTGGTGTACGGCGGCGTGAACTTTGAGCCTTACCGGGCCAAGCTGATGGAATCCATCGGCCGCCCTATCCATACGATCGAGACCTTTCCCGCTTCCGAAGGCTTTATTGCCTTCCAGGACCAGCAGGACCATGCCGGGCTGCTGCTGAACACCAATTCAGGGATCTTCTACGAGTTTATACCGGCCAACGAGATATTCAACGAAAATCCTACCCGCCTCTCGCTGAAGGAGGTGCAGACCGGGGTGAACTATGCCCTGATCATCAACAGCAACGCCGGCCTGTGGGGATATAATATAGGTGATACCGTTAAATTCGTGTCCACTAACCCGTACCGGCTGGTGGTAACCGGCAGGATCAAGCATTTTATCTCCGCCTTCGGGGAGCATGTGATCGGGGAGGAAGTGGAGCACAGCCTGATGAAGGCCGCTGAAGAGGAGAACGTGCGCATTACGGAATTTACCGTGGCGCCTATGGTGCAGACCAACGGCGAGCTGCCTTTCCACGAGTGGTTCATAGAATTTGAGACCATGCCCGCCGATTTAGCTACCTTTGCCGCCAGGGTAGACCAGTACCTCCGGGAAAAGAACATTTATTATAATGACCTGCTGACAGGCAATATATTGCAACCCCTGAAGATCAGGCCCGTGCGCCGGCAGGGTTTCATAGATTTTATGAAATCCATCGGCAAGCTGGGCGGCCAGAACAAGGTACCCCGTTTAAGCAACGATAGATCAATGGCGGAACAGCTCATGCAATATCTTCAATGACAACGGATTGCAAACATTTAACAATTTCAATGCAATCTTAAATCAGTGATAATTGATATTATTGTACAATGACTAAAAAGAACATTGCCATATTTGGCTCCACCGGTTCCATTGGCATGCAGGCATTGGAAGTAATAGCAGCTCATCCTGACAAGTTCAGGGCAGAGGTGCTGACTGCCCGGCAGAATGCCGACCTGCTGATAGAGCAGGCGCTGAAGTTCAGGCCCAATGCCGTGGTAATAGCCGATGAGGACCAGTATGAAAAAGTAAAAGGCGTATTGTTCGACAAAGGCATTAAGGTGTTTGCCGGCAATAAAGCCATGGTAGAAGTGGCCGCCTGGGACAATATAGACATGATGCTGGCCTCCATTATGGGATTTGCCGGCCTGGCGCCCACCCTGTCCGCCATAGAGCACGGTACGCCCGTGGCCCTGGCCAACAAGGAAACCCTGGTGGTAGCCGGCGATATTGTAATGGCCGCCGCCCGTAAAAAGAATGTGCCGGTAATACCGGTGGACTCCGAGCATGCCGCCATTTTCCAGTGCCTGCTGGGGGAGCATCCCCAAATGGTGGAAAAGGTGATCCTCACCGCTTCCGGCGGGCCTTTCCTGGGCAAAAAGCCCAATTTCCTGATCAATGTAAAGAAGGATCATGCGCTGCAGCATCCCAACTGGAGCATGGGCGCCAAAATAACCATCGACTCCGCCACCCTGATGAACAAGGGGCTGGAGATGATAGAGGCCCGCTGGCTTTTTGGCCTGGAGCCGGACCAGATAGAGGTAGTGATACACCCGCAGTCCATTATACATTCCCTGGTACAGTTTGTGGACGGCTCCGTAAAGGCCCAGATGGGCCTGCCGGATATGAAGCTGCCCATACAGTACGCCCTGGGATACCCGGAACGCCTGTCCAACGATTTTCCCCGGTTCTCCTTTAAAAATTATCCTTCCCTCACTTTTGAGCAGCCGGATACTAAAACTTTCCGTAACCTTGCCGTAGCCATCGAGGCGATGAAAAAAGGAGGAAATGCCGCCTGTGTGCTGAATGCAGCCAATGAAGAGGTGGTGCATGCCTTCCTGAAGAACCGGATCGGTTTCTTGCAGATGACGGAAGTGATCGAGGAAACCCTGGTGAAGATACCGTTTATCGAAGTGCCTACCCTGCACGATTATTATGAAAGCGATACGGCCGCCCGCGAGCACGCCGCCACGCTGATCAATGCCATCGTGATCTGAGCACATCTTTAGTAAATCGTAAATAATATAATATCTTACACCGGCGGATACTTTTATCTATCAGACCTTTTTTAATTACATGACAACACAAGAAATATTAGTAAAAGCCGGGCAGTTGATCCTGTCGCTGTCTATCCTGGTGGTATTGCATGAATTAGGACACTTTATCCCGGCCAAGCTATTTAAAACAAAGGTGGAAAAGTTCTACCTGTTCTTTGATCCCTGGTTCTCTTTATTCAAATTCAAAAAAGGCGACACCGAATACGGCGTAGGCTGGCTGCCCCTGGGCGGTTACGTGAAAATATCCGGCATGATCGATGAAAGCATGGACCGGGACCAGATGATGAAGCCGCCGGAGCCCTGGGAGTTCCGCTCCAAGCCCGCCTGGCAGCGCCTGATCATTATGATAGGAGGGGTGACGGTAAACCTGATACTGGGCTTCCTGATCTACGCCATGATGCTGTGGTACTGGGGAGAGACCTACCTGCCCACCCAGAATGTAAAATATGGCGTAGCCGTGGATTCCCTGGCGCAGAGCATTGGCCTCCGCGACGGCGACAAGATACTGAGCATAGACCACCGGCAGGTGGAGAATTTCCAGGCCATTCCCGCCGAGATCATCCTGGAAGAAGCCAAAAGCATACAGGTGGAGCGTGACGGGCAGGAGCTGAGCATTGCCATTCCCCCCGGGTTCATCCGGCAGATGATCAAGCAGAAATCGCCCTTTGCCGTGCCCCGGGTGCCATACTATGTAGGGGCTTTCAGCAAGGAATCGGCCGGTGAAAAGGCCGGCATCCGCAAAGGCGACCGGCTGATATCCCTGAACGGGGAGCCGGCTTTATACCTCAGCGATTTCAAGCACAAAATACCGCAACTGAAGAACCAGCAGGTACAGATAGGCGTGCTGCGTGGCAAGGACACTTTGCAGATCCCGGTGCGGATACCGGAAACCGGTGTAATAGGCGTGGCCATAGACGCGGACCTGTCCAAGTTCTTTTCGCTCAATGTAAAAAAATACTCTTTCCTGGAGGCCATTCCTGCCGGGTTCAACAAATGCATTAATACCCTGGTAAAATACGTGCAGCAGCTCCGCCTGATCTTTGTATCCAAAGAGGTGAAGGCCAGCGAATCGCTGGGCGGTTTCCTGAGCATCGGCAACCTGTTTCCCGGCGAGTGGGACTGGATGTCGTTCTGGGAAATGACGGCCCTGCTGTCCATTATCCTGGCATTTATGAACATACTGCCCATCCCGGCGCTGGACGGCGGGCATGTGCTGTTCCTGCTGTACGAGATCGTGACCGGCCGCAAGCCGAGCGAGAAGTTCCTGGAATATGCCCAGATAGTAGGTATGGTGATACTGTTCGGCCTGCTGCTGTATGCCAATGGCCTGGACCTGTGGCGGAACATTTTCAGCAAGTGGTTTTCGTAACTGCTGATAGCTGAAAATGTCGTATCTTTGCATTTGCAAAAGCAAACCGGGGCTGCCTGGTTTTGACAGCATAGGTCTTTGAAAGTGTAAGCATGTCGTGCGTTGTGTAATTAGCACGTAAATCTGAATGCTCAAACAATAACTGGCGAATCTAACTACGCCATGGCTGCCTAATCAGCGATTAGACACCCATTATAGCCGCCGGAGTTGCTGCCCACTACGACTCCCGCCGCCGAATCAAACCATAGAGGGATAGGTACACATGGTTTCTGTGAGTGTGTAATGAAAATCTCAACGGATAAGGACGAGGTTGGTTTGTTGTGCCCCTGCCGAGTCCCGACACGCTAATGCACAAATAAGCATGTAGAAAGCTTTTGGAGGATATGTTTGGACGCGGGTTCGATTCCCGCCAGCTCCACTTTCTTTATATTATTGGACAATTTAATTTAATAGGTAGATCAACTTGATTTACCTATTTTTTTGTGCTTTGGCGATTTTTATTTTGTCAATTTGATAACTGGAATAGGGACGCTATCAAAGACTTTGTTTAGCATACGTCATCTTATTGGTAAAAGACGGGCCGATGGAACGCAATTGGAAATTTTACTAGTTTTGGTGCGCGAAACCTCGCCTTTCGGCAATACGTGAGCGGTTATCCTAATGCTATTAAAACAATTACACCCAAATGCCTATAAAAAAATCCGAGCTCTATAGATCCATCTGGGCGAGCTGTGATGAACTCCGCGGCGGCATGGACGCCAGCCAGTACAAGGACTACGTGCTTTTCATGCTCTTTATTAAGTACGTATCCGATAAATACGCTGATTCCGATGACTTCGCACCTCCGGTAACCATTCCTAAAGGTGCCAACTTTAAAGATATGCTCGCACTGAGGGGCAAGGATGATATCGGTGATAAGATCAATACGCAGATTATTCAGCCGCTGATCAACAGCAATTCAAGGCTGTCGAGAAGCGACTTTCCCGACTTCAATGATCCCAATAAGCTGGGTGAAGGAAAGGCCATGGTAGACCGCCTTACCAACCTGATCAACATATTCAACAGCCCCTCGCTTGATTTCTCAAAGAACCGTGCCGATCACGACGATATTCTGGGCGATGCCTATGAATACCTCATGCAGCATTTCGCCCAGGAGAGTGGTAAAAGCAAGGGACAATTTTATACACCGGCCGAAGTGAGTCGCATCCTGGCCAAGGTAATCGGCATCAGCCCTAGAAATTCAGTGGCCGCTACCACCGCTTACGATCCTACCTGCGGATCGGGTTCGCTGCTACTGAAAGTGGCGGCGGAAGCGGGCAAGCACATCACCCTGGAAGGACAGGAAAAAGATGTGACCACCTCTGGTCTGGCGCGCATGAACATGATCCTGCACGATTTTCCCACCGCCAACATCATGGCGGGTAATACGCTGGCCAATCCCAAGTTCAAAGACGGCGACAACCTGCGTACTTACGACTATGTGGTAGCAAATCCGCCTTTCTCGGACAAGACCTGGAGCGCTGGAATCACACCTTCTGAAGATCCCTTTAAGCGCTTTGCCTGGGGCGAACCGCCGGCCAGGCAGGGCGATTATGCTTACCTGCTCCACATTATTCGCTCCATGAAATCCACTGGCAAGGCAGCCTGCATCCTGCCACATGGAGTATTGTTCCGCGGCAATGCGGAAGCGGTGATTCGCAAAGAGCTTATCCGTTCGGGCATACTCAAAGGCATCATCGGTTTGCCGGCCAACCTGTTTTACGGTACAGGCATCCCGGCCTGCATACTGGTATTGGACAAAGAAAACGCTTCCGCCCGTAAAGGCATTTTCATGATTGATGCCTCCAAAGGCTTTATGAAAGACGGTAACAAGAACCGCCTGCGTGAGCAGGACATTCATAAGATCGTGGATACCTTTAAAAAGCTGGAGCCCATCGAGAAATTCTCCCGCATGGTGTCCCTGGAGGAAATTGCTGACCCGAAGAACGATTACAACCTCAACATCCCGCGCTATATCGATACCACCGAACCCGAAGACATCCAGGATATAGACGCCCACCTGAACGGTGGCATCCCGCAGCGCGACATTGATGATATGAAATCCTATTGGGAAGTGCTGCCTGGGTTGAAACATACGCTCTTTGAAGAAGGCCGCAGGGGTTACCTGAACGCACGGCTGCATGCGCAGGAGATTCGCAGTGCTATTCAACAGGACAAGGAATTTTTAGCGCTGAAGGAAAACAACATAAAGATATTTGAAAACTGGAAAAGGAAAGCCTTGCCGGAACTGAGAGATTTTGACAGGGACGCGCATCCCAAAGACCTGATCCATGCCCTCTCTGAAAGCCTGCTCGAGGATTTCCGCAAAGCGAAGCTCATCAACGCCTACGAGGTGTACCAACACCTGATGGATTATTGGAACGAGACCATGCAGGATGATGCCTACCTCATTGCCGCCGATGGCTGGAAAGCGGAAACCCGCCGCATAGTAGAAGAAGTGAAGGCCGGCAAGGACAAGGGCAAGCAAAAAGACAAAGGCTGGACCTGCGATCTCATTCCGAAGGCATTGTTGGTATCGAAATATTTTGCCAAAGAACAGGAAGCGCTGGACGCCAGACAGGTGGAACTGGAAACAGCGCAGGCATCCCTGGCCGAACTGGAGGAAGAGCATGCCGGGGAAGAAGGCGCTTTTGCCGAACTGGAAAAAATCAACAAGGCCGAGATCAGTAAACGCTTGAAGGAAATAAAAGGCAGTAAAGATTATAAAGAGGAAGAAAAGGTTTTAAAACAGTGGCTGGATCTCGACGCGCAGCAGAGCGTACTCAAAGCCGAAATAAAGAAGCGCGATGAAGCGCTGGATAAACTTGCCTATGAGAAATATCCAAAGCTCACGGCGGACGAAGTGCGCTCCATAGTGATAAATGATAAATGGTTGCCGGCTATTGAAGCCAGTGTGCAAGCTGAAATGGACCGCTTGAGTCAACAGTTGACCGGTCGCCTGAAGGAGCTGATAGAGCGCTATGAAACACCATTGCCCCAAATTGAACTGGCGCTGGCGGAAGCGGAAGAAAAAGTTAAGTTTCACCTGGAAAAAATGGGGTTTGTATGGAATTGAAGGAAGGATATAAAATGACTGAAGTAGGGGAAATACCTGAGGATTGGAATACTCCCGCCTTGGAAGATGTTTCGCAAGTTATTGGAGGAGGGACTCCTAGCACACAGAATAAGGAATTCTGGAATGGGGCAATAAATTGGTTTACCCCTTCTGAAATAGGAAAATCAAAATATGTTGCTGAAAGTTTAAGGAAGATTACGGAAAAAGGATTGAGGAACAGTTCCGCAAAATTATTGCCGGTAGGATCAGTACTCCTTACAACAAGAGCAACTATTGGGGAGTTAGCCATTACAACAGAACCTTCATGTACTAATCAGGGCTTCCAGTCATTAGTATTAAGAGAAAATGTTAACTTAGACTTCCTCTATTACGTACTTTGTAGACGAAAAAATGATTTTTTAAGAAATGCATCGGGTAGTACATTCCTAGAAATAAGTCCCCAAAAGGTTAAAAAGACGAAGGTTCCTTTTCCTAGAACATATTGTGAACAAACCGCCATTGCCACGACCTTGTCGGACATAGATACACTGATCGCCCGGACTGAAAAGCTCATCGAGAAGAAGAGAGCCATTAAACAGGGTATGATGCAGCAATTGCTCTCGCCCTATGATATGGAAGGGAGGTTGAAGGATGGGTGGATTAAGAAGAAGTTTACAGAAATTGTGGATTATGTACATGGGAAAGCGCACGAACAACACATTGTTGACGACGGTAAGTTTATCGTTGCCAACTCAAAGTTTATTTCAAGTGACGGCGAGGTCAAAAAATATTCCAATCATAGCTTCTTGACTGCAAAATCAAATGATATTTTGACGGTGCTTAGTGACTTGCCTAATGGGAAAGCATTGGCAAAGTGTTATTTCGTAGACTGTGATAATAGATATGCAGTCAATCAGCGAATTTGCATTTGGAGAAGCAAAGGTGCCGACCCCTTATTCTTATATTACCTACTGAACCGGCATGAATACTTTCTTCAATTAGATGACGGGGTTACGCAAACTCATATTTTAAATGGAGACATTGAGCGGTTTGAAATCGATATATTAGACAATAAGAATGAACAAATTCGAATTGGAAAAATTTTCAAATCAATTGAAAATGAAATGAATAGTTGGGTAAAATATATCGGCAAATTACAATCACTCAAACAATCCATGATGCAATCCCTACTCACCGGCAAAATCAGAATATATAAACCCGAATATGAACCAGCAACCCAGGTCTGAACGACATTCCCAAAACCGGGTAGTGCAGCTCTTCACCCAAACGCTCGGCTACGCCTACCTAGGTAACTGGGAGAAGCGTAAGGATAACCGAAACATTGAAACGGAGCTGTTTAAAGAGAGCTTGCAGAAACGAGGTTACACCGATGCGCAGATCTCCGCCGCCCTGCTGAAATTGGAAGCGGCCGCGGACACTACCGGCACCACGCTCTACCAGGCAAACATGCGCACTTACCAATTGCTACGTTATCCCATTCGCGTCAAAACATCGGTAAACGAACCTTACAAGGATGTATGCATCATTGATTGGGACAATCCGGCTAACAATGATTTCGCTATCGTGGAAGAAGTCACCCTCAAAGGCGGTTACCAGCGCCGGCCCGATGTGGTGCTCTACCTCAACGGTATCGCCATCGGGGTCATCGAGTTCAAGCGCAGTTCGGTGGAGATCAACGATGGCATCCGCCAACTCATTACCAACCAGGAGAAAATCTTCAACGAGCAATTCTTTTCCACCGTGCAGTTGCTCTTCGCCGGCAACGACTCCCAGGGCCTGCGATACGGTACTACCGGCACACCGGAGCAGTTTTTTGTGGAGTGGAAAGATAAACATAAAAAGAGCAGCACATTTCCCGGCGAATTACTCGATACACCGCTGGCGCAGCTTTGCAACAAAGATACCATCCTCGATCTCATTCGCAACTGCGTCCTGTTTGATGCCGGGCAAAAGAAAGTGCCGCGCCAGCACCAGTACAACGGCTTTAAGGCTGCGCAGGAACGCATCCGTCAACGCGAGGGCGGGGTTATCTGGCATACCCAGGGCAGCGGCAAAAGCATCCTCATGGTGTTGCTAGCCAAGTGGATCATGGAACATGACGCAGATGCGAGGATACTCATCATCACTGACCGCGATGAGCTGGATAGACAAATCGAAGGCGTGATGCGTAACGCCGGGGTATTGCCTGAAGATGCGCTCTCGCCACGTATTACCTCAAGAGCCGGATTACTGGAAGCCATCGCTGCTACCACCCCCCGGTTGCTTTGTGCCCTTGTGCATAAGTTCGACAGCACCGACCTGACCGGAGCCCTGCCGCCAGTCAGCGGAAAGTTTTACGTGTTCGTGGATGAATGCCACCGTACCCAGGGTGGCAACATGAATAAACAGATGAAACGCTGGATGCAGCATGCCATTTTTATTGGATTTACTGGTACGCCCCTACTGCGTAATGACAAGCAGACTACTCGCCAGGTATTCGGAACAAATATTCATACTTATAAATTCCATGAAGCGGTTGAGGATGGCGTAGTGCTCGACCTGAAATATGAAGCGAGAAAGGTGCCGCAGCAACTCACCTCCCAAGCCGCCATCGACAGGTGGTTTGATGCCAAAACCCAAAATCTCAACAACTTTCAGAAAGCCGTGGTGCGCAAAGCATGGGCCAATATGGAAAAGTTGATGAGCGCAGGGGAACGCAAGCAGCGTATCATTGCCAGCATCATCGAAGATTTTACCCTAAAGAACCGCCTGAACAACAACCGCGGCACAGCCATTTTGGTGGCGGCTTCCATTTATGACGCCTGCCATTATTACCGGCTGTTCCAGCATACAGATTTTGGACGCTTCACGGGCATTGTCACCTCATACGAACCCAATCATAATTCCATTTCGAGAGAACCCGCCAACAGTGATGAACGATATAAGTTTGATACGTATACGCAATATGTATTGAGAGCCGGCCAGACTACCGGGAAATATGAAGAGGAGATCAAGAGAAGGTTTAAGGATGAACCGGCCAATTGTAAACTGTTGATCGTTGTGAGTAAGCTGCTCACCGGCTTTGATGCGCCTTCCTGCTCGTACATTTACCTGGATAATGAGTTGCGAGATCATAGCCTTTTCCAGGCCATCTGTCGCACCAACCGCCTCGACGGCGACGATAAGGACTTCGGGTATATCGTGGATTTCAAGGAATTGTTCAACAATTTGCAGCAGGCTATTGCCGTGTATACCTCCGACGAACTGGATGTGGAAGATGGTGATGAGAAAGAGAATAATGTGGAGCTCGAACACTGGTTAGTGGCGGGCCGGGAAAAGCTAGATGCCGCCAGGGAAGCGCTCAATTATTTATGTGAGCCTGTGGCCCAGCCCCACGAAGTAGAGCAGTTCTTCGATTATTTCTGCGGAGACCCTTCCAATCCGCTTTCCCTGGGCGAAACCGAGCCGCTGCGTATTGCTTTCTATAAAGCAGTAGTGGCTTTTGTAAGAGCGTATGGGGCTATTTCACTGCACATGAGCGAAGCAGGATACAGCGCTAGTGAAATTGCAGGTATTGAAAAGGAGATTGCTTTCTATTCTGATGTACGCCTTGCTATCAAGCGCTATGCAGGCGAAGAACTTGATATTAAGCCGTATGAAGCTGATATGCGTCACCTGATGAATACCTATATTAAGGCAGATCCCGCGGATCCATTTGGTACGGTGGATCAATATTCGCTGGTCGATCTGATCATCCGCACAGGTATTCACGACGCCATTGCCCAGAAACTAAATCAGAAAGGAAAACTATCACGCAACGCCATTGCCGAAGGTATCATTAATAACGTAAGGCAGACGATCATCCGCGAACGGCTTACCGATCCGCGCTTCTACGAAGAAATGTCGAAATTACTGGATGACCTGATACGGCAGAAGCGTGAAGAAACCGAAGATTATGAAGCGTTTTTGCGAAACGCTGAAGAACTTGCAAGAAAGATGGCGAAGGGGCAGCATTCCGAAGATGTTCCTGGAAGGTTGCGCGGCAAACCGGAGGCCATCGTAATCTATAACAATCTTCCCAATATCCTCTCTGCCAATGCAGATAGCAGCCAGGTCGCAGACCCTGGGACAGTTTATGGTGATAAATTCATACCACTTGCATTGGAAATTGACCGTGTAATGCGTGAAAGAGCCCCTGCAGGCTGGCGGGGAGATGATACTCGGGAGAGAGAAGTCTTGAATGCCTTATTTCCTGTGCTAAACAGGGACAGGGGAGCAACCGAGGCATTGTTCGAACTTCTTAAGAACATGAAAGGCTACGAATGAAGGATTTGATCCAACTGGGAGACATCAGTATTGAAGTGAACAGGAAAGCGATCAAAAATGTACACCTGTCGGTGCATCCTCCGGATGGAAGGGTGACCTTGTCGACTCCTTTAAACACGCGATTAGAAGTAGCAAGGGCCTATGCCATCACCAGACTTGCCTGGATCAGGAAGCAGCAGGAAAAAATGAAGGCTCAATTGCGGGAATCACCCCGTCGTTATATTCAACGTGAATCACACTATCTCTGGGGAAGAAGATATTTACTGAACATAATACATACAGAAGATAAAGCGCATGTAACGATTGATCATAAGCGTATTACGCTGCATGTAAAGCCTGGCAGCAACAAAAGCAGAAGGGAAGCCATTATGTATGAATGGCAAAAATCACTGCTGCACGATTACATACAGCAGGTAATTCCCAAATGGGAGAAAATACTCGGCGTAAGGGTAAACGCTTACTATGTGCAGCGAATGAAAACAAAATGGGGGAGCTGCAATTATCGTTCGGGCAATATCCGATTAAATACGGAACTGGTTAAAAAGCCCAAAGACCTTGTGGAATATGTGATCGTTCACGAAATGGCCCATTTACTTTTTCCGACCCATAGCGGAAATTATGTGGCACTGATGAATCGTTTTTATCCGCGCTGGCGCGAAGCCAGAATGGAACTAAATGACCTGCCACTGGGGCACGTGGAATGGAAAGATATGTAAAGTTATAATGTATTTAAATGATTGGATTTCAATTAGTTTTTATTCTTAATAATATTTTCTAATTTTGCAGTAAATGATCTCCGATGAAATCCGGCGAAAACTTCAAAATATCATTAGAGGAGATGTCCTTGAGGGGCAAGAAGATCATTGCACAGCAATCAGAAATCTCCTTTGCCAAAGCTTTGGCTCAGATCCAACTGTTAAAAGAGAATTCGAAAGTCGCTCAGTTCTCAAAGAAGAGCAGGCTCGCTTCTTAAAATCTTACGCAGAAAATAACAGGCTTTGGATACCTGCCTTAGCCGAAGGTAGCCAATATTTGACCCGGGGCGGCGAGTCTGAGATTTATCTGGCACCTGATCATCGACATGTTATCAAAGTAAACGACGCTGTTTATTATGCTACCTGGACTGAATATTTCAATAGCCTGGTAATCCATAATTTGTTGTTCCCAAGCACTGCCTATGAATTGTCAGGTTTTACTGCTTGCAAAGATAGCGTACTTTGTGTTGTGCTCAGGCAACCATTCATCGAAGGTGGGCAGGCCAACCTCGCAAATATCAAAGAACATTTAACCTTTAACGGGTTTCGGAATACTAAAAGACAGGACTATTTCAATGAGGAATTTGGATTGATATTGGAAGATATGCATGATGAGAATGTAATTTCCAGGGGAGATGTACTGTTTTTTATTGATACAGTATTCTACATAATGGAAAAGGAGTAATTGCCCTTCCTCCTCTAAAATACTTGTTAATTTTCCGGTTGCCCGCAAGCGCCTGTTGTCCGTATTTTTGCATTATAACAAACCGCAAATGCAACTTTCAACAGACGTGATGTACCAGGCCATTCTCAACAAGGATACCTCTTTTGAAGGCGTATTCTTTACGGCGGTGAAAACAACCGGCATATTTTGCCGTCCGTCCTGCAGGGCCAGGAAACCCAAAAAAGAGAATGTCGAGTTTTTCAGTACGGTGAGGGAAGCGATCACAAAGGGATACCGCCCCTGCCGGGTCTGCAATCCCATGGAAAACCTGCATGAAACGCCGCCACAGATAAAACAGTTGATGGATGACCTGAACAACGATCCTTCCCTGAAGATCAGGGACAGGGATCTCAGGCAAAGGAAGCTGGAGCCGAATGGCGTCCGGCGCTGGTTCCTGAAACATTATGGGCTCACCTTTCACGCCTACCAGCGGATGCTACGCATTAATACCGCCTTCAAAAGGATACAGGAAGGGCAAACGGTAACAGATGCCGCGTTCAATATGGGATATGACTCGCTCAGCGGTTTTGGCGATTCATTCAGAACTGTTTTCGGGTTTTCTCCCAGCGACAGCAAAACAAAAAGAATAATAGACCTCAGAAGACTGGAAACGTCCCTGGGAACCATGTACGCCTGTGCCGTGCAGGAAGGCATCTGCCTGCTGGAGTTTACAGACCGGAGAATGCTGGAAACGGAATTCAGGGACCTGGGCAAAAAGTTCAATGCCAATATTGTGCAGGGGCATAACCCGCATTTTGCCTTGCTGGAAGAGCAACTGCGCGAGTATTTTGAGGGCAGCCGGAAAGCATTTACCGTTCCTTTATGCACGCCGGGCTCGGAGTTCCAGTTAAAGGTGTGGTCGGCGCTGCGGGAAATTCCCTATGGCGAAACAAGAAGTTACAAGCAGCAAGCGGAGCATATCGGTTCGCCGGAGGCTGTAAGGGCGGTTGCGCAGGCCAACGGCATGAATAAAATAGCCATTATCATTCCATGTCACCGCGTTATTGGCGGCAGCGGTGAACTTACGGGTTACGGTGGCGGCATCTGGCGCAAAAAGAAGCTGCTGGACATGGAAAAAATGAACCGCTAAACCGGTTGCGTTCCCTCTCTTTCTCTACTCCCTTTTCTTCATATCATTCAATTATTCCGGGCTATGACAGCACGTTCATACAGGCCTGAAGGGATCGCATTGGCGGTGCTCCTGACGGCTCCGTTACTTTATGTGATCGATATTTTCATCATTAACATGGCCATACCCGCCATAAAAAAAGGCCTGAACACAACCGATGCCGCTATCCAGTTGGTGATTGCAGGGTACCTGTTAGGCAGCGCCTGCTTTTTTATCATTGCCGGCAGGGTAGGGGACGCCGTGGGAAGAAAGAAAGCGTTCTTCTGGGGAATGCTGGCTTTTACCGTGACCTCCTGCATCTGCGGCATGGCTACCACCTCCCTGGCGCTGAACATAGCGAGATTGCTGCAGGGTATTAGTTCGGCATTTATGGTAACGCAGTCCATTGCCCTGATACAGTTGCTGTTTACGGCGCCCGGGGAAAGGGCCCGGGCCATTGGCTGGTACGGCATTACGCTGAGCATTGCCGCTATTATCGGCCAGATACTGGGCGGTTACCTGGCTGATACGCATATGCTTGTTGCAGGATGGCGCCTGGCGTTCTTTATTAACGTCCCTGTAGGCATGCTTGCCTTATGGGCAATCAGGCGATACCTGCCGGAAACGCCCGGGGAGCCCGGCTCTGGATTTGACTATGCCGGAGCGGTGACCATCATGTTCGGCCTGGGCGCCCTGATCTACTCACTCACCGAAGGCCGGGAACAAAACTGGCCGCTTTGGAGTAAGGTCATGATCCCTGTTGCAGTGGTGGTACTGGGTGCTTTCTTTCGTAGCCAGAAAAGAAAAAGCCGCGGCAACCTGGCTCCCCTGATGGATACGAACCTCTTCGGTTTAAAAACGTTCAATATCGGGTTGCTGGCCGTGCTTTTCCATTTTATGATGCATACGGCCTATTTGCTGATGAGCGCCGTTTACCTGCAAAATGGCCTGCGTATTTCGGCCCTGCAGTGCGGGGTGTGCTTTATCCCGCATGCGCTGTTGTTCATGCTGTCTTCGGCTATTGCATCCAGGATGCTGGTCAGGCATGGCAGGAACGTACTGTTGGCCGGCCTGGCGATCATACTGGTGTCGTTTGTCCTGCAATTGATCTATTTTAACGGGCATACCAGCTTCCGGGTAGCCATGCTGCTGATTGGCCTGTACGGGTTGGGCAACGGGCTGGTGCTGCCATTCATGTTGAACGTTGTGCTCAACGGGGTTCCTGCGCAACATGCCGGGGTGTCTTCGGGCATTTTTTCAACCCTGCAGCAAACCGCATCTGCCCTGGGGATCAGCATTATCGGCGGGATATTTTACCAGTCCATCGTACACAGTCCTTCCGACAAATACACCATTGGCCTGCACAACGGTCTGAAAGCAGGCATGCTGTGCCTGGTGATGGTGGCGCTCATGCTGAGCTTTCTTCCTAAAACTTTTTCAAAAGAATCGGCAGCGATGGCTGCTGAGTAAGGGGGATGGGTGACTGTTATTTTACCGCGTAGCTTTGAAAAAACCATCTACTTCCCTGGCCCACAATTCCGGTGTTTCCAGTGCTGCAAAGTGGCCGCCCTTTTCCATGACGGTAAACCGCTTCAGGTTTACATTTCTCTCCGCCCATTCCTTTGGCGTAGGAGCGTCTCCGGGGAATGTCGCCACGCCGGTGGGCGTGTTGACCTTTTGGCCCGAAGCCAGTTGCTGATAGAAATTTACCGCATATGTACGCATAGAGGAATTGATTGTCTGGCTCACCCAGTAGATCATGATGTTGGTGATCAGCTCGTCCTTTGTGAAATGATCCTCGATCGTGCCATCCTGCGTACGCCAGGTATTGAACTTTTCGATGATCCAGGAAGCGAGACCTACCGGGGAGTCATTCAAACCATAAGCCTGCGTTTGCGGCTTGGTGGAGTGCAGCATGGCATATGCTCCTTCCGTGTACCACCATTGCTGGATGAACTGCCCGAATTCCTGTTCCGCTTTGGTCATGGTGCTCCAGTCTTCCGACCCCTTGGGGTACCCCACGTCTGACAGGTGAATAGCTGCCACGTTTTCGGGGTGAAGATTGGCGAGTGACTTGGCGATGCCGCTGCCAACGTCGCCGCCAGCCACCAGGAAGGTTGGGTAGCCCAGGGCTTCTTTCATCAGCATAGCGAAAATTTTTGCGGAGCCGTCATCCGTCATGGCCACGCGGCTGGAGAAACCGAAACCGGGAATGGAAGGTATCACCATGTCATAGTCGTCCGTTAGTAAGGGAATGACTTTGTAATAACGGTAGAAACAATCGGGCCATCCGTGCAAAAGCAGCAAGGGCCGGGCATTGGGGTTTTTACTTTTGATGTGCAGGAAATGAATGGTAAGACCGTCTATTTCCGCTGTGAACTGTGGAAATTCGTTGAGCGCGGCTTCCTGCCTGCGCCAGTCGTAACCATCCTGCCAGTAAGCAATCAGGCTTTGGAGAAACACGGGATCCGTACCGTATTTCCAGCCGGCGTTTTCAGGCGCATCGGGCCAGCGGGTCTGGCGGAGGCGGTTTTGAAGGTCGTCCAATACAGTTTGTTGCACATCGATCCTAAAAGGTTTCACATTAAACATATGGGAGGTTTTTTGGGTTTGCGCGTGGGCGGTTTCCGTTATAACAGCGATAGCCAGTAAAAGGATGATCTGTTTCATGGGTCTTTGTTTGATGAAACAAAATTCCAGGTGGGCTATGACAACAGTATGTCAGTAGCAAGCCGGCTGTCAGAAATAAAAATACGTTCTTTTGAGGAAAAGGCGAAAAGGCGGGTACAACGGACGTAAGCCGCCCGCTGCATCCGCCTTTATAAGGGGTAATATATTTACGTTGAGCGCTGCTCAGTAAGGCAACTGGTAGTACCGGCAAACCGCGTAGTAGTCATTAAAGTCTATATCCGGCAATTGATCTGCAACCCGCCCGCCGGCTGTTACCTGGTTGGCATAGATGCGGATGATCCGTATACTGGCGTATTCTTCCCCGGTCCCGGAAACCTTGTTGATCACAAAGTTTACCTTGCCGGACGCATGAAACCAGTAGGCGCGGTAATCACTGCTGCCATTTAAACCGAAACCGGGTATGGGATATACGTTGCCGCTGGCCCTTACCAGGTATATATGCCAGGCACTGCGGTTCATGGTGTCGGCCGTAGTGGTGACCTGCAGTGTAACGGAAGCGGTAGTGGCAAAATTGTGCGCCCCGTAAGTGTATTGGGTAACGTTGGCATTACCGGCAATGCCTTGTGGCCCCTGTGGGCCTTGAGGTCCTTGCGGACCCTGGGAGCCGTCTGCGCCGGGAGTCCCCTGCGGGCCTTGTTCTCCCTGCGGCCCCTGTGGGCCTTCCAGGCCGGGATCTCCTTTTTTACAGCTAATGACAGCCAGGGATAATACAATAGCAGCAATGAGCATTTTGAACTGTTTCATGATAGTTGAGATTTGGGGTTCGTATTAATAAAATGACCGCTGTGAAATTATAACCTAATCCGGTAGGGACATCAGGTATAAATACCTGATTTGAATAGCGTATATACTGCATTTAGGAGCAGGGGCTGGCGGTGGGAGCCAGCCCCTGTCTTTATTGTTGTTGGGTTTTAATATAATAATCGGTCGCCGCTTTCATAAAAAGCGCCAGTTGCCTGTCGGGCAACACATCAGCAGGCGCATCCTGGTTGCCGGCAACATACAGTTCCCCCATTTTCCTGAGATACTCCAGTTTGTGTGGCGCTATTTCCCCGCCGGTGAGCCGGTTGATGATCTGGTAACGCCGCGCAATGCATTGTTGTACCTCCTTGCTTTCAGGGCCGCCGGGCATGAGCGCCGTTAACCGCGCAGTAATGTCATGCAGTTCCGTTTTCATAGATTCCATTTCCTGCTTGTCTAAACTGCGCAGCGTAGCCTCTATTGCTAAAACTTTTTCCTGGCCCCATCTGGACATGGCCGTTGTTCTGTAGGCCATCATTTTATCCTGCGGGATACCTTCGTATAGATCTTCTGCCTGTAACATAGTTTTGTTTTTTAGTGTTACCAATGTTTTTTCTATGGTACCAACCAATGTGTTTATCCTTTCCTTCCGGGCCAACAACGCTTTTTTATGCTCCTCCAGGGCCTGCTCCAGGTCAAATGCCGGATCATCCAGGATGGCGCAAATGTCTTTCAGCGGAAAGTCAAGTTCCCGGTAAAAGAGTACCTGCTGCAAACGCAACAGTTCTTTTTCGCCATATAGCCGGTACCTGGCCTCGGTACGGACAGAAGGTTTCAGCAGGCCCAGCTTGTCATACAGGTGTAAGGTGCGCACGCTGACACCAGCCAGTTGGGCGAGCTTTTTTACAGAATAGTTGTTCATTGTTTGGATTTATACCTTGTCAGTGCAAATGTAGGGTATGACCTAAGGTGAGAGTCAAGGGGCAAGCCGGATTTTTTTAAAATACGGCTAAAGGTGTTTTAATGTTACCTATCTTGCTCCCATGAAATTCAGGTTCAACCCATGGTACATTGGACTTACTATTTTGCTGTTTCTTATAGAAGTGCTGATTGCCAGGTATGTACATGACGCGTTTATCCGTCCCTATGCCGGCGATTTCCTGGTAGTTATCCTTATGTATTGTTTTATATGCAGCTTTGTACAGGCGCCGGTGGTACCGGTGGCTTTGGCAGTGCTGGCATTCTCATACCTGGTGGAGACCCTGCAATATTTCAACCTGGTAAAACGGCTCGGCCTTGAACATTCGCGGATAGCAAATATTGTTATCGGGAATCATTTTTCCTGGGCAGATATATTGGCTTACACACTGGGCGCGGGCTTTATAATGCTTGCGGCGCAGCTCCTGCGCAAAAGATCGCCTAGCGGGGCTACAGGCGCTTTATCCGTGTAGGAATTTTTATTCGCGGAATGCTTATCTTTGCCCCATCGCAAAACTGACAAAGCCTTGCGCCATGTAATCGTATCAACATATTAAATCTTCGTACGCGCTGCTCCGTGATGGAGCGGCAGGAAATCTGTTTGTTGATATAAAACCACTTTACATGGCTATTTCACGAAAATACGGCCGCACTTATCATTACCCCTTCTCGCCCGGCACCACCAGCGATGACCGCATACGGCATGACTATTGGCAGCATCTGCAAAAGATACCCGTGCTGGTGCATACCGAAAAGCTGGATGGCGAGAATAACTGTCTTTCACGTCATGGTGTGTTCGCACGTTCCCATGCTGCGCCCACTACCTCGCCCTGGACGGAGAGTATCCGGCGTTTTTGGGAGGGTATCCGCAGGGACCTTGGCAACCTGGAAGTCTTTCTGGAGAACCTGTACGCGATCCATTCTATTGAATACCGCAACCTGGAACATCACTTTTACGTGTTTGCCATACGCGAGCATGACCGCTGGCTGAGCTGGGAGGAAACAAAGTTTTATGCCGGTATGCTGGGTTTGCCCGTGGTACCGGAGATACAAGTGATCCCTACGCCTGCAGACCGGCATGCTTTTGAGCAGGAAGTGTGCGCTATTGCCGCAGGGCCAGGGGCGCTGCAACCGTATAATATGCTGGATGGGAAACCATCTACAATGGAAGGCATCGTTACCCGTAACGTTGAAGGTTACCCGGTGGATGCTTTCGCTGAAAATGTATTCAAATATGTGAGGAAAGGGCATGTGCAAACCGGCGCGCACTGGACGCGTAACTGGAAGCGCGCCCGCTTAAATTACGAAGGAGGTAAGCATGTGGACTATCACGGATCATAAAGACTGGACATTGCTGGAGCAGCAGTTTGACTGGGTGCGGGACATGCGGGAAGTACCCCAGGATGCGCTGCATCACGCAGAAGGCAACGTCGCCATACATACAAAAATGGTACTGGAAGCGATGGCACAGGATGTACGTTACCAGGAGCTGGATACGCAGGTACAGGAAACGCTTTGGGCAGCCGCCCTGCTGCACGATGTGGAAAAGCGCAGCACCACCGTTACGGAACCGGACGGCAGGATCACTGCCCATGGCCACGCACGCAAAGGCGCCCAGACGGCCCGGTTCCTTCTCTACCGTGACTTGCCTGCTCCCTTTTTTACCCGGGAGGAGATCGTGGGCCTGGTGCGGCATCACAGCCTTCCGCTCTGGTTGCTGGAGAAGCCCGATCCGCTGAAAACGCTGATCAGGGCCAGTATGGAAGTAAATACCCGCTGGCTGGCCATGCTTGCGCGCGCGGATGTGCGGGGGCGTATCTGCCAGGACCAGGAAGACCTGCTTTACCGGGTAGATTGCTTCGAAGAGTTCTGTAATGAGCAGGGCTGCTGGGGCGCCACCCGCCCCTTCCGTTCTGCTCATGCCCGCATGCATTACCTGGAGCGGGATGACGCCTACCCGGATTACGAGCCCTTTGAGGCGCCTGAAATGGAAGTAGTGCTGATGAGCGGGCTGCCGGGCGCCGGCAAGGACACTTTTGTGAAAAAGCATTTCCCCGGTATGCCCGTCATTTCCCTGGACGATATCCGCCTGCAACGCGGCATCGATCCTGGGGACAAGACCGGTAACGGTCAGGCCATCCAGGAAGCAAAAGAACGGGCCAGGGTGTTATTGCGGAAAAAGACAGGCTTTGTCTGGAACGCTACCAATACAACGGCGCAAATGCGCAGCCAGTTGATCTCGCTGTTCCTGGCTTACCGGGCACGCGTAAAGATCGTGTACGTGGAGAGCCCGTATATGGCCCTGCACAAGCAAAACCGCGACAGGGAAGCAGTGGTGCCCCCGGCCGTGATCGACCGGCTGGTGCGCAAACTGGAGGTGCCGGCGCCCTGGGAGGCCCATGAGGTGAGCTATCATATTCAATGACTGCGATCAGTGAGGGATAATATGACTATGAATTGACCAAACAAAACGGGGTAGTGCCAATCGCCTGGTACTACCCCGTTTATGCTACCCCGTTCTAACTCAATACCCCGGGTTCTGCAACAGGTTGTTATTCCCGGATATGGCCTGCGTAGGCACCGGGAATCTTTTATAATGATCATCAGAGGGTTCATGGTCCCACCAGGATTCCGTCGTGAATTTTTTCCAGCGGATCAGGTCCGTCCTGCGGCGACCTTCGGCCAGGAATTCAGTGCCCCATTCATCCAGCATACGGTACTCATCCAGGTTGGCGGCTGTTACCGGGTCGGGATCTATGCCGTTTTCAAAATTGCGTTTTCTCACTTCATTGATCAGGGTGGCCGCCCCGCCTTTATCTCCTTCGCGCATCAGGCATTCTGCCAGCATGTACTGGATCTCCGTCAGGCGGATAGCCGGGTTATCCGCGCCCCAGCGCAGGCTTTTGTCCGTATTGTTCGGGACAGGCACCTTCACGATGCGGACGCCGGTATTCTCTTCTCCTTCCGACATTTTGGAGGGCAGCTCGCTTACGGAGGCGTAGCGCCTGCCGGGGCCCACTTCGGAGAAACGGCCTACCTGGTCTACAAATACCAGCGGCTGGTCTTTGTACTCTTCGCCGCCGGTGATCACTTCCCCGGAAGGCGTCAGGTGCGGGCCATAGATGAACATGCCTTCATAACGGCCTCCGCCCAGGTATTTATACGGTTTTTTCCGGAGGTCGAGGTCATTGAATTTCCTGAAGGGAGCACCCAGCTTGTATTCCGCATACCATTCTCCCGTGGGTTTCTTTGAAGGGGTAAGATGTGCGCCGTTCCAGCCGCCGCCGTCTATGCCAAAATACTTAATTGTATTATAGTGGTAGAAGGTATTGTAGAACCAGTCATATTGCAGCTTGTTGAATTCCGAGGGAATGGACCAGATGATCTCCGGCGACCGGTCATTGCTAAAGTTGTGCGGGCCGTACCAGGTGGGGTCCAGGCTATATTCGCCGTATTGTTTGGACAGGATGTCCTGGCAGAGCTTTTTGCATTCCGCAAACATGGGCTGGCCGATATAGGCTTCCGCATTGAAATAAAGCCTTGCCAGCAAAGCGGCTGCAGCAGCCTGCCGTAAAGCCCCTTCTTCCATGTCCCCGGCATTCTTTTTCGGCAGTTTCTGTATGGCTTCCTTCAGCAGCGTTTCTACGTGCGTGAATGTCTCCTTATCGGTGTTGCGCGGCAGGGACTCGCCTTCCAGGGATTCGAAGATCGGGAGTCCGCCGAAATAGTCAAGACCTCTCAGGTAGAAGAAGGCGATGAGCGTAGTGAGCTGGTTGATATGATCATCCTTATCCGCCTGCGTCAGCGCAAACTTTGTATAATCCAGCTTTTCCAGGTCCTGCTTGGTGTCCAGCGCTAAGGCAACTCCCATCAGTGTTCCGCGCCAGGTGCCCCATATCCAGTTGTCATCCGGCGTCCAGCGATGGTAGTGATACCTTTCATTTTCCCCGCCGTTGTACCAGTGCCGGCCCTTGGTAGTGATAGCAAACTGGTCGGCAGTGTATTCCTGCAGGTTCCAGCGGTCCTCTCCCAGGTACCAGCGGGCATGGGTAAACGGGCGGTACAATGCCGCTTTGATGTCTTTTTCGCTTTTGAAGAATGTTTCAGGCGTTACCCTGTCATAGAACTCCTGGTCCAGGTTGGTACAGCCCCCCAGGATAAGGAAGGCCGCCGTCAGCAATGTAAATCCCAATATCTTTTGCATACTAATGACTTGTGAAATGAATAATGTGGCCCATTAAAAGCTGGCCTGCAGGCCAAACATGAACGTGCGTGTTTTCGGGTATACATCCCTTTCCTCAAAACCCGGTTCCAGGCCATTGATATTTACTTCCGGGTCCAGCCCGCTGTAATTCGTCAGCACGAACAGGTTACGGGCCGTAGCATACAGCCGCAACCCCTTGAGGGGCTTCACCATCTGCGGCCGGAAGGTGTATCCGAGGCTGAGGGCGTCCAGTTTCAGGAAAGTGCCTTTTTCCAGCCAGTAGTCGGTGAGCTCCTTTTCACCTGTGATATGCTGATGCTTGTCAAAGGCATCGCGGAGCACGTTCTGTCCTCTCACGTTCGGAAGGCTGTAGTACATGTTGATCATGTTGAATACATCATGCCCGATCCAACTGCGCATGTAAACGCCCGCGTCAAAATTTTTCCACCGCAGCGAGTGGTTCCACGAAAGGATCAGCGTGGGGATAGCATTGCCGACGAATGCTTTATCCTCATTCCGTTTAGCCTGCTCCGTTACATCAAAGGGCTTGCCTGTTTTATCATACAGCATCCAGTTGCCTTCCTCTGTAAAGCCGGCAAAGCGCCAGAGGAAGAAGCGGCCGATGTCTTCACCGGGATACAGGCGCACGGCGGTGCCGGGGTTACCGGGAGCGGGAAATGATTTACGGTCGGAGAAGGTCTGCCCGCCATTCAGCGTGGTCAGCGTGCTGCGGTTGGCAGACGCTACGATGCCGGTGGTATAATCCCAGTCTGCTGTTTTTACCGCGTTCCAGTTCAGCTCTACCTCATATCCCCTGTTCTCCATGTTGCCCACATTCACAGTGGTCTTGTCATGGATAGCAGGTGGCTGGGACACGCTTACGTCGTAGATCATATCATCCACACGGCGTTTGTATACATCTATACGCCCGCTCAGGCGGTTGTCAAACAATGCGAAGTCAAGGCCGGCGTTGAACTCTTTCTTTACCTCCCAGCGGATATTGGGGTTCTGGTTATGCAGCACGCCATAGGTGCGCAGCCATTCCCCGTTCACCAGCCACCAGGTGTCCGGGCCGTACATGCGGGTGGCTACATTGGCATTGAAACCTTCATTGCCGGTAGCGCCGTAGCCGCCGCGGATCTTCAGGTTGCTCACAATAGGGGAGCCTTTCAGGAAAGGTTCTTCAGACAGGCGCCAGGCGGCAGACAGGCCGGGAAAGTCGCCCCAGCGGTTGCCGGGGGCAAACTTGGAGGAGCCTTCGTGGCGCAGGGAGGCAGTAACAATATACCGGTCCCGGAAGGAATAGTTCACCCGTCCGAAGAAAGCGATGAGCTTTACGGTGGGGCTCTTCCAGGAGCCCAGTCCTGCGCGCCCGTCGGCCAGCCAGGTGCCCGTGTTCATATCGTTTTCTTCAATCCCGTCTACCGGGAAATTGGAGTTGTTTGCGTCAAAACCCTGCCCGTTGAAATCCTGGTAGGTATAGCCGCCTACCGCGTTGACCTGGTGGTAGCCGATCGACTTGTTGTAATTCAGCGTCAGCTCCAGGGTACGGTCGTTCCACCGGCTGTAGGACTGGCTGGCATACCCGTCAATGTTATCATTGCGGGAAATGCGGTGCTGGGCTGAGCGGTAGAAGTTCTTATGCTCCGTGTCATTCTTTAATGCCACCATGCCGGAGGCGTACAGGTCTTTGGTGATGTTGATCTTCAGTGTGGAGCTGGCCAACAGGTACTTGAACTGTCCCTGGTCTTTCCGCAGCTTCACTTCCGCCAGCGGGTTAAAATAATCATAGCCGCCAACGGGAATGTTGTAGCCGGTTACGTCATTCGGGTCATAAGGCGTTTCCGTAGGATTCATTACCAGCGCCATATTAAATATCCCGTTATCGCTGAAGTCCGCATCGGCCTGCATGTAGCTGATATTGCTCGTTAGTTCTGCTGCACCGTCAAAAAAGCGGAAGTAGGTATTGATACGGCCGCCGCGTTCTTTTCTTTTGGACTCAATGGCCATGCCTACGGCATCGCGGGCTGTGAAGGAAGCATATATCTGCGCATTTTCCGTTCCGCCGTTCACATTCAGCACGTAGCGCTGGCTGAAGGGAGACTGGTTGGTGACTTCCTTGTACCAGTCGGTTTTATGCCCGAAGTCGGTTCCCATGTCGTGTGCCACGAACTCTTCCGCGCTGAGGGACTCCGGCCTTCTGCGGACGGATTCAAGAAAAAGCTCGCTGGTAAAGCTGGCGCGTATGGCGCCGGCCTTTGCCTTTTTGGTAGTAATGAGGATCACGCCGCCGGAAGCCCTGGTGCCATAGATGGCGGCGGCAGACGCGTCCCGGAGTACGCTGATAGATTCAATATCTTCTTTCACCACCGTGTTGATATTGCCGCCAGGGATGCCGTCTATTACCACCAGCGGGCCCTGGGCTGCATTGATGGAGTTTACGCCGCGGAGCTGGAGGGAAACGCCGGCGTTCGGATCCGTGCCATTCGTGGATTGCACCGTGAGGCCGGGCACTTTTCCCTGTATGGCCAGCAGCGGCGATACGGTGCCGGCAATCAGGTCACGCTGGCCCAGGTTGGTAACAGCGCCGGTGAGGTCCCGTTTGTTGATGGAGCCGTATCCCACTACCACTACTTCATTCAGCTCCGTATCCGCGCTTTCGAGCATCGTCACGTTGATGGTCGTTTGCCCGTTTACCGGGATGGCCTGTGCGGTATATCCCACATAGCTGAAAGTGAGCGTGCCTTTTTCGTCTACACGGACGGTATATTCGCCGGCTTCGTTCGTCACGGTGCCGGAACCGGGGCCGGATGCCACGGTAACGCCCGGCAGGGGAAAACCTTTGCTGTCCGTTACCAGCCCGGTTACAGTGATCAGCCCAAGCGGACGTTCATCTTTTTTAATGACCACCAGTTTGTTCTCCATCTGGTCAAAAACGAGATCGGTGCCTGCCAGCAACCGGCTCAGCAGGTCCATTACGGGCATGTCCTTTGCATCCAGCGTCACCTTTACCTGGTCGTTCAATACCAGGTTGCTGAACACAAACCTGTAATGGGTCTTACGCTCCACTTCCTTCAGGGCGCTGGTGAGCTTTGTATTGTGGAAATCCACACTGACCCTGTCCTGTGAATTTCCCTCGTACGCCGTAACCTGCAATGTGGTAAGCAGCAATAATGCTGTTGTCAATTTCATAAGTAGAATCTTTTTAAACGCCCCTTCCAGGGGCAGTTTAATACAGGTGATTTTCATACCTTAGAGTAGGTTTAAATGTTAGAAATGCGGCACAGGTATTGTCTGATGCACTGGCCATGTTTTTAACCGGGAGCGTACAGGTACCAACTGTGCCCTCCCTTCTTTTTTTAGCAAACGGGAATTTTATTTATTTGACGTGATTTTGGTGACTGATCGTTATTTCTTTTCCATTGATACTGTACGTAAATCCGTATGAAGCCTGCAGCGCTTTCATAACCTGGTAGATATCCTCTTTTTCAAATGTGGCGGTGAAACTATATTGTTTGACGGTTTCATCTTCAAATATGATCTGCACATCAAACCAGCGTTCCAGCTTTTTCCTGATATCGGCGAAAGATTCATTTTCGAAGATCAGCCGGTTTTGCGACCAGGCTGTTTCGATATTCTCCTGGTTATGGTTGTAGGAAAGCGGCATGATGGCTGTTCCCAACTGGTGAACAACCGGCGAGGCCGGGCTGGATGAAGGCAGGGCGGCCAGGTCTTTGCTGAGTACGAATTTCTCCTTCGGCAGCAGCGTTTTGTAGCCGGATGCCGCGTGCTCCAGGCGTATTTCCACCTTGCCGCTGATGAGGGACGTTTCGCTTTTCTTTTCCCCCGGGTAAGCTTTTACGTTAAAGACGGTACCTAGTACCTTTATTTCATATCCTTCTACTTTTACGATAAATGGCTGACCGGCATCATGTGTTACATCAAACAGCGCCTCTCCCGAGAGGCTTACGGAACGGTGCTGGTTGCCGAAGTCCCGGTCTACCTGCAAAGTAGACCCGGCATTGAGCAGCACTGTAGAACTGTCCGGCAGCCTGATCTTCTTTTTTTCCGCCAGGGCTGTTGTGAACACGTATTCCTGTTCTGCCGCTGCCGGCTCCTGCCGCTTCCCGTTGCGGAAAAGGAAGGATACGGCTACAACGATCACAGCGATGGAAGCCGCTATGGCAATGGCTTTCCCGATATGCCGGCGCGGCCGGCTATCCGGGGATATTGCTGTTGTACCTGGTACAGGCGCATCCTCGGGCGCTTCCATCAGCATGAGGGAAAGGCCCAACACCAGTTCGCGGGCTTCTGCCAGCGTTCCCGCTTCCTCCGGGTGTGCTGCCTGGTAATTTTCCCAGTAAGCGACGTCTGCCGGGTCCCTGCCGTAGCAATAACTGATAAATGTATCATCTATGACCAGTTGTTCTATCTCCAAACGATCGGGCATGCTATACCTGTTTTAGATATAGACGGAAGCGCCCGGCTGATTTACCAACTTTTCCTGGTAATTTTTTTGGGGGGGAGTGCGGGAAGGGGATTTTCCGCCTAAAGCAGGGGCAGCAGGGAGAAGACTGCTGCAATTTTCAAACGGGGATGCGCCCGTTTCAGCTCTTCCCGGAGGGCTTTGATGGCTTCGTAGAGGTTATTATAAACGGTCCGGGTATGAAGACCGGTACGTTCAGCGATCTGTTCCGTGGTGAGGCCTTCGTAATATTTCAGGTGGATCACTTTCTGGCAGCGGGCGGGCAGCCGTTTGTAAGCCGCCCTGATGGAGGCCAGCAATTCCTCGTTGGCCTGGATGCGTACCAGGCTTTCCAGCACGGAGGGCTCGTAGGCGGTGGTGTCCATCATCGCCGCCCGCTGTTGTACTGTTTTTGTATGCCGGTAGTGATCGATCAGTTTGCGGATAAAAGCCCTGGTGAGGTAGGTCCTGGGATGTTGGACCGCCGTGGGGTCGAGATCTTTTTGCAGCAGCTCCAGGAAGAATTGCTGCACCAGGTCCCGGCTTTCATCTTCTCCATATCCCCAGCGGGTGGCGACATGGATCAGGTGAATGTGGAACTGCGCGTACCAGTTGTCGACGTGTTGTGAAAAGCTTGACCCCATAGCCCTGATGCGCCGAAAAAGTAATAATTAAATCCAAGCCATCCAAATTTCCCCGGAAAATGCTGCCCGGTAACCGCCGCAGCCCGCAGGTTTTGCCCTGCAGGCCGCGGCGGTATGTAGCCTGGCGTCAGCGCTGTGAACCGGTAGCGGCAACAGTATCTTCCTCCAGCTTTTTTTCAATGCTTTGCCGCAGTTCAAAAAGATTGTGACTGATGGCGGAAAGCCGGTCGCAAATATGATTGATGCGAAATACCCAGCGCAGGATTGCAACATAAATGACTACTACGCCGATGACCAGCATCAGTAATGGAATAAGTACTATGTAGTTATCCATAGGAAAATGTTTTATAAGGTGAAAAAATAGGCTGCCGCGTCAGCAGTTGCATTCGGACCTGTCTACATAAGTTTTATTTCCGTTGCTGTTGATATAGTAGCAACCTCCCTGTGCGCCTTTATACAGGCGCTTGCCGTTGTGGTATCCGCAGCCGGAAGCGCTGCCGCCGGAGGCGTTTCCCCCGGAACCGCTACCGCCTGAAGTGCTGCTGCCAGGAGACGTTTCGCCGGAACCGCCATCTTTTGAACAGGCCAGTAAGGAGAGCATAATAAGGGTTGACAGTAAGATCTTTTTCATAGCGTATAGTTGAGTTTACTCGTAATATTACCGGCATTCCGGGAGTGCCAGCAGGTTATTGGTCCAACGGGCATCTGCATCTGTTCTCAGGTACTTTCCGTTCGGGCCATCCACTACTTCTATATTGGCCCTCCTGCCATTAACGTAGGTATGGTAGGTATGGACGTTATTCTCAATATACCAGATCACTTCGCTGCTGGTCAGCTTCCAGCCCGCGCCGCCTAAATGTGTGATCCGCTTATCGGGATCGTTGTGGTCCTGTTTGTGGATACAGGTTACTTCATAATTTGCCATGATAAAAAAAAATTTTGGTTTTGAAATGGAGTACTATTCAGCAGTTAAAACTGCTATTCAAAACTAAGCAGCTTCTGTTTACCTGCAGGAGGGGATTTTTCCGGTTTTTATAAGCGTAGCAGGGAATAACAGGAGCGTCGGTCAGCCGGTATTACCACCAAAATTTGGTAAATCAAAAATTAATTGTCATTTTTACAATTAAGCTGTCGCCGATGGCTGCCACCGTTATGAATAAATGCTTCAGGCCGTACCTGAAGACAGACAGGTCCACTGCGTTATGATATGTAACTACCGGCACAGCTATGCTCCGATCATTATTCAAACCCGAAAATATACCGCTATGAGCTCAGGCAAATGGACAGGCTGGCTTTTAACAGTCATGATGACAACCTTCGTCAGCCATGGATACGGACAACAGCAGGCGGCGCTTTTCCCGCTCTCCGCCGTGCGGCTGCTGGAAAGTCCCTTTTTGCAGGCGCAGCAAACCGATGCGCAGTATATCCTGTCGCTGGATGAGGACCGGCTGCTGGCGCCTTTCCTGAAGGATGCGGGCATCCGGCCGCTGAAGGAGAACTATGGCAACTGGGAAAGCGACGGACTGGACGGCCATATTGCCGGCCATTACCTCACGGCGGCCGCGCAAATGTATGCGGCCACCGGTGATACCGTTTTCCGCAACCGGCTCAATTATATGCTGGATTGGCTGGAAAAATGCCAGCAGCAGAACGGCAATGGCTATGTGGGCGGTATCCCGGACGGGAAACAAGTATGGCAGCAGGTAGCGCAGGGCAGGGTGGAGGCCGTCTGGCAAAGGTGGGTGCCCTGGTACAATCTGCATAAGCTGTATGCCGGCCTGGTAGACGCTTACCAGCTTACCGGCAGTGAGCAGGCCAAAAGGATACTCATCGGTCTTTCGGACTGGTGCCTGCGTTTGACGGACAAACTGAGCGACGGGCAGATGCAGCGCATGCTGGGCAATGAACACGGCGGCATGAATGAAGTATTTGCCAACGTTTCCCGGATCACGGGTGACGAGCGATACATGACCCTGGCGAGGCGGTTTTCCCACCGGGCCATACTGGACCCTTTGCTGGAGCACCAGGATTCGCTGACCGGGCTGCATGCCAATACGCAGATACCCAAGGTGGTGGGCTTTGCGCGCATCGCGGCCCTTACCGGGGACAAGGCCTGGGCGGATGCAGCGGAGTTTTTCTGGAACACCGTCACCCTGCACCGGAGTGTTTCATTTGGCGGTAACAGCGTGCGGGAACACTTTAACTCCCCCGATGATTTCAGTCCCATGCTGGAATCCAGGGAAGGCCCGGAAACCTGTAACAGCTATAATATGCTGAAGCTCACCAAAGCGCTCTTCCTGGCAAACCCCGATGCAAAATATATCCACTATTATGAGCGGACCCTGTACAATCACATCCTTTCTTCCCAGCACCCGGAAGGCGGCTTCGTTTATTTTACACCGATACGCCCGGCCCATTACAGGGTATATTCCTCCTCGCAGCAATGCTTCTGGTGCTGTGTGGGGTCCGGCATAGAGAACCACGGCAAATATGGTGAGCTGATCTATGCCCACCATGCGGATGAGTTGTATGTCAATTTATTCATCCCGTCTGTACTGCAGTGGAAGCAGCGGGCGTTGGAGCTTTCGCAGGAAACCCGCTTCCCTTTCGAGACGTCCTCCACGCTGAAATTCTCTACCCAACGGCCGCAGCGCCTGGTGGTAAAACTGCGGCAGCCTGACTGGATTGCAGGCGCTTTCGAGGTGCAGGTCAATGGTAAACCGGTAAAGCTTCCGCCTGCCCGGAACGGGTATGTATCCATTGCCCGGACCTGGAAGAACGGGGACCGTATTACCGTGCGCCTGCCGATGCGCACCACGGCGGAGGTGCTCCCGGACAGCAGTCAATGGGTATCCTTCGTGCACGGGCCTTTGGTGCTGGCGGCCGCTGCCGGCCGCTCAGCTATGCCGGGGCTGAAGGCCGACAGCAGCAGGTGGGGGCATATTGCACACGGCAGGCTGGAGCCGTTGGAGGATGCGCCCTTGCTGGTGATGGAGGACCCCGCGCATGCGCCGATGCCGCGGGAAACAGATACCGCCGGGATGGTGTTCGGCATGGCCCACCTGGTGGAACAAGCAAAATATAAAAACCTGGAGCTGACCCCTTTCTTCCAGTTGCACGACAGGCGTTATATCCTCTATTGGCCTTATGCAGCAGCGGAGGAGGTCCCGGGCATAAAGGCTGCCATCCGGCAAAAGGAACAGGCCCGCCGGCAAAAGGAAGAGGCGACGGTGGATGTAGTATATCCCGGTGAACAGCAGCCCGAAGCGGATCACCAGTTCAAAGGAGGGCAAACCCGCGCCGGTTTTTTCAGGGAACGGCATTACCGTAGCGGTAAAGACTGGTTCAGCTATGTGTTGTCAGGCAGGGGAACGACGCCTGCAAAGCTGAGCATTACCTGCTATGGCGCGGAAAAGGACAGGAGCTTTGATATTTATGTTAACGATAGCCGCATAGGCGCCATCACCTTAACCGGGGAGGGCGGCAATGCCTTCAAAGATCATGTGTTTGACCTGCCGGCTGGTATTTCCGGCGGGGAGCCGCTCACCATCCTGTTCAAAGCCAGGTCCTCGTCCGCCATCGGAAGAATCTTTGAAGTAAGGTTATTAAAATAAAACAGCACGATTATGAAATTCCCTGCTTTCCTGGTAGCCATTTTAATGACCGGTTTAGCGGCGCAGGCGCAGCGCGCACAGAACCCTGTCATTTACGCGGATGTTCCCGACATGTCCATGATCCGGGTAGGAGACACCTATTACATGAGCAGCACTACCATGCACATGAGCCCGGGCGTGCCCATCATGCAATCCACCGACCTGGTGAACTGGCAGACCGTGAGCTACGCCTACGATGTGCTGGATGATGTGGACGCATTGAACCTTGCCAACGGGAAAAGCACTTATGGCAGGGGTTCATGGGCCAGCAGCCTGCGTTATCATAACGGTACTTATTACGTGACCACGTTCTCCAATACCACGGGTAAAACCTATATCTATTCCACGAAAAATATAGTGCAGGGCCCCTGGAAAGCGGTTTCGTTCAGCCCCTCCCTGCACGACCATTCCCTGTTCTTTGATGATGACGGCCGGGTATATATGGTCTATGGCGGCGGCAGGATCATGCTGACGGAGCTGAGCAAAGATGTTTCCGGCATTAAACCGGGAACGGACAGTAAGGTGATCATTGAAAATGCCAGCGCGCCTGCCGGCAACAATATCGGTCTGCCTGCCGAAGGTTCCCAGTTGTTCAAGGTCAATGGCAAATATTATCTTTTCAATATCTGCTGGCCAAAGGGCGGTATGCGCACCGTGGTGGTGCACCGTGCGGATAAAATTACGGGGCCTTATGAAGGCCGTGTCGCCCTGCAGGACAAGGGCGTGGCGCAGGGAGGACTGATCAGCACACCCGCGGGAAAATGGTATGCCTACCTGTTCCGGGATTTCGGTGCCGTAGGCCGTATTCCTTACTGGGTGCCGGTTACATGGGAAGATGGTTGGCCCGTGTTAGGTATTGACAACAAAGTGCCTGGTTCCCTGGATCTGCCGGCCGGCAGGGGATTGGCCCCGGGTATTGTCAGTTCCGATGAATTTGACCGTCCGCAGGGCGGCAATTCCCTGCCGCTGGCCTGGCAATGGAACCATAATCCGGATAATGACCATTGGTCGCTCACGCAGCGTCCCGGTTATCTCCGGCTAAGGACCGCCAGGGTGGACACCGCTATCCTGCAGGCACGCAACACGTTAACGCAAAGGACATTTGGTCCTGTTTGCTCAGTTGTCACGGCGATGGATATATCCCGTATGAAGGAGGGCGATTGTGCGGGCCTGCTGCTGTTGCAAAAGCAATACGGATGGGTGGGCGTGAAGGCGGACAAGGGCGCGAAGTCCATCGTAATGGTAAGCACAGATGCCGGCCGGCCGGTGGAAAGACAGCATATTCCCCTTACGCAGGATATCATTTACCTGAAGGCAGATTGCGATTTCAGGGACCGCACCGACAAAGGTTATTTTTATTACAGCCTGGATGGAAAGTCCTGGACGCCTGTTGGCGCCACTTTGCAGATGGCGTATACCCTTCCTCACTTTATGGGTTACCGGTTCGGATTGTTCAACTACGCCACGAAAGCGCCCGGCGGCTACGTGGATGTTGATTTTTACCGCGTGAGTGACCGGATCTCAAAGTAGCCCTGTTGCTGTTTCAACCCCGCATTGTATCCCCCCAAAGGCTGCCTCCTGCCTGGCAGCTAGCTGCTTTTTTTAAACATTTTATATTTTATGTACTACAAATAATCGAATTTGTGTACTTTTATTGCTGAAAACGGGAAATTGTATCCCTATATTCTGTTTTATATACTACATAATAAATGGGCAACCACGATCAACCAGGCAGCAATATGTAATACCTAACAGGGACAAGGCCGTCAGGCTACTATAAATTTCACAATTATGAAAAGATCACTTTTACCACGTTCATTATGGCAAAAGGGGTGGCTGGTGCTTTGTTTCGCCATGTGCCAGCCCTGGAATGCCCAGACCTATGCCGCCAGGCCGTTTACCGGCCAGCAACAGGAAAAGATCAGGGTTACCGGGCAGGTAACCGACGAAGCGGGACAGCCTTTGCCCGGCGTCACCGTTGTTGAAAAGGGCACATTAACCGGTGCTGTAACCGATGGAGCAGGCAGCTTCTCCCTGCTGGTAGCGCCTGATGCCGTCCTCGTATTCTCCCTGATAGGGATGGAAAAGCGGGAAGTGCCCGTTAACGGGAACAGCGTCGTCAATACTACCTTGTCCGGCACTTCAGTCCGTTTAAATGAGATCGTCGCGGTAGGTTACGGCAGCCAGTCCCGTGCAACGCTTACTACTTCCATTTCCAAAGTGTCCGAGGAGGAGTTCAGGCACGCCCCGGGCGCCAATCCCCTGTTGCAACTGCAGTCAAAAGTGCCCGGCCTCACTTTGCAGATCGGTAACGGCCAGCCGGGCGCTTCCCCGGATGTGTTTATCCGCGGCGGCACCACCACTTCTCCCAATTCCGACGCGCCGCTGATCATCGTGGACGGCATCGTGTCCCAGGGAATGCGGTCCCTGCAGGACATGAACCCGGACGATATTGAATCGGTGGAAGTGCTGAAAGACGCTGCTTCCACGGCCATCTACGGCGCCCGGGCCGCCAACGGTATTATTATAGTGAAAACCAAATCAGGGAAGGCAGGAAAGCTTGCTGTGAATTTCCGCTACACTTTTGGTATTGAGCAGCAGGCAAAAAGACTGGACCTGCTGAACGCGCGGGAATATGTGGAGCTGACGCGCCGCAATACCGCCCTGTTCAATAAATCGAATCCCGACTTCTTCCTCACCGGCGGGCGCTATGGCATGTCTACGGGCAATCCCCGCAATTCCAACAACACGCTGGAATTCCTGGACGTTTATACCCTGGAGTACGGGCAGGAGTATGTGAACCACCTGCTGAACAACGAAGGATGGGAGACGATGCCGGACCCCGTGACGGGCAAGGATCTCATCTTCAAGAACACCGACTACCAGGATGTTACTTTCAAAAGCGGCATCAAGCAGGAAGTGGATGTAGACATCAGCGGCGGTACGGACAAGGCCACCTACTACTTCGGCCTGGGATACCTGGACCAGGACGGGATTGTAAGGGGAACCAAGTACAGGAACTACAGCGCATTATTCAATGGCACCTTCCGGCTGACCGACCGTTTTTCGCTTACCAGCAAGGTGGCTTACCAGGTGCGGGAGTCCAACGCACCGAACAATTATGAATGGGTACTGAGCCGCAGTGTGCTGATGCCTCCTACCTACCGCCTTTATTACGAGAACGGCCTGCCGGCACCGGGCGAAGGGATATCTTCATTCCGCAACCGCATCCACGAGATCTACTACAAAACGAATTACAACGACGGCAAGGTATACCGCACTACCCTGCAACTGGGTGCCGACTGGGACCTGGCGCCCGGTCTCCGCTTCTCTCCCTCGGTGTATTACTTTACAGCCCAGGGCATTGACAACAAGTTTGAGGCTTATAACGAGACCGTGACCAACAGGCCTGCTTCCGCTTCGCATAATATGGACCGGCATTTCCAGTTCGATGGTGTGCTGACCTATAATAAACAGATCCGGAAGCACCACCTCGACGGTGTGCTGGGCACCAGCTATAACTCGGACTATTCTTACCGTCTTTCCGCCACCGGGCGTGAAGCGTTGACAGATCATATCCCCACGCTCAATGCTACCAGCGATCTCACACAACGGGCCTCCTCCGGCAAGAACTATGATGCCTTGCTCAGCTTCTTTGGCCGTGTGAGCTACGATTTCGACCGGAAGTATATTTTCTCCGCCAGCATTCGTGAAGACGGATCTTCCCGTTTTTCCGAAGACCGAAAATGGGGCTTTTTCCCCGGGGTATCCGCCGGCTGGAATGTTCACCGCGAAGATTTCTTTGAAGGACTGAGCGGCGTGATCTCCCAGTTGAAGGTACGCTCCAGTTGGGGTAAAACAGGGAACAACTCTCTCAGCATATTCGATTCAAGGGGCCAGTATGAAAGCGGGTTTGCGTACCTGGGCGAAGTGGGCATTCTCAATACCACCCTGCCTAACACCATGCTGGTATGGGAGTCTACCACTTCCTTTGATGCCGGGATTGACATCGGCTTCTTCGATGGCCGGCTGTCCCTGCTGGTGGACTATTACAGCAAGCTTACGGATAACCGGCTGTTTGACCGCCCGCTCTGGAGCTCTACCGGCTTCCCTAATGTAAAAAGCAACTACGGGTCTATCCGCAACCGCGGCGTGGAAGTGGAATTGCATGCCGTACCGGTAAGAACGGCCCGTTTCAGTTGGGACCTGGGCATGACCTTCTCCTACAATAAAGGCATCGTGGTATCGCTGCCGGAGAACGGGGAAGACAAGAACAGGATAGGCGGCAATTTCGTGTATGACCCTGCTGCAAAGACCAACGTAAAAGTGGGCGGTTTTGCGGAAGGGGAGGAGTTTGGCGGAAGGTGGGCCTACCATTACCTCGGTGTTTACCAGACCGACGAAGAAGCCGCGAATGCCCCCCGCGACCTGAATGCCGCCAGCAGGACCAAGATAGCCGGCGATGCCAAATTCGAGGACCGCAACAATGACGGAAAGCTGGATGCTGCAGATATGATCTACATGGGCTCTATCCGTCCGGATAAAATGGGCGCCATGGTGAATACGCTTAAGTATAAGCAGCTTACCATGCGCGTTGTACTGGATTGGGCGGTAGGCCATGTGATCGATAACGGGCTGAAAAGCAACATCATGGGCAGCGCCCGTAATAACAACAATGCGCTGAGAGATGCGCTGGAAAATTCCTGGATGCAGCCCGGAGACGATGCAAAGTATCCGCGTTACACCGTTCAAAGCGATGTGGATTATAATTTCCGCAATCACCAGCGCTGGGACAACGCGATCGGCAATTCCGGCGGCGGCAGCAATAATTCCCTTTATTACGGCAAAGGTGATTTCCTGGCTTTCCGCGAGGTATCGCTCAGCTACATGCTGAGAAGCCCGTTGCTGAAAAAGGCCTATATCAACGGACTGGAGATATTCGGCGGGGTGTACAACATCGGTTATATTACCGCCTATGAAGGACTGATGCCGGAGATATACACCGGCCGGGATTATGGCGTTTATCCCCGTCCCCGCCAGTTCAATTTCGGCCTGCGCGCCGGGTTTTAAAAAATTCCACCGACAAAAAAATACCAGATGAAAAAATATATCATCCAATATAGCCTGATGCTTACACTGGCTATGAGCGCCGGTTGCAACGATCTGCTGGATACGGATATCGTTTCAGATATTGTCAACAAGGATTACTGGAAAACAGAGGACGATGCAAGGGCCTACCTGGTCGGTATTTATGCACAGCTCCGCGATGCGGTCAATACCACCTATTACTTCGAGGATCGCGGAGATGCTTTTGTAAAGGGCATGGAAGGCGGCCCGTCCAATGCCTGGACGCAGAACCTGAACGTTTCCACGGCGCCGGGCTGGCTGAACTTCTACAAAGTGATCAACCATTGCAACCAGTTGCTGAAACATACGCCGGGGATCCCTTTTGCGGATGAAAGCGACCGGGACCGGATACTGGCGGAAGGTTATTTTATCAGGGCCTACATGTACTACTGGCTGATCCGCGCATGGGGAGACGTGCCCCTGGAGCTGGAGCCCACGGAGAATGCGGACCATCCGCAACTGGCGCGGGCTTCCCAGCCGGAAGTGATGGCGCAGATCGAAGCGGATGTGAACAGGGCTATTGAGCTGTTCCCGGAAAACGGGTTTATCAATAAAAGCCGCGCTTCCAAACCTGCGGCATGGGCGCTGAAAGCTGATGCGCTGCTGTGGAAGCACAAGGTGCTGGGTGGTACAGACGCCGATCTGCAGGATGTTATCACCGCTGCAGATAATGCCGGCACGGGACTGAGCCTGGAAAGCACCTACTGGCATATTTATGCAACGGACCGCAGGAACGGGAAGGAAGTGATCTTTTCCATCCATTTTCAGCGGGACGAAAAAACGGGCCAGTACGCCAGCCAGTTAAAACCGCGCGATATTTTTGTACAGGACGCCGTGAACAGGAACAGCATTGCATTTGCCAGGAGTGGTGCCCGCAGCCAGTATGCACCCAGTCCCAAGCTGGAGGACCTGTATCTTGTTAACAGCGCGGACGTCCGCCTGAAAGAAGCGATCATCAAGGCGGTAGCGGCTGACGGCAGCATCATCGGGGTGTTTGACAACAAGATGCGCGGCAGTAACGCTGCCGGCAACCGTTATTACGACAGCGATATCATTGTTTACCGGCTTTCTGAAATGTACCTCTTCAAAGCGGAAGCCCTGGCCGCGCTGAACCGGCCGGCAGAAGCGATCACGGAGCTGAACCGCGTGAGGAACCGTGCAAAGACGGGCGACTATACCGGCGCTGCCGACAAGCTGTCCGTGGAGCGCGAGATACTCAATGAACGTTTCCGCGAGCTCTACCTCGAGCTGAAAAGATGGCCCGACCTGGTACGTTTCCACTATGCCGGCATCATTAATATATATGATGAAGTACCGAACCTGAACGATAAACGGAACCTCCCGCTTTTCTTTCCCATCTCCAATACCGAAATGGACCGCAATACCAAACTGGAGCAGACAGCGGGCTATACGGAATAACTTTTAAAAAACTAAAGCTGACATATAATGACGAGCCTGAAGAATTTACTGATGCTGGTATTACCAGTTTTATGGCTTTCCTGCAAAGGCAGCGACAATCCGCCCGCTCCCAACCCGGCGCCGGAGCCGGGCCCGGGGCCGGGAACGGGCGTTACCACCCTTTCTTACATATACGCCGAAGGCACCTACGGGTACGAGGTATACCGCATTCCTGCGCTGGTGCGCACAAAGAAGGGCACCCTGCTGGCCTTTGCAGAGGCGCGTAAGAAAAAGAGCAATGGCGATGCGGGAGACATTGACCTGGTGGTAAAACGGTCCGAGAACAACGGGCAGACCTGGAGCTATATGACCGTTGTCTGGGACGATGGCGCCAACACCTGCGGTAACCCCGTGCCTATCGTAGATGAGGAGACCGGGCAGATCCACCTGCTGATGAGCTGGAACCACGGCGAGGACACCTGGGGCACCCTGACCAATGGAACAGGGAAGGATACACGCAGGGCCTACTATACTTCCTCATCTGATGATGGTAAGACCTGGGCAGTTCCCAGGGAGATCACTTCCAGCGTTAAGAAAGCGCACTGGGACTGGTATGCCACCGGCCCGGTGCATGGTATCCAACTGAAGAACGGCCCTAAAAAAGGCAGGCTGATAGCTCCCTGTTATTATACTTTTCGCCTGAATGGCGCCCGGAAGGATTATTCACAGGTCATTTACTCCGACGATCATGGTAGAACATGGATCAAAGGGGATACCACCAGCGCCGACCAGGTAGGGGAGTGCACCGTAGAAGAGCTGAAGGAGGGCAGGATCATGCTGAACCTCCGGACTTCGGCCGGCACTGCCAGGAGGTTTGCCGTAAGCCACGATGGCGGGGAGACCCTGGATGCCGTAAAAACGGATTATACACTGGTGGACCCACACTGCCAGGGCAGCCTGCTGTCCATAATGGCAGGCCAGCATACCCTGTTCTTTGCCAATGCCGCCAGTATGGAAAGAAAGGATATGACCGTAAAGATGAGTGCCGATGAAGGCAAAAACTGGTTGAAGCAATACCGCGTGTGGAGCGGGCCTTCCGCTTACTCGGATATGACGCAGCTTTCGGACACCACTATTGCGCTGTTATTTGAAGGCGGGCAGGGCCGGCCGTATGAAGGCATTGCCTTCGAAGTGATCCCCCTGAGCAAATTCAGGTAAGGGTGACGGCAGCCGGGAAGATTAGCCGGCTTTGTATGAGAACAGATTGATTATCTTTGAGCAGCAATGGTATGTTAAACTGCCCGGATAATAATGACGACGAAAGAAAGCTTTACCTCTGATTCTCTCTTCGAGCTTTATAAGACCCTGGGCCTTCCGGTGGATATGTTTGATCTGAAAGAAGGCTTTACGATATTCAACCTGAAGGAGGTGGGATTTACATTGCCCTACGAATCATCGTCCTATCGCCCGAATTTCTTTTCATTCCTGTTTGTAAAAGATGGCCAGGGGAAGTATGCCATTGATGAACATACTTTTGAAGTAGCGCCGCATTCCATTTATTTCACCAATCCCAGCAATTACCGCACCTTTAGCTGGCAGCGGATTGAAGATGTGCTGCTGATCACCTTTGATGAAGCCTTTCTGAAGAAATATATAGGTGAAGATGTGTATACTGATTTCCCCTTTTTACTTACTGAAGTCATCAGGCCAAGAGTAGTGCCTGATGACTTTTTCCGGGATATCGGGAACATCAACCTTCAAATACGTAAAGAGTATAAAGGGAATGCTGCTTCCAGGTATAAAATAATCGGGCATTTGCTGGCAGTGTTGCTTTTTAAGATCAAGGAACATATCTGGATGGATTACAACCCCATCTATGAAGGCAACAGGAGCTCCCAGATCGTGATCTTGTTTAAGCGGATGCTGGAGCAGCACTACCGTGACCTGGCCGCCGGCAAGGCAGCCGTCGTATTCAGGGTGCAGGATTATGCCGATGCCCAGCATTTGCATCCCAATTATTTAAGCAGCGTTATAAAGAGCAAAACCGGCAAACCGATTGCCGTGTGGATTGCGGAAAAAACACTGGCTGAAGCCAGGTCCTTACTGCAAAATTCATCGATCCCCGTTAAAGAAATTACCTACCGGCTAGGCTTTACTGAAACCTCCCATTTCAGTAATTTCTTTAAGAAACACATGGGAGTTTCCCCCAACAAGTATAGAAACACCCTCCATCTTTAAAATTCGCAACTCCTGGTTTAATTAGCGCAAGAAAGAGGATACCTCCCCAATGTAACTTTGCCAGTATAAATTTAAAAACACAGAAAGATGAAAAATTTAACTGAAAAAGTAGCACTTGTTACAGGCGCCTCCAGGGGTATCGGCGCTGAAATTGCCAAAGAGCTGGCCAATGCCGGGGCCAAAGTGATCATCAACTATGCGGGTAACAAAGCTGCTGCCGGCAGCGTGGTGAATGACATTACCTCCAATGGCGGAGATGCTTTTGCCGTGCAGGCAGATGTAAGCAAGGCGGACGATGTAAAACGCCTGTTTGATGAAGCGATTGCCCATTACGGGCGCATTGACATCCTGGTAAATAATGCCGGCGTGATCCTTTATAAACTCATTAAGGACACGACCGATGATGACCTGACAAAAATTCTTGACATCAACATCAAAGGCGTATTCAATACCCTGCGTGAAGCGGCCGGCCGGTTGGCGGACAATGGCGCTATTATTAACTTCTCCACTTCTGTCAACCGGTTGATCATGCCAACCTACGGAGCCTATGTAGCTACCAAGTCGGCTGTGGAACAGCTTACCCGTGTTTTTGCCAAAGAGATTGGCGCCCGTGGCATCAACGTCAATTCCGTATCGCCCGGACCTACCAATACCGAACTGTTCATGGACGGTAAATCAGCAGAGGCAGTAGCCCGTTTGGCTGGCCTGTCTGCTTTTAACCGGATCGGTGAGCCGGCAGACATCGCGAAAGTAGTCGCCTTCCTGGCCAGCGACGACGCCAAATGGATATCGGCGCAGAACATCGGTGTTAATGGCGCTATGGCTTAATAAGTATTAACCGGGAAAATATTTTAAAATGAACTCACTTAAAGGAAAAACAGCCCTGATAACAGGCTCTGCCCGTGGGCTGGGAAAAGCCATTGCAGAACGTTATGCCGCATTGGGCGCCAATATTGTGCTCAACTATTCAAAAGACAAAGTATCTGTTGATGAAGTAGAAAGCAACATCCGGGCAATGGGCGTGAAAGTAATTTCCGTACAGGCGGATGTAAGCAAAGTGCAGGATATAAAACGTCTTTTCGGGGAGGCGAAAGCCGCATTCGGCAAGATAGACATCGTGGTGGCGAATGCGGGTATCGAGATGGTGGAAACGCCGGTGACCAAATTTACCGAAGAGCAGTTTGACCGCCTGTTCTCCATCAACACCAAAGGTGCTTACTTTACGATGCAGCAGGCGGCATTGCAGGTAGCAAACAACGGACGTATCATTTACGTTGCCTCCAGCACTACGGTGTTCCCGGTTCCGGGAATGGCGGTGTATGGCGGCAGCAAAACCACGCCGCGGTACCTGGTAGACGTATTGTCAAAAGAAATAGGGCACCGGGGGGTGACAGTAAACTCCATTATCCCTTTTGCGGTGGACCATTCGGGGATATTTACCGAAGCCGGTAGCTACCCGGAATTAAGAAAATCGCTGATAGACAGTTGTCCCATGGGGCGCCTGGCTGAAGTGCAGGATGTGGCCAACATTGCCGAATTCTTTGCCAGTGACCTGTCCTCATTTGTCAGCGGCCAGCACCTGCTGGTTAACGGAGGGGCCAACCAGTAGCAGGGAGGGGGCATTAGAAATTATAAAGCCTTCCGGGAAAGGTATAACGAGGGCCCCTGTTTTATATATAACAGATTCCTGTTACATTTGCGGTATGTTCAACTCCTATACCATGTACCGGCACAGGCATGCCGGGCGTTCCTCCCGGTTTACCATATTGCTGCTGTTAGCCTTGCTCCTGCAAACAGTGGTTGTACAGGCACAATATGATAACAGGCCGCATTACCAGTTGCTTTGGCGTATTGAAGGCCCCGGCCTTTCTGCTCCTTCCTACCTTTTTGGCACCATGCACCTTACAGACAGGCGGGTGTTTGAGTTCAGCGATTCCGTGCTTGCCGCGCTGCAGACGGCATCCTCTTTTGCCATGGAAGTAAATATGGACTCCATGATGGCGTATATGCTGTCGCCCGGAGGCCCCATACTGGATACTTCCAACTATATGATCCGCCTGTTGGATCCGGACGAGTACCGGTACGTGGACAGCCTGGTGATGGAGAAAGCGGGGGTGCCTATCGCCCAGCTAAGGCTGAAGCATTTCTGGTTCGTGGAGAAGCTGCTGATAGATGAGGAGGAGGCGCTCGGTAAGGATACGGCCTCCGGCCGGGAGCCGGAAAGCATGTTCCTGGATGGCTGGCTGCACCAGAAGGCCACCAGGCTGGATAAACCGGTGCACAGCCTGGAGAAAATAACCAATCAACTACCTGTTGTAAGCGACGATGTTTCGGAGGCGGAGAAAGACGCATTCCTCTGGAGCCTTGGCTACAGGCAGGCCGGCCAGGGGAATGCGCAGGACAGGGCCGACCGTCTTACCGCAAGGGCAGCTTACCTGGATAACCTGGTTGAGCTGTATTACGAGGGCGACCTGCAAAAGATACAGGAAACGGTGAATGAGTATAAGGAGCACAGCGAAGTCCTGAACCTGGAATCGCGCAACCAGGAAATGGCGGTCAACCTGTCCGGCCTGATCAGGAAAGGCAGCGTGTTTGCCGCCGTAGGCGTTGCTCACCTGCCCGGCGCAGCAGGCATCATATCCCTGCTGCGGGAAAAAGGATATCGCATTACGCCGGTGGAGGCCACTTTTACGGGTATGGCGCAGCGCGATCTCAGCCGGCTGGACAGCCTGAAAGGATATTCGCTGAGCAGGGTAGTGGATGGGTACAGCGTTACGCTGCCGGGTGTACCGATCGCTTACCCGATACCTAATGTGAACAGGAAAATGTATATCGGAGGCAATGACGGGGAAGCGGGTTTTGCCTTTTCAATTGATGTTCCAATGCTGGCAGCGGATAAGCGCACGCTGGTCAATTCATTGATCAATAATATGGCCCGGCAGGGAAATGCCGTGCTGAAAACGTCTTATCCCATTACTTACCGCAATATACCAGGCACAGAAGCCGTATTGCAGCAAAGGGGCATGCCGTACTACATCCGCCTGTTCATCCGCAATAACAGGGCGTTTGTATTTATGCACAGCTCACAGGAAGCAGACAGCAGCGCCAGGAAGGACTTTTTTCATTCTGTTCGCTTCTACGACATTGTACGGCCGGTGGCGGTATACGACACGCTGCTGCGCCCGCAACTGGGTTTTTCAGTCCTCCTGCCTGCCGGGGCCAATCATGCGGTCACAAATGGCAATGAGGAGGGCGCGCGCCCGGAAGAGGCGTATGCTGCGCTGGACGATGTTAATCATATTTCATATGTGCTGCGGGTAGAGAAGATGCAGAGCGGTTACTATAACATCAATGATCATACGTTGTTGCAGGACCTTCGCAAGCTGTTGCTCGCCGGGGACAGCACGTTGCGGTTAATCGATTCGGCGGTGGTGACCGTCGCGGGTTTGCCGCTGCACACGTTCGCCTACCAGCATGCCAACGGCTATGTATCCCGTTTACAGTTCATTCCCCGGGGCAACCTGGCTTACTGCCTGCTTTGTGTTTATGACAGCACGCTTACAGACAGCCGCTACTGGCAGCGCTTCCAAAGCAGTTTCCGGGTACTGCCCTTGCAGGCGCAGGCGCCGGTGGTTCCCTTTGTGCCGGAGGACAGCAGCTTTTCGATAACCGGGCCTGGCAAGTTCAGCGGCCGTCCTGTCAGCTATGGTTTCTCATCACCCGTTGAGCGCTGGTACTATACTGCCATGGACAGTATTTCCTATTCCATGTATACCATAGAGGTAGAAAGGTACAGCCCTTACCATCATATTAACCCGGACAGCCTGTTGAAAACTTTTTTGACTCCTGAAGACGCTACCTTCATTGTAATGGGCCACCGCCGGTATATTTCCGGCGGCCGGCCCGCGTATGAAGCGGAGATGAAAGGACGGCATACCGGCTTGCATATGTTCCGGAAAGCGGTGGTTGCGGGGCATACCATCTACCGGCTGACAGCCATACAGCCGGAGGAGCTGGCGGCGAACGGCCATGCGCAGCAATTTTTTGCCGCCTTTCGCCCGGGCAGCCGCCAGCAGGCAGATACCCTCCAACTGCAACGGAAAAAGCTGTCCATGCTGCTGAGGGACCTGCAAAGCAGCGATTCTGCAGCATTCGCGCAGGCCAGCGCTTACCTGCGCCACCTTGAACCTGACAGCTCGGATGTTGCTCCTGTTATCAGCACGCTGGCCAGGCCCTTCCCGGCAGACACCGGTGAGAGCAGGGCCAGGGTGCGGTTGCTGCTTGCGCTGGAAAACGTAGCCAATGACTCCGTGGTAGCTGCGGCTGAAAGGTTGTTCCGGGATACGGAGATCCCCCGGCAACAAAAAGATATCCTGCGCTTCCTGAACGGGCTGGCCACGGATTCTGCCGTCCGCACCTTTCTGCGCCTGGCCCCGGCACTGCCGGAAAGTGCTGCCGGCTGGAGTATTTTCAGCTATACTTTCAAAGAAGACAGCCTGTACCAGCGATACCTGCCCGCCATGATCGCCACAGCCGGCCGGTCCCGGAGTTTTCTGCGATCCTTCACAGCCTATACCAATGATGATTCCCTGTGGATGGCTCCCCGGTTTGAGCAATATGGGCTGGAACGCCTGGTGCCGGGCGTGGTACAACTATTCGAGCAGCAATTGGCGCAATGGAAAAACCGGGCGCAGGATGAAGACAGCAGTTGGTACCGGGAGCATGAGGTGCTGATGACCGGCCAGGTACTGGCATTACCGGGTATGCCGGCGGCGGTTGCAAAGAGCTTCCGGGTGTTACTGGCCGACAGTTCGATGTCATTGCGGGCATTGGCTGCACGCGGATTGATCAACCGGGATATGCCGGTGCATGACAGCATCCTGAACAGCATCCTGGCCAATAATGACATTGCCTACACATTTATCCAGGCAGTAAAAAAGAATAAAAAGCTGCCGGCTATCCGTCACCTGCTTAGCCAGGAGCTGCTGGGACGTGCCTATGTGGCCTATTACCTGTCTGATGACTATTATCCTACGGCTATTGAGCAGGTGACCCGTGTAAAAGTACCGGAGGGGAAAGGCCCCGCTGCTTCGCTTATACTATACCGCTATCAATCCGGTGAGGACGAGGACTGGCACTACCTGTTGAATGGTCCCCATCCACCGGACGCGGCCAGCTTTAACCTTGATCCGGAGCTGGTACACCCGGTAGACGATGCAAGCGTAGTGACTGACAAGGAACAGCTCTCCGCCATGGCTACCAGGGCCTATCATGATTACCTGGAGCAGCAGCGGGAATCGCATTAAAAAAGAAGCACCGTTATCCGGCCGGACAACGGTGCTTCTTTTTATCTTTCCGCCGGGAGCGTCAGGTTCCCAGCAATTTATACAACTCATCCAGCTTCGGCGACAATATGATCTCCGTCCGGCGGTTCCGGGCCCTTCCTTCCGGAGTGCTGTTGGTATCCACCGGGTCGTACCAGCTATGGCCGGATGCCACGATCTTGGTAGGGTCCACATGGTAGTTGTCTACCAGTATCCGTACAATGGCAGTGGAACGGGCCGTGCTCAGGGCCCAGTTATCCTGGTACTTGATCCGGATGGGAATGGAATCGGTATGTCCCTCGATATTCACGGATATATCCGGGTTGGTGATCAGCACCTCGGCCAGTTTGCCCAGCGCGTCCTTGCCTTGTGCATTCACCGCGGCGCTGCCGGAGGGGAATAACAGGTTCTCGCTTAGGCTCACATATACTTTCCCGTTCTTTTGGGTAACGCTCAGGTCACTGGCGCTGAACCCGCTCAGGGCGTCCGCCATCTTTTGCCGGAGTGCTTCGGCCTGTTGTTTTTGCTGGTCCAGCAGGGCCTGGAGCTGTTCCAGTTTTTGCTGCTGTGCGGCATATGCCTCCTTGCTGCTGCTTAGCTGTGATTGCAGCCGGCTGCTGGCGGCGGTGGCATCTTCATTGGCAGCGCTCAGCGCCTGGATCTGCCGTTTTTGCTGGGCCACCATGGCTTCCAGGTTATTGACCCGGTTGGCCAGCGTGGCGCTGTCGCTCTTTAATAAGCGTACTGCTACCTGTGAATCAAGATATTTCCGCTTTGAAACGCAACCCGTCAGCAGTATCAATGCAACTGCCCACAGGGAAAGCATCTTTCCGGCATGCTTCATAATTAAAATTTTGGATTAATATATAAATAATGATCGGTTAATAATAAAGCTGGCATCAGTAAAAATAATGATTTATCTATTGTGATACGGTGAGCGGGCAAACTTTATGCCGGTATTGGTTTAACTATCCCCTTGCAGGAGTGGGGGTAGGGGCATCAAACATAAACCGGGGGGCTTCCACAGTAAACCAGGGGGGTAAACATGAACCTGGTTCGGGTTTTAGCCCAACCAGTTTATATAAGACATAAACCGGTTTATATAAAATATAAACCAGATCGTGCGATGAGATGGGGCTGGCTTTCCTGCGCCACTAAAACTAACAAATATATTTTTTCCCCGCTACCAACACACTGCAGGCTCATTACAGGCCACCTGCCTTAGTTTTAGTCTATTGTTGGACACTAAAAATTTGTTTTACTATGAAGTACCCTAAACAACTCCACCTCCCCGGAGCCGTCTTCGGCTGTTTACTAATGCTGCTTTTTGCGGCCTGTTCCCAGAAAGATAAAGAAATGAAGGACGCATCACCTGCTGCTGATGTGGAAACCATGACCGAGTACCTGGTCAGCCAGGGATTTGACGGTCAGCAGATCGTTTTTGAAAAGGATCGCGTGATCATTGAACAGGACATCATCATGACCATGCCGGAACTGGAAAAACGCGTAGCCGACTGGCAGGAAGAAAAGGCCGGTGGTGTACAGACAGAACAGCGGCGCCACACCAGCCTTATCAGCAATTCATACAACAGCAATGTCAGGATCTACATTGATCCCGGTGTGCCCACTGCCTGGAGAACGGCCGTACAGGGCGCTGTGAACAACTGGAACTCCATATCCGGCACCAGGCTGGGTATGTCTATTACCACCAGCCAGTCCAATGCGCATTGCGTGGTGTTTATGGGCTACCAGAATGCCAACTGGGTAGCCAGGGCCTATCTGCCCTCCGGTGGCCTGCCGGGCGTAAGCGTGGAGATCAACGGCTACTACAACAGCCTGTCAGCCAGTTACAAGCTCTTCACCATTACCCATGAGTTTGGCCACACCGTCGGGTTCCACCACACCAACCAGACCAGCGGTATCCATATACCCGGCACTCCTACATCAGATCCCAACTCTGTTATGAATTCATTTATCCTGCCCTGGGCAGGGTTTACTTCCGGGGATGTCCTGGCCACACAGATCATCTATCCGCTATAAACTTTGGCATGAACAGCAAGAAAGCGGCCTGTGTACGGGCCGCTTTTTGTTTTGAAAGTCCTCAGCTTCAGGTTATCTTGCTATATTTACACCGCCTACAAACAGCAGCACACCATGGAAATACTCGCAGCGGTCAGGCAGCTCTACATGCCCATCCAGCCTACGGTAAAGCAAACCGCTGATCATGTGACCTACTATGAATTTTTACCTGATCCCTCACTGCAGGATTTTATCTACTGCTACTGGGAATTGAAAACCACCCGGGCATTGCAGGAGCCTTTCAACTACCGGGTAGTGGCGGATGGCTGCATAGATATTTTCTTTGAGCTGAATGATCCCGGGGAGAACTTTGTAATGGGCTTTTGTAAAAAATATACCGAGTTCCCGCTGAACAATTCATTTCATTATGTAGGGGTCCGCTTCCTGCCCACCATGTTTCCCCAGCTTTTTAAAGTGAATGCCGCGGAGATCAGCAACCGCTTTGAGCACCTGTCTGCCGTAGTGCCCGCCGCCTCCCGGTTTATTGCAGGCACTTTTGGGCCGGGGCAAACCCCTGCACAGGTCAAAGCCCTGTTTGACGGGTACTTTACCGCTCATCTTTCCAATATCACGCTGGATGCGGACAACCGGCTTTATGAAGCCCTTGCCATTATCCTGAAGCATTTCGGCGTGCTGAACGTGGAGACAGACCTGGATACCGGCATCAGCTCCCGGCAATTGCGGCGCCTTTTCGGGTTTTATATCGGGGACAATGCCAAAACCTTCAGCAAGGTGGTCCGCTTTCAAAACATACTCCGGGCCAAGCCTTCCTCCCAGAGCCTGCGGAAGAACAAACTTTTCTTTGATGCCGGTTATTATGACCAGGCCCATTTTATCAAGGAGTTCAGGAACTTTTACGGCGTTACGCCCGGGAAGGCTTTCGGCCGCTAAGTTGTCCGATTTTTACAATGTTCCCGCTGCGGATCACCGCAATTTTGTACTGTTCAAAACATCCGCATCGCATGAAACGATTATCCATCCTTTTTGCCGCCGTTTGCATCGCCGCCGGCGCTTATGCACAAAATACCATCACCCATAAAAACACCAGCACCATGAAACTGAATGCAGGCATTATTACTACCAAACTGGCCGAAAGCAAGGCTTTCTACACGGGTATACTGAATTTCGGGGTCACTTTTGAGAATGAGTTCTACCTCCTGCTGCACACGCCCGGCCACGAAGCGGCCATCAGCTTCCTGCTGCCCAACCACCCCTCCCAGCAACCGCTCTTTCACCCGCCTTTCCAGGGACAGGGCATGTACCTGACCATCGAGGTGGAGGACGTGGACAAGATGTACCAGGAGATCAAAAAGAAGGGCGTGCCCATTAAGATCGATATCCGCGACGAGCCCTGGGGTGACCGGCATTTTGCCATAGAGGACCCCAACGGCGTGGGGATCGATATTGTGAAGTATACCCCCGCGGAAGGCTGACTGCCAGGCGCCGGGAACGGCGCCTGTTTCAAGGCTTAACCATTCCATAACATACTATTGTATAAATATGCTGCGAAACTTGTGTCTTTTAGTATGAACAAGTGATCCACCGCAGCATGAGCCAACATGTAGACGAGCTTTTAATGGAATACATCCGGCAGGACGACCACAAGGCATTTGAAGTGCTGTTTGTGAAATATTACAGCGTCCTGCGGGAGGTGTCTTTCCATTACAGCAACAACAGCGAGGATGCCGAGGAGATTGCAGCGGATGTACTGCACCAGCTATGGCAGAAAAGGAAAGACATCATTATAGAAAAGAATGTAAAGGCCTACCTCTCCACCGCCGCCAGGAACGCCACCTTTAACGTACTGCGCAAAAAGATACTGATCGTGGAGGAGCTGAGCGACTCCATCGAAAGGGAATACTGTAACGACTACGCCGATACGCCTGCTTCCTTCCGGATCAGGGATATTGAAACGGAGATACACCGTTCGCTGGAACACCTCACACACCGGCAACGGGAGATCTTCCGGCTATACCGCTTCCATGAATATACCATTCTCGAGATTGCGCAGTTGCTGCGGCTTTCGGAAGGCACCGTGCACTTCCAGTTGCACAAGGCCCATAAACGGTTGCGGGAATACTTCAGGATACAATTCAAACATTCAAAGCAAGGTATTTGACAGTGGGCAGAACGCAGGAACATATTGACTGGGAACTGGTGTACGCCATACTGGCCGGGGAAGCGGACGAGGAGCAGGAGGAGCGCTGGCGCCATCTTTTCCTGTCGTCCCAGGCCTGCCGCGATCTCTACGGGGAGCTGAAAGGCAGCTTTGTAGCGGCGGAAGAGGAGGGGGAGGCTTTTGCAAGGCTGCGCGCCATCTCACAACTGCATCATCCGGCGCCGGTGGCCCGTTCCCGCAAACGCTACCGGAAAAGGTGGCTCCTCATGGCCGGCTCCCTGGCGGCTATGCTCACCGCCCTGCTGTTCTTCATCCAGTCCCGCAAACAGCCGGAGCGGAAAGCCGCGGCCTGGCAGCAGATAAAGGCGGCTGCAGGACGCGCTACCGTTATCACTTTCCCCGAAGGATCTACCGTGCGGCTGGCGCCGCTCAGCAGCATCCGCTTCCCGAATGAGTTTGATGCGGACAAGCGGGAGGTGATCCTTACCGGTGAAGGTTTCTTTAACATCACGAAAGACAGCGCCCGTCCCTTCCTGGTACACACGCAGCAACTGGTTACCAAAGTGCTGGGCACTGCTTTTCATATGCAATATGACAGCGCGCAGCAACTGCGGGTCACGCTGGTGGAAGGAAAAGTAAAGATACTGAAGGAGGAGGGGCAGGACCTGGCCACGCTGCTGCCCTGCCAGTCGTTCCGTTACAACATACAGGAGGATAGCTGGGAGATCAGGCGCATACCCGCAACAGAGGCCGGCGTGCTGCAGAACGGCGGCCTCATTTTCCGGGCTGCCCCGCTGCACGAAGTGGCCGCCCTGCTGGAAAGGTACTTTGATGTGAAGGTGGTATTCAGCGAGCCGGCGCTCCGCGCGCTCCGCTTCTCATCCATGTTTGACAAACCTACACTGAACGGCATTCTCACGGCGCTGAAGGCGTCCGGTAAAATAGACTATTTCACAAGGGACAACATCATTTTCTTACAAAGAAAAAAATAAAAACATACTATGAGATCAAAAGTCTACCGCGTTCTTCCCAGGCGCACGGGCATCCTGTTGCCCATCCTGTTCTTCCTTTGCCTGGCAGCAGGCGCGCAGGAAAAGCGCCTCAGCGATTACAAGGTGTCATTGCAGTTGCAGGAGGGCACCGTGCAGCAGGCGCTAACGCAGTTGCAGGAGGCTACCGGCCTGGCGTTCACCTACTACGAGGAGGACATCCGGCAAACGGCGCCGGTCAGCATCCGTGTGCGCAATGCTGCGCTGGATGCAGTGCTGGACCGCGTGCTGGCCGGTAATAACTGTACTGCGCAACTGTCGGGCAACAAAGTATACCTCCGCCCGCTAAGAAAGGCGCCCGTGCTGAAGCCCGGCGTGATCAAAGGGCGCGTGCTGGATAAAAGCAACGGGCAGATACTGCCCTACGCCACTGTCCGGATCAAAGGTACCGCGGCCGGCGCTACCACGGATAAGGACGGGCAATTCCTGCTGGCGGATATCAAACCCGGCAAATATACCCTGCTGGCCGGCTACCTGGGCTTTGGCATGGCAGAAAAACAGGTGGTGCTGGAAGAGGGGCAACTGCTGGAGCTCACCTTTGAGCTGGAGTCCCTGACCAAAGCATTGAGCGGGGTAACGGTAACGGGCATCCGCCGCGGGGAGGCAAAGGCGCTCAACGCCATGCGGAACGCGGATAACATAAAGTATGTGCTGGCGCAGGAGCAGATGGAAAAGTTCCCGGATAATACCGTGTCCGAGTCCCTGCAGCGTGTGCCCGGTGTAGCGGTAGGCTATAGTTATGGCGTGGCAAGGGACGTGATCATCCGCGGCCTGGACCCTACCCGCAACGCCGTGCAACTGAACGGGAACCGCGTGCCGGCAACAGAAACACAGTCCCGCACCACGGACCTCAACGGCGTGCTGTCCAATACCGTGGAATCCATCGAGATCATCAAAACCCTGACGCCCGACCGGGATGCGGACGCTACCGGTGGCGTGATCAACATCATCAGCAAAAGCGCCCAGGAGGCCACGCCTGTGCTCAGCGGCAAGGCGCTGATCGGGTACAATGCGCTGACGCAAAAGCCTAATTATGATCTCTCCCTTTCTTACGGCCGCAAGCGGAAAAGGCTGGGCTACCTGCTGAGCGCCAGCTACTTCGCGTCTACCCGCGGGCAGGACCGGATGGATATATCTTACGAGGATTTTGAAGTGGAAGGCGTAACTTCCCGCAAGCCGGAAAGCATTACCAGCGAGGCCTTTAAAATAGACCGGAAGAACCTGGGCCTGACCCTGGACCTCAGCTATGACGCCAGCCCCAATACTTCCCTGTACCTGCGCACCATCTATAACAAATATTACGAGTTCCAGTATTCCGGCAGCATCGGCTACGGCATAGGGGAATACGACGGGCAGGATCATGTGACGGACATGACCATTTACCGTGAAGGCCGCTGGCGCGACTATCACCGCGATATCATCACCCTCAACTTCGGTGGTAAAACCCTGCTGCGGCAGTTCCAGGTAGATTATGACGTGAACCTGAACAAAGGCCTCTATGACCAGCCCAAATACTGGAACGCTTCCTTTAACCTGGAAGACCAGTCCGCCCGCCTGGACCTTTCACAGCCCGATCTCCCGGTGATACATTTTGACCATGCAGCGGCCAATGATCTCAGCAACTATACCACCCGCAACTATATCAACCGCCATGAAAGGGTGGATGATAAAGACGCCCAGGTAACGCTGAACGCTACCCGCACCTTTGAGCTGGGGCAGGACAAAAGCCTGGCCATCAAGTTCGGGGGCCGCTACCGCTATAAGACCAACGAGCGTTTCCGCAACTATTACAATCATGTGCTGCTGGAGGATGAACCCGATTTCAGGCTGTCCGATTACCTGTCCGGCTACGAGAGAAAGGATTTCCTGGACGGCTATACGCATCTGCATGGCTTCCCGGAAACGGAGCGCATGGAGCAGTATTTCCGGGAGAACGGCAGCAGGTTCAGCGAAGATCCTACCTATACCCGGCAGAATACAGACCCGGATTCCTATAACGGGAAGGAAGACCTGGCGGCCGCTTACGTGATGGGCACCTTCCGCATGAAAAAATGGGATATCGTGACCGGCGTGCGTTTTGAACGTACCTCTTTTGACTATACCGGTAATGAAGTGCTGATGGATGAAACCGGCAAATACATCTCCACCACGAAGATCGATCACCGCAATGCCTTTCATGGCTTCTATCCTTCGCTCAATGTAAAGTACAAGCTGTCAGAGCGCACCAACCTGCGCGCGGCTGTGACCCGTTCGCTGTCCCGCCCGAATTATTACGACCTGGTGCCCTGGAAGGAGATTGAAAGAAGAAGGAGCCGTATCAACCAGGGTAACCCGGACCTGGTGGAAGAAACCGCCACGAACTACGACTTCCTGTTTGAGCATTATTTTGCCTCCATCGGCCTGCTGAGCGGCGGCGTGTTCTACAAGGATGTAAAAGATGTGCTGTTCGACTATTCCTACGAGCAGCAGGGCGGCGAGTTTGACGGGTACCGTATCAACACCGTGTCCAACGGCGCCAATGGCAAGGTGTACGGCATTGAAATAGCCTGGCAGCAGCAGCTAACCTTCCTGCCCGGCGTGCTGAACGGTCTGGGCATTTACGCCAATTACAGCTATATCCACTCAAAATTGACGGTGCCGGGCATCGTCACCACCCGCGATATTGCCCTGCCGGAAATGCGGCCGCATGTGGGCAATGTATCGCTGACCTATGAGAAGCATGGTTTCTCCGGGCGCGTGTCCGCTTATTTCTTTGCCGCTTTCCTGGCATCCGTAGGCGATGTGCCGGAACTGGACGAGCATGAGAAAGGCCGCACGCAACTGGACTTCTCCGCCAGCCAGCAGATCACACCCCGGCTGAAGGCCGTGCTGAACCTCAGCAACCTGACCCGGGCAAAACGCGGCGATTACCTGGGCACTGCGCAATACCCGCTGAACACCTATATAGACGGATGGTGGGGCAGCGCCGGTATCAGCTTCCGGCTTTAATTTTAAAATGAAATGAATATCAAAGCAATGAAAATATCCATACGATACATCATCACCCTGCTGGCCATAGCACTGCATACCGCAGCCTATGGCCAGCAGGAGCCTTATCCTGCATCCGCCACGCCGGACAGGATCATACTGACCTTTAACGGGAACCCGGCCACCACGCAGGCCGTGACCTGGCGCACCGATACGCTTACCGGCGGCAGCGCACAGCTAAAACCGGCCACCCCGCACCCGGCCCGGGAGGATAGCGCGCGTTTATTCAACGCCGTTACGCAGCGCCTGGACCTGGGCGCCGCCAGCGCCCATTATCATACCGTTACATTTGACCGGCTGGAGCCAGCCACGCAATACATGTACCGCGTAGGCGACAGCAGCCACTGGAGTGAATGGCAGCATTTTACAACGGCGGCAGCGGAGTTCCGCCCTTTCTCCTTTCTCTACCTGGGCGATGCGCAGAACGAGCACAAGGAGCTGTGGTCCCGCAGCATCCGCGCCGCCTATGCAAAAGCGCCGCAGGCGGCCTTCTCCCTGCACGCGGGAGACCTCATCAACCGCACCAATACCGACCGGGAATGGGGGGAATGGTGCTATGCGGGCGGATGGATATTCGGCACCATGCCGGTTATTGCCACCCCCGGCAACCATGAGTATTACCGGGATGAGCAACGCAACCTGACGCTGACCAAACACTGGCGCCCCATGTTCGCCTTCCCGGAGAACGGGCCTGCCGGGCTGGAGGAAGTAGCTTACTACGTGGACTACCAGCAGGTGCGCATCATCTCCATCTGCTCCCAGGCCTTCCTGCTTAACCCGGCAGACAGCGCCCGGCAGGTGGCCTGGGTGGAAAACCTGTTGAAGCACAATCCCAACAAATGGACCATCGTTACCATGCACCATCCCGTTTTCTCTTCTGCAAACGGCCGGGATAACCTGTCGCTGCGCCATGCGTTCCTGCAGATGTTTGAGCAGTACGGGGTAGACCTGGTGCTGACAGGGCATGACCATACCTATGGAAGGGGCGTAGCGGAACAGTCGCCGCAAACGCCGCGGCAGCCATTGAAAGGGCCGGTGTATGTCACCTCCGTGAGCGGGCCTAAAATGTACATGCCCGGGCTGGGGGAATGGCTGCAGCGCGCCGCCGCGGATATACAACTGTTCCAGGTGCTGACGGTGGAAGCGGATCATATCAGCTACCAGTCCTTTACCGTAACGGGTGGCCTGTATGATGCTTTCCGGGTAGAGCGGAAGGGCAGGGGACAAAAGGTGCTGGTAGACCAGCAACCCTTGCAGGTAAAAGAGCAACTGGCATTGCCGCCGCGCTACGAGCAACGGCTGTCGGCAGAAGAAAGGCAGGCGTTTGAGGACAAGAAGCAGCAGTATTTGCGGAGGAAGCTATAACGCCATCCTCCTTTCGCCTACCTGCTGCCGCCACATGGCATAATACAGCCCTTTTTTCTCCAGCAGTTGCGCGTGCGAACCGGTTTCGGATACCTGTCCTTTTTCCAGCACATAGATCACGTCCGCGTGCATAATGGTGGAGAGCCGGTGCGCGATCAGCACGGTGATCCGTTCCCGGCCGGCGGAGATATCGCGGATGGTATTGGTGATGTCTTCTTCCGTGAGCGAGTCCAGCGCAGAAGTGGCCTCGTCAAAAATGAGCAGCCGCGGATGCCGGAGCAGCGCGCGGGCAATGGAGATGCGCTGTTTCTCGCCGCCGGACAGCTTCATGCCACCTTCTCCCAGCAGCGTGTGAATGCCTTTTTCGGACCTGGCCAGCAGGCCGGTGCAAGCGGCTTTTTGCAGGGCGTCCATGATCTCGTGGTCCGTGGCGTCTGCTTTTACAAACAGCAGGTTGTCGCGGATGGTGCCGGCAAATAGCTGGGTGTCCTGCGTGACAAAACCGATCTGCCGGCGCAGCTCATTATAACGGATATCCGTAGAGGCGATATCATTGAACAGGATGGCGCCGGAAACCGGCCGGTACAGCCCTACCAGCAGCTTTACCAGGGTGGACTTGCCGGAGCCGGAGGGGCCTACAAAGGCAATGGTCTCCCCGGCATTCACGGTAAAGGATACGCCGTCCAGCGCATTGAGCTGCGCCGTTTTATGCCGGAACACCACTTCCTCGAAACGGATACTTTTTAAAGGCCCGGTAGCAATGGGCGCTTCCGGCTTTTGCTCCACGGGCTTGTGCATGAGCTGGTCAAAGATCAGCACGGAGGCTTCCACTTCCCGGTAGTTGAGGATGATATTGCCCAAGTCCTGCAAGGGGCCGAAAATGGAGGTGGAAATGAACTGCATGGCGATCAGCTCACCGGTGCTGAGCACATGCCGGAAAATAAGCCATAAGAGGATGAACAGCACGGACTGCTTCAACAGGTTGAGCGTGGTGCCCTGCAGGAAGGAGAGCGTGCGCACCCGTTTTGTTTTCAGCATTTCCAGGTCGTATATCCGTTGCGTTTGCACCCGCAGCCGGCGTATTTCAGGGAAGGTTAGCCCCAGGCTTTTTACCAGCTCTATGTTGCGCAGCGATTCCGTAATAACGCCCGCCATCTTATTGGTCTCCTTGTTAATGGACCGTTGCACGGTTTTGATCTGCTTGCTCAGCAGGCCGGTGAGGGAGCCGAGCACCAGTATGCCGATCACGAAAACGGGCACCAGCATCCAGTTGCGTGTAACGGCGTACCATACCAGGAAGCCCATACCTACAATGGAAGAGAACAGCACGTTGATAAAGGAGTTGATGAACCGCTCTGTGTCGGTCTTTACCCGCTGCAGGATGGAGAGGGTCTCGCCGCTGCGCTGCTCCTCGAATTCCTGGAAGGAAAGGCGCAGGGTCTGCTTCAGGCCGTCATTAAATATCTGCATGCCGAAGAGTTGCACGGCCTTCCGGGTGAAATATTCCTGGAAGGCTTTGGCGATCCTGGCCGCGATGGCAATGGCGATAGCGATGCCCAGCCAGTACAATACGCCCCGCACCAGTGCGGGCTCGCTCATAGCGCCGGGATTGGTGGCGTAATCGTCTATGATCTTACCGAAGATGATAGGGTCCGTAAGGCTTAGCAACTGGGCAATGCCCGCCAGCACAAGGGCAAAGCCCACCCACCACTTTTGTTGTCTGAAATACTTCCACAGGATTCGCATATTTAATAATAAGCAAAAAACGCCAGATGGCGCGCTTATTTCCGGGCGGCTTTTACGGCGGGGGGCATAATGGCGTCGCCTTTATTGCCAAAGGCATTGCGGATGTAGTTGAGGACATCGCTGGCTTCGCGGTCGCTAAGGTCAAAGCCGGGCATCGGCTGATTGTATACCTTGCCCTTCACCGTGATCTCGCCGGAGGCGCCGTACAGCACCAGTTGTATGGCGCGTTGGCGGTTGGCCATCAGGTAGTCGGAGCCGGCCAGTGGCGGGAACACGCCCTCCATGCCCAAGCCCTCCGCGCCGTGGCAGGACTGGCAGTAAGCGGCATACAGGGATCTGCCGCGTTCCATGCTGGCTTTCAGGTCAAAGGAGGATTGCGCCTGCAGGCTAAGCCAGGCAACCACGGCGGCAAACGGGAGTATGATAAAGAAAAAAGTGGCGGATCTCATCATACGTCAGTATGGTTCAGGGTTACGGGTAATGTTCTCACCCTTTTGCCGGTAGCGGCATAGATGGCGTTCAGTACAGCCGGCACCGTTACCGGGTTGGAAATTTCGCCCAGGCCCCAGGGCTGTTCATCCTGCGCTTCCACGAAATGCACTTCAATGTCCGGGCATTCATGGATGCGCACTACTTTATGGCGGTTGAAGTTGCCGCCGGTTACCCGGCCGTTCCTGATATCCACGCCGCCATACAGCAGGGCGGAGAGGCCCCATACCACACCGCCCTCCACCTGGTTCCTGGCGCCGGAAGGGTTCACCACCATGCCGCAGTCCACTGCGCAGATCACTTTGTCCACGCTCACCTTGTTGTCCTGCACGGTCACTTCGGCTATAATGGCGCAATAGCTGTTGCCATACGGGTAGGCCGCAATGCCCCGCCCACGGCCTTTGGGCAGGGGGTGGTCCCAGTCGCTTTTTTCCTTTGCCAGCCGGAGCACTTTCAGCAGGCGGGTGTTGCTGACCTTCTCTGCGCGGCCCACATTCACTTCCCGGCCTTCTACGAGCAGGGACAGCCGGAAGGCGTAAGGGTCTTTTTTGAGCGTGGCGGCTACTTCATCCACGAAGCATTCGCTGAGCGCCCAGCCGTTGCTCATAACAGAGCGCCAGGCGGTGGATTGTATAATGCTCTGGCTGGTGAGGTCTTCGAAATCGTAACGGATATTGGGAATGTTGTAACCAATGCTGGTGAGCTCCGTAGCGGGGTAGGTACGGTCCCACATGTAGGTGCGGCATTCTTTTTCATACCAGGCGTATAATTGCCCGTTATCGTCCCAGGCCGCCTGGTAGTCCAGGCGCTGGTAGCAGTGCGCAAAGTTTGTTTGGTGATCGTCTTCCCGTGTCCAGGTCACTTTTACGGGAATATTGCCCGCTTCCCTGGAAATGCACAGGGCTTCGATGGCTGCATCGGGAAAAGCCCGCCTGCCAAAGCCGCCGCCGGAAGGAAAGAGATGGATCAGTACCTTTTCCTTCGGGATGCCGAAGATGCGGTGGATCTCGTCCGTAATGTATTCAGGCCATTGCGTGCCGGTCCACAGCTCGCAGCTATCTCCTTTAAAGTGCGCCGTGCAGTTCAGCGGCTCCATGAGGGAATGCAGCATGTAGGGGAACACATAACCGGCGCGGAGGCTGTGTTTGGCATGGTCTATATTGGCAATGGCATTCACCTCGCCGGTATAACCTACCGGGTCTATACGCTGCCCGCCCCGCTGCGCTGCCATCGCCTCAAACCCGGCAATGCTGGCATGGGCATGCGGGCCTTCCTCCCAGTTCACGGTGAGCTGGTCCCTGCCTTTTTTGGCCGCCCAGTAAGAGCTGGCGATGATGGCCACGCCCTCGCGTATATCATAAGGATATACAGGCCCCTGCAGGCCGGCCACCGCGCGGGTGGTCACAACCTTGCTGACCCCTTTTACGGCGAGGGCTTTGGCGGCATCATACGATCCTACTTTTCCTTTAAAAACCGGGCAGCGGGCAACCAAAGCGTATTGCATGCCCGGCACGCTTGCGTCCATGCCGTACGCCAGCTTGCCGGTCACCAACAGTGGTAATGTTTTGCCGGGCTGCGGTTGGCCGATGATGGAAAAGTCTTTGCTGTTTTTCAGCTTCGCGGAAGCAGGCGGCGGCAGTTTGGCAGCGGCAGCAGCCAGCGTTCCAAAACCGGCCTGCTGGCCGGTTTTGCGGTGAATGACTGCGTGATTGGCTGCATAGCAGTTAGCGGGCGTGGTGTTCCACTGCGCCGCAGCGGCCTGTACCAGCATTTCCCGCGCCGTAGCGCCGGCCTGGCGCAGGATCGGCGTCATACTGATCACGGTGGAGCTGCCCCCGGTGCCATGCCCGCCTTTGGCTTCCGTATATTTTTGCGGGTCGGCATCCGGGTAGGTTATGCTTACCTGCCGGAAATCGGCGCAAAGCTCTTCCGCGATGATCATGGCCAGCGCGGTGCTAACGCCCTGGCCCATTTCGTGGCGGGTAACGTTGAAGATCACTTCCCCGCCGGGAAGGATGGAAAGGAAATCGCCCAGGGCGGCGCTTTCCGCGGTAGGGGCGGTATCCTGCATGGCAGGCGGCGTTTTGCCCAGGCCATAGAAACTGAGCATAAAGCCGCCGCCTGCCAGCGGCATTACCCGCATAAACTGGCGCCTGTTCATAACGAGCTGGTTTTAGCCTGTAAAGCAATAGCGGTTTTAATAGCTTTCCGGATACGCACATAAGTGCCGCAACGGCAGATGTTGCCTGCCATTGCGGTATGTATGGCATCGTCGGAAGGAGAGGCGTTGGTATTTAGCAGCGCGGCGGCCGACATGATCTGCCCGGCCTGGCAGTACCCGCACTGGGGTACGTCTTCCTGTATCCACGCCTGCTGCAGGGGATGGCTGCCATCGGGCGACAGCCCTTCAATGGTAAGTATCTTTTTGCCGGCTGCCGCTGCGCAGGTAACGGTGCAGGAGCGCACCGCCTTCCCGTCCAGGTGGATGGTGCAGGCCCCGCACTGGGCAATGCCGCATCCATAGCGGGTACCTGTAAGCCCGGCATAATCCCGCAGCAGCCATAATACCGGCATGTCCGCATCCACTTCAAACTGCCGCATGGCGCCGTTAATATTAAAATTGAATGTAGGCATAACGTGCATGTTTGCGTTGCAACCAAATTACAGACCTTGTGCGTAACGGGAAGGCCTATTTAGCCGAATGCGGTCATTATTCGTCCAGCGGAAGGCCACCGCCATCAATGCCATTCGTAGCGCAATCCGGTCGTTTGTCGAAACAGGGTTTAGCCGCATGGCATAATATGTTTAATTTAGTTCCGGATGAACCGCTTTCCGCGCAATATGGGCTTCAACTTCGTGTTCTGGGCATTCTATTTTTTATATGAATGGCTGGGCAATGCCGCTGTAGGCAGCGAGTACCGGCGCTATGCCATCAATGCGGCCGTGATTGTGCCCATTACCTTCGGCGCCACCTGGTTTACCGTGAATGTGCTGATAGCCCGCTATTTCCTGAAAGGGAAGCGGAAAATATTCTGGCTGCTGTTTGCGTTCAGCGCCATTGTTTTTACACTGGCGCGCAGGGCTTTCAACTATTACTACACGTACCCGTTGTACTACCCGGAAGGGCAGGAAACCATGTCCTACTGGTTTCCGCCCAAGCTGCTGATAGAGGCGGTGAATACCTACCTGATTGTGGCGCTGTACGCCATGTTCTACTTTTTAAGAGCCTGGTACGAGCAGCAGCGCACCACGCAGCAACTGCAGCGCGACAAGGCGGAGGCGCAACTGGAGCTGCTGAAAAGCCAGGTGCAGCCGCATTTCATCTTCAATACGCTGAATAACATTTACTCCTATGCGCAGCAGCACAGCGGGCAAACGCCGGAACTCATCTACCGCCTGTCCGCCCTGTTGAGCTACATGCTGTACGACAGCCGGCAAACCACCATACCGCTCAGCAAGGAGCTGGAATATATCAACAATTACATTGCGCTGGAAAAAGTGCGCTACGGCAAAAGGCTGGACGTGTCGCTGAACGTTTTTGATCCCGTGGATCATTTCAGCATAGCGCCCCTGCTGCTGCTGCCCCTGGTGGAGAACAGCTTCAAGCACGGGGCTTCCAACAATATCCGGGACAGTTGGATCCGGGTAGATATTGCGCTGAACGGCGACTGGCTTTCCGTGAAAATAGAGAACAGTTGCGACGGCAGGGAACATAACGGGAACGGCAGCAAGAACGGCATAGGGCTGGAGAATGTAAAAAAACGCCTGGAGATACTGTACCCCGGCAGGTATGAATTCAAATGCATTAAAGAGCATGATTCTTTCCTGACCATCCTGAAGCTTAAAAAAAGCATACATGAAGATACGTTGCATGATCGTGGATGATGAACCTCCTGCACAGGAGCTGCTGCGTTCTTATGTGTCAAAGATCGACCACTTCGAGATCGCGGCTATCTGTAATAATGCACTGGAAGCATTTGCCCTGTTGCAAAAGAACATGGTGGATGTGGTGTTCCTGGACATTGCCATGCCCCAGATGTCGGGCCTGGAGCTGATACGTTCCCTGCCGCAACGCCCGCCGGTTATTTTTACCACCGCTTTCCGCGAGTACGGGGCAGACGGCTTTGAGCTGGATGCGCTGGATTACCTGGTAAAACCGATCACCTTTGACCGGTTCCTCAAGGCCATCGCCAAGTTCAACCAGTATAAGCTGTACCTCAGCCATCATGAAGCCGGGCACCTGTCCAACGCTTTTGAGCAGGCGTATATGTACTTCAAGGTGAACAAGGAGCTGGCCAAAGTATACCTCAAAGAGATCATTTATATAGAAAGCATTAAAGATTACATCCGCATCATCACGGATACACGTTCGCTGGTTACCTACCAGCGTATCAGCTACATGGAGGAGAAGCTGCCGGACAGCAAGTTCCTCCGCGTCCACAAATCCTATATCGTGGCGCTGGACCGCGTATGCGGCTTCAGCAACGACCTTGTGACCATCGGTGAGCATACCATTCCCGTAGGCAGAAGCTATAAGCAGAAGTTCATGGAGTACCTGCGGGGCAGGCAGTGACCTTTCATCCCGTCCATTCACCAGTTAAGCATTTTTTAATGTCCGCGGCTTTTATTTGTTTACCCACCGTATTAAATTCACGGACCTTAACGTGTTATACTATTTGTCATGGATACAAGACGGGAGTTCCTGAAGAAATCAATGCTGCTATCCGGCGCTGCCGGCCTGTCTGCTGTAATGCCTGCTTCCATTCAGCGGGCGCTTGCCATTGATCCTGCGCCTGGCAGCACTTTCCTGGATGCGGAGCATGTGGTGATACTGATGCAGGAGAACCGGTCATTTGACCACTGCTTTGGTACCCTGCGGGGCGTGCGCGGTTTTAATGACCCGCGGGCGGTGACCCTGCCGGATCAAAAACCGGTATGGCAGCAAACGGACGAAAAAGGCCATACCTACGGGCCTTTCCGGCTGGATATTAAAGATACCCGCGTTACCTGGATGGGCGACCTGCCGCATTCCCGCGCCAGCCAGGTAGATGCGCATAATGAAGGCAAGTATGACCAGTGGCTGCCTTCCAAGAAATCCCGTCACCAGGAGTATGCGCACATGCCTCTTACAATGGGCTATTACACGCGGGAAGACCTGCCGTTCAACTACGCGATGGCGGACGCTTTTACCATTTGCGACCAGCATTTCTGCTCCGCCATGACCAGCACTACGCCTAACCGCTCTTTTTTCTGGACGGGCAAGATCACCCATGAGGAAGACGGAAGGCCCAAAGCGCATATCCGCAATACCGATTACAGCTTTGCAAAGCTGGGCTGGGGCACTTTCCCGGAGCTGCTGGCGCAGCAGGGCATTTCCTGGAAATTTTACCAGAACGAGATCAGTTGCGGCGGCGGCTTTAAAGGGCAGGAGCGGTCCTGGTTGTCCAACTTCGGTTGCAACCTGCTGGAATTCTTTGCCGCCTACCATGTGAAGTTCGCGCCTAAATACATACAGAGCATGCAGCGGCAGGTGGAAACCCTGCCCGGCGAGATCGCGGAGCTGCAGGAGGCCAGCCCTTCTTCCGCAGAAGCGGCCCGCAAGGCGAAGATCGCCATGGAGAAAAAACAGGCGGCATTGGATCAGGCGAAGGCGGAACTGGAAAAATGGAGCCGGGAGAATTTTGACAGGCTCTCCGAGCAGGAGAAGCACCTGTATTACAGCGCCTTCGTGGTCAACTCCGGTGATCCGGGTTACCGCTCCCTGTCAAAGCTCAGCTATGACGATAATGGTACGCAACGGGAACTGACCGTACCTGCCGGCGACCTGCTGTACCAGTTCAGGAAAGATGTGAACGAAGGCAAGCTGCCCGCCGTTTCCTGGCTGGCAGGGCCGCAGAACTTCTCTGACCACCCCAGCGCACCCTGGTACGGCGCCTGGTATGTATCCGAGATACTGGACATTCTTACCCATAATCCTGCAATATGGAAGAAAACCATTTTCATTGTTACCTACGATGAGAACGATGGTTATTATGATCATGTGGTGCCCTTCTCTATCCCGGACGCCAAACGGCCGGAAACGGGCAAATGTTCTGAGGGGATCGACACTGAAATAGAGTACGTGCGGCTGGAGAATGAGCTGCACCAGGGTATTCCCCGGCAGGCAGCGCGGGAAGCGCCCATTGGACTGGGCTTCCGTGTGCCGATGATCATTGCCTCACCCTGGAGCCGCGGCGGTAAAGTTTGTTCGCAGGTGTTTGACCATACTTCCACGCAGCAGTTCCTGGAAACCTTCTTTGCCCAAAAGCTGGGCAAGCAGATCCGGCAGGAAAATATCAGCCGCTGGAGAAGGACCATTTGCGGCGACCTGACCACTGCTTTCAGCCCTTACAACGGCGATAAAATGGAACCCTTGCCCTTCCTGGACCGCGACCGCTTTGTAGAAGATATTTACAACGCCAAATTCAAGCCTGTACCGGGCGGATACCAGGACAGCCTGGCCAAGCCCGCGCAACAGGAGGCAGGCGTGCGCCTTTCCTGCGCGCTGCCTTATGAGCTGTATGCCGACGGCGCCTGGGATGCCGGTAAGCGGCAGTTTGAAATCAAAATGAGCGCCGGCAATACACACTTTGGCGATAAGGCTGCCGGCGCGCCTTTCCGGGTATATGCGCCGGGTGCATACAAAGATGAAAAGGGTAGGGAAGAGCGCTGCCGCAACTGGGTATTTGCCGTTGCCGCCGGCGACAGTCTTCGTTACCAGTGGCCGGCCGATGCGTTTGAGAACGGGCGGTATCACCTGCGCCTGCACGGGCCTAACGGCTTTTACCGGGAGTTTGCCGGGGATGAAAAAGACCCGGCCGTGGAGATCAGGTTCGACTATGAGCGTGATCCTAAAAAGAAAACGCCCACCGGCAACGTGGTGCTCAGCATCCGGAATACCAGCCCGCAGGCGCTGCGGGCCGTGATCAAAGATCATGCGTATAAAAAGAACGACATAATCCGTAATATTGAAGCGGGAGGCGTCGCTACCCTGGCGCTCACCCTGGAGGACAGCCACAACTGGTACGATTTCAGCGTACAGGTGGAGGGCTTCCGCACGTTTGAAAAACGCTTTGCCGGCAGGGTGGAAACAGGCCGGGAAAGCATCAGCGACCCTTACATGGGAAGGGCGTAACTAAAAAGCGCAATACATGGCTACAGATCCGATCTTCAAAGGCCAGGTGGCCATTGTTACCGGCGCCGGGCAGGGGATAGGTTATGAAATGGTGCGGCAACTGGTGCAGCAGGGCGCATCCGTGATACTGAACGATGTAGATGCGCAACTGGCGCAGCAGGCCGCCGCCGCTATTGACCCTGCGGGCGCTGCCTGTGTGCCGGCAGGCGGCGACGCCGCTGATCTCCCTTTTATCCGGCAGATGGTGAAAACCGCCGCGGAGCGCTTCGGCCGGCTGGATATCGTGATCGGCAACGCGGGCATTACCCTGTTCGGTGATTTTCTGACATACCCCGAGGCGGATTTTTACCGGGTGCTGCAGGTAAACCTGGGCAGCAATTTTTTCCTGGCGCAGGAGGCCGCCCGGTATATGCAACAGCAGGGGCAGGGCGGTTCCATTCTCTTTACCTCTTCCGTTACCGGCCACCAGGCGCATAAGCAGCTCGCCGTGTACGGCATGACCAAAGCCGCGCTGGAAATGCTGGCCAAAAGCCTGGTAGTGGAGCTTTCGCCTTTCGGCATCAATGTAAATGCCGTAGCGCCCGGCGCCACGCTGACGGAAAGGACGGAAACGGACCCGGACTATGCAAAAACCTGGTCGCGGCTAACGCCGATGGGCCGCCCCGCCACTGCGGCGGATATTGCGCATGCGGCCCTGTTCCTGGTATCGCCGCAGGCCCGGCACATTACCGGGCAAAGCCTGGTGGTGGATGGCGGCTGGACCTCCGTGAGCCCTTCGCCTTATGATGTGTGAGCTTTTGACAGCATAGTACCTGCCGCTACAGGGAATGGGCCATTATCTCTTTTTTCAACAGGTCGGTAACGATGCGCAACTGCCGGTTGTTGCCCTGCACATGGCTCATCCACAGCGCGCCTTCTATCATGGCAAAGGCCTTCAGGGCAAAGAGGCCGGCATCCAGCTCCTTTGCAAATTCCCCCGCTGCAATTCCCGCGCTGATCATGCTGGCAATGCGCTGCTGCGAGTAAGCGATGGCCTTGCTTACTTTCTGTTTGATCAGGGGGTTGGTATCGTCCGCTTCCGTACCGAAGTTCAGCAGCGGGCAGCCGGAAAAGCCCGGTATTTTCAGGGAGCCCTTGTAATAGTCCAGCAGGGCAAAGAGCTTGTCCCCGTAGCTGTGCTTCGTTGCCAGCTTGGCCTCTATAGCAGCCGATACTTTGCGCAGCAGGTAGTCCAGCGCTTCCGCGCAGATCTCTTCCTTACTTTCAAAATTGCCGTATACGCCTCCTTTGGCCAGTTGGGTGGCTTCCATGATGTCACTGATGGAAGTACCGGCCATGCCTTTGCGGTTAATGATGGGCGCCGCTTTCTCAATAATGTACCGGCGCGTACGTTCTGCCTTGGTCATACCCTGTAAAAATAAACCATACGGTTTGATAAAAAAAGATCACAAGCGCTGCGGAGAGCACTTGTGATCTTGCTACTTACAATGGTATGAAGTGGTGAATAAATTACCTGACCTTGACGATCTTCACGGTTTTCCGCTCGGAGCCCTGCAGCATTTCCACGAAATAGTTGCCGGGAGACAGGGATTGGCCCACCTGCAGGGTGCTGCCCGGCGCTACTTTCTGGTGGTATTCCACGATGCGGCCGTAAATGTCCAGTATGTTGATCATGATCGGTTTGTCGTTGCTGCCGGCAGGCACCAGCTCAAAATAGTCGCTGCTGGGATTGGGAGATACTTTCACATGCAGGCCGGCATTGGCGGGAGCCGCGGCAGGCGCCTTTTCAGGTGTGGCTGCCGGCACCGCCCGGGCTATCATGCGGCTGTTGCCCTTGCAGTTCAGCGTTACATCCCGCAGCACGGGCGTTACCTTGGTATCCGTGGTTTTAAGCGCGGCTTTATACTGTACGTAACGGCCGCTGCTGTTTACTCCTTCTCCCGGGTTAAGGGGTTTGAATGCAGTCCAGGTGCCGTCATTCGGGTTGGGAGAATTACCGGTGCTTACGGACAGGGATACGGAAGTGCCGGCAGGCGTATCTGCATGCCAGCTTACCAGGCCCCAGTCCGTCACATCGCCTGCGTCAAATACCCGCGATGTAAATACACCGTTGGGCGTATAGGGCGTAACGTGCAGCCAGTCTACGGACAGGCCGCCGTCCGTGCTCACGTAGTCGCTTACCTGGATAAACATTTTAGCCGTGATCTTTATGTTGATGGTGGCGGCGGGTTTTTCGCTGCCATCCACGAAAAATTCAAAGTTGCCGGCATTCCACTTAATGCGGTAATGATGCAGCGCGCCCAGCAGGTTGGCCCCCAGGCTGATCTCGGAATTGTTGGAGGCCCTTGCATAGATGTTGCCGTTGGCCTGTCCGCCCTGCCCGATGGTGACCCAGGTGCCGTCCGCATAAGGCTGGTCAATGGAGAAGCCGATGTTCTGGTAGGTGCCTGCGCCAAAGGCGGCCATGAACTCAATGGAAGAGCCGGGCTCAAAGCTGTGGTTGGAGAAAATATGCGTACCGTTCACGGTGATCACGCCTTCATTGTTCACCGTAGTGCCGTCAGCGTTATAACGGGCCCCGGACCATCCTTCCGGGATGGCTTTCAGCACGCTGATAAATTCTTCATTGATCTGCGGCTGCAGGGTAACGGTCCCGTTCGGGTTGATCAGCGCTCCTATATCCGTAGCGCCCTGGCTGAAATTGCCTATGGAGCTGTCTACGGCGCAGGGGCCCTGCTGTACGGTAAAGGTTAAGGGCGGCGCAGTAACGGGAGGCCTTGTTACCGTATTGCCGGCCTTGTCTTTGGAAGCAATGCGGAAATAATAGGTAACGCCGGGCACCAGGCCATTCAGGCGCAGGCGGTGGTCCAGCGCCGGGGTGGGATCATCCACATGCAGGTTGAGCTGGTCGGCATTGGCATCATAATGTACCGTTGCATCTGCATTTTCATCCGTGCTCCAGCTAACAACGGCAGTACCGTCGGCTCCCGGTTCGGCGTGTATGCTGCTTACGTTGGGCGCTGTTTCGTCCTTGCCTGTGGCAGCAGTAACGCTGCCGGCCGGGGTAGCGGGGACCGTTGCGTCCGGTAGGAATACTACGTCTACCCAATAATTGCTCGTCCCGAAGCTCTTGTCCGGGAAGGCGGGCTTGTCCGCATATTTATACAGGCCGTTGGGACCATCCTCGCCATCCGCCAGCGCGCGGAGATAGCCGCTTACCACCGCCTTGCTGAAGAAGGGGTTGGTAGTGGCATAGTCGCCGGCCTTGCTGAAATAAGAAGCTACATAAGTAGTATGGGCCTGGATGGCTACCGGCGTATCCAGCGCCACCTGCTGCCAGCCGGCAGTTGTATCTGCGCTCAGGGTAGCCGTGGCCAGCGAGGTGCCGGCCGCATCCCATAAATGCACGGTATAATCGCCGGCCGTGCGGGCGCCTTTGTAAAAGCGGACGCCGGTAATACGTCCTTTTTGTGATGATCTGAATTTTACCCCCAGTTCAATCGCCATGCCGCTGTTCATCAGCGGGGTTGCAGGCGTATCGGTTAGCTGAAAAATGGTCGTGTCTGTAAGCCGGCCCCCCGGAAAACCTGTTTTGTCAGCAATGGTAGCGGATAAAGATAGAATAGCGATAGGTGCAAGGAATAAAGATAGGCGTAACATGTTGATAAAAAACGCTTTAGAATAAAGATATCGGTTTACAGGAACCGAAAAATACAAATAATTTCTTATTTATTAAAATTATAATGTGATTAAATTGAAAACGGCCTACAGGGCGGCGAAGTTCCAGGACCGGGACAGGCGCTCTGCCAGGGCGGGCTGGATCACCTGTACAATGGTGAATTGTTCCTTTAAAAATTCTTTGGGCGTGAAGCCGGTCAGTTGTTTAAATTCCCGGATAAAGTGGGACTGATCATAATAGCCACAATGGTGGGCTACGCTGGTAAGCGAGGGGTATTTGCAGGAGTAGATGGCCAGTACGGCATTGTTGAAGCGGTTTATTTTCAACAGCTCTGCCGGCGTAAGGCCCAGCACGCTGCTGAACCGGCGTTCCAGGGTTTTATAGTTGGTGTTAAAGCGTGCAGCCAGCGCCCCTATGTTTTGCGGGCAGTGATCCTGCATTTCCTGCAGGCAGTTGTCCACGAACCGGTAATCGCGCGCCTCCGGCTGCAACTGCCGCAGCAGGAAGGCTTCGGTGATCCGCACCCGTTCCTGGTTGTCGGCCGCTTCGTACAGTTGCTCTTCCAGCTCGTTATAAGTATTGCCAAACAGCTCGTGGACGGTATAAAAACTGTTGGCAAACAAATGCGCCGGCACCCTGAAAAAAGGGAATGCGCCGCCCAGCTTGAAACGGATGCAGAAGAAATGCTGCCTGCCGGTTTGGGAAATGACCAGCGACTGTTTCCGGATGCCGATGATGTGGGAGCCTTTTACGGCCAGCCGTTCCCCGTTCCGCAACTGCACATAGGGGTCGCCGAAATTGAACATCAGCTCAATGGTGCCATCGGGAATGAGGTGCTCCTTTTCCCGGAAAGGCGGCTTTTCGGAAAAAGCGGACCAGTAGCATTCCACGTACTTAGCCAGGTGTTTATTGGGCGGGTATTCCCGGTATTCCATAACGCCATCGCTTTAGCGCAAAGTTGCGTTAATTTTTTTGCATTAAATTTATTGCCACGTTCCATTCAATTGATCATGATCACTTTCCTGCAAAAGACCGTATACCTGTTACTGTTAGCCGGCAGCCTGCTTCCCTTGCAGGCGCAGAACAGGATCGTAGTGTTCCAGTCTGATTTTGGCCTGAAGGACGGCGCTGTTTCCGCCATGAAAGGAGTGGCCAGCGGCGTTTCCCCGGACCTGAAGCTGTATGACATTACGCACGAAATACCGCCGTATAATACCTGGGAAGCCGCTTACCGCCTGGCGCAGACGGTGCCTTACTGGCCCGCCGGCACCGTGTTCGTATCCGTGGTAGACCCGGGCGTGGGCACGGACCGGAAATCGGTGGTGCTGCAAACCAAAGCCGGGCATTTTATTGTAACGCCGGATAACGGCACGCTTACGCTGATTGCCCGGGCGGAGGGGATAGCCGCCGTGCGGGAGATCGATGAAGCGGTGAACCGCCGCCGGGATTCCCGGCAGTCCTACACTTTCCACGGGCGGGATGTATACGCCTATACCGGCGCGCGACTGGCCGCCGGCGCCATTACGTTTGAGCAGGTAGGCCCGGCGCTGCCGGATACCGTGCTCCGTATTCCCTACCAGCCGGCCACGCTTGACAAGGGCGTTCTCAAAGGCACCATTGACATCCTGGATGTGCAGTACGGCAACCTGTGGACCAACATACCGGACAGCCTGTTCCGGCAACTGCAGGCACCGGCCGGCAGCCAGTTACAGGTAACACTGTATCATAAAGGCAGGCAGGTGTACCGGGGCCGCATGCCTTACGCGCACACCTTTGGCGATGTGCCTACCGGGCAGCCGCTGGCTTACCTGAACAGCCTGATGCACCTTTCCTTTGCGTTGAACCAGGGCAGCTTTGCGGAAAAGCATCACATAGAAAGCGGCAGCGACTGGAGCGTGGAAGTAAGGCGGGCGCTTTAGCCGGAAAGCATAAAGGGACAACGGACTTTTTATATTTTTGTGCCATGGAGCAAGATACCCTTACCCAACCTGCGGCTGCCGCCGGCAATGGTGCCCTGTACAGCATCCCGATCGGCTACCGGCGGATGGAGAACCTGCATATTGTTTTCTGGCTGCTGAAGGATATTAGCTGGTGCCTGATATGGAAGCCCCTGGGCATCGCCATGATCTTTCCTACGCTGATCATCTCTATCATCATCGCCTGGCGCACCCGGCAGTTCATGTCGGAGCTTTGCCATAACCTGGCCATTACGGTATGGATAGCGGCCAACTCTTACTGGATGATCAGCGAGTTCCTGCATTTTGACGCGGATATCGTTACCGGGGATATTACCTACAAGCATATCGCAGTGATCCCCTTTACCCTGGGGGTGCTGATACTGGCCTATTACTACCTGGTGTACAAACCCCGCCACCGCAACGAGGTGGAGACGATGTAACCACTGTTTACCAGGCCGGATCAGTTAATAATTAATTTTTTATTTTAGACCGTATGGTCTAATTTTAGGGATATGCAGCAACAGGTATTGCCATTTTCCCTGCGGATGTCCGCTTTTGCACTGTCCAGGCTGGGCAGGCCCTTCCCGGGGCTTACGGCCCGCGTGATCTACTCCATGTACAGCACCCCGCCTAAAAGAAAGCTGCGCAGCACGCAACTGGCGGTAAGAGACACCGCCCTGGTGGAGAAGGCCAGCGTTAGCCGTTATCCTTTTGATGAACGGCCGCTCCGGCTCATGCTCTACCGCTGGGGTAGCTCCGGTAAAAAAGTGTTGCTGCTGCATGGCTGGGGTGGCAGTCCTTTTGATTTCAAACAGATGATCCATGCACTGGTAGCCGCCGGGTATGAAGTGATCACTTTTGATGCGCCGGCGCATGGGGCTTCACAGGGGAAGCAAACCAACCTGGTGCAGTGGATGCATGTGCTGGAACAGTTGCTGGAGCGTAGCGGGGAAGTACATGGCGTGATCGGCCATTCGATGGGCGGGCTGAATGCCGCGCTCACACTGGTGCATAAACCGGTGCAGGTGCCGCGGCTGGTAATGGTGAGCGCCGCTGTAAGCGCACCGGTGGTCTTTAATGAGACTTTTCAAATGTTTCGTATACCCCCGCAGGTGATGCCGAGGCTGCGGCAGTTGATCTCCGAAAGGTTGCAGAGCGACCTGCTGCAACTGGACCTTTTCCGGCATATTGACAGGATAAAGGCCGGCCGTATCTTAGTAGCCTATGATGAAAACGATCACCTGGTAAAGCAGGAGCAGATCGATACTTTCCTGCAGCAATATCCTTCCATCCAGTCCCTGAAAATAAAAGGAGAGGGGCACTTCCGCATTATGCGCAATGAAGCGGTGATCAGCAGGGTGCTGGCTTTCCTGGAACAGTAAAATGCCGCCCGCCATGGCTGCAGGCAGCATTTACCATCTCACTATTTAATTATTTTAATTATTTACCGAACTGGTAGATGACCTTGAACTGGTAAGGCGTGGTATAGTTGCCTTCCAGCTTCATCTGGTTGTTTTCCAGGCTCAGGATGCTCAGGGTATCCGCCTGGAAAATAAATTCATCATCCACCGCTGTCACCACTTTCGTGTTGCCGTCTATCAGCTTGTAAAAAACCGTATCCGGCTGGGCATTCTTCATCTGGAAGATCTTGCCTTCGTTCGGCTCAAATATCCAGTAGTTAACGTCCACCGCATAGTGTACCGTATCCTTGGTGCCGTTGTCCGTATAGGTCCTGTATTGGGCCACCATGTTCCACTTGCCGCTGATAGCCACATCGGTAGGCGGTTGATCATCGTCTTTACTGCAGGCTGCAAATAAGGCTATGCCAGCCAGGAAGGTAAGTGCGCGGGTAATTTTCATAGGTATGGTATTAGTGAATACGCCCGCAAGATAATAAATATTATCAAATTGAATAATATTAAAAAGTGACAACCAGGAAATTCCTGCGGCTTATTTTGTATTTTGTTCTCATTAACTAATTCACCACGTATATGACTACATCAAAAAATCGCCGGGAGTTCCTTAGACAATTAAGTGTTTACACCATGGGCATGGGCATACTGCCTGGCGTACTGGCCGCGTGTGGCGGCGCGGGCGGCTCAAAGGAAACCGGTGCGGACACCGCTGCTGCGGCGGGGCTAGCGGCGGGCGGCGCTCCTTTTTTCAAGATATCACTGGCGGAATGGTCTTTACACCGCGCATTGTTTGCCGGTGAAATGACCAACCTGGATTTTCCCGCAAAAGCCAAAAATGAATTCGGCATCGATGCTGTGGAGTATGTGAACCAGTTCTTCAAGGATAAAGCAAAGGACAAGACCTACCTGGCAGAGCTGAAACAGCGCTGCGACGACAACGGCGTGCACAGTGTGCTGATCATGTGCGACGGGGAAGGCGAAATGGGCGACCAGGATGCGAAAAAGCGTATGCAGGCCGTGGAAAACCACTATAAATGGGTGGAGGCGGCCGCATTCCTGGGATGCCATGCCATCCGCGTAAACGCTGCGGGCGAAGGCAAGCCGGAAGACGTAGCGAAGGCGGTGGTGGAATCTCTCAGCAAACTGTCTGAATTTGCGCAGCCGCATAATATCAGCGTGATCGTGGAAAACCACGGCGGCGTTTCCTCCAACGGGGAATGGCTGGCCAATGTCATGAAAACCGTGAACCTGGCTAACTGCGGCACCCTGCCGGACTTTGGCAACTTCTGCCTGAACCGCACCAAGCCGGAAAGCAATACCCCCGAAGGCTGGGCCAAAACCCGGTGCCTGGAAGAATACGACCGCTACAAAGGCGTGCAGGAGCTGATGCCTTTTGCAAAGGGCGTGAGCGCCAAGACCTACGATTTTGACGCCAACGGCAATTGCGTGGAAACGGATTACAACCGCATGATGCAGATCGTAAAGGATGCCGGCTATACCGGCCATATCGGCATTGAGTATGAAGGCCAGCAGTTACCTGAAGAAGAAGGTATCCGGAAAACGAAGGAATTGCTGCTGAAGTTTAGTTGATCTTTATCCTTACATCATTCCCTTCCATCTTATAATTGCAATCCGCTGCCTTGCAGAGTGCGTCCAGCACCTGCGGCAGCGTATTGTTGGAGAAGGAGGCGGTAAGGGCCGGTACGTCCGCTACATTGCCCTCAACCGTAATGGTAACCGCGTACCAGTCCTCCAACTGCCGCACCACGGTCATCAGCGGCGTGTCGCGGAATTGCAGGTCGCCGCGCAGCCAGGCTTCCAGCTCTTCCGGGTTGTAGGTTTCCTTTTCCATCAGGTCTATTTCTTTATTGGCCAGCACCATCTGCCCGCGCTCCAGTATTTCCGGCTGGTTGTCGGTGGCGGAATGATAGCTTTTGGCCACCTTCACCTTACCGGTAAGCAGGTAGGCGGTAGCGCCGGGTTGCGCGGCAAATGACCTTACCTTAAAAGCAGTGCCGAGCGCCGTCACGGTCAGGATATCCGTTTTTACCACGAAGGGGCGTCCCTCAGCGGGCGATACCGCAAAAAAAGCTTCTCCGTCCAGCACCAGCTCCCGTCCCTGCTGCGGGTAATTGTCCGGCACCAGCAGCCGGGAGCCGGCATTCAGGATCACGGTAGTGCTGTCTGCCAGTTGCAGTTTTTTACGCCCGCCCGGCTGGCCTTCGTAGGTAGTGTAGGTGTACTGGCTGTTGGTCAGGTGGCTGATATCGCTTTTGCTTTGGCCGCAATGAAAATGGATACCGGTGGCCAGCAGCAACGCTGTTGTCTTGTAGATGGTAGATTTCCCCCGCATGTGATAGCCCTGTTTTTACAGAAAGGGTTAAAAATAACAGATTTTTGTTAAAATAATGGCCGCCCCTTAACTTTGCGGCCCATGGAAAAGCAGCTACCGTTGTCATTTGACAATACCGCCATTGCCTTTGAGCACAGAACGGATAAAGCCCTGAAGAAAGCGGATTTCCTGTTCAGCAGTATCGGCAAGCCATGGCTGGTAAAGCTGGGCGCTGCACTTACACCACTGGCCTTTAAACTGGGCCTGCCCGTTAAAGGGCTGATCAAAAACACCATTTTCGAGCTGTTCTGCGGCGGGGAGAACCTGGAGGAGGCGGCGCGGACCGCCCGGCGGCTAGGCAAGTTCCATGTAGGCGTAGCGCTGGATTACGGCGTAGAGGCCATGGAAGGAGAGGAGAACTATGACCGGGCTGTTCCGGAATTTATCCGCGCTATTGAATACGCCGCTGCCAATCCCAATATTCCCTTTATTGCAATAAAAGTAACCGGCTTTGCCCGCTTTGAGCTGCTGGAAAGGATACACGCCGGCGAGGCGCTTACGCCTGCCGAACAGGAGGAGTTTGCCCGGGTGCGGCAGCGCATCCGCACCATTGCGGAAACAGCGGCCCGGCATCACATCGGGTTACTGATAGATGCCGAAGAATCCTGGATACAGCAGCCGGTAGATGACCTGGCCGATGAAATGATGCAGCTCTTTAACCGGCAGCAGGTGATCGTGTACAATACCTTCCAGTTGTACCGCCATGACCGGCTGGATTTCCTGCAGGCCTCCTTTGAAAAGGCGCGGCAGCGGGACTACCTGCTGGGCGCCAAGCTGGTGCGTGGCGCTTATATGGAAAAGGAGCGCCGGCGCGCCGAAGAGCTCGAATATGCATCGCCCATACAGCCGGACAAGGCGGCTGCAGACCGGGATTATGATGCAGCAGTGCGCTACTGCATGGAGCGGCTGGATCACCTGGCGGTATTCATCGGCACGCACAATGAACAGAGCTGCATGCTGGCCGCGCAACTGCTGCATGAAAAAGGACTGCCCCACAACCATTCCCACGTAAGCTTTTCCCAGCTCCTGGGCATGAGCGATAACATTACTTTTAACCTGGCGCATGCCGGCTATAACGTTTCCAAATACCTGCCTTACGGCCCGGTAAAGGACGTGATGCCTTACCTCATCCGCCGTGCGCAGGAGAATACTTCCATTGCCGGGCAAATGGGCCGGGAGCTCAGCCTGATCAGGAAAGAGCTGAAGCGCAGGGCGCTTTAGACGTTTTCATTCTGCGGTATCGGAAATCTATCCCACACATCATCCTCCGCCCTGTCTACCGGCAGGGTGTTCAGCATATTATAACGGCGCAGGTCCACCCAGCGGTGCCCTTCATAGAACAGCGAGTAGCGCCGCTGCCGCAGCATTTCATTGATCAGTGCCGCCGGGCTGATGCCGCCTGCATACACGGACAGGTTGTGCCCCGTGCGTATCCTGTTCAGGGCCACCACGGCATCGGGGATAGCGCCTGTTTGTATTTTGGCTTCCGCGTAGATCAGTATCAGCTCTTCATTACGGATAATGGGAATGGCGGCCGTGTTGCTGGTGTATACCCACACATCGCGGTTGCTGGACAGGCCGCTCTGGCTGGCGCTGCTGCTGCGCAGGGTAGCCTTGCCGATCCGGTCGTCGCCGGGCGTAATGTCTGCCGCGTAGGAGGGATGCGCCACCCGCACTTCCCCGCTTTGATTCTGTGCAATGAAGCAGGGATTCAGCAGGTCGCCGCTGCCGGTAGAGAAGCGGTGGTAGATACCGGTGCTGAAATTGCCGTTCAGGTCAAAGAAAGACTCGTTCAGCGCCGTTAGCGCCTGTGCCCATTGCTGGCGGTACACGGCCACCCGGGCGGCCAGCGCGCGGTTGAATTTAAGCAGGCCCGCCGCGTCTTTGAAGCCGGCAAAACCATCGGAGAGGGAAAAGATGACCTCTGCGCCGCCCAGGTCTGCTTTGCCTTCATCCAGTATTCGTGCAATAGAGTCCAGGGCCGCCGCTTTGTCCTCAAACGGGCCGGGGTTTTGAAAATCGGCCACATTTACCCGGATGCCGTTCATATCGGTCATGTTCAGGTTCAGCAGCAGTTGATAGGCCTTTATCGTTTTGGCAAAGCCCAGGAATCCTTTGCGCTGCGCATCCGTAATAAAGCTGGAATTGGTGGCTGCTTCCAGCAGGATGTTGGTTTGCCGCACCACGCGGTACCGGGCCGCCCAGGGATTGGTGATGTAAAAAGTATTGTTATCCAGCGTGGAAGCGCCGCCGCCCAGCAGCTCGCTGGTGAAGCGCGGCTCTGCGCTGGAAAAGCGGTAGATCTCCCGTCCTATGATGCTGATGGCGTCATAGTAGGTGTTCAGCGTAAAGCGCATACCCGATTCAGCGCCGGTCACCAGGTTGTTCAGCTCCTCTTTGGTAGGGTTGCGGGTAATAGCGTCTACCTGCGGGGTATTGAGGTTCGGTATCTCGCCTTTCTGGCAGGCGGCCGCTCCCAGCAGCCCCGCCAGTGCAAGGATATGTATGATACGTGTTTTCATCTGTCAGTATTTTTAATGAGGTAAGCCATATCAGAAATCGATGCCTACGTGCAGGGACATACGCCTGGATGCCGGGAAGGGCGTTACTTCCACCCCGGTGGATATCCCGTTGCTGCCCCGGCTGATGGCGGTGTTAATGGTGTTGCTGCCAAAGTTGGACACTTCCGGGTCATAGCTGATATAATCCGTGAAGGTGAACCAGTTGTTGGCGGAAACGCCTACCCTTACTGCCCGCAGGAAGCGCGTTTGCAGCGGGATGTTGTAATACAGGCCGATCTCGCGTATCCTTACATAGGAAGCATCCTGCACAAAGATGGCGGCGCTGCCGGCATTGGCGCGTTCCGGTCCATCCTTTACGCCGTTACCATTCTTGTCATCATCCCAGTCCGGGCTGGTACCGCCCAGGTCTGTCAGCAGTTGGGTGAGGTTGATGTTATCCCCGCCTTTTTTCCAGTGCACCAGGAAACGCAGGCTCAGGTTACTCCACAACTGCAGCTCGTTGAAAAAGCTCATCTGGAAGTCCGGCTCCGAATTGCCCAGCGTCACAAACAGGTTCTTGCTGGCATCATTGGGATCAGGTATGCTGCCTTTTATCTGCGTGGCCGGTTGCCCCTGCTCTATGTAAAAAGTGCCCAGGGAATTGCCGAAGGCGCCCAGCGAAAAGGCCGGGATGGTGAGGCGTGTTACGCGGGAGCGGTTCCGCCACCAGTTGATATTGGAGCTCCAGCGCACGTGCTTTGTATTGACCGGCAGCAGGCTCAGGCCCAGCTCTATGCCCTGGTTGCGCAGGTCGCCGGCGTTTACCCACTCCGCGTTAAAGCCGGTGGAGCCGGGCGGAAGCCTGCGCAGCAGCAGGTCGAATATCTTTTTATTGTAGTAAGTGGCCTCCAGGTTCACGCGCCCGTCCAGGATGCTGATATCCAGGCCGGTTTCCAGTTCCGTCTGTTTCTCCGGTTTGATGCCCGTATTGCCTAGCTGGTTGTCTACAAAAGAGCCGGGCAGCCCGCCGGTATTGGAGATGATCAGCGCGGTGAACTTGCTGCCGTAGGGCGGCACGTTGCCGGACTGGCCGTAGGCTGCGCGCAGCTTGAAGCTGTTGATGGAAGAGAAGGACCAGAAATCCATTTTAGCCAGGTTCCAGGAAAGGGAGGCCTTGGGATACACGTAGTATTTTTTATAGTCGCCGTTGTTGGTAGAACGGTCAAACCGGATGCCGGCGGTAGCGGTCACCGCGTCCAGGATGGTCACTTCCTCCTGCGCAAAGATGCCGTTGTCGCGGTATTTCTGGCGGAACTGGCGGGGATTGGCCGCGCCGGCCTGGTCCACGTTGGTCTGGGTGCCTATCAATTGGGTAGCGGACACCAGTATGTTATCGAAATTGCCGGTTTCCAGGGTAGCGCCTACCGTGGTCACAAAGGTGAGGGAGGAGTTGGGGGTAAAGGTGTTTACCAGGTAGCCGTACAGGTTGGTGTTGATGTTATTGGTGTTACCCTGTATGGAAGCGCCGCCTACGGTGTTTTCCATGAACTGCAGGGAGCGTGGGAACACGGCGCTGGTCTTCAGGTTGTAGAAGTCCACGCCGCCATTGGCCACCAGGCGGGTATTGGTCTTGTCGTTCTCGTGCAGGCGGGCGTCCAGCCGCACGCCGGTGATGAAGCGGTTGGTAGTCTCATTGTTGACCATCTTGTCCCTTGTTTCCAGCGGGTTGGAGGCGGCAAAGCGGTTGCGGGGATAGTTGCCCAGGTTATCCTTGTGCAGCTCCGTAAAGCCGGGGGTAGAGGACAGCGCCACGCCGTAGGTTACGCCGTTGTTGTCGTTGTTGGTCAGCCCGCGGTCGGCGCTGGAGTTGATGTAATTGGTGGTAACGCCTACGCTTATACGGTCATTGATGCGGTGATCCACATTCAGGCGCAGGGAGCTGTTGAGATAACCGGTGCCTTTTATGATACCGTCCTCGCTGCGGCGGTTGGCGGCAAAGTAAAAGGTGGTTTTCTCGGAGCCGCCGCTTACGCTGAGATTGGTGCTGAGCAGCAGGCCGGTGTTGCCGTATATTTCCTTTTCATAATCGTAGATACGGCCGGCCGACTGCGCATCCAGGAATTCCTGGCGGTTGGCATTGCGGGCGGCCTGCACATCCGGGTCCGGGGAGTCGGCCGGGCCGGCCAGGTCCGCCGCGGTTTCCGCGGTGAATACGCGCTGCCCCAGCAGCTTGCGCACTTTTACGAAGCCGGTCTCCTGGTTGATGCTGATGTTGGTCCTGCCGGACCGGCCGCGTTTGGTGGTGATCAGTACCACGCCGGCGGCCGCTTTGGAGCCATACAGGGCTGCTGCGGAAGCGCCCTTCAGTATTTCGATGCTCTCGATGTCGGCCGGGTTCAGGTCTGCAATACGGCTGGAGGGATTGTCCTGGTTGTTGGGATTCCCGGCGGTGGCGGCGGCTGTTACATCGTTCAGCCCTGCGGGTACGCTGGCATTGTTCATAAAAACGCCGTCCACTACGTAGAGGGGCTGCGAGTTACTGAACACGGAGGTGATGCCCCTTATCTTTACAGAAATGCCGCCGCCGGGCGCGCCGGAGTTGGCGGATACCAGCGCTCCCGGTATCTTGCCGCTGAGCGCTGCGTCAAAGGTCTGGGCAGGGGCGGTGCCGGCCAACTCCCTGGCGGAGAGGGTGGCAACGGCATTGGCCAGGTTGCTGCGCTTTACGGAGGTGGCCAGCCCGGTGACCACCACTTCATCCAGCCGGGCGAAGTCCTCCTCCAGCGCAACGTTCACCACGTTGCCGCTGAGGTCTGCCGTCCGGGTCTTATAGCCGGTAAAGGAAAAGGTAAGCTGCCGGGCGCCTTCAGGGGGCGTGAGCGCGTACCGGCCGTCGGCATCCGTAATGGTGCCCCTGTTGGTATTAGGCACCCGGACGGTAACGCCGGGAATGGGCCTGCCGGATACGGCTTCCGTTACCCGGCCCTGTACATTTTGCTGCGCATGCAGCAAATATGCGCTGCACATGCATAGCAGCGCCATGAGCGTAGATTTAGATAGAAGCATACATTTGAGGTTTTTGTGATTGAAAGATGTTTAGTGCATGAGGTTGTGGTATTAGAAGGTTTATGATATTGATATGGGTATTGTTGCTAAAGCGTTAACTTATCTTGCGGGCTGGCTCCAGTGCTGCTTAAGCGACTATTTTGGTTGCGATGCAGATTACGAAATTTCCGCGTGATAACCGCGTTTTTTGTTTGGATAAATCCGCGTATATTTTTCAAGTACATTTTTCGTTACTTTGCCCCCATGGAACAGTATCTTCATTTATTACAACATATACTGGATCACGGGACAGTGAAAACAGACCGCACGGGCACCGGCACGATCAGTTGCTTCGGCAACCAGTTGCGGTTCAACCTGCAGGAGGGCTTCCCGTTGGTCACCACTAAAAAACTGCATCTTAAATCCATTATTTACGAGCTGCTGTGGTTCCTGCAGGGAGACACCAATACCGGTTACCTGAAGGAGCACGGCGTAAGCATATGGGATGAGTGGGCCGATGAAAAAGGCGACCTGGGGCCGATATACGGCAAGCAGTGGCGTAGCTGGGAAACCCGCGATGGCAAAACGATCGACCAGATCAGCGATGCCGTGCAGCAGATCAGGAACAACCCGGACTCCCGCCGCATTATCGTGAATGCCTGGAATGTAGGCGAGCTGCCGCAGATGGCCCTGAGCCCCTGCCACTGCCTGTTCCAGTTCTACGTGGCCAATGGCCGGCTAAGCTGCCAGCTCTACCAGCGCAGCGCAGACGTGTTCCTGGGCGTGCCTTTCAACATTGCCTCCTATGCGCTGCTCACCATGATGATGGCCCAGGTATGCGACCTGCAGCCGGGCGAGTTCATACACACCTTCGGCGATGTGCACCTGTACAGCAACCATGTGGAACAGGCCAGGCTGCAACTGGGCAGGCAACCCTACCCGGCGCCGGTCATGCAAATAAACCCTGCCGTAAAGGACATCTTTGCTTTCCGGTATGAAGATTTTGAACTGCTGAACTACCAGCACCATCCGCATATTAAAGCGCCGGTAGCGGTGTAATAACCTTTAACGCTTCATGATCGTTTCCATTATCGTTGCTGCATCGGAGAACAATGTGATAGGCCGGGACAACCAATTGCCCTGGCATTTACCGGCAGACTTAAAGTATTTCAAACAAACCACGCTGGGCAAGCCCATTATTATGGGCCGGAAAACCTTTGAATCGCTGGGCAAGCCCCTGCCCGGGCGGCCCAACATCGTAGTTACCCGTCAGCCCGGCTATGCCAGGGACGGCATTATTGTAACGCCCTCCCTCCGCGCGGCCATTACGGCCGCCGGCACTTTTGGCACGGAGGAGATATTTGTTACCGGCGGCGCGGAGATCTTCAAACAGGCCATACCCTTACTGGTGCAACGCATTTACCTGACCCGGATACATGCGGTGGTGGAGGGGGATACCTTCTTCCCGGTATTTGACAAAGTGCAGTGGGAGCTGGTGAGCAGCGAGGAGCACCCGGCAGATGAGAAACACGAATACGCCTTTACGTTCGAGGTATATGAGCGTAAGAAGTAGGAAGCAAGAAGTAAGAGGTAGGAAGTTACCTGAAGATCACCGTACCGATGCCCTGCGTTAACTCCATCTCCAATTGTTTGAGGTGCCGGTGTACTTCAATACATTTCATCTGCAGCTCAAAAGTGTCTGCTTTTTCCATTTCCTGCTGGTTTTCCAGTATCAGCTTTTTGATCTTGCGCAGGATCAGGTAGTTGGTAGTGCTGATGGTATCGCGCAGGTAGGCGTTGTCGCCGTATACGGTGTCTATTTCAAAACGTTCCTTCCAGTTGGTGCTAAGGTCGGCCTCTTTGTCCTCCAGTATCAGCGCGGTTTGTTTGGATATTTCCGGGTCTGCATGGTAGAGGAACCATTTCCGGTCCGGCAGGCTGCCTTCATCGTATCGGGATTTATATTCCCGCAATATTTTCCTGACCACTTCGCTGTCTGCCAGTGACTCAAAGTCGTAGGGCAGGTGAAACACGTAGTCGGCTACGGTGCTGTTGTCCTCTTCGCTGAACACCATGTCCCCGAAGCGGAGCAGGATCTTCACCAGCTCTTTTTCCTGTTTTTCATCCGTCTGGAAGATCACTTCCACGTTGCCTTCTGCGGCTTCCATGGCGGCAATGGCTTCCTCGCTCAGCGGTTCAGCGTCGGGGGGCGGGGCGTTTTTGGCCAGTTGCTGCTCGCGCTTGTGCAGGCGTTCCCGGATAAACTTGTTCACCAGCATTACCAGGCCCTGCTCGTCTATTTTCAGGAGCTGGCTGCACTGGCGGATGTAGTCCTGCTGGCGGGTAAAGTCCTCTACCTTGTCTATCTTGGAGATGGTTTCGGCAATTTCGTTCACCAACTGGCTTTTGCGGGTGCTGTCGTTGCCCATTTCCTGCATGGAGATCTGCAGCTTGAACAGCACAAAGTCCTGGCGGTTGTCGGCGATGAACTGCCGGAAGGCATTGGCTCCTATCTTCTGCACGTAGCTGTCCGGGTCTTCCTTGTCCGGCAGCAGCACCAGCTTTACGTTCAGGCCCTCTTCCACGGCCATGTCCAGCCCGCGCAGCGCTGCTTTTACGCCCGCGCTGTCGCCATCATAGAGAATGGTGAGGTTGTTGGTGTATCGCTTTATCAGTCGCAACTGGTCGGTGGTGAGCGAGGTGCCGCTGGAGGCCACCACGTTCTCCACCCCGGCCTGGTGCAGGGATATCACGTCTGTATAGCCCTCCACCAGCAGGCATTCATTGAGCTTGTCAATGGCATGGCGGGCAAAGTAGGTGCCGTACAGCACCTTGCTTTTAACGTATATCTCGTTCTCCGGGGAGTTGATGTACTTGGGCGCCCGGTCGTTCTTCACCAGTATGCGCGCGCCAAAGCCCAGCACCTTGCCGGACTGGTTGTGAATGGGAAAGATCACCCGGCCGCGGTAATTGTCCGCCGGCTGTTCGTTGCGGATGGTCACCAGGCCGGTCTTCTGCAGGTATTCCAGGTTATAGCCTTTTTCCAGCGCGGTGCGGGCAAAGGCGTCCCGCTCATTGCTGCAGTACCCCAACTGGAATTTCTGAACGGTTTCCCGGGTAAAGCCTCTTTCCTCGAAGTAGCTGAGGCCTACGTTCTGGCCTTCTTCCGTTTCCAGCAGGGTATGGCTAAAGTATTCGCGGGCAAAGCCGTTAATAATATAAAGGCTGTCCGCCAGCAGTTGCTGCTGCTTAGCTTCGGCGCTTACTTCGGTTTCCTCTATCTCTACATTGTATTTCTGGGCCAGCCAGCGCAGGGCTTCCACGTAGGAGTATTTCTCATGCTCCATCAGGAAGCGGATAGCATCACCGCCGGCGCCGCAGCCAAAGCATTTGTAGATCTCCTTGCTGGGTGTTACCGTGAAAGAGGGGGTTTTCTCATTATGGAAAGGGCAGAGGCCCAGGTAGTTAGCACCCCTTTTCTTGAGCTTTACAAATGAGCCCACGATCTCCACGATGTCAATACGGCTTACTATCTGTTGTATGGTCTGCTGTGTAATCACGGGACAAGAATCGGCAAACTGCAAACATAGGTAATTTACTGATTTTGGCGGGACATATCTCTGCGTGCGGGGTTTACGCGATTTATATTTTGATTTAAATTAATTTTAATAATTTTACATATTAATTTTTATATATTTACATAAGTTTTCACGCTATACCCTTGAAATAAGTAACCGGACCGGGGGAAAGCTGGCTCCCGGGGAGTGGTTCTACCTGACCTATAAAAAAATAAAATATTAACGGATGAAAAGATTTTTTATACTGTTTGCATGCATGTGCCTGGCTTTTTCTGCTATCAAAGCCCAAAGTTTTGATTTCAGGGTAGTGGCTACCGATACGGTAGGTTGTGCACCCAAGAAGATTACGTTTGACGTGAAATCATCCGAAGAGTTGTCCGTGATAGACTGGTTCTGGGAGTTTGGCGATGGCGGCACGGCCTCCGGTCCCCAGCCTACCCATACCTTTAACCACCCGGGCCATTATACGGTGCGGCTAACGATGGTACTGCCCTCCGGCAGCACTTCCATGAAAGTGTTCAGCTACCAGGAAATAGACATCCTGCCTATCCTGGACCTGGGCATACAGCACCCATTATGCAGCAATTACTGCCCGGTGATATCCAATACCGCCATGGCAGAAGGGCACCATGACCCGGGATGGTACCTGTGGAACACGGGCGATACCACCAGCACCATACAGGCCTGTAAACCCGGCCAGTACTCCGTAATCTATAACGTATGCGGCCAAACGCTGATGGACACTACCACGGTGATAGGCCGGGTGAGCGAAACCCAGGCCAAGATATCCTATACCTGGCTGTGCAGCCGGCAGGTGGACCTGAACGTGATGCCGGCTTATGAGAATGTGCCTTACCGGCTCTGGCTGAACTGGGGCGACAACACTTCCCAGACCATTACCGGTAAAGACCGGCAGATGATGAAATTTGACCATGAATATGCCGAATCCGGCGACTATACCATAGAAGTGCATATGGAATACCAGAATAGCTGCGCGGATATTGTGACCAGGAAGATAACGGTGCGGCAGTAGTGCCGGCATTGTGAAAAGTGAAAGGTGAATAGTGAATCTTTATTTCACTATTCACCTTTCACTTTTCCCCCATTTCCCCTTCGCCTTTTTTCACCTATATTTGAATGATCAAGCCAAACAATCTTATTATGACGAAAGAAGTATTCATCGTATCTACCGTGCGCACCCCTATTGGCTCATTCAACGGAGCCCTGGCCCCCCTCCAGGCCACACAACTGGGCGCCATGGTCATAAAAGCAGCACTGGAAAGGGCCGGTATAGCCGCCGGCGAGGTCAATGAAGTATACATGGGCAACGTGATCAGCGCCAACATAGGACAAGCGCCTGCCAACCAGGCCAGCATCTATGCCGGCATACCGGTGACCGTGCCCTGCACTACCGTGAATAAAGTATGCGCCTCCGGCATGAAAGCCATTATGCTGGGCGCGCAAAGCATAATGCTGGGCGATAACGACATAGTAGTGGCCGGCGGCATGGAAAGCATGAGCAACATTCCCTACTACCTGGATAAAGCGCGCAACGGCTACCGCCTGGGCCACGGCGCAGTAATAGACGGCATCCTGCGCGACGGCCTCTGGGACCCTTATAAGGATTTTCACATGGGCAATGCCGCGGAGATCTGCGCGGCCGAATACAGGATCAGCCGGGAAGACCAGGACGCCTACGCCGTAAGCAGCTACAAACGTGCGGCAGAAGCATATGAAAAGGGCTATTATAAAAAGGAGATACTGCCCGTGGAAGTGCCCGGTAAACAGGTGGTGATGGTAACGGAAGATGAAGATTACAAGAAAGTGAATTTTGATAAGATCCCCTCGCTGAAACCCTCCTTCCAGAAAGAAGGTACGGTTACGGCCGCCAACGCGTCCAACATCAACGACGGTGCGGCCGCAGTGGTGCTGGTAAGCGGGGAAAAGCTCAAAGAGCTGGGCCTGCAGCCCCTGGCCAGGATCGTGAGCTTTGCAGACGCATCCCAGGCGCCGGAATGGTTTACCACCACTCCTGTAAAAGCAATTAACCGCGCCCTGGCCAAAGCGCAGCTCAAAATATCCGATATGGATTACGCGGAGATCAATGAAGCCTTTTCCTGCGTGGCCATTGCCAATCAAAAGGACCTGGGCCTGTCGCCGGAGCGGCTGAACGTATGGGGCGGGGCGGTATCACTGGGCCATCCCATTGGTTGCAGCGGCGCCCGCATTACGGTAACGCTCACGTCTATACTGCACCAGCATAACGGCCGCTACGGCGTAGCCGGCATCTGCAACGGCGGCGGCGGCGCCAGCGCGGTTATCCTGGAGAATGTATAAATAGTGAAATTCCAAAACCCAAATCCCAAAATTGAACACAAGTCCCTTGAACTATCGGCAAACTGCTTTGCACCGAAACCCGGCCATTTGTTTGGAATTGGAATTTGGAATTTGGCTTTGGGGTTTTGGAATTTATTCTATTCCCCCAGGCAAATAGTGGTATCCAGCCGCATTTTGCGCCCGTTAAATCCCTGCAGGGACACCCGTACACTGTCCCGGCTCATGATGTTCATCTGCAGGCTTTGCGGCCAGTAAGGCTGGTGGATCACACCCGGCGTTATCTTCTCAAAGAGCCAGTATTTATCCGTTACCAGGCTGTAGGTGGGGTAGCGCGACAGGATGCCCTGCTCCCGGGTTTGCAGCGCATAATCGTTATCGATCGGGTAGCGGGTGAGGTTGCCATCGTAGAGCAAGGCCACGCAGGCCATGATGGTAAGTATGCGCAGGGGCGGCAGCAGCAGGCCAAACAGCAGCACAAAGGGAAACCCGAAAAAGCAGAGCAGGTACAGCCATTTGCCGGTGATGTTCCGCGGCGTAAGCCCGTACAGGATCACCCCGGTGCCGGCGTACAGCGAGAAGAACACCCTTTCCGTGTAAGCGCCTTTAAAGCCGTAGCCGTTTACCAGCAGCAGCAGGCATACCGCGGAAAAGAACAGCAATACCAGGTGCAGGTACCACAGCAGCCGGAGCACATCCACCGGCGCCTTTATCTTTTTGATCTTGCAGGAAACTGCTGCCAGGAAGCTGAGGGACAGGATCGTGATGGTGATCATAGGAACAGGTATTGAAGATTTCACGGAATAGCGCTACCAATATATTAATAATTTTTTATATTCTAATAATATTTAAATCCATAAGCCTTTCCCAAATCCTTTGCTTTTTCGTCAACAAACAATAATTTTGCCCCTGCTCTAAGGAATAGGGCATTAAATCTTTACAAATCATTATACCAATAGCATGCGTCAGATAGCTTTCAGACAAGCCTTAAGAGAAGCCCTGCAGGAGGAAATGCGCCGTGATGAGCGGGTGTTCCTGATGGGAGAGGAAGTAGCCGAATACAACGGAGCCTACAAAGTGAGCCAGGGAATGCTGGACGAGTTCGGGGACAAAAGGGTGATAGATACCCCCATTTCAGAACTGGGCTTTGCGGCCATCGGTGTAGGCGCTGCCCAGAACGGCCTCCGTCCCGTAGTGGAGTTCATGACCTGGAACTTTGCCGTGCTGGCGCTGGACCAGATCCTGAACACGGCTTCCAAGATGCTGGCCATGAGCGGCGGGCAGGTAGGCTGTCCCATTGTGTTCCGCGGGCCTAACGGCTCTGCCGGCCAGTTGGGCGCTCAGCACTCTACCGCGTTTGAAAGCTATTATGCCAACATCCCGGGCTTGAAGGTAGTGTCCGTTTCCAACCCGTATGACGCCAAAGGCCTGCTGAAAGCCGCTATCCGCGACGATGACCCGGTAGTGTTCATGGAAAGCGAAGTCATGTACGGCGATATGGGTGAAGTGCCGGAAGAGGAATACATCATTCCCATCGGCAAAGCGGACATCAAACGCGCCGGCAAGGACGTAACGATCGTTTCTTTCAATAAAATGATGAAGGTGGCCCTGGGCGCTGCGGAAGAGCTGGCCAAGGAAGGCATTGAGGCCGAGGTGATAGACCTGCGCACCATCCGCCCGCTGGACTGGGTGACCATCCTGGAGTCCGTTAAGAAAACCAACCGCCTGGTGATCGTGGAAGAACAGTGGCCCTTTGCCAGCGTTTCCTCCGAGATCGCTTACCGCATCCAGAAAGAAGGCTTTGACTTCCTGGACGCTCCTGTACGCCGTATCACGGCTGCAGATGCGCCCATGCACTACGCGCCCAACCTGGTGAAGCTGTACATGCCCGATGTAGAGCGTACCGTGAAACTGGTGAAGGAAGTAATGTATATGAAAAAATAAAAAGTAAAAAAGAAAAAAAATTAAAAGAATAACGGCGCTGTCTTCAATAAAAAGGCAGCGCTTTTTTATTCCAAGCGCTGCCCCATTATTTTTACTTTTTCTTTTTTACTTTTCTACCCGAACAGGTCACTCGACAGGTACCGGTCTCCACGGTCACAGATAATACAAACGATCACACCCTCCTCCAGCTCTGCCGACAGCCTTACGGCTGCGGATACGGCGCCGCCGCTGCTCATGCCGCAGAATACCGCCTCTTCCCTGGCCAGCCGCCGGGTCATTTGCCGGGCATCTTCTTCCGCAATATCCATTGTACGGTCCACCCGCTCCCGGTCAAATATTTTGGGGAGGTAGGCTTCCGGCCATTTGCGGATGCCCGGGATCCTGGAGCCTTCGGTGGGTTGGCAGCCAATGATCTGCACCTGCGGGTTCTGCTCCTTCAGGTAGCGGGATACGCCCATGATGGTGCCGGTAGTGCCCATAGCGCTTACAAAATGCGTGATGCCGCCCTGGGTATCGCGCCATATTTCCGGGCCGGTAGTGCGGTAGTGCATACCGTAATTGTCCGGGTTGGCAAACTGGTTCAGCATATGGTAGCCGCCTTTGGCCACCTGTGCGTGCGCGTAATCAATCGCGCCTTCCATGGAGCCTTCCTTAGCGGTGAGCACTACTTTGGCGCCAAAAGCTTCCATGGTGAGCACGCGCTCCCGCGTGGCGTCTTCCGGCATTACCAGCTCTATGGCCACGCCAAACAGGTTGGCGATCATGGCCAGGGCGATGCCGGTATTGCCGCTGGTAGCCTCTATCAGCTTCATGCCGGGCTTTAGCTCCCCGCGGTCCAGCGCACCCTTGATCATGCCGTAGGCGGCGCGGTCTTTTACGCTGCCGCCCGGGTTATTGCCTTCCAGCTTGCCGAATATCTTTACTTGCGGGTTGGCGGTCAGTTTCTTCAGCTCTACCAGCGGGGTATTGCCAACCAGGTCCAGGATCGAATACATCTTAAATTGATCGGTTTAATTTAAACTACTTCTACAACGTTCATGCTGCCATCCGCCTTGTAGTAGATGCGGGAAAAGGGCGCTACGCTCTTGATCAGCCATACATTGCCGCCGATTACGCTGTGGTGCCCGATGGTAGTGTCGCCGCCCAGGATGGTGGCGCCGGCATAGATCACCACGTGCTCTTCGATGGTAGGATGGCGTTTGCTCCGGGCCATACTTTTATCTATGCTGAGCGCGCCCAGGGTTACGCCCTGGTACAGCTTTACATGTGGTCCTATTACACAGGTTTCTCCTATCACGATGCCGGTACCGTGGTCAATGCAGAAATAAGGCGCAATTACGGCGGCAGGGTGAATGTCGATACCGGTGCGGGCATGGGCCAGCTCCGTGATCATGCGGGGCAGCAGTGGCACACGGAGCTGCTGCAGGGCATGCGCTATCCGGTAAAAGGCGATGGCGTAAAAGCCCGGGTAAGCCCGGATCACTTCATACAGGCAGGTAGCGGCCGGGTCGCCCTGGTAGATGGCCGTAGCATCCCTGGTGAGGTCATCGTAAATGCCCGGTACCTGCGCCATAAAACGGCCGGCCAGGGCAGCCGCGGTATCCGGCAACTGTGGCTGCATAGGGAGTAACAATTGCTGCAGTGCAGCTTCCAGTACGCCCGCATAGGGGGCCAGCTCCGCTTCCGTCATCACTTGTCCCGTATGTTCAGGAAATAACCAGCTCACCAGGTTGCCGGCAAAATCGCTGACCGCTGTGGTGGGCGGGAACGCATTAGCCGCCGCCTGTTGGTGTCTCCGCTTCAGTTCCTCCAATAATTTATCCATATAACGGCTTAAAATTACAGGTATTAATGGTTAATCGGTACATTGAAAGTACGCATAAAACCTGTAAAATTAGTAGACTTTATGGATGTGCGGATGTAGATCGTATATCCGCACATTTGCACATCATTTCGTTATCTTTGCTCCCTGTATTTAAAAAAAACACCAGACATGGCCAACATCCTCATTATTGACGATGAAAAAAGCATCCGTAAAACCCTGACGGAGATCCTGACCTACGAAGGGTACAAGATCGATGAAGCGGCAGATGGGGCGGAAGGTTTCAAAATGTTCCAGGCAAAGCAGTATGACGCGGTGCTGTGCGACATCAAGATGCCGAAGATGGACGGGCTGGAGTTCCTGGAAAAGGCTAAGGAAACCAATCCTGACATACCGATTGTAATGGTGTCCGGGCATGGTAATATTGATACGGCGGTAGATGCGGTGAAAAAGGGCGCCTATGACTATATTTCCAAGCCCCCGGACCTGAACCGCCTGCTCATCACCCTGCGCAATGCCATGGATAAGACCAAGCTGGTGGCGGAAACCAAGACCCTGCGCCGCAAGGTGAACAAAACGCAGGAAATGATAGGCAGTTCCTCACCCATCCTCAAAATAAAAGAAACCATCGAAAAAGTGGCGCCCACCGATGCCCGCGTGCTGGTAACCGGCGAGAACGGGGTAGGCAAGGAACTGGTGGCCCGCTGGATACATGAGCGCAGCAGCCGCGCCGGCGGAGCGCTGGTAGAGGTGAACTGCGCCGCCATTCCCGGTGAACTGATTGAGAGTGAGCTGTTCGGGCACGAGAAAGGCTCTTTTACCTCCGCAGTAAAGCAGCGTATCGGCAAGTTCGAGCAGGCCAATGGCGGCACCCTTTTCCTGGATGAAATAGGCGATATGAGCCTGAGCGCCCAGGCCAAAGTGCTGCGCGCCCTGCAGGAAGGCAAGATCACCCGTGTTGGCGGCGACAAGGAAATAAACGTGGACGTGCGCGTAATAGCCGCTACCAATAAAGACCTGCTGAAGGAGGTGGAAGAGAAGAACTTCCGCCTGGACCTGTACCACCGCCTGAGCGTGATCCTGATCCATGTGCCTTCACTGAACGAGCGCCGCGAGGATGTGCCCCTGCTGGTAGAGCATTTCCTGGTGAACATCTGCCAGGAGTACGGCATCGCCAAAAAAAGCATAGACCCTGCCGCCATGAAGGCGCTGCAGCAATATAACTGGTCCGGCAACATCCGCGAGCTGCGCAACGTGGTGGAAAGGCTGGTGATCCTGTCCGGCAAAACCATTTCCGCGGATGACGTGGAGGATTACGTGCTGCCCGGCCGGGAGCGGAAGAAAGCGAGCATATGACCAGGCATTTATACCTCATCAGCGGCATGGGTGCGGACGAGCGTATGTTCCAACACCTGCGCTTCCCGGGGGAGTACCAGGTACATGTGCTGCACTGGCTACCTCCCCGGCCGGATGAGCCCTTTACGGACTATGCCGCCAGGATGGCCGCCGGTATGGCCACAAACGGCCCCGTGACCCTGCTGGGGCTCTCGTTCGGCGGCATGATCAGCCTGGAAATAGCCCGCCAGCGCCCCATCGAAAAGAATATCATTATCAGCAGCATCAAGCATACCGGCGAACGCCCTCCGTATTTCAACTGGGCCAGGAAACTGGGCCTGTACCACCTGCCGGACCAGTTGCTGTTCCGCCGGCGGCACGCCATTGTAAAACACTTCATGAATGTGGAAACCCCGGAAGAGGACGCCCTGCTGCGCGATTACCTGCAGAAGAAGGATTTTACCTACCTCCGCTGGGCCGTAAACACGGTGCTGCACTGGGAGAATGAGTTCATTCCCCCGTCCCTGGTGCATATACACGGCGGCGCCGACCTTACCTTTCCCCTGAAATTTGTGAAGCCCACCTATACCATTCCGGACGGCGGGCATTTTATGGTGATGAACCGCGCAGCGCAGATCAACGGTATACTGGCCCGGGAACTGGAGGACCTATAAAAAATGCTTAAAATTGAAGGCGGGAACCGCCTGACTGCCCGTATAATATTATATTTGTTCTTTTAAAGATATCTTATATATAAATACAACTGAATGAACCTGGCATTTTGGAAACGTAATAAAGAAGGCCAATCCCGGAAGAAAAAATCAGCAGTACGCGAGTGGCTGGACGCAGCCATTTTTGCGGTGATTGCCGCCACGTTGATCCGTACCTTTATTTTTGAGGCGTATACCATCCCTACTCCATCTATGGAAAAGACCTTGCTGGTGAACGATTTCCTGTTCGTGAGCAAGATCAGCTACGGAGCGCGTATTCCCAATACGCCACTGGCAGTACCTTTTACCCATCATACCCTGCCCTTTACAAAATATTCCAAAGCTTATTCCGAAGCCGTGCACTGGCCGTACAAGCGCCTGCCCGGCTTTACCGATATCAAGCGCAATGATGTAGTGGTGTTCAATTTCCCGGAAGGGGATACGGTGGCCCTGGAGCAGCAGGACCAGAGCTACTACGGGCTGGTGCGCAGCCTGGGCCGCGATGCGGTGTGGGAAGCCTATCACGTTACCTCCCGGCCGGTAGACAAGCGCGAAAATTACATCAAGCGTTGCGTGGCGGAGGCTGGCGACACGCTGAGCATAAAGGATGGCATCGTGTTTGTGAACGGCCGCCAGGCGCCCATTCCGCCGGAAAGCGAACGGCGCTACCTGGTGGAAACCACCGGGGACCAGTTGAACCCGGAGCGCCTGGAAGAGCTGGGCGTTACGGCCATCCCGGATGCGGCCCTCTCCACCGGCCTCTTCGTGTATAACCTGACACCCGGAAATGTGGCCGCCCTGAAGAATTTTTCCGTGATAAAAAACATCAGGCCCTACTTCAGCACAGGGCTGCCGGTGTTCCCGTATGACACGGCGCATTATCACTGGACAGAAGAGAATTTTGGCCCCCTGTACATTCCTAAAAAGGGCGCTACTGTGAAGATCGACAGCAGCAATATTGCCATCTACGACCGCATTATCCGCGTATATGAGGGCAACAAGCTGGAATCAAAGAATGGCCGGTTTTATATTAACGGGCAGCCCGCCGACTCCTACACTTTCAAAATGAACTATTACTGGATGATGGGGGACAACCGCAATAATTCCCTGGACTCCCGTTACTGGGGTTTTGTGCCGGAAGACCATGTGGTAGGCAAGGCCTGGCTGATCTGGATGAGCTACGGCGGTGGCAGCATCCGGTGGAGCCGCCTGTTTCAAACGATCAAATGATGAAGAAGCTGCGGCATTCCTTTGAGTACCTTTCTTATGATGACATCAGCGAACTGGATGCCGATGATGCGGCATTGCTGCAGGCGGCCAGGAAGGTAACGGAGCGGGCCTATGCTCCTTACTCCAATTTCCGGGTAGGAGCAGTGATGCGCCTGGCCAACGGGCAGTTGGTGAGCGGCACCAACCAGGAGAACGCTTCTTTCCCCGCCGGCATCTGTGCGGAAAGGACCGCTCTCTCTGCTGCATCCTCCCTTTTCCCGGGAGAGCCGGTACAGGCCATTGCCATCAGTTACCAGCACCCGGAAGGCAACAGCCATCAACCCATTTCTCCCTGCGGCATCTGCCGGCAATCGCTGGCGGAATACGAGCTGCGGCAGCAACAGCCCATCCGCCTGATCCTGGGCGGGCAAAGCGGCAAAGTGCTGGTGATACCCGCCGCTACGCAGCTATTACCTTTCTCGTTCTCCGCAAAGGACATGGAGTAGATATATATTGAAATTGAGTTATATTTGTGCCGTATGATCCGTATCCTATGCCTGCTTTTCCTGGCAGCGGTGTTGATAATGCCGGCTGCTGTAGCCCATCCCCGTGACAAAGCCCGTTTACTGTATAAGGAAGGCCTGGCGCTGAAGCGCTCCGGAAAGCTGACGGCCGCCCTGAAATACTTCCATGCCGCCATCCGGCAGGACGACGGTTTTGCGCCCGCTTACCTGGAACTGGGCCAGGTTTACGCCTTGCTGGAGAACTACCGTCAAAGCATATACTATTACCGCAAGCTGATCAACGAGGATAACCTGCTGAGCGCCGGCCCGGAAGACCTGCAGGTGATCTACCACCTGGGCCATGTTTATTATTATGAAGGCAACTACAAAGCCGCTGCCGCCCTCTGGTCCCGCTTGCTGGACCTGCAGCCACAGAACGGCTTTGCCATGTTCATGCTTGGTAAGTCGTATATTGCCGCCGGCGAGCAGGCAAAGGGGGAGAAGCTGTGCGATGAAAGTCTGAGGTTGGAGGTAGGAAGTAAGAAATAGGATGCCAGAAGTATGATGTAGCAGCTTGCCCCGTCTTACTTCCTATCTCATACTTCTTACTTCCTACCTCCTGCCTCACATTCTTTCCGGAACACTGATACCCAGCAACTGCATGCATTGCGCAATAGTATGCGCCGTTAACGTAATGATCTGCAGACGCAGGTTCTTCTTTTCTTCCGACTCCGCATTTACAATAGAGTAGGTATACACCCCGCCGGCCTTCTCCGCGTAGAAGGAGTTGAACTGCTGCGCCAGGTGAAAGGCATAGTTGGCAATGGTAGCCGGGCTCATTTCCCTTTGTGCGTCTTCCAGCACTTCGCCGAACTGCTCGTTCAGCACGATCAGCGCTTTTTCCATTGGCAGTAAACTGTCATTATGCCGGTAAGTGTCCAAATGACGGGTGTCTGTCACGCCGGTTTCCCGCATAATGGATTTGATACGGGCATGGGCATACTGGATAAAGGGACCGGTGAAGCCATGAAAATCGATGGACTCTTCCGGGTTGAATATCATTCTCTTTTTAGGGTCTACCCGCAGCAGGAAGAACTTCATGGCGCCCAGTCCTATCATTTCATAGAGGCCCTGCAGCTCGCTTTCGCTGAAGTCCTTTAGTTTGCCGGAGGCTTTGGTGTGCTCGGCGGCGGTGTTCACCATTTCGTCTACAATATCATCGGCATCCACCACGGTACCTTCCCGGCTTTTCATGCGGCCATGGGGCAGTTCCACCATGCCGTAGGAAAGGTGGTAAACGCCGTCGGCAGCCGGTTCTCCCAGTTTTTCCAGGATCAGCTTCAGCACCTTGAAATGATAGTTCTGTTCATCGGCCACCACGTAAATGCTTTGCTCCATGTGGTAGTCGTCATATTTCAGGCGGGCGGTGCCCAGGTCCTGTGTCATGTATACGGAGGTGCCGTCGCCACGCAGCAGCAGTTTCTGGTCCAGCCCGTCGGCCGTCAGGTCTATCCATACGGAATTATCTTCCTTGCGGAACAATACGCCTTTGCGCAGGCCGTCGGCTACCAGGTCCTTGCCCAGCAGGTAGGTCTCGCTTTCATAGTAGATCTTGTCAAAGTCAATGCCCAGGCGTTTGTAGGTAGCTTCAAAACCGTCATACACCCAGCCGTTCATGGTGGCCCACAGCGACCGCACTTCCGGGTTGCCGGCTTCCCATTGCTGCAGCATGATCTTGGCCTGCTGCATGATCTCTGTTTTATTGCGCGCCAGCTCTTTGATCTCGTCATTGATCTTGCCGGATTTTTCCTTGTCCTGCTGTATCTCGGGCTTGTCCAGCAGGGCGGCCAGCTTTTCCACCTTTTCCCTTTCCGCACCATCAAAGTCCCGGAAGTCGCTTTCCAGTACCCGGGCAATGATCGGCTCTGCCTGTTCTTTCAGCAGTGTCTCAAACTTCACGTAGTAGTCGCCTACCAGGTGGTCGCCTTTGATGCCGGTGGATTCCGGGGTATCGCCATGGGCAAACAACTGCCAGGCCAGCATGGACTTGCAGATGTGGATGCCCCGGTCGTTCACCAGGTTGGTCTTGATCACCTCGTAGCCGTTGGCCTTCAGTATTTCCGCGATGGAATAACCAAGAAAGTTATTGCGCAGGTGCCCCAGGTGCAGGGGCTTGTTGGTATTGGGGGAGGAATACTCCACCATTACCTTTTTGCCGTTGGCCGGTTTGCGGCCTGCATGGGGATCGCTGAAATGTTGCTGCAGGTACTGTATCCAGTAGGCATTGTTAATGCCCAGGTTCAGGAAGCCTTTTACCACGTTGAAGCCGGCTATCAGCTCCGGGAAATGGCTCACCAGGTAGTCGCCCAGGTTTTTGCCGGTTTCCTCCGGCTTTTGCCGGCTGAATTTGGTAAAGGAAAATACCACAATCGTATACTCCCCTTCAAACTCGGGCTTGGTAACGTTAATGGCAATATCGGAAATGGGGATGTCCTGGTTATAAAGCGATTTGATAGCTGCTGCTGCTGCAGACCGGATAGATTGTACGACACTCATGTAGAAAACGGTTAATGCAAAGTAGCAGCAAAGGTAGAAAAAATAAGCTACGTAGCTATTAGCCGTGTAGCACCTGGCTACGTGGCTAATAGCTAATAGCGGATGGCCAACAGTTTATTTGATCGTGTAGGACACCCCTACCTGGGCCACGGAATTCTTATAATCGCCGCTGCCGTCGTACAGGTCTGTCAGGCCAAAATTATACCGGCCATATATGCCGAAGCCCATGGGCAGCTTAAAGCCCAGGCCAAAGCCCATGCCCAGGTCGGCGGTGTTATAACCGTCCTTTATGTCTACCGTTACGCTGCCGCCCTTGTCTTTGGCGCTTACCAGGAACCCTACCTGCGGACCGGCTTCCAGGTAAAACTGCGGGATCAGGTAGTACTGGAACATTACAGGAATGTTGATGTAGTTGAGGGCCACCTTGCGCTCACCTGCCAGGGCTACATCATATTTTTCGCCCTGGCCGGAGAAAAGCAGCTCCGGTTGTATGGCCCAATCCCTGAAACGGAAGTTTACGAACCCGCCAACATGTCCGGAAGCGCGGCTGCCAGACCCATCAAAATCTGACAATTGGGCAATATTTAAACCGCCTTTCACTCCAAAATGAATGCTTTGCGCCTGTGCTGCAAAAGTGGCACATCCGGCAATAAGAATGGTTAAGATTAATTTTTTCATAATATGAAGATAGGTCAGCCGCTGAAAGGCAAATAGTATGCCGGTTAGTACAGCGTAAACTCTACCCTCCTGTTCTTCTGCCGGCCGGCGGCGGTCTTGTTGGTGGCGATGGGCTGTGTTTCGCCATAGCCGGTCGCCTCAATCCTGGAGGGATTGGCGCCCCGGCCTACCAGGTATTGTTTTACGGATTCCGCCCGCTCTTTGGACAGGCGCATATTGCTGGCGGCAGCGCCTACATTATCCGTATGGCCGGCCAGCTTCAGGCTGAAATTCTTGGTTTTCAGCAGTTCCGCCACGCGGTCCAGCGGTCCGTAGGAGCTGGGCTTGATGCTGGCTTTGCCGGTTTCGAACTCCAGGTTCTCAATGGCATCGCGTACCAGCCGGCGGTCTTCATCTGTTACCTGCTGCACCACCACTTTAGGCGTCGTGTCTTTGGGCAGGTCGCAGCCGGCGCCGTCCACTTTTACGCCCTGGGCGGTGCCGGGGCATTTGTCAAAGAAGTCGGATACCCCGTCGCCATCATTATCCTTTAATAATTTATCCATATCGGCGCTCAGGCGGGCATTGGCGCTGCGGGAGCTTTCCAGTTCCTGCTGCAGGGCCGCTTTCTGGGCCACCAGGTCGTCGTACATTACTTTGGCCGGGTTGTTCCAGGCCAGTTGCGGCTTGTGGCTGGGCCCCAGGCTGAACTCCAGGCCGGCGTAGCCGTAGGAATATTTGTCCTGGCTGTTGCCATAGTAGTAGCCATCCAGGTTATCCCCGTCCAGGAAGTGCATGGTGTAGCCCAGGTCCAGGTTCACCAACTCTGACAGCTTGAATTTCAGGCCAGCCCCAACGGGAATGATCAGCTCTTTGATGGTGCCGTCTGCCTTGTAATCGATCTTGGTATTGCTGCCCGCCGTTTCCAGCATGGGGTTGTACCCGGCCAGGCCCGCGCCGGCGGAAACGTAGATCTGCACAAAATTCTGTTTATACAGCCAGTTGATGGTCGCCACGTTCACAACCGCGCTGAGGCTGGCAGACCATTTCAGCTTGGTCTCAAATGACTCGTAGGCGCGGTTGGGCATGGCGCCGTTTCCTAATTCTTTGGAATTATCTCCACGCAGCTTGCCGCCGATGTAGTCCGCACGGATGCCCAGCGCATGCAGTAACTGCCATTTTACATAAGCCCCGTAGCCGGCCGAGGCTTTCCATTTAGTGAAATCATTGCCTCCGCCCGTGGGCGCTACGGGCCCCAGCAAGCCCCCGTTAACGCCGATGGACCAGGTCTTGAAATCCCTGCTCCCCTTAAAAAGGCCAGGCTGGGCGGCCCCTGTGGAGGTTTGCGCAGTGGTAGCCAGGGGTACGGTGAGGGTCAACATACAGGTGACCCATAGTGAAAAGGTCCTTTTCATAGAATTTAAAGGTTAGGTTATAAATGATTATCTACTAAACAAATAAGACCATCCCTGGTTCAGGGACTGACATATTTGCATGGTCTTTTTGCTTGGCATAATCATTGACAAACCAAAGGCGTACACACATAGAATCTACAACTAAAGGAGAATCTTTAATATCATGGGAAAAATAATAGGAATTGACTTAGGGACTACCAATTCATGCGTTGCTGTTATGGAAGGCAACGAACCGGTAGTGATTGCCAACGACGAAGGCCGCAGAACGACCCCGTCTGTAGTGGCATTCTTAAAGAACGGAGAAAGAAAGGTTGGCGATCCGGCCAAAAGGCAGGCTATTACCAACCCCGTAAACACCATCATGTCAGTGAAGCGCTTTATGGGCCGTCACCATGATGAATTAGGCAATGAAATTCCGCACTGGAGCTACAAAGTGGCGAAAGGCGAAAATAATACCACCCGTATCGATATAGACGGCAGGTTATATACGCCGCAGGAAATTTCCGCCATGATCCTGCAGAAAATGAAGAAGACGGCGGAAGATTACCTGGGCCAGGAAGTAAGCGAAGCGGTGATCACCGTACCGGCTTACTTTAATGACGCGCAACGCCAGGCCACCAAGGAAGCCGGTGAGATTGCCGGGCTGAACGTGCGCCGCATCATCAACGAGCCTACTGCCGCAGCGCTGGCATATGGCCTGGACAAAAAACATCATGACAGCAAGATAGCCGTGTTTGACCTGGGTGGCGGTACCTTCGATATCTCCATCCTGGAGCTGGGCGAAGGCGTTTTTGAAGTAAAATCCACCAACGGTGATACCCACCTGGGCGGTGACGATTTCGATAAGGTGATCATGGACTGGCTGGCTGAAGAGTTCAGGAAAGACGAAGCCGTAGACCTGCATAAGGACCCGATGGCATGGCAGCGCCTGAAAGAGGCCGCCGAAAAAGCCAAGATCGAGCTGTCCTCTTCTGCGGAAACAGAGATCAACCTGCCTTACATCACGGCAGTGGACGGTGTGCCCAAGCACTTGGTGAAAAAGCTGACCCGCGCCAAATTCGAGCAACTGAGCGACGCGCTGGTGGAAAGAACGCTGGAACCCTGCCGCAAAGCCCTGGCAGATGCCGGCTTAAGCACTGCTGAGATAGACGAAGTGATACTGGTAGGTGGTTCTACCCGTATCCCCAAAATACAGGAAGTAGTAGAGAAATTCTTCGGCAAAAAGCCCAACAAGGGCGTGAACCCGGATGAGGTAGTAGCCATCGGCGCTGCCATCCAGGGCGGTGTGCTGACCGGTGAAGTAAAAGACGTGCTGTTGCTGGACGTAACGCCGCTGTCACTGGGTATCGAAACCATGGGCGGCGTGTTCACCAAGCTGATCGAATCCAATACCACCATCCCCACCAAGAAATCTGAAACATTCTCTACCGCTGCGGATAACCAGCCCAGCGTGGAAATACACGTACTGCAGGGAGAAAGGCCGATGGCCAGCCAGAACCGTACCCTCGGACGCTTTATATTAGGCGATATACCGCCCGCACCGCGCGGCGTGCCGCAGATCGAAGTGATCTTCGATATTGACGCCAACGGTATACTGCACGTAACGGCTAAAGACAAGGGCACCGGTAAGAGCCAGAACATCCGCATCGAAGCCGGTAGCGGCCTGAGCAAGGAAGAAATAGAAAAGATGAAAGCGGAAGCCAAGGCCAATGAAGCTGCCGATAAGGAACAACGCGAAAAGGTGGAGAAGATCAACCAGGCAGACAGCCTCGTATTCCAGACCGAAAAGCAACTGAAGGAATACGGCGATAAACTGCCTGCGGATAAAAAGACGACCATCGAAACGGCGCTGAACAAGCTGAAGGAAGCGCAGAAGAGCCAGGACGTAGCCCAGATAGATGCTGCCGTAACAGAGCTGAACACCGCCTGGACCGCCGCATCTGAAGAAATGTACAAAGCCACCCAGGGTGCGCAGGCCGATGCCAATGCCAATGGCGAACCGCAGGGCCAGCAGCAGGGTAGCTCCGGCGCTGCAGGCGAAGGCGGTGTAACCGATGCGGAGTTTGAAGAAGTGAAGTAAGCAAGTAACGAAAGCAAAAATAAAAAGTAAAAACGGCGCGAATGATCATTCGCGCCGTTTGCTTTTTAGTGTGTGCGTGCGGGTTAAACGGCACTGTAGACGCATTGTAGATGCTTTTATGCCGGCTTGTAGTTCCTCTGTAATGGCCCGGAGCTTCCAAAGGCGCCAGGCTCATCTTAATTTTATCCCTATGAGCAACAATACCCTACCTGCATTCTCCATCCCGGAAAACGGCCAGCCCATTTGGCGCATTGATGGCTTTGACTTTGAATGGCTGCCCGCCACACACTGGTCCATAAGTGAAGGGGACGGCCGGCTGTATGTTGGCCTGCAGGGCCGCATTACGGGATATGATGATAAGAAGCACGGCCATATTGTGAATGACTACCAGCACGGGGAAGTGTACCTGAACTTCGCCCTGGGCGGCGTGTATAGGAACGGCGTACCCACCGGCGTCTTTCACCTGGAAGCGGATAAGGAGCCTACTTATGCCTGCACGCTCTGGAAAGGCGGCTTTCACTACAGCCTGGAATCTTACGGCACACTCACCCTGCAGGATGGCTGGGTAGGTTTTGAAGGGTACCTGCAGGGTATCGTGAATAACCAGCCGTACCGGGTGCAGGTAGCCCGAAGCCTGCCGGTAGCGGCGCTGAACTGGCAGCATTACCGCTTTACCTCGCTGGAGGAAGCTTTCCAGGCGCCGGCCGGCCAGGTGCAGCACCTGCGCTTGACCGATCCAGGTATCGAAACCTTCCCGGAGCAGTTGTACGCCTGCACAGCCCTGAAAACACTGCATATCCATTTCACCGGTAAAAATAGTCACTCGCTGGCGGCTATACCTGCCCGTATCAACTCATTTACGGAGCTTAAAGAGCTTTCACTCACAGGCATATCCCGGGTGACCGCTATTCCGCCGGAGATCGCGCAGCTAACATCACTGGAAAACCTGGTGATCAACGGAAGCCAGGCTACCGCTATTCCGCCGGAGCTATTACAATTGCCCCGCCTGAAATATTGTTACCTGGTGGGCAACCAACTGGAAAGCCTGCCGGCTGCATTCTCCCCGGCCCTGGCAACCCTGGCGCTGCAACAGAACCGGCTTAGCACCCTGCCGGAAACGATCGGCAACTTGCCGGCGCTTACCCACCTGGATATCCGCAGGAATCCGCTGCAACAGTTGCCGGCAAATATCAGGCACATCAAAAAGCTGAACCTGGAGCTGGAAAAAAAGCAGCAACTGCTGGATTATGCTTATAAAGGCGCGGATGGCAGGGGCGCCATTACCTGGGACGATCGGCTGTTCCTGGCGGGAAAAGACCCGGAGCTGCTGTCACTGCTGGATCAGGCAATTACCGGAGCGGGATTTTCCGCCTACCGGCAGGGGTTGCTGCACCTGGCGCTGAAAGCCGTAGCCCTGGGCACTACGGAGCCGGATACTTATGCTACAAAAGGGAATACCCGTTTCGGCGGGTTGCCCGATCTGCCGCCGGGAATGGGCTATCCCGCTTTTACCACTTATCATGGAGATACGAAGGGCATGCAGTTCATTGCCCAGTTGAATCTTGCGTCACTGGCGGCTTACCAGGAGTACCTGCCCCGCACCGGCATCCTGTACTTTTTTATAGAGGATCAGGAATCATTCAACTGCCGGGTGTTTTACTACGATGGAGACCCGGCGCAGTTGCAGTTCGCCGGGGACCTGCCCATTGACGAGGAATTCATTTATGACGACAATGGCATTTACGCCCCTTACCTGGCCCGTGCGGCAAAGTTTCCCAGCCTGCCTTCCTTCTATCACGATCAGCATTTTTATACCGGCGATGCACAGCACCTGGCGGCATTCGAAGAGGAGGTGGACTATGAGGAGAAGGAGCAATTCCTGCAGCGCCTGAAGCCGGGGGGATATACGCATGGCATTAATGATTACGTATTCACCCAGCATGAGTCCCCGCAGATACAGGCCGCGGACAAACTCGGCGGAAAGCCGGAAGAGTGGATGGTGCTGTTGAGCGTGGATTCCGACGCGAAAACGGGTTTCCAATTCTGGGACGCCGGCACCATTTTCTTCGTTATCCACAAGAGCGACCTGGCCCGGAAAGATTTTTCGCAGGTGTATTACGGGCTGGAAAGCAGTTGAGGATATTTATGGACCGCTACGCAGCCGGGTTTGCACAGGAACAAAGGGGGGAATATTGCGGATGATGTGAATTTCTAAGTATTTTGTAGCATGCAATTGACACTATACCCTTTCGAGCTTAAATTCCGTCATACCTTTACCATATCCCGCAAGTCGAAGGACGTGCAGCCTTTACTGGTAGTGGAACTGCAGCAGGACGGCTACAGCGGCCTGGGCGAAACTGCCGATAATGCCTACTATAACATGACCGTGCCGCGGCTGATGGAAGTCATCAATGCGCAGCGCAGCGTAATAGAAGCTTACCGGCTGGATACGCCGGAGGCTTTCTGGGAAGCGTTGTACCCGCTTTTTACAGATAATATGTTCGCCCTGTGCGCGCTGGACCTGGCCGCGCATGACCTGTACGCGAAGCAGCAGGGAAAGAAGCTGTACGAGGTATGGGGCCTGGACATTTCCCATAACCCGCTCACGGACTATACCATCGGGATAGACACGATTCCCAACATGGTGCGCAAACTGCAGGAATTTCCCTGGCCTATTTATAAAATAAAGCTGGGCACCCCGGATGATATTGCCATTATCCGTGAGCTGCGCAGTCATACCGATGCCACCTTCCGGGTAGATGCTAACTGCGCCTGGGGAGTAGAAGAAACGCTCCGCAATGCGGCTGCCTTCCGGGGGCTGGGCGTGGAATTCATTGAGCAGCCGATGCCCGCGGCAGACTGGGAAGGGATGAAAAGGGTGTACGAACAGGCTGCTTTGCCCATTATTGCCGATGAAAGCTGTATTGTAGAAGCGGATGTAGCCCGTTGTCATGGGCACTTTCATGGTATTAATATCAAGCTCACCAAGTGCGGCGGCATTACCCCTGCCCGCCGGATGATTGCGCAGGCCAAAAGCCTGGGCATGAAGGTAATGACCGGCAGCATGAATGAAAGCACCGTGGGCACTTCGGCCGTAGCCCACCTGCTGCCTTACCTGGATTACGTGGATATGGACGGCCCCCTGTTGCTGGCGGAAGACACGGCAGACGGTGTTAAGATAAAAGACGGACGTATTATTTATGCGGACCGGCCGGGGACGGGCGCCATGCTAATTAATAATTAATAATGAATAATTAATAATTCTTCCATCAGGAAGACCTCATTTTGCAGCCGCCCTTTTACCGTAACATTTTTTCCCAGCAGGGATTGCAAAGGGTTTTCCTGCGTGGCAGGTACATCGGCCGGCCGGATCAGGTATTCTTCTTTCTCCGTAACGAGACAGACACCCGCGTAGCTTCTTTTGGTATTGGCATAGAAGGTGCGCAGCTCCAGCCTGCCTGTCAGTTGCAAGGGCTGTTCTATATGCCCGGTAGGTTGCCGTGATTGCATAAGCGGTAAAATCTAATGTCCTGTTCCAATATACATTATTTTGTACTTGCATAGCCGCCGCGGATTCCCTATTTTTAAAGGAAGTCCACCATTTTAATTATCCACGAATGAAAAAACTATTTGGCGCTTTCTTGCTCTTCACAACTTGCTTTTTTGGTTATATGCTAACTGCCCATGCCCAGGTCATAGCCCGTATAGTGGTAGCTGCCGGCTCTTATAAAAGAGAGAACACACCGGTATCGCTGGAGTTGAATGGTATAACGGCCCTGCCGGATACGGCGATGGCCCTGGTGGAAATAAAGAACGGGCAGCGGCGTAGTGTTCCTTTCCAGGTAGAGGAGGGGTATACCCGCAGCCTGTGGTGGATACTGTCCGGCACAAGCGCACCCGGTACGCAGCGGGTGTTTGAGCTGATTGAGAGCAGCCCCGTGCGGCCTGCGCCGGTGGTGATGCAGGCTACGGACCGGGACGGTACCTTGCTGCTGCAGGAAGGCAACCAGTCCATACTTCAATACAACTATGCGACAGTGTATCCGCCGGCAGGGGTGGACAGCGTTTTTCAGCGCAGCGGCTTTATACATCCCCTGTGGGCGCCTAACGGAGCGGTGCTCACGCATATACATCCCCGGGACCACTGGCACCATGTAGGTATCTGGAATCCCTGGACGCATACTGAATTTGAAGGGAAGGAAGTGGATTTCTGGAACCTGGTAAAAAAGCAGGGTACGGTACGCTTTGCCGGTTTCCAGGCCCAAACGCAGGGCCCGGTGTGGAGCGGCTTTAAAGCACTGCAGGAGCATGTAGTGATGAAAGGACAGGGAAAGGAGCAGGTAGCGCTGAATGAAGTGTGGGATGTGCGTGCATACCCGGCCCAGGCCGGCGGCGCCCGCCGTATCTGGGACTTTACCTCTGTTTTCGGCTGTGCAGGCCCAAGCCCGCTATTGCTGGAGCAATACCGCTATGGTGGCGGCTTCGGGTTCCGGGGCACGCCGGAGTGGACCACGGCCACCAGCCAGATACTCACCTCTGAAGGCCGGACCCGCAAGGATGCAGACAGCACCCGTGCGCGCTGGATAAAAGTGACCGGGGAGACCGGCAAGGGCCGGGCAGGCATGCTGGTGCTGTGCTATCCCTCCAACTTTGATGCACCGGAGCCGGTAAGGGTATGGACGGAGAATATGGAAAGGGGGGAGGTGTTCATCAACTTCAGCCCTACAAAAATGAGATCCTGGCTGCTCACTTACGGGAAGCAATATACGCTGAAGTATCGCATCATGATATATAATGATGATATTACCGCTGCGGAGGCAGATGCCATATGGAACGACCTGGCGCATCCGCCGGTAGTGAAAGTGGAGAACGTCCGTTAGCGGATGTGCTTATTTTCTAAGAGTCCTGTAATACTTCACGGCATAGTAGGCGCCCATCAGGCCCATTAATATGAAAACCGTAATGAGCCCCCACTTGCCTGCCAGGCGGTACAGGGGCCTTTCCAGCCGGCTGAGGCGGATGCCGGAGGCGGCTTCTGAAAATTGCAGGTAGCGGTAAACAGCGAAGCCGAAGCCTACGATGGCCAGGGCTACGGCCCACAGCACCTGGCTCCAGGAGGAGGCGCCGGGCCTGTTTTCAGGAGTATGCTGGTTGTTCATAAGCTATGCTTCTTCCATGGTTTGGGGAGGCATCATTAATGGCGCGCGGGTTTTACGGATCAGGTCCACTTCCTCTTTCCAGTTATCGCCAAACAGCCTGCCCATTTTTTCATCTATCCGTTGAATGGTGTCCTGTATCTTTTTGGAATGCACGTAGTCATAGTAATCCCGTAACAGGTAAATATAAACGGAGGTGCTGATCTCTTCGTCCTGCATATCCTGTCCGGCCAGGTAGGCTTCTTCCAGCACCATGTAGTAGCGGCCGGTGTTTTTCCGCCGGCATAGTTCCGCCGCCTGGTACCACCCGTTCATGGCCTGCTGGTTAAAATGATGCTCCTGCGCCAGTTTGGCCTGTTTGATGAACCATTCGATAGCATCGTCAAAGCGTTTGCGCAGTTGTGCGTAAGCGCCCTGGTAGCCGTAGAACTGTATCAGCAGCGGCGGGCAGGCGGCATCGCCCTGCTGTTGCCCCTGTTTGGCAATGCGCATACCGCGGTCCAGCAGTTGCGGCAACTGCGGATCCTTCTTGAAGTAGAAGAGCATGCCCGCATACATGATATGCGTGGTGGCAAACAATCCTTTGTTGCCGCTTCTTTGTGTATAGTCCAGGGCTTTCTGTCCCCATTCATGCAGGCGTTTTACGTCTTTGTCCTGCAGGGCCTTGCCCATTTCAAACAGGCATTTGCGCATGGCTATTTCCGGGTCGTTGGGATTGCCGCTTTTGGCCAGCTTCTGGATGGCGTCGTAAAGTGCCAGCGGCACATGCATGGCATGCAGTTGCCCGGGGAACTGGCGCTCATGTATAGCCAGTTGTTCATTGCCTGCGTGATCGAACACCAGCAGCTTTACACCGTCCGGTATGCCTTTTTTCAGCAGGGTGGTCAGCCAGCGTTTCATGCCGCGCAGGTCGCTTACCAGCCGGGGCAGCAGCGCCAGCACCAGTTGTTTATTTTCCTGCGGGAGGGACTGTCGAAAACTGTCCAGCATGCGCAGCAGCACATCATCCAGCGGCTGCCCGTTTTGGGCGGCCAGGGCCTGCCGGTATGCCTGTGGGTCCCAGGTAAGAGCGGCGTTTTTGTTTTGCAGCTCCTGCATCAGCGCGGCGCTGTTGTCATAAGCTTCCAGCCAGTCCTTCATGATGGCTGCGCTGAAAGTATCCTCATCTTCAAAAGAGGTGAGGTGGGTAACGAATACCTCTTCCAGTTGCCCGTGCGCGGAGGATTCCAGCTTACAGAAACCTTCATACACGCGGGCCTCTTCCGGTTTGATGACCATGCGCACCATGCGGAGCTGGGATTGCGGCGCCACCTCTTTAAGCCAGGCCTGTTGTATTTTGTTTAGCTCCAGCGCTATAGGATTATGTTCGTTCATGTCAGCAATTAATATTCACCATTCCTCCATTAATATCCGTTGCAGTATCGCCGATCACTTTCACGCTGGTACTGCTGATGTCCATTTTGGTAGCGCCCTGGGCCTGGCAATGTTCTGCGAACAGCTTCATATTGGCTGTGCAGAGCAGCTCATGCAGGGTATCTGCAGAGGATTTGATCTTGTCGGCATTGGACTCTATTTTATTGGCGATATTATCTACCGTTATCTGTGCGGCGCCTTCCCCGATGACTACCTTCTCGGAGCCTTTGATGTGCACTTCCTTGGAAAGGAACTCTATTTTATTAGGTGCATCCACCACGATCTTGTCTTCCGTTTTTACGGTTACCAGCGTTTGAGATTGAACGGTGATGTTGCCGGAGCCATCCATTACCATGGTGCTGCCATTTTTGTCGGTAACGGTGATGCTGCCGGAAGCGTCGTCGAGGGAGATGGTGTTGCCGCTGCGGGTTTTGATGGCTTTGACATCATTACCGGCATTGCCGAAGCTGCTTTTAGCCTTGCCGTTGTAGGTAGTTCCTATTACGAAGGGCAGTTCAGGATTGCCTCCTTCAAAATCCACGATCACTTCTTCTCCTACTTCCGGGATCATGAAGAATCCCTTATCACCACCTCCGGCTGCCGATATTACCCGTATCCAGGGCGTTTGGCCGGACGGCTGCCAGCGAAATTTTGCTCTTATTCTGCCCAATCCTTCGGGATCATTGTTCGATACTACTGTAGCAGACTGCGCTTCGCAGAAAGGATGATTGTCGAGTCGGACAAGCGGGGCAGCTACTTCTTCCGGGATGGCAGTAAAATCATTCTCGTAGTTGCCGTTGCCGGTACAGTAATGCGTTACGGAGGTTACAACATATTTTCCCCGGTTCTGATCCTGTAAAAAAGCTTCTTTTATCTCAACCGTGCTCCCTATTTGCAGCCCTGTGTTGTCGCTGTATCCCCTTAACTGTACCATGCCGGCTACTTTATTTTTCTTGGACAGTTTAGCAATGGATTCAATTTCTTTTTCAGATTGCCGGCCAAGCGCTTCATTAATTTTATAGGTGGCCTGCTTGGCAAATAAAGATTCACTGACTTTGCTGACATGTTGCGTATAAGCATTGCCATTAATACTATGAGCGATGGTACTGTTCTCCACCAGATCGTCTTTATAGTAATCTAATCCTACATAACGGCTATTGCTTGGAAGTGTGTTGAGCTCCAGGGAATAGGATGAAAGGTCTACACCATAGGTGAGCAGTAAGGAGGAGGAACCGGATGATTGTCCAAAAATAAGCTGGGCGCCATCATAGTAAAACCATTCTCCAAACCGGTTGGCCAGGCGCTGTAAGAAGCGATAGGTATTTTCCTTGTACTGCACAATATAAGGTAACCTGCCATTGTGAGCAGGTTGTACACTCGTTTTCAATCCTGCTCTTCCATATTGCCCAAGCAGGTTGTTGGCAATATCCGCTAATGATTTTTCCTCGTAAGCTTCTATGTGTGGTTCATCATCCAGCAGGATGGTAGGGCTATATCCGCGGATGAAACATTCAGCCTGCGCAATGCCGCCACGTTTGCCGGTAGCGATATTTGTAACAATACCTTTGAATAATAATGGGGATGAGGATTTCATGGAAAAATCCTGTTCAACGGAAATATAGATGGGCTGACCAATCAATGTTTGGGTTTTGGCAACGGCGTCACTGTCCGTACCAAACAAACCAGCCGGATCTACCACCAGCTCAAAGTAGTGGTGTCCATTTACAGTTTGCGTAAGTTGCAGCCGGTGAAAATCTTTGATCGCTATCTCCTCTTTTCCGCTAATAGTTATCTGGGTTCTGGTTTGAAGTGCCATAGTGGGAAATTTATAGAGCTAAAGAATATTAGTTTGATGAATTATTTGTTAATAAATACCGCCTCTCCAGGCTATTCCACATAATTTGTAGCTTCCATTTTTCTTCGCAAAAATGAATGTCTGATTTGTTTCTTTGTCGCTATCATCTGACCATTGAGCATAGCATAAGTATATTTGTGAATCCATATCCAGATTTTGCAATATCGGCTCACTTCCACTTATCTGCTGTGTTAAATCTTCTTTGCTAATAGTCACTAAACTATCTGCGTTTGTCCTAAGGATTTGCTCTCGTGGCGCCCTTGCTAGTATATCCGGTAATGCAGATAAAAATTGTGCAGTATCAGTGTCTTGAGATGCTGTTGAACCATCGGACTCTATGAACGGAGTAACTCCAGGTAACGGAAAATGGGTTAATTTAATAAGTGCATTGCTGTTGTTTTCCCGAATTGCTTGTTGAAAGTCCGCCCAGAAGGGTTGTATAGTCTGGTAATATTTGGTGTTTAAACTGTCTTCGTTATTCCTGTTATTAGTGATACTGTCATCAGATACCAGCTCACCTTTTCCTGCTGAACCATTTGTATTGTGACAAGCACTAATAAAGAATGGCATAATAAATAGTAGCATCCAGTATCTGAAAAATGTCATATCTGTTTTGTGTTTTGTTATCGTAACATTTTAATCAAGCCCAATTCTTCCATTCGTTTAAGAATTACTGCACAGCCTGGTTGTTTGGAAACAAGATTAGCATCAAATTTGCCGTCTGATCTGTACTTTCCTTTATTATAGTGATTAGAATAACTCCATAAGTAGGGAGTCAACATTTTATTATGATAGGCATAATAGCCAATGCCATTGTATTTTTCTAGCCATCTTAGCATTCTAGGCAAGTTCCAGTATGTTTCCCTGTCAATTCTTAAAAATTTAAGTGCATCTATTGCACTTTCTTCAAATTCAAATGGCGGTTTATGTCCTACCTGAGGTCGTCCTTTAGGCACCATCTTGGTAAAACCTAATAAAGGGTCTCCGTTATGTAAGTGTCTGTTAAAGCTACCACCTGTCTCAGTAAAATGTATACATGCAATAAAGTACCATGGAATCTGCGCTCCTTTTGAGCCTGCTGTTAATACAGGTGCAGCAGTCATATAGTCCCTTAGAGCAGGATGCAGGGAAGTATCATTGGGGGACTCAAAAAAATAACAATAGCCGGACCTCTCATACATGTAATAATCTGCATATCGTATTCCATACTTTACAGCGAGCGAAATATATTCGTATCGTTTTTGATTTCCTGTCATCTTATTGATAACACTATTAATCTCGCCTAATTTTTCTGGCTTGATCTTACAGCTATCAAATAGTTGAATATATTCAATATCAGTTGGTGTAGTGGAAACTGCCGGCATACTAGATAGATTTCAAATTTGTCCTTTCTCCTTTTAGTCTGCATCCACATCATTATACTGGCCAGGAATTTTCAAATGCACTGCTATTAAGTTTTACTTCTTTTGCCGAAATTGTGATCCTTACCTGCATGGGTATTTCGCCATTAGACTGAAAATGTTCTTCATAGTTTATGCAGTAGGCATCAGAGAATTTCAGTTCTTTCAGTTTGGATAGTGCATCTCTTCGATAAAAAATTATACTACCGCTTTTAGTCTTTGTGTTAGATACCATCCAGTCAAATAATTCGGTACTACCATCTGATTCTAATGTAACATTTATTTGACCTCCTGTAGGACGGGAAGCGGGTTTGCCATTATAGTCCGTCCCCTGCGTAAAAGAAAAATGGCAATCCAGTACATTTATTTCTTCTCCGTCTAATTGCATCACTGCTTTAAAAGACATATGGTTAATGATTTAGGATAATGATTAAATAAAGCGTTATTAATAAACTGTGTTACAAATGCTACCACCTGTAGTTGGAATTTATTTTACGTGTAAGGCTTTTCTCATGGTTCATTAATATTTGGGTTAAAACACATTCAGGTTCGGATACGAAAATAACTATTCTTGGAGATATTTATCTATCAACTGTTAGATATTCTGATTATCATTCTTTGAAATTATAGTATAATAATATTCTTTATTTTGATAATATAAATAGCGGCACCGGAATAGGTGCATTTTCTAATTTTTCTCCAGTTTACGAATAGCTTTTAGCTTTCCGTTTTCAAACTGTAATATATAATTCCAGTATCGTTGAACCAATATTTGTTTGTTTTTCACCGCCGATAGTGCTTCATCCTTTGCCGGACCAAACATTAACCGGCACATTTCGGGAGACATGCCAATTTGCGGCGTGCGTGTTAGCATCGCCAGCCAATGTTTTTGTCCCAGTTTATGTTCATATTCACTTGCCTCCGCTTCAGTATAGTAGATGCGCGGGGATCTGCTATTGACATTTTCATCTGTTAGCCAGCTATGGTTAACCATGATTTCAGTTCCATGGTCACTTTTTAATATCAATGCTATCAGATGCTCGTTATTGTAGGTAAGTTCCTCCGTATAAGGAGCTACAACAACATCTGTGCAGGTCCATCTTTCCCCTGTTAAAACAGAGATCGGCTGTTTAGTAATGCGGTCGGTAAAATTCTTTTTGTAGGAATCTACCAGTACTATTACTTTGTTTAACCAGTCTTTTTTGATCTTTTCATAGAGGCCTACAATGATAAAAGGGTAAGTAGGAGAGAAAGAGTGTGTTTTAATACCATTTGTAGTAATATGATAGTAAATAGCATTACCACCGGTCTTATCCTTTAGCTTAAAATAATAAGGATGGGAATTACTGTGAGTACGATTATCGTCGTATATTTCTTTCCGCTCTACTATGTCGTGTATCCGGAAATACTTTCCTGCTATAGCATCATACCGGCTTAGGCGGGGATCAGCTCCGGGCTGATACACACTCTTTTCCAGGTAGGATTGATAAATATGCTCGTAATCGGCTTTCTCTATACGAGGCGGAAAATACAGCGCTTGACCTTTTAACAACCCAATATGATCAACGTCAATATACCTACTGCTGCTGTCATACCTTTGAGGCGTAGTGGGAGGGCCATCGTAAGTTTTTATTTGAGCAATAGATAAATGGGCAAAAGCAAATAGGGTGCTAAACAAAACGTACATTCTTTTCATAAGATCAACATATGATATGGTTACCGGGAAGCGAATGTAACGAATCTCCCCTTTACCCAAATTTAATAAAAAACCACGCCTGCATTATAATCATAACATTAATGAATAAATGAATTATTATAACTTATTAAGTATTCAATCATGCCATTGACTGATAATTATTTGCGGCATTCTTAAGCTTAATAAAAAATCCGCCATCCAACCAAACCATTATTTCATGCAACGCATCGCGCCTCCACCAAAGCCCATTTCACTGTGTGAAAAATATGTTATATACATTTTAAGCGTATCTTTATTGCCTTAATACAAGCATCATAATAAAAGTATGACCCATCCACCGGCTCCTGGCCGTGGACCACGCAAGGAAGATTTTGATCGTTAATCATTAGCTGGAAAAACCGTGTATCATCCACATGACCCTGGCAACATATTCTACATATACGCCTGAAGTGCAGGCCGCCATCCGTATCGCCCAGGCAATTGCCAAAGAATATCACCATGCGCGCTATACACCCGCGCACCTGCTCAAAGCCTGCCTGCATAAAGACACCGGGCTGGCATCCGCATTACAGGCCCTGGACCTGGATATCTATTACCTGGAAGAATGGGCCGATGTGCGGCTGGACAGCCTTCCCAAAGCACCCCGGCTGCCCGACGAACCGGCCCCGGATGATCAGGCTGCTACCGTATTGCAGGAGGCCGACGCCATCCGGCAGGAGCAGAACCTCGAAACAACGGATGCCTGGTGCCTGCTCATCGCATTAAGCACACCCGGTGTAGGCTTCTCGTATGAACAGCTTAAAACATTTCCCTTCACACGGGAGCAGTTATTAACGCGGTTTACTAAAAATAGTAATGGCGCAAAGCAACCGGTGGCTACTAACGGGCACTACAATACGGCCGGCAATACCGCCTTGAAATATGTATTTCGCCTGACAGATCCGCAACGCCTGGAAGAAAAGCACGCCATGATAGGGCGCGATGCAGAGGTGCGCATGATGACGGAGATACTGACCCGCAAGGGCCGGTCCAGTATATTAATAATAGGAGAGGGCGGCGTTGGCAAAACTTCTTTAACGGATGGGCTCGCCCAGGCCATCGTGCATAAACAGGTGCCCCTCTTGCTACAGCAAACAGATATATATGCGCTGGACTATGGCGCTTTTATTGCCGGCGCAGCCTACAAGAACGAACTGGAGGACCGCCTGCTGCAGATCATACAGCAATTGAAACAAAGCGGCCGTCATATATTATTCATTGATAACCTGCACACCCTGCTGGACAAACAACCAGGTTCCGGCAGCGGTGGCATTGCCAATATCCTGAAGGCCGCGCTTGGTAAAGGCGAGATCATCGTGATCGGCAGTTGCACGCCTGAAGGCTTCCGCAAGCTGGTAGAGCCGGACAGCCTGCTGCGTCACTGCTTTGAAACCATCACACTGCCGGAGCCGGATGAAGCACTGGCGGCGCGGATGATACAGGCGGTGATCCCGGCCTACGAAAGTTATTATCATTTAAAGACATCTCCTGCAGTCATACTGGAAGCCATCCGCCTGTCCCGCCGTTATCTCAAAGAGCGTTGCCTGCCGGACAGCGCCATCAACCTGCTGGACCGCACTATGGCAGCTATACGCACCTTACAGGATACCGGCGCGCAGGTGCTGGAACAACTGCAGCAGCAGTTGGCGGCTATTGATGTGCATGAGGAGAATGCCCGCCAGGAATTGCTATGGCTATATCAGCAGCTCATGCAGCGCCTGAGCGCCCTGCTCACCAGCCGGCTGCATACTGCAAAAGATATTTTCAGGATAGAGGACCGGCAGGAGCTGCACAGTACCCTGCAGGATATGTTGCAGCAACTGCAATCCCTCGCAGCCACCCACCAGGATGAAGTGACAGCGCTGGACCTGGCCACCATTATTGCAGAGATCACCGGTATACCGCTGGGTAAGATACAGTCGCAGGAGCGTGAGCGCCTGGTCAATATGGATAACCACCTGCGCAAGCGGGTAGTAGGGCAGGACCATGCGCTGAAGACCGTGGCGGAGGCCATCCTGGAATCCCGCTCCGGGCTCAGCAGGCCGGGGCAGCCCATCGGCTCCTTTTTCTTCCTGGGCCCTACCGGCACCGGCAAAACGGAGCTGGCAAAATCCCTGGCTGATTTCCTGTTCCAGGACGAGCGCTGCATGATCCGCTTTGACATGTCAGAGTTCAAAGAAGAACATTCCGCCGCCTTGTTATATGGCGCTCCGCCCGGCTATGTGGGCTATGAAGAAGGCGGACTGTTGGTAAACAAGATAAGGCAGCAGCCCTACGCGGTAGTGCTGTTCGATGAAATTGAAAAAGCGCACCCATCCGTATTTGATATTTTTCTGCAGATCATGGATGAAGGCAAGCTGCATGACCGCCTGGGCAAAACCGGCGATTTTTCCAACGCGCTCATCCTGTTCACCTCCAACATCGGCAGCGATATGATCGCGCAGTCCTTCCGGGACGGCGCTATCCCGCCTTCGCAGCAGTTGATGGAAGTGATGGCCCGCCATTTCCGGCCCGAGTTCCTGGGCCGTCTCACGGAGATCGTGCCGTTTGGGCCTATACAGCAGGAGAACGTGGTAAAGATATTTGACATTCACCTGCAGCATTTACTGCAAATGCTGGAGCAGCAGGAGATCGCTTTCCAGGTGTCGGATGCCGCGCGGCGGCAACTGGCCACATTGGGTTACTCGCCACAATACGGCGCCCGCCCGCTGAAGGAGGTGATCCGCAGCCGCCTGCGCAAACCACTGTCACGTATGATCATAGAAGGCACCCTGCGTAAACAGATGCAGGTGATGCTGGACATCGACGAACAGGGAGAATTGAAATGGGAGGTGAGCGAGTGAAAAGTGAATAGTCAATAGTGAATGGGAGAAGGGGACAAGGGGACAAGGGAAAAAGGAAAAGGGGATGTTCCTTCTTTCGCAGCTTTCTCCCTTCTCCTTTTTCCCTTTCACCATTCACTTTAAAATAAATTGTTTAACTTGAATAAGGTAACCATAGCAAATATTAAAACCGTTTCTTATGAATGACAATTATGGAATTGGTGGAAACGAAGTGAAGCTCGACGCCAATGAAGCCATTGTTGAAATATCTCATAACCGTACCCTGTTTGCTGAAAAGTTAACCCAGCAAACACCTGTTAAGCCCGAGATCGTACAAGGGCTTACTTCGGTGGAAGATGTTTTTGAAAATTACAAACCTGCAGTACCCGTTACCTTTCACGATGCAGATGGCCGGCCCGTGCCGGAGAACCTGCAGTTCCACAACCTGGGCGATTTCGGGGTAAAAGGCATTACTGCACAAAGCGCTTTCCTGAATGACCTGGCCACGGAAAAAGAACAGTTCCTCAAGATCATGAAGCACCTGAAGACAAACAAGATACTGAAGACCGCACTGGCAGACCCCGCCGCAAGGCAGGCCCTGCTGAATGCGGTGAGAGGAATGTTAAAGGACCTGGACACCAAATAGAATAAATTAATAATTAACAATGAATAATTAATAATAAACGGCACTGGTGTTACAATGAAACATTAGCCTTACGATTATTAATTGTTAATTATTCATTATTAATTGACCTTTTTTCACGCAACAATTATTTCATTCTTATGGCAGAGTTACAAAAAAACCAGCAGGAGGAACTGCAAACTGCCGGTCAGCCTGCACCCCAACAGCAGGAAGTTTCCCTTGAGCAAAGCATTGGCGCGCTGGCCAAGTTCGGGGGATTTGACCTGCTGGAAGCGTCAATTGAAGGCGCGCAGAACCTCAATCCCGACCGTAAAGCAAGACGTAATATATTCCTCACGGAAGCCAATAAAAAATCCGAACGCGACAAGCTGCGTAAATCCCTCCAGATATGGGAGAAGGTACTGTCTGCCAGTACAGAGTTGCCGGACATGGTAAATTACTGTACCGAACACGCAGAACAGGCCGATAAAGTGCTGTCCACTAACCTGGCGGAAGCTGTAGAAGCCACCAGGGAACTGGAACAGTCTTACCGCAACGTGGCCCTGTTCTTCAAGAACACGGAATCTGATAAAATAAAGAACGTGGCGTTCATCAACGTAGAGCTGGACCAGTTGAAAGACCTGGACAATACCCGCTTTATTGATGCCATACACCAGGAGCTGGTGCAGCATTACGACCGCCTGGATCTGCGCGGCAATTACAGCCTGCTGATCATTCCCGGTTACCTGGGCTCCAACAAGGTGCTGGAAAAATGGGCCAAGATAGCGCACGAAAATAAGGTGATGCTGGTGACCGATTTCTCCCACCTGGATGCGCCGGACGACGTCATGGAAATGTTTGAGCAGGCCAACCTCACCGGTGGGGAGATCCATCGCTCCAACGTGATCATGGCCTGTAACTGGCTGGTGGGCCGCGGCAAGTTCGATGAAGTAGGAGAGGAGGATCATTTGTACGTGCCGCCCTCCGGCGCCCTGGCCGGCAAGATCTACAAGACCCTGATGTCGCAGGTGACCGCTGGTAAAAAATTTGGCGGCATGAACGAAGTGGACGGCGTGAAGTTTGAGCTGAAGAAAAGCGAGATCGCCAGCCTGGAGAAAATGGGCCTGGTGCCAATGGTAAAGGAATACGGCAAGGTAATGGCCTTCAGCGCCAAAACCCTGTTCAACGGCGATAACATCGGGCTGCAAACTTATTCCGTAGTGCGTGTGTTCGACTACGTGACCAAGGTGCTGATGGATTTCCTGAACCGCCGCGCATTCGAGAACTTCAACGCCAACACCCGCCGCGACCTGATGAAGCAGATCATCCGCTTCCTGGACAGTATAACGGGACCGGATAAACTGATAGAAGATTTCAACGTCCGCCGTTTTGAGCAGGACCCCATCCAGAAGGACCGTATCCACCTGGACATTCACCTCAAACCTTATTTCCCTGCCAAAAATTTCCTGATCAAAATGGAAGGGCATAAAGGCGAAGATGTGAATGAATGGGAAACTGAATATGAACAAGATAAACAGTGAGCATGTGCGGATGTACAGATCCGCACATCATTCCGTACCTGTGTTAATAATTTTCAAAAGAATGATAGCTACGACAGGGCATGTGACAGTAGGCGCGTGTTTGGGCATTATGCTGGCCTTCAGCAGCCGGCCGGCTATGGCGCAGGCACGCTCATCCATAGATACCATACTAACCACCAGGGGCGCGGCTACCCTTATCAGTTGCGCCGCCCCGGTAAGTACCTTCCAGATAGGCGATGGAAAAAATGCAGACTATGATTACCGCATTGTAGATGGTAACCTCGTGTTTATCCGGCCTACCTCCACCATGCCCCGAACCACCAACCTGATCGTCAGGGAGGGCAGTAACATCCACTACCTGATCCTGGCCTACCGCGACAAGGTGGACCTGACCCGGCTCAAGTATACGCTTTCCGGCGCTGCAGGAGCCGAAGAAGGTGCGGAAGCCACCGCAGAAGCGGCAGTGGTAAAAGGCAGTGACGGCGGACAGATCGCGGTGATATCGAATGAAGAGGCGGTTGCCGAATTTGAGGAAGTAGATACCGTTACCGTGGGGCGCATCGCGGCCGACTTTGCCGCGCAGCAGAAAGGCGGCCACCAGTATGAGACAAAGATCAACGGCGTGTCGCTCAGTTTTTCCAATGCCATGCTGCTGAATGAGCAGGCTTATTTCTGCTACCGCGTGCGCAACCGGTCAAAGCAGCCCTACAACCTGCTTAAAGTGACCATGATGTATAAGGACAGCAAGGAAAAGGACCGCCTGTACACCATGCCGGTGCTGTATAAAAAGGCGCCGTCCGCCATTCCTGCAAAGGACGATCAGCAACTGGTATTTGTAGTGCCCAGCCGCACGTTTAAACGCAACGATGAGGTGATAGTAGTACTGCGGCACGATACCGGCAAGCAACAGCAACTGGTGCTGTATACCCCGGTAAATGCGTTGCCCAAATATATGATCAGCCAGTAAGCCAGTATGGTAAAATACTTCCTGATATGGTGTTGTTGCCTGTGCATGTGCACCGCCAGGGCCCAGGAGTTGGTGGACTTCTGCGGGGAGGCCGTACCATTGGAGCGGGATTTTGTTTCCTACCGCCTGATGAATGTGATCAAATGGCACCTGCGCCACGAGAATTTCCTGCCCCTGCTCAAAGCCAAATCCGAACAATATTTCCCGCTCATCGTGCCCATCCTGCGGCAGTATGATATCCCGGAAGATTTCAAGTACCTGCCGGTAGTGGAGAGCGGCTTTACCAACGCCACCTCCCCGGTAGGCGCACAGGGCGTATGGCAACTGATGCCCGCCACCGCCACAGAGCTGGGCCTGGTAGTGGGCAGCAGCTATGATGAGCGCAACCACCTGCTGAAAGCCACCCGGGCCGCCTGCGTGCTGATACGCAAACTGTATGACCAGCTACAATCCTGGACCCTGGCCGCTGCGGCTTATAATGCCGGCGCCGGTAATATAAGCCGCAACATCCGCCGGCAGCGCAGCAATGATTATTACCAGCTAATGCTGAACAACGAAACGGCGCAGTACATCTACAAGATCATTGCCGTAAAGCAGTTGTTTGAAAGCCCGGAACTGTACCTGCCCGGCTTCGGGTACAACGTGTTCAATAAAAATGCCGTAAATGGCTCCGTATTTGCCGCTACGCCGGTTCCTGAATCAGACGCTGCTTTCAAAAGCATCCGCATCAATGTAGGCAGGCGGCTGCACAAAACGCCCGTCATCACCTACAATGCGCGGTTGCAGCAGGCCGCCGCCTTTAAGGACGGCCAACTGGTAAGTATCCAACTGCTGGATGATCTGCAGTCCGATGGCGTATACATCAGCAGGAACACCCGCATTTCCGGGAAAGGCTGGCTGGTGAGCAACCGTATTTACGTGGACCTGGGTTTTGGCGATACGCTGGTGCTGTGTGACAGCGAAGGTAAAAAGGGCGTGCCCCTGGACCAGTTGAAGGAGGGGGCCGCGGTGCAGCTCATAAAAGGGGGGTAGCCCTGCTAGACGAGGGTATCATTCATAAATATCCGGTAAGGATAGTGGTTGGGGGAGTGCTCCTGCAACTGCATCAGCAATTCTTCTTTCAGGTAATTCAAGCTGCCGTTGGCATAGGTATCTGCCGGCCTGGTCAGCATAATGCGCACGTCAATGCTGCGGCCATAACCATGGGAGCCGGGCAGCAGGGTAACGCCTTTGGTAACGGCCACGGATTGCAGCTCCTTACCCAGGATATGCCGGCACAAAGCCTTAATATCTTCCGGTGTTACGATCCGGTTGTGCGTAAGCAGGTGGTAGCGGTAGAGGTTGATCTTTTCATCAATGCTCAGGCGGTCCTTTCCGCCTTGCGTGTTGGTAAGCAGGGTAATGCTGCCGGGTTGCACCTGTACGGTGCCATACTCCTGCAGGCGGCTGCCCATACGGATGTTATTGGCGGCGGCGCCATTGGTGGTATAGAATGAGATGAACAGGTACTCCGCATTTTCCCTGGGCTTTACCATCAGGTAAGGAATATTGCCTTTGTTGCTGGACGGCTGCAACTGCTCTTCCAGTGAAGCAATAAGCTGGTGCAGCTCCCGCATGCGGCCGGCCACGTAATCGTTCTTCACTTCTTCAAACAGGGAGCTTTCATCCCGGATCACTTCTATCAGGTAGGCAATGATCTCCTTGGCCTCCCGCGTATCAAAGCGCCCGATACCGCTGCTGCGCACTACCAGCTCGCCTTCCTGCATTTCGCCTGCGGTGGTGAAATTACGCACATGATAATCCGTACCTTCCAGGTCATACACTCTTTTTATGTCAAAAAAGATATCGGGTGTATGCAGGGGGATGATGTTCAGGTAGCGGTTCAGCTTCAGCGACTGCTCATTCTGTTTTTTATTAATCACCGGGAAGCAGTTGATGCTGCAATACAGGTCTTCCAGCAGGGAATGGTGGATGGCCTCGGGGAATACCACCTGCACCCACGCTGTTACGGGCGCCAGGGTGTGCCAGTCCTTTCCGAAGGTTTGCTGCAATGCGGCAGGCGCCGGCGCCTGCCCGTTCATGGCCACTGCCTGGTTCACCGTCAGGAAATGCCGGCGGTAGCGCTGCAGCACTTCCCGGCTGTAGCGGGCATTGGCGTCAAAGGCCAGGTTCATCATGGCGTCCAGCTCTTCCTGGTAGCCCTGGCGGCTGTGGTAATAGCCGCTTTGCAGGGGCAGCTCCGTGCCGTTCACAAAAAAGCGGGCCAGCGGCAGGTAATAGTAGAACATTTCCTGCTGGTGGATGTTGCGCAGGTCAAAGAAAAAGGACAGGCCGTTCATATCCTCCGGGAGCGTCTCCATGGACAGGCCCAGCCATAAATGGTTGGGTGGTGCATCCGGCGGCAGGGCGCCCTGCAGCACCTGTTCCTTGAACCAGTGCTCGCGGGTCTCGAACAGCTTGCCGCCAATGGCCATGTAACGCACCTGCCCGCGGAACACGCGGTGCTGCGCCAGCGGGCTGAAGAACAGGTCGTGGCTGTGCGGGCCGGCCTTGCTGCTATAGTAAAACTGGTGATCGGGTGTAATATGCGTGGCCGGCTCATTGGCGCCGGCATGCAAGATGCCATAGGCGGGCTGGCTGCTGGTAATGGGCTCCGGCATCATGATCTGGGCCAGGCGCTCTACCAGGCGCGCATGGGATACGTCCACCTCGCCGGATATTTTTTCCAGCTCACTGGCGCAGGCTTCCAGCAGTAACTGCACAATAGGATCAAAAGAGGTTTCCACCTCCGCATCCGGGTAACCCCAGAGCCTGGCGGCGGTTTTCAGCATGCGGTCCTTTATGCGTTCTTTTTTTTCTTTCATCCTTTCATCAGTTAATCATACGACAGCGGGCTTACAAAAAAATAACTGCTGTAGTGGAAGGGATTATTATTCCGGGCCAGGGTGCCGTTTATGCTTACTTTGATCTTTTTCTTCACCTTCCTGCCATGCGGCATGGATAGTTCCTCCTGGCTTACCAGGGCGCTTACCTTTACTTGCATCAGCCTTTTCTCATATTGTAGGATGGCTGTTTTGATTGCGTTCTCCACCTGCTCCTTTACTTCGTTGTTGGTGGCTTTAATGTCAAAGTCCGTATCCCATAACTGGCAGCCGTACTCCGGGTCATCCTTGTTCTCTCCCAGCACGGTCGTGATCAGCAGGTGTATATGCTGCCCCACGGATTCCTCCAGGCTGCACACCGGCATATCCTTTTTTTGCAGGATATGGGAGAGATTAAGCGGAAGTTTATAATATTGGTGCTTCATACCTCCTGTATCTTACTTCCTTCTTCTTATTTAAAAAATTCCTAAAAATCCTTTTTTGTCATACCGCACTCTTATTTCCTTCACGCAGCCATCCGGTTCCTTGATCAGGTTCACCATTTCTATCTTGATGCGTTTCTTGCCGCGGATGGCATTGCAAAACTCGCTGAAGGTCTTTACTTCCTTGTCGTTCAGCAGCACGCGCGCGTTCAGGTTATTGCAGAGGTAGGGCGCAAAGTCCTGTACCGTTTTCTGTTTGTCGTTCAGTTGCGTCAGCATCACCCTGAACTGTTCATCAGAGATGTCGGGAGCTTTCGGCTTTTCCGGTTCCGGCGCGGCAAGGGCGGTTTCCGGGCTGGGCGTTGGGAAAGGCGGCGGCACAAACGGCTCGTTGGCGCGGCTTTCCGGCGCAGGGAATACCTGTATGCGTTTCTTCACCATCCGGCTGGTGTCACCGTTTACGATCAGCGTCAATATCCTTTCGCCCGGGGAGCTGAATACATATACATGGGATGATTCCCGGTGTGTTTCCGCATTAGGCTGCTGCAGCCGCCATTCCCAGCTATAGGCGCCCGGCGTGCTGTTACGGTAGGTGACAGGCCGGCCTGCCAGCGCTTCATCCGGTCCTTCGATCACAGGAAATATATCCGCTACGGGCGCTGCATCATTTACAGGTGCGGGATTGCTGACCAGCACTTCCTGCCGCCAGCTACATTTGCCTGCATACAGGGTTACGGTATAGCTACCGGCCTCTGCAAAAGCATGGTATACCTGCGGGCCCTGCTGCTGTACGCTGGAATCTCCAAAATCCCAACTGTAGCCGGTGGGCCGGCTGCCGGCATTATCCGCTTTAAAGGTAAAAGTAATGACCTCGCCTACCGTGAAGGAGGTATTCACACCATGCTGCCGGCTGCTCAGGGCAATGCTTACATTGCTGCAGTCCACGCGTGTGCCGGCTTTAAAGGCCAGCATAACGGCACTGATGACCAGCAAGGCCAGGAATGTGTACAACACCATCGGGTCGATATGGCTGGTGATGCTGCTGAAGGGTCTTACCGAGTGCACTTTTCTCTCGTCGGGTGATTTAGGTGGGGCCATCGGTTTTTCACGTTTTTGCAATTTTAAATAATTTTTTAGATAAATTGCCATTAAAATAATGAGTGAGGATTAACCCGGAAATGAACTAACATATTACACAATTGTTCATATCAACAGTAACCGCAGGAAACCGAGTATGATAACCTTGCATACATAGGCGTATGCCGAAGCGAGGTTCCATGAGACCATAAAAAAAGACTAAGTATGACGAGTGAAAAACCGGAAAATAATTGCTTACATGGCGAATAATGCACAAAAGGCGGCTGTGCTGGAAAACGTGATAGACCATATCCGTAGTTTACAGGAAGATGTACGGGCCGAAGTAGTAGTGGGTGAACTGCTGGACAACCAGGTTCAGCAGGACGCGGTGACCGTGCAAATGGAGAACGTGTTCAGCCGGGCTTTTGCGCGGGATATACTCCATGTGCGGCTGGACGACTCGCAACCCTACCATCCCTTTATTTCGTTGCAGCTTTCCCGTGATGGTTTGTACGATCGCCTGCCTGAAGGTGTGTTCCATGAATTTTCCCCGCGGCAGCATAGCTCCGTGCGGGAGATGGTAGCCAGCTATAAAAAGCAGCAGCAGGAGGAAACACAGGCGCGCAGGTTTTTCCGGCCGCTGGAGCATGAGTTTTTCCTGCAACGTGTTTTCCTGGAGCGGCGGGAAAAACATTTGTTGTTCGATGCATTTGGAAAAGACGCGGACCAGTTGTTCCGCTCTTTCTGGCATATTCCCGGCGGGCTTCCCCGGCCGGCGGTGAACAGGCTGGTAAAATTATTGCCTTATATGCACCGCATCGCAGGCAATATTCCTTTTGTGCAATCCTGTTTGCAGGCCATCCTGGAAGAAGAGGTGGACATCGTTTGCCGGTATGCGCCGCAGCGGGTGCAAAGCAACAACAGCATGCCGCTGGGAGAATGTAGCCTAGGCGAGGATACCCTGGCCGGTGAGGATTTTTATACGGACATGCCGGTGATGAAAGTAACGATAGGCCCGCTGCAACGGCGGCGTATATACGACTATCTGCCCTGGCAGCCTTACGGACAGTTGTTGACCACCTGTTATGATTTCATGCTGCCCGCCGATGTGGACGTGGAGACGATCCTGGAGCCCCACCCGGCGGAAAAGGGCGCCGTTGTAGCAGACGAAAACCCTAAGGAAGGAATAGTGGGCTATAACTTATTCTTGTAGAACATTTATTGGTATGTTACTGAAAGCTAAGATATATTTTGTAGTAGCGGCGATGGTGGCCATCGGCTCTATCACTGTAGCCCTGCTGAGCCGTTTCATCCGGAACTTTGCCCTTTACAAAAAGAAAGCGCTGTGGTATCTTTTTTACATGGCGCTGGTATTTGGCGTGGTGGCTTCCCTGCCATACCTGTTCACCCACCAGAACCTGATGAGCCAGTATGTGTTTTATATGATATGGTTCCTGGGGCTGGGCATTGTGCATTGCCACTTTATGTACACGCGGTTTTGGGCCAATGAGAAAACGCTGGGCTCCGAGCTGGCCTTTATCGTGGCTATCTGGCTGTTTGGCGGGGCGGTATCCGTGCTTATACATCACTGGTTGTCCAAAGGCAGCTACCTGTATTACCCCATGCTCACCTCCATGTTCTCCTTTGTGCTGCCCACCTTTGCATACAAGACCTTTGAGCGGATGATGGCCATACCGGTCAAAGTGCACAAGTGGTGGCAGTACCCGCTGTATAACGAAGCGCCGGAGGTGAACGAGGACGAGATGCGCGACCTGATCGTGATCGGGTTTGAGCTGGAGAAAAAAGCCAATGACAACAACCGTATTTATTTCAGGGCCAGAACACCCATTAAAATGGACCTGGGAGACCTGTTCTATCACTTTATCAATGACTATAACGACCGTTATCCCAATACCCCGATCGACTACGTGGATGCCAACGGACAGCCCTATGGATGGGTGTTCCACCGGAAGCCACGCTGGTTTACCGGCGCCAGGACACTGGACCCTGAAAAACCGGTGTTCATGAATGGCATACAGGAGAACAGCGTGATCATTTGTAACAGAGTAACCGTCAGCTAAACATTGTTTTTATGGCAGAGCCTTTAAAATATTTTCCCGTTAACTGGGTGGATGGCATGAAGATCAGGAAGCAGCATTTCGTGGATACCGAAAATGCCATGCTGGACCAGATACGGGATGCCATTTCCGTAGGACTGCATGCGCAGAACTACGGCCTGCTGCCGCCCAAAGCGGAACAGAAGGAATCCCTGCGTTGCTGGTTTGTAACGGACAACCAGCACCAGTGGCGCATCAAGCTTACGGAGTGCCGTGCGGTAACGCCCGGCGGCGGCCGTATAGAGATACCTGAGCATACCGTGCATTCCCTCAAGTATGCCACTACTTTCCCGGAGGCGGTATATAACTGGGACCCTGCACATGCAGAAGCAACGTTCTATATATTGATACAGGTAAACCCTTTCAGCCGGCAGCCCAGCGGTGAGCCGCTGCTGCAGGAAGATCCGCCCCGGCTGCCCTTTGCCACGCCGGAATATTCCCTGTATGTAACACCGGCTTCCCAACTGCCGCAGGGCCAGCTTGGCAGCTACCAGATGATACTGGGAAGGATCAGCGTAAAGGATGGCCGCCCGCAGCTCGACGATGAATACATTCCTCCCTGCACCATGGCCGCAGCACACCCGGCATTAACGGACCTGCACCAGGAGCTGGACCAGTTCCTGGGGCAGATGGAGCTGTACGGCGTGCACATTGTGCAGAAAGTATACGCCCGCAGGCAGGACAATGACCTGGCGCAGGTGGTGCTGTACATCACGGAAAGGATTGTGCAGTACCTGGGTGCGCGTATATCGCAGTTCCGCTGGCTGGGACTCTATCAAACGCCGGCCGCCATGCTGGAAGTGATAGCCGGCCTGGCCCGGGTGATGAAGAATGCTATTGACCAGCGCGCCAGCGCAGGCAAGGAGGAACTGCTGAATTACTTCAGTGAATGGTGCGAGCTGAAACAGGGAGAGCTGGAAGCGCTGATGGTGAACTGCGCCAACATCCGTTATAAACATATGGATGTACGGGAATGCCTGCAGCCCATGGTGCCCTTTGTACGCGCTGTGAACAAGCTGTTTGACAGCCTCAGCCGTTTGGACTACATCGGCCGGAAAACAGACAGCGGCATTTTTGTGAAAGAGGAATCGCCGGAGGACAGCGAATACCTGCGCAAGCACAAAACAAAAAGATGGTTCTTTACCGATTAATAATAGTATGGTTATACGGATATTATTGATTCCTAATTTTTAATTATTAATTGTAATGAAAGTATTGAACAGACAGGAAAGAACAACTGCCTTCTTATGGTTCCTGTTATTTTTCGTAGTAACAGTAGGCCTCTTTGTACTGGCCGTATTCTTTAACTACCAGGTGCCGGTAAAGGAAAATGCCGAGCTCAGGAAGGAGCTGAACACATTCCGCAAGGAGCAGGCATTCCAGGCTTCTTTCCTGCAGGATGCGGAAAAGATAAAAGTGAACCTGGACTCTATCAACATGCCCAACCAGAATGCCATCTATATGGACCAGGAAATTGCGAAACGCCTGTCCAACATGCACCATGCCATTCCCAAAGACGTGGTGACCCATTATAACCTGTATGACAATTATGTACAGGTAGGCTTGTCATTGCTGCAAAGCAAACAGCAGTTGCGCAACCTGCAGGACGCACAGAAAAGCATCGCGGAGCTGAAAGAAAAGGTGCAGGATCTCACCGGCCAGTTGAACCAGGCGGAAAACCAACTGGACTACTACAAACGGCTTTCCAGCAGTACGCCGGGAAGGTAGGGATGAATATTACAGGATACATTACCGTTTTTAAAAATTAGTATAAATTCTATTTGTTAAATTATCATTGAGCCCCCTAAGCCCGTTGGTTACCTGCCCATTAACTGCTAAATTTGGTGCATACTTATTATTATTTCTTCTTGGTATTTTTTTATTTGGTAACCTTAAACATTTAACCCATGTCCTTCAAATCAGAATTAGAAGTAGCTGGCAAGAAGTACGTAGTTAAAAATTGCAGCTACGACCTCACCCAGGAGGTAGATGCCACCGGGCGTCCTTCATCTGTAACCCGTGGCGGCCGTATCCGTTTAACTGTAGAATCTACAGGAGAAACCGATCTCTTTGAATGGATGGTAAACAACTTTGAAAGAAAAGATGGTTCCATCACATTCTACAAAAGGGATTCCGATTCCAAACTGAAAACGGTAAACTTTAAGGAAGGGTATCTCGTGAAGTTTGAAGAAAGCTTCCATGCAGACAACCCGGACCCGATGACCATTACTTTCACTATCTCTGCGCGGGAGGTCAGCTCCGGCAGTGGCACCCACATTAATCAATGGGTGTGATCGTGAATTGCCAGTAGCGCACACATTTATAAAGTTCCGCTGTCTGTTGGCAGCGGAACTTTTTTTATGCGGTCACTGCTGCCCACCATACCCATAATATGTACACCGGCTGGAACGCCAGCCTGCTCCAGGTGTACCAGGGCGCTGCAGGCAGGCCGCCCGGCGCGGGCAACTGCTTTACCGCTACATGAATGTTGGCCGGGAACATCAGCACCAGCAGCAGGATCAGTCCCCAGCCGGCGTATACGCGCGTGGCAGGAAAGCAGAGCCCGATGCCCAGCAGTATTTCCAGTACACCGCTGATCATAACCAGCGCATACGTATAAGGCAGTATCCCTTCGATCATATAAGTGAGCTTGTATGGTTTGACCAGGTGCATGACCCCGATAAGAATGAACATAACAGCGGCGGCTATACGTGCATCTGTTTGCAGTTGCTGCAGGTAGGGAATACGGAAAAGATACCCGGCTAACAGCAGGAGTCCGCCAATGGAAAGTAATCCGGAAAGAAAAGCCATCGTTCAGTTGTTTTATTTACCCTGCAAATATCCGTTACGGAAGGGGTATGCCGGCCTAACATTTGTTAGTTTCTGCACTAGCGGCGCAGTTGCTTCCGGATCCTGCTAAGGCTTTCCGGCTCAATGCCCAGGTAAGAGGCGATATGCTTAACGGGTATGTGCTGCACCACTTCCGGGTGCTGTTCCAGCAATTGCAGGTAGCGCTCCTGTGCGGTGTGTTGCAGGAAGGATAGTTCCCGGCGGTATTTGCGCAGGTATTGCTGTTCCGCTATAAGGCGGCCCATTTTCTCCGCCCCGTGGTGGGCACGGTACAGTTGCTGCAGGTCGTCATAATAGAATGCGAGGCCGCTCACCGGCGTAATGGCCTGCAGGTTCACTTCCGAGGGCGATTGTAATATGAAGGAGGTATAGGCGGTGCTGAACATGCCGGGAAAAGCAAAATCCAGGGAATATTCTTTGTCCTGCTGTTTGGCAAACACTCTTACGATACCGGCGCTGATAAAATAAATGGCATTGGCGATGCGCCCGGCGGCAGCCAGGTAGGCGCCCGCTTCAAAGCTTACCTCGTGCAGCAGCGGCTCAAAATGAGGCCAGCCCTCCGCATAGGCAGGGTCCAGTTGCAGGAGCTTTTGCTGTAATAAGGAAGTGTCGGACATAACTTATATAAGGATGCTAAATGTAAAATACTAAATGTAAAATGTAAAAGTTAGTGGATGTGGTTCAACGTAACTTTGCTGCCTTAATGTACATGACTGCCTACTTTTACATTTGAAATTTTACATTTAAGATTTTACATTCTCCTTTCAGGTTTTCCTTAACTGTATCGACTGTACGAAATGATGGCTGCCTTTTTCCAGTATGAGGCTGGCCCGGTAACGGGTGGGCTCAATATTCTGTTCCAGGTTGGGCCGGTTGATCTCGTTCCATATCCGGGTGGCCATTGCTACGGTTTCTTCATCAGACAGGTGGGCATAGCGGTGAAAGTAGGAGTGCGGGTCCTGGAAAGCGGTGCTTCGCAGGGATTCAAAACGCGTGATATACCATTCCCGCAGGTTCTTTTCTTCCGCGTGCACATAAATGGAAAAGTCAAAGAAATCGGACACGAATACAGCCGGCTCCCGCTGTTTGCGCGCCCTTACCTGCAGCACGTTAATACCTTCCACGATCACAATGTCCGGTGATGCGATCCACTGCAGCTCTTCCGGCATCACATCATATTCCAGGTGGGAGTAGATGGGGGCGGCAACTTTTTCCATGCCGGATTTTACATTGGCCAGGAACTGTATCAGCCGCCGGATGTCGTAGCTTTCCGGGAAGCCTTTGCGGTTCATCAGGCCTTTTTGTTCCAGCACCCGGTTGGGGTACAGGAACCCGTCTGTTGTAACCAGGTCTACCCGCGGGTGGTTGGGGTAGGCGGAGAGCAGGCGTTGCAGCACGCGCGCGGTGGTGCTTTTCCCCACGGCCACGCTGCCGGCAATACCGATAATGTAAGGGACTTTATGCGCGTGATTATCCAGGAAACGGCTGGTGGTGGCATGCAGTTGCTGCGCGGCGCTGACGTGCAGGTTCAGCAACCTGGCCAGCGGCAGGTATACCTGCAGGATCTCTTCGGATGTTAATGGTTCATTCAGCCCCTGCAGCTTGTACAGGTCGTTCTCGAAATGCAGTACGGCATCGTCTCTTCGTTTGGCCCATTCTTCCCTGCTGATGGTGATATACGGCGAGTAGTGCACTGGTTTGGTATGATGTAAGATGTATGAAGTAGGATGTTTGATGACTGAAAAATATGATGTATGAAATAAGATATAAGATGTATGATGTATAAAATTTGAGGCATGAAGTTAAGGCACCCTGCTCATATTTCCTACTTCCTGCCTCCTGCTTCTTCCTTCCTATTTTTTGATATAGACGGTTTTAATATTCAGGAATTCATGCGCGCCCTCGGTGGAAAGCTCCCTGCCGTAGCCGGACTGCTTCACGCCGCCAAAGGGCAGGCGGGCATCTGAATGCACCAGGTCGTTGATAAACACGTTGCCGCTTTCTATCCGGGTGGCCAGGCGCGCGGCCTTTTCCGTGTCCCGGGTCCACAGGGCGGCGCCCAGTCCAAAGGGTGTCTGGTTGGCCAGTTGTATGGCCTGTTGTTCGTCCTGCGCGGTAATGATGGTGGCCAGGGGGCCGAAGGTCTCTTCCTCAAAAGCCGTCATACCGGGTTGCACGCCGCTTACCAGGGTAGGCGCAAAGTTACAGCCTTCGTGCTGTCCGCCCAGCAGCAGGGTGGCTCCCTGTTGCTGGGTTTGCCGTAGTTGCCGGTCCAGTTCTTCCGCCAGGTCCGGGCGGGCCATGGGTCCCATGCCGGTGTCATTGTTAAAGGGATCGCCCTGCTGCATGTGCTGCAGGATGGCCGTTACCTTCGATGTAAATTCCGCAGCTACCGGGCTTTCCACGATCCAGCGCTTGGCGGCGATGCAGGACTGGCCGGCATTCTGCATCCGGCCCTTTACGGCTATGGCCGCCGCCTGGTCCAGGTCTGCGTCTTTCAGCACAATGAAGGGATCGCTGCCGCCCAGCTCCAGCACGGTTTTCTTGATGTATTTACCGGCAAGCTGGGCCACGCTCATGCCCGCCGGCGTACTGCCGGTAAGGGTCACGCCCTGCACGCGCATATCTGCTATAATGGGCTCTATATTTTGGGACGATACGAGCACGGCCTGGAATGCGCCTTCAGGGAAGCCGGCTTCCAGGAACAGCTTTTCTATGGCCAGGGCGCAGCCGCTCACGTTGCTGGCATGCTTCAGCAGGCCGGCATTGCCCGCCAGCAGGTTGGGAATGGCAAAGCGGAACACCTGCCAGTACGGGTAGTTCCAGGGCATAATGGCCAGTATGATACCTTTGGGCTCGTAGGATACATAGCTTTTCACAGCATCCGACTGCAGGGGTTTGGGCTGCAGCATGCCTGCAATGTTCCGGGCATAATATTCTGCGCTGGCGGCGCATTTCAGCACTTCCGCTTTGGCTTCCTTCAGGGTTTTTCCCATTTCGCGGGTAATGATGGTAGCGTGCTCCGTAGCGTTTTGCCTCAGGAGGGCGGCTGCGCGCAACATCCCGTCGGCACGCTGCTGCAGCGGTAGCTGCGCCAGATGCCGGTGGGCAGCATGGCCTGCCGCCAGTTTCCTTTCTATCTCCTCATTTGTATGCGCTGCGTACTCGGCAATGGTCTCCTGTGTGTACGGGTATACGCTTTTAAAGGTACCCATAGGCTATTTTTAAGCCTCAAATTTAAGGGTATATGGCAGAAGGGGAAACTTTTTCTGGAGGACCGGTGGGTGAAGTTGTCAGCTTGTACCTCTTGTTGCTTCCCGGAGTGCGGCAGGGCTGTAGCCAAAATGTTGGCGGAAGGCCCGGGAAAAGGCGGCCGCGCTTTTGTAGCCAAGTTTTTCCGAGATGAATGATATCTTGAACCCGCTCCTGGTCACCCTGTTGAAGGCTTCTTCCATGCGGAAGCGACGGTAGAATGCATGCAGCGAGATATCGTGCAGTTGTTTGAAACGCTGCGCCTGCAACTGTGGATGGCGCAGGTTTAGCGCGGCGCACAGTTTTTCAAGGGAGAATGGCTGGCTCATATGCTGTTTGAGGTGGGCTTTCAATGTGTCGATATCCAGCACATCCTGGGGTGTCAGCCTGTTTGTGCCGGATGGCGCAGGCGTGCCTGCAAAATGCCGGGCAAAGTACTGCAGCAGTGACCATACTTTTGTATTGAGGTATACTTTGGCTGCAAAGCCCTCATAGGTATGCTGGCGAATGTCTTCAATCAAGGTGGCGCAATAGAGGTTGATGGGCACGGGCCGGGAGTTGATATGGCCATTGCCCTTTTTTACAGTGTGCTTAACGGCTCTTGACAGTGAGCTGAATGCCGGATTTTGCTGCATTAATACAAACAGGTCCTTGGAAATATCCAGGTGGAAGAAGATATGCGTGCCTGCTGGTAATTCCGCGTCGTGGCCACCCCGGTATACATAAAACAGGTCTATGCCAGCCGATTTTAACTTCACCAGCTCGCGCTTGTTTAGCGCTGCATCGGCATCGAGTAGGCCCAGCGTGAAATTTAACCGCAGCCCGGTTTGAGTAGCGGTAGCGCTGATAGCGGTCTTTTCACTACGTACCTTGATCGCATGCCACCATATCCTGCAGCCGGGAACATCCATACACTGTGAAAAGGTGGTATGATGCTCCTGTTCATAATAAAACTTTTTCATTCCATGGATCTGGTACTGCTCAAATCCGGTTGGAGTGCCTTTCTTTAGCTTTACAGGAGCTTGCCCGTTTCGAGAGAGAAATAACATTGTTCTGGTTGGTTTTAGTCATGACAATCTCGAGTTAACATCTAATTGTATATATTTTTGTTTATATACTGGTTAACCGATATCTATTGCAAATTGACACTTTAATTTCCAATGAACAGTTAATCACCAGTTAACGCAGAAAATTTTCAGGCACAAAAAAAAAGGAGAAACAGCTTGCGCCGTTTCTCCTGTTCCTATATTATATTAATCGCGTCGTTACTTTTCCTCTGCCACGCGGGTGATCTTCAGCATGTTGGTGGGCAGGTGCTCTTTTACCGGTGTGCTGCCGGTGTTTACCACCACATCGCCGCCCTTGATGAAGCCTCTTTCCTTGAGGATGTTGATCTGGTCAAACACGATATCGTCCAGGCTTTCCTCTTCCGCGTAGTAGAAAGCGCGTACGCCCCAGCTCAGGCTCAACTGGTTTACCAGCGATCTTTCCTTCGTGAATATGTACAGGGGAGAGCGCGGGCGGTAGCTGCTCAGCATAAAGCCGGTATAGCCGCTCTGGGTCATGCCGATGAGGGCATCCGCATCCAGGTCTTCCGCTATTTTACAGGCGTTGTAGCAAAGCGCATCGCTCAGGAAAGTGGAGGAGTGGCGGTGCGGTATCAGGTTACGGTTGTAAATGATATCTTCCTTCTCCACCTCGCCAATGATCTTTTTCATGGTCTGTATCACCAGTACGGGGAACTGACCGGTGGCGGTCTCCCCGCTCAGCATCACCGCGTCGGCGCCTTCCAGCACAGCGTTGGCCACGTCCGTGATCTCGCTGCGGTTGGGGCGGGTGCGGTCTATCATGCTTTCCATCATCTGCGTAGCCACGATCACGGGCTTGGCGCGGTGGATACATTTGCGGATAATGTCCTTTTGGATCATGGGTATCTGCTCTACGGGCAGCTCCACGCCCAGATCGCCGCGGGCGATCATCACGCCATCGCTTTCCCAGATGATCTCCTTCAGGTTCTGGATAGCTTCCGGCTTTTCTATCTTGGAAATGATCTTGATCTTGGAATTACGCTCCTGCAGCTTCTTGCGCAGATCTGTCAGGTCTTTTACGTTGCGCACAAAGGAGAGGGCCACCCAGTCGCATTCCTGGTCGATGATGAACTCCAGGTCTACCAGGTCTTTTTCGGTCAGGGCCGGCAGGGACACCTTGGTATCCGGCAGGTTAAAGCCTTTTTTGGACGACAGTACGCCCGGCAGGGTTACCTCCGCCTTGATCTCGCCGGCAGCGGTCACTTCCTTTACCACGGTCTCTATCTTGCCGTCGTCCAGCAGTATCTTCTGGCCGGGTTTAATGTCGCGGTGCAGGTTCTCGTAAGACACGTAGATCCTTTCCCTGGTGCCTACTACCTTCTCATTCACGAAAGTGAGCAGGTCGCCTGCTTTCAGGGGCAGGGCATTGTTCTCAATTTCGCCCACGCGCAGCTTCGGGCCCTGCAGGTCGGCCAGGATGGCCACGTTGTAAGGCTCTGTTTGATTGATCTGGCGAATGTAAGTTATAATGCGCAGCTTGTCTTCGTGCGTGCCGTGAGAAAAGTTCAGGCGGAACACATTCACACCGGCCTGCACCAGCGCCAGCAATTTTTCATAGGTATCACAAGCAGGGCCTACCGTGGCAACAATTTTCGTCTTGTGGTTGGAATGCTCCCTGGATGCCAGGTGATCCATCTGCTTGTAGTAATATTTGGATAAATCCTTTGTACTCATACGCTTATTTTTAGCTCGCTAGAATTTTACACATCTTAACCCATTCCGGGTCCATTTCCTGTTTGGCCTTGCACGCATGATCCAGCGGTGTATAGTGGATCCTGTCGTTCACAATACCTACCATTACGTTGTGGGTGCCTTCCAGCAGGGCGTTTACGGCGGCATAGCCCATACGGCTGGCCAGGATACGGTCCTGGCAGGTAGGGGAGCCGCCCCGCTGTATATGGCCCAGGATACATACCCGGGTATCTGCATTGGGCAACTGATGCTTGATCATTTCCGCCACTCCATTGGCGCCGCCGGTCTCGTGCCCTTCCGCCACCACGATCAGGTTTACCAGCTTGCGCCGGCGTTCGTTGGCCTGCAGGTCGGCAATGATGTCGTCTACATCGGATTTGTGCTCGGGCATCATAATATGTTCCGCACCAGTGGCAATACCGCTGTGCAGCGCAATGTAACCGGCATCCCGTCCCATTACCTCTATAATAAAGAGGCGGTCGTGGGCGTCGGCGGTATCGCGTATCTTATCGATCGCTTCTATGGCGGTATTTACCGCAGTATCAAAACCGATGGTGAAGTCGGTGCCGGCAATGTCCTTATCAATGGTGCCGGGCAGTCCTATGCAGGGAATATCGAACTCTTCGGAGAATTTCTGGGCGCCCTTGAAAGATCCGTCGCCACCAATTACCACCAGGCCGTCAATATTGTGCTTTTTCAGGTTCTCGTAGGCTTTTTTCCGTCCGGCGGGTTCGTAGAACTCCTTGCACCGGGCGGTTTTCAGGATGGTGCCCCCACGTTGTATGATGTTGGCCACTGACTTGGATTCCATCGGCAGGATCTCGTTCTTCAGCATTCCCCGGTAGCCGTACATGACGCCATACACATTCAACTGATGATAAATACCTGTTCTTACGACTGCCCGGACGGCTGCATTCATACCTGGAGCGTCCCCGCCAGAAGTAAGTACCGCAATGTTGTTCACTTTTTTCATTCGTTAATATCTGTAATTTTCCTGTGCGAAAAAGTGCTTGCGCCCGTTTCATTCAGGATATAATATTTATCTTCCCGGTGTTATACTGATTTGTTAAAAAAACACCGAAAGGGCGCACAAAAATAACATTTTGGATTTTGTTTCCTAACAGATGTGTGACGAAATAACCTAAATTTTCAATTTTCATTAAGTAAAGCAGGAAATTTTTATAAAAACCTCAGATATGTTAAAAATGGTTTATAGACCAATCCTGATATTGTGTATGAGTATATTAACAGGCAGTGCAATGGCACAGCAGGCGTCCGGCATTGAGTACCCGGTTACGCGGCAGACAGATTCAACAGATGATTATCATGGCGTTCAGGTACGGGACCCGTACCGCTGGCTGGAAGACGATCACAGCGCAGCTACCGCCGCCTGGGTACAGGAGCAGAACGCGGTGACCCGGTCCTACCTGTCAAAGATCCCTTTCCGGGAGGATATTGAAAAGCGCCTGTCCGTCCTGTGGAACTACCCGAAAACCGGGGCGCCGTTCCGGGAAGGGGACTACTATTATTTTTATAAGAACGACGGCCTGCAAAACCAGGCTGTGCTATACCGGCAAAAGGGGCTGGAGGGGGAGCCGGAAGTGTTCCTGGACCCTAACCGCCTTTCTGCCAGCGGTACCACGGCCCTCAGCTCCATCAGCTTTTCAAAGGACCACAAATATGCCGCCTACCTGCTGGCAATCGCCGGCTCCGACTGGCAGCAGGCTTTTGTGATGGACCTGGCTACCAGATCGCTGCTGCCGGACAAGTTGAACTGGATCAAGTTCAGCGGCCTTTCCTGGCGGGGCAACGGGTTCTATTACAGCCGTTATGACGCGCCCGATGAAACAAAAAAGCTGTCCAAAAAGAATGAGTTCCATAAAGTGTACTACCACCGCTTGGGCACGCCCCAGGAGCAGGACGAGCTGGTGTACGTGGACAGGGAGCACCCGCTGCGCAATGCGCATGTGGGCGTTACGGAAGATGAGCGCTTCCTGGTGCTCAGCACCTCGGAAGGCACCTCCGGCCGGGAGATCCGCTACCGCGACCTGCAGGATGCAGGCCAGCAGGATTTCAAGCTGCTCATCAAAGGTTTTGAGTACGAGCCGGATGTGATCGATAACGTAGGCGGCCGGCTGCTGGTGCGCACCAATCATGGAGCGCCTAATTATAAGATCGTGCTGATAGACCCGGCACAGCCGGAACAGGCGCACTGGCAAACCATTGTGCCGGAAAAGCCGGAGGTGCTGATCAACGCCGTAACAGCAGGCGGCAAACTGTTTGTGACCTACCTGCAGGATGCCTCCGAGCGCATGTACCGTTACGATCATTTTGACGGGACAGGGGAAGCCGTGGCGCAGGCGGTGGAACTGCCCGGCATCGGCTCCGTAAGTGATTTCAGGGGCAGGAGGGATGACAGGGTGTTGTTTTATTCCTTCACCTCTTTTACCACGCCCGGCACCATATACAAATACGATGTAGCCACCGGCCGCTCCTCCCTGTACAGCCGCCCGGCGGTACAGTTCAACCCCGATGATTACGAGACCCGGCAGGTGTTCTTTAACAGCAAGGATGGCACCCGGGTGCCCATGTTCCTTTCTTATAAGAAAGGTATGCAGCCGGATGGCAATAACCCGGTGCTGCTGTATGGGTACGGCGGCTTCAATATCCCGCTCACCCCCAGCTTCAACGTGTCCAACCTGTTCTTTATGGAGCAGGGCGGCATCTACGCGGTAGTAAACCTGCGCGGCGGCAGCGAGTATGGGGAAGCCTGGCACAAGGCGGGCATGCTGGATAAGAAGCAGAACGTGTTCGACGATTTCATCAGCGCTGCAGAATACCTGGTACAGGAAAAGTATACGCAGCCGTCGCGTATAGCCATCCGGGGTGGCTCCAATGGCGGCTTGCTGGTGGGCGCCTGCATGACCCAGCGGCCGGAGTTATTCAAGGTAGCGCTGCCGGCGGTAGGCGTAATGGATATGCTGCGCTACCAGCAGTTCACCATTGGCTGGGCCTGGGCTGTAGAGTACGGCAGCAGCGACAACCCGGAGCAATTCCGCTATCTTATCAAATATTCTCCCCTGCATAACCTGCGGCCGGGCACGGCATACCCGGCTACGCTGGTGACCACGGCCGACCACGACGACCGCGTGGTGCCGGCGCATTCCTTCAAGTTCGCCGCCACCCTGCAAGCCTGCCAGGCAGGCCCTAACCCGGTGCTGATACGCATTGAGACCCAGGCAGGGCATGGCGCCGGCAAGCCTACTTCCAAACAGATAGAGGAGGCCGCGGACGTATGGGCGTTTACTATGTATAACCTGGGAATGACGTTTGCGGAAAAGTGAAGGGTGAAAGGTGATCACCTTTCACTTTTGATGATTCTTCGTAAATTTAATAAATGGCTGCTATGAAGGTTTTAATCACAGGAAGTAATGGCTTACTCGGACAGCACCTGGTACCGCTTTTTGTTGCAGACGGACAATACGAGGTGATTGCGGCGGGGAGAGGCGTGAACCGCCTGCCCTCGCAGGAAGGATATACCTATGAATCCGTGAACCTGCGCACTGCGCTAAGCGTACAGCAATTGCTGGAAAAGCACCGGCCGGATATTATCATACATACGGCTGCCATGACCCAGGTGGATGAATGCGAACGCAACAAGGACGCCTGCTGGGATACTAACGTGGCGGCTACACGCTACCTGATACAGGCGGCAGAGCAGTACCGGCCCTTTTTTATTTTCCTTTCTACAGATTTTGTATTTGACGGGTTGGAAGGCCCTTACCGGGAAGAGGATCCGCCGAATCCCCTCAGCTATTACGGGGCCAGCAAAGTAGCGGCAGAGCGCATGGTGAAGAACAGCCAGTTGCCCTGGGCCATTGTTCGGACCGTACTGGTATATGGTACAGCTATAGACATGCAGCGCAATAATATTATCAGTTGGGTGAAGAACAACCTGCAGCAGGGCAAGAAGATAAAGGTAGTAGACGACCAGTGGCGCACGCCTACCCTGGTGCAGGACCTGGCCGAAGGGTGCAAACTGCTGGCTGATAAGCAAAACAAGGGCATCTATCATATATCCGGGAAGGAAATGCTAACGCCTTATGAGATGGCGGTGCAAACGGCCCAGTTCTTCAAGCTGGATACCCGCCTGATAGAAAAAGTAAATGCCAAAAGCTTTACACAACCTGCCAAACGCCCGGCCAAAACAGGATTCATTATTGACAAGGCGGTACAGGAACTGGGATACCAGCCCCGCAGCTTCGCAGAAGGACTGGAGATCGTGGCACAGGAAATGGCGGTGCGCTAAAATTCCAGGTACACCTGGCTGTCCCTTCCCCCGTAATTATTCTTTACCGTTTCGATATTGGCGGCCGTGTCGGCTGCTATTGAGCGGAAAGGCACTGCCAGCTTGAAGTTGGCGGAGTCGCGCGTGCTGTACATCGTTACATTCAGCCCCCATCTTTTCATTTTGCGGAACCGCTTGTCGGCGGCGGCGCGGTCTGTGTAGGTGGCAAATACCACGTAATACTGCAGGGTGTCCGTAGCGGATATGATATGCCCGGTATCTGTAGGGGTCACTTCCTGCGGCAGGGACATAGTATCCATAGCGGCGGGCGTTTCGGCTGTTTCCAGGTTGACGGCGGAGGTTTCCGCAGGGGCCTGGTTGTTTATGAACCACCAGATGGCGGTGGCTACCAGGGCGGCGGCAATGGGGATCACCACCCACCACCATTTAAAACGGGATTGCTGCTGTTCTTCCAGCTCCCAGGGCGGTGTGGGGTAGGACTGCTCTTCGCCTGCGGCCTGCTGCGGTTCCTGCACGGGCTGTTCCGGGGCAGCCGCTGCTTCCACAGGGGCCGGGCTTTCCGGGACGGCCGGGGGAGGCGGGGGCGCCGGGGTAGTGGCGGCAGGTTCCTGCGCCGGCGGTGCGTCATACCGGAACACCGGCTGCAGTTGCAGCGTATCCGGCTTACCGGGCAGGCGCTCCGGTTCAAAGTAGATCTGCTTCAGCGCATCCACCTGCAGGGTGCCTATACCCGGCAGTTCCAGCGGATGGCCGCTATGCAGGCTGGTCTTCAGCGCTTCAATGTACTTGTCCAGCTTCATCCGGGCTACTGCCGGCACCAGGTTCTCTTTCAGGGATATCCATTCCAGGCAGGAGCCGTCGTCTGTCCATTGCTCTTCAAAGGTTACCTGCTGCCCGGGGGGATCAAGACTCCTGTCCACCGCGTTATACTGCGCTGGTATATGCTGTAGGGTAAAGGTACCAATACCGGGCACTATGCACACTTGCTGCCGGAAAAGCACGTCCTGGATGTATTGTCGTAATATCATTGCAAATTCCAAAATCCAAATTTCAAAAATCCCAAATTCCAACACCCAAATCCCAAATTCAAAGCTCAAATATCAGATTCCGGGTCCCAAATTCCAAAAGCGGACTGTATTATTTTGGAATTAGGGATTTGGGTGTTGGAATTTAAGTTTCGGGATTCATTAAAATTTAATCATCACCCCTCCCACAATATTGAAGCCGTAGGTGGGGTACCCCTTCCAGCGTTCATAATGGGTATTAAAGAGGTTATTGGCGTTCACCCACACGTTAAAGTTGCGGCCTATGTCGTAGCTGGCGCCGGCGTTCAGGTCCCAGGCGCCCTTGGTTTTGTCAAAGTCCTTGTTGGGCAGCAGGTAGTAGCTGCCGCTCAGGGCGTACAGGTTGGCATCCAGGTGCAGCTTTTTGCCAATGGTGTATTGGGCAAAGGCATTCGCCTGGAAAGGCACCAGGTGCCAGGGCTTCACCTCCGTATCCTGCTTGTTGTAGTTGTACCAGTCGCCGGTAAGGCGCAACTGGAACTTCTCTTCCTCAATATAGCCGATCTCCGCGTGCAACTGGAAGGCGCGCAGCTTTTCTTCGTTGCGCACCAGGAAGGTGTTGCCCACCGTGCTGTCATTCACGAACAGGGGCATATTGTACCAGGTAACGGCGGCAAACTTGGTGTTATAGTTAATATGGCTGCCCAGGGTGCCCTTGATGCCGGTGTATTTTTCCTCTACCCGGGTATTGAGGATGCCGGGCGGGTACTGGCCGATAAAGGGGTTTTTGTTCGCCATATTGCGGAAGCTGTTCTTGTCGATGTAAGAGATCCAGCCGCTGCTCAGGATCACCTTCTTCCGGATCAGGTGCGATTCGTTCACGATATCCGGCAGCAGGTAAAATTTGCTGTTGGTCCAGGTAGGATTTACCCCGGCATGCAGCATAAAGCCCGGTTTTACGATCTCCAGCGCCGGGTGTATGGCCACCACGTTATTGTTCACCTGCTCCTGGTCGTCTTCCTTGAAGGTAGACAGGTCCAGCACGCCTTCCGCTTTCAGGTAAATATCTTCCAGCAACTGCTTGCTCACCGGCGCGTTAATGATCACGGTATTTTCCTTGCGGTCAAAGGCGTCGGTGAACATGATGAATTTGGCCCTGGGCGCTATCATAAAAGCCCAGTCGTTCTGGGTGCGGTTCTTCAGCCCCACCTGTACGGTGCCCTGGTTGAAGGCCTGCTTTACATCGCCTTTGGAGAAGTCATACAGGTTATGATCGTAGCCGTAGTAGTGGATCACGTTCCGGTCAAAGCCCACGCTGCCGTTGATCTCGAACAGGGGGGAGTAGTAGGTGCCGGAGGCCAGCACGTTCAGCGTGCTGTAGTCCTGGTTCTTTATATCGCCTTTGGAGGACGTGAAGTTGCCGTACAGGCCAAAGTTATACTTGTCATTACGGTTGCTGCCAAAGCCGGCCTGTATCAGCGGGGTGCTGTAGTTGCCGAAGCCGCCTTTGATAAAATTGTTCTGCAGCGCGGCCAGCGAGTCCTTGCCCAGGGCCAGGGGCCGGAGCGGTACGGGCTGGTACATGAAATACAGGTTCAGCGCGGGCACCTGGTACTGCAGCCGTGGACGGGCGGTGTCCTGTCCCGGCAGGGAAGCCGTCAGGTTCAGCTTGGCGGCGTTGCGCAGCTTGGGTTGGTAGGTAGAGATGATGTCTATGGTTTCCTGCTTCAGCGAGTCCTGCGCCTGTGCCGGCTGCTGCAGGCAAAAGCCTGCCATGGCCAACATCCATCCCCACCTGCTGATATATCTGGTATTATTGTTCATTATCTGGAATTTCAAATTTTAAATTTCAAATGTAAAATGTAAAAGTTGGTAGGTGTGTTTCAATGTAACATTACCGAGTGTACTGTGCATATCCTCCAACTTTTACATTTGAAATTTTACATTTATCATTTTACATTTTCTTACTTGATCTTTGATGCGGCCTTTTCCGCTGCTTCCACTTTGGCCAGCTTATCTGCTGCTTCCTGTTTCAGCTCCGGGATGGGACAGTTCTCCACCAGGCTCTGGAAGGTGGCCTTGGCGTTAAAATAGTCTTTCTGCTGCGTATATACATCGCCCAGCAGCAGGTAGGCCCTGGCCACCCAGTACCCGTAGGAAGGCGTATTGCGGATCACGTCAAAGCCGGCTTTTTCCGCAGCGGCCAGGTCGTTCTGCTGCAGGTAGCATACGCCGGTATAGTAACGGGCTTCTGCCCCTGTCTCTGATTTGGTAAGGCCGGCCACGGTCTTAAACTCTTCAATGGCTTCCCTGCACTGGCCCTGTTCCTGCCGGGCCCTGCCCAGGTAGTAATGGCTGGTGATCTGGTCGTCCGTGCTGATATTGTTGCTGGACAGCAGCATTTCGGCATAATTGGCCACCTCTTCCCAGTGCTTCAGTTGGTAGTTGCTGCGCAGCAGGCCGCGGGTGGCGGTCAGGGTATTTTCCTTGCTGGTGCTCAGGTCCTGCAGTTGCAGGTAATAGTTGCGGGCCTTTTCGTAGTTCTTTACCTGGTAAAAGTTGATGCTGGCGGCCTGCAGTGCGGAGCGTTCCGCGTACAGGCTGTTATTGCCGGCCAGCACTTTCTCGTAGCCCGGCAGCGCGGCCGTATAGTCCTTATTGTTATACGCGCACTCGGAGCGGTAGAAGTAGGCCGGCAGCAGGAACTGCCCGTTCGGGTATTGCTGTATGTAGCTGTTAAAGGCGGTAATGGCGCCGCTGCAGTCACCGCTGCGGAAGCGGGTTTCTGCGGCTTCATAGGCCAGGGAATCTGCTGCGGAGGCGGTCACCGTTCTGCCGGCGGCTTTCAGCAGGGCCAGGTAGTCATTGGTCCTGCCCTGGCTTACATAAATATCTTTCAGGCTTTGCAGGGCCTCATTGGCTTCCTGTGAGTTGGGATATTTTTCCACCACCTGCCGGTAGTAGGAGAGGGCCCTGCTGCTGTTGTTCATGTTATAATAGGAAAGCCCCAGCTTCAGCAGCGCCCGGGGCGCGTTAGGCCCGTTGGGTTGCTTTTGCAGCACATTCTCCAGGTAGGGAATGGCCTCTGTATATCTTTCTGACGCCAGGTAGGTGTTGGCGATCTCGTAGTCTGCATCGTTGCCGAAGCCGGAGGAAGGGAATTTGTTGCCCAGTTGTTTCAGGAGCGCCAGCTTTTCGCTGTGCTTGCCCTGTATGCCCAGTATGATGGCCTTTTGGTAAAGCGCGTAGTCGGAGCCGGGATCGTTGTTGGCAATGATCCGGTCATACAACTGGTTGGCTTTGGCAAAATCCTCCAGCATGTAGTAACAGTCCGCGCTGCGCAGCATGGCGTCGTTGGCGATGAGGGCCGCATTGGGGCCGCTTACGCGCTGGGCCGCCTGGAAATGCTGCAGGGCGTGGGTGTAGTCCTCTTTTTTCAGGAGGCTGTAGCCCATGTTATAGCTGGCGGTTTGCGCATTGGCCTCGCCGGAGGCAGGCACGCCGCCGGTCAGGTAGCTGTTGAGATTAATGATGGCGTTGTCTGTACGCTGCTGGCGCAGGGCTATTTCCGCTTTCCAGAAGTGGGCCAGTTGCTTGATGTTGGGATCGTACGGGTTTTGGATGGCAATGTCCAGCAGGCGGTCCGCTGCTGCCAGTTGCTGGTCGTTGATCAGTTGCGTGGCGCGGCCATAGGCTACCCGCTGGTAGGCCCGCAGCACGGTGGGGCTTTTGTCGGGAATGGCCTCTATGGTGGTCAGCGCATCCTTGTAGTTATTGGTATTGGCAAAAAGGTTTACCAGTATTTCCCGCGCCTCCTTGTTGTAGGGGGACTGCGGGTAGTTGTTCACAAAATTGGTCAGCTCGGTCAGCGCCACGTCCTGGTAGCCCAGTTCGTAGGACAGCTTGCCGTAGTTGAACCTGGATATTTCCTGCTGCTGCGGGTTGGAATTATTGCGCGCCCCAAAAGCAAAAGCGTTTCGGGCATTAGCTTTTTGGCCGGTGCGCAGGTAGCAGTCACCCAGCAGGTACATGGAGTTCTGCCCCAGGGAGTCTTTTTCGCTGCTCAGTTGCCTGAAGCCGTTAATCGCCTTGTTATAGTCGCCGGTCTGGTAGTAGCAGTAGGAGAGCTGGTATACGTCTTCCTTCCTGACCTCTTCCGCGTTGTCCTGGTATTCCTGGAGGTAGGGCAGGGCCTTTTTAAAGTCCTTTTTCTCAAAATAGGCCTGTCCCAGTAATTGCTTCAGCTCCGTATCATAGTAGATATCGCCTTTTTGCAGGAGCGATTCGCCGTAGGAGATGGCCTCGTCGCGCTTGTTCTGGAAGTAGTAGATCTCCGCCACGTAGTACGGCACGATGGTGCTGTATTTCGGTTCCTGCTCCACGCGCTTGAAGCTGGCCAGGGCCTCGTTGTACTGTTTATTGTTATAGGCGATAAAGCCGTAGTAGTAATTGGCGGGAATGTAATATTTGCCCTCTATTTCCCGGATGGAGGCAAAGAGGGGCTGCGCTTTGTCAAAATCCTTCACATTGAAATAGCAGTAGGCCAGCTCAAAGCGGGCGTCCGCAATTTCGGCGTTGGAAAGGTTGTCGATGTTCGCTTTTTCGTAGTAGGGGATGGCCTCTTTCAGCTTGTTGCGGTGAAAGTAGTACTTGGCCAGTTGATAGCTCACCAGTTGTTCGCGGGCATTGTTATTGGCGCGTTTCAGGAAGCGGAGCGCTGTTTTTTCCGCGTCTGCCTGCTGCAATTTCAGGGCGCATACGGTGTAGTAGTACTGCGCATCGGTTTTCACCAGCCAGCGGTTGGTTTCCCCGAAATAATTAATATTATCCAGCACCTGGTCAAAAAGCTGCATGGACACGGCATATTTTTCCTGCTGGAAAAGCCGCTGCGCATCCTTGAAAACTTTATCGGGATCGGTGTAAATGCGGGTCTGCTGCGCCCTGGCCGCCGGCGCCGCCAGTAAGCCTGCGGCGGCAAAGGCCAATAGGGATATATACAATTGTCCGGGAACCACGATCTTTCTTAAAAATTGCATGCTTTGTGTTTGTTAAAATGATTTATTGGCTTACCTGTTCGTTTAGTGGACCGCTTGTTACTGACAATCAGTTGGTTAAAAAAATTAACAGGGCAATCAATAACAGACAGGGCGGATCTACTAAAGGGACGGATAAACCGATAAACGCTAAATCAATGGTAGCAAATATAAAAGTTTATACCTTTTTCCTTCCGACAGCTTTTCTACAACAATGTGGATAACTCTAATACAAGGCATAGGGGTATTACCCTATCTTGCAGATAATTTATTATAATACAAGAATTAAACCATTTTTAAGATTCTATGAGAAGACTCTTTTCTGCCAGCTTTACCAATGGTACGGTTCATTTCTCCCTGCTGCTCATGCGGGTGGTGTTTGGCGCCATGATGCTGACGCACGGCTGGCCCAAGCTGATGAACTTTGCCAGCCTGTCCCGCAAGTTTGCCGATCCTTTCCATATCGGCAGCACCACCTCACTGGGACTGGTAGTATTTGCAGAGGTATTTTGCTCCGTATTTGTGATACTGGGCCTGCTGACCCGCCTGGCGGCCATTCCGCTGATCATTTGCATGTGCGTGGCATTATTTGTGATACATGCGCATGATGCGATCGAAGTAAAGGAGAAGGCCATCCTGTACCTGACCGCTTTCATCGTGGTATTGTTCTGCGGTCCCGGCAGGATCAGCTTTGACAGCATGATCGGGCGATAGGAGGCAGGAAGTAAGAGGTAGGAAGTTAGAAGTATGATGTAGGATAAAAGAAGAAGAAATGTTTACGTCCATTACACAAATACGTGTGCGCTACGGGGAAACAGACCAGATGGGGTACCTGTATTACGGTAATTACGGCCTGTATTACGAGGTAGGCCGTGCAGAAGCGATCCGGGAGCTGGGCTTTACCTACCGGGAGCTGGAAGAGCAGGGCGTGATCATGCCCGTGGCGGAGCTGCAGATCAAGTACCTGCGTCCCGCCTATTATGACGACCTGATAACCGTAAAGACTATACTGAAAGAGCTGCCTGCCGGTCATAAAATACAGTTCCACTCGGAGCTGTACAATGAAAAAGGCGAGCTGCTGAACGTGGGAGTGACCACCCTGGTGTTCCTGCATACAGCAACGAAAAAGAAATCCAACCTGCCGCAGCCGTTAAAAGAAAGGCTGGAGCCCTTCTTCCGGCAGCAGGTATAAGGCGCTGGCTGTGTTTACGCAAAAGCCCTGCCCGGTTTACAACTGCCTGGCGGGGCTTTTGCTATATGTTTTTCTCTATATTTGAGCCTCGTTTATAAAACCGTTTTGTGTGGAAAAGATAACAGCCAGCATCATCACCATCGGGGATGAATTGCTGATAGGACAAACGATCGATACCAATTCCGCCTGGATGGCGCAGCAACTGAACGCTATGGGCATCTGGGTGAAGCGCCGTGTAGCCGTGGGCGATAACCGGCCGGCTATACTGGCGGCGCTGGATGCCGAAAGCGCGGAGGCAGACATCATACTGATCACGGGTGGACTGGGCCCGACGGCCGATGATATTACCAAACCTACCCTGCGCGAATATTTCGGGGGCGGCATGGTGCAGCATGAAGCCACCCTGCAACGCCTGATGCAGCTATTTGAAAGCCGGGGCCTGCCGGTGCTGCAGCGTAACATAGACCAGGCGCTGGTGCCGGACGCCTGTACGGTGCTGCTCAACAATTGGGGCCTGGCGCCGGGCATGTGGTTTGAAAAGGACGGTAAAATATATGTGTCCATGCCGGGCGTGCCGCATGAAATGAAAGGCATTATGCAGGATCATGTATTGCCCCGCCTGCAGGAACGGTTCCAGGCAAAGGCTGTGATACACCAGACCCTGCTCACTTCCGGCATGGGCGAATCCTTTGTGGCGGAAAAGCTGCTGGCGTTTGAGGCCCAATTGCCTCCATACATCAAGCTGGCCTACCTGCCCAGCTACGGCCTGCTGAAGCTGCGACTCACCGCCCTGGGGGAGGACAAGGTGTCCACCGCAGCGGAACTGACCCTGCGCTTCCAGGAAATGAAAGCCCTGTTGTCCGATATCGCCGTGTACGATGAGGATATCCCGATGGGCGAGGTGCTGGGGAGACTGCTATCTGCTAAAAATAAGACCGTAGGTACGGCAGAAAGCTGCACCGGCGGCTTTATAGCGCATAATATCACCGCCATTGCCGGCAGCTCCGCCTATTACAAGGGCAGCGTGGTGACCTACGCCAATGAAATGAAGATGAAACTGCTGGGCGTGCAGGAGCAAACCCTCCGTGAACATGGCGCAGTGAGCGAAGCTACGGTACGCGAAATGGCGGCCGGCGCACTGCAGTTGCTGGAAACGGACTACGTGATCGCCGTTTCCGGTATCATGGGCCCGGAGGGCGGTACGCCGGACAAGCCGGTGGGCACCGTATGGATAGCCGTGGGCAGCGCCGGGCAACTGGTCACCGTTAAATACCGCCTGCCCTATGACCGGGAGCGCAATATCCAGATGACGGCGGTGTATGCCATGAATGAACTGCGGAAGCTGATATGCTGATGTGCAAATGTGCATATTCGTACATTAACCTTATTTTTGTTGACAGCTAAACACTAAAATAGATCTTATGGCCATTGTAGAACTGGTAATGCCTAAAATGGGGGAAAGCATCATGGAAGCCACCATATTGCGCTGGCATAAAAAGCCCGGTGACCAGGTAAAAGCTGATGAGACCGTGCTGGAAATTGCTACGGACAAGGTGGACAGCGAGGTGCCCTCCATCGCCGACGGGGAAATTACCGAGCTGCTGTTCGCAGAAAACGAGGTAGTACCGGTAGGCGCTGTCATTGCCCGTATCAGCACCGCCGATACGGCGGAAGAAGATACCCCGGAGCCGGTAGTAACGCCGCCGGCCCGTCATGCTGCGCCAACTGCCCACCATACTACCGAACCGGCAGCCCCGGTAGCGGCGCCCCAGCCTATAGAGCCCAAGTTCACCACCGGCAGCCCGCGTTTTTACTCCCCGCTGGTGCTCACCATTGCACAGCAGGAAGGCGTGAGCTTTGCCGAACTGGAAAAGATACCCGGCAGCGGCAACGAAGGCAGGGTGACCAAAAAAGATATCCTGCACTACGTGGAAGCGCGCAAGCATGGTCATGCCCCGCAGCCGGCGGAAACGGAAACCGCCACCGCTACCGCCGCTCCGCGCCCGGCAGAAAGCGCACCGGTAATGACGCCCGCGGTAAATTACAACGGCAGCACCGGCGGCAACGTGGAGATCATTGAAATGGACCGCATGCGCAAGCTGATAGCAGAGCACATGGTGCGCAGCAAGCATACCAGCCCCCATGTGACCAGCTTTGCCGAAGCAGATGTAACGCACCTGGTAAAATGGCGCGACGGGGTAAAAAAGGAATTTGAACGGCGCGAAGGCGAAAAGCTCACCTTTACGCCCCTCTTCATAGAAGCGCTGGTAAAATGCATCAAGCGTTTCCCGCTGGTAAACTGTTCGCTGGAAGGCGACAAGATCATCCTGAAAAAGGATATCAACATCGGCATGGCCACCGCCCTGCCCAGCGGCAACCTGATCGTACCGGTGATCCGCAACGCGGATATGCTGAACCTGGTAGGCCTTACCCGGCAGGTAAACCACCTGGCCAATGCCGCCCGCCAGAACAGGCTGAAGCCGGAAGATACCCAGAACGGTACTTTTACACTTACCAATGTAGGCACTTTTGGCAGCCTGGCCGGTACGCCCATCATCAACCAGCCGCAGGTAGCCATCCTGGCGGTAGGCGCTATTAAGAAGCGGCCCGTGGTGATTGAGACCGAGCACGGCGATTCCATTGCCATCCGCCATATGATGTACCTGTCCCTTTCTTATGACCACCGCATTGTGGACGGCGCTTTAGGCTCCACCTTCCTGAGCGCGGTGGCGCAGGAGCTGGAAAGCTTTGACCCGCATAAGGAATATTAACCAGGATAGTCAATAGTAAATGAACAGGCAAAAGCAGCGGCGATCCCGCTGCTTTTGCCTGTTATAACACAAACGTTACTGCCATCATTAACATTTAATTAACTGCTAAATGATTAAATGACAGTAATTTACTATGCCTATCCTATCCATATGATCAGTATCGGGATTATTGAAGACAACTATTTCCAGCTCTGCAGCTACAAAGAATTTTTTGAGGACTTCCGGGAATGCAGGGTAGCGTTTGCCTGTCTGTCCATGGAAGCATTCCGGGTGCTGTCTTACCATGAAATGAATGTGGAGGTGATCCTGCTGGACCTTTCCCTGCCCGGGGAGTCCGGGATGGAGGGAATTACCCGGCTTCGCTGCATTTTCCCGGAAGCAAAGATCATTATCCTTTCCGCCCATCGTGAAAAGCAATATGTGGTAGACGCTATCAGGCAGGGCGCGCATGGCTATATTGTAAAGACCAGCCGGCTGGCGGATATTTACCAGGGCATACAGGATGCCATAAAGTACGGCGGCGCCTTATGCCCCAAGGTGGCTTACCAGTTGATCAGCCATGTGGGTGAAGACCCGCTGCAGGCCATCCGGTACAAGCTTACCGAACGGGAATACGAGTTGCTGACCCTGCTGAAGGAAGGCCATTCCTACAAAGTAATGGCAGAGCGCCTGCACCTGTCCGTTTTTACGATCAATCATCACCTGAAGAAGATCTACCAGAAGCTGAACGTATCCTCGAAATCGGAGCTGGTTTCCAGGATATGCCTGAATAACCTGGATTAGCCACTATATTAAGTAGGCGGCGCTGCAAGGCTATGCGGGGGAATCACTTGAATCAGTGGCGGCCGGCAGTGCGGTTTGATACCTGGAAAACAGATTTTCACATTATTATATCACAAGCAGTTTCAACCTTATTATACGAAGGGGGGGTATAAGAGATTCTAACCGGTAATTGACCAGGTTAGTGATCCATATCCATGAACAACGTATATGGCGCCGCACACTAAAAGTTGTGCTCCGTTCCCGGAGCATGCTACGGTTTTCACAAAGGCAGCGGCGCCATCTTTTCCTGCCTGCGTATGTGTGGGGAAACATTACAACCGGGCACAAGAAAAGGGCCGTCTTGCTTATAACAGGACGGCCCTTTCAATTCGTTCTGGCCTTTGAAAAACCCGGCGCAATAGAATAAATAACACCATTAATTAATAGCGACGATCGCGGCCGCCGCCACCATATCCACCGCCACCACGGTTTCCACCACCACTCCTGAAGTTATTATTCGGTTGTTTAGGTCTAGCTTCGTTTACCATTAATTGTTTGCCTTCAATCTCGCTGCCGTTTAAACTGTCCATAGCCTTTGATGCTTCGTCCTGGTTAGGCATTTCCACAAATCCAAAACCGCGGGAACGGCCGGTTTCGTGGTCTTTAATGATTTTAGCGGAGGTCACTTCCCCAAATTCGCTGAATATCTGGTGAAGGTCCTCATCGTTCAACCTATAGTGCAGGTTGGCTACGTAAATGTTCATGACTAAAGAGTTAAAATGAAAAATAATACTGAAGATAAAGAAATTACTTTGATAAAAGTGAGAACCGCGTAAACTATTTGTAAAAAGAAGCCCCGGGGGTATAGGTCATATACCCCGGATACTGCACAGGCGAAGGTTTTGCCCACTTTTTTTGAATATTTATTTAGATGATATGAGTGGTAACATGGGCTGCAGTTATCATCTTTTTTTTGTAAATTTAATATATAATCCATTAAATTTTATTACTATGGGTGTATTGAGTGAAACCTGGTTTGCAGACGGGTATATAGACTTTGAACAGAAGAAGTATACTTTACTGGCCTACCTGCAGGAAATCAACCGGTATTTCAATGAGAACAAGCTGTACCCCCAGTTGGCGGATGTGATCTTCCACTATAACAACCTGGTGGCTTTCCGGGAAAACAAGCAGCACCTGCAGCAGCATTTTCCCAAACGGCTCACCGCCCTGAATATGGAAAAGCTGCAATTGCTGTTTGAACAGATGATCGCGGATGACGAGCTGATGCTGGAGCTGGAAAGTATTATTCACTACGCCCTCAAAAAAATGGACCATACCATCAAGGAGGGTACGGAGATCTACGAGTTTGTAGAGGACAGCATTAACATAGCGCCGGTGGGCCTGATACCGCTGGATACGCAGGAAGGGTACCTGTTCCTCTCCGACGGCCGGCACCGGGATACGCTGGTGTATGAATACCGCCTCACCATTTTTGAACGGCATGATGAAAAGTACCGGGGCATTCACACCCACTATATCGATGCCTACCGGAAGGACCTCGTGCATTCCGCCGAGCACATCAAGACCATCCTGATCCGCCAGCGCAAGAAGCTACCCAATCCCGCAGTGTACCATATTGATACCAAACTGGCCTTTCCGCTGGACGAAACGCTGCTGCCGGTGGCAAAAAGGTGCCTGGTGAAGTATATTGCGAAGAACGCTGCCTGATGTGCGGATTATTGCAGCGCCGGCGCACTTCCTTCTTCAAACACCACTTCCAGCGTATGATCCTGTAAAAAGGGCTGGTAGTACTGGGTGATGATCTTCTTTATCTTGTCTTTTGACTGCTGCTGGTATACCGCATTGGATTCCAGTTGAACGCGGGAGGTTTGATAGAGTTTCTTCTGCACGTCGGTATAGGTCTCATCATCCTGGAACAGCAGCCAGCCCTTGCGGTTGGAGGTTTCCATTTTATCCAGCTTCAGCTCGTAGCTGAGCAGGCGGGGGGCCGGCAGTCTTACCGTGATCTTTTTATCGGTAACGGTAAGCCGGAAATTCTTTTCATTGATGTCTACCCCGTATTTGGCCAGGTAGGGCACGGATACCCAGATGGTGTGCTCCAGGAACATTTTTTTCAGGTTGTCCGTCCAGTCGCCGCTGTTTTCCAGGTTGCTGCGCTTGATGCTGGCTACGCCTTGTACTTCCAGGCTGGCCAGTTCCGCTATCTCCTTTACTACCAGGCTGTTGCTGAGCACTTCCTGGCTAAGCGTTCTGCTGCCGAACTGTTTGCCCAGCCAAAACACGAGTAATATTACCAGGGCGAATACAAGTAAAGCGAAAAATCTCTTCATGCTTTAAGATACTTAAATAATTGTACGCTGCACACCTTATGCCCGTGTAAGCGCACTGATCAGGTCTTTGTGCTGCGGATAGAGGGATTGCAGCGTTTTGCGCTGCGCCAGCTCAAAGTCCTCAAAATCAAAGCCGGGCGCTACGGTGCAGCCTACCAGGGTAAAACCGGCTTCCCCGTCTATGCGGGCGGCAAACCAACTGCCGGCGGGGATCACTACCTGCAATTGCTCGCCTAGGTGGAGCTGCCGTCCCAGCCGGTGCACGGTCAGCCGGCCGGCCTGGTCTATTTCGTAAATGCTTAAGGGCACGCCGTCGTAGAAATGCCAGATCTCGTCGGCGGCTATGCGGTGAAAGGCGGAAAACTCGCCCTGTTCCAGTAAAAAGTAAATGCAGGTAGCGGCATGCCGGTTGCCTTTCATGCCGGGCGGCAGGGCGGATTTGTGCAGTATCCATGGGGAGCGGTAGTGCTCGCGGAAAGCGCCGCCTTCCACATGCGGCTGCAGTTGTAACTGTTCCCGCCAGTAGGCAGCAGTTCTATCAGTTGTCAGCGTGGTCATGTATTTTGGGTTTTTCGTATGAGGGAGTGGGCAACGTACCCCTTTGCCCGGTAGGAAGCACTGGACAGGAAGGAATGGATCACCGGTACCCGCATGATCTCCATAAGTCATGAAAATTGTTCCGGCAGCAAAATAGTAAAAAAGCTGCTTTACGCCACTGCTGCTCCTGCCGTTGCCTGGGCGGGCAGTTGCGCCACGGCTGCTGCTGCGGGCGCAAAGAAAGAGGGCATCTGCACAGCTTCTCCTGGCTGCCGGCGGCTGGCGTTTATCTGCTGCACCACCCGCATGGACCATTTAAAGCGCAGCATCTGTGCATACAGCTTGGGCGGCAACCCTACCACTTCCAGGAACATACGCTCCAGGGTAGGCCTGGATAGCCGGAACCGGGCTGCCAGGTGGCCGATGTTCACCTGCCCGTTCTGCTGCTGCAAGAAGTCCGCCACCTGTTCCACCTGCCTGCACTGGTATACCTTTTGCGCCATCCCGGTTTGCAGGGCCTGGTCCAGCAGGGCGGGCGCCTGGCCGGCGTTCACGGTACGCAGTTGCGCCGCCAGTTGCTGCCAGTGGCCGCCCGGCAGCTTGGCGAGGTTGCGGTAATAGTTGTTGATAGAGTGCATGTTAATGCCCAGCATGCGGTAGCCGCCATAAGCATTCAACTGCACGATCACGGCTTTTACCGGCCCTTTTACCTTTAGCTGGCTGGAGCAGGTAAAATGTCCTATCACGGAAGCTTCGGGCAGGCTGAAGGCAGCATGCCGGCAGGGCTGGCAGTTTACTGCTCCTTCCAGGAGGAATACCATATACTGATCACCTAATGACAGGAGGCTTTGCGGTAAGGTAATCACCCCCGTTGTATCATCGTGCCAGTAGTAATAATGTTTTACATACGGATGCAAGTTGGCTGCAGGACGATAGATATGGAAACTCATAGGATAAACTGTTGGCTATGTAAACATAGTGAAAATATTTAATAATTCCATCCCCAATTTATCCCTTTTTCCGTGGCGGGCACCCCGTGCAACAACCATTGGGGCGCGGGGGCGCCTTTCAGGAAATGGTCAAAGAACTGTTGCTCACGCCTTTGCACATCTTTCCGGTTCTGGCGTTGCACCAGGTTATGCGCTTCGTTGTTGTAATTGAGCAGCCAAACCGGTTTGCCCAGGCGGCGCAGGCCGGTGAACAACTCTATGCCCTGGTACCAGGGCACGGCCCCGTCCGCATCATTGTGCATGATGGCCAGGGGAGTGGTTACATTGGGCAGGTGGAAAAGGGGAGAGTTTTCTATATACAGCTCCGGTTTTTCCCACAAGGTGCCGCCAATACGGCTTTGGGTATGCTCGTACTGGAACTGCCGGTTCATGCCGCTTTCCCAGCGGATGCCGCCGTAGGCGCTGGTCATGTTCGCCACCGGGGCGCCGGCCCAGGCGGCCTTGAACAGCGAGGTTTGCGTGACCAGGAAGGCCACCTGGTACCCGCCCCAGCTCTGCCCCTGTATGCCGATGTTGGTGCTGTCTACCCAGGCATGCTGCGCCAGCGCACGGGCGCCGCTCACAATGTAATTATAGGCGCTCCGGCCCGGGTGCCCTGCTTCATAAATAATATCCGGTGCAAACACGAGGTATCCCCGGCTTACGAAAAAAGGGATATTCAGCCGGGAGGGCGTAGGGGCGGGCGGCTGGTAATGATACAGCAAGTCCGTCAGCTTCTCGTAGAAGTAAATGATCATGGGGTAGCGTTTCGTACTGTCAAAATCCTCCGGTTTATAGAGAATGCCTTCTGCGGGCTGGCCGTTATAGGCAGTCCATTTGAACAGGGAGGCGGTGCCCCAGTTATATTGTTGCTGCTGCGGGTTAATGTGGCTCAACTGCTCCGCTTTTGCAAAGGACGGGCGTTTGCCGCCGGCCAGCGCGGTGTAGATATCCGGCGGCAGTTGGAAATTGCTTTTGGCAAAAATATACCGGTCCGCATTTTTGGCCTTTTCCGGCAGGCGGTAGGCATATGGTCCCATGGCCAGTTGTAGCAGGGCGGCATTACCGGCCCTGAGCAGGTAAAAGCCATTGTACTTGCTGGTTTCGTTGTAGGCGCTAAGCAGCAGGTCCTGGTCTTTTTTGAAGAAATGCTCGTCCTTGTCCAGCTTTTCATAGCGGAAGCGGGTCTTTTCCTGCCGGCCCTGCCCGCCGGTGAGATTTACGGGGGTGGCTGCGCCGGCAGGGTCTACCTGCCAGATGTCGTAGCGGTCATAGAGGTATACATACCGGTCGCCTTCCAGCCAGCCTGCCATCCCGTAGGGCCCGGGTGTATCCGGGTGGTCGTCGTCCTCTTCATACATGGTTGCGGGAATAGCGGTAGTGATGTTACGGATAGCGCCGCCGTCCACCTGGTAAGTGAACCAGTGTCCAGCCGTCCTGTCAAACCAGAGCAGGTAACGGCCTTTGGGCGAAATATAGAAACGGCCGTCCACCATTTCCTTTACCAGGCGGCGGGCGCCATTGGTGACATTTACCAGCCAGGCGGTTTTCAGGGTGCGGCCGGTCCATTGCATGGGAATGCGCTGGTCCTTGTCCGTATAGCCGAGGGCGTAGTTGCTGTCGCCTTCGTCCGTTGTGGCCAGGTCTTCCAGCGACTGGTCGGCCAGTTGCACCACTTTCCCATTATCAGGGTAGTACACAGCGGTGTAGCTTTTCTGCAGGTCCTTGCGCCGGTTCTTCAACTGCATGGGCTGCAGGTAATCATCCTGGTAGTGCCAGATATCCACTTTGGCCACTTCAAAGTCCACGATGGTGGTATCTTTTGGCGGCCGTACAGGGGCGGCGCCAAAGAATAGCCGCTGGCCGTTTTTACTGAAGCTAAGGGCGCTGCTGTCCGCTACTCCCCATTGAGCAGGCAGGCCGGCGGTGTGCTTGTCCACGGCTATGCGCCCGCTGTCCTGCCCCGGGCGGTAGTAGTACAGGCAGTAAGTATGCTGCAGGGCTTTGGCGCTGTCGCGGGTGCTAAGCCAGGCGGCCTGTTGTCCGGTTTCGTCAAACGCAAAGGCGCTGCGCCGGCCCGCGCCCCTGCTGAGGGTATCTGCGCGGCAGGTGGCAATGTCCCATAGCAGCACGCCCGCGGTGGCCAGGCTGTCTTTCCCGGAGGGCGCTATTGCTGCCAGCAGCTTGTTACCTGCCTTGCTGAACGTATATTCCAGCACATGATCAATGGTATCCTCCCGGCCGGCGGGCAGGTTGCGGATTACCAGGGGCGTACCGCCGGTGCTGTCTTTGCTGCCCTCCGGCTTTTCCAGCAGGTAGGCCAGCACGCCGCTGCCTTTTTCCGGTGTTTTAAATGATTTTACGCGCGGGGTTTTCCAAACCTGCCATTGCTCCAGGGATACAATGCCCAGGGAGTCTTTTGGCATGGCGGCGGATTTCTTCTTTTTGATCTTTGCCTGCCGCACTTCGCTGTAAAGCGGGTCAATGTTGAATACGACATAGCGGGAGTCCTCCGTGATCACGGCGCTGCTGCCGCGCGGCACTTCCAGGCTGCGCCGGTTTTTGGTGTTGTATATCACCAGGCGGGCATCACCCTGCTGGGGATTGATAGTATATACGATCCACTGGCCGTTATTGCTTACTGCTTTGCTGTTAATACTTTCCCAGCCGTCGTACACGCTGTGGTCCAGCGGAGGTTTCGCAGGGGACTGCGCATAGGTAACAAGGGACAGGCCGGAACAAGCCGCCCACAACAGTATATTGCGTATCATGATTGCTAAAATAGGAGAAAAGATGAAAGGGCGGAAGGGAAAAAGGAAGAGTGGCGGGAGGGGGAGAATATCAAATGTAAAATGATAAATGTAAAATGCAAAAGTGGAAGGAAATTCCCTTTCTTGCATTTTACATTTATCATTTAATATTTATCATTTTACATTCCTCACCACTTTACCAACCCGGGTTCTGCCCCAGCACGCCTTCCGGGTACAGGGCTATTTGCCCCGTTGGAATAGGCGCCAGGTAATGTTTCGGGTCCAGGAAGATTCTTTTGGTGCCGGCCTGGTAAGGCGTAATATAGCCATCCGGGTTCCGCAGCACCGTGCCGTTATCCGGCACTTTGGCGCCCAGCATAATCTCCGGGTTCTTTTCCGTATCCATATAGGTACCTTTTTTCCAGCGCAGGATGTCCCAGTAACGGAAGCCGTCCATCATCAGCTCCACCCTTCTTTCCCGGCGTATTTCCCATACCAGGGAGCTTACATCCGCATCTTTTGCCGGGTCGGTATAGGGTACGCCGTTCACGGCTACGCCCTGGGCGCCGCTTAGCTGCAGGTGCGGCAGGCCCGCCCGGTTGCGCAGCAGGTTAATGGATCTATCCAGGTCTGCCTGGGAAATGGCATAGGTGCCCAACTGGTCCAGCTCAGCGCAGGCTTCCGCATAGTTCAGCAATACTTCGGCCAGCCAGAAGAGGGGGCCATCCGTATCATTGTAAGGCGAGCGCTCGTCTGCCACTTCCGGCTGCAGGAACTTGGAAGGCCGGTAGCCCGTGCTGGAGCTTAAGCCATTCACCAGCGATCCGTTGTAGCAGAGGAAAGTATCGATGGTGATCAGCAGGCGCTTGTCGCGGTTGGCCCGTACATTGGTAATGTTGTCATCGCCCATGTAGCGGGCAGACAGGCCGATGGGCAGGCCGTCGTCGCAGAGATAGGCTTCCACGGCCGATTTGGTGAGGCCGCGCATCTGGGTGGTGGCGGTGGTGTACCCGATCACGGAGTGGGTGAGGATACCGGGCACGTACCTTTTATACAGCAGCACTTCTTTGGCAGCGGGGCCGCCGCTGAGGTCCAGGGAATTGTATATGGCCTGGTAATCATCGGATAATGCATAGCCGGCGGTCAGCAATGCTTCCGCGGCGCTCCTGGCTTCCTGCAGGAATTTGTCTGCACCGCTCAGCCCCAGTTCCGTATGGTACTTGCGGTAGGTGCCTTCGTGCAGGCATATACGTGATTTAAGCGCCAGCGCTACCTCGCTGTTCACGGTATTGGCCACATTATCCTTTGTGCGCATGTGCTCCACCGCGAAATTGATATCGGCCAGTACACTGTCCATCACCAGCGCGCGGGGATCGCGGGGCTTGTAGATCAGGTCCGTTTCAGCAATGTCCAGGGAGCGGCCTATCCAGGGCACGTCCCCGTAGTTCCGCACCAGCTCAAAATACCGGAGCGCACGGAAGAAGCGGGCCACGCCTTTCCAGTGGTCTTTGGCTTCATCGCTCATGGGCACCCGGTCTATACGTTCCAGCATAATATTGGCCTTGCGGATGTAGGTCCAGCTCCATTCATTGGATGAGGCCGGGGCTGATACGGCGTAGTTGGCAAAGCTGGGCGCCGCTTGGTCGTCCGAGAAGGAGGTAAAGTAAAAATCCCCGAAGCCGGAGCCGTTGCCATAGCCGGTGAACATGTCGTAAAAACCCCAGCTATAGGTCCTCACCTTGTCTTCAGAGGTCCAGAAATCGTTGTCGTCAAACTGGTCGGGCAACCCCTTGTCTATGAACTTGCTGCAGCCTGCCAGCATGAACAGCAGCAGGGCCGGGCATATATATCGTATGATCGTTTGCATGGGTCAAATGTTTTTAAGGTTATTAAAAGATCACCTGCAGGCCAAAGGAATAGGTGCGCTGGAAAGGGAAGGTGCGGCCTATGAAGCCCAGCTCACCGTCGGTGATCTCGGGGTCCAAAGGAATACCTACGTTGGAAATAATATCCGCCAGGTTCTGCCCGCTCACGTACACGCGCAGCTTCTGCAGGTGCATGCTTTTCAGCAGGTGGTCCGGCAGGCTGTAACCGAGGGTCACGTTCTTCAGGCGCAGGTAGGCCAGGTTCAGCAGGTATTTGGACTGCGGGTAAAAGTTGTTGCCGCCATTAGCCAGGCCGGCTATCCTGCCACTGGCATTGCCGGAATAGGGGCGGGGGTATTTGGCGCCGGTGTTGGTGGGCGTCCAGTAATCCAGTTGGTGATCGTACATAATGTCCGCGCCTCGGTACAGGGGCAGGGCTACATCGCCAATGCCCCAGAAATCGCGTTTGCCCACGCCCTGGAAGAAAATGTCCAGGTCCAGGTGCTTCCAGCTACCGCCTATACGAAAACCGTACTGGTAACGGGGCTGGTTGTTGCCGATCACTTTCAGGTCGCCATGATCGGTAGCGGTCAATTTGCCTGCATTGATCACGCTGTCGCCGTTCAGGTCTTTGTACTTGATATCGCCGGGGCCATATACAAAGTTGCCACTGGCCAGGGCCGTCTGGTCCGGTATCTCTCCCTTGTTTTCCATATCGTCCTGCTCCGTAAAATAGCGGTCCGTCTCAAAACCCCATATCTCGCCCCAGGTTTTGCCGGCGTAGTTTTGGGAGAGCAGCATGGAGGGATTGTCCCACTGGGTGATCACGGATTTGCTGTCGGCCAGGGTGAATACACCGTAGATAGCCAGGTCCTTGTTGATGTTGTAGACACCGTCAATGCTGATTTCCCAGCCGCGGGTGCGCAGGGTGCCGTCGTTCACTCGGGGAGCATTGGCGCCAAAGGTAGCGCCTACGGCCTTGCTGGTGTGCATGCCCGTGGTGTTGCGCTCAAACCAGTCGAAGGTAACGCCCACGCGGTTGTTGAACAGGCTGATGTCCGTACCCAGGTTCAGCATCTTCACTCTTTCCCAGGTGAGGGACTCCGCTACGGCAATGGGGGCGCCGATGGCCGGCGCTCTCACGTTGTCCGGCGTTACCCAGTTGGCGGAAGTTACGGGCATGGAGGGAATGAAGTATTTCCCGCCTACGTCCTGGTTGCCCAGCGTACCATAGGAGGCGCGCAGTTTCCAGTCGCTTAAGGTGCGCCGGATGCCCTGCATAAAAGGCTCTTCGGTAACGCGGTAGCCTACGGAGCCGGAGGGGAAGAAGGCCCATTTGTCGCCGGCAGGAAAGGAGGAAGACCCATCGTAGCGGCCGTTCAGCTCCAGCAACCACTTGTCGCGGAAGGCATAGTTAAACCGGGTAAAGTAACCGGCATAGGCGTCGTTGCCATGGTAGCCGTCTACTGTCTGGGCGCCCACTGCCAGGGGCAGCTCGCCTTTTTCCGGGTCCAGCGGATTCTGCCTGTTGGCGGTAAAGCCGATGGATTCGTTTTCTTCCGCGTTCACACCTGCCATGAACTTGATCTTGTGCTTCCCGGGAAAGGTGTTCTCATAAGTAGCATAGGCATTCAGGGTGTTCACCTTGTAGCGCCCGGTGCCGTATTCCACTTCGTTCTGCGAAGCGGTGGCAATGTTCCTGACCTGCGGTGCGCCGGAAGCCCAGAAGTCCCAGGCGCTGATAGGGCCGCCTACTTCGTGCCGTATGTTGTTGTCCCGGCCAATGGTATAATCCGCCCGGATGTTGATATGCTTGTTCACCTTGATGGTAGCGCCCAGGTCTACCCGCTGGTAGTTGTCCGTCAGGCTGGAGGTGCGGGCTTGTGACAGGTAGGCCGGCACATGGCGGAAATAAGTGCCTTCGCGGGTGCCGTAGGGGAAATAGGCTCCCCAGCGCCACATATAGTAAAAGTAGCTTTGGTACTGGTAAGGATATTCGTATTTGAATTGCCGGTACAGCATGCGTCCCCGTACGTCCAGCCATTTGGTAACGGTGGCGTCCACGCCGGCCACGATGTTATACTTCTTTACATTGTCCGGGTTCATTTTCATTTCCCCACCCTGGTCGCTGTAGCCGGCGGAGAGGTAGTAGCCTACTTTTTCGCTGCCGCCCATTACTTTCAGGTCGTGTATCTGCTGGGGCGTCCATTTCCGCAGCATTTTGTCCTTTACATCCCACACGCGGTAAAAGTACATACGGCCGTCCTGCATCTCGAAATCTTCGCCTTCCACCATTTCGTCGCTGGTGCGGTTGCCGGCATACTTTTGCTGCCAGTTGGCAATGCCGTCGCGGAGCTTGAGCAGTTGCATACCGAATATTTCCGGGGAGGAAATGCCGGAGCGCTGTGCGCCTTCATAGATGCCGGTCAGCTCCTTCACCGGGTCGGCAAAGTCGGGCAGCGTGGTGTAGGTGCTCCAGGAGAAGTTGTTGGAATAGCTCACGGTGGTCTTCATATTCCGCAAACCGGATTTTGTTTTGATCAGCACCACGCCAAAGGCGGCGCGGGCGCCATAGATGGAGGCGGAGGCGGCATCCTTCAGCACGGATATGCTTTCGATGTCGCTGGGGTTGATGATGGAGAGATCGCTGGTCTCCACGTTGTCTACCAGTATCAGGGGACGGCTGGCGCCGTTGACGGAGCCGATGCCCCTGATGTTGATGCCCGGCGCGGTGGTAAGCCCGCCGTTTCCGTAGGTGATGGTAAGGCCCGGCACCACGCCCTGCAGGGCTTTGCTGGGATCGGTGAGCGGCCTGCTTACCATGGTTTTGCTTACATCTACCGTGTTAACGGCGCCGGTAAGGTTTGCTTTCCTTTGTGTGCCATAGCCTACGGCCACGTACTCATCCAGGGAGCGCCCGTCCGTTTCCAGTTGCACGGCATAGCTCTTTTCACCGGTCAGCACAATGGTCTGTGTTTTGTAACCGATAAAGGATACCTGTAATGATTGGGCGCCCTCGGGCACCTGCAGGGAGAATTCCCCTTTTTCATTGGTAACGGTGCCATGCGTTTTATCCGCTGCAATGGTGGCGCCGATAACGGGTTGATGGGTGGTCTTGTCAAAAACGGTTCCGCTGACCCGCTGCCCCCAGGCAAAGGAGCTGAGCCCGCATAGTAACGCGAGCAGGAATAGGATTTTGCGTGTGTACATACATGTTAGATTTTGGTAAGTGATACATGATATGAAATGTGAAGTGAGAAGTATGATGTAGGATATAGGATATATGCAGCAGGAAATAGAAGGAAGATAGCAGGAGTTTCATCATACTTCCTACTTCTTACTTCATAAATGCTACATTATATACAGGTATAGCTACATAGTACAGTTACGTATAGGTTCAATACTCTCTACCTGTGAAAGTAACAAATGTTTGCGAAAAAATATAGTTTATGGTTGCACCGGCTGCCGGCTTACGCGCATCATTTGCAGCACTACCGACAGCAGTATGCAAAACAGCCCGGCATAGAAGGAAAGGTGCAGGTATTTGTTTTCCTGGAAGAGGAGAAAGGCCAGCAGTATGCTGTATACCGGCTCCAGGTTGAAGCAGAGGTTCACCGTAAAAGCGGATATCTTTTTTAAGGCGTTCAGGTTAAGCGCATACAGCCAGACGGTGCAGGCCCAGGCCAGCGCCAGCAGGTAAGCGGCATCGCTGAGAGAGGGCAGCAGCGATGCTGCGGGAAATGCGCGCAGGTAAAAAGGCAGGATGAGCGTGATGCTCAAGGTGCCCACTACCAGCTCGTAAAAGCCCAGGGTATAGGTGTCAAAACGCAGTATTAACCTTTTGTTAAATACCGTGAACAGGGCGGCGAACATGGCGGAGATAATGCCCAGGATAATACCGGTGCGGTACTGCGTGTCAAAATGAAAGATGAGCAGGATGCCCAGGAGGGTGAGCAGGCTTAGCAGCATATCCACTCCGTCAAACCGCCGGCGGTTGATCAGCGGGTCAAAGATGGCGGTGAACAGGCTGGTGAGTGAAAAGCAGACCACGCCGATGGATACGTTGGCATATTTGATGCTGCCGTAAAAGAAGATCCAGTGCAGCCCGATGATAGCGCCGTTGGACCCGATGATCAGCACATCGCGCAGGGGGAGCTTTTTGAGCAGGCCGCGCCAGCGGAACAACAGGTATACGGTAATGGCGGAGATCAGGAGGCGGTACCAGGTGAGCAGCCCTTCATTCATGGAGATCAGCTTTCCCAGTATGCCGGTAAAGCCGGCCAGGAAAACGGAGAGATGGAGCTGTATGAATGCCTTTTTCATGTTGTCACTTACGACTGCCGGCTGCTGACCCTTCTTTCATAGCGCCGGAAAAGGCTTTGCCATTGTATTTTCAGCACGCCCAGGATGCCTTCCTTTATAATGCCCTTGCTCATTTTGGAATAGCCTTCTCTCCGGTCGCGGAAGGTGATGGATACTTCCTTTATCCTGAAGCCCAGTTTCCAGGCGGTGAACTTCATTTCTATCTGGAAAGCATATCCTACAAACTGGATGGCATCCAGGTTAATGGCTTCCAGCACGGCGCGCTTGTAGCATACAAAACCGGCGGTAGCATCCTTTACGGGCATCCAGGTAACAAAGCGCACATACACGGATGCGCCGTAGGACAGTATAGCCCGGTCCCAGGGCCAGTTCTCGGTGCGCCCGCCCCTGACATAACGGGAGCCTACGGCCACATCGCCGCCGCCGGTGGCGCAGGCGTCGTACAGCCGTACCAGGTCTTTGGGATTGTGGGAGAAATCCGCGTCCATTTCAAAGATGTAGGCATAGCCTTGTGCCAGGGCCCATTTAAAGCCGTGGATATAGGCGGTGCCCAGTCCCTGCTTGCCGCTCCTTTCTTCCAGGAACAACTCGCCCGGATGCTGTTCCTGCAGTTGCTTTACGATGGTGCCCGTACCATCCGGCGACCCGTCGTCTACAATGAGCACATGAAAATCATGCTGCAAGGAAAATACAGCGTCAATGATCTTCCGGATATTATCCTTCTCATTGTACGTGGGTATAATGACAAGCTTTTCCAATCAGCGAAACATGGTTTTGGACTGCGAAAATAGTGTAATCAGGCCGCAAGATAGGACGTTCCTTAAAAATATTACATTTTTTTTAACATCATACTGTGATAAATTTCTGTCAGTTTCTGCTTGGTGTTCAGCGGGAAGTCCGCCTTCATCATCCAGTCATAATACTGCGGCTCCACCTTCAGCACATCGCGCACGGGGCGGCCTTTGTACTTGCCGAAGTTGAACACTTCCACACCGCTTTGCATCACCATGCGGCGGGCAAAATCAATGTATTCGTCTTCCCGCGTAAATTCCGCCAGTCCGTCCACGTCCGCTTTCAGCGCCTCATACCGGTTCAACTGGGCCTCCAGTATCTCGTAAGTGGCCAGGGCATCGGCCTCTGCGCTATGGGCGTTTTCGAGCTGCTTGTCGCAATAGAATTTGTAAGCCGCTGCGAGCGTACGTTTTTCCATGAGGTGGAAGATCTTCTGTACATCGATGAACTTGCGGTGGGACACGTCGAACTCCAGCCCGGCGCGGAGAAATTCTTCTACCAGCATAGGGATGTCGAAGCGGTTGGAGTTGTAGCCGGCAATGTCGCAGTTGTCCAGGAACTGGCGCATCTCGTTAGCCATCTGTTTAAAGGTCTGGCAGTCCTTCACATGGTCGTCCGTAATGCCGTGTATGGCAGTAGAGGCAGGAGGGATAGGCATTTCAGGGTTAACACGTTTTACCTTTGACTGGGTGGACCTGTCGGGAAATACCTTTACGATGGCAATTTCAATGATACGGTCTGTGGCCACGTTAGTGCCGGTAGTTTCCAGGTCGATAACAGCCAGGGGCCTTTTAAGTTGTAAAGTAGACATGAGTGCAATTTTTCAAATTCCAAAAAGGGAAATTCCAAATTCCAGCATCCAAATCCCAAAGTTGGCACATGTTGCCTGAGCTATTGGCAGGCTGCAATTTACGCGTGACTTATCCGCCGGTTTGGAGTTTGGGATTTGGGTTTTGGAATTTTATGACAAGTATTTTTTTAACGAATTTACATCCAATCCTTCATAGTCGCCAGAGGTCATCATCAGCAGGTTCGTGTTGCTGTAGTCCTGTGCGTCCAGGAAATTTTCCAGTTGTGCGCGGTTGTTGAACACCTGCAGGTCTTCCCGGCCAAAGCCTGTTTTTACCTGTTCCGGCTGCAGGTCCGGCATGCGCTTTATTTCCAGCGCGTGGCGGCTGTAAAACACCCCAGCTACGTCTGCCCCGGCCATAGCGCCCTGGTACTGGCTCATGAAGCCGGCATTGAGGCTGCTGTAGGTATGCAGCTCCAGCACGGCTATGAGCCTGCGCCCGGGATACTGGTGCTGCAGGGCCTGTATGGTAGCCTTTACCTTGGAGGGCGCATGGGCAAAGTCACGGTAGATAGCGCAATGCGCATTGCGGCCCACCAACTCCAGCCTGCGGGCGGCGCCTTTAAAGCTGGCAATGGCCTGCAGGAAAGCTTCATCATCAATGCCCAGCTCGTTGCACACCAGTTTGGCGGCGTGCATGTTCAGCAGGTTATGCTCCCCGAACACCTGCAGATCGGCATAGCCTTCATCGAAGAACACGCGGGTAATGCCTTCCCGGATCATGTGGATAGGCAGGTTGTAGGGCACCAGTTTCAGGTGGCGGCCTGCTGCGTTCACCAGGTGGTTCAGGGCTTCATCCGCGCTGTTGTAGATGAGCGTGTGGCCCGCCTCCATCTGCCGGATAAAAATGGCAAACTGCTCCAGGTAAATGTCGTAGGTGGGGAACACGTTGATGTGATCCCAGGCAATACCGCTGATAACGGCAATATGCGGATGCAGGAAATGGAACTTGGGACGTTTTTCTATCACGGAGGCGGGGTATTCATCGCCCTCGCACACGATCAGCGGCGCGTCCGTAATGTTGACAGACTGCTCAAAACCTTCGAGGCGTGCGCCTACCAGGTAGTCAAACGGTTGCTGCCGCGCTTTGAGCACGTGCATGATCATGGCGGTGATGGTGGTTTTGCCATGACTGCCGCCTACCACTACCCGGTTTTTCTGTCGGCTTTCCTGGTAAATATATTCCGGGAAGGAATAAATGGGAAGGCCCAGCTCCTGTGCGCGCAGCAGCTCCGGGTTGTCTGCCCGGGCGTGCATGCCCAGGATCACCGCATCCAGGCCGGGCGTAATGCGTGCGGCATCCCAGCCCATGGCGGCCGGCAGGATGCCTGCCTTTGCCAGGTTGCCGAGGGCGGGCTCAAATATTTCATCGTCACTGCCGGTTACCCGGTACCCTTTACGGTGCAATGCAATGGCCAACTGGTGCATCACACTACCCCCGATCGCAATAAAATGGACGTTCATCATTTGTCAGGAGGAGATCACAAGGTGTTATCTTGTTGTTTTCTTTAATATATTTTTTATATTTGCAAAGTAACGTTACAAAGGACGATTAAAAAAGCGTTTATAAGAATCCCTATGAATTTTCGTTTAATATCTAAACTTCCAGTCATGACATCTCGTGCTAAATTATTGGGCGTTGCCGGCCTTGTTTGTATCTTTGCGGTTTTATTTACATCGTGTGCAACGCATTCGAAGCTGGGATGCCCGATGAAGATCACGAAATCGGCCCCTGCTGAAAAAAGCAAGGATTGTTAAATGAACTGGATCACGCTGGACAGCGAATCTCAATTAGATCAGATCAAAACTACCTCGGCCACGCAGCCGGTAGTGATATTCAAGCACAGCACCCGCTGTGCTATCAGCGCTATGGTAAAGTCCCGGCTGGAACGTGCCGGGGCGCCGCAGGGAATGGATTTCTATTACCTGGACCTGATACGCCACCGTTCCCTTTCCAACAGGATAGCTGATGATTACGCGGTGGAGCATGAATCGCCGCAGGTGCTGCTGATCCGCAACGGGCAATGCGTTTATGACGAAAGCCATAGCGGGATCAGCATGGAGGAGCTGGCCAGGATGTGCTGATGCGCACATTACTGCACGGCTTTTATTACTTTACCGCCAAGGGGGGAGACTGAAGGGCCAAAATAGCACTGTAGTGCGCCCGTTTCATCTACCAGGTATTTACTGAAGTTCCATTCCGGTGGCTGCTCATTCCAGCCATTGGCGGCGGCATCCGTTAACCAGCGGAAAACGGGATTTTGCTGCGGCCCTTTTACCACGCTGCTTTTGGCGGCCAGCATAAAGCGCACCCCGAAATTCACCTGGCAGAACCGGGCAATCTCCTCATCCGTACCTTTTTCCTGTTCCTTAAAATCATTAGCCGGAAAACCGATGATCACCAGTTCCGGGAACCGGTCCTGCAATTGCTGCAGCTCCGCGTACTGGGCGGTATAGCCGCAATCGGAAGCGGTGTTCACCAGCAACAGCTTCCTGCCGGCAAACCTGTCCAGCGGTATGGTATCGCCGGTGTTGCTTACAACATGCAGCGAAGCAAGCGGCACCGGGGGCCTGGCGCCTTTGTCATTCCGCAGTATCTTGCTGTTGGTTCCCAGCAGGCGGGTAGCCTTCATTAACAGCGGGTAAATTTTCATGAGGAAAGATTGTCGGCCTGTCATGCCTCAAATTTCCTAGTTTTGTGCCATATATACAAAAGCATGAAGCATCGTATAGTAGTAGCTGTTACCGGCGCCAGCGGCTCCATTTATGCCCGCCAGTTGCTGGGCAAGCTGCAGGCGGCGGCCGCGCAGATCGATACCGTAGCCGTGGTAATGACGGAGAATGCCAAAACCGTGTGGGAAACGGAACTGGGCAGCAGGGACTACGACCAGTTGCCTTTCCGCTTTTATACGCAGCAGGATTTCCATGCGCCTTTTGCCAGTGGCTCCGGGCAGTTCGGCACCGTGATCATCTGCCCCTGCTCCATGGGTACGCTGGGCCGTATTGCTACCGGTGTTTCCAACGACCTGATCACCCGCGCGGCGGATGTGGTGCTGAAGGAGCGCCGTAAGCTGATATGCGTGGTGCGGGAAACGCCCTACAACCTGGTGCACCTGCGCAACATGCTGACGGTTACGGAAGCCGGCGGCATTATTTGCCCGGCTACGCCTTCGTTCTACAGCCAGCCGGCTACGCTGGAAGCAGTGGCGGCCACCGTTACAGACCGGGTGCTGGACCTGGCGGGGATTGAGCAGGAAACGTACAGGTGGGGGCATTCTAATTAACAATGAATAGGTAATAATTAATAATATGCGTTACACAGGCGCTTTATTGAAACAGCAGTGTTGCGGATATTATTAATTATTCATTCTTAATTATTAATTACATAAATGCATATTGTCATTATCAACGGGCCTAATTTAAACCTGCTGGGCAAGCGGGAGCCGGGCATTTACGGCAGCGAGTCTTTCGAAACCTATTTTGCCACGCTGCAGGCGCAGTACCCTGCGGTAACGTTCAGCTATTTCCAGAGCAACGTAGAAGGGGAGATCATCAACTACCTGCACCAGGAGGGGTTTACGGCCGACGGCATCCTGCTGAATGCAGGCGGCTATACCCATACTTCCGTGGCTATACGGGATGCCATTGCTGCTATTAAAGCGCCGGTGATAGAAGTGCATATCAGTAACGTATACGCGCGGGAAGAGTTCCGCCATACCTCGCTGATAGCGCCCAAGTGCGTGGGGAGCATCTGTGGCCTGGGAATGAAGGGGTATGAGCTGGGCGTGAAGTATTTTTTGAAATAGTACTGCACACCGCGTATTATTTTTTTGCTTTGGAGAAATTCAGCGGTGTATCTATAATTTTTTCGCCCAGGGCTTTTTGAATGGCGGAGATGGTGGACAGCGTAAAGTTGTGGGTGCCGCGCATCCATTTGCTGATCTCCGATTCCCGTTTACCCATCAGGTTGGCAAGATCGCGTTGCGTCATCCCTTTTCGTTGCAGGATGGCGGAGATCTGGTCAATGATGTCAAAGTTCAATGACACCCTTTCCCGGACATCCTGGGGAATATCATGAATGGCCTGTTCAAATAATTTAGTCATAACAGTCTCCGATTTCAAAATTCAGGTCGCCGGTCAGGATACCGTCTTTTTCTGACAAGGTCCTTTCCCAGACCCTTTTGTTTATATTTTTCATTAAGGCGTTCATCAGTTCAAAATGGGGCCGGCAATCCGGGCTGTTTTCAGGAAGGCGGGAAGTCTTAACGCCTCCATTACACAATATCACGATCCGGCCGGAGTAGCGGCCGCAATACAAACGTAAATTACCTGATTTGTAAGGTGGTGGCAGCGCTTCACCATAGCGCTCCCCACGAAAATAATCTACGTTCGCGCCCCTGTTTCTCCCCATTTCATTGATCACGGCCATGATCATATTAAAATCCTGCCCGTACAGGGCGTGATCCTTAAAACGAGTAATGAACTTTTCGGTTTCCGTTAATTGCGCTCCCCTGAACTGGAAGGAGTAGTAAGTGACCCTGGGCATTTGTTGCTGGATCACCAATCTACCTTTATAACACTTCACTTTTAAGTTAAGTTCGAAGTTAAACAATAATTTTCTGAACCGCAAAGAAAAATTATTATTAACTGGCAGGGAGTTAATTACATATTAATGTGCAGCAAGAGGTTGGGAGATGTGCAAATGAAAACAGGTATAAAAGCAGCATGTGCAGATGCCGGTATTCGTTCCAGGCCATCTGCACATCCTTATATCAGTATCAGTATTATCTACGCTTCCACTTTCTCTTCCTTGAACGCTTCCCGGGGCTTCAGGCCCAGCAGCTCAAACATCATGTGATCCTGCTCAAAGGAAGGATTATCCGTAGTCAGCAGTTTTTCCCCGGTAAAAATGGAGTTGGCGCCCGCCATAAAGCACAGGGCCTGTTCCGACATGGACATTTCCGCACGTCCGGCGCTGAGGCGTACCATAGCGCCCGGCATCAGGATGCGGGTAGTGGCGATCATGCGCACCATGTCCCAGAACTCCACTTTGGGCATATGCTCCAGCGGGGTGCCTTTTACGCGGGTGAGGGCATTAATGGGCACGGATTCCGGGTGCGTGGGCAGGTTGCTGAGGGTGTGCAGCATCTTGATGCGGTCCTCGTGTGTTTCGCCCAGCCCTATGATACCGCCGCAGCATACGCTCACGCCTGCCTTGCGCACGTTATCCAGCGTTTGGAGGCGGTCGTCGTAGGTACGGGTGGTAATGATCTCGCTATAATATTCATCGGAAGTGTCCAGGTTGTGGTTGTAGGCATACAGCCCGGCATCGGCCAGCTTTTTGGCCTGTTCTTCGGTGAGCATGCCCAGGGTGCAGCATACTTCCATGCCCAGCTCGTTTACGCCTTTTACCATGTCCAGCACGCGGTCAAAATCGCGGTTGTCGCGCACTTCGCGCCAGGCAGCGCCCATACAGAAGCGGGTGGAGCCGGCATCGCGGGCCTGGCGGGCATATTGCAGCACATCTTCCTTCTTCATCAGGCCATGCACATTGATATCGGTATGGTAACGGGCAGCCTGGGGACAGTAAGCGCAATCTTCCGTGCAGCCGCCGGTTTTGATGGAAAGCAGCGTACAAACCTGTACCTCCGCCGTATCCTGGTATTGCCGGTGCAGGGTGGCTGCACGGTATACCAGCTCCAGCAGCGGCGTGTTGTAAATGTCTTTTATCTCTTCAATGGTCCAGTCATGACGGATCTGCACATCTTGCATAATTGTAAAATTTAATAGGAGCAAACCTACACAAAAAAAGCAAAAGGTAAAAAGTAAAAAGAAAAAGCCGGTTTACAGATATTGGAAATTTGTTTTAGGTGTAATGGCCAGCAACGTATGGTATATGAGCTGAATGGTATGCTCTATATCCGATTTCTTGACCATTTCCACGGTGGTGTGCATGTAGCGCAGCGGAAGGCTGATCAGAGCGGAAGGCGTGCCGCCGTTGGTATAGGCAAAAGCGTCCGTATCCGTACCGGTGCTGCGGCTTACCGCATGCCGCTGGAAGGGGATGTCGTTCTTCCTGGCGGTTTTAATGACCAGGTCGCGGAGAATGTTATGCACCGCCGGGCCGTAGGTAATGCTGGGCCCGTTGCCGCAGCGCACTTCCCCTTCAATATTCTTGTTGATCATGGGCGTGGTGGAGTCGTGCGTAACGTCCGTGATAATGGCCACGTTGGCATTAATGCGCTTGGCCACCATCTCGGCCCCGCGCAGGCCTACTTCCTCCTGTACGGCATTCACAATGTACAGCCCGAAAGGCAGGGACTGTTTGTGCTCTTTCAGCAGGCGGGCCACCTCGGCTATCATAAAGCCGCCGATGCGGTTATCAATGGCGCGGCAGATGAAGTAATCATAGTTCAGCTCTTCAAAGCCATCTTCAAAGGTGATCACGCAGCCTACGTGAATGCCCAGGTCCTCCACTTCTTTCTTGGAGCGGGCGCCGCAGTCCAGGAAAATGTTGTCCACTTTCGGCTGCGGTTCCTTGCCGTCTGATCCGCGGTTGCGGGTATGGATGGCGGGCCAGCCGAACACGGCTTTTACAATGCCTTTTTCCGTATGGATGTTCACCCGCTTGGAAGGCGCTATCTGCTGGTCGGAGCCGCCGTTGCGGATCACGTATATCAGGCCTTCGGGCGAAATGTAGTTCACAAACCAGGAGATCTCGTCGGCATGCGCCTCTATCACCACCTTGAACGGCGCGTCCGGGTTAATGATACCCACCACGGAGCCGTAAGGATCTACAAAATGTTTGTCAATATAAGGTTGCAGGTATTGCAGCCACAGCTTCTGTCCTTCCTTCTCAAAGCCGGTAGGGGAGGCATTGTTCAGGTAATTCTTCAGGAAGGCCAGCGATTCTTTGCTCAATATGGATTTTTGTTTCTTGGACATGATCTGCATTGTTGTATTAGAGGGCAAAAATAAGGAAAGATCATTAGCTATCAGCCAGGAGATACAGCACCAGGTGCAGCAGGGCGGACAGCATCATCAACCCGTCCAGCACAAAATAGTACATATAGTCGGAACGGTTACGCCGGGCTTTTTCCGTGAGCAGCCAGGTCACGGCCACTGGGGCCAGCAGCGTGGCGATAACGGCGGGCGTGACAACAGGCCACAGCAGCAGTGCCCCCAGGGCAGACAACACCAGGGAAAGGTAGTAGACCCTGAATAATTGCTTTTCCGGCAGGAAGGTGATCAGGCTGCGGATGCCCTGCTGCTTGTCCGCTTCCACATCCCGGAAATCAAACAGGATGCAGATGGCATAGATCAGGAAAAAGCGGTGCAGGGCAAAGGATACGGTGCTCCAGTTTACCAGCTCGTCGGAGATCAGCACGGGCAGCAGGGTGGTCACATACATCCATACAAAAGTGAGGAACAGGGTTTTTCCTACCGCTATTTTACGCAGCCATACAAATGCCCTTTGCGGTAGCTTGGGCGCGGAGTAGAGGAAAGTAAGCACAGCCGCGCCGCTCAGCGGCAGCCAGTGCGCCCGCAGCAGCCACCCGTAATACACGGCGCCCAGCCCGCCTGCTGCGCAAAGCCCCAGTTGCAGCGCTTTGTGCCGGGCGCCCCATTGTATGCGCTCCGAGGTGGAGTATTCCGCCGGCGTCAGGTACCAGTGAAAGTTATAGCTGCAAATGGTGGAACAGCACACAAAGGCAAAATAGATATAAGAATGCGCAGATGCCCGGATGTGCGGGTAGGTGGAAGCATAGCCGTATTGTAAACCCAGCAGCACATCCGTTTGCCACACCATCAGCACTGCGCACAGGGCGATATAGAGCGAACTGAAGATGAAAAACCTGAATATCAAAGCGGTATATTTCCGTGTTTTTTCCTGGGCATGTGCACTACCTTGTTCTCCAGCATTTTAAAGCCTTTCATCAGTTTGATGCGGGCCTGGTCCGGGATGATCACCTCGTCTATATAGCCTTTCTCCGCGGCCAGGTAGGGATTGGCGAACCGCTCTGTGTACTCCGCCACCAGCTCGTTCATACGCGCTTCGGGATCGGCGGCGGCTTCTATTTCCCTTTTGAAGATGATCTCTACCGCACCTTTGGGCCCCATCACGGCAATTTCCGCCTGGGGAAAAGCATAGTTCAGGTCCGCGCCGATGTGCTTGGAGTTCATAACGCAGTAAGCGCCCCCGTAAGCTTTGCGGGTGGTGACCGTTATCCTGGGCACGGTGGCTTCGCTCAGCGCGTACAGCAGCTTGGCGCCGTTGGTGATAATGGCGTTCCATTCCTGGTCGGTGCCCGGCAAAAAGCCCGGTACATCCACCAGCACCAGCAGGGGAATATTAAAGGCATCGCAGAAGCGGGTAAAGCGGGCGCCTTTTACGGAGGCATGTATGTCCAGCACGCCTGCCAGGTGGGCCGGCTGGTTGGCAACAATGCCAATGCTGCGGCCACCAATCAGGGCAAAGCCCACAATAATGTTCTCCGCAAAATCGCGGTGCACTTCAAAAAAGCTGTCCGTATCCGTCAACTGGGCGATCACTTCCTTCATATCGTAGGGCTGGTTGGGATGCTCCGGTATGATATTGTTCAGGGCCAGGCGGGTTTCATCCGTCTTTTCGTAGGGATATACCGGTGCGTCTTCCTCGCAGTTCTGTGGTATGTAGGTGAGCAGGCGTTTGATATATTGTATGCACTCCACTTCATTGCTGCAGGCAAAGTGCGTCACGCCGCTTTTGGTAGCATGTGTTTGCGCCCCGCCCAGCTCTTCGGCCGTTACTTCTTCATGGGTTACGGTCTTTACTACGTTAGGTCCGGTCACGAACATGTAGGAGGTTTGCTCTACCATCAGGATAAAGTCCGTAATGGCGGGCGAGTATACGGCGCCGCCGGCACAGGGGCCCATTACGGCGGATATCTGCGGGATCACGCCGGAGGCGCGGGTGTTGCGGTAAAAGATATCTGCATAGCCGCCCAGGCTTACCACGCCTTCCTGGATGCGGGCGCCCCCGCTGTCATTCAATCCTATTACCGGTGCGCCATTTTCCATGGCCAGGTCCATGATCTTGCAGATCTTGCGGGCATGCGGCTCGGAGAGGCTGCCGCCGTATACCGTGAAATCCTGGGAGAACACGTATACCAGCCGGCCGTGAATGGTGCCATAGCCGGTTACCACCCCGTCACCCAGGAACTGCTCCTGGTCCGCAGTGAGGCCCCGGTTGCGGTTGGCCACCAGCATGTCCAGTTCTTCAAAAGAGCCTTCATCCAGCAGCAGTTGCAATCTTTCCCGCGCGGTGAGCTTGCCTTTCTTGTGCTGGGATGCAATGCGGGTCTCACCGCCACCCAGGACGGCTTCCGCCATTTTGGTCTGAAGTTGTGCGATCTTGTCCATGTGCGTTAATAAGGGGGTAAAGCTAAAAAATAAAAGGATTCCTGTGAAAAAGGAATCCTCTTATGAACTAAGTTAGGTATTCTGCGCTAATATTTTATAATAGGTATCTTGGGAGTGATGATGGTGTCGCTGCTGTTGCCTGCATCATCTATAATAAACACCCTTAAACGGAAGCTGTCGGGGTTTACGTTCGGATCATATATTTTGAAATCGGAGCTTTGCAGGTTATAGATCACTTCCGCATCCACCTTACTGCCTTTGTGCGCGCCGATGTTGGGCATTTGCCGGGGGGCAAAGGCGCTGTCTGTCAGGGAGAGCGGGTCGCTGTCTATCACCGGGCGGAAGTAGAACTGGTTCTGTATGTCGCCGTCGCCGTCCACCACCTGGAAAGTAGCGTCAAACTGGTCTACCAGGCTGTCAACAATGGCGGGAATGGAATAGGACTTGAAGGTGATCTGCGGCTTGGTGCCCACACTATCTTTGGAGCAGGCCACCAGCACCACTATGGCTGCCGCGGACAGTAAAAGTATTTGCTTCATATAACAAACCTACGTTAATTATTTTACATTAATAAACGCGTTTAGGGCATCATTTGTTACCTGGCAGGCGTAACTTTGTGCGGTTTTTAAAAACGACTGATGAACGGCCTGTCCCCGGAACATATTTTCAACCTGCAGGCGCCGGACCTTGAACCGGTGGCGCTGGAACTTTTCCGGTTCCAGTACCGGCATAACGACCTGTACCGGGCCTATACGGACGCACTGCACATACGGCCCGCCGGGGTAAATGCCCTGACGGATATTCCCTTTTTGCCCATACAGTTCTTTAAAACGCATACGGTTACCACGGGCCATTTTGAGCCGCAACTGGTATTCGAGAGCAGCGGCACCACCCAAACGGTGAACAGCCGCCACCTGGTAAAGGACGCTTCCCTGTATGAACGCAGCTTCATCACCGCCTTTGAACAGTTCTACGGCCCGGTGACGGATTACGTGGTGGTGGGATTACTGCCATCTTACCTGGAAAGGCAACATTCCTCGCTGGTGGTAATGGTGCAGGAAATGATACGCCGCAGCGGGCAGGCCGGCAGCGGTTTTTACCTCTACGAACATGAAAAGCTGTACCGGCAGTTGCAGGAGACGGAGGCCCGCGGGCAGAAAGTGCTGCTCATTGGCGTTACGTTTGGCCTGCTGGATTTCGCGGAAAAATACCGCCTGTCCCTGCAGCATACCATTGTGATGGAGACCGGCGGCATGAAAGGCCGGCGGGAGGAATGGACCCGCGCACAGGTGCATGCGTTCCTCCGGGAAAGGCTGGGAGTGAGCGCCGTGCATGCGGAGTACGGGATGACGGAGCTGCTCTCACAGGCTTATTCCTGCGGGGAAGGTATCTTTAATACCCCTCCCTGGATGAAGGTGCTGCTGCGCGATGAAAATGATCCCTTTCAATTATTTACCGGCCGGGCCTCCGGCGTGATCAATGTAATAGACCTGGCCAACGTATATTCCTGTGCGTTCATCGCCACGGAGGACATCGGCAAGCTGCATGACAACGGCAGCTTTGAAGTGCTGGGCCGGCTGGATAACTCCGCCCTGCGGGGCTGCAGCCTGATGGTCAGTTGAGCGCCGCAGCGTCACAGGTTCCTTTTTTTCAGCTCATTAACGGCATGGTCCACTCCCCGGGCGGTAAGCGCCATGTAGGTGAGCGAGGGATTCTGGCAGGCGCTGGAAGCCATGGCGGCGCCATCGGTCACAAAAACATTTTTGGCGTCCCACACCTGGTTATAGGCGTTGAGCACGGAGGTTTTCGGGTCTTTGCCCATACGGGCGGTGCCCATTTCGTGAATGCCATGCCCCATGATATGGCCGTAATCCCAGGTTTGTATATCCTTTATACCGGCGGCTTCAAACATGTCTACCAGCTCTTTCAGGATATCTTTGCGCATGTTTATTTCATTTTCTTTCAGGCCGGCGTCCATGGCCAGTACCGGCAGGCCCCATTTGTCCCGGCGGTTTTTGTCCAGCGTTATTTTATTCTCATGGTAGGGAAGTATCTCACCAAAGCCGGTAGCGCCAATGGCCCAGTCCCCCGGCGTTGTCACGGCCTCCTTGAAAGCGGCGCCTACCCCCAGCTCCGCTACGGCCCGGTGCCAGCCTTCCCGGCTGGCGCCGCCCTGGTAGCCGAAGCCGCGCAGGTAGTCCCTTTTATCATTATACAGGTTGGCAAAGCGGGTAATGTAAAACCCGTTGGCGCGGCGGCCATAATAATATTTGTCCTCGAAGCCTTCCACGCGGCCGGTAGCGCCCAGCATGTAGTGATGGTCCATCACGTTATGTCCCAGTTCCCCGCTGCTGCTGCCCAGCCCCTCCGGCCAGATGTCCGTAGCGGAGTTCATGAGCACCCAGGTGGAATTGAGCGCAGAGGCGTTCAGGAAGATCACTTTTGCATAGTATTCATAGGTCTGGTTGGTTTCCGCATCCAGCACTTCCACCCCTTTGGCCTTTTGCGTATCCTTATCGTACAGTATCCTGGTGACGATGGAGAAAGGACGTACCGTGAGCCTGCCTGTTTTCATGGCAGCGGGCAGGGTGGAGGACTGTGTGCTGAAATACCCGCCAAAGGGACAGCCCTCCCAGCAGCGGTCGCGGAACTGGCATTGGTTCCTGCCTTCAATGGGCGCGGTGAGGTTGGCTACCCGGCCGATGATCATATGGCGGCTGTTATGGTAGTGCTGTTTTATCCGGGCGGCTACATCTTTTTCCACGCAGTTCAGTTCCATGGGTGGCAGAAACTGCCCGTCCGGCAGGTGGGGCAGGGCTTCTTTGGAGCCACTGATGCCGGCAAACTTTTCCACGTAATCATACCAGGGCGCTAGGTCGCGGTAGCGGATGGGCCAGTCCACCCCGTACCCGTCCTTAGCATTGGCCTCAAAGTCAAAGTCGCTCAGGCGGTAGCTTTGCCGTCCCCACAAAATGGAGCGGCCGCCTACCTGGTAGCTGCGCCACCAGTTAAAGGGCTGTATTTCCGTATAGGGGCAGTCCTGCTCATTGGCCCAGTAATCCATGATCGGCTCATAGGCGGCGGTGCCATAGGTCCAGAACCGCGATATCACGGGCCGGTCCTTCTTTTGCTGCACAGTGGCGCGGCCGCGGTGTGGAAATTCCCATACGCTCTGGCCGGCGCTCTTGTAATCTTTGATATGCTCAAAGTTCCGTCCGCGTTCCAGCATCAGTGTTTTTAATCCTTTTTCCGTCAGTTCTTTGGCGGCCCAGCCTCCGCTGATGCCGGAGCCTACTACAATAGCGTCATAAGTGTTGGTCATGCTTCCTGTGTGGTTTTGATAAGCCGGACAGCTCTTTGGATACTGCCAGGCTGGAAGGCGCGTAAGTAAATATTTTTACGGCTTCATTGTTCATGGCTACTACCAGCAGCAGCGATTTTCCTGCCTGCAGGAGGGTCATATCCCGTACCGGTCCCCTGATGCAGATGCCGCTCTGCTGCGCCGGCAGGGCGGTAAAATTACCTTTGCCGTCGCCTTTCAGCAGCGTGCCGTAGCTGGCGTCGTAAATGCCTACTTCGGGTTTGCTCTGGTAAAAGTTGCCGCCCATTAAGATATCAACTTTTTCGTCCCCGTCATAATCCGCTACCGCCATACCATACATGGGCGATAGCTGGGCGGCTGCCGGTAAAGCTTTAACGCTGAAAGTGCCGTTCCTGTTGTTGAGGAACACGGCGCTTTCCAGGATATAGGCATCCAGCTTCACCGCTTTTTGCAGTTGCCCCGGCGTGAATATATCCTCTATACGCTGGTGTTTGTACTGCTCGTACTGCAGGTATTTCTTCTTAAGCGAGGGGATCACGCTTACCAGGTCGTGGCGCAGCACCAGGGGATAGGCGGTATCCCTGTTAAAGCAGGTCAGGATCTGCTTGATGCTGCCACTGTTGTCAAAATCGCCGGCGTACAGGCATACGGGCCGGGCAACGCTGGCCTTGAAACGGGAGTTGCGCCCGTGGTTGCCGGCAATGATATCGGGGTAACCATCGTTATTGACATCCGCTACCTGCAGGCGGTTCCACCAGCCATTGGTTTTTTCCAGGCCGGCGGCGGTGGTTATTTCCTGCAGGTGCCTGCCGGTGTTGCGGAACAGGCGCAGCGGCATGTATTCGCCGGTCACTACTAGGTCGGGCCGCTTGTCTTTGTCAATGTCCGTCCAGGCGGCGTCGGTGATCATGCCGGCCGCTTGCAGCGGCGGCGCTACGGTGGCGGTAACATCGGTAAAGATGCCTTTGCCGTTGTTGTTCAATACATAGCCCTTGCAGGGGTAGCCGTAGCGCATGGGCTTTAAGCGCACGCCTACAAACAGGTCCGCATCGCCGTCGCCATCATAGTCGGCGGCGGTTACGCAACTGCTGCTCTCAAAAATGTAAGACGGCAGTACCTGCTGCGACCGGGTGAAATTACCCTGGCCGTCGTTGATGTACAGGCGGTCTATCAGTGCGGTGGCATTGGGAGAAAATTCATTACCGCCGCTGCATACGTAGAGGTCTGCATCGCCATCGCCGTCTGCGTCAAAGAAAAGTGCGTCTGTATCTTCGCCGGCTTTGTCATTTTCCAGCAGCGCGGTATTGGTTGGCATGAACCGGCCGGCCGGCGTTTGCACATACAAAGCGCCCGGCTGGTCTTTTGCGCCGCAGAGATAAAGATCCTCCAGCCCGTCGTTATTGACATCGCCTTTGGCAATGCGCGGCCCGGGGGTGGAGAGCATATGGAAGATCAGGCGGTCGCGGTCAAAGTCCACAAAATCATTTTCCCGGTGGGTAAAGTTGATGCCGCGGCGGTTGCTTTCCATGAACAGGGCGGGCGGCGCCGGCGCCGCGGGGGAGCTGCCGGGCATCGCTGCTTCGCTTTGTTTTACGGTAATGTGCCGGTTGGGCGGCAGGTTGCGAACGATGTTCGTTTCCCCACCGGGCCATTGCACTACTACGGAGTCTATGCGGGCCGTGCGGCCCAGGCCAAAATTCAGGCGGTTGTCTACGGTGGATTCAAAGCCCCGCATGGGCATCTGCTCCTGGTACGCAATGGCGCCGTTGTAATGCACCGTTACCTTCGCGCCAATGCCAAAGCGGTTGGCGCCCGCGCCTTCCAGGCTTATTTTCAGGAATTTGTTTTCCGGGTGCTGCTGCCTGGCTTCATTGCGGTATACGAAGCAAGGCATGTTTACATTATTCACCACCAGGTCCAGGTCGCCGTCATTGTCCAGGTCCGCATAGGCCGCGCCATTGCTGAAGCCCGGCTGGTCCAGTCCCCAGGCGGCGGCCTCGTTGGTAAAGGTAAAGTCGCCGTTGTTGCGGAAAGCATAGCTGGGCACAGGATGGGAAGGGATCAGGTCTATCAGCTTTTTAAAGTTGGCTTTGCGGGTGATCACTTCCCGGAAGAAGGCTTCATTGGAAATGTACTGTATATAATCTTCGTTGGTAAGGTCCTGGTAGATGCCATTGGCCACAAAAATATCCTTGCGGCCGTCGTTGTCCAGATCCGTTATCAGCGCGCCCCAGCTCCAGTCTGTGGCGCATACGCCGGCCAGGCGCCCTATTTCGCTGAAGGTGTTGTTGCCGTTGTTCAGTTGCAGCGTATTGCGGGTAAACTGGTGGTAGTAGTCATACTGCAGGTTTAGCTGGTATTTGTCCCAGTTCTCAAAGGTGGTGTTGGTTTTGAGGCGGGCGTTGTCTTCGGGCAGCATTTCGGTTACAAATATGTCGGAATGCCCGTCATTGTTGATGTCCGCCATATCAGCGCCCATGGAGGCATTGCTGATGCTGATCATCTGTTCTTCGAGGCATTCCCGGAAACTGCCGTCGCGTTGGTTGATGTACAGGTAGTCGCGCTCAAAGAAATCGTTGGATACGTAAATATCCTGCCAGCCGTCATTATCCAGGTCGCCTACGGTAACGCCTAAACCAAAACCGATGGCGCTGCCGTAAATGCCGGCCTGTTCGCTTATATCCGTAAAGTGACCGCCGTCGTTGCGGAAGAACTTATGCCCGCCCAGGGAGTCCCTTTTATTCCGTTCATTTTCCTTCAGGTTAAAGCTGCCGATGGCTTTAAAGGAATTGTTGAGCAGGAACATATCCAGGTCGCCGTCATGATCATAGTCAAAGAAAGCGGCGTGGGTAGACAGGCCGTGATCGGCCAGGCCGTAGTCCTGCGCCATTTCCCGGAAGGCGCCGTTGCCCTGGTTAATGTACAGCTCATTCTGCCGCTTGTCGCCTTTTATGTCGCCGCTGTTGCATACGTAGATGTCCAGCCAGCCGTCGCCGTTCACGTCCGCCATGCTTACGCCGGTAGACCATTTGCCTTTTTTGCCGATGCCTGCCTGTTCCGTAATGTCCTCGAACTGCAGGTGGCCTTTGTTCAGGTACAGGCGGTTAGGCAGCATGTTGGCGGTGAAGAACACATCGGGCAGGCTGTCGCCATTCACATCCCCGATGGCTACGCCGCCGCCATTGTAAAAATTGCGGTAGGTGTAGATGTTGAACTGGTCGTCGTAGGTCAGGTCGTTGCTGAAACGGATATTGGTTTCCTCCGCGGTAAGCTGTGTGAAAAGGGTGGCAGGCTTTTCAGTCCCGGGGGAACAGGCTACCAGTAATATAAGCAGTAATGTGCTGAAGTGCTGATTATTTCGTTGCATGACCGTCCTCCGTTTTAGCAGTGAGTAAATCCGTATAATCCACTTTTACAAGCATGTCATCATAGCGGCCAATGATGATGCGCCGGTTGCCATCCACTTTTACATAGATGGTGCCGCGCTCCTTGTCCGATATGGTAAGGAAGGGATTGCCGGTGCTGTACCATTTTTTGTACAGCGCCAGCACATCGGGCAGCAGGCTGTCTGCCCAGAGGTGCTTGTTCCATGGCGCCCAGCCGTCATACTCAAAGGTGGCGCGCATACCGGATATTTTGTTGTGGGTGAAGGAAGGGTAGAAGTTGAGGGAGGCCGGGTGTTTCAGCTCATGGTTATTGAGCCGGTATAGTACGGCGGTGTTGCTCTGCCCGTCTGTAAACAGTCCCTTCTTGTTCATTTCCCAGCAGTGCGCAAAGAACTGCTTGCTGGTCATGCCGAAATGAATGCCGAAGAAAAGGCTGTCCGCGTGCACGCCACTGGCCACTTCCCGCTTCATCAGCGATTTATACCGTTCAAACTGCAGGTCCATGCAGCCGGCAAGGAGGTATGTTATCAATAATATAAGAGGTATGCCCGGTTTCATATTGCTATCGTTTTTAGAACCTGCCAGGTCCCTGGAATACCTGGATCTTGTCATCGTTTTTCGCCACCAGCAATAGTGAGCTGTGTTTTGTTTTTACTGTTACAATATCCCGTACGGCGCCGGTGGTAAAGAAGCCGGACTGCGCGGCCGGTACCGGGCTGAAGTTGCCTTTGCCATCGCCTTTCAGGAGCAGGCCATAGCTGGCGTCGTAAATGCCGGCTTCGGGTTTGGACTGGTAATAGTTGCCGCCCAGCAGCATATCCGTATAGCCGTCCTTGTCAAAGTCGGCAGCCAGCAATCCATATATGGGTGATAATTGCGCGGCGGCAGGCAGTGGCTTGCAGGTAAAGGCCCCCTTCCTGTTGTTCAGCAGCACGCAGCTTTGCAGCGTATAGGCATCCAGGCGCTGGGCCTTCTCCAGTTGGGCGGGGGTGAAAATATCCTGTATGGTCTGTACCTGGTATTGCTCATATTTCAGGTACTTCTTTTTCAGGTAGGGCAGCACGGCTACCAGGTCGTGCCGCAGCAGCACGGGATAGGCGCTGTCCTTGTTGTAGCAGGTAATGATCTGTTCTGTGCTGCCATTATTGTCGAAATCACTGGTGTACATGCTCACGGGCTTGTCGGCAGCCGCCTTAAACCTGGAATTGAGCCCGTGGTTGCCGGCAATGATGTCGGGGTAGCCGTCATTATTCACATCGGCAATGGCTATACGGTTCCACCAGCCATTGGTCTGCCCCAGGCCGGCGGGGCCGGTCACTTCCTGCAGGTAAGCGCCTTCGTTGTGAAAGAGGCGCAGCGGCATGTATTCGCCTGCTATCACCAGGTCTGGCCGGTTGTCCCGGTCATAGTCCAGCCATTGTGCATCGGTAGCCATGCCGGTTGTTTTCAGCGCAGGGGCGGCCTGGTCTGTTACGTCGGTGAACCGGCCTTTCCCGTTATTGTTCAGCACATAGCCCCGGCAGGGATAGCCGTAGCGGAAGGGTTTTAGCCGTACGCCCACAAACAGGTCCATATCGCCGTCGCTGTCATAGTCGGCGGCCGTTACGCAGCTACTGCTTTCAAAGGTAAAGGAGGGCAGCACCTGTGCAGATTTCTCAAATACGCCTTTCCCGTTATTGATATACAGCCGGTCTATTAACGCCGTGGCGTTGGGGGAGAAGGCATTGCCCCCGCTGCATACGTAAAGGTCCGCATCGCCGTCGTTATCTGCGTCAAAGAACAGGGCGTCGGTATCTTCGCTGAGCTGGTCCTGCGCCCATATTTTTTCATTCGTTTTTTCAAAGCCGCCGCCGGCCGTTTGCACATACAGCGCGCCCGCCTGGTCTTTGGCGCCGCAGATGTAAATGTCTTCCAGCCCGTCGTTGTTCACATCCGCCTGGGCCAGGCGGGGGCCTTGCCGGGAGGGCATCTGGAAAATGAGGCGGTCCCGGTCAAAGTCCACGAAGCTGCATTCGCGATGTGCAAAGCCGATGCCGGCATTGCTGCGGCTTTCCGTAAACAGTGGCGCGGCATGGGATGCCAAGGCAGTACGCAGCAGGTCGGCGCTGCCGGTAGCCCGGGCCTCGCTTTGCTTCACCAGTATGCGCTGGTTGGGTTGCACCTGTTTCAGGATATTCCGGCGGCCGTCCGGCCATTGCACGATCACGGAATCTATATGTTCCGTGCGGCCCAGGCCAAAGGTGAGCCGGTTATCCACGGTAGATTCAAAGCCCCGCATGGGCATCTGTTCCTGATAGGCCAGGGTATTGTTGTAGCGCACTGTTACTTTGGTGCCGATGCCGGCGGTATTCTTTCCCTCGCCCTGCAGGCTTACCTGCAGGAACCTGTTCTCCGGGTGCAACTGTGCGCTTTCATTCCGGTAAATGAAGCAGGGCATGTTCACGTTATTGATCACCAGGTCCAGGTCGCCATCGTTATCCAGGTCGCCGAAGGCGGAACCGTTACTGAAGCCCGGTTCGTCCAGCCCCCATGCTGCTGCACGGTTGGTGAACGTAAGGTCGCCGTTGTTGCAGAAGGCATAATTGGAGAGGGCATTGGAGGGGATGAGGTCCACCAGCTTTTTGATGATGTCCTTTTCCTTGTTCAGGATCTGTGCGCGGATGGCGCCGGTGGCGTTGGCGGTGTACTGGATGTAATCCTGGTCGGTAATGTCTTTGTAGATGCCATTGGCCACGAAAATATCCTTCCACCCGTCATTGTCCAGGTCTGCTATCAGCGCGCCCCAGCTCCAGTCCGTGGCGCATACGCCGGCAAAGCGCCCTATCTCGCTGAAATAGTGCTGGGCGGCGGGCGTATCAATGCGCAGCAGGGGGCCATTGTTCAGTTGCAGGGTGTTCCTGACAAACTGTTTGTAGTAACCGTTGCGGATGTCGGACTGGTATTTGTCCCAGTTATCGAAATTGGTCTTTGTTTTTATCCTGGCCTCTGTTTCGGGCAGCATATCCGTTACATATATTTCCGGGTAGCTGTCATTGTTGATGTCCGCAATATCGGCGCCCATCGCACTCAGGCTGATCTCCCGGATGTATTGCTCCAGGCATTCCCTGAAAGATCCGTTGTGCCGGTTGATATAGAGGTAGTCTTTTTCAAAGAAATCGTTGGACACGTAAATGTCCTGCCAGCCGTCTTTGTTGATATCCGCAATGGTCACGCCCAGCCCGAAACCGATCTTGCTGCTGTAGATACCGGCTTGCTGCGTGACGTCTGTAAAATGACCGTTGTCCTGCCGGTACAGCTTGTTGCCGCCCAGCGGATCGGGGTATTGGCGCTGGTCCGGCACCAGGTCATAGTTGCCTACAGAGCGGAAGGAATTGTTGAGCAGGTAGCAATCCAGGTCGCCATCGTTATCGTAATCAAAAAAAGCGGCGTGGGTGGAAAGGCCGCGGTTGTCCAGGCCGTAGCTGGCCGCCCGTTCTGTAAAGGTGCCGTTGCGGTTGTTGATGAACAGCATGTTGCCGCGGTCCAGGTTTTTCATGTCGGAAGAGCGGCATACGTATATGTCCAGCCATCCGTCGCCGTTCACATCCGCCAGGGTAACGCCGGTAGACCAGATACTGTCCGAGCCTACGCCGGCCTTTTCCGTAATGTCCTCGAACCGGAAATCGCCTTTGTTCAGGTACAGCCTGTTGGAATGCTGGTTGCTGCAGAAGAAGATATCGGGCAGGCTGTCGTTGTTAATATCCCCGATGGCCACGCCGCCGCCATTGTAAAAATTGCGGTAGGTGTAAATATTGAATGCTTCCGTATAGGTTACATCATTCCTGAAATCAATACCTGTTTCGGCAGCAGGCATTTTGGTGAAGAGATGGCTGGCAGGCGCCGGCGCAGCATGCTGGCAAGACTGGAACAGTGCTGCACCGGCAAGGCCTGCAAGTAAAAATTTATGTATGCAATGTTTTGTCATGTGCGACTCCGCCCATTAATTTAGTATCCCGGGTTTTGGTCCAGGTTCGGATTGGCATTGATCTGGTCTGCCGGGATAGGAAATATATTGACATGGGTGCTGGCATCCGGCGGGTGGAAGCGCCAGGCGCTGTTATACTTCCCGAAACGGATCAGGTCCTGCCGGCGCATGCTCTCGATGAACATTTCGCGGCCGCGCTCTGCCAGGAATTTGTCTGCATCCATGGTAGTAAAAGGCGTTACCCCGCCGTGCACGGTCCTGATCTGGTTCACCAGCGCCAGCGCCACCGCGTCGTTCCAGTTACCGTTTTTCCTGGCCAGTGCTTCCGCTTTCATCAACATGACATCTGCATAACGGAACACTACCAGGTCATTGTCCAGGTCCGCCGTCATACCGCTGTAAAATTCGTACTTGCCTATCCGTGCCCCGGCCTGCCGCCAGGCATTGGGCTGCAGTTCATTGATATACGGGGTAAAGGTCAGCGGGGGGCCGTTGGGGTCGGTAGCATCCGCACCGCCGTCCAGCAGCCTGTTGCCGGCCGCGTCGAACTGCGGGCCTACCAGGAAGTTGGACAAACGGTTGTCCAGGGTGCCGGTTACGGAATCGCCGGCAGGACTGGTGCCTATCACCCTCCCCTGTGGCCCGGGGTTCTGTACCGGGTCTATATAGGACTGGTAAAATTCCTGGATAGTAGCGAAGCCGTTCCAGGGCTGGGCGCTCATGTTATAGGTGCTCTGGTTCAGCGGGTGCAGCGTCATCATGGACAGGTTGAACCCTGTTGCATACACGGCGTCGGAGGGTATAGCCCAGATGATCTCGGGGTTGCCGGTATTGTTGCGCGAGAAAATTTCCCGGTAATCGGGGGAGAGCATGTAGCCCACCGTTGAGTTGAGAATGGTGTCGCAGGCAGCGAGGGCTTTGTCCCATTGCGCAGTGCCGGTATATACCTGTGCATTGAGGTATAGCTTTGCCAGCACGGCGTAACAGGTATAGTAGTTTACCCGCCCATAGTACGGACCGTCGCCGGGGCCGTTACGCGGCAGCCTGGGCGCATTCTCCAGCAGCTCCTGCTCGACAAAGTCATATACTTCCTGGCGGCTGCTGTTGGGCAGCGGTTCTGTAATGGAGAAGTCTATACTGAGCGGCACATTGCCGAACATATCCAGCAGCCAGTAATAATAAACAGCGCGTACGGCTCTCAGCTCTGAGATAAAGGTGGCGGCCAGCACGGTATCGGTTGCTTTCTCCTCTAGCTGCGCCATTACGCGGTTGCAGGTGGCAACGCCTGCGTACAGCATATTCCAGGCATTGTTGGGCGTAGGGTCTGTTGGTACATAGGTGTGCTGCTGCAGCCTCACCCAGTGGCCTCCGTCCCCCCAGTCAGCGCCGCGGGTAGGCACCACCACCTCATCCGTGGTTACTTCATTGAGCGGTATCATGTGGTTGTTGCCCCCCAGGTTATAAAGATTGGTATAGGCAGCGCCCACGGCGGAAGCAAACTCCTCCGGCGTTTTATAAAAATCATCGCTGCGAACGTTGTCATACAGCAGGTCCTTTTCGTCCAGGTCCGTACAGGCAGCAATTGTCAACATGCCGGGCAGTAAGTATTTTATGATGGATATATGTTTCATTCGTTAATGTTTAATGTTAAAACTCCACATTCAGGCCTAGCGTAAAGGTGCGGGACAGTATCCAGGTTTCCCGCCTGTCTACCCCCGGCGCCAGCGGGTTCAGCGACCTGTCGTCGTTCGGGTCCGCATACCGTACTTCGGGGTCTGCGCCGGTATAGCCGGTGATCACAAACAGGTTTTGCCCGGAAAGGTAGGCGCGGAGACTCTTCACAAGGCCGTTGGGCGGCAGCTTGAAGTTATAACCCAGTGTGGCATTATCCAGCTTGGCAAAGGAGGCTTTTTCCACGAACAGGCTGCTGAATATCTGGCCATCCGTAACATTGGGATTGAAGTATTTTGTTTTTACAATGTTATAGCTGGTGGCTACATTGGGGTTCTCGTAAAAGGCCCGGTAGGTATTAATAAGGTCATGGCCAATAGCGCCGCGCAGGAAGAAATTGAGGTCAAAACGCTTGTAGCGGAAAGTATTGGTAAACCCGAACTCGAAGTCAGGCAGGCCATTTCCTATCTTGGTCTTGTAATCGGTAGAGTGGGTGGGTTTGCCTTCCCCGTCGTCAAACTGGTACTTGCCGTCCGCATCCACGCCCATGTATACCGGCCCCCAGAGAATACCGATGTCCTCGCCGGCCACGGCACGGGTGATCTGGGTATTTTCCTGCCCGGGCGTGCCCAGATTGGTAGCGCCTACATAATCGGCATCTACATTCAGCTCGTTCAGCTTTACGTTGTAGGAGGAGAAGTTGGCCCCGGTAGTCCAGGTAAAGTCGCCGTCACGGAGTACTTCGTAGGTCAGCGCCAACTCTACACCGTTGCTCTTCAGTTCGCCCACGTTCAGGTAGGTCTGCGTAGCCTGGTTGGGAGGCACCGGTACATTGGTAAGGAATATCAGGTCTTTGGTGGTACGGTTGTAATAATCAAAGGTACCGGTTACCCGGTTATTGAACAGCGTAAAGTCCAGCCCTATGTCCAGCTCGTTCTTGGATTCCCATTTAAGATTGGGATTGGGGTTTCTCAACGGGTTGGAGGTGCTCAGGTAGTTGCCATTGCCTGTATAGTAGGGATCTCCGGACAGGTTCAGGATGTCAAGAGAAAGGTAAGGCCGTATAGGCAGGGAGCCGGTAATTCCATAGCTGGCCCTGACCTTTAAATTATCTACCTGCGGAATGGAGAACACCTTGTTCAGGTCCAGCCCGGCGCTTACTGCCGGGAAAGTGCCCCATTTGTTATTTTCCCCGAACTGGGTGGAGCCCTCCCTTCTTACGCTGGCGGAGAGAAAGGCCATGTCATTATAATTCAGGTTTACGCGGCCAAAGAAGGCAACCAGCTTGGAAGCGTTCTTATAACTGGTGATAGTGCCCCTGCCGTCCCTGAAATCCAGCGCGGCGGACAGGTCGTCTGAAACAAAGTTGGTCAGAAAGTTGCCTCCTGCGGCACTTTCTCCCTGGTTTTTGAATTGCTGGTACGAGTAGCCGCCCAGCAGGGAAAGGTTGAATGACTGTATCTCCCGGTCATAGGAAAGCGTATTTTCATACAACTGGTTAAACTCCTCGAAATCCCCTTTATACGCATACCCGTTGCGCTGGAAGCCGCTCACGTTCAGGAAATTCCGGTCAAAGAAAGCTTCTTTGGGTAGATATGCCGTTGCATATATGCTGGTGGTTTGCTGGGCATACCTGACCAGGAATTTCAGCCCATCAATGATCTCGTACTGTGCAGAACCGGCAAAGTTGATCCTTTTGGTTTCACCGGTGCGGGTATTTTGTTTCAATACCGCTACGGGATTCACATAGTCAATAAAGTTGGCTTCGTAAAAGCCGCCGCCGGTCAGGTCAAATTGCGGGTCTGTACTGTATACGGGCGCAGTGGGATTATAGATAGTGGCGTATTTAAAAGCTTCTGCATAGCCGGTATCGGCATCCCTGCGGGAGGTGGTCAGGCTCAGGTTGAGCACCAGGCGGTCCTTCAGGGCCCGCTGCGTAACATTCATGCGCCCGTTCAACTGCCGGTAGCCGGTGTGTATGGCGATGCCCTCCTGCTGGCGATAGGTAAGGGAAGCATTATAAGTGGTGGATTCCGTGCCGCCGGACAGGGAAACGTTATGGTTGTGCGACAGGGCGGTGCGGGATATCTCTTTATACCAGTCGGTGTTAGCGCCGTAATCCGTGCCTTTGCCCAGGGCCCGGAATTCGGCGGCGGTCATATGCGGGGTGTCCCTGTAAATGCTTTCCGCACTGCCCTGGGTGCTGTAGGATATCCTTGTAGTGCCCGGCTTACCGGATTTGGTGGTGATGATGATCACGCCCTGGGAGCCACGGGTGCCGTAGATGGCAGCAGCAGAGCCGTCTTTCAGCACATCTATGCTGGCAATATCATTGGGGTCCACTGTGTTGAGGTCGGCGCCTATCTGGCCATCTATTACTACCAGAGGCTGCGTATTGGCGCCCAGGGTAGACAGGCCCCGGAGACGGATGGAGAACCCGCGGTTGGGGTCGCCACCGGGACTGGCAATGGAAAGGCCGGCCACTTTGCCCTGCAGGAGCTGGGACACATTGCTGACGTTGCCTTTATTGAACTCCTCTGCCTTAACAGTGGTAACGGCGCTGGTCACCTCCCGCCGTTTCTGGGTACCGTAGCCCACCACTACTACTTCAGATAGGTTGCCTACGGTTTCTGCCAGGGTGACGTTGATATTGTTGCGGTCGCCTACCGGTATTTCCTGGGAGGTAAACCCGATGGCGGAGAAAATAAGTACGGCATCATTGCCGGGTATGGTCAGCGCATATTTGCCGGATGCATCGGTGGCCGTGCCGATGGTCTGCCCTTTTACCTGTATGGTCACCCCCGGTACCGGCGCATTATCGGAACCGGTAACGGTGCCGGTCACCCTGCGCTGCGCAAAAACGGCAGACAAAGGGATCAAAAGGACCAGGATGGTGATCTGCAGGAACTGCAGCGTCATTTTACATGGAATGACTTTGGAGTAATCATTGTTCATAACTGTGGATTTGCGTTATTTTGGTTGTCGCGTTCAGGTAAATGAACTGTGATCGAATGTAATTGATTTACAGTGGATTGAGGGGTATGAGACGTCTATAAAGAGGGTATGAAATGTTTACGGGAAGGCAGATTCCTCCTTATTCATTAAATTCGCATAAAACAGGAAGTGTATGAATACGGCAGCTATCAGGCAAAAATTATATGAGTATATCCGTGTGGCAGATGAAAAAAAGGTCAAAGCCATTTTTACAATGGTAGAAGACGAGGTGAACAAAGTTAACAACTGGTGGGAGGACGAAGCGGTGGTAAATGAGCTGGAAAAACGATCTGAAGCCCTGAAAAGCGGTAAAGATAAAGGCACCACCTGGGAAGCCGCTAAAAAACGGATACTGGATAAGCGGGCCAAAGCCGGTGGCCAATGAAGTACGCCATCCTGCTTTCTACCGCGGCTGAAAAAGAAATTGAGGAATCCTTTAACTGGTATGAAGACCGGCTGGGTGGTTTAGGGGCCAGGTTTATGGCGTATATAGAGCGGTCGATTGGGCATATTGCAGCAAATCCCGAAGCATACCCCAATAAAAAAGGCAAATACCGGGAAATTCCTGTCGAAAAGTTTCCCTACCTGATCATATATGAAGTACGGAAACAACAAAAAATAGTTTATATCCTGCACATTTTCAATACACACCGGAATCCGCGGTTAAAGTATAAGAAATAGCTTCTTCTTTTACTGGTCTTCCTGAAATCCGTAATTTTAGACAATGACAAAAGCAGTTGTGCGTACAGACACATCCGACTGCCCGGAAACCTATTTTATACCCCGGCAGTTCAAAGTAGCGGAGATCATCAAGCCGGTCAACAGCCATGCGTCCTATAACCGGCGCGACTATTACAAGGTAGTACTGGTGCTTAAAGGCCGCTCCCGCCTGGTGTATGGCGGCCGGGACTTTGTGATAAACCGCCCGGCCCTGGCGTTTACCAATCCCCTGGTGCCTTATGCCTGGGAGAACGTAACCAGCAACCTTACAGGGTATTACTGCCTGTTTTCAGAGAGCTTCCTCCGGGAAAAGGGACGGACGGACATCCTGCAGGATTACCCGCTGTTCAAGGTAGGGGCAGACCCGGTGTTTTTCCCGGACAAGGAGCAGACCGCCTACATTACCAGCCTTTTCCACCGGATGCAACTGGAGCAGGATACCAGCTACCCTTATAAATATGACCTGCTTCGCAGTTGCGTAAACCTGTTGATCCATGAAGGCATGAAGATGCAGCCGGCCGATGCCTATTCCCATCATACCAATGCGGCGGCCCGCATTACCGGCCAGTTCCTGGAGCTGCTGGAGCGGCAGTTCCCGGCGGATTCCCCGCAGTATGTGCTGCAGATGAGAAAAGCGGGGGATTATGCCAGCCGTTTGTCCGTGCACGTCAACCACCTGAATGCCGCCGTGCGGGAGGTGACCGGCAAACCTACCAGCACCCACATCAATGAAAGGATCATACAGGAGGCCCGCGCCCTGCTGACCTACACCAGTTGGAGCGTAGCGGAGATCGGCTATTGCCTGGGATTTGAGTACCCTTCCTATTTCAACAGCTTTTTCCGGAAACATTGCGGCGTTACACCGCTGGTCTTTAGAAGTAGGAGGTAGGAAGTAGGATGTAGGAAGTAAGATGATTGAGGCGAAACACTTTCCTACTTCCTACTTCCGGCTTGCCCGGTATTCCGTAGGCAGCATGTAATAAGCTTCCTTGAAGTATTTTACAAAATACTTGGTGTTGTTAAAGCCTACGGCATAGGCAATTTCGGAAACGGTCATGCGGCTCTTTTCCAGTAGCTGGGCGGCATGCCGGATGCGGATGGACCGTATCAGCTCTACCGGGGTTTGACCGGTAATGGCGGTGATCTTTTTGTACAGCGCGGCCCGGCTTACCAGCAGGGCCTTGCTGAGGTGCTCCACGGAAAAATCCGGGTTGTCCAGGTTCTGCTGTATCACTTCCGATGCGCGGGTGATCAGCGTTTCATCTTCTGTTACTACTGTCACGTTACCGGGCACTACCTCCACCTGCCTGCGGTAGGTCCGGATCATATTTTCCTGCTGTGCCAGCAGGTTGCTGATGCGCGACAGCAGTATCTCGAAATTGAAAGGCTTGGTAATAAAATCACTGGCGCCGGTGCTAAAGCCTTCCAATTGTATTTCTTCCGCGGAGCGGGCCGTGAGCAGTATCACGGGGATGCCGGCAGTGCGCTCGTCCGATCTTATTTTGCGGCATAGCTCAATACCGTTCATTTCCGGCATCATAATATCACTCACCACCAGGTCGGGATGCTGGCCCAGCGTGCGCTGCCACCCTTCTTTCCCGTTGCCGGCTTCGACAATATTGAAATGGGCCCGCAGGTTGTCTTTCAGGTAAAAGCGGAAATCTTCGTTATCATCTATCAGCAGGATGGTGGACCTTTTGCCGTCCTGCTCCCGTTTTTCTGTTGATGCGGTATGTCCATTGACGGGCGCTGCCTCCGTATGGTGGCCATTTAACGCCGGTACCCGGCGGGGTGCAGCGGCAGGCGACAACGGCAGGTACACGGTAAAGCAGCTCCCCTTCCCGGGCTCACTTTCCACGGCAATGCTGCCGCCATGCAGGCGCACGAATTCCCGGGTAATGGCCAGCCCTATGCCGCTGCCCTGCGCGGCCATGCCGCCGGGAACATTATCCGTATACTGGAAGAAGCGTTCGAAGATCCGCTCCTTTTTTTCTGCCGGTATGCCAATGCCCGTATCTGCCACAGCGATGGCGATGTGATCCGGGCTGTCTGTAACAGTAACGGATATACTGCCGTGCTCCGGGGTGAACTTGAACGCATTGGAGAGGAGATTGAACAATATCCGCTCCAGCTTTACGCGGTCAAAGGAAGTAATGAAACTATCCACCGTGGCGCTGAAGCTGAGTTGCACCTGTTTTTTCTCCGCTATATCGGAGAAGGAGCCTACGGTGTGCCGGGTGAAGTTAATGATATCGTCTTCTGTTGGCTGCAGGTAGATCTCTTCTGTTTCCAGCTTGCGGAAATCCAGCAGTTGGTTTACCAGGTTCAGCAGGCGTTTGGCATTGCGGTGCACCAACTGCAGGTGCTTTTTCTGGTCGGTATCCTGCACGGCCTTCATCATTTTTTCCACCGGCGCCATGATCAGCGCCAGGGGCGTGCGGAATTCATGGCTAACGTTGGTGAAGAAACGGATCTTCATCATGTCCAGCTCGTGCATGCGCCGGGCTTCCCGCTGCTGGTGCAGGATCAGGAAGCGCATTTTGGCGCGCTGTATGATCAGTTGCCTGGCAAAAAGCAGGGCGGCTATGATCAGTAAGAAGTAAATGGCATAGGCCAGCGGGGTTCTCCACCAGGAGGGCAGTATGGTGATCTGCAGCCGTGTTTCCGGGTAAGGCGTCAGGCCGTTGGCCACCCGCACCCGGAAGGTGTAGCGGCCGGGATCCAGGTTGGTAAAGGTGGCCTTGCGCTGGTGCCCGTCCGCAGTCAGCCATACGTTGTTAAACCCTTCCAGCTTGTAGGCGTACCGTTCCTTGGCGGCAAAGGCATAATCCAGCGCCGCAAAGTCAATGGAAAATACATTCTCATTATACCGCAGGGTGATCGCGTCCGTTTCCGGCATGGCTTTTTGCAGCACCACCCTGCCATGCAGTTGCTCGCCCGCTGCCAAAGGCTGGTTGAACACCTGCAGGCCGGTCAGTATTACGCGGGGGGCCTGCTGGCGCTGGCGGATATTGTTGGGATGAAACAGGTTGAAGCCATGCGGCCCGCCAAACAACAGCTCCCCGCTGCGCAGCTTTAATGCGGCATTGGGATTGAAGTCCCTGCCCTGCAGTCCGCCCGATTCATCGAAATTGACAAAGCTGTAGCGCAGCGGTTCATCACCGGCGGCCTGGGCCACCTCCATTTTGCTGAGGCCATTGGGAGTGCTCATCCAGAGGTGATGGTCATTATCCTCCACGATGGTCAGCACGTTGTTGTCCGGCAGGCCGTCGTTCTTTTTAAATACGTGGAAGCTGTTCTTTTCCTTGTCAAACAGGTGCAGGCCCTCGTTGCTGCCGATCCATACCAGGCCACGGCTGTCCTGCAGGATGTAGTTGATATTGCTGTTGCTGAAGCTGCCCCCGTCATTATCCGTATAGCTGTAGTTGATAAAACGGCCGCTGCGTTTTTCCAGCACATCAATCCCGTTGTCTGTGCCCACCCAGATGTTGCCTTCCCGGTCTTCCATAATGGCGTCTATACGCTCGCCGTGTACGGACAGGGGCGCATCCGGGCTGAAATGGTAGAAGATGCCTTTCTCCCGGTCAAACCGGTCCAGGCCGGCGGCCAATGTGCCGATCCAGAGGTTGTGGCGTGAATCTTCATAGATCTCCCACACGCTTTCATCGGCCAGGCTGCTGCTGTTGTCCGGATCGTGCCGGTAGTGAATGAATTTTTTGCCGTCAAAGCAGTCCAGCCCGCCCAGGTAGGTGCCGATCCAGAGTTGCTGCTCATGGTCCATGCATAGTGATACGATCACATCGGCGCTGAGGCTGTTGGGGTCAGCGGGATCATGCCGGTAGGTGGTGAAGCGGTTGGCCACCCGGTCAAAGTAGACCAGCCCTCCGCCGTTGGTGCCCAGCCAGATATTGCCTTTGTCGTCTTCCAGGAAGCGGTTCACATCCTCAAAGGGCAGGCTGTGCCGGTTGCCGATGTGGTGCCGGTACAGGGGGAAGCTGGACCGGTGCCCGTTAAAATAATTGATGCCGGTTTTGTAGGTGCCTACCCACATCACTTCCCGGTTATCACGGAACAGTGCATAGATGCTGTTCAGGCTCAGGCTGCGCTCATCTTCTTCGGCGTGCAGCAGGTAGTGTACGGACAGGTCCTTTTTGTCGATCACATTAATACCGCCATGGTCTGTGCCAACCCATATTTTTTTGTAAGGGTCTTCCGCAATGCCGCCGGTGATCATATCGGCGTTCAGCGGATAAGCGCCGTTTTTTTTAAAGTGCAGCAGCCGGCCGGTGGCAGGGGAGTAGCAGAACAGGCCCTTGGGCTTTGTTTTCCCGGCATTGATCCATAGGTCATTATCCGAGTCAATGAACAGCTCATAGGGCAGCAGCTCCCCCGCATTGGCATTTTGCAGGGCTGCTGTGCTGAATACGGTCCGCCGGTGCGTGCTGTCCAGTTGCTGGATAAAGCCGCTTTTATGCACCAGCCATATACAGTTGGCCGCATCTACGGCCATACCGGTAATGCCGGCATCCTGCGTATAGCCGGCAGGGTGGTATACCGGCAGTTGCCGTGTAGCCTTGGTGGCGTGGTCGTATTCATACAGGGTAGATTGGCCGCTGAGGAACAGGAAGCGCTGTCGCTTGTCTTTCCGGATAGATAATATGTTGATGGCTGGTATTTTCAGCGAGGAGAGGTATTGCCGGTAATTGCGGTTGAAGGTTTCAGTAACGGGATCGTACACACTGACGCTGTTCAGTGAGCTGATCCACAGTTTGCCGCCGGGCAGCTCAAAGATGTTTTGCACGCTGTTGCCCGCCAGGGAAGTGGTATCACCTTTTATTGCGCTGAACACCTTGAAGGTAAAGCCGTCATAACGGTTCAGCCCTGCCGCCGTCCCAAACCACAAGAAGCCTTTACGGTCCTGGAAGATACAGTTGACACGGTTATTGGATAACCCGTTCCTGATATCCAGCCTGGAGAACTGGTAAGGAGCGGGTTGCGCAGCACTGTTTAAAAAGCAATGCAATAACAGCAACGTGGAAAGGATCGCGCTCTTCATACACAGGGGCTATAGAACAAATATAAGATAGATTGCGCGAAACCAGCCATGACCGTTATCATGCAACCGGTTGTCGGTTATCATTTATGTTATATTTTTATAATTTGTATCTTGCCTGCCAAAATACGCCTATGAAACCGAGCATTACCAATTTCCCTGCGCAGCATTATCCTGGTGCGAGGTTCCAGCCATTGTTCTTATCCGTACTATGTTGCACCCTGTGCGTAACGCCGCTGCAAGCCCAGTGGTTAAAAAAGATGACCGATAAAATAAAGGGTAAGCCGGCCGGCAGCGCTGCTGCGCCGGCAACCGTGGAAGAGAAGGAAGAAGGTGATCCCCTGTACGTTAAGAAGGCGCCTAAGCCCGATCCTGCCCTGGTCATCGGTGGTGATGAAAGCGTGACCATCGACTCCACCTATGAATTTGATGTGGCTGTGTACCAGGAGACCACCGCCCTGCAGGGCAACCAGGTAGTAAAGGACGGGGGCCAGGATATTGTGATCTACTACAGCAGCACCGCTCCCCGGTTCGGCATACAGATGAGCAGCAAAAGCACGTCTGCCCGCTACCAGTTCTACGCGGATTTTGAGCGGGAATCGCAATTGAGCATTACCTCCATCAATAAAATAGCCAGCGGCGAAAAACAAAAGCTGGACCTGAATAATATGGAGCCCGTGTTCCCCGGGGAAACGGGTTATATGAGCCAGTTGATACGCACCGGCGCTAAAAAGGTGATTGCCGGCGTGGCCTGCGAGGAGTACGTGGCGCAGAACAGCAGGGAGGATCCCCGCGTAACGGGTACTAACCATGCGCTGATGACGGCGCATGTGTGGGTGCCCATGGAGCCGCATACCCTGTTCCATGCCTATGGGCTGATCCCGGACAAATACAAGATACAGATCGAGAAAATGCAGGTGGAGGGCTCCTATGCGCCGGTGGTGCTGCCCCTGGAAATGTACCTGCAGTACGGCGATGGCGACCGGGTATACACCACCACTTCCGTGATCATTACCGGCGAACGGCGGAAAGTGAATATCGCGGATATCAATAATTAATAATGAATAATCGCGACAAGCGTGCTGTAATGGAACACCTGTGTAACCGATATTTTTAATTATTCATTATTAATTAAACGGGCTTTTTTCAGCAGGTCCTCCAATTGCGCCTGCTTGTGGGCCACCTGTACCAGTTCCGGCATGTAGGGGAAGTTCCGGTGATCCATGCCAAATTTCCGGAGCAGGTAGAGGTCCAGTTCTTCGGCGGTTTTGCGGTGATCCGCATAATCGCGCAGGAAGAACAGGAAACGCTGTTGCTCCTGCTCCGACAGCAGGACCAGCGCAATTTTTTCCTTCAGCGGGTTGCCGCAGTTGAGATGGAATATTTCCAGCGCCTGCGCCAGCAGTTTGCGGGAGAGGCGCTCCTTTTGGGCGGGCAGCCACAACAGGCAGCAGTATTCCACGGCGGGGTCCTCAAAGTACGCAACGCCCGGTTCCTCCTCATCCTGCCAGGTAGTGGCCCATTCCAGCAGGTCTTCCGGGGAAATATCCCCGTTCACGCAAGTTTCCAGGTGATGCAGCAGGCCATTGCGGGTAGGGGTGGTGTCGCTTGCCTGGGATACCTGGTCTACAATGTCCTGGTAAAAGGACGGGTTGATCTTGCTGGCAGTGATGATCAGCAGGTTGGTGATATTGGCCGGGGTGGGCTCCCCGGGCAGGGATAATTCCAGCAGGTCAGCCGTTTCATCCATGATCTCCTGCCTGGTCCTGGCTCCCTGCAAATAGGATTTTATAAGGGTGATAAAATAGGTAGCTGTTACCGGTGGCAGCTCATTCTTCATGCGGGTATAGCGTTTTTACAGGGTAAACTTACGTTTTTTCCATCATACCGCCCGCAAGCCGTTAATTTACTGGAAGTAGTAGACACTTGCTGTGCATCTTATTTGTACTTTTAACGCATTCTACAGTCCGGGTACAAGGGGGAAAAACCACAACATCTATTGGACATGTATTTGCATGTGAGCAATGAGTATCATTTATACAGACCCTATGAAATCGAGCATGATACATTTTCTCACGCCGAGACATATGAATGCGGGATTTATCTCGGTCATAATTAAATTTCAATTAATCTCGATGCATCTTCGATGTCATCCGGCCTCTGAAAAACAAAATATTGACGGATGAAATTGTGCCGGAAACCGATCTTTATGGGAAAACGTGTGTGGCTGCGTATAGCGGCGCTTTACCTTGTTTTTTTGACAACCTGTTTTATGCACCCGGCTTGCGCCCAGCATATACCGGTGGAAAATCCTTCCCTGGAGGGTACCAATTCCGGCATTAACAAGGTGCCGCAAGGCTGGTTCAAAGTTTCCGGTACGCCGGATGTACAGCCGGGCGTATTTCATGCCAGGCAGCCCCCTTCCAGCGGGCTGCATTATATGGGCATGCACAGCGGCCCCAAACAGGTAGAGGCCATAGGGCAGGCGCTCCGGGATAGCATCAAAGGGGGATTAATGTACAGCATGTCTTTGGACCTGGCTTATGCGCGCGATTATTATTATAGTAATTGTTACGGCAACCTGGCTATTTTCGGCGGCAATACGCCCGGCGACTCTGCGGAGCTGCTATGGATGTCCACACCGTTCACCCATGAGCAGTGGAAAAGGTACGACGTGGTTTTTACGCCTTCCAAAAGCTATAAATATATTTCACTGTGGGCCTATCCTACAGCCCCCTGCAGTGCCAGTCCCGTAGGAGTGGCCGTGTTGCTGGATAATATCTCCGCCAGTATCCGGCAGATCGTTAAAACGGAGATCAGCAGCACGCCCGCCTGCGCCAATGCGCCTACCGGTACGGCCACTATCAGGATAACCGGCGGCCAGGCGCCTTATCAATATGTATGGAGCCCGGGTAATTATACAACGGCCAGCATCCGGAATGTGCCGGCAGGCATTTACCAGGTAACTGCTACGGCGGCCAACGGCCTGGTGGTAAAAGAACAGGTGGAAGTAAAAGCTTCTGATATGGCGGCGGACGCCACCGTGACCACCTCTGCCTGCTACGATGATAACAAAAGCCGGATATCCCTGGAGGTGTCCGGCGGCATTCCGCCCTATGCCTATACCTTGAATGGCCATCCCTCCGGCAGCCCGGAATTTTATGATGTAAAGCCCGGTGACTACACGCTGATCGTACAGGACCAGCAGGTATGTGCAGATACCTTTCTCCTAAAGGTGCAACCACCTCCGCCCTTGTCTGCAGCGGTGCATACAGTACCGGTATCCTGCAGCGAGGATACGGCCGGCAGCATCATACTGCAAATGCAGGGCGGCACGCCGCCTTACGCTTACCAGGTAGGCGGCGGCGCATGGCAGGCGGACAGCGTGTTGCGCGGCCTGAAGGCCGGCTTTTACCAATACGAGGTGAAGGATGCCCATGCCTGCAGCATCAGCGGCGAGGCGGAAGTGCCGGTAGACCCTTCCTCGCAGCCTGTTGTAAACGCCATTATCAAACCCAATAGCTGCAGCGAGGCCATAGACGGGCAACTGGTACTGGAGGTGCGGGGCGGGGCTGCGCCGTACTCGTATCGTATCAACAAAGGAGAATGGCAGGACGGGCCGGTCTTTAACCGTTTAAAGACCGGTGTTTACCATTATGAAGTAAAGGACCAGCAGCAATGCAGTGTGCAAGGCACTATCACCATCACTTCACCCTGGCAGAATTGCCTGGTAGTGATGCCTACTGCATTCAGCCCCAACGGGGATGGTAATAATGATGTGTTCAGGCCCAAAGTGTATGACGATATCAGCAACTATCATATCCGCATCTTTAACCGATGGGGCGCTGTGATCTATGAAGGCAATGATCCCCGGACGGGATGGGACGGCGTTTATAAGGGCGCGCGGCAGGACCCGCAAACCTATGTTTATATATGTACCTATGCAGACCGGGACCATGTGCCGCAGGAGCTGAAAGGTACGGTCACTTTAGTAAGATAGGGGACGTAGGAGGTAGGAGGTAGGAAGTAGGAGGTAGGAAATAGGAGGTAAGACGGTGCGTTACATTTCCTCTGTGCCTTTGTTGAGGATTTTTTGAATGACAGCGTGCAGGTTCTTAAAAACAAATGGTTTGGTGACATAGCCGTCCGCCCCTTTTTCCAGCGCCAGGTCTATTTCCTCTATTTCGGTTTTGGCAGTAAGCATAATAACGGGAATCTTGCGCAGGGCATCGTCCTGTTTGAACAGCTCCAGCAGTTCATACCCGTTCAGCACCGGCATGTAAATGTCGCTGATAACAAGATCAGGTTGGTTGAGCCGGGCCTGCGCTACCCCTTCCGCACCGTTGGCGGCTACTATCACCCGGTACTGGTGCAGTTCCAGCAGGCTTTTCAGGGTGTCCAGCAAGCTCGGCTTGTCTTCAATAAGCAAAATTGTCCGGTTCATTGTTATGCAGGCGTTTCCTGCGGGTATTTAAATATAATGGTAAAGGTAGTGCCCCGGTGCTCCTGGCTTTCAACAAAGATGGTACCATTGTTCCTTTCCACGAAGTCCTTTACAATGGAAAGCCCCAGCCCGGTGCCCTCGATGCTGGCCACATTGCTGCCGCGGTAAAATGAGTTGAACAGGTAGGGGAGGTCCTTTTCCGGGATACCTATGCCCGTATCCGTTATTTTTATCAGCAGCCGGCTTTTCTGGTACTGCAATTTTACGGCCGGGTTTTCGGAGGAGTATTTAAAGGCGTTGCCCACCAGGTTGGTGAATATCTTGGAGAGCTGGTTCTTGTCCGCATATATTTTCCGGGGCGTGCCGGTTACGGCCACCTGCAGTACGCGGTCGTCCTTTCGCTCGGAGAAGTACTGGTACTTAATGTCGTGTATCACCTGTTCTACTGCTACGGCCTGCTTGCTTACCTCTATGTTGTTGGATACAATGGTGCTGAGCGTCAGCATTTCATCCAGCATGGTATTGAGCTTGAATATCTCGGAGGATATTTTGGAAATGTTGTGGCGGTAGAACTGGTCCAGCAGGTTGTCCATCTGCAGTTTGGTTTCCAGCAGGTCTACAGTAGAGGAAATGGCCGTGAGCGGCGTTTTGAATTCATGGGAAGCCATGGATATAAAATTGGACTTCATTTCATGCAGGGATCTTTCTTGCTCAAGGGACTGGACCATTTGTTGTTCTTTTGTTTTGCGCGCGCTGATGTCGTTGATAAGCAATACCGTGAATATTTCATTGTCCTGCATTACCGTGCTGGTGATGACCTCCAGCCACAGAAATGCTTTTTTGCCGCGTACAGGCTGCCGGGTTTCAAAACTGTTTACCTGGCCGCTGTCTTCCCGCGGGCTAAAATCATGTAAAATTATCTTAATATCTGAATAAGATACCCCCCTTTTCGTGTTAGTCAGTTTTTTGAACAGGGTGGCAGCGGGCGTATTAACAAAAAGCAGTCGTTTTTTTTGATGAGAGCAGATCACTACCGGAGTTGGAATGGCAGAGAGGATTTCCTGATATGGCATGATAATTGACCGATGTGGTTTCATTTTCGCAGAGGCATGGTTAAGCCTGCCCGAAAATAGGATAAGAATTTTAACCGTACAAACACACTACTTTGCGTATGCCATATCTTAGAGGGGCTCTTAAACAAGTAAGAGGCCAGCCATTCTCCGCTTTTATTTACTACAGCCATGATCGGATTGATACAGACAATGTTATTGTTAATTGAATTCAAATATTCACCAAAAAGGGTAATATGTGTGTTGAATTAAGGGCCATTATTGCCGGAAACAGGGGGAATACGGTGTTAAATTAAAGAGAAGAATAAACTACTTGAATTAGTAGCTGCAAAAAAGCCTGAATCGTGGTATCTTGTGAATGATTTAGTGATGATTAAATCTGAAATATTCAGATGTTATTATTTTTAATAAGTTCATCATCCATATAGGGCATTGAAATTTAACACATAATTAATACACTATCAACGAGTTGCAATATCGCCCTTTTTTCTTATAATTTTTGGAGCTATATTTGAATTATATTATTGAAAAACCATATTGATTGATAAACCATATCAATTGTTACCCTTTATCAAGATGATCAACATTGGAATCATAGAGGACAACCATTTTCAACTGAACAACTACAAGGAGTTCCTGGAAGATTTCCAGGAGTGCAAAGTAGTATTTGCCTGTAAGTCCATGGAGGAGTTCAAGGCGCTGCCCTTCAAGAATCCTGACGTGAAGGTGATCCTGCTGGATATTTCACTGCCCGGGGAGTCGGGCATACAAGGGATGCAGGAGTTGAAGCAGATCTACCCGGAAGCCAAGATCATTGTGCTTTCCGGCCATGACGGCAAGCAGTACGTGATCGAGTCCATCAAGAAGGGAGCCAGCGGCTATATCATCAAGACCAGCCGCTTAATGGAGATCTATCATTCCATACTGGACACCATTAACCAGGGTGGGACCCTCTCTCCAAAAGCGGCCCATCTGTTGATCAACTACATCAATAAGGACCCGCTGGAAAACATCAGGCACAAGCTCACCAAGCGGGAATATGAGTTGCTCACATTGCTGAAAGAGGGGTATTCCTACAAGGAAATGGCCGACAAGCTGTATGTAACGGTATTTACCATTAACCAGCACCTGAAGAAGATCTACCAGAAACTGAACGTTGCATCCAAATCAGAGCTGATCTCGAAGATCTGGTCCAACAATCTTTTCAGTTGCTTATTCATTGGACTTTCTACTGCTACATTATTAAATGTAACAATTATTTAATGTAAATCACGGCGGTCTAATGGCCCTACTCTAATAAGTAGGACCACTTATGCTTAAAGTGGGATTTATACTGTAGTAAGTAGTTGTGTCCGGGTACAGGTTGACCTAATATTGTAGTGCGAACAATGAGCCTGTACCCCTATAATATGTAAGAAATAGGAAGTAAGAAATAAGAAGTAGGAAATAAGAAATAAGGCATCCGCTGCATAATCATATTTCATACATCTTACCTCCTGCTTCCTGTATTCTAACGTGTAAGCTTAAACTTAAATGTGTAAAAATGCGCTTGAGAACGGAACCTGGTTTAAAATGGCTTGTTTTGGGGTTGATTATTTTTAGTTGTTTAATAACTTCCTGTGCTACTCAGAAAAACACGCTTTACTTACAAGATATCAGAGATACAACCATAGCGGTAAACGGAAACTTTGAACCGAGAATACAAAAAAACGATGTGCTGCAGATCACTGTCAGCAGCCTGAACCCGGAAGATGCCATTATTTATAATGCATCCAACACCGTAGCTCCAACAGGCGGCGGTGGGGCTTCCAGTGGTAGTACGGCAGCCCTGGGCGGTTTCCTGGTAGACCAGCAGGGGTTTATACAATACCCCGTACTGGGCGCCATTAAAGCGGAAGGTCTTACCAAGAAGGAGCTGACGGACCAGATACGCAACCAGTTGCTGGAACGGAGACTCCTGGTAGACCCGGTAGTAAGCGTCCGCTTCCTGAATTACCGGGTAACCCTGCTGGGTGAGGTGGCGCATCCCACCGTAGTGAACGTTACGAACGAGAAGATATCCATACTGGAAGCAATTGGTATGGCAGGAGATGTAACCGTGTATGGCAAAAAGGAGAATGTGCTCCTGATCAGGGACGAGGAAGGCAAACGTGTTATTAAAAGATTGAACCTGAATGACAAGAACATCCTGAACTCTCCCTACTATTACTTACAATCAAATGATGTAGTTTATGTGGAACCGAATAAAGCCAAGCAATACACCGGAGAGAAAAGCCGCCTGCTGCTGCCCGTTATTTTCAGCGGCCTGTCACTGGCAGTGATCATTCTTGACAGGCTTATACTGAAGGATTAGCGGGTAAGCCCCGGACCATATTATATGTAAGACCATATCGAGCTAAAATATTATTGAATAACCAATTTTGACGAGGCCTGGAATATTCATGCAACAGATAAACTCAAATAGACGACGTCCGCAGCAGCCGGAGGAACAAGTGGATCTGCTGGCATTGATCAAACAACGATACCTGCCTTACTGGCCCTTATTCCTGCTGGCAGTGATCATTGCAGTTACCGGCGCATTCGTTTATCTCCGGTATGCCACTCCTGTATATTATGTATCTGCCACCTTGCTGGTGAAAGATGAGAAAACAGGAATGGATGAAGGAGATATCCTGCAGTCGCTGAACCTCACCGGTTCCAAGAAAGTGATCGAAAACGAGATCGAGATATTAAAATCACGTACCCTGGCCCGCTCCGTGGTGCGCAACCTGGATCTTTTTGCGGAAGTATCCGTAAAAGGGCAGATCAGGGACATCGTGGTATATAAAGGCAGCCCCGTGCGGTTCAATTTCCTGGAGCCGGACTCTATAAAGCCGGATGCCTTTAAAGTAATGCCGATGATATACGATTCAGCGCATAACTGCGTGCTGCTGAATAACAAGGTATACCCGCTGTACGACACCGTGAGCACGGAATGGGGCAAAGTGGTGGTCACGCCCAAGCCCGGCCATCCTGTAGATGTTACCGGCAAGGAGTATACGGTGCGCATAGCCGGCGAAAAAATATTGTCCGGAATGATACAAAGCAGCCTGCAGGTAACGCCTACCACCAAGGCCGGCACCATCATCACGCTGGGCTACAGCGATGTGGATCCCAGGAGGGGAGAGGACATCCTGAACGAATTGATCAGGGTATACAATACCGCTTCTATAGAAGACAAGAACAGAACGGCTGCCAATACCATGTCCTTTGTGGACGAGCGCCTGCGGGTAGTGACCCAGGAACTGAACCAGGTGGAGAACCAGGTAGCCAGCTTCAAGAAGCGGGAAGGCATCGTGGATATTTCTGCGCAGAGCCAGCTTTTCCTGGAAAGCGTAACGGAAAATGACCGGAAGATCAGCGAAGCCGGCATGCAACTGTCTGTGCTGGACTCCATTGAAAGTTACGTGACCGGCCGCCAGCCCGGCGAAGCTATGGTACCGGCCACACTGGGGCTTTCGGATCCCGTGCTGCTGGAGCTGATCAGCAAACTGTCTGAAATAGAGCTGCAGTTGCAGAGAATGAAGAAAACAACCGGTGAGAACAGCCCCTTGCTGGAAAGCCTTTACCGGCAGGAAGCGCAACTGAAGCCCAGCATATTGCAGAACATACGTAACCTGCGCGCTAACCTGCAGGCCAGCAGGACCAAACTGATGGCGGAGAATGAGCGCTATGCCGGTATACTGAGCGGTGTGCCTGCCAAGGAGAAAGCTTTCCTGGAAGTAAGCCGCCAGCAGGAAATAAAGAACAACATCTACACCTTCCTGCTGCAGAAGCGGGAGGAAACGGCGGTAGCTTCCGCCGCTGCCGTATCCGACAGCCGCATCGTGGATGCCGCGGAAGCCTATGGCGCTCCCGTAAGTCCCAAGAAAATGATGGTGCTGGGCATTGCGGTGCTGGGCGGCCTGGCCGTGGTAGCGCTGTTCATTACCCTGCGCGACCTGATGAAGCGGGAAATAACATCACGGGAGGAAATAGAGAAAGCAACTCCCGCGCCCATACTGGCGGAAATAGTGCAGGATAACAACAAGGAATCCGTGGTGATCGGCGATGGCCGACGCAGCTTTGTAGCGGAGCAGTTCCGCACATTGCGCACCGCTCTCTCCTATATAGGCGTTAGCGTGAATGGCGCGGTCAATGGCAATGGCGCGCTGAATGGCGGCCATCATAAAACGCTGCTGACCACCTCCTCCATTTCAGGAGAAGGCAAGAGCTTTATCTCGCTGAACCTGGCAGTGAGTCTTTCACTGGTAAAAAAGAAAGTGGCCCTGCTGGAGTTCGACCTGCGCAAGCCGCAGATCAGCAGGATGTTGCAGATATCCCGGGAGCCCGGCATCAGTAATTACCTGGTCGGACAGTCAGAATTGGCAAATATTTTGCAGCCAGTGCCCGGCAATGAATATCTCTTTGTGCTGCCAGCCGGTGTGATACCGCCGAATCCTACAGAGCTGATATTGAACGGCCAACTGGAGCAACTGATTGCCCAGCTAAAGGCCCGGTTTGATTATGTGATCATTGATACGGCGCCCGTGGGCCTGGTAACAGATGCGCGGCTGCTGGCGCCTTATGCAGATGCCACGCTGTATGTGATCCGCCACCAGGTAACGCCCAAGCTGTACCTGAAGCAGATCAACGAGCTTTACCAGAACAAAGAGCTGGGCAACATGAACATTGTGTTCAATGGCCTGCAGCCCCGTGGTGTTGCCGGTTACGGTAACGGGTACGGATATGGCTACGGCTATATTGAACAGGGTAAAGGCGCCCGGCGCAAACAGTTTTTGAAAGGAATTTTCAATATATGAAGTAAGATGTAAGAAGTATGATGTAAGAAAGTGTTTCAACATCATAGTCAACTATCAATCATCCTACTTCGTACATCATAGTTCCGGCTTCATATTTCTCTCGTGTGACTGAGAAGGCGAAGCTATTCTGTGAAAGACACAACCATATTTTATTCAGAAAAACCGATTGTATGAAACGTTCGACTGCAACGATTGCCATGCCATTGTCTTTACAAGTCCCCCGTTATAGAAACTGCACAACGTTACTGTTAACCAGACTCTTAACCTTAAAATGAGAAGCCCATGCAACAGGAATTATCTACTTGGTATGCCGTCTATACCAAAGCAAGATGGGAAAAGAAAGTGGCCGACATGCTTACCCGTAAACGTGTTGAGAATTACTGCCCGCTTAACCCGGTAGAGCGCCAATGGAGCGACCGCCGGAAAGTGGTGAGTGAGCCGCTGTTCAAATCCTACGTTTTCGTGCGTATACCTGAGAGCAGGAAATGGGTAGTACGCGAAACCGATGGTATCATCAATTTTGTGTACTGGCTGGGCAAGCCCGCGGTTATACCTGATCACGAAATTGAGCTGATCAAACGGTTTCTCCGGGAATACAAGGATGTAACCGTAGAGCAGTTCCCGCTTCATGAAGATGACATGATCGAGATCAAATCCGGCCCGCTCATGCACCAGCGCGGCAGGATCATTGAAGTGGGCAAGAACAAGGTAAAGGCCGAGCTTTCCAGCCTTGGCTATACGATGGTGGCTACCGTACCTACTACCGAGGTAGTAGTGATCAACCAGCGTGTAGTCACTGAAACATCTATTTATTAATTAATAATTAAGAATTAATAATTAACAATCGTAACACCGGTGTTTCAGTGAAACATTACTGCTACAGGAATTATTAGTTATTCATTATTAATTATTAATTACTAACGCTCACTCAAAATGATGCAACACATTATTCTTTGCGGCGGGTCGGGTACCCGTTTATGGCCCTTATCGAACCGGCAAACGCCCAAGCAGTTACTGCCCCTGTTCGAGGGCCGCAGTTTATTACAACTGGCCTATGAGCGCAACAGCGTGGCCTGCAACAGCGTGCTGGCTATTGTGAGCGAACAGCATGCGTCTATTGTGGAAGAACAGCTACTGGGCGCCGGTGCTGCCGGTCTTTGTATGCTGGGAGAGCCGGTAGGCCGTAACACCGCTGCAGCCATTGCCCTGGCAGCTTTTGTGTCTGCCCCGGAAACCATCCTGCTGATCACACCTGCAGACCACCTGATAGGCACCCCTGAAATTTATGCACAGACCATTGAGACCGCGCAACTGCTGGCAGCCGGCAACAGCCTGGTCACTATCGGTCTGCAACCCACCTACCCCGAAACCGGTTTCGGGTACATACAATACAACGGCCACGATGTAATATGCTTCGTGGAAAAGCCGGATGCCCGGAATGCCGCACGCATGCTGCAAAGCGGTGATTTCCTGTGGAACAGCGGCATCTTCTGCTGCAAAGCTGGCATCCTGCTGCAGGAACTGAAGCAATATGCTCCCGAAATATATGAGCCTGCCGCCCTGGCGGCGGATGAATGGAAGCGCAGCGGCCGGCTTTCCCTGGAAGCCATGCAGGCCATTCCCTCTACCAGTATTGATTATGCGGTAATGGAGAAAAGCAACCGCGTAAAGGTGGTGCCCAGCACCATGCAGTGGAGCGACGTAGGCAGCTACGAGGCCCTGGCAGAAGCGCTGGTGCAGCATTACCAGTACCAGAATCACCAGGCGGTATTCATTGAAAGCGATCCACTGAACAACATGGTGATCGGCAAGGAAAAGCTGGTGGCGCTGGTAGGCGTGGAGAACATGGTAGTGGTGAACACACCCGAAGCCCTGCTGATCATGAAGAAGGGGAAAGGGCAGGAAATAAAGCAACTACACCAGTGGGTAAAGGAAAACAGGCCGGAACTCTTATAGAAAGAATTAATAATTAAGAATCGTAACACCGGCGGTTCATCGAAACATGATTGTTACAGGTATTATTAATTCTTAATTATTCATTATTAATTATTCATTCTTAATTATTAATTACTAATGAAACTGACCGATAAAATATACATAGCCGGCCACCGTGGAATGGTAGGCGGCGCCATTAAACGGAGACTGGAAACCCTGGGTTATCAGCACATTATTACCCGCAGCTCCGCAGAGCTGGACCTGCGCAACCAGGCCAGCGTAAACGCATTCTTTGCAGCCGAAAAGCCGGACTACGTTTTCCTGGCAGCAGCCAAGGTAGGCGGCATCCATGCCAATAATACCTACCGCGCGGAGTTCCTGTACGATAACCTCATCATGGAGGCCAATATCATACATGCCGCCTGGCAGCAACAGGTAACCAAGCTGATGTTCCTGGGCAGTTCCTGCATCTACCCGAAGCTGGCCCCGCAGCCGCTGCAGGAAAGCAGCCTGCTCACCGGCCCGCTGGAACAGACCAACGAGCCTTATGCCATCGCAAAAATTGCCGGCATCAAGCTATGCGAAGCTTACCGCGACCAGTACGGCTGTAATTTTATCAGCGTAATGCCTACCAACCTGTACGGCATCGGCGATAATTACCACCCGGAAAACTCCCATGTACTGCCCGCGCTGATCCGCAAGTTCCATGAGGCCAAAGAGGCCGGCAAGCCTGCGGTGACCATCTGGGGAACGGGCACGCCTAAACGGGAGTTCCTGTACGCTGACGACCTGGCCGATGCCTGCGTGTACCTCATGCTGCACTATGACGGCAAGGAGCTGGTGAATATCGGTACCGGGGAAGACCTGACCATCCGCGAGCTGGCGGAGACCGTGAAGGAAGTAGTGTGCTACGAAGGCAACCTGGAATTTGATACTTCCATGCCCGACGGTACGCCCCGTAAACTGATGGATGTGTCCAGGCTGCACAGCCTGGGCTGGAAGCACAGCACCGGCCTGAAAGAAGGCATTGTAATGGCCTATGCCGATTACCTGAAGAAATCACGTTTAACGCTGAACGCATAATTAAAACTTAAGTTATGAAAGTAATAGTAGTAGGTACCGGTTATGTAGGCTTGGTTACAGGCGCCTGCCTCGCAGAAGTAGGCACCAGCGTGGTATGCGTGGATGTGAATGAGGCCAAGATCAATGATCTCCAAAAAGGGATCTTACCCATATACGAGCCCGGCCTGGAAGAGATCGTGCACCGGAATTACCAGAACGGCCGCCTGTCCTTCAGCACCAACCTGGCGGAAGTGATACCCGGTGCGCAACTGGTGTTCATTGCCGTGGGCACGCCTCCCGGTGAGGATGGCAGCGCAGACCTGAAATACGTGCTGCAGGTGGCGAAGGAAATAGGCGCTTCCATGACCAACTACCTGGTAGTGGTGACCAAGAGCACCGTGCCGGTAGGCACTGCTGTAAAAGTGAACAGGGCCATTAAACAGGCGCTGCAGGAAAGGGATACGCTGCTGGATTACGATGTGGCCTCCAACCCCGAGTTCCTGAAAGAGGGCGCCGCGGTGCAGGACTTTATGAAGCCCGACCGTATAGTGGTAGGCGTAAATACCGAGAAAGCGCAGCAGGTGCTGGAGCAGTTGTACCATCCTTTTGTGCTGAACGGACGCCCTATATTGTTCATGGACATTGCTTCCGCAGAAATGACCAAGTATGCGGCCAATGCCATGCTGGCCACCAAGATATCTTTCATGAACGACATCGCCAACCTGTGCGAGCTGACCGGTGCGGATGTGAACAAGGTGCGGAAGGGTATTGGCAGCGATCCCCGTATCGGCGACCGCTTTATTTATCCCGGCATCGGTTACGGCGGCTCCTGCTTCCCCAAGGATGTGAAAGCGCTGGTGCGTACCGGCAGGGAATACGGGCATGCCATGCGCATCCTGGAATCTGTGGAAGCGGTGAACGAGGACCAGAAAAAAGTAATGTTCAGCAAAATAGACCGTCACTTTGATAGCAACCTGCAGGGGAAAACATTCGCCATCTGGGGACTGTCCTTCAAGCCGAACACGGACGATATGCGGGAAGCGCCTTCCCTGGTGCTGGTGGAAGCGCTGCTACAGGCGGGCGCGCAGGTAAAGGTGTTTGACCCCGTGGCCATGCAGGAAGCCCGCAAGGAGCTGGGGAACCGGGTTACCTGGTGCAGCAACCTGTATGATGCTGCCAGCGACACCGATGCCATTGTGCTGGTAACGGAGTGGAACGAGTTCCGCCTGCCGGACTGGACGCGCATCAGGGACACGGTAAAAGCGCCGGTGGTGTTTGACGGCCGGAATATTTACGACGATGTGCTGCTGCAGAAAAAAGGCTTTAACTATTACGGCATTGGCCTGACCCCCGTAAGCACAACGGATGTGTTGGTGTGAGGCCGCTTTTAATAACAAAGAACAGACAAAAAAATAAAAAACATTAACAGATGAAAGTTGCGTTAATTACCGGTATTACAGGACAGGACGGCGCTTACCTGGCGGAGCTGTTGCTGGAAAAAGGATATATGGTGCATGGCGTAAAACGCCGCGCTTCCCTTATCAACACAGAGCGTATTGACCACCTGTACCAGGACCCGCATAGCGAAAATGTCCGTTTCAAGCTGCACTACGGTGATATGACAGACAGCACCAACCTGATCCGCATTATACAGGAAACCCAGCCGGATGAGATCTACAACCTGGCAGCCATGAGCCACGTAAAAGTGAGCTTTGATACGCCGGAATATACGGCCAATGCGGATGGTATCGGTACCTTACGTATACTGGAGGCATTGCGCATCCTGAAGCTGGAGCAAAAGACCCGCGTATACCAGGCCAGCACCTCCGAGCTGTACGGCCTGGTGCAGGAAGTGCCCCAGAAGGAAACCACGCCTTTCTATCCCCGCAGCCCCTACGCAGTAGCCAAGCTGTATGCTTACTGGATCACGGTCAACTACCGCGAAGCGTATGGCATGTATGCTTGCAACGGCATCCTGTTCAACCACGAGAGCCCGCTGAGAGGCGAGACCTTTGTGACCCGTAAAATTACCCGCGGCGTAGCGGCCATCGCCCTGGGCCTGCAGGACAAGCTGTACCTGGGTAACCTGGATGCCCGCCGCGACTGGGGACATGCCAAGGATTACGTGGAAGCCATGTGGCGCATCCTGCAGCAGGACACCCCGGACGACTATGTGATCGCTACCGGCATCACCACCCCTGTGCGCGATTTTGTGCGGATGTCCTTTGCGGAAGTGGGTATTGAGCTGGCATTTACCGGCGAAGGCGCCAGCGAAGTAGGCGTGGTGACCGCCTGCAACAATGAGGAATTTATCCTGCCCGTGGGCAAGGAAGTGGTAGCGGTAGATCCCCGGTACTTCCGTCCTACCGAGGTAGAGCTGTTGATAGGCGATCCTACCAAGTCCAAGACGAAGCTGGGCTGGGAGCCCCGCTATGACCTGCCTGCCCTGGTAAAGGAAATGGTTGCAGGCGATGTGGAATTATTCCGTAAGAAAGACGTAACACAGTTAGAACATTTGATCGGATAGCAGCCGTAAGCACGGACCAGATATATTATGCAAGCAGCAAACCGGGTAGTATTAAATACAGGCGCACTTTATGGAAGGATGTTGATTACGATGTTCATCGCATTGTACTCAACCCGTTTGGTGCTGAACGCGCTGGGAGCAGAGGATTATGGCATTTTCAGCCTGGTGAGCGGTGTGATCGTTATGCTTTCTTTCCTGAACGTGGCCATGACCATATCCACGCAGCGGTACCTCTCTTTTTACATAGGGGCCGGCGACCAGGAAAAGTTAAAAATGGTTTTCAACTCCAGCGTGCTGCTCCATTTTATCATGGGCATCACGCTGGTAGTGATATTTGAAGTGGTGGGCATGTATTTCTTTGAGCAGGTGCTGAACATACCGGCGGAGCGCCTGTCCACTGCCAGGATGATCTTCCATTTTACGGTGATCAGTACTTTTTTCACGATCACTTCCGTGCCGTATGACGCCACGCTGAACGCGCGTGAGAATATGTTCCTGATCGCGGGGATCGGTATCTGGGAATCGCTGGCCAAGCTGGCCATTGCCATTTACCTGCAGTATACCGGTTACGACAAGCTGATCGTGTACGGGGCGCTGATGGCTTCCGTAACGGTAATATCGCTGATCATCAAGCGGGCCTACTGTTCGGCAAAGTACAAGGAAAGCAAGGTGCAGTTGAAAACGTCTTTTAATAAAAGCATGCTGAAGGAAATGTTCTCCTATGCCGGCTGGAATATGTTTGGCGCAGGCAGCGTAGTAGCCCGGAACCAGGGTATGGCCATGATACTGAATGTATTCTTCGGCGCGGTGATCAATGCCTCCTACGGCATTGCCAACCAGGTAAATGCCCAGCTCAGCTACTTCTCCGTGACCATGCTGCAGTCCCTGAACCCGCAGATCATTAAGAGCGAAGGCAGCGGGGACCGGCAAAGGATGCTGCGCCTGGCCATGATAGCCAGCAAGTTTTCCTTTTTCCTGCTATCCTTTTTTTCCATACCGGTGATCATTGAAATGCCGGAGCTGCTGAAGTTCTGGCTGAAGAACGTGCCGGCGCACACCGTCATATTCTGCCGGCTGATCATCGTGGTGACGCTGGTAAACCAGCTCACCGTGGGCCTGCAGGTAGCCATCCAGTCCGTAGGCAGGATCAAGGTATACCAGGTGGTGGTCAGCCTGCTGCTGATGCTGAACCTGCCGGTATCTTACTTCCTGCTGAAGGCCGGTCTGCCCCCGCATGCAGTGCTGATCAGCGCCATCTGTATCGAGGCGCTTACCTGCAGCTACCGGGTGCTGGCTGCGCACCGGCTCACCGGCCTGTCCATCGGGGAGTACCTGCGGAGGACCGTATTAGGGGCTGTGCTGCCGGTAGCGCTGGCGTTTACCGTGGCACTGGTGCCGCAACTGGTATGGCAGGAGCAGGGATTTATGCGCCTGCTGCTGACCGGTTGTGCAAGCACCGCAGCCATATTTTTAAGCGTGCGGTTCCTGGGGCTAACGCCTTATGAACTGGAAAAGATAACGGGCATTGTGATGAAGGGTATTTCAAAATTACAGTTAAGACCATCTGTAGTAAAGGCCAATTGACCAGCAACACAGGATATGAATATTTTATTCTTTACGGACATATCGCCATTCCCGGCAAACGGGGGAGAAAAGATCAGGAGCAATTACCTGCTGAAGGCGCTGGCCAGGCTCGGACACCAGGTAATAGCGCTGGTCCAGAACGAGGAAGGCGTTGACCTGGCGAATTACCAGGTGGAGAACGTAGTATTCTACACCCACGCCAAAAGGTCCCTGGATGTAGTAGACCGGCTGGCCGGTAAACACTATTTCCAGCGCTCCGGAACCGTGCTGCAGTTGTTCGGGGAGGTGTGCAGCAGGCACAAGATCGACGTGGCCGTGCTGGACTACGGTTACATCGGGCAGTACATCCGGTTCTTTACTTCCCGCGGCATCCGGGTGGTGCTGGGCACGCATAATGCGCAACCCATGATCACACAGCAGGTGCCTGCAAAGAACATCATAGCAAAGATCCGGCGCTTCCAGTTGGTAAGCCTGGAAAAGCTGCATGAGCGCCTGTACTTCAAAAAGGCCGCAGCGGTGCTGGTGGTCAGCGAGGACGACCGCAAATACCACGAGCGCTTCATCGGCCGGGAGAAAGTGTTCTTTGTGCCCAATTTCCTGGATGAGAAAGAGTACGCCCTTTCCTGTAAGAAACAGCCCAAGGTGCTGGTAATGACCGCCAACTTTGGCCAGTACATGAATTTCCAGGGACTGAAATGGTTCGTGGAAGAAGTATGGAACCAGGAACTGGCGGAGCGTTACGATGTATGGCTGGTAGGCCGGCGCTCCAGGGAAGCGCTGACGCAACTGACCGGTGCAGACAAGTGGAACAATATAGTAGCGCTGGGCAAGGTGGACGATGTAAAATGGTATATCTCCGTTGCCAACGGGGTGATCATTCCCCTGCTGCACGGTGCCGGCACCCGTTTGAAATGCCTGGAGGCCATGGCTTTGAGCACGCCCATCATCAGTACCTCCAAAGGGGTGGAGGGGGTAGCCAGCAAACACTTCCTTATTGCCGACACCCCGGAAGAGTTCAGGAAAGTAATACTGGATTTTAACGGGGACGAAGCGATCGGGCAGGCACTGAGAGAGGATTTTATGAGAGAGTATAGCGCGGATGTGAATACGCAGCGGCTGCGCCGCGTGCTGAGCTATGTGACGAATGTACGAAAGAGTGAATATGCAGATGTGCAAATGGATTAAATATTTAGGATTGTGTTTAAAAGGATAAAAATAGCCGCATATGCCATGTTGAGCGCTTTCAATGTGTCCCTGGTAGGACAGTTGAAAGCGAATGAGATATTGGCGCTCCTGTTGGCGCCTTTTACCTTTAAGGTCAATGATCTTAAAGACTATCCCTTTTACCGGAAGATCATTTATGCGCTGATAGCGCTGCTGCTGTTCCAGTTCATTACCGATGTTTTTGTGATCCATAACACGGCGCAGAATTTTCTGCGGGGCTGGGCCGGTACAATCATGTCTATCCTGTCGTTCGTGGTGCTGTTCAAACTGCTGGACACGGAAGCGGCAGTGCTCACATTCATCTTATGGACCATGATCAGGAACATTGTAGCCACGGATGATATCGTGGATTCGGAGATGTCCTACTTCAAGTTCAAGATAGTGCCAATCATTGCTTCCGCCCTGCAGTTGCTGGCCGTCTACCTTTACAGGAGGGGAAAGATGTCGCTGATGCTGGGAGCAATGGTAGTGGGCAGCCTGCTCTGTTTCGCCAATGATGCCCGGTCCAGCGGTATGTTGTTCTTCCTGTCTGCCGGCATCATATGGATACTGAGCCGCAACTTCCGCATCACGCGGCAGAAGCTGTTCGTATTTGCGCTCCTGGGCGCCATCGTGTTTGAGGGGTGTTATGTTTTTTATGTGAACTCGGTGCTCAGGGATGGCCTGGGCGGTGGGCACTCCAGCTCGCAGTTGCAGCGCCTGGACAACCCTTATAATCCTTTTGAGCTGTTGATGACCGGTCGCGGCGAAACCTTTGCCGCCTTCGCCGCCATTGGTGACAAACCTTTATTCGGCCATGGTTCCTGGACAAAGGACAAGGACCTGAAATACTACAAAATTGTGCTGTCCTACCAGGGAGATGAAGGCGGGGAGTTTGACTTGCAGAAAGCGGATGCGGTAGACCGTTACATTCCCAGCCACTCGGTGTTGCTGGGCGCGTGGATCAGTTGTGGCATCGGTGGTTTCATTGCCGTGTTCCTGGTTTGCTGGTACCTGATGAAGATGGCTTTTACCCTGGTGGTGAAAGCGCAGGCGTCGCCCTTGTACCCGGTGTATGTTATGCTGACCGTCAGTCTCCTGTGGGCCTTTTTGTTCTCCCCTTTCCAGCATTTACGGTTTTCCATACCGGCCACCGGCTGCATACTGATGAATGGTTATTATGACTGGCTGTATGGTTTTGAAGATGATGAGGATGAAGAGAACGAGGATGAGCCTGAGAATGAAAAGGAACCGTACCTGACGTTAAACTGAGTATTGTATAAAAAAGAAAATATTGACGAATGAAAATATGTTTCATTACCCTAGGTGATATCAAATCCATAGCTACCATGAAGCGTGCGCTGGGCATGGCTAACCCCCTGCAGGCGCTGGGATGGGAAGTGTCTCTTATTGCCCTGGATAGTGAAGAGAACAGGAACCGGATCGCCATAGAATGCAATGACGCGATACAGGTACATTATTACAAGGAGTGCGCGCTGAAGGATGAGGTGCAGATAAAAACAGACCTGGTGAACAGGATCGGCCCGGACTTCATCTACTTCTGTTCTTTCAGCTTCCGCAACCGGATATTGAAAGGCCGGCTGCTGCATAAACCGAAGATATTCATTGAGCACTCGGAGCTGGCGTCCGGTATACCGGACAACAAAGGGCTGAAGAAATATGCCCTGTTGCTGCTGGAATACTGGTCCGTGCACTATGCGGACGGGTTGGTGTGCGCCAGCCGCTACCTGGAGCGGGAATACCGCAAGAGAGGCCGGCAGTTGCTGCGCAAGAACCTGCCCATCCTGTACTCGCCCTATGCTTTTAATAATGACGTGATGGACGCTCCCAGGATAAAGCTGGATGAGCTGAAAGAACGGTATAAGCATAAGCTGGTACTGCTGTACATGGGCACCATGACCCGCAATTACGGCCTGTTCACCATGCTGGAGGCCGTGGAGCAGACCGCTAAAACCCGTCCTGATATCAAGCTGCTGCTGCTGGGAAGGGGGCGTCACCTGGAAGAGGCCAAAGCCTATGTGAAGGAGCGCCGGTTGGAAAACTGGGTGGAATTCCTGGGCTATACGCCGGAAAATGAGCTGAGCTCCTATTTTGAAAGGGCGGATGCTTTTATATCACCGCTGAATGATACGGTGCAGGACTGGGCCCGGTGCCCCAGCAAGATCTATATGTATATCCCTTTCCATAAACCTGTCTTCACCAGTAATATTGGAGAACCTAAAGAAATTTTCGGCCAGGCCGGCCACTATTTTGACACAACTAAACCAGCTACCCTGTCAGCGCTCATTGATGCGCTGGCAGAGGGCCGGCTGCAGCAGACAGACCTGAATATCGCGGAGCATAGCTGGGACCAGCGCTGCATCGATTTTACCAACTGGGTGTCTGCCCGCTATGCCGTGCGACTTGCACCCGCCGGCAGCGGAGTACTGTCATGACCCGGCCATATTTAATGAATCAAAGTACTTTATTGTGAACTATATCTATTACAAAGACCCAAAGGGAAATTTCGGAGATGACCTGAACGGCTGGCTATGGCCCAAACTGTTCGGCGCAGAAAAGCCGGATAACGATGCCTTTATCGGCATCGGCTCTATCCTGTACAACGGCTCCCCGCTGTTCAGGAACCTGGAGAACAAGCGGAAGATCGTATTCGGCACCGGCATACGCCCCGGGTACCGCAATTTTACCTGCGACAACACCTGGGACATCCGCTTCCTGCGGGGCCCCCTGTCCGCCTGCAATTTCAATAACACGCATGAATATATTGCCGATGCGGCCTACGCTTTAAGGCTGATCAAAGAGTTTAATAGCATTAAGAACGTTGAGAAGAAATACGAGATCAGCGTGATCCCTTATTTCAAATCCCTGGAATTTTTTGACTGGCCCGCTATCTGCCGGCAACTGGGATTTCATTATATCTCTCCGGCCGCGGAGCTGGGTATTGAAGAGACCTTACGGGAGATAGCCGCTTCCCGCTTCGTGATAGCGGAAGCCATGCATGGCGCTATTATGGCGGATATATTAAGAGTGCCCTGGAGCCGCTTTGTGCTGTCCACGCCGTTTACAGAAGGCGGCAAGGTATCAGAGTTCAAGTGGATGGACTGGCTGCATTCCATCCGCCTGTTCAATACGGAAGCCACCCATATCCAGTTGTACCGCAAATCTTCCCTGCACAATAAAATAAAAAAGCTCACCGGCAATATGGTGAGCGCGGAATTTTTGGTGAAGCGCGTAGCCAGGGACGAGCTGCTGACCAAGCTATCTACCGTGGAGGATTATTACCTGTCACAGGATAACGTGATCAGCAGTATAGACAACCGGATATTTGAAAAGGCGGCCCAACTGAAACAGGAAAAGGGCATCAGCGAGATAGTAAATAGTGAAAGGTGAACAGTGAATGGAAAAATTTAACATGATCGATTCAGATATGCAGCAACAAAAGGAACTGTTATTAACAAAAGGAACAGGGAATTTCTTTTTCGGCTTTCATGACCTGGTGGCCTGGAACCACGCTGGCGACAAGCTGCTGGCCCTGCGGATAGATAACATCTTAACGCCTCCCAGCCCGGACGTGCCCTGCGATATCGGGTATGTTAACGGCGACAGCAGCTTTGTAAAGCTGGGGGAGACCTACGCCTACAATTACCCGCAGGGGGCCCGGCAGCAATGGATCGGCGATTCCGATCTCTTTGTTGTGAACGACCGGATCAACAACGCCTGGCGCTCAAAAGTATACAATGCCGTTACCGGTGAGTGCGTGGCCATGCTGAACTATCCCACCCATGTGATCACGGATGATGGCTGGGCCTTTGGCCAGGATTATGCGCGCCTGCACCGTGTGGGCGGCTACGGGTATACCGGGCTGCCGGATACTTCCGCCGGCTCCCATACACCGGAAAACACCGGTATCGTCAAGCATCATATCCATACCGGGGAAGCGTCGCTGCTGGTGTCCATCAAAGCCGTGGCCAATTACCAGATGAACCCGAACCTGGGCAACCATCACTATATCACGCATCTCCTGCTGAATCCTTCGCAGAACAGGCTGGCTTTCCTGCACCGCTACAAGCTGAAGGACGGGGGAGAGACCACCCGGCTGATGACCATCGGTACGGACGGCAAAGACCTGAGATGCCTGTCCACCGGCTTCCTGAGCCATTTTGACTGGAAGGACGATGCGCATATCGCCATCTGGGGCAGGACCGGCAGCGGCGTGGAAAAGCTGAGAGGATCATTGCTCTATAAGCTGATGCCCTCCGGCATGATCGCGCAGGGGAAAAAGCTGGTAAAAAAGCTGTTGTATAAACCACAGAAAACCGGAGGCGCTAAAGCACCCTCGGCCTTCAACTGGCTGCTGTTCAAAGATGAGAACAATGCGCAGCCGGGTTACCTGGCCAAAGGGATCATCAACGAGGATGGGCACCCCATGTTCTGCCCCGCCAACCGCGACTGGATGATCTGCGATACCTACCCGGACGCGGATGGCATCCGCACCCTGTTCCTGTTCCAGTACAGCACCCAGCGCAAGGTGGACCTGGGACGTTACAAGATGATCGATACCAAACCGGATATACAGCAGTCCATGACCGTGCTGGACGGTGTGGAAAAGACCGTGCTGAAGGCCTTTTCGCCGGAGCAGATGGCCTTTACGCGCAGCGGGCTGCATTGCGACCTGCATCCGCGCTGGAAGAAAGACGGTACCATGGTGGCGTTTGATTCTATTCATGAAGGCAAGCGGTTTATCTACGGGTATGACGTAAGTAGCATCGTTTTAAAATAAACCATGGCAGTATTGCAGATAACAAAGGAGAGATTGTATGTAAGCGGATTTGACCTGGTAAGGCCGGTCGCCGCTTTCAGCGTGGTATGGATACATGGCTGCGAAACCAGCTTCTGGACCAAAAGGCTCAACGGGCTGAATGAATATGCGGTGCCGGTGTTCATCGCCATTTCCTTTTTCCTGTTTGCCGGGCAGGTACTAAGTGGGCGCTTGCAAAGCTTTGGAGAAATGGCAGCGGTCAGGTTTAAAAGACTGATGGTTCCGTTCTTTCTCTGGACGCTGGTCTACCTGGGCATCCGTTATGCCAAGGCTGCGTACCTCCATACGCCTTTTGAAGTGTCGTGGATGGAAACATTCCTGTTCAGGGGCAGCTCCTACCAGTTGTGGTACCTGCCTAACCTGTTCTACCTGTTCCTGCTGTTCTTTCCCTTTCTAAAGGTGGCAAAGCAGCATGTACGGAAGGCCAACCTTACGCTGGCGACCGTTATCATCATTGCGCTGGTGATCATTTTCTCCAACAATGAAAGGATCACGCAGGCAGACTGGTTTACCCGGCATGTACGGTTATATTTTGTGCCTTCCCTGGTGTCCGCCAGCATCGGCATGTTGTACTACATCAACTACGATATGCTGAAGGAGCGGTATGATAAGGCCGCAAGGATACTGACACCGCTCCTGGTGCTGGTATTATTCGTGGCGCAATATTTTATACCGCACCTGGTGGTGTCTTTGCTGTTCATCACCGTGCTCTTTGCCTGGCTGCTCTTCCAGGTAAGAATGGAGAACAGCTTTATAAAGCGCCTTTCCGCTAACTCCATGGGCATTTACCTGGTGCACGGCATTTTCCTGGAAGGGATCAAAACAGGCATGAACATCGTAGGGCACCCTGTTAGCGGGTTTGCACAAACGGTGGGCTTAATTGTAGGAGTGTACGCACTAAGCTTCCTGGCCTCTGAGATACTGTCCGGGAACAGCTTTTTACGGAAATATTTTATGGGCAACTGATGATTGATAAAAAATGATAGCGATCCTGCAACCATTCATACCGCATTACCGGGAACAGTTCTTCAATCAACTGCAGCAAAAAGCGGCATTTGACCTGTACTGTTACGAAGCGGACAAACTGGGCAAGCAGCATTTTGCACAGGGGCAAACGCCGGTGAAACCGGTGCGCGCCTTCAGCGTAGGGCCGTTTGTAGTATACAACCCGTTCCGGTTCCTGAAAAAGGACTACAAGGTGCTGGTGCTGATGCTGAATTTCGGGCATATCTCCACCTGGCTCATCCTGCTGATGAAGCCCCTGCTCCGCAGGAAGATCATCCTCTGGGGGCATGGCATTTCCGTAAAGCGTTACGTACGGGAGGAGCAGCAGCCGCATATCCTGCTGAAGTGGATGGTGGGCATGTCGGACGGCATCTGGTTCTACACCAGGAAGGAACAGGAGCTGTGGCAGCGGTTTTCCCCGGCCATTAAAGGCTATGCGCTGAACAACACCATTTCCGGGGTGGAGAGCATCCTGCAACTGGCGGCGGGCGACAAGGCGCAACTAAAGGCTAAATACGGGATCACGCAACCCAGGGTGCTGATCTACTGCGCCCGCTTTAACGAGCCGGGCCGCCGGGCCGATCTGCTGGAGCAGTTGATTGCCCGGCTGGACCCCGCACAGTTTGGCGTGATCATTATCGGGGACGGCAAGCTGAAGCCGGATTTCTCGCCTTATTCCCATGTGTACGACTTCGGCGCGCTATACGACCGCCAGGTAAAGGACGAGCTGTTCAGCATAGCCGACATCTATTTCCAGCCGGGATGGGTAGGCCTGTCTATCGTGGAAGCCATGGCCTACGGCAAGCCCGTTTTCACCCTGCGCCGTTCGTCAGCGCTGCTGCAGTGCGTGGAGTACAGCTACATCCAGCACGGGTACAACGGGATGGTGTTTGATAGTGTGGAGGACTGCCTGCAGGAACTGCCGGCCGTATCAGACAAAAAGATAGCAGCCATGGGCGCCAATGCCCGGGAATATGTAAGCCGGGAGCTGACCATGAATACGATGATAGAAAATGCATTTCAAGCGCTTAAAAGCATAAACGGATGAGGATATTATTTATCGTACCCTCTTACAAACCAGCCTACATATACGGCGGACCGATCGTGGTGATTGCACGGCTGGCCGAGCGCCTGGTGCAGTTGGGTCATGAGGTGACGGTGTACACCACTACCGCTAACGGTAAAACGGAGCTGGACGTAAGGCCTGGCCAAACCATGATGGTGGACGGTGTGGCAGTGAAATATTTTAAACGGATCACCAAGGACCATACCCACGTATCGCCCGCGCTCTGGCGGGCGGTATGGAGAACGGCCAAGCAATTTGACGTGGTGCACATTCATTCCTGGTGGAACCTGCTGGTGCTGGGGGCCGCAGGCGTATGCCGGCTGCGCGGCATCAAGCCGGTACTGTCGCCGCACGGCATGTTCTGCGACTATGTGCTCACCGCCAATAACAGTAAAAAGAAGCAGCTCATACACAACATGATCGGGAAGCACCTGCTGACCAACACCTACCTGCATGTGTCCTCCCACATGGAATGGCAGGAGAGCATACGGCTGAACGCGAAATGGAAAACGGAAGGCGGTATGGTCTTTAACCTGGTGGACCTGCCGGTGAAAGATTATGCACGGAAAGAGAACGAGGTGTTTACCATCAGCTTCCTGTCCCGCATTGATCCCAAGAAAGGGCTGGAGATACTGGTACAGGCGCTGGCCCGGGTACGCTTTGATTACCGCCTGCGCATTGCCGGCTCCGGCGATGAAGCTTATGTAAACAAGCTGAAGCAACTGGTAAAAGCGCTGGACATGGAAGATAAAGTGGAATGGGCCGGCTGGAAAGGACCGGAAGAGAAGTTTTCCTTCTTCGCAGAGTCGGACTTGTTTGTGCTGACCTCGCTCAACGAGAATTTCGCCATCGTGGTGATCGAGTCATTATACGTAGGCACACCGGTATTGATCAGCAACAACGTAGGCCTGTCCAGGTATGTGGACGACAACAAGCTGGGCTGGATCACTGGTATTGATAACATTGACGAAGTGGCAGGCAAGCTGACCGCTACCTACGAGAACAGGGAAGAAAGAAGGAGAATAGCAAGAGAAGCCAGGGAAGTGATAAACCAGGATTTCAACGAAACCAGGCTGGCTATGGATTACGTTGGATTGTACCAAAACAGTAAGTAAAGTGAGCATTGCCATTATTATCCTGACCTATAACGAGTCAAAACACATCGGCCGCTGCCTGGAGAACCTGCGCCAGGTATCGGACGAGATCTATATTATCGACGCCTTTTCTACGGACGATACGGTGGCGATTGCAGAGCGGTATGGCGCAAGGGTGTTCCAGCGAAAATGGATCAATTACGCCGTGCAGTTCCAGTGGGCGCTGGACAATTGCCCCATCCAGGCGCCCTGGGTGATGCGCATGGATGCGGATGAATACCTGGAGCCGGCGCTGGTAAAGGAGGTCAACGAGCGGATGGATAGCGTGCCGCCGGAAGTAAGCGGCATTTACATCCGGCGCAAGGTGTTGTTCAAGGACAAGTGGATCAGGCATGGCGGGTTTTACCCCCACACGCTGCTGCGCATCTGGCGGAATGGCCTGGGCAGCATTGAGCAGCGCTGGATGGATGAGCATATTGTGCTGTCGGAAGGAAAGACCATGCTGTTCAAAGAGCACATCGTGGACCATAACCTGAACTCCATTCACTGGTGGGTGAACAAGCATAACAATTACGCCATCCGGGAAATGGTGGACCTGCTGAACATCAAGTACAGCTTCCTGGAGCAGGATGGCCGCCTGCTGGACAGTGATGATCCGCAGGCCAAACGCAAACGCTTCCTGAAGGAGAAGATCTACTCCGCCCTGTCGCCCGGCGTTAGGGCCTCCCTGTATTTCTTCTTCCGCTTTGTGCTGCGCTTCGGTTTCCTGGACGGGTACAGGGGCTTCCTCTTTCATTTTATGCAGGGCTACTGGTACCGCCTGCTGGTGGATATTAACGTGGAGGAGTTCGAGCGCAAGCTGAACGGGGACAAAAGCAGGGAAAAACTGGTGGAGATATTGAAACGGGATTATAATATATCGGTTTGATGCGGGGATTAAAGTTTGTTGCGGTAACAGGATATGTGTTGATACTGACCTACATCGTGCTGTGGGCGCCGGTACGGATACGGCATAAAGTAGGGGAGGATTACCGCACCCGTTTCATCCCGTTCAAAGGGATGATCAACGAGGTGCTGCACCCCAAGGGCAACAACGTGCTGGCTCACTGGACGCTTTTCCTGGGGAACTTTTTGGGTAACATGGTATTGTTCATGCCCTTTCCCCTGGTCATGATCACGGTGTGCAGGATCACCGGCGCCCGTACGATCATTCTGCTGGCTTTCCTGACCAGCGTGGCGCTGGAGATCACGCAGTATGTGCTGCACCTGGGCGTAGCGGATGTGGACGATGTGATGCTGAACACGGCCGGCGCCGTCATCGGGTTGTACCTGTACCGGCTACTTGTAAGAAGATTTAACACGCAATCATAAATGCACACGGATCTGTCAAAATTTAATACAGGTGATTACCACTCCGGGGCCCCGAAGCTGAAAACGCTGGTATGGTACCTGGTGAACTATTACATCATGAACAGCGCCTTTCCCTGGCCTTACGGGTTCAAAAGCAGGCTGCTGCGCCTGTTCGGGGCGCAGGTAGGCGCCGGGCTGGTGATCAAGACAAAAGTGCGGATCAAGAATCCCTGGCGGCTGAAGATAGGGGACCATTGCTGGATAGGTGAATCCGTATGGATAGACAACCTGGAGGATGTGGAGCTGGGCGATCATGTATGTGTATCGCAGGGCGCGTTGCTGCTCACGGGCAATCATGATTACAAGCGCAGCGATTTTCCCTACCGCCTGGGAAAGATACGTATAGCGGATGGCGCCTGGATAGGCGCGCAAACGGTGGTATGTCCAGGCGTGGTGTGCGGATCGCACGCGATTCTCACCGTAGGGTCCGTAGCTACAAAAGAGATGGAGCCCTGGGGCATTTACACCGGGAACCCCGCAGTAGCAGTAAGAGAAAGAATTATTAACGAATAGTCTGGCATGCAGAAAAGAGTATTACTTATTGGTGGAAATTTTGCACCGGAGCCTACCGGTATCGGCAAGTACAGCGGGGAGATGATGAAGTGGCTGGCTGGTAACGGGTACGATTGTACGGTGATCACTTCCTATCCCTACTATCCGCAATGGAAGGTGCAGGAGCCTTATGTGAAAGGCAAATCCTGGTATAAGAAGGAGGTGCTGCAGGTGGATGGCGCCATCAACGGCGGAAAGCTGAAAGTGTACCGCTGTCCGCAGTATGTGCCGGCCACACCTTCCGGCGCCAAAAGGATATTGCTGGATTTTTCCTTCGCGGCATCCGCATTTTTCAAGCTCATCCAGTTGTTGCCGTCCAGGAAGTTTGACGTGGTGATCATCGTGGCGCCTCCCTTTCACCTGGGCATGCTGGCTGTATTGTATAAAACATTCCGGAAGGCGAAGGTCCTGTACCATATACAGGACATGCAGATAGAAGCCGCCCGCGACCTGCAGATGATCAGGTCCGGCAGGGTGATCAATATGCTGTTTGGCCTGGAAAGATTTATTCTGAAACGCGCTGACATTGTCAGCAGTATCTCTGATGGTATGATACGCAAGATTCATCAAAAAACAGGAAGGGATATTTTCTTCTTCCCGAACTGGGCGGATGTAACGCTGTTCCACCCGCTGGATAACCGGGAAGCCCTGAAACAGGAATTCGGTTTTGCGCCTGCGGATAAGGTGATCCTGTATTCCGGGGCGATAGGCGAGAAGCAGGGGCTGGAAGCCATCCTGCATGCCGCCAAAGCCATGGCGCACCGCCGGGAACTGAAATTCCTGATCTGCGGCTCCGGTCCATACAAGGCGAAGCTGGAAGCCATGGCGGCAGCCATGGGATTGCAGCAGGTGATCTTTTTCCCGTTGCAGCCGTTCGAAAAATTCAACCGTTTCCTGAATATGGCCGATGTGCACCTGGTGATCCAGAAGGCCAATGCCAGCGACCTGGTGATGCCTTCCAAGCTCACCACCATACTGGCGGTAGGCGGGCTGGCGCTGATCACGGCCAACCCGGGCACCAGCCTGCATGAGCTGGTGGAGCGCTACGATATGGGCATACTGGTGAACGCGGAAGACCAGCAGGCGCTGAATGAAGGTATTGCACAAGCCGTGGACGGCGATACGGACCACCTGCAGCGCAATGCGCGCACGTATGCGGAAACCTACCTGTCCATCAGCAAGATCATGTCCCGCTTTGAAACCTCCGTGGTACTGAGCGGCAACTAACTACTAATCAAATTTTTTATGCTAGACCGATATCTTAAAATTTGCAGCATCCAGATCGTGGTGCTGGACTTTATAGGACTGAACGCGTTGTTTTACCTGGTAAGGGGCTGGATGCGGCAGAACGGCCTGCCTATTCATATAGATGTGGATACCTTCCTGCTGGGCGCCAACATTGCCTGGATGATCGCCCTGTATACCACCGGTATCTATTTTGTGAGCCAGCAGCTTTCCTACGAAAGGGTGGCGCGCAAGACGGTGCAGGGCATTATCCTGTACCTGCTCCTGCTGCTCACTTACCTGTTCCTGAACAAGCTGCTGTACTCCCGCAGCTTCGTGATCACGTACTGTATGATATTTGTGGTGGTGGTGCTCATCAACCGTTTTATTTTCTACCTCATCACCAATTACATCATTCACAGTAAGGCCATCCAGAAAAAGGTGGTGATACTGGGTTATAACGAGCTGTCGAAAAAGCTGGTGGACAGTTTCCTGGACGTAAAGAGCAACCTCCGCTTTGAAGGCTTTTTTGAAGAGTACAGCAAGGTGCACGAGCTGTCTTACTACCCGGTGATCGGCAATCTGGAGGAATGCGTGCCCTATGCCAAGTCCAATAATATCCGGGAGATCTATTCCACGCTGTCGCCGGAGCAGTTCCCCTACCTGTATACCCTGGCCCATGAGGCGGAGCAGCATTTCATCCGCTTCCGTTTTGTGCCGGATTTCAGGATGTTCGTGAACCGGCAGATATACGTGGACTATTTCAATAATATTCCCATTATTTCCCTGCGCTCCGAGCCGCTGGATGATATTGCCAACCGCATCCGCAAGCGCATTTTCGATATCGTGGTCAGCTCGCTGGTGACCATTTTCATATTGAGCTGGCTGATACCGCTACTGGCCATCCTCATACGGCTGGAGTCCAAAGGACCGATCTTTTTCATACAGCACCGCACGGGCCGGAACAATAAGACCTTCCGCTGCCTGAAGCTGCGCAGCATGCGCGTGAATAACGACGCCAATGAAAAGCAGGCCTCCCGTAACGACAGCCGCTTTACCCGCATTGGCCGTATCCTGCGCAAGACCAACCTGGATGAAATGCCGCAGTTCCTGAACGTGCTCCTGGGCGATATGTCCATTGTAGGACCGCGCCCGCACATGCTCCGGCATACCGAGGAATATTCCCGCATTATCCAGCAGTACATGGTGCGCCACTTCCTGAAGCCGGGCATTACCGGCTGGGCGCAGGTGAATGGTTTCCGTGGCGAGATCACGGAAGAAAGCCAGTTAAAGAAGCGTATCGAGCATGATATCTGGTACATGGAGAACTGGTCGGTGTACCTGGATATGAGGATCATGTTCCTGACGGTGATGAACACGGTCCGCGGCGATAAAAATGCCTTTTAGCACGCCTGCAGCGGTAAATGTCGTAGTAATTAGTAGTAAAATGTGGCGGATAACTGCAAAAAAGACTATATTGTACTGGTTTCAGTAGTGAGTTTTTTTAAAAAGATGTACAACTTGCATCTAAGATAAGATAGGGAATTTATTTATCATATAGCAAGGAATCGGGATCCATATACCTTACACGAGACATTAAGACATTTTAAAATTGGGTACACACGAAATCAGGGTTTCACAATGAAAGCTTCATCCATGCAAAGTTTTGATTTACTGGAAAGCAGGGGGCTGACGGAAGACATTTTCCATGAATTAAAATCGATCCTTTCCAGTATTTTATCAAGCGTAGAGTTGATTGAGCTGTACGGTGGCATTAACGGTAACGGTCATCATGGCGAAAAAACGTCCGCCAGCGGTAAAATAACACGGCAGGCGGGCGCCATTAAGTCACAGGTCATAGAGCTGGAGTTCCAGTTGCAGAACATACGGATACTCCAGCAGATTTTGGACAAGACGTTTGAGCCGAAGAAGAGCCTGACCAGTGTAGGCTTTTTTATCAGGAATTTTATCCATGATGAGCCTTATGATACCTTGTTCGGCAATACAGTGGACCTGCAGATGAACAGGGAACATGCGGACGCTTATATTGATGAGTTCCTGGTCCGGCAGTTGGTGCTGAACATATTCTTCTGGATGATGAAGAACTCGCCGACGAACCAGTTGCCGAAGCTGAGCTTTATTTTTGAAGAGGACTGTTTTGAGATCAGGGGTTGTTTTGCGGCCAATGGGGCCAGCTACTTTTTCCCGGCGCATGCCCTAAAGTCCTTCGGGAATGGCAATGGAAACGGGAACGGGAAGCTGCATTTTGATACCGAGTTGCTGAACCAGCGTATTTACTACCTGATATCATATATAGCAGACCTGCATGAAGGTAGTTTTGACATTAACCTGGAGGCCGGGAAAAATGTGGAGATCCTTGTTAAAATCCCTTACAAGCCTTCTTACATGTTATAGTACTTTCCGGGGCAGACAAATACAATACCCGGGCGTGCGGCCCGTGTTGCGCGCCTTTAAACTTTTGTTGTTTTATCCTTGCGGGATAAGGCAATGAGATAAGGTTAAAACTATGGGGGATATGTCCATATCCCCTGATTGCTGTGCCAATGCACATCAGATTTATACTGATTCAAGTAATTTTTATTCCCCTGATCCCGGCTAACTTGCTCCCGGTTTAATCTGTTTTGTCCTGTATTGCAGGCAATAAGCACCATATCCATTTTGAATATTGAAAAACCGAATGCCATGAAGCGGCTACTCATCTTTCTGACCATCTTGTTATACCTGGCTGTTACGGACCTGCGTGCGCAGGTGCTGGATTCCTTACTGATCAAAGTAAGTACCACCGGCACCCTGGCATCTGAAGATTACCAGCCTTTATGGATCACCAGCCAGCGTTTTGGCACATTGACCGATCGTAAAACGGACCTTTCCACCCGGGTGGGTTTCAGCAATGCCCACCGTTTTGGCGGGGATAAACAGTTCTATATCCGCTACGGAGCCGACCTGTATAATAATGATCATTTCGGGGAAGTGTTCCTGCAGCAGGCCTATTTTAAAGCCGGCTACGGCCACCTGGAGCTGCGCGCCGGGCGCTATGAAGAAATGATAGGGGAGGTGGACAAGGACCTTTCCAGCGGCTCCCTGGGCGTGAGCGGCAATGCGCTTCCCATACCGCAGGTAGGCATTGCGTTCACGGACTATGTGAATGTGCCTTTTACCAATGGCTGGCTGCAGTTCAAAGGACAGTTGAGCCATGGATGGATGGGCAACGACCGTTTTATAAAGGAGGCCTGGCTGCACCAGAAAACCATGTACCTGCGGGTGGGCAAAAAACGCCTGAAAGTGGGCGCCGGCCTGCAGCATTATGCCGTGTGGGGAGGCGAGCAAAAAAACCTGCCGGAGATCAAGAAGAATTTCTGGGACGTGTTCCTGGCAAAGGAAGCGAATGACGGCACCGTTGGCGGCGACTACCTGCCCAACCGCTCCGGCGATCACCGCGGCGTAGTGGAAGGCACTATTGACTGGGAAACCGACCGCACCGGCCTGCACCTGTACATGCAGATGCCTTTTGAAACAGGGCAGGGTATTGATATCCGCAATATAGACCGCCTGCTGGGTGTGGCGTATACCAACAAGCAGGAAAGCGCCTGGCTGCACAAGGTGGTGGCCGAATTTATTCACACCAGGCAGATGAACGACTTTTATACCCATAATTACCAGGAAAGCTACTATAACAATGGTATCTATCTCACCGGCTGGGAATACCAGGATCGGATTATCGGTACCCCGCTGTTTGTGAGCAGGATCAGGGGCAGCCAGTACTTCCCGGAAGCCGTTACCCCCTTTGACTGGAATGCCCCCAGGGACTCACTGCGGGGCAAAGGCTGGAACATTATTAACAACCGTGTGATAGGTGGCCACCTGGGCTTCCTGTACACCATTAAGCGCATGTTTGCAGCCAGAACGCTGCTCACCTTCACACAGAACTACGGCAATTCGGATGCCGCCAGCGATCCCTTTTCGCCTTCCATGTACCAATTCTACACCCTGCAGGAGCTGAGCTACCAACTGCCTTCCCTGCCGCTGACCCTCAAAGCCGGTATCGCGGTGGACTGGGGGGAGCTGAGCGACAATGCCGGCCTGATGCTGGGCGTTAACTGGCAGTTTGACCGCTGGAAACGGTAAGGGCCGGTTTCAATAACACGTATTTTACGCACATCGCAGAATGGGGAGCTTAAAAAGCTCCCCATTTCAGTAAATAGTACCACAAAAACCCCGTTTGATGCCACGCCGCTGCCCGGGCCTTTCGTAATTTTGTACCGTAAAAACAAGGCCCGATGGCAAAGTCAAAGATCCCGGTGTATGACATCTACGGCATCATTCCCGGGCATACGCAACAGGACCTCCTCCTGTCCCGTTTTGCTCCTTATGTGCGGGAGCACCGGCACCTGCACACGCAGCACGGGCATTCCTTTTATCACCTGGTGCTGTTCACCAAAGGAGCCGGTGAGCATACCATTGACTTCGACCGGTTCACGGTGCAGCCCTACCAGGTGTACTTTATGGCGCCCGGCCAGGTGCATAGCTGGCATTTTAACGGGGATATGGAGGGATACCTGGTGCATTTCTCACCCGCCTTCTTTCAGTCTTTCCTGGCCGACCAGCATTACCTGGACCGTTTCGGTTTCTTCCGGGGCATCAGTAAGGAAGCGGTATTGCAAATACCGGCCGCCATGCGGAAGGATGCCGTGGCCCTGTTTGAAAATATGCTGGCGGAGCTGGAGCAACCCCGGGAAGGCGGGCTGGATATGATCCGCATGTACCTGCTGCAGTTCTTCATGCAGGTGGAACGCTGTTGCGGAAACGCGGAAAAACAGCAGGTGCCCCGGCAGAAGCAACTGTTGCTGGCCAATTTCCAGCAATTGATCAACAAGCATTACAACACCATCCGGCTGCCCAGGGAATACGCGGAGCTGCTGTACATAACGCCCAACCACCTGAACGCCCTCTGCCAGGACCTGGTGGGCAGAACGGCCGGTGAAATGATCCGTGACCGGGTGCTGCTGGAAGCAAAACGGCTGCTGGTCAATGAGGCGCTCACCATTACGGAAATTGCCTATGCCCTGAATTTCCAGGACAACTCCTACTTCAACCGGTTCTTCCGGAAGAACACCGGCATGACGCCGGAGGCCTTCAGAAAACAGATACACCATTAAAATAACTATACCATGTGTGCTCATCAACAGGATGCGAAACCGAACCTTATCGTAAGCGTATTACAGAACAAATGCCCCCGTTGCCGTACCGGCAGGCTGTATAAACATGCCCATCCCTATGCCCACCTCGGCAGCTTTATGGAAATGAAGGAGTATTGCGATGTATGCGGGCAGCCATCGGAGCCGGAAACAGGTTTCTTTTTCGGCACCGGCTATGTCAGCTATGCATTGTCCGTTGCCTTTAGCGTAGCCACTTTTGTTGCCTGGTGGGTGCTCATCGGGTTTTCACTGGAAGACAACCGGCTGTTCTGGTGGATAGGCATCAATGCCGTGCTGCTGCTGATCATACAGCCCCTGCTCATGCGCCTGTCCCGGATCGTCTGGCTTTCCTTTTTCATTTACTATGATCCCAACTGGCGGCTGCAGTAACGGCGTTCCTTTTTTGGCTACCTTTACGCAAATTTTTTTGTAAGTAATGGAGCCCGTTGTACTAGCTGTTTTCTATATCCTGGTAATTGCCCGCCTCTTATCCATTTTTATTTCCGCCGCCAATGAACGCAGACTTAAGCAGCTTGGCGCCGTTGAATACGGCCGGTGCAACTCCGCTTTCCTGGTGCTGGCGCATTTTGCCTATTACATCGCCTGCGTGATAGAAGGCAACCGCCGCGGTGCTTTCTTTTATGACGGCATCAGTTACCTGGGCCTGGGCATATATGCCTTTTCCATTGCTGTGCTGTATTACGTGATATACGCCATCCGTCATGTATGGACTGTAAAGCTGATCATTGCCCCGCCGCAGCTCCATGTTATCAATAAATCGCCATTATTTAAGTATATTAAGCATCCGAACTACTTTCTGAATATTATACCGGAGCTGATCGGGATCGCCTTGTTCCTGCATGCCTGGATCACCCTGGTGGCAGGCTTGATCATTTACCTGGTGCCGCTGATCACCCGTATAAAGCAGGAAGAGGCCGTGATGAAGGAACACTTCAGCGAATATTAGATCATTTATACAAAGCATACCATGGAAGTTAAACTGCGGATGAATGAGAAAGCGCACGGCGCTTTTTATATCATGGAAGGGGAACAGCGCCTCGGCGAAATGGTGATCGGCATTGCCGGTGATACGCTGACGGCTTATCATACCGAAGTGTTCCCCGAAGGAGAAGGCAGGGGCCTCGCTAAAATGCTGCTGGACGCCATGGTGGATTATGCCCGGCAGCACCGGCTGAAGGTAAAGCCGCTTTGCCTTTATGTACATGCACAGTTCAAAAAGCATCCTGAAGCATACGGGGATGTATGGCAGCAGGGAGAAGCATAACTACACCAACGCATACCAATATGTACAAGCAGATCGAGCACATACTGGAAGGAAGGGAAAAGCACATAGGCGACGACACCATTTTGCAATCCCTGCCCCATAAGGATTTCCGTTTTGCCAGCCCTTTTGTTGTGCTCCACCACCTGCCGGCGCGCAGCTACCCGGCAGGCTCCCCGCCGGAAAGGTTGCACCCGCACCCGCACCGGGGCTTTGCGCCGGTTACCTTTATGTTCCAGGGAGAAGGCTATCATAAAGACTCGCTGGGCAACAGCGGCATCCTGGAAGCGGGCGGGGTGCAGTGGATGTTTGCCGGCAGCGGCTTGCTGCATAGTGAAGGACCCTCCAAAGCGTTCCTGGAAAAAGGCGGCGACTACGAACTTGTACAGTTATGGGTAAATGTACCGGCCCGCCATAAAATGGAAGCCCCCTTTTACCAGCATGCCAGCCACGCGCAAATGCCTGCCATCAGTAAGGACGCCGGTATCCGCCTGCACCTGGCCAGCGGCACCTACCAGCAGTTGACCGGCCCGGTAAACCGCTCGTTCACGCCCGTCACTGCCATATTCGGGAGCATGGACATCAACAAGACCGTGCGCTTTCCCGCAACAGTGGGGGACTGGACCCTGCTGTACGTGGTGGACGGCGCCGTGATCATCAACGACCGGCAAACCGTTAATAAACAACACCTGGTGATATTCAGCAAAGCAGGAACAGAGATCACCGTTACTGCCCGGGAGCAGTGCAGGCTGCTTTACCTGTGTGCCACGCCCATTGATGAGCCGGTGGCGGCAAAGGGTAATTTTGTGATGAATACGCTGGAGGAAATAGCGCAGGCGGAAGCGGACTTTGCCGCCGGTAAGTTTGGCGAGCTGGATGAATAGATGGGTTATGCCTCCTTCGGGCCTCTTTTCCCTTCCGTGGTGAACTGCAATAAACGGGCGGCTACGGCCTCTTCCATATCATCGGGAATGGTGGAGGAGGCGTCGCCAATGGCAACAAACTGTTCAATATTGGTATCCCAGGCAAAGATGTATTCCGGGCCGTCATTATAGCTTACGCGGTAACGCGCTTCGGAGTTAAAAGTGAATGGCACCGCCTTTATCCAGTAGGGCACATTGTTCAGCATTAGCTCGAAAGTAATTGGTTCCATAACTGTGCTTTTCCTGCTCTTCCAACAAAAATCAGTCCCAAGAGAATCTCCGTAAAAAGCAAATGCAGCGGCGCAACCGCTGCATTTGCTTTTTATTTTCACGGCGTTTTAGTCCAAAGGGTCCAGGCTGCAGGTCAGCGTTCCGTACCCTAACTGGTCGTACCCTCCGCTGTTGGGGCCGTAGTTACCGCCCCCGCCTTCGGGTCTTACCTTTTCAGCAAATCTTTTGCTGTAAGGCGCAGGCAATCCCTTACGGTTAGCATAGTGGTTATATACCAGCTCCCATATGGGGCGTACATTGCCGCGCGCCGCCTCGCTGATGACCGGCTGGTTTACGCCCACGCAATTGCTGTAGGGCGCATAGGGAACGGTTTCGCCCAGGTTGTACTTCGCCACGTATTCGGCGCCTTTTAAGAAACGGTTATCGTCATACCCGTACATATCATCGCCCTGGTTCCAGGCCATTTCACAAAAAGCGCCCATCAAACCAATGCCCAGCACATTATGCCCCTGGTCACGGCCGCTTTCCTGCCACTGGCCCATCCCATCGGGGTGGATATACCAGACGGCGTTTTTGATGCAGCCATTGCCCTCCCCGTATTTGAAATAGTGAATGGCCTCGTTATACAGGTCCCTGTCATCGCAAAGCACGCCTATTGCCAGTATGGAGTTCATCACGCAGAGGTCCCAGTTGGCGTAGAAATGGCTCATGCATCTTTCTTTCCTGCTAAGGAAACCATGGTTCAGGGGGTAAAACACGTTCAGCATCATCCGTTGAAAACGGGTAAAGTCGGCCACGGCCCAACCCTCGTAGGTACGCATGATCTCCGCGGCGTTGGCGAACTGGTAGCCTTGAAAGCCGGCCAGCAGGTTAACATCATTGTTGCCAGCCAGCGCCTTCAGCCGGGATGACCAGGCGTTCATGATCTGGATAGATTTTTCGGCATAGGCGTTATCGCCGGATACCTTCCATCTTAAAGCAGCGGCATAGGCAGCGGCAACATCATTGAACAATATGCCGTAGTTTTCAGGATGCACGCCATCATAGCCCCGATAAACAGTATCAAGCGGATTCGGCTGCCAGGTGAGCGCGGCATGGGCATTGCCGGTTAGCTTGCCCCAGCCGGACAGCCACGGCTCGGCGCCGGCGTTTACCTTGGCGGCCATACGGTCAAAATCCGTTTGCCGGTGTAACAGGCCCGGATGCACGAAGGCGGTGTCATGGTCATTCAATGGCAGCCGGTCTGCAGCGGCGTCCTTCTCTTTTTTGCAGGCGCCGGCCAGTAAAAACAGCAATGTACAGGCTGATAAACTCAGAAAGTTAGTGCTCATAGGTGCTTCGACAAATTTGGTTAAATCAAACAATGATACGAATGATTTACATGATAAGTTGCCTGTCTGTAAAAAAAATCATTACATTTTATTTCCCTTTGCCAGCGCCATTTTTACCGCCAGCCCGGACAGCACCCCGGCCATCAGCCATTTCTGCAGGCGTATCCACTTGGGATGTACGGCAAACCAGCGGGTGACCCGCGCCGCCAGCAGCACGATGATGAAGTTGACGGAAAAGCTCACCATTAGCTGTGTAAAGCCCAGCACCAGGCTTTGCGACAGCACATCGCCGTAGGCCGGGCGGATGAACTGCGGGAAGAAGGACAGGTAGAATACCGCTACCTTGGGATTGAGCACATTGGTGAAAAATCCCATACCGAACAGTTTAAAGGGTCCGTCTGCCTGCAGCGCCTGCCGTGTTTCAAACACGCTTTTACTGCCCGGTTTCACCGCTTCCCATGCTAGGTACAGCAGGTAAAGGATGCCGGCTGTCTTCAGCACCGTATAGGCGTAAGGGATAGCCATTAGCACGGCAGTCAGCCCGAAAGACACCAGGATGATATGGAAAAGGAAGCCGCAGGCTACGCCGGCCAGGGAGATCAGCCCGGCTTTTTTGCCTTGGGTTACCGAGCGGGAAACCAGGTAGATCATGTTGGGGCCGGGCGTGATCACCATTAGGAAAGCTGCCAGCACAAAAAGCGATAGCTGTTGTACGGGTATCATAAATTGTGAGGATTAATTGACCGGGCGCCGGACAGCGTGTGCTGCCGTTCCGCTATCCGCTTTGCCAGCGCACGGTAATAACTTTCATAGCCGCCGGCAACCGCTCCCAGGAACAGGTAAGGCTCTATCAGCTCCAGCTCCATGAGGGTCAGCGTATCGCCTAGCATAACCGCATCCACGCGGGCGTACAGGCATCCCGGAGCAAAGCGTTCCACGTAAGCGGCCGCGCTTTGGATGTAGGTTTCCGGCGGCAGGTCCGCATGGGCTGTGCCGCCATGAATGAACTGTACCCGGAAATCGCCGGAGCGCGGTCTTTTCACCACACAGTGGCTGAACTGGCCGTCCAGGAAAATGAAGGACCATTCGCCTGCTGTTTCTATTTCTTTCACGTATGGCTGCACCAGGAAGGCTTCCTGCTGCAGCAGGGGCGCAATAGTGTCCTGCATGGCCTGCAGGTTTTGCGGCGTGATGGTATAAGTATGCCTGGCCCCCGCGCTGATGCATGGTTTTACGATCAGTTGCGTAGTGTTGAATTGCTGGAAAAACGGAGCCAGCCCGGTGGGCGCTCCGCTTTCTATGATGGCGGAAGGAATAACGGGATAACCTGCCTGGGCAATGTCCTGCAGGTAGTGTTTGTCGCTGTTCCATTTTATAACGGGATGAGGGTTCAGCATCCATATGCCCAGCGCAGCTATCCTGTCCAGCCAGCGGTAGAACTGCCCGATCTTTTCATGGTAGTCCCAGGGTGATTTTACCAGCACCAGGTCATAATCTTCCCAGCGCACACTTTCATCGGTCCATATCACCCTGCTGATCTGCAGCCCCTTTTGCTGCAGCAGCGCCAGCAACAGGCTTTCCTCATCTTCCTGCGTGGCAGCGGAATACTGCTCCTGTGTTTCGTAACATACGTATGCGATCTTCATCCCTTATTGATTTTAAAACAAAAGTAGCCGTATATTGGCATCGTAAAAAGAGCCATTTTTAACTATTTTTACAGGGCCATTATGAGTAAAACGCCTCCCCAGATATTCATGCCGTTTCTCCGGCTGGACAAGCGCAGCGCCGATCCGCTGTACCTCCAGCTATATGAGCAGGTGAAGCAGGCCATTTTCGGCGGCCGGCTGAAAGAAGGGGAGCGCATGCCCTCCACCCGCACCCTGGCGGCGGAGCTGTCCGTATCCAGGAACAGCGTGTTCCTGGCCTATGAACAATTGATGCTGGAAGGCTTCCTGCAGGGAAAAAAGGGAGACGGCACTTACGTGTGCGTACAATTGGACCGGGCGCCACAGCGGCCTGCAGCGCCGGCACCCGCACGGCCGAAGGCGGCTTCCAGGGCGGACTACCGGGACAGCGCCCTGCCGCAGCACATCCTGCAGAAGGACAGCGCCATAGAGCCCTGGCTGCCCTTCCAGTCATCAGTGCCGGACGTGCAGCATTTCCCCTTCAAGACCTGGGCGCGCATAGCCGCCGGCATTTACCGGGATATACAGCGGCTGCATCTTGGCTACGGCGATACACAGGGCCACCTGCCGCTGCGTGAAGCGCTGGCGGACTACCTGCGCATTAACCGTTCTATTGTATGCACGCCGGAACAGGTGCTGATCGTGAACGGCTCCCGGCAGGCCATTAACCTGGCGGCCCAGGTGCTGCTGAAAAAAGGGGATGCCTGCTGGGTGGAGGACCCGGGCTACCAATCCGCTAGGGGCGCTATTACCCGCTGGGGCGGTAAACTGTGCCCGGTGCCGCTAACGTCCTACGGGCTGGACATCGACTATGCCGTCCGGCATTACCCGGATGCAAAGCTGGCCTACGTTACGCCTTCGCATCAATACCCCCTCGGAGGCACGTTGCCGTTAGGCGAGCGCCTGAAGCTGCTGCAGTGGGCGGCCAAACGCCGCATGTGGATCGTGGAGGACGACTATGACAGCGAGTTCCGCTACAATGGCCGCCCCGTGCCCGCCTTAAAAGGCCTGGACGATAAAGGCCGCGTGATCTATACCGGTACGTTCAGCAAAGTGCTGTTCCCTGCCCTGCGCCTGGGCTACATGGTACTGCCCTCCGCCGATATGGCCAGGCAGTTTAAAATGGTGAAGTCCACCATCGACCGGCAAAGCCCTGTTATTGACCAGGCCATTGTTGCACAGTTCATGGAGGAGGGCCACTTTGCCCGGCACCTGCGAAGAATGCGCACCCTGTATAAAAAGCAGCAGGACGAGCTGGTGCGCTTGCTGGAAAAACACCTGAGCAGGCACCTGGAGGTAGCTGCCTGCGATACCGGCATGCACCTGGTGGCCTGGCTGCGGCATCCCTGTAATGTAGCGCAGTTGGAAAAGAAGGCGTTGAAGGAAAACATGATCCTGCAATCCGTATCGGATTACGTGATCCGGTTTAAGCAAAGGCCCGGGCTGATACTGGGCTTTACGGGCTTTAGCGCCGGGGTGATGGAGCGCGCCGTGCTGCAGCTCAAAGCGTTGTTGAACGGCTAACGCGCCATGATATTCATTTTTTACTTACTTTTAAAACCATGCAACAATCCTCTCCCATCACCACCTTGTTCCTGGATATTGGCGGCGTACTGCTCAGCAACGGCTGGGACCGTGCCGCCCGGAAACGCGCTGCGGCGGAATTTTCCCTGGACCTGCCCGAACTCGAAGAACGGCATCACCTTACTTTTGATACCTACGAGGAAGGAAAGCTCACCCTCGATGAATACCTCTTCAGGACCGTGTTCTACGAGGAAAGGCCTTTCAGCAGGGATACCTTCAAAGACTTCATGTTTGCACAAACGGAGCCTTATCCCGAGATGATCGATATGGTCTGCAGGATCAAAGCCGACTATGGGATCAAGATCGCTATTGTCAATAATGAAGGCCGCGAGCTGAATGAGTACCGCATCCGCAAGTACGGGCTTAACAAGTTCGTGGATTTCTTTATCTCTTCCTGCTTTGTACATTTCCGTAAGCCGGATGCGGACATCTTTCGTATTGCCCTGGACATTGCGCTGGTAGCGCCACAGGAAGTGCTGTACGTAGAAGACCGCGCGATGTTCGTATCCGTTGCCGAAGGGCTGGGCATTAACGGCCTTTGCCACCAGGACTATGCAAGCACCCGGGAGCAGTTGGGGAAATGGGGACTGGCGGTTTGATAAAAATGGCTATGCCAGTTGCAGCGCTGCAACTGGCATAGCCGCCAAACTATAATGCGGCCGGCGCCTGGCTTTTTTCTTACTTGCTCAACGTCACTTTCATCACTTCCTGCACCATCGGCAGCGCCGGGTATGCTTCATAGCTCACGGCCATGATGGGTTGGCTTTCGGGATTTTGTGCACCTGGATTAAAACCTGGTTGATGATTGCCCGCCCCGGGATGTTCGTTTATCTCGGTACCATTGTCCCACAATTTTACCTTACCGGTAAGGTCCCCTTTTTCATTCACGGAGATGCCCATGTCGTCAAAAGCGTAGAACCAGTCATTGGAGCTGCCGAACATGGTGGCAAAAGCAATACGGTCATTGGCAGCTACCGTTATCTGTGCTTCCGCGCTGTTGCCGGGTGTTACAGGCGTATTGGAGGGATTGAGCACGTACACATGCTTTACGCCGTCCATCTGCTCCAGCGCAGCCACCAGGTCTGCCTGGTCGCCTTCCTGGGCTATCCTGGCCAGGCCATCGCCATAGTCTGCCTGTCCTTCGGTGAAAATAGGCTTGATATTGCCGCTGTATACCACCACTACTACCGGTGAGAGGCCGGTGGCTACCTGGGTATGTTCCGCCAGGTAGGCGCCCAGCACGCTGTTATCGCCCATTTCAGCCAGGGGCTGTAAGCCGTTGGCGCCAGGCTGTCCGGGCGTGAAGAGCGGCATATCTCCCAGCAGGCTGCCGCCCAGGAAATTGGATACCGCCCATACGCCGGGGCTTAAAGGCGTTTCGTTGGCGGTGCCGCCGGATATATTGGTGAGGGTAAGCGTGAAGGTAGACTGGTCTGCATCATAAGCCAGCATGGCTTTTACCAGTTGGTCGGCCGGTAAAAAGGAGTGGCCCTGTGCGTCCATACCGTCTACCGCCGTGACCACGCCGTTTTCATCCGCGCTGTTATGCGGGTTGTCCATGCCGGGGGCCTGGTTGATCTTGCTGCCGTTATCCCAGAGCTTTACCTGTGCAGATACATCGCCTTCCACCGGCTGGCCCATATCGTCATACAGGGCAATACCGGGGTTGGCCGGTGCAAAGAACATGTCATTGCTCCACCCGTACATGGTGGCAAAGCTGATGGCCTGCCCCTTGCCGGCAGGGAAGCTGAAGCTCACGCTCTGCCCGGGCAGGATCACGGGCGGTGTGCCGCTGCCTTTAAATGTGCCGCTGGCTACAAACGGTTGTGGGTTCAGCACATTTTCCACTTTGAAAGTGTAGGGCTTTTCCGGTGGCATATCATCATCCTTTTTACAGGATGAGAAAAGGGTAGCGGTCAGGGTCATTCCCAAAAGAATGGTTACGGAGTGCAAAGTTTGCTTCATAATCATGAATTTTATGAAAGCAAAACAACGGGATGGATATTACAGAAGCATTGCAGAATTATAACAAAAGTATCACAGCGGGCTTTTCCTTCTTTTTTACACGGATATTTGCATCAACTAATTATTACGGGAAGATAAATGAAAAGGGTACTGGTCATTGAAGATGATATCAACATCGTAGAACTGCTAAAGATACACCTTACGGACCTTGCCTGCGAGGTGACCAGTGCGCAGGATGGCGATACCGCACTGGAACTGGCCACGGAGCATAAGTTCAGCCTGATCATCCTGGACCTGATGCTGCCGGGTATGAACGGGATGGAGATCTGCCGGCGCATCCGCATGACCAACCGGACCGTGCCCATTATGATACTGTCCGCCAAGTCGGAGGAAATAGACAAGGTGGTAGGCCTGGAAACAGGGGCGGATGATTACCTCACCAAACCGTTCAGCATCCGGGAGTTCATTGCCCGGGTGAAAGTGATCTTCCGCCGCAACGAGGAAACGGCCGTGTACGAGGACAGCACCGGCAGCAACCTGTTGAAATACGACGGGATAGAGATCGATATAGAAAAACGCAAGGTAACGCTGAACGGCAGCCGGGTGGACCTTTCTCCCAAGGAATTTGAGCTGCTCGCCCTCCTGGCGGCTAATCCCGGCAAAAGCTACACCCGCAAGCGATTGCTCAACCTGGTATGGGGTTACGACTTTGAAGGATATGAGCATACGGTCAACTCCCACATTAACCGGCTCCGGGGGAAAATTGAAATAGACATCTCGCATCCCAAGTATATACTGACCACCTGGGGCGTGGGCTACCGCTTTAACGAAGAATTGTAAATAGCAATAAACCGCATCATAATGCCTGTAAAATTCATCAGGGGCAATCTCCTGTTCTGGAAAATATCTGCCGTGTTTACCGGGCTGCTGGCCGTGCTGGGCATTGCTTACCTCTTTATCGGCTCGCATGTGTCAAGGGTATATTTCAACGAGGTGAACCAGCAGTTGTACGGCAACGTGGCCGCCCACCTGGCCAACACTACCCAGCCTATCAGGAACGGTAAACCGGATACCGCGATCACGCATGATATCATTCATTCCATTATGGTCATCAACCCCAGCGTGGAGGTGTACCTGCTGGACACCACGGGTAAGATCATTGATTTTGTAGTGCCGGATAAATCCGTGAAGTCCAACCGGGTGAGCCTGGCGCCGGTAAAGCAGTTCATACAGGAAGGCGGGCGTAAGTACATTGCCGGCGATAATCCCAAGCAGCCGGCAAAGGAAAGCATCTTTTCCGCTGCGCCGGTGTATGAGAACGGGCAGCTATCCGGCTACGTGTACGCCGTGCTGGCCAGCGAAAAACAGGAAGCGGTGCTGGCGGCGCTTAACCGGAATTTTTTCTGGGAACTGGGCGGCAATATTTTCTTTGCCACCCTGCTCATCGCATTTGCGGTAGGGATCATCATTTTCCTGCTCATCACGCGCAGCATCGCGGGGATCGCGGCTACCGTAAAGCGCTTTAAGGAAGGCGATTACAGCGCCAGGATCATGGGTAAGTCCAAAGGGGACCTGGGCCTGCTCACTTCCACCTTCAATGAAATGGCGGACGTGATCGTGGACAACATGGACAAGATCACCGCGGCTGACCGGCTGCGGCAGGAGCTGATCGCCAACATCTCCCACGACCTGCGCACGCCCCTGGCTATTATGCAGGGCTACATAGAAACGCTGGTGATCAGGGAGAACACGACCCTGATAGAACGGCAGCAATACCTGGACATTATATTGAGCAGCTCCAGGAGGCTGTCGCACCTGGTGCACCAGCTTTTTGAATACTCCAAGCTCGAAGCCAACCAGATCACCCCGCAGAAAGAACAGTTCCTGCTGAACGAGCTGGTGAACGATGTGCTGATCAAGTATGAAATACTGGCGAAGGAAAAGAACATCACACTGGAGCTGGACTCGCCTTCCTCGCTGCCGGCCGTGTTTGCCGATGTGGCGCTGGTGGAAAGAGTGTTCCAGAACCTGCTGGATAACGCGCTCAAATACACGGAGCAGAACGGCTGTATACGGGTAAAGCTTACCAACAAGGCCTCCGGCATTGGCATTGCCGTATCGGACAATGGTACGGGCATCGCCCTGGAGGACCAGCCCTATATTTTTGAAAGGTATAAACAGTCCGGCCAGCCGGAAGTGCAGGCCAGCAAAGGGATGGGGCTGGGCCTGGCCATTGTGAAAAAGATACTGGACCTGCACCAGTCCAGGATCAATATCCAGAGCATACCCGGTACGGGCACTACTTTCCAGTTTGAATTGCCGGTGGTTTGATAGGTGCGGATGTACAGGGGAAACCCGCACATCCGCGCATCATCAAAGTGGTCTGAATTCGAACGAATGGATGATCACTTCCACTTCCTGCCCGTTGGCGGGCGCCATGTGCTGGAACAGCCACATGTTCATATGCACTGGTAAGGACTCCGTACTAACCGGGAAGCCGGCGGGCGTGCTCCAGGGAAAGAAAGCGTAGGTTTCCCCGTGCCCGTGGTAGGCTACGTAAGATACGGATGTACCCGTGCGGTGAAAGGTGTACGTGCTGTAGGTGCCATTCAGCGCCAGCTCAAACGTTTGGGATACGCTGGGTGAGCCGTAGGCCGGGTATACCGTGTAGTTGAAGTTGTGCCAGGCATCGTTGCCCCAGCGGGCAAACTCGATGTCTATTTCATGATGCCCGTCATCGCCGGACTTGTAGTTGAACAGGCCCAGCACCACGTTGCGGTCCAACTGGTCTACCCGTCCTTCTATCTTCCAGATATAGGTGCCGTACCCGAAGCTTTGCTGCGAGATCACTTCGGAGCAATACCAGCGCCCGGTGGCGGCGTCCCGGCGGATCTTCAGGTGCAGGTGGCCCTGTGCGTCCACCCATACGTTATCGGTGCTGCCGCTCCAGTAATTGTCGTGCGGTCCGCTGGGGCCCGCCTGGTCTCTTACGGTCCAGTTGATGCCGCTGAAGCTGATGGTCCTTTGCGCCAGCGCATTTACCGCTTCGGGTTGTGGTGCATTTTCTTTCATAACCGTTTTTTCCGTGGTGCCGGTGTATTCTTTGCTACAGCCGGCCAGTGCTGCCAGCGCCAGCGCCAGCATGGTGATCTTTTTCATACAATAGGGTTTAAAAGGTGAAAAAAAGGGGTGGGTCGGTAAGTTGGCATATATCGATATGGTTTAAAAAGAATAAAGGCCCTGCAAAGTATCCATTTCCCGAAACAAATGGAAGGCGACCGCGGCAATTTCCTCAAAAAGTGAATTTTTATCTACACACCTGCTGCGTGCATACGCAGCTCCCGTATGCGCTGACTTAGGCATTTCTTTTGGATCGGCATCCACGAGTATGGAAACAGACCCGTCCACAGCAGGAGCACGCCGCGCAGGCGTATTAATGCATATCACATCTTTACCAGGTCCCTTTGGAATAGGAGACATCGGGCCCGCCGCCATGGAATTTGCCCGCCTGCTGCACAACAGCGGGCAGCAGTACTGGCAGTTATTGCCGCTGAACCTGCCGGGGCAGGGGGAAAGCTCGCCTTACAGCGCGCTGTCTGCCATGGCGGGTAACGTGCTGCTGATCAGCCCCTATATGCTGGCCGCGGATGGCTTGCTGAGCAGGAAGGACTTGCTGGCGGCAGCGCTGCCGGCAACGGATGCCGTGGATTTTGACCAGGCGCGCCGGGTGAAAATGCATTTGCTGGACCGGGCCTACGGGCATTTTTGCGCCGGCCGGGCGGCGGCGTTGCAGGCAGCCTACCACGACTTTTGCCGGGAGCAGGCTTACTGGCTGGAGGATTTTGTGCGGTATAAAGTTTTATCGGAATGGCACCAGGGCCGGCCCTGGAACCAATGGGAGCGGCCCTACCGGGACGGCCAGGCCGCAGCGCCTGGCATGGAGGCGGTGGCGGAAAAGGAAAGATGGCAGCAGTTCATATTTGACCGTCAATGGCAGACATTGAAAAGATATTGTAATAAACTGGACATACAGTTGCTGGGTGATCTGCCCATATACGTGAGCTATGATTCCGCGGATGTATGGGCGCACCGGGATCTCTTCCGGCTGGACAGGAAGGGGAACATGCGGGCGGTTGCCGGCGTACCGCCGGACTATTTCAATGCCAGCGGCCAGCTCTGGAATATGCCGGTGTACAACTGGAAGGCATTAAAAGCGCAGCGCTATACCTGGTGGATACAACGCCTGCAGCGGAACCTGGAATGGTACGACCTGCTGCGCCTGGATCATTTCCGCGCATTTGCCGCCTACTGGGAGGTGCTTGCAGGGGCAGATACTGCCGTGAACGGGCTATGGAAGCCCGGTCCCGGCGCAGGGCTGTTCAGGGCGTTGCAGCGTGCTTTCCCCGACCTGCCTTTTGTAGCGGAGGACCTGGGCGAGATAGACGATGCCGTGCTGGCGCTGCGCGATAAATTCGGTCTGCCCGGCATGAAAGTGCTGCAGTTCGCCTTCGGGGACGATATGCCCGGCTCCCCGCATATCCCGCATAATTACCGCCTTCCTTTTTTCGTGTACACGGGCACGCATGACAATAACACCACCCGCGGGTGGTTCCGGGAAGATGCTGCCGCGAAAGACCGTTGCCGGCTGGCGCAATACCTGGGCCGGGAAATAACGGAGGAAGAAGCCCCGGATGTGCTGGGCCGCCTGGCGTATGCTTCCGTAGCGCAAACTGCGGTACTGCCCATGCAGGACATACTCCGGCTGGACAGCAGCGCGCGCATGAACAAACCGGCCGTAGCTGCGGGCAACTGGCGCTGGCGCATGCTGCCGGGGCAGTTTAGCCCGGAGGTGGTGGCAAGGCTGAAAGCATGGACCATTATTTACAACAGAAATCGGAAACATGACAAGCAGGATCTATAAATGCCAGGGCGCGCTCCTGAACGCCAGGGGCGAATGCCAGTTCAGGGTATGGGCGCCGTTCCGGGAAAATGTCACCCTGCTGCTGCCCGGCAGCCGGGAAAACACTTATCCCATGCAGCGCGATGAGGAAGGGTACTGGGAGGTGCTGGTGGCGGGCATTCGTCCCGGCGCCCTGTATTATTACCTGCTGGATGGCACGCTGCAAAGGCCCGATCCCGCCTCCCGCAACCAGCCGGAAGGCGTGCATGGCCCTTCCGCCGTTACAGATCCCGCCGCCTTTACGTTTACAGACGATCACTGGACAGGCATGCGCCTGGAGGAGATGATCATCTATGAACTGCATACCGGCGCCTTCACGCCGGAAGGCACCCTGCAGGGCATTATCAGCCGCCTGCCGGCCCTGCTGGAGCTGGGCATTACAGCCATTGAGATCATGCCCCTGGCGCAATGCCCCGGTCGCCGTAACTGGGGGTATGATGGCGTATACCCTTTTGCGTTACACAACGCCTACGGCAGCGCAGATGACCTGAAGGAGCTGGTGAATACCGCGCATGCCCTGGGGCTGGCCGTGATACTGGATGTCGTGTACAACCACCAGGGACCGGAAGGCAACTACCTTCAGGACTACGGCCCCTATTTTACAGACCGGTACTGCACACCCTGGGGACAGGCCATCAATTTTGACGGGGCCTGGAGCGATGCAGTGCGGGCGTTCTACATACAGAACGCGCTGATGTGGCTGGACGAATTTCATATGGACGGGCTGCGCCTGGATGCCGTACATGCCTATTGGGACAGCAGCGCGCTGCATGTGGTGCAGGAACTGGCGGAAGCCGTGCAGCAACTGGAGGCGCGCACCGGGAAAAAGAAAGTGCTGATCGGGGAAACAGACCTGAACAACCCGCGCTACATTAACCCGGTTGAAAAAGGCGGCTACGGCCTGCACGGGCAATGGGCGGACGAGTTTCACCATGCGCTGCACAGCCGCCTGACCGGTGAGCGCAACGGCTACTACGAGGACTTTGGCTGCCTGTCGCAACTGGCGGCCGCTTTTGAGCACGCCTATGTATACACGGGCCAGTATTCCCCGCACCGCAAACGCCGCTTTGGCGCGCTGCCGGAGCACAACCCCTACAGCCAGTTCGTAGTGTTTGCCCAGAACCATGACCAGGTGGGCAACCGTATGCTGGGCGAGCGCCTGGGCGCGCTGCTGCCTTTTGAGGCCCTGAAGCTGGCCGCCGCTACGGTGCTGCTTTCGCCATTTGTGCCCCTGCTGTTCATGGGAGAGGAATATGGAGAGCGGCGCCCGTTCCTGTTCTTTACCTCCCACGGAGATCCGCAGTTGATCAGCGCCTTGCAGGCAGGAAGGAAACGGGAGTTTGCCGCATTCCATGCAGGTGGGGAAGCGCCGGACCCGCAGTCGCTGCAAACATTCCAGGCTTCCGTATTGAGCTGGGATATGCAATCGCCGGACAATGCAGCCCTGCTGGCCTGCTACCGCTTTTTAATTGATTTCCGCAAGAACAGGCCGGCCCTGCGCAATGACCGCCGCGAGGGCACCCGGGTGCACGCCGTGCTGAATGATGCCCTGCTGGTGCTGGAGCGGGAAGATGAACATTCGCAGGACCGGCTGCTGATACTGTTCAATTTTGACCGGCAGGAACAGGTATGGCATTCCGCGGGCATGCAGCCGGTGCGGAAACTGTTTGATTCCGCGGAGGAAGCATGGAATGGTCCCGGTACTACCGCTGCCGACCGCCCGGAAGAAGGGTTTATCAGGGTATCGCCTTTATCTGCTGTTATCTATGAAACTACAGCGCTTAAACTTTTTGCAAATGAAACATGATGATGTATTCGCACCCGTGTCAACTTACCGCGTACAATTCAACGGGGATTTTACTTTCCGTCACCTGGAGGAACAGTTGGACTACTTATATGAACTGGGCATCAGCACCATTTACGCTTCCCCCGTTTTTGAAGCGGTCCCGGGCAGCACGCACGGGTACGATGTAACAGACCCGCATACCATCAATCCTGCTATCGGTACCCTGGAGGAGTGGCGGGCATTGCATAAAAAGCTGCAGGCCAGGGGCATTTCCTGGATACAGGATATTGTGCCCAACCATATGGCCCTGCATCCATCCAACAGCCGCCTGGTGGATGTGCTGGAAAGAGGGCGCCTGTCGCCATATTACCGGTATTTTGATATTGACTGGGAGTACCCGGATGCTGCGCTGCATGGCAAGCTGATGTTGCCCTTCCTGGACAAATCCCCGGAGGCCGCTGTTGCTGCCCGGGAAATAAAGCTGGTATACGCGCCGGGTGGCTGGAAAGTGCAGAACGGTATGCTGGAATTTCCCCTGTCGGTGTCCGCGTATGATGTGCTGCTGGGGATGCTGACAGATGCCGGCGCCGATATCCGCCAGTTGCTGTGCGGCCTGAAAAGGGGGGCCGTGCGCCATGTAACGCCGGCGGAATGGCGGGAGCAGAAGCATACGCTGTTTGCCGCTGTAAAGGAGCAACGCCTGCAGCAACTGGCGGCAAAAGTAAATGCGGACGATGTCCTCCTGGCATCCCTCCTGGAAAACCAGTATTATACTTTCACCCACTGGCAGGAAGCGGACGAGCGGATCAACTACCGCCGCTTTTTTACCATCAACGGCCTGATATGCCTGCGCATGGAGGACCAACAGGTATTTGACGACTACCACGTGCTGCTGCGCCAGTTGTACGCCGAAGGACTGGTGCAAGGCTTCCGTATTGACCATATTGACGGACTGCGGGACCCCGGCGGCTACGTGCGCCGCCTGCGGGAGCTGTTGGGCAACTCCTGCTACATTATAGCGGAGAAGATACTGGCGGCGCATGAGGCCCTGCCCCGGGAATGGCCCCTGCAGGGCACCACCGGCTATGAGTTCCTGGGCGATGTCAGCCAGTTGCTCACGGAGCGGATGGGCTTTGAAATGATAGGACGCTTCTACCGCAGCCGCTTCCCCAATCTCTGCGGGTACGAGCGCCTGGTGAACGCCAAAAAGCAACTGATACTCCAAACGCACCTGCACGGAGAATGGGACAACCTGGTGCGTTACGCCTACGGGCTGGGACTGGTGCCGCCCGGTGTGGAAGCGCAGGAACTGAAAGCGGCGCTGGGCCTGTTCATGGTGCACCTGCCCGTATACCGCGTTTACCCGGAGCGCTGGCCCCTTTCCACGCGCAGCATTTCGCTGCTGGACTATGCGCTGAACGGGGCCTTGCGGGCAAACCCCGCTTTGTCAAAGGCCATAGATGTGATCTACTCCTGGTGGCAACGCGGCGGCAGTGCTGCAACGCTGCGCTTCCTGCAGCGCGTCATGCAGTTCACCGGTCCCCTCACCGCGAAAGGCGTGGAGGATACCGCGTTCTATGTGTATAACGCACTGATATCGCATAACGAGGTGGGCGACGCGCCGGAGGGCAACCGCTGCTCCCTGCCGCTGTTCCATGAACGGGCGCAGCTCCGCCTGCGGTTCTGTCCACTGTCCATCAATACGACCGCCACGCATGATACCAAGCGGGGGGAGGATGCGCGCATCCGCCTGAATACCCTGACTCTGCACCCGCACCAGTGGATACAGCAGGTGCAGCACTGGCATGCCATGAACAGGGAATGGTCCGTGCAGGATGCTGAACAGTCTGCGCCGGACATGAACGATGAATATTTCATTTACCAGTCCATCATAGGCGGCTTTCCGCCGGATGGCGTGATCACGGAGGAATTGATAACACGCTTGTCAGATTACCTGGTGAAAGTGCTGCGGGAAGCAAAGGTGCACAGTAGCTGGTCTGAGCCCAACGAGACGTATGAGCAGGCCTGCCTGCGCTTTATCAGGAGCATACTGGCGGCAGGCAGCCCCTTTGTGGAGAGCCTGCGCACTTTTCTTGAACAGCCCCTGCAGCAGGCCGCCCTGTACAGCTTAACGCAAACACTGGTCAAGATCACTACGCCAGGCGTTCCGGACATTTACCAGGGCTGCGAGCTATGGGACCTGAGTTTCGTAGACCCGGACAACCGGCGGCCGGTGGACTATGCGCTGCGCAGGCAGGAGCTGGCTGCCCTGCAGCAATTGGAGCAGGAGGGAACCGGGCCACTGCTGGCTTACCTGCAGGAGCGCCGCGCACAGGGCGCGGAAAAGCTGTTTGTGACCTGGAAAGCCCTGCGCGCCCGGCGGGAAAGGGCGGCGCTGTTCAGCAAAGGCGCTTACCTGCCCCTCTATGGCGACGATGGCCAGGACCTGATTGCTTATGCCCGCAACTTTGGAGATCAGTGGTGCCTGGTCATAGCGCCCCTTTTGTCCCAGGTAACACCGGGAACGGCAGACAGCCGGCGACTGGTGCTGCCGGAAGGCGCGCCGGCAGTATGGCGGCATGTGTTCACCGGGGAGGAGGTAGTGGTGGAACAGGGATGCCTGCCGCTGCACATCCTGGAGAAATTCCCGGTGGCGATGCTGGTCAGCTAGATCGATGTGTTATTCTTTGCCGTGTGCATCAGCAGCACTACGGACAACCCGCCTGCTTTTACAATACTGCCGGCCTTATGGCGTTTTTGCGGGGCATTGGGCAGGCTGGTGTCCAGCACCAGTTGCCACTCCTTCCCGTATTCGGGGCCGGGCAGCCGGAAGTCCAGCGGCCCCTGGTGCGCGTTGAACAGGATGTAGAAGCTGTTGTCCGTTATCTTTTCCCCTTTGGAGCCAATGGCCCGCAGCGCCATTCCGTTCAGGTATACTGCCAGCGATTTGGCAAAGCCGGTGGCCCAGTTCTCTTCGGACATCTGCGGGCCTTCCGGCAGGAACCAGGCAATATCTTCCACGCCGCTGCCCTCCACCGGCTGCCCGCGGAACCAGCGCCGGCGGCAAAAGGCCGGGTGTTGCCGCCTTAAGGCGATGAGCTTTTGCGTGAACTGCAGCAACTGGTGATCCAACCGGTCCCAGTGCAGCCAACTGATCTCGTTATCCTGGCAGTAAGCATTGTTGTTGCCCTGCTGCGTTCTGCCTGCTTCATCGCCGGCCAGCAGCATGGGTACACCCTGCGAAAGTAAGAGGGCAGTGAGGAAATTCCGTTGCTGCCGCCGCCGCAGGGTATGGATCAACGGGTCATCGGAGGGGCCTTCTTCGCCGCAGTTCCAGGAGCGGTTATGGCTTTCCCCGTCGCGGTTATCTTCCCCGTTGGCGTCATTATGTTTTTCGTTGTAGGACACCAGGTCGGCCAGGGTAAAACCGTCGTGCGCGGTAATGAAATTAATGCTGGCGGTAGGCCGGCGGTATTCTTCCTTGTACAGGTCGGCGCTGCCGGTAAAGCGGGAGGCGAACTCTGCCAGGGAGCTGTCGGCCCCCCGCCAGTAATCGCGGATGCTGTCGCGGTACTTGCCGTTCCATTCCGCCCATCCCGGCGGGAACTTGCCTACCTGGTATCCATCTTCCCCGATGTCCCAGGGCTCCGCTATCAGCTTTACCTGTGAAATCACGGGGTCCTGGTGTATGATATCGAAGAACGCGCTGAGCCGGTCCACCTCGTGCAGCTCCCGCGCCAGCGTGGCCGCCAGGTCAAAGCGGAAACCGTCCACATGCATGTCCTGTATCCAGTAGCGCAGGCTGTCCATGATCAGCCGCAGTACGCTGGGCAGGCGGGCGTTCAGGGTATTGCCGGTGCCGGTATAGTCCATGTAGTAGCGCCGGTCCTCCATCAGCCGGTAATAGGCCGCATTGTCCAGGCCCCGGAAGGACAGCGTGGGGCCCAGGTGGTTGCCTTCCCCGGTGTGGTTGTACACCACATCCAGTATCACTTCTATGCCGGCCTTGTGCAGCGCTTTTACCATTTCCTTGAATTCCCGCACCTGTTCCCCCCGGATGCCGGTAGCGGCGTAGCGTACATCCGGCGCAAAAAAGCCGATGGTATTGTAGCCCCAGTAGTTGGTCAGCCCCCGGTCTGCCAGGTGCCGGTCTGTTATAAAATGGTGCACCGGCATCAGCTCCACGGCGGTAATGCCCAGCGCTTTCAGGTAATCGATCACGGCGGGGTGGCTCATGCCTTTATAGGTGCCCCGCCATTCCTCCGGTATATCCGGGTGCAGTTGGGTAAAGCCCTTTACATGCGCTTCGTAGATAATACTCTCGTTATAGGGCACTTTCGGATGCTGGTCCCCCTCCCAGTCAAAATGCTCATCCACCACCACGCACTTGGGAATAAAGGGAGCGCTGTCCGTTTCGCTGAAGCTTAAGTCCTCGTCCGCATGCCCCATTTCGTAGCCAAAGAGCGCATTGTGCCAGGAAATGGTGCCGGCGATGGCTTTGGCATAAGGGTCTATCAGCAGCTTGTTCCGGTTAAAGCGGTGCCCCTGCTGCGGCTCATAGGGGCCATCCACGCGGTAGCCGTACAACTGCCCGGGTTGTATGCCCGGCAGGTATACATGCCATACATGGTTGGAGCGCTCCATGAGCTGGACTGAAACCGTTTCTGCAGCGCCTTTGGGCTCGTCAAAAAGGCAGAGCTGCACCTGTGTTGCGCTCTCCGTGTATACGGCAAAGTTAACACCCTTTCCGTCCCAGGTGGCGCCCAAAGGGTAGGGTTCGCCGGGGTAAGCCACAATTTTCATATGTGCAATGATTGATGAGTGTGATGCAGCAACTTTGGTGCCTGTTCCCGGTCAGTAGATGGCGCATTATTTAAAGCAGTAACTTTAGGGCATGGAAGATGAAGGAAAACTGAAACGGATCGTAGAGGCGCGCATGAAACTGAAAGCCCGCTTTGAGGAAAAAATGAAACGCACGCCTTCCGTTGCGGACAACAAGCCCATGGGCAGCGGTAAGCCCAACCGGCATGGTATGCCCGTGGTGCCGGTAGGGCAGGTGGTTACCCGGAAATGGCCGGTACTGGACCTGGGCATACAGCCTGAGATACCGCCGGAGGAATGGATGCTGACCGTGGACGGTGAGGTAGAAAATCCCGTGCAGCTTAGCTGGAACGATTTTATGGCCCTGCCGCAAACCGGGGACACATCCGACTTTCATTGTGTGACCACCTGGTCCAGGCTGGATATGCACTGGAAAGGCGTGCGGCTGCTGGATATTGCAGCGCTGGTGCAGCCAAAGGAAACGGCTTCGCATATCCTGTGCTATGGCTATGATGATTATACCACCAACGTGGCGCTGGAAGAAGCGCTGAAGCCGGATGTACTGCTGGCGCATACGGTAGACGGGCAACCGCTGCCGCAGGAGCACGGCGGGCCGGTGCGCATGATCACCCCGCAGCTCTATGCATGGAAAGGCTCCAAATGGATCAAACGGATAACATTCTTACCTTTTAACAAGCCGGGCTTCTGGGAAGAAAGAGGGTACTCCAACACCGCGTACCCCTGGCGCAACGATCGCTACAGCTAAGCAGAACAGTATTATTTATATACGGCCGGAGCCTCCGCCGCCTGCAAACTGCGGCGGCAGGGTGGAGAGCTGCTCCCATACCGCCCGCATGATCTGCCGGCCTTTTTCCGTCAGCGCCTGCCCGTCATATTGCGGTTGATCCGCATGCTTCGGCCGGGTAATATCAAAGGTGGCCGGCAGCTCTGATGCAAACTGCTTCGGCCGCTGTACGTGGTAAACAATGGCATCCGGCAGCCGTTCTATTTCCACATCTATCATATACTGCACTCCATCCAGCGTAATGGTGATTTGCCTGTTCATATGCTTTTTATGAGCATAACTGCAATGATCAGGCCACCGGTGCGGCAGGCTGTACTGTTTCCTGCGCCGGCTGCGCCTGTTGCTGCGCCAGGTAAGCCTGCTTTACCACCCGGGCCGTTTTATGGTCGCCGGTGTGGCTCCAGCCGGGCGGCATTACGAAATAAAGCAGCTTGTTGCGGATGCCCGGCGCTTTTACAATATCCTTCCACAGCGCGTAAAACTCCCCGAAGTACACATCCCAGAAATTATTGGGGTTCATGGGCCGGGAAATGCCGTATTCAATGGCCAGGTCCCTTTTTTCGTACTGGAAAGTGCCGAATACCTTGTCCCAGATATTGAGGAGATTGCAGAAATTGGTGTCCATGTAAAGCGGGTTCCGCGCGTGATGCACCCGGTGGTGAGACGGCGTGAGTATGACCTTGTTCAGGAAGCCCATGCGGCCGTCTTTAATGATATTCTCGCCCACATGAATGAAAGCCCCCCAGGTGCCGTCAATGAACATGATGAAGAATAGCAGCGGCGGGTTAACGCCTGCCAGTATGCAGATGCTGGTGCGGATCACATCGGCATAGGGCGCTTCCAGGAAAAAGTGCGCATAGGTAACGGAAAGGTTCATGCTCTGCGGCGCGTGATGCGTGGAATGCAGGCACCAGAACAGCCTTACCTTGTGCCCCAGGTAATGGTACACAAAATGCGCCAGCTCCCAGATCACGTAACCATAGATCAGCCAGTACCAGGTAAAGCTGGTTTTGAACAGCGCATATTTTTCAAACAGCCCTATGCAAAACGCGATGGCTGCAATGGAAATGAACCTGGAAATAAAACGGTTGGCCACAAAGATCAGGAAGGGTATCTTGTAATCCTCTATCCGGAAACGCTTGTATACCAGCGCCCGCCCTACTTCTATCAGCAGCAGGAACGGGATCACGGGAGAGACGGCCGACAGGATGCCGTTCAGCGACAGGAGGGCGTGATAGTCGCCGGTCCGGTACATCTCCAGCAATGCCCCGATGCCCAGGAAGGAAATGATCTCATCATATAAAATATCAAAGGGTGCCATACGCAATGCTATTTTTTACTGTTACTGCCAGCCAGCCACAGCAGGCCGTCAATGATCAGCCTGTCCTGGATGTTGTTGGCAAATGTATATGATAGTGTTTTGTTGGTTTTGTGCTCGTAGTCTATGTCGTTATGCCCCATGTTGATATAGAGCATCCTGTACCGCTCGTTGGTCCATGCTACGGGATAATAGCCGGTATGCCATGTTTCATACGCCCTGGGGCCGTTGCCCAGCGGGAAGCTGCTGGGGTCAATGGACAGCAGTATCCGGATGTCCGGGTTGGCGCGCAGGTCATTGGACCAGCGGTACCATTCATTGGGCGAGGACCGGAACACCTGCGGCAAATGCCGGGTAGCAGGGTGCGTATTATCTTCCACGCGCAGGAAAGCGGCAGTAGCCGGCCAGGTATTGCCAACATAGGAGCCGGCGCCCAGGAACTCATTGTGGTACCAGTCCCAGTCCTGCGGGTATTCCGAAGGCGTGAGCGCAAACCCGGCAAAATGAAATCCCATCCAGGCGCCGCCGTGATCCATGTATTTCCTGAACGCTTTCCGCTGCGCCGGCAGCTCCGGCCGTGCGTCCAGGAAGATCACCACCTGGTACTGCGCCAGGAAAGCGGCATTCAGGTTATCCCAGTTATTCGTGGAGTCATATGTGAAGTGGTATTTTTTCGCGATGGCAGGGAACCATTTGTTGGCTTCGTGCACATAGCTGATATGCGCCTGGTCGTGTTGAGCATTGTAAAAAGCGATCACCTTAAAGCGGGGCGTGGCAGACTGCGCCTGCACATGCTGCCCGCAAAAACATGCCGCTACCAACAGGCTGATGAACCATATGCCGGTACCGTGGAACTTCATACTATAAAGCTAACTATAAAACTGATTTTTTTTAATTACTTTATCTGGTAAAATCACCTGTATATCGCTATGCTGCACATTCTATACATCATTGCCATCACTGCAGAGGCTATGACGGCTGCTTTGTCCGCCGGGCGGCGCAGGATGGACTGGGTGGGCGTTTGCATCATTGCCTGGGTCACCGCCCTGGGCGGCGGCACGCTGCGCAATATCCTGCTGGGACATTATCCCATGACCTGGGTAAGCCACCCGGAATACCTCCTCATCACGGCGGGCGGCGCCCTGTTTGCAGGGCTCATCGCTTCCTTCATGCGCCGTTTGCGCACGCTGTTCCTTTACCTGGACGCGCTGGGCCTGGTGGTGTTCACTATCATAGGCTGCCAGGTGGCGGAAGAGATGCAATTGCCTGCCATCATCGTCATGCTGAGCGGTGTAATCACCGGCTGCGCCGGCGGCGTGCTGCGCGACGTGCTGTGCAATGATATTCCCCTGCTTTTCCGCAAAGAGATCTATGCCAGCGCCGCTATTGTTACCGGCGGTATTTACCTGGGACTGGAAGCACTGGGCCTGAGCTCGCACTGGGCCACTATTGCAGCCGCAGTGGCCGGGTTGCTGCTACGCCTGCTGGCCATCCGTTATGAATGGCAGATGCCAAAGTTTGTATATGAGGAAGAGTGGGAATAACAGCCTGATAGATATAAAATAATAATAAATCTGTGGCCCTTTCCCGGAAAATAGTGATCTTTATAGTATTATCAAACATTAAATCTAAATATGGCTAGATCAAGAGAGTCTGTAAGTAAAAAAGAAAAAGAAAAGAAAAAAGCAAAGCAAAAACAGGAGAAACTGGAGAAAAAGGAAGCAAGAAAGGGCAGTAACAAGGGCAAGTCACTCGAAGATATGATGGCTTACATTGATGAAAACGGCAACCTTTCTTCCACGCCTCCTGATCCGACCAAGAAAAAAGAGATTAATCCGGAAGATATTCAACTGGGTGTTCCCAGGCAGGTAGAAGAAGAGCCGATAGAAGGCCCGCGCAAAGGCGTGGTGAAGTTCTTCAACGAGTCAAAAGGATATGGATTTATTATCGACCAGCAAACCCAGGAGAGCATATTTGTGCATATCAGGCAGTTGACAGAACCGATCAAGGAAAGGGACAAAGTGACCTTTGAAGTGGAGAACGGGCAAAAAGGCCTGAACGCCGTCAACGTACAGAAAGAAAAGTAAAGATAGCTGCAGTGGCTGCCCGGCCCCTGGTGCGGGCCGGGCAGCGAAGCATCTTGTTATTAGCTGGTCTTTTTCGGAGGCAGTGCAAAAGCAATGGCCTCATGCTCGAAATGCCCCTTGTGAGACGCATCACAAAAAGGTTTGTTCCTGGATAGCCCGCAGCGGCAAATGGAAACAACGTCCCTTCCCCCCAGGTCATATTTATTCCCGTTCTTGTCCACAATTTCAAAATCTCCTTCCACTTTCAGAGAGCCGTTGCTGTTTACAGTAATCTTGGTAGTTGCCATTCAAATATTTTTTTGATGGCTAAAAGTAGTGAAATTAAATCATACGCACTTTTCCCATACCTGTAGCGCGCCGGGCCCGGCTGCTGGCTTTTGGCACAGATTTTAGGGCCATTAGGAATAGTTGATCACCCGTAAAAGAAATTGTTATGGCAACAAGTTTTAATCCTGAGCATCAGGAAGGTAAAGTAGCAAAAGCTATTGAAAAACAAACGGCCAAAGTGCCTTCAGACGTATACCTGTGGGCGGCCGTAGGCGCCATGGGGATTTCCCTGGCACTGCAACTGACCGGCTGGAAGGACAAAAGTCTTTTTGTAGGACAGTGGGCGGCGCCTTTCCTGCTGCTGGGCCTTTACAACAAGGTAGTAAAGCTGGAAGGGCACGATTAATGCATCAAGTAAGCAAGCACCGGCAGGCGCAATGCCAAAGCAACATGGTCATACATCCGCCATGTCCCCCGGCATTGCGCCTGCCGGCATTTTTGTATGACCACTGGTAATATTGTGGGGAATATTTTCCGTTGCATTAAGTATATTCATTGGTAAAATATTTCCTCATGTTCCCTGCCTGGAGAAAGCGCCCTGCAACGCCCTCAAAAAAATCCAAGTTCCGCGAATGGCTGGATGCCGGGGTATTTGCCATCATTGCCGCTACGCTTATACGCACTTTTATTTTTGAAGCTTATTGTATCCCCAGCGGATCTATGGAAAGAACCCTGCTGGTCAATGACTACCTGTTTGTAAGCAAGGTCAGCTACGGGCCGCGCATCCCGATGACGCCGCTGGCCGTGCCCCTGGTGCATAACAAAATGCCGCTCACAGACTATACGCCTTCCTACAGCACCGCCGTGCAGTGGCCCTACATGCGCCTGCCCGGCTTTACGAAGATCCACAGGAACGACATCGTGGTGTTCAACCTGCCGGAAGGAGATACGGTAGCCCTGGAAGTAGAGCAGATCAGCAATTACTATGACCTGGTGAGAAGGCAGGGCAGGGACCGTGTCTGGAGCCGGTACAATGTGATAGCGCGCCCGGTGGACAAGCGGGAGAACATCATCAAGCGCTGCCTGGCCATACCCGGTGATACCCTGCAGATAAGGGACGGTGTGGTATATATCAATGGAGCGCCGGCGCCCGTGCCGCCGGAAGGAGAAATGCCCTACTGGATACAAACAGGTGAAGAAGGGCTGAACCCCGCCCGCCTCGAGGATATGGGTGTGATCGATCCGCCCGTGGCAGGCGATAGCGCCGGCCTGTATAAGTACAACCTCACCGCGGCTGACGTAGCAGCCATCCGCTCTTTCAACATTGTAAAACATATCCGGCCGGAGCTGGATGAGCTGCCGGACCCGGCCGTGTTTCCGCATGATACCGCTTGGTATCGCTGGACCCAGGATAATTTTGGCCCCCTCGTCATCCCGCAAAAGGGGAAGACCGTGAAAATAAACCGCAGCAACATAGCCCTGTACCGCCGTATTATTGCCGTATATGAAGGCAACCGGCTGGAAGAAAAGACCGGCGCTTATTACATTAACGGCCGGCCTGCAGCTACCTATACCTTTAAAATGGATTACTACTGGATGATGGGCGATAACCGCCACAACTCCCTGGATTCCCGCTACTGGGGCTTTGTGCCGGAAGATCATGTAGTGGGCAAGGCCTGGATCACCTGGTTAAGCTATGATGAAAAAGGCCTGCGCTGGAGCCGCTTCTTCAAAGCAATTCACTGACAGGGCCGTCACTATTGGTAAAGCGTTTCACAGGCAGACAAAATTCAACCTTCCATCTATTGTACCGGGTACTCAATTGGGGAAAATTGTAATTTGTGCAGCATATCCGCCAACTGTTCCCATTTTCCTTATGTCTGTCGGACTGAGCGCAGAAAATACCATGCAATGATCATACAACTATGCGGACTGTCGGGGGCGGGCAAAACTACCATTGCCAGAAGTGTGAAATCCAAAGCGGCTACCCACGGTATTCCCGTTGAGATAATTGACGGAGATGATTACCGGCAGGTGTTATGCCGGGACCTCGGCTTTTCCCGGGAAGACCGCTGCGAGAACATCCGCCGGCTGGGGTTTGTAGCCGGCCAGCTCTCCAAACATGGAGTGGTGTGCATCATCAGCGCCATCAATCCTTATGATGATGTGCGTAAAGAACTGGCGGACAAATATAAAAGAGTATGCACCGTATACGTGGATTGTCCGCTGGATGTGCTGCAGCAGCGCGATACCAAAGGCCTGTATAAAAGAGCCGGGCTACCGGACGGCCATCCTGACAAGATCTACAATTTAACAGGCGTAAACGACCCTTTTGAACCGCCTGCCCACCCGGAGCTCCACCTGCATACCCATACGGCCACCGTGGATGATGCTGCGGAGGAGGTAGTAGCCCTGATCCGGCGCTCCATGCCGCTGCCGGAAAAAAAGATCATGGTCATCACAGGGATGCACCGCTCCGGCACCTCCATGCTGGCGCAGTGGCTGCATAAATGCGGCCTGCATGTGGGGCATGAAATTATAGGACCGGGCACCGGTAACGAGGATGGGCATTTTGAGGACAGGGCCTTCTTTGACATGCACCGGGCTATACTGGCGGCCCTGCAATTGCCGCAGGACGGTATGATCGGGCACCCATTGCCGGCTTTAACGGCTGCACAGGTAGCGGAAATAAAAGCCCTGCTCAACGACCGGCAGGTACAGCAGCGGCAATGGGGATGGAAGGAGCCGCGCACCTGCCTCTTCCTGCCGGTATACCGTCAACTGCTGCCGGAGAACGCCCTTTACCTGGTGATATGGCGCGACTTCCATACCGTGGTGAGCTCCCTTATTCGCCGCCTGTACCTCATAGATCTCAGCACCGCGCTGGATAAGAAAGGCCTGTCAGCATTCATCTGGCGGAAAACCGGCCGGCGGCGCCACAGGAAACAGTTGTATAAAACATACAGCGAGCATTTCCTGAAAGTATGGATCAACTATAACCGCATCATCCTGGAACACCTGCAGCAATTGGCGCCGGAGCGTTTCCTGGTGATCAGTCATGCCCGGCTGGCAGACTATCATGAACAGGTTTTTGAGCACCTGGCCCAATGGGGCTTTTGCCTGAAACCGTATGCTTTCGGGGAGGTGTTCAAAAAAGAACGGCTCAGCCCTGTACGGGACATTGAGCCGTATATCCTGGACCGTGCATTGCTGGCGGAAGCGCATCGTTTGCAGGAGCAGTTGTCCGCATTGGATCAGCTATCCACCAGTTCCCAGGCGCTCCGGTAAGCATCCTTTTCACCGGCGTAGGCAATGAAGTCTTCATAGAACGGCAGTTGGGAGAGCGTACCGCTGTCGCCGATCACCACTAATTTTTTCCGTGCCCGTGTCATGGCTACGTTCATCCGGCGTATGTCCGAAAGAAAGCCGATCCGGCCTTCCGTATTGCTCCGTGTCATGCCGATGTATACAATGTCGCGTTCCTGGCCCTGGAAGCTGTCAATGGTGTTGACAGCTATCCTGTCCCCGTACAGCCGGAAGGCGGGCGTGTGCGGCAGCAGCTCCTGCAGTAGTTGCACCTGTTGCCGGTAGGGAGATATGACGGCAATGCTGGGGAACTGCGCCGGCTTATAATGGGCGCCCAGGGCGTTCACCAGTTGCATTAAGTGTTTGAACAGGAATGCGGCTTCCTCCGGGTTGGTAATGCTGGTGCCTTCCGCTTTTTCGTCAAAACCGCAGCCGGCGGTGTCTACAAACGCCAGCGGCTCATCGCCGGGGAACAGCAGGTGCTGCGCTACGGAGGCATGCGCCTTTAACCGCTGCCCGTAAAATACGGTGGAGGAGTAGCGCATAATGTCTTCGTGCATACGGTACTGTTCCTCCAGCAGGGTCACCGCTTCCGGGTGCAGCGCGGCGCATTTTTCCAGCAGGGTGGTGGCCAGGCCTTTTTGCGCCGCTTCGGTGGATCTGATGGTGGGCGGCAACTGGAAATGATCACCCGCCAGCACTACTTTTTTTGCTTTGAGGATGGGTATCCAGCAGGCCGGCTCCAGGGCCTGGCCGGCCTCGTCTATTACTACTGTCTGGTAAGTGAGGTGGCGTATCATGTAGTTGTTGGCGCCTACCAGCGTGGCGGTGATCACCTGGGCTTTGGACAGCAGGTCGTCTATTATATACTGTTCCGTTTGCTCCACCTGTTTCATGACTTTCCGGGCCTCGTCAAACAGGGCTTTGCGTTGCTCACGTTCCGCCTTGCCAAAGTTCCGCTTGTACTTGTGCGCCATGTCGCGGAACTCGCTGGCCTGTTTCTTCAGCCGTTTGATGTCCCGGTTGCTGCTGTGCGCCGCCATTTTGCTGTCCAGCGTTAAGGACAGCAGGCGGTCAGACACCCGTGCGGGATTGCCCACCCGCAGCACGTTTACCCCCTCATCCGACAGTTTTTCGCTCAGCAGGTCTACGGCCGTGTTGCTGGGCGCCACTACCAGCACCTGCTGCGGTTCCTGCTGCAGGAGGGCTTTAATGGCCTGCACCAGCGTGGTGGTTTTGCCGGTGCCTGGCGGGCCGTGCACAATAGCCAGCTCTGTAGCGGACAATATCTTATGGGCGGCGGCCTGCTGGGAAGCATTTAATCCCGGCACGGCAACAGGAGCTGCATCATCCCGGAAGGCCGGGGCCTGTTCACCGGTGAGGATGCGGATGAGGCGGCCTTCTTCTTTTTTTTCCGCGCGGGCGGCGGCCTGCTTCAGCGCGTTTTGCATTTCGTCATAGCTGTTATCATCAAACAGCAGGTCGATGCCCAGCTTGCCATCGCGGCTCCATTCCGGCAGCTCGTCGGTACGCAGCGCTATCTTCAGCCGGTTGCCGCTCAGGTAAGAGATGGTGCCTTCTATATTATTTTCCCGGGGGGCATGGTTGGAAAACAGCAGGGCCGATACGCCGGCACGGAATTGGGTGGGCAGGTCCTGGTGGGTGGTACGTTCCACCTCCACGGTGAGGTAGTCGCCACGGCCCAGCTCCGTGTCCCGGATGGCAACAGGATACCAGGTGAGTCCATTTTCCCTGCGCGATTGTATAGAGGAGGATTGGGCAAGTTGCAGCCAGGATTGCCGGTCTTCTTCCCGTTCGGTCTTCAACAGCTCAAGCTGCTTTTTGAAATAGTCCATATTCCGGCAAAGATACCGTTCTCGAAAAAATATTTGTGTAACCAAAAGGTTTCTTATATATTGCAACCGTTTGGTTACAGAATGCGTAAATAACAAAAAACCACGATCATGCAAAACGAACCGCTAATACTTGAACGGACCTATAACGCGCCTGTTGACAAGGTATGGAAGGCCATCACCGACAAGGACAATATGAAGCAATGGTATTTTAATATCCCGGAATTTAAACCGGAAGTAGGGTTTGAATTCCAGTTTGAAGGTGGTACGCCGGAGAAAAGCTACCTGCACCTCTGTAAGGTCACAGAAGTAATACCCGGCAAAAAGCTGACCTATAGCTGGCGTTACGAAGGTTATGCGGGCAATTCGCTCGTTACGTTTGAACTGTTTCCCGAAGGCGATAAAACCAGGCTAAAGCTCACGCATGCCGGCCTGGACACTTTCCCTGCAGATGCGCCGGACCTGGTCAGAGAGAACTTTGTTCAGGGCTGGACAGAGCTCATTGGCACCTCCCTGAAGGAGTTTGTAGAGCAGGCAGCATAGATCAGGTTATTAAAACACCAAATGTAAAATGTAAAAGTTGGAGGACATGCTTCAAGGTAGCATTAGTGGCTGTATTATACACTGCTACCAACTTTTACATTTGAAACTTTATATTTTACATTTTTCATTCTCTAAAACCCGTACCGGACGCCCAGTTGCAGTTGCCAGGGATTGCCGGAAGGGGTGATCACGCCTGCGTTCACATTCACATTATAGTCGTACATAGTGGTCACCGGGTCAAAGCCGCCCAGGGAGTACAGGTTCTGCTTGCCCAGGGTTTTGGAAGCGCCCCAGTCCCTGTTCAGCATGTTGGCTACGTTGAAGATGTCGCAGGACAGTTCAATGTGCTGCTTTTTATACAGGTTGAACCTTTTGGACACCCGCAGGTCCCATACGCCGTAAAAACCGTTCACGCCGCCGTTGCGCTCCGCTATCTCCCCGGTGCTTTTACGGATGTAATCTTTCAGGCCCTGGTCGGCGCGGGGATTGTCCAGGATGGACCGGAGGCCGTTGCGGATCTGTTCCGGCACATTGGGATCATTGATATTGAACACGTAGGCCAGGTCATTGGAGCTTACAAAATCGCCATTCACATTACCGTTCACGGCCAGCGAGTAGCGGGTGCCGCCAATACCGGAGTAGCGTATGCCCACGTGGATGCCGTAGAAGGAAGGCAGGGTGCCGTAGAATACCACCTTGTGCCGGAACTGGTTGTCGGAGTAGGTCATCCGGCCCAGGTCGCGCGGGTCTTCCCTCACCATCAGGGCCAGGGTAGCGGTGTTGGCCACATCGCCGTTAAAGGAGGTGTTATCCCGGGTATCGTTCCAGGTGTAGCTGAATGATATTTCCCCGTCTTTAAAATAACGGTAGGTGCCGTCCACTACAAAAGCAAACTGGTTTACCTTGCCGCTGCTGTTCAGCTCCATGACGCGGCCGATGCGCCCGCTTTTGCGCCCCTGCATCCAGTCCGTAGCGCCATTGTCCGTATCGATGGTGCTGGCCGGCACATAGACGCCGCGGTTCCCTTCATTGGCTAAACGAAAATAGGGCTGGTCCACCATGTTGCGGTCCACGTACATATAGTTGTTGCGCGCCAGGCTGGCAAAGAAGGTGAGGCCCATCTTCAGGTTATCTGTAATAAAGCGGTTGTAAGAGATGTTGCCCTTGTATACCACCGGTATGCGCGCATCCTCGCCGTTCATATTGATGGTGGCCAGGCGGGGCACGCCGGGCAGGTTAAACAGCTCCTCGCCGGGCGCGGTGGACGGGTCTTTACGGTAGCCGGGAAAATTAGGCGCCGGTACATTGGCGCCCTGTATATCTACGGAGAGTACTTTGGTGCCGTCAAACAGCATGTTGTTGATCATCGCGTAGTTGTTGATGTCGGAACCGAAGATGCCGGCGCCCACACGCAGGAAGTCGCGGTGCTTTTCATTGATGTCCCAGTTGAACTGTATGCGCGGCTGCACCTGGAAGGTTCGCAGGGAATGGTCGGTGCGCAGGCCGAGGTCCTCATACACCGCCTGGTTAAAATTGGCCTTGTCCAGGTAGGCGGTATAGTCGGCGCGTATGCCGGCGATCATTTCAAACCCTTTGAATAGTTTGGTCTGCATCTGCGCGTACAGCGCCCCGTTCAGGATGTGCTGGTTCAGGGCGGGGTTGCCGCCCAGCGCTATTTCGCGGGCATAGCGGTAGGGGGTGAGGTTGTCAAAATTGTCCAGGCCCGTAAAGTAGAAGCGCCCGTTCATTTCACTGCCATACAGGGAGTTCATGTGGCTGTACATGATGTCCGCGCCAAAAGTGTAGTTGGCCTTGTTGGTATTGAAATATACATTGTCCACCAACTGTATCACGTTATTATAGAAATGCTCCGGGGAATAGCGCTGCCCGCCGAGCTGTATGGAGGTAAAGGCCCTGCTGCCGTTGATGTTGGACTCCACCCGCTCCACGATGGCGCGGGGTATGTTCTGCCCCGGCAACTGGCTGCCCGGCGTGCTTTCCTCGAAGGTGTACAGGTGCTGCAGCTTCAGCTCGTTGGTAAGGCGGGGACTGGCTACAGTGCGCAGGGTAGCCAGCAGGCTGTTGTTAATGGCTTTGGCGTCGCCGTACACTTCATACAGGTTGATGGAGGTATTGTCGCCGCGTCCCAGCGGGTTGCGGTCATTCACATAGTTATCGCGGATGGTGAGCAGGTTCTTCTCATTCAATTGCCAGTCCACCCGGGCAAAGATGGCGTCGGTGCCGCGGTCCTTGTCAAAGGAGCCGAACTGCGGCGTATTGGCCACCCCGTACTTATCGCGTGCTATCTGCAGGTAGCGGTCCAGGGTAGCCTGTGTTACGTTCAACCTTCTTTCATCTTCCGGCGACTGTATATCCGCGATCTGCAGCGGGCGTGCTTCCGCCTGGTGGTCCCAGGCTACAAAGAAGTGCGCTTTATCTTTTACAATAGGGCCGCCCAGGCTGAAGCCGTACTGGTAGGTGGAAAATTCGTTCCTCAGTTTGTTGCCCCGGATATCGTAGTTGCTGGATAGCCAGTCCGCCCGGCCGTAAATAAAGGCGCTGCCGGACAGCGTATTGGTGCCGGACTTGGTAACGGTGCTGATGGTACCACCCCCGCTGCGCCCATAGGTTACATCGTACTGGTTGGTCACCACCTTGAACTCGCGGATGGCCTCCATGGAAATGGCGTAAGGGCCGCCAATGCGGGCATTGGTGCCGGCGCTGGAAGTAGGGTTCTTGGCCGTCATCCCGTCGATGGTGATGTTGGTGGAGGAGGCCAGTTGCCCGGACAGGTTGTTGCCCCGGCTCAGCGGCGACAGGTCGGTGAGCGAGGTGAAATTACGCCCGTTCACCGGCAGGCGGGCAATGTCGCGGGCTGTAACAGCGGTAGCCGCTCCAAAGTTCTCCGTTTTGTTCTGCAGGCTGGAGGCAGACACGGTGACTTCCTGCATGCTTACAGCAGAGGCATGCAGCTCCATGTTCACCCGCAGCAGGTCACCCTGGTTCAGCATGTACCCCTTTTGCTGTTGCCCGGCGTATCCCATAAAAGTGGTAGTAATGGTGTAAGGGCCACCCAGGGGCAGCTCCTTGAACAGGTACTCGCCTTTGGCATTGGTAATGGTTCGGCTGGTAAAGCCGGTGGACTCGTTCCGGACCTGTACGGATGCGCCCGGAATGGCTTGCCTGGTCTCGTCGGTAATGGTACCGTACACGGAGGCTTGCGTGGTTTGGGCAAGCACAGGGCTCCCTGCATAGCTACAGAGGAAGCTACAGAATAATAGGTAAATCAGGTTTTTCATCTGCTAATAAGGTCTTTTCAATTGTCAGATGGAACCTCGCAATATGCTCGGTTTCATAACACTAAAATAGTAGACCGCCTGCAGGAATTGTATACCCTGCCGTTATTCGTAACATAAAATTCATTTTGGGGGAGAAAACCCGGGTGCTGTCTAAATCAGCCCACCATAAAGTCTATTTCACACGCTGCCAAAGTAGTATTCCGGCGATAGTTTTGTTGTGCAAACAAATCAGTAAAAACACATAAAACGAAACTTATGGCAGAGATCAGACACAATGTAGTGATAAAGGCTGCACCCGGAAAAGTTTACGAGGCTGTTACCACGCAGGAAGGCATCGAGCATTGGTGGTGTAAGCAGACCACGGCAAAACCCGAGCTGGGATTTGTGAACGTCTTTACATTTGGAAAGACCCGGAACGAAATGAAAGTAACCGGCCTGTCGCCCGGTAAAAGAGTGGAATGGGAATGCCTGGATGCAATTGAGGAGTGGATCGGCACCAGGATATCCTTTGACCTGGAAGAAAGGAACGGGCATACGCTGTTGCGTTTTACCCATGCCGGCTGGAGAGCGGTGACGGACACCTTTGCGGAGTGCAACTATCACTGGGCATTATTTATGAAAAGCCTGAAATCCCTTTGCGAAACCGGGAGCGGCACCCCTTCCTGAATAAAGATCCAATTTGTAAAACATAAAATCATGACAACAATGACCAACAACAAAACCCTGACCACTGCTGAAGTGGCGGCCCGCTTCCATGAACTGGCCCAGCAGGAAAAATGGTTTGAGATCCAGGACGAGTTCTTTGCGGAAAATGTTCGTAGCATAGACCCCCCGGATTCCCCGTATTTCGGGTATGCAGAAGGCAAGGCCGCTGTTCGCAAAAAAGGCGAAGACTTTGTGAGCCGGATAGAAGCGGTTCACCGCGCGTATACCACCGGGCCCCTTGTTACCGGCAATCATTTTGTAGTGGGAAGAGAGAAGGATATCACTGTGCGTCCGCATGGAAGAATACAGATCAGCCAGATCATGCTGTATGAAGTGAAGGATGGCCAGATTGTACTGGAGCAGTTCTTTTACCGTTAGGCCCCTGTGTAAAAAAAACGGTGAGCTTATGAGCCCACCGTTTGCATTCCCGTCTTCACAAACCGTTCATAGTATGCTTTTTCCAGCCATTCCCGGTGATCGGGATGCGCCAGTGCTATCAGTGCTTTGCTGCGTTGCTTCAGGCTTTTGCCGAAGAGATTGACCGCCCCGTATTCCGTTACCACCCAGTGCATGTGCCCGCGGGTGGTCACCACGCCGGCCCCTGTTTTCAGGTAAGGCACAATGCGGGAAACCCCTTTGCTGGTTACAGACGGCAGCGCAATAATGGGTTTGCCGCCGGGGGAGAGGGAGGAGCCGTGCATAAAGTCCATTTGCCCGCCGATGCCGGAGTACTGGTAGGTGCCGATGGAGTCTGCGCACACCTGCCCGGTAAGGTCTACCTCTATGGCGCTGTTAATGGCCACGGCTTTGGGATTCTGGCGGATCACGCTCGTATCGTTCACATAGCCGATGTCCATCACGCGGATGGCCGGGTTATCGTCCACAAAATCATACAGCCGGCGGGTGCCTGCCATAAAAGCGGTCACGGAGCGGCCGGTGTTCACTTTCTTCAGGCGGTTGTTGATCACGCCTTTTTCGATCAGCGGTATCACCCCGTCGGACAGCATTTCTGTATGCAGTCCCAGGTCCTGGTGGTTGCCCAGGTTCTTCAGCACCTGGTCGGGAATATTGCCGATACCTACCTGCAGGGTAGCGCCATCCTCTATCAGGGCCGCCACGTTCCGGCCTATCTGTGCCGTAACCGCATCAGCTTTGGAGGAATAGTTTACTTCCGGCAGCGTTGCTTCCTGCCATACCGTGGCATGGAATTTTGAAATATGGATAAACCCTTCCCCGTGCGTGCGGGGCATTTTGGGATTGATCTGCGCAATGACATATTTGGATACCTCCACCGCCGCCCTGGCAATGTCTACCGAAGTGCCCAGGGAGCAGTAGCCGTGCTTGTCCGGCGGAGATACCTGTATCAGCGCTACATCCAGCGGGAGGATGCGCATGCGGAACAGTTGCGGGATCTGGCTCAGGAAAATGGGCACATAGTCGCCGTCGTCGCTGTTCACCACTGCGCGCGTGGCGGCGGATACGAACAGGGAATTGATATAAAAGCTCTTGCGGTACAGCGGGTTATTGAAATCCGTATCGCCCAGTATGGTAATGCTTACCAGCTCCACATCTTTCAGCTCGGCGTGCCTTTCCTGCAGCGCCTTTAAAAGGTGGTCGGGTGTGGCGGCGCTGCCGTGCACAAATACCCGGTGGCCCGATTGAATGCATTGGACCGCTTCTGCAGCGGTAACATGTTGTCCGGTCGTCATAGTGATGTTTTATTGCTGAATGCTGCCGCAAAAGTAGGGCCGTATGTGATCGTAAAACATGATGAACGTCAGGAAACGGGCTGATCATGATTCCTGCGGGCTTTAAACAACCCGGTCATCGCACCGGCCAGCGGGAGCACCAGCAGCGCCTGCAGTATGCCTGTAAGCTCGAAAATGACATTGTTGGGCTTTTCATAAGTGGGCGGCGGGAACAGGCGGTCAAAAACCGGTATGGGCAAGCCCAGGAAATACAGCAGGTTCTTTACGGCATGGTTGTACAGGCCTTCAAATAACCCGATCCCGGCCAGCGGGATCAGGGTCACCAGTCCCAGGTATGCCCACCACAGCCAGCGCCCGGCGGTAGCGCGTATCATGGCGTAGTACAGCGCCGCCAGCAGGATGATCACCGGAATGCTTACCAGCAGCACATGCAGGCGGAAATGCGACTGGTAGATAATTGCCCCATAACCATGATGTAAGGAAGTAAGCACCATCATTCCTATAGCAGACCGGTGTACTTGCCGTAAACTTTTTGAATATTGCATCTTGTTTTTTGCACAAAGATTATTTTTATAGCATGGTGCAAACAAGTAGTCAGTATAACAGGAGATAGTACTGTTTTTATGACCATTGCTGATTTTAAACCAGATAGCGCGTAAAATTATTTTTATCATGTACAAGAAAGATCAGCACCCTGTAACAAACACTTACGATCCTGCGGTATGCCCGGTAGCCCGTACGCTGCAGATCATTGGCGGCAAATGGAAGCCGCTGATACTGTACCTGGTGTCAGAAGATATGAACCGCTTCAGCAAATTGTCCCGCTGCCTGCCGGGCATCAGCAAGCATATGCTTACCCAGCAACTGCGCGAGCTGGAAAGCGACGGCATACTTACCCGTACCGCTTACCCGGAAGTGCCGCCCAGGGTGGAGTATGCGCTAACGGATAAGGGCCGCAGCCTGCGTATTATTACCATGGCTATTTTACAGTGGGGACAGGAGCACCTGTGAGATTGCCTGTCCTAAGCTGGTCAGGGGAGTGTAAACTGCCGGAAAAAGTCCCAGATCAGGTCATTGGCATTGATGACCGTGGAAGGCGTATCTGCCCAACTGGCGCTTTTATGCCCGCCCGGCCAGGCATGGCCGCCATCCTGCGTAAGATAGCACCGCATTATCACCCCGTTGGCGCAGGAGTACCATTCTGTCAGCCGGTAGGTCCCGTCGTCCTGCAGCACGCGTGACCCGCCGCAGGTATCGAGGGAAGACCACACCTGTAGCACGGAGTCCACAGGCGGAAAATAATAACCGCCTATGCCAATGCCGCCCAGGTAGGGTACTTTGGTATCTTTTGCGGAATGTACGTGCAGTATAGGCACCGGCCTGGAGGGCTGGCAGGGCGGCTGCACCTGCATGGTGCCGCTTACCGTTGCAATGGCGGCAATTTGCTGTGGTATTTCACAGGCCAGCCGGTAAGCCAGCATGGCCCCGTTAGACATGCCGGCCACATATACTCTTTTGGGATCTACCTTGTAGTCGGCTGATACCCGGCTGATCAGCTCACTGATAAATTTTACGTCGTCCACATTATGGTGCATGGCGTAATCGCAACATTTGCCGGCATTCCAGGTTCTTACGCCAAATAACCCGTCGGAAGGCACGCCATCGGGGTACGCCACTATGAACTGCCCGGACTCGGCCTTCTGCGAAAAGTTGTAGCTGCGCTCAAACTGGCTGGCGCTGCCGCCGGTGCCGTGCAGCCCAATCACCAGCGGGAAACGGGCCGTGTCGTTTTCATAATAGCCGGAGGGCAGTTGCAGCACAAAGGTCCGCCGCCACTCGTCCACGTTCATCACGCCGTTGAAACGATATGTTTTATTAACAGGAGGCGTACCGGTATCGCTGCAGTTAGTGAACAGTAAAACAGAAAGCAGGGAAAGCATGGAAAGGAGATGTCCCATTGTCAACGATGTTGTTTTATGGGGCAAAGAAAGGTACGCCGTCCTGCAATGCACAGCACAGCGCCGGTGAAACGGCCTTTTTGCCGGCTGAAACGGCCGTTACCCGCGGCTTATTTCTCCTCCAGCACGGACAATATATTGCCTGCAGGGTCCTCGAACCAGGCTATTTTGATGCCGCCGCCGCTGGCAATTCCTTTTTCATTGGTGGCTATATCGCCCTCATATTGCAGGAAGCGGATGCCGCGTTTGGTAAGCTCCGCTACTGCTTTTTCTATGTCCGGCACCGGGAAGTTGAGAATGGTAAAGGTAGCCGGCGTATGGTTGGGCTTGGGATACACCAGGATGTTGTTGCCACCCGCGATATGCAGGGTCAGCATTTTCATGCCCGGGTCATCCGTCGGCAGGTCCTCCGTTACTTCCAGCCCCAGTGTGTCCTGGTAAAATGCTTTGGCCTTTTGCAGGTCATCCACGGAGAAACCGCTGTATGCTTTTGTTTGCTTGAACATGGCAGGGTGTTTTAGTACAAAGGTATCTTCAACAGCCATGCCGGAAGGGTGGTGTATGCGCCAATATGCAGGGGGGAACGGGCGAAAAATAAGCCGTTTTTTAAGCGAGAATATTATTTTTGTTTCGGATACACACACATATCCCGATCCTTATGCAGGCAAAACCAATCAGTGACAGTGAACTGTTGCAGTCTATCCAGAGAGATGATGTAGCCGCATTTGAAATACTGTATGACAGGTATTGGAAAGCGCTTTATACAAGGGCCTGCCAGCGCGTGGACAAAGATGAAGCAAAAGATATGGTGCAGGAGGTGATGATCACGCTGTGGAACCGGCGGAAAGAGATCAGCCTGAAAGAGAACGGCGAGCTGGGAGGATATCTATTCACCGCCATCAAATACCGCGTGATCAGCCATTACGCCTTCAGCCAGGCGGAGATCAAACAGGTGTCCTTTTTTGACGTGCTGGACGCCATGCCGGTTGATAACCTGGAAACCAAAGACCTGCAGCGGCAGATAGAGGCGGAGGTGAGCAAGCTGCCCACCCGCATGCAGGAGATCTTCCGGCTGAGCAGGGAAGATGAATACTCGATTGCCGAAATAGCCAAACGCCTGGGCCTGTCAGAACAAACTGTCAAGAATCAGCTTACCGAAGCACTGAAAAGGCTGCGCAACTCCCTGCAATCCCGTACCGCCGGGGAATGGGCGCTGGTATTATTTTACCTGTTCTGCCATTTCAATAGTAAATAGTCGCATTTTATTCCTATCCCCCTATGCAACGGATCTAAACGCCCTTTCAGACAGCGGGCGCTACCTGTCTTTTATTTTTTTAAAAAAAATCCGGTACTGCCTAGTACCAGGTACCGGTTTTTCATATAATCCAATAAAACGCAGCCTTTGGAAGCAGGAAAAGTAAAACAGTTGTTGCAGCGGTACCTGTCCGGGCAGGTATCCCGGAAAGAAACCGAAGTAGTGGACGAGTGGTACCAGTCATTTAACGATGCGGCCGGCGCAGACCTTTCTGAGCAGGAAGCGCAGCAGGTAAGAGCGGAAATATGGCAGCAGGTGTCTTCGCAAATTGCAGTTACTAAAACGTTTTATCTCCCCGCCTGGGCCAGGATAGCCGCCACCGTGCTGCTGCTGGCAGGAGCGGCCCTGGTATCCTACCTGCTCATCTCCCAGCGTAACAGCCCCGTACAGTACACCGAAGTGCGCACCGCCGATGGCGAAAGAAAGACCCTGCACATGGAAGACGGCACCGTGCTTACCCTGAATGCCGGCACCACGCTCCTGGTAGCGAAAGACCTGTCGGAAGAAAGAAGGTTGCAACTGGTGGACGGCGAGGTTTTCTTCAACGTGCAGGGCGATACCCGGCGCCCTTTTATCGTGGAGAGTGGCCCCCTCGTCACCACGGTGCTGGGCACGGCTTTTAACGTGGCGGCCTACGCCGGTATCCATACCCTGCGCATCGCCGTGGCATCCGGTAAGGTAAGCGTAACGGGCAAAACCGGCGCCGCCGCTGATGTGCTGGAAAAAGGCCGGGCGCTGGTATATGACAGGCGGCAGGATACCCGCCGGCTGGAACCGTTCGGGGAGGGCCAGCCCGCCTGGATGCAGGGCCGGCTGGTGCTGAACGACGTTTCTTTTGATGAAATGGCCGTGCTGGTAAAGAAAAATTTTGGTATCACCCTGCTTGCCCGGCAGGAGCAGGTAAGGGAAAGCCGCTACACTACGGAATTGCAAACAGATATGACGCCCGCCGCTGCCGTGGAAGTACTGGCCGCTATCCACCACCTGAAAATATCCGGCAGCGGCAACCAGGTGACCCTGTACCAATGAGCCCATGATCCTGCAACCCATAAACAAACTATTCCACGTTCACCAATATCATCATAATCGCTTAATGCCTTTGAAACATTAAAAATTCACGCATGAAAAAATTGAACACAAAGCTCAGGAAAGGGACGCTGGCTTTTGTATGGCTCCTGACGTGCGCCTTCACGGTACTGCCCGTATATGCCGGGCAGGGGCAGGTGCTGAAGGAGACCATGGTCACCGCCACCTTAAAAAGCGGTTCGCTGGAATCCGCTATCAAACAGTTGCAGCAGCTCACCAAAGTTACATTCGCCTATGACAAACAACTGTTACAGCATTATTCGGTAGAAAAATACCGCTTTTCAAAGACCACGCTGGAAAAAGTGCTGCAGGAGTTGCTGCAGGGCAAATCCCTTGGATATAAAGAGGTGAACAACATCGTGGTGATCAGCAAAAAGGAAAATGCATCCGCGGCGCCGCGGGCTGCCGCCAGGGCCGACATCGTGGTGTCGGGCGCCGTGGTGGATGAAAAAGGTGCGCCCCTGCCGGGCGTAAGCGTGGCGGTAAGGGGCGTGAGCACCATGACCACCACGGATGAACAGGGCCGCTACAAGATCATCGTACAATCACCGGAAGCGGTGCTGGGCTTCAGCTTTATCGGTTATGAGACCGCCGTGGTAACGGTAGGTGCGCAAACCACCATCAACGTGCAGCTAAAACTGGCCAGCCGCGCGCTGGACGAAGTAGCGGTAGTAGGTTTTGGCACCCAGCGCAAGGTTAGCCTGGTAGGTGCGCAGTCCACCATTAAGCCGGCCGAATTCAAGCAGCCGGCGGCAGATATTTCCACGATGCTGGCCGGCCGCATTGCCGGCATTGTGGGCGTGCAGCGCTCCGGTGAGCCGGGCAAGAGCGGGGCCGACATCTGGATACGCGGCATCGCTACCTTCGGCGCTGGCAACAAGGCCACGCCGCTCATACTGGTAGATGGCGTGGAACGCTCCATCAACAACATCTCGCCGGAGGATATTGAATCCTTCACCATCCTGAAAGACGCCGCCGGCACTGCCGTATACGGCGTGCGCGGGGCCAACGGCGTAATACTGCTGAAAACAAAAACCGGCAAGGTAGGCAAGCCGCAGATCTATTTCGATTACTACGAAGGGGTGAACACATTCACGAAGCGGCCGGAAATGCTGGATGGCATCACGTATATGAACCTGGCCAACGAGGCCCTTACCACCCGCAACCAGAATCCCAAGTACTCGCAGGAGTACATTGAAAATACCCGGTCCGGCGCAGACCCGCTGCTGTACCCGAATGTGGACTGGATGGACGCCGTGTTCAACAAATACGGCCATACCCGCGGCGCCAACCTGAATGCCAGCGGCGGCGTGGAAAATGCGCAGTACTATGTATCCGTGGGATACTTCAATGAAACGGGCTTCCTGAAAACGGACGACCTGGCCAGGTACAACTCCTCCCTCAAATACAACCGTTATAATTTTACCAGTAACCTGAACCTGCGGGTCACCAAAAGCACCAAACTGGATGTAGGCCTGCAGGGGTATTTCTCCAACGGCAACTACCCCGCCATTGGCAGCCACGATATTTTCCAGAGCGCCATGGACGCATCGCCGGTGGCCTATCCCATTATGTACCCGGGCAACCTGGTGCCGGGGCAGGCGGCCAACGGCGGTTTCCGCAATCCCTATGCAGACCTCACGCGCAGGGGCTACCGCAATGAATTCAAGAACCAACTGTATTCCAACCTCCGCGTAACGCAGGAGTTGGACTTCCTGACGCAGGGGCTGAGCGCTACGGCCATGTTCTCTTTCGATACCTATAACCAGAATTATATCATCCGCTCCAAGCGCGAGGATACCTATTTCCCGGACCCCAGCCAGCCCTATAACCCGGATGGTACGCTGAACCTGGTGAAAACCTTTACCGGCGACCAGTACCTGGGCTTTGACCGGGCAGATGGCGACCGGCAAACCACCCGCCAGTTCTACACGGAAGCGGCCATTAACTACGACCGCCTGTTTGGCCGGCACCGCGTAACGGGCCTGGGCCTGTTCTATTCCAGCGACCGGACCAATACGCTGGCCAATGATTTCATTAACTCCATTCCCGAAAGATACCTGGGCTTTGCCGGCAAGGCTGCCTACGCTTATGACGACCGCTATTTCGTGGAGTTCAACTGCGGCTACAACGGGTCGGAGCTGTTTGCCCCCGGTAACCGCTTCGGCTTTTTCCCCGCCGTGGGCGTCGGCTGGCTGGTGTCTAACGAAAAGTTCTTCGCACCCCTGAAGAACGTGATCAATTTCCTGAAGTTCCGCTATTCCAACGGTAATACGGGCCTGGGCAGCGCAAACGAAAGGTTCCTTTATATTACCACCCTGAACGATAATGCCGTGGGATACGATTTCGGGAAGAACCGGGAGAACGCCGGCGGCATCAGCATTAACCGCTATGCTACGGATGTGCGCTGGTCCGTTTCCAACAAGCAGGACCTGGGCATTGAGCTGCGCATGCTGAATGAGAACCTGCATATCGTAGTGGACCTCTTTAAGGAGCACCGTACCGGCATCTTCCTGCAAAGGGCCTCCAACGTGGCTTTCATGGGACTGGAGAACCAGCAGTACGGCAACCTGGGCGTAGTGGACAACAAGGGGATAGACGCTACGCTGGAATATTTTGCGAAGATCGGAAAGGTAGACGTTTCTGTACGCGGCAACATCACGTACAACAAAGACAAGCTGGTAGAGGACGACCGTCCCCCGCAGGCATATCCCTGGATGAATCACCGCGGCAACAATATCCTGGCGCGCTATGGCTACATTGCGGAAGGCTTGTTCCAGAGCGAAGACGAAATTGCCAAAAGCCCCGTGCCCGGCGACCGCTCGCAGGTAAAGCCCGGTGATATCAGGTACAGGGATATGAACGGCGATGGCCTGATCAACGCCTATGATGTAACGAAGATCGGCCGCGGCGATGTGCCGGCCCTCGTATATGGTTTTGGTTTTAACGTGGCGTACAAGGGCTTTAACGTAGGCGTACTGTTCCAGGGCCTGTCACAGGCAGACCGTATGCTGCAGGGCTCCGCCATTATTCCCTTCAATGGCGGCGGCGGCTTAACGAATGCCTATGCCATTGCTACCGACCGCTGGACGCCGGAAAACCCGAACCCGGATGCTTTCTATCCCCGCCTGGCCTATGGTGAAGCGGAGAACAAGAACAATACGCAGGCCAGCTCCTGGTGGGTGAAAGATGTGAGCTTCCTGCGCCTGAAGTCCGCGCAGATCGCCTATAACCTGCCGGACGGCTTCCTCCGGAGAATGGGCATCCGCAATTCCTCCGTTTACCTGCAGGGCATTAACCTCCTTACCTTCAGCAAATTCAAGCTGTGGGACCCTGAGCTGAATACCGACAATGGTACGTCCTATCCCAACATCCGGACCATTTCCCTAGGTATGAACCTGAGATTTTAATCACGAAGAAAAACTGATCATGCAAAAGATAGTATATATACTCCTGGCGTTCATTGCACTCTCGTCCTGCAAGAAATACCTGGACCAGGTGCCGGACGACCGGCTGACCATAGAAGAAACCTTCCGGACCTGGGCTACCGCCCGCAAGTTCCTGAACAATGTATATGCACGCATACCGGATGAATTCGGGCAGCGCAACCCCGGCGACCAGACCAACCGCGGGCTGTGGACCGGCGGCTCCGATGAAGCGGATTATGTGTGGGGCTTTGTGCAGTCCAACGATGTGAATATCGGCAACTGGGACGCCAATTCCGGTTTTGTAAGGGATTACTGGACCAATTTCTACAAAGGCATCCGCGCCGCCAGCGTGTTTATAGAGAATGCGGACAAGATCACCGATCTTACGCCGCAGCTCATCACCCAGTACAAGGCGGAGGCCAGGGCGCTCCGGGCCATGTATTATTTTTACCTGATGCGTATATACGGCCCCGTAGTATTGCTGGGCGAAAAGCCGGTGCCGGTGGATACCAACCTGCAGATACCGCGCAGCTCATTTGATGAATGCGTGAGCTACGTGGCCGACGAGCTGGCCAAAGCGGCGGAGATACTGCCGGTAATACCCAACAACGACCAGGACTACGGCCGCATTACCAGGGGCATTGCCCTGGCCTTCCGCGCCAATGCGCTGCTGTACAACGCCAGCCCGCTCTTCAATGGCAATACGGACCTGGCGGCCCTGCAGAACAAGGACGGTAAGCACCTGGTCAGCCAGCGCTTTGACGTCAATAAATGGAAAGTGGCCGCAGATGCCTACCGCGATTTTATCGCGGAGTTTGTGCCCGGCACCTACGACCTTTTCAGGAAGAACGGGCCGGACGGCAATTTTAGCGCCTACCTGTCCTGCAGGGACGTGATCCTGACAGACTGGAACAAGGAGGTGATCCTGGCCCGTCCCGGCAATTCGCTGGGCTCGCGCCAGTATGAGCTGACGCCTTACCACAACGGGCAGGGCTCCCGGGATGTAAGGGGCAGCGGCGGCCTGGGCGCCACGCAAAACATGGTGGATGCCTTTTTCATGGAAAACGGCCGCAGCATAAACGACCCGGCATCCGGCTACGTGAGCAGCGGGTATTCCGATTTCCAGGCGCCTTACGATACGCATACCAAAAGCACCTACAATCAATGGGTGAACCGGGAGCCGCGCTTTTATGTGAACATCACCTACGATGGCAGCACCTGGCTCAATACCTCCTTTGGCGAGATCACCACCCGCCTGTACAACACCGGCAACTCCGGCAAGCAGACCGGCGGCAACGATTACACGCCCACGGGCTACATTGTGCGCAAAGCCATGGGCCTGGGCCGCTGGGATGTGCATGACCGCACGCTGATACTGCTGCGCCTCGCGGAAATATACCTGAGCTACGCGGAATGCCTGAATGAAGCGGAGCCCGGCAATCCCGATATTCTCCGCTACCTGAACCTGATCCGCGAAAGAGCCGGCATACCGCAGTATGGCAGCGCCGGGCTGCCGGCCCCTGCCGGGCAGGAGGCCATGCGGGAAGCCATCCGCAAAGAGCGCCGCGTAGAGCTGGCCTTTGAGAACAACCGTTTCTTCGACGTGCGCCGCTGGAAAATTGCGGAACAAACGGAGAACGGTCCCATCTACGGCCTGAACATCAGCGCGGACATGCCGGAGTTTCTGAACGTAGTGGCTTTTGAGACCCGCGTCTTCAATAAAAGACATTACTTTTTTCCCATACCGTCCGATGATATCAATAACGATGCGGAGCTGGTGCAGAATCCCGGCTGGTAGCATCACCCGGACCTGGCAGGTTTTCAAAAACCTGCCAGGTCTTTAAAAAAAATGGCAAATGAAAAAACTTTTCCTATTGATGGCGGCCGGCCTCTTACTGAACGCCTCCTGCAGCAAAAGCAACGGCAGGAATGACTCCATCAACCCGCCGGTGCTGCCGGAGGTGTCTTTTACGCAGCAGGACGCCACCCTGGCCTACAACACGTTCAACGAATATTTCTACAGCCCGGAGGAGCAACTGTATTACGCCACTACGGAGAAAAGGTCTATCGGCTCCATCTGGACGCAGGCCATTTACTGGGACATGGCGATGAACGTGTACAAACGCACCGGCGATCCCGCGCACCTACAAATGGTGCGCGACATCTACGAGGGCGGTTTCCGGAAATATGACCAGTATAACTGGAACAATAAGACCGTATGGTTTATTTACGATGATATGATGTGGTGGATCATTTCCCTGGCGCGGGCGCACCAGCTCACCGGCGAAGACAAATACCTGGACCTGTCCGTATCCGGTTTTAAACGGGTGTGGGACGAGTCCTACGACCCGGCGGAGGGCGGCATGTTCTGGGACTTCAACCACAGTGGTAAAAATGCCTGCATCAACTTTCCTACCGTGATTGCCGCCATGCTGCTGTACCAGGAAACAGGAGAGGAGGCCTACCTGCAGAAAGCGAAGGACGTGTTCCGCTGGGGGCTGGTGAACCTGGCGGACAGCAGCACGGGCCGCATTGCAGACAACAATATCCGGGGAAAGAAAGGCTGGTCGGATTACACCTATAACCAGGGCACTTTTATCGGCGCCGCCGTTATGCTGTACAAAGCCACCGGTGAGCAGGCTTACCTGGACCATGCCAAACAGGCTGCTGATTACACGCAGCGCAGCATGTGCGATGAGCAGGGCATACTGCCGGCAGAAGGCGACTGGAACGAGCAGGGTGTGTTAAAGGCGATATTCGGGCACTACATCATGATGCTGGTGAAAGAAGCGGACCAGCCGCAGTACCTGCCCTGGATACGTAAGAACATCAATACCGCCTGGGGCAACCGCGACGCTGCCCGGGGGCTTACCTACCGCAACTATAAGGTGCCTTGCCCCACCGGCCACATACAGTCCTATGAGGCCAGCAGCGCAGTCATGCTGATGCAGGTTTGTCCTCCGGACAATTAATTCCGTGCGCTAAAAGCGTACGGAAAAACCGGCGTTGATCACGTAATCCGCAAAAGCGGCGTCCCCGTTCACTTTATTGGTGGCCGTGCTCCTGGCTTTGTCGGTAACGCTCTGGGTGCGGTTGCGCACAAAGGCTACCGGCACGGAAGCGTAGAGGCTTACTTTTTTGATCCGGTAAGCTATGGACGGCTCTACGGACCATACATAGCCCGGCCGCCTGAAATCGCCGCTGCCGCCTACCAGGTCATTAACGGGAATCCCTTCCAGGCGTGCGCCCAGGGAGCCCGTAATACGGGAGGTCATGTAGTTGAAGCCTGCGCGGAACATGTACTGGTCCGGTACGCTGCTGATAGCTTCATTGGCCAGCGCAGGCGTCAGGGTTTCGCGGTAGGTGCGGGTGCCGTTCTGCTCCCGCGGGTTCAGCAGGTAATAACCGTTGGCATACATGCCCAGGCGGTTGTTCAGGCTGTAGAAAGCGTTCAGTTCCGCGGTAAGGCCGGTGCCGCCATCGCCCAGTTGTATGGACTGGTCCACGGTTCTCAGCTCTTTGGCGCCATCGGGCCCTACATTGTACCAGTAGTCCTGGTAATCATAATCGCCGGTGGCGAACTTGATGCCCAGGCCCGCCTGTATATTGTAGCGGCTGTGCTTCGCCGGGTCCAGGAGCCAGCGGTACACGGCCATGCGGATATCGCCCAGGCCATAGGAGTGCATGCTGTGCCGTTCATTGTAGTTATTCACCCCGTTCACCAGCCCGTGCTCATACAGGGAGGAGCGGGCGTTGGCCAGCAGGGGCACATCTATCATCACGCTCCAGCGGTTGTTCAGTATGCGTGTTAATGTGAGGTCTATCGCTGTTTGATGGTTGATCACTTCCGTGCCCAGCTCTACTCTTTCCTTTTGTTCTTCCCTTCCTTTAAAGTGCTTGTAGGAACGGAAGTAGCGCGTATTCATGTTAAATATCCATTTGTCCGCCGACAATTCTTCCGGGTGGGGCATCATGCAGGAGGTGCCGCTGCCGCGCAGCGCCACGCAGCCTTGTGCGCGTAGTTCAACAATAGCGAGCAGCAGGATGCCTGCCGCGATGAAAGTGGTTGATAAAATTCTGTTCATACACGTGCTGTTTAAAATTTGGTTGAAGGAGACCGCAGGTATAAGGATACGCTGACGGTTGCATTCATTGTTCACTCATTATGTTAGTTTTTCTACATACGTGGACCGGGGCAAATTTCGTTGCCCGTTGCATGAAAGATAGCAAATTTTTGCAACAAAAACTTATTCTGCCGCGGAGTATACCACCTTCCTGCGGTAAAACTTGTCGCGGTAGGCGGTAGGGGTCATGCCGGTGGTTTTGCGGAACAACTGGCGGAAGGTTTTGAGGTCGTTGTAGCCTGTTTCCAGCATTACTTCCAGTATGCTGCGGTCCGTTTGTTCCAGCAGTCCTTTGGCCGCCTCTATGCGGGTCCTTTGCAGGTATTCGATAGGGGTAAAGCCGGTGGCCGCCTTAAAGCGGCGGGCCAGGTTGCGGCGACTGGCGGGTATCTCGGACAGCAGCTCCTCGATGGTGCAGGTTTCGTTGAAGCGGCTTTCTATGCGTTTCTGCAGGGTGCTTACCAGCTCGTCGTTATGGTGCTGTACCGGCTGGAAAGTGCCGAAATAGGTTTGTTGCTCGCGGTCCATGTCTATAGCGAAGTACTTGGCCACCCGGAGGGTGATGGGGTAGCCGCAGTATTTTTCCACCACGCGCAGCATGAGGTGAAAGCTGTTGGTAGCGCCGCCGCCGGTATAGATGCCCTTGTAGAAGGTGGCGATCTCATTGGCCTTTAGTATCACTTTCGGGAAAGTACGGGCAAATGCGGTAGAGGCATGGATATGCGTGGTAGCAGGCTTGTTGTCCAGCAGGCCGCTGGCCGCCAGCAGGAAAGCCCCGGTGCAGAAGCTGGCTATTTCGGTGCCCTGCCCGTGCTGCTCCTGCAGCCAGGCCAGGCATTCGCCATTGTCACTGATGGCCTGTGCCATATCGCTGGTGCCAAAGGCGGGGATCAGCACGATCTGTTGCCTGGGCGCCTCCTGCAGCAGATACATATCGTGGCCGGAATAGGCCGTGGGCCGGCTGCCGCTGGGATGGAGCAGGGAAATGCGGAAGAAAGGCGCCTCTCCCTCCGCTTCATAATAGCGGTTGGTTGTTTCAAATACATCCAGCATGGCAGCTACACTGAGCAAACGGTGATGCCGGGTGAGTAGGATACCTAGTTGTACCATTGTGCTGTGTTTTTAACCCGTTACAAAATAAGGGTATTTTTCCCTTACATCATTTTTCGCCATATCTTTTCTTTACCGGCCGCCTGCCGGAACTTGCCGGCAATGGCGGAAAAACGGATGTGCTCTTTGGCGCCCAGCACCAGGAAGCCCAGCTTCTCCAGGCTGTCGTCAAAGAGTGTCAGCACCTTGTCCTGCAGGGGTTTGTCAAAATAGATCAGCACATTGCGGCAAATGATCAGGCCAAAGGCATTGAAGGACCGGTCGGATACGAGATTGTGCGTGGCAATGATCATTTTCTGCTTCAGGCGGTCGTCGAATTTGGCCCAGTCGTATTTGGCGGTGTAGTATTGCGAGAAGTCCCGCTGGCCGCCGGACAGGATGTAATTCTCCGAATACAGTTTCATCTGGCTGATGGGGAAAACGCCTTTCCGGATACTGCTGACGGCGGAGGGGTTCAGGTCCGTGGCGTACAGCAGCGATTTGTGCAGCAGGTTGGCCTCGTCCAGCAGGATGGCCATGGAGTACACTTCCTCCCCGGTGGCGCAGCCGGCGTGCCAGATGCGGATAAAAGGCTGCGTGGCCAGCATGGGCAGCACGTTTTCCCGGATGCTTTTGAACACGGAAGGGTCGCGGAACATTTCCGTTACGTTCACGGTCAGCGCTTCCACCAGGCGCGGTAAATACCCGGCGTCGGACCGCACCCGGTACAGCAGCTCCGCAAAGCTGGGGAAACGGTCTATCACCATCAGCCGGTTCACTCTTCTCTGCAGGGAGGCCCTTGTATAGTTGGTGAAGTCATAGCCATAGCGCCGGAATACTTCATTCAGCAGCAGCTCCAGCTCTTCCTTGTGCACGATATTACTGTTCATGTTGTTCATGTGATCCGTTCAGGTCCTATTCATACAGCCACACCCGCAGCAGGGAAATAAGCTGGTCCACATCCACCGGTTTGGTGATGTAGTCCGAAGCGCCGGCAGCGATGCATTTTTCCCGGTCGCCGGCCATGGCCTTGGCCGTTACCGCAATCACCGGCAACCGTTTGTATGCCGGGATCTCCCGTATGCGCCGGGTGGCCTCATAACCGTCCATTTCAGGCATCATCATGTCCATCAGCACCAGGTCCACTTTCGGGGTGTTTCGCAGTTGTTGCAACGCTTCCCCGCCGTCTATGGCAGACACCACTTTTATGCCATAAGTTTCCAGCGCCTTTGTCAGGGAGAAGATGTTGCGCACGTCATCATCCGCTACCAGCACGGTCTTCCCTTTCAGCACCTCGCCCGGCCCGCCCGGTTGGCGCTGGCCGCCGGCAGCAGGCCCCTTTTCATGCTCTTCCACCAGGTGGAGGAACAGCGACACCTCGTCCAGTATGCGCTGGTAGGAGTGCGCCGTTTTGATCACGATAGAGTCTGCATACTGCCGGATGCGCAGCTCTTCCTGGTGAGAGAGGTTCCTGCCGGTGAAAATGATGATGGGCAGGGTTTCGAAGCCCGGCGTCTTTTTCACGTCCTCCAGTATATCGTAGCCATGCTCATTGGGAACGCCCATGTCCAGGATCACGCAATGCACGTCATGCAGGTTGAGCGCCTGGATGCCTTCGCCCACGGTCTTCCTGATGGCTGCCGCTATATTGAAGCGTTCCAGGAAATAGGCGAGGGCCTGCGCATGCTTGTGATGCTCTTCCACGATCAGCACTTTTTTGGGATGGCGGCTCAGCGCATATTCTATTTTCTGGAAAACGGCGCCGAGCTGGTCCAGCGCCAGGGGCTTGTCAATGAAATCCACGGCGCCCCTGGAAAGGCTGCGGGTCTTCACTGCGTGCACGGACATGACATGCACCGGTATGGGCCGGGTGGCGGGATCGGATTTCAGCTCCTCCATGACTTCCCAGCCGCTTTTTACGGGCAGTTGTATATCCAGCAGGATACCCCTGGGCCGGAACTGCCTGGCCAGCGTAAGGCCTTCGTCGCCTCTTACCGCTACAATGCCCTTGTAGCCGTTCTGGCGGGTATAGTCAAGCAGGGAGCGGGCAAAGCCGGTATCGTCCTCAATGATCAGGATCACCTTGTCGTCCGGGGATACCTGGTCACGGTCGTCCGGTATGCCAGCGGGAATATGATCGGCCCGATAGCTTTGGTAGTTGCTGGTATCCGGGTCAGCAGGCTGCCGGGCGTGCTGAGGTGCGGTAGTGGCCGTGACCGTAGCGGCGGCGGCCTGCTGCAGGGGCAGGGTCAGCGTAAAGGCGCTGCCTTTGCCTTCCTCGCTTTGCAGGCTGATGACACCACCCAGCAGCCGGGCCAGCTCCCGGCTGATGGACAGCCCGAGGCCGGTGCCGCCGTATTTCCGGCGGGTGGAGCCGTCTGCCTGCTGGAAGGCCTCGAACACGATCTGCTGTTTATCCGGCGCTATGCCGATGCCTGTATCTTCCACGGTAAAAGAGATTGCGTCTGTCCGTTCTCCGGCAATACGCAGGGTTACGGCCCCCCGGGCGGTAAATTTCAGCGCGTTCGAGATAAGGTTGCGCAGTATCTGCAGCAGCCGCAGCCGGTCTGTTTCTATCATTTGCGGTACCGGTTGCTGTATTTCCACGTTAAAGGCAATGCCTTTGTCTTTTGCCACCGGTGCAAAGAGGGCTTTCATTTCGTTGCTCACATCTTCCACCTGCACAAAATTGTATTCCAGCTCCATTTTGCCGGACTCGATCCTGGAGAGGTCCAGTATCTCATCGATCAGTGTCAGCAGGCCGTTACCGGAGCCCTGGATCACCGAGGCGTATTCCACCTGCTCTTTGTTCAGGTTGCCATGATTGTTTTCCACCAGCAGGCGCGACAGCAGCAGTATAGAATTGAGCGGGGTGCGCAGCTCATGCGACATATTGGCCAGGAACTCGGATTTATACCGGGTGCTTTGCTCCAGTTCGGCGGCTTTGGCCTGTATATCCATGTTGCGCTCCAGTATCAGCTCGTTCTTTTCTTCCAGCAGGCGGCTGCGCTCTTCCAGCTCCTGGTTGGCCTGCTGCAGCTCTTCCTGCTGTACCTTCAGCTCTTCTTCGGAGGCCTGCAGCTTCTGGGACTGCGCTTCCAGTTCCGTATTGATGTTTTCCAGCTCGGTGTGCTGCGCCTGCAGCTCTTCTGCCTGGGCCTGGGTTTCCGCCAGCAGGTCCTGCAGGTGCTGGTGGTTGTGCGCGCTCTGGATGGCCATGCCGATGTTATAGGCGGCGGATTTGAGGAAGGCGCGCATGGCAGGGGAGTAGCTGCCCAGTGTGGCCATCTCGATCACGCCTTTCAGGTTGTTTTCATGGAATACCGGCACGGCAATGATGGAGACGGGCCGTATGTCGCCTGCCGCATAGCTGACCACCATTTCTGCTTCCGCCACCTGCTCCAGCATTATTTCCCGGCCGGAGAGGGCGCTCTGCCCCGCCAGCCCTTCACCCAGGGCGATCTCCTGCCTGATGCCGTTCCTGTTCAGGCCTATGGTGGCGGTAAGCCCCAGGATATCCTCCTGCTGCAGCAGGTAAAAGGCGCCCAGTTGGGAGTTGGTATATTCGCTGATGAACTCCAGGATGTTATAGGTCAGCAGCCGGGGCTCTTTTTCGCCCAGCATTTTTTCGTTCAGCGTGGCGATGCCGGTTTGCTGCCATTCGCTTTCCGCCAGCCGGGTAAAGGAATTGTCCAGCGATATGGCCATTTTGTTCAGCGACCCGGCCAGGGAGCCCAGCAGGTCCTGCGTAGCATCATCTACCCGTATCCGGTAATCGCCGGCGGATATTTTGTCGGCCAGCCCCTGTATGATGGTGATACGGTCCGTTACATCCTGGTCTTTCTGCTCCAGCGCCTCCTGCAGCTTCCTTCTTTTTTCAAAGTCGGCGTTTACGCGCAGGAAGGAAACGGTGGTCAGGATAATGGCCAGCAGGGAAGCGATCAGTATCAGCCCGGAGGTATAGGCGGCAAACTGGCTGACGTTGGCGGTGCGCTCATGCAGGTAGGTTTGTTCGCGGGCTTTCATCTGCTGCACCAGGTCCCTGATCTCGTCCATCAGTATCCGGCCGTCGTCCAGGTAGGAGAGCCGGGGCATCTGGCCCTGCTGCTTGTCGTCTATCAGCGCCTGCAGCAGCGTAAAGCGCTTTCCCACCACATCCTTTAACCGTGTAATGCTTTGCTGCTGCTCGGGGTTGTCCTGGGTAAGCGCCTGCACTTCATCGATCAGGCGCTCGGCATTTTCCAGCGCGCCGTTATACGGCTCCAGGAACTCCGGCTTCCCGGTCAGCAAAAAGCCGCGCTGCCCCGTTTCGCCGTCCTTCAGGATGGACACCACGTTCTCCAGGCCGATGATCACTTTATTGGTATGATCTATCCGGTCCTGGCTGTACAGCAGGTTGCGTATGCTGATAAAAGAGGCTACCGAGCTGGCGATCAGCAGTAAAAGCGAAACGCCGAACCCGATGATCAGGTTTCTTTTAAAAGACGAATGCATGTATCAATCATTTAATCTAATTCAGGCAATTTCCGGTGTTTGCTTTACCGGGAGAATAATGATGAAGGAGGTGCCTGCTCCTTCCGTGCTTTCGGCAGTGATGAGCCCGTTATGCTGCTGGATGATCTTTTTGACGATGGTCAGCCCGATGCCGTTGCCCTCGTATTCATCCCTGCTGTGCAGGCGTTGGAACATGGTAAATATCTTGGCCAGGTACATTTCATTGAACCCGATCCCGTTGTCGGTAATGCGGATGCGGCAATAGTCCCCATCGGCGGCGGCAGGGCCGGTAAAGGACCTGTCCGCTATCCGTTCGCCCTGTATGCGCACTTTGGGCGCAATGCCTTTTTGAGAGAATTTCAGGGCGTTGCTGACCAGGTTCTGGAACAGTTGCCGTATCTGGTCCGGGATGGCTTCAATGGAGGGCAACCGGCTGGTTTCAAACACGGCCGCTTTTTCCCGGATGGACAGCTCCAGGTCCGCCAGGGTTTCCTGCAGCAGTTGGTTGAGGTCGCAGGCCCGGAATTGCGGCGTGCCGGAAAGCCGGGTATAATCCAGCACATCGTTGATCAGCCGGCGCATCCTTTCCGAGGCGGCCACTACCTTGTCCATATACACGGCGGCTTCGGGCGTGCCGGCCAGGAACCTTTCATTGATGAGCCGGATAAAGGTGATGATCTTGCGCAGCGGTTCCTGCAGGTCGTGCGAGGCGATGAACGCGTACTGCTGCAGATCCCCGTTGCTGATCTCCAGGGCCTTGTTGGCTTCCAGCAGTTCCGAGGTCCTTTCCTCCACCTTCTGTTCCAGCGTGGCTTTCATCTCGTTCAGCTCACGGGTTTGCCGGTACAGCCGGGAGAATGTCTTTACTTTCAGGAGCAGGATATCCGGGTCAAATGGCTTGGTCACATAATCCACGCCGCCGGAGGCATATCCTTTGGTAATGAAACGCTTGTCTATATTGACGGCGGACAGGAAAATAATGGGAATGTCCCGGGTACGGCTGTATCCTGAAATGGCCTCTGCTACTTCGTACCCGTCCATGCCCGGCATCTGTACATCCAGGATGATCAGCTCATATTCTTTTTTCAGTATTTTCCTGAGCGCCTCTTCACCGGATATGGCGGTGTCCGTTTCATACAGGTGCAGCCGGAGCAGCATTTGCAGGGAATACAGGTTTTCTTGTTTGTCATCAACTAGCAGGATCATGAGGAGAACCGCGAATATTTTTTTGTTAACCGGTAACGAAGGTGGTAACGTCATCCCGCAAGGTATGCAGGGTATCTTCCAGGTTGCTGTGCACATTGGCTGCAATAGCGGCCAGGATATTGATCAGCGCCCTGGTGTCGGTGGGTTTTGTGATAAAGCAGGCAGCGCCGTTCTGCAGGGTCTGCGCTATATCCAGCGGATGAGATGAAGTGGTATAGATGATCACCGGTATATGCTTTAGCCGGTGGTCCTGTTTCAAAGCGGAAAGACACTGCCTGCCGTCCATGCGCGGCATGTTCAGATCCAGAAAGATCACGTCCGGCAGCGCCGCTGTCGATTTCAAGGTGTCCAGCGCTTCCTGTCCGTTGGCGGCAGACCGGAATGTTACAGCCGGGTTTACCTGCTGTAACACTTCATTGAATAAAAAGGTATCGTCCGTATCATCATCTATCAATAAAAATATGGGTGACATGCTCATAGGCTCTTCTGTTGGAAAATTTAAATTACTTCAAATATGGTAATTATTAGAGATTAAATTTGTACCGTTACTATAAAAACCGCCATCATGCCGCATCAGAAGATCATCCGGCTGATCGCCGGGCTCGTCAATATAGACCAGTTTGACAGGCGCATTATCCGGGAAACATTTGAGCCCGTCAGCTATGCCCGCGGACAGGTGCTGCTCGAAGCCGGTGAGGTAGCGCGCTACATGTACTTTATCAACAGCGGCTACCTGCGGCTGTACTATATTGACCAGGAGGGGAAGGAAGTGACCAGTCATATCAACTGTCCCATGGACTTTATGACCTCCTTTAACAGCTACATCGGCCAGCGCCCTTCCTACGAAACATTTGAGTGCATTACGGATTGTGAGCTGCTGCGCATCCGGCACCAGGAGCTGGAAAGCCTGCTGCAGCACAACCAGCGCTGGGCGGCCTTCGGCAAGATCGTGTACGAAGAGGTGATCAAATACAATGAACAGAAGGCCAAGGACCTCGTAAGCCTGACGGCCCGGCAGCGCTACCTCAACCTGCTGCAGCGCTTCCCGGATATTATCCGCCACGTGCCCCTGCAGTACATTGCTTCCTTCATCGGCATCAAACCGGAATCCCTGAGCCGTATCCGGCGCGAAATCATTACTTAACATAGGTCAAGCGATTTGCAGATCAGCCCCTGCAATTTTGCAGGATAAATATTGACGCATGCAACTAACTACTGTTAAAGGAAAAACAGCGCTCGTTACCGGCGCCTCTTCCGGTATTGGAGAGGCATTTGCGCACAGGCTGGCGGCAGCAGGCTGCCATGTGATCCTCACTGCCCGCTCGGAAGACAAACTGCAGCAAACAGCCGCTGTGCTGCGGGACAAATACCAGGTGCAGGCGCATTGCTATCCCGGGGACCTTACGCTGCGGGAAACGCCGGCCGCTTTATTTGAAAAGGTGCAGCGGGACGGACTGCAGGTAGACATCCTCGTGAATAATGCCGGCTTTGGCAAATGGGCGCCGTTCCTGAATGAAACGGCGGCTACCTACGAAGATATGGTGCAATTGAACGTGGATGCGGTGGTACAGCTCACGCATCTTTTCCTGCCCGCCATGCTGGCAAGGGGCGAGGGCGGTATCATCAACATCGGGTCTACCGGCTCCTTCCAGCCCTGCCCGTACATTGCGGTGTACTGCGCCACCAAAGCGTTCCTGCTGAGTTTTTCCGAAGCCCTGTACGGGGAATATCATCACCGTGGTATCACGGTAACGGCTGTATGCCCCGGCAATACCAGGACGGAATTTTTTAAGATCGCCAATGCAGACGTGAAGGGCATGCCTTTTGATACGCCGGCGCGCGTTGCGGACGACGGGTTGAAAGCATTGCTGCAGGGGAGGAATTACAAAGTGATCGGGTTCGGCAATTATATGCAGGCTCAGTCGCCCCGGTTCTTCTCCCGGAAAATGATCATTAAGATCGTGCGGGGCCTGTTTGAGAAGCGGGTAGGGCCGGAAAAGCCCCACCCTGCGCCGGTATTGCGCTAGATCTCTCCTTTTTTCAGTTGTGTAACGGCGTGGTCCACGGCCCGCGCGCTGAGCGCCATATAGGTGAGCGACGGGTTCTGCGTGGAGGTGGAGGTCATACAGGCGCCGTCTGTCACGAATACGTTGGTGCAGGCGTGCACCTGGTTCCACTTGTTCAGCACCGAGGTCTCGGGATCATGCCCCATGCGCGCGCCGCCCATCTCGTGGATATCCAGGCCGGGCGCCTGTTTGCTATCCTCTACCCGGATGTCGGTAAAGCCGGCTTTGGTATACATCTCCGTGAACTGCTCCTGGAAGTCCTTCACCATCTTTTCATCATTATCGTCATAGGCGATGTTGATGTGGAGCAGGGGCATGCCCCACTCGTCTTTTTTTGACGGGTCCAGCGACACCGTGTTGGAGGCTTTGGGAATGGTCTCGCCCATCATGTGCGAGCCTACATACCAGGGGCCCAGCGTTTTGGCGGCCAGTTGTTCTTTCAGTCCCCTGCCAAAGCCGCTGGTATCGTGATGGTTGCCCCTGCCGGCAAAGAAGCCGGCGGCATAGCCGCGCAGGAAATCCGTTTCCTGTTTGTACAGGTTGCGGAAACGCGGCAAGTAAGCGCTGGTGGGGCGCCTGCCTTCGTCGTTCACCTGCTTGAAGTCATGGCACAGCGCGGAAATGCGCGCGCGGTAATTATGGAAGGCCACGTATTTGCCCAGCGTGCCGCTGTCGTTGCCCAGGCCGTTGGGAAAACGGCCGGACACGGAGTTCAGCAGCAGCAGGTTGGTATTCAGCGCGCCGGCATTTACGAAGATCACCTTCGCGAAATAATCCGTGACCGCTTTGGTATGGGCATCTATCACCCGCACGCCGGTGGCTTTTTGTTTTTTGTCGTCGTACAGTATTTCCTGCACTACGCTGTCCGGCTGCAGGGTGAGGTTTCCCGTTTTGGCCGCCCAGGGCAGGGTGGAGGCGTTGCTGCTGAAGTAGCCGCCAAAGGGGCAGCCGCGCTGGCACAGGGTGCGGTTCTGGCATTGTACCCTTCCCTGGTCCAGGTGTATCTGCTGCGGCTCCGTAAGGTGGGCGCAGCGCCCGTATATCACGTGGCGGTCCTTGTAGGATTTAGCCACTACGTCCCGGAAATATTTTTCCACGTCATTCAGTCCCACTGCCGGCAGGAATTCGCCGTCCGGTAACTGGGGCAGGCCGTCCCTGTCGCCGGAAATGCCTGCAAATTTCTCTACATGGCTGTACCAGGGCGCCAGGTCCTTGTAGCGGATGGGCCAGTCCACGGCAAAGCCGTCGCGGGCCGGTCCTTCAAAATCAAAATCGCTCCAGCGCTGCGTTTGCCGCGCCCACAGCAGCGATTTGCCGCCTACCTGGTAGCCGCGTATCCAGTCAAAGGGCTTGTCCTGCACATAGGGATGCTCCTGGTCCTTCACGAAAAAATGCATGGCGTCTTCCCGGTAAGCGTAGCAGCGGCTTACCACGGGATTGGCTTCCGCAATGTCCAGGGGCACCTGCCCGCGGTGGGGAAATTCCCAGGGCATCATGTTGGTAGTAGGGTAATCCTTCAAATGCTGCACGTTCCTGCCGCGCTCCAGCACCAGTGTTTTCAGTCCCTTTTCCGTCAGCTCCTTGGCGGCCCAGCCTCCGCTGATGCCCGAGCCTATCACAATGGCGTCAAATGTGCGCTCCTTTGCCGAATCGTTGATATTGATCATAGTCACTTTTAAACGGGTACGCTGCTGATATATTTTCCGGGCACCAGCTTGTATACCTCCACCTTGGTGAGGTAGTACTCGGAGCTGGTGTAGCCCTGTATGGTCAGCCGTTTGAATGTATTGTAGAAATAAGCCGCGTCGTCGCCGGCATCCTGCCTGGCAGCAGCAGCGGTGATGATCGCTTCCTGCTCCACTGATGTGCACGCAGCATAACTTTTGTTATACTTTTTCCGCACCCCGTCGCGGAACTGTTGCAGGCCGGAAACAAAGCGCTCCCGGTCTTCCTTTTTATAACAGTCGTTGAGCATGCGCAGCGCAAAGGCATGCGCGTCCACCTCCCGGGCGCCCGGCGTGTCGGTGGCGGGAATAAGGGTGCCGGCGATGGCAGCCAGCATCGCCTCATCGTCTACGCTGATGTCCAGGTTATTGTAGGCGGCGGCAGCCGGTTTTTTGTCATTCACGCAGGCAGGCAGCAAGGCAGCGCCGGCGGAGATGATCAGCAACTGCCTGATCGCGGATCGTCTGTTTACATGCATTTTACAGTGTAATTAATGTAGCAAAATATGGTGATGCTGTCAGAATAGCAATACCGGGATAAAAAAGTATAAGGTTATGCCGGAAATGCATCGATCAGTTTGCCGGCAGCAGGTGCGGGGCAATTGCTTCGCGCCAGATGGCGTAACCTTTTTCGTTCATGTGCAGCATGTCGCTTAGGAACAGCTCGGGGCGCGGCTGGCCTGCTTCGTCCAGCATGGGATGGTAGATGTCCACGAACACCGCATGCGGGTCCGTTTCCAGGAAGGCTGCAATCAGCTTGTTGGCGGCCAGCGCTTTTTCCATGAACTGCGCCCGGGAGGGGCTGGGCTTGATGGCGATATACACGATGGGAACCTCCGGCAGCTTGGCGCGGATCACGCTGAACAGGCGTTTGGTGCGCTGCAGGATGGAGTCTGCCGTTGTTTGCCCGTCCGGCACATCGTTGTCGCCCACATACAGCACGATCTGCCGGGGATGGTAAGGGAATATAATGTCATTGGCATAAAAGATCATGTCGTTTACAATGGTGCCGCCAACGCCGCGGTTCAGCACCGTGTGCTCCGGGAAATCTTTTTCCAGGGAGCTCCATTTGCGGATGGAGGAGCTGCCGGTGAACAGGATGGGATGCGCCGGCGGCGTATACATCTGGTCATAGTGCTTAATGGTTTGCACATCGTCCCAGAAACGGGGCTTTTCCTGTGCAATGCTGCTGCCTGTAATGCCGGACAAAATAACGAAAAGAAGGATGATTGCTTTTTGCATAGCCTGTCAGATAGTTTTATGACGTGAATGATCCAAAAAATGGTGTCAGGCTTGTAAAGCTATTAAAGTTTCCATAAAAATAAAGGCCCGGTTTTACCATTGCAGCCATCCTTTCTGCTCCCCGTAGCTTACAAAATGATAATCCCCGTCCTTTCCAAGCAGCCGCACGCTGCTCCCGGAGGGAATGGTGGTCTTTATGGCGGTAGCGCTGTCCGGCGCATCCAGCAGGGGCAGGTCGTTTGCTATTTTCCTGGAGGCGTAAGGCCTGCCGGAGATCGCCGTGCTTTGCACAAAGCCTTCCCGTTTGTCCGGCAGCGCTACTTTATACCAGTTGCCGGTAGCCGCCAGCACCTGCATCAGTTGGTTGGGCGGCAGCCGGTCTACCGCCTCGCTGTTGCCGGCCGGCGTATTGCGCAGGGTGGTAGCGGTGGTATTGCGCACGTTGCTGTCCAGCATGTCCGTGGAGGCGCGGACAGGATCGGGGGCTGCCCGGCGCGTATTCACAAAAGGCAGCGGATCTACCGCCCCGCTGCCGGTATAAATGCCGAAATGCAGGTGGGTAGGCGTCGTGCGGGCGTTGCCGGTATTGCCCATCAGTCCCAGGGTATCGCCGGTGCGCACATGCTGCCCGGTGCTGACCAGTTGGGAATCCAGGTGGGCGTAATACAGGGTGTAATGCTTCCCGCTGGGGCGCAGGAACACTACTTTCCCGCCCAGGTTATTCTGCCCGGCATTGGTAATGTAACCATCTGCAGCCGCCACCACCGGGGTTCTGAATGCACCGAAAATATCGATGCCTTCATGTTGGCGGGCGCCGGCATCCCGCGCATCGCCCCAGAAGCTGCCAATTCGGTGCCGCGTTTTGCCCGGCACCGGGAATGCCAGGCTGGGCGCAGTGGTAATGGTAAGGGTATACTGGCCGCTGCGCAGCAGTTCCGGCTGCAGGCGTAACAGCAACTGCCCGTCCCTTTCCACCTCGTACTCCAGTACCCGGGTGCTGGTGTCTGCAGCGGCCAGCAGGGAAGGGCTGCTGTTATCCCTGCCCGGTTCCCACAGGTCGGCAAACAGCAGCAGGCTACCAGGTGGTTTGATGTTCACCGCAATGTGGACCTTTTCCCCCCGCCTGGCCGGGAACAGGTAGCCCGCCGCGTCTGGCCGGGCCGCGGCAAAATAGCCGTTCTCGCTGTAGGGCAGCGTGATGCTGAGCGGGCGCGACAGCGCTTTTTCCGCCGCGCTGAACCACAGGCTGCCCAGCGCTGTTTCCTGCAGGCCTGCATCCGCAATGCGGCCGGCATATTCCTCGTGCGCCGTTTTTTTGGCAAACAGGCCTCTTTTGGAGGTAGAGCAGGCAAGAAGCAGCAACACCATGAATGTCAATAGCAAAGCGCCGTTCTTGAACAGATAAGTCCGGATCATGGCAAAGACAGTTTTATATGGAGAGGGTACAGCAAGAGTTGCGCCAGAGCAGTGATGAATGCTTACCTTTAAGACAAATGTCATCCTATGCACCATTTTGCTGAAAAAGCAAGCGGCAGGCGCAACTTCCTGTCCCTGCTGCTGAAAACCGCCGGCGCCCTGCTGTCTGTGCCCGGTATATCCCTTGCCGTTAGTAATGCTCATCGTTACCGGGATTATACCGTACAGGATATCATCGATATCGTCCTGGAGGAGATCCCCGGCGCGCCCTTTAAGGAAACGGTAGATACCCTCAAAAGCGGCAGCGCCGGGCAGCAGGTAACCGGCATTGTCACCACCATGTTCCCCACCGTATCCGTTATTGCGGAAACGGCCAGGCGCAGGGCCAATTTCATTATTGCGCATGAGCCCACTTTTTACAACCACCTGGACGATCCCCAATGGGTAGCGAACAACCAGGTAGTGCAGCAAAAGCAGGCGTTGCTGCAACGGCATGGAATAGCGGTATGGCGCTTTCATGATTACTGGCATACCCACCGCCCGGACGGCATTGGGTACGGCGTGCTGAAAAAGGCCGGCTGGGAGCAGTATTATCAACCGGGCGAGCGCATGCTGCAAATGCCTCCTGCGGCGCTGAAAGACATTGTGGCCCACCTGCAACGGTCATTGGGTATAGCGCATGTGAGGGTGATCGGCGACCCGGCGCAACAGTGCGCCCGCATTGTCCTGGTGCCGGGCGCTGCCGGCGGTAAGATGCAGGTCAGTATGGTGGAGCAGGCGCACCCGGATGTGCTGATCGTGGGAGAGGTGCATGAATGGGAAACCGCGGAATATATCCGCGATGCCCGCGCGATGGGAGCAAAGACAGCGCTGGTGGTGCTGGGACATGCAGTAAGCGAGGAGCCGGGCATGGAATGGCTGGTGGACTGGTTGCAGCCTAAAGTGCCGGGTTTGACCGTAGCGCATATCCCTTCCGGTGATCCTTTCACCTGGCATTGAACCGCGCCAGGGTGGGCGCCGGGTCGGGCCAGGCAGCCGGTCCCACCATATCCGGGGTAAGTATGCGGGCGCTTACCGCAGCAGCAGATACTTCATCCGCCCCTGCATCCAGCGGGGATGTGCGCGGCTGGCCGTCCATGTCCACCGTAACGGCCGGGTAGGATCCCGTAGCAGCGCCAATGGCCGGGCTGCCGGCCTGCAGATGGAATGTGCCTGTTGCATCCCTGGCCAGCAGCGGGTTGGCCACGCTGTACCCGGAGGATGGCATATCGCCGTCCCCGTTTGTATTATACAGTATGTTGCCGCTCCAGGCGCCGCCGGTATAAGGGCCGGCAAGGGTAGCGGCGGGGCCTCCGCCCTGTATGATGTTGTTGGCAACCGTAATGCCTGTGGCGCCCAGCCCGTTGCTGCGCCCTGCCTGGTAAATATTGCGGGGATTGTTCACCAGGGTATTGAAAGCGATCAGCACCCGGTCCGGGCGGTCATGCACGGTCAGCGCATCGCCGTCAGCCACTTCTCCGTCGCCGTTACCAATATTGATGGCAGGATCACAGTTCTCAAAGTGATTGCTGTAAATGCGGTGATCATCCCCGAAAATGCGCATGCCCGGCGTGTTGATGAAATAGTTGCCGTAAACAAGGTTGCGGTTGCCATGCCGTAGCGTAAAATGGGCCGGGCAGTTGCGGATGGTGTTGTAACGGAAGGTGATAGCAGATGCTTTAATGGAGACCAGCTCGTTTTCTCCCGCACATTCCTCGAAGAGGTTATGCTCGATGATGCTGTTGCCGGACGACAGGCTGTAGCCGCTGAGGCCCACCTGCAGCGACTCTGCGCCATTGGCCGTTTGCGGCTGATGATCGTGGAAGTAGTTGTGGTGAATGTGTATGCGCTGGCCTATCTGGCTGCCGGAGCCGCGGATGGTGATGAAGCGCCCCATGGCGTTCTTGTGCCGGAAGGTGTTGTAATCTATCTCATGGTCATTACCGCTAATGGACAGGTTTTCTCCCTTTCCCGGTGTTTCAAATATGTTCTGCGTCCAGCGGCAGAAGCTGGTGCCGCTGCTCATGGTGGCCTGAGAGGCGTTATGGGTGAATATGAACCCGCGGATAACGATATACCTGGCAGGGCTGACCAGGCTGAAGCCGGCCGTGCCGCTGATCACCGCGCCGCCAATTGTTTGCGCGGTAATGACGATCGGCTGCGATGCGGCGCCCTGCCGGTTGATGGTAATATCCGTGCCGGCCGTGTAGGCGCCATTGGCCAGCACGATGGTATCTCCCGGGGAGGCGTTGTTAATGGCGTTTTGCAGGGCGGACAAGGAGGTAACGGGAATGGTGGCTGCGGATACCCGCTGGTATCCCGGCAGGCATAAAAGGCCCAGTAAGAACAGGCAAAGCTTTGGCATAACAAAAGGGTTTTGATGTTTCATGAGCGGAGTTGACGTGGCAGGTGTAAATTAACAAATTTCTCTCATAATGCAAACGATTGCATTTTTCAAAAGGTAGGGCGAAATATCATAATTTAGCGGGGATCATTAAGTATAACACTATGAAAACCGTTTTTATCGCTGGCGCAATGCTGGCCTTCTGCAGTTGCACGCAACATCCGCGTACAGCTCCCGTTACTGTTTCGCTCAGCTACCGGCAAACAGATATCCAGCAACAGTTTGATACCTTGTTTAACCACCAGCAAACGGCTGCCGGTGTATACAAGGGGTTTATAGAACAGGCATTGGCCATATGCCATGGCGACACCGGTACGGTTACACAGGATGTACTGTCCAGCATGTACCTGAACCGGCATACCGGCCGGTACGACTGCGTGACCACCACCGTTTTCCAGTTCCCGGACGGCACGATTGCCGCCAACGGGTTGTTTAACCTGACACCGGGGGATACCATTGCCCCGGATCATGATTTTCCCATTACCGGCGGTTCCGGTGCTTACCACGATATTGCCGGAACATATACCCGCCGGTACCGGGAGGGCGTGTATCATGTGGAGCTGCGGTATTATAAGCTGCGGTAAGCGCCACCCGCCCTAAAATTATTTCCCCGCTTGTAAGGAATTTCGTGCGCCTGCCTGTCTTTAGTGTATATGCCCGTAAACCCGGCCCGGCTCCCGGGCCGCTATGTAAACCCTTTATTCACTAAAAAAACAAGCGCATGAAAATTCCACTGTATGCCCTCATCCCGGCGCTCCTTTGCTGCAGTTGTGCAAAAAAGGCGATAGACAGCCCGGAAAACACTTCCCTGCAGGCCGCCGGCGAAAATAACGTAACGATCAGCGCCGTGCAGCCCACGAAATCCGAATCCCTGCTGGCCATGCAATGCTACAATAATGCATTCTATCACCAGTATGGCACATACGGGCCTTCCTATAAGGCGTACTATTATTCCGATGTAACCCACTCCGGCAGGATGGATTTCTGGAGGCAGGCGGAAGCTATAGAAACCCTGATCGACGCCTATACCATTCACAATGACCCCGATCTCCGGAACAAGATGGTGTACCTGTACAACGGCATGCGGGACGCCTATGGACTGCTGTGGTCTTCCAATACTTTCAACGACGATGTGATCTGGGGCGCTCTGATGTGTGTGCGGGCCTTCCTGATCACCAATGACGGCGGCATGAAGGATATGGCGAAGAACAATTTTGACCTGGTGTGGTCCCGCGCCTGGGACAGCAGCCTGGGAGGCGGCCTGTGGTGGACCACCGCCAACAATACAAAGAACGCTTGTGTAAATGCGCCGGCCGCTATCTGCGCCATGTACCTGTACCAGGTGACTGGCGACGCCGGCTACCGGGATAAGGCGAAGATGATCGTGGACTGGATGGTGAGCAAATTATATGTGCCCGGCACCGGCGAGGTAAGGGGCGCCATGAATGCCGCCGGCGTTATTACGGAAGGCGCCCGCACCTATACGCAGGGCACTTTTATTGGCGCCTGCAGCATGCTGCATAATGCCTATCCATCCGCTAACTACAAGGCAATGGCGGCCAAAGCGATGGACTATACCAAAAACAGCATGTGCAATGCCGATGGCCTGCTGCCGGATGAATATGATACCGAAGACTGCCAGGGATTCAAAGCCATTTTTGCGCGCTGGGCCTGCCAATTTGTGCGCGACCATGGTTACCAGGGCGCTTATGCCTCCTGGCTCAATTACAATGCTGCGCAGGCATGGAGCTACCGGAATTCCAACGGGTTGATGTGGGCGCAGTGGTGGCGCAGAACGCCCGATAGTTATGTCAACTCCTTTGAAACCACCTGCGGGGTGGCCATGATGAACGGGGTGTGGCTGTTTTAAGATAACAAGGCTGCGCATTCCCCTGGTGCGCAGCCTTGTTATTATTGCATAAGCATATCCTGCCTACGGGCATTGTTTCATTTCGTGTACGGCCGGGTAGCTGAAAGCGTTCTCCAGGTACCAGCGGGCTTTATAGATCTTGAGCCCGGGCTGGTAAAAAACGGTATTCCCTTTTTCATCAATGACTTCGTCCGTCCACCAACTGGTTTTGGGGCGGATGATGATAACAGGCAGGTCATCGCCGCCGGAGGAAACGCTTTTGATGTTGGCCTGTATGCTGCCGTACTGCTCCATTTTTTGAGTGTCGGGGTAGTAGATGTACACATTGTTGGTGTTGGTGAGCCACAATGCCTGTTGCCCATATACGGGGAAAAGGTCGTGCGCATCTTTACCGGGCAGGTTCACCGCGTCTTGCTGCACCAGTTCCGGCTGGCTGCAGTTGAAATTGTAGGTGAAGGACAGCAACTGGTGGTCCGCCGCGGACCACAGCACCTGCCGCTGCTGATCCCACACTACATTGTGGCCAAAGGGCAGCGGGTATTTCCGGCTGTACACGGCTTCGGGCGCGCTGGTGGTATCCACCCGGAACAGCATCATGAAATTGCCGGTGCTGGAAGCGCTTACAATATTGCCGTCCGGCAGCAGCTCCGCGGAGTGGGTGTTGCCGCCGGCATAGGCATAGAACACGGTCTTTTTGTCGGCGATCCTGACCAGCGCCACGCCGCCGCCGGAGGCGGTCACAAGCAGGTACTGCCCGCAGTATACCGGTTTGGCATCGCTGGTATTGGTAAACCAGGCGAGGTGCTGCGGCTGCACGTTGGACTGTTCCGGCCTCCACTCCCAGAAGACCTGCCCGGACACTACATCGGCAATGGCTACACGGTTATGCAACTGCTCGGACAGCACGATACATTTCCTGCACTCGGCCACTGTGGCCGGTGGTTTGGGCGCGTTGGTGTCAGGGACCGGGTTGCCTGTTCCCGGCCCGGCGGCCGCCACGTTCTCCTTTCCCCAGGCGATGATAGCGCAAACCAGGGCGCTGCATATCCAGGTTGATATTTTTTTCATGTTACAATATTATCCTTACCGTTACGTGCGCGCATGCTCCACAGGAAGATCACTGCGCAAATAATGCCGGCGGCGCCCTGCAGGCTGGCCGTCAGCGGTGCGCCCACCTGGCTGGCCGCTCCTCCGGCCAGCAGGCTGCCCACGGGCAGGGTACCCTGGAAGGCCATGGCATAATAGCTGATCATCCTGCCGCGCATATAACCAGGGACATTAGTTTGCACATAAGTGTTGGTAGCCGCTATCTGCCCCATCATGCCCATACCGGACAGCATGATCAGGAACAGCGCCAGCGGCAGCGAGCCAGCAAGGGAAAACAGCAGTATGCTTCCCGCGAAGAGGATACCCGCTGCGCCAATGATCTTTACGAGATCTTTCCCGGGCTTGAGCCCCGCCATATAGATGGCGCTTGCCAGTGCGCCCAGCCCCGTGATGCTGGCAAACCAACTGTAGGTTTTTGCATTGCCGCCAAACACGTCTTTGGCAAATACCGGCGTTAGTGTATTAAAGGACATCAGGAAAATGCCGGAAGCCGCGAGCATCAGGATCACGGCGCGTATATCCGGCGCCTGCTGCAGGTAGCGGTAGCCTTCCCGCAGGCCCTGCCATACATTGCCTTCCACGCGCTGCGGCGGCGGTAATTGCAGATTCATCATCAGCAGCGAAATGATCACGGCAATGAAAGAGAAAAAATCTACCAGGAAACAAACCCCTTCCCCGAAAGTGCTGAGGATAAGGCCCGCAATGGCCGGCCCCAGCAGGCGGGCCAGGTTTACCATGGATGAGTTGAGCGCAATGGCATTCGGGAGATCATCTTTATTGTCTATCAGGTCTACCATCAGCGATTGCCGTGAGGTCGTATCAAATGCGTTGATGATCCCCTGCACGACGCTCAAAAATATGATGGCGGTAATATTATAGTGTTCCAGCAATACGATGGCGGCCAGTACGCCGGATTGCAGCATGGAGGCCACCTGGGAATACAGCAGGATGCGGTAACGGCTGTGCCTGTCAGAGAGCGTACCGGCATAAGGAGAGAACAGCATGGAAGGGATCAGCCCGGAGAAGCTCACAATGCCCAGCATGAGGGAGGAATGCGTAACCCGGTATACCAGCCAGCTCACAGCCATGCGCTGCATCCAGGTGCCGATGAGCGAGATGGATTGCCCGGTAAAATATAAGCGGTAATTGCGTGATCTTAAGGATCGGAAAACTTGCGATGGTTTCAAAGCTACCTTACAAAAGTAACGGATTGATGGCGGAAAACAAAGGCGGCTATCGGGGGATAGTACGGGTATGTGATAGGTGGACCTAACAGGCAATAGAAAAGGCCCTTCCCATCTCACACCACCACCGCTTCCTTGTTATACCTGCTCCTGTACTCCAGCGGCGACATGCCCGTGATCTTCCTGAACACCTCACGAAAGGCCTTCACATCTGAATATCCCACTTCATACATTACTTCGTTCACCGTTTTACGACTGGTTTCCAGGGCTTTTTTAGCCCATTCAATTTTTACCCTTTGTGCATATTCAACAGGGGTATTACCGGTGGCTTTGATAAACCTCCTGTCAAAGTTCCGCCTGCCGACAGCGAATTTTGAAGACAAATGCTCCACGGAGATTTTCTCCTCCAGGTTGCTCTCAATATAGTCCTGTGCCTGCTTTACCATTTCATCGCCATGTTTTTTCTGGCCCTTGAATATGGTAAAGGCCGACTGGCTCTGCCGGTCCAGCTCGATCTGGAATATTTTGGAGCAGTAGATGGCCGTTTGCCGGTCATAGTATTTCTCTACCAGGTAGATCACCAGGTTCAGGAAAGAGTACGCCCCGCCATTCGTATAAATACCATTTTCGTCCGTGATCAACTGGTCCGCCTGCAGGTTTACTTTGGGGAACAGGTTTCTGAAAGTATCCGCGGCAGACCAGTGCGTGGCACAGCTCCTGCCATCCAGTAAACCTGCGGAGGCCAGCATGAAGGCGCCGGTGCACATGCTGGCTATTTCAGCGCCCTCCTTGTATTGCTGCTCCACCCAGTCTATCAGCAATTTGTTTCCTTTCAGCGCTTTTTCATAATCGCGCACCAGTGAGGGAATGATAATAAGATGGGTTTTGGAGATCGCTGAAATATGGGTTTGCGTTTTCACCATGAACAGGTCGTTATAAACGCCCACTTTTTTTGAAACGCCTGCCAGCTCCACTTTATACGGCTCCTGCCGGCCGCTGCCGGGTTCCGCCCAATACTCATTGGCCCTTGCAAATATTTCGTATGTCCCCACAATGCTGGCGATGGTGCTTAGGTTGCTTTGCCCGTCCGGCACGATGATGGTAATATGTTTCATCTGTTTTTTTTCAAAGATAACAATTGTTCCTGTCCAGATCAACCCACCGGAATGTCTAAGTTGCCACCTGTGGGAGTAGTATTTGGACCGGCCCTACCTTCCCCGGACCTTTTTTGTATTTTAGACTGGCAATTGTGTTTTTTACATTTACATCATGTCCACGTTTAATACGATCGCTGCATTGAAGGAGGGAGATACTTCCGTTTTCAGTGAATTATTTAACGAATATCACCGGAAGGTGTATTTATATGTTTTATCCAAAACACATTCCCGGTATCTCGCTGAAGAAACTACCCAGATCACGTTCATTAAGCTATGGGATTACCGCCAGCAACTCGATGAATCGAAGCCGGTCAGCAGCCTGATATTCCGTATCGCCAGCGCTACCCTCATTGACCTGTTCCGGAAGGAAGCCGTCAAGGCCCGGTTCCTGCAACAGGAAAGGCCGGGGGAGGCCGGTAGCTGGAACAGCTCCGAAGCCGTAGAGGCCAAGGAGCTGCAGCAGCGGATCAGGCATGTGGTGCGCAACATGCCACCGGTACGGAGAAGGGTGTTCGAGCTAAGCCGTTATGAGTTTAAATCCTACAAAGAGATCGCCGAGCTCCTTTCCGTGTCCGTAAAAACGGTGGAGAATCATATGGCGCTTGCCATCAAACATTTAAGGGACTTCCTGGTAGTGTTGCTGCTGTGCCGCTTTTTTTAAAAAAAATATCTGCTCATTAGGGGATGCACTTTTCTCAAACGATATAGTAGTAGAAAGGGCGCCCATTATCTTAACCGGAAATGATACCAAGGGAATTGATTGACAAATATTTCAGGAATGAATGCAGTGATGAAGAAAAGCAACTGGTGCTGGAATATTTTCGGAATAATCCTGAAGCATGGAATAAATACATCACCGAAGAGGATTGGGACAATTTTGTGGTGAGCCAGGAGCTGGATCCCGGCTTATCCAGGAGGCTGTTCAAAACCGTAAGCCGGCGCTCTTTTAAAAAAGGCCGCCGGGCCAGGACCGCCTGGCTGGCAGCCGCCGTGTTACTGGGGCTGGCCATTACTGTGCTGCTGTGGAACTACCGCGCCGGCAACGGGGAGCTTGTTGCAGATAGCGGGGCGCCTGCCGGCAGGCAGATGGCGGAAAGAAGGAACCTTTCTGATACGCTGATGCAGGTCCTGCTGGATGACGGTTCCGTGGTGATGTTATCGCCCCGTAGCAGCATCCGGTTCTATGAGCCCTTTGTATCAGGTAACAGGAGAACGGTGTACCTGTCAGGCCAGGCCCTGTTTAAAGCTGCCGGGGATAAAGCCCGGCCGTTTATGGTGTACTCGGACCAACTGGCCACCACTGTGCTGGGTACGTCCTTTACTGTACAATCATTTAACGGCAGCAGCGTGATAAAGGTAAGGGTACATGAAGGGAAAGTGCAGGTGGCCGCTGCCGATACCGTCCGGGCAAAATGGAAGCAGCGCGTGATCCTGCTGCCCGGCGATGAGCTGACGTACAATAAAATAACGATGCTGGCAAGCGTAAAGCGGAATACACCTGCAGAGCAGATGGTAAAAGCAGGTCCTGCCGATCGAAGGGACCACGAAGTCCAACGGCCGGACTGGTACTCCTTTGACATATCGCCGCTCTCAGATGTGTTTGACCAGCTCAGCAGCTATTACCAGGTGGATATTTATTATTATCCTTCCGATATCAGTAATAAATACTTTTCAGGAATGATGCGTAAAACAGATACTCTGGAAACTATACTGCATGATATCGCGCTGCTCAACCACCTTACCATTGAGAAAAAGGATGGCAGCTATATCATAAGAAAGCAACATTAACCAGCATATACAGATATCAACCCCGGTTGCTGTGCAGATCAGCAACGGGCCTTCTATTGCCTAACTCAAGACCGTACTCGTAAGATGAAGACATTGAATTCCACGTTTGCCCTGCTGGGCCTTGCCGCTATTTGCTGCCTTATGCCACTATTGCTCCCTGCCCAGGAAAAACGGGCGGATGTTACCGGCATCGTAAAAAGTGAGGTGTCGGGAGAAGCGCTCTGGGGCGTAAGCGTTACCATTAAAAATGCGGCCAGTAATTTTTCGGCTTCTGTGCAAACAGACAGCAGCGGCGTTTTTACCTTCAGCCGGCTGCCTGCAGGGCCGGGATACACCTTTACGTTCTCCTACATCGGGTTTGAAACACAAACGCTTTCCGGTTATGACCTGAAGTCCGGCGCTGATTTTTCCCTGCGGGTGGAACTGCAGGCCCAGGAGCAGCGGATGAATGAAGTAGTGGTGGTGGGATACGGCTCCATGCGAAAGCGGGACCTTACCGGCGCCATCAGCCAGTTGAAAACCGTGCGGCTGGAAAAGGAAAGCCCACGCTCCGTGCAGGACCTGCTGCGCAGCGGCGTGCCGGGATTATACGTAGGGCAGAATACCTCCGCAAAAGGAGGAGGGGATATGCTGATACGGGGACAACGGTCCCTGAAGGCCGCCAATGACCCGCTCATTGTGCTGGACGGCGTCATCTTCTTCGGCGAGCTGTCCGAGATCAACCCGCAGGATATAGATCATTTTGATGTGCTGAAAGATGCATCTGCTGCGGCGATCTATGGCGCTAAATCCGCCAATGGCGTCATCATCATTACCACTAAAAAAGGCGCCACTGATAAACCTATGGTCCGGTTTGACGCCAGCACGGGCATTGCCGTGATGGGCAGCAAACGCCCGGTATACGACGCGCAGGGCTACCTGGACTACCGTTCAGACCTGTTCAACAGCACCACCCGCTGGGCTACCCCGGCCATGTACCTGCGGCCTACCGATGAAAACCTGGCCAAATACGGGATTACGATGGATGACTGGCTGGCCTACGATGCCCTTACCGGCGACCCGGATGACATCTGGCTGCGGCGCATCGGCCTGTTTGACAAGGAGCGGGAGCACTATTTCCAGGGCCGGACCTATGACTGGTTCAAAGGCTCCTTCCAGCACGGGTTGCAGCAGGATTACAATGTAAGCTTTTCGGGCAGGAACAAGGATCTCTTCAACTATTATGTTTCCTTTGGCTACCTGAATAACGAAGGGGTGGTGGTCGGCGACCGGTACCGCGCCTACCGGTCCAATATCAAGGTGGACGGAAAGATCAACAAGTGGATGCACACCGGGGTGAACATCAATTTCCAGGACCGGTCCGATGGCAACCTGGCCGTGGACTGGGACGGGCAGATCATCAACAACTCGCCTTTTGCTTTGCCCTTTGACGACAACGGCCTGCTGGACCCGCAGCCTATGGGCGCCAGCGTGAGCCAGGGCACCAACTCCGCTTTTCATAACCAGTACAAGCAACTGGAAAAAGGATATACAGTTTTGAACACAACTGTTTACCAGACGATCAACCTGCCTTTTAATATTACGTACCAACTGAACTTTTCCCCGCGCATGCAATGGTTCTACAACCGGTATCATGAATCATCGGAGAACCCGATGTGGTCCGATAACGGGAAGGTGATCAGGGAGAACACCAGGAATTTTGACTGGCAGATAGATAACATCATTACCTGGGACCACACCTTTGCGCAACGGCATAAAGTAAAGGTAACGCTGCTGCAGAATGCAGAAGAGCACCAGTCCTGGAACGAGAGCATCACTGCCCGGGATTTTTCCCCGACCGATGCCCTGGGCTTTCACAACATCGGCGCCGCCAATCCTTTAAAGACCACCATCAGCAGCAATGATACGCGCAGCACGGGCGATGCGCTGATGGCGCGCCTGTTCTATTCATATGATAACAGGTATATGCTCACCGCATCGGTACGCAGGGACGGGTACTCTGCCTTCGGCGCGTCCAACCCCAGGGCCACCTTCCCTGCGCTGGCCTTTGCATGGAGCTTTGCAAACGAGCGCTTCTTCCACTGGGCGCCGATGAGCAGCGGCAAGCTGCGCCTGTCCTGGGGCATGAACGGCAACCGCTCCATCGGCATCTACCAGGCCCTCTCCAACCTGACCACGGGCGCCGGGCGCTATGCCTATGTACAGACAAACGGCACGGTGTACGAGCTGTCGCAATTGTACGTGGACCGGATGGCCAACTACGGCCTGAAATGGGAAGCCACTTCCTCCTGGAACATCGGGCTGGACTTCGGTTTCCTGAACAACCGGATCACCGGCAACATGGAAATATATTACATGCCTACTACCGACCTGCTCATGGACCAGTCGCTGCCCGACTTTACGGGTTTCAGCACCGTCACCACCAACCTGGGCGAAGTTGTGAACAAAGGTTTTGAGCTGGGCCTGACCTCGGTGAATATGCACCGGAAAAACTTTGAATGGACCAGCACCCTGGGCTTCTTCTTCAACCGGAACGAGATCAGGCATCTTTACTACACCTACGAGGACGTGCTGGATGCGGACGGTAAGGTGATAGGCTCCAGGGAGATCAGCGATATATCCAACGGCTGGTTCATCGGGCACGACATCTCCTCCATCTGGAACTACAACGTACTCGGCATATGGCAGGAGAACGAGCGGGAGCAGGCCGCCCGCTACGGGGAGATACCGGGAGACGTGAAAGTGGAGGACGTTAACAACGACGGGAAATATACGAACGATGACAAAAAGTTCCTGGGCTATACCACCCCGCGTTTCCGCTGGACGCTGCGGAATGATTTTACGCTGTTCCGGAACATAGAGCTCTCCTTCAATATCTACTCGAACTGGGGCCATAAACAGACCACCACGGACTACCTGAATAATTTCGGGGCCGGTACGGACCGTACCAATTCCTATGTCCGGAAATACTGGACGCCGGAAAACCCGTCCAACAAGTATGCGAGGCTGAATTCCACCAATGTGCAGAACATCACGCCGCCGCGGGCCCTTGATAAAACGTACATCCGCCTGGATAATGTGGCCGTTGCTTACTCCCTGCCCACGCATATTGCCAGGAAACTGGATATGAGCCAGTTCAAGGTATACGCAGGCGTGCGCAATGTGGCGGTATGGGCAAAGGAATGGGAGTACTGGGACCCGGAAACCACCTCCCTGATGCCCAGGTATTATACCGTGGGACTTACTGCCACTTTTTAAAATGTTAAACCGGGTTTACGATGAAACCAACATGAATACAAAGGTTCCATCTGACCACTGAAAAAAAACAAACAGATGAAGATCACGTTATATAAAACTGCCAGGATACTATTGCTGGGGATAGCCGTACAATTACCGCTGAGCTGTTCAAAAGACTGGCTGAAACCAGACCCGCTGTCCTTTTACGAGCCTGCCATTACCTTCACTTCGAGAGAAGGGCTGGAGGCGGCTATTACCAGTTGCAACCGGAACCTCAATTACGTATGGACCGGGGAGGGCGCGCCGCTGCTCACCGACCTGCTTTTTTCCGAGGTGGCGGTGAACGGCACTACCGATAAATCCGGCCCGGCGCAGGACCTGAACGCCATGATCACGCCTACCTCCAACAACAACCATGTTAATACCAACAAGATCAATTTTTTCTGGTATGAAGGATATAAAGGCATTAAGTACGCCAATACCATCATATCCAACCTGGACCGGGTGCCGGGGCTGGATTCCACCCTGCGGAACCAGATGATGGGTATGGCCTATTTTCACCGCGCTTTTCGCTATTTCTGGCTGGTATTTGAATTTGGGGACGTGCCGCTGCTGACCCGGGAGATCACTTCCCCGAAGTTCAATTTCCGTTCCACCAAAAGAGAAGTGATACTGCAGCAACTGGTATCCGACATGGAGTTTGCCGTGGCGCATGTGCCGGCCGCCGCCGATTTCGGGATGGTGAACAAAGGCGCCTGCCAGCAACTGCTCATTAAATGCTACCTGGCCACCGGGGCCTTTGACAAGGCCATAGCGGTAGCCGGCACGCTGATCAACAGCTCCGGCTATTCCCTGATGACCGCGCCTTTCGGCGCTTTTGAGAACCCCATGCCGGACATTCATAACATTACGAGAAATGTGATCTGGGACCTGCACCGCGCCCCGAATAAGTCCATTGCGGCCAACCGGGAAGCGATCTTTAATATCATCAGCCGGGAAGACTTTGCGAACAGCCGGCAGGATATGTTCACCATGAGAAACGCCACGCCTTTTATTTCAGGCAGCGGCAACCAACTGATCAGCACTCCTTCCGGCAAACCCGGCATGAGCACCAGCTATAAGCTGACGCACGACAAGATAGACCTGCGCAAAACCTATGGCAGGGGCGTAGCCATCACCCGGCCCACCTGGTACAGCACCCACACCATTTGGGACGATACCAGCGACCTGCGTCACAGCACCCGCACCGGAAACTGGGTGCGCATGGAGGACCTGGTGTACAACAACCCTGCCCTGCAGGCCGATGGAGACCCTTATTACGGCCAGCCGTTGCAGAAGTATAACAACGACGGCAAACTGCTGGTAACGGATACCATCAGGACCTGGTTTGACTGGCCGCATTACAAGCTGTGGGTGGCGTCGCCCAGGAGTGAAACGGTGGATAACTATAACGGGGGCGCCGGGGACTGGTATATTTACCGGCTGGCGGAAACCTACCTGCTGCGGGCCGAAGCCCATTTCTGGAAAGGCGACCTGGCCGCTGCCGCCGAAGATGTGAATACCATCCGCCGCCGGGCGCATTGCACAAAAATGTATACGGCCGGCGAGATGACGATGGGAAAGATCATGGACGAACGGGCCAGGGAACTTTTTTACGAGGAGCTGCGGCATATGGAGCTGAGCCGCGTATCCTACATTTTTGCGCTGAGCCACAAGGCCGACGAGTTTGGCAAAACATACACGGTAGAGGAGCTTTCCAGAAGCAGCTACTGGTATGAGCGGGTGAGCAGGTACAACAATTTTTACAACAAGGGTGTTAAAACCGTGTATGGCGCGGAGTTTACAGCCAGCCCGTATCATATCTTATGGCCCGTACCGCAATCGGATATAGATGCCAACCGGGAAGGCCGCCTGAACCAGAACTTCGGCTATTCCGGCTATGAGCTGAACCAGCCGCCGATCGATAACCTCCAGGAGGCGATCGATGCACAGAAATAATCCTTTGATAACCCAAACCCAAACGGATGAAAACAAATATTGTCTATTTACTTGGCGGCTTATGCCTTGCGCTTTGTGCCGCCTGTGAAAAAATATGCCTCGACCCGCCGGGGCATAGCGAGGCGGATTTTATCGTAGAAAATACCTTCACCAATCCGCTGGTACCGCGCGGCGCCGATCCCTGGGTGACGCAAAAGAACGGGACTTACTATTTCACCTATACGCAAGGGGGCAAGCTGGTGCTGTATGAAACGAAGGCCATGTCCGAGCTGGCGCTGGCCACACCACATGATGCCTGGATACCGGAGCAAGGTATGCCGTATTCAAAAAACCTGTGGGCGCCGGAACTGCATGCTATCAACAACAAGTGGTACATCTACTTTGCCGCCGACAACGGCTCGAACGCCAATCACCGCATGTACGTAGTGGAGAACAGCTCCCCGGACCCTATGCAGGGCAATTGGGTGTTGAAAGGAAAAGTGGCCGATCCTTCCGATGAATGGGCGATTGACGGAACCGTTCTCACGTATAAGGGACAAATGTACATGTTGTGGTCCGGCGGCAATGCGGGCGCCGCGCCGCAGCATATCTACATTGCGAAAATGAGCAATCCCTGGACGATTGAGAGTGAGAAGGTGGCCATCGCCAGTCCAGCCTATCCCTGGGAGATGAACGGCAGCGCGATCAACGAAGGCCCCCAGGTGCTGATAAGCCCGAACGGGCAGGTGCTGGTTGTGTATTCAGGCAGCGGCTTCTGGGTGGACACCTATTGCCTGGGATTGCTAAGCCTTAAAGCAGACGGGGACCCCATGAATCCTGCAGACTGGACGAAAACGCCGGACCCTGTTTTTTCGATGAACGCGGAGAGCGGCGCCTATGGGCCTGGTCACAACGGCTTTTTCAAATCACCCGACGGCACGGAAGACTGGATCATTTACCATGCGCGCAGCGCGCCCGGCGGCGGCAGCCGGAACGCACGCATACAAAAATTCACCTGGCATGCAGACGGCACGCCTGATTTTGGCGTGCCGGTCAAGATCGGTGCCCCGGTGCAGAAGCCTTCCGGTGAGCCAATACGGAAGATCTACCGGACAGACAACTGGTCCATCGCCGGCTACAGCTCGGAAGAGCTGGCGAACGATCGCCTGGCGATACGGTTAATAGACAACAATGTGTTTACCTTTTGGATTACACGTTATTCCACTGCACCCACCCATTACCCGGACCACTGGATCACGGTGGACATGGGAGATACCCTTGCCGTAGATGGTTTCATCTTGGTCCAGAAAAGCGGCGACCGGAAAATAAAAGAGCTGGAGCTGCTGGTGGGCAATGACAACCAGACCTGGGAAAGCCTGGGTGTGGTTGAGCTGCTTGATCTTAGTCCCAACAGGCAATATATTGATCTTGCCCAGCGAAAGCAATGCCGGTATTTCAAGCTGGTGCCGGTATCGGGGCATGATAGCCAAGAGCAGCCGGGGCTGGCGGAGGCGGCGGCCTTTATATTGGAGGAGTAGCGATGGGGTTGCGGGATAGGATGAATATTTAGATTCTTATTTGCTTTTTTTAAATTACTACCATATATTTAATCATGAATTAACAATTCGATCCCTTGAGATGCCAATATTTATTTGATTAAACTGATACCTTGATATAGTTTTTGACAGATACCCGAAAATGTAGAAGCCCCTCTGTCAGGCTAGCTATGCGTGTGTTGTTATCCCACTTTTCTTTTGTCGAACCTGTGCAGTATCGAATAAACCCTTATTCTCCAGAATATAGCGACAAAATAACCAAGTGGAGCTTATTCCTTTTATTTCTTCACCCAAAAAAAATGTCCTATGCCAGGGTAGAAAACACAGAGGTCATTATTATGCTTATTAATGATTGTGTGTTCTGAGAACAGATCCATAAGATATCCCGCGGAGATATTCCTCTAAACTGTTTCGCATGTTGATTTTCCTCAAATTTTAATATCGAAGGATATTAAAGCCATTCTCCACCATTTAAACATCTCAAGCATGAAAAAGAAAATTTTTGCAGGCCTGGGCGTAGCAGCAATTGCTGTGGCCGTATTCATGACAACCAACACTTCCGGCTCTTCTGCCGATGTTACATTACAAAGCTTATTCAAGATCAATGCCGCCAATGCAGAATGTTGCAGTACGCCTATAAACAACGGACGTTGCAGCAGTTTAACAGGGAATTGTTACCCTGATGCAGGCGGATCAAGTAACAACTGTGATTCCACAAAAGGTAACTGTTAATTAGTCCCGGAATGGCTATCTGGCCGGCGTGTACAAGATCACACGCCCCCGGGGCGAGACTTTGCATCAAGGCTGGATAGCCTGTAATAAATTCCGCGGAATGAATGCCATCACTACCGTAATGTTATAAACTAACAGCATGAAGACCCTCCCATTTTTAATATTAATGAGCCTTGTAGTTGCCTGTAATTCAGGTACAGGCGTTGAAATTGAGAATAAGCACCAGGGAAATTTAAAGGCTGCCAAAACGCTGCAGGTTGTTGGTAATAAAAAGTTTCCACTGGATAGCCTTTCTGCACCACGTCCTCCCTATATACAGCTATATACGGACCCCCAGGGTAAAGAATTTCTTGCTATGCTTAGTGCGTATTCCCAAAACATCAGTATTTATGAGTACGACTCTTCATCAGCACCCGTTAGCAGGATATCCGTCAACCAGGTGCAGATACCATTAGCGTTCCACATTAAAAATATGGATTCAATTTTTGTCTACGACGACAAGTTGATGGAGATGGTCCTCCTGGACAATAAATTTGACATTGTTTCAAAAGTGTCTCTGATCAATAATGAAAATATCAAAGATCTATCATGGACATTTAAATATCCCCAATACGTTCCGCATACGGTAAATGAAATGCTGGAGCGCGAAGGCAAACTGATCTTCCCGGGACAGTATATCTGGACCTTGCCGGACTCTCTCACCCGGAAATTCAAATTTGCATCCGTTATCGACATGGATCACAGCAATGTGAAATATATACATAAATACCCTTATGAATTGTATGGTCATAATTACATGTGGGACGAGCCTATGTTTACTACTGCATATTATGATATGATGCCTGGTAATAACAGGCTGGTGTATAGTTTCCCTGTTTCACATGACCTGTTTATTTATGATCTTGATGCCGATAGCGTTAAAGCCGTTTATGGAGGGAGCAATTTTGCAGCCAGTATCAGATCCATGGATAGAGCGGAATTCAAGCAATCAAAGATACCCCAGGAATATATCTATCAGACCGCCTGTACAACTGATCTGTATGGCGGGATCATATATGATAAGTACAGGGATGTTTATTACCGGTTTATCAGGAAAGCCCTTCCCGGAAAAGGAGTAAGATTAAGATGGGAGAATAAGCCCGTTGCAGTTGTTATAATGGATAAGGAATTTAATTACCTGGGAGAAACGGAGATTGGGAATATGAATGAATACTATCCCGATAACGCTTTCGTGACCAGGGAGGGCCTGAATATTGAATATGTTGATCCTGCTGATGTGGAAGAAAAGTTTTTATGGTTTAAAATTTTCTCACCTAAGGATATTTAAAATCTGCTATCATGAAAAGGTATTTTATCCTATGTTTCCTTATATTGTCAATAGTTAATTATTCCTGCAGTAAGACGGAGGCCGACCGGGAAGATACGGTGATAGCGGAGGGAATAAAGGAAATCAAACTGCCCCCCGGATACAAATGGCTGGTAATATTACCAGGACTTGGCTGCAGGGGGTGCATACAGGAGGCGGAAGCCTTTATGCGCGACTATATTGAGAAACCGCATATATTATTCGTTTTGACAAAGGTGCAGTCGCTTAAGATATTGGAACAAAAGATTGGCAAAAAACTACATGACAGGAAGAATGTCTATATAGACAAACAGGGATTTTTTGACATTCCTACCAATAATACGATTTACCCCTGCATTGTGCAATTGGAAAGTGGTAAAGCAATCGCGCATCAGTTTCAGTCACCGGATAATGGACAGGCTTTCCAATTATTGAAAACACAGATCGAATAACCAAAAAGGAAATGAACCAGCGTCTGAGAATTTGTTTTATTACCGGTTTTATCTGCATGAACATCGCATCTTTTGCACAATCCAGCCACCACCTGGTGGAGCGCCTGGAGCAGAGCATGGACGTATATGCACAAAGGCAGAATGAAACATCTGTTTACCTGAGATGCAATAAGGATGTATATATTGCCGGTGAAGACCTCTGGTTCAGTTCCTTTGTTCTCAATGCGCAGCATTTGTTATTATCTGGCCTGGACAGCATCTTATACCTGCAGTTGGTGCATGAGGAAAATGACAGCGTGATCTGGAAAGAAATGTATCCAATCAACCAGGGAGTAGCCAGCGGGCATGTATTTCTGCCCCATACATTGGAAGAGGGAACTTACCTGTTGAAAGCTTATACAGCGCACTCCTATTATGCCGCTCAGCCTTATTTTTATGCATTTACGCCTGTTCAGGTTGTTAAAGATCCTCGTGCTATAAAAAGATACTGGCACCTGGCACAGTCCATCTCGCCCGGGAAAGGAGAGCCGGTCCGTTTCGATATTTTTCCCGAAGGGGGAAGCCTGGTGGCCGGGCTGCCCGGTGTAGTGGGATTCAGGGCGGTGAACAAGGATGGCCTGCCGGTGAATATCAGTGGAGTATTGTTGAAGAATGATCAGCCCTTGCTGGATATTCAAACTGCTCACGCCGGGATGGGCAGCTTCCGGTTCCAGCCGGAAGCCGGCGCTGAGTATACTGTAAAGCTCAATAATGTAAAAGATAGTTTATACCGTATTCCGGTAAATTCCGGGGCAGGCGTAACCATGCATCTCCAAAACAATGACAGGGATAGCCTGGTTTTTAAAGTTGCAGCAGTGCAAATGCAGCCGAAACGGGTTGCTTTAAGATTACAGGTACGGGGAGTGCTGCAGTTTATTGTAGCAGGCCTGCTCAGGGACAGCTTGATAATAAAGATCCCCACGACAGGTATTCCCCCTGGTGTGGCGGAGGCCACGCTTTTTGATGAGCAGTTGCGCCCGCTGGCTGACAGGCTGCTATTCCTGCACCAGGATAACAGGTTGAACATCCAGGTCAGCCAGTTGAAGGAATGGTATGGCCCCCTGGAGAAGGTATCATTAAAGATCAGGACCACAGACGGCCAGGGCCACCCTGTTCCGGCCGTTTTAAGCCTCAGGATCGTGGACGGGTTATTCATTGATAGAAGGAATGTACAGGATATCACCAACTATTTCCAGCTCTCCACCCAGTTGGAAGATAGTATTTATGATCCTGCCTATTATTTTGATACTGCAAATAAAGACCGCCGTTCTGCGCTGGACGCGATGTTAATGACCCGGGAAAAGGAGCGGTATAACTGGAGCGGACATAGTATGAGCCGGGACACATTAAAGCACAGGTATGTATTGTCGGACAGTATAAAAGGCACCTTGTCCCCGATAGGGCGCCCTCAAAAAGATAAACAACCATTGATGCTGATGCTTTTTAACCACAATAAAAGCCTTGTCCGGTTTACCGGAGCGGATAAAAACGGCGTGTTTTACATAACGCCGGAGCAGCTTCATACGGGCCGACGGTTCTTTATCAAATATTTTGCTGAAAGTGAATACAACATGCAGGTGACTGACCCCTTTGACGCCATTAAGGCCGTGGAGCGTGAGGTTCGCCCGGTACATTTATCAGGGGAGAAGAGTATCGTGGTAGACACGGCCCCCCTGGATACAAGCCGGCTGCAGTATGGTAATATGTTACGTGAAGTAGTAGTGCAGGCGGCAGGCAGGGGATACGGCGACAGGTATTTTGGTTACCTGGATAGTATAGCAAAGTTTGAAGGCAATACGGATTACGTAGGCCAGTGCGGCTGGTTGAATTGCCCAGCCTGCGGAAGCGGGAAGAAGCCTGTTGAAGGAGTTACCTATTCAGAACTTGTGGAGTCCAAGAGGAGCCAGGTATCCAGTCACCCTTTTTCTTTTACGGCGGCAGATATGAGAAAAGTCACCTATCATTATCCCAAATATACCGAGGAAGAATTGCTGAAAAAGTTCAAAATGATCATGGTGAAGGGGTTTTATGAGGATCGGGTATTCTCCGGGCCGGACTATGACAAAGCGGATAGATCGGTGGCTGATACCCGTAATACATTATACTGGAATCCTGTGATCATCACCGACGGGAATGGGGAGGCCTCTGTCAGTTTCTTTACTTCCGGTATCCGTAGCGCATTTACCGGGATCGCAGAAGGAGTTTCCGGTAACGGCAGTTTAGGAACGGCCACATTTGGTTTTAGCGTAAGATAGCCCTTAAAGACAAAATACTCCATCAAAAGGCTTGCCTGATGATATATAGATACCTCATTTCCTGTATTATCCTATGGATGTATAGCACGGCGGTTGATGCCCAGTCGCATGCAATGAAGGGAACTGTAAGAGATACCGGGATGGGTATTCCCCTGGTGAATGCCTCCGTTGTTTTGTTGCAGGAAAAGGACTCGTTCATCGTTGCGGACACACGTACCGATGAGAAAGGCCGTTTTCTATTTGACGGCCTGGCAGATACTGCCGCCTATATATTGTTTTTATCTTATCCGGGCTATGCCGCCTACTCCCAAAAGGTAGAAGGGCGCTGGCTCCGGGAGGGAACCGGTGACCTGGGAACGCTGGGCCTGGTGCTAAAGTCAAAGCTCCTGCGGGAAGTTATTGTCAGGTCGCAGGTAGCCGCCATCAGGATCAAGGGAGATACTACAGAATATTCGGCAGCGCAGTTCAAATTACAACCTAATGCTACTGTAGAAGAATTGTTAAGGCAACTGCCAGGGCTGCAGGTCGATCAGTATGGCAATATTACCGCACAAGGGCAAAAGGTGAAAAAAGTGCTGGTTGACGGGGAAGAGTTCTTTGGCGATGACCCGACACTTGTAACCAGGAACCTGCGTGCAGACATGATTGATAAAGTCCAGGTTTACGACAGGAAATCAGATGCAGCAAATTTTACCGGGATCGATGATGGCGTAAGGGACAGGACAATAAACCTGAAAGTCAGGGAAGATAAGAACCACGGTGTTTTTGGAAAGGCAGACCTGGGCGCCGGTACGAATGAGCATTATAACGGGCAGGGAATGCTGAATGCCTTCAGCGAAAACCGGAAGATGGCTTTTTTTACCACCTTCAGCAATACCGGGCGTACCGGGCTGGGTTCCTCCGACCGGCAAAAGATAGGAGCTGATGGGGACGGGGCCGGGAACTACGATGGTAAAGGATTGCCCAGGTCTGTGTCCGCAGGGGCACATTATAATAATAAATGGAATGCGGGTAAAGAATCGGTAAACGGGAATTATACGTATAACCTGATGAACATTGAAGGCGATGATGAAGTGGGTTCGCAGAATAACCTTCCAACCGGGCGCATTCTCAGTAATTCGTTCCGCCATTTTGCCAATCGTGATACCCGGCAAAGCGCTAATGGGAAGTATGTCCTTAAAGCCGATACCACCTCCACCATTACAGTTTATGCAAATGGGTACCTTTCAGACGCTGAAAGCGGCAGCTATGGCGCATCCCGCAACAGGCGGGAAGACAGCACGCTAATTTATGATAATGAGTCGCAGGATGATAATAATTATCGCCTTAACAGCTTCAATGTGAACTTTTCATGGGAAAAACAGTTGAAAAGGAAAGGGCGGACTTTATCCCTTTATGTAAACAATCATTTTGCTAATGACAGATCGGACGGGGAAAGCCGCTCCAGTACCGATTTCTTCGGCCCGGCAGGCAGCCTGGATAGTTCCAGCCTGCTTTTCCTGGGTAAAAGCATGCATGACAATTGGCGTAGCAATAGTCTTAAGGTTTACTATACGGAGCCCCTTGCAAAAGGGCTCTCGCTGATCCTGGGCTATGAGCTGGGCAATAGCGCCACCCATGATGACAAACGTTCCTATGATCTGGCTAAAGACCCTGCTGCTACCCAAATGGACGCGGAGTTCAGCTCCGTTGTAAACAGCAATACCTGGGCTAACCAGGGTGGAGCGGCTATAAATTATGCATTGCCCGGAATCATAATACGGGCAGGAAACGATCTTAAGCTGGTGACGATGCATATTGATGACCGGTTGCAGCAGCTTGCGTTGCGTAAAGATTTTCTGAACTGGAATCCCACTGCCAGTATAGAGGTCAAAGTTGATAAGTACAGGATGCTGCAAGTAGCTTACAAAGGTAACAGCAACAGTCCTGAGCGGACCCAACTGCTACCGTTAAAATTTAATAATGGACAATTGGCTACCTTCCTGCCTAACATGGAGCTTGAAAATAGCTTCACGCATAAATTGAGCGGATCGTATAATGCCGCCCGGATCATGTCAAACATTTACAGTGGCATAAGCGGAAATGTAACGCTTACCACTGACCCTATCGCACAGGCGATCACAGTAGACCCCTCAGGAAACTACCGTTATCGTTCCGTAAATATGAATGGGTTCACCAACAGAGCATATTATGTAAATGTTTATTACTCCAGGAAGATACTTCCCGTTGATCTGCAGGTAGGAGCGGCCGTTACTTCAGATGGTGGTACTGCCTTCAGTTCCATCAACAATGCGGTGAATAAGCAGCGCTATAATACCGCTAAGATCGGGCTGGAGCTGCTCAAGTCGAAGGTCCGCAGATACAGCGCTTACCTGGTGGCGCAGGGAGGCTATACGGTCAACAGGTCTTCCCTGCAACCGGAAAATCCGAATAATTATTTTTCCTTTGAATTAAGACCTACTATAGATATTTATTTTCTTAAGAAGTTTCAATTGCATACAGATGCTTACTACCTGTGGCAGCAGAAGACCCGGGCATTCAACGATAATTTTGATCGTATGACCTGGAATGCCTGGATCGGAGCGAATTGCCTGAAAAATGATCAACTCACCATTAAATTGTCCTGCAATGATATCCTGAACCAGAACAGTGGTTATTCCCGTACCGCCAATAATACATTCTTTTCTGAAAACAGGTATACCACGATCCGGCGGTTCATCATGATCGGGGTAACATGGAATTTCACCAGATTCAATCATATTAAACAACAAAACTGATGTTCATATGTACGCTGATATCATGGATACTGTTGCTGCCAGGCGCTGTGACCGCGCGGCAGCAGGCTTTCATCAGTAGCGGTAAGATCATATTTGAAAGAAGGGTGAACACCTTTGCCGCGATGGAGATATTCCTTGGAGAAACCGGTCGGGTACCGAAGGAGCAGATACCATTATTTATGCAACAATACCGCAGTACTGCTCCGCAGTTCTGGACAGAAAATTTTGAGCTGTACTTTGACAGGCAGCATACACTCTACCAGCCTGAAAACCCCGATATGGATCATTCCCCAACATTTGTTATTCCCATCGCCTATAATAATAGGGTATACAGCGATCTTTCAACTAAGGAAACGGTGGCGACCAAACAGGCATTTGAGAAAACATTTCATATTAAAGATGAATTGAGGAAGATCCGTTGGAAATTAACAGATGAGACCCGGGAAATTGCCGGCTTTCAGTGCCGGAGGGCCAACGCTTTGTTGTTTGATTCCGTTTATGTCGTGGCCTTCTATACGGACGAGATACTTACCAAAGGTGGTCCTGAAGCGTTTAACGGGCTGCCGGGCATGATCCTGGGTGTTGCGATCCCGTATCAGCATATCACCATCTTTGCCAAGGCGGTAACACGCGTGGATACGCAGGCGGGAAACTGGAAATTACAGGAAAAGGGGAATGATCATTTGATCGATAGCAAGGAATTTACCGCCATCATGGATGAACTGCTAAGGCAGTTCGGGTTTACTGCTGCATGGGTACGGTTATTCATGACGATATAAAGGAAATAACCGGTACAGCATATATATTCCGGATGAAAAATGAAAAAGTTACTATCCGTACATAAGTTTGACCTGGCTATTGTACTGCCCCTGGTCTTCCTGCTCATGCACAGCATCTACTGGCTGGTATGGTTGCTGGTAATTCCCTTTATAATGGCATTTGTATGTTTTTATCTCCTTAAATGGTTGCTCCCGGTACGGTTTCACCCGGCCATGTTATTCACTTGCAGGCTGTTCTTACTGATCACTTATACGGTTATCTGTAAATTATATGTATTCGATATTTACAGGGTGAATAGTGAGTCAATGGGTGGTACGCTTAAGAAGGGGGATGTACTGCTGATCAACAAATTAGCCTATGGGCCGGCAGCGATTAAGGGCATAGCAGATATTTCCTGGATCAGGATCTTTGCGGACGAGCCGCCACCGGATCATAAGTTTGGATGTGCTCCCATACAAAGAAAGAGCGGTTATTCCGTCATTCACCGGAACGATATATTTGTGTACGAATTGTTCCCGGATTTTTTTGTGGTCAAACGCTGCATCGCCCTGCCTGGAGATATTATCAGGCTGCGTAATGACTCGGTATTTATAAACGGGCAGCCGGCAGATTTTCCCGCTTCTTCCCTAAGCCAATATGTGCTGAAATTTAAAAATCAGGGAAAGCTCAGGGCGTTCGTCAGAACTGTTTCCCCGGAAGCCATTTTATCTGTGGATGTCGATTCCGGCCGTATTGTAGCCAGCCTGCCTTACGCCACCTTCCTGAGTTTAAGAAATGACAGGGAAGTACAGGTGGAGCGGCTGCTGAATAAGCAACTGGACGGGAAAATACCTTATTTCTGCCCCGACAAATGGACGGTCAATACGATGGGACCATTTACCATACCTTTTAAAGGGCTGACCATTACGCTCGATGCTGTTAATAGCCCTGTTTACAAGGAAACGATCCGGCATTGGGAGTGCCGGCCTGATCTCAACTGGCAACCAGGCTTGCCTGGATCCAGGTATTCTTTTGGTGAGAATTATTATTTCATGCTGGGAGATAATAAGCCCGTTTCGGAAGACTCCAGGTACCTGGGAGTTATACCGGAGAAGAATATTGTAGGGAAAGTGGTCATGACCATCTATTCGTATCACGATGGAACCTTTAGTTGGAAACGCCTCTTTAGAAATATAAACGGATGAAAGAAAATATGCCAACAATCAATGATCTGCATGCCCGCCGCCGCTCCATTTTGGAAGGCATATTGGGTTTCGCTGTGACGCTTATGCTGATCTTCACCCCATTGCAAAATGATCCGGACCTTGAAAACGCCACAACAATCTCAAAGACCCTGTTCTTTGCCAGCGGCATACTTGTGCTGGCACTTCCGGCGCTGATCATATCGATCATGTATGACAGCGGCAAGCGTTTCCGGCTGACCAGGATTGACCTGGTCGTAGGAATGTTTGCGATGTATATTCTGACCGGGATCCTGCTCAGGCATGATTTCCGCCTGTCGGCCAGGATAATAGACCTTATTGCAATATTGCTTTTTTATATCATGCTCAGGAGGCGCCCTTTAAATTTTTTTCTGCCTCTTTTATATGCCGTTTCCGCCTCTGGTATTATCCAATCCGGTTATGGCTTGCTGCAGGTATATAATATCATCCCGTCTCACAGTCCGTTCAGGCTAACCGGCACTTTTTTCAATTTAGGCGCTTATGCTGCTTTCATTTCGCTCTGTACCTGTTCTTCGGTTACATTGGTCCTTTTTTTTGAGAAGCAGGTATTGGATGCCGTTAAATCTTCTCCCGCCGGATTTGTGCAGATGCTGGCGGCGCCATTGAAAATTATTCCGTGGTTGAATGTTGCCCTGGCAATTATCGTACTGCCCATGACTTATAACAGGACAGCATGGATCACCGTGTTGTTGGCAGCGTCCTGTATGTATGTGACGAAAACAAGGTTCAGGTGGTTCCCTTTTAAGAAGAGGGTGGTAGGCTATTTATTTTTCAGCTTGCTGGCAGTAGTGTTATTGACTGCCGCCTATTTGCTGAAACGGAACTCGGCGGACGGAAGAGTGCTGATATGGAAAGCGACAGCAGGCATTATAAAGGACCGGCCAATATTTGGTATAGGATACGATCAGTTTGGCGCCCGGTATATGAATTACCAGGGCAGTTATATGGAAACCAGCGCTACTGAAAATGAAAAGCAACTGGCGGATAATGTGTACTATGCATTTAATGATCCCTTGCAGTTGACGGCGGAGCTGGGCACCGTTGGCCTGTTATTGATTATTGCGCTGGTTATCTGTTGTCTCAGCGTCGGAACTGGATACGAACCCTATAAATATGCAGCTCAGGGATTGCTCCTGGCCTATGTTGTGACAAGCCTGTTTTACTATCCGCATTTTATTTTGCCACTGAAAATAGTCGGGGCAATTGCACTGGCGATGCTTGCTGCGGCAGACCAGGAAAATTTTCTTTCCTTCCCGGGGCTAACGTTTGGCCGCAAGCCGCAGGCAGTGCTTTTCCTGCTTGTGCTGGTGTTGTCAGTTGCAGGTATAAGGTATCTGGGGCGCCTGGCAGATGGATACAGGAATTGGCAGAAGGCTCAAACGGCTTACGAGACACAAAGTTACCAGCAAAGTCTGCGCTATTTTAACCGTGCTTTTCCCGTTTTAAGCGCTAACGGGGAATTTTTGTCGGGAATGGGAAAGGCTTACCTGAATGCCGATTCGTTGAATAAGGCAGGTTTTTATCTTGAGCAAAGCAGGCAATATTTAAATAATACGGTAATAGAAATTGCGCTGGGGGATATAAAAGCACAGAAAGGGCAATTTGCGGCGGCGGAAAGTCATTATCAAGCTGCGCTTGATATGGTGCCTAACCGCTTTTACAGTGAGTTTATGCTCCTTAAACTGTATGCGATCAGCAGCGACAGCGCCAGGACCTGTAGCAAAGCTGCCGAAATATTGCATAAGCAGGTCAAGGTACCATCTACCGCTGTACGGCAGATACTGGATTCTGCCAGCAGGTACTATGCTAATTATAAATGTAGTCAATAATCTCCTGTCTATGTTGGTATTTAAATTTTTAACGGCCCCTTTAAAAGATCTGTTGTGGCTGCATTGCCTCCCCTTACTGATACTGCTGGTGCTATGCAGCATTACTTTTTCCTGCAGTTCCGGGAAGGATGATATTGAAACGGAAGTTATCAGCTACTTCGAAAAACAGGGTAACCCGGACAAGCTCAGGGCTGCCAGGTACCTGTTGGAGCATATGAAAGGACACTATGGCTTGTCCGGCCCCAACTATGACAAGTTCCTGCAGGTACTCCATGACATTCATAAGCTGCCAATGCAGCGTAGAAGCGGGGCGATCACCGAGCTCGTTACTTATTATAAGATCGGGTATGAGTTTTTTATCAAAAAAGACGGCGAATCGCTGCCGGCCGCATACCTGATCCGTCATATTGAGAATGCATACCAGGTTTGGGAAAAGGTGCCGTGGCAGAAGGATTATAGTTTTGATATTTTTTGTGAGTATGTATTGCCATACCGGATCGAGAATGAAAGATACAGTAATTGGTTTGAAAAGTACAATGCTGCCTTCCATGGCATATTCGATGAGATATTTTTCTCCGGGGGATCAGTTTATAAAGCTATATCCTTTGTGAAGGATACAACCCGGTACCTGACTTTGGAAGACGGGGATAGCTCAACTTTGGTAAAACTGGCGCCTGGAATGAATGCGATCTCATTTGATAGCATCAGCATTGATAAAGACGGAGAAAAGTACGTGCGTATTCAGTATACAGGTGGTTTTGATTCGGCCAGGATCAGGCTTGTGCTCAATAAGCGGGATACCATTATGAAAACACTTTACCCGACTGCCAGTTTATATGCTTACCCTGGAAAACAGTTCAGGTTTAAACTACATTTCCAGAAAGGAATAAATACAATTGATGTCAGCTCCATTAACAGGAATATAGGCATTGACTATATTGATATCATACCGGTTGAAAAATTCTATAGAAATGATCCGGCATTTGGATTGGTTGACGGGGCCAGCTATATAATCAGGAACGTTGGCAATGGGTCCTGCCTGCAGCTTAAATATAGCGCTGCTGATACCCTGTTGACACATGGTTCCTATAAAGGATTGAAAAGCCAGCAATTCAATATTCAGAATATTGACTATGGTTTTTTCTGCTTGTCAGCGCTTGAAACCATGGAATTAAAGAAGACGATAGAAGTTTCAAATGATCCCGGGAAAAATTACGGCAAGCTGCGGCAGGGGAACTTTAGCGGAGCAAATAACCAGCAATGGGCTATTATTCCGGGCGGCGGTAACAGCTATAAGATCATTAGCAAATCGAACGGGAAATGCCTGGGTTTAACCGGGAAAGGCGGGTTGGTGGAACAAGCCGTGGACGCCGGCATACCGGCGCAGCGCTGGAAATTTGAGCGGACCGGCTCACCTGTGATCTTTGATTCGGCACATGTGCCGCAAAACAGCCCGCTTGAATATGCCTGCCGTGTAAAGGACGCGCTTAATTTTGACTGGATGTTGTTAGGGCATTATTTTCCATCCTTACCCGGGGAGGATATGCTCAAGACCTATACCGGTGATTGCAGGGAACAGTCGCATTATTTACTGTATGTGCTGCGGTCGCTTGGCATACCTGCAGCAAGTGATTTTGATCTGCAGCACCCTTACCGGGATATGGGGCATGACTGGAATGCGATCATCGATAATAAGGGGAAGACCATCTATTACCAGATGGGCAAGAAGCCCGGTACCGGCAGGCCGGATTCACCTGCCGCCAAAATCTACAGGAGGACCTTCAGGGCAGATCCCGCTTCCCTTTTTTATAGTAAAGCTCCGGCAGAGCCTGTCCCGGTTTTCTTTAAGGATCCGTATATAAAGGATGTTACAAATGAATATTTTAATACCAAGACCATTTCGGTCCGGCTTTTTACCGGAAGTAAGATCTCATCCCGTAAAAATGCATATTTATGTGTCTGGGATAACCAGAAATGGTTTCCGGTAGCCGCGGGGAAGATGGATAAAGGTATGGCCACCTTTAAAGATATGGGATTAAATGCTTTGTATCTGCCAGCCATATTTGGTGATGATGATACAATTATCCCCGCCGGCGACCCATTCATATTAACAAGTGACGGCCTCGTTCAATATATTTCACCGGACACGGCAAGGAAAGCGCCTGCGGTGCTTAAAAGGAAATATTACTGGGATGCAAAGCATCTTGATACGAGAATGGATGGCGGCAAATTTCAGGCCGCCAATAAAGCTGATTTCTCGGATGCGGTCACGCTTTATATATATAAGGGTAGGACGCAGCCAATACCTTATACTATTCCTGTTACAAATGCCGGTGCCTATAAGTTCCTTCGATATGTAAGCCCGAGAGGGGGATATGGCGGCTTGGCGGAACTGGAATTTTTCAATGATCAGGGGAAGGAAGTAGCCGGCAGGATTATTGGCAGTGAAGGCAGCTATAAGGATTTTGGAAATACGAAGGAAAAGGTTTTCGACAAAGAGCTGCTTACCTTCTTCGATGGCGTAAGCAGGGGTGTCAACTGGGTAGGCCTGGAACTGGAGCAGCCTGAAAAGATCAGCAGGATCAGGTTTGTGCCCAGGAATGACGGCAACTGCATAGAGGTTGGAGATGAATATGAGCTGATGTGCTGGAATGGAGATACATGGAAGTCCCTGGGTAGAATGATCGCCAGGGAGGATTCGTTGATTTATAAGCAATGCCCCACAGGAGCGCTTTTCTTGCTCCATGACAGAACGAAAGGAAGGCAGGAGCGGATATTTACGTTCAGCCCGACCGGCGGGCAGGTGTGGTGGTAGCCTTGTTGGATTTGCCACCGCTTTCTTCAGGAAAATTGACTATCTCCTCTTTTTGTGTGAAAAATTAATGCAGGGGCAAAGCAATAGTGGATAACATCGGGGAAGCTACATTATACTGTCGTTTTCATAGCAAAAGAGCTGGCGACACCGCCAGCTCTTTTGCTTATAAATGGGATGACATTATTTTTTTTCATCCTTCTTGTCCTTTCCTTTCGGCAGCCTTCCCGCTTCCTTCAGCGCTTTCATCACGATCCATTCCATCTGTCCGTTTACACTTCTGAACTCGTCGGCCGCCCATCGCTCCAGCGCATCGTAAGTAGCACTGTCTATCCGCAACACAAAGGATTTTTTATCTTTCGCAGCCATGAACGTTTATTGTTATAGATTGTTTCTTGTCATTCCCGGTAGTCGGTTACTGATACAATGAACCCGTATTCAACACTGGTGTAGCAGCTTTCTCGCCGCAAAGCACCACCATCAGGTTGCTTACCATCGCCGCTTTGCGCTCTTCATCCAGCGCGACGATCTGCTTGCGTGATAGTTGTTCCAGCGCCATTTCCACCATGCCTACCGCGCCTTCCACGATCTTGCTGCGTGCCGCCACAATAGCTGTGGCCTGCTGGCGCTGCAGCATGGCGCCAGCAATTTCCGGAGCATAGGCCAGGTGGCTGATGCGTGCTTCCCGCACGGTGATGCCTGCCGCAAAAAGCCGGTTGTTCAGTTCCTGTTCCAGCAGCTCGTTTACTTTTTCACCACCGTCCCGCAGTGTGATATCCGCTGTTTCATCTTCCATCCGGTCGTATGGACAACTGGTGGCAAGGTGTCGTACTGCGGCTTCGCTTTGCACCTGCACATATTGCTGGAAACCTTCCACTTCGAACGCGGCTTTATAAGTGTCATTCACCTGCCATACGATCACCGCCGCGATCTCAATGGGGTTTCCCATCTTGTCATTCACCTTCAGCGTTTGCCCGTTCAGGTTATGTGCCCGGAGAGAAATTTTCTGGGAGCGGTATAAAGGGTTCACCCACAGAAGCCCGTTCTGCTTCACCGTGCCTACGTACTTTCCAAAGAAAGTGAGTACGCGGGAATGGTTGGGATTCACGATCTTGATGCCCTTGGAAATGAAGATGAACATGATGGCAAGAACGATGGTGCTAATCGCCCACCCTCCGCTGTCAGGCTGAGAGGTCTGGATTACGGTGTAGATGCCGCCGAAGAAACAAAGAATGGACAATACAAAAGCGAGGTAGCCGGACATCGGCCTGATTATTTTTTCCATAATGGGGATATTTTAATTTGATATCATTTTGATATCAAATATAATTATCTTTCTCGAATAAAAAAAGAAGAATAAGGGCTGGCATCCGGTCTTGGGATTTCCCGCCCGTGGCCTGCTGTGTCAAGACTGCTTGTCGCGCAAGGCTGGCCCTTGCAATATCCTGCTGGTCCTGCGGGGAATGCGTCCGGAATAGCGGCTCCCGATGTGAGCGGTTAATTTTTTGGGTCACAACACCCACGCTTATACCTATACGGAACTGGTCATGGACAGATGGTCAGTTTGCCCTTTGGGAGGTGCCGCGTACGGCTCTGTACTGGCTGGAATCGTGTTTTGGGATGTGTCATGTCCCCGAAGGTGCTGAAATTGAAAAAAACCGCTCTAAAAGCGGGTTTTTTTGTTGGTGCCCAGAACTGGCACATCTATCATTGATTGTCAATTGATTATAAGGTTAGTGTGTAAAAAAAGTGACATGCGTTTTTCCACTGCTGTCGTTTCCCTTCATATATTGCCACTTTCTACCTGTCGCAGACAAAATTTAGTAAAACAACAATATTTTCATTGCATGACATCATAAAGCTGCGTTCTGCTTGTTTCGGGAAATGCATAGCGTCGTTCCTTTAACTAAACCGAGCCATCTATTTATTATTACCTGTTTTGTGAATATTTTTTGTATTTTTGTAATAAATATGCAAAAACAATAAAAATAATGATCCATTACTTGAAAATAGAAAATTTTGGGCCTATCAAGGATGAAGTTGAGATCAATTTCGAGGTGGCCGATCATATTGAAGAAGATGCCTATGTCGTAAACATGCCCGATGGTAAAAAACTATTGAAATTATCTTATATATATGGGGCCAACGCTTCAGGGAAGACTACTGTGTTAAAAGCGTTTGAATTTCTAAGAAAATTGTTGTTAAAGCCGATAGGCGATAAAGCTGTCGAGCTTGATTTTGAGCCTTTTCTTTTTCTAGACGCTCCTTATGAGCATCCTTCCCGGTTTGAGCTTTCTTTTTATTGTGAAAACGTAAGGTATATTTACCAGTTAAAGTTCAATAAACAGGCCATCCTGAATGAGAAAGTGGTTTTTTATCAGACAGCAAAGCCAACAGAACTTTTTACCAGGTTGACGGATGTTGAAAAGAGACTAGCTAAGATTCAATTCGGTAGTAAAATCAAAATCCCGGTTCGGGAGAAGGATTTATTAGAGAGCAATACGCTGCATAATAATTCAGTGATGGGAGCTTACGCAAAGACCAACGTAGATATCCCGGAGTTGGAGAGATTAAACAGGTGGCTCAATATTTTCTTGCTGGGTATGGTCACTTCTTCACACAATCTTACGGAAGTGACCGCATTATTGATTGACAAAGATACTTCTATCAATAGATGGATTAATTCTTTTTTGAACAAAGCTGATAACCAAATTTTGGAAGTGGAAGTGTCGGATGCAACTACTCAAGTAAGCATTCCCTTAGATGAAGCCTATCCTCCGGATTTTAGTGACAGGTTTCTGAGTTCGGAAAATTATTCAAAACAAACAAGTCCTCGTTCCTCAACCACCACCACAACAACAACCAGGTATTATGGAGGTCCGAGCCAGCGGAAGATTGATTTTATCCATAAATTAAATGATGACAAAGTATTTTCACTACCGCTGTTGATAGAAAGCAATGGTACAAAACGATACTTTGGACTAGGGGGACCATTGTTCGAGCTTATTCATCATTCTCATTTGCTTTGTATAGATGAACTGGAAAGCTCTCTTCATCCCGATTTGATGAAATATTTTTTGCAGGTCTTTTTAGTCAATTCGAAAGCCTCTCAATTGTTAATCACAACGCATAATGTTTCTTTGATGGAGAATCAGGATTTTATACGGAGAGATGCGTTATGGTTTAGTGAGAAAAATGATGATGGCTCAATTAGTCTTTATTCTGCTGCAGATTTTGACAGTTCTGTTTTAAGGAAGGAGTCTAGTATAAGCAAAGCCTATAAATCGGGAAAACTTGGCGCCAAACCTAATCTTGGCTCCCCTTATTTAACTGAAGAATAATATGGCAAGGACTCACCGAAAGCAGCAACAACAGAGAAATACTGTGGCAATTGTTGGAGATGGTCAAACGGAGAGCATCTATTTTTTCGATGTGCGTGATACTGATCGCCCTAAGCATCTTACGATATTCCCTGATATCCCGGGAAGAATTGGTAATTATAAAGGGGTGCTTGGTCGGGCTATTGCGCTTACTGACGAATATGACCATGTTTTTGCCCTTATTGATTTTGATAAAGTACTGCAAGATAACCAACAAGAGGCATATAGCCGGGATAAGAAGCAGGCGATCGCTGCTGGTGTGATTGTGCTTGAGAATAATCCTTGTTTTGAGATATGGCTCCTGCTCCATTTTCTACATACTGACAAATTGTTCAATAATTGTAAGGAAGTGGAGGAAAGTTTACGGCATAAGGACCGTATTCCTGGCTATAACAAAAGTGAAGGCGCTATAAAACGCGCAGGATTGTACAAAAATTATAAGGACCTTTTAATGGCCCGGGCTATACCTAACGCTAAGCGATTGGAAAGGGACCGGGAGGATCGGGGGCCGAAATACCCGCGGGCGGAAATATATCGTTTTTTTGAATGGTATTATGCCAATCATCAAAACACCTGACTGCAGGCTGCCTGCCTGGGGCACGGCCGGAACATTTCTAGAATGATATATAGTTATATTTCCGGAAAGGTTGCAAACAGTTAAACAGCGTTTACTTCTGGATTTTTACGGGGAAGGATCCCGAAACATCGCCGGGACTCTGGAACAGCGCTCTGTTGTTGTTAAGTGAAAACAGATTAGATTAATGACACTCAACGTTCTACTCAATGAGTATTCTTCTCTATTTTCAAAATAAATTTCAGGATGGCGAATCCATTTTATGCCGGTTACTGAGAGCTGCGGCATATGATACATGGGAGCGGATTGCTTTTTCCCGGACCAGGCCCGGAATGAAAATCCATGAAACAACCATTACACAGAATCTTGTCTATGAGCTGAATCAGATAAAATGGTTACAGGGTATTTCTTCATTTTCCATTTATGAGTCAATAAATGAGGCCTCTAATGGAGATGATCTTGAAATCTGTATAATACAGCGGGATAATCATGTATATAAATATGCTGTACAAGCTAAAATTATCTATCACTCTTTAAGAATAGGCGGAAGAATTCGGTTGGATGATGGCGTTTACAAACAATTTAAGCATACAGTGGGGGCGCAAAATCAAATTGATTTATTGTTGGCCTATGCAAAGGGAAAAGGTGCAATTCCTTTATATCTGCTATACAATTTTGCTGCAAGAAAATTGATGCATGGGGCAGCCTGCAATATTGATTTTGATACTACGCAGTATGGTTGCTCTTTAGTTGCAGCAAGCCATCTGAAAGATAATTACAGTGATAGCAGTGGGAATTTAAGAGATAATGTAAGGTTTTCTGATATTCATCCAGGTTATGGAATACCCTGGTTTATGTTAGCATGTTGTTTTACCGGTTTTAGTTTGGAGCAAACATTATCTAGTTTAAAAATACCTTTGGATAGCAACGCAATCAGTGCTTATAATATAAATGAAATTGAAAGCGAAAATGAGAGAAATTGGAAGCTACTCAGCCCTGTTTCGGAGTTGCTGGATACTAAAATCCTGGTTGACAGTATAGGGAAGTCAAATAAGGAGTACGTAACGAGATTTTCGCCTAAATACCGGATAGTAATAAGTAATAAAATATTATAATATAAAATTGAATTGAGTACTAAATAATAAATAGAGAGATTTTCTCCTTTTTTATGTTAAAAACGGGTCTTCCTGCCATCCAGGTGGCAGTTTTTGAATCTCCATCTCTTGATTCTTAGGGCGATAACGCTTATAAGTTTCATTGACATATTTCGAAGAAGTGTGCCCCAGCAGCAGCGCCACTGTCGCGGCATCCACATTGGCATCCTGGAGCAATATACTAAAGCTTAACCTTGCACAGTTCCAGGTAATATGCTTTTCAATTCCCGCAGTTTCACACCAGGTACCTAAAATTTTGTTTGCCCCATTGGCTGTGGGAAGATCAAATACTTTTCGATGGTTATCAGGACCGTTCAACCGCTCCCTTCTCGTAAGATGTATTTCTTTTGCAATGGAGTGTAGCGTGATATAATGCTCAACACTGGTTTTCCTTTGCATTATATTTATGACCATAGAATTCTCCCGGATATTAGCCCAGCTAAGTGACTTTATATCACACCATCGTAAGCCGGTGTAACAACAAAAAATGAAGGCATCTCTAACTTCGTTATTCAAAGCGGGCGTATGTAATAACTGAGTATACTCTCCGGCTTCCAGGTTGTTTTTCCTTCTCCTATTCTTATTGGCTTTCACAGGAAGATCCTGGCAGGGGCTTATTTTAAAATAGCCCTGTCTTGTTGCCAGCTTTAAAACCTTTTTATATCTCGCAAAGTAATTGGATGGCGTTTCACCATTGAAATGGAGTAATAAATATTTCTGAAAATCAGCAGAAAGTTCTTCTGTAACATCCTTCGGGGAAATATAATCTGACTGGACGAACTTTTTAAACAATTTATAGCTGCATTCCAGGTGCCTGTTGCCCAATTGCCTGTTCCGGTCTACATATTCTTTATAAAAATCCAGGAAGTTACATTTTTGTCTGTGCGAAGGGAGGAAGTCTGTACCTACCGAAAGCGCATCCAAAGTGAACTGTGCTCTTTTAACTTCCAGCAGTTTAAGTGCTTCCTTATTATGTTTTTTTTGAACAGTACCTGTAGGATGAGCATATATAAATACGCCGCTGGCTATACGCTGTCCTGCTTTTTTACCCCACTCAAAGGAGTAAAATATCTTGCTTTGATCGCGTGATATACGCGGGGTTATGACGACAGTCATTTTCTTTTGTGTAAACCAAATGATGTGCCATGTAAATGCCGGTTGTGTGCCTGAAAAAACGGTAGTAAGTGGTTAAAAGCGAACGGAATACAACATATTAGAAATAAAAAGCGCTGATAACTTGCTTGTTATCAGCGCTTTATGAGTGCCCAGAACTGGATTCGAACCAGCACGTCCTTGCGAACGCTGCGACCTGAACACAGTGCGTCTACCAATTTCGCCATCTGGGCAACCGATTCCGTGTTAAGGGATTGCAAAGGTAAGCACTTTTTTAAAACTTCCAAATTTTTGAAAACAGAAATTCAAAAATTTTTGAAACATACCGCTTACACCGCTACATTGAACTCCCGTAACGTATCGTTCAAACTTGTTTTCAGATCTGTAGATGCCTTGCGCTGCCCAATGATCAGCGCGCAGGATACCTGGTATTCGCCCGCGGGGAATTTCTTGGCGTAGGTGCCGGGTATCACCACGCTGCGGGCAGGAATGCGGCCTTTATATTCTACCGGTTCGCTGCCGCTTACGTCAATGATCTTGGTGGACTGGGTCAGCACCACGTTGGCGCCCAGCACCGCTTCTTTTTCTACCACTACGCCTTCCACCACGATACAGCGGGAACCTATAAAGCAGCCGTCCTCGATGATTACCGGGCTGGCCTGTAAGGGCTCCAGCACGCCGCCAATGCCCACGCCGCCGCTCAGGTGCACGTGCTTGCCTATCTGGGCGCAGGAGCCAACGGTGGCCCAGGTGTCCACCATGGTGCCTTCATCCACGTAAGCGCCAATGTTCACATAGGAGGGCATCAGGATAGCGCCCTTGGCTATGTACGCGCCGTAACGGGCAATGGCATGCGGCACCACGCGTACGCCCAGGTCCTTATAATTGGTTTTCAGCTTCATTTTGTCATAGAACTCAAAAGGGGCCAGGCTGATGGTCTCCATCGGCTGTATAGAAAAGTACAGGAGAATGGCCTGCTTTACCCACTCATTTACCTGCCACCCGTTGGCCGTGGGTTCCGCTACCCGTAAATTACCTTTGTCTACCGCTTCTATGACCGCTCTTATCGCATCGGTATATTGCGTTTCCTCCAATAGTTTACGATCGTTCCAAACGGTCTGTATTTGTTCTTTTAGTTCCATTGTTGAATTTTTTGCAAATATAATTGCCTGCTTTTAATAAATGCCCAATACTTCTCCGTGCTGGCTCGCATACCTGCACATGCGCACATCCGCTCATTTTTTCCTTATTTTGCCTTCCGGTACACCGCCTTGATGGTCCGGTGAAACCGGCCGCATTAAAAACAAACTGATCTTGAACATCGCTTTCGATGCCAAACGGGCCTTTCAGAATACCACCGGGCTGGGAAACTACAGCCGCTCCCTGATCAGCGCCCTGGCGATCCATTTTCCCGAACACCATTATTACCTGTTTGCGCCGAAGCAAACCAGGCTGTTCGATACGGCGCCTTATGCCGGCATGCAAACGGTGCTGCCGCAAAAGCCGCTGCACCGCTGGTTCCGCGCTGCCTGGCGCAGCAAATACGTAGTGAAGGACCTGCTGCGGCACCAGGTGGATCTCTATCACGGCCTGAGCCATGAAATTCCCTTTGGCATCCATCGCAGCGGCATCAAAAGCGTGGTCACCATGCACGACCTTATTTTTGAGCGCTATCCTGCGCAGTATAACCCGCTGGACGTGCTCACTTACCGCCGCAAGGCAAAATATGCCTGCCTGCAGGCGGATAAGGTAGTGGCCATCAGCCGGCAGACAAAAGAAGACCTGGTGACCTTCTATGATACGCCACCGGAAAAAATAGCCGTGGTATACCAGAGCTGCGACCCGATGTTCGGCGTGCGGCATGCGCCCACGGAGCTGCAGGCGCTGCGGGAAGGGTATGGATTGCCTGCCGAATACCTGCTGTACGTAGGCTCCGTAATTGAGCGTAAGAACCTCCTGGGTATTGTAAAGGCCCTGCATTTGCTGAAAGGGCGTCTTGACATGCCGCTGGTGGTGTTGGGCGACGGGCGCGCTTATAAAAAGCAGGTAAAAGCATTCATCGCCGCGCACGGCATGGAGCAGCGGGTGATCTGGCTCAATGAAAGGCGGCGCCCGGCCTATACGGAGCTGCCCCTGCTGTACCAGGGCGCACAGGTATTGCTCTATCCCTCCGTGTTTGAGGGTTTTGGCATTCCCATCCTGGAAGCGCTGTGGAGCCGTACGCCGGTCATTACCTCCCGGGGCTCCTGCTTTGCCGAAACGGCGGGGGAGGCCGCCCTGTATGTAGATCCGCTGGAGCCTGCCAGTATTGCCGGCGCTATACAGCAGCTCACCGGGGATACCGCCCTGGCACAGGATATGAGAGAAAAAGGCTGGACGCATGCCCACCGCTTTACGCCGGATAAATGCGCCGCGGCCATGATGGAAGTATATAAAAGTATGTAGCACAAGATGATAACAGATTTTGAGAACGATATTAGCGCCAGCCTGCGGGTATTGCATGCAGGCGGACTGATACTATACCCTACGGACACGATCTGGGGCATTGGCTGCGACGCCACCAATGAAGCTGCCGTGAAAGATGTTTTTGCCCTCAAGCAGCGGGAGGAAAGCAAAAGCCTGGTGGTATTGCTGGCTGATGTGCGGGACCTGCTGCGCTACGTGGCGCATCCTCCCCCGGACATTGCCGACATCATCCGGGGCTTTGACCGTCCTACGACCGTAATCTACGATGGAGCGCTGGGGCTGGCGCCCAGCGTGGTGAACCAGGACGGGAGCGTGGCTATACGTATTGTGCAGGAGCCCTTCTGCCGGCACCTGGTCAAGCGCTTCCGCAAACCGGTGGTGTCTACTTCCGCCAATGTCAGCGGTCAGCCATCGCCTGCCACTTTTGCGGATATTGATCCCGCTGTCAGGAGTGGCGTGAACTATGTAGTACAGTACAGGCAGCAGGACACCGCGCCGGCACAGCCTTCCCGTATTGTAAAGGTGCTGGCCGGCGGCGCTATGCGCGTTATACGCGAATAATTAACAATGAAGAATTAATAATTCCTGTGTTTTGTTGAAGCACCGGTGTTATGATTATTAATTGTTAATTATTAATTCTTAATTAACCTATTTTTGCCCTCTTATGATCAGTAAAAGGCCCATAGATATTCCCTGTACGCTGCAGGAACGGAAAGTGTTGGAACAGATAGCCATGGCGGCCCGCGAACTGGGTACTCCCTGCTACCTGATCGGTGGGTTTGTGCGGGACAAGCTGCTGAACCGCCGGACAAAGGACATGGATATCGTGTGCGTGGGCGACGGTATCGCGCTGGCGCACCAGGTGGCCGCCGTGCTGGGCGCTAATGTGCCGGTGAGCTTTTTCAAAACATATGGTACTGCACAGATAAAATGGAATGACCTGGAGATAGAGTTCGTAGGCGCCCGCAAGGAAAGCTACCGCGATCACTCCCGTAACCCGGAAGTGGAGGCCGGCACCCTGCAGGACGACCAGTTCCGCCGCGACTTTACCATTAACGCCATGGCGGTGAGCCTCAACGAGGACGATTACGGCAGCCTGCTGGACCCTTTTAACGGGCTTGCCGACCTGGAAGCGCAGCTCATTCGCACGCCGCTGGAGCCTGCACAAACCTTCAGCGACGACCCGCTCCGTATGATGCGGGCGATCCGTTTTGCTTCACAATTGCAGTTCACCATTTACCCGGAGGCCTTTGAAGCGATCCGCCAGCATGCGCACCGTATAAAGATCGTATCGCAGGAGCGCATCACCGATGAGCTGAACAAGATCATGCTGTCGCCCCGCCCATCCGTAGGGCTGGACCTGCTGTACCAGGCCGGGTTGCTGAAGATCATCTTCCCGCAGATGATAGACCTGGTGGGCGTGGAAATGGTGGAAGGAAAAGGGCACAAGGATAATTTCTATCATACCCTGCAGGTGGTGGACAATATCTCCCGCCACAGCAAGGACCTCTGGCTGCGCTGGGCCGCGCTGCTGCATGATATCGGCAAGCCGGCCACCAAACGCTTTGAGCCGGCGCATGGATGGACTTTTCATGGTCATGATGCGGTAGGCGGTAAAATGGTGCCCCGCATCTTTGCCAGGCTTAAGCTGCCGCAGAACGAAAAAATGCGTTTCGTAAAAAAGCTGGTGGAGCTGCACCTGCGCCCGATCAGCCTTACCAAGGAGAATATTACGGATTCGGCTATACGGCGCCTGCTGTTTGATGCCGGCGACGACCTGGAAGCCCTGATGCTGCTGTGCGAGGCCGACATCACTTCCAAGAACAAGGCCAAAGTAAAACGTTATCTCGAGAACTTTGAGCTGGTGCGAGAACGGCTGAAGGAAGTGGAAGAGAACGACCGCATCCGTAACTGGCAGCCGCCTGTTACCGGTGAAGTGATCATGGAAACGTTCGGGCTGCCGCCCTGCAGGCAGGTGGGCGATCTTAAAAACGCCATCCGCGAAGCCATACTGGATGGAGAGATTCCCAACACTTACGAAGCAGCATATGCTTTTATGCTGGAGAAGGCCAGGACAATGAACCTGAGCCCTGTTAAATAAAAGTGGTAAATTTATGCGGCCTTAAGCGCTTGTTAAGCACCATTTTTGTACGTATAATCAGCCATTCATTAACTTGATATTACTAAAACCTATAACATATATTTGTCATGCCGGTTTTGAAATTCAGAGTTTACTGGGAAGAGGATGAAAGTGTATACAGGGATATTGCGATAAAGCCCAATCAAACCTTTTTGCACTTGCATCAATCCATATTACAGGCATTTGAGTTCGACACTAAACATAAAGCCACTTTTTTCCGCAGCAATGATAACTGGCAGCGCGGCCGGGAAATTATACTGGAGAAAGATTCCACTCCCCGTAAAGCCGAGCCGCTGCTGATGGCGGATACCGCTATTGCAGCCGCTGTAAAGGACCCTAACCAGAAATTCATATATCTCTATGATTTTGCCAAAAGCTGGACCTTCCTGGTGGAGCTGATCGGCATCTCCAAGGAAGAAAACACCAAAATAACCTACCCCTTCTGCGTGCGTAAGGAAGGACTGGCGCCCAGCCAGTACGGCACCAAAGGCCTCATCGGCGACAAGCTGGTGGAAATGGAGGAGAAATACGACCTGAACAAGGAAGGAATGGGAGAGGATGGCTTCAGTGAAGAAGGCGGAGAAGATGAAGAAAGCGGGGGAGATGACGGCGAAGAGGCAGCAGGCGAGGACGAGAACATCTATTAATGCAGCATACAGTCATCGTCATAGCCGGCCCTACCGCTTCGGGCAAAACAGCGCTGGCTATACAGGTGGCGCAGGCTTTCGGTACTTCCATTATTTCTGCAGACAGCCGCCAGTGCTACCGCGAGATCAGCATCGGCACCGCCAAACCTTCGGCGGAAGAGCTGCGCGCCGTTCCCCACTATTTTATTAATTCCCATTCCATTACGGAAGAGGTGAATGCCGGGCGCTACGAAAAGCTTGCGCTGCAGTATGCCCGGGAGATCTTTGCGCAGCGCCCCGTAGCGGTGCTGTGCGGGGGCACCGGCCTGTACATCCGGGCATTCTGCGAAGGCATAGATGATATGCCGCCCGTATCGCCGGCGGTCCGGGACAGGATCAACCGGCAATATGAAAAGGAAGGGCTGGCATGGCTGCAGCAGCAGTTGCAGCAGCGCGACCCGGCGTTTTACGCCGTAGCGGAAACACAGAATCCCCAGCGCCTGATCAGGGCCCTGGAAGTGCTGGAATCCACCGGCCGTTCCATCACTTCTTTCAGAACAGCCAGCCGTGCGCAGCGCGATTTCCGTATCATTAAAATAGGGATCACCCTCCCCAAAGAATTACTGCACCGTAACATTCATACCCGGGTAGACCTGATGATGGCCGCCGGGCTGCTGGAAGAAGTGCAAAGCGTGCTGCCGTACCGCAGCCACAACGCCCTGCAAACAGTGGGCTACCAGGAAATATTCGATTACCTGGACGGCAAAACCACCCTGGAGGATGCGGTCACGCTCATCAAAACGCATACCCGGCAATATGCTAAACGGCAGCTCACCTGGTTCAGAAAAGACAAGGAAATACAGTGGTTTGATGCGAGGGAGACGGGGGCGGTGCTGCGGTACCTGGAGGAATTGATAATTAAGAATTAATAATTAATAATCGTAGCAAAAGTGCTTCATTGAAACAGCAGCGCTCCGTCTATTAATTATTAATTCTTAATTCTTAATTATTAATTAGAACTTAAACCCAACCGTAGCCGTTACATTCGTCACGCTGCTCTTGATCTCCGCAGGAGGAGGAGAGGGAATGTTCAACTGGTTCTCCATCATGGTATAAGGCTGGTCCATGCGGGTATTATTCCCGTATACCAGGGCCAGGTCTATATAAATACCTTTGTTGCGGTAACCCAGGCCGCCGGTGTAAAAAGTGCGGGCGCCATCCAGGTTGCTGTCCTGGTAAGGGTTGCCATAATAGGCAAAGCCGGCGCGGATGGCAAAGATGTTCAGCTTCAGCTCACCGCCCACCCTGAAATTGGATACTGCCTGGTAGGTGGCGTCTATGGCCTGGTTCCGGGCATTGGACTCTTCCTGGTCGGAACTGCCGCCGTTCTTCATCTTCATTTTCATGGCCGCATAGTCCATATACTCATAGTCTACGGATATAAAGCCGGAGGGCTTGGTCATATCGCCGCCGGCGGGCCGGAATATGTAGCTGGCGCTGGCCGTGCCTTTCCAGGGAGTGGTCACATTGTACCTGGATTCATCGGCATAGCCATTATTGGTTTCGGTGGAGTTGGCGGTCACTACACCCTGGTCCGTTGTTGAGGTAAGCATGGACGTTACATAGGTATCCGTAAAGGATGCCCAGGTGGGAGACGCAAAGGTGAGGCCCAGCCTTAAAGGCGCTATGGGCCGGTAGATCACGCCCAGCTTGGTATTAAAGCCCACGCCTTCCGTCTTCAGGTCTTCCGTTACGTCAAAGTAATTCAACAGCGCGCCGGGGCGCGTAGTGTTGGTTTCTGTAAAAGTCTTGGTCCTTTCATAGCGATAGGTAGGCATGTTCAGGCTACCGCCTATGTACAACTGGTCGTTATAGTTGCCGCCAAAGGAGAGGTTCACTTCGTAGGCGCTGCCCTCGGTGCGGATGCTGTTCTCCTGCATAATGCCGCCGCCTTCGTCCACCACTTCCTGGGCCAGTGAATACCATCCGCCATCCGGTTGGTTATTGTCATCCAGGAAAGGTTCTATCAGGTAGGTATTGTAGGCCAGGTCGGCGCTGTGGGCAAATCGCGGGTCCTGGCTTATCTGGTCCGGGTTGGTAATACCGTTGACCTCACCCGCATAGTTATAGGAAATGGAAGATTGCGTATTCAGCCCGCGGTAATAAACCATCTCGTTGTAATTATTCAGCCTGTTCACGCCAATGCCGAAGGAAAAGTTCTGCCATTTACTGGAAGCTCTCTTCTTAGTGCCGCCAAATATAAATGCGCCGCTGTTGATGTACAGGTTGCCCTTATTGTCGCTGGCAGTGGAGCCCAGGTAGGTGCCTTCATTGGACACATTCTGGAAACCGAAGGAAAACGCTGCTTCGCTTGTTTTGAAAAAAGCCACCCCGGCCGGGTTCACGAACATGGAGCTGTAGTCGCCACCCAGTGAGCCCGCTGCGCCGCCAATGGACTGTACCCGGGAAGAACCGCCAATGTTGGTGGTGCTGTAACGGAGGGCGTCGTCGATGTTCTGGGCTTTCAGTGCATAACAAATGCCAGTCAATGTGAGGGTCAGTGCAATCTTTCTGATCATCTTGTAAGATTTTAGAATAGCATAAGTAAAAAATACCCTGGTGTTTGATGCCAGGGTATAATTTCTTGATATCGGGAAAGGTCCTTATCTGTTTCTTGTCCGTTGTATCCTGCCGCCGCCGCCGGAAGAACCGCTACTGCCGCTGTTGGAAGGCGGGGAGTAGGAGGGGGCTGAGCGGAAGGTACGCTGGGGCGCCGGGCTGCTGCTCCGCATTTCCCTGGAGGGAGATGACTGGAACACCCTTCTCGGCGTATAGCTTCTGCCGTTGCTGTTGCTGTTACCCGGACGGGTGATCGGTGTCTCGCTGGGAGAGGACCGGAATACGCGCCGGGGCTGGTAGGTACGGCCGTTGCTGCCGCTATTCCTGCCACCGTTGAAGCTGCTGCTGTTACCTTCTGAGCGGAATATTCTCCTGGGCCGGTAATCGCTGGAGCTGCCGGTTCTGCCGCCGGTATTGCTGTTGCCGATTACCCGGTTGCCGGTATAAGAGGAGCCTGCAAAGCCGCCGCGTGTGCGGTAGCCACGGCTGGGCGCTACGTAGTTATAGCCGCCGGGATAGTGACCCCAGTAACCGCCGCCATAGTAACCACCCCAGTAGCCGGCATAGTACGGGTACGGGGTGTACCAGTGACTATACCAGGGATTGTAAGCCCATGGGCTGTAATAGCCGCCACCCCAGCCCCATCCCAGGCTGATGCTGAGGGAAGGGCCCCAGAAGCTGCTGCCGTAATAGGGATAGCCTCCCCAGCCGCCCCAGTAGCTGTACGGGTTGTAGCCGCCGCCAAAGCCATAATAATTATTTACATATACGTTGGGAGAACCGTCGTCATAGTAAGATCCGGTATAGGATGGGTTCCTGAAGCGGTCTATGCGCTTTGCATAGTCCCCCTGTTCCTCATCGTCATAGGTCACATAGGTACCTTCTTCCTCACTGGCCGCAGCTACAGCGGTCCGGTCCTGCTGCTGCTGGTTGTTACCGGAGCTGGCATAGGTCCGCTGGGTTTGCGGGGAGTAATACACGTCATCCGGGGTTCTCGCGGTTTGATAGGCAGTTGAACAGCTACTGAATATCAGTAAAGCGCCCGCTGCAGTATATAGTATAGATCTCATCTGTATGTGGTTTTGTTCGGGCAATATTGATTATATAGTAAATTTACTCGATTTTAGTGGAATATTAAATTAAATGTTTTAACGCTTATCTTGTGTCAAATGTTACATCCTGATCCCCTGGTTATTTATTTTAGCAAACAGTTTGTGCCTTTCTGATTTTCACGTAGGTTTGTAAGATTTTTCCTTTTAATATTACAGCAAAAATTAAGCCAAAAGCTAATGGCTGCCCAAGCGGCCGCCAGGCCTGGTAATGCAAGGTTACAGGAGCTTTTTGAGAACGCAGGCATGGCCTTGCGGCAGGCGAAAACAGTAAACGAAGTAAACACAAATTTTATTTAACGAATGAGTAAAGAAATTACGGCCCGTTCCGAAGATTATGCACAATGGTATAACGACCTGGTACTAAAAGGTGGTCTGGCAGATTATTCCCCCGTAAGAGGATGCATGGTAATAAAGCCCTACGGTTTTGCGTTATGGGAAGGCATGCGCGATGTGCTGGACAGGATGTTCAAGGATACCGGTCATCAGAACGCCTATTTCCCTTTGTTCATTCCCAAGAGCTTTTTGAGCCGTGAGGCGGACCATGTGGAGGGCTTTGCCAAGGAATGCGCCGTGGTGACCCACTACCGGCTCAAAAATGATCCTGACGGCGGCGGCGTAGTGGTAGACCCGGAAGCAAAACTGGAAGAAGAGCTGATCATACGCCCTACCTCCGAAACCATTATCTGGAACACCTACAAGGACTGGATACGCTCTTACCGCGACCTGCCCCTGCTCATTAACCAGTGGGCCAACGTAGTGCGCTGGGAAATGCGTACGCGCCTGTTCCTGCGCACCGCCGAGTTCCTGTGGCAGGAAGGCCATACCGCCCACGCCACCGCGGAAGAAGCGGTAGAAGAAGCCCGCCGCATGCTGGAAGTATACGCCGATTTTGCGGAGAACTATATGGCGCTGCCCGTGATCAAGGGCGTAAAATCCCCTGCAGAAAGATTTGCCGGGGCAGTGGACACCTACTGTATTGAAGCGCTGATGCAGGACGGCAAAGCGCTGCAGGCCGGCACTTCCCACTTCCTGGGACAGAATTTCGCCAAAGCGTTTGATGTGCAGTTCTCCAATAAGGAAAACCAGCTTGAATATGTGTGGGCCACCTCCTGGGGGGTATCTACCCGGCTGGTGGGCGCCCTGGTAATGGCGCACAGCGACGACGACGGCCTGGTGCTGCCGCCCCGCATAGCGCCCCTGCAGGTGGTGATAGTGCCCATTTATAAAAATGAGGAGCAGAAGGCGCTGATCAATGAAAAGGCGGCTGCTATTGTGCAGGAGCTGAAACGCGCCGGCATTACCGTGAAATATGACGATTCGGATAATGCCCGCCCGGGATGGAAATTTGCAGAGTATGAAATGAAAGGCGTGCCCGTGCGCATCGCCATCGGGGCCAGGGATATTGAGAATAACGTAGCGGAAGTAGCGCGCCGCGATACCAGGGAGAAAATGAGCCTGTCGCTGGATGGCCTGGCGGCGCGCATCAAGGACCTGCTGGAAGAGATACAGCAGCATATTTACAATAAAGCCAAAGCTTACCGCGACGCGCATATTACGCCGGCCGATACCTTTGAGGAATTTGAAAAGCTGCTTGATGAAAAAGGCGGTTTTATTGCCGCTCACTGGGATGGCACCGCAGAAACGGAAGCGCAGATCAAGGAGCGCACCAAGGCTACCATCCGCTGTATACCGCTCAACAACCCGCAGGAGGCAGGCGCCTGTATCCTTACCGGCAAGCCCTCCACCCAGCGAGTGTTGTTTGCGCGCGCTTACTGAGTCAATTAATAGAAATGCACCGAGCCTGCTATAAGCTGTTAGTGTTGCTGATGCTGTTGGGTGGCACAGGGGGAAAGGTCCTGGCCCAGGGGTTCATGATACGTAATTATAACGTAAAGGATGGCCTGGCCAATGCCACCGTGTATACTGCTGTGCAGGACAAGGACGGGTTTATCTGGTTTGCCACCCCGACCGGGGTCAGTAAATTTGACGGCAGACGGTTCCGTAATTACTCCAAAAAAGATGGACTGACCGATAATGATGTGATAAAGTTGGCCGCCGATTCCAGGGGGCGCCTCTGGTTCTTCACACTGAACGGCATGCCGTCGTATTACAGTAATTACGTGGTCCATTCGGAGAGCAACGATTCTACCCTGGAGTTTAACAGCCACGGGCATTACATGCAATACGCGTTTGAGAACGGCGCGCAGAATATCTTCTTCCTCAACACAAATAACCAGATGATTGGGTATGACGGGAGAAAGACCGGTTATGACAAACTGAGCGAAACCCACCCGGACATCTTTTTTTTCCTGCGCAACGATACCATTTACAAGCCGCTGCAGTCCGCATTTCACCTGCTTTCTTTCAAGGATATCGATAATCCGGACCAGAAAGTGTTTCCCGTTTCGCCTTACACCCTGGATGATGAGACCTTTGTGGCCCGTATTCGCGGCAACCCGGTTGTTATCATGCGGAACATGCTGTATTCCTATACGGTCAAGGATGCGATCTGCTTCTTTAACGGGAACGACTGGGGCATTAAGAATGAGATCACCGACGTTTGCATAGAGAACGATAACCTCTGGATAGGCACCCAGCGCGCCCTGTTCTTCATCAAGGATTTTTTCCGCGGTGGCAGGAACATAACCAAACTGCTGGACAACCATTACATTACCTCCCTGCTCAAGGACCGCGATGGTAACATATGGATCACCACTTTTGGAGACGGCGTGTACAACGTGCCTTTCAAGAATTTTTACTTCAATTACCTGGATAATACCAACGGCCTGTATTCCCACTCTATCTTCAGCGTGCTGCGCGACCGGAAGACGGGGATGCTGCTGGTGGGGCAGAATGCCGGCGTGCTCAACACCATGGATTCCAGCCGCCACATCCGGCGGCATAACGTGGACACCTCCAGCGGCCGCAACAGCATTTTCAGCATATTGCCATACCGGAATGATGAAGTGCTGCTGGGTGCGGACAACGGCCTGTTCACCTTCAACACGGTCAGGCAGCAGGTGAAGAAGCTGAAAGGCTTTGAGAACATGAAAGATGTGGATGTGGACCCCTCCGGTAAGGTAAGGGTGGCTACCAAGAACCAGGTGACCCTGCTGGACGGGTATACCGTGAGCCTGCAGGAACCGCTGATCACCTCCATTGCCAGCCGGGACGATACTTCCTACTACCTGGGAACCAATGACGGGCTGTACTACGGTGCGGACCAGACGAGGACCATCCACCCCGCCTTTGGCCAGGACGAGCGTCTGCGCCAGAGCATTAAGGACCTGAAATGGATCAACGGGTATTTGTGGGTAGGCACCAGCGACCAGGGCATTTACGTGATGCGCTCCAATAAGGTGCAAAAACACATTACTACAGCTAACAACCTGGCCAGCGATATCTGCCAGCAATTGTACTACGATGGCATCGGCCGCCTGTACGTGGCTACCAACCGGGGCATGTCCATTATTGACGTGAAGGAGATGACCGTTACGCGGAACATCACCTCCAATGATGGCCTGATGTCCGATGATATCCGGGGCGTATATTACCAGCAGGGCTGGCTGTATGTAGCCACCTCCAACGGCCTGTGCTATTTCCAGGATCATAACCTGCCGGTAGATACGGTGCCGCCTACCGTGTACATCAATGCCATCCGGTATGGCGACAGCACCTACCTGCCCAGCACCACCTTTGTGCACCTGTACAAGCGCAAGGCCTCCTTCGAGGTGGAATTTGGCGCCATTGCCTTTGACCTGCCGGACCTGGTAGAGTACCAGTACAATTTTGCCAGCGATACCTCCAGCGGGTGGACCACCACCATGAGCAATATCATTCCCTTTCCGGACCTGCAGCCGGGGGCCTACAAGCTGCTGTTGCGGGCGCGCAAGTTTAAAAGCGACTGGAGCCAGCCGGTGACCATTTCCATCAGCATACTGCCGCAATGGTACCAGCAATGGTGGGCCAGGGGCATTGTTATTTTGCTGGGGCTGCTGGGTATCCTGGCCATCCTGCGCTACATTGTACGGCGCATCAAGCAGGGGGAAAAGCGGAAAACGGAGTACAACCGCCGCATTGCGGAGCTGGAGGCCAAGGCGCTCACTAACCAGATGAACCCGCATTTCATTTTCAACTCCCTGAATTCCGTTCAGCACCTGATACTGGAAAAGGAGGAGAAGCAGGCGCTCAATTTCCTGGCGGACTTTGCCACCCTGATGCGGCAAATGCTGAATAATTCCCGTAAATCCCACATCTCCCTGGAGGAGGAAACCGCCTTCCTGACCCGTTACCTGGAGCTGGAGAAGATCCGGTTTGCCCATAGCTTTACCTACCATTTCAGCATGGAGGCAGAGCTGAAGGATTATACCATATATATCCCTCCCATGATCATACAACCGATTGTAGAGAATGCGATCAAGCACGGGCTGGCGCCCAAGAACAGCGCCGGGCACCTGGAGATAAAGCTGGAAATGGTGGACGACCTGCTGTATTGCTCCGTGGACGATGATGGTATTGGCTGGGAACACTCCAACAGCATCAAGACGGGGCGCCTGGTAAAGCACGAGTCCACTGCGCTGAGCGTTATCCGGGAGCGCTTGCAGATTATAAAATCTTTTAATGGAAGTGTTGGAAAGTTAGAAATAATTGATAAATTTAAGTCTGGGTTTGGCAACAAGGAAGGTACCCTGGTAGAAATTCTGATTCCCATTGTTAAGATGTTATGAGTATTATAAAAGCTGCGATTGTAGACGATGAAGTCCGCAACATCCATATTTTGCGAAATATTTTAGAGAATTACTGTAAGGATGTTACAGTGGTGGGGGAAGCACAGAATATACACGAGGCCGCAGAAATGATCAAGAACAACCCCATCGACGTATTGTTTCTGGACATTGAAATGCCCCCGCATAACGGCTTCCAGTTGCTGGAAATGTTTCCGGTGCTCAATTTCGAGGTGATCTTTATTACCGCCTTCCAGGAGTATGCCCTGCAGGCGATCAAATTTGCAGCGCTGGACTACCTGCTGAAACCCATCAAGGTGAGCGAGGTGGAAGATGCGCTGGAAAAGGTAAAGAAAAGCAAGAAAGGCCGGCTCAACGAACTGGCGTCCATCCTGAAGGACTATGTGAAGAACAATGACAACGCCTTCTCCAAGATCGTGATCCCCGTAAACGACGGATACAATGTGATAGACCTGAAGGACATTATTTACTGCGAAGCGTTTGACAGCTATACCAAGATACAGTTGATCAACAATGTATCGCACCTGATATCCAAATCCCTGAAGGAATACGAGGAAATGCTTTCCGATAAAGGATTTTACCGGGTGCACAAGTCATTCCTGATCAACATTCACCACATTGTGAAGATCATCAAGGGCCTGGGCACTGCCGTGGTAATGAGCGACCAGAAGAATATCCCGATCTCCTCCCGCAAGAAAGATGAATTCTTTGCCCAGTTGAAAGGAGTGATCAATCTCTAAGCCGTTATTAAAATAATACAGGTCATACCATAAAAAAAGCGAAGCTGTCAGCTTCGCTTTTTTTACTTGTGCTTTTATATATATCCTCCACTAAAATTCCTCGCTGCCTCCGTTCATGTCAATGTTGTAATAGTAGACGCCCCTGTAATCCGGGTAGATGCCTTCCAACTGTACCTTGCTTTGCTTCAGCAGTAGCTGCTTCAGTTGGTCTACGCTGGTGATGGTCTTCCCGCCCGCTTTCAGGATCACGAAGCCGGACTTCATGTTGGTCTGTTTTTTCAGCAGGCCGCTGCCTACATTGTTTACGTATACGCCTCCCTGTATGCCCAGGCGCGCTGCATCGCTTTTCTGCAGTGTTACCAGGTCCGCGCCCAGCTTATCCAGTATGCTTACTTTAATAATGTCGGTGGTGCCGTCCTCGTTCTTCAGCAGCACATTGTTCACTGTATATTCCCGGTCGCCGCGCATGTAGCTGATGCTGATCTTGTCGCCGGGTTTGTAACGGGCCAGTTGCTCCGTTAACTGCGGGATGGAAGGAGTGGCTACGCCGTTTATCCTGGTGATCACGTCGCCTTTATGGATGCCTGCCGCTGCGGCTGCACCGCTGGCCGGCACGCCCTGCACCACCACGCCGTCAATATCCCTGCGGATGCCGCGCTCGCGCAGCTCGTCGTCAGACAATCCCATGGGATCAATATAGTTGATGCCCAGGTAAGCCCGCTGCACGTTGCCGTATTTCATCAGGTCGTTCACTACTTTCTTTACCAGGTTTACCGGTATGGCGTAGGAGTAACCTGCGTAGGCGCCGGTGGGAGAGGCGATGGCGGAGTTAATGCCTATCAGCTCGCCGGCGGTGTTGATCAGGGCGCCGCCGCTGTTACCCTGGTTTACGGCCGCATCCGTTTGTATAAAGGATTCTATCGCAGAGCGGCTGTTCCGTTTGTTAATGCCGATGGTACGGGCCTTGGCGCTCACGATACCGGCGGTTACAGTGGTTTCCAGGTTCAGCGGGTAACCTACGGCCAGTACCCATTGTCCTACCTGCACATCATCGGAGTTACCATAGAGCAGGTAGGGCAGGTCATGCGCGTCGATCTTTATCACAGCCAGGTCGGTGTTCGGGTCCACGCCCACTACCCTGGCCTTGTAGTTCTTGTAGTTGTTGAGGGTCACGTTGATCTCGTCCGCCTGGTCTACCACGTGGTTGTTGGTCACGATATAACCGTCGTCGGAGATCAGTACGCCGGAACCGGAAGCCATCTGTCCCGGAATGTAATAACGGCGTCCGCCGCCTTCGCCCTGGAACTCATCGCCAAAGAAATCATCGCCGAAGAGGTCCTGCAGGATGCTTCTCCTGCGCTGCAGGTTGTTGGTCACCTGGCGGGGATTGATCTTTGTTTTAATATGCACGACACCGGGCAGCGCCATCTTGGCGGCCTGCTGAAAGTCCGTAGGAGGGGTAATGTTCTTTACCTCCGTGCCGGGCATGTAGCTCGCGTAATTCACAGGAATGTTCTCTGAACCGTTCTGATAGGGACCTGCCTGCCTGGGCTGAAAATATTTGCTGTAAACAAATATGCTCGCAAAGGCAGTTGCCGAACTAATAAGCACAGTTGCAGCTATTTGTCGAAATTTCATATAAAAAAAGTATTTAGAGTTAATTAGACTAGAAGTTTGATATCCATGCATCGTCACAGGTACATCATCAATTTACATGCCTTTGATACAAATTTAAGCCTCCTGTTTAATCAATGGGGTTGGGGCCTGTTCACTTTAACAGTTTTTTATATGAAATTTAAATGATTAGTTAAGAGATATGCCTGACAGCGTTTTCTAACCTGCCAGGTCTGCACCCTTCCCTGTCAGAATAACAATCAAACCGCCAGAATGTTAGTCGGCCCTACAGGCTGCCCAGGAACTGCATGGTATCCACACCGTCCGCATAATCCGTGAGCGAAGGTTGCTGGGCCTGGCCGAAGGGCGTAAACCCTTTGCCCACCAGGCATTGCAGCTCTTCATGGGCCAGCAGCTCCGCAGCGGCGATAGCAGCATCCTGGTAGTAGCCGTAGTGCAGCACGCTGATGGGGGAGAAGAGGGAGTCCGCCTCCTGCAGCAATATGCTGCCATTGGTCAGGTGCGGGCTGCTGTTCAGCAGCAGCAGGGCCAGGTTATAGTCATAATTGTTCCTGTACTTGTGGTGCTCCATCAGGTGCGCGTACTTTTCCAGCGCCTGCAGCAAAGGCGCAAAGTCATAACCGGCCGGCACCAATACTTTGGTCACATTGCGGCAGCCCAGTCCGAAATACAGCATGATATCGTCCGCCAGCGCAGCCAGCTCCTCCGGTGTTTCCTCCCCGGTAAGCAGTGCGGCCGAGGTACGGTTGCGGCGGATGATGTGCGGGAAGCGTGAAAAATAATACTCAAAGTAACGTGCGGAGTTATTGCTGCCCGTAGCAATATAGGCATCACAGTCCTTCAGCATTTCGCTGGGCAGGGTTTGCTGCGCCAGCTCAGGGTACCATTCGCCCATCCTGGTGATGATATGTTCCATCAGCACGGTGTCCTTGGAGGACAGCTTCAGCTTTACCCGGTGCCCGCTTACAAAACCGCAGAGCCAGTCATGAAAGCTTACCAGCGGTATATTACCGGCTGCTACAATGCCCACGGTGCGGGGCGTCTGCGCGCCGGCGGCAGGATAGGCGGCCAGCCAGTTGTGCAGCAGCGTTTCGTCCAGGTAATACCGGCAGATGTTCCGGATGGCGGTATCCACGGAGTCCGGGGTAAACCAGCCGTTGGTAATATACGCCTGTTGTTTGGCCGTTTGCAGCGTATCATCATCACTGGCGAGGTATTTGCGCAAACGTACCAGGGCCGCTACTTTGTCTGTGTTATTCATGAAACCGTAAGAAATGTTTAAACTTTAACCGGGAAACGCCCGGCGTTCCATCCGGCCTTTGACAAAAATCAAAAATATTCCGGATGAAATTCTATTTTTGTTGAACAAAATTAATGGCTTACCACTTAAACAAAAAGTTTATACTATGGCAATTAAGATAACCGATGAATGTATTAATTGTGGCGCCTGCGAGCCGGAGTGCCCCAACAATGCCATTTATGAAGGAGGCGTGGAATGGCGGATCGCGGACGGTACTACGGTGAAGGGTTCCTATACGATGATGGACGGTTCTTCTATGGACGCAGACCAGGCGAATGCGCCGATCAGCGTTGATACTTACTATATAGTTCCCAATAAATGTACGGAATGCCAGGGATTCCATGAAGAGCCCCAGTGCGCCGCTGTATGCCCGGTAGACTGCTGTGTGCCGGACGAAATGTACCAGGAGACGGTAGACGAGCTCCTGGCAAAGAAAGAAAGATTGCATATTTAACAACCTGATAGGAAGCTTAAATTAAAAAAGGAGAAGGGAGGAGGGAAAAAGGAAAAGGGATTGCCTGGCGCCCTTCTCCTTTTTCCCTTCTCCCTTTTCCCTTCTCCCTTTTCCCTTCTCCCTTCTCCCTTTTCCCCTTCTCCCTTTTCCCTTTTCCCTTCTCCCTTCTCCCTTCTCCCTTTTCCCTTCTCCCTTTTCCCTTCTCCCTTCTCCCTTTTCCCCTTCTCCCTTTTCCCCTTTTTCGTTTATATTCGCCGGGATGATGCAACGATCTTTTTTGTTTCTATTGGTGCTGCTGCCCGCTGTATGGGCCTGCAATACACCCGTTACTCCGGACCGGGAAGATGCCCGTCAGGCCGTGCTCAGGGCCGATACCGCTTTTTCAGGCCTGTCGCAGGCAAAAGGTTTCCGTTATGCGTTCCTGGCTTATGCAGACAGTACGACTGTACTGCTGCGGGACCATCATTACCCCATTATAGGCCGCGAAGCCCTGCAGTTCATAGAGCATATGAACGACAGCGGGGTGACGCTTACGTGGGAGCCCTCCTTTGCCGCCGTAGCCGCCTCCGCAGACCTGGGCTACACCTATGGCACCTATACTTTTGCCGCCCGGGACACTACCATCCGGGGCACCTACGTTACTATCTGGAAAAAGGACGGCGCGGGCAACTGGCGGTTCGTGTTGGATACGGGCAACGAAGGTTTGGGGAAATAAGGGTTTTTTCTTTTATCTTTACCCGCTTATAGGAAAATAACTTATGTACAAGCAGCAGATCGCTTTGGTGGCCGGCGGATACTCCGGCGAATATGTGATATCCGTTCAGAGTGCCGCCGTGATAGAAAAGCACTTGGACAGTTCCCGCTACGATGTGTACAAGATCGTGATCACCAGGGAGGGCTGGACCCATACCGGTGCAGACGGCGTTCCGGTGGAGGTGGACAAGAACGATTTTTCCCTGACCATCAACGGGAAAAAGATCCGCTTTGACGCGGTGTTCATCGGTATCCATGGCACGCCCGGAGAGGACGGCCGCCTGCAGGGATACTTTGAAATGCTGGACATCCCGTATACCAGTTGCGGTATGGTGACTTCTGCGCTGACCTTTAATAAAAGCTATTGCAACAAGATAGTGGCGGCCCTGGACGTGGTGAACGTATCCCGGTCTGTGCACGTGTTCAAAACACAGCCATATGATGTGGGCGCGCTGCTGCAGCAACTGCGCCTGCCGGTGTTCGTTAAGCCGGCGGAAGGGGGCAGCAGCATCGGCATGTCCAAGGTGAACCAGCCGGAGGAGCTGCAGCCGGCTATTGACAAGGCTTTCAGGGAAGATAGCCAGGTGCTGATAGAGGAGTTCATCAAAGGCCGGGAGCTGACCTGCGGCCTGTATAAAGTGAATGGCGCCATTACCGTGCTGCCAATTACGGAAGTGGTGAGCAGCAAAGAGTTTTTTGACTACGAGGCCAAGTACACCCCCGGCGTTTCGCAGGAAATTACGCCGGCGCCGGTACCGGACGAGATCACGCAACGGGTGCAGGAAACCGCCGCTACCCTGTATGACAAGCTGAATTGCAAGGGGCTGGCGCGCATTGACTTCATCTGGGAGGAAGCCAGCGGCAAACTGTTCTTCCTGGAGGTGAATACCATGCCCGGCCAGTCCGAGAACAGCCTGGTGCCGCAGCAGATCCGGGCCTCCGGCCGCACGCAGCAGGAAGTTTACGGCATGCTAATTGAAGAGTGCATCCGGCAAAAAGCCGAAAGCGCTCATAAATAAAAAATAATAAAATCGTGTTCGAATTCATTACCAGACGCTCTTTTAAATTTAACCTGTTAGTAGCCATTGGACTAATGATGGTATTGGGCATCCTGTTCTTTGCATTGCTGGGGGTGATCACCCACCACAATGAAACGCTGAAGGTGCCCGATGTGCGCCGCAAGAATGTAAACGAAGCGATCATGCTGCTGGAGAAAGCCGGTTTTGAAGCAGACGTGCGGGACTCCATCTACCTGGACAGCCTGAAGGCCCTCACCGTATGGGAGCAGCAGCCGGAAGCGGGGGCAGATGTGAAAGTAGGACGCACCATTTATCTTACTATCAATAAGGTGGTGCCTCCCATGGTGGCTATGCCCGACCTGGAAGGCCTTACCTACCGCAGCGCGGAAATGACCCTGCGCAGCCGCCGCCTGAATGTGGGCGACACCATTTACCGGCCGGACTTTGCCACCAACACCGTGCTGCAGCAGTTGCTGGGCGGCAAAACCATCCAGCCCGGTAAAATGATACCGGAAGGCAGCAACATTACCCTGGTGCTGAGCAGCGGCACCGGCAACGTGGAAAATCCCGTACCGGACCTGGTGGGACTTACTTTCCTGGAAGCCCGGGAAACCCTCAATGCCAGCAACCTGAACCTGGGCACCGTACTGATAGACGCCGGCGTGACCGATACCGCCAACGCTTTTGTGACCAAGCAGATACCAGCCCTCCGCAACAGCCTGGGCGAGCCTAACAAGGTGCGCGCCGGGGAAAGCATGGACCTTTGGCTGGGACCTGTAAGACCGGTAAGGGATACCATCTTCCCGGATACCAGTCATGAATAATTTGATAAATTCGATAAAAAATAATCACCATGGAAAATATAACACCTGAAGAACTGAAGCAGCGTATGGATAAAGGAGAAGAGCTGCATATCGTGGATGTGCGCGAGCCTCAAGAGCACGAGGAGTTCAATATCGGGGGCGTGCTGGTGCCGCTCGGCGATATCAGGGCCATGCAGGTAGATGAGTTGGAAGACCTGAAAGACAAGGAAGTGATCGTGTACTGCCGCAGCGGCAACCGCAGCGGACAGGCCGCCATGATCCTGGAGACCATGGGATTTCAAAATGTTAAGAACCTTACCGGCGGCATGCTGGCGTGGCAGGAGAAAATCGGAGGATAGATGTAGGAAGTATGAAGTAGGGTAGGGGACTGAAAATGCTGGCCTTCATCTTACCTCTTACTTCCTATCTCTTACCTCCTACTTCGTATAAGCCGTTGCCTCAATCTCCACCATAAACCGGGGATCTATCAGGCGGCTCACTTCCACCATAGTGGTGGCCGGCTTAATGCTGGCAAAGAATTCCCCGTGCGCCCGGCCTATTTCCTCCCATTTCGAAATATCCGTTACAAACATGCGGGTGCGCACTACATCATGCAGGCTGGCGCCGGCTGCCTGCAGTACGGCCTCTATGCGGGCCAGTATATGCTTCGTTTGCGCGTAGGCGTCGCCTTCCCCTTTTACCTTGTCACCGTCGGCGGCTACCGTGCCGGATACCTCTATTACGTTGCCGGTCCGTACGGCCCGGGAGTAGCCCACTTTATTCTCCCAGGGCGCGCCGGAAGAGAAATTTGTACGTTCCATATCGTTATGCGTTTACTGTTATTTTGATTTTGACTTATCCGGCGTGGTGGTGGTCTGCGGCCCGGTGGCCCTCACCTGCACGATCTTGTTGAGCAGGTCGAACCAGAAAGGCGCGCCCAGCGACAGCGCCATGGCCGTGATCAGCCAGCCTGCAAATACCAGCCAGCCGTTCTGCTGGTAGGGATGTGTGTAACAGCCCACCTTGCGTTGGGCCGTAGTACGCATGGCCTGCCGGTACTTTTCCTGTTCTGCCGGTGACAGCAGCTTGCCTGCAGCCGCATCCATCCTTGCCCTGATGCGGATAAAGGTGGTATCCGTCGTGTCCCGGCAATGCCCGCGGCTGATGCCCAGTATGTTCTGCACATCGGCGGCGTCGGCGGAGAGGCTGTGATAGATGCTGTCCAGTGCGGCATCTTCCAGCGTTACCTGGTTCACGGTATCTGCGCGTATAATAGTAGTGTCGCCCAGGTCAATGGTATCATAGCGGATCACCTCGCTGCGTTTCAGCTCGTCCTTGTACTGCCCGTAGGCTTCGTAACGCTTGGTGGCCAGGGCCACCAGTTGCTCCCGGGCCTTTTTATCCTTCGCCAGTATCCGGGTAATGGCGATGGCATCCACGTTGAACTGCCAGGCGATGAGAAAGCCGATGAAGATGAGCAGCACTTGTGTTTGCTTGCGATACCAGCCGCTGGTGCTGGCCATTACTTCATCAAACCATTGTTCTATTTTAATGCGGAACTGCTGTGCGTCCCGTTTGGCGTCTTCCAGCAGGTTCATGAGGTGCACCCGGGTTTCCGGCCCCAGTTGCAACTGTTCCTGCTCCAGGTGCTCTTTCACAAGCTGTGCCTCATCATGCCGGGTGCTGTCATAGGCCGGTCCCCGCAGCAGGTGCATCAGGGTTTGGGAGAACAGCTTCGGGCTGATGTAGGAAGGACGGCTGGAGGCCCGGTTTTCCCGCAGGGACCTGATACCGGGATGCTGGTAGAACCGTTTTAGGAACGGGCTGTTGAAGAAGGGCAGGAAGAAATAGATAATCCCCCATACCTGTTCGTAGAACCAGGTAAAGAAGGTGAACTGTCCCAGGTAACCCAGCCGGTCCTTGCGCCGGTCATTGTCAAGAATGTGCCGCAGCGCCTTGGTGAGCAGGCGCGCGCGGAGGTTAAATACCCGGGCGATCAGCTCCTGTACGATAGAGGCCAGCAGACTGTATAGCAGGAATATGAAGATCAGGCTGATGGCCACATCCAGGGCAGTGTTTCCAAACATAAGGGTATACAGGATTTATGTTAAGGTAGTAATAATAGCTGAAAGCATAAAGCTAAAAGCATAAAGCTAGCTGGCGGGTAGATCTTCGCAACAATCAGCTTTATGCTGTTAGCTTTATGCTTTCAGCGTTCAAAAAAACAGCAGCTACCACCTACCCAGGTATCGCGGTTGTTATTGCTTACGCCTATCAGTTGCCCTTTGCTGATGCGGGCCAGGTTATGCACCAGCAGGGGGCGCGGGCTGCCGTCCGCCCAGATGTACATCATGCGTATTTCGCAGTGGGCGGGGCCGCTGGGGGTATAGATCACCGGTGCATACTGCACCTTGTGCTGCAGTATCCAGTTTTCGGGGTCTTTGAGGCGGTCTATATCCGCCGCCGTTACATCAATGATCACGCCCTGCCCGGCATAGGAGAACAGGGGCTTCAGCACGTAGTGCTCCAGGTCCTGCGGTATCACCGGCAGGGTGTGCAGGTACCAGCTTTTGGGGGCGAAGCTGCTGTGCACCATCGGCAGCATGTATTTGCTGATACGGTAATACCAGTTGGGATGCGTGATCCATTCCACATCCAGGTCCTGGAAAAGATCGGGATATGCTCCCGGCAGGGCGTGCTGCTTTACCAGGTCGTCAAAGATAACGCGGTTATATATACGCCTGATCCTGGTTTGCTGTCCTTCGTGCCGGTAATAAAGTTGCGCGCCTTCCTGGGCCAGTTCCGTGATGCATACCGGTGCAATGCCCAGCCGTTTTTGTGTGCAGTAAAAGTCTACCCGGGTTTTCTGCTGGTGCGGGGCTACTTCCAGCAATACCACTTCCCGGGGATCATGGTTGCCGATGATCAGCTCCTGCAGCAGAGAAAAGTAGCTGTCGCCATCCAGCCCGTTAAAGAAATTATCTACGGTGGGGGGAATATCGAAATGCGTGCGGTACTGCCGCGCCATCAGCTCCTGGAAGGCAAACAGGGAGGGAAAGCCCTGCAGCTCTATCAACTGGGGCGCCAGCTCGCCGTTCTCCTGCCGGCATACGGCAAAGTCGATGATCAGGAAATGGGGATGGTCGTTCTCTCCCGGCACTTTCAGCGCAGGGGGGATCGCATCCTGCGTCAGTGTTTTGAAGTCGGGCTGCAGGATCACCTCCACGATCTCCTCGCAGGCCTGCACCAGCTTGCTGGTGAGCGCGGCGGGCACAAATACCGGCGTTTCCGCTACGCGGAAGGCGGGCGCTTCGCCGGCTTCCCTGGCCAGGCTGTCCAGGAAGGCCTGGTATTTACCGTTGGTGAAGCGCTCATTATAAAGAGTACGCAGTGCGGGAACCATAGTTATTGTGTTTAGCTGCCGAATATCACATCATCCAGGAATGTAGGGATGAACTGCTGGTGCGTCAGCATGATCTTTTCCGGGTCTGCAAGCTGCTCCAGTATGCTGGTATATTTCTCTTCCCCGTAGCGGGAGATCACATGGTGTTTCTTTTCTTCCTGCTGCAGGTATTTGTGCATGCCGGCGGCATCGGCTTCGGGGTGGAACTGGGCGCCCAGGAAATGCTCGTTGAAGCGTATAGCCATCACCGCTCTTTCCAGCGGCACATGCGGACGTTCTTTTTCAATGGCCAGCACCTCCGCCCCCAGCGCTTCCAGCCTTTCGGGCTGCGGCGCTATTACTTGCCACTGGCGGCTGTCCACGATATAGAAGGGGTCCGGCAGGTACCGGAAAGTGTCCTCTGCCTGCCCTTCCCCGGTTCGGTGCACGGGGAAAACGCCAAATGCCGGCGATTTCCGCTCACATACGGTGCCCAGCCCGAAGTAACGGCACATTAACTGGAAAGAGTGGCAGATGAAAAGCATGGGCTTTTTCGCAGCCTCCCTTTCGTTCCATTCCAGCAGGGCCTGCACAAAGCCGAAGTAGGCTTCCTCCCACCGGCTGCCCTCGCTTTCCAGCGGGCTGCCTGGTCCGCCGGTGGACAGGTAGATGTCGTAAGAAAGGTCCGGTACCAGTTGCTGCTGCCGCACTTCGTACTCCTGTACTTCCAGTTGCAGCCCGTGGGCAGCGCCATAGTTCCGCAGTATTTCCCGGATGCAGCGCATGCCTTCGTTGGGCACCCCCTCGTACATGTCCAGCACCGCTACTTTCCAGTGTTGCTTTATTGCCTGCTTCATGGTGCAAAGGTAAGAAATATGAATTTTCTGCATCATGTATCCAGCAGGAACTGCGACTGAATAAAGTCGGTTACGGCTACGAGGTCGCGGGTCTCTTCGTAAATGCGGAGCTGCTTGTCCGCCCCGGTGCCTTCGTCCAGCATGCGGGCGGCGTGATCAATAAAAGGGCGGGAGCCCAGGTCGTCTACCACATCATCCACGAAGTCCAGCAGCTCACGGATCAATGCGCGGGTGTTCACCTCGGTTTCCTTGCCGAAATCTATCAGCAGCCCGTCAATGCCATAGCGGGAAGCCCGCCATTTGTTTTCATTGACGAGGGCGCGGTTATAGATGATGAAGTTCAGGTTCTGTGCCCGCAGCTTGTATATTTTGGCGCATACGGCCTGGAAAAGTGCGGCCAGCGCAGCCGTTTCATCAACGGTGAGGGGCACGTCGCAGATGCGGAACTCTACGGTGTTAAAGAAGGGATGCACCCGCAGGTCCCACCAGATCTTCTTGGCATTGTCTATACAGTTGGTCTTGATCAGCAGGTTGATGTAATTGTCGTATTCTTCGATGCTTCCAAAGTAGTCCGGTATGCCGGTGCGTGGAAATTTGTCGAACACCTTGGTGCGGAACGATTTGAAGCCGGTATTGCGGCCTTCCCAGAAAGGGGAGTTGGTGCTGAGGGCAAAGATATGGGGCAGGAAATACCGCACGGAATTGGCAATGTGCAGGGCCATATTGCGGTTCTCCATGCCTACATGCACATGCAGGCCGAAGATGAGGTTGGAGCGGGCGGCGTCCTGCATTTCATTCACGATCTCAAAATAGCGCGGATGGTCCGTAATGAGCTGCAGCTCCCATTTGGAAAACGGGTGGGTGCCGGAAGCGCCGATGCTGTATCCCAGTTCCCCCGCTATTGCTGCAATGGTGCGCCGCAGCAGGGCTACGTCCGCGCGGGCTTCCTCCACGTTGGCGCATACCTGTGTGCCTACTTCCACTACGGCCTGGTGAAATTCGGCCTTTACCTTGTCGTGCATCACTTTATGCGCCTGTTCAACGATCTTTTGCTCATGCGAGCGCAGCTCCCGGGTCTGGGGGTCTATCACCATGTACTCTTCTTCTATACCCACCGTAAAATGCTGGAACATACCGATCAATTAAATGTACGTGTAAAAGTACATCAGGATTTTGCTTTTTTAGGCGCTTTTGCCTTCCCGGTGTTGGCCTTTATGCGGGCGGGCTTGGGTGCGGGCGCCGCTGCCTGCTGCAGGAAACCTCCCCAGGTCAGGTTGCCGGCACCTTTCCTGTGCGCGCGGGCTTTTTCAATGAGGTAACGGGCGCTGGTGTCCACCACCCATTCAAAATGCGCTTCGCCGATCACGTGCGGATCTGCGTCAGGGGCGGGATTGAAGAAGTCGATCGCATAGGGCTGCCCGTTATGCACGGCCATTTCAATGCTGTTAAAATCATAGCCCAGGTAATGGTGCAGGCGGAGGGCCTGTTCCCTGAGGGTTTGCTGCAGGGCGGCATCCGGGTGAAAGTCCGCTTCATACCGGTGGTGGTGCAGCCGGCGCGGATCATAGGGCATGATGCGCACTTCGTTGCCGATGCAGTAGCAGCGGTAGTAGGCTTCAAAGGGGATCTCTTCCTGCAGCAGCATCACCTGCTGGCCGGTTTCCGCGTGCCGGGCCAGGCATTCCTCCCGGTCCCGTACCCGGTATACGTTATGCCAGCCGCCATCCGCCAGTGGCTTGAGGTAGGCCGGGAAGCCGGTATGGGCAAAAATACTGTCCCAGTCCAGGGGATAGGCCAGGTTGCGGAAACTGTCGGAGGTAGTATGCGTGGGATGCGTGTGGCTGGGGAGCAGCGCGGTTTTGGGCACGGCCACGCCGGTCCTGAGGGCCAGCTCGTTGTTCACCAGCTTTTCATCTGCGCTCCACCAGAAGGGGTTGTTCAGCACGGCCGTACCATGAAGGGCCGCATGTTTTAACCAGGAGCGGTAAAAGGGCACATGGTGGGAAATACGGTCCAGTATGACCGTGTAAGCGGTGGCTTCGCCCTGTATCACTTTGTCGATCACCACGGCGGCTGCGCTGAGGCCGCGTACTTTTTGCTGATTGATCCGGTCAATGAGCGCATGGGGGAAAATAGTTTCCTGACCGAAAAGTAACCCTATCTTTTTCATTCGTCAATATTTTTTTTCAAAGGCCTCATGGAACCTCTCCGCCAGCCGGCGGATCGGTTTCATAATGATTTATTTTTAATAAACCTGCCAGGTTTTCAAAACCAGACCGGTCTGCAATCCATCATTTGATCAGGGATAAATAGTACGGCAGCATTTCCTTCCACAGGGGCCAGTCGTGCACGGCATTGGGGCGGATGTCCAGCCAGTGCATGATGTTCTTGGCAGCCAGTATACCGGAGAACCGTTCGTTCTGGTGCCGCGCCACATCGTTGTCCGCCACACCCAGGATAATGCCCATGCGCCAGAGTGCGGCGTCTGTATTGTCCGGCATATAGTCCACCGGGTTATGGAAATATACGTTATCGTCATAATGCCCGTCCAGCCGGGAGCGTACATCAAAGGTGGCGCTCAGGCAAAACAGGTAGGATACTTTTTCAGGGTACCGGAAAGCAAAGTTGGCTGCATGGTAGCCGCCAAAGCTGCAGCCTGCCACTGCTACGCGCTGCACGCCGGTTTCCTGTACGGCCCGGTCCAGCACTTCGTGCAGCAGCACTTTGTCATAAAGGGTATGATTATATGCTCTTTCGGCAGGCGGAATATGACGGTTGTACCAGCTATGGCTGTCTATGCTGTCCGGGCAGTAGATGCGCACCAACTGCTGGTCCACAAACCAGCGCAGGGCGTCTATCAATCCGCGGTCCTTGCTTTCATAATAGCGCCCCATGGAGGTAGGGAACAGGATCAGGGGATATCCTTCCTCTCCGAACACCAGCATTTCGAACGCACGTCCCAGGTGGGGGGAGTGCCATTTGTAGTAGTTTTCCGTCACTTATTAAAAATAAGGAAAAAGGGCGGATCATGCTACGGCAGGGCAATGACGGCATAAAAAAAACCGGATCAACTGATCCGGTTTTTTTTATGTATAAAGTGCCAGTGGCTTAATGGAAGATGTAGCGGATACCGATCTGGCTCTGCCAGCGGGAAGTCTGGAATCCTGCGTCATCAATGGCAGCTACTGTCTTGTCGTCATTCTTATGAGGAGAAGAGAAGTTATACTGCGGTGTAGTACCATCTGCTGCAAAGCCTATGAAGTCGATCAGACCATAGTTATTGTAGCTCATACCGCTGCGGGTGGTGTAGATCCGTCCCCAATCCTTGTTCAGCATGTTGCCCAGGTTGAACACATCAAAGGTAAGTTGCAGGGTATGGGTTTTACCGTTGCGCTGGCTGAGGTAGAAGTTCTGTTCCAGGTGCAGGTCAAAGATGTTGGTAAACGGAGCACGGGTGCCGTTCTTTTCGGCATACTCGCCACGGTGCTTGCTCAGGTACTTGTCATTCTCGATGAAGTTGTTCAGTGCAGCCCATTGCTCTGCAGCGGTAACTACTGTACCATCGTCTTCCGTATAGTCTACCAGGTTAATGTCGCTGGCCGTTCTCGGGATGTAGATCAGGTTCAGCCCCTTATCGCTGCTGCTGCCGGTATAGTCCTTCACTACGTTCTGGGCGGGCACATCGCGGTAGCCATAGGAGAAGCGGTCGCCGGACTGGCCGGTGTAGAACAGGGTTACGGAAGTACCGAAGTGCTTGGCGTAGTCTTTCCGGTAAGTAACGGAAGCAATGATCCTGTGGCCCATGTCATACACGGAGTAACCCAGCTCTGCTGCGTTACGGCCGTTTACGTTCGGCACCCTCCATTGGGAAGAGTTCTGGGAGGACTGGCCGTCGTTTACTGACTTGGCGCTGCCGTAGGTATAAGCAGCCGTAGCGCTCAGACCGTTGTTGAAGGCTTTCTGTAACTGGGCGGTGATGTTGTAGCTGTAACCTTCGCTGGTATTGTCGGCAAACATGATGTCCGTATAGTTGCCTCTTACGGCGCTGCCCACGTTCTCCCAGATAGTGCGGTGATCACCGCCGTTGCCGGTAACGGTTTGTCCGCTGTTAATATATGACAGGTTGAAATAGTTTACATTATTGATATTCTTGGTATAGATACCTTCCAAAGTACCTACCATGCCCCAGGGCAGCTTCTGGTCTACAGCCAGGCTGGCGCGGAATACCTGCGGGAACTTGAAGTCCTTGGCAAAGAGGTCTATCTGGCCGGAAGGCGTAGCTTCTATGCTGGGCTGGTCGTTCCAGTTCGGGTTGAAGGTGATCGGCTGGTTGGTAGGGCTCGTGGGCTGTGACGGGTCATAACGCAGGCTCATGCCACCTACTGTCATGCCATTGTTATTGTACATACCGCCGGGCCATACAAAGGGGATACGGCTGGTAAAGATACCGGCGCCACCGCGCAGTTGCGTGGTCTGGTCGCCTTTCACATCCCAGTTAAAGGCAATGCGGGGAGACCACATGATCCTGGTGTCCGGTTTTACGCCGGTTTTAGCGCCCTTGATATCCCAGTTGCCGGCAGCTACTACCTGCGGCAGGATATTCTCGTTGAACTCAGTGTTCGTAGCCGGATTGTCCAGGAAGAAAGGCAGGTCGGCGCGGATACCGAATGACAGCTTGAAGCGGTCGCTCACCTGGTAATCATCCTGGGCATACAGGCTCAGTTTCATAGCCTTGAATTTGGCTGCTCCTTCCGTATCATCCCCCGTTTTGTCATCCACGGCAGAGAAGCTGCGGTTGAAGGAAACGGCAGGTTGGTCATTCAGGAAAGCATCCAGGTTTGCGAAAGAATAGGAACCATAGTTCTGGCGAATGAATACGTTGGTCATGTTGTAGTATTCATTGTTGGTGCCTATGGTAATGGTGTGCCGGCCTTTGTACAGCTCAAAGTTGTCGGTCAGCGTGATCACGTCCTGGTTCAGCAGGTTGGCGGTGGAGAATTCTTCACTGCCAAAGCTGAGCGATTCATTGGAGATGAAAACGGAAGGGAACCGGTCGCCCATCGGGTCCCTGTTGTCCCTAACAATGTTTACCCCTACTAACAGGGAGTTGGAGGCTTTGTTGCCAAACAGGCTCTTTAATTCTGCAGTAGTGGCATTGGTGGTGGAAGTAAAGTCAATACCCTTGTTCGCAAAAGTAATGGTGTTGGCGCTGGACCTGCCGGGGCTGATGCTGTGCCCCCGGGTGTAGTTATGACGGATCGTGAATTTATGGATGTCATTGATGTTCCAGTCCAGGCGGAGGAAGAACTTCTGGCCGGTCAGTTCGCGGATGGTATTCTCATAGCCACCCGGGTCATAGCCCAGGCCGTTCAGCTTCTGCGTCAACTGTGCCAGCTCGTCGCGGCTGGCAGCCCTGGAACCACGGTTAGTCGCATAGGTTTGGTAATCAAACGGCTGAGGTGTATTGTCGTTCTGTAATTCTACGTTAAAGAAGTAGAACAGCTTGTTCTTGATGATCGGTCCGCCTATGCGCGCACCATATGTTTTAGAAGTAAAGTTGGCCAGCTTTTCCCTTTCCACTTTGGGATCGTCGGTCGGCGTTTTACCGGCCAGGTCCTGGTTGCGGAAAAAGTAATACGCAGAACCTTCGATCTCGTTGGAACCGCGGCGGGTAACGGCGTTAATAGCGCCACCGGCAAAGCCGCCCTGCTTTACGTCAAAGGGAGATACGTTAATATTGAACTGGTCGATGATATCGATACTGAAAGGAGAGATGCCGATCTGCCCGCCGTTGGCGCCATTTTCGGCCAGGCCGAAAACGTCGTTCTGCACAGCGCCGTCCACGAAGATGGCGTTGTAACGGCTGTTGGTGCCGGCAATGGAGATCGCGTTGTTGCCGCTGCCGTCCTTGGTCAGTTTGGCTTGCGGGGTCATACGCACAAAATCCGTATAGTTCCTGCCTACCGTGGGCATGTTGTCTATCTGCTGCCGGTTTACAATAGTCTGCGCCCCTTTGCGGTTGGGGTCAAAGATACCGCCCCGCTGGCCCACCACTTCAATTTCCTGGATGGTGCGGCCGGATTCCTGCAGGGTAGTATTTAACTTAAATGTCTGGCCCAAAGTCAGGAAAACGTTGTCCTGCTTGAATTCAGCGTAGCCGATGTAAGATACGGTCACGGTATAGGGGCCACCCACGTTCATGTTGGGCAGGCGGTAAAAGCCTTCCGCGTCGGTGGTGGTACCATATTTGGAACCGGAAGGGGTATGGACCGCTACCACGGTAGCTCCTGGCAATGCCTCGTTGTTGGGGCCGGTGATCTTACCGTTCATGCCGGAGGTCGTTACCTGGGCATAGGAGATAATTGCGCTCAACAGGAGGGAAACTGTAAGTAGAATTTTGTGAAATCCCATATTAATTTGCAGTTTGATTTACCCCGCAAAATTGAGAAATAATCGGGTCAAAACTTTAACGTGGAATTAACAAATTGTTAAGGTGTGACGGTTTTCATCCAGATAGCCTGTCCTGCTGCCACCCGGTCTAACGGATGCCCCTCATTTTGCCGTTTTATTCAAAGAGTAAGGGAAGAAATTACAGTTTTTCAAATTGGTTTAAACGTAATATGTAAAAAATGGGGATAAATTGCTCTTTTTCGGCCTGTTTATTCGTTATAAGCATTAATTTTTCAGTGAAAAATGGATCGGCAACGCTAAAAGCAGGTTGATCCGTTCGGAGACCTCCCGGTACTGCTACCTCCCTTTCACCGTTACATCCTGCGCTAAATGTCCTAACTTTGCCCATTATTTCAACAGACTGATCTTTATATATGCTAGACAAAATTGAAGCTGCTATAGCCGACATTAAGAGCGGGAAACTGGTGATAGTAGTGGATGACGAAGACCGTGAGAACGAAGGGGATTTTGTGACCGCTGCCCGCAACGTCACCCCGGAGATCATCAATTTCATGAGCCTTCACGGGCGCGGCCTGATATGCGCGCCTCTCTCTGAAGAGCGCTGCGAAGAGCTGGGACTGGAAATGATGGTGCGCGACAATACCGCCCTGCATCAGACTCCCTTTACCGTGAGCGTAGACCTGCTCGGACATGGCTGCACCACCGGCATCTCCGCGCACGACCGCGCCAAGACCGTGCAGGCGCTGATAGATCCGGCCACCCGGCCGGAATACCTGGGCAAACCCGGGCATATCTTCCCCCTGAAAGCAAAGAAAGGCGGTGTGCTGCGCCGCACCGGCCATACGGAAGCTACTATAGACCTGGCCCGGCTGGCCGGTTTTGAGCCTGCCGGCGTACTGGTGGAGATCATGAACGAGGATGGCTCCATGGCCCGCCTGCCCCAGCTTCGCGAAATTGCCGCCCGCTTTGACCTGAAGCTGATCTCCATCAAAGACCTGATCGAATACCGCCTCCGTACCGAAACCCTGATAGAAGAAGAAGTAAGGGTGCAGATGCCTACCAAGTACGGCAATTTTGAACTGATCGCTTTCCGGCAGCTTAACTCCGGCGACATGCACATGGCCCTCAAAAAAGGCGACTGGGAAAAAGATGAACCCGTACTGCTGCGCGTGCACTCCTCCTGCTTTACCGGCGACATCCTGCACTCCCTCCGCTGCGACTGCGGGGAGCAACTGCAGTCCGCCATGCAGATGGTGGAAAAGGAAGGTAAGGGGCTGATCCTGTACATGAACCAGGAAGGCCGCGGTATCGGGCTGCTCAACAAGCTGAAGGCCTACAAGCTGCAGGAAGAGGGAAGGGATACGGTAGAAGCCAACCTGGAGCTGGGCTTTAAAATGGATGAACGCGACTACGGCATCGGCGCGCAGATACTCCGCTACCTGAACATCGGGAAGATACGCCTCATGACCAACAATCCCCGCAAGCGTGCCGGCCTGGCCGGTTACGGCCTGGAGATCGTGGAGAACGTACCGATCGAGATACATGCCAACCCTTACAACGAATTTTACCTCAGGACCAAACGGGATAAGCTGGGGCACGAGATTATGAAGAGCTAGGATGGGAAATTCCAAATACCAAATCCCAAATTCCAAATTCCAAACAGTGCTGCAAAGCTGCTCAATAAAATGACAGCTTCAGTTATTACGGAGCGTCTGAAGTTATTTTGGGCTTGGGGATTTGGTATTTGGAATTTGGGATTCCCCGGTCTCCTCCTGCCGTATGGCCTCTGTACGCCGCAGGGAATCCAGCAGCCGGCGGGAGGGGCGCCTGGACTCGAACAGCTCCCGCAGCCGGTTGTACTCGCGTACATAAGAGATGCCCAGGCCCGCTTTATTGCGGTTCACGAGGTTATACACGTCATAGTCTGTTTTACTGAAAGCATTTATGCGCACGCGCCCGTCGGGCGTCAGCAGGTATTCCACGCGGAAGTCGCCCGCAAAACGGTTAGAGTTGGCACTGGTGGCGGTTCTGCCCCAGTCATAGTCTCCACCTACGTATATCCGTATCCGGTTATTCAGCAGGTTGCCGGTAATGCCGGCGCTTAGCTGGTTGCGGTCCACGTTGTCATCATTCAGGCCGCCGATGTTATAGGCCCGGTAGTTCAGGTTGATACCGATGCCGCTGTTCTTCAGGATGGCGCCGGTAATATTGTTGAGAATGGCGGCCGCCTGTGCGGACAGTGCCTGCCCCACGCTGTTCTTGCCCACAATGCCTGCGCCGCCGGTGGCCGTATTATCGTCCGGTATGAACTGGTTGAACAGCAGCAGCCCGTACATCTGCAGCAGGGCCTTGTTCTGGTCCTGGTTGATCTCGCGTATCCTGGCCGCCACGCCGCTCTCATAGGAGAGGGAGCCTACGTCCGGCAACTGTATCTCGTAGGAAATATCCGGCTTCATCATTTCCCCACGCAGGTTGATCACTACGTCCACGCGTTCCTGGCGGGTGGCCAGCTTGTCGTTGGCAACGGAGCCTGCCTGTCCTACCAGGTTGTACAGGCTCACTTTCGGCACGCTGTATTTGGCCGTAATGTTCATCCTGGCTTCCCGGGGATCGCCGTTCCAGGCAATGGTGCTATTCTTGGTAATATCGAACTTCCAACTGGTAAGGCGCTGGAAGGTGAAGTTATAGGAACCGTTGTTGATCTCGTAGTCGCCGAACATGGTGAAATCGCCTTCCGTGTTCACGTTGATCTGCAGGTTGCCGTTGCCATTGGCGGAGATCACGTCGCCGGTGGTGGCGTCCAGTATCACGTCTATCTGCGCCTCCGGGTTGGCGGCAATGTCCAGCCGTATATTCAGCTTCACATCGTCTTTCTTTTTCTTCTTTACCGGCTCCAGCTCGGTGCCGTAGGTCTTGAAGGTAATGTAGTCGTACTTGCCGATGTTCTTGCTGTCGGACATGGGCAGGTAAAAATGCGTGCCGTCCACGGGCCGGGCCAGTATATGCAGTTGCATGTCATTCAGCGGGCCGGAAAAGTACACCCGGCCATTGGCGATCACGTCGCCGTAGAACAGGTCGCTGTCTTCCGCGGAAGTGTTCATGAACATAAAGCGCCGGCCGGTCACGTCAAAGTCGAAATTCAGCTTGCTGAAGTGATCGTGCGAGATATAGCCGCTGGCACTGGCTCTGTTGTTGAACTTGTCGATAATACTGAAGTTGCCGAACTCTATCAGGTTGTCATCCACGTTGATGTTCAGCCGGGGTATCTTGTAATAGGTGCCCAGGTACAGCACTTTGATACCTACCGTATCCAGTTGCACCTTGCCGGTAATGGAAGGCTGTGCGGTGGTGCCGCCTACGGTCAGCTTACCGGTGGCCAGGCCGGAAATGTCGGTCACATAGTCGCCCAGGTACCGGTTCAGCGGATCGATGGAAGTACCATTAAGGTCCACCGTGGCGGATAGCTTGTTATGCTCCCCGGTCAACCCTGCCGTGCCGTCGATGAAAAAGCTCCGGCCATCGTTCTCGGAGGTAATGGTAAAGCGGGCTTCGCCGGTTTGCTGGCGGAATCCGCCTTTCAGCGTTACCAGGCCCAGGGAATCGTTGTTCAGGCGCAGACCGGTGGCGGTAATGTCCGCATCAATGTCCAGGTTCTGTGTAGGGTCCGATATATTGATGCTGCCGTTGGCAAAACCTTCTATGGGCATGGTGACCAGTTGCGAAGGGATCACATCCGCCAGGTTCAGGTTCCGGAGCGTGATCATGAAACGTGATTCGTCCGGGTTGAACTCGTTGGTCTCCACGGTAATGCTCTGGTCGTTCCGGGTTACACGCAGGTTGCTGATGGTGAGGAAATGCTTGCTCCAGTAGATCTCGTTGCCCGGCGTCATGTTCCACTGGCGGTCGTTCACGGTAAAGGCGCTGTTCAGGAAGTTGATCTTCACGCCTTCGTTCACCGTGATCACCCGTGCGTAAAAGCCGTCCAGGTCATTGCTGTCCCGGGCCTGCATGTCCATTTTTATAAAAGAGGTATCGTGGCTGGAATTGGCCAGTATCAGCGGGTATTGCATCAGCACCTGGTCGCCGGAAGATACGCGGCCCATGCTGGTGCTGACGTCTATCTTGTTAAAATTCCCCTTGCTTTTGAGCTCAAGATCTTCCACGGTATAGCCTTGGTAGGCGGCCCGGGGCACCAGGGCGTTCAGGGAGATATCGCCTTGTATAGTGTTCAGCGAGCCGTTGATACGGGTCTGGTCAAAACCGGATACCTGGTCGGTAAAGGCGCGTATCAGCTTGTCCACCTGCCCGAACTGGAAGTCGAAGGTAAAGTCCTCGCGGATATTGGCGGGCGGCACGTAGGTAAAGAAGCTGGGATAATACTTGTTGAGGAAAAGCCGGAAAGCGTCCGGCAGCTCCAGGAAGCTGTAGGTGCCTTTTACGTACCCGCTGATCTCGCTGCCGGTAATGGCCAGCACCTTGGTGTTGTTCATCAGGTCTGTGCTGATGTGCAGGGAGTCAAAGTCCACGCGGCTCTGGTTCTTGTATAATGAAATGTCGTATATGCGTGCCGTGCCGTCAAAATTATCGATGTTGCTGCCGGCAAAGTTCAGGTCCAGCCGGGTTTGCAGGGTAATGGAGTCGGTGGTGAGCCGCAGCGCTTTCAGGTGGCTGCGGCGGATCTCGGAATTGAACCGGAACACCGGCACGTCCTGGTTAAAGTCGATGGTGCCGGCAAAGTCCATGTCCAGGTTGGGGTCATTCACCGTAAGGAAGCCGTTGAAGAACTTGCGGTTCATCTCGCCCTGCGTTTTAATGTTGGTATACACGTAATCGTACAGGGATATCTGCTGCACATCCGCATCCACGGTGGCTTTCAGCGTTCTGATGTTAAAGCCTTCGCCATTCAGCCTGGCGCTGAGGGAAACGGTGGAAAGCCGGTTCACGTTCAGCAGGGCGCCCAGGTCAAAATTGCTGGTGGTCAGGCTGCCGGAGTATACCGGCACATCGCGGCTGGTCTTGAAGTTCAGGTCGGAGTTTACATTCCCCAGGTTGGTATTGAACTTGCCGTAGGCCACAAAGTCGTTCACAAAGCCGGTAAAGCTGCCCTGGAAGCGGATGGCGGAGAGACGGTCCATTTGTAGCGGCTGTACCTGCCCTACGGCGGGGAAAATGCTCTGCACATCCTGGCCGTTGGTGACCAGTTCGTCGGCCTGGAAATCAATAAAGGTCTCGTCAATATCCGGTAGCCCGCGCATACGGAGGCGGCCTTTGAGGCTGGTGGTATTGCCGGCTTGCAGGCTGATGCTGTCCGCATCCAGGTTGCTGACGGGGCCTTCCACCACGCCATTTAATGCGATCTCCTTTTTCCAGGTGGAAAGGGGAGGGGCAAAATAGGCAATATCATCGGAAGAGAGGGTGCTGTTAATGAACCGCGCTTTCATAAATACCAGGTCCACGTAATCGCTCATGTCGCTCAGGTCCGTATACTGCATGGTGTAGTAATCGCGGAGCCGGCTCCGGTTGGTGACCAGGTCCATCTGGGAGAACTCCATCTCCACGGGCGACATTTTGAAGCGGGCGGTCAGTTTTTTTACCTCGAAGCCGCTCCGCTCCCTGGCGTCCAGGGTCAGGTCGCCGATGATGCTGTCCTTCACGAGGCTGGTATTGCTCAGGGTCAGGTCAATGCTGCTGAAGCGGATGTGGTTGGGGGCAAAATATCCCTTCACAATGTGGGAGGAGTCCTCCAGGTTATCCACCCCCAGCAGGCCGTTCCGGATGGTGAGCTCTTTTACCAGCAGCTTCCAGTTGCTGCTGTTCCAGCGCAGGCGGCCGGTGCTGTCCACTGCGGGAACGGTGGTATGCACGGAGGGCCTGCGGTGCCGCAGGGGGGAGGAGGGGTAACGGGAAATGATAAACGAAGGCTGGTCCAGCAGCAACTCCTGTATGTCTACATTATGTTTTTCCAGGTCCAGGTTCTTGGCGTCCAGGTAGATGCGCCTGGCGGCAACGCGCATGTCCTCGCCCACCCAGGCGTCTATCTTGTTGATATGTACATCGCGCAGGTCTATTTTTCGGAGGTCCAGGGAGATGCCCTTTTGGGAGGCTGGCCGGCTGCTGGTGTCGGGAGGGGAGCCGAAGGCGTCTATGATAAACTGGTAGTTCCACAGGGAGTCGGTAGGGCGCCGCGCCAGGTTGACCTCCGCATCTTCCAGCCCGATGAATTTGAGCACGGGCTTGTCCTGGAAAAAGAACCAGTCTGTGATGCGCACCTGCAGGGCGCCTGCATACAGCAAGGTGTCCTGGTGGCGGTCCTCGATGTAGGTGCCTTCCAGCCTTGCACTGTTGAACAGGCGCAGGCTTACACCTTTGATCTCCACACGGGTGTTGAGCTGCGCGGACAAACGACGGGCCGCTTCCTGTACCAGCCAGTTCTGCACAGCGGGGATGTTCACCAATATGCCTGTCAATATAATAATGCCCAGCAAGGAAAGCAGGACAATGGATAATATTTTACGTATTTTTCTCAGCCGATCTGCATTTATCCGACAAAAATAGGAAATTCCAAATCCCAAATCCCAAGATTGGCACATCCCACTTAAACTATTGGTAAACTGCTTTTATGCAGGCGCTTGTTCACCAGTTTGGAATTTGGGATTTGGAATTTCCTATTTTTATAGCATGATAGCTACTTTAATCACCACAAGCATACTCATGATGGCAGGCCTCAATACTGCTGGTATACCCCGCACCTGTTCTGAAGGGGGCCGCCGCTGTTTGGAATCCGCCCAAGAGGGACAGCGGTACGTGATGGCGATACACGGCGGCGCCGGCACCATCCTGAAATCGAATATGACGGCGGGAAAGGAACAGGCCTACAGGGCTGTGCTGGAGCAGGCTTTGCAAACCGGCTATGCCATATTAAAAAAGGGCGGCAGCAGCCTGGATGCGGTGGAGGCCACCGTGCGCGTTATGGAGAACTCGCCCCTGTTCAATGCCGGGAAGGGCGCGGTGTTCACCAATGAAGGACGGAACGAGATGGACGCGTCCATCATGAGCGGCTCCAACCTGGCTGCCGGCGCTGTGGCGGGCGTAACAGTGATCAAAAACCCCATCAGCGCTGCCCGCGCCGTGATGGAAAAGTCGCAGCACGTGATGATGGCCGGCGCCGGCGCGGAAAAGTTTGCAAAGGAAGCCGGGCTGGAGATCGTAGATCCTTCCTATTTCCGCACGGAGGACCGCTGGAAGGCGCTGCAACGCGTAAAAGCCGCCGACCCGGACAAAGCCCGCCTGGACCATGACTCCACCCTGCCCAAAACCAGCGGGATACCGGGCGGCGCCCACAGGGATGACAAATTCGGTACCGTAGGGGCGGTGGCGCTGGATCAGCAGGGCAACCTGGCGGCGGCTACCTCTACCGGTGGTATGACCAATAAGAAATTCGGGCGTATCGGCGATTCCCCCATCATCGGGGCCGGCACCTACGCCAATAACGCCACTTGCGCCGTTTCCTGCACCGGCTGGGGAGAATACTTTATCCGCCTGTGTGTAGCCAAGTCCGTTAGCGACCTCATGGAATACAGGGGATGGTCCCTGCAGCAGGCCGCTGCTGAGCTGATCCTGGAAAAAGTGCCGGCGCTGGGCGGTGACGGAGGGCTGATTGCGATTGACAAGGATGGGAACATTGCCATGCCTTTCAGTACGGCCGGCATGTACCGGGGCAGCGTAACGGAAGATGGTAAGATAACGGTGGAGATCTATAAATAAGCTAATTGCTGACAGCTTCCACGCTGTATCCTTTTTCTCTTAGCAGGGCGATTACGCCTTTAGGGCCGCCCAGGTGCCCGGCGCCAAACGCGAAGAAGGTGGGCGCTACCTGCATTTCCTGCGCAATAATGGGTATCCATTCCGCATTCCGCCGGTCCACGATGATGTCCCGGAAAGGCGCGATGTCCGTAGCGGACAGCGTAAGCGTGTACAATTTCCCGATATCCTGCTGCCGGAAGGCGGCCAGCATGTCGCGGAATTTCGCCCGGTCTTCCTCCACGTGCTGCAGCATGTCCATCAGCATGGCGGCCTCCTCTTTGTCAGGTATACTGTCAAAAATGGCCACCTGGTCTTCCAGGCGTTCCAGCCCGCGAATGGGCTTGTGCTCTGCTTTGGCCAGTTTCATCAGCTCATCTTCCGCCGATACGGGGGCCTGGCACAGCAGGAACAGCTTCAGCGTGAGCACGGAGGTAATGGCCATGGGCTTCAGCCTGTCCAGCATGCTGATATCTATGCCCGCGGTTGTTTGGCAGAAGCGGTGCAGTTGTTCGTAGTCGCCGGGGGTAAAGAGCTGCTTGAACGAATAGCCTTCCGGCATCAGCATCAGCTCCTGCATTTTCCCGATGATGAGGGAATCGTCCATGTTAATTTCCAGGAACAGTTGCCGGCTGCCTTTCAAAGCGCTGGTAACGGTGGCGGGAAAACCGAAATCATCCTCACACAGCAGGTGCATGGTGCCATACAGGTAGGAGGGCTGCTGCAGGCCCTTACCGCTCACTTTCCATAACAGGGAGGACCTTTCTCCATTGCCGGCAGATGATTGCGCCTGCGCCTGCAATATGCCTGTGCCCAGCAGCAGGAAAACCAATATGCGCATGTACGAATTTTCCGGAAAGATAGGCATTTGCATTCCTTTAACACAACTTAAGATCCGCTTAAAATGCCTGGAGCCATTAAACATCCATATCCCTGCCGGGTCTCAATGCTGATACTTTTTTCAATAAACCCAAAAAGTAACAAACACATGAAAAAGATAAGCCTGATGGCCGTTACGGCCCTGATCACCACCGGCGCTTTTGCCGGCGACGGCAATATTGCTGCACGTGCCGGTATTGCATTGAACAGGATGGAGATCCGCCAGCAACGGGAGCAGAACTATGACCTGGAGGAAGATATCAGGGACCAGCAGCAACAGCTATTCGATCTCATAAAGGAGCAATCTGATATCAAAAGCGATCTGCAGGCGCTGAATATGAAAAGGCAGGAAGCCTTTACTACCGGCCATTCGTCCAGGGCGGCCCGTCTCGATAAAAAGATAGCATGGGAAGCAGTGCTGCTGAAAGCCAACAGGGACCATGTACGTGAGTGCCTGGCTGCAGAAAAAAGCGACATGCACCTGGTGAATCACAATAGCGCACGTATTGAGGAGGAGCAGGCTGCCATCCGGCAACTTAATTAATAATTAATAATGAATAATTAAGAATGATGCGCAACACTGTTGTTTCATAGCGGCACTTGTGTAACGTGTATTATTAATTGTTAATTATTTCATTATTCATTAAAATGCCCCAGCATTTTAGCGAGTGCATCCATGTCAAACGGCTCATGCAGGGCCGATAGCACAATACGGTGTATGGGCGGGCTGGACGGATCGGGATAGGCGAAGGAGGAAATAATGATATCATGGTCCAGCAGGTATTTGTCAATCGCCGGCTGCCGCTGGCCGGGTTGCAGCAGGAATACCGGCAGGTGATGCGGGTTGTGCACCAATGGGTTGCCCGTCACCTGTTGGCGGAAATATTGAATATTGAGCCGCAGCTTATTGCGGCGGGCGGCATAGAGGGACTGGCTTTGCAGGAAGGCGTAGGCGCCGGCGGGCATGATGGGGGAACTGGCGGTAAATGCGGGTTGCCTTTTCATGGCGGCAATATCCGCGGCATGGCCGGCCACCAGTCCGCCCGGGATGCTGTAAGCCTTTGCGAGGGAGGCGGTGAGCAGGTAGCGCACCGGCGTATGTACCGGCAGGGCATGTACAATGCCTTCCCCGTCCGTGCCCAGTATGCCGGCGCCGTGTGAGTCATCGATCACGGCCAGCATTTTGCGCTCAACGGCGGCCAGCCAGCTAAAATCGTTGATGGTGCTGGTGAGCGGGTTCACCGCATCGGCCGCCAGTGCAAAGGTGTGATCCGGCTGGCTGTTGATCCTGGTTACTGTTTGCTGCGCCCAGGTTTCCCAGTCCTGGCCCGGTACGTCCGCGCCGTTCAGGCGCAGCGCCGGGTGGGCGCCGGGGGCGTAGAGCAGCTCCGCGTGCTGTGCTGCGTAATGCACGGCCGCCTGCGCCGCCAGGTAGCCGGAGGAGTAAGCGGCGGCGGCCTGCTGGCGGAAGAGTACGGCCAGCGCATGTTCCAGCTCTTCGTATATGCTCAGCCGTACATTGGCCACCCGGGAGGACAGGAATACCGGCCCAAACTGTTCGGTGCCTGCCTGCAGGGCCTCGCGGAAAGCGGGCTGCGCATGCATGCCCAGGTAGGAGAAGCCGGAAAAGAACAGGCAGGTCCTGCCGGCTACGGTAACAGTTCTGCCGGGTGTAGTGGCGGTCTGCAGCGGTTGTGTCATGTCGGGGAATTTTATTGTTCGGCCTTTGTCTTCAGTACGAAATCGTATTCACCGGACTTTACTTTCATATCAAAACTATTGTCGTCCAGGTGCACGATGGTCACCAGGTGCTCGGCGTTGCGCTGGCCGTTACTGGCGGTAATGCTGATAATGCGGCCATTGCTCAGTAACTGGTATCTGCCGGAATCCGGCTGCCCGGCTATGGTGGCAATGAACAGGTTATCGTCCAGGAACTGGTAATATACATCGCTGTAATAGCCTCTTTTTAATTCCGTTGCCTGGCTCACCTGGGTAATGTCATACGGCGCGCCGGCCGGCACCTGTACATCGTACACGCGCCATTTCTTGTGCTGCAGCAACTGGTTGTTGCGGCTGCTATTGCAGGCCAGCAGCCCGAGCGCAAGCAACAGCAGCAGGTAATATTTTGTTTTGAGCATAGCCATTATTTCTTTATTTACCGGACATGGCCCTGTTAAAGTCCTCTGATTTTCCTTTAGGGATAGACAGGCTTTCCCACCGGTCTTTCAGCAGCATTTTGGCGATATACATGATCTGTCCCACATGGGAAGGGATGTGCGCCAATTGCCGGTTGATGGCGTCTATAACGGCATGCGGCTCCGTGCGTATGTGCACGGTCTTTTCCAGGTCGGCTTCCTGCAGGCTGTCCAGCGTTTGCAGCAGGCAGCTCCAGCCTTTTTCCCACAGGGCGATGATCTCCGCTTTGGCGGCATTGCTTTCTTCAAACTCCGTGTCCCGGTTGCGCCAGGGCTTTTCCCCGTCGGTGGTCAGGAAGTCGGTCCAGCGCGACTGCATATTGCCGCTTACATGCCTTACTATCTGGTATACGCTGTTGGAGCCGGGGTCCGGCTGCCAGTGCAATTGTGCTTCGTCCAGGCGTTCCAGGGTCTTGTCGCCCATGGCCTTGTAGGACCGGAACCGTTTTCTGACGCTTTCAAGATAGATGGATCCAAATGACATGGTGTAATATTTTATCGTTTAAGCTATTCAGTATCCTGCCGCGCTGTCATCCCCGCGCCCGTCGCCTACGGCTTCCAGCGTGCCGTCGCCGTTCACCTTGATCAGTTCCGTACGTCCGATGGTGCCGCGCAGGGTCACCACCTTATAGCCCATCTGCTCCAGGGAGTCAATGATATCGGCCGGGAATTGCGGCTCCACATGTATCTCGTCCGGCAGCCACTGGTGGTGGAACTTGGGCGCATTTACGGCCTGGTCCGGCGGCAGGCTGAATTCCAGTATATTCATTAACGTTTGGAACACGGAGGTAATGATGGTAGAGCCGCCGGGAGTGCCTGTTACCAGGTAGGGGCGTTTGTCCAGCAGCACAATGGTGGGCGTCATGGAGCTGAGCATACGCTTGCCCGGTGCAATGGCATTGGCGGCAGCGCCTACCAGCCCATACATATTGGGCACGCCGGGTTTTATGCTGAAATCGTCCATTTCGTTGTTCAGGAAAAAGCCTGCGCCACCTACCACTACCTTACAGCCGTAGCTGCCATTCAGGGTGGTGGTAACGGCCACGGCATTGCCTTCGCTGTCCACTACGGACAGGTGGGTGGTTTCCATACTTTCCTGTAGCAGCTTGCCGGCTTTCACCGTTGCGCTGGAGCCTGCCTGCTGCGGCTCATAGTCCTGCATGCGCTCTGCCAGGTAGGCTTTTGAGGTGAGCTGTTCCACCGGTACTTTCACGAAGTCGGCATCCCCCAGGTACTGCGCCCGGTCGGCATAGGCCCTTCTTTCCGCTTCCACCATCAATTGTATGGACTGGGGCGCATGGAAACCCCATTTGGCCAGGGGATAATCTTCCACCATGCCCATCAGTTGTTGCAGCGCGATGCCGCCGCTGGAAGGAAGGGGCATGGTCACAATAGTATAGTCCTTATAGGGAAATACAACCGGGGTTCTTTCTTTTGCTTCATAGGCTTTCAGGTCCGCCGTGGTGATAAAGCCCTTGCCACGCTGCATTTCGGCAGCAATGAGGCGGGCAGTCTCACCCTCGTAGAAACCGGCCCTGCCTTTGTCACGTATTCTTTTAAGGGTGCCGGCCAGGTCGGGCTGCACCAGGGTATCGCCGGCTTTCCAGGGAGTGGCTTTTACAAATGCGCAGGGGCGGGTATTAAGCTGGCGGAACATTTTTGCATACCGGTTCAGGTTACGGGCCTCCGCTTCGGTGATGGCGAAACCTTTTTCCGCCAGCAGGATGGCGGGCGCTATCAGCTTTTTCATGGGCAGCTTTGCGTAGCGCAGGGAGGTAAAGAACCCGGCCACCGCTCCGGGCACGCCTGCGGCCAGGTGGCCTTCCTGGCTCAGGCGGGTATCGGCCTTGCCGGCGCTGTCCAGGTACATATCGCGGTAGGCCTTGCCCGGCGCCTTTTCCCGGTAGTCGATGGTAATGTTCAGCCCATTCCGGAGATGGCCCACGAGGAAGCCGCCCCCGCCCAGGTTGCCGGCTTCAGGATATACCACCGCCAGCGCCAGTTGCGTGGCAATGGCCGCATCCACCGCATTGCCGCCTTCCTGCAGTATTTGCACACCGGCGGCGCTGGCCAGGGGATGGGCGGATACCACGGCGCCATGGCGCGCGGTAACCTGCTTTTGTACCTGGTAGCGGTATGGGTTGGTGGGAGACTGGGCATATGTGGCATGCGCCGTAACGATCAGCGCCAGGAATAACCAGGTAGTGCGCATAAGCGGTGTCTGTTTGTTGGTCAATGTTTGTCCGCACAAATTACAAAACTTCTTTCTTCCGGCTGGCTATTCTGCGCTTCATTTGCTGATATGCAGGTGCCGGTGCACTAACGACGTCGGTTATATGAGCAGCTATAGGGTTGTGGTGGACGGCGGTACTTTATTTTATGGAGTTAAATATCCTTCCCCAGCGGATCTTGCCATTTCCGTAGCTCATCCATATGATCCAGGCCTTTCCTACCAGGTGATCCTCGGGCAGGTATCCCCAGTAGCGGGAGTCCATTGAATTATCGCGGTTATCCCCCATTGCCCAGTAGTAGTTCATTTTAAAGGTGTAGCTATCGCTTTCCTTACCGTTGATGAATATACGGCCATCCTTCACCTCCAGCTTGTTATGCTCATAAGTAACGATCACCCTCCTGTAGAGCGGGAGGGTAATGCTGTCCAGCTTAACGGTTGCTCCTTTTTTGGGGATGTATATCGGGCCGTAATTATGTGCGTTCCAGGGATAATGAACCGGATCATGAGGGAAGGCGCTGGGATCGGGCTCAGTTTCAATCACCGGCTCCACCATTTTCAGGTTAAGACGGCTTAATTGCCTTACAGCATCCGGCGTAAGGTTATAGGAAAATACGCCGGGCCTTGTGCCCTGGTAATAATCCTGGTCAATCTGCAGATCCTCCAGCCTCATTGGGTTGATCGCAGACCCGTCGCTGGTTTCTACCCAGTACCTTCTTTCGGAATGGGGTGGTACGGGAGCGGCTTTACCATTCACATATACGCGGCCGTTCACAATTTTAAGGGAGTCGCCTCCTATTGCCAGGCACCGCTTGATCCAGTTTTCCCTTTTATCTACGGGCCGTACCATCATGGGAGGATAGGTTTCCACGGCTCTTTCATATCCCAGTTCCTGCACGGCGGTATAATAGTCAACGTCCTGGCCCCTGCTGTCCTTCAATACCGTGTCGCCTGCCGGGTAGTTAAAAACGATCACGTCATTTCTTTTCACGTCGGTAAAGCCGGGCAGCCTTTTATAGGGCCATTTAATGGCTTCCGAGTAAGCTTTTGTCAGCCTGGTGAAAGGTAAAGTATGATGGGTAAAAGGCAGCGCCAGTGGAGTCATGGGCAGCCGTGGCCCGTAGCTTATTTTACTAACAAATAAATAGTCGTTTACCAGTAAGGTTTTTTCCATGGAGGGGGTGGGGATCACATAGGCTTCAAAGATAAAGGTCCTTATAAGCGTTGCTGCGATAATGGCGAAAATTGCGGCATCCAGCCATTCCCTTAGTTTAGATTTAGGTTTTTTCTCTTCCTCGTTTTTCTTCTTTCTGAATTTAAAGATCATTATGTTCAAACTGTTTCTTATGAAGAAATATTACTGAGATTTACTGGTTTAATATGAAAAGCAGTAAAGATACCCTTTTTACAATAACCGGTCCGTAAATTCCCCGTGTGTCCCCGACTGCCGGCTAGTTAGTGATTACTTTGTTAAAATAATGTTAATAGTGGGTTAAGATGAATATATTATATTATACAACTTATATGTGATGAATTCTTTTTGTCTAGTTTATATTTTGTGCATTGTTACCCATAACAAGAGACCCTATACGTAGGTTTGTGAACCAAGAGTGCAAAAATATAATCGTGAAAACGCTATTGCTTGTTGTTTGTAGCCTTACTATAAACAATATTCTATTAGCCCAAAATTTTCCTGGCAAGGGAAGCCTGATCCTATATGATCCGGCTTCGGAGGAAGGTCCGCAAATGGTAGATAGCGGCTATTTTTTAGTGCACGCAGGTTGCAAATCCATGTTGGTCGTTCCGCTTCCTCCCTATCCTGCGGATTATGAAACTGTCAGGGGACTGGTTATACGCCGGAGCAGAGGTCCACAGGCGCTACCTGTTATATCGCGTAAGCCTTTTCTTACAGTGCATGGTAATATTGTGTATGACCTGTACTATCAGTCAAACGTCGATACCCCTTACCTGGAAAAAGAGCTATACCAGCATACCCTGCAAACTTCCCTGGAGATAACCATCCGGGACCAGTACCCGTTGCGTGTAGCCTTTACTACTCAAAGAGGTAATTCTGCATTGTTCCGGGATATAACAGGACTTAATCTGCAGTATTCTAATCGCGATTTTAAGAACGCCTTGTTACTGAAAGCTCAGAAATGGGAGCCGGGGACGTTGGAAGAATGGGGGGAACTGGCGCAATTAAAGCAGCGGATCGAGGAGCGGATAAAGGAGCTTAACCGCCTGAAACGCTGGAAAACCAGCCCCTCCCAGATACAGATGCTGGTGGAGGCCAGGGAACGGGAATTATATGGGCGCTTAAAAGACAGCTTGTCTGCAAGGGGGAGTTTGATGGATAGCCTGCAAAAATATATGCCAGCGCGCGATAAGGCGGATAGCGTAAGCGATTTGCTGAGAGAACGATATGCGGCTGCGGCCAGGCAGGTGGACTCGCTACAACAAGAGCTGGTAGCATGGGAACGCCTGTATCAGCAAAAACAGCAGGCCTTTGGAGCAAGAAAGCAACAACTTATGACTGCTATCATGAATAGCCGTAATAATAAGGAACTGGCAGATAGCCTGGCAACCATGAACCTACCGGATACCATATTGCCGGATGGATACCGTTCACTGCTGGCAGTGAGGTCCGTAGGGATAGGCAGAACCATGGTAGATTATTCTGAGCTGACCGCCAGGAACGTCACTATTACCGGTGTGCAGGCGGAATATAACCCATCCTACTATATAGCCTTTGCTACCGGCGCAGTGGACTACCGCTTTCGTGATTTTATTGTAAATGAGAACAGGGTCCGGCAATACCTGAATATAGTACGTGTGGGGACCGGCATGAAGGAAGGAAATAATATCATCCTCTCTTTTTACACAGGCAAAAAACAGGTGTATAATTTTAATACCGCCCCCGGAAATAATATAACGGAAGCGCCTGATTATAAAATAATGGGCGTTTCGCTGGAAGGAAGATGGCAACTAAATAAACATAACTATATTATAGGCGAAGCCGCTAAGTCGTCTATGCCTTACTATGTTCGTTCTGCGCATGATCAGGGGCTGGGGGCCAGTATGGTGAGCCTGAATGATCACTCCAACGAGGCTTTTGCCGTTACGGCCTGTTCTTTTATCCCTGCTACAGGCACCCGTATCAGCGCTATGTTCAAGCGGATGGGGGCTAACTTCCAGTCCTTCAATCTATATACTTCCGGTTCCGCTCAAACCGCCTGGATGGTTAAAGCAGACCAGCCTTTGTTTAAGCAGCAACTGACCCTTTCGGGGGCTGTCCGGCAGAATGTTTATACCAGCGTATTCGAGAACGCTGCTTACAGGAGCAATACGATCTTTAAAAGTATACAGGCTACCTTCAGGAGAAAGCACTGGCCTGTTCTATCGCTGGGCTATTTCCCCAGCTCCCAGTTGATGAAGCTAAGCGAAGACAAGTACGTGGAGAACCTGTTTTATACCCTGGTAGCAACAGCCAGCCATTTTTACCGTTACCAGGGCATTACAATGAATACGATCTTTTCCGGTACTAAATTTTATAACCACCAGACAGATAGCAATTTTGTATACTTCAACAGCACCAATTTGTTGCTGAACCAAACTGTATTCCTCGGAAAGTTCACGCTTAACGGAGGATTATCATCCGCCGTCAACCAGGATTACGCTTTATATGGCATTGATGGCAGCATGCAGTATAAAATATTAACCTGGCTGGAAATAGGCGGTGGGATAAAGTACAATTATCAAACCGAGTACAACCTGCAGCAAACCGGCTATTCGGCCAACGCCAGGGTCAACATCCCTAAAATAGGGGAAGTGGCATTGATGGCGGACAAAGGTTTTGTGCCCGGAGTGGACAGGCAGTTGGTGCCTAATAAAACAGGAAGAATCACCTATACAAAGATATTCTAAAAAAGATCTATGAGACGATCCCTATGGCTATTATTGTTACTGCTGTCGGCACGGGCAGGCGCACAGGTAAGCATGGCTGTGCAACTGCCGCCGGCAGGAGTATTACTGAAAGCACAATTATGGAATATTGTGCTGGTCTCAGCATCCAATACCCCCCAGAATGTGCGGATAACCCTCCGTTTAATGGACGCTCAAACCAACCAGGCCGTATTAACGGGCATTACGCGCAATATCATTTTAAGCAAGGGGGCCAGGCAGCTACAGCTAGGGGATGTGATGCCGGTGCAATATGAATACCTGTCTGCCGCCATCGACAGGAGTGTGAACGGGTTCCTGCCTGCGGGCAACTACTTTGCCTGTTATAGCCTGATAGTGGAGGGGGATAAATCGGGCAATCAGCCGGGGGAGGACTGTATACCTTTTGCCATAGAACCGGTAAGTCCCCCTTTATTGAACAGCCCTGCAGATCAGAGTGTGCTGGATACAAGGCTGCCACAGTTTACCTGGCTGCCTCCTGCTCCCGTTAATTTATTCAATGACCTGAATTATGAAATGATATTGACGGAGGTGCACCCCGGGCAGTCTCCCCAGGATGCCGTACAGCAAAATATACCGGTGTACCGGGCACCGCGCCTCCGGAATATCTTCGCCAGCTATCCTTCCGGGGCGGTAGCGCTGGATACGGCAAAGGAATATGCGTGGACCGTGATCGCCCGCAATGGTTCCCTGTTTGCAGCACAGACAGAGGTCTGGACTTTCCGGATCAAGGGGGTTCATAACAAAACCCGTGTAAGCAATGGGGCCTATGTACAGTTGAAGAAAGAGCTGGACGGAGTGGTGGTCAACAGCAGCAGCCTGCAATGCGCGTACCGCAATGAAACGGGTGATACTACTGCCAGGTATGAACTGATCGCACTGGAAAGTGGTAACAGGATCCTGGATGCAGGCACACTGTCCCTCAAAAGGGGAGATAACCGCATGGATATACCGTTGGATAAAATAAAAGGCCTGCGGGATGGAAGAAGTTACCTGTTCCGCTTACGGAACTCCCGGAATGAATACTGGCAGATGAAATTTATCTATACACGGGAAGATTAACACTCAGAAAGAATTTGGATAACACCTTATACCTATAAATAAGCGAAAATGATACTGGCTCTTATTGCAAAGGGGAAGAAGACGGTTGTATGCATAATGCTGGCTTTGATCTATTTGGAAACGGTGATCCCTTCCTATGCTTTAGGGATGTCCCGCGCTGCCCACCGCTATAGCGGGATGGTAGACAGTGGCCCGGGAAAAGGAGGGAAACAACCGGTAAATATGATCCATCCTTCCTTAGCTACAGTACTACCTGCAGGCGCCCCGGTTGCAACTGCCGTGCCCGTGGTGAAGAAGAAAGCGGACATGGGCGGGCCTACACAGCCGGAAAGCCAGGCTTTCCATTCTGTTAATAACGATAATATGGTAGACTTGTTCACCGGGGATTTCTCCTATACTATTCCCTTGATGGATGTAGGCGGCTACCCTATTACAATTGGCTATAACAGTGGCATCTCTATGGACCAGGAGGCCAGTTGGGTGGGACTTGGATGGAATATTAACCCGGGCACTATTACAAGGAACCTGCGTGGACTGCCGGACGATTTTTCCGGAAGAGACACCATCGTTAAAACGGCTAACATAAAGGAGAATAAAACGGTGGGTGTAACTACCGGTGCCGATGTGGAAGTAATAGGCCTTCCGCTGGAGAAGGGGAAAGCTAACAGTGATACGGCCAAAATAGGTCTTAGTGTAGGCGCCAGCCTGGGATTCTTTCATAATACCTACAGGGGCTGGGGGATGGAATTTGGACTGAATTCCAGTATCAACGTAGGCAAGAGCGGTATGGGAGGCTTTACCAGCGGCCTGTCCGTTTCCAATAATTCGCAGGAGGGCCTTTCCATTTCGCCTTCTTTTGCCGCCTATACTATGAGAAGGCAGGCAGACGGCATTAACGGGTCTCTGTCCATTAGCAGTACCTACAATTCAAGAGCAGGTGTAAAGGGCCTGCAGTTGTCCGGTGGGTTGAGGCAAACGGAAGTATCCCAAAAGAACGTAATGCAGTCGCAGTCTGATAGAAATACAAGCTCCACTATGGGCTCAACGAACGGCACCTTTATTTCATTTGCCTATCCTTCCTATACGCCTTCCATCAGCCTGCCGTATACCAGCCAGAATATAACGGTCACCCTGAAAGCCGGGTTTGAAACAAAAGTGGTACATCCCAGCTTTTTTATAAGCGGGTATGTTTCCAAGCAATCCCTTGCTGAAAGCGACCGGACTGCATACCTGCCGGCTTATGGATACCTGAATTATCAGCATGGCGCCGGCAATCCGGGGGCCTTACTGGATTTTAACCGTGAAAAGGAAATTCCTTACAGGGAGAAGCCGGCAGTAGCGCATATTGCAGTGCCGTCTTATACCTATGATGTCTTTTCCATTTCCGGTGAAGGGACCGGAGGCATGTTCAGAGCCTACAGGAGCGATATTGGCTTTGTATACGATCATGCCATGAGAACCAGGGACGGTTCTCAGCGTTTTAGCGGGGATATCGGGTTCGGTGACCTGGTGCATGGCGGCGTGGACCTGAACTTTACCCGTGCTTTTACCCAGACAGGCCCCTGGCTGGAGCAGAATCCCCTGGCGTCTGTTATAGGGTTTAAAGATTCAGACACCACATTTGAAGCCGCTTATTTCAGGAACCCGGGAGAGAAGGCCGTCAACTCCAGGGAATTTTATGAAGCTATTGGGGGAGATGATGTGGTAGCGCCGGATCTTTACCAGGCAGGTGCCGTGCTTTCTACCACCCACCGGTTGAGCAGGTACAGGAACGGGCGACTGGAGGAAAAGATACCCCTGCCTGCGTCTGCCGCTTTCAGGAAGAAGCGAGATAAGAGAACCCAGGTTATCTCCTACCTGACGGCGGAAGAAGCCAGTGAAGCGGGCTTTCAGCAATATATTGAAAGTTATCAGGTAAACGAATTTGGCGTGCGTAACTGCGATACCATTGTGCCTGAGGTAGAGGAGCCGGAAGGGTTGTTGGGGGAATATTTTAACTATGGCTGGCCCACTCGCTTCGACAATAAGTTCTGGGAAAAGATAGATCCTGTTATTTATTTTGAGAAGAACTCCCCGGATCACAATATGAACGTTGGTAAGCCGGCAAACGGGCAGTGGCTGGATAAGGATTTCTCTGCCCGCTGGACCGGGCGGCTCAAAGCACCGGTAACGGGCACTTATAAATTTGTCTTTACGCATGACGATGGCGTGCGGTTGTTTATAAATGATGTAATACAGATTGACCGGTGGCTATGCCAGTCACCAGGTGATGAAGAGCAGCGTACAGCGTACGTTAACCTTGTGGCCGGCGAAATGTATGATGTTAAAATAGAGTACTACCAGAGCCCGAAAAACTATCACCTGGCCTTATACTGGTCTTACCCCGGCCAACCTCAGCAGATAATCCCGACGGAGTATCTCTATCTGATGCCCAGCAAAGACACTTTTGTAACCGGCATCGTATCCAGGGAGAACCGGGTGAATAGCTTCCGCAAGAAGCATCACATTTCGGAAATTGACGTGCTGAACGCTGATGGCAGAAGGTATATTTACGGTATTCCGGTATACAATATCAAACAAAAAGATGTCACTTTTTCTGTAGATCCAATCGGGGCCAATGTGGGGAATGGACTGGTGAAATATACGCCCGGAGAAGACGATACTACTGCTAATTTTAAAGGGAATGACCATTACTTTAACAAGGAGGAAGTGCCGGCCTACGCACATTCTTTCCTGCTAACGGGCATTGTCTCGCCTGATTATGCCGATCTTACCGGGGACGGTATTTCACCGGATGATCCGGGGGACGCCATTAAGTTCAACTATAGTAAGGTGGCGGGCGTCAGGAATACCTTTACCTGGCGTGCGCCATATACGGACAGTGCTGCTTATAACGAAGGACTGAAAACGGATACAAGGGACGACAGGGGCAGCTATGTGTACGGTGAAAAAGAATTGTGGTATCTCCATTCCATTGAATCCAAGAATATGATCGCCACTTTTAAGCTGGGTGATCGTAAGGATATGTGGCCGGTAGACGAAAACGGGAATAAATCTGCCAATGGCGTTGCCCGGAAACTGGAAGAGATCAACCTCTATACAAAAGCAGATTTCCTGAAATATGGCACCAACGCTATACCAGTGAAGACCGTGCATTTCGGGTATAGCTATAAACTATGCCGTGGTGTGAACGGAACGGTAAATAATCTCGGCAAACTGACCCTGGATACCATCTGGTTCTCCTACAACGGCAATGACAAAGGGAAACGGAATCCCTACATTTTCCACTACAATAACAACAACCCGGACTATAACATTAAATCCTACGACCGCTGGGGAAATTATAAAGATCCCCTGCAGAACCCCGGCTCCTCTGCCAGTAATTTCATCAGCAACCCGGAATACCCGTATGCATTGCAGGACAGTGCTACTGCTGCTCAAAATGCCGCTGCATGGACGCTGGATTCTATCGTGCTGCCTTCCGGAGGCCGTATGAAAGTAGTTTATGAAAGTGACGACTATGCATATGTGCAGAACCGCCGGGCCATGCAGTTCTTTAAGGTAGCCGGCTTTTCCGCGGCCCCGCCATCTACATTAAATGACCTAAACAATGAGTTGTATGGCGGGCAGGAAGATTATTTGTATGTGGCCATCAACGTACCTGATCCGGTAACGTCCCTGAAGGAACTGGCTTACAAGTATCTCGCCGGGCTGGAAAAGATATCTTTCAGGCTGAACGTCCGGATGCCGTCAGATAGGTTTGGCGGAGGAAATGAGTATATACCCTGTTATGCCAGGATAGATCCTTCCGGGGAGGCTGGTTTTATAAATGATGGCCATACCATTTGGGTAAAGCTGAAAGGCATAGATGCTGCCGGTGATGATGGCTCCTATAGTCCGCTGGCCCAGGCTGCCGTCCAGTTCCTGCGCCTGAACCTGCCTTCCAAGGCCATGCCCGGGTCCGATGTGGGCGATGACCTGGACCTGGACGTAGCGGTAAAGGTGCTGATGTCACTGGCGGACAATATCAAAAATACCCTTAACAATTTTAACGATAATGCCCGTGCAAAGGGGTGGGCAAAGGAGGTGGACACATCCCGTACACTTGCCCGCCTGCATAGCCCCCGGTTCAAAAAATACGGGGGCGGGCTGCGGGTAAAGCGCCTGTTGATATACGACCATTGGAATGCCATGACCAGGCAGAAGGAATCGGTATATGGGCAGGAGTATCAATATACCACTGTAAAGGAAGTAGCCGGTATACCAATGGAGATCAGCAGCGGTGTGGCTACCTATGAGCCGATGTTGGGAGGAGAGGAGAATCCCTGGCGCCTGCCTATCGAATATAAACAGCAGGTAGCTCCCCTGGCGCCGGTAAGCATGGGATACACGGAAGAGCCCCTGGGAGAATCCTTTTTCCCGGCGCCTTCTGTTGGTTATAGCAAAGTAAGGATAAGGTCTATCCATGCCAAAAATACGAGATCTGCCAATGGCTACCAGGAAACCAGTTTTTATACCAGCTACGATTTCCCGGTAATCACGGAGATGACTACCCTGTCCGATAGTAAAAAAAGATACAGGCCCGCACTGGCCAACTTTCTCCGGATAGATGCCAAACATTATCTTGCTATCAGCCAGGGTTTTAAAGTGGAGCTGAATGATATGAACGGCAAGCTGAGATCGCAGGCAACCTATGCAGAGACAAATGATAAAACCCCGATTACTTATGCAGCGCATTATTACCGGGTGGACAACCAACAGGCATTGTTCAGGCATCTCAATAATACGGCGATGGTCATCAACCCGAAAGGTGAGATTGACCCTGCAGCATCTATTGGTAAGGACGTTGAACTGATGATGGATATGCGTGAGCAGCATTCCGTCACAAACGGCAACAACTTCAATGTGAATGGTGACTTTTTCACTTTCAGTTGGCCGCCGGTATGGATGCTCCCTTCATTCCTCAGCCTTTTTCAGCGGGAGGAGAATAAATTCCGCTCAGCAGCGGCTACCAAGGTCATTAACCGGCATGGTATACTGGACAGCATCGTGGTGATTGAAAAAGGCAGCAAGGTGGTTACCCGCAACCTTTTATTTGACAGTGAAACCGGGAACCCGGTGCTTACCAGTACCAAAAATGAATTTGACGACCCTATTTATCATTTTACCTATCCTGCCGCCTGGGCTTATGATGGCATGAGCGGCGCCTATAAGAACATTGGCCTGACGGTGGATAACATTCGCATGCGGGGAGGCAAGATCATCTCCGGTATTTCAGAAGAAGACGCCAACCGTTATTTCACAGGAGGTGATGAACTGCTGGTTTGGTCCCATCAGAAAACAGGCGGCATCGGCTTCTGCAACATTGAGGTGGCTAGCTGGCCTAACAGCAGCAGGCTTTGGGTGGTAGATGCGAATGCCTTTACCGGCGGAGCCCCTGATATCTATTTTGTAGATAGTGATGGTGTGCCTTTCTCAGGAGACCGTATGTCCATGAAAGTGATCCGGTCCGGTAGAAAGAATATAGCGGCAACTGTAGGCACTGTCAATATGCTGGAGAATCCCCTGGTAAAATCAATCGAAGAAAACGAAGAGGTCTGGTCGCTGGTCATTGGAGACAGTTCGAAAGTAATAGATGCCACCGCTATGGAATTCCAGCAGTTCTGGAAGGTGGCGGATAAAAGGAAAGTAAGCTATGTCAGCAATTGTGTGCCGCAGACCTATGAACAGTATATAAATGACGGAGAATGCCTGAACCCGCCTTACCTGAATGAGGAAATAAGCCAGGTGTTCACCAAGAATGACTGTGGAACCGGAGGGATACCTTCTACTTACCAGTATGTTGTTCCTGCCGGTACCTATACCTCCACGGTCAGCCAGGAGCAGGCGGACTCCCTGGCCTGGGCAGATGTGGCTGCCTATGGGCAGATTTATACAAATGATTATGTAACCTGTACTTATCACAACAAGGAGATCAAGCGATCCTTTACCAAAAATGACTGTCCCGGAGATACGCTGAGTGATGATTGTGGCGTTGCAGGCGCGGTTTCCACTACCACCTACACAGTGCCTGCTGGTAGGTATACATCTATAATAAGCCAGGAAGATGCGGATGCCTATGCAGAGGAAGAGATGAACACTTTTGGGCAGGCCTATGCTAACAGCACAGGCACTTGTACCTACTATAATATAGAAACTTCCAGGGCATTTACCCGGAACGATTGCCCGGGCGGCTCTGTGGTGATCTATACAGTTCCGGAGCGGACTTATATGTCTACCGAAAGCCCCGAGCAGGCGGACTCTCTTGCAGAGGCGGACATACAAAGAAACGGGCAGGCTTATGCCAATGCGCATGGAAGTTGTACCGCCACTTGCCAGATAAACGTTATGGGTAGGACGGAAGCAGATACCCCTGATGAACTGTATCCTTATAGCATTACAGTCAGAAGCACCTTGACGGGTGAGCCTTACAGCTATACACGGATACCCGATACGGACCTTTTAACAACGCTGCCATACTGTATTGCCTTCGAGTACCAGCAGAACGATGCGTTACAGATAGAAATTGGTGCACAAAACGGTATATATGCTATAATAAACGATAAGGAAAAATATGGCACCAACAGTATTGCTGCTGTTTTTAATGACGTGGGAGCTCCACCCTTTGATATCATACTGTCCAAAACGGAAAGGCCCGTGTTCGAAAATTCGCTGCAATTCAGAAATATCGCTAAAAACGATTGTTCCGAAGGATTGTCTGGTTCATTGGTCAGGTACGAGGTGCCGGCGGGCACATATACATCTACGATAAGCTTGGAAGATGCCAATAACAAAGCTATTGCACACATAGATATGTATGGGCAGGGTTATGCGAATGAAAATGGTATCTGCGTGGAACCTAATACGGTGAGGGTAATGCCTAAAGCAGGAGGTGTGGCGCCTGGCGCCAACTTTACGGTGACAGTGAAAGATGTTAATACTAATGAAGTATTGCTGCAGCGGGAATTTATAGGTGGAGATGGTATCCCTTATGATAACACCAGCCTGTCTGTTGGCACTTACAGAGTGGAGGTATCGGCATCCATGGAAACGCTGCGCGTGATCGTAAACGCGGAGGAAAGAACGATTGCCTCCGGTGCCTCCGAGAGTTGGACCGTTACCACGCCTATAGTGGTGGAAGTATCAAAACAATAAATTGATCATACATACTTATGTCAGTTATAAACATGATAAAGAAGATACTGTCGGGCATAGTGCTGGTGACTGCCTTGGGAACAGGTAATGGAGCCTTTTCGCAGCAGGCAGGCGCCAACTGTACCTGCACCTGTCTGAAACCGATGTTCGACTACCTGATCGCATCGCACCATTTATTCATCGGGGCGGACGACCATACAACGCTCAGCAATATTATACAGGAAGCAAGAGCCGCCGGCTATAACGTGGATTATCGCAGGTGCGCATTGCTCTATCGTAATATCAACAAGCCGTTTTATGCCGTAACAACAGACAGCGTCAGCGCGCTATACAAAGCCCGGATAGGAGATTGTTCTGTAGCGCTCAGCTCTGTAAGCGGCGCCGCCCTTGCATTGTATAACCTGCAGAGCAAGACCTGCGGCAGCGACGTGACAGTGGCTTATACGAATGCTTCCAGCGGAGGGGCTACCATTGCAGAGCTGAAGGTAGATTCCTGCTATACCTGCACCGTGGAAACTTCCCAGCTCTGTTACAGCGCCATAACAGACAGTCCGGTAAATCCCTATCTGTATGGTATTGCCGGTAACTGGCGGCCTGCCATATCTTATGTTTATTATGCGTCCCGCACGGAAACAGATCCGGTGCAGGGCACTGATATACGGCGGAACGGTACATTTAATGGCTTTGCGCCTTTCTGGGCGTTTCAGCCGGATAAAATGGCGCCACAATATAACGAGGCCAAATGGGTATGGAATACGGCTACTACCCTGTTCAATCAAAAGGGCTTTGAAATAGAGAATAAGGATCCTTTAGGCCGTTATAATGCAGGTTTGTATGGCTACGGCAATACGCTGCCTGTGGCAGTAATACAGAACAGCCGTTACCGGGAATCCGCCTTTGAGGGGTTTGAAGATTATGATTTTGATATTGGCGTTTGTGATACCACCTGCGCATCCGGCCGCAGCTTTGATTTCTCCGGGTATGCACATAGCATTGACGGCACGCAGCATCATACGGGCAAATACAGCATTCGTGTAGTGAATGATAGCACTGTTGGCATCAGCGCCAGCCTGGTTACGGAGGATAATAACAATTTCCAGCTTACGGTAACCAAAGGGGCGCCTATTTGTGACCAGGGGGGCGATGGCTTAAAAGACATCAGGGCTAATGCCAGCACTATAATACCTCCTTTTTCACCACTGGCAGGAAAAACGGTGCTGATCAGCGCCTGGGTAAAAGAGACCGTAGATTGCACCGTTCCTACTTATACAGGTAGCCAGATTGGCATCGTGGTTAAACAGGGGGCAAGCGAGATTGGGGTCATTGCCAGGCCTTTCGGCAACATTATAGAGGGATGGCAGCGGATAGAGCAGGTAGTTTCGCTTCCTGCGGATGCCACCCTTTTATCTATCTACCTACAAGCGCTTGGAAGCAATACGGTATATTTTGACGATATCAGGGTGCATCCCTATAACGCCAATATGAAATCATTTGTGTACAATCCGCTGAATTTAAGACTCATGGCTGAGCTGGATGAAAACAACTATGCTACTTTCTATGAATATGACGACGACGGTACGCTGGTTAGGCTGAAGAAGGAAACGGAAAGAGGCATCAAAACAATCAAAGAAACAAGAACCGCTTTGGTAAAAGAGTAGGATGTATGAACGCTGAATTATTTACAATGAAGACATGGATAATACTTCTATGCTGCTGGAGCATGACGATGAGTAGCCGCCATGCAGTGGGGCAGTCTGCTAGCGGTTTAGAGCAGGTCACGGCGGAAATGAAAAAAATGAAGTCCTTTTATGAGGCTCATCCGCTTTCATTTGAGATAAAGTATACCTACGCCAATGAGCACGACCCGGCTAGGGTGTTGGATTCACTGAGCGGAAGAGTGGAGATGTCGGGCGCCAGCTATCATTGCTGGCTGGACAGCGTGGAAACTATCAGGAATGACCGGTACAACATTGTATTGTTTAAAGAAGACCGGATCATGTACCTGACAAGCGCTGCTACCAGTGCGGCAGCCAATCCCCTGCAAATGATGCAGGCGGCATTGAAACAGACGGGTGTCAGCAATTGCGAGGTGTTGTATAATGGCAGCAACAGGGTAATACGGATGTTTTTCAGGGAAGGCGCACCTTACCGGCAAATGGAAATGACCATCGACACCACATCAGGGTACCTGCTGAACACCCGTTGCATTGTGAAAACCGCCCTGTTGATGGACCCGTCGGACAACAGTGATACTGCACCTGCCGGGGAATATGATGAATACGCGATTGTGCAGGCGCGCTTTGAGCATTATCATCCCATCTCTGCTAATACGGCAGGATTTGATGAACGTTTTTTCTTCTATAAGGATGGAGGTGAATTTGTGACCACACCGGCGTATAAAGAATATAAAATATTTGTAGGCACTCCCAATCTATGAAACCGAGCAGGATAAACAATGCTCACACAGGGGCATGTTAATGCGAGGTTCCATCCGACCAGGAAAAAATAAAATATTAACGGATGAAAGATATGATGCATTTTGCACGGATTAAACGAACAGGTAAATGGTGGCTCACCGTATTGCTGCTCCTGGTGCTGGCCGGTAGCAGCTATGCGCAGACAGGTACGGGCGTTACCTTTAAAACAGTGCTGGACGGCGGGCAGAACCAGTTGGTGGCAAATGCCGAAGCTACCGTACAGGACAGTATCTACTTTGATGCTGCCCTGCAAAGCAGCCTGGATACGCCGTACCCGGTAAGGAACATCGTGACCTTCCGGATCAATGAATACGCGAATATATACCTGCCGGCTGCGTTCAATGTAACCCTGAATGTCCGGATCACGTATACATTGCCGGATCTGACCACTGCATCGATTGACAAAAGCCTTGTCATTAACTACGATACTGCTGCATCCTACAAAGCAATAGATGGGTTTACCTTTAACAATGCCCACCGGGTTACTGTGAAGGTGCTGGATGTTACGTCGGATGCAGGCACCGGCTTGCTGGCGGCCCTCCTGCTGGAAAATGAGATACAGGCGCAACCCGTTTATATCCTATCCTGCTCAGATGATGCGGTGAAGACTGTTTGGTCCGATGATCCTCCCAACACAGATTCTACGGATGAGATCAAGGTAAATTGGACGGCTATAACAGGCGCCGATGAGTATGATCTGGAATGGGCTTACATTGATTCCTCCGCTTTTTTAAATGAACGATATGGCAACCCTGTGGATCCGCAGTTGGTATTTGAGAATAATGCCACACGGGTGACTGTGCAAAATAATGCTTATAGCATTCCACTGCTTTATGATAACGGAGGCGTGCTGTACTTCCGGGTAAGAGCGGTACAACAGAAGGGAGCGGCAAGAGTAGAAACCGCCTGGAGCTCCGGTTTTTCAGGAGGGTTGGGAAGCTATCATTTTTGCGGCCATCAACGGAACCTGAACTGGCAGTCTGCTATCTCCTTTGCAGAAGAAGGAAAGCGTAAGGTGGTTGTCCAATATTACGACGGCAGCCTGCGCAGCCGCCAGACCGTAACAAAAGATAATACTACCGATACCACCTTAGTCAGTGAAACTTATTATGATTACCAGGGAAGGCCGGTGATATCGGTATTGCCTGCACCTACCTTAAGCTCAATTGTTAAGTACAGTCATAATTTTAACAGGGCGTTAGACGGTTCAGAATATGATAAGGAGCGATACGATCACCTGGATGATCCCGCTGACTTCCTGGGCGCCAGCGCTGAGGCGATGTCGAATGAAGAGAGCGGGGCCAGCTACTATTATTCTGCCAACAATCCCAATAAGGATAACGGGTTTAACCGTTTCATACCCGATGCCCAGGGATATCCCTTTACAGAAACTGCCTATACGCAGGACAATACGGGCCGGATCAGCCGGCAGAGCGGGGTAGGGCCCACCTACAAGCTGGGCAGCAACCATGAAACTAAATACTATTACGGCACAGCCGCGCAAAAGGAGCTGGATGCCCTGTTTGGGACTGAAGTGGGCAATGAGACCCATTATTTCAAGAATATGGTGCGTGATGCCAATGGGCAATATGCAGTGACTTATCTTGATATGCATGGCCGTACCATAGCAACGGCATTGGCCGGGCAGCCGGACAGCGCCACACTGGCGGCCCTGCCTTCCGACGTGCCTTTTACAGTAACAGATACACTTTCCGGTCCCGGTAAGAACACCATAAAAGACCTGGTAATGGAGAGTGTGAAAGGCCTGTTGGTGCCTGTACCCGGGCCCTATGAATTCAGTTACGAGTTAACGCCTCCTGTGCTGCAGAAAGAGGGATGTACGAGCACGGTCTGCTATAATGCCTTGTACGACCTGGAGATCACCATTACAGACGACAGCTATAATCGATTGCTGGGCGGGGAGCCCTTTACCAGGACAGTGCACATACCGGGTACTTTTACGGCCGATTGCGGTATTCCCCCGCAGCCGGTTACAGTTAATTTTACCCTGGACCTGCCCCAGGGCAGCTATACCGTCACTAAGCGCCTGAGCATCAGCGGGGAGGGGCTGGAATACTACCGGGATAATGTGTTTGTGGAAGCCAATCTCTGTAAAACCCTGGACGATTTTATCCAGGAACAACGGCAGCTCTTGTTGAACGAACAATGTGCACCTACCTGTCAGTCGTGCATGGACAGCCTGGGCACCTGGAATGATTTCCGGAATAATTATATGAGCAGGGCCGGTATTATGGAAGATACTGCGTCTTACCGTGGAGAAGCCTGGGCTGCCTTCCAGGCCGCCGCAGCAGACTGCAATGCTTTATGTAACAATGAATCGGAAACGGAGGAGAAAAGAAAGGCCTTGCTGCTGGACGTAACCGCTCCATCCGGCCAATATGCGAAGCCGGATGAAAGCCAGCATGAATATTCCATTTTTTACCAGCCCAGCTCAACCGCTACCCCAATCTATAAGCGGGACGACATTACCTACCTGGATGAAGCCGGCAACCCGGACCTGGTGTATAATCAATTCACGGATGCCTATGTGAAGCCGCAAACACTGTCGCCTGACCAGTTTGCGGCGGCATTCAAGGACTCCTGGGCGGAAGCGTTGCTGCCCTTCCATCCTGAGTACTGTAAGCTGGTGGAATTCGGGAAGCACGACGCAAGTAATAAGTGGGACAGGGATTTTCAGTCAACGGATACATATGCAGAGGCCAGGGCGAAGGGCTACCTGAACCCAACAGCGCGCACCGATGGTCCGTTTGCGAGCTTCCCTACAGGCACAGCTCCGGCGGATCCTTTATCCATGGAAAGCGCTGCCCTTAAAGCAGAGCTGGAAGGAAAGCTGCTCAACTTTAAGGAGGGATGGATCGGGAATAGCAAAGTGGCTTATTCCCTGTGGACAACGGCTACTATTACTGTAAAGTGTGGGGAAGACAACCCGGCTTGTGTGAACAGTTATCTTTCGCCTGCCGAGGCCTTTAATGAAAGCAAGCTGTGCGCCGGGGACCTGGATATGGCCTGGCGTAGTTTCCGGGAACTGTACCTGCAAACAAAACGGGACATCATTCATCGCCTGGTGACAAACGCTGCCTGTCCTAATGGGCCGGGCGCTCCTTCTGCCGACAGGCTGATAGCGGCAGGCAAGCATCCGAATTTCAACAGCGCGGCAGATGCGCTGACGCAGAACGGGTTGGATTACCTGAACAATATGACAACGGAACAGCAGGGCAAGGATAAGGGGAACGAGTTGCTGAACCAGACGTATGAAAGCAATTGCAGGGCTTATGTGAGCCTGTGGATGAAACAATTGTCGCCCTGCACCTACTATGATGCTAATGCCCTGGACGAGATTACCGAGCAACTGGTAGCCGTGTGCAGGGAAGGGTCGGATATTAACCACACAACCGGCTCAAGCACTGTAAGGCCGGAAAGCACTTATGGCTACCGTAGCTTTCAGCAGGTGATAAATGAGTATAATGCGCAGCATGGCATTAATGATGCGGTGAATTGTAATGCCGAGCTTATTACCGCTCCCAAGCCGTATGATAAACAGCCTGCTTATGGCAGTAAAACCACTTACACTAAGCCGGATGAGTGTGAATGTACAAAGCTGAATGTTTTGCACAATGAATTCCAGGTGCAGCGAACTGCTGCTGATAGCAATTTTTCTGCTTATCTCCTGAGAACAAGAAAGGTAAAAATACTTGAAAGCAGCCTGGAAGAACTCCTGGATGCCTGCAATAACAGCCTGGCCAGTTGTACCTACCTGGCGGAGCCGTTGCTGGTGCCGGCGTTTATGCAGTGTTACACAGGGCCTGCATGCGCTACCTGCGCGGTGGTGGACAGCCTCTATACTGCATTCACCAATGCCTACCCGGGAATAGAGATCATTCCAGCGGAAGCTGACACCCTCCAGCAGAAGAAGAACCGCCTGTTCGCCAATTTTATGAACAACAGGCTGGGCTTTGCAAAAGAGGCATGGGAGTATCTCAGTTTCCGTGACAGTTGCGGGAATGTTACCTCCCGGGATACGGTTGTTTGCCAGTCGGCCCGGCAGTTGGTAAAAATGTACTCAAGCGGTGGCTCAGATGACATGCGGGACATACAAAAGACGGCTGACAACGGTTACCTGTTGGCCGGTTCCACTACGCCCGGCAGTGGCGGCGCCAGCAGGGTTTCCGCATCTGCCGTGGGCATGGGAGGAAAGGAAGCCTATATTATTAAAACTGATAGCAAGGGCGCCTTCTTGTGGGCAAAGATCTATGGCGGCTCTGGTGATGATGAGTTTTATAAGCTAAAGCCTACCACGGATGGCGGTTATATTGCCCTGGGTATGACAAAATCCTTCCAGCACTCCACGGGCGACATTTTTATTGTAAAAATGGATGCGGAGGGGAATGTATCCTGGAGCAGGGCAATAGGCTTTGGCACCACCTACGGGGAGTGGGGACAGGATATTGTGCAGACGCATGATGGCGGTTATGCCTTTACCGGGCTCTATAATTATGATGCGGGTGTATCAGACTGGCTGGTAGGGACCTTAACAGTGGATGGGACCCTGAGCTGGATAAAGCGAATGGGTACTCACCGTTCAGAAGCTAATACTTACCTGCTGGCGGACAATGATACCCTGGTTATATCAGGCACCACTTACAATGGGCTCAATACTTATTTCAATGGCGCACTTCTGAAGATCAACAGGAGCACCGGCGCCCTGTTGAATGCAGCGGAGTACGATATCGAAGGGAACGGTACTACCGGGAAAAGCAACTGGTTTGGGCCTATTTTCAAAACTGCGGCCGGTTATAAGATAACTGTTATAGAGACCGACGATTTTTATGCTACAAACGGCAATGGCGTGATACTGGACCTCCGGAACAATGGAGATGTGATAGCGGCCAGGGCCCTTGGTCAGCCTCCTGGCGCAATTGACTGGATCTCCATTACACCTACTTCGGATAGTGGTGTCATTGCCTCGCAGATATGGCATACTGCACCTACTGATGTTTATCTTCATAAAATTTCCGCAGATGATACGATTACCTGGTCCAACCAGTTGGTCATGGATGGGAACGAGCAGGTATCACAGCTACTGGAGAACCCTGATGGCAGCTTTGCGGGTGTGGGCATGCATAACAACCAGGCAATGCTGGTGCTGCCCCTGGCATCCGGCAAAACAGGTTGCCAGGATAGCGCCATTGACGTGTCCTACACTACCCTCAGCACGGTGAAGCTGGCATTTGAACCGACGGTAAATAATTTCCTGTCCAACCCGGATATCAATATTTCCCCTGCCGTGCAGACCTGGTATGCAACAGAGGCCAACCTGGCCTGTAATGGATTTGATAGCTGCTATACCGTTAACAACGGCCCGCTGCTTTGCGGCAATGTAGAAGAGGTGTTTGCCCCGGCATTCCTGGACAGCATTGATAACTGCACGGATAACGATTTCTTTGCCATCAGTACAGGTACTATACTGTATAATGCTTACCGTGATTCCATAATGGGCAGCTTTGAGCAGGACTACATCAACACCTGCCTGCAGGCGGCAGACCTGGAAAGCTTTACGGTGAACTATAGTACCCGTGAGTATCATTACACGCTATATTACTATGACCAGGCAGGCAACCTGGTAAAGACTGTTCCACCCGCAGGTGTAGTGGTAGACCGCTCGGATACCTGGCTAAACCAGGTAAAAACAGCCAGGGCGGCCGGAGAACGGTTGGTACCGGCTCATACCCTGGTAACCGGTTATCGTTACAACACGCTCAACCAGGTGATAGCGCAGCGCACACCGGATGCAGGTGTCAGCCACTTCTGGTACGACCGCCTGGGACGGCTGGCAGTTTCCCAGAATGCGAAACAGGCAGCCGATAATGCCTATAGCTATACCTTGTACGACCCGCTGGGACGGATCACGGAAGTAGGAGAGATCAGCAGCGGCACAGCAATGACGGATGCTATCAGCCGTAATGACGGCGCTTTATCAGGCTGGATCAGTAACGCAGCGGACGCCAAAACGCAGATCACCCGTGCGGTATACGATCTGCCGCACAGCCCGATAGAAGGACTGTTATGGAACGCCACCAACCTGCGTAACCGCGTGTCCTGGACGGCAGTATACAATACTGCGGCAGACCTTGCGAGCGGGACAGACCGTGCTTCCGCTACTTTTTACAGCTATGACATTCATGGTAACGTAAAAACGCTGTTACAGGACTTCAATTCCGGAGCGGCCAATAACGTTGCCAACCGTTTTAAGAAGATCCGCTACGATTATGACCTGATCAGCGGTAAGGTAAATATGGTGAGCTATCAGCCGGGTGAAAAGGATGCATTTTACCATCGCTATAGCTACGATGCAGAAAACAGGCTTACGAACGCGGAAACCAGCCCGGATAGCGTTTACTGGGAAAATGATGCCTATTACCAGTACTATAGGCATGGTCCGCTGGCCAGGACAGTACTGGGCCAGCAACAGGTGCAGGGGCTGGATTATGCCTATACCTTGCAGGGCTGGCTGAAAGGCGTGAACAGCACCACGCTTACGCCGGGTTTTGACATGGGGCAAGATGGCGCTGCGGGCGGTATCACTGCCCGTGATGCCTTTGGTTTTGCCTTGCATTACTATGGAGAGCGGGACTACAAACCTGTAAATGCGTCCGTGCAACCTTTTGCCGGCGCAGAAAGCACCGCATTCAAGCCCTTGTTCAATGGTAATATCGGGGCTATGAGCGTGAACCTGCCGAAAGCAGGAGAACCGCTATTATACAACTACGGTTATGATGTGCTGAACAGGCTGGTGACCATGAATACTGTACACAATCTTAGTACCACAGATAATACCTGGAGCCCTGTGGAGGTACCTGATTTTGCCGAGAGCATCAGCTATGATCCCAATGGTAATATCCTGACTTATAACCGTAATGGCAATAATACCTGGGCGGGTAAGCCTACCATCATGGACCAGTTAACGTACAATTACATACCTGGCACCAATAAGTTGGACGCTATCAGCGAGCCTGCCGCCAATGACGGGAACTATGATAATGACATAGACGGGCAGGCCAGCGGTAACTATGGTTATGATGCAATAGGTAATCTTACCAAAGACGCGGCCGCCGGAATACCAGCCGGCGGTATTGAATGGACGGTATATGGTAAGATAAAAAGCATTACCAAGACAGGAGGGCCCACGATCCAATACACCTACGATGCCGCCGGCAACCGGATCAGCAAAATGGTGGACGGCGTGGAGACCCGTTACATACGGGATGCTTCCGGTAATGTGATGAGCGTGTACGTGGCCGGGGATAACGCTATTAACAGCGGGGCGCTGAGCCAGACAGAAGTGCACCTGTATGGCAGCAGCCGGCTGGGCATAACAAAGCGTATCACCAATGTTGAGGATACTTCCAGCGCCCCGGGAATTGATATGGGCGCACTGGGAACCGGAAAAATTGTTACTTTAACACGTGGTAACAAGTTCTTTGAGTTAGGCAACCATTTGGGCAATGTGCTGGCTACCGTGTCAGACAGTAAGAAAGCGGTGTCTGAAGATGGTAGTACTGTGGATCATTACGAGGCGAATGTGGTGTCGGCCCAGGATTACTATCCTTTCGGGATGCTGGAGCCAGGCAGGAGTTATGCGTCGGGGGGGTATAGGTATGGGTTTAATGGGAAGGAGAATGATAATGAAACGGGCTGGCAGGATTATGGGATGAGGATTTATGATCGGCGTGGGGGGCGGTTTTTGAGTGTGGACCCTATGGCGAAAAAATTCCCAGAAGAATCCCCTTACGGATTTGCAGGAAATAGCCCTATCTCCTATGTAGATTATAATGGGATGTTCAAAATTTCACCCTTCTTTGCAAAACGTTACCCGACCCTGGCAAAAGTCATAAAGTACTATTTACCATTACTTAAGGACAATCCAGGCATTAGAGATGCATGGATAAAAACATCAGGCTACAAAGATTTGGAAGCGGGAGGTAGAGCCTTTGACGAAATGGTAACCTATGGTAAAGGCCCATGGATAAGTCCTACACGTGACGAATCAGAAGCTAAAACAGATAATATGCCTCTGTTGAATAAAATTTTTTACGGACAAGGAGGAGGAGAATACGATGAAAATAGTTTCCCAGATAATCTTATAATTGGGCATGGGCAGATTGAGGACTTGGAAACTGCCGTAAGAAAAGGCGATGAAGATGCAATTGCTGAAGCGATGTTTATTGTCACATCAGCCATCATGCATGAATCAGCTCATTATGGCCGGTCTAAGTTAGGAGTTCTTCCAGATAATGATTTCACAAACGAAGCGGGAGCTCAGTTCGAGTTTTTTGCATTCGGAGAACGTTTTAGCTATAAGCGTCCCAATATAGCAGATGCAAGATTGCAAAGACGGGATATAGACGCAATGAAAAGCTGGCTTAAAAAGAATAAAGTTAAACCTGCGACATTTGGAATGTCTATTAAACGAACCTTTTATAACTATTATGGGATGGTAAAAGACGCTCCTGTTCCAAAGGGGCAAAAGGGAGATGTTACTGTAACTAAAAATAACGATGATGAATAAAATGATCAATTTTATGAAAGAATTTACAGAGGCTATTTTAGTTTGCTTGGTTATTTTATTAGCTGGTTGTAAAGATCGATCACTTGATACAGACGGTCTAGCGGATGAATATTGTGAATGTATGGAAAAGAATGGTGCACGTCAGGATTATTACAATGCAAGAGTTATATGCGATAGCAAGTTTATCTTAAAGAATAGATTTTTTAAGATAAATTATATCGATGCTTTATACGGACGATATATGGTAACCTTAGAAAAGGAGACAAAGGATAGTGTAATTAAGTTTAATTATGATTTTTTTATTAAAGTGTCCGAGCGGTGCCCATATGTTTATAAAGCAGATTCTATAAGAGAAGCTTACCGGGAAAGATTAAGGCCTTAGAACCATTGGCATAAGGATGCGTGACATCAGAGAGAGTCCCTCATTGGCGCGAGGAGGTAGAGGAGCCATGAGGTGCAGCAATCTTCGTGTTCCAATAATGAGAGATATCGTTTAGGCACGAGGAGGAATAATAATACCTTAAGATTATGAGTTTAGTTGGACATAAGCAAGTGGTTGCCATTGAATGGAACTTGGATAGCTATTATAAACCTTATTATTATGGTCACTTATGTGTTTGGATTAATGGTAAGCCCGTAGGTAGCTTTAAGGAGATATCTACTATTTCTATATCTGCCAGTTACCTAAGAGATTTCCTTGGATATAGTAATTCACGTTTCTACGCTGGGTCCGAGAGAATGAGTCGAGATGAATTATTTAATTTATTGTACTGGAGGTTTATTTGTGATGATAATGAGGACATTATTTTTGAGGGAAGCGACAGTTATTTGTATATGCATAAATTTAGAGACGTGTTTTGGTTGGATGATATAGGAGAGTATAGTTTCAGGGACAAAATTGGTATGGTGCTGATTGATGAGCCGGTATTAAAAAGACAGCGATTAATCTGGAAAGAGTTTGTTAGTGGAGTACTAAACGAGTTTTTTATGCCTAAAAAATACTTTGATATAGTTGCAAAAGAATTTTTAAATGAATTCAATAATCAAATTGCTAAGGTTAAATAGGGAAACAGCTAGAGATCATTTTTCCTCTGTTGTAGACCTCACTGGCGAGAGGATGTAGGGAACTATGGGGGGTAGCAATCTTCGTGTTCAAGTAATGAGGGATACCGTTTAGGCAAGAAGAGACTCAGGCACATAGCCTGCACGCAATCCTCGCGGTAAAGGGGGAAAAAAAAGAAGTAATACAATTCGTAGATTTTAAAAAAAAAAGGTTGGAGAAAGAGTATTAAATCCAGAAACTTTATTGAAAGATGAAAAGTTTAAAGCTTTATTTTTCTTGGATACAACAAATAAGTAAGATGGTTACAAAAGATCAAGCAATTGATATTGCAAAGGAGCATATTGCAAAAAGGAATAAAGGGAGCAAATATTACCTAGTCTTATAGCTAGGTAAAACAATTGACTTTGAGCTAGGGTAGGTTTTTTCTACCAAACTAGGGAGTATATCGAAACCGGAAATATTTTAGACATGGCTGTGGGTAATGTGCCTATCATTGTTGATAAAAGAACTGGTGTTGTACATATAACAGGCACGGCTCATCCAATTGAGAAATATATTGAAGATTATTTAAAAGAAAGACGAAACGTGGGAGGGTAAAAAATTATAAAAATGTCAAAACAAGAATTTTCATTAAAAGAATCAAATGCCCTTTATTTAATTCTTGCTCTCTTGTTTACTGGAGGGCTTACTTATTTGGCTTTTGGACCTTATGAAAACACAAGAGTTATTTTTGATATAAATTCCTTTGCGGCTTTTTTTCTTATTACGTTCCTTATAACAATTGCAGTCTATGGCTGGTATCAATTTTTTAATAAAAGAAGCATAATTACAATTGGCTATCAAGGAATAATTTATAATAAGAAGTTGATAAAATGGCAGGATATTAAGAGTTATAAAACGATAAACTATACGAGCGATATTATAGATACTTTGCATTTGGTTTTAAATGCTGATAAAGAATATACAATTTCACTTTTGGGGTTTAATACAGATAAGCAACACATAAGAACCTGTATTGAGAGCTTTGCCAATATTTCATTAATTGATGAGGGGCATTTTGATAAAAACTAACCCTTCGCCTTTAGCGTGAGGGCGTAAGGAAGCAATAAGTGGTAGGAATACTAATGCTCCATAGAGAGAAATATCGCTTAAGCGAGAATAAGGTTACGCACATAGCCTGCGTGCTATCCTTGCTGAGAGTTTAAGTTCAACGAAGGACGACAGAGACCCTTATTGGAGAAGCTAGGAGTTAAACCATTTGATCAATGATATATAAGGACGATTTTATTAAATTCTTGAATGATTATTTTAAAGGGAAAAGAGTTGATGTTAAGCATTTTCCTTCTGGTTGTTCAATGATCGACATATATATAACGGAAAAGGATTTGATATGCGTACAGGTTGAGCCATCTCAAATCGGCATTTCAAAAATTGAGGATTATCCAAATTATTTTGACTTGAGTACTATAAGTGATAATGTATTTTACTCTAATGCAGACGCAGAAAATTTCATTCTGAGGATGAATATATAATTCCCCTCACTGGCGCGAGGATGTAGGGGAGCTATAAGGCGTAGCAATCCTCGTGCGCCAGCAATGTGAGATGTTGTTTGGGCCAGAGGGGCTAAATAAGAATTATGATAGAAGTGCATAACTTAAGAATTTTGAATAAAGCAATTAATACTATCACTCATGCTACTTTGGAAACGTACGAAATTTATACAAATTTTTTTGCAAAACTAAAGATAGAGGGTACGGTATATGAATATTCTGGTTCAGATATGTATTCCTGTTTAGAGTATTATAGATTATTGTTGGAAGAGCGGGGATTGTTCATCCTTTGTTATGGTTCAAGAATTGATACTCATCCTTCAGGAATGCTTCGTGATATGTCGGGTGGATTCAAAACCTATTTACTCATTTGGGGAGAGCTACCTACGATTGTAGTAAATATGCTGGACTATTCGGATGAAAACATAGGCACTGTAGAAGAGCAAAAGGAATATTTTGATAAATGGAGAGTTCATATCAAAGGGGAAAAAAATTAGGCCCCTACTGGTCGCGCGAGAGGGGGTGATTGAGAAAGTATAGTCCTAAAATAATTGCTATGGAAAATGTTAATGAGAAGATAAGCAGAATTGACAGCAAAGAGGACTTTTTGTACTTTTTAATTGATTTGATTGCTGATTTTCGGCATAACCGAGATGAATGGGAAAATAAAAGTCTTGAATCTTATTTAGATGCTATGGCAAGTTGGATAGCCGATATGGAGGGGTTTTATATGAATAATAATATACCCGTTCCAACAAGTGTTGATTGGAAGTTTTTTGCAAGAATATTAATAGCAGCTAAAATGTATGAATGACTAATTGAAAATCAGCCCCTTATTGGTTGGCGCGAAGATGTAAGGGAGCTACGAGGCGCAGCAATCCTCGTGTCCCAACAATGAAGGATATAGTTTAGGCACGAGGAGGCGAGGCTCACGCACATAGTCTGCGCGTCATCCTCGCACCAGAAGGAGTGGATTGTGAGCGTGGGCAGATGTCTAACATTATGTGTTCAAAAAGGCTTGCGGCATGGCCGCAATTAAAATATACTCAGGCGCTATAACTTATACTTATGAACAAATTGGCACTTTCTTTTTTGTTGACTTTTTTTTGTTTAGCTGGATGTAAAAAGAGTACTGAAGATGAACGTAATCAGGGCACTCAATTCCGTGGCCTTGAAAGTATACGTGGTTCACATGGAGAGGCCTTGGATTTTTATTATGAAAATGATCAGTTAACAGGTTTTTCTTCTCCGTATTATGGAACTCCTCAGCATAACATATTTTACAATACGGATGAAAAAATCAAATACATTGTATCATATGTTTGGGATTCTTATAGGACGCGTATGGCCTCAGCCATTTTTTCTTATGATCTTAATGGGAATGTAATAAAGGTTAATTATAAAGCAGCATTTGACATAAGTGTAACAGACCCTTATTTCGGAGATCTGGCAAATGGTAACATAGATCCGGAATATGATTCGCTGGTATATGATGTGAATAAGCGAATTGAATCAATTTATACCTTGGAGAATGGTTCGATTGAAAATCATGTGAAATTTTATTATGAGGCCAATAAAGATGTACCGTTTAAGCTGGAGGAATATGTGTCAGAAAGGGGCGCGCTCGTGTTGTATGATCAGATAGTTATTACCACGAATGATATGGATGCTCCTTATAGGCACTTATGGTTCTTGCCATACGCAAGAAAAATGGAGCGTGTAGTTTTACCAATCTTATTTGATGACCCTTCTACATATATAGGTATTTATTTATCCTATGTAAACAAATGTATCACCAATTATAAAGTATATAATGACTGGGGGTTTTATAATTACCAAAATACCATATTTACTTATCATTATAATAGTGACCATACAATACTCACTGCAAAAAAGCAAGGTAACCCTTTTGATAGTATAAATTATAAGTTCAGGTAAAAAGTTTTATATACAAGTAATATCCTAAAAATGAAACAACTTTTCATCACTTTCATCACCCTGTTATTAGCCCACCATTGCTTTGCCCAGCATGTATATCAAATCCATGCAGATACTGTGCATATCTACAATACCTGTGATACCGCCGAACTGGTATTGGAGAACCGCACCAAGGGCGTCCAGGGTTTTTTGTTCAATAAGGGCAATGGAGTAACCGAATTCCGCCGCCTGGAATTGAAACAAATAGGCATATACCAGTTGGCCATCCAGGGACAGGATACAATAAGCCTGAACTTTCCGGCGCCGCCTAACAACCAGTTAAAAGACTTTTTGGTAAGCCAATCTACCTCAGACCCGACTGCCGGAAACTTCGAGGATTTATATACTTATGATATACCCGCTGGTAAACTGGCGGCGGATGGAGATAAAATAAGGGCTTGCTATGTGGGTAGCATTTCCGGTACCTATACCAATATAAATCACAGGTATATAGCCCTGGTTATAGGGGGAATACAATCCACGATCCAATTGGGCGTGTCAAACTCAAGTTCTAACTGGAAGGCAGATGTATTATTCATGAGGACAGGTCCTGCGACCGGGAGCCTGGTCTTCTCGACCAATTTGGCCGCCTATAACGCGAATACCAAAGTTGTTGAGTTGACGGGATTGAATTTTAATAATCCTGTTCCTTTTAATTTCCAGGCAGCCGGGGGCGGTGATGCCGGAGATGTGACGGTTAAAATAGGTACAATAAAATATGAACCGGCCGCAATGGAGATAGGTTTATAATAGGGTTTAGGTATGCAGGGGATTGATATTATTATTTTTCATAATTACCCGCTTACTTGCGCCGGCGCCTCTAATTACCCCCTTGCTGGAGTGGGGGGAGGGGGGGACGAACATAAACCGGGGGGCTTCCGTAGTAAACTGAGGGGGTACGAACCTAAACTGGTTTGGGTAAAACATAAACCAGTTTACCTTCTACCCAAACCGGGGGGCTTCCGATATTAAATGACCCGGTCAGTGACCCAAACCAGTTCACCCCGTATATAAACCGGGGGGGTACGAAAGCAAGCCAGTTTGGGTAAAAGATAAACCGGGGGGCTTAAATTATAAACCGGTTTGGGTAGTACATAAACCAGTTTGTATAAAACCCAAACCGGTTATACTTTTACCCAAACTGGTTCATGTTTATGTCACTGTATGGAACAATGAAAAAAAAATTGCCAGGGGAAATGGCAGTTTTTTTAAGGGAAGGAGGGGCAAGTTTGCATATTAGGTCATGTTTTGTAGAATGATGGAATGTTTTATATCCCTATATCAATGTTAAGACAATGAAAAATATTTTCCTAGCTGTTATCGGCTTGTTATTAGCCAATTACTCTTTTGCCCAGCACGTGTACCAGATCCGTGCGGATAGTGTACGCATTTATAGCACCTGCGACACAGCAGAACTGATCCTGGAGAATCGCACCCGGGACACCTTGGGATTTCTATACAACAAAGGTGACGGGCGGACGGAATTCCGCAAACTGCGGCTTGTTTCCCTGGGTAATATGACCATCGCCATCGAGGGGCAGGATACGCTGCAGCTTGATACCAACGGCTTTATCCTGAACCAATACCAGGCGCCCCAGCCAGGTGGGCTGTGGGTGACGGACAGTGTGCGTGCAACGCTGGGACGGTTTATAAACGGGGTGTTTGTCGGCTCTTCCGGGTTTAATACGGGACTTACGGGTAGCGGTACCAACGCTATTATACAGGCGGGAGGGTTTGACAAGATCCGGGTAAATTCGGGTACCACAGGTAATATTGATATGCAGGGAGTTATTCGTAACCATTATTCTACCGCATTCAGAATTGATACAACTACGGCTACTGCCACCAGCATGAGCGGTAACCAGACTACCCTGCTGGTCAATAATCTTAATACGCAGGATACAGTGGTCCTCCCACCGGTAACAGATGCCTGGATGCAACAGCCTTCCGTGGGCAGGATATATCATATTAAGAAAATAAGTAGAAATAATTTTCCGGTACTGGTTACGGCCTCTACCGCAGTTCTGACAGATTCGATAGAAGGCAAGCGGAAAGACACTTTGTTTCATTATGGAGATGCATTGACCGTGCAGGCCCAGAAAGGTCATTGGCGGGTATTAAGCAGGTATAATGCAGAGAATGATCATTACATAAAACGGCAATCGGCAATAAGCACAGTTACTGGTAGTGCAACCTTAACGGAGAATGATCGTACAGTGATTGTACAGAATACGGGAAACGCTACATTGTCGCTGCCGGACGCAAATACCTGCCAGGGGTGCGTATATACAATTAAAAAGATCAGTGCAGCCGGTAATAGTATCACAATTGATCCATCGGGTTCCCAGCAGATTGATGGTGCGCTTACAAAGAGCTTTGATGTGCAATACTATGCGGTAACTATCCAGGCAAATGGAGGCGCCTGGTATATTATTAATGCTTATATGGCATCTTTATAATTGGAGAATACCAGGTAAAATAAGAAAGGAAAAGAACTATACCATGAAAACATTGATAGGTGCATGCGCACTTTTATTGCTGACGATTTGCAGTTTCGCTCAACATGTTTACCAGATCCGTGCAGATACGGTACGCATCTACAATACCTGTGATACCGCAGAGTTGGTCCTGGAAAACCGGACGCAGGATACATTGGGATTTTTATTTAACAAGGGTAAGGGCCGCACGGAGTTCCGGAAACTGAGCCTTAAGCAAGTGGGAGACAGGTCCATTGCCATTGAAGGACAGGATACACTGGAACTGGGCACTATTATAAAAGTGGCGGTAGATACCCTCTATCGCTCTAATGATACTTTATTTTACTGGAAAACAGACGGACAGATAGTGGCGGTTAACATGGGGTATAAGAGCTATGGGGATAACACCTATGTGCCAAAAGCACGCACATTTACAATGGCCGGCGGTACGGGGATCAGTATCACTCCCGCCGGCGCCCAGGATATGTCTGCAAACAGGTCGTGGACGGTGACCAATACTGCTCCTGACCGAACAGTAACACTATCAAATGGCGCTGGAATTTCCGTCACCGGGGAATATCCCAGTTTTACGATTACCAATACGGCGCCTGGTGCTACGCCGAATTTACAGCAGGTTACAGATATGGGCGCTACTACTGCAAACAGCCTGGAGATCAATCCCAATGCAGATGCCTTTAGGGCAATGCTCATAAAAAGGGGAACCTCTGTAGTGTCTTCTGCACAATTGGCTAACAATAATAATACTTCACTATCCTGGACACCCAATATAGCTGCTCCTACCACAACTTATAGAGTTGATGTGGGCACCAATTTATTGAACTATTACAATAACGGAACGATAGAAACTATTTGGAGATCAGGTAATCATCCTGCGGGGACGGCATTCTCTCCAACGCTTACCGGCGCCAATGTATTAAGCTCGATTACAACTAACAGTGCCGGGCATGTTACTGCCCTTACGACCCGGACAATAACTGCTGGTGATATAGGTGCGGCGCCGGCAGGGGGGAGCACAAATTATGTACAAAATCAGATTACATCTGCACAATCAGGTAACTTTTGGCTAACAGGGCATACGGCTGCCTTGAGCTATAATTCATTTGTGCCTAATGGGAATTTACACATCGGGTTGTTCAATAATGCCTATGCCACGGCTAATAGAAGATGGGGAATCTTCTTGTCCGGAACTGAAACAGGAAGTAATGCTGGTTCAATATTTAGCATTGCACGTTATGATGACGCGGGTACATACATAAGCACACCTTTTTCAATTAACAGGCAAAATGGGAATGTAGTAATTCCTCAGCTTATTAATGCTTTACAGTCTACGGATAATAATGCAGGAGCACTGTCAATGCTTGGGGGAGAAGTTGGCGCTAATCAGGGCGGACAGATAGCGCTATATGGAGGTACTCACTCATCAATACCAGGTGGTATAGCATTCTACAGCGGCACAGGAACAGGCTTACAGCCAGAAAGAATGCGGATATCAGCCAATGGGAATGTTGGAATCGGTGTAACGGCTCCAGTTGAAAAGTTGCAGGTGCAGGCGGGTGAGTTATATATTAAGAGCGGCTCCAATACCAACAACACCGTTCATAATGGCGTGAAATTCGGAACGGATAATGATGCAGGCTTTTCCGCAATAAGAGCAGCCAGGGGGCTTAACTCTACGGCGATAGGACTATCGTTTTTTACCAGTAATGCAGCTACTCCCTCGGAGATTATGAGGCTAACACCTGCAGGTTATCTCGGCATAGGCACTACCAGCCCTTCAAACAGGTTGCATCTTGTTGAAACTGGTACATTGACCACGAGCACACTCACTACCTATGCGCAACGTATAACCCAGAATGGCGCCGATCTGGGTATTGGCGGTGCTGCTACTGGCAGCTACATACAATCCTTTAATTCGCTGCCGCTCTTCATAAACGGGGTAGGAAACAACGTCGGCATTGGAACAACAAGCGCTCCTCCCAGCAGGCTAACAGTATCTACGCCTACCGGCGCGGACGGCATTGGCATTTACAGTACTGCGGCCCTGAGTGCCAGCAGTGGCCCATTTATCAGGATGTACAATACAGGGACACCCTCTGGTCAGCAACGCCTCGGCGGGATACTATGGGGGGCCAATACCTCGGGCACTACTCTATATACAGGAGCACAGATAGAGACCTATTCCGAGAGCGCATGGACAGCAGGAAGCTCACATCCTTCACTATTACGTTTCCTGACTACTCCCTCCGGTAGTGCGGCGGTGGCGGAACGGATGCGAATTACTGCCGCCGGGAATGTTGGTATAGGCACGACCACCCCTTCACACACACTTGAAGTTGCCGGTACCGCCAGGGTAAGCAGTGTGGCCGACCTTGGCAGCACTTCCCTGATACGGGGTAGTGGCACCGGTGCTGCAAACGTGTCTTATTTGAGGTTTACCGCAAGTGATGGTTCTACCAGGGCCGGGTATGTTGGAGATGGTGGCTCCAGTAACAGTGATATGTACCTGACCTCAGACGCCGGAGGCGTAAGGTTAGTACCCCTGGGGGGAGGCAGCGGAAGCCTGAATGTGCAGGGTACTTCTATGGATTATAGTGGAGGACAGCTATTACTTAATAACGGGACATCGAATTTAATCAGTATGAATACAGTTGGGTTGAGCGCGCCTACATTTAACACCCGCAGCACAGGAGCTAAAATATCTTTATGGAACGCTGCAGTAAGTGCGGGTACGGCCGGATGGGATATAGGAATGGAAAGTTCGCATATCTGGTTTGGCATTCCACAAAACACAAGCACAAATGGCTTTAAATGGTATGCCGGCACCACCCAGATCGCCCGGTTGGATGGTACTGGTAACCTGGTTTTAAGTGGTCAGGTACAGGCCACCTCCTTTTATCAGACCTCCCTGAGAAGCCTGAAGAAGAACATCCGTCCTTTCGGGCAGTCTGCACTGCAGATCCTGGCAAAGGCACAGGTTAGAACATTCGTATTTAAAGCCGACAGCACCAACAGAACCAACATAGGTTTTATTGCAGATGAAGTGCCGGATGAAATGGCTGCGCCCCAAAGGAGTGGAGTAGACCAGGCCAATACCATCGCCCTGCTGGTAAAGGCCGTGCAGGAGCTGACAGTGCAGAACAAGGTTTTGCAGCAAAAGGTGGAGGCAATGGAAGCGCAACTGAAAGAGAAAACAAAGCAATAATAGCGGCAGGAATTAATAAGCAACAAATCAAATGAGAACATTTCTTTTATTTATAGTGATCACGTTATTTTCGCTGCCACTGGCTGCGCAGGGTCCTCTTGCCTTAAAAGCACTTACGGCCGGTTCCCTGGTCACTTCCCGGAAAGTTGAGCAGATAGTAACACAAGGGATAATGAGCCCCAGAACAATAGCTGCCAACCATCTCGTAACACATGCTGAAGTAAAGCAAAAAGTACAGGAAGGATATTTTCTCAAGAAATCATCTTCTGTTACCATTCCCGGCGATAATTTTTGTATAACCGTTGCAGAAGCGAAAGCCTGGCTGAACCTGGACGAGAGCCAACTGCCCGCCAATGGCCGTATGCCGCTATGGCAGGAATTGTCCCCGGCATCGCAATGCACGGGCGTAGATAAAAAAGTGATCAACGAGGTATGTGAAACCGGCAACAAAGTATGGACAAGGAGTGAATATGATTCAAGTATCGGAATGTATAAATGTTATTACGTCTACAGGTGGTCTGATGGGAGCCAAAGCCAGGAATATTACGAATTGAACGGGGCAGGTTGTGTCGTGTAACCACTAATTCTCTATCTTAGTCACATAAATCCTAAGTGCGGTATGCGCAAATACTTCCTGTCGGCTATACTGTTGCTGGCCTTCCTGCCTGGCTTTACACAATCGCTTCCTACGCCGGACCAGTTCCTCGGCTATCGTTTAGGCACGCACTTTACTCCTCATTATAAAGTGCTGGAGTATTTCCGGGCGGTAGCCGCGGCCACGCCCAACATGCAACTGCAGGAGTATGGGACCACCTACGAAGGCCGCCCGCTGCTGATGGCGGTGATCGCCTCCCCGGAAAACTTTGCGAGGCTGTCTGCCATCCGGCAGCAAAACCTGGCGCTGGCCGCCGGGAAGGGTAGCAGCAGCGCACAGCAGCCGGTCATTGTATGGCTTAGCTATAATGTGCACGGAAACGAGGCCGTATCTACCGAAGCGGCCATGCGCACCCTGTACCTGCTGGCCGACAGGAAAAATGCGCAAACACAGGCATGGCTGCGTAATACCATCGTGATCATCGATCCCTGCCTGAACCCCGACGGGCGGGAGCGCTACGTTAGCTTTTATAACCAGGTGCAGAGCCGGCCGCCCAACCCGGCGCGTTATGCCTGGGAACATCATGAGCCCTGGCCCGGCGGCCGCGCCAACCACTATTTTTTTGACCTGAACCGCGACTGGGCCTGGCAGACGCAAACAGAGTCCCGGCAACGGGTGGCCGTGTACAACCAGTGGATGCCCCAGGTGCATGTGGATTTTCATGAGCAGGGTATTGACGAGCCCTATTATTTTGCGCCGGCGGCGGAGCCTTTCCACGAAGTGATCAAGCCCTGGCAGCGCGACATGCAGACCCTGATCGGCAAGAACAACGCAAAATATTTTGACAAGGAAGGATGGCTGTACTTCACCAAAGAACGGTTTGACCTTTTCTATCCCAGCTACGGCGATACTTACCCTACCTATAACGGCGCTATCGGCATGACCTATGAGCAGGGCGGCAGCGGCCGCGCCGGCCTGGCCGTGCTGAAGGAGGATGGTGACACGCTTACGCTGGAAGACCGTATTGCCCACCACGTTACCACCGCTTTGTCCACTATCGAAGTGGCGGCGCAGCAATCGGGAAAGATAACAGGGGAGTTTGCCCAATATTTCCGGGATGCCGTTACTGCCCCGGAGGGGCCCTACAAAGCCTACGTGGTAAAGGCGGGCGGCAATGCCGGCAAGCTGGCGGCGCTGGCAGACCTGCTGCGCAGGAACGATATCGCTTTCGGTTATGGCGCGGGCGCGTCCAAAGCCAGCGGGCTGAATTACTTTACCGGCAAAACGGAAAGCTTTGAAATAGTGAAGGAGGATATGGTGATCAGCGCTTTCCAGCCCCGCTCCAACCTGCTACGGGTGCTTTTTGAGCCGCAATCCCGTTTAACCGACTCCGTTACTTACGATATTACGGCCTGGGCGCTGCCTTATGCCTACGGGCTGCAGGCCTATGCACTGCGCCAGCAACTGGCGCCGGCAGCAGATTCATTGACGGCAGCCGGGGAAGAGCCGCCATCGATCAACCGGCCCTATGCTTACCTGGCGCCCTGGAACAGCCTGCAGGATGTAAAGCTGCTGACTGCCCTGCTGCAACGGCACATCAAGGTGCGGTATGCGGAAACCCCGTTCACCATGGGCGGGCGCAGCTATCCGCCGGGCACCCTCATCATACCCAGGGCCGGCAACGGGGAACTGGGCGGCCGGTTTGACACCTATGTGAAAGCTGCAGCCCAGGCAGCCCGGGTACGCCTGGAAGCAGCCGTGACCGGCTTCGTAGATAAAGGCACTGATTTCGGATCGGATAAGGTGCGCTACATCCAGCCCCCGCAGGTAGCCATGCTGGCAGGAGATGGCGTTTCTTCCCTGAACGTGGGTGAAATATGGCATTTCTTTGAGCAGCAGATAGGCTACCCCGTTACCCTGGTGAACCCGCAGGATATCAAGCGGATCAACTGGAAAACGGTGAACGTGCTCATTCTGCCCGACGGGCACTATGATTGCCTCGAAGATAAAACAACTGTCAACCGCCTGAAGGAATGGGTGAGCAGCGGCGGCCGGCTGATAGTCCTGCAGGACGCGCTGGCCCAACTGGCGGAAGGCGACTGGGGCTTCCGGCTGAAAAAGGAGACGGAAGACAAAGACAGTACAAAGGTGGACGCTTACGCGGCCCTGAAGACCTACGCCAACCGGGAACGGGAGCGTGTAAAGCAATTCATTCCCGGCGCTATTTACAAGGTACAGTTAGATAATACCCACCCGCTGGCATTTGGATACCCCGATGAATATTATACCCTGAAGCAGGACGACCATATCTATGAATTCCTGGACGAGGACGGCTGGAACGTGGGCGTGCTGAAAAAGGACAACTACCTGAGCGGTTTTGTAGGTACGGATACCCGTGCCCGCCTGAAGGACGGCCTGCTGTTCGGCGTAAGGGAAATAGGCAGCGGGCGTATTATCATGCTGGCGGACAACCCGCTGTTCCGCAGCTTCTGGGAAAACGGCAAGCTGCTGTTCTGTAACGCGGTGTTCCTGGTGAACTAAAACCGCTTGATATTACAGCCAAGCGCAGCAGTAGTGTTCACTTTTACCGGCTTGCCGGCCAGCATTTCATTGATGGCGTTTTGCAGGTGCTGCGTTTTTACTGCGCCTGCATTGCCGGGACTGTCGTCAATAGCGCCTTTGTAGGCCAGGCGCCCGTTCTTGTCAAACAGGTAGCATTCCGGCGTATGCGCCGCATCAAAAGCGGCGGCTATCACCGCTTTCTTATCCATTACATAGAACCAGTTGTATTGCTGCGCCGCGGCATAGGTTTTCATGGCAGCCAGTGATTCTTCTCCATTATGCAGCGTGGTGTTGGAATTGACCAGGATCACGCCTACCTGGTGCTGTAGCGCATATCCGCAAATAGCTACCGTCCTGGCCTGGTTACGCAGTATATAAGGGCAATGGTTGCCGGAGAACATTACCAGCAGGCCATTGCTGCCCCTGGCTCCGTTCAGGGATATTTCCCGGCCGCTGATATCCTGCAGCTTCACATCTGCGCCGGGAATAGGCGCGCCAATTTCCAGGGAAGTTTCCTTTGGATAGAAGGCGGTAAGCAAAGCACAGGCGATCAGTACGCAAAAGGTACGCATCATGTTGCAGGTTTTTGGTTGGACAGGTATAGGTTGATGGTTTAATATTTTAAATAAAGGTAATGTAATATCGGCGATTGTGCAAATGGATGGGCCGCACATTAAGAAAGGCCCTGTATCTCAACAGGTTCGTCTTCCATCCTGGAAGCGGCTATTTCTTTCAGGGTGCTGATGCTCACGTTCAGCTCAAAACCAATGAGCAGTATGAAGGAGTTGAAATAGAGGAACAGCATCAGGATGAGGATGGTGCCGATGGAGCCGTATATCTTGTTGTAGTTCACAAAATTGTTCACAAAAAGAGAGAAGCCCAGGGTGACCAGTATCATCAGCATGGTGGCAAGGGTGGAGCCGGCGTTAATGAATTTCCATTTTTTGGCGGTAGCGGGCGCAAAACGGTAAATGACCGCCAGCATGGAAAAGAACAGCATCACAATGAGCAGCCAGCGCACCAGTTGCACGCTTTTTCTTACCAGCTCGCTTTCTACGTGCAGTTGGTTAAAAATGTAGCGCAATATTGTGCCCTGCGCGATGATCAGCACAACGGTGATCAGCAGCAGGAACACCAGCACGGCGGTCAGTTGCAGGGCCAGCAGCCGGGTTTGCCACCATTTTCGCTGTATAAAGCCGGGCTGCATCTTGTTGAATGAGCGCATAATGCCCATCAGGCCGTTGGAGGAGTAGAAAAAGGCCATCAGGAAAGCGATGGACAGCAAGCCGGTGCGGTTGGTGTACAGGAAATCATGGATCATGTTCCGCACGATCATGTAGGTATTGTAGTTGGGCGTTACGTCCTCCGCCAGCCGGTACAGTGTGGGCTCTACGTTCTTCATGGGAATGAAGGGCACCAGGGTGAACAGAAAGATGAAAAAAGGCGGTATGGCCAGCAGGAAATTAAAGGAGATGGCCGCCGCCCGGTCGGCCAGGCTTTTGCTTTTGATTTCGCGGAAAAAGAATGTCAGCACATCATATAAAGGCAATCCCTCAAAGCCCGGCAGCACCCATACCTTGCTCTTGTCCACCAGTTTCTGGAACAGCGTTGTATTATGTAGCCTTGTTTTGAGATTGAGCATAAGTAATTTATCTCAGTAACCCAAGCGGTTCAATGCAGCCTGGTATTGGCGGGCATTCTGCAAATGTTCCCGGTAGGTGGCGGCAAATGCGTGATACCCGGAGAAGTCAGACCGCGCACAAAAATACATATAATCTGTTTCCGGGGTATTCAGCACCGCCTCCAGGGTTTTGGATGATGGCGTACAGATAGGTCCCGGCGGCAATCCTGTATAACGGTAAGTGTTATACGGAGAATCATACAGCGTGTGGCTTTCGCGTATCCTTTTCAGGCCAAAGTCCTGCAGGGCAAATTTCACGGTGGGATCGGCCTGCAGGCGCATGCCTTTGCGGTAGCGGTTCAGGTACACGCTGGATATCAGCGGCTTCTCGTCATTTTTGTTGGTCTCTTCCTCCACGATGGCTGCCAGTATGGTCACCTCGTTAAGGCTCAGGCCCAGGCGCCGGGCTTTGGCCTTCCGCTCTTCCGTCCAGAACTGTTCCCTGGCTTTTTCCAGCTTGGCAAAGGCGCCTTCTGCGGAAGTGTTCCAGTAATACTCATAGGTATTGGGCATGACGGCGCACATCACGGTATTGGAGTCCAGCCCGAACTGGCGCAGGTATACCTGGTCCTGCAGCAGCACCCGCAGTGCATTGGAGTCGGCCTCCAGGTTGCTGCAGAGCTTCTTTACCAGGTCTTTCTTCGTACGGAGCTTGGTGATCACCAGCTTTACCGGCACCTGCCGCCCGGAACGCAGCAGCCTTACTATCTCGAAGTTGCTCATTCCTTTCTGTATCTGGTACCGGCCGGCCTTCACACGGGTAGGGTAGTTCAGTTCCCGCGCTACCCAGTCAAAACTGTTGCGGCTGCGGACAACGCCCTGTTCTTCCAGTCCTTCCAGCACATCCTGGTAGGTGCTGCCGGTGCGCACGTAAAAATATTTCTTGTCGCCGAATGCTTTCGTGTTAGGGCCGAATACGCGATAGGCCACGTATACCGCTGCGCCTGCTACCAGTGCGCAGACAATGACAATAATACGCCTGATCCAGATGGTCCTGCCGGAGCTTTTAGTGGTGCTGTGTCTTTTGTTTCCCATAGCAATAGTGTTCGCCGGCAGGAAAGGGGGACCTGCCAGACGGGTACCGGTTACATAAAAAAACCTCGCTTTTTAACGGCGAGGTGCTGCAATTAGTTTTAAGGAACTGATTATTTATTCTCAGCCGGCTGTTGCTGCTGCTGTGCCGGTTGTTGTTGTTGCTGTTGCGGCTGAGCTGGTGCTGCATTGGGCAGAGTGGTGGTGTTACCGGCCGGGGCAGGTACGGTTCTGCCTACGTTCCGCTCTATTACACCGGGCGCCTGCTGGGTGCCTGCATTCTTATCTACGAAAAAGGAGGAGGTGAGGCAAAGCACTGCAATGATGGCAGCCAGTATCCAGGTGCCTTTTTCCAATACATCCGTCGTCTGGCGCACGCCTATCACCTGGGTGCCGATACCGCCGAAAGAGCCGGACAGCCCGCCGCCTTTAGGATTCTGCACCAGCACAAAAAAGCCCAGTAACACACATGCCAGAATGATCAGTATACCAAAGAATAATAACATAATATTTTCTGTTAATTTTTATCTGTTTCGGACTGCTGCAGTTGCTGCATTTGCAGTTCCTGAATCTTTTGCGCAAAATAAGCGCTTTTGTCGGGATTAAGCAAACTTAATTTTTGATAGATCTGGATGGCGGTTTGGTACTGCTGCTGCCTGGCCCAGATCTCCGCCAGGGTCTCGGAAACGATATCGTCATTCAGCGTAATGGACTCCATGGCCATCTTTTCCACTGCTTCGGATACCTCCGGTTCATCATCCTCGTAAAGACGGTGTAACTGCTGTTGGTACCAGTCCTTACTGGCCCTGTGGGAGAAGCTTTGCTTCATTTCCCGCAGCCAGTCGGTAAAACTCCTCATTTCTGCCTTGCCTTTTGCATTCATTTCTTCTGCATTTTCAGGTTCTTTCAATCTTTTGTATGCAAAATAGTCATCGGTATAGAGGGGTTGGAAAGTGAGGGTGGTTTCCTCTTTTTCCGGTATGTCCAGGGGGAATATCCTGATCGGTTCTTCTTCTGCTGTTCCGGGAGCGGGGGCCGCCGCTGCTTCAGTTTCGGTTTCTTTGGTATTCGTGGTAATATCGTCCTCCGTTCCGGGGGCGGGGAATGCTTCCGCCGGCGCGGATGGCGCGTCCTCGAATACAAATACGGGTGTTGCGGGTATTTCAGGCGCAGCAGCAGGAGCTTCGTCCGCCACCGGGGCTTCCTCTTCCTGCGTTTCTTCTTCCTGCACTGCATCTTCCGTTGGCGTGCCGGCTATGGCTTCACTGAAGGAGAAGGTTTCCTCAACGGGCGCTTCCGGTTCCGGCAGGGTCGCTTCCCAGGTTGCTGGTACTTTCCCTGCTGCGGGCTCCGTTTCTTCAGGAGCAGCGGTTACCGCCTCCATGGTTGCAGGCTCCTCTTCCCCTGCGGGAAGATCAATATCCTGTATAGCGGTGGTATAGGTATCCGCAGGTTCCTCTTCCGGCTGGCCGGCTTCGGTTGCAGTGTCGGTTTCGACACGGGCGTCTGTTTCCTGGTAAGTAAAAGCGGGAGCAGGTTGCGGCTCCGGCTGTACCGGTGCCGGCGCTTCCACCACGGCCGCTTTTTCCAGCTCACCGGTTACAAACTGGTAAAAATAATGTGGGTTATCGCTGTACAACTGCGCCTTTTTAACGGCGGGCGCATGCAGGCTGGGATAGTGTTCATAATTCTTCCGGGCCAGCAGCAGGCGGGCAGTGGTAAAGTACGGGTATTCCGCCACCAATTGATCCAATGCAGCTTCTGTTACCTGCGATAGCGCCGGTTGCTGAAAAATATGCTGGATGATCCTGTTTGCGGTCATAAGCTGCTAAAGTATGAAAAATATACTATATCTGTGGGTTACCAGTTTGCAAAAGCCCGGTTAAATATAGCGTCTGTGATCTGCGGTATAATGGTTTCGTCTAACAGGCTGTTCTCCACCTGGCTGGGCAACTGGCTGGCCTGGAAATCGGCTGACTGGGAAAATGATTGTGTCCAGCCTTTTTTATCTACACCCACTCGTTTTACAAAGACAACATTCATGGTCACGGTGAGGCGGGAAGTGGCCGCCTGGTCTACATTGGTAACCGCGGCATTGGAAAAGGAATACCCGGTGACAGTGGCCCTGAATTCATAGTCAGCATTGTCATCGTTCACCTGGGTCAGCTTTGTCTGTGACTGGATCTTCTGGCGCAGCCTTTCCGTAAGCCGTTGCGCCAGCGTAGGGTTGTTGATGGGCGCCCGGTTCTCCACGAAACGGATGTTCACGGTTTTGGCATCCGGTTCAACACTGGCGCCGGTAGCGGAATATTTAACGGTGCAGCTCCCCAGCGACAACAGCAGGACTGCAGCGGCAGCACCTTTCAGTAATCTTAACATTATGATGAATAATTAAAGTTAATCCCCAATATTATACTCTTTCAGCTTGCGGTATAAGGTTCTTTCTGAAATACCGAGGTCCAGCGCGGCATCCTTGCGTTTGCCTTTATGTTTTTTGAGCGCTTTTACGATCAGCTCTTTCTCCTTGTCGGCAATAGAAAGGGTTTCTTCCACTTCTTCGTGATGGTCTATTTTATGGTCATGCAGGATAATGGCCTGCGGGGGCGCCAGCATGTTACCGGGCTTACCGCTTTCAGCCTGGGCATAGCCATGGTGCAGCATATGATCCTGATCTTCCTCCTGGTAAGCGGCGGCATGCGCCAGGCTGGGATTCTGCAGGATGTCGAAGAACATTTTCTTCAGCTCCGTTACATCCTTTTTCATGTCAAAGAACAGCTTGTACAGGATATCCCTTTCGCTGGCAAAATCGCTGCTGCCCTGCTGTGGCGCCGCCAGCATCGGCAGGCGGGAAGCATGCGGTATGTCCGGGAGGAAGCGTTTTAATTCCTGGGCGGTCACCAGCTTGTCCTGCGCCAGCACGGAAATCTGCTCCGCCATATTCTTCAGCTCGCGCACATTTCCCGGCCAGGGATAGGACACCAGCAGGTTGCGCGCCTCGTCATCCAGTTGTATGGAGGGGGTTTTGTACCGTTCGGAGAAATCCACGCAGAACTTGCGGAACAGCAGGGGAATGTCCTCCTGGCGGTCGCGCAGGGAGGGTACCCGGATGGGCACCGTATTCAACCTGTAGTACAGGTCCTCGCGGAACTTGCCATGCTGGGTATGGGTGAGCAGGTCGCGGTTGGTGGCGCCTATCACCCGTACATCTGTTTTCTGTACTTTGGAGGAGCCCACGCGGATAAATTCCCCGGTCTCCAGTACGCGCAGCAGGCGGGCCTGGGTACCCATGGGCATTTCCCCGATCTCGTCGAGGAAAATGGTGCCGCCGTTCACGGTCTCGAAATAGCCTTTGCGGTTGTCTACCGCGCCGGTAAAGGAGCCTTTTTCATGGCCAAATAATTCAGAATCAATGGTTCCTTCGGGGATGGCGCCGCAGTTTACCGCGATGAAGGGGTTATGCTTGCGGGCGCTCAATGCATGTATGATCGTGGAAAATACTTCCTTACCTACACCGCTCTCGCCAAAGATCATGACTGTCAGGTCTGTATTCGCCACCTGTGCGGCTACCTGCAGGGCATAGTTCAGTGCAGGTGAATTTCCGATAATGCCAAATCTGTTCTTAATGGACTGTATTTCCATAGCGTCAACCTCCGGCTTAATGTTTTGATATCATGTTTGCGCTACTACTTTTCCTATTAAAGTAGCGGCGGTACAATCTTCTACTTTTACATACACGTACTGCCCTTTATGGTACTGTTCCCTGGGGAATACGATCACCTTGTTCTGGTCGTTCCTGCCAAAAAGGTCCGCTTCGGAACGTTTGGAGGTGCCTTCCACCAGTACCCTGAAGGTTTTGCCCAGGTCTTTCTGCATGCTTTCCAGGGCATGGCGGCGGTGCAGCTCCACCACTTCAGCCAGCCTTTGCTTTTTTACCGTTTCGGGCACATCGTCCTGGTAGCGGCGGGCAGCCAGGGTACCGGGCCTTTCGGAGTAGAAGAACATATAGGCCAGGTCGTACCGGGCATATTCCATCATGCTGAGGGTATCCTGGTGGTCTTCTTCCGCTTCCGTGCAGAAGCCGGTGATAATGTCCGTAGACAGGCCGCAGTCCGGCAGTATCTCGCGGATGCGGTCCACCTTTTTCATATACCATTCCCGGGTATAGGTACGGTTCATGAGCTGCAGTATACGGGTGCTGCCGCTTTGCACGGGCAGGTGTATGTAGTTGCAGATGTTATCGTGGCGGGCCATGGTGTACAATACCTCGTCGGTAATATCCTTGGGATGGGAGGTACTGAAGCGCACCCGCAGCAGGGGGCTGATCTGCGCCACTCTTTCCAGCAGCCCGGCGAAGGTGATGGTTTCCTCGTTGCCGTTTGCGGGAGAGGGGCCTACCCAGTAGTAGGAGTCTACGTTCTGGCCCAGCAGGGTCACTTCCCGGTAGCCGTTGTTGAAGAGGGCTTCGGCTTCCTGTACAATGGAGTATGGGTCGCGGCTGCGCTCCCGGCCACGGGTGAAGGGCACCACGCAGAAAGTGCACATATTGTTGCAGCCCCGCATGATGGATACAAAGGCGGTTACGCCGTTGCTGTCCAGCCTTACGGGGTTAATGTCCGCATAGGTCTCTTCGCGGCTCAGGAGCACGTTCACGGCTTTCTGACCGGTTTCTGCTTCCTCTACCAGGGCGGGCAGGGTGCGGTAGGCATCAGGGCCTACTACCAGGTCTACCAGCTTTTCTTCTTCCAGCAGCTTGGATTTGAGGCGCTCCGCCATACAGCCCAGCACGCCTACCAGCATACCAGGATTGCTTTGCTTTATCTTGCGGAACTCCTGCAGGCGCTTGCGTACGGTCTGCTCCGCCTTTTCACGGATGGAGCAGGTATTGAGCAGCACCAGGTCGGCTTCTTCATAGTTGCGGGTAGCGCCAAAGCCTTCCTGGTTGAGTATGGAAGCCACGATCTCACTATCGTTGAAGTTCATCTGGCAACCATAACTTTCTATATAGAATTTCTTGTTATATGTTTGGGCATCTGCTGCTACCGGGGCGTATGCTTCACCCTGGCGGCGTTCATCATGCACTTTGGTAACCTGGTCCAGCATGTCCTTTCAGAAAAATTTTAGAAAAGCAAAAGTAATAAAATAAATGGAAAAATGACAGAATGGCAGCGGTAAGGGATTATATATGTTCCAGGATGAATTTGGGATCAATTTTCAGGTGCCGGTAGATGGCTTTCAGGAACGTTGCATCCGGCTCCCTTTTACCATTCAGGATCTGCGAAAGCTTGGATTCCGTTACCCCTAAAAGGGCCGCCAGCTCTTTCTGCTTCATGTTCATTTCAAACATCTTCATTTCTATCATGCCGGCCAGGGTAGTGGGCATAGGCAGGGCATAGTGCGCATCTTCATATTGTTGCGCGGCTGCTACAAGGGATTGGAGGTGGTTTACATCTTCTTCCGTAAGATGTTGCTCTCCCTTTTTCATAAGGGCATGAATTTCCTCCATCACCATATCATAATCCCTTTCTGAAGAGATTACTGGGCGAAGGTTTGTGGTCATAGTCAAAATACTTTAAGCTTTTAAGGGATATACACATCACCCATGCATATCAATTGGGCCTCGCTGTTAAAGGTCGTCCAGGTTCACCTTATCGTATTGTGCATGCGTGCCTATAAATCTTATATACACGGTACGCACTTTAAAAATGATCCGGGCAATTAAACGATAATCATTGCCCCTGATATTAAAAATGTAAAGATTATTACCTACATAGTCTACATGGTTAAAGGAGGCTTTTACCTCTGCAAAATTACGCCAATCCGCCTGAAATGTAATTCTGTACCAGTTCCATAAGGGGTCAATAGAATCAGGATGCATATTCGCAAATTCATTGATCACCTTGCGTGCAATAATGACCATTTTACGCTGTCTGATTTAAACAAAGGTAAATAATTAATTGTTGTTTCTGAAACAAAATTTCATTTAATGAAATTTTAACTAAAATATTTAGTATTCACTGCGATAAAAAAAGGCATAGCAGCCTTATTAACAAATTAACGAGAGAAAGAAATTAGAGCGGAAAACGGGGCTCGAACCCGCCACCTACGGCTTGGGAAGCCGTCGCTCTACCAAATGAGCTATTTCCGCTTGTCCGGAACATCCCAACCGGGATCATCCGGGCATCAAATGTAAGGATATTTTAAAAATATTATACACTTACTTTCTTCATTACCCAACTGTCCCTTAGGGGTACCAGCCAGCGCTGCTCCATTTCCTGTTTGGTGAGCACGGTATTGTTGAGGTAGAGGGTATCCTCGTTGATAAATCCCTTTTCAAAAGCATAGGTTACCTGCGCCATGGGCAGCAGCTCCAGTTTGTCCTTTACCACGAAGGCCAGCAGCAGGCGGTCAAAAAGATTTACGTCGTACTGCCGCTCCAGGCTTTTGATAACCCGCACGGAGCTGTCTGTACTGCAGCCGCTTACGCCGGTGGCGCTTTCGTCGGCCATCAGTACGATCACCTGGTTAAAAAGCAATTGCCCCCAACCTTTTACCGGGGTGCCATGGGAATTCCACTGGGCGGCAAATTGTTGCAATTGCTCGTTTATTTCAAGGCTTTCCCGTTCATTGAACGGGCGGTTGCTCTGGTATATCCATATGCGTGACGACGGTGCAAAGCCGGCAGGCAGTAGTTGTTGTATCGTGTTTGTTGTGATCATCATGCTGCAAAATTACGATATTCCGGGGCTAATCGCCCAATTGCCGGGCTACGATCTCCGCAATGTCCAGCACCTGCACGCTGTCTTCCCTGCCTTCTTCCTTTACGCCATCGGTGAGCATGGTCATGCAGAAGGGGCAGTTGGAGGCAATAACGGAGGCGCCGGTGGCCACTGCTTCCCGGCTGCGCTCAAAGTTAACGCGGGTATTGCCCTTTTCCTCTTCCTTGAACATCTGTGAGCCGCCCGCCCCGCAGCAGAGGCCATTGGTGCGGCAGCGCTTCATTTCCACCAGCTCGGCATCCAGGGCTTCCAGCACCTTGCGCGGCGCTTCATAGATGTTGTTGGCCCTGCCCAGGTAGCAGGAGTCGTGGTAGGTGATACGGCGGCCTTTGAAGGAGCCGCCTTCCTGCAGTCTTATTTTTCCTTCATCTATGAGCTGCTGCAGGAAAGTGGTGTGGTGCAGCACCTCATAGTTGCCGCCCAGTTCGGGATAATCGTTACGGAATATATTGAAGCAGTGTGGGCAGGCGGTTACGATCTTTTTTACCCCGTAGCCGTCCAGCAACTGTATATTGTTCTGGGCCATCATCTGGAAAATGAACTCATTGCCGGCCCTGCGCGCGGGATCGCCGGTGCAGCTTTCCTCCTTGCCCAGTATGGCAAAGCGGATGCCCGCCTTGTCCAGTATGGTAGCAAACGCTTTGGTGATCTTTTGTGCGCGCTGGTCAAAGCTGCCGGCACAGCCCACCCAGAAAAGCACTTCCGGGGTTTCGCCGCTGGCGGCGTATTCGGCCATTGTTTTGATATTCATTCCTCTTAGTTTGCAATTGGCAGTTTGCAATTAGCAGTCAAGTAAGATAGTTTAATAGTCTGCGTTGTACAAACTGCAATTAGTTATTTAAGGTTTACTGTTTTAGGTTGATATTTTTCAGGATACATTTGCATATGATATAATAATCTGCCAATTTCCAACATTTGCTGCATACAATGTTCGTAATCTTGTTTGTTCAAGTAATTACAACTTAATGCAAAGTCCAACCAGGTTTGTGTTTCAGTGCTTTCCATATCTGCATCGGATATTTTGGCAATAAAATGAGCGGGATAAATCCTTTTACGGTAAGCTTCTGCAATATTTATACAAACAGCTCTGGAAGATCTTCTGATCTGATCAATGAGACTATATTTTTCTTCTTTTGGAAACTGTTTTGTGATCTCAAATATTCTCATAGCTACATCAAAAGCCTTTTTATATGCAATCAAATCTTTATGGGTGCCCATTGGATGAAATTTGTTAATTAATTATTTTACTATTTGCTTTGATAACTGCCCACTGTCAACTGCCAACTACCCATCCGTCCCGGTCGTCCGGCGAGAATTTCCAGGGGGCCATGTTATTCTCAATATTACTGAACATCATATTCCATTCGGCGGGCGCATTGGACTCCTCCATGACGAGGTACCGGCGCAACTGCAGGATGATGTGCAGCGGATTGATGCCCACCGGGCATTCTTCCACGCAGGCGTTGCAGGTAGTGCAGGCCCACAGCTCCTCCGTAGTGATATGCGCATGCAGCAGGGTTTTGCCATCCTCCTCAAACTTGCCCTGCTGTTTAATAATGCGGCCGATCTCCTCCGCCCGGTCCCGCGTTTCCATCATGATCTTGCGGGGAGAGAGTTTTTTACCGGTGATATTGGCCGGGCAGGCGGCGGTGCAACGCCCGCATTCCGTACAGCTATAAGCGTCCAGCAGGTTCTTCCAGGTAAGGTCCGGCACGTCTTTGGCGCCAAATTTAGGAATGCCGTCGGCCGGTGGCTCGCTGCCGGCCTGTTCCGGCTGCAGCATCAATTGCACTTCCCTTTGTACGGACGGCATATTCTCCATTTTACCTTTGGGCCGTACATCGGTGTAATAGGTGTTGGGGAAAGCCAGTACAATATGCAGGTGCTTGGAGTAAGGCAGGTAATTGAGGAAGGCCAGTACGCCCAGTATGTGGAGCCACCAGCAGGCGCGCTCCAGGACCATGAGGCTGCTGTTGCTCATACCGTCCAGCAGCGGGGTGAGCAGGCCGGATATCCAGAACGATCCGGTGGCAATGTAATGCTCCTCTCCCCGTGACTGCAGCACCTGGTCCGATGCGTTCATGGTTAGGAACAGCAGCATGAGCGCTATTTCCGTGATCAATATATAATTGGCGTCTGAACGGGGCCATCCGTCCAGGTCATGGCCGGTAAAGCGCCGTATTTTCAGGAGGTTGCGGCGCACCAGGAAAATGGCGCAGCCAAGGATCACCAGTACGGCCAGTATCTCAAAGCAGCCGATGAGCACCGGGTACAGCCCGCCCAGCACGGGGGCAAAAAGGCGGTGCGTGCTCAGCGCGCCGTCCAGTATGATCTCGAGTATCTCTATATTGATAATGATAAAGCCCGCATATACGAAAAAGTGCAATACGCCCACCAACGGCTTCCTGAACATCGTTTTTTGTCCCAGCGCAAACAGCAAGGTATTGCGCCAGCGTTCGGCCGGGGTGCCGGCCGGGGTAATATCCCGCCCCAGCAGTATATTGCGCCTGATGTCCCGTACTTTACGGGCAAACAGGTACACGGCGGCTACCAGGACAATGATAAATAAAAGCTGCTGTAACAGATGCATATTCCAGATTTGACTTTTCTAATTTACGGTTATTTGGCAATGTAAGTAAATATCGTATTATTTTTACCACCTCAAAGCATTCATATGAGTACAAGGAATGTGATCCTTAATGCGGACATTATACAAAAGAAACTGGAGCGCATCGCTTATGAAATATACGAGCATAACAGCGGGGAGAGCGAGATCATCCTGGCGGGCATATGGGACCGGGGCGTGATCCTCTCGCAGCGCATCGCGGAAATACTCCGGAAGATCGCGCCGTTCAATATCCGGCAGATGGAGCTGCGCCTGGACAAGCAGCACCCGCTGGAAGTACAGTTGTCCGAAACGACGGACCTTACGGGCAAGGTGATTGTAGTGATAGATGATGTGGCTAATTCCGGGCGGACCATGTTGTATGCGCTGAAGCCTTTCCTGCAATACCTGCCTAAAAAGATACAGACGGCGGTGCTGGTGGACCGCCAGCATAAATCATTCCCCTTGCTGGTAGACTTTGTAGGCTTTTCCCTGGCTACCACGCTGCAGGAGATGGTGATGGTGGAGGTGGAAGGGGAGGAGATCCGGTCGGCGTATTTGATATAAAAAATAAAAAAGAAAAAGTAAAAAAGAAAAACCGGTAGCGGCTCATTGCAGTCTTTTTTACTTTTTCTTTCGTTACTTTTTATTTATTTCAGCTTCATATCTTTTATAATCTGCTGTATGCGGTCGTCCAGCAGCTTGTTCACCCGCTCAAAGTCTGCAGCCCCGGGCAGTGGCGCCTGTACGCTGAAATAGAATTTGATCTTTGGCTCCGTGCCGGAAGGCCGGGCAGATATCTTGCTGCCGTCTTCCAGGATGAACTGCAGCACATTGGAGCGGGGCAGCTCGATCGGCTGCACATCGCCGGTCTTGAGATCCTTTACCTGCTGCAGTTGATAGTCGTATAATTTAACCACCGGGGAGCCGTTGATGGTGGCTGGCGGTGCATCGCGGTAGCCGCGCATCATTTCCGCAATTTCATCGGCGCCGCGCATGCCCTTCTTGGTAATGGAGATCAGTTGCTCTTTGTAGAACCCGTACTTCACATAGATATCGATCAGTTGTTCGTACAGGGACCGGCCTTCGTTCCGCGCATAGGCGGCCATTTCGCAGATCATGGCTACGGAAGCAATGGCGTCCTTGTCGCGCACGTTATCGCCGATCATGTAGCCATAGGATTCCTCACCGCCGCAAATAAATTTCTCCTGGCCTTCCTTCAGCCGTATCAGGTCCGCGATCCATTTAAAGCCGGTAAGCACGTTATAGCAGCGCACGCCGTTCTTCGCGGCAAATACGTCTATCAGGTCGGAGGTAACCACCGTTTTGCCCACAAAGTCCGTAGGGCCGGCCAGGCCTTTCTTTTTACGGCCTTCAATAATATAATTGAACAGCAGTACGGCGGTCTGGTTGCCGTTCAGCAGTATCCATTCGCCCTCCAGGTCTTTTACGGCAATGCCTACACGGTCGGAGTCCGGGTCGGTGCCCAGCAGTATGGCGGCGTCCAGCTCCTTTGCCTTTTTGAGGCCGATGCTCATGGCTTCGGATTCCTCCGGGTTGGGATATACCACGGTGGGGAAATTGCCGTCCGGGGTGGCCTGCTCTTCCACTACGTGCACATTGGTGAAACCGAAGCGCTTTAGAATTTCCGGGACCAGGGTAATGCCGGTGCCATGGATGGGGGTGTACACGATCTTCATGTCGTGCCGGGCAGCAATGGCGTCCGGGTTGATGGAAAGGCTTTGCAGCATCTGCAGGTAGGCCTCGTCCGCTTCCTTGCCGATGAGGGTAATGTTGGCCTCGCCGCCGCTCCATTTCACCTCATCAATGGAGGAGATGTTCTCCACCTCCCGTATTACATTCGCATCGTGCGGGGGCACCAGTTGCCCGCCATCTTCCCAGTAGGCCTTGTAGCCGTTGTATTCCCGGGGGTTGTGGGAGGCGGTGAGCACCACGCCGCCCTGGCACTGGAGGTGGCGGATGGTGAAAGAAAGCTCCGGCGTGGGGCGCAGGCTCTCAAACAGGAACACCTTGATGCCATTGGCCGCCATTACATTGGCCGTTACTTCCGCAAAGTAGCGGCTGTTATTACGGCTGTCATGGGCGATGGCTATTTTTATCTCTTCAGTAAATGCTTTTTTAAGGTAGTTGGCAAAGCCCTGGGTGGCCATGCCTACGGTATATTTGTTCATGCGGTTGGTGCCTACGCCCATAATGCCGCGCAGGCCGCCGGTGCCGAATTCCAGGTTACGGTAAAATGCGTCAGCCAGCTCATCGGGGTTGCCCTGCTGCAGTTTTTGCACGGCCGTCACGGTCTCGGGGTCAAACCCGCCTTTGAGCCATTGTGTTACTTTGTTTTCAATAATAGTATCCATGGTCCTAATTTATTTGTGGTCAAATATAAAGAGTAAAAAACGTTTTTTCCGTTCCCTGTTGCTCCTAATGTTAGTAAAACAAGTAATCCACATATCATTGAAAATTGGGGGTAATAGTTAATTTTGCGGCTATGAGGCGGTACGAAGATTCTTACAGGCAAAAGGGATTGCGCAGACAATTGGTAGATAATATCCGCCAGAAGGGCATTACGGATGAAAATGTACTTGCGGCCATTAACAACATTCCCCGGCATTATTTCCTGGACACCGCCTTTGAAGGCATTGCCTACGAGGACCGGGCTTTCCCGATAGGGGAGGACCAGACGATCTCCCAACCCTATACGGTGGCTTACCAAACCCAGTTGCTGGAGGTAAAACCTTTTGAGAAGGTGCTGGAGATAGGCACGGGCAGCGCCTACCAGTCCTGCGTGCTGGGAGAGCTGAAGGCCAATGTATTTACCATTGAGCGGCAAAAGAAGCTGTTTGACCAGGTAAAGCAATTCCCCTTCAAATCCCGGTATCCTACCATTCGCTTCTTCTACGGCGACGGCTACGAGGGCCTGCCTACCTTTGCCCCTTTTGACAAGATACTGGTAACGGCTGCTGCGCCGGAGATACCGGAAAAGCTGCTGAAACAGTTGAAAATAGGCGGTAAAATGGTGATCCCTGTCGGCGGGCAGGACGTGCAGCGCATGCTGCGCATTACCCGTACCGGCGAAGACGACTATGAAAAGGAAACCTTTGACAACTTCTCTTTTGTACCTATGCTGACCGGGAAAAAGTCGTAGGCGCGCCGCCTACAACCTTTGCATCCCTTCCTGCCCGGGTATTTCCTCCACCGGCTCGTCCGGCTGTCTTTTCTTTTTAAAGAGGTTCGGGTCCATTTTCCCGAAACGGTAGCGCAGGTTCAGCCTGATAAAACGGGTGGCGCGCTTGCGTTCATAATTCTGTATGAAGGCGTCGGTCTCATACCGGGTGCTGAACTGCTGGGTGTTGAGCAGGTCCGATATGTTCAGGGAAATGGCCAGGGCGTTGTTCTTCAGCATTTCCTTGCGGATGCCCAGGTCCATGCCGTTCATGGCCCGGAAGGTGCCCTGCGGCAGTACCCTGGGAGAGCGGTAGTGCCCCTGCAACTGTACGTTGAAGCGGGCCGGCAGGCGCAGGTTGCTGTTCACCCGTACGCCATAGGTCACGTACTCGTTGGACAGGGTGCTGTTATCACCGGCGCCGGTAAGGCGGCTGTATTCCAGGTTGAAATTGCTGGTCACGTTCCACCACCTGAAAATATGCAACTGGTAGGTGAAATTACCGCCCCAGTCTTGGTCCGTAGCCAGGTTCATGGGCATGGTGGTGGTAACCCCGGTAGTGGTGTCCAGGGTGCTGATGCGGTCTATATCGTCATTGGCCTGCGAGTAATACACCCCGGTGTTCAGGAAGTCGCGGGACTCCGGGAAGTAGGAGGAATAGTTCACTTCAAACTTGTGGGTGAGGGAAGGCTGCAGCTCCGGGTTACCCACGCGGATGTTCTGCGGGTCCGAGTTATTCACGTAAGGCAGGAGCTCGTCAAAATTGGGCCGGTCCACCCGGGTGGCGTAGTTGAATATCAGGCTCTGGTCCTCGTTATGGGGCAGGTTGTATTTGAGGAACACGCTGGGGAAGATGTTGAAGAAACGGTTGTCCACCGAGGTGTCCCTGCTGTAGGAGTACCCTTTCAGGCTGGCCTGCTCCACGCGGGCGCCTACCTGGTAGCCCAGGTTGCCCAGTGCGCCCGCCATGTTGGCGTAGCCGGCATAGACGTTCTCCTTGTACTCATAGCTATTGGAGAGCTGCTCGCTCTTTTCATATGCCTGGTTATCCCAGTTGTATAGCAGGGCGTTGTAATCATTTTCATTTTTGCGGGCCGTGGCCCTGAAACCGGCCTCCAGCTTACCTTTTTCGCCTAAGGGGGTAGTATAGTCCGCCTGCGCGTTCAGGAACTGGTTGTGGCTCCGGCCGGTGTTGGACTGTTGGTCGGGATCATCTGTACCGCTGTTGCCCGGCTTTTCATACAACGTATAGTAGTAGCTGTTATTACTGCCGTGGTTATTGCTGTAGCTCACATAGGCGGTCAGCTCCTCATCCTCCGTATCGGTGGTATGCCGGAAATGGAGGTTGGTATGGGTGTTCGGGTTATAGTGGTCGCTGGTGTTATTGCGGTTGCCGTATCTCAGCGGCTGCTTGTCCGCATCCAGGTAGCTCAGCAGGATGTTGTCCTCGCTGTTGCCGTTGCCGAAGTTCAGGCCCTGCACCAGGGTGATGGTATTATGATCGTCCAGGTAATAATCCAGGCCCAGCCGCCCGCCGTGGGAGCTGTTTTTGCTGGTATTGCGGCTTACCTGGGTAAAGTAGGAGGTGTTGCTGCTGTCGGGCACCAGGTTCTGGCGGTTGCTGTAGCCGCTGCCATTCCGGTTGTCGTAGCGCCCGTAATAGTTGCCGAAGAAGTTGAACCGGCGCATGCGGAGGTTGGCATTGGCGCTGCCGTAATATTGCCCGCGGGTGGCTGCCCCGGCGTTCACCATTACATTGTAGCCGATGGCCTTGTCTTTTTTCAGCACGATGTTGATAATGCCACCGCCGCCCTGGGCTTCAAACCTGGCGGAAGGATTGTTGATCACTTCCACGCGCTCGATGGTCTCGGCGGGTATCATCTGCAGGGCGGTCTTCGGATCGCCGAAGGGGGAGGGCTTGCCATCTACATAAATGGTAACGCTCTTGCCCCGCAGGGATATGTTATCGTCAATGTCCACTTCCACGCTGGGAATATTTTTGAGTATATCCGTTCCTGTGCCACCGTCGGCCGTTACCAGGCTGCCGGCGTCAAACACCTGCCGGTCTATCTGCATGGAGAAGGCGGGCTTTTCCGCTTTCACTTCTACGGTAGACAGCGTTTTGCCGGCGCCCTGCATCTTTAAGGCGCCGAGTGCGAGGGCAGGTTTGGCAGCGGTTACCTGCAGGGCTTTTTCCAGTTTGTCGTAGCCCATGAAAGTAATGCGCAGCACATAAGGGCCTGCGGCTATGCCTGCAAAGCGGAAACTGCCGTCGGGCTTTGTATACATGCCATAAGCTACGGTGGAATCCGGTAAATGCAGCAACACTACGGAGGCATACTCCACGGGTTTACCGGTAGCAGCATCCAGCGCTTTGCCGGACAGTTGAATGGTGGATAGATCGTTCTTGCTTTGGGCCACGCTGTAGCAATAGCTGTACAGCAGTGTGCAAACAAACAGTAAGCGCCTGTACATCATCAGTGGAATAATAGCATTTGGTCTCCCGTAAAAGTAGAGATATAGGCGTTAAACAGATGCTATTTATGATGAATGGCGATAATCAGTTGTTAACTGCGTAGCTGCGTAGCAGCAGGCATTGCGCTTGCCTATACGCTAACTGCTACGCAGCTAACAGCCGGCTTTACATGCTCTGGCTGGGATCGCCCTGCATGTTCTGCATGTTCTCGCGTTCAGCCTTCATGTTCTTGCGTTTGAATATCTGTGAATCAAACTTGCCGAAGCGGTAAGAGAAGGTGAGGCGCAGTATGCGCGATTCCCGCTTGCGGATATAATCCTGTGTGAAGGCCGGCGCCACCTGGTTCAGCTCGTACTGCCGGGTGTTGAACACATCGGAAAGGCTGAGGGTGAGCGAGGCCGCTTTGTTCTTCAGGAAATCTTTTTTCAGTCCCAGGTCCACGCTGCTCATGCCTTTGATGGTGCCCTGGGCGGAAGCCGGTATCATCATAAAGCCACGGCCGCCGCCGCTGTTGTTATTGGGCAGCGCAATGGTAGGCGCCTGGTAGTTGCCGCTGACCTGCAGGGTGAAATTAGCCGGCAGCTTCAGCTCGGAATTGATCTTGGCATTCCAGCTAAAATCGCTGTTCTTATAGGTTTCCTTGTCCTGCGTGGTGGTTATTTCCATGTGGTACAAGTTGGTATTAGCGGTAATGTCCCAGATGCCGAAGAGGGTTTTCTTCAGCGTCAGCTCCGCGCCGTAGGAGTTGTTGTGGTCTGCATTCACAAAGGTGGTGAGCAGCGTGTCTTTTCCCAGCGGCGTGCTGATGGTGGACAGCAGGTTGTTGGTGTTCCGGAAGTAGGCGGTGCCCAGGAAATTGCTGTTCTTCCAGTTCTTTACATAGGAGAACTCAACGCTGTTGGTATATTCCGGCTGCAGGTTGGGATTCCCTTCGCGCTGGTTCAGCGGGTCCGTATAGTCCCGGTAGGGGATCAACTGGAAAAAGTTGGGCCGGGTTACGCGGCGGGAATAGTTCAGTTGCAGCTCCTGGTCATGCTCCAGCTTACGGGTAAGGTATACGCTGGGAAACAATCCCGGCCTGGCTTTGGTGGGCTTGAACGTTTTACTCTCGCTCGGTATCTCGCCGGAATACACGTATTGCTCCACGCGCAGGCCGCCCTGGTAGCCCCACTGGCCAAAGGTGCCGGCATAGTTTACATAACCGGCATAGATCTGTTCCTTGTATTTATAATCGTTGGACAGCAGGTCGTTGAACACGTACTGGCCGGTAGCGGTATCCTGGTCAAACACATCGTAGATGCTGCTGTAGTTGCGCAGGGTGGTTTTCAGGCCCAGCTCCAGCTTGCCGTTCTTGCCGATGGGATCAGTATAGTCCGTCTGGATGGTGAGGAAAGTGGTTTTGCCATCGGAATGGTTGTTCTGCAGTATGGGCTGGCCCGTAGCGTTGCCCGCCGGGGTAAGCGGCTGGGTGCTGAAGCTGCCATTGCGGCTGTTGGTGCTGCGGTTGTAGCTGGCATCTGCCGTCCATTCCCTGTTGGGCTCTGCAAAGGTATGCTTGAAGCCCAGTTGGGTGGTATAGTTGCGGAAACCGAAGTTATTGTTGTTGATACGGCTGCTCAGGGAGTCGCCTTTGTTGAAGGTGCTGCGCAGGTCCTCGTAGTTCTTGAAGTTGCCATCCACGATGTTCTGGGAAATGGAGATGGTGTTCCGGTTGTCCAGGTAATAATCCAGCCCGATGCGGCCAAACTGGAAACGGGGAGTATTGCGGCTGTCGCTGTGCTGGTAGAGCGAGCTGGTATCGCCGTTGATAAAGTTGGTGCGGTCGGTAGTGCCGTCTCCCCAGTTGCGCATGGCGTTGATCATGTAGTTGGCGAACACGTTCACCTTGCCCTGGCGCACGTTGATATTGCCGCCGCCGTTATATTTATCGCCCGTGCCGGCGCCTGCCATGATCATACCGTTGATGCCGGCTTTCTTGTTCTTCTTCAGCACGATGTTGATGATGCCGGACATGCCTTCCGCATCGTACTTGGCGGAGGGGTTGGTGATCAGCTCCACGCTTTCGATGGCATCCGCCGGTATCTGGTCCAGGGTGAGGGTAGAGGGCTTGCCGTCCACGAATATATTGGGGGAGGCGTTGCGCACGGTCACGTTGCCGTCAATATCCACGTTTACGGCCGGCACGTTCTTCAGCACATCCTGGGCGGTACCGCCCACGCTCACCAGGTTGCGGTCTACGTTGAACACCTTTTTATCGATGCCCATGGTAAAGGCGCTTTTCTGGCCGGTGACCTCCACGGTGCCCAGCAGTTTGGCATCGGCGCGGAGGGGAATGTTGCCCAGGTCCTGGTCAATGGATTTGGGGCTGATGGATACGCGCTTGTAGATGGTTTCATACCCCATGAACGTAATGCGCATATTGAAGGTGCCGAAGGGCAGCTTTTCCAGGCTGAACTCCCCGTTCTCCCTGGTGAGCATGCCATTTACCACGCTGGAGTCGCGGAGCTTCAGCAAAGCGATGGAAGCGTAGGGGACGGGTTTTTTGGTGGAGGCGTCCACCAGCTTGCCATACAGGTGGCCGATCTGCGGCAGGTTCTGGGGGCGCTGCCCGCCTGCGCCCTGCTTCCCCCCGGTGCCTGCTCCCGGGGCGGTGATGATCTGTGCAAACAAGGGGGCTTGCCCAAGCAGGACGGCAGCCACCATTAAATACCATTTGTTCATCGGTGTTTCTTCTATTGGTTGTCAACTGGTGGCAAAAATATCAGTCCCCTGTATAGGTTGCGGGCCATTATGACGAGTGGGTAAATTATGCCGTGGAAACCGGGAAAAAACGCGGTAAAAGGTCTTAACACTAGTTAACAGTCAGGGAAGGGAAATTCCAAATTCCAAATTCCAAATCCCAAATTCCAAATCCCAAATTCCAAAAATACTGCCGGCTCATTAATGAACAGGTAACGTTGCTCAATTGCTGAGTCACGACCGCCACTTTGGGATTTGGTTTTTGGGATTTGGAATTTGGAATTTTAAAACGGTTGCGTCATCAGCAGTTGTACCAGCCCTATCACGAAGCCCAGCACACCGCCCAGTATTTCCACGAAACGGAATTCCCTGGACATAATGCCCTGGAGGATCTGCTCCAACTTGTCGGAGGAAAAGCCGGCCACCTTTTCTGTAACGATGCGTTCCAGGTCCAGCTCGTCTTTAGTATTCTGGAGGTATTTGTCGATCATAACGGGGAAGAGGCTGTCCAGTTCGGCCACCAGCACTTCCTTGATCTGCTTGATGGTGTTGTCGCCAATGAACATGGAGAGCACGGGCATGGCGTCCGGCAGTTTTTTGCGGAGAAAATGTTCCAGGTGGTCTTCCACCACGGGGATGATGCTTTTGATCTTCTGCGGGTCTGTGAGCTTCTGGCGGATATCTTCAAAAGACAGCAGTTCATCGGCTACCAGCTTGCCCAGCTTTTCGGCAAACTGCCGCTGCCGTTTTGGAAAGATGCCCTGCAGGGTAATAAAGCCCAGCCTGCGGGGCTCCCGCGGGTGGAACAGCATCTTAATGGCGATCCAGTTGGTAAACCAGCCTATGAAGGCAGAAATGAACGGTATCAGGTATATCGTCATCAATCATCATCTTTTAGAGAGGGCAAAGAAAGGGAAAAAAGTGCTTAGTAACTACTTGTTGAGGACCGGTGGCGGGTGTCAGCAACTTTTTTTGTTTACATTTGGAAATTGCGCATGAATTACTTTATCTTTGCAGTCCTGAAAAATCGAGATGGTGGCTATAGCTCAGTTGGTTAGAGCACCAGATTGTGGTTCTGGGGGTCGTGGGTTCGAGCCCCATTAGCCACCCCACCGTAAAAATTTCATGGAAGGGCTTCTGTAAAAAGAGGCCCTTTTTTTATGCGCAATTCCCTATTTTGTACCTGCCCTGGCATCACTTAATCTACGCTTATGCATGAAACCCAACAAACCTTCCGGCGTCGCGCCCGGAAATGGCTGCAGCAAGCCCTCACTTTTATCACTCCTTCCCGGGCTACCCTGAAAGCTGCCGGCATCGGGATACTGATCGCTGCCTTGCTGTTCCTGGTCTTTACCATGGCGGATGGATTGCTGTTCAGGGGAGTGGGATTCGGGTATTACCTGCTTGCGCTGCTTAGCCGCGTCATTCCTGCTTTGCTGGCGGCCTGGCTGATCAGCCGGGCGGTGTTCCTGGCCGGCAAAACGCCTCCTTATTTCAGGATGGGGGTGGCCTTTACCATTTTCTGCATCCTTTATTTCTTCCGGCTGCGGGCGGCCGGCTGGATATTGATCACGATGCTGATCCTGTTCCCGGCGCTGCTGCTGGGGGCATTGTCCTACTGGCGCAGGCACCGCGGGGAAAAATGGTCCCGGCCTCAAAAGGTCCTTACCCTGCTTGCGCTGTTCACCGGGCTGGCCGGCATTATCATTGGCCTGTACCTTTTCCGGTATCCCGGCAACCCGGTGGCGCCTACCCGGAACTATAAAATGACAGCCCCGCTGCCGCCGGCTATTGCGGCAGCCGATCCTTCCCGGCCGGGCAATTATAAAGTGTCCTTCCTTACCTATGGCTCGGGGAACGACAAGCGCCGGCCGCTATACAATAAAGCCGTGAAGATCAAAACCCCCACGGTGGATGCCTCCCTGCTGCTCAAATCCTGGAGCGGCATCTATGGTAAATTACGTACCTGGTACTTTGGTTTTGATGCTACCGAACTACCCCTGAATGCGATGGTATGGTACCCGGAAAACCTGCAGGGGCCTGCGCCGCTGGTGCTGGTGGTACATGGCAACCACCTGGCGCAGGACTGGTCGGAGCGGGGGTATGATTACCTGGCGGAACTGCTGGCCAGCCGGGGATATATTGTAGCGTCTGTGGACGAGAACTTTATGAACACCAGCTTTACGGACATCACCTCGGGAGGATTGAAAAATGAGAACGGCGTCCGGGGCTGGCTGATGCTGAAGCACCTGGAGCGCTGGCGGAAATGGAACCGGGAGCCGGGCAATCCTTTTTACCACCGGGTAGATATGGACCGCATTGCTTTAATGGGGCATTCCAGGGGAGGAGAGGCCATGTCCCATGCGGCCCTGTTCAATACCCTGCCCTGTCACCCGGACAATGCCAGCGAGGCGTTCGATTTTAATTTCAATATCAAAGCCTACGTGGCCATCGCCCCGGTAGACGGGCAATACAAGCCCGCCGGCATATTGGCGCCGCTGAAGAACATCAACTATTTTGTGATACAGGGCACGCACGATATGGATATGAAGTCATACGGAGGCCTGAGCCCCTGGCACCGTATCCGGTATGACGATGGCTATACGGGCTTTAAAGCGGGCTTGTATGTGCATCATGCTAACCACGGGCAATTCAACACCACCTGGGGAAAATATGATGGCAGCAGCCCTTACGCCAACCTGTATAACATTACCAATGTAATGCCCGTCAAAGACCAGGAGCAGATCGCGAAAGTGTATATCAGCGCTTTCCTGGATATAAACCTGAAAGGTGATACAGCCTACCGGCCTCTTTTCATGGATTACCGGTACGGGCGGCAATGGCTGCCGGAGCAGATCTATTTCAACCAGTTCGAGGATAGCCGGTCCACTTTCATTGCCCGCTATGAAGAAGACCTGGACCTGCGGACGGCTACCCTGCCGGGCGTATCCATTGCCGCCAGACACCTGAGCGTATGGCGGGAGGCCCGGCACGACCTGATGTGGAAGGATCATATCAGCCGTGCTGCGTATATCGGGTGGAGCAGGGAAGGGGCGGACTCTTTGCCCGGACGGTATACTTTTATACTGCCCGACAGCGCCCGCCTGCAACTGGCGGGCCGCTCGCTGGTGTTCAGCCTCGCGGAAAGTAAGGAAAGCGCCCGTCATGTCAGGAAAGGGAAGCAAGCGAAGGATGAAAAGAAAGCTGAAAAGAAAGCTGAAAAGGAAGAAAAGGACGAGGCGATCGACTTTACCCTGGAATTAACGGACCGGCAGGGTCACCAGGTCCGCTTCCCGTTAAGCGCCTGTGCGCCATTACAACCGCAGATACAGAAAAAACTGGCAAAGTTCGCTTTCCTGAGTAAGGATGATGATGCGGAGTCGATCCCTGACTTTTTTTATTATAACCTGGATATGCTGCAAAAGCAGCACCCGGCTTTTTTGATGAACAGCCTCTATAGCATCGGCTTTATTTTTGACCGGACAGCATCGGGCGTGGTGATACTGGATGATGTTGGGCTGATGGAGCTGGGGCAATAAAGAAAACTGGTCGCTTAAAATTGCATCTTTTGGCAGTGTAACTTAAAAATGCCATATTTATGCATAGAATACTGTAAAATAATGAAAGCATTGCACATAAGGAAAAGAGGAGACCGGGTTTCGCTTCCGGAAAAGGAATTTAAAAAGTTATTGGCAAAAGCAGAAGAGCTGGATGATATTAAAGCTTATGACCGGGCTATGAAGAAAATCAATTCCGGTAAAGCAGAATTTGTGACGCTGGAAGAAGTACTGAAGGATATGCCTAAACCCAAATCAAAGCGCTGATGATATGTATAATGTCATCCTTGAGAAAGGCGCACAGAAGAAATTGTACAAACTTCCTGCCAGAGAACGGGAGAAGATCACCGAAAAGATAAAAGCACTGGCGGGTGATCCCCGCCCGCCGGGCTGCAAGAAATTAATGGGAAGGGAAGGTTACCGTATCAGAGTAGGTAATTACCGGGTAATTTACAATATACACGACAATATTCTTACAATCTTAGTAATAGATATAGGCGACAGAAAGTCAATTTATGATTAACTGTTTGCCTGTATCCCTCACTAAAACTCATTCCGCCACATCATGCTTTCTACCGGCTTCACGGTACGGTTGTTATATTTGGCATTGCCTTTCTTATTGTAAAAGGTAGCCACTTCGCCTTCCACCACAAAATAGATCAACTGCCCGATGGGCATGCCGGCGTATACACGTACCGGTTGGGCGCAGGAAATTTCCAGGGTCCAGGTGTTGCAGAAGCCCACGTCCCCTTTGCCGGCAGTAGCATGTATGTCTATACCCAGGCGGCCGGTGCTGCTTTTGCCTTCCAGGAAGGGCACATGGGCATGGGTCTCGGTATATTCTTCCGTCACGCCCAGGTACAGGGTGCCGGGTTGCAGTATGTAACCCTCCGCCGGTATCTCGAAATGCTCGATCTCATTATGCCGGCGGGCGTCCAGCACACGGTCCTTATAGGTAGCCAGGTGCCTGCCCAGGTGCACGTCATAGGAGTTGGTGCCCAGGTATTTCCGGTCAAAGGGCGAGATCACGATGGTCCCTTTTTCAATTTCTTCCAGGATGCGTGTATCAGACAGGATCATGTGTTAGTTAATTTTGTATTAATTTGGCAAGATATGCCATTAATACGTACCATACAAATGGATCAGGGCACCAGGCTGGGAGTGTGGAAAATAGGTGAACAAGAGGGCTTTTTTCGTACCAGGGTCAATATATCCCCGGAAATACATCATCCCCATAAGCGCCTGCAGCATTTTGCCGGCCGTTACCTCCTGCTGGAGCTGTTCCCGGATTTTCCCGTACCGGAAATACGTATCATGGACAGCCGAAAGCCGTACCTGCAATGCAACAGCTTTCACTTTTCCATTTCCCACTGCCAGGATTATGTGGCCGCCATTGTGAGCAAAACCAGGCCGGTAGGCATTGACATAGAGGCCATACAACCCAAGATAGAAAAGGTGTCCCACAAGTTCCTGGGCCCGGCGGAGCAGGCGTTTATAGATCCGCTGCAGGGCCTGGCGCATAAAACCGTGTGCTGGAGCGCCAAGGAAGCGGTCTACAAATGGTACGGGCTTGGAGGCGTTGATTTTAAGGAACATATGCAATTGGAGCCCTTCCTTTTTCACCCGGCCGGCTTTATATCCTGTAATTTTAACAGGTTGGATACAATTGCACGGCTATATTTGCAATATTATGTGATGGAAAGCGAGGAAGGGATGGTGCTTGCCTGGACGGCGAATTAGTTTGGAACCTGTAAAAAATCAGACAGCTTGAAGATATTTTTAATCGGTTTTATGGGCGCCGGCAAGACCTATTGGGGAAAACAGCTTGCCGAACACTGGGAACTACCCTATTATGACCTGGATGAAGTGATCGTGGCGGAGGAAGCCATGGCGGTCAGCGACATTTTCGCGACCAAAGGGGAGGACTATTTCCGGGAAAAGGAAAGCGCCCTGCTGCGGGAACTGGGGAAAGAAGAGCGTTTCCTGATCTCCTGCGGGGGCGGTACGCCCTGTTTCCAGGATAACATGGACTTTATGAACGAGAACGGCATCACCATCTGGCTGAACCCGTCCGTACCCGTCATGGTGGAGCGCCTGCAGCGCAAAAAGTACAAGCGCCCGCTGATACAGGACCTGCCGGACGAGGACCTGACCGCTTTCATAGAAAAGAAGCTGGCGGAGCGGCAGCCGTTCTACCAGCAGTCACAGCATATCATTGACTCGGATCATATCTCGTTGGAAACATTTGAAATCGTAAAGCATGCATAAGGGTTTTTTAGTCTGGGCCGCTGTGCTGGGCGGACTGGCCGTGATATTGGGGGCATTTGGGGCGCATAAGCTCAGGGAGCTGGTGCCGCCGGAAACCGTAAGCACCTTCCAGACAGGCGTTACTTACCAGTTCTACCACGTATTTGCCCTGCTGGCAGCAGGCATTTTATACGCGCATATACCCGGGCCTCAACTATTATGGGCCGGCAGGTGTTTTATAGCGGGCATCCTGCTCTTTTCCGGTTCACTCTACCTGTTAACGGTACTCAAAATGACCAATACCGTTGGGCTGCGGGGTGCAGGCATCATCACGCCCATTGGCGGTGTAGTGTTTATTGCGGGATGGATCAACCTGTTATTGGGAGTTTTAAAGATCAAATGATGGTAAAAGTAAAATACTGGCTGCTGGCCATGCTGCTATGCATGGGCCAGGCAGGCGCCGTATGCGCACAGGACCTGGAGCACGATATTTCCGGCACCTGGTACGGCGTGTTCAGCAACTACATGGGCGAAAAACAACGCCTGCTGGTAGTGCTGGAAAAAGATAAGCACGGTTACCACGGGCAGCTCAGAAGCCCGGACAAGACGGATGTAGCGCTGCCAATGGACAGTGTGACCTATGCGCACGGTATATTACGCTTCCGGATAAACGAAATAGGGCTGGCCTACAAAGGCGGCTGGGATGCCGCCAACCACCGGTTCAACGGCCACCTGCAGCAGAGCGGCGACGAGTTCCCGCTGAATATTTCCAAAGACGAGATCCGGCGGGAAGCGCTGTACCGCCGCCCGCAGGACCCGCAGCCGCCCTTTGACTACCGGCAGGAGGAAGTGATGTTCAGCAGCCAGGACCCCGGGATAGCGCTGGCCGGCGCCTTTACCCGCCCGGCAGACAGCGCGCGGCGCTACCCGGCCGTGATCCTGCTCAGCGATGCCGGCCCCCAGAACCGGAACGAGGAAATGCTGGGCCACAAGCCCTTTGCCGTGCTGGCGGACTATCTTACCCGCAAAGGCATAGCCGTGCTCCGCTATGACGATCGTGGCGCCGGCGCCAGCTCCGGTAATTACGAGGCGGCTACCCTGGACGACCAGGCGGCGGATGTGCGTGCGGCCATCGCTTACCTGCGCAGCCGCAAGGATGTGGATGCGCAGCATATCGGCCTCCTGGGCCAGGGCGAAGGCGCCGCCGTAGCCCAGATCGCAGCGGCGGGCAATGACAGCGTGGCTTTTGTAGTGTCCATGGCCGGCCCGGGCCTTAGCGGCCGGCAACTGCAGGAAATACAGTTAATGCAGGTGCTGCACGCCGTGCAGGGAAATGCGCAGGACTCCGTTATACAGCAAAACCTGCGCTATGCAAAGCCCTGGTTTGACCTGCTGACTTCGGCAACCGACCCGGCCGCCGTGGCCGAACAGGGACCGGCCATCCTGCAGGAACTGTACCGGCACATTCCCAACCTGTATGCGCTTATGAGCGAGCAGCGCTTTGTGGAAGCCTCGCTGGCAGCACAGGCTACGCCGCACCGCCTGTCCGTTATACAGCACCGGCCGGCGGAGTACCTGGCGAAAATACGCTGCCCTTTCCTGGCCGTGAGCGGCGCGGCAGATGTGCAACTGGATGCCGGCAGCAACCTGCAGGCCATAGAGCAGGCGCTGCTGAAAGGCGGCAACCAGCAGGTAACGGTACGCAGCTTTGAAGGGCTGAACCACCTCTTCCAGCGCTGCAAAACCTGCCGCATAGATGAATATAGTTCCCTTGACCAGACAATAGATCCTGCCGTACTGGAGTTTATAAGCAGGTGGATGGCGGCGATCAGCAGCTTATGACGTACATATGGGCACATCCGCACATTACTAAAATATCTTTCCTATTTTTGACACCATATTATGTCAAAAAATAAACTGAAATCAGAAAAACCGGAGAGCAAAAAGTTACGTAGTAGTGCACCTGACGCGAATACGCTGAAGAAAGACAAGGAAGCAGAAGTGAAGGTGAAAGAGCTGGTAAAAGACGAGCGCACGCATAAGGTATTGGGGATGATATGTTTGTTGTTGTCCGTGTACTTTTTTATTGCCTTTACCTCCTACCTGTTCACCTGGCAGGAAGACCAGGATAAGGTGTTCCGTTATTCCGCTGACGTATTGTTCATGACAGACCTGAAGGTAGACAACCTGCTGGGCAGGCTGGGCGCCTTTGTTTCCCACTGGTTCTTTTACAGGGGCGTGGGCGTAGCATCCTATTTCTTTTGTTACCTGTTCTTTATCCTTGGGATCAATTTCATTGTAGGCCGGCGGGTATTCCGTATCTGGCGCAATATCAAGCATATACTGTTCGGGCTGTTGTTCATCAGCACCGGTATGGCCTTCATTGCCATCCACGATGGTTTCCCCTGGGGCGGCGCCCTGGGCGATGCCATTAACCGCTGGAGCATCGGGTTTATCGGTAAAACCGGCACCGCCCTCTTACTCATAGTGGCCGGCCTTTCCTGGCTGATCTGGAAATTCAATTTTGATTTCAAATGGCCGGAGCGCAAGCCGCGTCCGCCCAGGGCGGTACCGGAACCGGCGCCTGCGCCCGTTTCCACTGCTGCGGCCACTGCCATGGTGGCCGCGGAGCCCTCCGCCAAGCGTAGAAATGCGCTGAAAGGCGACGGCGGCGTAATGGTGATCCCGCCCAACGCGGACAATGAGCCGGAAGAAGATACCGATATGCAGTTGGTAGAGCGGGAACAGGCGCCCGCCGGCCCTGGCATCACCTACATTCCGCCCGCCCCGGACATCCCATTGGAGGAGGAAGAGGAGCCGGCAGCAGCCGAAGAGCCGGAAGAGGAAGAAGAAGCCGGGCCCTTATTATATATAGAGGAAACGGTAGAGCCCGCGCCTAAAAAGAAACGCACCCCGCCGGAAGAGGTGGCCTTCGAGATAAAGGAGCTGAAAGACGCCGAGGAGGACCTGCCGGAGGATGTGGAGCTGGTGCGGGAACCGGTACATGCGGATCCTTATGACCCCATGCTGGACCTGCGCGATTACCAGTACCCCGGCCTGGAGATGCTGGAATCGCATGTGAATGAGAAAGTGGTGCAGGACGCCGGGGAGCTGGAAAAGAACAAGAACCAGATCATTGATACGCTCAAGAACTACGATATTTCCATACAGAAGATCAGCGCTACCGTAGGGCCTACCGTTACCCTGTACGAGATCGTGCCGGCGGCCGGTGTGCGCATATCCCGTATCAAGAACCTGGAAGATGATATCGCCCTGAGCCTGGCCGCCCTGGGCATCCGTATCATTGCGCCCATACCGGGCAAGGGTACCATCGGTATAGAAGTGCCCAATGTGAAAAAGAGCATCGTGTCCCTGAAGGCGCTGCTGGCCTCTGAGAAGTTCCAGCACAACAACATGGACCTGCCTATTGCCATCGGCAAAAAGATAGACAACGAGAACTTTATTGCGGACCTGGCCAAAATGCCGCACCTGCTGATGGCAGGGGCTACCGGCCAGGGTAAATCCGTGGGTATCAACACCCTGCTGGTATCCCTGCTGTACAAGAAGCATCCTTCCCAGCTCAAATTCGTGCTGGTGGACCCGAAAAAAGTGGAGCTGAGCCTCTACAAGCTGATAGAGAAGCATTTCCTGGCCAAGCTGCCGGGAGAGGAGGACGCCATTATCACGGATACCAAGAAGGTGATCCACACCCTCAATGCCCTGTGTATTGAAATGGATGTGCGCTACGACCTGCTGAAAGAAGCCGGCACCCGCAACATCCGGGAATATAACCATAAGTTTGTGCAGCGCCGGCTCAACCCCCAGAAGGGGCACCGGTACCTGCCTTTCATTGTGCTGGTGATAGACGAGTTTGCCGACCTTATCATGACGGCGGGCAAGGAAGTGGAAATGCCCATCGCCCGCCTGGCCCAGTTGGCCCGCGCCGTGGGCATCCACCTGATCATCGCTACGCAGCGCCCGTCCGTGAATATCATTACCGGCACCATTAAGGCCAACTTCCCGGCCCGCATCGCCTTCAAGGTATCCTCCAAGATAGACTCCCGCACCATCCTGGATATTGGCGGCGCGGAGCAACTGATAGGCCAGGGCGATATGCTGGTGTCCTTTAACGGGGAGCTGGTGCGCCTGCAGTGTGCCTTCGTGGATACGCCGGAAGTGGAGAAGGTGGCGGAGTTCATCGGAGATCAGCGCGGCTACCCGGAAGCCTTTATGCTGCCGGAGTACGTGGATGAGAAGGAGCTGGAAGGCAAGGAGTTCAGCCTGCAGGACCGGGACCCGCTGTTCGAGGAAGCCGCCCGCGTGATCGTGCAGAACCAGCAGGGCTCTACCTCCCTGCTGCAGCGCCGGATGAAGCTGGGCTACAACCGCGCCGGCCGCCTGATGGACCAGTTGGAGCAGGCGGGCATTGTAGGGCCTAACATGGGCAGCAAGGCCCGCGATGTAATGGTTAAGACAGAGGCCGACCTGGAAGAGATACTGAACACCTTATAGCGATTTTGGCATTTCTTTAACGGGTGTTTTAAACGTACCGGCATAACATTTGTCTATTGTTGAGTAGAAACAGAAAACCAAAATATACTTAAACGATGAAGAAAATTGTATTAATGGGCATGTTGATGGGGAGCGTGGTATTTAACAGTGTGGCGCAGTCCGGGGGGCAAAATGATCCGAAGGCCAAGTCTGTACTGGATAATGTGAGCAAAAAATTCAAATCCCTCAAATCTGTAGCAGCCGATTTTGTACTGAAGGTGCATGGCGCCAATAACAGCGTGGCAGATTCCCGGAAAGGTACCGTATACCTGAAAGGGCCTAAATATAAAGTGACGATGGAAGGGCAGGAGATCATCAGCGACAACAAGACCTCCTGGACCTATTCCAAAGACGTGAACGAGGTGACGATCAACAGCGTAGACCAGGGCGCAACCACTATTACGCCTGCCAAATTATTTACCAACTTCTATGACAAGGACTTCCTGTACCGCCTGGCCGGGGAAACCTCCGAAAAGGGCAAAACCCTGCAGAACATAGAAATGACCCCGACGGACAAATCCAAAAGCATTTTCAAGGTCATTCTTTCTGTAGACAAAAAACAGCAGAACATTGCCCGTATGAAGGTGTTCGAGAAGAACGGCAACCAGTATACTTACGAGATCACCAATTTCAAGCCTAACGCCAATGTGTCAGACGCTACCTTTACTTTTGATCCCAAAAAGTACCCGGGAGTGGAAGTGGTAGACCTGCGATAAGGCATGGTATAAGCATATATGGATGTGCTGATGGATATGCACGGGGATTTCGTGCTGCTTCATCAGCACATTTACATATTAGCATATCAACACATTATTACCTATCTTTGGCAAGTTTTTAATTAAAATTAAGCAATATGGCATACGACGTAATCGTAATTGGTAGCGGCCCCGGTGGATATGTGGCTGCTATCCGTGCTTCTCAGCTTGGATTTAAAACAGCCGTTGTAGAGCGGGAGAGCCTGGGCGGTATCTGTTTGAACTGGGGATGTATCCCTACCAAGGCACTACTGAAATCGGCGCAGGTATTTGAATATATACAGCATTCCAAAGATTACGGCATCAGCGTGAGCAAGGCGGAAGCAGATTTTGAGGCCATCATCAAGCGCAGCCGCGGCTCTGCAGATAAAATGAGCAAGGGCGTGCAGTTCCTCATGAAGAAGAACAAGATAGACGTGCTGATGGGTACTGCCAAACTCAAAGGCAAAAACCAGGTGGAGATTACGGATAAGGACGGTAAGACCTCTGTACAGGACGCCAAGCATATCATTATGGCTACCGGCGCCCGCTCCCGCGAGCTGCCCAACCTGAAGATAGACGGCAAGAAGGTGATCGGCTACCGTGACGCCATGGTGCTGCCCAAGCAGCCCAAATCCATGATCGTAGTGGGTTCCGGCGCTATCGGTGTTGAGTTTGCCTATTTCTATCACAGCCTGGGCACCAAAGTGACCATCGTTGAGTTTATGCCGCGCATAGTGCCGGTTGAGGACGAAGATATTTCCAAAGAGCTGGAAAAGATATACAAGAAGAAAGGCCTGGAGATCATGACCAACTCCTCCGTTGAGAGCGTGGACACCAGCGGCAGCGGCGTAAAAGCCAGGGTAAAGACCGAGAAAGGCGAAGTGACCCTGGAAGCAGACGTAGTGCTGAGCGCCGTGGGCATTACCGCCAACATCGAGAACCTGGGCCTGGAAGCTTTAGGCATCAAAACCGACAAAGGCAAGGTGCTGGTGGACAAGTACTACCAGACCAATGTACCGGGCATCTATGCCATTGGTGATATGGTACCGGGCCAGGCACTGGCGCACGTGGCTTCCAAGGAAGGTATTGTTTGCGTAGAGGCCATCGCCTATAACGAAAAGAAATACGCGCACAAACCGGAGCCGATCGATTATATGAATATCCCCGGCTGTACTTACTGCGCACCGGAGATCGCTTCTGTAGGCTATACCGAAAAGGCCGCCAAAGAAGCCGGCTACGAAGTGAAAGTGGGCAAATTCCCCTTCTCCGCTTCCGGTAAGGCTATTGGCGCCGGCGCCCCCGAGGGCTTTGTAAAAGTGATCTTTGACGCCAAATATGGCGAATGGCTGGGCACCCACATGATAGGGGCCAACGTGACAGAGGTTATTGTACAAACCGTTACCGCCCGTAAGCTGGAAACCACCTACCAGGAAGTACTGGATTCCATCCACCCGCACCCGACCATGAGCGAAGCCGTGAAGGATGCCATAGAAGCTGCGTACGGAGAGGCAATACACCTGTAATAATACGAATGTGCAAATATGCGAATGTGCAAATGGTTGTTCCATTTGCACATTTTTATTTTGTGCACATCAGAGCTTCACGATCTTCCGCACGAATACCCGCTTCCCTTCTTCATATACCGCTACAATGTATACACCGGGTGTTAGCGGGGCCACGTCTATGCTTTCCTGCATGTTGCTGACCACGTAAGTTTTTAACAGGCGGCCGCTGATGTCGCTGATTTGCACCTGCCGTATTTGCGGCGCGCTGCTGAGCAATTGCAGGGTATTGCCGGCCGGGTTGGGGTATAGCAGGAAGGTATTGCCGGCCCCTATCATGGCTACCGATACGGTGTCGGAGTACAGCATGCGCCCGTCCGCGGTTTCCAGGCGCACCCGGTAATAATTGGTGCCGGCATGCGGCGCATTGTCCGGTATGGTGTAACTGAGATTGCCGTCCACCGGGCTGGATTGCAGCACGGTAAAGCCGGTGGGGGCCAGCTTTTCCCACCAGATTGTCTGCAGGTTATACAGGCTGCCCAGGCTAAGGGTGAGCCGTACCTGTGCATCGTCCACCGGGTCGGCCAGCAGGCTGGCCACATAGCAGCTCAGGCCCTGGTTGCGGTAGTCCAGGGAATAGCTTTTCTGCCCGGTCCACCCGTCGGCATGTACGGCGCCGACGGCCAGCCAGGTGGCGTTCAGATCCTGTTTGTGTATAACCACGAAGGTGTCACGGGTAAGGGTATACCTTTCCAGGTATTGTTCCCCCAGCGCATATACCTCGTAGCTGCCTGCCCCTGGCAGGCCGGTCCAGTACAGCAGCAGGGAATCCGTACAGTCAAAGCCCACGCGCGGCTCCGGCGTGGGCGCAATAAAAAAGGAAGGACTGATGTAGGCGGTATCGGTCGTTTGCATGCGCAGCCAGGCCCTGGAAAATACCGCTGGCACGGCCCAGTTGTAGGAGCCGTCCGCCAGCGGCTGGTCCTGTACGATGCTTTGCCAGGTGACCCCACTGTCCAGGCTATACGAAATATTACCATTGCCATCCAGGGAGGTGGCCCAGCGCAGGGGCACGGTACTGCCGGCGGCCAGCAGGCTTCCCGGGCCGGGATGGTCCCAGTTGAAATAGCGGGCGGGTATGTATTCATACACGATATAGTAGGCCTGCGGCCCACGGGGAACATTACTACCGCTTACGTGTATACGTATTTCCCCGGAGGGATGATCCACTGTTACCTGCTCGGTATTGTTCAGCGTATCCCGGCCGCGGTGCGCGGGCGCCAGCAGGGAGTCCGCATCCGGGTAAGCGCTCAGTATCCAGGGATCGTAGCGGTTGCCGGCAGCATCTGTTACCCAGAGGTCCAGGTCATTCACCAGGGCTTTGGGGGCGTCGGCCGCGGCGGGTGGGTCGTTCCAGCCGATGCTCACCTTGAGTTGCTGCACCCCCGCCGGTACGGTAAGGGAAAAAAGCTGGCTGCTGCCTGTGGTGACGGCGCCGGAGCGGAAACGTTCTTCCTGCACCGTTTGCACGGCGCGGAGCGCATTCACCGCCCCGAAACCGCTGCTGTAGTCCACCTGCGGGGTGCCGGTATCGTCCGCGCTGTTGATCAGCAAGGTTCTCAGCAGGGCGGTGGAGGGCGCGCGGCCATACTGCTGTATGTAGGCATCCTGTACCAGGGTGGCAATACCACTGGTGAGTGCAGCAGCATTGGAGGTGCCGTCCAGGCCATAAGCTACCAGCTCGGGTTTTACACGGCCGTCGTAGGCGGGGCCTTTGGAACTGGTGGCAGGCACATGGTTGCTGCCATCTGTAGCGCCGGCCACCAGCACGTTCTTGGCCTGCTTGTAGGTGCCGGACAGGTTGGCAAAGCCGGGCATGCCGCTGTAGATGCCGTTGCCCGGGGCCTGGTCGCCATCGTTGCCGGAAGAGAACACGTGCAGCAGCGTATCCATGGTAGCGGTTTGTTCATCGTAGGCAATGGATTCCGTGCCGTAGTAATTCTCTATGCCGGTGCCGTAGGAATGGTTCTGCAGCCGGATGCCCAGGGCCTGGTATGCGGCCGCATCGTCCGGCAGCAGCTTATTGTCCGTACTGGTGCTGTTAAAGTCCGAGGAGCTGAGGAAAGCCTGCATGGCTGCGCCCTGCCCTTCCGGGGCGGAGTTGGCGGCGCCGGCTACGAGGGTGGCCATAATAGTGGCATGCGCATCCACACTGGTGGCGGCAATGCCGGAAGCCATATACCGGCCCTGTATGTCCGCATCGGTGGTATCGAACAGGTTCTCTTTCAGGGATACTACCATGTTGCGGCCCTGCAATTGCGGGTACTGCCGGTGCACCGCGGTAATGCGGTTCAGTGTGAGGTCATTGTTACTGATCGCGGTTTCGGTGCCGGGCCGGCGCAGGGCATCTGCAAAGCGCAGTGCCGGTTGGGCAATGAAATCCGCCCAGTCACTTTTTTTGACCCGCATAATGGCGATGCTGCGGCTTACCTGCCGGTATATGCGGCACCAGGCGGGCAGCGCCAGGCCGGTATCCAGGCTGGCCTGCACGGTAATGCTGTCCGCATCCCGCAATTGTTCCAGTTGCCGCAGCAGGACTGGTGTGCTTTTCCAGTTGCTGTTGGCCGCATAGGTATACGCCACTTTGCGCAGCAGCGCGGTATCGGTGACTGCCTGCTGCAGGATATAATGATGGCGGGTAAGGGCCTTTACCAACCCGTAAGGTTGGAGTGCATTTTTACCGGGATAGGCGCGAAATTTTACCAGGTAAAAAACGGATTTATGCCGGGCAGGTTGCGTAGTGCCGCTATCCGTTAAAATACCGTAGCGTTGTAATATAGTGTCTTTGCCAGGTTGTTGCCGGGCCGGGAGCTGCAGGGAAACAAACAGGAACAGCAGCGCCAGTAGCGATCTTGCGACGATGAGTTGCATGCAGGGAAATATCATTGTAGTGCGCATATTAAAGCTACGGCAAATCAGTTGCACCTCCCAATTTTTTATATTGCTTAAGAAAAATGTTTTTTTTAAATTATTTGAATGTTGTAATATTGGAAACGTGAAAAATGAATGAGCGACCCAGCAGACCAAGATCTAATTGAAAACAAGCAAAATCTAAATCCGAACTGTTTTAGCAGAGCACAGGTTACAGCACAACGCACTATGTCTGACGTTTAAATTCAGGACTTCTTCGTACGGTTATTGGTGAAAAAATGAAAGGTGGAACGCCCCGTTTCACACCGGCAGTATTTTGCCTGTACCTTTCCTTTAACCGAGATCATACAACCCTTTCTGACGCCCGCCATCGGGGCGCCAGCGTCCTGCGTATGGCCGTACTTATCCTAAACACACATATACTATGCAAGAGCAAATCAAGTCGATTTTCCAACAACCAAAACCCACAAGTATGATCAGACAAGTAACCCTTTCGCTGGCTGGCTGCCTGCTGGCCGGCGCCCTGTTCATTTCCTGCCAGAAAGAGAGCAATGAAACGGCACAACAGCCGGAAGCCGTTTCACAGGATGTATTGCAAGCTATCAGTAACAAAGGTTTCAGCACCGCCGGCGTAAGAAAAATAGAAGGCGGCTACCTGGTAGAAGGCGATATATTGCTGGATGAAGAGGACCTGGCTTCCACGCCCACCTCTCCCAACCTGCGTATTGCAGAAGTGGAGCAGTACCGCACCAACAACCTGGTGACCGCGCTGCCCCGCGTGATCACCGTTCGTGTGAGCGGTTTAAGCCAGGCCTTTATTGACGGCACCGACCTGGCCATCTCCCGGTATAATGCATTGGGCCTGCGCATTACTTTCCAGCGCGTGACCAGCGGCACTGCCAACATTACCATACAGGGCTTTTACCAGGGCCCCAGCGGCGGCTTCATCACCCTGGGCTCTGCCGGTTTCCCCACCAGCAGCGGCAACCCTTACAACACGATCCGCATGAACACGCACCCGCAGGCTTACGGCTCCAATCCCAATGTAAATTATGTGGGGTCTGTGATACAGCATGAGATCGGGCATTGCATCGGCTTCCGCCATACGGATTACATGAACCGCGCTTACAGTTGCGGCAGCGGCGGTAACGAAGGTTCCGCCGGCGTGGGCGCCGTACATATTCCCGGTACGCCCACCGGCTCGGATGCGGCTTCCTGGATGCTGGCCTGCTCTAACGGCGGCAACCGTACGTTTAACGCAAATGACCGGGTAGCGCTGAATTACCTGTATTAATGAATATGCGGATGTGCAGCCTTGCACATCCGCATATTTTTACGCCAGTTTGCATTCGTAGACAATGGAACTGCAGCGGTCCGTTTCCTTCAATCCTTTCCGGTAGGAGCGGAACCCGTGCCAGGCGCCGGCCAGCATGCGCTGATGGCCGGTTTTGTATTTTTCGCTTAGCAGGCTTACATAAAAGGCGTCGAACACCATGGGGTGTTTTTTCACGATCTTCAGCCGGTGCTGCTGCAGCAATTGTTCCATGGAGGAAGGGGAGAAGTGGTACAGGTGGCGGGGCACGTCGTAGGCGGCCCAGTACTCACCGTAATATTCCGCATCGGGGGAGGTATAGTTCGGCACTGCGATCAGCAGCGCGCCTTCAGGTTTCAGCAGGGTATGTATCTGCCGCAGGTAGGCATGCACCTCATGCACATGCTCCAGCACATGCCACATAGTAATGGCATCGTAAGCGCCGGCGGGCAGGGAGAACAGCTCCTCCACCGGCAGGGCCTCCACTTTATATATTTTCTGCGCGTTCTGCCGGGCCTGTTCATCCGGTTCCAGGCCGGTGGCCTGCCACCCGTTCTGCCGCATGTAATGCAGGAAGGCGCCGGTGCCTGCGCCGATGTCCAGCAGGCTGCCCTGTTTGAGACCGGTAGCGGCGCGTACCCAGTTCTGCTTGGAGCGGAGGGTGATCTTCCTAACGCTGTGGTATAAACGATTGATGATGCCTTTTTTCGTTTCGGAATGACTGATGTATTCCTGGGACTGATAGTAGCGCCCGATGTGGCTGCTGTCGGGTACGTGCTGCGTAAACCGGCCGGTGCAATGGCCGCAATGCCAGATCTCAAACTTTTCTGCTGATACCGTATGGTCCTTTGCTGCAAGTGCCTTTCGTATGTTGGACGACCCGCAGAGCGGGCAGGTATTGTAGTAAATCAGATGCATGCTGTAAAAATAGTGAAAACTACCTATGTTCTCCCCATACCTTCCGCAGGGTGTCGGCAATTTCTCCCAGCGTACAATAGTTTTCCACGGCCGTTACCACCAGCGGCATCAGGTTATCTTCCGTGCGGGCGCCTGCTTCCAGTTGCTGCAGCAATGCCTGCACCTGCTGGTTATCCCTCCTGGCGCGCAGCGACTGCAGGCGTTCGGCCTGTACCCTGCGGATGCTGTCGTCTATGCGGAACACGTCCGGTGCGGCCTGCTCTTCCATTGTGAATTTGTTCACCCCTACAATGATCTTTTCGCCATCCTCCACCTGCTGCTGGTATTTGTAAGCGCTGCGCGCTATCTCCTCCTGCACAAAGCCCTGCTCTATGGCGCTTACCGCGCCGCCCATCGCATCAATGCGGGCCACCAGGTCCCAGGCTTTTGCCTCTACCTCATTGGTAAGGGCTTCTACGTAGTAGGAGCCGGCCAGCGGGTCTACCGTATCCGTTATCCCGCTTTCATACCCGATGACCTGCTGGGTGCGCAGCGCAATGCGGGCTGCTTCTTCCGTGGGCAGGGAAAGGGCTTCGTCATACCCGTTGGTGTGCAGGGACTGGGTACCGCCCAGGGTGGCGGCCAGGGTTTGCACGGCCACCCGTACAATATTGTTGTGCGGTTGCTGGGCCGTGAGGGTGCTGCCTCCGGTTTGCGTATGAAAGCGCAGCATCTGCGCCTTGGCGTCCGTAGCGCCCAGGGAGCGGGTAATGTTGGCCCACATGCGCCGGGCGGCCCGGAACTTGGCCACTTCTTCAAACAGGTGGTTGTGCGCGTTGAAGAAAAAGGACAGGCGCTGTGCAAACACATTTATATCCAGTCCTTTTTCCAGTGCGGCTTTCAGGTATGCCTTGCCGTTAGAGAGGGTAAAGGCCAGCTCCTGCACGGCATTGGCGCCTGCTTCCCGAATGTGGTAGCCGCTGATGGAGATGGTGTTCCAGCGGGGCACTTCCCGGCTGCACCAGGCAAAGATGTCGGTAATGAGCCGCATGGAAGGTTGCGGGGGATAAATAAAAGTGCCCCGCGCGGCGTACTCTTTCAGTATATCGTTCTGGATGGTGCCGGACAATTTTTTCAGGTCTGCGCCCTGTTTTTTGGCCAGGGCCACATACAATGCCAGCAGGATGAATGCCGTGGCGTTAATGGTCATGGAAGTGGAGATATTTTCCAGCGTAATGCCTTTGAACAGCCGCTCCATATCTTCCAGGGAATCAATGGCTACGCCTACTTTGCCTACTTCGCCCTCCGCCATGGGATGGTCGGAGTCATAGCCTATCTGGGTAGGCAGGTCAAACGCTACGCTCAGCCCCATTACGCCCTGCCGCAGCAGGTAATGGTATCTTTCATTGGAAGCCTCCGCCGTGCTGAAACCGGCATACTGCCGCATGGTCCACAGCTTGTCGCGGTACATGGTAGCATGTATGCCGCGGGTGTAAGGGAACTGGCCCGGCAGCTCCGTTAAAGGTACCGGCTGGGTGTATACCGGTTGAATAATAATGCCGGCATCTGTTACGTGTTTTTCCATAAACAATGTTACATAATTTTGTTCTTTTGCATATGTTCATTTACGGCATTTTATTCATCACACTGGCATTGGCGTTACTGAGCCTGGTGCTGATGCTTACAGCCACCGGCAAACCTTTCCGGTATGGCTGGTCCCGTTTATTGCTGGCCCTGACCCTGGGCCTGTTCGTATACCTGTATGGCACCTGGGTGTACCTTACGGTGCATGCCAAGTTTGCATTCGGCATCTGCCTGCTGCTATGCCTGCTGTCCGTTTTTTTCCGTAAAAAAAGGGGGGCGGCGCCACGCGCCTGGAAGCGGGTCCTGTCACTGGTATGGGCAGGGATATTCATCCTCCTGTGCACCGGTTATTTTACCGGCACCACCGGCCTGCGGCAGCAGCGTATAGAACTGGCTTTCCCGCTGAAAACGGGCCGCTATTTTGTGCTGCAGGGCGGTAAGGGGCTGCCCACCAATCTTTTTCATTTCAGCCTGCGGGGCGCTATCTATGCCATGGACATCGTGAAGCTGAACGACTGGGGCGGCCGGGCCGACAAGATATTCAGCCGCCGGCTGGAAGACTACGAGATATTCAACGATACTATTTATGCGCCCTGCAGTGGCCGCGTAGTGCGGGCATACAGTGATAACCCCGACAATATCCCCCCCAACATGGACCGGGGTCCGCAGAACACCAACCAGGTGCTGCTGGAAACGGATTCCAGCTACGTATTCCTGGCGCATATGAAGAAGGGCAGCGTAGTGGTGCATGAAGGCCAGTGGGTGCAGCAGGGCCAGGCGCTGGGTTGCGTGGGCAATTCCGGCTTCAGCTCGGAGCCGCACCTGCACATACAGGCACATGCCAAAACCACTCCCGGATCGCCCTGGTACATGGGAGAGCCCTTGTATATCTCCTTTAACGGCAAGGGATACCTGCTGTATGAGGTGATCCGGCCGAAAAGGGTAGAGATGGTGAAGAAATAATTATCTCATTATTTTTTTGGCTTCCGCGTTCAGTATCTGCGCGGCCACGTCTGAAGGGGATTCACCGGACTGCAGGAAAGTTTCCAGTATCTGTTTGTTCAGCTCCTTGGCCGGTGCGTCCGGCGGCAACTGGGTGGCTATCTGGTTAATGAGGGTGATGGTCTGTTCTTTCAGCGTTTTCACGGTTTCCCATGCCGCGGGCGATACATAGATCTGCTGGGAAATATTATGGTCAAACTCCGCTTTGATAGTCTGTACCAGGGATATCTGCATGTCCACCACCGTCATTTCCGGCTGGTATACCCGGCTGATGAGGCTTTGCGGGTTGATGCGTTCCACCAGCAGCACCAGCCGCTCATAGGCCTGTAACTGTAACGGCAGTACGGCGCTCTGCGCGCTCCTCCCGTCGCCGCTGCCGGCTGTGTCAGGTTCCTGTTTTCCCGGCTTGCGTAGCAGGTCCTTAATGGTCATATATACCAGTGCAATAGCGCCTATTGTGATAACGATGTAAAGTAATGTTTGGCTGGAGGGCATGGATCGGTAGTAATTTTCATGCAAATATATATAAATAATTTGCAGATGTGCGAATGTGCAGATATGCAAATGAATTTCATTTGCACATCCGCACATTTGCTTAGTGGCGCTTTATTTCAGCGCAGCCAGGGCTTTCTGCAGCCTTTTTACGCCTTCCTCCAGCTTTTCCATGGAGTTGGCGTAAGACAGGCGGATACAGTTGGGCGCCTGGAAGGCCGCACCTGATACCATGGATACATGACCTTTGTTCAGCAGGTACATGCAGAGGTCATCGGCATTATTGATGGTAGTGCCTTCGGCGGATTTGCCGAAGAAAGAGCTGGCATCCGGGAAGAGGTAGAAAGCGCCCTCCGGCTCGGATACTTTCAGGCCGGGAGTTTCAGAGAGCGCTTTGTACACGAAGGCGCGCCTTTTCCGGAACTCCTCCACCATCGCCTGGGTAGGGGCCAGGTCGCCGGTAAGGGCGGTGATGGTAGCCCTTTGGGTGATGGAGCAGGTGCCGGAGGTGAACTGGCTCTGGATCTTGTCTGCTCCTTTGGCCACTTCCAGGGGAGCAGCCATATAGCCCAGGCGCCAGCCGGTCATGGCAAAACCTTTGCTCAGGCCGTTGATAATGATGGTGCGCTCCTGCATGCCCGGGAACTGGGCGATGCTTTCGTGCCGGCCTACATAGTTGATATATTCATAGATCTCGTCGGAGATCACGAACACGTTGGGATGGCGGTTAAATACGGCTGCCAGCGCTTCCAGCTCGGCTTTGGAGTACACCGCGCCGGAGGGGTTGCAGGGGCTGGAGAACATGAACAGCTTGGTTTTGGGCGTAATGGCCGCTTCCAGTTGCTCCGGCGTTATTTTAAAGCCATTCTCCAGGCTGCAGTTCACAAATACGATCTTGCCCTCGGACAGCTTTACCTGTTCGGAATAGGTGACCCAGTAGGGGGTGGGAATGATCACCTCATCGCCCGGGTCCACCACGCTCATGATAGCGTTGATCAGGCTCTGTTTGGCGCCGGTGGACAGCACGATCTGTTCCGGTGTATAATCCAGGCCGTTGTCCCTTTTCAGCTTCTGCACCACTGCCTGGCGAACATCCAGGTAGCCGGCTACCGGCGTATAGTGGGTATAGCCGTCGTCTATGGCCTTTTTGGCCGCTTCTTTAATATGTTCGGGAGTATCAAAGTCTGGCTCCCCGATGCTCAGGTCTATAACGTCTATGCCTTGTGCTTTCAGCTCCCGGCTGAGTTTAGACATTTTGATCGTTTCTGGCTCCGAAATGCGTGATAGTCTTTCTGCTATTTTTGTCATGGAATGATGGATTGAGCGGGACAAACCTACAGTTAATCAGGTTAAAATCAAAGAAAAAACAAAAGCTGCCATGAACATTCATGGCAGCTTCGCGCCGTTGCCGGTTGTAAGGCTATTGTGCGGCTGTAAATTGCCTAGAAATAACTGATCACGGTATTAACCGTCGGCTTGTAATCGCCGGTAGTGCCTTTCAGGCCCGTGTAGTAAATGGTAAACACGCCTCCCGTTTGCAATGGATATAATGGGCTGGTATTTTCCGCCAGTACGGAGTCTGTGCCGGCTGCCTTCACTGTTAGCCTGGAGGTGCCAACGGGGTCTAACTGCATAAAACCGCTTCTCAGCGCGCCGCCGTCATAGCTGCGCATGCTGTCCACCTTCTTGCCGTCTATAAACAGGTCCACTGCGCCTTCGCTGGGGCTGAGCTGGTAAAAACGGTAGTTGACCTTGGTGTTGCTGGCATTGGTGAAATCGTTCTCTACTGCCCTTACCTGCGGGTTTTCCCCGTAGATCACCATGGTGTAGTATTTAGTGGAGTCAAAATTCGCCAATATGCTGCCTACGGTGCTGTCCTTGCCACCGGCTTTGAATACAAATTCCTGGGTGCCCCCGTAGGTATAGTAATCGTCTATCGCCCCGAACTTGAAGGGCCCGTTGTTGGTAAGCTTGGTGCTGTTATGGAAAATGTCCACGCCTGCGCTATAGGTGGATGCATTCAGAAATACGTATGCTGCCTGTGGCCGTTGGGGCGTCACATTATCATCCGATTTCAAACAGGCGGTAAACCCGGTTACAGTTACTGCAAGGGCGGCGGCCCAAAGACGATACTTTTTAGTCCTCATCACACTGATTTTTTTATTGATTTGATATTGGTTAAAAGTTATTGCTATTTATAACGTGAAAGATCCGGCCGGTATTTTCTTTTACGCTGCAGCTCATATTCATACAGCACCTGCCCCAATGCTTTCAGGAAGGGTTTACCGGTCTCGCTGTATTCGTAACGGTTTCCTATCACCCCGTTCTTATTTACATACACTGTGGCGGATACCATGAACTCTACCTGGTGGGTAAAGTCCGCAATATAGGCTACATCCGTTAAAAACCCATAAGCCCATCCCGGTTTGTTAAAAATGCGGACGCCTGGGGGCACCTGCGCATTTTTTTCTCCGCCGAACAACAGAAATTTTACATATGCCGGGTAAAATTCCGTGGAATCGTAGGCCGGGTGCCCCGTTGCTGCAGGCAACCGGGACATGCAGCGGTACAGGAACCGGTAGTCGTTCTCCGTTAAACGGAAACGGCGTTGTTTTGTTACAGCTTCCGGAAAAATTATGCTGCGCAGCAGGTCATGTACGGCGGTGAGCGGCAGGCGGTTACGCTCTGAGAAGTCCATGGGCTGCTGCACCAGCACCCGCTGCGGCGTATAGTAGGCCCGGCCTGCACTGTCGTGCCGGGGCGCAAAGGCCAGGGTGCTGTAACGGGCGGGCTGCCGGTACAGCACTTTCCCGTCCCGCTCAAACCTGAGGGCATTGGTGTGGCGCTCGGCCTCAGTGGAGAGGCGCAGGCCGGTGCGGTGCCGGATCTGTACCCGGGTGTACCTCATTTCCCAGAGGCGCCGGTTCAGCTCCTCCTGTCCTATGAATTCATACAGGCGGTTAAAGGCGTCGTTATCGCTCACCAGGAATATTTTCCGGATGTAATGGGCAATGCTGGGCAGGCCATTGGCCGCGGTGCTGTCCTGTAACACGGCCGGGGTAATGCCCGGCAGGCTGTCCGTGTACATAGGTGTTTCCCGGTCCAGGCCGGGAATGGCCAGGTCGTTCAGCTTTTCCAGCGCCAGTGCGGCCCCCGGCAGCTTTACGGTAGAGGCCGGGTAGAAATAACGGTCCGGGTCCACCCGGTAATAATAATCCCGGAACCGGGGGCGGTTGCGGGCGTCCCGGTCTATCCGGGTGTAAATAACCTGTACGTAGAAGGAGTCCGGGTAGCGAAATACAGGCCCCAGCCTTTGGGCATGCGCCTGCAGCAGGGTGTCCAGAAAATTATCTGTAGCGGGATAATGGCGGGTTTGTATATATTTGCCGGTGTTGCACGCAGATAGCAGGAGCAGTAAAAAAACGGGATAGCGCATATCGGACAGATTGGATAAAAAATAGCACAAAAAGCCCATTCCAGGCAGGGCTTTAATATATCAATTTAAATTCTATCTTTGCAACTCTTAAAAAAAATTTATAAACCCGTACGAATATGCAACTAAAGGGACTGGTTAGACTTTTTGCCGCGGCGTTGATCCTTATATCGCTGTACCAATTGTCCTTTACCTTTTTGGTGCGCAACTACGACAAGAAAGTAGCGCAGCAGGCCAAAAACGATGTAACCAAAAAAAATCCTACACCTGAACAGAAATATCCGGACAGTAAGGAGCTGCGGGCTTTTTACCAGGATACCCTGAACGACCTCGTTAAGCTGAGAAAACAAGCGATACTGGACAGCGTTGGCAACAAGCAGATTGCCGGTTTCCCCTGGTACGTAACCTACACCAAAGCCAAGGAAAGAGAACTGAACCTGGGCCTGGACCTGCAGGGCGGTATGAACGTGGTGCTGGATGTAAGCGTGGAAGACGTGATCCGCGCCCTGAGCGGCCAGTCTAAAGACCCGGGCTTTAACAAGGCGCTGGAGCTGGCGCGCCAGCGCAAGAAATCCAGCCAGTCCGATTTTGTGACCCTGTTCGGGCAGGCCTACGAAGAAGTGCAGCCCAACGGCCGCCTGGCTACCATCTTTGCCAATGCCTACCAGAAAGATATTGACTTCAATTCCTCCAACCAGCAGGTGCTCAACGTGATCCGCCGCGAGGCCAGCGCTGCCATCAGGAATACCTACCTGGTGCTCCAGAAACGTATTGACAAGTTTGGCGTAGCCCAGCCCAATATCAGCCTGGACGAGAATAAAGGCATTATTTCCGTGGAACTGGCCGGTGTGGACAACCCGGACCGGGTAAGAAGATACCTGCAGGCCAGCGCCAATCTGGAATTCCGTGAAACTTACAAGAACGACCAGAACTTCGTGGTAGGCATCCTGCAGCCGGCCAACGAGGCGCTGAAGAACGCCCTGGGCGGCAGCACGCCGAAAGCAGACACCATCGCTCAACAGGCGGAAGCCGCCCCGGCCGATACCGCCAAGGCAGATACTTCCGCCACCGGCAGCCTGGAAAGCTACCTGGCCAAGGACAGTGGAAAAGGCGGCAAAGCCGATTCCCTGAAGTCCCAGGCTGAGCTGGACCAGGACTTTGCCAAAGCCAACCCGCTGTTTTCGGTACTGCGCCCTTATATCTCGCAGGACGGGCAGATCATTCCCGGCCCGGTAGTGGGCGTTATCCTGCCCAAGGATACCGCTACCTTCCACCGTTACCTGCAGATGCCGGCCGTTAAGAGCATTTTGCCCAAAGACCTGGTATTTGCCTACGGACAGGAAAACAAGGAAGACCGCAACGGCGCCATCGAAGTGTACGCCCTGAAGGTGAACCCGGCCAACCCGGCCCCCCCGGTAAGCGGCGAAAGGGTAGTGGACGCCCGCCAGGATTATGACCAGAACGGGCAACCCGAGATCAGCATGACCATGGACAACATCGGCGCCCGCGAATGGAGAAAGCTCACCGGCGAGCTGGCCCCCACCAACCCGGACGACCGCTCTACCTATAATTATGTAGCCATTGTGCTGGATGATATCGTGTACTCCGCTCCGTCCATCCTGGGCGAGATATCCGGCGGCCGTTCCTCCATCACCGGCAGCTTTACCGTGGAAGAGGCCAAGGATATGGCCAACATTCTGAAATCCGGTAAAATGCCCGCTCCCGCGCAGATCGTGCAGGAGCAGATCGTAGGCCCCACCCTGGGTGCGGAGTCTATCGCTGCCGGCGCCAAATCCTTTATCATCTCCTTCATCATCATATTCGCCCTGATGCTGGTGTACTACAACACCGCTGGCTGGGTGGCCAACATTGCGCTGATCCTTAACCTGCTGTTCACCGTAGGCATCCTGGCCTCCCTGGGCGCTACGCTTACCATGCCCGGCATTGCCGGCCTGGTGCTCACCATCGGTATGGCAGTGGATACGAATGTGATCATATTTGAAAGGATCAAGGATGAGCTGAGCCGGGGCAAAACCTACCAGCAGGCCGTAGAAGACGGCTACAAACGTTCCTACGCCCCCGTGCTGGATGGTCACATCACCTCCCTGCTCACCGCCATCATCCTGTTCTACTTCGGTTTGGGCCCGGTACTGGGCTTCGCCACCACCCAGATCATCGGTTTGCTGCTGTCCCTGTTCTGCGGCATCCTGGTATCCCGGATGGTGACTGACTGGTGGACCAACAAGAAAAGGCACTTCGAGTACTTTACACCGATATCCCGTAAAATATTCAAGCACGCGAACTTTGATTTCGTAGGCAAAAGAAAGATCGCCTACGTGATCTCCGCCTTCGTGATGATACTGGGCGTTTCCTCCTTCTTCCACGGCTTTAACCACGGCATCGACTTTTCCGGTGGCCGCAGCTTTACCGTGCGCTTTGAGCAGCCGGTGAATGAAAATGAGGTAAGGGAAGAGCTGAAGAAGGAGTTTGAATCCGAGCCGTATGTAAAGACCATCGGCGGCAGCAACAACCAGTTGAGCATCACCACTTCCTATAAGGTGGACGAGCAGAGCATCGCGGTAGACAAGGAAGTGACCCAGAAGCTGTTCCAGGGACTGAAGAAACATTATGATCCTTCCGTTACCTACGAAGCCTTTGCCTCCCGTTATATTGTAGGGTCACAGACCGTGTCGCCCACCATTTCGGACGACCTGCGCGCCGGCGCCGTAAAAGCCACCGTGCTGTCGCTGGTAGTGATCTTCCTGTATATACTGCTGCGCTTCAGCAAATGGCAGTATTCCATCGGCACCATCTTCTCCCTGCTGCACGACGTACTGGTAACGCTGGCGGTGTTCTCCTTCCTGAAGGACATTGTGCCCTTTACCCTAGAAATAGACCAGCATTTCATTGCGGCTATCCTGACGGTAATAGGCTTCTCCATGAACGATACCGTGATCGTGTTTGACCGGATACGCGAGTATTTCCGTGAAAGCAAGGGCGGCAACCGGAACACTATTATCAACCGTGCGATCAATGATACGCTGAGCCGTACCATTATGACCTCGCTCACGGTGTTCCTCACCATCCTGATCCTGTTCATCTTCGGCGGCGACGTGACCCGCGGTTTCGCCTTCGCCATGCTGATCGGTGTGATCATCGGTACTTATTCCTCCATCTTCGTGGCAGCGCCCGTACTGGTGGATTTTGACAGGCGCAACGAGCTTTCCAACGAAAGCGAGGCCGTACCTGCCAAGAAAGTAGCGGAGCCCGCTACCGCAAAAAAGTAACACGGCAACTAAATGTTTGATACCGGTAAAAGTCCGCCTTCCAGGTGGACTTTTGCTATTTTAGTCATTTCACCCCCCTTATTGGCAGCCTGGCCCCCGGAAATGTGCCTTTAATTCCCCGGATTTCGCCATATTTGGCGCATGCAACCGGTTTTTGAGAAGAAGATCATCTTATACAGCTCCCTGCTGGTAGCCTTGCTGATGAATATTCCCAAGCTGCTGCAGGTGCGCGGCAACGGTTGGGTGAGCCAGTTCGTGACCTTTAACCTGCCGGAGGTCATTTTCCAGCTCGGTTACAACTTCCTGTTCTGCTGGCTGACGTTTGAGCTGAACCTGCGCTGGTTTCCCAGGCTGCGGCCCGGGAAGGGCGGGACGGGCTTTGCCGTTTATCCCTTGTGGAATTTCGGGTTGCTCCTGCTCTTTTCCGCCATTGGCATATTTACGCAACGGCATTTGTTTGCGGACACCTCGCACCTGCCGCTGCGTTTTTACCGCGCCACGTATTTTGCCCGCCTGGGCCTAAGCCTGGTGCTGGTGATGTTGATGGTGCGCATTATTTACCTGCTGCGGCAGGCGCAGGCCCGGGAGCTGGAAACGGAGCAGCTCAAAAGCCGCTACCTGCGGTCCGAGCTGGAGCTGATGAAGCAGCACCTGAACCCGCATTTCTTTTTCAATTCCCTGAGCACGCTGTCCGGCATTGTGCGGGAGAACCCGGCACGCGCGCAGCAGTTCATCAGCCACCTGTCGCGTATTTTCCGGAACCTGCTGCAGGAGCAGCAGCAGTTGATACCGCTGAAGGATGAGCTGCAGCAATTGCACTCCTTTACAGAGCTGCTGCAGATGCGCTTTGAGGAAGGCATTGTTATAAAGGTGGAGGTGCCGGTGCGCTACCTGGACCGGCAGGTGCCGCATCTTTCCCTGCAACTGCTGATAGAGAATGCAGCCAAGCATAACCGCGCTTCCGCCACGCAGCCTTTGCGGGTGGAAGTATTTGTGCAGGACGAGGAGATATGGGTGAGGAACAACCTGCAGCCCGTGCATTTCCCGCAGGAATATTCCGGCAAGGGCTTGCTGAACCTCAATGAGCGCTGCCGGATACTGCTGAAGAAAGAGATCACCATTCTACGTACGGACCAGCATTTTATTGTAAAAATACCATTACATGCATAGTACGGCGCCGCTGCAGGTGCTGATCATCGAAGACGAGCCGGTAACGGCCAGGAACCTGCAGCATATTTTACAGGAAATAGACCCGGCCATTACCGTGGCCGCCATTTTGCCCGGCGTAGCGGAATCCGTAAACTGGCTGCAGCAGCACCCGGCCGCCTGCCAGTTGATATTCATGGATATCCGCCTCACAGACGGGCTTTCGTTCGAGATATTCGGGCAAACCAGGGTGGAGCAGCCCGTGATCTTTGTGACCGCCTACAACGATTATGCGCTGCAGGCCTTTAAGGCTAACGGTATCGACTATGTGCTGAAACCTTATGATGCGGAGGAGATCAGCCAGGCCCTGCAGAAGTTCCGCAGGTTCGCCGGCAATGGCCCGGCTGCCGGCGCCCGGGAGCAGGTATTGCAACTGATGAAGATGCTGCAGCAGGAGCAGCCGGCCTACAAGCAGTCCTTCCTGGTGCATTTCCGGGAAAAGCTGCTCCCCCTGGAGGCCGCGCAGATCGCCTGGTTCTACACGGCCAATGAAGTGGTGCAGGCCTGCACTTTTGAGCACAGGCAGTATACCATTGATTTTACCCTGGAGCAGTTGCAGCAGCAACTGGACCCGCAACTGTTCTTCCGGGCCAACCGGCAATTTATCATCCAGCGCAGGGCCGTGCAGGAAGTGAACTTTTTCTTTAACGGGCGCCTGCTGGTAAGAACCCTGCCGGAAGCCACGGAGAAGATACTGATCAGCAAAGCCCGTGTGCCCGCCTTCAAGGCCTGGATGAATAATTAGCGGCTAATGATTTCGCCCCCCAACCTGGCCGCTTCACCCGTTCCCTGCTTTCCCGTCTTCGTATTCCGGTGCAATTTGCTGCTGTATTCTTAAATGCACAGTTATGCATAGTACTATCGGACATTACAGGGGAGGCATACTGTTGTTCATCGCCTTCCTGGTCATCGCGGAAATGATATGGAGCTGGCGGCGGGATAAAAAGGCGTACCAGTTGAAGGAAACCCTGGCCAATATTGCCATACTGACCGGCTTCCAGCTCTCCAAGTTCCTTTTTGCCGGCTACCAGCTCACGCTGCTGCATTTCTTTGCCGACCTGGCGCCGGTACATTTGCCATTTAACATATGGGTATTCCTGGCCTGTTTTATCACGGCGGATTTCCTTTATTATTGGTTTCACCGCGCCTCACACGTATGGAAGCCCTTATGGGCTTTTCACGTGGTGCACCATTCCAGCCCGTTGATGAACCTTACCACCGCCTACCGCCTTCACTGGTTCAATGCGCTGGTAAGCCCGCTCTTCTTTATACCTGCGGCGCTCCTGGGCTTTCCACCGGGGCTGATCGTGCTCTCTTATGCGCTGAACCTGCTGTACCAGTTTTTCCTGCATACGGAGGCGGTGGGCAAGCTGGGGCCCGTAGAAGGCATTATCGACACGCCTTCCGCCCACCGGGTGCATCACGGGAGCAACCCGCTTTACATTGATAAGAACTTTGGCGGCGTGCTGATGATCTGGGACCGCCTGTTCCGTACCTACCAGCCGGAGACGGAAAAGGTCCGGTACGGCATTACAGAGGGTTTTATCAGCCATAACCCTTTTGTGCTGATGCTGTACGGGTTCAAAAAACTGTTCAGGAAAAGATCAGGGGAAGTAAAGGACGCTTCAGCGGCCGGTTTATCCGCTTCACCCCTGCAGCCATAACCTATGGGGGCGTTAAACGGTCCAAGGTAAACAACAAAAAAAACAAATAGTAACAACATGAAAAAGCAACAATTCTTACTACGCATGGCCGGCGGCCTGTTGGTACTGCTGCTGGGCCTTACGCCCATGGCCCTGCGGGCCCAGTCCATGGAAGACTTCAAAAATTCCACCCCGGAAGAGCGGGCGCAGATGCAGACGGAATACCTGAAAACCAACCTGGGCCTGGATGAGCAACAGACGCAAAAGGTATCCGGCATCAACCTGAAATACGCAGAAAAAATGCAGTCCGTGCTACAAGGTTCCGGCGGCCGGTTCGCCAAAATGAAAGCGGCCAAAAGCGTCAACCAGGAGAAGGACGCGGAGCTGAAGCAGGTGTTCACTTCAGAACAGGCCAAAAAGTATGATGAAATGAAGGCTGAGATGAAGGCTAAAATGAAGGAAGCCATAAAAGAAAGGAAGGCACAGCGCAGTTAGTTGAGCTGTTCAGTATATAGGTTAGATCAACCCGTTCCGGTTTCTCCGGGACGGGCTTTTTGCTTGTATGCCCCGCTGCCGGCGCTCAGGATACCGGTACGGGCTCCTCTTCCGGTACCGGCTCGGATTGGGACATATTTTCCCTCAGCCAGCGGAGGGCGGCCGGGTTGTGCTCCAGGCCAAAGAAAAGGCGGTTCAATGTAGCAAATTCCTCCGAGAACAGTAGCTGCTGGTAGTCGTCCAGGGTTTGGGCCTGGCCCCGCAGGTTGATCTCCGTGATCTTTTCCACGATAGGCCCCGGAATGTGGAAGATGCCGGTTAGCTCCTCCGGCCGGGCATAGTTCAGTATCCTGCCGGTGCAAACCTTGTAGCAGGGCACGTGAGGACTAAAAGGGAAATCCGTGCATTTGCAGTGTTTCATTGGTTGGTAATATTTATTTCGTAGTCTTCAGTCTTTTATGGCGTTACCGGTAATATCCACAGGAGCAGGTAGGCCAGCATCCAGGCGGCAAACACCATCACCCCGCAAATGAACCAGTTGATCTGCCGCCGGAACCGCAGGTTCACCTGTTCCACGATCCCGTCCAGGTATACCTTTTTCACAAACAGGCTGGCCAGGTAGCCGCGGGTGACCCGCTGCCCCCAGTACACGGACAGGCAAAGGGATACCCAGCCCAGGATATAGATCAGGTAGATAGCCCTGTAAGGACCGCTGGTTTTCAGGTAGTTATTGTCCAGCAGCGCCAGCAGGGAACCGCCGATGATCAGCAGGGACCAGCCGCTGATCCTGTTGGATTCTTCATGAACGATCCGTAAAGCCTCGGTATGGGAGGGACGGGAAGGCTGCTTGCCAGGGGACCAGGACCGGGGAGGTGCCATATCATGCTGGTTTTTGGAGTTACCACTGGTGTATATCTGTTATAAATGTAGGCTTTTCCCCCGGAATTTGCTATATTTGCATTTCGCAAACCTACTTACTAGCTCGGCGAATTGCTGGGCTTTTCTATTTATCTGGGACACCCATTCTACTTACTACCCGATACCTGGAACGGACTGGCATTGCCGGTAAGCTAACCTATTGATCATTAATATCATAGATATATTGATCAATACAGGCATTTTGTCCCGGGGGACTTATTTACAAATAAAAACAAATCAATATATGGACCAGCTAAAACTAAAGTTGCAGGAGTATTACCAGCGTTACCGGCAATTGGATCAACGGGTGAAACCCGGAAAAGAGGAGGTGGGGGACATGGAGAACGATATCCTTTCGCAGTTCGGACTGCCCGCTTCCAAGCGTTTTGTGCAGATCCTGCATGATTTCGTGAACCATGCCCAGGTAAACGACCACCTGTTGGATTACGTGAGCAAAAAGCTGCGTTCGGCAGCCCGAACATATTTATTATCACCTGTTATGTCAGACGTTGAAGTGTTGAACCATGCGCGCAACCAGAAAAGGAGCCCGTATGATGTGCTGCCTGAGCTGGGCTATACCGTGCATGAGTATGCCCTGTTCCTGGTAGGAGAGCTGCTGTACCGCCGCAATATGGCGCCGGTGGATGTGCTGGACGAGCTGAAGAAAGTACAGCATTTTGACAGTTGGAATGAGCTGTTGCTGCTGAGCAAGATCAGCCATTACACTACCCATGAGCTGTATGCCCGGCTCAAAAAGCAGGAGCTGCGCTTTGTAGACGATTTTATCCTGCACAGCCGCCGCCAGGAGTCTGCCAAGGCGCCTGCGCAAAGGGCCACCCCGGAGGCACAGGGGTACGTGCCTAATTATCGCACGATCAGCAAGCTGCAGGTGGAAGATATTGTGTTGGACGAGCATGCGTCTCCCTGCCTGTATGGCAAGATCCGCTCCGGCAACCGCTACAACCGCATCAGCATCGGCCTGGAGTTTTCCGAGCTAAACCAGCTCCTGATGAGTAGCGGGGACATGGGCGTGGCTGTCAGCGACCTGATCAAAAAGAAGCTGGCGAACCCTGCCGCAGAAAAACCCACGGTTATAGATATACGTACGGAGTTTGGCAAGATGCTGCGCCTGGAAAACTGCTTCCTGGAAGTGTACAAGCCCCAGCACCGGGAAGGCCAGGAATGGATAGAGGACAAGGACAACTTTTATTTCGTGGGCAAGATCCTGACCCGGAAGGAGTTTGAAAAGCGCGCCAAAGAAACCGAGATCAAGGAAAAGATCCAGGAATGCCTGGAACTGATAGGCGGCTCCTATGTACATTACCAGCGCCTGCGCCGTTTAGGCATTACCGATGAGGAGGCCAAGCTGCGGGCCGGTCTGCAGGACGAGCTGCTGTTCAAGCTTTCCTCTTTCCTGCATAAGCTGAAAGATTAACATAGCCGGTTGACAGCCGGCAGACCACTGCCTGTTATTGTAGTAATGGTGCAGGAAGCGGCAGCGGTCTGTAGTCTGTAGACTATGGTTATGAACTGTTAAAGTGAAAAGGCTGTTTCAGTTCTGAAGCAGCCTTTTCTTTTGTGCCCTGTACAAAGTAAGAGGCCGCCTCCTTACCGAGACGGCCCCTTTGCGCCCTGATTGATGATGCTCTCTTCCCTGTTCCCGGGACGAGTATACTGTGAAACGAAAAAACTTTTCAGTCTTTCCTTACAAACATAGTATATAAAAATTCCTTATTCGTTAATCTGATGTTAAGCCGCCCCGTTTTTTTTTAACCGGCAGGTAATTGCCAGCCATTGGCCATTAAAAAACAGGGGTTCGTCGGGTGAAACAGCGGATAGCCTGTTTTTTTTCCATGACCGCGAAGGTTCTGTCTTACTTTGTCGTCCAATAAGGTAGCATGTTCAACTATGATACAATGATACAACGTAGCACCTTACTGGTATTCTTTATACTGGCCGCAGCGCCCGCGCTGTGGGCGCAGGACCTTTCGTTAAAAGGCATACTGCAGGACGGACAGGAAAAGTTTCCCCTGCCCGGCGCCACGGTAAAGCTTACGGCTGCAGGCGATACCAGCCGGGTGGCCGGCATGGTGACTGATGCCCGGGGCGCATTTACCTTTGAGCACCTGTCACCGCAGGTATACCGGCTTACCGTGTCCTTCCTGGGCTATAAGGAAATGACCCGGACCATCCGCCTGGGGCCGGGCACGCAGGACGCCGGCATACTGTACCTGGAAAGAGGGTCCACTACCCTGAAAAGCGTTACGGTGGAGGGCCTTATCCCGCCTGTGCAGCAGAAGGGCGATACGCTTTCCTACAACGCCAGCGCGTATAAAACCAACCCGGACGCCACCGCCGAAGACCTGGTGAAGAAGATGCCGGGCATTACCGTGGAAGGTGGGACCGTAAAAGCCCAGGGCGAAGATGTGAAGAAAGTGCTGCTGGACGGCAAGGAATATTTCGGGGAAGACGCTACCCTGGCCTTGCGCAACCTGCCTTCCGAAGTGATAGACAAGATAGAGGTGTTTGACAAGCTGAGCGACCAGGCGCAGTTTACCGGCTTTGATGACGGCAATACCTCCAAGACCATCAACATTGTAACGCGGGGCGGTATACGAAATTCACAGTTCGGGAAAGTGTTTGCCGGCTATGGCACGGACGACCGTTATATGGCAGGCGGCAACATCAGCCTGTTCAACGGCGACCGGCGGATCTCCATCATCGGACTGGCGAACAACATTAACCAGCAGAACTTCGCCACCCAGGACCTGCTGGGCGCGATCAGCAACAGCAGCGGCGGCCGGCGCATGCGTGGCGGTGGTGGCCGTGGCGGCTTTGGCGGCGGCGCGGCCGGCAATTTCCTGGTAGGGCAGCAGGACGGCATCACCAGGACCAATTCCTTCGGTATCAATTTTTCCGACCAGTGGGGCGAAAAGGTATCCGTGAGCGGCAGCTATTTTTTTAACAACACCAACAACCAGAACGACCAGTTGACCAACCGGGAAACCTTCCTCAGCGCCGATTCCAGCCAGTTCTATGATGAAAAGCAATTGACGGACAATACCAATTACAACCACCGCATCAACCTGCGTATTGAATATAAGATAGACTCCGCCAACATGCTGATCTTTACGCCCGGCGTGAGCTTTCAAAAGTATGACGCTTTTTCGCAGACCAACGGGATCAACTCCTTTGCGGATGGCAGCCTGCTGAGCCGCTCGGACAATTTGCAGACCAGCAATACATCCGGCTTTAATGCCAATAACGGCATCCTGTTCCGTCATGCCTTCCCTAAAAGAGGCAGGACCATTTCCCTGGGGCTGAACTTCAGCGCCAATGACAAGGACGGGCAGCGCAACGTGGAAGCGTTCAATACCTATTATAAGGGGCAGACGGGCCTGGACGATTCCACCCGGCAGCAGTCCAGCCCGCAAAGCAACGGCTACCAGCTCTCGGCCAACATTGCCTATACGGAGCCGGTGGGCAGGAGCGGTCAGTTGCAGGTGAACTACAACCCGAGCTGGTCAAAGAACAACGCGGACCAGCAAACCTTTTTGTTTGACGATGCCAGCGGCAAGTACGCGATACCGGATACCAGCCTGTCCAACGTGTTTGACAACACCTACCAGGCGCAGCGCGCGGGCCTTACCTACCGGGTGGGCAACCGGGACAAAATGTTGGCCCTGGGACTGTCTTACCAGTATTCTGAGCTGAACAGCAACCAGGTGTTCCCGCTTAGCACTACCGTGCACCGCACCTTCAGCAACCTGCTGCCCAATGCCATGATGCATTACCGGTTTTCCACCAACAGCCGCCTGCGCCTGATCTACCGGGCCTCTACCAGTGAGCCCTCTATCAGCCAGTTGCAAAACGTGATCAATAACAGCAACCCGCTGTTCATCTCCACCGGTAACCCAGACCTGCAGCAACAGTCCACGCACCTGCTGATCAGCCGTTACAGCTTTACCAATCCCGGCAAGGGGCTGAGCTTCTTTGCCAATGTATTCCTGCAGAACACGCAGGACTACGTGAGCAACGCCACCTATGTGGCATCGCAGGACTCCGTACTAACGCCTACGGTTACCCTGTACCGGGGATCGCAGTTGTCCAAGCCCATCAACGTGGATGGCTACTGGAGCGTGCGCTCCTTCCTGACCTTTGGCGTGCCGCTGCAGTTCATCAAGACCAACCTGAACTGGAATGCCGGCTTTACCTGGGCGCGCACGCCGGGCGTCATCAACAATGTGATGAACACGGCCAACAGCTACAACTATAACCTGGGCGCCGTGTTTTCCAGCAATATCAGTGAATACGTAGACTTCACCGTTTCGTATTCCGCTAATTTCAATGACCTGAAGAACAGCATACAGCCTACGCTGAACAATACCTATTTCTCCCAGGCCGCCGGCCTGCGGCTGAACCTGTTGTCGAAGAACGGCTGGGTGTTCTCCAACGACCTCACCAACCAGTTGTACAGCGGCCTTACAGACGGGTTCAACCAGCAGTACTGGCTGTGGAATGTGAGCGCCGGTAAGAAGTTCCTGAAAGGGCAGCGTGGAGAGCTGCGGGTAAGCGTATTTGACCTGCTGAACCAGAACCGCAGCATTACGCGCACCAATACGGAGACCTATGTGGAGGATGTGCAGACGCAGGTGTTGCAGCAGTACTTTATGCTTACATTTACTTATAAGATAAAGAACTTCAAGACCAATAAAGCAGCTTCGGAACCGGAAGGGGATGAGGAAAGGTTCCGCCGCCCTGACGGGCTGTTCCGCAGGCCGGGCGAAGGGCCGCCTCCCGGGATGATGAGACCGGGCGGAGGAGCGGGAATGCCATAAAGTAGTCAAAATTGAGCAATTTGAACAGGTTCACGGATCAGCATTTAACGGAAGCGCTAAAACAGGGTGATGCAACCGCTTTTAAAGAGCTGGTGGAAACCTTCCGGGACATGGTGTACAATACGGCGTTGGGCATTATCCAGCACGAAGCGGACGCGGAAGATGTAGCGCAGGAAGTATTTGTACAGGTGTACCAGTCCATCGGCACTTTCCGGGGAGAGGCAAAGCTCTCTACCTGGCTGTACCGCATTGCAGTGACCAAAGCGCTGGATCATGTGAAGAAGCAGCACAGGAAAAAGCGCTGGGCCGTGGTGTACAGCCTGTTTGGCGAGCAGCAGGAAACAGTGGCCGCTGCAGCGGACTTTCATCATCCCGGCGTATTGCTGGACAATAAGGAAAGGGCGGCCGTGCTGTTCAAAGCGCTGGAGCAGTTGCCGGACCGGCAAAAGGCGGTATTTGTGCTGCATAAGCTGGAAGGGTTGCCCGCGAAGGAGATCGGAGAGGTGATGCAGATGAGCCAGGCCACTATAGAAGGCCTGCTGCACCGGGCGCGGAACAACCTGCGGAAACTGCTGGAAAAATATTACAGGAATGAGCAGGAATAGCAAAGGTTTTGACAGGAAAAAACGTCTAATGAACAGGAGGCGGGAGATAGGAAGTAGGAAGTAGGAAGTAGGAAGTAGGAGGTAAGAAGTAGGATAGAGGACGATATAAAAAAAAAGTCGTGAAAAAGAAAGACAAACAACAGGAAATAGAGGCGATTATGCGCAGCCTGGATGGCGCCGGCAGGGCCAGCGCGGGGGATTTCTTCTTTACCCGCCTGCAGACCCGTTTGCAACAGAAAAGCAGTAGCGCCTGGGAGCGCGCTACGGGCTGGATAGCCCGTCCCGCAGTGGCCATTACCGGGCTGCTCCTCATCCTGCTGCTGAACAGCATTATCGTGGTGCGCCAGGTCGAAAAGCTGGCGGACGGCACGGACCAGGCATCGCTGCAGGCATTTGCAGAGGAGTACCGCCTGGAGGTGCCCACTTTTTATGACAACACTGATAAAACGGAGTGACAATGGCCATAGCTAAAAACAAGGTATTACTGATCATAGTGGGCGTGCTGCTGCTGACCAATATCGGCATGCTGCTGTTCTTCCTGAACCTGAAATCGCCCGGCGGGCGCTTTACGCGCAACATAAAGGGAAGGCAGGTTTTTGTGAAGGTACTGGAGGAGAAAGTGGGATTCTCCCCCCAGCAGGTAAATGCCTACCAGGAGCTGCGCAGCCGGCACTGGACCAAAATGAGGCCGCTGATGACCGATATGCGCAATGCCAAGGACAGCTTTTACCGGATGCTGTACCGGCCGGAGGCAACGGATTCCGCGCTGCAAAACGCGGCGGCGCTTATCGGGCGCAGGCAGGCGGCCATTGACCTGCAAACGTTCCATCATTTCCAGCAGGTGCGCAACCTGTGCAACGCTTCCCAGCGGCCGGCATTTGACTCGCTGATACACCAGGTGGTGTACAAGATGTCCGCACCATTCCGCCGGGACCGTGACAGCCTGCGTATCCGCCGGATACGGAGGTAATGCTTCAACATGTTTTCCGTCATTTATTTACAATAAACATTACAATCATGAAAAACAGGATCTTTTTAGCACTGGCCTTTTTACTGGCAGGCCATATGACCATCCAGGCGCAGGGCGGTATGCAGCGCCGTACCGTGGAAGAAAGGGTAAAGATGACCATGGACAAAATGACGCCCGAACTGTCCCTGAAGGAGGACCAGCAAACAAAGTTCAGCGAAGCCTACACCGAGTTCTATAAGAGCATGGACAAAATGCGGCAGGAAGCCCGCGAAAGCGGCAACCGCCCCGACCGTTCCGCCTTTAAGAAACTGATGGACGACCGCGATGCGAAGATCAAAGGTTTCCTGAGCGAAGACCAGTACACGAAGTACACCGCAGCGATGGAAGAGATGAGGAAGGACCGTGGCGGCCGCGGTGGCGGTGGGCGGCAGCGGTAATTTAATGTGCTGACGTGCGATGTGCAGGTGAAAGGAAATTCACCTGCACATTTGCATATTAGTCCATCTTGTATTGTTGTTTCAGCAGGTACAGATAAGGCGGGAACATGTGATGCACAAAAACATTTTTGCCATCGTAAGGGAATTGCTCATCATAGTCCTTGCCGGCGTAGAGTATGACCGGTGAGCCGGCCGGCATATAGTGGTGGCTGTTCACAAAATCCGGCCTGGCATATCCCGGCACGGACTTACGCACCTGTTTATAGGCCAGTTTTCCCAGTATCCGCTGCATGCGGCGGCTGGCCCTCCTGGAAGCGCGGTTGAGCCGCCCATACATATAGTTGATGGCCAGGCGCGCCATGAGCTTTTGCTGGCGGGTCCGTTTCTTTACATCCGCAAATGGATTGACCGCCGTAAAATCGCTGGTGGTCTGCAATGAAAAGGGCGTTTCCGGCACCCAGTCCCGGGTGCTCACTACCCTGAAACCCCATCCTCCCCGGGTAATATAATCAAAGTCATACGCGTAGTACAGGTTCCCCGGTTTGGGCGCCGCGCTGCAATAGGTCTTGAAGACAATGTCCTTCGGAAATGCGGGATCATCCATGTATTGCAGGTAAGAGCGCAGCAGGAACGCAATGGCGCCACCCTGGCTATGCCCGATGATGATGAATGCGCGCACGCCTTTGCCGTAGTATTCCTTTATTTTAGCCACTATATCCGGGGCCATGGAGGCCAGGCCCAGCAGCCAGCCGGCCATACAGACGGCCAGGAAGCATTTGGGTAAGCGCATCATATATTCAATGAGTTATAACAGTTTTACCGCTGCATCTTCCCAGTTCAGGATACGGTCATAGCCCTCTATGTGCACATTGTGGTGACCGGTGAACAGGTAGGGCTTACCCCTGAAATGCGTGAAGTTGCGGGTAAGATCGTCTATCATAATATCCGTTTGCACCAGGCTTTTGTCGCCGCAAAGGCAGAACTGCCGCCAGCCAAGGAAGGGGAAGTGCTCCATCAGCCACTCGTATTTATCCTTCAGTGAGTTGGGAAACTCCATGGCGGCGGAAACAATGTACAATTTATACTTTTTGTTCAGCTCCTCCAGCACCCGCTGCGCGTGCGGGAATACGGGCAGGTCCCGGAAAAAGCCGGGCGTGTTCAGGTATTCCAGCACCGTTCCCTTATGGTCTACGGGCAGCGCTTCCGAAAGGGTTTTGCCCCAGAGCTCTTCCTCGGAGAATACTTTACCATAATCACGGTAATACCATTCCCGTGCCTTGGTGATCGGGTCTGCAATGGTTTCGTCCATGTCTATGGCGATAGACAGTGGTGAATGATCCGTCATAAACAGCTATTAGTGGTTAGATGAACAAATATAGCCAACCCTTAATAAACCTGTTCCACTCTACCCACGCTGCCATCGGCGCCGATGCCTTCCACCACTACGCGGAAGTGAGTGGTAAAGTCATTGTTATAAAAAGATATTCTGGCCGTGTGCGAAAGGGTATCCACCGGCAGGTTCGGGTTCCAGTACAGCGTGAGCCGCTTGTCCGGCAGGGAATGCACCTCCTTGTGCAAGGCATAGTCCGGTGAATAGAACTCCTTCACCACGGCATAACCCGGCTTCCGGTACAGCTCAAAGCCCCGCATGCTGTCGTCGCCGCCTTCGCCGCCTTTCTTCGTATATACGGCAATAGCGCCGTTAGCGCCGCCAAACCCGCCCATGAAGGGGGGGCGGAACACTTTCACCATCGCAATATCCGTTACCGGTATACCGCTTAGCATGCTGGCGTCTGAAGGCATTTCGTTGAGGTACAGGGCCGGGCGGCCGCCGCGCCACATCAGGCTGGGATCATTCAGGTTGCCGGTGATCTGCAGGCCGGCTACGCGCGACTGCAGGTACTGGAAGATGTTCATGTAGCTGTTGTTCTCCTTCGTCATGTCGAACGTATAGCCGTCGCCGCCGGCAAAGAGCCCGGTGGCGTAGCGTTTTTCCAGGGATTCCTCCTGGCGTATCTTCCGTTCGGTGATGTTCACTTCCCGCAGGAGAATGGCCCGGCTGCTGATGGAGCGCCTTACCCGGTTGCCGTCATCGGCAGTGGCCAGGTAGTCCTTCAGCACGCTGTTATCCAGCTTGGGCGGCAGGCGCAGCGGGTAGGCAACGGTAACCGGCGCCGTATTTTCGAAGAAGTGGGTATTGAATTTAACGGTAACATCCTTCCAGCGCTTTTGCTGGTCGTTGCCCTGGTAGTATACCAGCGCGGTGTCCAGGAAGGACAGGTTGGGAATGGAGAACTCGCCCATGGCGTTGGTAGGCGCGGAGGCGATCACCGTGGAGCTGTCTGTTACCTGTTTGATGATGAAATCCACCTTGCCGTTCATGAGCTGGAAGCGCCCGTTGTTGGTAAAGGCGGTGCCTTTGAGCATGATGCCCTGCTCGTATTCGAAGGGCGTGGACGGGAACTGGTTGTTGAGGATCTGCTGCCAACTGAAGCGCCGCCAGCCGTTTGTCATCATCACCAGGTCCAGCGCGTGCAGGGTGGCCTGCGTGGTGTCCCTGAAATACCAGGCCGGGTTGTGGATGTATCCTTTCAGGTCGGAGGTGAGCAGCAGGTTGGAAACTATGTTGTTCTGGTCCGGGTCCTGCTGCACCAGGTCGGCATCCGTTACGGATACGGACAGGATCGTGGACAGGGAGTCCGGTACTTTCAGTATCAGTGTGTTTTTGGTGCGTCCTTCCTTGTCCAGGTCCGTTTCCTCAATGTGCAGGGGCAGCAGGTCCATTTTGCGGACAAATGCCAGCCTTTCCGCCAGCGGCTCGCCGCGCTTGCTGAACAGGGTGAGCTGCATGATGCCGGAAGGCATGTATTGCGTAGGCACAAAGCCGCTGATGCGGCCTTCGGACACTTTCAGCGGCGCCTTGTACACCAGTTGCTGTCCCATCTGGCCGATGATCACCAGGTCGTCATACGCGGTATCTTCCGGGTTGGCGATCAGCGCCTGGTAGAACACGCGCAGCCCGCGGTTGTATACTTTCAGCCCCACGCCGCTGGTTTTCACGGCGGGCAGCTCAAAGGTCTTTTCCTGGCCGTTGGCGGCCTTTACCTGCGCGCGGTAGGTAGCGCCGGCCGGCGGCGCCAGGTCAAATGCGCCCATGCCGTCATGGATGGTCCTGATCTCCGCTACTTTTTCGCCCTTGCCGTTCTGCACACTACCGCTTACGGCTATAGGATAACCGTTCTGATCCACCGCCTTGAAGGCCACCTGGTTGGGCTGCCCCTTGATCAGGTCACCGCCTTCGGGAAAGAACTGCACGGAGAAGTCCGTTACCCTGGCGCTGTCGCGCGGGGCCGGGTTGTTCTTTCTCGGGTCAAACACTTCTATGGTACGGTAGTACAGGAAATTATGGTCAAAGTTCAGCATCCAGGAGGTATAGGCCCTGATCTGGTACATGCCGGGCTTCTGTGTTTCCGGCAGGTCTATATTCCCGGCTGCGCCGGCATTGCCCACGGCGAAGAGCTTCTTTTGCACGAGGGCGCCATTCTTGTCCAGCAGCTCCACGTACAGGTTGGCCGCCCGGGTGTCCGGCAGGCCCTGCAGGGTTAAATAGGCTTTGAACCACACGGTTTCCCCGGCGGCGTAATAATCTTTATCCAGGTGCAGGTATACCTTTTGCTGCGGGTAACGGCCCGCAAATTCTTCCAGCGCCTGCACGATCCTGTCGGACCAGTGATCGGCGGGTTTAAATGTAAAGGCGCACAAAATGATCAGTACACAGGCAGGGAGCCACCACTGCAAACGCAACAGCTTTAAAAGGGTGCGTAGGTGTTGCATGAAAAAAAATTTAATTCTCGATGGTTTAGCAAATAATGCTGCACAATTTATACAATATAAGAATACGAGGGGTTTACTTATTATTGCGCATTGGTTTTAAGAAAATTTTAGGATGCTATACAGGCGTGCCTGTTCCTACATCCGCAGGCTGGATATTTTTTTATGGAAAAGAGACTCATCGTGATCGGTGGCGGCGCAGCAGGCTTTTTCTGCGCGGTGAATGCGGCCCGTATGTGCCCGCAACTGGAGGTGCTGCTGCTGGAAAAAACCGGCAAGCTCCTGTCCAAGGTAAAGGTGTCCGGCGGCGGGCGTTGTAATGTAACGCATGCCGCGCCAGACATTTCCTACATGGCCCGGCATTATCCCCGGGGACAGCATTTCGTAAAAAAGGCGTTCGGGCATTTCTTCGTGCCGGATACGATTGACTGGTTTGCAGCAAGGGGCGTGACGCTGAAAACGGAGGCCGACGGCCGCATGTTCCCGGTAACGGACAACTCCCAGACCATTATCGACTGCCTGCTGAGGGAAGCAGACCAGCATAAAGTAAAAGTAATGTTGCACCAGGAGGTGGCCGCGCTGGAACCTTTACCCGGCGGGCGCTGGCAGGTACGCCTGCAGCAGGGCGCTCCCCTGGAGGCGGATTACCTCTGCGTGGCGGCAGGCGGGTATGCGCAGGCGGCAAAATTTGATTGGCTGCAGGCTACCGGCCACGAAGTGATGGCACCTGCGCCTTCATTGTTCACCTTCAATGTGCCGGGCCATCCGCTTACGGCGCTGATGGGGGTGAGCGTACCGGCCGCGCAGGTGAAGGTGGCCGGCACCAAACTGCAGGAGCGGGGCCCGGTGCTGATCACGCACTGGGGGCTGAGCGGACCGGCTGTGTTGCGGCTCTCCGCCTGGGGCGCCCGGGAGCTGCAGGGATTACAGTACCGGTTTACCGCCCTGGTGAACTGGGTGCCGGCCTACCATGAGCAAAGCCTGCGCGATGCATTGCAGGAGCTGCGCTTTTCCCAGGGCGGGCAAAAAATGTACCTCCGCAACCCCTTTGAGCTGCCGCAGCGGCTGTGGCAGTTCCTGTTGCAGCAATCCGGCGTGGAGGAGGAAACCCGCTGGGCAGACCTGCCCGCAAAAGCCCAGCACCTGCTGGTGAAAAACCTGTCGGGCATGGAGCTGGCCGTGCAGGGGAAAACTACTTTCAAGGAAGAATTTGTGACCTGCGGGGGGATTGCCTTACCCGGGATCAACCCCGCTACCATGGAAAGCAAAATAGCGCCCAACCTGTTCTTTGCAGGGGAAGTGATGGATGTGGACGGGATCACCGGCGGCTTTAATTTCCAGCATGCCTGGACAAGCGGGTGGATAGCCGCCAGTAGCATAAGGAGTAAAATGTAATCCTTCGCGGATCACTTTTCACTATTCACTTCCAGGTAATGTATGCCCGGAGCATAGTCTTTTTCCAGCGCCTGCAGCAGTAGCTGAAAGTGGGCCGGTTCTCCCAGGAAATCCGTTTTGGTAGTGTCTATCATCAGGGTGCGCACGGCGTGCTGCCTGAGGTATTGGGTGTACATGCGCTGCACTTTCTCCAGGTAGTCGTCCCCGATCTGCTGCTCATAGGAGCGGTTGCGTTTCCGGATGTTCTCCTGCAGCCTGGAAACGGGCGCGTTCAGGTAGATCAGCAGGTCTGGCTGTACCAGTTGCGGGTTGATGATATCGAACAGTTTCTGGTAAAGGTTGTACTCTTCCTCCGGCAGGTTGATCTTGGCAAAGAGCAGGCTTTTGACGAACAGGTAATCGGACACCACCAGGTCGCTGAAGAGGTCCTGCGTTTGCAGCATTTCCTTTAGCTGCTTGTAGCGCTCCGCCATAAAGAACAGCTCCAGCGGGAAAGCGTACTCCCGGGGTTTTTCATAGAATTTCGGCAGAAAGGGGTTGTCGGCAAACGCTTCCAGTATCAGCCGGGCGTTAAAATGCCGCGCCAGCATGTGCGCCAGGGTGGTTTTGCCGGCCCCGATGTTTCCTTCTATGGTGATAAACCGGTAGTTCATTTTTAATGTTAATTGCTGACAGCCAGTTTCCGTACCGGGCTTTCATCTTTACAATTGGCCAGCAGGGTGCGGATGGGCTGGTGCAGCACCGGGTGCTCCCAGTCCGGCAATATCTCGTTGAGCGGCACCAGCACAAACTGGCGGTGCTGCATGCGCGGGTGCGGCAGCTTCAGTTCCGGCAGGGAAATGACCTGGTCGTCATAAAAGATGATGTCAATGTCTATCACGCGGGCGCCCCATTTTTCCTGGCGGATGCGGCCAATGTCCCGTTCTATTTTCAGCAGGGTATGCAGGAGGGGCAGGGGGCTCAGCGGGGTGCTGATCTGCAGCGCCTGGTTCAGGTAGTCCGGCTGCTGTACGTTTCCCCAGGGAGCGGTCTCATAAAGCGCCGATGCTTTTATCACTTTTCCGGCCTGCTGACCGATGAGCGCTGCCGCCTCTTGCAGGTGTTGGGTACGGTTCCCCAAATTGCCACCTATAAGTAATATTGCTGTATTCATGTATATTTATCGGCGCAAAAGTAGCCATATTCCGTACATTTGAAAATGTAAAATTTCAAATGTAAAAGGGGAAAAAGGAACAGGAAGAAAGGAAAAAACCGCAAAAGAAGAAAATAAACTCGCGCCACTTTTCCCTTCCTCTTTCTCCCTTTTGTGTTTTATATTCAGCATTTTACATTTGATATTCTAATGTATATTTTATGCGTAGTTTTTTAAAATTCTTCCTGGCTTCCCTGCTGGCATTGGTGATCTTCTTCGTTATCGGTTTCCTGATCCTGCTCGGGATAGCAGGCAAGGCCCTCTCCCCGGAAAAGGTAGTGATAGACCCTAACGGCGTGCTGGTGATAGAAACCAGCCAGCCTTATGCGGAGCAAAAAATAGTGAACCCGCTCAATGCCCTGCTCCACGGGGAGGCCAACGAAATACCCGGGTTGTATGATGTAGTGCGTTTGATAGAACATGCCGCCACGGACGATAATATCAAAGGCATTTACCTGAAAACCAACGGCAATCCCAACGGCTTTGCCACTACTGAGGAAGTGCGCAAGGCGCTGCTGGAGTTCAGGAAATCCAAAAAATTCGTATATGCGTATGGGGAAGGTATCAGCCAGCAGGCTTACTACCTGGCCTCCACGGCAGACAAGATCTTCCTGCACCCGCAGGGAGGGCTGGACTTTGCCGGGTTTGCCACCCAGATCATGTATGTAAAAGGCACTTTGGAAAAGCTGGATATTCAGCCGCAGATATTCTACGACGGCAAGTTCAAGAGCGCCACCGAGCCGTTCCGCGAAACGAAAATGACGGAGGCTAACCGCATACAGACCAGCGCTTTCCTGGGCGACCTGTACGGGCATTACCTGTCCGGCATCAGCGCCATGCGCAAGCTGGACACTGCTATCCTGCACCGCTATGCGGACCAGGGGCTGATACAGAACGCGCAGGACGCGCTAAGCCACAAGCTGGTAGACGGGCTGAAGTATGACGACCAGGTGATGGAAGTGCTCCGTGCAAAGCTGGGCCTGAAAAAAGATGCCGACATCAACTTTGTGTCCCTCGCCAAATATGAAAGCGCGGCAGATTACCGCGATGCTTCCGGCGAGAACAAGATCGCCGTATTGTATGCACAGGGGAGTATTGTAAGCGATGAAGGGAATGAAGATGTGCTGATCAGCAGCGAAAAATACCTGCAGGAGATCCGCAAGCTGCGCGAGGACAAAAGCATTAAAGCCATCGTATTCCGGGTGAACTCTCCCGGCGGCAGCGCGCTGGCTTCCGAAACCATCTGGCGGGAGCTGGAGCTGGCTAAAAAAGTGAAGCCCGTAGTAGTATCCATGGGCGACTACGCCGCCAGCGGCGGGTATTATATTTCCTGCATGGCGGACTCCATTTTTGCCCAGCCCAATACGCTGACCGGCTCCATCGGGGTGTTTGCCCTGCTGCCGAACCTGCAGAACTTCTTCAAGAATAAACTGGGCATCACCTTTGACGGGGTAAAGACCGGGCAGTATGCGGACCTGGGCACCGCCACCCGCCCGCTGACCGAAACGGAAAGGAAGTTTGTCCAGAACGCCATTGACAGCATTTACAGCACCTTTAAAGCCAGGGTAATAGCCGGCCGCAAGCTGAGCCCCGCCGTAGTGGACAGCATTGCACAGGGGCGCGTGTGGAGCGGCGTACAGGCGCAGCAGTTAGGCCTGGTAGACCGGCTGGGAGGCGTGAACGAAGCCGTTGCCTGCGCCGCCCGTATGGCAAAAGTGTCCTCCTCTTACCGCCTGCGCGAGTACCCGGCAGTAAAGGCCCCGCTGGAGAAGCTGATGAAAACCCTGGGCAATGATGTGCGCACCAGCATGGTAAAACAGGAGCTGGGCGAACAGTATTCCCTGTACCGCCAGGTAAAGCGCCTGCAGGAAATGTGCGGCGAAGTGCAGGCCCGGTTGCCGTTTGATATGATCATCCGGTAAGGGGCATATTTGCACATCCGCGCATTACTCCTTAGCTTTACGCGATTTTTCTAAAAGCAGATCATATTTATGGCGGTGCAGTACAGTCAGTGGAGGGCCATGCTGGCCATTACAAAAGCCAGCCTGCGGTCAATCTTCAGAAGCCCATCCACCGTGGCGTTCAGTATAGGTTTTCCTTTGGTATTTATCCTGGTATTCGGTTTTATCGGTAGGAGCAGCGTAACGGTAAAAGTGGGAGTGGCCCCGGGTGCGGACACCGGCAGCTACATCTACCGGGGACTGGCGGCCGTGAATACCATCAAGCTGGTACAGGAGCCGCCGGCCGAGATGGAGGACGATATGATCAAAGGGCGTATTACCGCCATTGTAAATATTACTGACCGGCCCGGGCAGGGCGCTGTACCCGCTTACGAAGTTAGCGTTCGTTCCTCCACTGCCGGCGTAGACAAGATACACGTATTCCGCTCTATCCTGACGGATGTGATCAACCGCATAGATGACCGCTTTTACCAGCGCCCTTCAGTGGCGCACCTCAGCAGCGTGGTAGTGCCGGGCCGCGCTTACAAGACCATTGACTTTATATTGCCCGGTATGCTGGGCTTTTCCCTGCTGAGCGCCGCCGTATTCGGCACTGCTTTTCTTTTCTTCAGCCTGCGGCAAACACTGGTATTGAAACGTTTCTTCGCCACGCCGGTAAAGCGCACGCACATTATACTGGGCGAAACCTTTTCCCGCCTGCTGTTCCAGCTCTTTGGCGCCATCGTGATCATCGGGCTGGGGCATTTTGCCTTCGGTTTTACGCTGGTGCATGGTTTTGTTACTTTTATTGAAATGCTGATCCTCTCGCTGTTCGGGCTGGTGGTGTTCATGGGCTTCGGTTTCCTGGTGAGCAGCGTAGCCCGCAATGAAAGCACCATACCGCCTATTGCCAACGTGATCAGCATGCCGCAGTTCCTGCTGGCCGGCACTTTCTTTTCAGTAGACGCGCTGCCTTCCTGGCTGCAGCCGGTATGCCGCATGATGCCGCTCACTTACCTGAACGACGCTTTCCGCAAGGTGGCCTTTGAGGGGCTGCATTTGTGGAATGTGGGACTGGAACTGGGCGTGCTTACACTCTGGGGCGTGATCATTTACGCCGTTACCATCCGGGTGTTCAAGTGGGAGTAAACGGCCGATTATCACCTTTTTTTCTTAATTTGGCTGCATGCAAGTCCTGTACATTATCCTGGGCGCTTTGGCTATGCTGATACTGGGCCTCTTCGTTTTTTCCCTTTACCTGCCTTCCCGCTTAAAGATCGAAAGAGCCTTACTGATGGTTGCACGGCCCGAAGTGATCTTCCGGGAAGTGGATACGATCCGTAACTGGGAGCGGTGGTCGCCCTGGCACCAGTTGGACCCCGCCATGAAGATCGTGTATGGCGAGAAGGAAAGCGGGGCCGGCGCCAGCTACAGTTGGGAGAGTAAGAAGCGCAACGTGGGGCGCGGCAGCCTTATCATTACAGAATCCCGTCCTTACGAATATATTGCCCTGCATATCAATTTTATGGAGCAGGGAGCCAGCAAGGGGTATTTCCGTTTTGAACCTGCCGGCGACCGTACCCGCGTTACCTGGGGCATGGAAGTAGCCATCGGGCAGCATCCCGCCCGCAAGTTTATGGGGCTGATGATGGATAAATGGATCGGGCGCGATTTTGAGCGGGGGCTGCATAAACTGGAAGAGGCCTCCCGGGTATAAATTTGAAATTTCAAATTCCAAAACCCAAATTTCAAATTCCAAAACCGGGTATATACGTCCGGAACTATTGGAAAACTGCTATTTTCGCTGTACCTATCCAACGATTTGGAATATGGGATTTAGAATTTTGGAATTTTTTCAACATGCGCTTTATAAAATTATTACTGGTAAGCGTTATCAGTTTTGCTGTCCTTATTTTCCTGCTCTCGCTGTTATTCCCGTCCAAAGCGGTGGTAGACCGTTCCGGCGTTATAGACGCCCCGTTAGCGGTGGTATACAGCCAGATCAGCGAATTAAAGACCTGGCCCCAATGGAATCCCTGGACCCGGCAGGCCGGGCCATCCCTGCAGTTCTCCGAGCCTTCGCAGGGCGCCGGCGCCTGGTACACCTGGACCAACCCCGCTGACGACCGCTCTTCCGGCAAGCTGACGATACAGCGCAGCGATCCGGCCAAAGGCGTGTATTACAAGATGGAATTCAAGGATATGAAACCGGTATTTTCCGGGCTGGAGATAAAACCCTCGGAAAATGGAAAAAGCACGGTGATCCACTGGTACCTGGAAACGAGGCTGGGCTGGCTGCCCTGGTGGAAATTCCGCGGCTTTATGGCGGACCGGCTGATGGGGCCGCAGGTAGAGCAGGGGCTTACCGAGCTGAAAGCCCGTTGCGAAGGTATGCGTTAGCAACAGGACACCTGTTTATAAAATTGGATGAACGGTACCCGCTGTTCAGTTGAATAGGTGTAATTTTCTGCAAAACAAATTTGACCAATGAAACAGATCTTCTTATTCCTGGCTATACTGGCTACCACCGGCAGTATAGCGTGCGCACAGCAGGTGAAAAGCCCGCGTGTGACCGCAGAAGGCGAAAACGTAAAAGTAAGCTACGGACAACCTTCCAAGCGGGGCCGCGTTATTTTCGGTGGACTGGAACAATACGGCAAGGTATGGCGTACCGGCGCTAACGAAGCTACCGAGATCACCTTTGCCAAAGACGCCACCTTCGGAGGAAAACCTGTTAAGGCGGGCACTTATACCCTGTTCACCATCCCCGGTGAAAAAGAGTGGACCTTTATCCTGAACAGCGAATTAAAGCAATGGGGCGCTTATAAATACGACGAGATCAAGGACAAGGACGTTTTGAAAGTAAAGGTACCCGCCACCACCATCAGCGGCGAACCCGTAGAAAAGCTGACCATCACCCTGCCTCCCGGCAAGCTGGTGCTGGAATGGGACAAAACCCATGTAGAAGTGCCGATCGAGTCATAATATGCAGATGTGTTAATGTACTCATATGCTGGCGAATCAGCACATCAGTACATTAACACATTCAATAATGCTCTCATATACCTGCCCCAGCTCCTCATCTGTAATACAATACGGCGGCATAATGTACAGCGTGTTCCCCAATGGCCGCAGCATGATCCTTCTTTCCCGGAAAAAACGGTGCAGTAGATCCGCCAGTTGGTTGGTATAGCTATCCTGCCCCGGCGTTACCATTTCAAAAGCCAGTATGGTGCCCTGCAGCCGTATATTCTTCACCGTTTTATACTCAGACAGCCGTTGCGCAAATTGTTTGTGCTGCACGTGTATCCGTTCCCGGTGCTGCGCACAGGCCGGGTCCAGGAACAGGTCCAGGCTGGCCAGCGCTACGCTGCAGGCCAGCGGGTTGGCCGTAAAGGAGTGGCCGTGGAAGAGCGTTTTCAGCTTATCGTCCGAGAGGAAGGCATCGTAGATGGCGGCGGTACAGGTAGTAACGCCCAGCGCCATGCTGCCGCCGGTAAGCCCTTTGGAGAGGCAGATCATATCCGGTCCGGTGGACACGTTTTCCATAGCAAAGTTTTTCCCGGTTCTGCCAAAGCCTGTCATGATCTCGTCGGCTATCAGCAGGATACCTTGCTGGCGGCAGTATTGCAGCAACTGTTCCAGTGCGGCGGCTTCATACATACGCATGCCCCCCGCGCCCTGCACCAGCGGCTCAAATATGATGGCCGCAATGGTATCCGGCTGCAGCGCCTGTATAGCGGCTTGCAGCGCCGGGATATTATCCGCTGCGGGCGTGTCTATGAAATGCACTTCAAACAGCAGGTCGTTAAAAGGAGCGGTAAAAACGCTGCGGCTGCTCACGCTCATGGCCCCGAACGTATCCCCGTGATAGGCGTGGTGAAAGGCCAGTATCTTATGCCGGGTGCTGCCCTGGTTATGCCAGTACTGCAGGGCCATTTTCAGCGCCACTTCCACGGCGGTGGAGCCATTGTCGGAATAGAACACCCGGCTTTGCCGGCCGGGCAGTATGGGCAGCAGCCTTTCCGCCAGGTTTACGGCAGGAGCGTGGGTGTAGCCGGCAAAGATGCAGTGCTGCAGCTCCATGGCCTGTGCCGCCAGTTGTTGGGCGATGTGCGGATGGGCATGCCCGTGTATGTTTACCCACCAACTGGAGGTAGCGTCCAGGTAGCTGTTGCCGGCTTCGTCAAACAGTAATGCGCCTGCGCCGCGTACAATCCCCACGGGGGGCGGCGCTGTCTGCATTTGCGTGTACGGATGCCATATCACCCGCAGATCGCGTTCACTTAATGTTTCAGACATAGGTGTAATGATCGTTGAAGGGGCAAAGGTAGCAGATAGTTTGTTAGTTTGTGATACCTGCCAGCCTGCACAGTATCCGGTACAGCGCGGAAGCGTCGTAGGGTTTGTGCAGGATCGCGTTTACCTGCAGGTGCTGCAGCTTTTCCTTTACTTCGGGGATCACGTCGGCGGTAAGCGCAATGATGAAGGCGTGCGGTTGTATTTTTTTAATGAAGGGAATGGTGTCGTAGCCATCCATTTCCGGCATATGCAGGTCCAGTATGATGCCGTCAAAATGGTGCTGCTGCATTTTTTCAACCGCTTCCTTGCCATTGGTGGCGGTAATGGTGGCGGCGCCTGTTCTTTGTAGCTGGTAGCCCAGCACCATGGCGTTGATAGAATTGTCTTCCACTATCAGTAGCTGCTTATGTTTCAGCCAGTCCTGTAATTCCGGCTGGTGGTAGGGCGGACAGGGTTTGCCGGCTGTGCGCAGCAGGTGGAAGGTGATATCGAAGCGGAAAGCGGTGCCCTGCCCCGGCTCGCTTTCCACGGTAATGTGGCTGTTATGCAGCTCCACCAGGCTTTTGGTGATGGCCAGCCCCAGCCCGGTGCCGCCATGCTGGCGGGTGGTGGTGGCATGCTGCGCCTGCACAAAGCTTTCGAATATCCGGTCCTGCATGGCTTTCTCGATGCCGATGCCGGTGTCCCTGACACAGAACTGCACGGTAGCGGTGCCGCTGTCCTGGCTTAGCAGGTGGGCTTCAATGAAAACGCCGCCGCTGTGGGTGAATTTGATAGCGTTATTGATCAGGTTGTTCAGTATCTGTCCCAGCCGTACCGGGTCGCCGCAGAGGGCAGGAGGGAGGTCCGGGTCGATGGAGGTATAGAGCCGGATATGCTTGGACTTGGCCAGGGGCTGGTAATTGCTTTCTATGTCCTGGATCAGGGTTTTGAGATCGAGGGGGATATGTTCCAGCTCTACCTTGCCGGCTTCTATTTTACTGAAATCGAGTATGTCGTTGATCAGCGTCAGCAGGTGCTGCGCGGAGTATTTGAGGCTGTGCACCAGCGAGGCGTGCTGGCTGGTTTCTTCCAGGAGGTTGGCAATGCCGATGATGCCGTTGAGGGGTGTGCGTATCTCGTGGCTCATAACGGAGAGGAACTCGGAGCGGGCCCTGGCGGCTTTTTCCGCGGCTTCTTTGGCATTGATCAGTTCCTGCTGGGCATTCTTATAATGCGTGATATCCTTGATGACCACCATGATGCAGCGTCCGCTGTAATGCCATCCGCGTTTGATGAGGGAGATGCGCAGGCGGAACCATTTGTTTACTTCCGGTCGGTGGTCCGGGTATTCCAGTTCCTGTGGAATGCCTGTTTCCAGCAGCTCGTCCATAAGGGACGAAAAAACGGTGCTCTGCGGGCCTAATACGGCGTGTAGGCTGCGGCCGATGATCTGCTCCCGCGGCGTAAACAAGAGGGAATCATCATTACACCATACGCGTGTAAAGATCTTTTCCTCGTTCAGCTCGAATACAATATCATCCAGGGAGGTCAACAGCGCTTCCAGGTCGCTTGCCAGCCAATGCTCTTCCGTTTCCGCTTCCTGTTTGTCACAGGCTACCATATTGCCTGCCATGTGTAAAGGGTCGGACATGTATTACTACCTTTTTAGGGTAAAACAATAAATATGCATGTTTCCGCTGAGCGACGGTGTCTTGGTTGATGATTAACGCAGGAAAATAAATTTACTGAATTAAACAATACAAGCGGGGGATGTGCATAACTTCTTGCGGCTAGCGCGCAAAAAGCGCATCATCAATCCGTTGTTTTTGCCTTTGATGGTGGCGCATATGCATTTCCGCGAACTGCAGCCATTCTGCCGCATTAAAAAAGCGGAACCCGGGGTGTTCGGTTTTGCCGGTGGCGGCGGAGAAATCAAACCTTGCGTACAGGCGGTTCACTTTTTCGTGGATGGCGGTCAGGCCCTGCAGCAGTGCTTCCCGGCTTTGCGGTTGCGGCATGCCGGCATTGGCCGGGTTTTCCAGCGGCCCGTCGGGGAAGCGGTTGTTCCGGAAGATGGCTTTAGCATGTTCGTGCATTTCCTGTTCGCTGTTGATATTGTTTAACAGGCAGGCTTCCATCTGGTCTGCAAACCAGGCCGTATCCCCTATAATATGCACGTACACCTGTCCCATGGACCAGGAGCCGGGCTGCGGCTGCCGTTGCAGCATGTCCAGCGTATAAGCGTCCAGGTATGCGATCCATTGTGTGATGGTATCGTTGAATTGGCGGAGTAAGGTAGCGGGAGGAGCTATGGTCATTTTTTTAGTATTAATGCAAATATAGAAATAGCCAGGCAGGCAGTGCGGCCGGCCATGATTATTTATTATTAAAATATAATATATGAATGAAAAATTGGTAATAAATAAAAAAACCTTCTTACATTTGCAATCCCTTAAGGACGGGATGTAGCGCAGCCCGGTAGCGCGCTTCGTTCGGGACGAAGAGGCCGCTGGTTCGAATCCAGTCATCCCGACTACAATTTTACCTTTTTTTGTAAAGCCTGCTACAAGAGCAGGCTTTGTTGTTATGAGAATAATTAACCCGATTACCTGGAAGACTGCGAGATGACAAAAAATACACTGGAACAAAGGGGCTTCCTGTTCAATAAAAAGTGGTTTGATATCACGTCAGATGGATTATCCGTCCGTAGTAAGCACCTGCTTGATAGCAGCGAATATTATGTCAGGTTCGAGGATGTGGGCGTAAAGATAATAAAGTCAAAATCAGGAAATATAGCGTGGCTAATTGCTGGTTTTTTTCTTACGGGTATTGCCGCTCTCCTGTTTGTGGAAGAACTGGAGGGAGGGGAAGTGGAAGATAACGCTTACCTGTTTTATTTGGTAGCAGCCGTGCTTTGCGCGCTCACTTATCTTTTTACTTTTAAGCGTGTATGCTATCTGGCGAAGAATGATAATTCAAACGCCATTGCCTTTCTAATTGATAAACCTTCAAAGTCGGAACTTTTGCATTTCATTGAGCATATTAAGGAGAAGAGAAAGAGTTACCTTGTGGAAAAATACGGGCACTTAACTACCATGTTGCCATATGAGCAACAATATCAGAACCTTTTATGGCTTAACAATGTGGACGCGTTAACCCATGAAGAATATAAAGCAAAAGTAGATGAATTGAATAATCTGTTCCAGGCCTTTCCCGGGATGGACCATATACACTTAAGTTAATGCCCGGATATTAAAATCATCTGAAATGAAGTATTTGAACACACTTTTAGTAACAACGATACTGGTATTGGCAACAAAAATGGCTTGTGGACAAACCACCGTAAACGAAACAATCACAGAGACTTTTTTTAAGGCCTATGAAAAAAATCCAACTGGAGCTTATGAAGATCTATTCATAAGCAACAAATGGATGAAAGACAACAAGACTCAAATCCAGACAATTAAAATTAAGTTCGGTGATCTTTTGAGTAGCCTGGGCGACTACTTTGGATATGAACTTATTACAGAAAAAAAGGTGGGTGAAAGTTATGTGCTGAAGAGCTATTTAGTGAAATATGAACGTCAGCCACTAAGATTTACATTTGTATTGTACAAGCCGAATAAGGAATGGCAGATCCAGAACTTTTCCTACGATACAAACATCCAAGAGGAATTGGAGGAGGCGGCCAAAGCATATCGGTTGAATTATAATTACTAGATGTATGGACGTTCACCTATGTCTCTTAAGAGCTAATTTCAAGCTTATATCCTTTTCCACGTATAACCACAATTTTGATATTCGGATCAGGTTCCAATTTTTTCCTGAGCTTTGATATGAACATATCCAGGCTACGTCCCACAATAACCCCTTCATCTTCCCATATCTCTTTTTGTAGCCTGCTTCTCTCAATTATCTCGTTTTGAGACTTTGCGAAAATACTGAGTACACGGGTTTCAGTTTCGGTCAGGTCTGTTGTTGTGCCGTCCAGTACCAGCTTCCGGTTCTTCGAATCGAATAACACTGCTCCCAAAGTGATCATGTCCGTATGCTGATCATCCACAGATAAAACTCCCCGCGGTTTAACAGACCTGAAAAAGATAAAACCGACAACTGCCAAACATAACAAGCCTCCTCCCAGCAAATATTTATTCTTTGTGGCAGTGACACCGGGCGGTTTAAATTTAATGTTGATAATGTAACATGCTACGGGTTGCCTTCTTCCTAAACAGGTTACAATATCATCCTTCTTATTTTTTGATATAGCATATCCATAAGCTACACTGGCATTGGCACAGTTAAGTACGTTAACAACATAATCACTTACGAACGGGTCTTTGGCCAACAAACGCCGGGTAGTACTTACCAGGGAGTCGGGTTGAAAAGTAAGTTTTTTCTCAAACCTTACCTGGTATTCATTGTCACTGAGTTTTTCCACCGGAAGTACCCGTGATGTACTGTCACCCGACTGTAAAAGTAGTTCATGTCCTATTCTGCGGAGCAAAACTTCTCTCCTGGAGATATCAAAATCATCAATATCTCTTATGCTGAAAGCCACACATATTACAGAGATAAACAAAAGTAATAACAGCCCGAACAGGTATTTGCGTTTCCCGGAGAGGAGGTTTTGGCTATCAGACATACTGTTTTACAATTTATTTACAAAGATTACATTTTTATTTACAATCCTGATTTCCAGGCTGAAAAATAGCAAGTTAATTTCGTTGAAATCAATTTTATAAGATATGAAAAATAAGAAAAATGCCTTCAACGGATCCGATTTATCAGGAGATAGATCTATGTTAATTAAACCCCAAAAAAATATGAAAAAAGTTATTTATGCGCTGATCTTACCGCTGGTTGTGGTAAGCGGACTGGTATTTGCTAATCACGAAATCAAAAATGACACTTCTAAAAGATCAACCCCAAAGCCACTTTCTGCTGCTGAAAGGGAAGCCGAATTGAAAAAATGGGAGGCTACCCCTGCTGGTATAAAGTACAAAGAATGGAAAGCGTCTCCCGAAGGTAAAAAAGTGCTTGCCGGGGCTGCTAAAATAAGGAAGCATATAAGTGCTTTTACCAATATGGAGGCTGTTGTAACCTCTCTTTCACTTCCGCCAGGATCAAGATTAGGTTTCGGTGTGATGGCCAGGATTGATGGCGTCGATTATATTGTAAAATTTGAGCCGGAAAAGTCTCAACTTGAGCAATTGCGTAGCCTGAAAGTTAACGACAAGATAATTATAAGAAGCCATAGCGTATCGCACGCGCCCAAGTATTCATATCCAATAGTATCAGGCGACTATGTAGAGCGAGATAGTAAAATAATTTATAAACGTGCCCCTCGCAAAGGCGGTTGCTGAGTAAATGAATCATGAAATACACACACGTATATGCTTTGTTCCTGGTGTTTGTTTTTCACTCCTCCTGTGGACAAAACCGAACAAACGTGCCACAAGATAATTTCAGTAAAGAACACAATGGCTACTCCGAGTCTCAACTTAAAGAGTTGGCTACCTCCAGGGTGCCTATGAGTCAGGTCCGGAATGTAAAGCAAGACAGAAACGGAGACATTTTGATTGCTGCAACATGGAGTGGCGTTTTTCGCTACGATGGAAAATCGTTTACTAATCTCACGAGTAGTAAAGTAGGTTCGCACAGATTCTGGGATGTTCTCGAAGATCGACGCGGAAACCTTTGGTTCGCTTCCACTGATTCCGGAGTTTATCATTACAATGGGAAAACCTTTCATCATTTCACAACCAGGGATGCTCTCGCCAATAATTTGGTGATGTCTATTTATGAAGATAAAGCCGGTAATATTTGGTTCGGCGGAAGTGGACTAACCCGCTACGATGGGGAATCCTTTCAAAATTTTACAACTAAAGACGGACTGCCCCATAGTGGTGGTAGGACTATCATGGAAGACAGAACCGGGAAATTATGGATTGCCACAGGGGACGGGCCTTGTTTTTATGATGGAAAAACATTTACCGTTTTAAAAAACAAAGATGGCAAAGCGTTTAAAAACGTTTGGTCAATAATCGAAGATAAAAAAGGAAGTATTTGGTTCGGTGACAATGAAGGTCTTTGGCGTTATGACGGCAGCACCTTTACTAAGGTGTCGCAGAGGGGTGCTTATGCTATAATCGAAGATAAAAAGGGAAATATCTGGACTACTGGTGCTGTAAACCGCGAGGTCTGGGCGCTTTCACGTTATGATGCAAAGTACCTGTACAGTAAAATGCCCACTGTAACCGAAATCATGTCAGGGCCACCGGCTTTTTTGGGACTTTTGGAAGCTAACGATGGAAGTATTTGGTTTGGATCTGTAGGCGGGGTGTATCGTTATGATGGAAAGACCATCACGGACTTTAAAAGTAAAGAGGGCCAGCAATAGTTTCAGCAGGTTTGTTGGGAGTACGGTTCTCTAATTATCTGTTAAAGCTAAGATTTAATAATACGACGCTGTGGCTCTGGTTTAAACTTAATCTTACAAATCACCTGCCACAGAAGGAGATAATAAACTGTCAAAAATATGTATAATTTGTATCGCTATCCTATTGTACTTGCCTTTACTAAAAGCTTTCTTATATGAGACGTACGCTATTTGTATTAGTTTGCTTTCTATTATTTCGGAACCAACCCCTGTATAGCCAAGGAGAGGGCAATGGAGAAAATATTACAGGTGTGTCTATTGGAAACCAGGTATGGTCGGCGACTAACACGGACGTGCTGACGTTTCGAAATGGAGACACGATTCCGCATGCAAGGTCTGCCGGGGAATGGGAAAAAGCGGGACGCGAAGGCACACCGGCATGGTGCTATTACCAGAGCGACACGGGTGAAGTCAGAAATTATGGTCGTATGTACAATTGGTTTGCGGTGAACGATGAAAGAGGACTAGCGCCCGTTGGTTGGCATGTTGCTACGCAGGATGACTGGATAACACTTGAAGATTTCCTGGGTAAAGATAAAGCCGGTGTTTTGTTCAGAAACGATTCGGTGTGGAACACAGGTAATACCCATTCCGGTACCGGGATACTTTTGGGTGGATATCGAGGTAGGGATGGCCGCTTTACAGGAATGGGTGAGTTTACTTACATGACAAGTGCAACAGAAACTGATATCAGGGACTCCCGAAATGATCAAATGGCTATCTGGGGTCGTGGTGTGCATATTGACAATAAAACTGTCATGAGATGCGCGCTGGATAAACAATTTGGGTTGTATGTACGGTATGTGAGAGATGCTGCTATTCGTGTCAAAATGTGATCATAGCCAGGCGTGGCCTTCAGAATTTTCTGCAAAGGTGAAGTTTGACATTCTTAAGGGCCTAAAGATATGATTCTATAATGTTACGTTGTAAGATAAACAAGTAACAGTCAGCAATCAATTGTTCGATCAAATAGTGGCTATTACAAATTATCCAAAATGATTATCCGCTTTCTTATACCTAATTTCTACCATCTCTGCGTCCTTAGCGCTTCTTGGCGATCTTTGCGTCCAAAAGATATTCCTGGGACGCAAAGCCCGCAAAGTAGCGCGGAGACCGCAAAGTCTATGCATGCGAACACTAGCTCCTGGTATAAGAAAGCGGATAATCATTTTATCCAATAAAGCCGCCAGCATCCTTAAATCTTGCGGGAATAAGTTCGGAATTTGTACAGGCAGGGCTTTTCTCTTTTTAGGATTTTTGTGAATGTATCCTTCTAACTGGCAGCCCACGGCAGGGATGCATTAATGTTGTCCCAGGGAAAAAACACCCTCCCGACTGCAAAAAAATCAAAACCTGAAATCAAATTTATCAATGTCAGCCCTAACTGATTTTACGGCATCTTCCGGTGTTTGCAGACCTGCAAGAATTGCCTTAATTCCAGGTAAATAATCGTCCATCACAACAAGGTTCGCCATAATCAAGGGATCCAGCAAACCAGTTGTAAAATCACTCTTGCTTACATCCAGACTTGTTTTATACCTGAGTTCGCCATCTTCAAAATCAAATTCGAAATTGCCTATGTTAAGGCCCCAATTAGCCCTGGTAATAAACTCAGACATGATCATATGTTTATCCGCAGGTATTTTGTCTGGCAATACAGACACGCATATTATTTGTTTCAGGTGCTCATTAATTCTTATAAAACACGCCCAGGAAGCATTTTTCGTTTCATAATTGAACCGGTAAACAGGTTCGGTTTCATGTTGCTGTAAGGGCCATCCCTTTTCCTGGAAATATTCGAGTATTGTATTGCCTAGATCATTCATTTTTTACCTTTTTAATATATAGATATCCGCTTTACCAACCTGCTAAACTTAAATTTGACTCACCTGCCTGGTCGATGAAATTTTGCTTTGAATGACCGGACCATTTGGTAGTGTGAAATTCCGCCCGTAAGTCGGCTACCGGTGCTTCTTTTAAATCGATCGTTAAACGTACCCCTTTATTGGTAGTTAACCTCCCAAAGTTACCCGCGCCGTAGATCATTAAAAACTCGCCCCTGTGATGCTGGCTGTATGCTCCGGCAACATCCAGGGCATCGCCCATTACCCCGCCGGCGAGTAATCTCAGTCTTTCTTTCTGTGCCGCATTTAATATATTAATAGTTGGAACGGATTGCATTTTTACCACCATCACCCTTTTTCCAGGGGCCGCTCCATAGCCGGATGACGTGGTGACTTTTCTGCCAATATACAGGCCGGGCCCCTGTGTGCTTGGAACATTGGAAGTGGCATCGCGCAGGGAGGGGGAAGCAATTTTACTTAGATGATCATCTCTTGAGTTCCACGTATACCAGGTGCCGCTTGTTTTTTCCATTTGTGCAATTTGTTCAAGCTGGCTTATCCGGTTGAGCCTGTCGGCTTCGGTAGCCCCGGCACCACCAACACCACCGGGTAAGTAGGCATCCCCATGATAGCGCCTGATAAGTGCTGCTTTGACCTGGGCTTTTTGTGTGGCGCCAATAGTTAATGTCATTAATGCCGCATCAATGCCGCCCATCGCCAAAGTGCCGGGTGCCGTAGGAACGGCAGCCTGTACGGCGGCCCTCACAGCTTCAAGCGCCGTCAGTTGAACTGGCGTGGCAAAATCAAGAATTACTTTCGGAATATCTGCTTTTTCAAGGATGGCTCTCTGTTCATCTTTGATCAGCCCTTTACCTGGATGATGATGCAAGAGCAACGTGTTAAGAAGTGATTCCGCATGCGCTTCACCAAAAGTATTACCAAGATGGATATAAGATGTATGCAGTTTTATCCGGCGTACGGCTTGCTGTTTTAATGCGGGTTTATCCGCACCGTTAATGGTCTGTGCGGCGGTTACTTCGCCCAGCCTGTTTAAATGTGCGGTATCCCTTTCGGTCATCACTCCTTGTGGCACAGCAGAAATCCCCTGGGCTGATATAGTATTCTTAAGATCAGCTTGAGTTTGTGCCGGATTTGGCAGGATGCCCGCGAGATAATTTTTCCAGGTCATAGATAAATAATCCTTCGGGTACACGTTTGTCAACACGCCATCATCAGCCAGTAAACCTGCAAAATCATCTTTTTTCATCGGGAATAAGTTCCCGTTATCCTCGTACTCCATACCAGGGTTAGCACGGTCAATGATGAAAGGAAGCCCATAACTCTCTGCCGCTTTAAATACTTCATAAAAGCTATGATCCCTGTTGGCCATCATCCAGCCCGCAAGGCCGAGGCGTAAAGTTTTCAGCATCGAAAGATTTTTAACACCCAGGTTTTTTGCTGCATGCAGCATCAGGTCTGTAGATCCGGAAATACCGGCCTCCAGGCGGGCATTAATTGTAGCTGCTTCGCGCGCGCTTTCCGAACCTAATTTGATGTTGAAAAACTCACCACCCTGCGACCATGGCACCTTGGTGGCGGGGTCTGCCTTATAAGCGGTGCGGGCGGCATTATCGGGTGCAATATTGCCCCGTCGTTTTAAAACAAGATCAACTTCCTCATCGGTCAAATCAGGTAGATCATTTATCGTCAATGTACGTTGTTCGTTGATTGCCAATCCCGCGCTTCCTCCACCTTCGCGTTCTCTGTTGGCTTTGCTCGTTGCCGGCGCCCACTTTACAATATCACTGGGGGTATCAGTAAACACATCGCGTTTGGTAAAAAAACCGGAGGTTACACGTTCCCTGTTGGCAATTTGAGCAAACTCAGTTATTTCCATCGGGGTAAGAGCCTTCTTTAATCCGGAATCCTCTGCGAAATCCGGCGCCACACTACTTTCCGTTGTTGTTTTAACTACTGTTGGCCCGCTTGGACGGTGCTGTACTTTATGCGCATCTGATTTTATATTCCAGGACCTGCGCGTTTGCCCCTTTGCTTCCCTGTCCAGTTGTATGGCCGCAACTTTCATCCATTTGGACAGATTGTTATTTCTTACTGCATTATAAACCAGTTTAAGCTTCGTACGCAGTGGCAGTCCTTTATCTGAGAATACTCTTTTAATGTTCGTAGCTGTCATATCAAATGCGCCGTAATAACCATCGCCCGGAGGCCACCCAAATTCGCTTTCATAGGTTGCCGCCTTAGATTGGGCCGTATTTTTTGCCCAGGCATCTACAATGTCCTTGACCATCCCCAGGATGATATCGACGATATTATGCACGTGCGCGTCGTCCATAATTAGAGGGGCCATTTTTGCTTCGAACTCAAGTGCCTTCGCCGCATACTTCTCTTCTGCCTGCTGATCTACCCGTGCTTTACCGGTGGGGGACAACGCTGCATACATCCGCTGTACAGGTTGTTGTGAACTAAGCACCGCCATCTTTCTTTGAGCAGGCGCCTCCGTAGTTAGCAAGGCCTGCGTGCCCATTATGTCAGCTTCCCTCTCAAGTGCAGGATCATCATTCATCCCAACACCTGATTTCATTTGCATGGTTGCCTGTACTCTTCCCTGCTTCTGCTGAACAACATGCCATGCTTCATGCGGTAAATGTTGTTCCTGGCCGGGAGCAAGGTGAATATTTGTTCCCTGCGCATAGGCCAGGGCTTGTAATTGTGCAGGTTTATCAGAATTATAATGCACCTTTACGTCATCCATTGCGAAGCCAGATATAGATTCAATCCCCTTTTTTAAATCTCCGGGTAAATTACCACTGCCTTCTTTTTGTGGTACAAATGGTGTGGGTGCTGATGCGCCACTTTCTTCTTCTCTTTTCTGCGCAATGAATTTTCCAGGCATAGATGCACCTGCATAGCTGGCTGGACGATAATTGCCTGGATCACCAACCGGAGGCGCTTCCCCTGTTGCTTTATATTGCAAGGGCCCTACGGCATCACCTGTTTCTGCTTGTTCAGGGGGTGATTGATCAGCAACAGCAGTAACGGCAGGCAATGCAATGCCACGTTCCCTCTCGCTGGTATTTGCAGCGGGTTGCGCAGGCACGGAGGAGGATTTTTGTGAGTGACCGTTTTTCATATGAGCAAGAGGGTATCATAAAATACATATGAATATATTGATTTTTTTATGGAAACAGTATTAAAAAAGTGTTCCGCAGACAGCTTGTTGTTTTTCGACCATCCGGGCAATAAACCAAATAAATGGCTCTACCTGGCCGCTTAATACGCAAGTGCCCTTGCTGATACTATGCAGCAGCTCCTGAACGTCTGATGTATACAAAGCAGCGGCCGCCTCGTTATTTTTAAGCAGCAGGGAACACATGGGAAGATCCGGTATATCTTCAATACCCGGTGTAACATCTCGTTCATTGATCACTATGGCAACCGGCTTTTTATGACCAGGAATACGGATAGCCACAACAAGGTTCGGAGTCTGATGAGCGCGTTTCTTAGCTATCGATTCTTTCAGGTAAGCAGCGAAGTCTTCCCTCCACTTCTCCACGTCAGATTGCGTAATAGCTATCTCTCCTGAGCCATCAGTCCGGGAACCGGTTGGCTGCCCACCCTCATCGATTTCGCGTTCTGCTGCGATAAGCGCATCGAGCGTTTTATCGACATCTTCCCGTGTATGAGCAGATGAGCATATAAGCCTGAGACGCCCTCTTCCACTCTCCACAATAGGATAGGTAACCGCTGATGTTTGAACACCGCGCCTGTACATACCCTGCACTATGGCGTATAATTTATCCTTATCACTAAAGTGCGGCGTAATGATAGGGCCGTCACCCGTACCTAAGTCATAACCTGCTTCCATAAATCGCTGGCGCATGTACCGGGTTGTATCCCAGAGTCGCTCTCGCAGTTTGTCGTCTGAACGTAAGCGGCGCAAAGCGGCAAGTGCTGCCGCTATATCTGCAGGGCTAATGGAAGCCTGGAAAATATAGGCTCTTGAAGATGATTTCAGAAGATCTATATGTTCCTCCCGGGCAGCCACCACTCCTCCAATACTACCAAGCGCTTTACTGAGCGTGGTCATAATGAAATCCACCTCTTCGGTGATACCCTGGGCAGCGCAAATACCGGCTCCACGTTCACCGTAAAAACCGAATGAATGGGCCTCGTCCACTAATACAAGCGCATCATATGCCTTTGCGGTGCGCACAATTTCTGCGACCGGCGCGGCGCCTTCCCCCATACTGTAAACACCTTCAAGAACGACCAGTACAGAACGGTAGGGGGATACTTCCGACTTAAGAACTGCTTCCAGGTCAGCCGAGCTGTTATGTTGAAATGTTCTGATCCTGGCGCCGCATAAACGAGCGCCGTCAACGATGGATGCGTGGCAAAGCTGGTCAATAACGACTACATCGTTTTTACCCAGCAGCCCCGCCACAGCGCCAACATTTGCAGTATAGCCGGTAGGGAAGAGGCAGGCGCCCGGCTTTCCTACTAACTCGGCAAACTCTTTTTCGAACGCTAAATGGAGATCCGTCATTCCAGAAGCCGCTGCAGAGGTTCCCATTCCGCTCCCGAATTGTTGCAAGGCTTTAGAGGCTTCCTCAATCACTTCTTTATCACGGTTCAAACCAAGGTACAGGTTGGTGGTCCATATAATGGCTTCTTGCGCTTCATCATTGTACGCGTCAGTTACAGTACCTTTAGTAGCGCTCCCTGTACGGAGCACCTTGCTGTAAGGATTTCTACGGAGCTTGTTCACCATACGCAGCACTTCCTGCACAAGCTTACTCTTGTCATCAGCAGACCAGGAGGGGGCTTTTGCCGCCTGAAACGTCGGGTGGCTGGACCGGATACGTTCCTGAAAAGTTCCAAGCGTATCCGAAACTACTTTACATGCCTGCTCCCCCGGTTCATTACCTGTGCCACTGTCCATCAGTTTTAGCAGATAATTGGTCAGTGCTGCAGGGGTGGAATGCTCCACCGCAACTGTTCCGGAAAGCCTTAGATCAAATATTTTTGAAAGCCGCACGCTTAACTCCAGGCTGGACAGTGAATCAAGTCCCAGGTTATCGAATGAACGGTCTGGCAATATTTGCCCGGGATCATTAAGATGCAGCAGAGCGGCCACCTCTTTCTGTATTACCGGCAGTATGGCTACCTGCCGGCTGGCGCCGTTACCTGCCCGGCTTTGCGCCTGTCCGTTAGTATGGAGCCGGGCCCCGGAGCTTACATCAGTCACCTGTTGCTCCTGTTCTGCATCACTCACTTTCAGGTGCTTTAGCTTATTACGGTCAAGCTTTCCGTTGGGTAAAAGCGGCAGTTCCTTAAGGGGGATCACGACTTGAGGAACCATATACTTTGGCAGTCTTTGCGCTAAATATGCCTTCACGTTCTCGCCTGTTATCCCTTCCTGCTGACTCACTATATATACTGCGAGCATTTTCTGCTCTGCGCCACCATCTACGGCTGCAGCCGCTGCAGCGGTAATACCTTGCATTGATTCCAGCACAGCTTCAATCTCTTCTAATTCAATCCGGAAGCCCCTGATCTTGACCTGTTGGTCTACCCGTCCTAAAAATTCGATCTCTCCGTTTTCCGTCCTCCGGCAAAGATCACCTGTTCTGTACAGCCGCCGCTCCGGGATCGCGCTACCGGGTTTCATCTCTATAAATCGCTCGTTGGTGCGTGCTTCGTCATACAAGTACCCGCGCGCAAGCTTGTTTCCTGCTAAATACAGTTCTCCCTCAATACCATCGGGAACCAGGTTCATATCATCGTCAAGTATATAGGAGCGGGAATTTACCACAGATTTCCCGATAGTAATGTTTTGCATGCCGTTAAAGATCTCAACGGCCGTTGAGAAAACAGTATCTTCCGTAGGGCCATATGCGTTGATCACCCGGGCCCCTGTTTCCAGGGCAAAAAGTTTTTCTACCAGCGGTTGCTTAAGCGCTTCACTACCAAAAACGATACAGCGGATGCCATGAGGCACCCATCCTGAAGACAGTAACGCCTGTATTGCAGAGGGAACTACAACGCAACTCTTTATCAGGTTCTCTGAAGATAAGGCTGGTAAGTCGAGCATGTTCTTTGCCAGGACCACTGTTCCTCCGAGTGATAAAGTTCCCAGGATTTCCATGACGGAGGGGTCAAAACAAACCGAGGTAGCGGCCAGCATTCCCTCCAAATCCTTGTCATCCAATAAATTGCCCATAGCCTCAATCATCGCAACTACATTTCGATGCTCGATAGCGACCCCTTTGGGGTGTCCTGTTGAGCCGGAGGTATAGATCACATAAGCAAGATCATTTGCAACCGGCCCGGCTAATTTGTCTGCGGTCTGTTGCTTCACGGTATCAATCCATATCAGCTCATGTACTCCCTTACAAAGTTCCGCACAGCTCTCATCGTCCACGATGGCAGCTACCGCCCGGGAGTGCTCCAGCATATAGCGTACCCGTTCCCGCGGATAAGCGGGATCAAGCGGTACATATGCGCAACCTGCCTGTAATACGCCAAGCAAAGTCGCAATAAGTTCCCGGTTGCGGTTCATACACACGCCAACCAGGGAACCCTTTGGAACGCCGCGGTTCACAAGCTCCCCGGCGATTGCGTTCGCCCGGTCCATCAGGTGCCTGAAATTTATCGTTGTCTTTCCATCAATAATCGCCGTCCGTTCCGGATGCGCCTGCACTTTTTGTGCGATCAGCCCGCAGATTGTTTCCGTTGAGTTGTAGCGCTGTTGTTCATCTGGCATTTGTTGTGTCCGCATTAGCGTTTTCGTGTTTTGCCGATCGCTGCTGTTGGCATTTTCAGTACATTTTTTTTCCATAAACAGGTGTGAATTTTTAGGAATCGGCCCCGTTGCTGCTTCTGCATCTTTCATACTGGCTTAAGTCAGCATATCAGGTCGGTTTGGGCAATTTCTATGTTTACTTGTATTGATTAACAAATCGGCAAAAAACCGGGTCAACTTATCTGTATATCTTTCTTTTTGCCTCGTAAATGCAAGGTAGTTAATTTTTTTCATCTTATTACTGTGCTAAAGGGGGGCAGCGCAAGCGGCGTGGAATTTCCATTTTGTCCTGGCATAGCTCAGGATACTTTTTTGAAAGTGCGATCTAATCGGATCGCTTCTTCTAATAGCTTTTTAATAGGCTTTTCATCAATCTCCTCCGGTGTTTGGTAGATCTTATAAAAAATTTGCTTGTTATTTCCACGAGACAGCAATCCATCGGGGTCATTTAATCTGCATCCATACCAAAAGCCTAAAAGCACTCCCTTTTTGATGCCTCCCCGGGGAACAGTTGAAGGCCAAATAATACAAATACCTTTGTTGCCATAAAAAAATGGAACATTGTATGATATTTTCTCTTTGCAATATCCCGGAAGCGTTTCAATAATTATCTGCCGTAGCACATCTACAATTATTTTTTCGTCTTCAGGAAGAATAGAGAACAGTTCAATTAAATTGCTGATCTTCATCGGAATTTAGACCGGATTTTCGTTGTTACTAAATTCATCCGCCGGTTTGTTACCAGCAGGGACTGAAAGTTAAAACTGCAATTCCACACTCGTATGGTACTGCATTTACCAGTGAAAGCTTTTGCCGGTGCTCAAGCAGATCAAAAATCCTCAATCCTTTGTTTATCAGTACAGGATTGACAAAGAAGTTGAACTCATCGATTAGCCCTTCTTTGATAAGTGATGAAACGAATCCTGCACCGCCATACACAATCATGTCTTTACCTTCTTTGCTTTTGAGATTTTTAATTGCAGTTACAAGGTCGCCATTTTCCACAGAAACATTTTTCCCGTCAATGGCCTTCACTGTTTTGCTGAAAACAATCTTTGACATGCTAACCATCCGGTTAGCGTATGCAAACTTTTCATCCAATGCCTTGTCGCCACTTTGGGCCTGTAAATTGTTCACGGTGTCTTCAAAATGTGGAATAAATCCCTCCGCCATCTTTCTGCCAAGGAGGATGATGTCACAGCTATCGCGCAGGTTATTCGCGAACGCTTTTAATTTGTCGTCATAAGTCCATGTTCGCCAGTCAAGGTCGCCGTCCGGGCCTCCAACATATCCATCAACAGATATTTGCACCAGTAGTTTTAATTTCCTCATTTTTATGATGTTGTTTCATAAAGATAGTAGTGCGTTTTTGCAACCATAGGGGGTGAATATGACATTGTGAAGGTATATTACGACGAATCCTATGACATACAACGGGTCTGAAACTGTTTTTGTCTTGATTGCCCCCTTGTAATGTCGTTTATTGCCTCCTTTGTATCGAAGATGGGAACTTAATTTCAGGAAACAACTTGTTGAAGCAAAGAAAGTAATTATGAAACTTCTGCTCACTTCCGCCGGCATCAGCAATACGAGCATCCACAACGCGCTGGTTGACTTCATGGGTAAACCGGTTAGCGAGGCAAGCGCCCTTTTTGTCCCCACCGCTATATATGCCCTGCCCGGCGGCGCTGATATAGCGCGAAGGGTGATTAACGGATCAATAGGCGACCCATTCTGCGAAATGGGTTGGAAGTCGTTAGGAGTGCTGGAACTCACCGCTTTGCCCAGCATCAGGCAGGATCTTTGGGTGCCCATGCTTCAGGGGACTGACGCCTTGTTGGTTGGAGGCGGTGACTGCCAGTATCTGACCTATTGGATGCAGCAATCCGGGTTGGCAGACCTTTTGCCGTCGCTGCTGCGCAAGACAGTCTACGTAGGCTTGAGCGCAGGGAGTATGGTAATGACCCGTTTTGGAACGAGCTACGGCGGCCATACGCTGCCGGCAGAAAGCGGTAAATCGCTCGGGTTGCTTGACTTTGCAATACATCCGCACCTGGATCATGAGTGGTTTCCGGAGAATTCCCTGGACAACCTGGAAAAGTTGGCCGCCACAATACCCCTGCCGTCATACATAATTGACGACCAAACCGCCATTAAAGTGACCAACGGCGCCGTTGAAGTCATCTCCGAAGGACGCTGGAAGCTGTTTACCCCTTAATGGTCTTTAGCGAAAACCTTAACACGTAATGCGTACTCCTTCCCCCACCAGCATCCACCAGTGCGCCCATTTTTACCAACGCCTGCAAATCCCTGGTAGCCGTTGCCTTTGATGCTTTGGTAATAGACATATATTTCTTGGCCGTCATGCCTCCCTTAAAGCCTTCCGGTCCGGTATCCAGCATCTTCCTGACAACCTTTAACTGGCGTTCATTCAGGATATCCCTGAACCGGTCAAAGAACCGGGTTTTCTGAAGTATAAACTCAATAAGCAGCCTTGCTTGTTGCTGGGCATCAAGTGCTGTACCGACAAAATAACGAATCCAGTCAGTGATTTCATTATTGCGTTGCGCCGCTTCAAGAGCGGTATAGTAAACGCTTTTATTCGCCTCTATGATACGGGACAGGCTTAACAAAACCGGCCGTCCGATAGTTTGTGACAGCGCTTTTTCCGCAATGGCCCGCCCGATCCGCCCATTACCATCTTCAAAGGGATGGATGGATTCGAAATATAAATGTGCAATCGCTGACCGGACAGGAGCCTTTTTGATCTCCTTTTTTCCGCCGGGCGCTGTGTCATTAAACCACTGGATAAACTGCTTCATTTCTTTCGGTACCCGGGAGGACGGCGGCGCCTCAAAGTGGATTTTCTCCCGTCCAACGATACCTGAAACTACTTGCATCGGTTCAGCAGCTTTGCGCCAGGCCCCCACATTAATGCCCCGGCTTTGTTTCAGGAGCATTTGATGCCACTCAAATAACTTCTCTTTTGTCAACGTTTCAGCATAAGTATTCCGCACAACTACCATCAACTCCCCGGCACCTAAAGCCCGTTTGTCTTTAACCGGGTCCGGTTTAGGGTTTAATCCCAGTTTATTGCGGATCGAAGAAACAACGTCCTGCCGGCTGATAAACTCGCCTTCAATAGCTGATGTATTCACAGCTTCTGCCACCATGGTATTAATAATGGCTTCCATCTGGATGTCTTCCGGCAAGCCTTTCAATATTCCGCTAATATGCCCCGTTTCTTCCGCAAACGTGAACAAGGCATCCTCAACTGCCTGCTGATCATACTTGAAATCCGGCCAGTCCGGTTGCTGCCAATTATAGCTCATGAGCCGATTATTTAACTTATTCGGCTCAAATATAAGGAAAAATTGAGCCGAATGCCGCATTTATTTGACTCAAAAAATGCAAAATTGTAGCACCTTGTTGGGCTCCATTCAACATATTACAAAGGCTATAATTACGGCATCAATACTTTTCGCTGATGTGCCACAAAAATGATTGGATCACTGTAATTTTACCCCATTCACCATTTCCAATCGAAAAATAGTAACCATGAAAGCATTTCTCGGCATGGGACTTTTAGGGTCCAATTTTGTAAAAGCAATGATAAAAAAAGGAGACCAGGTGCAGGTGTGGAACCGGACCAGCGCAAAGGCGACGGTACTGGAAGCCATAGGAGCAAAGGCGTTTCCGGATCCTGCAGCGGCCGTGCAGCAGGCAGATATCGTTCATCTTGCGTTAAAAGATGATGATGCCGTAAATGAAGTGCTGGCCCTGGCAGCACCGGGGTTAAAGCCCGGCGCAACGATCATTGATCATACCACTACGGCGGTTGCCGGCGCTATACAAAGAACGCAGGAATGGAAAGAACGCGGGTTTACCTACCTGCATGCCCCTGTGTTCATGGGACCGCTGAACGCCCTGGAAAGCACCGGGTTGATGCTCGTGTCCGGTGACCAGGAGGTGATTGGCCGCCTGCAGCCTGTGCTGGCCGCTATGACAGGTAAGGTGATCAATTTTGGTCCTGCAACGGGAAGGGCGGCCGGTATGAAGCTGACCGGCAACCTGTTCCTGGTAGGTCTCACCGCTGGTCTTGCAGATGCGCTTTCCCTGTCCAGGTCATTAGATATTCCTCTGGATAACCTGGTGACACTTTTTGATTCCTGGAACCCGGGAGTCGCCATACAGGCCAGGTTGCAAAGAATGGCCGGCGGCAGTTATGATCAGCCTTCCTGGGAGCTGTCCATGGCAAGAAAAGATACCCGGTTGTTTATGGATGCCGTTGCAACGGGAGGCGGCCGGCTGGCCGTGATACCGGCTATTGCAGCAGAAATGGACCGGTGGATCAGCAAAGGTCATGGGAATGAAGACTGGACCGTGATCGGGAGCGGGCAGTATAAGGATAAGGGATGAGGGCGCTGCGGTCCTGCTTGTTCTCGCATAGTTTTTGTGCAGCTATCCTGTAACAGATCAGCAGCATGCAGCTTTCTGAGATCATAAGGGAAAAGATCGGCAGGAACGGGCCGATGGCGTTCCGGGATTTTATGGAAATGGCATTGTATTACCCGCAATTGGGGTATTACACCTCTGACCGTAATAAAATTGGCGCAGCAGGAGATTATTATACCAATACTGACCTGAGCGCCGTTTTTGGCGCCATGATAGGCCGCCAGTTGGAAGAAATGTGGGAGCTGACAGGGCAGGGGACATTTACAATAGTTGAATATGGAGCAGGAACAGGCGCGCTTTGTCATGATCTGCTGGATTACCTGGAAAGCAACCCGCCATTTTACGATCGCCTGAAGTATTGCATCATCGAAAAGAGCCCCTTCATGCGGGAGCGGGAAAAAGTACGCCTCGGGGAGCGGGTGGGATGGTATGATACCATTGCTGATATTGGTAAGTTCACCGGCTGCGTTTTATCGAATGAGCTGCTGGATAATTTTTCAGTGCACGAAGTAGTTATGGAAGATGAACTGATGGAAGTGTTTGTAGACTACCGGGACGGTTTTTTTGAATTGCTGCAGCCGGCCCCTGAGGCACTGAAGGATTATTTAAAACAATTACAGGTAACTTTACCTAAAGGTTTCCGTACAGAGATCAATTTACAGGCAATAGACTGGATCTGCGATATTGCACAGTCATTGGAACGGGGATTCGTACTGACCATTGATTACGGTTACCCTTCTGCGGAATTGTACCGGGAATGCAGATGCGGGGGTACCCTAATGTGCTATCACAGGCACCAGGTAAACGATGATCCCTATCATCACATAGGAGAGCAGGACATTACCGCGCATGTGAACTTTTCTGCATTGAATTACTGGGGCTTGAAAAATGGATTGGAATGCTGTGGATTTACAGAACAGGGTTATTTCCTGCGTTCCCTCGGGCTTATGGATTATTTAAACACGATTGAACGAAGTGCCAACGCCGGCTTTTTTGCCAGTCCCGGAAAGGCGATAGCGATCCATAACCTGCTGAACGGCATCGGGAGCAAACTGAAAGTGCTTATCCAGCGAAAAGGACCGATGCCAAAGCAGCTAACAGGTCTTGCACTGGCCGGCACCGTTGTATAAATGCTAAAACGCCACCTTATGCTTACCAACATGTATTTCTCCGTAGCCGCCGCCACTGCCTACCTGGTGATATACTGCATTTTGCTGCAGGTGGAGCGGCTGCAATGGCTGGCATTCATCATGCTTATCCTTTCTCCCTTTGTGCTTTGCCGGATGATATATATTATCCTGAAGCACGGCCGCTATACCGGCCGGGAGCTGTTGGAGGACGAAGAATACGGGTACGGGGACTATTAACCCGGTAATATTATGGTTGCTGCTTGACCGTCCCTTCCAGGTTCATGATCCTGATGTTCCTGAAGTCGATCTCCTGGCCCTCGCTTTGCAAGGCAATGTATCCTGAAGACAACACCTTACCGTCCTGTTTCTGTTCCGGGTCATACCGGTTTACTACCGGCCCGCCGATCTGTGGTTTTGAATAGCGTAGCACGGTGTCTCCGTTAATAATATGCGTGATCAGCGAATCGCCCAGTACGATCAGCTCCGCCTGTATCCACTCGTCCTTGTCATAGGTTTTGGAGCTGGAGTTAATACAATGGCGGGTGTCCAGCTTGCCCTGGTATACCACGTGGGTGCCGGGCGAGCACATATTGCCCGTTGGGCGGGGCTGCCCGTCGTCCAGGCCGGCCAGGAACTGCATTTCAACGGAAACGGGCCAGTCCTGCTCTTTAGGCATGGTGCGCGGGTCCTGGGAATGGTACATCACCCCGCTGTTCAGCAGGGTATAGGAGGGCGCGGTTTTTACCCACTGACCGGTAAAGCGGTATTCAAGTTTGAGATGGTAACAGGAAAAGGGTGTTTTATAGTAAAGATGGCCGAACTGCTCGTTAAAGTCGCCATATTGATCGTAGCGTACCTGGATCATATTGTCCTGTGCGCGGAAGGTGTTCCCGAAATTATCACCGGTTTCATGATGATGGATCTTGACGATCCAGTCATTGATATCCTTACCGTTGAATAGCGGGATCCATTTTTCCTGCGCCCGGGTGGAATGTGGAAATAAGAGGGTAACCAGCAGCAGGGTTACCAGTGCACGCGGAATATTCTTGCCTGTCATAATGCATGTTAAGTAGCCTGCTTTAAATATAGGGAGAAATTATTTCTTTTTCTTTTTCCGTTTGTTCTCCTTCAGGGCTTTTTCATGCTGTTCTATCAGCAGTTGCCAGTTTTCGTTGGGTACTTCTTCCGAGAAGGCGATGGTTGCGCGGTAATCGCTTTTATCTATTTGCATCACCTGTATCTCTTTCCCGAGAAAGGTTTGTATCTGTTCCAGGATGGGCTTTTCCTCCTTGCTGCAGAAGCTTACGGCCTGGCCTTTCTGTACGCCCCGGCCGGTACGGCCTACACGGTGCACATAGTTTTCCGGCTCGTCTGGCAGGTCGTAGTTCACCACATAGTCTACATTGGGAATATCGATGCCACGGGCGTTGACATCCGTGGTGATCAGCACCTTGATGCTTCCTTTTTTAAATTCCTGCATTACGGAAAGGCGGTCGTCCTGCTCTTTTCCTCCATGCATGGTCAGGCTTTTGATGCCTACCCGGTCCATGGCGGCGGCTACGCGCTCCGCCCGCACTTTGGTGCGTACAAACACCAGTATTTTATTTTCCGGGAATTCCCTTACAAGTCTTTCGAGGAAGAAGCGTTTATCATCCATTTCCACGAAAGCAACCGAGTGCTGTACATTTTTGGATACCGGGTCGTCCGGCGATATCTGGATACGGATCGGGTTACGAACGATGTCATAGGCGAGGTCCTTGATCTCCGCATTGATGGTGGCGGAAAAGAACAGGGTCTGGTGCTGCCGGGGCAGGTGCCGGATCACGTCGCGTATATCGCGGATAAAGCCCAGGTCCAGCATCAGGTCCGCCTCATCCAGGATAAGCGTCCGGACATGGCGCAGGTCCAGGTGGCCCTGGCTGATGAGGTCGAACATACGGCCGGGCGTAGCGATCAGTACATCCACGCCTTTGTCAAGTTTCCTGATCTGGCTCTCCTGTTCCACGCCGCCTGTGAGGGCCATGATATCCACCCGGGTATACTTACCGATCTGTTTGAACACATCAGCCACCTGGATGGCCAGCTCGCGGGTGGGCTCCATTACCAGGCATTTTACCTCCCCCTTTGTGCGGGAGCGGCTTTGCTGATGCAGCAACTGGAGCACGGGAATGGCGAAGGCAGCGGTTTTGCCGGTGCCGGTTTGTGCAATGGCCAGTACGTCATCTCCCTTCAAAATGGAGGGAATGGCCTTGTATTGTATATCTGTAGGGCGTTTAAAGCCCAGCTCGGCCAGGCTTCTTTTAACCTCTTCTGCAAAACGGTATTGTTCAAACTTCATGAGGGGACAAAGGTACCTTAATTTTCGATGCGTGTTCCGGGCGCTCCACCGGCATCATTGAACATTATATTCAAAAAATATTTAACGTAATAGGAAATTATATATATATTTGCAGGTTATAGGACCGGTGGTAACCTATTATCACATTAGATGTGATATACAGGATCAATAACCATTTATACTCCCCTGCTCCCATCTTACCAGTGACAATGAGTTATTCCCTGTGCCTATGATTACCGGCAGCCCTGTGGCCGTCGCCTATCCGCTATATCTATGAAAGTAAGTATCGTAAGGGGCTTATTAAGCGTCTGCTTGATATTTTCCTCACTATTGGCATTTGGCCAGATGCCCTTCAGTCCTTGTAGCCCCAGTGGCGGTAAAAAGGCTGACCTGCTGGGGGTAGAAGCCAAATACAAGGCGCCCGGAGCGCCGGCGCCTGTTTTCAACATTCCCGCCGGCACCCGGTCCATCAACGTTTACATATCTTCGGAAACCGGGATCACTTCCGGGGGCGACAATGCGCAGGGGGATGAAGATTTCATTACCATCAACGCCATTATCGACCTGTCGGCCAATACTTCCTCCGGTTATGTGAACTACGCCAAAAACACCAATACCGACGGCTCGGGCACAAACGTATACGGGTGGCAGAATGCCCCGCTGGGCGCTTTCATACCCGCTGCCAGCAAAGTAGGGGATGCCACCCCTGACCTGAATAACGTGAACTTTTCCGTTTCCGGCAGCACGCTTACGATCACGGAAAGTGTTACCACCACGCACTCCTCCTACTACCTGGAATATACGTCGCCCTACAATAACTCGCTGAACCCGCTGGAACCGCAGGTACAGGCATTGGTGCACGGCACGGCTACCGCCAATACAGATTTGCTGGTGCCTATTCCGGCGGACGCTGACATCATCTGCATCTCCGGCAAGGGCACCAATTCGAGCGCTACCGATCTGAATACTTCGAGCGGCACGGAAGAAGGATACGCCAACCTGCGCTTTACCATCGACCTGGATGCCGGCCTGACAGACGGGTTTATCACCCTGGCCAATGGCGGGTCTGTGGACAGGCGCTCCACCTACGTGATCAACAACCTGCCCGCCACTTCCACCGTGGATTTTCTCAGCTCCTCCGCTATTACCGGCGACTACACCGGTAAGCTGACCAGCCAGGGAGCAGTAGGGGTATTCAATCCCCGGATATATGTGGCCGGCGCTAACCTGGTTATCCGGCGCGATGCCAGCTATGCCCGCGATTTTGACGACGCTTACGTGGTGGAGTTTTACCGGAGAGCAGGGCAGGGCATGAGTGCCGAGTTCATTAATTCCGATATCCAGGTCATTCCGAAAGGGATCAGCTCTACTACCGGCGTTACCAGGACCTTTACCATTCCGCCGGGCACCAATGCCATGTACCTGAATGAGACCGGCAATGCCTGTAACACGGACCGGGAAAGCAATGAAAACTCCCTGGCCGCCTATGCATATATAGACCTGACCACGGAAACAGCGACAGGATATTTTTACCAGCAGGTGGGACTGGATGGCGCTACAAGGAGGGACGATAATTTTGCCTTTAAGGGCGTGCCGCTCAACAACAGCAGCACCCGTTCCCATGCCAATACCGTGGGATTCAAAGGCCCAAGCAACTACGATATTTCCTTTTCACTATCTGCCGACAAAACACAGTTAACCGTTACGAACAAGACCGGCCTGGGCAACCCCCACTATCAATTCCTGTTATCCATGGATTATTTCGGGGCGCAGCCGGACATTGCCTTTGATGTTTCTAACATTACCTTCAGCAAAGGCAGTACCTGTAACGTGGTAAGGGCCAATGTGCAGGTGTGCAATCCCGGGTCGGGCAACAGCAGCGGGGGGATGCCGGTATCCTTCTATCATGGTGATCCTACCAGTGATCCGGCCGCGGTGCTCCTGCATACGGGCGCCTTTGACCAGGACATTAATGAAGGCGCCTGCAAGACTTTCAGCTACGATATTGACCTGGCTGGTTTTAATAACCTGGATATTGACCTGACGATCATCATCAATGACAATGGCAGCTTTGTGCCCGGTGGGGTGGGCCATGCCGTAGGCACTCCTTTCACCCTGGGGGCGCTTGCCAGCCAGCACACCGGTTATAAGGAATGTTATTATGATAACAACCTTGTTACCAAAACAGTAGATGTAAATAACTGCCCGGTGGTGAACCTGGACCCGGATAACAGCTCCGGGGCTGCCGGCAATTATAACTACCTGAATTATTTCAATGCAGGTGGTGCGGGCGCGAAAATTGCAGACGCGGACCTGGATATCGTGGACCCGGATGCAGGGGATATACATGGTGCTGTGATCTCCCTGACCAACCTCCTGGAGCCGGGTAGCGAAGGGCTCTTTGTCAATGGCGCACTGCCCGCAGGTATGGTTGCTACGGGCAGCGGCACCGGGACGATCACCCTGTCCGGCCAGGCCTCGCAGGCGGACTACATTGCTGCCCTGAAGATGATCGAGTACCGGAACTCCAATGGCTCTCCCAATACCAGTAACCGGACCATCACTACAGCGCTGAACGACGGTATAGAAACAGGACCGGCGTCCACTACGACCATTGTGATCGTTACCGACCCGCGTATCAATGTTACCGGCAACGGTACGCAGATAACGGATAACAGCACCACGGTAAGCGTGGTGGACGGGACGGACTTTGGTACTACTACCAGCGGTATAGTGGCGCATACCTTTTTCATTCATAATGTCGGCACGGGCGTCATTAACCTGACGGGTACACCCGCTGTGCTTGTTGTCTCCGGTGATCCCGGTTTTACCATTACGGCGCAGCCGGCCCTTACCGCTATTGCTATTGGCGGCAGTACAGATTTCGTCATCAGCTTTGATCCTGCAGCTCACCCGGTGGGCGTGTATACTGCCGTGATCCGTATCGAGAATAATGATGCCGATGCTGACAGGGCGGACTACACTTTTACGGTTTCCGCCATCGTCAATAACCTGCCGGTGCTGACCAATAGCACCGTGTACGGACCCGAGGATAACACGCTTACCTTTTCGGCCACCGATTTTACGGCTCATTATACCGATCCGGATGGTACGCCCTTGAGCAGCATCAGGATCACCAGCCTGCCGCTCAACGGCAGTTTCCGTTTGAGTGGCGTTGTTATTACGGTGGGACAGGAAATACCTGCTTCCCAATTGGGCAACATCACGTTCACACCTACCGCCAACTGGAACGGCAGCACTGGCTTTGACTGGCGGGCATCGGACGGTATTTCTTACTCAGCCGCCGCCCGTACCACTATCAACATTCAGCCGGTAAATGACGCTCCGCAGATCTCGGTACCTACCAGTGTAGCCGTTACGGAAGATGTACCAGCTACACTGAAGGGTATTTCCTTTGCGGATATTGATGCTGCTACCGGCCTGGTAACGGTTACTTTCACCGTTCCTGATGGCTCACTGGGCGCCGTTTCCGGATCCGGGGTAACCGTCGGCGGTACGCCGGGCGCGCTGGTGCTGAGCGGCACCCTGGCGGATATTAATGCTTTCCTGTTTACCAACAAGCTGACCTATTCCTCCTCCCAGGATCCGCCTGCGTCGGTAATACTGACGGTAAATATTTCGGACAATGGAAATACCGGTTCGGGTGGAGCTTTACAGGACACCAAAACTGTTACCCTGGGTATCACCCCGGTGAACGATGCGCCCACCGGTACAGGAGATATGCAAACGACGCCTGAGGATATACCTATAAGTGGCGCTGTATCCGGTTCAGATGTGGATGGTGATGCTTTGTCTTACAGTAAGGGAAGCGATCCTG
>NZ_VLLG01000003.1:1505114-1974270 GCF_007830125.1 Chitinophaga japonensis
AATTTTACGATTGAGATCAGCGACGGCAACGGCGGTACCACTACTGTGACTGTCAATATAACCGTTGCCGCTGTAAATGATGCTCCGACTGGTACGGGAGATACGCAGACCACACTTGAGGATACACCGGTGAATGGCGCTGTATCTGGCTCGGATACCGATGGTGACGCGCTCACTTTCGCCAAGTCCAGCGATCCCACGAATGGTGCAGTAGTCGTGAACCCGGATGGTACTTATACCTACACGCCGAATGCCAACTATCACGGCCCAGATAATTTTACGATAGAGATCAGTGATGGTAATGGCGGCACCATTACCGTGACAGTCAATATTACTGTTACTACTGTAAATGATGCTCCGACCGGGGCGGGTGATACACAAACGACGCCAGAGGATATACCTATAAGTGGCGCTGTATCCGGTTCAGATGTAGATGGCGATGTACTGACTTTTACCAAATCTGCCGATCCTGCCAATGGTACAGTAGTAGTGAACCCGGATGGCACATATACCTATACACCGAATGCTGATTACCACGGCCCAGATAATTTTACGATTGAGATCAGTGATGGTAATGGCGGCACCACTACCGTAACAATCAATATTACCGTTACACCGGTAAATGATGCCCCAACTGGTACGGGAGATACGCAAACTACAAATGAGGATACGCCTGTAAGTGGCTCGGTAAGCGGTTCAGATGTGGATGGGGATGCGCTTACTTTCATCAAATCCACTGATCCAATAAATGGAACAGCAGTAGTCAACGCCGACGGCACATATACCTATATACCGAACGCCAATTACCACGGTCCGGATAGCTTTACCATTGAGATCAGCGACGGTCAGGGAGGAACAACCAGTGTTACGGTAATGGTCACCGTTACCCCGGTAAATGATGCGCCAACCGGCACGGGAGACGACCGCACCACCAATGAAGGAACACCGGTCAGCGGTGCTGTAACCGGTGCAGATATCGACGGTGACGCCCTCACATTTACCAAAGCCACCGATCCAATCTATGGCATCGTGACGGTCAACCCCGATGGCACGTACACTTACACGCCAAACGCCGGTTATACAGGTACAGATCATTTTACGATAGAGGTCAATGACGGCCATGGGGGGACAATCACGGTGTCCGTAACCATCACCGTACTGCCGGTGACGGCCAATGCGGGTATCACGCTGGTAAAACTCGCCCTGCTGCGCTCAGATAAAACCAGCATTACTTATATATTCAATGTTACCAATACCGGCAATGTACCCCTGCATAATGTAACGATCACGGACCCCATGCTGGGCCTGAACAGAACGCTCACCGCCGTCCTGCAGCCGGGCGAGCTGGCTACAGAAACAGTCCTGTACCAGTTGACGCAGGAAGACAGGGAGCGGGGCAGCGTGAGCAACACGGCCACCGCAAGCGGGCAGACGCCGGTAAATACAACAGTAACGGATATCTCGGGTACCGCCGCTAACAATGACACACCTACGGAAACAGCCGTGCCGGCTGCACCACGGGCACATAATGACGAGGCGGAAACAAGAATGAACACGCCGGTTACTATCCCGGTGCTGGCAAACGATGATGCGCTGCATTCCGAATTCAACCCGGCGACCGTGACGATCATTACCATGCCGGTACGCGGACAGGCGACCATAAATGAAGACGGCACCGTGACTTATATCCCGGCGAACGGCTACACCGGGGACGATCATTTCAGCTACCAGGTGCAGGACGAGGACGGCTACCTGACGAACATCGCCATGGTAACGTTGAACGTGGTTGTGGGCGATATCAAAATTCCTACCCTGTTTACACCCAATGGTGATGGCAAAAATGATGTATTCGAAATACGCGGGCTCGACAGGTACCCGGAAAATGAGCTGATCGTGATCAACCGCTGGGGCAACGAGGTATTCCGGCAGCAGCATTATCAGAATAACTGGAAGGGCGACGGGCTGAACGAAGGCACTTACTATTACCTGTTACGCATTAGGAAAACCAGCGGGTCCGGGTGGGAAGTGTTCAAAGGATATACGACCATCATCCGCAAATTCAAACAGTAAAACCGATGAAAAGAGGGGCCATATTGACGATGTGCTTATTGCTGGGCAAACTGGTATTTGCCCAGCAGGATGCACAGTTCAGCCAGTACATGTTCAATGGCATCTATATCAACCCGGCCTATGCGGGTTACAAGGAGGTGCTGAACCTCCATGGCTACTACCGGGCGCAATGGACGGGCATCGAGGGGGCGCCGCGCAGTTTTTCATTGGCGATGGACGGTGTCACGAACGATGGCAATGTAGGGCTGGCCCTGCAGGTGGCCAGCGACAAGCTGGGCGCCCAAAGCACGCAATCCGTGTATGGCAGCTATGCCTATCGCATACGGATGAATGAAGATGGCACCGCCCGGCTGGCATTTGGCATCAGCGGCGGGATCGTACAGTTGGGCATCAACGGTGCGCTGCTTTCCACGCAGGACCCTGAGCTGGATATGCCTGCCGGTACACAAAGCACTATTGTGCCGGATGCAAGGGCGGGCGTCTATTATGCGGATCAGCGTTTTTATGCCGGCTTTTCAGTGGATAACCTCATCTCCCCGCATATCAATAAGTCGCGCTATGTATATATCCCGCAGCCGAAGCCGCACTACTATTTTACCGCCGGTATGCTGTTCCCGCTAAGCGAGCAGGTACAGTTCAAACCTTCTTTCCTGCTGAAGGACGACCGGGGCGGTCCTACCAGCCTGGATGTAAATGCGTTCATACTTTTCCGGGACAAGATCTGGATCGGCGGTTCTTACCGTACCCGGGTAGACCTGTATAGTAAGGACTACCTGCAGAAATCCCTGGTGGGCCGTAATGCTGCGGTAGCCGCGGTGGAAATATTCCCGGTTCCCAGCCTGCGCATAGGCTATGCCTATGATTTTTCAATAGGCCCGCTGGAAAGCTACAGCAATGGATCTCATGAGCTGTCCATTGGATTTTTGTTCCTGTCTTCCGGCGGTAAGGCCAAACGGGACCTGCGTGTAAGCTGTCCGAAATTTTTCTGATTCGTCGTATTCACTTATCCAGCACAGCCTGCAACTGTGCATGCAATGCCGCTATTGCACCTGGGGCGGCGGTAGCTGCTATGTTGGCGGATTCTTCGGCATCCTGTTCATGATCATACAGTTCGCGCGCTACTATGGCGTCACTTCTCATTTGCCGCCATTCCGTGTAGCGGTAGCGCTTGGTGCGCAAGGAATAGCCCATTACGGCAATGTTTTCCTCGTGGAAAAGCGCGTTGTAGGGCCTGATGAACTGGCTGAGCGCAAAATTTTTAAGGGGAGTGCCGGCGCCATTTAAATAAGGCTGCAGGCTGATACCATCCAGGGGCGCATGCGCCGGCAGGCCGCAGAGATCAAGCAGGGTAGGGTAAATATCCACCAGCTCCGTCAGCTCCTTGACGTGGGCGCCGCGCTGTTTTGCTGCAGGATCGGCAATGATCAGGGGCACCCTGGCGGCATTTTCAAAATTGGTGGCCTTGCACCACAAGCCCTGCTCTCCCAGGTGATAACCATGATCCGACCAGCATACGATAATGGTATTTTCCAGCAGGTGCAGCCGCTGCAGCTCGTCCAGCAGCCGGCCTACCTGTGCATCTACATAGCTGACAGTGGCATAGTAGCCCTGCCATAGCTGTTGCGCTGTCGGCCCGCTGATCGGGCCTTGCTTCGGCATATCCCGGTAGCCTCTTAACTCCTGGGAATGATGCAATGCCAGGGAAGGAACCTGTTGCGGTGGTTGGTCATTACTGATCACGAAGCGTTTTCCCTCATGCATTCGCCAATATTTGTCCGGTGCGGAAAACGGCAGGTGCGGGCGCCGGAATCCTACTGCCAGGAAGAACGGGTTGTCCTTTACCTGCCGCAGCAGTTGCAATGCTGCATCTGTTACTTTGCCGTCAATGTACGCGCTGTCCGTTACAGCCAGCCTTTCGGTGGCGTTACCTTTACCACTCCCCAGGTTTTCCGGCAGTATATATTTATGCCCGGGATCATTTTTTGTGATGTTATACCGGGCAGGTATAGACCAGGATGCCGGGTCCTGGTGGCTTTCCGGGTCATGGAAGATCTTCCCGGCCGATGCCGTTACATAACCATTACGTTTAAAATACTCGGGGAGCGTGACCAGCCGGGGATTACCGGTCCGGAAATGTTGGGTAAGCCCCCACACTTTCAGTTGGTCCGGGCGCAGGCCGGTAAGCACGGACGACCGGGACGGCGCGCATACGGCTTCCTGGCAGTAGGCCCTTTCAAACAGCAGCCCCATTGACGCCAGCCGGTCCAGGTTGGGCGTATAGGCCAGGCTGTCGCCATAGCAGCCCAGGGTAGGACGCAGGTCGTCTATTACGATGAAAAGCACATTGCGGCGTGCGGCGGTGGAACCTGTCTGTCCCATGGCCAGCATAGCGGGCAGCAGCAATATCCCGCATAGCAGGGCGGGTATCAGTTTACGATGGAAATACATACAGTACAGGCATGTGGTTCCCCGAAAGATATAATAATTATAGTATTTTTATGCGTCATGGAAGATGATAAATCCGTAATGCTTGCGTAGTGAACAATTTTTATGGGACGCCATCAGGAATAGCGATGTAACCGGCCTTGAGATGCTGTACAAGCAGTATAACGAGGTGCTTTACAGCTATGGGAAGAGGTTTACCGGGGATACGCACCTGGTGGAGGACGCCGTACAGGAAACATTTATCAGCATATGGAAATACCGTCACAACCTGGCCGCAGGCAGTAATCCCACCTATTACCTGCTCCGGTCATTCCGCAATACCTTGCTGCAATTGTTACAAACCCGCTCCGGTACTACCTATACGGAAGAAAGCCTGGATTTCTCTTTTGAAGTGGCTTTTGACAGCAAGCTGATAGCAGGAGAGGAAGCGGCCATACTTTCCCGGCGCGTACAACAGGCCCTGGCGCAGCTCACCGGCCGGCAGCGCGAGATCATTTATTTCCGGTTCTTTGAAGGCTTGTCCTTCGAGGAAATTGCCGGGATCATGCAAATGCAGGTACGGGCCACGTACAAGCTGTCCGCCAGGGCGCTGGCTGCCCTCCGCGGGATCATGGCTTCCGGGACCGGTAGCCTGCTACTGCTGGTCCTGATCCCGCATTGGGCCTAGCAAAAAAAAAAAATGAAAATAGTGGGGCACTTTTGGCCCCTTTCCTTCTTTATGCAAGTATAAGACCGTCATGAAGCACTCCATTCAATATTATGCGGACCTGAACATGTACCAACTGGCAGCGGAGCCCTACTTCCTGGAATGGGTGCGTTGCCCCGATGATGAGAACCGGGAGTTCTGGGAGGCGTTCCTGGCTGCTTTCCCGCGTAAAAAGGAGGACGTAGCCCGTGCGGCGGCTATTGCCGGCAGCATGTATGTCAAAAAAGACAGGCCCCTTCCTGCACAGCAAACGGCCATGTGGGACAGGATACGCGCCGGTATCGATGCGGACGTGGTTACCGCTGCTCCCGGAGGAATGCTGTATTTCCTGCGCAGGTATGCCTGGAAAGCGGCTGCGGTATTGGTGCTGGCGCTTGTGGCCTCCTGGTTGGTGTTCCGCCAGGATCAGCGGATGGTGCAGGTTGCTTCAGCATATGGAGAGGTAAAGCAGCTCATTTTACCGGACGGCACCATCGTAGTGCTGAATGGTAATACCAGCATACGGTACAGCAAATCATGGAATGCCGGCAAACCCAGGGAAGTATGGGTGGACGGGGAGGCCTTTTTTAAGGTAAAGCCCCTGGCGGTGAACGGGCCGCAGCAACGGTTTGAGGTGCACAGCAACGAGGTGGACGTCCGGGTGCTGGGCACATCCTTCAACGTGCGCAACCGCCGGGGAGTGACCGCGGTAGTGCTCAATACCGGTAAAGTAATGGTGGCCGCGGCAGACAACCGGCAAATGCTGTTGTCAAAGCCGGGGGACATGGTCCGGTATAAAAAGGGCGCGGGAAACCTGGAGAAAAGATCGGTACCGGTAAAGGCCTGTCTCAGTTGGCAGCAGCACAAGCTGCAACTGGACCAAACCAGCGTGGCCGACCTGTTTGCCATGCTGGAGGATGATTGGGGGTACCATATTGTGCTTAAAGACAGCTCGCTGCTGCATAAGCAAATAAGCGGCGAGCTGGATATGGCAGACAAACAAATATTGATAGAAGCGCTTGCCGTGACCCTGGATGCAAAAGTGACACAGCAGGGAACATCAACCATTATTGTAATGCCCAACTAACAGTTTTTTACCCGCACAAAAGGGGGACGTTTTTGTAATCAAAATCAACAGGCATGATCAATCTGAAAAGGATTGCGGCCTTCTGTTGCCTGCTCTTAAGCAGCATACGGATGTTCGCTGCCGTAATCAACCAAAGTCAACCAACCATTACATTAAAAGAGGCGCTGACGATGGCGTCGAAACAGTATGAAGTGTCCTTTATCTATGAAGACGAGCTGGTGCGCAACAAACGGGTAAGCCCCCCGGCAGCGGGCCAGTTCCGGAAAGTGGAGGATTATCTTTCCATTGTGCTCAAACCTTTCCCGCTCCGTTTTAAAAAGCTGGGCGGAACGCAATACGCCATTTATGCAAAACGGGCGGCTGCACCCGTGGAAGAAAAAGAGAAAACCAACCAGGTGGCTACCGGGAACGCTGCCAATACGCAGGCGGCTTCCGGTCAGCCATCTCCTCATGTTGCAGAGATTCAGGTTAGAACGGGAAGCGATACGGCTACCCGGCGCCTTGTACAGGGCATAGTGATGGACGAAAGCCTGGCGCCCGTCTCTTCCGCTTCCGTGATCGTACCCGGTGCAAAGGTGCTGGCCGTCACCAATACCAGGGGGGAGTTTGCCATACAGGTACCCCTGGCCGCCCGCACATTGCAGGTGTCCTGTATCGCTTATGAAACGCAGCAGGTGCCCCTGGGCAGTTACCTGTTCTATAAAGTGGTGCTGAAGGATAAAACCGGTTACCTGAAGCCGGTGGAGGTAGTATCTACCGGTTATGTGAACCTGCCGAAGGAACGCGCTACCGGCTCCTTTGGCGTAGTGACGAGCAAAGAGCTGGAAAAAGTACCGGTGGCCAATGTGATCCAGCGCCTGGAAGGCCAGGTTCCGGGCCTGCAGATGACGATCACCGCGGGAGATAACAGCTTTGTATATGACAATGTAACGCCCGCGCCAGCCAGCAATACCCGCACCATCGGCCAGAATGACTATAACCTGAACATCCGGGGCAACACCACCCTGCAAAGTGAAAGAATGCCGCTGATCGTGGTGGACGGTTTCCCCACGGAGCTGGACCTGAAAACATTCAACCCGAATGATATTGAACAGATCACTTTCCTGCGCGACGCTGCCGCTGCTTCCATCTGGGGCGCACGTGCCGCTAACGGGGTGATCGTCATCCAGACAAAAAAAGGGCGCGCGCGCATGCCGGTCGTGAACTTTTCCGTGGGGTTCAGCACGCAGGACCGCCCGTCCCTGGATCACCTGGGATTGATGAACGCTACCCAGGTATTGGCCTATGAAAAGGAGCTGGTGGACAAGGGCATCATTAACGACTATATATATAATCCTTACACGGCAGGCGTCAGGTATTATGTAAGCGACGGGATCGACCTTGCTTACCAGTTGAAGTCCGGCCGCATTACGCAGGCGGAATACGATACCCGCGCTGCCGCCATGGGCGCCCTAAACAACTATGGCCAGATCAGCCGTTACCTGATGCAGCGGGCCACCAGCCAGCAGTACAACCTTTCCGTGAGCGGGGGCAGTGATGTGCATACCTATTACCTGTCCGGTTCCTATTCAAAAGAGCGGCCCAGCACCATCGGCAATTTCGGTGAAAGAATGACTTTGACCGCTAACCAGGATTTCAGGATCATCCGTAAGATCACGCTGTCTATGAGCCTGAAGGGTTCTTTTTTTAATTACCGGCAGGGTGGGATAGGAGCAGGGGCGTTAAGCAATGGCGGCCGCACCTTTATGCCCTATAACAGTATTGTGGATGAGCAGGGCAATCATGGCAGGTTCTACTACAGTATAGGCAGGCACTACGCTGACTCCCTGCAGGGCCTTGGCTACCGGGACTGGGCATACGATTACCTGGATGAGCTGGCGCTGGCCGGTAACTCGGCATCGGATAACAACTATACCGGTACGCTGAACCTTAACATTCCAATCTATAAAGGCCTTTCGTTTAATGCGTCCTATGCGCTGGAAAGGAGCTATTTTACCAACAGGATATTCAACAGGGAAAACTCCTTTTATACCCGCGACCTGTATAACATGGGTACCACCATGCAAAACGGGCAACTGGTACATGCCCTGCCGCAGGGGGGCATACTCGCTACCAACCGTACAGACCTGAATAACTACAGTGCACGCGGACAATTTGCCTACAACGGGTCATTCCGCGGGAAACATGAGCTGACCACCCTGGCCGGTATGGAAGCCAGGCAGACCAGCGTAAGTGCGGCACGGGCTACCCTGTTCGGCTACAATGAGCAGACCGGCATCGCACAGGTGGTTCCTTTCGGCCAGATGTATAGCACGGTGACAGGCGTTAACTGGTTCTCCGGTTCGCCGGAGCAAAACGATAAAAGGAAACGTTTTCTTTCCTATTATGGCAATGCGGCCTACACGTTCATGGGGAGATATACGCTTTCCGGGAGCTTACGGTATGACGACTACAACAACTTTGGCCTGGACAGGAAGTACAGGGCCAAACCCTTCTGGTCTTCCGGTATCAGTTGGAACATTGCCCGCGAGCCTTTTATGGGAAGGGCCGTCTGGGTAAATGCGTTGTCCCTGCGTCTTACGTATGGCGTAAACGGCAATATCAACCAGGAGGCGAGGCCGTTCACCAATATCTACATTGCTGCCGCCGACCAGCAAACCGGGCTTCCCTACGCCGGTATCAGCGCTGCCGCCAATCCTGCGCTCCGCTGGGAAAGCACCTATGTCACTAACCTGGGCCTGGACTATTCCCTGTTTGACGGGCGGCTGGGGGGCAGCATTGACGTTTACAACAAGAGCGGGAAAGATATCATTTACCCGCTGGAGATCAATCCTACGTACAGCAGCATCTACACCCTGCTGCTGAACGGGGTCACCATTTCCAACCGCGGGGTGGACATTGGGGTGAACGGCGCCCTGGTAGATAACCGGCGCTTTGGCTGGAACATGGGCCTGAACTTTTCCTACAATACCAACAAGGTAACGGACAACCGGTTTCAACCCTCCTCCAGTTTCTATTCCAGCCTGAGCGGCACTATTGAAGGTTATCCTACCGACGCCGTATGGGTGTACCGAAACGCAGGGCTGGACAGTACCGGTATGACGCAGATATTTGATGAGAAAGGCGGGAAGGTGGGGCCTTCGCAGAATGTGTCTGATATCGGCGCCATGAAATATGCCGGCCGCAGAACGGCGCCTTATTATGGCGCCTTCAATAACACTTTGCGGTACGGGAACTGGTCCCTGTATGTGCTGGCCACTTACAACTTCGGCAGCGTGTTCCTCCGGCCCGCTGTAAGCAACTATCCCAGCACCCGCCGGTTCGACTACAGTCTTTCCGGCGATATTGCGGAGCGCTGGCAGCATCCGGGCGATGAAACCAATACCCTGGTGCCCGGTGTGCAGGGCATCTATGCCGGTCGTAGCGCGTACCGCTATGCCTTTTCGGATGCGAACGTGGAGCCGGGCGATTACATACGCCTGCGCGAGCTATCGCTGGGGTATACAGTGCCGGAAAGCGTGGCCGGAAAGGTATGGGCGCGGAACATTAAAGTGAATGCCGTGGTGCGTAACCTCGGCCTTATCTGGAAAAAGAACAAGGCCGGCCTGGACCCGGATTTTGTGCCGGTGCTTAGCAGCAATGTACTGCACATGCCGCCTGTCACCCAATACAGCCTGGTGTTAAATGTTGGTTTCTAAACGTCAAAAAAGGAAAGAATGCAAGCTAAAAATAAAGCCGTGATATTATGCAGCGCGCTGCTCCTGCTGGCCGGCTGCAGCAAATATACCGATATCCAGACGCAGGGGAGCCTGATACCCGGGCAACTGGAGAATTACCGCTATCTCCTGAACAATACATCCACATTCGAACCGGGCGGCATACTGCCCGATATTGCCTCCGCTGATGTGAACATCGCGGATAGCGTACAGCAGGCCGCCCTGTCTGGTAGCAGCTATTACCATTATTTCAGGGCCTGCTACACCTGGCAGTCGCCTATATACGAGTTGCCGACGGACAGGGATCGTGACTGGGACACTTACTACGCGCGTATCTATAACTGTAATGTAGTGCTGGATGAAGTGCCCGGCAGCAGCGGCAGTGATGCCGAAAAAACGGCATTGATGGCCGAAGCGCTCACCCACCGGGCAGACGCCTACCTAAACCTGGTAAATGAATATGCAAAGCCGTACAACATGGCAACAGCGGCAGCAGATCCCGGTGTGCCCCTGCTGCTGGCGCCTTCACTGGATCAGCCATTGAACAGGGCCTCCGTAGCGGTTGTATATGACCGTATCGCGGCTGATCTTACCACTGCTGTACGTTCCCTGCCGGAACACAGCGAGTACAATACCCTGCCTGGCAAAGCGGCGGCCTACTCGCTGCTGGCAAGGATGTACCTGCTGATGGCGGATTATCCTGCCGCCGGCCTGTATGCAGACAGCGCATTGGCGCTCCAGTCCACGCTGAACGACCTGGGCGCCATTACCACCTACCCGCACAGGCAGGAGGACCCCGAGATCATTTTCGGAAAGATCGCCTATACGGATGCCCGTTATCCGCCCGGTACATTCCGTTTGAGTGACGAGCTGCTGGCCTTGCTGGGCACGGCCGATATGCGCTACCAGCTCTTCACGGCCGATGCCGCCGCCTACCTGGGCAGCGGCTACACCGGGCGCTTTTTTTACCGGGAACGGCTTACCGGCGAAGCCCGGAACATCGGCACCTCCGTGCCGGAGATGATGCTTGTAAAGGCGGAAAGCCTGGCCAGGGCCGGCGACGCGCCGGCAGCCATGGAGATGGTGAACCGGCTCCGGCAGCAACGCTTCAAAGCAGAGGACTACGTGCCGCTGGCGGCCCTGGATGCCAATGACGCCATTGTAAAAGTAGTGGAGGAACGCAGGCGGGAATTCTTTTGCCGTATGCTGCCCTGGTTTGACCAGCGCCGCCTGAAAAATGATCCGCTGTTCTCCCGCACCTATACCCGCACCTGGCATGGCGATAGCTATACGTTGGAACCTAACAGCAACCGCTATGTATTTCCCATCGGCATGTATTATATCAACCTGAACCCGGAGATTGAACAAAATCCCTGAGCGGACGGAAACTATAAATCAAAGTAATGAACAAGCTACTCAGAAATGTTTTGGTATGCCTGGCGGCTCTTTGCTGCATTACGGACGCGCATGCGCAACAGAAAAGATGGATCATCACACCGGAAAGGCCCGTTACCGGGGATACGGTGCATATGCAGTACTACCCCGACAGCGTGATGCTGGCAACAGGACGGCCGCCCGGCGCTGTAGTGTATAAGTATGATACCTTGTATCACTGGTCCGTCAGCGACCTGGCGCTGCGGCCCGCAAAAGACGGAGGATACACCGCCGATATCCACCTGGATTCGACAACCGGGCTGCTCGCCTTTAAGTTCACGGCAGGGGAGGTGGCCGACAACAATAACGATACCGGTTATATTATTATGTGCGCCAGCGGGGGCAGGCAATACAAAGGGGCATACGCCGGCTACGGCCTGCTGCGCGCCCCCAGGTACAATATGGGCATTCCCGGCTACTATCAGCATCTCAATATCAGCGATACGGCCGTGTACTTCTGGATGAACCAGGAGATCGGCTACCAGCAGGGAGCGGCCAGGCAGGTAGTGCTCCCCTTCGTGGAAGCGCTGTCCAAAATGGAAATGCTTGCCGGCAACCCACCGGCATCCAACCCACGTATCCACCGCGCGGCCAGCTATATGCTGCACCTGCCGGCGCCCACGGAAAAGGAGCTGTATGTAACCGCCCTTATGTATAGTAAATACCTGGGAGACCAGCAAACGGCGGACTCCATCCACGCGGCTATGCGGCAGCAGTTTCCCGCCGGTATCATCAATAAACTGGATGCCTGGAATGCATTATCCGCCTATGTTCTGAAAGAGAAAGACAGCCAAAAGGTGCTGGCGCGGCAGGAAGAGTTTCTCCAACGTTTCCCACAGGACCATGCGCTGGACCAGTTGGCAGGTATAGATTATGACAGGATTTACCGGAGCATTGCCGCTATTTATATCGCCCGAAAGGATACTACTTTCCTGCGCCGTTACCTGGATGTTTTGCCGCTGCCGGTGCTGGCCCTTGCTTACTACAAGATGGTGGAAATACCTTACGATATCTGGAAAAGCGCGCCGGCAAAGGATGTGTACGGGGCGTCTGCCGCTATGCTGGAGCGGTTCCGGCAACTGAAAAATGAAAGGCCACAGGCGTACTGGTACTATTCACCCCGCGAATGGACCGCTTACTGCGATAAATTGTTCCGGAACAATTATGTGACGCATGCGCATATACTGCAGGAAACCGGTCGGGATAAAGCAGGGCTGGAAATGGCCGCCTTTGCGCAGCAGTTGTTCAGCTACAGGAACGCCACGCTAAATGAAGTACAGGCCAGGTTGCTGGAAAAGGCGGGGAAGGAAAAAGAGCTGTCGGCCGTGCTGCACAACAGCGTAAGGATGAACCAGGCTTCCGCCGCCATCTTTGATATGCTGAAAAAGGAGTACCTGCACACGTATAGCAATGAGGCTGGTTTTGATGCATGGCTCAACTCCCTGAAAGATGCGCATACAATGGAATTACTGGAAGAGGAATTGGCCGGCAGGATGATCCGCCAGCCGGCGGCGCCTTTTGTGCTGGAGGACATGAACAACCATAAAGTATCCCTGTCCTCCCTGTCCGGGAAAGTAGTGGTGCTGGATTTCTGGGCCACCTGGTGCGGCCCCTGCAAAGCGGCCATGCCGGGCATGCAGATGGCGCAGGAGCGCTTCCGGGATGACAGCAACGTGGTCTTTTATTTTATTGATACCCAGGAAAAGGACCCGCAGTACCGGGAAAAAGTAAAGGCCTTTATCGCGCAGAAAAGATATCCGTTCAGGGTGCTGTTTGATAATGGCGAAGCCACCTATGAGGCCTACCGTCAGTTGATCCATACCTCCGGTATCCCGTTTAAGATAGTGATTGATCCCGCCGGCAATGTACGTTTCGGGCAGGTAGGATACATGGGTAGTCCCAGTGCGCTGGCAGACGAGATCAGCATCATGGTGTCGCTGGCCAGGCAGGCAGAATGATCTTTCTCATAAGCAGTGTGATTGACCCGGGAGAGTGGCTGCGGCTGCTCTCCCTATTTTAAGTATCAGTAATGAAAACATGAAAGCAGTATATATCCTCATCGCCTGTATATGCTGGTGGCTACCGGCATCCGCGCAGGCAGATACGCCTTATATCGCTACAGACGTCCATTATTATAATGCAGACAGCAGCATTCGCTTCGGCGGTACCCTAACGCTGCCGCAGGGCGGGGAAAACTGCCCCGCAGTGGTGCTGGTATCCGGTACCGGCCGGCAGGACCGGGATGGAACTATGGCGGGCCATAAAATGTTCCGGGTGATGGCAGACTACCTGGGCCGCCATGGCATTGGCGTACTAAGGGTAGACGACCGGGGCGTGGGAACCAGCACCGGGAACTACGCGGAAGCTACTACCGCCGATTTTGCGGCAGACGCGCTGGCCAGCCTGCAATGGTTGCGCAGGCACAAAGGCGTAAACCCGCATGCTGTGGGTCTTATCGGGCACAGCGAAGGCGGCGCCGCAGCGTATATGGCGGCCGCTGCCAGCCGGGAGGTGGCTTTTGTGATCAGTCTTGCAGGACTGGCCACACCTGGCCTGCAGGCCCTTAAACAGCAGAACCGCGCCCTTGTGAACAGCGCGTCCATACCGGCACAGAAAAAGTACCGGTACAACAGCGTTAATGATCTCATGTTCGATACGGTATATACTTATGCGCAGTCACCGGACCTGGAGCAACATATCCGTTCGGCTTTTGCGGTATGGCAGCGGCAGGACAGCCTGTACCTGCTGCATCACCCGCCCGACCCGGATGACAAAGGCCGCTTTTTCTTCCCGCTGGAATCCTATATACACGTGGCCACCGGGCCCTGGTACCGCTATCACATCCGTTTTGACCCGGCGCCCTGGCTGGAAAAGGTGCAGGCGCCCATCCTGGCTGTGAACGGGGATAAGGACCTGATGGTGGATGCCGCGCAAAACCTGGAAAATTTCAGGAAATATACTTCCCGCAATAAGGATGTGATGATTGTAAAAGTGCCGGGCCTAAACCACCTGTTCCAGCATTGTATTACCTGCACGCGGGAAGAGCCGGCGACATTGAAGGAAGATATGGCTCCCGGAGTGCTGGAGATGATAGTGGAGTGGATCAGGAAGCAGGTAGTGTCCCCACCAGTGTTACCACGCTCCGCGCCGGCACACGCAACCCATCCTTCGCGGCAATAATTCCCCCCGGCGCCAGGCTGCCGGCGGCCGATGTGGTATAGGTACGGTACCGGTCCGGCAGGGAGGGGCCGCCCTTTAGCGTAACGTCCAGCGCGGCGGCGCTGTTATTCACCAGCACCATGCTGAAAGTATGGTCCGCATTGCGGTAGGCGGATACCAGCAGGGTGGGGGCCAGCGTGCTGTCGCCCAGGGTGGCCTGTACCCGCCGTGCGCCCGGCCTGATAAAGCGGCTGTAGTTACCCAGCACCCACAGCATTTTGCTCTCGTAGTATTGCCCGTCCGTTTTTTGTTTGTCAATGTACACCAGGCCGTCCTTGTAATCATAGGGCGACACCGCCAGCCAGTGATGCCAGGCTGCGGCATTGGCAATGGTGAGGTCCTGGTGTATCACGCGGGCCAGGTACAGGGCCGCATCCATGCCCAGGTCCCGGCCGCTGCCGTTGATCTCGCCCGCATTGTCGCCCAGTATGCAGTATTCGGACTGCCAGTATTCCAGTCCCTTCACCCCGGCTACTTGTGCCGCCAGCCTTTGCCGTACCTGTACGGCGGTATCATAGGGAGAAGAAGTAAAATAACTGTGCCCGGCAATGCTGTGCTCCACTGCCGGCAGTTGCCCCAGGTAAGCGGAGGAGGCGGGATCAAAGAAGGCGCTCACCTGCGCGCCGCGGGCGGGCTTGTTGGCGGTTTCATACAGGTAGTTGAGCTGCCCGGCTTCCGGCACCAGTATCTTCGTGGGCAGGCGTTGGGCCGTAAACGTTTGGCTAATGGCCTTTACCAGGCCGCTTACCTGCGCATTGCTGTAGGGGCAGCCTTCCTGGCCGCCATCGCTCCAGTCCCATTGCGGCTCATTCACCGGGCTCAGGTAGCCGAACAGGATGCCGGTATGGGCCTGTACGCCTTTTATGACCTGTGCTACATAGGTAGCCAGGTCCTGGTAGCGGCTGCTGTCTATGTTGCAATTGCCTTTTGTGGCAAATGCTTTCCCGTTCCGCGTGAGCTGCACCGGGGGGCTGTTCAGGAAAGCCAGGAACTGGCTGACGCCTCTTTCCCTGGCGGCCTGCAGGAACCACTGCTGTCCTGCCTGCCTGTTCCAGTTATAGGTGTGGTCCGGTTCCAGGAACGATTCCGCCCGCCGCCATTCATCGCCGATGCCGCTGTTGTCGCCCTGCTGCGCGCTGCCTGCGCCTACATTGAAACGCCAGAGGGAAAGCCCGATGCCCTGTGGTTGCCCGCCGGCGGTAGTGTCCATGCTGAATAAGAGGTCCGCGATGGCGTTTTTCTTATCCGCCGGCCAGGCGCCTGCAAACTGGCAGGCCCAGGCATCGGATGCGCCAAAGCTGCGGATGGTCTGGTAAGTAACGGCTGCATCCACGTTAACGGATACCTGCTTTACCTGCCCGTACAGGCGCGGTATGCCCGGCAGGCAGGCCAGTAATAATATGATGATGTTTCGCATAGCGTTAGTGGAATGTAAAATGTAAAATGATAAATGTAAAATGTAAAAGTTGGTAGCAGTGGTTTAATAATACTGTAAAGTTGCGTTGCAACATATCCATCCAACTTTTACATTTTACATTTATCATTTGAAATTTATCATTTAATATCCGTCATTCTGTGTAATACGGCCGTTGGAAGCCTGTATCTCCGACCGGGGTATGGGCAGCCAGTAGTGTTTGTTGCTGAAGGAGCGCCCGCTCAGCGCCACCTTGCGGGTGTAGGTGTAATTGCCGTTACCGTCTGTGGTAACGTCCACGCCGTAGGCCGGCTCATTTTCCGTTACATCGGCGATCCTCCAGCGGCGCACGTCGTAAAAGCGGTGCTCCTCGAAGGCCAGCTCCACCTGCCGCTCTTTGCGGATAGCGTCCCGCATGGCGGACTGTGATAAGCCGGCGGGCAGGGGTGGCTGGTTCACGCTGGCCCTTTGCCGTACCAGGTTTACGGCGTTGTACACGCTGGCGTCGGGCCCCACAGCTTCATTCTGCGCTTCGGCATAGTTCAGCAGCACTTCCGCGTAGCGGAGGTATATCCAGGGTTGCAGGCCTGCCACATTCCAGGGATTATCTATAGGGTTATTATCGTCCATGAACTTGCGCAGGTAGTAACCGGTTTTGGTGGTGTTCCAGTTGGAAGGGCCGTCCTTGCTGTCCTTTCCGCCGGGCGTATATATCTGCACGGTGCTGTTCCGGTAGGTAGCGCCGTTGTACAGGATGGTGGCGTAAAAGCGCGCATCGCGGTTATCATACGGATGCTGCGGGTCGTAGCCGGAAGTTGGATCGGTAATATCCTTCCCGTTATCCATCTGGTAAGCGTCCACGAGGTTCTGCAAGGGCGTGTTGCCCGCCCAGCCGTTGTAGCCGTTGGGACCATTGGCAATTTCCAGGCACACATGGCGCGCGCCGATGGCAAACTGCCGGCAGAAAATGATCTCGTTACTGCTGGCATCCAGGAACAGTTGGCTGTAATTGCCAGCCAGCGAATACTGGCCCAGGTCCATCACCGCTTTGGCGGCGGCGGCGGCATCGGCCCAGGAGCCGCTGTTGTACAGGGGGCTGGCGGCATATAAGGCCAGGCGCGCTTTCAGCGCCAGCGCAGCGCCTCTGGTAGCCCTACCCAGTGGCCAACTGTTGTCATTGGCTGTGGGCAGCAACGGCGCGGCAGCATCCAGCTCCGCGATGGCATAGTCCAGGCATTCCCTGATGGTGGAGCGTGTAAACAGGGCGGCGTCGGAAAGATCGTCGTCCAGGTTGTACACTTTATCGCCCATCAGTATCACGCCGCCGTAATTGCGGATCAGGTCATGATAACGGAACGCGCGGATAAAACGCAGCTCGCCTGTCAACCGTTCGCGGAGGCCGGCGCTCATTTGTACACTGTCTATATGGGTCAATGCATAATTACATTCGCGGATGCTGCGGTAGCTTCTGCCCCAGATGGTGCCTGCAATACCGGTGTTTTCCGGGGCCAGTTGCCCGCGCTGCACCAGCCAGGTGTTATCGTCGTTGTTATAAATGGATTCATCTGTCAGGGCGCTCCACATAGCGTATTCAAAGCCCCTGCCAAAGCCGGGATTGGTACCCTCGCCTTCCTTGTCCTGCAGCTTGATGCTCATGTAGCGGTTGATCACAAAATCTTCAAACAGGGCGGAGTCACCCAGCACGGCGGCATCAGAAACGCGGTCCGTGGGTACAATGTCCAGGTAATTCTGCTTACAGGAGGCGAACGCGCCTGCTATAACGAGTACGGGTATATATATAATCTTACTGATCTTCATGGCTTCTTTTTTTCGGTTTAAAACTTAACATTCGCACCAATATTCACGATCCGTTGCTGCGGGTAGAACTGCCCGGAGCTGCTGCTGCCTTCCGGGTCGTAATCTTTTACCTGCGTGATGGTGAACAGGTTGAACGCATTCACATATACGCGCAGCCCCGCGATTTTTATCCGGTTGAGCAGGTCCGCATTGATGGTATAGCCCAGCTCAATGTTCTTGAGGCGGAGGAAGGAGGCATTGTTCAGCCAGAAGTTGTTCCTGTAAAGGCCGCCGTTAATGGAAGCGGATGCCCGGTTGTCCGCACGCGGGTAGGTGCCGTTGGGATTGGTGGGGCTCCAGCGGTTGTCGGCCCAACTGCTGTAGAAGTTGCCAACGGTGCCGGATTCCGGCAGCACGTACTGGCTTACACGGGTTTGCCCGGCCAGCACTGCGGAAAAATCAAAGCCTTTGTAATCCGCTCCCAGCACCACGCCATAGGTGATCTCCGGGATATTGCCGTACTTGGTGCGCACCTGGTCATCAGCCGTGATCTGTTTGTCGCCATTGTAATCCTCGTAGATCAGGTCCCCTAACTGCGCCCCGGCCAGGTGCGGGTAGTTATCCAGGTCTTCCTGCGTTCTGAAAATGCCGATCACATTGTACAGCAGGTCCGTATTCAGCGGGCGCCCGGTTTGCCGCTGGTAGTCCAGCGCGCCGGCGGCTTCGTCAATGAAGATGATCTTGCTTTTGGCGTAGGTGAAGTTGCCGCTTACGCGGTAGTGCAGGCCGCCCGGGGTGGAATTGTCATAACCCAGGGTAGCTTCTATACCATTGCTGTTCACTTTCCCGATGTTCTCGGAGGGCACCAGCGGGTCGCTGCCGTTGGGATTCACAATACCGGATACCTGCGGTATGGAGGCATTCCGCTGGGTGAGGATGTTGGAGCGTTTTTGCTGGAAGTAAATAAACTCCAGTGAAAAATGCTGCAGGAACTGCGCGTTGATGCCCAGGTCCAGCTTTTTGGCGGTCTCCCAGGTGATGTTGGGATTGGCCAGTTTGGTGATGTCTATGCCCGGGTGAATATCTGTACCCACCACGTACTGGTTATAAAATGAATAGTTATCGAAGTACTGGAATAGTCCCACGTTGTCATTGCCCAGCGTACCATAGGAGCCGCGCAGCTTCAGGTCGTTGATGAAAGACACCGGTTTGAACCAGTCTTCCTGCGATACCCGCCAGCCGGCGGATACGGAAGGGAAAAAGCCGTACTGGTTACCCGGTGGGAAGGTGGAGGAGCCATCCACACGCGCCTGTGCTTCCAGCAGGTATTTTTCCCGGTAGTTATAAGCCAGCCGGCCGATGTAGCTTTTACGGGTAAAATTATAGCTCTTGCCCCCGTTGTTCTTGTCCGTAGCGGCAGATCCGCCCTGGGATAGTTCCGGGGTTTGCGTGGAAGGGAAGTTCAGCCGGGAAGCGGCAAGGCTGTCCAGGGTGGTTTTGCTTTGCTCATAGGCCACAAAAGCATCCACATGATGGTCGCCGAACTGCCGGTTGAAATTCAGCTTGATGTTGGAAGTGACCAGCGACTGGTTCAGTTGGTTCTGCGTGAGCGACGCCAGGCCGTTGGACCCGCCCACCACGGTCTGGTTGTAGGCATCCGCTGATGCGTTGTAGCTGTATACGATATACGGCTTGCTGAAGGATTTGCTGGAGCTCCAGGATTTATCCACGGAGAAGAAGCCGTCCAGGAAAAGCCCTTCCACGCCGGGAATATCATAAGCGCCTTTCAGGATGCCGTTGAACACCTGCGTGGGATTTTTATTGGTGCCGCCAATGTCCGTTACCTGCATCACCGGGTTGTTGTTCTCAATACCGGTGGTAGGCAGCCCGTTCGGGTAGCGGGCCGCCACCGTAGGATACGCGCGGTAAATGGAACGGAAGATATCGCCGGCGCCGGTTTGCGGGAAAATGCGGTCTTCCTGCCTGCCGGACAGGTACAGCCCCACTTTCAGGCGTTTGGTCACATTGGCGTCTATATTGGACCGGAAATTATACTGGTTATACTGCGTAACGCCGTTCCGGTACAGGCCCTCCTGCCCGGTCATGCCCAGGGATACGTAGTACCGCACGTTCTCGCTGCCCCCGTTCACAGAAAGGCTGTGCTGGTGCTGCAGGGCCATGCTGCGCAAGGTTTCTTTCTGCCAGTCGGTATTGGGATAGTTCAGCGGGTCCGAGCCGTCCCGGAACTTTTGCACCTGCTCTTCGGTATAGAACTGGTTCAACCCGCCGGAGGGGTTGGTATAATATTGTATCTCGTTCATGAGGGTGGCATAGGTAGCCGCATCCGCCATTTTGGGCAGGCGGGTAGGGAAAGAGAAGCCCTGGTTAAAGCTGTAGCTGATGGCCGGCTTCCCGGTCTTGCCCCGCTTGGTGGTAATGAGTATCACCCCATTGGCGGCGCGGCTGCCGTATACGGCGGCGGAAGCGTCTTTCAGCACGGTCATGCTCTCTATATCGTTCGGGTCCAGCCTTTGCAGGCCGCCGATCTGCCCCGGCACACCGTCTACCACTACCAGCACATCGTTGTTGCCGGTGGTGGCCAGTCCTCTTATATATATATTGGACCCGTCGTATCCCGGTTCCCCGGAGCGGTTGTTGGCTATGAGGCCCGAAAACCGTCCCGACAGGGAGTTGGATACGTTGGGCTGCGGGCTTTTCACAATGTCGGCGCCCTTCAGCACGGAAAGGGAGCCGGTGAGGGTAGCCTTTTTCTGGCTGCCGTAACCCACTACCACCACCTCGTTCACGTTCTGGCTCAGGGAGGCCATCGTAATGGTGAGGGAGGAAAGGTCCTTCACCGGCACTTCCTGCGCAGTGTAGGAAAGGTGGCTGAATACCAGTGTATCCCCTACACTGGCCGACAGGCTGAATTGCCCGTTATTGTCGGTAGCGGCGCCCCGGTTGGTGTGCTTTACCCTTACGGCCACCCCGGGCACGGGGGCGCCTTCCGAGATCACCTTCCCCGTGATGGGCTGTTGCTGGGCATGGAGCAAAGCCGCGGGGAGGAATAAGATCATAAGTAACAGGAATTTTTTCATACGTGGATGTTTGGTGTTTATAAAAGTCCCCAGGAGCACCCTGCCGGAGGCCTCCGGTGGGCGAAAATGCACGTTGCTCAGTTTCATAACGAGAATGTTTGATTAAATAAATAGCTCAAGTTGGTTCAGACCTGGCAGGTTTTTAAAACCTGCCAGGTCTTTTCAGTTTTTTGTGAAGTTTTTATTGTTCACTGCCCCTTTCAGGAGGTGGTGTTACAGGAAATTGCCGTTCCCTGACAGCAATTTGCTCCTGTACAACCCCATTGAGGAGGTTCAGAACAGGAAATTGCTGTTGCCTAACAGCAATTTGCTCCTGTATATCCCCATTGAGGAGTTTCAGAACAGGAAATTGCTGTTGCCTGAGAGCAAATTGCTGTTGTACAACCCCGTTGCCGGGGTTCGGAACAGCAAATGGCTGTTAAAGAACTGTTAATGCGCAAAATACCCCTGCAAAAAGGGGGTAGAGAGGGGGTAAATCATTTAAAAAGGGGGGTAAAATCAGATTTTTATCACGTTCAGGTCCCCGTTGAAGGAGTGGCGGTACTTCTTTATATATTCGGAAGGGTTCATGCCAAACAATTTGCAGAACTGCTCCCGGAAGTACTTGATGTCATTGATCCCCACCTGCTGGGCGGCCTGGTTAATGGTGTAATGCTCCCGCAGCATGAGCACCGCCGCTTTCCGGAGCCGGATGGAGCGGATGAAGGCATTCACGGTTTGCCCGGAAATGGATTTTACCTTTTTATACAGGCTGGAATGGCTCATGCCAATGGCCAGGGCAAATGTTTTGATGGAAAAGTCCTCGTTCCCCAGGTTGGTTTCCACGATCCGGATGCAGCGGTCCAGGAAATCGCGGTACTCCGCCGGTACTTTAATGCTGGTATGCTTCAGGGTGATCTGGTCCAGGAAATACTGCCGCAGCAGGTAGCGGTTCTTCAGGATATTATCCACCTTGGCCAGCAGCAGCTCCTTTTCAAAGGGCTTGGTGATGTAATCGTCCGCCCCTTCGGCCAGTCCTTTTATCTGGGTGTCTGCAGACGAGGCGGAGGTCAGGAGGATCACGGGGATATGACTAAGGCTGTCGGTCTGCTTGATCCGTGCGCACAGCTCCACGCCGTCCATGCCTTCCATCTGGATGTCGCTGATCACCAGGTCCGGCAGGTGCTTTTGCACCAGCGCAAAGCCGTCCCGGGCATTGTCCGCTTCATACAGGATGAACTGGGCGGCAAAAAGCTGCTGCAGGTATTCCCTGATCTCGGCGTTATCGTCTATAAGCAGGATGGACCTTTTTTCCGTGAGCAGCTCCGGTGCGGCGACCGGCGGGTCTGGCAGCGCTTTTTTTCCCTTTTGCGGGGCAATGGCGGCGCCCTCGGCCAACTCCTCCAGTATGCCGGACCTGCCGGCGGGGCCGGGGGCCAGGTGGGCGCCGGGCAGGTGCGCCTTCCCCTTTTGCAGCCGGATGAGGAAGGTGGTGCCTTCGTTGGCGCCGCTCCGGTAGGCAATGCTGCCCTGGTGGCTTTCTATGAAATGTTTCACCAGGTACAGCCCGATGCCGAACCCGGTCTTTTTATGCTCCTGCGCGTTGGCGCGCCGGAATTTCTCGAATACCCGGTCGCCCATTCCCTCCGGGATGCCGCAACCGCTGTCGGAAATGCAGATGTTGACGGAAGCGCCGGTCTCCTGCAGGGCAAACAGGATGGCGCCACCATCCGGCGTAAACTTGAAGGCGTTGGACAGGAGGTTGAAAAGGGCTATTTCCAGTTTCTCATGATCGGCATACAAGGTCACCTGTTCGCTGCCGGCGCTGAAGCGGTAGGTGATGTTCCGGGCCCTGGCCTGCTGGGAAAAGCAGAGGTATACCTCCCGGCACAGCTCTACCAGGTTAAGGGCGGTTACCTGTAGCCGGTCCCCTTCCGTGTCCGCCTTGCGGAACAGCAGCAACTGGTCCACGAGGCTCAGCAGGCGGCGGGCGTTGCGGTACACTACGTTCAGCTCTTTTTCGCTGCCATCCGCCTCGCGGTTTTGGAGCCGCTCTTTCAGGGGATTGATGATCAGGGTGAGCGGGGTCCTGAACTCGTGGGAGATGTTGGTAAAGAAGGTAAGCCGGCGCTCGTTCAGCTCTTTTTCCTTTTCATTTTCCAGGTGGGCCAGCTTTATTTCATACTTCAGGCGCTCCTGCCGGGCCTTGTAGCTGATGTAAAAATAGATGCCGGCGGCTGCGCAGGCGGTGTACAGCAGCCAGGCCCACCAGGCCCGGTACCAGGGGGGCAGCACGGTGATGCGCAGGGCCCGTACCTCCGGTCCCCACGTTCCCCCGGCATTGGCCGCCTTTATTTTGAAGGTGTAGCTGCCTTCCTGCAAGCGGGTGTAATTGGCGTTGCGCAGCTCTCCTACATAGTTCCAGTCCTTATCCCAGCCTTCCAGGTAATAGGCGTAGCTGATCTTGTCCGGGGAGCTGTATTCCAGCGCCACGAAATCGAGGGACAGCACCGCTTCATTATAGGGTATCCGTACATATTGCGTGTCTGGCCTTATCGGGGCATTGTTGATCTTCAGGCCGGTGAGCAGCACGGGCGGTACTTCCTCCCGTTCGTACAGGCTGTCCGGGTAGAAGATGTTGAACCCCTTGATGCCGCCGAACATCAGCTCCCCGGAGCGCAGCTTCAGGGCTGCGTTGTAGGCAAACTGGTTGCTCTGCAGACCGTCTGACTGGCTGAAGTTCCGGAACGACGGCCCGGCAGGGTCAAACCGGGACAGGCCATTGTAGGTGCTGAGCCACAGTCGCCCCTTGTCATCTTCCAGTATGCGGAGGATGGTATTGCTGGGCAGCCCGTCCGTGTCGGTAAAGCGGGTGGCGGCGCCGGTTTCCGTATTGAACAGCAGCAGGCCGCCGCCGTCCGTGCCCACCCAGAGCCGGCCCTGCCGGTCCTCGTGTATGGAGCGGACGGTATAGCCGATATCGAAAAACCGGTGCTGTTTGTATTGCCGGTCTATTTGTATCAGCGCATGGTAGTTGCCGCCCCAGAGGCGCCCCCGGCTGTCTTCCGCCAGGCACTGGACATTGGCTATCGCGTTGTCAAACAGCTCGAAGCGGCCGGCGGCGCGGTTAAAGGTGTACAGGGTGCCATTGTTGGTGGTGCTGGCCCAGAGGGTGCGCGCCGCATCTTCATATACCAGCCATACGTTGTTTTCCGTTGCGCCCGTGTAGGGATTAAAACAGGGGAAGCGCTCAAAGGCGCCGCCGGCTTTGTGAAAGCGGTTTACGCCGCCAAACCAGGTGGAGAGCCAGATGTCGCCCTGTGCATCGCAGAGGATACTGGTAATGAAATTACTGCTCAGGGAGCCCGGAACCTTGCGGTTACGGGTGTAACGGGTATAGGTGTTCTGCTCCCGGTTCCAGTATTTCAACCCGCCACCGTCTGTACCGACCCATATGTTCCCGGTCTTGTCTTCGCAAAAGGAGAAAATGAAATTGTTGATGGAGCCGAAAATGCTGTCGTCATGAAAAGCATGCAGCTCAAAAGGTTGGGGGCGCGGATCAATGATATTGATGCCGCCGCGCAGGGTGCCGATCCATTTGCGGCCTTCCCGGTCTTCGTACAGGGAGTAAACAGCGTTGCTGCTGAGCTGCTGCCGGCTGCCGGGGGCGGGGAAGGGGCTGGCCTTTTCCCTGCCGGGATACAGCACCAGCAGGCCGTTGCCGTCGGAGCCTATCCAGAGCGCGCCCTGGCGGTCTATGCACAGGGCCACCACGTTGCAGTGCTCCGGCATGTAATCGGGGGAGAAGGTGTTGCTGCGCGGGTCGTACCTGAAAAGCCCCTCGTCTGTGCCCAGCCAGAGCTGGCCGCCGGCGCCCGCTTTCAGGCAGTTCACCTTGCCGGGCGTGCCGTTCAGGATGCGCAGCGTTTTGGCGGCGGCGTCATACCAGCAGAGGCCCCGGCCCTGTACGGCCACCCAGGCGCTGCGCCCGTCTGCCGCCAGGTCGATTCCCGTTACTTCATAATCCGTTGATGCCCGGCCGCCCTCCTGCAGGGGGATCTGCCGGCCCGTGTGGATGTTGCCTTCAAACAGCAGCAGGCCGCTGTTTTCCGTGCCGATCAGCACCATGCCGTCCCGGCCGGCTTTAATAACATGGATGTTGCCGCTCACGGGCCGGCTGGCGGTGCTGCCGGCCGGCATGTACCTGGCGGCGGAGAACCGTTCCGTTGCCGGGTCAAACACGCTGGCGCCCTTGCGGCCGCCTATCCACAGCCGGTGCTGCCCGTCGCCTTCAATGGTATATATACCATTGTCCACCAGGGAAGTGCTGTCGCCCACCCGGTTGCGGTACACCTTGAAGCGGTAGCCGTCATAGCGGTTCAGGCCATCGTAGGTGCCGAACCACATAAAGCCTTTGCGATCCTGGTAAATATTGATCACTGCATTATTGGACAGGCCATTCTCTATGCCCAGGTACCTGACGGGATGGTCTGCGGCGGGCAGACGGTTCATCATTAAAGTGACGGACAGCAGCAAAAGCAGCATCCTGTTTCTCCACAGCTCCATACAACCGGTTTAAACGGCATAAAACTATAAATTTTTATTTCTCTACCTTTAAATACCTGGCAGGTATACAAACATGCGCACATGAAAAACACCGAACGTTTCAGCAACCGGGTTGAAAACTATATCAGGTACCGCCCGCACTACCCGCACGCTATTATTCCCGCACTGGAGGAACAAACGGGGCTTACTCCCAATACCGTGGTGGCGGATATCGGGGCCGGCACCGGCATCTCTTCGTTGCCCTTCCTGGAAAACGGGAACCAGGTGCTGGGGGTGGAACCGAATAAGGAAATGCGGGAGGCGGCGGAAAAGGCGCTGCAGCGGTACGCCAATTTCACAGCGGTAGCGGGCAGCGCGGAGCATACCATGCTGCCGGACGCCTGCGCAGACCTGGTAGTGGCGGGACAGGCCTTTCACTGGTTCAACCAGGAGGCGGCCAGAACGGAGTTCCGGCGCATTGCCCGCGGCCATGGCTGGGTGGCGCTGATCTGGAACGAGCGGGAAACCGGGACGGGCTTTGAAAAGGACTATGAGCAATTGCTGGAACGCTATGCCGTTGATTACAAAACCACCCACCACCGGAACGTCAGCATGAAGCAGATCGCCGCGTTCTTTGCGCCGGCGCCCTGCCGGGAACAGTCCTTTCCCAATGCACAGTTGTTTGATCTCCATGGGCTGAAAGGCCGGCTGCTTTCCTCTTCCTATGCGCCCGATGCGGCGCATCCTGCCTACGCGGCCATGATGCGGGAACTGGAAGAAATATTCTACCGGCACCAGCAGCAGAACATGGTGAAATTCCATTACACCACGAAACTGTACACCGGGCAGTTGTTGCCCTGATGCTTGGGACTATGGTTACGCGCTGCCCACCATCAGCAGGCACACGCTGGTTTCCCGCTGCACCATTTCATTGGCCACGCTGCCCATGAACAGGTTGGTGAGCGAGGTAGCGCCTTTTACGCCCATAATGACCATGTCGGCGCTGATGCCGCCGGCATATTCCAGCAGGGCGGTGGCGATGCTCTTTTCATGTACGGATATGATCTGCAGCGGCGGGTACCCGGGGAAATGCGCCGCCCATTTTTTACGCCGGGCGGCTTCATCCTGTTTCAGGGAGTCTGCGATCTCCCCGTCGGAGAGCAGCGGGAAAAAATGATAGCTCATTTTGGATACATATACGGGATGGAAGCGCAGCGCGCCTTCCGGCGGCGGGAAGGCTTCCATGGCGCGGCCCCATTGCAGGATCACCGGGGTGTATTTTGAGAAATCGATGGCCTGCACCACCTGCAAAGGCCGGCCCCTGAAGGTTTCCGGCACCAGCAGCACCGCTGCCGGCAGCATGCGCAGCAGTTTCTGGTTCAGGCCCCCGCTGCCTTCCAGGTATTGCTTGTTGCCCAGTATCACCAGGCCGGCTTCCTTTCTTTTCACTTCCCGGGTAAAGGCCAGCTCAGAAAATTCGTCTACCGTTACCATCACCTTGTACGGGCAGGCCGGTGCGTGTATAGCGGTGATCTGCTCCTGCAGCTTCTGTTCCAGCGTCTGCGTGATCTGTGCCAGGCGCGCAGGCGTTTTCAGCTCCGGGGGCAACTGTCCCAGCTTGATGTTGTGCAGGAAGGTGATGTGCGCAGGCGGCAGCCACTGCTCCAGCAGGCCGGTGTAGCGGATCAGCGCCTGGTCCATTTCAGACAGGTCCAGTCCTACCAGTACGTGCTGCCTCCGGTGAATATGCGTAGCGGACATGTTAATCAGGTTTTCTTTTGTTCGTCAATCAGGTCCACGATGGTATCACGGTAATTTTTCTGCTGTTTCTGCCGTTGCTTTTTGTGCATGGCGGCCAGCTCCTCCTTCAGTCCCTGCCAGAGGCTGTAGCACATGAGCAGGATGATGGCGGCAAAGGGTAGCCCGGTAATGATCACGGCCGTCTGCAATGCCTGCAGCCCGCCGCCCAGCAGCAGGATAATGGCTACCGCGCCCTGCAGGAATGCCCAGAACACGCGCTGGATGGCCGGCGTCCTGGGCGCGCTGCCGGAAGTGATGTTGTCGATCACCAGGGAGCCGGAATCCGAGGAGGTGATAAAAAAGAAAGATACCAGTATGATAGCCAGCATGGACAGCAGGGCAGTGAGCGGCAACTGTTGCAGGAACACGAACAGCGCCGTGGAAATGTTGTCGTTTACGGCCGTTACCAGGGTATTATCTCCCTTCAGGATAAACGAAAGCGCCGTGCTGCCGTATATCGTCATCCACAGAAAGGTGAGCAATGCCGGTACAATGAGCACGCCCAGTATAAACTCCCTGATGGTGCGCCCCATGGAGATACGGGCAATGAAGCTGCCCACAAAAGGCGACCAGGCTATCCACCAGGCCCAGTAGAACACCGTCCAGGTATTCTGCCACCCCGTTTGCCGGAAAGCGTCATTCCAGGTGCTGATCTGTATAAAATCCGCCAGGTAAGAGCCGGTATTCTGGATAAAGCTCTTCAGCAGGTAGGTGCTGGGCCCGCAGATAAAGACAAACAGCATCAGCGTAAAGGCCATGATCATATTGGCGTTGCTCAGTATCTTCACGCCTTTGTCCAGCCCGGAAACGACGGAAATGGTGGCAATAGAGGTAACCACCAGGATCAGGATGGACTGTACGGAGGTGGACAAGGGCCAGCCAAACAGGAAGCTCATGCCGGCATTCATCTGCTGCACGCCCACGCCCAGGGAGGTAGACAGGCCGAACAGGGTAGCCAGCACGGATAATATGTCAATGCTATGCCCCCACCACCCGTGAATGCGCTCCCCCAGGAAGGGGTAGAACAGGGAACGGAAGGTAAGCGGCAGTTTTTTATTGAAGGAGAAAAAAGCCAGCGCCAGCCCTACCAGCGCATAAATGGCCCAGGCATGCAGCCCCCAGTGCAGGAACGTAAAATCCATGGCCTGCCGCACGGCCGCTACATCGCTGCCCACGGGGCGGGGCGGCATGGAGAAATGAGAGACCGGCTCCGCAACGCCGAAGAACATCAGCCCTATACCCATACCGGCGCTGAACAACATGGCGAACCAGGACACAGTGCTGAACTCCGGCTCCGCCTGTTCCCCGCCCAGCCGGATGTGGCCAAACCGGCCAAAGGCCAGTGACAGGCAAAAGATGAGCACAAAATTGACGGTAAGTATCAGGAACCATCCCAGGTGCTCCGTGATAAAATAGCGGGTGCGGGAAAACCACTCGTCCACCGATTGCCGGTACAGCAGGCAGAGCAACATGCTGGTAAATATCAGCAACACGGCGGTGAAAAAAACAGGCCTGTTGATGATGAATCGCTTGTTTCCGAACATACACAGCCAGTTTTAGAGGGTGTATTTTAGATGCCGGCTACACTTCAAACAAAAAGAAAGGGGATTTATACCCGGCTTTTACCAGTACCGGCCTGGATACGTTGTACACTTTTACGCCGCCGGGCGCGTTGCCTTCCAGCGTGCCCATATGTGCATGCCCGTGAAAGGCCGCCACTACGCCGCGCCTGCTCAGCGGCTCCGCCAGCCTGGAGGAGCCGAGGAAAGGGTAGATCTCCTCCGATTCGCCTGCAACGGTGGCCTTTACCGGTGAATAGTGCATGACAGCGATCTTTTTAATGTCTGCGTGCTCCTGGTCCAGGCGGGCCAGCGCGCGGTCCAGGTGCAGCGTTTCGTCCACCACCTCCTGCACAAAGGCTTTCATGGCGCCTTCCCCGAACATGGATACCATATGGTTGTCAAACCCGCCGCCAAAGCCCTTTACGCCGGCAAAGCCCACATTCGCCACTACCACGGCCTCCCCGTCCAGCACATGCAGGTGGTGATGCTGCTGCATGATCTGCCGGATCAGCTTGTGGCGTCCCTTTTCGTGGTCATGATTGCCCAGTACGGCCACAACCGGGATGGTGCAGGCTTTCAGCTCCTCCACCAGCACCTGGGCTTCGGTTTCATCGCCGGTATCGGTAAGATCGCCGCATATCAGCAATACATCCGCCTGCTTTGATATCTCCTCGAAAAGGGCGGTCCATTTTCCTTTGTCCCCCTCCTGGGTATGAATATCCCCAATGGCGGCGATGCGTGTTTTGCGGGATGGTGATGCCATAAGCCTTATACGGTTTTAATAGTGTAAGATTTATAGTTCCATTCTTTTACGTCTGTCTCGTACTGGGTCTGGTCTATCAGCGGGCCGCGGCACACCGCCTCTACGGAAGGGGGCAGCTCGTACTGCTCATAGGCCCGGTGCATCAGCTCATCAAAGAGCCAGCGGGGAATGATCTCCCGGTAATCCGCCGGGTATACGAACTGGAATACCAGCAACTGGGCCAGCAGTAGGTGCCAGTGATGCTCCAGCCGGAACAGCAGCCATTTCCAGTCAAACTGCCGCTGGCGGAGGATGATGTGGTTCACGTCCGCACCGTCAAACCGTTCCCGGTTCTGCACATAGATCTTGCACCATACCAGGTCTTCCGGCGCAAGCACCCTGATCTTTACTCCCACAAATTCCGCATCGTGCGCGTGTGCATACCAGCTTTCGTCCACGCGGAAGATATTATTGACCGCTGCAAAGATGATGTCTATATAATATTCCCCTTTAAATACTTTCGCCAGCCAGCGTGTATCCGTTAATTCGGTACGGAAACCTTTTGCAGCAAAGTATTTGAGTATTCTGGGATATTCGCCCGGCTCACAAAAAACATCCAGGTCCTTGGTGTCGCGGTAAATACCCGTATAGTGGAAAAGGGCAAAAGCGCCGCCTAACATGAACTTTGCACCGCTTTCGTGTAACAGCAGCAGCGCTTCTCTGTAGAACCGGTGCGCTTCACTGTTTTGTTGTTCCGCTGGAATCATATCACTATGCCACTCCAAAAGTCATTCCAGCCACATCAGGCTCTGCTATGCCGGAATCCCGGTTTTAACATATTATAAACCAATAAATTGCCCGGAAGGTTCGTTTTAACAACCAGCGGAGGCGATATTTTTTGTCGGGTAATCCGGCCTGCCGGTCTTTTTTAACGAACAGCTTTTTTCGCAGTGTTGTATCTTCGCGCGCGAAAACAGTCGCGCGGTTAAATCCTCTATCCATGACACAAAGAACTAGGAAAATACTGTTCCGGTTTATCCTGATACCTGTTGTTGCCCTTTTGGTCCTGATCGGTATAGCAGCCACCATCCTGTATTCCCAGCAGCGCCGCCTGGTAGCGCTGGCAGTAAAGGAGCTGAATAAGCAGTTGGCCGGGGAACTGGTGGTTGGCGGCAGCAATATTTCCCCCTTCCAGAACTTTCCCTACATTTCCATCCGCCTGCAGAACGTGCAGTTCTACCGGAGCAAGCGCAAAACCGGCCAGCCCATATACGAAGCGGAGCGTATGTACGTTGGCTTTAGCCTGCCGGACATATTGCAGCAGAAATACCATGTAAAAGTGATCTTCCTGAAGAACGGCCACCTGGACCTGGTGCAGGACCGTCACGGCCGGCTGAATATCGTGGAGGCCAGCCGCATGGATACCGATACCGCCGCGGTAGCCGATACTACGGCTACGGAGCTGGACCTGGATGTGAAGAAAGTGGTGCTGAGGAATATGCGCATTGCTTACCTGGACCAGCAGAGCGGGCACCGCGTGGCCGCGGATATTGACAAGATCAAATCCTCCTTCCGGGTAGACAGCGTGCATATTTACGCGGACCTGCAGGGGAAGATGCTGGTGGACTACACCCGCCCCGGCGACACCACCCTGTTCCGCCATAAGCACCTGGCCGCGGATATCAGGCTGTCATACGACAAACCTACCCGGATGCTGCAGTTGCCCGTGGGCAGCCTGCAACTGGAAGATGCTGTTTTCAACATTACCGGGAAGGCGGACCTGGCGCATGATAACACGGTGGATTTCAAGATCAAAGGCGATAAGCCGGATTTCAGGCAACTGTTTGCCTTTGCACCGGAAAACGTGGCCAAAGAGCTGGAACATTTCCGTTATAACGGTCACCTTACTTTTGACGGTACGGTGAAAGGCCCGCTGAAGGACGGTCAGCTCCCGCTCATCACGCTGAACTTTTCCTGCGCCAATGCCTGGCTGCATAATACCGAAGCGGATAAAAAACTGGACTCCCTGGCCTTCAAAGGATATTATACCAACGGGGCGGAGCATTCCCTCAAAACCTCGGAGCTGCGCCTGCTGAACATGTACGCCCGGCCGGACAAAGGCATTTTCCAGGGCAATTTCGTGATGCGCGATTTCACGGACCCGAAAATACTGATGCAACTGAACTCCGAGCTGGAGCTGGGCTTCATCGGCGCTTTCCTGGGTATAAAGGACCTGCAGCGCATTACGGGCCATGTGAGCCTGAAAATGGACTTTAAGGAGCTGGTGGACGTGAGCGTGCCGGAGCAGTCCATGGGCAAGCTTACAAAGGGCATACAGAGCGAGCTGACGGTGCGCGGGCTTACCTTCCGCATTCCTTCCTACCCGTACATGATAGAGCGCCTGAACCTGCATGCGGACATGCGCAACGGTTTTGTGAACCTGGATACCCTGTCCTTTTACATCGGCCAGTCCGATTTCCAGATGAAAGGATCGCTCAGCGACCTGCCGGCCATTTTCCACCAGCAGCAAAAACCGGTGCGCCTGACCTTCAGCGCGCGCAGCAACAAAATGGTGATGAAGGAGCTGCTGGCGTTTGACACGGCTAAAAGCCGGCGGGCAAAGGAAGAGATCTACGGCTTTAACATCGGCATGTCATTGCAGACATCCGTACAGGAAATACTGCACCCCGATCCGCTGCCCAGGGGCCAGTTCCGGCTGGAACGCCTGAACGCCGCCTTCAAGCATTACCCGCATGCTTTTCATGATTTTGGGGCGGAGCTGACAATTGCGGATACGGTGCTGCGCCTGCGCAATTTTGCCGGCAGGATAGACAGCAGCGACCTGCGTTTCAGCGGCCGCGTGATCAACTATGCGCTGTGGTTTGACAAGGTGATGCGGGGCAAAACCCAGGTAGCCTTTGACTTTAAGTCCCAAAGGCTGGCTATGAAGGACTTGCTGGGGCGCATCAGCAGCAGGCATGTACCAAAGGATTACCATGAAGAAATAGGCTCCAACATCTGGCTGCGTTCCAAAATTGACCTGCGCTATGATTCTACTTTCCGGTTTGCGAAGGTCAGGATCGCCAATATTTCCGGTGAGCTGGAAAAGCATGCGCTCCGGCTGGAAAATATCAGCGGCGGCATGATGTTCAGTCCCAACAAGTTCATCCGGCTGGATACGCTCCGGGGAAAGATCGGGCGCAGCGATTTTGACATCAGCATGCGGATCTACGCCGGGGATGACAGCGTATACCGGAAACGGGAGAACTACCTGCGTTTCAACTCCCGCTTCCTGGACGTGGACCAGCTCACGAATTACCGCCTCACGGCCGCGCAGGATACGGCGCCGGCCATTTCCAATATGCCCGCCGCCAACGCCGCAGTAGCGAAGACCTCCAAACATGCCAAAGCGTTCAATATCTTTGAAATACCCTTTATTGATTTCAATGCCACCGTGAACATCGGCCGGGTGAAATATCACCGCCTCTGGCTCAAAGATGTATCCACCAAAGCGCGCATGCTGTCCAACCAGCACCTGTACCTGGATACGCTCACAATGGGCGTGGCCGAGGGCAGGATAGCCGCCCACGCGCATTTCAACGGCAGCAACCCGGAGAAGATATACCTGACCAGCCGTATCAACGTGGAGGATGTGAACATAGAAAAGATGATGCTGAAGCTGGATTACCTGGGCCAGGACTACGTGATCAACAAGAATATCAAAGGCCGGCTGAACGGGCAGATCAGGGGCTATATGCGGGTGCATCCCGACCTGACCCCGCAGATAGAGCACACGGCCGCCCGGCTGGATGTGGACATCCACAACGGCGCGCTGGTGAACTTTGCGCCCATGCAGGCCATGGCATCGTACTTCAAGGACAAGAACCTGAACATGGTGCGCTTTGACACCCTGCGCAACAAGCTCACGTTCCGCAACGGCGAGCTGACCATCCCGAATATGAACATCAATTCATCCCTGGGCTTTATCGAAATATCCGGCAAACAATCCCTGAACACACAGATGGAATACTACCTGCGCATTCCCATGAAAATGGTGACCCAGGTGGGCTTCCGCATGCTCTTCGGTAAAAAGCAGGAAGAAGTGGACCCCGACCAGGTAGATGCGATAGAATACCGTGACAAGGATAAGAAGATACGTTTCATGCACCTGAAGATCACCGGTACGCCGGACGATTATAAAATAGGCCTCGGCAAAGCGGCCAAAGTAACGAAATCATAGATAATGAGATCTGTACTGTTAATTCTTGTACTTGCATGTACCGCATTCGCCGTAAAGGCGCAAACCCGGGCCTCCCTGAACCAGCCTTTCGAGGAGTGCCATATGAAGGGAAGCATCACCGTTTATGATTACAACGAAAAAAAATGGATCACCAATGATATCCGGGACAGCCAGTATCCTACGCTGCCCGCCTCCACCTTCAAGATCGTGAATACCCTGATCGTGCTGGAAACCGGCGTGGTGGCCGACGAGCACGAGATTGTGCCATGGCCGGGCAGTACAGACACGGTGAAGTACGGCTTCCGGCCGGACATCTACCACGATATGGATATGGCGGAGGCCTTTAAACGCTCCGCCGGCTGGGTGTACCGGGAACTGGCCAGGAAAGTGGGACGGGAGCGCTACCGGGACTATCTTACGCGGTTGCATTATGGTAATGTAGACCTGTCCATAGCTGACCCGGACTTCTGGAACTACGGCCCTTTTGCAGTGTCGCCCGCCAACCAGTTGGAGGTGCTGGTAGGTATCTATGAAGAGCGCTATCCCTTCTTCTCGAAGAAAGCCTATGCCACCCTGAAGCAGCTAATGATAGCAGAGCAGCAGGAAGGATATACCATCCGCGCCAAAACCGGCTGGACTATGGAAGGTGGAAAGGACACCGGGTGGTGGGTAGGCTACGTGGAAACGAAAGACAATGTGTATTTCTTTGCCACCCGCATTATAAAAGACCGCACTACGGTGAACCGCGACTTTAACAAATGCCGGATGATCATTACAAAAAAAGTATTGCGGCAGTTGGGAATACTTCCTGCTGCGTAGGGTTATGACAGTTGTTGCTTATCCCCGGTCCTGCAGGCCTCGTAGATGGCGTCGATGATCTTCAGGTCCCGGACGCCTTCTTCGCCGCTCACGTCCACTACAGGCTGCTTGCCGTCCAGGATAATGCCGGCCATTTCATCCATCTGGAGGGTCTGGTGGGTAATATGCGGCTGCGTTAGCTCTCCTTTATGCGTGCGGCCTTTAATAGGCCCGTAACCGGTAGAGGGTTGCATTTCGGCAAAGCCTTTTTCACCGTTCAGGAAAAAGCGGTCCAGGTGGCTCATGTTGTAGGTAGAAAGGCAGGAAGCCACGGCCCCGCTGGGAAAGCCCATCTGGAACTGGATAGTTTCATCTACGCCTTCCTTAAACTTTTCCGGGTTGGTTTTGGTTTCCTGGGCGGTGATCCATACGGGTTCTTCGCCGGTCATATAACGGGCGCCGTTAATGGCATAAATGCCGATGTCCATCAGTGCGCCGCCGCCGGCCAGTTCCCTGTTCAAACGCCACTGCGTGGGATCGCCGATAGTAAAGCCGCATTGCCCCTGGAAGAACAGGATCTTGCCAAACTCCCCGGCTTTGCGCATACGGATCACTTCCAGCGTTTTGGGCTCAAAGTGCATGCGGTAGCCTACCAGCAGCTTTACGCCGGCCTGGTTGCAGGCGTCCACCATTTCCTGCCCTTCCTTTGCATTCACCGCCATGGGCTTTTCGCAGATGGCGTGCTTGCCTGCTTTGGCCACCCGTATCACCTGGTCGTGGTGGAGGCCGTTAGGCGTGATCACGTATATGGCGTCAATATCAGGATTATCTTTTACCTGGTCGAAGTTCTCGTAGTTATAGCAGTTCTTTTCAGGAATGTTGTACCGGGCCTGCCAGGCTTTGATCTTGGACGGGGTGCCGCTGATCACGCCGGTGAGCCTGGCCCGCTTGCAGTCCTGCATGGCTTTGGCTACGCGCGTGCCGTAGCTGCCCAGCCCCATAATGGCTACACGCAGTACCGGCCCGTCGTAGGGAGTGTTGTAAAAGTTTGCATATTCGGCGCTGCCGGCCAGGTTTTGCAAAGGCAGGAGTGGCAGGGCCATGGCAGAGGCGGCCAGTTTTTGCAGAAAATCGCGACGTGAATTCATAAGCTACGAAGATGCTGAAGGTTAATAGTAACCAATTTAAGGATTCTGCTTATAATCTCACAAATTACTTGACCTGCGGTTGCTGATGGCAGCGCCTGCTATCTTATACCTTGTCTACCGCCACGCGGTAATGCGGATCTTCCAGCACATTCACCTCAATAATGGAATCTGCGTTCTTCAGCAGCAGTTTGCAGTCTTCGCTGAGATGGCGGAGATGCAGTTTTTTGCCCGCCTGCTTGTATCGCTCTGTCAGGCGGCTCAGGGCTTCAATGCCTGACATGTCCATAATGCGGCTGTCCCTGAAATCGATGATCACTTCCGCTGGATCGTTCTGCACGTCGAACTTTTCATTGAAGGCGGCAATGGCCCCGAAGAACAGCGGGCCATATATCTCGTAATGTTTTACGCCCTGCTCGTCCACGTACTTTTTGGCGCGAATGCGTTTGGCGCTTTCCCAGGCAAATACCAGCGCGGATATGATCACGCCGATCAGCACGGCCAGGGCCAGGTTGTGCATGAGCACCGTAATGGCCGCCACCAGTATGCCTACAAAAATATCGTGCAGGGGCATTTTACCGATCATGCGGATGCTGGCCCATTCAAAGGTGCCGATCGCCACCATGATCATCACGCCGGTGAGCGCCGCCATGGGCACTTTCTCTATCAGCGAGGAGCCGAACATGATGAACACCAGCAGCATCACGGCGGCTATAATGCCGGACAGGCGCGCGCGGGCGCCGGAGGAGATATTGATCAGGCTTTGCCCGATCATGGCGCAGCCGCCCATGCCGGAGAACAGGCCCGTCACGATGTTGGCCGCGCCCTGCGCCGCTGCTTCCTTATTGCCACGGCCGCGGGTGCCGGTAATTTCATCGATCAGGTTAAGGGTAAGCAGGCTTTCGGTGAGGCCTACGCCGGCTATTACCAGGGAATAGGGAAAGATGGTTTTCAGCGTGTCTAACGTAAACGGCACATCCGGGATATGGAAGGGTGGAAAGCCACCTTTGATGGAGGCAAGATCGCCCACGGTGCCGGTATCAACGTTAAAACCGATCACGATAGCGGAGATCACCAGGATGGCGGTTAGTGAGGAGGGGATAGTCCGTGTAAGCCTGGGCAAGCCCCAGATGATCAGCATGGTGAGCAATACCAGTCCCAGCATCACGTATAGCGGCGTGCCGCTCATCCAGTGCAGGTTGCCGGCGGCATCTTTTGTTTTGAACTGCACCAGTTGCGACATAAAGATGATAATAGCCAGCCCGTTCACAAAACCGAACATCACGGGATGGGGCACCAGGCGGATGAATTTACCGAGGCGCAGCAGGCCGGCTGCTACCTGTAAGATGCCTGCCAGCAGCACGGCTGCAAAAATATACTCCGGTCCGTGGGACTTGGCAAGCGCTACGATCACAACCGCTACTGCTCCCGTAGCGCCGGAGATCATGCCTGGCCGGCCGCCGAAAACAGCCGTTACCAATCCCATGGTAAAAGCGGCGTACAGGCCGGTAAGGGGGGAAAGGCCGGCAATGAGCGCAAAGGCCACCGCCTCCGGTATCAGCGCCAGGGCCACGGTAAGGCCGGATAAGATCTCGTTTTTGTAATTTACCTTTTGTTTAAAGTCAAATAAGTTAAAGTAAGCCTTCATGTTCATGATGGTTTATAAAAAGAAACAAGTATGTGCGTAAACTGAAATGAATAGGGAATGCACGCTGCCGCCGGCAGCGTTGTTAAGCAGTGCAGGTGCTGCTCATCATGGTGGAGTAACCGCTGAAGATGTAAATGTGTTGTTCATTCCGAGCGCGAAGGTATTAAAAAATATCTAAGGTTGCATCTTTTCTATCTTTTCATGCACTTCCAGGTATACCGGCAGCGCGGCGGAGCCGTACCATTCAAACAGCTCTGCGTCCAGCAGGCCGGCTGCTATTGCGGGGTCCGTGCGCAGCAAATCACTGGCCGCTGCGATGGTTTTTACGTCAAAAATGAAAATGCCGCGATAACTGCGTTCGTTCTTTCCCAAAGGGCCGGCCACCACCAGTTTTCCTTCGTCCGCCAGTCGCTGGATATTGGCCATATGTCCGCGGAACAGGCTGCGCAGCGTGTCTTTATTGTTAATTTCTTTTGGCCCTGTTTTCAGCATGACCAGCACATACATTTTCATGCCGTACTCGTCCGCCCCCAGGGAATCGGCCAGCGCCTTGTCGTAGCGGGGATTGCTGGTCTGGGCGCTGGCTGCGGCACAGCAAAGGCATAAGGACATTATTGAGATGAACCGTTTCATGACAATACGTATAAGGGGTAAGTTAAGCGTGTCTTACCCAAATGTAACGTAAAATATACAGCCAGCCGGCTATTTTATCTCAAAGCGGTACTGCCCGGCTGTTACCGTGTAGGTGTCACCGCTGCCACCTGCCGTGGTATGCACCTTTTGCCCTGCCGGTACTTCCAGGCGGATGGTAGCTGTGGTATTGGCCGGTATGGTGGCGGTGTACACCACGGCATTGCCGGCGCGCTTCCAGGCGGAAACGATGTTGCCATAAGGGCCGTTATGCGTGGCCTCAAAATGCTCCAGTCCTTTCACAAAATGGGGTTCCAGCAGGATGTGCCGGAAGCCGGGCGCCTTTTCATCCGGCAGGATGCCGCCGATGCCTTTGTACAGCCAGGCGCCGATCTGCCCGAACATAATGTGGTTGCGGGAAATGTCGGACTTGGCGTCAATGGGCCAGTTCTCGTAAAGGGTGGTGGCCCCGTTCACGATCCACCATCCCCAGGAAGGGAAGGTTTCCTGGCTGGCCAGCCGGTAAGCGGCATCTGCATAGCCGTTCTGGCTCAATGCGCCCAGGATAGCTTTGGTGCCCAGCAGCCCCACGTCCAGGTGAAAATTGTCCTGCTCCACCCGTTTGGCCAGGTTGGCGGCCACCTTGCTTTTTAACCCTTCCGGCACCAGCCCCCAGTACAGCGGCACGCTCAGCTCCGTTTGCAGTCCTTTGCCGTAGATGCCGGTGGCGGTGTCCAGGTATTTGGCGTTAACGGCGCTGCGGATCTTTTCCGCCAGTGCGGCGTACTGCTGCTGATCCTGCGCATGGCCCAGTATGCCGGCGGCTTTGGAAAGGATCAGCGCATCCACGTAGTAGTAAACAGAAGAAGTGAGCTCCACGGGAGACACGGATTTCACCGGCACCCAGTCGCCCAGCCCCCAGGTGGTGAGGCCCCCGGGGCTTAGCTCCGTGATGTGGTCTACGTAACGTTTGATATTGTCATAGCAATCCGCCAGCAGCGTGGTATCGCCGTAAAAGAGGTAAATGTTCCAGGGGATGATGGCAATGGTGCTGGTCCAGTCCGGACCGTTGGCCCATTCATATCCCCAGCCACTGGTGGGAATGATGGCGGGGAGCACGCCGTTGGGCTGCTGTTCGTCCCGGTGGTCGGCCAGCCATTTTTCATAGATCGTGATGCCGTCAAAGTTATACAGCCCGGTCTCTATGGCGATATGCGCATCGCCGGTCCAGCCGTTCTTTTCCCTTTGCGGACAGTCCGTGGGATAGCCGAACAGGTTAGAGAGGTAGGCGTTATTGGTGGCTTCCCATATTTTATTGATAACCGGGTTGGACGTGCTGATATGGCCCACCGGCGGCACATTGCTGTGCATGAAGTACGCCGTCAGGCTTTCTTTACCCAGCGTTAGCGGCCGGCTGCTGGTTACTTCCACGTATTGAAAGCCCTTGTAGTTGAAGCGGGGCATGAAAGTTTCAGCGCCTTTGCCCGACAGGATGAATATATCTGTCTGGAAAGGATCGCTGTCGTCCGTAGGACGGTAATGCACATCTATGTTGGACTGGTCCACGCGGCCGTCTGCACGGAGCTGCTCGCCGTGTTTCAGGCGCAGCACTGTACCGGCTGGTCCGCTGGCCGTGATGCGGCTTACGCCTGCAATATTGCGGCCCAGGTCAAATACATAGGTGGTGTCATTTATTCTTCGTATGGTCCTGGCCGGTACGGTTGTTACGTGCTCAATGGGATGCAGGGCCTGCGCTACAATGTGTTGCGAAGGGGCGGAGCGGTAGATCACGTCCTTCCAGGCGGTATCGGCAAATGCAGGCGTATGCCAGCCGGGCTGCTCACGCCGTGCATCATAATGCTCCGCGGTATAGATGCTGTTAAAGATCACCGGCCCCTGGGATGTTTTCCATTCCTTGCCGGTGCTGATGGTCTCCACGCTGCCGTCCTCGTAGGTTATGCGGAGGTCCATGCAGAATGCGGGCCTGCCCCGCCAGGGCGCTTCATGAAAATACCATACGGCGGTGGACTGGTGATTGTACCAGCCATTGCCCAGCATTACGCCAACGGCGTTCCGGCCGTTACGGAGCTGTGCTGTTACATCATAAGTTACATACAGCGTACGCCGGTCAAAACGGGTGTACATCGGGTCCAGGCGATGGTTGCCGATGCGGTTTCCGTTCACATACAGCTCATACAGGCCCGCTACGGCAATGTAAGCCCTGGCGGACCTTACCTTTTTGCCGGTTTCAAATACCCTTCTGAAAAGTGCGGCAGGCTGCAGCGCGGTGTTGCGGGTATCGCTGATCCAGGCGCCTTTCCAGTGGCGCATGCCCATCATGCCCGTCTCAAACCTGGCTGTTTCCGGGGCTGGGCAGGGCTTCCCGTCCTTGTCCCATACGACTACTTTCCAGAAGTAGCGGGTAAAGGGCTGCAGGGGCTTCCCCGCATATACGGCCCGGCAGTCGTTGCTGCTGATGCGCGGAGAGGCCCACATATCGCCCTTTTCCACGGCGGCGGAGTCGGTAGATACGTATAGCCGGTAAGCGGTTTGCCGGGCGCCGGGCCGTTCGTCTGCCAGGCGCCAGCTCAGGCGCGGCCGGGGGGCGTCAATGCCCAGCGGGTTGGCCAGGTATTCACATAACAGGCCGGCCGGCTGGCAGGGCTTCTGCGCATAGATACAGGAAACGGATAAAAACAGGCTGAGCGTAAGGAAAACTGCATAACGGAAATGCCGGCTGGATATTTTCATGCTGTATAAACGATTGATGATCTGTGGAATAATAGCTGTATAAGCGTATCCGGCGGTAAAATAACCAAAATGATAGTACAGCGCAACCCATACTGTCCTGTACGCGGCAGCGGGCGGGAACTTTGGCAGAAATGTTGTGCGCAGTATCCTGCACGTAAAGCAATATCCGTTATGAGCAATAACAACAGTAAATGGTGGCAGACCGGTATCCTGTACCAGGTGTACCCGCGGTCTTTCCAGGACAGCGACGGCGACGGCATTGGCGATCTGAAAGGCATTCACCGGCGGCTGGACTACCTGGAATGGCTGGGCGTGAATGCCGTCTGGATCTCGCCCATATACCCTTCGCCGATGGCGGATTTCGGTTATGACATCAGCGACTATACGGATATTCACCCCTTGTTCGGTTCCATGGAAGATTTTGATGCGCTGTTGCAGGCGGTGCATGACCGGGGCATGAAGCTGATCCTGGACCTGGTGCCCAATCATACATCCGGCATGCATCCCTGGTTCCTGGAGTCGCGCTCTTCCCGCGACAACCCGAAACGGGACTGGTACATCTGGCAGGACGCCCGGCCGGATGGCTCCCTGCCCAACAACTGGCTGAGCGTATTTGGCGGCAGCGCCTGGGAATGGGATGAGCACACGCAGCAGTATTATTACCACGCTTTCCTGAAAGAGCAGCCCGACCTGAACTGGCGAAACCCCGGGGTGCAGGCGGCCATGTTTGACGTGATGCGGTACTGGCTGGCAAAAGGAGTGGACGGTTTCCGGGTGGATGTCATGTGGCACATGATCAAGGATGCCCAGTTGCGCGACAACCCGCCCAACCCGGATTACCAGCCATACATGGGCACCTACCAGCAACTGTTGCCCATTTATTCAACCGACCAGCCGGAGGTGCACGAGATTGTGCGCCGGATGCGCGGTGTGCTGGAAGAGTTTGACAGGGAACGGGTAATGATCGGGGAGATCTACCTGCCTATCCAGCAACTGGTGGCCTATTATGGTACAGACAACCAGGGGGCGCACCTGCCTTTCAACTTCCAGTTGCTGATGCTGCCCTGGGACGCCACGCAATTATCCGCAGCCATAGACCAGTATGAAGGCGCTTTGCCCGCGCAGGGCTGGCCCAACTGGGTGCTGAGCAACCACGACAAAACGCGCATTGCCAGCCGGGTGAGCCTGTTGCAGGCCCGGGTGGCGGCCATGCTGCTGCTCACGCTGCGCGGCACGCCCACCATTTATTACGGCGACGAGATAGGCATGCGCGATGTGGCCATCCCGTTTGAAGAAGTGCAGGACCCGCAAGGGCTGAACATGCCGGACAAGAACCTGAGCCGCGACCCTGCCCGCACCCCCATGCAGTGGGATAACAGTGAAAACGCCGGCTTTACGGAAGGCAAACCATGGCTGCGGCTGGATAAGGCCTACAGCCGGGTGAATGTGCGCGCCCAGAAAGAAGATCCTTACTCCATGCTCTCCCTGTACTGGCGCATGATACGCCTGCGCAGCCAGGAGCCGGCGCTCATGGAGGGGAAGTACATCCCTGTATATTCGGATACACAGGTGCTGTCCTTTATGCGGCAGCAGGAAGGGCAGGCCTCTTTCCTGGTGGTGCTGAACCTTACGCACCGCCCCTGCTACTTCCGGCCGCCGGGCTTTTCCTTTAAAGGGAAGGTGGAAATAGCCACTACGCCTGAAATGGAAGGCAGTGCCGTGAGCAGCACCATTAGCCTGGACGGGGATGAAGGGGTGCTGATACGCCTGGAAAACGGTTAGTGCGCGACACCTTCCACCGGCGGCAGCGGCCAGCGGTACAGCCAGCGATAGCCGTAGGGACCTATACGGATATGGTCCCACTGGCCGTCGAATGTTTCATAGGGATGATCGGATAATATTTCTGTAATGCACCTGCCGTCACCTTCCGGCAGGTCCAGCGTTACGCTGCATTCCTGTTCCGTAAAATTATGCAGGGTAATGGCAATGCTGGTGCCTTGCCGGGATATATGCGCCAGCACGCCCGGGTGATCCGTTTCAACAATATCGTACCAGCCCCAGCCAAAGGCGGGGTATGCCTTGCGGGTATTGATCATGATGGAAATGGTGTTCAAAAGGGAGGCCGGCTGGTGGGCCTGTTCGTAGACGTTTACTTTCTCGAAGCTGTATTCCCCGCTGCTGATGGCAGGTTGCACCAACTGGTCTGCAGGAGCGGAGGAAAAGCCGCCATTGGCCGTATGGGCCCATTGCATCACCGTGCGCACGCTGTAGCGCTCCTTTTGTGAAAGCAGGTCGCCCATGCCGATCTCTTCCCCGTAACGGAGTACAGGCGTGCCCGGTAGGGAGAACAGCAGGCTGTAGGCCAGCTTTATCCGCCTGCTGTCATTGTGCAGCATAGGGGGTAGCCGCCTGCGGATACCGCGCCCGTAAATACGCATATCATCCTCCGGGGCAAACTGCTTCATTACCAGTTCCCGCTCTTCTGCCGTAAGACGCTCCAGGTCCAGCTCATCATGGTTCCGGATAAAGTTGGCAAACTGTTCCACGGTATTTACATGCGGCAGTATTTTCAGGGAGTGGGTCAGCGGTTCTGCGCTTTGCCTGGCCAGGGCCAGGAAGAGGTAGTTATTCAGGTAAAAGTTCAGCAGCATGTGCAACTGGTCGCCGTTACCGAAAAAGTCCTTGTAGTTATAAGGTTTGGTGTCGGCTTCGCCCATCAGCACCACATCGGGATCGCGCGTTACGGCAAATTTCCGCAGTTCCCTCAGGAAGTCATGCGGGTCGCCATCGAATTGCTCCGTTCCTTTTTGCCGCAGCATATGCGGTACGGCGTCTATGCGGAAACCGTGCACGCCCAGCTCCAGCCAGAAACGGACCACGTTCCTGATCTCTTCCTGTACGGCGGGGTTGGACACGTTGAGGTCCGGCTGGAAATCATAAAAGGTATGGTAGTACCATTCGCCGGCCGTTTCATCGTAGGCCCAGTTGCTGTCCTGTACGCCTTTGAAGATAGGGTCCGGGCTGTCATTTTCCGGTTTTTCCCTGGCCCATATGTAATACTTGCGGTACTTGCTGTTCGGGTCCCGGCGCGCTTCCCGGAACCAGGGATGCTGGTCCGAGGTATGGTTCACCACCAGGTCTACCAGTATCCGGATGCCCAGCTCCTTTGCCTTGTCTACCAGCAGGATAAATTCCTGCAGGGTGCCCAGCTTTTCATCCACATCATAATGATCCGTGATGTCGTAACCCCCGTCCTTGCCGGGAGAAGGATAGAAGGGCAGTATCCAGAGGCAGTTGATACCCAGGCCGGCCAGGTAGTCCAGGCATTGCATCAGCCCCGTAAGGTCGCCGGTGCCGTCGCCATTGCTGTCCTTGAAGGTCCTGACATCCAGCGAGTAAATAATTGCATTTTTATACCAATACATGTTGCCGTGCTTGTAGCGGTATTGCTGCAAGCGTCATGCCATGGGGAAAATGTCGCAATTCCCCCCTTACAATGTCGTATCCGCTACCCAGCCAAGCGGATAGTTCCCTATAATTTCGCACTTACACATGGGAGTGCTTATATTTGCAGGCACAAAAGCCCAAGATCAAGCTCCCTGAAAAAATAAGCATTCTCTAATCAATTAAAACCACAGACCATGGCAACCATCAATCCTTACCTCAATTTCGAGGGAAATTGCGAGGCCGCCTTCGAGTTCTACAGGTCCGTTTTTGGTGGATCGTTCACCACCAAATCATACCTGAAGGACGCGCCTTCCGATCAGCCCGTACCACCGGAATATGACAATATGATCATGCATATTGCGCTTCCGATCGGCCCTTCCGCCGTCCTCATGGGCAGCGACCGGCCCAAAACGTTCGGGCCCATGACCACGGGCGATAACTTTCACATTGCGGTGCACCCGGCCAGCGAAGCAGAGGCGGACCAACTGTTCAACGGCCTCGCTGCAGGCGGACAGGTGATCATGCCGATGAACAAAACGTTCTGGGGCGCCTACTTCGGTATGCTGAAGGACAAGTTCGGCGTACAGTGGATGGTGAACCACGATCTTAACCAGCAGCAATAGGCTGGAGAAAGTTATCAGCGACTGTGGCCTTTCCGCTTCTTAATTCCTGAAGCATACTGTAGCAGCCTTTTATCCGTCATTCTATTTTAAAACATTTAAAAGACCACTTATGCCGCAACAATCGATGACTACGAACAAAGTATCGTATATCTTTTCCCTGATCAAACAATCCCTCCGCGGTGAGGACATGGACTATACCACGGGCAGCCTTCGCAAGGCCGTATTTACCCTGGCTATTCCCATGATCCTGGAAATGTGCATGGAGTCTGTATTTGCCGTGGTGGACCTCTATTTCGTCGGCCACCTGCCGGATGCCAGCCATGCCATACAAACGGTAGGCCTTACGGAATCCGTGATCACCATCGTATACTCCCTGGCCATTGGTATCAGTATGGCCGCAACTGCCCTGGTGGCGCGCCGTATCGGCGAAAAGAACCCGGACGCCGCCGCGCATGCCGGTGTGCAGGCCATCTGGCTGTCGTTTTTCGTAACGGCCGTTATCAGCGTGGCAGGCTACATCTTTGCAGCGGATATCCTGCGCCTGATGGGCGCTGAGGAAACGACTGTGCAAAAGGGGGTGAATTATACCCGGGTAATGATGGGCAGCAGCCTGGTGATCATGCTGCTGTTCCTGATCAACGGTATTTTCCGCGGCGCGGGCAATCCCTCTATTGCCATGAAAAGCTTGTGGCTGGCCAATATCTGCAATATCATCCTGGACCCGCTGTTCATCAGGGGCATCGGTCCGTTCCCGGAAATGGGGCTGACCGGCGCAGCAGTGGCTACGGTAACCGGCCGTGGCATAGGCGTGCTGTACCAACTGTACCATTTATCCAAAGGCAGCGGGCAGATCAAGATCAAAGCCCGTCACCTGAAAATAGACTGGCCGGTGATCAGATCGGTGATCAAGATCGCGTCACCCGGCACTTTCCAGTTCATCATCGCATCCTGTAGCTGGATATTCCTGGCCAAGCTGGTGGCGGAAACCGGTGGTGATTACGGTTCCGCAGGTTACCAGACCGCGGTGCGCCTGCTTATTTTCTTCATACTGCCGGCCTGGGGGCTGAGCAATGCCGCCGCTACGCTGGTGGGGCAGAACCTGGGCGCCAAACAGCCGCAGCGGGCGGAAGACTCCGTGCTGAAAACCACCAAGTACAACGTGATCTTCATGATGTGCGTAACCGTACTGTTCCTGGCAGGCGCAGAGTTCTTTATCTCCTTCTTTACGCAGGACCCGCAGGTGAAAGCCATTGCGGCCGATGCGCTGCGCATCATGAGCGCCGGTTATGTTTTCTACGGTGTGGGCATGGTGATGATCAACGCCTTTAACGGCGCGGGTGATACCTGGACGCCTACATGGATCAACTTTATTGGTTTCTGGCTGTTCCAGATACCGCTGGCCTACCTGCTGGCCCGGTACCTGCAAATGGGGCCGCTGGGCGTGTTCATTGCCGTACCGGTGGCGGAAACGGCTATCAGCATCACGGCCTTCGTGCTTTTTAAACGGGGCAAGTGGAAGAAGGTAATGATATAAGCAATTAACTGTTAGTAAACGCCTATAAAACCTACATTGCAACATGAAGAAAGTAAAAATTATCTACTGGATCTTTACCATACTGCTGGCAGCAGGGATGGCCTTTTCCGGCATTACCAACCTTTTCCCGAGCCCGGAGGCTTTCGCCGTTTTCGAGCACCTGGGGTACCCGGACTACCTGACGTATTTGCTGGGTGCAGCCAAGGTGCTGGGCGTGATCGCCATCCTGACGCCCGGCTTCCCGCGGCTGAAGGAATGGGCCTATGCCGGTTTTGTAATTGACTTTACCGGCGCCACCTATTCCCTGATCGCGGTGGGCGATCCTCCCGCTGCCTGGGGAGTTATGATCATCCCGTTTGTACTGGTGGCGGTATCCTACATCTACTATCACAAAAAGCGAAAGCTGGAACAGGCGTGATGGGTGAATGTTAAATGTAAAAGTAAAATGCAGCGAACGCTATGTCGCTGCATTTTACTTTTACATTCAAGATTTTACATTCATCATTTTACATTTTTATTCTGCACCGGTAACGCTCGTCACCGGTTTGCCCACACAGCCGTTCGGCATCTGTATCTGCAGCATGGCGGCAATGGTGGGCGCAATGTCTGTCATATGCACCGTTTCATTGCTGGCGCCGTGCTTTACATGCCAGCCCATGAATACAAGCGGAATATGTATGTCGTAAGCATTCCAGTTGCCATGCGTGGTGCCCTTTGCCGCGCCCTGGTACCAGCCGGGTTCGGGAATGATCACCACGGAGCCGCAGCGTTTGGTATTATAACCGTTGATCACCATGCTTTTGAGCGGCTCCGGCAGGGGGCTGCTGCCGATATTGTCCACATCCGCGGCAAACTGGATGCCCGGCAGGCGTTGCAGGTACTGCACCGATGCTTTTTTGATGGCATCGTAATCCAGGTTGGCGGCTTCTATTTTCGGGATATCGTAGTTCACATGATAGTTCATGCCGTTGCGTACCAGGCCCTTTACGCCGAAACGTGCGGCCAGCAGGCTGTCCAGGCCGGCCATGATCTTCCTGTCCTGCACCAGCCCGGCCGGCATTTTATGCTCCTGCATAAAACCTACGGAGTTGGCCGCTCCGTGATCCGCTGTCAGGAACACCAGGTAGTTGCCTTTACCCACGCGCTGGTCCAGGAAACGGAAAAAGTCCGCCAGGTCCCTGTCCAGGCGCAGGTAGGTATCTTCCACTTCTATGGAGTTGGGCCCGAACTTATGGCCTACATAATCCGTGGAAGCGCAGTTGATGGTCAGGAAATCCGTCGCCTTGCCCGCGCCTAGCTGGTAGCCCTTTACGGCCTCTTTTGCAAAGTTCAGCGTAAGCGTGTTGCCAAAAGGTGTTATGCGCAGGCTGCCGCGGTCTTTCTTGTATATCTCCGGCATATTGTGCGGGAATACCGGCGCTGTTTCCCCGGTGAAGGTGCCTTCCCAGTCCGCATTGTCCGCCGTGCTGTGCCGGTAGGTGCTGATGGGGTAGAGCGTTTCCCAGGGCCTGGACATGAGCTGCGCCGGCTCCCTGCGGTCATTGAAACGCTGCGCCCATTCCGGCAGCTCCTGCATGTAAAAAGTGCTGGTCACAAAGCTGCCGTTGCTGTCGTCCAGCCAGAAAGCGGCATTGGCGGCATGGCCCGCGGGCAGTATGGCCGCGCGATCCTTGAGGGATACGCCCACTACTTTAGAACGGAAGTTGCTGGCAATGCGCAGCTCGTCCGTAATGGTGGTGGCCAGCAGGTTGCGCGGCGACATTCGTCCTGCATTGGTTGTGGTGCCTACGGGCTGTACGATGGTGTCTTCCGTGCAGTACCAGCGCCGCCCGGTCAACTGGTCGGTCCAGTCATTGCCGGTAATACCATGGATGGCCGGTACGGAGCCGGTATACACCGTGCTGTGGCCCACGGCGGTAAAGGAGGGCAGGTGGCTGATATAGGTGTTCTCGCAGGAGAAGCCCTCTTTCAGCATCCGCTTAAAGCCGCCTGCTTCATACCGGTCGTAATAGCGGTATAAATAATCCCAGCGCATCTGGTCCACTACAATGCCCACTACCAGTTTGGGCTGCTCCTTTTCCTGCGCTGCCGCCGGCATGCATTGCAGTAATGCAAAGGCGCCGCCCAGCAGCACAACGGAAAATGTCTTCATGATTCCCTTCATAGTTAAATAATTGTGATGACGTAACAGGCTGGTAAATTAATTATTCATTATTAATTATTAATAATTCGGGTTCTGCGTCAGTTCCGGGTTCAGGTCCCTTTCCACCAGCGGGATGGGCCACCAGTAATCCCTTTGCGGGTTGAAAGAACGTTTCTCCAGGAATTTGCCGCTCCAGGTATATACGTTGGCGTTCAGCACGGTTTCGGCTGTTTTCCAGCGGCGGATGTCATTATAGTACATGCCTTCGCCGGCCAGCTCTATACGCCTTTCATGGCGGATCTCTGCGCGTAGCTGGTCCTTGCTGAGCCCTGCCGGCAGGTGCGGCATATCGATGCGGTCGCGGAGGGCGTTCAGCGCTGCATAAACGGTGGCGTCCGGGCCGGCTGCTTCATTCTGCGCTTCGGCATACATCAGCAGGATATCGGCATAGCGCAGCACAATGAAATTGGTCTCGGACTGCCCGGTTTTCAGGTCGGACAGGTTGGACGGCGGCGCCGCGCTGTCGTAGATGCTGTATTTCTTCATTCCGAAACCGGTTACGGCAAAACGGGTGGAGTCAATCGTTTTACCCCGGTACATATCACCGGGATAGGTAAAGGTGGCGTATAAACGCGGATCGCGGTCCTGGTACGGGTTGGCCGGGTCGTAACCGGAAGCTGGGTCGGATGTGGGCAGCCCGTTCTTCATGTAATAGGCCTGCGCCAGGTCCAGCAAAGGCGCATTGGTGTTGTACTGGGTGCAGATGAGATCGAAGGAGCTGCCCTGGTTGGGGAAGATGTACTGCACATCAAAGATCACCTCCTTGTTGTTCTCGTTGGCCGGCAGGAACAGGGCGCGGTAATCGTCAAACAGGCCGTAGGTGCCCAGGTCCATCACGGCTTTGGCCGCAGTAGCGGCCGCCTGCCATTTGGATACGTCGTTGGCGGTGTTCAGCAGGGGGCTGGCCTCGTACAGCAGCACCCTCGCCTTCAGGGCCATGGCAGCGCCTTTGGTGGCACGGCCTTTATTAGCGCCGCTATAAGAGGGCGGTAATACGGCTGCTGCTTCGTCCAGGTCCTGCAGCACCTGCTGCACTACTTCCGCACGGGGGGTACGGGGCAGGTCCGCCTGTTCATCCAGGTTCGGCGGGTCCAGTATCAGCGGCACATCGCCGTAATAGTTCTGCAGCGTGAAGTAGTAGAGCGCGCGCAGGAATTTGGCTTCCGCTTTCATCCGCGTTTTCAGGTCTTCGTCCATATCCGGCACTTCGTCCACTTTGGCCAGGAAGGTGTTGCAGCGGCCTATCCCGGAGTAGCAGTCGCCGAAGCGGTAGGGGATGATGCCGTCATTGCTGGCTTGCTGCTGCCCGGTGGCAACCAGGTTGAATGACATGCCGCCGCTGTAGTTGATCGCGTTGGGCGACAGCGTTTCTTCCCACAAAGCCGTTGTATTGGCGGAGCCGGGGCCGTTGTCCTGGCCGCCGTACAGGCCGTCGTAACGGAGTACGGCATAGCAGCCTACCAGCCCGGCATTGGCCGCTTCCGGGGTGCTCCAGAAAGTGGCCTCGGTATACCGGTCGTGCGGGGAAGTATCCAGCAGGCTTTTGTTACAGCCTGCAGCCAGGAAACCCGCGCAGGCGATCAGCAGATATATTTGCTTCTTCATCGTCATCATGTTTTACTTGGTTTAGAAAGTAACGTTCAGGCCACCGTTAAATGTTTTCAGCATCGGGTAGCGGTACACTGTTGTCTGGTCCAGGATGGCTTCCGGGTCAAAGTCCTTGTACTTGGAGAAGGTGAGCAGGTTCTGCGCGTTCACAAATACGGAGAGCTTGCTGATCTTCACTTTGGACAGCCAGTTGTCCGGCAGGGCGTAGCCCAGTTGTATGTTCTTCATACGCAGGTAGGAATTATCCCTGATCCAGAAAGTGGAGCGCTGGAAGTTGTCAATAGCACCGGTGCTGGTAGTAAGGATGGGCAGCCGGGCGTCGCGGTTTTCAGGCGTCCAGGCATCGGTAGCCCATTCCCAGGTGGCGTTGGCCCCGTTGTTGAAAGGATAGGCCAGGTTGGCGGTGGGCAGCACTTTAACGCCGGTAATGCCCTGGAAGGCGGCGTTCAGCGAAATGCCTTTCCAGCCCAGGTTCAGCCCGAACCCGTAGGTCACTTTCGGGAACATGGAAGATGCGTTTACCACTACGCGGTCGTCGCCATTGATGATGCCGTCGTTATTCTGGTCCCTGAACTTGATGTATCCCGGTTTGGTGTTGGCGCTTTGTTTGGCGTGGCGGGCTACTTCGTCCTCTGTCTGGAAAATGCCTTCTGCTTCCAGCACATAGAAGGACTCCATGGGCAGGCCGGCTTTGGTAATGGTGCCGCTGCCGTAAATGATCTCGCCCTGCAGGTCTACCACCTCGTTCTTGTTGTAGGACACGTTGCCGTTAAAGGAGTAATCCAACTGGCCGATATTGTTCCGGTACTGCAAGGTCACTTCCAGGCCGGTATTGTCTACTGTGCCTACATTCCTTTTCGGGCCGCCCAGGTTACCTACCTGCGCGGCAATATTTACCGGGCGCAGGATGTCGGTAGTACGTCTTTTATAGGCATCCACGGTAAAGGCCATGCGGTTCTCCCAGAAGTTTACATCCACACCGGCATTATAGGTAGTGGTGGTTTCCCAGTGAATGGTAGGATCGGCATAATCCAGTACCGCCGCGCCGGAATTAAGCGTGCCGCCAAAGCTGTAGTCCTGGCCCAGTCTTACAGTAGGGTCGTAGCTGTAAAGCGCTACGGCCTGGTTCCCCATTCGCCCTGCGGATACGCGCAGCTTCAGGAGGTTGAAGAAGTTGGACTGGAAAAAGTTTTCCTTGTCCACACGCCAGCCGGCGGACGCGGCCGGGAAGAAACCCCAGCGTTTTTCCGGGGCAAAACGGGAGGAACCGTCGGAACGGAAGGAGAGCTCCAGCAGGTATTTGCCGTCATAGTCATAGTTCAAACGGCCGAAATAGGATTCCAGCACATCGCGGGTATAGTTGCCGCTGGTGGCATTCCATACCGTACCGGCATCAAAGGCGTCCAGCGTACCATCCAGGTAGCCGTACATGCTGGTGGCCCAGTTGTCCTCGTCAAAATTATCGTAGCTGGCGCCCAGCATTACGGACAGGTTGTGCATCCGCGCAAACTGGTGCTGCCAGTTCAGGGTATTGTAGAAGTGGATGTTCATGTTGTTCCAGTCTTCTTTCGTGGACCTTGGCGCCGTGGCCGGGCTGTTCCAGTTAATGGCCGCCCCGGTTTTCGGGTTGAAGGTCTGCATGCGCGGGGTGAAGCCGCTCAGCAGCCCGTCGTATTTATCCACGCCGAACTTGATGTTGTAGGTAATGTCAAAGGGTAGCTTGTATTCCGCAAACACGGTAGCCAGGAAACGCTGCACCACTTTCTTGTACAGGCCGTTGTATGCGATCATGCGCGGGTTCTCCCAGTTGTTGCGGCCCAGGGTGCGGAGCCAGGAATTACCATAGCGGCCATCCTGCAGGGTATCCGTCAGGATGGGCAGGGCCCTGGAAAGATATTGCCAGACGTTAGTATAGAAGGGCTCCGTATAGTCGCGGTAGTAACCGTCCAGTGTTACGCCTACTTTCAGTCTTTCATTCACGTTCATGCTGGCGTTCAGACCCAGGGAATATTTATTCTCGTGGTTGCCGGGGCCAAAAAGCACGCCGTCCCTGTTCAGGTAGCCTATTGAAAGGCGGTACTGGTATTTATCCGTGCTGCCGGATACGCTCAGGTCGTGCTTTTTAATAACGCCGTTCTTCAGCGCTATGTCGTACCAGTTGTTGGCAGGGTAGGTGAAAGGGTCGGTGGCCATGCCCTGCTGGTATTCTGCAATGTCGTCTTCCGCATATTCGGGCGCTTTCCCTTCGTTGATGTTCGCCTGGTTCTTCAGCCGCATATAAGCGATCGGGTCGTCTATAATATCCGGCAGGTACGTGGGTTTTTGTATACCATAATAATAGCTGTAATTAACGCGGGAGGTGCCGCGGCCTTTTTTGGTGGTGACCAGCAATACGCCATTGGCTGCACGGGAACCGTAGATGGCGGCCGCTGCATCTTTCAGCACGGTTACACTTTCAATGTCGTTCGGGTTCAGCTCGTCCATGGAGTACTCGATACCATCTACCAGCACCAGCGGGTTGCTGTTGTTCATGGTGCCTACGCCGCGTATGCGGATGGTGCTCCTGTCCACGCCGGGCTGGCTGTTGCTCAGGTTGGCAAACACGCCGGGCACACCCTGCAGGGCGTTACTGATGTTAGTGAGCGGCTGGCCCTGCTTATCCACCATGTCTACGGTAGTGATAGCGCCGGTGAGCGTGGCTTTCTTTTGTGTGCCATAGCCTACTACCACTACGTCGTTCAGCTTCTGCACATCTTCTTCCATCGTCACATTCAGCGTTGTGTTACCGGATACTTTTATTTCTTTGGGCAGGTACCCTACAAAGGTGAATTTGAGGGTGGCGCCGGCAGGTGCGCTCAGCTTAAAATTACCGTTCACATCGGTGGCGGCGCCCCTTGAAGTGCCTTCTATCAGTACGTTTACGCCTATCAGCGGCATGCCGCCGGGGGCTGTAACTTTCCCGGTAAGGGGCAGATCCTGCGCCTGCAGGGTGCTTACAGTGAGCAGAAAGATTCCCAGCATCAGCGCCTTTAACAGGCCCGATGTACGGGATCGTGGTAACAGTTTCATAAACGTTTGTTTTTTGCAGTTTGTGTTTTGGTTGATCGCTTGTTCGTTACTTCTTGTCTCCTACTTCCTACTTCCTATTTCCTGCTTCGTACTTCCTCCAGCCTGTCCGGGTAGTCGGTAATGATGCCGTCTACGCCCATTGCCTGCAGCTTTTCCATTTCGCTTGTTTCCTGTACTGTCCAGGGGACTATTTTGATTTGCCTTTCATGACATTTGCTGATCAGCTCCGGTGTTACCAACTGGTACTGCGGATTGTAGAAGAAGGGCGTAAAGCCCAGTTGCTCCAGGTGCTGCTCAAAAGTGGTGTTTTTGTCCCCGGTAAGAAAGCCCAGTTTAATATGCGGGTGTGTGCGGTGCAGCACCTGCAGGGGCCGCATGTCAAAGGACTGTATCAGCAGCCGGTCGCCCAGCGGCTGCAGTTCTTTTACGCCCATGAGTATGCGCATGTATTCTTCCGGCGCGGGTTGCTGTTCTCCATCTGTTTTAGCGGATGACTTGATCTCCAGCAGGTAATAGGCGGGCGGCAGGCCGTGTGCCGCCGTATAGGCTTCCACGGAGTCTACCAGCTCGGACAGCAGCGGCGCGTAAGTACGTACCTGTTGCTGCTCCGGGTAAGCAGGATAAGCTTTTTCACCGATGATGAACCGGCGGATGCTGTCGTAGTTCATTTGGTACAGCGTATATTTTGACCGCTCTTCTTCCGGTATATCGCTGCCATCGGGCATCGTGGTATAGGACGGCGTCAGGGAGGCATCGTGGTATACCACCACCTGGCTGTCTTTCGTGATGTGCACGTCAAATTCAATGGTGTTGGCGCCTGCTTCCAGGCCCTTTGTCATGGCGGGTATCGTGTTTTCCGGCATCAGGCCGCGGGTGCCCCGGTGGCCTACTTCAAAAAATCCGGGCAATGCGGTATCGGCCTCCGTCCCGGCGGAGGGCTGCGCGTTGTTGCAGGCAGTAAAAAAGCTGCTGCCTACGCCGATGGCACATGCCAGCAGCGCAATGCTTGTAAGATGTTTCATTCGTTAATGTTTTGTCTTCGTTGACTATTAAATGCTACAGTATCCCCCAACTAATGTTAAGTATTCATTAAGCTATCGTAACAACATGTACAGCCCTGCCGCGAGCGCACCGCCGGCCAGCGGCCCCAATACTGGTACCCATGCGTAGCCCCAGTCGCTGCCGCTTTTGCCTTTTATGGGCAGCAGCGCGTGCATGATACGGGGCCCCAGGTCCCTGGCCGGGTTAATGGCGTAGCCGGTAGTGCCGCCCAGTGAAAGCCCGATGGACCATACCAGGAAAGCAACCGGCACGGCGCCCAGCGAGCCAAGCCCTACCGGCGTTTTTTCCGGCCCTATCTCTGCGTTGGTGAAATAAAAAATGGTGAACAGCAGCACGAAGGTGCCCGTTACTTCGCAGATGAAATTCCTGGACATTCTACGTATAGCCGGCTCCGTGCAGAACACGGCGCGCTGCAGGCCGGTGTCGGGTGTTTCATCCAGGTGGTCCTTATAGTTGAGCCATACCAGGAAAGTGCCCGTCATGGCGCCCAGCATCTGGGCAAGGATGAAGAAGGGGACCTGTCCCCAGTCAAACTTGCCGGCCAGGGCCAGGGCTACGGTTACAGCGGGGTTGATATGCGCGCCGCTGTAAGGGCCTGCCAGCACCACGCCTACAAATACGGCGAGGCCCCAGCCGGTGGTGATCACGATCCATCCGCCGCTGTTGCCTTTGGTCTTATTGAGCACTACGTTGGCCACTACGCCGTTGCCCAGCAACAGGAGCAGGGTGGTGCCCAGGAATTCCGCTAAATATGGGTGCATGATATTTGGTTGAGTTAAATATTGGATTTAAGCGATGTTATCAGTTAGCCGCCCAGCTTTTGGCCGCTTTTACGGCTTTGTTCCACCCGTTGATCCATTCCTCGCGGCCGTTCTGCGCGGTGTCCGGCTCAAAGTATTTATCCACCTGCCACTGGCTGCGTATCTCTTCCAGGTCTTTCCAGTAGCCGGTAGCCAGCCCTGCCAGGTAAGCGGCGCCCATGGCGGTGGTTTCCGTGATGCGCGGCCTTACCACTTTAGTATGCAGGATGTCTGCCTGGAACTGCATCAGCAGGTTATTGCCGGTAGCGCCGCCGTCTACACGCAGCTCTTTGATGTGCATGTTAGCATCCGCTTCCATGGCGCGCAATACTTCCATGGTCTGGTAGGCGATACTTTCCAGCGCAGCCCGTGCAATGTGCGCGGCGGTGGTGCCGCGGGTCATGCCTACCAGGGTGCCGCGTGCGTGCTGCTCCCAGTGCGGTGCGCCCAGCCCGGCAAAGGCCGGCACCAGGTATACGCCTTCATTCTGCGGGGCGCGGGCGGCCAGCGCTTCCACTTCTGCGGAAGTGCGGATGATGCCCAGGCCGTCGCGCAGCCACTGTACAATAGCGCCCGCTATAAAGATGCTGCCTTCCAGTGCATATTGCACTTCGCCGTTCACCTTCCAGGCAATGGTGGTGAGCAGGTTATTCTTGCTGAGTATGGGCTGGTTGCCAATGTTCATCAGCATAAAGCAGCCGGTGCCGTAGGTGTTCTTTACCATCCCGGGCGTGGTGCACATCTGCCCGAAAAGCGCGGCATGCTGATCGCCGGCGATACCGGCAATGGGCAGCGTTGCGGAGAACAGGCCTGGTGCGGTATGGCCGCATACCTCGCTGGACTGCTTTACTTCGGGTAGCATGGAGGCCGGTATGTCCAGCAACTGCAGCAGTTCGGCGTCCCACTGCTGCGTGTGAATGTTGAACAGCATGGTGCGGGCGGCATTGGTAATGTCGGTAGCATGCACCTTTCCATGCGTAAGGTTCCACACCAGCCAGGCATCTACGGTGCCGAATGCGAGCTGGCCCCTGGCCGCGCGGTCGCGTGCGCCGGGCACATTGTCCAGTATCCATTTCACTTTGGTGCCGGAGAAATAGGAGTCGATCACCAGCCCGGTTTTTTCACGGATCATCTTTTCGTGGCCGGCAGCTTTCAGGCTGTCGCAATAAGCGGCGGTGCGGCGGTCCTGCCACACGATGGCGTTATGCACCGGTTTGCCGGTTTCGCGGTCCCATACAATGGCCGTTTCCCGCTGGTTGGTGATGCCAATGGCGGCAATATGGGCGCTTTCCAGGCCGGCTTTGGCCATGGCCTCGGTAGCTACGCTGATCTGGCTGCTCCAGATCTCTGCCGGGTCATGCTCTACCCATCCGGGTGCAGGAAAATGCTGGGTGAATTCTTTTTGCGCGATGGCTACAATCGCGCCTGATCTGTCAAACAGGATAGCCCTGGAGCTGGTGGTGCCCTGGTCCAGCGCCATAATGTATTTGTTCATGTTTTCCTTTTTTATCAACGTGGACGTTCGTTTTTCGTTTATGTTAGTGTCGTGTCAACCATGCTCTTTCGCACCAGGTCTTGTTTTTTTTGCCCCTGGCTGCTTTAAAAAATGTTCACGTAGTCCCCGCTATGCTCACATTTTTTGCATTGCCCGGAAAAAAATAACGGCGACTTATGCGAAATTTCATGGTTGACATGACACTAGGTGTTTAGTTGATGTGGTGTTTTGGTATCGTTGTGAATGCCTGTTAAAAGATAATGTTGTGCTACGGCGTTGAATGCCTGTACCTGTTCCTGCTGCCAGGCATCATCTTTTTCCAGCTCTGCCGCCATCAGTGCCGCTACCTGCGGCGCCATGCCGATGGCGGCCTGCGCATCCAGGAACAGCGCGCGCATGCGGCGGGCCAGCACATCTTCCACGGTGCGCGCCATTTCGTGGCGCACGGCCCATATAACCTGCGCTTTGATATAGGGCAGGCGGGCATGCAGCGGGGCTTTCAGCTCCGGGTGCTTTAATGTCAGCGCCTGCAGCAGCGGCGCGTCGCTGCCGTACACGTCCAGCGGAGCAGCGGTAGAAGGCTGCGGCAGGTACCCGTGTATGCGCAGCGTTTTGGTGCGGCATGCTGCGGCCGGCAACCCGCCGGTTTTCACGGCCTCGTTCACGGTGTCTTCCGCCATGCGCCGGAAGGTGGTCCATTTGCCGCCGGTAATGGTGATCAGGCCGGAGGGCGCTGTGATGATCTTGTGGCTGCGGGATATTTCCTTGGTGCTGCCCGTGCTTTTCTGCGGCGCGGCCAGCGGGCGCAGGCCGGCAAATACGCTCAATACATCTGCCCGGGCAGGCGGCCGGGAAAGGTAGCGGGCCGCGGTCCCTAAAATAAAATCTATCTCCGTTTCCAGCGCTACCGGCTCCATGCTGTGCTCGTCCAGCGGGGTGTCGGTAGTGCCCAGCAATACTTTGTTATGCCAGGGTACGGCAAACAGCACGCGGCCGTCGTCCGTTTTCGGGATCATGATGGCGCTGCTGCTTTGCAGGAAGGAGCGGTCCAGCACTACGTGCACGCCCTGGCTGGGCTTCACCAGGCGGCGTGCGCCGGGGTTGTCCAGTTGCAGAATCTCGTCCACGAATACGCCGGTGGCGTTGATCACGGTTTTTGCAGGCAGGGTATAGGTAAGGCCGGTTTCCAGGTCCTTTGCCACCACGCCGCTTAGTTGGCCGTCCGGGTGTTTTTCCAGCCCGGTCACTTTGAAATAGTTCAGCAGCATGGCCCCGTTCTCTGCAGCGGTCTGCGCTATGTTCACCGCCAGCCGGGCATCGTCAAACTGCCCGTCGTGGTACACAATACCGCCTTTCAATCCCTGGCGGCGGATGGTGGGCAGCTTTTCCTGCACTTCGCGGCTGCCGATGTGCCGGGAACGCCCCAGGCTGAGGCGGCCGGAAAGCAGGTCGTACAGCTTCAGCCCGATGGTGTAAAACGGGCCCTGCCACCAGGTATATTGCGGGATGATAAAATCCTGGTTATGCGCCAGGTGCGGGGCATTGGCCAGCAAAAGCCCTCTTTCGTACAGGGCTTCCCGTACCAGGGCCACGTCGCCCTGCGCCAGGTAGCGCACACCGCCGTGCACCAGCTTGGTGCTGCGGCTGGAAGTGCCTTTGGCAAAGTCCGCCTGCTCCAGCAGCAGGGTTTTGTAACCCCTGGTAGCGGCGTCCATGGCAATACCCAGGCCGGTAGCGCCGCCCCCGATAATGATCATGTCCCATACCTGGTCAGGCGCGTTGGAAATAGTTGCGATGTATGCGCTTCTGTTCATTTGACGGTCTTGTGGCTTTTGAATGCTTTCAATTTGTTTATTTTCGCTACAAATATAAAAGTAAAGCCAATAAATAGAAACCAAAGTATAAAATAATATGAAAAAGTAAAAATATTTTGTTTCAGCGGGATGAAGCAACCCTGTATATTTTCAATAAATTGAAATTCAATTATTTGTATTTTTGCCGCGATGGAAATATTTACATTGCCGGTTTCAGATGTATTTCTTTTCCCGGGATACGGGGTGTCCTGCTGAAGGAAAATGAAAGCAAGTGCAGGGATATAATGGCAAGTGAAAATTTCTCTTGCCAACAGGTTGTAATACGTTAATTTTATGCAATATGTCTATGATCAATATCGCAGAACGCCATAAGTTCATCCTGGATAAACTGCAGGAAAAGGGCTACGTGAGCGTGGTGGACCTGTGCCGCGACCTGGATGTGTCCGGCGTGACCATCCGCAAGGACCTGAAACTGCTGGAGGACCGGGCGCTGTTGTTCCGCTCCCATGGCGGCGCCACGCTCAACAATCCTTATACCAACGACAAGCCCGTCAACGAGAAGGAGAAGATCCGTCGTGATGAGAAGAACAGCATCGGGCAGGCGGCTGCCGCGCTGATAGCGCCCAATGACGCCATCATCATTGCTTCCGGCACCACCGTGCTGGCGCTGGCGCGAAGCATTCATCCCAAAGGGCACCTGACCGTTATTACCGCTGCGCTGAACGTAGCGCTGGAACTGCTGCGCTACCCGGAAATAGAAGTGATACAACTGGGGGGCCTGCTCCGCAACAGTTCTTCTTCCGTAACCGGGCCTTACGCGGAAAAGATACTGGAAGACTTTTCCTGCAGCAAGCTGTTCCTGGGCGTGGACGGTATTGACCTGGAGTTTGGCCTGACCACCACCAATATCATGGAAGCCCACCTGAACCAGAAAATGATCGCCACTGTGCAAAAGACCATCGTGCTGGCAGACGCCAGCAAATTCGGCAAAAGAGGTTTCGGCCGCATTTGCGGGCTGGAAGAGGTGGACGAGGTGATCACGGACAAAGGCATTTCCGATCACACTGTAAAAGCGATGGAGGAGATGGGGATCAAGGTGACGATCGTATAAGCGCTACTCCGCGCGTTTCACTTTCATCTGCAGCGTATACACGGCTTTGGAGGCGGTAATGAACAGCGTATGGCCGTCCTTTCCGCCAAAGCATACATTGGCCGTCCAGTCCGGCGACACCGGGATATTTCCCAGCTTATTGCCGGCAGGGTCATAGATCGTGACGCCGCGGCCGGTAAGGTACAGGTTGCCTTCATTGTCCAGCGTCATCCCATCGGAGCCCTGGGATACGAACAATTGCCGCTCACCGAGGCGGCCATCCGCCTGTATGCGGTATTTATAGGTTTTGTCGCCCTGGATATCCGCCACATACAGGTACCGGCCGTCCGGCGTACCTACGATGCCGTTAGGCTTTTCCAGTTGGTCCTCCACAATGATCGCTTCCTTTGCTCCTTTTGGCAGGTAGTACACCCGCTGTTCCTTAATTTCCGGTTCGGTACGGTCCCAGTAGTCGCGCTGGTAGTAGGGATCGGTAAAGTAAATGCCGCCTTTGGCATCTATCCACAGGTCATTGGGGCCGTTGAGACGGCGGCCCTGGAAGTCGCGCAGCAGCACGGTCACTTTTTTGTCCGGGCTGATGGACCATAGCTCATCCTTCTCATCTGCGCAGCTCACCAGGTTGCCTTCAGGATCAAAATACATCCCGTTGGAGCGGCCTGAAGGCTCCATGTACAGGGAAAGCTGTCCCTGCGTATCAAACTTCCATATCCTGTTATTGGGCTGATCGGTAAAATAGATATTCCCGGCTTTATCGGCGGCCGGCCCTTCCGTGAAGGCAAACCGGCGGGATACTTCGTGCAGGGTGGCGCCCGGCGCCACTGCAGCAATGGCGCTAAGTTCCGTGGTATTATGTTCCTGGCTGAAAGCGTGCATGGATATTGTTAAAAAGGTGATCAACAGTAACCCGGCATAGCGGTATTTGTTCATGTAGCGGAATTTTAGGTCAGTGGTCTGTATGCGCAAATATAGTTCCAACCCGCAGATATTTGTGGAAAATAGGCATTCTATGTGAGTTATTAGCTACATTTGTAATTTGTTTGGCATTGTCACACTCAATCTTATTTAATCAACGCATGTACGATATTTGTTGTGTAGGGCATATCACGCTTGACAAGGTGGTGACCACCCGGTCTACTGTGCATATGGCGGGAGGCACCTCCTTTTATTTTTCCAACGCCATCCGTAAGATGGATGTAAGCTATGCGCTGGTGACCGCCCTCGGCGCCGGCGAAATGCACGTAGTGGACGAGCTGCGTGCCAATGGTATTGCCGTGAAAGCGCTGCCCAGCGCCCATACCGTTTATTTCGAGAACATTTATTCGGAGAACCAGGACCACCGTACGCAGCGGGTGCTGCAGGAGGCGGACCCTTTTACCGCAGCGCAACTGCAGGACGTAGCTGCTAAAATCTATCACCTGGGCCCCTTGCTGGCCGGCGATATACCGGTAGAGTTGATCCGTGCGCTGGCGGCCAAAGGCCGGGTATCCCTGGATGTGCAGGGCTACCTGCGCAAGGTGGAAAACAGGCAGGTGCGCGCCATTGACTGGCCTGCCAAGCAGGAGGCCCTGCAGTACGTGGACATCCTGAAGGCCAATGAGTCTGAAATGGAAGTGCTTACCGGCCACCGGGATGTGCGCAAGGGTGCGCAGGAGCTGTTTGACCGGGGCGTAAAGGAAGTGGTGATCACCCTGGGCAGCATGGGCTCCGTGATCTACAACGGCCGTACATTTTATAATATCCCTGCCTATGTGCCTGCGGCTGTGATAGATGCTACCGGCTGCGGCGATACTTATATGGCCGGCTACCTGTACCGGCGCATTAAAGGCGATTCGCTGCAGGCTGCGGCGGAGTTTGCGGCTGCCATGGCTACGCTCAAGATCGGCGCTTCCGGGCCGTTCACCGGCGCCCAGGCAGATGTAATGGCCCTGCTGGCCGACAGCGAAAAACAGATGGTGCTGCCGGAATAACCCGCCTCTTACTAATTTAGCAGTTGTAAAAGCGCCTTTATGCTGGACCAGACCAAACTGCTGGATAGTTTAAAACAACATCATCATTTATCCATACGGGTAACGGTAAACTGCAATGTCCAGGTGCCTGCCAACATCTACCGGCAGCTCCTGACGCCGCACCGCAGCCTGCACTATGTGTTCATACTGGTAATGCAGGGGAAGTCTGTGCATACCGTAGATATGGAGACTGTTACCGTACATGCAGGACAATTGCTTTTTGTGCTGCCGCACCAGGCCCACCTGGTAGCGCCCAGGGAAAGCAGCATCAGCTATTTTACACTCAATTTTGATGAGCGCTGCCTGTCATTGTTGCCCAAACCTTTCCAGTTCCTTTTAAATCCACTGCATAACCAACTCCTTACCTTTGATGAAAGCACCCTGCAAAGGGTGCGCGCGCATTTTGAAATGCTGTCGCAACTGCTGGCGGAGCCGGACATGGATACGGACCTGGTGCTGGCTAACCTGAATACCCTGCTTACAGAATTGAACCGCACCTACGTAGCCAACCACAAAAAAGGGAAGGATGCGGACGGCCACCTGTCCAAATTCATTGCATTCAAAATGCTGGTGGAAGCCGAGTTCATGGAGCAGCCGGCCATACAGGCCATCGCCATCCGGCTGTCGCTTACCACTAACAGCCTTTACAGTATTGTGAAACACTACTCGGGCCTGTCTCCCAAAGCGTTCATCATTCAGCGCCTGATGGTGGAAGCGCAGCGCCGCCTGTACTATTCAGAAACATCCGCCAAAACCCTGGCCTATGAGCTGGGCTTCAGCGATCCCGGCTACTTCTCCCGCCTGTTCAGGAAAAGCACCGGCAAAAGCATTACGCATTTTGTAAAGGAAGTGCAGGATTTGTCTGGCAATTAAAGTGATTTGTCCCACCCCTTCAGATGGCCGTTGATGAATTTTGTGGTCACCAACAAATTCATCATCATATGCAAAAAGTATTGATCACCGGCGCCAACAAAGGCATCGGTTTTGCAACGGCCAGGCATTTATTGGAAAAAGGTTATTTCGTGTACCTGGGCTGCAGGAACGCCGCCCTGGGCGCTGCGGCGTTCAGCCGGCTGCAGGAGCAGGGACTGGTGCATTGCGAAGTGCTGGAAATAGATGTAACGGACCAGTCGTCCGTAGACCGCGCAGTGGCTGCGCTTGCCGAAAAGGCGGGCGTGCTGGATGTGCTGATCAACAATGCCGGCATACTGGGCGCTTTCCCGGCTCCGGGAGGCGCCGCTGGCGTAGAGAATGCGCAGCAGGTGTTTAACACCAACTACTTTGGAGTGATCCGCGTTACCACCGCCATGCTGCCGCTGCTGCAAAGGGCGGAGCAGCCGCGGATCGTGAACGTGTCCAGCGAAACGGCCTCCCTGTCCCTGCACCAGGACCCTTCCTGGGCGTATTATCCCATGAAGGACACTGCATACGTGCCTTCTAAAACAGCGCTGAACTTTTACACCATGGCGCTGGCGTATCAATTAAAGGATACTTCTTTTAAAGTCACCAGCGTATGTCCCGGTTATACAGCTACGGATATGAACAATTTTGCCGGCAGCGGAAAAGCCGGAGACGCGGCCGCCACCATTGCAAAATATGTCATACCTGGCACCGATACGCCCAGCGGAAAATTTTATAATGCCGCCGGGGAATTACCCTGGTAGCTGCTGCAGTTGTACCAGCGGTGCGGGCCGGGTATTTTATCCGGCCCGTTTTCTTTGTACCCCAAAAAGTAGCATAATCCATCATTTTAAAAGGTTTATCTATTTCCTGTTAGTCCCGTTACGGATACTTTTATCACAGGTTAGCAACCGACCTGTGGAATGCAAACGTTATGAAGCAGGCTCCCGGTGATGCTCTCATACCGGGACCAGTCTTCCATGTTTTGAAAAATAAAACTTACAAAAATGTATGTATCATGCCAGCGTAGCTTACTGCATACGCATTGTTCCGACTTTTCCCGGTTATTGAAAAAAAGAGGCCGGCTTGCAGCGGCGCTCATCGTATGGCTGCTGCAATTTTCTACCGGTGCGCATGCACAGTCCATTACTGTAAAGGGCCAGGTAACAGGCGATGGCGCGCCCCTGCCCGGCGCTGTTGTAAGGGTAGTGGGCGGCAACACCGGCGCAAGTGCGGACGCCGACGGCTTTTTTTCGATCGCTGCGGCGGCCGGCGACTCACTGATCTTTACTTCTTACGGCTATAAACCGCAAACCGTAGCCGTAAACAACCGTACAGCCATTAACGTGGCGATGGAGGCAGACCCGAAATCGCTGGAAGAAGTGGTAGTGGTGGGTTATGGTACCCAGAAGAAAGTAAACCTTACCGGCGCAGTAGCTACTGTGAGCGGGGACGACATGCTGAAACGCCCCGTCACCAATCCTTCCGCCATGCTGCAAGGTACCATGCCCGGCGTGCAGATCACGCAGGGAACAGGTGAGCCGGGGAATGAAAACCTCTCCATCCGGATCAGGGGCACTGGTACTTTCAGCGGCGCGGGTTCCGATCCGCTGGTGCTGATAGACGGGGTGGAGGGCAAGCTGTCCGACCTGAACCCGAACAATATTGAAAGCGTGTCCGTACTGAAGGATGCGGCTTCCGCCGCTATTTATGGTGCGCGTGCGGCCAATGGCGTAATACTGGTCACCACCAGGCAGGGCGCCGAAGGCAAGCTGCAGGTGCAGTATGATTTCAACTATGGCATCTACAAGCCTACCAAGCTGTTTGACCTCATCACCAATTCTGCGGAGTACATGGAGCTGTTCAACGAAGCCCGCATCAATTCCGGGCTGAACTCCGGCCTGTACACACAGGAGCAGATAGACCAGTACCGCAATGCCACGGATCGCAGGCTGTATCCGAATACGGACTGGCTCAGCCTCATTTTCCAGACCGCGCCTGTGCAGAACCATAACCTGAACTTCAGCGGGGGACGCAATGGCACCACCTTCAATGCATCCATTGGCTATGTAAACCAGGAAGGCATTATGAAAGGCTTTAACTACAAAAAGTACAATGCCCGCCTCAATATTGCTTCCCGTATGAACAAGCGTATCCGCTTCGGGGCTAACATTGCGTTGAAGGCCGGCAGGCGGGAAGCGCCGGTGTTCGGCTCCGAAGATATGTTCCTGTCCGCCATGGCCCAGGCGCCCACCTATGCGCCCGTACTGGCGGATGGCAGTGGCCACTACACCTATAAAGCCTACGATTTCGAGTATAACAACAAGAATCCCATTGCGCTGCTGGACGGCAAGATCAACCGCAACACGGACGACTATTCCGTAATGGCGCAGGGATGGGTAGAAGTGGCGCTGCTTAAAAACCTGACCTGGTATACCAAGGGCGCCGTGAATGCTTTCTTTGACAAGTACAAGGATTTTCGTCCGCCCCTGGAGCTGTATAACTTCCGGACCAACCAGCTAATGACCATCCTGGACCTGGGCGGCGGGCTGGAAGTGCAGGACCAGCAGAACATATACACGAACATTTATTCCTACCTGAACTACGAACGCACCTTTGATGGTGGTCATGGATTGAAAGCGCAAGCCGGCTACAGCACCGAGAAAAGTACTTACCAGTATCTCAAGGCATCCCGCAAGCAGTTCTCCACAGACCTGCTGCGGGAGTTGGATGCCGGCAGTCCCGCCATACAATATGCCAATGGTACGCAGAACAGTTGGGCCCTGGTATCGTTCTTCGGCCGGCTGAATTATAATTACAAAGAACGGTACCTCCTGGAGGCCAACATGCGCTATGACGGCTCTTCCCGCCTCAACCCGGACGGGCGCTGGGGCGTGTTCCCTTCTTTTTCTGCCGGCTGGCGGCTCACGGAGGAGCCGTTCATCCAAAACCTGCACCTGTCCTGGCTGAACAACTTCAAGCTGCGGGGCTCCTGGGGACAACTGGGCAACCAGAACATCGGGAACTATCCTTACCAGGCCATCCTGGACTATACCGGCAATTATTCCTTTGATGATGCTTCCCTTACTTCCGGCGTGGCCCAGCAAAGCCTGTCCAACACCAATATAAAATGGGAAACCACTACCATTACAGATGTTGGCCTGGACCTGACCATCCTGCAGGGCCTGAACCTTACTGCAGACTGGTACAGGAAGCGCACCTCCGATATTTTAAGGATCTCGCAGATCACCGGTGCTGTAGGCCTGGCCGCTCCTTACATTAACGATGGTACGCTGGACAATACCGGCATTGAGCTGGGCCTCTCCTACAATCACCTGGTAAGGGAAGGCGCATTGAAAGGAATGAGCTACACGATAGGCGGCAACCTGGAGCATTACAGGAACAAGGTGGTGAAATTCGGGCAGCGGGAAATAGACGGCTACCGCATCCGCCAGGAAGGAGAGGAGTGGAACGCTTACTATATGCTGGAGATGACCGGCATCTTCCAGACGGAAGATGAAGTGCAGCGCGCTCCCAAACAGTTCGGCGATGCTACCGTACCCGGTGATATTAAGTATAAAGACCAGAACGGCGATGGCGTGATCAACAATGATGACCGCGTGATCATGCGCGGCAATTATCCCAATTTGAATTATTCCTTCAACGTTTCCGCGCAATGGAAAGGCTTTGACCTGTATGCCATGGCCCAGGGTGTGGACGGCGCCCGGTTCTTTGTAAGCGAATGGGGCACCATTCCTTTTGTGCAGGGCGCGCCCCCCACTACAGACTGGCGCAACCGCTGGACGCCGGAGCATCCTTCCGCCACCATGCCGCGCATTTACTGGGGCTGGGGCGCGCCGGAGCGGGTGAGGCGCCCGTCCTCCTACTACCTGCAGGACGCTTCCTACCTGCGCCTCAAGAACCTGACCATCGGGTATACCATACCGGTAAGCATTACACAGCGTATCGGCATTAACAGCGTACGGGTGTACTTCTCCGGCGACAACCTGGTTACGCTCACCGACTATCCCGGCCTGGACCCGGAGCGGGGCGGCAGCGGCAATTTTGTCCAGTACCCGCAGAACAAGATCTATTCCTTTGGTTTAAATGTTAAGTTCTAATTCCATGCAAATGAAAAAACATATTCTCTGCATATGCCTGCTGCTGGCGATGATCCTGGCAGCCTGCACCAAGTCCCTGGACCAGGATCCGCAGGACAAGATATCCTCTGCCAATTTCTGGAAGTCAAAGGGCGATTTTGACCAGGCGCTGGCTGCCTGCTACGCCTCCATGCAGGAGGCGGAATGGGCGGTGGAAATGCCCGTATGGGACTGCCTCACGGATAACGGTTACGCACAGCATAATTCCGGCGGCGCCAAGGAGATCGTATCCGGCAGCATCAGTCCTTCCTCCGGCGGGCTGATCACGGAGTTGTATGCGGACAGCTACCGGGGCATTGCCCGTATAAACCTGTTCCTGCAACACCTGCAACAATATACCGGCGCTGATCTGCCTGAAGCGGACAAGCAGCATTATGAAGGAGAGGTACGTTTCCTGCGCGCCTTCTTCTATTTCCAGCTATATTACCGCTATGGCGCGGTACCGCTGGTGCTGGAGCCGCTGAACCTGGAAACACAGCAGCAGCCCAAAACGGTGGCCGCAGACATCCTGCAGCAAGTGCTTACAGACCTGGATTACAGCATCGCCCACCTGAACGAGACGCCTTATTTTGAGAACGGCGGACATGCCAGCCGCTCGTCTGCCCGGGCGCTGAAGGCGCGTGTGCTGCTCTTTGCCGCCTATGGCGATAACGGCGTGCCGGACCCCGGTATGCTTGCAGAGGTAAGGGACCTTACGCAGCAGGTGCAGGCGCAATACAGCCTCAGCCCAAAGTTCGAGGATATATTCCGTGATGCCTCCCAGCGAGGCAACCCCGAGATCATCTTTTCGATCAACTTCCTGGCGCCGAACAACACGGCTCCCTGGGATATGTACTACGGCGACTGGCTGGTGGCCAGCCCCCTGCAGAACTTCGTAGATGCGTTTGAGTGTATTGACGGGCTGCCTTACGGCGAGTCACCGCTTACTGATCCCAATGCGCCTTTCGAGAACAGGGACCCGCGTTTGAAAAAGACCGTGTTCGTGGATCATCCTGATTTCGGGGATGGCAAGGTGCATACGCCCTCCAACAGCCGCCCCACCGGTTATGGTGTTATGAAATTCCTGGTGCCGGAAAATATTCCCTACGGGTTCTCTACCTTAAGCCAGCAGAATGCCGTAGTATTAAGACTGGGCGAGGTGCTGCTGATGTACGCAGAGGCGCAGAACGAGCTGGCCGGGCCGGATGCCTCTGTATATAAAGCCATGACGGACCTCCGCGCCCGCGTGGGCATGCCGCCTTATCCTGCCGGCCTGACCAAAGAACAGATGCGTGCGCGTATACGTCATGAAAGAAGGATAGAGCTGGCTTTTGAAGGGCTGCGCTTCTTTGACCTGATGCGCTGGCACAATGCGGGCGAGGTGCTGAACAGCGTACCAGACGGCCTGCAGCCCTACCATTTCGAGGACAGGTTCTACAAATGGCCGCTGCCGCAGCCGGAGATCGACAAAAGCGGCGGCGTGCTGGAGCAGAACCCGGATTATAAATAACAGTCAATCTTTTAACTACAGCATATTTAACGATGACCGTAAGCAAGCATTTAACCTTCATTGTAATAACTGGTATTATACTTTTCCTGTCCCTGCCGGCTTTTACCCAACAAGCGCCCTTGCGCCTCTGGTATGAGCAGCCGGCGGCCGTATGGGAAGAAACCCTGCCGCTGGGCAATGGCCGCCTGGGCATGATGCCGGACGGCGGCGTAAGCACGGAGCAGATCGTGCTGAATGACATTACCCTGTGGTCCGGTGCGCCGCAGGACGCCAACAATTACGGCGCTTACAAACAACTGCCGCAGATCCGCCGCTTGCTGGCCGAAGGCCGTAACGACGAAGCCCAGGCCATCATGAACCAATCCTTTGTATGTACCGGTAAAGGCTCTACGGATGTGCCTTTCGGCTGCTTCCAGGTGCTGGGTAGCCTGCAGTTGCAGTTTGACTACAAGGGTGTAGCGGGCAAGCCTGCGCCCTTTGAGGATTATGAAAGGGAACTGTCTTTGCGCACCGCCATTGCCCGCGCTACCTACAAAGTGAACGGGGTGGCCTATACGCGGGAATACTTTACCGGCTTTGGCGACGATGTGGGCCTGATCCGCCTGACCGCTGACAAGCCTGGACAACTGAACCTGCGCCTTACCATGAGCCGGCCGGAAAGGTTTACCACCCGTACCGAGGGAAAGGAGCTGCAAATGTACGGGCAGTTGGAAAGCGGCGCCGATACACCCGGCATGCGCTATATGGCCCGGGTGCAGGCCCGTCTGAACGGCGGCAGCCTAAGCACGGAAAACGATGCGCTGCTGATAAAGGACGCTACCGAAGTGATCCTGTATGTGTCCATGGGAACGGATTTCAGGAATCCCGGCTTTAGAGAAAGCACCGCGCAGTTGCTGGCCGCTGCCATGAAAAAGTCCTGGGCCGCTCACAAGCAGCAGCATACAGGCAATTATCAAAAACTGTTTAACCGCCTCAGCCTGCAGTTGGGCGCCACACATGCGGAACAGCTACCTACGGACAAGCGGCTTATCGCCTTTGCGGAGCGCCCGCAGTCGGATGATGCACTGGCGGCCCTGTTCTTCCAGTTTGGCCGCTACCTCAGCATCAGCAGCACGCGTGTAGGCCTGCTGCCACCCAACCTGCAGGGCCTGTGGGCCAACCAGGTGCAAACGCCCTGGAATGGCGACTACCACCTGGATGTGAACGTGCAGATGAACCACTGGCCGCTGGAGGTGAGCAACCTTTCCGAGCTGAACCTGCCGCTGGCGGAGCTGGTAAAAGGACTGGTAAAGCCCGGTGAAAGGACCGCCAGGGCCTACTATAACGCAGACGGCTGGGTGGCGCACGTGATCACTAATGTATGGGGCTTTACCGAGCCGGGGGAGAGCGCTTCCTGGGGCATTACCAAAGCAGGTTCCGGCTGGGTGTGCAATAACCTGTGGGAGCACTATGCTTTTACCAACGATAAAAAATACCTGGCGGATATTTATCCCGTTCTGAAAGGCGCCGCAGAATTTTACAGCAGCCAGTTGGTGGAGGACGCCAAAACCGGCTGGCTGGTCACTTCGCCGTCCTCCTCGCCGGAGAACTGGTTTTACCTGCCCAACGGTAAAACCGCCAGTGTATGCAATGGCCCTACCATCGATAACCAGATCGTGCGGGAGCTGTTCGGCAACATGATCACTGCTGCTAAAATACTAAACAGGGATGCGGATCTCCGCCGAAAACTGCAGGGGCAACTGCAAAAGGCGGCGCCTGTTGGCGTAGTGGCCAAAGACGACGGCCGCCTGCAGGAATGGCTGGAGGACTACAAGGAACCGGAGCCGCAGCACCGGCATATCTCGCATTTATACGGCCTGTTCCCCGCTGCGCTCATCACGCCAGCGGCCACGCCGGAACTGGCGGAGGCCTGCAGGAAAACGCTGGAGCGGAGAGGAGACGACGGTCCCAGTTGGTCCATTGCCTACAAGCTGCTATTCCGGGCGCGGCTCCACGATGGCAACCGCGCATACAAATTGTTTACCGACCTGCTGCGCCCTACCTTAAAGACCAACATTAACTACGGCGCCGGCGGCGGTACTTATCCCAACCTGTTCACCGCCGGACCGCCTTTCCAGATAGACGGCAACTTCGGCGGGCAGGCCGGTCTGGCGGAAATGCTGCTGCAAAGCCATGAAGGATACATTCACCTGCTGCCCGCCCTGCCGGACCAGTGGAAAACGTCCGGCAGCATCCGGGGCTTTAAAGCCCGCGGCAACTTTACCGTGGACATGAGCTGGAAGGACGGACGTGTAGTGAGCTACCGCATTGCATCGCCGCAGCCGCGCAAGGTAAAGGTGAAAGTGAACGGGGAACTGAAGGAGGTAATGGCGGAAAGGATATAGAAAATTGATCATCATGTTATAAATTAGGCAGCTTAAACTATTCGGAATGAAATATATCACCCTGTCCACGTTATTTTTCGGCGTCAGCTTCTGTTTGCATACCGTCAACGCACAAAACATTGTCATCCCGGTGCAGACCGCTCACCATGCGCAGGTATTGCAGGTAAGTGATAACAAGGACCTGAGCACGATCTGGTTTGGCGAAAAGCTGGCAAACGCCGGGGAATACGGCCAGGCGCCGGGCGTGTATAAAATGTCTGATTACACGGGGCAGCTCAACGCTGCCTACACCCCGGCAGGTTCCCGCAACCTGGCGGAGCCGGCCATTACGGTGACTCATGCGGACGGCAACAATTCCCTGGACCTGAAATATGTGCGCCACGAAGTGAAGCGGATAGACGATAACGTGTCCCTGCTCACCATCCGGCTCAAAGATCCCGTATATGATCTTGAAGTGACCTTATACTACAAAACCTATTTCAATGAAGATGTAGTGGAGCAGTGGAGCGAGATCCGGCATCATGAAAAAGGGAATGTGGTGCTGCATAAATTCGCCTCTGCCAACCTGTACCTGCAGGCCGGCGCTTTCTGGCTCAACCAGTACCACGGCGACTGGGCAAAGGAAATGCAGCCCGAAGAATCCCGGCTGACGCATGGCATTAAAACGCTGGACAGCAAGCTGGGTACCCGCGCCAACCTGTTCCAGCCATCCGTGTTCATGGTATCCCTGGACAGGCCCGCCACGGAAGATGAAGGCAGCGTTATGTACGGCGCACTGGAATATAGCGGCAATTTCCGTGTGGACCTGGAACTGGACCCGGAAGACAACCTGCGCATTATGGCGGGTATCAACAACTACGCCTCCGACTATACGCTGGCCCCGGGAGAAACATTTACCACGCCCGCTTTCCTGTACACCTTTTCCGGCGAGGGCAAAGGAGCCGCCAGCCGCAACCTGCACCGCTGGGCCAGGAACTACAAGCTGCTGGACGGCAAAGGCACGCGGCTAACCCTGTTGAACAACTGGGAATCCACCTACTTTGATTTTAATGAACAAAAGCTGTTTGCCTTGCTGAAAGAAACGAAATCCCTGGGTGTGGACCTTTTCCTGCTGGATGATGGCTGGTTTGCCAACAAGTATCCCCGCAATGACGATCATGCAGGGCTGGGCGACTGGCAGGAGAATAAAAGCAAGCTGCCGAACGGCATTGCCTCACTGGTGAAAGAAGCGCAAAAAGAGGGAGTAAAGTTCGGCATATGGGTAGAGCCGGAAATGGTGAACCCTAAAAGCGAACTGTATGAAAAGCATAAGGACTGGGTGATACGGCAGCCCAAACGGGATGAATACTATTTCCGCAACCAGTTGGTGCTGGACCTCGGCAATCCCGAAGTGCAGGATTTTGTGTACGGGGTGGTGGATGATCTCTTTACTGAAAATCCCGGTCTCGCCTATATCAAATGGGACTGCAACGCTGTCATCTATAACGCCTATTCCGCCCACCTGGAGAACCAGTCGCACTTTTACATTGAATACATGCGCGGGTTGTACAAGGTGCTGGAAAGATTGCGGAAAAAGTATCCCAAAGTGCCCATGATGCTTTGCTCCGGTGGAGGCGGCCGCGTGGACTATGCGGCCCTGCAGTATTTCACGGAGTTCTGGCCCAGTGACAATACCGATCCGCTGGAACGCATCTTCATGCAGTGGGAGTACTCCTATTTTTATCCCGCCATCAGCAGCGCCAACCATGTAACGGACTGGGGCAAGCAGCCGCTGAAGTTCCGCACGGACGTAGCGATGATGGGCAAGCTGGGATTTGATATTGTAGTAAGCCGGCTTAATGACCAGGACCTGCAGTTCTGCCGGCAGGCGGTAAAGACCTACGACAGCGTGAAGGCCATCATCTGGCAGGGCAACCAGTACCGGCTGGCGAACCCGCGGGAGGGTAGCGTAGCGTCTATGCTGTATTTGAATGAACAGCAGTCCTCCGGCGTCCTGTTCAATTACCTGGTGAACAACCGCTACGGTGCAGGCAGCATCCGGCCTATCCGCCTGAAAGGACTGAAGCCGGCAGCAAAATACAGGATACGCGAAGTGAACCTGTATCCCGGCGCCCGATCTACCATTGATGCCAACAAAACCTATTCCGGCGATTTCCTGATGAAAGCAGGCTTCAATCCTGACGTGAATGCAGGCAGGGCCAGCGTAGTATTGCGGATCGATGAAATTTAGTAGATATGAAGCGGATCATTTTCCTGGCCTGCTGTATGGCAGGCTGTATTCAACTGGATGCTCAAAAAGCGCATGCCGTAAAGGAGCCGCTGAAAAGCGAAAGTTACATCAGCCGCTATGGCAACCTGGATAATGCCCTGTACCATATTAAAGGGCAGCGCAAGGCTACCATCGCCTTTTTAGGCGGTTCCATCACCCACATGAAGGGCTGGCGCGACAGGGTAGGGAATTACCTGGTATCCGCTTATCCCGGCACTGCCTTTACATTCCTGAACGCAGGCATCCCTTCGTTGGGTAGCCTGCCGCATGCGTTCCGCCTGCAGCGGGACGTGCTGAACCGGGTACAGCCCGATCTGCTGTTCATAGAATCCGCGGTGAATGACCAGGTGAACGGCACCCCCGTTGAAATCCAGCGCCGCGCGCTGGAAGGCATTGTAAGGCATGTGCTGAAGAGCAGCCCCGGTACCAACATCGTGCTGATGGCGTTTGCAGATGAAAGCAAGGTGGCGGATTACCGTGCCGGCAAGATACCGGCGGAAGTGCAGGTGCATGAGGCAATAGCAAAATATTATCACCTGCCCTTTATTAATCTCGCCAGGGAAGTGACGGACCGCATAGCCGCCGGTGAATTTAGCTGGGAAGATGATTTTAAGGACCTGCATCCTGCGCCCTTCGGACAACGCCTGTATGCGCGTACCATCCGGCAATTGCTGGAAGGGGCCTGGAAAGGGAAACCTGTTCCGCAGCACGTGGCGAACGCCGTGCTGCCCCCACCGGCTGACAGCTTTAACTATGAAAAAGGCCGCTACCTGGATATTCATCATGCCATCAATAAAAAAGGTTTTCACATAGCTGCCTCCTGGCAGCCTGCGGACAGCATTAATACGCGACCCGGTTTTGTACGGGTGCCCATGCTGGTGTCCGGCGGTGGCGAAGCCTCGCTGGAGCTGCCCTTCACAGGCCGTGCTATCGGCATTGCGGTAGTGTCCGGGCCGGATGCTGGTGAGATCCGCTACAGCATTGACGGGCGGCCCATGCAGACGGCAGATCTGCACACGGAATGGAGCCACCTGCTGTACCTGCCCTGGTATTTGCTCCTGGGTGACGGATTACAGCCGGAAAAACATATTTTGCGCTTACAAACGGGGGCGCAGCACCGGGGATCAGCCAAAAATATATGCAGGATCGTGTATTTCCTGGTGAATGAGTGAACGGCCCGCCGCCACGTCACGAACATATGGGAACGAACAAGCGCAGGGACGGATTTGAAGGCCAAAAGCTGATCAGTTTGCCGGAAGCAGTATGCCAGAACCATGCACGGAAGCATGCTGCCACCAGCCAGGTGTATATTACCCATATCGGGTATTTTCCCAAAGCCTTTGCGCACTACCGGCTGCGGAAGAACGGCTGTAAAGACGATATCCTGTTCTACTGCCTGCGGGGCAGGGGCTGGTACCGCATCGGCAGCCGCTTCTTTACGGTAGGGCCTAACCAGTACGTGATCATACCGGCTACCACTAAATATCTTTGCTATGGCGCAGATGAGGAAGACCCCTGGACCATTTACTGGGTACATTTCAGCGGCGCGGATATGGAGGGGTTCAACAGGTCCCTGCACATCGGCGAATTTGACGGCCCCCGCGATATTCCTGTAAATGAAAAGGGGGTGCAGATCTGGGAGAACATGTATCGCAGCCTGGAAATGGGCTACAGCACCGAAAATCTTACCAATGCCAATTTTGGCCTGTACCATTTCATCACCACTTTCATATATCCTGACAAACACCAGCCACGAAAACACCCCGCAGAAGAGAACTATATTACTCAGACCATCCATTACATGCGCAGCCACCTGCACGAAAAGCTGACCGTAGAAGATATAGCGGCCACGCATCAACTGTCGGCCTCCTATTTTTCAACCCTGTTCCGTAAGGCCACCGGTATGCCACCTATCGATTATTTTATCCACCTGAAGATACAGAAGGCCTGCCAGTTGCTGTTCCGGGACAACCTGAAGGTAAAGGATGTGGCGGAGGCCATAGGGTACGACGATCCCTATCATTTTTCCCGCCTGTTCAAAAAGCATATGAACGTATCGCCGGAGCAATACAGGGCCAGCAGCCGCAAGGGCGGCTAATGGCTACCGGGACAACAATCGGATAATTCATCATAATGAAAGGATAAACCATTTTGCGGACCTCGTTAACAGGTTAATTTCACGCTGCTAATATAGATTCCATGATCAGTGACTTTGCCACATTTGACGCCCGTTTTCCACTGGGGGCGGGCGCCGGCAGCGACGCCATACACCGTAACCCGGTATATTCCTACGCAGTTACCCAATTAAAGGATGACGGCGGCCATACCGGCACCGGCCTGGCCTTTACCCTGGGCCAGGGCAATGAGCTGGTATGCCGGGCCGCGGCATTTTACGCGGAGCAGTTGAAAGGCCATGATATCGAGGAGCTGATGGCGGATTTTGGCAGCACTTTCCAACGCCTGTCCAACGAACAGCAGTTCCGCTGGCTGGGGCCTCATAAGGGCGTGGTGCATCTGGCGCTGGCCTCCGTAACCAACGCCTGCTATGACCTGTGGGCAAAGAAAAGGGGCGTGCCGCTCTGGAAACTGCTCACAGATCTTTCGCCTGAAGCGGTGCTCAATACGCTGGACCTTTCCTACCTGGAAGATGTGCTCAACAGGGAACAGGCCCTGCGTTTGCTGCAGGCCTGCCACGGCAGCGCACATACGCGCAGCGGCATACTGCAGCAGGGATATCCGGGATATGATACGTCCATCGGCTGGTTTAACTATACAGATGAGCAGGTACGGGAAAATACCCGCAGGGCTGTAGGGGAAGGGTTTACCGCCATGAAGCTGAAAGTAGGCGCTGCAGACCCGCTGCGGGACATCCGCCGGGCGCACCTGGTACGGGAAGCGGCCGGAGAAGGCGTGAAGGTAATGCTGGACGCCAACCAGCAGTGGACCTTGCCACAGGCCCTGGAAATATGTGAACAATTAAAGGGTATGCAGCCCTACTGGATCGAAGAGCCTACCCATCCCGATGATGTGCTGGCCCATCAAACGCTGGCAGCCGCCATTGCGCCGTTGCGGCTGGCGCTGGGGGAGCATGTGCCGAACCGCGTTGTCTTTAAGAACTACCTGCAGACCGGTTGTGCCGGTTTTATACAGGTGGATGCCGTGCGTGTGGGCGGCGTCAGCGAGTTTATCACTATCAGCCTGTTATGCCGCCAATACGGTGTACCGGTGGTGCCGCATGTAGGAGATATGGGGCAGCTACACCAGCACCTGGTGCTGTACAATCATATTGCGTTGGACCATCCGGCCTTGTTCCTGGAACATATTCCGCACCTGCAACCGCATTTCGTATACCCGGCGCAGGTAGCCGGCGGAATATACCGCACGCCCCTGGAGCCGGGCAGCAGTTGTGACCTTAAAATGTACGCACGTTCATGATACAGCCGCTGGATCTTGCTATTTGCGCTTTATATGTGACCGGTATTGTAACTATCGGGTTATGGTCCGGCATCCGGCACCGGAAAAAGCATGCTGGCGGCAATACGGCCGGGGAGTATTTCCTGGCAGGTAAAACGTTGAAATGGCCGATGATAGGGCTGGCGCTGTTTGCCACCAATATTTCCTGTGTGCACCTGGTAAGTCTGGCCCAAAGCGGGTTTGACACTGGCCTGCTGAACGGGAACTTTGAGTGGATGGCCGCTTTTACGCTGGTGCTGCTGGCGCTGTTCTTTGCGCCTTTCTATATCCGCTCCGGCGTGACCACCCTGCCCGATTTCCTGGAGCAACGTTATGACCGCGCCTGTCGCGACTGGCTGGCGATCGTATCCGTTGTATCCGCCATCATCATACACATCGCTTTTTCGCTGCTGGCAGGCGGCATTGTGCTGCATACCCTGTTTGGTGTGGATATGTATACCAGCGTAATCGTGATCTCCCTGCTGACAGCGGTATACACGATTGTAGGCGGGCTTACGGCCGTGGTGGTCACCGAGTCTGTGCAGACCATTGTATTGCTGGCCGGGGCTATCATTATCAGTATAGCCGCCTGGAACAGGATGGGCGGCTGGGCGCCCATGGTGCAGGTGCTGGAAGCGCAGCACGCGCTGGATAAGCTTTCCATGCTGCGCCCGGCGGGCGACGGCAGTGGCATGCCCTGGTACGCGGTGTTCCTGGGATACCCGGTGCTGGGCATCTGGTACTGGTGTGCCGACCAGACCATTGTACAGCGTGTGCTGGGCGCAAAGGATGAAGACCATGCCAGGGTAGGCGCCCTGTTCTGCGGGTTCATCAAGATACTGCCCGTGTTCATTTTCGTACTACCGGGCCTGTTTGCCTATACCCTGTCCAAAGCCGGTCTGCTGGATATCAGCGCGTTGCGTATGGTAGATGCTGCCGGCAGGGAGGTGGTGAACAGCAAGGGCATTTACACCGTGATGATCACCCAGTTGCTGCCCGGCGGGCTGACAGGTATTGTGGCGGCGGCCCTGCTATCAGGTCTTATGAGCCAGGTGTCCGGCGCGCTGAATGCCATTGCCACGCTTTGCAGCTACGATATTTATAAGCGCTACCGCCCCTATGCATCTGGCACAAAACTGGTAAAGGCGGGCAGGGTATCGGCAACTGCAGCCCTGTTGTTGTCCCTTGCGCTGATGCCACTGCTCAATAGCTATGAAAGCATCTTCAACGGGCTGAACGATGTGATCGCACACATAGCGCCGCCTATTACCTGCGTGTTCCTGCTGGGCATATTCTGGAAGAAGGCATCTGCCAGGTCGGCCCGGCTCACTTTGTGGATCGGCTCTGCGCTGGGAACGGTAGTATTCGCCGTGAACAAATTGTTCCCGCATACCCCTGCCGGGCATATTCCTTTTATGATGATGGCTTTTTACCTGTTCTGCACCTGCATAGCGCTGCAGGTGATCTTTACTATTTGTTACCCGGACCCACCGGCGGCCGGCAGAAAAGTACTGTACTGGGCTTCTCCCCGCGAACCGTTGCAATCGCCCGGCTGGAAAGGGATCGGTAATTATAAATTGCTGTCCCTGGTACTGCTGGCCGTAATGGCGCTGTTATTCTGGTGGTTCCATTAAAAAAGCTTTTTTATGTTGTTATCGGATAAGGTTATTTTTCTGACAGGCGGGTCTATGGGCATCGGCTTCGAATGTGCGCGCAAGTACGCAGAAGCCGGCGCCAGGGTAATAGTGGTGGCCAATGATGCCGCATCGCTGGACGCCACGGCACGGCAACTGGGGCCGGCGCATGAAGGCATACTATGCGACGTATCAACCCCGGCGGATGTGGAAGCAGCTATACAACAGGCGTTGGACCGCTACGGCCGGATAGACGCCATTCACAACAATGCAGGTATTGCCACGCCTTCCAAACCCTTGCACCTGACCACGGAGGATGAATGGCAGCGCCTGTTTGATGTAAACCTCAAAGGCATATACCTCACTACCCGGTACGGGCTGGCCGCGCTGCAGGCCTCCCGTGGCTGTATCCTGAACACCAGTAGCCTGGTAGGGGAGATAGGGCAGGAGAACCATGCCGCGTATACAGCTACCAAGGGCGCGGTGAACAGCCTTACCAAGTCCATGGCGCTGGATTATGCGCCTTTTCATATCCGGGTGAATGCCGTAGCGCCTGCGGCCGTATGGACGCCCATGCTCCGGCAATGGAACAGCGAGCAGGAGCACGCCGCCGCCATGGAAGCTTACCTGCAGCACATACACCCGCTGGGCTACTGCCCGGAAGGCGATGTAATTGCCGATGCCGGCGTTTTCCTGCTGTCGGAAAAGGCGCGCTTCATTACCGGTTGTATACTGCAGGTAAGCGGCGGTGCAGAGCTGGGATACCGGAGCGTACTGAAATACCAATGATGTCATTTGCAGATTGAGCTACAGGTTATGAACATTATTATCTTTGGGAGATCGTATAGGGAAAATAATTTGCAACAATGTTGCATTTATTGAAATAATCCTATCTTTGCGTGACCAGGTGCCAGGAAAACTTATGGCAGGAGGGAACTTATAAAAACAAGAACCAATGACAAACAGCAACCACTTTGACGTAATCATCATAGGCGGCAGCTATGCAGGACTTTCAGCCGGCATGTCGCTGGGCCGGGCCTTACGGAATGTACTGATCATTGACAGCGGCAAGCCCTGTAACCGGCAGACGCCGCATTCACATAATTTCCTGACCCAGGACGGGCAAACGCCGCAGGCTATTTCCACGTTGGCCAGGGAGCAGGTGGCAAAGTACAGCACGGTGCAATTCCTGGATGGCCTGGCCACCAGCGGGGTAAAGAAGGAAAAGGGCTTTGAGATAGGTACGCAGGCAGGCGACCTGTTTACAGCGAAGAAACTGGTCTTTGCCACCGGCGTGAGGGATGTGATGCCCGATATTAAAGGGTTTGCCGGGTGCTGGGGAATTTCTGTTATCCATTGCCCCTATTGTCACGGTTACGAAGTACGGCATGAAAAAACAGGGATATTGGCTAACGGCGATATCGGCTTCGAGTTCGCCAGGCTGATCAGCAACTGGACCAGGGAGCTGACCCTTTTCACCAACGGCCCGTCCACCCTCACAGAAGAGCAGCGGGACCAGCTCTTCGGGCACCAGATCGGCATTATTGAAACGGAGATTGATCACCTGGAGCATCAGCAGGGCTACCTGCAGCACGTGGCATTAAAGGATAACAGGAACATTGCGCTGAAAGCGATGTATGCCAGGCCCGTTATGCTGCAGCATTGCGACATTCCTGCCGCCCTGGGCTGCGAGCTGAACGAACAGGGGCTGATCAAGGTGGATATGTTCCAGAAAACAACCGTGCCCGGCGTGTATGCCTGCGGCGATAGTTGCCAGCCCGCAAGAGCGGTTGCCACGGCGGTATCAACCGGTACTTTTGCCGGTGCGTCTTTGAACAGGGAGTTGATAGAGGAGCGGTTTTGAGGAAGGGGGCCTGTTAATGAAAGGATATTAGGTTAGTAGTTTTTGTAAGGCGAACTCACATATTACTATTTCAGTTGTATTGCTTAAATAGGCTACTATATATTTTTACGGAAATTCGCACATCTGAAATTTAACCGTTGCCACGGCAAATATTTACAAGAACGATGAACTACCTGTTCATCTGCTAATTTCCCGAAAAATTCAAAGGCTTGATCAACAAACTTTTTGGCAGTTTCCGGTAATCCTTCACTTTCAATATAAAAAGCAATCTTTGAAACAGCTTCTACAGCAGGCTCAAGAATAGTTACTTTTCTTTGGCCCATTTATCTATTAATTTATATGCAAGCTTTTTGCCTTGGTTGAGAGACATTTTTTTTGCAGGAGTTGTTTTTTGGGCCGCTTTAGTCAGTAAGTTTTCATATTCCTTTTTAGGAACAACAACATATGATTTATTATCAATTTTAATGGTATTCATGATCCGTCTCGTTTGAGTCAAATTTACATTTTTTTGTATTCGACCCATTAAGTGGTGTAGGAAGCCCTGTTCCTCCTTCTATACTCCTTCGGTGATATCCCCATCAGCTTCGAGAACATCCTCGAAAAATAATACGGATCGTCCATGCCCAGCTTTTGCGCAATGGCTTTAATGGTCATATCCGGCAGCAGCAGGTACTGGCAGGCCTGCTGTATCTTCAGGTGGTTGAAGTACTCCACCGGGGCATACCCGGTCCTTTCCCGGAAGATGGTGGAGAAATAGGAAACGGACAGGTTGGCAAAGGCGGCAAATTCATTCAGCGTAATACGGGTGTGTACCTTTTCCTGCATCAGGTCCAGCGTAGTAGCGATCACATCGCGGTTGTCGCTTTGCTGCACGTAGTTGAACTTGTCCTCGTACAGCAGGGAGGACAGGAAGTGATAGAAGATCATGTTTACATACCGCAGGTTGTCTGCCGTATATCCTCTTTCCAGGTGGAAGTAAATATCCTCGAACAGCTTTATGCGGTTTTCATTATACGGCAGGTACGGTTTATAGTCTTTGGCATGCTGTAATATCAGCTCCACGATGTAGGCGGCCAGTTCCCCCTTGAAATGTATCCAGTAGATAGTCCATGGATCGTCTTCGTTGGCGGAGTAGGTATGGGGCGTGTTCATCGGGATGGTGATGAACTGGGAGGGCTGTATCTCCACCCGCTTCCGGTTGATCTCTATCCAGCCGCTGCCTTCCACGCAATAAATGATAATATGCTGCCCGATACCCGCCGTGCGCTTCATATAATGTCCCCTGGCTTTAGGGTAGTAGCCAATATCCGTGATGTACACCTGCCGGGTGACCGGGTCCTGGGTCAGGAAGTCATTGCTGATCTTTTTCGGCAGCACGATCAGGCGCTGCCCCTCAAACCCTTCCCGTCTTTTCGCTGCTTTCTCTTTCATGTTCATTCCTAAAGATATATTTTATCCGGTTTTCCGAAACCGAATAAAAATCCATCATTATAGAAAAAACCGCTATTCCTATTCTTGGCGCCAACTGCGAATTTTGAACCAGTTCATTTTCCACGGGGGAACAATTCTATACCTGTCATGCTTGCTCACAGGCTAAAAACACATGTTATGAAAAAACACTTTACACGCTTGTATTTATTGCTGTGGCTGTCCACAGGCATTTGCCTGCAGGCGGCCGCACAAACCAGAACACTGCAGGGGAGGGTGCTGGACGCCACCACCCAAAAGCGGCTGCCTTTTGTTACCATCACCAATATGGCCAACAAAAAAGCATCTGCGAAGACGGATGCCGACGGTCATTTTTCCATCCAGCTCAATGGCCATACCACGCTTGCTTTCAGCTATGTGGGCTACAAAACCGGGATGGTCAGCGTATCACCGGCTGATACCGGCATTACCGTATCACTGGAGCAGGATATTTCCGGGCTCAATGAAGTTGTGGTGATCGGCTACGGCTCGCAGCAGAAAAAGGACCTCACCAGCGCCGTCGCCAGCATTTCCGGCAAGGAGCTGAGCGAGCTGCCTGTTACCACCATCAACAGCGCTCTGCAGGCCAGGGTGCCCGGCGTGCAGATCACCAGCGGCGGCTACCAGCCCGGCGCGGGCACCAATATCAGGATCAGGGGCATCAATACCATCAACCCGGATGGCGCAGGTCCTACCTACGTGGTGGATGGGGTGATACTGACCGGCGATATCCGGGAGCTGAACCCTTATGATATTGAATCCATTGATGTGCTGAAAGATGCTTCGGCCGCCGCCATCTACGGCGCCAGGGCTGCACAGGGCGTGATCATCATCACTACCAAAAAAGCAAAGGCAGGCCGGTCCGGCATTGACTATAACGGCTATTACGGCGTACAGCAGATCTACCGGAGCTACGATTTTGTCGGCGCACAGGATTATGCCAATATCCGCCGCATTGCGCTCAGCGATGAGGATCCCGTGGCCTGGCCACTCAATGACCCGGAAACGGATAAGCAGGTGTTCAGCCCTACCGAGCTGAAAAGCCTGGCGGAAGGCCGGTCCTACAACTGGCCCGACGCCGTGACCCGGGCTGCGCCCATGCAAAGCCATACCCTCAGCATATCCAACGGTATCGGCCGCAACAAGATCTACCTGAGCGGCAACTACCTGGACCAGGACGGGATCATTGTCGGCTCCAATATGAAACGCTATTCCATCAAGGGCAACATGGAATCGTCCGTAACGGACAAGCTCACCATGGGGCTGAACAGCAACTATTCACATATTGACAACCACTTTGTGAGCAACAATGTGTACTACAATGCCGTGTCCATGAGCCCCCTGCGCCCTATTTACGATTCGGCGGGCAACCCGGTGGTGGAGGTGGACCCCAACACGGGCAATATTACGGTCAACAACCCGGTGGTGCAGGCCACCGACGCCATCAATCATAAAGTGGACGACCGCCTCATTGCCAACCTGTTCCTGGAATACCAGGTGCTGTCTGCGCTGCGCTTCCGTTCCAGCCTGGGCGCGGACATCTACAAGAACCAGACCTTTGAGTACTACCCGCGCACCACCAGCGACGGCTACCTGCAGAGAGGCGTGGCCAAAGTGCAGAACTTCGGCTACCGCGACTGGGTATGGGAGAATACCCTCACCTACGATTATAATCCCTCCGAACAGCATTCCTTCAATGTGCTGGGCGGCTTCACTTTCCAGAAAAGAAGGCAGGAGTGGAACTTTGAGCAGGCTTCCGGCTTTCCTACTGACGAGCTCTCGTACAAGAACATGAGCCTGGCCAACCGGCGCGATTATATTCTGAGCGATTACTACAACTGGGCGGTCAATTCTTACCTGGGCCGCGTGATCTACAAATTCAGGCAGCGGTACATCTTCAATGTCACGGCGCGCTATGATGGCTCTTCCCGCTTTGGCGCAGAGAACCGTTATGGCTTTTTCCCGTCCGTAAGCGCTGCCTGGCGTTTGATAGACGAGCCTTTCATCGGCTTTAAGCTGAAATCCCATGTGAATGACGCCAAGATCAGGATCAGCTACGGCGTGATCGGGAACCAGGATATTAATTACGACAAAATCTACGCCCGTATGAATGCCGCCAGCTATCCCTTTAACGGCAATACGCAGGCTACCGGTTACCAACTGGGCGGCAGTGAAGGCAATGCGGCGCTGAAATGGGAGAGCCAGCACCAGTTCAATGCCGGCTTTGACCTGGCCCTGTTTAATTCCAGGATACAGGCCACCTTCGATTTCTATAACAAGGACATCCGCAACCTGCTGCTGGACCAGACCCTGGCGCCCTCACAGGGCTTTGACGCCAAGACCATTAACGTAGCGGCCATGAATACCCGCGGTATGGACATTGGCCTGAAGCTCTGGCCGGTAAAGACCAACAATTTTGACTGGCAGGTGAACCTGAACTGGTCCCGGTACCGCTCAAAAGTCACCTCCCTGCTGCCGGGCCGCGACTCACTCAGCCCCTATCTCAAAGTAGGCGAAGCGCCCAACAGCCTGATCGTGGATTATGTGTTTGATGGTATCTACCAGGAAGGAGACGACTTCAAGCTGAACCCGACGGGCCGCCCGGGTGATATCCGCGTGAAGGACATTAACAACGATGGCGTGATCAACCAGTATGACCGCGCTATTGTGGGCCGCACTACGCCCAATGCCTGGGGCGGCGTCTGGAACTATTTCCGTTACAAGCGCATATCCATGACCATATTTGCCAGCTACATGTACGGGCACGATATTTATAACAAGGCCTACACCGACTACCTGTACGTGGGTGCAGGCCGTAATGTAATACTGAAAGAGGGACTGAATTACTGGTCGCCTACCAATACCGATACGGATATTCCGCGGCCCAACGCCTTTGGCAGCGCCCTGCGCATGTTGCCCTCCGGTTCATCCAGCTATGCGGTGGAGAAAGGCGATTTTATCCGCATCCGCGATATTTCGCTGGCCTATGATTTTTCGCCGGACCTGCTGAGCCGTATCAAAATTCGTTCACTGCGTGCATACGTACAGGTAATGGAGCCTTTCCTGTTCACCGGTTTCCGTGGCATCGACCCGGAGATCAACGGTCCCGGTTCGGGGGATATTTACCCGCGCTACCGCACCTTTTTATTCGGGGTAAACCTGGGCTTATAACCTAAAAAACTGCGATCATGTTATTGTCACTATATAAACATTCCAACCCGGGCAGGTTCACCGTGATCTGCTCAATGATAGCCCTGCTGCTATTCTCCGGCTGCGCCAAACAGTTGGATATAAAACCGGAGGTTTTCGTATCGCCGGAGGAGCTGTACAAGGACGAAGCCGGCGTAAGGTCCGGTATCGTGGGCATTTACCGGCAATTGCTGGTGTTAAAGCGCTCCGACTATGTCATTGTCGGCATGGTGGGAACGGATGAAGGTAAGACCACTTTGTTTGTGCCTACCTGGGGCACCTACTGGCAAAACTTTTCGGCGGTGAATAGTTATTCACCCCTGATGACCGGGCAGAATGATGTGATACAGAATTTCTGGGCGGTTTCCTACAAGGGCATTAACAATGCCAATGTAGCCATCAAATACATCGGGCTGGCGCCGGTAGATGATGCGGTGAAAGCCCGCGCCATTGGCGAAGCCAGGTTCCTGCGGGCCCTGTTCTATTTCTACCTGGTGCAGCTCTACGGCGGCGTGCCTTTGCCCACGGAGGCCGATAACCCGGAAGCGGATGCAAAGGGCGGCTATCCCCGGAGCAGCCCGGATGAAGTATACCAGTTGATCATAGCGGACCTGCAATACGCTATGGATAACCTGGGGGGCAAAGGAGAGGAGGGGCAGGACCCGGGCCGCGCCACTAAAGAGGCTGCCCGCGCTTTGCTGGGCAAGGTGTACCTGACCCGTAAGGATTACGATAACGCAATGACCACCCTGCAGCCGCTGCTCAGCGCTTCCAACGTGGCGTTGATGCCCGGCTATGCCGACCTGTATGTAGAGGCGAATGAAAATAATATTGAGTCGCTGTTCGAGATACAGTTCTCCAATGAGCAGGATAATACCAGCAACCTGGCGGCCAACCTGGGCTGCTGGCAGATCAACTCTCCTGATCTGCCCGGCGCCGGCGGGCACGTGATCATTCCCACGGATTATTATTATGAAAGCTTTGAGGATGGAGATCTGCGCAAGGAAGCATCCTTCCGCACGCTCTTTTATGACAAGGACGGCAACCCGGTGGACTACTCCTGGTGGTCCGATGTAGGCAAGCCGCACATGAAGAAGTTCGATATTACAAAAGGAGTTTCCGTCAGCGGCTCTCTCTCGTCCCGCAACCTGTACTACCTGCGCCTGGCGGACGTGATCCTGATGTGTGCGGAAGCGCAGAATGAAACCGGTGATGTAAGCGGCGCTTTACAGCAACTGAACAAAATACGCCGGCGTGCCGGGCTGGAAAATTATGAAACGGTGCATGGCATGCCCGCACAGGACCAGTTGCGCAGGGAACTGATGACGGAACGCATGCGGGAGCTGGGCTTCGAAGGCTGGCGCTGGTTTGACCTGAAGCGTACCGGCACCCTGCTGACCGAAGTGAAGGCCCACAACCCGGACGCTGCAGAGAACATCCAGGAAAAGCACCTGCTATACCCGATACCGGCAAAAGAGTTTGAGAACAATACGGCCCTGCAGCCTTCGGATCAGAACCCGGGGTATTAGGGCTTAGAATGTAAAATATAAAATGAGAAATGTAAAATGTAAAAGGAAATGCAACGGTATCGTATATACGCAAATATTGGTGGGCTGCGCTTTATTTGCCATCCCGCTGCATGCACAGGAGCATAACGATACCCTGCAGTTTGCCGGCCAACAGGCGCAAGTGACGATCAGCCGCAGTTCCGGTAAGGTGAGCTATTATTTTGAGAGTGGCGTGCAACTGCGCAATACCGTAGCTTATGTGGAGGATGTGCATGCCGGCTACCAGGTAAGCGCCGCTTTCAGCAGGCACCGGGTTACCGCCAGTCCGGTGCGCGATTCTTTCGGCGCCGGTACGCATGTACAGGTAACGCATGAAGGGGAGCGGGCGCCGCTCCGGTTGATCCAGCATATTACCCTGTACGAAAACCAGCCCTTTTTGCTGGTCAGCGTGGAAGCCGTCCGGGCAAACGCTTCCGGCGCTTTGCCGGAAACCAGCAACCTGTCGCCCCTGGCCGTGTTGCCGGCGCAGCAGGGCAGGGTGACCGTGCCGGGCAGCGAGCCCCGCATACTGGACGTGCCGTTTGATAACGACAACTGGGTAAAGGCGCTGGCCCGGCCATGGCCGGACACGCCGGCTCATACCGTTAGCGGTATCAGTTACGAGCTGGCTGCCCTGTATGACCGCAACAAGCTGGCCGGGCTGGTGACCGGCAGTATCACGCACGATTGCTGGAAAACCGGTATTGCCTACCGTACCGGCGCTGCCAGGGGAATGCTGGACTCTTTCCTGGTGTACGGCGGCGCCGCCACGGAAGATAATAAGGCGCTACCTGCGGCCTATGGAGGACTGGACGGCACGCATGATCATGCCCCGCATGGCGCCGTCAGCGGAATATCGGTACGGTCGCCGGTGATATACCTGGCGGGCAGCCACGATATGCGGCAGGACTTTACAGCTTACGGCCATGCCAATGCGACCCGGAACGGCCGCCTGCACTGGAAAGGTTATGCGCCTTTTTACTGGAACAGTTTTGGCGTGGAAGGTGTGCTGGGCTACACGAAAAAAATGATGCCACCCGGCGTGGCGAAGATATCCGACTTCCTGCATTCCCTGGATCATTTCAATCAATACGCAGCGCCGGTGCTGAGCATCGACTCCTATGACCAAAGCATCTATACCACTGACCTGCTGGCTTCCCTGGGCCGCTACGGCAGGAAGCGCGGGCAGCAACTGGGCTTCTACTTCATTCCTTTTGCCGTGTGGACCTGGAAGAATACGGTGGAGCAGACAAAGCTGGGCGATACCAATATCTCGCTTGGCGAGGTGGTGTTGAAGGATAAGCACCGGCAACCCATTGCTTACAAGGACGGCGATTGGGGTGCTTACGCCATCGACCCTACGCACCCGGCAGTGCGGGCGCATATTATCAGCCAATTGAAAAAAGCGAAGGCCATTCAGGCTACCTTCCTGAAAATAGATTTCCTGACAGCCGGCTCCCTGGAGTCCGTGGTGCGCTATGACAAGCGCGTGCGCACCGGCATGCAGGCATATGACCAGGGCATGAAAATGCTGAAGCACCTGGTGGACTCCATCCTGGGGCCGGATGTGTTCATTACCCAGGCCATATCGCCTATGTTCCCGCACCAGTATGCACATACGCGGTTTATATCCACGGATGTGTACTCTCACCTGCGGGACGATCAACCCGGCTTTCCCGCCTGGGGCAGCACGGAAGCATCACTGGCTACCGGCTCCTTTATGTGGTGGATGCAGGGCACCCTGTGGCCGTATACCAACCTGGACGTGGCCGTAATGCAGCATTTCCAGGAAAACCCGGAGCTTACGGAGCAGGAAGTGAAAGTGAGGCTCTACGCCATGATGGCGATGGGCAGTATACTGGGCGACGGCTCCGACTTCCGGGAGAATCTGGCTACGGATAGGGCCAAACGATTTTTGAACAACCCGGAACTATGCGCTTTCTTCAGCCAGCCGCGCGCCTTTACGCCGCTGCGCATGGCAGATGGCGACACGCCGGACCAGCAGTTGTCCTTTTACCTGGAGGGAGACACCACTATGCTGGCGCTGTTCAATTTTGCCGCAACAACAACATTCACGGAAACCATACCCGTTAAGGATATTGGCCTGGAGGACGGGCGGTATGCGATAACGGAACTGTTAACCGGCCGCTCATTGGGAACAGTTGCACCCGGGCAATCATCCATTTCACTGACCGTACCGGTGAAGGATGCCTTGCTGGTAAAGCTTATTCCGGCCAATGACCTGTCTTTAAAATAACCATCTTGAACACCCGGCAAGCATTATCTGTAGCCAGCCGGCCCTGTGGGCACCTGCACGGGGCGCCGCTGCACCTCGTGACGCTGCAGAACGAAACCATATCCGTGCACATCACCAACCTGGGATGCGCGGTGATGGCCATTTACACACCGGACCGCCATGGCCGGGTAAAGAACATTGTAGCGGGCCTGGCCCGGCCGCTGGACTATGCACATAATCCCTGGTACCTGGGCAGCGTGGTGGGCCGCTATGCCAACCGCATTGCCGCCGGCCGTTTTATGCTGGACGGGCAGGCGGTACAATTGACAGTAAACAACGATCACAACCATTTGCACGGCGGCTTTGCCGGTTTTCATACAAAGGTGTGGACGCTTGTTTCCCTGGTACGGGAAGAAGCGCATACGGGCGTTGAATTTACCTGCTTTAGCGAGGATGGGGAGGAAGGCTATCCCGGCAACCTGGAGGTAAAGGTGCGCTACCTGCTGAACCACCGGCACCAGTTAGTGATGGAGTACCGGGCAGTAACCGATAAAAGAACGCCCGTCAGCATCACTAACCACAGCTACTTTAACCTCTCCGGTTTTGAGCAGGCGGTAGTGCAGGACCACCTGCTGCATATTAACGCGCAGCACTATACGGAGAAGAATGAAAGGAACCTGCCCACCGGCCGTATACTGCCGTTAAAGGGCACGCCGGCGGATTTTACAGTTCCTGCCAGGCTGGGCGACCGCCTGCACCTGTTCCCGCAGGACTGTGGCCTGGATCATAATTACGTGCTCCGGCGGCATCAACCGGGAGCAATGGTACCCGCAGCTACGCTGACAGACATGGATACCGGCCGGCGGCTGCGGGTATTTACGGACCAGCATGGCATGCAGGTATATACCGCCAACTTCTGGGATGGCAGCATTACCGGGCAGCAGGGCAGGCCTTATGTACAACATGGCGCCATTGCGCTGGAAACGCAGGCGTTCCCGGACAGCCCCAACCATGCCCATTTCCCGGGCGCCATCCTGGAGCCGGGCGAGGAGTACCGGACCATTACGGTGTATGAATTCGGCCTGAATGTTTAACTTGGAAGGCAAACAATACTGCCGTTCATGCGACAACATATTGCCCACGTAGCCCTGGTTGTGGATGATTACGATGATGCCATTGCTTTTTATACGCAGCAGCTCAATTTTACCCTGGTAGAAGATACTGCGCTGAGCGATGCCAAACGCTGGGTGCTGGTAGCCCCGCCGGGAGCGCAGGAATGCTGCCTGCTGCTGGCAAAAGCCGCCGGTGGGGAACAACAAAGCCGGGTAGGGAACCAGACCGGCGGACGGGTTTTCCTGTTCCTGTACACCGATAACTTTGAAAGGGATTATCAAAACATGCGGGCAAAGGGGATCACCTTTGTGCGGGAGCCGGTAAAGGAAACATACGGAACAGTAGCCGTATTCCGGGACCTGTACGGCAATTTGTGGGACCTGCTGGAGCCGGCAGGTGAATAATATTACTTCACTTCACCGCCACCACCCGCCATATCCGGTTATTCACATCATCCGTCACCAGCATGCTGCCGTCCGGCAATACTGTGACCCCTACCGGGCGCCCGTATACTTCATTACCGCCTTGTTGTGCGGGCCGGAATCCCGTCAGGAAATCCTCCGGCGGCCCGGCGGGCTTCCCGTTCTTGAAGGGCACAAATACCACTTTATAGCCTGCCAGTTCCGAGCGGTTCCAGGAGCCGTGCTGGGCTATAAATGCGCCGCCCCGGTATTTGGAGGGGAAAGCGGTATGGGTGTAAAAGGCCAGTCCCAGTGAGGCCGAATGCGACTTCAGCGGCACATCCGGCACAATGGCTTTGGCCACCAGGTCGGGCCGGGGCGCTTCAATACGCGGGTCTTCATGCTGCCCGAAGTAGGAGTAGGGCCAGCCGTAGAAGCCACCTTCCTGTACGCCGGTCAGGTAATCCGGCACCAGGTTGTCGCCCAGCCCGTCGCGTTCGTTAACGGTAACCCATAGCGTTTGGGTGCCGGGCGCCCAGTCCATGCCTACGGGATTGCGCAGGCCGGAAGCGTATACCCGCTCCCCGCTGCCGTCCGGGTTGATCTCCAGGATACAGGCCCTGCGCGGGTTTACGTCTTTTCCTTTATTGCCCATATTGTCCGCAGAGCCTACTGCGATGTATATTTTAGAGCTGTCGGCATTGGTGATGATGTTCCTGGTCCAATGCTGATTGGGCGCTTCGGCCGGCAGGTCCAGTATCTTTTCGCCGGCGGCCTCCATTTTCATCAGGCCGGGCTGGTAGGGAAAGCGGAGCAGCCCGTCGGTGTTGGCTACATACAATTGCTTGTTGATGATGAGCATGCCAAAGGGCTGATTCAGGTCTTGCAGGAATACTTCCCTGATATCAGGATGCCCGTCCCCGCTGGTATCGCGCAGGATGCTGATGCGGTTCGCGCTTTTTTGCATGTTTTCCGCCTTGGCGGCGCCCAGCACTACAGCCCCTACCTGCATCAGTGTGTTCTTGATCGTGTTGGACTCCGCCACCAGTACGTCGCCATTGGGCGTAACGTAGGTCCAGCGCGGATTCTCCAGTCCGTCGGCATATAAAGTAACAATAAACCCCTCGGGAGCCGATGGCACTTGTCCTGCTTTCCAGCCGATGACCTTGCTGAAGTGCTTTACGGATTTGGTAGCGAACGGCGCAGGCAGCGTATCCGTGGCGCTGCCGCCGCTTTGCGCCTGGCTTTCCAGGGAGAGCAGCAGTGCCCATATGATCAGTTGTACCTTCATAAGAACGGTATTATAAACAGTGCCTGCACAAAAGACATGCCCATAAGAGAAATATTCATTACCTTTGGTTACTTTTATTCACTTCCTCACCTGCTTTTGTAGCGCCAATCTTCAAAAAATAGTGCAGGCTTTGAGTAAGGCAGGTAAAGTATCAGCCCTGTTTTGATAGCCTTACCGCACTTAATTTTATTAGATCATTTAAAATTGAACGTATTGTCATTTGAACAATTACAGCTTATTGCTCCTGTACTGGAGGCTTTAAGCAATGAAGGATATACGAATCCTACGCCCATCCAGCAACAGTCCATTCCCATTATCCTGCAGCAGCAGGACCTGCTGGGATGCGCCCAGACAGGCACCGGTAAAACTGCCGCATTTGCCATTCCCCTGTTACAGCTCCTGCACCAGCAAGGCCAGGGTATTCCGCCCAGGGGGCAGCGTAACATCCGGGCACTGGTACTAACGCCTACGCGTGAACTGGCTATCCAGATAGGAGAGAGCTTTGCCGCTTACGGGAAATACCTGCCGCTGAGGCACCTGGTTATTTTTGGCGGAGTATCGCAGCATGCGCAGGTGGAAGCGTTGAGAAAAGGCGTAGACATACTGGTGGCCACACCCGGCCGCCTGCTGGACCTGATCAACCAACGGTATATATCCCTGCAGCACCTGCAGTTCTTTGTGCTGGATGAAGCGGACCGTATGCTGGATATGGGGTTTGTGCATGATGTAAAACGCATTATCACCAAGCTGCCTGCAAAGCGGCAATCCCTTTTCTTTTCTGCCACCATGCCGCCCGAGATACAACAGCTCGCAAACGCTATCCTGAACAATCCCGCCAAAGTGGAAGTAACGCCGGTATCATCCACCGCCGAAACCATTACGCAGTCCATGTACTTTGTGAGCAAACCGGACAAGCGCCGCCTGCTGCTGCACCTGCTGGAAGACAAATCTATCCGCACGGTGCTGGTATTCACACGTACCAAGCATGGGGCGGACCGGGTGGCCAAAGATCTGAACAAAGCCGGCATTACAGCAGAGGCCATACACGGCAATAAATCCCAGAATGCCCGTCAGCGTGCTTTGAACAATTTCAAATCCCGTCAAACCAGGGTGCTGGTAGCAACGGACATCGCCGCCCGGGGGATCGATATTGACGACCTGACGCATGTGATCAATTTTGAGCTGCCTAATGTGCCCGAAACGTATGTGCACCGTATAGGCCGTACCGGCCGGGCCGGCGCTAACGGCATTGCCTTCTCCTTCTGTGATGGAGAAGAAAGGGCCTACCTCCGCGATATCCATAAGCTGATAGCGCGCCAGATACCGGTAGTGGAATCACATCCTTACCATGATAATGGCGCTACTGTTCCCGTGCAGCAGCCGCAACAGTCCGCGAAGAACCGCCCCGGCGGCAACGGCGGCGGCCATCACCAGCGCCAGCGTGCTGCCGGTAACGGTCATCATGGACGTAACGGCAACCACCGCTCCCGCAACCGGCAATCCGCCCGGTAAAGGCATTTTCCAATGATATGGACCAGGCCTCCCCCAATCGGGGGAGGCCTGTCGTTTATGGCTGCCTGTCAATTAACACCGGGAGCTAAAATGTGTAACTTATTGGAAGGTTAACAAATGATTAACTATTTATTCGATAACCATAAAACCAATAAGTCATGTCCAAAGAACTGCAACACCAAACCTCAGCCATTTTAGAAAAGGTGCAGCAAGCGTACAGCACCCTTACCGGGGCAGCGCCTGTTTTTTCCCTCCAGGAGCTATTCAACTTTGAAGGTTTCCGGCTGGATGAATATTGCAAGGTATTCAGCCCGCACCCACAGATCCATCAACTGCTGGCAGACGCCCGGGCCTTTGGTGAACGTTTCGGCATCTGGCTGCCGAATGCGGAGCATTATATCAGTTGCGCCATTTACCTGTTTCCGAATGCGGGGGTGGACAGGATGAAGGCGATTGTTCGGAACCTGGCCATTGACTATTTTCTGAATGATACGATGGGGCGTGATATTTTTCCCCGTCTCGCACCTGCAGAACAGGAAGCCGCTAGCCGTGTAAAGGAGCGGATGTTCAATATGGCAGCAGACCTTTTCATCGAGGAAGCAGATGCCACGCCCGTGGAGCTGGCCAATGTAAAAGTACTGGCTTTTATGAGGGACACATCGCCCTTCAGTTGGTTCCTCGAATTTTTGCGCTTGTATTCCTATCATATTTATGTCGCGCACAAGGACTGCAATATAAACGCAGCGGGCCGTATAGCCAGTATCGACGAATATATTGACAGCCGTTGCCACCTGTCCGGCATGCATCATGTCATCTCCCTGGTGGAGTACAGTGAAGGATTGTTCCTGGACTGGGAGTGGCTGAAGGAAACAGGTATTGACAAGCAATTGCAACGACTGCACTATACTACTGCCGCTATAGGCGGGCTGATGAACGACCTGTTCTCTTTTGAAAAGGAAGTGATTGATAACCAGGCAGACTCCAACCTGGTGATGATCATCCTGCATAACAAGCCCCGCTTATCACTCGAGGGGGCTATACGAAATGCTGCTGCTATAGTCCGCAGCCAGTTGATAGAATTTGTCGGATTACTGGATTATATCAAAGGCGAGGTGCAGCAGTATACCGCCGTATATCCCGAAAAGGCGGCGGTAATGGAGGCACACTTTAGGGGATTGGAGCGTTGCGTACAAGCCTCCTGGATATGGCAGGTATATACCAAACGGTACAAATCCGAATATTCTATATTCCGGGAGACGAGGTTAGACAGCATGCTGGTTGCCGGATAGTTGGTCCTGGGGTAAACCGTTGCTGATTGCACTGATCCGGGGTAAATGCTGACTGATCACTTTGAGCAGGGATTTTTGATCAACGGGTTTTACAATAATGGCGCTGGCGCCCGCTGCTACTAGCTTTTCCTGGGACTCAAAACTGCCGGTGCAGATAATGACCGGTATATGACGCAGGTGAAGAGTTTTCTTCAGGTGAGCGAGTGTGGCGGCGCCATCCATTTCCGGCATCTGGTGGTCCAGCAATATCACATCGGGCAAATGTTTCCCTTTTCCCAGCTTATCAAGCGCTTCCCTTCCATTGGAAGCTGTGGTGATCTCACAACCGCACATACTCAGGTATTTGGAGAAGAGCATGTTATTCATTTCATTATCATCGGCTAACAGTATGCGTACATTGCTAAGGTCAATATCTTCTTTATTTTCTTCCTCCTGTACGTCCTCTATTTTGCCGGCTTGTAGTTTCATCTTTACTGTAAAGGTAGTATCGTTTCCTGGCTGGCTTTCTGCACTGATATCCCCCCCTAGCGCTCTCACCATGTTTTTTACGATGTATAGACCCAGGCCGGTACCTTCCGTGTACCGGTTTTGTTTATTGGTCACAAACTGGTCAAATATCACCGTCAGTTTTTCTTTGGCTATCCCCAGTCCCTTATTGGTCACCTGTATATTCCAGGTATGCTCATCGCATTTATTTATGCTCAAAGAAATGGTGCTGTTCCTGTCTGCATATTTTACTGCATTGCTTAGCAGGTTTGCTGCTACCTGGCCCAATTTAAAGCTGTCACAAACAACGACGAGCGGTAGCCGTTCATCAACCAGCAATTTGAGCTGTATATTCCGGGCTTTGGCTGTTACGGTATGTACGGACATTAACCTTTCAAAAAATGGTTTGATCTCCAAGGCTTCTTCCTGGATGTCTTCCATTTTGCCGGCCTCTATTTTGGACATATCCAATACATTGTTGATGATGTTTCGTGTGTTGTCAACTGTTGTAAATAATAGGTCTATATAGGGCTCCATTTTTTTTAGATCCGTATCCAATTTGGTTTCCCGTTTCATTAATTGTGCGGTGTAGTAAACAGCATTCAATTGGGTTCTCAATTCATGGGTGATCTGGTAAATGAATATCCTTTTGAAGTGATTGGCTTTATACAATGCATCCTTACTGCGTACATAGGGTCTGCCTACTATAATGATCAGCAATAGTACGCCCCCTACGGATAATGCTTTAAATATGACGGTTAGATTATGGCTTAAGGGTATCTGTTTGACAAAATTGTAGTAATAATTGGCTTCAATGATCAAAAGAATAATAATTGCGGTAGTAAGACAAAGCATTCTTATATCGTCATTCTTAAAAAGCAGGAAAGTGATCAGGAACAGGAAAATGATCATAGCCTGTAACTCAATTACATTGCCTAACAGCAAGCCAAAGTAAACGGAAGCTGCGCATTGCACAAAATAAGTTACCAGCGCTGCCGCTTCATATTTCTTATGATAATTCAGGAATAACGCGGAACCCGCCAGCAGGCATTCAATACTGGCCGGAATAAAAATTGACAATTTGCCCGATAATGCATAATAAATGCTGCCGACTACCACTACCAGGCAGCTAAGCGTGAAGCTAAGTGAGTTAACCAGTCTGATCCTATGCGTCATTTCTTCATCAACCGTATCTGTTATACCGGTATCACGTATCGCATGCCAGGTCTCAAGCATCTTCATAAACAGTTAGTTTGTAGGCGTTTGTTCTTGGGTAATGATTATTTCAAGTTTTGCTGTAACAGGTACAGTTCGGTATTTACCGGTGCTAACCCTGGTAGTGACAGTTGCAGGTTGCTTCGTCTTATAGCCTTATTATCATCATCTTATACTGAAAGCCGGGGCGCTGGTAAATTGTATTGCTGCCCCAATTTACAGAAATTATAATTACAACGCGCAAGCCATCTCCCCGGAGGCTAAACAATACTTTTTGCTGTATAGTGACCTCATGTCAAAAAATAATTGCGTTTTCCGGAAATAACCTATATTTGTACTGTAATAAATTAAATTACAGTTTAAATATTCTAAAACCATCATCATGAAAGTAGCACTGATCGGCGCATCCGGCTTTGTCGGGTCACACATGCTCCGGGAATTACTGGACCGCGGTCACCAGGCAACCGCTATTGTAAGGAATCCTGACAAGATTGCCGTACAGCATCCCAACCTCGTTGTCGAAAAAGGGGATGTGTATAATGAAGCGGAAGTAACCGCATTGGTAAAAGGCCTGGATGCCGTGATCAGCGCCTTCAACCCCGGCTGGACCAATCCAAACATCTATAACGATTTCCTGGCAGGCTCCCGGTCTATTCAGCAGGGCGTAAAAAAGGCCGGCGTAAAAAGACTGATCGTAATAGGAGGGGCCGGCAGCCTGGAAGTAGCGCCCGGCGTACAACTCATTGATACCCCCCAGTTCCCGGCGGAGTACAGGGAAGGTGCTTCCGGCGCCCGCGATTACCTGGATGTGCTGAAACAGGAGCAGGAGCTGGACTGGACCTTCATCAGCCCCGCTATTGAAATGCACCAGGGTACAGCGGGCGTTCGCAAAGGCACCTACCGCACCGCACTCGATAATCCCGTATTTGACGAGAACGGCCGCAGCGTGCTTTCCGTAGAGGACCTGGCAGTGGCGACCGTAGACGAGCTGGAGCAGCCAAAGCACATCCGCCGGCGTTTCACCGCAGCATATTAACTATTATTGCTGTATGATCTTTCCCGTTTATCTGTTATATTAGCACGTATAACAGATAAACCTCCACTTATGTTCGTAAGGAAACTCGTGCTTTGCTGCTGTTTTGCTTTGGTCTTATTAAATAGCGACATGCCCGCGGTTGCCCAGGCGGGCCGGCCGCTGCTGAAGCAGCACCCCGGCGTAGTGTCTTATACTTACCGGAAATATTTTGAAAAAGATATGCCCGGCACCCTGGATATGGTGAAGCAGAACGGCTTTACCGATATTGAGTTTTCCAACCTTTTCGGGCAAACGGCACAGGATATCCGTAGAATGATAGACGAAAGAGGTATCCGCTGCTCTTCCTTTGGCGTGAGCTATGAAGCGCTTACAACCCAAACGGACGAGGTGGCCAAAAATGCCAGGATACTGGGCGCTAAATTTGTGCGCATAGCCGGCTTCCCGCACAGCAAGAGCGGCCTCACCCTCGAAGAAGCCCGGCACGCAGTACAGGAGTTTAACCGCGTCGGCAAAATACTGAAAGACACCTATGGCCTTACCCTGGTATACCATAACCACGGCTTTGAGTTCCAGCCCTATGGGAAAGGCACCTTGTTCGACTATATTGTGCAGCACACCAATCCACGTTATGTAAGCCTGGAAATGGACATCCTGTGGGTGCATTTCCCCGGCCAGGACCCGGTGGCCCTGCTTAAAAAATATGGGGACCGCTTCCGGCTGATGCATGTGAAGGACCTGAAGAAAGGCGTAAAAGGCAACCTTTCCGGCAGCACCGATCCCGAAAATGATGTAACGCTGGGCACCGGCCAGATCGATATTCCGGCCATCCTGAAAGCAGCCAGGAGATCAGCTATCCAGCATTATTATATTGAGGACGAAAGCAGCAATGTGGAAACCCAGGTACCGCAAAGCGTGCAATACTTGTTAAGCCTGACGGAATAATTATTAATTCAAAATTTAACCTCCTCCACTTTCACTTCCAGGCCCTTCCGGTCTGTTGCTACATGACAGGCGTAGTCCCGGAAGGCATTTATTTCCTGTACATGCCAGTGGCGGCCGTTCAGGGTCACCGTGTTCTTCTTTGCCACTTCCAGCGAGGTAAGGGGTGTATGCAGGCCGCTGCCGTCCGCTTTCAGCACGGCTTCCTTGCAGGTCCAGCAGGCATAGAAGGCTTTCAGTGGGTCTGCAGCGCTGTTGATGCTGTCCCATTCTTTTTCCGAAAACTGCCCTTTGAAATCCTCAAAGGGGATAGGCCGGATGGCTTCCACATCGATGCCCACCCGTGCCTGCGGGCTTACAATGCAAGCCACCATACGGCCGGCGTGTGAAATGTTGAAATCAATACCGCCTTCCAGGAAAGGCCGCCCGAACCCGCTGTAGCGCAACTGGTCCAGGGCGCCGGGATGGCCGCAGGCCTTCAGCGCGGCCAGGAGTAGGTGCTTGCCCAGCAGGCCGGCATGGGCGTCTTCCCATCTTCTGAACTGTCCGATCTTTTTTTGCATGTAAACAGGTAAGGGTGCCAGCAGCGCCTGGAATGTGGCGGTGGGTAATGGCATAGGATAGGTGGCATAATAGATGGTCAGCGCCATGCAGTACAATAATTGAGCTTTGAAATAGTGAATATTTGTCTTCGCCTGCAATTTTAGAAAAATCCCAGGGAAAATAGAAAAATTATAAGTGCTTATAATATTGCGTGGAAGTTAAATATACATCGCTGCAATATGTTATGTAACAGGTGCCGCAATATTTGTTGGTTGCCGGCTCCTGTAATGCTTTGCTGTAGCTTGTTTCAGTAGATTTTACAGTTAAACCCAACAGCTATAATTTAAAACTGTTGGGTTTTGTTTGGCAGCGTTATTTTTTGCAACTTTCAAACCACAAGCGGATGCCGAAAAGCTTTTTGAACAGAGTAGGCGCTAACATTAACCTATTAAAAAATTGAACTATGAGAACCATCCCGATGGAAAATCTGACTGAGCTTTCACATGAAGAATTAACGGAAGTACAAGGTGGCGGCATACTGACCAGTGCGCTGACCGCTGTAGCCAACCTGGTACAAGGCCTGCCTAACGTGGTAAGCGGTGTGGGCGGCACCCTCAAGAACCTGATAGACTTCCTGGTGTAGGCCCCGCAGCATTTTCTTTCTCCGGTAACGGACTGCATTGTTGCAAGCGGCCGCCGAAAAGCTTTGACAGAGTAGGCATTATTTGTTGTAATCGGAAAAATTTTAACCATGAAACATCTCTCCACGGAAGGTTTTACTCCCCTTTCTTCCGAACAATTGCTGGAAGTAGAGGGCGGTGGCCTCCTGACTAACCTGACGAGCAGGCTGTCAACGGGCCTGGCTGAAGTTGTAGACGTTGCAAAAGACGTAGCAACTGTCACAGGCTCTTTCCTGAAGACCTTAGTTGACATCCTTGTATAGTCACTGAACTTTGTGCTACGCACAGCTTAGCAGACAAAGGGTATAAAGCGTCCCGGTCCCCCAGCGCATGGAGCCGGGGCGCTTTGCTGTGTTTTGCAGAAAATGGCCGCCAGGGACGCTTCCCGGGGAAAATACCGGAAAAAATAGCGCGCCCTGCAATCCGGACAGCGCATTTACCCGTTAGTATCTTATGATACAACGAATACCCTATTAATACAATTATGCGTTGATATGGAAGGTAGAAAACTGAGATGCACCCAACAGGTCGTAATCATGATCCGGCATCTGCGCAGGAAAAAAGAGTATTCCCAGGAATACATGGCCGCCCACCTGGACATATCCCAGAATGCTTACAGCAAGCTGGAAACCGGCAAAATACCTATGACCATAGACCGTCTTTGTGAAGTAGCACGCATCCTGGACATTGCCCCCACAGAACTGCTGGCGGAAGTAAAGCTCCTGGAAAATAATGTATAAAAAGCTGCCATGCCACAATTGTTTCCCATAGAGGTCATGCAGCATTCTGCCTATACCTGGCTGCCCAGGGTAAAGGTAAGGACGCAGGTGATCTATATTACTGTACTGCTGGCCGTCATCCTGGCGCTGGCGGCATTACCCTTTATTAAAGTAGATGTTTCGGTAAAATCGGCCGGGCTGGTACGCCCTGTTACTGAAAAACATGAGCTGCGCAACCTGGTGGCCGGCACCATTGCCGAAGTGCTGGTGACAGACGGGGCCAAAGTGCAAAAAGGCCAGGAAATACTGCGCCTGCAGCAGGTGATCAGCAACAGCAAGCTGGAACAGAACTCCTGGGAGCTGGACCAGCGGGAAAAATATATGCACGACCTCACCATTCTGGCGGCCGGCGGCGGCGGGGGGCTGCAGTCGCCCCTGTACCAGCAGCAGTACCAGCGCTTCCAGGCCGCCATGAACGAACAACTGGCCACGGTAAACAAGCTGAAAGCCGATATGGTGATGTATGAAAAACTGTATACCGAAAAGGTCATCGCCAAAAAGGAATATAACGACCGCCAATATGAATATGTGAAAGCCCAGGCCGCGTACCAGAGCAGCGTACAGCAGCAGCGCAGCGCCTGGCAGGAGGAGCTGAGCCGCCTCCGCGAAGAAAGCACCCGCCTGCAGGCCGATACCCGGCAACTGCAGCAGGAAAAGCAGTGGAATGTGATCAAGGCGCCGGTAAGCGGCACCCTGCAGCAGTTTACCGGCAAGTACGCCGGCGGCTACCTGCAGGCAGGGGAGCTGCTGGGCATTATCTCCCCGGACTCCAACCTGGTGGCGGAATGCTATGTATCTCCCAAGGATATCGGCTACCTGGAAACCGGCATGCCGGTGCGCTTCCAGGTAGACGCATTTAACTATAATGAATGGGGTATGATAGACGGCGTAGTGCAGTCTGTTGACAACGACTTTATATTAATGAACGACCAGCCCGTGTTCAGGGTGAAGTGCCGTTTTGCCAGCACGGAGGTGCATACCCGTAAAGGCATCAAAGGCAGCCTGAAAAAGGGGATGACCCTGCAGGCCCGCTTTATACTGACCAAACGCACCCTTTTCCAGTTGCTGTATGACAAGGCGGATGACTGGATGAACCCTAACCGGAAAAGCATGGCGAAAACCTGAGGCATCGTAAGATATGACGAACCAATCTGCAAATTTAAAACGTAGCGCCAGGGTAAAGCAGCGCGATATCAGCGATTGCGGAGCTGCCTGCCTGGCGTCTGTGGCTGCCTACTATAATTTGCAGTTGCCGGTAGCCCGTATCCGGCAGTATGCCGGTACAGACCGGAAAGGCACCAATGTGCTGGGCATGATAGAAGCCGCGCAAAAGCTCGGCTTCCAGGCAAAGGGCGTAAAAGGCCCGCTGGAAGCCCTGGCCAACGTGCCCAAGCCCGTCATTGCGCATGTAGTGATCAAAGGTGTTCTGCAGCATTTCGTGGTGATCTACCAGGTCACCAGCAAGCACGTGGTGATCATGGATCCCATGGATGGAGAATTTCACCGCCAAACCCACGAAGAGTTTAAAAAAGTGTGGACCAACGTGCTGGTGCTGCTGCTGCCCGAAGAGAACTTTAAGCCCGGTAATGAGAAGGTAGGCCACATGCAGCGTTTCTGGTACCTGCTGCGCCCGCACCGCACGGTGCTTACGCAATCATTGTTCGGAGCCATTGTTTATACGGTACTGGGGCTTTCCACTTCCATTTATGTGCAGAAGATAGTGGACAATGTGCTGGTGGAGGGCAACCGCAACCTGCTGAACCTCCTCGGCGTGATCATGCTGCTGATACTGGTGCTGCAGCTTTTTGTAGGCAACCTCAAAAGCATATTCGCCATAAAGACCGGGCAGCAACTGGATGCGCAGTTGATACTCGGGTACTACAAGCACCTGCTTAAACTGCCGCAGCAGTTCTTCGATACCATGCGCGTGGGCGAGATCACGTCCCGTATCAACGATGCCGTGAAGATACGGGTGTTCATCAACGACGTGGCGCTCACCCTGGTGGTGAACGTCTTTATCGTGGTCTTCTCCTTTGCACTTATGTTCACCTATTACTGGAAGCTGGCCCTGATCATGCTGTGCATCATCCCGGTATACCTCGTCATTTACCAGCTCAGCAACCGGATCAATAAAAGATTACAGCGCAAGCTGATGGAAGATAATGCGGAGCTGGGCAGCCAGTTGGTGGAGTCCCTCAACTCCGTGTCCACCATCAAGCGGTTCGGGCTGGAGGATTATTCCAACATGAAAACGGAGAACCGCTTCATCCGCCTGCTGCAGACCATTTACCGTTCCACCATCAGTAACCTGTACATCGGCAGCGCCGCCAATGTAATGACCAGCGCTTTTGTGATCGTGATGCTGTGGATAGGCTCCATCTTTGTGATAGACCGGGAGCTGAGCCCCGGGGAGCTGCTGTCCTTTTACGCGCTGGTGGGATATTTTACCGGGCCGGCCATGAGCCTGATCGGCGCCAACAAAAGCATGCAGGACGCGCTGATAGCTGCGGACCGCCTCTTCGAGATCATGGACCTGGAGCAGGAAGAGTCCACCCAGAAAGTAGTGCTGCAGCCTAACATGATAGGGGATATTGTTTTCAGCAATGTATCCTTCAGCTATGGCACCCGTGTGGAAGTGTTCCGGCAATTCAACCTGCTGCTGATGAAGGGCCGCATTTCCGCCATCGTAGGGGAGAGCGGCTCCGGCAAGTCCACCCTGATGTCGCTGCTGCAGAATATCTACCCGCTGAAGGAAGGTACCATTGCCATCGGCAATACGGATATCCGCTATATACAGCATGAAAGCCTGCGCCGGCAGGTAAGCGTAGTGCCGCAGCAGATAGACCTGTTTGCCGGCACCGTGGCGGACAATATTGCAGTAGGGGAGTTTGAGCCCGATATGCAGAAAGTGCTGACCATCGCCCAGCAACTGGGTATCCTGGAATTTATTGAAAAACTGCCGGACGGCTTTAACACCCTGCTGGGCGAGCATGGCGTGAACCTTTCCGGCGGGCAGCGTCAGCGCATTGCCATTGCCCGTGCGCTGTACCGCGACCCGGAGATACTGATACTGGATGAAGCCACTTCCTCACTGGACCCGGTATCCGACCTGTATGTGCAAAACGTCATGCAGGAGCTGCGGGATGCCGGTAAAACCATTATTGTAATTGCCCACCGTTTAAGCACGGTGGTGAATGCAGATAAGATCGTAGTACTGCAGGACGGCGCGCTGGCCGAAGAGGGCACCCATGCCCAGTTGCTGGCCCGGAATACGGTATACGCAAAGCTATGGAGCCACCACCAGGGAATGCTCTCCGTCTGAACCGGAAACCTTGTTGAGAAACCTGTTGAAAAACCTTATTGAAAAACCTTTGTTACCCGCATGTGTAGCATCAAACCATGCTTTTTTAACCAAACACATATCTACTATGAAAACAAACCTTGATCAAATGCAGTTGTCAGACTATGGTCTGACGGAAATGAACAGCCAGGAAATGAAAGCGGCCAATGGCGGTGGCATCATTGACGGCGTTTGGTGGGCTCTGTGGGGCGCCGTACTGGACCTGGTGGAAGTGATTGCACCCGGTGTACCTTTCCTGCCCAACCTGATAAAGGCCATTGTAGGAACGCCTCCCGGCAGGTAAGCCGGACGAAAAAGGCAAAACGCTGAATGCTTAATGCCGAACGCTGAACGTAGATTGCGTTTAGCCTTAAGCGTTAAGCGTTCAGCGTATATTAAGATCAGTGTGGTAGTTTGTCGCGCAGCGCGCCGTAGATCCAGGTGCCTGCTATCGCACTGGCGATCATGACCACCGCTGTAAAAACACCGGTGCCGATCTCCGCGAACAGCGGCCCCGGGCAGGCCCCGGTAAGCGCCCATCCTAACCCGAAAATAAGCCCTCCTATGATCTGGCCCTTATTGAATTTCTTTTGATGGAAATCGATCTTTTCCCCGTAAACGGTGCGGATATTGAACCGCTTGATCAGCCATATGGAAAGCGCGCTCACCGCAATGGCCGAACCGATCACCCCGTACATATGAAAGCTTTGCAGCCGGAACATTTCCTGTATGCGGAACCAGGAGATGATCTCCGCTTTTACAAATACAATGCCCAGGACCATGCCTGCCGCCGTGTATTTAAGCAGGTACCACCACGGGTGCTGCAGCCCGGATTCATTGACACAGATGCTGTCCAGCGACCGCACTTCGAAGTCCGTATTTTTTATCGTTGTTGTTGTTTGTACATCTGGCATAGCTTTACAATTGAAGGATAAAGGGAAGTAATACATTCGCCATCAGGAAACCGCCCGCCATGAAACAGCAGGTAGCCACCAGCGAAGGCCATTGCAGGCTGGACAAGCCCATGATGGCGTGCCCGGAAGTGCAGCCGCCGGCATACCGGGAGCCGAAGCCCACCAGGAACCCGCCACCTGTCATGATCACCAGTCCGCGCAGGCTGAGCAGGGAGGAAAAGGTAAAGATGTCCTGCGGCACGATATGGCTGTAGTTGCGGATGCCATATTGCCCCAGTTCCTCCGCCAGGGCCGGATGCACCGCTATCGGAGCGGGATTGCCCAGCCACTGGGATGCCAGCAGGGCGCCGCCGATAATGCCGGCCGCAAAGAAGAAGTTCCAGCGTTCCTTTTTCCAGTCGTATTGAAAGAAGGGTATTTTAGCCGGCAGGCATGCCGCGCACGCATGCCGGAAATTGGCGGATAAACCGAAGTGTTTGTTGCCCAGCAACAGCAGCGCAGGCACTATCAGCCCGATCAGCGGGCCTGCTACGTACCAGGGCCAGGGTTGCTTTAGTATTTCAATCATGCTGTATGTCTTTTTTATGGTTATCGTATGTTGCAGCTTTCGCCCAGGCAGCCCCTTGGGCGGAAAAAGCCGGTAATGATCAGCGCCCCGCCAAAAACCAGCGCCGGCCATGCGCCTTCAAATCCGCCGCCCGCCCATATAATGGCAATGCCCATGCCCCAGCGCACCAGCCGTGTGATCCATATAAAGGTACGGGTGCCTTTTGTGTCTTTTTGTGTGATCATAAAATAAGAATAATATCAGGTCATTTATAATAACGTTGTAGGGCAAACGTAGTCGCTGATGGAGAACAGCCCGCTGTCTTTGATAGCCTTGAACCCGCCGCTGACGTCCACCAGGTGGCGGTAGCCCCTGGCCCGCAGGATGGAGTTAAAGATCATGGAGCGGTAGCCGCCGGCGCAGTGCACGTAGTAAGTGGTATCCTTGTCCAGTTGCGGCATGCTGTCATTAATATAGTCCAGGGGTACGTTCTCCGCGTCTATCACATGCTCGCTGCCGTACTCGCTCTGCTTGCGCACATCCAGCAGGTGCACTGTTTGCTTCGCCGTTAGGCGGGCCAGCTCAAAGGCGCTTACCACGGGGATGTGGTCCGTTTCCCGGCCTTCTTTTTTCCAGGCTGCAAAACCACCTGCCAGGTAACCCAGGGTGTGGTCGTAGCCTACCCGGGCCAGCCGGGTGATCACTTCTTCTTCCCGTCCTTCATCGGCAATAATGAGGATGGGCTGGCGGATGTCCGGTACCAGCGCACCGATCCAGGGTGCAAAGTTCCCGTCAATACCAATGTTGATGGCATTGGGAATAAATCCTGCCGCAAAGGTCTGCGGGTCGCGGGTATCCAGTATCAGCGCATTGGTCTCGTTGGCGGCTGCTTCAAAAGCAGCGGGACTGAGAGCCTGCCGGCCTCTTGCCAGCACCTTGTCAATGCTCTCATAACCTTCCCTGTTCAACATTACGTTTAACGGGAAATAAGCCGGGGGCGGCATCAGGCCGGTAGTTACCTCCTGTATGAATTCCGCCCTGCTCATATCGGCGCGGAGCGCGTAGTTGCTGGCCTTCTGGTGCCCCAGCGTATCGGAGGTGGCGGTGCTCATGTTCTTTCCGCAGGCGCTGCCGGCGCCATGAGCGGGGTATACGATGATGTCATCCGCCAGCGGCATGATCTTGCTGCGCAGTGAGTCGTACAGCAGGCCGGCCAGTTCTTCCTGCGTCATATGCGCAGCCTTTTGCGCCAGGTCCGGGCGGCCTACGTCCTCGATAAAGAGGGTATCGCCGGAGAACAGCGCGGTGGCCTTGCCGTTTTCATCCAGCAGCAGGTAGCAGGCGCTTTCCAGCGTATGCCCGGGTGTATGCAGCACCTGGATGCCGGCCTTGCCGATCCGGAACACTTCACCGTCCCTGGCAATATGTGCCGCAAAGGAAGGTTGCGCACCCGGACCGTATACGATCTCCGCGCCTGTTTTTTGCGCCAGGTCCAGGTGACCGGAAACAAAATCGGCATGGAAGTGCGTTTCAAAAACATATTTTATCTGCGCATTGTTCCTTTCAGCCCGCGTAACGTAGGGCTGCACCTCGCGGAGCGGATCAATGACCGCGGCTTCGCCTTCGCTCTCAATATAGTAGGCGCCCTGTGCCAGGCAACCGGTATATATCTGTTCTATTTTCATGGTGATGTGTTTTTGTAGTTTGTATGCTACAAAGTTAGCGCCGGCAAGCGGCTCAGAACGTGACTAAAGTCATGCGCCAAAGCATTTCCCGGACCGATAGGGAAACTGTAAAACCGATCAGGGATTTGACCGTGATGATCCGGAAGCCGCCGGTCCGGCTTCAGGCGTGATATGGGTTACGTCAGCAGCTTGTCCAGGTCAACGATCTCGATGTATTGCTTATGCAGCCGGACCAGTCCTTTATCGGACAGCTTTTTCATCAGCCGGGAGATCACTTCCCGGGAGGAGTTCAGCTCCTGGGCTATCTGGGTGAAGGAAATAGGGATCTTGTTGGTCTGCAGGGTTTGCTGGTGTTGTTTCAGGTAAAAAACAATGCGTTCGTCCATGTTGCGGAACGCGATCTGGTCGATGGTGAGCAGCATTTCTTCCAGCCGGTTCCGGTAAGACTCCAGCACAAAGTAATACCAGCTTTTATACCGGGTCATCCAGGCATCCATGTGTTCCAGCGGAATGCTGATAACGGTGGTGTCCGCCACGGTTTTGGCCATGATCTCACTGGCTTCATGCTTTACAGCGCATATCATGGACAGGGCGCATGCCTGGCCGGGTTGCAGGTGGTACATGAAGAATTCGTTGCCCTCCTCGTCTTCCCGGTACACTTTCACCAGCCCTTCTACGATGAGCATGGTAGAGCGGAAATACTGTCCCGTTTTCATCAGGATCTCTCCTGCGGGAAACTGCCGCAACTGCCCTGCGCTGGCCAGCTCTTCCACCAGGGCCGGCTCAAAGGAAGGAAAATGTTGTTGGATCAATGCTTTCATCTGCGTAAAGTATGCAAGGTAGTATAAAGGAGCGACGGCGTGCGTGATAAAAGTTACGGTTTTTAAATATTCTCCCCCCGCTAGGCCCCCTCCATCTCCCGCTTTTTCTTCTGGTAATACTTCTTCGACTTTTCAATGCTGCCGCAGGAAACGGGGTTGCACCAGCGCCGTTTGTTGTTTTTGGTCTGGTCCAGGAAGATCCAGCCGCAGGCCGGGCATTCCTTGATCCGCACGGAGTCTTCCTGCGCCAGTATATCATAGGCCGATTTCATGACGATCCATAAAGGCGCCAGCAGGTCGGTGGGCGCATGGCTCCAGCCCTGTTCCAGGGTGGTCCCTTTTGCCGCAAACCGGATGTGCGATAGTCCTTTAGTGATTGCCGCGTTGAATTGCTGCAGCAGCGTTTCGGAAAGCTGCTGCGGCCGGCCGGCTGCCACGGCGGCAAAACAATGATACAATACAGCCCGCACCTGTTTTATTTTTTCCAGCGCCTTGGCGGCTTCTCCCGGATGGCTGGCCGCATGCTGCTGCAATAGTTTTCTTTGTTTGGTGGAAAGGATGCCGACTTTGGCGCACCATTGTACCAGGCTGCCATAGTCGCCCAGGTATTCGTGCAGGTTAACGCCCCGCCAGGCATGAACGGTATTGATGAAATCAAAACAGAGGGCGCCGCCATCCAGCGGCAGGGTAGTGATATTTCTCTCTTTGCTCATAATTTACCGCTGTAAAGTTATGGAAATTTTCACCGGTAAAATCATTTTTGCTGGTAATAAAAAGTTTTGTAGGTTTACACCAGCAAAAGTTCTTTTGCCGGTAATATAACTTTCGTATATATGACATCCAATAATCCTCCACGGTGGCTGGTAGTGCTGGCTTTCCTGGCCATTTACATTGTATGGGGCACTACTTACCTGGCGATCGCCGTAGGGCTGCAGGGCTTCCCGCCGTTTGTGCTGACTGCCATGAGATGCGTAGTGGCCGGCTTGCTGCTGCTGGCCTGGTGCCTGGCCCGTGGGGAAAAGCTGCCGGGGCGCGGTACTATCGGCAACAGTGCGGTAAGCGGCATACTGATGCTGGTGGGCGGCACCGGCCTGGTTTCCTGGGCGGAGCAATATGTCAATTCGGGATACGCCGCCATTATCATGGCCACAGAGCCTTTCTTTTTTGTGCTGCTGGATAAGAAGCAATGGAGCAGCTATTTCTCCAATAAGTGGGTGTTGCTGGGGCTGCTCATTGGGTTTGCCGGTATCGTGCTGTTCTTTCATTACACCGGGGAGCAGCGCCCGGAGGTATCCATGGATACTACCATGGTGCTGACCGGCAACGGGGTGCTGCTGCTGGGGGCCATCCTGTGGGTGGTAGGCTCTTTATATGCCCGTAACAAGCTGGATCACAGCCATTCTAATACCCTGACAACCGGCCTGCAGCTATTGGCTGCGGGCCTTTTCAGCGCATTAACTGCCGCAGCCACCGGTGAGTGGGGACGCTTTTCCTTTGCACAGGTGCCGGCAGCCGCCTGGGGCGGTTTCCTGTACCTGGTGGTGATGGGATCGCTGGTAGCTTATATGGCATTCACCTGGCTGATCACCATCCGCCCGCCGGCCCTGGTCAGCACGCATACCTATGTAAACCCGGTGGTGGCAGTATTGATGGGATGGGCCTTTGCCGGTGAGCACATTTCTTTGCTGCAGGTACTGGCCCTGCTGGTCATACTGCTGGGCGTACTGTTTACCAATGTGCCCAACTATAAGTTGATGAAAGCCGTATAAAAAATAAAAGGCAGTGTCTATGCACTGCCTTTCCGGAGGAAAATACCTTTTACACTTTGGCTACAGGTACCGTCTATAGGTTACTTACTGTTGCTGAGTGGTGTCTTTCTTTGGTTTGTCGGCATCCTTCACCCCTTTGTTTTTGTGTTTAGCTTTCTTGGTGCCGGTAGTGTCTACCTGGCGGGTAACTGTAGTGTCGCGGATAACGGCTGTGTCGCGCATTACAGTAGTGTCTTTTGAAAAGGCGGTGTCCCTTACAAAGGAAGCGGTGTCCCTTACAAAAGCGGTGTCACGCATGGCTGCGGTGTCCATCCTGAAGGAAAATGCGGTGTCTTTTGCAAAGGCAGTATCCTTTTTGAAATTAAAGGCAGTATCCATTGCAAAGGAAGCGGTGTCCTTGAAGAATGCAGTGTCAGGAGCAGCAGCGGTGTCCAGTGCAAAAGCAGCCGTATCTTTTGCAAAGGCGGTGTCAACGGCAAATGCAGCCGTGTCTGCAGCGAAAGCGGCAGTATCAACTGCAAAGGCGGTGTCTACTGCAAAAGCCGCAGTATCTTTCAGAAAAGCGGTGTCTCCTTTCAGAAAGGCAGTGTCAGTAGCAACGGATGCAGTGTCGCCATAGTTGTTTGTTGCACCGTTCGCATTTACCTGTGTGAGCAGCAGTGCACCTACGCCTGCTAAAAGTCCGAATCTCAACATTTGTTTTCTCATAGTCTTTCAATTTTATGGTTAACTGATAAGTTTTAAAGTGTGAACCATATTTTTTTAATTCAGTTACCAGAAGTGCAAAAACCCTGCGGAAATTGAAAAAGAATTGTTAAAACGCTGCGATCCCCGCAAATACAGGGCATTTCAGGGGACGCCTGTTCCGGGCGCCATTTTTTTAACAAACCTATTTTGTAGACGCAGCACCCAACAGAAAGTGTGATCTGTTGACTAAGTCCACACGTTTTTATCAGTGTATGGCAGCACGTTGGATCAGCCGGGGCCCCTATATTTGCGGCATGGACCGGCACATTCAGCTTACGGCAGACGGGTCGCATACCATTGCCGTCCCGGGTATGGGAGTAACCTATCACAGTACGCGCGGCGCGCTGCAGGAAAGCCTGCACGTGTTCATAGCGGCGGGGCTGCGGCCTTTGCTGGGGCGCCATCCCGTGCTGCGCATCTTTGAAGCGGGACTGGGTACCGGGCTGAACGCCCTGCTTACCCTGCAGGAGGCCGGGCCGCAAGCGGTGTATTATGAGGCGGTGGAGCCATATCCCTTGTCCGCAGCAGAGGCGCAGGCCCTGAACTATAATGAAATGTTAAATAACAGCCCGTCCGCCGGCAGCCTGCAGGCGCTGCATGCCGCGCCCTGGGAGCAGCCGGTAGCGCTGTCTCCCGGCTTTACGCTCTGTAAAAGACAGTCCTCCCTGCAGCAGTACCTGGCTCAGTCACTGCCGCCGCCCTTCCACCTGGTTTATTTTGATGCCTTTGACCCGGTAGCGCAGCCGGAGCTTTGGTCACAGGAGGTATTTGAGCAATTATTCGCGCGCCTGGATACCGGTGGCGTGCTGGTTACTTATTGCAGTAAAGGAGCCGTGCGGAGGGCCATGCAGGCAGCCGGTTTTAAAGTAGAAAAACTGCCCGGCCCACCTGGTAAGCGGGAAATAATCCGGGCCGGGAAAGAGGTTTAATTACTGTAATCAGTATATTTATCCCATATCCCTTTACCAAAAAATTACCTATGCGATACACCCTTTTTCTCCCGTTTCTTTTGCTGCTGCAAAATGTGCAGGCGCAAACGTCTTCAAAAAACAGCGGAGCCATTGACCAGGTGGTTGTGTTCCTGCAGGGCGCGCAGGTGACCCGCAGCATGCCGTATACTTTAACGCCGGGCAACAACCGGGTCGTTTTTTCCGGCATATCGCCTGATATTGATGAGAAGAGCATACAGGTAAAGGTGCCTGCCGATGCCACCTTAATGTCCATCGCGCACCAGCCTGATTTTATCCGGGAACAATCGCAGCGGGAGGAGATCGTCCGGTTGGAAAAGCAGCGGGAAGCACTGCAGGCGCAACTGGACCGTGAAAAGAACCACCTGCAGGTATACACCCAGGAAGAAGCCCTGCTGACGAAGAACCAGGATATCGGGGGCGACAATAACGGCGTGACAGCCGCCGCGCTGAAAGAGGTGCTGGACCTGCATCGCCAGCGCCTGGCAGAAGTGCTGGAAAAGCAGCTCCTCATTAAACAGCAGGTACACACGCTGGAAATCGAACTGAAAAAAAATGCCAGCCAGTTGCTGGTGCTGCGCCAGCAAAAGGAAACACCTACCAGCGATATTATCCTGGACGTACTGTCCAAAAGCAGCGTTAGCGGCAAATTCACCGTCAGCTACCTGGTAAAGCATGCCGGCTGGCTGCCTGCCTATGATATCCGCGTAAAAGATATTACACACCCGCTGGACATTACATTTAAAGCGAAAGTATTCCAGCAGTGCGGTGAAGTATGGAAGCAGGTAAAGCTGCAACTGAGCACCGGCAACCCGGCCGATAATAATGTAAAACCCGTGCTGCATCCCTGGTACCTGCGCACCTACCGCAGCTACGAGGAGATGAACCGGGTACGGCAGTTGCAGCGCTCACTGGGCAATAACGAGATAAAGGGCCGGGTGCTGGACCATGATGGCAACCCGCTTCCCTACGCCACGGTGCAGGTAAAAGGCAAAACATTAGGTACTACTACCGATGATAAGGGCTATTTCAGCCTGCAGTCACCAGGAGGGGAACAGACGCTGCAATTTTCATCCGTCGGCTACCAGCGGCTGGAGCTGCCGGCGCGTAGCGGGTTTATGCAGGTGACCATGCAGGCGGACACAAGGGCGCTGGAAGAAGTGGTGGTAACAGGCTATGCATTGCAAGGCAAGGTAACGGGCGTATCTGTACAACAGGAAAAACGCGTGGTACGCAAGGAGTCCTCCAGTGTTATATCCGGCGTAACCGAAGCATATGTTGCCACTACCTTCTACTATGATATTCCCATCCCATATACCATTGAGCCGGACGGCAAGCCGTACACGGTAGGGGTGAAGGAGCTGGAAGTGCCTGCCAGCTATGAATATTATGCCGTGCCTAAACTGGATAAGGCAGCGTTCCTCGTAGCGGGTATTACGGGCTGGGAATCGCTGAACCTGCTGGAAGGAGAAGCCAGTATTTATTACGAAGATACCTACCTGGGCAAATCCCTGCTGGACCTGCAATCTTCCAGCGATACCCTGCTGGTGTCACTGGGGCGCGATAAAGGGGTAGTGGTATCCCGTACGCTGGAAAAAGATTACAGCCGCAAGCGCTTTATCGGCCGCAACATTACCATGTCACGCTCCTGGCAGCTAGGCATTAGGAATAACAAACCGGTGCCGGTGCAGGTGATCCTGCAGGACCAGTTGCCTATTCCCGGCAATACGGACATAACCTTATCAGGCGTTAGCTACAGCGATGCTGTGCTGGATGAGCCTTCCAACCTGCTTACCTGGAAGATGACCCTGGCGCCGGGAACAGAGCAGCAGCAGCAGTTGAAGTACAGCGTCTCTTTTCCCAAAACAGCTATCGTGAATATTGACTGATGCAGGATCAGTGCTCCACGCTCTGGAAGTAACTGTTCACATAGTCGCTGGGCGACTGGCCGGTAACGCTTTTGAATACCCGGTTAAAATTGGTGATGCTGTTGAAGCCGCAGGTGTACGCCACGGTGGCTATATTATCATAGGTGCCATCTGTCAGTTTTTTACAGGCCTCGTTAATGCGCACTTCGTTCAGGAAGGATACAAAAGTATGCAGCGTGTGTTTCTTGAAGAACCGGCAAAAGGCCTGGGGCGTCATGTGCGCCTGCCGGGCCGCGTCTTCCAGGGTGATGGGCTTGTCGTATTGCTGCATAATGTAATTGTAGATATTGCCGATGCGGATGCCTTCGTGCTCGCTGAACCTGGGCGTCTGATTGCCCGCGCTCAGCGGGATCAGGCCCTGGTAGCTGCTGAGCAGCTTTAGCAGGTGCACAAAATGCAGGAGTTGGTCTGCCCCGCTGCTTTGCGCAATGCGCATCATTTTGCCGGACACTTCCGTTACATATTGCGGCGGCAGCTTGAATCCGCACTGGTGCTGCTGTACAAAGTTCTTCAGCAGCTTCAGCTCCGGCAGGTTGAAGAATGCGGATAGCTGCCCGTCCGGGTTGAAGAAGAACATCCAGGCCACGATCTTCTTCTTGCTTTTGAGTGAAAAGTAAGACGGATCGCTTTTGAAAATATGCGGTTGGTTGGCCCCCAGCCAGTAGATCTCGTTGGAGCGGAAAGCGTGCATGTTATTATCTGCTACCAGGGTGCCGTCACCCTTCTGTATCCAGGTAAGCTGTATCTCCTGGTGCCGGTGCAGATGCTGGTAAAAGTAAGGAAGCACATCTTTCTGAACGATGATGGATTTATCCAATGGCACAGGAATCGTGAACTGTAGTACCTTCATAGTATGAAATAAGAAGTAAGATGTAAGAAATATGATGTAGGATACATCCTACTGCACCAATATTACAAATTTTACCCCATCCTTTGCAAAAACAGGTTAATATAAGGTAATAATTGATTACAATCAGGCATGTGCCCCTGTGCCGTTTAAGATATTTTTGAAAAAAATTTGTGTTATATGTCAATCGAATGGAAAGGGATATTTCCTGCAATCACCACCAAGTTCACCCCCAATGAAGAATTGGACCTTCCGCTGTTTGATAAGAATTTACAGGCGCAGTTGGATGCCGGTATAGACGGCATTATCCTGGGTGGTTCCCTGGGAGAGGCCAGCACGCTGACCAATGCTGAAAAAGAAGCACTGGTAAAACATACCGTGGAACAGGTGGCAGGCAAAATACCCGTAGTGCTGAATATTGCCGAGGGCGCCACACAGGAAGCCATCAAACAGGCGGCGCTGGCAAAAGCCTGGGGCGCCAAAGGATTGATGGTGCTGCCGCCCATGCGGTATAAAAGCGACGAGCGCGAAACAGCCGCCTATTTCAAAGCCGTGGCCGCTTCCACGGACCTGCCGGTGATGATCTACAATAACCCGGTAGACTACAAGGTAGAGGTGACCCTGGATATTTTCGAGGAGCTGGCTGCCTATGACAATGTGCAGGCGGTAAAGGAATCTACCCGCGACGTGTCCAATGTGACCCGGATGATCAACCGCTTTGGCGATCGCTTCAAAATACTGTGCGGCGTGGATACCCTGGCCCTGGAGGAAATGGTGCTGGGCGCCACCGGTTGGGTAGGGGGGCTGGTATGCGCTTTCCCGGCGGAAACAGTAGCTATTTACCGGCTGGTAAAAGCAGGCCGCATGAAAGAGGCCCTGGCCATTTACCGCTGGTTCCTGCCCCTGCTGGAGCTGGACCTGCATCCCAAGCTGGTGCAATATATCAAGCTGGCGGAAACACGCGCCGGGCTGGGCAGCGAATATGTAAGAGCGCCCCGGCTTACCCTGGAAGGAGCGGAGCGCGAGCGCATCCTGTCTGTTATTGACACGGCGCTGGCCAACCGGCCAGAGCTGCCGGACTACCTGGCTGCGGGTAAGCTGGAGAAAGCGGGAATGTAAAATGCTAAATACTAAATGTAAAATGTAAAAGTTATATCCCACCAACTTTTACATTTTACATTTAACATTTTATATTTTACATTCTTAAAAAATTAACCCATGATAAACGTTGATACCGTAATGCAGCAGTCGGCTGCCGCATTTGAACAGTATAAGAAAGTGCCGGCCGCCGGGCGCGCGGTTTTCCTGGAAACCATCGCTGATGAGCTGGAAACCCTGCGGGAATCCCTGGTAGTTATTGCCGGCCGGGAAACGAACCTGCCGCCTGCCCGCCTGAACGGGGAGCTGACCAGGACCACCAACCAACTGAAGCTGTTTGCCCGCCTGATCCGGGAAGGTAGCTGGGTGGAGGCCGTGATAGACAGCGCCAATCCCGCCAGTACGCCGCCCCGGCCGGATATCCGGAAAATGCTGATGCCGGTAGGCCCGGTAGTGGTGTTTGGCGCCAGCAATTTTCCTTTTGCTTTTTCCACCGCAGGCGGCGATACCGCCAGCGTGCTGGCTGCCGGTGCTACGGCAGTAATAAAGGGGCATCCCGCACATGCGGAAACATCCTTGCAGGTGTTTGGCGCGATAGAAGCCGCCATCCGAAAAACCAATATGCCGGCGCACACCGTACAGCACGTGGCGCAGCCCGGCAATACCATAGGAAAAGAGCTGGTCATGCATCCCCTAACCACGGGGGTGGGCTTTACCGGTTCATTCCAGGGCGGCAGGGCATTGCTCGGCTATGCCAATCAAAGAGAGAACCCGATCCCTGTTTTCGCTGAAATGAGCAGCGTAAACCCGGTGGTATTCCTGCCGGATACATTAGAGAAGAATGCGGCATCGCTGGCGCAGACCTTCGGCGGCTCAGTAACGCTGGGCATGGGCCAGTTCTGCACCAATCCCGGCCTGCTGCTGGGCATCCGCAGCGCGGCGCTGGACCATTTCGCACAGTTGCTGGGCGAAGCCATTGCACAGTGCGCGCCGCAGAAAATGCTGCATGCCGGCATTCACGAAGCGTATGAGAAAGGCCGCAGCCAGTTGCTGTCGCAGCAGGGCGTGGCCGTGGTAAACCAGGGGGCTGCCGCGCCTGCGGAGCTGGAAGCGCACCCGGTGCTGGCCCGCGTGGATGCAAAGGACTTCCTGGCTAATCACCTGCTGCAGGAGGAAGTGTTCGGCCCGTCTTCCCTGCTGATCGTTTGCGGGGACAAGGAGGAGCTGAAAACAGTGCTCAAAAGCCTGAAAGGCCAGTTGACCACTACCGTGGCGGGCACGGAAGCGGACATTGCAGCTTATATGGATGTGGTGGAGCTGCAAACCACCCTGGCCGGCCGCGTGATCCTGAATGCGCCGCCCACCGGCGTGGAAGTATGTGCTGCCATGGTGCATGGCGGTCCTTACCCGGCCACTACGGATGCGCGTTTTACCTCCGTAGGCACCAGCGCTATTAAACGCTGGGTGCGGCCGGTATGTTTCCAGGGCTTTGCAGACAATATGCTGCCGGACGCATTGAAACAGGATAATCCCCTGGGGATCTGGCGACTGGTAGATAACGAATATAGGAAGTAAGATGTAGGAAGTTTGAGATAAGAAGTAAGAGGTGGGTACCATACTTCCTGCTTCTTACTTCTCAACACTATTAAAAAGAACACATGTCAACACCTCAGACTTTCAAGCGCTCCTTCGGCCTGCTGGACGCCACCATGATCGTGGCCGGCTCCATGATCGGTTCCGGCATTTTTATCGTAAGCGCGGACATTGTGCGCAATGTAAGCTCCGCAGGCTGGCTGGTGCTGGTGTGGGTGTTGGCGGGTGTATTGACCCTTATTGCAGCGCTCAGCTATGGAGAGCTGAGCGCCATGTTCCCCAGGGCAGGAGGGCAGTACGTGTACCTGAAAGAAGCCTTTAACCCTTTGCTGGGTTTCCTGTATGGCTGGAGTTTTTTCACTGTAATACAAACGGGCACCATTGCGGCGGTGGGCGTGGCTTTTGCCAAGTTCACCGCCTACATATTTCCCGCATTGGGAGAGCAGAACATTATTGCGGACCTGGGATTTATGAAGGTAACGGCTGCGCAGCTCACTGCCATATGCGTGGTGGTGCTGCTCACCTATATCAATACGCTGGGCGTAAAAGAAGGTAAGTTGATACAGACCACCTTTACGCTCACCAAGATCGCTGCGCTGTTTGGCCTGATCATCTTCGGGCTGCTGCTGGCCGCCCGTAAGGACGTGTGGCAGGCCAACTGGCAGTCTGCCTTTACCTTGCAGCGGCTGGAGCCCGGCGGGCTGCTGCCTTATGCAGGGCTGGCGGCGCTGGGAGCCGTAGCCGGCAGTATGGTGGGCACCCTGTTCAGCAGCGACTCCTGGCATAATGTGACCTTCATTGCCGGCGAGATCAAACGGCCGGAAAGGAATATTGGCCTCAGCCTTTTCCTGGGCACTTTGCTGGTAACGGTCATTTATGTATCCACCAACCTGATGTTCCTGGGCGTAATGCCCCTGCAGGAAATTGCATTCGCGGAAAGCGACCGGGTAGGGGTGGCGGCCTCCGTGCATATCTTCGGCAGCATGGGCACCTATATTATCGCCGCCCTCATCATGGTATCCACTTTCGGCTGTAACAACGGCCTGATCCTGGCCGGCGCAAGGGTATACTATACCATGGCAAACGATGGCCTGTTCTTCAAACAACTGGCGGTGCTCAACAAGAACGCCGTGCCCGCCAAAGCCCTGTGGCTGCAATGTATCTGGGCCAGCCTGCTTTGCCTGAGTGGCAAATACGGGCAGTTGCTGGACTATGTGATCTTCGTGGTGCTTATCTTCTACATACTCACTATCACGGGTATATTCCGCCTGCGCAAAACGCGCCCCCAAATGCCGAGGCCTTATAAAGCCTTCGGCTATCCCGTATTGCCTTTGTGCTATATTATCGCCGCCACCACCATCTGCCTGGCATTGCTGGCCTACAAACCCATGTTCACCTGGCCCGGCCTGGGCCTTGTACTGCTGGGCATCCCCGTGTATTACCTGGTGTGGGGCCGGCAGCGCACTGCAGTTGCGCAGCAGCAAGCCCCTGCTGTTCCCGAGCCTGCAGAAGACGATATGAAGTAGCGGTTAAAATCCGGTAGCAAGCAGGTAAAATTGATGTGCCCCTATCTTTCCGTGTCTCTTAATTTTAAGTGTACTGTTAACAGTTAATTACTAATTGCCCCCGCTCATTCCCTCATTGAAAACCTTTAAACGCACATCTTATGAAAACAATGCTACTTACCCTGGCATCGCTCGTATTGTCGGGCTACCTCCTTGCACAAAAAAACGTGTTCATTCCCGCAGAGTTCAGTACCAGTCCCCTGAATACCTGGTCCTGGAGCAAGTCCTACCAGTCCGCCAATTTTGTGGTGTTCTGGGGCAACGTAGTGGGAACAGACCCTGCCAATTACGCTGATCCCAATCTCCGCTTCAATCCCCAGGCCATTTGCGACACCCTGGAGAAGATCTATACGAAATTCGTGACGGAACTGCACTTCTGCTCCGATGCGCCCGGCACCAACCTGGGCCAGTACAAGATCATCATCGTCATGAACGACACCTGGGGCAGCGGCGGCCCTTCCGGCTGGGCCTTTGGAGGCACCTATGGCAATACCATCGGCGCCATGTGGGTGCATCCCAATTCCACCCGCGACGGGGCCGTGCTGAGCCACGAGCTTACACATTCCCTGCAGGGCATGATCAGCATACAGGAAAATAATGTGGGCGGCGGCTACGTAGGCTGGGAGCCGGCCGGCTTTTTCTGGGAAGCCCATGCCAACTACATGCGCACCCAGATGTACCCCCGCTTTGCCGGTGACGACCTGCCCCGCTGGTGGGGCACGCAGATGTTCCACCTCAGCTCTACCCGTCACCACTACGGCACCTTCAAATGGCTGTACCGCATTGAGGACACGGACGGCTTTACTATGGTGAACCGTTTGTGGAAGGAATCGTTGGCCAATGAGCACCCGGTGATTACGTACCGCCGGCTCAAAGGCTGGAACCAAAGCCAGCTCAATAATTTCATGTATGACTACGCCAAACGGGAAGTGACCTATGACTATGCGGCCAACGGCTTTGGTGCCATCATGCGGGCGGAGCATAACCGCATCCGGGTGCAGGAACCGCATTACCTTTGGCGCCGGTTTACGGTGCTGAAACAGGTCAACGCCGCTACCGGACGCTATATAGTGCCCGATGCCTTTGCCCCGCAGGACTACGGGTATAACATCATTCCCCTGTATCCTACCTGCAGCAGCGGGCAGGTAGTGGTAAAGTTCAAGGGTCATACGGAAGTGAACGGCAGCGCGGGCTGGCGCTACGGCTTTGTAGCCGTCAGGGCCGATGGTACGGTGTCCCGCTACAGCGCTACTTATTCCGCGAACGACAGCCAGGTGAGCTTCCAGTTGAATGCAGATGAAGCCGCGTTGTATTTTGTAGTGACCGGCGCGCCCACCACGCACACTTCCTATGTATGGGAGCCCGGCTGGCCGAAGATCAAACGTTACCCTTATGAGCTGCGTATTGGCAATGCCGTACCGGAAGGCTACCAGCCCGGCTTCCGGTCCATGTACAAAACCAACGGGCATACGCATGCCAACGGCGGCGGCTGGGTGGCCAACAGTGCTACGGTGGCGGCTACCGCTTATGTGGGGCCTTCCGCTATTGTGCTGGGCAGCTCCAATGTTTCCGGCAATGCCCGTATTGAAGGACATGCCTGGGTGGAGAACGCTACCGTGCAGCAGAACGTGGTGATCGGCGGTAATGCATCCGTATGGGGCGGCACTTACTCCGGCAGCGCACAGGTAACGGAGAACGCGGTACTGAGCAATTGCAACGTGTCCGGTTCCGCTGTGATCAAAGGCGATGCGCTGGAATGGGGCGTTACTTTCGGCAGTACCGTTACAGTAGGCGGCGACGCGGAGATCAGCAGTTGCAGCACCCCGGGCGTGTACCTGCAGGTGCCGCACCCGAACAACGGCCGCTCCAACTGCGACGGCAAAGGCGCCGGCGATGCTTCCAATACGGATGTGAACGCCGCCTATACGCCATTCACCGATGCGCAGATGGCCTTCTCCGGCACGGTGAGCTGCCCGGCAGCATTCCCGTTGGTAAAGCTGGAAGCCGCCGGCAATCCTGCAAACAGCGGCATGCTGCTGTACCCGAACCCTGTTCGCTCCGTGTTCTACGTGTCCTTACCGGGTTTTTCCAGGGAGGAAGCAGTAGTGCTTACCATTTATGACAACCAGGGCCGCCAGGTGTACAGCCGGCACCTGCAGCAGGAGCGTACCATCAGCCTGGACGCGGCCGCCCTGCAACTGGAAGCAGGCCCCTGCTATATCAGGGCCGTGGGCAGGCAGCAGGTGTATACCAGGAAAATGATCGTCACGAAATAGGCGCTGGAGAATGTAAAAGGGGAAAAGGGAAAAGGGAGAAAGGAGAAAGCTGCGAAAGGAGAAACAGACCCGCACCCCTTCTCCCTTCTCCCTTTTCCCTTCTCCCTTTTCCCCTTTTACATTTGAAATTTTCCCTTTTACATTCTTTAATCCCATTTCCACCCAAAATCCCGGGATTTATGTTAATTTTTGCAAACCTTTGATCAATACCTGTAACGGTACGTTCAATGCTTCTGGATATTTTTGTTAAAAGCCGGCAACGGCGTTCATGCTAATTCTAACAAGCGACAGTGGGAAAGAAGACTTTTTTTTGTATCGACGCACATACCTGTGGTAATCCCGTAAGACTGGTAGCCGGCGGGGGACCGGTGCTGCAAGGCAGCAATATGAGCGAAAAGCGCAATCACTTCCTGCGCGAATTTGACTGGATCAGGAAAGGACTGATGTTCGAGCCGCGCGGCCACGACATGATGAGCGGCAGTATCCTGTACCCGCCGCATGATCCTGCCAACGATGTAGCGGTGCTGTTCATCGAAACCAGCGGTTGCCTGCCCATGTGCGGGCATGGCACCATCGGCACCATTACCATAGCCGTGGAGGAAGGGCTGATCACGCCCAAAACGCCGGGCGTGGTAAGAATGGAAACACCGGCCGGCCTGGTCATTGTTACCTATGTACAGGAAGGCAACAAGGTAAAAAGCGTAAAGCTCACCAATGTGCCGGCTTACCTGGCCGCTACGGCCCTGGAAGTAGAATGCCCGGAGTTGGGCCTGCTGAAAGTGGACGTATCCTACGGCGGCAACTTTTACGCCATTGTGGATGTGCAGGAAAATTTCAGGGGGCTGGAGCACTATTCCGCTTCCCAACTGATTGAATGGGCCAGGGAAATGCGCCGGCGCATTAATGAAAAGCACACCTTCGTACACCCGGACAACCCGCATATCAATGGCTGCTCCCACATCCTGTGGACCGGCGCGGTGCTGGACAGCAGCTCCACTGCCCGCAATGCCGTTTTCTACGGTGACAAGGCCATCGACCGCTCTCCCTGCGGTACCGGCACCTCCGCCCGCATGGCGCAGTGGTACACGAAAGGCCAATTGAAAAAAGGAGACGAGTTCATTCACGAAAGCATTATCGGTTCCAGGTTCACCGGCCGTATAGAAGAGGAGACCTCCGTAGGCGGCAGGCCCGCCATCCGGCCCAGTATTGAAGGTTGGGCCAGGATATATGGATACAATACCATTACCATTGATCCGGAAGATGATCCGTATGCATATGGGTTGCAGGTAATTTAGATGAAAACCCAAATTCCAAATCCCAAATTCCAAAATGGGCAGGAGTAACGGTAGTAACGGTTGTCATCTCTTTGGAATTTGGATACTGAAATTTGGATTTTGGATCTTGGAATTTGGATTTTGGAATTTTTTATATGGAAAAGGTTATAATAATCGGCGGCGGGATCATTGGGCTGAGCAGCGCATTTTACCTGCAGGAAGCAGGATATGCGGTAACGGTCATAGACAGCACGGATATGCAGCAGGGCTGCTCTTACGGTAATGCAGGCTATGTATGTCCCAGCCATTTTGTGCCGCTGGCTACACCCGGCATTGTAAAGCAGGGACTGAAGTGGATGCTGAACGCCAAAAGCCCCTTTTATGTGCAGCCGCGGCTGAACGGGGACCTGATCTCCTGGGGGCTGAAGTTTATGAAAAGCGCTACCCGGGAGCATGTGGAACGGTCTGCCGTGCCGCTGCGGGATATTGCCCTGCTGAGCAAGCAGCTTTATGAAACCTGGTCACGGCAGCACGGGATGGATTTCTCCTACGAGCCCAAGGGCATGCTGGAGCTTTTTAAAACAGACGGGAGCCTGCATCATGCGGAGGAAACGCTTACAGAAGCCCGTCGCCTGGGCCTGGACGCCCGCCTTTTGAACAGGGAGGAGCTGCAGGCCATGGAGCCCGGGGCGGGAATAGATGCGCTGGGCGCGCTGTTCTTTGCCTGTGATGCGCAATTGTATCCCAATAAGCTGATGAGCAGCCTGCTGACCTGGTTACAGCAGCATGGCGTGCAGTTGGAAGTGAACCAGGAGGTGACCGGTTTTGTGACAGAAGGCGGCAGGATCAGGGGCGTAAAGGCTGGTGTGCGGCATTACCCGGCAGATCATGTGGTGCTGGCGGCAGGCGTATGGAGCAGCGGGGTGGCGAAGCAATTGGGATTGCGTATTCCCATGGTGGGCGGCAGGGGCTACAGCGTTACGTTTGAGAACGCGCCCTACAAGCTGCATCATTCCATCATATTAAGCGAAGCCAGGGTAGCCATCTCACCGATGGACGGCAACAAGATCCGCTTTGGCGGCACCATGGAGATCACCGCGCTGAACGCGCCGCCCCGCATGCAGCGGGTGCAGGGCATACTGGAATCCGTGAAACGTTACTTCCCCGCATATGATATCCCGGTGCCGGCAGCAGATAAGGTATGGTATGGTTACCGCCCCTGCAGCGCAGACGGCCTGCCGTATATAGGTAACACTCAACAATACACGAACCTGACACTCGCTACCGGGCATTCTATGCTGGGCATCAGCCTGGGCGCCGGTACAGGCAAGCTGGTAAGCGAGCTGGTGCAGGGCGTGCCACCCTCCATGGATGTAACGCCATTCAGCGTAGGAAGGGGGTAGTAGGAGGTAGGAAGTAAGATGTAGGAAGTAGGAGGTAGGAAGGTTGAAGTATGGAATATGATATGAAGTATAAAATAGCCAATAAACAACAAATACTCATGAAGAATATCTTGCGTCTTACATCTTACATCTTACGTCCTACCTCCTACTTCCTACATCTTACTTCCTACCTCCTACTTCTTACATCATCCACTGCCTTTGCGCAACAACAGTCACCGCTACTGTACCTGCAAACCAGTGAAGTGAACGACCTGATGGTGCATTACCAGGCGGATAAGGGCAGCATAAGCCGTTTCTATTTCGTGAACAACTCGCCGGAGCGCCGGCAGCAGGTGGAAAAGCTGGACAAACAATACCTGCAGCAACTGGAGGAACTGGATTTTAACACCCTGCCTGTTGGCTCCCGGGTGGACTATCTCCTTTTCCGGGAAAAACTGCAGCAGGAGCTGCATGGGTTGCAGGAGGAAGCCACACAGTACCAGCAGCTAAACGGCTGGTTCCCCTTTGCAGAAAAATTATACGCCATAGAAAAGCTGCGCCGCCGCGGCACGGAACAAAATGCGCAGCAGTTGGCCGCCAGCTTTCATGATATGGCTTCGCAAATAAATAAGAAAGCCAAAGCGTTGGAGCAGCAGCAGGAGATAAACATTGATCTCGTGCTGCGGGCGGAAGGGATCGTAAAAGGATTACAGAACGCCCTGCAAAGCGTGCACAAATTTTACAATGGCTATGACCCGCAGTATACCTGGTGGGCGGCCGCTCCCTACAAGGAGCTGGACAGCGCACTGAACCTTTATGCGCGGGTATGGAAAGAGCATGAGAAAACGGCGCCGGGCAGCAGTCGTGACAGCAGCGGCATTATCGGTTACCCGGTAGGCAGAACGGAGCTGATACGGCAGTTGCAGGAGGAAATGATCCCTTACACGCCGGAAGACCTGATCGCCATTGCCAACAAGGAATTTGCCTGGTGCGATGCGGAAATGCTTAAAGCCTCCCGGGAAATGGGTTTTGGCGACGACTGGAAAAAAGCGCTGGAGAAAGTAAAGAACACTTACGTGCCGCCCGGAAAACAGCCGGAGGCCATTATGGACCTGTATAATCAATCGATAGATTTCCTGCAAAAGCATGACCTGGTCACCATCCCGCCGCTGGCAGCGGAAACCTGGCGCATGATCATGATGACGCCGGAACGGCAGCGCGTGAATCCTTTCTTTACCGGCGGGGAAGTGCTCAGCATTTCCTATCCTACGGACGACATGAGCGAGGAGGACAAGCTGATGAGCATGCGGGGCAATAACCCGCACTTTTCCCGGGCTACCGTGCATCACGAGCTGATAGCCGGCCATCACCTGCAGATGTACATGTGCAGGCGCTACAAGACCTACCGCGATTTCAGAACACCGTTCTGGATAGAAGGATGGGCCCTGTACTGGGAAATGCTGCTGTGGGACCAGCAGTTTCCCCGCTCCCCGGAAGACCGGGTAGGCATGCTCTTCTGGCGCATGCACCGTTGCGCCCGTATCATTTTCTCGCTCAATTTTCACCTGGGAAAATGGACGCCGCAACAATGCATCGACTTCCTGGTGGACCGGGTAGGGCATGAAAGGGCCAATGCAGAAGGGGAGGTGCGCCGTTCCTTCGTGAGCGGGCTGGGATACAGCCCCCTGTATCAACTGGCTTATATGATTGGCGGGCTGCAGTTCTATGCCCTGAAAAAGGAGCTGGTGGACAGCGGGAAAATGACGCTCAAACAGTACCACGATGCCGTGCTGCAACAGAATATGATGCCCGTGGAAATGGTAAGGGCCATCCTGACGAACCAACGGCTCCCGGAAGATTTTAAGACCAACTGGAAGTTTTACTCCCTGAAATAATTTATTCGCTTACGAACCAATAACCCGTAGTTTATGAAGAAGATATTTCTTTGCTCCCTGCTCTTACAGGTTTGTTATTGCGCAGTACAGGCGCAGTCCTACGTGCCGGAACGGCAGCAGAAGAAAATGAAGGTGACCGCGCAGGTGCCGGTGCAGGCCTACAGCTTTAACCTGGAAGACGTGCAGTTGCTGGACGGCCCCTTCAAAAAAGCGATGGAAGCAGACGTGGCCTACCTCCTGCTGCTGGAGCCGGACCGGCTGCTGGCCGATTTCCGTGAGCATGCCGGGTTAAAGGCAAAAGCCAAACGCTACGGCGGCTGGGAATCGTCCGGGCTGGCCGGGCATACGCTGGGCCACTACCTGTCTGCCTGCGCCATGCACTATGCCGCCAGTGGCGACCAGCGTTTCCTGGATAAGGTGAACTACGTAGTGAGCGAGCTGGTGGAATGCCAGCAGCACCGCAAAACCGGCTACCTGGGCGCTATTCCCAACGAGGACAGCATGTGGGCGGAAGTGGCTGCCGGCCATATCCGTTCCCGTGGCTTTGACCTGAACGGCGCCTGGTCGCCCTGGTACACCGTGCACAAGATCATGGCCGGTCTGCTGGACGCCTACCTGTATTGTAATAACCAGCAGGCCCTGGCCGTGGAAAAAGGCATGGCCGACTGGACCGGCGATATTCTCAAAGACCTGCCGGACTCCCTGGTGCAGAAAATGCTGCTCTGCGAATACGGCGGCATGAACGAAACACTGGTCAATACTTATGCGCTTACCGGCGAAAAAAAGTACCTGGATCTTTCCTACAAGTTCCATGACCGCCGCATACTGGATTCCCTGGCGCTGCAGCATGATATACTGCCTGGCAAGCATTCCAACACCCAGATACCGAAAGTGATCGGCTGCATACGCCGTTTCCAGCTTACGGGCGCGGATAAGGACAGCATTACCGCCCGCTTTTTCTGGAACACGGTCACGCAGCATCATTCTTATGCGCCCGGCGGCAACAGCAACTACGAATATCTCAGCACGCCGGATCAACTCAATGACAAGCTCACGGATAACACGATGGAGACCTGTAATACCTACAACATGCTGAAGCTGACCCGGCACCTGTTTGCATTACAGCCCAGCGCCAACCTGATGGATTTTTATGAGCGGGCCTTGTACAATCACATACTCGCTTCCCAGAACCACGAGGATGGCATGATGTGCTATTTCGTGCCGCTCCGCATGGGCACCCGCAAGGAGTTCAGCGACTCTTTCCACACCTTTACCTGCTGCGTGGGCTCCGGCATGGAGAACCACGTGAAGTACGGGGAAAGCATCTATTTTGAAGGCGCGGACGGCAGCCTGTATGTCAACCTGTTCATTCCTTCCCGCCTCAAATGGCAGCAGAAGGGCGTAACGGTGCAGCAAACCACCCAACTGCCCGCCGGCAATACCGTGGAACTGCAGGTACAGGCGCAAAAAAACGCCGCTTTCCCCCTGCGCATCCGCAAACCGCGCTGGGTACAGGAGGGCATGCAGGTAACGGTGAACGGGAAGGCGCAAACGAATATCACGCCGGATGCCGATGGCTATATTACCCTGGACCGCACCTGGCGTAACGGCGACAAGGTGGGGCTGGTACTGCCCATGGACCTGTATACGGAAGCCATGCCGGACAATCCCAACCGCATCGCGTTGTTCTACGGGCCGGTGGTGCTGGCCGGGCAGTTGGGCGATAAGGAGCCGGACCCCATCAAGGGCATACCCGTGCTGGTAACGGCCGAACAGGACCCCAACAAATGGATAAAAAGGGAAAGCCCGCAGTCCCTGGTGTTCCACACCAGCCATGTAGGCGCGCCCAGTGATATTACCCTGGCGCCGTTCAATACCATCCAGCGGGAGTACTACAGCGTATACTGGGATGCCTTTACTCCCGCGGAGTGGAAGGTGCAGCAGGCCAAATATGAAGCCGGGAAGAAAGTCCGGCAGGAAATGGAAGCCCGCACCGTGGATGCCATGCGCATAGGCGAAATGCAGCCGGAGCGCGATCACGAGCTGACCACCAGCGAAAAGACCCTTACCGGCGAAGAGCATGGCCAGAAATGGAGATCGGTAGCAGATGGCGGTTACCTGTCATTCACCATGAAAGTAAGCCCGGACCAGGCCAACAGCCTGCTGTGCACCTACTGGGGCATGGATAACCGCTACCGTATTTTCGACATCCTGGTGGATGGGGAGAAAATAGCTACGGAAGACCTGAATAAATACAAGGCCAGCAAGTTCTACGAGATCGTGTACCCCATTCCTGCCGCGCTCACCGAAGGCAAGGAAAAGGTAACGGTGAAACTGCAGGCCAAAGGCGGGAATAATAACGTGGGCCCGGTGTATGGCACCGTGAGGATGATGAAAGAGTAAGGGTGTCCATATTTGAACAGCGCTTTTACCAATACCGGACATATTATTTGCATGTATATGTATTAATAGCTGGCTGTATGCTTTCAAGAGGAAAGGCATTATCTTGGCGTAGCTCCTTCATCAATATGTTGCTATGCTCAAGAACTATCTCAAAATTGCCTGGCGTAACCTGTGGCGCAACAAGGCATTTTCCGCTATCAATATCATTGGTCTTGCTTTAGGCCTGGCCTGCAGCCTGCTGATCCTGCTGTGGATGCAGGACGAGCGCAGCATGGATAGTTTCCATCTCCATAAAGACCGCCTGTACGCTGTGTACGAGCGGGAATACGCAGAAGGAACAACAGGGGCTACCTACGCCACACCGGGTTTGCTGGGAGAAGAGCTGAAAAAAGTGATACCTGAAGTGCAGTATGGATTGAGCTATGCGTTTGATGCCGGCATTTTTCGTACGGGCGGGAAAGTATTACGGGAGGAGGGAATGTACGCGGGCAATGATCTGTTCCATATGTTCAGTTTCCCGCTGCTGCAGGGCAGTGCGGACAAGGCCTTATCTGCACCCGGTAATATCGCCATTTCCAATAAGATGGCAACGGCGCTTTTCGGCAGCCCTGCCGCTGCCATGGGTAAAACAGTATCGTATAACAACCGGCAGCATTTCCTGGTGACGGCCGTATTTGCCGACGTACCGAATCATTCCTCCCTGAAATTTGATTACCTCCTGAACTGGGACACATTCCTGGCCACGCGTCCGCATGCCAGGCTATGGAGCGGCCAGGGACCACGCACCGCCATCATGCTGAGAAAGGACGCCCATCCTGCACGGGTCAGCGCCAGGCTGCTGAAATTCCTCGACAACTACTACAGGAGCCAGGGGCCGGGGCTGCGCAAGGAGCTGGGCATGCAGCGTTTTGATGAACAGTACCTCCATGGCAATTTTGAGAACGGGCAGGTAAGCGGTGGCCGTATTGAATATGTAAGATTGTTCAGCATTATAGCGGTATTCATCCTGCTGATCGCCTGCATTAATTTCATGAACCTTACTACTGCGCGCGCCGCAAAACGGGCCAGGGAAATAGGGGTGCGGAAGGTAGCCGGGGCCATGCGCCTTTCACTGGTGCAGCAGTTCATCAGCGAAGCCATGCTGCTGGTCCTGGTGGCTACCGGCATTGCGCTGTTGCTGGTGCAGTCGTCATTGCCGCTGTTCAATGACATTACCGGCAAAAGGATGGAGCTGCCATTCTCCCAGCCGGGCTTCTGGCTGCAATTAACTTTATTGGGACTGTTGACGGGATGCATGGCGGGCAGCTACCCGGCCTTTTTCCTGTCTTCCTTTCAACCGGTAAAAGTGCTGAAGGGCGTGCTGCAATCCGGGAAGGAAACGGCAAGGTTCCGGAAAGGGCTGGTGGTGTTCCAGTTTGTGTTGTCCATTCTCCTGGTGATAAGTGTTATTACTGTTTCCAGGCAGGTGAATTATATACAGACCAAGCAGTTGGGATACGACCGGGAGAACCTGCTCTATGTTCCCCTGGAGGGCCATCTCTCACAGCAGTATGCCTTTTTTAAACAGGAAGCATTAAAGCAGCCTGGTATCAAAATGGTCACGCAAATGGGCGGCGCGCCAACCGGTGTGCATAGTTACCAGGACAGTGTTAGCTGGGAAGGGCGGTCGCCGGATTACCGGCCCACTTTTGCCATAGCCGCAGTGGGGCGCGACTTTATTGAAACAGTAGGCGCTCACCTGGTAAAGGGTCGTGATTTTTCCCCTGCATTTTCAACGGATACCCTGAACTTCCTGGTCAACGAAGCCGCCGCCGCAAAGCTCGGCTTTAAAGATCCCATAGGCCAGGCGCTTACCCTCGAAGACGGGCACCGGGGTATTATTATCGGCATTGTGCAGGGCTTTCATACCAGTTCCCTGCATGACCCCATAGAACCGGTCATTTTTAAGTTTGATGAAAGCAGCGGGGGGAATGCGCTGATCCGGACAAGCGCCGGTAAAACCACGCAGGCGCTCGCCGCCCTGCAGCAGCTATGCCGGCAACTGAACCCGGCATTCCCGTTCCGGTACCAGTTTGCAGACGACGCTTACCAGCGGATGTACAAAAGCGAGCAGGTGATCAGCCGCCTGGGATACTGGTTTGCCGCCCTGGCCATTGTTATTTCCTGTATGGGCCTGTTAGGGCTGGCCCTGTTTTCCGCAGAGCAGCGCACAAAGGAAGTCGGCATCCGGAAGGTATTGGGGGCCAGCGTAACGCAGTTGCTGGTGTTATTGTCGCGCGAATTCCTGTTGCTGTTGCTGTTGGCCTTTGCCATTGCCGTGCCGCTGGGTTGGTACGCCATGCACAAATGGCTGGAAGGCTATGCTTATCATACCGGGATTGCCTGGTGGATATTCCTGCTGGCCGGGGCGCTGTCGCTGTTGGTAGCGTTGGGCACCGTAAGCGTGCAGGCGGTAAGAGCAGCGCTGGTAAACCCGGTTAGAAGTTTGCGGGCGGAGTGAAATGCAGGTGAAGCAGCCCTTCAATTTTTCAGCTCGCTGGGCAGTATGCCGAATTTCTTTTTGAAAGCCACTGTAAAGTGATGCGGATGCTTATAGCCTATTTTTTCGGCTACTTCATTCACGTACATCTTTTCATCGAGCAGCAGTTGTTTGGCCTTCTGCATCCGCAGGTGGCTCAGGTAGCCAAAAACCGTGGTGCCAAATAATGCCTTGAAACCTCTTTTCAGCTTCATCTGGTTAATGCCGGCTTTGCGCGCCAGGTCAATGATGGAACAGGCCGTATCATAATGCAGCTCAATGTAGTTCTTGACTTCATACAGGCGCTCAATATCCTGTTGTTTCAGGCGGGCATGGCCGCTGCGCGCCTGCTGATCAAATTCCTTTACCTGCGCCAGGAACAGCTCCGTTACTTTGGCTTCCAGGTAAAGGGATTTGAAATGGCCGGTATAGGGGGCGAGCAGCATTTCCTGTATCAGCGCCGTCATTTCGGGTTTGATGCCGGCCAGGTAAGCGCCCCATGCCTCTTTGCCACCTGCTACCTGTTCCATAAAACCGGCCATGAAGGGACTTTCTTCTGTATAAAAATGATCGAAGAGGGTAGTGGATATCTCCATTTCAAAAATGGTACCCTCTTTGCCGGGGGTAGGCGCCAGGCGATGATGGTAATCCCTGGCCCGCTGGTAAAACAGGCCGTATTGTTTCTCTGCAATATCCCAGCCTTTTACGCCATTGGTCCTGGACAAGCCCGAAAAGCGGAAATGCGCCACGATGGAATCGCTTTCCGGCCGCACAATGAGCGCTTGCTCCTGTTGCGCCACGTAATTGGCCCATATCAGGCGGATATTGCTGAGCGTTACTTCATTCAGCTTCATACAGAACCCGTTGTCCTGTTGTATCTGCCGGCTTTTCTCCACGATGCCGGTCATGCCCGGCACCGGTGTGCTGGTCCTGTATACGGGCGTGTTGGTGGTAGATGGTATTCTCTCCTGCATATTAATAGCTGCTGGTCATTACAAAAATAACGGAGTTGCCGGGATGCGGCTACTCGAAAACGGAATTTAAGCCGCGGAAATAGTTCCTTTTGCATGGATCATAGTTCCTTTTGCGTTCCCGGCAACCCGCCAGATCTTGTCATTTTTGCAGTATGAACTACCAGCAACCGCATTTCGTGATACTGTTATTTGGCAAAGGTGAAAACTGGAAGGAGCAGGGGAATGACCTGGCTGCGCATGCGGCTTATTATCACCGGCTGCGGGAGGAAGGAAAAATGATCTTTTCCGGGAAACTGATGAGCCGCCCGGAAAAGATCATGATGGTACGGGTAGATTCGGATACAGAACTGGAGGCGATGATCACCAACGATCCCGGGGTGCGGGAACAGGTGCTGGAGGTAGTGGAGGCGATCCCGTTTAAGTTTTTGCCTAAGGGGCTGTATGAGGAGTAGGGAACTTATTTTCTGCCTGTAAATGTTCGCAGATGATTTTTTATTAATATTACCATGAATATTTAAGAGGCAGTGGGATGAGATGACAAGAAGGTGAGTGAGCCTGCATCCCTAAATGCTGACGGTAAACAAATTAATAATATTAGAATAGAAGCACCTATGCCTGCAAATAAAAGATGGCTATGTAAAAGGAAAGCGTTATTATTTATCGTCGTGCTGGGGATGTTGCAAAGTAGTTGTACCCGGTACAGAGATATTGATCAGATCATAAGCCAATATGATTCCACTGATTTCAGTAGTTTGAGGGACAGGACTGTGCTTTTCAGAAGCCGGGGACTTACACGAGCGTCATCAATTTATTTTGTTGGTACTTATGAAACTTCTTGTTCGCCTTATATTGTGGAGGTTAATGATAGTGAAGGTAACATAACTGAAATTAGAAATCATTTGGTCATTGAGAGTTGTGGAAAAGATTATCTCAGTAAGAAAGAGATTGAATTAGTGGTAAAACGATATCTGATGTTTAACCTATGTTCTATTCAGGTTGATGCAGAGGGAAATGTTTATATCAACCCTTATGAACAGGAATTACCAATTTTGTTACGCAGGTCTTCTGGTGCTGGTCCACGGGATTTAAGCAGGTTTAGTTGGTACAAAGGAAACTGGTATGTCCGTAAATAAGGGGGTGTGGAATTTTAAGCAAGCTTTGATTAAGAGTATTGAATAAGTAGAATGATAAAGGGAAGTAACGGTAAAAGCACCGCAGTTTGTTGTTTAGCTATGATATTTTCAGTTCAGCTAACTTTATCTTGTAGGGATAGCATTAGTGAAAGATATCAAGCGGAATGCATTGTAACGGACAACGGATTTACTAAGGTGGATTTGGTGAAGGGTATTCCTACTGCGTATAAGCGTTTCTCCGGTGACGACTTTTGGGGTGAAAAGGTAGAGTTTGATGACAGTGGCCTATCCCGCTACTATTTCCTGATTGATACCATTCAAGCTTCTTTTATTAAGGTGTATGCTTCTTATCCGAAAAGTGTCTGGTTCGAGCAAGGAACTCCACTAGCTTATAATACAGCTAAAACTGATTTGAATAAAGGAGTTGTTAATTTTGTTTCCGTTTTTGCAGGGACAACGTTTGATTCTTTGAATATTCTCATATCCAGTGACGGTCAAAAATATATTCCCTGTGTATTAGAGAGAGAAGATACAGCATTTAATGGATATCCTGTCGTACGATATAAGGCAGCTTATGTAAAGGGAAGTATAGTGCATTTCTATTTTAAAATAGAAGCAAGAGACAAATTTGACAAAAGAACAAGAACCTATTTTGACACGATTAATTATTCAATATTTAAATAGTGAGAGCTGGTTATACTTTCAGAGCCATGAAGATAGAGAAGGGCTAAAAAAATATGAAATAAAAAGATGTTTTAGGTGAAATAGTTTATCTGCCAGTAACTAACAGCGTACATATTAATGCACATTACACAATAGGAGTAACAAAAGCCGCCACAAGAATATAAGAAGCTCAAATCCGGTAGCTGTATGTTATTACCAAGTTAGGGGTGATCTTTTCCGAGGCGCTGATGAGCCGCCCGGAAAAGAGTATGGTTGTACAGGTTTACTTGAGTGTGGAGTTGGCCGTCATGCCATTTAAAATATTACTGCCTTAAAACGTCGGCGGCGGTGCATCCAGGTCGGCGTCCAGGAAATCAGTGATCATGGGGATCAGCCAATCCGCCCGCAGCATCATACCGATATGCGTAGTGCCGGGTATAATGGCCAGGCGCGATTTGGGCAGCCCGTGGATGTCTCCCATTTTTCCACCGCCTTTGGCACGGAACAGTTCCAGGGCATGCTCATACCGTATACCGTCCGCGTCGCCAATAGCCATGAATACCGGGGCCTGTATATTTTTTACCTCCCTGGTCCACTCATAGGGCTTTAAGTCTATACTCATCACCTTCTTCACATATTCCGGGAAACGGGCCGGATCGTTCCCGAGGCTGTCGTATTGCTTTTGTATCGCGGTGCCCCTGAACATGTCTGCGTTCATGGTAGCAAAGCTGGCCTCCACATCGGGCCACCACCCGTCATGCGCATAAGTGCCTGACAGCACTACCAGCCTGCGCACCTGCTCGGGATGGCGCACGGCTACCTGGAAGGCTACCCCGCCGCCCATGCTATATCCCAGTATGTCTGCACTGTCTATTTTAAGGTGTTTGAGCAGGCCGGATACATCGTCCGCCATGCCTTTATAGCTAAGCGCGCGGGGGATGTCCCGTGTGCGGCCATGGCCCTGCATTTCCGCTACGATCACTTTCCGGTCTTTGGCCAACCGGGGTAGGATGTGCGCCCAGTTCAGGGGAATATTCATAAAAGAGCCGTGCAGCAGTACGATGGGCTTACCTGCTCCATGCACCTCGTAGTACATTTTTAGCCCGTTTATGTCGGCATAGCCGCTGTCAGTTAGCTGTGCCTGCTGGTTGGCCAGCGAGTCTTCGTGTGCAGTGGAGGCATTTGGACCTTCTTTACCGGCCGGTTGGCAGGATGCTGCTATCATCACAACGATAGCAAGGGAAAGCCTGTTCAGGAGATGTTTGTTCATATAGATTGCCGTTTAATGATGATACAAATCTCGGCAACAATATGGTCTTGCCGGCAGTGCGTATGCGACAATTAGCGGGTGAAAAGTGACATTACGGGGAGGGGGAAATGTTCTTTTTGAAATTTTAATATTTTAACTTCGCGGATCATAAACCCTATACCATGAAGTTAAAATTTACCGCTCTTTTACTGCTATTAGCCTCCATGTATGTTATATCCTCCTGTAGCAAGGATGAAAGCCAGCCTCCCGGCGGGGAATCTACGAACCTTTTTGTCCGGATGCAGCAGGGATTGATACCGGGAGATGATACCGTTTATCTGATCAGCTACGATGCAGACAACCGGGTTAAAAGTATAATAGACAGCGCCTATGATAATACATGGAAACCTGTTTATGACAACGCAGGCAATCTTATCTCGATTACTGAAAGCGGTTGGAATATTAGTTTCAGTTATAATGCAGATAATCAACTGACACAAATCGACTACCAGGCTGGCGGCATTCCTGCAAGATATACATTTGAGTACGTCAATGGCGTTGTTTCAAAGAAAAGCTATTATACCTATACTGATCTCCAGGTGCCGGAGCTACGCCTGTGGAGATATTTCACCTATGAAGTAACGGATGGTAACATTACCGGTATGAAGCAGTACGATAGTGGAGATAACCTGGTGAATGAAAGAAAGTTTACGTATAACGGTGAGCCGAATGTCTTCAAACCGATCTCTTTGTTCAACTTCCTGAATAATCTTGGTACAAACGATATTGCCAACTTTGAAACATTCTTCAACAAGAACCTGATTACAAGCACCTCCATAATTAATAACGGGCAAGCGCCATATGTGGCTACTTATGCCTATACTTACAACGATAACAAGCAGCTTACAAAGATTGTGGTAAGCTGGCCCTCTGATACGTTTACATGGCAGTTATCCTACTAAATATATAAAGAAGGGACAGCCTGTTAGCGCTGTCTCTTTTCTTTATATCCCATTGCTTTGCTCCCGATACCGCGCCATATATCCGCTGTCACCTCCCTTTCACCCTCTGTCAGGTGGCGCTATCCATCTGTACGCTGTCACTATCCATCTGTCATGTGACGAAGTCCACCTCTGATCTGTCACGCTACATATGTCATGTTTCACGATCCATCTGTCAGGTGGCGGGTCCGTTTAACAAGTGGCGGCATCCATTAAAGGATTGACCGCCTCTTTTAAAGCATTGGCGAGGTCCGTTAAACAACTGTCGCAGCCGGATAAACCGGTTCCATTGTCTTTTAAAGGCCTGTTGCGTTCCCTTGCGGCCGGGAACGGCGGTTTTAAAGGGCCGGTCTGCCATTTTTAGTACCTGCTTTTACATTATGTATTTAACTATATGTGCTTTTTACTGCACTTTCATTGAAAAATCGCATAAATTTTCCCAAAAAATGCCTTTTAATTAGTTTTTATCTTGAAATTACTTACGTATTTTGTGCGAAAGACCAAAATCTAGTACTTAAGTATTTTATTAAAACTAATTTCGCTATGAAGATGTACTATTTACTCCTTACTTCCTTTTTACTGGCCGTAAACGGGACCTATGCCGGGGAAAAGGCGTCTGCAGGGCCATCCGGACCGGGAATGCCGCTGGCGGACACGGCCGGCATGACGCCCCCGGAAGATACGGCCGTTCATACCGCCGGGGACCACAACCTGCTGCTGGATATACCCGGTTTTCCGGAAGTACGTAAGTACTCGTGGCTGGGGATGAACCGGAAGCCTATAGTAAATAGGGAGGAAGTCCCTTTCAGGCCTTCGGTACAGGTAGGGGCTATTGTTCATATGTTCGCCTTTACGGAACAGGACGGCTATACGGCTCCCCATACCGCCACTGACCCATCTTCCTGGAAAAAAGGTTTTTCCCTGTACCGCGCCCGTGTGCTGGTAGGCGGCCAGCTCACCCGCAAGGGCAGCTTCTTTATAGAAACGGAACTGCCTTCCATTATCGGCGGTCCCAATGCGGACAGTACCAAGAATGTAAAAGTGGCGCCCGTCATCCTGGACGCCCAGTTCCAGTACAATTTCTCCAACGCCTTCCAGGTCATTGCCGGGCAGCAGCTCGTATCCAACAACCGGAACGGCCTGCAGGGCGCAGCCGCTTTGATGGCCAATGATTTTTCCTATTTCCAGTACCCTTACAATCTTTTTGAGAACAGCCCCCTGCAGGGCAATTTCGGGAGAGACCTCGGCGTGAACTTCCGTGGCTTCCTCCTGCACGATAAATTTGAATACCGCCTGGGCGTATTCACCGGCCGCAATGTGGACGGTAAAGGCCCGCTTCGCTTCACCAGCCGTTTTGCCTATAATTTCCTCGACACGGAGAAAGACTACTACTATGCCGGCACCAACCTGGGTAAAGGTCAGACCTTTACCTGGGGCGCGGGCTTCGACACCCAGGGCTCTTACTACAACCTGAGCACCGATGTGTTCTTTGATTATCCCGTGGCCGCCAATGGCTCCCTTACATTGAACGGGGCCTTCCAGTATATGACCGGCGGCACCAACCCGGATGACAAATACTCCTTCGCTTCCCTGATCCCGGCGCAAACCGTGCAGTTCCTGGAGCTGGGCTACTATTTCAAGAAGGCAAAGCTGCAGCCCTGGGTAAAGTTTGAGAACCAGCACATCACCGCCAGGGCCGAACAAACAAAAGGCAGCGATGTGGAAGCCTTCAACAAGCTGAACTCCGGCTCCGTGTACGGCGGCGGCCTCAATTACTTTTTCAATGAGCTGGGTACCAACCTGCGCCTGTCCTATATCTCCCGGGCCTACAATGTAGCGGCGGAAACGGACTACGACAAGAAAGCCTACGGGCAGGTATGGCTGCAATTACAGTTCTTCATTTTCTGATACCGTTTTATCAACTCATAAAAATTATTATCATGATTCCTGTACGCACTGTTTACCTTAAAAGAATACTGTTCCTGCCGCTGGCGATCCTGCTGTTGTTCACCGCCTGCCAGTCCGGCGGTAATGCCGGCGGAAGCAGCAATGACAGTACCGCCGAAGGCACCGTGAAGATCGGGGTGCTGCATTCGCTGAGCGGCACCATGGCTATTTCCGAAGTGTCACTAAGAGATGCCGTGCAGATGGCGGTAGACGAGATCAATGCCGCCGGCGGTGTGCTGGGCAAAAAGATAGAACCGGTGGTGGTAGACCCGGCTTCCGACTGGGACCTGTTTGCCGAAAAATCCAAGGAGCTGCTCATGGACAAAAAAGTAGCGGCGGTGTTCGGCTGCTGGACCTCCGTATCCCGTAAGTCCGTGCTGCCCGTTTTTGAAGAGCACAACGGACTGCTGTTCTACCCGGTACAGTATGAAGGAGAGGAAAGCTCCGAGAACGTGGTGTATTCCGGCGCTACGCCCAACCAGCAGCTTATTCCGGCTGCGGACTACCTGATGAGCGCAGAAGGCGGCGGCTACAAAAGGTTCTACCTGCTGGGCACCGATTACGTGTTTCCCAGAACGGCCAATAAGATACTGAAGGCCTACCTGCTTTCCAAAGGCATTGCGGAAGCGGATATCATTGAAGAATATACGCCCTTCCACCACCAGGATTACCAGACCATCGTTTCCAAGATCAAGAAGTTTGCCGTAGGCGGTAAAGCCTGCGTGCTGTCTACCATCAACGGCGATTCCAACATTCCTTTTTATAAAGAGTTTGCCAACCAGGGCCTTACCGCGGCCACCTGTCCCATTATGGCCTTTTCCGTAGCGGAAGACGAGCTGCGCGCCATGGATACCGAATTCCTGGTAGGCCACCTGGCAGCCTGGAACTATTACCAGTCCGTGGACCTGCCGGAGAACAAAAAATTCGTGGAGAACTTCAAAGCTTACTGTCAAAAGCATAACCTGCCCGGCGGTGCAGACCGTGTAACGGATGATCCTATCTGCTGGGCTTATACAGACGTATACCTCTGGGCCAAGGCGGCAGAAAAGGCCGGCTCCTTTGAAGTGGACAAGGTGCGCGCCGCGTTGCATGGCCTGAGCTTCGACGCGCCGGCCGGCACCGTGAAAATGGACGACAAGATCAACCACCTCGCCAAATCCGCCATGATCGGGGAGATCAAGCCCGACGGGCAGTTTAGCGTGATCTGGAAATCACAGGGACTGATCGATCCGCAGCCCTTCTTTACACTGGAGAACAACAAAAATTAAAAATGCAGAAAACAGAAAGCGTAAAGCCCAAGGCAGAAAGCGTAAAGCTGAAAGCAGAAAGCGTAAAGCAAAAAGCTATCAGAGCGGATATAAATACTCGCGTTAATAGCTTTCTGCTTTTAGCTTTCAGCGTTACGCTTTTAGCTTTTAGCGTAAAAACTGCCGCACAGGATAGCACGGCGCTGTACATACAGCAGGTGCTGCACCCGCAGGAAGCAGAGATGCGGACGCAGGCGCTGGCCCGGCTGGCGGCCCTACAACCGCCGGCAGCCTTCCCTTTCCTGGCAGCGGTGAGCAGCAGCAGTTTGTACCTGCTGGATGGCAGGGCGGTGACCACCGGCAGCAGGAGCGCCGGGCAGGACGACCGTTTTCCCATATACGAAGTATACCCCGGCCAGCGGCAGTTGAAGGACGAAAAGGGGCGGCCGCTGCTGCTCCCGCTCTCCGCGCTGCAGCCGGTAACGGCGAGCCGCCCGCAAAGGCTGCAACTGGCGCCGCTGGCCGCAGTGCTGGATATGTTCAGCGCCGATGCGCAAAAGCGCGCCATGGCCTACAGCCAGCAGGGCGCAAAGGGCGCCGCGCATGCGGATGCATTGCGGCTGGCGCTGCAAACGGAAACAGATCCCCTTGCGCTGCGCGCGGGCAGGGAAGCGATGTACGCCGTGCGCCTGCAGCGCGCCACGGATGCTGCCGCTGCCCGGTTGCTGATCGATTCCCTGTACCAGCACAACGGCGATAACGCTACCGGCATCCTGCGCAACTGGGCTAAAAAGCCCGGCGTGCCGCAGGAAGCAGCCGCTTATGCCCTGCAGCAGGCGCAGCGCCTGGACAGCCACTATGCCTGGATGCAGCGCATACAGAACCTGTTCAGCGGCGTGAGCCTGGGCAGCATTCTCATACTGGTGTCGCTGGGATTGGCCATTGTATACGGCCTGGCGGGCATTATCAACATGGCGCACGGCGAGTTCCTGATGATCGGGGCATATACGACCTATTGTATGGAGCTGCTGTTCACCAACGTGCTGCAGGTGCAGGATGCCAACTGGTTTTTCATCGCAGCGCTGCCGGCATCGTTTGTAACGGCCGGCCTGGCGGGCCTGCTGCTGGAGAGGCTGGTGATCCGCCACCTGTACGCCCGTCCGCTGGAAAGCCTGCTGGCTACCTGGGGCATCAGCCTGATCCTGATACAGGCGGCGCGCACGCTTTTCGGCGACCTGACGGCGGTGAAGCTGCCCGGTATGCTGGCGGGCGGCTGGCAGGTAACGCCGCACCTGGTACTGCCCTGGAACCGCCTGTTCATTATCCTGCTCACCATCGTGGTGGTCATTGCATTGTACGGCCTCTTGTTCCGCTCCCGGCTGGGCATGCAGATAAGGGCCGTTACGCAGAACCGCAACATGGCGGCCTGCCTGGGCATCAATACCAAAAGGGTGGATGCCGTTACCTTTTTCATCGGCTCTGGACTGGCAGGCCTGGCGGGTTGCGCCATGACGCTGATCGGCAACGTAGTGCCGGACATGGGCCAGACCTATATCGTAGATTCATTCCTGGTAGTGGTCACCGGCGGGGTAGGCAAGTTGATGGGCACCATTGCGGCGGGGCTCGGCATTGGTATCTTTTCCAAAGTACTGGAAGCCTTTTTCCAGGCGGTATACGGGAAGGTGCTCATCCTCCTGGGCATTATGATCTTTATGCAGTTCAGGCCCAGGGGCCTGTTCCCCGACAAGGGAAGGATCGCGGAAAATTAATCACTAAATGCAAACGCTAAAAGCCAAATGCTAAAAGCTAAAAGCTCATCCAAACTGGCCACCCTGCTTTTTGTGCTGTTCTTTGCGGTGGCGTTGCCGGCCGGCCACTGGCTGGGCATTGTTTCCGTCAACACCATTTCGCTGTGGGGCCGGTATTTCTGTTTTGCCATTGCCGCATTGGGCATAGACCTGGTGTGGGGATACACTGGCATCATGTCCATGTGCCAGGCTTTCTTCTTTTGCCTGGGCGGTTACTGCATGGGCATGCACCTGCTGCTGAAAGCCACGGCCCTGCAGGGGCAGGAGCTGCCGGCCTTTATGGTATGGAACAACATTACGGAGCTGCCCTTTTTCTGGCAGCCTTTTAACGGTTTTGTGCCGGCCCTGTTACTCAGCCTGCTGGTGCCCGCCGTCGTGGCTTTCGTGATCGGCTATTTCGTGTTTAAAAGCCGCATCAAGGGCGTGTACATGGCTATTATCACGCAGGCGCTGGCCCTGGCCATGTACCTGCTGTTCCTCCGTAATGAAACAAAGCTGGGCGGCACCAATGGCCTCACCAATTTCAAGACCCTGCTGGGCCTGGACCTGTATGCGCCGGGGGTAAAGGTGGGGCTGTACTTCGTGGCCTTTGGCATGCTTTGCCTCGCGTATGTAGCGTGCCGTAAAATAGTAGGCTCCAAGTTCGGGAAGATACTGCAGGCCATCCGGGACAGCGAGCCGCGCGTGGGCTATACGGCTTACCGCGTGCTGCATTACAAGCTGGCCGTGTTCGTGGCGGCGGCCGTGCTGGCAGGCGTTGCCGGTATGCTGTACGTGCCGCAGACCGGCATCATAACGCCCGGCCGCATGGATGTAAAAGCCTCCGTGGAAATGCTGATGTGGGTGGCGCTGGGCGGCCGCGGCAGGCTCAAGGGCGCCATTATCGGCGCATTGCTGGTCAACTGCCTGTACAGCTTCTGCACCAGCCTGTTCCCGGAAGGGTGGCTGTTCATACTCGGGCTGCTGTATGTGCTCACGGTATTGTATTTCGACAAGGGTTTCCTCGGGTTGCTGGAGCTGCTGTTTAAAGCAAAGCGCCTGAAAATAGCGGAAAGCATAAAGCAAAAAGCAAAAAGCCATCAGGGCGGATATAAATACTCGCGCCAATAGCTTCGTTGCTTTATGCTTTCCGCTTTATGCTAAAAATTAAAACTATGTTGCTTGAAGTAAATGATCTCGCAGTAGCCTTTGGCGGGGTACAGGCGCTGGACCTGGAATATTTTTCCCTGGAGGATAAAGAGCTGCGCGTGGTGATCGGTCCCAACGGCGCGGGCAAGTCCACCTTCATGGACATACTCTGCGGCAAGACCCAACCGGACAGGGGCACGGTGCGGTTCAGGGAGCACAGCATCACCGGCCTCACGGAAGTGCAGATCGCGGAGCTGGGCATCGGCCGCAAGTTCCAGCAGCCTTCCGTATTTCCCGGCCTTACCGTGTTTGACAACATGGTGCTGGCCGCCCGCATGAAAAAGGACGTTTTTTCCTCCCTGTTCTTTAAAATGACAGGCGAGTTCAAGGATAAGGTGCATGCCATGGCGGAAAGGGTAGGGCTGGAAAATGTGCTGCAGCAGCCCGCCGGCGCGCTCTCCCACGGCCAGAAGCAGTGGCTGGAGATCGCCATCGTGGTGCTGCAGGACCCGCAACTGCTGCTGATAGATGAACCGGCCGCCGGCATGTCGGACCGGGAAACGGAAAAGACCGGCGAGCTGCTCCTGGGCCTGGCGGAACAGCACGGCGTGATCGTGATAGAGCATGACATGCATTTTGTAAAGCAGATCGCCAACCGCCTGGTGAGCGTGCTGGTGAACGGTAAGCTATTAATGGAAGGCTCTTTTGAGGAGGTGCGCAACGATCAGCGCGTGATCGACTGTTACCTTGGCAGGGCCAATGCCCAACTTGAAAAAGTATAACGCTATGAATGAAGTTATTCTATCCGTCAGTGATGTAAAAGCAGCCTATGGTCAAAGCACCGTCCTCTGGGGCGCCAGTCTTATGGCCAGGAAAGGGGCCATTACGACCGTGATGGGCCGCAACGGCGTGGGAAAGACCACCCTGCTCAAAACCATCATGGGCCTGGTAAAGACCACGGCCGGGGAGGTGCGGCTCAATGGCCGCAATATCACCAATCTCCAGCCTTACCGGGTTACCCGGGCCGGTATCGGCTATGTGCCGCAGGGCCGCGAGATCTTCCCGAAGCTCAGCGTGCAGGAGAACCTGAAAATGGGCCTGGAAGCCGCGCCGGGCTACAAGGCACGCATCCCGGAAGAGGAGATCTATGCGTTGTTCCCGGTACTGAAAGAGTTCCGCCGCCGCCTGGGCGGTAACCTGAGCGGCGGGCAGCAGCAGCAACTGGCCATTGCCCGTGCGCTGATCAGCGGTCCCTCCCTGTTGCTGCTCGACGAGCCTACCGAAGGCATACAGCCGTCCATCGCTATCGAGATCGGCAACATTCTCCGGCGCCTGGCGGAAGAGAAAGGCATATCCGTATTGCTGGTAGAGCAGAAGATCGATTTTGCCAGGCACGTAACGGACTATTTCTACTTTATGGACCGGGGCCGCATGACGCGCGAAGGCGCTGCGGGCGTGCTGGATTTCCGGGAGCTGCAGGAGCATATAGCCGTGTAGGGGGCCTGCTTTCTTTTCGACCTTTAAATGATTATTTTTAGCGCATGAACCAAAATCTGGGGATCATATCGGAAGATCGCAGGCTTTTCAGGCACTTCACGATCCGGTATGGCATCGCGCTTACTTTTATTGCCGTATTGTCCATCGTCAGCCAGGTAAGGATACAGCAGCACCTGAACCGCTCCATGGATGATTCCCATGTCATTAACTTTGCCGCCCGCCTCCGCACTTACAGCCAGATACTGTGCAAATCCGCCCTGCAACTGGAAAACGGGCACGATGTGGAGATCAACGGCAAAGAGTTCGTAAACACCCTGCGCCAGTGGGAAAAGGCGCAGGAAGGGTTGCAGGCCGGCAGCAAGTTCCTCAACCTGCCCACGGAAAACATGGAGGAGATCAACGAGATGTTTGAGCTGATCAGCCATCCCCGCCAGGAGATGATGGCGGCAGCAGAGCATATCGTGACCATCCTGGATACCACGAAGCCTTTTCAGCCGCAACTCATACGCCCCTACGTAAAGACCATCCTGGACTATGAGCAGTCCTACCTCCTGGGCATGGACCTGATCGTATTTGACTATGACCGCTTTTCCAAGGAGCGTATCCGGCAGCTCAAGCAGATAGATTACCTCATGCTGGCCATGGTGCTGGCCACCCTCCTGCTGGAAGCCGCCTTTATCTTTTACCCGCTGGCCCTGCATATCAAGAAGACCGTTGTGGGGCTGGTATCCTCCGAAGAAAAAGCCCGCAAGCTCACGGAAGACCTGCGTGTGGCCAGCGACCGGATGGAACGCTCCTACAACGAGCTGAAAAAGAAAGAGCGGGAGAACCGCCAGCTCACGGAAGAAAAGATACGCCGCGAAGGCATAGAGCAGAAGATCCGCTCCTACGCCATCATCAACGGCCAGGAAAAAGAACGGAAAAGGATCGCCGCCGAAGTGCATGACGGCATCGGGCAGATGCTCACCAGCCTGCGCATGAAGCTGGAACAGATAGAGGATCGCGCAGAAGCGCCGGACCCCGAAGTAGCAACGGTCAACAATATGCTGGCCCGGCTGATCACCGAGACCCGCCGCATCTGCTCCGACCTGCTGCCCAGCGTGCTGGAAGACTTTGGCCTGCTGTCCGCCATCGAGGACCTGGTAAAGACCTGCAAGGACGCCGACCGCCGGCTGGAATTTTTCCTGGACGCCAATATCCGCAAAGAGCAACTGTCCCGGGAGCTGGAGATCAGCGTGTACCGTATCATACAGGAAGGGCTGAACAACGTGGTGAAGCATGCCGCCGCCACCAAAGTGGAAATATACCTGGATACCTCCGGCGGCTGCCTGGAGCTGATGATCCGCGACAATGGCAAGGGCTTCTACTTTGATCACCGGCAACTGCACCTGAAGAACATGGCGAAGAAGATGAACGGCATACGCGGCATGAAGGAACGGGCGGAGCTGCTGAACGGTACTTTCAACATCAGTACCGAACCGGGGAAAGGCACCATTATTCAACTAGAAATACCCTTGTGAACATGAACGCAAAGATGAAGGTCTTCCTGGTGGACGACCATGAAATATTCAGGAACGGGCTGAAGCAACTGATAGACAGCGAGCCGGACATGGAAGTGATAGGGGAGGCCGGCGATGGCGAGACCGCCCTGCACCTGCTGTCCACCCTTTCTTCCGACGTAGTGATCATGGACATCCGTATGCCCGGCATCAACGGCATTGAGACCAGTGAAGCCATTCTCAAACAGCAGCCGCAAAGCCGCATCCTGTTTTTCAGCCTCTATGATAACCCGGACTACGTGGCCCGGGCGCTGGAAATGGGCGCCAGTGGCTACATTCTCAAGGATACCAGCAACAAGATATTCCTGCATGCCATCCGCACCGTATACAGCGGCCGGTTCTATTTTATCGGCGATGTGACCGACGTGCTGGTCAAGAAATACCTGGACATCCAGAAAACTTCCGGCGGCAAATCCGCGGTGAACGCAGATATTTCCCTGTCCAGGCGCGAAGAGCAGATCCTGCGCCTGATCCGCAATAACCTGAGCAACAAGGAAATATCCAACTCGCTGAATGTCAGCATCCGCACCATAGAAGCGCACCGCCTGAACATTCTCCGCAAGTTCCAGTTGAACAGCATGGAAGAGGTGCTGGCGTATTGCCAGGAAGCGGGGCTGATCTGAGCGGTATAATTCCCCCGGATGTATTAAATTTATGATCTCATAAACGTCATGACAATGTTCTGGATCATCCTCTCTTTCCTGTTCGCCGCCGGTCTCGTTACCTGGATCATTACCAGCATCAACCGCCGTTCCCGCCAGTGGAGCGCCTGGGATGACTGATATACCTTATCTTTAGCGCATGGCAAAAACAATCAAGCAGGCGCTGGGCGAAGGCGCCTTCCGGGTCAACGGCAAGCTGTGGATCGAAAGCAATGGCAAGCGCTTCTTCGGTCCCGGTCCCGTAGAGCTGTTGGAGCTGATAGACCAGACCGGCTCCATTAACCAGGCCGCCAAAAAAATGAAGCTTTCCTATAAAAAGGCCTGGGAAATTGTTAACAACCTCAACACTATGGCCGCGCAACCGCTGGTGATCACCTCCACCGGCGGCGAAAAGGGCGGCGGTTCCACCATCTCAGAGGAAGCCCGTCAGTTGATCAGCTATCACCGTTCCCTCCGCGAAAGGTTCCAGGCTTTCCTGGACAAAGAATCCGCTAAGCTCGGGTAAGCTGGTAAGACCTGTCAGGTTTTAGGAAACCTAACAGGTCTGTAGAAAAATCCGCGGCAATCGTTATATATTTATGGGTATAACGAAAATCCAATAACCATGCAATACTACCGTACCTGTATACCGCTCGTCCTCCTGTTCCTGTTTGCCATGCGCGCCGCCGCGCAGGACAAGGCCGCCGCGCCTTCCGTCCGGGTGAGTGGGGAAGTAATGCGGCCGCTGACCCTTTATGCCGCCGACCTGGCTAAAATGCCCCGTACCACCGCTACCCTGCAGGACCGCGGCGGTAAAGCGCACACCTATATAGGCGTACCCATACAACGCATACTGGAGCGGGCCGGCGTAACGACGGGCACGCAGCTACGTGGAGAAAACCTGGTCAAATACCTCCTGGTGAAATGCGCGGACGGCTATGAAGTACTGTTTTCCCTTGCGGAGCTGGACAGCAGCTTTACCAGCCGCACCGTGATTCTGGCCGATGAGCTGGACGGGCAGCCCCTGCCCGCGGCCAAAGGCCCTTTCCGGCTGGTAGTGCCGGGAGAGCAAAAGCCGGCGCGCAGTTGTTTCCAGGTGACGGAACTGGAGATTGGCTACCCCCGCTTGCATCCCTCCGATTAATGTTGTATTTTCTGCCCTTCAGGAAATCGCACCACGTATGAAAGATCTGCTCGCCTGGATATTGCTGTGCTTTGTCTGCAGCGCCGCCAGCCCGCTTCCCGGTCCGCCGGTCAACTGGAAAAAGGTTCGTGTGCTCGTGTATACAAAGAACGGGAAAGGCTATGTGCACAAGAACATTCCCGCCGCGGTGGCCGGTATCCGCCACCTGGGGCAGCAGTACGGTTTCCGGGTGGATGTATCCGATACGCCGGCTGACTTTACCGATGCGAACCTCCGTCAATACAACGCCATCATTTTTGCCAATACCAATAACGACGTTTTTAATACCGACGCACAGAAAGTGGCGCTGATGCGCTTTGTGCAGGCCGGCGGCGGTATCGTGGGTATTCACTCCGCCGTAGGCACGGAGCGGCGCTGGCCCTGGTTCAAACGGATGATGGGCGCTACGTTTGTAAGGCACCCGCCTTTTCAGCCCCTGAAGGAGATCATTGTGGATGCCACCCATCCTTCCACCTCCTTTTTGCCCAAAGTATGGCGGTGCGAAGATGAGTGCTACTTTGTAACAGAAATGAATCCCGACCTGCATGTGCTGGTAGTGCATGACCTTTCCGGCATACAGGATAACAAGGAGACGCCGGATTTTTACGGCAAAGTGTTTCCCTCCGTATGGTGCCATGAATTTGACGGCGGCCGGCAATGGTACACCGCCCTGGGCCATGAGGGAAAGGTATATGCCGATCCCGTTTTTCAGAAACATATTCTCGGCGGCCTGCAATGGGTGCTGGAAAAGAAAGATAAACCTGATTACACGAAAGCAAGGGCGCTGCATCCTGGCGATCCCTTGCCCTATTGATACATTTAATTCACACTGTATGAAAAAACTGAATAACCCGGGTTCCTCCAGGAGGGACTTTCTTAAAAACTCCGTGAAAGGGGCTGCCGGCGCCCTGGTACTATCGGGGTTCCCCACCATTGTGCCGGCCCATGTTTTAGGCAAAGACGCTCCCAGCAACCGCATTAACGTAGGCGCTATCGGCAATGGCCGCATTTCCCGGGGCCATGATATGCCCGGCGTCTGGAAACATGATCATGCGCGCATCATCGCCGTATGCGATGTGGACCGTAAGCGCCTGCAGGCGGCCAGGCAACTGGTCAATGACCATTACAGCAAAGCCGCCGGCAAGCCGTATGACGGCGTGAAAGCATATGAAGACTACCAGGAATTGCTGGCCAACAAGGATATTGACGCCGTGATCATCAGCACGCCGGACCACTGGCATGTGCTGCCCGCCATTCATGCCGTGCGGGCCGGTAAGGATGTATACATGCAGAAACCGGCCTCGCTCACCATTGCAGAGGGACGGATGCTAAGTGATGAAGTGCACCGCAGCGGCCGTATCCTGCAGATAGGCAGCCAGCAGCGTTCCATGCCCCAGTTCAAAAAAGCCTGCGAGCTGGTGCGCAATGGCCGTATCGGCAAACTGCACACGATCTACGTGGGCCTGCCCATTGACGACCCGAAGGAAAGCACCGCGGAGCAGCCCATGTCAATACCCGCCAACCTGGATTATGAAAAATGGCTGGGCGAAACGCCTTACGTGCCTTACACGGAAAAGCGCGTGCACCCGCAGGCGGACTTTTCCCGTCCCGGCTGGCTGCGCTGCGGGCAGTTTGGCGCAGGCATGATCACCGGCTGGGGCGCGCATCATTTTGATATCGTGAACTGGGGCATGGACACGGAATACACCGGCCCGGTGGAAATAAGCGCTACGGCGGAATTCCCGCCGGCCGGCACCCTGTGGGACGTGCATGGCCCTTTTAAATCGGAAACGGTATTTGCCAATGGCGTAAAAGTGCTGGCCAGCAACGATTATCCCAACGGGGTAAAGTTTGTGGGCTCGGACGGATGGATATTTGTGACCCGGGGCAACTATGCCGCTACCGCCAGCGACCCGGTGGCGAAGGACAAGCAAAGCAAGGCGCTGGACGCCAGCGATCCGCGTATACTCGATTCCGTGATACCGGGCGACGGGGTGCACCTGGTGGAAAGCAAAGATCATCATGGCAACTGGCTGGAGAGCATCCTGTCCCGCCGCCCGCCTATTGCGCCCATAGAAGTGGGGCACCGCGCCTGTACCGTTTGCCTGCTTAACCATGCCGCCATGAAGCTGCAGCGCAAGCTGTACTGGGACCCGGTGAGGGAACGGTTTAAAAATGACGACGAAGCCAATGCCATGCTGTCGCGCCCGCAGCGCTGGCCCTATATGCTCTGATGCTGATAAAAACACAATTCATCATAATGAACACAAGCAAACTTTTTACATCTTTATTCCTGATCGGAACCATGAATTATGCATGCAATACCGGTGCAGAAAAGCAGGCCGCCGGCGATGAAATCAGGCTGATCACCCTGGACCCCGGCCACTTTCATGCGGCCCTGGTGCAGAAATCCATGTATCCCGGCATAGACTCCGTAGTGCATGTATATGCGCCGGATGGCCCGGAGCTGCAGGAGCAGCTACGTTTTATACAGCAATACAACACCCGCGCCGAAGCGCCCACGCACTGGCGGGAAGAAGTGTACAAAGGACCGGACTTCCTGGAAAAAATGGTGGAGGAAAAGCAGGGCAACGTGGTGGTGATGGCCGGCAATAACCAGCGCAAGACCGAATACATCCGAAAAGCCGTAGCTGCCGGGATGCATGTGCTGGCGGACAAGCCGATGGCAATCAGCACAGAGGACTTCAACCTCCTGCAGCAGACCTTCCGGGAGGCCGCGACAAAAAAGGTGCTGTTATATGATATCATGACGGAGCGCTCGGAGATCACTAATATCCTGCAGGGCGAGCTGTCGCGCATAAAAGAAGTGTTCGGGGAGCAGGAGAAAGGCACGGCGCAGCAGCCGGGCGTGGTGATGGAAAGCGTACACCACTTCTATAAATACGTATCCGGCAAAGCCCTCAAAAGGCCGGCCTGGTTCTTTGACCCGCAGCAGCAGGGAGACGCCATCGTGGATGTAGGCACCCACCTGGTAGACCTGGTGCAGTGGGAATGCTTTCCCGGCGTATCCCTGGATTACCAGGCGGATATACAATTGCAGTCATCCACGCGCTGGACCACGCCGGTTACCCTGTCACAGTTCACCACCATCACGGGACTGGACAGCTTCCCGGCATTCCTGCAGCCTTATGTAAAAGATACGGTGCTCAATGTGCATGCCAACGGCGAAGCCAGCTACACCCTGAAGGGCGTGCATGTAAAGGTAGGCGCGCTGTGGAACTATGCCGCACCGGAGGGCAGCGGCGATACGCATTACTCCCTGCTGCGCGGCACCAAAAGCCACCTGGTGATCCGCCAGGGAAAAGAAGATGGATATGAGCCTACCTTGTATGTGGAGCCGCTGGGTGATAATAATACGCCGGCCTTTGAGCAGGCATTGCAGGCCGCCCTGCAGCAACTGGCAGGGGAGTACCCCGGCCTGGCAACGGAAAAAAGCGCAAAAGGCTGGAAAATAGTTATCCCTGCTAAATACAAGGTGGGCCATGAAGCGCATTTTGCACAGGTAATGGAGCGCTATCTGCAATACCTGCAGCAGGGGTGCCTGCCGGAATGGGAAGTGCCGGGCATGCTGGCCAGGTATTATACCACTACCAAAGCCCTGGAAATGGCGGTAGAAAAATAATGATGTGGAGCATTCCGCGCGCTAACGGATCGCTATCCCGATCCCGAGCTGGATCTGGTTGGTATTCCACTTGTAACGGTCGTCTACATCATTTACATTGGAAAGGCCCATCACATAACGGCCGTAGAACCGTACCTGCGATACCTGCAGTGTAAGGCCCGCCGCCACGCCCAGGTCGCTGCCGGCGAAAGCATCGCGGTTGTTCTGCAGCAGGCTTTCGCTGCTATACAACAGCAGGCTGTATTGCGGCCCGGCATGTACGCTGAAAACATCATTGATCTTGTACTGCAGCAGCAATGGGATGCTCAGGTAGCCCAGGTTGATGTTCCCGTTGCTGCTGCTGTTACCGGAATTGACATAGTATTTCAGGAAATCTTCGCTTTTGTTGTTAAACAGCGTGAACAGCAGTTCGGGCTGCAGTCCCCATTTTTTACCCAGGCTGTATTCGGTAAATATGCCTGCATTTACGCCGGGCCGGAAACTGCCGCTCATTCCTTTGCCGTTAATGTTGGTAAAAAGCAGGTCCGCCTTCAGGCCGTAATGAAAGGATTGGCCGTGGCCGGCCGTGGCCAGCAGCAGCAAACCCGCAACGGTTGCCAGTAGTTTGTTAGTCATAGATACGTTGATATTGATGCGTCAATATATAGCGGTACAAATATGGCAATCGCCCTGCTACCATGTAGCGGCTAATAGATGATCCGGCTGATTATAGCGGTAATACGGGGATATTTATGGATGATCACGGGTCCAGCGGGTCCCTGGGGTCTTCGTGCAGGCTTTCCGGTACCGGCAGGTACTCCACCTGGTTATCGTTCAGCTTGCGGGGCTCCTTCAGCGGTATATAGCCCAGGTCACGGCGGCATACCTGCTCATAGAAGATGCTGGTGAGGTATACCAGGTGCGAGGGGCTGCTGGTGCAAAGTACTTTTTTATCCATGGGGAACCCGTTACGGTACAGGATGCGGTTGGCATTGCGCACATTGGTGGTGGTATGCCGGGCATGCGGCTCCACGATGATGGCGCCGGCCGGTATGCCGCAACTGTCGGCCAGGAACTTTTTCATTTCTATGGCTTCGCTGTAGGGGGTGCCAAAGGGATGCACATACCCGCCGGACACGATGATGAACGGGGCCTTGTTTTCGCGGAAAATGACCGCGCCGGTACGGCAGCGCGCCTTGCAGGCGGGGCTGATCGGCTGATCGTCCGCAGGGCCGGCGCCCAGCACCAGGATGGCGGAATACGGGAAGCGCTCCCACGGTATGCGGGGCGCCTGTTTATACGCTGCTGCATTGGTGGCGGCCAGCGGCTCATGCCTGCCGGCGTGGTCTTTTTTATTGAGCGCCAGCAGGTCCATGGCAAAGTGCAGGGTAGGCGCAAAGAACAGGCCGTCCGCCTCCGCCGCTTCCTGTCCTGTCAGCAGGGCTTTTACACGCGCCGCGTAAGCGGGGCTTTTCACATAGTAGGCAGCAGAGTCTATCCTGGGATAACGGAAACCGGTATTCTGCGTATAAGCGTTCAGTATATAGTTCAGTCCTTCCGCTTCTTCCTTCCAGCGCTGCGCCAGCATTTCCGCTTCCGGCAGGGAGGCGTGGCGCATAAAAGCCCCGCTGGGCTTCAGGTGCGGCTGCAGGGCGGCACGGAATGCGGGTTGACTGCTGTAGAGCTTTTCCAGTGTGCCGGCAACAGCGTCCACCATCTTTTCATCCAGCAGTAGCGCCGAGGCATAGCAGGCGGCGCTGGCGCAATGGGAGGGGATGGCAAGGACCTGTTGCCGGAACTGGCGATAATATTTTTTCAGCGTGCTGTTTTGCGCCAGCGCCTGTTGCAGCGCAGGCTCCTGCTCAAACAGCGTGAGCAGGTAAAAGTTCTTGTCCTGCACATAATTGCCGCTTTGCACAAACTGGTAAGCAGGGTCAAAGGACGGCTGGTTTTGCGCCCGCAGCAGTACGGGCAGCAGGCCTAACAGGCAGCATAAGTATAAACGGTGGATCATATGCGCCAAAATAATAAAAATAGCTATTTCATCAGCTTATAAACCACCGGTGTCACCACCCGCGAAAGCAGGGTGGAGCTGATCAGGCCACCGATCAGCACAATGGCCAGCGGCGCGATCAGCGGGTTGCTGGATATGGCGATCGGGATCAGGCCGCCAATGGCGGTCAGGGAGGTCAGCACGATCGGCAGGAAGCGCACTTCCCCGGCCTCCCGGATGGCGGCGTCCAGCGATTTTCCCTGTTGCCGTAGCTGGTTGGTAAAGTCCACCAGCAGGATGGTGTTCTTTACCTCGATGCCGGCCAGCGCTATCATGCCGATAATGGCCACAAAGGAAAGCGAGTTGCCCGTTATCCATAGCGCGATGGCGGCGCCCACTACGCCCAGCGGTATAACAGACAGTACGATCAGCGTGCTTTTGAAGGTGCCGAATTCCAGTATCAGCACTGCCACAAAAAGGAAAACCGTGACGATGATGATGCTCATAAACCCGCCGAAGGAGTTTTCCCGGGACTCCACTTCTCCGCCCATCTCGTAGCTGTAACCGGCCGGCAGCGCTACCTGGTCCATCTTCCCGGTCACATCGCTGATCACCCGGTCTACCAGGAATCCTTTCTGCACAAAAGCCTTCACGGATACCACGCGCCTTTTCTCCTGGTGGTTGATGTTCACCGGCGATGCCTCCAGCTTCAGCTCTGCCACCTGTCCCAGGGGATAGGCTTTGCCCTGCGTATTGTTCACATACAGGTTGCGGAACACGTCCAGGGTGGGGCGCTCATTCCTGGTACGGGTCAGCAGGATATCATAGTCATTGTCGTTATCGTCTGTATACTGCCCCAGGTTCAAACCGGCTACGGCCAGCCGCACGGTACGGTCTATGTTGATGGAGGGGATGCCCAGCAGTTGCGCTTTTTCCCGGTGTATGGCTACGCGGATATCGCTCTTCAGCAGGCTCACGGGATTGTCCACGTACATGGTGCCGGGCGTGCGTTGCAGCATGCCTTCCACATGGGCGGCCAGGGCGCGCAGGGTGTCCAGGTTATCGCCGAACAGGCGCACTTCCACCGGCGCCACTACGGGCGGTCCCTGCTCAAAGTTCTTTACTTCCACTTTGGCGCCGGGAAAAGGCGTCCAGCGTTGCCGCAGCTTTTCTATCAGCGCCAGCTTTTCTTCCGGGTTGGTATGCTCGTCCAGTTGCACGAATATCTCTGCAAAATCGGTATGCTCGTTTTCCTGCACCACGTTGTAGTAGATGCGCGGGTTGCCCTTGCCTACATTGGTAGCATAGTATTTCACGGCGGGCTCGTTTTGCAGCACCGCCTCTATGCTGCGGGCTACCTGGTTGGTATATTGCAGGTTGGACTGCGGGGGCGCGGTAATATTGACCAGGAACTGCGGCTTCTCTGAAGCGGGGAACAGGCTGAAGCCCACTACGCCAAACAGCATGAGCGACGCGCCGAATATGATCACAGTGGCGATGATGGTGAGCACGGGATGTTTCAGCGCTTTATCCAGCAGGGGCGCATAGCTCTTGTGGATACCGCGTTTCAGGCCCCGCATGAAGATGTTGCCCTCCGGGTGCCCGGTATGGCTGCGCAGCAGTTTGCTGGACAGGAAGGGGATGATGGTGAGCGATACCAGCATGGAGGCCAGCACGCAGAGGATCACGGCCAGCGGCAGGCTGCGGATGAAATCCCCGGAGCCTTCCGGGAGGAACACCAGCGGCATGAAAGCGATGATGAGCGTGATCGTACAGCCTATAACGGCCATGCCTATCTGTTGCGTGGCTTTTAAGGTGGCCTGCAGGGCGCTGTGCCCTTCCAGTATCCAGCGCTCAATGTTCTCTACCACCACGATGCTGTCGTCTACCAGCAGGCCCAGCGCCACTACCAGCCCCACAATGCTCAGTTGGTTAAGGTTGTAGCCGAACAGTTGCAGCAGGATAATACCAATGGCCAGCGACAGGGGAATGGAGATCATTACGATCATGGCCGGCCGGAAACCGAGCGGCAGCAGGGTCACCGCCACCAGCAGTATGGCGATGAGGAAATCCGTACCCAGGCTGCCCAGGCGCCGGTTCACATTGTCTGCCTGGTCAAAATGCTGCACCAGGTCAATGTTGGGCGGCAGCGTTTTTTTGAACTGTTCGATCACCGGTTTGTACAGTTGCTGCGTTTTGCTGATGTTCTCACCTTCTTTCTGTGCCGCCGCTACAAATATGCAACGGTAGCCGTTCAGCCGGGTGAGGTAGGTGGCGTCCTCGTAACCGTAGTATACTTTGGCGATGTCCTTCAGGAAAAGATTGCGCCCGTTGTTCGTGTATACGATGGTGTTCTTTACCTCTTCCAGTGAATGATAGTTGCCACTGGTCTTGATATTGAAAGTGCGGTTCCCGGCTTCAATGCTGCCGCCGGGAATGTTGGTGGTCTCATTCTGCAGGCTGCTGATCACGTTACCTGCCGGCAGTCCCAGTTGGGCCAGCTTTTCCAGCTCCAGCTCTATACGTACCTGTTGTTCGGGCAGGCCGTGTATCTCCACGTTCTTCAGCGGGGCCAGCTTCTCCAGCTCGTCCTGCAGCTTCTCCGCGTAGTATTTCAGCTTGTCCCGCGGCGCGTTCTCGGATATCAGCGCTATCTGCATGATGTTCACGTCGGAGGGCTGCACCTTCTGGATATCGATGCTCAGGTTGGTCTGCGGCAGATCCCGGCGTTTATTGTTCACCGTGCGTACAATTTCCTGGTACTTGTCGTCTACGTTGCTGCTGTACTTGTATTCCACGCGCAGCACGGCCAGCCCGTCGCTCATGGTGGTGCGGATACGCTTGATATCCTCCAGGCTGTATATCTCTTTTTCCAGCGGGTCTACTACCAGCTCCTCCATATCTTTAGGACTGGTGCCGGGGTATACCACCACCACGGTATAGGAGGGCGCATGCATCTCCGGGTCTTCGGATCGTGGCATGTTCAGCAGCGTAGTAATGCCCAGTACAATGATCATGATAAAGATCACCAGGGTGAACTGGTAGTTCTTTACTGCGTAATCTGATATTTTCATCCGTTAATGTTTGATTGTTTACGGGTCGGATGGAACCTCGCATGAATATGTTCCTGTGAAAAAGCAGGGGCTGTTATGCTCGGTTTCATCCGTTAATGTTTTGAAAGGGTGTCTGCCACTACGGTTATCTTACTGCTGTCCGTCAGGTAAGCGCTGCCGGAAATAATGAGCTGGCGCGCGCCTTCCAGTCCTTTGCTGATGATCACCTGGTCTTTTTCCATGCCGGCAATGCTCACCTTTATTTTATGCGCGGTGCGTTTGTCGTTGGTAACAAATACATAGCCGGTGCTGCCATCACCGTCCAGCAAAGCATCGTAGGGAATGGCCCAGGGGCCGGCTGTGTTGCCGGCGGCAGGGGCGCCGCTGGCGTGTATCACCGCCTTGCCAAACATGCCATAGGCAATAGCATCCGGCTTTTTACCGGTCAGACGGATGTCTATCATGAAAGAGCCGGTAACAGGGTCCACGCCTTCGGCCCGGCGGGAAACAATGCCCGCGAAGGTTTTGCCGGGCACGGACTCCACTTCCACGCGGGCGCTGTCCTGCAGGTGGATGGCGGCCCATTCCTTGTTGCTCACCGCCACGCGCAGCATCCAGTTGCCGGACAGGGCGCCGTTGGTCTCTATCACCGCGGCGCCGGATTTTACCTGCTGCCCCTCACTGGCCAGCTTACGCAGCACATAACCGTTGCGCGGCGCCGTGATCACGGAATGGCTGCGGTTGAACTGCGCGGTGCGCAATTGTTGCCGGGCTATGTCCAGTGCAGTTTGGGCATTCTGCAGTTGCTCCAGGGTGGCCACGCTGTCCTTATATAGGTTATTGGTGCGCTGGTGATCGCGCTGCGCCTTTTCATAGGACAGTTGCGCCTGTTTTACCTGGGCGTCTATTTCAGTGGGGTCCAGGATGGCTACGGTCTGTCCCCGGCGGATGGCGTCGCCTTCCTTCACCAGTATGCGCTGTATGATGCCGTCTGTTTTAAAGGACAGCAATACTTCATCATCTGTAGTGAATTGCCCGGATACGGGTATGGTGATGTCTCTTGCTTCCGCGTCCAGTGGCTGCAACTGCACCGGGATGGCCGTATGTTGCGGTATTTCGGAAGCAGCAGAGTGGCTGCCGCAGGCCTGCAGCGCCGCCGTACCGGCGGCCAGCAGCAATATTGCATAGATCGGTTTCATCTTTGAATTAATAATTAATAATTAATAATTAACAATCATTGCGGTACATCAGCACATTATAACGGGTAACCCGCTTCCGCTCTTTCTATCTCCGCCTGTGCTACCTGTACCTGCGCATAAGCCTGCAGCAGCTCCAGCCTTGCATTGGTGAGCTGTTGCTGGGCGTCCAGCAGCTCTATGTACAGGAGCTGTCCTTCCTTGTACACCTTCAATTGGTCGCGGTAGTATTTTTCCGCCAGTTGCAGTTGTGTTTGCGCGCTGTGATAGTTGCTGTGCGCGGTCTGGTAATTATTATCCGCCCTGTCGAGCTCCAGTTTCAGCGCCTGTTCCGTTTCATCGTAAGCTGCCTGGGCGGTGGCCGCATCGGTGGCTGCCTGCCGGGCGCGGCTGCGCCGCTGGCCGCCGGAAAAGATGTCCCACTGCAGGTTCAGGCCCCAGAGGTAGTAGCGTGATTTATCGTTGAAGTCCCAGTTGTAGGCTTGTGATCCCAGGTCGAGGAAAGTGCTCAGCTTGGGAATAAAGGCGGACCGTTGCAGCTTTTCCTGCAGCAGCGCCATTTGTTTGGTTTTTTCCAGTTGCACCAGCTCTTCGCGGCCGCTGATACCTGATAGCGTGTCTGCCGGGGCGGTTTGCACCACGGCCAGCGCTGCGCTGTCCGCCAGGATGCTGTCTGTGAGCGGGCGGTTCAGCAGGAAATTGAAGTAGGAGCGGGCGTTCTGCTGGTCGTTCCTGGCCGCGGTAATGGCGGCCAGCGTGCGTTGCTCCTCCGTTTGTGCGCGGGTCAGGGAGGTGCTGTTGCGTATCCCGTTGCGCAGCATGCTCTGGTTCACGCGGATGTTCTCCCGCACCAGCAGCAGCGCGTTATTGTAGATGTCCACTGCACGCACCGCCTGGAAGTACTGGTAGTAGGCGGTTTTAACGTCCTTCACCAACTGTCGTTTGTACACGTTTACGGCTGCCTGCTGCCGGCTGATGTCTTCCCGGCGTATTTTCTGCGCATACCATATTTCCGTATTGATGAGCGGGAGGGAGGTGCGCACTTTGGCGTCGTAGAAATTGTCCGGGTTCAGCAGGAAAGACTGGTTGCTGACGGGCGTGAACTTGTCACTGTTGGTCAATTGGTTCAGCGTGGCATACACAGGGTTCATCAGGTCGCCGATCGGTACATCAATGGTGCGTCCGCCGCTGGTGCGCGTGTAGGTGCCCATGAGGCTTACCTGTGGCAGGAAAAGGCCCCGTGCTTCCTGCAGGGCGTACATGGCTTTTTCCAACCGGAAGGTTCTTTGCTGCAATGCCTGGTTGCGGGCAAACGCTTCCCCGATGTATTGCTCCAGCGCGCCGGTCTGGGCAGTGGCCGGTGTGGCGGCGCTGATAATCAGCATTATTAATATGAATGTAAATAAGTTATTAACCTTCGTTGACATAATGAACACTGTTTAGTTTACGGGCAAAAAAAATCGCGTCTCCGCAATTCCTTTTTTTCAGTTCTTTATCATTTTCAGATAATCTTCTATCGCAGTATCAATGGCATGGCGCACGCCGTCCTCTTCCATTTTCATTACCTTGAAACGGCAGCGCACGTTCAGCGCCACCAGGCCATGCACCATGGACCATATGGATAAGGCGGCTACCATTTTATCCCGGAAGCGCAGCAATTTCTGTGCGGTACAGTCCTCCAGGCAGTCCAGCAGGAACTGGAAACAACCCTCGCCGTTCAGCCAGGCCTCCTCTTTTTCTACCTTGTTCATGGGAGCGCGGATAATGAACATCAGGTCGTACAGGTCCGGGTGCTCCAGCCCGAACTGCACATATGCCTTGCTGATCTGTTCGAGCTTTTTCAGCGGGCTTTTGCTGACGGCCTTTTCCCGGAAGGTGCGGAGCAACTGCTCAAACGCCTGCCCCTGTACATCATACAGCAGGTCGTCCTTGTCCTTGTAATACAGGTAGATGGTAGCCGGGCTGTACTCTATTTTGTCCGCAATATTGCGGATGGAGGTTTTTTCGTAACCTTCTTCCACGAACATGCGCATAGCCGCCTCCATAATGAGGCGCTTCATTTCCAGCTTTTCCCTTTCTTTTCTGTCAGCGATGCCCATGTTATTTTGTTTACGATGCAAACTTACTGAACAGTGTTTAGTAAACCAAATATTATTTTGAACAATATTTTCTATTTTGTTTCGTCTGTTAACTACTAAACACTCATTCTATGAGACATACTATCCTTGGCGCAGGCGGCATCATTGCCAAAGAGCTTACAAAAGTATTGCTGCAGCATCAGCAGCCGGTGAAGCTGGTCAGCCGTCAGCCCAAAGCAATGTCGGCGGATACAGATATTGCCGCTGCCGACCTGACCAATTATGAACAGACCAAAGCGGCGGTCAGCGGGTCAGACGTAGTGTATCTCTGCGCCGGCCTCACCTATGACCGGAAAATATGGGCCGCCTCCTGGCCCAGGATCATGGAGAACGCGATTGATGCCTGTAAAGCCGCCAATGCCCGGCTGATCTTTTTTGACAACGTGTATATGTACGGGTTAGTGAAGGGGCCTATGACGGAAGATACGCCCTATCACCCTATCAGCAGGAAAGGGGAGATCCGGGCGCGCATCGCCACCCGGTTGATGGAGGAGGCAAAGGCGGGTAATATCAGGGCCAGCATTGCCCGCTCGGCGGACTTTTATGGCCCCGGGGCAGACTCTACCAGCGTGCTGAACCTGTTAGTGATCAACAAGCTGGCCAAAGGCCGGAAAGCCATGTGGCTGGGCCGCGACGATGTAGTGCACAGCTATACCTATACGCCGGATGCCGGCAGGGCCATGTACCAGCTGGGCCAGGACCCCGCTACGGACAACCAGGTATGGCACATGCCTACTTTTAACCCCGCGCTTACCGGCAAAGAATACATAGCACTGATCGCGGAGCAACTGCAGGTAAAGCCCGCCTATTCCAAAATGGGAGGATTTATGGTCAAGCTGGCCGGCCTTTTCAGCACCACGATCGGCGAGCTGCATGAAATGCTGTACCAGAATACGGAGCCATACATCTTCGACTCTGCCAAATTTGACCGGTATTTTGATTTTCAACCCTGCACTTACGGGAAAGGCATCGCAGCTACCATCGCCGCTTTAAAACAATAAGTGGATTTTGGTTCTTTTTGTGGAGAACTAACTGTATCTTCGCAGGAGCGCTGACAGAAAGTTACCTGCGAATGAAAAAGCACGAGGACAAAGTAGAGCAGTACGGACTGCTACTGGAAAAGAACGGTATGTCCCCGGTGGCGGCCAGGCTCACCGTGTACCTGATGTTGCACCCGGAGGGGGCTGCTACCTTCGGGGAAATGGTGGCGTATTTCAAGGTCAGCAAAAGCGCCGTGTCCAACGCCCTCAGGATGCTGGGCGATATAGGAATGGTAGATTATGAAATGAAGACAGGCTCCCGCAAACGCTACTTCTACCTCAATATGGATAAATGGTTCTCCCTGGACAATGTGATGCAGAAGTATGCCATGATGCAGGACATGTTTGAGGACCTGGCGCGCTCCCGCAAAGGCCGGGACAAATTGTCCGGCCAGTTGAAGGAAGCAGCCGGCTTCTTTAAAATGCTGCAGTTGGAATATCCTTTGTTGCATAAAAAATGGCAGAAAATGAGGCAGCCGTAACCGGCCTTTTTTTTGCTCAGTTTGGTTCTTTCAGATCAGAACTAAAAGAACTAATAGTCAATCCCTTAAGCATTACACATGCTACAGAAACTTACAACGGTGCTTATACTGGCCCTGGCTCCCTTTGCAGCGGCCGCCCAATGGTCGCTGGATAGTTGCCTGCAGTACGCCTTGCGGCACAATCACCAATTGCTGGCCGCCCTGGAAAGTAACCAGGCGGCGGCGCGGGAAGAGCGCGCCGCCCGCGCGGCGCTCCTGCCCACGATCAACGCTACCGGGCAGATGGACTATAACTATAAGATACCCATCCAGGTATTTCCCGGCGAGCTAGTGGGGCAGCCTCCCGGCACTTACATACCGGTGCGCATCAGCACGCCCTGGCTGGCCAATTACGGGCTGGAAGCCGGGGTCAGCCTGGTGGACGCCGGCTCCTGGCAATCTGTGAAGCTGGGTGTGCTGCAAAGCCAGCAGCAGGCTGCGCAAACGGCTTCGTTTAAAGTGCTGCTGGAGCGCAATGTGCGGCAGTCGTTCTATGATATGCAGGTCAGGCGGCAAAAGTTGCATATCACGCAGGAGCAGGCGCGCAGCTATGCGCACATGCACCGGCTGATCGCCGCGCAGTTTGGCAAGGGGCTGATCGACAAGATTGCGCTTAACCAGTCGCAAACATTGCTCACCAACCGGCAGGAGGCCGCGCAACAGGCGCAAACGGCGCTGCAGGTGGCGCGCCTTACCCTGAAGGGCTGGATGGGATATCCCTTCCGCGACAGCCTGCAGATCGTAACAGATACATCGCTGGAAGCGCCGCAGGCACCGGTATTTGACCCGCAGTACCTGCCCGGCTTTGAAGCGGAGCAACTGAAAACACAGGTAGCGGAAAGGGAATGGAAAGTAGCGCGTTCCCGCTGGTGGCCGGTGCTCTCTGCCAGCGCCAGCTACAGCCGCCTGGCCTTTGGCAGCTCCTTCGATTTCTGGCAGCAGGGCGACTGGTATGATGTGGGCACGGTAGGGCTACGCCTGCGCATTCCCCTGCTCTCGGCCCGCGAGCTGTTCCATGAGCCGGCCCGGCGAAAACTGCTATGGCAGCGCTCCCTGCAGGAGTTTGCCCATTACCGGCAAACGCAGGAGCAAAGCTACCGGCAGGAAAAGCTGCAATTGCAGGATGCCTGGCAATCCGTACAGGCGGCCAGGGAAAAGATCATGCTGGCGGAGCAGAATGTGCAACTGTCCCTGCATAAGCTGGAGAAAGGACTGGTCAATATGATCGAGATCCGGCAGGTAACGGAAGACCTGTACCAGGCCCACCAGGATCACCTGCAGGCAAAGCTGGGCTACTGGCAGCATTACACCACATTACATTATCTACAAAATCGACCCTGATATGCAACTTCACACGGCCATATTCGCAGCGGCCCTGCTGCTGGCAGCCTGTAAACGGCAGGAACAGGCCTATACTGTACAAACAAAAATGCTCAACGAAGCCGTATATGCTTCCGGATCGCTGATGCCTGCGGAATATTATTTCCTGGGCGCCAATGATTACGACCGGGTGCTCCGGGTTAACGTGGAGGATGGCGACAGTGTGCAGGCAGGGGCCGTGCTGGCGGTGCTGGGCACGCCCGGCCAGCGCACCCTGCTGCAATTGTCCTCCCGGCAGGCAGCGCTGGCAAGGCAGCACGCGGGCAGCGCTTCTCCGGCCCTGAAAGAGCTGGAAACCCAAATAGCCCTGTCCCGCCAGGAGTATAAAAAGGACTCCGTAAATGCGCAGCGCTACCTGGACCTGCTGCCGGAGAGAGCGGTATCCGTGCGGGATGCGGAGGAGGCGCGCCTGCAGATGGAGGCCAGCCAGGCCAGGTACCTGGAGCTGCAGCAGCAGTATGACAGCCGGCGCAACAGCCTGCTGCGGGAGGCCCTGCAGGCAGACCAGGAGGCCGCCCGGCAGCGCCAGACCCAGGAAGGACGCACACTGGAAAGCCCTATGGACGGTAAGGTGTACAAATCGTATTATAAGCAAGGCGATGCGGTGCAACCCGGCCAGCCGCTTTTCCTGGTAGGCTCCCCCGCATCGTTCCGCCTGGAGCTGCTGGTGGATGAGCGTGATATGGCGAAAATTCAACTGGGCCAGGAGGTGGATTTCCAGACGGATATGTACGGGGAAACCGTTTTTGCGGCCCGCATCAACAAGATAGACCCGGTGCTGCAACCGGAAACCCGGAGCTTTAAAGTGGAAGCGGAAGTATTATCCAGCAAGCCTTTCCTGCCGCAATCCTCCGTGGAGGCCAACATCGTGATACGCCGCAAACAGCCGGTGCTGATGGTGCCGCAGGATTACCTGCTGCCGGGCGATACGGTGCTGCTGCAAAAGGACAAAGGCCCGCAAAGGATCAAAGTGCAGCGCGGTATATCATCCGGCAACGAAATAGAAATAAAGCAGGGATTGCGGGAAGGAGATATCGTCATTAAACCGGAACAGTCATGAACCGCCTGCAGTTTTATATTGCCTTTACGCATATGCGCAGCAAGCTGAAGCAGACCATTGTGGCTACGGCTGGTGTTGCCTTTGGTATTGCCGTTTTCATCTTCATGGTCAGCTTCATCGTGGGAGTAGGGGAGTACACCTGGGCAGTGTCCATGTCGCAAACACCCGATGTGCGCCTGTATAACGAAGTAAGCGCCAACGAGGTCAGCATCCTGCAGCAGCAATACCCGGCGGACGTGAACATCGTGCATCACGTAAAGCCCAAAGAAGAAATGCTGAACCTGAAGGACGGCCGCCAGGCGGTAAAGCAATTGTCGCAGGACCCGCGCGTACAGGCGGTGGCGGCCTCCCTCAGCACACAGGTATTTTATCACCTGGGCGCCGTGAACATCAACGGCCGCATACTGGGCATAGATGTGGAAGCGGAAGACCGCTTATTTAACCTGTCGGACAAGATCATTACAGGCAGCCTGGAACAGTTGTCCACCCGCCCCAACAGCCTGGTGATGGGCGCCGGGCTGGCCCGGAAGCTGAACGTAAGCACCGGCGACCATCTGACCGTTACCACCAACCGGGGCGGCAGCTTCCTGGTAACGGTAACGGGTATATTTAAGACCGGCCTTACCGCCATCGATGATGAACAGAGCTATGCGAGCCTGAATACCGTGCAGCGCCTGCTGGGCGTGCCGGCCTCCTATATTACCGACATCAAGGTGCGGCTGCATGATAATGAGCAGGCGCCGGAGCTGGCGGCTGCATGGGCCAGGCGCTTTGATTACAGCGCTTCTGACTGGCAGCAGGACAATGCCACCCTGCTGGCCTCGGAAAGGTTGCGCAGCCTCATTGTGTACGGGGTGGCGGTTACCATACTGATGGTTGCGGGTTTTGGCATCTTCAATATTCTCACGATGATGATCTATGAAAAGATGAAGGACATCGCCATCCTGAAAGCCATGGGCTTTTCCGACCGCGATGTGCGCTGGATATTCCTTGCGCAGGCGCTCACCATTGGCGTGGCGGGTGCCCTGGCAGGCCTGTGCTTTGGCTTTTTAATGGCCTGGGGCATCTCCAAAGTGCCGTATAAGAGTGATATCATGATATCGCTGGACCACCTGCCCGTGAGCTTTGACATCATTTACTACGTGACCGCGTTCTGTTTCGGGCTTATTACCACCACGCTGGCAGGCTTCCTGCCTTCGCGCAAGGCCGCAAAACTGGACCCTATCAACATTATAAGAGGATAATCATGGAAGACAAGGTACTGGAAATAGCAGGCGTCAATAAATACTTCTACAATCCGCAGCAGATGCAGGTGCTGAAGGATATCAGCTTCAGCATAACAGCCGGCACTTTTGCGGCGCTGACGGGCAAGTCCGGCAGCGGCAAATCCACCCTGCTGTACCTGCTCTCCACCATGGATACGGATTTTGAAGGCAGCATCCGCATACACGGGGAAGAGGTACGCGGGAAGCCCGGCCCCTGGCTGGCCCGTTTCCGCAATGAGCACATCGGTTTTGTGTTCCAGTTCCACTACCTGCTGCCGGAATTCACAGCGCTGGACAACGTTAAATTACCCGCCCTGAAGCGGGGCCGCTTGTCCGGTGAAGCAGCCACGCAAAAAGCCTGCGACCTGCTGGAGCTACTGGGTGTGAAAGACCAGGCCGGCAAGCGCACCGCTTTACTGTCCGGCGGGCAGCAGCAGCGGGTGGCCATAGCACGGGCGCTGATCAATGATCCTTTGATCATTATGGGCGATGAGCCTACCGGCAACCTGGACAGCTATAACGCCGGGCTGGTATTCGACCTGTTTAAAAAGATATCCTCGGAAAACGGGCAGACCATCCTGATGGTGACGCACGATGAGGATTTTGCCCGCAGAACGGACCGGATGATCCACCTGGTGGATGGGAAGATCGCATAAGAAAACCGCCCAGGAATGGGCGGTTCGACAACTTTGCCTAGAATTTACACTACAATTTGTCAGTAGCAACATTACGACTGTTGAAAGGAATAAGACATTAATCAGATGTTAACGCAAACACAAATACAATGTTAACACCCACTGCTCACTTCGCACTTACCCGGCCTGCAGCTTTAAAAAGCGGGGGGAAAAGGCTAACTTCGAAGGTCTGAATCCTAATACACTCGCTTATGAACCTACGCCGCTATTTACCGCTGCTCCTGCTTTGCTGCGTTTGCAGCGCTTATGCCCGGCAACAGCCTCCTGCAAAAAAATTACCCAGGTTCCTGGTGCTCAGGAACATTACGCTGATAGACGGCACCGGCGCCGCGCCTAAAAAGAAGGTGAGCCTGGCCATAGAAAAAGGCCTGATCACAAAGGTATTGCCTGCCGGCGCTCCCATGCCGGCCGATGCCCGCATCGTGGACGGCATGGGTAAAACTGTAATGCCTACACTGGTTGCTGCACATGCGCACCTGGGCTTGCTGAAAGGCAACGAGTCTTCCCCTGCCAATTATACTTTCAGCAATGTTGTGAGCCAGTTGAAAAAATATGAATCCTTTGGCGTTACCCAGGTGCTGAGCCTGGGCATGGACCAGCCGTCGGTGTTCCAGTTGCGCGATGCCTCACAGCAGGAACGCCTGCCCGGCGCTACCTTCTACACGGCCGGTTATGGCATAGGCGCCAAAGAAGGGCCGCCGCCCGCCAGCCTGGCCAGCAAAGTGCTGCGCCCCGAAACGCCGGAAGAAGCGGTAAAGGCCATTCGCCAACTGGCGGAGCTGAAAGTGGATTTCGTGAAGATCTGGGTGGATGGTACGGATGAGCGTACCAAACTGCCGCCCGCCGTTTATGAAGCGGCTATCGCGGAAGCTCATCGTAACAAGCTGCGAGTAGCCGCCCATGTATACTACCAGGAGGATGCCCGGCGCCTGGTGAATGCGGGTGTGGATGTGCTGGCCCACAGCATACGCGACCAGGAAGTGGACGATGCGCTGATTACCGCCATGAAGGAAAAAGGTACCGCGTATATTCCCACCCTTTCACTGGACGAATACAATTTCGTATATGCAGGGCAACCTGAATGGCTAAACGATCCTTTCTTTAAAGCATCCCTGGAGCCGGGCGTGTGGGAAATGCTGATCAGCGACACCTACAAGCAGCAGCAGCAAAAGGACCCTGCGCGGGAAAAGAAGATGCAGGCGTTCCTCATGGCCCAGCGCAACCTGCACAAGCTGGACAGCGCCGGCGTGAAGATCATCATGGGCACGGACTCCGGCGCCTTTCCCGTGCGCGCCCAGGGCTTTTCCGAGCACCTGGAGCTGCAGCTCATGACAGAAGCCGGCATGACGCCCCTGGAAGCGATCACCGCCGCCACCCGCAATGGTGCGGAAATGCTGCACATCGATCAATTGTATGGGACTTTGCAGCCGGGCAAAAAAGCGGACTTTATGGTGCTGGACGGTGATCCTACCCTGGATATACGGAACACCCGGAAGATACTGGAAGTGTGGAGAAGTGGAAAGAAAGTAAAGTGAGAAATTTCAAATTCCAAATACCAAATACCAAAACGGAAAATAGGCACCAGCCTGAATAGCCATCTGCAAATAGTACAGGCGGCTTGTACTCAATTTTGGAATTTGGTATTTGGTATTTGAGATTTGGGTTTTACCAGGCGGGCGACCATCATAGCCGATACATTATCCCCGGTAGCGTTCAGCAAGGTGGCCATCGGGTCTACCAGCGTGCCGATGATCATGGCGGCGGGCAATGCTTCCGGCGGAAAACCGTATACGGAGATCATGAGCAGTTCGCCGATGTAAGCCCCGTTGGGCACGCCACCTTCTACCATGCTTACAATAACGGTAATGCCCAGTGCCAGCAGCACCGTATCCACCCCTGTCAGCGACTTGCCGAACATGGTGAACACCACCGCTATTTTTACGATGGAAGAAATGCTGGACCCGTCTTTATGAAGGGTGGCCCCCAGCGGGATCACGATATTGCTGATATGCCCCGGCACCTGCATCCTGGCCGTGGCTTCCAGGTTGGCCGGGATGGTGGCAATGCTGCTGCAGGTGCCCACCGCCGTCAGCGAGGGTACGATGTTATTTTTCCAGAACAGCCGGATGCCCGGTATGCCGCCTGCAATGAAGGCGTATACCGTGAACAGCACTACGAAATAAAACAAGCCGAACCCGTAATACACAGCCATGGAGCGTGCGTAGATGCCGAACAACTGCGGTCCCAGTATGCCTACCTGGTAGGCGAAATAAGCGCCCAGCCCAACAGGCCCCAGCTTCATGATCACGATGATCAGGCTTTTCATTACTTCGTTGCCGGAATGAAGGAAACGGCGAAAAGGCTCCCCGGCAGCGCCGGTCTTCAACACCGCGAATCCTGTGAGCACGGAGAAGATGATCAGGGGCAGCATGGCCCGGCGTGATAGCAGCAGGTAGAATTCGTTGGCGGTAAGCAGCTCTGTGATCTGCTGCCCCGCGGTTATATTTTCCACATGCTCTGTGAATCCCGGCTGGGGCGTAAGCTGCTCATGGATCGGGAAGATCCAGATCGTTACAACGGTGAGGAAAGCGGATACCAGCACAGTGCCCAGGAATACCAGCACCATTATGGACATAATGCGCCCCAGCTTTTGCGTGGCATCTACATTGGCAATGGCCGAAGCAATGGCAAAGAACACCAGGGGGATCACCGCCGTAAACAACAGGTTCAGGAATATATCCCCCACCGGTTTCAGTACCGCAACGCGGTCGCCTAACACCAATCCCAGTACGCTGCCGGCAATAATACCGCATAGCAACCATATCATATTGCCGTAGTTCTTCAGGAAAGTACCGTTCATGGCTTTTGTTTTGATAAAAATAAGAACTATTGTATTTTGATGGGTGAATAAAAAAACACAGCATAATGATTCCACAAACTGATCGCAGAAAATTTTTGAAGAAAGCGGCCGCAGGCGGCATCATGGCCCTGGGCATGCCGCAGATCGTATCCGCAGCTTTAGCAAAAGAGCCGGCCGGGAAAGCGCCGAAAATAACGCTGAAGAAAGATGCGGTGGTGCTTTTCCAGGGCGATTCCATTACCGATGCAGGCCGCAAGCGCAGTGAAATGGAGCCCAATAACACCGGTGCACTGGGACATGGCTACGCTTTCCTGGCCGCCGCCTCCCTGCTGGAGCAGCATGCGGGCAAAAACCTGAAGATCTATAATAAAGGCATCAGCGGCAACAAGGTATACCAGCTGGCGGAGCGCTGGGACGCGGACTGCCTGGACCTGAAGCCCGATGTGCTGAGCATACTGATAGGCGTGAACGATTTCTGGCACAAGCTGAACGGCAATTACGACGGCACCATACAGAAGTACCGGGATGATTTCAAAGCCCTGCTTACCCGTACCAAAGAAAAACTGCCCAATGTACAGTTGATCATAGGCGAGCCCTTTGCCGTAACCGGCGTGAAGGCCGTGGATGACCGCTGGTATCCGGATTTCAACGAGTACCGGCAGGCAGCGCGTGAGATCGCCGCCAGCTTCAACGCGGTGTTCATCCCTTACCAAAGCGTATTTGACAAAGCGCAGAAAACTGCCCCCGGTGCATACTGGACCGGTGACGGCGTGCACCCCAGCATTGCCGGCGCCGCCTTAATGGCGGAGGCCTGGAAGCAGGGGGTGAAGTAAGAAATAAAAAATAAAAAGTAAAAAAGTAAAAAGCTACTTTTTCTTTTTTACTTTTTATTTTTGCATTGTGCGTCGTGCTATCGGCATATGGTTACTGGTGCTTCACCTTTGTAATGCAACGCAGTGTAACGAGTTGCTGAGGATTCCTATTTTCTTTGCGCACCTGCACGAGCACCGCCAGGAAAACCCCGGCATCTCCCTGGAACGCTTTGTGATATTACATTATTTCAGCGGCGACGTACGTGATAAGGATTATGAGCGCGATATGGAACTGCCTTTTAAGTCCCATGAGCCGGCCGCTTATTTCAGCCCGGTGCCCCTGCCGCCGCTGCAGCCGCAGCTTACCATTGTTACGCACCGGCAGGTAGCGGTTGTCTACCCTGACTATATCAACAAATTACACCCCTTCATTTATCACCCGGACATTTTTGAGCCGCCACGCCCTGTGGTGTGCTGATATGCTAATATGCTGATGTGCTGATGCAGGAATATGCGTTGCATGCTCCTTCATTTGTAATACATTCCATTCTATTAGTATATCCGCCCGCAAATGCTACAGATATCAGCACATCAGCATATCAGGTCATTAGCACATTATAAGGAATGCTTAATCATATCATACGTTTTTCGATCCGTAACAAACTGGTCGTGGCCCTTTGCATGCTGGGACTGATCGCTTACGGCACATATGAGATAACCCGCTTGCCGATAGATGCGGTGCCGGACATTACAGAGAACCAGGTGCAGATCATCACGGTGAGCCCTTCCCTGGGCGCGCCGGACGTGGAGCGGTTGATCTCTTTCCCGGTGGAGCTGGTTTGCAGTAATATACCCGGGCTGAAGAAGATACGCAGCTTTTCCAGGTTCGGGCTGTCTGTAGTAACCGTAGTATTTGAGGACGATGTGGATATTTACTGGGTGCGGCAGCAGGTAGCGGAGCGCCTGCAGGAAGTACAGTCACAGGTACCCGCCGGTGTAGGTATTCCCCGGCTGGCGCCGGTAACTACCGGCCTGGGCGAAATTTACCAGTATACGGTAAGGCCGGCCAAAGGTTATGAGGGCAAATATACGCCCATGGAGCTGCGCACTATACAGGACTGGATCATACGGCGGCAACTGCTGGGCGTAAAGGGCGTGGCGGACGTGAGCAGCTTCGGCGGTTATCTCAAACAGTACGAAATAGCCGTGGTGCCCGAGAAATTGAGCGCTTACGGTATTACCATCGGCGATGTATTCACCGCCCTGGAAAGCAATAACCAGAATACAGGCGGTGCTTATATTGAAAAGGGGCCGGTAGCCCTGTTTATCCGGAGCGAGGGCCTGGTAGGCAGCCCGGAAGATATCGGCAACATTGTTATAAAGAACACCGCCGCCGGTTCGCCGCTGCTGGTAAGGGATGTGGCCGATGTAGAGGAGGGCTATGCCACCCGTTACGGCGCCATGACCTACAACGGGGAAAGGGAAGTAGCCGGGGCGGTGGTCATGATGCTGAAGGGCGCCAACAGCAACGAGGTGATCCATAATATCAAGGACAGGATACAGCAGATACAGCAAACATTGCCTGAAGGCGTGATCATAGACCCCTTCCTGGACCGTACCAAAATGGTGAACAACGCCATCGGCACCGTGGAGCGCAACCTGCTGGAAGGCGCATTGATAGTGGTATTTGTGCTGGTGTTGTTCCTGGGCAACCTGCGCGCGGGGTTGCTGGTAGCTTCCGTGATCCCCCTGTCTATGCTGGTGGCCGTGATATTGATGAACATTTTTAATGTCAGCGGCAACCTGATGAGCCTGGGTGCGCTGGATTTCGGGCTGATCGTGGACGGCACCCTGATCATCGTGGAAGGCTGCATGTACCGCCTGCACCATTCTTCCCGGGCCCGCCTTTCGCAGGCAGAAATGGACGGACTGGTGAAGGAAACATCCGGCCGGATGCTGAACGCGGCCGTTTTCGGAGAACTGATCATCCTGGTGGTGTACCTGCCCATTTTCGCACTGTCCGGCATTGAGGGGAAAATGTTTAAACCAATGGCGCAAACAGTGGCATTTGCCCTGTTCGGCGCTTTCCTCCTGTCACTTACATACGTACCGATGATGAGCGCCCTCTTCCTGAGCAAAAAAATACCGCAGAAAGCCAACTGGTCTGACAGGATGATGGACCGGCTGGGCAGCCGCTACCAGCGGGTGCTGGACAAAGTGTTATATCATCCCAGGATCATGATCCTGTCGGCTTTTGCCCTGCTGCTGGTGGCCGTCTTTGTACTGAGCCGGCTGGGCGGCGAGTTCATACCGCAACTGGAAGAAGGGGATTTTGCCGTGGAAACGCGGGTGATGACGGGCAGCAGCCTCAAAGCTTCTGTCGCGGCGGTGTCCCGGGGGAGTAAGATATTATTGGAAAAATTCCCGGAAGTAATAAAAGTGGTAGGCAAGACCGGCAGCAGTGAAATACCTACCGACCCGATGCCGCTGGAGGCCAGTGATATGATGGTGATATTGAAAGATAAGGATGAATGGACCTCTGCCGCCACTTTCAACGAGCTGGCCGAAAAAATGGGCAAAGCCCTGGAAGATGTGCCGGGTGTGACTTTTGGCTTTCAGTACCCGGTACAGATGCGCTTTAATGAGCTGATGACCGGCGCCCGCCAGGATGTGGTTTGCAAGATCTATGGTGAGGACCTGGACACGCTGGCCGCATTGGCCGGCCGGCTGGGCGAGATCGTACGTACCATCCGCGGGGCCAGCGACCTCTATGTAGAGCATATCACGGGCATGCCGCAGATCGTGATCCGTTATAACCGTGCCGCCATTGCCCAGTATGGGTTGAATATCAGCAATATCAATAAAACGGTGAATGCCGCCTTCGCCGGCCAGAGCAGCGGGCTGGTATATGAAGGGGAGCGGCGTTTTGACCTGGTGGTGCGCGTAAGCGGCGCCCGGCGGCAGGACCTGTCCGACGTACAGCAGTTGCTCATACCAACACCGGCTGGCCCGCAGATACCTTTATACCAGGTGGCGGACGTCAATATTGAAGAGGGGCCCGCCCAGATACAACGGGAGGATGCGAAACGCAGGGTGATCGTTGGCTTTAATGTGCGCGGCCGCGATGTGCAAAGCATCGTACAGGAGCTCCGGCAAAAGCAGCAGCAGCGTATCAAGCTGCCACCCGGTTACCAGGTGGCTTATGGCGGCGCATTCGAGAACCTGGAGGCGGCCCGGCAGCGGCTGGGCATTGCCGTGCCGGTAGCCTTGCTGCTGATACTCCTGATGCTGTACTTTGCTTTTCATTCCGTGAAGCAGGGCCTGCTGATCTATTCCGCCATTCCCTTATCCGCTATCGGCGGCATCTTTGCCCTGGCTTTGCGGGGCATGCCGTTCAGTATTTCCGCCGGCGTAGGTTTTATCGCACTGTTTGGCGTGGCCGTATTGAACGGCATCGTGCTGATCGCGGAATTCAACCGCCTGAAGGCGGCCGGGCAGGCCGATGTCCGGCAGATCATACTGGAAGGTACTAAAGTGCGGCTGCGGCCGGTGCTGATGACGGCCTCCGTGGCGTCACTGGGCTTTTTGCCCATGGCACTCAGCCAGGGCGCCGGGGCGGAAGTGCAACGCCCCCTGGCCACGGTGGTGATCGGTGGCCTGCTGGTGGCTACCTTTCTCACTTTATTTATACTGCCCGCGCTGTACCTGATCTTTGAAAAAAGCGGGCATCGGCGGCCGCCTAAAGCAGCAGCCGTAACCGCGCTGCTGGTGATCCTGTTCCTGTTGCCGCTGTCTAACGTAAACGCGCAAACGCCTATATCTTTACAGGCAGCCATTGACACGGCGCTGCGGCACAATCTTTCGCTCCAAAACGACAAGCTGTACGCCGCTTACCTGCAAAAGCTGAAAGGCAGCGGATGGAATGTAGGGCAAACCATGATCACCGGCGATTACGGGCAGATCAACAGCGCTTATAACGATACAAAGTTCTCCTTTGCGCAAAGCATGCAGTTTCCCACTATTTATGCCCGGCAGCAGGCGCTGCTGGCGGAGGAATGGAAAGGCGGCCAGCTAAATGTGGCGGTCAATGAAACCGCCCTGCGCAAGCAGGTCACCACGGTATATTACCAGCTACTGTACCTGCGGTATAAGAAACACCTGCTGGAATATACGGACAGCCTGTATGCAACCTTCCTGGAAAAAGCAGCCCTGCGGTTTGAAAAGGGGGAAACCAATATCGTGGAGAAGGCTACGGCCGCCACGCAACGCGGGCAGGCGGGCCAGCAGCTTAAACAGTTGCTGCAGGACTATGACATCCTGCGATCCCGGCTGAAATGGCTGCTGCATACCGATGCAGACGTGGAGCCGGACAGCACTGCCTTGAAAATGGCCCTGCCCCCGGTGGCAGATACCGCTGCTTTATCGCAACATCCTTACCTGCGCCTCCTGTCACAGCAGCAGCAGATCAGCGCTCAGCAATACCGCGTGGAAAAAGCCCGGCTGCTGCCCGACCTGTTCGTGGCCTATAACAATACCAGCATCCGGGGCATGGGAGCGGACGACCGGTATTACTCCTCCTCGGACCGTTTCCAGTCCGTACAGGTAGGCGTGGGCATTCCCCTGTTCTTCCAGGCGCAGAAGGCCCGGATCAATGCCGGCAGGATCAACCAGGCCCTGGCGCAGCAAAAGTATGAAGCCGGCCTGGAGCAAATGCAGGCGGAGTACCGGCAGGCCCTTATACAATACGATAAAACATTACAAGCCGTGCACTATTATGAATCCTCTGCGCTGCAGCAGGCAGATACCATGATCCGGGGGGCTAACGAACAGTACCTGAACGGGGAGATCAATTACCTGGAATGGGTGTTGCTGACCAACCAGGCCGTTAATATCCGCAATGAATACATAGACGCAGTGCACAACCTGAACACTGCCATTATTAACATTCAAAACCTTACAGGTTTTTGAAACCTGTAAGGTTTTATAAACATAAACAGATCATGCATATGCAATTATATACAGCTATAGCTGCCTTATTGATACTGGCGGCTTGCGGTCAGCCGCAGCCGGCCGAAAAGGAAGCACCGGCGCAGGCAAACGAAAGCCTGGTGCAGCTCAGCGATGCCCAGATGAAGAATGCGGGCATCGTTACCGCCCGCCCGGAAAAGCGCCATATGGCCGCGGAACTGAAAGTGAGCGGGAGGATAGACGTGCCCCCGCAAAACATCGTGAGCATCAGCTTCCCGCTGGGGGGCTATTTAAAGTCCACCAACCTGCTGCCCGGCATGCATGTCAGCAAAGGCAGCGTGATCGGCGTAATGGAGGACCAGCAGTACATACAGTTGCAGCAGGACTATCTCACGGCCAAAACCCGCCTGGGTTTCCTGGAGAAGGAATACGAGCGGCAGCAGGCCCTGAACCAGAGTAAGGCCAGCAGTGACAAAATGTTGCAGCAAACGGCGGCTGATTTCAAAAGCCAGCAGATACTTGTAAGAGCACTGGCGGAAAAGCTGCAACTGATAGGAGTGAGCGCCACCCGGCTGGATGAGCGCTCCATTTCCCGCAGCGTAAACGTGTATGCGCCCATCAATGGTTTTGTGACAAAGGTGAACGTCAATATCGGCAAATATGTGAACCCGACGGATGTCCTGTTCGAGATCGTGAACCCGGACGATATACACCTGGGGCTCACCGTATTTGAAAAGGATGTGACCAGGCTGGCCATCGGGCAAAAGGTGCTGGCCTATACGAACGGGAACCCGTCTAAAAAATATGAATGTGAGATCATACTGATCGGGCAGGACCTGGAGCCGGACAGGAGCGTGCAGGTACATTGCCACTTCGAGGCTTATGACAGGACCCTGATACCCGGCACCTTTATGAATGCCCTGATCGAAACCGCAGCAGACACCGTATGGGCGTTACCGGAGGAGGCGATAGTACGCTACCAGGACCAGCAATATGCTTTTGTGCAGCGGGATAACAAAGTGTTCGAAATGATAGCGCTGAAAACAGGAGAACGCAGCAACGGCTATGTGGCGGTGATGGCGGATGAGGGAGACGCCATTGCGAACCATTTGTTCGTCATACAGGGCGCCTACTCCCTCCTGATGAAGCTGAAGAACACGGAGGAGTAAATTTTTTCTTTTTACTTTTATTGCATGAACGCATTTATTTTCGATCTCAACGGGACCATGATCAATGATATGGCCTATCATGTAGACGCCTGGTATCATATGCTGACCGGCGACCTGGGCGCTTCCCTGGACCGCGAAGCGGTAAAGAAGGAAATGTACGGCAAGAACGAGGAAGTGCTGGTACGGATCTTCGGGAACGGGCGCTTTTCACAGGCAGAGATGGCCGATATTTCCATTGAAAAGGAGAAGCGTTACCAGCAGGCCTACCTACCGCACCTGCAGTTGATAGCCGGCCTGCCGCAATTCCTGGAATCAGCGCATAGCCAGGGCATTCCCATGGCCATCGGCTCCGCCGCCATTACCTTCAACATTGACTTTGTGCTGGACAACCTGCACATCCGGCATTACTTCAAGGCCATTGTAAGCGCCGATAATGTAAAGCACAGCAAGCCCGACCCGGAAACCTACCTGAAAGCAGCGGCCCTGCTGAATATGGACCCGGAACAATGTATCGTGTTCGAGGATGCGCCCAAAGGCGTGGAAGCAGCCGCCAACGCGGGCATGCATTGCGTGGTGCTTACCACCATGCATACACGGGAGGAATTTGCCGCCTACAGCAATATCATTGACTTTGTGGACGACTATACGGCGCCGGTACTGGACCGGCTGATCCATTCCTGAAAAAAATAATTGTATAATCGACATTTATTTTTATATCTTGCATAAGAAATGAAAAGAAGTGTGCGGCAGGCAGTTATGCAGCAATGGAAAGCTGTCGCCGGCTGCAGACCACCGCCGGGCCATCCGGCAACTTTTTAGCAGGTTCTTTATATAAATGTCAATCAGGTGACATATATTAGCGTAAACTAAAACACCTGGGTGTATGACACGTTATTCCCGGCAAACAAGAATGCTGGTAGCTATTGATTGCATTATTTTTGGATTTGACGGGCAGGATCTTAAACTGTTAGTGATAAAGCGGGGATTTGAGCCGGAGAAAGGCAAATGGAGCCTGATGGGCGGGTTCGTACAGCCGGATGAGGGGTTTGAGCAGGCCGCTTCCCGTATCCTGAAAGTGCTGACAGGACTGGAAGGTGTATACATGGAACAGTTGTTCGCCTTTGGCAACCCCGGCCGCGACCCCATGGAACGTACCATTTCCGCAGCTTATTTTGCATTGATAGACATCAATGACTATAAGCAGCAACTGAGCGATGAGTACAGGGCGGAATGGATATCGCTCAAGAAACTGCCCCGGCTGATATTCGACCATGCGGAAATGGTGTCCATGGCACAGGCCAGGCTGCGGTACAAGGCCGCTATTCATCCGATATTGTTTGAGCTGTTGCCCCAGAAATTTACGATTCCACAGTTACAGATCTTATATGAGGCAGTGTATGATACCGTGTTCGATAAGCGTAACTTTAGCAGGAAGGTATTGTCTACCGGGTTGCTAATAAAGCAGAAGGACAAGGAAAGAGCCAGTTCAAAACGAGGTGCGTTCTATTACAAGCTGGATAAAAGAAAGTACAGCGCCAAATTCCACGCCTTCCTCAACTTTGTGGCCGATCCGGGCAATCTGAAATAACAATAACGTAAAGGGGAGTTGCACGTCACAGCGAAACCCTGACCGTATATTTTTTTACTTATTTGAATAAATGTCACTGCGACAATAAAAATCAGCAGCTTAGCAGCAGCGTTATGAAGACAGATGCTTTTGTAATAGGAGTGGACTTCGGTACAGACTCCGTCCGGGCGCTGGTGGTGAATGCCGCCACCGGGCAGGAAGCCGGCAGTGCCGTATATTATTACCCCCGCTGGAAACAGGGCCTGTATTGCGATGCCGCCCGGCAGCAGTACCGGCAGCACCCGCTGGATTACCTGGAAGGACTGGAGCAGAGCATCAAAGGCGCCCTGCAGCAGTGCCCCGCCGGCACCGCCGCCCTGGTAAGAGGCATATCCGTGGATACCACGGGTTCTACCCCGGTGGCTGTAGACGAGCAGGGAACGCCGCTGGCCCTGCTGCCCGGTTTTGAGGAGAATCCCAATGCCATGTTCGTGCTCTGGAAAGACCATACTTCCAACGAAGAGGCGGCAAGGATCAATGAAGTAGCCCACAGCAACGATACCGATTATACCAAGTACTGCGGCGGCATTTACAGCAGCGAATGGTTCTGGGCCAAAATATTGCACATTGTAAAAACAGATGCCGCTGTGCAGGAAAAGGCCGCTTCCTGGGTGGAGCATTGCGACTGGATACCGGCTGTACTGACCGGCAACAGGCAACTGTCCACGCTGATGCGGGGGCGCTGTTCCGCCGGGCATAAAGCCATGTGGCATGCCGGCTGGGGAGGATTGCCCCCGGCGGATTTCCTGGAGAAATTACATCCCAGCCTGCGCAAATACGATAAAATGTTTACAGATACGGTGGTGGCCACCGAACCGGCCGGCCCCATCAGCCCGGAATGGGCCGCCAAACTGGGCATCCCGGGAGATACCGTGATCGGTACCGGGGCCTTTGATGCGCACATGGGCGCCGTAGGAGCCGGTATACAGCCTTATGTGCTGTGCAGGGTGATCGGCACCAGTACCTGCGATATCACGATGGGCCCCCTGGAAGAGGTAGGCCACCTGTTTGTAAAGGGCATCTGCGGGCAGGTAGACGGTTCCGTAGTGCCCGGCATGCTGGGCCTGGAAGCGGGCCAGTCCGCCTACGGCGACGTATATGCCTGGCTGCGGCGCCTGATCATGCAGCCCTTATATGCCCTGATGAAGGACGATACGGAGAAGCTGGCGGAAGTGGAGCACAAACTGCTGGGTTATCTTGCAGAACAGGCGCAGCAGTTGCCGCTGAAAGAGCAGGACCCGCTGGTGCTGGACTGGTTCAATGGCCGCCGCACACCGGATGCCAATCACACCTTGAAAAGCGCCATACTGGGCCTGCACCTGGGCATAGACGCCGTGCAGTTGTTCCGCGCCCTGGTAGAAGCTACGGCCTTCGGAGCCCGGAGCATCGTAGAGCGCTTCGTGAGCGAGGGCGTGCCCATTCATGAAGTGCTGGCGCTGGGCGGTGTAGCCAGGAAATCCGGCTACGCCATGCAGGTGCTGGCCGATGTGCTGGACCGGCCCATCAAGATCGTGCGCAGCGAGCATGCCTGCGCGTTGGGCGCCGCCATGTTTGCCGCCGTATGCGCCGGTATTTACCCGGACATAGCGGCTGCGCAGCAGGCCATGTCATCCGGCTTTGACGCCACCTGGCATCCCCGGCCGGAGAACGTGCCTTATTATGCAAAGCGCTACCAGCAGTTCCTGGAGCTGGGCGCATTTACAGAAAAAACATTATCCGCATGAGCCGGTATCAATCTATAAAAGAACAGGCTTACGAAGCAAATATGCAGTTGCCCAAGCTGGGACTGGTGCTGTTCACCTTCGGCAATGTAAGCGTAGTGGACCGCAGCGCCGGCGTATTTGCCATCAAGCCCAGCGGCGTGCCTTATGAGCAGCTAAAGCCTGACCAGATAGTGGTGGTGGACTTCGACGCCAAAATAGTGGAAGGCAGCAACCGGCCTTCGTCCGACACTAAAACGCATGCGGTGCTGTACCGGCACTGGGAGCACATAGGCGGCATCGTGCATACGCACTCCACTTATGCCACGGCATGGGCGCAGGCCCAGCGGGATATTCCCATCTTTGGCACCACCCACGCGGATCACCTCACCACGGATGTGCCCTGCGCGCCGCCCATGAGCGACGAGATGATCCGGGGCGATTACGAGCACGAGACCGGTTTCCAGATCATCAACTGCTTCAGGGAAAGGAAGCTCTCCTGCGAGGAAGTGGAGATGGTGCTGGTAGGCAACCATGCGCCCTTTACCTGGGGCAGGGATGCCGCCAAAGCCGTGTACAATGCCGCCGTGCTGGAGGAAGTGGCCAGGATGGCCCTGCTCACGGAACAGATCAACCCGCAGGCCCCCCGCCTGAAGGAAACACTGATAAAAAAACATTTTGAACGCAAGCATGGTCCCGGCGCATACTACGGGCAGGGATGCTGAAATAAAAACACGTAACTGATGATACAATTGAAGACACTAGAAGCATGGTTCATTACCGGCAGCCAGCATCTCTACGGAGAGGAAACCCTGCAGCAGGTAGCTGCGCATGCGCAAACCATTGCCGCATCGCTGGACGCCGCATCCAATATCCCCGTGCGCATTGTATGGAAGCCGGTGGTGAAAACACCGGAAGAGATATACCGCGTTTGCCAGGAAGCCAATACAACACCCGGCTGTATCGGCATCATTGCCTGGATGCACACCTTCTCGCCCGCCAAAATGTGGATAGGCGGCTTAAAAGTATTGCAGCGCCCCCTGTTGCACCTGCACACACAGTTTAACCGCGACATTCCCTGGGGCGATATAGATATGGATTTCATGAACCTGAACCAGTCCGCCCATGGCGACCGTGAATTTGGTTTCATGCAATCCCGTATGCGGATGAACCGCAGGGTAGTGGTAGGCCACTGGCAGGAGCAGGACTTGCAGCAGGAGCTGGAAACCTGGCTGCGCGCGGCTGCCGGCTGGCATGACTGGCAGGGCGCCCGCTTTGCCCGCATCGGGGACAACATGCGGCAGGTGGCGGTAACCGAAGGCGATAAAGTGGAAGCAGAGCTGAAATTCGGCTACTCCGTAAACGGCTACGGCATTGGTGATGTGGTGGCCAAAGTGAATGCAGTGAGCGACGAGGCCATCGGCCGTCTGGTACAGGAATATGAACAGGCCTACCAGGTGGCCGCGCCTTTACGCAAGGGCGGCGACCGGCATGACTCCCTGAGAACCGCCGCCCGCATAGAGCTGGGCCTGCGGGCTTTCCTGGAAGAGGGCAATTTCAAAGGCTTTACAGATACTTTCGAGGACCTGCATGGCCTGGACCAGTTGCCCGGCATTGCCGTGCAGCGCCTGATGGCGGACGGTTACGGCTTTGGCGGTGAAGGCGACTGGAAAACGGCCGCGCTGGTACGCGCCATGAAAGTAATGGGCAGCGGCCTGCCGGGCGGCAGCTCCTTTATGGAAGATTATACCTATCATTTTGACCCGGAGAACCGCCTGGTGCTGGGGGCGCACATGCTGGAGATCTGCGCCTCCATTGCAGACGGCAAAGCTTCCTGCGAAGTGCATCCCCTGGGCATTGGCGGTAAGGCAGACCCGGTAAGGCTGGTGTTCAATGTGACGGACGGCCCGGCTATCAACGCTTCCGTGATCGATATGGGCAACCGTTTCCGCCTGCTGGTCAATAATGTGCAGGCCGTAAAACCGCAGCACGAGCTGCCAAAGCTGCCCGTAGCGCGCGTGCTGTGGAAGCCGCTGCCGGATATGCGCACCGCCTGCGCAGCCTGGATACAGGCCGGCGGCGCGCACCATACCTGCTACAGCCAGCACCTCACGGCCGCGCATATGCAGGACTTTGCGGACATGGCGGGCATTGAATGTGTGCATATAGACGAGGACACCAAACTGCAGCAGTTCCGTAATGAGCTGCGCTGGAATGAAGCTTATTATCTATTGAACAATAGGTAATTGATAAATAATTAAAAACTGTTGCTGATTAATCAGCCATTGATGACGTGGAATAACAAAAGGCCGGATTCTTCCGGCCTTTTTTACATAACACTAACACTAAACCTACTGGTGCATCGTCACTGTTTCCCTCTCGTTCTATCCAGTTCAATTCCTGCAGCCAGGTAATCGTATACGGCTTCCAGGTAGTTCAGTTGCGCAGTGGTAAGCGCCAGCTCGGCATCGGTCAGCTCCAGCCGCGAGGCTACCCCTTTCTGGTAGCGGTACTGTATAATATCGTAACTCAGTTTAGCCGTTTCCTTTACCTGCGTTTGCGTTTGCACTCTCTCAAAGGTTTCCTGCAGGTTGGCGATCACCTGCCGTACTTCCGTCCTCAGTTGCTCATAGGCATCCGTCAGCTCAATGCCGGCCTGCTCATGCGTGAGCCGGGCCTGTTGTATGCGGGCTTTGTTGCTGCTCCCGCTGAACAGCGGCAGCGTTACCTGCGCGCCGGCAAAGGAAGCGCCGGGCCAGGAGGCGTCAAAGAACCTGAAGCTGCGTGCCTGGCTTTGCAACTGGTACTGGCCTACCAGCGATACCACGGGCAGCCGCCGGGCTTTTGCCAGGGCAATGCCCTGCTCCCTGATCTCCTGCTGCAGGCGCAGTTGCTGCAGGTCCGGCCGGTTGGCGCGGGCTTCCGTGTACACGGTCGCTGCTGCGGGAATGCTGGCGGCCGCAGGGTGGGCAAGGGAATCGGTCAGCATAATATCCTGCAGGGAATCCAGCCCCATGAGGGTTGTCAGTTGCAGCTTGCCCACCTCGATGGCCTTGGTGAGCTTCAGGATATCCGGCTGCAGGTTCTTGACGGAGGTGTACGCGCGCAGCGTATCCACCCGCAGGGCCCTGCCCTGTGCCAGCAGGGATCGTGCGTCCTGCAGGGCTTTCTCATTTCTTTGCAGGCTCTCGTGCTGCAGTTGCAGCCGTTTGTTCAGTACCAGGATGCCCAGGTAGGTGCGTTTTACAGCGGCCGTGAGGTCCACCGTTTTATCCAGGTACAGGGTGCGGCTGGCCTTTTCCTGCAGGGCCGCTTCCCGCTGCGCCGGTTTGGCGGAGGGATTGTACAGCGGCTGTGCTACGGAGAGGGCGGCGCTGAACTGGTCCCTGCCGCCAAACCGGCTGTAGGCAACCTTGTCCGGGTCCCCGTTGGTTTCGCCGATCCCGAAGAATACGGGCAGCTCAAAATAATGGGCATATTGCGCGCCCAGGCTTGCGCTGGGTAAGGAAAGGCTGCGGGCCACGCGCCGCTGCTCCTGCGCCACGGCAATATCTATACCGGACGCTTTTAAAGTACGGTTATGTTTTGCTGCCAGCGATACCACTTCCTGCAGGGAAAGGCGGAGCGTTTGCCCCTGGGCGCCGGCCCCGTACAGGAACAGGGCGGCGGCCAGTAAGCTGCTGTATGCGATAGATCTTTCATGTATCATAGTGCTTCGTTTGATGCGACCGCTACAGGATGCGCCGGGGTGGCGCCTGTGGCAGTGCCGTTAATAGCCGGGTGCTGCCTGCGCGCGGCCCGGGAGAAATAAGAGTATACGGCAGGTATCACGTACAGGGTGAGGATACCGGCAAATATAAGACCGCCTACCACCACGATACCCAGCGAGGTACGGCTACCGGAAGAGTTGCCCAGCGAGAGGGCGATGGGCAGCGCACCGAAGATCATGGCCAGGGTGGTCATCAATATGGGACGGAACCTGGACACGGCGGCGGATACTACGGCATCGGCTACACTCAATCCTTCTTTTTTCCGGTGGTTGGCAAACTCCACGATCAGGATACCGTTCTTGGTGATCAACCCGATCAGCATGATGATGCCTATTTCACTGAAAATGTTGATGGACTGCCCGGTGAACCACAGGCTCAGCAATGCGCCGGTAACGGCCATGGGCACGGTAAGCAGGATGATGAAAGGATCGATCAGGCTTTCAAACTGTGCGGCCAGCACCAGGTAGATGAGTATGATGGCGAAGATGAAGGCAAACACCAGGCTGGAGCTGCTTTCCGCATAGTCGCGGCTCTGCCCGGCCAGCTCGGTGTTAAAGCCTTTAGGCAGCACTTTGGCCGTGATCTTGTCCAGCTCCTTGATGGCCTCGCCCAGGCTTACGCCGGGCGGCGGCGTAGCGGAGATGGTAACGCTGTATGCCTGGTTGTAACGGTAGATGGCTGGCGGGCTGATGCCTTCCTTCAGGGATACCAGGTTGTCCAGCGATACCATTTCATTGCTGGCCGTTTTTACGAACAGGGAGCGCAGGTTTTCCGGTGCAGATCTTTCCTCGCGGTCCAGTTGCCCGATCACTTCATACTGCCGGTCATTGTAGATGAAGTAGCCGTAACGGCGGCCGCTCAGCGCCAGTTGTAGCGTGCGGCCGATCTCGCGGGTGGAGATGCCCAGTTGCGCTGCGCGCTGCCGGTCAATGGAGATGCTGATCTCCGGGCGGTTCACCTTAAAATCCGGGTCCTGGAAGCTGAGCTTGTTGCTTTTATATACTTCGCCCATCAGCTTCGGCATCACATCGATCAACTGCTGCAGGTCCGGCGCCTGTATCACGTACTGCACCGGCTGCGTGGTGGCAAAGCCGCCAATGGTGGGTATCTGTATGGGAATGCAGATCACGTCGCGGAAACGCCCCACCGCGCCCATCAGCTTTTGATATACTTCCGCCTGCGACAGCCCGCTTTTGCGGTCCTCCGGGTTTTCCAGGAAGATCCACTGGAAGCCGCCGTTCACGGGCTGCACCAGCGTGCCCACGGTAGCGGCTATACCGGCGTAGGTGCGGTTGCCGTTCAGGTCCGGGATGGAGTCTGCCACGTAATTGGCAATCTCTTTCATGGTAGCCTCCATGCTTTCATAAGAGGTGCCTTCCGGCGCAATCACGGCCAGGCCTATCATGGAGCGGTCTTCCAGCGGGGCCAGCTCGGAGGGCAGTTTGGGGGCCAGTAGCCAGGCGATGCCGAAGGAGACCAGCAGCAGCACAAACCCCAGCCAGCGCACTTTAAAGAACGCTTTCAGCGAGCGTGCATAGGCGTTGTTCAGCGCCTCGAACCAGGGCTCCGTTTTGCGGTACAGCCAGCCATGCGTGGCGCCAGCTTTCAGCAGGTAGGCGCTCATCATAGGCGACAACGTGAGGGCCACAAAGGCGGATACCAGCACGGAACCGGCCACCACGATGGCAAACTCCTTGAAGAGCCTGCCCGTGATACCGCCCAGGAACAAAATGGGCAGGAACACCGCGGCCAGCGTAACGGTGGTGGAGATCACGGCAAAATAGATCTCGCTGGAGCCTTTACGCGCGGCTTCCAGCGGGTGCATGCCCTGCTCCACCTTGCTGTAGATATTTTCCAGCACCACGATGGCGTCGTCCACCACCAGCCCGATGGCCAGCACCAGCCCCAGCAGCGTCAATACATTGATGGAGAAATTCCCAATGTACATGATGAAGAAGGCCGAGATAATAGACACCGGGATGGCTACAATGGGGATCAGCGTACTGCGCCAGTCGCGGAGGAAGATGAAAATGATGAGCGTTACCAGCCCGAAGGCGATGATCAGCGTTTCCTCCACCTCGGACAGCGAGTTGCGCACCGGCACGGTAAAGTCCTTGCCCAGCGAGATGGTGTATTCCTTGGGCGCCGTGCGCACGATCTCCTCGAAGCGTTGCTTGAACTCATCCACGATAGCAAGGGAATTGGCGCCGCGCTGCGGTTGCACACCGGTGCCCACGCTGTACAGCGCCGTAGCGCCCTCCACTTCTATCATGGCCGTTCGCTCGTTCTGGGAGGACATCACAGCCGTTCCTACGTCTTTGAACCTTACGATGGCGCCATCCTGCTGGCTGACGATCATGTTATTGAAATCATCTTCCGTCACCAGCCGCCCCTGTGTGCGGAGGGTTACTTCGGTGCTTTGTCCTTCTATACGGCCGCTGGGCAGGTCCACGTTCTCCCGCTGCAGCGCATTTTGTATATCCGTAGGCGTTAGACCGTAGGCGGCCAGCTTTACCGGGTCCATACGCAGCCGCATGGCGCGTTTACGGCCGGCGTAGGAATCCACCAGGCGCACGCCGGGGATGGATTGCAGGCGTTCTTTGATGTTGATGTTCACAAAATCGGTGATGTCCTCCAGGCTTTTGGTGCTGCTTTTTACGGTAAGGAACACCAGGAATTCCGGCGGACCGGATTTTTCCACGATGGTAGGCTCAATATCGGTGGGCAGTTGCTGCCTGGACTTGGACACTTTGTCGCGCACATCATTGGCGGCGGCTTCCAGGTCGGCATCCAGGTTAAACTCTACGGTGATCAGGCTTACCTGTTCGCGTGAAACGGAGGACATGGCGCGGATGCCGTTGGCTTCCGCAATGGCTTCCTCCAGCGGCTTGGTGACCTGCGAGGCGATGATATCCGCGCTGGCCCCCGGGTACACCGTGGTAACAGTCACGATCGGCGAATCCGTTACCGGGTATTCCCGCGTGCCCAGGAAGGTATATCCTACGATGCCGAAAAGGATCAGCAGGACAGACATCACCCCGGCCAATACGGGCCTGGAGATGCTCATTTGAGAAATAGCACTCATAAAATGGGAGAATTGTGATGTGAATACGTTAGAGAGAATGTAAAATGTAAATTTTACATTTTAGATTTTGCATTCTCTCTCATTTAACTGTAACAAGTTCAACCGCCGCTCCCGGCGTAAGGCGCAGCAGGTTGCTGGTGATCACGGTATCGCCTGCCGCCAGCCCTTTCAGTATCTGCACGTCGTTGGTGCCGCGCTGGCCTATCTGCACGGGCGTAAGCGCTACGGTCCTGTTCTTTGCCAGGTATACGGCATACCCGCTGGAAGACGGCATGAGCGCCTGGCTGGGAATTTTCAGCGCATTGTCCGCCGTGCGCAGGGACAGGTTCAGGCGGGCGCTTTGCCCGGGTACCAGGGTGCGCTGTGCATTCGGCGTAATGGCGCGGATCAGCAGGGTGCGGGTCTGCTCATTCATCCGGGACTCTTTGGCGATCACGGTGGCGCGGTACAGCGTGGTGTCGGATGCTACGGTAAAGCGCTGTTCCTCGTTCCGGGTGATCAGGTGCGCGTACTTTTCCGGCACGGAGAACTCCACCTTGATGCGGCTGTCGTCCACGATATTGGTAAGCACCGTATTGGCGGACACCAGCGCGCCCGGGTAGGCGTGAATGATACCGATGCGGCCGTCAAAGGGAGCGCGGATGCGCGTTTTGCCGATGGTGACCTGCAACTGGCGGATCTCCGCCTGCAGCACTCTCAGGTTGGTGATGGCCTGGTCGTAATCCTGCTGTATGGCGGCGTCGTGCTCGATCAGGTCTTTCATGCGGGCCTCATTGAGCGCGGCCAGTTGCTCCTGCTGGCGCAGCCTTTCCAGTTGCGCCTGCAGGTCGGCATCGTCCAGTTGGAACAGGAGGGCGCCGGCTTTCACGATGTTGCCTTCCTGTACATGCACGCGCACCACTTTACGCGGCAGCTCGCTCACAATGTTCACCTCCTGGTTGGCTACCAGGGAGCCGGTGATCTCCAGCTCGTCGCTGAAGGCGCTGGTTTTCACAATATGGCCGTCTGCAGGAATGGCGGCCACGGCGGCCGTGCTTCCGGCGGGTTCCTTTTCACTGGCCCTGCTGGCGCATGCCTGTAGTATGATGATGAACAGGGAATACAGCAGCAACTGGTTTGTACCGGAACGGAGTAATGATGATGATCGTTGCATAAGGGTACTTTTTATTGAATTATAGAAATATTTCGATTAATGGAAACCCGATGAACCCGAATAGTTTAACCGGAGCACAAAGGTAAGGGAAAAACAATTGAATTATAGAAATGTTTCGATGTGTTAAATGTAAAAAAAGGGTCAGCTTTTCAACCCCTGTAAAAATTCCACATACTGGTCGATCATTTTCGCATTCAGCTTATACTTTACATAACGGCCTTCTTTTACGGGTATAACCAGCTCTGCGTCAGACAATTGCTTGAGGTGGTGCGATATGGAGGGCTGCGTAAGGTCCACAAATTCGTACACATCGGAGCAATACAGGCAATCCTGGTTCTTTCTCAGCTCTTTCAGGATCAGCAACCGGTTCGGGTCTGCCAGGGCCTTGGATATCCTTTCTGCTTTCTTTGCGTCCATCATGGTGTAGTTTAAAACTCGAATATGCAAAATTACGGGATTAAAACAAGTTATCAAGCATTACAGCGTATGCCAGTCCAGCAGCAGCTCTTTCAGCAGCTTTTGCCCTTCCGGCCATTCGCCTAGCCCGGAATCTGCATTGATATGCCCTTTGGGGCCGGCATTCACAAAGCGGCTGTCCCAGGCGTCGGCAAAGAAACGGGTGCGTTCCAGCGTAGTATAGCTATCATTGGTGCTGGCCACCACGATGCTTTTAAAGAGGAGGGGTTGCAGGGGAATGGGCGCAAAGCCTTTGGCTTCCGGTGGGAAAGCCGGCCGTTCCGCGTCCGCCGGCGCCACCAGCAGCGCCCCGCGTATCCGCAGTTTGGTTTGTGCGGCCCAGTGCACCAGCGCAATGCAGGCCAGGCTATGGGCCACTACTACTACCTGCGGCCCTGCTGCGGCTACGGCGGCCTCTATTTGCGCCACCCAGTCCGCGCACACCGGTGCATGCCAGTTTCGTTGTTCTATACGTATGATGCCAGGTTCCTGTTCCCAGATAGATTGCCAGTGCAGCGGGCCGGAACTGCCCAGTCCCGGGGCAGTCAATACTCTTGTCTCCATGAAATACCTCCCTTTTTGAAAACGGATATACAATGTACTAAAAAAACATGCGGAAAAAGAAAGGCCGAAGGAATTCGGCCTTTTTAATGCTAAAATTCCACGTTATGGCACTCAGGTCCATAAGATCTTTAGCAAAATATGTTCAGTTATGCATAATATAGTTAAGCAGGAAATTTGGAGTATTTGCCGGACTGCAGGTATAGTTTAGACAAATGTAACATATTAGCTGATAAACTTCAAATTGCGTTGGATGCCCCTGAATTTCGTTCTTTTCAGGGGGGAATGGCGGAATATTTCCCGGAAAGCGTCTTCCGTCAGCGTTTCCCATTCGCGGGTGCTGAAGTTCAGTATTTCGGGGATGGGCCTGAATTCCGGGGTGGAATGAGGTTTGGAAAAGCGGTTCCAGGGGCAAACGTCCTGGCAGGTGTCGCAGCCGAACATCCATTGCTCAAAGCGGCCCTGCATGGTATCGGGGATCAGCATTTCCTTCAGCTCAATGGTGTAATAGGATATGCAGCGGCTGCCGTCCACCACGCCGGGCTGCACCAGCGCACCGGTAGGGCAGGCGTCCAGGCAGCGGGTGCAGTTGCCGCAGTAGTCGCCGGCCGGGGAGTCGTATTCCAGCGGCAGATCCGTGATCAGGGTGGCAATGAAAAAGAAGGAGCCGGCCTGCTTGTGTATCAGGTTGCCGTTCTTGCCTATCCAGCCCAGGCCGCTGCGCTGCGCCCAACTGCGCTCCAGCACGGGGGCGGAGTCTACAAAGCCGCGGCCGTGCACCGCGCCGATGGTTTCCTGCATGCGCAGCAGCAGGGTGTTCAGTTTGGCCCGGATCACTTCATGATAATCCTGTCCGTAGGCGTATTTGGCAATGCGCGGCGCATCGGGGCGCTGCTCCTGCTCCGGGTAGTAGTTGAGCAGCAGGGTGATCACGGATTGGGCGTCGTCCACCAGCTTCCGCGGGTCGATACGCTTGTCAAAATAATTCTCCATATAGCGCATGGTGCCGTGCATACCCTTGTGCAGCCACTGTTCCAGCCGCCGTGCATCGTCGTCCAACTGCACAGCGCGGGCAATGCCGCAGTGGTCAAACCCCAGCGCAGCGGCCTGCTGCTTGATGAAAATGGTATTTTTTTCCGTAGGCGTCATGCAATGGGGCAAAGGTACGTATTTGGTCTTTTTGTGTCATGTGGGATTATGGGAAATGTCCTACTTTCGCGCTGTATTATTTATCCCTATATGCAAATCAAAACTGTAGTGGCCCCCATCCTGGCCGGTTGTTTGTTAACTGTTTTGTCAACCGCTGCACAGGAGAAACACAAGATCAAGTTCGGGAAGGTAAGTTCCGAGGATTTCAGCCAGACCCGCAATGACCTGGATACAGGCGCGCATGCCATTGTATTGTCGGACATCGGCTCCTCCGATTTTGAGGCGGAGCAGGACGGTCTGCGCCTGGTGTACAAAAGGCACCGCCGCGTGAAGATACTGGACAAGACCGGCTACGAGGCCGCCACAGAACAGGTGTACCTCTATAAAAGCGGCCACGAGGAAGAAAAGATGACCAACCTGAAAGCCGTTACCTACAACCTGGAGAACGGCAAGGTAGTGGAAACAAAGATGGACAGCAAAAGCGTGTTCTCCGAAGAGCTGGACAAGCACCATGAGCGGAAGAAATTTACCCTGCCTGCCGTGAAGGAAGGCTCCATTATTGAATATGCCTATACGGTATATTCCCCTTTTACATTCAACCTGCAGCCCTGGAGCTTCCAGGGAGAATACCCCTGCCTGTGGAGCGAATACTCGGTTGGCATACCGGAGTGGTATGACTACATTTTCATAGGCCAGGGCTACCATAAGTTTGAATCCAAGACCCGGGAAGACCAGCGGAAAAGCTTTCCCTTCCGGTTTGAGAAAGAAGGGGCTTATGGCACCAAGACCGGGCAAACGGAATTTGTGACGGTAAGCGGCAACGTGAGCTACTACCGCTGGGTGGCCACCAATGTACCGCAACTGAAGGAGGAGAACTTTACCACCAGCCTGGCCAACCACGTTACCCGCATAGAGTTCCAGTTGTCTGCCACCAAGTATCCCGGGCAGGCGGTAAAGCCTGTGATGGGCACCTGGGCCAAGCTGGTGGAAGACCTGATGAAACATGAGTCCTACGGGGTGGCGCTGGACAAGAACAACGGCTTCCTGGGTAAGGAAGTGGAAACCCTCACGGACGGCGCAACATCCGACCGGGAGAAGGCCAAAAGGATCTATTGCTATGTGCGCAATAATTTCACCTGTACAGACCATTCCCGGCTGTTTACAGAAAAGCCGCTGCGCAGCATATTTACGAGTAAGAGCGGGAATGTAACGGAGCTGAACCTGCTGCTGGTAGCCATGCTGCGCAAGGCCGGGCTGGAAGCGTACCCCGTGATACTCAGCACCCGCGATCACGGCTTTACCAACCCGCTTTACCCGATGGTGAGCCGTTTCAATTATACCATCGCGGAGGTGACCATGGGGAACAAGCCCTGCTTCCTGGATGCTTCCTATAACCTGGGCTTCGGCAAGCTGCATACCTCCTGCTATAACGGCCACGCACGTATGCTGAACCCCGAAGCTACCGCCATACGCTTTGACCCGGACTCCCTGCTGGAGCAAAAAATGACCTCCGTGTATATCCGGAACGAGAACGGTGTGCTGAAAGGCACTTGGCAGCAGCGGCCCACGTATTTTGAGTCCTACGAGCTGCGCGGGCTGGTGCACAGCAAAGGCCGGGAGGAATATTTCAAGCCGGTGGGCAAGTTGTTTGAGAAAGTGAGCAATACCGCCATCGAAGAGCTGGACAGCCTGGAGCGGCCCGTGATGGTGAAATATGACTTTGTATGGCAACCTGACGGCGGGGACATGGTGTACCTGAACCCCATGTTCAGTGAAGCGACCAAAACCAATCCCTTTAAGTCGCAGGAGCGGAAGTACCCGGTGGAAATGCCTTATGCCGTGGATGAAATATACTCGCTCAATATGGAAGTGCCGCCGGGATATGCGGTGGAGGAATTGCCGAAATCCACGATCGTAAAATTCAATGGAGATGAAGGCGTATTCCAGTATATGATCGCGCAAACGGGCAATGCGATCCAGTTCCGTTCCCGCATTAAGCTGAACAGGGCCTACTTTGATCCGGAGGAGTACAATGCGCTCCGGGACTTTTTTGATATGATCGTGAAGAAACAGGCGGAGCAGATTGTATTGAAGAAAATATAAAGCATGATGCCCAAACTACTGCATATCTTCTGTACGGCTGGCCTGCTGGCATGGGCCGTGCCGGTGCTGGCCGGCGATCCTGCCTACCCGGCCGCTGCCATTCCGGCAGAGCTGAAGGAGAAAGCCCATACCGTGAAACGCCGGGAGGAGATCCGTTTCAGGATGACCGGCCTGGGAGAGGCGCGCCTCACCAGGCATTACGTGATCACCGTGCTGGACCCCGCCGGCAGTGAGGATGCCGGTATGCTGGAAGTATATGACCGGCTGCGGGAGATACGCTCCATCAGGGGCGTGCTGTACGACGCGGGGGGCAAGACCATAAAAAGGCTGAAGCAATCCGATATAGAGGACCTGGGAGGACTGGATAATATGTCGCTGGCCTCTGATGACCGCCTGAAAAAACACATCTTTTACCATAACGTTTATCCCTATACGGTGGAATATGAAATAGAGATGCGGTTCAACTGCACCTTCATATTCCCCTCCTGGATGCCGCAAAGCCGCCGTAATATGGCAGTGGAACAGAGTCGCCTGGTAGTGAGCGTGCCGGAAAGCTACAAGCTCCGTTACCGCCAGTTCCATTACGGGGGCGCGCCGCAGGTGACCACCGGGAAAGGGGAAAGCACCTATACCTGGGAAGCCAAACAACTGAAGGTGCACACAGCCGAGACGCTGGCGCCTGCCTGGTGGCGCTGTGTGACCTCTGTATGGCTCTCGCCCAGCGAATTTGAAATGGAGCGGTACAAGGGCAGCATGAACACCTGGGAGGAGTTTGGCAAATTCATGTACACGCTGAACGAGGGAAGGGACCGGCTTCCGCCCGATGTGCAGCAGACCGTGCATGCGCTGACGGACGGCCTGGCCGACCCGGCGGAGAAAATCAAGCGCCTGTACCGCTACCTGCAGGAGCATACCCGTTATGTGAGCATACAACTGGGTATCGGCGGCTGGCAGACCTTTGACGCGGCTTATGTGGCCGGTAAGGGGTACGGCGACTGCAAGGCCCTGTCCAACTACATGCATGCCCTGCTGAAAGAGGCCGGCGTGCCTTCCTACTGCGCGCTGATAAGTGCGGGAAGAGGGGACACGGATTTTGAGCCGGATTTTCCTTCCAACCAGTTCAACCATATGATCCTGTGCGTGCCCGCAGGCAGGGATACTACCTGGCTGGAATGCACCAGCGCTTTCCTGCCGGCAGGGTATCTAAGCGGCTTTACCTCCAACCGGCCGGCCCTGCTGGTTATGGAGCAGGGCGGAAAGCTGGTGCGCACGCCGGTATATGGAGTGGAGCAAAGCCGCCAGGCGCGCCGCATGGACGCGCAGGTAACGCCGGAAGGGCATGTGCAGGCGCGGGTAAGCACGTATTATACCGGCGAACGGCAGGACGAGCTGGGGCAACGGCTGCATGTACAGTCCCGGGAAAAGATCATGGAGTGGATCCGCACTTCGCTGTCGCTGCCCAGCTATGACGTGGAGCAATATAATTGCGTGGAGCAGCCCGGCGCAGTGCCCGCCATCCGGGAGGAGCTGGCGCTCACCGCCCGTAATTATGCCAGCATCAGCGGGAAGCGCATGTTCCTGGCGCCCAATTTTCTGAACAAAAGCAGCCTGCGGGTAGATGCCGCCACACAGCGCCGCTTCGCCATCCATTTACCGGTGGCCTATACGGAAACAGACACCGTACGCATCGCCATTCCCGCCGGGTATACGCCGGAATCGCTGCCCGCCCCGGTAGCCCTGCAAAGCCCTTTCGGCAGCTATACCGCATCGGTGAAAGTGCAGGACGGCACCCTTACCTATATCCGCACCATGCAGCACCGGGAAGGCACCTTTCCGGCCAGCGCCTTCAGCGAGCTGGAAAAGTTCTCCGAGGCCGTGTACAAGGCAGACAGGAGCAGGATCGTGTTGCGGAAGGAATAGCCTATTTTTCCCTCACACTGATGGATATACGCCGGTCCTTTTTCCTTTCTTCATCCGGTGCGCCGGCCGGGGCTTTGGCAAATTGTGCGCCATAGCCTTCTGCGCCCAGTAGCTGGTCCGCATCCACCTGCATGCCCTGCAGGGAGCTTAGCACGGCATCGGCACGGGCCCGGGAGAGCTGCACATTGGCCAGGCTGTCGCCGGTACGGTCCGTGTACCCGCCAATCTTTATTTTGGCTTTAGGGAAAGCTTTCAGGATGGCGGCAATATGCTGTACCTGCTCGCGGCTGTCTTCCGTCAGTTCCGAGCCGCCGCTTTTGAAGTTCAGGTTATCAAAGTCAAACCATACATCTTTCCCGGCCGGCCGGCTGTCATCTTTCAGGAACTGCACCAACTGGTCCTCGATGCCGCCTTTATAGGCGTTCAGCGTAACGCCGTCCGGCAGGGTCACCTTAATGCTTTCGCGGGGGATGGCAACTTCGGCATTATCCACCGGGGCAATGAGCGGGTCCACCGCGTTGGGGCTGGCGGCGGCAATGCTGTCGGTAGCCACGTCGTCCGTGATGTTACCGCCTCCGCAGCCCCTGGCCAGGTACCAGAGCAGCACAATAGCCACCAGGATCAGCAGCAGGGACCATATCCAGCGGTTGCTGCCGGCTACCTGCCGGGTGGTTTCCACCGGGGAGCCCTGCACCCTGGCGCCGATGTTATCCGCCATGCCGGACAGCTTTTTGCCCAGCTCGCCCAGGCTGCCCAGTCCTAACAGGCCGGCCAGGTTAAAGCCGGGAGGCACGGCAGACAGGATGTTGTCCTGCTGGGTGTTCAAAAAAGTGAGGAAACCGGCCGCATTCAGGCCCTGGTCTGCTGCATGCTCGCCGGCTACGCCCAGGGCGGCAGGCGTGGCCGCGTTCAGCAGGGTGCCGGCAGAAGAGGCTTTAATACCCGCAAAGGAGGCCACGGCAGTGGTAACGGCAGCCACTTTGTTGCCAAACAGGCCCTGCAGCCATTCCGTGCCCTTGTTCAGCCAGCCGTTGGCATTCTGCTGCAGGGCACCGCTGATCACGGAAGGCGTATTGGCCCCCACGGCTTCCCGCGCCATGGCCAGCGCGCTGGTAGCATCGCCCTGCGGGCCGGCTTTGTGCAAAAGCCCGGTGAGAATGGTGGGAACAATGCTGCTGATGGCTTTTTGAATACCCGTTTCGCTTTCGCCCAGCCGGGCCGCCGCCTGGGACACCACATCCCCGGTAAAAAGTCCTTTCACTGCGGATAAGAGATCGAAAGACATTTGGTGCAAGTTTAGAAGTGAACAAATACATACAACATTCACTGATCCTATTTGTTTAAAACAAACACCGGTCCATATAGTAAGAGGTAGGAAGTAGGAGGTAGGAGGTAGGAAGTCCTACTTCCTACTTCTTATTTCCTACTTCCTTTATGTGAGCGTTATCCCGTTTGTCCCCCTGAAAAATTAACAGTCCATTCCGTAAAAAGCTGCAAAAAGAGCAGAAAACCAGGGTGATATATGCCAAAATTACTGATATTTTATGCTGGATCAGGTTTTGCTGGGTAGAGGGCACGGCGCCCCGGTTACCGCGAAAAAGTGAATGCGCCCCCTGATGTAAGACAAGCGGCCGGGAGGCGACCGAAACACACAAAAGGAGCAAAACAATGAACCTGAACAATTTTACCATCAAATCGCAGGAGACCCTGCAACAGGCCCAGCAACTGGCATTCAACGACCAGCACCAGGCCATAGAAACAGGGCACCTGCTGGAGGCGCTGCTGAAGGACGACGATAATGCCATAGAATACCTGCTCAAAAAGAATGACGTAAACACCGGCTTTATTACCGGCAAACTGGAAGAGCAGGTGAAGAAATACCCGAAAGTAAGCGGCACGGAGCCCGGGCAAACCCTGAGCCGCGAGGCCAACAATGCCCTGCTGCGCGCCGGCGCCAGTATCAAGGAGTTCAAGGATGAATTCGTGAGCGTGGAGCACCTGTTGCTGGGCATCCTGGGTGGCAGCGACGATACCGCCAAGCTGCTGAAAGATGCGGGCCTGACGGAAAAAGGCCTGAAAGCAGCCATTAAGGAGCTGCGCAAAGGCAGCACCGTTACTTCCCAGACGGCGGAGACCCAGTATAATTCCCTGCAGAAATACGCCAAGAACCTGAACGAGCTGGCCAGGGCCGGCAAGCTGGATCCCGTAATAGGCCGGGATGAAGAAATACGCAGAACCCTGCACATCCTGTCCCGCCGCTCCAAGAACAACCCCATCCTGGTGGGGGAGCCGGGCGTGGGTAAAACGGCGATCGTGGAAGGGCTGGCGCACCGCATCATCAACGGCGATGTGCCGGACAACCTGCGCACCAAGATCATTTATGCGCTGGACATGGGCGCACTGATGGCAGGGGCCAAGTACCGCGGTGAGTTTGAAGAAAGGCTGAAGGCCGTAGTGAAGGAAGTGTCCGAAAGCGACGGGCAGATCATCCTGTTCATAGACGAGATACATACCCTGATAGGGGCCGGCGCCATGGAAGGCGCCATGGATGCGGCCAATATACTGAAGCCCGCCCTGGCCCGCGGTGAACTGCGTGCCATAGGCGCCACCACCCTGAACGAGTACCAGAAATACTTTGAAAAAGATAAAGCCCTGGAGCGCCGTTTCCAGAAAGTGCTGGTAGACGAGCCTAGCGCAGAAGACGCCATCTCCATACTGCGTGGCCTGAAGGAGCGCTATGAGAGCCATCACCATGTACGTATTAAGGACGAGGCTATCATTGCCGCCGTGGAATTATCGCAACGCTATATATCCGACCGTTTCCTGCCGGACAAGGCCATAGACCTGATAGATGAAAGCGCGGCCAAGCTGCGCCTGGAAATGAACTCCATGCCGGAAGAGCTGGATGAGCTGGAGAGAAGGATACGGCAACTGGAAATAGAACGGGAAGCCATCAAGCGGGAAGACGATGAAGAGAAGCTGCGGGAGCTGAACGCGGAGATTGCCCGCCTGGGCGAAGAAAGGAACACTTTCAAAGCCAAATGGCAGGAAGAAAAGGAGATCGTAGACAGGATACAGAACGCGAAAGCCGCCATTGAGAACCTGAAGCAGGAAGCCGAGCAGGCGGAACGTAACGGCGATTATGGCAAGGTAGCGGAGATCCGCTACGGCAAGATCAAAGAACAGGAAGGGCTGGTAACGCAGTTTACCACCGAGCTGAACGCGCTCTCCGATAACCACAAACGCCTGCTGAAAGAAGAAGTAGATGCGGAAGATATTGCCGAAAATGTGGCGAAAGCTACCGGCATACCGGTCACCAGGCTGATGCAGAGTGAGCGCGACAAGCTGCTGCAACTGGAAGAAGAGCTGCACAAGCGCGTGGTAGGGCAGGAGGAAGCCATCATAGCCGTAGCGGACGCCATCCGGCGCAGCCGCGCCGGCCTGCAGGACCCGCGGCGCCCCATCGGATCATTCATTTTCCTGGGTACCACCGGTGTAGGTAAGACAGAGCTGGCCAAAGCATTGGCGGAATACCTGTTTGACGACGAGCGCATGATGACGCGCATAGACATGAGCGAGTACCAGGAGAAACATGCCGTGAGCCGGCTGGTAGGCGCGCCTCCGGGCTATGTAGGATATGAAGAAGGCGGTCAACTGACGGAAGCCGTGCGGCGCAAGCCCTACTCCGTGATACTGCTGGACGAGATAGAGAAAGCGCATCCCGATGTGTTCAACATCCTGCTGCAGGTGCTGGACGACGGCCGGCTGACCGATAACAAGGGCCGCGTGGTGAACTTCAAGAATACGATCATTATTATGACCAGCAACCTGGGCAGCCATATCATACAGGAGAACTTTGAGAAGATAGATGAGGGCAACCGGGAGGAAATAGTGGACAATACCCGCGAGGAAGTAATGGGCCTGCTGAAACAGACCATCCGTCCTGAATTCCTGAACAGGGTAGACGAGGTGATCATGTTCCAGCCGCTGATGCGCGAGGAGATCAAGGGTATCATCAACATCCAGTTGCAGCAGTTGAAAGATTTGCTGGGCAGGAATGGCATTAATCTTGAGTTCTCCGACTACGCGCTGGATTACCTGGCCATACAGGGCTATGACCCGCAGTTTGGCGCGCGCCCGCTCAAACGCCTGATACAGAAAGAGATCGTGAACCTGCTGAGCAAGAAGATATTGTCAGGCGACATAGATAAATCCAGGCCGGTGCTGATAGATGTGTTTGATGGAGTAGTGGTGGTAAGGAACAGTAACGGACAGCACTAAACTCCGAAGGAAATATAACAATATACAGTTACAGGAAATGCCCGGACGACTCTTCGCCCGGGTTTTTTTATTTAAATTTGGAATAAACAGCATCTTTATGATAGGCGAAAGAGAGCGCAGGTTTATGCAAATGGCAGTTGAATTATCGAGAAAGGGAATGGAGAACGGCGACGGCGGCCCCTTTGGCTCCGTGGTGGTAAAAGGAGAGGAGGTGGTAGGAAAAGGCTGGAACCAGGTATTGCTGCTGAACGATCCCACGGCGCATGCCGAAGTGGTGGCCATACGCGATGCCTGCCGGCACCTGGGCACTTTCCAGTTGCATGACTGCGAGATCTATACTTCCTGCGAGCCCTGCCCCATGTGCCTGGGCGCTATTTACTGGGCCCGTCCCCAGCGGGTTTATTTTGCCAACACCAAAGAAGACGCCGCTGCTATCGCATTCGACGATTCCTTCATTTACCAGGAAATAGACGTGCCCCACAGCAGCAAGAAGATACCGTTCATTTCATTTCCCGATGCGGGTGCGCTGCAGGTGTTCAGGGAATGGAAAGACAAGGGGGATAAAACGCTGTATTGACGGGCGGTGTTACTTCATGAAAAAATGTAAGGCCCAGTACCCTGCCGCCAGCAGAAAGAGTACAGCCAGTATGATCAGGATGAGTTGCATGTAATAGTCGGCGGAGCGTTCAGGACGCTTGCGGCGATTCTTCCTGCGGAGCTTATGCAACAGTTGCCATTTCATTTCCCTTACCCAAACGGGTATATTTTCTTTTTGCGCTATGGCGGCCAGCCCTTCCAGCGCATCGCTGCACAGCTCACAATCCGCTACGTGTTTCTCTATCTCATGCTGGGCGGCAGGGCTCAGCTTACCCTGCACATAGTCCAGCAGCTCCTGTTGGGTAGGGCATTGCGTAGTGGTTACAAATATGTCGTTCAGATCCGCTTTCATCATTAACGTTTATGGCTGGGTTGCTTTTCCAGCAACTGTTTTAAATTCCGCTTCCCGTTCTGGATATAGCTTTTTACCTGCAGCAGCGTATAACCGGTTTTATCGGCTATTTGCTGGTAGGATAGTTTGGACAGGTAGAACAGCCGGATGCAGGTGCGCTGCTCCTCGTTCAGGCGATCCAGCGCCTGTTCCATATTTTCCAGGAGCTGGTCCTTTTCCTTATGCCCGGAGAGGTCTTCCGGTTCCGGCGCAGCAGGCATATGCTTGTCGGATATCTCTTCCTGGTATTTCACATGCTTTTGCCGCAGTTGCATCAGGCAGTGGTTCCTGGCTACCTGGTATATCCATGCCCGGAAGTATTGTATCTCATGCCGGTTGATCTCCGACAATACTTTCAGGAATACCTGCTGTACGCTGTCCCTGGCATCCTCTTCATTTTTCAGGTATTTCATGCACATACCCAGCAGCAATACGGCATAGCGGTCAAACAGGATGCCGATCCAGTCCCCGTTATTATCCGCTTTGTAGCGTCGTAATAATTCTTCGTCGGTTAAAGGCGGGTTGTTATTCACAGGTCAAAGATAGAAATTAATGTGCGGATGTACGGGTATTTACAGGTTGTCTAACGCTTGCTGGGCGGCCTGTTTCATGCTGCCATCCATCCGTACCACTTCCTTGAACATGCGCCGGGCGCGGCCGTTCTGTTTCTTTTCACGGTAGCAGATGCCCAACTGGTAGCGCGCCAGTTCGCCCACGCGGCCGGTGTTGGAAGTCAGCCGTTTATAGCGGGAAATAGCTTCATTGAGATCGCCCTGCTGCTGGTATACCATGGCGGCCTTGTAGAGGAACTCATCCGTGTCCATGGCGGTGGAAGTAGCAGGTTTGGCGGGAGGGGGCGTAGCCGGCGGGGGAGCCTGGGTTTTGGCGACCGTGGTGGCCGGCGTATCCTTTTCCTTTTCCTCTTTCGGTGTGTTGGCCGCGGTGGCCGGTTTCTTCACAGAATCCTCTGTTTTGGGCGCCGGCGGCGTTGGTGCGGCCCTGGTTACCACGATGCTGTCTGCTGCCGGCTTTTGCGGCGCCGGCGGCGCTGCTTTGACCGTATCTTTCCGGGGAGCAGCGGCAACGGGTATTTCGCTCTTGTCTGCCAGGCTTGCTTCCTGGTGGCGGGCGCTATCCGGTGGCGGCGTGGTGGACATGGCGGCAGCCGGCACGATGGGTAAAGCCGCGGGACGGGCCATGACCGGCTTGTTGCGGTTATATTCCTGCATCAGGTACAGTCCTGCGCCACCGCCGGCAATAAAGGCCACTACCCAGAAGTAGATGAGCAGGCTTTCCCGCTTCTTGGACTTCCGGATATAGCGTTCCATTTTCTGCAACTGGGACACCGGCTTGATGCTGTCGCGGATATACTGCTGTATGCCGGCGGAAAGGGTTTGGTATTGCTCCATTTGCCCTTCTTTTTGCAGGGATTGCAAGGCTTCATAGCATAGGTCGCAGTCTACCAGGTGCTGCTCTACCAGGTGTTTTTCAATATCGGTGAGCCTGCCTTCCAGGTACCTGGGCAGCTGATCTTTATTAAGGCAGCGGATGCCGGCAAAGATCTTCAGCAATTTTTCGTTATGGGTAAAATTATCTGACATAGGTTTGATTCGTAAGTTGCATAGCCAGCCTGCTCTTTGCTTTCTTCAGGAGTTGTCTTACTTTTTCCGTTGTATATCCTTTTTGAGCGGCGAGGCCGGTAAAGGTTTGGTTTTCGAGGTAGAATTGTTCCACCAGGAAGCGGTCTTCTGTGCTCAGCCCGGACAGCGCTTTCTGCACCTGTGCGATCAGCGCCTGTTTCTCTATGGTATTGGTGGCGGCTTTCTCCACCCTGTTTTCCGTATGTAGCTGGTCCCTGGCATCCCGGGAAGGGTAGTAGGGCACCTGTTTTTCCGGGTTGGCAAAATAGCTTTTGATGGTTTGATGTATCCATTCATTCGCCTTCTGGATGGTTTGGGTCTTGAGACTGTTGCTCAGGCGTTGCAGCAGGGAAGGAAAAAGGGTTTGCGGGTTGGTGCCGGGATTGTTCCTGAATGACGGTAAACAAACAGCCACCAGCAAATGACTGTATCTTTCCAACAAAACGCCCTCCGCCTCCCGGTCCTTCAATTTACGGGCCCTGGAGATCAGTTCTTTATCTGAAAGATTCCTTAGTTGCTGGTACATCGTCTTATTATCTATATTTACGTATAAATGCGAAAATGGTTCACTTGCTTTTGCATTATTTCCTTAAAATAATAACATAGTAATTATACAATTAATATGCCATATGCCATTATTGTAGTACCGGTCATGCCTTTGCGGGCAACAGCTTCCCACAAAAGCGAAATGATCTCCCAGGGGCTATGGGGAGAATGCGTCACCCTGCTGGAAACAGGCGCCGACGGATGGGTAAGGGTAAAATGCCAGTTTGACGGTTACGAGGGCTGGGCTACCGCCAGTCACCTGGAAACGATTGACCAGCAGCTATTTGACGCACCCTACACCCACTACGCCCCGCACTGGGTAACGCCGGTCAGCATCAACGGCTGGCCCATGTACATACCCTATGGGTGCCTGGTAAAGGCGCCCGGTGTAAAACGTACGGTCTGGGGAAAAGCGGAGGTACAATTTGAGGAAATTCACCCGTTGGCCCCGCAGGAGGGGCAGCCTTCCGGGGACAGCCTCATGCGCATTGCCTCCCGTTTTCTGAACTGCGGCTATCTCTGGGGCGGCCGGTCCGTGTTTGGCATAGACTGTTCGGGGTTTACCCAGTCTGTCTACAAGCTGCTGAATGTGCCCCTGCTGCGGGATGCCTACCAGCAGGCCACCCAGGGCGTTACGGTAGATTTCCTGCAGGAAGCGCGTACCGGCGACCTGGCTTTCTTCGACAACGAGGAGGGGCATATTACCCATGTGGGCATCCTGCTGAATGATCACGAGATCATACATGCATCCGGTAAGGTGAGGATAGATGCCATTGACAACCAGGGTATCATCAATACCGATACCGGGCTGCGCACCCATAAGCTGAGGATCATCAGGAGGCTGGTGAAAGGTGAATAGCCGGGCCATTCACCTTTCGCGCTTTACCATTAGTTGGTGAACATGCTTTCGTATTGCCGGATGCTCTCTTCAATGATCTTTTCGGCTACCGCTTTGTTCTGGAACTCTTCCACCTTTACGGTCTTGTTTTCCAGCTTTTTGTATTCTTCGAAGAAGTGACGCATTTCAGCAATGAAGTGGGGCGGCAGCTCCGCAATATCGTTGATATGGTTCACGCTCATGTCGTTGGCTGCCACGGCTATGATCTTATCGTCCGCCTCGCCGCTGTCTATCATCTGCATCACGCCGATCACCTTTGCCTCCATGATACAGAGGGGCACTACATCCACCTGGGAAAGGATCAGGATGTCCAGGGGGTCATGATCGTCGCAGTAGGTGCGGGGTATAAAGCCATAATTGGCCGGGTAGTATACGGAGGAGTACAGCACCCTGTCCAGCTTTAACAGCCCGCTTTCCTTATCCAGCTCGTATTTGGCGCGGCAACCTTTAGGTATTTCAATAATTGCATTCACGATGTGCGGCGCCTCTGATCCGGGGCTAACACTATGCCATGGATTTGTTGTCATATTCTGCTTCTTTTGCTTTTATGGTTACTCCAATTGATTTTTAATGTTTCATGTTCACCAATGTGCTTTCATTGTTCGTCTGCCGGTAAATGGTTGACTTACAGGGGCTGGCCATTGCATTCCCGGCGGCACTGGCAAATGTGCCGGCAAAAATAAAGCGCAGGCAGAAGAATTAAAAATTAATCATTAACAATTAATAGTACTTATAACAGTAGTGCTTTATGAAAGAACCGGTGTTACGACTATTAATTATTCATTTTTAGCTATTAATTTATTTTACCTGGGCGGGCGGCATTAAGGTATCCGGTTGCATCATGGTGCTGGAATCGAAAGAAGCGGGCGGTATGTAGTTAGGGATAATGCTTTCGAAGGTAAGGGATATCTTCCATTGCCCGTGCTCCTTCACCAGCTGCAACATCTCCTTCTGTTTGGAGGAGGAGTTGAGCACGGTAACGGTAGCTTTGTCGCCGTTTTCCTGGCTGTCGATCACCTCTATTCTTGCGTTCCTGATCTTTTCGCGTTCGGCTTCATTCCGGCGGGCATCAAAGAAAGAATAGAGTTGTATCACCTGTTGCGACTCTTTGGTGGCGTACTCCCTGGCCTGTTCAAAGTTGGATTCCTGGATGGCATGCATGAATTCAAGCGCCACTTCCTGTGGTGTAGCTCTTTGCTTACAGCCGCTCAGCAAGACTCCTGTTAAAAGCACCAGGGTAAGAATCCGCAAATAATTGGTCATGCAGTTGCTGAATTAAAATAACATTAACAAAAATAGGGGGAAAGTCTAAATCTACAAAGAAAGCGGTAAAGCGATCATTCATCAACTGCAGGCTGCCACCGGTAACGTCCCCGTATTCAGGCGTTGAACATACTATAAACGCTGTTAAGGAAGTGTTAATTGTAGCAGTTAGCTGCGCGCAGCTAACTGCTTTTTATTCAGTGTTCTTCCTTGTCCTTGTCGTAAGCCCGGATAATCGCTTTTACCAGGCGGTGCCTTACCACGTCCTCTTCATCGAGCTGCAGGTAACCGATGCCGTCAATATGCCGCAGGATGCGGGTAGCCTTTTCCAGGCCGGATTTCTGGTTCTTCGGCAGGTCTATCTGCGTAAGGTCGCCGGTAATGATGGCCTTGGCAGAGGCGCCGATACGGGTCAGGAACATTTTAAGCTGCAGATCGGTGGCGTTCTGGGCCTCATCCAGGATAATGAAGGAATTGTCCAGTGTACGGCCACGCATATACGCCAGGGGAGCTATTTCTATTACGCGGTTGGTCATAAAATAGCTCAGCTTATCAGCCGGTATCATATCATCCAGCGCGTCGTACAGGGGGCGCAGGTAAGGGTCTATCTTTTCCTTCAGGTCGCCGGGAAGGAAGCCCAGGCTTTCGCCGGCTTCCACGGCAGGGCGGGTCAGGATGATCTTGCGTACGGCCTTGTTCTTGAGGGCGCGCACGGCCAGGGCTACTGCCGTATAAGTTTTACCGGTACCGGCGGGGCCAATGGCGAATACGATATCGTTCTTTTCCGCCAGTGCCACCATTTTCTGCTGGTTGGCGGTCCTGGCCCTTACGGTGCGCCCGTTGGGACCAAAAACCAGCACGTCGTTGGGGTTGCGCTCCGTGAAGTTGTCCACGCTTTCCTCATCGCCCAGCAGTTGTTCAAAATAACCTTCTGTCAGGTTGCCGTTCCGTTCCAGGTATTTTACGATCTGGCCTATCTTATCCTTTGCGGTAGCTACCTCTTCAGGCGCGCCTGACAGTTTGAGCTGGGTACCCCTGGAAAGTATTTTCAGCAGCGGATATTTCTTTTTGAGCAGGTCCAGTTTTCCGTTATTTACTCCAAAAAACTCGATAGGATTGATACTATCCAAGTTGATGATTGATTCTGTCAATTATAGTACGGTTTTAAACTAAATGTTTGTAATATAAGCGTTTTTAAAGCAAACCGGGCGGCATATTTGTTAAGCAATTACTAAATCCTGCAACCGCGCGGGTTATCTCGGGCCTGCATCTATGCCACCAGGCAGGCCTCCTTCCAAAGGTACGCCTAATACCGGTAAGGAAGAACAGGCAGGCGCTACACCGGGCTGCGCGACCGCCATACCAGCCGCAGCAATAATTGCGCCATAGCTGTTTTGTTGTCATTCATGCACCGCCTCTTACCTTGCCGGGGGTACGGAAAGTTATTTGCCGTCAAAGATATCTAACCTTTGATAATTGTGAAAATGGGGAAACGAATTTATTCTTACATTTAAGTTTTGTAATAATCCCCTACTATGAACCGGCTTAATTTGATTTTTATCGTGGACGATGATCCAATACATCAGCAAATAGCAAAGATCATGATAGAAAGGCAGGGGATCAGCCAGGACATGCGGACCTTCTCAGACGCCCAGGAAGTGCTGGACTACCTGCAGGGATATGCCGGGCATGGCGAACCGCTGCCCGATGTGATACTGCTGGACCTGAACATGCCTGTAATGGACGGATGGGATTTCCTGGAAGCATACGCGGGGTTCCAGGATAGCCTGCCCGGGAACATCCGGATCTATGTATTAACCTCCTCTATTGACGAGAATGACCGTGAAAGAGTGCGGGCCTATTCCTTTGTGAAAGGTTACCTTACCAAACCCCTGACCAGGGACGTTATTTTGCAACTGGCGGAGCAGTAGGATGCAGGTCAGCTTTGCTTCAGTTGTTTGATCACGGTTGCCGGGTCGGCGGCGGAAAATACCGTACTGCCTGCTACCAGCACGTCTGCGCCGGCTTCCACAATCGCAGCGGCGTTCTCTACCGTCACACCACCATCTACTTCCACCAGGGCATGCGCCTGCTGCCCGTTGATCAGGGCCCTGAGCTGCCGCAGCTTGGGCAGGGTTTGCGGGATAAAGGACTGCCCGCCAAAGCCGGGATTCACGCTCATAATCAGCACTACATCTATGTCCCGGATAATGTTTTCCAGTACCTGTACCGGCGTATGCGGGTTCAGTGCCACGCCGGCCTTCATGCCCAGGGCTTTGATCTGCTGGATATTGCGGTGCAGGTGCACGCAGGCTTCCGCGTGCACGGTCAGTATGTTGGCGCCGGCTTTCTGAAAGGCTTCGGCATATTGTTCGGGATGCTCGATCATCAGGTGCACGTCGCAGGTTTTGCGGGCCTGCCTGGTAACATGCGCTATAACGGGAATGCCAAAACTGATGTTGGGTACAAACTGCCCGTCCATTACGTCCAGGTGCAGCCAGTCGGCCTCGCTGCGGTTCACCATATCCACGGCTTTGCCCAGCTCCAGGAAGTTGGCCGCCAGTAAGGAAGGCGCCACCAATACGTTCTTTTTTTCCATGCTGTAAAGCTAAATAAATTCCGCTTTCCCGGATCAGCGGGATAATTTATCCCAGGCCGCCCTGGCTTCGGGATACTCCTTGCGGAAGGAAAGCGCTTTTGCATAATCGCTGAGGGCGGCATTCTTGTCGCCCAGTTGCTCATGGCAAAGCCCGCGGTAGTAATAGGCTTCCGCATCGGTGGGGCTGGCCCTGGCAGCCATGCTAAAATAGGCCAGCGCGGACTTCCACTGCCGGTGCCGTACGCCCAGCTTGCCCAGCGCGGTATAGGCGGCCGCGTAGTCCGGGTCTGCCACTATACAGCGTTTATACGTGGCAGTGGCTTCCTTTGTTTTCCCCAGCTCCTCGTAGTATTGCCCCATTTCATAGAGCGGCTCCGCATTCACGGAGTCCTGGCGGTAGGCCAGCTCATAGTAGCGGGCCGCGTTTGCCGCCCGGGTGGCCCGCAGCAGGCCGGCCAGCTCCATCACGGCCTCGTACTCGCTTTGTACACCGGCCGCTTCTACGGCGGTTTTCAGGTGGGCAATAGCGCCCAGGGTATCTTTACGGTCTTCCGCCATGCGGGCTTTCAGGTAAAAGGCCTGTGCATAGGCTTCCGGCTGTTTTTCCAGTACCGTGGCCAGGCTGTCTGCCCGCCCGTATTGCCCGCTTTCCACCCAGGCCATGGCCAGGCGGTATTGCAGGTAGGCATTACCGGGCATGGTATGCAGGGCTTTTTCAAAGAAAATGGCAGCCGTATCATAGCGTTCGTTCACCAGTGCGGCTTCGCCGGCCCCGGCCCAGTGGTCGGTAACGGCAGGCTGCATGGCGGCGGCTTTCTCAAAATCGGCCTGGGCCAGCAGCGGGTGGGTATTGAACAGCAGCAGGCCCCGCCGGAAATACAGGTCTGCATGGTCCGGGAACCGGAGGATGGAGTCTGTCAGCGGTTGCAGCAGGGGCGTATGCAATACGGAGTCCGCAGCATTGGCCGCCTGCCGGTTGGAGGACTTGTCCACGCAGGACAGGCAAAAGATCAATAGCAGTAAAGGGAGATATTTCATAATCCAAATTCCAAATTCCAAAATCCAAATCCCAAAATCCAAAATTCCCAAATCCAAAGTTAATACAAGTGCGCATTTACAATCAGAAACTATCATTTAATAGGACTTTGCGGCACGTGTTTGGGATTTGGATTTTGGATTTTGGAATTTCAGTTATGCTGCATCATCCATGCTTTCAGCGAGGCATAGTCATTGGGCAGGGGCACGGCGTTTTTAGGCAGCGCGTACAGGGCCTGCACCCTTTCCGGCACATGAATGGCTTCCCGCAGGCTTTCCGGCGCGGTGTCCGCAAACTTTACCGGGTGGGCGGTTTCCAGGAAAACGCCGGTAACGCTGCTGTGCTGCTGCATGTATTGCTTTAATCCCAGGTAGCCTACGGCGCCATGGGGGTCCAGCATATAGTCATGCGCCTGCCATACCTGCTCCATTACCGCCAGGGTCTGCTGGTCCGTAAAGCTGGAGGACGACATTTTTTGCTGCAGGCCGGGCAGGCTGTTGGAAACTAACTGTAATATGCGTACGAAGTTGCTCGGGTCTGCCACGTCCATGGCGTTGGAGAGGGTAGGCTGTGCCGGGTGCGGTTCGTACCGGCCGCTCTGCATAAAGCGGGGCACGGTGTCATTCACATTGGTGCTGGCAATAAAATGCTTTACGGGCAGCCCCATCGCCGCGGCCATCATACCGGCGCAGATATTGCCGAAGTTGCCGCTGGGCACGGAGAATACGAGATCCGGGTTGGCCCCGGCCATTTTCAGTTGTTTGGCGGCCAGCAGGTAGTAGAACATCTGCGGCAGCCAGCGTGCCACGTTGATGGAGTTGGCGGAGGTAAGCAGGCATTGCTGCTGCAGCTCCGCGTCCAGGAAGGCGGTTTTTACCATACGCTGGCAGTCGTCAAAGGTGCCGGCTATTTCCAGGGCGGTAATGTTGCCGTTCAGGGTGGTGAGCTGCTTTTCCTGCAGGGTGCTTACCTTGCCGGCAGGGTAGAGGATCACCACCTTTACGCCCGGCACATGGTGGAAGCCGTGGGCCACGGCGCCGCCGGTATCGCCGGAAGTGGCTACCAGCACGGTTACCGGCCGGACATCATTGCGGCGGAAATAACCCAGGCAGCCGGCCATAAAGCGGGCGCCTACATCCTTAAAGGCCAGGGTGGGGCCATGGAACAGCTCCAGCGCATACACATCCTTTTCCACCGGGTGCAGGGGGAAAGGAAAGCTGAGCGTATCCTGGATGATCTGCTGCAGCACGGCAGCGGGTATCTCGTCGCCTACAAAGGGCTGTATGGCCCGGTAGGCAATGTCAAAATCGTCGTAGTTCTCCAGGAAATCCACCAGGTCTTTTTCAAGTGCAGGGATATGGTCCGGAAAGTACAGTCCCTTGTCAGGCGCCAGGCCCTGTACCACGGCCTGTTCAAATGAAACACGGTGTTGCTTATCCTGTAAACTGAAGTATTGCATTGTTGTTTAAGTGTAAAATGTGAAAAGTGAATGGATAAAAGGGAAAGGGAGAAGGGAGAATGGGAAACAGCGTATTGTCTTCGTTTTCCTTTTTCCCTTCTCCCTTTCCCTTTTATCCATTATTCAAAACTTTCACCCCTTCCTTGTTGATGGGGGAAACATGTACTTTGTAGTCTACGCCCAGCGGGGCATAGATGCCGTCCATCGTGGCGGCCACTTTCCGGGCGGTTTCCTCGCCCTTGCTTAGCATGAACACGGAAGGGCCGGAGCCGGAGATACCGCCGCCCAGGGCGCCTGCCTCCCGGCATTTGAGCTTCAGCTCGTAAAAGGCGGGTATCAGGATGGCGCGCACCGGCTCCACGATCACGTCTTCCAGCGCGCGGCTGATGAGGCCATAGTTTTGCTGGTACAGGCCGGCCACCAGGGCGCCTACATTGCCCCACTGGCGGATGGCGTCCGTCATCAGCACTTTCTGCTTCAGTATTTCCCGGGCGTCGGAGGTCTTTACTTCTATCTGGGGATGTATCACGGTCACCCACAGGTCGTCCGGCGTATGCAGGCCGGTAATGTCCAGGGGCTTGTAGCTTCTTACCAGGGTAAAGCCGCCCATAATGGCCGGGGCCACATTGTCCGCATGGGCGGCGCCGCTGGCCAGGCGCTCGCCTTCCATGGCAAAGCGCACCAGTTGCTTGGGCGTAAAGGGCTGTCCCAGCAGGTGGTTGGCACCTACTACCGCACCGGCGGAGCTGGCGGCGCTGGAGCCGATGCCGCTGCCGGGCTGTATGTGCTTGAATATCTCCACTTCGAAGCCCACGGCCGGGTTGTCATACTTCTGCAGCAACGCCTGGAGGGCCACCCCTGCCACGTTCTGCGCAGCGTCGGTAGACAGGCGGGCGCCGTGCACGGCCTTGATCTGCACACCGGGCAGGTCGCTTTTGCGGATGATCATCTCATCGCCGGGCGCGTCCATCGCCAGCCCGATCACGTCAAACCCGCATGCCACGTTGGCTACGGTAGCCGGGGCAAATACTTTTATACAGTCCATAATTGATCTTGAGCATTAATAGTGAATGTAAAATGTAAAATTCTAAGTGTAAAATGTAGAAGTTAGTAGATATGTTTCAATGTAAACCGGATTGTCTCAATAATGCGCTGCTGCCAACTTTTACATTTAGCATTTTACATTTAAAATTTTACATTTTTACCGCCCTGTTCTGATAATATCCGCAAATATACCGGAAGCGGTCACATCGGCCCCGGCCCCGGCGCCTTTTACGATCAGCGGCTGCTGCGCATAGCGGTTGGTGGTATAGAGCACGATATTGTCCTTGCCTTCCAACTGGTAAAAGGGATGGTCCGGCGCTACGGCCTGCAGGCCCACGGCGGCCTTGCCATCCCTGTAGCTGGCTACGAACTTGAGGCGCTTGCCTTCCTTGTCCGCCTGCTGCCGCAGTTGCAGGAAATGGTCTGCATGTACGCCCAGTTGCTCATAGAAGGCGTCCACGGAGGGCGCTTCCAGGCAGGCGGCCGGCAGGAAGGAGTGGTTGGTGATATCCTCCAGCTCCATCACGGCGCCGCTTTCCCGCGCCAGGATCAGTATTTTGCGCATCACATCGGTGCCGCTCAGGTCTATGCGCGGGTCCGGTTCGGTATAGCCCTCGTCCTGGGCGGCCTTTACCACCTCGCGGAAGGAAGCGCCGTTCACGAAGTGATTGAACACGAAGTTGAGGCTGCCGGACAGCACGGCTTCTATGCTCCGCACCTTGTCGCCGCTGCGCACCAGGTCGTTCAGGGTATTGATCACCGGCAGGCCGGCGCCTACGTTGGTCTCAAACAGGAAGGAGGCATTGTAGCGGCGGGCCAGGTCCTTCAGTTGCTTGTAGGCGGCATAGTCTGCAGAGCAGGCTATCTTGTTGCAGGTGACCACGGAAATGCCGTGCTGCAGGAACTCCCCGTAGATGGCTGCCACATCGCTGCTGGCGGTATTGTCCACGAATACGCTGTTGCGCAGGTTCAGTGATTTTATTTTCTGTACAAAGGCCCAGAGGTCGGAAGGCTCGCCCTGTTCCTGCAACTGCTCCCGCCACTGGGGTATCTGGATGGCTTCGTGACCAAACAGCATTTTCTTGCTGTTGGCAATGCCGGCCACCCGTACCTGCAGGCCCAGCTCCTGCTGGAGGTATTCCCGCTGCTGTTCCAGTTGTTCCAGCAGCTTGCTGCCCACGTTGCCCACGCCGGCAATGAACACGTTCAATTGCTTGAGCGGCGTTTCAAAGAAGGCTTCATGTATCACGTTGAGGGCCTTCTTGATATCGGAGCGGTTGATAACGGCGGAGATGTTCTTTTCCGTGGAGCCCTGCGCAATGGCGCGCACATTCACCCCGTTGCGGCCCAGGGCGCCAAACAGCTTGCCGCTGGTGCCGTGGTGGTTCTTCATTTTGTCGCCTACCACGGCCACGATGCAGAGGTCGCGCTCCACCAGCAGCGGCTCTATCTGCTTTTCCTGTATTTCCTGGGCAAACTCGCTGTCCACGGTAGTTTTGGCCTTCAGCATATCGGATTCGTGTATGCCTACGGTTATGGAGTGCTCGGAGGAGCTTTGGGTGATCAGGATCACGTTGATGCGTTCCTGTAAGAGCGCATCAAAGAGACGGCGGGAAATACCGGGGATACCGATCATGCCGCTGCCTTCCAGCGTCAGCAGGGCGATGTGCTGGATGCCGGAGATGCCGGTTACGGGATAGGCGCGGTTATGGCCGTCCTGCATGTGGATGAGGGTGCCGTGGTCCTCCGGCGCAAAGGTGTTCTTGATCCATATCGGGATGCGCTTGGTCATTACCGGCTGGATGGTAGGGGGGTAGATCACTTTGGCCCCGAAATGCGACAGCTCCATCGCTTCTTCGTAACTGATGTGGGGGATCGGGATGGCCTGGGATACCAGGCGGGGATCGGCGGTCATCATGCCGCTCACGTCCGTCCAGATGTCCAGCACTTCGGCGTTGAGGGCGGCGGCCAGTATGGCGGCCGTATAGTCGGACCCGCCGCGGCCCAGGGTGGTGGTTTCTCCGTCGGGGGTGGCGGCTACAAAGCCGGGCACCACTACATAATCCGCTTTTTCCTCCTGGAAATATTCCCCTACCTGGTGGTTGGTGGCCAGGAAGTCCACATGGGCATTGCCAAAGGCGGCGTTTGTAACGATCAACTCCCGGCTGTCCTTCCACACGGCCGCGGCGCCCATTTGTTTCAGCTTTTCCGCCAGCATGTAGGTAGATACCAGCTCGCCGAAGGACATGATCTTGTCCAGGGAGCGGGCGCTTAGCTCGCCTACCTGGAATATGCCGTCGCAGAGGGTTTCCAGGGCGTTCAGCTTTTTCTTTACCTGGCTTATCAGGCTGCTCTGGGCGGTGATAGGGAACAGGGTGCGGATGGTATCGAGGTGCTTGGCCTCAATTTCCTGCAATACGCTTTTGTATTGTTCCTGTCCCTGGCCGGCCAGCCGGCCGCACTGGATCAGCTTATCGGTAACGCCGCCCATGGCGGAAGCCACAATGGCAAAGCGTCCCTGCGGTTTCTGGTGGAGTACGATGTTGCAAACTTGTTCTATGGCCCTGGTACTGCCCATGGAAGTACCGCCGAATTTTAATACCTGCATGATTTGAAATGATGTTAGTTGTGCGTAGAAAAGGTGTTGTTCCCTTACCGGAACCTACCACCTGCGTGGTCGTGGGATGATATGTGTACCTTAACCCCGCACAGGGGTAATGGTGGTAATAATAATAGTGCCAAAGCCTGCCCCGGAGGAGGAGCGAGAAGCGTTAGTGAAATATGTGGATTTTACCAGCACTATTATGAAATTTTTACTTTCCGGCAACAAAAGTGAATATTTTATGGCGAAAAAACAACAAGATTGTCAAACTTTTGAAATTATTCAAAGAAAATGACGTTGTTAAGAATAACCTCGAATTATGAGGCCGCTATACGTATCTTCTTTATTTCCTGTATAATAGCTGCTATCTTGCAGCACCGAGCACCAAATCCAAAGTATGCGGAAAACATTGTTACACTTACTGGTTTTTACCATTTTAGCTGGCTGCAGCAAGTCTGACAACGAACCGGCCAACGCCTTGCCGGTAGCTTACCACAACAAGGGCACCGGGGCCTCCGCCCATGACCTGCTCAGTGCAGATGCCTATACGTCCCTGAAAATAGAGATACAGTATATGCCCGGGTACCGCCCGCAGGATGCGGCCGTTACTCACCTGGTAAGCCTGCTGAACGCCCGCCTGAACAAACCCGGCGGCATGCAGGTGGTGTACAGGGAAGTGCCGGCCAGCGACAAGGAGGTACTGTCCGTGGACGAGATAGCCGCCCTGGAAAAACAATACCGTACCGTATATACCTCGGGCAAGGAGCTGGGCATCTATTTCCTCTTTACCAATGGCGGCTATACGCAAAGCAATGTGCTGGGCATTGCCTACCGCAATACTTCCATGTGCCTGTTCGGCAAAACCCTGCACGACAATTCCGGCGGGGTAGGGCAGGTAAGCCGCAGCAACCTGCAGGCTACCGTAGCGGAGCATGAACTGGGGCACTTACTGGGCCTGGTGGACATTGGCTCGCCCATGCAAACGCCGCACAAGGACCCGGACCATGGCAACCACTGCAGCACCCAGGACTGCCTGATGTACTACGCTTCCGAAACCACCGCCATACTGGGCTTTTTGCCGGGGAACGACATACCGGTTTTTGACAATGCCTGCCTGGCCGACCTGCAGGCCAACGGCGGCCGGTAGTTAGCGGCAAAAGGGTTATATTTGTCAGGCAACGTAAAGTACACGTTATGCCTTACTTCCGGAACTTCACTTATTATATCGATAAAAGGAAATGGAAATACTATTTCCTTTTAGCCACTTTGGCAATGGACTCGTAGGAAGTAGGATGTAAGAGGTATGAGATAGGAGGGAGGATGTGTTACGCATCATAATTCTTACATCCTACCTCATACATCATACGTCCTGCGTCTTACTTCATACCTCATTCTTCACCCTTTATACTAACAACCGTGCCTCATTATCATAAACTGGGAGAGATCCCGCATAAACGTCATACCCAATTCCGCAAGCCGGACGGCACCCTGTATTCGGAGCAGCTTTTTTCCACGGAAGGGTTTTCCTCCCATTATTCCCTGCTGTACCATTGCCACCCGCCTACGGAGATCACGAAAGTGGATGAGCCTTATTCCGTAGCACCGCGCATTGCGGAAGAGAAAATGCTGAAACACCGCAGCTTCCAGGGCTTTAACATAGCGCCGGCGCCTGATTTCCTGGACAGCCGCAAGGCCGTGCTGGTGAACAACGACTGCCAGGTAGTGCTGGCCGCCCCGCAGCAAAGTATGCAGGATTATTTTTACAAGAACGCTGATGCCGATGAAATGATCTTTGTGCATGAAGGCGCCGGTATCCTGCATACCCAGTACGGGCAGCTACCCTTCGGGTATGGTGATTACCTGGTGATACCACGGGGCACCATTTACCAGCTATCTTTTGACAATGCGCAGAACCGCCTCTTTATCCTGGAGTCGTATAGCCCTATCCGTTTTCCCAAACGCTACCTGAGCCAGTACGGGCAGTTGATGGAGCATGCGCCTTTCTGCGAGCGCGATATCCGCCAGCCGCAAAACCTGCAGACCATTGACCAGGCGGGCGATTTCCTGATCCGTATCAAAAAGAAAGGTATGATGTACCCGATCCATTATGCCCACCATCCTTTTGATGTGGTGGGCTGGGACGGCTGCGAATATCCCTTTGCTTTTTCCATTCATGATTTTGAGCCCATTACCGGGCGGGTACACCAGCCGCCACCGGTGCACCAGACCTTCGAGGGCAATAACTTCGTGGTATGCTCTTTCTGCCCGCGCCTGTTCGATTATCACCCCCTGTCCATACCGGCGCCGTATAACCACAGCAATATAGACAGCGATGAGCTGCTGTACTATGTGGACGGTGATTTTATGAGCCGCAAGCACGTGACCCGCGGCATGATCACCCTGCATCCCGGTGGCATTCCGCACGGGCCGCACCCGGGCGCGGTGGAGAAAAGCATCGGTGCCAGAGAGACCAAAGAGCTGGCCGTGATGGTGGATACTTTTCACCCGCTGCAGGTAACGGAAGCGGCGCTGGCCATTGAGGACCAGCAGTACGTGATGAGCTGGGCGGAATAAGGATGGCGCTATTTTTTCCAGAGCCGGTTGTTCACCACCCGGCTGAGCACCTGCTCATAGTAGTTGCGGCTTACGGGGATGCGGCAGGAGCGGATGATGATCTCGTTATTCTCAATGGCCTCTATCCGCGGGATGGAGACGATGTAGGATTTATGCACCCGGATAAAGGGATGCCGCTCCAGCTTTTCCTCCACGTTCTTCAGCGACAGCAGGGCCAGGTACTTGCCCTTCACGGTGTAGATGGTCACGTAGTTCTGCATGGCCTCAATGTAGAGGATATCGTCAAAGCAGATCCTTTCATATTTGTAGTCGCAGCGGATAAAGAAATAATCCTCCTCCTCCGCCCTGGAAGGGCCTGCCGCGGCAGACCGGGCCAGCAATTGCCGGTAATCCCGGGCTTTGCTTACGGCCTTGAAAAAACGGTCGAAGGTAATGGGCTTGAGCAGGTAGTCCAGCACATCCAGTTGGAAGCCTTCCAGTGCATAGGTGGGATAGGCCGTGCTGATAATGACCATGGGCAGGTGCGGGGCCATTTTAAGGAACTCGATACCGTTCATTACCGGCATCTGTATGTCCAGGAAAACCAGGTCTACCTGCTGCGTCCCCAGCAGGCGGGTCAGTTCCACGGGATTGCTGCCTTCGCCTACCAGTTGCAGGAAGTCCACCTCCTTTACATAGTTGGCAATGCATTCCCGGGCCAGGGGCTCGTCGTCGATGGTGACACAGTTCAACAGCATAATGTTATTGTTTTTATGCGGGCACGGTAACCGGCTCCGCTGCCGTATGCCCGTGCAGGTGCAGTTGCAGGGTGACCCTGAATTGATCTCCGTCTTGTTGGATATGCAGGTGGTGCTTGCCGGGATATACCAGGTCCAGCCTGCGCTGCACGTTCTTCAGGCCAATGCCGCTGTGCCGCAGGAAACCGCCGGATGCCTGCTGCTGTAGGGACATGCTGTTGGCAATGTCAAACAGCAGGCGCTGCCCCTCAAAGCGGAGGTGCAGCCTGATCCAGTTGGGCTGGTCCTTCCGCTGCGATACGTGCTTGAACGCATTTTCCACGAAAGGCATTAATACAAAAGGCGCAATGGTAAGGTCGCCGGTATGCGGCTCCCCCACCTCCAGTGTGAGCTCAAAATTATTGTGATCCTGTCGGAGCTTTTCCAGCTCAATAAAATTGCTGAGGTAGCCCAGTTCCTGTTCCAGCGGGATCTCCTGCTCATTGCACTCGTAGAGCTGGTACCGGAGCAGGTCGGAAAATTTGGCCAGCGATGCGGAGGCCATGGCCGGGTTTTTATGGATGAGCACAAATATGGAGTTGATGGTATTGAAAAGAAAATGCGGGTTGAACTGCGACTTCAGGAATTTCAGCTCGGTTTCCAGCTTTTCCTTTTCCAGGAGCTGCTGCCTGCGCTGGGCCTTTATCCAGCTTTTGGCCAGGCGTATGCTCATGGCCAGTGTCATGCCTGCCAGGGTGGAAGGCAGGGTAGAGCCCTTGAAAAGCTGGAGGTAATTGTCCGGCTTCAGGCCGTACAGCTCCTCGAAGGAGTGGTGCGTCCAGGCCGCGCCGGCATAGTAGCCGCTAACAATCAGGGCAGCGGTTGTAACAACGGTCAGCAGGAAAAGCAGGATGTAGGGCACATAACGTCCTTTTTCCAGGAAGCGGGGCATCAGGAAATACAGGTTGAAATAAGCGCCCAGGGCCTGGAATACCACGTAAAAGGAGAACTTGACGGAATAGGGCGAAAAGAGGATGTTGTTGATCACGATCCAGGGATCGCCGGTGGCCAGCGTCCACCACATGGAATGGTACAGGAACCAGAACGGCAGGTGGTACAGCCGGTACCGGAATAGCCAGTTGTAGTGTGCAGGACGGACAGGCAAGGTGCTTGAGTTTAATGCATGGATAGCGGCAGCAGGGGCGCCGGCGGCCGCTCTTAAAGGTAATCAAAATCCGCCGCTCCGCCTGGCCCTGCATATGACCTGCGGAGAAAAATTGACGAAAGGACGGAGAAAATGGATGACAGGCGGGGTTTAGTCCAGGCGGGCCAGGTTCTCATCCACCAGGGCCACCGCCTTTTGATACAGTTGCTGGTGGCCCCGGGTCATTTTTTTCAGCAGGGCCTTACATTCACGCAGGAAGACTTTGGCAAAATCGGGATCATGGTGCACGATCTCTTTGCAGTTGTCCACGATGTCGGCATATTTAACGGTCTGTGCCGCAGCGCTGATCTTTTCCAGGCGCGCTGTCTCCATGGCCTTGCGCTTGCGCCGGTTCCATCGGGGATAGGCCGCCCTGGTGTAGACGTCTGTCAGTTCTACTACCAACTGCAGGGTGCGCGTCGCCTGTGGCGCATTCATAACGTGATCCAGGAAATCTTTCATGGCCTGTTTGTTCACCGGCGTGTCCTCCAGCACATCGTGCAGCAGCGCTGCAGCCAGCATGGCCGTATCGGCCTGGTGGGCGCGGCAGATCTCCATTACCCGCACGGGATGCACGATATAAGGCTCCGGGGTATATTTGCGGGTTTGCTCCCCATGGGCCTGGCGGGCGAAGTCCTTTACCTGTTCCAGCAGTGCTTCCATGATAATGTCTATCTAATTAGATAGTATAGATAGTAAATACCTATCAAAAAAAATACCTTTTATCTTTACGCTCATTAAAAATCAACAATATGGAATACAGGCAATTAGGAGAGAGCAATCTGGAAGTATCGGCCATCACCTTTGGTGCATGGGCCATTGGCGGATGGATGTGGGGCGGCGCAGAGCGCAGGGATGCCCTGGCGGCCATACAGGCGTCCGTCGATCACGGGGTGACATCTATTGACACGGCACCCATTTACGGGCAGGGACTGAGCGAGGAAATTGTAGGGGAGGCCCTGAAAAGCATTCCGCGCGACAAGGTGCAGGTGCTCACCAAGTTCGGGATGCGCTGGGACCTGGCCCAAGGTGCGCTGGCGTTCAAAAGCCAGGACAACAGCGGCAAAGACATTGATATTTACAAATATGCCGGCAGGGAAAGCGTGATCAAAGAATGCGAGGACAGCCTGCGCCGCCTGGGAACGGACTATATAGACCTGTACCAGATCCACTGGCCGGACGTGACCACGCCGATCGCGGAGACCTTTGAAGCAGTGCTGCGCCTGCAGGAGCAGGGCAAGATACGGGCTGCCGGCGTATCCAATTATAATGTATCGCAGATGCAGGAGGCGGAGCAGGTGATCCGCCTGGCCTCCAACCAGGTGCCGTTCAGCATGGTGGAAAGGACCATCGAGGAAGAGCTGGTGCCGTACTGCATCCGGCATAAGAAAGGCATACTGGCGTACAGCCCGCTGCAAAGGGGCATCCTCACCGGTAAGATAAAGCCGGGCCATGTGTTCAATGCCGGCGACCACCGCCCCGGCACCAAATTCTACCAGCCGGAGAACCTTGCCCGCATCAATGCATTCCTGGACGAGTTGCTCCCCATGGCGGAAAGCAAAGGCGCTACCCTGGCGCAACTGGTGATCCGCTGGACCATAGAAAGGCCGGGCATTACCGTAGCGCTGGTAGGCGCCCGTGATGCCAGCCAGGCTATCCAGAATGCCAAAGCCATCGAGGTGAAGCTGAGCCCGGAGGAGATCAACTTTATTAATGAAAGGTTGTACAAAGTGGAGCTGGTATAAATCTTAGTGATTAGCAGTTAGCTGTGAAGCTAACTGCTAATCATTTTTTTCGTATTATTGCATTAGCATGCAATACCTGCATACATATCGCGGCGCTGACCAGCGCCATATTAAATACTGCTTCTTAATGGCCACCCTGGCCATGGATTCGTTTGCCGCTTAATGCCGGCGCCGGCTACCTCCGGGCAGTGATTCCCCGTTTTTACATATTTGTTTCCATTTTCCATTTCCCGGGACAGCAACGGTATCGCCTGCATGCATTTGTCATACACCGGACATCTGACCAGATCATAAACCAACCATTAATTTTTTCATACACCAAAATTTTCTTAAACGTCTACAGATATGGATACAGCCACTGCAAACGCCGTGCATACAGGCACCCCCGATTTCTTACCGCTGAATGGTACGGATTACATTGAATTTTACGTGGGCAATGCCAGGCAGGCCGCCCATTTTTACAAGACCGCCTTCGGTTTCCAGTCTGCCGCCTATGCCGGGCCGGAGACGGGCGTAAAGGACCGCGTTTCCTATGTGCTGGTGCAAAACAAGCTGCGTTTTGTGCTTACCACTCCTTTGAAGCCCGGCAACGAGATCGCGCAGCACATTGACAGGCACGGCGATGGCGTAAAAGTGCTGGCCCTGTGGGTAGATGATGCCCGTGCCGCCTTTGCCGCCACGGTGGAAAGAGGCGCCCGGCCTTTCCTGGAGCCGGTAGTGGAAAAGGACGGGTTTGGCGAGGTGGTGCGCAGCGGCATCCACACCTATGGCGATACTGTGCATATTTTCGTGGAGCGTAAAAATTACAAAGGCCCCTTCCTGCCCGGCTTCCGGGAGTGGAAAACCGCTTACAACCCTGCCCCCACCGGCTTGCAATACGTGGACCACTGCGTGGGCAACGTAGGCTGGAATGAAATGAACACCTGGGTGAACTTTTACGCCACTACCATGGGTTTCCACAACCTGGTCTCCTTTGATGACAAGGACATTTCCACGGAGTACTCCGCTTTAATGAGCAAGGTGATGAGCAACGGCAACGGGCGCATCAAATTCCCGATCAATGAGCCCGCCGAAGGCAAGAAGAAATCCCAGATCGAGGAATACCTGGATTTTTACGGCGGCCCGGGCGTACAGCACGTGGCTATTGCCACCAACGACATTATCCATACCGTAAGCGAGCTGCAGCGCAGGGGCGTGGAATTTCTTACCGTGCCCGGCACTTATTATGACGAGCTGCTGGACCGGGTGGGGAAGATAGACGAGGATATGGCCCCCCTGCGTGAGCTGGGCATCCTGGTAGACCGCGACGAGGAGGGCTACCTGCTGCAGATCTTCACCAAACCTGTACAGGACCGCCCTACCGTTTTCTTCGAGATCATACAGCGCAAAGGCGCCAAATCCTTTGGTAAAGGCAATTTCAAGGCCCTGTTTGAGAGCATTGAGCGGGAGCAGGCGCTGAGGGGCAACCTGTGATGGAGTGCTGATATGCTAAATATGCTGATGTGCAGATGAAGGTATTTTCGTCTGCACATTTGCTATATGCCAGTCTGCACATTAATTTCGTGCAATATTCCATTATTATAGCACGTTTGTTTTATGAGAACACAAACAATATTTGGTATTTTGTTCCTGTTGGGAGGGATATTCCAGGCCATCACCGCCTACCTGATCTACCAGGGTCATGAGCATTATATCCTGCGCCTGGCCAACCGCAAGATCGGTATGATTATATATATTATTTTTGCATTGTTGTTATTCTTTTTAGCTTATGTCAATTTATTCAGTCGTTGATAGCTATTAAAATTTTGTTAAAAAGCATATGAAGCGGATCATTGTAGCGGCAATTCTGATGTGGAGCGCTTCCACTGCCTGGGCCCAGCAGTCCTTCCTGGAGAACCAGAAGCTGTTCCCCAAAGTAGGCGTGGCTTTCCGGGAAAAAGAAGAAGCGCTGAAAAAGGAGTTTGAGAAAAAGGGGCTGGCTTATCCGGCCAAATATATCTTCATGCGCTCCTTTAAACTGGACAGCGAGCTGGAAATATGGGTGAAGAACAGCATAACGGACACTTTCCGCCTGTTCAAATCCTACCGCGTATGCACCCTGTCCGGCAAAATGGGGCCCAAGCGTAAAGAGGGTGACCGGCAGGTACCGGAAGGGTTCTACTACATCAATGACTTCAATCCCAACAGCAACTACCACCTGTCCCTGGGCATTAACTATCCCAACTATTCCGACAAGATACTGAGCGATCCCAAGAAGCCGGGCGGGGAAATATACATTCACGGCAGTTGCCTGACCGTAGGCTGTATCCCGCTGACAGATGAATACATTGAGGAGGTGTACATCCTGGCGGTGAACGCCAAGAATGCCGGTCAGGATTTTATACCCGTACATGTATACCCGGTGAAGTTCGGCAATACCCGCTCCATGGACTACCTGGGCGGCGTATCCCTTACGGACAACAGCTCCCAGCAGTTCTGGGTGGAGCTGAAAACCGCATACGACTACTTTGAAAAACATCACCGCCTGCCGGTTGTGCTGGTGGACAACAAGGGGAAATACGTGATGTAATTAAGAATTAATAATTAACAATTAATAATTAATGCCCGTAACGCCGGTGTTTCGCACAGCATCGGTACTACGGGTATTATTAATTATTCATTATTAATTATTAATTCATTATTTTGTTGGCTAAAGGTCAAATCAATTTACTGTTATGAATAGAAGAGATGCCATTAAGAACGTTGCCCTTCTCCTGGGCAGTGCCATTTCTGCTTCCACGTTGGCAGCCCTGGAAGGCTGTAAAAGCTCCGCGCCGAAAAACTACGCCCTGGAGGCGCCGGAAACAAAATCCATACTGGCTGAGATAGCGGAAACCATTATACCGGAAACGGATACGCCTGGCGCCAAAGCGGCCAAGGTAGACGAATTCATCGTACTGATGATGAACGACTGCTACGAGCAGAAAGACCAGCAGGTGCTCCTGGATGGCCTGAAGAAGATCGATGAGGCCAGCCAGCAACAATACAAAAAGCCATTTACGGAGCTGACGGCAGAAGAGAAAACAGCCGTGCTTACAGCGGTTGACAAGGAGCGGGTGGCTTACAATAAAAGAGAGAACAAGCAGCCGGAAGACGGGCCGCATTATTTCCAACTGATCAAGGAACTGACCCTGCTGGGCTACTTTACCTCCGAGCCTGGCGCTACCAAGGCGCTCCGCTATGTAGCGGTGCCTGGGAAATATGAAGGCTGCATTCCCTACAAGGAAGGGGAGAAGGCATGGGCCATGTAGGAAGCAGGAAGTAAGAAGCAAAGATCATTTTAACAAAAAAGGAAATTCCATGAATCTGAATATAAAGGCACAGGAGCAAAATACATATGACGCTATTGTGATCGGCTCCGGTGTAAGCGGCGGATGGGCCGCTAAAGAACTGACTGAAAAAGGACTGAAAGTACTGATGCTGGACCGGGGTAAAAAACTGGAGCATGTGAAAGATTATGATACTGCTACCAAAGACCCCTGGGAGTTTACCCACCGCGGGCGCATTACGATAGAACAGCGTGAAACACACCCCTACCTGAAACGTGACTATCCTTACAGCGAGCACAATGAAAAATTCTGGATAAAGGATATCGACAGCCCTTACAAGGAGGAAAAAAGGTTTGACTGGTACCGTCCTGACATTGTAGGTGGTAAATCCATCATGTGGGGCCGGCAGTCTTACCGCTTAAGCGACCTGGATTTTGAGGCGAATTTAAAGGACGGCATTGCCGTGGACTGGCCCATCCGCTACAAGGATATTGCGCCCTGGTATGACTACGTGGAGCGTTTTGCCGGCATCAGCGGACAGGCGGAAGGATTGCCCCAACTGCCCGACGGACAGTTTATGCCGCCCATGCCCATGAACTGTGTAGAAGAGGAGGTCAAGAAAAAGATCGAAGCTAATTTTAAAGGCCGTATTATGACCATCGGCCGCGTGGCCAACATCACCAAGCCGCTGCCCGGCCGTACCGCCTGCCAGTTCCGTAACCTGTGCAGCCGCGGTTGCCCGTTCGGCGCTTACTTCAGCACGCAATCCTCTACCTTGCCTGCAGCCGTGGCAACCGGCAACCTGACGCTGCGCCCGGATTCCATCGTAAATTCCATTATTTACGACGAGCAGAAAGGCAAAGCTACCGGCGTAAGGGTGATAGACAAGCACAGCAAGGAAATGACGGAGTACTATGCCAAAATCATTTTTGTGAACGGCTCCACCCTGGGCACCACCTTTGTGCTCATGAACTCCATCTCCAACCGCTTCCCGAACGGCCTGGGCAACGACAGCGGCGTATTGGGCAAGTACCTGATGGACCACCACTTCCGTACCGGCGCCTCCGGCAAGGTGGAGGGCTTTGACGACAAGTATTACTTTGGTCGCCGTGCCAACGGCATCTATATACCGCGCTACCGTAACGTTGGCAGCGACAAGCGCGATTACCTGCGCGGCTTCGGCTACCAGGGCGGCGCCAGCCGCAGCGGATGGCAACGCGGCATCGCGGAAATGGGCGTGGGTAAGGACTTCAAGCAGCAGATCACGGAACCCGGCACCTGGACCATGGGGCTGGGCGGCTTCGGTGAATGCCTGCCCTATGAGCAGAACATGGTGACCCTGGACAATTCCCTGAAGGATGCCTGGGGCCAGCCCGTGCTGAAATTCGATGCCGAGTTCAAGGAGAATGAAATGAAGATGCGCAAGGATATGATGAACGATGCAGCCGAAATGCTGGAAGCTGCCGGCGCGAAAGATGTATCCACCTATGACGGCGGCTCCTTCCCGGGCATGGCCATTCATGAAATGGGCACTGCGCGTATGGGCCGCGATCCGAAAACCTCCATCCTCAATGGCTGGAACCAGGTGCATGCGGTGAAGAACGTGTTTGTAACGGATGGCGCCTGCATGACTTCCGCCTCCTGCGTGAACCCGTCGCTCACCTACATGGCGCTGACCGCCAGAGCGGCAGATTACGCGGTAAAAGAGCTGAAGAAAGGAAACATATAGATATTCGCCCATTAAGACACCATGCATCTCAACATTAAGGCAGAGAAAGGAAATACCTATGACGCAATTGTAGTGGGTTCCGGCATCAGTGGCGGGTGGGCCGCCAAGGAGCTGTGCGAGAAAGGGCTGAAAACCCTGGTGCTGGAGAGAGGCCGCAACGTGGAGCACGTAAAGGACTACACTACGGCCATGATGAACCCCTGGGAGTTCAGGCACCGTCTGCAGTTCACCAACGAAATGAAGGAGAACTATCCTATCCAGAGCCGCTGCTATGCTTTTGACGAAGCCACACAGCAGTTCTGGGTAAACGACAAGGAAAATCCCTACAATGAGGTCAAACCTTTTAACTGGCTGCGCGGCTACCAGGTAGGCGGGCGCTCCCTGATGTGGGGCCGCCAGTGCTACCGCTGGAGCGACCTCGATTTTGAGGCCAATGCCAAAGACGGGCATGGCGTGGACTGGCCGATCCGTTACAAGGACATTGCACCCTGGTATGATTACGTGGAACGCTTTGCCGGCGTAAGCGGACAGGCAGAAGGCCTGCCCCAGTTGCCGGACGGGCAGTTTTTGCCGCCTATGGAAATGAACTGCCTGGAAAAGCATGTAGCCGCCCGCATCCGGGAAAAATATAACGACCGTATTATCACTATTGGCCGGATAGCCCACGCTACCAAACCCATGCAGAACGGGCGGCAATGCCAGTACCGCGACCTTTGTGCCCGGGGCTGTCCGTACACCGGTTACTTCAGCAGTAATGGCGTTACCCTGCCCGCTGCCGCGGCTACGGGCAATCTTACCCTGCGCCCGGACAGCATCGTGACGGAAGTGATCTATGACGAGCAGAAAGGCAGGGCCACCGGGGTACGGGTGCTGGATGCGCATACCCTGCAAACGGTGGAATATTACGCCAATATCATTTTCCTCAACGGCTCCACCCTGGGCACCGCTTTTATCCTGCTCAACTCCGTATCCAACCGTTTCCCGAACGGCCTGGGCAATGATAGTGAACAGGTAGGCCATAACCTGATGGACCACCATTATGGCGTAGGCGCCAGTGGTGAGTTTGACGGTTTTGAAGACCAGTACTATAATGCCGGCCGCCGGCCCAATGGCATTTACATACCGCGTTTCCGCAACGTGAATGCCGCCACCCGGCAAAAGGATTATGTACGGGGCTTCGGCTACCAGGGCGGCGCAGGCCGCGGCCGTGCCGGCAGCAGCGAAGGGGTGGGCGCCGCCTACAAGGAAGCGCAGTTGGTGCCCGGCAAGTGGGGCATGAGCGTAGGCGCCTGGGGCGAACACCTGCCGTACTACGAGAACAAAGTGACGCTGAACAAGGACAAAAAGGATAAATACGGCCTGCCTACGCTGGACATTGACTGCGCATTCAGGGACAATGAGCTGGCCATGCGCAAGGACATGCAGCAGAGCGCGATAGAGATGCTGGAAGCCACCGGTCTGAAGAATGTGCATGGCTATGACGACATGCCGCCTCCCGGCCACTGTATCCACGAAATGGGCACCGCGCGTATGGGCAAAGATCCCGGGACCTCCGTGCTCAATAAATGGAACCAGGTACACGCGGTGAAGAACGTATTTATTACGGACGGAGCCTGTATGACCTCTTCCGCCTGCCAGAATCCTTCCATTACCTACATGGCCCTCACCGCCCGCGCAGCGGATTACGCGGTGAAGGAGGGGAAGAAAGGGAATATCTGATGTGCGGATGAAGGATAGTAAATGAATTTGATTTTTTATAAGCAGCGCGCCACGGTATGAACAGTGGCGCGCTGTTGTTTTTATAATTATCCGGGAACAATGAAAAGATTTTTACTGGGCTGCTTATTGCTGGCCTGCGGAATGGGACAAGGCGCATATGCGCAAAGCAAACACACCTTTACGCTTTCAAAATCAGCTTTCCTGCTGGATGGCAAACCCTTCCAGCTTATCAGCGGGGAGATGCACCCTGCCCGTATTCCGCGCGAATACTGGAAACACCGCATACAAATGGCGAAGGCCATGGGCTGTAATACCATTGCCGCTTATGTGTTCTGGAACTACCATGAGCAGGAGCCGGGACATTTTGACTTTACTACGGGCAATCATAACATTACGGAATTTATCCGGCTGGCGCAGGAAGAAGGCATGTGGGTGCTGTTGCGCCCCGGGCCCTATGTATGCGCCGAGTGGGAGTTTGGCGGGCTGCCGCCTTACCTGCTGCGTACACCCGGTATAAAAGTGCGCTGCATGGACCCGCGCTATATGACCGCTGTGGAACGCTATGTGAAAACGCTGGCTGCAGTGGTAAAGCCCCTGCTGGTATCCAATGGCGGCCCCATTTTGATGGTGCAGATAGAGAATGAATATGGCAGCTATGGCAATGACAAACAGTACCTCTACCGCCTGCAGGAGCTGTGGGTAGAGAACGGTATTGACGTGCCTTTTTACACCGCCGATGGTCCTACCGCTTTTATGCTGGAGGCCGGTACCGTGCCCGGCGCCGCCATTGGCCTGGACTCCGGCGGATCTGACGGCGCTTTTGCCGCTGCTGCCAAACAAAACCCGGATGTCCCTGCATTCAGCAGTGAATCTTATCCCGGCTGGCTCACCCACTGGGGAGAAAAATGGGCGCGCCCCGATCCGGCCGGCATCCTGAAAGAGGTGAAATACCTAATGGACCACAAACGTTCCTTCAACCTGTACGTGATACATGGCGGCACCAATTTCGGGTTTACTGCCGGCGCCAATTCCGGCGGCAAAGGCTATGAGCCGGACCTCACCAGCTACGATTACGATGCACCGATCAACGAGCAGGGCAGGGCAACTGCCAAGTATCATGAGTTGCGCAAGCTCATTGCGTCCTACCGCAAAGGGCAGCCCCTGCCGGAGATACCGGCGCCTGTTCCCACGCTCGCCTTCCCGGATGTTGCCCTGCAGCCGTTTACCAGCGTATGGGCGCACCTGCCGGAGGCCGTACCTTCCGTACAGCCTGAACCCTTTGAAGCTTACGGGCAGGATTACGGCTTTATGCTGTACCGCACCACGCTGATCGGGCACAAGAGCGGCAAACTGCAGGTAACGGAGCTGCATGACTATGCCACGGTGTTCCTCAACGGGCAGTATGTAGGCAAGATGGACCGCCGGCTGGGAGAAAACACCATTGAGCTGCCGGCAACCGGCGTTAAGGACCCCGTGCTGGAAATACTGGTGGAGGGCATGGGCCGCATCAACTTTGCCCAGGAACTGATAGACCGCAAGGGCATCACCGACCGGGTAACGCTCAACGGCATGACCCTGATGAACTGGGAAGTGTTTGGCTTACCCATGAAGGATGCATATGTGCAGCAGCTCAGCGCCGGCCAGGTGGATACCAGCCGGCCGGGACAGTTCTTTAAAGGCACGTTCCGCTTGTCCCGCACCGGCGATACCTATATTGATGTTTCCGGGCTGAAAAAGGGCGTATTATGGGTAAACGGGCATAACCTGGGCCGTTACTGGGAGATAGGGCCGCAGCAGCGCCTGTATTGCCCGGCGTCCTGGCTGAAGAAGGGGGAGAATGAGATCGTGGTGTTTGATCTGCATTTGACAGGTGCGGCAAGGGTGCGCGGAGCGGAGGAGTTGGAGTAGGGGAGGGAATTGCAGCGTGGGGGGGCCTGTTGCCCGCGCTGCAGCCAGCCGGCAGCACGGCAGGAAGAGGATGAGTATGGTTAAGGGCTTTTTTTTATTGCTTGCTTTTTCCGCCCAAATCCCTTAACTTACAATAACTGGTTTTTCATTTATTTGATCTCTTTTCTTCATTTTAAAAGGCCTCGTTATGGGAACAGTACGCAATATCCTGCAGGCCAAGGGTCATGCAGTTTACTCCATTCATCCGGACGACACCGTGTTTGAAGCACTTAAAGTATTGGTAGATAAGAATGTAGGCGCGTTGGTAGTGGTAGATAACCAGGACAAATTCCTGGGTGTTTTTTCTGAACGCGACTACGCCAGGAGAGTGATCCTCAAGGGCAGGGCTTCCAAGGAAACACTGATCCGCGAGATCATGACGGAACGTCCCATTACGGTTACAGAAAATGATTCGATAGAAGATTGTATGGTGAAAATGACAGATAAACGCATCCGTCACCTGCCGGTAACAGACGACCAGCAAAGGCTGGTAGGTATGATCTCCATCGGCGACGTGGTAAAATTTATTATCGACGAACAGCGTTATATTATCAACAACCTGGAGTGTTATATAAACGGTACCCACACCTGAATAAAAAAACGGGTATTGATGTTTTGAATAATTTTTAGTAAATTCATAACACATATATCCGACACCGTAGGATATCTTTCGCCTGCCAACAGCGTTGATGAGGGTTTATGAATAGGCGACAGGAACTGATCAGGTGCTCAGCAGATATGCTTTTTGACAGATTAACGGACTGACTTTTAAAGATCGCTTGGAGGGCGATATATCTTGCAAGGTTCAGTTATTGAAACGGCTCCCTTGTGGCCTTTTATTGTATTCGGGGCCATTGTACTGGTACTGGTAGGTACCATACTGGGCCTTTCCTATGTACTGGGGCAGCGGCATAAAGACCGCGCTACCGGTGAAGCCTATGAATCCGGCATCCTCTCCACCGGCTCCGCACGCCTGCGTTTCCCCTCCCAATTCTACCTGATCGCCATGTTGTTTGTGATATTTGATATTGAAACCGTATTCATTATCTCCTGGGCCATTGCCTTTGAAGAGCTGGGATGGGCTGGTTACATCGGCGTCGGCATATTTATCTTCATACTCCTGGTCGTGTTAATATATGAATGGCGCAACGGCGCGCTGGACTTTGGCCCTGACGGTAAAAAGATATTGCGCGCCTACAGGAAGCTGCGCAAAGACAGGCAAACGGATACTGACCGGATCATGAAGCTGCCTGAACCGCAGCCGGCAAAATAAGCATACACTTGATACAATTATAGCAATACAGGACTATCAGCATTAGCGAACGGTATAATTCCTGATTCCACGGATCTACGCAAACAGACTGGCATTTACTTTCTCTTTACGCCAGAATGGATCTTGAAACAAACAACGGACTGGTAACATCTTCTACAGCCAGGCACAGTAACAAATTGCGGCATACAGCCCGTAATGGCACTGTTCATTTATCGTAACCTGTAATTATTATGGACTGGTGGTTAAGCAAAGCCCATGATCATACCGGCAAGGTAGCCGGTACTGCTTCCATGGAAGAGGCAATGCAGCAAAGCCTGATTTTAAGCTCCGTGGAGCGCCTGCTGGCCTGGGGCCGGAAAAACTCCATGTGGCCCTTTCACTTCGGCCTTTCCTGCTGTTTTGTGGAGATGGCTACGTCTATGACGCCCAAGTATGACGTCGCGCGTTTTGGCGCGGAAGTGATACGTGGCACACCCCGCGAAGCGGACGTAATGATCATAGCCGGGACCGTATTCATTAAAATGGCGCCCATCATCAAGCGGCTCTATGAGCAGATGATGGAGCCGCGCTGGGTCATATCCATGGGCTCCTGTGCCAACTCCGGCGGTATGTACGACATCTACAGCGTGGTGCAGGGCGTGGACAAATTCCTCCCCGTGGATGTGTATGTGCCCGGCTGCCCGCCCCGGCCGGACGCCTTCATGCAGGGCCTGGTCATGCTGCGCGACGCCGTGGGTAAGGAAATACGCCCCCTGAGCTGGACCATCGGCGACCAGGGCGTGATAAAGCCGGAGAAGATATCCATGAAGGACGTATTGCGCGACCAGCGCCAGCAAATGACACAGTTTAAAACACCCGACGAAATATAGGCCGTTACTATTGAAGTAAGAAGCAGGAAGAAAATGTTTCGCTTCCATCATCCTGGTTCATACTTCATACTTCAAACTTCATACATATGGAGGGATCTATCACAGCAGAACTTGGCTCCCGGTTTGGAGAGGGCGTCCTTAAAGAAGAGACGCCCCGGGATGGAATGCCCACGGTGTGGGCGCCGGCAGAAAGGATCGTAACGATACTGCAGTATTTGAAATCCGATATATCCATGCCCTACCGCATGCTCTATGACCTGACGGCCATTGATGAGCGTGCGTATAAAAGAGCCCAGAACGGCCATGCTCCCTTTGATTTTACCGTTGTATACCATCTTTTTTCCTTTGAGCGCAATGCGTTCCTGCGCCTGAAAGCCGGCCTGCGGGGCGAGTATCCTTCCATGCCCAGCATTACGCATATATGGCCCTGCGCCAACTGGTATGAGCGGGAGGTATATGATATGTTCGGCATCCGTTTCGAGGGGCATCCCTTCCTGCGGCGCATCCTGATGCCCACCACCTGGGAAGGCCATCCCCTGCGCAAGGAGCATCCCGCCCGCGCCACGGAAATGGGCCCTTTCAAGCTGTTTGACGAAAAAGTGGACCGGGAGCAAAGCGCCTTGCAATTCCGGCCGGAAGAGTGGGGACTGAAAAGGCACAGCGACGACGCCGATTTCATGTTCCTCAATATAGGACCGCAGCACCCCGGTACCCACGGGGTGTTGCGCATTATACTGCAACTGGACGGCGAGGATATCGTGGACGCTGTGCCGGACATCGGCTTCCATCACCGGGGGGCGGAGAAGATGGGCGAGCGCCAGTCCTGGCATACCTACATTCCCTATACGGACCGTATCGATTACCTGGGCGGGGTAATGAACAACCTGGCCTACCTGCTGTCCGTGGAAAAACTGGCCGGTATTGAAGTGCCGCTGCGGGCGCAGGTGATCCGCGTAATGCTTTGCGAGCTGTTCCGCATTGCCAGCCACCTGGTATGGTACGGCACCTTTGCGCAGGATGTGGGGCAGCTATCGCCGGTGTTCTATATGTTCACCGACCGCGAGCGGGTGTTCGAGATCATCGAAGCCATCTGCGGCGGCCGCATGCATCCCAACTGGTTCCGCATAGGCGGCGTGGCCCAGGACCTGCCCAATGGCTGGGACAAGCTGGTGCGCGACTTTATCAGCTACTTCCCCCGCAAGCTGCGGGAGTACGATAAAATGGTGATGCAGAACGCCCTGTTCAAGGCGCGTACCTTAGGCATCGGTATTTACACCCTGGAAGAAGCCATCGATTGGGGCGTGACCGGTCCGGGACTGCGCGCCTGTGGCCTGGAATGGGATATGCGGAAGATGCGCCCCTACAGCGGCTATGAGAACTTTGCTTTTGAAGTGCCTACCGCCGCCAATGGCGACTGCTATGACCGGGCCATGGTACGCGTGGCGGAAATGCGGCAGAGCCTGCGCATCATAGAGCAATGCCTGGAGTACATGCCCGCCGGCGATTTCAAATCGCACCACCCGCTGGCCACCCCGCCGGTAAAGCAGCATACCATGCATGATATTGAAACGCTGATCCACCATTTCCTGAACGTAAGCTGGGGACCGGTGATCCCCGCCGGCGAGGCTATGAGCTGCATAGAGGCTACCAAAGGCTGGAACGGTTATTACCTGGTGAGCGACGGCAACACTTCCCCTTACCGGGTAAGGGTGCGTACGCCCTCGTTTCCGCATATGCAGATGGTGCCCTACATCAGCCGCAGCTACACCGTAGCGGACCTGCTGTCCATACTGGGCGCCATGGATTTTGTGCTGGCGGATATAGACCGATGAATTAATTATTGAATGATCATATGTTGACGCAAACAGAAATAACAAAGATCGAGCACGAGGTGCAGCAGGTGCCGGTGCGGAAAGCCGCGGTCATAGAGGCGTTGAAGATCGTGCAGGAGCAGCGGCGCTGGGTGTCCGACGAGAACGTGGAAGATATTGCCGCCCTGCTGGGCATGAGCGCGGACGAGGTGGACAGTGTGGCCACGTTTTACAACCTCATTTTCCGGCAGCCCGTCGGCAGGCATGTGATCCTGCTTTGTGACAGCATCAGTTGCTGGGTGATGGGGTATGAGGACATTCGTCACACGCTGCTGGAACTGCTGGCCATAAAAAAGTACGGGCAAACTACGGCAGACGGCCGTTTTACGCTGCTGCCCAATCCCTGCCTGGGCACCTGCGATCATGCCCCGGCACTGATGATAGACAATGACCTGTACAGGGACCTGAAAGTGGAAATGCTGCAGGGTATTCTTAACAAGTATGAATGAACTTCAAACTTCATACATATGGAGGCTCCATTAACATCCGCCATTCAACCCGGTGTTTCCCTGGACATTAAGGGATACGAAGCCGCCGGTGGCTACCAGGCGCTGCGCAAGGTCTTGCAGCAAATGACCCCGCAGGAGGTAACGGCGCTGGTAAAAGAGTCGAACCTGCGCGGCAGGGGCGGTGCGGGTTTCAGCACCGGTATGAAATGGAGCTTTGTGCCCATGGATATGGAAGGCCCCAAATACCTGGTGGCCAATGCCGATGAAATGGAGCCCGGCACCTTTAAGGACCGCTGGCTGCTGGAAGGCAATCCCCACCAGTTGATAGAAGGCATGATCATCAGTGCCTACGCCATCCAGGCCGGCATCTCCTTTGTATTCCTGCGCTGGGCGTATAAAGAAGCGGCGCGGGAAATACGCCGGGCCATCAGCGAAGCCTATGCTGCCGGCTACCTGGGCCGTAATATACTGGGTAGCGGCTTTGACCTGGAAATGCACCTGCACACCGGTGTAGGCCGCTACATGTGCGGGGAGGAAACCGCGCTGCTCAACTCACTGGAAGGAAGGCGGGCGGTACCGCGCGCCAAGCCCCCATTTCCGCAGATCAGCGGTTTGTTTGGCCGGCCTACCATCGTCAATAATGTAGAGACCCTATCGTACATCCCGCATATTGTGAGCAAAGGCGTGGCCTGGTTCCAGGGACTGAGCCGTACCGGCGACGGGGGTACGAAAATATACGGCGTCAGCGGACGGGTGAACAAGCCCGGCGCCTGGGAATTGCCGATGGGCGTTACCATGCGGGAGCTGCTGGAGGAATATGCCGGCGGTATGCAGCACGGCTACCGGTTCAGGGGCGCCCTGCCGGGCGGCGCTTCCACGGATTTTCTTACGGATGCGCACCTGGATACGCCGATGGACTTTACCGCCGTGGCGGCTGCCGGCAGCCGCCTGGGCACCGGCACCATGGTAGTGCTGGACGACCATACCTGCCCGGTGGGCTTCGTGCATAACCTGGAGCATTTCTTTGCGCAGGAGTCCTGCGGGTTCTGTACGCCCTGCCGCGAAGGGCTGCCCTGGACCGAAAAGATATTATATGCCCTGGAGCAGGGGCAGGGAACAGCAGCGGACCTGGAGCAACTGGACCTGCACACCCGCCTCCTGGGACCGGGCAATACCTTCTGCGCGCTGGCGCCGGGGGCTATGGAGCCGCTGCAAAGCGCGCTTAAATATTTCAGGGAAGATTTTGAGCAACATGTTCACGAAAAAAGATGTCCTTATGGCAACCATACATATTGACGGCAAATCATACGAAGTAAAGGAAGGCAGGAACCTGCTGGAAACCTGCCTGTCGCTGGGCCTGGACCTGCCTTATTTTTGTTGGCACCCGGCCCTGGGATCCGTGGGCGCCTGCCGGCAATGCGCCGTAAAAAGCTTTAAAGACGGGCAGGATACCAAAGGGAAGCTGATCATGTCCTGCATGGAGCCGGTAAAGGACCAGTTGCGTATATCCATCAGCGATAAAGAGGCTGCGGCTTTCCGCGAGCAGGTGATCGGCTGGCTGATGACCAACCACCCCCACGATTGCGCGGTATGCGATGAAGGCGGTTCCTGCCACCTGCAGGATATGACAGTAATGACCGGCCACAGCTACCGGAACTATCATTTCACCAAACGTACCTACAAGAACCAGTACCTGGGCCCTTTCCTGAACCATGAAATGAACCGCTGCATCCAGTGCTACCGCTGCGTGCGCTTTTACAAGGACTTTGCCGGCGGTAAGGATATGGATGTATTTGCCGCGCATAACCACGTGTATTTTGGCCGGCACCAGGACGGCGTGCTGGAGAGCGAGTTTAGCGGCAACCTGGCTGAAGTGTGCCCCACCGGCGTGTTTACAGACAAGACCCTGCAGCACCACTATACCCGCAAATGGGATATGACCTATGCGCCTTCCGTATGCCAGGGCTGCGGCCTGGGCTGCAACATCATTGCCGGCGAGCGCTATGGCTCCCTGCGCCAGATCACCACCCGCTACAACGGGGCGGTGAACGGTTATTTCCTCTGCGACCGGGGCCGCTACGGCTACGAGTTTGTGAACAGTCCCCGCAGGATCAAAGAGGTGGCTATCCGCGGGCTGACAGATACGGCGATCGACACCAACACCGCCCTGCAATACCTGCAGGACAAATGCAAGCCCGGCCGCACGATCGGGATCGGGTCCCCGCGGGCTTCCCTGGAATCCAATTTCGTGCTGCAGCAACTGGTAGGGCCGGACCATTTCTACCTGGGCGTATCCGATACGGAGCATGACCTGGTATCGCTGGCCCTGAAAATATTGCGGCAGGGCCCTGTGCGCACGCCTTCCATGCAGGAGGCCGCCGCTGCAGATGCCGTGCTGATACTGGGCGAAGACCTGCTGAATACCGCGCCCATGCTGGCGCTGTCCGTCAGGCAGGCAGTGCGCCGGCAGCCGGCGCAGGAGGCCATGCATACGGCGCACGTGCTGAGCTGGCAGGATGCCGCCGTGCGGGAAGCGATGCAGGACAAACACGGTCCCTGTTTTATCCTGCATGTGCAGCCTACCAAACTGGATGAAATAGCTACCGGCGCGTATCATACTGCGCCCGACAATATTGCCCGTATAGGCTTTGCCGTTTGCCGGCTGCTGAAAGCCCCGGTACCGGAAGTGAAGGACCTCACGGAGCAGGAACAGCAACTGGCGCAGCAGATCGCGGATGCGCTGATGGCGGCGGAGCGCCCGCTGGTGATTGCCGGCTATGGCAGCGGCTGCGAAGGAGTGCTGCGCGCTGCCGCCAATATAGGCCGCGCTTTGCACGACAGCGGCAAGCCGGCCATGCTGGCCCTCACCACGCCGGAGTGCAACAGCATGGGCCTGGAAATGCTGGGCGGCCATCGCCTCGAATCCGCTATTGATGCAGTAGTGAACGGGGAGGCGGATACGGTGATCGTGCTGGAGAACGACCTGTACCGCAGGCTGGACAAGCCCGTAGCGGACCGTTTTCTGAAGCACTGCCGCGAACTGGTGCTGCTGGACCACCTGTATAATGCCACGGCGGAAATGGCTACCGTGCTGCTGCCAGGGGGCACCTTTGCAGAGTCGGACGGTACCCTGGTGAATAACGAGGGAAGGGCGCAGCGCTTCTTCCAGGTGTTTACGCCGCCGGGCGCCATACAGGAAAGCTGGCGCTGGCTGCTGATGCTGGCTGCGGCAACGGGCAACGAACGCCTGAAGCACATGGCGTACCTCGACGACATTACCCGGGCCATTGCCCAGCGCCTGCCCGCCTTTGCCGGTATTGAACGGCTGACGCCACCGGCGGATTTCCGCATCGCCGGGCAGAAGATACCCCGGGAGCCGCACCGTTACAGCGGCAGAACCGCCATGCTGGCCGATGTGAACGTCAGCGAGCCCAAGCCCCCGGAAGATGAGGACACCGCTTTGTCCTTTACCATGGAGGGCTACCGCGGGGAACCGCCTTCCTCTATGATCCCCTTTTTCTGGTGGCCGGGCTGGAACTCCGTGCAGTCTATCAACAAATTCCAGGTAGAAACCGGCGGGCCGCTGCATGACGGCGATCCGGGCAAACGGCTGATAGAGCCGGGCAGCAACGGGCAGCACGGCTACTTCATGGACGCGCCGGAACATTTTGTGCCACTGGCGGGGCACCTGCTCCTCATTCCCCTGTACCATATTTTCGGGTCGGATGAGCTGAGCGTGCATACGCCGGCGGTGGCGGAGCGGATGCCGGCGCCCTACATCATGCTGTGCCCGGAAGATGCGCAGCGGTACCAGGTGGCGGAAAACCACCAGTTGCAAATTGCCATTGACGGCCATCCCTATACGCTGACCGTGAAATTGAACCCGGCCATGCAGAAAGGCATCGCCGGTGTGCCGGCGGGAATGCCGGGGATAGGAATTTCAGAAACGCCTGTTATAGCGAAGATTTGAAGTAAGAAGTATGAAGTAAGATGATTGAAGCGTAACTCTTCCTTCCTACTTCCTACATCTTACTTCCTACATCAAAATTCAACACTATGAATACTGGACACTACTGGTTAGTAATAGGCGGCGTACTGTTCGTACTGCTGAATACCGCAGCCGGCCTGATATGGCTGGAGCGCCGCATGCTGGCGTTGTGGCAGGACCGTTATGGCCCTAACCGGGCCGGCCCTTTTGGCCTGCTGGTAGTGCTGGCGGACACCATCAAGCTGTTCTTCAAGGAGGACTGGATACCGCCGTTTGCAGACAAGGTGGTGTTTGTGTTTGCGCCGGCAGTGGTGGTGGCCAGCGTGCTGATGAGCTTTACGGTAATACCATTTGCGCCCAATGTAGTGGTGGCGGATTTTAATGTGGGGCTGCTGTTCTTCCTGGCCATGTCCTCCATGGGCGTGTACAGCATTGTGCTGGGCGGCTGGGCCTCCAATAACAAGTATGCCTTGCTGGGCGCCATGCGCGGCGCTTCGCAGATGATTAGTTATGAAGTGTTCATGGGCCTGTCGCTGATGGGCGTAGTGGTGCTGAGCGGCTCCTTTAACCTGCGGGAGATCGTGGAAGCGCAGCGGGGCGGCTGGTACATCCTGCCGCAATGCATCGGTTTCCTGATCTTCTTCATAGCGGGCATTGCGGAAACGCACCGCCTGCCCTTTGATATACCGGAAGCGGAAAGTGAGCTGGTGGCTGGTTTTCACGCCGAGTATTCCGGCATGAAGTTCGGCATGTTCTTCATCGGCGAGTACATGGGCATTACGCTGATCTCCGCTATGGTGGTCACCCTGTATTTTGGCGGCTGGCTGGGGCCTGCGTTTCTGCCGCCGGTGATCTGGTTTGTGCTGAAAACGTTCGTGTTCATCATGCTGTTCATCCTGCTGCGGGCTTCCATGCCGCGCCCGCGTTATGACCAGTTGATGGAATACGGCTGGAAGATATTGTTCCCGTTATCATTGGTGAATTTGATGGTAACGGCGGCGATAAAATTAATTAGCAATGAATAATTAATAATTAATAATACTCGTAACACGCTTGCTTCAATGGAACCTAGATGTGCCGATTATTAATTATTAATTCTTAATTATTAATTCTAAAACGTAGTTAAGATGTTTAGCCTCTTGCGTAGTATGTGGCTGGTGTTCCTGCATATGTTCCACAAGCGGGAAACATACCAGTACCCGGAACAAAAAGCGCCTTTGCCGGCGCGCTGGCGCGGGCGTATCGCGCTTACCCGCGACCCCGACGGAGGAGAGCGTTGTGTAGGCTGCTACCTCTGCGCTGCTGCCTGCCCGGTGGACTGTATTTCCCTGCAGGCCACGGAAGCGGAGGACGGGCGGCGTTACCCGCTGTTCTTCCGGATCAATTTTTCACGCTGCATCTTCTGCGGCTTCTGTGAAGAGGCTTGTCCTACCTACGCCATACAATTGCTGCCGGATTATGAAATGGCGGAGTACAACCGGCAAAACCTGGTGTATGAAAAGGAGGACCTGCTGATCAACAGCGAAGGAAAATATCCCGGCTACAATTATTACCGGGTGGCCGGCATGGCCATCCAGGGAAAGGACAAAGGACAGGCCGAGCAGGAAGAGCCGCCCGTAGATATTAAAAGCCTGTTGCCGTAATGAATTAAAAATTAATAATTAATAATGAATAATTAATAATAATGGACCTTACTTTTTATATCGCTGCCGCTATTGCCGTGTTCTCTACCGTTATGGTGGTCACCCGGTTCAATATCATGCATGCGCTGCTGTACCTGATCGTATCGCTGTTGTCCGTAGCGGTGATCTTTTACCTGTACGGCGCCCCGTTCATGGCGGCGCTGGAGATCATCATTTACGCCGGGGCCATTATGGTGCTGATCATCTTTTTTGTGATGATGCTTAACCTTGGACCGGAAACGGCGCGGCAGGAAAAGGAGTGGCTGCGCCCCGGCATGTGGCTGCTGCCGGCGCTGTTGTGCGCGGTATTGCTGGGAGAGCTGGTATACCTTATTGCGCAGAGCAAAACACCCGTCACCGGTATTACGCCAGTGCCGCCCAAGGAAGTGGGCCGCAGCCTGTTCGGGCCGTACATACTGGCCGTGGAGCTGAGCGCGCTGTTGCTGATGGCCGGCATCGTGGGCGCCTATCACCTGGGCCGGCAAAAGAAAAAGATCTTACACCGTTTCTTTGAAAGTAATGCATCATGATGAACATACATCCAACCACCGCGGGCATGACACTGGCCGGTATCCTCTTTGTGCTGGGCCTGATCAGCATACTGATACGCCGCAACCTGATCTTTATGCTGCTGTCCGTTGAGATTATGCTGAACGCGGCAGGACTGGCTTTTATCGTTGCTTCTTCGCACTGGGCGCAGCCGGACGGGCAGGTGATGTTCATGTTCATACTGGCCATGGCCGCCGCGGAGGTGTCCGTAGGGCTGGCGCTGATCCTGCAGCTTTTTCACCAACTGAAAACACTGGACAGTGATGAAGCGAGCAGGATGAGAGGATGAATGATGTAGGAAGTAGGAGGTAGGAAGTAAGAAGTAAGATGGAAGTGCTTCGCTCCAGGCATCTTACATCTTACTTCTGACCTCAAAATTTCAACATTAAATTACGTGACATGCTATACTTAATACCGGCGCTCCCATTCTTTTCAGCACTGCTGCTCATACTTGGCTGGCGTACGTTTAGTCGTACCACCGTTTCCGTTATCGGTTGCGGAAGTATTGGCATATCTGCGCTGATCACCCTGGCGCAGGGGTGGCAGTTCCTGCAATCGGGTCATGACAGCATGGTGCAGCACTTGTGGACCTGGGTACAGTCGGGCAGCTTTAACGCCGGTATGGACCTCCGGCTGGACGCCCTCTCGCTGGCATTCGTGTTCGTGATCACCTTCGTTGGATTCCTGATCCATGTATACTCTACCGGCTATATGGCGGACGATGCGGATTACGGCCGCTTCTTTGCCTGCATGAACCTGTTCGTGGGCGCCATGCTGATGCTGGTGCTGGCGGATAACCTGCTGCTGCTGTACCTGGGATGGGAAGGTGTGGGCCTTTGCAGCTACCTGCTGATCGGTTTCTGGTATAAGGACCCTGCCAACGGGTATGCGGCCCGCAAGGCGTTCATTGTAACCAGGGTAGGGGACACGGCGATGGCCATTGCCCTGTTCATGCTGTTCCAGTATACCGGCAGCCTGCAAATATCCTCCATACTGGAAAAGGCCCCGGGCATGTGGACCACCGGTCATGCTACCGTGGTGCTGATCGCTTTCCTGCTGCTGGGCGGCGCTGTCGGCAAATCGGCGCAGTTGCCGCTGCAAACCTGGCTGCCGGATGCCATGGCCGGCCCCACGCCGGTGAGCGCGCTGATACATGCCGCCACCATGGTCACGGCCGGGGTGTACCTGGTAGCCCGCACCAATGTGCTGTTTGACCTGGCGCCTGCCGCGCAGACCGCGGTAGCGGTGGTGGGGGCGGCCACCTTGTTGCTGGCCGGCTGCAGTGCGCTGGTGCAAAAGGATATCAAGCGGGTGCTGGCTTATTCCACCATCAGCCAGATAGGCTATATGTTCCTCGCTTTGGGCGTAGGTGCGTGGTCGGCGGCTATCTTTCATTTTGTAACGCATGCATTCTTCAAGGCGCTGCTGTTCATGGGGGCGGGCGCGGTGATCGTGGCGCTGCATCATGAGCAGGATATGTTCAAGATGGGCGGGTTGCGCAAGTCATTGCCCGGCGTGTTCCGGGTATTCTTAATTGGTTCTGCTTCCCTGGCGGCCCTTCCTTTCATTACTTCCGGCTTTTACAGCAAGGACCAGATCGTGTGGCTGGCCTGGTCGTCTGCAAAGGGACATACGGCGTATTGGGTGATCGCCCTGGCCGGGGCCTTCCTGACGGCTATGTATACTTTCCGCATGGTGTTCCTCACATTTTACGGTTCCTACCGGGGGCATGCCGCGCCGCATACGCCGGGCAGCAGCATGATGATACCGCTTTACATACTGGCCTTCCTTAGTACGGTAGCCGGTTTTGTGGAGCTGCCGCATACGCTGGGGCACGTGACCCTGTTCAGCGACTTCCTGCAGCCCATATTGCCGGCGGTGCAAATGCTGCAGGAATCTACGGCGCTGGAATGGACCTCGCAACTGCTGGCGGCGGGCCTTACTTTCCTGGGCATCTACATTGCCTGGGTATGGGTGATACAGCAGCCGGACGGCATGCGGCGTTTCGCGGAAATGCCTTTTATGCAGTGGCTGCGGGGCTTCTGGTACAAGGGCTGGGCATTTGACGAACTGTATAACGAGCTGCTGGTGCGGCCCTTTGTACGTACGGCCCGCCTGAACCGGCGCGACCTGGTAGACAAGGTGTACACCACCCTGGCCCGTGTAACGGAATGGTGCCATGATGCGCTGGCCCGCACGCAAAGCGGCCTCCTGCGCTGGTACATTATGGGCGTGCTGATAGGCGCCGTGCTGATACTGAGTGTGCTGATCTGGAGAATTTATATTTAAAATACACTGAAATGATCTTGTTATATATCATACTGATCCCGGTGCTGGGCGCTTTGCTGTCCTGGCTGACAGCAGCCAGGAACACTGCGCTTTGTCGCTGGATAGCCCTGTGCAGCCTGCTGCTGGACCTGGGGATCGTAACGGCGATATGGCTGGGCAACGGCGCTGCGGAAAACGGCTGGCTGTACCACCTGCAGGCGCCGTGGATCCCGCAGTTCGGCATCAGCCTGCACCTGGCCATGGACGGGCTGAGCCTGGTGATGCTGGCGCTTACCTTTTTCCTGGGCGCGCTGGCGGTGCTGATCTCCTGGCGGGAGATCACCACAAAAACAGGGTTCTTTCATTTCAACCTGCTGTTCGTGATCACGGGCATTGCCGGCGTTTTCCTGACCATGGACCTTTTCCTGTTCTATTTCTTCTGGGAGGTGATGCTGATACCCATGTACTTCCTGATCGGCATATGGGGGCATGAGCGCCGGGAATACGCCGCCTACAAATTCTTCATCTTTACGCAGGCGGGCGGGCTGCTGATGCTGCTGTCCATACTGGCGCTGTACTTTGTGCACGCCAGTAACACCGGCGTATACACGTTCAATTATTTCGAGCTGCTGAACACCCCCATGGAACGTACCCTGGCCATGTGGCTGATGCTGGGCTTCCTGGTGGCTTTCCTGGTAAAGCTGCCCGCGGTGCCTTTCCATACCTGGCTGCCGGATGCACATACAGAAGCGCCCACGGCCGGCAGCGTAGTACTGGCGGGGCTGTTGTTGAAAACGGGGGCTTATGGCATTTTACGTTTTGTATTACCCCTATTCCCCGCAGCATCCCAGGAGTTCGCGCCCTGGGCCATGCTGCTGGGGGTGGCGGGCATCCTCTACGGCGGACAACTGGCGTTTGCGCAGCCGGATTTTAAGCGCCTGATCGCCTATACGAGCGTAAGCCATATGGGCTTTGTGTTGCTGGGCGCCTTTGCCTTCAACGAGCTGGCCTACCAGGGCGTAGTGATGCAGATGATCACGCACGGCATCAGCACCGGCGCGCTGTTCATGCTGGCCGGCGTATTGTATGAGCGCATCCATACCCGCGAGCTGAGCCGCATGGGCGGCCTGTGGCCGGTGCTGCCGGGCATGGGCACCGTGACCATGATATTTGTGATGGCCTCCCTGGGGCTGCCGGGGCTGGGCAATTTCATCGCGGAGTTCCTGGTGCTGCTGGGCAGTTGGCAGGCCAACCGCTTACTAACGGTGCTGGCTGCACTGGGACTGGTAGTAGCCACGGTATATTCCCTGCGCATTATGCAGAAAGTTTTCTTCGGGCAAACGGAGCGGCAGTACACCCTGCCGGACCTGGGCCTGCGCGAGTGGCTGATTATGGCCCCGCTGGTGCTGGTGATCCTTTGGCTGGGTGTATACCCGCAACCGGTGCTGAAAACAGTAACGCCGAACACGGAAAATGAAAGCGTAAAGCAGAAAGCTGAAAGCAAAAAGCCGACCGCAGGGAATTTATTCGCGCCAAACAGCTTTCAGCATAAAAAACAACCGTTATGACATTCAACGATCTTTTAAGCCTGGGACCTTTGCTGAACATTGCCGGCGCATCCGTACTGGCCATGCTGCTGGTGGCCATCTGGCGCAATCACCGGCTGGTATATTATTTTACCGTGCTGGCCTACCTGCTGGCGCTGATGTCTGTAGTGCCCGTAGCCAGGCTGCTGCCGCATGAAATACCCCCGCTGGTGGTGATTGACCTGTTTGCGCTGTTCAACAGCGGCGCCATTGTGGGGTCGGGGCTGATCATTGTACTATTGTCCTACAACTATTTCGAGGAGCGGGAGGAGCGCAAGGAAGAATATTACCTGCTGCTGCTGCTGGCTACGGCGGGGGCGCTGGTGCTGGTGATCAGCCGGCACTTCATGTCGCTGTTCCTGGGGCTGGAAATGTTGAGCATCAGCCTGTACGGGCTGATTGCGTACCTGCGTGCACGGGAGCGCTCCGATGAAGCCGGCATCAAGTACCTGATACTCGCCGCCTTATCCTCCGCTTTCCTGCTGTTTGGCATGGCGCTGGTATACGGCTTTACCGGGCATATGGATTTTCCCGGCATCGGCGCTTACCTGCGGGAGACGGAAACCCTGCCGGTATCCGTGATCGCGGGTTTCGGGCTGATGCTGATCGGCATCGGGTTCAAGCTGGGCGTAGTGCCGTTCCATATGTGGGCGCCGGACATTTACGAGGGCGCGCCGCTGCCGGTAACAGCCTTTGTGGCCACCATCTCCAAGGGCGGCGTGCTGGTGCTGCTGATCCGGTTTTACCAGGACGTTAATGGGAAGGAATACACGATGCTGTGGTGGATCATGGCCATTATCGCGGTGATCTCCATGTTTGCCGGCAACTGGCTGGCCCTTACGCAGCAGAACATCAAGCGCCTGCTGGCCTATTCATCTATCGCACACCTGGGGTACCTGCTGGTGGGCTTCCTGTCGGGGGCGCAGTCGGGGCTGGAAGCCATCGCCTTTTACCTGGTGGCGTATTTTGTGACCAGCATCGGGGCTTTCGGCGTGCTGATCGTGATGAGCAGCAGCGTGCAGGATGCGGAAACCGTGGAGGACTACCGGGGCCTGTTCTGGCGCTATCCCTGGGTAGCGCTGGTATTTACCGTGATGCTGCTGTCCCTGGCCGGCATACCGCTTACGGCGGGGTTTATCGGCAAGTTCTATATCGTGATGGCCGGCGTGGACGGGGAACGCTGGTTCCTGCTGATCATGCTTGTCATTAACAGCGTAATAGGTCTGTACTATTATATCCGTATTATCGCTATGATGTTCCGCACTTCGGAAACGCCCCTGCGCACTTATATCAAGCCGGCCCTGCCCCTGGCGGGCAATATAACCCTGGGCCTGCTGGTAGTGGTGCTGATAGGGTTGGGCGTGTATCCCACCCGCATGATGCAATTGATCCAGGAGATGATGACGCTGATCAAATGAGGTGCTAACGGTAATGTTTATGCGCCAGTAATGCCACCGGCAACCCGATCATGACCATGAGGATGGCCATGCCGAGCAGGGAAGGCCCCAGGCGCAGCGGCGCCTGCGGAAACCCGGACAGGGGCAGCACCACCAGGTTCATGATCATCCATACCAGGATGCCGTACAGCAGCCCGTTCAGCACGGGGTATCTTTTCAGGAAAGGCAGGTGGGGGTAAACCAGGAAATAGCCGGCGGTAAAAGCGAATGCAATGATATAGTGGAAGAGCAGCCCGGTTAGCACCATAGCGGTTCCACCGGAAAAGGCCTGCCGCCCGAACACGCCGCTGGCAATGCCCTGCAGCAGGCGGGCGGCCGTTACTTTGTGCAGGATGACCGCGTATACGATAACAGCGGTCAGTATATCCAATGTGCCGGCTATTAGCCCGGTTCTTGCAATAGCGCCTGGAAGGGATAATGACATATGATCAGGTTTTAAAACAGCATGGTTCCCGTGCGGATCCAGATTTTGTTGTGAGTGCAGGTGGTTACCCGCTCCCATGTTCCCCCAACACCTGGCGGAAGGAGAGATGTTGAGGGCATTGACTGTTTTACCGTACAAAAGTAAGGAACCATCGCTGCTGCCGGCCGGCAATTCAACCGGGAACAGGGCAGGGTGTCCGTAAGGCAGGTTGAAGGGCCGGTAAGGCATTGGGCCGCTGCAAAGCGACGGTGGTTGGTTGGAAACGGTCAGCGGGATACCAGGTGCTGCCCGGTGCCGGCAAATATGATCCCGTCAATATCTTCTATAGTGCTGACGCTTAACAGTGATGCGAACTGCATAGGGATGGGAGAGCACATCCAGGTGCCTCCTTTCAGTACAACCCCGAAGGCGGTATTTCCTATTGCTATCCTGTAGTATTTGTTTGCTTCGAGAAAGGAAAAACCAAGTTCAATAAGCCTTTCGGGTGTGATCGGTTCCATGTATTATATTTTTCGTAAATATAATAAGTTCCCGGGGAAGTATGCAGGAATATATTTAAATTACTGCTATGCAGCATGCTCAACATTCTTCCCACGAAACCCGGCCCCAGGCCCGCGCCATTGCAACCACCCCGGGGAGCGCCGGTAAATCAATGCCCGCCGTACTGCCCGGACCAGCGGTAGCACAATTGAAGCCAGCCACCTGGAAGCTGCTGGTCGTGATCAAAAAAAAGGACAAGGTGCTGAATAAAAAAATGGCAGATATTATTTATGATGATGAAACCAGTATTGCAGTAAGCGATATACAGCGGCAACTGGAAAATTTTGAGGGAGGCTTCTATCATGTGATCATGCATTACACAAGGGCAACCGCTACCAACAGTGCGGTCAAAAACAGCAATACAAAGATTGGACCGGACCAGATAAAGGCGAACGGCCAGTTTTTCCTGGCGGAGTTACAAATCGCGGATGACCGTGAAGTGTTGGAGCAGCTAAGGAATGAGAAAAAGGCAAGGCCACCGGAAGTAATAAAGAAAGCTGCCCTGCAAGGGATCATAGAGGCCCATGGATTTACCAGTATTGTTACCGCCAACCATATTGATAATGCCAGAAAGGACACCGGTGAGGAGAACAACGGCGTAAAAGAACAGCAGGTGCAACAGGTAATAGGCAAGACCTTGTTCATCGATCCTCTTTTCAGCCCCCCCGGAGCGGAAAACCAGTATCATGACATCCTTGCCAGACAAGGTGCAGCAGTATCCGCCAGTAACGTAGCAGGTTTCCCATTCTACCTGGTTGCTGGAAGCGGCGTTACGCTGGGTGTTCTGGCTGCCTGCGTTTATACCGATGAGGTGAATAGCCTGGGCGTTGCAGTAAAACACTATATACACATTGACCGGCCTGACAATGTACTGGAAGAGTAGGGGAGCTACGACTGTTCCAACACGCTTATCACCAGCTCCTTATAGCTCCTGCCAATGGGTATCTCCTTGCCGTTGATCTCCACATCCGTGGCGGTAAAGGCGTCTATCTTGTCTTTTGCCACAATAAAGGAGCGATGCACGCGCAGGAAATTGTTCCGGGCCAGCAGCTCTTCTATCTGCCCCAACTGGAATTTGGTGAGGATGCTTTTATCACGGGTCACAATACGGATGTATTCTTTCATGCTTTCGATATAGAGGATCTCGTCCAGGCATACCTTTACTCTTTTCTTGCTGACGTTAAAGAACAGGTGCGGCCTTTCGCGGGCGGCGGAAGCGGTATCCGGGGCAGGGGCCGGTGCGGTGGGCTGCTTCAGTTTGTTCACCGCCATGAGGAAGCGGCTGAACTCTATGGGCTTCAGCAGGTAATCCACCACGTTCAGCTCGTAGCCTTGCAGGGCATACTCCTGGTAGGCGGAGGTGATAATGACCTGGGGCGGGTTTTTAAGGGCTTTTACAAAGTCGAAGCCTTTCAGCTTGGGCAGGTGTATATCCAGGAAAACGAGGTCTATCGTTTCTTTTTGCAGCATTTCCATGGCATAGATGGCATCGCTGCAAACGCCTTTCAGCAGCAGGAAAGGCACCTGCCGGATATAATCTTCCAGCACTTCGGCCGCCAGCGGCTCGTCCTCCACGATGATACAGCTATATTTTTGCATGACTGTCCAGGTTGATGATGAGATGCACGCAGAAACGGTTGTGCCGGTTCTGCACTTCCAGTTTGTATTCCTTGTACATCAGCTCCAGTTGCCTTCTTACGTTGCCCAGCCCGATGTTGTCCGTAATGGCCTGCCCGTTGCCATTCTCGTTGGTGTTCTCGATGTGGAAGGTGAGCACGCCTTCCTGTAATTTCAGGTCAATATAAATAAAAGCGTCCAAACGGGATTCGCTAACGCCGTGCTTGAATGCATTTTCCACGAAGGGCAGCAACAGCAGGGGCGCCACAGGATAGGCGCCATTGTCCACGTCTTTCCGGAAAGTAATGCGGAGCCGTTCATTGTACCGGATCTTTTCCAGCTCCAGGTAATCGTCCAGCATCCTGATCTCGTCGGCCACGGGTATGAAGCGCTTGCCGGTTTCGTAAAGTATGAAGCGGAGCAGCTTGGACAGCTTCATGACGATCTCCGCGGTGTCGTCGGATTTTTTGCGGGCCAGTACATAGATGTTGTTCAGCGTATTGAAGAGAAAGTGCGGGTTGGTCTGGTTGCGCAGGTACTTCAGCTCTGTTTCCAGCTTTTCCTTTACCAGGTTCTTTTCCCGTTCCTTGCCTTTCAGTTGTACGCGGAGCAGGTGCAGGGTAACGGCGGTGCCGCTTACAAAGCCGGTATCCATCATGGACAGCAGCAGGGAAGAGGGATACAGCAAAGGTTTGGCCTGTAAAAGACCGTGATATATCTGCGGGTAGATGAAGTAGTTGAAGACGACCCTGTACAGGAACAGCGTGATGGCCAGCGCCACGGCTATTTTGACGGCTTCCAGCCAGGGCCGGCCGTTCTCCTGCAGTAACCGGGGCAGGGATGAATACATGACGAAATACGTGAACAGTATTTTGGGAACGCCCACCGCCACGGCGGCCTCCAGCGCCATCCTGAAACGGGTGGGCTCCGGGATGCCTGGCAGGGCCGGACCTACCCACAGGAATTCCAGCAGGGAGTCCTGGAGCAGGTACACCACCCAGAATAAAATATGCAGTAATAACCGTTTGACGTTCATGCGATCCAAAAATCGTAAAAAACACGGTTATTACTGCATAAAGGGAATGAATGACGGGTTGCGGCTGACGAAAAGCAGGAAATAATGTGCGGATGTGCAGATATGCAAATGTGCAGATGTAATGCGGCGAAGGAATGAATGGTCCATCATTTGCACACCTGCACATTTGCATATTCGCACATCAGTCATTCAGCTCCGCTACTGCTTCCAGCAACATGGCGCCACTGAGCTGGGTAGTAAGGTCCGTGGTGGTGGCCATGCTGGTCCAGTTGGTGCTGAAGAGCACCTGCGGACGGGAGGTGCCTTTGAGCCAGAGCGTTTCCGCGTTCAGTTGCAGGAAGCTGGTAAACTTCGATCTATCCGTGCTGCTGAGGTTACCGTCCGTTATCAGCAGCATGAGGTAGCGCACCAGGATGCCTTTGAACAGGCCGCCGTCGCCGCCGCCTTCATCCTTCAGGATATTGTTGCTGGTGAAATCGCCGCCCAGGGCGTTGTTGGCGGTCTTCAGCGCATCATTGAGGTAGCCCTGCTCGCCGGTGAGCTTGTACAGTTCTACGCCCGCGCCTATGAAAACGCCCTGGTTGTAGGTGAACCGCCAGTTCTTGTCTATGGCGCCGTTGCCTTCCCGGTTAATACCGTCCCATACCAGGCCGGTAGCGGGATCTACCAGGGTGTTTTTCTGCCACTGGTAGATCTTGCGGGCCCACTCCAGGTCCGCGGGGTCCTGGGTTACCTGGTACATGCGGCAGGCAATGATACAGGCAGGCGCATTGGCCGGCGTGTTCTTGTAGTTCCTGCTTTTGTCTTTGTTCCAGTGAATGCCGCCGCCCCAAACGTCGTCCCAGCCGCCTTTGATATCATTCCACAGCAGTTGTGCGGTGGTCTTATACCGGTCGTCGGCGGTGGTTTCAAAGGCGCGGAGGCAGGCCAGCGCCATCCACTCCATGTCATCGTAGAAATGATTGATGTAGGTGTCTCCGTTCTTTGCTTTCATTCCTTCCAGCAGCTCGCCCATGCGGGTCTTCACGTTGTCGTCCCCGCTGCGCAGGTAGGCGTCCGTGAGCAGGTCCAGCGCATGGGCATTGGGCCAGTAGTTGAACGTGTTGTCGCCGGCGTTGTTCTTGTTAAAATATTTTTCACTGGCATTATAGAAGTTGCCCAGCAGGGATGTGAGCGAAGAGTCCGCGATCAGCGGCCAGTCAAACTGGTAGACCGCTTTGCCCGCGCCGGGGCCGGGACCGTCATCTATCGGCTCTTTGAGGCAGGAACTGCAGCAGGCACTTACCAGCAGCATACAGGATATCAGTAAACGATGCGAAAAAGTCATATTCGGTTGTTTAGCGTAAAGCAATATTTACAGCACGATCACTTCGTGCGTGTAATTCTTGTCTGCCTGGAAATACACTTTTACATCACAGGCTTTGGTATCCACTTCGGTCATGAACTTGTAGCAGTAGTTCCAGCGGTCGTTGTTGGCAATGGGGCGCAGTTCCCAGAACGAAAGCGGCGTAGCGCTGGTAGGGCGGGAGTTGTCTGCATTGGAGCTGCCCCACCATTCTTCGCCGTCGGTGCCGTCGGCCGCTTTTACATTCAGGCGGAACTTGTAGCGCTCGTCGCGGCCCCATGATTCCTGCCTGAAGGTGATGGTCTGGTTGCTGGCCACAAAGGTGCCGTTGCCGGCATAGGAAAGGTCAAACAGGAATTTGTCGTCCGGCGCAAACCAAAGGCCCATGCCGGTGATCTCTGTAACGGTGGCGGAGGTGTTGTTGAAGTCCAGGCGCAGGCGGTACACTTTGGTGCCGGTATGCGTGGACTCGCCGCCTTCTTTCAGGATGGCGCCGTCGACGGAATAAGTGGTGGGCGTGCCGGTGGTGCGGTCCACGAAACGATAGGCGCCGTCCTTCAGGGAAGTATAGATCTCGAACACGCCGTTGCCGATGCTTTTCAGGCGCAGCGCATTGGCCAGGTCGGCCCCGCCTTCCGTGGCTTCGCCGGTGAGGTATACATCCACGGGTATTTCTGCAAAGCCGTTGGGCCTTTCCACTTCCAGCAGGCGGGTTTCTGCGGCCGGCTGCACGTTATAGCCTTTGGCAGCCAGCACGGTCCATTTGAGCTTACCAACGCCCAGGGCGGGAATGCCGGCGGCGCCGGCAATGCTGTTCAGCTCCTTGTGCGAGAGGGTGAGCGTGTTCTGCACGCCGCCGCCATCGGAGGTGTATTTGGCGACCGGGTTGGAGAAATCGCCGTCCTCCTTGTCAAAGGCTACTTCATACAATACCAGGGAGCCGTCTTCGGCGCGGGCCTGGTCCCATTCAAAGCTCACGGTAGCGCTGGTGGTAGGCTGCAGCTTTACGAACTTGTTGTCTACAGGAGCCGTGAGCCGGCCCACCGGCTGCAGGTTGGTGTTCAGCTTGTAATCGTCCTTCTTGCAGCCGTTCAGCAATATGCCCAGCATGAGCGGCAGCGCGGTAACTATGATGGCTATATGTTTGTTCATTGCTTGTAGGTTTTATGTGTGTGACCTGGAAAGCCTGGTTGCTTACCAGCCCTGGTTTTGTGAAAGGTTTTTGTTCTGGTCGCGCTCAAAGGTGGGCACCGGCCACAGGTAGTGCCTGGGTGCGGTAAAGCCCCGGTTCTCTACGATGATGTAGCCGTTAGGGTCCCGGTTAAAGGCGCCGGAAGTTACTTTAATGCCGCGCACCGGCCTGTTCATCACTTCGTCTGCGATCTCCCAGCGGCGGATGTCGAATATGCGCAGGCCTTCAAAGGCCAGCTCGGCCCTTCTTTCGCGGCGCACGATGGTGCGTAGCTGGGCCTGGCTGAGACCTGCATTGAACTCCGTGGCGGCGGCGTCGGTAAAGCCGGCGCGTACCCGCAGCGCGCGGATGGTCTGGTTCCATACGGCGGCATCCAACTGGCCCAGCTCATTTTTCGCTTCGGCATACATGAGCAGCACATCGGCATAACGGATGAGGACCAGGTTCAGGCCGGACTGGTAGTTGGTGGCGGCGCGGTCGTAGTATTTATAGAAATAGTAGCCGGTAGGCGAGGCGCCCTGGTCGTCCACGCTGTTGGTGGGCGGGTTGGAGCCGGGCTGCGTGAGAATCGTTTGCTCGTTGCCGTTCAGGTCTGTTACCGTGGAGCCATGATGCAGGATCGTGGCTTCAAAGCGGGGGTCCCGGTTGGTGTAGGGATCGTTCTCGTTGTAGCCGGAGCCGGGTTCGCTGACAGCTTTGCCGTTCAACATCACGTAATCGTCTACCAGGTCCTGGGTGGGCACCAGCACGCTCCGGAGCTGGGTGACCGTTTGCGGCATAAAGGAGCGCTGGCGGTCATAGGTGCGGCCGCCGCCGTACTGCAGGTCCAGGATCACTTCGCGGTTGTACTCGTTGGCCACGGTAAAAATGCTGCGGTAGTCCGACAGCAGGCCGTAAGTACCGTTCTCCGTGCTGTTGATGAGCAGCTCGCAGTCGCTGGCCGCCTGCTGCCATTCCCCGTTGTACAGGTGCACCCTTGCGCTGAGCGCTATAGCGGCGCCCCGGGTTACGCGGCCCCTGTCTTTCTCCTCGTACCCGCCGCCACCGCTGTAGCTGTTGACAGGCAGGTGGGGCCGGATGGCGGTAAGCTCGGATTGTACGAACTGCAGCACTTCGCCTTTGGCCGTGCGGCCAATGGTGCGGGACTCATCGATGGATATCTCGTTGGTGAAAAAGGGCACATCGCCGTACCAGGTGAGCAGCTCGAAATAGGCAAAGGCGCGTATAAAGCGGGCCTCGGCCACAATGCGGCGCTTGAGCGTGCTGTCCAGCGCAGGCACCTTGTCAATGTTCTCCGTAACGATATTGCACCTGCGGATGGTGGTGTAATAAAAGCCCCAGGTATCGGTGACCCGTGCATTGGAGGGATCATAGCCGCCGTTGGCAATGGCGGTCACGTTCTGGTAGCCGTTGCCATTCACGTAGGCATTATCGCTGAGCCCTTCATTGCCAAAGAAATAATCATCCTTGTACAGGTGCTCGTAGCAGGCGGAGAGCGCATCCAGCGCATCCTGTGCGTCCCGCCAGTAGGCCGTTTCCGTAAAGTCCCGCGTAATAGGCTGGTCCAGCTTTCGGCAGGAGAGTAGTAAGATGGCGGCGTATATTGTTAGAAAGAGTAATCGTTTCATTCGGTCTGGTTTTTATTTAAATGTTTCTGAAGTAAGAAGTATGAGGTATGACCTCAAAACTTCAAATCCAGTCCTACCGCAAAGGTGGCAGCATTCGGATAGTTACGCCCGGCAATAGGATTATAAGCGCTGTTGGCCAGCTTATCATCGTACTGCGTAAATTCCGGGTCCACGCCCAGCTCACGGAAGCGCTCCGGCATGATGGTAACCAGGTTCTGGCTGGTAAAGTAGATACGGGCGCTTTCAATGTTCACGGCGCCGCTCACGGAGCGGGGCAGCGTATAGCCTACCTGCAGGTTCTTGAGGCGCAGGTATTTGGTATCAAACATCCAGTAATCCGAATAAGCGAAGTTGTTCGCATTGGCCGTACCAATGGTCAGGCGCGGGTAGGAGGCGCCCGGGTTGGTGGGCGTCCAGCGGTCCAGGTGCTGCACAAAGGCATGGTCCTCGTTGTTGTGGAACGCTTCTACGATATCGCCGCGCAGGAACTGCGAGCGCTTGCCCACGCCCTGCCAGAACATGGTAAGGTCAAAATTGCGCCAGGTTACATTGTAGTTGAAGCCGAACGTATAACGGGGAAAGGGATTGCCGAATATATACCGGTCGTCCGCATCTATCACGCCGTCGCCGTTACGGTCTATATACCGGATATCGCCGGGCATTACCTGCTGGTTGTAGGCAAAAGGTACTTTGGGCGCGTTCTTGATATCGTCCAGGTTCTGGTACAGGCCGTCGGATCTGTAACCGAAATAGGAGGCGATGGGGAAACCCTCCCGGATGATGTAGGCGTAGTCGCTGCCGCGTATGGACTCCTGCCCGAATTTGATCACCTTGTTCAGGTTGTCGGACAGGTTAAAGCCAAAGGCGTGGTTAAAGCTGCCGGTGCGGGTACGGTAGGTAATGGACAGTTCCCAGCCCTTGTTATTCACTTCGCCTACATTCTCCAGCGGCGACTTTTCCAGGTCCGTGGTAACGCCCGCGGTGCCGGGCACGGTCTGGAACAGGTAGATGCCGGTGGTGTTCTTGTTGAAATAATCGAAGGAGGCGGACAGTTTGCCATCAAAGAAATCGGCATCCACGCCGTAGTTGATCATGGAAGATATTTCCCATTCCAGCAGATCGTTGTAAGTGGAGAAGGTAGCGCCGGTAACCGGGGCATTGTTAAAGGAATAATAGCCCTGGTTTAGGGTCACCCTCGCCAGGTAGTTGAAGCCCCCGATGTTGGAGTTGCCCACCTGTCCCCAGGAGAAACGGAACTTGAGGTTGCCGATATTATTCTTTATATATTCCATGAAGGTTTCGTCGGTAATGCGCCATCCCAGCGAGAAAGCGGGGAAGAACTGCCAGCGGTGGCCGGGCGCCAGCTTGGAGGAGCCATCGTAGCGCCAGGTAAACTCCGCCAGGTATTTATCATCATACACATAGTTCACGCGGCCAAACAGGGAGTTGAGCGCATACAGGTTCGGGTTCCTGATCTCGTTGTAGTCGCCCAGGCTGCCGTAATTGTAAGTGCCGTCCGGGTTGGGGCGGTAGCCGCCGCCAATGGCCCAGTCGTCATCCAGGTTGGTGGTGCCGAAACGGTCTGCCCGCAGGCCGTAGTTCTCGTTAATAGCATCGCTGCGCGCGCCCACCTGGCCTTTTACGTAGTGCCTGCCAAAGGTGTTCTCGTATTCGGCGGTGGCGTATACGTTGGTGTTCAGGTCCTTGTACTCCTGGTTGTGCAGCTCGTTATACAGCGGCGGGTTGGCGGTGGTGTAGTACGGTGCGTAGGTGAATTTGTTGACCCGGCGGATCTCGTTATTGATGTTATATACGCCGGAAGCATTAAAGTTCAGTCTTACATGCTTCACGGGCAGGATGGTCACATCCAGTCCGCCCATGAGGTTGTCCACTTCATTGAGCTTGTAACCGCCTTCCGCCAGTTGCGCAAATACACTGTTGCTGGTCAGGGGCGGCACCACCCAGTTGCCCAGGGAGTCTTTGATGGGCGTGGTGCGGGGCACGCGCATGGCGTCGCGCATCATGAGGCCCATGTCAAAGGGATGGGTACGGAAGTAGGATTTGGTATAGGCTACGTTGGCGGCCACTTTTACTTTCGGGCTGATGTCGATGCCGATATTGGCGCGGGCGTTGTAGCGTTTATAGTAGAACTTTTGATCGTCCGGCAGCCAGGAGTTCTGCAGCATGTTGCCCTGGTTCACGTATCCCAGGGAGAGGAGGTAGCTGCTGCTTTTGCCGCCGCCGGTCACGCTGAGGCTGTGGTTTTGCTGGGGCGTGGTGTTGCGGATCATTTCCTCCAGCATGGCGGGTTCGGAGCCCCGGTTATGCCAGTACTGTATCTCTTCGGAGGAGAACTGCGGCGTTTTACCGGAGTTCACCAGCGCTTCGTTCTTCAGGGTCATGTATTCCCATGCCTCCACCTGCCGGGGCAGGGTGGTAGGCGTTTGCCAGCCGTACATGCCGTTGTACTGCACGCTGGGCTTCTCATCCTTGTTCCCTCTTTTGGTGGTGATGTAGATCACGCCGTTGGCTGCCTGGGAGCCGTAGATGGCGGAAGAAGCGGCATCCTTCAGTACGGAAATGCTTTCCACATCATAAGGGTTGAGGTTCTGCAAACCGGTAGGGCCGGCCTGCACGCCGTCAATGATCACCAGGGGCGCATTGCCCGTAAGGCTGCCCACTCCGCGTATGTTGAGCGTGAGCTGCGCGCCCGGCTCCGCGGTGTTTTGCTGGATGGTGAGGTTGGGCGCCAGCCCCTGCAGCGCCTGGAACATATTGGCGCTGGGGCGGCTGGTAATGTCTTTGGTAGCCACCGTGCTGATGGCGGCGGTTACCTGCGCTTTTTTCTGCGTGGTATAGGCCGTCACCACGATCTCGCCCAGCTCCTTTGAGTCGGCGTTGAGCATGATGGTGAGATTAGTTCTGCTGTTGATCCCCACTTCGGCCGTTACGAACCCAACGGAAGAGCAGACCAAGGTACCATTGGCTTGCCCACTGGGGATCTTTAACGTAAAAAAACCCTGGTCGTTTGTAGTAGTGCCGATGGCAGCGTCTTTCAGGCGGACGTTCACGCCGGGGATGCCTTCGCCTTTATTGTCTACTACGCGGCCGTTGACGGTGAGCTCCTGCTGCTGCTGAAAACCGGCGGCAGGATTGGTTGCCCGGCGCAGGATGATCTTGTTGTCGATCAGCTCAAAGCTTACGTTGAGCGGGGAAAAGATCATCGGCAGCACTTCGGCGAGCTGTTTGTCCTTTACGTTCAGGGAGATCCTTTGAGCGGTTTTGATCAGGTCGTTGGAATACACGAACACGTAGGGCGTCTGCTGTTCGATCTTTTCCAGCACCTGGTCCAGGAATTCGTTCTTTACCTGCAGGCTCACGCGGTTTTCCAGCGGCGTGGCGTGTTCCTGCTGCTGCCGGTCCCTTTCCGGTGGCGGCATGCCATAGGCATAGGCTACCTGTGCTTTCACTTCCAGCATGTTCAGTAAGGCCATGCAGGCGACCAGCGGAAAGCACCACGAACGGAAAGAGGCATGCAAGCGCGCTAGTATGGATTTTGAATTCATAGCGTGGACTTTGGTTTACGAGTTGATAAATTGGTTGAATGACTTATTCATTAATAACAAGCGTACTGTCTGTGATCTCATAACGGAAGGGCCTGGACCGGGCCAGGTAATACATGATCTCCTGCAGGGAGTTCTGGCGGAAGGAGCCGGTAAGGCGGTAATGCCGCGGCGCATCGGCTGCAAAGCGCACTTTTTTCCCGAAGGCCCTTTCCAGCTCCATGCCGATGGTTTCCAGGGTGGCATTGCGGAACACGAGTCGGCCCTCTGTCCATGCCTTATCATCTTCACTGGTGGTATTCTCTTTCACAATATTACCGGTGCTGTGACTGAAGGTCACTTTTACATCGGGCGTAATGAGGATGGTGTCCGGTTTTTTGCCGCTGCCGGCTTCATATTTTGGAATGAAGGCCACCTTGCCGGTGGTAACGGAGGTTTGCACCGGCTCGTTCTCATACGCGCGGATGTTGAAAGAGGTGCCCAGCACTTTGATGGTGCCCTTACGCAGGTGGATAATAAAAGGACGGGTGGGATTGTTGGCCACTTCAAAAAAGGCTTCGCCTTCGAGGTACACTTCGCGGGAACCGCCGGTGAATACCTCGGGATAGGTGAGACGGCTGTCTGCATTCAGCCAGATCTTACTGCCGTCCGTCAGCTCAAGGATGGCTTTGGTGGCTTTACCGTTCTGCCGGTTTTGCCAGTGGGCGGTGTCTGTGGCTGCCCGGGCGATCCTGCCGGCAGGTTGCGGACGGCGCAGTAGAAAGAACAGGCCCAGCAGCACCAGTACGGTGGCGGCCATTCCGCCTGCCAGCATCCAGCCGCGGTGCCGGAATGTACGTTCTTTTAGACGGGGCGTGGGCGTGTGGCCGGGCTGCTGCCTGATGCGGGACAGCGTGCGCTGCAGGGCCAGCTCGGCATTGTCGGGCATACGGTTGCCATGCTCCTCGAAATACTGGCGGAGGACGGCGTAACGCTCCCTGAGATGTTCGTGTGCCTGCAGCAGGGTGTCCAGCTCCTGCAGCTCCTGCGCGGAAGCTTCGCCCGCCAGCTTTTTGGCAACGAGGGTAATAAACAGGTTTTCGTTCATTATAGTTCGCAGTTAATTTCTACAGGAAGGACAGGGAAACGGGGGGAATTACTTACAAGGGAGGGAATGATTTTAGAAACTGTTTTTTCTTTTTTTTCATTTTGCCTGCAAGGCCCGGGGTTGCCGGAGCATGGGGAAGAATGGCGGAGCTGATCCAATTTGAATTGTTGCTAATAACTCGAATCCATAACGTTTATACAGTGGGATGTTACGCGTATTCCCCGTTTCCAGGTAGGCCAGCTTGTTCTCCTGGTCGCACCGGGTAAGCGCGTGCTGCATGAGCGCCGATCCATAGCCTTTGCCCTGGTGACCTGGATCAACGCCAATCATCGGCAGATACCAGTGTGGCTCTGTCGGATGATAGTTACCCATCTGCTCCAGCACCGCAAAGACATTCTCCTGGTGCTGTTCAGGGACCGTTTGTTTGAGCAGCGTTTCCATTTCTTTGTCGCGTGGATGCACGTTGGGCGGAAGCCACAGCGCCACCCCTGAAAAAGCGTCAGCGTAATAAGCCGTACCCTGTTCAAAAGCATTGCCCGCAAACAGCCTAACCACTTCGGGGAAATAGCTGAGGTACTGATGCGGATCGGGATAGATCCACCGCGAAATAGGGTCTATGGCGAATGCCAGCGAAATGACGGCAATCGCCTGTTCTTGATTAGCTTCGTTTGCGGATTTGATCAATGTTGATGTCATGCTCTTATTCCAAATTTAAATCTATTTCCCAAATGCTGCAAACCGTCTCCAGGGCCGAGACCGGAACAGTATCCCCCCCCTCCCCGAGTGGGGGGAGGGGGTACCAACCCAAACCAGTTTGGGTAAAACATAAACCGGTTTACCTTTTACCCAAACCGGGGGGCTCCCAACATAAACTGACCCGGTCAGTTACCCAAACCAGTTTACCCCGGATATAAACCGAGGGGGTTAAAACTCAAACCAGTTTGGGTAAAACATAAACCGGGGGGCTTCCAATATGCGCCGGTTTAGCTCTAACCCAAACCGGGTTGCCTTTTGCCCAAACTGGTTTGGGTTTCATGTCCGCCGGTTCGAACCAAATCTAAACCGGTTCAGGTTTTTGCCGCGCGGGTTAACTATCAATGCCCAATTATTAACTAATTTCAGTATCTTAGTTTTGTTTATAACCCCTTGATATGGACCGTAAAAGAATCCCCTGGCTCTACATTACCCTGCTGGGTTTCATGCTCCTGCTTTTATTTATATTGATATTTGCGAGGCAGCCTGCTATATCCAAGCTATCGCCTTCCGCTTACTTTTTTTTACTGGTGATCTGCGACCTGGCGGCTACCGCTTTCCTGACAGGCGCCATGAAGAGTGCTGCCAGCTATATAGGAAAAGTGATGCATGGCACCCTCAAACTGGCCGGGCCTCCGGTAGTGTTCTTTCTCATCCTGCTGATAGGCTACAGGTACCGGCCTGTTAAAGAAGGACATCCTTTTGACCTTACTATTTTCGTAAGCCATGCAACCGCCGATCCTGCCAGGATCGCAGGGGTTCTGCGTGTGCATGTGAAGAACGATATCAAGAGCGCAGTGCTGGACAAGGACGGCCGCGCTATTTTTACCAATATCAACCCGGAATACCTGGGCCGGCCCATTGCTGTAACGGCGGAGATAGAAGGGTACCGGATATCCCGCAGCAATGATACCACGGTTACCATACCGGATGAAAGCCTGCCTGTAGTGCGGCTTAAGCTATATCCCATGGCCGATTCCGTGCTGTATACCGGTTTCATTTTAAGGCATAACAGGGAACCGGTGGCGGATGCGGTTGTCAATTTTATAGAGCATGTGAGGAATGCCCGCACGGACGAAAACGGCATGTTTAAAGTGTATTTGCCTGCCAAACCCGGCGACCGGACAGATATCATGGTTTTTGAAGCGGGCATTTTACAGTACTCCGACAGGATCTACCTGGGAAAAAATATCAAAATCTCCCTGGATGACTAGGTGCATTACCATACTGCTGCTGTTGTCACTGCCTGGTGCTGCCCTTTCACAAGCAAGAGAATATTCCTTTAAAGTAGAGGAACTGCTGGATGGCGGCCGCACCAAAGCGGCGGCCAATATCACCTTACTTTTTAACGGGAGCAGGCAAACCGCCAACGGGCAGGGAATGATATTTGTGACGGTGGATAACCAGGACCATCCTCCTTTTACCATCAGCCCGGTAGATGGGCGGGAATATACCATCGTAGGGAATGAGGTGATCTACCTGCCGCCCGACCCCGCCGCCACCACTACCGTTACCATCGTCCGCCCTGGTCTGAAAGAAAAAGCCGCTTTACAGGAACTTTACCTGCTATATCGGAAGCTGGAGATTGACAGAAAACAGGTGGACAGTATCCGGGACGTCAACCAGTCGCTGTACGAGAAAAAACTGTTGCTGCAGGATTCCATACTGAAAGCGGTGACCAGGCACTACAAGATATCGGAAGCTGATCTGCGCACGGCCACTGAACTGCTGGAGGGCCGGGATAAATATTTTACCCTGGTTTCCCAGAGCATAGAAGGTTACCTGAATGAAGCAAAGGACATCAAGGATGCTTTTCATCACCTGGTAACGTTTTCGTTTAAGAACCCCAAATCCTTTAAGCTACTGGATTCCACGATGCAAGTGTATAATAAATATTACAATGAGCTGAATAACAATAATGCGGAATATGAACGGGCCATCGGTAATTACTGGAAAAGCCGTGAGCTGTCTATGGGATTTCATAACCTGGTTGATTTTGCGATCAATAATGTACACCGGGCCAGTATTTTGCCCCTCAATACCACTGTGATCCATAAATTGAACGAATACCTGAATGAAAGCTCCGGGCGGCGGAAAAAAACCTTGAGAAAAGAGCTCACTGCCACGCTGGAGCCGATCATCCCCATGCTCGATAATAACCTGGATATCCTGGATGTAAAGGTAAAGGCTTATATCGGCAGACTGCAATTGCTTAAAAAAGATATGTACGCTGAATAATCCAAAACTGTAACTTATGAAACGTAACCTTAACCCCTGCTTTTTATTGATGGCCTTTGTCATGATCATCGCTGTAGGCTGCAGTAAAGATGATGACGATCCGGGAGGATCAATCGAAAACCTGCTTTCTTTTTTCTCCAATTCCTATGAGGAACTGGTAAATGGAGTGCCCAACAACATAAGATTCCTGCTCAATGCAACGGATATTGACAGTACGAAAGGCTCCGGGAAAATAAGCGCCAGGGAAGTGGACACCGATTATGAACTGGCAGGCGGATTTAATCGGCTGGAAGTTGAGCTCAGCTATTTGACGGATGAACAGAGAGGAGAGGATAACGGTCCCCGTGCCGGCCGTACCTACAAAGGTAAGCTGGATACACTTGCCCAACCCAATGCGCTGATAAGGATGGTGAATACCGGCAATGCAGGAGATTCTCTTGTGCTCAGGAAAGAAGGCTGAACAGGACGCCCGGGCATCCTCAACGCTTCATCATCAATTCCTGCAGGTAAGGGCCGATGGCCTCATTCAGGCGGCGCATGGCGCGGAACAATTGTGTTTCCACGGTACGGGGAGATATATTGAGTATGGCGGCTACTTCCTTGTACTTGAAGCCTTCCTCTTTAATGAGCTTGAACACTTTGCGGCACTGGTCCGGCAGGCGGTCCACCTCCTGGTCCATTTTAAAGAGCACCTCTTTCCATTCCATGGTCCTTTCGGGATCAATGGGGTTGGTAAGCTGGGCAATGCCGTTATCGGTAAGGGGGGTAATGCGCAGGGCGGAATACTGCTCCAGGTAGTTCAGGGAACGGTTCCTGACAGCGATGAACAGGTATACCTCCAGGTTGTTGACGGCTTCCAGGGCTTCCCGCCGGTTCCATATCTTCACAAATACGTCGGATACGATCTCTTCCGCGGCTTCCCTGGACTGTACATATTGCAGGCTGAAACGGAGCAGCCGGTCATAAAAATGACGGAACAACTCCGAAAAGGCCTGTTCACTCCCATAACGTGCAATCTGCTGCTGCCACTCCTTGATATTAGCACTGTTCATACGCCGGCATTGGTGTATTTTCCTTATAGACAGGAAAAATAGGAAAACTACTTACAAGCCGGAGAAAAAAATGCGCAGCCACCCGTCAACCCGCCCGTTTCAGCTCTTCGGAACTGCCGGTCTGGCGTTCGCGGGCGCCTTTGATGTTGGTGTTGCCGAAGCGGTAGCTGATTGAAAGGGTGTAAGTGGTGGTATTCCAGGTGTTGCGGATCCGGGTGTCCACGTTATCATATTTGGCGTAGCCGATGAACTGGCTGCCGCGGCGGATGATGTTGCTCACATTGAACTTCACCGTGGCCTTCTTGTCCAGCAGGGCCTTTTGCAGGCCCAGGTTAATGTCATACTGCGCCTGGCCGGAAAAAATGCCTTCTATGAAGGGGGAGTAATAGTAGCCGCCCAGCTCCGCCTTCATATCGTGCGGCAGGGTAAAGGTGTTGGTGGTGTTGAAGTAGTACTCCACCTTGCTGTTTTCCACATTGGAGGCGCCGGTGTTCAGCGAGTAGCGGTTGTAATACATGTTCAGGGAATTGCTGGAGCTCCACCATTTGGTAACCTCAAAGGGCAGGGTAAGGCTGAGGCTGTAGTTCTGCCGGTTATTGTAATTCAGGTTGGTGCTGGTGGTGATCTTGGTGCTGTCGTCCTGGTACAGGTATTCGTTGATCACGTCGCGGGTATAGCTGTAGCCCGTGGTGAGGATGTATTTCTGCTTAAAGGTGTAGGACAGCTCCGTGTTGTCCGTATACTCCGGCCGCAGGTAGGGATTGCCGCGGAAATAGGTGTATTTGTCCAAAAAGAACAGGAAGGGGTTAAGGCCGTTGTAGCCCGGGCGCTCAATACGCCGGGAGTAGGACAGGCCCAGCTTGTGATCCTCGCTGAGCTTGTAGTCGGCGGAGAGGCTGGGGAAGAGGTTCAGGTAGGAGCGCTCGATCCGGCTCTGGAGGCTGAGGGAATTAGCGTCGGAAATGGTCTTTTCCAGGCGCAGACCGGCCTGCAGGTCTATTTTCTTCCATTCCAGCTTGTAGGTGCCGTAAGCGGCCAGGATGTTCTCCTGGTAGATAAAGCGGTCGCTCTGGGAAAGGGCCGGCACGTATTCCTTGTTGATCAGCGAATCATATGCCAGGCGGTTGTCCGTTTCCACGAAGGCGGCCTTTACGCCGGCTTCCACCTTGGAGTGCTTGCCCAGGGGCAGCACCAGGTCGGCCTTGATGCTTTTGATGGTCACGTTCGTCTGCCCGTGGTTGCGGATGGCGTTGGCATTGCGGGTGGCGCCCAGCTTGGTGTCAAAGAGGCTGTCGGACAGGTTCAGGCGGCGGTTGTTGTGGAAGCGGGCATAATCCGCATCCACGCTGATCTCCGTGCCGATGGTGTCCAGTTGCCCTTTATAGTTCAGGTTTACCGCCACATTGCGGAAACGGTTATTGTTGGTGGTCAGGGTATTGAGAATGGAGTCTATCCTGCCGGCGGGGTTGCCGATAGAGGTGCCGCTGTAGATGCTGTTGCGGAAGGCGTTGGCATAGCCGTTCACCAGCACGCCCACGGTATGCTGCTTGCTGATGAAGTAGTCCATACCGGCCTTGAAAGTATTGTTGGTAAAGCGGTTGCGCTGGAAGATCTGCTGGTGGAACAGCATGGGGTCTTCAATGGCAATGTGGCGCCAGAGCTGGCGGCGGGTAAAGAAGCGGCGGTCGCCATAGTTGTAGTTGCCGAACAGGTTGAACTTGGAGGTGCGCCAGTTGAAATTGCCGCCGGCATTGTAGATGGGATAGCGGCCCAGGCCCATGCTGGCGTTCACGGTGCCATTAATGCCGGTGAGCTGTCCCTTCCTGGTCTTGATGTTGATGATGCCGCTGTTGCCCGCCGCATCGTACTTGGCGCCGGGGGTGGTAATGATCTCTATCTGTGATACGGTTTCCGAAGGGGTGCTTTTCAGCAGGTTGCTGAGTTGCTCGCCGGACAGGTAGGTCAGCTTGCCATCTATCATCACCGTCACGCCCTGGTTGCCTTTTACCAAAATGTTATCGTCTTTGTCTATGGTTACACCGGGGGCCTTGCGCAGCAGGTCCAGTACGTTGCTGCCGGCAGCGGCAATGCTGCTTTCCACGTTGAGGGTGGTTTTGCCTGCGCCGCGCTCTATGAACGGCTTTTGCGCGGTAACATTGATGGCCTGCAGGTTTTTGGCCTGCGGCAGTAGCTGCAGGGTATTCAGCGCGATGGTCTTATGTGCCGCATCAATAGTAAAGGGAGCGCTGTAGGCCGGCGCATAGCCCAACAGGGTGGCTTGTACGAAGTAGCGGCCGCCGGGGATATTGTCAAAGGTAGCATTGCCCTGTTCATCGCTTAGCTCCCCCTTTACCAGGGAGGAGTCTTTTACCTGGCGCACCAGCACGTTGGCAAATGCCTGTGGTTTGTGCTCCTTGTCCGTGATCCTGATGGTGATCTTGCCCTGCGGTTTTGATTGTGCATGCAATAGCTGGCAGAGAAAGAGCAAAAAAAGCCCGCTTAGAATACTTCTGATCATATTCACCAATAAAATAAATAATAGAATGACGATGTTTGAATGCCTACAGCCCGATCTGCCGGAACCCGATGGCGCTTGCGCACCTTTTTTTCATGATCTCTCCGGGAATGCTGAAAGTGACCAGGTATAACGGCACCATTTCAGGGCGCAACTCTTCCGTTTCAGGGGGTGGTGACAGTAAAGAATGGTCTCTCCCGATACTGAATGCCAGTACCAGCAAGCATAATAACAGCAGGAGAATTACCTTTCGCATTTCGAATTCTTTGTTATAAAGACGAGCAAGATAAAAAAAGGTTGCACGGAGGGGAGGTAAAAGTGATATAAACCTGTCTTGATCTGGCAGGGGGTTAATAACCAGTTGTTTAAGTAATGGAATGGCTGGTTGCTTGTGACCAACACCAGGACCTTACCAGGACCCGGACGCAGGTTTACCCCGGTTTACAGGGGGAAATGCCGGGAAAACGCCGGGAGAAGACCGGCTTCCCGGCAGGGGCGGAAAAAATTTCCGGGCGGCTGTCCAATTGTTCCCTGTTCAGTCATTATTGAAGTGTAACATAAAACCTTCAATCATATGGAACAAAGACTGAATCCTTATGCAAAGGGCCTGAGCGCCATGAGAGCCGTATACGGGCTTGGATTGTACACAGAAAAATCTCGCATTGAACCGTCCCTGTCCGCCCTGGTGTTCTTCCGGGTGTCGCAGATCAATGGCTGCGCCTATTGCCTGGATGCGGATGCCGCCAGCCTGCTGGCCAAAGGGGAGACCCCGCAGCGGCTGTTTGTGCTGAACGCCTGGCGGGAAGCCACGCTCTATACGGAGCGGGAGCGTGCGGCGCTGGCCTGGGCGGAAGCCGTTACCCTGGTAACGGAGGGGCATGTACCGGATGAAGTATACGCGGAGGCGCGGGAACAGTTTTCGGAAGAGGAGCTGATAGACCTGACCATGGCGGTGCTCACCATTAACTGCTACAACCGGGTGAACATTGCTTTCCGGATGACATCAGGCGCGCATGCGCCGGCGGTGCTGGAGGGGAAATAGAGGGATAACTTAAAACCGGTTTACACATAAGCCGGTTTTTTTCAAAAATTATTTGATACCTGTAACGTTATACGTTATATTTGTATCATGATCGTCAGTATTCAGCATAAAGGGCTCAAGCGACTCTGGACAAAAAACGATGCTTCAAAGTTGCCTCCCGATCAGGTTGAAAAAATCAGAGATATACTGACTTTGCTCGACGGTGCTGAAAAAGTGAGTGATATGAACTTTCCAGGCTCCAGCCTGCATCCTCTAAAAGGCGATTTGGTGAATTACTGGTCTGTGACCATTAAAGCCAATTGGCGTATTATATTTCAGTTTGAAGATGGAAAGGCTTACCTGGTAGACTATCTGGATTACCATTAAAAGAATGTGCTATGCTAAAAAGAGGAATGCCGCCCAGTCACCCGGGCCGAATTTTAAAAAAGATGTACATGGAACCGCTGCATCTCACCAATGGAGTAGCAGCGGACAACCTTGGTATTACCCGTAAAACCTTGTCCATGCTTTTGAATGAGCATCAGGGGATTAGTGCGGAGATGGCTTTGCGCTTGTCAAAGGCTTTTGATACAACACCGGAACTATGGATGAATATGCAGCGCAATTATGATCTGTGGAACGCAGGGCAGAAAGTGACCCTTTCTAAGATCAAACATTTTCGTAAAGTCAAACCGCTGCCGCCTGAAACAGTTACCCGCGAAGGGAAGCGTTTCAGGTCATCTTCCGAACCGATATAATGTTAATATTCAATCCCTTACTTATTTCAATATCCTTTGCACCGTTACCGCCGATCTTTGCTCCAGCAGCACCGTTCTGCCATTGCATAGCTCTTCCAGCAGGCCGTCCTTTGCATAGCGGATGGTGAGCAGCTCCAGCCCTTCGTTGTAGGCCAGCTTGAAATCATGGTGCAGCGCTTTGATAAGCTGCTCTATCTTTTCCGGGTTGTTGTCAATACAGCAGGAGAAGCTGATGGCAGCGTTCTGCATCAGGTTGATCTTGATCTTCAGGCTGTGGAAGATGTCATAGATATCACTGATCTTGTCCTCCGTTATAAAAGCATAGTCGCGGGAGGTAACGGTAATGAGCACCTGGTTCTTCTTCAGCACGATAATGGGCGGGAGCTGTGCATGGTCTGCATCCTCCCTGATGAGGGTGCCGGGCAGGTCCTTATTGAGAAAACATTTTACATACAGCGGTATCTGCTTGTTCTGCAGGGGCTTGATGGTTTTGGGGTGAATGACCTGCGCGCCGTAGTACGCCATTTCAATCACTTCGCTGTAGCTGATCTCCGGGATGTTGACCGTATTGGGGAACAGCTTGGGATCGGCGTTCTTCAATCCTTCCACATCCTTCCAAATAGTTTGGCTTTCCGCGTCCAGCATGTTGGCAAATACGGCGGCGGAATAGTCGCTGCCCTCGCGGCCCAGGGTCACGCTTTCATTCTGGTCTGTGCTGCCGATAAAGCCCTGGGCGATCACCACGTTCACGTTATTGAACAGGGGCAGCACCTTTTCCGTTACCTGGCGCTGGGTAAAGGCCCAGTCAATATTGGCGTCGCGGAAATTATCGTCCGTACGGAAAACATCCCTTACATCCACCCAGGTATTGGGAATGCCGGCCTGGTTGAACCAGGCGCTGATAATAGCGGTGCTCAGCAGCTCGCCGAGGCTTACCAGTTGGTCATAGTAATAGTCGTAGCTGCGCATGGGCTTTTCTCCCAGGGTCCATTCCGCTTCGGTAAAGAACTGTTGCAGTTGCCGGAACAGGGGATGCTCCCGGGTGCCCAGCAGGGCGGCGGCCACTTCCAGGTGCTGCTGCTCTATGTTGTACAGCAGTTGGGCGGCTATTTCCCGCTTGCGCAGGAAAAAGTTCTGGGCCACCTTTTCCAGCTCGTTGGTGGTTTTGCCCATGGCGGATATAACGATCAGGAGCTTTTCATCGGGAAAAGACTGCACGATGGCGCCCACCTTGTGGATACGTTCAATACTTTCTAAACTTGCGCCGCCAAACTTGAAAACCTTCATGGGCTGAATATTCGTAGGTTATGAAAAATATTTGGCAAAATAAGGCAACTTTGAAATTGTTTAAAAATCTGTTTACAGGAAAATGACAGTTTGATTAAAATAGCCCTATTTCCTTTATATTCGTTCCAGCCAAATCATGATAACCATATGAACAGCAAGCAAAAGGTGATGACCTTAGATGAATTTACTATCCAGGAGCTCAGGAATTACCCCGGCGCCACCGGCCAGTTGTCCGGCCTGCTGCGGGACATAGGGCTGGCAGCCAAGCGTGTGAATGTGGAAGTAAACAAGGCCGGTATTGCCGATATACTGGGCGAGGCCGGCAAAACCAATGTACAGGGCGAATCCGTAAAGAAGCTGGACGAATTTGCCAATGAACAGTTTATCAGCTCCCTGCAAACCAGCATCTACTGCTGCGGGGTGGCCTCGGAAGAGAACGAAAATTTCATCGCCTTTCATGACGAGTATTCCAAACAGTCCAAATACGTAGTGCTGCTGGACCCCCTGGACGGCTCCAGCAATATCGATGTGAACGTATCCATCGGCACTATCTTTTCCGTATACCGGCGTCTGAGCCCCAACGGCAGCCCCTGCCAACTGGAGGATTTCCTGCAGCCGGGCACCCAGCAGATCGCCGCCGGGTATATTATCTACGGGTCGTCTACCATGCTGGTATACGCCACCCGCCGCAGTGTGCAGGGCTTTACCCTGGACCCCTCCATCGGGGAGTTTTGCCTGTCGCATCCCAACCTGAAATGCCCGCCGGAAAGCGACATCTTTTCCGTGAACATCGGGTACTACCACATGTACGAGCAGCCGGTGCGCAACGCTATCGACCACTTCCTGGCGCGCAATGAGCGCGACAAGATATACCGGCACCGTTTTGTAGGCTGCCTGGTAGCGGAAATACACCGCACGCTGATACAGGGCGGTATTTTTATGTACCCGGCCTTCGGGAAGTTCTCCTCCGGGCGCTTACGCCTGTGCTACGAATGCAATCCCATGTCCTTTATCATGGAAAAGGCCGGCGGCGTGGCTATGGCCAACGGGCGGCAACGCCTGCTGGAGCTGAAGCCGGTACAACTGCACCAGCGCGTGCCTATCTTCATCGGCTCCAAAAATATGATGGATGTGTGGCAGCAGATCGTGACCAATCACCGGGAATAGGGCAAACATTAAAATCAGGTACAATACTTGCTAAACTTCTGTCGTTTTAATTCGTCTAAACGATAAAGTTTTTTTTCACTATTAACAAGTATATGGTTATCAGTAAGCCAAGCAAGATTGTACTTTTATTGCTCTCCTTTTTCCTGAGCGTGCAGGCCTGGGCCTGCCACCATGCTGCGGTACCGGGCGACAGCGCCGATATTGGCGGCAGCATGGAAGAACAGATACTGTATTACACGAACAAATTCCGGAAATCCAAAGGGCTGCCGCCGCTGCAGCTCCATGAAACCATCAGCCGCGAAGCGCGGGACCACAGCCGCGACATGGCCAACGGCCGTACCGGCTTTGGGCATGAAGGCTTTGAGGAAAGGGTGGACCATGTGAGCAAAAAGCTGGGCAGGGTAGCCTCCGCGGCGGAAAATGTTGCCTATGGCAACCTGGACGCGGAAAGCGTGGTGAACGGCTGGATCAAGAGCCCCGGCCACCGCCGCAACATGCTGGGCAACTATAACCTGATAGGCATCGGGGCCGCCAGGGGGAAGGGAAAGATCATTTTCTTCACTCAAGTGTTCATTAAAAAGTAAAATTCCAAATCCCAAAATATGTGGATAGCTGCCAGCTTACATGCAGCCTGCTGATAGTGCAGGACTTTGCGTTACTGGCTTGGGATTTGGGATTTGGGATTTGGAATTTCTCAATTTGGGATTTGGATTTTGGAATTTTTTTACTTTTACCTAATGGAAAGGCACACGATCATTACCGTAAAGGACCTGGTGAAGCAGTATGGCGATTTTACCGCCGTGAAAGGCATTAGCTTCGAAGTGTATGAAAACGAGATATTCGGACTGCTGGGCCCCAACGGCGCCGGGAAATCCACTACACTGGAGATCATAGAGACGCTGCGGGAAAAGACCTCCGGGCATGTAACCGTAGACGGCTTTGACCTGGACAAGGCCCCGGACAATATTAAAAAGATCATCGGCGTGCAGTTACAAAGCGCCGGGTATTATCCCAACCTGAACCTGACGGAGCTGATCGCCCTGTTCAGCGGCCTCTATAACCGGCCTGTGGATGCAAAAGACCTGCTGGCCCGGTTTAACCTGGAAGATAAGGCCCGTGCCAAATTCAAGGAGCTGTCCGGCGGACAGAAACAACGCTTCTCCATCGCTACCACCCTGATCAACCGCCCCAAGATCATATTCCTGGACGAGCCTACTACCGGGCTGGACCCCCAGGCGCGCCGCAACCTGTGGGAGCTGATACAGCAGGTAAGGGCCCAGGGCACCACCGTTGTGATCACCACCCACTATATGGACGAGGCGGAATTTCTCTGCGACCGCTGCGCGATCGTGGATAAGGGCGAGATCATTGCGCTGGACTCCCCGGATGTTTTGATAGATAAGCTGGTGGCCGGTGGCTTTGAGCGGAAGAAGGAAGTGAAGAAGGCCAACCTGGAAGATGTGTTCCTGCACCTGACCGGGCGGGAGCTGCGGGATCAATGAATAATTAAATGAAATGTAATGGAAGAGCTGCAATATCCCATCGGCAGGTTCAGGGCGCCGGAACAGGTAACGCCCGCACAACTGAAAGGATATATCAATGACATACGCCACTTGCCTGCACTGGTAGAGATCGCCGTACAGCACCTGGATACCTGGCAGTTGGACACCCCGTACCGGCCGGGCGGATGGACGGTGGCGCAGGTAGTGCATCACCTGGCAGACAGCCATATGAATGCCATCACCCGTTTCAAGCTGGCCCTTACCGAGGCGCAGCCGGTCATCAAACCTTACGACGAAGCCGCCTGGGCCGGGCTGCCCGATGTGACCCTTACTCCCGTCAACGTTTCCATCACGCTGTTGCATGCCCTGCATACCCGCTGGGTGCACCTGCTGGAAAACCTCAGCCCTTCGGACTGGCAAAAGACCTTTGTGCACCCGGAACACAATGCCATCTTTGACCTGCAGACCACAGCCGCCAATTATGCCTGGCACGGCCGGCACCACCTGGCGCACATTGAAAATACGAAGTATGAAGTAGGAGGTAGGAAGTAGGAGATTGCTTAAAGTAGTAGGGCGCTATAACTTTAGGACAAAATTTACGAACTTCAAATCTCAAACGGAATCATCATACTTCATTCTTCATACATCATACTTCATACATGCTGGACTGGAAACTATTGCATTCGGAATACCTGTACAAAGACGACTGGCTGACCGCCCGGAAAGACCGCTGCCTCACACCTGCCGGTAAGATCGTGGACCCGTACTATGTGCTGGAATATCCCAACTGGGTAAATGGCGTGGCTATTGCGGAAGACGGGAAAGTGATCATGGTAAGGCAGTACCGCCACGGCTACGGGCAAACGATCCTGGAAATACCCGGCGGCGCCATGGACCCTACGGATGCTTCGCCGGAAACAGCCATGCGCCGCGAGCTGCTGGAGGAAACCGGCTATGCCTTTGAGCAGCTTACCCCGCTGGGCGACATCTGCCCGAACCCGGCATCCAGCAATAACCTCACTTATATGTTCCTCGCTACCGGCGGTAAAAAAGTGCAGGAGCAACAGTTGGACCAGAACGAAGAAATAGAGATCGTGCACATTACCCTGGAGGAGCTGGTACAGTTGATGCAAACCAACCAGATACGGCAAAGCCTGCACGTAACCTGCATTTATTATGCACTGGAGAAAATAAGAAGTAAGAAGTAAATCATATTACTTCCCCTACCACGAAAAAGCTGCCGCATACCAGTATCAGGTCATCTTTATGGGCATGCTGCCGCGCGGCGTGCAGTGCTTCCTGTACGGAGGGGTATGCATGTCCCTGCAGCCCGTAACGGGCGGCCAGGGCGGCCAGCGTATGCTCGTCCAGCGCGCGGGGTATCTGCGCCCGGCAAAAGTAGTAGGTAGCGGTAACAGGCAGCAGTGCCAGCACCGCTTCCACCGCCTTATCCTTTACAAAGCCGGTAACGATATGCAATTGCTGGTACACGGTATGGCGCAACTGCTGGATGATCTCCGTAATGCCAGCCTCGTTATGTCCCACATCCAGCACGGTGAGCGGATGCGTGTCTATCACTTCCCAGCGGCCCCGCAGGCCGGTAAGCTTCTTTACATGCGACAGCCCTTCGCGCACCGCCGGCTCCGGTATGTTCCAGCGCAACTGCTGCAATGCCTTGATTGTGCTCAGCACCGTCATAGCGTTCTTTTCCTGGTATTGTCCGCCCAGGTCCAGGTGAATATGTTTCAGCTCGTCCTGCCCGTGGTACACCAGCCCTAGCTGCAGGCCGGCGCCGGGTTGGGTGGGAGAGCGGCTGCTTTCCTGCAGCAGCCATTCCTGGTCCGCAAAATGGATGGGGGCTTCCATGGCCCTGGCTTTTTCCAGGAATACATGCCTTACTTCCGGCTGTGTTTCACCGATCACTACCGGTACGCCCTGCTTGATGATGCCTGCTTTCTCCGCGGCGATCACCGGCAGGGTATCGCCCAGTATGTGCATGTGGTCGTAGCTGATATTGGTGATCACGGATACTTCCGGCGCGATCACGTTGGTGCTGTCCAGCCGCCCGCCCAGGCCGGTTTCTATAATGGCGATGTCTACCTGCTCCAGGGCAAAATAATGAAAGGCCATGGCCACGGTCAGCTCAAAGAAGGAAGGCGCAAGGGTGGTGATGGCGCCCTGCATCTGCTCCACGAATTCCACCACAAAGCTTTCCGGCACCAGTTGCCCGTTCACTTTAATGCGCTCGCGAAAATCCTTCAGGTGGGGGGAGGTGTACAGGCCTGTTTTATACCCGGCCTGCTGCAGCACGGCGGCCAGCATGTGGCTCACAGAGCCTTTGCCGTTAGTGCCGGCCACATGCACCGACTTAAACTTATGCTGCGGATCGTCCAGGAGCTTGCATAGCTCCAGGGTATTGTGCAGGTCATGCTTCAACGCTGCAGCGCCTACCCGGGTAAACATGGGCAGGTGCTGATACAGGTAATCAACGGTTTGCTGGTAATTCATAAAAAATTCCAAATTCCAAAACTTAAAGCAAAGGTCAAATTCCAAAACCCAAATTCCAAATTCCAAACCAGTAACGCAAGGTTCCTGTACTATCAGCAGGCCGCGTGTTAGCGGACAGTTATCCGCATATTTTGGAATTTGGAATTTGGAATTTGCAATTTGGGTTTTGGAATTTCTCAATTTGGAATTTTTTAGTAAGGTGGACAATCCACCTGGTGCAACTGCTTGCGGTACCGGCCGCCGGATCGCCCGCCTTTTTTGAAGCGGATGGGTACTACCCGCAGCGCGATGAACGCATCGGCATGGTTCACGCGGGAGCGGAACAGGTTGGAGAGAATGCTGGCGGAACCAATGATCAGCGGGCCGGCACGGAAGCCCACGCCGGCGTCTACCTGGCCAAAGCGGTTGAGCACAAAGGGCATATAGGCGCCGAAGTGCCGGCTGTCAAAACGCGGCGTTACCTGCAACTGGGTAATCGCATAGTTCTTGCTTACATCGCTCCGGCCCGTGAAGAGGCCCACCACGGCATTGGCGCTGACAAAGAAGCGGCCGTCTATATTGTAATCGCCTGTCAGGTGCAGGGCGGTAGGAGATGCCATATAAAATGCGTCGTAGGTGGGGATAGGCGTAAAGTAGTTCTGTACGCGGCGGTAATAGCGCTGCCAGCCCTCGTTATTGCGGTACTTGAGCGAGTCCGGCGCGATGCCGGGCGTTTGCAGGTCGAGGTCCGCATTGATGGGCGCTTTCTTGTAGAAAACGCCGCCGATGTCAGTAACAGAAACGCCCACACGGAGCTTGTATTCTTCTGCTTCCGGGTTCCAGGCATCGGAATCGTAGCTGCCAAAGCCGTCGCCGCCGGGCCGCCATTCATAGATCACGCCCAGGTCCAGGCCTACGCCGGGGTTTTCGAACAGCTTGAAATTACGGATATCGGGATCTTCCCAGTTGTCCAGTTGCTCATTATAGGCCACTTTCATGGTGCCGCTGTAAATGGTGGCATCGGTACGGCTGTTCATCACAAAGGTGGCATTTTCCACCACGGCGTAGCCGGCGGCAATGCCGCTCAGGTACTTCAGCGTAGCGCCGGCTTTCCAGCGGTTCACGCCATCATCTTTTATAATGCGGGCGTAGCTGAGGCCGAATTCGTTCCAGCTATGGGCAAAAAAACTGGCATAGTCCACGGTGTAGTTGCGCCCGGTAAAGCGGGGGTTGGGATAGTCCAGCCCGAAGAAGTTGGCGATGCCGGTTTCCACGTTGCCGGCATTGGCCACGCCCCGGATGCGCCAGGTAAAGGCCACGGCCTGCCGTTCATCAATGGAGTAAAGCACGGAAGGCATCAGCACTTCCGCCATCCCCCAGCCATATTGGCGGCGGGAGGCGCTGGTGTCCAGGAAATAATCGCGGTTGCGGCGGAAAGTGTCCGGCGGGTTGAACAGGGCTGACTTTGGAAAGCTCACGTAGGTGTTGCCGCCTCTTACATCGGCGCCAATGATGTTAACATCCCATTTATAGCGGGAGCCTGCTGCTGCTGCCGGGTTGTTCAGTACGCCATAAATGCCCGCATAATTACTGGTGTGAAATCCGGCAAAAGACTGGGCGTTCGCACATTGCGCAAGCAACAGCAGCCCCAAAGCGGCAATGAAAAATGTTCGCATAGTATTGTTCCAGGCTATGACGCATCTTCACAGTTCACTCTCTTCCCCTGAGTTGTTTTTGTTCTTGAAAAATCCTGTATTGTCCTATTGCACTTTGAAATAAAAACGTATGGTGCCAAACTGCACTTCCGGCGCATCCGGGCTTGCGTTGTACTTTATCTCACGGGCGGCTCTCCTGGCAATATCAATGAGCCTGGAATTATTCAGCGTTGAGCCACGAAGGCTGTGGGTTGCTTCGATCACATTGCCCTGCCGGTCTACTTTTATATTAATGGCGATGTAGCCGGTCTCGTTCCCGTCGTAGGTAGGCTGCGGCCTGCTTACCAGTGATCTGCCGCGCAGGCGGAAGTCGCTGCGGCCGCCTCCCAGTCCACCACCCGTATAACCGCTGGCGTTAGGGTCGCCGTTGATCTGCCCGCGGTCGCCAGGCCGGCCGGTATTGCCTTCCCCGGTGGAGTTGTTGGAGCCGCTGGCGTTGTTGCCGCTATTGGCGTTATTGGCGGTGCCTCCGCTGTATACCGCTTTGGGCTTGGGTGCGGGCGGTACCGGCGCGGGCGGGTTCTCTGATTTTTTCTTGGTGGTTTTAGTGGGCCTGGCGTCCAGGTTCTTCGGCATTTCCTTTGGCCTTTCCACCGGTTTTTCCGGTTTGTTGATCTCGGGGGCCGCTTCATCGTCCTGGGTAGCAATATCCTGTGTTGCCGCATCGTCTTTTGAAGGCGCCGGCTCGTTTTGCGGGGTGGATGCATTTGGCGCTGCGCTGCTGGGCGGGTTAGGATTGAGCGGCTGTTCATCGCCCATTCCTTCATCGGAGGTGCCCAGGTTCACTTCCATGCCCAGGTCCTGGTCCGGCAGGGGCGGAGGGGCAGAAAAACCGGCAAACACCAGTGCTGCTAACAGCAACGCGTGCACGCCAATGGTCACCCCCAGCGCTTTCATGTTTTTCTGATTGTCCTTTTCCTGCATATCTCCCAAAAATAATGTTTTTTCTTAATTACTTCAGCAGCTCCCAGGCAAACCGTAAGATGGTGGCGCATACCACCAACAGGAAAAACCTGCGTACCAGCGTGTTACCTTTCAATATAGCCAAACGCGCGCCAAAAAAAGAGCCGGCCAGGTTGCTGGCAGCCATCAGCAAGGTCACTGTCCATAAAATATGCCCATGCGAGGCAAAATAAATGATGGCGGCCATATTGGTAGCCAGGTTCACCACTTTGGCATGAGCGCTGGCGTGCAGGAAATCAAAGCCCATGAGGCTGATAAATGCCAGGATCAGGAAACTGCCGGTGCCTGGCCCGAAAAAGCCGTCATAAAAGCCGATCACCCCTCCAATAACGATGCCCCATAGCCAGGTATTGCCCGCAGGGAGCACCATTGCCTGCGCCTGCTGCCCAAAGTCCTTTTTTAAGTAGGTATATATGGCCACCCCGATCAGTAATACCAGCATCACCGGCTTCAGGAAACGGTTGGGCAGGTAGCTGACCAGGGATGCGCCCAGCATGGCGGCAAAAAAGGCGGTGACTGCCGTAACGCCCAGGAGCCCGCGGTGAAAGCGCACTTTCTGTGAGTACTGCCAGGCAGCCATGCTGGTGCCGGAAAAGGAAGGTATTTTGGTGGTGCCGAGCAGGGTAGCTACGGGATATTGCGGAAAGGTGAACAGGATGGCCGGTGTCTGGATAAGGCCGCCGCCTCCCACAATGGCGTCTATAAAACCGGCGCAAAGCGAAAAGCAGCAAAGGAGTAAAAGTTCTGTAGCGATCACGGCCGCAAAATTATTCGTTTTTACCTGCTTTTTACAACTTTCCGGTACATCCAGCCGTAACCGGCGGCAGTGAGCACACAGCCGGCCGCTACAATGTACCACCAACTGGTAAAGCCCAGCTTTTGCACGGTAAAGGCGCCCAGGGAGGGGGAAATGATCTGCGCTACGGAGTAGGCAATGGTATACAGGGCCGCGTACTGGCCCCGGTTGTGGTCCGCGCTGCGGCTGATCCAGAAGGCGGTCATAAAAGGCATGCTCAGCATTTCGCTGAGGGTGAACAGCAGGATGAAGATAATGGCTACAATGCCGGCGGCCGGCAGCAGGTTAAAGCTCAGGTAAGCCAGGCCATTGAGCAGGATGCCGCGCCAGATGTAGGCCAGGGGATCTTTCCTGCCTTCCAGCTTGTATACCAGCACCATTTCCAGCAGGGCTACCAGCAGGCCGTTGAGCGCCAGCGCCAGCCCGATGTAGAACTCCTGCAGGTGCAGCACCGTTTTAAAATACACGGATACCAGGGAAGTGAGCTGGAAGAAGCACATGGCATAGCAGCACACCAGCACAATAAAGGCCAGGTACAGGGTGTCCCGGTACACGGAAGGGCCTTTTACCCGCGGGACGTCCTTGTCGGCAGCAGCGCCGGGTTTTACCCTGGCCGGGGGCAGGAATATGCGCATGAGCAGGGCGGCGGCAATGCAGGTAAGCCCGTCTGCCCAGAAAAGAAAACGGTAGCTGACGGCGGCCAGGATACCGCCCAGCGCCGGTCCGATGGAGAAGCCCAGGTTTACGGCCAGCCGGTTGAGCGCGTAGGAGCGCACCCGGTTCTCCGGCTTGCTGTACCATACCACCGCGGCGCTGCTGGCCGGCCGGAAAGCTTCGCCTACCAGGCTGAGCACAAAGGTGCAGCTACAGATCTGCAGCAGGGTGCGCATATAGCCCAGCACAATGAACAGCAGCCCGTTGAGCAGCAGGCTCCAGAACTGTACAGGGTAAAAGCCGATACGGTCCGCCAGCCGCCCGCCGGCCAGCGCGCCCAGGATGGCCCCGATACCGAACATGGCCAGCACCAGGCCGGCCTCGGACAGGCTGAAATGCAGGTGCTGCGTGAGGTAAATGGTCAGGAAGGGCATGACCATATTGCCGCTGCGATTGATGAGCAATATCAGCGCCAGCCACCAGTTGGAACGGCTCAGACCGGAAAAGGCTTTTTTGTAAAGCGAGAGCAAAGTATGGCGGTTGTAAGCCTGACGAATATCGGTTTAATGGGCGAAATCGCTGGCATAGTCTCCTTTGATCCGTTCCATCGGCGGGTTGAAGTAGCCAAATTTCAGGTCGGGAAACTCTTCCCGGATCAGCTCCAGGAGCTGCTGCATGCCCAGGCACTCGCCGGTATCGGTAATGCCCAGCTTGCCCAGGTACCAGTCAGGATCAATATTGAAATTGCGCCATTGTATCATGCGGAGGCCGGTATCCTGTATGAGTTTGCGCAGCGCTTCATATTCAGACACGCTGTCGGTCATACCGGGGAACACGAAGTAATTGATGGAGGTCCAGCCCCCGAAATCCCGCACTATTTTCAGGCTTTCCACGATATCGTCAAAAGTATAGTTATTGGGACGGTAATAGGGCGTGTACCATCTTTCCTGTACGGAATTGGTGCTGACCCGTATGCTGTTGAGCCCTGCTTCGCAGAGCGCGCGCACCGCATCTGGCTTGCTGCCGTTGGTGTTGATGTTGATGCTGCCTTTAGGCGTGTGCCTGCGGATCTCCAGGATGGATTCACGGATGGTTTCCCACATCAGCAACGGTTCGCCCTCGCAGCCCTGGCCAAAGCTGACGATGGGGAAGGGCGCGGTTTCCAGGTGCGGCACGGTATATTCCACGATCTCTTCCGCGCTGGGCTTAAAGCGCAGCCGGTCCTGGGTGGATACAATGCTTTCCTCCTCCGGCTGGAAGGAGATGCAGCCCACGCAGTTGGCATTGCAGGCGGGTGAGGAGGGGATGGGGCATTCCCAGCGTCCCATGAAATAGTTGCGGGCGGCCGGGCAGTGATAGGTCAGCGCGCAATTGTCCGCCAGGTGCTTTACCAGGCGATTGTGCGGGTAGGCCTGCAGCAATTGCTGTACGCCCTGCTTCACCTTTTTGTCGTCAAAGCCGGCGCATTCCTGGCGGATGTCCTGCTCTATACGGGTGGCCGGCACATAGAATTTGCCATCCAGCCAGCCTACGGCCGTGTAGCAGAACAGCGGCAGGGTGGGGGCATCCGGCAGCGTTTCATAGGCCGCCAGGTAAAAACCGGTATGCGCGGGCGGAATAAAGGCGGCTACCGCCCATCCCTTTTCACACAGCGCCATATCGCCGGTAGCGGCATCTATGCCGATGCCGCGGCGCCCGGGCAGCTCGTACAACTGACCTCCTTCGGGCAGCGCTATCCATTCCTCTACGGGAATGGGCAGGGCGTCCCAGCCGCTGCGGCCGGTGACGTGCAGGGAGGTGTCTTCAAAAATATTTCCCTTTCCGTCGGAGTAAAGTATGTAAGGTGCGCGTTCCGGTTGCATGTTTTGTTCGTTAAATGGCGAGGCGGCTCCTGCAAAAGCCGTTGATCTCATCTTCCTTGATGCCGGGAATATCGTCCAGCACTTCCAGTTGCAGGATCTTATTGTTTTTAAAGTCGATCGTCAGCAGGTCGTTCCGCAAAACTACGTTATTGAGCTGGTTCCAGGCTACTGTCCGGCTGGAAAAGGTGGCCGGCAGCGTAATACCGGTAATGTCCATCAGCACATATACGGGCTTGAGAATATTATATTCCACCCAGCCGATATAGGCCATGCCCAGCCCCACCAGCAGTTGCAGGATCCCGATCAGTGGCTTCATGTGCGCCAGGAAATAAAGGCAGGCGCTGAAACATACAAATACCTGCACGATCCGCATCAGGCTGTTGGCGCCGGAAAAATTGCTGAAACGTCGCATAATGAAAGGAAACAGCAGGCTGGCCAGCCCCACCGCCAAAAAGTACAGGATCATGCCCCAGCCAGGTTGCCGGCTGTTGTATATGCCGATAGCGTTGAACAGGAACAGGAGCCCTGCCATGCCATGCATTACGGGTTGCAGCCGCAGGCGGGCGGCGGCATTCGGGCGCAGTATACGGATTCTGTATGCAGACATCTCGATAGAATTAATTATTGCTCACCAGCAGGTTGCACAGCTTAAACAGCACCCGGGCGCCTACATTGGCGTCCCATTCGTCGTGGGAGGTGCTTACTTCATTCAGGTCAAAGCCAATGAGCTGGCGGCCGGAGGCCAGCAGCCTCTTGAAAAGGTAAAACACTTGCTCCGCTTCAAAACCGCCCGGTACCGGGGTGCCGGTGTGGGGGCAGAGCTTCGGGTCCAGCCCGTCTATATCGAAGCTGATGTGCACCTGTTGCGGCAACTGTTCTACAATGCTGTCGCAAATGCTGCGCCATTGCTCGCCTTCGTATTGTCTTTCCTTGATATCCTTATCAAAAAAGGTGACAACGCGGCCGTTGCTTTCCTTTATATAATCCAGCTCTTCCTCGCAGTAATCGCGTATGCCCACCTGCACCAGCTTGCTGAGCCGGGGCACTTCCTGCAGGGCATTGTACATGATGGAGGCGTGGGAGTACTGGAAACCTTCATAGCTGTTGCGCAGGTCGCAGTGGGCGTCTATCTGCAGGATGCCGAAGTCGCCTTTCTTTTCTCCCAGGGCCTTAAAGAAGCCCAGGGGCGTGCTGTGGTCGCCGCCTACCAGGCCCACCAGCTTGCCGGTGTTCAGCAGCGCCAGGGACTGGTTGTACACCCATTCGTTCATTACCCTGGTGCCGGTGTTCACATCCACCAGCGTTTTTTTCAGGAACTGGTTCTCGCTGACATCGCCGCCTTCGGTAAGGAACTTGATGTACAGCTCGGCTTCCTTGCGCAGGTAGTCGCTGCGGAGCAGCAGGTGCTTGTCCGGCTCGCGCATGAAGAAGCCTTTTTTCCATCCGTCCTGCACATCGGGATCATACAGGTCTACCTGGAAAGAAGCTTTAAAGATGTGCTCGGGACCGCGGGCGGTACCGTTGGCATAAGATACGGTCACTTCCCAGGGCACGGGCAGCAACACCAGCTTTGCTTCCTCTTCCGTGAAAGGCAGTCCAAAAATGTTGTTGGATAAGATCCCTACCGAATTAGGGTCAAATTGTGATAGATCGGCCATGATGTGAGTTGTTCATTTTCATATTCCGGCGCAAAGATAGGTATAAAGCTGAAAGCTTAAAGCAGAAAGCTTAAAGCCCGTTGGCCACGGATAAACCCGCTCCAGTCAGCTTTTGGCTTTCTGCTTTAAGCTTTCAGCTTTCCAAAATGCCTTTTATATAAAAATTAAGGAAAGGAAAGGCCTTTTTGCGTTAATTTTGCGCAGGCGCGAAGGAAGCATGCCGAAATTTTAACAGCTATGAAGAAAACAAATATCGTTTTACTGGTGGTGATCGCGGTGGCCATAGGCGTCATCGTAACGGTGGCAGGGGATTTCAGCACCTATGAAACATTTGCAACTGCAAAGGAAAAGGAAGGAAAGGAATACCACATCATCGGGGTGTTGGATAAGGCCAAAGAACTGACCTATGACCCGGTAAAGGATGCCAACTATTTCTCCTTTTACATGAAGGACAAGACCGGCGAAACCCGGAAAGTGATCTTTTACGGCACCAAGCCCACCGATTTTGAGAAGGCCGAGCAACTGGTGCTGACCGGTAAAATTGAAGGGAATGAATTTCATTGTAACAAAATACTGATGAAGTGCCCGTCTAAATACAAGGACGACCAGGTGGCCATGAGCACCAAACAAATGTAGGCCGCCGCTATTCGCTTCATCTAATACAGCACAACATCTTGGAAACAAAATACATAGGGGAACATCTGCTACCCGGCCAGCTAGGTCATTTTTTTGCCGTATTGTCATTTATCGCCTCCCTGGTAGCTACTATCGCATATTATAACGCTGTACGGGCAAAGGAAGCGCCGCTGGAAGCTTCCTGGAAACGCCTGGCCCGCTGGGCCTTCATCATAGAGGTCGTGTCCGTATTTACGGTGTTTGGTATCTTATACTACATACTGTATAATCATTATTTTGAATATAAATATATCTGGCGCAATTCCTCGCGCACACTGGAAACCAAGTACCTGCTGTCCAGCTTCTGGGCCGACCAGGAGGGCAGCTTCCTGCTCTGGAGCATGTGGCATTGCGTACTGGGTGTTATCCTGATATTTACCTCGAAAAAATGGGAGGCCCCGGTAATGACGGTGGTGTCCTTTGCCCAACTCTGCCTGGCCAGCATGCTGCTGGGCATTTACATACTGGGCTACCGGGTAGGCAGCAATCCCTTCCTGCTGCTGCGGCAGGCGGAAGAAAATATCGGCCTGCCCTGGACCACCTCGCCGGACTACCTGAGCATGATACGGGACGGCAACGGGCTGAACCCCCTGTTGCAGAACTACTGGATGGTGATACACCCGCCGGTAACATTCCTGGGTTTTGCTTCCATGGTGGTGCCATTCGCCTTTGCTTTTGCCGGCCTGTGGACCCGGCAGTACAAGGAGTGGATCAAACCCGGGCTGCCCTGGGCGCTGTTTGCCGCCATGATATTGGGCATCGGCGTAATGATGGGCGCCGCCTGGGCCTATGAGGCCCTCACATTTGGCGGGTACTGGGCCTGGGACCCCGTGGAGAACGGCTCCCTGGTGCCCTGGCTCACGCTGATAGCGGGCATACATACCCTGCTGGCTTTCAAGCATACCGGGCAGGCGCTGAAGTCCACCTTTTTCTTCTTCTTAATTTCTTTTGTGCTGATCCTGTACGCCACCTTCCTGACCCGCAGCGGCGTGCTGGGCGATACCTCCGTGCACTCCTTTACGGACCTGGGCATGAGCGGGCAGTTGCTGGTATATATGGCGGTATTTACCATCCCGGGCTTTACGCTGCTGATCTTACGGCGGAAGGAAATACCGGATGTGAAAAAGGAGGAAAGCACTTACTCCCGCGAGTTCTGGCTGTTTGTAGGCGCGCTGGTGCTGTTGATAGCCGCCATACAGATCACTTTTACCACTTCCATACCGGTATGGAACAAGCTGTTTGGCCTGAACATGGCGCCGCCGCTGGAACCGGAGTTCCATTATAACAAGATACAGATATGGGTAGCCATCGTAGTGGGTCTGCTCACGGCTATTGTGCAATTCCTGAAATATAAGGACACGCCGCGCAAGCAGGTTACGCAAAAGCTGCTGTGGCCTACCGTAGCGGCGCTGATCATTACCGTGCTGATAGGCTGGCTGGGCCGGATCAACTTTGACACTTACGGCGCCGGCTTCCTGGTAGCTATCTATATCATGCTGTTTGCCAGCGTGTACGCCGTCATTGGCAACACGGCGTATATCTTCAGCGGCCTGAAAGGCAATATGAAGTCCGCCGGCGCTTCCGTGGCGCATATCGGCTTTGGCCTGATACTGCTGGGCGCGCTGATCTCTTCTTCCAAGAAGCAGGTGATCTCCATGGACCGCATGAATATGCTGGGGACCGGGTTTTTCGGCAAGGAAAGCAAGGAAAATCCCCGGGAGAACCTGATGCTGCCCCGCAATTTCCCGGTGCAGATGGGCGACTACCACGTGACCTATGCGGGCGACTCCACGGCTGCCGGCGACCCGAAGACCTATTACGTGGTACGGTACGAGAAAAAAGACCCGGCCAGCGGTGCGGTGCTGGAAAAGTTCACCCTGTACCCGGATGCGTTTGTCAATACCAAAGGGGAGGAGGGACTCACGCCTAATCCATCCTCCAAGCATTACCTGACCCGGGATATTTTTACCTATGTGACCGCCGTGCCCATCAAGGATAATGGCAGCGATACAGCGAAGTACAGCCAGCATGAAGTGCAGGAAGGCGATTCCATCTTCTTTTCCAACGGCTATATGATCTTTACCGGGCTGCAGCCGCAGCCGGAAAACGGCAATTACAAACCCGCTCCCGGCGACCTGGCAGTGGGCGCGCAGTTGCAGGTATATACCAAGAACGACGAGCAATACAAGCTGCAGCCGGTGTACTATATAAGGGACAGCACCTACCAGTACAGCGTGCCGGATACCTTGTTCCCCCAGTCACTGTACGTGCGGTTCAGCAAGATCATGCCGAAGGAGAACAAGATCGCGCTGGAAGTGAAGGAAGCCGGCGCCTTTAGCGACTACATTGTGCTGAAAGCCCTGGTATTCCCCTACATCAATGTATTATGGGGCGGGGTGCTGGTGATGATCGTGGGATTTGTGATGAGCATTTACCGGCGACTGAAGAGGAATTAATAATGAATAGTTAATAATTAATAATCGTTACATCAGTGTTTCATTGAAATGCCTGTGTTGCGGGTATTATTCATTATTCATTATTCATTATTAATTATTAATTGATTATTATGAATCGCAAATGGCTGCGTATACCCTTAGTGGTGATCGTGCTGCTAACGGGGGCCTACCTGCTGGGCCCTGCCCCATCCGTACCGGCTTATGACACGGTGTTGCCCCCGGTGCCGGCCGACCCTGCTGCACTCGAAAAATATGTGCAGGCCCGTGAAAGCCGTCACCGCCTGAAACCGGACAACGAGGCTCAAATTACCTGGCAGGACTCCCTGCACCGCAAAACACCTTACAGCATTGTTTACCTGCACGGGTTTTCCGCCAGCCGGAAGGAGGGGGAGCCGGTAGCCCCGGATTTCGCCCGCCGTTACGGATGCAACCTGTATATGTCCCGCCTGGACGGCCACGGTATTGATACTTCGGAGCCTTTGCTGGGCATGACGGCCGCCGGGCTGTGGCGGGATGCGAAGGAAGCCCTTGGCATCGGGCAGACCCTGGGCCATAAGGTGATCGTGATGGGCACCTCCACCGGCGGCACCCTGGCGCTGAAGCTGGCCGCCGAATTCCCGGACCAGGTATATGCCGTTATCAATCTTTCTCCCAACATTGCTATCAACGATCCCCTGGCATTCCTGGCGGATAATCCCTGGGGCCTGCAGATGGCCCGCTGGGTGAAAAAAGGCCTGTACAACCATACTTCCGGGGAAGGAGATCCTGTAATATCCCGGTACTGGTACACCCGCTACCGGCTGGAGGCGGTAGCCGAGCTGGAGAACCTGGTGGAAAGCACCATGACAAAAAATACCTTTAAAAAGATACGGCAGCCGGTGCTGAACCTGTACTACTACAAGGATGAGGCCCACCAGGACCCGACCGTAAAAGTGGCCGCCATCCTGGATATGGAAAAAGAGCTGAGCACCCCGGCAGGGCGCAAGGCCGCCGTGGCCATACCGGGCGCCGGCGCGCATGTGCTGGGCAGCTCCCTTACCTCGAAGGACATTCCCGCGGTGGAGCAGGCCATGCAGCATTTTGCGGAAGAAGTGCTGAACCTGAAGCCGTTGGAACCACAGCCCTAAGAGAATTTCTACCGCATACAAGGTATCCGGTAAATGTGTAACTTTAGTAAATAAAGTTTCGTTAAAACTTATATGTGCCGTCTTACTACTGTTGTTTTTTGTGCTAGCCTGGTCTTATGCAGCATCATCCTATGCCGGCAGGACGCAGTGGCCCAGTCAGCCGCCGGCGATGGCGGCAGGACGGTAAGGGCCGTGATCATTGGCACAGATACGCTTCCCTCCATTACCCTGCAGATATTTGAGGTAACGGAACGCCTGCCACGGCGGCTGCGCAAGGAACGGCAGCGCTACAACCGCCTGCGCAACGCGGTATATGTTACTTACCCCTACGCCAAATCCGCCGCCCGCATACTGAAGGATGTGAACGGGCAGTTGACAACCCTGCAGCATAAAAAGGAACGCAAAGCCTACCTCAATACCAAAGAAAAACAGTTAAAAGCCGAGTTCGGCAACAAGCTGGAGAATCTTTCCATGTACCAGGGCAAGGTGCTCATGAAGCTGATAGACCGCGAAACCGGCGAAAACTGCTATGAGATCATCAAGGAGCTGAAAGGCGGCTTTAATGCCCGCGTATACCAGACCGTGGCCTTTTTCTTCGGGGGCAACCTGAAAAGCGAGTATGACCTGCAGGAGGACCAGGATATAGAGGCCATTGTGCAGGAAATAGAGATGTACCGCTATTACCGGGCCTTTAATTAAGCTGCTTCCCTTACCGCCTGCCCATTTTAACATTCCTGTTCATTAATCCTGCCCGATTATTGCCTAAGTTTGAGCCGGAAAGATTAATATGTACCTACGGATGAAACCAAAACAACTCACCGCCCTGCTGCTCTTGCTGTTGCCGGGCATAGCCGCTATCGCGCAGGATACCGATGCAGTGCAGGTGTATGTAATAGACAGCGTGGAGGCTACGCCTTACGAGATCAACGGGCTGGGCCCGGACCAGATTGCCATGATCACCATTGCACGGGGCAGGAAAACAATAGAAAAATACGGGGAAAGGGCCGCCAACGGGGTTTTTTACATAGAAACAAAAGCGTTTGCCCGCCAGCGTTATAACCGGATGTTCAGTAACCTGTCGCCGGCTTATGCCGCCGCCCTGCAAAAATACGGTAGCGATAGCAGCTTCCGGTACATCGTGGGCGGCAGCCCGGTTACCAGCAACCAGGAATCGCAACTGGCGGCGCTGGAGAAAAAGGATATAACGGGCATCCGTATACTGGACGCCGTCGCTTTGAAAAAAGAGTACGAGGTGGAGGGGAAGCAGGTGGGGGTAGTGATAGATATGAAGTAGGAGGTAAGAAGTAAGAAGATTGAAGCGAATTCCCGCCTCCATCCTCTTACTTCTTACTTCTTACCTCCTACTTCTTACTTCCCACATCCTACTGTGCATATCCCGGGTTCTGCGGGCGCAGGCTCGGGTTGTTGTTCATTTCCAGCGTGGGCAGGGGCAACAGCAGGTGCTTGTCCTCCAGGGTAGGCCCATAGCTGAAGCTATGCCCTACAAACTCATCAAACCCGTTGGTGTCCTCGTTGTATGCTTTACGCAGGCGCACCATGTCAAACCAGGTTTTGCCTTCGTAGCACAGCTCGTGCCAGCGCTCACGCCATACGGCCTCGCGGAAAGCAGCCTGGGTAAAGGTAGCCGGGGTGGTGAGGTTCGCGCGGTCGCGTATCTCTTTCAGCGCGGCAATAGCGGCTGCAGAGGGCGCGCCATCTGCTTCATTCTGCGCTTCTGCAAAGATCAGCAGTACTTCCGCATAACGGATCAGGGGCCAGTTCAGGCCGCTTTGCGCGGTGCCGGGGACGCCCTGGGTACCATTTGCCCTCCTGTCAAAATGCTTGAAAATATACGGTGCGTTCAGGTTCTTCAGCGCGCCGCTGCCGCCTTCGTAATATGCAGTATAAAAATACTCCTGCTCTTCCGTGCGTTTGTCGCCGGTTTCATAAGACTCATAGAAAGACACTGTAGGCACGGTGCTGCCCACCTGGGTGCCATATGCAGAGATACCGCCAAAGTTAGGCAGCAGGATGTTCTGGTAGCCGGCACGTGCATCGGAAACGTCCGCAGAGTACTGTACGGAGAAGATCCGCTCCTGCTGGTTATCCAGGTCCGGGTTGTGCAGTGACTCATATTCCGCGAAAAGGCTGAAAGGGCCTTGCGTGATCACCTCGTTGGCCTTATCGGCAGCCAGCCGGTAATATTCCGCGCCTTTGTTGAGCGGTTGTCCCGCCATGGTCAGGTATACGCTGGCCAGCAGGGATTTTACCGCGCCCAGGGAGGCCCGGCCGCTTTCTTCGCTCCAGGGCAGGCCGGCCGCTTCCGCATCTTTCAGGTCCTGCACGATCTGGTTGTATACCTCTTCCTGGGATGTACGGCCCGGGTACAGGTCCGGCGAGGTGTAGCTTTCCACCGGTTCGGTCAGCAGGGGCACATCTCCCCATAAACGTACCAGCCAGAAATAGTGCAAGGCGCGCAGGAACTTGGCTTCGCCAATGTATCTGGCTTTTGCCGCCTCGTCCATCGGGTTGATGCCCGGTATTTTGGCGATGCCGAGGTTGGCATTGGCAATACCGCGGTACAGTGCTGCCCACCACTGGCGGATGTGCACGTTATCGGCATCATAGGCCAGGTTCAGCAGGTTGTTCAGGTCGGAGTTCTGACCGGTCTGCGAGGTAGAGGTGCCGGTAATGGCTTCCAGCAACTGGAAGTTCTGTGAAAAGATGCCGGCCCCGTCGGAAATAAAGCGCAGGTTGGCGTAAACAGCATTCACGGACGCTTCTGCATGCTCCGGCAACGTGAAGTAGCTGTCCGGCGAAAGGTTGGAAGGATCTTCCTCTTCCAGGTACTTGTTACAGCCTGCGCCGAGCAGCAGCGTACCGGAAAGCAATAACAGGCTGATATATTTGATCGATAATATTCGCATGATAATGGTGCTTTTTGTGAACAATGTGAATTACAAACCAACGTTCAATCCCAATGTAAACCGGGTAGGCTTGGGATAGTCAAAGAAGGTTTGGCCCTGTGCAAAAGCCTGGCCGTAGGTGGTCACCTCCGGATCGTTGCCACTGAACTTGGTCCACAGGAAGAAGTTCTGCACAGACCCGTATATCCTTAACTTGTTCAGGTACCATCTCTTGATAGCGTCTGTAGGGAAGGAATAGGCCAGCAGCAGGTTCCTGCCACGGAGGAAAGAACCGTCTTCCACCCAGCGGGTGTCCACGTTGGTCACATAACCGGCCCTAGTGTCGCGCAGGGCGGCGATGGGCGTGTTCTGGTTATCGGGCGTCCAGGCATTCAGTACGGTCTTGTAGCTGTTGGCAATGGCCACGCGGTCTTCGCCGGAGTGCTTGGTCATGTTCAGCACGTCTGCGCCGTAGGAATACTGCAGGTCTACGGTCAGCTCCCATTGCTTGAAGCGGAAGGTGTTGATGAAGGCGCCATATACATCCGGGTTGTTATCCCCGATCACCATACGGTCGGCATCATTGATCTGGTAGTCGCCGTTCACGTCCAGGTACTTGATATCGCCGGGCAGGATGGTCTGGCTGCTGCGGTAGCTGGCAAATTTGGCCGCTTCATCCGCTTCATGCGTGCCCCAGGTGCCCAGGCGTACCAGGCCCCAGAAGGAACCTACGGACTCGCCTACTTTCAGGATACCGGTAGGGTTGGTAAACCCGGGGTTGCCGCTGAAGAGGGGAGCGGGCGTAGCAAGTGACAGCACCTTGTTCTGGTTATGGGAGACTGTCAGGCTGGTGCTCCAGGTAAAGTTCTTCGTTTGTACGTTCACGGAGTTCACACCTACTTCAATACCCTTGTTCTCCATGCTGCCGATGTTGCGGATGATGGATACATAACCGCTGGAGTAAGGCAGGGGCGCTTCCAGCAGCATGTCGGTGGTTTTACGGTAGTAACCGTCCACTTCCAGCGAGATCCTGTTCTGCAGGAACCCTATTTCCAGGCCGATATCTGTCTGCTTGGTCTTTTCCCATTTCAGGTCCGGGTTAGCCAGCCTGCTGATGCCTACGCCTGCCGCCCGCGCATCGTTGAACACCGCGGTGTAGTTGCCCAGCAGTGCCAGGGATGCATAGGTATTGATCTCGGAGTTACCGGTCAAACCGTAGCTGGCGCGCAGTTTCAGATGGGAGATGGTGGGGTTGCCTTTCATGAAAGGTTCTTCGGATACTCTCCAGGCTACGGCTGCAGAGGGGAAGAACGCATATTTATTAGACTCGCCGAACTTGGAGTTGCCATCCACACGGCCGGTGAGTGTCAGCAGGTATTTATCCCGGTAGCCGTAGTTCAGCCTGCTGTAGTAGGAGTTGAAGGCAAACCTTGCACGGCGGGAGCTAGGCGTGGGGAAGTTAGTGGCGGAGCCAATGTTATTGAATTGGAAGAAGTCGGTCTGGAAACCTTCACCAATGGTCTGGAAACCTTTGATATTGGTCTCGTACCAGGAGGCGCCTATCATACCGGTGAAAGAGTGGTCCAGGCCAAACTTGCGGTTATAGGTCAGGTAGGTCTCGGAGGAGAAGAAACTTTCCCGGTTATTGTCCAGTACGGCGCGGCCTTTCTGATCGGCAGAGATCTGGTTCAGGCTGCGGCCGTTGTACTCGCTGCGTTCGCGTGTTACTACGGATGTACCCAGCACGGAGCGCAGGTCCAGCCCGGGAGCAATGTGAATGTCCGCATACACGTTGCCCAGCACGGTTTGGGTCAGCATTTCATAGAACCGGTTGTTCATGATGTTCACCGGGTTCTCGCCCCCTTCCATACCCTGGTACTGGTAGTTACCAGCCCAGGTGCCATCCGGGTATTTCACCGGCAGAATGGGCAGGGCCTCCGTGATCATACGCACGGAGTTCAGGCCGCCGGTGCCGATGTCCACCAGGTTTTCCTTCTGGTTGTTATAGCTGAGGTTACCGCCTACGGTCAGCCAGTCCTTGATATCCGTATCAAAGGTAAAGCGGGCGGAGTAGCGTTTCAGGTAAGAGTTCAGCAGCAGGCCGTTATCGTCCAGCAGGCCGAGGAACACCCCGTAGCTGCCTTTTTCGTTACCATTGGTGAAAGACACCTGGTGGTTCTGCGACAGCTTGTTCTGCGTAGCCTCTTTCAGCCAGTCTGTATTATAGAGCGGCTCGGGCGTGCCGTCTGCGCCCAGCCTGAACAGCTCGGGATTGCCGGCGGTATTGCCTACCAGGTAGTTCATTCTTTTGGCTACGGGATCGGAGTACTTACCGGCCGCCCAGCCAGCAGGATCGTAGATCTGGGAGTTTTTATACGCCTGCTCCTCTACAAACAGGAACTCGTTGGCGTCCAGCATTTCCACGCGGTTGGGACCAATGGTAGGCACGCTGAGGCTTACGTCGTAAGTTATTTTGCCGCCGTCCCTGGAGCCTTTCTTGGTGGTGATCAGCACCACGCCGTTAGCGCCCCTGGAACCGTATATCGCAGTGGCGGATGCATCTTTCAGCACTTCCACGGAACCGATATCGGCCGGGTTAATGAAGTCAATGGCATTGGAGAACTGTGTTTGCGTACCCACCGGCAGCATTACCCCGTCTATAATATAGAGCGGGTTGTTGGAGGTGTTGATGGAGCTGAAACCGCGTATGGTGATACGGGTTTGTCCACCGGGGCGGCCGGAGTTCTCAGTTACGTTCACACCGGGAATACGGCCGGCCAGCGCCTGGTTCACAGAAGGGACCACGCGTTCCTGGAGCTGGGCGGATTTAACGGATGCCACCGCTCCGGTCACGTCGGACCGCTTCTGGGTACCGTACCCGATCACCACCACATCCTGCAGGGATTTGATATCCGGGGCCAGCGCCACGTTAACGGTGGAACCTTCAATCGCCTGTTCCTGCGGAACATAGCCTACAAAGGAAAAATTAAGCGCAGTAGCGCCCTGCGGTACTTCCAGGGTATAAGTACCGTCCGGCTTGGTTTGTGTGCCGGTCGCTGTACCTTTCACCTGTACGGTTACGCCCGGTAAAGGACTGTTGTCCTTGGCGTCCGTTACCCGCCCGGATACTTGCCGGGTCTGGGAAAAGGCCTGTAAACACATAAGGATCCATAACGTGCTTAAAAGCCCACTTCGCATAAGAAAGGTTGATGTTTTCTTCATACGCTTTGGTTTTTGGTTTATTTAAGGATGTAGAATAATGAATCGATCCTGCCTGATGACAGTGCGGCCGGAGAGGAAAGAAAAAAAGCATGATCACCGTACTTTATACGGCAACAATATGAAATAATGGTCTTACTTGATATAAAGCAGTACCATAACGTGGTCCCTCCCCAGTAGCTAGCAAAATCGATTTAGCATTTGGTTTTAAAAAAAAGATCCTTGTCCGGATCCTTCCAGTACATTACATGTTTACGTTGCTTTGGTTTAAAAGATCATTGATTTGTTTTAGTTCGTCACGTGTTTCCGAGATGATGTGGAATCCTTCCGGTCATTTCAATAAAAACTTCTCCTGTAAAAATAGTACTCTTTTTTACAATCCAAAACGGGTGGGCAAAAAAAATAATAACCGGTATATCTCCGGCAGGGGGTGAAAACCTGTTACAGGGAGTGTCTCCGGATAAATTTGCCTTCCAGCACCACCTGCTGTTTCCCGGGCTTGCCTTTCACAACTCCCATTTGTTTCATTAATAAGGAAATAGCCGTTTTGGCAATGCTGGCGATAGGTTGCTGGAACGCGCTGATGCCGGGCGGGTACAGGCGGAACACATCGTGGTCGTCAAAGCAAACCACCGCCAGGTCGTCCGGTATCCGCAGGCCCAGGCGGTTGATAGTTTCCACGCCGGCCACCCCCAGGTAATTAGTGGCAAACAGGAGGGCTTCCAGGTTGCGCCGGCCTTTAATAAAGGCGCCGATGCGGCGGATTATAGCGGACTGCGATGCATCGTAGGGCACCGTCAGTACCTGCTGCTGCGCTGCCGGTATGCCATGCTGCGTGCAGGCGTCCCGGTAAGCCTGTTCCCGCTGCTGCAACTGCACCAGGTCCAGCCCGGCAGTCACGAAGCCGATATCCCGGTATCCTTTTGCCAGCAGGTGCTCCATGCAGGTGCGGATGCCTTTGTAGTTGTCTACCAGCACATAAGGGGTATCTACTGCTTCAAAATAGCTATCCATCAGCACCACCGGCTGCCCCAACTGCACCAGTTGCCGGATATCCTTTTCCATCCCGGGCGCGGGCGTAACCAGGTAACCGTCCACCTGCTGCTTGAGCATCATCTGTATCAGCTCTTTTCCTTTCTGCGGATTATTTTCCGTGCTGCAGTACAATACCTTGTAGCCGTAACTGTCTGCTTCCGCTTCTATGGTGCGGGCCAGGGAGGCAAAGAAGCTGCCGGAAATGCTCTCCACGATCAGTCCCAGCGTTTTGGACTGACCGGTGCGGAGGTTTACCGCTACGGGGTGCGGCTGATACCCGACCTCTCTGGCCACGCTTTCTATCCTGGCGGCCAGGGCGTCGCTGATGCGCCTTTGCCTGGCTTTCCCGTTCAGCACCAGGGAAACCGTGGAAGGCGCAACACCAGCTTTTTTAGCTACGTCTTTCAGGGATGTTCTCTTCATATGTCACGATGGGGTGCGGGCGGCAAGATAGTGAAAAGTGAATTGTTATTCACAGGTCGCCATTCACTATTGCAGGCAGCCGGCAGCGGTCAGCACACTGTCTCCCTGGGTAGCCAGCGACATGCCGGAAAGGTAGCTGTGCACATCCGTACCGGGCAGATCATAATATAGTACGATCCCGTAATGCTCGTCCACCGTGCGTTGGGCCAGCGAAGTAGCCTGGGCCTTGGAAGTGTGGTTGATCCAGATAGCGCCGGGGCCTAGCTGGCTGCGGTCCATGCCGGCAAAGGAGGGCGGGGACCAGGTGCCGTAATAGGGATTCCAGGCGTAATTGATAAAATCGCCGGTCTTTTGGCCGTTCCAGGAGGAGCGGACGGCCGCCGGGCCGATATTGTACAGGGAGATGATCTTGTCCGGCATAAGCTTGCGCAACTCGTCCAGCAGCAGGATAAAGGAGCTGTCATTAGGCTGGGGCAGCCCGTTCTGGCCGTATTTGGCATACTCGTCATCAAAGTCAATACCGTCCAGGCCATAGGTGGTTACCGCATGGCTGAGCTGCTGCGCAAAATCCCTGGCGGCGGCCCGGCTGGTAAAGTTGGCAAACCCCGCGCCCTGGTGGTTGCCCAGGACAGACAGCAGCACCTTGATGCCCTTGTCCTGCAGGGGCTGAATAAACGCGGCCCGGTTGCCCAGCACCTGCGTCACATTGGGATTGTGGTACAGCACCGCTTTGCCGGCCTGCGCATCATAATTGATATTGGAGGCAAAAATGATGGCGATGTCAAAGAAAGGCTCGCCGCCTGTTTTCAGGGTATAGCAGCCGGCATTGGCAAGATGGTGGTTGTTCACCTCGATGTATACCACGTTCAGGGGGCCGGTTTTGGCGGGGGGGCCAGGATTGGCGCCGGTAGTGTCCGGTTCTTGTTCCGGCTGTGCGGGAGTGCCGGTTTGCTCTTTTTTACAGGCGCTGCCGGCAGTGCATAGCAGCAAGGCTAACAACGGGAGCAGCCAATGGTTATTTTTCATGAGAGGGAGTTTTGTGCGAATAAATATACGAACGAAAAAGGAATGTACGGATGTACGTACCAGTTGATGTGCGGATACATGATATGCTACTTTTTTCTTTCCTTTGCACCCATCTGACCGCTTAAAAAAATATATCAAGAGATGAAACTAGACATATTAGCAATAGCCGCCCACCCGGACGATGTAGAGCTGTCCTGCGCCGGCACCCTGATGGTGCACGCGGCGCAAGGCATGCAGGTAGGCGTGGCAGATCTTACCCGGGGAGAGCTGGGCACGCGCGGCACCCCGGAAACGCGGGCGCAGGAAGCACAGGACGCCGCCGCGGTAATGGGGCTGGCAGTGCGCGACAACCTGGGCCTGGCAGACGGCTTCTTCCGGAATGAAAGGGCGGAACAACTGGCCGTTATTACGGCTATACGAAAATACCAGCCGGACATTGTGCTGGCCAATGCCATTGATGACCGGCACCCGGATCATGGCCGCGCGGCCAAACTGATAGCAGACAGTTGCTTTATGGCCGGGCTGCGTAAAATTGAGACCACGCACAACGGACAGGCCCAGCAGGCCTGGCGTCCCAGGCAGGTGTACCACTTCCTGCAGGACCGCTACCACCGGCCGGACCTGGTGGTGGATATCAGCTCCGTGATGGAGCGCAAGCTGGACGCCATCCGCTGCTTCAAGACCCAGTTCCTGGCGCCGGAGGAAGAGCAGTTGCAGACCTACATCTCATCGCCCGCTTTTTTTGAGAGTGTGATCTACCGTTCCAAAATGCTGGGTAAAATGGTAGGGGTGGCTTACGCAGAAGGTTATACGAGCGCCAAAGCCATCGGGGTCAGGAATTTTGCTGACCTGATCAATGAAGTAACTTAAAGAGGTATAAATACCGAATTCCAAATTCCAAATACCAAATTCCAAAATGGACCACATCTGCCCTGAACTACCGGCAGACTGCAGTTGATGTCAGCCACATCTACCAATTTTGGAATTTGGTATTTGGAATTTGGAATTTGCTCTGATTTGGTATTTGAATTTTTCAACTATGAAACTTTTCTATCTCTGTTGTTTCCTCCTGCTTTGCCAGGCTGCTTTTGCCCAGCAGGAAGACAGGCGCCTGGCGGCAAAGCTGCGCCCCCTGCTGGCGCGGCACCACGGCATTGCCGGCATTTATGTGCACCACCTCAAAACAAACAGGGTAGTGGCCATTAATGCGGATACGCTGTTCCCCACGGCCAGCACCATCAAAGTGCCTATCATGATCGGCATCTTCGACAGGATTGAAAAGGGAGAGCTGCAGTACCGCCAGCCCCTGGTGTACCGGGACTCCCTGTTGTACGAGGGGGAGGACATACTCGGTTCCTTTAAAGACGGGGAAAAGATCGGGCTGGACAAGGTAATGATGCTGATGTTGACCATGAGCGACAATACGGCCAGCCTCTGGCTCCAGTCCCTGGCCGGCGGCGGGCAGCAGATCAATGCCTGGCTGGAGGCGCAGGGCTTTACCCATACCCGGGTCAACAGCCGCACCCCGGGCCGGGAGGAAAACCGCCGGCAGTATGGTTGGGGGCAGACCACACCCCGGGAAATGGCCCGCCTCCTGGAAATGATCTATAAAGGGGAGGTGGTGAGCAAAGCCGCCAGCGAGCGGATGTACCGCAACCTGACCCGCAACTACTGGGACACGGAAGGGCTGTTGCAGGTGCCGCCGGGGGTGAGAACGGCCTCCAAGAACGGTGCGGTCAATGCCTCGCGGTCCGAGGTGGTGATGGTAAACGCCCCGCACGGGGATTATGTGTACAGTATTATTACAAAAGAGAACCAGGATCAGCGCTGGGAGCGGGATAACGAAGCCTGGGAGTTGCTGCGCAGGGTGGCTGGGCTGATCTGGCAGCATTATGAAGGTAAGGGCAAATGGATGCCCGACCCTGCGTTAGGGCAGTTTTAATACGGATAATGGTACCTGTGAAGGCCATTAGATGAACAGATCCTGGGTAGCGTCAAATTCATCCTGTCTGCTGATACTGTTTTTGATAAACGGGATCAAAGCAAGGCCCACCGTAATGATCACCAGAAGTACATGCTTAAGTTTCATTCGTCAGTATTTATCGTTCAAAGGCCCTTATGGAACCTCTCCGCCGGCTGGCGGACCGGTTTCATACCTGCCCGGTTTTTTCCAAGTTCTCTAAGTATAACTAAATAACGTGCCAAAATGTTACGACTTTAGCGCCCGCTGAAAGGTATGCTAAACGCGGGTTTAGCAATACCGCGCCAGATCGTGGCCTGGCGCGGGCCTATATGGGTTGTCTATGAGAGGGTGTGCAAGGTATAGATATTATCAATACCTTATCTTGAAAATCTATTTGATTAATTATGGCCGGACACGCAATTTTGCACCTGGTTTAAAATGCGTGGATGTTACGCAAAGCAAGGTATTAAGATCGTCAATTCAAAAAACAAGTATACAGTATGAAGAATGTTATTTTATCCGTAGGGTCACAGTTCCCGGAGTTCAAGAAAGCATCCGTTATATCTACAGAGAAAGGCAAAGAGTTCTATGACCTGTCTTCCGAGGAGATCAGGAATTCCGGCAAATGGTTGGTAATGTTCTGGTGGCCTAAGGATTTCACCTTTGTTTGCCCGACCGAGATAGCTGAGTTTAACAAGCACTACCAGGACTTCGCCGACCGCGACGCCATCCTGGTGGGCGCCTCTACCGATAGCGAATTTGTGCACCTGGCCTGGAGAAAGGACCATGAAGACCTGCGCAACCTGCAGTTCCCGATGCTGGCTGATACTTCCAAAACCCTGGCTGAAGAACTGGGTATCCTGGAAGCCAACGAAAAAGTGGCCTACCGCGCTACTTTTATCGTAGACCCTGAAGGTATCGTACGCTGGGTATCCCTGTACGACCTGAACGTGGGACGTAACGTAAAAGAAGTGCTGCGCGTGCTGGACGCCCTGCAGACAGACGAGCTGTGCCCCTGCAACTGGCAGAAAGGCGAAGCTACGCTGACCGCCTAAGCAGCGGCGCCATTGAAACAGCCGCTTGCCCGGCGCTTTTATTTTAATTAAGATCAATTTTCAATAGCGGGCAATTGGTAGCTTGCAGCCCTCACCGGCAATGAACGGACGCGGGGCTGCAAGCTGCTGGTTGCCCGCTGTCATTAAAATCACTACAACTATGTTTGCAACAACCAATAATGATACGGCCATCCAACTATTACAGGCCATCGGGCTGAGCGAAGCCGCTTTGTCCGGCCACCTGCAGGCCTTGGTCACCACGGATGCCCGCTACCTGAAGGACCTGAAGATCAATGTGACCAATGCCCTGGGAGCCGCCACCCTTACCAAAAAGGAGGCTTACCTGGTAGGCCTGGCCGTGGCGGTGAATGAGAAGCAGGCCGCCCTGCAGACCGCCTTTGAGGCGCTGGCCCGGCAGGAAGGCGCTACGGACAAGGAAGTGGCGGAAACCATTAGCTGCACTTCCCTGATGAACACCAACAACGTGTTCTACCGTTTCCGTCACTTTGTGAACAAGGAATTCTATAATACCACGCCTGCCGGCATCCGCATGAGCATTATGGCCAACCCGGTGCTGGGTAAGGAGTTCTTCGAGCTGCTGAGCCTCGTGATCTCCGCCCTGAACGGCTGCGAGATGTGCGTGACCTCCCACGAGGAGGCCCTGCTGAAGCATGGTACTGAGCAGCAGCGGATCCTGGATGCTGTAAGGCTGGGCGCCGTGCTGCGGAGCGTAGTAGTGCTGCTGTAATATGCGGCGGTGTGAATAGGCTGGTGCGCCGGTGATGGAAAAATGAAGCAATGTGGATAAGTAAAAACAGCAATAATTATAAATAACTGGATATCAGGTAATTGTTGATCATTAGCGCATCGGCGCACCAGCATATTGGCACATTCACACTGGGTTGTTAATAAAATCACATAATAATATTTGCGAAATCCATAAAAAAATTGGACTTTTGCAGTCCAAAATTTTTTCGATCATGGCAAGAGTATGTCAGGTGACAGGAAAGAAGCCGATAACAGGTCACCATGTTTCCTTCTCTAATATCAAAACAAAGAGAAGATTTCTGCCCAACCTGCAGAAAAAGCGTTTTTTCCTGGCGGAAGAAGACCGCTGGATATCCTTGAAAGTGTCTGCGGACGGCTTGAGGACGATCAATAAAAGAGGTTTGTATGCAGTAGTGAAGGAATTGCGTGCAGCCGGGCAGGAAATCTAATTACGGAATTCACTAATTGTATATACAATGGCAAAGAAAGGTAACAGGGTGCAGGTTATACTGGAATGTACCGAGCATAAGAACTCTGGACAGCCGGGTACTTCCCGTTATATCACCAACAAGAACAAAAAGAACACTCCGGAGCGCCTGGAGCTGAAAAAGTACAATCCTATTCTGAGGAAGGTAACTGTACACAAAGAGATTAAATAACCTGATTTCAAGACCTTCAGGACCCGGCAGGTTTCCAAAACCCGCCAGGTCCCGGAGATAAATCTATAAACCAATGGCAAAACAAGCTAAAACCGCGATCAAGAAAGATAACAAGGGTGGTGCTGACTCCAAGGTATGGACCAAAGTGATCAAAGCGGTACGTTCTCCCAAGTCCGGTGCCTATACCTTTAAAGAAGCCATCGTGCACAAGGACAAGGTACAGGAGTACATGAACCAAAAGTAATTCGGCTTTACTAGATCATACTGCACAGAAGCTGTCCCGTTCTTTACGGACAGCTTTTTGTGTTTGTAACCTGTCCGCTTTATCTTATTTTCGTTCATCAAAATCCTGGTGTCGTGTCAATTGTGCAATGCCGTACAGTGCATGACGCTGTGGGCCGGAACTGTAGCGACGGTCTAAAATCATCATTATGAGCTTTTTTAATAAACTATTCTCCAGGGAAAAGAAGGAAAGCCTGGACCAGGGATTGCAGAAGACCAAAGAGAGCTTTCTTACCAAGATAGGAAGGGCGGTGGCCGGTAAATCTACCGTGGACACCGAGGTGCTGGACAACCTGGAGGAAGCCCTGGTATCCGCCGACGTGGGCGTGGATACCACCGTGCAGATCATAGACCGCATTGAAAAAAGAGTGGCAAAAGATAAATACCTGGGAGCCAGCGAGTTGAACAGGATATTGCAAGAAGAAATTGCAGCCTTGCTGGTGGAAGCGCCGGACAGCGGCTTCCGGGACTTCGAAACACCGGAAGGCAAAAAGCCTTATGTGATCATGGTAGTGGGCGTGAACGGCGTAGGCAAGACCACCACCATCGGTAAACTGGCCTATAACTACAAAAAGGCCGGCAAGTCCGTGCTGCTGGGGGCTGCGGATACCTTCAGGGCCGCGGCGGTAGACCAGTTAACAGTATGGAGCGAGCGGGCCGGCGTACCTATTGTAAAGCAGCAGATGGGCTCCGACCCCGGCGCCGTAGCCTTTGATACCGTACAGAGCGGGGTGGCCCGCAATGCGGACGTTATCATTATAGACACCGCCGGCCGCCTGCACAACAAAGCCCACCTCATGGAAGAGCTGAGCAAGATCAAGCGTGTCATGAAAAAAATGATCCCGGACGCCCCGCACGAGGTGCTGCTGGTGCTGGACGGTTCTACCGGGCAGAATGCCCTGGAGCAGGCCCGGCAGTTTACCGCAGCCACGGAAGTGACCGCCCTGGCTATCACCAAGCTGGATGGCACTGCCAAGGGCGGCGTGGTGCTGGCCATTGCCCACCAGTTTAAAATACCCGTCAAATATATTGGCATCGGGGAGAAAATGGAGGACCTGCAGGTGTTTGACAAAGAGGAGTTCGTAGACTCGCTTTTCAGTATAAAAAACTGATTACCAGTCTGATGTGAGTGTTGTGTGCAGGTGTTGTTGAAGTGTGGCGCCCAAATGATGGAACGTATTTACCTTTTACAACATCACAACACCAACATATGAACATCGTCGCTATAGACCGGGTGGACGAGATTGCGCCCGATGCTTTCCGGCAACAATATTATGAGCCGCGGAAGCCACTGGTGATCACAGGCCTGAGCCGGCAATGGCCCGCCAGGGAAAAATGGACCTGGGAGCACTTCAAGTCCATCGTAGGTGACCAGACAGTAGGTGTTTACAACAATGAAAGGGCAGGGGCCGGCACTCCCGTAAACGGTGCGGACAACTACATCCGGTTTGGCGATTACCTGGATATGATCCAGCAGGGCCCCGTTACCCTCCGCATTTTCCTCTTTAACATTTTCCGGTACGCGCCTGACATTGTGCAGGATTTTACCTGGCCGGACCACCTGGTAAAAGGCCTGCTCCGGAAGTACCCCATGCTGTTTGTGGGTGGCGCCGGCTCCGTGGCGCACATGCATTACGACATTGACCTCTCGCACATTTTCCATACCCAGTTCCTGGGCCGCAAAAGGGTGCTGCTGCTGGAGAACAACCAGTCGCCCTACATTTACCGCATGCCCTTTACGGTGGAAAGCGCCGCCAGCTTCGTGGACTGGCACAAGGCGCTGGACACCGAACAGTTTCCCGCGCTCAAATACGCCAACGGGTACACGACCATCCTGCACCACGGCGATACCCTGTTCATGCCGGGCGGCTACTGGCATCATATGGAGTATATGGACAGCGGCTTTGCCATGAGCCTGCGCGCCCTGGACCAGCGCCTGTCCGGCAAGCTGAACGGACTTTACCACATTGTCGGCCTGCGGGGCATGAACAACCTGCTGATCCGCCTGGCTCCCCAATGGTGGTACCACTACAAGCGCAGGATGGCCCACCGGAATGCGCAGCGCGTGCTGCGCAATTAATAATGAATAATTAATAATGAATAATCGGCAGCAAGTGTGACAGGCTGTATATTCGTGTCATAATTATTCATTATTAATTATTAACTGTTAATTTTTTTTGGTAATTTTGCACCTTCTTGTATAAGCCCCCACTAAGGCAAAGTCACATACAGTAAGTCTGCTGTTTTTATTTGTTCGTGTCTTGAATGTCTTCGTGGCGGTAACCCAACCGGCAAATGAAGACTAAAACACTAAAGAAAGACAAGGTTAACATTATTACATTAGGTTGTTCCAAGAATATGGTAGATTCAGAGGTGCTCAGCGGCCAGTTAAAGGCCAATGAGATCGATGTAGTGCATGAGAGCGCCCGGAAGGACCATAACATTGTGGTGGTGAATACCTGCGGCTTTATTGACAAGGCCAAGGAAGAATCCATCAATACCATCCTGGAGCAGGTGGAGCTGAAAGAGCGGGGCCGGCTGGACAAAGTGTATGTAACCGGCTGCCTGAGCGAACGTTACCGTGGCGACCTGGAGCAGGAAATACCCGGTGTGGACGCCTGGTTTGGCACCATGGAGCTGCCGCTGATACTGAAGCAGTTTGACGCGGATTATAAAGCCGAGCTGCTGGGAGAGCGCCTGCTAAGCACGCCCAAGCATTATGCTTACCTGAAGATAGCCGAAGGCTGCAACCGTACCTGTTCCTTCTGCGCTATTCCGCTGATGCGGGGCGGGCATGTGTCCAAACCCATTGAGGCCATTGTGCAGGAAGCGGAAAAGCTGGTGCGCGCAGGCGTAAAGGAAGTGATGCTGATAGCGCAGGAGCTTACCTATTACGGCCTGGACCTGTACAGGGAGCGCCGGCTGGCGGACCTGCTGAAAGCGCTGGCCGCCGTACCGGGACTGGAATGGATCCGGCTGCACTATGCCTACCCGCACAAGTTCCCCATGGACGTGCTGGACGTAATGCGGGAGCATCCCAATATCTGCAACTACCTGGACATGCCGCTGCAGCATGCGGCAGACAACATGCTGAAAGCCATGAAAAGGCAGATCACCCGGGTGGAAATGGAAGACCTCATTCACGCTATCCGCGAAAAGGTGCCCGGCATCTGCCTGCGCACCACGCTGATCACCGGTTTTCCCGGGGAGACCCTGGAAGACGTGGAAGAGCTGAAGCGCTTCCTGGAAGCCATGCGCTTTGACCGGGTAGGCATCTTCACCTACAGCCATGAGGAAGGCACCAGCGCCTATGCCCTGGAGGATAACATCCCCGCCGAAGAAAAGGAGAGAAGGGCGCAGGAGATCATGGAAGTGCAGCAGGAAATATCTTATGAAAAGAACCAGGAAAAAATAGGCCAGGTACTGAAAGTGATCGTGGATAAGAAAGAATCCGGCCGCTACCTGGCACGTACTGAATTTGACTCCGTAGAGGTGGACAACGAGGTGATCATCAATACCAGCAAGCGCCTGCAACCCGGCGATTTTGTTCAGGTAAGGATCACCAAAGCGTTTGATTACGACCTGGAAGGAGAATTACTATAGAATATAGCTCCCGACGGAGCTGGTTAAAGCAAATCAATGACTACATTTGAATCACTGGGCCTACAGGAGCCCATTTTAAAAGGAATCCAGGACCTGGGATTTATTGCACCTACACCCATACAGGAAAAAGCCATCCCCGTACTGCTGACCGGCGACCGGGACTTTGTGGGACTGGCGCAGACGGGCACGGGTAAAACGGCCGCATTCGGCCTGCCCCTGCTGCAGCAACTGGATGTAAAACGCAGACAGCCGCAGGGCCTTGTGCTGTGCCCCACCCGCGAGCTGTGCCTGCAGATCACCAATGACCTGAAGAATTTCAGCAAATACCTGGGAGAAGTAAGCGTGGTAGCCGTATATGGCGGCGCCAGCATTGTACAGCAGTTGCGCGAGCTGAAAAGAGGCGCGCATGTGGTAGTGGCCACCCCCGGCCGCCTGCTGGACATTATAGACCGTGGCGCGGTTAATTTTGAGCATGTGCGCTATGCCGTACTGGATGAGGCGGATGAAATGCTGAACATGGGTTTCCAGGAGGATATCAATAACATATTGTCCAAAACCCCGCAAACCAAGACCACCTGGCTGTTCTCCGCCACCATGCCCCAGGAGGTGCGCCGCATTGCGCAGAACTACATGACAGATCCCTTTGAGCTGACAGTAGGCAACAAGAACAGCGGTAACGCCAATATCGAGCATGAATACTACGTGGTGCGCCCGCGTGAAAAATATGCCGCGCTGAAGCGTATCGTGGACTACAACCCGGAGATATTCGGCATCGTCTTTACCCGCACCAAGATAGAATCACAGGAGATCGCAGAATCCCTGATCCGCGACGGCTACAATGCCGATGCGCTGCATGGCGACCTTACCCAGCAGCAGCGTGACAAGGTGATGAAACGTTTCCGTGAAAAGTCCCTGCAGGTGCTGGTAGCTACGGATGTGGCGGCACGCGGTATCGATGTGGACAATGTTACCCACGTGATCAACTACGAACTGCCCGATGATGTGGAGAACTACACCCACCGCAGCGGCCGTACCGCCCGTGCAGGTAAATCAGGCATATCAATTGCTATTATCACCAACAGGGATATAGGGAAGATACGCCAGATAGAAAGGGTGATCGGTAAGAAGTTCATCAAGGCCGAAGTGCCGGATGGCTTTGCGGTATGCGAAAAGCAACTTTTTGGCCTGGTGCACAAGGTGCATAACGTAACCGTGAACGAGGAGCAGATAGAGCCCTACCTGGAGCGGATATACGAAGAGTTCCAGGACATGAGCAAGGAAGAGCTGATCAAGCGCTTTGCCTCCCTGGAGTTCAACGAGTTCCTGGAGTATTACAAGGACGCCCCGGACCTGAACGTGAAAGAGGAAAGACGCTCCTCCTACGAAGGCGGCGGCATGAGCTTCCGCGGCACCGGCAAATTCACCCGGCTGTTTATCAACCTGGGCTCCGTGGATGATTTTTCACGTGGCGACCTGTTGCGCTTCCTCTGCGATACCAGCGGGGTGCGCGGCAACAAGATAGGCCGTATAGACCTGAAGGGCGTGTACTCCTTCTTTGAAGTGGAGAATGATGTGGTGGAGAAATTTGTACAGGGATTCAAAAAAGCCGAACATAATGGACGCAGCGTACGTATTGAAATGTCGCAGGACGGCGATAAGCGCCGGGGAGGCAGCAATGGCCGTTCCTTCGGAGACGGTGGCGGCAGGAAGTACGGTGCACCCAGGCCCGGCTTTAAAAAGCGATATTAAGTACATATATAGGGAAACGGAAAATAAAAAGTCCTCCTGGTGCAGCCGGGAGGACTTTTTTCGTTATTTTCCACCTGAGAAACAACGCAGCCGTTTCCCGGAACTGAACAACTGTAATCCAGCAAGCCGATGTCAATTGAAGGATACCGCCCATTGCCGCCTGTAGCGCCTTTCTCGCTGTTTTCAGCGAAAGATGTAGAACTGTTCCAGGCCGGCACACATGAACGCCTGTACGAGAAATTCGGCGCCCACACCCTGGAGTACGAAGGGGAGAAGGGCACCTACTTTGCCGTATGGGCCCCGCACGCCGCCTATGTTTCCGTAATAGGTGATTTCAATAACTGGGACCGGTATACGCATACCTTGTTTCCGCGCTGGGACCATTCCGGCATCTGGGAAGGTTTTGTGCCGCATGTAAAAAAAGGCGCTTTATACAAATTCTTTATCCGCGCCCGTTCCGGCGAGGAGCTGTACAAGGGCGACCCCTTTGCCCGCTACTGGGAGCTGCGGCCCAACACGGCCTCCATTACCTGGGAGCTGGATTACCACTGGAAGGACAGGAAATGGATGGAGCGCCGCCACCAGCACAACAGCCTCCAAAGCCCCTTTTCTGTATACGAAGTGCACCTGGGCTCCTGGCGCAGGCCGGACCCGCATAACCACGAAGTATTCTATTCCTACCGCGAAATTGCGGACATGCTGGTGCCTTATGTAAAGGAAATGGGCTTTACCCATATAGAGCTGATGCCGGTAGGGGAGCATCCTTTTGACGGCTCCTGGGGATACCAGCAGACCGGCTACTATGCGCCTACTTCCCGCTACGGCACCCCACAGGATTTTATGGCGCTGGTAGATGCTTTTCACCATGAAGGCATCGGCGTGATACTGGACTGGGTGCCTTCCCACTTCCCTTATGATGCGCACGGCCTGTACCGCTTTGACGGATCGCATGTGTATGAGTACGAGGATATGCGCAAAGGCTTTCACCCGGACTGGAACAGCTACATCTTTAATTACAGCCGCAACGAGGTAAAAAGCTTCCTGCTTAGCAATGCCATTTACTGGCTGGATAAATACCATGTGGACGGGCTGCGGGTAGATGCCGTAGCCTCCATGATACACCTGGACTATTCCCGCAACGCGGGCGGCTGGGTGCCCAATGAGCAGGGCGGCCGGGAGAACCTGGAGGCCATCGCCTTCTTAAAGCACCTGAACGAAAGGGTTTACCATTTATTCCCCGACACGCAGACCATCGCGGAAGAGTCTACCTCCTTTTACGGTGTGTCCCGCCCCACCTTTATGGGAGGGCTGGGCTTTGGCATGAAATGGATGATGGGCTGGATGAACGATACGCTGGACTATTTCAAGAAGGACCCGCTGCACCGCAAATGGCACCAGGATCAGCTAACCTTCAGCATTATGTACGCCTTCAGCGAAAATTTCATGCTGCCCCTGAGCCATGACGAAGTGGTGCACGGCAAATCGCCCCTGGTGTATAAAATGCCGGGCGACGACTGGCAGAAATTCGCCAACCTGCGCCTGCTGTTCGGCTACATGTTTACCCACCCCGGCACCAAGCTGCTGTTCATGGGCGACGAGTTTGGCCAGACACAGGAATGGAACTACCGCTCCGAACTGGCCTGGCACCTGCTGCAGCATCCCACCCACCTGGGTGTACAGCACTTTGTAAAGGCCCTGAACCACCTGTACCGGGCTGAGCCGGCCCTGTACCAGCAGCAATTTGACCCTGCCGGTTTTGAATGGGTGAACGCCAGCGATTATGATAACAGTGTGCTGGCTTACCTGCGCAAGGGCACAGGCCCCAAAGATACCCTGCTGATCGTCCTCAATATGACCCCCATAGCAAGGGAAGGTTACCACCTGGGTATTCCCATGAGCGGCACCTGGCGGGAAATACTGAACAGCGACGACCCGCAGTATTACGGCAGCGGGGTGCAGAACACGGCCACCCTGAAGGCGCAGGAGCAACCCTACCAGGGAAAGGACCACACCCTCACCCTGCGCATACCACCGTTAGGGGTGACTATTCTCAAAAGAATGTAAGCTTCAAATTCCAGGTTCTAAATCCCAAATTCCAAATTCCAAATCCCAAACCGGGACGTACTTGTTCAATTGAAAGTAGCGTTGCTTTTACTTTTGCCACTATTTCCCCTTTGGGATTTGGGATTTGGATTTTTTTCTCCCTTTTTTTTAAACTTTCTTTAACATTTCCCATCCAAACACTGCGTTTTGGCGAGGGCGGCAATACTATGGAAGGACGGCAAAACGTTTTATTATACTGTGCCAGCAAATTGAAAGACCAAAAAATCCAATAATCACTTAAAACCATTCATTTATGAAAAGCTACTTCGGGCGCCTGCGATGGCCGTTGGCATTCCTCGCGATGGTAACCGTGGCGATCTATGCCTGCCAGAAGGACGGTTCCACCGAACCGGGCCCCAATGCCGACGAACAAAAACTAAGCATTTACATGTCCGACGATCCGGGTTTCTTTGACAATGTATACCTGGATATCCGTAAGGTGGAAGTACTGGTGGATACCTGTACCAGTGGCGATGATGATGATGACGACTGGGACTGGCGGGACCGCTGCTGGTGGGATGAGGACCGGCGTGGCGGGAAGGATACCTGCGAGGTATGGGATTCCCTGGCCGTGAGCCCCGGCGTGTATGACATCCTTTCCCTGCGGAACGGCGCAGATACCCTGCTGGCCGGCGGCATTGTGCCCCGTGGCGTAGTAAAGAAGATCCGTATCACCCTGGGCGACAACAACTCCCTGGTGAAGGATAGCGTTACCTACCCGTTGACCTCCCCTTCCGGGCAGGTGAAGATCATCATCAAGCTGCGCAGCGACGACTGGGATGAAGTGGCCAGCGGAGATTTCCGCCTGTGGCTGGACTTTGACCTGAACCGCTCCATTGTAAAGGTGTGGAACGGCAAGTTTATCCTGAAGCCGGTGATCAAAGTATACACCCTGAAGCTGACGGGCAGCATCTCCGGCAAGGTAACGCCGCATGCCGCCTGGCCGGTGATCACCGTGTATAACGACCAGGATACGGGTTTTGCACTGCCCTGGATAGGCGGGGAGTTCAAGGTGCGGGGCCTGAAGCCCGGCAGCTACGACGTATTCATCAACGCCTCCAATGGGTACCGGGATACCACCCTTACCGGCATTACCGTAGAGCGCAACCGGAATACGGAGATCGGCAGGATCACCCTTCGGCAGTAATATTATTGGTATATGCATCAAAGACCTGCCAGGTTTTTAAAACCTGGCAGGTCTTTTTATTTGCATCTTCTGGTATTTGATAGTATATTTATCTTATAAAATATGTTAACGCCCGTTAAACCATATCCTTAACCCGGTAAACTATTCATATGGAAAACCTGAAAAAACGTAGCAGATCAGAAGAACATGTATATACCTATTTCATTTACAGGAGCCTGATGACTTTCTTTATCTTTTGCGCACTGCTGTCCATGTGCTTTTTCACGCTTTATGCTTAAAGCAAACAGGCCACACGGTCTGGTAAACATGATTTCCCAAACCTTGTGGCCTGCTGCCTGTAACTTTGTGGTCAATTGGGTTATGACTGCACTGCACCGCTGTGCTGCTGTGCTTCCTGGCGCTGGCGCCTGCGTCCGTGAGCGGCTTCACCGCCTTTTTTGCCAATGGCCGCCATATGCTCGCGGTTACGGCTCACGGCTTCGCCACCCTTTTTACCGGCCATACGCGCCTCTTCGGAGGAAAATTCATGCGCTACACCCTGCTGGTGCGCTGCACGGCCTCCCATACTGGCTATAGCCTTTTGTTTTTCGCCGTCCATAGCTGCAAACCCACGTAAGCTTTTACGGCGGGGAGCGGATTCCCTGTGCATATCTCTTTCAGTTTCCGTTGTTCCGTTGTTTTCCACTTGCGGGTTTTCATGGGCCACAACGTTTTGCCAGTTTTCTTCCTGGGCCGAGTAGCTGCTTTGCATTGTCATAACATCAGGTTTTAAGGTGTTGAAAATAGTTTCCGTTCCAATACTTCATGTGTTACCGCTAGAAGCGCATATATATGGTGCTGGAAAACAAGGACTGTGCCATGGCCGGCGCCGCACTGGCGCAGGGAGAGATATAGGGGGCAGAGGGGAAATAACGGGTAACCAGTTCTACAGTATATAGAAAATGTCCACACCTTACCGGGCAAAAGTCCTTTTCATTATTCACTCCGTTCAGGGATGTTCATTTTATTCATTTTCCTTACCGGAGCGCCAAAAGCTTTGCCTGATGGGCGAATCAGCTTACTTTTGAACAAACTCTAAAGTTGGCATAGGTTATGAAAAGGCACTAAGATCTCCATCTGTTAGTGCCCTTTTTTTTAGAAAATCCCAAACTGGGAAATTCCAAATTCCAAACCCAAATTCCAAAAATGCGGTCAAGGTACAAATATCACTGAGCTGTTAAAAATGGCCTGGTGATAACCGCCATTTTGGAATTTGGGACCTGGGATTTGGAATTTGGGTTTTGGAATTTGGAATTTATCTCAGGATCAGTTCTTCAAATTTCCTTTCCACCATCACTTTTACTACACCTACCGCAAAATTCCGGGCATTCAGCTTGTACGCCTTGCCGTCCACCACGTATTCCGTGGGCTTGAAGGGCAGGCCATGCACCAGCACCCGGTACTTTTTGTAGCTGGCCTGGTACTGGCCAAAGAACCGCTTCTTGAGCCGGAACTGCTGCTTGTCAGACACCTGCTTGTAGCGGATGGTGTTGAACTGCCCGTCCTTGTAGCCGTAATGGTCGCCGGCATCCTCGTACAGCATGCTGGCGGTGGGTTGTTCGCAGTAGTATACGTTGAGGATCATTTCGTCTATGGGCCGCTCGCCCACGTATTGTATACCGGGATAGTTGGGCACCACGGCGCCTGCCTTTACAAACAGCGGCATCTCATCCAGCGGGGTGGGAATGGTAACGGTCTGCCCGCCCTCAAATACCTGGTCATTAAAGAAATAATACCAGCGCCCGGCGGGCAGGTACACTTCCTTTTCCTTCACGCCCGGTCCGTCCACATGGCTGATCAGCAGGGCATCGCCCAGCATGAACTCGTGGGAGCGGTTGTAGGTTTGCGGGTCCTGCTGGGCCACAAAGGCCAGGGGGCGCAGCATGGGCGTGCCGTGATGGCTGTACTGCCAGAAGGTGGTATACAGGTAGGGCAGCAGGCGGTAGCGCAGTTGTATGAACCGTTTTACAATAAACTCGTATTTGCTGCCGAAGCTCCAGGGCTCCTGGTTAAAGCCGGTCTCGTTGCTGGCGGAGTGGGTGCGCATCAGCGGGTGGAAGGTGGCCAGTTGTATCCAGCGGGTGTACAGCTCCCCGTCCGGCTCCCCGATAAAGCCGCCGATATCGCTGCCGGCAAAGGAAATACCGGAAACGGCCAGGCGCTGGCACTGTACGTTGGCCAGCCACAGGTGCTCCCATTCGGATACGTTGTCGCCTGTCCATACGGAAGCCCAGCGTTGTGCGCCGGCATAGCAGGAGCGGGTGATCACAAAGGGGCGGTTGGGCATCAGGTATTTCCGGAGGCCCGCCGCGGTGGCCTTGCTCATCAGGTGACCGTACACGTTGTGCGCCTTGCGGTGGCTCACGTCCTCCCCGTCATAGTCGTGCCGCACGTCTTCCGGGAAGGTGCCCATTTCAAACACGGCCGGCTCGTTCATATCATTCCACACGCCCCGCACCCCGGACTCTACCAGCTCCTTGAACAGGTTGCTCCACCACTCCCGTACTTCCGGGTTGGTGTAGTCCGGGAACACGCATTTGCCCGGCCACACGTCTCCCTCCATCAGGGCGCCGTCGGCGCGCTTGCAGAAGTAGTCCCGTTCCATACCCTGCTTGTAGATATCGTAGTCCGGGTCCGATTTGATGCCGGGGTCAATGATCACTACCATTTTAAAGCCCTGCGCCGACAGATCCCTGCCCAGCTTGACGGGATCGGAGAAACCTTCCTTGCTCCAGGTAAAGCAGCGGAAGCCTTCCATATAGTCAATGTCCAGGTGGATCACATCACAGGGGATCTGCCGTTTGCGGAATTCCGCCGCTATTTCCATCACGCGCTTGTCGGGGTAGTAGCTCCAGCGGCATTGCTGGTAGCCCAGCGCCCACAGGGGTGGCAGTTCGGCGGTGCCGGTTATCTTGGTGTAGGCCTCCGCCACCTGCAGCAGGTCGGGGCCGTACATGAAGTAATAGTTCATTTCACCGCCCCTGGCCCAGAAGCTGCATACATCGTCCCGCTCATGCCCGAAGTCAAAAAGGGTGCGGAAGGTATTGTCGAAGAAGATGCCATAGCCAATGCCGTGGTGCAGGCCGTAATAGAAGGGGATATTGCGGTACAGGGGATCGGTGTCTTTCTGGAAGCCGTAGGCGTCCGTGCCGTAGTTCTCCAGGCGTTTGCCGCGCAGGTTCATGTCTGTAGGCTTGTCGCCCAGGCCGTAAAAGCATTCTCCTTCCTGTATCTGCTTGCTGCAGTACACGATCTTGCCGCCTTTGAGCAGGTAGTGCTGCCAGTGGAAGCCCATTTCGTCCTGGTTGATCACGCGGCCTTCCGTATCGGTAATGGTAAGGCGCAGGTTATCGCGGGCCACCCATATGCGGATGGCGTCTGTGTATATTTCAAATACCTCCTCGAATTCCCGGATCCCGAAATTTACGGGCGATTCCTCCAGCTTTTCACTGAGGGCGTAGGAGAAATCGCGCTGGAATTTGCCGTCGGCGGCAAACCGGAAGCGAACGATCTTGTCTGAAATGATGCGTACTTCCAGTATGGTTTCTGCTGTATGAAAATAGAAGTAGTTGCCTTCTTTCTGCCATTTCCTGACACTATCAGGATAGTGTTTTACCGAATACTTACTCGACGAGCTTGTTATTTGCATAATTGGCTTTTATAAATCCTTTCGCTGTCTCTACCCAACCACACTCATCTAAATTAAAAAAAAATCATGTGAACATGTTCTTTTTCGCGTTTGGCAAGGCTAACACAGCGTTTACCTGCTAAAATGGTGTATTGGCTAAATAGCGATCCGAAAAATATTAAATAGCTGGTAATTTTATAAAAGAAACGTACTTTTTTGCTTTAACCTATTTGTTCCTTTATGGAGCGCACTTTTTTCAGAGTGCGCTTTTTTTTACCACCAGCTTAGCCAGCCGGCCCCCAGCCCCTGCCAGGAACACCGCCGTCCCTTTCCGGGCCCGTTGCACCACATGATAACCTTCCTTGCTGATCAGTTGCCAGTGCTGCCCGCCGTCTGCAGATACGTCTGTGCCGGAGGTGCCGGTAGCAATGAGGCTATGGGGGCCGGTCCAGCATACGGAGGAGCGGTACCCGCCTGGCGGGGTGAGGGGAGCCATCCAGGTCCGGCCGCCATCGCTGGTCAGCGCACAGTTTTGCAGGCGCAGGGTATCGTTACTGTAATCGCCGCCTACGGCCACGCCCTGCCGGCTGTTGCGGAAGGCAATGGAAAATACGCCGGTGCTGGGCCGGCCCTGTAATATGGGCAGGGCCACAGATTGCCAGCGGCCCTGGTGCTGCCGGAAAAAACGGGCGGTAAGGCCGCCGGTGGCAAAGCAGATATCGCCTCCCGGCAGGTAATACAGGCCGCTGCCGCTGGCCGCAAACAAAGCCTCGCCGGTGGCTGCAACGGGAGCATCCGGTTGCAGGCGCCAGTTGCGGCCGCCATCCTGTGTGGAGAGCAGGGTAAAGCGCCCTTCCAGCGGATCGCCGATGGCCAGGCCTTCCTGCCGGCTGCGGAAATCCATCGCATCAAAGAAAATGCCTTTGGTATCATTATAATATACCCGCTGCCAGGTAGCCCCGCCATCCGTGGTCACGAAAATATGGGCCGGCTCGCCTGCATTGATCACCAGCGCCTCCTGTTCATTAAAAGCCGTAATATCCCGCCAGTCGCAACTGTCGCAGCCGGGCACCTGCACCCATTGCCACTGCCGGCCGCCATCCGTGCTTTTGCCCACCATGCCGCCGGTGCCGGATGCCCATACCAGGCTGTCTGTAAGCACGCAAAGACCGCGGATGCTCTTTAGCGGGCCCTGCGGCAGGGGGGCTAATACATATTTTTGCTGGGCGCTTAGCTGCAGGAAAAAGAGGCAGCAGCACAGTACGCAGCCATAGACCTTCTTTAGCATTTATATACAATCTGTTAGTGAGCAAGAAAATTACAAAATCATTCAAAAGTGTGATGCAGATTTATATATTTGCAAACAACTAACCTGCATCAGTGCTCAATTTGCCATCCCAGATAAAACGACTGCAACTGCTTTGCTCATTTGTTTTTGCAATTAATTCCCTATTTGCACAGGGGGGCAGGTATATATTTGACGCATATAGCGTAAATGAAGGACTTTCACAGAGCTACGTCAGCGATATCATACAGGACCGGCAGGGATTCCTGTGGTTCGCCAACCGCGACGGGGTGAACCGCTTTGACGGCTACGTGTTCAACGAATACCGTTTTAAGACCAGCGAGGGCAACCGGAAAGGGGAGGGGAAGGGCAACCTGGTGAGCAATACTTCCAGCGGCGTAAGGGCCGTGATCAACCGTTTTGACCTGAAAGGGTACAAAGGATACTCCTTTTTCAAGAACAGCCGCGGGCAGTTGCTGCTTACGCACAACAACGGCATCAGCGTGTACGACCCTTACCGCAACACGTTCCGCATGGTGCTGGTGGATACTTCCTATATCAATGAGCGCGAGCGCGACTGGCCCATCAAGTTCAAGATACTGGGAGAGGATACCGCTTCCCGCCGCCTCTGGGTATGGCGGCCGCTGAAAGGGCTGTATGCGCTGGACAGCCGCACCTATGCCATCAAGCAGGTGGTGCTGTACCCGCCGCAGTTCTCGAAGCGCGGCCTGGTGCCCCGCGATATCATGAAGGACGGGGACCTGGTGTGGATGAACTTTGAGCCGGGAGAGCTGCTGGCGCTGAATGTGAAGAACCTGCAGCTTACCACCTACTGCCTGCCGGTGATCGATGACTTCCCGGTGATTCGCAACCTGAATGCCGACTCCATGATCATAGCCAGTAAAGGGCATATTGTGATGTTCAACAAAAGGCAGCGCAAGTATACCGACCTGGTAGTGAACGAAGTAGATGATAAGGGCATGCCTTTTATGCCCGTAGTGATGGAGCTGGACCATAACGGCAACATGTGGATTGGCGGTACGGATGGCGTGCTCATCTACAGCATCCGCCGCAACGAGATCCTGCAGCACATCACCACCTTCAATACTTTTGAGACCCGCTCCCTCAACAATGTGCGCTACCTGTACCGCGACGCGGCGGACAATATGTGGGTGGGCACCAATGGCGACGGCATCAAGAAATACTCCCCGCACAAAAAAGTATTCAACCTCTACCGTTCCCCTTTTATCACGCATAACATGGTGCGCGCCATTTACAAGCATGACGATGGCAAGCTGTATGTGGGCCTGTGGCAGGACGGGCTGGATATTTACGAGGAGGGCGGGCGCTTCCTGGAAAGGATCTCCAACAGCGGGAAAGACCATCCCTTCCCGGGCAATACCATTGACGCTATTTGCCGGGAGAACTACAAATACCTGTGGATACATTTTGAAGGCAAGGCCCTGGGCCTTTTTAATGTGCAGAATAAAAAATTCCAGGACCTGACGCCGGTGGTGGAAAAGCTGGGCCTGCCGGATCAGCAGGACTACTTTTCCCCTTTCCTGTTCCGGCGGGTAAACGGGGAGGTGTATTTTAATTACGGCGAGTACCTGATGTCCGTCAGCCCCGAAGGCCGTGGCTACAAGGCCGCGCTGGTGCACCGCTTTCCCGGGGAGATACTGAACTGCTACTACGAAGATTATATGGGGAACCAGTATGTGGGCACCCAGGCTACGCTGTATGCTAAAGATGTAGGCAGCACCCGCTGGAAAACCATTGCCCTGCCGGCAGGCACCATTGTAAAGAGCATTAACAAGAATGCGCACAAGAACCTGCTGGTGGCTACCAGCCGCGGCCTGTTCATGCTGGACGGCTCCTACCAGCTCATGAAGCACTATAACAGCTACGATTATCCCGCGCTGGTGAACGACTATTTCTACGGGGTGCTGCTGGACGACAAGGACCGTATCTGGGTAAGCCATAACAAGGGCCTGTCGCAGATCAACCCGGTAACGGACGAGATCACCACCTTTAACCACGAGGACGGGCTGCAGTCTAACGAGTTCAACACCGGCGCCTATTTTAAATCCGTGGACGGGGAACTTTTCTTTGGCGGCATCCGCGGGGTGAACGGTTTCTACCCCCGCAATTTCAGGAACAATCCTTTTGCGCCGAAAGTGGTCATTAAAAGGCTGGAAGTGCTGGACCAGCCCTATGAATCGGATACGGCCATTTCCCTGCTGCATCATATTGAGCTGCCCTATAACCAGAATACCATCGCCATTGAGTTTGTGCCGCTGGAGTATACCAACCCGCTGAAGAACAAGGTGCAGTACAAGCTGGAAGGGGCGGACGAGGACTGGGTGCAGGCCGGCGCCTTCCGCATGGCACGCTATACCAACCTGCGGCCGGGCACCTACACCTTTAATGTACGCGCCTCCAATAATGACGATATCTGGAACCAGACGCCCACCACCCTGGAAATAGTGATCCGTATCCCGTTCTGGCAATCATTGTGGTTCAGGTTTTTATTGCTGTTACTGCTGTTAGGCATTGCATATTACTTTTCTACGTTGTATCTTGATTATAAAATACGTCATGAAAAACTGAAACTGGAGAAGGAGCAGGCGGTGGACCAGGAGCGGGCGCGTATTTCCAGCGACATGCATGACGATCTTGGTTCGGGACTATCCACCATACGCCTGTTGAGTGAAATAGCCAAGCGGAAGATCAAAGACCCTTCCCAAACCCGTGAAATAGAACGTATCTCGGAAGCAGCCGGCGAGCTGGTGGACAAGATGAGCGAGATCATCTGGGCCATGAACTCATCGAATGATTCATTGGAAAACCTAATTGCATACATGCGCAGCTTTGCAGCAGATTTCCTGGAACATGCTCATATCACCCACCAGTTTTCCATACCGGAAAGCATTCCCAACATCAAGCTCAGTGGTGGCACCCGGCGCAACATTTACCTGGCAGTGAAGGAATCGCTGCACAACGTGGTAAAACATGCCCACGCCACAGAGGTATTGATAGAGGTAAAGATGCAGCAGCATATGACGATACTGATAAAAGACAACGGCAAGGGATTTGACCAGGAAAAGGTACGGCTGTTCGGTAACGGGCTCAAGAATATCCAGAAGCGCATGCAGGCGGTAGGAGGCCAGGCAGATATCACTTCCCGCAACGGTACGATAGTTTTTCTAGATATCCCGTTAAATTGATCTATTTTTGCCCGTAATAAAAAATAACATTTTTGTGTAAGTAACCACTAAGAACAAGACAATGACTGTGTACTCAAAAAAGAAATCCCAGGACAGTATGGATGTAATTTCGGTAGCTATTGTGGAAGACAATCATGATATCCGTACCGCCATGGAATTATTGATAAACGGTTCAGATGGTTATGCGTGCGTGGGAGCATTCAATAATGCAGAAACTGCCTTGGAGCAGATCCCCCATTTGTTACCCAATGTGGCCCTGATGGATTTCAACCTGCCCGGCGGCATGAATGGAATTGAATGTATTGCCCGTTTGAAAGCCGAATACCCGGATATGCAGTTCATGATGCTGACGGTGTACGAAGACGACGACAAGATATTTCAGGCGCTGGAAGCAGGCGCCAGCGGATATATTCTCAAAAAGACCTCCCCCGGTGAGCTGCTGGAAGCCATCCGCGACCTGCATGAAGGCGGATCGCCCATGAGCTCACAGATCGCCCGGCGCGTAGTGGCCTATTTCCAGAAGCAGGCCCGCCCCAACCCGGCGCTGGAAGCGCTTACCTCCCGCGAAAAGGAGATACTGGACCAGCTCTCCAAAGGTTTCCTGTACAAGGAAATAGCCAGTAACCTCTTCATCAGCATTGAAACAGTAAGAAGGCATGTGCACAACATCTATGAAAAGCTGCACGTAAGAAGCAGAACGGATGCGGTGAACAAGTACTACAACAGGTAATTAATATGCCAATAAATTGATATGCTGATGTGCTTACTCATCGGCATATCAATTTATTGGCATATCAGCACGTTGTTCAGCCCCGCTTCAGCTTGGCCAGGTTGGTGCGCAGCAGGTGTGCAGATAATACCATTGCAGCAATCAACAGGCAAGCCAGTTTGAATAATAGACCGGTTTTCATAGGTATAGGGTTTATATGGTTAAAACAATCCTTACCGCATCATTTGCCATGAATCGAACTTCTGCAGCAGCCGTAAAAAGGTGCCGCCCAAGCGGTTCATGGAGCGTTGTTCCCGATTAACGAAAAAAGTAAACAAAAGTGCAGCGGAAAGTACTGCTGCTGACACTAACAGGCATAGCGTTTTCATTTGCAGATAGTTTGTCTTTCGTTGGTTAGGTGGAACTTCGCATGTACAAATACTGTTGGCATATATTTGTCATGCTAGGTTTCATAATTAGGACATTTATTGTACTTGTGCAACCAGGATTGTAAATATAGATAAATATCTTATATAAAGTATACTTTGTATAAAAAAATATTTAAACTCAATAAAAAGGACGCGGGTGCATAACTAATTCTTGGGAGGATAGCCCGAATCCTTTATTTTTGCCAGTAACCTGATTTTGCTAAAAGATTTAGTATTTATATTTTATTATGGCAATTACTGATAAAACGGACAAAAAGGATCTCTTTGCGGCCTATACGGAAGACTCCATCCGCTCCCTGGACTGGCGCGAGCACATACGCCTGCGCCCGGGGATGTATATAGGCAAGCTGGGAGACGGTACCAGCATGGACGACGGTATCTACATACTTATTAAAGAAGTGGTGGATAACTGTATCGACGAACATACGATGGGCTTTGGCCGGCAGGTGGATATCAAGGTATCGGAGCACAGCGTAACCGTGCGCGATTATGGCCGCGGCATCCCGCTGGGCAAGGTGGTGGACGTGGTGAGCAAGATCAATACCGGCGCGAAATATGACAGCAAGGCCTTCCAGAAATCCGTGGGCCTGAACGGGGTGGGTACCAAAGCGGTGAACGCCCTTTCCACCTATTTCAGAGTGCAGTCCGTACGCGACGGCCGCATGAAAGTAGCCGAGTTTGAGCGCGGCGTGCTTACCAAGGAGCACAAGGAGGCCGCTACCAGCGAAACCAACGGTACGCTGGTGACCTTTATCCCCGACGATACCGTTTTTAAGAACTTTCACTATATCCCCGAGTTCCTGGAGAACCAGATATGGAACTATTGCTTCCTGAACGCGGGCCTCACCATTAACTTCAACGGCCAGAAATACGTTTCAAAGAACGGCCTGCTGGACCTGCTGCAGCGCAAGACCAACGAAGAGGACCTGCGCTATCCCATCATCCACCTGAAAGGGGAGGATATCGAGGTGGCCATCACCCATGAGAACCAGTACGGCGAGGAGTATTACTCCTTTGTGAACGGGCAGCACACCACCCAGGGCGGTACGCACCTGGCGGCTTTCCGCGAAGCGTTTGTAAAGACCGTGCGCGACTTCTATAAAAAGGACTATGATGCCACGGATATCCGCGCATCCATCTGCGCCGCCATTTCCGTAAGGGTGCAGGAGCCGGTGTTTGAATCGCAGACCAAGACCAAGCTGGGCTCCCTTACCGTATACGAAGGTGGCCCCTCCATGAAGGCCTTTGTACTGGACTTCCTGAGCAAGCACCTGGACGATTTCCTGCACCGGAACCCCGCTGTGGCGGAAGCCATGAAAAAGCGCATTGAGCAGAGCGAGCGCGAGCGCAAGGAGCTGGCCGGCATTAAGAAACTGGCCAACGAGCGGGCAAAGAAAGCCAACCTTCATAATCGTAAGCTGCGCGATTGCCGCATTCACCTGAACGATGAGGTTAGCGGCAAGGACAAGCTGGAAGTAGACGCCAAAAGGCTGGAAACCGTGATCTTTATTACCGAGGGCGATTCCGCCAGCGGTTCCATCACCAAATCCCGCAACGTGGAGACACAGGCCGTGTTCAGCCTGCGCGGTAAGCCGCTGAACAGCTTTGGCCTTACCAAGAAGATCGTGTACGAGAACGAGGAATTTAACCTGCTGCAGCACGCGCTGAATATAGAAGAAGGACTGGAAGGACTGCGCTACAACAAGATCGTGGTAGCCACGGATGCCGATGTGGACGGCATGCACATCCGCCTGCTGCTCCTTACCTTTTTCCTGCAGTTCTTCCCGGACCTGGTGAAGAACGGCCACGTGTACATCCTGGAAACGCCGTTGTTCCGCGTGCGCAACAAGCAGGAGACCATCTACTGCTATAGCGAGGAGGAAAAGCAGCAAGCCGTGAAAAAGCTGGGCAGCAAACCGGAGATCACCCGCTTTAAAGGCCTGGGCGAGATATCGCCCGAGGAATTCGGCCGCTTTATAGGTGAGGACATGAAAGCTGATCCGATCATTTTATCCAAGGACATCCATATCCAGAAACTGCTGGAATATTACATGGGCAAGAACACCCAAACCCGCCAGGAATTTATTATCAGCAACCTGCGGTACGAAAAAGATCTGGTGAATGAGTAATGCAACATCCGACATGAACCTGTTACATATCGTATTTGGTCCCGCTTCTGCACCAGCGCTGGCAGCCGCCTTTGAGCTGGAAGAAACGCTGAAGGGGGACATCCTGTGTTTTGAGGACGACCTGTCCGTAGGGCCACTGTTCATCCTGGACACGAAAGACGGGCAGGCCAACCGCCGCCAGTGGTGGCAACAACTGGCCGGCCTGCAGCCCCAGCCGGTGGCGGCGACGGGCAACGAAGCCGCTAATGCCGATGCAGCGCCCGCCCCGGCGGCCGAAGAAGAGAACGGCGACCCGGAAAAGGCCCGGCAACTGAAAGCCCTCCTGAAAGCGGAGCCGGAACTGGAAGTATGGATTTGGGCCGGGCAGAATGCCCGCGACGTATGTGGTTATTACTGGCTGGTAAGCCAGTTGTACGATTTTGCCGGCCGCATACATATTATCTACCTCAACAACCTGCCTTTCCTGAATGAGAAGGGCGCCGTATTTTATCCTACCCACCTGCACCAGATACTGCCGAAGGAGTTCCTGAAGGCCAGGAAGCTGGCCCGCCCGGTATCCCTGGCGGAATTTGAGCTGGACGGGGACGAATGGCACCGCCTGATGAATGAAAATGCCGGCGTGCGCCTGCTGGAAGGCGGCAAAAAGATCAAGGGAGAGCCCGCTGTGTTTTATGACAAGGAGCTGCTGCAGCAATGCGGGAAGGATTTCCGGAAGGCCGCAAAGGTAGTAGGACAGGTAACCGGTAAGCTGAAATATCCCGTGATGGAACAATACCTTTCCTGGCGGCTGAAAGAGCTGGTAAAAGAGGAAAAGCTGGAAAGCAAAGGGGAGCTGAAAACGATGAAGGATTTTGAAGTGAAGCTGCCCGGCGCAGGAGAGGAAACGGAAGCGCCCAACGCTGAAAATGCTGCCTGAAATAAAATTAATGACTATGGTAACGGTAACACCCCTGGAATTAATAGGCCAGGACGAACGGGGCGCTAATTATGCCTGGAGCTCCCTGCGCACCGGCAACTTTATCATCTGCTACCGCAAGGCCGGCAGCAGCAGCGGGCAGCATTACCATGAGGGAAAGAGCGATTACAAGAACCCGGAGATCATGTTCCTGCTCAGCGGTAAAGCGGAGCTGCACTGGTGCCCGGTCGGTGAAAAAGAGATGCGCGTCACCACGCTGGAGGCGCCCGCCAGGGTAGAGGTGGCCATTAATATCTGGCACCAGCTCATTGCCGTAACCGACTGCGCCTTTATGGAGCTGAACTCCGTGGAAGATGTGCAGCGCGATTCCGTAAGAATATGGAGAGAGGAGTTTGAAAAAAGAATGTAAGCTGTTAAAATCAGACTATGGACGATCAAAATAACATCCTGCCAAACGACGACGCATTACACAATATCACCCACGTGGGTGGTATGTACGAAAACTGGTTCCTGGACTACGCCTCCTACGTGATCCTGGAACGCGCGGTGCCCAGCGTGGAAGATGGGTTGAAACCGGTACAGCGGCGCATTTTGCACGCCATGAAAGAAATGGATGACGGCCGTTTTAACAAGGTGGCCAACATCATCGGGCAAACCATGCAGTACCATCCGCATGGCGATGCTTCCATCAGCGACGCTATCGTGAACCTGGGACAGAAAGACCTGCTGATAGAAACGCAGGGCAACTGGGGGGATGTGCGCACCGGCGATGACGCCGCCGCCGCCAGGTACATAGAGGCGCGCCTGTCCAAATTTGCGCTGGAAGTGGCCTTTAATCCCAAGACCACCACCTGGCAACTGAGCTACGACGGCCGCAAGAACGAGCCGCTCACCCTGCCCATGAAGTTCCCCCTGCTGCTGGCGCAGGGCGCCGAGGGCATTGCCGTGGGCCTTTCCACCAAAATACTGCCGCACAATTTCTGCGAACTGATAGACGCCTCCATCAAATACCTGCGCGGCCGCAAGTTTGAGCTGTATCCCGACTTCGCCACCCAGGGCATGATAGACGTAGGCGCCTATAACGACGGCAAGCGCGGCGGCAAGGTACGGGTGCGCGCCCATATCGAGGAAAAGGATAAAAAGACCCTGCTGATAAAAGATGTGCCATACGGTATTACCACCACGCAATTGATGGAATCCATCGTAAAGGCCAATGACAACGGCAAGATCAAGATCAGGAAAGTGGTGGACAATACCGCCAGGGACGTGGAGATAGAAGTGCAACTGGCCCCCGGCATTTCACCGGACATTACCATTGACGCGCTGTACGCTTTCACGGACTGCGAAATATCCATCTCGCCCAATGCCTGCGTGATCGTGGAAGACAAGCCGCACTTCCTCACCGTGTCCGACCTGCTGAAATACGCTGCGGACTTTACCCGCGAGCTGCTGAAGAAGGAGCTGGAAATAAAGCTGGCCGAGCTGGAAGACAAGTGGCACTATACCTCCCTGGAAAAGATCTTCTTTGAAAAGCAGATCTACAAGGAGCTGGAACAGAAGCACAAGGACTGGGAAACCGTGCTGGCGGCTATTGACAAGGGCTTTAACCCCTACAAGAAGCAACTGAAACGGGAGATCATCCGGGAGGATATCGTAAAGCTTACCGAGAAGCCCGTACGCCGTATCTACCGCCTGGACATCAACGAGCTGAATGAGCAGATCAAAGGGATTGAAGGCGATATCAAACAGGTAAAATATGACCTGGACCACCTGGTGGATTTTGCCGTAAGCTACTACGAAGGCTTGCTGAAGAAATATGGCAAAGGCCGCGAACGGCAGACAGAGATCAAGACCTTTGACACCATACAGGTGCAGCAGGTGGCCATAGCCAATACCAAGCTGTATGTAAACCGGGCCGATGGCTTTATCGGGACGTCCCTGAAGAAGGATGAATTTGTAGCAGACTGCTCTGACCTGGACAACATCATCGTGTTCCGCCGGGACGGCAAGATGCTGGTGACCAAGGTGTCCGATAAAACATTTGTAGGCAAGGATATCATTCATGTGGACGTGTTCCGCAAGAACGACGAGCGCACTACCTACAACATGATCTACGTGGATGGCAGGACCGGCACCAGCTACGCCAAGCGGTTTAACGTGACCGGCGTGACCCGCGACAAGGAATATGACCTTGCCGCCAAGGGAGAGAAGAATTCCAAGGTGCATTACTTCAGCGCCAATCCCAACGGCGAGGCCGAAGTGGTGACCGTGAAACTAAGTCCCAACTGCGCCGCCCGCAACAAGGAGTTTGACATGTACTTTGAGACCATTGCCATCAAGGGCCGTAGCTCCCAGGGCAACCAGGTGACCAAGTATCCCATCCGCAGCGTGAAGTTCAAGGAAAAAGGCGTGTCCACCCTCTCCGGCCTGAAGATATGGTATGATGATAAAGTAGGACGCCTGAACACCGAGGAACGCGGCGTATACATCGGCAGCTTTGAAAACGAGGACAAGATATTCGTGGTGTACAAGAACGGCACTTACGAGCTGACCAATTTTGAGCTGACCAACCGCTATGAGCCGGATGATGTGGTGTACATCGAAAAATTCAGCCCGGAAAAAACCGTGTCCGCCATTTACTATGATGCAGACAAACAGCAGTTTAACGTAAAACGTTTCCGTATAGAAACGCAGACACTGAACAACAAATTCCTGTTCATCAAGGAAGGCGCAGGCAATTACCTGGAGCTGGCCACCACCCACTCAGACCCGGTGGTGCTGCTGAAGACCGGTAAAAAACGCAGCCCGGAAGAAGAAGAGATCAACCTCAACGAGTTCGTGGAAGTGACCGGCTGGAGAACTGTAGGCACCCGTATTGCCGGCAACGACCTGGTAAGCGTGGAACTGCTGTCTGAAGATGAGGACCCCAGCCCGGATGAAGAGGAGGGAAATGTGCAGGGAGAATTGTTTTAGGAGGATGCAATAACCGTAATATGAGACCTGCCAGGTTTTAAAAACCCGGCAGGTCTTTTTTTTCACCAATTATTTTTATTTTGTCCCCCAAACCAGGATCTATAAAAGCACCGGCATATTACTGTAGCGCGAATGTCCTTAACAATAAGATAAAATATTGTGAAGGATGGGATGTTTAACTTGCAGCCGTCTCCACATTTTTTGTCGATCGAATGAGATATCAACAATCCACTGAAGCCGAACTGTTGCAACTGCTGGCGGGGAATGACAGTGCTGCCTTTGAAGCGTTGTACCACCGGTACTGGCAACAGTTGTACATTTTTGCTTTTAAGAAGCTGCGGCAGGCAGATGAAGCAAAGGATGCAGTGCAGGATGTATTCATCAACCTGTGGCAGCGCCGGCATCACCTGCAGGTGCACACTACCTTGCAGGCTTACCTGTATGCCGCTGTCCGTTACGAGATATTGCGCAGGTATGCGGCGGCTTTAAAGGCCGGGGTATCCCCCGCACAGGTGGAGCAGTTGGTGCTGGCGGCGCCCGCACAGGCTACGGATGCCGTGCATGAAAAGGAGCTGTTGCAGCAACTGCATACCGCGGTGGAACAATTACCGTTAAAAATGAAAGAAATATACCTGCTAAGCCGCAACAACCACAAGCCCATTGCTGTTATTGCCGATGAGCTGAGCCTTTCCGAGCAAACCGTCAAGAACCAGCTCTCCCGCGCGCTGATGCGGCTGCGGGCGCATTTGAAAGAAACAGCCCTGTAAAGTCCTTAACAATTCCTTAACATATCCCGCTGGTACTTCCCGCCTTTTCCAGGTGCTATATAATGGCACACTACAATAAATGGATCAACAACAGTTAAAGGCAATTATAGAACGGTACCTGGAAGGCAGGGCCACGCCCGCAGAACAGGCATTTATAGCGCAATGGCTGGATGAAATCGAGCCGGATGAATTTTTTTCACAAACGCGAGATTCCATCCGGCCATTGAAAAATCAAATGTTAACGGATGAAACGGCGCCCGATGACACGGACCTTTCAGATATGGAATGGGACCAGTTGGAGGCGGACATGCTGGCCGGTATCCGGCGGGGGGCGGGCTATGAAGCGCCTTCCTTTCCCGGGGAAGAAAAACGGATCATCCGCTCCCTGGGCATCCTGAAGCGCATTGCCGCCGTGCTGGTGCTGGTTGCCGGCGGTACTGCCGCATTCCTCTACCTGCGTTCATGGTCCGTAAAACCCGCTACGGCGCCTGCTGCTGTGGTAGTACAGGAAGCGGCGCCGGCCATACAGTACCAACTGGTGCATACCGGCGCCGGCAATACGAAGAAAATAACGCTGCCGGATGGCTCCATAGTGACCCTGAACAAAGCATCGCGCCTGCGCTATCCTGCGCAGTTCGGCAAGAGCAGGGAGGTATACCTGGAAGCAGGGGAGGCGTTCTTCGAGGTGCATACGGATGCGGCGCGCCCGTTCATGGTGCATACCAGCGAGCTGCGTACCCGGGTGCTGGGCACTTCTTTTAACGTGCGTGCCCGCGCCGGTAAAATTAATGTAATGGTAAAGACCGGGAAGGTGATGGTAAGCACACCCGTAACCGCCAGGGGGCCTGCCCGTGATGTGGTGCTGGACCCTAACCACGCGCTGGAAGTGGATACGCTCAGCTATAGCGGCCGCCCTTATGCCGCGCCGGCATGGATTGCCACCGCCTGGTGCGCACGCCGGCTGGAATTCCGTCAGCATACATTATCAGATATTATAAAAGCGCTGGAGAACAGGTTTGACACGCAGATCAGCTTACAATCACCGGCATTGGGACAATACCGCTATACAGCCACCTTCACCGCTGCCAATTCCCTGGATGAAATACTGGATGCGCTTTGCCTCGTGCACCAGTTAAGATATGAACAGAGAAATAATAAGGTGACAATACAGGCAATTAATAATTAATAGTTAATAATTAATAATCGTAAAACTGTTGTATCAATGAAGCACTGATGTCCTGAAATCTACTTGCCATTAATAATGAATAATCGTAGCGCTATCGCGTCCTCGTAACATTGCACCGCTAATTATTAATTATTCATTATTAATTATTAATTAAAAAAAACCGGCTATGCGCCAACATAACCGGTTTGAATTTGCTGCTGCTCCTCCGTAACGACCAATTACCGGGAATGCGGGCAGCGTGTTTTTTATACTTGATAAAAACCATTCAAAATTATGCAAAATGTAGTTAAAAAATCTACAATCTATTTCCTTATGCGCCTGAGTACCCTTATTACCTGCTTTGCGGTAATGAATGGCTCACTGCCGGCCATGACACTGGAAGGCCAGCATCTTAAAAAGAATATTACCGTCAGCATGCCGCCCTCCGGCCTGCATGAAGTACTAAAGCAGGTAGCCCGCCAGAGCCACCTCCAGTTGGTGTACGACGCCGCTGCAGCAGCCGGCTACCATACAGATTCCATCCATCTTTCCGGGGCCGCGCACACCGTGCTGGACTCGCTGCTGGCGCCCGTGCACATGGATTACAAGACCATGAACGGCCTGCTGGTAGTATATAAAAAACCGGCCGCCGCCTTTGTGCTGAAAGGCAAGGTGGTGGACGCGCAAACCCAAACGCCGCTGGTAGGCGTAACCGTGTTCCTGAAAGGCACCAGGCGGGGCGTGGTGACCGATGAAAACGGCGGCTTCACCTTCCCGGACGTAAAGGCCGGTGATGTGCTGATGATCTCTTACATTGGTTACGATCCCCGGGAAATTGTGCTGCAGGGTGATGATTTCATCACCATCCGCCTGAACGGCCGCAGCTCCAAGATACGGGACGTGGTAGTGGTAGGCTACGGCACACAGAAGAAAGTGAACCTTACCGGCGCGGTAAGCCAGGTAGATGCCAGTGCTATTGAAAGTCGGCCCGTGGCCAACGTAGGGCAGGCCCTGCAGGGCGCTATTCCCAACCTGAACGTGAACTTCGGTGATGGCCGGCCGGGTGGTACCGCCAAGCTGAACATCCGCGGCTTTACCTCCATCTCCGGCGGATCGCCGCTGATACTGATTGACGGGGTGCCGGGCGATATCAACCTGATCAATCCCCGCGATGTGGAAAGCGTATCAGTACTGAAAGATGCTGCTTCCGCGGCCATCTACGGCGCGCGCGGCGCATTCGGCGTGATACTGGTCACCACCCGCAAAGGACGCTCCGGTAAAATGCAGATCAGCTACGGCAATAACTTTAGCTGGAGCAGCCCTACGGTAAGCACCGATTTCATTACCAGCGGCTACGATGCGGCCATGCTCAATGATGAAGCGTTTAAGATCACCCTGGGTAAAACCTACACCGGTTATACGGACGAGGATTACGCGGAGCTGCTGAAAAGAAAAACCGATCCTTCCCTGCCTTCGGTAGTGATAGACAACCGCAAGGGAAAGGACATGTATATCTACTACGGCAATACAGACTGGTGGCATGCCATGTTCCGTGATGTAATGCCCGGCATGGAGCATAACCTGAGCCTGAGCGGCGGTACGGATAAGATCAACTATATGGTGTCGGGCCGCGCTTACCAGAAAAAAGGCATGATGCGCATCAACCAGGATGTGTACAACTCCTATAATTTCCGCGCCAAGCTGGAAGCGGAGGTAAAGCCCTGGCTGACGCTGACCAGCAACACCCAGTATAACGCCAACAATTATACGTATCCCGGTAGCGGTGTAAACAGCAACTTCGTATCGGTAAGCGTGCACGCCCTGCCTTCTTACGTGCCGGTAAACCCGGACGGTACCGCTACCTACCGCACGGAGCTGAATAACTATACCATTGGCGACGGCATCTACGCCGACCTGCTGCATGGCAAAAGCAAGGGAGAGGAGAAGAACTACCAGTTGGTGAACATGGTAGGGGCTACCCTCAAAGTGAACGAGCACCTGAACATCGTGGGCAACTATACCTATACGCTCACGCATGAAAATGATTTTCACCGCCGCACGCCCGCTCCCTGGTCCATCTTTCCCGGTGTGATCAGCTATGTGTTCAACGACCAGTTGTGGCAGCAGGACCGTACCAGCCACTACCACGTGCTGAATGCCTATGCTACCTACAGCCGCGATTTCGGGAAGCACAGCTTCACCGCCATGGCAGGCTACAACCAGGAGCTGCGCCAGGAGAAAATGCTGTACGCCAACCGCAAGGATATTATGTCCGAAGACCTGAACGAAGTAGCATTGGGCGCCGGCGACCAGCTTGTGAACAGCGATGCCAGGGAACTGGCCCTGCTGGGGTATTTCGGCCGTATTACCTACGACTACGCAGATAAATACCTGCTGGAATTTAACGGCCGTTATGATGGTTCTTCCCGTTTCCCGAAAGAAAAGCGCTTCGGCTTTTTCCCTTCCGTGTCCGCCGGCTGGCGCATCAGCGAAGAGCCTTTCTTTGCCGCTGCCCGCAATGTGGTGAACGACGTGAAGATCCGGGCCTCCTACGGCGCGCTGGGCAACCAGGATGTACAGAACCAGTACTATCCCTACATTCCCGTGATGAGCATGGGCACCATTTCCTATATCACCAACGGGCAGCGCACCCAGTATGTGGGAGTGCCTTCCCCCATCAGTCCCTCGCTTACCTGGGAAAAGGTGAACTCCGTGGACCTGGGCCTGGACCTGAGCTTCCTGAAGAACCGGCTGAACGCCTCCTTTGACTGGTATGTGCGCAACACGCAGGACATGCTGACCAAGGGCATGACCCTGCCTAAAGTGTTCGGCGCTTCCGAACCGAAGGAGAACGCTGCAGACCTGCAGACAAAGGGTTGGGAGCTTTCCCTGGACTGGCGCAGCGCCGTGAATGTAGGCGGCAAGCCCTTATCCTACCACTTCGGGGCCAACCTGGCGGACTTCAGGGCGCATATCACCCGCTTCGACAATCCCAACAAGATCCTGAGCGATTACTATGAAGGCAAGGACCTGGGCGAAATGTGGGGCTACAGCATCGCAGGATATTTCGCATCGGACAAGGAAGCCGCGGACTGGTATGTAGACCAGCGCCAGGTAGGTAACAATATATTTTCCGCACCGGGCGAATGGGGACAGCTCCGCGCCGGTGACCTCCAGTTCCGAGACCTGAACGGCGACAGCATCATCAGCAAAGGACAGAACACCCTCGCCAACCACGGCGACCAGGTAAGGATCGGCAACTCCCTGCCCCGCTATACCTTTGGCATCCGGGGCGGCGCTGAATGGAACGGTTTTGACCTGAGCTTCTTCTTCCAGGGCATCGGCAAGCAGAACTGGTATCCTGGTAATAATGCGGACAAGTTCTGGGGACCCTTCTCCCGCCCGTACATGTCATTCATCCCCACGGATTTCCAGGAAAAGCTGTGGAGCCCGGAGAATCCCGATTCCTACTTCCCGCGGCTGAGGGGATATATTGCGCTGAACAACGGCGGCTCGCTGAAGGAAGCCAATGACAAATACGTGCAGGACCTGGCCTATATCCGCCTGAAAAGCCTGATCATCGGCTATTCCCTGCCGGCCTCCCTGCTGAGCCGCGCCAAGATAAGCCGCTGCCGTATCTACTTCAGCGGTGAGAACCTGCTCACCTTCAGCAAGCTGGAAAGCGATTACCTGGACCCGGAACAGCTCTCCAGCGATCCCAACCTGGTAACCGTGGATGCTAACGGCCGCGTATACCCGTTCAGCAAAACCTATGCTGTAGGCCTGGATATTACTTTTTAATCATTAAAGATCAATCATGCAAAGAATATATCACCTCCTTCTTTTAACAGCGGCTATCAGCCTTGCTTCCTGCAGCAAGTTCCTCGACCGCGAGCCGCAGGCGCAGATATCGCCCAACGCTTTTTTCAAAACCGAAAAGGACCTGCAACTGTATATTAATTCCCTGTACAACCGCGTGCCCAGCGCTGAAGGCGTCTATAACGAGGATATGGACAACGTGGTGAAAAGCTCCCTTTCCAGCTTCCTCCAGGGCAAGCGCGACATACCGGTGTCCGGCGGCGGCTGGGATTGGGCGGAGCTGCGCAAGATCAATTATTTCCTGGTGAACTGTAACCGCGTGCTGCCGGAAAATGCCACGCGCAAGTACGTGGCCGCCGCCCGCTTCTTCAGGGCCTGGTTCTATTACGACATGGTAAAGGATTTCGGGGATGTGCCCTGGTACAGCGAGCCGATTGAGCCGGATGATGTGGAGTACCTGCAAAAGCCCCGTGATCCGCGTACCCTGATCATGGACTCCGTGCTGGCGGACATTGACTTTGCCATTGAGCACCTGGATGCTACCCGCAGCACGGAGCTGGTGACCAAATGGACCGCGCTGGCGCTCAAGTCCCGCATCTGCCTGTTTGAAGGCACCTTCCGAAAATACCACGAGGAGTTCAACCTGCCGGAGGCCGACCGCTTTTTAAATGAATGCGTGGAAGCTTCGGAAGCGCTCATCAGCAGCGGGCAGTACAGCCTCTACACCAGTACGCCGGACAAGGCCTACCTGGAGCTGTTTGCCTCCAGGGCGCCCCGCCCGGAGGAGATCATACTCGCCCGGCAGTACAGCGCCGGCCTGCAGATATACCATAACGCCAACTATTATACGATCACTGCCTCCTACGGGCAGCCGGGCCTGGAAAAGAGCTTTGTAAACAGCTACCTCATGAAAGACGGCACCCGCTTTACCGATATACCCGGCTATGAGACCATGCAGTTCTACGACGAATGCCAGGACCGGGATCCCCGCCTGTCGCAGACCATCCGCACGCCGGGCTATACCCGCATTGGCAACACGGTGACCCTGGTGCCGGACTTCGGCGCTTCCGCCACCGGTTACCAACTGATCAAGTATGTGACGGACGAGAGCCAGGACTCCTACACGAAGAATGACAATGCCATGCCGGTGTTCCGCTACGCTGAAACGCTGCTGAACTTTGCGGAAGCCAGAGCGGAGCTGGGTACGCTTACACAGGCGGACATTGACAAGAGCATCAAGCTGCTGCGGGACCGGGTGGAAATGCCTACCCTGGATATGGCCGCCGCCAACGCCAATCCCGACCCTTATGAAGCCGCCCGCTATACACACCTGCAGCCCGGCCCCAACAAGGGCGTGCTGCTGGAAATACGCCGTGAGCGCCGCATAGAGCTGGTGATGGAGAATTTCCGCTGGGACGATGTGCGCCGCTGGAAAGAAGGGAATATGTTCGTAAAGCCCTTCAAAGGCATGTATTTCCCCGGCCTGGGCAAATATGACCTGGATATGGACGGCGCCATCGACGTGGTGATCTACGAAGGGCAGAAGCCCGATGAAAAGGGACCGGCCTACCTGAAGCTGGGCACGGAGATCAGCCTGGAAAACGGTACTGCCGGCGGCAATATGATGATCAACCGCAATATTCCCAAGCAGTTTGACGAGGACCGGGATTATCTCTATCCCATCCCTATCCAGGAAAGAACGCTGAACCGGAACCTGACGCAGAACCCGGGATGGATTGATGGATTGTAAAAATGTAAATTCCAAATTCCAAAACCCAAATTCCAAATTCCAAAATGGAGGCAGTGTTCTAACTAAGGCGGCATTGCCTGTTAACCGGACACATGTTTCCGATTTTGGAATTTGGGTTTTGGAATTTTTAAACCAGGTACATGAAACTACTCGCCACACTCTGCCTGCTCAGCACTGCGTTGCTGTGCCGCGCGCAACAGCAGCCGGGTAAAACCATCTTCCCCGGCATTCCCGGCTATCATACGCTGAAATGCGATTTCCATATGCACACCGTTTTTTCCGACGGGCATGTATGGCCGTCCTTCCGTGTATACGAGGCCGTGCGCGACGGGCTGGACGCTATCGCCATCACCCCGCATATCGATTACGAGGGGCAGCCGGATGATCTTGAAAAGAACTATAACCGCCCTTATGAAATAGCGCAGGAAGCCGCTAAAAAGAGCGGCCTGATCGTGATCCGGGGTGTGGAAATATCGCCCAGGATGCCGCCCCACCACTGCAATGCTATTTTTGTACAGGACGCCAATGCTATCCCTGCACGTTATATGAAACGCACCAAAAAGGCGTTCGTGATGAAGGACAGCGTAAGCCGGGAGGATATCATGGCCTCCTTTGAAGCCGTGAAAAAACAGGGGGCCTTCATCTTCCACAACCATCCGCAGTTCAACTGGTGGGATGAAAAGCGCTTCGGGCATGAGCGCTTTAACGATGCGCACCAGGCGCTGCTGGCAAAGGACATGCTGCAGGGTATTGAAGTGGTGAACTCCACCAGGTACATGCCCTATGCGCATGCGCTGGCCCTGCAATACAACCTGGCCATGCTGGCCAATTCCGATGAGCACCGGGATATCAGCAATACCTACCGCGACAGCCACCGGCCCATGACGCTGGTATTTGCCGGGGAGCATAGCGCCGCCGGTATCCGGGAGGCGCTGGACGCACGCCGCACCGCCGTGTACTTCCGGGATTACCTGGCCGGCCGCCCGGCGGAGATGGAAGCGCTGCTGAAAGCATGCGTGACCGTTACCACGAAGCATGGCAAGGACAAAGATGCGCCGGCGCTGGTAGTGCTGCTGGACAACCGGAGCGGTTTTCCCTTTTCCCTGCGCCTTCGCGCGCCTTACCTGTTCGTAAACCTGCCTTTGGGCCGCGTAACGCTGCCGCCGCATACCGTTACGGAGGTCAGGCTGCAGACGGCCTGGGAATACCCGGAAAAGATAAAGTTGCAGGCAGGGGTGGAAAACGTGCTGGTAGCGCCGGACCAGGAGCTGGAAACGGAATGGGAAGTAGGATGGTAGTGTTAGAACGGCTTTCCATGTGTAGCCCTTATAATGCCTTTTGCTACAAGAGGCAGGTAGCGCATCAGCCCTACCAGCATATCCGCGCGGCTTTCCCTGCCCAGGAAGCGCTGCAGGGTTCTGCCCATCATCATCCGGCTATGAAAATGCTGCTGCCAGTTACGCTGGTAATATTGCTCCATTTCCTGCCGGGTGATCTGCTGCCGCAGCAGGGCATGGATCTGCTCAAAGGCCAGTTTGGCCGCATGCAGTGCCATGCTCATGCCATTGCCGCACAGCGGCGTGATCATGCCGGCGGCATCGCCTACCATGAGCACATGGTTTTCCACGGCGGATTTTTTGGCAAAGCTGATCTGTGAAATAGCCAGCGGCTGCTCGTACAGGAAATCGGCTTCCGTGAATATCTTTTCCAGGTGGGGATTGCGGTACAGCACTTCCCGCTCCATTTCCGGGATGCTGTTATGATGCTGTTGCAGGTTGGCCGCAGTGGTGAGGTAGCACAGGCAGCATTTGCCGTCCTCGATGCGGGAAATGCCACAGTAGCCGTTCCCGAAGTTGTGCAGCGCGATGAGGTGCTCCGGCTGCGGGTAGCGGATATGGTACTTGATGCCGATGTAGTTATTGAGCTTTCCCGCCTGCTGCTGCGTAAAAGTCCGCTTCCATTTTACATCCAGGTTGCTGCGCTTGCCAAAAGCGCCGGCCGCTATAAAGGCAGTGGCGCGCAGGCCCTGGTCTGCCTGGATGATAAACCGGTTCTGCCGGAACTGTATATCCTGCACCCTGGTTTGGGTAAAAACGTGTACACCTTTCCGCAGCGCGATCTCGTACAGCGCATGATCAATAAGATAACGGCTGATGCCGAAACCACCCAGCGGCAGCTTCGTAGTGTAGGCTTTACCGTGCACGCCGGACAGGTGCAGCTCCCCGATGGCCGGCAGTTGCCATTGCTGCAGGTCCAGGCCCAGCCGCTCCAGGAAACCCCGGCTTTCCAGGCTGATATATTCCCCGCATACCCGGTGAAAGGGGTACTGCTCCCGTTCAAACAGGGCTACCTGGTGCCCAGCTTCCGCGCACTGGATCGCCAGGCTAAGGCCCGCCAGGCCGCCTCCCACAATGGCGATATCGTACCGGTGCTCAATTCTCATGGCGCTGGAAAGTAATGAGGTGACGGAATGCCCATTGCCAGCGTACCCGGTAATGGCGGACTCCGGCCTGCTGCAGCAAGGCGGTCCATTCCTGCCGGGTAAAGCCCCTGGCCACGCTTAGCGGCGCATCGTTCTTTACCAGGTAGGAACGGGAGAACGCTGCCGTCAGCAGCCGGATGGAATGATAGGCCAGCGGATGGCGGTGCAGGTCGTTGATAAAGCAGCCCAGCCGGCAGTTGGCCTGCATCCACTGCAGTTGCGTTACCAGCGCATCGTCTGTAAAGTGATGGCAGAACAGGCTGGAGAAAATAATATCCGGTTTGTCGGTGAATGTTACCTCCCGGTAATCGCTCACGATCCAGTGGGCGCAGGCCTGCAGGGCCGCGTTTTGCGCGGCGTACTGTATGCAGGAAGGCTTGATGTCAATGCCGGTAAAGGTAACGGCTATATGATGCTGCCGGCACCATTGCAGCAGGGCCGCCAGGTTGTCGCCGCCCCCGCAGCCGATCTCGCAGATGTGGACCTGGCGGCGGTCTCCCAGCAGTTGCCGTAGCCCGCGGATGCTGATGCGGTGGCCTCCCAGCCAGCGGTTGATGATGTCCAGTTCCCGCAGGTTCTGCCGGATGGCGGCAAAGGGAATATTGTCCGCATCCAGCAATTCGGGCTGATATGAACGTTGGGCCAGGTTCATTTCACGGTAGCTATAAATGTTTCCATGGTGAGTCCCGGGCCAAAGGCCACCCCGAAGATGCGTGCGGGCAGCGGGCCTTCGTGCACCCGGTCCATCATTTCCTTCAGTACAAATAAAATGGTGGGAGAAGACATGTTGCCGTACTGCTGCAGCACCTGCCGCGCGTATTGCAAAGCATTCCCGTCGAGCTGCAGCTTTTGTGCGATAGTGTCCAGTATTTTGCGGCCGCCGGGGTGCACGCACCAGTAGCTGATCTCCTCCTGGCGGATATTGCTTTTCTGCAGCGCTTCCTGTACCAGTCCGCTGATATCCTCTTCTATCAGGTTGGGCACATAGCCGCTCAGCGTCATTAAAAAGCCTTTGCTGCTGATGCCCCAGGCCATGTCCTGCTTGCCTTTGAAGGTTACGTTGGCGCAGAACCCGTCCACCGTTACGGTAGGCCGGTCGCTTTCAAAATTGCCCATCAGCACCGCGGCGCTGCCGTCTGCAAACAGGAGGGCGGCCGCCGCATTGTCCGGCGTGTAGTGCTGCTGGAAATGCAGGGTGCACAGCTCCGTAGATACGATCAGTACCCGTGCCTCCGCATCGGTATCGCAGATCATTTTACCCAGCTTCAGCGCATGTACGGCCCCGTAGCAGCCCATGAAATTAACGGAGGTGCGGAAGATGCCCGGCGATAGCTGCAGGGCCTCTATGATCTCCAGGTCCAGGCCCGGCGCGCTCATGCCGGTACAGCTTACGGTGATGAGGTGGGTGATGTCCGTTGCTGGCAGCAGGCCCTCCAGGCAGTTTTCAATGGCCTGCAGGGACAGCGGCAGGGCTTCCCTTTTGTACACGGCCATGCGATCGTCAATGGACAGGGCGCCGTGGCCGTTGGCCGACAGGAAGGACCATTGCTCCGGCGGCAGGCTGAAGTCCGCCAGCACGGAGTAACGCGTCTGTATGCCGCTGTGGTGATAAAGAAAGGAGAGTTTCCTGCTGTCGGTTGCATCCAGTTGATGTGCCTGCTGCATAAAGTGCAGTATGTCCTGCTGTTGATGGCAGTAAGCAGGCACCGCCGTTCCTATGGAAATAATTTCAGCCAATCTGATGTATAATTAAGAGTACAATAAAAGCCAGGTTGGTGCTGGTGCCAGCTATCACATTCATTTGCATGGTGCGCTTAAAGTCCGCGGCAGACCCGTCTTTCCATACCTGCAGGAACCAGCGTATAAAAAAGAAGATCACGGGGATGAAAAAGAGCTGCAGCAGCACAAAGTCCCACAGTTGTTGTTGCTGTTGATAATAAACAAACAGCAGGCCAAAGGCGGCCAGGTACATGGCGGCGCAATAGATAAAAGTGCCCCGTTTGCCCAGCAGCATGCTGATGGTGGTCACGCCGTCCGCCGCATCGGCTGCGTGCTGGTACACCTGCGTAATAGGGTAAAAGCCGCCTATCAGGAAGGCCGCGGCAATAGCGGGCAGCCAGGGCGCCGGCAGGGATGCGCCGGCGGCAGCAGCGCCGTAATAGACCATGCAGAACACCAGGGTGCCCTGGTTCAGCACCACGGTAACGTAACCCCAGATGGGAAACCGTTTCAGCCGGATGTACCGGTTACTGTAGGCGCGGGAGCAGATGATATAGAACAGCAGGGCCAGCGCAAACCAGCCGGATACCAGGAAGGCCAGCAGGAAGGCGGCAGCGTCCATCCACACGGTTACATAGAATAGCTGCCGGGTGGGCTGCATGGGCTTTGCCACGCCGCCTATGCTGCCCTCGTCCCGGTCCATGTAGCTGTTGTAACCGTTGCTGGAAGGGTAGAGCAGCCCGTGCAGCAGTACAAAGATCAATATGGCCCTGGCCGGATGGATAGGCCCTGGTACACAACTGAGGGCAAACCAGTATACCGGCATCAGGAAGTAGGAAAAAGGAAAACGTAATAGCTGTATTGTAGATGGATGTAGCATGCAATTGCGCTCCCGGCAACCGAATATAGGAAAAAAACGGCACTACCTGTTCTTGCGCTTCCGTCCGGCTTTCTCCGCTTCCATCTCTTCCGCAGTCTGCGGATGCATCAGGTCCTTTTTGCGCTGGTCCAGCGGGTGCTGTACGGGAAACTTGCCCCGTTCCAGCGCGTCGTGAAACACTTTTTCAATATGCACCCACTTGCCGGCTTTCCATTTGAATCCTTCATAGTCCAGGTCGGGCACATACGTATACGGTTTTCCGGGCTCATTGGTTGCCGATATCAGGTGATCATATACGATCATGTCCATTTCGGGGTTGTAACTGAGGCTGATGGTGGCTTCTTTCTTGTATTCCACGATGAAGCGGTTGCGCACCGGCTTGGGCACGGTATCTTCCGCAAAGCTGAAGTAGGGGCCGCCGAACACGGGCTGCCCGTCTTTGAAGGTGAGCATGTCCAGCAGCTTCTTGGTGCTGCGCAGGTTATTGGCGTCGTAGCCAAACAGCGTATAGTATTCCCTGTTAAAATAATGCCGCTGCAGGATCTTGTAGTAGAGGCAGCCGTACCAGGCCTTGTTGCCGGCAACCGTATCCGCGTTACCGTAGTCGGAATTGTCGAACAGGGGAAACAGCTTCAGCTCCCCGTTCTTCGTATTCATCTGTATGGCGCCGTAATGGTGGTAAAAGCCGTTGTCCATTTCCAGGCCCCAGGAAAAAATGCGGAAAGTGCTGTCCTCCGGGTACTGTATGCTCACGGAGCGGATGGAGTCAAAAGGGAAGTCAAAGGAATATTTTGTTTTCAGGGCCTGCACCAGTTTGGGAATAAAGCGGTCGCTGCTTTGGCGGCGGGCGTCCTCCGTTCTACCGTTCAGGATATTGTAGGCCAGGTATTGCAGGGAGTCCTGTTGCTGTTGCAGCACAGCCAGGCTGGCGGAGTCCAGGCGCTGGGCCTGCACCGCTGCGCCGGCCAGCAGCCCCAGGAGCAGGAGTAAGGTTCTTGTCATTGCTTCTTATTACGTTCTGCCTGTAAAATTATTGTATAGCACGGTAATAATGTGCTGTCAGAACAGGCTGCTCTCCACTATTTCGCAGATAATATGTCCCACGGTGATATGCGACTCCTGTATACGGGGCGTGTCTGCAGAAGGGATGTTGAGCAGGTAATCGCAATATGCTCTCATTTTGCCCCCGCTTTTGCCGGTCATGCCGATCACGATCATGCCCTGTTCCCTGGCGGCTTTGGCGGCTTCCAGTATGTTGGGGGAATTGCCGGAGGTGGAAATGGCCACCAGCACGTCTCCCGGCTGCCCGATGCCCCGCAGCATGCGGGCGTATATTTCGTCATACCCGTAATCATTGCCCACGGCGGTCAGGTAGGAGGTGTTGCAGTGCAGCGCTTCCGCGTACAGCGCTGGCCGGTCTTTGTAGAACCTGCCGGAAAACTCGGCCGCCAGGTGCTGGGCGTCGGCAGCGCTGCCACCGTTGCCGCAGAACAGTATTTTTTTATGATCCTGCAGGCTGTGTATCATGGCGATGGCCGCCATGTGAATGGTATCCAGCAATACCGCATCCTCCATAATGGCCTGTTTAACGGCAATGCTTTCGCGGATGGCTTCCGTAATGATCGTTGTTTGCACCATAACAGGGGGTACATCATGAAACGTACCACGTTTGCCGCACTCCTATCCGCCGGCCAGACTATGTATTTCTTTCGCCAGCCTGTGCCAGGAATATTGCTGTTTTTCCACACGCAGGGCTGCGGTCATGTCCGCTTCGCGGTTGTCCAGGAAGTAGCGTTCCACGGCGGCGGCAATGGCTGCCGGCTCCGGTGCGCAGCGGAAGCCCACCTTACCGTCCGGTATGGTTTCCGCCAGCCCGCCTACATCGGTCACTACCATGGGCCTTTCAAAATGGTAAGCAATCTGTGAGATACCGCTCTGGGTAGCGCTTTTATAGGGCTGCACTACCAGGTCGGCGGCACAGAAATAATATTTTACCGCTTCATTGGGAATGAAGTCCGTGTGCAGCAGCACCCGGTCGCCCAGTTGCAGTTGCTGCAGCAACTGGTGATAGGGAGCGGCGTCTTCGTAGAACTCGCCGGCCACCACGAGGTGGATGTCCAGCCTGCGCAGGCGCTCGTCTGCCATGGCCTGCAGCAGCAGGTCCAGTCCTTTATAGGGGCGGATGAACCCGAAAAAGAGGAGGTACCGCTTTTGCGGGTCCAGTTGCAGGTAGGCCCTGGCTTCCTGTCTGGGCAGGATGGGGCCGTAGCTGTCATAAATGGGGTGGGGGATGATGGATGCCGGCTTGTGCGGCTCAAAGGCCCGCAGGTCGTTCAGCACGGAGCGGGTCATGGCGATGAAGGCATCTACCGGTTTCAGGAAGTAGCGGGTAAAGGCCTTGTCGCCGAAACGTTGTTCGTGCGGCACCACGTTGTCCAGCAGCCCGATCACCTTGAAGCGGGCGCCGCCTCTTTTGGCTACGCGCAATATGGTGCCCAGGCAGGGCCCCATAAAGGGCAGCCAGTATCTTACGATCACAATGTCCGGGTTGAAACGGCGCACCTGGCGGCCAATGCGCCACCAGTTGAGCGGGTTCACGGAATTGATGAGGCGGCGTATGCGCAGGTGGGCCGGCGGCGGGTCCGTGGCGTACTGGCTTTTACCGGGAAAGAGGAAGCCGGGGTACTGTACCGTAAAGGTCCAGATATCCACTTCATCCGCCAGTTGCAGCTCGGTGGCCAGGCGCTCATTATAAGCGGCCAGCCCACCCCGGAAAGGGTAGGCTGTGCCGAGGATCAATATTTTTTTAGGCATCAGTAGAAAAGGTAAAATTCCAAATCCCAAAATCCAAATCCCAAAATCCAAAATACAGGTAGGCCTTCAATAATACTGAACTGTTATTGGTATTTAGGTGTTTGCCTGCATTTTGGAATTTGGAATTTTCAAATCGTTTCTTCTATCAGGTAAGTGTTCCGTTCCGGTGCGTTGCGGGCTACCAGCTCGCCGATAAAGCCCGTGAGGAAGAGCTGGGAACCGATGATCATGAACAGGATGGCCAGGTAAAAGATGGGGCGGTCCGTCATGTTGTAGCGGTCAAAGAATATCTTGGCAAAGGCCAGGTAAAAAGCAATGCCAAAGCCTGCCAGGAAGAAGAGGGTGCCCAGGGCGCCGAAGAGGTGCATGGGCCTTTTCCCGAACTTGCCGATGAACATGATGGAGGCCAGGTCCAGGAAGCCGTTGATGAAGCGCTCCAGCCCGAACTTGGTAACCCCGTATTTGCGGGCGCGGTGCTCCACCACTTTTTCGCCGATGTTGCGGAAGCCGGCCCATTTGGCGATCACGGGAATGTAACGGTGCATTTCCCCGTATACTTCAATGGACTTCACCACTTTTTTGCGGTAGGCTTTCAGGCCGCAGTTCATATCGTGCAGCTTTACCCCGCTCATTTTGGTGGTGGTCCAGTTATACAGTTTGCTGGGCAGGTTTTTGGTAAACGTGTTGTCGTAGCGTTTTTTCTTCCAGCCGCTCACCAGGTCATACCCGTCTTCCATGATCATTCGGTACAGCTCCGGTATTTCATCCGGGCTGTCCTGCAGGTCGGCGTCCATGGTGATCACCACGTTGCCCCGGGCGGAGCGGAAGCCTTCATTCAGTGCTGCAGACTTGCCGTAATTGCGGCGGAAGCGGATGGCCCTGATACGGTCATCATCGGCCGCCAGCCGCTGTATCACTTCCCAGGAGCTGTCCGTGCTGCCGTCGTCCACCATCCACACCTCGTAGGTGAAGCGATGGGCCTCCATCACCTTTGCTATCCAGGCAACCAGCTCGGGCAAAGATTCCTCTTCGTTCTTTAAGGGAATAATAACGGATATGTCAATAACGGATATGTCTACACTCATAATAAATTAATAATTAACAATTAATAATTAATAATGCCCGTAGCATTTATGTTTCGTTGAAAGGCTGCGTCACGATTATTAATTATTAATTATTCATTGTTAATTATTTAACCGTCGGGTTCTTCTTGGCCACGGCAGCTCCTATCAGGGAGGCAATGGCGCCAAAGAACAGGGTGCCGAAGATGCCGCCGGCTAACATAAACACCATGAACATTTTGTCGGTCATGGCGATGGCATTCTCTATCACCTCGTCAGACTGCCCCTGCTTTTCCATGTCCAGCCGTACCTGTTCCAGCGCTTTTTCCTTGATCTCCGGGAAAATAAGGACGAAAAGCACGCCAAACAGCACGGTGATCAGCGCTATAATGGCGGTGGTTTTGAACCCGCTCGCAAAAACGTTGCCAAAGGTCACGTTCCCGTCATTGGCTTTAGCGTACTGGATGCAGGTAAAGATAACGCCGGCGAACATGATCAGGATGTTGACCCATTGCGTCCATTTGGCCGTATTAAGGTTCATAACGTAGTACAGTACAGAAAGCAGCACCAGTATTGCGCTGAGGATCAGGCCATACTGGAGATGGATTTTGTTTTTAGTCATAGCAAAGGTTTTATAAGGATTAAGAAAACAGTACCTGGTTTTTGCTGATGATCCCTTTCACTTTTCCCTTTAACGAGGTATCAATATACGCTGAATTTTTAGACCGGGAGGCAATATCTGCCACCGTAAACGTCCATTCCGTATCCGGGTCAAATATGGTGAGGTTGGCTACAGCGCCTTCCTGCAATATGGGGGCGGGCAGGTGGAACACCTGGCGCGGTTGTACGGTGAGCATGCGGATGAGCTGTTCCAGCGGGAGTTGGGGAACATGTCTACGGATAGCCCCAAAACAGGTTTCCAGGCCTGTCATCCCGTATTTGGCATATTCAAATTCCGTTTGCTTGGCGTCCCAGTCCTGGGGCTGGTGGTGGGTGGCAAAGCAATCTATGGTGCCGTTCAGCACGGCTTCCCGTAGCGCGGCCACATCTTCGGCGGTACGCAGGGGCGGGTTTACTTTCAGGAAGGTATTGTACTTCACCAGGTCCGCATCCGTAAAGGAAAGGTGATAGGGCGTAACGGAGCAGGTTACCTGTATGCCGGCCGCTTTGGCCCGGGCTATCAGCTCCACGGATCTGGCGGTGCTGATGCCGGTAAAATGTATGCGGGAGCCGGTGTACTGCGCCAGCTCCAGGTCGCGCTGTATGATCAGCTCTTCGGCCAGGGCCGGTTTGCCGGGCATGCCCAGTTGCGTGGAAAAGATGCCTTCGTGCATCAGGCCATGCGCGGAAATGCTCAGGTCGTCCGGGAGCTGTATGATGGTGCCGTCAAAAGCTTTTACGTATTGTAGGGCCTTGAGCAGCAGGCCGGGAGACTGCACCGGTTTAAACCCGTCTGAAAAGGCCACTGCGCCGGCTTCCTGCATCTCGTACATTTCTGAAAGGGAGCTGCCTTCCAGGTTCTTGGTCACCGCACCAATGGGCAGCACCTGTACGGCATGGTGGGCCGTCTGGCTCAGCACATAGGTGATCTGGGGCTTGGTATGCAGGGCGGGCTGGGTATTGGGCACGATCATGACCGTGGTAAAGCCGCCCCTGGCAGCAGCATCTGCCCCGCTTTGCAGGTCTTCCTTGTATTCCTGTCCGGGATCGCAGAAATGCGCAAATACATCCATCCACCCCGGGGACACGTGCAGGTTGTTCCCGCTAATTTCCCGGGCGCCGGCGGCGCTAATAGCCGGGGCTACCTGCCGGATCACGCCGTTTTCTACTAAAATATCCTGTTGCTGCCCGTGCAGGGGAGAGGTAGGTGCGACAATCTTTACGTTTTTAAGTAATATGTGCATGCTATACTAATAATACCTGTCTCTGAGAATAGTGCTTGTTCAAAAGTCCGGCAGCAAATGTAATATAAAAGTGGTAATTATCGGGCACCGGGGCACCAGGACCTCACCAGGCGTTTACCGGGGATTTACCGGCATTTACAGGGAGAAAGCATAGGGAAAGCATAAAGAAGGGATGAAAGAAAGCCGCACAAACGGCTGGTTCGTGCGGCTTTCATATGGGTGAAGACCATCCGGGTATATGATCGTCTTACAGCAGGCAACCCGGCTGGCCCGGTTTGCTGATGGGAGGCGGACATTTAAAGCCGAAAGTGGGGGCGTCTTCCCATTTCTTTACGCCAAGGCTGTTATTGCTCAGCGTGGAAATTTTGATCTTGTTCAGGCGGAGCTTCTTTGCGCTTTGTTTTTTCATACAATACGGTTTGAGGGTGGATAATTGAGATACCTTCCTGCTGAAGGTACGTAGAAATCCAGGCGCCGGAAATCCCGGGAAACAGGGATTTCGCTGCCTATGCCAGTTGTGTGGCCGGCGTCACCCCCAGGAAGCCCGCGTAATTGCTCACCGCATGCTGGGCGCCTGCCTGCCCGAACCAGTCTGCCGCGGTATTGTCCAGGTACTGGTCATTCAGGCTGGCGGTAAACTCGGTGTAGTGATTGGACTGCTGCTGGTAATGATAGAAGAGGAACACCCCGGCCAGCAGGAAGAAAGCCTCCCGCAGGCTGACGGTCTTCCCCTTGTAGGTGACCGTGATCTCCGAAGCGGCCGGCTGGGGCACGTACAGGAAACCGGTCAGGAAAATGGTATCCGAAACGGGGAAATTGGGCACAATATCATTCGTATTCTGGTAATGCCATGCGGCAGGCAGCTTGGCGTCCAGGTCCGAGGCAAAATCGCCGTTGCCGGGCGCCGGCGCGGCAAAGGTGAAGAGGGATACATTGCTGGTGGAATAGCCGTCCTTTGTAAGGGTGCTTACGAAATAGGAGGTAAATACATTCGCAATGTTACCCCCCAGGCTATGCCCGGTAATGATCACCTGCTTACCCGGTTTTACGGCATTGTCCAGCAGGAAATCCGTAAGGGACACGGAGGAGCCCAGCGTGTCCAGCATACCCAGCACGTTGTTAAAGGCGGTATTGGCGCCGTTGCTGATCAGGGGATTGGCGGTTGTGGCATAGGGCCAGCTTACCTGGGTGATCACGTCCAGGTCTTCCAGTATCCAGTTGGCAAACGCGTCCCAGTTGCTGAAAACATCCTGCGGGGGCAGGGAGCCGCGGATAGCCAGCGCATAGGTTTCTTCCGCCGCGTCGGTGGCCACAAAGGCATAGTTGCCATCGGAGGATTGCAGGCCGTTCCATACAATTTTCCAGCCCGGCAGGTAAGTGCCGATATCATTTACCGGGTCGGAAGAGTAGGTGACAAAACAAAGCAGTACTGCATTCTGCGCACCCGGGGGCGGATTGCCGTTACCAGGGGTGGTGGAAAGAGGTGTCATGATGTTGGATTTTAAAATTGAGAAATGAGGGAATAAAAAAGGGTATCATACGTAATTTCAGGGCATGTTGTTGCGAGGCTAAGGTATCAAGTTTCCCTCAACTTTCATTACTTTGTAAAAAAATACCCGGTAGTATCTTTTTAATTATGAAAAAAGCGGAGGCCACCCGGCTGGATATTTTACGAAAGGCTTTTGAGCTGATCTATGTGAAGGGTTACCAGAACACGAGCATTGACGATATCCTTGCCCGCACCCAGGTTACCAAGGGCGCTTTCTATTACCATTTTAAGAACAAGGACGAAATGGGCATCGCCATTATCAACGAGCTGCTCAAACCATCCCTGGCCAATGCATTCATTGAGCCGTTCCGGGAAGCGCAGGACCCCGTGGAGGCTATTTACCGGATGATGCACCACCTGCTGATGGAGAACGCTTTCATGAAGGTGGAGCACGGCTGCCCGGCTTCCAACCTTACACAGGAAATGGCGCCCTGGCATGCGGGGTTCAGCGAGGTGCTGGGCGAGCTGACCGGGCAATGGGAAAAGGTGATGATCAAATGTATTGAGCAGGGAAAAAAAGCGGGCCATATCCGTGCGGGTGTAAACGCCCGGCAGGTGACCCTGTTTGTAATGTCCGGCTACTGGGGCATCCGGAATTTCGGCAAGCTGGAGAACAGCAAATCGGTGTACCGTACCTACCTGAAGGAGCTGCGGGCTTACCTGCTTTCACTGCGATAAAAATTTTTCGCATAAAACATACCGATTAGTATGTTTTTGTATACTTTTGCATCGTCCAATTAAAATGAACGATGTATGCTGCGCTGATCTTTTTACACTCATTATTCAGGTGGCTGGTGGTTATCAGCCTGGCATACGCCATCTTCCGTGCATGCCGGGGTTATATTTCCGCGCGGCCATTCACCAGAACAGATAATGCGGTCCGCCACTGGACGGCCACTATTGCGCATGTGCAGCTCATGATCGGCATGACGCTGTATACGCAAAGCCCGGTTGTGCAATATTACTGGAAGCACGCGGGCGCCGGCTCCGAGATGCGCTTCTATGGCTTAATACACATTTTCATCATGCTTACCGCTATTGCATTGCTGACCGTTGGCTCGGCGCTGGCCAAAAGGAAGCCTACGGACCGGGAGCGGTTCAGAACCATGTTCACCTGGTTCCTGCTTGCCTTTATCCTGATCTTTATAGCCATTCCCTGGCCTTTTTCACCTTTGTCTCACCGACCTTATTTCAGATAATTGATAGTTATGAAACGTTTATTGCAGTCAAAAGTCGGCAGGTTACGGATCATCGGTTTGCTGGAAGGCATCTCCCTGCTGGTGCTGGTATTCATTGCCGTTCCGTTGAAGCACCTCCAGGGCGATCCTGCGCTGGTTAGAATGATAGGCCCGTTGCATGGCGCCCTGTTCCTGCTGTTTGTCTTCAATGCGCTGGGCGTGGGCGTAGAGCAGCAGTGGAAGTTCAGGACCACCACCTGGAAGGTGCTGCTGGCCTGCGTAATACCTTTCGGCACCTTTTACATTGACCGGAAGATACTGAGCCGGATCGATACGGCGGATAGCCAGTCGTAAGATAACCGCGAGCGGTCAGAAAGGGTAGTGGCGCATGCCGCCGTCCACCACCGCCACGGCGCCTGTAATATAGCGGGCTCGGGGCGATACCAGGAATACCGCCATGTTGGCGATGTCCTGCGGCTCCCCGAAATCGCCCAGGGGGATCTCCCGTTCGGCAAATTTCCGGCGTTCTTCACCGGGAAAAAAGGGCCGGATGTTCTCCGTGTCTATGAGGCCCGGCTGCAGGCTGTTTACGCGGATGCCGTACTGTCCCAACTGCCCCGCAAGCTGTTTGGACCATACCATCACGGCTGCTTTGGCCACGGCGGAGGCATTCACGGAGCGCAGCTCGTAAGTGCTGCCGATGTTCAGGATAACGCCCTGCCTACGTTCCATGAAGTGGGGCAGCAACTGCTGCGTGAGCTGGCGGTGACGGTCAAAATCCAGTGTCATGGAGTCTTGCCATGCCGCTTCCGGGCCTGCTACATCCAGCGGGCGGCTGCGTCCGGCGTTGTTAATGAGTATGTCTACATGGCCCAGGCCGGACAGCGCGGCTGCCGCAATTTGCTGCGGACCCTCCGGCGCTGTAAAATCCTGGATGAGCGTTAGCGGCGCTACGCCGCCTGCCGCTGTTATTTCCGCTTTGAGACTGTTCAGCAATGCTTCGTTCCTGGCCGTAGCCAGCACCTGTACGCCTTCCATAGCCAGCTCTTTTACGATGGCGCGTCCCATTCCCTGGCTGGCGCCGCTTACCACGGCAGTTTTTCCTTTTAGATACAGATCCATAATGCTTCTTATTGTTTATGATTTGCAAAAGTAGCCGGGCGCATCTAAATTTGGTGGCTATACAACCAATTGTATGGTACATACAAACATGTAAGTAATGGCTGCCAGGAAGAAAAATTCTACGTATACCCGTAATGAGCAGTGTATCATTGACTGCGATCTGACCTACGCGGTGCACAAGATCGGGGGCAGGTGGAAGCTGCTGATACTGGACAAGCTGGAGGGCGGAAAACGCCGTTTCGGCGAGCTGAAGCGGGAATTCTCCTACATTACGGAGCGCATGCTCACCCTGCAATTGCGGGCGCTGGAGCAGGACGGCCTGGTAAAGCGGACCGTGTATGCGGAAGTGCCTCCCCGGGTGGAATACGAGCTGACTGAAATGGCCCGTGAGCTGGGGCCTATTTTAAAACAGCTCAGCCAATGGGGCGGCAAACAGCGCCGGCTGGCGAAGAACGAAATGAAGTAGTCAACTTAATACAAGCGGCTTGAAAATCTTTGAAACCACCCACCTGCTGGTCAGGCAATTTACGGCTGCCGATGCGGACAGTTTTTTTCTTATCAACGGTAATGAGCAGGTAATGCGTTATATACGCCCGGCAAAATCCCGGGAAGACAGCGACGCCTTCCTGGAGGAGAACATCCGGTTATATGCCGCCAACCCGGGCGCCGGCCGCTGGGCGGTAGCGGAAAAGAGCAACGGCCAGGTCATCGGCATGTTCTCCCTGCTGCCCGTGCAGGGCGGCGCCGGCAAGCTGCATATCGGGTATGCTTTATTGCCAGCTTACTGGGGAAAGGGCTATGCTACTACCTTACTGGAAGCCGGCTGCGCTCATTTCTTTGGCAGCCACCCCCGTACAACGCTATACGCCATTACGCGGCAGGAAAATGTTGCATCGGAAAAAGTATTGCTGAAATGCGGGTTCCGGTTTTCGGAGCTGTTTGCGGAGCATGAGCGTCTTTGGAAGAAGGAGCCTGTTTTTTATTAAATATTAGCTATATTACAACCAGTAATGAAGCCCGATCCCTCATTCCATGTCATACCTGTCCAAAAATACCGATGCTGAACGTGCCTATTTCCCCGCTGCGGTATACCAGCGCAGCGCTTCAGGCATATCCAGGCCTGCAGTGGTGCAGCGTTTCGGTATCGAGGATTTTGATACCTACCAGGAGGCCAAGGACGCCAACATTTACAGCAAGGCCCTGCTGGATACCCAGAAGGACGACCGTATTGAGGAGCATTTCCAGAAGAAATTTGATTCCGATCAGCAGCGGGCGATCTACAAAGTCAACAAGAAACATTATGGCCAGGGCAGCATTGTTTCCGATGGTGACGGCGCTACCCTGCTGGTGAAGCAGAACACGGACCTGGTGCCGCACATAGACCACCGTTTTCCCAAATCGAGAGGCGGCTCCAACAGCTATATCAATGCGGCGGTGCTGCCCGCCAAAGGGAACATTAAAAAGAGCAATAAGCTGGAACTGAGCGCGGAGCCCGCCTCCGCCCTGGAACCATATAAATTTTTAGCGTTTTCATCTGCATTTGGCCCCGGCAAGGTAGGCGCCTTCCGCGATTTCACCGCGGAGCAGCGTGCCGAAATACTTTCCGCAAACCAGATGCATTACGACAAGGGATCGCCGGTGAGCGACGTGGACGGTAAAACAAAACTGGCCAGGTTCGATACCTCCCGCATCCCGCATATCGACCATATTACCGCCAAGGGGGAAGGCGGCACTAATTTCTATTTCAATGCGGCGGTACTGCCCGCCAGCGACAACATGAAAAAAAGCGGCAGAAAGGGGAGGGAATTCGATATCAATCATGCCATAGGCAAGTTAACCCTGGAGCGGTACTACAAGAAAAAAGAGGAGGGCACGCTTCCTCCCGGCGGTGTGATAGAGGATGACAGAAGCGCCAGCGGCAGCGATTCCGATTAAAATGCCATCTATATATTTTTAAAACACGCATACAGGTCCACGTGAAGGAATAAAAACCCTTGATGATAATTTATTGCTTGTAACCAATATAAATTCTACGACCTATGAGAAGCATCTTTACGCTACTGTTCCTCTCCACATTGTTATGGAACAACCAACTTTTCGCCCAGTTCAGGCTGATTGACGACATGGAAGGGAACGGCCCCGGTTCGGGGCAATGGATCTACAACGCCGGAACGAATGCCACCGGCACCGTACTTTTCCATGAGCCCAACCCTGCGCCGTCTGCCCTGAATCCCAGTACGCACGTCGCCAAATTTACGAAGGACACCACCTGTTCCCCGTACATGGCAGCGGCCTGCACACTGCCGGTCCCCCTGGACCTCTCGGCCAGTAGCACTTTTAAAATGCTGGTGTACAGTACAGTGCAGGAGGAGGTGCTCTTCAAACTGCAACCCGGCAGCGATTACACGCAGGCCGTGTACCTGACCTACAAAGTGCAGCAGGTAAATCGATGGGAAGAAGCGGTGTTTAATTTTACCGGGATCAATCACCGGACAGACCTCAACCGTATAACCGTCCAGTTTATAGACGGCCGGCGGGCCAACGGCATCTTGTATTTTGACCGGATACTGGCTCCGGACCCCATCAGCATCAACCTCACAAAAATCAATATCCCGATGGGACAGGAAGACGGGAAGGCGATCGAGGTAAAGCTGTATGGCGACAGCTTTCAGCCGGTCCTTAATCCTGCCAACTGGAGCACGTCGCCGCTGCCGCCCGGCGTGACGGTGGGCAGCATCCTGCGGGTGAACGATACCACGGCCCACATTATTTTAAGCGGCAATTCGCCGGCCAACTATTCCAGGACAGTATTTACCCTTACCGTGAACGGGGATGAGCTGCAAAACCCGGAGATACCTACCTATAACGCAACGGGCAGCGTGGTGTTTGACGGCAACCCTGCATGGACCATGATATACAATGATGAATTTGATACGGACGGCCTGCCGGACCCCGCCAAATGGAAAGTGGATCCGCGACCAAAGGGATGGACCAACAGCGAAGAGCAGGTGTATACGGATACTACGCATGATAACGCCCGCGTGAGAAACGGCCACCTGGTCATTACCGGGAAAAAGGATTTTCCAACCGGCAATCCTGATGAGCCCTGGTCCTCCGCCCGGGTCATTTCCCAGGGTAAAATGGATTTCCTGTATGGCAAGGTGGAAATGAGGGCCAAGCTGCCCCGGGCGCGGGGATCGTGGCCGGCCTTCTGGCTGATGCCCACCCACAGCAGCTATGGCTACTGGCCCTCAAGCGGCGAGATAGACATCATGGAGCATGTGGGCAATAATTTTGGTAAAGCCACTTGTGCGGTGCATACGGAGAACAAGAACTGGACGAACGGCGGCGACCTGGGTGGCAACGAGATATTGCCTGACCTTGATACCGTATATCATGTGTATGGTGTGGAGTGGTGGCCGGATTCATTGCGGTTTACCCATGATGGCCGGGCATACTACACCTATGTAAACCCGCATACGGACTGGCGGGACTGGCCCTTTGACAAACCTTTTTATGTGATACTGAATATCTCCATCGGCGGCGGGCTGGGAGGAAACATCGTGGATGCCGACTGGCCGGACAGCATGCTGGTGGATTATGTGCGCATTTACCAGAAGGGCTTGGGCACGCCGGTACTGGATTCCGTGGAAATACTTCCGGCCGGTGTATCCGTGTTGCCCGGGAAAACGCAACAGTTCACCGCTAAAATGCGGGACCAGAACGGGCACGTGCTGGACAGCATTACCCCGGTATGGAGCATCACGGGCAATGGTAACGTGATCACTGCCGGCGGCCTGGCCACCATTAACAGCTCCGGCGTAGTGACCGCCACCGCTACCTATGATACGGTGACGCTGTCGGGCTCCGTCAATGTGCAGGCAAGGGCCACCAATTACAAGCCGGTGCCGGCAAGAATAGAGGCTGAGGATTACGATAATTTCAACTCCTCCCGGCCGGAAACCACTGCTGATACCAGCGGGGGCCTGAATATGAGCTATATCGGCAACCAGACCTGGTTTGAATATGACCTGGATGTGCCGGACAGCCAGGCCTACCGCATCCGGTTCCGGGTAGCGGTGAACGCGCTTTCGGCACTGACGGTGATCGAGGATACCACGGAGCTGGCTACTGTGCAACTGCCCGCCAGCGGCGGCTGGCAAAAGTGGATCACCGTTACATCCGCTCCCATTGTTTTGGGCCAGGGACAAAAAACGATCCGCGTACAGTCCAATACCGGCGGCTGGAATTTCAACTGGCTGGAGATCGTGCCGGCATCGGCCCACCAGGTCGCCAGCGTAGTGATAAAGCCTGACAGCGCCCGGGTCTTCACCGGGGAAACAGTGCAATTCAATGCCTGGGGCTATGATGCGGACAGCAATTACATAATGCTTGCACCTGCTCCCGCCTGGTCTGTTTCCGGCACCGGCAACCAGGTCAGCGCCAATGGCCTGCTGCAGGCGGACAGCGTAGGGCAGTACACCATTACGGCAACATCCGGCGGGCTGGCAGGAACGGCCTTTGCCGAAGTGATGACCGTGCCGGTGTTCTCCCGGCTTGAAATAATGCCGGATACCGTAACGGTGCCGCTGGGCGCTTCCCAGCAATTCACGGTAAAAGGATATGACCAGTACGGCACCCCGGTGCCGGTAAGAGATACGGTATACTGGTCGGTGAGCGGCAGCGGTAACAGCATCAGCCCCGATGGTTTGCTGACCGCGGGGAATACACCCGGCAGCTTTGTCATTATAGCCAGGGCCGGCGCCATCAGTGATACGCTGGAGGTAGTGCTGGCGTATACCTGTACGGTGAATCAGCGCTATGAAGCCGAGTCCGCCTCTTCCCATGCTTCCGGCCCTTACAAGGAAACGACCGACGATGTAGACGGCGGACAGCATTTTGCAGGCATTACCGCCGGCAAATGGTTTGCGTACAGTAATTTGAACGTGCCTTCCGCAGGCAGGTACAATATCCGGCTGCGGGTATCCACTACGGCGCCTGCCCAGATAAAGATCGGTCATGGAGGCGCTACTTTCCGTATTATCAATGTGCCATCTACGAATGGCGAATGGCAGACCATCTCAGACACGCTTACGCTGCCAGCCCTGTCCTATACCGGCGTTCATGCGATGTCGGGCAGTTTCCGGTTTAACTGGTTTGCCATTGATAACTGTGCGGAAGCGTCCGATGAGCCGGTGCGTATTGCACTGACGCCTGATACCGCGCACTTGGGCGCAGGCGATTCCTACCAGTTCAGCGCCACCGCTTATGATGCCGCCAACCAGCCGGTTCCCGTGCCTTCCCTGGTTTGGGGAGTAGGGGGCGCCAATAATACGGTGGACACTACCGGGCTGGTAACGGCCAATGCAACGCCCGGGTTGTACCCGGTAACAGCCAGCGCTGCCGGTCTTGCAGACACGGCCTGGATCATGATCTACGAATGTTCGGTAAATACCCGTTACGAGGCGGAGAGCTGCGCTTTCCGGCATTCCGGTCCTTCGCTGGTGGCTACCGACGATGTGAGCGGCGCGCAGCATTTTACAGGACTGGCGGCCGGGCACTGGTTTGCCTATAATACGCTGAACGTACCCACTGCAGGCCTGTACAGGATCAGCTTCCGCGTATCTTCCACCGCGCCTGCGCAGGTAAAGGTGGGCCACAGCAGCTTCAATTTCGGCATTATTGATATTCCCTCCACCGGCGGGCAGTGGCAAACCATCACGGACACGATCACATTGCCGGCATTAAGCTACACCGGCATTCATGTGGTGTCCGGATCGTTCCGGTTCAACTGGTTCACGATCGATAACTGCGGCACCGGGGGCGGGCAGGCCCGCAGCATGTTGCCGGCCCTTGTTCAGCAGGAGGATGCCCCGGGTAATGAAGGCGATCTGAAGCCCGGCGTGTACCCGAACCCCACCAGCGGCCATATCCTGGTGGTACCGGGAGACCATGCCTATACGCTGATAAAGGTGTTTGACATCCAGGGCAGGCTGGTGCTTAGCTGGCGGATGGCGCCGGGAGAAAAGCGTATCAGCAAAGACATCAGCGCTTTGCCTGGCGGCGTATACCTCCTCTCACTGGAAGGGGCGCACGAAAGAAAGACCATGCGGATCATTAAACAATAGTAGCCATAGCAGGAGTATGCCACCCGGAACCCCGGGTGGCATACTTATTTTTTTACTGCTCCATTGCGGGGTACACATAATCCCGCATCATATCGGCAGCGTTTTTCTGGCCGTTCCACTTATTGTAATTCCCGGCATTCACGACTGTTACGGTGCCTTTCTCCTGATCAAAGAATACCTGTTGATCCCCGTTTCCCACGCAGGCTACTACCCGTACCGTTTTGTTCTGCACCTTATCCATGAAGATCCAGAACTGGTAACCATAAAAGCCCGTTTCAAAGATCTTGATATGGGACTGGAAGGACTCCTGCACCCATTCTGCCGGCACGATCTGGCGGCCCTGCCAGTTGCCGTTGTTGCTGTACAGCAGGCCGAACTTCAGCAGGTCCCTTGCCCGGAGGCGCATGCCGGATGCGGCAGCCGGCATATCGGTACCGGGAAATGTGAACCACGTGAACCGGGTGATCCCCAGGGGCTCCAGCAAATACTGCCGGGCATACCGGTCTATCCGCTGCCCGGTGGCCTTTTCAATGATGGCGGCCAGCAACTGCGTAGTGCCGCCATTGTACTTCCACTGCTGTCCCGGCGGTACTTCCATTGGCTGGCTGAGCACATAGCCCACGGGGTCCGGGCTGTTGATCATCCTGATCTCGCTGTTCTCCGGGTTGTCATAAGGCACCTGTTCATTCCATGCCAGGCCGGTGCTCATGGTGAGCAGGTGCTTAATAGTCAAGGTGGCTTTCAGGCCGGTATCCTGCTTCGCGTATTCCGGGAAAAAATCAAAGACCCGTTGATCAACGCTTTTGATCTTTCCCTGGGAGATAGCGATACCTACGCAGGCAGACACAATGCTTTTGGTGATGCTTCTTATATCATGCAGGCTGTCGCGGTGATGCGGCACCACACCCATTGCATTGCCCCATTGCTCATCCTGTCCCGGCCAGTAATTTTCGTATATGAGCCTGTTATGGCGGCTGATCAGCAAGCTGTGGATATTGGGATAGGTGCCTTTTTCGACCTCCGCCGCCAGGGCCCTGATCTTGCCGGCGTTGAACTGTTCTTCCTCCATCGTGGCGGTTGTGATCCCGTCAGCCAGTTGGGCAGGCTGTGGCTGGCTAAAGCCAGTGCGGACTGTCAATATAAATGACAGGAATAGGATTACTTTTTTCATAACGGTAAATGCTAAAGTTAGATGTGATAAAAAAACAATGGTATTCACCGAAAATAACGATTTCAGCGGCGCCAGGCGGGCGGGAAGTGGATAGGCGGCGGAACTGATCATGTGACGGGAGGGGAGGGGCTGGCCTTATTGTCCGTTTCCGGACGCCGGCGCCCGTACCTGGACAGTTACAGGAAAAAAAGCATGCATAAGTTTGGCGTATTACGTGCCGTGATAAGCTGGCAGCCTTCTTGCGGGAACGCTTTTATAACATAGAGACCATGAGCCACATAGTCATTCCTATTCCTCCGCTTCCGGGCAAGCAGGAGATCGAGGTGGAAGTAACGATCAACAACGAGAAGCAACAGTTGCACTACCGGGTGGAGCTGTTCTACTGGGACGACTGTTCCAATCCCATGGGGCACCGGGCGGATTGTATCAGTGAAATGCTGGCGCACCATGACCCGGAGTGGACGGTATACTATATCGGGGCGCCCACGGACAAGTTTGTGCCGATCACATTTGTGAGTAAGGAGAGCCGGAAGCTGCTGCAGCGGACCAATGCCTGAAGCCGGGAAGCTAGCGCAAGCGCTCCAGGACGCCTTTGCGCTTAACAATGTTCTTGTAATCCCACTGGATCTTCGCGGATTTTTCAAGCCAGCGCTTTAACAGCGCGGTGTCTACCTGTTTTACATCCGTGTAGCGGGCTTCTGCTGCCTTGAAGCTGCCTTCCGGTTGCAGGTCTGCTTCATCAAAAGATTGCCCGCTCCAGAACAAAAGGCGCACGCAGCCTTTGAGCTTGCTATAGCCCACAATGGGGTTGCCATCCAGGAACCATACCGGGTGCCGGTGCCATATCTTGCATTCCGCCTTAGCCAGGTGCCTGTCAATTTCCCGGGCAAGCTGCTGGCAGATCGCTTTATCTGCGTCCGGCATGGAATCATTGTAGGCCTGTATTTCCTTGTTCATATGCTGGTAGTTTTACAAACTTAAAACTACTATATTTGTTGATGCCCATACAGGCCCGATATGTCTTTAACCCAAAAAAATCAATGACCATACAATGAGACGAAGCACGGAACAGATCATGCTGGCTGCCGCCTTTTTACTGGTAAGCATGGCTTCCTGCAAACCCCGTAAAGCCATCGCGCTCAAGGAAAATATTGTCCGGAAGGAACGTATGGTATTTAACATGCTGGTGGGCAAAAACGGCCTGGAGGAACAGAAACTGAACTTCCTGGTAAAGAACGACTTCCAGGGCGCGCTGGCGCAGGTGGACAAGCAGGAAAAGGAATTTGACCAACTGATCCGGGAGATTGAAACATTGCCGGCGGAGGGCATCAGGCAGGGCCATGAGCTGAAAACGGCCGCCGTAGCCTATTATACGGCGCTGAAGGAGCTGCACGTCTTTGACCGGGAGGAAATTTCCCAGCGGGAAGCTATCCAGCAGGCCGGGGGGGAAGCATTGCGGGCCGCGCAGGACAAGTATCTTGAACTGAACCTGCAAAAGCAGGATAGGTATAAAAAAGTGTATGAGAAGGAAAGAGCGTTTTACCAGGCCCTGGAGCAGTTTAACGCCGTTAATGATATCTAGGTTATGGCTGGTGCTTCCTTTTTTTCCGCCGTTTGTCTATGATGATATAAAGCACCAGCAGCACCAGCGAAATGGCGGCTATCCAGATCAGCGCTTTTTCAATCCGGCCGTTCTTGCCATAAATGGCCAGCAGCACTACCAGCGGGGTAATGCCCGCCAGTGTGGCCAGTATGTATTTCCAGTAGCTCATTTTCAGGATGCCCGCCACAAAGCTGAGTGAATCGTTGGACAGGGAAGAAAGTCGGGTAATGGCAATGGCCGGCACGCCATACGCTTTAATAAAGCCCCGGATCTTTTCCTGCGTTTTTACACTGATGAATTTATTTACAATGGACGGACCGAGGAACCGGCCGATCATATAGCCCAGCGACGAGGAGGCAAAGACCCCCACCAGTGAAATGAGCGATCCCCATACCGGTCCGTAGCAGGTAATGGCCACCAGCATTACCAGCACGTTCGGCACAACAAACAGGAACATCTGCACCATCATCAACACGACCAGTATCAGCGGCCCAAGCAGGCCGAACTGTGATACCCAGTCATTGATCCGCTGCCGGTCTTTGCTGGTGAGGACCTCAAACGCTTCCTTCACAGCCTCCTGGAAAGGAGGGATCAGCCAGTAGCATAGCCCGAGCATCGCTATTATTGCCAGGGAGAAGAGGTAGGGCAGCTTACTGTCTGTGCTGTTGTTTGCCTGTGCTGTTATTACTTTCGTCATAGCCGGTCAGTTATAAAAATAGCTGATCAAAAATGATACTAGAAGCAAGGGGGAAATGCTTGAGGCCGGCAGGATAACGTGTCGCAAACGGCCCTTTAATTGTCATATATAGCCACGCTCCAAGTTCCATCTTCTTGCCATCTTTGTTGTGTCGAAAGGCAATCGCTAAACAACCAATATACAGCTAAGTGGAGCAGCGACCACAAAAAACGGGCGGAACCGAAAAGCCAGACGAGTAGGAACAAAAAATATTATCTTATGTCAAGCAACAATGTTTCACTACACAGGGTGCTTAAAGCATCCCCGGAAAAAGTATACCGGGCATTTACGGAAGCTACCGCTATCGCATCATGGTTACCTCCTTATGGATTTACCTGCACCGTGCAGGAAATGAAGGTAGAGAAAGGGGGCACTTTCAAAATGTCGTTCCAGAATTTCTCAACCGGGAATGGCCATTCATTCGGCGGAACGTACCTGGAACTTACACCTAACGAGTTTTTAAAATATACGGATAAGTTTGACGATCCCAACCTGCCGGGAGAAATGGTCACCACCGTGTGGCTGCGGAAAACCATTGCCGGTACCGAAATAAAGATCACGCAGGAAGGCATTCCCGCCGCGATACCGGCCGAAATGTGTTATTTAGGCTGGCAGGAATCGCTGGAGAAACTGGCCAAATTAGTGGAGCCCGAGATACCGGATGCCTGATCCGGGAAGGCGCCCTTAAAATATTAAAGCCGCATAGATCGCAGGGTCTATGCGGCTTTGATGCTGTAGCACCACGGGTTATACAACAAATTTTGATAAAAAACTATTTCCCGATTATTTCCTTCCGGTGCTTTATTCCCCAATCCGTGAGGTTGTTGATGATGGTCTGCAGGGTTTTCCCGTGCTCGGTAAGCTCATATTGAACCGTTACAGGTTGTGTGTCCAGGACGGTCCGTTTGATCAGTTTGTTCAACTCCAGTTCCTTCAGTTCCTTGCTCAGCATTTTGTTGGAAATACCCTCTATATCGCCCAGGATATCGGAAAACCTTCTCTTGTTATAATAGCAGATGGACGAGATGATGGCTATTTTCCATTTCCCGTTCAATACGTCCATTGAATCCTGGATAGCCCTCATTTCATTTTTGTGTGTCTTTTCAAAATCGGTGCACGTCATAAGTTACTTTGTTACCTCAAGGTTACTGTTACTTTTGGATACAAAGTAACTAAAATAAATCCACATGGTCTAACTTCGCAGCCCAGGAATTAAACCATCAAAAGAATGACTAAACTAAAGAATAAGGTAGCCGTCGTTACAGGCGCTTCAAAAGGAATAGGAGCCGCTATCGCCCGGCATTTTGCGGCAGCAGGAGCAAAAGTGGTCGTGAATTACGCATCCGGTAAAGAAGATGCGGAGAAAGTGGTGAAAGCCATTACGGATAGCGGGGGCACGGCCATCCCGGTGCAGGGCGATGTTTCGAAAGCAGCCGGTATAACCGGGCTTTTTGAGGAAACGAAAAATGCTTTCGGGGGATTGGATATCCTGGTGAACAATGCCGGCATCTACGAGTACCAGCCTATTGAACAGGTATCGGAAGAAGCTTTTCACCGCCAGTTCAACGTCAATGTCCTGGGATCTTTGCTCGCCATCCAGGCATCTTTGAAACTGTTTGGCGAGAAGGGCGGCAATATCATCAATATCAGTTCCGAGGCCGGTAAAATGCCGCTTCCCACGGGGTCGGTGTATTCCGCCACCAAGGCAGCGCTGGATACCATTACGATTGCGTTATCCAAGGAATTCAGCGGGAGAAATATCCGCATCAATTCCATTCTGCCCGGTGTTGTGGAAACGGAGGGTTCGCGTAGCGCGGGCTTTATCGGCAGCGATGCCGAAGCCAGGCTGGTGGCCAGTACGCCGCTGGGTCGTACCGGGCAGCCGGAAGATATTGCAAAAGTTGCCGTGTTCCTTGCTTCGGATGACGCAGCCTGGATCACCGGCGAGAAGATCTCTGTTTCGGGAGGTATTTACGGTTTATAAAAACAACAAGCATGGATAAGTTAAAAAATAAGGTAGCCGTGATCACCGGCGGCAATAGCGGTATTGGATTCGGCATTGCGGAGGCATTCAGGAAGGAAGGGGCGGTTGGCGCGATTACCGGAAGGAATGAAGCAACATTGAAAAGCGCTGTAGACGCGCTGGGCGCCGGTTTTATCGGCATTAAGGCGGATGTTACAAGCATCGACGACCTGGAGAATATATTTGAAAGGACCGCTGACAGGTTCGGGAAGATCGATGCGCTGGTAGTGAATGCAGGCGGTATCGTGGATGGTTTTCCGATGGCGGCCATCACCGATGTCACGGTAGAGAACTATGACCGTTATATGGACCTGAATTTAAAAAGCGCCTATTTCACCGTGCAAAGATCGCTTCCCTATCTAAACGACGGCGCTTCCGTTATACTGATCGGGTCCAGCGCTGCGCACCGGGCCGCACCGGGAATGGCCATTTACAGCGCAGCGAAGGCGGCCATCATATCATTGGCCAAAGGCTTGTCGCTGGACCTGTTGCCGAGAAAGATACGGGTGAATGCGCTGTCCCCCGGCTCTATCGATACCCCTGTTTTTGGAAAGATCGTACCGCAGGAACAGTTGGAACAGGTGAAACAGGCCTGGATAGCTATCACGCCGGCAGGCAGACAGGGGCTTCCCGCAGATATCGGCAACGCCGCTGTATTCCTGGCATCGGATGATTCAGCTTTTATAGTTGGTACGGAAATACTTTCAGACGGCGGTCTTACCAATATCAGCCTGATGCGGTAATCCGGCAATACTGACAATACATGAAATGCACGCCAGGCGGCGTGCATTTGTTTTTTTACATTTTGTATGTATAATACCGTCTTTTTACATACATTTACGGAATTAATACCGGAGATGAAAGGTACAAACCTCGGAGAATTTGAAGAGCTGGTGCTGCTCACGGTTGCAGCCTTAGTAAACGAAGCATACAGCGTAGCGGTATGCGACGAGCTCTCGAACCATACCGGCCGTTCCGTGAAGCTTGGCGTGGTGCACGCGGTGCTCAATCGCCTGGAAGAGAAGGGCCTTGTGAAAAGTGAACTGGGGGAAGCAACGAAGGCCCGTGGCGGTAAACGCAAAAGGTTCTATCAACTTACTACACAGGGAAAGGCCGCATTGATCAACGCCAGGTCGATGCGTGAGCAACTGTGGGCCAGGATACCGTTGCTGGCCTGGGAAAAAATGTAGCATGAAAGAACAACGGCCACACCATCCGCCCTCCTGGGCGCAGCGATTTATAGCATGGTATTGTAAGCCCGGGCTCGCAGAGGACCTTATGGGCGACCTCCACGAATGCTTTGAGCGGAATGTGCGCTCCACCGGGCCGCGCCGTGCAAAGCTGATCTACATCATTGACGCTTTCAAGTTCTTCAGAAGTTATACGGTGCGAAGATCAATATTTGTCCACCTTTTTATGAACCGGGTCATGATCGGAAGCTACGTCAAAACATCAGGGCGCAACATCATGCGCAACAAGCTGTTCTCATTCATCAATATCCTGGGCCTCGCCATCAGTATGTCCGTAGGGTTACTGCTGATCGCGTTTGTGCTCGACCTGCGTTCCTACGACAGGTTCCACAAAAACGGCGAGCGGATCTATCGCATTACCAACATACTGACGTCCAACAATGAGCAAAACGGCAAGTTTGCGACCACATCCATCAGGACGGGAAGGCTCATCCGCGAGAAGGTGACGGGCATTGAAGAAGTGGCTATTATGCGCAACGACTTTTCCGGCGATGCGCAGGTAGGCGACAATATACTCCCCATCAGGGGCTTCTGGGCGGAGCCGTCGCTGTTCAGGATCTTTACCTTCCCGATGCTGGAAGGCAATCCCGAAACGGCGCTGAAAGATCCTTATTCGGTTGTGCTCACGGAGACGGCCGCCAGGAAGCTGTTCGGCCACCAGGCTGCGCTTGGGAAGGCCATCAGGATCGATACGGTCGTTTACCAGGTAACCGGTATCATGAAGGACGTTCCCTTCTTTTCGCATATCAGTTTTGAAGCGCTGATATCATTGTCCACGGCTGAGCAGCTCCATAAAGCCGATAAACGTTTTACCGCCTGGACAAACATGTGGTCCAGCTCCGTGTACCTGCTGCCCTCGGAAGATGCCGACATGGCCGCCATCCGCGCGCAACTCAACGCGCTTGCCAGGGAGGAGAACCTTGCCGAAGAAAATACCAGGATCCAGCTCGAACTGCTTCCTTTATATAACATCGTGGTAGGAGAGAGCCTGCGTCAATCCGAGGGCGGCCCCGGCTTCACGGGCCCTCACATGCCCCCTGTGGTACTCTGGATACTCGGCGGGCTGGCATTTGTTGTGATATTATCTGCGTGTTTCAATTATACCAATCTTTCGATAGCGCGCGCGATGCGCCGCGTTAAGGAAATAGGCCTCCGCAAAGCGATCGGCGCCGGAAAAAGCGAGGTGCGGCTGCAGTTCCTGGCCGAGGCGGTCATGATCTCCCTGGCATCCCTGCTGCTTTCATTTTTCCTGTTTCTCGTATTGCGGCCGTTGCTGATCAACATGGCCCCGGAGATGCAGCGCACGGTGAAGCTGGACCTCACGCCAGCCATGGTGGTAGTTTTCATCGTTTTTTCGGTAGGCGTAGGCGTTATTGCCGGTTTTATGCCTGCGATATTCTTTTCAAAAGTCAACCCCATTCATGCGTTTGGCAGCGCTTCATCCGTGAAAATGTTCAAGCACCTGACGCTCCGCCGCGCTCTGGTGGTGGTGCAATACACGGTTACGCTGATCTTTATCACCACCACCGCCGTCGGCTATGTGCAGTACAGGCACATACTGGCATTTGACCTGGGATTCAGTACCGCCAACATCCTGAACATTAATATGCTGGATAATACACCCGATGTATTGATCCGGGAGCTTCGTGAGATGCCGGAAGTAACCGGGGTATCCCGGTCGCTGATCACCACCGGCGTTGGGAATGCCTGGGGCGGCGTTATGAAATACAAGGATTCGCGGGATTCTGCGCTGGTGATGACCAACCATGTTGATGAAAATTATTTGCCGCTGCATGACTATAAGCTCCTGGCCGGCGGCAATTTCATTGCCCGGCCGGCCAGCGCCGAGGCGGTCAGCGAGGTGATCGTTAACGAGCAGGTTTTAAAGCGGTTCCACATTGGCGCCAACAACCCCCGGAAGGCAATCGGGGAGCAGATCACCTTGAACGGGCGCAAATTGACCATTGTTGGCGTCATGCAGGACTTTCATTACGGCAAGGTGGAGCACCTCATTGGCCCGGTAGCATTTACGTTCTGGACACCTGAAGACCGGGCCATCATCAGCGCCAAAATACAAAGCGCCAACATGCCGGCTACCCTGGACAGGATAGCCGCCGCATGGAAGGAGATCGACCCGGTGCATCCATTTACGGCTGAATTCTATGATGAAGCAATAGAAGATGCCTACAGCGAGTTTTCCACCATGATCAAGATCATTGGTTTCCTTTCGTTTCTGGCCATTTCCATTGCGTCAATGGGTTTGTTCGGCATGGTGGTATTCACTACGGAAACAAGAATAAAGGAGATCGGCATCCGGAAGGTGATGGGCGCCAGCGTTGGCAACCTTATATACTTACTGAGCCGCGGTTTCCTGTTGCTCCTGTCGGTATCGGCGCTTATCGCCCTGCCGGCAACCTACTTTTTCTTCAAAACCGTTGTGCTGCCCAATTTTCCCTATCATACACCCGTGCAAATCACGGAATTGTCCGCCGGCCTGCTGCTGGTATTGCTGATCGCGTTCGTTATGATCGGGTCGCAGACGTTGAAGGCCGCGAGGAGCAACCCGGTGGTGGTGCTGAGGAGGGAGTAGGGGGGGATCCAAAGGAATAGTTTTGCGTCCAGACTGTAACTGTTAAATCGATTTTCAAAAGATGAGATGCAAAGTTATTTATATACTGGAGGACGTTTAAAATACCATTCCCTGGTTCGCTTACAAGCTTCGGGGATTTGCATACAGGCGCGCGATTGGGTTTGCCGACCTTTGGATCATGGAAATAAAACAAATTGCATTGGGCAGCCAGGGTTTGGTGGTGCCAGTGATCGGCCTGGGCTGTATGGGCATGACAGGCTTTGAAGAAGGGCATATGTATGGCCCTGCGGACGAGCAGGAAGCCATCAGGACGATTCACCGTTCGCTCGAGCTGGCCGGTAATTTTTTGGACACTGCTGACCTGTATGGGCCGCTGAAAAATGAGCAGCTCATTGCGAAGGCCATCAGCGGTAAACGCGATCAGTATATTTTGGCCACCAAGTTTGGCTGGGAAATTGATGACAACAACAAAGTGACCTGGGCCATCAACGGTAAAAGGGACTATGTGAAGAAATCTTTAGAGCGTTCGCTAAAGAACCTCGGTACCGATTACATCGATCTGTATTACCTGCACCGCCTGGATAAAAATACGCCGATCGAGGAAACGGTTGAAGCCATGGCAGAGCTGGTTAAAGAAGGTAAAGTAGGTTATATCGGTCTGTCGGAAGTGTCGTCTGAAACGGTTAAGCGGGCGCATACCGTGCACCCGGTCACCGCAGTACAAAGCGAGTATTCCTTATTTGAACGAACGGTGGAAGAGCGCGGGGTGTTGGCAACATTAAATGAACTGGGTATCGGGTTTGTAGCTTACTCACCATTGGGCCGTGGGTTCTTGTCGGGACAGATCAAAAGCATCGATGACCTGCCGGAGAACGATTTCCGCAGAGCGATCCCGCGTTTCCAGGGCGAAATGTTTAATAAGAACATTGAATTGGTCAAGGCAATTGAAGCCATGGCGGAAGCTAAAAACGTTACTTCTTCGCAACTGGCTTTGGCCTGGATCATGAGCAAGGGGATTTTACCGATCCCGGGAACGAAACGCAGAAAGTACCTGGAGCAAAATCTTGCGGCGACTACCATTGAGTTAACGGAGGCGGATCTTTCACAACTGGAAAGCATCGTTCCTTTGGGTACGGACACGGGCGCACCTTATGACGAGTTCAGTATGGGCTTAATTGATTAATTTTGGTTATGAACGCCATTAATTCGATATCAGAATTTCACAGGCTGCTGTCATTGGCCGAACCTCGTCACCCACTGGTGAGCGTGATCAATTTGGCGGGAAGCGTTTTTCTGGAAGACGAGGTCTGGAAAGGTTTCATTAACCGCTTTTATTGCGTGGCGCTCAAACGTGAAGTCAAAGGCAAGATCAGGTACGGACAGCAGCATTATGATTACGATAAAGGCGTATTGAGTTTTACCGCGCCTAACCAGGTGCAACAACTGGACCTGCAAAATATGGAATGCGGGTCCGGTTATCTTTTGATCTTTCACCCGGACTTCCTGTTACAACATACGCTGGCGAACAACATTCATCATTACGGTTTTTTCGATTACGCGGTTAACGAAGCGCTACACCTGTCGGCCGAAGAGGAAGATGACCTGATCACGATCCTTCATAAAATTGATAAGGAGTGCCAGCATATCGATAAGCACACCCAGGAGATCATCCTGACGCAGATCGAGAGTTTGCTTAAATACTCCAACCGTTTTTATGAGCGGCAGTTTTTGACCCGTAAGAATAATAATTCGGCGCTGCTGACCAGGTTTGAGCAATTGCTCGATGACTACTATAACAGCGAAGTACCGGGTTTGCTCACGGTACAATATATTGCTGCGCAGATGAACCTGTCGCCGAACTACCTCAGTGACCTGCTTCGGATTCACACCGGGCAGAATACACAGCAGCATATTCATGAAAAACTGATCGCCAAAGCCAAAGAAAAGCTTTCCACGACCCGTCTCTCCGTCAGCGAGATCGCCTATACCCTGGGCTTTGAGCACGCGCAATCCTTTAGCACGCTTTTCAAAAAGAAGACGAATTTGTCGCCACTGGAATTTCGTCGGGCTTTTAACTGATTGCTCGGGTACCAAATGTCGGAAAAGAAAAAGGGTACCCGAATAGGTACCCTTTTTGCCTGTAATTACTTGTACGTGTTTGTTATGCTTTTTTGTGGAAACCGTTGATTTTACATGGGTTTGCAAGAAAAAAGCCACTTTTTAAAAGTGACTTGGTGCTCCCGCTGGTACTATGTTAATGCCTTATAGATCGCGGCTTTTAAGTAGCTTCAGGCTTATTGTATTTAGATGGAAAGGAAAAATTTTGATGTATCCTTTTACATTATAGTTCAGTGCGTAAATTTACGAGTTGCGTAATACAGGAATATTTTTAAATAACGAGCAATCCCGAGACTATTCGGTTGGCAATTGGAAGGGAATTTTAAATAATATCAAAAATCTTCTGGAAAAATAACATCAATGGCTACGATTGAAAATCAAATAATAGAGACTTGGTTCATCAATCACCTCACTTCTTGCTCCACGTGGGAAACCTCATGCATAACTCTTTCATATTCAAATTTTTAAACTCACATCGAAACTTTCCTCTTTTAAAATTGTCTACACTAGCGGTAAAATGTCTGCCTGATGGCAAATGAATAATATGTATTGGAGGTTTGACCATAATCTTTTGATTTGGAAAGGCTGGATAATATTGACCATGAAATAAGTCATTAAACATCTGTAATATGTCTTCTTGGGGTATTTTTCTTGGTTCCGGGTTGGTTGTCAGGTAATATCTGTGGAAGCAATCCTTTCTTTGGCATTGAATAGGATGCGCTCCTTTGTTCATTCGTACTGTTATCCAGTTCCAACTTGAATAAAATAAATGGCCACATCTCAAATCCTTAATTAATAAGAGCTGTTTGCTGCAAACATATTTTTTTCGGGGAGTATGCAACTTATACATTTTTTGTTTTGTAAAAAAAGGAATTATTTTCCTATCATAGACTGCTAACTTCCGTTTTGCTTCCAACGGGTTTTTATGAATAAATATCTTAAAATTACTTTCGTTTTCTGCTATCAACTTCCCAATATAATCAGCATCTGCATCTTCTTTCATGCATCGGTTTATAAACTTAGCTTTTATATGGTATTGGTTAAACAAATGGGTAGTTCTTTTATTATATAACAAACGATTATCTCGACCTATGTTTGCCGTTGACACAAGCGCATATCTAGCCACACGGCTGCTTGGGGCAGCGATCTCCCTGTGGTATTTATTGGTTCTGTAATCGTTATATCGACCACAGGCTATTTTCTTTTCCAGCACTTTGGCAGGGAAACTTAAAAGATCTCTCAATGGAAGATATATTTCTCTTTTTCTATGACTATCCCACACTGGAAAAACGACTGTTAGAAAAAAAAATGCAGGCTGATTAGTTTGCCAATATTGAAGGTCGAATTTGCCATTAAACTTTGATTCAACTAACTCTCTTATTATGTTAATTTTTCCTTCGCCAAAAAGATAGCTATCCTGTTTCCCTGTGTGTATCTTTTGGGAACAAACGGGGCAGATGAAATGCATTCTGAATACTGAAATAATATTCCTTCTAAAAGATTCCTGATTCACTGTACAATGAAATTCAGTCTCGTTCGTCCTTCTTGTTTCTAGAATACCAACATGTCCTTTATCCTTAAATTCAATATGGTTACCGTGGTAATAATGAAGTTTTTTGGCAATATTTGTAATTCTCGAATTTCTAAAGAATTGATCGTCTTTTTTAGCTTCCTCAATTTCATTTCTGGTAATATGTATTCCATTATTTGCAGCCCTGTTAGCAAAGGCGTCCTCTATCACTCTTAATTGAATCTTTGTTGGCAGGGCCCGATGTTGGTCATCATATAATTTGATACGTTCAATATTACCTTTAAACTTTAAATCTTTCTGCCTATCTCTTAGCATGTATGATTCCCTATTTTTTTTATCCCACCCGTTACCAACGTGAAGTGTGCTGTCTATTTCAAGAAAATTAGGTTTTGTCACTAATTTGAAATCAATTCTATAGGTTGTTTTGTCATCAATTTTAACCGGATATTCAGGGATATATTCCTGCTTGAAATATTCCAGTAAAGCCTGATAATAATTATGAGCATATGATACATTACTTTCCTTAGAACATTTACCACATGCCATGTGTCGATAATAGAAACTGCCCCAGGAAATTTCATACTCATCATGAAGCGCACATGTCAATTCTTTTAATCGTATTTTAACAGAAGCAAGATGTTTAAAAGGTTTTATCTGATTATCAATCTCATCTTTGGAAGACAGTAGCTTAAATCTTTTGCCCGAATGTGTAAAAAAACGATCTTCATCCATTTCAACATAATTCCTGATAAAATCAAAGTCCTTGTGATAAGAAGTAGAGCTGGAGCAATATGAACACCGTTTATTCTTATATATTACTTCAATTGGACTTGCATAAAAAGCAGGATGATGACTATTTGCCACACAGTGATGTAATAATTTCTCTGAGAGGTTCAGTTTCCCATCGATATTATCATCAACTGTTAAAGCTAAGTCTTTAATTTTAGCATTATATTCGTCAGAAGTTGTACTACGCAATCTTTGTTTACGGCAAAGGTTGCAACAATAGGTACGGCCATTTCTGTCTGAATGCAGAAATGATTTCCAGGCAAGCAGGTACGTTCCACACTCAGGATGCTCAATACATGAGACCGTAAATGTGCGGGAATCAAAATCAAAGTTGTGAAATTTCAATTCTCCCCTCGTTTTGACCTTAAAGTAGGCACTTATCTGTTCTAAATCCCTCATTTTGGTGATCGCCACTTTATTTGAAGAACAGAAAAAACAGGAATACCTGTGAACGAGATTTGGATTACTCGAATAATAATAATTACCACATTTTTGGTGCATTATCTTAAATCCATCGCTAGTTTTGTTTACATCAAGCTCAAATTCTCCCTTGGTTCTACTTGCGGTTTTCTTTTTCCAAACACTTCTTATTTTACATTCCTGACAACGTATATGCCCTGGACGTTGAATACATGTTTGAATATTTGAGGACGAATGTTCTGCTGGTGTATTGCAGGTTCTACAAAGTAATGGTAATAATGATTTAGAATCGTACCGCCTATTGGGGATCAATAGGGATTCATCTAGCATCCACGGAAAATCAGGAATTGAATTAATTCTATCTTTTACTCTTTTAACTACGTTTTCGCTGGTTCTCTTTCGTTCAGTCTCTGTTAAACACCTTGTACATCGGCAATGTGCTATATTTTTAAGTAGCGTGTGCTTAATATTACCGACAGAATGTTTCTTTCTATTCCCACACTTCTTACATATTAATCCTACATAGTCTTTATTCAAAAGGCTAACCGGCAATGAAGTTTCTTCATCAATAACCCAATCGGAATGGGGGTATTTCTTGAATAACTTTTTAAAATCAGTAGCCTGCATAACATCGTTTTTTTATGTGAACTTTGAGGTGTACCCTAAGTTTAGGACAGGGGGTGTGCAATTTAAGAAAATATTAGGCATTGGTAAAGAGGGTGCCCGCACTCGATCCCGACTGATTGTTTTACGCAAAGTTGGCTATAAGCAAGTCCGCTGCCTCGATCAGCATATGCTTTGTGATTTCTTGCGTCTGGACGGCTGTAGGGGGCGCTTCTAATCCGTTAAAGACATTTTTTAGCATAGAAGTGGTCACAATTCATAGGTTTGGGTCAGTACCCGAAAATGCGCTTCTAGGTCTATAATCGCTTTTTTAAATAGGTGTGGATTTTCTCGTGATCGTCAGCGCCGGGTAAGCACTTTTTTTGACATTTGTCCCAATAGTCAGGGTGAACCATAGCGCCGATGGCTATTTCCTCAGGTCGGCCATCAATGGTAATTCAGATGTTGACGGGAGCTCTACCGTCCTGTTGTCTTGGTTTTGATGCCCCGGTGCCATACCAGGATCGACAAATTTTGTTTGCTTTTAATTCTCCACTATTTAAAAGTCAAATAGCCCGACATTGTTGTCGCAGCTCATCTGATTCTTTCAAAATCCCTTATCATGGCGCATTTCAAAGAAATTGGTGACCAAAAATAATCAATATACATTGGTCACCAAATAGGTCATGAATTAGGTGTTTCCATATGCGATAAATGAACGAAAATTTGCTAAAAGTGCCGGATTGGAGGGGCATAAAAGCGAAAAAGGCACTATTTCTAGTGCCTTTGTGATCCCGCTGGGATTTCCTTCGCAGTTTTCCACTAGACGGCAAACTACATAACACTACAATAACTCTATGATTTTCAATATTCTATAACTCCGTTGGGCTTTTCTATGAACTACCTTTATAGAGGCCGACAGCATTTTTATAGAGTAAATTATAGAGTAACTATGCTTCCAATCAAACCTGTATGTAAAAAGAAATTTGTACGTCGGGACGGCACCAGCGTAATCTTTATCCAGTATTGCCATTCCATTGATAAGCGCACCCTTTTAAATTCAGGGATAGCCATTCCTCCGGCCTACTGGAACATCAAACGGTCGCGCATAGACGGCAACCTTCCCGAAGTTTACGGCAATGCGTCATCGCTTAATGAGCGGCTGCAGCAGGCCATTAGAGTAGCACAGGATATATTGAATTTTACGATGAAAGAAAAGATCAGCGATCCGCTTTCGTTCCTCAAAGCTACATTCCGGCCTGATTTTGATCCGGTCTCGCTTACCCAAAAGGCGAAGGCGGCGGCGGCAATTGACCCTAAAATCAATCTTGACCTGTTTTTCCAGATAGACGATTACATTAAATGCAAGACAGGCAAAGTTGTACCTGGTATGCTGAATATCTACCGCAACATGAAAGATCATCTGGCGGCCTTTCAGGAATACAGAAAAAAGCCCATTACGTTTGAGTGCTTTGATTATAATTTCTATGAGAGCTTTGTAGACTTTCTTGCCTATGAATATGTTCAGCGCAGGCGGTCCCAGGAAGTAAACGGGAAGCGGGAAGTAATAAAGGGGCTGAAGACTGCAACCATTGGAAAAACCATCAAACATCTACGGATATTCCTCCGCGACAGGATGCGGCGCAAAATCATTGCCTCTATTGACCTTTCCGACTTCAAAATACTGGACGAGGAATCAGATGCGGTATATCTTACCTGGGCAGAAATAGGACGGATATATCAAACCGACCTATCAGATGCCCCTCACCTGGTTAAGTTCCGGGACTTATTTGTATTGGGATGCCTTACCGGCCTTCGTTTCTCGGATTTTGCAACTATCCGGCCAGAAGATATACGCCGGGATATGTTGCACAAAAAGCAGGGAAAGTCCGACCATTGGGTAGTAATACCATTGAGGGATGCTGCGGAAGATATACTGATTAACAAATTTAACAGGCATATCCCTGTAGTCAACAACCCAGACTTCAATGAGTATATAAAGGAAGTGGCAAAACTGGCTGGCATTTGCGAGCCTGTTAAGTTCTCCTATAAGAAAGGGAATAAAGACATAGTGATTGTCCGGCCAAAATATGCCTGGATAACTTCCCATACCTGCCGCCGGTCTTTCTGTACCAATGAGTTCCTGGCCGGTACGCCGGTGGAGCTAATTATGAAGATCAGCGGTCACCGAAGCCTTAGAGATTTTTATAAATATATTAGGATTAGCCCAGAAGAAGCAGGCCGAAAAATCAAAGAAATCTGGGAAAAGAGAGACGCCACTTTATTAAAAATCACTTAAATAATTGATTATCAACGAAAATATTCAAATAGTAGCTTTTCGCTAAAATTTAGTATCTTTACACTTCCTTTTTTCACTTCGCTTGAACCCAAACTTATTTAAGATACAGGCAAAGCCAATGGTAAATAACATGACTACGGTTATGTAAGACCGGCGGCTGCCAGTTTTCCATAAAGTGTGTTGTTATCGTTTATAAAATTAAGATAACGTGAGAATAGCGCCCCCATGATTTTACCCATACTTTTTCTTGAAAGCTTATTAGTATAAATCTCCCTTGCTCTTATTACCTTATGCTTGGGGTCAAAGTGATTAATTAGCGTTGATACAATGACACCATAGACCAATATTCTTTGCCTTTTGTCTTTGTCTGTGCATTCACATAATTTCCTTTCAAGGACTGCAATCCAGTTTTTTAAAGGGGAATCTGTATTATTAATTGAGCGGACAAAAGTATTCAAACTCATTACTCTGAAGTTATTGTTGGCACTCTCGACTAGCCCTTCGCCGATGATTCTTTGAATAGATCGATCTAGGATTCTAAATTCTCTCGATTCAAAAGTTTCAATGAATCTTATTAATTGTTTGCCCTTTTTAGTTCTGGCAATCGAGGAGTATTGACTTTTAATTCTTACATATTCTAAATGAGCCCAGAACTGTGCGAATAGGTAACAAACATAGGTCCTATTGAGAGCGACGTCATCAGCAGTTGAATTTCGTTCATTAATGAATGTAGAAAAGTCCTCCTTCGCTAAGGAAACTAATTTACCATATAGTTCATCCGCAGCTTTAAGAATTGGGTCGAGATTATCAACGAGAATCCTTCTAGACGCTTTTATACCATCTAACCATTTGTTGACCTCAGGATAAGCAAATTTTATTCCTTCCCATAAAAAGCCACCACTTAGAAATAAAATTAAATTTTGAAACCAAGTATTCATTATATGATCAATGATATGTAAATATATCAAAATATTAATTCGATTAGTATTTTTGAACTTTATAGAGTTAAATTTCTTTTGAACGCTGCTTGTCAATTTATTTTTTCATCCATTTTTGATATTCCGTCAGCGCCGCGTGAATAACTTCTGAAGTAAGATGCGGATAAGCTACCAAAATATCATCTATTGTTTCTCCATTAGCCAATTTCTCCAAAATTAGCTCCACCTTAATGCGCGTCCCTCTAATGACGGGCTTACCAAACATGATCTTAGAATTGATTTCTATGTATTTAAATCTATCCACAAGCCTTACTATTGCCTATTTTCAGCGTATTGATAGTTACGGGTATGCTCTAGTCTTATCGTTAACGTTGCCAACTGAATCCGGATAATATTTTGGACATCAGCAGGCAAGAACAGTCTGGTGCCTGTAGCCTGTTGCTTAAAATCCTGCGGCGTCCATCCAAATTCCTTGCAAATAAGTGCATGAAATTCCGCTCCATGAAAAAGGGACTGCAGGTACATATCGCGCAGCACGTTGCTTGTAGTGAAAAGATTTGTCTTCATATTCGTATTACTGAGGGTTTACGATTTCCAGGTTTATTCCATTCAATAGATGCTTAATCCTTACTAGGAGTGCATTATGTATATCCGGCACGGCCTTTTCTAACTTTGCCTTCCATTCTGTCGGAAGGTCTGGTCCATCTGTCCCACAGGAAGCCAGTATATTGACCTTTTCCTGCTTCAGAAAGTCGCTGCTAAGGAATGCGGTATAGGCTCCCCAATCATTAAAGACGACCTTTAATGTTCTTTGTACGGGCATGTTATGCTCACCCGGCTTATCAAAGGAGAAATAAACGATATTAAAGGGATGATTCTTCATTGCGTTGGTTTATTAAATGAACAGCTTCTATCAGACGATCAAGATTTTCAAAGAGGGTTATTACAGCACCGGCATTGACCTCACTGTTATGCAGGGCATCAGAAAGCCAACCCCATAAGAGCTTTCGCACCTCTGGAAGCGGATATTCCCAACAAAAATCCTCCAACACCTGCATAGGATTGGCGATTTCATTTACCGTCAACCTGAATGGTTTATCATGCCATACAGGATATACAATTTCATCTTCCATAAATTATCATTTGAATCAGGCGTCTAAAGCCGGTCGGGGATGTCTACGGTAAATATGTTCAGGCCACTGTCCCTGCTTTCTACGGCTATGTTCCCGCCTAACAATTCTGTATACAGCTTGCAGATATACAATCCTAATCCGGTGCCTGCTTTACCCTGCTCTAACCGCCGGTAAGGCTCAAAAATGATATCCAGATTTTCAGAAGGGATGCGTTCACCAATACTGCTGACCTTAATGATCATCCGGGAATTATTCCAACTGCAATCCAGTACTACGTTGGTTTCGGGAATACTGAATTTAAAAGCGTTGTATAGCAGGTTGTATATTACCTGTTCTAACTTAACTTTATCGGTAGTAAGCTCACCTCTCGCCAGAGGCTGTAGCTTTATGTCCAGTTTTTTGCTGTGGATAGCCTTGTAGTACGAGAAGGGGAGTTCAAAGGAATTTATGAACGGTACAACCCGGAACGTTTCTTTTTGAACGGTCATTTCAGTACTGTCGCTGCTGAGCTTGGCAGTAGCAAGCATGTTCTTCAATACGTTAATAGTGGCTGTGATGGTTGATTTGATAGCATTAAAGTGAAATGTGGCATCCATACTGTATTTGCCGGTGTTTTCGTCCTTGTAAGAATCGATGCAACTAATAGCTGTTATGGCAGTGGATAGCTGAGTGTTCAGCTCATGCCCCAATAGGCCCATGAATTGCTCAACGACGGTTTCATGGTTACTTTTAAGAAGATCACGGCTTGGCTTTTTATTCTCCAGGATAAGGTGAGCAGCCTCTGTCAGCCTTTCCAGGTTCTCACGCATTGTCAGGTAATCGTATACCCCGGTTTCTGATTCACCGGAGTAGACTGCATCAGTAAATAAGTCCTTCAGGCGGCTTCTGACATCTTGCAATGAAAATTTCTCAAAAAATCCTTCTATTACTTCTATAGGGTTTTTCATTTCGGCCAAAGTAAGCCGGAGTGGCTTTTCATGCCATTCGGGGTATAACTTGTCATTATTGTTCATAGCCTATTCGTTTAGGTAAAACAATCTTAAGCAGCCTTAAGCTGGGTCATAAAACACCTGGTAAATTTTACTAATTCTTTGAGAGAGACCGGGGCTGGGAATAAGCGATAAAATAAAAAAGAGCGCAGGTCTCTACTTGCCGCTCCGGACCGCCAAGGTTTGGAACACAGACAAGCGAGTACCCACGCCCGTAGACGTGAGCACCACTCCTCATCTCGTGTTCCTTCTTTTGGCGGTCCGGAACGAGAATCAAAGCAATGCGCTTAATTACTTTAAGACAGCAAAGCTAAAATTATTTTCTTTATAAGAACTGTATGCTTGTTTTCATAAGCTAAGGTAAAGCGAAAATATCAAAATACTGATATTAATTATCAATATTTATATTATTTATATAATAATATTGACATTATAAATAAGATTGTTGATCTTCTTTCTACATTCGCTTTAATGGCAAAAGATAGGAGATACAAAACTGTAAAGGCTTTAATCGAAAGTGGGCAGTTGAAAAACTTCCAGGATATTTATGATATTCTGCCAAAATCAGTAATTGGGGCAGATTTGAAGATCAATTACTATAAATCAACAAAACACTATAATAATCCTGGCACTTTTGAGGTGGACGAGATCATTAAGCTATCCAGGCTCATTGAAGTAGACGATGTAGTGCTATATCAGCTTTTGTCAAAAGCCAGGAAGGGCGCTATCAAATAAACAGTCTCCTCAATAAATATTATTAAAGCCGCTGCCGCAACAGTGGCTTTTCTTTTTCACCAGCAGCAAATAAAGCAAAGGACGGCTGCTGAGGGGGATGGGAGAAAAAGCCCCTTTTGTATAGATGATTTTTCCGTGAACGCCGGGTAGCGTGTTGGCGCTGCAAAAATCATCTATACAAAAGGGGCAAGCCCGCGGCAGGCGGAAAGCCGGGATTACTGCCATAAACCGGGGAGCTACGCGCCGCTCCCCGTGTCCCTGGCGTGGGGTTCCAAACAATGGAAACAGAATTTGTTACAGTTTATTTTGCACAACCACTACTTACGTTGTGCCTGCTCCCTGAGTAACTCGGCCTCCCGTTCTTTCTGCGCGGCTTTTTCCTGTAGCTCCATGCGCCGCTCCCGGTCTGCTTCCCACTGGACCACGCTATCCCTCATTGCCTTCATATCCTTGTGGTAGAGGCTGTCCATTTTGTACAGCAAAGCCTGTAAAGATGAAGTCCCCTCTATTTTCAGATAACGGTATTTAATGTCATTTGCCTTGTAATTATCCTGCCTTTCATACAGCCGGTATATCCAGCAGGCGCATATAATCAATAGCAGCCCCAATACACCGCTGGCAATAATGCCTTTTGCTAGATGATGGTGGTGTCGTATTTCCTGTTTGGGTGGCCGCCTTAGCAGATCATTATTTACTTCCAGGTGCTGCGTCAATGTATGGACGGCGGCTGTAGGGAATTTTAACTGCAGGGGCAGGCTGACAACACTTTCCTGCGCCTGGGTGATAGATTGATTAATAGCTGTCAATTGTCTGCTATAGTCGGGGACTGTAGGCATTTTCTCCTTTAGCTGACCTACGGTTGCATCTATCTCGTTTAGTTTATCTACTATGGTTTGCATTAATACCTCACTCATAATATCATCGTTTTAATTGTTTTGAAATGATTTGGTTTCATCTGCGCATTCCACGCCGGGGACTTGGCGGTATTTGCTGTTGTTTGACCTCCTTTTGCTGCATGACCTTCTGTAATCCGGCAAAGGAAAATTTTCGGTCAATGCTGCTGCCCTTAAATGAATACTGGCCTTTCCTAAAGCTGATACCCTGGATCTCCGTTGTGTCACCTTTATACTTATACTGTATATCGATTCCCTGCCTTAGCAAAAGGGCTTCCAGTTCATTAAGACTGTTACACCGGGGCAATCCTGTTTCGATTGCCTGGAATATTTCATAACGGGTGCTTTCTTCATTGTTCAGGGCCTGCAGGTTGGTTTTAGCAAGCTTCTTTTCAGTGGCCGGGATAAGCCGGTACTGCTGTGTTAATGCCTGGGCAGCCTTCTTGCCCCGTAACCCTATCCAGCTATCACTGATAGCCTTGCCCTGGTTGCTAACCAGGTTAGCGATAACGTGCAGGTGTAGATGATCTTTGTCCGTGTGTTTGGTAATCACATATTGGGTATCAGTGATTCCTAGCTTATCAAGATATTCCTGGGCGATCTGCACCATCAGGGTATCGCTTAGCTGCTCACCGGGGTAAAAGCTGAGGATGCCATGAAACACGGCCTTTTGTTTTTCCGGTAACTGTTGCCTATTCAGCTCAAAGTCATTCCCCATGTACCTGTAGTTATAATCCCTTACCCCGGCGGCGTCCAGCACCACCGCCCGGCGCTCGTCCCTGCACACGTAGCGGCAGCAGCCGTAAAAGGTCTTGCCGGTTATTACCTTACTGATCATGTCGAATCCGGTTTAAAATGCCATCCAATTGCTCCCGGTAGCTTTCAAACAGTACCATAGCGCTCAGCATCCCATCCCTGCGGGCGATTTTTGCCAGTTGGTTCAGGTTATTACCCATACCGCTGAGCTGCCGGAAATCCTGCCTTTCTTCCTGGCTTAGCCGGGCTGTTACCTGTCCATGTATTGCCATGTGCCGGATATAAACCGTATAACGCATCCGGGCTTTCCGGGCTTTTTCCTTCACAATAAAGAAGTCCGTCCGGCTGAATCGGACCCCGGAGCGGACCTCCAGTTTCACATTTTTGGCGGGCCTGCCGCCCTTCCCTTTTTTCTTTTTCACGGTGTTTTCCATTCTTCACGGTTTTAAAAGTTTCCTGGTAGCTTCGCTGCATTCCCCCACGGCGACCAACGGGAGCGGGGGGCGAGCGCGTTTTTGCGGAGCAAAAACACCGCTCGCTAACGGAGCGAAGCCCGTTCCGAATCCGCGTACAGGCGGCCTTGCCACCTGTACGATCTCCGCAGACGGGTAGCGAAGCTGCCCGTCAATCTCCCGGGCAACCCCTGCGTTCATCTTCCGGTTTTAGTAGTTGCTGGATGTCGTTCCATAGGAAATAAACCCTGGATTTGATCTTATAGGGCTTTAGCCTGCCGTCCTTGATCCAGTCGTAAATAGTCTGGCGGCATACCTGGAACATGGAGCAAACCTCTGCGATCTTAAACAGGGGCTTGTAGGTGAGGCCAGGGGTTTCATAGGTCGGGGCTACTGATCGGACCTTTTCTGCCTGCTGCACTTTTTCACGTACAATCTGGCGGACGCTTTGCCAGAACTGCGCCGGTTCATAGGGAAATAACATCGGCGCTGCTGTACTTCCTTTGTTCACATTGTCTTGCATAGCTCAAAGATTTTTCTGCAACTATAGCAAAACAACAAGCCCGTAAAAAGGAAAGTATACTTTTAACGGGCTTGACAATATTTGGCATGATCTTTACGTAGAACTACGCTTCTTAAATTTCCTGTCTAGGTTTGCCACAACCTCAATCCCATAGGGAAATTCGATACCCTCAAAAAAGCTACGGGCTTCTTCCAGGCTTTTCTCAATCTCGGTTTGCTGGTGAGGGGAAAGCTTCTTCGCTTTACAGGTAATCAGCTTTAAGTCTTCATGCATAGCATCAGGGTCTTTTCCGAACAGGTGCGTTAACAGCCTTCCATATTGACGGGTTACCCCCGAAATCGGTAGTCCACTGGCATTAGCGAAAGCGAAATAAACGACCGCCGCAGCAAAATTGGACATTTGCGCTCGCTGACACTTTTTGAAGTGCTGTAGCTGCTTGCCTTCATAGTTCTCTATGATAGTGTCCAGCTTGGGTAGGAAATCGACGTAAAAGAGTTGGCCGTATAGCCAGAAGGTTAAGACTGATAGACTAATCATTCCCGCCAAAAAGAAGCCTGGGAATGCAAACTGGTTAAAATTGGTACTAAATGGTAACGCAATAAGCACCGATACCAGATAAAATGCACCAAAATGAGTTAAAACGTGTTTAATCCAGTAGTTTGCAATGACCTTTTTCCGGGTGGCGCTTGTGCTCCAGCCGGGGTAGTCTTTGCGGTAATTCTCATGGGTGGTTACAAATGCTTGCTGGATGTAGGTATTTTCAAGGGGACGGTCGAAGGTGAAAAAGGTTTTTAGGCTCATCAAAATCTGTTTCATACACAAATCCTTTACCGAAATATACTATTTTTACGTAATAAAAAAAAGAAACTTATGAGTTTAAGCGTAATCGAATACCCTAAAGGAGCAAACAAAGAATTACTTGCTGCGAGAAATAAGGTAAGATATCCGGTTACACAACGGGCCGAAGAATCCAGTAAACTCTATGGTATCAATTTCGAGCTAAACTATAGAGGATTTAAAGCTATTATTATAACCTTTATCAAGAAAAATAATTATTATAATAAATTGAACACATTGAATCTATGGAAATGAGCGTCAAATTGAAATCGGGTCAGGAAATAAGATTAAAAACAATTCACTTTTCTGATAAGCCTGATGAGGTCAACATATATAGATTGGTACCACTTGTTGGAGGGAATGTCTATTTAAAGCTGGAGTTAAAGGATAATCGATTCCAAATTCTGGAACAGTCCTTAGAAATAGATGAAGACGGAGAATTATTACAAGAAAAATTAGATGAGCTTTTACTGCTCATTAATCCGATGGAAGCATCCATAGGAACGGAAGATAATGAAATAGATGACCTGGATACCAACCCATATGATCCTGAAAAAATAAGAGTCGATACCAAACCTTTTTCATTACGGCAAATTTACGATATGATAGAAATGGGGGATATAGATCTTTCCCCAGACTTTCAACGAAATTTAGTTTGGGATAATTTGCGCAAATCACGTCTTATTGAATCAATTTTATTGAGAATACCTCTTCCAATGTTTTATTTTGCACAGGATGAAGATGGAAAAATCTCTGTTGTGGATGGTTTGCAGCGGTTGAGCACCATTCGAGAATTTATGGACAACAATTTTTCGCTCAATAATTTGGAGTATTTACAAGATAAATGTGGTGGTAAATATTACAATCACTCTGAAAAAAATAAGTCAATTGACCCCAAATATTTTAGATGGTTTAACATGACGCAAATTACTGTGAATGTAATTGATCCTTCTTCCCCTTTCAAATTAAAGTATGATATTTTCAGAAGAATTAACACAGGAGGGCAACCTTTAAATGCACAGGAAATACGGAACTGCCTCGCAAGCGGCAGTTTGAGATCTGCTCTAAGAGAAATGGCGCGACTTGATAGTTTTTATAGTGCAACAGGTTGGAGTGTAAAAGACGTAAGGATGGAAGCCCAAGAACTAGCGCTCAGATTCATTGTTTTTTATACAAAACATAATGAAGATCCATCATTAAACAATTATAGCGGCAATATTGATTACGAATTAAACACTTATACAGAATTGTTGAGTAAAAATAAATCGTTCAACTATCAATATTATATCTCCTTATTTGATAATGCTATGAAAAATGCATGGCATTTATTCGGAGACTATAGTTTTAGAAAATGTTTGATAGATCATCTAAAACCTGGAGCAAGGCGTCAATTGATTAATAAGGCGCTATTTGTATCCTGGTCAGTATTATTAGCTCAATTTGACAACGATACAATTGTTACTAAGAATAAAAAGGACGCACTTGTTTATCCATTAGCAGAAAGAATAACTAATGATAATGAGCTGTTGATGTATTTGACTTATGGAACGAATTCAAAAGCAAACATTCAGAGTGCATTTAAGGCCGCAAATGATCTCATTTCTGCTAATCTAAATTATTAATATGTATTTTTTAAGAATAAACAACTTTAAATGCTTTCAGGAGATAGATATTCATCTCAATAGATTGACATTAATGGCAGGCGCTAATGGAAATGGGAAAAGCACTACAATTCAGGCCCTACTTTTTTTGCGTCAAACAATAGAAGAGAATTTTAGACTATTTGAAGATTATTATGTCTCGGAAAGACCAGATATTAATATCAATGTGCCATTGAACGCATCTTTCCTACTAACATTAGGTAATAGCGCACATTTGATAAATAGAACATCTGACAAAAATGAGATACAAATTGGCATTTTCTCAGAAGAAAAGGAAATGATTGTTGATTATGTTGCAGATAACCTAGAGCCTAAACTCTTCCTAACAGCCGTAAAACAAACGGATTATTCTGCTGCAACAATGCCAATACTAAAAAAGGAGTTCTATTACCTTAATGCCGAACGAATAGGACCCAGAGTAAGCCAAAGCATTCAGTTTTTTGATTACCCAAACGCGGGTTGGCAAGGAGAATTTGTAGCTCAATTGATTTCTGAACGTAGCGGATATTTACCAGTAGAGAAAGAAAGGCTCTTTGGCAATACCACAAATCCAGGATTGGAATTTCAGGTCAATGAATGGCTTAATGATATTATGCCAGGAGTGAGAATTACTGCGAAACAGAATGCTGATACATTCACTTCTCAAATTCAAGTCGAAAATATATATACAAAAGGAGATCCTACAATAGCAACTAATATTGGGTTTGGCATCAGTTACATACTCCCTATTATTGCAACAGGCCTAGTAGCAAAAAAGGAAAGTTATTTCATTGTAGAAAACCCTGAAGCTCACTTGCATCCATCTGCACAATCAAAAATAGGGAAGTTTTTAGCAATGGTTGCAAATGCAGGAGTGCATGTAATAATTGAAACGCATAGTGATCATATCATTAACGGTTTGCAAATAGCAGTTGCAAAAAGCGATTTGCAGCATCAATTTTTGACAATAAATTACTTCAGTGATAAAGACGGAAACATTCAACCAGATGTATTACCCATTACAATTTCAGAGAAAGGAGAGCTAACTGAATGGCCTAAAGGCTTCTTTGACCAGATGCAAATTGACTACGCAACCCTTTTCAAACTCCGAATGGGATGAACAATTTCTTTTTACTAAACGATGCGCTGAATACAACATCTATCTCTGAATTTGAAAATGGTATTTCCAGTTTGAATACGATTTTGACTGAGAAAAATAACGAAACAGATGTTTTGATGATGCATTCCTCTTTGTGGACGCATAACAATGGATTAGGTATTATTACTGATTTTTATTTTAGTATCGTCTCGGCAGAAATTCAGCGGTTAATTCCCAAATTTTTTGGTTCGCTAAGTGAGTACCCGGATTATATAGATTCTGAAATACAGTTTGACAGACATTTTCCAGGAGATTGCAATGCGTTTAAGGGAATAAAATTTTCCGGCATACCGATTTCTTCGGCCAAACAGATTACAGATAGTACAACTTTTAAATCTTTTAAAACTATTTGTGGGGCCGCCGTTGGTTACACATCCATACGGGCTTTTTGGGATGCTAGGGAATCTCTTTATCCCAATCTTATTTTTTGTGACAATGTTTTAGGCCAAATCCAACATCTATCAATTGGTGATGATAGGTTCAAATTGATTATAGAAAAATTGAGTCGATTAAACAATTTTACCCAAAAATGGACATCTGGTGCCTTTGATTTTAAAAGTTGCGGATTAAACTGCTCACCTGATACTCCTAAAAGAGTTGAGGATACTAAAACCCTTCGGACTTTTGAATGCCCGAAATTAGGACCACGTGTTTTTAACTTGCACGCTAAATGGTACTTTGGGAGTGAACCATTTAGGTTATACTTTTTCCCAGAAGCAAGTAATCATAAAGTATACATTGGATATATAGGCGATAAGGATGGAATCGGATTTTAAAGATGATTTTAATTTTTTGCTACTTTATATAGTTTCGACACTCAAAGAAGACATCTTCGCGCAGCCTTCTTACAACAAACACTATCGTAATGAGTAATTCACCTGCAGAAGCTTTAATTAAATGGTCGTTGTCTATCGCCCCCATGTGTAAAAAGGGTTACCATAAAAAAAGAGTTATATAAATATTTGTGTCGGATAATGAATATGTTCTATTTTGATATTTGTATGCAAAAAAGGAACAATCTTGTTATAAGATTGTCTTATTTACTAAAGTAAGATAGTATTGGAGACGTTTGATATCTGTTAATTTAATTGTAAATTCGTCTAGATAGTTCGCTCTTTGTAAAGCTACGTCCACCAGAAAAGGCCCCTCACGGCTTTTATAGAGTAAATTATAGAGTAGAAATAGAAAACCCGCCACTATGGCGGGTTTCAAGAAATTCCTGTGATCCCGCTGGGGACGATCAACTATTTTATAACCACTTAACTTTTAGTGTATTGCAGCGCTGGATAATTACAGGTACCCTTAAAGGTACCCTTTGCCTTTGTAGCTGTTTGTAGCGTTTTAGCAAGAACTATACTAACAAAGATAAGGAATTTCGCCTTTCAACGGAGCAAAACGTAGGCTCCAACAAAGGACAAGGCCGCTCAAACTTGAACGGCCTTGTGGCTAATCTGTGTAAGGTATTCAACCGCTATGATGCAAGCTTATTGGGCAATTGTCTGTACTCGTCATACTGCGCCCTTGTTTCCGCGTGTACTTCGTCAAAAATGTGAATGATCCGTTCCTTTTCCGCATTGGATATAGATGGCACTCTTTTGGTCTTATCCTTTATGCTTACCTTATCCAGCATACGCATCTTCCTGTAAAAAGTAGGTATTGACCAGCTACATTCTGCACAAACTCGATCTCTGAATTTATTGGGAAAACTTTCTGCTAGTGTATAGATATTATACAATATGCTAGGCATAATTGGCCGGTATCGTTTTCTCTTCCTTTTCTTTTGCTCGGTACTTTCAGGGGGATTTTCATTGGCAGTGTCACCGTTCATAGTAACATTGTTTGGTGAAACACTGATCGGCATTTTTACGAGTAAACCTTCTGTTCTGTTTTCCATTTGCTTTTGTTTTATGTGGGTTGGTTAATAGCTCCAATAGGTGTATAGGGTACATTTCCGGGAAATGACGACTATAGCGGCAGTGTAATGGTAAACATACTGCCTTCTGTAACCTTGCTGACCACAGAAATAGTACCCTGCAACTGCTCTATAATGCTTTGACAATTGGAAAGTCCGATACCTAGCCCCGGTTCGTTGGTATTTAGCTGGACGTAGGGTTGAAAAATAGTGACCAGTTTATCTTCGGGGATGCCTATTCCTTCATCCTGTACTTCAAAGTAAAGCAGGTTTGTTTTGCTGTAGGCTCTTACCGTAATGGCCCTGTCCTTGGTATCCGGGGTAAATTTAATGGCATTCCCCAGCAGATTGGAAATAACCCGCGTTAGCTTCAGCTTATCGCCATTAAAAGTAAAAGCAGGATCAAGGTTCATATTTAAATCTATTCGGATGCCTTTAGCTGTAGCTAATGGTCGGTACATACGGACAACTGGCGGTAGCCAAGTAGCTAATACGATATTTTCAGTACGTACAGTATCAGTATGGCCGTTAAGAAAGTCCCCAATATTACTGTGGATATCATTCAGCATCAGGCAACTCGTGTTTAATATATCCAGCACATTTATGAGGTCGTTGCTGTCCTGTACATTTTTAAGCAGGGCTATTGCTGCCTGCATTCCATGAATAGGCATACCAATATCATGGCTCCATGCCTTCAGGAAGGTTTCTATCCTTTGTAATTCCAGGCGCAAATGCCCGGTACGTTCTGTGACCAGCTTTTGTATATAGGCGGAATGCTGCAGGGGAGTGAGGAGCATGCTGAGTGCGGACATAAGGGCAAGTTTTAGATTTTCATAATGAGAACCGCCCTAAATTGAATAAGGCGCGGAACTTAACTTCGCCGCCTGCGACCCCTAGGAAGGTTTGGGACGGACAAAGAAAAGCCCACGCCTTTTTCAAGACGCAAGCCTTCTCCTTTCATCCCATCCCTGTTAGAATTTCCTAGGTTCGCAGGTGAGATTCCAGAAGCAGCTTAATATTTTAAAGCCGCAAGTTAGAATTTTTTAGGTCTTGGTCATATTCGTATATTTTTTAATTAATGAATAGTTTTGTACCTGCTAAATGATTCTCGGAGTAGCAATATAATACAAAAAGGGAAAACAACCTAACATGTTAGGTTGTTTGCAGCCTGTATAAAACCTTGCTTACACTCCAAAATATTTATGGAAAGTAAGCCGCACGCATCAGATATTGATCTCTATGTAATAGAGCAGGTAAAGAAGAAAAGACAGGAACTTAAAATATCCCAACTGGCGCTTTCGCAGGCACTTTCAGCAGCGGACAGCTTTGTGTCCAATGTTGAAAGCAGTAAATACAGGACAAAATATAATGTGCGGCACTTGAACGAAATTGCCAGGATTCTGAAATGTTCCCCGAAAGATTTTTGGCCGGATGATCCGCTATAGATATTTATGGCAATTTGTAGGCTACACCTACATACATCATGGGCAAGCCGTCCAGCCCAACATATTCAATATCTAACCTACCTTGATATTTTGCCATGCGAAAACTTTCGTGAATTCTTCCGGTTACAAGTGATTCTGAATAACGAGAGTAATTCAGTAATACTACACCCAAACCTGAAGCGGCATTAATCCTTATCTTACTGCTGATGTCATAATAGAGGTTAAGGCCAATTGTTGCTTCCAGTGCAAGACCAGGCTTGGTGTAGAATATATCATGCTCGTAAGTTCCTGACGGGAGAGTTAATAAATAGTTTTTTGCTTTCAAACTATGCCAGGTCAGTAATACATTGCCCGAAGCCTGAAGACCCAGGCCACGATAATGGAATATGCGGTAGCGAAACTTGCCGACGAGGCCAAAATGTTCCCACAATTTAGAGGCATAGCCATTCTGGTAATAAACATGATTCTGACGATTCTCATTGAGCGAGTAGGTATTGACCATTACCCTTAAACCGGCACCAACTGCCCACCTGGATTGGGTGGGCAGTTGGTAGGTCAAATGAAAGCCGTTAGATAGATGATTAATCCCGGCTCCAAGTTCAATGGATTGGGCATTGGCTACGCCGCTCAAAAGCAGTAGCGCAAAGGTAGGTCGGAATAATATTTTGATTAGTCCCATCTGTGTAATCTAATTTCACCTTTGGTGTAGTTGGTGTAGGTACTGTGCCTGGTAGGGTTCCTTTGGGCAAAATTATAGCTATTATTATCAGCAGGGTTAAAGTAATACCATTCATTTTCAAATTTTCTTCTTCCCTTCCAGGTTTCCCAACCTGAACTATTTTTAGCGTTCATTACGTTTTTAAAGGTAGAGTACCAGTCTTTTTCATAAACGCCGAAAGCGTAGCCTTCATAAAGTTGCTGTGAAAGGGACATTAACTCTATTTCAAAACAACCAGGGGATTGAAACATGTCAGGTGTAAATATAACAAATTCGTAGTCGATCAGCTTACCGATGTCATTCTTATGCACATCTTTCCCTTCCGACCCTGTAACCGTATAGTCTGCCCAGTTGTTGTTAGAGGGCAAATACGCCAACCGTGCTACCCATATAAATGTAACATCCGATTGACCTGTACGTTCATAACGATGATTGATCTTAAACTTAGTCTGGCTCAAATGTTCATGTAGGTGTTGGGTCGGGGGCAGTCCGCAGCTCATGGGTACTACCGGCGGCAGGACTGGTTCTTCATAGATAGGGTTGTATATGGACTCCTCGCAGCCAAAATTGGCATTACTGACCAGGACCAACGGATTGAATATTTGCTTAGCCATTGGTTCATTCACCGCTGTTAATTTAGTGCCGCCGTTACCGTCACCTATCCATACCGGAATGTGGTTGGAGAAATTAGTAAATTTCTCTTCATTTATTTCAAACGGTGCCGCTACATAAGGTTGTAAATTAACGTCAAGATTAGCGCCGATATTGGCAAAGTGTACGAATGGCGTATAGGTAGTATCGTAATGATAATTCTGATCGATGAAGTCCTGCCAGTTAGTGTAATTTGAAAAGTCCTCGAAACGTTGCGCAAATATGGTATTGAAGATTGTGTTTACCGTAGGATTATCATTGGCAAAGGTAAGCAAACTATATATCTTGTTGCGTGTCCCATTGATATCGCTTACGAGTTGGGCCATTATTGCCGGATGGTTATTATATATCTCCAATAGCCCCAGCGTCATTGCAAAGTCAATTTTGTTAAATGCTTCTTCAGCCGGGTCGTCCGGATTAGCTAGAAGATCATCTTCCGTAATGTCTGTGCCGAACGTGTAGTACGTAAAGGCAGGAGCTGACATTGTTTGCAGATTACCTTTGGCCGGGTGGGTAGTTGTTTGTTCCGTGGCCTTCTTAGTGCATCCTACAGCCAATAAGGCCGTGACAAGGCCCATTGCGATAGATTGTTTAAGCATGATTGGGTGGTTTTATTGTGAATGAAAATTTTCCGTGCAAAGCTATAGCTATTGTTTACTAGCTATTACAGGCAATAACCTGTAATTATTACAGTCATTTGCCTGATGCGCTGGTGCAAATGCCTTCTCTTTTCTCCAGTGACGATGTATGTGGTTTCTCCTGTTGTGGGTGTCCAGTTGTCCCTATATTATTTCCTTCCGGTTGTCGATCCGGTAATCCGAATGTATAGAAATTGGATGGTAATGGCATTGCAGTAAGCCAAAGAAACCAGGAGCCAAATACTACCTTATAAAGCAACCTGGCATCCCGTTCCAGGGTTTAATAAGAGAGCGTTTAAATACCCCTTCCTTTTTTCTTCTTCCTGCGCCATGCCTCAGCTACGGGAGAGATATACGCTCCGCTCTTGCTGCGTTGCCCTTGCGGCAACCGCTGATTCAGGATAAGGGCTTTTTCCAGGGTAGCCAGGGAGTAGCCAATGTCACTGCCTTTGGTCTTTACCTTTTTATCGTCCACAAAGGAGATACCCCTGCCTTTGATGACGGTATAGCCCAAAGCCTGCATGCGCTGCTCAAATTCCCTGTAAGTGCCGGACTTTTCCAAAGCCTGTTGTACATCCGTTTTAAGTTGCTCCTTACGTTTGTCGCTGCGGGGCAGCAGCCGTTCTTTGGGCGACAGAAAGGCGCGGGGGCTAAGGACTTCCCGCAGGCCATACTGTTTTTCCAGCCTGCGGCAGAGGGCGGCGGTGCGCCTGTAGTCTTGGCTGTCCTTGGCCGCCTTGCCATTGAATCCTACCCGGTTGGCTACGATGTGAATATGCGGTTGTGCGGCATCCTTGTGCAGTATGCAGATATATTGGTGATCTTCCACGCCAAATTCCGCGGCACAGGCCTGGCCTATCTCCATCCATTTATCATTAGAAAGGGTTTCACCCGGCGCCAGCCGCAGGGAGATATGCAATACCGGCTTTTCTACCCGGCTGCTTAGGGCGGCTACCTCCCTGAAATCCCTTGCCAGCTCCCTGGTATTTCCGCTACATCTATTGTAGAATAAGACCTCTGCCCGGTCCTTATGTTGTAAGTTATCCTTCAGGGAAAGTTGCGCTTTCTGAAGGTCGGAAAGCCCCTTTTTATCCTTCAGGCAATAGCGGATACAACCGGAAAAGGATTTACCTTTTGTTACACGCCCGATCATCGTATATAGCTTTTTATTTCCGTGACCAATGCCTTTATCTCTACTGCCAGATCCATCAAGGTGGTACAATCCTGGTCGCTTAAGACGTCATTGCTGTTCCGTTTTCTGGCGATCTGGTTCATGTTGGCCGACAGGTGGTTCAGCAATCCTGTAAATTCCAGCACTTCCCCCGGCAGCGGTCTGTGGCTGCTGTCAATTTTTCCGGTCAGCCCCATCTCCCGCAGGTAATTGGAAGCGTCCAGGAGCACTGCTTTGGCCCTCTTCTCGATGTCTTCTTTCTCGGTCAGGCTGCAATGCACACTGATACAGGCCTCCCTTTTGACCAGCTTTTTGGGTCGCCCCCCTTTATTCTTCTTCCTCACTTTCTCTGCTTCCATATAGCGATCTTTTAATCATCAGGAACACCTTTATCCAGCCGGACCAGCCCCCCGAATGCGATAGCATGAGGGGGGCCAGCGGTTTTGGGCTTCCCAAAACATAGCTGGCTACGTCAGCGTCAAAAGCGCTGGCGTAGCCGCCGCTGCTCCCCGGGGCTTCGCTGCTGCCGGATAAGCCAGTCGTTTAAGTCCTTTTTATGTTGGTAAAAATCACTGCGGTCTATATACTTTTCCCTGTCCCATTTCAGGGCCTTTTGGGTGTAGCTCCTGCCGCTGTCGTCCCTGTCCAGCATGAGGTGTATCCTGGGGTATTGCTCCATCAGGGCGCGGCTTTTTTCCAGGAAAGCCAGTGAGTTGAGGATAAGACAATTTGTCAATGGTCGCTGTTGCTCCTGGTTGACGGTGAAGAAAGACAGGAAATTAAAGAAGCCCTCAAAGACGGTAAGCGCTCCTGCCTTGTTATTAATAAGGGTCACATCCTTCGGGGAGCTGCTGCCTTTAAAACTGCTGCTGCGCAGTTCATAGCCGCCGCTGTTGTTGGAAAAGCCTATGGCTTTTTGCTGCTTTCCGTACAAATGAAAGTCCACTTCTTTGCAGAAACGGGCGGCAAGTGCTGGCGGAATGCAGCGGCTTTGCAGGTAATCCAGCAGGGATTTATCAGCCAGGGGGCGGCTGGAAAGGACAGTGATCTTGCTGCCCGGAGCGGCTTTCTTTTCACCCGCAGGATGTTTGGGCGGGTGAAAAGAAAGAGAGGGGGCCGGCCATCCGGCAGACAGGCGGGCCAGCAGACTGCCTACCGGGCAGTTAAAGTATAGCGTCCCGAAGTCTATCAGGTCGCCGCCTTGACCGCTGCCATGATCGTACCATAGGTTTAACCGGCGGTCCACCTTAAAGGAAGCGGTATTTTCCGATCTGAGCGGGGACAGATACCAGTAATCATTATGGCGCACTTTCACCGGGTGGTGACCCAGGGAGTGCAGATAATCTACCAGGTCAATCTGTTTGGCCTGGGTACAGGTTAGCTTTTTCATACAGCGCTTTTTTTTGGTAGGCGTTCCGTTTGAGCAGGTATATCCAGTCGCAGGCCAGCGTTTTCCAGCTCGGGACAGGCTTTCCTTTTACGCCTTTCCAGCCCCTTGCCTGGTAATGCCGGAAGAAGGTAGCGGCCTCGTTACCGCTGCAGCCCTTTTGCAGAAAGTAGATCTCCACATGATGGAACAAGGGCGGCAGGTGCCGCCCCAAGCCCAGGAAAGAGAACTTTTTGCACTTCATCGGGATGGAATTTTACGCTCGAAAAGTTGTTGGATGTCCTCGATCTTATAATAGATCACATTGCCGATCCTGGTATAAGGCAGGGTGCCGTTGGCGCGAAGCGTCAGCAGCTTGCCCGCCGATATGCCCAGCAGCTTTCGCACTTCATCGGATTTTAACCAGGGTTTGGCGGCAGTAGCCCCTCCGGGTTTAAGCAGGTGTTTCATGGTATCTATCAGCTCTGCCTTTAACTGTTCCAGGTCACTTATGGTTACAAGCTGGTCCCTGGTGATCCTCTTCTCTGATTGACTGTTCATACTTCTACCTGTTTTAAGCGGTACACATTTATCTTTCTTCACCTTATCATTCACGAAGCATAAAGCAAGCGGCACGATAGTTTATCAGGCTGTAGTATTAGCCATTAGCTGCTCTTTCAATCCTTTACTGCCTACTTCTTGCTGCCCTCTGTACAAACTTAGTATGAGGCAAAGGCCCAGAAGCAGGTATGGCGCTGAGCGGAACGATTTGGCGTTCGCTGGCGCTGCGATTTTTGGAACGGGAGGTTTGGAGGCAGGAAGGGCTAAGGTAGGGCCGGAGAAATTAGAAAAGTATCACCAAGGGCCATACCTGAAAGAAATAGTGCGGTAAGGCAGGCTGGGACTGGGATGTCCTATAATGATTTGATGCAATATATTGCGCAGATAGTGATAAAAGGACTTCGCGGCGGTGTACTATCTGTCTGTTGGGTTTGGCTATATTGGTTGTTTTCCCGGCACGGATACGGGCAGTAGATACAACAACGCCAAGCTGTTTTTTTGCTACAATTAATCCGTCCCGAAGGGCGGATTTTATGTTCACCGGAACATAGCAAGTTGTGTTTTGAGCTGCTCGAAATATTCTCCGCAGCTCAAAACAGCTTCCGGGGGCTGTAAAAACTCTTCTGTAGTCAGGGTTCTGAGAAAAAATGAAATAATGATATTTGGTCGTACCAACTTTTATTTTTAAATCCAGTTTCCATCAATAAATCTTTGAAATCGCTCATCGGTTATTGGGATGGTAAACACTGGTTCAATATAACTACGCAACCTTTTTGCTAAGTCATGGTACTTCAAAAATTGCTTTCCACTGATGTTATCGGGCAAGACCCATTTATGCCGGTAGTCGACATAAAAACCGCAATTCTTTAAGGTATTGGCTTTATTCATCAATTCAATAAGCTGTTTAACTTCTATCGGTTGTAACGAGCCTAACCTAAGCCCTTTACTTAAAAAGTGTGCTACTGTTTGAAGCTTATTGTCTGAGCCGCCATCGAAAGGATTTTGGTGGCAAGATTCAATATTGGGATCAGATAGTGATGTTAGAAACTCCTTTATATTTAAATGTTTATAGTCGTGTTTTATAAACAGGTCTTGTTTCTCATTTGGTTTAAGCAAATATGGATAAACATAAGAAGATATTAGCAACAAGGACTTTATCATTTCTTCGATACCTAAAACCAAATGAGATACACCAATACCATAATCCTTTTGCGTTTGGGCCATGTCTGCATAAAGTAAATGCCTTTTGCTGTTCTCAAAAGAGTAACACGCACCGGACATGTAATCGCAGTCTAACCAATATCCATACTCATCATCTTTAGGAGCTTTATGTCTTCGAGATGTTGCCACAAGTACCGTTTTATTTGGCGTCAGGTCTAAATTTGATTTAATATCACTGGTGATTTTAATGCTTTTACGGATTCCGTAAAATTAATTTCCTTTGAAAATACTATTATTTCATCACCTACTCTATTGGAGGCTGCCTGTGAAAGTTTGTAAAGAATTTTCCTTTCCTGGGCATAGAGATTTAGAATAAAATCATGATTGTCGTATGAAACCATCCACTTTTTTTTCATTTTTAAGACCTGCCTTGACAGCTTTTGGTGATCACTATTAGAATAGAAATTCATGTACAAATCTGCTCCTTTCTGATAGTATGGAGGGTCTAGATATATAAAGACTTCTTCATTGATTCGATTCATCTTGTTAATAAATGTTAGGCCATCCATACAAGTTAGTGTTATTCTATCTCTCAGTTCGGCGATCCGCTTAATCCTTTCTATTAAGTCTTGTTTATTAAATCTAGCATCAATCTTATATTTGCCGGTCTGATTTTGGCCTCCAATAACACCCCCCTTAATAACTCCGGACACATTCGTCCTATTCAGAAAAAAAGTTGATTTAGCAAGTTCAAACTCATCCAACTCATACGCTGTTTTTTGAAATTCTTTATACTTATGCCAATTTTTCATTGTTATTTCTACTTCGCTAATCCATTCACAAAATTCTTCTGGTCTGTTTAATATCGTTAACCAAAATGAATAAATTGAGCGATCTAAGTCATTTATATAAACATGATTTACGTACCCTTCAAATAGCAATCGTAGTGCTAACCCTGCTCCACCTGCATAAGGCTCCGCATAACTACAGCCAATAAAATTATTTTCGTAGAACAGTTTTGAAACGAAAGAAAAAATACAATTTTTCCCTCCGGGGTATCGCAAAGGTGAATAATAGTTAGTGTTAACCTTCTTTTCCATGTGTTAACGTTAAGATTGATCCTATAATAATTGAGATGGCGATCGTTTGCTCAATATTTGATGTAGATTGATAGTTGTGGGCTCCAGTATGCAACAACTGAACAATACTTTCTTTTTTCACATTTTGATTGGACAGCAAAGTTTTGATATCTTGATTTATTTCTTTTTTTGCTTCCTCAAAATTGTCCTTCAAATAGTCTTCAAGTCTCTTTTTACAACTATTTGCTGCCGTCTCGCAAAGTAAGCGCAAGGACATACGAATCAAGCCTGGGAAAGAGCTTGAAAGCTCATCTTTTCGAGAAGTGTAAAATATATATAAGTCGGTTATGTCCCGATAAAGGTTGCTGACTTCACCGATTTTAAGATATAGTTTTCCTCCAAACAACTCAACACCTTTCTTTACAATGCGTCTAGAAAGACGAGATGCTTTCTGTCTTTCCGTGGTTTCGTCAAATCGTATTTTAGATAAATGAAGTTTATTATCTTTGTTCCTGTCTATAATTTGTTGTGAGGTCGGTTCTAATACCTCTACTACTTTTCCTCTATTCTCTCTTGTGCTGATTGTTTTTGCCTTTATCTTTTCTGAAATATCTGATAAAATAGCCCTTGCATCATCGTCATCATGTATGCTATTTAACCTTCCCCTTTTTATGAAGAATCCAATAGAATTCAGAATATCCTCTTTAAATATTTCCTCTTTTACAAAACGTTGATTTAAATGAGGGTTATTACTAATAATTCGTGTATCTTCTTCTAAAACCAGAAAAGGGCTTTTCTCTTCTCCCATAAACTTATGTAAAAATATATCCCTCTCTAGAGGCTGCCAAGATCCGGTATCACTATGCTTTCTGTATACGTTATTTAATGCTATCTTTTTTGTGCATACATTACATGGAATTTCTAAAGGGAAATCGGGGATTTGAAGGGCTGTGCCTTTGGGGATCGTGACACATCCATGTTTTATTTTACCAAGAATTATTCTCCGGTTTCCATCATATACTAATGGTTTTTTCCCGTGATAGACAACGGTAGGCAACTCACTAAAATCATAGTAATCGCCCATCTCTTTAGCTAATTTAGATAAAGACCATTTAAGAGACTTGTCTTCGATTGCCCTATCAACAATATCTTGATCTTTTGCACGGGCATCAATAGGATCACGGGGGTTTTCCGTCCAGAGAACCAAGTCCTTAATATTTATATATTCAACTTTTTGTTCCATAATGAATAGGTGGTTAATAATTCTTATACTTGGTTAATAAGATTTCATATTCTGAAATAAATTCCTCTACCTCCTGAATATTGTTTTCTATCCATGGATTTATCACATTGGTACAATTCCTGCCCCAATACTGCTTTTGAGAATTGAACCAAGCTTTAGCTTTATCTCTGTTTGTTTGTATTTCCTTTAAAGTAAAATCTTGAAAAACATGTTGCTTACTATAGCCATGTTGAATTTTATCCCAAATAGGTGATTCATCAGAAAGACCATGGAGAAATTCAGCTAGTATCCTTTCAGGAGATTTTTGTCCTGGGAGTATAATGATATTGTCAAGCTGATTTATTCTCCTCATTTTAGAAGATTCAGACTTAACATCACCATCAAGAACTATTAGTGATTCAGGGAACTTAAACCCTTTGATCCTTTTTCGTGACAATTCAATAAGGTTATCACAACCTAATGTACAATTTAGGAACTCCAGACCAGAGCTTCTTCTCTTTATTATTGCTCTAAAGAAAATTTCTCCTTCACTATCTTCTGTAAATACGGGAATTTTCCTTGTTGGCGGCTGGATTGCTAATGCAACGTTTAGTTTGTTTCTAATTACATCAAAGGATACGTTTTCAAGGGCTTTAACTTTGGAGTCGATTTTTTGCAAATAGACAACCTTCACTTGATCCTTTTGGTGTTGATCTTGATGAAGTTCGCAAGCCCTTTCCAAAATACTTAGGGAATGTGTAGTAAAAATAACTTGCAAATTCAATTGGGAAGAAAATTTTCTTAGAGCTTCAATGAGTTTTATTTGCGATGCCGGATACAGAGTAGCGTCTAATTCATCGATTACTAAAATTCCTCCTCTGTATGCGGCACCGTGAGCAGTTTTTAGACGCTTAAAAGATAGAATGGCCAGTAATATCTTACCGATATTGTCTTGCCCAGCGGAATTCATTTTCCAGTCATAAAATTCAGTATTTACACCCAAAGTGTTTTTCTGCTTGCTTACCAAGTAATCAACAGTAGTCATTTCAACGTCTGGGATAATTAGAATTTTATTATGCCAATCTTTATAGAAATTAAACTCGTCATTTGTAAGAACTATCTCTTTGCTTGTACCTATTCCTGTATCTTCTCCTATAGGGAATAACCTAGACAAACTCAGATAAATTACAGGTAATTGAATGTATCCCGATCCCTTAGAACGGTCTCCCTTTTTCCAGAACCGAATACCAGAATCTCTTTTAATACTCTCCACAGTAAACTCCGGATCTTCATCATCATTTATATGGAGTGTCCACTCATGACTTTGAGGCGTGTCAAAAGCGTCGGATAGTTTGAACTTCTCACTGAACAAAGATTTGTAGTTGCCTCCACAAAGGGGTCTTTCACCATAGAGAGGATTCTCTTTATCTGTAATAGTAAATGGTTGGCTTAAAATACCTAGCAAGGTAGTTTTCTGAGTACCGTTTTGTCCAGCAATAACGGTTAGATTTGTACCTAAAATAAAACTAACATCATTGAAGCCCCTAAATTTCTTAATGTGTACACTTTTTATAAACATAAACCTAGGTGTTTTTTAAGTCAACAAGCAATTCTTTTGCTTCCACATTAAGTATTCGGGCTATCTCGTAAAGAATTTCGAGTTTGGGTTGTTTGCGATTCTGCACGTAGCTATTCACCATATTGTAACTTTTCCCAAGTTGCTCTGCCAGCCATGTTTGCTTAATTCCCTTTTCTTCCAATACTTCTTTGATGCGGTTCATTGCTTAAGGCATTTAACGCTAAAAATACCTTATTTTTTATAAAAACATATCATTACAGGAGATATTTTTATTACCTCGTATCATCATAAAATAGCAAGCCACGGATCATTCGGCCTTTCTATTGTTTATTCTTCGCGGTTAAAGCTTGAATAGTTTCTACAATAAGAAAGGCTTATCTTATTTTTACACCGCCTTCTTTTTCAGCATAGACACCGGCATTTTCAACTCTAACCGCTGCTTTAACGCCTGCATATCCTGGCTTATCTTTTTCGCTACGATCTTGGCATAGATCTGCGTAGTACGGATAGATTTATGGCCCAATAAGGCGCTAACCGTTTCCAGTGGTACACCGTTGGCAAGGGTAACAGTGGTGGCAAAGGTATGACGGGCGGTGTGGGTGGTAAGGTTCTTTTCAATACCACATAGTTCTGCAAGCTCTTTCAGGTAACTGTTCATCTTCTGATTGCTCTTTATGGGCAGCAGTACATTGTTAGCAATGCAATAAGCGTTGTTCTTGTATCGTTCCACTATCTCTTTAGCTATCGGCAGCAAGGGCACATTTTCCCGGCACCAGGTCTTTTCCCTGTTTTTGATAATCCAATCCTCGCCGTCGAAGTGTTTGGTAACGTGGGCCGGTTGCAATAAGGAAGCATCCTTATAAGCATAGCCAGTAAAGCACATGAATAAATAGGCGTCCCTGACCTCCACAAGCCGGGCAATAGGCAGTTTCTTGTGATAAAGCTGCATGATCTCCATTTCGTCCAGTATATCCCTTTCCGGGTTGAAATAGGAGCATTTATACCCGGCCAAAGGGCTTTTATCCAGCCAGTCTCTTTCCGTGGCAGCCTTTAGGGTCTGCTTTACGTTCTTGAGGTATTTCATGGCCGTATTGTTTTCCAGACCCTGCTCCAGCGTCAGGTAGTCGGCAAAGTCCTCCGCGAAGGCATATACGATTTGATCCAGGAGAATGTCTTTACGCTTGTATTCGGAACCTAGAAAATCCGCGACTTTTGCTTTAGTGGTTTTCCAGCGGGACAAGGTGCCTTTTGCCCGTTTGCCTTTCTCTACTTTCTTTTCGAGCTTTTCGATCATAAACCCAAGCGTTTCCAAAAGGGTCTTGCTTTCTACGGGCTTTTTACCCTGGAAAGCAATCTTTACCATGGTTGCGGAAACATAATCATGCTGTGCACATAGCATGTCATAGTGTTTTTTAAGGGCTGCCTTAACGCGGTCAATAACCGCATTGATCTGTCGGGCATCGGCAGCATTGCCTATGGCCCTGCCAGCTTCCTGGTTCCAGTTTTGCGGGGTGGTTTTTAAGCCGAGAGAGAGTTCGGCCCTTTTGCCGTCAATAGTGATCCTTACGGTAATGGGAGCTTTCCCGTCCTGGGACATTTTCGATTTCTCCAGGATCAACAAAATGGAGAGTTTTTCATTAACCTTCATCGCACATAACATTTTTAGGTGAACAAATACCTAAAACCCTACTTGCACCAACGTCAAGGGTTACTCGGGTACCAAATGTCGCGAAAGAAAACAGGTACCCGAATAGGTACCCTTTACACCTGTAATTACTTGTGCCTCTTTGTTATGCTTTTTTGTGGAAACCGTTGATTTTACACGGGTTTAAAACAAAAAAGCCACTTTTGAAAAGTGGCTTTGTGATTCCGCTGGGACTCGAACCCAGGGCCCATACATTAAAAGTGTATTGCTCTACCAACTGAGCTACGGAATCATCTCCCCATCAACGTTTTGCGGGAGTGCAAAGATAGGAATTAATTTTTTTCTTCCAAATATTCCATGCAAATATTCTTTCGTAAATGTCTCAAACGCAGCAATTATGCATCTGCCGGCAAGTATTTTAATTACTGCCGACGGTCAGGCAACACACGCGGGAGCAGGTATGCCGCAACAGGAATTATTGCGTAAACAGGTCTCCCTGCCGGTACTGCACCGCCGCCGTACCAATAGCATACACGGCCGTTTCCTGGAAACGGGAGGCCACCACGATCTCGATCCCGTTGGCATGTTCGTCAAATAAAGCCTGCACCAGGTCCGGGTGGTTGTTCTCGGCAGAAAGGTGCGAAAGCAGCAGATGGCTCATAAAAGGAGGACGGTAGGTCTTGAACAGCTCCAGCGCCTGGTGGTTGGACAAATGCCCCTTGCCGCCGCGGATGCGTTTTTTTAAATAGTAAGGATACCTGCCATTCTCCAGCAGTTGCTCGTCATAGTTGGCTTCCAGGAACGCCGCGTGGCACTGTTGAAAATGCTGGATCACATGCTCACAGGGCGCGCCGATGTCCGTAAAAATCCCGATGTTCACCTGGCCATTGCTTACAACAAAGCTGTGCGGCTCTGAAGCATCGTGGTGTTTGGGGAAAGCGGTTACGGTCAGGCTGCCTACCTGCACCGGCGCGTAGGCGCTGAAAGATACTACCTGCTCTGCCCGCAGGGAAAGCCCCCCGCTGCACAGGGTAGCATGGGTAATATATACCGGCAGCCGGTATTTTTTGGCGATGATCGGAATGCCCCGGATATGGTCCGTATGCTCATGTGAAACGAAGATTGCCTTTACCTGCTGCATGGATAAGCCCAGCCGTCGCATACGCTTTTCCGTTTCCCTGCAGGAAATACCGGCGTCTACCAGCACAGCCTCCGTATCATTCCCTATATAGTAGCAGTTGCCGTTACTGCCGGAGTTCAGCGATGTGATGAATAATGACATGATAAATGCAAAGAAACCGTTTTTTTATTTTTTCCGGGTATTATTCACCTGTTCTTTGAACGTATCCTCCGGTAGGGCCAGCAGCCGGGCTAAGCCGGCCGGCCCGTCTTCGCAGCCTTACGCCCGATCCGGCCTTTTTTATTCCGGATAATTTGAGTACATTCATTTGGCCCTATGTAACTGTAGAACTTATATATGATATGTAGCCAGCACTTTGTTGTAATTCCCTTACGTAGTCTCCTTTTACTTATTAAAACTTATCACTATGAGAAAAAATCCCCTTTTACCCCTCGCATTACCCCTGTTAATGCTATTGGTTGTCAGCTCCTGTAAAAAAGACCTGCATGTGATCAACGGTTCCCTCAATACCTCGCAAGGCCCCCGGCAGGACCGCGGCTTTATCGTCATTGCACGGGAAGGCGCCAAGCTGGAAAGCATTTCAGCCAGCCTGTTCAAGCTGGGCGTGAAAGATTTCAGGCTGAAAGAAGCCATTAAGGAAATAGGATTGATCCACGTACAAACCCCCGACCCCAGCTTCCCCGAAAAAGCAAGAAAGATCGCAGACGTGCAGTCCGTGGTGGTAGACCTGGTCATGAACTGGCGGCTGCCCACCGAGCATTACAAATCCCGGGAGTTTAACAAGGCGGCAGCGCCTGCCACGGCTCCTTACGCCAAGTCGCAGGCCAGCATCGGCACCAACCCCCTGGCCTTCCTGCAATGGGGCCTGAGCTCCGTAAATGCGCCCGATGCCTGGCGTAAAGGCTACAAGGGCCGCGGCGCCAAAGTAGCGGTGCTGGATGGCGGCTTCCTGCTGAACGATTCCGAAATTGCCCCTAACATTATTCTCAGCCACAGCTTCATTGAAGGGGAAGATGTACAATACCAGGGCGCTGAAGGCTTCAGCCATGGCACGCATGTTGCCGGCACCATTGCCGCGCTGGACGACGATTTCGGCGTAGTGGGCGTAGCGCCGGAAGCCAAACTGATACTGGTGAAAGTCCTCACAGATGCCGGCTCCGGCCCCTGGAGCGGCATTATCGACGGGATCATGTACGCCGTTAACCACGACGCCAATGTGATCAACATGAGCCTGGGCGGAGAGCTGCCCCGCAGGACCTTTACAGACGATAACGGTACGCCCGACGATCCTTCCGATGATTACGTGGTGGAATACAACCGCGACATCAAAGACCTGGTGCTGGCGCTGAACAGGGCCACTGTGTACGCCAACCTGCGCGGCGTGACCGTAGTGGCGGCTGCCGGCAACGACGGCTATAACTATGACGAGGAAAAGAACTTCATTACCTATCCGGCCGCCTGCCTCGGCGTGCTGTCCATCGCTTCCAACGGTCCGCTGGGCTGGGGGATCAACCAGGACACCACCCTGTACGTGCCTTCCATCTTTACCAACTATGGCAAGTCATTCGTGCACTACGGCGCGCCCGGCGGCAATTACACGCTGCCGCCCAATTTCCAGGTGGTGAATGTAGGCGGTATCGTGCGCCCGGAATACGTATTCAACTTCGTGTTCAGCATTGGCGGCTATGAGGCCTCTACCGGGTCCTTCTACTATGTATGGTCTTCCGGCACCAGCATGGCGGCGCCGCATGCCAGCGCAGTAGCTGCATTGCTGTACGGGAAATATCCCCGGCTGATGTCGCCGATACTGGTAGACCTGGTCCTGAAGAAAACCGCCGGCGATTACGGCGCGCCCGGCAAGGATGCCTATTTCGGCCGCGGGCAGGTGAATGCCGCGAAGGCGGTGAGCTATTAAGAGAATGTAAAATGAAAAATTTCAAATGTAAAATGTAAAAGTTGGTAGCCGTGTATAATTAAGGCAATCATGCTTCCTTGAAGCATCGTCTCCAACTTTTACATTTTACATTTATTATTTTACATTTATCATTTTCATTTTACTATTATGCAAGCATCTGAAAAAGGCCGCAGCAGAAGGCGCTTCCTGCATTCCCTGGCAGGCGTGGGCGCTGCCGGGATGGCCGCTGGCCTCTTACCGGGATCCGTAATGGCGCATGCGCACCTCCTGGAGCCGGCAGACCCGGACAAGGGGCACGTGTTCCTCACAGCGCCTTACCTGCAGCAGCCGCAGCCGAACGCCATGACCGTCATGTGGATCACCAACCTGCCCGCCTACAGTTGGGTGGAGTTTGGAGAGACGGCCAGCCTGGGCCACAAAGCTCACAGCGTCACCGACGGGCTGGTGGATGCCTACAACCGCATCAACCGTATTACCCTGCAGGGCCTGAAGCCCGGCACCCGCTACTACTACCGTGCCTTTTCAAGGGAGATCACCGGCTTTGAGCCCTACAAGCTCACCTATGGCAACACCATTGAGAGCGATACCCTGAGCTTTACCACGCCGGAAGAACGCCCCGAAACGGTGAGCTGGCTGATCATGAATGATATACATGACCGCCCGCATTCCATTCCGCACCTCATGAAGCTGAACGGCAACGATCCCTACGACTTCGTATTTTTTAACGGGGATATGTTCGATTTCCAGACAGACGAGCAGCAAATCATTGATCACATGCTGGAGCCCTGCACTTCCGCGTTTGCGAAGGAAAAACCTTTCCTGTATGTGCGCGGCAACCATGAAACCCGCGGCAAATACCGGCGGGACCTGCACCATTATTTCCGCAACCCGGACAGCCGGCAGTATTTCAGCTTTACCTGGGGGCCGGTGCATTTCATTGTGCTGGACACCGGTGAAGACAAGCCGGATGATCATCCCGTGTATGCCGGTATCGTGGACTTTGACGCCTACCGGCAGGAACAGTTGCACTGGCTGGAGCGGGAAGTGCAGACCCCTGCCTTCCGGGAAGCGCCCTTCCGCGTGGTCATGATGCATATTCCGGTGTTTTACTCCGGCGACTGGCATGGCACCATGCACTGCCGGCAGTTGTTTGCGCCGGTATTTGACAGGCATAATATAGACCTGTGCATTTCAGGGCACACGCACCGCTACGGGGTGCACGAACCGGTACAAGGGCAGCACAGTTACCCGCTCATTATCGGCGGCGGCCCCAGGGAAGGCAAGCGCACCCTGATGAAGGTAAAGGCCAGCCGCAAACACCTGCACCTGCAAATGCTGGACGATGCCGGCACGGAGGTAGGAAAATACCACCTGGCGGCCAAACGCTGATGCTGCCATACATCACAATTGCGCCAGCAGTTGCGCCAGCGCTTCATAAGGGCGGTAGCCGGTCATCATCACACTTTTTTTACCGGCGCTGTGTATGACCAGCGTGGGGAAACGGGTAATGTTGCGGTAGCTCACTTCCTGCAGGTCCTGCCGGAAAAGGGCCAGCGCGGCGTCCTGCTGCAGGTCCGCTTCAAAGCGCTGCAGGTCCAGGGTGCCGGGATGCGCCGTTTCCAGGTCGGCGGCGGCTTCCAGCAGCACCGCTTTTTTGGCAATATTCCTGCCTGCCGCCATTACCGCGTTCCGGGCGTAATAAAGATACAGGTGCTCGGCACGTGCAGATTGCAGCCCGGCGCATTTCACCGCCAGGCAGGCCGGGTAGGAGGAGGCCGGCGGGTCCAGGAACCAGATACGGTCGTTCAAAGGCTGGCCGGATACCTGCCGCGCCTGCATCCATAAAGGCCCCATCTGCAGGGGCTTGCTCACCGCATTCATGGTGTCGTGATATGCTTTCCAGTCGGCCAGCAGGCCGCCCATGCAATAGCGCCAGGAAATACGGCCTTCATATTCCCGCAGCAATTGTTGCCAGGCGGGCTCAAATGCCCAGCTCCAGCAGCAAAGCGGGTCAGTGTAGTAAACAACTTCCAACTGGCCCGTTTGCTGTTGGGCATGGGAGTGGCCGGTAGCGGCCTGGTGCTTTTCAGTGGTTGCCTGCATATTACTTGTTATGTTCAGGGGTGGACATGCTCCAGTGCTGTTCGCCATCGGTAGAAGCCTTTTTTATTTCACCGCAGCGGATATCGCTGAGCTGCCGGTCCATTTTCCTTACATCCTGCTGTGTCCTGTCGGTGCCCTGTGGCTGTTGGTCCAGCAGGCCGTTGGTTTCCAGCACGTGCTTGATGGGGTCCTCGATGTACTGCCAGGTTTCTCCCAGGTCCGGGCTTTGCCCTTCATTCCAGGGGCCGCGCACGTTGGAGCCGTTGGACATGTTAAAGTACAGGTTGCTGTAGCGCGGATCGCTTTGCAGTACGCCCGGCGGGAAATTGGGCTCAATGGTGGCAAGCGCGGCCTGGAACATCTGGAAATGCGCTACTTCGCGGGTCATCAGGAAGTTCAGCGTTTCCTTTACATTCGGGTCATCCGTAAACTGTAACAGGTACTCGTACGTGATCTTGGCCCTGGACTCTGCCGCAATATCCGAGCGGAGGTCTACCGTAAGATCGCCGTTGCAGTCGCCGTTAATGTAGGAAGCCGTCCAGGGAGCGCCCTGGCTGTTCATCAGGGCCGGGCCGCCGCCGGTGGAGGTCAGGAACTGCGGCGCAATGATGGCTTTATGAATGAACTCTTCCTTCGCGGTTTTGCCATTGAGTAACTGCATGATCTCCGAATTGTCGGCCGCTTTTTTTAGATCGCCGTTAACGCCCTGCAGCAGCATCTGGATGGTAGCGCCTACAATTTCCAGGTGACTGAACTCTTCCGTGGCAATATCCATCAGCACATCGTATTTGTCGGGGTAGGGGTGGCGGGCGGCAAAGGCCTGTACAAAATAACGCATGGCGGCCGCCAGCTCCCCGTTGGCGCCACCGAACTGTTCCAGCAGCAGGGTGGCGAAGGCCGGATCCGGCTTGGACACCCTGGCATTGAACTGTAATTCCTTTACATGGTAAAACATAATAAAATGGTTTTTTGAATGAACAAATGAGTAAAGCGAGGATCATCTGCGGTGAATCAAAAAGCAGTCCATATACCAGTGCAGGGAGAGTGGGTAAGGGCGGGCCGGGGAACGTTGTAGCGTAATTTCTACTACTGCAGCCACAGTGTTGTCCGGCCCAGGCAGCCAGCGGCAGTGGCACTGTTTTTAGGGTACCGTATCATGATCCTTACACATGCAGGCCATTTACCCGATAGCATTATTATTATGGGCGCAGGGAGTGTACTACCTGCTCACCGGCCTCTGGCCCTTTTTGCATTACGCCAGCTTTGAAAAGGTCACCGGCCCCAAAACGGATGTATGGCTGGTAAAAACAACGGGCGCTTTGATCATGGTGATCGGCCTGCAACTGCTGGGTGTGGCGCTGTGGCAGGAAACGGTGCAGGCGTCCACGGTGCTTGCCGGCGCCGGTGCTGCGCTGGCGCTGTTGCTGGTGGATGTGGTATACGTGGCTAAAAAGGTGATCCGCCCGGTTTACCTGGCAGATGCAGCGGCAGAGCTGGTGCTGCTGGGCCTGTGGATGTTGTACCTGTACCAGTGGTAACGGATATTTGAATACCTTTGCACACATCATGAAAGACTTCAAGCAGCATTTTACCGTACCGGCCCCGCCGGAAGATGTATACCGGGCGCTAACCCATCCCCTTACCATCCAGCTATGGAGCGGGGAGCCGGCGGAGATGTCTACGGAGCCAGGCTCGGAATTTTCCCTCTGGGAAGGCAGCATTGCCGGCAGGAACCTGGAGTTCGAGGAGGGCCGGAAGATCGTACAGGAATGGTATTTCGGCGAACAGGAAGCGCCCTCCATTGTTACCATCATCCTGCATCCGTCAAAAAAAGGCACGGACGCGGAGCTGAAGCATACCAACATTCCCGACGAGGCCTACCGCGATATTGTAACAGGCTGGCAGGAGGCCTATTTCGGCGCTTTGATAGACTTTTACCTGTAATGACATTTCAATAAACAAAGAAGAGACCGTGGAGGCATCCGCGGTCTCTTCTTTTATTTTAAGGGGTTCAGTTCCCTAGCTTCAGCAGCTTGATGGTTTGTTGGCTGCGGCCCTGTATCACTACCAGGTAATAGATACCGTTGGGGTACCGGCTGCCCAGGGTAATGGTGCTGTTAGGCGCTACATTGTGCCGGGTTTCCACGATCCGCCCGTTGTTGTCCGCCACCTGTATGCGCAGCGGCTGCTCCGTGCTGCTTTGCAGCAGCAGCGTAAAGTGGTCTGCGCTGGGGTTGGGCCTTACGCTGACGCTTACACTTGATTTTTCCGTTTTCCTGGACAGGTCGGGAGCCTGTACCAGCGCCGGCAGGTCGGGTGGCAGGCATACCCGCTTGCGGCGGGAGGGCCGGCTTTCATTGTGAAAATCGTCCAGGGCCGTTACCCGGTAATAGTAGGTGCTGCCGGGGCTCAGCGCGGTATCTGTAAATGTCGCCTGGTCCATACCGGTAATAGCCAGTATGTTCTCCGCCAGCTCCGTGTCCATATGCCGGTGGGTAGAACGGTAGATCACGAACTGTCGCGCTTTCTGCAGCGCGTTGGCGGCAGGGTGCCTTTTCCATTGCAGCACCACGGAATCATTCCCGTAGGAGCGGGTTTTAAGCCGGTAAGGCGCGGGTGGCGGGATGCTGTCGCGCCAGGGCATGGCCGGCAGCAGTGCCGGGTGCTGGTAAAAGAACAGGCGCAGCGAATCCCGGAAGCCCAGCTTGTTGGGATGGCGCAGGCTGCCGGTATTGTAAACGGATTGCCCGTATACATGCGGGTAGGCCGGGTCCCGGTTCATCCGCACCTGGTTGGGTATCTGCGAAGGGTTGGCCCAGTTGGCGCCCTGCGCCGGCTCATTCACTTTATAGCCGGCCATACCGATGTAGATGTGCCGGCCGCTGGCCTGGTTGTTCCACCAGGGAATGAGCACGCCGTAATTGGCGCCCGGCTGCCCGATGTACCAGTACACCTGCGGCATGATGTAATCCACCCAGCCTTCCTGCAGCCAGCGCCGCGTGTCTGCATACAGGGTAGTATAATGCTCCAGGCCGGCGGTAGGGGAGCCGATGTCCGGGTTGCTGCTGTTGCGGTAAATGCCGGAAGGGGATACGCCGAATTTCACCCAGGGTTTCATGCTTTTTACGCTGTCGTATACCCTTTTGATCAGCAGGTTCACATTATCCCGCCGCCAGTCTGCCCGGTTGCTGAAGCCGCGCGGGTCTGCCGCAAAGGAAGAGTCGTCGTTAAAAGGCGTGGTGCCGGCCGGTGCGGAGGGCGGGTAGAAATAATCGTCAAAGTGGATGCCGTTCACGTCATAACGTTGAAGAATATCCGTTATTACGCTGCTAATGTAGTCGCGCACCGCCGGCAGGCCGGGGTCCAGCACTCGCAGGTTGCCCTGGCTCAGCAGCCATTCCGGGTGCTGTTTGGCTACATGGCTGGCGGCAAAGCCGGGCAGGTTATTGGCATTGGCCACGGCCCGGTAAGGGTTGATCCAGGCATGGAACTCAATGCCCCTTTTATGGCATTCCGCTATCATGAACTGCATAGGGTCCCAGGCGGGGCTGGGCGCATTGCCCTGGGTGCCGGTAAGGTCTGCCGACCAGGGATCGATGGCGCTGGGATACATGGCGTCGCACTGGCTGCGCACCTGTATGAACAGCGCATTCAGGCCGGTAGCCTTGTGGTGGTCCACGATGTTGATAAAGGCGGCCCGCTGCTGTTCGGGCGTTTGCGTGCGGTTAGGCCAGTCTATGTTCGCATAGGTGGCGATCCAGGCGCCGCGCAGCTCGCGCTTGGGAGCCTGCTGAGCCTTTACGGTAGTACATAGGAAGAGCCATAACAGAATACAAGGTAAACGTTTGATCATAGGGGATGCATTTTGATGTTACAGTAAAGGGGTACTTTCGTTTATCCCTGATAAGTTACTGTTTTTTTTATTATGTTGCGGCAAACTTTAATCAAACACCCATTGTACCCGTACCATGAGCGACTTTCTGTACCCGCCCTCGCCGGCGCATGTTTACCCGGAGCAGTTAACGCCCTCGCCGGCTTTCAGGAAACAAGCGATGAAAGTGATAGCAGCCATCCTGCTTTTCCTGCTGACCTATATCGTACTGCTGGCCGTCGCCATAGCGCTGGCCGTGGCCTGCTGCTTTGCAGGCATTATGCTGGTAGTGCACCTGCCCAAGATCATCACCATCATGATAGGATTGGGACTGATAGCCGTAGGCGTTTCCGTGCTGTACTTCCTGGTGAAGTTCGTATTTGCCGTGTCCAGGGATGAGAACCCCGGCAGGATCGCCGTAACGGAAGCGGAGCAGCCCATGCTGTTTGCCTTTATCCGCCGGCTGGCGGCAGATACCAATACGCAGTTCCCGAAAAAGATCTTTCTCTCGCCAGAGGTGAATGCCTGCGTGTTTTACCATTCCAGCTTCTGGAGCATGTTCCTGCCCGTGCGCAAGAACCTGGAAATAGGCCTGGGACTGGTGAACAGCGTCAACATCAGCGAGTTCAAAGCAGTGATGGCGCACGAGTTCGGGCACTTCAGCCAGCGCAGCATGAAGCTGGGCAGCTTTACCTACAATACCAACCGCATTATCTACAATATGCTGTATGACAACAGCGGCTATGCGGCTTTCCTGGAAGCCTGGGGCAACATACACAGCTACTTTGCGCTGTTTGCCGGTCTTACCCTGAAGATAGCGCAGGGCATCCAGTGGATACTGAAAGGCATGTATAAGCTGATCAACAAAAGCTACCTGGCGCTGAGCCGCGAAATGGAATTCCATGCGGATACCATTGCGGCCAGCGTGGCCGGCGGCAACAACCTGGTAACGGCCCTGAGCCGGGTGGAGGTGGCGGGCGGCTGCTATACGTCGGCCATCAACACGGCCAATGACCGGCTGAAGGAGAAGAAGGTGGCCCGCAACATTTTCCGCAACCAGCTCACCGTTTTCCGCTCCATGGCCAGCGAGTACAAGCTGCCGCTGAAACAGGGCCTGCCGGAAATATCCTACCAGTTCATCCGCTCCTTTTCCCGCTCCCGCGTCAACTACCGGAACCAGTGGGCCAGCCACCCCACGCTGGAAGAGCGGAAGCAGCACCTGGAGCTGGCCGGTATGGATGCGCCGCCCGATGAGACCAGCGCCTGGGCCATCTTCCGGGAGGCAGACCAACTGCAGGAAAACCTGACCGCCCACCTGTACCGCTCCGTACAACTGGAGGCCGATGTGCAGCACTACGATGCACAGGAGTTTGACGCCTGGCACGCTGCGCAGCAGGAAACCTACCGCCTGCCCGCCGCCTATAAAGGATTTTATAACAGCCGTTATATTGACACGCTGCAGTGGGATTTTGACCAGGTGGCCGCGATGCCGGCGCCCGCCACCTTTGAAGCCTTGTTCAACGAAGAGAACGGGCAACTACAGGCCGCTATTACCAGCCATGAAGAAGATAAGGCCATTATCAACGCCATTAAGGACCGGCAGGTAGAGGCAGGCAGCTTTGATTTTGACGGCGTAAAATACCGCCGCAGCGATTGTGACAGCATCCTTGAAAAGCTGGAGGCGGACATTGCGGAACTGAGGGAACGGCAGGAACTGGCGGACAAACAGGCCTTTGCTTTTTTTTATGCCCATGCCAACGGCATGCAGGCGGAGGTGCTGGAACGCTACCGGCAGTTCCAGGCCTTCTGCAAACGGAATGATGCCTACCTGCAGATCGTGAACCGGATCAACCGCACGCTGCAGCCCTTTTACGATGGCGGCCTTACGCTGGAGCAGGTGGCGGCCGCGGTAGAAAACCTGCGCAACAATGACGAATGGGAGCTGAAAAGGGCTTTCCGGGGAGTGCTGGATGATAGCCTGATCACACCGGCCACGCCCGGCCAGTTGCATGACCGGATAACGGCGTTTATAGATGCCCGTTATACCTACTTCGAGGACCAGGCATTCCGGAATGAAGAGCTAAGCACCCTGTACGACCTGGCGATAAAAGTGGCCAATGAGCTGGGCGATATCCAGTTCCGGTACTACAAGCAGTTGCTGGAAACCCAACTGGCCGCTTATAAAAAGTGAGTACATTTGACCCATGTACGAACTGATATTGGCGCATATTGCCCGCCATGTAACGCTGGATAAACAGGAACAGGACGCCTTCTGCGCCGCGCTGCAGCACCGGAAGCTGCGCCGACGCCAGTACCTGCTGCAGGAAGGGGACATTTGCCGCCATGATCATTTTGTGATCAAAGGCGGGCTGCGCCAGTACGAAGTGGATGCAGACGGCCGGGAAAACGTGATGCAGTTCGGCTTTGAAGACTGGTGGATATCCGACTGGTACAGCATGCTTACCAATACGCCCACGGTATATAACATTGAGGCGCTGGAAGATACCGAAGTGCTGCAGATAGAACGGATCAAGCTGGAGCAGCTATTTATTACCATGCCCAAACTGGAAAGGTACATGCGCATTATTATGCTCAACGCTTTTGTGGCCCTGCAGCGCCGGGTGCTGTTCATGCAAAAGCCGTCCGCGGAAAGATATGCCGAGTTCCTGCGCCGCTACGCCCACGTGGAGCAGCGCGTGGCGCAACAGCATGTAGCGTCCTACCTGGGTATTACCCGGGAAACCCTGAGCCGCTTAAGAAGCCAGATGATAAAACAGCGGGGCGAAAAGCTGTGATATTTATCACAACTATTTTTTACCAAATGTCACAGGTCCCGGTGCCCTTTACGCCCCAACTTTGTGCTGGAAAAAAAAGTACAAAGCAATGATCCAACAGCTCTTTTCAACAGACAACAACTGGGTAGGACTGGTATTACGGCTTACGCTGGGACTGGTCATTTTTCCGCATGCTGCGCAAAAATTGTTCGGTTGGTTTAACGGGCCGGGGCTTTCCGGCGAAATGCAATTTCTCACCCAAACGGTCGGCCTGTCCGCATTTGTAGCCTGCATGGTCATTATCGTGGAATGCCTGGGCACCCTGTTGCTGCTCACCGGCTTTGCTACCCGCATAGCGGCGCTGGCCATGATGGGCCTGTTCATCGGTATGATAGCCGTGGTGCATTATAAAACAGGCTTCTTTATGAACTGGTTTGCGCAGGCGCCGGCAGGGCAGGAGGGCTTTGAGTACCACCTGCTGGTGATCGGCATGTGCCTGGCCATGCTTATTACGGGAGGAGGCCGGTTTTCACTGGACCGGCTGCTGGCGCAGTAGGGAAAACATATAGGGTTGCCGGTTACAGGCCGGAGCAGCTTCAGGCATAACCTGTCTACAACCGGGTTATGCCTTGTTGCATTGGGAGTAACGATGAATAGTGTAATATCTACGTATAAGGACCGCTGTTATTAGTACCGTATCCGTGGTTATCGTACTAGGGTCCAGTTCTCTGCCAGCACGTTGGCCAGTGCGTCCCGCAGCTCTGAGAGCCGCGTGGGCTTGGTCATAAAATGCATGGCGCCCATGTTGATGGTTTCCGAAAAGTCATCCGTGAGCTTGGAGGTGGTATAGATAATGATATGCGTCTGTTCCAGCTTCCGGATCTTCTTTAATGCCTGCAGGCATTGTTTGCCGCTGAGGACCGGCATATTGAGATCCAGGAAAATAAAGTCAGGCACAGGTAATTGCGCTGATGTCAGCATATCAATAGCGTCCATCCCGCTTTTACAGGCATAGCAGATAGCGGACTCATCCACTTCTTTCAGCGCTTCGCAAAAAAATTCCCTGTCATCGGGATCATCATCTATGATCAGTAGAATTTTAGGTTTCATGGTCATTTTGCTTTAGGTGGAACTGAAAAGACTGGCAAATTAAAATTAGCTATATTTTTATAAATTGCGCATAGGTACCTGTTTGTTCCTGCCGGGTTGGCTACCCCTGCCGGGCGGGGTACATGGCCTGGAGGGTATCCACGCAATTGCGGATCAGCTCACGGAGCACGCCGGTATCTATGTCCTCCAGTTGCTTAACGTAGAGGCAGCCTTTGCCGGCCTTGTACTTACCCAGTTTTTCCAGCAGGGCTTCCTGCGTTCCCATGCCCGGCAACACATAGAATGTGAGCGCATTTTTACGGGGCGAGAAGCCGGTGAGCGGGGCGTCTCCTTCATGCCCGCTGGCATATTTGTAGTGATAGCTGCCAAAACCAACAATGCCGGGCCCCCACATAACGGCGGGGTAGCCGGTTACCTCCTGCATCAGTTGCAGGGCGGCATAGCTGTCGGCGCGTTTCTTTTCGTCCGTTACGCTGTCCAGGAAAGCGGTAACGCTGCTGTTGGTGGGGAGTGTTTTCTGCGTGGCCATGGGGGAGCATTTATGGGTCAAATATAAGATAAGGCAGCCTGTACTGAAAATTGAATAGTGATAAAGTAAACCGCAGTTGTTAAATTTGAATAGCGAACATTCCTGCGGGAATTTCCACGTTATATAAAAAAACAGGACTCTTATGATCACAAAAATGTCGCACACTTCCTTATTTGTGCTGGACCAGGACAAGGCTTACGATTTTTATGTAAACAAGCTGGGATTTAAAGTACATACGGATGTACTGATGACCGATAACAACTGCGAAGACGGCGCCAGCGCAGAAAAAGAAGAAAAAGACGCGGCCAATGGCGGATACCGCTGGCTGACCCTCAACCCGCCGGATCAGCCGGACCTGGAGATCATCCTGATGCCCGTGGACGGGTTTGATTTTGAAGCGCAGCAGGCCATCCGCCTCCTGCTGGAAAGAGGCCTGCTGGGCGCCGGCGTATTCTACACGCCGGACTGCCGCGCTACCTATGAAACACTGAAAGCCAAAGGCGTAGAATTTAAATCCGAGCCCCGGGAGCAGTTCTACGGTATTGAATGCATCCTCACAGACGGTTGCGGCAACTGGTTCAGTATGACGCAGCCGAAATAGGATGCAGTAAGTAAGATGAAGGATGTATGAAGTATGAAATAGGAGATAAAAATTTACGATACTTCGCCTTACCTTCATACTTCCTATATCTTACCTCACACTTCATATATAAACTATGGATTCAAGAAGGGAATTTCTGAAAAAAGCCGCCCTGCTTTCAGGGGCGGCGGGGTTTGCTGCGCTGCCGGCATCGGTGCAAAGGGCGATGGCCATTGACCCGGCCCCCGGCTCCACCTACCTGGATGCGGAACATATTGTTTTCCTGATGCAGGAGAACCGTTCTTTCGATCACTGCTTTGGCGCGCTGCAGGGCGTGCGCGGGTTCAATGATCCCCGCGCCATCCGCCTGCCCAACCGCAACAGCGTATGGCTGCAGTCCAACGCCGCCGGTGACACCTATGCGCCTTTCCGCCTGGACATGAAAGGCTCAAAAGTAACCTGGATGGGCTCCCTGCCCCATGCCTGGAGCGACCAGGTGGATGCCCGCAACAACGGGAAGTATGACCAGTGGCTGGTGGCGAAAAGCTCCGGCCATGAAGCTTACGCGAAAATGCCGCTTACCCTGGGGTACTTTACCCGGGAGGACCTGCCCTTTTACTACGCGCTGGCGGACGCTTTTACCGTTTGCGACCAGCATTTCTGCTCCTCCCTGACCGGTACTACGCCCAACCGCCTGTATTTCTGGTCCGGCACCATCCGCGCGGAACAGCACGAAGATTCCCCGGCCAGGGTATGGAACGGGGAAGCGGACTACGACACCATGGTGAGCTGGAAAACCTATCCCGAGCGGCTGGAGGAGCAGGGCGTTTCCTGGAAGATCTACCAGAACGATATCAGCGTGGACGGCGGTTTTACCGGTGAACGGGATGCCTGGCTGGCCAATTTTACCGATAATGCCATTGAGTTTTTTTCGCAATACAACGTAAAGCTGTCCGAACGGTATATCCGCTACCTCGAACAAAGCGCCGCCCAACTACCCGGGGAAATAGCCGCCCTGGAAAGCCGCCTGCAGGGAATAGCGGGAGGGAAAGAGGCAGACGCTTTGCAAAAGCAACTGGAGGACAAGAAAGCCCGGCTGGAACAGGTGAAGGCCGAACAACAGGTATGGACCCGCGAAAAATATGCGCAGCTCTCCCAATACGAGAAAAACCTGCACGAAAAAGCGTTCTGCAATAACCGGAATGATCCCGGCTTCGGTGAGCTTACTACACTGGAATATGAAGATGGCGACACTACCCGCCAGGTCACCATCCCGAAAGGCGATGTGCTGTACCAGTTCCGGCAGGATGTGCAGAACGGCGCCCTGCCCACGGTTTCCTGGATCGTGGCCCCGGAGAACTTCTCCGATCATCCCGGCGCTGCCTGGTATGGCGCCTGGTATGTGTCCGAAGTGATGGACATCCTTACGCAGAACCCGGAAGTATGGAAGAAGACCATTTTTGTGCTGACGTATGACGAGAATGATGGTTATTTTGACCATGTGCCGCCTTTTGTGGCGCCCAACCCGGCTGATCCTCATGCCGGTAAAGTTTCCGCCGGTATAGACACCCGCGTGGAATACGTGAGCCGCCAGCAGGAGCAGCAAAGAACCTACATGCCCGAACAGTATAAACGGGAAAGCCCCATCGGGCTGGGCTACCGGGTGCCGCTGGTGATCGCCTCGCCCTGGAGCCGCGGCGGATGGGTAAACTCGCAGGTATTTGACCATACCTCTTCCCTGCAGTTCCTGGAAACTTTCCTGCGGCACAAGACGGGCCGCCCGCTGGAAGAGCCTAACATCAGCGCCTGGCGGCGTGCGGTGTGCGGCAACCTGGCTTCCGTGTTCCGTCCGTATAACGGGGAAACGATCAAAACACCCGTGCCGGTAGAGAAAGATCCCTTCATTGAAAGCGTGCATAAGGCAAAGTTCAAAGGGCTGCCATCCGGCTATAAAAAACTGGGCCGGGCGGAAATTGCCGCTATCAACCAGGATCCCGCTGGTTCCGCCATGCTGCCCATGCAGGAAAAGGGCATCCGTCCGGCCTGTGCGCTGCCGTATGAATTATATGTAGAAGGCGCTTTGGATAAGGACAAAGGCCTTTTTGAAATATCCTTTGCAGCAAAGGACCGTGTGTTCGGCGCTCATGCCGCCGGCTCGCCCTTTACCGTGTACGCACCGGGCCGGTACCGGCAGGAAGTGATGAAGATATGGTCCTATGCCGTATCCCCCGGCGACCGCCTGCAGGATACCTGGGCGCTGCAGGACTTTGAGGAGGGGCGCTATCATTTGCAGGTGCACGGGCCCAACGGCTTCTTCCGGGAATTCAGCGGCAACAGCCAGGACCCGGAACTGTCCGTGGCCTGCGCTTATGAACATGCCGCCGGCAATCCCAAAAAGCTGAGCGGCAACCTCGTGCTCCGGCTTGCCAATACCGGCCGGGCGCCTTATACCGTGGAGATAAAAGATAATGCCTATAAAACCCGCGCCCGCACCCAACTGCTGCCCCCCGGCCAGTCAAAAGAGCTGGTGCTGGACCTGCGCAAAAGCCATGGCTGGTACGATTGCAGCGTGCTGGTGAAAGGCAGCGCGGGCTTTGAGAAAAGGTACGCCGGCCGGGTGGAAACAGGAAAAGGAAGCTTCACAGACCCCTACATGGGCAGGACATAGCTTTGTCCGGAACCGGACAGCCGTATTCGGAACCGGACAGTGTTGCTTTAGTAAACACCTGATTATCAGTTTCAGCCATGGCAGGCATTGCTTTTGTTGCACCTGCATGCTGAAACAATTCCGTCATGCTGAAGAACTACTTTAAGATCGCTGTAAGACAACTGCAAAAGCAAAAACTTTATGCTGCCGTAAAAATCGGGGGCTTTGCACTGAGTATTGCCGCCTGCCTGCTGATTGCATTGTACATCCGTCATGAAGTGAGCTACGATAAATATTACCCGGATGCGGACCGCATTTACCGGGTAGTGGGGGAGATGAGCGACAATGGGGTAGTGAACAAGGGCTGCTCCTTTCCCGCGCCTTTTGCCGGCGCTATGAAGCAGCAGTTCCCTGAAATAGAGCTGGCGCCCCGGCTGATGCCCAGCAATCTCTTTACCGGTGCGGGCAGCAACCAGCTAAGGCCGGCGGGCCGGGCGGAGAACACCTATGAAGAAGGCTTTACCTACGCCGATCCGCAACTGCTGGAGATGTTCAGCATACCCATGGTGTACGGCGACCGTGCCCACGCGCTGGACGAGCCCAATACTATTGTCATCTCCAAACGTAAGGCAGATAAGTATTTCCCCGGGGAGAACCCCGTGGGCAAGATGCTGATCCTGAATGATGACGGGAAGAAGCCCTACCGCATCGGCGGCGTGATGGAGGATATCCCGACCAATTCCCACCTGCACGGGTTTGACTTCCTGCTGACGCTGAAAGGCCACGAGCTCTGGCCCGGCGAGCAAACCACCTGGGGCGCCAGCAACTATGAGAATTACATCATGGTGCGCCCGGGCACGGACATTGCGCGGTTGGAAACCCGCATGCTGGATTATACCGTGAACGAGTTTTACATTCCCCTGCTGAAACAGGAAGGCAGCAAGAACCTGGAGCGGCTGGGAAAATCGCTGCACCTCCGCTTGCACCTGCAGCCGGTAGGCGATATCCGCCTTTATTCCCAGGGAATAGACGATAGCAGGTCGCACGGGGACATCCGTTTTATCTGGCTGTTTGGCGCCATCGCCGTATTCATACTGATCATTGCCTGCATCAATTTCATTAATCTTTCTACCGCCAAATCGGCCAACCGGGCGAAAGAGGTGGGCCTGAAAAAAGCCATCGGCGCTTTTCGCAGCAGCCTGGTACAGCAGTTCCTGGCGGAATCGCTGCTGTACAGCGTACTGTCCTTTATTATCGGCCTGCTGCTGGCCTGGCTGCTGCTGCCGTATTTCAATTCATTGGCCGGCAAATCCTTATCTGTTCCCTGGACGGCCTGGTGGCTGGCGCCGCTGTTCCTGGCATCCGCCGTTCTGATCGGGCTGCTGGCCGGGCTCTACCCGTCATTCTATCTTTCTGCTTTCCGGCCGATGGCCGTGTTAAAAGGGCACCTGAGCCGGGGCAGCCGGAACGCCAACCTGAGAAGCGTTCTCGTGGTGTTCCAGTTCACTACTTCCGTAATACTGATCATCGGCACCTTTGTCATTTACCGGCAGATGCAGTTCATCCTGAACCGCAAGCTGGGATTTGACAAAGACCAGGTGCTGATGATCCAGGGCGCGCAAACGCTGGGTGGGCAGGTGCGCGCCTTCAAGGAGGAGCTGCGCCGGCTGCCGCAGGTAAAAAGTGTGGCGGTCAGCGATTTCCTGCCGGTAAGCGGCACCAAGCGGAACGGGAACACTTTCTGGAAAGAAGGACGGCAGCGGGAGGATATCGGCGTGCCCTGCCAGAAATGGGACATTGATCATGATTACATCAGGACCATGGGCATGAAAATAGTGGCCGGCCGGAATTTTTCCCCGGATATGCCTTCAGACTCCCAGGCGATCATCCTTAACCAGGCCATGGCCCGCAAGCTGTTCCCCAACGGCGAAAACCCGGTCGGGCAACGCATTACCAACTACGGCACCTACGAGGTAATAGGGGTAGTGGCGGATTTCAATTTTGAATCCATGCGAACGCACATAGAACCGCTGTGCATGACGCTGGGTAACAGCCCTACCATTGTGGCCGTAAAAGTAGGCGGTACGGATATGCAGGGAGCGATCAAAGCGGTGACGGGCGTATGGAAAAACTTTGCCGCGCACCAGCCTTTCCGCTATACTTTCCTGGACGAGCGTTTTGCGCAGATGTACGCCGATGTGCGGCGGATGGGGCGCATTTTTACCAGCTTTGCCGTGCTGGCCATTATCGTGGCCTGCCTGGGCCTGTTTGCACTGTCGGCCTTCATGGCGGAGCAACGCAGCAAGGAGGTGAGCATCCGCAAAGTGCTGGGCGCTTCCGTAGCGCAGGTAACCACGCTGATATCAAAGGATTTTGTGAAGCTGGTATTGATTGCGGTGCTGCTGGCCACGCCGGTGGCCTGGTGGGCGATGAATCAATGGCTGCAGGACTTTGCCTACCGGGCAGAGATCAGTTGGTGGATGTTCCCGGTAACGGGCCTGCTGGTAGTGCTGATCGCGCTGGTCACCATCAGCTTCCAGTCCATCAAAGCAGCGGTGGCTAATCCCGTGGAGCGTTTGCGGGCGGAGTAGTTTTTTACTGCTCCACCAGCTCCTTTACCGGGCTGGTCGTACTGGTGACCACTTCCGCCTTCAATTCGCTGAGTATGGAATACAGCCCGAAGTAGGTGCGGTTTACATACAGGGAATGGCGGGAGCCCCGGGCTACTTTGGAGTCGCGTACTTCTTTCAGGTTATACAGGTAATCCATGTAGTCGTATATCTCCTGGAAATAGGCTTCGTTGCCAAAGTCAAAACGCTCCTGCGTAAAGGGCAGGGTCATCAGGTCTATCATCTGCTGGAAAAGCCCGGAGTAGAACGCTACTTCCTTCGGCGAATCACTGGGGTGTATCATTTCCAGGTTGGTGTAGATCTCCATGCGCCTGGCCTCATCCTTCAGAACCTCCTTGTCTACCAGCATGAAATAGTTGGTATAGAAATCTTCCGGTATCTCCTTGATGCAGCCAAAGTCAAAGATGCCTACGGTGCCGTCTTCCCGCATCAGGAAATTGCCGGGGTGCGGGTCTGCATGCACTTTTTTCAGCCGGTGCATCTGGAAATCGTAAAAGTCCCAGAGCGCCTGGCCTATTTTATTGCGCGCCTCCTGTGAGGGGTTGCGTTGCAGGAATTCCCTCAGGTGATGGCCGTCCAGCCAGTCCATGGTGATCACCCGGTCCGATGACAGCTCGGGGTAGTAGGCCGGAAATACCAGGTTGGGAATATGCGCGCACAGGGCAGACAGCTCCATGGAGCGGCGCAGCTCCAGCTTGTAATCCGTTTCCTCCAGCAGCTTGGTCTCGATCTCCTCGAAGTATTTGTCCATATCCACCTCGTTCATGCCTACAATACGGACGGCAAAGGGCTTCACGATCCGCAGGTCGGACTTCACGCTGTTAGCCACCCCCGGGTATTGTATCTTGATGGCCAGTTGTTTGCCCCATTTCCAGGCCCTGTGCACCTGCCCGATGGATGCGGCGTTGGCGGCCTGCATCTCGAACTTGTCGTACAGTTGCGAGGGCGACTTTCCCAGCGTTTTCTGGAAGGTGTTCACTACCAGCGGCCCTGAAAGGGGAGGAGCGCTGTACTGCGACATGGCGAACATATCGGAATAGGCCTTGGGCAGCATGCCCTTGTCCATGCTGAGCATCTGCGCTACTTTAAGGGCGCTGCCTTTCAGGTGGCTAAGAGTATCGTAAATATCTTCAGCGTTGTCGGCGTGGAGGGATTCTTTGCTGAGGTTAGGGTCTACCAGCCGGCGGGTATAATGTTTTAAATAATTGGTGCCTACTTTCAGGCCTGTAGTGATAAAGCGGCCGGCCCTTTCTACTTTGCCGGTCGGGATGTTCGATTGTTCCTTCATCCTGATGTTGTTATTTCCCGGTAAACATGAACTTTCCGAAATCCAGCAGGCTGTCAAATGTATTGGAGCTGATCAACTGGAAGCTGAGGTGCACCGCTTTTTCAATGGCGGCATCTGTCATTTCAAATTGCGGGCTGCTGTCATTGATCCAGTACCGGAGCACAAACAGCGCCTGTACCCAGAAGCCGTGCACGTACTGGTCGGAAATATACTTGCGCTCCCTGATCTCGTTGGTCTGGTAGCCTTCTTTGACCAGCGCTTCCGCGTACTGCATAAAAGCTTTGCGGAAGGTGTCCAGTTGGCCCTGGTGCAGTACCGGGAAGCGGAACCGTTCCTTTTGCAGGAGGATGTAGCTGCGGTCTGCCTTCAGGTTTTGCACCCAAAGGAAATAGAAGGCCAGCAGCTTTTCCTGTGCGGAATAGTTCTGATAGGTCTCGTCCGCTTTCAGTTGCTCCAGGGTGGCCTGGAAAATACCCAGCCATATGTCCTTTTCCAGGGCGTCCAGGGAGCTGTAGCTGTCGTAAAAGGACGCCTCCGGCAGATTAACGATCTTGCAAAAAGCGTACACGGAAACGGGCGGCTTTCCATTTTCCAGCCAGTATAGCTTATACGCATCGCGTAGCTGTTGCTTGTCCATAGTATAATTTTTTACGGTTTGGCGCAGGGTTGGCTTTGCTAATGCAAAATTACGGCAAGCCGGTGTATAATGAACAGCAGGGCGGGGAAATAGGGACGGCGGATTGTTAAATAAAAGCTAAATGTTAAAGTTGGCCGCTCACGCCGCCGCCGCTGCAGTTTGGAATGAAGTTTGGCGTAAATTTAGCAGCAGTCCAAAAAAAGAACAGTGTTATGAGAAAGTTGTTAAATGGAACGATCTGCTTATTAATTGCACTCGCCAGTGCCCATCATACTTTTGCCCAGGACGATAAAAAAGACCAGATCAAAGAGGCGATAGCCGCCCGGTCCTATGTATTTAAAGCGCAGACCGTGTTGCCGATGGGCGGCCGCAGCCGCCAACTCACTACCCAATACGATGTAAAGGTGGCGGAAGATTCCGTACTGGTGGATCTTCCCTATTTTGGCCGCGCTTATACCGCCCCGTTAGATCCTACCAAAGGCGGTTTCCGCTTCAAGACAAAGGATTTTGAGTATACGGTCGATAACAAGCGTAAAGGCGGCTGGAATATCGTTATCCAGCCCAGGGATACGGATGATGCGCGACAACTGGCCCTGATGATCTCCGAGGACGGTTATGGCACGCTGCAGGTGATCAGCAATAACCGCCAGCCGATCAGTTTCAACGGTTATGTAACGGCGAGGGAGCCACGAAAAGAACGGTAAAATATCGTATCTTACCTCTTCCCTAATAAACCTGGAAGATGCGATTACACAAGTCAATGCCCGTTGCCCTGCTATGCCTTCTTGCCCACACCAGCTATGCTCAGCAGGAAAAACCTGAAATACTATGGGACACCTACGGTGTGCCGCATGTGTATGCCGGCAATATGGCCGACATGTACTATGGCTTTGGCTGGGCGCAGATGCACAATCACGCCAACCTGGTACTTCAACTGTACGGGCAGGCCAGGGGCCGGGCCGCTGAATACTGGGGAGAAGAACAGGTGCAGATGGATCAGCTCATCCACCTTTTCAATATCCCGGAGTTGGCCAGGCAACACTATGCGCAGCAGGAACCGGCCTTTAAAGCCTGTATAGACGCCTTTGTGAAAGGCGTGAACGCCTATGCGGCAGCGCACCCGGAAGCCATCGGCCCCGCCCTGAAGCAGGTGCTGCCGGTAACGGCTATCGATGTGATGGCGCACGGCCTGCGGGTATTATACATACAATTCCTGGCGCCGGATGATATTGAAGAAGCCCTGCAACTGGGAAGCCGTGGCTCCAATGCCATCGCCATTGGTCCTTCCCGCTCTGCAGACGGTCATGCCATGCTGGTAGCCAACCCGCATCTACCCTGGGGCAACCTGTACCTTTTCTTTGAAGCGCAGCTCAGCGCGCCGGGCTATCACGCTTACGGCGCTACGCTGATAGGCGTGCCGGTGCTGGCCATTGCCTTTAACGATCACCTGGGATGGACGCATACGGTCAATCCCCTGGATGCGGTAGACCGTTACGAGCTGAAAATGCAGGACAGCAGCACCTACCTGCTGGATAATGAAAAAGTGCCCTTCCGGCAGCGAACCGTATCGCTGAAAGTGAAGCAGGGAGACGGCAGCATCCGGGAGCAGTCCCTTACGTTGAAATATGCCAGGCAGGGACCGGTCATCACGGGAAAGAACGGGGAAGCCTGCGCTGTCAGGATAGCGGGCATGGCGGATCGCCCGCACCTGATGCTGCAGTGGCATGAGATGGGAAAGGCCGCTAACCGTGCACAGTTTGAAGCGGCGCTGCAACGGATGCAGCTACCCATGTTCAACGTGGTATATGCCGATGATGCGGGCAATATTTCCTACCTGTTTGCCGGGAATATACCAGTGCGGCCGCAGGGAGACTGGGAGTTCTGGCAGCAGATGATAGACGGCAGTAAATCCGCCTACATCTGGCAAAAAACGCATCCCTACCGGGACCTGCCCCAATTGCTGAATCCCCCGACAGGTTTCCTGCAGAACGCCAATGATCCGCCCTGGACCTGCACCTACCCGCCGCTGCTGCGCCCCGCAGATTACCCGCCCTATATGGCGCCCGTTTATATGTACCAGCGGCAGCAGCGCGCAGTGAACATGATCCGCAGCGACTCCTCCATTACCTTTGATGAACTGGTCAGCTACAAGCTCAGCACCCGCATGGGGGCCGCAGACCGTTTCCTGGACGACCTGCTGGAAGCGGTGCGCCGGTATCCCGATACGGCCGCTGTGAGAGCCGCCGCAGTGCTGGAGCAGTGGGACCGGATGGCGGATTCCGCCAGCACCGGTGCGGTGCTGTTTACCAAATGGTTTGACAAGCTTCCTCAAAGCATGTACAAAATACCCTGGAGCCCGGACAACCCGGTGGAAACGCCGGACGGCCTGAAAGATCCGAAAGCGGCGGTGCAGTTGCTGGCCGATGCCGCGGCCGAGGTACAGGCAGGCTATGGCCGGCTGGATGTACCCTGGGGACAGGCCGCCCGTTTCCGGGTTAACGGTTACGACTATGCGGGCAATGGCGGTCCCGGTCATTACGGGATATTCCGCGTGATAGACTACCGCCCCGGCAGGGATAAAAAATATACCGCCGTTGCCGGCGATAGTTATGTCGCCATTGTATCATTCGGCAAAAAAGTAAAGGCAAAAGTGCTGCTCAGCTACGGCAATGCCACACAACCCGGCAGCCGGCACAGCGGCGACCAGTTGCAGCTCCTGTCCGCGAAAGAACTGCGCACGCCCTGGCTGGAACGGGAAGCCGTGCTGCAGCACCTGGAAGAAAAGGAAGTACTATAAACGGATCGCTTAGAATTTCTTATGTGATTGTGTATATTTAATAGTTGAAAAACAAACTTGAACACATGAAACGCCCTTTATTATTCCTCGTTGCGTGCATGATAGCACAGCTTTCCTTCGCACAATCCAAAGATGAAAAAGCCGTGGCCGCCGCCGTGGAAAATATGCGCAAAGCCATGATAGACGGCGAAAGGACCGCGTTGGAGAACCTGGCGGACAGCCGCCTTACCTACGGTCACTCCAGCGGGTTGATCGAGGATAAGCCCACTTTTGTAGAGCATATTGCCAGCGGAGGTTCCGACTTCGTAAGCATTGACCTGCTGGACCAGACCATTACCGTTGCCGGCAATACCGCCATTGTGCGCCATGTGCTGCATGCCGCCACCAACGACAATGGCAAGCCGGGCAAGGTAGCCCTGAAAATACTGCTGGTATGGCTGAAAGAAGGTGGCGAATGGAAGCTGCTGGCGCGCCAGGCTGTGAAGGAGCCGGCGAAATAATAGAATAATAAATGTAAAATGATAAATGTAAAATATCAAAGTCGGCAGCTATGTTTCAATCTAGCCTTGCTGCTTTAATTGCATACTTTCTCTAACTTTTACATTTGAAATTTTACATTTATCATTTTACATTCCCTTCAGCTTCCCGTAGTCCATCACTAGCCGGCAGAACGCTTTTACCCCCACGTCCAGGCGCGAATCGTCAATGTAAAAGTCCGGGGTGTGATGCGCCGCTGCTTTGGCCGGGTCCTGCCCGGCCGGCATGCCGCCCAGGAAAAAGAAGAAGGCAGGCGCTTTGTCGCCGAAGAAAGAGAAATCCTCTGCGCCGGTGGTCCATTCCGTTTCCATTACATTTTCCTTTCCCGCGGCCGCTTCCAGGGAAGGTGTCATCATTTTCACCAGCTCCGGGTCATTGTAGGTGACCTTGGTTTTGGTATCGATGCTTACCTCCGCGGTAGCGCCGGAAGCTTCCGCTATTTTGGTAGCGGTAAGCCGCATCTTTTCATGCACCTGCTGCTGCATTTTGCTGTCCAGGGTGCGGATGGTGCCTTCCATCACCAGCTCTTCCGGTATGATGTTGCTGCGCACGCCGCTGTGTATCTTTCCTACGGTGATCACTACCGGGGCTTTGGTAAGCGCCATCTGCCGGCTCACAATGGTCTGGAAGCCCTGGATGATCTGCGCCGCCACCACGATAGGATCAATGCCGCTCCAGGGCTGCGACCCGTGGGACTGCCGGCCTTTCACCTTCACCACGAACCAGTCGCTGGAAGCCATCTCTGCGCCGGGTTTGAACTTGATCTTGCCGACGGGCGTCTGTGAATTGATGTGCAGGCCAAAGATGGCGTCCACTTTCGGGTTGTCCATTACGCCTTCCCTGATCATCAGCGGCGCGCCGCCTTCTTCCGTACCGGGAGGGCCTTCCTCCGCCGGCTGGAAAATGAACTTCACGGTGCCGGGCACCTCTTTTTGCTGCTGGCTCAATACTTTGGCCGTGCCCAGGAGGATGGCCACGTGCGTGTCATGCCCGCAGGCATGCATCACGGGCACCCGTTGCCCCAGGTATTCTGCAGAGTCCACGGAGCGGAAGGGTACGGGCGCTCTTTCAAACACCGGCAGCGCATCCATGTCTGCGCGCAGTGCTACTACCGGCCCGGGTTTGCCGCCTTTCAGGATGCCCACCACGCCGGTCTTGCCAACGCCGGTCTGCACTTCCAGGCCCATTTGCCGCAGGTGCGCCGCTACGTAGGCGGCCGTTTTGTATTCCCGGTTGGACAGTTCCGGGTGCTGGTGCAACTGTCTTCTCCAGGCAATCACGGAATCTTTAACGCCGGCGATACGCTGGTCAAATGTTTTGGATTGCGCCATTGCGAGCACAGGTGCAATGGTCACCACGAGTAAAAGCGGGAGTCTCATCATAGGGCCTTTCAAGATTTTGGTTGATCCTACAAAATACAATTAATCGCACAGAAATGCCAGTGCTTTTAGCTAACTTACCCCCATGGATACTTTCCTGAGTTGCGACTGGGGCACTTCTTCCTTCCGCCTGCGCTGGGTGCGGGTCCCGGACCTCGTTATCCTTGCAGAACAGCGTTCGCGCGAGGGCATTGCCGCTACGTGGCAGGCCTGGCAGGCTGCTGCCCGGCAGGATGCCGCGGCCCGCTGGCAGTTTTACCTGGATGCTGTTACCCCCGCTATTGCCGCCATGGAGCAACATACAGGCCCGGTGCCGGCACAGGCGCCGCTGATCATTTCCGGGATGGCTTCGGCGGCTATCGGTATGATGGAGCTGCCTTACGCTACGCTGCCTTTTGCCGTGAACGGCGCGGATGCCGTGGTGCACCGGGCGCGGGCTACGGCGGCGTTTCCCCGCGATGTGCTGCTGCTGTCCGGCGTGCGCAGCGAAGAGGACGTAATGCGTGGCGAAGAAACGCAACTGGCCGGCTGTATCATGGAGGACCACGATACGGCGGAAGGCATCTTTATTTTTCCCGGCACGCACTCCAAGCATATACAGGTGCAGCAGGGGCAGGTAAGGAGCTTCCGCACTTACATGACCGGGGAGCTGTTTGACCTGCTGCGCCGCCACAGCGTGCTGAAGGAAACGGTGGCCGGCCTGGAAGCATTGCCGCCGCCTGCCTTGCACAGCACTTTCAGCGAAGGGGTAAAGGCCGGCGCCGCAGGCAACCTGCTGCACACGGCCTTCGGCGTGAGGGCCCGTTATCTGCTGGGCGATACTACCAAAGCAGCTAACCTGGATTACCTGAGCGGCCTGCTGATAGGCACGGAACTGCAGGCGTTGCAGCAGGCGCCGGCGCATATATACCTGTGCGGCGGGGCGCATCTGCAGGCGGCTTACGCCATGGCCCTGCAGGTACTGGAGCTGGCGCCGCGCGCTACGGTGTTTCCCACGCAATGGGCGGAGGAGGCCGTGATCAGGGGACAGTATAAAATATTCCGTCAGTTAACAGCACATCATGTCACATAAATTTTCACAAACACTATTTAATAAAATACCCGTAGTAGGCATACTCCGTAATATGCCGCCGCTAACGGTGCCGGTGCTGGCCCGTTATTACTGTGAAGCGGGGCTTACGAACCTGGAAGTAACGATGAACTCCGGCGAGGCCGCCACTACCATTACCCGGCTGGTGCAGGAATTTGGCGGCCGGCTGAACATCGGTGCGGGCACCGTGTGCACGCCGGAGGACCTGGACGCCGCCCTGGCTGCCGGCGCGCAATTCATTGTTACGCCCATCCTGGAAGAAACCGTGATCAACGCCTGCGTGCAGCGGCAGGTACCAGTCTTTCCCGGGGCTTACTCGCCTACGGAAATATACCGGGCCTGGCACCTGGGTGCTACCATGGTAAAGGTGTTTCCCGCCACCAGGCTGGGGGCTGAATACATCAGGGAGGTGCTGGCGCCGATGGACTACCTGCAGTTGCTGCCCACGGGCGGCATCACGGTGGATAATTTTACGGATTTCCTGTCCGCCGGCGCTGCCGGCCTGGGCATGGGCAGCCAGTTGTTTCCCAGGCAACTGGTAGAGGAGGGCGCCTGGGAAGCGCTGTCCGTGTTGTTTAAACAACTGGTGGCGGCTTATGAAGCCTACCGGGATACGACCACGAAAAAATAATACTGCATGTCCCTCGTTATATTGATCACCGGCGCTTCTGCAGGACTGGGCGCCTCCATCGGCAACTACCTGCACGGCAAAGGCTATACGGTATACGGCACCTCCCGGCATATTCAGCCGGGCGCGCTGCCTTTTCACACGCTGCAGATGGATGTGAACAACAATGCCGGCGTGCAGGAGGCGATAGCGGCCGTTATTGAAAAAGAGGGCCGCATTGATGTGCTGGTCAACAATGCCGGGCTGAGCATAGCCGGCGTTACCGAACATCTTTCCCAGGAAGATGTGCAGCAGGTGTTTGACACCAATGTACTGGGCGTGCTGCGCACCTGCCAGGCGGTGCTGCCGCATATGCGCCGGCAGGGCAGGGGCCTGATCATTAACGTCAGCTCCATTGGCTCGGAAACAGGATTGCCCTACCGGGGTATTTACAGCGCCAGCAAAGCGGCGGTAGACCGTTTCACAGAGGCGTTACGGTTAGAGGTGGGCGCCTGGGGCATACAGGCCTGCTGCCTGCAGCCGGGAGCGGTGCATACCGGCATCAACGCCCACCGGCTCCGTTCCTCCCTGCCGGAAGACTCGCCTTACCGGGACCGTTTTGAAAGCGGCTATGCCGCCATTGACGCCAGCATCGATCATGGTGCTGATCCCGGTATATTCGGTCCCGTTATAGAAAAGATCATACAGGCCCGCCGCGTAAAGCGTTACTACCGCGTAGGCAAGCCCATAGAAAAACTATCCGTGATCCTGAAGAAATACCTGCCGGAAAGGATGTTCGAAAACCTGCTCCGGAAGTACTATAATACCTGATACATTTTTTGTAAGTTGTGCGCATAGCATCTTACAGATTTCACGTTTTTAAATGAATACCCGATGTCCACATTCAGAAGCGCAGACTGGTTCGGCAAAAAAGATAAAATGGGCTTCATCTACCGGAGCTGGATGAAGAACCAGGGCTTCCCGGAAGACCTTTTTGACGGCCGCCCGGTGATCGGCATTTGCAACACCTGGTCGGAGCTTACGCCCTGTAATGCGCACCTGCGCGATATTGCCGCTGCCGTGAAGCGCGGCGTGTATGAAGCCGGCGGCTTCCCCGTGGAATTTCCCATCATGTCGCTGGGCGAAACCCTGCTGAAACCTACCGCCATGCTGTTCAGGAACCTGGCCAGCATGGATGCGGAGGAATCTATCCGGGGGAACCCGGTAGACGGCGTGGTGCTGCTCACCGGCTGCGACAAAACAACGCCCTCCACCTTAATGGGCGCCGCCAGCGTGGACCTGCCCACCATCGTGGTGCCCGGCGGTCCCATGCTCAACGGCCGTTTCCAGGGGCAGCAGATCGGTTCCGGCACGCATGTGTGGAAATTTGCCGATGATATGAAGACCGGGAAAATGACGCCCAAGGATTACCTCTTTGCAGAAAGCTGCATGTCCCGGAGCGCGGGCCATTGCATGACCATGGGCACCGCCTCTACCATGGCCTGCATGGTGGAAGCGCTGGGCATGTCCCTGTCCGGCGCGGCGGCCATACCGGCGGTGGATTCCCGCAAGAAGGTACTGGCGCACCTGTCCGGCCGGCGGATCGTGGAGATGGTGAAAGAAGACCTGAAAATGTCCAAAATACTGACCCGCGCCGCTTTTGAGAATGCCATCAGGGTAAATGCGGCGGTAGGCGGGTCCACCAACTTTATCATTCACCTCACGGCCATTGCAGGCAGGGTGGGCGTGGACCTGCACCTGGAGGATTTTGACCGCCTGGGCAGCCATGTGCCGCTGCTGCTGAACCTGATGCCTTCCGGCAAATACCTGATGGAAGATTTCTATTATGCCGGCGGCCTGCCCGTGATCATCAACGAGCTGCGGGACCAGTTGCATATGGACGCCATCACCGTTACCGGCAAAACGCACGCGGAGAACATACAGGATACCTGCACCTGCTATAATGCAGATGTGATCTATCCATACAAACAGCCCCTGATAGCGGAAGCCGGCATTGCCGTGCTCAAAGGCAACCTGGCGGAGAACGGGGCAGTGATCAAACCTTCTGCCGCCACGCCGGCGCTGATGCAGCACCGCGGCAGGGCCGTGGTGTTTGAGACCATCGAGGACTATCATGCACGCATTGATGATCCTGCGCTGGATATAGATGAAACCTGTGTAATGGTGCTGAAGAACGTAGGGCCGGTAGGCTACCCCGGCATGCCGGAAGTAGGCAATATGGCCCTGCCCAAAAAGCTGCTGGACAAAGGCGTGACGGACATGGTGCGCATTTCCGACGGCCGCATGAGCGGCACCGCCTATGGTACGGTAGTGCTGCACGTGTCCCCGGAATCCGCCATCGGCGGCACGCTGGCCCTGGTGGAGAACGGCGACTTCATAGAACTGGACGTAGCAGGCCGCCGCCTGCACCTGGATGTGCCGGAGCAGGAACTGCAGCAAAGAAAGGCGTGCTGGCAGCAAACCGAAACACCCTATGACCGCGGCTATGCCAGCCTGTATGTGCGGCATGTGCTGCAGGCGGACAAAGGCGCTGATTTTGATTTCCTTACCGGCCATTCTGGTGCTGAAGTAAGCCGGGACTCGCATTAAAACATTACGACATTCCATGACTTTACTCATCATTTTCCTCTGCATAGTTGCTTTAATCCTATTGATCACCTGGGGCAAGGTAAACCCCTTCCTGGCTTTCCTCGTCGTATCCATTGTTACCGGGCTGCTGCTGGGCATTCCCCTGAATGATATCCCGCAGTCCGTGAACAAAGGCATTGGCGACATGCTGGGATCGCTGGTAGTGGTGATCGTACTGGGGGCCATGCTGGGCAAACTCGTGGCAGACAGCGGGGCGGCGCAGCGCATTGCCTCCGTGCTCATGAAGATCTTTGGCGTAAAGTATATCCAGTGGGCCCTCATGCTGACCGGCTTTATCATCGGCATCCCGCTTTTTTATAACGTGGGCTTTGTGCTGATCGTGCCGCTGATATTTTCTGTGGCCTACCAGTACAAGCTCCCGGCCGTATACATCGGGCTGCCGATGCTGGCTTCGCTTTCGGTTACGCATGGCTTCCTGCCGCCGCATCCTTCGCCGGCTGCGCTGGTAGTGCAGTTCAACGCCAATATGGGCCTCACGCTGATATATGGCGTCATTGTGGCCATTCCTGCCGTGATCATTGCCGGGCCGGTCTTTTCACGGTCACTGAAAAAAATTGAGGCCAAACCGCTGGAATCTTTCAGGGCGGCCCCGATGCCGGAAGACCAGTTGCCCGGTACGCTCAACAGCCTTTTGTCTTCCCTGCTCCCGGTGCTGCTGCTTATCGTTACCACCCTGCTGCTGTTCCTGCTGCCCGGCGACGGACCGCTGAAGACCTTCCTTACATTTATCGGGGAGCCCACGATCGTGATGCTGATCACCATCATCATTGCCACTTTCTCGCTGGGGCGGCGCATGGGCATGTCCATGCAACGCATCATGGGCATTTACGCAGAAGCGGTAAAGGATGTGGCGATGGTGCTGCTCATTGTCAGCGGCGCTGGTATCCTGAAGCAGGTGTTCGTGGACAGTGGCGTGAGCACGCAGATCGCTACGGCGCTGCAGGGCTGGAATATTCCGCCGCTGGTGCTGGCCTGGCTGATTGCCGCCGTGATCCGGCTGGCGCTGGGGTCCGCTACGGTAGCGGGTTTGACTACAGCGGGCATTATTGCGCCCGTGACCGCGCAGTTGCATGTAGACCCCAGCCTGATGGTGCTGTCCATCGGCGCGGGCAGCCTGTTCTTTTCCCATGTGAACGATGCCGGTTTCTGGCTGTTCAAGGAATACTTCAACGTGTCCCTGAAAGATACGTTCCGTTCCTGGTCACTGATGGAAACCATCGTGTCCGTTGTAGGGCTGTTAGGCGTGCTGATACTGCATTTGTTTGTATAGATGCTATGATCTTTCCCGCCTGTTTTATATATTCAGGGGGAATAACCATTACAGGCACATATGAAAACCCTTCCGTTTCCCCGGATCAGCTATCCCTTTACGTATGGCATGAACCCCCATACGGCTGCAGTGGATGTATATACCATCAACTGGGCAGTGAAATACGATCTTATTGAGAACGAAGCCATGCTGGCACGCTACCGGCAAATGCAGCTCAATGCCCTGGTAGGCAGGCTGTACTACAGCGCCGGTTTCCAGGCCCTGCGCCTGCTGGCCGATTACAATTTCCTGTTCTTTATCATGGACGACCGCTGCGATGCGGTGCCCCGCGGGCAAAAGAAAGTCTACTGGGAGGGCAACACGGCCCGCCTTACGGCGGTCATGGACCAGCATAAAAGAGTGTTCCGCGGTGAGGGCCATCCTTTTGAGGTGGCGTTCAGCGATGCCTGGGAACGTACGCAGCACGCGGCGGATGCGGAATGGCGGAGCTGGTTTGCCGCTACCATCCGGGAGTATTTTCATGCCTGCATATGGGAAGCCGGCAACCTGGACGCCGGTACGCCGCCCACCCTGGAAAAATACCTGGCAATGCGCCCCTATATCGCCGCCGCGCCTTTTAACGTATGCGCTATTACGTATGCGGAGAACATCCGTTTGCCCTACGAAGTATACCGGCACCCGGTGGTAAGGCAGTTAATGCACTTGCCGGCCCGGATCGTGTGCTGGGTGAACGATCTTTTTTCCCTGCGCAAGGAGCAGCAAGCGGGCGATATGCATAACCTGGTGCTGGTGCTGCAGCAGGAGCGGGGCCTGTCAATGGAAGCCGCCATGGAAGCCGCCGCCTGCATACATGCGGAAGATATGGCGCAGTACCTGCGGCTGGAACAGCAGTTGCCGGTGCTGGACAAGGCCACCGGCAAGGAGCTGGCCCGCTATCTCACCTACCTGCGGGCCATGATCAGCGGCAACCTGGAATGGAGCACTGTCGATACAAATCGTTATTATTGTTGAAAATTTCAGAACTATTATGGCGCTCTCCCGCAGAAGTTTCCTGCAGTCTACCGTCAAAAGTGTAATACTCCTGGGTATGGGCAATGCCCTGCCGGCTTTTATGCCCGCTGGTTTCATCCTGCCTGCGCGGAAGGATATCCGCCTCCGCTTTGCGCTGGCGTCTGACGGACACTATGGGGAACCAAAATCCGACTATGAAGCCCGCCACCGGCAAATGGCGGACTGGCTGAATGCAGAGGCAAAAGACCGCGGGCTGGATTTTGTGGTGGTGAACGGCGATATCTTTCACAACGATCCCGTGTTCCTGCCACAGGCAAAAACGGCCTGGGACCGGCTGGAAATGCCTTACTACGTATCGCACGGCAACCATGATATGACAGCAGAGTCGCACTGGAAGGAAGTGTGGGGCATGCCTTTCGATCACGGGTTTGAAAAGAAAGATGCCGGCTTCATTATCCTGAACACCGCAGATATAAAAGGCGTATACACCGGCCCGGACCTGGAGCGCACCAAAGTTTTGCTGGAACAATATAGCTCGCACAAGCACCTCTTCGTGTTCATGCACATTACGCCGATGAAATGGACCAAGTACGGCATTGACCGCCCGGATATTGTGGACCTTTTCAGCCGCCAGCCTAACCTGAAGGCTGTATTCCACGGGCATGATCATGACGAGGACGGCATGAGGGAAAAGGACGGGAAATACTATTTCTGGGACGCACACGTAGCCGGCACCTGGGGCACAGATTACAAAGGATACCGGGTAGTGGAAGTATTAAAAAACGGGTCTGTGCTGACCTACCAGGCAGACCCATCTGCGGCAAAGCAGGTGAATAACAATCGTATCGCCTGACCTTACAGCGGGAAATCTACATCAAATACAAAACGTGCTGCTTTGGGCAACGGCTTGCGCGGCAGCATTTCGTCCCGCATGGCGGTATTATAGACAAAAGCGGCTACAATGGCGGCGGCCTGTTTCAGGTCTTCCATCTCCAGGTGATCGTAGGTGTCCATATTGCTGTGATGCGTCCGGGTGTTGTATTCCAGCGGGTCCTGTATGAACTGGAAGCCGGGAATTCCTACGGCATCAAAAGGAAGATGGTCCGTAGCGCCGGTGTTGCTGATAGTAACGCCGGTAGCGCCCAGGTCCGCGAAGGGCTGCAGCCAGTTCCGGAACACAGGGCCCACTGCTTCATTGTTCTGCAGGTAAATGCCCCTGATCCTGCCGGAGCCGTTATCCAGGTTGTAATAGGCGGATACTTTCTTTTGCTCCGGCAGTAATTGCATATCGGCCGGGTTGCCGAAATGTTTCTTTACATAGCCGAAAGAGCCCAGCAATCCCTGTTCTTCTCCACCCCATAACGCCATGCGGATGCTGCGTTTGGGCTGCACGCCCAGGACTTTGAGAATGCGCATGGCCTCCATCATCACGATGCAGCCTGCGGCATCGTCTGTAGCGCCCGTGCCGCTATGCCAGGAGTCCAGGTGGCCGCCCAGCATAACCAGCTCGCTTTTCAGCTTTTTATCCGTGCCGGGTATTTCGCCTATCACGTTATAGCCCTGCGTATCGGTGCTGTCCCACTGGTTCTGAATGTTCATTTCCAGCGTCACCTCCTGCGCGGAGCGCAGCAGGCGGTAGATGCGCAGCATGTCCTCCGTGGACAGGGCGATCTCCGGCAACGGCGGCGTATAACCTTTGGCGTAGTACACCCCGCCGGCTACGAATACGGTACCATCCCTTCCCCTGGGGCGGGAGGGATTCAGCAGGGCAATGGCGCCTTTATCCGCCAGGTATTGCCGGGTTTCGTTCCTGCTTTTGAAGATGCCGGCATATTTGGCCACCCCGCCGGGCTCAATCATATACATATCCGGCAGCTCGCTGAAGGTGGTGGTGTCTGCATAACGGGTGGCAAAGGGCGTAAAGGCGGATGCCAGCACGGTATCCCGGGGGCGGGGCCGCACCATCACGATCTTTCCTTTGATGGCGTCGCCCATTTGGTCAATGGCCGCTTCGGAAAGCGTGTCCAGCATCACCACGGGCCCGGTTACCAGTCCCCCGGTGCCGGCGGTCCAGGCATGGGGGTAGGCGATCAGCGGCTGGTAGTAAGGCGTTTTCTGCGCCACGTAGGACATGGTGGAGCGCCAGCCTTTGCCAAACTCGCCCCAGGGCTCCAGCCCGGCCTTCTGTATGCCCCATTGCCGCAATGTTTGCACGATCCAGCGGGCGGCGTGTAAATACCCGGGGGAGTTGGTGAGCCGGGGGCCGGCCACATCCGTCATGTAATGCGCGATAAACGGGATCTGTGAATGCGCAAAGGCTTCGGTCCTGATCTTTTGCATCATCGCCGTGTCTACAGGCGTTTCCTGCGCCCGCAGGCAGCAGGGTAGCAGCAGCGCCAGGGCTGCGGTAAAGCGTAAGGTGCTCATAAGCAGTGAATAGACGGTTGATAAAATAGTTGATCCAATATACTTAAAATAAGCTGATCCCTGCGCTCCAGCCAATGACGCCGGGATCGTTTTGCCGGTACCCGGTCTTCGGTACCGTTCCCTGTGCGGAATAAATGGAAAGGACCGGACCGGCAAACAGGGTGCAGTATTTTCCCAGGCGGTAATTCAGCGCCGGCTGCAGGCGCAGCAGCAGTGCCGAGCGGTCCCATTCACCCAGGTAAAGGTTATGGGAGGTCAGCTCCGTAGTCAGCGACAGTTTTTCAGTAAAAGGCCATTCCCGCCCCAGGCCATAGCCCAATGTAAAGGCCCTTTTATTGTAAACGGGATGCAGGCCGCCCGTTAAAATGCCATACAGCCGCGGGCTGCCTGACTTAAAGGCCAGGTTCAGCAGGGTTACCTCGTTGGCGTATATGGCTAAGCGGTAGTAGCCGCCTTTGCGCACAATATTCAGCAGGCCGATGCTGTAGCCGGAAGAGGTGTCGGCAATATTCACGATGCCGATCTGCGTGCCTTTCAGGTGCCCGGCGTAGTTGAAGATGCCCGCTACCTGCAGGCCCCTTACTTCCCCGGAGCTGATATTGCCTGCGCCGGCCGCCTGGAAGCCCTTTACAGAATGGTCTGCCCTGTTGAATATGCCGGCCATTTGCGCGCCATTCACTTTTTTTTCCGCTATGTTGAATACGCCCGCCGCCTGCAGGCCCCTGATGGAATCGCCGGCCATGTTGAACACGCCCGCCATCTGCGCGCCTTTTACACTTCCCTTCACCACGTTGAATACGCCCGCCGCCTGGAAGCCCTCCACCGTGTCCAGTGCAAAGTTGTGCACACCTGCTAGCTGCACGCCATTTACCTCGCCGCCTACCATGTTGAACACGCCGGCGGCCTGGAAGCCTTTGGCATCTTTTTTATCGATGTTGAAAACGCTGCCTATTTCAAAACCGTTTAGCCCATAGGCATAACCGCCCACCGTGTTCACGGAGAATTTATTGATCACCTGCGCATCCAGCTTGCCGTGCGTGCCCAGGCCGGGTACCAGCGAGTACTGGAAAGGTTTGTCGGCAAAAAAGCGGCTCAGGTTCAGGCTTTGCATGCGTTGTTTGGAAGACAGTATGAACTTGCCCAGCCAGGTTTTTTCCACGCTTACTTCCACCGGGGCCAGCATTACGGGCTGGGCCTGCCGGATGGTGACGGCCATTTCCTGGTCCTGGCCGGCATGCACGGTCAGCGTGGTGTCCCGGTACAGGTCCTTGCTCACGGTGATGGCGGCCGCGTATTTTTCATTGCTCTTTAGCCGCAACCGGAAAAAGCCCTGGTCATTGGTGAGCGTGGATATGAATTGCTGTTTTTCATATACGGTGGCATTCACGACGGTCATGCCCGTTTCCCGGTCCTTTACGTAGCCGCTGACGGTGTAGGAGCGGGAAAGGTCCGGTGCGGTACGCTGGATAATGATATGATCGCCTACTTCCCGGTACCGGAGGCCCGGCCCCAGCAGCATGTCCAGCACCTGCCGCACGGGCTTATCCCGGGCGGCCAGGGTTACCAGGCTGTCGTTCCGCACGGCGTCGCTGGTGTAGGAAAAATGGAAGCCGCCCTGCCTGCCTATTTCATTGAGCACCTGCACCAGCGGTTGCCGCTTTGCATGAACGGTAACTGTTTTTCTTAACAGTTGCTGGGCGTGACAGTAGTAAGCGGAGCAGAGCAGATAGCTAACAGTAATGAATATTATTCTTATCAAGCCTGGGCTATGATTCATGAAGGCAAGATACAAATTACTGTTTTAATGCATGCGCGGAGCGACCTGGCATACGTATAAAAAGTACAGGGCCGGATAGATATCCGGCCCTACTGATGAAATAGGAAAATTCATTTAATGTCCCTTCGAATATCTGAATTCTTTAGCTGGATTATGCTAATGATTCGTTAACGCATTTGTTAACGCGGCCCCGGTCTTCACCTCCTGCGTCACCAGCCGCATGGCGGCCTCCCGGATCGCTGTCGCTTCCTCGCAGGAGAGAAAGCTGTCGTTTGACATGAACACAAAATCCATCTGCCCCCGGAACGTGGTGGTGACCAGGGTATTGGGGTTTCTCCACGGAAAGGCCACCGTAGGGCTGTAAATGGTTTCCACCTCGAAGGACTGGTAGCTTTCCGGTATGTTCAGCCGGCCCATGTTGGAGAAAGTAACGTCATGGCTGCCACTGGTGACCTTTAACAATTTTACCAGTTTGCCGGCGGATGCATGGATATATTCACCGATCATCAGTTGTATGAACACATTCAGCTCTTCAATTTTTTTGGACAGGTCTTCTTTCAGTTGCCAGGCCTGTACCCAGAAGCCTTTGGCAGTGGGTGGCGCTGCGGGGTCCAGCGAAAGGTTTACGGTGGGAGCATAGGCAAACAGCGTGTCCGGTCCGATGGCGTTAATAAAGCGGCGTATATCCACCGGCGTTATCAGCTTGTTTTTGGCGGCGTCTCCCTTTACCTGTTGAAAAGCGCGCAGCACCGCTACGCACAATGCCGCGTGCACGCTGGTGCCTTCCGCCTTGCAGCGGGCTACGAAAGCGGCGGAGGTGGCGGCGTCCAGCTTCCAGTGCAGGAGATAGTCTTTGCCTTTGGGCGGTATCTTTTTGCGCCACAGCACAAAGGACAGGGTAAGCCAGGCCAGTATGGCGGAGCGCTTGCCTTTCCGTACCAGTTGCCTGTTCTGCAGGTAGGGAGCGGGTATCAGGTCCTGTATGGCGTTGAAGGATGTGTAAGGCGTTAACGTGGTTCCGGGCTGGTCCAGCAACTGCAATACTTCCCGCAGGAGGGTGGCCACAGAGGCGCCGTCGCAGATGCAGTGATGGCAGACCAGCATCAGTTCAGACACTTCGGCGGAACGTATCCATACCACCCGGCACAGGGGACCGTTGCGCATATCGAAAGGCGTGCTCCATTCCGCCGCGGATTCCCGCTGCCAGTCGTTGTCCTGCTGCCTTTCCACGATGCGCACCGGTATGGCGGCTACCTGCGCATTCCTGATAAAATGCGGCATTCCCTTTTTGTCGGGTGCTACGCCTGCCTGCAGCAGGGGATGCCTGGCCTGTATGGCCGCCAGTGCCTGCCGGAGGTTTTCCTGGCGGACAGCACCGCGGATCTTTGCCACGAATGCGCTGTTGAGCGGCGTGTGCCCGTCGCCGTACATGATCCTTTCGCCAATGATCAATTTCCTGTTCATGTTTGTGTTTTTGATGTGCTAATGCGCTGATATGCTGATGTGCTGATGAATGAATGCGAATCTTCTTGTAATCCCATTAGCAGTTCCATCACTTTATTTTTAATAGCTTCTGCTTCCTGTTCCGGCAGGTAGTGATCATCTGAAAGCAGCGAAAAGCTCAACCGGCCTTCAAAGGTGCTGGCAATGATGAAATACGGGTTAGCGGATTTAAACACCTGCACGGGATTGTAAACGGCCACTACTTCAAACGAATGGTAGCTGGCCGGTATATCCAGCCGGCCCAGGTTGGAAAAGGTGAAAACCGGCTTGCCTTTGGCGGCGATAAAATATTTTTCCAGCCTCTGTACCAGCGCATGCTGGCATTCGTAAAGTACCAGTATGCGCTGCTGCTTTATAGCATCCAGCTTTTGATGCAGTTGTTTGTGCAGTTGCCTGGCCTTGTCAAAGAAACCCGCTTCCCGGTTGTTGTCCAGCCTCAGGTCTACGGCGGAGGCAAAGCCCAGTAGCATATCCGGTTTTATAGCAGGCAAAAACCGCCTGAGGTTTACGGGAGCATATATTTTGTTATGCACTATTCTGCTACCCGGCGCTTGCCGGAACGCTTCCAGGAAGGCCACGCATAATGTGGTATGTATGGTTACCTGCTCCTGTCTGCAGCGCGCTGTGAGCGCAGCGGTGGCGGCCGGGTCTAGCTCCCAGCGGAGGGTGTAGCTTCTGCCCCGGGGCACATGCTTACGGGGGCGTTTAAGAAACAGTAATACGCGCAGCAGCCATACCAGCAGTCTGCCCTTAAGGCGTATTCCCTTGTCCGTTAGTATGTTTGCCGGCACCAGTTCCCCGATAGTGGAAAAGGTAGGGTGGGGCGTTATTTCCGTATCCGGTCGGTCCACCAGCATCAGTATTTCCCGGCACAGCGTTACGAGGGAGGCGCCGTCGCATATTACATGATGGCATACCAGCATCAGCTCCGAGGCTTCCTTGCCCTGCAGCCACACTAACCGCATCAGCGGGCCCTGCTGCATGTTAAAAGGCAGGTGGCATTCCGCTTCTGCTGTTTGTATCCAGTCATTGTCTGTATAGCGCTCCATGATGCGCAGGGGTATTTCCGGTATAACAGCCGGTGTAACGAACCAGGGCGTTCCCTGCGCATCTTCCACTATGCCCGCGGTAAGCGGAGGATGCCTGGCCTGTATCTTGTTCAGGGTCTGGCGCAGGCGGTGTGCCGGGAATGTGCCATGTATTTTCACGGTAAATGCGATGTTTTTTGGTGTGCAGCCATCTCCATAAATGAACCGCTCGATAAATAATAGCTTTCTATTCATGATAAAAAGGATTTTTTTGATCCAATAGAAAGCTGGCACGGTTATGTACGAAGCTGGAAGTATGAAGTATGAGGTATGAAGTAAGCGGCAGGAGTCCTACTTCCCACCTCTTACTTCATACTTCCTACTTCAGCCGTTACTGTTGTCGCCTTTTTTTCTTCCATTAATAATTCCATGGCTTTGTTTTTTATGGCCTCCGCCTCTTCGTACGCCAGGTAGGCATCGTTGGAGAGGAAGGAGAAATTCAGTTGATCATCAAAAGTGCTGGCAATGATACCATTCGGGTTGGCGGATTTGAATATCAGCACGGGATTGTGGATGGTCTCTACCTCGAAGGAATGGTAATGCCTGGGAATGTCCAGCCGGCCCATGTTGGAGAAGGTAAGATCGTTGTTTCCCCTGGCGGTGCTCATGTACTGCGAAAGTTTTTTCACTACCGGGTGGTAGTATTCGTTGAGCATGAGCTCCTCGTATACTTTCAGGTTCTCCAGTTTTTCCGACAGGCGATCGTTCACCTTCCTGGTCTGCGCGCTGAAATCCAGTCCCGGGGCTTTGTCCAGGGAGAGCGTAATGCTGGTGGCAAACCCGAACAGCATATCATCTTTTATTTCCGTAATGTACCGGCGCAGGTTCACCGGGCAAAAGACCTGGTTCTTAGCTTTGGCGCCTTTTACCTGGCGGAAGGCCCACAGGAAGGCGGTGCACAGCGCGGCATGTACGGTGGTGCGCTCCTCTTTGCAGCGCCGCACCAGCGCGGCGGTGGCGGCCTTGTCCAGCTTCCAGCGCAGGGTGTAGTCCTTTCCCCAGCGGATCTGTTTTTTACCTGGCACAAAGAAGAGGAACAGGCGCAGCAACGCCGCGATCACCCTGCCTTTGCGCTGCAGCTTTTTGTCAGACAGGATGGCGTCCGGCACCAGGTCCGCAATGCTGCTGAAGGACTCATACTGCCCGATGGCCAGGCCGGGCTGGTCCAGTAAAAGCAGTATTTCCCGGAAGAGGGTAACGATGGAGGCGCCGTCGCAGATGCAATGGTGGCACACCAGCACCAGGTCAGACACCACGCCGGACCTGATCCATACCATGCGCAGCAGCGGCCCCTGCTGCATATCAAAAGGCTGCGCGCATTCCTTTTCAGATTCCCGCATCCAGTCCTCCTCGGAACTGCGTTCCACGATCCGCAGCGGCACCTCGGGTACCGGCGAAGGGGATACGAACCAGGGCGTGCCCCTGCTGTCCTGCTTTACACCAACGGTGAGCAGGGGATGCTTGGCCTGCACCTTCGCCAGCGCATTGCGCAGGGCCGCTTCGTTCACAACACCCCGGATCTTTACCGTAAAGGTGATGTTCTTCGGGATGGTGCCGTCTGCGTAGATGAACCGCTCCAGGAAAAGTAGCTTGCGTTTCATATCAGATAGTGTTCAGTTTTTAGAATGTAAAATGTAAAATGATAAATGTAAAATGTAAAAGTTGGCGGGAGCCTTTTACATTTGAAATTTTACATTTATCATTTTACATTCTTCTACAAAGGTTTCCAGGTATTCCACCGCTTTGCTATTGCCTCCCGCCTGGATGAAGGTGTCCCGTATGCGGGAGGCGGCATTACGGTACTGCGGGTTTTCCAGCAGTTGCCACATGGCGGATCGCAGATCGTTTATCCGCAGCCGTTTGTAGCGCAGCTTGATGCCACAGCCGGCCTTTTCTATCAGGGACGCTGTATGGAAATGGTCGTAGGCAATGGGCGTGATCAGCATGGGCAGCCCGTTCATGAATGTATCATTTACGGTATTGAATCCGCCGTGGCAGATCACTGCGTCCATTTTTGCCATGAGCTGCGACTGGGGCACATAGCCCTGCACCATGAAGTTGTCCGGCCATTGCTCAAAGATGTCCGGGCTGGTGGCGGCCACGATGGTCAGCGGCTGATCTGCAAAGGCGGTGACCAGCTTGCTGAAAAATTCCCGGCGGATATCTACCAGCAGGGTGCCTAGGGAGACGTATACTTTGGGCGATGTCGCCTTGTCCAGCCGTTTCCAGTCAAAGGGCGTATCGTTGGGCCGCCCTTTTACCGGGCCTACAAATTTCATGTGCGGCGGCGGGTGGGCGATGCCGGAAAATTCCTGCGAGGTGAACACGATATTCAGCTTGTCGGAATTTACTACAGATGCCGGCGCATAAATGCCGAACTCCTCTTGCAGCGCCATGATATGGCGCACCCACCAGGCATGCACTTTAGGGGCGCTCATGGCGTCGCCGCCTACATCCGGCGGCACCGGCGTGGTGGTAACGCAGGGAATGCCCTTGTTATAGGCGCATATCGCGCCGGCAAAGGTGATGCAGTCATTGATGATCACATCCGGCTGGAACTCGTCCACGATGCGCGGCAGGCCCTTCATCAGGAACCGGCAGAAGGGGAGGTAAGTCTCTTCCAGCGCCAGCTTCAGTGTTTCCGCACCGGAAATGTGCGGACCATCGTCCTGCCGTTTTAATATGCGCTGTATTTCCGGTAAATGTTCCTCCAGCTCTGCATGGGGCACGATGAACCGCCCGCCGGCAGGTACATGCGCAGGCGCAATTTCCCGGATGCCTGCCCAGGCTACCTGGTGGCCCCGGGCTATCAGGCTGGCCCCTACGCTCAGCGTGGGACTGATATGCCCGAAGAAAGGAGGAACGACGAATAAAAATTTTGACATAGAAGAATATTTTAATGTGCGAATATGCGAATGTGCAAATGTGCAGATGATGGAATATTATGTTTCGCGGGCATTCATTTGCACATCTGCATATTTGCACATTCGCACATTCGCACATTCACACACATTTGTTCTAATAACCCTGCCGCTCTCACCGTTCCTCCCGCGCTTTCAAAGGAGCCGCGCAACTGTCGCGCAGCGGCGGCATACCGGCTGTTCTCCAGTATCTCCCACACGGCATTTTTCAGGTGCTCCGCTTTGAACCGTTTGAAGTTGAGCCGCTGCCCGCTTTCCGTGGCCGCCACCCTGCCGGCTACAAAGGACTGGTCGTAGGCAATGGGGATCACTACCAGGGGCAGGCCGTGCGCCAGTGTTTCACAAACCGTATTATGCCCGCCATGGCATACCACGGCATCCAGGTAGGGCAGCAATGACAGTTGGGGCACTTTTTCATACACCAGGAAATTAGCGGGCCAGGCATCAAACAGGCCGGGATCGGATACCACTACCACGGTCAGTTGCTCCTGGCCCAGCGCCGTGCATACCTTGCTGAAAAATTCCTTTTTATAGCTGTGGTCAAAGGTGGTGCCGATGGACACCAGCACTTTGGTTCTATACGGCATGCTATGGAACTGCTCCCAGTCAAACGGGATGGCGGCCGGCCGGTGCTGTATCACCGGGCCTACGAACTGGTACTGCTCCGGCAGCTCCGTGTCGCCAAAGAAGGCCCGGGAGGTAAATACGAGGGTCAAGGCGTCGGAACGCTGCAGGGGCCTGTCAGTATCCAGCCCCAGCTCCTGCTGCAGCGCTATGATCTTCCGGTCGCCCCATTCCTTTATCCTGGGCAGGTCGTCCATGGCCCTTACGGCGGCGGGGGCGGTAACTGCCGTGGCGTAGGGAATGCCTTTCTTTTCCGCGGCGATGGCGCCGGCAAACAGCTCGTGGTCATGGATCACCACGTCCGGCTGAAAATCTTCCAGCCACTGCGCAATGCCGGGATACATGTACCGGTTCAGCGGTATCAGCACATCGTCGTACAGGAATTTGATGCTTTCCACGCCGTACACCTCCTGCTGGCGGATACCATCCAGGTATTGCGCGCCATCGCCGGAGGACGCTTCTGCCGGGTACTGCACCAGCAGCAATTGTCCGCCGGGCGGCAGCTTTTCCTGCAGGGCCGGCTCCAGGCTGATCCAGCCCACGGCATGCCCGCGCAGCAGCAGCTCGGCGCCCAGGCTCAGGGTAGGATTGATATGCCCGGTCAGGGGCGGCACAACAAAAGCAAATTTTGCCATAGGCGTTGTCGTTATAGATCGGTCTCAAAAAAGTTTTTTAGTTCATGTCCAATGGTCATGGGCTCCTGCACCGGGATGTTGTGGTCGCCATTGACCAGCAGCAGCCGGGAGCGGTTTATTTTTTCCTGCAAGTGGCGGCCTGCCGGTGCGCAGTCGGACGATGCGCCGTAGATCAGCAGCGTTTCATGCGGGATGGCGGTGATCTCCTCACTGCTGAAGAAATGCCGCTCCTGCTGCATGTCCTGGCGGATGCTGCTTTCCTTTAGCAGGAACTCGTACATCCGGTGCCGGCGCTCCAGTTGCCTTTTGCCCGGCTGCAAGGCATGGCCGGGCTGCCCGTTGATGAAATGGAGCAATAGCTCTTTGCTATAGATGTCCACGATGCTCATGGTTTCCTGTTCATAAGGGTCCGGGCTTTCTATCACGGCCAGCTTTTTTATCTTTTGCGGGAAGCGCGCCGCTGTTTTCAGCGCGATCAACCCGCCGTAGCTGTAACCGGCCAGGTGCACGGCGTCCAGTTGCAGCACTTCCAGCAGTTCCATCAGCTCATCGCTCATGGCCTGCAGGTGGTAGCCGTGGCTGGACTTTCCGCTCATACCGTGACCTTTCAGGTCATACAACACCACATGGAACCGTTGCGCCAGTATAGGCGCAATATTGAAATAATAGATAGACAGGTTGGTGAACATGCCGTGTATCATCAGCACGGTTTCTGCCGCCCCGGTATTCATCTCCTGCAGGTGGATGCGGGTATGTTGCAGGTCCACTACAGGCATGAACGGATGTATTTGGTGATATCGCCCAGGTTCAACTGGATGATCTCGTCCAGGTCCATGTTGGACAGCCAGCCCGTAAAATCAATGTTCCGGCCAAAATGCGCCTTTACCTTTTCCGAAAAGGCCACGATCTCGATACTGTCCATTTCCAGGTCTTTGGTAAAGGAGCTTTGCGGGGTGATCTCGAGGTCTTCCACGAATTCTTCGCCGATCACTTCCGTGATGAATTGCTTCAGTACGTCCAGGATCTCCTGCTCGCTCAGGTTGGTAGGTTGTGTTAACTGGTCCATCCGATAATGTAGTTTTTATACTTGATTGTATGAATGATAATGTCTTTGATGGTCAGGTCTTCCCCGTTGATCGCTGACACCGTATAGGCTTTCGGGTTACCCTGCAAGCCTTTGCCCAGGTGCTTGCCGTAGGCTTCCTTGGCCACCCAGTAGCGGGTGAGCCATTCGGCAGGATCACGGTCGCCCAGCAGCGCCAGCTCCGCGGGATCAAACACCAGCTCTTTAAAAGCCGTGTTATGCTCCCGGATCTCTTCTATGTCTATGCCTACCGGCCGGCCCTGGCGGGCAATAGCTACGGCGTCGGTATTTTTGTGCGCGATGGAAATATGGATGCCGTCCGTCATGGGGCCTTCGGGAAAAGGCTGCCCGGTTTCGCCGGAGGCAATGGCAAATTCCACCGGGTAGTACATGGCCTGCCGCTGGTCCAGCAGCAGCGCTTTTACCGCATCTTTGGCGGCCACCCGGCTGATGGTCCATTCTTTCTTTTTATGCAGGGGCAGGGCATTGTAGTGTTTCTTCTCCGCCTGGTTGAAGTAGCGCTTTACAATGAAATCCCAGGAATTGACCCGGCTGTAGGCATTATGGAACATGAACACGCCCGGTACGATCTCCGCAGACAGGGCGTGCCCGGGGGAGATGAGGGCATTCCACAGCCGTTCATCTATTTCCAGGCGGCGGTTCTGCCAGCCGCGTACAATGGCCCACACCTGGTTGTCCCGCTTCAGGATGAAATCCGCGATGGCAAATTCATCGTTCAGCGATGTAAGCCGGCAGGTGCATTCAAAGCGGCCCTGCTGGTCCTGCAGGGGTGCGTAAAATTCCACCTCCTGTATTTTCACGGGGAAGGCTATACGGTCTTTGGGCAGCGTTAGCTGCAGCCACAGCCCGAAGAGTTGCCCGGCATTGTCCAGCAGGGAGCCTTTGCCGGCCCTGCCTTCAATGATGCCGGTAATGCCTTTTTCGGCGATCACGCTCACCTCCCGGATGCCCTGGTAGGCGGGGCCGTGAAACATGCGCTGGCTGTAGATCTGCTCCGGCGTAATGTGCAGGTCCAGCGGAGCGCCGATGTCTGCCTGCTGCCGGTCCGGCCGGTTATACTCCCGGGACAGCAGCACTTCTGCGCTGGCGTATTTTTCCAGGTGCAGGTACAGGCGGCCCGGCGCTTTCCACTCGCCCAGTATGGTTTCCCGGAAAGGCGTGGCCACGTTCATCCATTGCAGCACCTTTACCTGCATGATCTTTTGCACCTGCATGCCCGGCGCGTTTTCCAGCGCGGCATCCCCGAACAGCTCCAGTATCATGGTCATGGGGATCACCGGCTCCATATCGTCCGGGCAGTGCCATCCCGGCCGCTGCCGTATCAGTGAGTGATCCAGCAGGTAGGGGTGGGTGTCCAGTGAAACATGAAGGGGGCTGCTGATGGGAGTTGCTTTTACCGCCGCTGCCGCCACCGGTGCTTGCACCGGCGGGGCCGTATGCCCGCTACCGTTAGTGACATTATTATTAGCGCTGTTCCGTTGCTGTAATATTTCCAGTACAGAGTGCTGGATATGCGATATCTCTTCAAAATTGGCCAGCAGGGCCTGCATGACGGGGGAGGCGGCTGTTTCCGGCATGCCGGCTGCCCGCACGGGCGCTGCTACCGGCAACTGCTTCAGCGCATCCAGCTCCCGCAGGATGGGGGAGCCTAGCTGCAGCTTCACTGGTGCGGCGGCAGGTTTGCTTTTAACAGCGGCTGCGCCCATGAAGGAGGTATCCACTGCCTGTCCTTCCACAAAAAGCGCGGCCAGGACCCTTTGCAGTTGGCAAAGCCCTGATCTGACGGGTACGCTGGCCGCTATGGCGCTGTAGGTCTTTCCTTTTAAAGTATCATCCACAAAGCCCACCAGGCCGCCCGCGCCTACCTGCACAAACACCCTTACGCCCTCCTGGTGCAGTTTTTCCACCAGTTCCCGGAAACGTACAGGCTGCAGCAGGTGCTCCACGCTCAGCTCCCGGATGGCAGCTATGGTATCGGGGTAAGTGCTTAGGGTGGTGGCGGACCATACGGGCACGCTGGCTTCCCGGAACTCCAGGAGGTGCATGCCGGCCAGCAACAGGTCCAGCTTTTCCCGCACAAAAGGGGAATGGAAGCCGGAGCGGAAAGGCATTACCTGGTAAAAGATCTGCGCTTCGCGCAAGGTGGCGGTAAACTTTTCCACGGCTGCATGCGTGCCGCAGAGGATCACCTGCTGCGGGCAATTGTCTATGGAGAGGTAGATGTCCTTCGTGTTCTCCAGCAGGGGGCGAAGCTTGTCATAACCGCAGCCGGCCACCAGGAAGGTGGCATCCTGCTGTTCAAACAAAGCGGGGTCCAGTTGCTCCTGCAGGCGCAGCAGGGAGGCTTCTTCCACCATGCCTGCGGCGCGCCCGGCCAGCCATTCACCCAGGCTGTGCCCGGCGTTCAGGTCCGGCTGCACGCCCAGCCGCTTCAGGGCGGCGTCCAGTATGCCGCTGCTTTCAAGCTGCTGCTGCGCTGCGCCCAGCACGCCGGTGGTGGCGGCGACGCGGGGCAGGCCGGGCAGGTTGAAGTAAGCGGCCACGCTGTCGGTCTCACCGCTGGCCAGGCCGTCCAGCCCGGGGAACAGGAAAGCCGTTTTGCCGCCTGCCGCCAGCAGGGGATCATTGGAAAACCAGATGTCCTGCCGGTTCCGCCAGGGCATATCTTTATTGACTATTTTAATGGCCTTGCTGATGCGTTCCGGGGTAGGATCAAACACGGCTATACGATAATGGCCTTCCCCGGTTTCTTTTTGACCCGTTTCCAGCGCCCTGACCAGCGCGGTTTTATCGTGGCGGGCCAGCAGCAGCACGGCATCTTTTTTTAAACCGGCGGCCAGCCCGTTGAATTGTTTTTTTACGGGGGCTGTATTTTCTGCAAAGCCTTCCAGCACCACATGGGCATTGATGCCGCCAAAGCCGAAGGCATTTACGCCGGCGCGGCGCGGCAGCCCGGTAGCTTCCCAGTCCACCGCTTCCTGTACGGGCGAAAAGCGGGTTTGGTGCATGAACGGCAACGGCTCTTCGCAGTGGAGGGTAGGCGGCAGCTTGCCATGGTAGAGGCCCAGCGCGGTCTTAATGAGCCCCGCCATACCGGCGGCGGGCATGGCATGGCCGATCATGGATTTAATGGTGCCGATGCCTGCTTTGGGCAAGGAGGCATCATTACCGAACACCTGCAGCAGGGTGTCCAGCTCTGTTTTATCGCCCAGTTGGGTGGCGGTGCCGTGCGCTTCTATGTATCCTATTTCCCGCAGGTCGGCGCCGGCCTGCTGCCATGCCTGCCGGATGGCTTTGGCCTGTCCTTTTACAGAGGGGCTCATCACGCTTGCGCCGGCGCCATCGCTGGATACGCCCACGCCTTTGATCACCGCGTAAATGCGGTGCCCGTCGCGTACGGCGTCCTCCAGCCTTTTCAGCACCACGAAACCGCAGCCTTCCCCGATCAGCAGGCCGTCCGCCTTCTGATCAAAGGGCCGTATCTGCTGGTTGCGGGACAGGGCGCCCAACTGGGTGAAGATGCTCCAGAAAGGCGCGTTCTGGCTGGCATGCACGCCGCCGGCGATCACCATATCGGCGCGGCGGCTGCGCAGTTCCTGTACGGCATGATCCACGGCGATGAGGGAACTGGCGCAGGCGGCGTCTATGGTATAGGCCGTGCCGCCCAGGTTCAGGCGGTTGGCCACTAGGGAGGCCACCAGGTTGGGGATCAATCCCATGGCGGTATCCGGGCCAAAGCGGCCTTTCTTTACCTGGAATTCTTTCTTGACCCGGTCCAGCGCTGCTTCCGGCAGTTCCGGCAGCAGGTGCCGCAATACCCGCACGATCTGCTCGCCGGTGCGGATGATCTCAATGCCCCTGACGGCGCCCGGGCCGGGGTAATTGCCCTTGCCGATGATAATGGCGGTATTGTCCAGCGGCAGCGCTTTTTCAAACACGCCCGCATCCGCCAGCGCCTTATCGGCCAGGCCCAGGGCCAGCAACTGCTCCGGTTCGGTACTGTCTACCACCAGCGGCAGTATGCCGTATTGTATAGGATCAAATAATGCATATTCGTCTATAAACCCGCCACGCCTGCAATAGAAGCGGTCTACGGCGGGCTCCCCGGAAAAGAACATGCCTTCCAGCCGGTTTTCCGGCACCGTTTGAATGGCGTCCACCCGGTTGATGATATTATTCCAGAAAGCCGCTACATCCCCGGCCCCCGGAAAAATGCAGGACATGCCTATGATTGCAATATCAGTGTTGCGCTCCATCTATTGAATTTGAAGAAAGAAGTAAGAAGTATGATGTATGAAGATTGAGGTAGCACGCTGGAAGTATGAATATGTGAAGCTCATCTTACTTCCTACCTCATACTTCCAACTTCCTATTTCATACTTCCCGCCATAATAACCACCTGGCTTTCGTTACCGTATTTCAGTTCGTCGATAAAAGTTTCCATACCGTCCGGCAGCGGGATCAGCGCGATGCCCCTGCGCTCATATTCCTTTTCCAGGGAGGGCGATACCATGCCGGTGCCTTTCCAGGGGCCCCAGTTAATGGCCATGACCTTGGCGTTCAACTGTTGCTTCAGCACGCGGGCGTAGCGGTCCATCACGCTGTTGGCGGCGGCATAATCCGTCTGTCCACGGTTGCCGTACACGGAGGCTACGCTGGAGAACAGGATCACAAACTGGGTATCTGCATTCAGTTGTTCGGCCAGCACGCGCAGCGGCGTTACCTTGGTGGAGAACACCCTTTCAAAGGATTCCGGCGTTTTCTGGTGAAACAGCTTGTCTTCCAGCAGGCCGGCCCCGTGCACCACGCCATCTATGCGGCCGTACTCCTTGTACACGCTGTGGATGAAGGTGCGCAGGCCTGCTTCGTCGCGCAGGTCCAGCGAGTGGTAGGCCACCGTGGCGCCATTCTGCTCCAGGGCGGTAATGGTGTGCAGTATCTGGTTGTACTTGTGTATCTCGGCTGTTTTCTTTTCGATGTCCGCCGGCTTTTTCAACTGCCCCTGTGCCACCAGGTATTGCCTGATCTCGTCCTTGCTTTTCAGGAAGGCGTACTGGTCCTGCATGTGCTTGCGCGGGTCGGCGGAGCGGCCTACCAGTATGTAGTGGCAGGGATACTCTTTGGAGAAGCGGATCATCAGTTCCGATGTGATCCCCTGTGCGCCGCCCAGCACCAGTATCACGGACTGTTTGTCCAGGTGGATGTCCGGCGCGTTGCCGATGGTAAGGCGGGAGGGCACCGGTTCCCGGGTTTGCCGGGCATCGTTGTGATAGATCACTTCTGAGGGGCCCTCCGGGTGCAATATCTCATCCAGCGCAATGGCGGCGATCTTTTCCGGCGACAGCTTGTTGGCCAGGTTGATGGTGCGGCATTTCGTATGCTCGTACTCTTTATCCAGGCTTTTGAAGAAGCCGGTGTAACCCTGGAAGTGCTGCAGCAACTGCAGGTCCGCCTGTCCCAGGTGCCCGTCAAAATCGGAGATGGCGTACACCCATTTCACTTTATCGAAGTCCAGCTTTTTTACGAGTGAGAAGGAGCTGATAATATCCGGCCGCTGCGGGGAGGAGAAGATATCGAGAATGATCAGGCCGTGATAGCCTTCCAGCGGATCTGCCTCCCGGATAATGGTGACGGATGCGCCCTGCTGTTCCAGCAGGTTTTTGATGGCAGTGGCAATAGGCCCGCCATCATCCGTCACCGCAAAGGCGTATCCTTCCAGGTGGGCCACTGCATTGGCCTGCAGGAGGGAAGGCGTGAGCTCAAAGCGCATGCGGGACAGCTTTTCCTGCAGCCCGTTGTTTACAAAGCCCTGTTCTATGATCTTTTTGGCTTCCTGCACCGGCTCAAACTGCCCGGCGCTGGTTTCCGCCAGCCACTGGATCAGTCCCTGCAGGGTTTTGATGGCGGCCAACTGTTCCATCTGCTCCTCCGCCTGCTGGCCGTTCTGCTGCAGTCCGCCCAGCCTTGTTTTCAGCTCGCCGATGATCTCCATGCGCTTGATGGAGTCTATGCTAAGGTCCGCTTCCAGGTCCAGCTCCAGGCCCAGCATGTCGGGCGGGTAGCCGGTCTTTTCGCTCACTACGTTCAGCAGCACGGTTTGTATGTCGGAAGCCTGAAGCGGGATGTTGGATGCAGGAGGCGGGATGCTGGAAGCAGGGGGCAGGATGTTGGATGTGGTGTTGAGAGCGGCAGCTTCCGTCGCGTTTTCCGTGATCCAGTCCACCAGCCCTTTCAGGGTTTTGATGGCAGCCAGTTGTTCCACCAGTGTTTCCTCGCCCACGGCAGCGTTCCTGAAGCCGCCCAGGCGGGTGCGCAGCTCACCGATGATCTCCATGCGCTTGATGGAGTCTATGCTGAGGTCTGCTTCCAGGTCCATTTCCATGCCCAGCATGTCCGGCGGGTAACCGGTCTTGTCGCTGATCACGGCCAGCAGTATTTCCTTTACATCCTTGCCGGCTGCGGGAGCGGGCTGCGGTGCGCTGCTGCCGTTCGTATAAGCATGGCCGTTGCTGCTGCCGTTCCCGCTGGCATGCAGGGGAGCTGCCGGGGGGATGGGCTGAGCAGGCGACAGGTCCGGCAGGGGAGCGGTATTAAAATGTTGTGGTGTATGGCCCAGGTAGCCCAGTATCACATCCCGCTGGGCCTGCACAATATGTTTTACGCTGTTGAGGTATGCTTCCACCATTTGTTCGGCCCCGCCCTGGTTGATCACCACCGTATTGGGCTGGGCGCCTTTTAAGCGCAGCGGTGTGGTAATGGGCAGTGCGCCATGCGCCGGCAGCTTGCCGGTAGCCGGTACGGCCATTTGCCCGTTTACCAGCCATACGGTGCTGCTCTTTTTATATTGTTCCGGCGCATCGAGGTCCAGTGGCCCGGCATTGCGGCCTTCAAACAGTTTTTCCATCTGCACGGGCCTGCCGCTGGCCATGTACCGGGCAATGGTGTGCAGCAGGTGGGTAATGCCCGGCTGGTCTTTATCTTCCGTATGCAATATCAGCTCATCATCGCCGATGATGGCCCTGGTCAGGTTGCTCAGCACTTTACCCGGCCCCGTCTCAATGAAAATGCGGGCGCCCTGCGCATACATCTGTTCTATCTCTTCCGCAAACTTCACCGGCTGCACCAGGTGCTCTGCCAGCCTTTCCCGGATGGCGTCCGGTGCAGAGGGATATACCGCAGCGGTGGTATTGGACCATACCGGGATGGATGGCTCGCGGAAAGCAGCATCACTGATAGCGGTATGGTACAACTCTTTGGCCCTGGCCAGCAGGGGGCTGTGGAAGGCGCAGGCTACTTCCAGTTGCTGGAAGTAGATGTTGGCGCCCTGCAGTTTTTCCGCCAGCCGGGCTATGGCCGGTGTAGTGCCGGCTACTACCCATTGCAGGGGTGAGTTATGGTTCACCAGCCAGATGTCTTCCGTGTCCCAGGTAAGGCCGGTGAGCACTTCCTCTTTGCAGCTCACGGCCAGCATGGCGCCTTTGTCATCGCCCACGGCGTCCAGGATGGCGGCGGCCCTTTTTTCGCTGAGCGGCACCAACTGGTCTTCTGCAAACACGCCGGCAAAGCAGAGGGCCGGCAGTTCGCCGTAGCTGTGCCCTGCCAGCATATCCGGCGCGATGCCCAGCGCCTGCAGGAAGGTGGCGATGGCCAGGTCTACCATGCCCAGCAGGGGCTGCGCCCGGCGCGTGTCCCTGATGGCGGTTCTCTGTTCTTTCTGGCGCGCGGGATCAAATGCGGCCGCCGGGAAGAGCACCTGCTCGTAATGCGGTTTGTCCTTTAACAGGCGGCGCATGGCGGGGAAAGCTACCAGCAGGTCCCTGGCCATGTCCACGCGCTGGCTGCCCTGCCCGGGAAACAGGAAGGCCACCTTCCCCTCTACGGGCTGCGTGGGGTAGATGCCGTTAGCCGCTACGCCGGTAAGGGCCAGGTCCAGCTTCAGCAGCAGGTCCTCCGTGCTGTCTGCCACTATGCAAAGCTGTACGGGCAGCGCGTTGTATGTGTAAAGGCTGTATGCAATATCTTTCAGTTGAATGTTATCGTTATTTTCCAGCAGTGTCTTTACCTTTTGCAGCAGCGGCTGCACATCATCCGGGATGCGGCCCCTGAACACCAGCAGCTCCGCCGGCCAGGCGCTGATCACGGGCGTGTCGGGCACGGATGGGCTGTGGTTTTCTATCACGGCATGGAAGTTAGTGCCGCCAAACCCGAATGCGCTGATGCCGGCTATCCTTTTATCCGCGTTCCACAGCCCTGCCTGTGTGTTGAAGGCAAAGGGGCTGTGCGCCGGGTCATAGAAACCATTGGGTGTTTGCAGGTGCAGCGTAGGCGGTTTTACGCCGTGGTAAACGGACAGCGCCGCCTTGATCAGGCCTGCCAGCCCGGCCGCACATTTGGTATGGCCTATCTGTGTTTTTACGGAGCCTAAATGCGTTTGCGCAGCGGTAGCGCCGGAGCGTACCAGTAGGTCCGATATGGCGCTGAGCTCTGTACGGTCGCCTACCACGGTGCCGGTGCCATGCGCCTCTACCAGGCCGGCAGCGGCAGGGGAGATACCCGCCTGTTCGTAGGCGCGTTCCAGTGCGCTGGTCTGCCCGGCCTTGCGGGGAGCGGTGAGGCCCAGGCTCTTGCCGTCGCTGGAGCCGCCTACGCCTTTTATAACGGCGTAAATGGTATCGCCGTCGCGTTGCGCGTCCTCGTATCTTTTCAGCACTACCATGGCTACGCCTTCGCCCAGTGCAATGCCGTCGGCATCTGCATCAAAGGTGGCGCACTTGCCCTTGCGGGACAACGCGTGCGTGCTGGCGAACATCAGGTAGTCGTTAATGCTGTTGTGCAGGTCTGCCGCGCCGGCAATCACCATGTCGGACTTTTCCAGGATCAGCTCCTGGCAGGCCAGGTCGATGGCGGCCAGGGAGGAGGCGCAGGCGGCGTCTACCGTGTAGTTGCGCCCGCCCAGGTCCAGCCGGTTGGTGATACGGCCGGCTATTACATTGGCCAGCACGCCGGGGAAAGAGTCTTCCGTGAGCTTGGGCAGCGTATCGTGCAGCTCCGGCGGCACTTCCCCGAATACCTGGGTAAAGAGGGAGCGGAAACCGTAGTTGTTCGCCAGGTCGGTGCCGGCTTCCGCGCCAATGATCACCGATACGTTCTCGCGGTTGATATTGGCGCTGCCGTAACCGGCATTGTCCAGCGCCTGTTTGGCCACCAGCAGGCTCAATAGCTGCGCGGGGTCAATGGCGGCCAGCGATTGCGGCGGAATGCCGAAAGCTACCGGGTCGAAATCAATTTTAGGAATGAAGCCGCCCCATTTGGAAGGCGATTTTTCACCGCCGGTAGCGGCGGGGTCAAAGTAGAGGGCTTTGTTCCAGCGCTCGTCCGGCACCTCCGTGATGCAATCTTTCCCGAGTATAATATTGCGCCAGTATTCTTCTATATTCCTGGCGCCGGGGTAGATGCAGGCCATGCCCACGATCGCTACATCCAGCGCTTTTTCAGGCCGGCGGGGCGCCGGCGGCGGCGTGGCCTGCTGCACCAGGGTAAAATTATCTTCGGCCACTACCTTGTGCAGCTCCGCTATGGAGATGATGCGATCCCGGAGCGCGGCTACCTGTCCTATCATGTACATGCCGGCCTGCAACTGTTCCCCGGCATTGATCTTTACCAGGGCATCGCCCCTGCGCTCCATACCTTTGGCGGCTATACGCAGGCGGCCCACATTCAGTTGTTCCAGCAGGGCCCATATCTCTTTTTTATCTGTACCGGCCAGTTGCAGGCGCGTTTTTTCCGCGTTGAAGAAATCCGCAAAAGGCGTGTACAGGCAGCGGGTCTCGTGCCCGGGAGCGGTTTCCAGCAGCACCGTTTCCTTATGCTCCATGGCCTGTTCCTGGAACTGCTGCAGGATAGCGCCGCTGCTTACGGCCTCCCGGGTATAGATGTAGGCGGTGCCCATCAGTACGCCTATCCTGGCTCCTTTGGCGGCTAACGGCGCCGCCAGTACGGAAACAAACGCTGCGGAAAGGGCGTCATGAATACCGCCGGCAAAGAATATGCTGAACTGGCCGGCATGCTCCTCCTGCAGCAGGCGTTCCACCTGCCGCTCCCACAACACCATGCTGGAAAGGGGGCCTACGTGCCCGCCGCATTCCCGGCCTTCAAATACAAAGCGCCGCGCGCCTTCCTTGATAAACATGTCCAGCAGGGAGGCGGAAGGCACATGCAGGAAGGTCTTGATACCCGCCTGTTCCAGGGCTTTGGCCTGGGAGGGCCGTCCGCCCGCAATCAGCACGATGGGCGGCCGCTCTTCCTTTATATAGGAGATCTGTTCTTCCCGTAGCTCCGGCGGGGCAAAGCCCAGTATGCCCACGCCCCAGGGCCGGTTGCCGGCCAGCGATTTGGTATGGAGGATGAGCTGGCGGGCCTGTTCTCCTTTTAACAGGGACAGCGCCACAAAGGGCAGGCCGCCGTCGTCCGCCACGGCTGCCGCAAATGCAGGCACGTCGCTTACGCGGGTCATAGGCCCCTGCGCAATGGGATAGGGAATGCCCAGCTCTTTGGAAAGCGGGTTGCCCGGGCTTAATACATTCAGTGTTTTTGCCTGGTGCAGGTGCCCGTGGGCAGCTTCCTGCAGGGCAAATACCAGCCTGCCCAACTTTTTGTAGCGTTGCGCCAGGTCAATGCCGATGGCGATGTCCTGGCCCAGGGGCAGGTAGCCTTTGTCCAGGTCCAGCGTGTGCAGGTATGGTTCCAGGTCGGCCTGCGTGGCCTGCTCCGGCAGGGCGGGAGAGTGGGGGCGTACCAGCACCCGGAAGTGGTCTATGACCCGGGTTTCGTTGCCGTTCAGCTTTTCGCATACGCTTTTAAGGGCGGCGGGCGCCTGGCATTCAGGGAACAATACGAGCTGGCTGTCCAGCACCACGCCTGCCGCGCCGGTAGCGTACAGCGCGGCGGCCGTATGAATGCCTGCGCCGCCCTGCACCCAAATGGGCACATCCCTCACTTCCCTGGCTACACGCTGGAACAGGATGAAGGAGGATTCATCGCTTACCTGCCCGGCGCCTTCATTGCCTTTTACAATAATACCGCTGGCCTGTGCGGCCCTGGCTTTGTGCGCTTCGCCTATGGAATGCACCTGGTAGTATATCTGTACGCCGGGGCGCAATGATACCTTCATGCCATAGGGCAGGATGGCCAATGTCACCTGTTCCGGTAAGGAGATATCCATAGGATGGGCGCCGGCAAAGCAAACGCCGAAGGGCTGATCGCTTTGCGCGGTGAAGCGGGAAAGGGCGGCTGCTGCTAATGCTTTGTCTCGCCCAAGGTGAATGACAGGAAATGCTTTTGCTTTCGCCAGGGCCAAAGCAAGCCCTGCGTCGGGTTTTTCAAAAGGAGTAACGCCAATAATATTCATCCGTTAATATTTTAATTTTCTTAATGGATAGATGGAACACGGATGTTCCTGTACATAGCCACCTGTATGGTGCTCGGTCATCTTTTCATAGTTGTATGGTTTGCTCCGGCAGCAGGCAACGGTTAACGGTATACCCCAAATAATTCCCGTGCCTTACCGGAAGGCTTATGGCTATCTGAAACTAATAAGTGCCTATCATTCCTATATATACGGTCTATTCGACGGACAGGGTTGTTGTTGCGTGCATTTTTTTTGCAGAACATAGGGAAGACCAGGTGAATGATGGTTTGAAGATGCACCTGGTAACGTACCGTATTTAAAAGATATAGTCAGCTCAATAAAGATATCCTACCTGTAATGCTCACACGTATCCATGTTATTCACATGCGTTTGGCAGCTCCTGTTCAACTGTTCTACATGAACATCCGCCTTATGCCGGCGAGGGAACAAAAGGTGCTGCTAAAACTATCACATTTGTAATTGCGGCATTTTTGATGCGACGAAGTTTAAGGCTCATAGGGTCTGTAGTTTGTGTTAATCTGACATGAATTTACAAAAAAAATAGTTCATAATACCCCCCTGTAACCCACTATGAGCGCCCGGTTCATTCCAAATAGGAATATATAATTATTTTATATCCGTATAATCCTTACAGGAAGGGAGCGATGAATATTTATGAAGCGTATTTTTTTATTATTAAGTCTTTTTCAGGGTAGGTAAGCAATACATTATTCCCTGTATTAACGCAGGTATATGCTGCGGGATCACGAATGGCAAATGACGATGATTCGTGTGAGAGGAAATTATGATATATAGAAAATCCGGTTTATGAAACTTGCTGGTCTCAATAAGTTTGTTTAGCTTCGGGCACGGCGCATCTCTGGTTGCCCCGATGATCCCTGTTACAAACCAATGAAGCAAATTTTTACTCTCCGCACCTTATTTCGCGGCTGCTTATACGCCGGTTTCGCAAATATGTTCCTGCTGATGGCATTGCCAGGCTATGCGCAGTCCGACAGCTCTGAACCCGCTGCCCCCGTTACCCAGACCAGCGACAATACCAATGATATTGTACCCGTGGAATTTGACCTGGGGGCCCGCTCCCTGAAGCACATCCTGCCTTTTGACAAGCAGTTCTCCATCAAATTCACGAACATACCGGCCGGCGTACAGGCCATCATTGCCCGCGTATATGTGATCAACGATGCGTCCTATGAGCGGAAACATTACCGGAACGGGCCGAAGGAGATTGATTTTAAATACGTGATGTCACTGCCCGACAACCGGGTACTGAAGTCCGACTCCCTGGTGAGGAACGCCGGCTTTTCCGGTACGGAGGCCAGCACCCTCTTCCCGTTCAAGCTGAAGCCGAACCACAATTATATCCTGGAAGTGGAGGCCAATGAATCCGCGCCGCTCACTGCCAGCCAGCAGGAAGCCCTGGCCGCCACGCTCAAGGAGGACGCCAGCCTTACCCGGTTCATTGACACTATTGCTTACCAGCGTTTTGTGAACCCTACCGGCTACAAAATGCTGCCTGCCGTTACCGAAGGATTTTCTTCGGCGGTAGCGACCGCGGTGAAAAAGGCAGATCCTTCCTATATCCTCGTTAAAAAGGATTATGAAACGGAGCTGAAGAATATCGTGGAGCTGTTCCGGGGCATCGGCAATGCCTCCCGGAACCTGGCGGACCTGGAGAGAAGGCTGCTGGGAGGGAACAATGCCACCCTGTCCGCCAGGCAACGGCAGCAGCAGGTGAATATAAATGCGGTACGGCGCAACGTGCGTAACATCAAATGGATCGCGCTCCAAAAGAACGATGATACCTATACGAAGCTGGTAGGGCAGTTGGGCAAGATCGCCCGGGAGAATGACAGCACCGCCCTGAACGAGGCCCTGGCAGACGATACCAGCGAATTTATCCGCGAGTTGGACGAGGTAATAGCCGCCAAGGACCAGGCCATAGATGAACTGATCAGCCAATATATCGTCAGCAATGTGCGCAGCAACCGCGTGCTGTCCGCCACCTACCCGCAGGATTTTGTGAAGCAGGCCCGCCTGTACATCACCTTTGATCTGGGGCTGGCGTATGTGGGCCGCATGGACCGGGCTAACGTATATACAGGACTGAACATTTATTTCCGTCCCCTGGATAAAACCATCCCCCTGTCGCATTACCGGGAGCCCTGGGACTTTGTATTGTCCCGCACTTCCCTGCTGCTGGGCTTTTCCATTACTTCCGTGCAGCAGGACAGCGTACGGAAAGGATTGCTGGATGACAACAAGGCGCTCGTGCTGGGCGTAGGCTTCCGCCTCACCCCCTGGCTGAAGATCAACAGCGGCGGATATTTCTATTATAAACTCCCGGCCAATCCCCTGGCCAGCACCAACAATTACCGCTTTGCCGCGGCGCCTTTCGTTTCTCTCTCGATCGATGTAGATGCCAAATCGCTTTTACAGGGAATAGGGGACGCCGTTTTTAAACAATAAGCACCATGGCTATAAAAGTAAGAGGGCTCACCTTTGAGCCGGACACCATCCGTAAGGGCACCACGCCGGTTACCGTATCGTTTGAGGCTAAAACAGGCAATATGGCCAGCCGCGACGTTGTTTTCCTGCTGACGGTGGAAGAAGAGCAGCCGGTCTTCATCATCACGGAGGAGGGGGAACGGGAAAAGTCGGACCGCTCGGAGAAGGACATCGAGGCTAACTGGACCTTGTATGAAATGGAGCTGGAATTTGAGCTGACGGAGGGCTCCTTCAGGCTGCAGCCCTGCCAGATCGTGCTGGAGGCCACGGACGCCAACGGGGATACCTCTTCCACGGAAGGCGTATTGTATTTTAAATAACGGATTATGCAGCACAAACCATATATATTATTATGCCTGTTCATTGCCGCTGTCATGGGCTGTGAAAAGGATGTGGACACCTATACCATAGGCGGGGAAGACGGCCCTGCCGTAGCAGACATTATCCGGTTCAGCGGCGTTTCCAGCCTGCAGTTGGAGGCGGACAGCAGCAGCACCAGCGTGCTTACCGTACAGCTACACCCGGAAGCTGATGCCGCCAACCGGGATGTACAGTTCAAGACCTCGCTGGGCACTTTTGAGAACGGGGATACGGTGCTGACCGTAAAAGCCAATGCCAGCGGGGTGGCGTCTGCAACGCTGCTGAGTGACCAGGCAGGTACGGCGAAGGTCTCCGCGGAAGTAAAATCCATCCGGATCGATACCACCCTGGTATTCCAGCCGGCAGCGCCTGATGATATCTTATTATCTGCAGACGCTTACCGGGTGGATACCAATACATCCGTGAACGTTACCACGCAATTATTCAGGAACCCGGGCCGGGGCAAGGTCACCAGCCCGGTGAAGGTATTCTTTACTGTTACCGCGCCGGATACAGCCACGTATCAACTGGTGTACCCGGCCTTTGCTTTTTCGGAAGAGAAGGCGGCTACCATTACCATCAGCAATCCCTTTAAACAGGCGGGGGCGTTCAGGATAGCCAGCTACGTGCTGTCCGCTCAGAACGATACGCTCCGCAAGGAGATATTGATAGCAATACAATAACGCCTGTTAACGCCATCCTCCCCCCAGGGCCTGGTACAACTGCACGGTGCCGGCCAGCATTTTCCTGCGCGCCTGTATCAGTGACAGTTCTGCTTCCAGCACGCTTTTCTGTGCCGTAATGATCTCCAGGTAGGAGGCATAGCCGCCCAGGAACAGGTCGTTGGCGGTAGAAACGGCACTTTGCAGCACGGTCACTTCCTTTGATTTCAGCTTGTACACTTCCTGCTGGTTGGCAATGTTGCACAGCGCCACGGATACCTCCTGGTAAGCCCGCAGTATTTTTTGCTGGTAATCGTAATAGGATATCCGGGTATTGGACTGCTGTATCTGGTATTGTGCGGTGAGCTGTTTCTGGTTGAACAGGGGAGCGGTAATGCTGCCCAGCACCCCATAGGCCAGCGAGCCGGGATTCAGCAGCAGCCCTGCCTTGAAGGCGTTATAGCCAACATAGGGCGTAATGCTGAGTGAGGGCAGGAAGGCTTTCCTGGCCGCCAGCACGTCTGCTTTGGAGGCTGCCAGTTCCAGCTCCGCCTGTTTAATGTCCGGGCGGTTGGTGAGCAGGCCGCCCGGGATGCCGGGCCGCCAGGTAGCAGCCAGGGTATCCACGGCCAATTGTTTACCGCGGGGCACCGGCTGCGGGAACCGTCCCAACAGGTAATTCAGCTCTGCTTCCACTACCAGTTGCCGTTGCCGGGTGGTATACTCGCGGCTGCGGGTGTCCAGCAACTGCGCCTGGAACTGCTGTTCGGCCAGCAGGGTAGCGCGGCCGGCCGCTTTCTGCACCTGCACGGTGGCCAGGGCCGTTTCCTGTAGCGCAATATTCTTTTGCAGGATGGCCAGCTCGCTGTCCAGCGCTATTAATTCATAGTAGTGGGCCGCTACTTCAGACACCAGCAGGGTGGTAATGAGCCGCTTGCCCTGGGTGCTGGCCAGGAAGCGCATCAGCGCCGCCTTTTTACGCTGCTTCAGCTTACCCCAGAGGTCTACCTGCCAACTGCTGCGCAGGCCCAGGAAATAGTCCGGCACCGCGGGATCAGGTATGCGCTGGTCCTTGTCTATGTTAGGCGAAAGGTTGGTATCGTAGTTGCCCACGCCGTTCATGGTATAGTCCCCGAATTTGTCTACGCCGGCGGAGGCGGTCAGATTCGCCGTAGGCAGCCAGGCATGTTTGGCGGCCAGCAGCACGGCGCCGGAGATCTTCACCTTCTCTTCCGCTTTCCGCAGGCTGTAGTTGCGCTGCAGGGCCGTATCAATGAGCGCCCGCAGGCGGGCATCCTTGAAGAACTGCTGCCAGGGCATGTGGCCGATGCCGGCCGTGTCTGTGCTGCCGGTAAAGGTGTCCGGCATGGCAGGCTGCTCCGGCAGCACCAGCGGCTGCGGCAGGCGGCAGCCCAGCACCAGCAGCAGGCCCAGCGCCGCCAGGTACTTAATATTATATCGTGGTCTTTTATAGTTGTTCATTATATACGCTTTAAGCATTCACGGCAGCGGCCGTTTCGTTCTCATTCTCTTTCTCTTTTCTCTTACGTTTACCCTTGCGGGTAGTACCGGCGGCAAACAGCACGTATAGTCCCGGTATTACCAGTACGCCGAACAGCGTACCTATCAGCATGCCCCCTGCAGCGGCCGTTCCTATGGAGCGGTTGCCCATAGCGCCTGCGCCGGTGGCGATGCACAGCGGTACCAGGCCGGCAATGAAGGCAAAGGAGGTCATGAGGATAGGCCGCAGGCGGGATACCGCGCCTTCCTTGGCGGCCTCCAGCGGGCTGAGGCCCTGTTTGTTCCGCAGGATGGCAAATTCCACGATCAGGATGGCGTTCTTGCCCAGCAACCCTATCAGCATTACCAGGGCCACCTGTGCGTAGATGTTGTTTTCCAGGCCCAGTAACTTGAGCGAGAGGAAAGCGCCGAAAATACCTGCGGGCAGTGACAATATCACCGGCAGGGGCAGCAGGAAGCTCTCGTACTGCGCCGCCAGCAGCAGGTATACGAACACCAGGCAGATAATGAAAATATAGATGGCCTGGTTGCCGGACAGGATCTGTTCCCGCGTCATGCCGCTCCATTCGTAGGTGAAGCCCCTGGGCAGCGTAGTGGCAGCCGTTTCGCGGATGGCCTGTATGGCGTCGCCGCTGCTGTAACCCGGCGCCGCATCACCGTTGATCATGGGGGAGGTGTACATATTGTAGCGGGTAAGCTGTTCCGGCCCATATACCCTTTCCAGGCGGATAAAGTTGGAGAAAGGCACCATCTGCCCCTTGTCGTTCTTCACATACAGGTGCAGCACGTCTTCCGGCTGTGTCCTGTACTGGGGCGCGGCCTGCACCATTACCTTGTACATCTGCCCGAAGCGGATGAAGTTGGAGGCATAGTAGCTGCCCAGCAACGTTTGCAGCGTGGACATGGCATTCTCTATGCTGACGCCTTTCTGCGCGGCCTGCTCCTGGTCCACGTGGATCAGGTACTGCGGGAAGCTCACGTCAAAGCTGGTAAAGGCGGCGCCTATCTCCGGCCGCTCTTTTAATGCGGCAATAAAGTCATTGGTGACCTTGGCCGTTTGTTCCAGGTTGCCGCTGCGCGTCATGTCCAGCAGGCGCAGCTCAAAGCCGCTGGCGTTACCGAAGCCCGGCACGGTGGGCGGCGGAAAGAATTCGATATTGGCGTCTGTGATGCGCTTCACCTTCCTGTTCAGCAGCTCAATAAGCTGGGTAACGGATTCCCGCCGCTTGTCCCAGGGCTTGAGGTTGATCATACCCATGCCATAGGACGCGCCGGCTACTTCATTCACCAGGCTGTAGCCTGCCAGGGTGGATACGGATTCCACGGCATCGAGGTCGCGGGCGGCGGCATACACTTCCTTCAGCACGTGCTGGGTACGCTCCACGGTAGCGCCGGGCGGCGTGGTCACATTCACATAGATCACGCCCTGGTCTTCCGAGGGAATAAAGCCGGAAGGCAGCACGCTGCTTACGCCCCAGGTAGCCACGAAGAACAGCAGCAGCAGCGCTACGGTGATCAGCCGGCGGCCGGCCATGCGGCCTACCAGGCTGCGGTAGCCGTTGGCCGTGGCATCATACCCGTTGTTGAAGCTGCGGAAGAAACGTGCCAGCAGGCTGTTGGACGGTTTTTTACCATGCGTGTTGCGCAGCATGAGCGCACAGAGTGCAGGCGTAAGCGTTACCGCATTCACGCCGGATATGACAATAGAAATGGCCAGGGTCAGGGAGAACTGCCGGTAAAACACGCCCACGGGGCCGGACAGGAAAGCCACCGGCACAAATACGGCGGACATCACCAGCGTAATGGCCACGATAGCGCCGCTGATCTCCTTCATGGCGGCCAGCGTGGCTTCCAGGGGCGGCAGGTGCTCCTCGCTCATCTTCACATGCACGGCCTCCACCACCACGATGGCGTTATCCACCACGATGCCGATGGCCAGCACCAGCGCAAACAGCGTGAGCAGGTTGATGGAAAAGCCCAGCAACTGCATGAAGCATAAGGTGCCGATCAGCGCCACCGGCACAGCCAGCGCGGGGATCAGCGTGGAGCGGAAGTCCTGCAGGAACAGGAACACTACCAGGAACACCAGTACGAAGGCCTCCAGCAGGGTGCGCAGCACTTCATGTATGGAAGCGTCCAGGAAGTTGGACACGTCATAGTTGAAATTGTAGTGCATGCCCGGCGGAAAGGAGGTGGCCTTCAGCTCGGCCATCTTGTCCTTTACGTTCCGGATCACCTCGCGGGCATTGGAGCCGGGGCGCTGTTTCAGCATGATGGAGGCGGAGGGCTTGCCATCCGTTTCCGATACCATGCTGTAGGTGAGGGAGCCGAATTCCAGGTCGGCAATGTCTTTCAGGCGCAGCATGGAGCCGTCTGCTTCCGTGCGCAGGATAATGTTGGCGTACTGCGAAGGCTCGAAGAACTTGCCGGTATACCGCAGTACGTACTGCAGCAGTTGCGGCGCCTTGTCGGAGCTGATACCGGTCTTTCCCGGCGCTGCTTCTATGTTCTGGCGGCGGATGGCGGCTACCGCTTCTTCAGCGGAGATATTATAAGCCAGCATGCGGTCCGGTTTCAGCCATACGCGCATGGCGTATTCCCTGGCGCCCATGATCTCCGCACGTCCTACGCCGTCAATCCTTTTGAGCTCCTGCAGCACATTGATGTCTGCAAAGTTGTAGATGAATTGTTCGTCCAGGCTGGGATCATCGCTCATGATGTTGAGGTACAGCAGCATACTGTTCACCTCTTTCTCCGTGGTCACCCCGGCCTTTATCACCTCTTCGGGCAGCTCGTCAATAATGGTGGCTACCCTGTTCTGCACGTTCACGGCAGCCTGGTCCGGGTCTATGCCCACGTTAAAGAATACCTGTATCACCGTAATACCATTGTTACTGGTAACGGTAGACATATAGGTCATGCCGGGCACGCCGTTGATGGCCCGTTCCAGCGGGGTGGCCACCGCCTTGGCGCACACCTCCGCGTTGGCGCCGGTATACCTGGCCGTAACGGTAACGGAGGGTGGCACGATATCGGGAAACTGGGTAACCGGCAGGCGGAGCAGGGCCAGCAGACCCAGTAGCGTTATGATCAAAGAAATGACCAGCGACAGCACCGGCCGCTTTATAAAAGTATCAAACATGTATTGCTTATTTTTTCAGGACACTTACATTTTTATCACACTGTCCGCGGGAACGGGCACCGGACGGATGTGCATACCGTCGCGGAGGCTTTGCGTGCCTTCGCATACGATCCGCTCACCCGGCTTTATGCCGGCCTTCACTATATAAGAATAGCTTAACCGGGTGCCGGGCGTAAAACTGCGCATGGCAATGCGGTTACTGCTGTCCACTACGAATACGTAGTTCTTGTCCTGCATTTCAAATACGGCCTTCTGGGGAATGAGCACGGCCTTTTCAATGGTGTTGGTCAGTTGTATGCTGCCGCTGGCCCCGTGCTTCAACAGCTTGTGCGGGTTGGGGAAACGGGCGCGGAAAGCAATGGCGCCGGTAGACGCCTGGAATTCTCCTTCCACGGTTTCCACCTTGCCGGGATAGCTGTACTCCGATCCGTCTGCCAGCGTGAGGCCCACGGTTTTATTGTCCGGTCCTTTTTTGGATTTTTTATACTCGAGGTATTCTGTTTCCGATACGTTGAAATAGGCGTACATCTCGTGCGTGTCAGACACCGTGGTAAGCAGGGTACCGTCTGTTACCAGGCTGCCGGTCTTTAAGGGAATGCGGTCTATAATACCGTCAAAAGGCGCCCGGATATTGGTATAGCTTAGCCGCATGGATGCTTTGGTCACCGCGGACCTGGCTTCATCTATACGTGCTTTCAGCGCAGCCAGCTTGGCCTCCGCTACCTCCAGCTCTGTTCGGGAAATGACCTTTTTATCTACCAGCAGCTTTACCCGCCGGGTGTTCACTTCCGCGGCTTTGGCTTCGGCCATGGCGCTGCTCAGGTTGGCGTTGGCTTCTGCCAGTTGGTTCTTATATTCTTCGTCGTTAATGGTAAAGAGCAGTTGTCCTTTTCTTACTTCCTGCCCTTCGTCTACATATATTTTATCGAGGAACCCGTCTACCCGGGCCCTGATCTCAACATTTCGCACGGCCTGTAAACTGGCTACGTAGCTATGCTGTATGGAAGTGTCTTTTTCCACCAGTTGCGTCACTGGGAATGGCCTTGCTTTTTCATGGTTTTTCCTGTTGTTGCCATTGGTGGTGCATCCGTACATGAAAATGGCCGCCCATCCCGTAATGGTCCAAATATATTGTTTCATTATTGACAATCCTGTTTTGCTGCGCTGTTCACAAGCGCCCCGGTTAAGAATACAAATAGAATACAAGTGATCATTGCCCCCTTTCATCATCAAGCATGAAAAATGCGCAATTAATATTTCCCGGATGAGTGTGTGGCCCTACACACCTCCCAGCCGTTATTAACTGTGAATGCTTAATTTATAAAAGCAGCGTGCCCGACATGCAGTGGCGGGTCTTGTTTTTTACCTTGGAAAGCGTCAGAAAAGGGAAGGATCAGAACAGGGTGAACCGGAACAGGAAGTTATAGTATGCCGGTAAGAAGGCGTCCTGCCATTGATATTCGCCGGCTTTCGTCTCTTTGATCTGGATGCAATAGTCCGGTTTTTCATATTGGTATAATATACGCGGACTGCAGTTGAACTGCTGTATGGCAGCGCTGATGTATAAACGCTGCTTGCGCTTTTTAGGGGTGTTACGGAAGATCTTTTTGACATTCATGCCGGCCTCATCGGTCTGCAGTTTTACGAGCAGCTTGCTGAGTGCGCTGTCGTCAAATATGCCGGTGGTGATGTGTGCCTGTTTGTCAGCCGCTGCTGCGGGCGTCTGCAAGTGGCTGCTGTCAGGGAAGAAACCGGCAGCCTGCCACAGGCTGAATATCAGCCAGCAGTAAAGCCACTTCATCGGTATGTGTATTTTCTTCAGCATGCCTTGTCCCACAACGATAGCCGTAAAATTAAAATTTATGTGACAACGGTCAAAGCGAAACTGTATGAACGGGGATAATTAACAATTAATAATGAATAATTAAGGATATTTTTAACATTTTTATTTCGTTGGAACATTTATCCCCCGTGCAATTATTAATTATTCATTCTTAATTATTAATTACTACTGCTGTCCCGCAAATGTGCTCTCCGGTAATTCCTCCGGAGCTTGCTGCGCATCCGGCTGCAGGTGCACGTTGTTCATTTCTTCAAATATGTGGCCGTCTTCATATCCTACGGAAACGAATACTGTCAGCGTTTGCCGGGCAGGGCCCTTGAAGGTGCCCTTTACGGGGCTGCAATCCCTGAAGTGCCGGCCTACTGACAATTTTACATGCTTGTTGGTTACCCATACATTGTTGGTGGGATCTATGCCGGCCCATCCGTAACCGGGTATCCATGCTTCCACCCAGGCGTGTGTGGCGCCTTCTCCCCGCATACCGTTCTTGTTGGGGCAGATGTACCCGCTCACATAACGGCAGGGGATATCGCAGGTGCGTAGCACCTGCAGCATGAGGTGGGCAAAGTCCTGGCAAACGCCCGCGCGGTGATCCAGTATTTCGTCTACCGTTGTTTCTACCGTTGTGATGCCTTTGAGGTATTTGAACTGCTTGAAAATGTATTCGCTGCAGGATTCCGTTACCGCCGCCACGCTGTCCCGCTGCCGGATAATATTTACAATATCGTTGACGGCGTCCTGCGAGCGGATGGTGTCCTTGCCGGCCAGCTCCAGCAATTGCAGCGATTCGCGGGTTTCCTCCTGCAGTTGCGCAAAGCCGGTATGAAAATTTATTTTCAACTGGGAGGACGCCGTGGTGCGCACCAGCAGCTTGCTTTCAATAACCAGTACCTTGTGCGGCGGCAGTACGTTGAACACGCCGGCTTTGTTGCCCCAGTAGTCTGTAAACGTGTGCACCTCCGGGTGATCGGTAATAAAAAGATCGTGCTGCAGTATTTCCTGGTCCGGGCAGGCATAGGGAAATATCTTGATCTCGTTGGCGCTTTCCTTTACCGGCCTGTCGTACTCGTACCGGGTAATATGATGGATCCTGAAAATTGACATAGTATGATTTAGATAAACTTATGCATAAGAGAAAAACTGCTGTCCCAGTCGTTTATTAAAGTGCAGCAGCTCCTGCCGTATCTCCTCGAGAAACTGCCGCAGCGTGTCATTGTTCAGCGTTTCGAGGTCGGTGTACCGCACCCGGCTGATCAGGCGGCCAAAGCAGCGCATCAGCGATGCATTGTCCGAGGAGGGATTGCTGCGTATTACTTCCTGCAAGCGCCGTTCCATTCTGCCCAGGGAGTGGGCCACGGAATGCGGGAAATTGTCGTTGAACAATACCTGGTGCAGCACATTGTAATTATAATTGGCGCTGCGGTAGGTCTTTAAGTGCAACTCGTAGCCGGACAGGGAGTACAGCAGGTAGCGCCATTGCATAATGTCCTGTACATCGTCCAGGTTGTACTGTATGCGCTGGTACTCCCGGTTGGTGAGCACAATGGTTTCCAGGCAGCGCTCGGCGTACTTGCCCAGGTTCATAAAGCTCCAGCCCGGTCCGCGGGACATGGTAATGTCTGTTACCCCGGTGTACAGCACCGTGTGCCGGGTGATGAGGTTCATGACCTCCGCGGCCTCGTAGCTGTTCAGCCGCTGGTCCAGCGAGGGCTGGTTCATGAGGTGGTAAATGGCGTTCACTTCCTCCCACACTTCTTTGGTGATATGGTCCTGCACGCCCCGGGCGTTCTCCCGTGCGCGGCCTACGATCGTTTTCAGCGAGTTGTTGTTGGTGGTATCCGTAATGAGGTTTTTCAGCGCCGCCCCGGTGTTAAATTCCATAGCGGTGATTTCCTCCGGCGTGGCCGAGGAAAAGGTTTCCAGCACCTGCCGCCAACTGTAGGACCCATACACATCCTTGTCCAGCGACAGGATGTAGTGGGTGGATACAGCGCGTAACAGGCCGCCGGCCCGCTCCATGTAGCGGTTCATCCAGAATAATGCGTCAGCGATCCTACTTAACATACTATAGTGTGAGGGTTAGTCAATGATCCATGTATCCTTGCTTCCGCCGCCCTGCGAAGAATTCACCACCAGCGACCCTGCGCGTAAGGCTACACGGGTAAGGCCGCCCGGCACGATCTTGATGCCTTGCGGCCCGCAAAGCGCGTAGGGGCGCAGGTCCACATGCCTGGGCTGGAAAGCGCCGTCAATGAAACAAGGTACCGTGGATAATTTAATAATGGGTTGCGCAATATAATTGCGGGCATCCGCTTCAATGGCGGTGCGGGCTTTGCTCCATTCTTCCTCCGTTACCCGGTTGCCCATGATCATGCCGTAGCCGCCGGACTGGTTGGTGCGCTTGATCACCATGTCCTGGATATTAGCAAACACATGCTCCCGCGCATCCGGCTGGCTTAGCTCGTAGGTGGGCACATTGGAGAGGAGCGGCTCCTCGTTCAGGTAATAGCGGATCATGGCGGGTACGTAGGCATATACCGCTTTGTCGTCCGCCACGCCATTGCCTACGGCATTCACGATGGCTACGGTGCCCTTGCGGTAGGCGCCCATCAGTCCCGGCACGCCCAGCGCGCTGTCCGGCCGGAATATCAGCGGGTCCAGGTATTCATCGTCTATGCGCCGGTATATCACATGCACCTGTTCCAGGCCGTTGGTGGTTTTCATATATACCTTGTGGTTATCCACCACCAGGTCCCGCCCTTCTACCAGGGATACGCCCATTTGCCGGGCCAGGAAGGTATGCTCGTAATAGGCGGAGTTGTAAATGCCGGGCGTGAGCAGCACAACAGTGGGGTTGGATATCTGCGCCGGCGCCAGTTGCAGCAGTATCTCGTGCAGCAGCAGGGGATAATTGCTTACGCGCCTTACATGGTTGGAAGCCAGCAGCTCGGGAAATATACGTTTGGTCACTTCCCGGTTTTCCAGCATGTAGCTAACGCCGGAGGGAGTACGCAGGTTGTCTTCCAGTATGTAGAAACGGCCGTCCCCGCCCCGTATCAGGTCTATGCCGGAAATGTGCACGTAGATGTCATAGGGCACGCTGATACCGTGCACCTCGCGGGTATAGTGCGGGCAGGAGGCGATCAGCGCCGCCGGCACTATTTTGTCCTTAATGATCTGCTGTTCGGAATAAACGTCTTTTAAGAAAAGGTTCAGGGCTTTCAGCCGCTGCTTGATCCCTTTTTCCACCAGCTCCCATTCCTGCCCGGTAATAATGCGGGGGATAATATCAAAGGGAAAGATGCGCTCTATGCCGGCATTGTCGCTGTATACGGTGAAGGTAATGCCCTGGTTCATGAAAAGCTCGCCGGCCAGGCGGTCCTTCTGCTGCAGGGCTGCTACGTCCAGCTCCCGGAGCGAAGCAAATACTTTGCTGTAATGGGCCCGTACCTGCCCGGTGTCGCACATCTCGTCCCAGATGCCGTCTGCACAACCATAAGTCTGGAGAAAGTCTTCCACGCCCATAACTACACAATTTTGGTTGATAATGTAATGATTGTAACAAGATAGTATTAAAAAGTATAAAAAAAAACCGGCCGCATATGGAAAATGCGGCCGGCTGATGAAGAACGTTCAATACCCCGGGTTCTGCTCAATACCATACACGTCCACTTCCGATTGCGGGAATGGCCATAGGTAGTTCCTGTCTGTAAACTTCCTGGGCTCGCCGCCGGGATTGATAATGGCGGTGAGCGTCTCCTTCGCAATGCGCCAGCGCAGCAGGTCAAAGTAGCGGGTGCCTTCCAGCGCAAACTCCACGCGGCGTTCCCGGCGGATGCGTTGCCGCATCTCCGTTTGTGACAGTCCCGCCGGTAAGGGCGGCATATTGATGCCTTGCCGGGCGCGGACGGCATTCACGGCATCGTACACACCCTGGTCCGGGCCGGATGTTTCATTTTGTGCTTCGGCATACATCAGCAGGATGTCTGCATAGCGGAGCAGCACAAAATCCTGGTCGCTGCGGGTGGAGTAGTTGGTGGGTGCGCGCGAGGTGTCCAGGTATTTCTTTACCAGGAAGCCGGTGCGGTTGTTACCATCTTTGGCGGGATCGAAAATGCCATCGGGACTGTATTTCCAGGGATCGCCGGGCACGTATACCGTTTTGCGCAGGCGCGGGTCGCGGTTTTCATAGGGGTGCGCGGTGTCGTACAGCGGCGATTCCGTGATGGGTTTGCCGTCCGTGCATTCAAACGCATCCACCAGGTTTTTGATGGGCTGTATCCGTTCCCACTGGTCCCAGCCCATCTGGTAGTCCAGGGTGCTGAACATATTGGGCAGCAGGTAGCGGGCGGAGAAGATGATCTCCGGGTTGTTGTTCTGGCCGGGTTTTACAAAGAGGCTGTAGTACTCATCCGCCAGGTGGAACAGCCCGCCGTCTATCACCGCTTTGGCGGTGGCCGCCGCTTCCCGGAAACGATCGTTGTACAGCAGCACCCGCGCTTTCAACCCCTGTGCGGAGGCCTTTACGGCCCGGCCGCTGTAGGGCGCATCCGGCAGATGGGCGATGGCCGTATCCAGGTCGTTCAGTACCTGCTCCATTACTTCCGCTTGGGGGCTCTTTTGCAGGTCCCGGGCATAATCCAGGCCTTCGGGCTGCAGGGTGATGATAACGCCGCCGTATATATTGGCCAACTGGAAATAGAAATAGGCGCGCAGGAAGTGTACCTCTGCTTTATACTGTTGCAGGGTAGCGGCATCTACCGGCACCCGGTCCGCATTGGCCAGGAAATAATTGCAGGAGGCAATGGCCCGGTAGTTCAGGTTGTACCAGTCATTTACAATACCACCGGTGGTAGGCTCCAGTTGTCCCAGCGCGATGTTGTTAAAAGAGGTGCTGCGCGGATAGGCGTTATCGGAAATGCCATCCCAGTACATGGTGAAAGCGCCAAAGCCTTCCGTTACGCTTTGCGACTGGTTGACAGACAGGGAAGCGTAGCACCCGGTGAGGGCCAGTTGCAGGTCGTCCTCCGATTTCCAGAAGTTATCCTCTGCCGGCTGGTCCAGCGGGTATTTGTCCAGGAAGCTGCTTTTGCAGCCTGTGATCAGCAGCGCTATAAGGCAGCCCAGTTGTAATATATTTCGTGTGTACATTATTGTTAATGTTTTTGGATTTAAAAATTCCATGTCTTTTCTTACATCATACTTCCTCCTTCTTACTTCAGAAAGTCACTCTTGCCCCAAAGGAATAGATCCTGTTCTGCGGGTAGTTTACGAAGCGGGTGCTGCTGCTGCCGCGTTCCGGGTCCAGGGAGGGATAGTTGGTGATGGTGAAGAGATTATCGCCGGCAAAGTAGATGCGCAGGGCCGAGATGCCCGCCCGCTGCAGCCATCCTGCCTGCAGGCTGTAGCCGAGCTGCACGTTCTTCAGGCGCAGGAAAGATGCATCCCGCAGCAGGAAAGTGGAAGGCATGCCGGAAATGGGCCCGTAGCCCGATACATAGATGGCGGGCAGCGAAGCGCCGGGGTTCTCCGGGGTCCAGGCATTGCGCCATTCTTCCGTGGGCGGCGTGGACTGGGTGAAGGGCTCAATGCCCCAGCCGGTTACATAGAATTTTTGTCCTTCCACGCCGTAGAAGAAGGCCGTGAGATCAAAGTGCTTATAGGCGGCATTCAGGTTCAGGGAGTAGGTGAAGGAAGGATAGGCCCCGTCTGCATAGGTGCGGTCGCTGGCATTGATCACTTTGTCGCCGTTCACATCCCTGAACCTGAGGTCGCCCGGTTTGGGGTCAAAGGGCTGGGCAGGAGCATTGCGGATCTCCTCTTCCGACTGGAAGATACCGGCTACTTCATACAGGTAATAGGTGTTGTAGGGGTGCCCTTCTTCCCGTATTACGTTGCTGCCTATTTCCCTTGCACCGAATTTCGTGAGCTCATTTTTGAATGCCTGGAAATTAATGCCGGCGCCGTAGGAAAGATCGCCCATTTGATCCTGGTATTTAATGCCGAATTCCCAACCGGTATTGCGCATGGTGCCGCCGTTGATCACGGGGCCGTTCAATCCCAGCCAGCCCGGCACCTGTGCGGTGCGGAGGATGTCGTAGGTCTTTTTATCATACCAGTCTGCATTCAGGGTAAGGCGGTTGTTCAGCACTGTGAAGTCCAGGCCGATGTCCAGCACGCGGGTGGTTTCCCAGCGGATATCCTCGTCTACCAGGGTTTGCCGTTGTGCGCCCGGGTACACGGCGGAGTTATCCATCGGGTAGTTGGTACCGGTTTTCAGCACGTTCTGGTAAGGGTAGTTGCCGATGTTCTGGTTGCCCAGCTTTCCCCAGGAAGCGCGCAACTTCAGGTCATTGAGCCAGGCTGCGGATTGCAGGAAGGGTTCCTGCGCCAGGCGCCAGCCCGCGGAGAAGGAGGGGAAGAAGCCCCAGCGGGTATCGCCGGCAAAGCGGGACGACCCGTCGTAGCGCATGTTGGCCTCAAAGAGGTATTTGTCCCTGTAATCGTAATTCAGCCGCCCGTAAAAGGAGCGGAGGGCCCATTCAAAGGCGGTGCCGCTGCTGCGCTGCCCGTCTGTGCCGGCAGCATCCAGCTCCCGGTGATCGTTGCCGGGAAAGTCGCGGCGGTAGCCGCCCAGGTCTTCTTCTTTATAATATTCTTCCTGTGCGCCGCCCAGCACCTTGAGCTGGTGGGGCCCCAGTTTTTTTTCGTAGGTCAGTTGGGTATAGATCACCGGGTAAATGGAGTTGCCGTCGTCCACCTGCAGGCCTTTTTCGCCCACGTCCAGGTCGGTGGCGTATTCCCCGGTGAACCAGTCATAGAGCGGCAGCACCGGCCGGAAGTCTTTTATTTTCTCAAAGCGGAAATTGAACCCGCCCCTGGTTTCCCAGGTGAGCCCTTCCAGCAACTTTACGGTGGCAAACAGGCTACCTTGTACGTAGTACTCCCGTTCTACTGCCTGTACATGATCTGCAATAGCCACGGGATTTTTGTTATGATACACGTAAGGGTCTCCACGGTAGGTGTAGTGACCGCTGCCATCCGGTACAATAGGGCCATACATGGGGCCCTGGGAAAGCGTGGCCAGGAACTGGTCCTCGCTGCCCTGGCGGGGATAATGCCGGTCGCTGTAGTTGAAGTTGAGGTTGGCGCCGAAGGTGAGCCGCCTGTTCACCTCCGAGTTGAGGTTGAACTGCAGGGTGTATTTTTTAAAGTCAAAGCCCATCATGGTGCCCGGCTGGTCTATGTATCCCAGGCCCACGTTGTAGGAGGTGCCGCCTTTACCGCCGCTAACGCTGAGGTAGTGGTTCTGCGTGTATACGGTGCGGAACACGATATCCAGCCAGTTCACATCCGGGTAGCGCACTTTATCGGTGGCGTTGCGGTACTGGTCTATGAATTCGTCCGGGTAGGCCGGCGCCTGGCCGGAGTGGGCGAGGGCTTTGTTGTACAGCTCCATGTATTCCACGGAATTAGTGATCAGTTTGGGCAGGCGGGTGGCCGAGGTGATGCCCAGGTTGTAGCTGTATTCGAGGTGCAGTCCTTCCTTACCGCCTTTTTTTGTAGTGACCAGTATAACGCCGTTGGCTGCACGGGCGCCGTAGATGGCAGCCGAGGCGGCATCCTTCAGCACGGACACTGTAGCAATATCGTTTGGGTTGATGGCGTTCAGGTTGCCGGGGATGCCGTCGATGATCACCAGCGGATCGTTACCGGCCCCGCTGAAGGTGCCCACACCCCTTACCCGGAGGGATACGCCTTCGTTGCCCGGCTCACCGGTGCTTTCCACCACGTTCAGGCCGGGCAGGCGGCCCTGCAGCAGGGAAGCAGGGTTGGTGACCACGCGTTTGTTCAGCTCTTCAGCGGTGGCGGTTACTACGGCGCCGGTAAGGTTTACTTTCTTTTGGGTGCCGTAGCCTACTACTACCACGTCTGTGAGCTCGGTAGCGGCTGTTTCCAAGGTCACTTCCAGTTGCCGGCGGCCGTTCAGCGGCATGCTGACCGTTTTGTAACCGATGAAGCTGAACTGTAGGGTGCCATTGGCCGGCGCGCTGATGCGGAAGCTGCCTTCAGCATCGGTTTGCGTGCCTGTTTGGCCATCGCCATTGGCCAGGGTAACGGTTACGCCGGGGAGGGGCTGGCCTTTGCTGTCTTTTACCAGGCCGGTAACGGGTGTTTGCTGGGCGGGAGGGTTGTGGTGCTGCCATACGGCCGCCTGCAGCCAACAGGGGAGCAACAGCAGCCATGTGCAGCAGATGCTGATAAGGTTCTTCATACGTAGAATTTTTAAACGTGAATGATAATTGTAGTGTTAACAATTAAAGGGTTTCATAGTATCCGGGGTAAATAGCTGTGCGTAAAACAAATTAGGCAAAATAGCGGTGAAAGTAGCTGTGTTGTGAATTTTGTACCATGGTTGGCGAATTTTGCAAAGGTTTAATAACACATTAAATGAGTCGCAGGCTGACGGATGCAGATGCGCTGGCGGCGCACGTAAAGGAGCAGTACGGCCAGGTAGATGTGCTGTTTATAAATGCCATACCAGCAAAAGCCTACCGCTGCAATGTGCAGGCGATTCCGGTGAGGTGGCCAACCTGGTAGCTTTCCTGGCTTCCGATGAGGCAAAGTTTATGATCGGCTCAGAGATAAATATTGACGGTGGGATAGCGGTGCATCCTTTGGTGCAGTTGTAAGTAGTAAGTGGGTAGCTGTTAGTGACTGGCGCGGAAATATTCCGCGCCAGTCATTATTTTGAATGGATAGTCGCTTCTCCAATCCTTTCCTTTTCTAAAAGCTTCCATTGTTCTTCATTGTGCCGCTCAGTCTGGTAAACTGCTTGTCCTATCCATCGTTGTGTGGCCTTTGCCACGTGTGCTCCAAACCGTAAGGCAGTTAAGCGGTCACCATCAGATGGTGTTGCGTCAAAGCTTTGGTCCGCATTACTTTGCGCCATAACGCCCATAAAGCTTCCCAATCTATTAACTGTCCTGATACTGCCTTCACTATAGTTATTTGTAGGCAAATCTCCCAGGGGAATCCACACCATACCCATCTGGGAGGCAAACACCTGCAAGTCGACCAGCGTATTCAATTTATCACCACTCTGAGAGGCTGAATTGGTAAAACCCGCCGCTACTTTCTCTTTCCATCTCTGATCAAGCCAGGGGTAAAAAGCCGATTCCAAAAAAGCTTTGAACACCGCTGAAGCGCTGCCCATGTAAGTAGGACAGCCAAATATAATAGCATCAGATGCGTCTAGCTTTCCAGTAATGGTTTCGTTCTTCCATTGGCCATTCGATACATCTTCTCCCTTTATTTCCAATAGGGATACTTCATTGCCATTAACGCTGCGGGCGCCTTCCTGTATTTTTTCTGCTAAGACTTTCGTGTGACCTAAACCTGAGTGAAATACAATTGAGATAATTGCCATAGTTTTTATTTTAATAGGTAATGAGTAATTCAGGGCTCTTGGTTTCACAAAGAAACCATTTACTTTTGTTGTGTATATCCTTTGATAAAAAATACAGGTTACCAGGTGGTAACCATGATGCGAAATATATTATGCGAAAAACTTACGATAATCCTTTTGACTGCCCGGTCACACGCACGATGGAATACATCGGTGGTCGTTGGAAACCGATAATTATTTTCCTGCTTATTGATAAGCCGCTTCGGTTTGGGAAACTGGCCATGTTCATGCCCGCGATATCAAAAAAGATACTGACGCAGCAATTGAGAGAGCTGGAAGAAGATGGAATAGTTATCAGGCATGTATTCAGGGAAGTACAATTAAGGGTAGAGTATGAGCTGAGTGAAACAGGTAAATCGTTGCTTCCGCTCATGATGGCTATGAAAGAATGGGGAAAAACCATGCTGCCAAAATCGGATAATGCTCAGTCATAAACGAATATTGATAGGTGATCTTTTCCGAAGAAATCTTTTTATATCTATTTTTTAACAAATAGTTAAACTTTAAGGTGATGTCCAGGGAAAGGAACACGGAACAACAGATTATTGCGGCAGCCAAAATGATATTTCTCCGGAAAGGGCTGGCAGGAGTGCGGATGCAGGACATTGCGGACGAAGCGGGTATTAACAAAGCCCTGCTGCATTATTACAACCGCAGCAAGGATAAGCTGTTCTCCCTCAACTGAGCTGATTTTTTGGTCCTAAAATATCGATTGTTTTAAATATTCGATTTATTAAACGCGTTTCAAAGTCAACATTAATTATGATGGGATATAGTTGTTTTTTTGGAAAAGATATTTATGTTTGTAGCGTCATCTCTTAGGACCTCAATTGGTAGTTTAACCCGGAGATCCCTGAGAACCTATGTAGTATTAATCAGTTATTATGTACCGGATGTTTAATCGATGAATGTAGCTGTACCGCCTGTTTGTACCCGTTAAGCACAAGAGTCATTGTACCGCAGATCCATCCATTTTCATCTGTTTTATTTATTCGCTGCCGGAGGGTAGCTGTAATGTTACTATTATGATCAAGAACGTATGCTTCAGCGTGGGTGTGAGCCTGCTGTCCCTTACCGCTTATTGCCAGGAGCCTGGTAGTTTTTCGGAGTATGTTGGTATTACAAACTTACAGGTACAATCTTCCAGTAACGGGCCTTTTGGGATTGCGGCTAGCTACCAATACCAGTACCGCCAATGACCAGGGTTTCGCTTATATCGGCTTGCACCGAAAATCCTATATCAGCGCTACTGGTACGGGGAATGATATGAACGACCATGTGGGCATCTGGATCAAGGGGTTTTACCAGGGAGTCGGGAGTGCAATGCCCGTTTTTATTGGAGGCGCCGGATATAACAGCGAGGATAGTAAGCTAATGGTAGACCGGAACGGGAATATCGGGATTGGTACGGTGAGCCCGGGGACGGAGTACAATAAGAACCAGACAGCATACCCGGTTACTTATGGCCCTACGGACAGGGTATTGACTATCCGTTCTTCCAACCTCCCGGTGCTGGAGCTTAGCCGGCCGGCCGGCAGCACGGTCGGCGACCGGGTAGGCGCTATTTACTTTACAAACGGCACCAACCAGGCAGATGCACATCTGCAAGTGGCAGGCATCTGGGCGGAAAATGATGGCCGGACCGAGTACCCCAACCTGATGGCCGGCCGCCTGGTGTTTATGACCAAGAGATATGGTGGCGCCACCCAGGGAAAAATGGTGCTGGACCAAAACGGTAATCTCGGCATCGGCACCCTGGATACCAAAGGTTATAAACTGGCTGTGGCTGGCAATATGATTGCTGAAAAGGTAAAGGTCAAGCTGCAAAGCGGCTGGCCGGATTATGTGTTCGAGGAGGATTACCCGCTGCCGCCGCTGGCGGAAGTAGCTGCTTATGTAAAGGCGAACAGGCACCTGCCGGAAATGCCTACTGCAGGGCAAATAGCCGAGGAAGGGCTGGATGTAGGGGAAATGAACAAGCGCTTGCTGCAAAAGGTGGAGGAGCTGACGCTGTATATTATCGAACAGCAGCAACAGATAGCGGAGCAGCGCCACGTAAATAAAATCCAGATGGAACTGCTGCGAGAACTGCAGCGAGAGGTTAAAGAACTTAAAAAATGATGGTTATGAGAAATATTGTTCTATTTATTCCTTAACAAATAAATAAATACCATGAACGCCAGATTTTTGCTATCACTTGCATGTATGCTGCCCCTATTTGCAACCAACTCATTTGCACAGTACATTAATAATCAAAGTACCGCTGCCCAGTCAGCAACCGCCTGGATCACTGGAGAATACAGAACAAATACTGCTTTCAGGCTTACAAGGGACGGTGCCAACTTCATACAGACGGGTTTTATCATGAGAAACGCCGCGCAGGACAAAGGCGTAAATCTTCAACTAACAGGTGATGCTGTGCCTGGATTAGGCATATGGATTGTCAGCAGCGCCGGTATATGGAATGAGCGGATGAGGATAACAGAAAGTGGCAATGTTGGTATTGGCACAACAAGCCCCGCGTTTCCCCTGCATATCTCAAATAATACAATAAACGGTGTTACCGTACAAAATACAGGGTCTCCTTCTCCCGATGCCGGTAGCTTTTTCAGGGCTTATAGTACCGGCCTGCCATTTGCCACCGGACAGCGTTTTGGCGGGCTTATTTTCGGGAATAACCCTTCCGGAAGCACTAGTTATTATACGGCTGCAAAGATAGAGGCAAATGCAGGTTCTTCCTGGACAGAGGGAAGTTCTCATCCTTCGTATATGACCTTTTTTACGACATCGATAGGCGCTGTTGCTGCCACGGAGAAAATACGCATTACGCCTTCAGGCAATGTGGGGATCGGTACTACTATTACCGGAGAGTATAAACTAGCAGTAGAAGGTACTATTGGCGCGCGTAAGATGAAGGTGACTCAGGCTGCCTGGGCAGATTTTGTTTTTCGCCCTGACTACAAGCTACCCACTTTGCAGGAAGTGGAACAGTTTGTTAACGAGCATCAACACCTGCCTGATGTGCCCTCTGAAAAAGAAGTTGCTGAAAACGGCCTGGACCTGGGCGAAATGAACAAAAAACTATTGCAAAAGGTAGAGGAACTGACCTTATACCTGATACAACAGCAAAAGCTGAATGAAGCACAGAGCAAGCGGATCGCTGCGCTGGAGGAGGTGATTAAGAACATAAAAAGTAAGTAAGATGATAAAATATTACATGGCTTTGCTGACGGCAGGTTTGTTGCCTTTGTGCACACTGGCGCAGAACCTGAATGCACCTGTCGGTATTGGCACTACTAGTCCCCAATTTTCATTACATGTTTCAACGAATACGACCACCGGGTTTGCGGTGCAGAATACAGTGCCTTTGAGCGGCACCTCCGGCGCTTTTTTGCGTTTATACAATAGCGGAACACCTAATGCCGCCGACCAGGGATTGGGAGGTTTGTTATGGGGGACCAATCCGTCGCAGGGCGCCTATTCCATCGGGGCACAACTGGTGGCATCTACAGAAGGGCCATGGACAATCGGCAGTTCGCAGCCTACATACATGAGATTTTTAACTACTTCTTCCGGAACTGCTACACTGTCAGAGCGCATGCGTATAACAGCGGCCGGGAATGTGGGGATCGGTACTGCCAACCCCCTGAGCGGTACCAGCAATGCCGGGCTGCATATTAGTAAAGGCAATCATTCCACTATTGTGTTAGGAGATCCATTTAATGGATATGGCGGTTTTGTGCAAACATCAGATAATAAGCAGCGTGTTTTTATAGGTGCTAATCTTTATGATGATGTTGCTGGTAGCTGGAAGGTAGCTCAGAGTGGTAAAGGTGTAGCTGGCATTAGTATCATAGCGGACGAAGGGACCTGGGGGACGGTAATAGATTTTGTTACCAGTTCAGGTGGTACTTATAACAGGAGCATGTCCATATTGGGGAATGGGGATGTAGGTATTGGTACTTCAGATACAAAAGGCTACAAACTGGCGATAGCAGGTAGTATGATCGCTGAAAAGGTGAAGGTAAAGCTGCAGGGCGGCTGGCCGGATTATGTGTTTGCGGATGATTATAAGTTGCCGGATTTGGCAGAGGTGGCGAGGTATGTGAAGGAACATCGGCATTTGCCGGGTATGCCGGCAGCGAAGGAGGTGGAGCAGGAAGGGCTGGATGTCGGGGAGATGAATAAGCGGTTGTTGAAGCAGGTAGAGGAGATGATGTTGTATATGATGCGACAGCAAACTAAAATTGAAGCACTACAGGAAGAGATAGAAAAATTAAAAAGTAATAAAATTAATTAGGCAAAATATTCAATAAGGTATTATGAAAAGGAGACTTACTTTTTTGGTATGTTGTTGCATTACTGTTCAAAGTTTGTTTGCTCAGCTCAAACCAATAGCTCCACTAGAGCCGGAAGCGGCAGAGTTATTTAAGTATACAAATATGCCGGTCAGCCCCTTAACTGGCGTTCCCCAGATCAGCTACCAGTTATATGAAATTAATACTGGCAAGATTAAATTGCCAATAACGTTAAGTTATCATGCTTCCGGTATTAAAGTGAGCCAACGAGCAACTTGGGTGGGGCTAGGTTGGTCCCTGGTTCCGGGAGGGGCGGTTTCCAGAACGGTCAGAGGGAATATAGATGAGGACCAGAACTATGGATGGTTTAATCATACAGCTTCGGTGGATAACATCTCATGGGCGACAGCGACTTACGACGAGTTGAATAATTGGAGTAATGCAACGCCTGACCCCGAGCCTGATTTTTTTAGTTATAATTTTCCAGGTAAATCTGGTAGGTTTATTTTCTCACGCGATACCCGTTCATTTGTGACCATACCATATGACCCTATTGTTATTAAACGGGTCGTATCTTCCAATTCTACGATTAATAATACCTATGAGATCACCGATGATGATGGTGCGAGATACTATTTTGAGAGAACAACGAATATAGGAAGAGATGACGAAACAGGGTTGCATTCACATATACAGGAGTGGAGTCTCACCCGGATTATTTCAGATGATAACAAGGATACGGTGTATCTGAATTACGATTATTTCAGTAGTGGCGGAGACAAAAGTACAGACGTGGTCACTACCTTTTCAAAAACTTATTTTCGGGAAGGCACTGATGTCCAGTATAACGTAGGTAGTCTTACTCCTTCAACCAGTTATTATTACTATGGTATGAGCAGGCTGAAGGAAATTGTGTTCAGGCAGGGAAAGGTTGTTTTCTATGCTAATACCGTACGGACCGATTACGGAGGCGCTGCCCTTGATAGTGTTGTAGTATACAGCAAGAATTCCACAAGCTACGAAAGAGTAAGAAAAATATCATTTGCTTATGACTACTTCTTTAGCGGAAATACCTCTGCTGATTTTGCTGATTACCGGCTCAAATTATTGTCATTTACTAAAGAGGACATCAAAGGAGGGCAACCGGAAACCTATCAATTTGATTACAATAATACCCCTTTGCCTCGTATTTTTTCCTATGCGGCAGATTATTGGGGCTTTTATAACGGGGCTAAGACCAATACCAGTTTAATGCCTAATAAGCTGCCTGTCCAGGATGACTTGAAACAATACGGTGTTGTAGGAAATGCTAACAGGAAGCCAGATGATGATTTTATTATGGCAGGTATGCTCAATAAGATAACTTACCCAACAGGAGGATATACAACACTACAGTATGAATCCAATAAATATAAGACGATACATCCGGAAGTTGTCAACGCTACGCTTGCTTATTTTAAACAGTATGGAACTGGTCGAAATTCAACCGTCACTAAGACAGCCGATTTTCAGGTTGTGTCTCCTAATAATTCAGCCTATCATCCAGCTACGCTTACTATGAACTTTTCGCCGTTTTCTCCCAATGCAATAAATGTTGCCCAGTATGTGGCATTTAAGGATTTGACCACAGGTACTACAATCGCTACCTGGAGCTCGGACGAGTTTAATCATGATTCCGAGTACGAGCAACCTCACACAGTTACCTATACTTATTCATGTAATACCTCGCATACTTACCAAGTGTACGTGGCAGTTAACGATCTATCTACCACCTATCTGGAAATGACTGTAACAAGTACGAAGAATGATTCCAGCAATATGATAAAATCAGGCGGTGGTATCAGGGTTCAGTCAATTTCAAGTTTCAATAATGATAGTATCCTTCAGAAGAAAGAAGTATATAAGTATGGGCCGGATGAAAATGGTATGGGCTATATGCCTTATTCTGCAGACGAAATGATTGATAATAATTTTGTTAATTCAAGAACCGCAGCAGTGCGTAATCCTAGTATCTGCCAGGTCGTATTTGGAGAAAAGATTGTATATCTCGGGCAGGCATCCTACTCGACGGTCAGTTTCCAGGGGGCTACGGTTATATATCCCATTGTGACTAAATATGAATCTGGAAACGGAGTGCCCAATGGCAAAACTGTTTATCAATACGCGGTCCCTAGTGACTATGTTGTAATCCGATATCCCAATGGGATGGGGAGAAGGGAGTTTATCGATAATACCTTGTATGATGTCATGTTGCGTACAGAACAAACTTATAGGTATAACGTAAGTGATCAATCTTATAGACTGTTGAGACAAATGACCAATAGTTATAGTATGTTGCCGAATGTCAGAAGTGAGAAGGCTGCAAAAGTGTGGAGGGCGGTTGAATGGTTGGTTCAGCATGAGTGCGCACAACAACCGTCAACCGACTTTGACTATATGCATTACACTGTCAGAAGCGGGGGATATCGCCTGAGCGGCACAAAAGTGGAGGAGTACGATGAAAACGGCAATAAACTCGTGGATACAGTGAACTAT
>NZ_VLLG01000004.1:0-482385 GCF_007830125.1 Chitinophaga japonensis
TAACGTGTTGTGCTATTAAAAAGGCAAGTTGTATTTTAACAATAAATATATGTAGCTCAATGAAATAAAAAATGTTGTGCAATCGTCCTGGTAAGTAACCACACAAACCAGAACGATAGATGCACAACATCCGCACGAATTTCAGGAAATTCTACAGCATTTGCAAAGAGCTCTTTGAAAAAGAAGTAAATAGTCGGAACAATTTTCAATTCTATCCAGTTGCACCCAAGATGAACGATTTACAGATCGTTGCACTTTCTTGTTGTATGGAAGCCCTGGGCATTGATTCCGAAAATTTACTCTGGAGTAAGTTGAAGACCGATTATGCTGACCAGTTTCCCCACCTGATTGATCGAAGCCGTTTTAACCGTCGTCGCAGACGTCTGACAGCGGTTATCGAACGTGTACAAGGCCATGTAGGACAGCATTTGGAACATCTGAGTCAGACAATGATCGTGGACAGTATCCCGGTTCCTGTAATAAAGATGGTAAGGGAAAAGTCCTTCCGATCCTTTAAACAGGATTTTGAAACCGCACCGGCTAAAGCTTACAGTGCCATAAACAGAAGTTGGTATATTGGCTACAAATTACATCTGATCATCTATGATAACGGTGTTATTCAGCAGGCCGGTATCACCAAAGCCAATATCCATGATATCAACTTCCTGAAGGATCTGGATGCTTTACCTGAACAGAAAGTAATGTTAGGTGATCGTGCCTATATCTCTAAAACGGTTCAAATGGATTTGTTTGATCATTACCAGGTTAAGTTAAACGTTCCTTTTCGAGTCAATCAGCATAACTACAGAAAGTATCCCAAGAAGAACCGGTCGAAACGACAGATGGTAGAAACGGTATTTGCACAGTTATGTGATCAATTCCATTTGCGAAGAAACTACGCTAAATCATTTACAGGATTAGCTGCCAGGTTGACTTCCAAGCTATCGGCAACCTCCTTACTCCAGTTTATCAATTTTAAAAATGGTCTCAAAATTTCAAAGATCAAACACACTTTATGTTTTTAATAGCACAACACGTTATTAACTATTAATTCTTAGTAGTGTACTGCAACATCCATTCGTAAATGCTCATGCCGTTCTCCCGGTAGTCCGGGTTATAAAAGCTCTGCCAGCAGCAATGCCCGCCCTTGAACTCCGTGATACGGGTAAGACCCTTGCGGTAGTGATCCGTGCTGTCGATGAACGTATGGACGTTATGCAGGAAATAGGCTTCCTGCTCGCCGGCAAAATACCAGGTATGGATGCCCGCATCCGCTACCAGTTTGTACCGTTTCAGGTAGGGATTGTCGGTGATCGGCGGAGACATGGTCACACAGGCGGCTATACGCTTCGTCAGCCTGGCGCTGTGTGTTTTGGCGGATTCCACCGCCCAGCCGCCGGCGCTGTAGCCGGTCAGGTAAATACGGGCAGGGTCTACCGGGTAACGCCTCATGATATCATCCAGCATCCCTTCCATATCCTGGGGCGGCCAGGACCAGCTCAGGGAGAGCGGCGTCAGCACAATAAACTCATACAGGTGCTTGTCTTTCGGGTTTACCGCCGCTATTTTTTTTCCTTCGCGCAATTGCCTGGCCACACCCTGCCGGAATATCCTGGACAGGTCCGTTCCCGCAATGCTCTTGCCGTGGAAGCAGATCAGCAGGGGATATTTTTTACCGGGGACCGGTTTTTCAGGTGTGTAGATCAGCGCCTGCCTTTCCTGCCACTCATTGATCCGCACCTGTATCGGCTGCATGGGCGCATAGGGATTGTCCGTACCGTTGTGTACGTACATGCTGCCCAGCAGTAGTAGACTCATTAAGAGCATGCTTGGTCATTTTACAGTTATAGTAAGCGCATCACATCCTCCAGCGTCATGCCCACGATCCCTTCCAGGACCAGTTTGGACTGCCGCAGGTTCCTTTCCAGTTGCACCTTCTGCACCATTTCGGCATTGTATTGGCGATAGGCTTCCTTGTACACATCCAGCGGCACGGAGTTATCGCCTGCACGGAATTTTTCTTCTGCCTGGTTGTAGTGCAGCAGCGCATCTTCCAGTATGGGCAGGTGCAGCTCCATCAACTGCTTGTTGGCGGCATAGTCTTCGTACGCCTGCAGCACCCGTGCCTTGATGACCAGGGCTTCGGACTCCTGTTGTTTTTGCGCCAGCTTGCCGGATGCCTTGGCCCTTTTTACTTCGTTGGGAATGGAAATAAGGTGCCCCAGCGGCAGCATCACCCCGAAATTGTAACGGGGGTAGAAGTTGGTGTTGGCGTTGGCGCTGCTGTTCTTGATGGTAAACTCGTTGAGGTTACCGGCGGCTGTCAGGTGGTTCAGCCACTGTGCCTTGGCAATACGCGTCTCGTATTTGGCTATTTCCTTGCGGTCATCGTACTGCCGCACGTCAGGATTCTGCAATGCCAGTTCCACCAGTTTCTGTTTGAACCGGGCCACGTTGGACGGGTCGGCCGGCAGTCTTAATAATACAGCGGTATCGGGTCGCTGCTGCGCATGTGCCGCCAGGCTTATACACGCGGTCAGCAGGATCATGTAGGCTTTTTTCATTCGTTCAGATTTATATTTTTTAAAGGCCTCATGGAACCTCGCATTTACATGCCCCTTAGGGGAAAGATCAGGTGTGCTCGGTTTCATTTATTATAGATTGAATTAAACATTGATATATCTCACTTTAATTGCAACGCCAATAAAGGCGAACAGCATGATGGCCGTTTCCACCAGGGTAAAGGTATCCTGGGCGTATTGCGACACGGCCGCGGCAAAGCTGGCCGAGGCCAGCCCAATCATCAGCAGCTTGTCCAGCTCCGTGGTGGCTTTGAAAAAATTGATCACCGCGGTCTGCACCAGGAAGAAGAAGATGCCGGCCACCAGGATCAGGCCCAGCCATCCTATCTCCAGCACCTGCCGCAGGTAGCCGTTGTCCGACTGGAAGCCCGCCAGCGGATGCCCGGGCTGGTAGGTTTCCCCGTTGCCCCCGGTGGTGTTTACACCACCCCCGAAAGGGTGCGTATGCATGTATGGTTGAATGCGGTGACGGTTCCTGTCCCGCACGTTCACAGATTCGTCCTGCTTGCCGATAAAGGCGGTTCTTACCCGCACGATGGTGGGATTGCCGTAGAACGGGCCGTAGAGGATGGCGAGGCTAAAGAAGCAGAAGGCCATGGCTGCCAGGATGGTATTGCGCTTGTGCAGGTTGGCCAGGAAAAAGATCATCAGGCCCAGGGGCAGCATAACGTATCCTGTACGGGTGCCGGTATAGCCCAGGGCCAGCACATGCAGCAGCACGGACACCAGCAGCGCCACTTTCCTGGGGAGATTGATGGTGCGCATGCTGGCGGTCAGCAGCACCAGCATGATGATGATGTTGCACGCCAGGATAATGCCCAGCACGGCGGCATCGGACATAAAGGAGAAGAGCCGGATACCGGACAGGATCATGGTGGTGCCGAACTTCTCCGGGTACCGGGCCATAAAGGATTGCTCGTAAGGCAACAATCCGAACCATTTCTGTATGCAGCAATAGAAGGCGGCTGCTGTGCCCAGCGCCAGCCAGAATTTGAAAAACGTGTGCACGTCTTTCATGCTGTTGAACACGTTCAGGCCAATATACAGCAGGATGTACGCGCGCAGGGCCACCCGCATGAATACGTACCAGCCAAGCACCGAATAGCTGGAGGGATTGAAGATCTCTGCCAGCAGCATCAGCAGGTACAGGTACATGCAGATCAGGATGGGGTCACTGGCAAACTTTACCTTGCCGATGCTTTTGTCGCCCCGTTTAAAAATGCAGCCCAGCAGGGTAGCCAGCAGCAACCCGTCCATGGCAACGCCCTTGCTTAGCTCCGTGCCGGACATCCTTTCCAGCATGGGCAATATAAACGTGATGCCAATGTACAGGTAATATCCCAGGCGGTAATTCACAATGCATACCAGGGCAATGGCCCCCCCGACAAAGACGATGCTCAGGCCCATGCCCGCCTTCACATCCGTGGAGGCCAGGTAGGTGATCACGGGCACCAGCAGTATCCACAGCAGTACCAGGAAAGCCTGTTTGATATTTCGCTTTGTCAGTTGCATACGTTGTCAGCAGTACTGTTTACAGGAAGAATGTTTTTACCAGCAGCATGGCAATGGTCATACCGGCAAACAGTATGATCAGTGTTTTATGCAGTTGCTCGCTGATGATTTTATTTTCCTTCTTTGGCATTGCGTATATCCTTTTTGGAATTTGGAATTTGGATTTTTTTTTATTGTATTGGCTGCAGCGTGCCGCGCCGTGTTTTAAAAGGTCCCTTGAACAGGAATTCCAGGTGCAGCAGCAAACAGATCCTGTACAGGATGATCGAAAACATGATACCTGCTGTTACCAGCAGCAGCGTCATTACCGGCATGCTGATGCCCAGCCCGGAGCGCAGCAGCAACTGGCGCAGCAGGAAAACGATGCCCAGGTGCAGCAGGTAGATGTACAGGGAATAATTTCCCAGCGTCTGCAAAAAGCCCAGCAGCCGGTATTTGGCCAGCAGGAAAGACAGCATGATCACCAGCAGCGCGCCCAGCATGGCCAGCCCGGAATAGAGGTAGATGTTCATCTCCGGGTAGCGCATACAGTAATATTGCGCCACTATAAATACAGGCAGCAGCAGCAGCGCCTTGTAGCCGGAAGCCAGTTGCTGCTGGGTGCTTTCCCGGAAAAACCAGGGGGCGCTTACATGCCCCAGGCAAAAGAAGATGTAGAATAGCATCACATCTGAAATGGTGCTGATGGTGCCTGCCAGCGGGATCATGGCCAGGAAGGCCAGTCCCAGCAGGATCTGCACCGGCGCTTTCAGCTTCAGCACCGCATGATTGAACAGGTACAGCGCGGATACGTTGAACAGCGCAAACAGGTACCATTGCTGCAGCATGCCGCGCGGATGGATCAGGATGTCAATATAATTGCCTACCCCGCGCTTGAAGTTGGTATAGTCCGAAAAAATGATCTGCAGCGTAAGCTGTATGAAACACCACAGCATATACGGGTAAAGCAGCGTGTTTACCTTGGACACCAGGAAGCTCCGGCCCCCCCGCTTTTGCAGGCTGGTGCCAAAGAACAGCCCGGACAGGAAAAAGAACAGCGGCATACGGAACCCGTACAATATCTCATTGGCATCCATCATCAACGGGTTGGCGGGCACGCCGCTATACAGTAATCCATATAATACATGACGGTATACTACAAATATGATCGCAATACCCTTGGCGTAGTCTACCCAGGCGTAGCGCCCGGCCGCCTCCGGCCTGAATGAGAAAATGTAGTTCAGCTTTTCGGGTATGCGCATCCTGACAGCGTTTTTATTTGTGAATGGTGCTACAATTCAAGGAAATCCTCGCGCACATTGTTCAGCACAGCGCCCTGCATCTTCCCGTTCAGGCTTTGCAGGAACTGTATGGATTCCTTGTCATTCTGTTTTAATGATATCCTGGAGGAGAACACGGCTATCACGCCTTCCACATAATGCACCAGTTCCTTGCTGTCCGTATAGTCGTTTATGGGCGCGCCCTCCAGCAGTATAAAATCATAGTAATTTTTCAGTTGGGGCAGGTAATGCAGCAGGTGATTCCTGGGCAGTATCTCAGACGGTGTGTAGTCGCCGCCCTTGCAGCCGATCACTTCTATGCCGGCTACAGAGTAGGTGGTCACGATCTCCCTTACCTTTTCAATGCTCACTTCCTCCGGTTCCATGGAAAAGGTTTCCAACGTAGGCTTGGCTTCCAGTTGCACGGTAAGGTCGTTGTTACAGAAGTTGGTGTCAATGATCAGCACCCGCTTGCTGTTCAGGCTCAGGCTGTAGGCCAGCGCCTGCACCAGGGTGGTCTTGCCCTGCTGGGGCTCGGTGCTGGTAAACAGGAAAATGGATTTATGGCTGCTCTCTACCTCGTACCGCAGCTTACGCAGCAGTTCACGGAAGGTGTTCTGCCGTTTACGGGTCGCTTCATCGTCCTTAACATTGTGTTGCAGCACTTCCGGTATGCTGAAGCGGTGCAGGTCGGCATGGTTGATGGTGCTGATCAGCTTCAGGTCCACGTTCTTCTCGAAGAGGGAAGGGGACTTGATGGAGCTGTCAAAGAATTCCATGAACAGCACGCCCAGGGTGCTGAGTAGGAACACGGACACACCGGCCAGCGCCATCAGTTTCAGCCGCTTGGAGGATTCCGGTTTGAAGGCCGGTTGTCCTTTCAGCGTTTGCCTGAAATTATCGGGCGGCGCGGTACGGCTGTCCAGCGCGGTATTCAGCTTTTCCTTCAGCCTGGTGTATTCTTCCTGGGCCAGGTCTACTTCCTGCTGCAGGCCGATCACATTGGCTTCTTTGTTGGCGTAGGTGCCCAGGGAGCCGCGCAGGGAGCGGATCTTGTTTTCGAGGTTGGCAATGTTCAGGCGGGCAGCCCTCATCTCGGATTCCAGCCCGGCCTTTTTCTGCAGCAGCTCGTCGCGGCTCATCGCTCTTGAAGACTCGCTGCTGACCGGGGCGTCGGACATCAGTTTTTGCAGTCGCTGGCGCTGGTACTTGATGCGGTCCGCCAGTTGGGCGTCGTTGCTGCCGGTGCGGAGGTACTCGTCGTTCATCTGGTTGATCTGCTTGCGCAGCGCCACGATCTCGTTGTTATTATTATCGTATACCGTTCTGCCCTGGTTTTGCATGTTCAGTTGGGATTCCACGCTTTGGAGGGAGGAGGTAAGCACATTGAGGTTGCTCCTTTCATCCAGCAGGCCTTTTTCCAACTGGCTGATAAGGCCCAACTCATTGCCGCTGGCTACTTCCACGTTCAGCAGGCCTTCGGAGGCTTTGTAATTGCGCAACGCTTCCACCTTCTGGTCCAGTTCCACTTTTTTCTGCGCCACCAGCTCTTCAAAGGTGCCGATGTTCTCTACAGAGCGTTCACTGCGCAGGCTGCGGTAGTAGCGTATAAACTGCCGGTAAAGGGTGTTCACCGCGTAGGCGGACAGCTCGGGATTTTCCGAAGCAAAGGAGATATCAATATAGTCCGTGCGTTGCAGACGGCCTACGGACAGGCGCTTGCGGATGGATTCGTAATCATACTTGAACAGCGCCATATATTCCAGCAGCCGGCGCTCATCCGGCTGGTAGGAGGTAAGCGTTTGCAGGGAGTCCAGCTTGCTTTGCAGCAGCCTTAATGCCTGGTCGCGGTTAAAGTTGGCGTACTGCGGGGTGCTGCGCTCTTTTTCGGTGAGCACGGTAAAAGGTTTGGGGGAGGTGAGGTCATGCAGCATCAGGTCGTAGCCCAGCAGGCCGATAACGGCGGGGGAGTTGAAGGTCTCCACCACGTTATTGAACTTTACGTCCGCCTCAAAAAGGTTTACGTTCTCATCGCGTAAAGTAATATCGTCATTCACCGTAAAGCCGGTGGACATCTGTGCGCTGGACCGGTACAGCTTTGCCCGGTCCATAGTGAATACAAAGGAAAGCACCAGGGCCACAATGGTGCTGATGATGATCCACCACTTCTTTTTTAGCAGCGCTTTTATAAAATATATGACATCCATATCAATTATTATTTTTTCTCAACTATGTCACCTTAAAAAATCCGGTGCAAACCGGACTCTTATCGGCAAATCATAGAACTTGACTATTACATACGCGGCATGCCCGCATGGAGGCCATGCAACCAGAAATTCAAAGGAATGGTAAACTTAGAATGCTGCGTAGCGGTATACATCCGACCTACTGCACGGTGGTTTTTGCTTTAGGATAAGGTGGTAGAAAGATTAGATTTGCAACACCAGCGCCATTTTGGGAATACAGTATAACATTACTGTTATGGACAAAGTACCATATGGCGTATCCGGTTTCGAGCGCTAAATTAAATCGCAGATTATAAACTACCTAATTTTTTTGGGTGAAGTGAGGATTTTAGCTAGTGAACGGGGGTTTTTAGAATGTAAAATGTAAAATCTTAAATGATAAATGTAAAGGTTGGAGGAGGTGTGCTAACGCAGCTTTACCGGCTTAATGATGCACTGCTGCCAACTTTTACATTTTACATTTATCATTTAATATTTTACATTCTATTGAAAAAGAAAATACGTTTCCAGGGAGAGCAGCCCGATCACCATTCCTATCACCAGTCTTACACACTTGCCGTAGCTGAACCGGTCAAACGGCAGCAGCAGCAATACAAAGAAAGGGGCTGCCTGGGCTACGTACCGGGAGCTGAACAGGTGTGTTACTTTCAGGCTGGTAGCCAGCATCAGCATGGCGCACCCGAACAGGTACAGGTAAAAAGGCTCCGTTCTGCGCTCCCAGGCCCGCAGCAGGGAGCAGATAATAAAATAGACCGCTATCACTGCCAGCGCCGGCGATATTACAAAGGGGTAGAGCCGCATCAGCGGTGCAGGGAGTATCTTTTCCATCGTTACGCTCAGGGGACCGAACTCGAACCGTACCAGCGTAATGTTCAGTACCAGGAACAGCACATAGGCAGCCAGCAGGTACACCGGTATCTTCTTATTAAAATAGAACCACCGCGGGGCAATAAGCAAAGTAATGAGCGCACCATAGGCAAAGGCCAGCATGCCATGCTCAAAGCTCAAACCGCCCGCACCGGTAAAGGCCTGCTGCGGAGGGGTGAGCCCTTTCCAGATATAAAATACCGGCAGGCACATGGCCAGGGCTACCGCGGCATAAATAACCACGATCATCCATCGCCGCGGGTGGCGGAAGTGATACAGCAGCAGCGCCCCTGCGGCAGGCACCAGTACCAGGAAAGGAGAGCGGCCCAGTATGGCCAGTCCGGCGGCCGCCCCGGCAAGCAGGGTCAGTAATATCGATTGCACCAGGGAATGCTCCTGTTTTTGCAGGGCGTATAACAGGAACAGGACGGACAGGGTGGCAAAGAACATGGGCGGTACTTCCGTCAGGGCCATGCCGGAAACATTCCATACCATGGGGATGGCCATCATGTTCAGGGCCAGTACAAACGATTGTTTTTTGCCTGTATTATTAATATGTGTAATGATAGCGGTGAGCAACAGTATCATGAGTCCCAGTAACACGGTATTCACCAGCCGGATGCCGGGCGTTTCCAGGTGCGTAATGTGCCGCAGCGGGTAGTGAATGAACTGGTAGAGCGGCCCCGGCGCCTGCTGGTCAATGTTCACGAGGAATTCCCGGGAAAGCCCGTACTGCTCAAACAGGTACACATTGGGTATGAACAGCGGTTCGTCGTATAAAGGCGGTTGTTGATGAAGCCAGGTGATGATCAGCAGGAACAGGTAGCCGCCTGAACCGAGGTATAATAATAAGTTGGCAGGAGAGGGATACTTTTTCATGAAGGGGAACCGTAAGTCGGCGTCAAAAATACAGCATCCGCTTTTATTATTCCAAACTTTTTAGCTGGGGCAACATTTAATGTTCGTTTACCATCATTTTTCCGGCATTCACCCGGAAAAACCGACCGTTTACGAATTATTAACTCCCCGATTCATAAAGTATTATAATTTTACATCCGTTCGCAGCCTGGTTGCAGCTTTCTCTCTCAAGTTGAAACTAATGCTTCAGAACCGGCAGTAAAATGCTGTTATAAGAAAAACCTAACGATTTATTGAGGATACCTTACATTTGTTATAGTTAATCCTTCTATCGGTCATCATATCCCCTGAAAAACTACCAAACATTTTCAGTTCACTTTGACCTTATCCAATCTAAAGCCTTCTATACCTATGTCATAGCCGTGTGCGGTGATGAGGTGTTAGTTTTAAAAAGATCAAGTTAATTGAAAAAAGAAGGTAGTCAATGAAACCGAGCATTATAAGCTTTGATTGTTTAGGGACATGCGAAATGCGAGGTTCCATCCGCCTTATAAAAGATAAACATTGACGGATGAAACCGAGCGTGACGTATTTTTTAAAGTACACGTTAATGCGAGGTTCCATGAGGCCCTTAAAAGACAAACATTAACGAATGAAAAAGAAAGTATTAATAATAGATGACAGTAAGCCAATAAGAATTTTATTGGAAGCCATATTGAGCAGACATTATATCGTGACGACTGTAGCAGACGGCCTGGATGCAATGGCCTGGTTATCCGCCGGCCACAACGCAGACCTGATTGTTACGGATCTGCAGATGCCCAATATTGACGGCTGGGAGTTGCTGGAGCACCTTTCCGGCAGTTACCTGTACAAGGAGATACCGGTGCTGGTGCTTTCCGGCGAAGTGACCAACGCGGAGCCTGCCGCTATGATGGCCCGGTATAGTAATGTGCAGGCAGTGATGCATAAACCGTTCGACCCCATTGTGCTGCTGGAAAAGGTAGCGCATATCCTGAACGGACAACTGACGGCATCCCTGTCGTAGGCATGATTCCCTTTGTACCTATAATCGCAATAATATAAAATATGGAGACAACGATTACACCTAGTTTTTCGACTACTGCCACGATTGTCAGGAGCAATACTGCAGGTAAGCAACCAGGCGCTGTCATCCGGCATATTGCTGATGAGAGGATCGCGTTGTTTATCGGCCAGGCTTACGTGGATGTGCCCGGCGAAGCTTCCCGCTTCAAGTACCTCGTAGCGGAGCATGTGGAGGATGCGCAGCAGGCTGTAGACCAGTTGCTGAATGTGTACCGTAAGATCCCTGCCGTGATCATCTACCGGTTTAACAGCGGTTATGAGACCGACCTGGCCAGTTGGGAAGCCTACCTGGCAGAGCACCAGGTGCTGCGGTCTATCCCGTTTTTCCTGTACACGGATCAATTGTCGGAACCCCTGCGATCTTTTGTAAAGAAGTATGTTTTTATTGACGAGATCATTACCCGCGATTGCCTGGAGAACAACCTGGAGCCTAAGGTGAATTTCGTGAGCAAGTTCAAGCGCATGCACCTGTTTGTGCCCAAGCCGGCCGTGCAGCAGCCTGCCGCGCCCCCGGTCACCTATCACAGCACGCGGCTGAACCGCATTGCCAAGCGCGTTTTCGACGTACTGGTGTCCGCCTCCCTGCTGCTGCTGCTGCTGCCCGTGTTTCTCGTGGTGGCCCTGCTGATAAAGCTGGAAGGCAAAGGCCCGGTTTTTTACACTTCGCCGCGCGCCGGCAAGAACTACCGCATGTTCCGCTTCTATAAGTTCAGGACCATGGTAGCCAATGCCGACAAGCAGCTACAGGACCTGAAGCACCTGAACCAGTATGACAGCAACGGCCAGGGACCGGTGTTCTACAAGATGTCCAACGACCCCCGTATTACCCGCCTGGGCAGCTTTTTGCGCAATACCAGCCTGGACGAGCTGCCCCAACTGTTCAACGTGCTGAAAGGGGATATGTCGCTGGTAGGCAACCGCCCGCTGCCCCTGTATGAAGCCGCTTCCCTTACCACCGACGCCTGGGCCGAACGTTTCCTGGCTCCCGCCGGTATCACCGGGCTGTGGCAGATCAGCAAGCGTGGTAAAAAAGATATGTCTGTGGAAGAACGGATCAGCCTGGATATTAATTATGCGCACCGGAACTCCTTCGCCTACGATATGTGGCTGATGGTGAACACGCCGTTTGCGCTCGTACAAAAAGATAACGTATAATGATAGCAGTTATCGAAGTAATTTTACTTTCCTACTTAGCCGGATGCATACTATACAACCTGACACTGTCCATCGCCGGACGCATGCAGGGTAGCAAAAGTACACCTCACAGGGAACAGGGCCCTTATGCCAAAGTGGCCATCCTGGTCCCTGCCTATAAGGAAGATGAAGTGATCCTGGCTACGGCCCAAAGTTATACGCGGCTCAATTATCCCGCAGACCGCTACGAAGTGATCGTGATTGCAGACTCCCTGCAACCATCCACTCTGGAGCAGTTGCGGCATACAGGCGTTACCGTAATACCGGTATCGTTTGATAAAAGCACAAAAGCAAAATCCTTGAATGCGGCCTTTGCACAACTGGAAGATACGTACGACCTGGCGCTGATCTGCGATGCGGACAATATGCTGGCGCCGGACTTTCTCGGGAAAGTGAACCACGCTTTCCAGGAGGGGGAATACGCTATCCAGGCGCAGCGGGTGGCCAAGAATCTCAATACGCCCTTTGCCGTGCTGGACACCGCCAACGAGATCATCGCCAACCACCTGTACCGCAAGGGCGCCAATGCCCTCGGTCTTTCATCCTCTGTGATCGGTAGCGGCATGGCCTTTCATTTCCCCCTGATCAAAAGCATTATGCAGGACATTGACGCCACCGGCGGTTTTGATAAAGTGCTGCAATTGCTGGTGGTATCCAGGGGACATGCCATTTACTACCTGGAGGATGCGCATGTGTTCGATGAAAAGGTGGAGCATGCCGCCACCTTTGAGCACCAGCGCCGGCGCTGGCTCTCCAGCCAGTTGGTGTACCTGCGCCAGTACTGGAAAAAAGGCTGGCAGCAACTGTTCAGGGGCAACGTGGATTATTTTAACCTGGCCGTGTGCCAGAACCTGTTGCTGCCCCGCCTGTTGCTGCTGGTAGCTGTTACGGTCATTACAGTGCTCTATATTGTTTTACACACGTACCTGCTGCTGCCCGCCGTATGGTGGGCAGCCCTGTGGGTATGTAACGCCATCAGCCTGCTGCTGCCTATTCCCCGCCGGTTCTTCAGCCGTTACCTGCTGACGGCGCTGCTGGGGCTTCCGCGGGCTGCCTTTATTATGGTGGCGCTGCTGTTCCGCCTGAAGGGCGCCAACAACCGTTTCATTCATACCAGGCATACCCAAACCACGATAGACAATCCTTTGTTAGATGTTGCCAGCAAATAATTCAACATATCATCCCCTGGTATCCGTTATCACCGTTAACTATAATAATACCGGTGTTACCTGCGAGCTGCTGGCTTCCCTGGAAAAGATCAGCTACCCGCACCTGGAGGTGATCGTGGTGGACAATGCTTCCGCAGAAGATCCCACGCAGGAGATCAGGGCGAAATACCCGGGTGTAAAAGTGATCCGCAGCGAAGAGAACCGCGGCTTTGCCGGCGGCAACAACCTGGGCATACAGGCGGCTGCCGGCCAGTACCTGTTCCTGGTGAACAACGATACCGAGTTTACCGAAGGCCTGGTAGAAGGGCTGCTGGAAATATTCCACCAGTACCCGGATGCCGGCGTGGTAAGTCCTAAGTTCCATTATTTTTTCCAGCCGGGCACCATTGAATATGCCGGCTATCATGCAGTGGATATGTTCACCGGCCGCAATAGTATGATCGGCTGCCGGGAAAAGGACCAGGGCCAGTACGATGCGGTGAGCGCCACGCATTACGCGCATGGCGGCGCCATGATGATCAGCCGCGCCGCCCTGGAAAAGGTGGGCCTGATGCCGGAGCTGTACTTCCTGTATTACGAGGAGTTTGACTGGTGCGAGCAGTTCCGCCGCCAGGGGTATAAGATCTACTACCAGTACAAGTCGCTGATCTATCATAAAGAATCCATGACAACGGGCAAGAACAGCCCGCTGAAAACATATTACATCACCCGGAACCGGATACTGTTCATGCGCAGGAACGTGCAGTGGCCGGCCCGCCTGGTGTTTATGCTGTATTTCACCTGTCTTACCGTACCCAAGAACACGCTGCAGTACCTGTTCAGGCGCGAAGCCGCGCAACTGGGGGCGTTCTGGAGGGGCGTTCTCTGGAATGTACGAAGCAGGAAGTATGATGTAGGAGGTACGAGATAGGAGGTATGAGGTATGAAATATGAAGTGCTTCCAACATCTTACTTCTTACATCATACCTCTTACTTCTAACACTGAATAACGAAACTTTTAAAGTAACAGATATGTGTGGAATTGCCGGGTTTATCGATTTTTCCAAAAAATCAGGAAAAGACATCCTGCAGCACATGACAGATGTGATGCAGCACCGCGGCCCCAATGATGCCGGTTATGAGGTGCATGAGCACCCCACCGCTACCGTGGGGCTGGGGCAACGGCGCCTGTCTATCCTGGACCTGTCCAGCGGAGGGCACCAGCCTATGCACTTCGGGCAGTATACCATTATTTTCAACGGGGAGATCTACAATTTCAAGGAAATAAAGAAAGACCTGGAAAAGCTGGGCTATACCTTCCAGTCAGGCTCCGATACGGAAGTGCTGCTGAAGGGCTATGATGCATGGAAAGAGCAGGTGCTGGACCGCTGTATCGGCATGTTTGCCTTTGTGATCTACGACGCCCGGCAGGACCAGGTGGTGCTTTGCCGCGACAGGGCAGGGGTGAAGCCCCTGTACTACTACTGGGACGGGCAAACGCTGCTGTTCGGTTCCGAGCTGAAAGCGCTGTGCGAGCACCCGCAGTTCCGGAAAGAGATAGATGTGAACAGCCTGTCGCTGTTCCTGCAATACAGCTACATACCGGCGCCTTACACCATTTACCGGCAAACCCGCAAGCTGAAGCCGGGGCATTTGCTGACGGTGCACCTGAACCGGCAGGAGCTGCAGGAACTGGCGTACTGGAATGTGCTGGACGCTTACCACCAGCCCCTCACCAACCTTTCGCAGCATGAAGTGATACAGCATACGGAAATGCTGATGAAAAGCGCCTACAACTACCGCATGGTGGCCGATGTGCCCGTGGGCGTGTTCCTGAGCGGCGGGTATGACAGCGCCAGCGTGGCCGCTATCCTGCAGGCAGGCTCCGGCAGCCGGATCAAGACCTTCACCATCGGGTATAAGGAAAAACAGTGGGACGAATCCGCTGAAGCGAAAAAGATCGCCCGTCACCTGGGCACCGATCATACCGAGTGGATCGTGGGTCCTTCCGATGCGCTGGAGGTGCTGCAGCAATTGCCGGAAATTTATGATGAGCCTTTTGCAGATAACTCCACGGTGCCTACCACCCTGGTGAGCAAGCTGGCCAGCCGGCAGGTAAAGGTGGCTCTCTCCGCCGATGGCGGCGACGAGCTGTTTGCCGGCTATAACAAGTTCAACCAGTCCCTGCGCTATACACGTTTCTCCAAAAGGCTGCAGGGCCTGCTGAGCCATACCATGGCCATGCTGAACCCCGAGCTGATCCCGTATTTCAACAAGCAGTACAATTTTGCGTCGCGTTACGAAAAAATGAAGCTTATCTGGGCTTCCGGGCAGCCGCAGTATGCGCTGAAATACATCAGCCAGTATTTAACGGAAAGTGAGGTGAACCACTACCTGCAGGTAACGCCGGACAAGTACCGCACCAATTTTGACCTGAACGGGGAGCTGAACGAGGTGAACGATCCGCTGAACAAGCTGCTGGCCATTGATTACAAGACATTCCTGGTAGACAATAACCTGGTGAAAGTGGACCGCGCTACCATGAGCGTGAGCATAGAAGGCCGGGAGCCCATGCTGGACCATCGCCTGGTGGAATTCCTGGCGCAGGTGCCTGCATCGCTGAAGGTGAAGGATAACGTGAACAAATACATCCTGAAAACAATTGTGCATAAATATATTCCGCCTTCCCTCATGGACCGGCCCAAACGGCCTTTCATCGCGCCGCTGCAGGAATGGTTCCGTGACGAGCTGCGGGAGCAGATGCAGTACTACCTGGCCCCCGGGCGGCTGAACAAAACAGGGCTGTTCAACGCCCCCCACGTACAGCAGCTCATGAACAGGTACCTGCTGGATGGCAAGGTAAGCCACCAGAAACTGTGGAATATACTGGTGTTCCAGTTGTGGTACAACCGCTGGATGGAAAAATTATAGAATTAATAATGAAGAATTAATAATTAATAATCGTCAGGCTGGCCCTTTTACGAAACACATGTGCTACGGATATTATTAATTATTCATTATTAATTATTAATTAAAATGAAGCCTCGAAAAAAAATAACAGTGCTACAGGCCATCCGCCAGGGAAAAATAGGCGGGGGGGAAAGCCATGTGCTGGACCTGGTGGCGCACCTGGACCGCAACCGGTTTGAACCGGTGGTGCTGGCGTTTACAGACGGCCCTATGATAGCCGCCCTGCAGCAGCAACAGGTTCCCACTCACGTGATAGCCAGCGAAAAGGCGTTTGACATCCGCGTGTGGAAACAGGTAAAGCGCTTTATGCAGCAGCAGCAGGTAGACATTGTGCATGTGCATGGCACCCGTGCCAACACCAATGTGCTGTGGGCCGCACGCTCGCTGCGCCTGCCGCTGGTGTACACCATTCACGGGTGGTCCTTCCATGAAGGGCTGCACCCGGTAATGAAGCGGGCGCGCATAGCAGCCGAGCGCTTTATTACCCAAAGGGCGCAGGTGAATATCTGCGTATCCGAATCCAACCGCCGGACCGGCCTGCAGGCGTTTGGCCGTTTCCGTGCCGAAGTGGTGAAGAACGGCGTGAACCTGCAGAAGTTTGACCCTGCTGCTGATTACCCTGATGTAAAGGCCGCCTTTGGCATACCCGCACATCACCTGGTAGTGGGTTACATAGCGCGCATGACCCTGCAGAAAGATCCGTTGAATATGATCCGGGCCTTTGCCGCCGCCGCGCAGCAGGCGAAGGATATCACCCTGTTGATGGTGGGTGGGGGAGAGTTGCAGCAGCCAGCCAGGGATGCCGCACAGGCGCTGGGCATCAGCGACCGCGTGGTGTTCCAGGATTTCCGGCAGGACGTGCCGGCCGTGCTGCGCGCCATGGACATCTACTGCCTGCCCTCCCTCTGGGAAGGGTTCCCGATAGGCGTGCTGGAAGCCATGGCCATGGGCAAGGCCGTCATAGCCAGCGATGTGGATGGCACAAGGGAGGCCGTGGCCCACGGGGAAAATGGCCTGCTGGTGCCGCCTGCCGATCCTGCTGCATTAACGGCCGCTATCCTGCGGCTGGCGGCGGACAGGCCACTGCGGGAACGCCTGCAGCAAAAGGCCGTGGAAACCATCCGCTCCACTTACAATGTGGCGGGCATGACCCGGAAGATTGAAGACATTTATAGTAAGCTATTAGCTCATTTAATATGACACAAGCGATCACCTACGAATACGAAAGAATTGCGGACATTAAACGCCTGAATTTTATTGCCGCCTGCCTGCAGCAAGGCATTCCTGCCGGCGGCCGCGTGCTGGACGTGGGCTGTGGCAACGGCGTGATCAGCCGCCACCTCGGCCAGTTTGGCTATGATGTGCTGGGTATTGATATCAGTCAGAAGACCATTGACGTGGCCCGGTCTAAAAACCGGCTGCCCAATGTACGTTTTGAGGCTATCAGCGCTGAAGCGCTGACCGCGCAGGGACAACAGTACGATGCCGTGATCTGTAGTGAAGTGCTGGAGCACCTTCACCAGCCGGGCATGCTGCTGCACACCATTTACGCTTCTCTGAAACCGGAGGGCGTACTGATCGTAACGGTACCCAACGGCAAAGGCCCCCGCGAAGTATGTGTGACCAAACCCATGTTAAAGGCGCGCAACAATCCCCGGCTGTGGGCTTTCATTACCCGCATTAAAAAAGCGCTGGGCTTTAAAGGCACCACGGTGCAGTCGCAGGCGGATAACCTGGACCATGTGCAGTTCTTTACCCGTAGGGATCTGCAAACGCTGGCTGCGGAGCATGATTTCAGGATCGTGCAGTTTGCCAGGACCAATTTCGTGGAGGACGTGTTCCCCTTTTCCCTGTTCACCAAACGCATCCGCTTTCTGCAGGCTTTGGACTGCAAGGTAGCGGAGCTGCTGCCGCTGGGCTTTACAGGAGGGTTTAATACTGTTTGGAGAAAAATTAATAATTAATAATTAATAATCGTAGCAAATGTGTTACGATAAGGCGCCTGTGTAACGAGTAATTATTAATTATTCATTTTTAATTATTAATTATAATGAAGAAGATCGCTTTTATCATACTGGCGCATAAGCATCCTGTGCAGTTGCACCGGCTTTTACAGCGGCTGGCGCATCCGGGCATAGACTGTTATGTGCATGTGGATGCAAAATGCGACCTGGCGGCCTGGCAGCAGGCGCTGGCGCTGCCGCAGGTATATACGGTGCAGCAAAGGGTAAAGGTGACCTGGGCAGGCTGGAGCATATTGCAGGCTACGCTTAACGGGATGCAGGCCGTGCTGGACAGCGGGGAAGACTATGCCTACGTGACGCTCCTGAGCGCGCAGGACTACCTGCTGAAACCGGCGGCCTTTATTTACGACTACCTGTGCGCGCGGGAGAATAGTGGCAGGCAGTTCCTGAACGTGATCTCAGACGCTGCGCTGGCGCCCATGATGAGCAAAATGAACCACTATCACTTCGTGGAATATAATTTTCCCGGCAAGTATAAATTCGGTAACCTGCTTACCGCGGTAATGCCTAAACGCCGGCCGCCGCTGGGCTACAAGCTGTATTGCGGATCTGCGTGGTGGACGCTGACGCCGGACTGCGTGGCCTATTGCCTGCAATTTGAACGGCAGCATCCCGCCCTGCGGAGGTACTTCCGGTTTACCTGGGGCTCCGATGAGTTCCTGCTGCAGACGATCCTGATGAACAGTCATTACCGCGAGCAGGTCACGATGGATAACCTGCATTACATTGACTGGGCCGAAGGCCTGGAGCATCCCAAAACATTTGGCCCGGAAGACCTGCAGACGCTGTTGCAGTCCGGCAAGCTCTTTGCCCGGAAGTTTGATATGGGAAAAGTAGAAGTAATGGACAAGATCGATCAATACAAGTGGGAGAAGTATGAGGTATGAGGTAAGATGTATGATGTATGAAGTAGGAGGTTTGAGGTAGGACGTGGTATGTAAGAAGTGAGGTACATCCTACCTCATACCTCATACCTCATACCTCCTACTTCATACCTCATACTTCTTCACTGCCAATGTATTCACCCCGTCCAAATCCCGGTAGCTGAAGGTGGCGTACCTGTCCAGCAGGGCGCGGATGGCGGGATCGCCGCAGGAGCAGTATTCATAAACGATCTGCAGGTTTTTTACCTGCCGGATCAGTTGTTCGGCCCCTTCCAGTACTTCCAGCTCCATACCTTCCACATCCAGCTTGATCACGGTTGTTTTTTCAGGGTCAATGTCCCGGAGGTCTACCAGGTCGTCCAGCTTCCTGCAGTCGATATCGCCGGCTTCGGACTCGTTGATGTAGCTGGAGCTGGTAACGCCTTCCAGTACATGAAAGGATACTTTTTTGTTGGTATTGCCTACAGCGCAGTTCAGCACTTTAATATAGGCGGGGTTGATATTGTTCAGCGCGATATTTTCCCGAATGGCGGTATGGTTTACCGGTTCTATGGCAATAGAACGTATGCCCTGCCGGCTCAGCCAGATGGCGTATTCCCCTATACAGGCCCCGATGTCGATAAACAGCCCGATATCAGGCACGATCTGCGCCAGGTACTTTTTGATCTCATTCTCATAGCTGAAGTTGGCAAACTGGAAATCGGTAGTGCCTTCCCGGAAACGGAAAGTGCCCATGCGGGTGGTGACCACGCGTTGCCGCCGGGGCAACTGCTTAAAAAGTACGTACTTAACCGCAGCGGAAACGGATTGGAAATCGCCGCGTTTCATAAATTCCATGTAATAGGAAAGGTATTTTCCGTACTTGCTCACGCGGAAGAGAGATGGGGTATACGCCATAAAACCAGAAAAATTTAAACGACCAATAAAAGCATACAGAAGACCGGTCGGAGGACTGCTTACATTATTCCCGGCAAAGTTGTCAGATCAGATTAGTTCGTTGTTAGTTGATGCAATTATAGTTGGCGATATTGTCCCCAGGCCGTTTACGAATTTACGGTATTTTTCAGAGAACAGGAAATAATATGGCGGTAGGTTTTGTTATGGTTGATCCGCCAGCGCCTGTTTGCCGCTCAGCTTGCCCAGCAGTCGTTTGCATTCCTGCCAGCCCAGGTCCCATATGTCCCGCAGCCTCACATCCAGCCGCCGCTTTACGAAGTAATAGCCGAAGGCAACGGCAAACAGTACGTTCAGCAGGGAGGCCACTGCAATGGAGCGGATGTCCGTATAGATCCAGATGAACAGAATGTCGCAGGCCACGTTCAGCACCAGCTTCAGGAAGTTCTTGTAAAAGTTGATGTTGGGCAGGTTGATCATATCCAGCGTAACGCCTATGAACCGGTCGATAGGCCAGAGGATGGCCGAAAGCAGGATAATGCGCACGATGTCGGTAGCGCCCAGGTAGTCGCGGTCTGCCAGGATAATGATCAGCGGTTGCGTAAACAGCAGCAGCCCGATGATACAGGGCAGTATCAGCAGGGTAACGGTGCCGGTATATTTGGCGAAGGCCCGCGCCACTGCCGTATAGTCGTGCCGGTTAGCGGCCCCGGAAAGGGTGGGCTGCGCGGTGGCCACGAAGCTGCGCAGGATGATCTCTATCACTTCCATGAACTTCTGGGGAATACTGTAAAGCGCCACGGCAGCAGGGCTGAGCAGGGTGCGGATGATCAAGGTATCCGAGTAGTTGAGCAGGGAGGAGGATACCATGCTGCCTACAATATGGCGGCCAAAGCGGAACAGCTCCAGCGCCTGCTCCCTGGTGCGGAAAAACAGCGTGCGCACCCTGGTCCATTTGCGCAGCAGGCAGTAAATGCTGGCCAGCGCCATCGCGGTACAGTAGGCGTACAGCACGTTGGGCAGGGTTACTTCCGCCAGCAGGTAAAGCCCGCCCAGCAGCAGCAGGAAAGAACCGTTCTGCACCAGCCGTACCAGCACGATCTTCTCAAACCGGTGCTCCGCCTGCAATATCCAGGTGGCAAAGTTCATAGGCAGGGAAAAGAGGGTGAGTATGCCCAGCCAGCGGATAAAGAAATGCCAGGTGTCGTTGAACCAGGGATAGGCCGTAAAATATACCAGGAAGGAAAGCAGTACATAGCCCAGGGTAAGCACCAGGGAAATATACCAGGCGGCGCCCGTTACCTGGCGCCCGGTATGGGCTTCCACCCCGGTGTAGAACTTGATCAGGCCCGTTTGCAGCAGCGCGGTGCGTACCTGGTCCAGGATATTGTAGGTGCCGATGAACAGTACCCATTCCCCGAAAGCGTTCAGGGGCAGCAGGCGTACCAGCAGGGAAAAAGACAACACGTTGAAGAAAGCCATCACCACATTGCCCAGTAATGAATGAAAGTGCCTGTTACGGATGGCGGCCATTAATCCAAAAGCCATGTACAATCGTTAATGCTAAAACAATCTTTAAGTAAACGTGGTCTTTTTAGTAGGATATCGGTATAAAAAGCGGTGCGTTAGGGCTACACAGCGAGAAAATAATACGGGTGCAAGATACATTTTTTTGTGAAGAAAAAAATATACGGCAACTTCCACCCCCGGTTAATTATAGATACACAATAAGGTACAGATAAATAAAAAATATAATTTATTATAATAACTAATACATATACAATTTTTTTCTTATTTGATAAATAAAAAATACTTTCTTTGTAAGGTAATATTGCTGAAGCATTAGAATAGTATTTAATATATAGCCCCGGGGGGAATCCAGTATTACAACTTGTCGATGTTATTCACTTAAAATTTGTCACTGCATGTTCATGGGACTTTCATGCACTGAAGACTTTAACGAAATCTCATTGATAACCTGACACCATAATTTATTATGAAAAACCTCTATGTAGTGGAAAAACTTTACACTAAGCCTGGAGTGCCAATGTGTGCACGTTTACTATTGCTACTGTCCTTCTTATCCCTCTGCCTGCATTCGGTCGGACAAAACGTTCCTAAAACGTTGCCCGACAGCTTTACCAACCTTACAGGTTATTACCAGCATCTTCCGCAGGATTATGCCGCCAACCCGTCCAAATCCTATCCCTTGCTCATATTTGTGCATGGCGTAGGCGAGCTGGCAGGCGCTGGCGCTACTTCCCTGCAAACAAAGGTCCTGCGGAATGGTCCTCCCAAACTTATAGAACAGGGAACATTTCCTGCCTCTTTTACCGTAAACGGGCAGCAGTTTTCCTTTATCGTTATCACCCCGCAGTTCAAGGTATGGCCCGGCGCAGGGGATATACACCGCCTGGTGGCCTACCTGCAGCAGCAATTGCGGGTAGATGCCAGCCGCCTGTACGTAACAGGGCTGAGCATGGGCGGCGGCGTTGCCTGGGGCGCTATTTCGGAAGTGCCTTCCAAGGCCAAACAGTACGCTGCTTCCGTAGTGGTGTGCGGCGCTTATGCTCCCACCCAGGCGCTGGCCAATAACATTGCCGCCAATAATACGCCGGTGTGGGCCCTGCATAACGACGGCGACCCTACCGTACCGGTATCGAACTCCCAGGGCTGGGTGAAGTACATCAACGCCTATACTCCCACGCCCAACCCGCCGGCAAAGCTCACGATCTTTAATTCTACATCCCACGACGCCTGGAGTAAAAGCTATGATCCCAATTTCAGGGAGAACGGGATGAACGTGTACGAGTGGATGTTGCAGTATACCAGGGGAACCGGCACCACGCCGCCGCCTACTACACCGCCGCCGGCAACCGGCAACAAGCGCATTACCGTACCGCCGTCCAGCGGGCGCCAGGTATATTACCCGGACGCCATGAAAAGCCTGAACGTACAGGCGGGCGATACCCTGTGTCTGGCAGCAGGGGACTATGACTACATACATTTCGGCAACCTGCTGGGCACCGCCGCCAAGCCCATTATTATCATGAACTGCGGCGGCCTGGTACGCACGGGGGTAAACAGCACCACCACCGCTGCTTCCTTTGTGTTCAGCAACTCTAAATATTTTAAGGTGGAAGGTACCGGCGATCCCAGTATAGAATACGGCTTTGATGTGAACGGGACCAACCGGAACGGGCAGAAGCTGTTCGGCTTTTTCTTCGGCAACGGCAGCAGCGATTTTGACGTGCACCACGCCTATGTGCATGATGCCGGTATGTTCCTGCAGGCTAAAACACTGCAGCAGTGCGGGCATCCCGAGTGGCTGGAAGGCGCCTTCGTAATGCGCAATGTGAAGATACACCACCTGCTGTGCCGCAACTCCGCCTGGGAAGGCTTCTACATCGGCAACACCCATTACCTCTGGGACAATGGCACCTGCCAGGATATGAAGTCGCACCACATTGAGAACCTCGAAGTGTATGACAATGACCTGGAGAACATGGGCAGCGACGGCATCCAGATATCCATTGCCGACATAGGCGCCAACCTGGTGCATCATAACCGCGTGGTGAACTATGCCATGGCTAAAAATGATGCGCATGGCTACGGTATCCTGTGCGGCGGCGGCAGCACGCTCCGCATCTATAATAACCGGATAGACAAGGGTTATAACTGTGGCATACAGATATTCGGCAGCGGCATCAACTACGTGTATAATAACGTGGTGTCCAATATTCACTATGAAGGGATCAACGTAACCGACAAGTTCCTGTTCCAGCCGGCCACCGGGTACATCTACAACAATACGGTGTACAATACGGGCATAAACGGCATGAAGATCTACGCAGACCTTACCACGGTGGGACACAAGGTATACAACAACCTGGTGGTTGCTCCCGGCAACCAGTGGGACTACCCGCAAAGCGGGTTTTATATCCGCGGTTCCAATCCCATCAAATTCGATACGGCCAATAACCTTTCCTTTAAAACGGCAGACCTGGCCTTCTTTGAAGATGCCGCCGGCGGCAATGTGCACCTGACCAACAAATCCAGGGCCGTTAATGCCGGCAGGGACATGAAAGACCTGGCCCTGGCCCTGGACCTGGACGATAAGGCCCGGCCGCAGAACACGAAGTATGACGTAGGGGCCTACGAATACAACGGCAATACCAACATAGCGCCGGTTGCCAATGCCGGCGCGGATAAAGTACTGAGCCTGCCGCTGAGCATCGTGGTGCAGTTGGACGGCAGCGCCTCCAAAGACCCTGATGGCTCCATCAGCAAGTATGCCTGGAGAAAGGTGAGCGGCCCTGCACTGGGCATTATTCTAACACCCGGCGCTGCCCAATCCGTGCTGACCGGGCTGGTGGAAGGCACCTATGTATTTGAGCTGGCCGTAACCGATAACAGTGGCGTCACCACTAAAGACCAGGTGATGATCACTGTGCTGCCGCTGGGTGGCAACAAGGCGCCCAACGCGGTGGCCGGCAGCGATGTAACGCTTACCCTGCCCGCCAATTCCACGCAATTGTACGGCAGCAATTCGCTGGACCCGGATGGCGTGATCACCGACTACCTTTGGACGCAGCTCAGCGGTCCCGGTGCAGGTGTTATTGCAGATGCGACCGCCAGCAACACCAACCTGACCGGCCTGGTGGCGGGTACCTATGTGTTTGAGCTGACCGTAACGGATAATGCCGGGGACACCGGCAAGGACCAGGTGACCATTACGGTAACGGGCAGCGGCGGCACTACCAACAATCCGCCTGTTGCTAACGCCGGAACGGACAAGACCATCACCCTGCCCGCCAGCAGCGTACAGTTGGATGGCAGCGCCTCCAGGGATACGGATGGGAGCATTGCCAAATACGCCTGGAAAAAAGTAAGCGGCCCGGCCGGGGAGACCCTGGCCACACCGGCGGCCGCCAAAACGAATGTAACCGGCCTGGTGGCGGGCACATATGTGTTTGAGCTGGCCGTAACCGACGATAAAGGCGCCGCCGCCACTGACCGTGTAACCGTAACGGTGAAGGCCGGACCTCAGAACGAACTGCCGGTAGCAGACGCCGGCGCTGACTTCAGCATTACCCTGCCTTTGGCTACCGCACACCTGGACGGCAGCGCTTCCACAGACCCGGACGGCAGCATTACGGGCTACGCCTGGACCAAAGTAAGCGGTCCGGCTGGTACCATTATCAGCCCGAACAGCGAGGAAACCAATGTGACCGGTTTGTCTGCAGGTACCTACGTATTTGAGCTGACCATCACGGATAATGATAATGCTGCCGCCACCGACCGTGTAACCGTCACCGTATTACCGGCCAATAAGCCGCCGGTAGCCAATGCGGGCGCCAATAAGAGCATTACCCTGCCGGTCAATAGCGTACAGTTGGACGGCAGCGCTTCATCGGACCCGGATGGCGCCATTACCAAATACGCCTGGACCAAGGTAAGCGGACCGGCAGCCGGCGCTATTAGCAGCCCTGCAGCCGCCACCACCGGCGTGACGGGCCTCACAGCGGGCACCTACGTGTTCGAGTTGGTGGTAACCGACGATGGCAGCGCTTCCGATACCGACCGGGTAACGGTGGTGGTGATACAGCCCGCTGCCAACCAGCCGCCGGTTGCCAATGCCGGCGCCGATATCAATGTTATCCTACCCGTAAATAATGTGCAGTTGGATGGCGGCGCATCGTCCGATGCGGACGGCAATATTGCCGCCTACGCCTGGAAGAAGATCAGCGGTCCTGCCGGTGGCGTCATCGGCAGCCCTGCCGCTGCGGCTACCAGCATTACCGGCCTGGTGCAGGGCACCTACGTGTTCCAGCTCACCGTAACAGATGATGCCGGCGCGACCGCTTCAGACCGGGTGACCGTTACCGTTGCTGCCGCCCCGGTGAATGATCCGCCGCTGGCCAATGCCGGTGCGGACATCAGCATTACGCTGCCGGTCAGCAGCGCGTTGCTGGATGGCAGCGCTTCCAGTGACCCGGATGGCAGCATCACCGCCTACGCCTGGACGCAGGTAAGCGGCCCGTCTTCCGCCACTATCGCCAGCCCGGGCAGCAGCAGCACCAGCATTACCGGCCTGGTGCAGGGCTTCTACACGTTTGAGCTGAAAGTGACCGACGATAAAAATGCCACGGCAAGGGATCGTGTGCTCGTTACCGTGAACCATGCGGCCAACCAGTCACCGGTAGCCGATGCCGGCGCCAACCAGGTGGTGCAGTATCCCACGGACTTTACCTATATCCACGGCAGGGACTCCCATGATCCGGATGGCAGCATTGCCTCCTATGCCTGGAAACAGGTGTCAGGCCCCAGCCAGGCTTATATCTGGCATACGGACTGGGTGGAAACCCGCGTCAGCAACCTGAAGCCCGGGCAGTATGTATTTGAGCTGACCGTAACGGACGACATGCAGGCCAGCAGCAGCGCCACGCTCAAGGTGGATGTGCTGGCCGACAAGAGCACGCCGGATAAAGACTCTGTGTCTATGTTCCCGAACCCTGCCATTGATTTTATCCGGATGGTGGTCAGGTACATGGGGCAGGGCACGAAGCTGTACTTTAGTGTGTATGATATGAACGGCAAGTCCAGGGCCCTGTTCACGCATCCGCTGACCGCGCAGTTGCTGCAGAAAGACCTGGATATACACAGCCTGCCTGCCGGCTACTACATGGTAGAGATCAGGGATGAAAAGAACCAGTTCCGCTGGACCGGCAAGTTCCTGAAGGCAGGGAACTAAAGGACCGATATACCTTTTGGGCAGGGGCCTGTGTTCGGGGGAACACGGGCCTCCTGCTTTCAGGCCGGTGTAACTTTTGGGCCGGTACAACGTTTTAATAGCAGGATGTCATGAAACAATCGTCGCTGTAGCCACTGAACAGATCAACTATTTATTACGTATCCCTTACAAAACTCAACGAAGATGAAACTGTCTAAATCTCTACTGAGCGCCATCCTCATCGGTATTGCCGTGCAAACTACCGCCACCTCCTGCGAAAAGGACAATACGCCCGAGCCGCAGGTAAAACATGAATCCAAGGACGGAACCGACAAAACGCCCCAGGTACCTGATGGCTGTCCTGCCTGCGGTATGGGCTGATCCCGTATTTCCAACATTTCTTTAATTCCCCGCAAGTGCCGGAGATATTACCAGCAGTGGCCTGCAACCTGGACAACAACATACTGGCCGCCTGCCTGCCGCTGATGGAGGAATCCAGGATAGCGGCCATAGAATGGTCCTTTGACGCTTTGTTCAAAGTGAAGCAGGTGCCGCCCTGGTTCCAGGAGCTGCTCACCGCCTTCAGCAATGAGCAGCGGCTGATCGGCCATGGCGTGTTCTTTTCCCTTTTTTCCGCGAAATGGCGGCAGGAGCAGGAGGACTGGCTGCGGCACCTGCAGCAAACCTGCACGGCATTCCGCTTTGATCACATCACGGAGCATTTCGGGTTCATGACCGGTAAGGATTTTCACCACGGCGCGCCGCTGAACATTCCCTATACGCCGGCCACCCTCGCCATTGGCAGGGACCGTTTGAAAAGGATCTACGAGGCCTGTCAATGCCCCGTGGGCCTGGAGAACCTGGCCTTTTCCTACTCCCTGGAGGAGGTAAAACGGCATGGCGAGTTCCTGGAGCAGCTCCTTGTACCGGTAAACGGCTTCATCATCCTGGACCTGCACAACCTCTACTGCCAGCTTCACAATTTTGACCTCGCGTTGGAGGATATCCTGGCCCTGTACCCCCTGGACCGGGTGCGGGAAATACACATCTCCGGCGGCAGTTGGGACAGCTCCCGGGCCGATCCCGGCAGAAGCGTAAGAAGGGACACGCACGACGATGCCGTGCCGCAGGAAGTGTTCCGGCTGCTGGAGGCCGTCATTACGCGATGCCCGCACCTGAAATACGTGGTGCTGGAGCAATTGGGCAATGGCCTGGCCACGGAGGAAAGCAGGCAATGTTTTTATAATGATTTCGGGGTCATGGAAATCATCATCCGGGAAAAAAGCCCCGCGGCGGCTGGTCCTTCTTTTCAATCCTTTCTCCCCACATCCTTTTCCCCGCCGGGCCCGGTGCTGGAGGACGAAATGCTGTACCGGCAGCAACTGGAGCTGTCCGGCATCCTGGAAACCGCTCCCTCTTACGCAGCGGCTATCCGGCGGCTGAACAGCTCTTCCCTGGCGCATTCCGGCTGGGAAATAGAGCGCTGGGCGCCTTACATGATAGAGACGGCGATGAAGATTGCCCGGAAGTGGAAAAGGAAATAAGCCCGGTACGTTATGCTTTACCGTGTTTCCGCGATGGCTTTATAGATAGCCGCTACGGAGTTCTCCCAGGTATGGGAGCGCGCAAAGGCGATCCGTGCATCCTGCAGGGCCGGCGTATCCTCCTGCAGGGCCTTTTCAATCAGCGGTACATATTCCGCCGGCGAGGCCGCCAGGTACACATGGTTGCTGAACAGGCGCATGGTTTTGGTATCGGTCGCCACCGTCGGCCTGCCCATAGCCAAGTATTCATCAATTTTCAGGGGATAGTTGCCAATGGTGATCTCGTTCAGCAACTGCGGGTTGATGCACACATCAAAGTGCTGCAGGTAGGCCGGCAGCTCCGGCAGGGATTTGCGCCCCAGGAAATGCACATTGGGCTGCCGGTGCAGCGCAGACTGCTGAAACACCTCGTCTTCCGGCCCTACCAGCACAATCCGCCATTCCGGCCGCGCCCGGCTGATCTGTAGCAGTATCTCCGGGTCCAGGCGCATGGCGGTCAGGGCGCCAATATACCCGATAACCGGCGCGCCGGCGGGCGGCAGGTCCCCGGGCCGCTCCTGCTGCTGTGCAGGGTCGAAGAGGCTAAGATCGCAGCCCTGTCCCACGTAGTGGCCGTTCGGGTTATAGCGTTGCAGCATTTCCGTGAGGTACAGGGAGTTGGCCACCGCTACATCCGCTTTGGCAATATGCTTTGGCTCCAGCTCCGCGCCGTGCCGTTTCCAGTAGTCCATCGCCACCAGGTAGTCGCGGCTATAGTATACGTATTTGTCCGGCCGCAGCAGCTCCTTCAGGTAAAAGCCGCGGAAAATGTCATTATCATTGAAAATGATCACGTTCCTGAATCCCAACTGGTTGATGGCGGCCTGTATGCTGCGGGCAAAGCGCCGGTTATTGACCCGGTTCAGCAGGGAGAACAGGGGGGTAAAAGGTATCCAGTTGATGGATTCCAGCACGCGGTCCGGGTACAGGTTCCAGAAATTTTCGGCTATCGGTACAATCCCGGCCGCCTGCCTCTTTACCACCTGCAGGTGGTACTGCACTTCAGGGTCCTGGCGCTGCTGCAGGATGGTGCGCCTGTCCAGCGGGGAATTGACATATAACACCCGGTTGTGCTGCGCAAACTGCAGCGCGATGTTCTTGCAATTGCTGCCGATAGGAGTATACCATTGCTGTAAGCCTACAATAACAATATCCCTGTTCTCGATAAGGGGCATAAGGATCGGAATAATTTGAAGGGTAAATGTAAAATCTAAAAAGCTAAATATGAAATGTAAAAGTAGCGCTTTGCAAATACTATATAATTTCCCGAGATTCGTTCCAATGTTATGCATACATCATCTCTAAAGTATTGAAAAATGAAAGTTGGTAGGATCTCTATGGCATTGGTAGCCCTGCTTTTAAGCATTGCGGCAGCACCCGTTTTTTCCCAGCAGGCCGATTTACTGGTAATTAACAAAATTAAAACCAATGGCAACCTCCCGGGTAGCATCGCTTTGGTCAATCTTGCTTCTGGCAGGATCATCAAAACTATTCCTGTGGGTAACGAGCCACATGAGGCGGCTGTTTCCAACGACGGGAAGTATGCACTCATCACTAACACAGGTAGTTATAAAGAGCCGAGCAATACTTTATCACTGATAGATGTGGTGGCGCAGGAGGAGCTGGAACGGATAGACCTCGGGCCGTTGTGGAACCCACATGGCGTTATTTACAGCCATGGCTTGTTTTATTTCACCGCAGAAGGTGCGCGGGCCATCGGCGCTTATGACCCCGAAAAAAGGAAACTGGTTTGGCTGAATGGAACTGGACAGGATCAAACCCATATGCTGGCGGCAACAAAAGACGGTAAATTCCTGGTTTCGGTAAACAGGGGAGCCGGTACCGTTTCCGTTTTTGAACGAAAGGGAACGGACCCCCTTTCTGCCGGCGCATGGAAGGAAACTTTTGTAAAGGTGGGGCGCGCCCCGGAAGGCATTGCGCTGAGCCCGGATGAAACAAAGGCATTCATAGGATGTGACGGCGAAGTAGCGATAGTGGATCTTAACAGCAAGATCAAGGCGGATAGTATTGCTACCGGCAAGCTGAGGGCAGCCCGGTTGAAATTCACCCTGGACGGTAAATATGCCTTGGGCACGGATGGAAGACAGGGCATGTTGTTCTTCATAGATGCGGCAACACAGCAGGTTACAAATACGCTGAAGCTGGGCGCGGGGACCGAGGCCATTTTTATTGAGCCCGATGGAAAGCATGTACTGGTTGGCGTAACCAATGAAGACAATGTGGCTGAAGTGGATATAGAAAAAAAGGAAGTGGTCCGCAGGCTAACGGGTTTTAAGGGTCCTGACGGTATGGGCTGGATAGGTGAATAGACACGTCCAGGGGATTTGCCGGCTTTTGGGTATATTGAGTATAAAACAGGGTCATGACGGAAACAATAGACATCAGGCTGCTCACGGCAGAAGATTATTTTGATCTGAAGGAATCCATGGTATCTGCTTATTCCGATATGGCAGGCAGCTACTGGCGGGAGCCCACCATCCGCCGGCTGATAGACCTGTTCCCCGAAGGGCAGATAGCCGTTACCGTGAACGGGAAAGTAGTGGGCTGTGCATTATCCATTATCGTGGATTATGAAAAGTTCGGGGATGAGCATACCTATGAGCAGATCACCGGTTACTATACATTCAGCACGCATGATCCCAAGGGAGACACGCTTTACGGCATAGAGGTGTTTGTGCATCCCGATTACCGGGGCAAGCGCCTGGCCCGCCGCCTGTACGATGCGCGCAAAAGCCTCTGCGAGCGGCTGAACCTGCGGGGTATCGTTGCCGGGGGGCGTATTCCCAACTATGAGAAATACGCGAAGGATATGTCGCCGCGTGAGTATATCGAAAAAGTGCAGGACAAGGAGATCTATGATCCCACGCTGACCTTCCAGTTCTCCAACGATTTCCTGGTAAAGAAGATATTGCGCAATTACCTGCCGCATGACGAAGCCTCCAAAGGCTTTGCCACGCTGCTGCAATGGTATAATATTTACTACGAAAAGGATGCGGATACCGTCCGCTACAATAAATCCACCGTGCGCATCGGGCTGGTGCAGTGGCAGATGCGCGATTACCGCAACCTGGATGGCTTCCTGGAGCAGGTGGAATATTTCATTGATGCCGTGAGCGATTACGGTTCCGATTTCGTGGTGTTCCCCGAACTGTTCAATGCCCCGCTGATGGCGGAATTCAACCAGTTGGACCCGGCCGGCGCCATCCGCGGGGTGGCCCAGTATACCGAACGCATCCGTGATGAGTTTATCAAACACGCCGTGGCTTATAATGTGAACATCATCGGCGGCAGCATGCCTATTGTGATGGATGAACAACTGTATAACATCTGTTACCTTTGCAGGCGGGACGGCACATACGACCACTATATCAAGATACATCCCACGCCCAGCGAAGTATTTGCCTGGGGCGTAAAGGGCGGGCACGACCTGAAAGTGTTTGATACGGACTGCGGCAAAATAGGCATCCAGATCTGTTATGACGTGGAGTTCCCGGAGCCCAGCCGCATCCTGTCTGAGCAGGGCATGCAGATACTGTTTGTGCCCTTCCTGACGGATACGCAGCACGCCTATAACCGCGTGCGCTTCTGCGCGCAGGCGCGGGCGGTGGAGCTGGAATGCTATGTAGCCATTGCCGGTTGCGTAGGCAACCTGCCCAAGGTGAATAACATGGACCTGCAGTATGCGCAGAGCGCCGTGTTCACCCCGTCGGATTTTGCCTTCCCCGTAACCGGCATCAAGGCAGACGCCACGCCCAATACGGAGATGATCGTAGTGGCGGATGTGGACCTGGTGCTGCTGAAGGAGCTGCATGCTTTTGGCAGCGTGCAGACCAAGAAGGATATGCGTAAGGATTTGTATGATGTGGTATGGAAGGATGTAAGAAGTAAGAAGTAAGAAGTATGAAACAGGAGGCATCCAACGTATCTTACTTACTACTTCCTACTTCATAATGCTTACTTCAAAACTCATACTTATGCAACACAAGATAAACTTAGCCCTGCAGATCATCCCGCAGGTAGCCAGCGAAAAAGTATACGCGGTAGTAGATGAAGCGATTGCCGTGATAAAGGCCAGCGGCGTGCCTTACCGGGTATGCCCCTTCGAGACCGTAATGGAAGGCTCTTATGACCAGTTGATGGAAGTAGCGCGCCAGGCGCAGGAAGTGTGCTTTAAGGCAGGGGCTTCCCAACTGCTGGTATATATCAAGATGCAGATACGGAAAGATGAGGACGTGACCATGGAAGAGAAAATAGGGAAGTATGACGCGGAATGACATCCTACGTCAATCCATGTTCCATTGCTAGTTTGATAACCACTCCCATGCTGGGCGCGTCAAATTTGCGGATAATATTACGGCGGTGGGTCTCCACCGTCAACTGGCTGATGCAGAGGATATCGGCAATAGCGTTGCTGGTATGCCCGTCCATGATCAGCCGCAGTATTTCCTTTTCCCGCCGTGTAAGATAGGGGACCGGTGCTTTGCCGGGCGCTTCCAGCATTTTCTTTGCCACATCGCTGCTGAAGAAGAGGCGGTCCTGCATGGCCGCGGCAATGGCCTCCTGCAGTTCCTGCGTGGAGGCGTTCTTGAGCAGGTAGCCGGAAGCGCCATGCTCCAGCATTTTGCTGATCATGCTTTTTTCGTTGTAGTTGCTGAGCGCCAGGATGCGCAGGTGCGGATAGCGGGTGCGTAGCTCCAGGCATAGCTCCAGCCCGTTGATATCGGGTAGCTGGATGTCCAGCAGCAGGATGTCCGCATGCTCCCTTTCCAGGAAGGCCCGCGCCGCCTGGCCGTCCGTGCAGCAGCCGGCTACCCGTATCCCCGGCGCTTCCTGCAGGAGGGACTGTATGCCCGCCACTACTACGGGATGATCGTCAACTATCAGCAGTGATACCGGTTGCGGCTGCATGATCTTCAAATTGTATGGTGATGGTAGTACCGTAATCTTTCTCAACATGAATGTCCAGCTTGCCATCCAGGTAATTGACGCGGGCCTGAATGTTGCTTAAGCCGCTGCTTTTCCCGCTCACCGTGGCGGGGTCAAAGCCGGAGCCGTTATCCTCTACTGTAATGCTCACCTGTTCGTCCTGCCGGATGCAGTCCACCAGTATTTCGGTAGCGCCGGCATGCTTCAGGGCGTTGGTCACCAGCTCCTGCACCATCCGGTATATCATTACCTGGTTGGCCGGGGAAATGGCCTCCTTATCCAGGCCGTAGCATTGCAGCACAATGCGGGTGCCTTCCTTTTCCAGTCCTTCGCAGAAATCCCGCAGGGCGGCTTCCAGCCCGAACCGCAGCAGGGCGGCCGGCATGAGGTTGCGCGCAATGCGGCGCAGTTCATCAATGGAGCCGTCCAGTTGCAGGGTAGCCGCCTGTAATTGCGCCCGGGCATTGTTGTCTGCCGCCGCCCGGTCGCTGATCCCGGAAAGGTCCATTTTGATGCCGGACAGGAGCCCGCCCAGCCCGTCGTGGAGGTCGCGGGCCACTCTTTCGCGCTCCTTTTCTTCTCCCTCCATCATCGCCCGGATGGTGGCCAGTTGTTGTTCCTGCCGGATCTCCTTTAGCTGCTGCTGGTGATTGATCTCTTTCTGGGCAGCCAGTTTACGGGAGTTCCGGTAATAGAAAACAGCGAAGGCGGTAATGATGAGCAGCAGCAGGCAGAGGGTGCCCAGCAGCCAGGCAATGAGCCGGCTGTTCCTGGCGGAAAGCAGCGCCAGGTTGTGCTGCGCCTCCAGTTGTTTGATCTTTTGCTCCTTTTTCGCATCCCGGAATTTTGCCTCCAGCTCGTTGATCTTGATCGTGGTCTGGGCCTGGTTAAGGCTGTCGTTGATCTGGTTGTAGGACAGGGTCCAGTTGTAGGCTTCCTTCATCAGCCCCAGTTCTGCGTTGACCTGGGCCAGTTGCTGGTAGATGGTCCGCCGGCTGTTGGCATCCGCCATCAGCGGGCCGCCTTCCTGCTGCAGTTGTAGCAGGAACCGCCGGGCCTGCGCATAGTCCTTCAGCTCCAGCAACACGTTATACTTCCGGAAAACCAGCATCTGCAACAGCGTGGTCTGGTTCATTTGGCGGGCGCCCGCGATCCCTTTTTCCAGGCTTACCAGTGCTTTGTCAAACAGGGTTTTGCTGGTGTAGTACAGCGCTTCGTTATAATAAAAGTTCGGGTAGTACACGCTCCCCGGGGTGTTTTTCAGCATTGCCCGCGCCTTGTCCAGCATCATTTTCGAGCTGTCATTCTTCAACATATACACGTAATTGCTGGTGGCGGAGAGGTAGCACAGCAAAAGCACCTGGGACTGCGGGTCCGTTTCCTCCAGCAGGGCAATGGCCTTTTTATTGTAAACCGCCGCTTTCTCAAACTGGCTGTTGTACATGAAGAGGGTGGCCAGTTGGGAGTAGTAGTGGGCCAGCTTTTCCTGGTTGCCCGATTGTTCGGCCAGGGGAATGGCCTTGTTCAGCAGGATATCTATAATAAAGGCGTCGCCCTTTTCATTCCGTTTCATGATGCCGTAATTGTACCAGGCGGCGGAGCGGTACTGGTAAGCCTCCTTTACCTTGATGCCGGCCAGTTCTTTTTCGGCCTGCATAAAGGCTACGGCTGCACGCTTTTGGTCCCGGTCAAAATACAGCCGGCCTTCGTAAAAGTGGTACATAGCGCTTAGCATGGGAAGGCTGCCGGCCAGTTGCCGGCCCTGCTCCAGGTACTGCCGGGCTTTTGCGGAGTCCTTGGGCGACCAGTAGTCGGACAGGAGGTAAGCCGCCCAGGCGCGGGTACTGTCGGAGGGGCTTTGCTGCAAAACATTCACCAGGCTGTCTGCATATGCGGGCTCATTGGGAGCCAACTGTGCCATGCCCGGCAGGGCGCTGCCCAGGATCAGGCACAATAGATAAAGGTAGCGGGTCATTTTAAACAAAATGGTATAAAGATGGGATATTCCCGGGAAATAAAAAATACCTGTTTACCGGTATACGGAAAATACAGAAGGACGGGGATTGAATACAATGCCGGTTCAGGTGAACTTTGTACCCGCAACCCGGTATCCCGGATACACAACATTCAACCTTAAACGGAAAAAGAAACATGAACACAATTACGAAACTGAAAATGCTGGCCCCGGCTTTCATCCTGACGTTTGCCCTTATCAGTTGCGGGGATGATGACAAAGTGACCCCCAACGAAGGAAAATGCCTGGCGGATAAAATTACGCTTACCGAAACGGAAGTGAATGACCTGACAGGCGTGGACAATGTACAGATCACCTTTGACGCCAAAAATACCGGTTCGGAAGATTATGATATTTCAACCGGCGCCAAGTCCATCTACGTAGAGCTGAAAGTGACCACTACGGACAATACCGTTTATACCGAAGAACAGCCATTGCTGATCACCAAGCTGGCTGCCGGTGCTACGGCTTCCGTTACACAAAGCGCGGATTACGGCGCTGGTAAGACCTACAAGAGTTATACTATCAGAATGTATTGCAAATAGGAAGCAGGAAGTAGGAGGTAGGAAATAAGATACCAGCCGTTTGCTGCTATCTCCTGCTTCCTGCTTCTCTCTTCTTTCTTCTTTCCTCCCCCTTCTTACCTCCTCCTTCTTACCTCTTACATCCTGCTTCCTGCTTCCTATCTGAAAAAAGCCTCCCGATTTTACATTTTAGGTTGTATATTTATCTCAATCAGTTTTTATTCAACCAAATATCTAAACCGCACTTCATGAAAAGATTTTATTGGGTTTTCATGCTGTGTTGCTGTATGCTACCTATTGTACTGCGGGCACAAACGTTGCTTGTACGTGGCACAGTCACAGCCGCCGATGGTGGTAATGCCCTGCCGGGGGTCACCATCCAGGTAAAAGGGGGTACAGCCGGCACAACTTCTAACGTAGACGGGACTTTCAGCTTTTCAGTTCCCAACCCTGGTGTTACCTTGGTCTTCAGTTTTGTAGGGTATCTCCGGCAGGAGGTGCCGCTGAACGGGCAAACCCGCCTGCAGGTGGCGCTGCAGCCGGACACGCGCAACCTGGAGCAGGTAGTGGTGACCGCCCTGGGCATTAAAAGGGAAAAGCGCGCGCTGGGCTATGCCGTGCAGGATATCGGCGGCGAGGAGCTGGCCGTATCCCGCCAGACCAACGTGGTGAACGCCCTCCAGGGCAAAGTAGCCGGCGTGCAGATATCCAGCGGTGGCGGCGCCCCGGGACAGGGCGCCCGTATCATTATCCGCGGTATCAACTCGCTGGACCCTACCAAATCCAACCAGCCCATCTTTATTGTGGATGGTATCCCTATTGACAATGACACTTACACGACCGGCGGCGCGGACACCCGCGGGATGAGCAACCGCGCGGCAGACATTAACCCGGATGATATAGAAAGCATCTCCATCCTGCGGGGCGGTGCGGCTACCGCACTCTACGGTTTGCGCGCGGCCAACGGCGCCGTGGTGATCACCACCAAATCCGGCAGGGCCGGCCGCCTGCGGGTAAGCCTGACCTCTACCTACGGCTTTGATCGCGTGAACAAAACGCCGGATGTGCAGACCCGTTTCTCCCAGGGATACCTCGGGGACTACGATCCTACCAGCTTCTGGCCCTCCTGGGGGCCTACCGTGGAAGAGGCCCGGCAACTGGACCCCACGCATCCCGCGCAGTTGTTTAATAATTATGAGCGCGCCTACCGCACCGGCACCCAGTTCCGCAATACGCTGAACATGAGCGGCGGTACGGAAAAAGGCGTCTTCGCCGCCTCCTTCTCCACGCTGAACCAGGACGGCGTGATCCCTTTCAGTGATTATAACAACTATTCCGCCAAGGTGAACGGTGAGCTGCGCTTCAGCGACAAGTTCAAAGCCGGCGCTTCCCTGAACTATATCAAATCCGGCGGCAACCGCGTGAATGCGGACCGTTACGGCGAGCAACTGATTTACTGGTCGCCCCGATGGGATGTGAAGGATTATATCAAGCCGGACGGTACGCAAAACACCTATGGCCCGGATAATGACAATCCCATGTACACCCTGGCCACCAACCGTTTCGGGGATGATGTGAACCGTGTGATCGCCAGCGCCAATTTCACCTATTCGCCCTTTAAGTGGCTGGACCTGATGTACCGGGCAGGGACGGATTTTTATGGCGATGCCCGGACCCATACGGCGCCCGGCCCCAAAGGAGTAGTAGGGGAGGTACCGTTGGGCGACAACGAATCCGGTTTCGTATATGAGTACCAGTTAAATAAACGTATCATCAACAGCACCTTTATCGCCAATTTTAAAAATAAGATCAGCCCCCGGCTGTCATCCGACCTGAAAGTGGGGCATGACCTGTACCAGTACTCACTGAAACGCGTATCTACGCAAGGCGATACGCTGGACATACCGGACCTGCTGATCCTGCAGAACGCCAAAAGAGTGGTAAGTTCCCAGTACAAGGAAGATTATAGGATCATAGGCGTATTTGCAGACTGGACACTGAGCTGGGATGATTACCTGTACCTGACCCTTACGGCCAGGGAGGATTTTACCTCTACGCTGTACGAGGACCGCAATTCATTTTTCTATCCTTCCGTGAGCGCCGGCTACGTGTTCACGGATCATTTGAAGATACCGGACAATATTCTTACCTACGGTAAGATCCGGGCTTCCTGGGCCAGGATCGGGAAGGACGCTACCCCTTACAGGCTGGCCTCGGGCTACGAAACATTGCCTGACGGCCCGATTGACAACAGCATTATTGGCTGGACCCGGGCAGATATCAAAACAGATCCTGACCTGAAACCGGAGTTTACCAGCACCTTTGAGGCCGGGGCAGAGCTGCGGTTTTTCCAAAACCGTTTAGGCATTGACTTTACCTGGTATACCTCCAAAAGTACGGACCTGCTGATGAGCGTGCCCATTCCATCCAGTTCCGGCTATGATGTATTCTATACCAATGCCGGCGCTATCCGCAACCGGGGCGTGGAAATTTCCCTGAACGGTACACCTGTAAAAGGAAGGAACTTCAACTGGGATGTAAGGGTGAACTTTTCCACCAACCGTAACAAGGTGCTGGCGCTGCGCGATGATGTGGATGAGATATTCGTAGGCTCCCAGTTCGGGTACGCCGGCTCTACCGCTACCATGAAGTATATTGTGGGCTACCCGGTAGGCGCCATCTTTGGCACCAGCTATGCCCGCTACTATGGCAATGACCAGGAACCCGACCTGACCGTAGACAAGAGCAGGCCCATCGTGATCCAGGGCTCCGGTTCGCTGGCCGGCTTCCCGGTGATCAACTCTACCCAGAAATACCTGGGCAATGCGCAGCCGGATTGGATAGGCGCCATTACCAACTCGTTTTCCTACAAAGGCTTTGGTTTTTCCTTCCTGGTAGATGTAAGGCAGGGAGTGCAGAAGTACAACCAGTTCGCCAACTTCATGGCCGCCTTTGGCGCTTCCAAAATGACAGAGAACAGGGACCAGACCAAGGTGTTTGACGGCGTTTTCTCCGACGGCAAGCCCAATGACATACCGGTATACCTGGGGCAGGGTGTAGGCCCGGACGGCAGGAATTACGGTGTTGGCTATTACCGCAATGTATACCGGGGCGTAACAGAAGAATTTATCGAAGACGCTTCGTGGGTACGTTTGCGTAATGTGAGCCTCTCCTACCAGTTACCGTCCAAACTGCTGGAAAGAACGAAGTTCATCAGCGGCGTGAATATTACCCTTACCGGTAATAATCTCTGGCTGCATACGGATTACACCGGCTTTGACCCGGAGTCCAGCTCCTTTAATGCAGGCAGCAATGCGGCCGACGCCTTTGCCGGCTTTACTTACCCGGCTGTCCGGAGCTTCCTGGCCAGTATCAATGTTACCTTTTAAAGCGCGGAACTATGAAGAAACTAGTAATAATGTTCACCTGTTGCAGCCTGCTGGCTGTATTTGCAGGGTGTAAAAAATACCTGGATGTAAATGACAATCCCAACCAGTCGGCCATTGCGCCGATGAATGGATTGTTGGCGAGCACCACCTATAACACCGGTTATAACGTGTACCGCGTGGGCAATTTTACATCCTATTTTGTGCAGTACCTGGCCTCGCCAAATGTCGGTGGTGGCAACGATACTTATGACCAGGTGGATTACAGCACTACCTGGGAAAGCATCTACAATACCATGGCGGACCTGTACGACCTGGTACAGGTGGCAGACTCCCTGGGAGCCTACCAGCACGCCGGCGCCGGCCGGATCATGATAGCCATGAACCTGAGCCTGACCAACAGCGTATGGGGCTCCGTGCCCTACAAGCAGGCGCTGACCGGCGACTTTGTACAGCCGGAGTTCGACGCGGATGCGGATGTGTATGCCTCCAGCCTGGCCCTGGTGAACGAGGGCATTGCTTCACTGGAACAAGCTGATCCGCCGATTGTGCTGGACGGGACTAAAGACCTGATCTATCACGGCAATGCGGATGCCTGGATAAAAATGGGCTATGCGCTGAAAGCCCGTTTGCTGAACCGCGTGACTAAAACGGCGGACTATGATCCTGCAGCCGTGCTGACAGCGCTCACCAATGCATTTGCCAACAACAGCGATGATGCGCAGCTTACCCAGTTCCAGGCCCGCAGCCCCTGGAACCAGGCGGCTTACAATAATACCGTGTTGCTTTTGGATGGCTGGCTCAGCGCGCATTTTGTGGATGCGCTGAACGACCATACATTCGGGGTATTTGACCCGCGCCTGCCGCTGATTACGGATACCACCAAATTCGGGGATTACCGCGGTACCATTAACGGTGCCGGAAGGGTTGGCACAGGCACCGATGACGAGGAATGCTACCTCTCCCTGAACGGCTTCTACTCCAGGGGCGGCGCGCCCTTGCTGCTGATCACTTATGCGGAATGCCGGTTTATGGCGGCGGAAGCCGCTTTCCGGGCAGGCGACAAGCCTGCCGCCTATGCTGCTTATATGGATGGCATCCAGGCGCATATGGATAAAGTGGGCGTAAGCACTACTGACCGGGACAGTTACATGAGCAACCCGGCAGTAGCGGTGGGCGCCAACAACCTTACCCTGGACCTGATCATGAAGGAAAAGTACGTAGCCATGTTCCTGAACCCGGAAGCATGGGTGGATGCCCGGCGTTTTAATTACCAGTATACGGACTTTGATATGCCGGAAAACGCGGTAATACCGGAATTCATCCGGCGCGTGGCTTATCCCAATACGGAAGTAAGCCGCAATGGCAGCAACATACCCCCGGTGGGTTCACTGGCCGACCGTTTATGGTGGGATGAGTAGACAAGAAAAGAAATGAAAAGTGAAAGGTGAATGGTCAACCGTTCACCTTTCACGGTTTTTACAACCCGCCGAACACCAGGTAGGCCACGGCCAGCGTAAAGAAGATATTGAACAGTTGCGCGATGATAAAAGCAATGGCGGGCCGGCCGTTTTCCATAGTGAAGATGTCGGTAAATTTTGTTTCCAGCCCGATGCAGGTAAAGGCCAGCGCAAACCAGTAGGTTTGCAGCTCCTTCAGGCTGCCTTTGGCGGTGCTGACTACCGCGGGCGGCAGTACGAAGGAGAACAGGAGGGAGGCCAGCACAAAGCCCAGCACAAATTTCGGGAACCGCTCCCAGATGGTCTTTAGCCCCGGCTTTTGCTCCGCGCTCACCTCTTTTTTGCTCAGGGTCCAGTATAAGGAAATGAAGAAGGCGGCCAGGCCCAGTAACACATTCTGCGAGAACTTCACCAGGGTGGCGTATTTCAGCGCTTCCTCGCCCATTAGGGTGCCGGCGGCCACCACGGCCCCGGAAGTATCGATGGTGCCGCCCAGCCAGGCCCCGGCTACGGCAGGCGTCATGCCCGCCCAGGCGGCGATATAGGGCATGAACAGCATCATGGGAATGGCAATGATCAGCACCAGGGAGATCACATGCGACAGCTTGCGGTTATCGCCCTCTATTGCGCCCGATGTGGCAATGGCCGCAGATACGCCGCAGATGGATACCGCGCTGGAGATCATCATGCGGAATTCATCATCCAGCCCGAAGCGTTTGCACAGCCAGAAGGTGAAATACCATACTGCAAATACCACGATCACGGATTGCAGCAGCCCCAGCCCGCCGGCGCTGATCACATCTCCGAACAACACATTGGCGCCCAGCAGCACCAGTCCTATTTTAATGAACAGTTCTGTTTGTATGGCCGGCTTCAGCCAGGCGGGCACGCCCAGTACATTGCTGATGAACAGGCCCAGCAAAAGGCTGAACAGCACTACCTCTATGCCCAGGTCCTTTACCAGCCGGTTGCTGGTGATCAGTTGCGCCAGCAGGGAGATCACTACGATACCCAGCAGGCTCAGGGCCAGCTTTACCGGCTGCAGGTCCTTTGCCAGCGCACGGGCCAGCAGCAGGCTGCCCAGCACCCATAAGAACAGGACGCCCGCCTGCAGCAGCAGCTCTGCACGGCTGAGCTGCGCCCATAGGGCGGCGCTATTGTTCCAGGAGGCGAATTTAGGCAGGGCAGGGTGCAGGCCGGCGCATACCAGCGCAATGGTCAGGAATGCAATGATCACAGCGATCCAGTCTTCATGTAGTGGTTTCATCATAACATACTATCAATTGCTACAATATATGAAAATCCCTATTTTTATATGGTCCCCTAAAACTGATGTTATGAAAAATTCCCGTTATTGGCTATGCCACGCTACCCTCTTCCTGCTATTATTTCCCTTTATTGTTATTGCGCAAAACCAGGGATCCTTGCCGGAAAAGCTGGGTTATCCCCGCGATGCGCGGTTGCTGATCGTGCATGCCGATGACCTGGGCGTATCTCACTCCACCAACGCAGCGGCGATTGCCGCTTTCGAGCAAAAGGCCATCAATTCGGCCTCCATCATGGTGCCCTGCCCCTGGTTCCCGGAAATAGCGGCCTACGCAAAAGCGCATCCGGAGCTGGACTGGGGCATTCATATTACGCTGACGGCTGAATGGAAATACTATAAGTGGGACGGGGTATCTCCCGCTGGGGAAATACCCAGCCTGCTGGATAAGGACGGGTACTTCTATGCTTCAGTCCGGGAATTTCAGCAGCATGCCAAACCGGAGGAAGTGGCCCGGGAAATACGGGCGCAGATCAGGAAGGCACTGGACGCCGGCATCAACATAACCCATCTTGATAACCATATGGGCAGTTTGCTGGGATCGCCGGAGCTGGCGAAAATATACCAGGAGATCGGCAGGGAATTCAATCTGCCGGTATTAATACCCGCGAAGATGATCCGCATGATGGCCCCGCAGTTGCTGCCTTATATTGATACCGTGAACAACGTGGTGGTGAACCAGTTCATCACCGCCTACCAGCAGGCGCCGGCAGATAAATGGCATGTGTACTATGACCAGGCATTGCGGCAACTGCCTGCCGGTTTGAATGAGCTGGTGGTGCACCTGGCCTATGATGATGCAGAAATGCAGGCAGTTACCATAGATCATCCCGATTTTGGCGCCGCCTGGCGGCAAAATGACTTTAACTATGTGACCAGCAAGGGGTTTAAGGAGCTGTTACAAAAGGAAAATATCCGCCTGGTAACCTGGAAAGCGGTGTACGAGGCCGCTCAGTGAAAGAACAGGTATCCCAGCACAATGGCCGCCACTACGCCGATAAAGTCCGCGATCAGCCCGCAGGTAAGGGCATAACGGGTATTGCGGATATTCACGGAGCCAAAGTACACGGCCAGTATATAGAACGTGGTTTCCGTGGAGCCCTGCATAATGCAGGCCAGCCTTCCGGCAAAGGAGTCTGCGCCATAATGCTGCATTACATCCACCATCAGCCCGCGGGCAGCCCCGCCGCTCAGCGTTTTCATGAGCCCTACCGGTAATGCCGGCACGAAATCCGTATTCAGTCCCATCCAGGCAAAAAAGCTGCCGATGCCATTCACCAGGTAATCCATGCAGCCGGTGCTGCGGAACGCGCTGATGGCTACCAGGATGGCCACCAGGTAGGGGATGATCATGATCACGGTCTTGAATCCGTCCTTGGCGCCGTCAATAAAAACATCATATACATTGATGCGCCTGATAAAGCCCAGCACCAGGAAGGAAACGATAATGGAAAATATGATCAGGCCGCCCAGCAGCCCCGTATACAGGGCTACGTCAGCCGGCGGCATGTTGTGCAGCCAGGTGTACAGCCCCAGCATCAGCAGGGCAAAGCCGCCAAAGAATACCAAGGAGGGCACATTCAGCAGGTTGATGCGCTGATACAGCGCTACGGTGATCACCCCGCTGATAAAGGAGATGAAGGTGCCGATCACGGTAGGAATGAAAATATCCGCCGGGTTGGCGGCGCCGCCGGCCAGGCGCAGGGCGATCACGGAAGTGGGGATCAGCGTCATGCCGGCGGTGTTCAGCACCAGGAACATGATCTGCGCGTTGCTGGCCGTATCCGGGGTTTCATTCACCTCCTGCAGCTCCTTCATGGCTTTCAGCCCCACAGGCGTGGCCGCATTATCCAGTCCCAGCATATTGGCGGAAAAATTCATTACAATAGAGCCCATGGCCGGGTGGCGGCGGGGCACGCCCGGGAACAACCGGGAAAAGAAGGGGTTCACGATCCGTGCAAACACGCTGATCATGCCCGCTTTTTCCCCCACGCGCATGATGCCCATCCAGAACGTCATAATACCGATCAGTCCCAGGGAGATCTCCGCACCGGTTTTGGCGCTGTCAAACATGCCGGTCATTACATGGGCGAATACCGCGGTATCGTGCAGGAATATCAAACGGAACAGCGCCACCAGGAACGCGATCAGGAAAAAAGCAAGCCAGACGTAGTTTAATGCCATAGTTGAGGTTTAAGTTCCAAATCCAAAATCTAAATGTAAAGTTCCAAATCCCAAATTCCAAATCCCAAACCGGCGGCAGTCTCCTGATTATCCATAACTGTATAGTATCATTGGTGGTCTGCCCACATTTTGGAATTTGGGATTTGGAATTTTGGCCCCCCGGCCTTGGAATTTTTATTTTCCCTATCTTTGCGGGCAAATTTTTTAAAATGGCGTTGCAAGCAGGAATTGTCGGATTGCCCAATGTAGGAAAATCAACATTATTTAACGCAGTTAGTAACAGCGCCAAAGCGCAGGCCAGTAATTACCGCTTTTGCACCATTGAGCCCAATGTGGGCCTGGTGGACGTGCCGGATGCCCGCCTGCAGAAGCTGGAAGAGCTGGTAAAACCGAACCGGGTAGTGCCCACCACCATCGAGTTTGTGGACATTGCCGGGCTGGTAAAAGGCGCCAGCAAAGGAGAGGGGCTGGGCAACAAGTTCCTGGCCAACATCCGCGAGGTAGACGCCATCGTGCACGTGATCCGCTGCTTTGAAGACGACAACATCTTACGGGAAGAAGGGCCTATTAACCCGGTGAGCGATAAAGGCATCATTGACACCGAGTTGCAACTGAAGGACCTGGAAACGGTGGAAAAGAAGATCGCCCGGGTGGAGAAGATCGCTAAAACCGGCGGCGACGCCAAAGCCAAAAGAGAATACGACATCCTGAAGCAGTGCCAGGAATGCCTGGAACAGGGTCGTAATATACGGGAGCTGGGACTGGGCAAGGAGGACCGTACCGCCATTGCCGACCTTTTCCTGCTGACGGAAAAGCCGGTGCTGTACGTGGCCAACGTGGACGAAGCTTCCCTGCATACCGGCAATAAATTTTCACAGGCCCTGCAGGAAGCCGTAAAGGCCGAAAACGCGGAGGTGATCGTGATGAACAACTCCATCGAGGCCCAGATATCCGAAATGGAAGACCCGGAGGACAAACAGTTATTCCTGGAGGAGTACAAGCTGGAAGAGCCCGGTTTGAACCGCCTGATCCGCTCAGCCTACAAACTGCTGAACCTGATCACTTATTTTACGGCAGGGGTACAGGAAGTGCGTGCCTGGACCATTCACCAGGGCTGGAAAGCGCCGCAGGCCGCCAGCGTGATACATACCGATTTTGAGAAGGGCTTTATCAAGGCGGAGGTGATCGCTTATGAGGATTATGTGAAGTACGGCTCCGAAACGGCTGCCCGCGACAACGGCCGCCTGCGGATAGAAGGCAAGGAATACGTGGTGAGCGACGGGGATGTGATGCATTTCAGGTTTAATGTGTAAGCCTTTACCGGCTTTCAAGAATACCCAACTCGGTTGGGGGTTACAACAAATAGAAGTCCCGGCGCAAGCCGGGACTTCGTCAATTTAAGTGGTTAGTAAGGGGGATTGGTTATTTTAACAGTCCTTCAAATGTAACGCCCAGGTAGTATAATGCCCCGATCTGGGGATTACCAAAAGAAGTCCGGTAATATTTATTCAGGATATTAGAGCCACCCAGCTTAATGGTAGCGTGGGCAGCCGGTATTGAGTAATTTATCTGCCCGTCCAGCGTGCCGAAGGATGGGACACTGCCTCTTGCAAAGGAAGAGGTCCAGATGAACGTATCCTGCCAGCGGTAGGTAATATTGAACCCGAGATTCTTATATACATTCCTGTTGCCTAAGCCCAGGCTAAAACGGTATCTGGGTGTATTGAAATTGGTAAATACCTGGTCCTCCTCGTTATTGATGTCATTGAATGATACATTGCCACTTACTGTCCAGGTACTTACCTGGTAATCCAGTCCTAATGCCCATCCCCATGTTTTCACCTTTTCAGGGTTATTAATATAGGTTGCAAAAATATTGGCCCTGCTAAGCGTGGGGTCCTGGGCCAGCGGCTCGGTGGGCTGTATCAGTGCAATGTAGGAGAGAAAATTGGTGTAGTTGCTGTAGTAAACATAACCGTCTATTAACAGCCTGTTCCTGATAAGCCCCCGGTAGCCTATTTCATAGGAGCTTACGCTTTCCGGCTTGAACTTGCTGAAGGTATGTAGCTCCAGTTGAGAAGGATCTCCTGTAGCTGCATACCGTTGTACGCTGGCCTGTGTATACCCTTTGTTATTATACAGGTCGTATTTGGTCAGCAACTCCGGCAGGCCGCCAATCAGGCGGGTATTCGCGCGTATAGGAAGGTCAATATACTGATCCTGGTTGGTAGGGTTGCGGAAACCGGTCTGGTATGACAGGCGTATATTATGCTGTGGCGCTACTGTAAATACGCCGGAAATACGCGGTGTAAAGCGCCCGTCAAAATTTTCATTCTTGTCGTAACGGATAGAACCGGTTAATTTGATGCGGTCATGCACCAGTTTCCGGCCCACTTGCAGGAATCCCCCAAATTCATCTATCTTAATATCCCGCTCCGCATCATCGAAAATAGTACCATCTGAGTTCAGGGCATAGCGGCGATAAGATGCGCCGGCCTGTACTTCCAGCACCTTTATATGGTCGCTGAAATCATACATACCTTCGTAATGATAAAGATTGGTCTTATCATTGAATTTCGCCCCGTTCCTCCCGGGGCCAAAACCTATGTACCGTTCGGTAATGACGTCTTTAGCCTGGTTAAAGGCATCGGTTCCCGGCTGCAGGCGGTTCCTGTCTGCATATGCCCGGGCAATGGCATGTGCCTGTTCATCAGTTTTTGCCCCCGGGGCGCCGGGAAATACGCCTGCCCGTGCCTGGTTGTAGACGGTGGCATATTCTGCAAACCAACCCCCAATTACATTACCGTTTGCATCGGTTACTACGCTGGGGTTGTAGCTTTCATTCAGGATGGTGCCTAAAGCAGTAGCGTTATAGGCTTCCCCGGAACGTTCCTGCGTGGTGTAACCTCTTACAAAGAAACGTTTTCCCCTGAATTCCAGCTTGTATTGGCCTAAATTGAAATTCCGAAGTGAATAACGGTCAGAACCGGTGTAGACGCTTGTACCAGTGCCCCAGTTGCCCTGCAGCACCAGTTCCAGGTCGTCTGTGAACCGGTAATGGAAGGCTGCGCCCGTTTTCAGGCTTTTGGTACGATAGTCTACCAGGGATGGCTCGGCATAGCCGGTGCGGGAAACGGTTACACCGTTCAGCAACCCCGCTGTGGCGCCATAGGTGGTATTGATCTCGTCTCCATAAACGTTTATACCATCATAATTAGGATCTGCTGTATGGGAAAAGCCCGGCTTTGTTACAAGGTTCAGCCGGTCAAAATTACTGGAGTCCTGCGCCTGCCAGTCATCTGCCTGCAAGTAAGCAATATTCAGCTTGAAAGCGAATTTTCCAAAAGCTTTGGCATAGCGCGCCGCTACATCCGGAACAAAACCTATATTGGATTGCTGACGGGTATCTACATGGTTGATACCGCCCTGCAAGCGGATACTAAGGCCCTGGTGTTCAAAAGGGCTTTTACTTGTCATGATCAGGGTACCATTCATACCACCCGCACCGTATAAAGCGGAGGACGCGCCTGGCAGGAGCTCCACGCTTTCTATATCCAGCTCTGTTAAACCTACGATGTTGCCCACGGAAAAGTTGAGTCCGGGTGCCTGCATATCCATGCCATCCATATACTGGTTAAAGCGGGTATTGCCATTTGTACCAAATCCCCTGGTGGTAACCGACCTGAAGGTGAGGCTTTGCACGCTGGACTCTACGCCTTTCAGGTTAGGCAGGGCATCGTAGAAGCTGGGAGTGGGTACCTCCTTAATGGCAGCGGTGCTCAATTTCTCAATAGACACGGGCGATTCCATGATACTTTGCGCCACACGGCTGGCTGCTACCACTACTTCCTGCCCCAGCAGTTCCGTGGAGGTTAGCTGTACATTAATGGGTTGCACACTGCTGCTGACTACTACTTCCTGGCTGCTGAATCCTACATAGGAAAATACCAGGGTAAGCGGGAGGCTCCTGGTCGTGTTGAGCCGGAAATTACCGTCTGCATCCGAAATGGTGCCGGACGTGGCGCCTTTAACGCTGACGGTTACACCGGCCATTTTCTCGCCGTTCTCACTGCTGGTAACAGTGCCGGTGATGGTGGTTTGTTGTTGTGCCTGCGCTACTGACCATAGGCTAAGCAATAAGAGGGCGGAACACAAACAGGTTCTAAGGAAATAGTTCTTCATACGTTGTAGAATTTTGTTTTGGTTGAGCCGGGGCGTTTAACAGTTTTAATACAACTAAATATACCGAACAATTATGAATTAACAATTATCTATTATACACGTCCGCATACGGGCTATAACGGGGCTAAAAGGTCTTCCTCCCGGCTTCCAGGAATCATTTGCTAATCAGGAAATTAACACAAAAATTTTGTTTGAAAGCAAAAAAAGAGCTGTATTTTTCCACCCTAAACGTTTTTTGACCCGTCCCTGTATGCGTTACCTGTACCGTGTAATTTTTTTAGTGTTTTGTTTGGCGAATGCTGTTTGTGCCCAGGCCCGGGATAGCACCCTTTCCCGTTTATCACAACTGCCGGATAAATATTTTTCCCAGGTAAGCAGCAAGTCCCGCCGCTTTGAAAAGCAGGTGAGCAGACGCTCGGAGAAAGCCCTGAACAAACTGGCCCGGCAGGAAAGGAAGATGCAGGCCAGGCTGGCAAAGATCGACTCTGTAGCCGCGAAGAACATCTTTACCCGCTCTATTGATTCTTTAGGTCATTCTTTCCGAAGCGGGTGTAAAGAAGGAGGGCCTGAATCTGGGTTAAATGAACAGACCGTTATTGCAGAAGGTAGAGGAGCTGACTTTGTACCGGATAGATCAACAGGAAAAGATCACCGAGTTAAAGCAAATAATCAAAAAATAAACTTTAGTATATGTTTAGACAGGTATATTGTTTTATTATCCTGACGATTGGCGCTTTCCAGGTAAAAGCGCAGGTGGGAACCTATAGTACGATCAATTTTCCGAATAATTACACCAATACTATTACTTCCGCTTTATATACTTCCAATTTCCGCTCAGGCTTTATTTATCAAAGCAATGGCTCTATTAATTATGGGCTGACCGGTGTTAAATCTCACAACTTCCGCTTCCGTTGGCTGGCACATGATAACGGTGGTATCGACTATTCAACAGATACCGATCAGCTTATGTTCCTGGACGGGTATGGCAATCTGAACTTAAAAGGAAATTTAACGGCTAACGGAAACATAGGTATAGGTGCTGTGCCCACATCTGATAAAGTGACTATTGATATGGGTAGTACCAGGGGTGTTGTTAATATGGTCAGTGATGGAGACAATGCCGCTTATCTGGACCTTAAATTCAGCGTAAAAAATACAGCTTCCATCGCAGCCGATAAACCAATCTTCTGGGAAGCCTCCTTGCGGAAAGATGGTTATTTCAGCGCGGATCTTACAGGCCCCACACTTGAATTCTACGCAGTCAAAAAGAATGGTGCCGGATACTATGCGCCACTACTGTTTAAATCCAATGGTGACGTGATATTGGCTGGTGCGCGAAGCGCTACCAATGGCAATGTGGGTATTGGCACCACGGATACCAGGGGATATAAACTGGCGGTAAACGGCGATGCCATCTTTACCAAGATAAAAGTAAAAACATATGGTGGCTGGCCCGATTATGTTTTCTCAGATGAATATCATCTGCCACCGCTCTCCGAGGTAGCTGCTTATGTGAAGGAGCACAAACATTTGCCGGATATGCCTGCTGCGGAAGAAGTGGAGAAGGAAGGGATAGATGTGGCGGAAATGAATAAGCTATTGTTGAAGAAGATGGAGGAGATGATGTTGTATATGTTTAAGCAACAGGAGGAGATATCTAAATTAAAAGAACAAAATGAATGGCTCCTGAAGAAGTGTCAATAGGAATAGCCCATTAAAAGGTAAATGTCGGGTTTAAATGAGGGTGCTACCGTTCTATTCTGAATCTCCCAACAACAGCCTTTGAGCATTCTCATAACGGATTTTATCCTTTTCCTCCTGTTTTAGGTCCAATCTGTCCAGTGCATCTACGGCCTGCCTGAGGCTATACTGAGGAAAATCGGAGCCTAGTAAAACCGTATGGACCCCTGCATTACGAATGGTCCAAATGAATTCATCTTCGACGGGTGAATCGGCTAACAGGACAATTGTAGCGGATATGTCGAAATATATATTATCCTTGTAGAAACCTTTTGCCGTGCGCGCTACCTTGATGATATTCCAAAAGCGGAAATTAAAGGCCCCCATGTGGGCAAAAATGAATTTGGTGTCAGCGCATTTTATAGCCAGGTCAAATAAGTTTTCGCTGTCTCCCGGTTTGATATTGGCATTATCCATTAATATAACAAGGCCCAATTGCCCCGCCACCTTACAAAGGTTGATAACCTTATCATCTGTGACCTCAAATTTTTGTGTATGGGGATGTAGCTTAATGACCTTTACGCCTAAACCACTTAATCTCCTTATTTCTTCCGTGGCGGCATCACCATCTAAGGGATGCACCGAACATATCGGCAAGAGCTGAGGATATTGCTTTGATAGCGCAATAAGCTCATCATTTTTTGCCCGGGTCTTCAAAGGTTCACCTTGCCTGGCTATCAGGATGCCGCTAAACCGGGTGACGGTTTGCCCGGTGCTATCCAATTGAGCCAAATAAGTCTGTATTGATTGATCACCATTCCATAGGTGGACATGATTATCGAATACCTGCTGCTGCGCAAAAGAAAATTGATAAATCAGGATTTGAAACAAAAGGAATCCAATACTTTTCATACCAGCTTTGTTGAGGTAAACCTATGATCAAGATACTCAACTTATTCCTTATGTCCTAAATGTCTTACTGCGGCCTACCCAGCCACTCCGCCAATATCCGCCCGATCTGCTCAAATTCTATCAGGAAACCGTCATGTCCGTAAGAGGAGTCTATTTCATAGTAGGTAGCGCGGGGCATATGCCGTTCCAGGAAGAGCTGTTCTTCCGGCGGGCATAGGATATCGCTGGTAATGCCCATCAGCAGGGTGGGCTGGGGGAGCTGTGCCAGCAGGGTTGGCATATCGGCGGGCCTGCTCCGGGCAATGTTATGGCTGTCCATGGTCTTGGTCAGCAGCCAGTAGCTCTGGGCGTTAAAGCGGTTCACCAGCTTGTCGCCCTGGTAGTTGATATAGGAAGAAGCGCGGAAACCGTCCGTTTTGTCCTTGTCGGGATCGGATTGCGTGCGCACAAAGGTCTGGTAGTTGCGGTAGGTCAGCATGCCGATGGCGCGGGCGGCTTTCAGGCCGCGCTGCCCGGCTTGCGGGCTGGGTTGCTGCCAACTGCAGTCCGCCTCTATGGCCAGGCGCTGGGCCGTATGAATGGCAATGCCCCAGGCGCTTTCCGCTGCGCCGGTACACAGCAGGAACAGCCGGTCAATGGCATCCGGTTCCGCCAACGCCCATTCCAGTACCTGGTAGCCGCCCATGGAGCCGCCTGCCAGCAGGTGAATCCGGGCAATGCCCAGGTGCCGCCGCAGCAGGATGTGCGCCTGTACAATATCGCGTACCGTTACCTGTGGAAAGGTATGGTAATAGGGGGCGCCGGTCGCGGGGTTTACAGACAGGGGGCCGGAGCTGCCGTAACAGGAGCCCAGGATATTGGCGCAAACAATAAAGTGTTTCGCCGGGTCCACCACCCGCCCTTCGCCTACCAGGCCGGCCCACCAGTCGGCCACGTCGGAGTTGGCCGTCAGGGCATGGCAGATCCATACCACGTTACTGCCATCGCTGTTCAGCGTACCGTAAGTATGGTAGGCAATGCGCAGCTCGGGCAGCACCGCGCCCGATTCCAGTGTGAAAGCTTCCTTTATATGTAATACCTTTGCGCTCAACCCCAAAAATTTGCGCGAAACTACATAAAAAAGCAGAAAGCTTAAAGCAGAAAGCTTAAAGCCGATTGGAGCGGGTAAAGCATCCGGGGCAATCGCTTTCTGCTTTAAGCGTTCTGCGTTCTGCTTATTTTGAACTATTTTTGACATAAATTAAATGGAAGTATGAAGATTACACTCAAGCGGATAGACGATGGTTTCAACATGGAGGCGGCAGACGAAACCGGGCACAAAGTACTGATGGACTCCTCCGAAGAGAACGGCGGCAGGAACAACGGGGTGCGCCCCATGCAGATGCTTGTCATGGGCCTGGGCGGCTGCTCGGCCATTGACGTAGTGATGATCCTTAAAAAGCAAAGGCAGGAGATCACCGATTTCCGCATCGAGATCGAGGCAGACCGGGAAAAGGACAAAGAGCCCAAACTCTGGGAAAAAGCGCATGTGATCTTTCACCTCACGGGCAATATAGACCCGGATAAAGCGGCCCGCGCCGTAGAGCTGTCCATGAACAAATACTGCTCTGTAGCGGAAACCCTGCGTAGGTCAGGCACCCTGCTTACCTGGGAAACGAAAGTAAATCAATAACCGGCAAAAAAGCATAAAGCTAAAAGCCTAAAGCATAAAGCGATTGATTCGAATCCTTTATCCCCGCCAGGCGGCTTTTTGCTTTATGCTTTCTGCTTTAAGCCTTTTAAGATGAACGAGCAAAGACACCAGCCCGATACGGACGCCATCAGGATACAGACAGAGCGGACCTGGCAAATGGAACATTCCACCCCGCTATTCCTCACCTCCAGCTTTTGCTTCGACAACGTGGAGGAAATGCGGGCCACCTTTGCCGATGAAACGGACTTCAACATTTACAGCCGTTTCAGCAACCCGAACGTGGACGAGTTTGTAAAAAAGGTCTGCGCGCTGGAACAGGCGCCGGCCGGTTATGCCACCGCATCGGGCATGAGCGCGGTGTTTGGCAGCTTTATGGCCCTGCTCAAAGCCGGCGACCACCTGCTGTCGGCCCGCACCATCTTTGGCTCTACGCATACGGTCATTGATAAATTCCTGCCCAGGTGGGGCATTAGCTGCGATTATTTCGACATTAACAACCCGGCAGAGCTGGAGGGGATGATCAAACCCAATACCCGCATGATCTTTGTGGAAACGCCGGCCAACCCCGGCCTGGAGATCATTGACGTGGAATGGCTGGCCGGTATCGCCAACAAGCACAACATCATCCTGAATGTAGATAACTGCTTTGCCACCCCCGTGCTGCAAAAGCCTTTCCTCTCAGGCGCGCACCTGGTGACCCATTCCGCCACCAAATGGATGGATGGGCAGGGCCGCGTACTGGGCGGGGTAGTGGTGGGCCAGCCGGAGCTGATCAAAGAGATCTATGCTTTTTGCCGCAGCACCGGCCCGGCTATGTCGCCATTCAACGCCTGGGTGCTCAGCAAGAGCCTGGAAACCCTGCACGTGCGCATGGAGCGTCACTCCGCCAGCGCCCTGGCCCTGGCTACCGCCCTGGAGCATCACGGGCAGCTCAACTGGGTGCGGTACCCCTTCCTGGAAAGCCACCCGCAGTACGCTATTGCACAGCAACAGATGACCGGCGGCGGCGGCATTTTCTGCTTCGAGCTGAAAGGCGGCCTGGAGCAGGGCAAGCGCTTCCTGGACGCGCTTAAGATGCTGACCCTCACGGCCAACCTGGGGGATACCCGCAGCATCGCTTCGCACCCGGCCAGCACTACCCACGCCAAGATGTCGGAGGAAGACCGCCTGCTGTCCGGGATAACGCCCGGGTTTATACGTATTTCCGTAGGGCTGGAGAATGTGCAGGATATTTTGCAGGATATTGAGCAGGCGCTGGAAGCGTCTAAAATTTGATAAAGAAATAAATAAGCCCCTTATACCATGAATAAAGCACATTGTTGGTGTTACATTGTTGTGCTCCTGTTGCTGGTAACCAATTACCAGGCAAAGGCCCAGGAAACCGCGGCACAGGCGACGTACGATCACAGGATTATTGCCGTCCTGCCTTTTAAAACAAGAACCGCCTATTTCAAACCCCAAAGTAAAGATGCAGTGCAGGCGCTGCAGGAGCGCGAAGCCGCGGAAGGTCTGCAGTTGCAGGAAGCGCTGTATAACGCCATGACGCAGGATGAAGAAAAACTGCTGGTAGACGTGCAGGACTGGCAATTAACGGATTCCCTGCTGAAAGCCGCCAGGGTAGACTTCCGGAACGTGAACAACCTGGATGCGCAGTCCCTCTGCCGTTTGTTAAAAGTGGACGCTGTTTTAACGGGCGAGCTCGCCGAGCTCCGTGTAAGCCGTACTTACACTACCAGCACCCTGATATTTGCAGCCAGTAAAACGAAAAGAATGATCATTGAGCTATACGACGGTAAAACAGGGGATCATATCTGGAACTTCGAGAAGGAACTGGACGTGGCCGGCATATTTGACACTGAGAAACACAATCAATACCTGGAGAAGCGCCTGTTGAAAGCATTCATTAGAAAATTTCCCTACACCCGCTAATGTTTCCTACTTTACCCTACTTTCCGTAATTTCCAGCTATGAAATTCCTGGCCTCTCTACTCCTTATTATCGCCCTTGGTTACATGGCCGGCCTGTTCATGGCCTGGTGGTCCGTAGCGCTGGTGGCTTTCCTGGTAGCCCTGCTAATTCCCCTGTCTTCCGGTAAGGCCTTTGCCTGCGGGTTCATTGCCATATTTATACTCTGGATGGCCGTCGCTTTTTTCCAGGATGTCCGCAATGATCATATCCTGGCCAACCGGGTGAGCGAGATCTTCCTGAAAATGCACAGCCCTGTGCTGATGGGCATTATCAGCTCCGTTATCGGCGCCCTGGTGGCGGGCATGGGCAGCCTTACCGGCAGCCTGCTGCGTAAAACGCTGAACGCTAAAGGCTCAACGCTTAACGCTTAACGCATTCGATTCAGCTATGAACATACGGCAATCAGCGTTCCGCCTTCAGCGTTCCGCGTTCTGCATCATCATCCTGCTATTTTTCAGCAATTATTCCCGGGCCGGCATTATCCGCGGCCGGGTGGCCAATGAAAGGGGAGAGGCCCTGCCTTTTGCCACCCTGCTCATTAAAGGCACCACCCAGGGCACTACCACCAATGCGGCCGGCCAGTACTCCCTGGAACTGCCGGACGGCGCCTATACCATCGTATGCCAGTATATGGGTTACCGTAAGGAGGAGAAGCCCGTTACCGTTGCCGGTGCGGCCGTGCTGACGCTGGACTTCCAACTGCAGCCCCTGCAGTTGCAGATACAGGAGGTGGTGGTAAAAGGCGGCGGGGAAGACCCGGCCTACGCCATCATCCGCGAAGCCATTAAAAAAAGACCGGTATACCAGCAGCAGGTACAGGAATTTACCTGCAACGCCTATATCAAAGGCATGTTCAAGCTGCGCAATGTGCCCGACAGGTTCTTTGGCCAGAAGGTAGACAAGCAGGAAATGGGCGTGGACTCCACCGGCAGGGGCATCGTGTTCCTGTCAGAATCCCTGACCAAAATATCCGCCCGCCGGCCCGACAAGATTAAGCTGGACGTGATCTCCTCCCGGCAAAGCGGGGGCGGTTTCGGGTTCAGCTTCCCGGCCTATATCAACTTTTACGACAACAATGTGTCCGCCGTGATCACGCAGTTCAGCCCGCGGGGCTATATTTCCCCTATTGCAGACAATGCGCTGCAGTATTACAAATACCGGCTGGAAGGCGTGTTCTATGAAGACGGCCGGGCGGTGAACAAGATACAGGTGATCCCCCGCCGCAGGTTTGAACCGCTGTTCTCCGGGCATATCTTTATCACGGATGGCGACTGGCGCATTCACAGCACCAACCTGCTGCTTACCAGGGATTACCAGTTGGAGATCATGGACACCCTGCAGATCAGGCAGATACATGTGCCGGTAGACAGCGCGGTATGGCGCACCAAGGATCAGGTGATCAGCCTTTCCATGAAGCAGTTCGGGTTTGACCTGGTGGGCAGTTTCGTGAACGTATATTCCAACTACAACCTGCACCCCGCCTTCCCGCCCAAATATTTCGATAACATTATCATGAAATATGACACGGCCTTTAACAAAAAGAGCATCCACTACTGGGACAGCATCCGGCCGGTGCCATTGGAAAAGGAAGAGCTGAAAGACTTTCATGAAAAGGACAGCACGGCGCAGGCGCGCCGCGACAGCCTGCTGTCCGGCCGCCATATCGATTCCCTCCGCAAGCACCGGCCGCCGGTGAAGCTCACCCATTTCTTCTGGGGCGGCGTAAAGCATAATTACTATTTCCGCAGGGATACCCAGTTGGTGCATCACCACCTGGCCATGCGCCCGCTGCTGACCCAGTTGGAATACAATACCGTGGAAGGGCTGGTGCTTAGTGTGGAGCCCCGCCTGGAGCTGGACCTGCCGCATGACCAGGAGCTGCACATAGCGCCCTTCCTGCGTTATGGCTTCAGCAATACGCACCTCAATGCCTGGGCGGAGATCACGTGGCGGCAGCAGGCGCGCCTGCACAAGCGCCCGGGCGATAACACCTGGCTGCTTTCCGGCGGCAAGCGCATCTACCAGTTCAACAAGCAGGAACCGATAGATCCCCTGACCAACGCGGTATATACGCTGCTGCTCAAGGAAAACTATATGAAGCTGTATGAAAGCCGCTTTGCCAACCTGGCGTTCAGGCGGCAGTTTGAAAGCGGCGCCTGGGCGGGCATCGGTTTCACCTACGAGGATCGTATACCGGTGCAGAACACCTCCGATTTTGTCATATTTAAGAACAGCAGCAAGCAGTTCCTGCCCAACCATCCCTACGAGTTGGCAGACGTGCCCTTTACCCCGCACCAGGCCCTGGTCATGAACCTGAGCTTCAGCTTCCAGCCCGGCCAGCGCTTCATACAGTTGCCGGACCGGAAGATCGCCATCGGGTCCAAATACCCGCGCTTTGACATTGCTTACAGCAAAGGCATACAGGGATGGGCAGGCAGCGACGTGGATTTTGATAAATGGAAGGCGCAGGTGTCTGACAACATGAATTTCAAGTTGTTCGGGGAATTGCGTTACCGGCTGGCTGCCGGCGGCTTCCTGAACAGCAATTCCGTGGGACTGCCGGATTACCAGCATTTTAACGGCAACCAGACCTTCTACAATATCAAATACCTCAACAGCTTCCAGTTGGCGCCTTATTACAAATACAGCACCATTGCTTCCTTTTACACTACGCTGAACCTGGAGCATCATTTCAACGGGCTGCTGACCAACAAGATACCCTTGCTGAACCGGCTGAAATGGAACCTGGTAGCAGGCACCAATGCCTTCTATGTCAACAGCGATAACAATTATGTAGAAGTGTTTGCCGGCCTGGAGAACATCTTTAAGCTGGTAAGGGTAGATGTGATAGCCGGCTATCAAAGCCAGGATGCTACTCGTATAGGTGTGCGCGCCGGTTTTGGCGGATTACTGGGCGGCGCGATCTTCCGCAGGAGATGATCCCGCTTACCTGATTTTCCTGCCTTTGCTGTATTCCTTGCTGTCATCATAAAAATAAGCCAGCACACGGTACACCAAAAAAGCGAGGATGAAGTAAAAGGCGGAAAGAATAATTGTTGTCATAATCTTACATTTTTGGGTTACACCATTTTCGCTTGTCGTACCTGGTATTTCAAAAAGAATGCCAAAGCAGGGGCCGATTTTTAAGGCCATCAATATCAGTCACTTAGGAAACCGGCGGCGATCCGCTGTTTACTGCATAACTGTCATTTTACGGAGGATAATGTCCCCGGAAAGGGGTGGGTGGGGTGGCTTGTTTTCCTAACATGATTGTGTTAATTTTGTAGCCGTGTGCAGAGACCATGCGCCCCGGGAATGCAAATATTGATTAACCCAAAAACACCCCCTTATGAAACCAGGCAAAAGAATGAGATGGATCGCCATGATCACCCTTATCCTGGGTATTTTACTGGCCGTCCTCGCTTATGTGGCGCAGATCAGCCACTGGCAACATGCCCAAACGGCAATGACCTTCGGTTTTATCGGTTACATCCTCATTATCAGCGCGGTAGCATACCTCTTGCTGCAACTGCTGCGGGAATGGTCCGGTGAAAATGAGGCGTATATCCACCCTGATTGAGCAACTTTTCCTACCTTTGCTCCGCTGAAATTTTGTTCATCCGAGGTATGTCCTTAAAATTTCAAACGGAACATGACATTGCACAACAGGGTATCTGCAGACGAGCTGAAACGCAGGCTGGCTGCAGAAACATTCAAGAGAATCACTATCTCCTTCTACCAGTACGCCCGGATCGACGATCCGAAGGCTTTCCGCGACCAGCTTTATACGGCCCTTGACCAGTTACAGGTGTTCGGGCGCATTTACGTGGCGCACGAAGGCATCAATGCCCAGGTAAGCGTGCCGGAGCATCATATCGAGGCTTTCCGCAGCTACCTGTATTCCATTCCCTTCCTGGACGGCATAAGGCTGAACGTTGCCGTGGAAGATCACGGCAAATCCTTCTGGGTATTGCGCATCAAGGTACGTGAGAAAATAGTGGCCGACGGTATTACCGACCCCGCTTTTGATATGGTGCGCAAAGGCAAGTACCTGGATGCCAAAGCCTTTAATGAGCTGGCCGCCGATCCCGATACCATTATCGTGGATATGCGCAACCATTACGAATACGAGGTGGGACATTTTGAACGGGCCATAGAAGTGCCTTCGGATACCTTCCGTGAGCAACTGCCCATGGCGGTAGACATGCTGAAGGACCAGAAGGATAAAAATATCGTGATGTATTGCACCGGCGGTATCCGTTGCGAAAAAGCCTCCGCCTACCTGCTGCACAACGGTTTTAATAATGTGTACCACCTGGAAGGCGGTATCATTGAATACACCAATAAAGCCCGCGAGCAGGGCCTGCCCAACAAGTTCAAAGGAAAGAATTTCGTATTTGACGAACGCCTGGGCGAGCGTATCAGCAATGATATTATCAGCCACTGCCACCAGTGCGGGCAGCCCTGCGATACCCATACCAACTGTAAAAATGACGGCTGCCACCTGCTGTTCATCCAGTGCGAAGCCTGCGCCGCCCAATATGAAGGCTGCTGCAGCGAGGCCTGCCAGTCCGTGCTGCACCTGCCCGCCGCCGAGCGTGAAAAGCTGCGCAAAGGCATTGATAAAGGGCAGATGATCTTCAACAAGTCAAAGCAACGGTTGCGGCCCAGGTTGAATGAATAGGCCTACCGCTTCAGGTACTTATCCTTCAATATCCTTTCCATCACTGCATCTTTCAGGTGCCGGCTCACAGGAATGTGCTGTGAGCCGATCATAATATCATTCCCGGTGATCCGGTCTATTTTGGAGAGCGCTACAATGTAGGATTTATGCACGCGCAGGAACTGCTGCGCCGGCAGGTAGTCCTCCACTGCCTTGAATGTGAGGTAGGTAATGTACTTGCGCTGCGCCGTATGCAGCACTACATAATTCTGCAGCGCGGCAGCATACAGCAGGTCGTCAAAGCAGATGCGTTCCAGCCCGCTGTCGCATTTAATGAAGAAATAGCCTTCCGCGTTTGCTGCAGCCGGGCGCTGCAGCAGCTCGAAATAGGAGCGGGCCTTCAGCGCCGCTTTCAGGAAGCGCTCAAAGGCGATGGGTTTCAGCAGGTAATCTATTACATCCAGCTCAAAACCCTGCAGGGCGTACTCCGGGTATGCCGTGGTGAGGATGGCCAGGGGCGGCTGCGGCAGGGAGCGCAGGAGTTGCAGGCCATTGATGCGGGGCATCTGTATATCCAGGAACAGCAGGTGCACGGGTTGCGCCTGCAGCAGCGCAATGGCCTTTACCGGGCTGTCGCATACGGCGGCCAGCTCCAGGAAATCCACGTCCGCGCAGTATTCCTGCAGCCCCTTGCGGGCCAGCGGCTCGTCGTCTATGATCATACAGCGTAAGGTCATGCAATACGGATATCTAAGGTTACGTGAAATGCCTGCTCCGTTTCAGCTATCTGCAGGGAATGCTTTTCCGGGTACAGCAGCTCCAGGCGGCGTTTTACATTGGCCAGCCCGATGCCGTGATGCGTGCCGTTGCCATTCACCGGCCTTTCCCGCGTATTGTAGGTTTCCAGTTGCAGGAAAGGCCCCTGCCGGCGCAGGTGTACGGTCACCTTGTTGGGCGCCTGCACATGAGCGGATACGTGCTTGAACGCATTTTCCACGAAAGGGATCAGCAGCAGGGGCGCTATGCTGAAATGCTGCATGGCCGGGTCGCAGTAAAAGGATACCTCGCAGTTATCATTCAGCCGCATTTGCTGGATAGCCACATAATTGGCCACATACTGCGCCTCCTTTTCTATGGGAATGGCGTCCGTGTTACAGTCGTACAACTGGTAGCGCAGCAGGTCCGCGAATTGCCGGAGCATGTCCCGGGCGGCCTTGTTCTCCTTGTCTATCAGGAAATACACGGCATTCAGGGAATTGAACAAGGCATGCGGGTTGATCTGCGCTTTCAGGTATTGCAGCTCCTGCTCTGCGCTGGCCCGCAGGGCGCTTTGCAGGCGGTGCTGCGTCTGCAGCCGGTCTATATAGAACTGCACGCCGGTAATGGCGCCTACCATAAAGAAAAGGGGAATGTACACGTCGTATAACTGGCTGTTGAGGCTGGCATTGGGCCATTGCGCAATACGGCCGGCATAAGGCTGCAGCACCCCGTTCAGCAACTGTATCACCAGCCAGCCCGTGCCGCCTATCAGCCCGGCAAAAGCGGTAAAGAAGATCACATACTGCTGCCGGTACAGGAAGCGGGGGATCAGCACATAGCTGGTAAAGTACACGGCGCCCGCCAGCGTTACTACCTTCAGCAGGCCGGCCAGCATGGTAGCCTGCAAGGCGGGGTAATCGTCTATGCGCAGCAGCACCCATACCGTGAAGAAGATCATCCAGAACAATACATGGTGCAGCTTATACCGTGTCAGTGCCGGCAGGATGTTCATACCCTAATTTAGCATTTGTTGGCGGTTTGCGGCGCATGTTTACGCATAAGGCGGGTTTTGCGGGACGAAAGGAAAAAAATCCGCCCCGCGTTGTTTCTTCTGCGGCGGGGCGGAGTAATTGAGCATGAAACCAGTTCAGGAAGCATCAAAGCTACCGGTACTGTCGTTTCAGCCCCATTCTATCAACCTATATGCGAACTAAAACCAGTTTCCAATTGTAAGTTGGCAGTTTGCAGGCATTGGGCGACTGATTGAACCGACTGCCGCCTGCTAATTAATGACTGCCAACTTTCTTGTACGCCCCATAGAATATAATGGGGAATACCAGCAGCGTCAGCACCGTAGCGGTTATTAAGCCGCCTATCACCACGATGGCCAGCGGCTTCTGTGTTTCTGAGCCTACACCATGCGATACGGCGGCCGGTATGAGGCCGATGGCGGCCATCAGCGCCGTCATTACCACGGGGCGCACCCGCGACTCCACGCCCAGGCGGATGGCCTCGTTCAGCGGCATGCGTTGCTGCAGGTTTTTGTGGAACACCGATATCAGGATCACGCCGTTCTGTATGCAGATGCCGAAGAGCGCTATAAAGCCTACGCCGGCGGAGATACCGAAATTGATGCCCGTGGTGTGTATGGCCAGTATGCCGCCTATCAGCGCAAAGGGCACGTTCAGCAGTATCAGGCCGGCATCCTTAACGCTGCCCAGCATAATGAACAGGATTATGAAAATAGCCACCAGGCTTACCGGTATCACCTGCGCCAGGCGGCCGGTGGCGCGTACCTGGTTCTCAAACTCGCCGGTCCAGCCTACGCTGTAGCCTTTGGGCAGGCGGATGGCCGCCTTTACTTTGGCCTGGGCCTCTGCAATGGTGCTGCCCAGGTCACGATCGCGCACAGAGAACTTGATGCCGATGAACCGCTTATTACCGTCCCGGTAAATGAAAGCCGGGCCGGTAATAGTGGTAATGGTGGCCAGCTCTTTCAGCGGTACCTTGTTGCCGCCCTGGGTAGGCACCATCAGGTTCTGCAGGTCCTCTTCCGTTTTGCGGTAATTGGCAGCGTAGCGGATACGGATGTCAAATTTCTTCTCGCCTTCGTATAGCTGGGTGGCGGTTTTCCCGCCAATGGCCATTTCGATCACGGCCTGTGCGTCTGCCGTGTTCACGCCATACAGGGCCATCTTGTTGTCGTGCAGGTTAATGGTCATTTCCGGTTGTCCGATGTTGCGGATCACGCCGAGGTCGCGGATGCCGGGCACTTTTTTTAACTGGGCCACTACCTGTGCGGAGAGGCTTTCCAGCTTTTCCAGGTCATCGCCGTATATTTTTACGCCGTTGGCGGCCTTGAAGCCGGCCACGGCTTCCGATACATTGTCGCTGATAGGCTGGGAAAAGTTCAGGACTATGCCGGGGTATTTCTTCAGCCTTTGCTCCATCTGGCTGATCAGCTCATCCTGCGATATCCCCCGCTTCCATTCCTGTTTGGGCGCCAGGTCTACCTGGTATTGCACGAAGTAGAAGCCGTTAGGGTCGGTGCCGTCGTTGGAGCGCCCTACCTGCGACAGTACGCGCTTTACTTCCGGGAAGCCCCCCAGGTCCTGGCGGATGGCGTGCGCCATTTTCACGCTTTCCGTGAGCGACATGCTCATGGGCAGCTCGGTGGTCACCCAGAGGGAGCCTTCGTTCAGTTGCGGCAGGAACTCCGTGCCCAGCCAGCGGGCGGAGAAAAAGGTGAGCGCCATAAAGCCCAGGGCCAGTCCCATGCTGAGCCGCTTGTGCCCGTAGGTCCAGTTAAAGCCCCGCATCACGATCCGGTCAAAGAACTGTACCACGGGGTTGTGCTTTTCCCGCACATTTTTGTTCAGCAGGAGGGAGCTGAGCACCGGCACCAGCGTAAGGGTGAACAGCAGGGCGCCCAGCAGGGCAAAGCCCAGCGTCCAGGCCAGCGGGGAGAACATCTTGCCCTCCACTTTCTGGAATGAAAAGATGGGTATCAGCGATATGATGATGATCAGCTTGGAGAAGAAGATGGCTTTGGCCAGCTCCCCGCCCGTTTGCTTGATCCAGCCCATCTTGGCCAGCTTGTTGAAACGCTCCATGCCAAAGTGTTTGGCCTTGTGGTCCAGCATCACGAAAATGCCTTCCACCATCACCACGGCCCCGTCTATAATGATCCCGAAGTCAATGGCGCCCATGCTGATCAGGTTGGCCGTCATACCTTTCAGGCGCAGGCATAAAAAGGCAAACAGCAGCGACAGCGGGATAATGATGGATACCGTGAGCGTGGTGCGCCAGTCGGCCATGAAGATGAACACGATCACCGTCACAAACAGGATGCCTTCCGCCAGGTTGTGCAGTACGGTGTGCGTGCAGAACTCCATCAGCGTATCCCGGTCGTAAAAGGTTTCCATCCTGATGTCCGCCGGCAATATCGTTTCATTCAGCTCTTTGATCTTGTCCTTCAGCCGGGCCAGCACTTCGGTGGGGTTCTCGCCCTTGCGCATGACTACGATGCCTTCCACCAGGTCGTCCGCTTTGTCCAGCCCCACCTGTCCCACGCGGGGCAGGGAGGATTCCTGCACGGTGGCTACGTTCTTTACCAGTAGGGGCGTGCCGTTGATGTTGTCGAGAATAATGTTCTCGATGTCGGCGATGCTGTTCAGCAGGCCGATACCCCGTACCACGTAGGCCTGCCCATTCTTTTCGATCACATCGCCGCCTACGTTGATATTGCTTTTGGTTACCGCCTGGTACAGCTCCAGGGGGGTAATATCGTACTTGGCTAAACGAACAGGGTCGGCGGTGATCTCGTATATCTTGTCCTGCCCGCCAAAGGCCACGATGTCCGCCACACCGGGCACGCTGCGCAGTTGCCGGTCTATCACCCAGTTCTGGTAGGTGAGCAGGTCGCGGGAGCTGCGGTGGTCGCTTTTCAGGTAGTAGCGGAATATCTCCCCGGTAGGGCCGTAGGGCGGCTGTATTTCCGGGTCCGCGCCTTCGGGCAGGGAAATGCTTTGCAGCATGTTGTTCACCTGTTGCCGGGCGAAGAAGTCCTCCACGTCATCTTCAAAGATGATCTTTACCACGGAGAGGCCGAACATGGTGATAGAGCGCACGCTGGTCTTTTTCTGTACCGCGTTCATGGCCACCTCCACGGGCAGCGTTACAAAACGCTCCACTTCCTGCGCGCTGCGGCCGTTCCACTTGGTCACGATCACGATCTGCGTATTGGTGACGTCCGGGAAGGCTTCTATGGGCGTGTGCACAAATGCTACAATGCCTGAAATGACCAGGGTGGCGGTTGCAATAAATACGAACAGTTTATTCCTGAGCGAAAAGCCAACAATATTTTTAATGAGTCTGTTCATGCCGGACAGTTGTCAATTAATAATTAATAATGAATAATTAATAATACCTGTAACACCAGTGTTACAATGAAACAGGCATGTAACGATTATTAATTATTAATTATTCATTATTTTAATCGTTGAGTGCATTATAGATCAGTAGCTGGTTCCGGGAGATCACCCGTTCCCCGGGCCGCAGCCCCTTGCTTAAATAGGCGAGGCTGCCGGAAGTCCGGTAGGGCTCCACTTCCCGTACCTGTATGTTGTACTTGTCCCGGAATACCAGCACATAGCTTTTGCTGCGGTCAAATATCAGCGAGGAGGCGGGCACGGCCAGCATCTGGTTGCCTTCGTTGTAATGCAGGGTCACGGTGGCGAACATCTCCGGTTTCAGTTGCATGTCCTTGTTATCCAGCCGGATGCGGATCTGCATGGTCTTGGTGGCCGGGTCCAGGAAATTGTAGATCTTGTCCACCTTGCCGTGGAACACGGTATCCGGGTAGCTGATGGTCACAATGTCCGCATCGTAACCTTCCTTTACGCGGGCAATGTCCGTTTCAAATACGTTGGCCAGCACCCATACGTCGTTCAGCTCGGATACGGTGAAGATGTTCTGGCTGTTGTCGCTGCGGATCTCCATGTTGTTGTTGATATTCTTTTCGATGATATAGCCGGAGATAGGGGCGGTAACCAGGTAGGTGGAACCGCTGCCGCGGCGGTATATCTTGAAGAGATCGTTCAGGCGGTTCACTTCGGCCCGGGCCTTGTCCACCTGTCCCTGCGCATCCACCACATCCTTTTCGGTGCTCAACTGGCTGCTGAAGAGGTCTTTGGCTACCTGCAGCCCTTTTTCCGCTACGGCCAGGTTGGTACGTGCCTCGGCCATCTGCTTGTCATAGTCGGCTATCTCCCCGCTCTGTATCACGGCCAGTATCTGTCCCTTCTGTACGAAATCGCCCAGTTGCACTTTTATGTCCTTTACATACCCGCTCACGAGGGGATATACTTTCAGCACCTTGCCCACATCCGGGGCTACCTTGCCGGACAGGCGCAGCTCGTTCTGCACCGGCCGGATGCTGGCGGTGTCTATGTGAATGCTCTGCAGCATGGTGTCGCTGAGCACAAAGGTTTCCTTTTCTGTGTCCTCGGCCTGTATATGCTTACAGCCGCTGTAGAGTATGATGCTGACTGCCAGCAGGGCAAGGGTTGAAATGCGATTCATGTGTTTTTATTTAACCATCTTATTTCCTACTTCTTACTTCCTACATCCTACTTCAGGAACAGTTCTGTTCCCGTAACATAGTTCAGCTCCTCATACGCTGTAATGCGGTCCAGCAGCAGCTTGTTGATGTGCTTTACGTTGTCGCTGTAGCTGTTGAAATAGTCGATGAACTGCAGCAGGGAAATGTTCCCCTTACGGAAATTGAGCGCCACTTCGGCTATCAGCCGGTCATATTCCTCGCTGAAGCTGCGGAAGTCCAGCGCCCGGTACTGCTGGTCCGCCAGGCGGATCTTTTCCAGCGACTGCTGCACCTCCGTGACCACTATATTATTGCCCTGGGCCAGGCTTTGCTCCTGTGCCTTTACCTCGTTGCCGGCTGCGCGGATGTTGCCCTGGTTGCGGTTCCAGAAGGGAAGGTCTATGCCCATGGTCAGCCCTATGAAGTTGGGCGCATAGCTGCCGTTCTTGTCATAGGCGGCGCCCACGTGCAGGTCCGGCACGGCCATCGCCTTTTGCAGGCTGTAGTTCACCTGGGCCTGCTGCAGTTGCTGCTGCGCCATGCGGAGGTCCGGCCGGTTGGCCAGGGCGGTGTCGGTAAGCGCAGCCGGCGTATACCCGGCCATGTTATAGCGCACCAGCTCTTCGGTATCCACACGGGGAGCAAACTGCCGGTTGCTGCCCAGGAGCTGCTGCAGGTTGAGCTGGGCGGCCAGCTCCTGCTGCTTCAGGTCTGCATAATCATTGCTGATGCCTACCAGCAGGGCGCGCAGGCGCACTACATCCGCGTGCGCCACGCTCCCTTTTTTATCGGCTTCCGTATATGCGTCTACTATTTTCTGCAGGTTGGATAGCTGTTCCAGCAGCACCTTTTCCGTTTCCTGCAGGAAATACAGTTGGTAATAGCTGCCCCGGAGCTGCAGGCGCAGGGTGCGCATCAGCTCATAGAAGGCGGACTGGCTGGCGGCGGCATTCAGCCGGGCCAACTGCACCTGTTTATTGCGTTTACCCGCCAGCGTGATCAGTTGGTCCACTTCGTAGGCGGTTTGCCCGCCGTTGCCCCCGTAAAAAGGCTGCACCTTGCTGGTGGTGCCAAATCCCCAGGTGGCGTTGAAAGATGGATTGCTCCACAGGCGCGCCTGTTGCACCAGGGCTTTATCCGCATCCACGCGGTAGCGTTGCGCCAGTAGCTGGTAATTCTTACCCAGGAAGGTATCTTCTGCGGCCTGCAGGGTGATGGGCTGCAGGGTTTGCGCCAGGCTGCTGTATGTGATGAACAGGGTGATGATTGATATCCTGAGCTTTTTGTGCATATAAGCTGCGTTATAAACCTATTTACAGGTGCAAAGCTCAGCAAGGGGGATTAAAGGGGCCTTTAAGGCGGCTTAAAAAGGGCTTAAAAAATAAAAAGGATAAAAATAAAAAGTGGGGACACTATAAGTGCGGTAGCAATACGGTGAACACCGTGCCTTTGCCCGGGGTGGAGCTGAGGGAGATATGGCCTTTGTGCAGTTGCACGATCTTTTTGCAGATGGAAAGGCCCAGGCCGTGGCCGCGTGTCTGCTGTGCGTGCTGCCCCCGGTAGAAGGGCTCAAATATCTTTTCCTGCTCGGCGGGCGGAATGCCCATGCCATTGTCCTTTACCTGTACCTGGATGTAATGGGAGTGGAAACCGATCAACACCCGGGCGGTATTGTCCGCGGAAAATTTACAGGCGTTGTCCACCAGGTTGAGGAACAGTATTTTCAGCAGCACTTCGTTTCCCATACAGGTAAGCTCGGTGTCCTGCTCGGGCAGTTCTTCAAACTGTATCTCTACTTTCCCGCTCTGTTTCAATTTAATAAGGTTCCCCATTTCAAGCAGCAACTCATCTATGCGCACTTCGTAGAGGGAGAAGCGTTGTTCGTTCAGCTCAGACTGCGCCAGTTGCAGCAGCCCGTTGGTGAGGTCCGACAGGTTTTCGGCGTCTTCCAGTACGGAACTGAGCACCGCGGCATAGTCGTCCCGGCTTCTTTCCTTGGAAAGGGTTACCTGTAACTGGCTGATAATGGAGGCCAGGGGGGTGCGCAGCTCGTGGGAGGCGTTGCTCACAAAGCTCTTCTGCAGGTCAAACGAGTTGCTGAGCCGCTGCAGCATGGTATTGAAATTGCTGCCCAGTTGCGCGATCTCGTCGCGCCCGCGGATGTCCACCGTTGTATCCTGCAGGTTGTTCGCGTTGATGGTATTCACCTGCCGCACCAGTTGGTCAATGGGGGCCACCATCTTGCGGGAAAAGAAATACCCGATCACCACCAGCGCAACGGCGGCCACCAGCAGCTCCAGGAGCAGGATGCGCCGGAGGTTCTGCAGGTTCTGGTAACCGTATTTGTCCAGCGAGGATACGATCACGATCACGGACATGCTGCCTTCCGTGTAATAAACGCCCATCACCTCGTCACTGTCCTTTTCAGCGCTGTAAATGCCGTTCTGTTTAATATAGTCCAGCAGGCTGCGGTGGGTACGTATAGCCGTGTCCTTCAGGTTGGAATACAGCAGGTCATAATTGGGGTCATATACCAGTATGGTTTCCTGGTACAGGTCCTGGAAGGTGGTCTTGTCCAGCTTGCGCAGCAGGTCTATCCGCACGCGGTCATCTTCAATGATCACGTTGGCAATGGAGCGGGCCCGGTACTCCAGGCGTTCCATGTATTCCGCCTTACGGGATTTGGCGGAGAAATAGTAGGCGAGGGTGGCAAAGGAAACCAGCAACACGGTGGCTGACAGGGTGTAGTAGAGCGCTATTTTATACTTTATCTTCATATCTCTTACTTCCTACATCTTACATCATTCCTCTCCCAGGTAATACCCCATGCCTGTTTTAGTATGCAGTAATTTCTGCCCGAAATCCTTGTCTATCTTCTTGCGCAGGAAGTTCATATACACCTCTATCACGTTGGTGCCGGTATCAAAATCAATGTCCCACACCTTTTCCGCGATGGTGAGCTTGGAAATGACCTTGCCTTTGTGCAGCGCCAGGAATTCCAGGAGCTGGTATTCCTTGGCGGTAAGCGGAATTTTTTTGCCGCCCCGGGTCACCTCTTTCTTTTCCCGGTCTATTTCCAGGTCGGCGATCGTTATTTTATACAGGCTGCTTTGCTGCACATCGGCGCCAGCGCGCTTCAGGAACACGCGGATGCGGGCCAGCAGCTCGCGGAAGTCAAAGGGTTTTACCAGGTAGTCGTCCGCGCCCAGCTCAAAGGCCTGCATTTTATCGTCCATGTCGCCCAGGGCGGTGAGGATGATAATAGGCACCCGGTTGTTCCTGCGCCGTATCACTTCGCATATCTCGTAGCCGTTGTTGTAGGGGAGGTTCAGGTCCAGTATCACCAGGTCGTAGTGGTTGCCGGACGCCAGGCTTTTGCCCATGCGCCCGTCGTAGGCCACGTCTGTTTCAAAGCCGTTCTCTTCCAGCCCCTTTTTAACAGCGTTGGCTACTTTAACTTCATCTTCTACCACCAGGATCTTCTGCATTCCTTGGAATTAATAATTAATTATTCATTGTTAATTAATTTCTCGAACAGCTCTTCGTACTGCTGGTTGGTTCGGGCATGTTCCTGCAGCACCTGCTGGTAGTCCGCCTCGGTCTGCCGGAACTTGTCCTTGTCGCCGTACAGGTCCGGGTTGCCCAGCGTGGCCTCCAGGGCGGCCTTCTTTTCATTCAGCCTGGCCAGGGTGTCTTCCAGTTGCTGGAACTGCCGCTGCAGCTTCTGCTGCTCTTTTTGCGCTTCCTTGTTGATGGGGGCGCCTTTGGCGGGAGCGCTGGCAGTTGCCGGGGCGCTATCCTGGCTGCCGGCATTATTGCCGCCTTTATTTTTACCTTTCTCGCCTTTGGCCGGTTTGGGTGGTTGGGCGGCAGCCGCCTGCCTTTTTTTCCATTCCTCCCACTCGGCATAGGTGCCTTTGAACTCCTTGATCTCCCCGTTCACGATCTCCCATATCTTGTTGGCCGTCTGGCTCACAAAATAGCGGTCGTGGGATACCAGCACGTAGCTGCCTTCATATTTTCCTAACGCATCAATCAGCATCTGTACGGAGTTCATATCCAGGTGGTTGGTGGGTTCATCCAGCAGCAGGAAATTGGCCTGGCTGATGATGGTCTTGGCCAGGGCCACCCGTGCTTTTTCTCCACCGGACAGGATGCGGATCTTCTTGAACACGTCGTCGCCGGTAAAGAGGAAACAGCCCAGGAGGGAGCGTAGCTCCAGCTCGGTGCGGCCGCTGCCGGCGGACTTCAGCTCTTCCAGTATCTCGTAGTCCATATGCAGGGCCTCCAGTTGGTGCTGGGCGTAAAAGGAGGTTACCACGTTATGCCCGGGTATGCGGTTGCCTTCCATGGGCTCCGTGCCGGCAATAATGCGCAGCAGGGTGGACTTGCCCTTACCGTTGGCGCCTATCAGGGCTATTTTGTCGCCGCGGTCTATTTCCGCGCCGGTATGCTCCAGTACGGTGATATCGCCAAATTTTTTGGAAACGTCCTGCAGGGTGCAGAGGATCTTACCGGGCACCTTGTCTACGTTAAAGTTAATGCGGATGCGGGAGGGGCCGCCATCCACCTGCTCTACGCGGTCCAGCTTTTCCAGCCGCTTCATGGCGCTCTGGGCCTGGGCGGCCTTGGTGGCTTTGGCCTTGAACCGTTCAATGAACCGTTCCTGCTGGCGGATGTACTCCTGCTGGTTTTCGTAGGCCCGTTGCTGCATTTCACGGCGCAGCTCCTTTTCCTGCTCGTAATCCTCGTAGTTGCCGGTATAGTGGTGCAGTTGCTGCTGGTACAGCTCCACGATCTTGTTCACCATCCGGTCCAGGAAATAGCGGTCGTGGGATACGATGATCACGGCGCCGGCGTAGCCCTGCAGGTATTTTTCCAGCCACTCAATGGAGGGTAGGTCCAGGTGGTTGGTCGGTTCGTCCAGCATCAGCACATCAGGCTGCTGCAATATCAGTTTGGCCAGCAGCACGCGCATGCGCCAGCCGCCGGAAAATTCGTTGTAGGGGCGTTCCAGGTCTGCCGTGCTGAATCCCAGGCCTTCCAGCACCTGCGCGGTACGGTGGCGCATGTTGTAACCGTCCAGCGCCTCAAAAGCATGCAGCTTGTCGCTGAACTCGTGCAGCAGGGCCTCGGTCTGGTTATGTTCCAGCTCTTTCGTAATGCGCTCTATGTCCTTTTCCAGCTCCAGCGCTTCCGCAAAGGCGGTCATGCCCACGGACAGGATGGAGTCGTCTGTTTCAAAGCTCAGCAGGTCCTGGTTAAAGAAGCCGATGCTCAGGTTCCGGATCTTGTTCACGCTGCCTTTGGATACGGAATATTCCCCGTTGATGATCCTTAATAGGGTGGACTTCCCGGTGCCGTTCAGCCCGATCAGTCCCACGCGGTCGCCCGGCACGATATGCCAGGAAGCGTCTTCTACAATGGTTCTGGCTCCGAATTCAAAAGTAATGTCCTGTAGCGCAATCAGCATAGCGGCAATTATATATAATTGTTAATTAAAACACGCAAAGGTAATTATTAATGTGCTAAAGTGCAGATGTGGGGATACGCACATCAACACATTATATTATCTTTGCCCGTGAGAATTTGTGCGTTGAAAAATCAGTAATATATACCTATGAGAACCTGTCAGCAAACCGTGCAGTCCGCGAACGATCATTACAGGGTACAAGTATTTATTGTTGTCAGAAGAGCATTTTGAAAAACCGGGAGGCGGCCGCCGCATCCAGTAAAGAACCGTGGGGTTTTATCATGAATATGTCTATTCCATATCTTCATTTGCTCAGGTATGCCATGCTGTCCATGTTTTGCATGTGCCTGCTGTTGCCGGCCCGGGCGCAGCAACGATTTACGATCAGCGGATACGTGCGGGACACTACCAACGGGGAGTCTCTTACCGGCGCTACCATACAGGTAAAGGGCAGCCTGCATGGCGTGCAGGCCAATGCCTACGGCTACTATGCACTGACCCTCCCGGCCGGGGAGTATACCATCGTTTGCTCTTTCCTGGGCTACGTGGAGCAGGAGCGCAGCATCCGGCTGGAGGATGACCTGCAGTTGAACATGCTGATGGCCCCGCGCGCCTACCAGGCGCAGGAAGTGGTGGTGACCGGGCAACGGAAGAACCGGAACGTGGAAAGCACGGAAATGGGCCGGGTGGAAATATCCACCGCGGACGCCAAAAAACTGCCGTCCTTCCTGGGGGAGGTGGACGTGCTGAAGACCCTGCAACTGATGCCGGGCATACAGGCGGCAGGGGAGGGCAATGCCGGCCTGTACGTGCGCGGCGGCGGCCCGGACCAGAACCTGATCCTGCTGGACGAAGCGCCGGTGTACAACACGGGCCACCTGTTCGGCTTTTTCTCCATTTTCAATGCCGACGCTATCCGCAACACCACCCTGATCAAGGGCGGCATGCCCGCCAACTACGGGGGGCGCCTTTCCTCCGTGGTGGACGTGAACATGAAGGAAGGCAATAACCAGGCGTTCCAGGCAGAGGGCGGCATCGGCCTGATAGCCTCCCGCTTTTCCGTACAGGGGCCGCTGAAAAAGAACAAATCCTCCTTTATCATTTCCGGTCGCCGCACTTATGTAGACCTGCTGGTGAAGCCCTTCCTGGATGAGAACAGCAACTATGGCAGGTCCGGCTATTACTTCTACGACCTGAACGTAAAGGCCAACTATATTTTTTCCGATAAGGACCGTATTTACCTGAGCGGCTACTTCGGGCGTGATGTGTTCGATTTCGAAAGCGGCACCCGCACATTCGACGCCAATATTCCCTGGGGCAATACCACGGCTACCTTCCGCTGGAACCACGTATTCAGCAAAAAGCTGTTTGCCAATACCTCCCTGATCTATAACGACTACCGCTTCAGCTTTTCCGGCGTGCAGAACAATTTCGACATCCACCTGTCATCCGGTATCAGCGACGGGAACGGCAAGCTGGACTTCGATTATTTTGCCAGCCAGCGCCATCATATCAAGTTCGGCGGGAATTACATTTATCACCGCTTTACGCCCTATTCCGCATCCGGCCGGCAGGACAGCACCTACTTCAACCCGGACAATGCTTTCCGGAAATATGCGCACGAGGCCGCCGTGTACTTCATGGACGACTGGGAGATCACGCCCCAACTGAAGCTGAACGCCGGGGTGCGCTACAGCGCCTTTATGCAGATAGGGCCCTATACCCGTTATGTGAAGAATGCCAGCGGCGTGAAAACAGACAGCACCGTGTATGATAAATGGGAGGAGGTACGGTCCTACGGCGGTTTTGAGCCCCGTGCTATCCTGCGCTACGCCTGGAATGGACAGAACTCCCTGAAAGCATCCGCCACCCGCAATTACCAGTTCATTCACCTGGTGACCAATGCGGGTACCACCCTGCCTACGGACCTCTGGGTGCCCAGCACCTACAAGGTAAAGCCGCAGGTATCCTGGCAGTATACCCTGGGCTACTACCGCAACTTTGACGACAATACCTGGGAAACCTCCCTGGAAACGTACTACAAGGACATGCAAAACCAGATAGAGTACCGGCAGGGCTACACGCCTTCCTTAACCGACCCCGAGGAAGACTTTGTGTTTGGCAAGGGATGGGCTTACGGCGCGGAGCTGTTCGTGCACAAGACCAAAGGCCGCTTTACCGGCTGGCTGGGATATACGCTGGCCTGGACCTGGCGGAAGTTTCCCGACCTGAACGAGGGAAAAAAATTCCCCGCCAAGTACGACCGCCGGCATGACCTGGTGCTGGTGGCCAACTATGAGCTGACCCGGAAATGGCACCTCTCCGGGGTGTTTGTATTCGGCTCCGGCAATACTACCACGCTGCCGGAAAAGTTCTATATGGTGGAGGGCAACCTGGTATCCGATTACGGGGACATTAACGGGTACCGCATGGCGCCTTACCACCGGCTGGACCTCTCCGCCGTGTATACGCCCAACCGCCACCCGGAGCGCCGGTTCAAAAGCTCCTGGGCCTTTTCCATCTATAACGCCTACAGCCGTATGAACCCGTACTTCCTGTACTTTGACCAGACGGGGAACTTACTGGGCAATACCCTTAACCTCCGCGCCCGGCAGGTATCGCTGTTCCCGATCATACCGTCGGTGACCTGGAACTTTAAGTTTTAGTGAAAGGTGAACCCTTCACTATTCCCTGCTGCAAACTAATAACAGTTGAAATTTTGTATCTTCGCAAGCTATTTTATTTAAAGCCAGGCGGCTACGTGGCCAACTGCTAAGAGCTATAGAATCATATGATCAACATTACTTTTCCCGATGGCGCAGTCCGCCAGTATGAACCAGGAATAACAGCATTGGATATTGCCAAGTCTATCAGCGAAGGGCTGGCGCGTAAAGTATTGGCAGCAAAGGTGAACGGGCAGGTGACAGACGCCACCCGTCCTATTACCGGAGACGCAACGCTGCAACTGCTCACCTGGACGGATGCGGACGGTAAGGCTACCATGTGGCACTCTTCCGCCCACCTGATGGCGGAGGCGCTGGAAGCCCTGTACCCGGGCGTAAAGTTTGGCATAGGCCCCGCTATAGAGAACGGCTTCTATTACGACGTGGACCTGGGCGGCCAGGCCATCTCCGATGAGGACCTGAAAAAGCTGGAAGCAAAGATGGCGGAGCTGGCCAAACAACAAAATACCTACCAGCGCAAGGAAGTGAGCAAGGCGGATGCCCTGCAGTACTTCACTGAAAAAGGCGATCAATATAAGCTGGAGCTGATCAACGATCTGCAGGACGGTACCATTACTTTTTATACCCAGGGCGGCTTTACGGACCTGTGCCGGGGCCCGCATATACCCAATACGGGCTTTATCAAGGCCATCAAGCTGACCAACATTGCCGGCGCCTACTGGCGGGGTAATGAAAAGAACAAGATGCTGACCCGCATCTACGGCATTACTTTCCCTAACCAGAAGGAGCTGGACGAATACCTGACCCTGGTAGAGGAGGCGAAAAAGCGCGACCACCGCAAGCTGGGCCGGGAGCTGGAGCTGTTCACCTTTTCCGAAAGGGTAGGGCTGGGCCTGCCCCTGTGGCTGCCCAAAGGCGCCATGCTGCGGGAACGTCTGCAGCAGTTCCTGCAGAAAGCCCAGGTGGAAAGCGGCTACCAGCCGGTGGTAACACCGCATATCGGCAACAAGAACCTGTACATTACTTCCGGGCACTATGAGAAATACGGGAAGGACAGCTTTCAGCCCATCCATACGCCGGAGGAAGGCGAGGAGTTTATGCTGAAGCCCATGAACTGCCCCCACCACTGCGAGATCTATAAGGCCTCGCCCAAATCCTACAAGGACCTGCCGGTGCGCTTTGCCGAATTTGGCACGGTGTACCGCTATGAGCAGCACGGCGAGCTGCACGGCCTGACCCGCGTGCGCGGTTTTACCCAGGACGATGCGCACCTGTTCTGCCGTCCCGACCAGGTGAAAGAGGAGTTCATCAAAGTGATAGACCTGGTGCTGTACGTGTTCCGTAGCCTGAGCTTTACGGAGTATACGGCGCAGATCTCCCTGCGCGACCAGGAGGACCGGAGCAAGTACATTGGCTCCGATGAGAACTGGAACCTGGCGGAGCAGGCCATTATCGAGTCCGCCCAGGAAAAAGGACTGAACACCGTGGTAGAGTACGGGGAGGCGGCTTTTTACGGCCCCAAGCTGGATTTTATGGTGAAGGACGCCCTGGGCCGCAAATGGCAGTTGGGCACCATCCAGGTGGACTACAACCTGCCGGAGCGTTTTGACCTGGAATACATCGGGGCCGACAACCAGAAGCACCGCCCCGTAATGATACACCGGGCGCCTTTTGGCTCCCTGGAGCGGTTCATAGCCGTGCTGATAGAGCACTGCGCCGGTAAATTCCCCCTCTGGCTTACGCCTACCCAGGTGAAGGTGCTGCCTATCAGCGATAAAAGCTTAATATATGCAGAAAAAATAGCGGAATTGTTAAAAAATGCTGAAATTCGCGCTGAAATAGACGACCGTAACGAGAAGATAGGGAAGAAGATACGGGAGGCTGAGCTGGCAAAAGTGCCTTATATGCTGGTGCTGGGCGAGAAGGAAGCCGCAGATGAAAAAGTGGCGGTAAGGCGGCAGGCCAAAGGAGACCTGGGTACCATGACCCTGGATCAGTTTATCGGTCTTGTAAATGATGAAGTTGTCAACAGGAAACCTTTTGAATAAATTCATTCCGGGTATATTTATTGCTGCGTATTTATGTGAATTGATCGCAAAAAAGAATAACTTCAGGGAAGGATTTTTATTAATTAATTTTTTATTTTTTTAATGCAACAAACACCCAGACCAAATTTTAACCGCGGGAGAAACCCGAACTTTCGGAGGGAACAACAGCAAGAACATCGTACCAACAGAATGATACGTGTGCCGGAAGTCAGATTAGTGGGAGATAATGTTGAGGCAGGCGTTTACCGGACAGATGAAGCCTTGCATATGGCTGAGCAGCAGGGCCTGGATCTGGTAGAAATATCCCCAAGTGCCACTCCACCAGTATGTCGCATCATTGACTATAATAAATTCCTGTACGATAAGAAGAAGAAGGAGAAGGAGATGAAGGCCAAGGCGCATAAAAGCGAGGTGAAAGAGATCCGCTTTACGCCGAATACGGACGATCATGACTTCGACTTCAAAGCCAAGCATGCGGAAAAGTTCCTCAAAGAGGGCAATAAGGTAAAGACCTATGTACAGTTCAAAGGCCGCGCCATCATGTTCAAGGAGCGGGGAGAACTGATACTGCTGAAGTTTGCCGACCGCCTGTCTGAAGTAGGCATGCTGGAGGGGATGCCCTCCATGGAAGGCAAGCGTATGATCGCCTTTTTCGCTCCCAAAGCCGCCAAGAAGAAGGAAGGCGGTGGAAAGGATAAGGATAAGGAGCCGAGAGAGCCCCGTGAGCCGCGGGAAAACCGCGAGCAGCCTGCACCCCGCCCGGTGGAAAACAAGCAGCCGGAGCGCAAGGCATAGTTTCCGAATAAGATTACTGTTAGTGGTATACAGACCGTCCTGAGATGATCAGGACGGTTTTTTTATGCTCATATAAATTTTATACAAATAAATTATTTTAATATATTATTAAAATATATTTGTATATTTGCCCTGTCACATTTTTACCAGGTCTGCATTTGACCGGACATGCCACCTATGAACTACAGCAAGAGCCTATGAACCAAAATCAGTGATCTCCGGGACAATCACCAGTACTTGTTAAAAATACCCTGAACCGCGTTCCGTGCATTACTAACTATTAAATCTTGCAGTATGCAGCCAAATCTGAAAAAAGTTGCTTCGTTGCTATCCGTATGCGTTATGGCATCGTTCCTGTTTTCCTGTAAAGGGGTAACGGAAGAGGAATACCTGAGGAACAGCTTTTATGAAAAAGAAGCACAACTGAAAAGACTGAACCGCCTGATTGACTCCCTGGTGATCCCGCAGTTGAACCCGGAGGAGTACAACAGCTATATTGTAGTGGATTGCAATACGGCGCCCTCCGTTAAAAACAACAGTGTATGCAATCCCGTGGTGGCCGCCGCCATGCGGGAGCTGGCCATCAGCTCCGTTAACGTGGAAAAGGGCACCTGCAGCACCAACGGTCAGTATAACCTGTACATCTACAAGGTAAACGCGAAATATAACAACTACAGCAAGTTCTATTATTACCACGACCTGTGCGATAAATGGAAGGAAGCCCGTACCGGCAAGGATTTCATCTATATTCCTTTCGAAGATCACTGGTCTATTTTTGCCGGTAAGCATTAGGAAGAACTATTCGGTGTAATGTCTCATAACTTGAAGTTGAAAGGCCGTCCGGGGAAGAACCGGGCGGTTTTTTTTGTGGGTCGTTGCTGAGGGCATCGAATATTTATTGGATTAAAACTTTTTTTAATTAAAATTAATTTATACATTTGAAATTATAATATACGTCTATACCCTATAACACAACTTTGTATGATAACCCGTTCCTATGAAATGCAGTGGTAGCGTGCTGATGCGCCTTGTGCAGGTATGCTTCTTACTTTACAGTACCGTTAACCAGGCCCAGGACAAAAAGCAGGCAGGTCTTAAAGCAATACTCTCCGGTAAAAAGGTTAGTATGGAAAATGAGGGACAGGTAGCTGAAAACTACTTCGGTGGGGGCTATTATTACCTGAATGGCCTGAAGCTGAATGCTGGCATACGGGTGGCCCGGCTGCCACTTGCCCTGCAGTATTTGCGCCAGGACTACTTTTACCCTGCGCACGCCTATAATAATACCTGGCAGGTACGGTTTGACAGGGAGGGGCTGCTGGACAATTACCGCAGGCAGTTAAAGGAACGCCTGGGCGTAGACGATCTTGTTCCTAAAGACCAGCTACTGGAGGAAGCTAAAAACAGGACGAACAACGCTGTGAAAGCTGCCATGGATTCCATGAAACAGGCGTATACTATCCAGTATGGCGAAGCCATGGAAGGCCTGGATACGGTGCAGGACTACGTGCAGCAGGATGTGAGCGGGCAGTTCAGGTCCATACTCAGCGCGGATTACAGCCAGATCATAAAGGAGAAGGAGGCCCGGTTGAAACAACTGCTGGAAAAGCGGGGGGGCTCGCTGAAGGAGCGGCAGGAAGCCTCCAAACTCCAAAAGGAGATCGCTGCCTATTATAAACTGGTGGACTTTTACAAGCGTTACCAGGAACTGAGGAAGCAATATGACCTTTCCGGCCTTAACAAGCAACTGGTACAGGAACAGGCAGAGCGCTTACGCCGGTACGAAAAAATGATGGACGACCCTGAGTCCGTAAAAGAGCTGGCAGCAAAACATCTGCCACAAAGCGGCCTGGAAAAGTTTTTCATGAACGTGCAAAAGCTGAACCTGGGACAACAGACCGTGTCCTTAAGCCCTTTGTCCTTGAACAGCTACCTGCACAGCGGCGTCAGTATGGAAGTATTGAAGGATAACAAGTACCTGTTCCTGCTGGTAGGGAAGGAACGGGATTTGAATGCCCTGTACGACCGTGCTGTGTTCTCCCCGCTTACACAAAATGATCACACCGCCAGCGGCATCCGGGTTGGCCGGGGGGCGCTGGACGGCAATCATACCCATTTGTCGCTGTTTTCATTTAAGCAGTCCGGAGCGTTAACGGAGGGCCGCACTTTCGATATGCCTTCCCGGTCTACGTTGGTGCTGGGCCTGAGCAACCGTTTTAATATAGACGAAAGCTCCAGCCTGCAGTTGGAAGTATCCCGGTCTGCCACCGTATATGACCAGGCAGCGTATGGCAGCGATACTACCGGCAGAAAGTCTGCCCTGGGCCGGCTTTTCAGTAATGACAATCTGGGGCAAAGCATCGCCCTCATGCTGAAATACAGAGGTAATTTCGATAAAGCCGGGCTGAACATAGGGGCAGACGTTACCTATGTAGCGGCCGGCTATTATAATCCCGGCAGCCCGTTCCTGGCAAGAGGCACCCGGCAGGGCATGCTCAGTGTTCGTAAGTCCTGGTGGAAGAGAAAGCTGGTGCTGCAGTTGCGTGGTGACTTACGGGAATACGTATACGGCAATCTCACGGATCGCAAATGGCAGCATTTTTCCTACCTGGCAGATGCGCGCCTGAAACTGCCTGGCGGACAGCAGCTAAGCCTGAAATACCAGCCGGTGCGCGGTGTCCAGGTAATGCCCGGTACCCGCCTGTTGCAGAATGCCAGTGACCGGGTTACCGTGAAGCTGAACCTGCAAAGACGGGTAGGACAGGCCTTTTATCGCAATATGTTCAATATAGCCTATAGCAGCAGCCGTTACCTGCTGGCCACGCAGTATACGGGTGTTAAAACGCTGACGTTCACCTCCCTGCAGAGCATAGCCATTACTGGGCATCTGCTTTACTGGAACAATACGTATAACTATGCCCGCAACCCGGATGGGTTGGCCTATCTCAACTCCTCCTATAATACGGACGCAGGATTTACCTGGCAACTGGGAAAAAAATGGAGTGCCAGCTCGGCCCTCAATTATACAAGCGCCACCGGCTGGTATAAACAATTGGGCGCCCGGCAGACACTTACCGCTATGGTTATACGTAACCTGGACCTGAGCTTTTTCATAGATGTGCGGACCAATATTGAACAAAGTGCCGCTTATTATAATGACCTGATACGGGCCGACTGGAGCCTGAAATATAATTTTTGACCGATGAAAAGAATATTTGTTTCCCTACTGATACTGATCCTGTCAGGTACATTGCATGCGCAGGTGACCATTAGCTACCAACCGGCGCTGAACGGGCAAACGCTGGACGGCCTGAGCTTTGTGCAGGTAATAAACAGTGGCAGCGCCGGGCTGAAAGGTGAATTGCGTATTGCGGTAAACGACGGGAGCGGGGCCAGCGTAGTATCCATATTGGTGCCGCAGGTAACCGTATATCCCGGTGTAACCAACCTGAACAAGGGCATATTTGCCAACAGTACCCTGCGTTTTGGCGAAAGCCCCGCCGCCGCGCTGCTGAACCAGACAGGCCGATTCCCGGAAGGAGAGTATGAATATTGTTTTGAGCTGACGCTGGCCGGCTACAAGCCGGGTGGCACACCGGAAATATATGAGAATTGCTTCCAGCATATGCTGCAGCCCACAACGCCGCTGTTGTTGGTAGACCCTTATGACGGTTCGGAGATCTGCAATCGCCGGCCTAATTTCAGTTGGCAACCGCCTATGCCCCTGCAGGCAGATATGCGCTACCGCATCGTAGTGGTGCCTGTAAAAGAAAAACAGGACCCGGCAGAAGCGCTGGCCAATAATACCCCGGTGATCAACCAGGCAGGCCTGCGCCAGTTCAACCTTATTTATCCCGTGCAGTCGCCCGATCTGCAGCAGGAACAGGTGTATGCCTGGCAGGTGACCGCGCATAGCGGCCGAACGCTGATCACGCAGTCGGAGATATGGACGTTCACGATACATTGCGAGGACAGTATTCCCGGCAACCCGGAGAGCAGCTACCGGGAGCTGAAGCCCGGCAGCGACCGTAATTTTTACATTGCCGGCGGCGTACTGCGCTTTTCTTTCCATAATGATTATAAAGCTGGCAAGCTGGACTATGAGATCGTTGACCTGGCTGATCCGGGAAAAGTTATCAGGAAGTTGCCGCGTATCAATATGCAGCACGGTCTTAATAAGGTAAACCTGCCCTTGTCGCGAATGGGTGCTTTTGAGGACGGGAGCCAGTATTTGCTGAAAGTAAAAAACGTTGCCAACCAGGAGCTGACCCTGCGGTTTGTTTACCAGGAAAAATAATTTGGAATGATGCGATCCTGTTTCATCCGACCAGCGATGCTGGTACTGCTGATACTGTGCTTCGGCTGCGGGCATTCCCCGGAGCAACTGGTAGCCTATGTAGAAAACCCTTCACATGGGCTTGTGCAGGAAATGCACCTGCCGCAGTACGATATCCGTATTCAGTACCTGCCTCCCGACCTGCAGGTGTTGGCCGCGCATGGCCGCGTTCCATCTGCCGCGGTGCTAAAGGAAGACCGCAGCAAGTATGAAGGCTTCGCGTACTTCAGGTTCGTGCTGCAGGGGAACGATTTTGAGCCGAAGGCGGATACGCTGGCGTACCTGGATTTCAACATGATGAACGACTTTATGCTGGTAACGGGCAAAGGGGATACCATTCCCTGTGTCATTTACCAGCGAATAGCCAGCGGTAGTAAACACCGGACGGAGTTTATGGTGGTGTTTGAGGGTGCAGTAACCGGCCCCGGTATCACTGCGCAGGATTTCCGGTTTGTATATGCGGATAAGATATTGGGAATACCTCCTGTCGTGTTCCGCTTCAGGGCCAGGGACCTGAAAAAAATCCCCCATCTCTAAAATAAATACTTGATGAACCGCATTTTACGATACAAAAAAATTATTGCCTTATTCTTCCTGCAATTGCTGGGGCTACAGTTGCTGATGCCCGCCGCTGTGCATGCCCTGACCTCAGGCCCCTCCCAGCCGGAAATGAAAGGTTTTGAGCCGGTAGGCACCACGGATATGGTGGATCTTTTCTCCGGAGATTTTACCTACAATATTCCGTTGCTGGATGTGGGCGGCTACCCCTTGAACCTGGCTTATCATTCCGGCAGCGGCATGGACGACGAGGCCAGTTGGGTAGGCCTGGGCTGGTCGCTGACGCCGGGTGTGATCAACCGGCAGTTGCGGGGATTGCCGGACGATTTTGACGGGGATAAAGTGGAGAAGGAATTCAATATGAAGGATAATATCACTACCGGTCTAAGGCTGGTGGCAAGCCCTGAGATCTTTGGGTCGGGAAAAGCGCCGGTATCATTGAATGTGGGCGTGTTCAGGAATTCATACAGGGGCTGGGGCGCAGATGTAGGGGTAAATGCTACTATAGGCCTGACGAATAACGGCGCCGGCTCGCTGACATTGGGCGTGAATGGCAATTCCCAGGAAGGTGCCAGTGTAAGCGCCAATGTGAACTTCTCCGTGCAGGTGCAGTCACAGGGCAATATGGACCTGATGCCGGGCCTATCCATCGGCTCTTCTTACAATTCCAGGGCTGGCATTAAAGGGCTCACCCTGGGCGCCAGCGTGGATTACCGGGCCAGGGAGAACTCCTCCCGGAAGTTTGACCGGTCAAACATGGTATCCAATGAAACTTCCTTTTCTTTTGCTGCAGAAACGTATACACCTACGAGTATGGCTGCTTTCAATAACCAGTCCTATACACTCAGTGGCAGCCTGGGCGGTGTGTTCTGGGGTGTGCATGCCAAAGTCGGCTTTACCGGGTATCATGTCCGGCAGAGCGTAGCCAGCAAATATTCCTCCCGCAAAGCCTACGGCTTCCTCCATGCGGAGCATGGGCGAAGGGACATCAATGCGCTAATGGACTTTAACCGCGAAAAGGATAATCCTTATAATGAAGCAGTGCCTTACCTGCCCATACCCGTACCCACCTACGACCAGTTCAATGTGACCAACCAGCAGGGCAGCAGCCAGTACCGCGTGTTCCGGAACGGCTCAGGCATATTCTTCGATCCTAAAAGCGTGGACCGGAATATAGATGCCTCTCTGGGTGTGGAAGTCGGCGCCGGTGCCTATTTCCAGGCAGGCTTGGACCTGAACGGACAGTCCCTGATCACCCGTACCAATAAATGGGAAGCGGACAATGAGTATGTAGGGAAGGGAGATTTCCAGGAACAGGGTGACAATGAACCGGTATTTGAGCCCGCCTATTTCAAAAGGGTGGGAGAGAAAGTAAAGGCAGATGCAGACTATAGCGCCAGCATACGCGGGGATAGCGTAGTAGGCATCGGCATCAGTCTTTCCGGCGATCGTACCCGGGCGTTGAGCCGGTTTAAGGAGAAAGGTCCCGGGAAGGACGTAACACAACCTATCCGGAGGAATAAAAGGGAAAGCCGGAACCATGTGTTCAGCTATCTCACTGCCGGCGAGGCCAGCTCCTATGGGCTGGAAAAAAAGATACGCAACTATCCGAAGAACCAGTTGGTGCTGCACTGCGATGATCAATTGATACAGCAGACGGACCGCGTGAATGCCTATGCCAAACCGCACCACATTTCGGAAGTGACCATCACGGATGATAACGGGAAACGTTTCATATACGGCATACCGGCCTATAACAGGTACCAGGAGGAAGTAAGCTTTAGCATAGACCCTTCGCAGGGCGACCGTGCTTCCGGGCTGGCCGCTTACAGCAGTCAGGATGCCAGCACCGGCAATGCCAAAGGCCGGGACAACTATTTCAGCAAGGACGTAATGCCGCCCTACGCGCATGCCTACCTGCTGACCGGCATTGTATCTAACGATTACGTGGACCGGACCGGCGATGGCATCAGTGATGACGATGCCGGCATGGCCGTGAAGTTCAACTATACTAAACTGGAAGCGGATTTTGGCTGGCGCACGCCCTTTGATAAAGATAAAGCCAACTTCAATGAGAGCATGCTGAGTGATCCGCGCGACGACAAGGCCAGCTATGTGTATGGCAGGAAAGAGATATGGTATACGCATTCCATTGAATCTAAAACAATGATCGCGCTGTTCGTGATGGGCAACCGGGAAGATGCGCTGGGCGTGGTAAGCGAAAGAGGTGGAAAGGATACTGTGCACCAGCAGTTCCTGGATCGCATAGAGCTTTATTCCAAGTCTGACCTGCAACAGAACGGCAGCCAGGCAGTACCCGTCAAGACCGTGCATTTTGAATACGACTATTCTTCCTGCGCCAATGTGCCCAACAACTCCGGGGCCGCCGTAATGCGCAACGGGGAGAATATTAACAACGCAAAAGGCAAGCTCACTTTAAAAAAGGTATACTTCACCTTTGGCAGGAACAAAAAAGGTTTCCTGACACCTTACCAGTTCTCGTACCGGCAGACGGTGGACGGCAACCTCGTGAGCTATGGCTATAAGCAGGCAGATCGTTGGGGAATGTATAAAGATAACACGGCCAATGAGGGCGGTTTGCAGAACGATGTGTTCCCTTATGCCATGCAGGATAAGGAGCAGGCGGACAAGTTTGCGGCCCTCTGGCAGTTGGAAAAGATCACGCTGCCCAGCGGCGGTGTCATACAGGTGGGTTACGAGTCGGACGACTATGCCTATGTACAGAACAAACGTGCGCAGCAGATGTGCTTTGTAAAAGGTATTGATGCGTCCGGGCAGGCCAGCGGGTTGATTAATGCCAAAGAACTGCTGGTAAAGCTGCCGCAGGCGGTCAGCTCCCTGCAGGAAATGAAGGACCGCTACTTTGAGGGGATGACCAGCCTGTATTTCAGGTTGTATGTAAACCTGGATAATGCCGGGCATTATGAATACGTGCCCGGTTACGGTACTGTCCGCAACATCCGGATGGTGGACGGGGAAACGGCTGCCATTGAGCTGCAGCACACAGAGGGGGTGCATCCCGCGGCTATAGCATCCTGGCAGTTCCTTCGCACCAACGTGCCTATCTACGCCTACCCTGGGTTTGAAACCGTGAATGAGCCCTCCGGTTTCCAGGCTGCCATCAAATCCCTCCTGGGTGCGGTACAGCGCCTGGGTGAGCTGACGGAGAATTTCAATACTAAAGCCAAACGTAAATCATTTGGCAACTCCATTGACCTGTCACGCTCCTGGGTGCGGTTGTGCAGTCCAGGCCTGGCCAAGTTAGGAGGCGGCAACCGCGTGCGGTCCATTCGCATGACCGACAACTGGCAAGCCATGTCCGGCAATAATGGCGCAGATGCTTCCTACGGCCAGGACTATGTGTATACCACTACGGCGTTCTACCATGGGCAGGAGTGGACGATCTCCAGCGGGGTGGCCGCTTATGAGCCTATGATCGGGAACGACGAGAACCCCTTCCGGCAGCCTTTCCCGTATACCGTGAAGGGCGCTCCGCTGGGACTGAGCATGTATTCCTATATGGAAGCGCCATTGGGAGAGTCGTTTTTCCCTGCACCAGGGGTAGGATACAGCAGGGTGACCGTTTATAACGTAGGAGCGGACGACAGTCGTAACCGCACCGGTTTTACCGTCAGCGAATTTTATACCGCAAAGGATTTCCCGGTGCTGGTGGATAATCTGCCCATGGAGCGCAAGCCCTTTAAGCCGCACCCGCTGCTGAAATTCCTCAAGGTAAAGATAAAGGCTGCCGTAGCCGTATCCCAGGGCTACAGCATTGTGGTGAATGATATGCATGGCAAACCGCGCCTGGAGGAGGTATACAAGAGAGGCGGCGTTACGCCCATCAGCAGCACCCGGTATTTTTATAAAACAGAGAACCCGTTGGCCGGTACGCAGCGCCTGCAGAACAATGTACTGTTGCTGGGAGCGGACGGCACCTTGCAGGACGGCCGGGTAGGCGAGGACGTAGAGTTGTTTACCGACATGCGGGAACAGTATACGCAGAACGTGGGCGCCAGCCTGAAGCTCGCCTTTGGTGCGTTCCCGCTATTCCTCTTCCCCGGATGTTACTTCTACCCGGGCGGCGGCTATAACGAGGAATACCGTGAATTTCGTTCCACCAGTACCGTTAAGCTGGTACAGCGGGCCGGTATCCTCTATAAAGTACTCAGGACCCAGGAAGGCTCCGCCATCAGCACAGAAAATATTGCCTGGGACGCAGAAACCGGCGAGGTGCTGCTGACCCGTACCCAGAATGAGTATGACGACCCGGTATATAACTTCAATTACCCGGCGCACTGGGCCTATGATGGCATGGGCCCCGCCTATAGGAACGTCAGCGTTACCATTAAAGGCTTTAGCTCGGATACCACCGGCCGTATCCTTACCAGCGTGCCGCCGGAAGTGCTGCTACCGGGCGATGAACTGATAGCCGTGAACGGCAGCCAGCAGGCCTGGGTCATGAAAGGCGGCGACGGTGCATTTCGCCTGGTGGACAAGCATGGTGGTTTCGTTGCCTATACGGATGCCACCGTGAAGGTAATGCGCTCCGGCCGCCGCAACATGCAGTCCATGCCCATTGGCACGCTTGCCGCCTTGCGCAATCCCATCAAGGGAGGTAAAATAGATATCAGCGCATTTACGCAGTTGATAGATGCCAAAGCCAATACCTACAAGGAGGAATGGCCGGTGGCGCTGCGTAGCATCTCGCCGGATGTAACGGATGTGCCGCAGGAGGAACTGAAATGCCCCCTGCGATACCTGTCGGGCCTGTTATATGCGGTCGCCAATCCTCAACTGCCTTTTAACCAGCAGTATGTAAGCGCATCGGAACGGATGTACCTGAATGAGTCCTATCTCTTTGCGGGCAGGCAGAGCAATGTTACGCTGAAGAGCATCATTGACCTGCACCGCAGCTTTGGCCCGCCGGGCGCCAGCACGGGACTGGAGCAGCTATTTACAGAGCCTTTCTTTAAATCATCGCTGTCCGGCAGCCTGAAATTCTACGTGAATACGCCCCGGTACCGGATGAAATGCGGGCAGAAGTATTTCTATTTCAATACAGGGGATACCATTACCATTGGACCTTACCTGCTGATCTTAAAGAATGTGCACCCGTATTTCAACGATGGCCTTAACGGGTACGACTGGCCCAACAGTCCGAGTGATGCCGCTTATTTTGAAGGCAATACGGACTATCGTACGGACAGTACCTGTGGCTGTGACGGCGCTTACGGCTACAATAACTATGTGCCGGAAAAGATAGAGTTGATAGCCCATCGCTTTGTGGACATTTCTCAGGATCCACTGGGCTGCCAGGTAATTCCATTCTGTCCCTCGCCGCTGGGCAGCGTGGTCAATCCTTACACAGCCGGTATGCTGGGCAACTGGCGGCCCTGGCAGCAGTTTGTATATCATGTACCACGTGTGCAGGAAGTACAGCCCAACAATATGGCTAAAGGTGCTACCGATATCCGCCGTTCCGGTGCTTATGCGGCCTTTACGCCGTTCTGGACCTACGATGCCGCTACCATGAAATTTGCTATTAGTGGCACACCTGCAGATCCGCGCTGGATCATTGCCAGCGAGGTCACGCAGTACGATGCCCGGGGCCAGGAGGTAGAGAACAAAGATGCGCTGGAACGTTACGGCTCGGCCCTGTTCGGCTACCTGGATGCGGTGCCGGTGGCGGTGGCTTCCAACGCACAGCAGCATGAAATTGGCTTCGACGGTTTTGAAGACTATGCCTTTATTAAAAAATGCGGCGTGTGGCCGGACAGTTGCAGCATTGAAGGCCATTTTGATTTCAGGAAACAGGTATGGTACGGTATTCCGCCGAATGACACGGCGGCGCACTCCGGGAAGTACAGCCTGAAAGTAAGCCAGCCAGTGACCGTTACCAGAGCAATACCTGCGCCGTTTACGCCCGTCTCCTTCTTCCGCTTTGACAGCGCCGGGCATTTTATAGCGATGGCGGAAAACACCTGCCATGGTTTCTATCCCACGCCAGGCACACGTTACATAGCCAGCGTATGGATCAAAAGTACGGCTGTTAACAGCACTACATCCGGCATACTGCAGGTAGGCGCCAATACCAGCGTGGAGCCGGTAGCTGTATCGCAGGGCGCCGGCCCATTGGTAGAAGGATGGCGCAAGGTGGAACTGGTATTTACCGCACCGGCAGATGCCGGCATCTTCACCCTCACCCTGGATCCAAAGGGCGGGGAGGCGTATTTTGATGATGTGCGGATCCATCCCTATAACAGCCACCTGAAATCCTTTGTGTACAATCCCTCCAATATGTTCCTGATGGCCGAACTGGATGAGAACAACTATGCCACCTTTTACGAGTATGACGATGAAGGCACGCTGATCCGCGTAAAGAAGGAAACAGAAAGAGGCATCATGACATTGAAGGAAAATCGCAGTATCTATAAAAAACAGTAAGTATGCGCGTATTGTTATTGTGTTTATTGCATGTGACCGGCCTGTTTGCGCAGGACCGTAGCTGGGAACAGTTGCAGCATTTGTGTGAAACGTATGCCCGGCAGCGTACCATGGCCTTTCAAACCCGCCTTAAGATGTATACCGCGCAGCAGCCCGTAAAGGTGCTGGACGAGCTGCAGGCAGTTTGCAGGGTAAATGGCCGGCGTTTTTACGCGCAGATAGGCCCGGTGGAAATAGTGAAGAATAGCCATTGCCAACTTACCATAGACCATGATGAAAAGATAATGGTGGTAGCGCCGGCAGATACTGCTGCGCAGCAGGGAGATATGACCACTACGCTGATGGATATGGGAAAACTGCTGCAGGATATGAAAGAATGGGGGGTAAAGGCCAGGCAGGTGCTGCGGGGTAATGATACCTGGCTGGAACTGACCGGCCTGCCGGATCCGGCTATGCAGCAATGCAATATCCAGTACGATCCGCAGACCTTTTTAATAAAACGGGTATGGATGAAAGCGATGGATGAAACCGTAAATGCGGAGGAAGCTGTGATCGTGGATATTGCCTATAGCGATTACCGCTTGTCCACGCCGGAGGCCACCTGGTTCAACGAAGGCCGCTTTGTGCGTATGAACGGAAAGCAGGCCGTTCTGCAGCCATCCTGGCAACAATATACATTGATCAATCAACTATAAGATATTTTAATACCGGACCTATGTACCCTATATCCCTGAAATATAATGTTAACCTGGTGAAGCACCTGCGCCTGCTGCTGTGCATATGCGCCCTGCTGGCCCTCCGGCAAAGCGTAATGGCACAGGAACAGGAACCATACGTGCAAACCATTACCGGTAGTATAAAGGCAGGGGATTCATGCCGTACCATTGACCCCGTGTATGCAGATGAAGAGACCTGGCAAAAACGGGAAACAGATCTGTCAGTAAAGAACATCATCACTTTTGAATTGCGGCAGGATACAGGGCTGTATTATTATGGCCGGCCGTTTAGCTGCACCGTGAACCTGGATATCAGCTACGAAGATGAGCAGCGTGGCAGTCACCAGTTATCCGGTAAAGTGCTGACCGTAAATTTTGATACCACTGCAGGCGGCGCTTACAAAGGTGTGGCCATGTATAAGTTTGAAGGCGGCTACAATGTGCTGGTGAAGGTGAATAGCATTGCCAGCCCGGAACTGGGTGGGCAGGACAGCCTGCCGGCCGTGTTCAGGATAAAGAACGAGATATTTATAGACCGAAAATTTCTTTTCAGCACTGCTAACGGGGATGTGACCCGTTACGCTTTTGTGAACGGGGGCCGGCAACTGAAGATCAACTGGCTGGTGGACTATGATTATCCAGGTGCAGAGTTCTACGACCTGGAATGGACGTTTTATGATGATTCCAGCTCGGTAGCCGCCGGCATCCGCACCGCGCATACCCCCGAACAACTCGGCAACAGGGAGCTGAATATGCCGCAGGCAGATATGGAAGCCCTGTTCCTCAATAATAATACCCGTATTACCACGACCGGCCGGGAGTATGCGCTCAACCTGCCTTATATCTCCGGCTTCCTGTTTTACCGGGTAAGAGGGGCGCGTATCAATGCCTTTACACAGGAACGGGAGGAAGGCGACTGGACCTACAAAGCTTATTCCCCCGGCAATACCGTTGTGAGCAGCATTGTGCACCTGGATGCAGACCATGCGCCTTTGCTGAACTACCAGTATACGGCTACTTTTGCCGAAGAGGGCAAGCGCAAGGAAGTGATTACTTATTATGACGGCTCCCTGCGGAACCGGCAGATGGTAACTTTGAACAACAGCGATAACCGCTCTGTGGTGCAGGAAACCATCTATGATGTGATGGGGCGGCCCGCGCTGAACATACTGCCCAGCCCGGAGCCCGACAGCTCGCTGCACTATTTCCCGTCGCTGAACCGTAACCTGGCCGGGCAGCCCTATACTTACAAGGACCTGACCAATGATACTGCCGCTTGCGTAATGGCGCCACAACAGTTGACAGATACCGCCGGCGCAGGGCGTTATTACAGCCCCAATAACCCGCACAATAACTATTTTTTTAACAAATACATCCCGGATGCCGCAGGCTACCCGTTTTCTGCCACGGCCTATACTACCGACAACACCGGCCGTATCAGCCGGCAGGGTGGGGCAGGCGTGGATTTTCAGCCGGGGAACGGTCATGAGACCCGTTACTTTTATGGCCGGCCGGATGCCCTTGAGCTGGACCGCCTGTTTGGCTCCGAAGCCGGCAATGCCTCCCATTACCTGAAGAACATGGTAGTGGATCCCAACGGGCAGATCAGCGTAAGCTATCTGGATGCGCATGGGCGCACCGTAGCCACTGCCCTGGCCGGGAAAAAGCCGGATAATGTATATGAGCTGCCTGGCACTGCCGGCAGCATCACGCCTATCACCAAAGAGCTGGCCCTGCCCGAAAATACGGCCGTGAACCCTGCAGCCTTTACAGTGACCAGCAATAATACCCTGCTGATACCTTTGACCGGCACCTACCATTTTGAATATTCATTTGATCCCCAGGCGGTGATAACGGCTGCCTGCGAAACCCAGTTCGGCGATATTTGCAGTGATTGCTATTACGACCTGCTGATCACGATCAAGGATGAATGCGGCATCAGCCTGCATGAAGAAGTAAAGCCGGCGGTGCTGGATGGTATTGATACCCTCTGCAGCACCCTGGCGCTCCAGGTGAGCGGCGCCTTTGACGTAGATCTGCCTATTGGAGAGTACCAGGTCAGCTACCAGTTGAGGGCCAGCAAAACGGCTGCTGAATATTATGACTCCACTTACCTGCGGCAGAATACCTGCATCATGTCCCTGGATGATTTCAAGCGGCAGCAGGTAGCGCAAACGGATTTCACCGGCTGCTTTACGGATTGCGCCGCCTGTGAGCAGGCGCTGGGTACAAAAAATGTATTCCTTCGGCAGTATATGGACCTGCTGAAAGAGCAGGACCTGTACCCGAACAATGGAGATACCCTGTTTGCCGCTGATCTCTATGATTCCCTGTATGTATCCTGTACGCAGAAATGTGTATCCGGGATCAATCCCTGCGCAGACAAATACGGCTTGCTGCTGACGGACGTGATGCCTGGCGGGCAGTATGCCCGTTACAGTGACAGCGCAGTGGAGGACCCGGCTGCGATGGACGTATTGCTGGAGTTGCCGGTAAATGTGCTGACGCATTACAGTGAAGTAACCGATTATAAGGACGAGAACGGCAACCCTGCGCAGGTGCAGAATGACGCCGGCGAGCTGGTAGCGCCGCAGGAGCTGAGCATAAAGGAATTCATCCGGTACTTCCGTCCTTCCTGGGCAGATGCGCTGGTGAAGTTCCACCCGGAATACTGTTTTTACCGCTGGTGTGAGCTGACCAGCAGCAGCAGGCAGTTTGACGAAACCGTTCGGGACGAGGTGGATGATGCTCTCACCGCTATGGGCAATGGTTGGTGGGACCCGCAGGACCCGCTGGCCCTGCTGAACCAGGATCCTTTCTTTACTACTGGCGGAGCGGGCGCCAGCCGGTATGATGCCATGAAAGATGTGCTGGAACATTTCAGCGGCACCCTGCAGACCAGCCCCGAGGCAGGGGATGCTAACATATTGCAGGTAATACGCTTTTTGATCTACTGCGCGCCGGACAGCGCCAGCACAATACAAAATTATGCGGACTGCCTGGGACCGGCAGATTGTAATGCCGGCCTGGATCAGGACCTGGAATGGCAGTTGTACCGCACCTTTTACCTGCAACAAAAAGCAAAGCAGATGGAACAGGTCCGCCTGGCGCACAGCGACCCGGAGATACGCGATTGCAGGAACTGTTATATCGGTTATGCCAACAGCAACTGTGATCCCGCTACCGACCCGGATTGCACCGTGTACCAGCAGGCGGCCGCCATTACCCAGGCATGCCCGGGTTACTTTGACGACAGCGACGAGCGCAAAGCCCTGTACGCCGCCAAATACCGTCTGTTCATAGAAGAAATGTCCACCGACTCTCTGCTGGCGCAGTATACCAGCCAGGACATGCAGCACCTGCGCGACAGCCTGGATGCGGAAATCAATGCCCGTGTAGCAGCCCAGTGCCAGAGCAACTGTGAAGCCCAGGCTGATGACTGGATGGTGGCGCTGCAATACTGCCATAACCTGGTAAACGGTACCGACTCTACGAAATATCATGAGCTGCGGGAAGGCCTGATTGCCGTTTGCAGAAGCGGGTGCGATGTAAACCATCCTTTTGGCGCCAGCACCATCGCTCCCAGCGTCACAAATACGGACAGCAGCTTTGAGGCCGTGATCATCCGGGTGCTGGGAGCTGGGGCCGTCAACGATTCCTGCACGGCCCTACTGATCCATACGCCGCTGCCCTATACAACGGACAGCTATACGGAGACCACTTCTGCCGACTCCTGCACCTGCGACAAACTGCTGGCTCTAAAAGCGGAGTACGAGGAGCGCGGTGGCGCGGGCGGTTTCCTGTCTTTCCTGCAAAAGAAGTTCGGCCCCGGTTTCTACCTGTCCCAGGGCGACCTGAACACCCTGCTGAAAAAATGTGATGCCGGGGAATGCATCCCCGCATCCTCCATGCCGGTAGTATTGCCGGATGCCCTGAGTTGCAAGACCTGTGTTTCCTGTGACAGCATCAGCCACCTGATCGATATTTTTAAATCGGAGCACCCGGCGGTAGCCGACGGCACCGGCTTGTATGAAACGTTGGTCACCAACTACCTGAACCAAACCCTGCATTTTACTTTAACGTACCCGGAGTACCTGGCCTTCCTGGAGAACTGTGCCAGCATTGCCAATGAGGATAATGCAGATGCAGTGGCCTGTGCGGACTTTAGCCTTGCTTACCAGCATTTCCAGCAGTTCAAGCCTGACTACTATTCGAATCCCAACGGCAATACCGGGGTGGCGGACCGCTTTAAACAGCACCTGGCCACCTGGCTGAATATTGAGCTGAACCGTAACCTGAGCTATGCGGCTTATGAAGATGCAGCGGCCCGCTGTGGCATTGCCATCGTGGTGCCGCAGGACAGCCTGCCGCTGGTATGCGGTACGCCCCTGGCGCCCGGTGACAGCATATACGGCTGTCCGCCTTCCGTGGCCGACTGCTGCAGCATGGACGGTTATATCCGCACTTTCCGTGAAGCCTACCCGGAAGGAGTGAATGCCCGCCTGGTAGCTTACTATTTTGAAATGAAGCGGCAGCAATGGTGCGCGCCCATGGGGCTGCCCGCTATCGGTTACAGGGAGTCCTATGCTACTCTGAAAAATTATTTTGAGCATACCTTGCAGTTCCCCAGGGGGGTGCTGATCGATATTACGCCCACTGGTACTTCCATTACCTTCAGCGATAGTGTGAACTGCGGGCTGGATTATAATTTTGGTGCTGCAGCGCCGTTGATCGACTGGGAGGTGTACCGTCTGTGCAACCATCCCCTGGTGATACCGGTGCCTATTGATTCCATGGCCTGCTTCAAGAGTCAGCTAAACCTGGCCATGGTGAATGCCGGGCTGCTCTATCAGCAGTACCTGGACTCCATCCGGAATGAATACCAGGAAATATACCTGTCCCGCTGCCTCAGTGTGCAACCCCGCCTGCGTATGAGCGGCGATCTGTATGAATATCACTATACCCTGTATTATTATGACCAGGCGGGCAACCTGGTGAAAACCATACCGCCGGCGGGCGTACAGTTGCTCAATGATGCAGCCATTGGCCGGGTTCAGCAGGACCGGCCTTATAACAAACCCGAGTGCTATGACATTGTAGACACACTGAGTTTTAACGGTGGTGGCTATATCCCGATGGACCAGTTGCTGGGCGGCCGCCTGGGCGCTTCCTGGAGCATGGAGCAGTGGATATGGATAGCGGACAATATGGCGGACCAGCCCTTGTTCTCTGAAGAAATAAAGGTGACCGCACCGGAAAAGTATATAGACAGCACCCGTACAATCCCGGCCTTTACCGGCGAGCAGGGCATCAGTTGCTACCTGCATGATGACAGCCTGCGGTTCCGCATCGGCAGTCAGCCGGCCTGGTATCCGGACACACTGTTCCGCACCCAGTCGGGAAAAAGCAGCATTCCGCTTAGCGCTGTATTGCCTTCCGGCCGATGGGCGCATATGGTGATCAATGGCAATGGCGGATCGGAACAACCCTTCCTGGTATATATTAATGGACGTGCCATTCCCCTGCAATACACTACACAGGTAGATACCCTGGGTGGCGCGCCCGAGCCGGAAGGCACACCTGAATTCCGGCTGGGCGCCGCCCTGCTGGACCATAGCTGGCATTATTTTAACGGTTATATGAAGCAGTTCCGTTTTTACAACCGGCCCTTGCGCTATGCGGAGATCGTGCAAAACCGGGACAATACCTGCCGCCTGCCGGCCAATGAAGGCGGCCTGCTGATCTGGCTGCCCATGAATGAAGGCCGTGATACCAGCCTGCTGACAGACCGCATGCAGCAGATGCAGTTTGCTACGGTGAATCCCTCCGCATTTAGCTGGATACGGCATCATGACCCGGTATACCCGCTGCATACCCTGGCTACCACCTACCAGTATAATTCCCTGAACGGCGTGGTGCAGCAATACACCCCGGACGGCGATACTTCCCGTTTCTGGTACGACCGGCTGGGCCGCCTCACGGCATCCCAGAACAAGGAGCAGCGGGAGCCGGTGAACGGCGGTGCTGCTGACAGGTACAGCTATACGAAATATGATTCCCTGGGCCGCATTACGGAAGTAGGGGAGAAAGCAGGCGCTTCCATTGCCGGTGTGAATATGCTGGACAATACCGCTGTGCAGCAATGGCTGGCCTCCGGCAGTGATGCCCAGGTAACACGCACGCAGTATGACGAGCCGCTACCCGACCTGGATATTGTACAGACCAACCTGCGCAAGCGGGTAGCCAGCATTACGCTGGATGAGGATGGCGATGGCCAGTATGAAGCGGCCACACACTATACCTACGACATCCTGGGAAATGTAAAAACGCTCTGGCAGCAGATAAAGGAACTGGATGCTATTGCAGAAGGACAGGGCTTAAAACGCATGGACTACGATTATGACCTGGTAAGCGGGAAAGTGAACAAGGTAAGTTACCAGCCCGGGAAAAAGGACCAGTTTTATTACCGCTACCTGTACGACGCAGATAATCGCGTGATCAATGCCTCCAGCAGCCGGGATGGCCTGGTATGGCAGAAGGATGCGGCCTACCGCTACTACCTGCATGGCCCGCTGGCCCGTATGGAGTTGGGGCAGTACCAGGTGCAGGGCGTGGATTACGCTTATACACTGCAGGGTTGGCTGAAAGGCATCAATGCCGCTGCCCTGGATGTGGACAAGGATATGGCTGCAGATGGCAAAGCCGGCAGTTTGTACGAAAACTTCGGACGGGACGTAATGGCCTTTACGCTCGGCTATCACAACAATGATTATGCGCCCATTGGCGGCAGCGCCGCCCAGGGATTTGACAATGGATATGCCTACCCATCCACATTGGGAATAGGTAACGGGTTGTACAATGGTAATATCAGCAACAGTTCGCTGGCGCTGAGTAAACTGGATAATGGCGCCGTAAAGGGTTATGGCTATGCCTACGATCAACTGAACCGGCTGGTGCAGCTACGTCAGCACGACGTGACCAGCAACTGGAATGTGCTGGACGACTACAGGGAAAGCATCAGCTATGATGCCAATGGCAATATCCTTACCTACCTGCGCAATGGCACCACCCAGGGCGCTCGCCAACTGGCGATGGATAACCTTAGCTATGCCTATCAACCCGGCACCAACCGCCTGCGCCATGTAAAGGATGCCGTAGATGCAAGCAACTACACGGAGGATATTGACGATCAGCCGGACGATAACTACCGCTACGACCGGATCGGCAACCTGGTACATGATGAGGCGGAAGGGATTGATACCATCCGCTGGACGGTGTACGGCAAGATCCGGGAGATCAAGAAAGATACCGCCGATATCCGCTACGGCTACGATGCTACCGGCAACCGCATCTGGAAGAATGTGAACGGCCGTAAAAGTTTTTATCTTCGGGATGCCCAGGGGAATGTGCTGGGGTTGTATAATACCAGTGGCAACGCTTTGGTATGGAAGGAGCAGCATTTGTATGGCAGCCGCCGCCTGGGCATGCTGCAGCCTGCAGCAACAGACCTCTCCGGTACACCGGCCTGGGAACAGGATAGCCTGCTGAGAGGCGCCCGCGTTTATGAACTGAGCAACCACCTGGGGAACGTGATGGCCACTATCAGCGATAAGAAGACGGGGGTGAGCGCAGACACCCAAAAGGTGGATTACTTTGCAGTGGAAGTGCTGGGCCAGCAGGATTATTACCCGTTTGGTATGCGGGAGCCGGGGCGGAGGTATGGTTTGGGAAATGAGCAGGAGTATAGGTATGGGTTTAACGGGAAGGAGAATGATAATGAGGTGAAGGGAGAGGGGAATAGTTTGGATTTTGGGGAAAGGATGTATGATGTGAGAATTGGGAGGTGGTTAAGTTTAGATCCTTTAATGGCAAAGTTTCCTGAAAGTACTCCTTATAACGGGTTTGGTAACAATCCAATCTATTTTATAGATCCATATGGACTCTCTGCCGTGCAATATAATGAGGATGATCCGAAACAAAATCCACCCCCTAATTGGTTTACGAGGGCATGGAGGTTATTAACACATAATGAACATACAACAAGAGCTGAAGACTTTGCAAGTTTATTGGAGAAAAACAAACGAGATGGTGACTACATACAAACTATAGATGTTGATGAAAATACTACTGTTACCATACATGGGAATGAGAATGACGAATTTCGGTTATATAGCATTTTCAGAGAAGCGCGTCCAGGAGGCTCAATTCTTGAATCACTAGCTTCTGGAGGAACTTCAGATGATGACTACAATTTGCCCGAGTCAGAGTTCATCGCGAAGTTTTCATTAAGTTCTAAAGTTTTCGATGCTCCGATAGGGGGTGGTGGTCTGAGCAAGGCCGGAATGGTATTAAGTGGAACAAAGAAATCATACTACGTTGTACAACAGGGTGCAAAAGCTGTAGAAAATTGGAAAAAGTTAATAAGATTTGGAGTAAATCATACCGATATGCTGGTTAAAGGGTTCCATTTCCATTTTGAAGGGGGATTAGAATTGGGATTAAAAACTTTAAATAATGGAAGAATAGGGTTGGAGTTAGTTGGCGATAAAGCATTTACTAAACTTCAGGTAGCTAAGGCTGTAAAAGTTTTTGAGCAAGCTATGTCTAATACCGATTTCAGAAATAAGCTATTAGTGCGATTGTTAGCATCTAGAGAATATCTTAAAAATTCATTCAAATTGACAGGAGATGCACAAGCAGCAATAAATAAAGCGCATGAGTTAAATTATATTATTAAATCAATTAGTAAATGGTAAAATATGGTGGATATTAATATTGTTAATTTCTTGACAGGAGCAAGGTTGGTGAAAGATTTATACTTAGGGGATACGGAAGCTGCTGTAGTAGCAAATTTAGGTAACCCTACCGCGGAAGAAATTTATAAATCTTCAACCAGGAAGTTCCTTCATTACAAGAATGTAAGAATTTCAATTAATAATGGAAATTTAGATGGGATTGACATTTTTTTTATGAAGGATAATTCAAGTTATAAACTCGATAGCAGTATTTCTAGTGAAATCAGTTCTATTTCTCGCCATACAAGTTTGCCTGAGTTTTTGCTTCTCTGCCAAGAGCTAAATCAAGAATACAGGTTTGATTTAGTGTCGGATGAAGACTATTTCAAAATAATTATCAATAGTAAGGTGCTTGTTGTGTACTATCTTTTAACTGGAGAATTAGAGAGAATTAGTAATTGGGGAGGGTATGGGTTGCCTTAGTTGTATTTTGAATTTTACTATTTATCTCGATTGTTTTATAAAATTAATTCATAAACATACGTAAGCATTTTGACGAACACTTAACATCTCTATACTATGAAATCCTTACTTTTAACCATTGGCTTACTGACCATTACCTTACTTTCGTATAGCCAGAACATTTACCAGATACGTGCGGACAGTGTGCGTATCTATAACGATTGCGATACCGCGGAATTCATTCTTGAAAACCATACCCAGATGGTGCCTGGTTATTTGTACAACAAGGGCCGTGGGCGTACCGAATTCCGCCGCATGCGCTTTATAGACCTGGGGCTTGGAATAATCGCTATCGGCGACCAGGATACGCTGAACTTAGGCAACTCCTCTCTAGGCGACCAGTTTATCCGGAACCAGTTCAGTACGGCACAATTGGCGGATTACTGGATCAAAGGCCGGGGTAGAGTGGACAGCACGTTTACGCTGGGCAAGTATAAGAATAATGCGGCGGAGGATAGTGTGTTAACGACGGATGTGAATGGGAATTTAAAACTTAAATATGCTGGAGAAACCAGTGTTAATATTTATAATAGTGATGGTTCGCTTACCAGTAACAGGACTTTAACAGGGAATAATTATACATTAACTCTCACGGGTATTGGAAACTACAATATTGAATCATCTTATCAATATCAATTAGCCCAAAGTGCTGGTGCTCCTGAATATAGCTCGCTACAATTACTACCAGGTATTGCGTCCTTGCAAACTGGGAGCAACCTGATCCCTGAAGCGAGAATTGATATGCAAAAGGCTGATTCATCAATTACTTTTCAAGTTGCAGCACCTGGATATCCCATTTCCACACCAACCATGAAATATAAAAATGGATTCCTGTTTATTGATAAGTATAAGAACAATGAAACAGAAGACAGCGTACTTACAACAGATGCCAATGGTATGCTTAAATTAAAATACTTAGGTTCCGATTTTTATACAGCTGATGGCACCTTAACCAGTGACAGATATGTGAATGGAGATAGTCACGCAATTGAATTCAATACCGGAACAGGTTTTTTTGCATCAGGGCAATATCAAGGTAAGGAATATGGCATAGGAACTTATGAACGCCCTACGCAAAACAACGGCGTTCGTGTTACCTGGGGGTATAATGAAATGCAAGTAAATGAAACTGCGATACGATTCGCTGTCTCAGACCTTTATCCAGGTATTTACCAATTCGTTATACAAAGTTATGGTACAGAAACAGGCCGTGCTCAAATAGATGCCGCCAAAATTGGCTATCAGACCGGAGCCTGGTATAATACCAACCCTACTGTTCCCCTGGATGTATACAAAGCTCCTAATAACGGCTACACGGCAGCTATGCGAATTGTAGATGGCAACGAAGGCGCAGGCAAGGTTCTCACTTCTGACGCCAACGGTTACGCCACCTGGCAAACACCCGCCTCCACCATGTCCGCTGCCAGCTCTGGCACTATGAGCATCACCAGCGTCTCCTCCAGCACCACCCTGGATGATTCCCAATACACGATCCTGGCAAACAACACTTCCGCTATCACTGTTACCCTGCCCGCCGCTGCTTCCAACACCGGCCGCATTTATTTTATAAAAAAGGTTAGCAGTAATTCCAGCAGTGTTACGGTAGCAACCTCTGGTGCGGACACAATAGATGGCACATCCAGCTACGCTATCAGCACCTATAACAAAAGTATACAGGTGCAGAGTGATGGCAATGCCTGGTATATTCTAACCGCCTTGTAATCATCCCGCCAGCCCGCCAACTTTAACAAATAATAAGAAATCCTAAATTGTAAAATTGAAATTTTTCTTCCTATCTTGCCGGCATGACAAAAAGAAGCGATTTCGTCTATTCAACCTACAGCGAACCACACCGTATTAGAACAAAGGAGATCCTTAAAAAACATCCCAGTATCAGGAACCTGATCGGGAAAAATCCCTGGACTTTTATGGCCATTGTAGGATTGGTAGCGTTCCAGATAGTGCTGGCCTGGCTGGTGGCAGACCAGTCCTGGTGGATAGTGGCAGGCGCGGCCTACCTGCTGGGCGCTTTCGCGGATCACGCCCTGTTCGTGATGATCCATGAGTGCGCGCACAAGCTTATATTTAAGAAGCCGGCGGCCAACCGGCTGGCAGGCATCTTCGCCAACATCCCGCAGGTAGTGCCCAGCTCCGTATCCTTTGAGCGCTACCATATCAAGCACCATTCCTTCCAGGGAGTGCATGAGCTGGACGCCGATCTGCCCAACCGCTGGGAGGCCCGGCTGATCAATAACTATTTCATCGGGAAGGCCATCTGGTTGCTGTTCTTTCCCATCTTCCAGATATTCCGTATCTCGCGCCTGAAAGAGATCAAGCCTTTTGACGGCTGGATCGCGCTGAACTGGCTGGTGCAGATCGCGTTCGTAACGGCCATTTCGCTGGTTTGGGGACCTAAAGCCATCGGCTTCCTGGTGCTGAGCTTCTTTTTCTCCGTAGGACTGCACCCCCTGGGCGCCCGCTGGATACAGGAGCACTACCTGACCCATGGCGAGCAGGAAACCTACAGCTACTACGGGGTATTGAATAACGTAGCTTTCAATGTGGGATATCATAACGAGCACCATGATTTCCCTTCCATTCCCTGGAACCGGCTGCCGGAAATAAGAAAAGGCGCTTCCTCATTTTACGATACGCTTTACTATCACACTTCCTGGACCAAACTGTTCTTCCGCTTCCTGTTTGACAAGGAGATATCCCTGTTCTCCAGGATCGTGCGGAGCAACCGCGGCAAGGTGCAGCTTACTGATGAATCCAGGCCGGATGCAGAAATGACGAAAGAGCAGGTACAGGCAAACATCAATGCTTCCGAACAGGTAAGATAATTCAGCCTTCATAATGCTTTCAATACTTTCCTGGCCCGGGAGATGAACCCGGGGGAAGGGCTATGCTGCAGTTGGTCTTCCACCAGCAGCCGGATCTCGTTCCGGATATCAGGATAATCCTTTGCCAGGTTGGCCAGCACCGTCATAGAACATGCACGTACGGCCACCGTTTCCTGCGGATCGGCCAGCAGCTCAAAACAATGATGCATCACCGCGCCATGCAGGGCAGGAGGGAAGCCGCTCAGGCGGCCTGCTTTTCCGTGGGCGTTACCCTTAATTCCAGCACCCGGTTTTGCCGGATCACTTTCATGAACTGGAACTGCCCGATCTTTTCCCGGCTGAGCTGCCGGAACAGCGCGTCAGCGGTTTCCAGCGGGGTGTCATTAAAGGAAATGATGATGTCCCCGTCCTGCAGGCCGGCTTTGGCGGCCGGGCTGCGCTCCTCCACACCGGTTACGAAGAGCGCGGTCCTGTTCTTTAACTGCAGGGCGGTGCGCAGTTTGGGCACCAGGGTGATCTGCTGTAGCAGCACGCCCAGGTAGCCTTTCCGGACCTTGCCATATTGCATCAGCTCCGCGGCTATCATCCGGGCGGAGTTGATGCTGATGGCAAAGCACAGGCCCTGTGCGCCCTGGATGGTGGCCGTGTTCACGCCTACCACCTCGCCTTTGAAATTGATCAGCGGCCCGCCGGAATTACCGGGGTTCAACGCCGTGTCTGTCTGTACCAGGTCGTTGATCAGTTGGCCATGCTCATTGCGCAGGGAGCGGCCCAGGGCGCTCACCACGCCGGCGGTTACCGTGTGCTGGAAGCCCAGCGGGTTGCCGATGGCAATCACCAGTTGACCGATCTGCAGCTCATGGGCATCGCCCAGCCGGGCCACCTGGAAATCAAAGGCGGAGGCCTTCAGGATGGCGATGTCCGCATCCACATCCTCGCCCACCAGGGCGGCCGGGTAGGTGCTGCCGTCGTGCAGCATCACGTTAAAATACTGGCCCTTGTGCACTACGTGGGCATTGGTAAACAGAAATCCATCGGAAGAGAAGAAGAACCCGGAACCGGTACCGGTTATTTTCCTGTGGGCATCCAGCCGCTCTATCTTTACGACTGACCTGCCGGCGGCTTCCACCGCATGATGGATGATCTCAGAATAAGCATCCATGTCACCTCCTTGTTTTAAGTGAATGTCGCAACACATAAAACAGGCCAGGGATGAAAGGCGACAAAAAGACAGGCCCATTACTACCATGCTGCTCATCAGCGCAGTGCTGAGCTTCCTGTGGTTCATTATCGGAAAATTCTCCAGATAGCCTACCTTTACCGTTTCACTTTCGAACGATATCAACGCCAGAACCATTGCTAAGAAAAGAGTTTCGCATTATTCTGCTTTCCCTGTTGGTGAGCTTCCTGCTCACGGCCGCCAAATTCACGGCTTACTTCCTCACGCACTCCGTGGCTATCCTGTCGGATGCGCTGGAATCCATCATCAACGTGGTGGCGGGCGCTTTTGCCAGCTACAGCATTTTCCTGGCCGGCAAGCCCCGGGACGAGAACCATCCCTACGGGCACGGCAAGGTGGAATTCTTTTCCATCGGCTTTGAAGGGGCTATGATCTTTATAGCCGGCTGCCTGATATGGGTAAAAGCGGCGCAGTACTTTTGGGGCGAGTCCCAGTTGCGGGAGGTTACACAGGGTATCTGGCTCATCAGCGCCACCACGCTGGTCAACCTGTTCCTGGGGCTGTACCTGGTGCGGGTTGGGCGCCGCCTCTCGTCCATCACTATTTCCGGCAACGGGCAGCATATCATGACGGACGTGTACAGCAGCCTGGGGCTGATCGTGGCGCTGGCGGCCATTCACTTTACCGGCTGGACCTGGCTGGACCCGGCGGTGTCCGTCATCATGGGCGGACTGATCCTGCGGAAAGGCTATCAACTGCTGCGACGCTCTGTTTCCGGGTTGATGGACGAAACGGACATGCAGGTGGTAGACCGGGTGATACAGATACTGCGGGCGCATCGCCGGGATACCTGGATCGATGTACATAACATGCGGGTACAGCAGTATGGCAATAACTATCATATTGACTGCCACGTTACGCTGCCGTACTACCTGGAGCTGAGCCAGGCCCATGATGAGCTGAAAGCCATAGAAATGCTGGTGAACCGGGAATTTCCCAATAGCGAGGTGGAGTTCTTCATCCACCCGGACCCCTGCATCCCAGCCTGCTGCCATTATTGCCAACTGGCGCAATGCCCGGTGCGCAGTGAAGCCTTTACGGGCAAGATCACCTGGAAACGGGAAAATGTGCTGCCGAACCGGAAGCACGGATGAATGTGCTGATCCTTGTTAATCCTCGTACTCTTCTTCGCCCTCTCCATGCCCCAGGATAGCGCGTACCGGCCGGATGGCCTGGTAAATACCGCGGTCGTAGCGGTTGCCAAGAATAATAAGGGTGGATGTGTCCTGGATAAAGCGATAGAACACCGTGTTGTTGCCATGCCACCAACCGTTATGGTATACGATCTTCTGGCTGCTGTCCGGGTATTCCATCAGCCGCCAGCCCAGGCCGTAGTTGCGGACGCCCGGTTTTTCATAGCTGTAGCCGGAATAAGCGGCTGCCAGTGTCTCCGGTTTAAAAAGTTCGCCGGAATACAGCGCCTGGTCCCATTTCAGCATGTCCTGCGCGGAGCTGTAGATGCCCTTGTCGCCCACTACGCCGTCAAAATAGGTGTCTGGTTCGGGGCGGCCGTTGTACTTGTGGCTGGTGGTCTGGTGGGGGCGGGGCGTGCTGCTGGGGTCAAACACAAAGGTGTTGTGCATGCCCAGCGGCTCAAAAAAGGTTTGCCGCATAAAGTCGGCATATTTGCGCCCGCTGATCTTCTCGATCAGGGCGCCGAGTATGATATAGTTGGTATTGCAGTATTGAAAATGCCGGTCAGGCTGGTGCTCTACCGGCGGCTTGTGCTGTATCATCAGCCGGATCACCTCGTTGTTGGTCAGGAAGCGTTCCTTGTCTTCCCAGAGGCTGTCGCAGAAATAGAGGTAATTGGGCAGCCCGCTGCGGTGGTTGAGCAGGGTCCTGATGGTAATGCCCATGTAAGGGAAGTCCGGGTAATACATCTGCAGGGTATCTTCCAGCCGGAGCTGCCCGCGCTCCATGAGCCAGAGAATGCCCATGGCGGTAAAAGTTTTGGATACGGACGCCAGTTGAAAGGAAGAATTTTCACTGATCAGCATTTTACTGCGGTAATCCTCTATGCCATGGTACTGCTCAAATATCACCACGCCCTTTTTGGCTACGATCATGGCCCCGTTAAAACCTGTTCTCAGCAGCCGGTGGGAAAAGAAGTCCGCCAGCTCGGCCTGCTGCTGTTTGGTGCGGGGAGCATTCAGGACGGCTTCCTTCCGCCTTTCACTTTCTTCCAGTGCATAAATGGAGTCTTCCTTTTTGTTCCCGAGGGATCTTTTCTCGCGTGCGGCGTTGCTCTGGCAACCGGAGATGGCAGCTACGGCAATGCCGGATATGGTCAAAATGTAAAAAAGTACTTTAAAACGCTTCATCAACACTAAATGTTAGGCTTGCACCGCTAACTACTATATATTTTTCTAAAAACGCAACAAACTACCGCATATTTTTTGAGAATATCAAATTTGCCGGCGCCCCTGTTTGATTATTGCCGGACATCTGTTAGGTTTGTGCCCTGTTTTCCTCCGTAGCCACAATTATTGAGCCAATTGTGCAAGCGCGAACTATGCATAATAACATTCTAATATATGGAGCAGAAGTTGACAAGTTATCCTAAGGAAAAGATCAATATCCTGTTGCTGGAGAACATCAGTGACGCCGCAGTAGCGGAGTTCAAGCACGCGGGCTATGCAAATACCCGCCGCCTGACGGGGGCGCTGAGCGAAGAGCAACTGATCAGCGAGATAAAGGATGTGCACCTGCTGGGAATCCGGTCCAAAACCCAGATCACCGCGAAAGTGCTGGACGCCGCCAAAAAGCTGCAGGCGATCGGGTGCTTTTGTATCGGCACCAACCAGGTGGACCTGAAAAGCGCCAAAGAGCACGGTGTGGCCGTATTCAACGCACCGTACTCCAACACCCGTTCCGTGGCGGAGCTGGTCATTGGCTTGTCCGTTATGCTCATCCGCCGCATACCAGACAAGAACAAGGCCGCCCATGAGGGTACCTGGATGAAGGAGGCCAAAGGCAGCTACGAACTAAGGGGAAAGACCCTGGGCATCGTGGGCTATGGCAATATCGGCAGCCAGGTGAGCGTACTGGCGGAGGCCATGGGGATGAACGTGATGTATTACGATGTGGAGACCAAGTTGCCGCTGGGCAACGCGGTACAGCAGAAAAGCCTGGCAGAGCTGTTCTCCGCGGCAGACATCATTTCCCTGCACGTGCCGTCTACGGCGATAACGAAAAACATGATCAACCGGGAAACCCTGCAGCATGCCAAAAAGGGATCCATCTTTATCAATTACTCCCGTGGTGAGGTAGTGGACCTGGATGCGCTGAAGGAAGCCCTGGAAAGCGGCCGGGTGTCCGGCGCGGCAATAGACGTGTTCCCGGTAGAGCCGGAAAAGAACGGCGCGGCTTTCAGCACCCCGCTGCAAAACCTGCCCAACGTGATCCTGACCCCGCACATCGGCGGCAGCACGGAGGAGGCGCAGCACAATATCGGCCTGGACGTGAGCAGCAAAATGCTGAACTACCTGGAAAAGGGCGCCAGCTTCGGCTCTCATACGGTGCCGGCCATGAGCGTGCCGCCCATTGAAAATACGCACCGCATCCTGCACATCCACCAGAACGTGCCGGGCGTGCTTTCCGAGATCAATACGGCTTTATCTCAAAAGAAGATCAATATACTGGGGCAGTACCTGACCACCAATGAGCAGATCGGCTACGTGGTGCTGGATGTGGATACGCAATTGTCGCAGGAGGCTTTTGCGGCCCTGAAGGAAGTAAAGCACACGATCAAGACAAGGTTACTTTATTAATAAAGTGCAAATGAAAAAGCAGCGATGCCTGGCTAGCCGGGGCGTCGCTGCTTTTTTTATGGTAGCAGCATGTGCTATACGATATTGCCGGATCCCGTGATACCGCTCAGCAGGTTCCGGATACCATTGCCGATATTGGCCAGGCCGTGACCGAAGCCTCCGCCAATGAGCATCAACCCGTTGCCGAGGTTGGTGAGCCCTGCGCCGAGGCCATTGCCCAGTCCTGCGAGCCCTGTTCCCAGTCCTCCGCCCAGCATGGCCAGTCCTGCCCCAAGGCCGGTGCCCAGCCCGTTCAGGCCCAGGAGGTCAAAGCCGCCGTTGGTGGCGGCCAGTTCATTTTCTGTTAATGGAATTAATTGTTGATCGGGATTTTTCATGTTAACGATGTTTTACAGTGAAAAGAAATGATGATGGAATGTTGCGGAAGCACCGGGGGAAACATCACCTGTCCGGGTACCGGAAATTGCTCAGGAAGGCGGCCGTGCCTGCGCCGTTGGAGGTCAGGAAATTCGCCATACCGGTGGACATGGCGGCATAACCGGCTCCTACGGCGGTGGCGTACGCGGTATAATCAACGGAACTGCCGCCTGTTGGGCTGGCAGCAAAAAAATCAAACAGCGCCCCTCCGGTAGTGGAGCGCAGTTCATGAGGAGATAATGACAGGAATTGTTCGATGTTTTTCATAGTACAACAGTTTAATGGATAAGAAATGGTTGCATGCTCATCGCTATTATTAACCCGCTGGCAGCAAAAAGGTTTAAACAGGGGCGGCAGTAAGGGCATAAAAAACGGGACACTCAGTGTCCCGCTATATCAATAAATAATTATATGATGCTTTTTCTTATTCGGTTACCGTAGCACGTTCACGATACCGTTCAGCACTATCGGCGCACCGTCTGCTTCGTTCTTGTAGGTCACCCACCAGATATAAGTGCCCACATTGGCCTGCGGGCCGCCGTGCAGCGTGCCGTCCCAGCCTTTCCTGGGATCGCTGTCGGCATATACCAGTTGTCCCCAGCGGTTATAAATGCGCAGTTCGTAGCCGTACATTGCGCCGCGGCTCAGCACCGGGCGGAAACGGTCATGCCGGCCGTCGCCGTTGGGGGAGAAGGCATTGGCAAAGGTAGGTTTCGGATCGCAGGGCGTGTAGGTCACCGTAATGTCGTCTTCCGCGCTGCCGCAGTTGTTGGACACGGTCACGGAATAGGTGCCGGCCTGGCTTACGCTGAAGGTAGGCTCGGTAGAGCCGTTGGACCACAGGGTGTTGCTGATGCCGTAGCCGTCTGCACGCAGGCGCAGGGTTTCCCCGTTGCACAGGATGGTGTCGTTGCCCAGCGCTACCTCGGGCAGGCCGTCGCAGTATACGGTAATCACCTGCCGGGCGGTGGCCACGTTGCCGCATTGGTCGGTGGCGGTCCAGGTACGGGTGAGGCGGAAGCTGCCGCAGGCGCCCGGGATGTCTACCGGTTCCTGTGTTTGTGTACGGCTGATGCTCACGCTGCCGCAGTTATCGGTAGCGGTTACGTTTGCGGCCGGTTCCGGCACGGCATCGCAGGTTACCTGCGCATCCGCCGGCGGCGGTATGGTAAATACCGGGCGGGTGGTATCCTGTACGGTAATGGTTTGTGTAAGGGTGCTGGTGTTGCCGCAATCGTCCGTGGCGGTCCAGGTGCGCAGCACCTCGTAGTGGCAGTTGCCGCCGCCAATGTCCCGCACCTGGTCTGCAGCCGTAGCGGTAATGGTATTACCGGTGCAGAATTCCGTAGCGGTGAGCGTAACGGCAGGGGGGATGGCCCCGCACTGCACGATGGTATCGGCGGGCGCCGTGGAGGTGAATGCCGGCGGCGTCAGCTCCTGTACCGTAATGGTCTGTACCACGCTGTTGCTGTTGCCGCAGGGGTCCGTAGCCGTCCAGGTGCGGATCAGGCGGTAATTGCTGGCGCAGGCGCCGACAATGGTCTGCCGGGTTTCCACCGGTGCAATGGTCATAGCGCCATAGCAGGAGTCGATCGCATCCAGGTCAATGGCAGGCGGAATACCGTCGCAGTTTACCGTAGTATCTGCCGGCTTGGGCGTGATGAACACCGGGGCCGTTCTATCCTGTACGGTAATGGTTTGCGCTGCGGTAACGGTAAAGCCGCACTGGTCCACGGCGGTCCAGGTACGGGTAATGGTCTGATCGCAGCCGTTCACCGCGGTCTGGTCTGTATAGGATATGCTCAGGGGCATGTTCCTGTATGGTGCATGGCTGAACTGCGGCATGCCGAACAGGGCGGTATAATCCTGTCCCTGCCTGCATTCCACGGTCAGCGGGTCGGGCACAAAAACGACGGTAGGCGGCTGGTCCACCACGGTCACCACTACGGAGTCACAATCCGAATTGGCGCAGGCGCCGGCGCTTTCTGCACGCAGGTAGTAAGTGGTGGTCTGGTTTACAGCCACCGTAAGGGCAGGGCCGGTACCCAGCGGGGTACCGCCGCAACTGCCGGCATACCATACCCAGTTGGCCCCTGCTGCCAGGGCGCCGCCATAGGCGGTCAGGTTCACGTTATCGCCGGCGCAAAGTTCCGGCCTGTCTGCTACTACGGAATCCGGCATTACGGAAGCCGCTTCCACGGTTGCGGAGAAAGCGATGTCTGCGCGGCAACCGGGACCATCGTTCTTAATCGTCAATATAAAATCATAGGTACCGGGCGCCATGCCGGCAGGGTAGGGCACCGTAATGGGAGAACTGCCCAGGGCCTGGTCCATTAAGGCCGTAAAGCCAGGCATGGCATTGGCGGCTGCCGGCGCTATGTCATATTTTGTCGGGTTGTCGCTTACGGAAGTAAAGGGCAGGGAAATAGCCGCCGTGCTGTTACAGGAGCTGGGCACTACGTCCAGCACAATACCCGGTTCATTCTTCTTGCTCAGGATCACGGTATCCGGTTTGCCGGTACAGGCGGCATTGGAGATGGTCCAGGTCAGCATCACATCCTGGATGCCGGTGACGGTCACGGTCGTGTTCTCCGCGTTGGCGTTGTCAATGGCGGCCGTGCCCTGCAGCAGGTCCCAGGCGCCTATGGCGCCTGCCGGCGGGGTGTTGGCGGCCATGGTAAATACGTCCGTGGTACCGCACTGGGTCTGGTCCGGTCCGGCCAGGCTGGAAATGGGCACTGCCACATTCATCAGCACGACAGTGTCGGTGCTAACGCAGGCTGGGTTCGATGTTTTGTGCACCGACCATACCAATGTGACAGATTGCCCACCGCCCAGGCCAGTTATAGGAGTCATAGGATCGGCAATTGAAGTGATAACGGCGCCGTTGGCAGGACCGGCAATGCTCCATTCTCCCGCTTCGTCCGCTCCCGGCATTGCGTTCATGGTAAAATTCCCGTCATTGCACTGGCGGATGGTATCCGCGCCGGCGTTTGCAACCGGGATATCCATCACCGTTATATCTTTTGTGGCGGTCACCACGCACATGCCGTTGGTCACCGTGGCCGAGTAAGTGTTTATACCCGGCGCGGGAGGCGTATGCGTTATTTGCGTGGTGATATCATTGGTGGGCGTCCAGAGTATCTCGTAGAGCGCCAGTGAATTGTCTATTTCCAGCGTTATGGCATCGCCCAGGCAAATGTTCTCCGGCCCGGTGATGGTATCCAGCACCGGCTTGTCGTCCACTATCACCACGGCATCGCCCGTACGGGAGCAAACGCGGCCCGCGCCGTAGGATTTATAACCGGTAACAGTGTACACAATGGAGGAGGTAGGCCATACCTCTACCTGTTCCGCGGTAGTATCCAGCGGCAGGTCCCATACATATTCATCGAAGCCGCCGGTGGCGACCAGGATAGCCGTATCGCCTATACAGATCTCGTTGTCCGCTACTTCCACTTTCGGGTTAGGCAGCAGGAGCACCTTGATGGGTACGGAGGGCGCGGCGCAGCTTTCCGTATTCAGGTCTTCGTATATCTGTAAGCGAAAGTAGATACTGTCTACAGTGGTGGGATTCCCTTCCAGCAGCAGCGCGCCTTCCACGAAATGCAGGGCGTCGGTGGTGGTGCCGCTCACGCCATCGCCATCGCCGTCGATGGTGGTCCAGGTGGTGCTGTCATGGCTGTACTGCCAGATATATACCGGGTTCTGGAAATAATTTTTCGGCGTATAGTCCGATGTAAGATTGGTAGGGGAGCCGGCGCACATGGTATATACGGTGCCCAGCGGGTCCATCTGCCCGTCAAAGAAAGAGTAGATATAAGGCGTACAGTAGGCAAATGAAATATCGTCTATGGCAATATTGTTGCCGCAGCCACCGGAACCGGCATTCCTGATCTGCACGATCACATCGGTGTTGGCGGGCAGTGTTTTAAAACTGAAAGCATACTCCTGCCAGCCGTAGTTATTTACCGTGGTTTGCAGGGGGATGGAAATATCGTTGGTGTTAAAGGAGGCCAGTACGGTAGTGCCGGTTTGATCCAGCACTTCAAAAATAACGCCGGGGTTCTGGTAACCGGCGCAGCCGTTCTCGAAAAAGTTCGGGTTATCAATATTTTTGAACCAGGCGCCCAGGCGGTATACGGCGCCTTTACAAAGGCCGTTGACCGCCTTGCGGTAGAGGATGTTCTGCTGGGCGTCGCAATTGGCGATCAGCATGGCGCCGTTGGTGTTCCTGGTATGGTCGTTCGTGGCGATCCAGTCCGGGTGCAGCACATTGTTGGTGGTACTGTGCACGTAATATTGTTCGGGCTGTAGGGCTGTGGTGGTATTGGCGGTATACTGGGTGGTGCCTCTTGCGATGTCCAGCGCCATGGGTATGGTGGTGGTGCCAAAATCCTCCGTAAAGCCGGCCAGGTCGGTAGTGGTGGCGCCCTTGCATACGGGCATGGCGCAGTCTGTTACGGTAATGTCAGCATCGATCAAATAATGAGCGCCACCAGCATCCACCATGTCGGCCTGCACCTTATAGACGCCGGGCACCATAAATTCAATAACGATGGATTGATTAGCAGCCTGGTAGGTATTTACGGCTCCATATAGGACGTTATAATCTGTACCGGGGGTACCGATATTCACAAGCCACCTGGTGTCGGTTATCGTTTGTCCATTCACGTAAGCATTCAGTGTGGCGTAACGTTCATTATCGTCTGCAGTAGTGCAAACGGTTTGGGGCGCATTGATCACTGCTTGCCCGAGCACGGTCCCACTACTCACAAAAGCCATGATCAGGCATAGGAAGGCTGATAGTCTTATCACTGGTCTGAAGTATTACTAAAAAACAATATTATTCCGAGCAGAGCGTAGTTGGCGTACCTCTATTAGTTAAATTGTTGGCATAGGTATAAGTTCCACATTTACAGCCCGGTACACTAGAAATAAAGCATGTAGCAATTTGTCATTTTACTAAAATATTAAATAATTAAAAATATCTATGTGTTGTTTTAAAAAAGAGGGATTCGCATGAGTGGAATCCCTCTTTTTATAAAAGTGATTACTGGTTACTTGATAACGGTTACTTCACCCTTGATCACGTTCGGGTTGCCGCCCGGCATTTTCTTGTAAGTGAGCCACCATACATAGGTGCCTACGCCTACCGGTTCGCCGTGGTACCTGCCGTCCCAGCCTTTCTTGCTGTCGCGGCCCAGGTAGATCAGCTCACCCCAGCGGTTGAAGATGCGCAGCTCATATTCATACATCGGTCCTTTTACCACCGGCCTGAAGGAGTCGTTCCGGCCGTCGCCATTGGGCGAGAAGGCGTTCGGGAAGGTCGGTTTCGGATCACATTGCGTATAATCTACTGTTATCTGGTCGGTATAGCTGCCGCAATCGTTGAACACGGTCACGGTATAGGTGCCGGCGCGGGTCACATCCAGGAACGGACCGGTAGAACCGTCGGACCACAGCACGCTGGTAACATTGGAGCCATCTGCACGGAGGCGCAGCGTTTCGCCGATACACATCATGGTGTCATTGCCCAGCTCTATGTACGGGGTGGAGGTCACCCATACTTTCACACTATCCATGTATACGCGCTGGCAGAAGCGGTCCATTACAGCCAGCCGGTACTTGCCGGTAGCGTCCACCTGTTTCACCGGGTTGGGATCGCCGTCGTCCCAGAGGTAGGAGATGGCGTCCTGGGTGGTGCCGTCTATCGTAATACGGCCTCCCGGGCAGATCTCCCTGTTGGGTCCCAGCTCCACGTTGATGCCGGGCTGCAGGCGTACATTCACGGTATCTCTTACCATACAGTTATCCCTGGTTACGGTTACCCAGTACAGGCCCGGCTCATTCACCACGATAGAAGGGGAGGTAGCGCCGGTGGCCCAGCGGATATCCCCGCCATTAAGCACGTTCACGGTGAGCATGATGGACTGGTCAGGACAGATCGCTGTATCGCGGTTCAGGCTGATATCCGGCGGCGGATTTACGGTTACGTTCACCGTGTCGATGGTGATACAGCCGCTCTTGGTCACCCTTACCCAGAATTCTTCCTGCGTGCTTACCAGTATGCTGGAAGTGGTGGCGCCGGTGCTCCAGAGGTAGGTGGCGTCATCAACAAAGGCATCCAGTTTCACGCTCTGGCCGCGGCATATGCTGGCATCCGGCAGGTTCACCAGCGGCATGGGTATCACGTCTACCCGGATGGTATCGGTGGTTACGCAAACGCCATTGGTAACTGTTACCCAGTAAGTGCCGGCAGTGGACACATTGATGCGCTGGGTGGTTTCACCGGTAGACCAGCGGATGGTGTAGTTGAAGTTGGCAGCGCCGGCATCCAGTATCAGGTTGTTGCCACCACAGATGGTGGTATCCCTGCCCAGGTTCACCATGGGCCTGGTGCTGTACTGGAGATCGTATGTTACGGTATCGGACACACAGCCGGTTACGCCGTCCTGCACGATGAAGCTGGCCTGCGTAGCGCCGTTCAGGTTAAACATATTGCTTGCCTGGGACAGCGGCACCTGTACGGCATTGGCGGGTGTTACGCCTACCAGGGTATAGATCGGGTTGCTGACATTATTCTGTAATTGTAAAGTGAATACCGGGTTGTCGGAACAGTTCACCGGCAATACAGGGTCCAGCTCCGGTTTCGGGCATGGGTTCACGGTAATGCGCTGTACCATTTCGGCAGACTGGTTGCCACAGTTGTCGGTGATGCGCCACCTCCTGATGATGGTGTAGCCGGCGCATACGTCCCTGGTATAGGGGTCTTCTACGGCCGTTACCCTTCTCGGGAAGCCGGGATCGCAGTTGTCGGTAGCGGTGAGCTGGGGAGCTGCCGGGATGGCGTCGCCACAGTTCAGTACCAGGTCTGCAGGTGCGGGCGCCAGTACCGGCCCGGTGGTATCCTGTACGGTGATGATCTGGCGCACCACGGAGGTGTTGCCACATGCATCTGTGGCGGTCCAGGTGCGTATCAGGCGGTAGTTGCTGCTGCAGGCGCCGGGAATGGTTTCGCGTACCTGGCCGCGGCTGATGGTCACGTTGCCGGCGCAGTTGTCCGTTGCCGCCACGTTATTGGCCGGCGGCGGTAGCTGGTCGCAGTTCACAGTGGTATCTGCCGGCGGCAGTACGGTGAACACCGGTCCTGTTGTATCCTGTACGGTGATAACCTGCTGCATGCTGGCCGTGTTGCCGCAATTGTCCGTGGCGGTCCAGGTGCGTATCAGGCGGTAATTGTTGCCGCAGTTGGGCTGCAGGTCCGTCCGCTGCTCGCTGGTCACTACCTGCACGTTGCTGCTGCAGTTATCCGTAGCCGTTACTGCAGGCCATGCAGGTACGCCATCACATTCCACGGTCACATCTGCAGGTTGCGGTATCGAGAACACCGGGCGGGCGGTATCCTGTACGGTAATGGTCTGTTGAACAGTGGCGGTGTTGCCGCATTCATCCCGGGCCATCCAGGTACGGATGATCAGGTAATTGCTGGCACAGGCGCCCGGTATATTCTGACGGGTATCCGTAGCGGTTACCGTGATGGTGCCCGGCGTACAGTTGTCTGTGGCCGTCAGGGTGGGCGCTGCCGGTACGGCATCGCAATTTACGGTGGTATCCCTGGGCGGTGTTACGGAGAACACCGGGCGGGTGGTATCCTGTACGGTGATGGTTTGTGTCAGCGTAGCGCTGTTGTTACAGCCGTCTGTAGCGGTCCAGGTGCGTATGATGCGGTAGTTGCTGGCACAAGCGCCTGGTATATCCTGGCGGGTTTCCACCGGTGTTACCACGATGGCGCCGGAGCAACTGTCATAGGCGTTCAGGTTCACCGCCGCCGGGATGGCGTCGCAGTTCACCGTGATGTCGGCAGGCCTTGTGGAAGTGAATACAGGCGCTTCCGTATCCACTACCGTAATGGTCTGGGATGCGGTGGTGGTCAGTCCGCAACGGTCCGTAGCGGTCCAGGTACGGGTAAAGGTCCTGGTACAGCCGCTGATGGTGGATGCGTCTGAGAATGTAATCGTGAGCGGCTCGTTGATATAAGGTGTATGGCTGAACTGCGGTGTGCCGAACAGGGTGGTGTAATCCATACCCAGCCTGCAGTTCACCGTCATCGGAGCCGGAACGAACACTACCACAGGCGGCCTGGTGATCACGTAGATCTTCACCGCATTGCTGATGCTGCTGGCGCAGGGGCCGGAAGTAACCACCCTCCTGAACCAGATGCTGTCCTGGCTGACGGTGCCCGGTGCATAGGTAGCAGCAGTAGCGCCCGGGATGTTGGTAAACCCGGTAGTGCCGCTGGTAGTGCTGCGCTGCCATTGATAAGTATAGGTGCCGTTGCCGCCGGTGATGGTGCCACCACCGATAGGCGCAGCGGTTTCATTTGCACAGATGGTCTGGTCGGCGCTGATGGTATTGCCTGCTACTACGTTCAGGTTGGACAGTACCACATCGTCGGTGCTGGCGGCACAGGGGCCGTTGGTAACGGTCCAGCGCAGGGTAGCGCTTGCGCCGGCAGGTACCTGTACGGTGGATGTCGGGCTGGCCGGGTTGGCAATCGTAGCGGAGCCAGCTACCACTGTCCACCTGCCGGTGCCTACAGCGGGCGCCGTGGCGGCCAGGGTGAAGGTGGCGTTGTTACACTGTTCCCGGTCCGGCCCGGCTGCAGCCGTAGAGGGCAGGCGGTAGCTTACCAGCGTTACATCGTCGGTGCTGGCGGCGCAGGTGCCATTGGTAATGGTCCAGCGCAGTACTACGGAGTCGCCTGCATTGACCGTTACGGTAGAGGTAGGGCTGGCCGGGTTGGCGATATTGGCGTTCGGGCCATATACTACCGTCCACCTGCCGGCGCCCACGGTGGGCGTGTTGCCGGCCAGGGTAAAGGACGTTACGTTACACAGGCGCTGGTCAGGCCCTGCCGCAGCGGTAGTGGGCTGGGCATAGCTTACCAGGGTGATATTATCGGAAGTAGCGGCACAGGTACCATTGGTAATGGTCCAGCGCAGCACCACGGAGTCACCTACTGCCACAGTTACAGTGGCGTTCGGATCATTTATATTACTGATGGCGGGATTGCCAAATACCCTTGTCCAGGTGCCGGTAGCGGTAGCTACAGACGGCGCGTTGGCGTTGAGAGTAAAGGAAGTGACATTACACAGTTTCTGGTCAGGACCGGCAGCGGCTGCTGCGGCCTGGCGGTAGCTCACCAGCGTTACATTATCGCTGCTGGCAGCGCAGGTGCCATTGGTGATGGTCCAGCGCAGTACTACGGAGTCGCCTGCGTTTAACGTTACGGTAGAGGTCGGGCTGGCCGGGTTGGCGATATTGGCATTCGGGCCATAAACTACCGTCCACCTGCCGGTGCCCACGGTGGGCGTGTTGCCGGCCAGGGTGAAGGACGTTACATTGCACCCGCGCTGGTCAGGTCCTGCCGCAGCGGTGGTAGGCTGGGCATAGCTTACCAGGGTGACGTCGTCTGTGCTGGCCGGGCAGTTACCATTGGTAACGGACCAGCGTAGTATTACGGAGTCGCCTACGGCTACTGTTACGGTAGAAGTGGGACTGTTCGGATTCGTGATGCTGGCAGCGCCATATACTATGGTCCACCTGCCGGTGCCTACAGCAGGCGTGTTTCCGGCCAGCGTGAAGGAGGTGACGTTACACAGTTTCTGATCGGGCCCTGCCGCAGCGGTGGTGGGCTGGCGGTAGCTTACCAGGGTCACATCATCGCTGCTGGCAGCGCAAACACCGTTGGTGATGGTCCAGCGCAGCACGATGGAATCGCCTGCATTGACTGTAACGGTAGAAGTGCGGCTGGCAGGATTGGTGATAGTGGCGTTCGGGCCGTATATAATGGTCCACCTGCCGGTGCCTACAGCGGGTGCATTAGCGGCCAGTGTAAACGATGTTACATTACACAGGCGCTGGTCCGGCCCGGCCGCCGCCGTGGTGGGTTGTCGATAGCTTACCAGGGTCACATCATCCGTAGAAGGCGTACAGGCGCCGTTGGAGACGGTCCAGCGCAGCACTACGGAGTCGCCCGCGTTCACCGTTACGGTAGAAGTGGGGCTGGCCGGGTTGGCAATGCTGGCATTAGGACCATATATTACGGTCCACCTGCCGGTGCCTACTGAGGGCGTGTTGGCTGCCAGCGTAAATGATGTCACGTTACACAGGCGCTGGTCGGGGCCGGCAGCCGCGGTGGTAGGCTGGCGGTAGCTTACCAGTGTTACTTCATCACTGCTGGGCGTACATACGCCATTGGAGATGGTCCAGCGCAGCACGATGGAGTCGCCCACATTCGCTGTTACGGTAGAAGTGGGGCTGGCAGGATTGGTAATATTGGCATTGGGGCCATATACGATGGTCCACCTGCCGGTACCCGCGGTGGGCGTATTGCCCGCCAGGGTAAAGGATGTTACATTACACAGGCGCTGGTCGGGACCGGCGGCTGCGGTGGTGGGCTGGCGATAGCTCACCAATGTTACGTTGTCGCTGCTGGCGGTACAGGTGCCGTTGGAAATGGTCCAGCGCAGCACGATGGAGTCGCCCGCATTTACGGTAACAGTAGAAGTGGGGCTGGCGGGGTTGGTAATATTGGCGTTGGGGCCATATACCACGGTCCACCTGCCGGTGCCTACAGTGGGCGTATTGCCCGCCAGGGTAAAGGATGTTACGTTACACAGGCGCTGGTCGGGACCGGCGGCTGCGGTGGTAGGTTGACGATAGCTTACCAGTGTTACATCGTCGCTGGCAGCGGGACATATCCCGTTGGTAACGGTCCAGCGCAGCACCACAGAGTCGCCTGCGGCTACTGTTACGGTAGCTGCAGGATTGGTTAAACTGCTGATGGTCGGTGTGGCGCCGGAGGTGTATACCACACTCCAGGTACCGCTGGCTGTGGGCACGCTTGATATCGTTGTAGCATTCAGCGTAAAGCTGGTCACGTTACAACGCTTCTGGTCCGGCCCGGCATTGGCCAGGCTGGCCGGGTTAATATAGTTGGTCAGTGTTATCTGGTCATCCTTGCCAGGGCATACTCCGTCCGGCGTACCCCAGTTAAGGGTAACGGTAGCGCCTTTAGGTACAATGATCCTGGTGTCTTCCCGGGTCACATCTTCTATAATGATCTGTGAAGCGGGTACGGAAGAGCTGATGATGCTCCATACTGCTTTGGCTGTATTGGCGCTGGGCTGGTTGGCCACCATGTTAAATACGGAGTCCTCACAGTGGTTTTGGTCAGGGCCTGCGTCTACGTTGCCCGGCATCGGGTATACATTTACGGTAGTGGATGCACAGGTAGTGGCAGGGCAGGGGCTGCTGGCATTTACAGCACGCACATAGAAAGTGGTGGTGGCGCTGATATTTACGGTAATGGTATTACCGGTGCCCAAGGGCGTACCACTGCCGCAGCCGCCGGCGTACCAAACCCACTGGGCGCCGGTCGCCAGGTTACCGCCCTGCACGGTGAGCGTAACGGGCCCGTTTACGCAGATCTGCGTAGTGCTGGCCGCAATACCGGTAGGCGGTGTGGATGGCGCAGCAATGGTTACGGAGAAGGATTTGGTCCTTTCGCAGCTCAGGGCCGGATTTCTCAGCACCAGGTTAAAGGTATAGGTGCCGGGCGCTGTGCCAACCGGGTAAGGCACGGTAATGGAAGTACCGCTCAGTGTTTGGTTACTAATGGCAGTAAAGCCGGGCATTGGGTTGGCGCCTGCCGCTACGATATCGTAACGCTGCGGGTTATTCACCGGGTTGCTGAAGGGAATGGTGAAGCTGCCGGTGTTGTTACAGGAAGCAGGGATGGCGCCGAGCGTTACATCCGGTTGATCCTGCACCACGATATCAATGCTGTCTTTGGCCTCGCAGGCGCCGTTGGTAACGGTCACCTTGTATTCATGGGTGCCTACGCTGCCAGGTGTATCAGTGATATCTGTTGTAATATCACCGGTGGGTTCCCATACGATGTCGTATATGGCATTGGCCGCATCGATGCTCAGGTCCACCGACTGGCCTATACAGATCGGGTTGGGACCGGTCAGGTTCAGGTTGAGCACCGGCATGTCGTCTACTATTACCGGGGCTTCCGCTGTACGGTAACAGGTACGGCCGGAGCCATAGTCCTTACGGCCGGTTACCGTATATGTAGTGGTAGTAGTAGGTGATACGGTCAGGCTTTCAGCCTCAGTGGCTGCCGGATCATCCCAGGTATAGGTGTCGTAGCCACAGCAGGCGGTCAGCGTGGCGCTGGAACCGATACATATTTGCGCCCCTGCCACCGTGATCCTGGGATTGGGCAGGAGGATCACTTTTATCGGGACGGAGGGCTGGGCGCAGGTCGTGTAGTCGTTGCCGCCCTCGTAGATCATCAGCCTGAAATAACGTTCAGTGATAACGGTCGGATGCCCGATCAGTAACAGGGCATCTTCGGCGAAGTGCAGCACGCTGGTGTTATAACCGGTCAAGCCATCACCGTCACCGGCAATGGTGGTCCAGTTTACGCCATCATCACTATATTGCCAGAAGTACCTGGGATCATTGAAATAGTCTGAAGGAGTATAAGCGGATGTAAGATTGGTAGCTGCGCCGGCGCACATGGTGTATTCGCCGCCCAACTGGTCCATCTGTCCATCAAAGAAGGAATAGATATAAGGCGCACAGTAGGCAAAGGAGATATCATCTATGGCAATATCGTTACCGCAACCGCCCGGATTATTGTTCCGGATCTGCACGATCACATCGCTTACGCCGGGAGGTGTTTTAAAGCTGCCGCCGTACAACTGCCAGCCGCGGTTAGGCGGATTGGCCTGCAACGGCATGGATACATCATTGGTATTGAAGGAAGCTAACAATGCGTTGTTAGCGGCATTTAATATTTCAAAGGTAACGCCGGCATAAATATAGCCACCCTGGCAACTGTTCTCCAACACCTGCTGACCATTGGCGTTGCGGAACCAGGCGCTGAAATTGTAAGTGGCGCCGGTACACAGTCCGTTTACCCTTCTGCTGTAAAACAGCATAGGCTGTATCGCGGAGTTAGCCACGAGCATAGCGCCATTTGTGTTTCCGGTATGGTCCAGGGACGCTTCCCATTCCGGGCGCAATTGCATTTGATTGGAAATGCTGTAGTAGTTATCATTGAGAGGATTAGTGAGTTGTGGATCATACTCAATTTCTCCCCTTGAAGGATCCAATTCTATACGGGTAGTAGTGGATCCAAAATCCTCCATAAAACCGGCCATATTGGTATTCTGGCCTCTACAGATGTCCATTGGACAGTTCTCTACCACAATCGTCCTGGTAATATTAGCTGTAGGTGTGCTGGTAGGGCCTCCGTTCCTTACCACCGCTCTGACGGTGTAGGTCCCCGCCCTGAGGAACTCAATCGTCATGGAGCGGTTATCGTCGGAGACACCTGCTCCTGTAGAGGGGGTATTGTAGTCGCCATATAATATATTAAAATCTGTGCCCTGTACTGCGAGGGTACCGGCAGGTCTCTCAATGGTCCAGGTAGTCCTGGTTCCATTATAACCGCTGATACTTACCGTAGCGTAGCGCTGGTTAGTAGGGTCTGTGGAAGAACACACCCTAGCTGGCGCGTTCATGTGCTGCCCCAGGGCGGTTCCCCGGGCAAAGCCTAAACATACAAATAGGAGGGCTAGTATCTTTTTCATGTTGCTTGTAATCAGTTGAGTGAAAAAAGTAATAGTCCGGCTGTTGTTAAGCATACCGGGGCACAATAGAACTACAATGATCTACAAGCGGAAAAAGTGCTGCAAGCTCCTGCGGGCTGGCATTTTGAGATAAGTAAACTAGTTTCATAGGCTCGGTGTTCATCGGTTTAATAATATATGATATGGATAAAATATGACGATATTTTGGAATTAAAATTATGAATAATATAGAAAATAAAAAATGTGTCCATGTCAAAAAGGCACCCAGGGGAGGAGGGGGGACCGCAAAAAGTCAGAAGGCAGATTTGATAGTCAATTGTTTACCGAAGCCCCAAATAGCATAAAAAAGTGTGAAAAAGTTATCCACATCGGGCAATAGGAATAACATCGTGAATAAATAGTTGGTATTGAGTGTGGGTAGTTTGAAATATTTCCCTACCTTTGCAGACCAAATTTGACGTAAGATGCCCAAAGTAAAGACTCATTCCCGTGCTAAGAAAACGTTTAAGGTGACCGGGAGCGGACAGATCAAAAGGTACAAGGCTTATAAAAGCCACCTGCTGACCAAGAAGGCCACTAAGAGAAAACGCAGCCTGAGAGGCAGTACGCTGGTTAGCGATGCTAACCTGAACCTGGTGAAGAGAATGCTCTGTCTCCGGTAAAATTGGCGATTAGTTTCCGGTAACAACCTGGGAACGAAACATACGCAATGATATATTAATTATTAATCTGATCAAAAAAAGCATCATATGCCTCGTTCAGTAAATGCAGTAGCTTCCAGGGCCCGGAGGAAGAAGATATTAAAGCAGGCCAAGGGCTTCTACGGTAAAAGAAAGAATGTATACACCGTAGCTAAAAACGTATTGGAGAAAGGCCTTACCTATAGCTATGTAGGCCGTAAACTGAAGAAAAGGAATTACCGCCAGTTGTGGATCGCGCGTATCAACGCTGCTGTTCGCGCTGAAGGGCTGACCTATTCTGAATTCATTCACAAACTGTCTGAAAAGAAAGTGGACCTGAACCGTAAAGTGCTGGCAGACCTGGCCATGAATGAACCCGCTACTTTCAAGAGCCTTGTAGCTTCCGTTAAATAAGCATCAGCGAACTTTAAATACCCGGTAGCCGGCGTCCCACGAGATGCCGGCTATTTGATTTTTAGGGAAGATACCCACCATGGCAGACCCGCTGCCGCTCATTGTAGCATAGATAGCCCCGGCCCCGTACAAAGTTTCCTTTATTTCCCGCAATACCGGGTGGGCGCTGAACACCGGCGCTTCAAAATCATTATAAATAAGCTCCTTCCATGCCTGTACCGGCTGCAGTATGCTCTGCCGCAGCGCCTGCGCAGGCTGTCCCGGCCTGATCCGGCCAAAAGCCCAGCCCGTGTTTACATGGATACCGGGGTACACCAGCAGGAACGAGTACCCACCCAGGTCCAGCGCCAGCGGTTCCAGCACCTCGCCGCGGCCCGTGGCGTAGCAGGGCTGGTTGCGGACAAAGAAAGCACAATCGCTGCCCAGTTGCGCGGCATAAACGATGAGTTGCTCCATGGACAGCGCCAGTTGGAATTTCTTATTCAGCAGTTGCAGCATGAAAGCGGCATCGGCGGAGCCGCCACCCAGGCCGGCGCCGATGGGAATATGCTTGTGCAGGTGAATATTAACGGGGGGTAGGTCCGGGAAGTCTTTTTTCAGCAAATGCCAGGCTTGCAGGCATAGGTTATCCGCTGCATTGCCCGGTACCGCTATGCCGCTGCTTTGAAATTGCATTTCGGCGGCCGGCAGTACTTCCAGCGCATCCGTTACCGGCAGGGGATAGAATACGGTTTCCAGGTCATGGAATCCATCCGGCCGGCGGCGCAGGATGTGGAGGCCCAGGTTTATTTTACAATTAGGAAAAGTAACCATACCTTAAAAAGTCCAAATCTCAAAGAAGGAAATCCCAAATTCCAAATTCCAAAATCCAAATACCAAATTCCAAACGGAGTGATAAGCATTTACGTAAATTACAATTCGCCAATAGTGTAAGGGGTATATTCCCCTTTTGGAATTTGGTATTTGGAATTTGGAATTTCCTCCTTTGGATTTTATTTATCTGTTTTTCTGCTGTTGATCTCGTCGCGGATGGCAATGGCGCGGATATAATCCTCCTGTTCCAGCACTTCCTGCAACAGGGTGTTCAACTCTTCCAGGCTCATCGCTTTGAGGTCGTCCTCGGCGCCTTTCTCATGCTCGGAGATGGTAGGGGTGGCAGGCTTGGTGCCTTTCTTGCCGGTGGGGTCGTCCAGCAGTATGCCGGCGCTGTTCAGGATATTTTCGTAGGTATAAATGGGGCAGCCAAAACGTACGGCCAATGCCAGTGCATCGGAGGTACGGGAGTCGATCTCGATCGTTTCGTCGTTGTTGTTGCAGATGAGCTTTGAATAGAAAATGCCCTCCTGGAGATTGCTGATGACCACTTCGGAAAGCTCTATGCTAAAGGCGTTCATGAAGTTTTTCATCAGGTCGTGCGTAAGAGGGCGGCTGGGTTGCATCTTTTCCAGCGCCACGGCAATGGCTTGCGCTTCAAAGCCACCTATCACAATGGGAAGGCGGCGCAATCCGTTCACTTCTCCCAGTACCACGGCGTAAGAATGTGTTTGCGTAATGCTGTGCGATAAAGCAACTATTTCCAGTTCTATTTTTCTCATATCTGTTATCTGTCTCGCGTTGTCGGCTGATAATTTTGTAAGACCGTGAAGTTAGAAAAATATTCCCTATCTAAAAAACAAGTTGGCAGTCTGTAAGGAACATTTGGCAGTTCCGGCTGCCCCTTACAGACTGCCAGGTAGTTGCTATTGCAGCTTTTTTACGGCTTCCGTGAGCCTGGGCACTACTTCAAAGGCGTCTCCCACAATGCCGTAGTCGGCCGCCTTAAAGAAGGGCGCTTCCGGGTCCTTGTTGATCACCACGATCACCTTGCTGCCGTTTACCCCCGCCAGGTGCTGTATAGCACCGGAAATACCGATGGCAATGTACAGGTTGGGACGTACGGTAAGCCCCGTCTGCCCCACGTGCTCGTGATGCGGACGCCAGCCGGAATCCGCCACCGGCCTGGAACAAGCGGTAGCTGCGCCCAGGGCCTTGGCCAGGTCCTCTACCAGTCCCCAGTTCTCCGGGCCTTTCAGCCCGCGGCCGCCGCTTACGATGGTTTCGGCCTCCGTGAGCGGAATTTCCCCGCTGACCGTTTCCACACTGGTCGCTTTCACTTTGAAGTCCGCATCGCTTACCGGCGCCTGGAAAGCCTCCACGGTGGCGGTGGCATCTGTTTTTTCCAGCGGAAAGGTGTTCGGCATTACGGTGATCACCTTCCTGGCGGATGTTATATTTACATTAGCAAAAGCTTTGCCGGAGAATACGGTTTTCTTAACCGTAAAGCCGTTGGCGGTATCGGGCAGGGAGATGGCCCCGGTTACAAGCCCGGCCTGCAGGCGGGCCGCTACCCTGGGGGCAATGGCGCGCCCGTCGAAATTATGGGAGAGGATGATCACCTGGGCATTTTCCGCCTCAGCAGCGGCCACTATCACTTTGGCGCCCACGCTGCTGTCTATTTCATTCAGCCTGGCGTCTGCTACCTGCAGCACCTTTTGCGCGCCGTAATTGCCTAATGCGGCCAACTCTGCATTATCTGCTTCTCCCAATACGATAGCCGTGGCGGTAGTGCCGGCCTGCTGTGCTACTTTGGCCCCGTATTGTACGGCCTCAAAAGCAGCTTTCTTTATTTTTCCCTGGAATTGATCTGCGAATATTAAAACGGACATTTCCTGTTTTTTTAAGTGTTACGTGAAATAGGTGCGTAGGGGTGCGTATCAGCGCCGCATCAGATTACTTTTGCTTCTTCATGCAGCAGCTTTACCAGCTCTTCCACATTGTCGGGGCTGATCATCTTTACGCCGGCTTTTGCGGGGGGTAGCTCAAAGCTGACGATGCTGGTGAGGGGCTCTACCGCTACCGGCTCTACTACGGTGAGGGGCTTGGTGCGGGCAGCCATGATACCGCGCATATTGGGAATGCGGGCCTCCGCCATCCCTTTCTGGCAGGACACCACTACCGGCAGTTCCACCTGCACAATTTCTTCCCCGCCTTCTATTTCGCGGTTGATCGTGGCGGTAGTGCCGTTCAGCTCAAACTTTGCAGCAATGGATACAAAGGGCAGCTCCAGCAGTTCCGCTACCATACCGCCAATGGCAGAACCGTTGTAGTCGATGGTCTCCTTGCCGGTAAAGACCAGGTCATAACCCTGCTGCCTGGCATGTGCAGCGATCTGCGATGCGATGTAATAACTGTCCTGGCTATCCGCATTGATACGGAAGGCTTCATCGCCGCCCAGGGCCAGGGCTTTGCGGATCACCGGCTCGGTATCTGCCCCGCCCACTGTTACCAGGTGCACCGTAGCGCCCAGGCTTTCTTTCAGCTCCAGGGCACGCACCAGCGCATACCATTCATCGTAGGGGTTAATAATGAACTGTACGCCGGCCTCACTGAATTTCGTGTTGTTGTCTGTGAAAGCTATTTTTGCAGTGGTGTCAGGAGTTTTGCTGATACATACTAGAATCTTCATAACCTAAACTGTTTGGTTTGGAAAAGCGGTATCAGCAAATATAACGGATTATTGGCTAACTAATAAAACCACCAATGGACAGGATATCAAAACTGAAGGGCTTCCTGGAAAGCAGTCCTGACGACAGTTTTCTGAAGCATGCGCTGGCGCTGGAGTATATAAAACTGCATGACGACGCCACTGCGCGCCGGTTGTTTGAGGAGGTGCTGGCGCATGAGCCTGGCTACGTAGGCTCCTACTATCACCTGGGCAAGCTGCTGGAAAGAGCGGGAGAGCAGGCGCTGGCCGGCAGTATCTATGAAAAGGGAATGACCATGGCCCGGGAGGCCAAAGACATGCACGCCTACAATGAACTGCAGGCGGCGTATGAAGATCTGATGTATTAAGCGGGTAAATATCTATATGCATAAAGACCTACTGACAGGGCTCAGGGAATATATTACGCGGGAAAGATTATTCGCCGCCGGGCAACCGCTACTGCTGGCGGTAAGCGGCGGCGCAGATTCAGTGGCCATGACGCACCTCTTCCATAAAGCGGGCGTCCCGTTTGCCATTGCACATTGTAATTTCCAGTTGAGAGGCACGGAATCGGAACGCGACGAGCAGTTTGTAAGACAACTGGCGGAAACGTATAAGGCGCCCCTTTATACCACCCGTTTTGATACTGCCGCCTATATGGAACAGCATCGTGTATCCCTGCAGGTAGCTGCCAGGGAGCTGCGCTATCAATGGCTGGAAGATACCCGTGCGGCGGAAGGGTATGCATGGATCGCTACGGCGCATCACATGCAGGATAACGTGGAAACAGTGCTGATGAATTTCTGCAAAGGCACCGGGCTGGCCGGCCTGCACGGTATCCTGCCGGTGCAGGGGAAGATCATCCGCCCGCTGCTGTTTGCGCAAAAGGAGGAGCTGCTGGCCTATATCAATGAGCAGGGCCTTTCTTTCGTGGAGGACAGCTCCAATATAACTGACAAGTATACACGTAACTTCTTCCGGCACCGGGTACTGCCGCCTATCCTGGAAGCTTACCCCGCTGCGGTGCCCCATATGGCCGGCACTATTGAACGTGTAAGAGAAGCCGAGCTGTTGTACCAGGAAGCAGTGACGCGGCATAAGAAAAAGCTGCTGGTGCAGCAGGGCAATACTTTTATGGTGCCCGTGCTGAAGCTGCAGCAAACTGCCCCGCTGCATACTATCGCCTACGAACTGTTCCGCGAATTTGGCTGTTCCCCCGCGCAGGTAAGCCAGGTGCTGGAGCTGCTGCAAAGCGAGAGCGGCCGGTATGTAGCCACGGCCACGCACCGTATTATCCGTAACCGGCAATGGCTGCTGATCACGCCACTGGCGCAGCAGGAGGCCGCGGTGATCGTTATTGAAAAGGAGCAATCCCATGTGCATGCCGCCGGTGGGCATTTAAAGCTGCGCATACAGGACAGGGCCGCGCTAGGCAGCATTCCCGCTGCGGTGAATGTGGCCTGCCTGGACAGCAAACATATCCGCTACCCGTTGCTGCTGCGCCGGTGGAAACAGGGCGATTATTTCTATCCGCTGGGCATGGCCAAAAAGAAGAAGCTGAGCCGTTTTTTCATTGACCAGAAGCTTTCCCTGCCACAAAAGGACAATGTATGGGTACTGGAATCCGCCAAACGGGTCGTTTGGGTTGTGGGTATGCGGATAGACGACCGCTTCAAGATCACGGAAGGGACGCAGGAGGTGCTGTGTCTGGAATGGACAGCTAATTATTAATTACCTGGTTACCTGCCCAAAGTAGTAATCTGCTCCACAAAATACCGGGCCAGCTCCGGCCGGATGATCAAGGGGAACACCACGCCGAAAACAGCGCCCCAGAAATGCGCATCATGGTTGATGCCATCCCCGCCACGCCGCGACATGTACACGGAATATCCCAGGAACAGCACGCCATACAAGATGGCCGGCATGGGTATTACAAACACCACGATCTTGGCCCAGGGCTGGAAGAGTATAAAGGCAAACACCACGGCAGACACTGCACCGGATGCGCCAATGGAACGGTAGCCATAGTTGTTGCGGTGCCGGATGTAGGAGGGAATATCCGATACGATCAGGGCCAGCACATAGAACAGCAGGAAGTAGATCTTGCCGCCAAACAGTTGCTGGAAGATCATTTCAATATACTTACCAAAGAAGAACATGGTCAGCATATTAAAACCCAGGTGCATGTAGTCCGCATGCACCAGTCCGGCCGTAATAAAGCGGTAGTATTGCTTGTGTTCCTTCACCATGTAAGGCCACATGCTCAGCTTATCAATTTCTCCGGGCCTTCTGAAGGCCGTAATGGAAATAATACACGTGATAATAATGATCACCAGGCTCAATGTCAGCATAAAAACGTTCTGTCCGGTTAAAAGTGTAAATGTAACTATTGATGATGATATTTCTCGTTATGCAGCACAGAATATGCCCGGTATAGCTGTTCCGTCATGATCAGCCTGACCAACTGGTGCGGAAAGGTGAGGGGGGAAAGGGAGAGCTTGTACTGGGCCCGTTGCAGGATGCTGGCATCGAGGCCAAATGCCCCGCCGATCAGGAGTATGAGCTGCCGCGTGCCGGCATTGGTCCGCTGCTGCAGGAAGCCGGCGAATTCCAGCGTGGTCATCATTTTGCCGTGCTCATCCAGGGCTACCAGGTAATCCTGTGGCTGCAGCAGCTCCAGCAACATGCGGGCTTCCTGTTTTTTCAGCTCGGGAATGGAAAGGCTGGCCGCTTGTTTCAGGGTAGGGATAAGCCGCAGCTCAAAATCCACGTAATGTTGCAGGCGTTTCTGAAAAACAGCGATGCCTTCCCGGATGTAGGGATCGTTCTCTTTGCCTATGCTCCAGAGTTGTATCTTCATGCTTCGGTTCGTTATTTTCTTTCCCGGTAGCGGTTGCCGCCCGAAAGTAAGTTTGCAGTAGCGGGTGTAAAGTAAATGTAAATCAGAAAATTGCAGAAATTTCCTGCCAACTGTTTGTTTGTTTCAAAAAAACGCCTACTTTTGCAATCCCAATTCAAACAAACGGTACACACCGGGAAGTGAAAAAGGGAATGGCTCCGTAGCTCAACTGAATAGAGCATCTGACTACGGATCAGAAGGTTTCAGGTTTGAATCCTGACGGAGTCACAAAGCTGGAAACCCGATCTAATAAGGGTTTCCAGCGGTCATATCGATCTAATTGTTTGTAGGATTTTTATCAACCCGGAACAAAAACCGGAACAAAATCCTGCAGTATGAAAAGGAAAGAAAAGTCCTACACGCAGCTGCTTAATGGCTGCCACCGCACTGAAATTGCCGTCTATCCCCCCAATTGGAATACCCAAAAAGCACCTATTACAAAGAAAGGAAAGAACGTAGAGTGGTATGTATGGTACCGGTTCTTTGATCCTGCCCACAGGGACCAGCACCCAAACGGAAAGCTAATCAAGCGCCGCAGGATGAATAAGTACATGGACTTGATCTCCCGGCAGGGGGCCACTGAGGAACTGCTGGCCCTGGAGAAAGAAAAGGTAGACCTGAAGCATTTCAACCCGATCAGCGGGAAATACATGCAGCCGCCTGCAGCGGTTAATAAAAAGAAAGGTGAGCGCCCCATTACACCAGATACTCCGTTGATTGATGCGTTGGATTTTGCATACGAAAGCTTGCAGGTAGATCCCGACACATTGGATGATTTTAAGTCCGTACTCACTTATACCTGGGGTGCTGCGGCGAGAATAGGCCTTGATCAGAAACCTCTCGGACAGATTGAGAAAGCTGATATGCGGTTGATACTTGATGAGATCGGCCGAAAGAAAGGGGATACGTGGACTGCCAGTAACTTCAATCACCACAGGCGTTACCTGAGCTCTTTGTTCACGGCAATAGAAGAGTATGATGCATATAAAGTACATCCCTTGCATGGCATAAAGAAAAAGAAGGTTACCAGGAAGATCCGGGAGGTACTTAATGATGACCAATTCGCACGGGTAAACGCAGCATTAAAAGCCTACGATTACTATTACTGGCGATTTATTCAGATTTTCCAGGAGAGCGGCTGCCGACGCCCGGAAATATTGGGTGTGCAGGATACGCATGTAGACTTGAAGAACCATCGGTTTAAAGCGCTGGTGAAAAAAGATCGGACTTACAAAGAGGTATGGAAAGATATCGACCTGGAGGTGATGCCACTATGGGAAGAAATCATAGAGGAGGTGCAGGAGATCAGGAAAGAAACAGGAAACTATAAACAATCATTATTCTTATTCTGTGAGGCAATGAAGCCTATGCTGCGCGATAAGCCAATTCTGCCGGCCCAGGTCACACGGCGCTGGAAAAATCATATAAAAGAGCGGCTGGGGATCACGGCAGATCTGTATAGCTTGAAACACCGGCGCACTACCTCTTATATTGATAAGGCCGTAGATGCTGCCATCGCTAAAGCCCAGCGCCAGGCTGCTAAGAAAAACAGCCATACCAGCACGGCAATGGTGGAAAAGGTATACGATGTTAACCGGGATCGGCGGTCCGCTATCATCCGCCAGTTGAAGATGAAGACGCACAGGAAGAGGAAGGCGGTGGTGCTTCGAACTAAGAGCGGGAAGATTGCTTAGGCATCTTTTACCAGGTCTGGGACAGTGCATTCCAATATGGCAGCCAGTCGGTGCAGCATCAATAACCCTGGTTCCGAATGCCCATTCTCCAGCTTGCTTACGTGGCTGACACTACTCTTCAGCGGAAAAGCCAGGTCGAGCTGTGTCCAGCCCTTGGCTTCCCGCATCGCTTTAAGTCGCTTGCCAAAATCTTTTAATATACGTTCCTCTTGCTTCATCTGAAAGAGCAAACGTATAAACAATAACTTTTATAAGAAATATTATAAGGAAGTACTTTTAAAGAAGTTGTTATATAGGGTAAATTTTCCTACCTTCATTCATACCGATTATGGTACTGCCTGGTTGGTGCTAAGGGATTTTTTTCACCCCGGTCGTTTCGGGCCGGGGTTTTTATAGAACGGTGGATATTTATATCTTTGCAGCCCCCAATCTTATTGGCGCTGCTTCTTTCGATTCGTGTCCGGGAAAGTTGGAAATTTCATGGGACCACGAAGAGGAGAAGAAAGCTCACGACCTCATGGCGTGGGCTCTTCTTTGCTCGTGTCCCAAGCCTTCCAACGGGCTCCCCGGCGCGGCAAGTTGAGACCTGCGCCTCTTTTTTGGGCCAGGTTAAAAATTAAACCCAAAATCAAAACCCTGGACAATGCTACAGAATCTCCTTACCTCGCGCCCCCGGCTCCGCCAACTGGAAGCTGAAATTGACACATTAAAAGCAGACCTGGCCCAGAAAGAAACATTCATTCAGTGTTGGGCCCACGACATGAACATGCCGCTCAGCAGCATGTCTGTGGTGCTGGAAGGTCTTAAAGGCCTTCGTGACACTGAGGATCTGCTGGACGCCCTGGATACCGTGAAGAACGGTATTCTGGCCTTGAACGGCCTCTACAACAATATATGGGATATTGCCCGGGGCGGTACCGATGAACTGAAACTGGAAGTCATCGACGTTGAAAAGTGGCTGATGAATACTGCCGGTCTTTATAAGCCACTGGCGGAAGGGAAGGGCCTGCAGTATGAGGTGGTAATCAGCTCCCGGGCGCCTGTCACTGTTACCACTGACCGGCTCAGATTAACACGAATCCTTTCTAACCTAATTACGAATGCGATCAAGTTCACCCAGGAAGGAAGGGTAACAATTAAGGGCTACCTGGAAAGCGGACTACTGCATATTGATGTGGCAGATACCGGACCAGGCATCCCGGACGGCAAGATGGAGGACATCTTCGCCCCCTTTGTGCGGCTTAACAAAAAGATGCCTGGTTGCGGGCTAGGGCTGGCAATTGTCACCATGAACATGAAGGGATTGGGGGGCGTCCTGAAGGTTCACAGCATAGAGGGCAAGGGATCTACCTTTACCTTCAATGCACCCAGCCTAAAGGTTACTTAACTTTATGATAAACAAACAATGGGATGTAACGGGCCGCTCACTTTTGGGTGGCCCTTTTTATTCCTGGAGGTCCTGCCTGATCAGTTCCTCCACTCGCCGGCTCCACCCCCGGCCGTATTTCGCTTTAAACGGTTCTAGTACGCTGGGCAGGATGGTAAGCGGCTGTTGGATGCGGCGCTCCGCCACCCGTTTTACTCCGGGTTTATTCCCCTGGCCGCGGCCGGCGCCCCCTCTTTTATCTTTCGTTTTCATTTCTTTAACTTTTTCACTAAAAAAGCGGCTGCTTTTCGCAGCAATCGTGCCTGCTGCATGAAGTCTGGTTCACCGTCCAGCCATTCCAGGTCGGATAGGTGGTTCAGTGGGTTATCTGGTGTATACCTTGCCCGGAATCGGGGCGGCTTCTTCCGCTCCACCCAGATGTCCTTACCCTTTCTTTCCAGCACATGCGCCGGCTCCCGGCTGGCATATGCCTCGATCAGCTCGTCTACCGGGTCTTCCTCCAGGTAGCTGTCGTAGTCGTCATACTCGAACAGGTCGCCATTCGGCTGGAATAGCTGGTATACTACCCCGGTTTCCCGGATGCGGTAAACGCTGCTTCCCGTTCGGTTCTCCAATAGTTCCAGCGTGCCCACCTCCATGTCCTTCAACTGCATCACAATGTCAAGGTTAGGCTGGATGGTAACATTGGGAAACGCCTCGTCGAAAGCTGCAACGATCTGTTCTCCGGTCAGGTAATGCCAGTGGGCGCTATGTGCAATATGCTTCATGCTAAAAAAGTATGCCGCCTTACGGGGCGGCGGCTGAATTAATAGATTTGCCCTACCTCAATTACCTTGCCCAGCACCTTACCCTTTGCATCCATCTGGTATAAGGCGAGGAATTCTTCAGCATCATCGTAGGTATCGAAGGCTGCCGCCCATTTCAATGTAGCTGTTTCATTGAATTCATTATCAAGATAACAGCCGCCTATAGTCTCTACAACATAGGTCTTATCTTCTGGCAACTCACTTTCCTTCACATATCCTATCGCTTCATCAATCGGGGTCCAGAAAGCCCAAGGAGCCGCGCTAACCCGGGCTATTATCTCATCATCATCATTACAGTCTTGCGCATAATTGTTATCTGCGGCAAGCAGCAACATTGCCTGATCTGAAGATGTGGCGTAATTGCCGCGCGCAATGGCTGTTCCCCAGCCTTCAACATCAGTGTAATAGAGGTTAGTGTAACCTTTGGTTTTGGCGGCTTCAAGTTGTTGGAGTGCGGATTGCTTAGTCATGATGTTTTTGCCAGTGATTACCCAGGTGGCGCTCCTGCTTTGATGGTGTAAAGATACAAACATTTTTGATTAAAACAAATTATTTTAATCAAAACAACAAAATAAATCAATCTTTCAGAAAGTTGTGAAAGTTTCCCGAATTTCCCAAACAGGAAACCAGGGAAAGTTTATTCAATAAAAAACCACCTCTGCAGGGTGGTTCTTAACCAGCACCTTTATACGTGCTGGCTGCCGCCAGGCATTGCAAAGGTGGAAAGCTGCTGCGCAGGGTATTTACGCAATAATTCGGATTTTTCCCATAACGAAATAATGTAATATGAAATGAAAATCAAATAGTTATATCAGATATAGATAAAATCTATGACTGAATGCGTCCCTATTTCCTATATATGGTTATATATTTGCTATATATTATGAAGCTTCAATGATGAACTAAAGATTAAATCCCTGATAACCAATTGCTATACATACATTTACGCTATTAAGCACCCGATTAAACAACCTTGATATGGCACACGCAATTACACTAAAACCCTCCTATACACGCAGGGCAGAGGCAAATACCCCTCCCCCTACACGTCGTGGCGGCTGGATTGAGCGGTGCATTGTTAGATTTAGAGCTAAGAAACACGCAAAAAAAATAATGCGCACTCTTCATGAAATCGAAGAAATCCACGCCGGGAGGAAAACAGCAAAATCACTCGAAGACTTCCTTAAGGACTTTTAAGGTTTTCACCACCGAACAATTTATCTCTGAAGCCTGTGAATTAAAGAAGAAATACCCACACATTGGCGACGATTTCCACACCCTTTTAGCAAAGCTGAAATCAGACCCTTTTTCCGGCAATGATCCGCTCGGCAAGGATTGTTATAAAATCAGGATGAGGATCAGCGATAAGAACTCCGGCGAACGCGACGGGGCGCGAGTGATCGTTAAGGTAAAGGTAATAGATGGGGTTGTTTACCTCATGTCTGTATACGACAAAAGCGTAAAGAGCAACCTTTATGAGGGAGAACTGGATAAAATCATTGCAAACATGGTTGCTAAACATGATGTCAGATAAATAAAAAACCGCCCTGTGAAGGGCGGCTAAAACCAACCAAGTTTTATGTGAGCATGGCAAAAATAATGCCTTATACCCTGCTGCCGGGTTAATAGGATGTAAATGTTGGCGCTATATCCCTTCTTGCTTTAACCAAGTACGTACATCAAAGCTGGGGCAGTCCTTCCAGCCTGCCGTACCTGGTGTTAAAAAGTCCCGGTGTCCCTGGACGATGGCGCCCGGGTACCTGGCCTTCAGGATCTTCACCATAGCTTTCATTACTACCCGCTGCTCCGGCGTGCGCGTGTCCAGGGGATAACCCTGCTTGTCCACGCCGCCGATGTAGCTTACGTGTATGCTATTCTGGTTATGACCGGCCACGCCATTGGTAGCCTGGCTTTCATCGGCCAATACTTCAATATCTCCGTTGGCCCGGATGATGTAATGATAGCCTGGATTCTTCCAGTTCATCCCGTTGGGCTTGGGCGTTCGCCAATACCGTTGAATGGCTTCCACGGTGGCATTGGGCTGCGTGGCTGTGCAGTGTATTACGATATATTTTATGGTTCGCATATGTAATATTTTATCTTGCTCTGTATCGGGGCCTTATCTTGTCGTGGCCTGCTGGGGACGTTCCAAGAACCGCCGCCCGCAGGCCCGGCACACTTCCAGCCAGCAGCCGAAAGAGAGGTTCCCGGCTCTGTATCCAGCGTATATGTGATAAGTTTCGTATATCCCATCGCTCGTGCTGCCCGCCAACATGCAGCGTACAGCATGCTACATACATTCTTGGTCCCATCACTACACAGCCTCGTCACTTCAGCCGTTAGGCCATCATCAAGGTATCTACTAACAGGACGCCCAACCACTGCAACCCCTGCAATGGAATCGCCTTTTTTTGCAGCTATTGAGAATTTATGGCCCTGTGGCACCGAATGGTGACGGTGATGCTGAACGATGTAGGCGCATGCCTCACGAAAAGTGACAGGCACTATCTTCAGTCCGCTCATGCTATCAACTTTTTAACCAATCCTAAAATTGGATTGCGGAACGTCCAGCCAGCCAGAAGCACCACCCCTGCAAGCGCGTAATAAGCCCATTTCTGCCACTTATCGCCCCTGACCGTGGCTTCGTTCGCCTTCCGGACAAAGTATGCGCTATCGGCTTGCAGGGCACGCACATGGGCGGTGTTCTCCACCTTCACCACACTATCCCGGTACACGGTCTGCGTTACTACCTTCACTGGTGGGCACGGCTGCTCATATTGTACCGGCACGCTGGTGCCATCCGGGCACGGAATAGTATCATGGATTACCACCTGCCCACCGGGCACCGTGATGGTGTCATGTTCTACTCGCTCCGTCACGGTAGTGATGGTCTTCACGGGATATTCGTCCGCACAATACCGTGCGCTGGCCGCCGGGTGATCATTCAGCCATCCAGTAACGCGGCCCGCCGTCATGCAGCCGGACAAGGCCGCCAGTAATAAAAAAGCTACTATCTGTTTCATATATTTCGTGTTATTCTCATTGCATTTAAATATCCCACTTCATGATTCCCATCTATGGGCAGGCGCCGATATACCGCCAGGAGTAGCACCCCGTTGGCATCTGCCTGCATGTCCTGGTAGGTTACCAGGTTGGCGGTGTTCCCTTTTACATCGAAGTCATGTACCAGGTACGAACCGTTTGCGTCAACCAGGGTATAGTCGCATAGCCGCGTGGCGAAGGAAACGCCGGCAGCATCCCGGCTGCCCAATATCTCAATCAGCGGGACCACCTCACCGGGATTAAACCCACTGATACGGACGTTTTCATTCCCCGGCGTGTAGGTATTGCTGTAGGTAAAGAAGAATGACCGGGTGACCTCAGCATTGAAAGCAAACACCGGGTTAGGGGTATCTTCCCCGTTTACGTCACTGGCGGTTGTTCCTCCCAGGTTACCCCACAGGTTGGTAGCAACCGTGTCAACCGTAATGCCGTTGTGGCTGCCCGACAAAACGGCCAAGTGGGGCTGGCCGGCTATCGTTTCCCAACCAGGTATATCTGCCGGCGAAGCACAAAAATTGAATTGAGAAACAGCGGCGGAAACGGCCCCCACCGTTATGTTCACATCATCGCTACCGGATGCCCCCCAGTTGTCCGTAACCGTTAGCCGTAATGTATAGGATTGGCCGTCCGCCAAGCCGTTAACCGTCACCGTAGGTGTATTGGCGTCCTGCAGAGTGAGGCCGGCGCCTGAAATAACGGTCCACAGGTAGCTGACAATTGTGCCGTCAGTATCGCTGCCGGAGCCGTTGAGCACCACGGACGTGTTGCCTGCCGGCAGGTTTTGATCTGGCCCGGCATTCGCAGTAGGGACTGCGTTCATTATCTGCACAATGTTGCTGTAAGCTGTATAGCTACCATCCTTCAGTGCCGCCCGCATTCGGTAATATCCTGGTTGTTTGGCGAATGTTTTACGGATTACCTGCTGATCAACTACCTGATCAAACAGCCCCCACCCCCCGGCGCCATCATCCGACCGGTCAAGGTCAAACCGTAGATAGGCTGTATTTGCGCGTAGTTCCCGGTCCAGGACCGCAAACATGGCGTCTGCCTGCTTTGTCGTACCCTGCGGGCTCAGGTGAATGTGGTCACTCTGGAAATCGGGACCGAACGGATCTTCCAGTATGTCCCATAACCGAAACAGAACATAAGGGAATGCCGCAGTCCATAGGACATTCTCTGCCGCTAACCGGGCCAGTAGGTTGGCATCATAATCCCCGCGCCGGATCGGAGAATGAACGAAGAATTTCCCTTTGGCAGCAGCAGCTATTGTCTGCAGGTTGGCCGTGGCCTGCTCCGGGGTATTATATTGCGCGTCATTGGTAGGCCCCACCAGGATTATAATGTCCGGGTTGTAGGAGTTGGCGGCATCAATGTTACGATCAGGCAGCCCCCCAAGCTCCGTAGGCAGCCAGTGATCTGTGTATTCCCCGGGAACGCCCAGGTTGTGAATAGTAGCGCCACCCCAGTTATCATTAATCAACTGCTGCAGCTTATACTGCATGGTGTCAGGTGGGGACAGGTTTAGGCTGACCGCATGGCTGCTGCCGATTATCACTATAACCGGGTTATTCTTCAGGGTGTCATTATACCCCCACGTTAACTGCATACTGCTGCCGGTGCTTCGCCCAAACAATAGCGGCCCTGTATCCCGTAGGATAGGATATGTTGCTCCGTTCGCTTTAACAATATCGCCCTCACGAAAAAGGTAGGCGCCTGTCTCCTTTAGGTACAGCTCATGCAACATAGCATCATAGACGGTAGCCCCGTGCTTTATGTGTAACCTCTTTGCCATCTTACCCAATTATGAAGATTGTCCCATCAGGGTATCCTGAAATATCCGAGGGCATTGTTTCCGCAACCACGATCTGCGGGGTACCCTGCAGATCAGCATATTGGCCCGATGTTGCCACGGGAGCCAGATCAGCCGTGTTTGCCTTTTCCGCTAGAGCTGCCGCAGTAGCGGTACTGATCGGCTTATCCGCGTCACTGGTATTGTCCACGGCGCCCAGCCCTACATCTGCTTTTGTCAATGTTACGAGGCCACCACGGCCATTCACTGATTGAACAGGCGCGGCCGCGGCAGCACCGGCTGCATCCACCTTCGTTTCATTCAGCACGCGTCCCTGATTGGCCGACAATGCGGCCGTGGTGCTGGAAGATGTCAGGTTATCAATGACCTGAACACTGCCACCACCTCCGAACGTTCCTACTATGATCTTTACGATTTCCATTACTCTGTTATGTTTGGTTCTACGATAAAAGAGCCCCTCACCGGTATACCGGCTTCCGTTTCACTGGCCACTACCAGCATGTCATACCGGTACGCGCCCGCGGCCAGGTTATCAGCAGCATATGCTTTATCCATCTTCAGCACAGTAGGGGCGCCGGTAGTTGGATTGTTGGCTATTTCAAAGCCGGCGCCTATGCTCATCTGCTTGACCTTTACCCCCACGCCGTTTACAATGTCCATCCTGACATCTACCAGGGTGGTGAGGTCGATGGCCGTTGTTTCAGTTTCGTAGAACTCGAAACCGAAAGGTGGATAGCTGGCCATCCGCTGTACTTTGATGGTCAAATCCGCTGCTATTACGTTGCTCAGTGTTGCCATGGTCGTTATTTTTCTTTGCCGGCTGCCTGGTTCAGCGGTGATTTTTTAATCGCCAGTGTCAGCAGCTTCAGGATGGGCGCAATAAAGTACCTGGAAAACGGGCTACTATTGTCGATGGCGTACAGGTTCTCAAATATGCTCGTTGCCTCGATGTAGATCAGCAATATCAGCAACGCACTGTTGACGTAGCCTACGATGGCACTGTCCTTCTGCATCGTGTTGGCCAGGATGATCCCCACCGCAATGGCGCCGGCATACTGCGTGAATTTGATCACTGTTTTCCTATACCCGGAGCTGGTGCGGGCCTGCTTCAGCACCACGGCCTTGACTACGCCGGTAATCAGGTCCAGGAGCATGGAGATAAACACCCACGCCAGGAGGTTGGCGTCCGGCAGGAATATTACTTTGAAGAATGCCAAGCCTCCTGCGGCGGCGAGCAATTCTGTTGTGAGTCGTTCTTTCATGACTATTTGCGTTTTAATCTGCTCCAATTAAATACCAGGTGCCTCCAACATTCTGCACCATGAACCGGCTATACGCGCTTAATGCCGCATTGTTGGCGTTACTGTATGTTGCTCCCTTATAAGTGATTGCCGGGGTCCAGTTCATGCCGTTGCTCGTTGGATTGGCCGCCTCTTCTACGAGCACATAGATGGTGCCGCTCCCGCCTGTAAGGGTGATGGTAGGGTTTCCCGTGGTGGCCTGGCTGATGATGGTGTAGTCATTAACGGTAGTTGTTGTGCTGGCCGTAATTGTACGAACCCCCAATGATACACCCCCGGAATTAGTGCGACCGCTCACGTCAAGGGCGATGTTTGCGCCGGCATCTTTATTGATCCCGACGCCTCCTGTGCCATTGCCAGCATTCAGTCTGAATACGCTTGCATTCAGTATCATTGGCACCGTATTCCCACTGGTGCTATTCCTGGTGTTGAATGTAACGAAACTGCTTGTCGGGGATACATCGAATTGCGCATCATCATATGAGACGACAAAAGGTGCAGCAATGCCATAGTTGGATGAGATTTCACTCCCCACTGCCAGCCAGCCAATTGACGATAGCCGCATTGTTTCGCTTGTGGTTGTTGTTCCTGTGTTTGTATAGAAGCTAAGCCGGGTTGGATATGAGCTTAAATCTGTCCAAGCGGCATCTGCTTGCGCTGCAATCTGCGCACCGGGTTTTGGGTTTATGAACCCAACACCACTAGTATTACCGTCCCCATCGAATAATATGCGACCTAATGGATAGTCTGCCTGATCCGGTAATCCGGATTGCATCAGGCGTAAACGACCGCCCCCAGATAATGAGGGGCCACCAGGGTTCCTGATTATCTGTCCCGCGTCAGCATTCAAGTAAAATCTTGAATTGGATAGGTCAGGGCTTGTTGAACCGATAGAAACGCCAGCCCCAAAGATAGCATTACCGTTGCTTCTAATGAGAGTAAGAGCATCACCTATTGATGCCCCAGCGTCATTGCGCCGATTGAAAGAGATATCATAGCCTGAATTACTTCCGCCTTCGGCATTGATCCCCCTCACTATCCACCTAAGTGTGGCTCCCGCATTCATTAAGGAATACCCGGCACTACCAGGGTCTATAGTAGATTGGAATGCAGCAGCCCTTATGGTATTGGTTGTGATGGCTCCTATGTCTGTTACTTGCTGAAGGTTTGGGGTGTTAGTTACTCCTGTATTAGTAACGGTGAAATTCGGATATGTACCGGTTACACTGATCCCAGTTCCGGCCGTTAATCCCACTACCTGGTCCGGTGCGCTGTTGGTGATTACGCCAGTAGTGTTGTTATACGATATACCTGTACCAGCGCTAAGCGCCCCCCGCGCCCGCGCATTCGTAAAATATAGATTGCTCCCCTCCGTTACCTGCGATGTAGTATAGTCCCCGCTCTGCGCTGTCACTGCCCCGGTGCGGCCGAACACGCTGGTAACAGCATTATTGTTATCCACTTTCCCCCAGGATGATCCGTTGCTTATTACCCAATCCCCAGGTTGCAGATTAAGGCTCTGCTGCGTGCCGCCCACACTGACAACATAATACCAGCCTTTGTTGCCACTGGCCGCTGTCGGGAGTGCTGGGGTGTTGGTTGAAGCGTTATATGTTCCCTGGTAGTTCACAGCACCCAGCAGGCTTTCAGGTATCTGGGATAACGGGACCTTGCTGGACGCATCCAGTGTGGCAACTCCGTTAGCGGTGCCCTTCTGCGAAAGCGGCACCGCATCCGTGATACCATACCCTGCCAATGTCGTGGGCCGTCCCGTGATCTTGCTCCATGCCAGGCCTGTGATCCAGGACGGGTTGCTATATGACCCGGAAAGGAGGGGGTAGCGGGCGTCGCTTTCTGTTTTGGTGTAGTACCCGGAAAGGTCAGTAGCGCCGCTGCCGATCTTTAGCCATCGCAAGCCGTTGCTGAAGTAATGGGCTGTGTCACCAGGCTGCTGCCGGAATACTACCGCACCTTTGTACATAACAGCGGGGTAGCCGGTAGTATCTGAGGTGTTAATCCAGAGTAGCTTATCCACTCTTAAAAGGTCATACCATTGCGGCACCGCATTGTGGTAAGTGAATTGTGCCCATGTAGGCAGGAAAGCGCATATTAGCGACAGGGTAACAAACAATTTTTTCATCTTATAAAATTAAGTTCCTTTGTTATTCTATGTTTTTAATAAAGCCGTGAAAATTATATTCTTCACACGGGTTTCATTGTCTGAATCACCTTCCTCACTGGTGTAGTTTTGAACCCATTGGGCATTGCTGGAATCAACTCTCCATCCGTTCTTTGCCGTCCCAAACTGCCCATATGTTTGAAAGTTTGTTCCCGGTTCAGCATGGGTGCCTTCAATATGCTTGTGCTTTTTCATGGCATCTGCCTGATATCCACCGTTATTGTTGAAGGTTCGCCCATCCAGATCAAGACCACGCCCAGCATCATTGAAGCGGGGGTGAACACCCCTAAGATCAGGCAAGCGGAAAGTCAGCCCGTTGCTTTCTCCGGTGGAAAAGCAGCCCTTATATGCCATAGGGTCGCTATTCCACTGATCGTCTGAAATTAGGCTGGCACCCGTAGTTTGGGCGTATTCCCACAGCCGTGGGAATGAATCTTTATTGACGAGCTGTCCCTGCGCTATTATGGTATTCAAAGTGTTCGAGTAGCCCATCACAACATGCCCGACATCCAGGAAGTTGCCATAGGCATTGATTACATACCATCCGTCGGTACTGCTCATTACCCAAAGCACCTCACCTCGTCCCATATATACCTTTGTCTGCCCACTGTTACGGAAATAGATGTTCTGGCCGCCCTGGGTGGTAATAGTTGACTGATAGCTGTTATTGACCATCGTTTCAATAGGGATGATCGTATTCTCCGGGATAGCCGTTACGTCCGGAAGGGTAAGCGTGATCTTGGTAGTCGCACCGGCGATGTTGATCAACTTATTGAGGTCATCTGCCACCAGGGTAGTGTTCAGCGTTACCGTCTTGATGCCGGTGATCAGTGATACTCCGGAACCAGGATTAGGGAACTCTTGGTTCCCGCCTTCCAATTCGTAGATATGAGCAAAAAACAGGTCCCCTTCATAGAACTGATCCCCTTCTTTTGCCAGCTCAAAACCGCCTGTAGATAGTACATTGAATTCATCTGTAGCCAGCCGGCCGGGGCCCCTCCGGGTAAGGGAGTATGTGTATCCTGCCAGAGCGGGGATATCAATCCTGTTTTGACCTACCAATTCAGGAGGGATGTGGATTTCCATGTCAGCTCCGGAAAGAACCGGTGTCTCCGGAATGGCATCTCCGTTGATCTTCGCCCTGAGCTGGCTGACCGTCATGTGCTTGGTCTTATTGTCAGACTGATCCCAGCCGGCGATCTCGTCATCATCCGCTATGTCTGTAAATGCCGGTAACTCTGGTACTCTGGCCGTAGGCAATTCAATATCCACTGACTGCCCTGTATCTACTATCGTTCCTTGTACTATTGCCATGGGTTAACAAAAAGTGGGTTAACAAATTATATTTTCTTATAAACCTTGCCGCTCCCGTCTACATATAGCGGGAACATACCCGCAGTGTCGTTTACCCCGGGAATGTCCGCCATGATCACATTGCCAACAAAGTTGTTTTCGCTGCTCCTGTTATTCATTCGCTCGTTTATCGCTGCAATATCCCTTGAATTGCTCCCGATGCCGTTATACCAGTCCTGGGGGGGACTGCTGGCCACCGCATCCGCCAATGTCAGCTGGTAGTTATACTCGTCTTCAAACGACCGGACGGTATTGGTTACCCGAATCCGCTTATTGATCCCCAAGCTGCCGTCCGTTATCCAGATCAGGTCCCCGATATCAATAGTGTACCCCTTTTTACGGAAGTATGCCGGGTCCACGGTCACGGACAGCTCTTCCTGGGGCTCACTCACTACATTCAGCAGGTTCTGGGCCGCCGTCTTCAGGTCCGCCTCTGCTTTCGTAATATACGTTTCCGGCATAATGATATCCACCAGCACATATTCGTCACCGATTGCTGGCCGGAGTAGGGTTGATGGTACATCGAGCGATTTTTCATCCTTGTTTTTGTTTATCCTGAAGGTCTTTGTTGAGTTGTTATAGCTGGCGATGTCGAATGTGTACCCGGAGAGCTGCCCAGTGTTGAATGTTACCTTTGCACTCACTCCGGGCAGCAGCTGCCCATTCACATCAAAGTCCATGCTGGTGTCGGTAAAGATGAACGGATCTCCCGCGTTCACTGATGTAACCTTACCAGTCCGATGCGGATAGATGTCATCGAATATCTGGGTTTGCTCAATGATCCCATACTGGACAGTGTTCTTCTCCAGATACAACAGGCCGTCAGTCATCCGCAAGCGGGTAGCATACCCCCGGTAATCCGGCGGCAGGTTCTTATCAGAGCCGAATGCATACAGCCGCGTTATCACTGCGCTGTCGCTGAAGGTCTGCCGGTCAATCTGGTACAGGCCCTTCCTTTTACCCACCTGCAGGGTAATACCTCTGTCCACCTGCCGCTTGTCCAGGTGTATTTTCTTCCCTTGGATGAAATATTCTGTGCCAAACTGCTCGGCAATCCTGCCCAGCACCGAAAGGCAGCTTTCTGAATTGAACGTCATGTTCTGGTAGGGGCCACCGATAACGGCGCCCTTGGTCCAGCCTGCACCCACCCGGTTGGCGTTCTTTATCAGCAGATCTATGAAGGTATCCGGATTGCCCATTAGGGAAAACACCCCTTCGGCCAGCTCGTTGTTGGCGTCGTAGAACATAAACTGCACTTTGGCCAGGTCGAAATATTCCGACTGCATGGTCAAAGTGTACTCATAAAAACGGCTGGAATTCTTTTTAACAACTGGCAGCTTATTGATAAAGTAGTTTTCTCCATACACTGTACACCAGTCCCCAATCTGGAAGGGGACCAGCTTGCTCAGGTCAAACTGCAGGGTTATTATGTTATCACCCATAATACCTTTTGTCTGATTGCTGCTGCTATCAGGCTTGATGCTAATGAGCACATCACTACCGCGTTTTATGTCAATGCTGATCATGTGATAATAAACCGGTTCATTTCGTCAATTACATATACATTGCTGGAATCTATCTGTGGTTCCGCTTCCACCAGTGTTACCTGGAACTGCGCTGCTATCTTCCCCGCATTAGGCCCTTTCTTGATCCTGGTGTACCTGGTGAAGCTTGGGAACTCTTTGTAGTATACATAGAACGACTTTGACAGCTCTGACACCTCCAGCCGGCGCAGGTCCGGCTTTATCAGCATAGCAAAGAAGGAATTGTACTTATTCCAAAAGTCCACTTCCGAATCAGCCAGCAGGTTACATTGCAGGGTGACCTCCCGGGATTGCAGGTACACCCGGGACAGGTCTATGTCAATACCGTTTTCATCCTCCCAATCATGGCTGATGCTGTCCTTCCTGGCCGGTGGCTTCAGGAGGTCATCACTGCCAGCACTGATGGTAATCCCGTACACCAGCCAGAGATCAGCGCCATCCATGTAATATTGTCCGGTAGGGTATGCCATTATTTGATAATTTTTATTCCTACAGTTTCAATTTTCCGCAGCCGGGCGTCTATGCTGGACAGGTTGGCCGTATCCAGTTTTATCTGGTTCAATACGCTGAGGTTCTGCGTGGCTATCTGTAGCTGCTGTATAGCTGTCATACGCAGGCCGCCGAACTGCCCCGCCAATAGGTCCGCCTGCTGCTCGGTAATGCCCTTGATTGCCCCCTGCAGCGTGTTTTGTTCGTTACTGCCTGCTGACAGGTTCAGATCAGTAATATCCTGTAGCTGTTCAAACTGTTGGGCCGCCTGTTCTATGATCTGGTTGTACCTGTCCTGCAGGTCCGCGATCTCGCCTGATGTCAGTTGATTGTCCGATTGCGCTGCATCGGCGAATTGCTTGTAAAATTCCTGCAGGGGGGCTTCCAGGTACTGGTATTTAAGTGCATTCAGGGCCGCATTCCGCATGAGGTCCTCGAAGTTGTCGGCGAAGTCTTGAGCGGCCAGTTCTCCGTTGGTGAAACCCTGCACAATTGAATCGGTAATGCTTTCGGCGGTAGTACCAGTGAATATTTCCCGGGCCTGCTGCTCCAGGGAATCCAGTTGGGCCTGTATATTCTGTCCTTCCTCCTGTAGCTTTTGCAGTTCTTCAAACAGCGCTTTGGCCCGGCCGTCCAGTTGGCCCTTTGAATACAGAGCTTCAATCTGCTCGAAGGTCATACCCAGCAAGGACTGGTATTGATTAACGGCGTGGCTCTTTTTCCAGAGGCCCAGGAAGCCCCCGTACTTCTCCACGGTTTGGCCAGTAATGAAGCTCTCGCCCTGCAAGGCAGCCAACACGCGCTCCTGATCTGCCTGGTTCTGCTGCTGGTTTACTGCAAGGGCTTCCTGCTGGGCTTTCAGCGCCTGCAAGGTTAGTTCTACTTCCTGGGCTTTGATCAGGTTACGTTCGCGCAGTAACTCGTTTATCCGGTATTCCCCCAGCTCCTGGGCTACCTGGAAGGCGTATATAGCTTCGTATGTTTTCTGCAGGGATTCCCGGACTTTCTTGCCACCCTTCAGGACCGCGGCTACAGCTCCTACTACGGCACCCACGGCCGCGCCTACGACAGCTCCTACGCCGCCAAATACCGCACCAATTGCAGCACCCGCGCCAGCCAATCCTCCGATAGAAGAAGCCGCATTGCCGCCTTGACCTGCATCAAATTTTCCCGTAGACACTTTCCCTACAATACTTCCAACCTGGGCCAGTTGACCTACCTGCGTTAACAGGTCAGCCATTGTTTCCAGTGTGTCAGCCAAGCTATCATTTACTCCGGCTAGGTCAGATGCAAGACTCCTAAATGCATTACTTGCTTCATATAATGTTTTGGGTAATTCTTGCAATAGCTGCACAAGATGAGCATCTTCAGTTCTATTCAACTCTCCATTCACTCCAGCAATCTCTTTCCGCAACTGGTCTATTTGTTCATTCAGTTCTTTGGTGTCTCCCAACCCGGTTGCAGCGAACTTTTCCAGTACATTCAGCATATCTTGCAACGCCTTCTTATTACGCTTTAAGATACGCTCCTGCGCCTCATATCGCTGGTTGGTGGTGGCCAGCGGGTCATCAACAATACGTTGATCCTGGATATTCTTAGTGTCTGTTTGAGACTTTATAAAGTTCAGTTGTTCATCTACCGACCTGCGGGCATATTCCTTATCCAGGTCCAGTGCTTCCTTCCGTGCTTTGGCTTTTATTTCTGCTATTTTGTCCTGCAGGGCCTGCTGGCTGGAAACATCGTTCGCGTACTGCTGTTTTGTGGCGTTGATATCAAGTTCCAGTTGTTGGGCAATGGCCTGTTTGCGTAGCTCCAGTTCTGCTTGGGAATCCGGCTGTACAGTGGTGAGTTTTATATTAACCTTTGACAGCTCAGAGTTCAGTTTATTCTCTATATCCTTAGCGGCGGCCTTAGCGGTGGCATCATCCAAGATGATCTGACCGGCCCGCTGAATCCGTAATATCAATCCTTCACCAGCATTCAATGCCCGGGCCTGTTTGATCAGCTTATCTATGTCATTCTGAATCTTGGCAACAGATCCATCTTCTTTTCCTTCGGTTACACCCGTGGCCTTCGCCTCCAATGCCAGTACTTGGTCCAACAGCGTTTTCAGTTTGTTGGTTTCCTTTTGGGCCTCTTTCGCTGATTTCTTATAGTTTCCGTATGGGTCCAGCTCTTTTGCCCGCTTATCGGCCGCCAGGAGGTCTTTTGCGAGCTGTGCGCGCTCCTTGTCCACCTCTGACCCCTTATAGGCCTCTTCAATGTCCTCCCTGATAGATTTCAGCTCGTCCAGGCTTTTTGCCTGCGCGATCAATTGAGCGTTGGTCAGCTTCACTGCATCAGCAGTGGTGGTTTCTGCCTTTACCTGAGCGGCGCCGAGCTCATTGGTTATTTTCTCCTGCTCCCGCAGCTTCTTTGTGTTTTCGTCTATCAGGAACTGATAAGATTTTATAGCGGACCTAGCGCGGTCGCTGCGGGAGAACAACCCCGAATCAGATAGGTTTTTCTCTTCCTCCCGTATTTGCTTCCGGATTTCAGCTATTCTGTCACGCAGTTCCTGTTCCCTCTTCAGTGAAGCCGTTACAGCAGCCTCACTGGCTTCCAGTTTCATTTTAGTGCGCAGAGCTTCGATGTAAGCGTTTACGTTCTCTGTGAGCCGTTCTTGTGATACTGCCTTTGCGTCTATACCGGAAACTATTTTAGGGTCAATTTCAGCCAGCTTCTTATAGGCTGCCAGCCGTTCCCCCTCAGTAGTGTTGGCATCTTTCAATATGTCCAGGTAGGGCCGCATTTTCGCCCGCTGGTCGTCAATGGAATCCGTTACCTTTTTATTGGCATCCGCCAGTAACTGCTCTTTGGATGCGACATCAACGCCGGTGCGGCCGTATATGATCAGAGCCGCTGTCAGGCCGGCCAATACCGTAGCAATCGCCACATAAGGGTTGGACAGCATGGTGGCGTTCAGCAGCTTTTGTGCCTTCTCCGTGATCACCAGGGCCTGGTAGTGCAGGTACTCGGCAACCGTCAGGGAACTTACACCGGCAGTCTGGAGGGCCAACTGCACAGCCCGAATACGCTCCAGGGTGTTTACAATGATAATAGCAGCCTTGTAGGCGCCGTAAGCAGTGATCAATATCTCGATGATGTTGATCACATCCTGGTAGTGCTCAACAATGGTGGTGAGCGTTTCTATTGTGGTGCTGGCAATACCCTGGGTACTCTTGCCAAAGTCATTCAGCATTAGAGTGAAGGCATCTTCCAGGTTGCTGATCTGCCCGGTGAGGGTTTTTGACTGTTCTTCCATCAGGTTGAAGAACATGCCCCCTTCTCCGGTCATGGATTGAAATGCTTTCTGTATTTCAGGGAAACCTACCTTGCCGGCAGCAACCAGGTCGTTCACCTTATCGGCAGTTACGCCGAACTGCTTAGCTAGTTCCTGAATAATCGGGATACCGCGGCTGGTGAATTGCCGGATATCTATGTTGTAGGCGCGCCCCTGGGTCCGTAGCGTGCCATATAAGTAAACAATGTCATTCAGCGGGGCACTCACACCAGCGGCGATATTACCCAGCGTCCGTAAGGTGCCTATTATTTCCTCCGCCTGGAAACCATAGGCCAGCAGTTGCTTGGTGCCCTGTGCGGCATCTTGCAGGCCGAACGGGGTCTTTGCGGCCAGTTCTGCAACCTGGGCCAGTAGTTTATCTGCCCGGTCCTTGCTGCGCAGCATTGTGGAGAAAGCGACTTCCAACTGCTGGAACTCGCCTCTCACTCTCACTATTTGCTGGATGAAATTCTTTGCTGCGGACAAGCTGAGGTATCCGCTTATGGCGGTTGCTGCCTTTCTTGCGACCCTTTCAATGGCTTCAGATTCTTGGTTGGCAGATTGGGTAAGGCGCCGCAGGTTTTTCTCCATGGATAGTATCATGGCCTGGAACTGGCTGCCGTCTATGATGGCGTCAAATTCAAGAGGGCCGCCGTTTACGTTCAAAGCCATTACTATCTTGGTTTAAAATTGAAAAATTCTTCTACTTTTTCCTCATCTATCTTTATGGGCCAGGTGCCGCCTTTTTCCTTCCCATTTTCCTTGTCATTATCAAATGAAGGTGTAGTGGCGGACAACATGAGGACGTTGCTCCAGCTCATACCCCACAAGACCTCGTTCCAGGAAAACCGGAAATACTTCACTATCCCGCCGATCAATCCCCAGAGGCTATTGTCCCCCCTGGATTCAGTAGGCTCACCCCTCTTATTGAGATGATAGTACTCATAAAATTTAGCAGGTCAAGCTGCCGGATCACTACCCCGGAAATGGTAAGCAGTTCGGAAGCTGTGAGGTTATCCCGTATGAACCGGACAAGGTTGCGCCCGGGGCCGGAAGGGCTATTTGTAATCGCCGCGGCCACTACTTCAGCCAGGACATCACCGTATTGCTCGTATGCCCGGTAGTTGCTCTCCAGTGCGGAAGCATCTTTCTTATACACATCCCCGTCAATCTGCAAGAGCAACTTTGATATGCGGATCATATTGCCCAAAGTGGCGGGTCTGATCTGAAATGAACGTTTGGCAGGCAACAGCCCTACTTTCATTCCGATCTTCTCCCACCACTTTGGATGCAACACATCAATCTCAACACTTACCGATTTTTCCAGGATAGTATCGGCCGCGGCCGACAATATGTTCTTTTCATCTGTCATACCTTACGCCGGTTTCGTGTATTTGATCGGCGCGACGCCGTCTTTGTCCGGCAACAGGATAGTTATTGTGAGCTCCACCTGGAACAATGCCGTCTTACGGAAGTTGAACTGCTTGATAGCGCTGATCCGGGCATGCGGGATATCTACGGTGCCGCCTTTTTTTGTGATCAGGCGTACAGATTGCTCGATGATGGGCGCCGTGCGGGGAGCTTCCCACACATTATTACCGCTTGCATCGATGGATGCGGTGCCACCAAGTACACGCACAAGGGAAGCAGGCTCTACGTCGTACACGCTGAGCGCAACAGTGCTTTTACCTGGCGTTATTTCGCTGTAAAAGGGGTAGTCGTATTCTTCGACATTGAAGTCGGTGGTCGTCGGAGCCTCGTCTGATAAGATGGCCGTATCCGTTACGGTGGGGCCCAGTTCTGTAAGGCTGGTGCCCATACCGCCATCACCGGCGATATCTCCCATCAGGAATTGTTTCAGGCCTATTTCGGCTTTTGCTGCCATGGGTTAACAATTAAAAGGTTAACAAAAAGTTTTATACGTTGATTGCATAGAATTGCAACCGGATATTCACATAATGACTTTTGCTTTCTTCGTCTTCGAACAATGTCTGCTGCTGAACAGTGTAATTTATGTCCCCAGACTCCGGCCATTGGTCTGTCAACAGGTCAATGGCCGTGGTGGTCAGCTCTTTCAGTCTGGCGCTGTCCGGCTGTGTGAAGTCCTGCACTCCGCCTACAGTGATTACCAGATTTGGTACGTATATGTTTACATTCACAATCCCTTCCTGTAGCTGCAGGGCGCTGATAGGTAGCGTATTGATCACCACATCTTCCTTGGTACTGTTCAACGGCCGCTTTCCCTTCTTAATGATGCCGGTTATGGCAGTCTTAAGAGCGCTGGTGTTCAGCCGCTGGTATACAATATCTTCCTCGTGAAACGTTGTGATCATCTTACGTTGTCTATTCGTTTTTTCAGGCCCTCAATAGCCACTCTTAGGTCTTCCTTCGCCTGAGTGCTGGAAGAGGATATAACATCATATCCCCTTGATTCCACAGCCGCGGCATAGTCCATACCAGCTACAACGATCAGTACATATCCTTTAGGGAATGCCTTTGCTGCATCTTTGGCAGACTGCTTGGCTTGGTTCAATCCATCCTTACCGCCAGATACCGAACGGAAGTTCTCTTTGACCTGGGCTCCATTCTTCAGAATGACATACCCTATGGAACTGCGCAGGTTGCCGGTCCTGTCTGTGTAATTTCCGTTCTCACGGGCATTCTTAACGAACTTTTCACCGATGTACCGGAAGTTGGAAATGATGGCCTTATCCAGTTTGGCTACTCTGTCCGCCAGCACTTGCCGGATTTGCTCAGCGGTATACTTGGGCTTGACCTTTATAACCATATCCTGCTGTTTAATTGGCCCTGGGAGAACAACAGGACGTTACCCGTCGCTATCGTCTCCCCGTTCCATGTTACAGTTATCGCTGTTCCAGGCGCCACCGGTGCTGTCCCTTTTGGCATGTACACCACCCAGCTATACACGAACTGGTTACCGTCTGTTAGTTGCACCATCCTGCCGCCAACCTCCGCCCGGCCCTGTATCACTCTGTCCTCTACCGATCCCGGCACCCAATTACCGTTTTCGTCCTGAACTGAGTCAGTAACGATTTTTGCGGTGATTGTATGCGGATATTGAACTACCATGGCTTGGCACCTGTTACAGTCGGTTGCGTGTTCAGTTTATCAGGCAACCCGAGTTCATCCGCCAACCAGGAATACCACATCTTTATGCCATCGAGGTTCCATTTTATTGAGTAGCCTCCCTCTGAAACGTCCTGCATGCCAGCCAGCATTTGTGGCAACTGGTTGTAAACAGCTACTTTCAGAGATCGTATATCACTGCTGCCGGTTACAGTACCGTTGGGATCAATGTTCTGTTCTAACATAATGATTACGATCTCTTGATCGGTTACTCCGAACTTCCCCAGAATGGCGGTGAGGTATTCCTGATTCGTCATGTTCAAAGAGCATTAAGCGTACACTGCTTCCAGTAGGAAGATACCGTCCATTGAATCGAAGCTTGGGAAGGCATTCAGCTCGGACTTGGTCCATTCCCCGAACGGCTCGTTTTGGCTCCATTTGGAGATCAGTGCCCGCTGGTAGGTGGCATAGCTTACGCCGGCCACCGGCTTGGCTTCCTCAATCGCAAGTGCGTTCTTGATGGTGCCCAACTGGCCGGCAGGAACGAACACCGCGTTATTCTCGTTGAAGGGCCGGGTAGGAGTGATGATGCCATCTTTCTCGATGCCAACTACCTCATCAACGATCTCAATGATCGGCAGGCCAGCCGCTTGCAGGAATGTGTTGATGCTATCCAATGTAGTGATAGCAACCGGACTGAAGCTACCGCCAGGCTTGGGGCCATAGTAATAACCCTTCATGGTATCAATCACTTCCTGTGTCTTGATAAACTTCAAGAACAGGGCGTTTGACATGAGAACTTTCACTACAGACCGGCCCAGATCCGTTGCAGCCTTTTTCACCGTCTGGAAGTCGGTGATCGGCGTAGCGGTAGACGGGCTATCCCAGCTTACAGCAGCCTGTTTCTGGTTCGTTGACGGCATCAACAGATCCAGCGCGGTATCCAGCACAAGACCATCCGGGTTGTTCAGAGTAGTCAGGGTAATCTTACCCGTTGACAGCCCTTCTAGCGTCAGGTAGTCCAGGCGCTTCATGGCGGCGTTGCCTACTTTCAGCACATCATTGAAGATGAAGTCCAGCATCTGATCCCTGCGCACAGTGTCAGATACCGGCATCTGCTGCATTACCAGGTAGTCCCGGTAATCCTCTTCCGTCATCTTGAACATCTCTTTGATGGCAGGTATCTGGCCGGAGAGCTTGGACAGTTGACCACGGGCCCGCAACGGGGTCTGTGAATCCCTATTCACTACAGAAGCTGCGGCCTCAATACGGGAAGCGCCGATAACTGAAGTGTAGGTAAGGCTCATCTGGGGGGGAGCCCAGGCGAAATACCTTTGAAACCAGGTCTGAGCGAAACGATCCTGGCTACGGTCGATCATAAGCTGCATGTTGTCAGCATATGTACCGAATATTGATTTTAACTTTGCCATTTCTTATTCCCTCCCTGGTTTAGAATGATTGTGAATAGATGATCAGCGGCATGGCCGTTTTGGCTTCTGCCGGGGCGGCTGGTGCCCGCCGTGCGTACAAGGTGCCACGCAGGACGATGCCAACATCTGCGCCGGTTTCCACCATCGTATCCTGGTACAGCAGCCCCTTTGGGGTTACGGCCAGGGCCGCAGCAGATGCTCCGGTTGCGCTAGACTGGAACAATGCGGCGCCAGCGGTCGCGGCGCCAATGGTAGTTCCCACAGTCAGGACATCGTAGTCCGCACCGGTAGCGTCAATAGCGGTAATGGCATAGGCGGCGCCCCCTTCAGCACTGGCTACATAGTCGCCAACTGCCAACAGGGAACCCTTCTTTACCTTGTACTGTGTTGCTGAACCGCCGGCGTTCTCATACACCTCAGCGGTCTTCAGCGGTTTGGCCTTGCGGGTGCTCTCGTCATAATCCATCGGAGTGCCCGCAGGCATTGTAGCGCCAGAAGTGATGCCCGTGTTATCCAGAGTGAAGCCACCTTGAGCGGTTTCAATCACGGTCTGGAACACCGGTACGCCGGAGCTGACAACCTCTTTTTTTATCTGCAAACCCATTTTTTAAGGTTTTTTCTCGTTAGAAGATGAGGTGGGGCTATGTTTCGTCGCCCATGCGCCGATATCCGCCTCTACCTTTGTTTTGTCCACATTTCCGCCATTACCACCGGCAGGCGCGGTGCCTACAGCAAAGCCCTGGTTAACCAGTTCCTGCTTGTATGTATTGTGGTCTGATTCGATCTCCGCGAGTACTGTTTCCAGGTCCTCTGCTTTCTCTACACTGCGGCCCTTTGCGAACACTACAGGTATCTTCTTTTCGCCCAGCTTGGCATGCAGTTGCTCTGTAAGCGTTTTCTGCGTGTGCTTCTGTTCGTTGGAATTAACCTTCTCGGTAAGAGCCTGTACGGCTGCGGTCAGTTTGGCAATATCATCATTGCCACCCTTTTTCTCCTTCTTACCCGGCTTTGGGTCGGGCTTTGCAGATGCAGGATCATCGCCCTCATCGTCGTCTTCATCCTGTTTAGACTGGGATTGTTCCCATGTCTTTTTCGCATCTGTGACGCGCCGATCGCCTTCCTGTTGAAGGAATGCAGCGTAATCTGTAATTGAAAGCGGGAGATTGTCCAGTTCGCCGATGGCGCCCTGTATTTGGTCTTCTGCTGTTACTTTTGTGGCCATTTTGTCGGCTATACGTCCCAGCAACTCTTTGGGCACCCCTGGGAACTTTACCCGCAGTTGTGCCAGAATCTTTTCCTTCATGCGAAAGAATGGTTTGGGTTAACAATGCATTGTTATGATAGCCAAACCCCATTGAGTGAGCAAAAAAGTGGGTTAACAAACAATGGTTTTGGGCTATTATGATTACAAAATTATGTTTCTATGTTATTCCACAACTTTTTTTGGGGAAAATTTATGGAATAAAATCGGGGCATGCCCGGCTATCTTATAAAACCTATCAGCAGCGCCGTGCCTTCGATTAGCGCATTAAACAATATCAGATATCCCAATGCCCACCAAAATCGTATAGAACCATTCCTGTCCCATGGTGATGGAAGTGGCTTTAGAAAGGGGTAAGATTGCAGTACCTGCATTCTGAACTCGTATGCAGCTTTATTCACCTCGTCAAAGCATTCTTGGATTGTTTTATGCCGTTGGTTCATTTGGTTGCAAATATAGTGGCCTATGTTATTTCAGCGCCGTTGTGAAGGAAGGATTGTCTTTTACCCAATACGGGGCATTGGACAAGCGGTTGATTTTCTCATCGTTATTATCCAGGTACTTGTAGAACGCAGCCGGCGCATCGTTCACCTGGTTTACGCTTTTACCGTCCCATTTTGCCAGGCCCAATATTTCATCTTGGTGTTTATCCATTTCCTCCCGGGTGATCAATATGGGGGTCTGATAGCAGATGCACTGTGGGTGCCATCCGGTCCATTTGAAGCCCTTGGGATACTTGCCGGCCAGGGGATCACAGATATCATATTTCGGGTGTGCGTTTGACAGGCGTATTTCTATGCCCACAACAAATGGCTGGCTATCCCAGCGTTCATAATCCGCCGTGCGGTAGGCCATGTTGTTTTCTGTCCTGGTAAGGCGTAGCGCGTTCTTGTAGCTGGACCGGTACACGCCCTGCCCTGGGTGGTAGTTTCGGGCCGCCTTGGACAGCCTGATCCGGCCATCCTTATCCACCACCGAGCGGAATATCCGGTCCGGCTCTTTGAGGTTGCGCTTCATGCGAGTGGCCATGGTGGCAGCGCTCTCCCCCCGGGCGATGCCGGCTGACAGGCCCAGCTCCAGTTCTCGCTTGAACGGCTCTACAGCATTCCATACACGCTCTGAAAGGTTAAGCCCGTTTTCCTGCCTGGATTTGAACGTTGTTTTAGCCTGCGCATTGGTATCATAGTAGGTTTTCCGGGCCTTGTTGGATAGCTTGTAACCCTTCAGGCGCTTATCCAGGAATACGCGGTTTTTGTCATCTGATAGCTGCCACGCCTGGTCTATTCCATTCACGATAACCACTTCCATTTTCTTCGCCATGTCCCGCAAAAGATAATCTACCCGGCGCCGCAGCAGCGGGTAAAGTGATAGGTTGAATATCGTCTGTTTGTACGGGAGTGTGGCTGCCAGACCTGCCAGTTCCACGATGGCATCATAGTATAGCTGCCGTACCTGCCTTTCCTTCTTGTTAAGAAGGCTGATCAGTTTGCGATTGTATTGCTGCTGTTCATCCATTCGTGGTTATGTTAAGGTCCTTATCCTTGGACATCTCAAAGTCATAATGCCGAGATTCCTTTTCACCGCACGCCACTGTATACAATATTTCACCACCCTTGTACACTGCGAACGAGGTAATAATGCGCAGTTGCTGGTCTGGGTCACTTACCAGATATACCCGGTCACCAATCTCATATTTATTGTCAACTACCATCATGCGGTTTGAATATCGCTACCTAGCTTCCCTTCTTCCTCCATCAGGGTCATTTCTGCTTCAGGGTCTTCCACAAGGGGGTTCTGTCTGATGGCCGTCTTTTGGCTCATAATGGATGTCCCTGGCCCTGCTGCATCTATCAGCAGATCTATTATCTCCTGTTCGTTCTTCGGCAGGTAGTACTCGAATATTGGGGTAACGGTCATATTGGCTACCGGATCAAATGTTATATTGATCTTTCCCAAGGCCGCCAGCAGGTAGTTGATACGCCGCTGTATGCCCTCCCCGAATATGCCCTCTTTTTCAGCGGCCTTTAGGTGCGCGCCCAGGAAGAGCATCTTCAGGGCGATGCCGGAATAGGTACCCAGCCCCTTCATGGTCTCAAAGGATATGTCCGGCGTGTCCGTCATGGAGTGGATGAAGTACTTCAAAGTATCGATCTCCAGCTTGATTGCCTCTGGGGCGTTATCCCAGGTGAGGTAGTAGGCCTTACCCCCGGATTTACCTACCAGAACTTTTCCGGATTCACCTTTGTCTGCAAAGCCTGCCACCTCACCCTCCACAAAAACAATGGGGCTGCCGAAGTAATCGTTCGTATCCGCGTTATTGGATATCACTGTTTCCAGGCGTTCTATCATCTCCTGCACGTCATACCATTCCGGCAGCGGCTGTTTGTAATAGATAATAGGTATTTTGCCAACAACGTTCGGCTCTGGCGTTGTTACCCATGCATCGCCGGCTTTTTCACCCTTATATATCTGTGTGGGGGTATACAGGTCGAAGTGCTCCACCTGCTTGTCACCAACTGTTACAAAGTATCCGCGGCCGAATGCGATCATATCGCCGGCGGCATCAAAAACAGGATAAAGCGTATCGCCCAGGGAGTTGGCCAGTATCCGCATGCGGAGCTTGAAACTGGCCTTGCCTTCATTGGCGGTCCCCATCCAATAGTTTTCGTTGGGCTGTAGTTGCTGTGTATACCACAACTCCGCGCATTCGGTTTCCCCCATCATGAGCTGTGCCAAGGTCATGGTCTTGTAGAATAATTTATTCGCATCCCAGGTCTTATCCAGCACCTTCATGAGGTCTATCTGTGTCTGATCCACAGGCTGCGAGCTCAACTTAATGGGATTGGCGGTCAGGAAGGCAGCAGCCAGCTTTACGATCTTCTTTTGCAGGGGAATGGGGATGCGGGATACTTCCACCGTTCCTGTAACCGGGTTGCCGGCGGCATCTTTTGTCTGCTTGGTTTTGTTGAGCCGCTTTGTCTGGTCAGTAACAGCATGCTGCTTTGGGTCCAATTGCTTTTTAATGTCCTCCTGGGCAACGGCCCCGGCAGGTTTCTGTTTTTTTACTGTATCAACGAGCTGGGCATAATTTCCGACCAGCGCTTCCAGTTCGACTACTTCCATGGGCTAACAATGATGGGTTAACTATTTACAATATGAGTGTAAAGATCGAATCTTATCTTATTCCACGGCCATATTGAGTAGTTTTTTATGGCCCATTCATGCAGGGCCTGTCCCATTTCTTCCGCTGCCCCGCGGTTGGCTGCCAGGTAGCGCATGTGCTTATACCAATCTGACTGTTTATCCACCCATAACACCGGGGCGTCCCTACAGTCGGAATAAGGCGGTACCCGCTGGCAGATTGCCGGTAGCTTCTTACAGGCAGCTTCCAACAGTTTCAGATTAGACTTACAGGCGTTGAATATATTGGCCTCTAACGGGATTAGCACGGCGCTGGCCTCATTGTACACGTCCATGTAGGAATGCAACGGCCGCTGCTCAATACGCTGGTAATTGGACATTGTGCCCCCTGCTGACATAATTTGCTCCATTGATGTCCATATGCCGGCAGTATCTTTTGTAGAGTAACCGGCCAGGGTTACCCCCATACCGGCATGCCGTTCCCCTGCCAGGCGCCGCAGAGGACCCCTAAGTAGGCCTAGGTCATGCAGGTGGGACTTCTGGCCGGCATATATGAATCGGAAGATGTCCGTTCCCGCCATGGCACCCTGGAATTGGCCCTGCCCGAAAGGCAGCGCATTAGGGATCACATGCACATTGCGGTTGTACTGCTTCACCTTGTCTGCCAGCCGGGCCGTGGTCACCGTAACAGCATCAGCCAGCCGCAGGTTGTGAATGATCACTCCAGGCACATCATGTTGCCGGTAATAGGCGCTCAGGAAGTGATGCGGGTACAGTTCCCAGTAATCATCCAGATCTACAACCACTTTGAAACCGTGTTGCCGTTTTAATCGATCCCCCTCAGCGATCCCGGCCGGGAAGTCCCGGTTCCATACAACCAGTTCCGCCACCTTTAGCCGGTCGTGAACAGTGGGGCCTGCCGCTTCCATTGCTGCATCGTCAACATATCCGTGTTCATATTCAAACGGCAGGCAGATGCGGTGGTAATCACAGCCGGATATCTCTTTATACAGCGCTTGTGCTTTGATCATAATGGTTTTGATTGTCGTGAAACCCCCTGATAATGCAGATGTTCACATCTTATGTCGTGGTCATTGAATATCCGGTATATAGCGTCAGAATTTACATCATGGCATATCCAGGCATCAGGGAAAGCTGCCCAGTTTTCGGCGCTCACGCGGAAGGGGTAACGCTCAATCACTTCTCGCCTATATACAGTACATCCAGAAAGGGCATGATTTGTTTCATGGATGCCCGTTTTGGAATAGTCATGAAAACCATCGTAATATAGGCAGCCCAAAATACCCCAGTCTGATGGCAATTTTGCGATAGTGGTATCCAGTTGGGTTAGTAGGTCAACAGGTGGGATAACGTCAGATTCAACCAACAGTAGGTAAGGGAGATCAGATGACAAGAACCGCTCCCGTATCAATGAAGCGCTTGCCTCAACGTTGTAATGGAATTGGTGATCTTCTTTTGCTTGGTACCAGTGAACACGGTGAACAACCTGATTAGGGCATAACTTGAACATTAATTCAGAAAGATATGATGCATAATTGTGCTTACTGGGATCGGTGTTGTCCACTACGACAACAGGGGAATCATCCCGCAGCTGCCCCAGGCGTTCAAAGAACTGATGATCACAATATTCCTTGCACCAGTTGGTGTATGTTCCTATAAAGTACTTACTCATATCTATTGTTTGTAGACAATGCCAATACCCCAACCTCCAGGCTGGCCTATGATCGTCTGGGTTCGTTCGGTCTTTTTCAGCTCCTTCCAGAACTGTTTTACTTCGGGCAGTCCGTACACATCATGCAGGACGATCAGGCCACCAGTCCGTACCAGCGGTGTGTAGTTCTCGTAGTCCGCCTTTACACCAGCGTAGGAGTGATCACCATCTATGAAGAGGAAATCCACGTCATTGTGTGGGTATACGGAGCGGGCACGCTGTATTGTCACCGGATTGTGTGAGTCACCTTGGATATCATGGAACTCAATATCCTTTGTCCATTCTGCCCACAATGCACGGCAGCGGATCATTTCTTCATAACGTCCGTCTGATGGCCCTATAGGATAATCTATGCTGGTTAAGCAACGAAGGCTACCATGCACTGTAGGCAGTTCATAAAAGTTGCGCCCATCGACAGTTGTTGCCGCCTGATATTCTAACCAAAACCATATCGTTCCGCCGTAAAATGAGCCGATTTCAAGCACTTTCCGGGGCGCGTGGGCCTTGTATATGTCCAGCAGTTTTGCGAATTCCCAAGGCTCTTGGAGGATGGGCACCGGGCATTGTTCAAGTATGTTTCTCATCTGAGGTAGTTATAATAGCACAAAGGCAGGTTAACAATAGTGGTACACAGGGTGCGCTTGTTTATTTCTTCAGCGAAAAACCCGTCCGCATTGTAGGCATCTTCACGGAACCGGATGCCGGTTGATATGGTGCCGCGCCACATGAACTGTGCCGTATCGATATTATTGACCCTGGGCCTATCCGCAGAAAGGCGATGGGTGCCGTCCTTCAGCTGCTGGTCAAAAATCAGCATCGATGCGTCCTCTACAACCTGCTGGTTAGCCATTAACCAGGGCACCAGGTCGGGGTGTAGGATGTTGTCATCATCGATACAGTAAATCCACTCATTCAGCACGGACAGTCTTTCCAGCCTTGCCCGCAGCTCCTGTTGCATGAGGAAAGTGTTACGGTGACAGTGACCAGCCATGCCAGAAATAGTAGCTTGAGCATGGTTTTCGATATGCGGCAACATCCCTGATATGGGAGGCATAGGGCATGACGCATCAAAGATTAGCCACCATTCGATGTCAATGCCCTTACCAAGCTGCTGCCTGATGCTTTCCCTGATTGCGGAAAGATTTTGCGGCCGGGTTACCGGCGTTACGATGTTTAGCTTCATTTAAGATGTTTTAAAAGAACACGCCGGTAAGGTCCTGTGTGACCTCTTCTTGCGCATCCGGGTAAAAAGTATTGGCCAGTGCGTCCAGCTTATCAGGAGACCGCTTAAGCCGTTCTTTCATATCTTCTTTTGGCTCAATTATTATTCTGCCGTTGCTTTGGAACTTCCATTTAACGCCCTCCAGTTCTTCTTTCAAGCCGTCATCAGGCGGCAGCATGGCTTTTGATTTTTTGGATGGGTCCAACCAGTCCCGGACAGCCCAAGCCAGGTAAGCCCGCATATTGGCGAAGGTATATTGGCCTGTCAGGTCAGTGAGTGCATTGCCGGCGGAGTCTTCAGCGGCTTCAGAGTACTTGCAAGAAAACACACCAGGTATTCCCAGCTCTACCAGTCGGGAATACACCCCGGCACCCTCTCCAATGGTATCTATGTAAGCTTTGGCCTTTTTGCCGGAGAACAGGTCGTTATGTTGGTTTATGCGGTTCACCGTCATTCCGGCTACCTCCATATGGTTGGCCTTACCGGCAGAGTGTACCATCTGCATTTCGCCCACGTAATCCCCGTACCTGGGGCAAAAACAGGAACTATCCCGGCCCATACCGGCAACGTCCACTCCCAAGCGCAGTACATTGGATATTGGGAAACCTTCCGTCCGGTGCTGCTTCCATCTCTCCATCGCCAGATCCACCCACTGAGATGGGATAAGGGTATCTGATGTCTCTTTAGGTGCCAGGGCAAGTACTTTAATACGGAACAGATCATTTGGCCGGAAACATTCCCCTTCCCACCGAAAGTCCCCTTCGCCCTCGTTGAAGTCACGTTCATCTATCCGTTGACACCAGGTTTCCACTTTATCCGCCACCCATCCGTAATCCACCTGCCCCGGGATCACTATCTGCTTCTGCAGGACATTAGGCGCATTGAGGCTATTCAGGCGGAACTTGGCCCACCTGGCTGACTTCTGAGACCGGGCTGCATAACCAGTGTTGGTATTACGGTTAAAAACAAGCACTATGCGGCTGTCCCCCTGTAGGTTCCCCTCGATGGCGCTGTATATGTTCTCATGTATCCCAGATGCCTCTGTGACGCCGAAAAAAGTATGAACGGCATGGAAGCCCGACCAAGCCTCGTGGTTGTGCTCATCGGCCTTAAATCCGGTCAAAAACCACTCTTCATGATCAGTCTTGATATCATATGCCGACAGCCGGCCGGCCATGAAGCCGAAACCATTGGCCACCATCCGCCGGTAAAGCCGGGAGATCTCTGGCATCATGATGTTCTTGATCTGTCGATCCGTGGGAGCCGTCAGGGCCACTTTGGTATTCTCCACCAGGTCTCCATTGATGAATACCGGTGTGTTATATAGGAAGCACAGTGCCGCCACAGCCATAATATAATCCTTCCCGCGGGCCGTGCCGGAAGCCACAGAGGTCATCTTATTGAACTGCACGGAACGCAATATGGCTTCTTGCTCCGGGTCCAGGGAAACCCCCAACACCACCCGGGCGAAGTAGCACCAGTCGGCCCGGCCCTGGCGAAGCACTTCCGCCACCCGCTGTTTCAATTCCTCACTTACCGCCGCCATTCATAACCGTTTTATAAAGTGCTTTCAACTCGTCATCTGCCCCAAGCTGCAGCTTGTCGTTCCACATGCCTAAGTGCCGCCCTAATAGCTCCAGGGCTTTCTCTTTGTCGAACATCTTCACTTCAATGCCACTCCGGCCCTGTTTAATGCTGGAAAGGGCTGGTATTTTTGCCTTATCTATCGTATCGGTAGGGAACACCTCCACCACTCGGTGGGTGCGCTTTTCTTCCTCCTGATCGCCCAGATCTGTCTTGGAACCGCCCACCTCTTCTTTTTCCACAACCTTCACAAAGTCGTTGATATTGGCAAAGGCGATGGCCGCCAGCTCTTGCAGTACCCTGTCAGGTGTGATTTCTGTCCGTTGTGCCCGGACTTTCATAAGGAGATCGATGTAAGCCTTTATCTTAGATTTTACAAGAAGTTCGCTAGCTGTTTCACTTGCTGATTTTTTACTATATCTTGAACGTATCGCGGCTTGGGTGCCGTTAAGGTCGATCAGGTATTCCTCGCAGAAGGTGCGTTGTTTGATGGGAAGTGCGGCAGCGGCTTTCTCTAGCTGCGTGGAAAGATCATCCGCTTCAACAGGTTTTGCTGTGGAAACTGTCGCAACTTTATTCAATTCAGCAGCTATATCCGATTTATTCAACCACCTTTTCCCACAAGTAGCCGCTTTTTTCCTGTCCGTTCCGGGCACCGCTTTTATGTATGATGCAATATGGTCCTGTGTTTCCTTGTAATGTTGAATGAATACTATATGTTCTGCCTTCAACGCCATTTTCGGGTTAACTTTTCAACAAAATTAGCCAGCTATGTTGTTCCGTGGTCATACCGGTATTGCCAGAGCTGCCCATCCTTTTATATTGAACAAGCCATCTTCACCCTCCCAATCTTCACGCTTCTTGGGCTTCTGACGTTCGGGACGGCTTTTGCTTTTAAAAGTAAACAGATGGCCGTTTATTATCTTTCGATTGTCAATAGCTGCAAGCAATCTATAGTATCGTATATTTTCCGCTATCCTTGCTTCGTTGATGCTGTTGTAGGTGTGCACCGGTCTACCGTTTGGACTACGCTTTACTACCTGGAAGCCGACGTAATTCTTTCTTTTCCTTTTCATTTATCTTCTATCCTTTTTTGAAAGTTGTGGTAAAAACAAACCGCAGCATCATCCTGCCGGCGAATGGGTCGTGTAGAACTTCCGCCGCTACAATGTCGCGCTTCCAGAATACTACCCTGGCACCGTAGAACCCGGATACCCGGTCAATGTTGATAGAATACCACGGATGCACCACTGCGCTCAGGGAGACAGGCCCCCCGTCGGCTACCTTCACCGCATATTTTAAGCCCACCGGGTAAGAATCTTCACTCATGCTTACTTCCGGATGAACAAACTCAGAGCGCCCGTACTTTATCAGGTCGTTGTTGGTCAGGCGATCAAAGCCGAAAGTCAACATGAAAGAGTGGCGGCGGTTGGCAGTGTAGATACCTCCTTCCAAGCCCAGGGCCGTCATCACCCCGTTAAAGTCGGTGCCGGCTGTCAGGGAGAAGGCAGGTATTGGCTGCTGTGCCATGGTGGCATTCGCAAGCAGCATGCTTATAATCAATAGCTGTGGTTTCATAATTGAGATATGCCCGGGGGAGCCGCCGGGCGGCGGGTTTAATTGTTGTCTACTTCATGGCTGACTTCATATGCCACTTCATCCTGAACGACCGTGCAGTACCCCATTCCGTTTAGCTCACACCACTCTTGCGCAAGCTCGCGGGTAGGTGCGGTAATCTTCGGCCCGCAGTATTTGGTCAGCAGGCCTGTGAGCGGGGACACTGCGTATATGTATGTTGTCCACTTTTTCATTCTTCGCTTTGCGTTTTTGAGGGCCCCGGATCAGGGATCACCCCCAGCACCACCAGCATGCTGTCAATAACGTCTTTACTGAACTGCGGCCCGTTCACCGCATGGGCTATTTCCGCGGCCCATTCCAGAGCTTTGGCTGCCAACGGCAACATTTGCTCCGTCATATATTCAAGCTGCTTTTTGTAGTACTTGCGAGCCCAGAAATCTCCTTCGGGCGGATTGGACCACTTCTTTGCAAACTCGTATGTCTGCGGATACCTGATCTTTACCAACTCTTCGGCTTTTAGCCTTACATTTTCTTCGTAGGTCATATTTCAATGTTTTGAATCAAAGTTGAATAATATGTGATTCGGTTTTTTCCGGTTTTTGCAGGGGATTTTTCCTGTATCATTCCTCTTTATTCGGTTTTAGTTGCTGCCCTGCCCAGTTCATTTAATCGTTCCTTCAATCTTTTGTTCTCTTCCCGCAGCTCCCGGATCACTTCCTTATCACTCTTGCGTTGGGGCTTTGGGCACTCGCACCATTCCAGGGCCTCTTTATCCGGCAGATGATAGTGCGTAACAACTCCCCAGCAGCCAGGGATGAGATGCTTTACTCCATGTTCATCTGTATGGAAGTGGCAACGCATCAATCCGGTGATTCAATCCTTTTAAATGAAATCACCCACACCCATGGATTAGCAGCCCAGCTATCCGTCCCGTTGATGGATTGCCATAACGTTTCGAATGACCGCCTAGCAAGCTGATTAATTGGAATAAACTCCGGCAGGGTGCCCCATGATACGAACCAGGAACCGTCCAAATAGTTCTTGCTCCCAATCGTCTGGTCGAAACCTTGAAATTCTACACCTTCCGCCCGTGCGTCCTTGTCCGTGATATCTTGCAGTCGCTCCACCCGTATATCTGTTATCCGAAGGAAGATGCGGGCTGCTTTACGAGGCATATGGATAGACGGCTTCCATTTAACCGGCCTAACATCATCGATGTACAGACCGTGATCAGCTTTATATTTATAATCAAATTCGATTGTGGCAGCATTATAACATGTACTCCAACTCTCCCGCACCCAAAGAACATCCCCTGGATGACCGTAGGGGCAAGCGCACATAACAATATTACCGCTTCCTTTATGTTGAAATAGCTGCCCGTATTTACCATTACCCATGATGCCAGGGTCACTGTAGGGTTGCCATACATCAGGGAGTTGGTTGACATATTCCAACCCTCTTAGCCGGCGCGTCTGCGTCTTTATATCCTTCTTGGTTGAGATTACCATGGGGGTCCCCATTAACATCGGTCGTTGTTTCATAGTTGAGTTTTGATTCGAGTTTATAAAATACCGTCACCTTTTTACCGGCGTACATCCGGCACCACGCGGCTGCTACCTGGTGTTTGACCGCGTAATCGCACTCTTCTTTCCTAATTATCTTACCGGACCGCTCCAGGTAGAGTGTTATCTTCATCGCCTATTCCTTCATTCATTATCGCCTGTAGGGACTTGCGGTGGTTCAGGAGATGGCAACCAATGTGAAGCTGGGTATACTGTACCCGGGACAGCAAAGCCATTATGTTTATATGGCTTTTCATGGCCTGAATCCCCAACATATGTGCCGCCATAGACCTTCCCATGTTCATATATGCCTGGCAGGTTCACCACGAAATTGACACGCTGTAACGGCTCGGGCCATCGCTCTGTTACCGAGATCCATTTTTGTTTCGCAATCGCATCCACTATCAACTTCACATGACCGCCATGGGCCTCCATGCTACCCTTGTAATACCCGGGGGCCTGGATGGTCCAGTCCTTCATAACCTGCCAAGCGGCCTCGAATGCAGGCGTTGCGCATTCCTCCCGGGTAGGCTCCGGCAGCGGCTTGATCTCCTGCAGGCCGGGGGAGTAGCCCCGTTGGCAACGGCCATCCGCGCAGGGATCATTCGGGTCCTGACGCCAGTGGGCGGGGAGCTCCATCAGGTCGTTCTCCAGCAGGTAGATAAGCATGGCGGCGCGGGCTTGAGCTTCAGTGCGGGCAAAAATAGCCTGATGGAAAGCGCCCATTGAATCACCCGTAATGAGTCGGTATTGGATTGCATAAGCTTCCACCTCTATACCGTTACACGTTTTATTAATTGCTCTCCATGTAAGCAGCCTGTGCTCTCCAACAAATTCCGGCAGCATATCCCCCAGCTCCGCCACGTTGTACGCTGGCGCCAGGGCATCACTATGCCAGCCATATTGTACATACTCTCCGTGTGGCCCATCCTTCGCCGACATGTGGTAGAAGGTGGCAACCGGCTTTACGCCCAGGGCGACCAGGCGTAAGGCTTGTTCTTTGGTGCAACATTGATCTTGTAGTGATAACATAATTATTTTTTTAACCTTGAAATTTTATACCCCATTTTCCGGGCCCATGCGTCATTCACCTCAACATATGAATTGCAGTGATTACAAGCAGCCATCCAATAGCGCTTATCCATCAGGTCTTCCTTCGTGGATTTACCTTTACGGTGGTGCACACCCTGAGATGTTCCGGTGCATACAGGTGACCTGATCTGGCAGGCCTTCCCTTTCCAGAAAGGCCGTGATTCTTTGGCATATTCCCGGTTGATGGCAGCCCGTTTGACACTTACCGTCCGAATCTTTCTCGGCGGCTTCTTCTCAGGCTTTATCTGACCGTTCTTCAACTGCTGGCGATATTGCATGTATGGTGTCATAAAAACATTCCTAAATTTTTCCGCAGCCGCCGCTCTGCAATGGCGACATATTCCGGGTTCAATTCAAATCCCACATAGCTACGCTGCAGCTTCCTGGCAACCATACCGGTGGTGCCTGCGCCCATGAAAGGGTCCAGAACCGCCCCCCCCTCCGGGCATCCTGCTAATATGCAGATACGTGGCAGTTCTTCCGGGAAGGTGGCAAAGTGAGCCTCATGGAATGGTTTTGTAGATATCGTCCAGACGGAACGCTTGTTCGCACCATAGGCCTGCTGCTCGGCTGTTGTCATCAAATCCCACCGCTCATTGAATCCGGCATGCCGGCGAGAGTGACCACGCTGCTTATCTTTCCTGGGACCACCCACAGCCTTCATGGCACCATTGGTTTTGCCCGGTACCCGCGCTGATCCTTCCTGCTTATCGATATCCTGGGACCAACGCTGCAGTGTAGATGCCGCCGGCGGCTCCCGGATCGCAGCTGCGTTGTAGTAATAGTGGAATCCCCTCCACCTGGGAGTTCTTTCACCGTCATTTGTGTCAATAAACTGAGAAAGATCCGGTGTATTGGACCATTCCCCTGTATCCCGAGCGGTCCAAATAGTTTTTTTCCCAGATTTAGCAAACAGGAAAACATACTCGTGGCTTTTTGTAGTGCGGTCAGTCACGGATTCCGGCATAGGGTTCGGCTTATGCCATATGATGCAGTCCCGCAGGTACCACCCATCGGCCCGGAGGGCAAAGGCAAGCATCCAGGGAATGCCTACCAGGTCTTTTGGCTTCAGGCCGGTTCCGGATTTGACAAACCTCTTTGCCTTACCCATCTCTTCACCCTGCTTCCGCCCAATAAGAGTACTTTTCTCACTATGGTACGCAGCCCCATTGTGTGCATAGCTGTCCCCGATATTCACCCACAGGGTTCCATCATCCCGCAACACTCGCTTTACCTCCCGGAAGACGCCCACCATACCGGCAACATATTCCTCCGGCGTTCCCTCCAATCCCAGCTGGCCATCCACTCCGTAATCCCGCAAACCCCAATAAGGTGGACTGGTCACACAGCAGTTAAAGAAGCTATCAGGGTAGCGCTGCAAGCCGGTACGGCAGTCTTCGTTATGTATGATGTTCAGTTCCATTATGCAATCTCTGATTCTTTTTGTTCAAATATTGCCCCATAACTGGCCTCTATCAGCATGCGTGCCTGGAGTACTTCCGGATGGTTCTCTTCGTGGCTGGCGATGGCCAGTGGATCGTGATTGACGCAGGCGATCACCTGGACGAATTGCTGACCATTGTACCGGGCGCGGTGTATGCCAGAGGTAACACCGCCAGCGCCACAGAAAAGGTCTATGAAATATATCTTCCTCATCCTATAAGCTTTTCCAATTCTCTGATTACTGTATTATAATTCCTGCAGGTGAACCGTATCACCCGCCATCCCAATGCATGTTCCTTATATTGGCCCCCACATATTGCGTTCTTTAGCCCTTTCTCTGGCACGTTCCTTAGCAGCATTATTCACACAAACACTACAGGTGTACCCGTGACCGTCCGGTGTTCTTCTGTCCTTAGGAAATCTTTCTAGTTTTTTTTCTTTTAAACACTTATTACACTTTTTCATCTCTCATTTGTTTTTGTACCGGGTTGTACCGGGTTGTACCGGGTTTGTATACCGGGTTCTTTTCAATACTGTATTGCGTTGTACCGTATATACCAGGTTTTTACATTGAAATTGTACCCCCCCATAGTAAAATGAAAAAAAATTAGAGGGGGTGGTTAATAGAAAAGCCGAAAAAAGCGGTATTCCGGTATGGTCAAACCAGTCGGTATTCCACTTTCCCATTATTTTGGCTGTTTTTTCTAACTTCCAAGCTTTTCCCGAAGTTGTCAGATGCGATTGCCAATGCCTTTTTGAATCGTTTTTGGCTGTAATCCCGGCGCTCCATATCATTAACTCCCAGGAAGTCAGTATAAAGAGTGCCCCCTTCTTTCCATTCAGCACACCCATTGGCGGCATAATCTTGGAACCAGGAGAGAAATTCCTCGCCGAACTGTACCTTTATTTTCTTCTGCCGGTACTGGTCACCTTGCTGTTGTTCATTCACTCCGTTATACAAGTAGTAACGAACGCACCAGAACATGAAGTTGTAGAACCGGTTCCATTCGTCTTGATCCCAATCGTCGAATAACAGGTGTCCGTACTCGTCCAAGGGGGTATGCTGCGTCGAAAAATGGGGAGCAAATTCTACCACCTTGATTCGCCGGCGGGCGTGTTGCGCACTGTCATCAACCGTATAGTTGGTGGTCGCTGCCATCTTCGGGCTATCATCGTAACGAATATATAGTTCATCTTTGTTCTTCTTCTCTACCGTGATCCCTTCTGTGATCATACTGTAAAGCTTTTCTATATCAAATCCTTTCTGCAGGTCCTGAAAGATGATAAGCTTGGTGGAGAGCTTGATGCGTTGCATGGCAAAGCTCTTGTCGGCTTTGAATGTCTTACCATCAATAGTTTCTACTGATAGCATATAGTTGAATGCCTTGGTAAAGATACCTTTGCCCGTACCTCCACCTTTGCTGTCATCGTCCGTTTCTTCCCCAAAAATTGGCATATAGGGCCTTGCCGGGTGTTTGAACTTGTGCAGCATATACCCAATAATGGAGCACATGTATAATATCCGGTCTTTATTACCCGCGCATATTTTGCCGACAAAATCACTGAACTCGCATTCGTAGTCATCCGACAGGTCTACATCCACACGGAAGTCGATAATATCCTCTTTCCAGATAACCTTTCTGATCTCTCCATAACTCCGTAACCTGATAGTATCAGCTTTGATCTCCACCAATCCGTTTTTAAAGGGAAAATAGGCCGTGTCTTTTGTGTCACGAAGAAAGTCAATCTCCACCGGGTGGAGGAACTCAAATAGACCATCTGAAAAAATGTTATTATTTCTATATATGATCTCCAACAGCTGTTCCTTGGTAAATTCTGTTCCCTCCAGGTCATAGTTCATGATATAGTCCTGGGTGAACTTCTTCACCTTTTCACTGCTTACTTCTTCCAGCCTGTTGTTGTCGTTATGGACGAGTTTGAATATTGGACCGCATCGGTCATAGAAGTATAGGCCAAATCCGTTCTCCTCCAGGAACCGGGCGAACCGGGTATAGACAATGCCCAGCTTTTCTTTTTCACTATCCCAGCTCCAGAATTCCATATCCTGATGTAGTTCTTCCTGTTCATGTTGCTCGATAACCGACTTAGCATCGTCCGCGCTCATATCAAAATCACCTGCAAGTTTGCTAACTAGTTTTTCACCCGATACCCCTTCATCTTTTTTTTTACGCAGGTACTTTTTTATTTCCCGGCCGATACGCTTATATGGTTCTCCAAAACCATCCGCGAGTAATCGCCGTGCTGCTTCCTTATAGTCCCCTCCACATTCCAACATGGCATATACAGCGGCCGGCCGGTAACCCTTCATGGACTCAAACTCGCTGGACGTGGTAAAGACCATAAAGAGTCCCATATCCCGGTTATAATCTCCACTACTTTTACTTGTGGTATTACCTGGGCGCAGAAATATTGTTTTTGGCCCCTTTTCGCCCACTATACGCCACCCATGACGTTCCAATAGGCCAATGATATCACCACGCTCATTAAAGTCCTGGAATGGGCTTTTATTGAACGTTTTTTGTTCTACATAGTGCCGGTGATGGCTTACCTCTTCAACGACCTGGTTAAAAGAGCGGGCGCATTCCATGAGTATCTCCCGCTGCCGTTCAGTGATGGTCGGAATATTATAAGGTTTATTCTGTATATAAGTGTATCCATCTGTAGGAGCAGCAATTACATATCCGCCCTCCCCCCGTGTTTCAATCAGCACAAGATATTTTTCATGCGGATTGGCCTTTTTCTCTTCTTCGGTTGCATGCCGCTGGGCCAATTTTTTGTTACCGGTAATGGTTGGGCATCTATACATCAGATGATATCCGCCGGATTTCGTTTTTACGATTACCAGGGATTCAGCTAGTTTTTGATCATTATCAATTATGACCTGCATGAAATCTTCAAACAGTGAGCCCGTAACATCGTATTTGCTGTCTACATCAATAACTTCCAGGTTGCCACTTACGGCGCCACAAACGATAGCCATTCCTTTCGTCTTATGGCTACACAGCATGTGAGATAGTTCTTCTTCAGGTGCTATGCGTTGTTGATACGGCTTCCATGGTTGTACACTCCGCTTGTTGGCATCAGTGGCAATAACGCTAATACCCAGTTTAATATATTCCTTGGCTGATTTTAGTAGCTTGCTCATAGATCGTTAAATTCCTTTTCCTTTTCTCGAATTATCTTATTAAGCTCCCGTTTAACAACTTCAGCGGCCTTTTTATTCAACATCTGCCGTACTGTTGCCGGTAACTTGTCCAGCGCCTTTAGATCAGTGTTGTCGCCATCAAGCCCGGAGGCAACGGTTTCTAGCTCCGTTATGTCCTTTCTAATTGCTTGTGCCTTGTAAAACTTTTCTATTTGCATGCTATGTATTTTTTCACATCCTCCAAGCTGTCAACCACGTAGGCCTCCATCCCTATTTTTCGCAGGTAATCAATCCTTACTTCCTGCAGAGCCTCGCCTTTTTGTACCCCTGTCTTTTTGCATTCGAACCAGACTGTACGTCCCTCCTTGTAGGCATATACATCCGGGTAGCCGTTGTCACTTAGCTGGATTATCTTCAGAACAAACCAACCGTTCTTTTTCAGCCATGATATTATCTTTGTCTGAACTTTTGATTCCCGCATAGCCAAAGTCTTTTTTGAAATATGATAGGGTGTAATCCTTTTTCTGCTGTACCACCTGGTAAATTTTTTCTTCAATACCGCCCTCTGAAAATAGCCAGTATACAGGCGCCTCCTTTACCCTGTCTTTGGTTTGCAGCCTGGCCCGTGACTGCCAATAGGAAAGGGCGCTAAAATCGATATTAAACATCACCAGGGCATCTGCTGTCGAGAGATTCACTCCTTCCCGGCCCGATACGATCTGAGAAATAAAGGTCAGATCACCCCTGCGGTTGAATTCTTCCGGGTCTTCAGTCCACCTGCTGGCAAATGCCACCTTTAGCATGGTACCCTCTGCATTGAACTTGTAGAAAATGGCGATCTTTTGTCCTGCAAAGCGTTCTTTTATTACCCTGGCTTTAGTATCATCAAAACAGATTGCTGTCTTATCTTCGCAGATAACCGTACCGCTGTAAATTTGGTGGCATTTCTGCTGCACCTTAACGGCGGTATCCGCAATCACCTGTTCTCCATTTTTTCCAATATATACCTTGTTCTTTATGATCTTGTTTGCCAGCCAGTAAGTACTAGGTTGCATTTTTACAATGATCACCTCTTCCTGAACAAGTTGTTCAAAGCCGGCATCCTGTTGAGAAAAGCTGATAAATAAATGGGCCGTTTCGCTTTTGATCCGGGCTTCGTCTGCATTGCTGTAGTCTTTAAATTCCCGGTTATACATGTATTTGGTCTGTGGCATCACATAACCACCTTTTACCCAAGAATAGAAAGATTTGTACTCCACCCACGGAGAGTGCGAACTGATGGATAACTGATGATATAGCTGGCTATATGATTCAGGCGTGGGAGTGCCGGAAAGGAAAATAACCGGCTTTCCTTCGCAGATATCCTTTAGCTGTTTAGTTCGTTCCGGCATTGTTGGGAAGCCACCACAGGTGTGCGCCTCGTCAATAATAATGAGGTCATATTGTTTGCGGATGTGGTGTAGAGATTCAAAGTTGATAATGTCAATCATGAATGATGGCGCTAACTTATCATAATCACTTACCACGCTGCTTATTGCCTTCTTTTTAGTGACAAAGAGCACATTTTTAACCTGCATAAGATATGCTGCGTGCATGGAAGTGAGAGACTTCCCAGTCCGCACCTCCATGCTCAAGTAAACCAGGCCATATTTATTTAATATGCCCCGCGCTTGCTCCGCTATTTTTAATTGATAGTCTCTCAGCATTGTCAGAATGGTTTTTCTTCTTCATCTTCAGCTGGCACTTCTTCTATTTTGCTTTCCTTTTCATCATATTGGTTCCAAAGATTCCAGTCCTGATCAGTCATCTTTTCTTCGATCTGTGCGCCAGTATCTTTTCGTGTGAGTGTTTTCATGCCCTGTTTCGGCCTGTGATAAACTACATCGCATGTAACTTCTCTGATCTCGTACCCGTTTGCTACTTTGTCGGATAAACTACCAATGCTGGTTTTAATTGAGGACAGGCGAGAAGAATATTGGCTTGTGGCTGCTTTCTTCTCATTTTCTACATTCACAAACTCTTGATTTTTTGCAGCCAATTCCAGAGACATATCATGAACTTCGACTGCGGAAAAGTCGTAACGCAAGTAGCGCTTTTCTACTTTTGGCAAGATTGATTCAACTGATTTCATTATGTTATAGTTTAAGTGTGTCAGGGAGAGAGATAATACGGGCCTCATATTCAGGGTTAAGGCGGTCCCACAGCCGCTTTATATCGCAGAAATAATCCCACAGATTTTCTGCGCTCATTTCCGGCTCACAGACCTTCCATTTTTTACCCTGCATTGATTTCCCTTTCTTATCTGCTCCGCGCGTGGTAGCATCTGTGTGTAGGACACCGATACGGTCAACTGGTCGTTCAGGATGGTCACTATCCCACATTTTTTTGTAGGCCCCCAACTGGACGTAGTGGGTTTCATATACACCCGATCCGGTTTTTACATCAATCAGCCAAAGTTCATCGTTAATATAGCAGAGCATATCCAGTGTGCCGGCAATGCCCAGCTCGGGGTTTATCTGCTGAAGTTCCGTATGAATAAAGCGCGGGTTATGACTATGGCAAAATTCAGCAAACCGGCATATGTGCTCCCACTCATCAAACCTGAAAGTATTGGCCTTAAGCTCCTTGCCAATAATGAGGTCGCTTATTGCGTTATGAATGATTTTCCCTTTATTGGCAGCTTCTTGGGCTACTCGATCGGCATACAATCCTAGTTGCTTCCACCAGGAAACAAGCTGTGCCGGCTTAGGACAGCCATCTGATATAATAGTGGTAACGGATGGATAGAACTTTTTGCCGTCAAGCGTATAAAACCGGCTGTCCATAAGCATGACCTGCCGTATATCTTCTCTGTGTATTACTGTATTTGCCATGGATTTAAATTTGGGGCAGGCCACGCGTGCCCCAGTGATTAAAATGGAAGATCTTCGCCATCATCTGATCCGTCAGCACCTTCGGCGTCTTCTGCGCCCACGGTTACGGATGTTTCCATTTTTGGGAATACTTGTTCGGTCAAGTACTTTTCAATGAATTCCAGCCTTTTGGTATCATCCCATATTTCTTTCCCTTTTACCTTCAGTTTCTCCATGTCCGGCATACCGTGCGGGTTATCTCTAGTGAAGTACCATTCTATGGACTTATCGCCTCCCTGCTTCAGGTATAATGCCGCTTTCACTTTACCTTCTACCTCTTTTCTCCATGGAGTAAGTTTTACAGCTTTTGATAAGTCTATGTTCGGCAGAGCGAAAAAGAAGGAATAGAAATACCGGGTGCTGAACTTCAACTGCAAAACATATTCGTCATCTACTACTACGTTCAGGTACTTGCCGTATTCCTGATGTTCGTGGATATACATATTGGTTATCTTACCCTCCAAATGATCATACTCCATTTGGTGAACGGTCCTCCCGTTCTCTAATGTGCGTGTTACGCATCCTGGCGTAGATTCTTTCAGTGATTGAGCAATCTTCCCGCTGCCATTAATAGACAAGAATGTTTTGCGCTCATTTTTTGTTAATCCCATTGTTGTTTGTATTTAATTATGAACAATTATTTTTTAAGCCATGATTGATAATGTTCTTCTATCTCAGGGCCCAACATGCGCTTTTCACAAAATGTTTCTATTTCCACCTGTTTATCTAACCACCCCAGATTATTCCACCATTCGTAAAATGAATGTCTAGGTATATCATTGGTTTCCCTGCAGTGTGCTTCAAATTCCGGCCCATAGAATTGCTTGGAATAACAGTAATCATCGTGTTGTCCCTCCAGGTATAGATCAAACTCAAACCATGTCATATCATGATACCGCCAATCTGCGCATCGGATGGCGCCTTCCTTTACTACTGACGGTAGTTTAAAATGATCTGCAAGAGATTTGAATATTTCAGTAATCATGGTATTTGTTTTTACCTGCCTGCGGTTCTCCGCGGGCTTTTTTATTGGGCAGCGATTTCGCGCAGGATACCCAATGCTTCGTCGTTTGATAGGTAGAAGTTTTTGGCATAGTGGGGCATAGTGGCACAGCCAGCAACCCGGGTGCCATGCTCTTTCTCAATTTCTTTCGCTATAGGAGAGATAAGGCAACCCCACCCGGCCCAGCAATGGGTTGTTCCGCAGTGCCAATGACCCATGTCAAAATCAGAAGGCCGAGCAAGAACAGCTTTTGCCACATCTTTTACGAGGGCGCCTTCATCCACCATTTTCGCGCCCAGTCGCTCCCGCAGCATCTCGGCGGCTTCATCCACCAGATCGGTCTTCTCTATTATTTCGCATAGGTCCTCGTTGCTGGGCTCCTGGCCCTTCAGCTGCTCCCCGGCACGGTTGCGCAGGTCTGCATCAGAGCAGAACCGCAGGATGTACCGCAGGTCATAGTTTGATCTACCGATTAATGATTCATTAGACATATTAATGTGTTTTGATGTTAATTATGTGGTGATTAAATAATTCGCTACGATCCATAACCCATAGGCCAGTCCAGCAAGCACAATTGTTCTAATCAAGAAGCCTATGCCGTTATGTGTTTTATGTTGATATTTTTTCATACTGTGTAAAATAACCGGGCCTGTACACCAGGTAAACGACAGGCCCGGTCCTGTCTGTCCGTTGAGATTGATTAATCTGCCTGTTCTGCTTCTCCCGTCAGGGCGGCGCCATCTGCAGGCGCTTCAGTGTTTTCCGCTGGTATACCAATTACCTCCCCCTCTTCAACGCCCTGTTCGGCCAGCTCGGGATTGTTCTTCAGGTCCTCAGCAGTCACTTTGTGATCGATCATTTTTTCGTCCATGTTCTGAATAATTGTTAGTTAATGATCACCTCTGCATCACGGGGAGAGGCGTTACCCGCTGTCAAAATTCTATCCTTATTCTTCCGGTTTCTTTCCGGCAATAGCCCCCATTGTGATGCCCAGGGCAGGCGTGGTGGAAGCTGGGGATTTGAACCCCGTAAGCCCATTGAGGAAAAAATTTAGAAAAAACCTCAATTGCTGCTCCCATGTGCCGGTGACGCCACCGGCAGCGTAAATTCAGATTGCCCACCCTTGCAAGGCTTCATCTTATGGGCTTTACCGTTTTTACTTAATCACCAAAACGTTGAGCCGGTCCCGGATCGCTCCGGTGCAGCGGTTGGGTTATGAGCCGCTACTGCATGCCTCACTGGCTACCGGCTTCCTGTCAGCTTCTGGTAGTGTGCTTTTTCAGTACGCTGTCGCTTGACTTCTCCTGCGTACCACCCAAGAAGATGTAGGGCCCTTCTCCCTGGTAGTTCTATCCGTTCCCGGTGGGCCTTTGAGGCCCTACGCTTACCGAACCGGGAAACCATACACCAAAACAATCTTTCACGTATATCTTCAATCAGCTTTTTAAAACAACCCAGACTTTGGGAAGCCAGCGACGCGAAGTCGCCGGCGTTACTTAAATCTATCCTATATGAAAACCCCAATCTTTAAAAAGCACCTCAACTCCTTAACTCTGTCTGAAAGAACTTTGATCCGAGCCGCGATCTCCGGGAGGTGCTTCTAATGAGGTGTGCCAACAGTTGCCTACTCTGCATCTCGGCTATATTTTATCTCCTGCCGGCACAATATTTTGATTCAAAGAACTAATTCCTTAAGTGACCACTTATTTTTAAAAGTGGCTCGCCCTTCCTCTTCCATCGCTATCATTTCCTGCAACAGAGCCGGGTTGTGCCGCGCGCCGTTACGCAGATCACCAATGCACCCCAACACGCATAACATACAGCTCACGCGATCATTACCCAAGGCATATGCGGGGTGGAAGGGCCACCAATCAGGTATATTACCTGTTTCCTCATACTCATCCCGCGCTATCTCTAACCAGATGTCATCCACACCATAGGTGGCCCATACATCATCCAATTGAAAATTGAAAACAGGATACCAATTAAGGGCCAGCTTCTTACCAGGTTTAAAAGCGTGTATCGCCTCTTCAACAGTCATTCCGTCGTAATAGGTGCTATGCTTCCCTGTGCGTAGGGACAGCGGGGCCTTTTCTGACCTGGCGGTACTTTCCCCAGCGCGTATCCCCTCAGCAGATATAATGAAGTCACCACATCCCGTAAAGAACTTGTTAATAGAGGCACGCTTTAAATCAGATGTACAGTACCGGTTTGAAGAACTGCTCCAGAAAGGTTTGCCGGTCCCCTTAAGCTGGTGCATCCTGCGCTGCCAATAGGCGAGCATATCCAGCCCATCATGCCGGCGCACTACATGCAGCGGTATACCGAACTCCTGCGCCAACCGCTCACACATGCCAATACTATGCGGCCATTCAACCCGGCCAAGATCAGCGTGAATCAATCCAGCTATATCATACCCCCAATTCACCAAAGACCTCACCATTGCCTGTCCGTCTTTACCTCCGGACACACTGGCGTATATCTTTGCGCCCTTGTTGATTGCTATGTTGATTAATTCTATGCTCATTGTTTTGTTTTTTTAATCCCAGCATTGAGATCAGCGCCGGGGTTTGAACTTTAACCATATCCTATGAAAACCAACTGTAGCCTAGATTCCGTTCCTGTAGTACTCTTGCTCTTCCTTTATTTCCTCTTCAAGCTGGCGCCTGTACTGCTCGTACTTTTCATTTTCAAGCGGATCTTCTGCAATAAAGGCCTTATGGAATATGAGCAGAATAGCCAGGAAGCATATGCCAATGCAGCCATAAAGGATAAAGAAGAGTACCATGATTCAGTTTTTTTAGGGGTGACCATTGTAGCTACCGCACCGAGGAGCAGGGCCGCAATGAATTGCTTGGTGCCTTCCGGCAGACCTTGCGAAGTGAAGAGCCAGGATGCGTAGGTCATGGCTGATCGTTTGATTTTGATTCCTTTTGTTCTTGCAACCAGATGACAGGATCACCAACAACTGCTTCTATATCTGCCAGCGTTTCCAGCACATAATTCACTACATCTGATTGTGAAGCCCCGTGACCGCTGTTACGCTTGGGTTCCAGGTCGTAGGCCAGCTTGTTATAGTACTTCTCCGCCTTTTCGGTCAGGAGGGCTTGTAGTTTCTTTTTAGCCATTGTTCGCTGATTTACCTGTGAAGAAATCAGTTACCATCTTGTGGAAGCCCATTTTATACAGGCCGAACAGGGCCAGCGCCGTGCCGGCTATCATGTAGGTAGTGCCGGCGGTAATGATCGTGTGAATGATTTGCGTATCCATGGTATGTGGTTTATTGTGAATCAGATTTTTTCATTTTTGAGGCCTTTTTTATTGCGTCATTATATTCATCCCTGTTGCTGCGTAATGTAGCAATAAGGGCCTTCTTTGCACTTGAATATGTATCATAAGGTCCATCTAGCTGGCAGTCATCCGTCCATTCTTGAATTCCCCATTCAAGAGCGTTTATCACCTTAACTCCCCATTGTTTTCTCATATCAAATGAATTATCTATAGATTATTGAATTGCCTTTCTCAACCAGGTCATCGTAGTCTTCAGCAATAGAAGATTCTGTCTGTCCAAAATCAACATCAGATGCTTGTATAAGATCAAATGCGCTAATAATCTGAAGCTTTTCACCGCTTTCTATGGCTTTACGAAGATGATCTACGTAATCTCTCGCGGCCCATTCTGAAGTATTTGTTTTCATATTAAAGAGGTTTGTGTTTGAGAGGTATTGTTTTTATAGTTGAGCACCAGGTCAGTAGCTATACGCCAGTCCAGGGTGCCGTGTGAATCGCTGTTATTGTGGATGAAATCGTCCAGGGTAACCCAGTTGTAAATCCCTTCATCATCAGAGAGGGCGGGCATCGGGATACGGATCAGCTCCACATCATAGTCAGTAGCATAGCCGAGGTCATACAGGGCTCTTACCAGCTCATCCCGGTTCAGGAAGAGGACGTGGCCAATGTCAGCAGGCACGTCTCCGTACATGATCATCAACCCTGCATCGTTGTAGTGGGTGATCTCCGTTTCAATATCGTGTTCTGTATATTTCACAGTGGTAAGGTTTACTGGTGATCGCTTTTCGGCCCGTATTTCAGATTGTAGTCCAGCCGCACCTGCGCCCGCACTGCTGCCACCTTCGCATCAGGAGCCGGTTCAGCGTGGACACGCTCCGACTGCATATCGATCTTTATTGTTTGTAGGTCCTTCAGTGCCAGTAGCAGTGTCTGCTCTATCACTTCAATGCGTTCTATGGATAGCGCCTGGTCCATGGCAATTACTTTTCAGCAGGTTGGGAAAGGGTGGCGAGAAAGGAGCGGATACGTTCTGCAGTGTCAGGGGTGACGTCAAAACCTTTCGCAGCCCGTTTAATAGTATTCTCGGTTTTTCCTATCGAATCCACTGCAGCGGCCAGTTTTCCCCACCCTACTATTACTTGTGAAAGCTTTTCCTGCTCCTCAATTGTTAATGGAGCCTTAATGGTTCGTTTTTTGTAAGGTTTCTTTATATTTACATTCATGATTGCGTTAACTGGTTTGTTACTGCAATATTATGTGAGATTTCTTACAATAACAAAAATAAAAGTGAGAAATCTTAAAATTTAGATCACATGCAACAAAAACCCTACGCATTAAATGGAATCTAAAAAAGACATTGATTTATTAATCAAAAGAATAAAAGAAGCTACAGGCTTGACGCAAGCAGGAATTGCGAAGAGGATTAATTATAGTAGGGAGTACCTATCTCAGGCGAAGAAAAATAGCACTGACAGTTTGTATGATATACTGGAAAAGGAATTTTATAGCGAGCTGAATAAAATAGAAAAGCCCTCTCGTCCTGGCGATCCATCAAACAGGGAGAGGGCTATGCTTAAAGTTCTTTGGCAGCGGATGGCGAAGCAGGAGGCGGAGCGCTTGGGTATTCCTGTTGATAAGGCGATGGAGGAAATGGAGCGCGATACCATGATAGCTTGGTCTGATCTGGAACGATAGGGTTAACATTATTTTTTTTGGACCGCTTTCCGGTGCGGGTTTTCGTACTCTTTTTATTGGACATGACAATGAGTGATTTAGGTTAAAAAAGTTGCTGGAGAGCACAATGATGGCGCTGGTGGGGCTAAGGGATTTAGGTGTTCGGTTTCAGGTTGATAATTACGTTTTCATCATGGTCAGATTAGAGGGTGAATAAATATTCCCCCATAAACAGGGGATAGCAATATTAAAAAATTACTACGCATTGTATATGGTATCAGTGCTAAAATGGAACAAAAGTGTTAGCAAAAGTTAACTGGATGTAAATATTAACCACCCAAATAAGCTTTATGAAAAAAGTACTCCTATTTATCCTGCTTGCGCTGCCGGCATCCTGTTGGGCTCAGAAATATTACGTGCCGCTGAGTGAAGACCGTATTGAGCAACCATTGATAGACAGGCTGCTGGAAACAAAGCACCAAATAGTATTTAAGGAAGATAGTGCAGACTATATAATTCGGTCAATGATTACCTACCAAGCTCTTTCATCCGCAAAAGGCTATATAGTTATCACCGACAAGTCCGGGCAAATTGTGGCAAAGTCTAAAGAATATGGCTCATTGGGTTCCTCGTGGAATACCTCTCCTGGAAGTGCAGTGATTAAGAAAATTGCAAACAAGAACTTACTGAAGATCATTTCATCACTTTAGGTAATAAATTCACTTATGAAAAAAATTATATTACTTGCCCTTATACTACTCCCTGGAGCTGCGTTTGCTCAGAAGTTCTATGTTGAAAAGTCTAACAACGGTGCTGAGCAAGTTGTAATCAATAAACTACTGGAAAGGAATTTTAAAGTCACATTTAGAGCTGACAGTGCTGATTACATTATTAGACCAAATATTGTAGGTAAATCAATGGGCAGGGCAAAAGGGAATATCCTGATTATTAATTCAAAAACAGGTAGCGTAGTTGCATCCACAAAAGAAATGTGGGGGAGTGCCAGGATTACCAATGGCTTTGATAACCCTACTGCCGACGCATTGAGAAAGATCTGCAAGAAATATTTAGAAAGAGAGCTGACTAAGATCACTGAGAGTGATGTATACTCTTCAAGCAAATGATATGATCAGTGAAATGCTTTATCACTTTTATTTTCCGCTGTTTTGTTCCCCGGAACAGCGCCCGGAACAAAACAGTGGGCAAAAGTTAAAATGAAAGAAAAAAATATTTATAAGGTTCTTACAAGCAATTTAGATTATAACCGGCAGGGTAGGGGTAGCATTCTACGGATCAGAAGGTTTCAGGTTTGAATCCTGACGGAGTCACAAAAAGAGCTTCAACGAAAGTTGAGGCTTTTTTATTTGTGGAGAGTGGGGGATGATCCGATTTAAAAAGGTTATAAATTGTTTATTTTCAATTATTTATAGTAGTTCTTTTCCAGCAAAAACGATCAATCTTTTTTATCTTTAGGCTTACTGATTGATCTCTTATGAAGATAGTATTTTTCAGGAGTATTGGGTTAATAACGGAAGTTAAGAAAAATTAAGATGTAATAAATAAATAGGCCCTTTGACAAACTAAAGAGAGGCTATTTGAATACCTATGCAAAAATCACGAACCTGGGAGAGGGTGGTCCAGCCTTTTCCAATAACTGTTATCCACATTTCTGCCATGATTAACTCTACCTTACTAAGTTATGCCTATTTATTATCAAAAAAACTGTCCATTTCGTCCCTGAATTTATTAATTCCCTCTCTCTCTTTCCGCCAAGCAGGCGAATTTATAACCAAAGCGTCAGCTTCGGATAACGGTAGCTTTAGCCCCATAACAATTGCTGATGTACAATCTATAGGGGAAGCCCCGGCTTTTTTCATCTCCATGATGGCATTTTCTATATTCTCCTTGTTTTTGCTACTATCCTGATCTTGACAAAAAGCCTTGAAGATTTTAATATAGGTTTGCTGGGTATTGCCGTCTAAGCCTCTCATCTTACTTCTTCAAATCTTTCACATAATCAGAAATATACTTTTCTACAGGGTGGGCAGTGCCTGTTATATGTAAACTACCATCAAATTTATTAACAATAATAGGTGCATTCCCCCCGAGGGCGTCCAAAATATCACCGGTCTTCAAATATTCTTTAGATTGATAAAAAAAGACCCATCCGTATTCAAATTCGATTACATCGTCTAACAACAGTTCTAATTCCAATGGGGGTGTTACCCTAACAGAATGTAAATATTCCCTTGCGATATTTATTGCATCATCTAACGTAATCATACTCATTACTGTGCTGTGTTTTTAAATAATAACTGTTTAAAACTCTCATCTTTCATCAAAGTTTCGGGATTTAATATTCTCTCACCTATCCCTTTCCGAAAATCAACAAACTGCACTACGCCGTTTTGCTTCGTGACATTAAAAAAGTGACCTATTTTGCCTGGTCCTCTATCACCAAATATAACTCCTGTTGCCCCATCCTCCAATTTGCTCATCACATTCATAATTGATTTTGTGGAGGTATGGGCTGTTATTCCTTCTGTACCACCAAACCAATTAAAGAAGCCTCGTACAGAAGTGACTCCATGATTCAATGCTGAAGCAGGATTCCCTTTTAGCGATGCATCTCCCGCAATTGTACATCCAGCACAATTATCGGCACCTCTTAAGGGATTAATATCTCTAGATCCACCTACTTTCACTTCCGCTGATAGCCCTTTTAGCTCAACCTTTAGAAGTAATCCAGAGCCAACTAGGTTCGCTGTTGCACCAGCAACCTTAAGTCCCCTGTTGAATTTTTCCTGAGCTACCCCAAGTTCATTATATCTATATGATATCTCCCCAGCCGAGAAATATTGCGATTGTTGTTTGCCACCGATGTCTGAATAATCATATCTCGCATAGTCCCCTTTTCCCACTTCTGGGTCAAACTCGAAAAATGAAAATGTTCCGCCTGTGGGCAATTTGTGGGCTGCAACCATTAACTTCGCTATACTTTCCTTTGTTGTTTCAGGCTTTATGCCAAAAAATGACAGAGTATTCGAAGTGCCTTTTGCTTGTTTGTAATCATCCGATATGACTTTCGCTACAGTTTCCCCATTCGATACTGTATAGGAGAACGTCCTAACATGCTTTTCAGCTCCCTCTACATCGATGCTTCTAATAACATCATTTTCTGCATAGGTACTATTCCAGGGGTATTCAGCACTCAAAGGGTCTACAGACAAGAATCTACCCAATCTTGGATCATAAATCCTCATCCCATAATCCTGCTGATTTCCTTCCCCCTTTATCTCATTATCATTCTCCTTCCCATTATAACCATATCTATACTTATCGCCAGCACTATAATGCCGGCCCGGCTGTAACATCCCGAACGGATAGTAGTCGTTTGCACTGACCACATCTGCATTATAATAATCTACAACACCATCCGTATTTTCATCTACGCTTTTCTTCTTGTCACTTACCACCGCCATCACATTGCCCCGATGGTCGGTGAGCTCATACACTTTCTTCCCGCGCATAAAGGAAACGCTGTAGGCAAAACCCAGTCCCGGCAAATAAGATATTTCCGAGGTTTCCTCCCCATAGGCATTAGCTATTAACTGCTCTGTATGTTTTTCCGCGGGCACTATCAGGCTGCTGATCTTATCGCTGACGGCATTTTGCTGCTCCTGTAAGTTTACCAGGTCATTCCGTATTTGCCGCTGGCTCGCCGCCCAGGATGCCGGCCTATATAAACTGGAATCCAGCTTGTGCAGCCAGCTTATATATTGCTGTCGGTTATCTACAGCCTGCTGCCATTGTAGCTCCAGCCAGCCCGGTACAATAAGAACACATCCTCCTTTTCCTGTAATAAAGTGGCATATTTACCCGGCTTCAAGGGCACGCTGTCCATCAATGCTCCCTCCTGGTCATAAACAAACAACCTGTCGGGAGACTGCCGCCGTAACACTATCCTGTAGGCTCCCGCCATCGGGTCAGTATTATAGTATTCCGTACTGTCTGCCTTCCTGATCATGGCCCTGGCTAGCTCCCGCCGGGTACGGCTGCTGTCATTGCGGTATTTCCACAAGCGCCGGGGCGATCTGCTGTCAAATACCCGCAACCGCAGGCATATCCCTTTCATGAGCCCTTCGATAGCCATCAGCTTTTGCAGGGTGGTTTCTGCTGATTTCACCGCCGGGGCGCTAAATATAACGCGGTTGTTATGGGCGGTGTCTTCCAGGGCTGCTTTACCATGCAGCCGGTACAGGAGTTCCGCCTGTTCTATATAGTAAAGGCTTTCATAACAGTAATTCCGGTAAAAAGAAAACGGGGCAAGTGTACCAGCAGCAAACTGGTTATATCCATCCTCCCTAAGCTGTATAGCATCAAAAGCTGCACCATGACAGGTGAACTACTTCAATTGCCGGGTAATGTCATCCAGTACCGCGCGTCTGTACATCAAGCCCAAGGGTAGGCTCATCTAAAAACAAAACCTTTGGGTCGTGTAGAATACCCCGTGCTATTTCTACTCTTCTGCGCATCTCCCCCTGAAAAGTTCCGCACAAATTCATTTTTGCGGCTAAGAAGTCCTATAGAATCCAGCAGTTTTTCGATCTTCTGCTTCCTTTCGGCAGGCGGAACCTTATACAATACAGCGTGATAGTAAAGGTTTTCGTAAGCCGTAAGGTCCTCATCTAAGGTAGAGTCCTGAAAAATGATCCCTATCGATTCACGTACCTGCTTTTTCTCTTTGGTCACATCAAAACCATTAATCTTCACCTGGCCGCCTGACGGACTTGTTATCGTTGTCATTATTTTAATGCATGTAGATTTTCCTGCACCATTGGGACCCAGGAAAGCGAAAATATCATTTTCCTCCACTGAAAAACTGATGTGGTCTATAGCTTGTTTTAAGATAGGCCTGTTGGGTGCATAACCTGGCGGGCCTTTTTATTACCATTATCTTGTTTCCCGTTGTCCATTCTCCATTCTCTATTTCATACAACCTGTCGGGTTCGTTTGCGTCGAAAGCGCAACCCGACAGGTTGTATTTTAACTAATCCACTTATCAATAAACGCCTTAAAGGTATTCCGGTACTGTTCTCCAATGGTGATCTCCATTTTGTCGATGAACAGGGAGTTCTTACCGACTGCGCTGATCTTGTCGAGCGATACAATGAACGAGCGGTGAACCCGCATGAATTTAGTCGCCGGTAGTCTTTCTTCGAGTGTTTTTAAAGAGGTGAGTGACAGCACAGGTTGGTGGGGCGGCCCCAGGTGCAAGCGTACATAATCCTTTACGCCTTCTATATACAAAATGTCTTTGTAATTTACCCGCACCCATTGGTATTCTACCTTTATAAAAATGGCATCTTCTTCGGCAGCAGCAGTGGTAGTTGCCGGCGTTGCCGATTCTACCAGGTGCAATGCTTTGGTAGCTGCGCGCAAAAACTCTTCGTAATTAAATGGCTTTAGTAAATAGTCGACCGCGTTTACTTTGTATCCTTCAATGGCGTAGTGATTGTAGGCTGTAGTAAAAATGACCTTAGGCAATGGTTGTGGCTGTTGCTGCATCCAGCGGGCCAGTTCCAGACCGCTGAAGTTGGGCATGTTGATGTCGAGAAAAAGCAGGTCGGCCGGTTTTTTCCTGATCAATTGCATGGCCTCTACCGCACTGCCGCAACTGCCTTCGAGTTGCAAAAAGGGCGTTTGTTTTATCAGTGTCTCCACCAGCTTTAAGGCCAGCGGCTCGTCGTCTACTACTATACATTTAAGTATTGTCATGGCGCCAGGTCAATTTTGAGGTTAACTTCGTATCTCCCGTCACTGTTAAGTCCTGCTTGTAATTGATGCCGCTGAGGATATAATAATTGTAACCGGCGTTCGGTATTGGTCAATCCTATGCCACCCTCACCCGGTTCATTGGTTTTCTTTTCAAATACGCTGTTGGTGACCTGTAGTTGTAATTGAGTACCCTTTTGGTGTAGCCTGATGATGATCTCGCTTTTGACCGTCGCATCCACGCCATGTTTAAAAGCGTTTTCGATAAAGGGCAATAACAACATCGGTGCTATAGGATAATCGATCAGTTTATCGGAGATGTCGGTAACGATGGTTACTTTGTCGGTAGACCGTAGCCGCATCAAAGATATATAGTTCTTTAAAAAGTCTACTTCTTCCAGCAGGGTGGTATTTTCATCGCCATTGCCGTACAGCAGGTAGCGCATCATGCGGCTGAGCGTGTGCAAGGCTTTGCGCGAATCTTCTACATCAATATAGGTAAGTGAGTAAATGCTGTTGAGCGAATTGAAAAAGAAGTGTGGGTTGATCTGTATTTTCAACATAGCCAGCTCTGCCACGGCTTTGTCCTGCTCCAACTGTTGTTTGTGTTGAGCGGCCTGTTGCCAGTACCGCAGCATGGCCCAACTGATGCTGATGCCCATTACGAGCAGCGTCATCATAAAAACAAAGAAGTCGAAGTATTTGTCATGATCCCTTTTGTCGCCAAACAGGGCCGACATTCTTTCATGCATATTGGTGTCTGTGTTGTAGATGTATGACACTACCTGGGTGATGAGCATGATCACCAGGCTCCAGACCACAAACGAACCTGCTTTTGATTTAATAATGGTGCGGGGAACTATTATTAAAGCATTGATGTAGAATATGCATATCATCATGAACAGTACCACCGATTGCCATACCCAAAAAAAGGTAGGGATGGGTACATGCCAGCTATAGGGGACATAATACAACAGCAGCGAGCCCAGCAAGATCCAACTGAGCGTATGCAACCCTATGGTGAGGTATGGTTTAAAAAAGCCTGCTGAGAGCATTTTATACGTGTAATTTATGAAAGCAAGTTACGGTTTATTTGGATGTGCCTGGGGCGCCACTCCTTCAAAACTGGCTGTCAGTCCCTTAAAGCGGTCTTTTAGTCGATTAATCGCAGGGCATCTGTTTACTGTAAGTAGCTACTATATAAATAAGGGATGTAGGCAGGTTTATCGATTCAGCCGCGGTGCCGGTCGATCAACATATAATACCCCCTGGAATGTAGTTTTCTTTACATCTGTAAAGTAAAGACAATTTAAAGATTTCATTATGAACGAACATAGCGCATCGATTTTTACCTGCATGGCTTTAGCGATCGTCATTGCCGGCAGCAACTGTAAGAATAAACAAGCAGGACAACAGCCGCCGATGGGCATGGCTGGCAGTAAAGAACCACAGCAATACAGCGTGTTACAGATAACTGCACAGCCGGTAAGCGTGCATACCGATTATCCCGCCACCCTGCAGGGCGAGGAAGTGGTGGAAATAAGACCCAAGATCGAAGGCTACCTGGAAGAACAATATGTGGATGAAGGCGCCCGGGTAAAGCGCGGACAAAAACTGTTTCGCATCAGCAATCCGCAATATGAGCAGGAATTGCGCAGTGCAGAAGCCGGTGTGAATACGGCGCAAGCTGATATAAAGTCGGCCGAGCTGACCGTGAACAAAACAAAGCCACTGGTTGAAAAAGAGATTATCAGTAAATATGAGCTCGACGCGGCTGAGTATACGCTGCAATCGAAAAAAGCAGCATTAGCGCAGGCGCAGGCCACCCTGGCCAATGCCCGGGCAAACCTGGGGTATACCATTATTACCAGCCCTTCCAACGGTATCATTGGCACCATACCTTATAAAAAAGGGAGCCTGGTAAGCAGTACCTCTACCGACCCGCTCACTACCTTGTCGGCAGACAAAGGCATCTATGCCTACTTTGCGTTCAACGAAAAACAGTTGCTGGAGTTTAACCGCACGTTCAAAGGCGCTACCGTTCAGGATAAACTGCGCAACCTGCCTGCTGTACAGTTGGTGCTGGCAGACGGTACGCTGTATAACCAAACTGGTAAGGTAGAAACCGCCAGCGGGTTACTGACCACTGAAACAGGTTCTTCTAACTTTAGGGCTACATTCCCCAACCCCGATGCGTTGTTGAAAAGCGGTGGAAGCGCCATCGTTCGCATTCCCCGAAGTATTAATGACGCCTTACTGATCCCCCAAAGTGCTACTTACGAGCTGCAGGACAAACGCCTGGTGTATACCGTAGGTAACGATAACAAGGTGTTGAGTAAAGCTATTATTACCACGCCTACCGACGATGGAAAGTTCTTTATCGTAACCGATGGACTGGCCAATGGTGATAAGATCGTGCTGGATGGATTGACCAGTTTGAAAGACAGTATGGCCATTAAGCCTGCTATGGCGAACCCTCAAACTATTTACTCCGCCCTTGTAAAGTAATTGTGATGAAAAAAAAGTCAACGTTCTTTAAAGTATTTATCGACCGGCCCGTGCTCAGCACCGTTATTTCGGTGATCATTGTGTTGCTGGGTATTTTGGGTATGATATCCCTGCCGGTGGCGCAGTATCCCGATATTACGCCGCCCACCGTACAGGTGTCGGCCTCGTATACCGGCGCCAATGCCGATGTGGTATTAAAAAGCGTGATCGTTCCGTTGGAAGAACAGATCAATGGTGTGGAAGGCATGACCTATATGACCTCCAGCGCTACCAATGAAGGTACTGGTACTATTAGTGTATATTTTAAAGTGGGTACCGATCCCGATATGGCGGCGGTGAACGTACAGAACCGCGTATCTACCGCCAGTAGTTTGTTACCGCAGGAGGTAACGCAGGCGGGTGTAACCGTAAAGAAACGACAAAGCAGTAACCTGCTGATCACTGCCATTTATAGCGATAACCCAGCCTACGATCAGAACTTTTTACAGAACTATGCCGAGATAAACATATTACCCCGTTTAAAACGTATCAACGGGGTGGGCGATGCTTCCGCTTTCGGCTCGCGTCAATATTCCATGCGTATATGGCTGAAGCCCGATGTGATGGCGATATACGGACTGATACCGCAGGATATTACCGATGCGCTGAGCGAACAGAACGTTGATGCCGCACCGGGTAAATTTGGTGAGAACGGCGATCAGAGCTTTCAATATGTAATTAAGTACGCAGGCCGTTTACAATCGGCTGAACAGTTTGGAAACATCATTATCAAATCTGCCGGTAAGGGGCAGTTGCTGCGGCTGAAAGATGTGGCCCGTATTGAACTGGGGGCGCAAAACTATAGCTCAGTATCAGTGGTAAATGGTAAACCCACGGTAAATATTTCGGTAAGCCAGGTAGCAGGCGCCAATGCACAAAAAGTGATCGAGGAAGCGATAAAAGTGCTGAACGATGCGGCCACCACGTATCCTTCAGGTTTGCACAATACCAACCTGGTTAACATAAATAAATTCCTGGATGCTTCTATTGAAAAAGTGATCCATACGCTGATAGAATGTTTCCTGCTGGTGTTCCTGGTGATCTTTATCTTTTTGCAGGACTTCCGCAGCACCATTATTCATGGGGTGTCTGTGCCGGTGGCTATTTCGGGTACCTTCTTCTTCCTGTATTTATTTGGATACAGTATCAACTTGCTTACGCTGTTTGCGTTGGTACTGGCGATCGGTATAGTGGTGGATGATGCCATTGTGGTGGTGGAAGCCGTGCACGCCAAGCTGGAGGAAGGATATACCTCGCCGCGAAAGGCGGCCATCGATGCGATGTCGGAGATCTCTACCGCCATCGTATCTATTACGCTGGTAATGGCGGCGGTGTTTGTACCGGTAACTTTTATCAGTGGTTCAACTGGTGTGTTCTATCAACAGTTTGGTATAACACTGGCCATCGCTATTATGATCTCGGCGGTGAATGCGTTAACGTTGTGTCCTGCCCTCGCTGCCTTGTTCTTAAAACCACCTCATCACACCTCCGATCTACCCGAGCATAAAAAGAAAGGCTTCCGTTATCGTTTTGGAGTAGCATTCAATGCGAGTTATGATAACCTGTTGGGTAAATATAAAAAGTCGATCCACTTCCTGGGAGGCAAAAGGTGGATTGTAATAATTGCCATAGCCCTATTTGGCGGAACCTTTTATTACATGCTCAAGAAAACGCCTTCGAGTTTTGTGCCCAACGAAGACATGGGCACCATTTTCGTAAACATCAGCCTGCCGCCCGCTTCTTCGCTGGAACGTACTACTGCTGTTGCTGATAAAGTAGACAGCATTGTGCGTACCATACCCCAAGTGAACAATGCGCTGCGTATGGCGGGGCAAAACTTCCTGGCCGGCAGTGGTAGCGCCTACGCCATGGAGATCCTTGAGTTGAAGAACTGGAGCGATCGCAAAGGCGTTAGCAATGAAGATGTGATCAAAACAATGCGTCAGAAAATGGCTGGTATTAAAGACGCCAACATTATATATATGTCGCTGCCCACCATTACCGGTTTTGGCGCTAGTGGTGGTTTTGAGTTTCAGTTGCAGGACAAAGGCGGACATACTACTGCTGAGTTTTACAAGGTGGCGCAGAGCTTTTTGGCCGAGCTGAATAAACGTTCCGAAATACAATATGCAGCAACGGCATTCAATCCCAACTTTCCGCAATACCAGATGGACATAAACATTGCCAAGTGTAAGGAGGCGGGTATCAGCGTTAGTTCGCTGTTAAGCACTATGCAGATCTATTATGGCGCTTCCTACGCCAGCAACTTTAACCAGTATGGTAAACAATACCGCGTATTGGTGCAGGCAGATACCAGTTATCGTGCCAATGTAGAAGGATTGAATAAAATATATGTACGCACCAGCGATGGCAAGAACATGGCGCCTGTTACCGAGTTCATTAGTATGAAGCGTGTGTATGGCCCGGAAAGTATCTCGCGGTTTAACCTGTTCAGTTCTATTTCGGTGAGCGGCGCACCCGATGCAGGGCACAGTACCGGCGAGGCATTGCAGGCTATTAAAGACGTAGCGGCTAAAACATTGCCGGCTGGTTATGGTTACGAATTTTCGGGCATCAGCCGCGAAGAAGAGAACAGTGGTTCGCAGTCGGCCTACATTTTCTTACTGTGTTTGGTGTTTGTATACTTTTTATTGAGTGCGCAGTACGAAAGTTACATATTGCCATTGGCGGTGATACTATCATTACCTGTAGGTTTGAGTGGGGTGTTTATGTTCGTGAATTTGTTTGGATTGGATAACAACATCTATGTACAGATCACGCTGGTGATGCTGATCGGTTTGCTGGCCAAGAATGCGATCCTGATCGTAGAGTTTGCGTTGCAACGCCGCCGGCATGGATTATCGATCTACCAGGCGGCACTGGAAGGGGCCGAAGCGCGGTTACGACCTATCTTAATGACCTCCTTTGCCTTTGTGTTCGGGTTGTTGCCGCTGATATTCTCCACCGGGGCAGGCGCTAATGGTAATAAGTCGATCGGCGTAGGCTCTATAGGCGGTATGCTGGTAGGTACCTTGCTGGGTGTGTTTGTGATACCGGTGCTGTTTATGATCTTCCAGGGTTTGCAGGAAAAGGTGAGCGGTCCGCCAAAAGACCACGATAAAGACGATGAAGAAGAAGAGGAAGAGAACAATAACAAGGAGCAACAACAATCATAAACAAAGAAATTATGTTATTATCTATAAAGAATAGTTTGCTGGCAGGGTCGCTGTTACTGTTGGTGTATTCGTGCGGCATTACCCGCAAATATGAGCGGCCTGCCGATGTCCAAGCCAATAATAAGTTATACCGTGGGACCAATAGCACCGATACCGCTACTATTGCCGACATACCCTGGCGGCAGTTGTTTACCGATCCGGCGCTGCAACGCCTGATAGAAACGGGGTTAAGCAATAACTACGATCTCAAAACAGCCGTAGCCCGTATGCAGAGTGCAGCGGCGGATGTGCAGCAGAGCAAGCTGGCTTTTTTGCCTACCTTATCGGCCACTGCCGAGGTAACGCATAGCAAGCCGTCGGCTGCGCAGGTAAAATCGAACGGTGTAAATGTTACCAGTATCCCCACCAATAATATTTACGCCCTTACCGGCAGCACCAGTTGGGAAATCGATGTATGGGGTAAACTGCGCAGCAACAAACGGGCCTATGTAGCTGCTTTTATGAAAAGCGAAGCTTATCGCCGGGCAGTACAAACACAACTGATCGCCAGCATCGCTACCGATTATTACCAGTTGCTGGCCTATGATAAACAGATACAGATAGTAGAAGCTACTATTGCCAACCGCCGTAAAGATGTGGATATTGTAAAAACACTGAAGGCAAGTGCGGTGGTTACCGGCGCCGATGTGGTGAACAGCGAAGCGACGTTGCATTCGGCCGAATTGCAATTGCCGGATCTGAAGCAGTCGCGTCGCGAGTTGGAAAATACCCTCAGCGCCTTGCTGGCCTTACCGGCAGATAGCATTGCGCGTACTACGTTCGATCAGCAACAGATCGACAGCTCTTTACAAACCGGTTTGCCGGCGCAGTTACTGGCCAATCGGCCGGATGTACAGGAAGCGGAGTATGCGTTCCGCAACGCCTTTGAATTAACCAATGTAGCGCGCACGTATTTTTATCCTACGCTTTCCATTTCAGGTTCTGCAGGCTGGGCTACGGCCAATACGTTGAAAGGCTTTTTTGATGGCACGTTTTATGGTAGCCTGATAGGTGGTTTAACGCAACCCATCTTTAATCAGGGGCTGAACAAACAACGGTTAACGAAAGCACAGGCTACGCAACAGGAAGCGTATTATAGTTTTCAGAATACGCTGTTAACGGCAGGGCAGGAGGTGAGCAATGCCTTGTATGCGTATGATATGGCGAAGGAAAAACAGGAAATGCGTGGCGCGCAGATCGCATCACTGCAAAAGGCTACCGATTTTACCAAAGAGTTGCTGAAATACAGCAGCAGCACCAACTATACCGACGTGTTAACGGCCGAGCAGAACCTGTTGAGTGCCGAACTGAACAGTGTGAGCGATAAGTTACAGCAGTTAAAGGCGGTGGTATCGTTGTATAAAGCATTGGGCGGAGGATGGAAGTAATGAGCAAATGTGCCCTTCGACTACGCTCAGGACTTCCATCCGGTACATTTCTGTGAACAGATTGGAGAGATCTTTACCGGATTTGATTCTACCGCTCTTTAGACGATTGGCCAGTTCCTCTTGAATGGCCTGCTGTAGCTTGTCCATAAGATAACTGATTATTTAAAGTTAAGATCTATCGGATGGTAGCTCAGCTAACATTTACTGCTGAGCTACCAATCCTATCATCCTAACCTTTACACAGTTATCTAAACACTACCCTTTACTTCCTTTTCAAAGCTGTCCAGGTAGTTTTAACATCGGTATGCCCTAAAGCCTCCTGAATAAATTCCGTACTGGCTCCCGACCGCTTCAGTACTGTAGAGAAGGTATGGCGCTATATAGGTGGTTAGCTTTTTGTCTATGCTCAATGCTCCTTTAATAAACGCTTTATATAGGCCAGATAGGTAAAACCAATAGTATCCGGCTCCAAAGCGGTTTCTTTTAGAATAGGGAATTTCTTGTAAAATGGGGGGTAGTCAAATTCATCATTTGCAGGAGGCAATTCGTGAACTGAAAAGTACTCGCTACACAATAGCCTTGGAAGATAAACATGAATGAGAACATAAGAAGTAAGCGTATAGAAACTTACGGCGCCCCTCTTTGTATAATCATGAATTGAAGATTGCTCCTTTGAAAATCGGGAATTCACAGAAGATCATTTTCCTCCCCAAAGCGTATTGTTAAGTGGATTATCGTTGAAAATGTCAGGCCCTTCTGAAAAGGTTATTCAGAAAGTCCTTAGATTGAACAACGATGCTCGCTGCAAGCACAGGAAACCCGGGAAAAAAGAGTATTTTGTGCTATATTGTTTCCTTATGAAATGGATAACCCGGGAGCACCCAAAGATTGACCGTATTGCCTCTCCCTGGCTGATAAAACGTTTTATTGATCCCGATGCGGAGATCATCTACGTACCTTTCAGCGATGTGCTGTCCCAGGCAGCCTCCCTGGATGCTATTCCATTTGACATTCCGGGAGTGGAGCACACTCACTACGCAGATGAATGTACGTTTGACTACCTGGTGAAAAAATACCGTATCACGGACCCTGCCGTATTGGCCATGGCCCCGATTGTACGGGGGGCGGATACGGATCGCCATGACATGGCGCCGCAGGCATCCGGCTTATGGGCAATATCGGCGGGTTTGGCCTACAACTATAATGACGATCACGAGCTGCTTGACAAGGGAATGCTGATCTATGACGCTCTTTATAGTTGGGCCCGGCACCTGCAGCATGAGAAGCATACCCAGCAACCCTATGAGCATTTGCTGCTGGAAATGTTCAACCGGTTTTTCAAACCAAAGCAACGTGAAGGAAGCCATATGCCCGCCTGGGCGCAGGAATTGAAGGAAATGATACAGGACCATATTGATTCCAGTCTTAGCCTGAAAGAATTGTCTAAAGATCTCGATATTAATCCGTCCTACCTTTCCCGGGAGTTTTCAAAACACTTCAATAATCTTTCTTTTGGGGAATATATCCGGAAACAACGTATTGACCGGGCTATCCAGTTAATGGAAGACCCTGCCTACTCCTTAACCGAGATCAGCTACCTTACCGGGTTTTCCGATCAAAGCCATTTTACGCGGATTTTCAGAAAGTACACAGGTCAAAATCCATCAACATACCGCAAAAACCTGTTGAAAAAGTAAGTCCTGTACAAAAAAGGGTAATTCCTGTTCTATTCCAGGCGCTCATTAATAGGTAGCATTGCACCTGGTTGATCAATCTCCTGTTATTATGAAATGGATTACAAGAGAACGACCTAAAATTGACCGCATTGCCTGCCCCTGGCTGATAAAACGGTTCGTGGACGCGGAAGCCGTGTTCCTGTACGTGCCTAAAGAGGAGGTATTTGAACAGGCACGCGTGCAGGAGGCCATCCCTTATGATATTCCGGGGGCTGAATATTCCCATTACGGCGAAGCATGTACCTTTGACTACGTGATTCGTAAGCACGAACTGTCGGACCCCGCGCTACAAATAATTGCCATTATCGTACGGGGCGCGGATACCGGCCGCTTTGACCTGGCGCCACAGGCGGCGGGGCTATGGGCCATTTCAGCCGGGCTTTCCCATAATTATCCGGACGATCACGCCCAACTGGAGATCGGGATGAAAATATACGATGCCCTGTATAGCTGGGCGAGGTTTGCCCGGGATGAGCGGCATAGCTGGGACCCCGATCTGCTGACGTATAGAAAACCTAAGTAAACTATATTAACGTAATGAAGACCACCACCATTTTATCCGTATTCGCAGGCGTTATCCTGCATGGCTGCCAGCCTTCCACCGGGCCGGCCACAGATTCCCGGACGGGAGCAAAGAATGATTCCAACACGATTGTTTGTCCGCCGGGCAGCAGTAAGCTGGACATTGCCGCTATTGAGCGGGTAACCGGGATGAAAGGCATTGAGAAGAACGGTGAATACAAGATCACCGTCCCCCAAAACGACCTGCATGTGATCGTTGACGGATTTAAGATCATTCCGGCAATGGGCCTTGGAAGTTGGGTTTGTTTCACACCCTGCAGGGACAGTGCGATGGTAATGGGTGATATTGTTCTTACAGAAACGGATCTCGCCCCGGTGCAGCAGGAAGTGATCCGCCAAGGCTTTACCATTACGGCTATCCATAATCATTTTGTGCGTAACCACCCTAATATTATGTATATGCATATCGATGGTAAGGGCTCGGTTGAACAGTTGGCGGGCAATGTGAAGGCGATTTTCGGAAAGGTGAAGGAAGTACGCGGGCATAATCCAAAGGAAAGCAAGGCGGACAGCGTTATCAATACCCTGCCAATTCCCCTGCTGGATTCCCTTTTAGGGCACAAGGGAGAGTTGAGCAAAGGGGTGTATAAGTATACCATTGGCCGGCCGGATGTACCGTTGCAGGAACATGGTATTCCTGTAAGCAGCTTTGCCGGTTTCAATACCTGGGCGGCCTGGCAGGGAACTGCAGAAAAAGCAGCAGTAGCGGGGGACTTTACGATGCTGGAAAATGAGGTGGCGCCGGTCATCCGGGCGTTGGTGGAAAACGGGATAGAGGTTGTGGCGGTCCATAATCATATGGTACATGAACAGCCTCGTGTCTTTTTCCTGCACTATTGGGGCACCGGACCTGTTGAACAGTTGGCGGCAGGGTTAAAAGCAGCGCTGAACCAGACCGGCCGCAGCGCGGTACAATAAACATTGAAAAAAGCCATGTTAAAACATATAGCTCCACCTTATAGCTTAAGGAGCAAATTCCATGCGGCTTTCGCTACCATCTGCCCCATTACGACAGGTGCTTTCTTTCCAGCCAGGAAGTGAATACGGTATAAAAAACAGCCATAATGATCGCTCCCTTGAACATGCCGGTAAATCCCCAGGCGGCCATTCCACCTACCACGCCTATGAACAATACCAGGAATGGCAGCCTGCCGCCACTCTTTGCTATCAGTATGGGTTTTAATACTGCATCAACTGCCAGCACTGCCGCACCATAAATGCCCAGGAATATGGCAGTGCCCGTGTGTCCCTGCACGGCTGCCCATATTACCAGTGGCGCCCATACGATAAGCGGACCTACCTGTATCAGTACCAGGAAGAACACCAGGGCTGCCAATAATACTTTAAAATGCAGTCCGGCAATAGCAAAGCCTATCCAGGAGATGAGAGTGGCTATGAACGCCGTTCCCATTACCCCGATGGAAACCCCTTTGATGGCATGGGCGGTGGCATATAGCAGGCTCAAACCATCTCTTTTTCCCAATAAGTGCTGCAACGTGGACCTGAACATCTGTAATATCTTGTCGCCGCCCGCCAGCAGGAATGCTGATGTAATGATACCAAGTATTATCTGCACAGCAGCGCCTGCGATGCCTGCTCCACCGGTGAGGATATGATACAGGATTGTTTTTACCTGGTGCTCATAGCCAATCAGTGTTTCCCTGGGGTTTTCCTGCAGGTGTTGCCAGAAGCTGAAGGCAGTATCTCCAACATAAGGCATGCCTGTAACGGTGTCCGGCAGGTCTGGCAGGCCATGTACCCTTACGTCGTCTACCAGGTGCAATATATCCTTTACATGCCTGCCCAGGGCCGCAATGGCGTAAATGAACGGCAGCGCCACTATCAGGATCAGTATCACGGCATAGATCGTAGCGGCCAGTTTCCGCTTCCGTTTCAGCAGGCGGGCCAGCCATTTATAAGGTTGCTCCATAGATACATAGAAGATCAGCGCAAAGGTGAATACGCCAAAGAAGATCTTCAGCACATCATACAATGCCAGTAATAATGCCAGCAACAACAGCAATACAAGGGCAGTTTCCAGGATACTGCGCGATGAAGGGGAATCAGCGTATCGCATAAGGCGTATTATTGTCTAAGGTAAACAATCACAGGGTTGAAAGCTTATCGGCAGGTATTTAAAAAACAAATATAATAAAATGTATTTGGTACAGGATAGGCGTGCCGGGAAAGTTTTATCACTCCGGCAACACGATTGCTGGCTTCAGCCTGCTTAAATCCCGGTTCAGCAGGCTAAGCTTGGTGCGCGAAGTGAATTATTGTATTTTATCAGCATATTTATCTATTCGATAATTTTTATGATGGGAGTTTATGCTCGCTTGATATTTATCCTTGGTTCCTTTTTGGGTATGGTATTGAAGCCGGCAAAGGCCCAGTACCAGGGATATGTTTACGGGGAGGTGGTGCTGAAAAATAAGCAGACGTATACCGGGCCTATAAAATGGAGCGGGGGACAGCGGCTCTGGAGCGACGTGCTGTCAGTTGCGAAAAGCACCAATAAGAACGTATTTAAGTACCTGGATGGGTCCCAGATCAAAAGACTGAGTAACGAAGAGGGCGGGCGGGAAATTGACTGGAAATTCATGAGCTTGTGGGAGGACAGGTACCCGCGGCGGAAGAAGGAGATCCTGTGCCGGTTCGGGGATATTGATTTTATTCATGTCACCGGGTCAGATAAAGCGCAGATCTATTTCAAGAACGGGAGTAAGGTCAGGGCAGTACCCTACAAAGATGAAGCGGCCGAGCTGGGAAAAAGTATTGTTGTTTACGTGGGAGGTGATTCAAAGACCATTAAATGGGACGAGATCAGCAGGGTGAACTTCAGGAATACGCCCAAAAACTCCCGGTTAGGGCGATGGGCGCCGCTTTACGGCACCGTGCATACCTCCAATGGCCCCATCACCGGGTTTATACAGTGGAACCGGTATAAGTACCTGAACGCACACAAATTGAGCGGGAAAACCCCGGACAATGCACCCGTAAGCTATGCCTTTGCGCATATTGCCCGTATAGAAAGACAGGGCGACCAGTCCCTGGTGCAGCTTCGTTCCGGTGAAAGTATGCTGCTGGGCGCATCGGATGATGTCAGCAGCGCAAACAAGGGCATCATCGTCATGCATCCCCTGTACGGGAGAGTGCTGGTAGAATGGAAAGCGTTCCGTTCCCTCACGCTGCAGGCGCAGCCTTCAACAGGGCTGGATTATGATAGCTATCCGGAGCCGTCCCGCTTATATGCAACCGTGCATACCACGGATAGCCGGACCTACAAAGGCACCTGCATGTTTGACCTGGATGAGGAGTGGAACGTGGAAATGCTGGATGGAAATAAAGACGGGCTATTTTATCAGATCCCCTTTTACTATATTAGCAGCATTGCGCCCTACAGGCAGCGTTATTCCAAAGTCAGGCTAAGGAACAATAGCACTTTGCTGTTGGGCTGGGCCAACGATGTAAGCGACAAGAACTGGGGGGTGATCATATGGTTACCCAATAAGAAGTACCAGTATATTCCATGGAACCAGGTAAAGGAAATTTCCTTCAGATAGATCATGAATAGCTTTTATATAGTGGCAATGGCCTGGATCATTACGGTGATCCTGTTGTTGTGGTTTGGGAACAAGTATATTTATTTCCTGCTGGACAGGAGTATTCCATGGATGAAGCATACCACCAGGCGATTTTTTATCCAGTTGGTGGTAAGCGCCCTGTACTCCCTGTGCTGTATCAACCTTACCTATTATCTTTTTAAGATCACCACCAACAGTACGCCGCCGGACCTTACACAGGTGATGGTGCTGAACGTATATGGCCTGCTTTTTACCATCCCCCTGTTATCTGTCAACTTTGGCATCTATTTCATGATGCAATGGAAAAAAGCGCAGGTACAGGCCAATCAATTGAAGGAGGACAGCCTGCAGGCGCAGCTCAGCTCACTGCGGATGCAGTTGGACCCGCACTTCCTGTTCAACAACCTTAATGTGCTGGCCAGCCTGATCGACAAAGACCGGGACGAAGCGCAGAACTTCCTGGACAAGTTTGCCGATGTGTACCGCTATGTGCTGCAACACAAAAAAGAGGAGCTGGTGCCGCTGCATACGGAGCTGGAGTTCATAAAAGCGTACTGCCACCTGTTGAAGAAGCGTTTTGGAGAGGGGTTGGTGATCGATATTCCCGGTGTTCCCGATACGGCGCGTGCCTGCTGTATCCCGCCATTATCCCTGCAAATGCTGATGGAGAATGCCGTGAAGCACAACACCATTTCCAGGGACCAGCCATTGCGCATCCGGGTTTACCTGCAGGGGAAGCAATGGATCACTGTGGAAAACGCTTACCAGCCCTTACAAAAGGGGGCCGTGGTAAGGTCGGAAAGCGGCCTGGAGAACATCCGGAAGCGTTACCAGCATTTGTCTGCCCTGCAGGTCAATGTCAGTTGCGACCGCCATTTTTTTAAAGTAGATTTACCGCTATTGGAGATAGATGAATAAAACTTACTGCCAATGGAAGTATTGATCATTGAAGATGAAGAACCTGCTGCGGAAAGGCTGGTCGGGCTCTTAAGGCAATATGACGCACGTATCCGGCCCCTGGCGATCCTGTCCTCTGTGGAGGAGGTGGTAAAATGGTTTGGGGATCACCGGCAGCCGGACCTGGTATTGCTGGATATTCATTTGTCAGACGGCTTGTGCTTTGATATCTTTAAACAGGTAGCCGTCCGGTGCCCGATCATTTTCTGCACGGCGTACGATCAGTATGTGCTGGACGCCTTCCAGGTGCACAGCATAGATTACCTGCTAAAACCGGTACAATACCAGAAACTGGAGAAAAGCCTCCGGAAAATGGAGGCCATCCGTTCCCAGATGCGGCCTCCTGGCAACGACCCTCATTTTAACGAGATCATTCAGATCATCAGGACAGGCCGGCATAGCTATAAATCCCGCTTCATGGTAAAAACAGGCAACCGGATCAAAGCCGTTAAAAGCAGCGATATTGCCTATTTCAATTCTCGCAATAAAGTCACCCTGCTGGTGACCAGGGACGGGCAGCGTTTTCCCCTGGACTATACGCTGGACGAGCTGATGACCATGCTGGACCCGGTGATGTTCTTTCATGTAAACCGTAACCTGGTCATACACATCGATTCCGTGAAGGAAGTGCACCCTTATTTTAAGGGCCGGCTCAAACTGCTCTTGTCGCCGGAACAGGAAGAGGAGATCGTGATCAGCAGCCAGAAGACACCGCTTTTTAAAGCCTGGCTGGACCATTGACCCTGCTTAATTCAGTATGCTGTAATCCCGCCTCATCCGTATAATATCCATTTACATCGGAAATGGTTTTTTTCCTGTGCGGAAATCTGTTTCTTTTGAAAGCAGCTAAGAGGTTTATTGTAAAAACAAATCATAAAAGAACGAGTTGCTGATGAATTTCACGTATCTGAAAAAATCAACATTCCGGCGCTACGGCCTGGCACTTGCGCTGGTAACAGCATGCGGACTACAACCTGCATCCGCGCAATATCCAAAAATGCCACAAGAGGTGGCGCACGCCAGCCGCGCATTAATGGAAGCGGCAGAACGCCATTCTGATTCCGCCTGGCAGCAGGCATGGCCGATCATCCAGGCGGAAGCCAGGAAAGGCAAACCTTATATTCCCTGGGCGCACCGGCCTACAGACCTGCCGCAGGCGGACATCCCGGCTTTCCCGGGCGCGGAAGGCGGCGGCAAATACAGCTTTGGCGGCCGCGGGGGTAAAGTGCTGGTGGTGACCAACCTGGATGATGATGGCCCGGGCAGTTTCCGCTGGGCCTGCGAACAGGGCGGCGCCCGTACGGTGGTGTTCAATGTGGCCGGCATCATTCGCCTGAAAAGCCCGCTGATCATACGCGCTCCCTATATTACCATTGCGGGACAATCAGCTCCGGGCAATGGCGTGTGCATAGCCGGGGAATCCGTATGGATCAATACGCATGATGTGATCATACGGTACATGCGCTTCCGCCGTGGCGAAACCTTTGTAGGCCGCCGCGACGACGCCATCGGCGGCAATCCTGTGGGCAACATCATCATAGACCATGTTTCCACGAGCTGGGGACTGGACGAGAATATGAGCTTTTATCGGCATATGTATAACGACAGCACCGGCAAGAAGGAGGAAAAGCTGCCCACGGTGAACCTCACCATCCAGCATTCCATTTTCTCTGAAGGGCTGGATACCTGGAACCACGCCTTTGGCAGCACGCTGGGCGGCGAGAACGCTACCTTCATGCGGAACCTCTGGGCGGATAATACCGGCCGTAATCCCTCCATCGGCTGGAACGGCATTTTCAATTTTGTAAACAACGTGGTATTCAACTGGGTGCATCGTTCCGTGGATGGCGGCGATTATACCGCCACGTACAACATGATCAACAATTATTTCAAGCCCGGTCCGGCTACTTCGAAAAGCTCGCCGGTAGGCCACCGCATATTGAAGCCTGAATCCGGCCGCAGTAAGCTGAAGTATAAAGTATTCGGTCGCGCTTATGTGCATGGCAATATCATGGAAGGATACCCCGAAATAACCAGGGATAACTGGGCCGGAGGCGTTCAGGTAGAGGATGAAAATGACCACGAGGGTCCGGTTTCCGCGAAATACATGGCTTATATGCGCTGGACAAAGCCTTTCCCAATGGCGCCGGTAACCATTATGTCCGCAAAAGAGGCATTTGACTATGTGCTGAAGCACGCAGGCGCTACGCTTCCTGAAAGGGACCCCGTGGATGCCCGTGTTATTGAGCAGGTAAGGACCGGCAAGATCAGCTATCCGAAGGATGTAAAATTACCCGCAACACAGTTTGAGCACCGCCGCCTGCCTATTGATTCCTATAAGATGGGTATCATTACAGATGTAAGCCAGGTGGGCGGGTACCCGGAATACAAAGGCGCGCCCTATAAAGACGCCGACAACGATGGCCTGCCGGATGCCTGGGAGAAACAGCATGGCCTGAACCCGAATGACGCAGGAGATGCCAGCCTGGATAAGGATGGGGACGGCTATACGAACATTGAGCAATTCCTGAACGGGATAGCGGCCGGGAAGTAGGGGGAACCGCTGCCCGGCGCAAGACAGCAACCTATGCGGATCACCTGGATAATATTTCTTTTACTCCTGTCCATTGCCGGTTATGCCCAACATACCAGGAGTGTGAAAGGACATATCCGGGACAGCGCCGGCAATCCCTTGCCTGGCGCGGTGGTGATGCTGGTGTCTGACGCGGACAGCCTGGCGCTGGCAGTGGATACCGCCGGCGGGTTTGTTTTCAGCAAGGTCAGATCGCCCCGCTTCAGGCTGCAGGCAAGCTTCATCGGGTACAAAACTTTTATCCGGCAGTATCAGGTAGCGGAAAGCGCCGCCAGCATACTGCTGGATACAATTATCCTGGCAGATGCGCAGACCCGCCTGGGAGAGATCGTGGTCAGGGCTACCGTGCCGGTAAAAGTGAAGGAGGATACCATTGAATACGATGCGAAAGCCTTCAAGGTAAGGGAAGGCGATGCGGTGGAGGAGATCGTGAAAAAGCTGCCCGGCATGGAGGTGGACAAGAATGGCAACATGACCGTACAGGGGGAGCCCATTACCAGGGTAAAGCTGAACGGCAAAGACTTTTTCGGCGATGATGCTGCCGCTGCCATTCAAAACCTTCCCGCCGATATTGTGAAGAACCTGCAGGTTATTGACGACTACGGCGACAAGGCGGCGGTAACAGGCGTTAAGGGCACCACTCCCGAAAAAATACTGAACATCAATTTGGAGCCGGATAAGGAGCATGGCTATTATGGCAAGGCCACCGGCGGGTTGGGCACAGCGGGCCGCTACCTGGGCCGCCTCCGGTCCAATATATTGCAGGGGAAGCGGCAAATTGCGTTTGATGGCGCCGTTAATAATACGGAAAGCGGGGACGGCATCTCCGAAAGGAGATCGGTAAAGGTCAATTACCGCGACAACTGGGGCGCAGCGCTGGAATCGTACGGGAGCTACCGTTATAACAACCGGCAGCATGACATCATAGCGTCTACGTACAGCCAGAGCATCTTCCAGGATTATACCAAAATAGAGGATGAGAACAGGAACAGCCATTCCGGGCAGGATCAGCACCGGTTTTCCTGGAACCTGGAATACCAGGTGGATTCCAGTAATTATCTTAAAATAGAGCCGGATATTGCCTACAACGCCAATTCCTCGCATAATACAGGTCTTACAAAAACGTTCCTGCCGGGCGGCTCCTCTGTTAAGCATAACCAGTCTTTCAGCAACGCTAGCGCATCGGACATAGGCACGGAGCTGTTCTATAATCATAAGTTCCGGAAGCGCGGCCGTAACCTGAGCCTGGAGGCGGAGATCAGCGTTTCCGGCGGGGATGCCTACAGCGATGTAAAGAACCGGTACACGATCACCGATTCGTCCGGCAATATCACGAACGAAGACCAGTTGCAACTGGCTGCCACCAGCAACAAAGTGGTCCGGACGGAGATAGAAGCATCGTATATAGAGCCGCTGTCAGCGGCTTCCTATGCCGTGCTGGAATACGAATGGGACAGGTCCGGTACGGAAAATATCCGCAACACCAGCGATGTGGACCCCATCAGCGGTGAACAAAAGCCCAACCTCCAGCAAAGCAATCATTATAATTACCAGTTCGTTACCCATCGTATCGGGCTTAGCTACCAGTTCAAGCAGGAAAAGCTGAAATACATGATCGGGATGTCTGCCCAGCCCTCATTGCTGAAAGGACAGGACCTCAGCCGGGATAATGTTACTTCCAGGCATCTGTTCAACCTGATCCCCGTTGCACGGCTGGTGTACCGTTTTTCCAGGAAGAAAACTTTCTCGGCCAGGTATTACGGCAGGAGCCGGGCGCCGGGCTTTACCCAACTGCAGCCCCTTACCGATAATTCCGATCTCCAGAATACGGTAACCGGCAACCCGGATCTGAAACCCGAGTTTTCCAATGATCTTTACCTGGAATACAAACAGTCGGACTGGTCGTCCGGTTATACCATGTTGGCCAAACTGGCCCTGAACCAGACCCGGAATAAAATTGTAACTACGAGGGTGATCATTGCCGACAGCCTGAAGGAAAGGACCAGCTATGTGAATACGGACGGGTTTTATCATGTGAAAGGCTTCTATACCATTTCCAGGCCGTTTGCAGATCGCCGCTATACCCTTACTTACTTCGGCAACGCCGCCTTCAGTAACAACATTGCTTTTACCAATGAAGAAAGGAACGTGGGCAAAGACCTGGATATCCGGCAGGGGCTGAAGTTTCGCCTGGACCTGGAGGATGTGGTGGACGCCGAGCTCAACACGGCGTACTCGTTTAACCGCACCAGCTACTCATCCGCTGCATTTGAAGGCAGGCAGGTCCATCGCATTTTTATCCGGTTGGGAGGCAGGAACTATTTTTTCAGTAACTGGACCCTGGGATATGATCTTTCCCACACTATCAATAACGGGTACAATACCGGCAACGCCAATCCAACCTTGTTGAACGTATATGTTGAACGGCGCTTCCTGAAAGGCAACAAGGGCACACTGCGACTGGCAGGCTTTGACCTTTTCAATGAAAACACCGGCATTTCCCGGGATGTTTTTGATAACAGGATCGTAGACCGGCAGCACAACCGGCTGGCCAGGTATTTCATGCTTTCATTTAACTACAGGCTGCAGGATTTTGGGGGTGGGTGAGACTTATTACCTGCAAGGGCGAGGAGGCGGATAGACTTTGAGCAGGGGGATTTAGACAATGGCTCGTTTGTGGAAATATTTGTATTTTGCCTGGGAAGTATCGGAATAAACCAGTGGCTGATACCATACTTTTTTCAAATATACCGGGAAATCATGCACTACTATACCATAGCACCTCCCGCCCGGCTTGCAGAATATATCCAGTTCTTTTGGGTGCTGGAAGGTTCGGCTGGCGCCGAAGCGCCGTTCTGCCACCGCGTGCTGGCGGAGAGCGCGCCGGAATGGATATTTTATTGCAAAGGACAATTTGAAGCATATGGAACCGGGACCGACCGGCAAACAACTTCCCTTTCCTGTTTAGCCGGGCAGATGCAGGGCTTCAAAAAGCTGTCTACTGCAAGTGATTTCTGCCTGTTCGGCATCTATCTTTTTCCCTACGCCATTCCTGCCATTTTTGGCTTGCCAGCCCATGCGCTGAGCGATCAGACAGTGGACATCGGCATGCTGCTGGGCAGGGAAGGGCCGGAGCTGGAGGAAAAGATGTTTGCAGCCACGGATCACCGGCAGCGCGCCATGATCATTTCATGTTTTATCCTGCAGCGGCTGGCAAAGAGCCGGGAAACGGAGCACCCGGTTTTTGCCTCGATAAAACAGGTGCTTTTTTCCGCGACGGCATTGTCGATCCCGGCGCTGGCAGATGCCTGTTATTTGTCGCGCAGGCAGTTTGAAAGGAAATTCATACACTATGCCGGGTATAGCCCCAAACAGTTCCAGCGAATCGCCCGGTTCAACGCGGTTATCAAGGGACTGGCGAAATGGCCCGGGTCGCTGACGGAAATGGCCTACCACTGCGGTTATTACGATCAGTCTCACTTTATTCATGACTTTCGCCTGTTTTCAGGATATAACCCCAAAGCTTTTTTTCGGCACCAAAAGGAAGCGGTTGATTACCGGGCCTTTGAAGAGTTCAATCCCTGATCCGGCGGCGGTAACATGTCGCGATTTTCCAATTTTGCCCGATGCGCCGCATGTAGCTTTGTCAAAAAAAGTTTTATGAGCTTACAGGGCAGGACCTTCGTTAAAAAGTATCTTCCATTTATTTTTGCGGCTTGCTTAATTATCGGGTCTCTTCTTTTTGCAGCCGGGCGCGTGTTTTCGCAAGCGGCGCCTGACGGTACATCACCGGCTGTTACCGGCATTACTACCGGGCGTGCGTGGTCCATCGTTGGGGGAATAATAGCGATCATCAGCCTGGGGATGGGATGGCGGGCTAAAGCGCGCGCAAATTCAGCCCCGATTGCCGGTGCGGAGCATGGCGGCAGGAAGCAGGGGCAAGCCATCATTGCCTTGTTACTGGGAGGCATCGCCATTTTGCTCAGCGTGGTGCATCTCAGCGTATCTGCCGGGGCTGTTTTTGGTTCAGGCAGTGGAAAAGCGGGGGCCATTGTTACGCTTGTACTGGCCTTGGCCGGCACGGCTTTAAGTGGACTGGCGCTCCGCGCGGGAAAAGCGTAAAAAGGAAGCGGAATAATACTTCTTTCCGGCCCCGCCACCATTGCCTGGCCAAAAGATCAGCACTGCTTTAAAGAGAACTGCCCAATCGGTAGTTGTACCGGCTTCGATTCCCGGTCTGATTGCAGCCAGTCGTTTTGCGGTTATGATAGCAGGATTATTGCTGTAAATAGTGTTACCTTTAAAGTGTACATACCTTTGTTCCCTCAAAGAGCCCATTTTTGCCCATGCAATCAGATCAATCCAGGACCGGCGCTTCCAATGCTCCATCTTCTGTCGCTGCAGCATCGCAGAATACCGCCAGTACTGCTTTGCCGGCCATTACTTCGCTGCAATTGCAGGACCCGTCGCCGGATAACACCGGAGAACCGGCGCAGAGAGGGCACTTGCCAACTCCTTTCCAGTTCAAACGCAACGATACCGGTCTGCCTGATCATTTGAAAACGGGAGTAGAACAGCTATCCGGCCTGGCAATGGATGATGTAAAAGTGCATTATAATGATAGCCGCCCGGCCCAAATGAAGGCATTGGCCTATGCCAGGGGAACGGATATCTACGTTGGTCCGGGACAGGAGCGGCATTTGCCCCATGAAGCATGGCATGTGGTGCAGCAAAAGCAGCAGAGAGTTGCTCCTGCTATCCAGTACAAAGGCAATGCTGCCAACAATGATCCGGGGCTGGAGCGGGAAGCGGATAATATGGGCGCGCGGGCGGCCGCTTTTCAGCCGGGGATGACTGCCAGGGCTACGGTCGCCCAACGGCTGCCGGCTGGTCAAGGGGTGATCCAACGCCTCACCGGTTATGAAATAGAAACACAGATACCCGTGTATGGCCCTCATAATGAAGTAGCCCCTGGCATGCTTACGCCGGATGGTGAAAATGGGTTCACCGCCGAAATCGGCCAGTTCCTGATCGGGGGCCTGAAGTACGGGCTTGATTATGGAAATGATCCGGAAGGAAGGTTCCATATATCTGCCGATCATAATGATCTGAGCAGCCTGCATCTTCGTATAGTGGACAAGCTGATCCTGCTGGGATTGGTGAGCGAAAACTGGCAGCGCCGGGGCATGGCGAACATAGAATATATTACCCCGCCCAGGAATGAACTGGCTCCCGCCAGCCAGCATGAACATGCAGCGGATATCGCTGCCGTGAAAGCGCATCTTAACACTACGCTCGGTATTGCACATAGCGATGGCGTATCCCCGGTGCCCCCGCCCGGTCATAATATCATGTCAGGAATACCGGTTACAGCGCTTAATAAGTGGTTAGGGGTTCACGGCATACCGGAGCATTTACTCGCTGGTGAACTGGACGCTTTCTCCGCCGCCATATCCAATGACGTATATATACAGGAAACCAGCGGGGTACTACCGGAAGATGTTCCGCTCGTGTATGAAGAAGCAACAAAAAAAATACAATCGACAACGACTCCCGGCCCGCTTGCGCAAATCATGGCAGGAATGATGTTTCGTAGTATTGAGATTGCACAGGAAGCATTTGACCGCACACTGCCCAAACCTCCGGAATGGATCGCGCATCAAAAAGCGATCACCGGCTTTCTTACCCTGCTGTCGTCCTACGTACTAGCCGATGAGCTGTCATTCCTGAAAATCTTTTCCGGGGCTTCATCTGTTGCGAAAAACCTGGTTCCCTTTATGTCTAAAACGAAGCTGCACGAAGCGATAAAGGCATTGCCGGCTGCGGTATTGCCGGCCGCCAACAAGGATACCTGGGAGAAATGTGCCACTGAATTGCAGAAGAGCGCTCAACCCTATAAAAGGGATTATTGGTCCGGAACTTACGCGCAGCCGCTTGATGATGAGCTGGACAGTGGAATGGTGTTTCCCAATGGTGCACAGGATGAGATTACCAAACTGCTGGACGATAACGAAATGGAAATGTACGCCATCACAGGCCGCCCCCTTGGGCTGGACGAGCCCCATCCCGACGTGAAAGCAGTAACAGGCCAGCAGGCAATACCACTGGAAGACCGCTACTTTAAACAACAATTTGATGAAAAGCTAACGGCAGAAAACATGGAATCCAAGATTGCCGGCCGTTTTGCCTTTGCTACCGACTTACAATTGTCCCACCTCCCGGAAGCCGAAGACAAGAGAAAGCATGCGGCCCTCTCTGTCAATACACCCTTAGGCATGAAGGGACAGATTGATGCTCTTGCCGTATTGATCAGGGAGAAGATTGCCAGGATACAAAAGCTGAGCGGCGAGTTAATTGCTTTGAACCTGATTCCCGATCCGATAGCAACAGGTGCATGGGCTGCAAAGATTGAGACAATACTTAAAGATGTCCCCCAGGAAGGGCAACAAGCCGCCCTGGCAGTGGTAAATAATGAAGTGGGGGAAGCAATGGCCATGTTGCAGGATGTATACAACAAGGAGGTAAACAAAGATAAAAGCAATGATGGGAATCTGACACAGAAGGGAGCAGCGGAAAGGTTCTTCAAGAATAACGCAGATATAAGATTTGGCGGGCCGCTGGTGGAGTTCAGGAAGAAAAACATCAAGGCCAGTGATCTTAAAGAGAAAACGGACCAGGAAAAACTGAGGAAAATATTGGACCAGGTTGAAAGCGCCCGGCAACTTTATCAAAAAAAGAAGGCGGTAATGCTGGAAATGCCTGTTAACATTTCCATCGGGGAACGCCTGAAGAACTTTGAGTTTATACAAAGGGTCACTGATATTTTTATAAAAAAACTTGCGGAAGCGGAGGCCGTTTATAATGCATGTGAGAAAAAAGTGGGTGAAACAAAGGAACTTGTAATTTAGTCAAAAGCCAGGAGAGAAAGTTTAATAAAAATCCTTATGAAAACGAGACAATTAGCTGATTCCCTTACAAGGAAGTTTTATTACCTGCCACTGATACTGCTGGGCGCCGTAAGTTTTGGAACAGGATGTCAGAAATCAAAGCCGTCTAATCCCTGCGAAGGCATAGTTAGTGAGGGAACGCCCACCCTGGTAGGGCTGGTATTGGTAGACGGACAAACCGGGGAGAATATTCTTTTATCAAGAAACATTGATACTTCAACTATAACCATCATCCCGGAGGCAACAGACATTCCTGCAGAGCGTGGAGCGATCGTAAAAGAGCCGGGCGCACCCATGTACGGATCACTTGTGTTTCGCGTGGCCGATACGAAAGAGGGGGCATTCAAATATACAATAAACATCCCCGATGTAGCCAGCGCTACACTGTCTTATACCAATAAGAAAGAAAAATCGGGCAATGAGTGTAATCCGTATTATATCGTTGTAACTGACCCGGTAATTGAGGACCATGAGTTTACCGTGTCCCGAACAGGCCACCGGTTACTATTTAATGTAACGCTTTAAGATTCGTTTGGGCTGGTTGGACAATGCTTACATTCATAGGATAATTGTATATATTTGAGCGTTACATGCAAGCTTTATGGCACAGCCTTATATCCCGGGATATCGTGAGACGGCCTACGAACTTTCTGATAATGGCTTTTCAATTGTTGAAAGTATCTATTCAACAAACGAAGTCCAAAATATTTTGACAGCTATAAATCGTGCGGACACCACAAAGGAGACCTTCAGGAAATCGAATGATGTATTTGCAATCCGGCAGTTTTTAAAAGAGGTGCCGGGGACTTTTGATCTCATTTTTACGGACAAGCTAAGATCTGTTATCCGGCAGATTATGGGCGATCGCTTCTTCGTGGTAAAGAGCATTTATTTCGATAAACCCGAAACTTCAAATTGGTATGTGTCATATCATCAGGACCTGACGATATCGGTTGACAAAAAAGTTGAACTTGAAAATTTCGGACCTTGGACAACAAAGCAAAATCAATTTGCAGTTCAGCCACCGATCGACATTTTAGAGAATATTACGACAATCAGGATTCATCTTGACGACACAGACGAAAACAATGGAGCACTAAGGGTTGTTCCGAAATCGCATGTAAAGAAAATTTACAGACCGGAAACGATCAACTGGGCAGAGGAGACTGAAACGACTTGCTGCGTGGGACAAGGCGGGATTATGTTAATGAAGCCATTGATCTTGCATAGTTCAGGCAGGACTGAAAATAAAAGGAGAAGACGGGTGATACATATTGAATTTTCAGACAGGGAACTGCCGCCGGAAATTCAATGGGCAGAACGAGTAAACCTTAATTAATCTGCCCGGCCGGGAACTGCAGGGTATGTTATATCAGGACTAAAATGAAGATTGTTATTCAATTATTCTGTCTCTTGATCGCATCGAATCTTTTTGGACAGAAATTTTCGTCCGCTATTGAATTAACTAAAGATAGCGATACTACTTTTTGGTATGGGTATCATCTCAAAAACATAGAAAAAATAAATCTGATTAAACCTGATTCAGATACAGATTTTTTAAGAGTTAGTTCTTCAAGATATTTCCTGGAGATATCTCCAATAGCTAATAGAATGGTTTTTTATGCTAATGAGCTTTGGAAAGGCGTTCAAACCGGCGAGTCTTTTATAAAATCTTACGACCTGACAGCCCAACAGGTAAGCGACATCAAGCAACTGTACAAAAAGCTGGATGTTCAAAAGATTCCAAGTGATAAATTTATTAAAAGTTGGCAACAGGGCTTCGATGGCATAACCTACATCATTGAGGAAAAAAGTCATAAGTTATACGCTTTCAAAAACTACTGGACACCTTCTGCGCAATATGAATTTGATGAATCCAGGAGAATTTTGGCGTTTACCAGTACTATTGAAGAAATCGTCGATTATTCTTCAAAGTGGAAGGAGTTTCAACGGGAAATTCCTTTTTATGGCTGGACTTATAATGGCTCATTGATTGTTTTAAAAGTGATCGTTAATACAAAAGAGTACCGGAAATACAAACGAAAGAAAAACAGGCAGCTAAGAGACAAAAAATTACAGTAGCTAAACAGCATGTTCATACACCGCAAACAGTTTCCAGAACATCATATTATGCTTGAAATCAAACCGCTGCTTTTTAAATGCATTCAGCACCAGGTCGATCCCGTTGTCTGATATTTCATACCGGCCGATCATAATCTCTTTTTCCGCTACGTAAAGCCCCGTCTTATGCTGGCATAAGTGGATGTTTTCCTCCGTTACTTCCCCGAACACCAGCACGTCGTTCATCTGGTAAGTGGGGGTAGCCGCATGGTGCGGGATGTTCCGGTTGAAGGTCAGCGCCACCAGGTTATTGTTGCTGGTATCGGGTAAAACCAGCTTGGGGAAGGCGCTCCAGTCATTGAACGCCAGCTCCTGGTAATGGCATTTCATGTACATCTGGTCGTTCAGGAAAGGGACCTCCCGGAGGCGAAACTGGACATTGCGGTTTTCTTCGCTGAGCAATTTATCCCCGTTGAATTGTAAGATTTCGTTAATGGTGAGGTGCTCCTTGATGAAATTATCCAGGGGGATGCAAAAATAATTGGCAATCCGGACAAGGGTCTCTATCCGTGGTTCGGCCCGGTTGTCCTCGTAGGAGGAGATATTCCCCCTCGTAAGATCGAACAGGTCAGCAAAGGCCTGCTGGCTCAATCCTTTTGTTGTACGTATTTTCTTAATATTTGCTCCGATTTTTGTCATCCCGGCAAAGTTAAGGTTAATTATTTTAACAACAATGCAAAAATATTTTGCAATATCAATTGCTTACTGTAGATTTGTTAAAGAATGACCAAACTAACGCCAATGAACTACATCGATACAATAGAAAGTTTTGCCGCCCGGCTGAATTGCAGGATTGTGTATAAGAATGAGCAAAATGGGATCCTCAAGATCGATAACCAGCCGGATGGCATTAATAATCTTATCATTGGTATCGCCCCGCCTATTCTGATCATGGAGCAGTACCTGTTCTCATTCCGGTCGGACAACGCGGAGATGTTCAAAAAACTCCTGCAGAAGAACAGGGATACCATTCACGGCGCTTTCGTGATCAGTGAAGACGGTAATAAGGTGCTGTTCCGGTATACGATGCAATTGGGAAATATTGACTTCATCGAGTTTGAAGGCGCCATTAACTCACTGGGCCTGCTGCTGAGTGAGTACGCACAGCAGATCATCGATTTTTCAAAATTATAAATACTAAGTCATGAACATTTTCAAACGACTTTTAAGAATAGGGCAGGCGGAGATCCACGCTGCAGTGGAAAAGATGGAAGACCCGATCAAGATGACGGAACAGGGGCTGCGCGAGCTGCAGAAGGACCTGGCTGCCGCCACGGAAGCTTATGCTAAGGTGAAGGCCCTGGCGATACGGACAGAAAATGAGCAGGCGCAATGCCAAAAAGAATCCATGAATTATGCAGAAAAGGCTATCTTGATCATGCAAAAGGCGCAGGCCGGGCAGGTAGATCTTGTGAAAGCCGAGGAGCTGGCCCGCGAAGCCCTTTCGCTGCGGCGCAAGTTCTATACGGAATCCGAGGAACTCGGCGCCCAGGTCCTGAACCTGCAGCAATCGTCTCGCGAGATGCTCCGGAACACGGAGATACTGAAGGAGAACATGGAAAAGTGGGAAAAAGAGCTCCGGACCCTGAAAGCACGCGCCAAAGTGAGCAAGGCCACCGAACAGGTGAACAAGCAATTGTCGCAACTGGACAATAACGGCACCGTAGCCATGCTGGAACGCATGAAAGCCAAAGTGGAGGACCAGGAAGCGCTGGCGCAGGCCTACGGGGACATTGCCCGCGGCAAAAACTCCCTGAAGGATGAGTTAAATGACCTGTTAAAAGACGATTCATTTTCTATAGAAAAAGACCTCCAGGCAATTAAAGAAAAACTGGGTATCACTGACAATCCTTAACAACCTATGGCTAATATAGCTAACCTGCTCCTTCACCCGCTCAGTAACGCGATCATGACCGTAGCCACGGGCATTACCGCGGTATACTGGATATTTTCCTTTATTGGCGGCGGCCTGTTCGGCGATGCCGGTGCAGATACCGACCTGGATGCGGATATACATGGCATTGATACGGACATGGACGGCAATGCGGAGGCGAACGATGGGGCGGCGGACGGGTCCTTCCTGCAGAAAGCCATGGAGTTTGTGAACATCGGGAAAGTGCCCTTCATGGTGGTCTATTCTGTCTTCAAGCTCATTGCCTGGATCGTCACCCTTACCTCGTCTGTAGTATTGGGCCTGGCCAGTTGGGGCTGGAAGTCGGTCTTCATCCTTATACCGGTGATCCTGCTGGCCTTTGTTATTACCCGTTACGCTACCCAACCCCTAGTTAAAGTATATAATGCCATGGGCTACAATGGAGAAGAAGCATATGACCTGCTGGGCCGTGTTGCCCGCATGCGCTCCACTATTTCCGGGGATACGATCGGCGCCGCCGAATTGAAGATCCAGGGAGATGTGATCCGCATCAACGTGCAAAGCAAAACGGGGGAAGCCATCGCGTACAACGCGGAAGTCATGATCGCGGATGAGTCGCCCGATAAAAAATACTACATCGTAGTGCCTGAGATCAATCTCGCCAACGTAGTATAATATACATCGCTATACCTGTATGAAACAATTATTCAGCTTAACCTTAAAATCAAATTCAATATCATGGGAACTTTAGGAGGAATCAGCCTGCTGTTGATCGGGGGCATTGCCTTTCTGCTGTTTATTATCATGTTTGCCTTTGCCAGTTTCTACAAGAAGATACCGCAGGGCAAAGCTATCGTGCGCACCGGTGTGGGCGGCGGTAAAGTAGCATTTAACAGGGGCATGTATGTGATCCCCATCCTGCATAAAATGGAGATCATGGACATCTCCGTGAAAAAACTGCAGATAGAGCGCCTGGAAAATGAGGGATTGATCTGTAAGGATAATATCCGGGCAGATATTAAAGTGGCCTTCTTCGTTCGCGTGAACAAGAATGTGGATGATGTGCTGAACGTAGCGCAGATAATCGGCACGGAAAGGGCTTCCGACGTAGATACCCTGCGAAACCTCTTTGAAGCCAAGTTCTCGGAAGCCCTGAAAACCGTAGGCAAGAAATTTGATTTTATTGAGTTGTATGAAGCCCGCCGGGAATTCCGTACGGAGATACTGAACATTATTGGTACTGACCTGAACGGTTATATCCTTGATGACTGCGCGATCGACTATCTTGAACAAACGGAAATGCAATTCCTGAGCGCACAAAACATCCTCGATTCCCAGGGCATCAAGAAGATCACCGAGCTCACGGCTGAACAGAATATCAAGGCCAATCTCATCAAAAGGGAAGAGGAGAAAGTGATCAAGAAACAGAACGTGGAAGCACGTGAAGCCATTCTTGAACTGGAACGCCAGATGGCCGAGAAAGAGGAAAAACAGAGAAGGGAAATAGATAACATCAGGGCCCGCGAAAACGCCGAGATCGTCAAAGTCCGGGAGGAAGAGCGCCTGAAAGCAGAGACGGTGCGTATCAGAACAGACGAATCCCTGGCCATACAGGAAGAAAACAAGCTCCGCCAGATCATTATCGCGGAAAAGAATAAACTGCGTACCGACGCGGTGGAAACGGAAAGGGTAGAGAAGGACCGTGCCCTGGAAGTTACCGAACGTGAAAAGATCGTGACACTGGCCCAGATTGAGAAGGAGAAAACCCTGGAGCTGGAGCGCAAGAATATCCAGGATGTGATCCGCGATCGCGTGCGCCTCGAGAAAGGGGTGGTGGAAGAGCAACAGGGTGTAAAAGACCTGGAAGCCTTCCGCGCTGTAGAGCGGGAGAAAACCGTAGGCATCACAAAGGCCAGCCAGCAGGCGGAGGAAAAACTGATCTACACCGTAAAGGCGGCGGAAGCAGAAAAAAAGGCCGCGGAAGAAAAAGCCCGGCAACTGATCATTGACGCGGAGGCCAAAAAAGAAGCGGCGGTGAAACAGGCGGAAGCCCGCAAGATACTGGCGGAAGCGCAGGCCAGGGAAGAAGCTACACTGGGCCTGTCAGAAGCGGAAGTAATGATAGCGAAAGCGGATGCTGCGGAAAGACAGGGTATCGTGGACGCTACCGTAATAGAGAAAGTGGCGGAAGCAAAACGCAAGGAAGGGCTCACCGAGGCCGAGGTAACCAAGGAAAAAGCCCTGGCGGAAGCTGCCGGCATCCAGGAAAAAGCGGAAGCCATGAAGAAGCTGGATGCGGTAGGTAAAGAGCACGAGGAGTTCAAGCTCATGCTGAACAAGGATAAGGAGATTGCCCTGGCGCAGATCAATATCCAGAGAGATATTGCAGATGCGCAGGCAGTGGTGCTGGGAGACGCGCTGAAGAACGCGAGGATCGATATTGTGGGCGGAGAAACCATGTTCTTCCAGCATATCGTAAACCAGGTATCCAACGCGCGTGGCTTTGACCGGCTGATCAATGAAAGCGAGCACGCCTCGCATATCAAAACCGCGCTGATCGGCGACGGCAACGGCAATGGCGGAGACCTCATGGAACGTATACGGGCCTTCGCGGAGAAATATAATATTTCATCCAACGACATAAAAAATCTCTCGATCTCATCCCTGCTCCTGAAGATGCAGCAGGATAGCACCGAGGGCGACCGCTCCTCCCTGCTGAACCTGGCCGAGCTGGCCAGCAGCCTGGGCATCGCCAACAAAAAACTGTAAGCATTGAAATGAACACTCCCGACAAACATATACTGGACTCCGGCACCTATGAGATCATCCGCAACCGTTTGAACGAACAACGGCTTGACCTGGAGCAGCGCCTGGCCAGGCTGAACGCTGCCCGGAAAGACATCTTCAATTCCTCCGGTTTTCAGCTCATTGCCAACCAGCGTATCACTACGGAAAACAGCGGCGTGGCCCGCGGGATCATGGCCCTGGGAGATCTGGCCATCTTTGCCTACAATGTTCATTTCGGGCTAAGGGAGGAGATCCGGCTGAGCGATGTTTTCAGCATCTATAAATTCAGCGGCGATCATTTTGAACCGCAACCATTGACGTTGATTGAGGACGAGAATTTTGTGACGGACTTCACCAACCTTTACAAGTATTACCGCGAGTCCATTTTTGCGCGTTTCACCAAAACGGAGAACTACCTCTACATGATCTTCCAGACCGGGAAAAGCCCGGACGACAGGAAGGCCTTTAAATGGTTGATAAAGGGGGACCAGTTGGTGTACATGGACGATCGCAGTGTGCACGAAGTGAGGAAAGCGCCGCAGCATGATTTTGAATGGATCAGGACTGATCTCAGTCACCGCCGCCTCGGTTTGTTCCCGCATGTTTCGATACTGGACAAGGTCTTTATCGAAGCGATGAACGGTGACGTTACTTTCAAGATCGAGAATAACACGGACGTTGGCAAAGGCATTTATTCCGAGCCGGTAATGAATAAAGACCAGCAGTTGGACGATGCGGAGTATTACTATGCCGACCTGGGTAACCTGATCGTGATCAGGATCAAGCCGTACCAGGAAGATTTCAGGGCCTTTATTTTCAATGTGCGTACCAGGCAGGTAATCGCCATTCCTACTTTGCTGGATGCGGCTGTGCTGCTGCCGGACAACCAGGGCCTGATATTTCCCAACGGCTACTACCTGCAGAACGGCGAGCACAAGCTGTTTGAATCGGATATCACGAAGCTGGAATTTGTTCGCGGTGTTGCTTCGCCCAACGGGGAGGATTTCCTGTACGTTTTCTACCAGAAAACAACCAATACTTACCTGCTGATGTCCTACAACATGATCGTTCAGCAGGTGGAAACGCCCATTATCTGTAACGGCTTTGCCCTGTTTGACGATGGGACGCTGATATATTTCCGCTCGGAGGCGGAAGCGGTCAGGCATCACCAGGTGCAGATCTGGCAAACGCCCTACACCGCCATGCTGCAGGAAAATCCTGCCATGAGCAACAATGTGCTCTACAAGATCGGCAATAAGGATATTGTGAGCGCCATGAGTGAATGCCGGGAGGTGATCCAACTCTTGCAGAAGGAAGACAGCTACGAGAACCTCTACGAGGATATTTATAAAAGGACCAATGATATCCTCGACGCCTATTTCTGGATCAGGCAGGAGGATACATTCAACGTCGCCGCGCCTTTGTCGCAGATCCGGGAAACCGCCAATACCGCCGTCGACGAGTTTGCCAAAGTGCAGGCGCAGCGCAAGCACGCCTCGGACGCCTTAAAAGCAATGGAGAAACAGGTAAACCAGTTGGTGGTGGACGTAAAGAATGCCTCCATCACCTCGCTGGATCAGTTGGTAACCCTGCTGGCCGCTACCCGTAGCATGCAGGGCGGTGTGATCGATCTGCTGAATGTGCGGTATATGGATACCCGGGCCGTGAACGCGCTGAAGGAAACCCTGCAGCACTATAACACCTCGCTGTCCCGGGACACGGTCCAATTCCTGCTCAAAGAAGAAGCGCTGGCGCCTTATGAGGCCATGGTGGCGGAACAGCGGCAGGCCGTAGCCGGGGTGACGAAAGTCATCGAGGCGCAGCCCGTGGAGGAAGCGGTGAAAGGCATCGCCGGGGGGCTGGAAATGCTGATCGATATTCTCAACAGCCTCAAGATCGATGATACGACCCAAACCACCCGGATCGTAGAGAAGATATCCCTGATCTTTGCCGCCCTGAACGAGGTAAAGGCAGACCTGGTGCGTACCACCACGGCGCTGCGCTCCAAGGAATCTACCGGGGAGTTCTATGCGCAGCTTACCTTGCTTGACCAGAGCATTGTTAACTTCCTGGACCTTTCCACCTCGCCTGAAAAGTGCGAGGACTATTTTACGAAGATCAGCGTCCAGGTCGAAGAGTTGGAAAGCAGGTTTGCGGATTTTGAAGAATTCGTGCTTAAAATAGCAGACAAGCGGGATGAGGTGATCAAGGCTTTCAATGGCAAAAAGGAACTGCTGATCGCGCAGATCAATAAACGTACCTCCGCACTGGAGCAGATCGGTCTCCGGGTACTGAAGAATATCGAGAACAAGGCGCAGTCCTTCACCGATAAGGAAAGTATTTACGCCTTCTTTTCCGCCGACCTGATGATCGACAAGGTGCGCGACCTGGTAGAGGAGCTGAAGGGGATGGGAGATGTAGCCAAGGCCGAGAACCTTGATAACCTCCTGAAAGTGTCCCGGGAAACAGCGTTGCGCAGCCTTAAGGACAAAGCGGACCTGTTTGCGGACGGGCAGAATGTCATTTCCCTCGGCGCTTATAAATTCGTGGTCAACAAGCAGGTGCTTGACCTCACCATCGTTCGCCGCAACGACCGGCTGTTCTATCACCTGATCGGCACCAGCTTTTACAAGGAGGTAAGCGCAGAATCGCTGTACCGGCACCGCGCCATCTGGGAACAGGAGCTGATCTCCGAGAATAACGCCGTTTATCGCGCGGAATACCTGGCCTACCAGGCGTTTAAGGAAAGCCAGTTGCATGATGCCCACTGGGATCATGCGGCATTCATCAACGACCGTACGGAGCGCGACTACGCAGGCGCCTACCTGAAAGGCGTGCATAATACCGATGCCATCCTCATTTTCCAGGGACTGCGGAAACTGCAGGAGGAGCTCGGCATCCTTCAGTTTGCCCCGGCGGTACGTGTAGCGGCCCAGCTATACTGGTTTACACTGGATGAAGCGGCGCAAACCAGGCTGCAGCAGCTCATTACGGCGGCCTACGCTATCCAGCAGAGCTTCCCGGGAAGCGACCGTGCTACCTTCGTGGAGAAGGAAATAGTAGCGCGTTACCAGGAGGTGGCGGCAGCCTGGGAGGCCGTCAGCGCGGAAGAGGTAGCGCATTACCTGTACCTGGAGCTTTCACGGGCGCGGCATTTTACCTGTAGCGAACAGGCGCTTCACCTTAAGAAGGATTTCCGGGAATACCTGCAGGCGCAGAAACGGGCCGAGCTTTTTATGCAGGAAGCAAATAACGTCGCCTTCAGCACTATGGAGCGTTTTTTTATCATCCGGAGCTGGCTGAAGGCCTTCCTGCAATCACAGCAAGCGGGCAGGGAGGATCAGTACCTCGACGAAGCGGTTTGCCTGCTCCTGTTCAGCGGTCACCATTACCGGGAAAGGGCCGCATCGGACACCCTCCAACTGGAGGGCCTGAAAGGCACCCATGCGGTGATACCGGAAGGAGGGAGGTATACGCTCAGTTATCATGGCTTCATGCAGAAGATGCAGGTATATTTCCAGGCCATCGTGCCGGCATTTGCGGCTTTCAGCCAGGAGAAGGGGCAACTGGTGGCAGCCTACCGGCAGCAGTTGAAAATAAAGGAATTCGAGCCCAGGGTGTTGAGCTCATTCGTGCGCAACCGGCTTATCAGTGAAGTATATTTTCCCCTGATCGGCGCCAATCTCGCCAAGCAGATCGGGGCGGCGGGAGACGATAAGCGTACTGCCCGCATGGGTATGCTATTGCTGGTGTCGCCCCCGGGCTACGGCAAAACAACCCTGATGGAATACCTGGCCAAAACGATGGGGCTGCATTTTGTAAAGATCAACGGTCCCACTATTGGCCACAACATCACGTCCATCGATCCGCTGGAAGCCACCACTTCCGGGGCGCGAGAGGAGCTGAAGAAGATCAACCTCTCGTTTGAAATGGCCGATAACGTGATGTTGTATATTGACGATATCCAGCACTGCAGCCCGGAGTTCCTGCAGAAATTCATTTCCCTGGCCGACGGCCAGCGTAAAATGGATGGCATCTTCGAGGGAGAAAGCAAAACCTATGACCTGCGCGGAAAGCGGTTCTGCGTGGTGATGGCGGGCAATCCCTATACTGAAAGCGGCGAGCAGTTCAAGATACCCGACATGCTGGCCAACCGCGCGGATGTATACAACCTGGGGGATGTAGTGGGCGCGTCGGACCAGCTCTTTAAGCTAAGCATGATCGAAAACTCCGTGGCGGAGAACAGCTATCTCCAGCGGATCGCCAGCCGTAGCTTTGAAGACCTTTACAAGCTGGTCAATTATATAGAGGTGGGCGCAGACCTGCTACCCGAGCTGGAAGGCAATTACAACCAGCAGGAGATAGAGGACGCCATAGCGGTATTGAAGAATGTACTGCTTATACGCGACATCGTGATGCGCGTGAACCAGCAATACATTGCCAGCGCCGCCATGAAAGACGCCTATCGCACGGAGCCCCCGTTCAAATTGCAGGGCTCTTACCGTAACATGAACAAAATGGCCGGGAAGGTGGTGCCCCTCATGAATGCGGAGGAGGTCAGCACGCTGATCCGCTCGCACTACGAAGGAGAGTCCCAGACCCTGACCTCCGACGCGGAAGCGAATTTGCTGAAGCTGAAAGAGATCGCCGGCCTCCTGACGGCAGAAGAGGCGCGGCGCTGGGAACAGATCAGGGAGATCTTCCGGAAGAATAACAAATTCGGCGGACTGGAAGCCAACGATACGTCCGGGCAAATGCTGCTGCAGCTCAGCTCATTTAATGAGCACCTGGAAGCGATTGCAAAAGCGATGGTCCGCAGGAATGCCTGATGCCGGCCACCCGCCCGTTCCCGCCATTTATGAACTATAGCCGGCCACTTACACAGTGACGAAAGGCCGTTAGGGAAGATATATCGTATTTTACGGTGAAATGTTTGTGTTTCATCCCCAAATCTCCCTTTATGAGACATGTATTCCGGGCCCTGGTCTTTGCCGCTTTTATGGTGGCATTCAGCAGTTGCTATACCTACCGGGTGGCCACTCATGCCCAGTCGGGCACAGGTGTTAAAAAAGTGACCGCCCACAGCTATTTCTGGGGCCTGGCGCAACAGAAGGATATTCCCACCCCCAACTGCGATACCCTGGGCATCTATGGCATGTCCGAAGTGCGGGTCAGGAACAACATCGGCTATGCGCTGATCACGATCGTTACCCTGGGCATCTACAGCCCGGTACAACTGGAATACAAATGCGGCAAACCCTGTCCTAAAACCAGTGAGCTATGAGCATGAAGATCTTCAAAACGAATGACACCACCTGGGAGAACCAGCACGAAACATTCACATACAACATCGGGAACCGTTATGAGCTGGGAAATGGCGATGGCAACGCGGTGGACAGCTATAATGCCGCCACCCGGGGCTTCCGGGAACTGATCAGGGAGGCGGTGACCGGGAACGGCCATTTACGCGGGCTGGGAGCGGGGTGGTCATGGACGCCCATTGCCGCCACGCCCGGCATTATCCTGGAAACAAAAGCGCTGAACACGGTCTTTACCATTACTCCTGCCAGTGTAAGCCCGGCCTATACCGGTGTACAGTCACAGCTTTTCCTGGCCCAGTGCGGAACGGGCATCTGGGAGCTGTCGGCCTTTTTAAAGTCGCGCGGCCTCTCCCTGAAAACCTCCGGGGCCAGCAACGGGCAAACCATTGCCGGCGCTATCTCCACCGGCGCACATGGCTCCGCATTTGATGTAGGGGCCGTACAGGATTATGTAACCGGCCTGCACCTCATTGTGGGTGGCAACCGCCACGTATGGCTGGAGCGTGCATCCTACCCCGTAGTGTCGGAACATTTCACAGGGCTGATCCAGGCGGAGCTGGTACGGGACGACACCCTGTTCAATGCCGCGCTGGTAAGCTTTGGCAGCTTTGGTATCATACACGGCGTCATGATCGAAACAGAGCCGCTTTACCTGCTGGAAGCCTATATGCAGCAACGGCCGCTGGATCAGCAACTGCGCGCGATCATGGGATCGCTGGACTTCTCGCAGGCAACGCTTCCCTGCGGTAATGAACTGCCCTACCATTTCCAGGTGCTGATCAATCCCTACGATAAAAAGAAGCCGGCCTATGTGACCACCATGTATAAAAGGCCTTACCGGGATAATTATAAAGCCCCAGTACGCAATTCAAAGGGGATTGGCCCCGGCGATGATGCGCCCTGTTTTATAGGCCGGCTCACGGATGCCGTGCCCGGCCTGGTGCCCACGCTGGTCAATAAGCTGGTGGCAGGGTCGCTTTCCCCGTACGAAAAACAGTTTGGTATCCTGGGAGAGCTATTCAGCAATACCACCCTGCACGGTAAACTTTTAAGCGCCGCTATCGGCGTACCGGTAGAGCAGGTGAATGCGGTCATCGACCTGCTGTTCGCCGTTAACCAGACAAAAGGGCCTTTTGCCGGGCTCTTTGCTTTCCGCTATGTAAAGCAGTCCCGCGCCCTGCTGGCCTTTACCCGCTTTCCCTACACCTGCGTTATAGAACTGGACGCCGCTTTTTCCGCTACTACCTATGCATTTTACAGCGAAGTATGGAAAGAGCTGGACCGGAATAATATTCCTTACACGTTTCACTGGGGCAAGGTAAATGAGCTTACGCCGGCCCGTTTGAAAAAGATGTACGGCGACAGTGTGGTGCAGTGGAAAGCATCCCGGAGCCAATTGATGGACCCGCAGGCGCTGGCCGTTTTCACGAACCCCGTCATACAGCAGTGGGGCTTGTAAGCCCCGGATAAGCTGGTCCAAAAAATTATTTTGTACTAATAAGTACAATATATATCTTTGTACGGGTTTCATCACTCAAAAGAAGAGACTTCCCTGTGTGGGGACTTTTTTTTAACCATTATTGTACTTAATGGTACAGAATAGTAAAAGCCTGTTAACATGATCATTCATCATTTTAAAAAATACAAGTATGAAAAACACGATGACCTCCCCGGAAGGAGCTGCAGTATTGGTCGAGAACCCGGTCCCCGGTATTAACGGCGTTAGCCACCAGACGGTGAAGATAGGTGACCTGGACCTGTTCTACCGGGAAGCCGGGCCGGCAGATGCCCCGGTGATCCTGCTGCTGCATGGCTTTCCTACCTCCTCCCATATGTTCCGGAACCTGATGATCGCTTTGGGGCACAAGTATCGCCTGATCGCACCGGACTATCCCGGTTTCGGGAACAGCTCCATGCCGCCGGCAGAAAGTTTTGAATACAGCTTTGATCACCTCGCGGAAATAGTAGAGCAGTTCATCCAGGTAAAGAAGCTGGAGCAATTCAGCCTTTATGTAATGGATTACGGCGCCCCTGTCGGTTACCGCATCGCCACCCGCCAGCCGTCCCGTGTGCAGGCCCTGCCTATACAGAACGGCAATGCTTATGAGGAAGGCCTGGCCGCTTTCTGGGACCCGATAAAGGCCTACTGGCAAGACCCGCGCAATGCAGCCAACCTGGCCAATATGAGGAACCTGCTGACGCCCGAAGCCACCAAATGGCAATACCTGACCGGTGTAAGGAACGCCGCGGCAATCTCCCCTGACAACTGGATCATTGACCAGGCTGGTCTTGACCGCCCGGGAAATGACAAGGTGCAGTTGGACCTCTTCTATTCATACCGCACCAACCTGCCGCTGTACCCGCAGTGGCAGGAGTACTTCCGTACCTGGCAGCCGCCGGCGCTGATCACCTGGGGAAAAGGTGACGAGATCTTCCCGGTATCCGGCGCTTATCCTTACCAGCGGGACCTGAAGGACTCGGAGCTGCATATCCTCGATACCGGGCATTTTGCGCTGGAAGAAGATGGTACGCTGATTGCGGGACTGATAGACCGCTTTTTATCAAAGCACAGGATCGGGTAGCATCCTCCCTTTTTTCACACATAAAGTTTTTATCCAATGGCAAAAAGAATTGCGATCAACGGTTTCGGCAGGATCGGCAGGGCCAGCCTGAAGGTCATCCTGGATACGCCCGGCCTTGAGCTGGCAGGCGTCAACGATCTGCTGACAATAGACAATGCGGCTTATCTTCTAAAATACGATTCCGTATACGGCCGGTATAATAAGTCCGTGAAAGCGGAAAAGGACCAATTGGTGATCGATGGCAAGCCGGTCCCTTATTACTCCCTGAAATCGCCGGAGCAGCTTCCCTGGAAGGAGCTGGCGGTGGATGTGGTGATCGAGAGCACCGGGACTTTCACGAACCGGGAGGATGCGGAAAAGCATATCCTGGCCGGTGCGCGTTCCGTGATCATTTCCGGCCCCAGCAAAAGCAAGGATGTTCCTACGGTAGTGCATGGTGTGAACACGGAAGATGGCCGCACCAACATATTTTCCTGCGCAAGCTGCACCACCAACAACATCAGCCCGCTGATCGAGATACTGGGCAGGAGGATCGGCATTGAGAAGGCCATCCTGAATACCGTGCACGCCTATACGGCATCGCAAACGCTGGTGGATGCGCCTTCCAAAAGGGAGCCAAGAATGGGCCGCGCGGCGGCCATGAACCTGGCGCCTGCCTCCACCGGCGCGGCCAGGGCCACTACCAAAGCACTGCCCGAATATGAGGGCCGTTTTGACGGCGTGGCTATACGTACGCCCGTGGTAGTAGGGTCCATCTCTGATGTTACCTTCCTGGCCAGCCGGAATACCAGTCCCGAAGAAGTCAACAGCATACTTGCAGAAGAATCGGCAATGGAGCGGTACCGGGAGGTGCTTTCCGTTACTGATGAACCGGTGGTTTCTTCAGACATCATACAAAGCTCCTTTGCAGCGGTGGTGGACCTGGAAATGACCCGCGTGGTGGACGGCAACCTGGTGAAGGTGATGGCATGGTATGACAATGAATGGGGTTTCACCAACCAGATGATCCGCCAGGTGCTGGCCATGTGACCGGGCAGGAGGGAGGCCGGCGACCGGAACCTGCTCAGACGTGCTGCAGTACGACCCGGTATCGGGCCTTCCCTTCCTCCAGCCGTTGCAGCGCCTCGTTGGCCTGCTCCACCGGGAATACTTCCACGGTGGGATAGATGTGATGCCGCACGCAAAAATCCAGCATGGTCCTGGTAAGTGCAGGGCCTGCGGAGGGACTGCCCCCAATGGATCTTTCACCATTGATCAGGCTGAAGGAGGGGATGCTCATCGGCTCCGGCACTACGCCCACCGTGTGAAGCTCTCCTTTCGGCGCAAGGCAGTGCAGGTAAGTATTCCAGTCCAGTGATACATTCACGGTGCTTAAAATGAAATGCAGCGTCCCCTGCAGTTGCTGCAGGGCCCCTGCATCGGTGGAGTCCACGACCCTGGTGGCGCCCATCTGCATGATCTCGTCGTACTTCGAAGGGTTGGAGCTGAAAGCCACCACCTCGCAGCCCCAGTGCTTTAAGAATTTAATCGCCAGGTGCCCCAGCCCGCCGATGCCGATCACCCCCACTTTGTCAGTGGGCCTGACACCCGCGGAGACCAGGGGCGTAAAAACGGTAATGCCGGCGCAGAGCAGCGGACCGGCTTTGGCCATGTCAATACCGCCGGGCAGGGGGATGGCCCAGGACCAGTGGCTGCGCACCACATCCGCAAAGCCCCCATGGCGGCCCACGATCGTTTGCTCCGCATCGGGACAGAAATGATGGTTGCCTTCCATGCAGTGGCGGCAGTGCATACACGACCCGGTGAACCAGCCTACGCCTACCTTGTCTCCAACCTGTATGCCCTTTACGTCGCTGCCGCAGCGGATCACTTCGCCCACTATTTCATGGCCGGGCACAAAGGGGTATTGCGTCATACCCCAGTCGTTATGCAGCATGCTCAGGTCAGAGTGGCAAACCCCGCAATAGGCTACCTTAATATCCACTTCCTCCTTGCCGATGGCCGGCAATGTATAGCTGAATTTTTCCAGTTTGCCTTTGGGCGCTTTTGCAGCCAGGGCGCTTACCGTAATACCTGTTTTGATCGCTTCCATTTTGAATGTGTTGAGCACACAAAATTACCCGGCCGGCCATCGCCGGGGGTAATACAATCAAAGTAAAAAGTATAAAGATCAAAGCGGCCTGCCCCGGAAGCGCCTGGGCGGATGGCCCGTTCCCTTTTTAAAGAAGTTGTAGAAGTAATTGGGGTACGCAAAGCCCAGGCTGTGGGCAATAGTGGCCACCGGCCAGTCCGTATGCTTCAGCAGCGCCTTTGCCTCTGCCAGTACCCGGCCGGAGATGTGCGCGGAGGTCGGCTGCCCGGTCACTTCCCGCACGGCATGGTTCAGGTGATTCACATGAACGGAGAGCGCCCGGGCATAGTCCCCGGCGGTTCTCAGCTTTAAGGAGCGGTCGGGCGTATCGATCGGGAATTGTCTTTCGAGCAGCTCCAGGAAAAGCGAGGCGATGCGTTCCGCGGCATTACCCTGCTTCACGGCGCCGGGGCCCGGCTCCATCTTCAGTGCCTCATGGATCAGCAGGTGCAGGTAGTTCCGTAAAAGATCATATTTATACAAATAGTCTGACCCTATTGTGGCCAGCATTTTACTGAAAATGTCCCGGATATAGGGTAATTGCGCATTATCCAGGAAGTATACCGGGTTGCTGCCGGTTTTGAAGAGCGGGGAGTTTTGCAGGCTTTCATCCCGGTCCGCGCTGTGCAGGAACACCTTTTTAAACAGGCAGAAAAAACCGGGCTGCTCCGCCGAGACCGGCTCCCAGGCAAAAGGGGTGAGCGGTGTGAAGAACACCAGCGCAGGCCGGTTGATCACTATTTCCTGGTGGTGCCAGCTCAGCCGGCTGCTGCCTTCCAGCAGGGATACCTTGTAGAAGTCGCGCCGGTTGTAGATGTGCGGCTCCGTGCATTGGCCGTCATTGGCAAATATGTTGAACAGGCTGCTCTCTTCATGGGTCAGCCCCTTCCTGTCGTAGAACGTTTCAACCGTCTCTGGCCTTTTCATGTCCCAAAGCTAAGAAAATCAACGGGGCTAAACCTTTCATCCCGCCCGGCTGTTATTTATCTTGCCGCTGATCTATGGCTATTACACCACCTCAAAAACCGTTTACATTTTTTTATTCCTATTCATTCACCCCTCAAATCTCACATTATGAAAAGGATCGTATTAATCGGCAACAAATCCTGGGAAGTAGAGCCCATTTTAAACGCCCTGCTGAACAGCAGGATCCGTCCCGCCGCGCTTCCGGACCCCGCCCTTTTGAACTATCCCTGGACCTTTGCGCCCGGTACGGCGCAGCCCCGTGCCGTATGGGATTCCTTCCAGCAGGTGACCATAGAGCTCTGGTGCATACAGGACATCATGGACAGCAAATGGAATGCTTCCAGCTCCCAGGGCAAACATGAATGCCTGCCCAAGATACTCCGCTACCGGCCGGAAGCACCGGACCTGGTGGTAGCGCTCGGCACCGCCGCGCTGGGGCTGAACGGCGGCAACAACAACGGCTGCATCGTCATGGGCAGCAACATCTTCATCCACAATTTCCATCCCAACGGGGAAAACCCGGAAAGCCAGTGGGATGATCCGGCCCATTTTGAAAAAGTGCTTTCCTCCGGCATCCCGGCGGACTTCTTTAACCTGGTGGACCCTGCTACGGTTAAATTAATAGAAGCCCGCTTGCTGAAACCCTACCTGAACCCCTCCGCCAACATTGAAATGATGTCCGGTAAAGATTATATCGGCGTCAGCGTGGTGAACATCACCAATTACGCCGATTACCAGACCTCCGACCAGGCAGGGCTGCAGGCGTTGGCCGGCACTGGTAACAAGCTGCCGGTAGGCTCCGTGGAAACCACGCATGGCGTGGTGCGCCTGCTATGCGATGCCCCCTTCCTCTTTATCTCCGGCATTACCGACCGGGTAGGGCATTTTGACGAGGATGTGGACGGGCAGGATGCCAAAGGCAACGTGAAAACAGAAGCGCAGAATTTTACGGCCGCCTTTAATATCGGTGTTGGCCTGGGCCACCTGATCCCCAAAATGGCATCCTTCATTACTGCGCAGCATGTCCGGCCCACGCGGCTGACCGCAGATGTATGATCAGCATGTATACCATGTAATAGGCCGGGACCAGCATCCCGGCCTTTTTTTATTTACCCCGGATCAATTCAAAACCGGTAACCGTTAAGTGGCAGGCCACTCCCGTAAAGTGGTGGCAAAACAACGCTGTTCCGCCACCTACTTTTGGCCAATCATTAACAACTAAAAGATTTGAAAACATGAAAACACCTACAAAATCAATGCTGTGCGCCGGGCTTGTAATAGCCGCCGGCTTAGGTATCAGCTCCTGCAAAAAGGATCTGCCTATCAAGTCAAACGACAAGGTTTTTAAGGTTGCGCTGTTTAAGCAGGGTCTCCAGGAACAACTGGCCGGGGCCAGGGGGTACCAGTTTATTATCAACCAGGATGGCAGATGGGTGGACAGCGCCGTTTACGGCATCGGCGGCTTTGACAGGGCCGGTAATACCTTCCCGGCTATGGTGGAGTCGGAGGTAAACATCGCCAGTGTCACCAAAACCTTTACGGCCGTGGCCGCGCTTAAATTACTGGCACAGAACGGGCTGACCATCGAGGACCAGATCGCGGACTGGCTGCCGGAAAAATGGTCCAAGAACAGCGCCATCACTACCCTCAAATTCCGGGAATTGCTGACGCATAGTTCAGGTATTTATGAAGGGGGAACCAGTTGGAGCAGCCTGAAAAACGTAGTGGGAGGTCCGCTGGACGGCCCGAAAATCGACACTTATGCCAATGCCAACCTGGCCCTGTTCCGGGCTATGATCCCCAAACTGGCGGACAAAAATACGTTCAGCATAAAGGAAAATGAGCTTTCTGCAGATGCCTTTGACCAGTGGATGCAGGATGAGTATGTAAAGCGAATGAACTCCCTGGTATTTAATCCTGCAGGCACCAGCGCGGTGTGTGTGCCTGACCCGAAGAAAACGACCAATATGCTCATGAATGAAGCGCCCGAATCGCTGGCCGGGTACACGGAAGGCGACTGGACACCGTTTAGCGGTGGCGGCGGCTTCTTTATGTCTACGGTGCAAATGGCCAGGATGATGGCCTACCTGGTGCACTCCGACGCGGTGATCGATGATGCGACCAGGGCGATCATGGATACCCAGCGGCCCGGCAAATACCGCATAGGCTGGAACAGGATATTCGCGGTTACCGGCGGTACGGCGCTGGCCCACGGTGGCGGTCTTACCAGGCCCGCAAATGGCATGGACGTCAGCCTGCAAACCATGATCGTGAAATTGCCGAATAAAGTGGAGCTGGCGCTTTCCATCAATTCCATGCCCAAAGGCGTGCCGAGACCGATCAATACAATTGTCCAGACAGCTTACAATAACGCCTGGGTAACCGAGTAATATAAACACCCCTGCTTTTAAACAACGTAACTATGAAACATATAGGCATAATAGGGGCCGGGATAAGCGGCCTCGTTACAGCAAAAACATTTTTACAGAAAGGCTACCGGGTAACGGTGCTGGAGAAATCGGACCAGGTAGGCGGGGTATGGGACAGAAAGCGTTCCTACGCGGGCGTTACCACGCAGACCACCCGGGATGAATATGCGTTCTCTGATTTTCCGATGCCGGCCAGCTACCCGCTTTGGCCTACGGGCGCACAGGTACAGGAATACCTGGAAAACTACGCCCAACATTTTGGGATCATGCCTCACATCCGTTTTAATGTGAATGTTGAAAACCTGTACTTCGACGGTTATGCCTGGCTGGTAAAGCTTAATGGCCGCGAGACCCTTTCCTTTTCCTATGTAGTTGTTTGTACCGGCACCTTCCACGAGCCCCATATCCCGGAAATACCGGGGATGGGCTCGTACAGGGAGGCTGGCGGCATCGTGCTGCATTCCTCTGCGGTTACCGATGCCAATCAACTGGCCGGCAGGGACGTGGCCGTGGTAGGCTTTGCCAAATCAGCCACGGATATTGCCACCCTGGCTGCGGGAGTAGGTAAAAGCTGCACATTGATCTACCGGCAGGCGCACTGGAAAGTACCGCGCTATTTTGGCAACAAGGTGAACATGAAATACCTCCTGTTCTCCCGCTTTTCCGAAGCATTTTTTAATGCCCGCAGGAAAACCGTTTTCCAGCTCCTGTTACATACCGTCGGCAAACCCCTGGTATGGATGCAATGGCGGGCGCTGGAGCTGCTGCTGAAAAAACAATTCCGGCTCCGGGAATGCGGCATGGTGCCTTCCCACCGGATCGAGGACCAGATCAGTTGCAGCCTGGGCGTGGAGCCGGTGGGCTTCTATAAAAAAGTAGCAGCTAAAGAGATCAGGGCCGTTTGTACCGAGATCGAGTGTTTTGAAGGGAAGCAGGTCCGGTTGAAAAACGGCCAGACCATCAGTCCCGACCTGGTGGTGTTTGGAACGGGTTTCCGGCAGCGCCTGCCCTTTCTCAGCCTGCAGTACCAGGAGCTGCTCACCAATGCGAAAGGCATTTACCGGCTTTACAGGAACATCCTGCATCCTGACCTGCCGCAAATGGGCTTTGTGGGGTTTAATTCAAGCCTGTTCACCACCCTTACCTCGGAAATAGCGGCAAACTGGCTGGCGGCCACCGTTACCGGTGACCTGATCCTCCCGCCGGCGGAAGAAATGTACCGGGAGATACAAAGCATGGAGCGGTGGCGTTGCCATGAGCGGCCCATCGCCTCGGAGTTCAGCGGGCTTTGCGTGGCCCCCTTTAATTTCCAGCACCTGGATGAGCTCATGAAAGATATGGGTCTTCGCACCAGGGCGTCCTGGAATATTATATATGAGTTCTTTAAACCCATCAATCCAGCCGATTACAAAAAGATGCTTTCCGGGAAGCCGGCAATATTTTAAATACCTTTTTTACTACCTTAGTCAGCAGATAAATCCCAGATGGTCCGTTTCAAGCAATACTTTTTTCTTTTTACCCTTCTTTTAAGCATTGGCGCCCTGGAAGTTGCAGCACAGCAGGCAGATAGCTGGGAACAGGTGCAGCAAAATAAACGGGGAACAGTTACTGCGCTCTGGTACGATATAGACCCTTTCATTTTCAAGGATAAGAACGGGGCGCTGCAGGGAGTGGAATATGAATTAATGCACGCCTTTACCCGCTGGCTGAAGGAAAAATACGGGTATGAGGTGGCCATAAGCTGGAAGAATGCAAGCAGCTTTGAAAACATATACGAACAGGTAAAACAGGCCAAAGCAAGCGGGTTGTTCGGGTGGTCGTTTTTCTCTATCACCCCTGAACGGCAGGCGGAAGTACGTTTTACGCCCCCGTATATGCCGGATATGAACGTGCTGGTCACCAACGACGCATTGCCATTGTATAATAACAAGGACGCCTTTGCAGACACGCTTTCCTCTTTACAGGGCTATACGATGCGGCATACTGCCATGGAAGCCGACATCGATGCCCTCATACGCGGCCGGCAGGTGCCGGTATCAAGGGAATATGATGATTATGAGATATTGAGAAAGATCTCGGAGAACCCAAACGGTTTCGGGTATGTGCCGCTTACCGTATACGTGGTGAGCCTGCAAAAGGGCATTAAGGTAAAAAGGCAGCACCTGTTTGCTACGGAGCGGGAAGGCCTGGCGGGCATATTTCCTAAGAACAGCGACTGGCAGCCGGTGGTGAACCAGTACTTTCAAAGCTTTGAGTGCAAGCGCGTTGTGGCGAAGCTGCTGTCAAAATACCTGGGTTCGGAGACCGGTGAAATTATCATGGAAGGCGTTGGCACCAGCCCGGATGAGCAGCGCTCGGCAGAACTGGAGCTGCTTGCCAAGGAACGCGAGATCATATCCCAGCGGCTGGTGGATACCCTGCTGGCAGCCGAGCACGACAAAATGCTGCGCAATATCAGCATACTGGCCGTTATCGTTGTGGTGGTCATTACTGTCCTGGTCTATAACCGTTACCGGATAAAAACCAGGCTAAGCGACCTGCTGATACAAAAGAATACGCTGATCAGGAAGCAAAACAGGGATATTGAGCGGATCAACCGGAAATTGCACATGCGGGTGCTGCAGGCGCAGGTGAACCCGCATTTTGTGTTCAATTCGCTGAATGACCTGCAATACTTCATTAACAAAGGTGATAAGGAGGCTTCGCTCGCCTACGTATCCCGTTTTTCCCGTTTCATACGCGAGCTGCTGTCGCAGGCCAACGACCCGGAAATAACCCTGGCGCAGGAGGAGCAATTCATGAAGCTTTACCTGGAGCTGGAGAAAATAAGATTTACAGGAAGGTTTGATTACGTTCTGGAAACAGCCCCGGACCTCCCAGCCGGCTTGTCCGGTCTGCCGCCGCTTATTTTATACCACTATGTAGAAAATGCGCTGTACCACGGCATTCTGAACAGTGAGGGCAAGGGGGAGATCAGGATATTTTTTCAATATCAAAGTCCTTACCTGGTCTGCACGATTACAGACAACGGGTGCGGCCGGGAAAAAACCAAAGCCTTGTATGACAAACGCGGCCAGAACGATACCACTCCTTACAGCAAGCTGCTGCAGGAGCGTATAGATATGCTGAACGATGAAGTATCGGACAGGATAGCCGTGCATGTAGAAGACCTGGTAACGCCTGATGGAAAACGGGCCGGCACCCGTGTTACGATACGTATACTGGTCAGCTCCCGCAAACAAAACCCTGTTGTACTGGACTATTAAAACCGCTATGCATAAAGCAATTATTGTAGAAGACGAGCCCCGCAGCAGGGAACTGCTGTGCAGCCTTGTTCAGGCCCATTGCCCGGATATCGAGATTGTGGCCCAGGCCGGGAATGTTGAAGATGCAGTCATGGAGATCAATGCGCACCAGCCCGACCTCCTGTTCCTGGATATAGAGCTGCAAACCGGGACAGGGTTTGATGTGCTCCGGCAAGTGGAAGACCTGAGCCCCGCCGTCATATTCACCACCGCGTATGACCATTACGCCATCCGGGCCATCAAGTTCAGCGCAGCCGATTATTTGCTCAAGCCCATTGATGTGACGGAATTGAAAGAAGCGGTGACAAAAGTGGTGAGCAGGGAGAAGGCCACCCAGCAACACCTGATGGCTTCATTGATGGAGAACCTGAAGCAACTGCAAAACAACCAGCATAACCCCACGCTTACCTTATCGCTTGCCAACGAGCTTGAATTTGTCCCCTTGCAGGAAATTATCAGGATCGAGGCGGCAGGCGCCTATTCAAAATTCTGCCTGGTGGACGGTCGTAATATCATGGTGAGCAAAAACCTCAAGGAATACGAGCTGCTGCTGGCCGGCCACAGCTTTATGCGCGTGCACAATTCACATATCATCAATCTCAACAAGATAAAGCGAATGCTGAAGACAGACGGAGGCTACGCTGTTATGAGCGATGATTTCCCGGTGATCATTTCGCCCAAAAAGAAGGATGAGTTTGTACGTGTTATGAGTAACCGGCACCTGTAATTTGCCACTCCTCACTACCAGCTTGCAAAAGCGCCCTTTTTTATTTTAATTTATCCCCGCACAATCGGAATCCTAAAAAACGAACGAACCACGATGAACTACTGCATGGTATTGATGGCGGGGGTAGCGCTGGCCGCAGGGGCGGCATCCTGTAAAACTGCTACTGTAAATAACAGCCAGGCCGCTTCCGGCTATACGAAGTATGTAAATCCATTTATCGGCACTGCACCGCTGACAGATCCTAAGGTGATCGGTTATACGCCCCCGGAAAACTGGCGGGTATGGGCCGGGCTCACTTATCCCGGCAGCTCGCTGCCCAACGCCATGGTGCAATTAAGTCCCATCACCGAATATCACTCCGGCGCCGGGTATGAATACGAGGATACCGTTATTTACGGCTTTACCCATACCAACAAAGGGCACTGGAACCTTTGCTACATTCCCGTACTGCCCGTGTCCAACACCGGCAGCGCCGCAAAGGATTTCGGCGCGCGCTTTACGCACGAGCGGGAGGCCGCTTCGCCCGCCTTCTACCAGGTATTCCTGGAGGATTACAAGGTGGACGTGCGCCTTACCTCTACATTAAGATGCGGTTACCACCAGTACCGCTACGAGGACGGGCAGGACCGGCGCATCCTCTTTGACCTCGCAAAGTCCAATGAAAGGGTGCGGGAATGGCAGATCACGCAGGTGGGCGATTCCGCCGTGCAGGGCTACCAGCAGTTCGGGAGGAGCCACGTTTATTTTTACGCAACGCTGAACAAACGCATTGAAAACCTGGAGCAGCAGGCGGAGGGCAGCCGGGAAGGCTATGCCATGCTGCATGTCAGCGGCCGGGATACCGGCGCCGTGGAGCTGAAGATCGGTTTATCCTTTGTAAGCGCTGCCAATGCGCAACAGAACCTGGCGCAGGAGATCGGCAATAAATCGTTTGAGGAAGTGCTGCAGGAAGGCGTGAGCACCTGGGAGGCGTTGCTGTCAAAGGTCCGTGTAAAGGGCGGTACCGAAAAACAAAAGCAATTATTCTACTCTTCCCTGTACCGGGCTTTCCTCTGGCCGGCCCTGCGCAGCGATGTCAATGGCGAGTATACGGATGCGGACGGGAAAACCGTGAAGGCGGACTTCAACTATTACACCGTGCCTTCCCTGTGGGACACTTACCGCAACAAGCTGGTGCTGCTGGATATCGTATCTCCCAAAGTAGCGGAAGATGTGATCCGCTCCCTGGTGGACATCGGGGAGAAGCGGGGCTTCATCCCTACCTTTTTCCACGGCGATCATGCGGCGTCCTTTATTACCGGCGCCTACCTGCGGGGCATCAGGGGATTTGACGTGCAGCGCGCCTACCAGCTATTGCTGAAGAATGCAAATGAAGCCGGCGGCACCCGTCCGCACATAGAAGAATACATCGCGAAAGGTTATATCTCCGACCCCGATGTGGCCAACCCGCATGTAGAGACCAAGGCGAAGGCCGGCGTGTCTAAAACGCTGGAATACGCTTATGACGACTATTCGCTGGCGCAACTGGCCCGGCAACTGGGCGACAGCGCGCAGTACCGCACGCTGATGGAGCGGTCAGGGAATTATAAAAATGTATTTGATCCCTCCACCCGCTTTATGCGCGGCCGCCTGGAAAACGGCGACTGGATCAAAAATTTCAACCCGCAGTATCCCTACTACGAATACATGTACCGGGAAGCGAACGCCTGGCAGGTATCCTTTTTTGCCCCGCATGACATGAACGGCCTGGTGGCCCTGTATGGCGGTAAGGAAAGCTTTGAGGCGAAACTGGACTCGCTTTTTTCCGTGCCCTGGAACCCGCAGTACATTGCCCGGAATGTATCCAGCTTTATCGGGCAGTACTGCCACGGCAACCAGCCGGACCATGAGGCGCCGTTCGCATATTATTTTACCGGCAAGCCGGAAAAATCGCAGCGGATCATTGACCATATTTTAGACAGCCTGTACGGCATAGGCCCCGAAGGGCTGGCCCTCTGCGGCATGGACGATGCCGGCGAAATGTCGTCCTGGTATGTGTTCAGCGCATCCGGGCTGTATCCTTTCTCCGCTACGGACCCGGCATACCTTGTTACCGTGCCTGTTTTTGATGAGGTGCAATGGCACCTGGACAACGGGAACGTGCTCACGCTGAAAAAGCCTGCAGCCGGCCGGCACCTGGACGCGATACAGGTAGACGGGAAGGGCCATGAGGGGTATTTTGTGCCGCATGAGCTGTTCAGGAATGGCGGCAGTATAACCATTGTTACAAAATAACCGGCCGCTTGTTCCTGCAGCATTTTATCCTTTTTTTCAGTATATTTGTTTAGATGAGGGGAAATACCGATCATAAGGTAAAAAGCGTTGTTGTTGAGCACACTATACTCGACATGAGTGACTGCTATACCTGGTCGTTTCCCGAGTTTGTACCCTTCTGCGCACAACTTTATTACTTCTCCAACTTTAAGGACTTTAACACTTTTGCCCAAGCCTGACTGGCCGCGGGCTTGGGGACAATTTGCTGCTTACTTATCGATTAAGTAAAAGTGCTTGCTATGCGCTGCGTGCTGCAGACTTTTCCGGGCAGGCAGTATTACGTTATTGCTGTTCGCTGCACAGGTGCTGCAGGTATAACAACAGCCTAAACTTTGAAAAATGAAAAGAGGTCCAGAACAGGCCTCGCTCAATAGAATGGTGATAGTAATATTGATATTACTGAATGGCATCATTATGCGAGCGGCCTTTACCGGTAATAGCAGCACCTATTGGTGGCTGCTGCTTTCACTGCCCTTACTGTTCCTGGCCATGCGGGATACAGGCCGGAAGAAACGGGTGGGGCAGGGGAGGGCCGCGCGTAATGCCAATAGAAAAAACACCTCATCAACGATCATTTCTAAAATAAGCAACTATGCAAACCAGGGAAGAACAGGTGATACTGACCAGGAATGACTATGACATAATGGATTTTCTCAAAGGGGCCTTAAGGCCCCTCATTTATTTTCTTTTTGCTTGGACTGGATGTACTCCGTAGGCGTCATATTGAACTGGCGGAGGAAATTCCGGGCAAAGTTGCTTTGGGAGCTGAATCCCGTCATGTCCGCCACCTCGTATATCTTGTGCCGGCCAATGGCCAGCAGCTCCGCTGCCCGTTTCAGGCGTACAATGTTGATCAGCTCAACGGGCGTAAGGTCCGACACCGCTTTTATTTTCCGGTACAGGGTAATGCGGCTCATGTTCATGCACTTGGCCAGCTTTTCCACGTTCAGCTCCACATCCTCGATGTTGTTGTGGATGATGGTGTTCAGCGCCTCCAGGAAGCGCTCGTCCTCCCGGGTATGCGCCATGCTTTTGATATGTACCAGCGGCGAGTTGGCAAAATACATGCGCAGGTTATTACGGTTGGCCAGCAGGCTGCCGATCTGCGCGTGTAAATGCTCTTTGGAGAAGGGTTTTTCAATATAGGCGTCCGCGCCCAGCTCCAGGCCTTCTATCTTGGACTGGATGGTGTTCCTGGCGGTGAGCAGGATTACCGGGATATGGGAATGCTCCAGGTTGGATTTGATGTGCCTGCAAAGCTCAAAACCGTCCATTTCCGGCATCATTACATCGCAGATCACCAACTGCACGCTTTCCTTGTCCAGCAACTGCAGGGCATCCTGCCCCTTTCCTGTTTTCAGTACGGTATAACGGGAAGACAGTATCCGTTCCAGGAATTCCAGCATGTCTTCTTCATCGTCAACAAGTAGGATAACGGGTAGCATATGGTTTTTATTCAGTTTTTAACGGGATCTGTAATACAAAAATATTGACGGTGTCGGTGTTCCTGATGAATAATATGCCATTGTGCAGCTCTGTCAGCGACCGGGCCATGGTGAGCCCGATGCCGGTGCCTTTCTGCCGGGCCGTTTCCTTCAGCCGCACAAAAGGCTGGAAGATCTTTTCCCGCATATCCGGCGATATTACAGGGCCGTCATTCAGGAACTCCACGGTAAAGTAGCTATCCTCTTTCATTACCGGGTAGAGTTTGACGCTTACCTGCCGGTCTGCGTATTTAACGGCATTGCTGAGCAGGTTGCTGAAGATCCTTTCCAGGGCTTCCTCGTCGGCGATGGCGTATATGGAAGCGGGGGGCAGGTCCACCTGGTAGTCCAGTCCTTTTTTCTCCGCTGGTATGGCAAAGTCCTCACAGCTCTGCTGCAGCAGGGCCTTTACATTCACCCTGTCAAAGTCCAGGCTGTAGCCTTTGGCTTCTATCTGCCGGAAGTTGAGGATATGGCTGATCAGCCCTACCAGCCGGTTGGTATTGCGCTCCATCATCTGTATATCCGCTTTAAAGCCCGGCAGGTCGTCCGCTTTTTCCATCAGGTTTTCCAGCGGTCCTTTAATGAGGGTAAGCGGGGTCCGTATCTCATGCGCCACGTTGGTAAAGAATTCGATCTTGGCTTCATAGGCCTCCTTTTCCTTTTTCTTCTGCGTGCGCCGGTGGTAGCTTCGTACAATGTAGTAACCGGCCAGCAGCACCAGCAGCGTATACAACAGGTAGGCCAGGGGGCTTGCCCAGAAAGGCGGCAGCACCTGTATCACCAGTTCCCGGGCAGACTGGCCCGGGATGCCGTTTACCGCGGCCTTTACCTTAAAGGTGTATTCCCCCGGCGGCAGGCTGGTATAATATACTTTACGGTTAGGCTGCACCGTGGTCCAGGTTTTTTCTATTCCTTCCATCCTGTAGGTGTAGGCCGTCATGTCCGGGGATACATAGCTCAGCGCAGCAAAGTCCAGGCTGATGGAAGAACGGTTGTAAGGCAGGGTGACCTTGCCGGCGTACACAATGGAGGTGCTCAGCAGGTTGCTGTCCCGCGTGGCGGATACCTCCCGGTTATCTACCTGCAGGCCGGTAATGTATACCGGTGGCTGCAGCAGGCGGTGCACGCGGTCGCAGGGCCGGAAGGTGACCATGCCCCGGATGCTCCCGAAGTAGAGGGTGCCGTCTGCATCGCGGAACCCGGAATTATAGTTGAAATGATCGCTCAGCAGGCCGTTGCTTTTCGTATATACATGCATGCGGCGGCTGGCGGGGTCAAAATTGACGAGTCCCTTGGAGGTGCTGATCCATAGCTGGCGATCATCATCTTCCACCACTTTAAAAATGTAATTGCCAGGCAGGCCGTGCAGGGTGGTATACCGGGTAATATGCCGCCGGTCGGGGCTCAACTGGCAAAGCCCGCCGCCTTCTGTGGCGATCCACAGGTTGCCGGCGTGGTCTCCGGTAATGGCATTGATGTAATCGGTGGACAGGCTGTTCTTATTGTACCGGTCGTTTACCAGGTGCCCGCTGGCGCCGCTGCGCCGGTTAAAATAAAATACGCCGTTGCTGTGCGTACCGGCCCAGATGGTTTGGCTGCTGTCCTCGAACAGGCAGGATATCATGGCGTGTCCCGGTATCTCCGGCGCCCGTTTAAAGCCGTCGATAGCCGGGAGGTACTCGTACAGGCCGTTGCCGGTGCCGGCAAATATGCGCCCATCCACGGTGCGGAGCAGGCTGGGAATGAAGTCGCTTTTCAGGTCGTGGGGGCCGCGGCCGGCTGCATAATGCCGGCGCACCTTGCCCGTGCGGATGTCCAGCACGTCCAGGCCATGCTCATGGGTGCCTATCCACAGGTCGTTGCCCGACACTGCCAGCCCGTGGATGTTGGAGTATGAAATATCCCCCGGCCGCCTGCCCGGCTCAAAATGAACGATCTTCCCGGAAGCAGGGTATAGCTTGTTCAGCCCCGCATCTTCGGTGCCTATCCAGATATTGCCGTCGTTATCCTGGCATATCTCCCGTACGGCGCTGCCGCTGATGGAATTGCTGGAATAGTTGGGATAATATTTTGAAAAAAGCAGCGGCTGGTGCGCGTAATAGTTCACCCCGCCAAAAAAGGTGCCTACCCACATATTCCCCTCACGGTCCCGGTGCAGGGAATAGATGGCGTTATCCGAAAGGGAGTAGGGGTCCAGGAATTTCTTTTTCAGGTTGGTGACCTCCCCGCTCCGGGTATCCAGGATAAATACCCCGGACTCCGTACCAAACCAGTACTCCGTGTCCGAGTAGCGCAGCATGCTGCGTACATAGACGGTCGTTTTATCAGGGTTGTAGGTAAGAATGTCTTTGTAGGTACGGCTGGTTATATCGAACTGTTTGACGCCCTGGCAGGAAGTGCCGATGAAAATGGATTTCGGCCCGGCGGGTATGAGTTTCTCAATAAAGCAGGTGGTGACCGGTGGGGAATGCGAGAATATATTATAGCCCCGGAAGGTTTGTGTAGCCTGGTCATAGTGCTGCAGGAACCCGTCGGCGGCGCCTATCCAGATATCCCCGTCCTCCGACAGGCAAAGGGTGTTGGCGCTGAAATACTGCTCCTGCGGAAAGCGTTGCAGCGTATGGGTAAGGAAACTGTAATAACAGAGTGTATGGTCTGCAATGAACCACAGCCGCGCCCTGCGGTCCATCACGATGTTGGAAACATTCCGCAGGGTATCGATGAACTGCACAAAGCGCTCCTTTTCCGGCTCATACCGGTACAGTCCTTTCTGCGCGCCTACCCACATTACCTGCTGCCGGTCCACGAAGATGGAATTGATCAGGTCTTTGGTAAGGGAGCGCTCGTAGTCCTCGTCCAACTGAAATGACCTGAAATGATAACCGTCAAAGCGGTTCAGGCCTTCCTTGGTGCCAAACCACATAAAGCCGTCCCGGTCCTGCGCCATGCAGATCACCGTATTGTTGGACAGGCCGTCCTCCACCTGGTAATGCCTGAAATAATAAGGCTGCGCCATCCCGCGCAACGACAACAGCAGAAAGATAATGGTCTTTTGTAAACGCAGCAGGAAATGCATCTCCCCGAATAGATTTTGGTGCTCCTCAGGTCCTGCAGACCTGAAACAATTTGAACAAATAATGATATGCCCCGAATAAAGATATTGATCAACAAAAAGTTATTTCGTACCAGCATTTAAAAGTACAAATCCTTTTGGATTAATTACGTAAACGTTTACGTCCTTTATTCACCAACTAAATCGCTATATGAAACCAGGCATGATACCACGTTAGTGCAAGGCTCCATGTCGCAATAGTAACAACCAAAAAACTTTCATATGAAATTTCGCGTTAAACGCCCCCCAGCGGGGGTGGGGGCATCTCTTACCATGATACTCCTCCTGCTACTTTCCCTTTATCATCCCCTTGCCGCACAGAACAATGAAAAATTCACGGTAAAAGGAACAGTTTCAGACAGCGCAGGCAATGGCCTGGGCCAGGTGAACATTATTGAGAAAGGAACCAACAACGGGGCTTTTTCCACCCCGGACGGTAATTTCTCCCTCACGGTGAAAAATGAAAATGCCGTATTGCTATTCTCTTACGTGGGCTTTATCCCTACGGAAGTGGATGTAGCCGGCAGATCTTCCCTGCAGGTCAGGCTCCAGAAGGACCGGACCGACCTGGGAGAAGTGATCGTGGTGGGATACGGACAAAAACGCAAGAAAGCCGTAACGGGCGCCATGTCCAGCATAACGGCCGACGATATCGGCCGGGTGCACGGCGGCTCCACGGTGAGCAGCACCCTGGCCGGCAAACTGCCCGGCGTGTCCTTCCGTATGGCGGACGGCAGGCCCGGCGCCAGCGCCAACATACAGATCCGTAACATGGGCAATCCCCTCTTTGTAATAGACGGGATACAGCAGGATGCCGGGCAGTTCAATAACCTGGCGCCCAACGATATAGAAAGCATTACGGTGCTGAAGGACGCTTCCGCCGCCATTTACGGCGTGCGCGCGGCCAACGGCGTGGTAGTGGTAACTACCAAAAAAGGCAAGTTGGGCACGCCCAATACCTTTAATGTGGATGCCTATACCGGTATCCAGAACTGGACCCGTTTCCCGGACGTGCTCACTAACTCTTACGACTATATGCGGTACCGTGCGGAAGCGGAGATCAACCGCTACGGCAGCACCACCATTACGCCGGAGGAGTTGGAAAAATACAAGGCCGGCACGGAACGCGGCTACCAGAGCTTTGACTGGAAGGATTTCATTATCCAGAAAAATGCGCCGATCCATTCCGCCAACCTGAGCGTGACCGGCGGATCGGACCGGATCAACTATTACCTGTCCGGCACCCACCTGTACCAGAACTCCGTGCTGGGCCGGGAGTTCCTGTTCAAGCGCACCAACATACAGTCCAACGTTACCGCCAAGGTAGCCAAGGGCCTGCAGATAGGCGTGCAGATCAACGGTCGTATAGAGACCCGGGACAATCCCGGCGTACCCTACGGGGACGATTACTGGCTGGCCCGCTTTGCCATCCTGCGCAATACGCCCCTGGAAAGGCCCTACGCCAATGATAACCCGGCCTATCTCAATGATATCAAGCATAACGAGACCAACTGGGCCTACCTGAACAAAACGCTTTCCGGCAAGTACCGCAGCGACTGGCGCGTGCTGCAGGCCAATTTTACCGGGGAATACGAGATACCCGGTATTAAGGGGCTGAGCGTGAGGGGCATGTACTCCTATTACCTGGCCGATCATATGCTGAATAACCATGAATACACCTATGTAACATACACCTACAACCCGGCGGATGACAGCTATGCACCTACGGGCGGCAGCACCAATCCCTGGCGGGAGCGGGAGCAGGTGAAACAGATCAACATCACCTCCCAACTACAACTGAACTATAACCGGACCTTCGGCCTGCATACCGTTGGCCTGACGCTGGTGAATGAACGTATCAAGAACCAGCGCCTCCGTAACTGGATACATGCGGTGCCTACTACCAATGAGCTGTCGCTGATCTACTTCAGCACGGCGGATACTTACCAGGACAGCGACGACCGGGAGGCCCGTATCGGTTACGTGGGCCGGTTGAGCTACAGCTATAACGACAAATATTTCCTGGAAGTAGCGGCCCGCCGCGATGCGTCCTATCTTTTTGCACCGGACAAAAGGGTTGGGTATTTCCCCTCCGTGTCCGCAGGCTGGCGAATATCCGACGAAGCATTCATGAAAAAATGGATGGGCAACAGCACCGTGCTGTCTGACCTGAAGCTCAGGGCCAGCTATGGCGTGCTGGGCGACGACGGCACCCAACTGGGCCTGCCGGCCTACGCCTACATTGAGGGGTACGATTACAACCAGCCGGTGGCCATTATCAGCGGTCAGCCGATCGTTGGCTCCCGCGACCGGGGCGTGCCCATCACCAACATTTCCTGGTTAAAGAGCAAGATGACGGATGTGGGCATGGACTTCAGCCTGATGAATGGCAAGATCACCGGTACTTTCGATTATTTCTACCGCAAACGTACCGGCCTGCGCGGCCGCAAGACCGATGTGCTGGTGCCGAACGAAATAGGGTACGCCCTGCCGGACGAGAATATCAACAGCGACGCCCAGTACGGCGAAGAGTTCTCGCTGGCCTACAATGGCTCCATCGGCAAAGTGACCTTCAGGGTGGGCGGCAATATCGCTTACTCCAGGCAAAAATTCCTCCATGGCTACAACCCGGTGTTCTTTAACTCCTGGGACCAGTACCGGAATTCTGCGGAAGAACGGTTCACGCGGATACAATGGGGACTGGAAACCATCGGCCAGTTCACCTCCCAGGAACAGATCAACAGCTACCCGGTGAACATTGACGGAAGAGGCAACAGCACCCTGCTGCCCGGCGACCTGATCTACAAGGACCAGAACGGCGACGGCAAGATAGACGGGATGGACGAGCGGCCCATTGGCCTGAGCACGGACGGCGATCCCAATACGCAGCCCAATATCAACTTTGGCTTCAATATTTCACTGGCCTGGCGCAGCTTTGATTTTCACGCAGACTTTTCCGGCGGCGCCGGCTACACCTGGTTCCAGAACTGGGAAACCCGCTGGCCTTTCCAGAATGACGGGAACCTGAACACCATTTTCCTGGACCGCTGGCATCGCGCAGATCCCTATGACAAGAATAGTGAATGGATACCGGGCAAATATCCCGCGCTGCGCTTTAATGACGGTGGGCACAGCAACTACCGGAATTCCGATTTCTGGGCGCACAACGTAAAATATATCAGGGCCAGGACCATCGAGCTGGGCTATGCTTTGCCTGCGCCGCTGCTGAACCGGGTGAAAATACGGCGGGCCCGTTTTTACCTGAATGCGTATAACCTGTTCTCCATCGACAACTTAAGCGAGTTCAACATCGACCCGGAAATAGCAGACGCCAATGGCCTGCAGTTCCCGCAAAGCCAGGTATTCAACGCAGGCGTAAACCTTACCTTTTAAAAATGCAACAGATGAAGCGATATTTTCCACATATACTATCAGCCCTGCTGCTCAGCGCAACAGGCTGTAAAAAAGACAGCGATTTCCTGAACGTACAACCTACTTCCATTCTCACCCCGGAGCAGGCCTTTGCCGGTCCTTCCCAGGCGTTGTCTGTACTGGCGGACCTGTACAACCGGCAGGTGGACTTCAGCAGCCTGGATGGCGGCTGGGTTTCCTTTGCCGATTTCAGCGAAAGCTTTCCCTCCGAGAACGGGCAGACAGGCATTGTACAGCGCAATAGCTGGGATTTTGGCGCCTGGGGCACCTGGGACTACGGCTATATCCGCCACCTGAACCTGTTCATAGAAAGGGCCACCGCAGCGCCTGCGCTGTCTGATTCCGACAAGAAGCGTTTCCTGGCGGAAGCCCGCTTCCTGCGCGCCAATTACTATTTTGAAATGGTGAAAAGGATGGGCGGCGTGCCCCTGATCCTGGAATCACTGGAATATGATTTCGGCGGTGATCCCACTTACCTGCAGTACCCGCGGGCAAAGGAATCCGAGATCTATGATTTTGTGATCAGCGAAGCGGAGGCTATCAAGAATGATCTGCCGGCGGACCCCGGTGAAAAAAGCAGGGCTACCAGGGCCGCCGCACTGGCCATGGAGTGCCGGGCCGCCCTGTATGCCGGCTCCATTGCCAAATATGGCGTCAACACGCCCCAGGTATCCCTGCCGGGCGGGGAGGTAGGCATTCCTGCCTCCATGGCAAACGGTTATTATACCAAAGCATTGCAGGCCGCCCAGGAGATCATTAGCGGCAGCGCCGGCACCTATGCCCTGTACAACCGGAAGCCAGACCTGTCAGACAACTTCGCCAATATTTTCCTGGATAAGAACGGCAACCCGGAATCCATCTGGATAGAGGACTTCAAGCTGAAAAGCGGCAAGGTGCACGGGTTTACCGTGGCCAACCAGCCCCGCTACGGCGCAGAAGAAGAGGAGGGCGGCAGGCTCAATCCTTCCCTGAACCTGGTGCAGGCCTTTGAGAAGCTGGACAATACCTTTGCGCCCCTGCCTGTGGCAGATGCGGACGGCAACCCGGTTTATTATGAGAACCTGCTGGACATCTTTGCCGGCAGGGATGCCCGGCTGGCCGGTACGGTGATCCTCCCCGGATCTGCTTTCCGTGGCCGCAATGTGGACATCTGGGCCGGCTACCAGTTGGCAGACGGCAGCATCATAACCGGCGACGACCGGGGCGCGCAAAAGGAGCTGCCCGGCACCAATACGCCCGTACAGGTAGTAGGTTTTGACGGGCCGGTTAATGCCAAGGAATTTACCGCGCAAAGCGGGTTTTACATCCGCAAGTACCTGGACCCTGCGCCCGGTGCCGGCTCCCGCGGCACCAACAGCGAAGTGCCGTTTATCCGTTACCGCTACGCAGAAGTGCTGCTCAACGCAGCGGAAGCGGCCTTTGAGCTGGGACAGCCCGGCACCGCAGCCGGTTATATGAACCAGGTGCGCGCCCGCGCCGGCCTGGTTATTCCCCTGGATGCGGCGGACATCACTTTTGACCGGATCGTGCATGAGCGCCGCGTGGAGCTGGCCTTTGAAGGTCATATCCTGTTCGATATGAAACGCTGGCGCCTGGCCCACCGGGTATGGGACGGCGCACAGATGAGCGTCAGCGACCTTACCAGCAACATCGGGGAAGCCGCCAAGCACAGCACGCAGCCCTATGCGTTGTGGCCTTATAAAATATACGACCCGGCTAGTACCAACAATGGAAAATGGATATATAAGATTGTACGGCCGGCATTGGTAACCGGTACCAACCGCTTCCGGCTCGGTAATTATTATTCATTTATCAATGACGAGATAAGGTCCAACAATCCGAAGATCGTAAGACAACCTAACCAGTAACAAAAACTGAAGACATGCAATCAAGATATCATCATACTTCCTACTTCCTGCTGCTTATTTCCTGCTTCCTATTATCCGGCGGCTGTAAAAAGGACAATTATGATCCTCCCGCGGCCCAGTTGACCGGGCGGATCGTTTACAACGGCGAGCCTGTTAACGTGGAATATAACCAGGTATCCTACCAGTTGTACCAGTTCGGCTTCGGCAAGGTAGGACCTATTGAAGGCACCTTTAACCAGGAAGGCGTGTATTCCCAGGTATTGTTCAACGGGGAGTATAAATTCATTATCCCCAACGGCCAGGGGCCCTTCCGCTGGAAGCAGACCGGGGCCGGCGCGCCGGACTCCGTTACCATCAACATACAGGGCAACCAGACCCTGGATATGGAAGTAACGCCGTACTACCTGATACGCTCGCCGCAGCTTACGGCCGGCAACAACAAGGTGACCGCCACCTGCAGTATTGAGCAGATCATTACGGACGCTTCCGCCAGGGACCTGGAAAGCGTAAGCCTGTATGTGAACAAGACCCAGTTTGTATCCGGCGCGGATAATATTGAGTCAGCCACCCTGTCTGCCGCTGATATTGCCGATCCGGACAATGTAACGCTGCAGGTAACCGTGCCGGCCATGACGCCCGCGCAGGATTACGTGTATGCCCGTATCGGTCTGAAAATTGCCGGGGTGGAGGACCGCATCTTCTCCCCGCTGGTCAGGCTGGACCTGTAAGCGCAGCCAGGGCACCGGCCTTTCCTTCCATTGTTTGTTACAGATGCACCAGTCACTAAAACCGGATTTTTAACTATAAACAAGTGTTCATGAGACGAAACGTTTTTTTGGTATTTTTTTTATTGACAGGCCTGTGGAGTTATGCGCAGCGGAAGGCGCCCGCTTATCCCCTCATCACACACGATCCGTATTTTAGTATCTGGTCTATGAGCGACACGCTGACAGCCACTCCCACCAGGCACTGGACTGGGACCAACCACTCGCTGATCGGCATGCTGAAGGTGGACGGAGACCTGTACCGTTTCCTGGGCAACGAAGGTAAACATTACGAAACAGTGCTGCCGGCAGGCGATGAAATGAACTACGTAACCGCCTATACGGAAACTGCACCGGCGGAGAACTGGATGATGCCGGACTTCAACGACGGGCAGTGGAAAACAGGCAAGGCGCCCTTCGGTGATGTAAAGGGCATGGTGAAAACGCAATGGCTGAGCAAGGACCTGTGGATCCGGAGAACCTTTACCCTGAATAAAGCAGACAGCCGCGAATTATACCTGAAGCTCCGCCACGACGACGACATTGCGGTGTACCTGAACGGGCAGGAGATCTACAAACGCAAAGGCCATACAGGCCATTTTGTGTACCTGCCCCTGGATGCCGCCATACGCCAGCACCTGAAACCGGGCAGGAATCTCTTTGCCGTGCATGTAAGGAACACCGGCGGCGGCGCCTGGCTGGACATCGGCCTGGCGCGGGAGCCCCTGCCGCCTGCCGGCCCCCCGGTAGCAACGGCGCAGCAGAAAAGCGTGACCCTCAATGCTACCCAAACCATCTACGAACTGACCTGCGGCAAAACAGATGTGACCCTTACGTTTACCTCTCCTTTATTGCTGAACGACCTGGACCTGCTGTCCAGGCCCGTTTCCTACGTGCAGGTAGCGGTAAAGGCCAATGACGGCGCCGCTCATGATGTGCAGTTGTACTTAGGCGCCTCTACGGACCTGGCGGTAAATGAGCCTTCGCAGGAAGTAAAAGCGGAACAGTACGCCGCCCGCGGACTGTCTATCCTGAAAGCCGGCACCACCGGACAGCCGGTGTTGCAGAAAAAGGGCGATAACGTGAAGATTGACTGGGGCTACGTGTATGTGGCCGTTCCAGCCGCAGGGCAGGTGTCCCAGTTCATTACGCCGGCGCGCCCCATGACGCAGGCATTCAGGCCGGCCGCGGAGCGCACGCTTACCGGTAAGCACCTGCAGTTGCATACGATCATACCCCTGGGTAAAGTGGATGCCAATGGTAAGACCCAACTGGTGCTGCTGGGCTACGATGACCTTTATGCCATACAATACTTTGAGAACAGGCTGCAGGCCTGGTGGAAGGAAAAAGGCGGCAGCATGGAGGACCAGTTAGCCCAGGCTGCGGACGCCTATGCAGACGTGCTGCAGCGCTGCGAGGATTTCAACCAGCAACTGTATAACAGCGCAAAGGGCGCCGGCGGTGAGGACTACGCCAGGCTGTGCGAGCTGGCCTACCGCCAGAGCATTGCCGCGCACAAGCTGCTCAAAAGCCCGCAGGGAGAGATCCTGTTCCTGTCCAAAGAGAACTTCAGCAACGGCTCCATCAATACCGTGGATGTCACCTATCCCTCCGCGCCACTGTACCTGGTATATAACCCGGACCTGCTGAAAGGGATGCTGAACGGTATCTTTTACTACAGCGAGTCCGGCAAATGGACCAAACCCTTTGCCGCGCACGACCTGGGCACCTATCCCATTGCCACCGGGCAAACCTATGGCGAGGATATGCCCGTGGAGGAATGCGGCAACATGATCATTCTCACCGCCGCTATTGCCAAAGCGGAAGGAAATGCCAACTACGCTAAAAAGCACTGGAAAACCCTTACTACCTGGGCGGAATACCTGGCCAAAGAAGGCTTTGATCCCGCTAACCAGTTGTGCACGGACGATTTTGCCGGTCACCTGGCCCGCAATGCCAACCTGTCCGTAAAGGCCATTGTAGCGCTGGGCTGCTATGCGGAGATGGCAAAGGAGCTGGGCGAGCAGGCCACTGCCGGTAAATACCGGCAACTGGCAAAAGGCATGGTGCATAAATGGATGGAGCTGGCCGATGACGGTGATCACTACGCGCTGACCTTTGAAGGTAAAGGCAGTTGGAGCCAGAAGTATAACCTGGTATGGGACAAGCTGCTGAACCTGGACCTGTTCCCGGCATCCGTGTATGAGCGGGAGGTGAAGTATTACCTCACCAAACAAAACAAATACGGCCTGCCGCTGGACAGCCGCCGCACCTACACCAAATCCGACTGGATACTGTGGACTTCCGTGCTGACAGACAATCAGCAGGATTTTGAGGACCTGGTAGTGCCGGTGTACCGGTTTGCCCTGGAAACGGAATCCCGGGTGCCGCTGAGCGACTGGCATGAGACCACCAACGGGAAAATGGTAGGCTTCCAGGCACGCAGCGTGGTAGGCGGCTATTTCATTAAGCTGCTGGCCACTCAATTAAAAAATTAAGAATTAAGAATTAATAATTAATAATCGTAACGCTGGTGTTTCGACGAAACACTGTTGTTACAGGAATTATTAATTCTTAATTATTAATTATATAACCCGAAAACCCTTCTTTATGAAAACAACTCTATTCCCTCAATTACTGGGTATTTTGCTGGCATGCGGCCTGCAGGTACCGGTTGCCAGTGCGCAGCCGGTGCCTGACCGTGTGCAGGGCAGTCCTTACCCTTACACAGCGGTACCGGACCGGCTGTACCTCACCTCGGAAAACTATTCTCCTTCGGAGCGGGTGGCCCTGCAAACGCTGATGGGCGTTATTGCGCAGGAGAAGCCGGAAATTCTCCGCGATATCTCCGGTCACCGGGGCCTGGTGGAAAAGACCGGGATCACCATTGACGACACCTACTACACGAATTTTCCCGGGCTGCTGGCGCATTTCGCCGGCAGGCTGGACGGGTACATCCTCTGCAACGCCAAAGACCGCTCCACCAATGTGGCCATTTCGCTGGCCGGCGTGATGAATGCCGTAGCCATCCCGGCGGACATTGAGCAAACCGCCATCAATGCCGGGCTGACCATGCTGCTGGATGTGCGGGGCCGGAACGAGTCCTGGGCGCTGGCCCACTACGGCCACCTGTTCAGCAAAAACATCGCTTCCTACCAACAAAGCTCCGACGACCGGGTAGGCTTCCTGGCTGACTACAGCACCTATACGAAAGCTTTCCAGTTCTGGGACGATTCTCCCACCGGCCCCTTGGCAGACAGCGTGTACAACCGCATGAACAAAGGCGCCGCCTTCTTTGGCTGGGGCCCGCAGGAGTATGAAACGGTGGAGCAGTTGTCACAGCACTCCATGATGATTCTGCCGTCGGACTGGGCGCCTAACCTGTCTGCCCTCACCAATATCCCGGCCACCAAAGATTCGTTTCGCCAGAAAGACCCCATCCAACCTTTTGAAGTGGTGCCCAACGTGCACACCGTCTGCTTTGTGATCAGCGACGGGGACAATGTGCAATGGCTGCTGGGAACGCACGATAACATGAACAACTGGAACAATCCCAACCGCGGCCGTGTAAACCTGGGATGGACCATTTCCCCCTCCCTGGCGGAACTGGCCCCCGTGGTATATGAAAAGTACATAGACAATTGCCTGACCACTCCCGATGGCCGGAACGTGCTGATAGCCGGTCCTTCCGGCAGGGGCTACCATTTGCCCGGCCGCTATCCCGACGCCGACCTGGAAACGGAATGCACCCTGCTGAACCGGTACATGAAAAAAGCAGACCTGCGCATTGTGAACATCATTGATGCGGACGATAGTGATAACGATCCCTCTGCCTACCTGGAGCAGGACAATATTGACGCGCTGTTCTACTACAGCTATGGCGCCAACTATACCGGGCGTGCCGGGCAGATAGACTGGTATGGCGACAAGCCCTCTATCGGTGGCCGGTATACGCTATGGGGCACTTTATCTTCCCCGCAGTCGCTGGCCGCGCAACTGAACCAGGCTTCCACGGATATCTATTCCGGGGATGGCTACAGCCTCATTTCCGTGCATGTTTGGTCCAGGAGCGTGAACGATGTGCTGGACTGCATTAGTCGTTTAGGCCCCAACGTAAGGGTAGTGGCGCCCGATGAATTTGTATGGCTCATCCGCAAAAACCTGAAAGGATTACCCGCAGGCACCGGCAACGGGTTGAAAGCACAGTACTACGACGGGTACCACCATAACGCATTAAAATACGAGCAGACGGACCGCAACGTGGATTTTGACTGGGGCGCAGGCTCGCCCAATGATTCCCTGCTGGGGGTGAACCAGTTCTCCGTGAAATGGTCCGGGCAGGTACAGCCTCTGTACTCCGGGCAGTATACCTTTTACGTGTACTCCGATGATGGCGTAAAGCTGACTGTCAACGGCCAGTCCCTGATCGATGATTACAACACGCAGGGCGCCTATACCCGCAGCGGTTCCATCACGCTTACAGCCGGGCAAAAGTATGATATCGAGCTGCGCTATGCGGAAGGCAACGGCGATGCCTTCTGCCACCTGGAATGGCAGAGCGCCCGGCAGCAGCGCCAGGTGATCCCCCGGGCGCAGTTGTACAGCCGGCCTGCCTCTACAGCAGGCCCGGTAACGGTGTACCAGCATGCCAACTACGGCGGCTTTCACGCCGGGTTGCCCATCGGCAGCTACAAACTGGCCGGCATGGCATTGAAAGGCATCCGCAACAATGAAATTTCCTCCCTGAAAATCAGGGAAGGGTATAAGGTGGTGCTCTATAAGCAGGATAATTTCCAGGGCGATTCCCTGGTGCTGACCGGCAACGCCATGCACCTGCCGGGCTGGAATGACAGCGCCAGCTCCATGCGCGTGCTGGCCAATGGCGATCCCGGACTGGCCGGCACCTATACGATTAGGAATGTGAACAGCGGCTTGTTCCTGGATGTGCGGGGCGGCACTGGCGGCCTGGGAGACGGCGTGAACATACAGCTATGGAATGGTACCGGTGCGGCTAACCAGACCTTTAACCTCAGGCACCTGGGCGACGGGCGCTACACCATCACGGCCTACCACAGCGCCAAAAACCTGGATGTGGCGCAATCCGATACTGCCGAAAACGCCAATATCTGGCAATGGACCGGCACCGGCGCCGCCAACCAGCAGTTCATAGCCTTACCGGCCGGTAACGGGTATTACAAGTTCGTTTCCGTGTTGAGCGGCAAGGTGATCGCTATCCGCAATGAAAGCACCGCCCCGGAAGCCAACGTGGAGCTGCATATGGATACGGCCCAGGCATCCGCCCGCTGGGAGCTGATCGTACAACCGCCCATGGGCAACGGCAACGGTCTTACTGCAGACTATTACAATGGCATGAACTTCGAGACCTTTGTTTTGTCCCGGATCGATCCCAAAGTGGATTTTGACTGGGGCGAAGGCGCACCGGCCGACAGTATTAACGCAGACGGCTACTCGGTAAGGTGGACCGGGAAGATAGAGCCCCGGTACTCCGGCGAGTATACCTTTTACATCACCAGCGATAACGGCCGGCGGCTGTGGGTCAATAACCAGTTGGTCATTGACAAATGGATAGACGATTGGGACGTGGAATACTCCGGTACCATAACCTTGACGGCCGGTCAACAGTACGACATAAAACTGGAATATTTCGAGAACTACGGCGGGGCCAACTGCCGCCTGCGCTGGTCCAGCGCCTCGCAGCCTAAGGAGATCATTCCTCAGCACCAGTTGTATGCAACACCTTCAGCCGCTGCCGGCGCGCGCATGATGATGGTCAATAGCAAGCCGGCAGCAGGAGAGGACAATCGCGACATCCTGCTGTATCCCAATCCTGCTTCCGGCAATATCCGGCTGCAGTTCAAGGGCAAACAGGCCAGGATGATCATGTACGATGTGTCCGGCCAGGTGGTGATGCCGGCGCGTATTATCAGCTCCGGCGAAGCGGTGGATATATCCACCCTGCAGGACGGGCTGTACCTGATCCGCATAGAAGTGGACGGGGTGACGACAACGAAGCGTTTATTTAAGGGATAGATAGAATGATGCATGATGTGACAGTCATCATGGCTGGGCCGCTCCGGTATGGAGCGGCCATTTTTATTTCCATGCGCTTGTCGCAACTCCCCCTGTAAATGTCAGGTTTCCCCCCGGCCCGAACGCCGGCGCCCGGGTATCTTTGTGACATCAAAAACAAAAAAAACGATCTGTACATGAAAAAGTATCTTATTTCGGCCATGGTCATCGCAACCTGCATGGCGGCCGCAGGCAGCATACAGGCGCAGGATGCCACCGGGAAAGGCTATGCCCGGGTAAATGGTATTAAAATGTATTATGAGATCAGCGGTACAGGCGAGCCGCTCCTGTTGCTGCACGGCGGCCTGGGCTCCATGGGTATGTTTGAGCGGATAATGCCTGCAATAAATGCCGGGCGGCAGGTAATTGCCGTTGATCTTTACGGGCACGGCCGTACGGCATTGACTGACCGGCCCGTCAGCTACATCGATATGGCCGATGATCTCGCCGCGTTGCTCCGGCAGCTTGGGATCAAGCAGGTAGATGTGCTGGGTTATTCAATGGGAGGTATCGCCGGGCTGCGGCTGGCTATACAACACCCCGGGTTGGTACGCCGGCTGGCCCTTGTGTCAACAGTCTTTGCACGGGACGGTTTCTACCCGGACATACTGGCGCAACAGGAACAGATGAACGCCGGCGCCGCAGCATTGCTGAAGCAAACGCCCATTTACAAGTCCTATGCAGCCATTGCCCCCCAGCCGGAAGATTTTCCAAAGCTGCTGGAACAGATGGGGCAGATGATGAAGCGCCCCTTTGATTGGTCTGCAGAAGTGGCCAGGCTCGAAATGCCGGTTATGCTGGTGTATGGCGATGGAGACATGATACGTCCTGCGCATATCGTAAAATTCTATGAGCTGCTGGGCGGCGGTAAGAAAGACGCCGGCTGGAACCGGGAAAACATGCCGCAAAACCGTCTCGCCATCCTGCCTAACCACACCCACTATGATATGTTGATGGCGCCTGAGCTCCCGCAGACCGTGCGGCCTTTCCTGGATGGAAAGATGCAGGCCAGGCCAGAGCTGGAACATTGATATCACCTTTAGTCCACAAACGACTGCAGGTCATGCGCGGTGCCAAAGATCAGCAGCGTATCGTCCGGTAGCAGCACCGTATCCGGCTTTACCGGGCCCATGGCATGCGGCACCGCGCTTTCACTGCCAAAAATATTCTTGCCATGCTCGTCTCGGGTGATGGTGACCAGCACCAGGCGGTATTTCTCAGCAAACCGGATGGACTCCACGGTCTTGTTTACATAACGCTCCGGCACCTGTACTTCCAGCAGGCGGTAATCGTCCCGGAAACGGTAGGAGTTGAGCACGCCCGGCAGGTCCAGCTTAAAGGCCAGCCGCTCCGCGGATGACGCTTCCGGGTATACGAATTCCTCGATACGCATGGCTTCCAGCACAATCTGCTGCAGGGGAGAGGTAACCCGGCAGATGATGCGCTTAACGCCTATCTGCTTCAGCAGGGCCGTGACCATGATGGTAATGCCTTCATTTTCGCCGATGCCTACAATGGCGGCATCCGTATCGTGCAGGGGCAGTTGCTGCATGCCTTCGCGGTGCGTGGCGTCCAGTGTAATGGTATGGGTAATGCTGGAGCTGTATTTGTCTACCAACTCCTGCTTGAGGTCCACGCCGATCACTTCATGTCCCAGGCTTACCAGTTGTTGTGATAAAGCGGCGCCGAAATTGCCCAGTCCGAATACAATGAATTTCATCTGTTAATATTTTTAGAACGTAATATCTTCTTTAGGATACCGGTAATACAATTGCTGCTGCTGCTTTACAAAAGCCATGATCAGCGTGAGCGTACCCACCCTGCCAATGAACATGGTCAGCACCAGCACCAGCTTGCTAAGGCCGGACAGCTCCGGCGTAATGCCCAGTGTAAGGCCTACGGTGCTGAATGCCGAAAATGCCTCAAAGGCGATCTGGATCAGCCCTTTGTCGCCATCCCGTATGGAAATCAGGAATACGGCAATGCCGATCACCAGCAACGACAGCAGCATGATAGCAAAGGCCCGCCGCACGGAGGGCGCGGATATTTCCGTGTTGAAGAACTCGGACCGGTCCTTTCCTCGCACCACGCTCGTCATGTTCAGCACCGCCACTGCAAAGGTAGTGGTCTTGATACCACCGCCCGTAGAGCCGGGGGAGGCCCCGATCCACATTAGCAAGAGGTAGATCATCACGGTGGAGAGGTTGAGGCCCGAGATGTTCACCGTATCAAATCCCGCGGTGCGGGGCGTCACCGATCCGAAGAAAGCCGTCACCATCTTGCCCCAGAGGGAGGGATGCTGCTGCAGCGTGCCGCGCCACTCGAAGGCCAGGTAGGCTATAAAGCCCGTTACCAGCAAAAAGAAGCTGGTGACCAGCGCCAGGCGGGAATTGATGTTGATGAGCCGCGGAATATGGATACGCTTGCCCCTCCGCTGCAGGCGCCACCAGCCGTTAGTGGCTTTCACCCGTATGTAGGAGAACAGGTTAAAGGTGATCGGGAAACCCAGTCCGCCCAGGATGATCAGCAGGGCGATCAGGAGCTGGAAGGAGTAATTGAACCGCAGCCCTTCGTGGTACAGGCCATTGGAGTAGGTGGAAAATCCTGCATTGCAAAAGGCCGATACCGAATGGAACACGGAGAAGAACAGCTTGTCCAGCTTTCTTTCAAAAAGCTCCGGCCCGGTAGTGAAATAAATGCCGGCCGCGCCGATGGCCTCAAAGAAAAAAGTGACCAGCACAATGCGGGACACCAGGTGCATCACGTTTCCCAGCTTGTTGCTGAGGAACATGTTCCGGAAGGCCAGCTCGTTGCGGAACGATATGCTGCCTGTAATGGCATAGCTCAAAAGCCCGGTGAAGGTCATAATGCCCAGGCCTCCCGCCTGTATCAGCAGCAGCAGGATCACCTGTCCGAAAACCGTGAATTCCCTGGCGGTGTCTGTTACCGCCAGCCCCGTTACGCATACGGCGCTCGTAGAAGTGAACAGCGCGTCCGTCAGCGACAGGCCGCGATGGGTGGCATAAGGCAGGCTTAACAGCAATGTGCCCAGCAGCACCATCAGCGCAAAGCTGGCTACGAACAGGAGGGCGGAATTGGGCGCCTTCCTGGGGGAAAACCGGATGATCAGCGACAGCTCCGCCAGCGCTACAAAGGAAATACAGGTATATAACAGTATTTTGTAAAGCAGGTACAGGTTGCTGTCATGTTGAACCATTGATCTTTTCAGCGGCAACAGCACCACGTAGCAGCAGATGGTGATCAGCCAGAGCCCCAGGGAAATGAGGCGTGCACGTAATTTCCTTTTTTCAAATATCCCGGCCAGCCAGCGCAGGCCCATCATGATCACCAGGCCGGGTAGTAAAAGCGAGAGCCAGTAATTGACCGTGGCGTCGTTGGTCTGAAAGTGGTTGAAACCGGTATCATACAAGATCCAGCAGAAGGCAATAAGTAAAAAAACAGGTATCAGTACCTGGCACATTTTGTTAATGGCTGTAACGATCCACCAGTGCCGGGCGCTGTTTTTGTCGGGTCTTGTCATAACGATCTGGCTGTAATTTCCGTATCAGTGTACGCTGAAAGTACCGAAAATTTTTATTAACGACAATCAAACAAATACCTGACCCCGGTCATTACTCCCGCTGCTGCGCTGTCCTACTTTTGGTATATCAACAAATATCAGCGTCATGAAAACCATCCTGGTGCCTACGGATTTTTCCGTAAATGCTTATAAAGCCCTGCAATACGCGGTGGAGATCAGTAAAAGAAATCAAGCGACGATTGTATTGATGCACGCATGCCAGTTGCTGGAAAGCCCCTTTGTGGACCGCCAGGCATTGCGTGCTGCTTATAACCGGAACCTGGTGGAAGAGATCGCCGGGGAGCTGAAGGTTTGGAAAAGTAAGGTCACGGAAAAAGCCAAAGGCGTAAAAATACTGACCCGCATTTACAAGGGATCCGTGCAGAAAAGTATCCTGCAATGCGCTATTGAGCATGTGGCGGACCTGGTCATTATGGGCACGCAGGGCGCTTCCGGGCTGAAGGAGGTAGTTATCGGCAGCACTACCGCCAGCCTGATCAGCAAAAGCACGATACCGGTGCTGGCTATTCCCATTACCTACCAATGGAAAACGCCGGCCAACATACTCTTCTGCACCAAAGGCTTTGAGACCGGCGCCGGGCCGGATGCGCCGCTGGCCGACATAGCGGCCCTGTTTTCCGCTCAACTGCATGTAGCCGTCTTTAACGAAGTAGATAAAGTGGAGATCCACGAATACCTGGAGCATGATACGGCATTGACGGACTACCGCAAAAGTTTCCGGAAAAAATACAAGCTCCCGGTAGCATCTGCCATACAGTTGGAAGGGGATGATTTTGAGACCACCCTGCAGGAGTATGTTAGCCGGCTGGATATAGATATGTTGGCCATGGTACCGCACCGGCACGGGTTTATGGACCGGTTACTGCACAGGAGCCGCACCAGGCAAATGGCCTATCATACTAAAATTCCTTTACTGGCCATACCGGGCTAATACCAGGTGATTATGCTGCCGGATCTGTTACTTTTCAGCGCCTGCGCGGTCGTTATTTTCATTGCAGGCAGGAAATTGTCCTATTACGGGAACCTCATCGCCATCAAGACCGGTATCGGGAAAGCCTGGATCGGGCTGGTGCTGGTGGCGGCGGTTACTTCGCTGCCGGAGCTGGTGGTGGGCATCGGCTCCGTTACCATTGTAAAATCCGCCGACCTGGCCCTTGGCGACATTGCAGGCAGTTGCGCGTTTAACCTGCTGCTGCTGTCCCTGTTAGATTTCATGTCCCCCAAACCCTTGCTGGGCAGGGCCGCCAATACGCATGTGCTGGCCGCTTCCATGAGCATCCTCTTGCTGGCCATTGTCGGTATCGGGCTGTTCCTGCCGGTGGACATCTCTATTGCAGGATGGCTGAGCGCCGTATCCCTCCTGGCTTTCATTGTATACTTCATTACCATAAGGCTGCTTTTCAACTACGAGAAAAGGAACCATCATACGGAAGCGGAAGTGGCCGCTACCGGTATGCCCCTGCGGGTGGCGGTCCGCTACTATATTTTCAACAGCCTTTTTATCGTGGCGGCAGCCATCATGCTACCCACTTTCGCGGAAGGTATTGCGTTGAAAAGTGGCCTGGGGCTGACTTTTGTAGGTACGCTGTTCCTGGCGGCCAGCACCTCCCTGCCGGAGGTAGCCGTATCCGGCAGCGCACTCCGCGCCGGCAACGTGGATATTGCCGTGGGCAACATCCTGGGTAGCAACATCTTCAATATTTTTATTCTTGCGCTGGATGATCTTTTTTATGCAGGCGGCAGCCTGCTGTTCAATGCCTCCGACATCAACCTGGTTTCCATATTTGCGGCCATCATGATGACCACCGTGGCCATTGCCGGGCTGATGATCAAACTGCCGGAAAAAGGCTTCCTGCTTACCTGGGACACCTTCGTGATCCTGCTGATCTTCCTCTTTAACCTGCTGCTGCTGTACTGGCTGAAGGCCTAACGGTCAACTGAGGGCATCGTGAAAGATAATGCCCAGCGTATGCCGGCGGCCGCTGCGCAGCGGGCTGACCCCGTGCTTCATATGCACCCGGTAGTACCCTTTGCTGCCTTTTGCCGGCCGGAAACTGGTGGTAAACAACAGCATATCGCCGCGCCGGGGCTGTAGCACGTTGGCCTTCGATTGCGCACGGGGCACCTGCTCCGTGAGCACAAATTCGCCGCCGGTATAATCCTGGCCCGCTTCGTCCAGGAACAGCACCAGTTGCATGGGGAAAAAGATATCGCCGTAAAGGTCCTGGTGCAGGGTGTTAAAGCCGCCCTCACCATATTGCAGGATCAGCACCGTAGGCTGGGTCTGGCCCTGCTGATGGCAGCGCGCCTGCAGCGCTGCATGGTCAGGAGGAAAGCGTTGCGCCATGCCCAGCACCTCCATCCACTTATTGGCAATGGGCGCCAGGTAAGGGTACACCGTTTGCCGGATATCCTCTATTAGGGCCGGCAGGGGATACCGGAAGTATTTGTATTCGCCCGCGCCAAAGCGGTACCGCTCCATACTGATGGTTTTACGGTAAAGATGATCGGTGTGGTAGGATTCAACGAGGATATCGCATTCCTTTCTGGTCAGCACATGGGGGATCACCGCGTATCCCTGGCGGTGCATGTCTTCCGCTACCTGCTCCCAGTGCTGCTCCTGCAGGCGCTCAATAATGTTTTGCATGATTCAGGCTTGTTTACGGCACGAAGGTACCGGGAGGGGAGCGGGTGCGAAACCCGGAACTTGCGGTTTTACAGGCGTGCCTGCACGCCTACATAAAAACAACTGTCTACGGTAATGGTGTGAATGTTATGCGGCAACGTTAACTCCTGCCAGGATGCGCGGGGTGTGATCCAGTGCTCTCCGCCGGCTTTTATCAGCAGTGGCATGGAAAAGTGAGGCACGCAGTTGGTGAAGCGGTAGGCCAGCGTCCGGCCGCCGATCCGGTATTCAAATACCGGCACCTGCGGCGTACGCAGGTACTGGTCAAAAACAGGGGAGAGGTCAATGCCGGACCGGGCGATGAGATAATCTTCTATTTGCCGGGAAGTAACGGTCTGGTGACGGAAATCCCGGTTCATCCCCGTCAGTATTTCCCGGAAATGGTCATCGTTATGGATCATCCGGCGGATCATGTGCAGCAGGTTCCTGCCCTTGGGATACATATCGCTGCTGCCTTCCCTGCCAACTCCATAGGGGCCTGTTATCGGTGCATCGTTACGGATATTGCGCCGTGTGCCGATCACGTAGGTGCTGCCTGCCGCGTCGCTGATAAGGTCTTTCATGTACAGTACATCCGCATAGCAGGCAAAACTTTCCTGTATCCATTTATCCGCCGGGTCGCGGGCGGTGATGTTGTTGCCGAACCATTCATGCGCGCTTTCATGCACCAGCAGGAAATCCCATTGCATGCCCCAGCCGGTGCCGGAATAGTCCCTGCCGTGATGTCCGTTCCGGTAGCCATTGCCATATGCGATGGCGCTCTGGTGCTCCATGCCATAGCCTGGGGCATCCACCAGTTGGTATCCGTCTTCATAAAAGGGATAAGGGCCGAACCAGTGCTCAAAGCATTCCATCACAAGAAAGGAGTGCGGCAGCAGGTGCGCCCGGGCCTTCTGGTAGTTATAATCCAGCACATGATAGCGCATGCTGAGATGGCCGTTTTGCCCTTGATACACCGTGTCAATAGACATATACTTACCGATGTAGGGGCAGAGATTGTAATTATTGATGGGATTTGTTACCGCCCATTTGTAGGTAACTGTATGGTCAGGATGTTGCCTTTTCGATTGCAGCCGGCCATTAGCAATGGCTGCCAGGGTATCCGGCACCCTTATCGCCAGGGAAGCGCCGTTGTCCGGTTCATCGCCCTGGTGATCTTTGCAGGGATACCAGGTGCTGGCGCCAATGCCCTGGCAGGCTACCGTCATCCAGGGCCGGTGCAGGCTGTCCTCCCCCCATATCCAGCCCCCGTCCCAGGGCGGTTGCGCAGCTTCATGGGGGCGGCCGGAATAGTAGATAGTAATCGTATTAACAGCGTTTTTGTTTTGCGTTTTCAAATGCAGGTACCATACATCTCCTTCGCGGGCAAAGGGCACATGTTCCTGGTGGTTGATCAAGGCACTATCTATGTGCAGCGGTGACCGGAGGTCTACCTGCATACGGGCGGTACGCTGTGATTGCAATACTTTGTAGGTAATGTTATTGTGCCCGGCAAGGGTGCGCGCTGTAAAAGAAGGTTGTATGCACAGGTCGTACCGCAGCACATCCCACCAGGCCCGTTCCGGGGTAATAGAGCCGCGCAGCGTGTCCTGCCGCGTCAGGTGTGTTTTATTATTCCAGGGTTGGGCCTGCGCTGCCTGGGAATATATACAGGGTAACAACAGCCAGAGGAGTCTTTTCATATGTACCTTAAATATACCAAACATCCGTTCCCCGCCATCCCACGTACACGGTATCTCCCTTCTTAACATCACAGGTGATCATTCTGACCGTCACCATTGTTTTCCCGGGCACTTGTACCGCTATATCGTAATAGCCGCCCCAGAAAGTGATCGCCTGCACTTTTCCTTTCAGCGCGTCCGGCTGTGGGGCCGTGAGGGTAAACTGTTCCGGGCGTGCAAACAGGCTTTTGCCGTTGGATGTTATGCCCGGCAGGGCGGACAGATGGCGGAGACCGTCCGGGGGCACCAGGTTGTATTTGCCCAGCAGGCCGGCCGCATACGCATCCACGGGCTGGTAATACACCTGCTGCGGCGCGCCCCGCTGCAATAGTTGCCCGGCTTTCATGATGAACAGCTCGTCGGCCCAGGAAAGGATATCATGCGGGTCGTGCGATATCAGCATGCAGGTGATCTCCAGGCTTTCGCCAATGTCGTGGATCACGGACTTCAGCAGGTTTTTATGGATCATGTCCAGGTTGGAAAAAGGTTCGTCCAGCAGCAGCAGGCGGGGAGCGGTGGTTAGCAGCCGGGCCAGCGCGATCCGTTGCGCCTCACCGCCGGACAACTCATCCGTGCGGCGCTGCAGCAGGTGGTTGATCCTGCAGATGGCGTATATGTTCCTGGCCTCGTCTTCGGTTAGTTGGTTGGCGTAGGAGAGGATCTCCTCCACCCGGTAATGATGGCGCAGCTCAAAGTACTGGGAAAGATAGGCAATGCCTTCGTGCCCCGGTATCAATACCTCCAGGGGGCCTTCCACGCGTTTGTCCTCAAACAGCACCTCTCCGGTATCCGGCTGGGACAGCCCTGCAATCACTTTCAGCAGGGTGCTCTTGCCGGAGCCGGTTTCGCCTGCAATGGCAATTTTCCGGAACCGTGGTAATGTAAAGCTGATGTCCTTCAGAATAAAAGCGCCTGCCTGCTGCTTGCTGATGCCCGATACTTTTAACAATTCCATAAGGGGTTAAAAGTAGCTAATATTTGCCTGTTTACAACGGGTTAACTCCTGGTATGATGGATAACAATTAATTTCCTGTAATAAACCCAGTGGCTTATGGATTACATGATCACCCATTACCAGATTACCCCGCTTGTGCACGGTGTAAGAAAATGCAGGTTTATCTATGCAATGGATGATGGAACCATTACCGTGGTAGTTGCAAACGGGCGGAAAAAAATGCAGGATTTCCTGGCTAATTCCGGCGCCATATTGCTGGATGAGGACGACCACATTTACGAGAAAGCCAGCGAGCTGCGGCGCATGCTGCAAAAACGGCCCACCTCCCGGGAGGAATTAGTAATTAATGATGAATAATTAATAATTTCCGCAACACCCATGTTTCACGGAGCACCGGTGTTACGACTATGAATTATTAATTATTCATTATTAATTTTTAAAGCGGCCAGGTATTTATCCACGTAGGTTTGCTTGGTTTTGATCCTGTACTGCATCACGAAACGGGGATGCTCCAGCGGTACAATTTCTTCAAAGAATTTTTCCTTTGCATTCAGGGCCTGCAGGAAAGCTGCATTTTTTCCTGTGCCCATGCAATAGCATACCTTCCTGCTGATGCCAAATTCCAGTTGCGTGTGCAGGCTGTCCACGATCAGGTCTTGTACGGCGGCCGTCAGCGCCTTGCTGTCATAGTAATTATAATTCACCACCTTGCCATTGCCATTACCGGCAGTAAAGCCCAGCGGGCAAATGGAGCTGATGTAAAAGTCCCGGTAAAATGCGGCTACACCCCCGTAGGCATGGATCACATCATACACGAACACCGAGGAAGGCTCATGGGTCTTAAAACCTTTGACGTGAATGCCGCACTCCTCCGCCAGCCGCTTGGTATCGCTGAAAGGTACGCCGGTAGCGCCGGAGCCCAGCCGGCCGGGATTAATGCCCAGTATCAACCGCCGGGTATGGTTATCGTCGTAGAATTTTTTGTAAAACTGCCGCATGACGTCCAGGATATGCCCCTGTTCCCTGAAAGGGTTCATCACCTGTATGCCATCCGGAAGGGGACCTGTAAAGTCAAGGGAGCTGTTAAACTGTATCACCTGGTCTGCAAAAGTGCGCATATGGCAATTGACATCATTTTTTTAAATAAAAGGATTTAATACATAATAATAGGTAAATTTAGCAGGAATTGATACCTGTTTTTATGAGATGCCCCCAAATGACAACCAGATCCCCTCATCGAGCCACTGCTGATCACATTGCTCCCGGAGCTAAACAACAAAAGGCCGTTTTTTCTTTACCAATGAAAGAGGAAAGAATTGTACAGCGGATGATCACACGGGACAGACGTGGTCTTGGGGAGATTATCAAACAACTACAGGCAAGCTATGAGTCCGTTCCCGTAGCCAGAGGATTTATTATTAATAAAGCCCTGCGGATATGGAGAGTAAATAACCAGGGGCGTACCTGGGAACAGGAGATCGCATTCACAATGAAGAATTTCGATAACGACGGAAACGTGGAGAGAGCAAACGGGGAGGTAATGCAGCACATTCAGGAAAATAATGAGGAAGGATTTTGGACTGCGTTAAAGGTTACTACGGCATTGGTGAATGAAGTTCAGCGGGGAGTGCCGCACTATCCATATAAGTCAGGAGCAGACAGGAATGTGTATGGAGAAACTGAAAAGGGCATTCCTTCCACTGTTACAACAGCCTGGCATGCAGCGCGGCTCAGGGAGAAATTACAACAGCAAAAAGTATGGAAGTACAAGGGGGATAACAGCTCCTATAAAGGATACATGATAGGGGTAGCGGCTGATAGCAACAATCGCCTTTATGCCGCTTTTTCCGGGCAGAACGAGCCCCGTACAGCAGGTCGCGACCAAAATTTTACCCGTATAGCCCAAATGCAGCAGCTAAGAGTATTCAATACACAATTTACCGTCCTGGAAGATTTCAGGAACAAAGTAGCAACTGTACAACAGGCCACCCTCAGCAAGCACCGGGATAGTGATAACCATGAGTACGACGTAGTGGAAGACATCTCGCAGGCAGGTGCGGAGAAGGGCCGTGCGGCCTTGGCTTCCTGTGCCGGGGCCAAACTGGCCGGCGTCGTTCCTGTAATGATGACGGAAGTATTTGTTGCGCCGGACGACAGTACGGTTACCATTAAGGATCAAATTGGCCGGGACCGGCGTTATAATAACAGGTCCGAATCTGTACCATCCTGCCTGAATTGCCAGTTCATGATCCCCTACATACAAGATAAAAAAAGCATTGGTGCCATCCCGGTAGGCGAGCTGGAAGCGGAGGAGGTGCACCGGACAGTTACAAGTGCGGTTAGCCATCTGCGGGACAGGCAGGAGGTGAACAACCTGGATGTAGCGCCTATTATAGAAGCAGTTGTCAGAAAATTTCCCGGGGGGCATCAGCGTGAGTATGGTGAGGAGATCAGAGAACATGTATTGGAGATTGTGGATGCCAACATCCGGGCTTTTAATGAATTATTTCTGAAAGACCCGGATGAAGCAGTAAGGCAGGCCCCCTTGGAAATGGGGAGAAAGATTCTCAGGACAGAGAAGGAACGGAAGGAATTCATGCAGGTTGTGAACGAGAAAAGGAGAGAGGAAAAGGAAAGGAAAAAGAAAGAGCATCGGCAAAAAGAACCTGAAAAAAGCAAAAAGGCGGTACCAACGCCTACCGCCACAAAGAAAGTTACGTCCCGTGATAAAATGAACAAAAAAAAATCCCACAGGAAAGATGTGCCACAGCCGGCCCGGTCCATACCTTTATTCCCGGTAGCAATGGTGGCAGTTGTGATCATTGCTGCGATCATTGCCGTCATCATCAGGTCGTTTGCATAGGCTAATCATTTATTCCCTTTCCATCCATGATCTGCGGGATATATTTTTCTATTCTCGACACCCGGGTCCTGGACTGCTTGGCGGCTGCAAAGTGAAGCAGGTACGCTCTTTGCCGTCCCGGCGTCAACGCCTCAAAGGCGGCTTTCAACGCAGGGTTTGCATCCAGCTTCTGTTGAAATTCCCCGGGCATCGTAAAGGCTGCGGTGGGCTTTAACGCTACTTTCAAACCGGCCTTTTCCACTTCAATAGCCTCATAAATATAGGCCTTCAGCACTTGGGCCATCTTCACTATTTCCTTCACATTGGTAAAGCGCACCTGGCGCGCCGCCTGCACGTTCTTCGTTTGCTGGATAAGGATATCGTGGGTGTCATTTAACAGGGCGCCTTTGAAGAACAGGAGGGCGCAGTAATCCCTGAACCCGTGTATTAACACGATATTCCTTTCCTGGAAGGTGTAGCAGGGATTACCCCATTTCAGTTTCTCGGTCAGCCCGCAGTCAAGAACGATCTTTCTCAATTGTTCCATTTCTTTCTGCCACTTTTCATTGCGGCTCAGGAAGTCATCAACTTTAGGATTCATGTTGCATGTTATTAAAGCAGGTGAATGTAATGAATAACCTATACCCGTAGCGAGCCACGGAATCCCCGAACGCCATAGTAGGAGGAGGCCCCGTTGTGATACAGGAACACGTGGTCGTAGCGGCGGTCACAGAAGAGGGCGCCGCCAAGTTCCCGGATAGCAGCCGGTGTTTGCACCCAGCTCGATGTTTTAGTGTCAAACTCCCCGAGTTGCTGCAAGGCCCGGTATTCTTCCTCTGTTAAAAGTGCAATGCCCATGGCGGTGGCCATATCCACGGCATTGTTTTCCGGCTTGTGCTCTTTCCTGGACTCCAGCGCTTCCCGGTCGTAACAGGTATTCCTGCGGCCCCTGGGCGTTTCTGCAGCGCAATCATAGAAAATGTACTCGCCCGTCTTTTTATCCTGGCCAACCACATCCGGTTCGCCACCGCTGTTTTCCATCTCGTTCAGCGACCACAGTTTCCCGGCGCTGGCTTCCAGCTTCGCCTGTACTTTCGTCCACTCCACGCCTTTATGGCGGTGCATGTGTTTTTCAAAGCGTTTTTTTAATACGCCGAGCAGCGCTTCCCGCTGCTCCGTGGATATTTTGTTTTTACTGCTGCTCATAATGTTCATCCTTTTATATTAATGGGAGCAATTTTCCTGTTCGCGGGCCTGAAATACCAGGACGTGATTGTCAGGACCAGCAATAACAACGGGGGAAATACCTGGCTCACGGGATCGCCGGCCGCGAGGTGCGAAATGATCGCCCCGGACATGGCAAAGAAAAAGCCTGCATAAGCCCATTCCTTTACCAACGGAAATTTAGGAATAAATATGGCGATAACCCCCAGGATTTTCCAAACGCCTATAATGGTCAGGATATAAACAGGGTATCCCAAACGGGCAATGCTGTCCACTTCCTCTTTTGTTTTCATTAACTGTACGATGGCAGTTGACAGCATGCCTAAGGCCAGCCAGCAGGTGGCGATCCAGTAGATGATCTTGTTTCTTTTGCTCATGGTGACGCGGTTTTATTTTAGTTTGCCTGCAATTTTCTCCAATTCATTATGCGCCCAGTTGATCCCCTGTTTGAAGGGCAGCTTCAGGTGCTCGTCCCTCAGCGCATTTGAGCGGTATATGGTATGAATAGTAAGTTTGCTCGTGTCGTCCGTGAGCTTTTCAAATTCCATGAACTCGAGTTGCACGCCGAAAGATGCGTTGGTCATTTCAAAAGTACGGGTGATCTTCCCGTTGGGAACAAACGCATGAACGGTGCCATTGGCCTCGAACACCACGTTGCCATGGTCGTCCCTGGTTTCGAGCTGGAAACCGCCATGCTTTTTATTTTCCATCTTCAGCACCCGGGTGCCCATCCATTGCTCTACCAGTGCAGGTTCTGTACAGGCCCTGAACAATAACTCCAGGGGCAGGTTGAATTCCCTGGTGATCAGGAGGTCGTTTTTGCCTTCTTCGGCATTGACTTTTGTTTTTAGTTCCATGTGATGCTATTTTTTTGCGTTGTAGGTTTTCATAATGTCTTCCAGCTTGTTGAACCGGTCATCCCACAGTTTACGAAAAGGTTCAAGAAAATCGGCTACCTCCTTCATTTTGCCGGGATTAAAATGATAGTAAATTTCCCGGCCCTTTTGCCGTGGCTCCAGTAATTCACACTCGGTAAGTATTTGCAGGTGCCTGGAAACAGTGGGCCGGGCGGTGTCAAAGTTGGCGGCAATGGCGCCTGCTGTCATGGCCTGCGAGGCCACCAGCAGGAGTATGGCCCTTCTTGTAGGGTCTGCTATAGCTTGAAATACATCTCGTCGCAGGTTCATTGTGTAGCTATTTGACTACAAATATACGTGTAGTTATATAACTACACAATTTTTTTTGGGAAGAAATTAATTGCTAATTTCCTGCTCCAAACTAAACACATCCACATGCGCACCCGTAAAACCCTTATCGACCGCAGGAATTTCCTGAAGGCTTCGGCCACCCTCACCACTGCTGTTACCGGCCTGGGCCTGTTACCCCTGGGAGGATGGGCTGCCCCCATACCCGGCGCGGAAGCGGAAGACAACATCAACCTCATTGGCCCTAAAGCCGGCTATGCTCCCCAGGTAGGCACCCTGGTATCCATGATGAACTGGATGCGCCACGTAGTGCTGCTGTCTTTAAAAGGCCTGCAGCAGGAAGAGCTGGATTACCTGCATGACGCCAAGGCCAACACCATCGGCGCCATGCTGATGCACCTGGCGGCCACGGAACGGTTTTACCAGGCGCATACTTTTGAGGGAAAACAATGGGGCGACTGGAGTGAGCAGGATAAGCAACGCTGGACCGCAGCCTCCGAACTGGGCGAGTCCGCCCGCAAAACCATCAAAGGGCATGACCTGCAGTATTACCTGGACGCGCTGCAGGAAGTGCGCCAGCATACCCTGGACGAGCTGAAGAAAAGGGACGACCAGTGGCTGCTGGCGGTAGATAAGAAATGGTACTGGGGCCCCACCAATAACTATTGCAAATGGTTCCATGTTTGTGAGCATGAGTCCAATCACAATGGGCAGATCAAGTGGATAAAGGGCCGGTTGCCCAGGTAATTTATCGTAAACAACATGCATGTTAAGCCATCATAAAGCATCACCTGCCGCCTCCGCTTCCCGGGCGGCCGCGCACCGTCCCGGTTCAGCAGGCATCGCCAGGCCGGCGGTAGCTCAGGGGCCGTTTGCGGCGCAACGCATGCCCGCACCGCGTAGCGGCCAGCCGGTTGTACAGCGTGTCATTGCCGGCCTGGAAGCCTACCAGGACCCGGCCCATATACCAAGGGAATGGCTGGACACCTATCACCGCGATCTCCTGGACGCCCAGGCCTTCCTGTCGGAAGACCAGGTGTGGAATGTCTTTAACCGGGTGGTAGGACCGGGTATGCCATACAATTATGGCATAGCCATCAACCATGTGGGGGGCAACCACTGGACGCTTCGGTATAAAGAGGTGGATTACCAGGTGGTGGGCGATGGCAGTTGCGGCCTCCATGCCGTGCACCTGGCGCACAGCCTGCTGAATGGCGCCACCGTAGACCCAAAGGTAGCTTACAAAGCGCCCGCTGACTTCGTGAACCAGCAGCGGCAGGCGTTGTACAACAACCTGGTGCATGCGGACAATGCCGCGCAATCCAATAGGGAAGCGGCAAGGCATATCAGCCTGGCCATTACCAATACAGAGCATGTATTTGAAACCGGGTTTGGCACGGACATGCAGCGCCTGCTGCAGGAAACCGTTATCCGCAGCAACCGGGAAAACCTGAACCGCTTCCTGGACATTGGCTATGCCAATTACTGGGCGCAAAGAAAAAAAGCGATCAACGACCTGCCGAAACCTTCTGAAGCCAGGAAAATCTACCAGACGGACGAATTCCACAGGCTGGCGCAAGGCCGTGCATCGCTGAACGAGGTATTGACCTTAGCTATTTCACAGGTACACCAAAGACATAATTTTTCTGTCGCTATAGATTTTTCCCAGCCGGATTTCCAGGGCGAGATCACGAAGAGCGCCCGCTCGGCCGGGAAGAGCTTCCGGTCGCCGGCCGCCGTTAAAAAAGAAATGGAAGCGTTCAAGACGGCCTATAAACTGAAGTCCCCGAAGAAAAAGCGCTTACGCGGGGGAGGGAAGAGTTTCCTGTCAAAAGAGGAAAGGGTGGCGTTGCGTAAAAAGATGAGAAGCCCTGGCTTCCGGAAGAAGGTGATGCTGGCTTCCCGCCAGGCTGTCCTGAAGTTCAGGAAAACAGGAACAGAAAAAGGCAGCATTACCAAAATGATCAGCGAAGGTTCGCTTGACTTCAAAAGCGTGAATATGTCAAGCGCCCAGGTACTGGAAGCGCTGCACGCTTTCACCAGCAGCAAAACTACCGGGAAAAGTGACCTGGCGCTGGGATCGGGTAAGGCATCCTACACGTCCATCGGCCAGGGCGGCCTGCAGGTGAAAGGGCTGGAAACCTATCCCGAAGAGACCCGCTGGTTCCAGCAGCGGATCACGAAATGGAAGGTAAGTCCCGCGGACCTGTTCCGGGCCCTGATGACCAGGAATGAAGACGAGCTGCAAAGGCTTACCCGCGCCAATAAGACCGAAATGAAGCATATGCTCAGCTTCCGCGTATTGCAACTGGAGGAGATCTTCCGGGGGATGCAGTTCGGCATCGGGGTAGCGGCCCATTTAAACCTCGGGTTTCACGGGCAAAGCGATATCGGCAATTACCTGTACAATATGCCGATGTACGCCGGCGGCGCTACCACCAATGTTACACAAACCCAGGACTGGAACGCCCCGCACGATCCCTCCCTGTGGAGCCAGCAGGAGCAGAGCACCATGAATGGCATTCAGCAGCTCGCGGAAATGGACATGGAAGCCGGCCAGATGTATAACATGCATGCGCAGAATTTTTTGCAGCAGCTACATGCAGAGCCGGAAGAAGGAGAGGAGCCTACCGGGGAGCTGGTAGATCAAAGCTACCAGTTTATGATGTCGCCGAATCCTTATATCAACGAGGACGAAGACGATGGCGGTGAGAAAAAGATATAGGTATTATTCATTGTTAATTACTAATTGAAATTGTCATGGAAGAAGAACTGACGGCAGGACTGGGCTCCCGCGTGCAACACTCGCGGTTTGGACCCGGCGTTATTATCGGTGTGAAATACGCACAGTACGTAGTCACTTTTTTAAACAGCGGTATCGAGGAGATAGACAAGACCGATCCCCAGTTTGAAGTACTGTACGCAGAAAACCGCAGCGTGGAAGTGGAAACCGTATCGCAGGTGGAAGCCTCCCTGCTCAAGATATTGCGACTCTGGGGCAACATGACGGAAATAGTGCCCCTGGGCGACCGCTGGGCAAACGGCACCTTGGTGCTGAAACCGGCGGATCCTTCGCTGAAGCCCAAGGAAGTGCCGATCGAAACTTTCTTCCACAAGATCGTAATGGTAAGGGACCGCCTCCGCGTGCTGGAACAGCAGATCAACGGGCATAAGCTGCTCAGCGATGAGGATAAGGTGAACCTGCAGCAATATGTTACCCGCATTTATGGCTCGCTCACTACCTTCAATGTGCTGTTCCGCGATAAGGAGCACTGGTTTACCGGGGAAAAAGGAGGGAAGGACGATTAGAACGGCAAGCCTTATGGCGTGTGCGCAATGCAGAACAGTGTTTCGCCCTTGTTTACCGGCGGCGTGCCCACCTTGTAAAGGATAATGCCGTCCACCGGTGCAATCACATCGCCCAGGCGGCGCCCGGACAGGTCCGTGCAATAGCCCAGCTTCATGCCTTTTTTCACATAGTCATTACTGTGAAAGCTGCTGTAGAAAATTCCGGTATGCCCGCTGCTCACATAGCTGCGCTCCCGGATGATCAGCGGGTTTTCCGGCTGCAGGGGCTGGCCCGGCAGCATTTGCAGGTGCCGCATCAGGCTACGCAGCGCGCGGTTTATTTTCTCCACCTCCCCGGGGCGCACCATGCCCAGGCGGCCGCACTCTATCGCTACGGTGGGAATATTGCGGGACATCGCTTCACGTGTGCCGTACAGGGTGGGAGCGCCCGGCTCCGGGTTCCACGCAATGGGAATGATATAATCAAAGCCCAGTGACCAGGCCATTTCCCGGCTTTTTTCCGTTAGCGCCGCATGGCCCTGGTAGTCATAGTAACCTGCATAATCGTGCAGGTCCTCGTTGCCGTCCCCGGCATGTACGTCGGCATAATAGTCACAGCGTTGCATGATCCCGTTCGCCAGGGTCCAGGCCATGCGGTCGGTAAGCGTGCCCTTTGGATCGCCGGGAAAGGAGCGGTTCAGGTTCTTGCCGTCTATGGGATTGGTGTAAATGCTTCTTCCCAGGAAAGCCGGTACATTGGCTACCTGCACCAGTATCACCGTGCCGCTCATATCCGCCGCCTGCAGTTGGCCGGGCAGTTGCTGCGCCGCCATAATGGGCGGGTATTCATACCCGTGCACACCGGCGGTAATGCCCAGCACCGGCCCTGCCTTGGCGCCGTGGATAATGGTGACGGGGATCACCGTACTGTCAGTTTCCCCTGCTACCGGGATCTCCAGTTGCCGCTGCTGTCCCGGTGGGATGGTTTGTCCCGCAAAGGAAAAAGGCTGCGCCTGGGCAAAAGCGGCCAGTGGAAAGCAAAAAAGCAGCAGGGGCCGCAATAGGTCTTGTACGCGCATGTATCACTGTTTAAAATGGTTCCGCGGGCAAAAGTAATACAATTGTGTATAAATGCAACCTTGTTGCGAATAATAGGGAGGGGAGATGCTAGCGTTTAGCCAGCACCACTGCCGGGGCCGGTTTTACGCCCATGGCCTTCATCAGACGGAAATGGGACCTGACCGCGGCGATCATGGTAGGCATGCTATGGTAGGGGAGCCCGAACTCCGCGCATTTGGCCGCTACTATCTTGCTGATGGCCGGGTAGTGGATATGGCTGATGCGGGGAAACAGGTGATGCTCTATCTGGTAATTGAGGCCGCCGGCCAGCCAGGATATCACCTTGTTCCGCGGCGAAAAGTTGGCGGTGGTCTTCACCTGGTGAATGGCCCATTCGTTCTCGATCACCTTGTCTTCCTGCGCCACGCTTTCAAACTCCGTTTCCTCTACCACGTGCGCCAGTTGGAAAACAATGGCCAGCGTAAAGCCCAGCACCAGGTGCATGGCCAGGAAGCCCAGCAGCCAGCCCTGCCAGCCCACGCAAAGAATGGGGACCAGGATGTAAAATACCAGGTACAGCGCCTTGCTGGCCCAAAAAACGATATGATCATTCAGCCGCATGGGCTGCAGGGGTGTTTTATGCACTTTCCGGCTCAGGTATTTCATAAAATCCGTCAGGAATACCCAGGCCAGGGAGGATATGCCGTACACCAGCGGCAGGTACAGGTGCTGTACGCGGTGCGCCGGCTTCCAGGGCTGTGTGCTGCACTGCCGTATCAGCGGGCTTTTGGCGATGTCGTCATCCAGCCCGTCCACGTTGGTGTAGGTATGGTGAATGACATTGTGCTTCTGTTTCCACAGGAAGGCGTTGCTGCCCAGCGCATTCAGGGTAAGGCCCAGGGTCTCGTTCACCCAGGCTTTCCGCGAGTAGCTGCCATGGCAGGCGTCGTGCATCACGTTGAAGCCAATGCAGGCCAGCACAAAGCCCAGCAGGGCGCTGAGCAGGATGGCGGCCACCGCCGGCAGTATTCCCGTGAGCAGGATAATGTAAATGGCCAGCGCGCCCGGTATCAGCACCGCTGTTTTCATGTAGAGCCGGAGATTGCCCGTCTTTTTTAACCGGTTTTCCCTGAAATAGGTCTCTACGGCTGCTTTCAAAGACTGGAAAAAGAAAGCGTTCCTGTTATTAAAAGTTACTTTTGGCATACGTTGTAATGATAGATTGAGCCCGCTAATTAAATGATTGGCAATTGAAGATCGACTGAGAAGGAAATATGCGAATAAATGCAAATCAGTAAAAGTTAAAGTGCCAGTTTCGGCTGTAAGGTAATATAATTTTGGTTTATTCGCCTGTTAAGCCTACCTTGCACCTTTACATTCTTTTAATAATTAACAAATGAACACAAAATTTCAAGGAACTGTAAAGTTCTTTAACGAGACAAAAGGCTTCGGCTTCATTAAACATGATGAATCCAATAAAGAAACTTTTGTACACGTAAACGGTCTCATTCACGAGATCCAGGCCGATGACAGGGTTGAATTTGAGCTGCAGGAAGGCAGAAAAGGTATGAATGCTGTAAATGTTAGACGCATAGATTAAGCTTTCTTTTAAATACCTGTAAAGGTCCCGGTATTTCACCGGGACCTTTTTTTATGTCACTTTATTACTTTATACCAGGCCCCTACAATATCAGCCGTACCTGTTTCAGCACCCGTACCACCACGAAGCCGCCCACGCTGAAAGCAGCCACCAGCAGCCAGTCCCGGCTTTCCATAGCGCCCACATGCATTACTTTTGACAAAGCGGGTATAAAAAGCGTCAGCAGTGTGAGCAGGGAGCTGACACCGATGGATAACCATATATACTTGTTTTTCCATATCTCGTTGTTAAACAGCGGCTCTTTGGCGGATACCATGTTCAGCACATGCAGCAACTGCGAGAATATGAGGGTGAAGAACAGCACGTTATTGGGCGCCTGCTCGTTTTCCGTGCCCGCATCCATGATGGCGGCGCCCAGGGCCGCAGCGGCAATAACGGCGCTGTAGCTCCAGATGGCGATCCATCTTTTGCGGTCTATAATGGGCTGTTCCGGGTTTTTGGGCGCTTTTTCCATCACCGCCTCGCTGCCCTCTGTTACGCCCAGGGCCAGGGCCGGCAGCACATCCGTAATGAGGTTAATGAACAGTATCTGCAGGGCCACCAGTTGGAAGGGCAGGTTCAGCGCGGCGGCTGTGCCTATTACCAGCAGCTCGCTGAGGTTGCAGGAGAGCAGGAACATAATAAAACGGCGTATGTTCTCGAAAATAACGCGGCCCTGCTCAATGGCTTTTACAATAGAGGTAAAAGCATCGTCTTTCAGCACCATGTCCGCCACCTCCTGGGACACCTGCGTGCCACGTATGCCCATGGCAATACCGATGTCGGCTTTTTTTAGCGCGGGCGCATCGTTCACGCCGTCGCCGGTCATCGCCACGATCTGCCCGCGTTCCTGCAGTACGCTCACCAGGTCCAGCTTCTGCCGCGGGTCTACCCGGGCAAATACGGCGGCCTGCGCCCAGCGCTCCTTGTCTTCGGCAGGCAATTGCGCATAGCTTTTCATATCCCGCCCGTTGATCACGGTATCCTGCTCCTTTTCGCCGATGCCCAGTTGTTCGGCAATGTTGCGGGCGGTAGCGGGGTGATCGCCGGTGAGCATGGTCACTTTAATGCGGGCGGACCTGCATTCTTTGATCACCTGTTTCACATCTTTCCGGGGCGGGTCCAGGAAGCCGGTTACGCCCAGGAACACCAGCTCCCGCAGCAGCTCCTCCGCCGGCTGTTCCGGCTCCCGCATGGCAAAGGCCAGGGGTTTCAGTCCGTGGCCGGCCAGCTCTTCGGTGCGCTGCAGCCATTTTCGTTTATCCGGCTCAGTTAGTTCCTTTATCTCGCCCTTGTCCAGCACCTGCGTGCAGTATTCCAGCAGGTTTTCCGTAGCGCCTTTGGCGGCAATGAACCAGCCCTGGTCCTTTTTGTGCAGGGTGGCCATGACCCGCGTTTCCGAGCTGAAGGTGGCCTCTTTTTCCTTGGGATAGCGCTGCCGGTATTCCTCCACGTTCATATCTGTTTGCCAGGCAAATTTCAGCAGGCTGGTCTCCAGCGGGTCGCCGGACTCTTTCCAGCCGCCGTTCTGCTTTGCCAGGGAGGCATTGTTGCACAGCACCGCCACGTCCAGGATATAGCGGTAGTTCCCGCCTTCCCGCACTTCTTCCGGGATGCTTTCCGCCAGCGGCTGGCCTTTGTTGGGATCTTTTTCCAGCACCTGTTCCGGCGGCATGGCCAGGGCGGCTACTTCCAGGCTGTTCTCCGTGAGTGTGCCGGTCTTGTCCGTGCAGATCACCGTGGTGGCGCCCAGGGTTTCCACGGCAGACAGCCGTTTTACGATCACCTGGTGCCGGGCCATGCGCAGCATGCCCCGGGCCAGCGCCAGGGTGGCCACAATGGGCAGCCCCTCCGGGATGGCCGCCACGGCCAGGGCTATGGCGGTGGAGAGCATATCCAGCAGCGCTACCCGGTTGAGGATACCGGCTACAAAGATCACCAGCACGATAATGAGGGTAATGCCCATCAGCCGGCGGCTGAAGCCTTCCAACTTCTTTTCCAGCGGGGTGGTGCCGGCTGCGGCTTCGTCCACCATGGTGGCAATGTGGCCCAGCTCCGTTTGCATACCGGTAGCGGTACAGATCATGCGGGCGTTGCCGTTGCTGATGTAGGTGCCTTTGAACAGCATGTTGTGGCGTTCTGCCAGGGGCGTTTTTCCCTCCAGTGCCTGGGTATTTTTTTCCACAGGTACGGACTCGCCGGTCAACGCCGACTCGTTTACCTGCAACTGGGAGGCTTCCACGATCCTGCCATCCGCCGGCGCCAGGTCGCCTGCTTCGAGGAACAGGAGGTCGCCGGGCACAATTTCTTCCACGGGTATCTCCAGCGTGCGGCCGTTGCGTATCACGCGGGCGCGCAGTTGCGTCATTTCCCGCAGGGCCTCCATGGAGTGCTCAGCCTGGTATTCCATGATAAAGCCGATGACGGTATTCACGACGATCACCAGCAGGATGGCGATGGCGTCTGCCCATTCCTGGAAAAAGGCGGAGAGGGCCGCCGCCGCCAGCAGCAGGTATACCACGGCGCTCCTGAGCTGGTGCAGCAATATCTGCCAGGTGGACCGGCCCCGGGTGGCTTCGATCACGTTCCAGCCATATTGTTCCAGCCGTTGCGCGGCTTCCTCCGGGGAGATGCCTTTGGCAGCATCTGTTTTCCATTGCTGGCTGACCGTGTTGATATCCGATTGGTAGGGGGGCGTTTGTGCAGCTTGTTCCATACGGGGAGCAGTGCAAGCATCATGCCTGCTGCCTTGCAGACCACCAGCCGCCTCACTGCGGTAAAATGTGCAGGCACTTGTGCTAATATCGCGTTACTGATACAGTACTGTAGTCGAAAGCACCTGAAGCATCCCTTTACTATTAAAACCCCGTTTGTATGAAAAAATGTTTTACCCTGTTTTTCCCGGCCTTTTTCCTGGCCATTGTGGCGTCTTACGCCCAGAACGCACAGCAATTGTACTTCAACCAGTTCGCTGTGGACTATGATTACCAGGCCGCCAGCTTCGTGGTGGATACGCCGCCGCCGTCCAGTCCCGTGGCCCGGGCCTTCCTGATGTGGAGCAAGAACTTCACCCGGGACCCTTCCACGCGCGGCCTTACCCTGGATGAATTTGACAAGACCGGCAATTTCCTCACGCAGCAGATCAATCTCCAGCCCGGATCGCCCACGGAGTACCTGCTGCCCAAAAAGATCATCAAGGCCAAACTGGTAAAAGGATATTACCTGCTGGGCTATATTATCCGCTCCTCCAACCAGATCAACGGGCAAACGGTGCATTCCACGCCCCTGGTAGTAAGGATGGATGAAAACCTGAACCTGGTCTGGGCCTACCGGGTGCATTTTGCATCCCTTAACGGCACCACGGCGCAGGCATTGATCGAATACAACGATATTATAGAGGTCAGCAACAGCGACCTGGTGCTGGCCGGCCGTTTCAGCGATGTGCCGGGCCAGCAGAACCGTGTGCTGATGACCCGCCTCAACCAGGCAGGCGCCGTGCTGTGGACCTACCAGTATTTCCTGAATGGCTGCAACGCGGAGGCGCTTTCCCTGGCAGAAGCGGCCGACCGGAACATTGCCCTTACCGGCTATATAGAGGAATGCGGGTCCACCTTTTCCGGCCCCCGCCGCCTGCTGTACGGCGCTTTTACGGCTGCCGGCATTCCCATCGTGATAGAAAAGCTTTCCGGCGGGCAGGCGTTGTCCGGCAGCAAAATAGTTCGGCATACCAATGCGCCCGGCAGTGATGAATTCTTCATTACCGGGTATATTGACCTGGTGAATGCCTCCGGGGCGGTCAACAAGCAGGTGCTGCTGCTGGACATCAAGGAAAGCGGCGGCGTGATCACCGTGAGCCACATTGGCGACGCCGGTCCCGAAGCCGCTAATGACCTGGTTTTCCGAGACCTGGGCGGGAACAACTATTATCTTTATCTCACCGGCTATACCGGCAGCTACTATACGAATGTGAAAACGGAAGTGTTCTTCCTCTGGCTGCGCTATGCCGGCGGCCTGTACGGCCTGGCAGAGTTCAGCACTTTCCCCGGCATGAACAGCAGCTATGTGGCCAGGAGGGGCCTGGAGATCAAGTCCGCCGGCCGGGACCGTTTTGCCATCCTGGATAATGCAGACGCGTTTCTCAGTCCCCAGCAACGGACCTTTACCAATGTGCTGATCCGCGACCTGAACGATGGCACCGGCAATTGCATCAAGCTGCACCAACCCCCGGTTACCCGCTACCAACTGGGCGTTACGCCGGTGTCCTACAACTATCCCCGCCTGATATTTACCGGCTACCGCGATGTGCTGCGGCCATTTGAGCGGGTGATCCCGCGCCCGGAATGCGGCAACTTTTATATAGACCCGTATAACGCGTTCAGCCTGGCTCCGCTGGTGGAGCAATTGGTAGAAGCAACAACGCCGGCTGCAAAATTATTGCCGGACATGCGCATCTATCCCAATCCCGCGCGCGACCAGTTGTACCTTGATTACGGCACTACGCTGAACAAAGGGAATATCATTGCGCGCGTATTTTCAACGGATATGCGCCTGGTAAAAGAAGTGGTGCTACCGGGCGGCAACCGCAACGAGGTATCGCTCAGCGGCCTGGGCAGCGGGTTGTATTTCCTGCAGGTGCAGTATAAAGGAAAGGTGAGAATGTTCCAGGTGAAGAAGGAGTAAACGGTGGTTTTACGGCCGGCACCTTAATGATACGCAGCCATTTCAGGAAAAGGATCACCGGGTACACCGGGTCCAGCTCATGCCATTTCACGCCAAAATTAATGGCGGAAGGATGCTTGTGGTGGTTGTTGTGATAAGACTCCCCAAGCATGAACACATCCAGCTTGAACAGGTTCCTGGCGGTATTGGTCAGCTTGAAATTGGCTTCCCCGTATTTGTGGGCAAACCAGTTAATGATCGCACCATGCACGGCGCCCATGGGAATAACGATAGGCAGCAACAGGTATAGCCAGGGCGAGGTGGCAAAGAAAATGAAAAATGTAACATAGGCCGCCGTCCATAATATACGGCTGATGCCTGAACCGGCCCAGCGGTCAAAGGCCGGCCAGTCCGGCACATTCCTGGTAAAACGTTTTTCAACGGCCATCCTGCCCTTGAAAATATCCTGGTAGATATTCCGGGTACGCCACATCATGGCAAATACGTTGCGGGAATACTGCGGGGAATGCGGGTCTTTTTCCGTATCCGTAAAGGCGTGGTGCATACGATGCATCACCCCATACGCCCGCGGGCTCATATACGACGATCCCTGCGTTATATAGGCGAATATGAAAAAGAACCGTTCCCAGCCTTTGCTCATCTTGAAAGCGCCGTGCGCGGCATACCGGTGCTGGAAAAAGGTTTGGGAGAACAGGGATAAATACCAAAGTGCTATAAAGAAAATGAGTATAGCAATCATAAAAAACAATTGTGCTGGAATGAAAGATTGAAATAAAAGTGCGGAAATCAAATTGATAGGAGCTGCTTAGGGATATCATGTATTACACGACCGGCAGCAGAAATGAAATGAGAAAACGCTTTATTCCGATGACAGGACAAAGATAGCCTTTATTATGTTAAGGAAATCACAACGGGCTACTCCTTATTGATCGCAATGATCCTGTATCCCTTTCCTTCCTGGTCCGCAAACCATAGCTGCCCCTCGCCCAGCATAGCGCCCTGGTAGTTGCGGAATACCCGGTCCAGCCGCTGCCGGGCCACCATCTCCTTCATCTGCTCATCAAAAACAGTGGCGTACTGCCCTTTGAACTGCGCCGCTGTCTGATATCCCCGGATGGGAAAATCAATGTACGCCGCTACGCTGTCCACATTGTCCGTGCGCACCCATTCCTTGAAGCGCAGCAGGAAATGCTTGAACCCGGCAGGATCATCAAAACCGGCATCCGCCCAGGAGGAGGGGACAGTACCGTCCTCAAATACAGTATCCTGGCCCTCCAGTTGCGTTACATAGGGGTCCGCCATCGACACATCGGGCGGTACGGAAGCGATGGTATCCGGTATCAGCGAGTCCACTGTTTGTGCGCTGGTGTCCGGGCGCTGGCCGGACTGGCAGGCAGCCGCCAGCAGGAGTGCCAGGAGGAGGGAAGCATGGTGATTGCTGTGCATAAGCAGCCGTTTTTGTATTAGTTATACAAATACCAGGCTAAATGGTTCGCGGTACAGCGTTAAATGAAGGTTCGGGTGCCCGACAGGCTTTCCCGGAACGCCTTGGGCGTGCATCCCTTCTTTTTCTTGAAAAGGCGGTTGAAGTTGGAAATATTGTTAAAGCCGCAACTGTAGGATATTTCCGCCACCGCCTGCGTGGTATTCACCAGCATGCGGCAGGCATGCCCCAGCCGGATCTCGTTCAGGCTGTCTATAAAGGTATTGCCTGTACATTTCTTAATGAAACGGCTGAACGAAACCTCCGTCATATTCACCAGCCTGGCTACATCGGTCAGGCTGATGGGTTTGTCGTAGTTATTGTTCATGTACTCAAAGGCCTTCTCGATGCGCCGGCTGTTGTAATTGAACTGTCCTTTGTGGAAAGTAGTGTCCGACAGGGTGCGCATATTCCGCGAAATGGACAGGTCGTGCAGGATAGACATCAGCTCCAGCACGGAGTCGAAGCCGGTTTGCTGGTTGAGGGTGAGCAGGCGGGGCGTGAGCTGCCGGATGGTTTCCGGGGAGAACAGGATGCCGTTGGCCGCCTTCTCAAACATGCTGCGCATAAAGCTGAGCTGGTTCTTTCGCAGCAGCTTGTCATCAAAAAGATCCTTGTGGAACTGGATGGTGATCTCCGTGATCTCCGGGCTGCGGCACTCGTGGGTAAACCAGCCGTGGGTAAGGTTAGGGCCTACCAGCACCAGCTCTTCCGCTTCAATGGTATCTATGTGATCGCCTACGATGCGCTGCGCGCCTTTGGCGTTCAGGATCAGGTTCAGCTCAAACTCCTCGTGGTAATGTAAGGGAAAATCAAATTGCTGCTTGGTACGGGCAAAGATCATAAAGCAGTCGCTTTGCGTGAGCGGCGTGATCTCCCGTAAAATATTGGTATGAATAGCTGCTCTCATCATAACGGGAATGTTGAATGTATCAAAGATAATGGATAAAATAATATCAAAATAATGCAGACAGGATAATTTGATGAATATGCCGTTTAACGGGCATTTATGACAGGTAATCAAGAAGTGTTTAGAATGCAATGTGTCTTAAAGACAATGATCAGATAAAAAAGTATCAACTATGCGTAGGTAATAAGAGTAGTTTTGGTTCAAATTCTTCCGTTATGAACCTGATACAAAAAGTCTCCATTTACAGTTGCTTCCTGTTACTGTATGGACTATCCCTGTTTGCACAGAACAGGACCGTTACCGGGACTGTTACCGATGAAAAGAACAGCCCCCTGCCCGGGGCCACCATCCGTGTAAAAGACAGCAATATAGCAGCCGTGTCAGACGGCAATGGCAGGTATTCCATCAATGCGCCCGCCGGCGCTACGCTGGTGATCACCTTCACCGGCATGGAAACACGGGAAGTACCCGTACAGCAGCGTACTGCCGTTAACGTTGCCCTGCAGCCGTCCAGCACCAGCCTCTCCGATGTGGTGGTAGTGGGCTATGGCATGGTCAGGAAACGGGACCTCACCGGTACCGTGGCCTCTGTAAAAGGCGCCGAGATCACCAAGTCCGCCGTGAGCTCCCTGGAGCAGGGCCTGCAGGGCCGCCTGGCCGGCGTGGCCGTTTCCCAGAACGATGCGGCGCCCGGCGGTGGCATTAGCGTGCAGGTGCGCGGCACCAGCACCCTGCTGGGCAGCTCGGAACCGCTGTATGTAATAGATGGCGTGCCGGTGGCCAATGCCCGGGCTTCCATCAACCAGATGGGCGCCCAGGAGCCGAATCATAACATGATGACCAACACCAATGTATTATCCACCATCTCCCCGGCGGATATTGAGTCCATCGAGGTGCTGAAAGACGCCTCCGCCACTGCCATCTACGGCTCCCGCGGCGCTAACGGCGTAGTGCTGATCACCACTAAAAAAGGCAAGGCCGGCAGGGGGAAGATCACGCTGCACACCTCCCAGGGCATTGCCTCCGTTACCAAAACACTGGACATGCTCAATGCCTGGGAATATGCGGAGTACGTGAACGAAGCCTATACGAACGCCGGCTTTTCCGGCAACGATCTGCCCTACAGTGGCATCAACGGCAAGCTTTCCCCGGAGCAGATACGCCAGCATTTCGGGGAAGGCATTGACTGGCAGGACGAGATCTACCGCAATGCCCGCATACAGAACTATGAGCTGGGCATTTCCGGCGGCAAGGACAAGAACACCTATGCCGTGATGGGCAACTACCTGGTACAGGAAGGCGTGATCAAAGGTTCCAGCTACAAGCGTGGGGGCGTGCGCGTGAACCTGGACAACCAGGTGCTGGACCGCGTAAGGACTTCCACCAACCTTTCCCTGACCCGCTCTACCAACAACCTGGTGCGCACCTCCGCCGGTACCGCCGGCCTGGAAGGCGGGATTGTAAGGGGCGCGCTCAATTACCAGCCCATTCCTTACTATACGATAGATAGCAACAACCAGGTGCAGGTAATAGATTATAAAACGGACCGCACCGTTTCACAGGACATCTTCAACCGCTTTGGCGCCAGCCCGCTGCGCTATACAGATGAAGTAAAGAGCCGGCAGACCATTACCAACGGCTTCGGCGGCTTTAACGCCTACGTGGACATTGTAAAAGGGCTGATGTTCCAGGCGCGCGTAGGGGCCAACTATTTTGAACAACTGAACGAAACCTATTACCCCCGCACGGTGTCCGAAGGCCGCGCTACCAACGGCAAGGCCATTGTGAGCAACAGCACCTATACCAGCATACTTACGGAAAACCTGCTGACCTATAAACAGGAAATAGACCGGCACCGTTTCGACTTCCTTGGCGGCTTCTCCTACGAAAGAAGCATGAGCCGCTACCGTACCTCCGAGTCCAGGAACTTCCCGGACGACAAGCTGGGCTACTACCGCCTGCAGGACGGGCTTTCCACCGCGCCTGTCAACTCCGGCACGCAGCAGTGGCAACTGGCGTCGTTTATAGGCCGCGCTAATTATAACTATGACGAGAAATACCTCTTTACCTACACCTTCCGTGCAGATGGCTCCTCCCGCCTTGCGGAAGGCCGCAAATGGGATTATTTTCATTCCGTTGCCCTGGCCTGGCGCCTGAGCGAAGAGGACTTCATCCGGAATATGAACCTGTTCTCCGACCTGAAGCTGCGCCTTAGTTACGGTGAGTCCGGCAACCAGGCCATTTCTCCCTACGCTTCCAAAGGCGTGCTGTCCGGTGTGATCGCCAACATGGCCAACCAGGTGGTGTCCGGCGTGAACGAGACCACGCTGCCCAACAAGGACCTGGGCTGGGAGCACAGCGGGCAGTTCAACATCGGGCTGGACGCCGCCTTTGCAGACCGTTTCAATTTTACCGTGAACGTATACCAGCGTAATACCCGCGACCTGCTGCAGCAGATCACCCTGCCGCCCACCAGCGGCTACACCACCATGGCTATCAATTCCGGCAGCGTGCGTAACCGCGGCATTGAGCTGGAACTGGGCAGCCAGGTGTTCAACGGTGATTTTAAATGGAACATCGCCGCCAACTTTTCCGTGAACAGGAACGAGATCACGGACCTGGGCAACGTGGACCAGCAGTTCGCCGACCGGCTGGGCGCTGGCTACGGGCTGGACGTAAGGCCTTTCATCCAGAAGGTGGGACTGCCCATTGGCGCCGTATGGGGCTATGAAACAGACGGCATTTTCCAGAACCAGAAAGAGGTGGACGATTACATCGCCATCCAGTCCGACGCGAGGGTGGGACAAACCCGCTTTAAGGACCGTAACGGCGATGGCGCGGTGAATGACCTGGACCGCACGCAGATCGGCGATATCAACCCGGATTTTACCTGGGGCTTTACCAACAATTTCAGCTTTAAGAATTTTGACCTGAGCGTGCTGCTCACCGGCGTACAGGGCAATGACGTGATCAACACCAACCTGCTCAATTTCTATACGCTGAATGGCTCCGGCAACATTCCCCGGGATGTGTACAACAAGATATGGAGGGGAGAAGGCACCAGCACGGACGTGATACAGGCCAACCAGTCCAACACCACGGCCAGCCGCTTCTCCCGCCTGTTCCTGGAAGATGGGTCCTATATCCGCGTGAAGAATGTGCAACTGGGTTACAACGTGCCCCGCATCCGCGGTATTGCCGCCCTGCGCATCTACCTCAACGCGGTGAACCTCTTTACTTTCACCGACTATACCGGCTATGACCCGGAAGTGAGCGCATTTGAGAACGCCAACATGCGCGGCGTGGACCTGGGCAGCTACCCGCAGTCCCGTACCATCAGTATAGGCGCTAACGTTACATTCTGATATTGTTCCACGTAAAAGAAGCGATCATGAAACACGCAAAGAAAATATTCGCAATAGCCTTAACGGCCTTCACCCTCGGCGCCGGCATGTCCTGCAAAAAGGCGCTGGAAGAAAAAGTATACGATTTCAAGGACCCGGAAGCCTTCTATGAAACGGACCAGGAGCTGCTGCTGGGCGTGAACGGGGTGTATAAGAACCTGATGACCTGGGACCTCTGGATCTCCCCGGCCTGGTCGGCCGTGATAGGAGAGGACGACGACCTGCTGCTGGAAAACTGGCTGGCCGGCGGCTATAGTGGCAACCAGGCCGGCCAGTGGTATATACAACGCCCCTGGACGGGCTTCTACTATGTAGTGCAGCGCGCCAACCTGGTGCTGAAATACGCGGCGCAGGTCAGCGGCAATGCGGAGCTGATCAGCCGTATTAAGGGAGAGGCGCATTTCCTGCGCGCCTACTGCTACTTTGAGCTGGTAAGGCGCTACGGCGATGTGCCCCTGCGCCTGGAAGCCTATGATCCTTCCCAGTCCATGGACATTGCCCGCAGCCCGGTAGCGGACGTATACGCGCAGGTGGTGGCAGACCTGCAGCAGGCGGCGGACATACTGCCGGAAACCTACAGCGGCAACTATTCGGCGTCTGACCGCGGCCGTCCCACCAAAGCTGCCGCCATGGGGATGCTGGCCAAGGTATACATGCACATGGCCGGTGATGAGCTGAAGCAGCCGCAATACTATGCCCGGGCGGTTGCCGCGGCGCAGGCCGTAGTGGACATGGCCAACGCCAACGGCTACCCGGCCCTGGAAACGGATTACATGAAAATATTTGACGAGCCCACGCAGCACCTGAGCAACGAGATACTGTTTGCCATACCGGCCACGCACTCGCCCAACCAGGGCTCCGAGCTGCCCGGTTATTTCTCCCCGCAGGGCTTTTACAGCGGTGGCGGCAGCGGCGGCTTCGTGAGCGTCCGTACAGACTTTGTCAATACATTTGAAGCGGGCGATAAAAGGGTGGCCTTTGGCTCCGCCATCTGGTCTGCCTGGAAAGACCAGGGAGGCAGTACCTTTTATCACATTTCCCAGGTGCCGGCCGGCGCCGTGCTCACCAACACCGGCACCTGGGGCCAGGAATACGATGGCGGCGGCGGTTACGGGCAGAACACCTACACTCTGAACGGGAGCACCATTTACGGCTCTCCGCGCTACTACAGCCTGAAATATACCGACCCCAATGCCCAGGCAAAGGATGAAAATGGCAACGATCCCATTATATTGCGCTATGCAGACGTGCTGCTGCTGCTGGCCGAAGCGGAGAATGAAGTGAACGGCCCTACCGCCGTGGCCTACAACGCCATTAACGCGGTAAGGGCGCGCGCCGGCCTGGCCCCCTTGTCCGGCCTGGACAAAAGCGCCTTCCGCCAGAAGGTGCGGGACGAAAGAAGGTTTGAGCTGTATGGCGAGTTCCAGCGTCGCTGGGACCTGGTCCGCTGGGGTACCTGGCTGCAAACCATGAATGACGCCGGTCGTCCCCGCCAGGCATATCAAAAGCTCTATCCCATTGCGCAGGAGGAAATTGCCGGGAACAAACTGATAGAGACGAATAACCCAGGGTATTGAAAAAAAGAATGTAAAATCAACGATGAAACATCTCCTGACAATTACGCTATTGGCCCTGTTCGTACAGCCAACAACGTTGCCTGCACAACCCGGCCCTGCCGATGCGGCGGCCACCCCGTCAACCCGGCAATTGTACGCCCGCCTGCAGGCGCTGCGGCAGCGCGGCATCATGTTTGGCCACCAGGACGATATGGCCTACGGCGTTGGCTGGAAGTACATCCATAACCGTTCGGACGTAAAGGACGCCTGCGGCCAGTGGCCTGCGATGTACGGCTGGGACCTGGGCCACCTGGAGTTGGGCAGCCCCCATAACCTGGACAGCGTGCCCTTTGACAGTATGCGCGCCTACATCCGTACCGTGCATGAAAGGGGAGGGGTGAACAGCATCAGTTGGCATAGCAATAATCCCGTGAGTGGCGGCTCCACCTGGGACACTTCCCTGGCCGTGACCGCCATCCTGCCCGGTGGCAGCAGCCATGCGGCCTATACGGCCTGGCTGGACAAAGTAGCGGCTTTTATGGGCAGCCTGCGGGCGGCAGACAGTTCGCTCATTCCCGTTATCTTCCGGCCGTTCCATGAGCATACCGGCAGTTGGTTCTGGTGGGGACAACGCCATTGCACCACCACGGAGTTCAGAACGCTCTGGCAGTTCACCGTCAACTACCTGGGCGCGGTAAAGCAGGTACATAACCTGCTGTATGCCTATTCCGCAGCGGATTTCAGCGATGCCGCCCGGTACCTGGAGCGCTATCCCGGCGACGCGTTCGTGGATATCATCGGTTTTGACCTGTACCAGTACGGCAGCGCCGCGCAATACCGGCAGCAACTGGAGCAGCGCCTGCAGGTGCTGGCGCAGGTAGCGGCCGCGCATCATAAAATACCCGCGCTTACGGAAACCGGCCTCGAAAGGATACCGGAACCCAACTGGTGGACGCAAACCCTGCTACCCGCATTGCAGCCCTACCCGCTGTCCTATGTGCTGGTATGGCGCAACGGCCGGCCGGACCATTACTATGCACCCTTTCCCGGCCAGGCCAGCGCCGCCGATTTTAAAAAGTTCCGGGCAGACAAGCGAACGCTTTTCCTGCCGGACCTGCAACCCAAAAAACAATAGATGAAATTAGCCACCGTAGACCTGTTCATTATCCTGGTATACCTGCTGTCCACGATCGCCGTTGGCATCCTGCTGAAGAAAAAGGCCAGGGCCGGCAAAGACGCATATATGCTGGGCGGCAAATCCCTGCCCTGGTACATGTTGGGGCTTTCCAACGCTTCGGATATGTTCGATATTTCCGGCACCATGTGGATGGTGACCCTGGCATTTGTGTACGGCCTCAAAAGCATCTGGATACCCTGGCTCTGGCCTTCCTTTAACCAGGTGTTCATGATGGTGTACCTGTCTGCCTGGCTGCGCCGCTCCAATGTGACCACGGGCGCGGAATGGATCAATACCCGCTTCGGCGCCGGGCGGGGCGCGGCCCTGTCCCATACCATCGTGGTGGTGTTTGCGCTCATCAGTTGCCTGGGCTTCCTGGCCTATGGCTTTATAGGGCTGGGCAAGTTCGTGGAGATATTTGTGCCCTGGCAGGCGGTGCAGCCCTATGTGCCTTTCGAGGTGAGCGCGGAATATGTGCCGCATTGCTATGGCATCCTCTTTACCCTGTTTGCCGTGTTCTACGCCGTAATGGGCGGTATGAACAGCGTGGTATGGGCCGATGCCATCAAGTACCTGATCATGACCGTGGCGGCCTTGACCATTGCGGTGATCGCTTACCGCAACCTGGCGGGGCGGGCGCTGCCGGTGCCGGAGGGCTGGTACAACCCCTTCTTTGGCATGCGTTTGCAACTGGACTGGAGCCGTATCATACGCGAGGTGAACGACAAGATCCGCAGCGACGGCTTCTCCCTGTTCGGCGTGTTCTTCATGATGATGGTGTTCAAAGGCATCCTGGCCAGCCTGGCCGGTCCTGCTCCCAATTACGACATGCAGAAAGTGCTCTCCACGCGCTCGCCCAAAGAGGCGTCCATGATGAGCGGCATTGTGTCCGTGGTGCTGATACCGGTGCGCTATTCCATGATCATCGGCTTTGCCGTGCTGGCCCTGTTGTACTACGACCAGTTGAACCTGGCCACGCCCCAGGGCGTTGATTTTGAAAAGATACTGCCGTCGGCCATCTCCAATTTTGTGCCGGTGGGCCTTACCGGCCTGCTGCTGGCCGGTTTGCTGGCCGCCTTCATGGGCACTTTTGCCGGCACCCTCAATGCGGCGCAGGCTTATATCGTGAACGATATTTACCTGAAATATGTACGGCCGCAGGCGTCCAACCGCAGCATTGCTTTCATGAACTATGGCTCCGGCATACTGGTGACGCTGGTGAGCATCGTGCTGGGCCTCTTTGCCCGGGATGTGAACAGCGTGCTGCAGTGGATCGTGTCTGCCCTGTATGGGGGCTACGTGGCTGCCAATGTGCTGAAATGGCATTGGTGGCGTTTTAACGGCAACGGCTTTTTCTGGGGCATGCTGGCCGGTATTGTGCCGGCGCTTATTTTCCCGCACCTGTTCCCGCATACCCTGGGGCTGTACTATTTCCCATGGATATTCCTGGTGTCCCTGGCGGGCTGTATTGCCGGCACCTATGCGGCCCCCGCCACGGACATGGCGACCCTCAGGCATTTTTACCGTACCGTGCGCCCCTGGGGCTGGTGGAAACCGGTGCATGCGCAGGTAGTGGCGGAAGATCCCGGTTTCCGGCCCAATAAAAGATTCGGCGCAGACATGTTCAACGTGCTGCTGGGCATTATTGCCCAGCTCTGCCTCACGCTGCTGCCCATTTACCTGGTGCTGTCCATGCAGTGGCCATTAGCCCTTACCGTTGCCATACTGGTAGCGGCTTGCATCATATTGAGAAAAACCTGGTGGAAACACCTTAATAGCGAATAGTGAAAAGTGAATGGTGAAAGCATCCTATTTCACCATTCACTTTTCACCTTTCACTTTTCACTACACACTTAATATTTAGAACCATGAATCACTACAGTGAAAGGCTGGCGCAACTGGAGCAGGCATACCAAACCCTGGTGACCAGGCCCAATGAGCCCATCCTGCCGGGCAACGGCATCTTTCTGCGTTACCGCTACCCCGTACTGACCGGCGGGCATGCGCCCCTGTTCTGGCGTTACGACCTGGACCCCGCGTCCAACCCCTTCCTGATGGAGCGCTTTGGCATCAATTCCGCTTTCAATGCCGGGGCCATCAAATGGCAGGGCCGGTACCTGCTGATGGCCAGGGTAGAGGGCGTGGACCGCAAATCTTTCTTTGCCATTGCAGAGAGCCCCAACGGTATTGACCAGTTCCGCTTCCGGGACTACCCGGTACAGATCCCTGAAACGGAAGACCCGGATATCAATATCTACGACATAAGGCTGGTAGCCCATGAAGATGGCTATATTTACGGCCTGTTCTGCACGGAGCGGAGAGACCCGGCAGCGGCGCCGTACGACCAGTCTGCCGCGCTGGCGGGCTGCGGTATTGTGCGCACCCGGGACCTGCAATCCTGGGAGCGCCTGCCGGACCTGCAAACGCCTTCGCCGCAGCAGCGCAACGTGGTATTGCACCCGGAGCTGGTACAGGGGCAGTACGCTTTTTACACCCGTCCCCAGGACGGCTTCATTGAGGCCGGCACCGGCGGCGGCATCGGCTTTGGCCTGTGCAGCGATATTACCCGCCCGGTGATCACGCAGGAAAGCATCCTGGACGGCAAGGCCTACCATACGGTATATGAAGTGAAGAACGGCCTGGGGCCTGCGCCCATTAAAACGGAGCAGGGCTGGCTGCACCTGGCCCACGGGGTGCGCAACACCGCCGCCGGCCTGCGTTATGTGCTGTACATGTTCATGACAGACCTGCAGGACCTGGCCCGCATCACTCACAAGCCGGCGGGCTATTTCCTGGCACCGGAAGGGGAGGAGCGCATCGGCGACGTGTCAAACGTAGTGTTCTCCAACGGCTGGATAGCAGACGACGATGGCAGGGTGCTCATCTACTACGGCTCTTCAGATACCCGCATGCACGTGGCCGTTAGCAGTGTGCAGCAACTGCTGGATTATGTGACGCACAGCCCCGCAGATGGCGGCCGTTCCGCCGAGACTGTGAACACTGTATACCGCATCATCAACAAGAACAAACAATACCTGTCTCATGCAAACACCGCTTATTCGTTACCGTGAGGAAGTAAAGGAGGAGCTGTACAACATTCTCCGCTACTGGCAGTCGCATACGGTAGATACCGCGCAGGGCGGCTTTTACGGCGCGCTGAATAATGCCAACGAGATACAGCCCGGCGCCCCCAGGGGCGGCGTGCTCAACTCCCGCATTCTCTGGACCTTTGCAGCGGCTTACGGGTTTGATCGCAATGCGGACTGGTTATCCCTTGCGCAAAGGGCTTATGATTACCTGCAGCAGCATTTCCGCGATCAGCAATACGGCGGTGTATACTGGTCCGTAGCGGCAGACGGCAGCCCGCAGGATATGCGCAAGCAGGTATACGGGCAGGCCTTCGCCATTTACGCGCTCAGCGAATATTACCGGCATACAAAGCACCAGCCCGCGCTGGACTGGGCCATTCATATTTATGAGCTGCTGGAGCGCCACAGCTTTGACCCGCAGCGCAAGGGATATATAGACGCTTTTTCCCGCCAGTGGGCGCGCATAGCAGACACCCGGCTCAGCGACAAGGACGACAATGCCGCCAAAACCATGAACACCCACCTGCATGTACTGGAAGCCTATACGAATTTATACCGTGTATGGCCGGATGATGGCCTGCGCACCCAGCTATACTACCTGGTAAAAGTGTTCATTGATCACATCGTTAACGCCGGCAACCATCACCTCATCCTGTTCTTTGACGACCAGTGGCGGCACCCGTCCCCCCTGGTGTCCTACGGGCATGACATTGAGGCCGCCTGGCTGCTGCCGGAAGCGGTCCACCTGCTACATGACAGCGAGCTCACGCAGCAGGTGAAGGCGGTGAGCATGGCCCTGACCAATGCCGCTGCGGAAGGGCTGGACAGCACCGGTGGCATGCGCTATGAATATGAACCGGCTTCCCGCCACATGAACGCGGAAAAACACTGGTGGGTACAGGCGGAAGCCATGGTGGGCTTCCTCAATGCCTACCAGCAGAGCGGGGAGGACCGTTACCTGCAGCAATCCCTGGATGCCTGGGCCTTCGTAAAAAAATACCTGCTGGACAAGCAGCACGGGGAATGGTTCTGGGGCGTAACCGGCAACCTGACCGTAATGCCCGGGCAGGATAAGGCCGGCTTCTGGAAATGTCCTTATCACAACAGCAGGGCATGTTTGGAGGTGATACGCCGGGTGGATGAGCTGGTATGACCGAAAGCGGACACCCCTGTATCGCAACCGGACATGGCTTCACACTTAATTAATTGATTGGCAGCTACATAATTTCCGGTACACTATTGGCGTGCGCCTTTAACGGCTAAACTACTGATATGCTGAAAAACTACCTGAAGACTGCCTTCCGCAACCTGTTGAAGAATAGGCTGCATGCTTTCATCAATATCACGGGCCTGGCTGCCGGCATGGCGGTGGCCATGCTCATCGGCCTTTGGATAAGGGATGAGCTGACTTATGACCGGTACAATAAAAATTACGACCGCATTGCACAGGTGATGCAAAACCAGTCGTTTAACGGCAGCATCCGAAGCTGGACCGCCATGCCATACCCGGTAGGAGAGGCGGTGCGTAATAACTGCGGCAATTATTTTTCGGCGGTGATCATGTCGTCCTGGACGCAGACCCGTCTGCTGTCGGCAGGTGAAAAGAAATTCATAAAAGAGGGCAACTTCATGGAGCCGCAGGGCCCGGAAATGCTGGACCTGCAAATGATCAGCGGCAGCCGTACAGCGTTGGACGACCCTCATTCCATCCTGCTGTCCGCATCGCTGGCCAAAACCTTCTTTGGCGACGCAGATCCTTTGGGTAAGATTATCCGGGTAGATAATAAGCAGGATGTGAAAGTGGCCGGTGTATTTAAGGACCTGCCGCACAACAGCGCTTTTGCCGACATGACCTTTATGGCTCCCTGGAAACTGATGCTGGAAACAGATACCTGGATCAGGGGCACTACCGGTTCCTGGGGCAGCAACAGCTTTCAATTGTTTGTGCAGGTGGCAGACCATGTGAGTATGGAGCAGGCATCTGCCGTGATCAGGGACTTAAAACGCAAATATATTAGTGAAGCGGAAGCCGCCTCCAAACAACCGGTCTTATTCCTGCACCCTATGCGTGAATGGCATTTGTATGAATCATTTGAGAACGGTGTTAATACCGGCGGCCGCATAGAACTGGTATGGTTGTTCGGCATCATCGGCGGATTTGTGTTGCTGCTGGCCTGCATCAACTTTATGAACCTGAGCACCGCCCGCTCTGAAAAGCGGGCAAAGGAAGTAGGCATCCGCAAAACAATAGGGTCACTACGTGGGCAGTTGGTTGCACAGTTCTTCATCGAATCCCTGCTGGTGGTGATGCTGGCATTGGGATGCTCCCTGCTGCTGGTACAATTGCTGCTGCCGGTGTTCAATGACATGGCCGGCAAGCAGGTCCATATACCCTGGAGCAATCCCCTGTTCTGGACAGGCATATTGAGTGGCAGCCTGCTTACCGGCTTGATGGCTGGCAGCTATCCGGCGCTGTACCTTTCCGCTTTTCGCCCGGTAAAGGTATTAAAGGGCACTTTCCGGGCAGGACGTTGGGCTGCCATGCCCCGCAAGATGCTGGTAGTAGGACAGTTTACCGTGTCCATTATTTTGATCATAGGAACAATCATTGTGTTCCGGCAGGTGCAGCATGCACGGGACCGGCCTATGGGGTATAATTATGACCGGCTGGTGATGATGGAAATGCTTACCTACGATATCTACGATCACTTTGCCACCATCCGGCAGGAACTGCAATCAGCAGGTGCTGTTACGGAAATGGCGCTCTCCAGCAGCCCGGTAACGGAGTCCTGGAGCACGGAAGGTGATTTCACCTGGGAGGGTAAAGACCCGGCCCAATCCGTTGATTTCCCCTTTACAATAGTATCATATGAATTTGGTAAAACAGTGGGCTGGCGGTTCAGGGAAGGCCGGGATTTCTCCGCCGCCTTTGCAACGGATTCGGCCGCTTTTGTGATCAACGAAAGCGCCGTCAGGTTTATGGGACTTGAAAAACCGGTAGGAGCGGTCATTAAATGGGGCGGCAAGCCCTACACCGTGATTGGCGTGATCCGGGACATGATCACCGAATCTCCCTACCGGCAGGTACGTCCTTCCATTTTTGCGATGACGAAGCCCCCGGACAGCTATGTAATACTGAAGCTGGATCCCAAAATGAGCGCCCGCACGGCGCTGGCTAAAATTGGGGCCGTTTTCAAACAATATTCACCGGCCCAGCCGTTCGACTACCAGTTTGTAGATGAGGAATACGCACGCAAATTTGATACGGAAACCCGCATCGGTAAGCTGGCCAGCAGCTTCGCCATACTGGCCATCTTCATCAGTTGCCTGGGGTTGTTCGGCATGGCCCTGTTCATGGCGGAACAGCGCACCAAGGAGATCGGGATACGCAAGGTGCTGGGCGCTTCCGTGCTTAACCTGTGGCACCTGCTGTCAGGGGAGTTCCTGCTGCTGGTATTGATTGCGCTCGTGATTGCCGCGCCCATCGCCTATTACGGTATGCAGCGCTGGCTGGAAGGGTATGAGTACCGTACCGCAATTTCCTGGTGGATATTTGCGGCAACCGGGATCGGCGCATTGCTGATTGCGCTGGTAACGGTGAGCGGGCAGTCGGTAAGGGCTGCACTGATCAATCCTGTAAAGAGTTTAAGAACAGAATAGTCACCATATATATATGATCATAAATTACCTCAGGATCGCTTTTCGCCATCACCGGAAGCACGCGCTTTACACAGTTATCAACATAACCGGGCTGGCTACCGGTATCACCTGCCTGCTGTTGGCAGTACTGTACATGAAAGATGAGCACAGCTATGATGCCTTTCATGAGCAGGCGCCCAACCTGTATCGTATAACCACCACCGTAACCAGGCAGCCGGGAGACAAGCCGCAGACCCTGGGCGGCACCGGGCAGGTGCAGGGCCCGGCTTTCCAGGCGCAGGTGCCGGAGGTGCAGCAGTACGTCAGGGTAATGGGCGGGGATATTTACGGTGATCTTGCCGCCAATGGTAAAGTGCTGAAACAACAGCTATTATTCGTGGACGATAATTTTCTTGATGCATTCTCTTTCCGCCTGATAAAGGGAGATCCGCGAACAGCACTGAACGACATTGGCGCTGCCGTTATTACGGAAAGTACGGCGTTGAGATACTTTAACAGTACGGAGGTAACAGGCCGCCTGCTTACCATGGAGGCCGACCCCTCCGCGCGCCGGTTGGGAAAGCCCCTGGTCATTACTGCCGTAGTGAAAGACCCGCCCCGCCACTCATCCATCCGGTTTGACGTGCTGCTTTCTTTCAGATTCCTGCAGCTTTCCTTTGATGACAGGGACTGGCTGAACCAGTACCTCAGCACATTTATAGTGCTGCAGCCCGGCGCGGACATGAACGCGGTAGCGCGGAAGTTTGACCGGGTGAGCGCCGCGGCGGCGAAAGCGCAGTTGGCGGCACAGGGGGAGGAAAACGGCCCGGCGCCCCTGGTGCATTACGGGCTGCAGCGCATTACAGACATGCACCTGCACCCCTTATACCAGCCGGGAGACAGCCGGGAGGGAGGGGTTATCAATGGCAGCAACCCGGTTTTTTCCCGCATCCTGCTGGGCATTGCCGCCTTTATCCTCTTAATGGCAGGCATCAATTTCGTCAACATCACCCTCGCGGGGTCGCTTGGAAGGACCCGGGAAGTAGGGGTTAGAAAAATAAACGGGAGCAGCAGCAGGCAGTTGATGCTGCAGTTCCTGGCGGAATCAGGATCACTTTGCCTGGCTGGCTGCCTGCTGGCAATACTGTTTACCTGGATGGCGCTCCCGCTGTTCAATACGCTGTCCGGGAAGGAGATCCTTTTTTCGGATATGCTGGACGCCAGGCTGCTCTTGTATGGCACGCCGGCGCTGGCGCTGATCGTGGTGCTTACCGGTGCCTACCCCGCCTATGTATTGTCCGGTTACGGCATGATAGCGGCATTGTACGGCAGGCAAAAGCTGGTAGGCCGCAATATTCCGGGCAGGGCGCTCATCGTAGTGCAGTTCGCCTGCGCCGTTTTCCTGGTGCTGGCTACCCTGGTGTTTTACCGGCAGATGGATTATGTACGGACCAAAGACCTGGGGTATGAGCCGCACCAGGTGGTGCATACCAGCATTACCGGCGACCGGGACCTTCAGCACGTGCAGGAGTTGCTGAAAAGCCGGCTTGCCGGCAGGCCGGGCATCCGGGAAATATCCTTTGGCGGCATCCGCGGAGGCGCGTCCGCGGTAAAGACCGGGAACAGCACGGTAATGGCCGTGCACCGGGTGATCGATGAGCATTACCTGCCAGCCCTGGGCATTACATTAAAGGAAGGGCATAATTTACAGGGCGGCATTGCCGGCGGCCGGAACGGCGCCATTGTGAACGAGGCCTTTGTAAAAGCGGCCGGCCTTCGCAACCCGGTCGGTGCGCAGATACGAACGGACGAATATTTTGACAGGGAGGTCCGGACCATTATCGGTGTAGTAAAGGATTTTCATGTTGGCTCCCTGCGGGAACGCATCCAGCCGATGGTCATGATCCGGAGCGACTGGTTTGGCGGGGACATCTGGCTGAAAGTGGAGAAAGAAAAACAGCAGCAGGCCCTGGCGGCGCTGGCTGCAGCATACCAGGAGGCGCTGCCGGGATCATCCTTCCATTACAGCTTCCTGGACGAGCAGAACGCGGCCGCCTATTTCCAGGAGCTGCGCTGGAAGAAGATCATTCACATGGCTGCATTGCTCTCTATATTGATATGCTGCGCCGGGTTATTTGGCCTGGCGCATATTGCCACCCGCCAGCGCATAAAAGAGATCGGCATACGCAAGGTGCTGGGCGCCGGCATGTATAGTATCATGGCCCTGTTTTCCAAAGATTTTCTACGGCTGGTGCTACTGGGGTTTGTTATTGCCTCGCCGGTAGCCTGGAGGGTGTTGAATGGCTGGCTGCAGCGGTTTGCCTACCGGGTGGAGATAAATGGGTGGATATTTATAATAGCGGGTGCATTTGCCCTGGGCATTGCATTCATCACCATAGCCGCCCATGTAATGAGTGCCGTGCTGACGAACCCTTCCCGGAACCTGAACGCGGAGTAAAACCAGGAGCTGCAACATTTTTTGCCATAGTTTGTAACATTTGAGAACCCTGCCTTAAAGAACATCCCTGTAGTTTTACGGCATCAATTAAAAGAAAGATCGCCCGTTATGAAAATAGGCCTGCTGCTGCTAACCTTCCCGCGTCACAGGCAGTGGCGCACGGCATAAGATCTTTCCGGATGCCCCCGGTCCACCGGGATTTACTTAAACTACATAAATGCTATGAAAACAAAATTACTGGCCTTTCTCAGTTTTCTTCACGTAACTATTGGGTTCCAGGGCGCTGAACTGAAGGCCCAGGCCACGGCAGACTATGCCTGGAAGAATGTGGCTATTGGCGGTGGTGGATTTGTTTCTGCAATAATCCCGGGTAAAACCGAGCAAAACCTGGTGTATGCCCGGACAGACGTGGGAGGAGCCTACCGCTGGAATGCTGCCACTTCGAGTTGGGTCCCCTTGCTGGATTGGGTGTCGGACGATGAAGTCGGTTTCCTTGGTGTCGAGTCTTTGGCCATAGACCCCCAATCGCCCAACAGGGTCTATATGCTGGTAGGCATCTCTTATTTCAACAATGGGAAAACGGCCATTCTCCGGTCTGACGATTATGGCAATACCTTTACCGTGACAGATGTCAGCAATCAATTCAAGGCGCATGGCAATGGTATGGGGCGGCAAACCGGTGAAAAGCTTGTAGTGGACCCCCACAACAGCAACATTCTGTACTGTGGCACCCGCTGGAACGGATTATTCAGAAGCACCGACGCGGGCGCCACCTGGAGCAGGTTGAGCTCACTGAATGTAACCACAACCCCCAATGAGAACGGGATTAGTTTTGTGGTGTTAGACGGAAGCAGTGTTGCAGGCGGTGCTACCCAAAGGATCATTGTCGGAGTTTCACGCAGCGGAAGCACCAACCTGTACCGGAGTGATAATGGCGGGCAGTCTTTTTCCGCTGTTGCCGGCGCTACCACCACCTATATGCCGCATCGGGCGGCTTTGGCAAGCAACGGAAACCTGTATCTCACTTATGGCAATGGTGCGGGACCGCATGCGCATTGGTCAGCACCGGAGCCCATGGACAACGGGCAGATCTGGAAGTACAACATTTCCACCGGTGCCTGGACAAACATTACACCCGCCGGATTCAACAGGGCATTCGGGGGAATCAGCGTTGACCCCAATAATCCCAACAGGATTGTGGCTACTACTATCAACACCTATATGAACCAGAACGGGGCCTGGGGCGACAGGATATTCCTCAGCACAAATGGTGGTTCAGGTTGGGTGGATGTGGTAGACCGGGGATTTACCCTGGATCCCGATGGCATAACCTGGGTTGGCGGGCACGCCATCCACTGGGCAGGCTCCATAGAATTTGATCCCTTCAATACGGAAAGGGTTTGGGTCACTTCGGGCAATGGTATTTTCAGGAATGATAACATCAGCTCCGGCGGTACCTGGCATTTTACCGTAAGAGGACTTGAAGAAACCGTGCCGCTGGGCCTGGAAAGTATCCCCAATGGCCCTGTAGTGTCTGTTATTGGCGATTATGATGGATTCAGGCACGCCGCCAATGTTGATCAATACGCACCAATTCATAATCCACAGATGGGCACCACCACCGGCCTGGCCGTAGCTGCCCGGAATACAGGCAAAATTGTCCGGGTAGGGAACTCCATGTATTATTCTAATGATATGGGATTAACCTGGACCCAAAATAGCATGAACGGCACCCAGGGACAGGTGGCATTATCTGCTGACGGTAATATCGTGTTGCATTCCCCGAGGGAATCTGCTGTCACATACCGGTCAACTAATAACGGATCTTCCTGGTCTGCGGTAAGTGGTTTAAGTTTTAATGAAGCGCGGCCGGTTGGCGACCCGGTCAATTCCAATAAATTTTATGCCTACAATCCCGGGAATGGCGCAGTAATGGTGAGCACCAACGGCGGAGCTTCATTTTCCCAGGCCGGTTCCGTTGCGGGCGGCGGCTCAAAAGTCATCCGGCTGGCGCCCGGGATGGAAGGTCATGTTTGGATAGCTTTGCACAACGGAGGGCTGGCGCGTTCAACCAACTCCGCACAAACGTTTTCAACCATAAGCGGTGTTGCCAATTGTGGAGCCGTTGGTTTTGGAGTGGCTGCCCCCGGGGCAAATTATCCCACAATTTACATTTGGGGCACCATCAACAATGTCAGAGGTGTTTATCGCTCAACAGACCAGGGTGTTTCGTGGGTTCGGGTAAATGATGATGCGCATGAATATGGCGGTCCGGGTAACGGGCAATTCGTGCAGGGAGATAGGAATGTCTTTGGAAGAGTATATATGAGTACAGCCGGTAGAGGTATCGTTTATGGAGAGCCCGTCGCCTGTACGCCCACTGCCATCACCCCCTACGTACGGGTAAATGGCGGAGGCTGGCAGCAGACCGCCAATACTGTTGTAACCGCAGGCGGCAGCGTGCAGTTTGGGCCCCAGCCTGTCCAGGGAGGATCGTGGAGCTGGAGCGGGCCGGGTAATTTCAGTGCTGCTACGCGTGAAATAACCATTTCAAACATCCAGGCCGGCCAGGCAGGGAGCTATGTAGCTACCTACACCAATAGCGGGGGATGCCAGAGCACGCAGACCTTTAACGTCACCCTGACATCAGGCAGTGCTGCGGCTGCCAGGGTACAACCGGCATCGCTAACGGAAGCCAATATGGATGAGGATGCTATTAGCCTGTATCCGAATCCCGCCAGTGAAGGAAGGTTTACGATCCTTCTTCCGAAAATTTCCGGGAAAGCGGTCGTAAGAATTTATGATAACGTGGGCAGAATGCTTTACGAAAAGACCGCTCAAGGCAATAACAAGATAGAGATCGACGCGCGGCTAACGGCAGGACTCTACATTGTCAGGATAGATCTGCAGGCATTTAGCTTCACTGAGAAGCTTATCGTTCCTTAATGGCTGCTTTGTGAATTTGATAAAATTATAAATCATGATAGTATTGAAAATGAGTGTAAAAAAAACAATTCTTTTAGCCGGGCTCCTCATCGGCATGAGTGGATGGGGGATAGGGACAGTGAACCGGTTACAGGCGCAGCGGCTTGCCCAATTACAGAGCCCGGACAAATCCATTGCCCTAAACGTGTTTTTGTCGGCTTCAGGTGAAATTCAATACGCGATACAAAAATCCGGTGTTGGCGTCATTCAGCCTTCGGCCCTGGGCGTGATGATGCAGGGGCATGATTTTACGAAAGGCATGAAACTGGTCATGGCATCCAAACCGGAACGTATAACGGATAGTTACCAAACGAAGAATGCAAAGAAAAGCAGCATCCTTTACCAGGCCAATCAACTGGTGATGTCATTTGCCAATGAAGAAGAGAAAAAAATGGACATCATTTTCCGGCTGTCCAACGACGGGGCGGCTTTCCGGTATTCCTTCCCCTGGATAAAGGATACTGAGACGATAGTTAAGGAATGCTCCTCGTTTTCATTTGACAAAGAAACAAGCGCCTGGTTGCAGCCGATGAGTGAAGCAAAAACAGGTTTCGAGCATTGTCACCCGTCTTATGAGGAACATTATCTGCAGGGCATTCCTGTTGGCACGGTATCGCCCTTAAAGTCAGGTTGGGTGTACCCCGCTTTGTTTAAAACAAATGATATATGGGTGTTGATCACCGAAGCAGCGCTTGATGGCGCTTATTGCGGCACAAGATTGATCAATGATTCTGCCTCGTCTGTTTATTCAATCGGCTTTGCCGATCCGAGGGAAGTGTTTACAGGCGGCGGCTATTTGCCGGTAAATAATAAGCCGTGGCTTACGCCCTGGCGTATTATAACAATTGGAAGTTTGAAAACAATGGCAGAATCAACCCTGGGCACCGATCTGGCGCCGGCCGCCGTGTTAAAGGACGCCTCTTTTGTAAAACCCGGGAAAGCCAGTTGGAGCTGGATCAACAGCAAGGATGACAATATCACTTACAGTGAGCAAAAAAAGTATATTGACTATGCCCATGATATGCACTGGCAATACTGCCTGATAGATGCAGACTGGGATACCAGGATCGGGTATGAAAAAATAGCCGAACTGTCAGCATATGCAAAACAGAAAAATGTTGGACTGATATTATGGTACAATTCTGCAGGTGACTGGAACACGATCAAATATCACCCTAAAGACGTATTGCTGACGAAGCAAGGAAGGGAAAAGGAATTCAGCCGCCTGCAGGCATTGGGCATTAAAGGCGTAAAGATCGATTTCTTCGGTGGAGATGGCCGGAGCATGATTCAATACTATATTGACATTTTGAATGATGCGGCAAAATATAAGCTGCTGGTAAACTTTCACGGTGCTACATTGCCGAGAGGCTGGCAAAGAACCTATCCTCACCTTATGACTGCCGAAGCGATTTATGGCATGGAGATGGTGACATTTGACCAGAAAGCTGCCGATAAGCAGGCCAACCACTGCGCTATGCTGCCCTTCACCAGGAACGCATTTGACCCGATGGATTTTACACCCATGAACCTTACGGGGCTTACATCGTCTAATTGCACCCGGAAAACCACGCCCGCTTTTGAACTGGCCCTTTCCGTTTTATTCTTATCGGGTATACAGCATTACGCACAATCGCCGGAAGGAATGGTGCAGGTGCCTGAGGATGTGAAGGCGTTTTTAAGAAAGCTGCCAGATAACTGGGATGATGTGAGATTTATCGAAGGCTATCCCGGGAAATACGCTGTTATTGCCCGGCGAAGCGGTGATCGCTGGTACGTGGCCGGCATTAATGGCGATAAAAATGACAGGACAATTGATCTTGACATGGCCTCATTTAAGAAAAGCAAGGCTACGCTGTTTGCAGACGGTACAGGAGGTGAACTGTTTTCAACAACTGTCCTGGATACAACAAGACAAAAGAGATCAGACCTTACCCTGCCTGCAGGGGGTGGATTTGTAATGGTGCTGGAGTAGCATGAGTCCTCAAAACCAGTTCGCCACTTCCTCATCCGGGGGTGGCGTTTCTTTTTCGCCTACCGGTGCGGCGGCTTCATCCGGCTTGTCGGTTTCCGGGGCCTGCCGGGCGGCCACGCTTTTACGGATGGCGCCTTCTATCACGGCGCCCTCCTTTACCTCCAGCACCAGGGCGTTCACGTCGCCTTTTACGTAGGCCACGTTACTGATCACCGCCTTGTTGCTGATGTAAATGTCGCCGTAAATTTTACCGTAGGCCACCAGGTCCGTAGCATATACGTTGCCGCGCACGCTGCCCTGCTGGCCTATGATCAGCAATCCCTCCGTTCTTACATCGCCCTTTACGCTGCCGTCAATACGCCCGGGGATAGTAGCTTCAATACCGCCCTGCACTATTACCTGGCGTGGTAACAGGAACCGGTGTTTACCGAGGGCATTCCTGAATAGTTCGGTTATAGAGTTCATCAAAGATTAGCGCTGCCTGATAAATTTAACTTTTCTTCCTCAAAGATAGAAATGATAGACGAAGCATTTCCCAGGTCCACGCCTACGCTTCGCTGGGGTTTATCATCGGATATGCGCAGCGAGTTGTACAGGTACCCGATGCTGATAAGGTTTTCGGGAGAAGGGGCCACTTCCACAGGTATAAAATCCCGGAATTCATCTACAAAAGCATCCGTTAATTCACGGTAATGCGCACCGCCGCCCATGAGGTAGATCTTCTGGCACTGCTCAAAATCCAGGTCGGTAAAGTAGTTGCGCAGCAGGGGAGACACCACCTCTTTGTAATATTGGGTCAGCACCTCCTTGCGGGCTTCTTTCAGGTCTATTCTTTTCCGGTTGGTGAAGATGGAGCCTTTCATGAAAGCGTCGTCCAGTTGGTGCTCGTTCTTCATGTCCAGGTAGTATTTTTTATTCAGCTCGCGGGCCAGGTTGTTGATCGCGTACTTGATGCCGTGGGAGCTGAAGCAGGTACGGTTGATCAGGCCGTCGCCGGTGGCCATGCCGCCTTCAATGGTGCCGAAGCCGAAGCTCACCGCGATGAAGTTGTCCAGGTTAGGCTCGCCGAGGGTCTTCTTCAGGCCGATAATGCCACCCACGATCTCCGGGATGATCTCGAACTTCTCGATGTCCAGCATCGCTTTCTTAATGCTGCCCTTGGTATTGAAGGTCTGCGTATCATATTCGATCAGGAAATGCCGTTTGCCCAGGAACTGCTCGGCCGCCTGCTTGTAAATGTTGTAGGTAGAGAAAGGAAAGCCCATGGTGATGGACAGGGGCTGCTGCACCTTGTCCGCCACGTTGATCATGGCAGATTTGAAAAGGATATCATAATCGTCTTCCATCGGCGCCGCATTGGTGATGCGCCCGGGATTGATGCCCCCGCGCTTCGCAAGGTTGCCCACGATATACCAGGTTTCATCTTTTTTTACCTTAATGCCGTTCAGCAGGTCTTTGGAGGAGTTTTCTGTATTGCCGAATGCGGTCTCAAATACACTAGGGAAGCTAATAGTTGACGCTTTCATGGTAGTCCTTTGTATAATGCAAATTAATTAAATATATAGAATAGTTATAAACCTTGCACTCCGTTGGGCGTACAAGATATAAAATATATTGATTGTTAATCATTTCCAACATTAATAAAATCGGAAATTTTAATGATCCGCGGGAATTTGTGTAATACCTTCGGGCAGTTCGCCCAGCCGGAAACGGTTCACGGCGGCATGGGCCAGGCGGGTGGGTTCCGGCAGCCGGTAGCGCCCGCAGCACTGCAGGATCAGCGACAGGCTGTCCTGCACATCCATGCGATGCCCGGGCGATACGAACACCGGCTTTACGTGGGCTTTGGTGCGCAGCACGCTGCCGATCACTTCCTCTTTGTGCAGCAGGGGCGTATAGGCGCCGCGTTCCGGCCCCGGTTCGGTATAGGTGCCAAACAGCCGTTTCTTGGCGCAGCCAATGCTGGCCTGCCCCGATAGTGCGCCAAAATGTGCGGCAATGCCCATACGGCGGGGGTGAGCGATCCCGTGGCCGTCCACCACCAGCACATCCGGTTTCAGGGGCAGTTGCTCCCAGGCTTCCATTAAAGCGGGCACTTCCCGGAAAGCCAGGTAACCCGGTACGTAGGGAAAATGTACCTCCTTCTTCACCAGGGAATACGTCAGCGGCTGCAAAGCGGGGAAGCTGAGCAGCACAATGCCGGCGTATACCGTGGTGCTGAACCTGTTGAACGAAATATCGGCGCCGCCAACTACCTGTAGCGGGAAATCGCGGGGCTGTATCACCAGCTTTTCCCGCAGCGCCTGCTGCAGGCGGGTGGCCTCCGGTATGCTTAGGGTATCATAGTGCATGGGGGGCGGCTACTTTTTTTTGCCTGATTTTTTTGGAGGCGGCACTTTGGCGCCCTTTTCCCGCGCTTCAGACAGCCCGATGGCGATAGCCTGCTTGCGGCTCTTCACTTTAGGCCCCCTGGAGCCGCTTTTTAGCTTGCCCTGCTTTTGCTTGTGCACGGCTTCTGCTACCGTTTCCTGCGCTTTTTTTGAATAACGTGCCATATATCAATGATTTTACAGAAACAGTTCCAAAAAAGGGACCAATGCCGGCATATCTGGCACGAACTTGGCGGGTATATAAGTGAACGTTTCTTTTACTTAAAAGGGGTGGTTATTGAAAAATAGCCTGAGAACAAACCCTCAGCACCTGAACTGGACAATGCCAGCGTAGGAAATAAGCAAAAGAGACTAAAGGGGTTGTTTCGAAAGAAGCAACCTCTTTTCTTTTACCCCTGTTCCTTCGGTGCTTCCTGTATGTTTTCCGGTATTTTCCCCCTGCAGTCCCTGTGCAACTCCCGGTAAACTCCTGTGAAACTGCTGTCGCTCCCCTCATATACCCCGTTTCGCACTTCATACCTCATACTTCCCACTTCATTCTTCATATTGTGTAATTTCCACCCCATCTCAGAACAGCTCCAGTTGCTGCCCGCCTTTTTTCCCGGGCGGCGGCGTGGCCCGGCCCATCACTGTGCGCCCGCCGTGTTGCCAGGAATCGGCCCTTTCCCGGGCAATTACCTGCTCAAAATTTTCATTGGGAATAAAATCCTGCTCCAGCCGCTCCGACAGTGCAGACAGCTTTTTAATGGCCTCCTGCTTTTCTGTTTGTCCCACCCTGGCCTTTTGCAGGGCATGGCCCAGCACCCGGATGGTTTCGTCATATACATTCACCGGTACGGGGAAGGGGTGCCCGTCCTTGCCGCCATGGGCAAAGGAAAAGCGGGCCGGGTCCGTAAAGCGGGAAGGGGTGCCGTAGATCACCTCGCTCACCAGGGTAAGGGACTGCAGGGTGCGCGGCCCTACGCCCTCCAGCAGCAGCAGCGATTCAAAATCATGCAGCCCCCGCTCATGCGCTAAGGCCAGTACGCTGCCCAGCCGTTTCAGGTCCACATCCGGGGCCCTTACATCATGATGTCCCGGCATTACCAGCCGGCGTATTTCCGGCAGCATACGCGGCCCTTCCTGTACCACCTGCAGCAGGCCTGTTTTGGTGGGCGCGGCCGCGGTATCCGTCAGGTTCAGGATCTGCCCCTGGTTTTGCCCGTAAATGAAAGTATGGGGCGTTTCCGTAAAAGAAGGCATGGTTGCCGAGTGCCAGTGGTAACGCCGGGCCATTCCGCTGGCGTCGTTCATGCCCTGCTGTATCACCGCCCATTCCCCTTCGTCGGAAACAATGAAGGAATGCAGGTACAGTTGAAAGCCGTCCTGGATAGCCGTGTTGTCCACCTTGGCGGCCAGCCTGCTGCTGCGCACCAGCAGGGGGCCGGGCAGGCCTGTACGCTCCGCAATGGCCAGCAGCTCCGCCGGCGTTTCCCGGGAATGCCTGCCCTTGCCGCCGCAGATGTAAATGCCCAGTTCCCGGGCCATGGGGTTCAGCGCCTTTTTAAGCGCGCCCATCACGCTGGTGGTAATGCCGGACGAATGCCAGTCCATGCCCAGCACGCAGCCCAGCGCCTGGAACCAGCAGGGATCGCTCAGCCGCCGCAGCACTTCCCCCTTGCCGTACTCGCCCGCGATGGCTTCGGTAATGGCGCCGCCCAACTGGCTCATGCGGCGGGCCAGCCAGGGCGGTACATGCCCATAATGTAGAGGAAGGTCAGCATATGATCGGCTCATGCAACAAAGGTACAGCATACCTTACATCCATAAATACAGGAACAGGCGGCTTTTCGCCGGTTGGCATAATTCTTTCTCTGCGTTGGTCAGGACCATATTTTTATTGTTTAACGTAAATGCTTCCTGATATGAATAAAATAAAAATAGAAAAGGCGTCGCTTTACAAACTGGGGATGACCATTTGCCTGGCTATGATCATCAGCATGTTCCTGTTCGCCTGCGGCAGCTCCCGCAACAGTGGCACCGGCGAGGATATGAATGATATAGACACCTCTTCCGATGTGATACAGGACACCTCGGGCGCCATGCGGGATACTTCCATGTACCCGGATACTTCTTCCATGAACCGGGTGCCGCCGGAAGATGGCGGGCAATAAGCCGTTAAAAACTGTTCATTACTGTAACATAAAACTATTAATGTATGAAACCGAGCATGATAAACATTGCTAATACAGGGGCAGGTTAATGCGAGGTTCCATACGACCTTTAAAAAATAAAAATATTATCGTATGAAAAGCAAGTGTTTATACCTGCTGCTGGCGGCCGGCCTTTCCGGCGCACTCTTAACCGCCTGCGGCAGCGGCCAGAATACCAATACGGATTCCTCGATGCTGGAATCACCCGATAGCGTGCTGACCATGCCGGATACCGCCATGACAAGGGATACAGCCCCGAGCGCGGTACAGCCGCCGGGCGCTATCAACCCGGGCTCCGATTCTGCCCGCTACGGTACGGAAAGACGTACAGATCAATAAGGGTTTTACCCGTCAATTGTGAGAAGGAAAGGGATCACAGGGCCGGCCAGGTTTTGTGATCCTTTCTTTTTTCCGCCCCGCTTTTTTTATCTCCCGGATTTAAAATATATTGCCCCGCCTGTTCGTCCTATATGCTGACTGAACAAATATCAATGAACCCTTATACGCTGTACGAACAGTAATTTTTTAATGATCCGGACCGATGCGATACTTCGATTTCAAGAAAAGCTTCCGTAAGAACTTCAATATACAATCCCTCCGGAAAACGTTGCGGCTGTACAAGTATGTAAAGCCCTACTGGCCGGAGTTCAGCCTGGGTATGCTCTTCCTGTTCATTTCCAGCCTGGCGGGACTGGCCTTTCCCAAGCTGCTGGGCGACCTGGTGGATTCCAGCGCCCAGGGCCACCTGATGGAGAACATCAACCGCCTGGGATTGCTGCTGGCGGCCGTGCTGGTAGGACAGGCCGTGTTTTCCTATTTCCGCATCGTGCTGTTTGTGAACGTTACGGAAAAAACACTGGCCAGCCTGCGGCAGCATATTTACAACCACCTCATCCGGCTGCCCATGAAATTTTTCCTGAACAGGAGGGTGGGAGAGCTGGGCAGCCGTATCTCCTCAGACATTTCCCTGCTGCAGGAAACCTTCACCACCACCATCGCGGAATTTATCCGGCAGATCATCGTGATCGTGGGGGGCATTGCCCTGCTGCTGCATACTTCCGCCAAGCTCACCGTGTTCATGCTGGCCATATTCCCGGTCATCATGCTCATTGCCTATTTCTTCGGCCGCTTTATACGCCGTTTTTCCAAGCAGGTGCAAACGCAGGTGGCGGAGGCCAACACCATCGTGGAGGAAACCCTGCAGGGCATCCTGAACGTAAAGGCCTTCGCCAACGAGTTCTTTGAAATGAAACGCTACCGGCAAAAGACCCTGGAAGCCGCCGCCACCGGCATGAAAAGCGGCAAGTACCGGGGCGCCTTTTCCTCCTTCCTGATCATGGGTATTTTCGGCGCCATGGTGGCCGTTATCTGGAAAGGGGCGCTGCTCATCTCCACCGGCGAAATGTCCTCCGCCGGCGAGCTGTTCTCCTTTATCATTTACTCCGGCTTTATCGGCGGCTCCGTTACCGGCCTGGCGGAAGTATATACCAATATCCAGAAAAGCATGGGGGCTACGGAAAACCTCCTGGAAATACTGGACGAGCCGGCAGAGCCCATCACAGACAGCTCGCAGGTAGCGCCGGAGCATCACCTGGGCGGGCAGATCTCCTTTGAGAACGTTACCTTCCACTATCCCTCCCGGGAAGATATTCATGTGCTGACGGATGTGTCATTCCAGGTGGAAGCCGACCAGCAGGTGGCCCTGGTAGGCCCCAGCGGCGCCGGCAAAAGCACCATCGTATCGCTGCTGCTGCGCCTGTACGATCCCGTGGGCGGGCATATCGCCTATGACGGAAAGAACAGCGCAGACATCCCGCTGTCCGCCCTGCGCGCGCAGATGGCGGTAGTGCCCCAGGACGTGTTCCTGTTTGGCGGCAACATCCGCGAGAACATTGCCTACGGCAAGCCGGGGGCGACAGACGACGAAATTATGGAAGCAGCCAGGAAGGCCAATGCCTGGGAATTCATACAGCGCTTTCCGCAGGGGCTGGATACGGTGGTGGGAGAGCGGGGCATACAACTGTCAGGCGGGCAGCGCCAGCGCATTGCCATTGCGCGCGCCGTGCTCAAGGATCCCCGCATCCTGATACTGGATGAGGCTACCTCCGCCCTGGACTCCGAGTCGGAAAGGCTGGTGCAGGACGCCCTGGAAAAACTGATGGAAGGCCGTACCTCCATCGTGATCGCTCACCGCCTGTCCACCGTTCGCAAGGCAGACAAGATCATTGTGCTGGACAAAGGACAGATCGTGGAGGAAGGTACCCATAAGGAGCTGATCGGCGTAGCCGGCGGCTTGTATAAGAACCTCAGCGAGATGCAGTTCACACACTAGCTGCAATTACAAATACGGTTTCATCTCCTCTTCTATATTCTTTCGCAGGTCCATCAGGCGCTGGGCATAATCGTGCATGTGCAGCTCTTCTTCCGTTTCCGGCGTCCATTTGGGCACGGGCACGGTTTTGCCGTTATCGTCCACGGCCGCAAATACCATGATGCAGTGGGTGGTTTTAATGCGGTGGCTTTCCCGCGGGTTGGACGCATACACGTTAATGGCGATATGCATGCTGCTGTTGCCGGTGTAGATCACGGAAGCGGTGATCTCTACGAGGTGGCCGATGGCAATGGGCTGGTAAAAGCGGATGCCGCCTACGTATACGGTTACACAGTATTGCCCGCTCCATTGGGCGGCGCAGGTATAGCCTGCCTGGTCTATCCATTTCATTACGGCGCCGCCGTGCACTTTGCCGCCAAAGTTCACATCGGAAGGCTGGGCCAGGAAACGAAGGGTAATGGAGTGGTTGTGGTGTATATTTTCTGCCATGAGGGTCAAATATAGAATGTAAAATTCCAAATGTAAAATTTTACATTTATCATTCCATCACCCATCATTATCCATCTGCTGTTGCTGGTCGCCCTCACCGCCGCGGTTTACGCGGCGTTTGAACAGGTTCACATCCATTTTGCCAAAGCGCCAGGATACGTTCAGGCGCAGCTCGCGGGAGGCGCGCTTGCGGTACCTTTCCTGTTCGGCAAATTCGGTGCGGGTCCAGCTCAGGTCCCTGTCCTGGTTAAAGATGTCTTCCAGGGCCAGGGTCACCGAAAGGGATTTATCCTTCAGGAAATCTTTCCGGATGGCCATGTCTATCTGGTACTCTGCCGCTTCTTCGCCCTGCGGCTGTATCCGTTTGGATTCATAGTTGCCGGTTACCTGCAGCAGCAGGTTCCAGGGCAGCTTGGTGTTGCTGTTCACCTTGCCGAACCATACAAAGCCGCTGTTGGTCAGGTCGGTGCCCAGGTTGTCGGCGTTCACCTTGGTCTGGGCCAGGTTCAGGTTGGTGGTAATGTCCCAGCCGGGCAGTATCTCGTTGCGCACGGTAAATTCCGCGCCCCAGGCATTGCGGGTAGCGGCGTTCACCGGGTAGGAGAGCACTACTTTCTGCGGCTGGTCGTTGAGGATCAGCGTGGTATCGGTATAGAAGTCCGTAATGGCGTTGTTGGTGTTCCGGTAATACAGCGATACCATTACGTTGTGCTTTTGCGCAAACGTTTTCAGGTAAGACAGTTCAAAAGAGTTGGTGAACTCCGGCCGTAATGCCGGGTTGCCGCGGCTGGCGCTCTGCGCATTGTATTCCAGGTTGGGGAGCAGGTCACGGAACCAGGGGCGGCGGATACGGCGGCTGTAGTTGGCCTGCAGCTCATGATCGCCCTTCAGCTTCTGCGACAGGAATACGCTGGGGAACAGGCTCACCGGGTAGTCTATCTCGTACTCGCTGTTCTTGGCGCTTTGCATATTGCCGTTGTAGAAGGACTGTTCGGCCCTTACGCCGGCCTGGTAGCCGAAGTCCTTGATGGTGCCGCTGTAGTTGACATACGCGGCGTTCACATGCTCTTTATAGTGGTACCTGTTGGACAGGGCGCTGTCCAGCTCAAACTCGCCGGTTTGATAGTTCAGGCCCATGGTGGTCATCTGGTTGTTGAAGGTGCGGGCCGTGGTCCTTAAGCCGGCCTCCAGTTTTGAGTTTTCCGTCACAGGGTCCACGTAGTCTATCTGGCCGGTGAAATAGGTGGTATTACCGTCGCCGCGGCCATAGCGCAGCTCCGGCTGGCGGGGCTCCACAATCGGCTCATGCGCCATATTGTAATACTGGAGGGAGTAATCCGTGCTGTTATCGCCGTTGGCCCGGTTGTAGTTCACGTCTGCCGTCAGCTCATGGCCTGTTTTGGCGAAGGTATGCTTGAATCCCAACTGGGTGGAGTAGTTGCGGAAGCTGCGTTCGCTGTTGTCAATGCCGGTGCCGTAGCGGATACGCTGCTGGCTGGCGTCCAGGTCATATAAGGTCTGGTCATTATCGTTCCCGAAATTGCCGGCCACAATGCCCTGGGAAATGGTCAGGGTATTGCGGTTGTCAATGAACCAGTCTACCCCCACGCGGCCAAACTGGAAGCGGCGGAAACGGTCGCCGTCCTGGTACTGGTCCAGGTAGGTAATGGTATCGGAGCCGATGTTCTTCCGGAAAAGGTGGCTGTTCATCCATCCTTTACGGCTGCGCAGGTTATAGCTCAGGAAAAAGTTGAAACGGTCCTGCCGCAGGTTCAGGTTGGCGCCGGCATTTACGCCGCCCAGCGAGGAAATGCCGGCATTGGCCGTGCCGTTGATCCCCGCTTTGCGGTTTTTCTTCAGCACAATGTTGAGGATGCCGCTGATCCCTTCCGCATCATATTTGGCGGAGGGGTTGGTGATCACTTCTATGCTTTCTATCGCGTCTGCCGGTATCTGGTCGATGGTGAGCGTGGTAGGGCGCCCGTCCACGAATATGGTGGGGCTGCCGTTGCGCACCGATACATTGCCGTCAATATCCACGTTCACGGAGGGCACCTGTTTCAGCACGTCTTCCGCGGTGCCGCCGGTGGTGGCCAGGCTCTTGCTTACATTGAACACTTTTTTATCGATGGCCATGGTATAGGTAGGTTTTTCCCCCACTACTTCCACGCCGGCCAGCGATCTTACATTAGCTTTCAGCACTACATTGCCTACATCCTTGCTGCTGTTGCCGGGCGCCAGTTGCACATTTTTATAGATGGTCGTATAACCTATGAAATTCACTCTCAGTATATAACGTCCCTGGGCCACCTGCTCAAAGCTGAAATCGCCGTTACCCTTGGACAGCATGCCGGTCACCAGCGAGGAATCCGCCTGGCGCAACAGTGCCACCGAAGCATATTCCACCGGCTTGCCGCCTGCCGCGTCCACCAGCTTTCCATAGATGGTGCCGCTGCCGCCGCCGGCCCTGCCACGCTCCTGCGCTATTGCCGTTGCGATGCCCGTAATGAATAATATCCCTAAAAAAACAAAAGTCCGCATATGTATATTTCTTCTCAGTTTTTGCTTCAATTCCTGCTTTATCTGGCCTGTAAAAGTAATAGGAATTCAACCGGTTGAAAAGCATTTATGATGAATGGGAAATAAGGAGTAAGAACGAGGGTGCAAACTTCGTACCTTTACAGCCACTTCCAATTCCAATTCGTAGCCATATGCACCGTGATTACCAACCAGACTGGGACATTTATACCTGTTCTATCGAGGACAATCCCGCTATTATAGGCTTAGACCTGGACCTGCGCCGTTTTGCGCCGTTGAAGGACAAGCCGCACGCCATTTTTATTTCCGTGTACCTCAACCATCCCCGGGCAGATGGCTTTCCGCAGGGCGATGAGTTTGCCATGCTCGGCGAGATCGAGGATTCCCTGGTAGAACAACTGGAGGTGAAGCTCAATGCTTATTTTGTGGGCCGCACCATTTCCAACGGCGTCAGGGACTTTTATTTCTATACCGGCAACACCCTGCTGCATGACAAAGCCATTGCGGATGTAATGATCAATTTTCCTGCCTACCGCTATGATTACGGGGTAAAGGAGGACCGCACCTGGGAGCTGTATTTCGATTTCCTGCTGCCGGATGTGCAGGAATTCCAGCGCATACAGAACCGCAAGGTGCTGCGCATGCTGAAAAAATATGGGGACATCGGGGAAAAGGAGCGGCAGATCGACCACTGGATCCATTTCGGCCGGGAAGGGGAACGGGAACAGTACTGGCTGCATGTAAAACAGGACGGCTTCCGCCTGGAGGAAAGCGGCCGGAGCAGGGACCCGGAATATCCCCTGGTGCTGCATATTTCCCGCAGGGACCGGGCAGACGAGCATAGTATAGACCAGGTGGTGATGTACCTCTGGGAGCTGGCCCGGGAAATGAACGGCCGCTACGATGGCTGGGAAACCACGATCATCAGCAGTTAGCTGGTAGCTGTTCTGGAATGATAATTGCTTCCGCACTTATATCACCAAAAACTGTTATTATGTTACGCTGGGCACTTATCTTCTTTATCGTTGCTATTATTGCGGCTGTATTCGGTTTTGGCGGTATTGCGGCCGGGGCGGCTTCCATTGCCAAGGTGTTATTCTTCATTTTCGTGGTATTGTTCCTGATCTCCCTGTTGTCAGGCCTTTTAAGGAAATAGACGCCGGCAGTTTTCCTTTTTTTCGTTTTGCTTTTTTTTAATAGATTACAGCCACTGTTACACGTGATTTAAGCTGTCTGAAACGATTGGGAAGACTCATTAAAATAATATGCCGGTTGATCTGCTGTTGCTGCCTCGTGCAGCCATGCATAGTGCAGGGTGGGACAATGCGCGGGGGGGACCATCCGCAACAGGAGCAGGACACTACGCCCAAACCTGCCCGTAACGGCTTTTTCAGACGCCTGGGTGAATACCGGGATTCCATACGCAATAAAAATTACCGCGATTCGCTGATCCGGCGCATTACCCGCCAGGACGCGCCGGAGCCGGTAAGCGCCGACAGCTCGCTGGTAAAAAGCGAACGGTACTTCCAGCCTTTTGCCGGCCGGGTAGTGCGCGATATCTACTACCGGCAGGTGCAGGTGTTTGGCCCCCGTAATATCAATGATACCACGTTCTCTTCCAGCATGCGGCTGCTGAAGCTGGCCAACCGCCTGCACTATACCACCAATGAATGGGTGATCCGGCAATCCCTGTTCTTCCGGGAGCACGACACCATAGATCCCTACACCATGGCCGACAATGAACGCTACCTGCGTAACCGGCCCTTTATCCAGGATGCCCGCCTGTACATCATCAACGCGGCGGCTTCCCCCGATTCCGTGGACCTGCTGGTGGTGACCAAGGACGTGTTTGAGTACGGCGCAGACCTGTCTAACCTGACCACCACCTCTTTCAGAGGCGGCGTTTCCAACAACAACCTGTTCGGCGCCGGCCAGGCGATAGATATAGGCGTATCCTGGCGTAATGACTGGCAGCCGCCCTGGGGCACCTCTATCCGCTATACCAAGTTCAATGTAGCCGGCTCCTTTATCGATGCTTCCGCAGGGTATACTACCCTGAACGACTATACGCCGGTGGCCCTGGATACCGGCGTGCTCGAAGGGTCTTATTATATCAATATCAACCGGCCCCTGTACCGCAACAGTGCGGCCCTGGTAGGGGGCCTGTTCCTGGCCGAGAATTTCTCCATCAACCACTGGAGCCGCCCGGACAGCCTGTACCGCGACTACCGCTACCAGGTAATAGACGGATGGATAGGCTATAACTTCATACGTCCCACCAAAAAGGAGCTGGATGAAAGCTACAAGCCCAACGTGGCCATCCTGCTGCGCCACTATAACCTGTTCTTCCAGCGAAGCCCGCACCAGCCCAAGTTCCAGGCAGACCCGGTGTACAATGACCGGCGCTATTACCTGGCGCAGCTCAGGGCTTTCCGGCAGGACTTCTTCAAGGCGCACCATTTCTTCGGCTTTGGCAGAACGGAGGATATTCCCCTGGGCTACAATGCGGCCATCTCCTCCGGCTGGGAAAGCTGGAAGGGACGCCGACGCCTGTATACGGCGCTGGAAATGCAGAAGTTCTGGAGCACCCGGCGGCAGGGACTTTTCAATACCATGCTGGGCCTCAGCAGCTTCTGGCGCAACCGGGCTTCCGAGGACGCCGTGATACATGCCCGGGTGGAGTATTATAGCCGCCTGCTGAACAATTTTGCCGGCGGGTACCTCCGGCAGTTCAACAGCATTGATTACCTGGGCAATCCCAATAATTTCTTTTACAAACCCCTGAGCATAGACGTGGAGAACGGCATATGGGGCTACCGCGGCACCCGCATGACGGGCTACCAGCGGCTGAACGTTAGATCGGAAACGGTGTATTACAGCCCGCTGAAAGTGCTGGGCTTCAAGTTCAATTTTTCTTCTTACCTCCAGTTCACGCAGCTTACGGAGAATAATAACAGCATCTTCAAGAACCCGCTGCGCAGCGCCGTGGGCCTGGGGGTGCGCATCCGCAACGAGAACATGTCATTCAATACCCTGCGCGTAGCCGCCTTCTATATGCCGGACGCCCCGGCGCCCGTGAACCCGCTGTTCTTCGAGATCACGACCGTAGTGGACTTCCGCTTTGATATTTCCGCGCTGCGTTCCCCGCAGTTTTTACAGTTCAGGTAAAGCAGACCTCTCAGGTTTCTAAAAGCCTGACAGGTCTTTAACAATTTTAATGATCACCAGCTTGGACACCGGCGTATTGCTCTTGTCCGCCACGCTACCCAGGGGCACCAGCACGTTGGTTTCCGGGAAATAGGTGGCCGTGCACCTTTCCGGGATATCATAGGCTACCACGATGAATTTGTGCGCCACCCGGCGCCGGCCATCCTGTTCGCTCACCAGGTCCACCACGCTGCCGGGCTGCAGGCCCGCCCGGGCAATGTCCTTTTCATGCATGAATATCACCCGGCGCTCGTTGTGCACGCCGCGGTAGCGGTCGTCCAGGCCGTACACCGTGGTATTGAACTGGTCATGGCTGCGGATGGTCATCATGGCGTATTCATCGTCCGCCAGCAGCAGGGGGGTAGTGTCCGCGATATTGAAATGCGCGCGCCCGCTTTTTTCCGTGTTAAAACGGCCTTCCCGGGCAGTGTTGGGCAGGTAGAAACCGCCGGGCCGCCGCACCCGCTCATTATACTGTTCAAAGCCGGGAATTACTTTTTCAATGTCCTGGCGGATATGATCATAATGCTGCTCATACTGCAGCCAGTTTACCCTGGAGCGGTGGCCCAGCGTAGTCCTGGCCAGCCGGCAGATGATGGCCGGCTCGCTCAGCAGCTCCGGGGATACCGGCGGCAGCACCCCTTTGGACATTTGTACCACGCCCATGGAGTTTTCGCAGGTCACGAACTGCGGCTCGCCGTTCAGGAGGTCCTGGTCGCTGCGGCCCAGGCAGGGCAGTACCAGGGCTTCCTGCCCATGCACCAGGTGGCTGCGGTTCAGCTTTGTGGATACGTGTACGGTGAGGCGGCACTGACGCAGGGCGCGGGCTGTGAGCGCGGTGTCCGGCGTGGCGGACAGGAAGTTGCCGCCCATGGCCATGAACACTTTGGCCTGCCCGTCCAGCATGGCCCGGATAGACGCTACGGTATCGTAGCCATGTGTTTGCGGCGGCACAAAGCCGTACACTTCCAGCAGGCGGCGCAGCAGGTCCGGGGAGGGCTTTTCAAAGATGCCCATGGTGCGGTCGCCCTGTACATTGCTGTGCCCGCGCACGGGACAGGTGCCGGCGCCGGGCTTGCCGATGCTGCCTTTCAGCAGCAGCAGGTTCACCACTTCCCTGATGGTGTCCACCGCGTTCTTATGCTGGGTAAGGCCCATGGCCCAGCAGGCCACGATCTTCTTTTTCTTTTGCAATACTTCCGCCGCAGCCCGGATCTGCTCCGGCGGCACCCCGCAATCTGCCGCCAGTTGTGTAAAGCTGTATTGCTGCAGGTGCTGCACATAGCTGTCATAACCAGCGGTTTGCGTGGCTATGAAATCAGCGTCCAGCACGGCGCCCGGCTGCCTGGCTTCCGCTTCCAGCAGCAGCAGGGCCAGGGCTTTCAGCAGGGCCATATCCCCGTTGATCCGCACCTGCAGGAACAGGTCGGCCAGCCTGGTCTTGATGTTCAGGATGCCGTTCACCGTCTGCGGGTTCAGGAAGTGCAGCAGCCCGGCCTCCCGCAGGGGATTGATGGCGATGATGACGGCGCCGTTCTTTTTGGCCCGCTGCAGGGCGCTCAGCATGCGCGGGTGATTGGTGCCGGGGTTCTGCCCCAGGATCAGGATCACCTCCGCCTGGTGAATATCGTCGAGGGTAACAGAGCCTTTGCCGATGCCCAGGGATTCGCCCAGGGCCACACCGCTGGATTCATGGCACATGTTGGAGCAGTCCGGCAGGTTGTTGGTGCCGTATTCCCGCACAAACAACTGGTAGAGGAAAGCCGCCTCGTTGCTGGTACGGCCGGAGGTATAGAAAATGGCTTCATCCGGTGAGGCCAGGCTGTTCAGGTGCCAGGCTATCTTATCAAAAGCGGCTTCCCAGCTAATGGGCTGGTAGTGGGTGGCGCCTGCCGGCAGGTACATGGGCTGCGCAATGCGGCCTTTCCGGCCGATCTCATGATCGCTCAGCTCCGCCAGGGAAGCCACACTGTTTTCCGAGAAAAAGGCGGGCGTCAGTTTTTTCAGGGTGGCTTCTTCCGCCACGGCTTTGGCGCCGTTCTCGCAGTATTCCGCAAAGGAGGAACGTTCGTCGTCCGGGTCGGGCCAGGCGCAACTGGGGCAGTCAAAACCGTTTTGCTGGTTGAGCTGCAGCAGCGCTTTCATGCCCCGCAGGGCGCCGGCTTCCGCCAGTATGTGCCGGGCGCTTACCAGTACGGCCGGCAGCCCGGCGGCCACTGTTTTGGGCTTGCTAAGCTTTAATCCCGTAAAGCGTTCGGGGTTTTCAGCAGCGGGTTGTGTATCCATTTCTTTTCATTTGGCAGAACGCGTAACGCTGAATGAAAGCAATTGCGTCATGCATTAAGTGTTAAGCGTTCCGCATTGGTATAAATATTACAACGTTGCTGTCTTAAAAAACCGATCAGCGTAATATCCCATTCCTGCGCCATCTTTACGGCCATGCCGGAAGGTGCGCCTACCGCCGCCACCATCGGAATGGCGGCCATAGCGGCCTTTTGGATCAGCTCAAACCCCGCCCGCCCGCTCAGCAACAGCAGGCAGCCGGGTAAGTGCGTTCCGCCGGCAGTCGCCAGCGCGGCGCCTATAACTTTGTCTACCGCGTTATGCCGGCCGATGTCCTCCCGCAGCAGCAGCAATTGCCCGTCTGCATCAAAGAGGGCGGCTGCATGCAGGCCCCCGGTATTTTCAAACAGGGATTGCTGTTGCCGCAGGATGCCCGGCAGCTCCAGCAGGCGCGCAGCCGGGAAGGTAAAGACGGAGGAAGCAGGGCGCTGCCTTACCGGCGTAAAGATATCCGCCGTGGAAGCCTTGCCGCAAACCCCGCAGCCGGAGTTGGCGTAGAAGTTACGCTGCACCGGTGGCAGCACCGGCTGTACATGCTCACGGAGGGACACCTGCAGCAGGTTGCTGTCGTTGTCCGGGGTGCGGATATCCGCGATATCGGCGGCAGAGCGGATCATGCCTTCAGTGAAGAGGAAGCCGGTAGCCAGCTCGCGGTCATCGCCCGGCGTGCGCATGGTAACGGTAACGCGCTGCTGCCGGCGGTTATGCGCAGGGCCGTGCAACAGCCTGATCTCCAGCGGTTCTTCGGCAGCCAGCGCATCTTCTGCTTCCGTCATCTGCGCGTGGTCCACTTTCGTGATACGGGTGTATAAAATAGCGGGATTAGACATGCATTAAAGTTACCGAATCGGCGCTGTATCCCAATGCATGCGGTAATATTACGCGGGCATCTCCGCCACAAGCTGTCCGCTCCTGGCCAGCGCCGCTTCAAAGGTGGGCAGTACATTGGCTTTGCCGATGGCAAATAACAAACGGGACTGGCGCAATGCCGTCATCACCTGCTCATGCTGTACCCCGGACAGTACCAGCCGGGTGCCCCGGTGCTTCAGGTCATGATATACTTCCTGCAGGGTATGAAGGCCTGTGGCGTCTATCATAGGCACTTCCCGCAGGCGGAGGATCAGCACTTTGGGCGCTTTCTCTATCAGCTTGCTGGCATCCTTGAACTTATAGGCGGCGCCAAAGAAGAAAGGCCCCGTGATCTCGAATACTTCCACCCCGGGCGGAATGTGATGGTTGGCTACGGGCAATTGCCGGTTCAGGATGTGCACCTGGCTTACCTGGGTCATTTTCCGCAGGAAAAGGAAGGCTGCCAGTATCATCCCGATCTCGATGGCCACGGTGAGGTCTATCAGCACGGTGAGCAAAAAGGTGATGACCAGTACGGTGGCGTCGCTCCTGGGGCCCTTGAGGATGGCTACGAAGTTCTGCCATTCGCTCATATTGTAGGCTACGCTTACCAGTATGCCGGCCAGCGCGGCCATGGGAATATATGCCGCCCACCTGCCCAGGAAGAGCATGATCAGCAGCAGGGTAATGGCGTGGATGATGCCCGCTACCGGGGTGCGGCCCCCGTTCCGGATATTGGTGGCTGTTCTGGCAATAGCCCCGGTGGCAGGAATGCCGCCCATCACGGAGGATACCATATTGGCAGCGCCCTGCGCTACCAGCTCCATATTGCTTTTATGCCGGCCGCCCACCATGCCATCCGCTACCACGGCGGACAGGAGGGACTCAATGCCGCCCAGCAATGCGATGGTGAAAGCCGGCCGGATCAGTTGTTTCACCGTCTCCAGGTCCACATGCGGGAGCGAAGGCGCCGGGAAGGAAGCAGGAATGTTGCCAAACCTGCTCCCGATGGTTTCCACAGGTAAATGGAATAGCTGGGCACAGACGGTAGACAAAATAATGGCCACCAGCGATCCGGGTATTTTACGCGTAACCTTTGGCCACCAGGCAATAATCGCCACTGTGCCGGCGGCTAACGCCAATGCATATATATTTATAGAAGAGATGTGCTGCATGCAGGCCGCCCACTTCTCCAGGAAGCCGGCCGGCACCGTTCCCATCTGCAGGCCCAGGAAATCCTTTACCTGGGAGGAGAAAATGATCAGCGCAATGCCGCTGGTAAAGCCGGTGATCAGGGGATGGGGAATGTATTTGATAAGGGTGCCCAGCCGCGCAATGCCCATAATAACGAGGAGGATGCCGGCCATAAAAGTGGCGATGATCAGACCATTCACGCCGTACTCCTGCACAATGCCGTAAACGATCACGATAAAGGCGCCGGTAGGGCCGCCTATCTGCACCCGGCTACCGCCCAGCGCGGAAATTACCAGCCCCGCCACTACAGCGGTCACCAGCCCTTTTTCCGGCGACACGCCGGAGGCAATGGCAAATGCAATGGCCAGCGGCAGGGCCACGATCCCTACGATCAGGCCGGCCTGCAGGTCCTTTAGAAACTGTGCTTTTGTATACCCCTGCAGGGTATGGAATAATTTGGGAATGAACATATCATCTCATCGCTTTACCCACATTTTTAACAACAGGTCGATGGAAGCATCCACCACCTGGTAGCTGGGCGGCACCTCGTTTTCCATACTGTGAAAGGTGACCAGCCGCGTACCGCTGGGCTTACTGTCCAGCGCTTTGAACAGGTAGCGGGAATAGTATACATACAGGCTGGAGGAGTATTCGATCTGCTGGTCTATACGGTCATTATCATCCAGGTTCTCAAAAAAGGCGTTATAGAAATAAAACCCGTCGTACTCCGACAGGTCTATCTGCGTAAAATTGGCGTTGATGAAATCCACATTCCCGGTACGGGTGGCCTCCTTGGCGGCCAGGGCGTAGTAATACAGCTCCCGGCGCTGCTCCACCCCGCAGAAATGCGCTTCCGGGAAGAAACGGGCGCCCACCAGGCAAAACTTCCCGACCCCGCTTCCGATGTCCAGTATCTTTCTTCCCGGTGCGTCTGCCAGGAAACGGGCGGCTTTTTTTGCTACGCTTAAAGGCGTCCAGTGCCGCCTTGACAAAAGCTGTATCCGCTCAGGGTACAGCCAGTCAAAAGCGGCATCGTTCATATAGCAGGTTGGTTTTAATAAAATGTTGTTCATGGTTCAGGTCGTGAGCGCGGCAGCGGGTTAATGTGTTTCTGGTAATCTTCCGGGGAAAGCAGGGGCTCCTGTCCGGCAAATTTCATCGGGCTGACAAAGAATACCCAGCCCTTGTCCTGCGGGCTTTCCAGTATCAGGTTGTAGTTGTCGCTCAGTTGCTGGTTGGCGCCTAAAAACTTACAGGTAACGGGTGTATGTATAGGGATAATGTAGTCCTCCGCATGCAGTTCCGCTATTAAAGTGCCTTTTTCAATGGTGCCCTTGTGCCGGTGCCATTTGATAGCGTCAATTTTCTTTATTCCTTTCAGCTTAAAGGCCGAAACGCCCACAAAACCCACCGTTCCGTTATAGTCGATCCATTCATGGTCACTGGTGAAGTGTATCCGCGGGCGCGAAACAGTTGTTACTTTCATGCCGCAAAGGTACCCCCGTACACCGTCCGTTGCATTGCAATTTTGCAACCTGAAAACTGAAAAAGATCAGTTTTGGCGCATTCCTTATCTTTGATGCTGTATGAGCATCACCGGCCTGTTTCCCATAGATAAATGGAACTTTAAATCACAATCCATTTTAAACAACCTGCCTGCAGCAGAGTATGAGCAGCTTTGCGCCCATATGATGGAACAGGAATATAAGAAAGGCGAAATACTGTTCCGGGAAGGCACGGTGCCGCAGGGCATCTTCTTTATAAAACGGGGAAAGGTAAAGAAGTACCAGGTAGACCGGGACGGGAAGGAGCAGATATTTTACGTGGCCAATTCAGGGGAGCTGATCGGCTATCACGCCATCCTGACGAATGAGCGGTACCCGGACTCCGCCGCCGTGCTGGAAGACAGCACCATCGCCTGCATTCCCAAAGAGGATTTCCTGGAAGCGCTGGAACGCTCCACCGTGTTGCCCCAGCGACTGCTCCGTACCCTGAGCCACGAGTTCACCGTGCTGACCAACAGCATATCCATTCTTGCCCAACGGTCCGTAAGGGAAAGGCTGGCGATCGCATTGATCGTGCTGCGCGAAAAATTCAAGGATGAGGCCCCGCCCGGCAAGGATATCGTGATCAATATTTCCCGCAAGGACCTGGCGAACATAGTAGGAACCGGTGATGAGAATGTAACCCGCTTTTTAACGGAATTCAAAACAGCCGGCATACTGGATACGCACGGCAGAAAGATCATGATCCGCGATGTGGGAAAACTGATCGCGCTGTCCGGTTACAACAGCCGGTAGCTCCGCATCAGCACATAACAGAAAAATTGTAACTTGTAAAAAATCCCTTCTCTCATGCGTTGGCAAAACAAAAGATTAAGCGATAACGTGGAAGATCGGCGCGGTGGCGGTGGTATGCGCACCATTGGCATCGGCGGCGGTATTGGCGGCATTATTATCATTGTGCTGGCCCTGTTGTTCAACAAGGATCCCCAGCAGGTGCTGCAGCAGGTGCAGCAGGGGGGAGGCGGCGCCGTACAATCTACGGAACAGGTAACGGAAGGCAGCGATGAAACGGCGCGCTTTGCTTCTACCGTGCTGGCCTATACGGAGGATGTATGGGCAGAACAGTTCCGCGCACTGAACAAAACCTATATACCGCCCAAAATGGTGCTGTTCAGCAATGCCACGGAAGGCGGCTGCGGCTTTGCCCAATCCGCCATGGGTCCTTTCTACTGCCCGGCAGACAGCAAGGTGTACCTGGACCTGACCTTCTTCAATGAAATGCAGCAGCGCTTTAACGTGGTAGGCGATTTTGCCATGGCTTATGTGATTGCGCACGAGGTAGGACATCACGTGCAGAACCTGCTCGGCATCAGCGACCGGGTACAGGCCATGCGCGCCCGCCTGAGCCAGACGGAATACAACAAGCTGTCCGTAAAACTGGAGCTGCAGGCCGATTTCCTGGCCGGCGTATGGGCGCATCACGCACAGCGCATGGACAACATACTGGAAAGCGGCGATATGGAGGAAGCGCTCAATGCGGCCAGCGCCGTTGGGGACGACAAACTGCAGCAGGCCACCCAGGGCCACGTGGTGCCGGATGCTTTTACTCACGGCACCTCCGCACAGCGCATGCACTGGTTCAAAAAAGGGTTTGATACCGGCGATCTTAGCCAGGGAGACACCTTTCAGCAGTAGCAGGTAAAAAATTAATCCATCTGCACATTCGCATACCCCCGTATTTGCGTATCGGTGAGGGCTTCCTCTTCGGCCAGCGGTACCGTAAAATAAAAGCTGGTGCCCTGGCCGGGCTGGCTCCTGAACCAGATGCGGCCCTGGTTCCGCTCCACGAAATCCTTGGAGAGCGGCAGTCCCAGGCCGCAGCCTTTTTCATTCTGCGTGCCCGAAGTGGAGTAGTAAATATTGGAGAATACCTTATGCTGGTCCTTTTCAGGAATACCGATCCCTTCATCCCGTATACAGATCTCCAGGAAAGCGCCGCTCACCTGTCCTGAAATATGAATGCCTTTGCCGGCCGGCGTGAACTTGATAGCGTTGTTGATCAGGTTGCGCAGCACCACCCGGATCATTTCGGGATCTGCGTATACCAGCACCGGCCGCAGCAACTGGTGGCTAAGCTGCACTTCTTTTTGCCGTGACAGGGACTGCAGCAGCTCAAACTCCCGGTTGAACACCTCCGTGATCTCGAAATCATCTGCCTTCACCCGGATGCCCTTCATCTGGCTGCTGGCCCAGTTCAGCAGGTTGTCCATCATGTAGGCCGTGTTCTTCATGTCCCGCCATAGCTCGTCTGTGTACTGCCGGAACTGTTCCGCCGGTATCTTCCGGTCGCGCAGCAGGAACAGCATCCCTTCCAGGATGGAAAGGGGCGAGCGGAGGTCATGGGAGATCACGGAGAATATCTTGTCCTTCACCTGGTTCAGGTTCTCCAGCGTGGTGTTCTGCTCCAGTATGATACGGTTCTGCAGGGATACTTCCTCATTCCGGCTGTTCAGTTGCTGCGACAGCTCCTGCTGCCGCCTGTACAGGCGGTACAGCAGCAGCGTGATCACGAACAGGATGAGCAGCAGCAGCGAGCAAACGGCTACGAGCACACGCTGCTGGCGGATGGTGGACAGGTTCGTCTGCTGTTCCTTTTTGAGCAACTGGTTTTCCCGCTGCTTTTTTTCGGATTCGTATTTCTCCCGGGTATTGTTGATGATCCTCGCCTTTTCCACGGCGAAGAACTGGTCTTTCAGCTCCATGTACTGGTTATAGTGCTGCAAGGCGGCGGTATAATCCTGCCGGGAGGAGTCCAGCCTGGCCAGGTACAGGTAATAGATCATTTCGTTCTTGGCGTTCTGCTGGGAGGCATTGATGCCGGCGGCTTTCTGCAGGTGCGTTGCCGCCGCGGCGTAACGTTTCAGCAGGGTGTTCACCTTGCCCAGGTTCAGGTGGGCCTTGCCGGTGCCGGGCAGGTTGTCCGATGCCGTGTAGTAGCGCAGGGATTCCTCCAGGTAATGGAGCGAGGCGGCGTACTGTCCCTGCAGCTCATAGATCAGGCCCATGTTCTCATAGGTAAAGCCCAGGCCCCGCTCGTCGTGCAGGGCCAGCTTCAGCTTTTCCGATTCCCGCAGGTACAGCAGGGCGGAGTCCAGCTTGCGCAACTGCATGTAGGTAGAGCCAATGTTGTTCAGCGTTTTGGCGCTTTCCGCCTGCTCATGCAGGCGTTGCTTGATGAGCAGGGAGCGTTTGAGATAGGGCAGCGCCTGTTCAGGATGCTCCTGCTCTATGAATATATTGCCGATATCATTATACAGGATGCCGGTGGCGCGCAGTTGCCCGGAGCGTTCCGCCAGTTGCAGGGCGTTCATGGTCAGGTCCATCTGTTTGTCCAGGTTGCCTTTAGTGTTCTCCACCAGGGCCAGGTTGCGGGTGGCCCATATCAGCCCTTCGGTATACTGCAGGCTGTCGCCCAGGTGCCAGGCCTCCTGCGCATAAAGGGCGGCCATTACGGCGTCTTTGGTAAAATAGGCCCGTCCCAGTTGGTTCAGCAGCTTTACGCGTACCGTGTCACGTTGCGGATGCAACTGCAGGGCATGCAGCAGGCTGTCTATAGGTGGCGGCTGGGCGGACAAGGTCCACCGGTCCGGGAATATGAATATCCAGGTAAGTAAAAGGAATAGGAATAGCAGTACTCTCATGTTATGCCGGCATACATTGTTCAGTTGTTGGCGTATAGCAGCGGCAATGGGGGGCTTGCCTGTTCTGCGGGCCTAAAAGTAATGTTAAAAGGCGAGTAATCAAAGTCATGTGCGTTCCGGCGCGTGAGATCATCCTTTCCCGCTGAGATGTATCACATTCCCTTCCGGGTCTTCAAAATACGCTACCCGCTGGCCCCAGGGCTTGGTAACCGGCGGCACCAGCATGCGCGCGCCCTGCAGCTCCAGCCGTTCGCAGGCCAGGTCCACGTTGTCCGTGTACAGGCATAGCTCAAACTGTTTGTTGGCATTGAGCAGGATATTTTTTTCCACATGCTCTTCTGCAGCCTCGTAAAGGGTCAGTCCCAGGGCGGCATCTCCCAGCTTCAGGAATACGTAGGAGGGCGTTTCCGGCGCCGCCGGCCACTGGCGGATATGCCCGAAGCCCAGCACCCGGCAATAGAAGTCCACGCAGGAAGCCAGGTCCTTTACATAAATAATGGGGAAGGGGTTGCGGAACATCACTGGAAAGAATTAATAATTAACAATGATACGTAACAAATGTGCTCACCGGAGCATTATTGCTCAAAATTATTAATTCTTAATTATTCATTATTAATTAAATAAAATAACTTGCGCCAAATTTCCCGGATTATATGACTGTTAAACGGAATGCTGCCCTGGGGTTCATTTTTGTAACGGTATTGATAGATGTTATCGGCTTTGGTATCATTATTCCCGTAATGCCCAGTCTTATTGAGCACCTCACCGGAGAGGGACTGAGCGAGGCCTCCCGCTACGGCGGCTGGCTCCTGTTCGCCTTTGCCACCATGCAGTTCTTTTGCTCTCCCATAGTAGGGGGGCTTAGTGACCGCTATGGCAGGCGGCCGGTGCTGCTGCTGGCGCTGCTGGGATTTGCGCTGGACTATCTTTTCCTGGCCTTTGCGCCTACTATCGGCTGGCTGTTTGTAGGGCGCATTATTGCCGGCGCTACCGGCGCCAGTTTTACTACCGCTACCGCCTATATTGCGGATATCAGTGAACCGGAAAAAAGGGCCCAGAATTTCGGCATGGTGGGCGCCGCCTTTGGTCTCGGCTTTATCATAGGGCCGGTGATAGGCGGGCTTTTCAGCCACTGGGGACCGCGGGCGCCTTTCCTGGCGGCCGCCGCGCTCACTTTCCTGAATGTGCTGTATGGCTATTTCATACTGCCGGAATCGTTAATGCCGGAGAACCGCCGCGCGTTTGACTGGAAACGGGCCAATCCCGTAGGCTCCCTGGCGCATCTCTGGCGCTATCCCATCGTAACAGGGCTGATCGCCTCCCTCATACTGATCTATGTGGCGGCGCATGCCGTCCAGTCCACCTGGAGCTACTATACCATGCAGAAGTTTGAATGGGACGAGAAATGGGTAGGGTACTCGCTAGGCTTCGTAGGGCTGCTGATAGCGTTGGTACAGGGCCTGCTCATCCGGATCACCATTCCGAAGCTGGGGCAGAAGTGGTCCATTTACACGGGCTTGCTGCTGTACACCGTGGGGCTTACGCTGTTTGCCTTTGCCAGCCAGGGCTGGATGATGTTCGCCTTCCTGGTGCCGTACTGCCTGGGCGGTATTTGCGGGCCGGCATTGCAGGGCGTGATCTCTACCCAGGTGCCCGCCAGCGAGCAGGGAGAGCTGCAGGGCGCCCTCACCAGCCTGATGAGCGCCACGGCCATTATCGGGCCGCCTGTTATGACCAATCTTTTTGCCTGGTTCACGGAGTCCGGCGCACCGGTGTATTTCCCGGGCGCACCTTTCCTGGCCGGCGCGGTACTAACGCTGATCAGTATACTTTTATCCCGGCAATCGCTGTCGCTTCTCCCGACGCGCAGCGCAATTAAGAATGAATAATTAATAATTAATAATTTTGAACAATAGTGTTTCATTGAAACACCAGTGCCACGATTATTAATTATTAATTCTTAATTATTAATTATAATGAAACCGAACATCACCATAGAATACTGCCCCAAATGCGGATGGCTGCTCCGCGCTTCCTGGATGGCACAGGAATTGCTGACCACGTTTGCCGACGACCTGGGCGGCGTTACCCTCCGCCCCAGCGAGGTATCTGGCAGCTATATCATTTACGTGGAAGGGGAGAAGCTGTTTGACCGCAAGGAATACGGGCATTTCCCGGAAATAAAGGAGCTGAAGCAACTGGTGCGCGACAAGGTAAACCCCGGCAAAAGCCTGGGCCATGCAGACAGGAAGTAAAAATATTCAATGCAGAACAGATTATTCGTTACCGTTATACTGCTGCTGTGTGCGGGCATAACCAGGGCCCAGGACCGGCAGGACACCATCTCTATGGCCCCGGATACCGCCGTGGTGCACAAGCGCAGCTTTTTTGTGCTGCCGGTGTTGGGCTATTCGCAGGAGAAAGGACTGGAAATAGGCGCGGCCATGCTGTATTCCTTTTACACGGACAAGCGGCGGCCCAGCCCGCTCACGCGGAACTCCACCATCAATCTTATACCGTCCCTCACTACAGAGAACCAGTATAAGATAGACCTGAAAACGGACATCTGGACCCGCAATAATGACTGGCATATCAAAACCCAGCTCCGCTACCACGACTACCCGATCTATTTTTACGGGATCGGCGATACCACGCATAAGGCAGACCAGTCCCTGCTGAACAATAAACGGTACAAGGTGCAACTGGAAGGCGAGCGGCGCATTGGCCGCCACTTTTATGCAGGATTGTCGCTGCTGTACCAGCACGATACCTACAGCTCCGGTGACAGTAAAGGCATATACCCGGGCATGCCGCTCGAGGGCAAGGATGGCGGCCATGTGACCTTTATTGGCGCTACCGGCATTTTTGACAACCGGGACAACCAGAACTACACCACGCGGGGCACCTGGCTGCGGCTGAATGTTGCAGTGGCGCCATCGTTCCTGAGCACCCGCGCGCTTGCCAAATATGAGCTGCAGGGGCGTCATTTCATTCCACTCTCCCGAAAAAGCACCCTGGGGCTGAATGCCGCTTTCACCTCTGTACAGGGGGATGAAATACCCTTTTACCTGCTGCCGGAAATGGGGAACGACCTGCTGATGCGGGGCTACTACACCGGCCGCTACCGGGAGCAGAACTACCTGGCCATGCAGGCGGAATACCGCTATTTCCTGGACCCGAAAATTCCCATCAATATCTGGTTCATACACATGCAGCCCAAGTTTGCGCTGGCCGCCTTTGCCGGCGCTGGCACCGTGTACGCCAACAGCTATTTTGCCCTTTCCCGTTTCAAACCGAATTATGGCATAGGCGCCCGCTGGTTCTATGATGAAAGCGCCAGGCTCACCATCCGTATAGATTACGGCTGGGGCGAGAAGAGGCCCGGCGAGCCGCGGCAGTCCGGCTTTTATTTGTCTCTGGCGGAAGCGTTCTAATTTAATTCACTCCAGTCAAACTTCGGGCTGGCGGATGGGCTAACGGATGCCCGCATCAAAGCCTTCAGGGCCTGCACCCGCTCCGGGTATTGCGCGGCCAGGTTGTGTTGTTCGCCCATATCCCGGCGGATATTATAGAGCTCCAGTACTTCGGGCTTGTCTTTTTGCTTAAAGCGCAGCAGTTTCCAGTCGCCCTGCAGCAGGGCCTGTTTGAGCCGGCCTTCGTTGAACTGCCAGAAGAGGTGGTCATGCTGTTGCGCCTGTGCTTTGCCCCGGATGGCGGGCAGGAAGGAAATGCCGTCGATATTCCCCGGAGACGGCGCGCCTGTGAGCTCGCAGAGGGTGGGCAGCACATCCCAGAAGGCCCATACCTCCCCGCTGCTGCGGCCGGCCGGCACCTTGCCCGGCGCCCAGGCGATCATGGGCACGCGGATGCCTCCTTCATACAGGTCGCGTTTAATGCCCCGGAGGGGGCCATTGCTGTTGAAATATACCGGGTCTGCGCCGCCTTCCTTGTGCGGGCCATTATCGCTGGTAAAGAAAACATAGGTATTGCTGTCCAGTCCCAGCTCGCGCAGCGCTTGCATGAGGCGGCCCATATCCCTGTCCAGCCGACTGATCATGGCGGCAAAGGCGGCACGGGGCTGCGCCTGGCTATGATAGCCGTCGCCTTTCTGGACAAAGGGTTTTTCCGGGGAGAATTTGCTGTTGCCGTCCTTGTCCAGGAAAGGCTGCAGGTCCTCCCGGGGCAGCAGCAGCTCCGCATGCGGGATGGTGACCGGCAGGTATAAGAAGAACGGCTCCTGCCGGTGGCGGCGCACAAAATCCAGCGCCTGGTCCATGATCAGGCCATGGCTGTACTGGGAATCCGTGCGCACCTGTTCCAGTTGCCGGTTCTTCAGCTCAAAAAGATGGTCCGTGAAATAATAATGCGCGTGCCGCTGGTTCAGGTAGCCGTAAAACTCGTCGAAGCCTTTGAGCTGCGGTGCGCCGGCGTCATTTTCCTGGCCCAGGCCCCACTTGCCGAACATACCGGTTACGTAGCCCCTGGCCTGCAGGCGCTGCGCCAGGGTGGTATCCTGCGGGCGCAGGTGCTCGCGCGCGTTGCCGCGTATATAGGCATGCCCCATGTGATAGCCCGTCATCAGCGCGCAGCGGGAGGGCGCGCATACCGTGTTGCCCGCGTAGAACCGGGTAAAGCGGGTGCCCTGCCGCGCCAGGCTGTCAATATGCGGTGTAGGTATTTTACTACCTGGATTGTAACAGGTCAGGTTGCCATAGCCAAGGTCATCTGCTACTACAAGAATGATGTTCGTGGGCCTTTGCCCGTTAGCCTGCTGTGCAGTGGCCGGCAAGCCTGCGCAGGCCGTGAGCAGGGCCAGCAGTGCGGTGTGGAAGCGCTTTGTACCAGTTTGCATAACAAACAAGTTAATCATTGAATTTTTGATTTGCAACCGTTTATTGCGTAACTTCCGGTACGCCATATCCGTTAACCAAAACAGTCTTACATATGAAACGCATTACCATGCTTTCCACGGTTATATTCCTGTTAACCGGTTTGCACCCATTATTCGCACAAAGCCCGTCCACAGCCCCCGCATCGAAGTTCTACCTCAAGGCCGGCGGCGGTTATTTCTTCAGTGTTTTTCCCGGGCAGTTCCCGGATGTAGGACCTTATCCGCCGCATGACATCCGGCAGTCGTACAACCCGGCTAACGGGGAAACCACTACGATCTCCGACAAGGTGCTCACCGGTTCCTACGGGGCCGGCGCCAGGGGCGGGATCGCTTTTGGCTGGAACATTAACCGCTACATTGCGCTGGAGGGAGCGATCAACTATTATCACAGCAAGGAGAACCTGATGACGAGGCAGGTCACCACGGTGGAAGGCACCGGCCAGGAGGCCGGCAGCATTGAGTCGCGTGGGTATGCCAATGCATTTGACTTTGCGCCGGGCATCGTTATCAACCCGGGATTTGAGAAGATCAATCCCTACGTGCGTTTCGGGATGGTGATCCCTTTCTGGGGCCGCTTGCATATTGAAACAACGGCCAATACCAATACGCCTGTTTCCGCCAGCGCAGTGGCTCAAACGGCCATCCACCGCGAGGAGGAAGTGCATCCCAACATTACGCTGGGCTTCCAGGGCGCGCTGGGCGTAGTGATCCCGGTAGGCAGGCGCCTGGATATTTACGTGGAAACGGAATACCGCAATGTGCCGGCGGAGAGCAAGAAAAAGGAAGTGACCAGCTACGACGAAAATACCCAGGTGATCAATACTTCCAACGGTCAGGTGATCAGCACGCAGCACCGGGGCCTGGAGGACCTGTCCACCGCGGAAAGGCATACGGATTATGTGACCACGCTGGATCAAAACTCCAATACGCCCGTAGGGCAGGAGGGCGCCCAAACGGAATACAAGGATAACAACCGGCCTTCCAATGACCTGAAGTCCTACATCAACATAGGCGGCCTGGGCGTAACGGCCGGCATCCGATTCCGCTTGTAGGCGCCTATTCGGAACCTTTAGTGAGCCGCTGTTCCAGGAATGGTTTCAACAAGTCTACCGGCACGGGGAAGATGGTGGTGGAATTATTTTCCGTTGCAATTTCCCGCAGGGTCTGCAGGTAACGCAGGGTGAGCGCGCTGGGCTGCTCACCTAATATCTGGGCCGCATCCGCCAGGCGCTGGGAGGCCTGGAACTCGCCTTCGGCGGCAATCACCTTGGAGCGGCGCTCCCTTTCCGCTTCAGCCTGCTTGGCCATGGCCCGCTGCATTTCCTGGGGCAGGTCTATCTGTTTCACTTCCACGTTGGATACCTTGATGCCCCAGGGCTCCGTATGTGCGTCGATGATCTGCTGCAGCTTCTGGTTGATCTTTTCCCGCTGGCCCAGCAGGTCGTCCAGCTCTGATTGTCCCAATACGCTGCGCAGCGTGGTTTGCGAGAGCTGGGAGGTGGCCATCAGGTAGTTTTCCACTTCCACCACGGCCTTCCCGGGCTGTATCACCCGGAAATACACCACGGCATTCACTTTTACGGATACATTGTCCTGCGTGATCACATCCTGCGGCGGCACATCCATTACCACGGTGCGCAGGCTGACCCGCACCATTTTATCGATCACGGGGATCAGCAGTATCAGGCCGGGGCCTTTGATGCCGGTGAGCCGGCCCAGCCGGAACACCACCGCGCGCTCATACTCGCGCAGGATGCGGATAGCACTGGCCAGGAGAATAACGGCAAAAACAATGAGAACGATCGACCATACAGAAAATGTTTGCATAACGTATATTTTAGTCATTCAGCTTTTTCTACCTGCAGGGTGAGGCCTTTGATGCCTGTTACCCGTATTTTTTCACCTTGTTCAATAGCGCCGCTGGTGGCAACCGCCCGCCAGATCTCCCCATGTACCCGTACGGTGCCGGAAGGGTTCAGCAGTTCCAGTGATTCGCCCAGCTCGCCGGTCATGGCTTCCTCTCCGGTGGAGGGCTTGGCCCGCAAGGCTCTCACGCCCAGGCCCAGGATCACCAGGAAGAACAGCGCGGATACCGCTACGGCTGCAATGATCACGCTCCTGGATATACGCACGGTTTCCTGCATGCCATCGGAGCGGATCAGCATCAGGGAGCCCAGCAGGAGGGAGATCACCCCGCCGATGGCCAGGATGCCGTGGCTTACAATCTTTATTTCCAGCAGGAACAGCACGATGGCAAAAACGATCAGTGCCAGTCCCGCGTAGTTAATAGGGAGGGTGTGCATGGAGTAAAAGGCCAGGATCAGGCTGATGACACCCACCACGCCGGGCAGGATGGCGCCGGGATTATACAGCTCAAACAGGATGCCGTACATGCCCATCAGCAGCAGGAGGTAGGCTACATTGGGATCGCTGATGAGGTCCAGTAGCTTTTCCAGTATGCCCATTTCCACGGTTACCACTTCCGCACGGGCGGTGTGCAGCGTTTGAGCGCCGCCGTTGACGGCAACGGTGCGGCCATCTACCTGGCGCAGCAGGTCTGTGGTATTATTGGCGACCAGGTCTACCACGTCCATTTCCACGGCTTCTTTTTCTGTGATAGAGAGGCTGTTGCGCACGGCTTTTTCGGCCCATTCCAGGTTCCGTTCCCGTTTTTGCGCAATAGCGCGGATGAAGGCCGCAGCGTCGTTGGTGGCTTTAGCGCTCATTACGGAGTCTAATTGCCCCTGCATATTCACCGGGTGTGCCGCCCCGATGTTGGTACCCGGCGCCATGGCCGCAATATGGGCCGCCATGGTCACAAACACGCCGGCAGAGCCGGCATGGGCGCCGCCGGGCGCTACATACACTATAACGGGCACCGGCGCTTCCAGCAGGTCGCTCACAATGACCCGCGTGGATTTCAGCAGGCCACCGGGCGTATTCAGTTGGATGAGCAGGCATTCCGCCTTTTCTTCCTGCGCCCGCTGTATACCGCGGTGTATATAGTCTGCGGATACGGGGTTAATACTGCCATCTACTTTAATGACGATCACCTTTTGCGCGAAAAGGAGGGACGGGATAAAACATGCTGCCAGGGCCCAAAAGAGAAAAACTTGCTTCATAAATAGCCGGTTGTGGATGAAGCCGATCTGTACAAGCGCAAAAAAGCGCTTTATGTAATTTACATAAAAGCGCTCACATTCACCAGGTTTTCCGGCCTTTTAGTCATCCCACCAGTCAGGTTGCTGCCCATTCCTGGAAGCAGACAGCCGAGTACCGCTGGCGGGATAGCAGTCAATGGTCTCCGCGTCGTAAAAGATAACGTATAGCGACTGGTCTGGTTTAGCGCGCAGCACTAAAAATCCGTCCTGGTCGGTTTCAATGGAGCATTCCTGTATGGGAAAATCGATGGGGTCCTGGTTGCCATAAGGAATGATCTCTACCGTTGCACTATTTTCATCAATACGGGTGATCTGGATGTCAATGCCGAATCCGTTTTCCGGGAGCTTGGAAATTTCGCCATTCACCTCGCCTTCGAAGCAAGCAAATTTGCCGTCAATTTTACCGGGATCTACGGCATCATCGTCTTTGCTACAGCCGGCCAGCAGCGCCAGCAGCATCAGGAGTGGCAGGACATTTCGGAGCGTGGAATGAAAGTTCATAAAGACATGGTTTGGGTTAAGAATAAAAGCTACACGTACAGGGGAACGTACAGGCCTGCACGGTTCCCGGGCAAAGTTATTTCTTTTTTGGGGTTGTTGGAGGGGGAGGGATACTTGATAAGTTGAAGTTGACAAGTGCGTTTGCTATTGGAATGTCTGCAGGTGCTAGGTTCTTTTTATGTAAATCATCGCTTAGTACCCATTCATATGCATCATGGTCCGTCAAGTTATAATTGGCTTCTCGGAATTGACATATGTATGAAATTAATTCAATAGTAAAATTGTCATATGAATGGACGACGGTCTTGAAATGGGTATCAATTTTAACTTTCATACCAAGTTCCTCATGCAACTCTCGGGACAATGAATCTTCCTCATTTTCACCATCTTCAACCTTGCCACCTGGAAATTCCCAGTAACCGCCTAACGATTTATGTTGTTTTCTTCTGCAAATAAAAATTTTATCTTCTTTGAAGATGATACCGCAAACAACTTTAATTATATCCATTGATTTTCCGATGATATTGTAAGTTCAAGGTATTTAGTTTATGCTTATGATGGACAAATAGTTCGCCAGATACATTTCCAATTAATTTCAAATTATCCTGTATCGAAAATAAGCCTTTGTCAAACATTACATGGTGGTTAGGGCAGAGGCAAAGCACGTTATTAGGATTATCATCGCCATCATGAGGTTTCCCTAGCGGTCTGATGTGAGCCCCCTCTGCATATTTACCAGATTTTGTGATTATTGTAAACTGGCATACTTGACATTTATAGTCGTACAATTCCTTTATATCATGAGCAATTTTAGTATCCCTTACAATTCTTAATATGACAGTTCCTTTCCTTTCTTTATCACGATTACTATAATCAAGTTCAATGGATTCGGGTGTTTTTCTTTCTTCGTTTTGGCCAATATATAGAAGGCGAAATCTACAGATTTTAAACCCACTTTTACCTGTTTCCTGCCATGCATCTACGACGCTGTATAATCCAGCATATACATAGCCGCTTTGGGGTGAAAATTTGGATTTATGTGTGTAGCCACGAAAAACTCGAACTGGCAAACCTTGGTTCATGCTTAGCCGCAGCCCCGCATTACCAGGATTTTCCCAAGATTGATCTTCAATTTGTTTCCCGGTATTGGGATCATTACCGCCAGCGCCCGTGTATAAAATTTCATCGCCTAGATCTTCATCGTCTTCATAACCTCCGGAGAGTACTATAGCAGCGGCGCCATCATTTCTGTTTCCGTCAATTCCTGCCGCCCATTTTCTATGGCAACCTGCTTGCATCATTTCTTTTCTGCCTTTAAACCAATGTCCTTCTTTAATGCTTGGAATTTCTCCAAATACAATTGGGCTACTCATTTTTGTAGTTAAGTTGTCTTAATGGAAGTGTCTATAACGTTTAGCGTATTCAAAGCTAGCAATAATATTATTTTTCTTAAGGTTTGCCCTATAATTTATATTATGTTAAATAAAGTAAACTTGAATCCTGTCCATTCTCCCCTCAGCCTAACCTTATTAAACCTGAAAGCTCATATTGGATTCCTGCCGAAGAATTAGAGGAGTTTAATAAAAACATTATTGGTGCCATTGAGGTAGTTACCAGTTATACGGGGAAATAATTTCATCCCCCTCGGGTCACAATGGACTCAGGCCGGCCCTGATCTTAAAGGAAGCGTAACCGTAAAAGTACTGCCCGCACCTACTTCGCTCTTTACGGTAATTTCGCCTCCCATGGCTTCCGTTAAGTTCTTTACGATAGAAAGGCCCAGGCCAATGCCGCCTAACTGGGATTTCAACCCGTTGGCCAGTTGGCGGTATTCCTGGAAAATAAGCGGCAGCTCGGCGGCTGCAATGCCCGCGCCCTGGTCGGCGATCTCTATGCTGAACCGGTCTGCTGCCGCCAGGCAGGTAACGGATACCACCGTACCGGCCGGACTATATTTCAGGGCGTTCATGAGCAAATTATACACGATCTGCGTCAGGTACACCTTATCGGCATAAATAAAAAGCGGGAAATCTTTGGCGACCTGCTTTACAACCGAGATCGTTTTGTCCATAAAAAGGGCCGACATGGATAACAGCACATTGTCCAGCCACCTCCTGAAATCAAAATGGGTTTCCATAATTTGAAAATTTTGCTGGTTTTCCTGCCTGACTGCCTCTCTTACCCGCTCAAAGATCTCATTCAGGTTATTGGCGGCGGAAAATATCATTTGTAAAAGCTCCTCTACAAACGCCTTGTCTCCACTCTCTATCTCCCGTTTCAGAAACGTGGCTGCCGTTACCACCCCGTTGATAGGCACGCCAATTTCATGCAGGGCTGCATGAAAAATGGATTTCAGCACCTCATACGAAGGTTGTTCCGTTATTTCTTTTTCAGGCAAACGCATAGGCTGTTTTTTTATTCCACAGGTGGCGTATCGCCCTATGGAATAAGGGCAATTTCGTGTCCCGGACAGGAAAAGACAATAAGGATTTGGTACTATTTTTATACGTACAAGTTAGTAGTGTCCCCTGCCAGTGCAGGATGTATGAAGTAGGAAGTAGGAAGTATGATGTAAGAAACCCCACCTCAATCTCCTATTTCCTGCTTCTTACTTCTTACTTCCTACTTCAAGCGCTTACGCCTGCAGCTTGTTGATAAGCTGCACCTTATTGGATACATTAGTTTTTTCAAATATGTTTTGTACGTGCTTTTTTACCGTCCGCTCGGCAATGAACAGGCTGTCCCCTATCTCTTTATAGGAATGTCCCCCGCAGATCAGCCGGGCAATATCCACCTCCCGGCTGGTAAGGTTATACTGGCTGCAGTTGAGCTCAAAACCGCCGGCCGCCTGCTTAAGCTCCGGTTGCGCTACTTTCTGCAGGGCCCTGATGGTATGGTTCAGCAGGCTTTTTTTCTGCCGGAGGGCATTGTCCAGCACGGAATTGATCTTCTGGATCAGCTCTTCCATACGGAAAGGCTTGGGGATATAATCCAGGGCGCCCAGCTTCAGCCCTTCCAGCTTGTCTTTGCTGGTGAATTTGGCCGACAGGAAAATAAAAGGGATATGGTTATAGTCCGGGCTTTCGGAAATAATGCGTGCAAATTTGAACCCGTCTACCTTATCCATCATCACATCGGAGATGATCAGGTCCGGCGGAACGGGATACCCTTTTACTTTCCGAAGGGCCTCATTACCATTGAACGCCACGCATACATTGTATTTCTCCTTCAGCTTTTTTAGCAGGTAGCTGATCATGGCCTGGTTATCCTCCACCAGCAGGATGGTTTGCTTGCGGGGATCGTAAGGGGTATCGCTGATGTTGACATCCGGCGCCTCTAGTCCCGGTGAGGTGCTGATCCTAAAGTCCTCCGTCACGGCCTCGTTCCTGGCCAGCACATGCCGGTTCAGCAGCACGGTAACACGGGTGCCTTTCTTTTTCCGGGGATCACTGTCAATGACGATCTTCCCCTGCAAACTGTCCACGATCTTCTTCACCATGGGCAGGCCCAGGCCCATACCCTGGGCGCTTTTCTTCTGTATATTGATCTGGTAGTAGGGCTCGAAGATCTTTTTCTGCAGGCCGGGCTCAATGCCGATACCGTTATCCTGCACGGTAAAGCGCAACTGGTTGCCGGAAATGCCCAGGGAAACGCTGATCTCCCCGCCTTCCCCGGTATATTTAATGGCATTTTCCACCAGGTTCACCACAATACGGCTGACCGCCTCGGGATCAGCCTTCACAAGCACGTTTGCTGCAATGGTCTCTTTCAGCGCCAGCTTCTTTTTACGGCAGTAATTCCGGAACAGGACCAGGTTGTCGGTCGCCACCTGGCTAAAGCTGATCACCTGGGCATAATTGTAGATGGGCAGGCCTTTATTATACCGCTCCAGGTCAAACAGGTTGCTGATATCATTATTCAGCTTGGCCAGGTTCCGCTTCACGATCAGCAGGTCCTCGTTATAACCATGCTGCTGGATATACTCTTCCAGGTAGTTATTCATGAGGGTGATGGGCGTTTTGGTCTCATGCACCAGGTTCACGAAGGCGTTGGTCCTTTGCTCGTTGGATCGCTTGAGCTCCGCCGTTTGTTTGTTCACTTCTTTTTCCAGGTTCAGGGCGTATTGCTGCAACTGGGTGTACTCCGCCCGGGATTTTTGCACCGTTTGCCGCATCAGCGTGATATTCAACAGCATGAACACCACGTTATTGAATACGCCTACCACCCAGTTGGGCTGCCCCAGGAACACGCCTATCACCGGGGAGCTGCACCAGAAGACCAGGGAGGCATAGATCCAGGCTCTTTCCCGGAAAAGCGGCCAGTTCCTTTCCCTGCGCTGTGTTTTTATCAGCACCCTGGCCACGTCAAACAGGGCGTAGCAGGCATAGGAAGCGGTAATAATATAGGTGTACAGCAGGGTATTGGCAAGATCACGGGTAACCGGGAAATAGCCAACATAAAAAACTAAAAAGGGCACTACCAGGAACAGGAACCCGTATTTGCGGTGAAACTCCAGTCCCTGCAGCCGGGTGGTCTTTACCGTATAATAGGGCATGTAAGCGGTTACCAGGTAGCCAAACCCCTGGTTGATGATGATCTGCAGGGTCATGGGAACAGGTATACGCGGGTCCGGCAGCATAACAAGATTCTCGGCCAGGTTATATAATATTAACAACCCCACCAGGATGAGATGCCATAACCGCTCCTTTTCATGGCGCCGGGCCAGGAAGGACTGTAACTGGTTACAAAAGATAATGATTTCCAGCAGGATAATACAAAAGATCACCGGGTTTAAATAGATACCTGCAATTAACATATACGATCATTTAGAGGGCGCAGCCGGGGAATGAAATTACGATATTTTCCACCCCGCAGCGGCCATCTCTTGTACATATCCTGTATTTCCTTGTATAAACCCCTTGTTCCGCAAACACTTTCCGTATACGCGCGTTCTTTAAAATAAAAGCCAGCTACTATGGATGCTCCCCAAACGCTCAATCGCAGACAATTTCTCCGCACAGCCTCTATGGCTGCCGGCGGACTGGTGATCGCCTTTACCATACCGGCTGCCGGCGCCGGAAAACGTATGAAGCATGCGGCCATCGCCGCGGACCTGGCGCCGAACGCCTTCCTGCGTATAGGCGTGGATGATTCTGTGACGGTCCTGCTTTCCCATTGTGAAATGGGACAAGGCATCTGGACCTCCCTTTGCATGCTCATCGCCGATGAGCTGGATGCCGACTGGACAAAAATGCAGCCGGAGCACGCGCCGGCGGCGCCGGATTATTTTCACACGCTGTACGGTACGCAGCGCACCGGCGGCTCTACCAGCCTGCTCTCCGAGTTTGACCGTTACCGCCAGGCCGGCGCTACCGCCCGGCATCTGCTGGTACAGGCGGCCGCCAACCGTTTTCACGTGGATGCAAAGGACTGCCGCACGGAGAACGGGCAGGTTATTATTGGCGATAAAAAGATCCGCTATGGCGAACTGGTGGAAGATGCCGCCGCCCTGCCCGTTCCCGGAGAAGTGCCCCTGAAAGACCCGGCGGACTGGAAATTCATCGGCCGGAAAGTAAAGCGGCTGGATACGCCGGCCAAGGTCAACGGCCAGGCTGTTTTCGGGATGGACGTGCAGTTTCCCGGCCTGCTCACGGCCGTAATAGCGCGGCCGCCTGTCCCGGTGGCCGGGGCACGGGTAAAAAGCTATGATGCGGCTCCTGCCCTGGCGGTTCCCGGTGTTCGCCAGGTGGTGGCCATTCCCGGCGCCGTTGCCGTGCTGGGGGATCATTACTGGGCGGCGAAGAAAGGCCGGGATGCGCTCCAGGTGCAGTGGGACCTGGGCGAAGGCGCCGGTATAGACAGTGATGCGCTGCTGGCGGAGCTGCGGCAGCGTGCAGACAAAGGCGGGCTCACCGCCACGCAGGCCGGCAACCCGGACGAGGCTTTGGGCCGTTGCGCGCATGTGGTGGAAGCGGAATATTACCAGCCCTTCCTGGCCCACGCCCCCATGGAGCCGCTGAACTGCACCGTGCGGTTGAGCGCGGACAAATGCGAGATATGGACCGGTACGCAAACGCAAACGGACGATCAGCGCGCGGCGGCGGAGATCACCGGCCTGCCCCTGGAAAAGGTGTTCGTGCATACCCTGTTCCTGGGCGGCTCCTTCGGCAGGAGGAACGTGACCCGCTCGGATTTTGTACGGGAAGCCGTGGAAGTGGCCAAAGCCTCCGGCAAGCTGGTAAAGACGGTTTGGTCCCGGGAAGATGATATCCAGGGCGGCATGTACCGGCCGGCCTTCCTGCACCGTTTCAAGGTGGGACTGGATGCAGGCGGCGTCCCCGTTGCCTGGAAACAGGTCAGTGTAGGGCAGTCCGTTATGACCGGCGGCCCCTTCGAAAAATTAGCCGTTATTAACGGTATCGACCAGTTCTCTATTGAAGGAATGCACACCGCGCCCTATGTAAAAACGATCCCCGATCAGCGCATAGAGCTGAATACGCCCGTATGGCCTATCACGGTAGACAACTGGCGGGCCGTAGGCCTCAGCCATACCATTTTCGCCATGGAAAGCCTGTCCGATGAACTGGCCCTGGCAGCGGGAATGGACCCCGTAGCCTACCGCCGCATGTTGTACAAAGAAGCGCCCCGGCTGCAGCATGTGCTGGACCTGGCTGCGGAGAAAAGCGGGTGGGGTGCTCCCCTGCCTGCAGGCCGCGGCAGAGGGGTGGCCGTATTTGAAGCGGTCCGCAGCTTTACCGCCATGGTGGCGGAAGTGTCCGTGTCAGATGATGCGGTTGTCAAAGTGCATAGAGTAACCTGCGTAATAGATTGCGGCCAGACCGTTAGTCCGGATGCGGTGGTAGCGCAAATGGAAAGCAGTATCGGGCATGGATTGTCCACCGCCCTGTACAGCGAGGTTACTTTCCGGAACGGCCAGGTGCAGCAAAGGAATTTTCATGATTACAAGAGCCTGCGCATTGAACAAATGCCGGAGGTGGTTACCTACATCGTGCCCAGCCGGGAGAAGCCGGGCGGTGTTGGGGAAGCCGCCGTAGGGCATATCATGCCGGCCCTCACCAACGCGATATTTGCCGCTACGGGTAAGCGCATCCGGCAACTGCCGGTTATGCCCTGAAATTTATTTGGGAAGTGGTTAACGGCCCTTCCCTATATTAAAAAGTACGCTGCCATAAATTATTCGGGGAACGAGGGAGTATATATTCCTGTTAGCAGCGGTGTTTGTAATATTATCAAATGACAGGGATGATGTATTCAGTAGATTGGTGCCCCGTATTTCGAAGCTATATTTCGTATTATGCCGGGGGGTGAATATAACCACTGCATCCAAAAAATCTGATCTCAGGTTAGGCCATCTAATTTCTTCAAATGATATTCTGGCCGTTACTGATTTTACCGGGGATAGCTTTACAGATATTTTATTCTGTAAAATCAGGGGATTAAAACTGGAGGACTTATTATTACCAGCCAGCGCAATTTTGTTGAATTTTGACTCTACACTGAAATTGAACATTTTGTCAAACGCCGTCACTATAAATCCGCCCACCCCGTAATTATAAACATTGTCAGACCTGATTGGCGCATTATTAACACGCCTGTTTATGCTAATGTCAGAAAAGCCGCACCTCAACCCTGCCCTGCTTTTTAGTGTATAAATGAATTTATCGAGCACTGCATTGATATTCATATTGGCATTAGTAACATTTGCAGGCGTCCTGTTATAGATATTTAATAATTCATTTACCTGATAGTTAATGATATAGGGAGAAGTGCGCCATCTGAAATCTCCACTAACCAAAAGATTCAGGTATTTTTCCCTGCTGAAATAAACATAAGCAATATTTATAGCGGCCTCCCGGCTGATGTTATATTCTGGCTTATTGGCTAAAACATTCCGGTAATCAGTAAACACCCATCCTGTGTATAAATCAGTGGGCGACGATACAAGTGTATTCAATACTGCTGAAAGTGAAAGCCTGCTTGTACGTTTAAAATTTACCCTGGCAGCTATCGCTGGCTGCAGAAAAAACACGCTCAGGGACTTATGCTGTGCATTTATTTTATTCCGCCATTGTAACTGTATGTTATTGGCGGACAAAGCGGCAGTTACCTTTACTTTATTATTAAAAGCCATTTCATTCCTGGCTTCCAAAGCATATTGTGTTCTTTTAAAATGCAGGTCATTCCTGTAGCTGGCCTCTTCTATTCTTTCGGTGCCATTTACATAAATATCGGATCTTACAATCGCTTCATCAGTTGCCAGTGTCATACTGGCTTCATAGCTGTGTTTACCTCTTACCCCCATGTAATGCCCTCTGAACGAGCTACGATATTGCGGGAGCTTAAACTGTTGTATTAATCCGGATAGCGAGTCTTTTCCGGCAAACAGCAGAGTGTACCTGTCTGCACTGTCTGAATGTAGTAATAATGTTTGTTCCGTATTAATGGACGTTCTTTCATACTCAAGATTTATTGCGGTAAAGGCGGACAATCTTCTTAAATAGCCTAGTTTGATAAATGCTGTTGCTGCATGCTCTCCGGCCATTCCGTTAATAGTTTCTATCCTTTCCGCCACACTGCTTACCAGTCCGGTATTGCTGTAGGGATCATTTACCGCATACAGGCCTGTTAGTCTTACAACGGAGAGGCTGTCAGGGGCATATTCCAGCCTGGACCGCAGCAATGACTGTTTTGAATGATACATATTTTGCCCCGACTCGCTTATCTGTAATATCGAGTCCTGCAAAAAATACCGGCTTAATGAGTAAACATTACCGGTATTACGGTCCCGCTGCAAGTATCCATAGGCATTCAGCTTTAGCTGGCTACTAAACGTATGATTTACCTGTACAGCGCCCAGGCGGGCCCGGTTGTTCAGGTACCTGTTTTGATCAACATTAGGTACAAAAGGCTTTGGAATATCAACAGGAAGCGTTAACGGATTATCTTCAGCGCGGCTTTGGGGGTTGTCAACTTCCCGGATGTTCAGATTATATTTCGCCTCATCCAGGGTTTCTATACCTACATTATTGATATTGCCTATTACTCCTAATCTCGTTTTGTTTAAGAAAGAAAAAAGCGTTGTATTGGCAATATACCTGTCCTTTATTCCGCCACCCATACTTCCACTGCCAAAAACATTGGCTGCCAGCTTCTTTCTGAAGTTAAAATTAAGTACTACTTTATCCGATCGCTGTATTCCTTTTAAAAGTTTTTCCTCGTTAAAGTTTTCAATGGCGTCCACCTTTTCTACAAGGCCAGGGGTTATGTTTTTTGAAAGCACCTTATAAGTTCTGGAAAAAAAATCCTCTCCGTCAATAAGTATCCTGTCTATGCTTTTACCATTAAATGTAATGGTCCCATTGTCACTTACCCTTATTCCCGGAAGTTTTTTTAACACTTCTTCCATATTTCTTTCCGTTCCATCGCTAAAATGGCTGAGGGTGTAAGAAGTTGTATCATTTTTGAACTTTACAGGAGTAAAATCCTTCACAATCACTTCCCGGAGATGAATATCCCTGGGCGTGAGAACAATGCTTAGAGGAGCCGGGGCCGCATTCACCTGAATGCTCACAGCTTCATATCCCAGCATGCTTATATTTAAAAGGTAATTACCATCAACAGGCACATTCAGCTTAAAATACCCGTTTGCATTGGTTTGGGCAAACGCAATTATTGCAGCGTCTTTGTCCAGGCTCCTGATTGTAACAGTAGCATAGGGCAAAGTTTCTCCTTTTACAGATTTCACAGTGCCTTCAATTTTTTTATCCTGAGGGAAAACGTTACTATAACTTAATAAAGCCAAGAGCGTCAGGCGCCACTTTAGCCTGGGAATTGTTATCTTCAAATATCAATATAATTCTATTTCAGGGTAAAATTTTATTTCAACCGTGCCATCATTTTCATTGGCAACCGTCTGCATATAGGTTACGTACTTATTTTTCTTCTCAGTGTTCTGTTTTCTGTATTCCTCCCTGGTTATTGTCGTATGCCCGGTCATTTGGCCGGCATTCAGCTTTTTATCCGCTGCATGGGATGGTATCTCTATTTCTTTAAGTGTAAACAGAAAATCCTTTTGGCTATCGGAAGCTTCCAGTATAGCGCCCGGCAATCCCCATAATTTCCATGGTCCAATGCTTACAGGAATTTCGGGAGCAAACCAGGCCATCCAACTCCTGCCTAGAAAATTGGCAGTGGCTTTCACGCAAACGTATTTACCAATGTTCTTTTTCTGGTTGCTTATATTCCAATCAATTTGATCAAGCTCTTCTCCTATGTAAACAAATGTCGATTTGTTCCAATATGATTCCCGGCACAAAATTTTTCTTTCCGGTATATTTTTAAAATAAAGCCATCCGGTTGTATCCCGGTTCGGACGGGATACTTTTATCCGCTCTGTTCCTTCCGGCCCTACTCTTACTTGCGTGATCGTTTCATTTTGAAGCTGTTGATACAATGAAACAGTATTGTTGAAATACAATATACCTTCTTCATTTTCATACTCAAAAGGATAGCCGTTTTCATTTGGAGGCGAGGCGAGGGCAAGCCTGCCGGATTGTGCATAATATTTTATTACGCCGTATTGCTGCGGATAGGCGCTCCGGGTACAGAGCATTAGCCAGATGCCAATGCCAAGGGTTATCAGGAATTTATTTTTCATATAGGGATTGTATTAAAAAGAATGCTTCTCCAGGAAGTAATCTTATGGTTCCGCTGGCTCCAGAACGGCATCACAGCCGGCACCTGCAATTTTTCCTGCTGTTGCGCAGTTTGACGCAGTACCGGAGGCGCTTGTACCATTGCCGCAGTCAAGCGTAACAGTACAATCAAAAAGGGGCTTATTTTCTTTTGTTTCTACTTTTACTGTTTTTACCGGGATTTGAGAATCGGTTTTCTTTTCTTCGTTAGCAAAGGCAACGGCTGATAAAGCCAGGCAGCATAGGGCTGAAAAAATGAGCTTTTTCATAATTGTTAAATTTTGAGGGTTGAAGTTTAGGGTTAAAATCATCTCCTGAAGAAGCTATATGTAAAATACAACTTTTTTTGAAAAAAGCTAATATTAATATTCCCTTAAATAAAAATTATTTTTTCCCCCCTTCATCAAAAGGAATTAACTTGAATGCAGTTAGCCGTTTAACCTAATTCATCTTATGCATTACCCTACAACACGATCAACATTGGTCGTTTCCCTTTTTGCTTTTGTTGTTTTCTGTAGCTGTCAAAAGGAACAACAAGCCCCGGCCCCTTTACCGGCACAACAGGACGTCAGCCAGGTGCGCATCCGCGCGCAACTGGATTCCACTATCAGTAATTGGAACAAGCATGCCGTGGTGGATATCAGGCTCACCGGGTACCGGTTTCTTGAAACGCCTGTAAGCGCGCAGCAATTGAGCGATGTCAGGAAACAATTAATGGACGGTAACAACCTGGTCCCCTATTTTGACGGCGAGCATGCCTCATCTTTTCGTTTAAGCTCCATCAGCGAGCGGAATGAAGAGTCCCTGCGTACAGCCGGCGAGCAGGACGGTTTGAGCCTGCGCGCGCAACTGGGCCAGGCGCTGGATACCTTGCTGCGGGCAGGCCAGGGACAAGTGGAGCTGCAATGGACCAGCCAGGGCAGGCGGTTCACCACCTTGTGCGTGTATAACGAGCAGGGGCTGGTATATGATCATATGCTGGCCAATCTTTTCCTGGTGGAAGATGAAACGGAATCGGAGGATGCCAATCTCCGGAAAACTTACACTGCCACAGTAAGGAACATCACCATCAAATGGATCTGGGGCAGCACCCGCGGCAAGGTGATCATCAAGCACAGCATCCTGGTGGATGGTGGCCGGATCACGTCCAACTGGGGCAGCTCCGAAGCCTGGATGAGCGCGGGCAGCGCTGCTGCTAAAAAGAACAGCTACAAGCGTTACAACACCTACGCGCAGCTTACCTGGGCTTATGGATGGGCTACCCCCACCGCCAGCTTCAAATTCTCCTACAGCGGCAAGCCCGCCAAATGGAGCGTTTCCATGAGCGGCGTCGGTTCCAAAGGCAGTGGCTCCGGTATCCACACTTATTATTTAAACTGATTGCTTAAATTTCCATCTATTTATTCACTGGCTAACTGGAAAGCATGTACGCTATAAGAAGCGTACATGCTTTTTCCATACCCGCTACTCTCCCTTCACCCGCCCATACTGCCGCAATATCTCCATTACCCGCTCCACCGGCAACGCTTCGATCTTGTGCCCGTCCTTGCCAATGGTAGTGGTAGCGGCAAACAGTGAGTTGATGATCGCCTCCTCCGTAGCTTCAATAGCGGCCATGAACAACGGAGTTACAAATTCATTATGCAGTACCGGCACCGTCTGTACCGGCTGGTCTGCCACATAGGGCACGCGCGCGGCGCCGGCGGTGGAAAAAGCGATCACGTAATCCCCGCTGCCATTGGAGGCAATGCCGCCGGTCCTGGCCAGTCCCATAAAAGCCCTTTTAGCCAGGCGCTCCAGGTTGCGGCTGTCCAGTGGCGCATCCGTTGCTACCACCATCATGCAGGAGCCGTCTACCATGTTGTTCAACTGATCGCTCAGGTAGTATTTGCCCAGCTCCTGTCCTACCGGTGCGCCGGCAATTTGCAGCACGCCGCCGAAATTGCTCTGCACCAGCACCCCCACGGTATACCCGCCCAGCTTTGCGGGCAACAGCCGCGATGCTGTGCCGATGCCGCCTTTAAAGCCAAAACAGATGGTGCCTGTGCCGGCGCCCACGCAGCCTTCGGCAACGGGCCCGCTTTGCGCACTTTGGATCGCCTGCAGCACATCCGCCTTGCGCACGGGCGTGGACCGGATATCATTTAACCAGCCGTCGTTGGTTTCCCCTATCACAGCGTTCACAGACTGCACGGACTCGTTCCCTGGTTGCTGCAGCGTGTATTCGATCACGGCTTCTATGGCGGTAGCCACGTTCAGCGTGTTGGTAAGCACCACGGGTGTTTCCAGGTTGCCCAACTCCGCTACCTGCGTGCTGCCGGCCAGCTTGCCAAAGCCATTGCCCACGAAGATGGCGGCCGGCACCTTCTGTTGGAAGATGTTCCCGTCATGCGGCAATATGGCCGTTACACCGGTACGTATACGGTCTCCTTTCACCAGGGTGGCGTGCCCTACCTTTACGCCCGGTACATCCGTAATAGCATTCCATTTCCCGGTGGGCAGCACGCCGATGGTGATCCCCCGGTCCCGGGCGCGGGTCACGGTTTGGGCGTGGAGGGTGTGTGCTGCAACAAACAACAACAGGCTGGTTAAAATGATACGCATGAACCTTTATTTTTTCAGAAGATAGGTAATAAGATCTGAAAAAATAAGGGCTTTTCCTACTGCTGCACCACTTTCATATCTGCCGGCGGCTGTACTTCCTTTTCCGTTACGGGCACAAATTCCACGCTGGTGGCCATGAGGGTCACCAGCCTGCTCTCCAGCCCCAGCACCACTCCCCTGTTCGTATACACGCCAATGGGACTGCCGGCTTTTACGGGCAGCGCGGTGGTGTACCATACCGTTTGCGTACCGCCTTTTTTAGCTTTCACTACCAGCTTTTTGCAGGTGTAGCCCAGTATTTGGCGGGTGCCGGCGCTTTCGCTGACCTTTTCTTCTGCCGCGGCTTCGCTGAGCTTTTTCTCTACAAGGACCGGAGGTTCCTGCGCTTTGTTCACCCACCACAGGATACCCTTTTCCAGGTCCAGGTATCTTTCAGTGCCTTCTGAGGAGGATACCGTTATTTTGGTGCTCACCCCGTCCTGCTCTTTGTCCACCGCATCGTCCAGGAAGGTTTTTACGCGCTGTCCCTTGTATACCAGCACGGCGTTTTCGGTGCTGCTCTCGGGCACCAGGTCCTTGTACTGCTGCTGGTCCGGCTTGAGGGCGGCGTGCAGGTGATAGGTGATCTCGTAGTGGATCTTTCCCTGTGTGCTGTCCTGCGCGGCGCCGGTTTTAAAAAGCAATCCCAGCCCTGCTGTGATCATGAGTGTTCTGTACATATTCATATGATTTAGTGTGATGATCAGCCTTTGGTAAAATGCCGGAGCTTGTAAATGAGGCTTAGCAGGAAGTAGCGTCCCAGGACCTGGTTGCGCCGGTCTTCCGTATAGCCGTTCCGCGCCAGGCGGGTAAAGCTCCTGTTGCGGTTCAGCAGGTCCTGTCCTTCCAGCCGCAGCATGTAGCGCTTCCCGATGTCCCTGGTAATGCCGGCGTTCAGCAGCGCAATGGTATTGTTATATGCTTCGCTTAGCCCCGTGGTGGTATAGCAGGCCAGGCCGGCATCTGCCGTCCACTGCCCCGGCAGGATAGCTGCCAGTTCCAGCCCGTAGTCCAGGAACCAGTACTGTTGCGTAAGGCTGTTGCCCGCGGCGTTATGGCGGTGATTCCAGGCGGCGTTGCCCCTGGCTGTGATGCTGAGGGCATGCAGGGGATAATAACTGAGCTGCAGGTCCGGCGTGAGGGACCACTGTTGTATCTTATCCGCTACGGCGTTAAAATAGGCGGGATACTGGTCATAGGCCAGCGCCGCGCCCATGGTGAGGTTGGAGCCGTTGTCCCCCAGCGGTACGGACCTTTCTGCATGCAGGCTGCCGGAGAAGTTATCACTGGCATTGATGGGGGTGATCAGTTGCCGGCCGCTGCTATCCGTGGTATACAGGTCGGTAAACTGGTCCTTCACGGTAGAGAGCCGCAACTGTATATTGGTAAAGGTATTCCGGTACACGTTGGTGGAGAGATAAGCCAGCGTTACAGTGTGATCTACCGCCTGCTGCAGGTCCGGGTTGCCTTTGCGCACGTACAGCGGGTCCGTAATATCTTCCAGGGGCCTGAGCTGGCTGAGGCCGGGCAGCACTGCCCGGGATTTGTAATGCAGCGTCAGGCGTTTGGACCTGGTAAAACGGTAGCGGGCATACGCATGTGGCAGGAAGGCGCCGTAGCGGCCCCTCACCTGGTAGCCTTTGTAATCGGAGCTGCCATCCAGGCGGCTATGCTGCCAACCTGCGCCTGCCGTGAAGTTAAAACGGCGGTAGCTGCCTGCCAGGGCAATGTCGGTGAGGGTTTTGAAGGTGTTGCTGCCATACAGGTCGCTGTAGCGCGCATCTTCCAGGTTGTAGGCCCCGCCGGCAGGGTTGAAATTGAGGGCTTGCTGCCGATACCGCCCCTGGCTGTAGCACAACTGCTCATGAAGCTTCAGCGCCAGGTGGGGGAATAATTGTTCCGTGTATACGATGCTGTTATCCAGTGAATAGCTTTCAGAACGGGCATTGGTCTGCTGCCGGATGCTGTCCCTTACTTCCCCGGCCCCGGTGTTATAGTACTGGTTCCGGGAAGTGTTGAAAGATACGCTGCTCATATTAAAGCTGGCCGGCGTTACCTGCACGGACAGGGTGCGCCCCGTTTTGGCAAAGCGGCGCCGGTACAGGATGTCCGCCCCGGCCTGCGTGGTGTGACTGCTGGTATGCAGGTCCTGCGATCCCTGGTTCAGTAGCTGTTGGCCGTCCGCGCCGGAAGAGCTGTACCGGCGGCTGCCGGACTGCTCCGCAGTATTGAAAACGGCCTGGGGCGATATTTTCAGCGAATGGCGCTCGTTCAGCCGAATGTCCGCGCTGGCATTGAGGCGGTGGTCATTGCCGGACTGGCAGGCCGTGCCATCCTGCAGGAATTGGTACGCGGTGTCCGGCAGCAGGTAATGCCGGTTGTACGTATAGTCGTTGCTGCTGGTAAAGCGGTTGTAAAAATAGCTGCTGCGCCATTGCAGCCGCCGGCCCCAGTCATTGTTATAATTGACGCCGCCGTATTGCGTGTTGTTCCTGCCGGCCGGCCGGGCCAGCTCCGCCTTTTCTGCAGGGTCATCGCTGTTGATGCGCACGCCCTTCATTTTACTTAGCTCCGAAATGGCAAAGGCCGGCAGGTTATTGAACAGCTCGGGGTTGCCGGCCGCCATTCGCAGCAGCTCCGAAGCGGAAAAGCCGCTCTTGTTCACATTGTTGGCCTTCAGCAGCAGGGACAGTTGCTGATCGCCGGCAAAGCTGTTGATATTCAGACCGCCCTCATATTTCCCGTCCGGTCCCCCGCCGGCGGATACATTGCCGAAGTAACCCTGCTTGCGGTCCTTTTTGGTAATGATGTTGATGGTTTTGACCTTGTTGCCGTCGTCGATGCCGGTAAATTCTTCCTGGTCGCTCATTTTGTCCAGCACCTGTATCCGGTCCACCATATCGGCGGGCAGGTTTTTGGTGGCGATGGCGGGATCATTGCCAAAGAACTCCTTCCCATCCACCAGCACCCGTTGCACGGTTTCTCCCTGCGCGGTAATGGCGCCGCCTTTGTCCACCTTCACGCCCGGCAGCTTTTGCAGCAGCTCTTCCACCACGGCGTTTTCCCGGGTTTTGAAGCGGGATGCGTCATACTCCAGGGTGTCGCCTTTCAGGCGCACCGGCGGCCTGCTTTCCACTACCACCTCCTTCAGTGTGCGTATCCGTAAGGGGGGGCCGCTCCGGCTGCTGTCCGCCGGGATGGTGTCCCGCTCCTGCGCCCTGGCGCCGGCGCCTGCCAGGAGTATAAAAAGAATAAAACAAAGGGTCGTAAAGTTTCGCATGGTCTGCGGTGTTTTGTTGACCATGCAAAAGTAGCGGGCCGTGCTGCCGCACCGGGTTAACGAGTGTTGGTATATCCTTAATGAGTGTTAAAAGACCAGTTTGTAGCCCAGCCCCCTTACGTTCACCAGTTGTACGGAAGGATCGTGCTGCAGGTACTTGCGGATCTTGCTGATGTACACGTCCATATTACGGGCATTGAAGAAATTGTCGTCGCCCCATAGCTCCAGCAGGATGTTCCGGCGGTGCGTGGTGGCATTCGGGCGCTCCGCCAGCATTTTCAGTATGTCCGCTTCGCGGAGGGAAAGGCGGATATGCTCCTTTGTATGCCGCAGCTCCTGCCGGTTGTGATCAAAAGTATAGCTGCCCAGCAGGAAAATGCCGGTATTGTTTTTAGCGGCAGTGGCCTGTCCGGCGCGTTTCAGCAGGGTTTTGATCCGCAGGATCAGCTCTTCCAGGCTGAAGGGTTTTTTCATGTAGTCATCCGCACCGGTCTGCAGGCCTTTGATCACGTCCTGCGTTTCGCTTTTGGCTGTCAGGAAAATGATGGGCGTCTGCTCATCCACGGCGCGGATGTCCTTCACCAGGGAAATGCCGTCCTTGCGGGGCATCATAATGTCCACGATGCATACTTCCGGCCGGAAGGACAGGTACTGTTCCCAGCCCTGCTGCCCGTTTTCCGCATGGCGGATATGAAAGCCGTTCATTTCCAGTGTTTCCTTTACCACGCCGGCCAGTATCACTTCATCTTCCACCAGCAGCAGCTTGATCTTTTTCATCTGTTAATATTTATCCCGCAGTTTTTTATCCCTCTTTATTTATTTCGGCAATTGAAAGGTAAATGTAGTGCCTTTCCCCGGCGTGCTGTGCACGCTGATGCTTCCCTGCAGTTGCTGCAGCAGGGCCTTTACATGGCTCAGCCCCAGCCCGTAGCCCCGGGTATCCTGCCGGTCGCCGGTTGTAACGCGGTAAAATTTATCGTACAGGAAGGGGAAATGCTGTTTTTCAATACCGTTCCCGTTGTCTGTTACCGCGAAGCTGATATGCGCCGGCAGTTCCCGCACGGTTACCTGTATCTCTTTCCGCGGCTTGTCGTTGTACCTGGCGGCATTGTCCAGCAGGTTGGCAAGGATGGTATGAAAGGTATGCGCATCGGTAAGGAGCTGCTCCTGCTGCAACTCGAACCGCAGGGTGATCTGCACATCCGGCAATTGGGAAAAACGGCCGGCGGCTTCCTCCACCAACGCCCGGATGCCGGCCGGCGCTACCTGCAGCGGCAGGTGCTGCTGTTCCAGCCGGCTTACCTGCATCACCTTGTCTATCAGCTCCTGCAGCCGCTCCAGCTCTCCCCCGGAATGCCGGAGGTAGCGCTCCGTTTTGCCTGCATCGTGCATCCCGCGGAAAGTGAGCAGGGCTTCGTTGGTGGCTTTCAGGATGGCTACCGGCGTTTTCAGCTCATGCGTAACATGGCTGATAAAATCCCGCTTCATCCGTTCCAGCTTTTCCTGCCGCAGGATGATGCGCCATAGTATCCATATGCAGCCGGTGATCAGCAGTGCAATGAACCCGGAAAGCAGGATGGCGCTGCCCATTTTTTGCAGCAGGTACCCCGGCAGGCCGCTAAAATGCACGCCCGCCACCTTGGCGGGATTGTTAAGCGTGGGATTGATCACCAGCACCGGCGCAGGGTTGGCCCCTGCTACTGCTTTGCTGCCAATGAACAGGGTAAAGGGCAGGTGAATATGCTTTTCCCGCAGTTGCGCGCGGTAATATTTGTCCAGGCTGTCCCTGTCCGGCGTTATATTGGTGAAGGATGCAAACAGGGTGGACACGAAGTGCGCGTAAGGATGATCGTTCTCGATATTCCGGTCCCCTTTGGGCAGGTGGGCGGTGTCCAGCCGGATTGTGCCGGTATCCGCCCCGGGACCGGGCAGGGCTTGCATGGCCGAACTATCGCTGTCCAGGTTAATATAGGCCTGGAAGTTATAGCTGCCTTTTCCCGCTGCGCTTTCTCCCGCCATTACCCGGGTGGTGCGTATAATGGCCAGGTCATAGGCTTTCTGGAAAGCCTCCGTGGCGGTGGCCACAAAGGCTTCCTGCTGCGAGCGGTAGGTTTGCCGCAGCCAGTACAACTGGAACAGTAATGCCGCCAGTACCGCCGGCGCCGCAATCCACCATATCCTTTTCCTGACACTGTGCATATCCCGCAAATTTAACCCGCCGCCGCTTTGGACCGTCCATTCTTTAACAATCATTAACGTTTGGGAAATTTGAAAAAAAATTGTCCAAATTTGAAACCCTGTATTCGTCATGGAAGTGTGCACGCAAATTATTCACCATTTAAAACCGAAAGAAAATGAAAGATTACCTGTTATTATTCAGAGGGGGACCGCAGTACATTCCCTCCGCAGAACAGCCGCAAGCGCCCATTTCCCCCGACTGGCGGAACTGGATGGAAACACTGGTGAAAAATGGGCGTTTTGTGGCAGGGCAACGTTTGGTGGGCGATACCGGCGCTGTGCTGAAAGGCCGGAAAACGCAGCTCACGGACGGGCCTTATGCCGAAGGCAAGGAAGTGGTGGCCGGCTACCTGATCATCAAAGCCAATGACCTGGAAGAAGCGGCTGCCTTGCTGAAGGGCTGCCCCATTTTTGAACATGACGACGCCAGCACCGAGATACGGGAAATTGCCTTCTGAACACGCCTGCACACATGACAAATACATAACCGATGAAAAAGATACTGAACATTATATCCAGCCCGAAAGGAAGCGGGTCCTACAGCATTCAACTGGCGGATGCGCTGATCGGAAAGCTGACAGCCGCCTATCCCGGTAGCAAGGTACAGGTAAAGAACCTGGCCCAACAGGCGGTTCCCCACCTGGAAGCGGCGCACCTGGCGGCTTTCTTTACGCCGGAGGAAAACTATACGCCCGAGAACCGGGCCGCCATCCGGGACTCCAATGAAGCAATTGCGGAGATCATGGATGCGGACATCCTGGTGATTGGCGCGCCTATTTACAATTTCAACATTCCTTCCACGCTGAAAGCATGGCTGGACCAGATCGTACGGCAGAACCTCACCTTCCGCTATACCGGGCAGGGAACGGAAGGACTGGTGAAGAACAAAAAAGCCTATATCGTTATTGCCAGCGGCTGGGTGTACTCCGAGGGAGCCATGCAGGCGTACAATTTTGTTGCGCCTTACCTGCAATACATGCTGGGCTTTCTTGGCATTACAGATACTACCGTGGTACACCTGGAAGGGGTTGCCCTGCCGGGCTTCCGGGAAGCGGCGCTGGAGGAGGTGATCGATGGCGTTGCCGTGTAACCCATTCAAACGGAAAGGGATGGGGAATGCGGGGGAAAGCCCTATTTTTGATCAATGACCTTTCCGTTGCCACCGTCAAGCAGACATATCAACACACTGACCGACCATCTTTTCCGCCGGGAGGCGGGAAAGATGGTGGCTGTACTGACCAAGATCTTTGGTGCGGAGCATCTTGCCATGGCCGAGGACGTGGTGCAGGATACGCTGCTGCAGGCCATGCAGGTATGGAGCGACAAAGGCATACCGGACAATCCATCCGCCTGGCTGTACCGCGTGGCCAGGAACCGGGCTATTGACATTATCCGGCGCAACCGGCACGCGATACAATTTGATTTCAGCGACCCGGAAAGGATATTGCTCACTTCCAGCTACTCCTTTACCGCTACCATGGAGCATTTCTGGCAGGAGGAACCGGTAAGGGACGATATGCTGCGCATGATGTTCGCCTGCTGCCATCCCGGCATTTCGGAGGAAAACCAGCTCTGCATCATCCTGAAAACGCTGTGCGGCTTCAGCACGGCGGAGATCGCAAAAGCATTCCTCACATCGGAAGACACCATTTCCAAAAGGCTGTACCGCACCCGGGAGTTCTTCCGGGAAAAGCGGCTCCGCCTGGCCATTCCCTCCGTCCCGGAAATGAAGCAACGGACGGATGCCGTGCTGAATGCCATCTACCTGCTGTTTAACGAAGGATACAATTCCACCCATGCCACGGCGCTCATCCGCCGGGACATGCTGGAGGAGGCCATGCTGCTGTGCAAGCTGCTGACGGAGCATACGCATACCCAGGTGCCTGAAACTTTTGCTTTAATGGCGCTCATGTGCTTTCATGCCTCCCGGACGGACAGCCGCCTCTCCGCGGAAGGTGAGATCATTTTACTGCAGGACCAGGACCGGGGGAAATGGGACCGGCAACTGGTAGCTACCGGCAACGACTATATGAACCGGGCGGCGTCGGGCCATACCATCAGCCAGTACCATGTCGAAGCCGCCATTGCCTATGAGCACTGCGCGGCGGAAAATTATACGCAGACCAACTGGGAAAGGATACTGGCATATTACGACCTGCTCTGCGAGATGGCCCCCTCTCCTGTTACGGAAGTGAACAGGGCCGTTGCGATCATGCAACTGCACGGGGCAACTGCCGCGCTCACGGCCCTGGAAAGGATAACGGCACAAAAAAAGCTAAGCTCCTTTTACCTCTACAACAGCCTGTTGGGAGAGCTGCATGCACGCCTGCGCAATATCCCGCTGGCAAAAAAATACTTCGGGATCGCTATGACGCAAACACAGTCCGCAACCGAGCAGCGGATACTGGGCAGCAAGATCAGCGCCCTGGATTAACGGCTAACGCTGCTCCGTGATGCAATGCCCGTGCGGGGCATGTTCCGGTCCATGCCCATGCCCGCGGCTAAGGCCGAAGAACAGGATATTGGCGGATATGAACAGTACAATGGTGAGTATGGCGGCCACCCGGGTAATGACTGTCAGGGTGCGGCTCTTCGAGAAAGACCCGAACACATACCCGATAATAAATACCATACATGCTATGAACAGCAACCGCAAAAAAATCATTAATGCAAAGATCATGGCGCTTTGTTTTAAAAGGTTTAAAAATGATGCTGTAACAAAGCTACCACCCGGCCGGGACCCCGCCGGGGCTGTATAGATAAGGCCCGGAAATGTGGATACCAGCCCGAAAATTCCTGCAACTTTACCACAGATAAGCGCAGAATACGGAACTTTAGGCCCGATATGGAAAAACTGGCATATGATTTTTACAACCGCGCGGATGTGCTGACCATTGCCCGGGAGCTGCTGGGCAAGGTGCTGGTAACGCAGTTCAACGGTATTGCCACAGCCGGCCGCATCGTGGAAACGGAGGCCTACGCCGGGGAGAACGACCGCGCCTCCCACGCCTACGGCGGCCGGCGCACCGCCCGCACCGAGGTGATGTACGGCAGGCCCGGTACCGCTTACGTGTACCTGTGCTATGGCATACATCACCTGTTCAACGTGGTCACCAACCGGGAGGAGGTGCCTCACGCCGTGCTGGTAAGGGCTATAGCGCCCCTGCAGGGCATACCGGATATGCTGCTGCGCACCGGCCGGGCCAAACCGGATCATTCACTGGGAAGAGGCCCGGGCAACGTATCCAGGGCGCTGGGCATCACTACCCGCTACACGGGCTGGAACCTGGCCAGCCGGGAAATGTTCATTGCGCAGGACGGCTTTGCACCGGCCGCCGCCGAGGTGGCGGTAACACCGAGAATAGGCGTGAATTACGCGGGAGAGGATGCCTTGCTCCCCTACCGGTTCATACTAAAAGACAGTCCGTATGTAAGCGGGAAAAAGCAGGTCAGGAGTTGATAACGGCCGTTAGTTGCTCGTTCCTGTTACGCAGGTCGATGCCCCCTTCCAGCAGGGATTTCAGGTTGACAAGGTAAAACAGCCAGCCCCCCTGGCACCCGATGTGGAATTTGAATTTGGACTCCTCGTCCGTGGGTATCTTGTCCTGCACCAGCTCTGCCAGCGACTCCCCTTCTACTGTTTTGATGGTGACACTTACGGTGCCGGCTATCCCGAAAGTAAACTGCAGGAAATCCTTTCCATTGGCAGCCAGTACGGCGCCATGCTCATTTACATCATCCGGGTAGCCGTGCCAGCGCCACAGGTAGGTGTCGCCCTGCTGCACAGGGAGGGTGCTGTCTCTGGCAGCGCCGTCAGCCGTGGAGAACAGGGCCTGGCGCAGGAACCACTTTTCGATATTGGCGGGCACGGTCCAGGCGTCGTAAATGTCCTGTACGCCTGCCTTGATGGGGATCCTTAAGGAGAACCGGCTCCAGTCATGCTTGGCCATATGTTTTTTATTTAAAGGTTCAATAAACGTTGTAACTCCCGGTCCCACTCCTCCTGGAAACGGGCGGTCACCGCGGGCGGCAGGCCGTAAGTAGCCAGCCATACGCTGATCTCCCGGTGGCGGCCGTAGATTTCTATGGTTACCCGGAAAAAAGCATTGTTCAGCCGTTCCACCGTGCCGGAAAAATCGCAGGGCGGGTTCAGCATCAGCACCCTGCCCGTATAGGCTTCATCGTAAGGGGACTGAAAAGTATATACTTCACTGTTACTGGTGAACTGCCCGGTGTCCTGCATGAGGGCCTGCCATATTTTTCCCGGGTCGGCATGATCCGGCAGCGCCGCCCGTGACCAGGCCACCCGCCTGTCCCTGCCGCGGTGGTGGGCAATGTAATGTTGCAGGCTTTGCATTTCGGAACGCCAGCCCCGGTTCACCGCATTGTATTCATCGTCCCAGTTGGTATCCGGTCCAAACCCGGAATGCACCAGCCGCAGGGCGGTGCGGCCGTTCTCCGTTTCCAGGAAGTATTCCAGCACCAGTTGGGTGGCTTCCCCTGCCAGCAGCGGTTCCGCCGGGCCCTGGAAGCCGGCGCCGTGCTCATATACCAGCTTCAGGTACTTGTGCAGCACGGCTTCTTTCACCTGGAAGCGCCAGGTATGATCATCCCCCCAGTACAGTTGTATCCAGCCGTCGGGGCCGGCCTGTACGCGGGCGTCCAGCGGGAACCAGCGCTTCAGCTCTTCGGCGGCCGTCAGCGTTTTCCATACAACGGCGGGGTCAGCTTCGAGCAGGGTGGTCAGTTCTATTTTTCGCTGGTCTTTCGGGTGTGGCATACTACGATGTTTTTTTATGGGTGAGCGCCGGGTGCGCCAGCAAGCTGAAACGGTAACGCCGGGCCTTTTCGCCGGTGCCGGCCTGGTATTTGGTGGCCAGGCGGGCTACTGTTTGCGACAGCTCTTCGGTGAAGGCGTGCAGGGCCGCCGGATCAGCAAAGCTCACTTCCGTTTGCAGGGAGAAGGTGGACAATTGTTTCTTCTCCCCTGCGGCCAGCTCCTGCAAAGTGGCCACTTCCTGTACAATATTGGCGGCAGCAGCTACCAGGTAAGCGGAAGAGAATTTGTCCCTGATCTGCGCGGCGGTTTCCTCCGGGGAGGTTTGCAGGCAGATGTAATAGGAACGGGCCGTTGCCCGCACGATCCTTTCAATGCAGTTACCCTTTCTCTTTTCTTCCACCAGCTCCAGCAACTGGTTTTTTTCCAGCTCTTTCAGGTGGTAGTTCAGTTGCTGCCGGTTCATCTGCAGCTTGCGGGCCAGGCCGGAGGCGGAGTCGGGCTCCCGCAGGTGCTCCAGTATTTTCAGGCGCACGGGGCTGAGCAGCGCAGTGGCTACAGCGGCGTCCCGGATCAGGTTGTATGCTGGTTGTACGGTATTCACAATCCGAAATTACACCGAAAAATTAATTTTTCAAGGAAAATTTTAATTTCGGTGGAAATCAAAAAAATGCTCCCGTAAGCAGGCCGGGTGCGCGGGACACCGGGGCCGTTACGGGAGCATACGCCTGGGTGATGAGTCCTGTTTATTTATCCGGCAGGTACGCCCCTGTTTCTATCCAGCGGGTGAACTGTCTGGCAAATTCTTCATGGCTGAGCGGGGGCAGCTCGCGGCCCTCGCCGGGGTTCCAGCCGGCTTTTACCAGCGGATCGTGGGTGACATGCTCTATCAGGGCCTCTTTGGTTTTACCGCCGTTCAGTTTCGGGTCCAGCAACTGCGCCGCCAGCTCCCGGGGCGATTTGCCCTCGAATACCATCTTCATGTCTTCCGGGGGCAGGTGCCAGTTGGGATTGCCCGGCGGCATGTGCAGGCCGGGCGTATTTTCCGCCTGGTGGCAGTTGGAGCATTTCAGCGCGTATAGCCCCTTGCCGTCGTGCCCGCGCTTTACGCCCTGCGTGTGCACGTGGCTATCCTCCCCTTGCAGGGGCGCATCGCCCGAGGGGTGACAGTTCATACAGCGCGGGTGCATGAGCACCTCGTAGGCGGCCAGGAACGCTTTTTTGGAGGCGGTGCTATCGTTTTCCACAACGCCGTATACCCGTTGCCGGTGGTAAGGATCCGTATTAAAGGATAAGGCTGTTACGGAAACAGCGGCGGCGGCCAGCAGCAGGTAAATGGCCCTGCCTGCAGGTAGTATGGTCTGTTTTTTTGAGCTGGTCATAGTCATTTACGCTTTGAGGTTTACATGGGTGCCAAAGGGAAGGTCCCGCAGGCGCTGGCCGGTAGCGGCAAATACGGCATTGGCAATGGCCGGGGCTACCGGCGGTACGCCGCATTCTCCTGCGCCGCCCATTTTTTCGGTGCTATCCACGATATGCACTTCTATTGCCAGCGGCGATTCATTCATCCGGGCAATATGATAATCATGAAAATTGCTTTGCTGCACCTTCCCTTTTTCCAGGCTGATCCGGCCGTACAGCGCAGTGGATACGCCGAAGTTGATCCCGCTTTCCATCTGCGCGCGCACCCCGTCGGGATTCACGGCCAGGCCGCAATCTATGGCGCACACTACGCGGTGCACCTGGATGGCGCCCTGCTCGCTGACGGATACTTCCGCCACCTGCGCCACAAAGCTGAGGAAGGATTCATGCACGGCCACTCCCCTGTAGCGACCCGCCGGCAGGGGCGTTCCCCAGCCGGCTTTCTCTGCGGCCAGGTTCAGCGCGGCCAGGTGCCGCGGATGGTCTTTCAGCAGCTCCCGGCGGTAGGCCACCGGGTCCGTTGCCGCTGCATGCGCCAGCTCGTCTATCATACATTCCATCACCGTGGCGGTATGGGTGTGGCCTACAGAACGGTACCACAGCACCGGCAGGCCCAGCCGGGGCGAGTGCAGGCCCACGTAATGGTCCGGTATGGCAGGCATGTAGGGAGAGTCCGCCACGCCTTCCACGGACGCGGGATCAATGCCGTTCTTCATCATGGCTTCAAAGGGAGAGCCGGCCATAATGGACTGCCCTACCAGGGTGTGCTCCCAGGCCACCGGTTTGCCGCTGGCGTCTATGCCGGCGCGCACGCGGTGCACAAAGGAGGGGCGGTAGTAAGCGCCGTGCACGTCATCTTCCCGGGTCCACACCATTTTAATGGTCTGGCCGCTGGCTTTGGCAATATGTACGGCTTCTGAAACAAAGTCGCAACTGGGCGTGGCCCTTCTGCCAAAGCCCCCGCCCAGGAATACGGTATGCACGCTGACCTGTTCCGGTTGCAGCCCCGTTATTTTGGCGGCGGCGGCCTGTTCGGCCATGGGCATCTGGGTGCCGGTCCATATTTCACAGGCGTTCTTGCTGAGCTTTACCGTTACATTGATAGGCTCCATGGGCGTATGCGCCAGGTATGGAAAGGTATATTCCGATTCGATCACTTTGGCGGCTTTGGCCAGGCCGTTTTCCACGTTCCCCGCCTGCGCGGCCGGCAGGCCTTTGGTGCGGGCCAGTTGTTTGAATTCCCGCAGTTGCGCCGCGCTGTCTACCTGCACATTCGCGCCATGATCCCATGTTACCTGCAATGCATCCCTGCCTTTTTTGGCCGCCCAGAAATGGTCCGCTATCACGGCGATGCCGGTGGGTATCTGCACCACGTTCCGCACGCCGGGTACGGCGCGGGCCTTGCTGTCGTCAAAGGAGCGCACCTTCCCGCCATACACCGGCGGGTGGGCCACTACGGCGGTGAGCAGGCCGGGCAACTGTACGTCCATCCCGAACCTGGCGGAGCCGTTCACCTTGGCCGGGGCATCCAGCCTTTTGGCGCCTTTGCCGATATATTTCCATTCGCTGGAAGCGCGCAGCAGCACCGGCTCTGCGAGCGGTGGCAATGCCGCCGCTGCTGCCGCCAGTGCGCCGTAACGGGCACGCTGGCTGCCGGCAATCACCTCGCCGTTCTCCGTACGGCATTCGGCAGGGCTTACGCCAAACTGCGTGGCGGCAGCCTGTACCAGCAGGGTGCGGGCCGTAGCGCCGGCCTGCCGGTAGCGGTCAAATTCCGACCAGGTAGTGCTGGAGCCGCCGGTGATCTGCAGGCCGTAAGCAGTATGTATATACGCTTTGCCCGGGGGACCGTGCTCCACGCTTATCTTTTTCCAGTCCGCATCCAGCTCCTCGGCAATCAGCATGGCCAGGGTGGTCCATATCCCCTGCCCCATTTCCGCATGGGCCAGGATGATCTGTATGCTATCGTCTGCGCCTATACGCAGGAACGCGTTTGGCGCAAAAACGGCTGCGGCATCTCCAGCCGGCAGGCTACCGGCCCTGGCTAAACGCCGCACGCCCGGCACGGCAAAAGATATCAGTAAGCCGCCACCCAGCATGGCGCCCGTTTTCAGGAAGCCGCGGCGGCTGGTAGTTAATTCATCATGCATATTCATTGGTTACCTCCTTCCTGTTGTAATTTCGCTGCCAGGTGAATGGCGCGGCGTATGCGCGGGTAGGTGCCACAGCGGCAGATGTTGCCGCTCATGGCGTTGTCAATGTCCTCATCGGTAGGCTGCGGTTTATCGCGCAGCAGCACGGCGGCAGACATGATCTGCCCGGACTGGCAGTAGCCGCATTGCGGCACGTCCTCTTCTATCCAGGCCCGCTGCAGCGGGTGGCTGAGGTCCTGCGACAGCCCTTCAATAGTGGTGACCTCCTGGCCTTCCGCCCGGGAAAGCCGGGTTACGCAGGAACGTATGGCTTCCCCGTTCAGATGCACGGTACAGGCGCCGCACTGGGCCATGCCGCAGCCGAATTTTGTTCCTGTTAGTCCTAAAATATCACGGAGTACCCATAAAAGCGGCATATCACCCGGGGCGTCAACGGTGTGCTCCTGGTGGTTGATCGTGAGCTTGACCATAAGATTTGTTTTTCCTTAAAAGATATCGACCAGATTTCCTCTTTATATACAACAGCGCTGTATAAAGTTAGTTCACTCACAGGTGAGCCGGCTAATAAAAATCAAAGAAAAACTTATGAATTTCAAAGAATGGCGCGCAACAGGATCATCATACTATTCTTTTAAAACCTGCCGCAGCTACTGCACAGCGCTCAGCAGCTCCGCGATGTGCTGGTAAAACGGCCGCACAGAATGGAAATAGCCGATGCCGATAATATCAAAATGGTCGTACCCGTTGTACACGCCCACATGGTTCCACACCCCTTTCTGCAGTGGTACGGCAGGATCATAGGCTTTAATGCTGCTGCCTGCCGGGCCGCTCATGCCGTAGGTATTGGCGGCGCCATCGTTGGGCCACCATTTGGCGTCGATCACGATCCTGCCGGGCTCATTGCGCCGGTAGTTGCCGATGCCCATCAGCACCGGCGTGGGATAGGCCACCGGTATAAGCAGCGGAAACACGTCCGGGCGCGGGTACTCCCAGCCGGTGATCAGCCCCCGCAGGGAGGCTTTGGTACTGAAAGAGAAATAGTACACCTGCTTTGAATCAGGATCCGGCCGGGCCGGGTCCATCAGCGCTTCGGGCGTAACGTCGTGGCCGCAGTAGTCTTCTGTTTGCCATACCACGCTGTTTTCCACGCGGCTGGCGTAGGACTGCCAGCTTTCACCGGGCTGCTGTACCAGGCCCCACTGATCCAGGCTGAAGTCGTAGATCTTTTCTATGCCCGGCACCACGCCGGCCAGCGCTGCTACGGAGGTTACCAATTGCCGTACAAAGGGGATATAGCCGTTCAATAGTATATATGACAGCGTAGCGCCGTTATGCGGGGTGCTGATCGTGGTCACGGACTTTACCCAGCCGGTGCGCCCGCCGTTGAAAAGGGAGGCATGGCCCGGGTCCTGCCGTTCGGCGGCATCTCCCTGCTCCAGGAGGGTGACCAGCTTCCGGACGGTAAGGCCGCCCATGCTGTGCCCCAGCAGGTGCACGGGATGCTCCGCGTCCCATTGCGGGTAAATGCCGGGATAGTAACGGGTACGCTTTTGCGCATGCCCGTAACGGCTGCTGTGGAGCTTCCCGTAATCCACATAGCCTCCTTTAATATAATAGTACAGCTCCACGGCGCGGTCCCAGTTGCTGCTAACCGGGCCTACCTTGGCCTCATACGCGGGATAGCCGCTGTTGCCAAGATACTGGGGGATGTTGTCCACCCCGCCCCAGTAGTGGTAAAGTCCCAGCATTTCGCCGGGGCCCAGGCCGCCCATGCCATGCACCATGATAATGGGAATGGGCTCCCCGCCTGCATTGCGGGCCGCTTTTCCCTGGCTGCCGGCCGGCAGCGGAATGGGTTTGTCCAGCGGGGTAACGGGCTCGGTAGCCAGGGCTTCTTTTTGGCCGGGCGGCAGCATATTTTCATCAGGCCGCGCAGTTTCCTTTTTACAGGAGACGGCCAGTAGTAACAGCATGGTAGCGGCAAGCGCTAACCTCTCCCTTAGCCGGTGGATCGGTTTCATAAGCATTGAAAGATTTTGGATTTGAGGAAATAAATAACATGAATGGTTATAGCAACTGATCAGTAAGCGGGTTAGAAATGCGTAACCGGATTGAACGGGCGCAATAATATGATTTAAATATTGATCATACGCTAATCATATGTTAATGGAGCGAATATCCTCCGTAGTTTTGCGGTCATGATCACACTGAATGTTAAAAGACTGCTGGTGTACATGGGTAAATGCGTGGTCGGCGCGCTGCTGGTGTTCCTCTTGTCCTGGTGGCTGCATTACGGGGATTATATCTGGTGCCTCATTTCTGTAATGCTGGTGCTTTCGCCGGACGGTACAGATGCGGTTTCCCTCGCAATGAGCCGCATCAAGGCCAACCTGGTGGGCGCAGGGGCCGGGCTGCTCATGCTGCTCGTACACCCGGTACCGGTAGTGATGGTAGCCGGCGGTATTGGCATTACAGTGGCGGTGTGCACGCTGCTGAAGCTGGAGCCTTCCACCCGCACGGCACTGGCCGCCACCATTATCGTGACCCTGCACGAAGCGGGCCGGCATGTATGGGATACGGCGTTGGAAAGGATACTGTCCGTACTGGCGGGCTGCCTGCTGGGATTACTCATCACTTTTATTTTCCATTCCCGTTTTACCAACCGGCCAGCAGAAGCCCCCGCTCATCACGAAGCCTGAGTAAAACGGTATAATTTTTCTGCGTAATTGAGTACCTTGACCGCTTATAAAAACCAAGGTCTATATTCAGTTTTATGAGAGTCAACAAAATCTTCCTTTGCCTGTTTGTGCTGTTCAGCGCAGGCTGGCAGTCAGCCAGCGCGCAAACGCCTGCAGGATATGATCAGCATGCCGTGTTCAGCCCGCTCTTTTACACCCAGAACGGTAACGAATTCCGCAGCGCCAGCGGCGCACCCGGTCCCCAGTACTGGCAGAACCGGGCGGACTATGACATCCAGGTTACGCTGGACACCGCCAGGCACCGCATCAGCGGTTCCGTGCAGATCCGGTATACCAATAACAGCCCGGACACCCTGCCCTTTATCTGGCTGCAACTGGACCAGAACATCTACCGCGAGGATTCCCGCGCTTCCGCCACTTCTGTGGTGACCGGCGGGCGCTTCATTAACCGCAGCTTTACAAAGGGGTATGAGATCAGCCGCGTGTCCCTGGTGCAGAACGGCAGATCCTACGAGGCGGATTACCAGGTGACCGATACTCGTATGAAGATACAGTTGCCCCAGGTCATGAAAGCCGGCGGCGGCGCCGTAACCGTAAAGATCAGCTATGCATTTGACATCCCGCATTATGGCACGGACCGTATGGGCCGCCTGGAGACCCGCCACGGATGGATATACGAAATTGCCCAGTGGTATCCCCGCATGGCGGTGTATGATGATGTGCTGGGCTGGAACAATATCCCCTACATGGGCGCTTCCGAGTTTTACCTGGATTACGGCGACTTTACATACGAGATTACAGCGCCGGCCGACATGGTGGTAGCAGGCTCCGGTGAGCTGGTAAACCCCTCGCAGGTGCTCAGCGCCAACCAGGCCAACCGCCTGGCCCGCGCCCGCGTAAGCGACCATACCGTAACCATCAGGGACAGCACGGAGATCATCACCCCCACGGATAACCGTAAAGGCAACCTTACCTGGCGTTTTAACTGTAAAAACACCCGCGATGTGGCCTGGGCCGCTTCCCGCGCTTTTATCTGGGATGCTGCGCGCATCAACCTGCCCGGCGGCAAAAAGGCGCTGGCGCAGTCCGTATACCCCGTGGAAAGCGCCGGGCTCAACGCCTGGAGCCGCTCCACGGAATATGTAAAGGGCTGCATCGAGCTGTATTCGGAAAAATGGTTCCCCTACACCTACCCGGTGGCTACCAACGTAGCCGGTATTGTAGGGGGGATGGAATACCCCGGCATTGTTTTCTGTTCTGCCCGCGCCAGGACCAACGGGCTCTGGGGCGTTACCAACCACGAGTTCGGGCACAACTGGTTTCCCATGATCGTGGGCTCCAATGAGCGTAAGTATGCCTGGATGGATGAAGGTTTCAACACCTTTATCAATTCGCTGGCTACCAGGGCCTTCAACAACGGTGAGTATCACAAGCCACAGCAGGTGGCCAAGGCGGCCCCCAACCTGTTTGCACCCGGTACGGACGGCATTATGAATACGCCGGATGTGATCCAGGCCAGGCAGTTGGGCAATATGGCCTACTTTAAACCAGCGGTGGCGCTTACCCTGCTGCGCAACCATGTGCTGGGGCCGGAGCGGTTTGACGAGGCTTTCCGAGCCTACATTCACCGCTGGGCTTTCAGGCATCCCACCCCCTGGGATTTCTTCCATACCATGGAAAATGTGGCCGGGGAAGACCTGGGCTGGTTCTGGCGCGGCTGGTTCCTGCATACCTGGAAACTGGACCAGGCGGTAAAGGAAGTGAAGTACGCGGACAATGATACCACCAGGGGCGCCCTGATCACCATAGAGAACCGCGAGCAGATGGCTATGCCGGTAGTAGTGGCCGTGAAGGAAAGCAGCGGCAAAACAGATACCGTAAAGCTGCCTGCAGAAATATGGCAGCGCGGCGGCACCTGGACCTTCAGGGTATCCACCACCACCCCTGTTACGGAAGTGGTGATAGATCCTGATGGTGATTTCCCCGATATTGACCGGGCAAATAATACCTGGATCAAAATGTAGGAGGCAGGTAGTTTACTGAAATTTATACACGCCCAGTACAAATACCAGCAATAGCATGGTGAACTGCAGGGTATAGAGAAGGTTCAGCCGGCGGCGGAGGGCGGCTACCTGCAGCATGCCCGCTACTGCCTCCGGCATGGTGAGCAGCGCCTTTAATTTCCTGGTTGGTAGTTTTAAGTCACTTTTTTCTCAGCATGCGCAGGAGCAGCCGGATGATGCCGAGGTGCACCCTGGCCGGCGTGTGTATAAATAACCTGGCTTCCTGCCGCAGGCTGGCGTATGTAATATTCATGCGCTGGTTTTTAGCGGTCCTGGAAAATGGTAGTAGCTATCGGGGGTAATACAGTGAGGGTGCAGGTAAAACGGAACTTTTTAATACGTATCTATAGTATTCGTCGCAAATATAGTCTGTATTCGTTGTAAAAACAATGCTCCTGGAATATTTTTTATTAATTTGCTCTATATCCGTAGCAATATGAACAAAACAGTTACGCTAGTGAATGCCTGGGCTGCCTATGAAGAGAAATACCCGGATGGCAGCATCACCGATTTCTGCCGCTATCACCTGCTGCGGGAAAAGCAGGAGGAACCGGTAAATACGGCAGCGCAAACCGGCGGGCTGCAGCCCCTGAAGCCGGAAGGCTTACTGCTCAAGACCATGGGCCGCATTGTAAGGCTGCACCAGCTCTATGCCCGCATTGCGCTGGAAGGCACCGGCATCAGCCAGTTCGAGGAGTTTGCCCTCCTGAATACGATTACCCGGTTGAAGGATCCCCGCAAGTCGGATGTGATCTATGCCACCATTTATGAAATGTCTACCGGCACGGACCTGCTGAACCGCCTGCGCAAAAGCGGCTATATCACGGAAGTGACGGACCCGGCAGACCGGCGCTCCAAACGGGTGAAGATCACGGCCGCCGGCGAAAAGGTGTTGCAGGCTGCCGTAAAGCGCCTCAGCCAGATGGTCACCATGATGCTGCACGATATGGACCTGGACGATGTGCTGTTATGCGTACAACTGCTGAAGCACCTGGAAATAAAGTTTTCCGCGCGCTGGCCGGAGGACAAGGGCCGCACCTTTGACGAGATATACACCAGCGTAATGTCCGAATAAAATGAAAAGGCCCCGGCAGGAATGCCAGGGCTATGTCCTACTACATGCTTGTATTCAAAGTGCTTAAGCACTAAACCTAAAGTAATCCTACAAGCTACCCATTATTAGCTTTTTCAACATCTTCTAAGGTCTCCTGTACCGCGCAGAATCCCCGGGAAGGGTATCATGCGGCGGATAGGGAACGGTGTCATGCGGCAAGGTATCATGTGGCGGATGAGGAACCGTGTCATGCGGCGGATAGGGAATGGTGTCGTGTGGCACCGTATCGTGCGGGCATGAGTCCGGTGGCAGCGTGTCGTGCGGGGGCCGGATGGTGTCATGCCCTGTACTGTCATACAGGGCGCCGAAGGCTTCCTGGCCGGCTTGCTGCAAAGTGTTCTCTTTCCTGCACGCGGTGGCTGCGATAATGAACCCGCCCGTGAGCATCAGTAATACATGAAGTTTGTGCATAAGATAAAATGGTTTATATCTCTGTAAGACAGGCACAAAGCGCAGAAAGGTTGGGTGGCGCCGGTAATTATTTAACGGCCCAGCGGAATACGCAGGTACAGTTCCAGCAGGCTGTTGTCCTGCACCGCCCTGGCCGGGCCTTTAAATCCGTCATCTCCCCCGGACCGGAGCAGGGCTGCGCGATAGCGGATGCCAGCCTGGATACGGGGCCTTAGCTGGTAGGCGGCATCCACACTCCAGTTCAGTTGGTGAATGCCTAGCAGGCGCCCGCTGTTGAAGGCCGGCGTGCTGAATTCCGTTTGCAGGTTCAGGGAATCCACGGTTACGGCGCCGCCGCTGGTAATAGCGCTGTCCTTTCTACCACCGGGCAGCGCGCCACTGTATACCAGGCCGGTACGCAGGGTTACCCGTGGCGTGGTATAGGCCAGGTGAATGCCGGCGGCTCCGCTGAAAATCCGTTGCAGGGTATAGGGCGTGGTGAGGGTATCTTTCCTGTAAAGCGTGATATTATTGCCCATGGAGTCTACCCGGGTATTGCGCACTGCCTGGTGCTCAAAATACCTGTCGTACCCGGTAATGAAGCCCGCATTTACCTCCGACTGCAGGCTCCAGTGCTTCCCCAGGGGGAAAGTGTACAGTAGCCCGGCCTGGATGCCATAGGCGCCGTTGAAGGGGTACAACAGCCCGGCCTGCAGGGCCCAGCGCCGGGAACCTTGCTTGCTGCCCGGCGGCGCGGTGGACAGTGGTAGCGGTACCTGGCGGCGGTGGCTATCCGCCGCTAATGCCGGCGTTTGCAAGGCATATAAATTAATAGTAGGCAGAGCTTGTAAATGATTGTTATTCACGGGAGTTGGCGGGTGCGCCCCTGCCCTGCCGCCTGTTGCCGCCCTCCCTTGTGTATGGACCGGTAGCCGGGCGCCAGGCAATTGCTGCCGGCCGGCTGGCGAGGGTATCGGTGTATCATCAAGTGGGTTGGCAGGGTTTGTTTCAGCGCCATTGCCGGAGCTAAGCGGCTGGGATATGTTTCCGCGGGCAGATGGATGAAAGGCCGTGCGGCCGGCTACAGGATGCTTAGCTCCTGTACCAGGCAGCCCGGCGGGGCCGGGGGCTTGCTGCCCCGCCCCGTTTGTGGCAGTGAACGGGGGAAGCTGCGCGGGCATACCGTTATTGGCAGTCCCGGTCCCGCTGGCGGCCCTTGCCGGCAGCCGGGCCTGCAGGGTGTCCTGCCCGCCGGCAGTCAGGCTGCCCGGCGTAGCAGCAGTGGCGGCAGGGCCTGCAAATACAGTTGCGGTATCTGCAGGTGTGGGCTGCTGCGCGGTATGATTGCTTGCCTGCCATATAAACCAGGTAGTGAGCGCGCAGGTGGCCGCCCCCAGGGATATGAGCAAGGGGGCGCGGCGCGGGAGGAACCGGCGCAAGGGCTGGCGGCGTGCGGGCTGCGTATCCGTTCCCTGCTCCTTATCCAGCATGGCGGCCATACGGGCCCAGGCCTGCTGCTTCAGCTCCTGCCCGGCATCTGGGGCGGGTTGCTGCGCGGCCTTTTTCAGCCAATCCCCGATATGTAAGTGCTTGTCATCCATGCAGTGCGCTCACGTGTGTTTTTAATATCCTTTTACCTTCAGCTACATGCCATTTGGAGGTGCCGGTGCTGATATGCAGCAGGGCGGCGATCTCCTTGTGGGAATAGCCTTCTATTATAAACAGGTTGATCACCACCCGGGTCACCGGCGGCAGCCGCTGCAGCACCAGCAGCAAGTCCTTGTATCCCAGTTGGTCAGGATCGTTGGCATGTAATAAATGTTCAGGTATCTCCGCTGTTGATTGCTCTTTCGTTTGCCCCTGCCCGTGCCGGAAGTAGTCGGCCACGGCATGCACCATGATCCGGCGCAGCCAGCCCTCGAAGCTGCCGGCATGGCGATAGTCCCCTATTTTTTTGAATGCCCGCAGGAAGCCGTTGTTCAGTATATCGATCGCCTGGTCCCTGTCGGCCGTATACCGCCGGACCATAGCCAGCATGCTGTCAAAAAAAAAGGAATACAGCCGTTCCTGGCTCAAACGGTCATTCCTGCAGCAGCCTTCCAGGATCTGGTCCAGGTCGCCGCAGGAGTTATTATAATTGCTATGTTCAGATAAGGTCAGGATGAAGTAAAGAAGTAAGAATTATGGAATAGGATACTGGAAGTATGCCTCATGAAATACAAAATATAGTCTATGATACTGATTTCCTGTTTCATTCATCATACGTTCTACATCATACTTCATACCTCCTACTTCCGGCTTCTTATTATCCAGACAGTCCTGTTCTTCAAAAAGGTTGGGTATGCCGGAAAATTTTTTTACGGCCTCACATATACCTCGATGGTAGCATTCGTAGGACGGCGGGGCGCCAGGAACTGGTCTACCTGCCGGTAATGCTGTTTCAGCTCGTTGCGTAAGGCAAAGGGAAAGAAATTGTTCAGGCCCGGGGCGTACTCATACAGCACCAGGTCATAATGATGCTGCCGTACCTTCTGCGTGAAGGCATCCAGTTGACGGTTGAACATGCCTACCCCCAGGTGGTACCAGAGCGGGTAGTCCTGGCCGGTTTCCAGCTTAAAGGGCATGGCATGCGCCAGGGGGGTTAACTCGGTCATGTTCAGCACTTTAATGCTGTCCTGCTTCTCTTTTACTACCGGCATGTTCAGCAGCCGTTCCATTCCTTCTACCGTGGAAGGCGGCATGTATATTTTTTCAAACGCCGGCAGGCTGGAGAAGATCCACTGCGAGGTAGGCACATCGTGGGTAGTATCCGTATTCAGCATAAAGTTGCGGCGGGATACCACGTTCTCCTCCCCCGGCGCGGGATGCCCGGCCACGCTTTCCGTGGTGGCGGCCGGCGGAAATATGCGGGCAAATACACGGTCTATGTATTTCCAGAAAGTGCCGGACCACCATAACAGCACCAGCAGTGCGCCGGCGGTAAAGGCCTTGCGCTGCCCCAGGTCTATCTGCTGGATGGCGCTGAAGCGGGCGCATAAGAACGCGAAGGCAAAGGCATGGAAGAAAATGTTATTGTCCGGCGGCGTATAGCTGGTTACCTGGAAGAGGGCGGCTTCCGCCAGTATGCCCAGGGTGAGCAGCGTAAACAGCATGGCGGTCTTTTGCTGCCAGAAGGCCCTGAACTGGCGCAGGGCGGGCACCAGGCTCAGTACGATCAGCAGCAGGTAGAACTTGATCCACTGGGAAGCGCCCAGTATCTCCTCTGCAAAATCGCTGACAGCCAGGCGGGAATTGTGAGGCGGCTGCCCGTGGTTGAACCAGTAGCCGAAACCGTAGCGGGTCAACGGCGCAATGAAGATCACAGCTATCAGCAGCAGGAAGCCCAGGAACAGGGGGATGTCCCACCAGCTTTTGTCGTGTATGCTGTTATACAGCAGCAGGGCCAGGCAGAGCAGCAGGGCCAGTCCGCCCCCATCCTGCTTGGTGAAGATGGACAGGAACACGAAGAGGGCGGCCAGTGCCAGGTCCAGTAACCGTACCCGGCCCTTCGGGCTGGTCATGAAGCGGAACAGGAAGGCCAGCCCCACCAGTTCATACACGATCACTGTATGATTATACCAGGGCCAGAAATTGAAAAAGGAATAAGACAGCACAAACACCAGTACCGACAAGGTACGCACGGCCGGCGCCACTTCCAGCCGCTTTAAAATAGCGCGGAAGGAAAAGCCGGCAATAATATTGATCAGTACCTGGGCTTTTACCAGGGAAATGAGCTGCGGCCCGAACAGTTTGAAGAACAGGGCCGGTATGATCCAGAAGCCGTAGCCCAGCGGCAGCCCGAAATCCTTGTAGGGCACCTGCCCGGTAGACAGGCGGTAGGCCCCCTCCCAGGAAAGGAAAATATTGACCCGGTACGGGAAAGTGGCGAACAGCGGCACCAGCGCCAGGCCGATAATGATCAGCGACTCTGCTACGGTAAAGAGACTACGTTTCTGGTAAAGGGACGACCCTGATGTCATATATGGGGAACGTTTATGATTCATTGAAAGGCTCAAAAATACACATAAAGCTGAAAGCAAAAAGCAGAAAGCTGGTCAAAGCGAATACAAACATCCGCGCCAATAGCTTTCAGCTTTTTACTTTTAATCGTATCTTGCCGCGGAATCAATCACCGTTTATCCCCGTGCAGTATCTGAAACTACTCAGGCCCCACCATTGGGTCAAAAATCTGTTCCTGTTCATACCCCTCTTTTTTGCAGGAGAGCTATTTTCCCTGTCGGTTATACGCGAACTGATAGCGGCCTTTTTTGCGTTCAGCCTGGTAGCCAGCAGCGTGTATATTATTAATGATTATAAGGATATTGAGGCGGACCGCCGGCATCCCGTAAAGTGCAAGCGCCCCCTGGCTTCCGGCGCCGTATCCAGGCCGGCCGCGCTGGTGTTCTTTGTGCTTTGCCTGGGCATTGGCCTGGCCCTGGCCTGGTATGTAAAGCCCAAGTTCCTGTTCGTGGTGGGCATCTATTTCATCCTCAACCTGTTCTATTCCCTGGGATTGAAAAATATATCCATTCTTGATGTTATCATCCTGTCCATTGGTTTTGTGCTGCGCATCCGGGCGGGCGGCATCGCATCCGATACGGCTGTATCGTCCTGGCTGGTGGTAATGGTGTTCCTGCTGGCATTGTTTATGGCGGTGGCCAAGCGCCGGGACGATGTGCTGATCAAACACGCATCCGGGCAGGAAATGCGCAAGGCTTCCAAAGGCTATAACATGGACTTCATGAACGTAGTGCTGGCCCTGCTTTCGGCCGTGATCATCGTGTGCTACCTGATGTACACCCTGGACCCTGTCACCATCGAGCGCTTCCGGACCTACCGCCTGTATTACACGACCCTTTTTGTTATTGCCGGATTATTACGATATTTGCAAATAACCTACGTGGACAACAACACCGGGTCCCCTACCAAAATCCTGTACAAAGACCGTTTTATCCAATTAACCATAGCCCTGTGGATCCTGAGCTTTTATGTGATCATTTATTTACCGGCAAACAAAAGTTTTTTTGACTAATGCAAAAACGGTTAGCAAATTGGGGTAATTACCCTGTCGTTTCCTGTGAAGAGAGCACCTTTTCCAGGGAAGACCAGCTACAGGCGCTACTGGATACACCCTCCTCCTCCCTGATAGCCAGGGGCAACGGCCGCTGCTATGGCGACGCTTCCCTGGGAGCCCACAGTATTTCCACCCTGAAGTATGACAAGGTGCTGCACTTTGACGTAGCGGAAGGCATTTTTGAATGCCAGGCCGGCATTACGCTGGACCAGGTGCTGGACATTATTGTGCCGAAGGGCTGGTTCCTGCCGGTAACCCCCGGTACAAAATTCATTACCATCGGCGGCGCCGTAGCCTCAGACGTGCATGGCAAGAACCACCACGTGGACGGCGCCTTTTCCAATCATATTATAGATATGGAGGTGATCACCTCCCGCGGACCGCTTACCTGTTCCCCTCATACGGAAGCGGATCTCTTCTGGGCCACCTGCGGCGGCATGGGCCTTACCGGCGTAATCACCCGCGTGCGGTTCCGGCTGAAAAAGATCGCCACCTCCTACATCAAGCAGCGGCAGATAAAAGCCCGCAACCTGGAGGAAGTGATCCGCCTGTTCGAAGAATACAAGCATTACACCTACTCCGTAGCCTGGATAGATTGCCTGCAGAAGGGCGATTCCTTTGGCCGCAGCATCCTGATCGTGGGAGAGCATGCGCAGCCGGAGGACCTGTCCGGCCAGCAGCGCCAGGCCCCCCTGCAACTGCCGGAGAAGAAGAAGCTCACCGTACCGTTCAACCTGCCTTCCTTTGTGCTGAATACCCTTACGGTAAAGGCGTTTAACTGGCTGTACTATGCCAAGAACACCAAAAGGGAGATCAACAACGTGGTATCCTATGAGCCGTTCTTTTACCCGCTGGATGCGTTCCTGCACTGGAACCGCGGTTACGGAAAGGCGGGTTTTGTACAATACCAGTTTGTGCTGCCCCTGGAGCAGAAAGACGGATTGGTGGCCATCCTGCAGCGTATCAGCAGCAAAGGCTGGGGCTCTTTCCTGGCGGTGCTGAAGGTGTTCGGCAAACAGGACAGCCTGATCTCCTTCCCTATGGAGGGCTATACGCTGGCGCTGGACTTCCCGGTGCGCAAAGGGCTGCTGCCCTTCCTGGATGAGCTGGATGCCCTGGTGCTGCAGTACGGCGGCCGGCTGTACCTGTCCAAAGATGCCCGTATGAAACAGGAAGTGTTCTGGCAAAGTTATCCCCATGTACAGCGGTTTGCAGAGATTGTAAAGCAGTACAACCATACATACCGATTCAGGTCCTTACAGTCTGACAGGCTGCAATTAACAATTAATAATGAATAATGAATAATTAAGGGGCTGAGCGCCATGCATATAAATAATTGTATCAAAGATGCCGGCACTTTATTATTAATTATCAATTATTCATTATAAGCATACCTGTTTTACAAGTATTACTAATTCTTAATTCTTCATTATTAATTACATAAATGCCTACTGTTTTAATTCTGGGTGCGGGGTCGGATATGGCCGTAGCTATCGCCCGCCGGTTTGCCGCCGCAAAGTATGATATACAACTGGCCGCCCGCAACACCTCCTTTTTGCAGGCGCAGCAGCAGGACCTGCACATCCGCTACGGCGTTGCTGCCAGCTCCCACGCTTTTGACGCCCTGGACTTTAACAGCCATGCTGCCTTTTATGAAAGCCTGGAGCCACGGCCCCACATCACCATCTGCGTATTCGGCTACCTGGGCGACCAGGAGCTGGGGCAAACCAACTGGCAGGAAGCCAGCCGCATACTCCACACCAACTATACGGGGGCGGTGTCCATCCTGAACGTAGTGGCCAACGACTATGCTGCGCGCCGCCAGGGCATGATCATTGGTATCAGCTCTGTGGCGGGAGAACGGGGCCGGCAGAGCAACTACCTGTACGGCAGCGCCAAGGCCGGTTTTACGGCTTATCTCAGCGGCCTGCGCAACCGGCTTTTTCACCAGGGCGTGCATGTCATGAGTGTACAACCCGGATTTGTATATACCCGCATGACCGAAGGCCTGCAACTGCCACCACTGCTCACCGCCCAGCCGGACGATGTGGCCCAGGCCATTTTAAAAGGGGGAGCTTCCAGAAAGAACGTACTGTATGTAAAATGGTTCTGGCGCTACATTATGCTGATTATCAAATCAATACCGGAGTTTATCTTCAAAAAATTAAAATTATGAAGTAAACCTTACAGCATATTAGTTTATAATAATTTATAGGCTGATACCTGTGATTTTACTTTTAACAAGGCAGTTGCTTCCTCCTGATAATTGTCAATCAGATAAGGTAAGCTACTGATAAATAATAATTTATAAATGTCTGCTATTGCTTTCTTTGATTTTGACGGTACCATTACCCGGCGGGACACGCTTTTCGAGATCATCCGGTTCCAGAAGGGCGCGCCCGCTATGTATGCAGGATTACTGGTGCTTTCCCCGGCGCTGGTATTGTTTAAATTAAAGGTGCTTTCCAGCCATACCATTAAACAGGTCGTGCTGCGGTATTTTTTCCGGGGCGCGCCGCAGGCGGCTTTTACGGAGAAGTGTGAAGCCTTTTGCCGGCAGCGCCTGCCCCGCCTGCTGCGGCCGGCTGCCCTGGGCGCCATACAGCAGCACCTGGCAAAGGGCCACCAGGTGGTGGTGGTCACCGCGTCGGCCCAGGACTGGGTAGCGCCCTGGTGCACGGCCATGGGCATTACCTGCATCGCTACCCGGCTGGAAGTGGAGAACGGCCGGCTGACCGGCAACATAGCAGGGCTGAACTGCAACGGGGACGAAAAGGTTTGCCGCATCCGGGACGCCTATGACCTGCAGGCATTTGAGCATGTGTACGCCTATGGGGACAGCAGCGGGGACAAACCAATGCTGGCAATAGCGGGCACCAGCCAGTATAAACCCTTCAGGTGATACGGTATACCGATAAAAAAAAGCAGCGGATGAACATCACCCGCTGCTTTTTTTATTCAATCGTTGTATTATTTACGCTGCTGCTTTCTTCATCTCCGCCTTTGTTACCCTTGCACTTTTCAATTTGATGATCCCGATCCAGTTCATGGCTTTCATTACCGGGTAGGTAGGATCCAGCTCAAACCATTTCTTGGCAAAGTTGGGGCTGTCCTTGAACTTGTGGTGGTTATTCTGGAACAGCTCTCCCAGCAGCAGGATGCCCCAGGGGGAAGTGTTCCTGGAATGATCCCCGTTATTGAAATTGCTGTAGCCGTATTTGTGGCCGCACCAGTTTACAATAGCGCCCTGCACAGGTCCCATCAGGAAGTGTATGGGCAACAGCAGGAACCAGATCCAGCTTGGTGCAAAAGCTACGTAAAAGGCAATATAACCCATCGCAAAGATCAGGCGGGTGATCATATGGTCGCCAATACGGTCCAGTGCATGCCATTCCGGCAACGGCTCCTCGGTGAATTTCGCATCCGGTACATTTTTCCGGGTCAAAAAGCTGTTATAGAGTTTGCGGGTCTGCACCATCATCGTCCACACGTCCTTGAAGAAGTGCGGGGAATGCGGGTCATGTTCAGTATCGCTATATTCATGATGCATACGGTGCATTACGCCATATGCTCTTGGAACCAGGTAGGAAGAGCCCTGGAAGAACCAGGTACAGAAATAGAATACACGTTCCCAGCCTTTGCTGGCAGTATACATCTGGTGGGATGCGTACCGGTGCAGGAAGAATGTGTGAAAGAACAATGATAAGAACCAGTGCACACAGAAAAAGATCAGAATCGCAGTCATCAACTTACTTTAAAAAAATGAATGATAAGGAACAAAGGTACGCCCGTTTTAATTAAAAATTAATAATTAAAAGTTAATAATATCCTTAACAATCGTGTTTCAATGAAACGCCTGCGTTACGATTACTATTATTAATTGTTAATTATTAATTTTCACATGGCGTAACTCCAATATATTTAAGCCGTTATCCTGCATGCCCTGCACCCAGGGCTGCAGGAAATGCACTGCTTCGTCATAGAACACCGGCACCACCGGCGCATCCTCCACGATCATGCGGTCCATGGCCTGGTACATCTCGTAGCGCAGGGAATCGTTGGTTTCCTGCAGGGCCTGCTCATACAGGCGGTCATAGGCGGGATTGGCATAGCGGGTGTAATTGGGCGGCGCAGGATTCTTCCCATAGAAAAAGGCCAGGTAGCTTTCGGCATCCGGGTAGTCCGCTATCCAGGTGCCGCGGAAGAACCCGGCGGCCGATTTGGCGGTCTGCTCCAGCAGCAGGCTTTTCTGCACCACCTCCACCTGTATGCGCACGCCTATTTCCTGCACCTGGTTGGCAATGTAATTGGCCAGGTCCGCATACATGGGGATGGTGAGCAGCCGCAGTTCCGGCAGGCCCCTGCCCTGTGGAAAGCCGGCCTCGGCCAGCAACTGCCTGGCCAGGGAGGGGTCATAGCTGTAGCCTTTTACTTTTTCTGCGCTGAAAGAAGGCAGGCCGCGGGGCACAAAGCCCGCGGTGGCCGGCGTACCGATGCTGTTGCGCAGGTAGGTCATCAGCTTTACCCGGTCAAAACCGTAGTTGATGGCCTGCCGCACTTTCTTCAGGCGGGTGGGTGACTGCTGTACGGCCGTTTTGCTGCTGTCCAGCAGGAAGCCCAGGTACTCTACATTCAGGTAAGGGCTTTTGGCCAGCACCATTTTCCCGGCCCATTTCTTCTTCAGTTGCCCGGTTTTGGTCAGCACCTCGTCTTTAAAGGAGGCGTCCAGGTCGTTCATAAAATCCAGTTGCCCCTGGCGGAACAGCAGGAACTCGGTGGCCTTGTTGTCCAGGAAGGTCATCTTCACCGCATCCAGGTAAGGCAGCGAGCGGCCCTGCGCATCCTTCTCAAAGTAGCGCGGGTTGCGGTGGAGGATCAGCGCCTGCCCCTCCTCCCATTGGTGGAACAGGAACGGGCCCGTGCCGCAGGGATGCCGCCGGAAATCCTGCCCGTGCTTTTCCACCACTTCCCGGGGCACAATGGAGCAGTACTGCATGCTCAGGATGCCCAGTATGGGATGGAAGGGTTGCAGCAGCGTAAGCTGGAAAACGGAATCGTTCAGGGCTTTGAATCCCTTTTCAGGGTCTACCTTGCCGTTGAACACCCAGGCGCCCGGCGACGCGGTGGCCGGGTCCATGAGGCGGCGGAAACTGTACACCACGTCCTGCGCAGTGAGGCGCCGCCCCTTGCCGCTGGGAAAAGCTTCGTTATCATGAAAGTATACGTCGCGCCGTAAATAAAAAGTATAGGTCAGGTGGTCGGCGGATTCTTCCCAGCGGGTAGCCAGGCTGGGACGGATCACCATCTGGCTGTCCGGCTCCACCAGGGTGCTGTACAACTGGTGCACCGCCCAGATAATGGCCTGGCTTTTGGCAAACGCCGGGTCCAGGGTAGCGATGCCTTCTACAATATTGCAGCGGAATACCTGTTGCGGATGCGTGGTCCGGGACTGACAGGAACATGATAATAAAATCCAAATTCCAAATCCCAAATTCCAAAATGGCGGCCATCGCCCGGCTATGGAGTAAGCGTTCGTATGACCGGTGGTTTGCCCACGTTTGGAATTTGGATTTCGGGATTTGGATTTTGTGTATTTGTACATTAAAATGTTACATTTTACATTGCAAATTAATATCTTTCCGCCCAAAATATACTGCTGAATATGCGTGGAATACCTATGCTTGTTATGATGGTTTTGATCACGGCGTTACATGCCGGCGCACAACAGAACACGCCGCTAAAGGGAGCACAGCAACCGCATTTCACCCATGCAGATACCCTGCGGGGCACTATTACCCCGCAGCGCGCCTGGTGGGATGTGGTGGCGTACGATCTTCATGTGAATGTGCACCTGGAGGACAGCACCCTCAGCGGGTACAATACCATTACCTATGAAGTATTAAGCCCGGACAGCATGATGCAGATAGACCTGCAGGAACCGATGGAAATAGACAGCGTGATACTGGATATCGACAGCCTGAAGATCACCACCCATTCCAAACTGGATTTTACCAGGGACGGCAACGCCTTTTTCATACAATTCAATAAAGCGGAAAAGAAAGGCACTACCCGCAAGCTGACCGTGTATTATCACGGCCAGCCCCGCAAAGCCGTGAATGCCCCCTGGGATGGCGGCGTAGTATGGGCGCGCGACTCCCTGGGCCGCCCCTGGATAGCCACCGCCTGCCAGGGACTGGGCGCCAGCGTGTGGTGGCCCAACAAAGACCACCAGAGCGATGAGCCGGAATACATGACTATTAACGTAACGGTGCCGCAGGACCTGATCAACGTTTCCAACGGCCGCCTCAAACTGAAAATACCCAACAAGGACAGCACCGTTACCTACGTATGGACGGTGAACAGCCCGATCAATAACTACGACGTAGCGCTGAATATCGGCCACTATAAAGAATTCAAGGACACTTACGCCGGCGTGGCCGGCAAGCTGGACCTGGACTACTGGGTGCTGGACTATAACCTGGACAAGGCGCGCAAGCATTTTGAAGTGGTAAAGCCCATGCTGGGCTGCTTCGAGTTCTGGTTCGGCAAATATCCCTTTTACAAGGACAGCTACAAGCTGGTGGAAACTCCGCACCTGGGCATGGAGCACCAGAGCGCCGTGGCCTATGGCAATAAGTACCAGATGGGCTACAAGGGCAGGGACCTGTCCGGTACCGGCGTAGGGCTGAAATGGGATTTTATTATTGTGCATGAAAGCGGCCACGAGTGGTTCGGCAATAATATCACCAGCAAGGATATTGCAGATATGTGGGTGCACGAGAGCTTTACCAACTACTCCGAGACCCTGTTCACTGAATGCATGTACGGCCCGGAGGAGGCGGAAAAATACCTGATCGGCTGTCGTAAGAACATCAAGAACGACATTCCCATTATCGGTCATTACGGTGTGAACAGCGAAGGCTCCGGCGACATGTACTACAAGGGCGGCACCATGCTGCACATGATCCGTAAGATATTTGATAATGACGACCGCTTCCGCTGGATGCTGCATACGCTGAATACCGATTACTACCACAAGACCGTAACCGGCGCGCAGGTGGAGCGTCACATCTCCCAGCATGCAGGCAGGGACCTCAGCAAGGTCTTTGACCAGTACCTGCGGGATACTACCCTGCCGGAGCTGCAGTACCGCATTGTAGGCCAGGTGCTGTACTTCCGCTGGTCATCCGATATCAAGAATTTTGACATGCCGGTGAAGGTAACGGTGGGGATCAACAACTACCAGTTCATTTATCCCGGTCCGCTGTGGGCTACGACTAACCTCAGCTATATGGACCCGAAATACTTCAAGGTAGATCCCGCCTTTTATATTAAGGTGAAAGAGATGAAAACGGTGAAGGAGATGAAAGATGCCCTGAAGAAGTGATGTGCCTGTCCGCACCTCATTTCTTCACGATCTTGAACGCGTGATCCCATTTCCCGGTGCGGTAGCCGATAGCGCTCCACAGGATACAGAGGGGCTCTATATTGCGGCTCATGATGATCCTGCCCATATCGGCCACGTCTTCCCATCCCATCTGGTGCAGTACTTCCGTTACCTGCTTTTTGGCTTCGGGGTCATTGCCGCAGATGAACATGGTGGGCTTTTCCCCGTCCTGCCTGTGCTGGAACATGATCTCATGCCCTACGCAGCTCAGGGCTTTCACCACGTTGGCGTCCGGCGGCAGCCAGGCCTGTATCTGCTCCCCGGCGGATGAAAGCCCGTTCACGAATGACAGGCGCCCTTCCTCATCCGGTCCTTTGCCGTCCAGGGGATTGGTTACATCCACTACGGTCTTTCCCTTGAAATTCCAGATGCCCGCCTGCTCGATGGCGCTTTTGGCGCCGGTCCAGCTTACGCAGATCACCACCAGGTCGCCGGAGGCGGCCGCTTCCCTGAAAGTGCCGATAGTGGCCCCGGGCCCCTGGCGTTTGGCCCATTGCTGTAGTGATTCTTTGGCAGGATTACGTGTTCCAATAACGACATGGTGGCCCATTCCTACAAACCCGGCGCCTAAAGTGAGCCCTACGGCTCCGCTGCCCAGGATACCGATTTTCATGACGCAGTATTTCTACTGAAATTAAATAATTAATAATTAATAATGAATAATTAATAATAGCCCGTAACACAAGTGTTTTACCGCAACACGATTGCTACGATTTTTCATTATTCATTATTCATTGAACGGCTACTGTAAGTAGCTCAGGAAGCGCTGCATACCCTGGCGTTTGGCCGGTGTCAGCGGGTAGCTGATATGGTGGGTGTAATAGGCCGTCAGGTCAAACAGCGGGTAGGGATTTTCCGCTACCACGGCGGGAATATTGTGAATACCGATGCTGTTGGCATTATTAAATTCCTGGATGAATGCAATGGGCAGCGGTTTGTTGCTCACCCAGGCGGCAAATACGAAGGGCAGGCTGGTAAAGCGCATCCAGGCTTCGGCCAGGTCGTAGATGTAGGGCGATCTTTTACGCTGCTCCAGCGCGCGGTCGCCAATTACCAGGCCGGCATTGGCGTCTTTGATCAGGTGCTGGTAATCGCCGGAGGTTTGCACCAGCTCGGCGTTCAGCTTCCAGTAGTCGCGCACCAGCAGCTTCAGTAAAGCTACGGAGGTGCGGCTCTGGTAGTCCAGGTATATACGTTTGATCTCCTGCAGAGGCACGTCGCTGAACAGGCATACCGATGCCACCGGTCCCTCCGCCCCTATGCAAAAATCTGAAATGATATGATGCTCCTGCATTTTAGGGATCACCGCTACCGGCACCAGCGCCACGTCTACGCTTCCTTCTATCAGTTGCCGGGCTATCATGGCCGGGTAATCCATAGATAATTCCATCATCTTCATCACTGCATGTCCCCTGAAACCATACAATAAAGGCTTGGTGTTCAAATAACTTACCGCCGCTACTTTTACTTTCCGTTCCAATTTCTGTATTTTTGGGGCCAAAATTAAAAGAAATCCCAAATTCCAAAACCCAAATCCCAAACAGGTGGATAAGTACTTATGTAAAATACAGTCTGCCAATAGTTTAAGGGATATATCAATTTTGGAATTTGGGATTTGGAATTTAGAACTTGGAATATATGCAATTACAACCTTTGACCGCCATTTCACCACTGGACGGCCGTTACCGGAAACAACTGGAAGAGCTGGCCGCTTATTTCTCCGAATTTGCGTTGATCCGTTACCGTGTACTGGTGGAAATAGAATATTTCATTGCCCTGGCGGAACAGAAGGTGTTCTCCCTGCCCAAGGGCAAAGCGCCCGCCCTGCGTAAGATATACCAGGACTTCAGCCTTGAAAACGCCCAACTGATCAAGGAAACCGAAAAGATCACCAACCACGACGTAAAGGCCGTGGAGTATTTTGTGAAGAACGAGCTGAAGCGCCTGGGCCTGGAGGACAAGCTGGAATGGGTGCATTTTGGCCTTACCTCCCAGGATGTGAACAATACCGCTATCCCCCTGCTCTGGAAAGACGCGGTGGAGCAGCTTTACATGCCGGCCATTGCCAACCTGGTGCTGGAGCTGAAAAAGCTGGCCAAAAGCTGGATGAAAGTACCGATGCTGGCGCGCACGCACGGACAGCCCGCCTCTCCCACCATACTGGGCAAAGAGGTAATGGTATTCGTGGAAAGGCTGGAAGGACAGATCCGGCTGCTGGGCGACGTGCCCTTTGCCGCCAAGTTCGGCGGTGCTACGGGCAACTTCAATGCCCACCATGTAGCCTTCCCCAAAGTGAACTGGGAAAAGTTTGCGGACAAGTTCGTGAACGGCGCCCTCGGCCTGCAACGCATGCGCTACACCACCCAGGTAGAGCATTACGATAACCTGGCCGCCCATTTTGACACGCTGAAACGCATCAATAATATACTGGTGGACTTTTGCCGCGATGTATGGACCTACATTTCGCTGGACTACTTCAAGCAGAAGGTGAAGAAGGACGAAGTAGGCTCCAGCGCCATGCCGCATAAGGTAAACCCCATTGATTTCGAGAACGCGGAGGGCAACCTGGGCATGGCCAACGCCCTTTACGAGCATCTTAGCGCCAAGCTGCCCATCTCCCGCCTGCAACGCGACCTTACGGACTCCACGGTGCTGCGCAACGTGGGGGTGCCTTTTGGCCACAGCATGCTGGCCCTGCGCTCCCTGCAGAAAGGGCTGGGCAAGCTGATCCTGAATGAAGCCAAACTGAAGGAAGACCTGGAAAACAACTGGGCCGTGGTAGCCGAAGCCATACAGACGGTACTGCGCCGCGAGCATTACCCGCAGCCTTACGAAGCTCTGAAGGAGCTGACCCGCGGCGGCGACCAGATCAATAAACAGACCATCCACAAATTCATTGAAGGGCTGAAGATCAGCGCCGCGCTTAAAAAGGAGCTGAAAGCCATTACGCCCTCCAGCTATACGGGCATCTGGAACTAGAACGCATCCTCAAAATGCGTGAGCTCATACCGCTCCCCGTCCGTAAAGGTGATGGCGATAATATCAAAACGTATAGCCGCCGGAGTTTGGCCGGTCCTTTCCATAAATGCTTCGGCAGCGCCCTGCAGGTGCTGCCTTTTTTTATGATGTACGCTTTCCTCCGGCCAGCCGTACAGGCTGCCGGTGCGGGTCTTTACTTCAAAGAACACCAGGCAGTTGTCCCGGCTGCCAATGATGTCTATCTCCTTATGCCCCCATTTCCAGTTGATATGCAGGATGCTGTAGCGCTGCTGCCGCACGTAAATCTGCGCGATCCGCTCTCCTTTTTTGCCCAGCTCATTATGGAAAGCCATTTTTTCAACTAATTTTGAGACCGGTTTTTAACACTGATCATCAATAAATCTACATAAATGGCTGCAGTTGAGAAAAAGTTATTCAGGCTGACTGGTAAGGTACAACACTATGCATGGGGCGGTTATTCCTACATCCCGCAATTACTGGACATGCCTGCCGGCAAGGAGCCTGCCGCGGAGTACTGGATGGGCGCCCATCCCAGCGCGCCTTCCTTGATACAGTTGAACGGTGATACCACCACGCTGGACCAGTTGATCAGCCGGCAGCCGGCAGCCATTATCGGCCAGCAGGTATGGGAGCGCTTTGGCGAACTGCCCTACCTCTTCAAGGTGCTGGATGTAAAGGACATGCTGTCCATACAGGTGCACCCCACCAAGGCGGAAGCGGAAAAAGGCTTTGCCCGCGAGAATGAAGCCGGCATCCCGCTGGGCGCAGCGCACCGCAATTATAAAGATGCCAACCACAAGCCGGAGATCATGGTGGCGCTGAGCGAGTTCTGGCTCTTACATGGTTTTTTACCGGAAGACAAGCTGGCGCAGGTGCTGGACACCGTACCGGAATTTGCCTCACTGAAAGGTATATACGAAAAGGAAAGCTATTACGGCTTGTATAAAACAGTCATGGAAATGCCGCAGGAGCAGGTAAACAGCCTGCTGCGCCCGCTGGCGGAAAGGGTGCTGCCAGCCTACCAGGCCGGCACGCTGCCCAAAACCGATCCCGCTTTCTGGGCGGGCCGCGCCATTGCCAATGACCCGCAGGGCGCGGACCGGCTGGACCGCGGCATCTTCTCCATCTACTTCTTCAATATTGTACAGGCGCAGCCCGGCGAGGCCGTGTTCCAGGACGCCGGCATCCCGCATGCCTACCTGGAAGGCCAGAACATAGAACTGATGGCCAATTCGGACAATGTGCTGCGCGGCGGCCTTACGCCCAAGCATATTGACGTGCCGGAACTGCTGAAGCATACCCGCTTTGAAGCCGTGCACCCGCAGATACTCAAAGGCGAAACGGCCGCCAGCCCGGCGGAAAAGGTGTACGCCTCCCCTGCGCCTGATTTCGTGGTGAGCCGTATTGCGCTCCAACCCGGCAGCGTATACGAACATACCAGCCGGGCGGCGGAAATACTGCTGGTGCTGGCCGGTGAGGCCCTTATTACCGGCTCGGACCGCCTGGCGCTGCGGAAAGGACAGGCCGTGTTCGTATGCAGCGGCGAAACGTACGAGGTAAGCGGCGAGGCCCTGCTGTACAAGGCCACCGTGCCCGTGAAATAATTTGGTAACTTTACCGTAATTTAGCGATACCCGTAAATTGTTAGCTGATGATAAAACAAAAGACTGCTTTACCTGAAATACTGTTGATTGCAGGATTAATATTGCTGGCCGGCCTGAGCCGACTGGTAACCAATGAGCTGCAGCTCTGGAACTTTACGGCCATCGGGGCCAGCGCCCTGTTTGGCGGCATCATGATAAAGAACAGGCGGCTGGCCTACATCGTGCCCGTGGTTACCCTGTTCCTGACCGATCTTTGCTTTGAGCTCTTCACCAATATCAACGGTTTTTATGGCGGCGCCATGTTCTTTGTATACGGCGCTTTCCTGCTCATTACCTGGATAGGCACCCGCATGAAGAAGGTGAACGCGCTGACTGTTTTCCTGGCTGCTGTAGGCACCGGCGTGCTGTTCTTCCTGGTCACCAATTTCGGCACCTGGCTGCTGGGCAATATGTACCCGCATACCTTCAGCGGACTGATGGCCTGCTTTGCCGCCGGCATACCCTTTTTCCGCAACGACCTGTTCGGCAGCTTTTTCCTGAACATCATCCTGGGGAACATCTTTTACAGCGCCCTGCTGTTTGGCGCTTATGCGCTGGTAAAGCGCTTCGCTTTCCGGCAGCAGCAACTGGCCTGATATTTACAAATGACTGATTGTATAAAAAAAGACCCGTTACCGGTTGGTAACGGGTCCGCTGTTTTATAAACGGCATGGATGCCCGGGGTTGAATGGATGCTTGGGGCTATAACATCCAGATGAAACTTACGCCTGCGTTATTGAATTTATATTGCTCATCCGTAGTGGTGCGGAGGTAATAATGTTCGTCGGGGTATTTATTATTGATCACCGGCTCGCTCCGGTCCTCTTCTCCTTTGATGGTGTTCAGGTTGTACTGTATGCCCAGCCCGATACGGGTCCGGGGAAACCTGTACACTGCGCCAAAGGTCCATTTGGTAATAAAGGAGGGGAATGTGGGATCGTCTTCCAGGGAAAAGCCCGGTGTCAGCACTTCATTGCTAAGGGGAATAACCATCAGGTCAAATCCATACATGCCATAGATCACCAGGTCACGCAGCGGGATGTTCAGGCCCCCGGAGAGGCCCAGCCCCAGGCTGCTTTGCTGTACGCCTACCCTGTCGCTGGTGGTGGTGTTGTTCAAGCCGCCTACCGTGTATTCATATACGGGTGACACGATATACCCGATCCTTGTTTCAAAGCTCAGGAACATCCGGTGCCCGTTAAAACCAAAGAAAGCGCCCATGGGGTTTTGCGCATGGGGGTTTGTAATATTGCCATAGCTGCCCAGTAGCCCGGTATAATTTACAAAGCCCTGTACAAAGCGGGTTTTCTTCTGCGGGTCTGCCGTTTCAATGGCTTTTTCTACGGATTCGCCTGCGTCCAGGATCAGTTTTACGCCTCCCACCAGGCCGTTAATGTTATTGATCTTGGACTGCACCCGGCTGGTAGCGTACAGTTGCTGCGCCTGCCGGTATTTCTCCAATGCCTGCGGGTAGAAGATGGTGCCCCGCTGGTACAGGGCATCTCCCTCCGCTTCCAGGTTACCGGCCTGCCACATGTTCAGCTCCGCCTGCCTTTTCCACTTGTCCGGGTCTTCGCTTGTCTTTTTGGAGGAGGAATTGGAAGAATAGGAAGAGGACTTACGCGAACTGCCTGCATCCTCGATCACGATCCCGCCGCCGCTGCTGCGGTGATCCAGGCTGCTGCCTATCCCGGCCAGTATCCCTTTGATGTCGCCTTTCATATAGGGGGTGATCCATAGCGGCGAAAGGGGCGATACTTTATCCAGCACCAGGTTTTTATACGAGGAGGTGCCGGCATCGTAATAGCGGTAACCGGACAGGTTTTCGCCGTCCACCAGCGGGGTAAAGCGTACCTGGTATACCCGGTACCCTTTGCGGATATGGTCCTCTATCAGCGCAGCCCGTACTTTTTCAATGGCGCTGAGGCTATTGTCCGAAGAGGTGAGGTCCCCGTGGTACTGCAGTTGTATATTCCACCTCAGGTAGCCGCCATACAGCTCTTCCACCTGCACCGGGTTGAAATGTATATTGTCATACTCCGTGCTGAAATGCCGTTCGTTCTGCCCGATCCGGGTGATGATCTCGTTGAAGTCCAGGGACATGCTGACCGTGGTGGGCTGGTAGGGGAAAGCAAAGTTCCTGCCGCGCAGGATATGCGTGCTAATGATCAGCACCTTCAGCTTTTGATCGGTACGCTGGCCGGTGGCATATACAAAATACACCGGCTGCTCGCCGGCCGGCGCAGGCTCCTGCGCCCATGATCTGCTGCTGCACAGCAAAAGTACCGCTGCCAGGGAAAGTATCTTTTTCATTGGGTTCATTTTAACTGAAGAATATCACCTGATGTTCAAGGTTGATCATTATCCCCGGATGGGCCCGTCATATTTCACCTTTTTGTCCTTTTCTCCTTTGGGGGATGTTACCTCCTCCCGGATAATCTCTTTGCCTTTATCTATCAGGCCCGGCTTTTTCTCCCAGGTATAGGGCACGGCCTCTATGTCTATCTTATAATGCTCAAACGGGAGCGGTTGATTAAAACCTCCGCCCGGGGCCAGCTTTATTTCAATGACCGTCATTGCATCGGGATTTTCCAGTGCCGTTTTATTATTACTGTTATTCCAGGCCGTTATTTTCAGCACCGCCCCCATGTGCTTGCGGGTATTGACGCCCTGCAGGTGGCCGCCTTTTTTGCCGGAGCCCTGCTTGTAGGGAATGTATTTGAATGTCATGCTATCCCGCTTCGTCTCTATGGTAGTTTTAACGGGCGGGCTCACTTCCTGTACGGACACCAGCTCCAGTTGTACGTTTCCCACTTTGGTATAGAACTTGTCGCTGTACTTTTTCTTTTCCGTACATTTTGTGGAAAAGGTATAGCCGTCAAACCAGAGGCTGCCGCCGGCTTTGCCCAATGGCGGCACGGTGCGCGTTACTTTCTTTTCCGAAACGGCGCCGCAAACGTCGGTCTGGGTTACCCGTATGGTAGCGGTCAGCTTTTGTTCGGTCAGGTTTTCCACCGCCACCGTTACCGATTCGGAGCCCATCGCATAACCGCCGGAAATAAATGCCGCCCGGATGCGCTTGTCGGCGTTGGCGTCCAGGTTCCATTGCAGGCGCTTGCCGTTAAAATCCTGGGCAGCGGTGTAAAGGGGTAATACCAGTAGAACAGTGTATATAAATCTCACAGTATAGGTGTATTAAACTACGGTAAAAGTACCCGGATGGCGGTAAGGGAGAAATACCCCCAAAGGGGTACACCATATAAAATACGGAGAAGCCTCAGGCTTCCTTGTTCATCAGGTACACCAGGTGGGGAAAGCTGCTGATGTTATTCTTCTGCAGCATGCGCCGGCGGTGGGTCTTTACCGTTTCGGCGCTGATGTTCAGTTTGCGGGCGATCTGTTTGGAGGAGAAGCCGCCGGCCACCAGTTGCGCTATTTCCTTTTCCCGTTCCGTGAGGGTCAGGGCGCTGCTGCCCGCCAGGTTCTCTTTTTTGAATATCTTGTGAAAGGCCATTTGCACGGCTACCAGCAGTTGCGTATCCCGGTAGGGCTTTACCACGTACATCACCGGCTCCGCTTCAAAAGCGGCCTGCAGTGTCCGGGTGTCTGCATAGGCGGTGAGGAAGATGATCTCGCAGCCGAACAGCTCCTTTAGCTGCCGGGCCAGCGCAGTGCCTTTCACCTCGCCCTTGATATTGATGTCGCAGATCACCACCTGCGGCAGGATGGCGGCCTGGTGGCAAATACGCAGGGCGGCGGGGGCGTCCTTGGCAATGCCTGCAATCGTGTACTCTTCTTCCGCCAGCAGCTCTGCTATGCTTTCGGCGGTGATCAGCTCATCCTCTACGATCAGTATGGCGGCGCTTTCTTTCATCATCATGGCTATGCACGTATTTCAATGGTGTAGGTGGTGCCGGGGTGCTGCCGGACAGTCATGGCCCCGTTTACCTGTTCCACCAGGGTTTGCACCAGTTTCATACCGAAGGACCCCGGGCTTTCCAGTCCTTCCGGGAGCCGCAGCCCCCTGCCGTTATCGGCCACGGTCAGCTCCAGGTGGTCCGGCTGCTCCAGCAGCGTTAGTTTTATTGCAGGTTGCGCCACGCCCTGGAAGGCGTGCTTGAACGCATTCGTGATCAGCTCATTGACGATCAGCCCGATGGGGATGGCCAGGTCTATGTCCATGGAACGGTTGCTTAACTGCACCTGCATGTGCACATGTTGGGCATCGTACCCGAAGCTGTTGGCCAGGGAAGCGGACAGGTGGCCCAGGTATTCCTCGATATTCACGGAGGCCAGCTCATTGTCCATGTACAGTTTCTGGTGGATCATGGCCATGGCGTCTACCCGGGTCTTTCCTTCCTCCAGGGCCAGCCTGGCTTTGTCGTCCGCCACGCGGTTGGACTGCAGGGACAGCAGGCTGGATACGATCTGCAGGTTGTTCTTTACCCGGTGGTGCAGTTCCCGGATCAGGGACTCGATATATTCATTCTTCTCGGTAGTGATGCGGTAGGCTTCTTCCAGCTTCTGCTTTTGCTGCAGCACTATTTTCTGCTCCCGGTCATAGCTGCGGCGAAACAGCATAATGATCACCATGGTAAAAAAGGGAGAATAGGCCAGCGTGGTAATATGGTCTACCATCCGTTCCTCAGGGGAAGCATAGGGCACCGTCCATCCCGGGAAAAAATACTCCAGCACCAGCAGCAGCATGATGGTGCCGGCCAGCAGCCCGTAGATCAACAACTGGTGCTTCCGCTGCGCGATCAGCAGGAAGATATTCTGCAGCATAATGATCAGGTAAAAGACCGGGCTGGAAGAGGCGCCGTTAAAAAAGTGCATCCCTCCCAATGCCAGCATGGTAATGCCTACGTAGATGAAGATCGTGGCCGGGGTGAACCATTTGCGCAGGCGCGACAGGTAGAACAGGACCGCCGATACCAGTGTGCCGGCTATGGCCAGCCAGACCGTGAACAGGTGCAGTCCCAGAAAATAATTGAAAAGCGTACCCTGTATGCAGAACAGGGTAATGATAAAGCTGCTCAGGTTGAACACCCGGTGCTCAAAACTGAATGAAGCGTCGTTGCCGGCGATATAGAGATAGATCCTTTTCAATGTTCCTTTGGCAGGGAACCAGCATCAGTACATAGTGTGCTCGTGAAATTGCCCCGGCCAAATATAATGACAACGCTTCAAAAATCCATCACACTAATCGTCCAGCTTCAGCACGGCCAGGAACGCTTCCTGCGGTACTTCCACGCTGCCTATCTGGCGCATGCGCTTCTTGCCTTCCTTCTGCTTTTCCAGCAGCTTGCGCTTACGGGAGATATCGCCGCCGTAACACTTGGCGGTTACGTCCTTGCGCATGGCGCTGATGTTCTCACGGGCCACGATCTTGGCGCCGATGGCGGCCTGTATGGCAATGAGGAACTGCTGGCGGGGCAGCAGCTCTTTCAGCTTTTCGCAGAGCTTGCGGCCAAAGTCCTGTGCGCGGCTACGGTGTATCAGGGCGCTCAGGGCGTCCACCTTCTCGCTGTTCAGCAGGATGTCCATTTTCACGATGTCGCTGTCGCGCATGCCGATGGGGCTGTAATCAAAGGAAGCGTAGCCACGGGTCTGGCTTTTCAGCTTGTCGTAGAAGTCGAATACGATTTCTGTCAGGGGCAGCTCAAATATCAGCTCCACGCGGGTGGTGGTAAGGTAGCTCTGGTTAATGAGGATACCGCGCTTGCCCAGGCACAGCGTGAGGATATTGCCGATGTACTCCGGCTTGGTAATGATCTGCGCGCGGATAAAAGGCTCCTCGATGCGCTCCAGCTTGCTGGGGTCCGGCATTTCGGAAGGATTGTTCACGGTGATCTTCTCCCCTTTGGTGGTATGGGCGATAAAGCCCACGTTGGGCACTGTGGTGATCACGGTCTGGTTGAACTCCCTTTCCAGCCGCTCCTGGATGATCTCCATGTGCAGCATGCCCAGGAAGCCGCAGCGGAAGCCGAAGCCCAGGGCCTGGGAAGTTTCCAGCTCGTAGGTAAGGGACGCATCGTTGAGCTGCAGCTTGTCCATACAATCGCGCAACTCCTCGAAGTCCTCGGTATTTACCGGGAAGATGCCGGCGAATACCATCGGCTTCACTTCCTCGAATCCTTTAATGGCGTTTACGCCGGGGTTGGCGCTCAGGGTGATGGTATCCCCTACTTTTACCTCCTTGGCGTTCTTGATGCCGGTAATGATATAGCCTACATCGCCGGTCTTTACCTCGTTCCTCGGCTCCAGGCCCAGGCGCAGGATGCCCACTTCATCGGCCCCGTACTCCTGGCCGGTGTTCACGAACTTCACCTTGTCGCCTTTTTTGATGCCGCCGTTGTATACCCTGAAATAGGCGATGATGCCCCGGAAGGAGTTGAACACGCTGTCAAATATCAGGGCCTGCAGGGGCGCTTCCGGATCGCCCTGGGGGGCGGGAATGCGCTGTACAATGGCTTCCAGTATCTCGTCAATGCCGATGCCGGTCTTGCCGGACGCCAGCAGTATCTCCTCCTCCTTGCAGCCGATCAGCTCCAGTATCTGGTCCTTTACTTCGGGGATCATGGCCCCGTCCATATCGATCTTGTTGATCACGGGAATGATCTCCAGGTCGTTCTCCAGCGCCAGGTACAGGTTGGAGATGGTCTGGGCCTGTATGCCCTGGGTAGCGTCCACCAGCAGCAGGGCGCCTTCGCAGGCGGCCAGCGCACGGGATACTTCGTATGAAAAGTCTACGTGTCCGGGGGTGTCTATCAGGTTAAAAACGTATTGTTCTCCCTGGTAGAGGTAGTTCATTTGAATGGCATGGCTCTTGATGGTAATGCCTTTTTCGCGCTCCAGGTCCATATCGTCCAGTACCTGGGCCTGCATTTCCCGTTCAGAGATGGTCTTGGTACGTTCCAGCAGGCGGTCGGCCAAAGTGCTCTTACCATGATCAATGTGCGCAATGATGCAAAAGTTCCTGATGTTCTTCATATATAATAGCCCACAAAGGTATTCAAAATTTGACTATATTTTCGTTCCAAACAACTTATTCTATGGAACTTCAACAACAATTTGAAGCAGCAGTGGCCGCCAGCAAAACCCTGGCGGAAAAACCGGACAATGCCACCCTCCTGCGCCTGTACTCCCTGTACAAGCAGGCTACGGAGGGAGATGCCGGCCCCGATGGCCCGGACAACCTGTTTGATATTGTGGGCAAGGCCAAGTACGAGGCCTGGTCGGAGCTGCGGGGCAAAACAAAGGAGGAAGCCATGCAGGAGTACATTGCGCTGGTGAACAAGCTAAAGGCATAAAGCGGAAAGCATAAAGCTTATCAGAGCGGAAACAGCAACCGAGCCAATGGCTTTGTGCTTTCCGCTTTATGCTTTCTGCTAATTAAAGTACCTTTGACCCCGTATGGTACCTTCATTTACAATCAGTCAAAAAACACAACATTACCTGGCGCTGGAAGAACAGTACGGCGCGCATAACTATCACCCACTGCCCGTAGTGCTGCAGCGCGGCGAAGGTGTTTTTGTATGGGATGTGGATGACAAGCGTTATTACGATTTCCTTTCCGGCTATTCCGCCGTGAACCAGGGCCACTGCCACCCCAGGATCGTGGCGGCCCTTATAGAACAGGCGCAGCGCCTTACCCTTACCTCCCGCGCTTTCCACAGCGACCTGCTGGGCGAGTACGCCGCTTTCGTCACCCGCTTTTTCGGGTACGACAAGGTATTGCCCATGAACACCGGCGTGGAAGCGGTGGAAACGGCGCTGAAGCTCTGCCGCCGCTGGGGATACGCCATCAAGGGCATCCCGGAGAACAAAGCAAAGATCATTACCTGCGAACATAATTTTCACGGCCGCACGCTGAACGTGATCTCCTTCAGCACCGATCCCGATGCGCGCAAAGGCTTCGGGCCGTATACGCCTGGCTACGAAGTGATCCCGTACAACGACCTGCCGGCCCTGGAAAAGGCCCTGCAGGACCCGCACGTGGCGGGCTTCCTGGTGGAGCCCATACAGGGCGAAGCCGGCGTGGTAGTGCCGGATGAAGGCTACCTGGCCAAGGCCCGGCAGTACTGCGCCGACGCCAATGTGCTGTTCATCGCCGACGAGATACAGACCGGCCTGGCCCGTACCGGCGCCATGCTGTGCTGCGATCATGAAAAGGTGCGCCCGGATATCCTGGTGCTGGGCAAAGCCCTGTCCGGTGGCGTGCTGCCCGTATCCGCGGTGCTGGCGGACGATGCCGTGATGCTGACCATCCATCCCGGGGAGCATGGCTCCACCTACGGGGGCAACCCGCTGGCCTGCAAAGTGGCCATTACGGCGCTGAACGTACTGAAGGAGGAAAAGATGGCGGAGAACGCCGTTGCCATGGGGCAGTTGCTGCGCGAAGGACTGGCCGCCCTGCAGTCGCCGCACATCACCACTATCCGGGGCAAGGGGCTGCTGAATGCCATCGTGATCCGGCACCGGAACCCGGAAGCAGCCTGGGAACTGTGCCTGGCGCTGAAGGAGAACGGCCTGCTGGCCAAGCCCACCCACGGCGACAAGATCCGCTTTGCGCCCCCGCTGCTGATCAATGCCGCACAGGTCAGGGACTGTATATCTATTATTGCCAACAGCCTGGGCTGCCTGGACTAACGCCACACCATCATGCCGATCCATAAAAAAGCTATCCGCAGCACCGGGTGGAAAACAGATTTCCTGATCGGGTTTCCCGACGGCCTGTTCCTCCTGTTCTTCACCACCTTGCTGGTGCAGGCGCTGCAGCTCAGCGTACAGCGGTTCTATGACCTGAACCTGTGGGTGTCACTGGCCGGGACCGTGCTGGTGATGGTCACCGCCTGGAAGGCCAACCGCGGCGATGCGCAGCATGACGAAGCCACGCTTTCACCCAAAGAAGAGAAGAAACTGCAGCGGCTGGATATTACGGAGGATACGATCCGGCATATTGCGCAGGAAATGGAGGCGGACGCCGGTCGCTGGGAACAGGCCCTGCAACAGGAAAATGTGCAGATGACCACCTGGCACCCGCTGCGGGCCCTGCGCAGCGCCGTGGTGGCCGGGGGCAGTTTCCTGCTGGGCGCGCTCATTCCTTTCTGGCCTTACCTGGCCAATGAGAACTTTAACGCTGCCGCCCGCCTCAGCAGCCTGCTGGTATTCCTCAGTGCCACTGTTTTTGCCCTTATCAAGTCCCGTGCTACCGGGCAACGGACCTGGCCGGTGATAGCCCGCTACCTGCTGCTGACAGCCGGCATCTGGCTGGCGGTGTACCTGGTGCGGCAGGCCATCAGCTAATCTTTTTTTTCCAGAATACGGTACAAACAAACGTAGTGATCGCTGCTGCCAGCGAGAGGTATAATCCTATTTCCTTTTCCGGGCATTCCCCCATTTCGCAGCGTGCAAAAATGATCATGTTGCGAAAGGTCCAGGCTACCAGGAAAGCGGTCACAAATATGTTCACCCTTTGCGCCCATAACCGCTGCGGGAGAAAGAGAATGGCGGCCACCACCGCCAGCGCGATATTCAGCCTGCCTGGCTCCCCGAAGTTGGAGCCGGCCGTATGCAGGCCGGTAAATACCAGGTGCCGGCTCTCGATGGTCAGCCAGGGTAAGAAGACGCTGATAATAATAATAACGGCAGCGGCTAAACCGGTAATACTTAATCTGGACATAGAGGGCAAAGATAATGTCTAATGCGCACATCAATGCCCGGTGGTATAATATTTGGGCCGCTACATGCATATGCAACATTTCAACGCTATCATTATCGGATCAGGACAGGGAGGAAATCCATTGGCAAGGAAACTGGCAAAGGCCGGGTGGCAGACCGCCCTGGTGGAAAAAAAGTGGCTGGGCGGCACCTGCATCAACGACGGCTGTACGCCTACCAAGGCCATGATCGCCAGCGCCCGCGCCGCCTGGGTGGCGGCCAACGGCAGGCAGTGGGGCCTGCGGGTGAACGGGTACTCCGTGGACATGGAAAGCATCGTGGAAAGAAAGAACAGGATCGTGGCCGATTTCCGCGCCGGCACGGAAAAACGGCTGCAGGTGGACGGCCTCACGCTCTTTGACGGCGCCGCCGCTTTTACCGGCCCCAAAACCCTGCACGTACAGTTGCACGATGGCGGCGAGGCCACCATCACAGCCGATCATATCGTGATCGATACCGGCACTTCGCCACAGGTGCCCCCCGTTCCCGGGCTGGACGTGATCCCCTGGTTTACCAGCACTACCCTGCTGGACCTGCCTACCCTGCCCTCCCACCTGCTGGTGATGGGCGGCAGCTACATTGCGCTGGAACTGGGACAGATGTTCCGCCGCTTTGGCAGCGAAGTGACCATTATAGAGCGCGCCCCGCAACTGGTGCCGCGGGAGGATGAAGATGTGGCCGCCGGCGTGCAGCAGATCATGGAGGCGGAAGGCATCGGCATTTTTACCGGCACCGAGGTGCAACAGGCCGAGCAGACCAGCCGGGGCATTGTGCTGCATATCCATACAAACGGCCAGCAGCACGTGCTGCAGGGCTCCCACGTGCTGGTAGCTACCGGCAGAACGCCGCAAACCCCTGCCCTGCAACTGGACAAGGCCGGCGTGCAAACGGACGACCAGGGTTATATAACCGTAAACGAGCGGCTGGAAACCAATGTGCCGGGCGTCTATGCCCTGGGCGACGTAAAGGGCGGACCGGCCTTTACCCATATCTCCTACCACGATCATTTTATAGTATATAAGAACCTGCTGGGAAAGGAAAGCGCTTCCATCCGGGACCGGCAGGTGCCCTACTGCATGTTCACCGACCCGCAGCTCGGGCGCATCGGGTTGTCTGAAAAGGAGGCCCGGCAGCAGGGGCTCCGTTATAAAACGGCCAGCCTGCCCATGAAGCATGTTGCCCGGGCGATTGAAACCAGCCAAACCAGCGGGTTCATGAAAGCCCTGGTAGCAGAAGGCTCCGGGCGCATACTGGGAGCGGCCGTGCTGGGCGCCGAAGGCGGGGAGATCATGTCATTGCTGCAGATGGCGATGCTGGGGGGCATTACGGCGCAGCAACTGCGGGAAATGATCTTTGCGCATCCCTTGTATGCAGAGTCGCTGAACAACCTGTTTCTTTCCCTTGATAAATAAATAGTTACCTGCAGCGGGCAACAAAGTGGGTAAATATTTCCACGGGATAACGATACCTTTATAGCACCATGATAAAGCTGGAGCACGTCTATAAAAGTTTCAACAAACAACATCAGCCTGCGGTGGCGGATGTATCCTTCGAGGTGCATCCCGGCGAAACGCTGGTACTGCTGGGCACCAGCGGCAGCGGCAAGACCACTACCCTGCGCATGATCAACCGGCTGCTAACGCCGGACAGCGGGCAGATCTATGTGAACGGCCAGGCCGTAGCGGAGCAGCAGCCGGAAACCCTGCGCCGGGGCATTGGCTACGTGCTGCAGGACAACGGCCTCTTCCCGCACTATACCGTAGCGGAGAACATCGGCGTGGTGCCGGCGCTGCTGCAATGGGACAAGGCCCGCATTGCGGACCGTACTACTGTGCTGATGGAAAAGCTGCACCTGCCGCCGGGGCAGTACCGGGATGCCTACCCGGCGCAACTGAGCGGCGGGCAGCAGCAGCGGGTGGGCCTGGCCCGCGCCCTGGCGGCAGACCCGCCGGTGCTGCTGATGGACGAGCCCTTTGGTGCGCTGGACCCGGTAACCCGCGCCAGCGTGCGCCGGGAGTTCCAGGCGCTGGACGAGCTGCAAAATAAAACGGTGGTGATGGTAACGCACGACGTGCAGGAAGCTTTTGAGCTGGGCACCCGCATTGGCCTGATGGACAACGGCAGGCTGCAGCAACTGGGCACCCCGCAAGAGCTGCTCTTTGCGCCGGCCAATGATTTTGTGCGCGCCTTTTTCCGGGAGCATCACCTGCTGCTGGAGCTGAAAGCGCTCACCCTGGCGGATATCAGGCCCTACCTGCCTCCCACCGCTGAAGACGACAATTACCAGGCGCATGTGTTGCCGGGCACCACCTCCTGCTGGGATGCCCTGCAGCAGAGCATGAATACGGAAGGCGTGCTGTCCGTTGACTTCAGCACAACAGTATTTACCATGGACAGCAAATCACTGATGACAGCACTAGTCAGCAGGAAGAATGAAGTAGGACATAAGAAGTAGGACTCATACCCATGCAACAGAGTTTTTTTGATTTCATACAGCAGCAGTCCGGCAAGCTCCTGGAGCAAACGCTGCAGCATATCGGGCTTACCTTTATTTCCCTGCTGATAGCGGTGCTGGCAGGCGTGCCCCTGGGCATCCTCATTACCCGTAAAAGAGGGTGGGCCGCCCCCGTGCTGGGCGTGGCCGGCGTACTGCAGACCGTTCCCAGCATCGCCCTGCTGGGCTTTATGATCCCGCTGCTGGGCATTGGCCCGCAACCGGCCATTGTAGCCCTGTTCCTGTACGGGCTGCTGCCCATTATCCGCAATACCTACACCGGTATTAAAGAAGTGGACCCGGCCGTGACCGCCGCCGCTACCGGCATGGGCATGAGCCGCCGGCAGTTGCTTTACAAAATACAATTGCCCCTGGCCATGCCGGTGCTGCTGGCTGGTATACGCACCGCCACGGTGATCAATGTAGGCGTGGCTACCCTGGCGGCTTACATTGCCGCCGGCGGCCTGGGCGAGTTTATTTTCGGCGGCATTGCCCTGAACAATACGCACATGATACTGGCCGGCGCCATCCCGGCGGCGCTGCTGGCCATCCTGTTTGACGGGCTGCTTTCATTGCTGCAACGCATACAGTTGCGCAAGGCGCGCACCACCCTGTATGTACTGCCCCTGCTCCTGCTGCTGCTCTCCTCCTTTTACCTGCTGCCCGCTGCTGCCGGCGGCCCGCTGCTGGCAGGGTTTACCCCGGAATTTATGGGACGGCAGGACGGTTACCTGGGCCTGAAAAGCGTATACGGCCTGCGGCTGCGCACGGTGGTGATCAACGACATGATCATGTACAAGGCCGCCTATGAAAAAAAGCTGGACGTGATCAGCGGCAGCAGTACCGACGGGCGCGTAAAGGCGTTTGACCTGGTGGTGCTGGACGATGACAAGCATATTTTCCCGCCGTACTATGCCGCGCCTATTGTGCGCCAAGCCACCCTGGACAAATACCCCGAGCTGGCGCCTGCACTGAACAGGCTGTCTGGCACCATTAATGATAGCATTATGACGGAGCTCAACTACCGCGTGGATTACCTGAAACAGGACCCTGCGGCGGTAGCAAAGGATTTTCTTGTAAGCAAAGGCTTGTGGCAGCCGCCCCGAAGCGGCGCCAAAGGCGTGGTCCGCATCGGCTCCAAGATATTCGGCGACGGGTATATACTGGCCAATATGTACAAAATGCTGGTAGAGGGCTATACGGAGCTTCGGGCAGTGACCAGAACGGGCCTGGGCGGCACCAAGATCTGCTTTGACGCGCTGGTGAACGACCAGATAGACCTGTACCCGGAATACACCGGCACCGGCCTGCTGGTGATCCTGCAGGAGCCCCGGCCCGTGATAGATTCACTGATCGGCGATCCGCAGCAGGTATATGCGCATGTGCAGCGCGCCTTTGCAACACGCTATGGCATACGCTGGCTGCCGCCCATCGGCTTCAACAATACCTATGCCCTGATGATGCGGAAGCAGCAGGCCAGCGAACTGCATATCAAAAGTATTTCGGACCTTGTGAATGCAACGCGCGCCCAACGCTAACATGCTGAATGGTAAGCGGCCGGCTGGCCGTATAAAACATTAATATGGAACTTTGGAATCAATACGAAACCGTGCGCAGCAGGTCGGCGAACATTTGCGCACCGCTGAAAACGGAAGACTATGTAGTGCAGCCGGTAGTGGACGTAAGCCCGCCCAAGTGGCACCTGGGGCATACCACCTGGTTTTTCGAGACCTTTTTACTGAAGCCTAACGTACCGGGCTATACGGAATTTGATCCCGATTACAATTTTGTGTTCAACAGCTACTACGAGTCCGTGGGCGCCAGGGTGATACGCACTAACCGCGGTAACCTGAGCCGCCCGGCCGTGGAGGATATTATGCGCTACCGGCAGCATGTGGATGCCGCCATGCGGGACTTCCTGCAGGGCGGGCTTACCCCGGAGCAGCAGGCGCTGGCTACCCTGGGACTGCATCATGAGGAGCAGCACCAGGAGCTGCTGTATACGGACATCAAGTACATCCTGGGGCATAATCCCCTGTTCCCGGCTTATGACCGGCACAGGGTCCCGGCGCCCGCCATACCGCCGCAGGGACCGGAGCTGCTCTCCATACCGGAAGGGGTATACGAAATTGGCTATGCCGGCGAGGGCTTTTGCTTTGACAACGAGCAGCAGCGCCACCGCGTGTACCTGCAGCCTTACCGCATCAGTACCCGGCTGGTGACCAACGGGGAATACCTGGCCTTTATGGAAGCCGGCGGCTACAGCAGCTTCCGGCATTGGCATGCCGAGGGCTGGGACTGGGTACGGCAGCAGCAGGTAAGCGCTCCCCTGTACTGGCACCAGGTAGACGGGCAGTGGATGTATTACACCTGGCAGGGCCTGCAGCCGGTAGCATGGGATGCACCGGTTTGCCACGTAAGCTATTACGAAGCTGCCGCCTATGCAGCCTGGAAAGGCATGCGCCTGCCCACGGAATTTGAATGGGAAGCCGCGGCGCCGCAGTTGCAATGGGGACAGCGCTGGGAGTGGACGGAGAGCGCTTATCTCCCCTATCCCGGCTTTATTAAAGCCCCGGGCGCTATCGGGGAGTACAACGGCAAGTTCATGGTGAACCAGCAGGTGCTGCGCGGGGGCTCTGAAGTCACCTCACCGGGGCACAGCCGTATCACTTACCGTAACTTTTTTCATCCGCACCTGCGCTGGCAGTTCATGGGTATCAGGCTGGCGGGCAATTAATAATGCACACCAAATAATTTATGAATACTACCTCAGTACCGCATCCGTTGTCGGCCCAGGGCGGGCCGGAAACGCAGCGTGCAAGCTTTTACCGGGACGTGGTGCGGGGCCTGACGGCCACGCCCAAGTACCTGGAGTCCAAGTATTTTTACGATGCGGCCGGCGACCGGCTTTTCCAGCAGATCATGCAATGCCCGGAATACTACCTGACGGATTGCGAAATGGAGATCATGCAGGAGCAGGCAGCGCAGATAGCAGCCGCCATCACCGTGCAGCCCGCCGCCTTTGACCTGGTAGAGCTGGGCCCCGGCGACGCCACCAAGTCCATACACCTGCTGCGGCGCCTGCAGGAGAGCGGCGCGGATTTTACCTATTACCCGATCGATATCTCCGCCAACGTGATCGCGCAGTTGAAGAAGGGATTGCCGGAAAAGCTGCCGGGCCTGTCCATGCAGGGCCTGAACGGCGATTATTTTGACATGCTGCAGCAATTGGCGGCCCGCAGCCGCCGTCCCAAAGTGCTGCTGTTCATGGGCGCCAACATCGGTAATTTTACACCGGCAGCGGCCGCCGGTATCTGCCGGCGGCTGTACGCCTGCCTGCAACCCGGTGACCTGCTGCTGGCCGGCTTTGACCTGAAAAAACATCCCCGTATCATACTCAACGCCTATAACGATGCCGCCGGGTTTACCCGCGAGTTCAACCTGAACCTGCTGCACCGCATTAACCGCGAGCTGCAGGGCGATTTTGACCTGCTGCAGTTTGAGCATTACCCGGTGTATGATCCCGGCAGCGGGGCCTGCAAAAGCTACCTGGTAAGCCGCCGGGAGCAGGAGGTGCATATCGGGCGGGAGGTGACCATTCATTTCGGGCAATACGAGCCGATGTTCATGGAGATATCCCAGAAGTACAGCCTGCCTGAAACCGAGCAGCTTGCGCAGGAAACCGGCTTTACACCACTCACGCATTTTACGGACCGGCGCAAATGGTTTGCGGATTGTTTATGGAGAAAGTAAAGCCCGCTACCACGCTCCCATCATCCTTCGCAGCACTACGATCTCCCCGGTATGGTAGCTGGTGTGGTCGGCTATCAGCATGGCTTCCCGGAGCAGGTGCTGCCCCGTGCCGTGCGGGAAAGGTTTGCACAGGTCTGCGCCGGGCGCGGTGAGTAATGCCAGGAAAGCGGCTTTGTCGCGGCCTATTTGTTCCAGGCTATGCTTCCAGGCGGCCGCGTTGGGCGGAGCGGTTTCTTTGGGCCAGTAGCCTTCCGGCCAGGGTGGAGATGCATAATCCGGGTTCCGGGAAAATTCCAGTATATCCCATTGCGTAATGCGGATGTGCTCCACCAGTTGCCAGATGCTGTAGGGCATGCCGGGCGGTACCTGCCCCTGCAGCCTGGCCGGCAACTGTTTTACCGCGTCTTCAAAAGTAACGTGGGCATGGCCGCCGGCCAGCAATTCCTTCAGTGCATTGATAAGCGGGTCCTTCATTGAATAATGAATAATTAATAATGAATAATTAATAATCGTACCAATATTGTTACAATGAAACACTTATGTAACGAATATTATTCATTATTCATTCAACGGGGGCCCGGCGGACAGTACTGCTGCAGGAACCGGGTATAGAGGCTGGAAAGATGCCTGCGGGTGCCGGCGCCTTCGCTGATGCCGTGGGTACGGTTGGGATAGGCCATGAACTGGAACAGCTTATTGTGCCGGATCAGCTCATTCAGCAGCATTTCCGCGTTCTGGTAATGCACATTGTCATCGCCGGTGCCGTGTATGTACAGCAGGTGGCCCTGCAGGTGCTGCGCATAGGTAATGGGCGATCCTTTCACGAAATCTTCCATGTTCTCCTGCGGCAATCCCATGTAACGTTCCTGGTAAATATTGTCGTAGGTCAACTGGTTGCCTACGGCAGCAATGGCAATACCGGTCTTGTAGATCTTCGGGTATTGGAACAGCAGGTTCAGCGTCATGGAGCCGCCACCGCTCCAGCCCCATACGGCTACGCGGGAAGTATCCATGTAGGGGCGTTGCTGCATAAGTGCGGTGGCTGCCTGGGCCTGGTCGCGGGCGTTCAGCACACCTACTTTCCGGTAAATGCTCTTGCGCCATTCCCGACCTTTGGGCAGCGGGGTGCCGCGGTTGTCCATAGATACATAGATGTACCCGTCTGCCGCCATATCACCCTGGTACAGGTAGTTACGGCCGGCGCCGTACTGGTCCCGGGCCGTAGCGCCGGCAGGCTCCCCGTATACATAGAACACTACGGGGTATTTTTTAGCGGGATCAAAGTTATTGGGCTTTTTCATCCAGCCGCCTATCTCTACCCCGTCTGCGGTGGTCACGGTAAAGAATTCCAGTTGCTTGTCCGCCCCTGCCTTCTCTTTTATATCGGCAGCCAGGTTGCCGCTGTTGCTCTTATGACCGGGCAGGTGCACGATCTCCGTGGCGGGATAAAAATAGTGGTTGGAAAAACGGTGGATGGCATAGGCGGCATCGGGCGATATTTCGTATTCATGCGTGCCAGGCTGGTCTGCCGGGGTAATGCGCTGCGGCTTGCCCTTACCGTCTATGGATACCCGGTACAGGTACTGTTGGGTGGCATTGTCCGGCGAGGCCAGGATGTACACGGCCCGGTGCGCCTCGTCTATCCGGCTGATGGTGATCACGTCGTATTCACCCGGGGTGATCAGGGTGGCCTTTCCGTCCTTCATGCTGATAGTGTACAGGTGGCGCCAGCCGTCCTTTTCACTTACCCAGATAAAGGCTTCGCCGTTGCGGATCCATTCCCAGCCGGTCACGTCGTCGTCATTCCAGCGGGACTTGATGTCTATCCAGGCTTCATCGCTTTCTTCAAACAGGGGCTTAGCCATACCGCTGGCGGCATTGCACAGCATCAGCACGCTGTGGTTCTGCTTGCGGTTCAGTTGCTGGAGGATCAGCTCGTTCTTCCCGGGCACCCATTCCATGCGGGGAATGTAATGCTGCTGCGGGTCGCCGGGCACCTGCATCCAGGTGGTGGCGGCCGTATTGATATCCACTACGCCTACCCGGCAGGCGGAGGGGCTTTGTCCCGCTTTGGGATATTCCACCGGTACGGTAAAGGAGTAGATAGAGTCCGTATAGTCTATCATCAGGAAGTCGCGGATCTTCGTGGCGTCTATCTGCCAGTAGGCGATCCGGCGGCTGTCCGGGCTCCAGCGGAAGCCGTCGCGGCAACTGAATTCCTCTTCATAGGCCCAGTCAAAGGTCCCGTTGATCAGGCGGCGGCTGCCATCCTGTGTGAGCTGCTTTATTTCACCGGTGGCCAGGTCTTCCATGTACAGGTTGTGCTGGCTCACATAGGCGGCTTTACGGCCGTCCGGCGAAAATTTGGCAAACATGAGGGAGGCAGGGGGCAGCGTTTTGCCCAACTGGCGCAGGCGCCGGCTTTCCAGGTCCAGCAGCCAGTAGTCGCCCCGGGTCTCGTAGCGCCATACCCTTTGGGAGTTGGTATATACCAGCAGTTGCCGTTCATCCGGGGAGAATGCGAAGTCCTTCAGCTCCAGGGGCTGCTTGCCGCCTGCGGGCACCAGTTGCGCCGCCGGTATCTTTACCTGCTGCTGCCCGTCCTTCAATGCGGTGGCTACAATAGCACCGTTCTCCACGCTGTAGATGGCCTGCCCGTCGCGGCTCCATTTGGTGGCGCGTCCCGGCTGCGCCTGCCCGGCCAGGCTGAACAGGCAAATACAAATGATTAAAGTGTAACGTAATGGTTGCATCTGATTCCTTGGATTAAAGAACGGCAAGATAATGCATAATGCGCTAATGTGCTGATGCGCCCTATGCGGGTGAAATGGATAATAGCAGACTCTGTATCAGCGAATTAGCACATTTGTGTGAGTGGATAACTTTTTCCCTGTGGAAAATCTGTTTATAGATTTTAATATAAATATTTTTAATACTTTTAAGAAATTATTAAGCATTCAACTATCCTTTGAGAACTGCTTTATTATGATACAGATAAGCTATTCCTATAAAAACCGGGAATTCCTTCAACTGGAGGATGCGTTCCTCAACCAATTGGCCCAAACGGGTAAAACACTGTTATATGCTTTGCTGGAACCTATGCAGGATACCCTGCTGCAGGAGAACGGCAAGATCCGCATCAACCTGGACCAGCAGCCCAAAATAGAGCTGGAGGGTTTTAGCCTGAACGTAAAAGAACAGATAGAAATGACCTTGCGCGGGGAAGCCTGACCGGCTATGCATTAAACTTTTCTCATTTCCTGTTGTTAACCTTATAGAAAACCTGTAAACAAACAGATGTTAACTCTTTTGCAGCGGCGGCCATTAAACGATTGACTCGGCCGCGGCTGGTGTAGATCACGTATAAAGCATCATCATTACCATACATATCGCATCATTCCACGAAGCTTGTTATACAGGCATGGAACCTGCGTTACCCCTTACCTGATATTTTTTTCTATAACGTGGATGAACGGCGCTGGTTGTCCAGCCGGCGCATATCAAGCAAATAGACGGAACAGTTACCGTATGCAGCCGTCCCGGTCGCGGGATGGCTGCTCTTATTACCAGCTACCTCCGCAATATAAAGAAGGTCTGTGATATCTGCACGTAAGGCGTTTCGTTGTAGGAAAAGTCGAGGCTGTTATAGTGCAGGGCGCTGTCCGTAACCAGGGTGGCCTCGCAAAGCAGCGAGTCCAGCCGGAAATGCCTGGGCGTGATCTCCTCGAAGCCCAGGGTGTCTGTACGCTGGTTCTGGGCGGTAAATGACAGCGCTACGCCGTTCTCCGTAAAATCAATATAATCGCTACCGTTATAATGGACGGTATCAATGCTGTGGTAGGTAGTATCCCCCTGGATGACGGTATACTGCCTGGCAATGGCGGTCTGAAAAGTCCATTTGCCATAAAATGACCGGTGAGGGGTGGTATTATCCTCTTTTTTGCAGGCAAACAGCAGCCCGCATATCATTATCACCAATACTTTCCGCATAGGCAGGTAATTTCCTGTAAATAGCGGTGAAAGTACTGAAAATGTTACTTTTTCCCCAGCTTTATCTTCACCTTCCCGTCTTTGTTATCGTCGGTGGCACGCAGGTGCAGCACAATGCCCCTGCCCTTCTTACGCGTTTCTTTCTCCGGGTTCCGGAGCGGCACGTCCATGTAAATGTCCGTACCCGTGGGCATACCGTACACGCCGTTTACATCCATATCAAGGGCGCTGGAGGAGATCTGCATGGGCGGGATGATGATCCGGTTGCCCTTCAGTTGGAGGGTGTTCCGGAGCCTGTCGAAAGTAATATAGGAGAGGTTGCGCTTGCGGAAAAAGAAGGTGCCGATGTCTTCCAGGGGCGCAAAATGCACCAGCGCGCCCTGTTTCAGCTCAAAGCGGAGGGTGCCGAACAGGGAGCCGGGGGCCAGTTGCCCGTTATCGTGCAGGTTGCCGGTAATGTCTGCCCGGGCGGAAAGCAGGCCTTTGAGGTTGCGGGAGGTGAGCGTTTGCATGCCAAAATTCTCAAAGGCGTAGAACAGGCGGTCTATCTGCACATTGCTGATATCGGCGTCCAGGCGAAAGCGGTTATTGTTGCCGTTGGGGCGCACCTCGCCGTTGAGCAGCAGGGTGCCCCCCGCATGCGACAGCGATATGCGGCGCAGCCGTATATCCGTTTGCGTAAGGCCCAGGTCTGCCTGCACCTGCCGGGCGCTGAAGCGGCGGTAACTAAGCCGGTCCAACTGTACCTGCATGTTCACATTACAGGCATTCAGCACCACTTCCAGTTGCCGGGCCAGGCGGCGGGCCCTCCGGGAAGCGGCGGCGGTTTTAGCGGTCTTATTATGCTGCGCCCGCCCGGGCCTGCGCGGCGAGAGGAAGAAGCGAAACTCGTCGAGGTCTATTTCCGGGCTGCGGATCTCCCAGTCCAGTTGCACCTTTTCCGGGGCTTTGTAGAACAGGCGCAGGATGTTGCGCATGCTGCCCTCCATCTGCAGGGCGCTTTTGGCGCTTTGCATGCGCACGTTCCGGAAAAAGAGGTCCTGCCCGCTCAGCTCCACGGTAGCGTTGCAGTCATGCAACTGCAGGTTGCGGGGCAGGTAGGCCAGCGCGCCGTCCTGTACCTGCACCGCGCCTTCCAGGTAAGGCGGCAGGGTATCGCCGGCCAACAGGCTGCCTTTGTACAGCAGGTTGGCGCTGGCTTTGCCTGCTGTGAACTGGAAGGTGCCGCCCGCCAAAGCGTTCAGTTTCAGTAAGGAGAATTCGGAGCGGAAGCGCCCCATCAGCACGGGGTGTTTCAGGTTCAGGACCTGTATGGTGTCTGCGCTTAAGGGCAGGCCGTTCCATTCGGTGCGCAACCCGTACAGGTGCACGGCGGAGTTCTCATCGTTATGCCCCTGCCCGGGGTACAGCTCATTATTAAAATCTCCCTTAAAACTGCAATTGGTCCATTCCCCTACCCTGGTAACCAGCGTATTGCCGGCAGTGGCCCAGCTTATGCGCACATGCGGCGTATCACGGTAACGGATATACCCGTTCAACTGCGCTGCCAGGTCCAGGGGCTGCTGCAGGTCAATGCTGTCCAGCTTGCGCGATATATTGGGGGAGAGCATGGCCCTGGCGCTGCTGAAGGGCATGCGGGCGGCAGCGATCTGTATGGCAAAGGCGGCGGGCTTTTGTGCAAAGGAAAAGGTGGCGGCCATCACCAGGGGCTGCCCGTCTATTTCCAGCCGCTGCGCTGGTATGGACAGGGTTTGCAGCCGCTTGTTGAAATTTAATTGCAGGGAGGTGGCCAGTTGCTTGTTATGCAGGTAGCTGCCCTTGCCGGTATTGAATGCAAAGTCATGGATATGCAGGCGGGTGCGCACGGCTACCTGCAGGGCCGTATCGGAGGCGTTTACACTGCCGCTCAGTGACTGCACCTGTATGCGGAACAGCTTCTGTTTCTGCCGGTGGTCCAGCACAAACAGGATGTTGCGCAACTGCAGGCGGGCAATGTCCGCATCCTTGCGGGAAGACGGCTTGTGCGGGGGATGGTCCCGGCGGGCGAATACGCTGGTATTCGTATATCCTTCTTTGTTAGTGTATAAATAAATGGTGCCGTCCTGCAGGGTTATCTCCCTGATATCCAGGTGGCGGCGCAGCAGGGAAAGCGTATTTACTTTAACGAATATACGCTGCACATCCAGCAGGGAGTGCCGGTGCTGCTGCCAGAGGCTGTCCTGTAACTGCACCTCATCCAGCTCCATGGATACTTGCGGAAAGCTGCGCAGCAGGGAGGGCTTTACCTCCCGGATGGTAAGGTGACCGTGGAGGTGGCGGCTCAGCCGCTCCGTGAGCTGTTCCCGGAAAGCATGCCGGTGCAGGTGAATGTATAAAGCCAGCAGCAGCCAGAGTAACAATACGAGCGCCAGCAGGCTGCCGCCAGTCAGCACTGTGATACGCAGCCACCGCTTCATGCTGAATTAATAATTAATGATTAACAATGAATAATCAGTGGCAACAGTGTAACAATGAGTTACTGATGTCCTGCCATAGACAACCGTTACCACTTGTGTTTCATGAAAGACTGCTCTACCCATATTATTAATTTTTAATTATTAATTATTAACTGTTCTCCCGGTTCACCGCGTAGTAGGCCGCCCCGCGCAGGGCGGCTTTGTCGTTAATGATCACGTGGATGGGCACTGTTGCCAGCAGCGCTATCAGGCGGTCGCCCTGCAGGTAGTGATGGTAGAAATTATTGTCTTCCAGCAGCGGAACAATACGGGGCGGGATACCGCCGCCGAGGAACAGGCCGCCGGTGGCTTTCATCTTGAACACCAGGTTGGCGGCTTCCCGGGCCAGGTACCGCACGAACAGCTCCATTGTTTTAATGCAGATGGACACTTTTTGCTGGATGGCATTGGTGCTGATCACGGCTGCGGGGTCCTTTTCCAGCAGCTCCTGGTCCAGCCAGTCCGGCACATGCATATGCCGCACATCGCGCAGGAAACGGAAGGTGTCGTAGATACCGGGGCCGGATACGAGGCGCTCCCAGCTTACGATCTGGTATTTCTCCTGCAGGTACTGCAGCAGGTCCATGTCCAGCTCATTACGAGGCGCAAAGTCGCAATGCCCGCCTTCCGTGGCAAAGGGCGCATACAGGGCGCCATCCCAGTACATGCCGGCCTCTCCCAGCCCGGTGCCGGGCGCTATGATGGCCATGTTGCCGCCTGTTTCCGGCTCCCCCCGGTGCAGGGTGAGCAGGCTGTCTTCCCCGATGGTGGCCAGCCCGTAGGCGGTAGCTTCCAGGTCGTTGATCAGCATTGTTTCCTCCACCCCGGTAGCCGTTTGTATATCCGTTACCGTAAGTTCCTTTGACAGGTTGGTGAGCTCCACACGGCCCTTGATCACGGGACCGGCTACGCCGATACATATACGCTGCGGCGGACGCTCCGGCTGCTGCGCAATAAAATCCTTGATGATCTCCGTAAAGGAAGCGTAATCGCGGGAGCGGTAAATGTGCTCATGTATCACTTCCATGCTGCCGTCCTTTGCTTCAAAAAGAGCCAGGCGGGTTTTGGTGCCGCCCAGGTCGCCGGCCAGCACGTGCAGGGGCGCCTTGCCGGATGCCCGGTTCATCCGTGTAAAGCGGGGCAGGAATTGCTGTTCATTGATCTGTTGCATGGGTTAAAAATACTAAAAAGCAGCAAGCGGCCGGTATTGTCATATATAATGCTTATGTTTAACGTTAAATTTGTGCGGTGTTGCCGCCCTGCCCCTGGCCGCCGGCCGGGGCTTTATGGAATAACTTTTGCACAGAAGAGTGAACAATTTCAACAGACAGGCGTAAATTATATACTCATTTGTATGGAAAGACATACGTACCAGACCGGATTGATTGGCAACTGCGCCTTCCTGGCGCATATACACCGTAACACGAACGTAGAATGGCTTTGCTGGCCGCGTATGGACAGCACCTTTATTTTCGGGGGACTGCTTGACAAGGAAAAGGGCGGGCAATTTTCCATCCTGCCCGAAGGGGAATACACTTCCCGCCAGTATTACATGGAAAATACCAATGTGCTTTGCACGGAGATCACCTGCGAGAACGGTAAATACCGGGTGATAGACTTTGCGCCGCGCTTCTACCAGTACGAACGATATTTCAAGCCCTTGATGCTGATCCGGAAAATAGAGCCGCTGGAAGGCTCTCCCCGCATACGGGTGCAATGCCACCCGGTGGGCGAGTACGGGGCCAACAAGCTGCATCCCCAGCCGGGCAGCAACCACGTGGAGTTCCTGGGCGCCGGCGAGCGGCTGCGCCTCACCACCAGCATCCCGGTGAACTATGTGCTGGACGAACAGTATTTTGTGCTGAACGATGCCCGGTACCTGCTTCTCTCCTATGGCAGCCCGCTGGAAGCGCCGCTGGTGAGCACCGCCGAGAATTTCCTGCGGGAAACCATCAGCTACTGGCGTATCTGGATCAAGCATTCCAACATCGCCAATTTTTACCAGCCCTATGTAATACGCTCCGCCCTTGCGCTGAAAATACACCAGTATGAAGATACCGGCGCCATTATCGCCGCCAGTACCACCAGCCTGCCGGAATCGCCGGGCAGCGGCCGTAACTGGGACTACCGCTACTGCTGGCTGCGCGATACCTACTATGTGATCACGGCGCTGAACCACATCGGACATTTCGAGGAAATGGAACGGTATTTCAACTACGTGACCGATATCTCCTTTTCCGGCGACAACCGCTACCAGCCCCTGTACGGCATTACGGGGCAGAAGAACCTGGAGGAGCAGATACTGCCCGACCTGGACGGCTATATGGGCAACCAGCCGGTGCGTATCGGCAACCAGGCCTACGAACATATACAGAATGATATTTACGGGCAGGTGCTGATATCCATGCTGCCCCTGTACTCCGACCACCGTTTCATATTTTCCGAGCGCAAGGACTCCGCCTGGTGGATAGAATACCTGCTGGGCAAGATAGAGCGCACCATTGACGAGGAAGATGCCGGTATATGGGAGTTCCGCAATTTTGCCAACATCCACTGTTATACGAACCTTTTTCAATGGGCGGGCTGCAATGCGGCGGAGAAAATGGCCCGCATGATCGGGCACCAGCCGCTGGCAGAGAAAGCCGCCGTTCTGAAAGCCAGGGCGGCCGCGCATATTGAGAGCTGCTACGACCCGGCAAGGCAGGTGTACACCAATGCGGCGGGCAGCCGGCACCTGGATGCCAGCACGCTGCAACTGATCATGATGTACTACCTGGACCCGGAATCAGAAAAAGCAAAGCATCACCTGGAAGCGCTGGAAAAGGAGCTGAAAACACCGCAGGGCCTGTTTTACCGCTACCTGCATGCCGATGATTTCGGCAAGCCCAAAACCACTTTCCTGGTATGCGCGTTCTGGTACGTGGAGGCCCTGGCCTGCGTGGGCCGGCTGGACGACGCCATCCGCGAGTTCGAGAACCTGCTGCAATACTCCAACCACCTCCTGCTGTTCAGCGAAGATGTGGATGAGGAGAACGGCAGCCAGTGGGGCAACTTCCCCCAGGCCTACAGCCATGTAGGATTAATGAACGCGGCGTACCGGATCGCGATGAAGCTGGACAAGCCGATATTTTTATAATGTGCGGATGTGCAAATGTGCAGATATGCAAATGAAAATGCAGCAATTGTATTGGATAATTTAACAATCGAGCCAATCCATCTGCACATTTGCACATCTGCATATTTGCACATTATATCTTTCTCTGCTAAACGAGGGACTTCAAAAACTGCCTTACTTCCTGGAAATTACGGAGGTAATAACGGGCGGCTGATACCTGGCTGCCCACTTTAATGGTAATGGCTTCCTGCTGCAGGGCCTTGAAAATATCCTCGTCCGTATGGTCGTCGCCGATGGCCATTACAAAGTCATAGCTGCGGTCCTGCATCCAGGCGAGGGCGGCCCGGCCCTTGTTGATCTCCACGTTCTTCACCTCTATCACCTTATCGCCCGGCAGCACCTGCAGGCCTTTATCGGTGGTGTAATAGCGGAGGGTGTTCATCAGCTCGTTGGCGCGCAGCTCTCCCAGCCCCTGTTCCACCTTCCGGTAGTGCCATGCCAGGGAATAGCTTTTTTCTTCTATGAAGGAGCCGGGTGTACGGTCGGTATAGGTTTCCAGCGTGGGATAGATCTCCTGTTTCCAGAGATCGTTGAGCCCGGCCAGCTTTCGCCATTTGGTGCCGTGCTTTTTCTGCCAGGCGCCGTGCTCGGCGATCAGGTCCAGCTTGAGGTGGCCCAGCCATTCGGAAAGGGTTTCATGCTTGCGGCCGCTGATCATGACCACTTCATTGGCGGGGTCCGTGGTCAGCTCCCGCAGCAGCTCGTACAGCTCCTGGTCCGGCGATGCCTGGTCCACATTGACGTTAAACCCTACGAGGGTGCCGTCATAATCCAGGAATATGGCCCGTTTGGTGACGGCTTTATACTGGCGCTGCACCTGTACCTGCATATCGGAGCTGAGGCGGCGTGCCAGCATGGACTGCTGTATCTGCTTTACTTCCTGGAGGCGGTCCATGAACAGCTTTACCCAGTGGGCGATATTGAACTTGGCCACTACCTGCCGCATCTGCTTCATGCGCCGGTACTGCTCCGGCTCCGGCATTACCAGGGCTTCCTCGATAGCGCGGGTGATAGCGCCGATGTTGTTGGGGTTTACAATGATGGCATCTATCAGCTCCCGGGAGGCGCCGGCCATTTCGCTCAGTATCAGCACGCCGTTGTTCTGGTTGCGGCTGGCCACGTACTCCTTGCTCACCAGGTTCATGCCGTCGCGCATGGGCGTTACCAGCCCTACGTCTGCAAAGTTGTACAGGGCGGATAATGTTTCTATGGGGAAAGAGCGGTAGAAATAATGGATGGGATGCCAGTTATTGGTGCGGAAGCGGGCATTGATGCCGCCTACCAGCTTGTCGATCTCGTCGCGCAGGTCGCGGTACTGCTGTACGTTGTCGCGGCTGGGCACAATGATCATGTACAGCACCACCTTTTCCATGTACTCGGGATACAATTGCAGGAACAGCTCAAAGGCCTGCAGGCGCTGCAGTATGCCTTTGCTGTAGTCCAGCCGGTCTATGGAAAGGATCATCCGCATGCCCTGGAAGGTTTCTTTCAGCTCGCGTAGCTGGTCTTTCACTTCCTTTTCCTTGCTGAGGGAAGCGTACTTGTCATAATCGATGCCCATGGGGAAGGTTTCCGCCATCACGGCGCGATCGTTCACCATCATGACGTTGGCGGAGGCGTTGATGGGCAGGATGCGGGTTACGGCGTTGATAAAATGACGGCTGTCGTCAAAAGTATGGAAGCCCAGCAGGTCTGCTCCCAGCATGCCTTCCAGCAGCTCTGCCCGCCAGGGTATGAGGCGGAACAGCTCGAAGGAAGGAAAGGGTATGTGCAGGAAAAAGCCGATGGAAATGTCCGGTATTACGGCGCGTATCATACCGGGCAGCAGCAGCAACTGGTAATCATGTATCCATATGATGTCGTCCGGCTCCGCTACGGAGAGGATGATGTCGCGGAACTTCTCCGTTACCTTGTAGTAGGAGTCCCAGTAGGGCTGTTCATATTTGGCGTACACCGCCATGTAGTGAAATACGGGCCATAATGTTTCGTTGGAAAAGCCTTCGTAATAATTGTTGATCTCCTCCTGGCTCAGGTACACCGGCAGCAGGTTCATTTCAGCCAGTTGCTGCTGAATGCGCTGCTGGTCCTTTTCTTCGGTTACTTCCATTCCCGGCCAGCCTATCCAAACGTTTTGACCGTCCCTGTAGATGGAGCCCAGCCCTGTAGCCAAACCGCCTTCACTGGGGGACATCACATATTCTCCATCATTCTCTGTGATTCTTACGGGCAGTCTGTTCGATACAATAATGGTCTTACTCATAGTGCGGTTTATATCGTTTATTCAAAATCTTTTCCTCTTGTGTAAAGCCTCTCCGTTCCTGCAGGGAACGCCTGCCAGCAACTATCTGCATTAAACGCTAGGTTCAAAATCGTCCAAACCGGCTGCTACGGAGGCGTTCTATGGGTCCATGCGGATACTGGACAGCAACATTAAAACTACTAAAGCAGCGTGCAGCGGGACGCAAATTACTCATTTTTTTTAATATAGGGGTTCCCGTTAGTGCGCAGAATACGGCCAGCCCTCTGCTCCCGCAATTTACGGATTATTATATAACTTCATAAGCGCTAAAGACTTTTGCAATATGGAAAAAAGGAAACTGGGCCGTTCTACGCTCAGCGTAGCGCCCCTGGCTTTTGGCGGTAATGTGTTTGGATGGACGGCTGATGAGCAGGCTTCCTTCAGGCTCCTGGACGCTTTTACGGATGCCGGTTTTAACCTGGTAGATACGGCGGACGTATATTCAAAATGGGTAAGCGGCAACCAGGGCGGTGAATCCGAAACCCTCATCGGCAAATGGCTGAAACAAAGCGGTAAAAGGGACCAGGTGCTGATAGCTACCAAGGTGGGCGGCGAAATGGGCCCTCAGCAAAAAGGCCTGTCCCGCGCGCATATTACCCGCTCCGTGGAGGACTCCCTGCGTCGCCTGCAGACTGATCATATAGACCTGTACCAGACCCATTATGATGATATGAGCACGCCCGTGGAAGAGACGCTGACCGCCTACGCGGAGCTGATCCGGGCCGGCAAGATAAGGGTGATCGGCGCGTCCAACATCAGCCCGGAACGCCTGACGCTGTCCCTGCATAGCAGCGAACAGTACGGGTACCCGCGCTATGAGACCCTGCAACCAGAATATAACCTGTACGACCGGGAAAAGTATGAGCGGCATTATGCACCTATCTGTAAAGAGCACGGGCTGAGCGTACTACCCTACTATGCCCTGGCCAGCGGGTTCCTGACCGGCAAATACCGCTCCCCTGCCGATATTGCCAAAAGCCCGCGCGGGCAAAAGGCCCTGGGCTATCTGAATGAACGGGGTACGCGCATCCTGTCTGCCCTGGACCAGGTGGCGGCCCGCTACCATACGAACCTTGCCAGCGTATCCATTGCCTGGCTGGCGCAGCGGCCCGGCATTGCGGCGCCTATTGCCAGCGCTACCAGCGTGGAACAATTGCAGGACCTGATCAAAGCCGCTACCCTGCAGTTGGATAAAGAGGCCGTGCAATTGCTGGACGAGGCCAGCCGCTGGTGAGCAGGGCCCGGTCAGGAAGCTGCATGGCGGTTGAAGGCCCGGTACCTGTTCGTATGATCAAACCAGTTTACCTGGCCGCTTATCCAAACGCCCAGGGCATCCAGTCATGTTCTTACAACAGGTGTAAGCGCTCCAAGGTCCGGAATATTACTGTATAGCTCCAGGTATGCCTCCACACGCGCATTGTACATGTGCGGTAATAATGCGGGATGCAGCTTAATTGCTCATTTTAATGATCGTTTTCCCTTTGCCCCTGCCCTGCCTGCTTAGCGCGATGGCCGCCGGCGCCTCTTCCGGTGTAATCACCTGCTCCACGGGCACCTGTACATGCCCTTTGTCTATCAATTGCGTGAGCCGTTCCAGGGTGGCCGGGCTGCCCTGTGTCTCGAAATTGCCGCCCCTGATGCGGCGGGCATTCAGCGCAGCTTCCTCCGCCACAAAAGCGGTGGTGAGCGCAGCACCGCCATCTTTTACCAGTGCGGTAGCGGCATTGAAACCCGCTTTGGTGCTGACCAGGTCCAGCAGGCCATCTATCCCGCCCGGGTAAGCCGCCTTTACCTGTTCCGCCACCGGCGCTTTTATATAATTCACAACATCCGCAGCGCCCAGCTCCCGCATGCGCGCTCCTGCTTCATCAATGCTGACGGTGACAATCACCTGCAGCCCCTGCATGGCGGCCAGTTGGGTGGCAAAAGAGCCTACGCCGCCGGTAGCGCCTATGATCAGCAGGGTTTGTCCTTTTTGCAGGGCCAGCATGTCCAGCGCCTGCAGGGCCGTCATACCGGCGGTGGGCACGGCCGCCGCCGTTTCCAGGGGGATGGACGAGGGGGCTTGTGCAATGGCTGCCTTTTCCGGCACAATCGCATACTCCGCATAGGAGCCCTCCCCGATGGGGCTGTGGATGAACTGCCCATAGACCTGGTCGCCCACGCTAAAGCGGGCCACGCCGGCGCCCACGGCTTCCACTATGCCGGCGCCATCCACGCCCATGATCAGGGGAAAACGATGTGGCATGTGCCCGTCCATGATGCCGTCCACCATTTTCCAGTCAAAAGGGTTGATACCGGCGGCGGATACACGAATCAGTACGGTTCCCGGGCGTACATCCGGGCGGGGCAGGTCCATTACTTCGGGAACAGCGTGAAATTTTGAAACAGCAACAGCTTTCATTCGTTAATGATTTTTAGTTAGCGGCCTCATGGAACCTTTCCGCAGCCGGCGGATCGGTTTCATTCGTTAATATTTTTAGTTAGCAAGCTCTCATCGTAGCAAGCAGGTGACGATGAGACACTTCTATAACGGGTAATTATTAATTATCCGGGTGAATAAAGATAAAACTTTTCAGCAGCCCTTATCTTTGTGAGGACCAATTCAGTATGCCATGCAGCCTTTAAACATCGCCACCGCCCAGTTTGAGAACCGCAGCGGGGATAAAGCCTATAATCTTGACGTGATACACCGCTTGTCCACAGAGGCCGCGCAGGCCGGGGCCGACGTAATCGCTTTCCATGAGTGCTCCATCACCGGCTATACCTTTGCCCGTCACCTTTCCCGGGAGCAGATGCTGGAACTGGCGGAATATATACCGGAAGGTCCCGGCATACAGGCGCTGACCGATATAGCCGCTGCCGCCAACATTACCATACTGGCCGGCCTGTTTGAAAAAGACCGGGATGATCATTTGTACAAAGCACAGGTATGCGTGAACAAGGATGGCCTGGTGGCCAGGTTCCGGAAGCTGCATCCCTTCATCAACCCGCACCTGACTCCCGGCAACGAATACGTGGTGTTTGACCTGCATGGCTGGAAATGCGGCATCCTGATCTGCTATGATAATAACATCATAGAGCACGTAAGAGCCACCGCCCTGCTGGGCGCAGACATTATCTTCATGCCGCATGTGACCATGTGCACGCCTTCCACCCGGCCGGGCGCCGGCTTTGTAGACCCGCAGCTATGGGAGCGCCGGCATACGGACCCGACCTCCCTGCGCCTGGAATTTGATGGCATGAAAGGCCGGGCCTGGCTCATGAAATGGCTGCCTGCAAGGGCCTATGACAACGGCATCTATGTGGTGTTCTCCAATCCCATCGGCATGGATGACGACCAGTTGAAGAACGGCTGCTCCATGATACTGGACCCCTTTGGCGATGTACTGGCGGAATGCCGCAAACTGGACAACGACATTGCCATCGCCACCTGTACGCCTGAAAAGCTGCAGCAGGCCGGCGGATACCGCTACCGCAAGGCGCGGCGGCCGGAGCTGTACGCGGATATTATCGGGCAGGCGCATAAGGCGGAGCAAAAAGTGGTGTGGATGAAAAGCTAGTTCACCAGGTAGCGTTCCGTATCCTTTTGCATCCAGGTAAGGTGGCCCTGCATCCATGTTTCCAGGCCATACACATACTTGTCAACGGCAGCAGCCCATATCCCAAAACCTGGCAGGGTTTCCCGTAATTCAAGATAGGCGGCCAGGTACCTGTTGTGCCGCTCCACCGCCATGTTCAGCGCTTCCCCTATGGTGCAGCCATGCTCATTCTGCAGCACCAGCACCAGGTTCATCGTTTCCCGCTGCAGTTGTTCCTTTTCCAGGGAGAAGATGTCGTTGTCCACGCAAAGGATATAATTCGTGATCTCTGTAAGATGCTCTATTACCGGGTGCCGGATCACTGCAAGCGGCAGCTCTGTAGCGATCGCCAGCTCGATCAGGTCTGTAAACATCAATACGCCGCCGGCTTTCAGCCGCATTTGGGTAAAGTTGATCTCCCCGGGGTACTTTGCTGCAGCGTCAAAATCGGCCGCCCATTGCATCGCCTTTAAATACCAGAAAAGATGTTGCTTAAAGCGTTCCATCCAGCGGGGAGACATTTGCTTTTTACGGACCTCCTGCCCGAAAAGGGACAGGAGCTGAGAGTACGCATAATGCCCGTCGGCAGGCGGCGGCGCATCTAATAGCTGGAGGGACTGGCGGCACATGGTCTCCAACTGCCGGCCCGTTTTCCCATCGTGCACATCGTCATTCAGGATGATCCATAAAGCCAGTATGCTGATGGTTTCCAGGGAGGGCAGATCAGCGTAAGGGTACAGCCTGGCAGAGAAATGCGCCAGCTTCATGTTGCGGAGCTTTGTTTTATGGCTGTCGGGATAGTCCCGGAGGGATTGTATCCACGTATTCATTTTGGTTTCCAGTTCACCTATATGGGGGCTGATCAGGTCATCGAACGGAAGGTTGGGCACATTAAAAGGAATCATGCTTTTTGGAAGCAAGTTAAGGCGCGCTGCTGCTACCAGCCTGCATCTTTAATCCTGCTCCACCCGCTTGGGCACTGCCAGCCGCTGCGCTTTATAAATGCCGCTGTTGCCGCTGAAATAGTAGGCTGTAAAGCAGGCTACCGCAAAGTACAGCACATGCGAGGTGCCGAACAGCTCTACACCCATTAAGGTACAGGCAATCGGGGTATTGGTGGCGCCGGCAAATACGGCAATAAAGCCCAGGCCTGCAAACAGGTCAACCGGGGCGCCCAGCAGTATGGCGAGGGTATTGCCCAGGGTAGCGCCTATGAAGAACAGCGGCGTTACTTCCCCTCCTTTGAAGCCCATAGCCAGGGTAATGGCGGTAAACAACAGCTTCCACAGCCAGCTCCAGGTATGGGCGCCGCCGGCCTGAAAGGCATTCACGATGCTTACGCCGCCGGGCTCCTTACTGTATACGCCCAGCCCCAGGTAATCACGGGTGCCCAGCGCCCAACTGAAGACAATGATCACCACGCCGCCCGCTACCGGTATCAGCCAGGCCGGGCGGATAAAGCGCTGCGCATAATGTTTGATCAGGTGCATGCTGTTGGCAAAGAGGTAGCTGGCCATGCCAAAGGCCACCCCGGCCAATACCACTTTGGACAGCAGCCAGAGGTCCATTTGCAGGAAAGGGATAAAGGGCGTGGCCTTGCCGTCCGTAAAATGAATGGCGTAGTGCGTATGGTGAATGCCCCATGCCGAACAGACCGTATCCGCAAATACGGCGGCAATGAGGCAGGGCACCAGGGCATCGTAACGGATGGTGCCGATAGCCAGCACTTCCAGCGCAAACACGGCGCCGGTCAGCGGGGTGCCGAATACCGCGCCAAAACCGGCGGCAATACCCATCATCAGCAAAATGCGGAGGTCCTTTTCCGTTAGCTTTATCCAGCGGCCCAGCAGGTGAGCCATACTGCCGCCTATCTGTACGGCGGTGCCTTCCCGGCCCGCAGAGCCGCCAAACAGGTGGGTAATGACGGTGGTGAGCAATACCAGGGGCGCCATACGGGCCGGCACACCGCCGCCCGGCTGGTGGATCTCGTCCATAATGAGATTATTGCCTGCTTCCGAATTACGGCCCAGCTTTTTGTACAGCCAGTAAATGCCGGCGCCGGCCAGCGGCAGCAGCCATAGCAGCCATTCCTGCTGCCAGCGCAACCGGGTGGCCTTATCCAGCAGCCAGAGGAACAGCGCCACCAGCGTGCCTACGGTCAGTGACAAAGGAATGGCCAGTATAGTCCAGCGAATTAAGTGGGAAGCGATGGCGAATTGCTCGAAGGAGCCTTTTATTTTTTTGATCATAGTCCTACAAATAAATAGTTGACAGACCTGACAGGTCTTATTATCTGTAGGCGCCATCAGTCCGCCGGCCGGCGGACGGTTCTTGTGCAGGAAGACACCATTTCCTGTTGATGGAACAAAGGTAAAATTCAAAATCCCAAATCCCAAATTCCACTTTAGGTACAAAGCCCTTATTTCATCACCTTGATACGCTTGTCAGTTTTAGCGATTTCTTTTCCCCATTGGTCAATGGCTTTCAGCAATGGGATCAAGGTCCTGCCAAAATCCGTTAATTCATAATCCACTTTTAACGGGGGCTTGCTCGTATGGACGGTACGTTTCACCAAACCGTCTTCCTCCAATTCTTTTAACTGTAAACTCAATGTTCGTTCCGTTATAACACGACATTCCTTTTTCAATTCACTGTATCGCTTTTTTTCGATTAAGTGAATAAGGATTACCGCTTTCCATTTACCGCCTATATACTTCATTGTCAGGCTGGTGCTGCAGGGAAATTGCTTATCGTCTATACAATACATCTGTTACTATCATATTTAGCCGTTATTGCAAAGATAACATGCTATACTTATGTTTGCAACAGTAAAAAGTATAGTAGTGATTTAAAATTAAAAATATGCGTTTTTTAGACCTTGCAAAGAACAGGTACACCACCAAGAACTATAACCCGGACAGGAAGATTCCGGCGGAGAAAATTGAGGAACTAAAGGAAATCTTGCAGTTAAGTCCGTCATCCATTAACAGCCAGTCGTGGAAATTCCTTTTCGTTTCTGATGAAAATAAGAAACGTGAACTGGCAGATGCTTCCTACTGGAATGCACAAAGGATAAATGAGGCCAGCCACCTGGTGGTATTTACTGCGATAGATGACATTGCAAAATTTGAGCGGCAGATCAAGGAAAATCTGCCGGAGGGCGCGGTTAATTACTATAATAAGTTTTTGAAGCCCAAAGAGGAGGCTGAAATTAAATCGTGGCTGCAACACCAGGTGTACCTCTCGCTCGGATTTTTCCTATCGGCTTGTGCAAGCATGGAAATTGACAGTACACCCATGGAAGGCATTCAAAATGAAGAATACGACAGGATACTTCAATTGGATAGTTATAAAACGCTGTTTTCGGTTGCTATTGGTTACAGGAATCCCGAAGACCGCAATCAGCCATCCCTGAACCCCAAATTACGCCTGCCGCTGGAGCAGGTCATTCAATCCATTTAGGAAAATATAAAGCATTACCATCCCATAAACACCATCCCTACCCCGCAAATGGTAACGGTAGCGCCGCCAATGGCATGGATATACCGTTCCAGCCTATCCGTGCGCAGGAAAGAATAACCATAATAGCCCAGCAGCACCATCGCCACCATCGTGATCAGGGTGAATACTGTAAAGGTGACGATCAGCAGTACGATACCGAAGGTGGACTTTTGCGCGGCGGGATAGGTAAGCAGGGGGATCAGCGGCTCACAGGGCCCCAGCGCAAAGATGATAAAGAGTATCCAGGGCGTTACTTTGGTGCGCTCCTGCGGGTATACCGGTCCTTCGCCGTGCCGGTGCTCGTATACGTACACGGAGCCATCATCATAACGGTCAAAATGCTTGTGGGGCCGGTTCAGGTAAGCGCGGCGCAGGCCCCATACCAGGTAGGCCAGGCCAAAGAACAGCAGCGCCCAGCCGGCAATACCGCCCCGCACATCCTCCAGCCAGGAGATCTTTGACAGCTCCCAGCCCAGGAAAACACCCAGTAAGCCGAGCAACACAGAACTGCCTACATGGCCTATGCCGCAGAGCACTGTCCAGAAAATGGTCCGGGCCACGGACCAGTTCCGGGACTGGGAAAGGGCGATGAACGGCACGTAATGATCCGGCCCGGTAACGGTATGTATGCAACTGATGGTAATGGCGGTGATGATCAATGCACTGATCTCGGTGGTCATAGTATTGCTAAATGATGGTTAAACAAGATCGTTTCCATGTTGCGCAGGCAACTGAACAGTTGCTCCGCGCCATGTCCCAGGATGCGCAGCACGATGGCCGGCCCGGCGCTTTGTGATACGCCGTAAGCGATATCCGGCTCCCGTGCCAGCAGCTCCAGCAGGCGGTCTGCCATTGGTGCTGCGCCGACCTGCGTATCCGCATACACCAGGGTAGCCTGGTGGGTATATCCTTCCAACTGACCGTGGGCTGCAACGTTGATACGGGCCGGCTCCAGCAGCAGGTTATCCTTCAGCACCAGCCTGCCGCGGTAGTACAGCTCCGTTACGTTGTGGAACAGCCGGAAGCGGAAGGCTTCCCCGCAGAGCTTCCGGCCGCAGGTGATGATCTCGCCCCATACCAGGCGGCTGTTCTCCTGCAGGTAAATGCGGTTATGCCCTTCAAACACGGCGTCTGCGTGGGGCACTACGGGGTGCGGCACATAGCTGAAAGCGGCTCCCTGCCCTACCTGCACCTCCATTTGCTGGCGCGCGCCGGCCTGCATGGTGTACAGGCGCTGATAAGCCTGTGTTTGCAACTGCAGCCGGGTGTGGTCGCTAACGGTAATGTGCATACGGTAATCGTCCCCGTCCAGCATGCCTGGCGATGCCGTCATCAGCATGAGGCACAGCGTGCTGTCGGCCCGGTAGGCGCCGATGTCCGCCAGCTTGAACGGCCGGGTGTAATATCCTTCCTGCAGGAAAGTGCGGCTGCCGCGCAGGCCCGTGGTTATTTTCAGCTCGCTGATCATCGTAGCAGCTCCGGCTCTACAACGTCTTCCAACAATGCGTATTGCTGTATCCAACCGATCACGGCATCCAGGCCAACGCCTTTCATGAGGTCTGTAAATACGAAAGGCTGCCCCTTGCGCATCCCGCGGGCGTCGCGTTCCATTACCTCCAGGCTGGCGCCCACATAGGGAGCCAGGTCTATCTTGTTGATCACCAGCAGGTCGGAGCGGGTGATGCCCGGGCCGCCCTTGCGCGGTATCTTGTCGCCTTCCGCCACGTCTATTACGAAGATGGTGACATCGGCCAGGTCGGGGCTGAAAGTGGCGGACAGGTTATCGCCACCGCTTTCTATAAAGATCAGTTGTATGCCCGGGAAGCGGGCGGCCATTTCGTCCACGGCCTCCAGGTTCATGCTGGCATCTTCGCGGATGGCGGTATGCGGGCAGCCGCCCGTTTCCACGCCAATGATGCGCTCCGCAGGCAGCAGGCTGTTCTTTGTCAGGAACTCCGCATCCTCTTTGGTGTAGATATCGTTGGTGATCACACCCAGGTCATAGCGGTCCGCCAGGCGGCGCGAGAGCCGTTCTATGAGGGCGGTCTTGCCGGAGCCTACCGGCCCTGCGATGCCTATCTTAACATATTTTCTGTTCATCATTCAATGCTTAGGACATGTACAATCTCGAATATAATCTTTCATGCTGCATGCAGCGGATGTCCAGCCCCGGGTTACAGCAGCCCAGGCGGCGGCGGTCCGGCTGCAAGGTAGCGGTGGCCAGCTCCTGCATCAGCGGCTGCAGGCGGAACAGGATGTCCTGCCCGTCCAGTTGCCCCAGGGGCACCAGCTTTACGCTGTTGGTCACCATGCCTACGGCGGCGTTATAATAAAAAGCCTGCAGGGCATCGGCCTTGGGCGCCTGCAACTGGCAGGCATATACGCCAAATACCAGGCAGTAATGCCCGGCGGCGTCTCCCTGCTGTATGGCCTGCTCATACTGCTGCACAAAAGCGGAGGGATAGCGGCGGCTGAATATCTTCAGCAGGCGGCTGCCCAGCTTCTGGCTGGCCTGGCGTATTTCCCGCGGTATTTTCAGCGCGGTGCATTCCTCATCCAGTTGCAGCAGCGCCGGGAAGTCCTCCTGCACGGCGGCATCATAGGCCAGGCTGGCAAAGGCAGCGTCGTTATACTGCAGGTTATTGACCAGCATACTTTGTATATACGCTGCGGCGGAGGCGGCATCGTGCACCAGCCCTTCCTGCACATAGGTTTCCAGCCCGTTGGAATGGGTGTAGCCGCCTATGGGCAGGGTCGGGTCCGAGAGGTGCAGTAATGGTAATAAGTGCGCCTGCATTTTCTTTACTTCGTTAAATTCATAATTTTCTGAAACAGCGTGCTGCCGCTGCCGCCATGATTATGCGGCGCTACATTGGTGCGCAGCATGTGGGTGAGCTTCCGCGTGGCCTTTACGGGCGCATAGCCGGCGGCTTCCAGCCAGCGGAACAGCGGTTCCTCCACGGGCACCAGCACTTCGCCGCCCTGTATGAACACCGGCAGGTGCTTGTTGCCGATCTCGTACAGGAGCGTGCCCATTTCCAGCATGGTGGCGGGCGTTACTATAATCGCCTCGCAGGGCAGGATGTCCGTTACTACGGCGGTATCGTCGTCCATCCAGACAATATCTCCCTGCTGCAGGCGCTGTCCCTGCTTTAAGAGGCGCAGCGCTATTTCCCGGCCGCCGGCAGTACGCCGGCGCTGTATGCGGCGGGTGGTCTCGTACCACTCCAGTTGCAGGAGGTCCGTTTGCCGCGCACCGATGGACAGCGTATCTATATTGCCGAGGATGTCTTCAATAACCATGTTCATGGATCTGCTAGAATAAAAAATACCGCTGCGCCAGCGCTACTTCCTTCAGTGGCTCACAGGTGATCTTTTCCCCATCTACTTTTACCTCGTACGTTTCCGGGTTCACGGTGATGTCCGGCGTCTGGTCGTTGTGCACCAGGTCCTTTTTGGAAATGGTACGGCAGCCGCTCACGGGCAGCAGCGTTTTCTGCAGGCCGTACTCCTGCGCAATGCCCTTTTCCAGCGATGCTTTGGATACAAAGGTGGCGCAGGTATGCTGCAGGGCCTTGCCATGCGCGCCGAACATATGCCGGTAAATAACGGGCTGCGGCGTGGGAATGGAAGCATTGGGATCGCCCATCCTGGCGGCGATGATCATGCCCCCCTTGATGATCATTTCCGGTTTGGCCCCGAACAGGGCCGGTTTCCAGAGCACCAGGTCCGCCAGCTTGCCCGGCTCAATGGAACCTACATATTGCGCAATGCCATGCGAGATGGCAGGATTGATGGTGTACTTGGCCACGTAGCGTTTTACGCGGAAGTTGTCATTATCCTTGCCTTTGTCCTGTTCCAGGGGACCGCGCTGCTTCTTCATCTTGTCCGCCGTTTGCCAGGTGCGGGTCACTACCTCGCCTACACGCCCCATGGCCTGGGAGTCGGAGCTCATCATGCTGAACACGCCCATGTCGTGCAGGATATCTTCCGCCGCAATGGTTTCCGGGCGGATGCGGGAGTCGGCAAAGGCCACATCCTCCGGCACGCGCTTGTCCAGGTGATGGCATACCATCAGCATGTCCAGGTGCTCGTCTATGGTGTTCACCGTATAAGGCCGGGTAGGATTGGTGGAGGAAGGCAGCACGTTGGGGAAGGAAGCCGCGCGGATAATGTCCGGGGCATGCCCGCCGCCGGCGCCTTCGGTATGGAAGGTGTGGATCACGCGGCCATTGATGGCGCGGATGGTGTCTTCCAGGAAGCCGGCTTCATTCAGCGTATCGGTATGGATGGCGATCTGCACGTCCATTTGGTCCGCCACCTGCAGGGAGGCATCTATCACGGCGGGCGTAGCGCCCCAGTCCTCGTGGATCTTGAGGCCCAGCGCGCCGGCCTCCACCTGCTCTACCAGGGGGCCGGTGGTGGCGCAGTTGCCTTTGCCGAAGAAGCCCAGGTTCATGGGATAGCCTTCGGCCGCCTGCAGCATACGCTGTATGTTCCATTTGCCGGGAGTAACGGTAGTGGCGTTGGTGCCGTCTGCCGGGCCGGTGCCGCCCCCTATCATGGTGGTAATGCCGCTGAAAAGGGCATGATCTATCTGCTGCGGGCAGATGAAATGGATGTGCGCATCAATGCCGCCGGCGGTTGCTACCAGGTGACTGCCGTTATGCACTTCGGTGGCCGCGCCAATGATCATCCCGGGATGCACGCCGTCCATGGTGTCCGGGTTGCCGGCCTGTCCTACAGCCACTATTTTCCCGTCCTTAATACCGATATCCCCTTTTACAATGCCCCAGTGGTCGATGATGATCACGTTGGTGATCACCAGGTCCAGCACGTTGTCACTGCGCAGGGCGGTGGCGGACTGGGCCATGCCGTCGCGCACGCTTTTACCGCCGCCGAACTTGCACTCATCACCGTACACGTTATAGTCTTTCTCTATCTCTATGACCAGGTCGGTGTCTGCCAGGCGCACACGGTCGCCGGTGGTAGGCCCGTACATGCTTACATACTTTTGCTTGTCTATGTTAAGGCTCACGGTAAAGAGTTTTAAATTGTTGTTGTTGCGCTTTTTCCAGTGCCTGCTGTTTTACGGCGGGATCGGTGGTGACGCCATTGGCCAGGTTGTTGATGCCGATCACGCGTTTGTCGCCGCCCAGCTCTACCAACTGCACGGTCTTCTCTTCTCCCGGCTCAAAACGCACGGCGTTGCCGGAGGGCACATTCAGGCGCATGCCGAAGGCGGCGGCGCGGTCGAAGGCCATCTGCCGGTTCACTTCAAAAAAATGGCAGTGAGAGCCGATCTGCACGGGCCGGTCGCCGGTGTTCACCACCTTGATCTCAATGGTGCGGCGGCCTTGATTGGCGATGATGTCTTCCTGCTTCAGGAAATATTCTCCGGGAATCATACAAGTGAGTTGTGAATGTCAGCGTATCGGGTGATGCACGGTCACCAGCTTGGTGCCGTCAGGAAAAGTGGCCTCGATCTGTATTTCATGGATCATTTCGGGAATGCCTTCCATGACGTCGTCGCGGGTCAGGATGGTAGCGCCGTACTGCATCAGGTCTGCCACGCTGCGCCCGTCGCGGGCGGCTTCCTGCAGGCGGCTGCTGATGAGGGCAATGGCTTCCGGGTAGTTGAGCTTCAGCCCCCGGGCCTTTCTCTTTTCGGCCAGTTCCCCGGCCACGTGCAGCAGCAGCTTTTCCGTTTCTCTTGCTGTGAGGTGCATATGTCGATTTTGGTTAAGGATCAGAAAAATACAACAAAAAGCGGTTCGTTGGTAGTAAACGGGGCGGTAACAGCCTGATATATTAAGTTTAAGTTAAGCATCCTCCATTACTGGCATTTGTAAGCTGCACCCGATATGTTTGTAACAGTATATACACCTTTAAAAAATAACTGTTATGGATCGTCGTTCCCTGATCAAAAGCCTGGGCCTGGGCGCGCTGCTGGGCAGCCTGCCGGGCGCGGGCCTGCTTACCGCCAACGCATCGCCGGTAAATACCGGTAAAAAACGCGTGCTGCGTTTTGCCCACCTCACGGACGTGCACCTGGAACCGGAAATGAATGCGCCGAAAGGATTCGCGGCCTGCCTGCACCACATACAATCGCAAAAAGACGCGCCGGCCTTTGTGATGAACACCGGCGATTGCATCATGGATGCGCTGAAACAGCCGAAAGACCGCGTGGAAACCCAGTGGAAGCTGTGGCATGGGCTGATGAAGAGCGATAACAGCCTGCCGCTGGAATACTGCATCGGCAACCACGACTGCTGGGGCGCGGGCCAGACCACTGATCCCCTGTACGGCAAAAAGTATGCGCTGGAAATGATGCAGTTGCCGGGGCGCTACCGCAGCTTTGACAAAGCAGGCTGGCATTTCATTGTGCTGGACAGTATCCAGACGAAGGCAGACGGCGCCTGGTATTCCTGCTTCCTGGATGAAGAACAGTTTGCCTGGCTGGAGCAGGACCTGGCGGCCAATACGGACAAGCACGTGATCGTGTTCTCCCATGTGCCCATTGTTTCCGCCGCTACCGTGGTGGTGGACAACAAATACAAACCGGACCAGGGCTATGTGCTGGGACAGGCTTCCATGCATACGGACTCTGCCCGCATCATCAGCCTGTTTGACAAATACCCGAATGTGAAAGTATGCATGAGCGGTCACATACACCTGTACGAGCAGGTGCTGTACAACGGCGTGCACTATGTTTGCAACGGCGCGGTGAGCGGCAACTGGTGGAAAGGCGTGCGTTACCGCACGGACAATGGCTATGCCATGGTGAACCTGTACGAGGACGGCAGCTTTGACAACGAGTATATCCCTTACGGGTGGAAAGTGTAGCCCCTACCCTTTCCTGCGCCGGCGTTGTACATCCGCCTGGTCCTTTAGGTCATATTCATCTTCATCATAGCCCTCCAGCGTATTATTACGGTCGTCGTTGAACTCCGGCTTGGGCGCTTTTTTACTGACCGGGGCGGCGGCGTTCCGGCGTTTGGCGTTTTTGATGGCGCGTCTTTGCTGTGTTGTTTTTTTTAGTGCCATGATCGGGTCGCTTTTTATACTCCTGTTATGGCCGCAAAAACGTTGCCGTTATACCCGGTTCCGCCGAGCCCGGCAAGGCCCTCCCATTGCATCTGATGTGAAATCAGCGCGTTGTAAATGATGTTCTGCACGCATATGAGCGGGCAAAAATTAACGTGGAAAATTCGCGTTTAATTGCGTAAATTAAAATGCCGTATACCGGTTGCGATATCCCTGGCTACCAGCAGTCTGTCGCTTTCTGCCACGTTATTAAAACGTCGAATAATGCTCCAAAACGAACCGCTTGCTATTGCGCTTTTCACTTGCCTGCTCCTTTCAGGCGCAAGCCTGTTTGTTGTGTTCCGTTGCCTGGCCTGCTATCCCGGCAAAAGAAAGGTCCGCAAGCCCCGCCGCCGCATGCTCCTGAAGCGGATGAGCGCACCCCGTCTCACCCTCACGGTAAAGGATACCCGTAGCAGTAAACGCTCGGCTGCCGACGCCCACCTGAAAGCCGCGCTCCAGCACACCATTGAGGAGGCTTTTTCCAGCAACTAGAACTTTATCCACGCGATATACGCTTTTTTCTCCGCCCCCATACGTTTTACCAGGATCGTAGCATAACCGTCACCCGCCGGCGTACGGTCCGATGCGCCCAGCATGCAATAAAAGGCCTTGTCCGTTTCCGGCTTGCCGAAGAGGAACAGGCGCTCGCCCTGCCCTTTTTCATAACGGTAGCAGATGATATTGGCTTCCTGCAGGTAGCGCAGCGGCTTCTTTTCCTCGAAGGTGCCGCCCCTGTCCAGGTGCTGCAGGTAATCATTGAACAGGGTATAATCCCCGTGATCCGTATGGATATGATCAAATGACAGGTACGGGGTGGTATTCAGTGCCGGTACGCGGTTGCGGAACACCCAGGCGCCGCGGTTCTTCCGCTGCAGGTACAGCGGTTTGAAAGCGCCGTTGGCCACCTGCATCTTGGGTATCACGTAGCCGCTGTCCGCCTCGCCTGCATCGCTGATGCGGCAGATCTGCACATTGTCCAGGTTGGTGTGCAGCATGTTGTACACGTTCTTGCCCTGGGTAAACTCGTGCATCTGCTCCAGTTGCAGCACCGTGCTGCCGTCCGCCTCTATGCTGACCAGTTGAGGCTGTGCGCCTTCCATGGGATGAACGATATCCAGGGGCCGTTGCAACAGCAGGCTGCCGGTAGCGGGGTCCAGGTAGTTCATAAAGAGGCGGCGTACCGGCTCCTTCCGGGTAGCTTCCGTAGCGGCGCTCAGCAGCAGTTGCAGGAGGCCGCTGCGCGGCGCGTACTGCAGGTCCGCATAGATGCCGCCAAAGTTGGCCGTATAATCCAGGGACTGATGTTGAAACGTATCCTGCCCGGGGCGCAGGGCGGACAGGAACACGGTGGACTGCGGCTGCTTGTCCCCGCTGCGTTTGGTGTTAAAGCCCGCCGTGCAAAGGTATACGGCTTCCCTGCCCTGTACGGCCATATCCAGGTAGCTGAAATACGTATAGGCGTTACCGGGCAGCGTGTAATACGCATGGCTGAGCAACTGGTGGTCAGGAGAAAAATGCATGACCTGTATCCTTTCTGCCGGGTTTTCTTTCCGCTGCAGTTCCCCGCCTGCAAAAGAGGCAACGGCATAGTAGCCGCTGCGCGGGTCGTTGCATACGTAAAAGTCGTGGGAGGCCAGGTTATCCAGCGCATATGCTTCCCGGTGCAGCACGGTGGGCAGCTCGCCCAGCTTTTCCTCCTGCAGCAGGCGGCCGGTACTACCATCTATCACTATACGAAACAGGTGGGGCCTGTACCTGACCAACTGCTGCAGGAACACTACTACCTGCCCGTTGATGGCGTATACGCCGTCTATTTCCGTGTCGTTGAGATTACGCGTGTCCCATTGCCGGCCGGCGATCTTCTCCGTAGCGACCAGCTCCCGTTGCGCATTATAAACCGCTACCTGTATGCCCTCGCTCCTGTCAAAATGCAGGTAACAGGTATTGCCGTTGGACAGCAGCACCAGCTTGTCCCAGCCGTCGGCCGCCGGCTCTGCAAAAGCTGCGCTCAGCGTTACCTGCGGTGTTTGCGCATGCAGGGCCGCCTGGCAGCATAATAAGTAACCTAAAAACCAGTAAATGGATCGCTTCATCATACCCCTAATAGATTATGAATTTCAAATATATAGATAATTTATATTTATCAAAGCATTAGCGCGCGCCTCACACAAAAATTCATGCGTAAACGTGATAAATAATCATTAACTTCAGACAGAAGAAAAAGAATGTGCGGATATGCACCAAGGGGGCCTATACTCGAGCACTATAGATGAAACTTATCAACCAGCGTCCCGGCACGTAGCTCCAATAGTTTTTAGCGAACGTATAACTCCCTAATCTGTGATGTAAAACCGGTTATCGTCAACCGCTATACGAACCAAAATCAAAATCGTTTATGATTTTACCGGGCAACTATTGTCATTTCCACGGAGTGGTAAAATGGTTCCGTTATATGATCCTGTTGCGGGCGCTGCCATTGATCCTCACCATCCCCATCCATGCGCTTTCCTTTGCTGCCGCCCCCTTCCAGGACAACCAGCCGGAAACAAAAGCTGCCGGCACCGTTACGGACGCGGCTGAGGGCATTCCCCTGCCCGGCGTTACGGTAGAGAACCTGGTGACACACCGGGGCGTGCTGACCGATGTGAACGGGGCCTTCAGCCTGGATGCGCGCCGGGGCGACAGTCTCCGCTTCTCTTATGTAGGCAAGGCTTCGCAGGTGCGGGTATTTACCGGGCAACGTATAACCGTGGCCCTCGGCGCGCTGGAAGGCGTGCTGTCTGAGGTAGTGGTGACCGGCTACCAGAACGTGGAGAAAAGGAAATTTGCCGGGGCCGCCGCCTCACTGAAAGCGGATGACATCAAGCTGAACGGCGTGGCGGACATCAGCCGCATGCTGGAAGGGCGCGCCGCCGGCGTATCCGTACAGAACGTGTCCGGCACCTTTGGCGCTGCACCCAAGGTGCGTATCCGCGGGGCCACCTCCATTAACGGCGACAATAAACCCCTGTGGGTGGTGGACGGCGTGGTGCTGGAGGACATTATCAACATCTCCAACGAACAACTGTCCAGCGGCGACCCTACTACCCTGCTGGGCTCTGCCGTAGCCGGCCTCAATGCCAATGACATCGAGAGCTTCGATATCCTGAAAGACGCCGCTGCCGCCGCCCTCTACGGAGCCCGCGCCATGAACGGCGTGATCGTGATCACCACCAAAAAGGGCCGGGTGGGCAAGCCCCAGGTAACCTACACCGGCAACTTCAGCACCCAACTGAAGCCCTCCTACAGCAATTACAATATCATGAATTCCGGTGAACAGATGTCCGTGCTGGCCGAGCTGGAACGCAAAGGCATCCTGAACACCAATATCCTGGACAAGGCGGACTATGGGGTGTACGGCAAGATGTACGACCTGATGAACGCGGACGCCAACGGGAACTTTCCCCTGCCCAACACGCAGGAAGCCCGCGCAACATTCCTGAAACGCTATGCCCGCGCCAATACGGACTGGTTCGGCCTGCTGTTCCGGCCCAATTTCATGCAGGAGCACTCCCTCGCCATTTCCTTTGGCACGGAGCGCTCGCAGTCCTATTTCTCCACCAGCTACTACGGGGATAACGGCTGGACGGTGGCGGACCGGGTGCACCGCTATACGCTGAACTTCCGCAACAGCTACCGCTTTTCCGAGCGCCTTACCGCCGGCTTTTCCACCCTGGCCTCCGTGCGGCAGCAGGAAGCCCCCGGCGCGCTGTCGCGCAACGCCAATCCTGTGACCGGGCAGTACGACCGCGATTTCGATATCAATCCCTTCAGCTATGCGCTTAATACCAGCCGCACCTTAACGGCCTACGATGAGGACGGGCAGCGGGAGTACTTCCGCCGCAACTTTGCGCCCTTCAACATCCTGCATGAGCTGGAGAATAATTATATGGACATTAACGTGATAGACCTGCGCCTGCAGGGCGACCTCTCCTACCAGCTCGCCAAAGGGCTGCGCTACGAGTTCGTAGGTGCGTTGCGTTATGTGAAGTCCACCCGCGAGCACCAGATCACGGAAAACGCCAACATGGCGGAAGCGTACCGCGCTGCCGGCAATTCCACCATCCGGCAGAACAACAAATTCCTGTACCGCGACCCGGAAGACCCGGAAGCAGAGCCGGTGGTAGTGCTGCCCTACGGCGGCTTTTACAACCGGACGGAGGACCTGCTGGTGAGCTACGACGTGCGCAACACCCTGCTCTACAACCGCACCTTTAACGACATACATGCCCTGAACCTGCTGGGCGGTATGCAGGTAAAGTCCGCCGACCGGCAGAACTTTTCCAATACCGGCTACGGCTACCAGTACGATAACGGTGGCGTGCCCCTGTATGACTACCGCATCCTGAAGCAGACCATAGAGACCAATTTCCCTTACTACGGCATGAGCAAGGACTATGACCGCTTTGTAGCCTTTTACGGATCGGCGACCTATGCTTTCCGCTCCCGGTATAATTTTACCGCCACAGCGCGCTACGACGGCTCCAACCGCCTGGGCAGGTCCACCCGCGCCCGCTGGCTGCCCACCTGGAGCGTGGGCGGCTCCTGGAACGTGGACCGCGAGCCCTTTATGCAGCCTGTAAGCTGGGTGAACTACCTGACCCTGCGCGCCAGCTACGGGCTTACAGCCAGCCAGGGACCGGCCACCAACTCCACCATCGTGCTGCGGAACATCAATACCAACCGGCCCTACCTCACGGAGGTGGAATCCGTGATACAACTGGCCAACCTGGAGAATGCCGACCTGACCTGGGAAAAGCTGTACACGGCCAACGTGGGCGTGGACGCCGCCCTGTTTGACAACCGGCTGAACCTGAGCGTGGACCTGTACCGCCGCAAAAGCTTTGACCTGATCAGCATTATCCGCACTTCCGGCATCGGCGGGGAGCCGGAAAAAGCGGCCAACTACGCGGACATGGACTCCTATGGCACAGATGTGCTGATAGGCGGGCGCATCATCCGCAAAAAGGACTGGGGCTGGAGCGCCAACTTCACCTTCGGGTATAACGAGAACGAGATCACCAACGCCAGGAACCGCCCCAACATCTTTTCACTGGTGGTGGCCGAAGGCGGCAACAAGCAGGGCTACCCGGTGCGCAGCCTCTTTTCCCTGGCCTTTAAAGGACTGGACCATGAGACCGGCGTGCCGCAGTTTACCGACCAGACCGGGAAAACGGCGCAGGACGTGTACCTGCAGGACCAGAACACCAGCTACCTGGTGTACGAGGGGCCGGTAGACCCCATCTTTACCGGCGGCTTTTCCAACACCTTCCATTACAAATCGCTTTCCCTCAACATATTCCTTACCTACCAGGCGGGCAACAAGATCCGCCTGTACCCGGCTTTTAAAAATGAGTACTCCGACCTGGACGCCATGCCCAAAGAGTTCCGGGACCGCTGGGTAATGCCCGGCGACGAGCAGTACACCAGCATGCCCTCCATACTGGGCGCGTTTGAAGCATCGCAACTGGGTGGCGCTAACCCGTACAACAATTACAACTACTCCACCGAGCGCGTGGCGAAGGGGGATTTCATCCGGCTGAAAACCGTATCGCTGAGCTGGCAGTTGCCGCCCCGGGTGCTGCAAAAGCTGCGGTTCAACAGCATCAGCATTACCGGGGCCGCCATCAATCCCTGGCTGATCTATGCTGACAAAAAGCTGAAAGGACAGGACCCCGAATTTTATAATGCCGGCGGCGTAGCCCAGCCGGTGCAAAAGCAGTTCACACTTTCATTAAAAGTTGGGATATGAAAAATAGGAAGGATGAAAAGCGAAGGATGAAGTATGAAATCAACCGTCAATAACAGACTGTATGGTAAAGCAACGTATAATTTTATCTGTGTTTTTCGGTATGCTGGCTTTTACCGGCTGTAAGAAATTCCTGGAGCAGCCGCCGGATAACCGCGCGGAGCTGAACAGCCCGGAACAGGTATCGCAGTTGCTGGGCACCGCTTACCCGCAGGCCAATTACATGGCCTTCTTTGAATCCATTTCGGACAACGTGGCCGATAAGGGCGCCGGGTCAGTGGAGCGCACCAGCCGGGACCCTTTCTTTTTCGAGGATGTGCAGGACGACCAGCAGGACTCGCCCGAGTTTTACTGGAACGCCTGCTATGCCGCCATTGCCGCCGCCAACCAGGCGCTGGAAGTGTGCGATAACGCCGCCGACCGCTCCGCCTATTCCGCGCAGCGGGGCGAAGCGCTGGTGGCCCGCGCCTATGCGCATTTTATGCTGGTGAACGTGTTCTCCAAAGTATACGATCCTGCCAGCGCCGGCTCCGATCCCGGCATCCCCTATGTAACGGAACCGGAAAAAGTGGTGTTCAAACCCTACGAGCGCCGCACCGTAAGCTATGTATACGAAATGATAGAACAGGATATTACGGAAGGCCTGCCGCTGATAGACGACCGGCAGTACACCGTGCCCAAATATCATTTTACCCGGGCGGCCGCGCATGCTTTTGCCGCACGCTTCTACCTGTTCAAACGGGATTATGCCAAAGTGGTGGAGCATGCCAACCAGGTGTTTGCCGCCGGTAATGTGTCCGGCCTGCTGCGCCCCTGGAACACTACTTACCTGAGCATTACCTACAATGAACTGTTTGCCCGCTACGCCAGGGCCACGGAACCGGCCAACCTGCTGCTGGTGGAAACCGCCTCCTGGTGGGCGCGGCAGTACTACACCATCCGCTATGCCATGAATGCGGCCAAGCGCAACGAGATACTGGGCGCCAACGTAACGGGCGGGGAATGGGCCTTCCGCTACCAGTTGTTCACCGCCGGTACGGACAACTACCTTATACCGAAGATCAACGAGCATTTTGTGCGCAGCTCCGTTAACGCCAACATCGGCGTGGGCTACGTGGTGGTGCCGCTGCTCACGGCGGAGGAAGTGCTGTTCAACCGCATAGAAGCCTATGCCTACCTGAACAACACCAATGCGGCCATTGCAGACCTGAATACCTATGCGGCCACCCGCATCAATAATTATGATGCGGGCCTGCACACGATCACGGCTACACGTATCCGGAATTTCTACGGGGTGAGCAACCTGCAGACCGGCATCCTGGCCACCCTGTTTGCCTTCAAGCGCGCGGAGTATGTGCAGGAAGGCATGCGCTGGCTGGACCTGCTCCGGTACAAGGCCCCGGTGATACATGTAACGGCTGATGGCCAGGTGCTGGAGCTGCGGGAGGATGATCCGCGCCGGGTGTTCCAGTTACCGCAATCCGTTACGGAATCCGGGCTGGAGCTGAACCCGCGCTGAATAATTAATAATGAATAATTAAGAATTAATAATGATAAGGCGATGTCTCAGCTACTACATATATGTTCCTGTAATTCCTGTAACGGGAATAGCGTCATTGCTATTATACGCAACACCAATCCAACGATTATTAATTATTAATTCTTAATTATTAATTAAAAAAAAATGCTGACCAATGAAAATAACCGCAACACTCTTCATACTGATGCTCCTGCTGGTGGTGGCCTGTGACAAAGACGAGCCGGGCAATGTAGACAACATACCCGGCCTGGGCGGCGATACCTGGGAGCCCGGGCCTATTGACGTATGGATAAACGATAGCCTGACGGCGCCCTATAATATTTCCGCCAAGTACAAATGGGACCAGGGGGAACTGGATTTTAACCGTACGCTGACCCCGCCGCGGGAGGAAAAGATCATTCCCGTGCTGAGCGCCATCAAAAAGGTGTGGATCAGCAATTACGTGGCGGTGGCCGGGGAGCTGTTCATGAAGCAGTACAGCCCCAAGTTCTTTGTGCTGGTGGGCAGCGCCAGCTATAACCCGGACGGCACCATTACCCTGGGCACGGCCGAAGGCGGGCGACGCATCCTGCTGTATGTGCTGAATGATTTCCGCATTAAGGGCATGCCAGGCTATGTGCCGTCGGATTCCTTTAATGTAAAGGAAATGTTCCACACCATCGAGCATGAGTTCGGGCATATCCTGCACCAGCATGTGCTGTATACACCTGATTTCAAACGCATCTCCACCGGCATGTACACCTCCAACTGGAACAATGTATCCGACGCGCAGGCCAACCAGGACGGCTTTATTTCCGCATATGCCATGTCCGCCCCGGACGAGGATTTCGTGGAGATGATCTCCATTATGCTGGTGGAAGGCCGCAGCGGGTTTAACAACCTGGTGGACGGCATTACCGGCACCAGTCCCAATGGCACCACGGCAGCGGAAGCCAAAGAGAAGCTGCGGCAGAAGGAAGCCATCGTGGTAGGCTATTTCAAGGACGTGTGGAATATTGATTTCTATAACCTGCAGACCCGTACCCGGAATTCGATTAATACCCTGATAAAATGATGAACCGCACTTTACTATACACGCTCGCCGTACTGCTGCTATTGCTGGGCTGCAGCAAGGAAGACGACCCGGTATTTGACCAGACGCCGGATGAACGGATCAATGAAACGCTGGCGCAGTACCAGGCGGCGCTGAGCGGCGCGGCCAACGGCTGGAACGCCCGCGTGGTGACCGGCACCGGCGGCATCTTCAATTTCCATTTCCGCTTCAATGCGGCTAACCGCGTGACCATGTACGCCGATATTGACACTATCACGGCCGGCACGGCCCGCGAAAGCAGCTACCGCCTCAAGGCCCTGCAGCAGCCCAGCCTGATCTTTGATACTTATTCCTACCTGCATATGCTGGCGGACCCGGACGGGTCCGTGAACGGCGGCAATGACGGCGAGGGCCTGCAATCCGATTTTGAATTCGCCATTGACAGCGTGACGGCCGATAGCATCCTGCTCACCGGCCGGTTCAACGGCACCAGGGTGACTCTGTACCGCTCTTCCGACGCGGATGCAGCGGCCTGGCAGAACGGGAACTGGCGCAACGCCCTGGCTTTCCAGTACATCGGCTACATACCGGAGTATTTCAAGCGGCTGGCCCTGGGCAGCAGCAGCTACGATATCCGCATCAACCAGCAGCGCCGGACCATCACCTTTATGTGGCTGGATGCCGGCAATAACCTGCGCAGCTTTACCACATCTTACTATTTCAGCAGCGAAGGCATGGTGCTGGTCAACCCGTTCACCGACGGCAACCGGACCATCACCAGCCTTAGCAGCGAGGGCTGGGACGCCGCCAATGCCATGTTACGGGTACGGACCAACGGCGGCACGGCCGGCACCATCAGCGGCGCTATCGCTCCCGCCCGCCCGGACCGGGAAGCGCCCGCCCGCTGGTGGCAGTTTGCCGCCAGCCAGGACAGCTACTGGATATCCTTTAATGGCTTCCGGGTAAACGGCGTGGACGATGCCTTTCACGTGCGCGACCTCCCCGCCTTTGCCTTCCTGGTGTTCTGGCCGGCCTTCGGTACGCAGAGCGGCGTTACCTATGACCTGCTGGGCTTTGTGTTCGTGGAGGGGTCTTCCCTTACCATCGGGTACGGCGCTGCGTGGCGGCCACCGGTATTTACGGCAGACGGCCGCGTATTGTTCCAGCTATACGGCACGCTGGGCACCGTGCCGCCGGGCGCTGCGGCTGCATTCAACAATACCAATGCGCTGATGTCTGACCCGGATGGCTTTTACCTGGTGCAAACCGGCGAGCTGACCTACGATATGGTGAGCGCCAAAGACGCCCGCTCCTGGATCACCTGGGAATACTGAATTAATTATTAATTGATTCATATAACATTTTATCACCCAAATTGCATTTAACATGAAAAGACTCTTCTGTAACTCCACCCGTGTTGCATACCTACTGCTGATGGCTGTTGGCCTGCTGATGGCAGCCTGCTCCAAGGACGGCCCTGCCGGACCGCAGGGCGAACCCGGTGCTGACGGCTCCCCGGGACCGGCCGGACCACAAGGCCCCCAGGGCGACCAGGGTGAGCCCGGTACGGCCAACGTAATCTACTCCGCCTGGCTGGATGTGCCCTTTGCTGCAGATACCTTTACCAACAGCAACGACATGCTGGACACTATCGGCTTTTACGCCCAGATAGACGCGCCCAAGCTGGACAACGCGATACTGACCTCCGGCGATGTAAAAGTGTACGTGAACCTGAACACTGCCGCAGATCCGGTGATCGTGCCGCTGCCCTATTATGATGTGTATTTCAACATCAATATCAATCCTACTTTCTGGCTGCAGAAAATAGATATCTATTCCAACGCGAATGTAGGCACCTTTACGGAGGACGGCAGCAAATACCAGCAGTACCGTTATATTTTGATACCCGGCGGCACGGAGGCCAGGATGGCTAAAAAGATCAACTGGAATAACTATGCCGAGGTGAAAGCATTCCTGAAGCTGAAGGACTGAAAAAATTAATAATTAATAATCGTAACGCCGGTGCTTCAATGAAACACCATTGCTGCAGGAATTATTAATTATTCATTCTTAATTATTATCTCCCGGAGGGTGCTGGCGCCGCTGTCTGCCTGTACGCGCAGGACGTGCCGGCCGGCGCCCAGCGCCACCTTGCCTGTTACTTTCTTCCCGTCCATCCATATGCTGACCTGCGCATCTCCGGGTGCGGGCGCGAGCGTAATGGCATAGCGGCCCGCCTGTGTTACCTGGAGGGTATACTGCAGCCACTCCCCGCTTTCAAAATGGGAGATAGCGTAACTGTCGCCGTTCTTCCGGATGTCCACCCCATCGTTCCGGTAGGTACGGCCGCGGTTGCCGCCCTGCAGTTTGGGGTCCACCACCCGGTAGTTGGCGCTGTCCAGGTCATAGTAGGCGCCCCCGTTAGGACCGAGATCATAGTTGACCGCCATTAAAGTGGTGTTGCCGGCAACATAATTGGGCTGATAAGGCCGTGCCGTAGGATCAGCGGGCTGGCGCATCATAGCGTCTATCACATCGCGGTGCAGGATATTGTTGCCGGTGCGGGTATCGGCCGCCAGTTGCAGGAGGCCGCTGCGCGCATCTGCCTCCGCCGGTTTGGGGCCTTTGCCGGCCCAGTAGTCCAGTACCTGCCGGTACTGGGCGTTGAGCGGTATCTCCAGGGGATTGTTGGCGCCCAGCTTTTTCAGCGGCCACCAGGACCAGCCGATGTTATGGCTTTCCAGCAGGCGGATGGCCGCAGTGAACCACACATTGGAATTTTCGCCGGTTTCTCCCAGCCATACCGGCACCTGGTACTTCGTCCTGGCATCGAGGATGTGGCGGATGGAGGCCTCGTCATTGTAGTTCCAGTATTTATGAAAGCTCAGCGCCATGTTGTTGTCCCAGGGCGGTAAAATGCCGTTGTAATTATTGCCCCAACCATTGCCTTCAATAATGATGATGTGTTTTTTATCCACTTCGCGGATAGCGGCGGTGATCTCCTGCATCAGCTTTTTCAGGGGTGCATTGTTTTTTTCCCGGATGCCGTTGCGGTCGTTCACCGGGTCGGTAAAGCCCCAGTTCGGCTCATTCAGGATATCATAGGCGCCGATCCAGGGCTCATCCCTGTAGCGCTCCGCCAGCCTGCGCCAGAGCGCGATGGTCTTTTCCTGCTGCGCGCGGCTCTCCCACAGTGCCGGTTGGGAAGTATCGCGGTCGCTGATATTAAGATCGTTGCCCTGCCCGCCGGGCGCCGCGTGCAGGTCCAGGATCAGGTACATGCGGTTGGCCTTGCACCAGGCCAGCAGGCTGTCTGTCAGCGCAAAACCTTTTTCCAGCCAGGTATGTTGCCCCGGCACCGGCTCCTTTTCAACAGGCAGGGTGTACAGGTTGTAGTGCATGGGCAGCCTTACGGAGTTGAAGCCCCAGGCTTTGAGAGAGTCGATATCTTCCTTGCGGGTATGGTTGGCCAGCCAGGCGTCATAGAATGCCCGGGTGCTTTCGGGGCCGGTCAGCTCCTGTATCCTTTGCCGGATGGTGTGCTGTTGCCCGGGGCCGGGCACGCGCAGCATATAGCCTTCCTGCAGCATCCATCCGCCCAGGCCCATGCCCCGCAGTAATACGTTCTCATTCCTTTCATTAACGATCCGGGTGCCGGCGGCTTTCAGGAAACCCTGGGCATAGGAAACGCCGGATAATAACAGGCCGGCCAGGAAGCTACCGGCAAAGCATATACTTTTTTGCATAACGTGATGTGCAGGCTAATGCCTGCGAAAGGGTAAAATAGCAATAAAAGCTCAACCGGGCAAATAACCCAGGGCCACCAGCTCTCCATCATCCCGGATCTCCTTTGCCACGCCGTTGCCGAGCAGTATTTTTCTGGTGGCCAGCTCACTGAAAGCCGGAAAGCTTTCAATATACCGATTATTCTGCGCTTTTGCTGCGCTCCGCTCATGTATTAATGCGGTGACCGCTTTCATAAGTTGGAGAAAAATTATAAGTTACCTGTAAATAAAGGTCAAATATGAAAAGAAGCTTATTAGTTATGCTGTCACTGCTGATAGCAGTGACCCTCTGTTCACTTTCGTTGCCGCAGCAACATGAGAACCCCAAAAACCTGAAAGTACTGCCCAAAGACATTAGTCATGAAGAACTGGAAAACGTGATGCGCGGGTTCAAGGATGCGCTGGGCGTGAAATGCGGCTTTTGCCATGCGCCGCGGAAAGATGATCCCAAGAAGCTGGATTTTGCCAGCGATGAGAACGAGCACAAAGCGGTTGCCCGGGATATGATGCGCATGACCGCGCGGATCAATAAGAAATATTTCAAAAGCCACCAGGTGGCGGCGGTGAGCTGCTACACCTGCCATCGTGGCAACGAGGAGCCGGTATCCAAACCGGAGACCACCAAAAAATAACAAGCGCCCCTGTTTCCTGCAAAAAAAATCCCGGCGGTCATACCGCCGGGATTTTCTTATATAATGGAGTGCTGCTTATTGCAGTCCGTCCAGTTTCTTTTTCACTTCCGCTACTTTCGCGGTTTCGTTCTTGATCGCATAGATCTTCTGCAGCGCGTAGAGGCAGCTTTCGTAAGTCTGCTTGTCGCTGGGCTCCAGGCTGCCTTTGGCGGCAAAACCGGCATCTGCTTTCTCAAAGTAAGGCAGAGCGGTGTTCATCAGCTCTTCTACTTTGCCCTGCAGCTCCTTGGCTTTGGGAGAGCTTTGCTCCTTGCTGGGCAGCGCGTTCAGCTCCTTGTTGAAGCCTACTGCACGGTTGAAGTACAGGGCGCCCAACTGGAAGTTAGCGGTAGGATCTGCGGCGTCCAGCTCCAGTGCTTTTTTGTAAGCATTTTCAGCTTTGGTCATCAGCTCATCGTAGTTGTCCGGTTTGGCCATATCCTCCCCTTTTTCATCGCGGGGATTGGCCATATTGTCCACACGTATGGCATAGTCCAGCACGGTCTGGAAATCGTTGGGATTTTCTTCCATTTTCTTTTCCAGCATGGTGAGCAGCTCGGCAGTTTTACCGGTTTTGGAGTAGTAGATCATCTCCATATCATTGAAGCGCTTGTCGTTCGGGAACACTTTCTTGCCTTCTTCAATGGTTTTCAGCCAGTTGGCGTTGTCGCCTTTTTCCTCGTATGCCTGTGCCAGTATCACGTACAGGGCAGGTTCGCCTTTAAACTGCAGATCGGCTGCTTTCTGCAGGTATTGCAGGGCGTCTTCTTTTTGACCGGCCTGCTGGGCGGCATAGCCCAGGTAGAAGGTCATGGAAGTATCTGTAGGAAGCGTACCACCCAGCTCTTTGCTGTTGTAGTAGTCTGCGATCTCAAATGCCTTTTTAAAGTTGACGTAGGCGGAATCCCATTTCTGGTCATTCAGGTTGGCATAACCGGCGTTACCTACCGTGGCATACAGGTTGAACATACGCTGGTTCATTTCCAGGAGTGCTTCCGGCAACTTGGCGTTTTTGTCCAGTGCTGCTTTGTAGGCATCAAAGGCTGCCAGTGCTTCTGCCGGGCTTTTATCTTTGGTGGCCATTGCTTCCAGTACTTTACCCTTTACGTACCATGTTTTGGCATCATCTTTAGTTTTTTCATGTTGCAGGGCAGCGTCGATGTCTGTCATGGCTTTTTCCAGGTCCTGGTTCTTCAGCGCGTCCTCCGCGCTGTTCACCTTAGATCTTTGCGCCATGGCAGCCAGTCCTGCACTGCAAAAAAGAAAAGATACCAATAGTTTTTTCATGAGCTCAATTTTTAGTTGCTGATAACAATATAAGTATGGTTTTTTTTAATTAATAATTAAAAATTAAGAATTAATAATACCCATACATCAGTGCCTATCGAAACACGGTTCCCCGATTATTAATTATTAATTATTCATTATTAACTGGCGTTTCTGTGCCCTCATTCTCTTCGCTGCTCAACTCCTCCTGTTCATCCAGCCTGGCCACGGCGGCTATTTCATCGTTGCCATCGAGGCGTATCAGGCGCACCCCCTGGGTAGCCCTGCCGGCCTCGCGGACGTCCGCCACCGCCATACGGATGGTGATGCCGGATTTGCAGGTGATCATCAGGTCGTCCTTTTCCGTTACGTCCAGGATAGCGATCAGGCTGCCTGTTTTCTCCGTAATATTGATGGTCTTTACCCCTTTTCCGCCCCTGTTGGTGATGCGGTACTCTTCAATGCTGGTTCTTTTTCCAAAGCCCTTTTCAGATACCACGAGCACGGTACGGGATTCATCCTCCTTATTAACACAAATCATACCAACCACTTCATCTTTCTCATTATCCACTTCAATACCCCTTACGCCGATGGCGCCGCGGCCGGTGTCACGCACGGTATTTTCCGGGAAGCGGATGGCGCGCCCGCTCTGTACGGCCATCATGATCTCGCTGTTGCCGTCCGTAAGCTTTGCTTCCAGCAACTGGTCGCCTTCGTTGATAGTGATGGCGTTCACCCCGTTCTGGCGGGGACGTGAGAACTCTTCCAGCAGTGTTTTCTTGATGATACCGTTCTTGGTGCAGAGCACTATGTAGTGGTTGTTGATATAATCCTTGTCCCCCAGGTCCTTGATATCGATGATCGCCCTGATCTTGTCGTCGGAGGGCAGGGTGATGAGATTCTGTATAGCGCGGCCCTTGCTTTGTTTTTCGCCTTCGGGGATCTCGTACACCTTTAACCAGAAACAGCGGCCCTTTTCGGTGAAGAACAGCATGGTATGGTGGGTGGAGGCCACGAAGAGGTGCTCTATGTAGTCCTCGCCCCGGGTTTTGCCGCCAATGGCGCCACGGCCGCCGCGTTTCTGCTGGCGGTAGTCGTATGCGGAGGTACGCTTGATGTAGCCCATGTGGGAGATGGTGATCACCACGTCCTCTTCGGCAATGATATCCTCGATGCGCATTTCGCTGGCCAGGTACTGGATCTCGGTCTTGCGCTCGTCGCCGAACTTCTTTTTCACATCCAGCAGTTCGTCCTTGATGATCCTGAAGCGCAGGCCTTCGTCGTTCAGCACATCTTTCAGGTAAGCGATCAGTTTCATGATCTCGTCATATTCTTCCTTGATCTTGTCGCGCTCCATGCCGGTAAGGCGTTGCAGGCGCAGTTCCAGGATGGCTTTGGACTGTATCTCCGTCAGGTTGAACTGGGTCATCAACCCTGTTTTGGCCTCGTCCGGGGTACGGGAGGCGCGGATCAGCGCGATCACTTCATCGAGGTGGTCCAGGGCGATGAGGTAGCCTTCCAGTATGTGGGCCTTTTCTTCGGCCTTGCGCAGTTCGTAGCGGGTTCTGCGCAGCACCACTTCATGGCGGAAATCCACGAATTCCGCCAGCAGGTCCTTCAGGTTCAGGATGCGGGGCCTTCCTTTTACGAGGGCCACGTTGTTGATCCCGTAGGAGGTTTGCAGCTCGGAGTATTTATAAAGCTGGTTCACTACCACGTTGGCAATGGCTTCGCGCTTCAGGTCTATGACCAGGCGCATGCCTTCGCGGTCGCTTTCGTCGCGCACTTCGGAAATGCCTTCAATGATCTTGTCGTCTGCCAGTTGGGCTATTTTCTGGTGCAGCACGGCTTTGTTGATCTGGTAGGGCAGCTCGTATATCACCAGCCTTTCACGGCCGGCTTTGGTAGTTTCCACGTTTATTTTACCGCGCACCACTACCCTGCCGCGGCCTGTTTCAAAGCCCTGTTTTACGCCTTCGTAGCCGTAAATGATACCGCCGGTAGGAAAGTCGGGGGCTTTTACGTGCTTGATCAGCTCCTCCACGGTGATCTCCCTGTTGTCGATATAGGCTACCAGGCCGTCCACCACCTCGCTGAGGTTGTGGGGCATTACGTTGGTGGCCATACCTACGGCGATACCGGAGGCGCCGTTTACCAGCAGGTTGGGAATACGGGTGGGCAGTACGGAAGGTTCTTCGAGGGTGTCATCGAAGTTGAGGTTGAAATCCACCGTTTCCTTTTCAATATCTTCCAGCATGGCCTCTGCAATGCGCTGCATGCGCACCTCGGTGTAACGCATGGCCGCCGGGTCGTCGCCGTCCACGGAGCCGAAGTTACCCTGACCGTCTACCAGTGGGTAGCGCATGGTCCAGGGTTGCACCAGGCGGGCGATGGTATCGTAAATGGCCTTGTCGCCGTGGGGGTGGTACTTACCCATTACCTCGCCCACCACACGGGCGGATTTCTTGTAAGGCTTGTTGCTGTTGTTGCCCAGCTCATTCATCCCGAATAAAACGCGGCGGTGCACCGGTTTTAAACCGTCCCTTACATCCGGCAGGGCGCGGCCTACGATCACGGACATAGAGTAGTCTATGTAAGCCGTTTTCATTTGTTCCTCGATATTGATCTGGATAATCCTGCCCTCTTGCTGATTTTCCGTATTTTCTGCCATTAGTTATTGGTTTACAGTTTTTTCTGCTTGTTGTACAGAAACGCAAATATAGGCTTTTTCAGCCATTTTTTGCTCCTTCGTTGCTTCCCCAAAAAGGAGCTCAAAAAGGGGCCCCGCAACCGATTACCGCCGGTTGCGGGCACCCTTCGATTAAGCAACCGTACTACTGTAGCGCCAGGCTTTAGCGCCCTGACATTGATACGAAGACTTTTGCGAATGATCTGCTGTCAACTTTTACATTTGGGATTTGGGATTTGGAATTTGGAATTTAGAATTTGGGATTTAGAATTTAATATATTTTATTATTCCCATATAGAATAAAAAAAATATTGGCAAACTATTTGTTCCTAACAGGATGAAAATCAAATATTAAACAGAAAACTTCAAATAATTTTGAGACATTTGAGATCGGATTTGCGGGAAATTCCGAACATATGTAAGACTACTACTGTTATTTCCGCGAATTGCGTAACCATGTTTTAAAGCTTAAAGAAGGACTATGAGAAACATTCTGTTGTTTGGCGCCGGAAGATCAGCCACCTGCCTTATCGACTACCTGGTAACCAATGCCCCCAGGCAGAAGTGGCATGTGACTGTGGTAGACCATGACTTAATGTTAATTAAATCTAAGACCGGCAAATCCTATTATGTAACGCCGGTAGCCATTGACATCCGGGACCAGGCGGCCCGGCAGCCCCTGGTGCAGGAAACCGACCTGGTGATCTCCCTGCTGCCCCCTGCCCTGCACATCCTGGTGGCCAAAGACTGCCTGCAGTTCGGCAAGCACCTGCTTACCGCTTCCTATGTAGACCCGGAAGTGCGCAAGCTGCAGAAAGATATCCAGAAGGCCGGGCTGCTGTTCATGTACGAAATGGGACTGGACCCCGGCATCGATCATATGTCCGCCATGAAGGTGATCCACTCCATTGAAAAGAAGGGCGGGCTGATATATTCCTTTAAATCTTACTGCGGGGGGCTGATCTCCCCGGAGAGCAACGATAATCCCTGGCAGTACAAGATCACCTGGAACGCCCGTAACATTGTGCTGGCCGGGCAGTCCGGCGCTACCTACAAGGACAAGGGCAAGGTGAAGGAGCTGAGCCACGAGCAACTTTTTGACCAGACCAAGACCATTACGATACCGGGGCTGGGCAAGCTGGCCTTTTATCCCAACCGGGATTCCCTGGCCTATATGAACGCCTATAACCTGGAGAATATTCCCACTTTTATGCGGGCCACCCTGCGCTACCCGGACTTCTGCGAGGGATGGAGCGCCATTATCCGGCTGGGCCTTACGGACGACAGCCGCAAGATACAGACCGACAACCTGCCTTATTTCAAATGGGCCAGCCAGCATGTGAAAACTGACAAGGAGCTGAGCAACGAGGAGAATATGGCCCTGCACCTGGGCGTGAGCAGCAAGTCCAAGATCATCCGGCAGTTAAAATACCTGGGGCTGCTGAACGGGGAGGTCATTAACCTGGGTGAGCAAACCAATGCCGCCGTGCTGCAGCATATCATGGAAACGCGCCTGGGCATGTCGCCCAATGACAAGGACATGATCGTAATGATGCACGAGATAGAATTTGAGCGGCGGAATATTGCCACCCGCATGCACAGCTACATGATCGTGCAGGGCGAAGACAACCTGCGTACCGCCATGGCCAAAACCGTAGGGCTGCCCCTGGGCATCCTGGCCAAGCTGGTGCTGCAGGACAAGGTACCGCTCACCGGCCTGCAGATACCCACCATGCCGGAAGTATACAACCCCGTGCTGAAAGAGCTGGAAGAATATGATATCCGGTTCGAGGAAAGCTTTGAATAAAAGGAAAAGTTACTTTTTACTTAGCAACGCTGAGAGCGTTGCCACTCCCTCCGTGGCCGGCTTTTCTATGAGATGCAGCCCCCTGATGTGGTTCACCGGCGGAATGCTTTTATCGATCACGTATTTGGGCACCTGCTCCTGCACATAATCCAGCAGGCCGGCCGCCGGGTATACGTTCAGGGAAGTGCCTACCACCACGAAAATATCGGCCTGCAATACCTCCGCCAGCGCCGGCTCTATCATCGGTACCGGTTCGCCAAACCAAACAATGTGTGGACGCAACTGTCCGCCGTCCGCCGCCATATCGCCCAGGCGGATGTCCCCTTCTACCGGGTAGGTCAGCGTATCATCCAGCACGCTGCGCATTTTGAATATCTCCCCGTGCAGGTGCAGCACATGAGATGAGCCGGCCCGCTCGTGCAGGTCGTCAATATTCTGGGTGATAATGCGCACATCAAACCATTCTTCCAGGGCGGCCAGCCCGGTATGGGCGGCATTGGGCAAAGCGGCTTTGGCAGCGCGGCGGCGCTGGTTATAGAAATCCAGCACCAGGCCGGGATTTTGCTGCCATCCCTGCGGGGAGGCCACTTCATAAATATCGTATTCCTCCCACAGCCCGTTGCTGTCCCGGAAGGTCCTTATGCCGCTTTCCGCGCTGACACCGGCGCCGGAAAGCACTACCAGACGAGGCTTCATACTATAAATTTACAATTTCCGTTAAATGTCTGTGAGCGCGCCGCTACAAAACATGAAACAAAGATTACATATAACTATACGCCATTACGACAAATAATCAAGTACGCTTATATTTGGAATATACAGTACTCCTATATTTGCAAAAAAACAAAGTTTTAGCATTGAATCTACGCTTAATCCAGTATCTGCACTGTTGCCTGTTGCTGACAGTCCCCTTATTTGCTATTGCACAAACAGACAGCAGCTATGCTTCCGGGGATAGCAGTTACGTTCCGGGAGATACTTTACATACCGCAGCGCCTGCAACAGACACTATATGGCCTGTACCCGACAGCATCATTAACTACCGGATCAACGGCGCTTACCTGAGAAGCTATGTGGATGATTTCAAATTTATAGTCGGCCGCCCGGCACGCTGGACCTCCAAAGACCTCACCCGCCTGGGAATTGTGCTGGGAGCTACCGGCCTGTTAATGGCCGGCGACCATGAGATCAAACAATTCTTCAGCGGCAACCGCACCAAAAGCATCAATAGTGTATCGGGGCAAATAGAGCCTTTTGGCAATACCTACGGTCCTCTCCTGTTAGGCGGCATGTACCTGGCGGGGGTAGTGACGCGTGAACGGCCGCTGGAGCACGCTTCCCTGATGGCCACCAAGTCACTGATCATTTCCACCCTGTTCTATACGGCCACCAAAGCGATCATCCGCCGGCAACGGCCTGCTTTTACCAATGATCCCTTCAGCTATAACGCCCCATTCAGCATGGACAAACGGTTCACATCGTTTCCATCCGGGCATATGCACACGGTCATGACGATCGCTACCGCCCTGGCGGAGGTATATGGGAAAGACCATCCCTGGGTGCCCTGGGTAGCTTACAGCATTGCAGGATTGACCGGCGTATCGCGTTTGTACGATAACCGGCACTGGAGCAGTGACGTATGGATAGGCGCTTCCTTAGGCTATTTTGTGACCAAGACCGTTTTTAAACGTCATCGTCAGCTCTTAAAAAAGCATACCTATAATCCACTGGTGGCACCATAGTTTCCTTAATGGTCCGGGCATTGAGCCAGCGGTACAGGTTGAGCATGGAGCCGGCCTTGTCGTTGGTGCCGGATGCCCGGGCGCCGCCAAACGGCTGCTGCCCTACCACTGCGCCGGTGGGCTTGTCATTGATATAGAAGTTGCCGGCGCTGTTCACCAGCTTGCGGGTAGCCAGCTCGATAGCGTAGCGGTCCGTAGCCAGTATGGAGCCGGTGAGGGCATAGTCTGAAGTGCTGTCCACCAGTTGCAGGGTTTCCTCGAACTGGTCGGCTTTATAAGTGTAAACCGTCAGCACCGGGCCGAATATTTCCTCGCACATGGTGCGGTATTTGGGATCGGTGGTGTGGATCACGGTGGGCTCTATAAAATAGCCGTCGGTTTTGCTGTAGTTGCCGCCGGCAATGATCTTCACTTTTGGATCTTTCTTTGCCTGCGCTATGTACGCGCTGATCTTGTCAAAGGAGCGCTCGTCTATCACCGCATTGATGAAGTTGCCAAAATCCTCCACGGTGCCCATTTTCATGGTGCCCAGCGTAGCTTTCAGTTTTTCCAGCACTTCGTCTGCCATGCTATCCGGCAGGTAGGCGCGGGAAGCGGCGGAGCATTTTTGTCCCTGGTACTCGAACGCACCGCGGGCCAGGGCCGTAACCACTACATCCACCGGGGCGGAGGCGTGGGCCACTACAAAGTCCTTGCCGCCGGTTTCCCCTACAATGCGCGGGTAAGACCGGTATTTGTCAATATTCCCGCCGATGGTCTTCCACATCTGTTGGAATACGCCGGTGGAGCCGGTAAAGTGAATGCCGGCAAAATGGCGGTGGGCAAAGCACACATCGCCCAGCACGGGACCTTCTGCATACACCAGGTTGATCACGCCGTCCGGCAGGCCGGCTTCCAGCAATATCTGCATGAACATGCTGGCGGCAAATACCTGGGTATTGGCAGGCTTCCACACCACTACGTTGCCGCACATGGCGGGCGCCGTGGGCAGGTTGCCGCCGATAGCGGTAAAGTTGAACGGCGTTACAGCCAGCACAAAGCCTTCCAGGGGGCGGTATTCTGTGCGGTTATGGATACCGGCCGGGCTGTACGGCTGCTGTTTGTATATTTCACCCAGGTAGTGCACGTTAAAGCGCAGGAAGTCTATCAGTTCGCAGGCGCTGTCTATTTCCGCCTGGTAGGCATTCTTGCTTTGTCCCAGCATGGTAGCCGCATTCATGTGGTAGCGGTACTTCGTGGCGATCAGCTCTGCTGCGCGCAGGAAAATGGCGGCGCGCTGTTCCCAGGGCGTAGCGGCCCATTGGGCCTGTGCCGCCAGGGCGGCGTCTATAGCGGTTTGCACATGGCTGGCGTCTCCCATGTGGAAATGGCCCAGTTTGTGTTTTATTTCATGCGGGGGGCGTATGTCCACCGTTTTACCGGTGCGTACTTCCTTACCGCCAATGTACATGGGAATGTCTGCAGGGGCAGCCTTGAACGCCGCCAGTTGCTTTTTTAATGCGGCCCTTTCCGGGGAGCCCGGCGCGTAGTTCAGTACCGGCTCGTTCTGGGGTGCTGCAAAATGAAAATAAGCGTTGTGCATCCTCTCAATAAGTTTAGTGGTTCGTGATTTTGTTGTAATTCAGAATGTAAAATATCAAATGTAAAATGATAAATGTAAAAGTATAGTGCAGCGAATGTAGTGCTACATTATACTTTTACATTTGAAATTTAAAATTTTACATTTTTCAGGCCTCTTCTTTCGCCATCATCAGGTATGCCTTGATGAAGCCGCCCAGGTCGCCGTCCATGACGGGCTGTACATTGCCCACCTCAAAATCGGTGCGGTGGTCTTTGATCATCTTGTACGGGTGGAATACGTAGGAACGGATCTGGGAGCCCCATTCTATCTTACGTTTATTGGCGTTAGCCGCGTTCTTCAACTCCTCGCGCTTGCGGATCTCCTCTTCATACAGGCGTGATTTCAGCATGGTGAGCGCCTTTTCACGGTTCTCACCCTGGGTGCGGGCCTGCTGGCATTCAATGATGATGCCGGAAGGGATGTGCTTGAGGCGCACGGCGGTTTCCACCTTGTTCACGTTCTGTCCGCCCTTGCCCCCGGAGCGGTAGAATTCCCATTCCAGGTCGGCAGGATTAACGGCGATCTCGATGGTATCGTCTACCAGCGGGTATACGAAAACGGAGGCGAAGGAGGTATGCCGGCGCGCGTTGGCATCGAAGGGCGAGATACGCACCAGGCGGTGCACGCCGCTTTCCGCTTTCAGCAAGCCATAGGCAAAGTCGCCGTCAAACTCCAGCGTAGCGGATTTGATGCCGGCGCCATCCCCGTACTGCACGTCAATTTCAGATACTTTCCAGCCCTGTTTTTCGCCGTACATGCGGTACATGCGCAACAGCATCTCGGCCCAGTCCTGGCTTTCGGTGCCGCCGGCGCCTGAGTTGATGGTGAGCATGGCCGGCATTTCGTCTTCCGGCTGGTTCAGGGTGGATTTAAATTCAAGCTCATCCAGTGCGGCCAGCGCCTGCTGGTAGGCGGCCTGTACTTCCTCCTCCGAGGCCTCTCCTTCTTTCTGGAAATCATACAGCACGCTGCTGTCTTCTATGGCAGTCTGTACGTCCCCGTAAAGGTCTACCCAGAATTTGTTTACCTTGATCTCTTTCAGGATGGAAGTGGCCCTGGCATTGTCGTCCCAGAAGCCGGGCGCAAGGGTAAGCTGTTTGTCGTTTTCTATTTTTGCTATGCGGTCCTGGACGTTAAAGAAAACCTCCCAGGACGTGGAGACGGTCCCTCATAGCTTTAAGTTGCTCTGCTGTCATAATGGGCGCAAATGTAAGGAAAAATGTGCAGATGTGCGCATATGCAGATGTGCTGATGAATGCATTGTGCATTATATTTAGCATAATATTTGCTATTTTTTCGGTATTCTTTTTTCCTTCAGATATCCAAACCTGACTATTCTATGACTGCGGACCAGACGCTCCAATACAAGAATCAATCCATCTTCCACGTCATCGGTTTAATACTGGTCATTGCTGTTAACGGTATGGCGGAGCTGCTGCCGATCAATGAGCAGCGTACCGGCGAAGTATCGGATAAGTATCCGAACCTGCTGGTGCCGGCCGGTTTCACTTTTTCCATCTGGGGCGTTATTTACCTGGCCCTGCTGGGCTTTACCGTGTACCAGTTATGGCTGGCATTCCGGGGAGATCATGCACAGGAGCTAACGGCGTTCATGACCCGGATCAGGCACTGGTGGCTGGTAAGCTGCCTGGCCAATGCCTGCTGGCTGTTTGCCTGGCACTATGAAATGCTGCCGCTCTCCCTGTTGCTGATGCTGGTGCTGCTGGTATCGCTTGTTTATATCCACCGCAATTTTTCCATCTGGGATAACGGGGCGCCGTGGAAGGAGAAGCTATACATACACTTTCCTTTCAGCCTGTACCTGGGATGGATCAGCTTTGCCGCCATCGCCAATATCACGGCGCTGATGGTATACTGGGGCTGGCATGGGCAAGGCATTTCACAGGTGGCCTGGGCCGTGCTGATGATCAGCCTTAGCACGGGGCTCTCCGCCTACATGGTGCTGCAGCACCAGAACATCACCTTTGCAATGGTGACTGTCTGGGCGCTGTACGGTATTATCCTTAAAAGAAGGCATGCCAACGTGATAGCGGAGCACCTGGTCATACAAACCTGCATCATCGCCATCGGGCTGATCGCCATTGCCATCTCCTGGAAATGGTACCGGCAGCGGGGGTGAATAGTGAGAATGTAAAATGATAAATGTAAAATTTCAAATGTAAAAGTTGGTGGAAGTATGCGATTCAAGCAATAATGCCTTATTAAAACATATCCACCAACTTTTACATTTGAAATTTTACATTTGAAATTCTATATTCTTTTAATTTTGGTCAGCATTAATACACTTAATTATGTTTCCATCGAAGAATCCTACCACTACCCAAGCCTGGCAACAACTGCAGGAGCATGCTTCCAGGATGAAGCAGGTACACATGCGCGATCTTTTTGCCGGCGATGCGCAACGGTTTGACAAGCTCTCTCTCCGGTTTGAAGATATCCTGTTTGACTATTCCAAGAATCTGGTAACGGAAGAGACCCTGGGCCTGCTGCAGGAACTGGCGCGGGAGTGCCAGGCGGAAGCGGCCATCCGGGCCATGTTCGGCGCGGAAAAGATCAATGCCACGGAAAACCGCGCCGTGCTGCATACCGCATTGCGCAATACTTCCGGCAAACCGGTGCTGCTGGACGGGCAGGATGTAATGCAGGACGTGAACGCGGTACTGCAGAAGATGGAACGCTACTGCAAGAAGATACACAGCGGCGAACTGAAAGGCTATACGGGCAAGCCTATACGGTATATTGTGAACATCGGCATCGGCGGCTCCGACCTGGGCCCCGTGATGGTGACCGAAGCGCTGCGCCCCTACTGGATAAAGGATATGCAGCCCTACTTCGTGTCCAACGTGGACGGCACCCATATTGCGGAAACCCTGAAAAAGGTAACGCCCGAGGAAACGCTGTTCCTGGTCGCCTCCAAGACCTTTACCACGCAGGAAACCATGACCAATGCCAACACGGCGCGGCAGTGGTTCCTGGAGCAGGCGAAGGACGAAGCGCACATCGCCCTGCACTTTGCCGCGCTCTCCACCAACGAAAAAGCGGTGAAAGCCTTCGGCATTAACCCGGAGAACATGTTTGAATTCTGGGATTGGGTAGGCGGCCGTTATTCCCTGTGGTCCGCCATCGGGCTGAGCATCGCGCTGACCATCGGGTTTGATCATTTCAAAGCGCTGCTGGAAGGCGCGCACGCCGCAGACCGGCATTTTACAGAAACGCCTTTTGACAGGAATATTCCCGTGATCATGGCGCTGATAGGCCTGTGGTACGGCAATTTCTTTGATGCGGCCACCGAAGCCATCCTGCCTTATGACCAGTACATGCACCGCTTTGCCGCCTATTTCCAGCAGGGCAACATGGAAAGCAACGGCAAGTATGTAGACCGCAACGGGCAGCCGGTGAGCTATAACACCGGTCCTATTGTATGGGGCGAGCCGGGCACCAACGGGCAGCACGCTTTCTACCAACTGATACACCAGGGCACCCGGCTGATCCCCTGCGACTTTATTGCGCCGGCCATCAGCCACAATCCTATTGGCGATCATCATGTAAAGCTGCTCTCCAATTTCTTTGCGCAAACGGAAGCGCTGATGAACGGCAAAACACCGGAAGAAGTGCGCGCCGAACTGGAAAAAGCGGGCATGACGGGAGACGAGCTGGCCAAACTGCTGCCTTACAAGGTATTTACGGGCAACCGGCCCACCAACTCTTTCCTGGTAAAGGAGATCACCCCGCGTAGCCTGGGCTCACTGATCGCCCTATACGAACACAAAATATTCATACAGGGCGTGATCTGGAACATCTATACCTTTGACCAATGGGGCGTAGAGCTGGGCAAGCAACTGGCCAACAAGATACTGCCGGAACTGCAGGGCGATGAAAAGGTGAGCGCGCATGACGCCAGTACCAATGGATTGATCAATGCATGGAAAGCTATGAAGGTATAAATACCAAATACCAAATACCAAAGACCAAATTCCAAAGAGCAGGCAGACCAGCAGGAATGTTAAAAGGTTTCCTTTAATCAAGCAATGGCCTACATTTTGGAATTTGGGATTTGGATTTTGGAATTTCAACCCCACCAGCTATAATTTAACCGTTTACGTTGTAGGATGATCCTGGTGTAAGGAATAGTTTTATCCTTCACCTAAAAAATCATGCGATGCAAACGGAAAACAATGTACTTACACCGCTGAGCGCCGATGAGCTGCGGGCTGTTAACGGTGGTTTTTTCTGGGCGAACGAGGACGAGTTCCTTGATGCGCTTAAAGCAGTTAGTCCGGGCCTTTACACCATGGTAGTGGAGTTTCGTAACCTGGTAAAGAGCAAAATAGACGCCTTAAACCCGGAGGCAAAGACTTTTGTAAGCGGGATGATAGAAAAAGTAAGGACGCTGACAGTATGCTGATGCTGTACTGGCCCATCTCTCACAGGACCATTTTTCCACCACTAAACATGACACGCTATGCAAAACGAAAAACCTGGTATGCTGGCGCCCCTGTCGGCTATCGAACTACGAACCGTTAACGGCGGCTTTTGCCTGGCGCCGCTCCCTGAAACCATGGCGACTATACGGGAAATTGTCGCGCAATACGAAGCCCTTTCGGACGAAGCGAAGGAATCGCTCAAAGCAAATTTTCCATTGTTATTTACCTTGCTTGGTGTTATGGCGCCATTCTGGTAATTACGGCCCGGTAAATAAAAAACCCCCGGAGAAATCCGGGGGCCTATCTGAGAATAAAGTGTAAAAATCTTACCATTTGTCTACATCATCGGTGTGGGAGGCGGCGGCAGCAGCGGCAGGTGTGGTCACCGCAGCTTCTACTTCCGTTGTGTTTTCAACTTCAGCAGCAGCGTTATCCACTGATACTACTTCGGAGTCTTCATCTCCTTCTTCCCGCACGTAATCGTGGTTGTAAGCATCAAAGTCGAAATCGGGCATCAACTCGGTTTTTACGTAGTTGATGGTCTCTGTTAATGCATTCAGGAATTTGTTAAAGTCCTCCTTGTACAGGAATACTTTATGCCTGTCATAACCGTTGTCATTGAAACGCTTCTTGCTTTCTGTAATGGTCAGAAAGTAGTCGTTTCCCCGAGTGGTCTTTACATCAAAGAAGTAAGTTCTCCTTTTGCCCGCTTTCAATCGCTTGGAAAAGATGCTGTCGTTGTTTCTTTCCTGTTGATTGTTGTTTTCGTACGCCACAGTTGATAGATTTAAGTGTTAACGAATCAATCCTGTTTGTCAATATTCAATAAGGAACAAATATACTATTGTTTTACAAATATCAAAATAATTTTAAATGATTTTATCAACGAGTGGAAAACTCCCTACACTAAAGGGTTACAGGCATATGTAAAAAAATGATTTTTATTCAGTTACAGACTCCTCCTCGCCGGATTGCTGGCGGTTGTACAGTTCTGCGTAATAGCCGTTCAATGACATTAATTCTTCATGCGTGCCGGTCTCCACGATCCTGCCGTCGTCCACCACGATCACTTTATCAAATTCAAAGAGGGCGAAGATCCGGTGGGTAATAATAATGGCCGTCTTGTCTTTCAGATAGGCGTACAGGTTGCCAATGATCTCTTTTTCGGTACGCGCGTCCACGGCAGAGAGGCAATCGTCGAACACCATAATATTAGGGTCCATGATCAGGGCGCGCGCAATGGAGATACGCTGCTTCTGCCCGCCGCTGAGGGTAACGCCCCGCTCCCCTATCATGGTGTCAAAGCCTTCCCTGAAATTAAGGATATCCTTTTCCACGGAAGCCTGCCGGGCGGCCTGCTGCACAGCTTCCTGGCCGGCCGCGGGGGCGCCGAAGCGGATGTTGTTGGTGATATTGTCCGAGAACAGGAACACATCCTGCGGCACATAGCTGATCTGGCTGCGCAGGCTTTCCAGGCGCAGGTCCCGGATGTCGTGCCCGTCCAGCAATACCCTGCCCTGCTGCGGATCGTACATGCGCAGCAGCAGTTGCGCCAGGGTAGACTTGCCGGAGCCAGTACGGCCTATCACGGCGATCTTCTGTCCCGGTTGTATGTCCAGGTCAAAATCCCGGATGGCCTTGATGCCGGTATGCGGATAGGTAAAGGATACGTGCTCGAAGCGGACATGCCCCTTCAGGGTCACGTCCTTTGCGCCGGGGCGGTCTTTGATGTCCGGCTTTGTCTGCAGGAACTCGTTGATGCGTTGCTGGGAGGCGGCGGCCCGCTGTATCATGGAAGCCACCCAGCCGATGGAGAAGAAAGGGAAGATCAGCATGTTCACGTAGATCACGAACTCCGCCAGGTTGCCCACGGTAATATTGCCGCGTATCACCTGGATGCCGCCGATGAAAATGGTCAGTATCACGCTCAACCCGATCATTAATGACATGCTTGGCTGATACAGGGCGTCTGTTTTGGCCAGGCTCACGGAGCTTTTCCGGTACTCCCCGCTGGCCTGCTCAAAGTGCTGCGCGCTGGCGTCCTCCTGCACATATGATTTGATGACCCGTATGCCGGAATAGGATTCCTGCGCAATGGAGGTAAGGTTGGAGAGCTGCGCCTGTATGCGCTCGCTTTTGCGGTGAATGACCCGGTTCACAAAATAGATGGTAAGGGCCAGCACCGGCAGGGGCGACAGCGTGTAGAGCGTCAGCTCCAGGTTGACCTTCACCATCAGGTAGATGATCATGACCACCATAATAACGGTACGGGCGCTGTACATGATAGCCGGCCCTACGTACATGCGCACCCGTGATACGTCTTCCGTAATGCGGCTCATGAGGTCGCCGGTACGGTGCATCTTGAAGAAGTTAAGGTCCAGCACCTGGTAATGCTGGTAAATATCGTTCTTGAGGTCAAATTCAATGTGGCGGCTCATCACGATGAGGGTTTGCCGCTGCAGGAACATAAAGAAACCGCTGAGCAGCGCAGACAGCAGGATGGTGATGCCATAAAAGGCCAGCACCCGGGAAAAGTCTGCACGGAAAAGGCCTTTGATGCCGGTATCGCTGATCATCCGGTAGCTGTCCAGGTTCTGAGACAGCAGGTCGAATATCTGGCGGACCATAACGGGCTGGAAGATGCTGAACACAATGGATATAGCCGTGAACAGCAGCCCCAGTGAAAAAAGCCATTTATATTTTACGAAGTATATGTTAAGCGCTGCTAAATGTTTCATAAAAAGGAGAAGGGAAAAAGAAGAAGGGAGAAGGAACAGACCCGCACCCTTTCTCCCTTTTTCCTTTTTCCCCTTTACAAGTTATAAAGATCTAAGTGTTTCAATAATACGGGCCGCTGTTTCTTCGGGCTGCATGTCCTCCTTCACAAATGTGCGGCCGGTAATGCGCTCGAACAGCTCAATGTAGCGCTCGCTTACGCTATTCACGAACTCGTCGGTCATTTCCGGCACCTGCTGTCCTTCCTTGCCCTGGAAGCCGTTCTCCATCAGCCATTCGCGTACAAATTCCTTGCTGAGCTGGCGCTGCTGGCGGCCGGCCTGCTGGTTCTCCTCGTAGCCATCCGCGTAGAAATAGCGGGAGGAGTCCGGCGTGTGCACTTCGTCGATCACGCAGATGGTGTCGCCGATCTTGCCGAATTCGTACTTGGTGTCCACCAGGATCAGCCCGCGCGCTGCGGCCAGCTCCTTACCGCGCTGGAAGAGGGCCAGCGCGTATTTTTCCAGTTGCGCGTAATCTGTTTCGCTTACCAGTCCCCGCGCGATGATCTGCTCACGGCTGATATCCTCGTCATGCCCTTCGTGCGCCTTGGTAGTAGGCGTAATAATGGGTGCAGGGAAGAAATCGTTCTCCTTCAGCCCTTCCGGCAGGGGCACGCCGCAGAGCTCGCGCTTGCCGCTCTTGTAGGTCCGCCAGGCATGGCCGGTCAGGTTGCCGCGCACGACCATTTCCACCGGGAATGTTTCGCATTTCAGGCCGATGGTAACGTTGGGCAGCGGTACGGCTTTTACCCAGTTGGGCACAATATCCTTGGTAGCTTCCAGCATAATGGCGGCCACCTGGTTCAGCACCTGTCCCTTGTAGGGAATGGGCCGGGGCAGCACCACGTCGAACGCGGAGATGCGGTCGCTTACCAACATCACCAGCAGGCGGTCATCAATCGTGTATACGTCACGTACTTTCCCTTTATAAAAAGCGGTTTGTCCTGGAAATTTGAAATCAGATGTCAACATCTGTCAGAAAAATTATAAATTAACTTGAAATGAATGGCTGATGCCTCTTTAAAATGAGCGACAAAAATACTGTACCCTGCCCAACAAATTAAAATTAATAATTCACAATTGATCCAAAGTTTTGCGGCGCCCCCGCTCGTCTTTGCGGAGAGCCACCGCGCTGAAGCGGGTCGGACGCCGAAGCAATCTGCTGAACAGGCTGGAGATTGCTTCGGCCTCCCCGGCACATAATCCTTGCCTCATGCCTCGCATTGACAACCTAGGGTAACATGACAATATTTTTTTACAAATTAAAGACTATATATGAAAAGGTATGATTTAAAACAAGTTATCGATTTTCTAACCCAAAAACATATTTCATAAATCAATAAAAAATGAAAAAAAAGTATATAAATTATTGCTATTCATTAAAAAATCGTAATTTGAGACGTCAATCAGGTATGAACCGGGCGCTATCAAGGACCATATTATTATGTGCCGGTATTGTTACCGCAGGCTGCGCACAAGGCCAGACGGGTAACGGGGCGCATATGGACTTTGAAAAGTACGAGCCGGTATCAACGCTGAAAGTGCCGGAGCACCCGGTGAGCAGGGCTAAGTACCCGTTCATTGACGTGCATAACCACCAGTGGAACCTGGCCTCGCAGGACCTGGGCGCACTGGTAAAGGAGATGGACGCCCTGCACATGCAGGTGATGGTGAACCTGAGCGGCGGCAACGGCAGCCGGCTGAAAAGTATGACGGACAATATCAAGGCACATGCCCCGAACCGATTCGTGGTGTTTGCCAATATTGATTTTGACGGCATCGGGCGGACGGGTTGGACGGAAAAGGCCGTACGGCAGTTGCAGGAGGATGTGCGGAACGGCGCGGCCGGTTTAAAGATCTTTAAGAACCTGGGACTGAGCGTGCAGGACAATACCGGCCGGCGGGTGCCTATTGACGATCCCCGGCTGGACGCCATCTGGGAGCAATGCGCGGTGCTGAAGATACCGGTGCTGATCCACGCGGCGGACCCGGCGCCTTTCTGGCAGCCGATGGACGAGCATAACGAGCGCTGGCTGGAGCTGGCTACCCATCCCCGCCGGCGCAGGGGAACTGACAACCCGGCGCCCTGGGAGCAGATCATTGAGGAACAGCACCGGATGTTCAAAAAACATCCGCGCACCACCTTCATCAACGCGCATTTTGGCTGGTACGCCAATGACCTGGCCCAACTGTCGGCCCTGATGGAGGAGATACCGAACATGTACGTGGAATTTGGTGCGGTGATAGCGGAACTGGGCAGGCAGCCCAGGATGGCGCGGCAATTCTTTGAAAAATACCAGGATCGCATCCTGTTTGGCAAGGATTCCTGGGTGCCTTCGGAGTATGCCACCTATTTCCGCGTACTGGAAACGGCAGACGAGTACTTTCCATACCATAAAAAGTACCATGCCTTCTGGCGCCTGTATGGTTTGAACCTGCCGGACGAGATACTGAAGAAGATATATTATAAGAATGCGCTGAAGATCATACCGGGGATTGAGTGGACAATTAATTAAGTATAAATATCCTTTAATAAAACAACGACCTATGAAGAAGCAATTCTCAGGGGCAGCCGTATTACTAGTAATGGCGCTGTGCTGCTCCTTACAATTGAAGGCGTCTAACGATACCGTTTATTATAAAAACGGCGCCATCCGTTTTATTATCAACAAAGCTGACAATGGTGTGAACACCTTTGTACAGTTGAACGGTGAAGGCGGTGAAAACCTGCTGAAGCCCGGCCGCTGGTCCTACACCTATTTTGATGCCCGGCAGATCCAGCACGGTTACACCATCCAGGACAACATTGTTGCCGATGCTTACTGGATCCGCCAGCGTAACAGCAAACCGGACACTGTTTTCACAACCGTTACCTACACCCCGGAGCAAAGGCAGGAGCTGTCCGACGCTACCGCCTCCCTGTACTCCAACCTGAAATATCCTTTCAAGGCGAAGGAGAACGGCGTAACCGGTACGGTGTATGTTTCCTTTGTGGTAGACAAAAAAGGTAAAGTAAGCGAAGTAAAACCGCTGACCGACCTGGGCTACGGACTGGAGCAGGCTGCCGTGGAAGCTGCCGAACAACTGGCCTTTTCACCGGTGAATTACAATGGCCGCATCGTGACCATGTACTTTGAGCTGCCGGTAACGTTCCGTTTACAGCAACAGTAAGCATTTCCGGTCAACGGACCCTGTTTATCTTCCTATACCTATGATCCAGCGGCTTCGCGGAATAAGGATGCTATTGCCCTGGGCATGCTGTCTTTGTTTTGCTGTAAAAGTAAAGGCGAATGACACGGTGTTCCACAGGAACGGTATGATCCATTATATTGTCCGCCAGGATACCCTGCTGCAACTGGACGACGAGCACGGCGCCAGCTTGCTGCGTACCGGCTACTGGCAGTATACCTACGTCAGCAAGAGCGGAACAACCTGCGGGTTTTCTCTCCGGGACAATATCATTACGGAAGCATACCGCCTGCAGGAACGGGATGGCGGCCATGCGGATACCATCTTTACCCGGCTGTTATTACCTGCCGACCAGCAACAGCACCTGAGAGACACTACCCGGCGGCTGTACCGGCAGTTGAAATATCCTGCCCGGGCTTTGAAGGCGGGCATCGAAGGCACCGTGTACGTGTCTTTTGTTATTGATACTACCGGCAGCATTACCGGCCTGAAAGCGGCCTCGCGCACGGGAGCCGACCTGGAAGCAGCGGCGCTGGCAGCCTGCCGGCAGCTTACATTCCAGCCGGTATACTATAAGGGGCGATATATTAATATGGCATTCAAGTTGCCGCTGACGTTCCGCCTGCAACGGTAAGTAGTATCCAGGTTTCAGGCATTTAGTGACAATAAACGGGTGGTTTTACCGGCAGCATATTGCCGGAGCAGGTTCAATATGTATTCATTTTCGGGGTAAGGCGTCAGCCAGTCCTTTAACTGGTGACTACCGGTAACGGCGATATCCCTGGGTACGTATCCCATGCCGTAGAACCGCCCTTTTTCCATTAATATGCAGCTTTGCTCGTCTGCATCCCTCCCACTGTCCAGGATCACGAAGGAGGGCTGCTGCTCCTGCAGCCAGGCGATAGCCTCCTGTACCCGGCCGTTATACAGGCGGGGCGTTTCTTTTTTCTCACAGGCGCCGTGGCAGGTATGTTCCTGCAAGGGAGAGCAGGCGCCGTTCCCTTTTTGCAAGAAGCACAGGCGGGGGCACAGCTCAAACCTGCGGATCAGGTTGCGTAGCAACTGGTGCCCTTCCACCAGCAGCTTGAAGGCGTATAAAGGCGTGGTGTATTTACGTTTCTTTTCAATAGCCAGGCGCAGGTACCCCTCCTGGTCCTCAAAGCAATAGAAACCATAGCTGAACTCAACATGCTTCTGCGCATAATTGTACACAGGCCATAGCCGTTTGATCTCCACGGATTCCAGGATACAGGCCATCAATTCCGTACCGGTTATTTCATAGGTAATGCTGTAGATATTGCGGAGGAACTCCTGCCGTTGCGGGCCGGGGTTGTTGCCGGTAAAATGGCTGTTGACCCGCTTGCGCAGGTTGCGCGCCTTGCCTACATAGATCACTTTTCCTTTCCGGTCATGAAAATAATAGACGCCCGGTGCGCCGGGGAGCAGCTTTACCTGTTCCGGCGGCAGGTTGGGCGGGAGGAACTGCTCCTTGGAGCCGACACTAAGCGCCGTGGCGATGGCGTTTTCCGTATCCCGCTGCAGCAGCAGGGCAAAGAGGCGCACGGTGGCGGCGGCATCCCCTGCTGCGCGGTGGCGCTGGTGCACGGGTATCTGCAGGGAGCGGCAAAGGTTGCCCAGGCTGTAGGAAGGCAGGCCCGGTACTATTTTGCGCCCCAGCCTTACGGTGCACAGCTTGCGGCATTTCAGCTCATAACCGCATACGTTTAGCTGGTATTGCAGGAAGGAATAGTCGAAGTTCACGTTATGGGCCACGAAGATCTTATCATGCAGGAGATGGTACACCTGCGGGGCCACCGTTTCAAAAGACGGGGCCTCTGCCACCATCTCGTCCGTGATGCCGGTAAGCGACTGGATGTACAGCGGGATGGGCCGGCCGGGGTTGACCAGGGTATGGTACTCCTCTACTACTTCCGCCCCGTTAAACACAAAGACGGCTATTTCGGTGATGGCGTTGGCGCTGGCATGGCCGCCGGTGGTCTCTATATCAACAATGGCATACATGTTGGGTGAAGTTACGAAAAACTAAACCATGGCAACATCCAAATGGGTCATAGACCCGGCCCACAGCACTATCGGCTTTAAAATCAAGCACCTGATGATCACCAATGTATCCGGCCATTTCAGCAAATTTAATATGGAAGTGGAAACGGAGGACGAAGATTTTACTACTGCCAAAGGCGCTTTTACGGCGGATACCGCCAGCGTGTTTACCGGCAACGAGGAAAGGGACCGGCACCTGCGCTCCCCCGATTTTTTTGACGACCACCAGTTCCCGCAGATCCGGTTTGTGCCGCAGCGGTACGAGGCGGTGGATAATGACGGGTCTTACAACGTGTTCGGCGACCTGACGATCCGGGATGTGACCAAACCGGTGGAGCTGTTCGTGGAATTCGGCGGGGTGGTCAAAGATCCCTGGGGCAGCACCCGTGCAGGGTTTACCGTTAACGGCGCCATTAACCGCAAGGATTTCGGGCTTCACTGGAGCGCGCTCACCGAAAGCGGCGGCCTGGTGGTGAGCGACGAGGTGAAGCTGAGCTGCGAGATTGAACTGGTGAAACAGTGAATGAATGTGCGGATGTGCTGCTATGCGCATCCGCACATTCGTTTTATTTACCTACTGCCCCCGGCCGGTCGCTGTTGTTCATCATTTTCCGCTGCGCTTCCTGTATGGCCTTTGCGGAGTCCAGGTGCATCCGCAGGGTGGGCAAAGTCCTGGAGGCGAACGCCTTCAGATCCGGGTCTGAGAGGTTACTGGCGGCTTTCTCGAACTCGTTCACGTCTTTCTCATGGTCCTTCACCATCATATCGATATATGCTTCATCGAACTCCCTGCCTGTTTTCCTGCTGAGCTCTTCGATGTGCTCTCTCTTGTCTGCACCCACACTGTCAGGCAGGGCAATATTCTTGGACACGGCCAGGTTCTTCAGCTCATCGTTAGCGGAGGAGTGATCCCGGACCATCATGTTACCGAAATCCTTTACCCGCTGGGACCGGGCTTTTTCCTGGGCCATGCCGCCCAGTTGTACTTCCATCATACCGCCGTTAGCCGCGTCTACGGCAAACTCTGCGGCAGCGTCATCTACGGAGGCCAGGGAATCATTGAGGGCCTGCACGCTATCCACGTTATCGTTGCGGCCGGCGCCGCCACAGGATTGTAATACCCAAACCAGCGATGCTGCCAGATATAATCTGCTAAATAGTTTCATAACCGTCATTTGTTTTGGTTCAAGTAAAAAGGTTTACCGTAACCATGGAACAAAAAAGGTACCGGGAGGATAAATACCCTTTATTTGTATTTTAGCTATGGAATAAATTCCCCTGTATGAAACACCCTTTATGGCTATTTTGCATCATAATGACCACCTTCACAGCACAGGCGCAGCGCCCGGCTATCCTTCACATATGGCCGGGCACGGTACCCGGCGAAGCAAAGCCCAGGCATGCCGCTATCCCTACCTCCGACACCAGCCGGGGAGTGATGCGGCTCACCGATGTAACAGATCCCATCCTGACGGTGTATCCACCGAAGAACCGGGCGGTTGACAAACATACCGGCATCGTGGTATGCCCGGGAGGTGGCTACCAGATACTAGCTATCAACCTGGAAGGCGAAGAAGTGGCCAAATGGCTCAGCAGTCTTGGCTATACAGCTTTTGTACTGCAGTACCGGGTACCTAAAAAGGAAGCCGGCGCCCTGCAAGACGTACAGCGGGCCATCCGCCTGGTGCGCAGCCGGGCCAGGCAATGGGGCCTGGATGCGGATAAAACCGGCGTAATGGGCTTTTCCGCCGGCGGCAGCCTCAGCGCCAGGGCCAGCACCCTCTACGATAAAAGCACGTATCCACCGGTAGATGAAGCCGACCAGCTCTCCTGCAGGCCGGCTTTTGCGGCGCTGATCTACCCGGCCTACCTGGACAACGGGCCCAACCGCAGCCTGACACCGGAGCTGAACGTGAACGGGCAAACGCCGCCCATGTTCCTGTTTGCCACCGCCGATGATCCTTATGGCAACAGCGCCCTTGTAATGGCGGGCGCCCTGCGGGACGCCAAGGTGCCGGTAGAGCTGCACTTTTACGCCAGTGGCGGGCACGGCTACGGCCTGCGCCCCGGCAATGCTGCCGCGGAAGCCTGGCCTGGTTTGCTGGCTAAATGGTTAAAACAACGTTGAAAATTCCAAAATCCAAATTCCAAACGGGTGGCCATCCCCCAACTCTCAAAGACAGCTTTTTATTATTGAAAGCCTGCCTCCATTTTGGGATTTGGAATTTGGAATTTCTTAAAACATACCAACATGGAAATACTACCAATAGGAAGGACCTCTTTCGGCGACGCCGCCAATACCGGCAATACCCTGAGCCGGGAGGAAGCGTATGCGCTGCTGCAGGAATGGGTGAAGAACGAGCGGCTGCAGCTCCACATGCGGCAGGTAGGGCACCTGATGCGTCATTGGGCGGCCGAAACGGAAGGACTGGAGGAAGCAGACCAGTGGCGCTGGGAAATGGCCGGCCTGCTGCACGACGCGGACTGGGACCTGTGGCCAGAGCAACATTGCCACAAGATCATCGGGGAGCTGGAAAAACGGCAGGTATGCCCGGAAGTGATCCGGGCCATCGCCTCCCACGGGCCGCGCTACTTTGGCGTGGAGCCGGCTACCAGCATGGACAAGATGCTGTATGCATTTGATGAATTGTCCGGCCTGGTACATGCCTACTCGCTGATGCGCCCGGACGGCTATACCGGTATGGATGTGAAAGGCGTGAAGAAAAGACTGAAGGAAAAATCATTTGCCGCCAATGTATCCCGGGAGGATATACTGGACGCCTGCCAGCGGGCGGCTATCCAGCAGGATGAGCTGATCGCGTTCATCATTAAGCACCAGCCGCAGGTCAATTAATAATTAATACCCGTAACATGGCTGCTTCACGAAACGCCTGCGTTACGGGTATTATTAATTATTAATTGTTAATTATTAATTCTTCCAGTTGCCGCCAGTCATAATAATGAAATGTCTGGTCGGTGGACATGGCTACGAACAGGCCTTTGGGAAAGCGGGCGCCCAGCGGCACGCTGGTGACTTCCGACCCGTCGCTGTTCATGGCCGATACCGGGATCTTTTTCAGCAGCGTATGGCGGTGCGGGTTAGCGCTATCGCCTTCCCGGCGGTACACATTGAAGCTGTTGGCCTCCTGGTCTGATACCAGGATATAGCCGGTGCTGTCGCCGGTCTTGTAGATGCTGATGCCTTCATTGTCCAGCATGAACTCTCCCTGGCCGAAGAGGGCCAATTGCTCCTCTCCCCTGCCCGGCTCCGCGTAGTACTGGCGGATACCTACCCGCTCATCGGAGTAATACACATAGCCCAGCTCATTGTCCACGGCAATGCTCTCTATCTCCTTTTTGCCGCTGTACTGCCCGAATTTACGTACCAGCGTAGCCGTTACCACGCCCTGGCCGTTGTCATGCAGGCGGTATTGCCACAGGTACTGGCTGTGAGGGCCGGTTTTACGGCTCACGATGGCAAATATGGCCGTATCCGAAGGGCGGGTGTAGAGGCTAACGCCCATGGGGGCACGTTCCTGCTCCCCTTCAAACACCGGGATGCCCCCGCCGTCCACCAGCTCCATGCCGGGAAGGCGGTACACGCGCAGGCTGTTGGTCTCGCGCTCCGTCAGCACCGCGATATCTGCGCGGGCGCCGGACAGCGGCAGGCCGTAGGCCACATCCACATTGTTGGGCCTTTTGAGGCCGGTGATCCATTTCACTGTTTTTCCGTCCAGGTCAAAAACATAGAGCCCGCCGTCCGTGTCCTTGTCCGTACCGATGATGAGGCTTTGCGCCGGGTCTGCCCGGTTGATCCAGATGGCCGGATCATCGGAGTCATGCCGGAGGGGATCAGTCACTACCACGGGTTTCAGCGCGTTCTCCGCTACGGGCGTGTGGCCGTTGGTGCAGGCGCAGAGCACTGCCACAAAGCACAGCGCGCCGGTATATATCTTGTGTTTCACTAGCATGTATGTTTTATTTTTAGGGGAGAAGGGAAAAAGGGAAAAGGAGAAAGCTGCGAAATAGGGAACATACCCGTTCTCCTTCTCCCTGTTCCCTTTTTCCTTTTCCCTTGAAAATTAAAGATCAAACTTTAACCCGAAGTTATACCGGGGCCTGTAATATTCCAGTTGAGCGGTCCTGGAGGAAATGCCCTGGTAATAACGCAGGGGTTGGTTGGTGAGGTTGTTGGCCTCCCCGAATATCCTCCATTTGGGCAGTACCCGGAAGGAAGCGTTGGCATCCAGGAAGAACTGCTTATCGTAGAAACGGTCCCCGAAATCATCGCCGCCCAGCTCATCCAGGTAGGCGGCCGTGTAGTTGCCGGACAGGCGCAGGACCAGGCGGGGCGTTTCGTAGGACAGCGACGCATTGAACATGTGCGGGGCCGTACCCGGCAGCGTAGCGCCGGAGCGCTTTTCGCCATCGCTGTTGTAAATGCCGTCCGCCTCGGATTTGGTGTAGGTGTAGTTCAGGTACACGCCAAAACCTTTGAGGAAGCCGGGCAGGAAATCCAACTGGCGCTGCAGGGCCACTTCAAAACCGTACACGCGCACGTTATCGCCGTTGCGGGACTGGATGTAGGTCCAGTTGGCGCCGTCAGGCACCGGGTTGGCCAGGCCGGGATAGTCGGCGGCAAATTGCTGCGTAGTATACTCCTGGTCCCTGTATACGTAAATGAAGTCCCGGATACTTTTGTAGAACACCCCACCGGAGAGCAAGCCTACTGATTTGAAGTACTGTTCCACCATCCCGTCAAAGTTCCAGGAATAAGCAGCTTTCAGCTCGGCGTTACCGGCGCTCAGCGCTTCATCCTCTGCTATGCTGCTCACATAAGGCGTAAGATCATAGTAATTGGGACGGGCAAGGGCGGTAGTAACGGCTACGCGCAGCACGAGGTCACTGTTCACCATATATTTAAAGGTGAGCCCCGGCAGCACATTGAGATAGCTGTTCTCAATCTCCCGCTGGCCGGCCAGCTCCGACTCCTCTTCCACGATGTTGCCGGTATAATTGATATGCGTGTTTTCCAGGCGCACGCCGGCGATCATGGACAGCTTACTGCTAAGGTCCTGGTCCCAGCGTATATACCCTGCCGTGATGGTTTCCTTTGCATGGAAATTGACACCCAGGTATTCGGAGGGATCGGCGCTGGCTTCAAACAGGGCGGGATTGCCGAGGTCCAGGCCGCCCAGGTAGTCTTTGGAGGCAAACACGCCGGGCACATATTTGGAGCCGGGCTGGAAATTATTGCCATTCCAGTCTACCGTGGGTATGGTGGACAGGTTGCCGATGGGCGTCAGGGGATCGTATTCAAAGAAATTGTTCTCCCGTTTCTTGTCCTTGATGCGCATGCGGGCGCCTACGCGGAAACGGCCCTTCTGGCCGGGCACCACGCTGAGCGGGAAGCGGAGGTTCACTTTCAGCCCGGTCTCATTCTCTCGGGTATAATCCGTATTCTCGGTTACCCCGTCAAATTCAAAGTTCTCCGGCAGGTTGGATGTGGAGGATGCAAAGGGATGGCGGAGATCAGCCAGGCTGAGGGACACCGGCACGTCTTCGGCCACGAACTCTATATATCTTTCATGGGGGCGGCGCTCGCTGGCGGTAGAAAAGGATGCCGCCCAGTCCAGGTCCACTTTGGGGCTGAGCAGGTGCTCGCCGCGGATGGAATAGTTCTGTACGCGCTGGTCTTCCAGGCGGCGGCCTTTACCGCGGTTGCTGCTGATGCCGCCCTTGTTCTGACGGGCCAGGGAGCCGGTGTAGCCGGTCACCTGGTCATTGTCATCGTACTCCGGCTCAATATCCTTGATGGCGTAGGCGAAACGGTTTTCGCGGTCATAGCGCCAGGTGTACAGGCTGTTGAGGTAGATGGTGTTGCGGGCGTTGATCTTATAATCCAGCGCAGCGGACACACTCCTGCGGATGCGCTGCACATCGTACTTGCGGATCTCCATTTCCTCCGTGTATACGTTCCCGAAGTCGTCCTTTACCCAGGCTGCTTCCACGTTGTCTGAGCCGTAGTCATTATTATTATAGGAGGCGCTGAGCACGGCGCCCAGCTTGTTATTGAAGAAGCGGTTGCCCAGCACCAGGGAGCCGGTGTACAGGGGCTTGCTGCGGATGGGGTTAAAGCCGCCGGACAGCGTGGCGGATACGCGGGGGCCGTTGGGCGCTGCGCGCGTCACCAGGTTCACGGAGCCGCCGATGGCGTCTGCATCCATATCCGGCGTGAGGGTTTTGTTCACCTCTATGGTCTGTATCATATCCGAAGGGATGAGGTCCATCTGTACGCGGCGGTTGTCGCCTTCTGCAGAGGGGATGCGATCGCCGTTCATGGTCACGGAATTCAGCTCCGGGGCCAGGCCGCGGATGATGATGTTGCGGGCCTCTCCCTGGTCGTTCTGCATGGTGATGCCGGGAATGCGTTTCATGGCGTCGCCGATGTTGGCGTCGGGGAAACGGCCGATCTGGTCGGCAGATACGATATTGGTGATATTCTGGTTATTCTTCTGCTGGTTGAGCGCGCGGGCCTGTCCGCGGAGGCGGTCGCCCATGATCACCACTTCCCTGCCGGCAATCTGCCTGTCTGCCAGCCGGAAGTTGACCTCCGCTGCCTGGCCGGCCGTTACCGTTACTTCTTGGGTGAGCGGCTCGTAGCCCAGGTAAGTGATGGTGACGGTATAATTACCTACCGGCACGCCCAGGAACTCAAACTTGCCAAACTGGTTGGACACGGTGTAATGATTCCCGGGGCTGAGCTTGAGGGTGGCGCCCGGCAGGGAAAGCCCCTGGCTCCTGTCCACCACGGAGCCGGTTACCAGGCCGGCCTCCTGTGCAAAGGCGGAAAGGCCGAAGCAGGTACAGAGCAATACAAGTAACAATCTGTTCATCTGATCAAGATTTTTTTGACAGGGCAAATGTGCAATTACCGGTATGCAAGCCCAACTTTCGGGGATAAACAAAAAGGAAACAGCGTTACAAAGGGCGTATACAGGAGAGCAACAAGGTGAACAAATCCATCATAACTATTTGGTTTCCAGATATCCTGCCCGTAACAAAATCCGCCATTAAGGAATTGTTACCGTAACATTAAGCCGGGGTTACAGCGACTGGATGAAAGCGGTGAGGCTTTCCCCCTGCCCGATGCTCAGCTTTTTCCGGAGACGGTACCGCATGACCCGGAGGCTGTCCTGCGAGATGCACAGCAGGGTGGCGATGTCGCCGGAAGGGAGGTTCATTTTCAATAAAGCCACAAGACGGAGATCGCTGGGCGTGAGCTTGTCGCAATACTTCTTCAGGTTATTAAAGAAGGCCTGGTGCACCTGCTCGAACATCTTGCGGAATTCTTCCCAGTAATGATCATGGTTAAAGCTGTGATTGATCTGCTGCTGCAATTGTTTGAGCTGTTTCTTCTGGTCGCGACGCTCGTCTTTCACCATTTCGTCCAGGCGGTTGCGCAGTTCCTCCAGCAACTGGTTCTTTTGTATGATATGGAGGGTGTGCGTGGAGAGCTCTATTTTCCGGTTCTCCAGCTCGGCCTGCATGCGCTCCTGCTCGGTCTCATAGCGGCGCTTGTCCTGCTCGGCCAGGATGCGGGCGTTCCTGATCCTGAGGCGCTGGCGGCTGATAACGAGGGAGCCCAGCACGATGAGCAGCACAATGACCACGATAACGGCTACGGTAATGATGCGGTTCATTTTGCGGGCGCTGGTGAGGCGCTCTATTTCGCGGTTCTTCTTTTCTATGTCGTACATGGTCTGGAGCAGGGCCACCTGTTTGCCGCTTTCCTCGGAGTAGATGTCCAGCAGGTGATTACGGCTTTGTTCCAGGTAGTAGAAGGCGCTGTCGTTGTTGCCCAGGAGGTGGTAGGATTTGGCTACGTCCCTGCAGGCGCCGCTGAGCTGGTATTTTTCATTGACCTGCAGGGCGAGGGCCAGGGCCTGCTGCGTTCTTTGCAGCCCTTCGCGATAGCGGCCGGTTTTGCGGAGCACATCGCCGAGGTTGTTGAGCACTTCTATGCGGGCGGTATCGTCGCCGGTTTGCTCGTTGAGCAGCAGGGCTTGGCGGAAGTAATAGCCGGCGGAGTCGTAACGGGCCAGGTCCTCGTGGATGCTGCCCAGGTTCTCGTATATCTTGGCCATGCCCTGTTTGTAGTCCAGCGTGCGGTACTGTGCCAGCGCCTGGCGCTGGAAGAAAAATGCGCTGTCGTATTGCTGCTGCTTTTCATAGAGGTGGCCTATCTTCCCGTAGGTAAGGGCCATGCCGGCCCTGTCCTGCAGGGAGGTATAGATGGCCAGCGCTTCCTCGTACTGGCGGCGGGCCTGGCCAGGCTGGCGGTTATAATAGTAGAGCGTGCCCATGTCGTCCAGGTTGCCGGCCAGCAGTTTTATTTTGTCCTCGCGGCGGTAGATCTCCCCGGCCTGCAGGTGGAAGTCCAGCGACTGTGGGTAATGTCCCAGGTGGTAGCAAAGGCGGCCCATCTGCTGCAGGCATTGAGCGGCGGCTACGGGATCTTTATTTTCCATGGCGCGGGTGTAGTTTTCCTTCAGCGTGAGAAATGCGCTGGGCGTATGGACCTGGCGGCTGCTGTCCGGCTGTTCGAAGCGGCGCAGTTTAAGTGTGAGCTCCTGTTGTGCGCGGAGCGGCGCGGCGGCCAGGACGCAGCACAGGGCGGTGATGAAGAAGCGTTGTAGCATCATGAGGGGAAAATAAGATGCAAAGGAAGGAGGTGCATATTAACTTATTGTTAAGGGGGGGCTTTGTGTGGCAGCGTTATCAATACAGGAGCCACACGGTGGTGTTGCGTAGTGAAATGGCCCCCTACCAATGCCCATCTGCTCCTCCCCCGGCGCCGGAGCCGCCGCCGAATTTAAAGCCGGGATCGGGGGAAGGTTCGGGTGGCGGGAAGGTATCTGCAATGACGAGGGACTCTGCCTGGGCTGCTTCCTGGTGACCGGAGCTGGTATCTTCCCGGTATGTAAAGCCGTGGCGGGGCTCTTCCAGGTACCGGATCAGGGCCCAGGCGAAAGCAACCAGGGCCAGGCCGCCGACGATCATTTCGGCTTCCAGGGAGGCGACATCATAATAATGCTCTATGGTGAAAACGGCGGCGGCCAGCAGCACCAGGCCGGTACGAAGGAGAATCGTATTCTTGCCGCGGACGCCCAGCACAATGTACAGGAGCGGCAGGAGGACGGTGCTGGCCCAGAAAAAGCCGCCGGCCGGCATATCCTGGCCCGGGAGCAGGTGGAGGCCCAGCAGGGCATTACCGGTTTCCCGCACTACAAAATAGTTTCCCGCAGCGTACAGGGTTAGCAGTGCGGTAATTTCCATCACGGTGCAGCAATGGGCATAGTGCCGCCAGCGCAACGCCTTGCCCCATTTCCGCGCCAGTATGTAAATGGCCAGGGACCCGGTCATCAGCAGGAAAGGCGCTGTGGACTGCGCGAATGCTCCCAGCGGGTGATACCCGTAAAACAGGCATCCCAGCAGGGACACTACTGCCAGCGCTGCCAAGAGGCTGTCTGCATACCGCAGCGTTGCTGCAAGCGCCACCAGGCCTACCAGCGCGCAACAGGCCCATGCCGGCAGGGAGGTGTCTACGCAGAACGGAATCGATACCAGGGCAACACCGCTCCACAGCAATGCATCATCTACGCCGGAGCGGTAGTGTTTTGGGTCGTGGATAAAGAGTTCCAGCGCACCCAGGGCAGTCAGCCCGGAAAAAACGAGCATACCCCGCCAGGCATCTTCCAGGGCATCCGCCAGTATCAGCATCAACAGGCCCAGGGAAAACAGGACGATGATGGCCGTTAGCAGGAACAGGCCGATACGGATATAGGAATTGGGCGTATAAAAGCCTTCCGGGTAGGCCTGCACGATGCGCTCCCGCTCCCCGGCAGTAATGCAATGCCGACGGTACGCCTCCGTTGCTTCCTGCTGCAGGGCGATATTGTCCAGCCATATGGAATTATAGGCGATCATGCTTTTTTCATTTTCCTGTTGAAACGGATCAGCCCCAGGATCATGGCGATGGCGGAGGCGATAAGATAGATGAGACCGAGGTATATAGGTCCCAGGTCATTAGTATATATTTTTTCCAGCAGGCGCACTACCACGTAGCCAAGGCCGATATAGGTATACAGGGCCATTATCACGATGAAATAAAAAGAGTGATGCCGGAGGGCCTGCCGGTAGCAATAAAATGCGATACCCAGCAGGAGGAGGAACCAGGCAAAATAGCGGTGCTCAAAATGGAACATGCCAGCCAGGCAGGCGATGAACAATACGTGCAGGCCTATGTTTACATAAGTGAACCGGAAATGCGCTTTCCATTTTTTCCAGGCGGAAATTTCCCCGGCCGTTACCAGCATTCCCCCCAGCAGCATGCCGGTGTAGATCAGGGTGCTGTTGCTGAAATCGTTCTGCCGCAGTACCTGCGTGGGCGTTACCACAATGCCCATCCAGGCAGCAAGGTTGGTGATGGCGAGTGTGAGCACGCCCAGGTGATCAAAATAATAGGCGCAAAAAAACAGGATGACCATCGGCACAAAACCGGCCAGCTTCAGGTGATCGCCAAACACGCCATACTGGTACTGCAGGTACGCGATAAACGTAACCATCGTAAGACAGGCCAGCAGAAGCAGGTAATCGAACAGGGGATCCGGCGTGGGCACTTTTTGCCAGGAAAAGGGGCTTTTCTTTTTATTGCAATACCAGTAACCCGCCGCGCTGATAAGGGCAATAACGGCCAGTACCGCCTGGTGCCCGATGGTATCGATGTTCTCGTACACCAGTATGCCCAATCCCCCGCTGAGCAGCAGCACGCCCAGGTACAGGAGCACTTTCAGCTCCCAATGCAGGGAGAAGAGCCGCCGGCTCTCTGCAGCCTTTACTTTTTCAAAGGAGGCGCCGGAGATCAGTCCTTCCTCGTGGAACTTCCGGAACGTGTGCAGGTTCATATTACAATGATAGGAAAATTCAGCGAGCCGGTGCGCTGTTAAGGGGAATGAAGTGCGCTTTTACCCGGCACCTTGTACGCTTTTACTATACTGTTGGCGGGGAGCATCCCCCAAAGATGTAGGCATTATACCCCTTTTTAAACGCAGTACATCCCGTAAATTTACCGGATCATTCAACTTTTAAACCCCAGTGGAATGGCCAGACAACGCGGCCCACACTATATAACGGGCACCTATAACGGCATTTGTTTTTACCGGATGGAGGGACAATATTATGCCCGGCGGAAAAGCTCCCTATCCGGCAAGCGGGTAAAGCGCGACCCATCCTTTACCCTGACGATGGCATATGCCAATATCATGGCACAGGCATCCCAACTGGCTGCTGGCGTGTACCGGCAGTTGCCGCCCGCCCGGCGCAAGCATGCACTGTACCGGGCACTGACCGGACAGGCCATGCAACTGCTGAAAGCCGGGAAAGACGCCGCAGCCGTAATAGCCGCCCTGCAGGCGGCTTGCACCCCGCCACCGTCCGCCCAGGCTCCTACCCCACCCGCAAAAACCGCCACGCTCCTGCTGCGCCTGCGGAGAAGCCCCGCCCCACAGCGGACGCGCGGGAAGGGCTTTTGCGTTACCCCCTGTGGCAGGCTGCGACCTGCGGATATTACAGCCGCCCGGGAAGCGCTGTTCCATACTTCCCGGCGAAGACCGGTGCAGCCACACCTGGAATGATCCGGGGGGCGTACAGGCGGGAAAATTTATTTGGAAGGGCAAGGGTGTTCGCATATTTTAGCGGACATATTAACACATCCTATCCTATGAATAACACCGGTACTGTTACTATTGCCCTCAATAAACAAAAGCTGTACAAGCTGGTCATCCTCTCTACTGTTTTCCTAATGCTGGGCTGCTGGATGCTGCAAAGCGCCGATGACCCGGAGCGGCCATTTTTCGGAGTGCCTGTCATAAAGGACATCGTGGCAGGCGGCTGTCTCCTCTTGAGCCTAGTGGGCCTGGCTACAGGCTTATTCAGCCTGCTGGGGAGCGAGCGGGGCGTGCTGATCGACGACCAGGGTATTACCGACCGCTCCAGCCTGGCGGGCGCCGGCCGTATCCCCTGGGGAGATGTGCAGTTGCTGATCACCGCTACTATCGTAAACCGGCCCCTCCTGCTGCTGATGGTCAAAAACCCGGAGCAGTATATCCGCCGGCAACGTAACCTCCTGCTGCGGAAAATCATGCAGATGAACTACCGGCAGCATGGTACACCGGTGTGCATTGCAGCGAGCCGGCTGGCATGTAGTGTGACGGAACTGGAAGGGCTGGTGGAAAGTAGGTTGGCGGGGTATAAGGGAAAGGGGGTGAGGGTGGTAGAAAATTGATGTTTTAGCTCAAATGTTTATTTCAAACTGGCTACAGCCAGCGAACAATCTGCTTAAAAATATAACTCTGTATAAAAAAAACGACCTTACCTCATCAAAAGCAGTATTTGTATGGAGAAAAAAATAACCGAGGAATTGAATCAATTTCTAAGCACATCACATATCATTAACCCAGTGATTAAGGTTCATTCAGAGCAATTAAGTTTCTCATCTTCCGTTCTTAATTATAATACTGTAACAGATTTATTGCTTTTAATTATAGGCTTCTTTATTTTTTCAAAAGTAAATTTTAGCACGAATATCGCAATGGCAATAATTCTGTCCTTGATTATTGTTTCCAGCTCCTGGTATAATTTCATGGCAATTAACCATGTAATTATAAATTTTGCTACAAAAACTATCATGGTAAAAAGCAGAAACCCTATAAAGAGAATCTGGTTAAAGATTACAACCAAACAAGACTATACAACTCTTCATTTTGAAAAACTTGAAAACTTCTATAACCAACCCACGCTCTATTTACCATCGTTTAGGAGATACAGATTAAATTTCAAACTCAAAAAGGGAAACATATTCGTTTTAATTGATTTCACTGATGAAAAATATTCTAAAAGGATCGCCTTTTACTTAAATAAACTTGTGTTAAATCGTATTTCTCGGGAATAAGATTGAAAATCCGCAGGCATCCTGCGGATTTTCAAATTACAATGTGGCTTTCTGGAATCCCATCTATAGAAGTTCACTAATCAGTGTTTCCAGCCCATTCAGCGTTAAAGATGAATTATATAGATACAAGCTATCACCATCATCCTCACAATAGGCAAACATAGTTGAATGGAGGGAACTCGAACTGTAAGAAGGCGAACTTACTAAAGACATAATGTCAGATATCAGTGTAGTGCCAACTTCGGAAACGTTATAGATCATTATTAACAATGTTCTTTTAAATTCTTCCGATTGAGCTATGTCTTTCAGTAATTCGTCACCGCAATCACTCACCTCATTGATTAGTATATTCTTTTTATTGACTTTAAATTCCTTGTATTGCGCCAATTCATATCCAAGGGAATACTTTTGCGGCTGTATAGTAAGTAAGGTTGTTTTTTTATGTAAAAAAAAATGCCTTAGTATGGTGTGAAAAATCCGCTCAGCCAACAAATAGTCTCCTTTGTCGGATTGAATTATCTTCTCCCAGGATAAATTATTGTTCTTTATGTGCCTGATTTTTATCTCCATGTGCTATTCATTTTTAAGTTCAACTATTTTTTCACCGACAGTTTCTCCTCCCATTGATCCCAAAATCCCCCCTATGATTCCTCCTCCAAGCCCACCAACAAAACCACCAACCGCCGTACCTGCCGGTCCTGCAAACGATCCGATGAAAGCTCCTCCCTTAGCTCCTATTGCAGCACCCGTCAGCGCTCCTCCCCAACTTCCGGCAACTCTACCTCCGGCTACAATTGTATTATCTCCTGATTTACCTTCCTGAATATCAGTTTTTATCGCAATTCCCACTTGTAATACATCTGTTACTACCGCTACCGGTTTAGCCACTTTCCCTACTCCTTCCATTACCTGCCCTGCTGTTCCTAATGTTTTCAATGTTCCTGCAGATATAGGTGTATGTGGATCGGGAACTCCGGTAACTTTGGGGTTTATATTCAAATGCGGGGTGGGTGCCCCACCATGAGGGTTATCTACCCGTACAGCCCATTCGCCAACAGCTTTACCAGTAGTTTTACTTATCCTTCCCAATTGGGTGTCCCTTAAACCTGTTACCGTTGCACCTCTTACCGGCTCCAACTGGTATCTGCCATTCAATCCGAATAGTGCACCTTTTGCTGTGCTTCCAACCGCATTGGCAGGAGCGCTCACATATTTGGGCAGAGTAGAAGTATCTCCCAGGAAATCCTTGTATCTGATGGGATTGTTACTCATCGCAATATAAGGACTTTCCCAATCTGTCGGTTTAGGATCAACCTGCCACCATCTTCCTATCTGTGGATCGAGATTTCTATAAAAAGCATCGTATTGATTGAGATCCAAATCTGTTGTATGTTCTATTCCATTATATTTCTTCCGATTCTCCGGATAATTCACACCTTTAAGCGCATTAGAAGAAATCCCATTCATTGTGAGTCCAAACGGATAATAATGCGTCTCCTCCAGCAAGGGGCCCTGGATCGTATTTACCACTACATTATCAAAGAACACATCCTGTTGGGTCTCATTGCTCGTGTATACATACAGGAAACCACTCTTGGCCACCGGTATCTTGTCTACCGCCAGGGTCTGCAGCTCGTCTGGCGTGGCTTTCACCTGCCGTACACCGCTGTTCTCATCTACTAAGTTAAACTGGTCATCGAATAAAGCTCCCTACCCCTGGCGTGGGGTTCCAAACAATGAAATCAGAACCTGACACAGTTTATTTTACACTTCCCAGGCTTCTTCCTGCCCATAACAGAATAAGCACCCAATTCTTGCGGTTTACTTAGTTGGCATATTGTGGTATGAGGATAACCAACGCTACACCCTCTCACCAGCGGTGTACATACACCCTCGCTCAATGAAAAATCGTACTGACATTACCCTAATAAAAAATCTTCCAACGGTCGAAAGATTGTATTCACTCCCTTCTTTAACTTTCTTCTATAGCTATACAAATATTTCTTTGAAAGGACTGGATCTTTATAACGGTACAAACGATATAGTTCAAATTTGCTATCATTCACCAATTCATTAGCCAACGAAACGGTAAGTTGGTTCTGACAAAGGCTTTCTGCTTTTATGCCTAGTTTTATAATTTTCTCAAAGCAATATATTGCGATATCCGCTTGTCCGGAAGATTTCCGTAATGACCCCATAGTATAAAGCACTATTAAACAATTAGAGTCAAGTTCAAATGCTTTAATTATATATCTTTCTGCCATTCTCCATTTTCTCCAATCTAAATATTCCCTTTGTATCCCATCTTCATTAAAACGGCTCTCATCCAGATAAGTTTGAGCAATACATTGCAAAAGATAAGGATCATCCTTATAGTTTAGTTTTCTAATGAGGTTTCTTGCTTTTAATGAATCTTTTGTTATCGTATCACGAAATTCTTGCAAAACACTATCTCTATTCATACTCTACTGTTTTTTCTTTTTAGCGGCATCCGCTGCCTTCTGTTCTCTAGCTCTTCTAGCATTTGCATTTTCATGCTTATTACGGCTATTCCCACTTTGACTAGTATTATGTTCTCCTCTAACTTCTCGATTGCTGTTTCTCGTTTTACTCTTTCCTTGCGCAGTAGCCTGTTGTCGTTTTGTTGCTCGCTCTTTAGCTGCAGCTTCTTTTGCTTGAGTGGCCTTTGCTTCCTGTACCAAATCCCTTGGGCCCTTCTTATTGCTCCCCATGTATTTAATGGGCTTGAATAAATTCTTAATCCCCATAACAATTGTAGTTGTTCCATGTACTATTACAGGAACAGCAACAACTGTAGCACCTCCCAAACTAAAGACTTCACCAGCTCCCGCCGTAACATCCTCTATAACGCCTGTATATACTGCTGTAGCATCTCCTATCTTTTGACCTACCTGATAAGCAATAGCGTTATTTCCTATAAGTCCTGTGTTATCAACATCAATTCTTCCAACTCCCACTAAGTTATCGGACACGAAAGCATTTACTGCGCCTGCTGTTGCAGACAACACTTGTTGGCCCGTTTCTACTATTGCAGCACCCAATTTATCTAACAGTCCTGGCCCACCTGGTTCGTCACCCAAAAAGTCATTATACCGGACCGGATTATCATAGTTAAATGCGTACGGAGACCACGCCTCCATATTCTCAATCTTCGGATCTATCTGGTTCCATCTGCCTATCTGCGGGTCCAAATTACGATAAAATGCATCGTAAATATCCAGATCCAGGTCGGTTGTAAACTCTATGTTATTGTACTTCCTTCTATTCTCCGGATAATTCGTCCCCACCAACGCATTCGTGCTGATTCCAGCCATGGTCAACCCAAAAGGATAGTAATTACCGTCCCTAAAAAAACAGCCTTCAAAGAACTCTATTACCCCTAAAAATAACCCTTTCTCTTTTTCAATTGAACAAAAAAATCCAGGCCATTGCTGTGACCTGGATTTTACGTAGATTGAACTGCTTTTAATGCGGACAAGTATTAAAGCAACTCAAGTGCCTGGGTCATCGTGCCCGGGCGCCTTTTTTCCAGCCATGCCCTATACCATTGCACCAGGTAACGCACACGCCAGGCTGCATACTCCTGCTCCGCTGCCTGATCACCGCCTGCCCAACGGTTACGCAGCTGCTCCAACTCGTAAAACATTTGGTGGATGTCATGTTCTCCATAATTGTGCAGCCCGTAGCCGCATTCCATAAAATACTCAATAGCCTGCCACCGTTCGCTGCTGCCATTGGTTCCGTAAAGGCCATGCCCCAGGTCATTAATAAAACGCTGCAGCACACCGCTAAGCTCCACGCCCAGCAGCTTGCATAATAAATGTACCTGCTCCGGCACCTGCAGGCTAATACAGCGTGCGGTTGCCCTTAAAGGCGGAACGGTTGGGGCATTGTTGGTTGTTTTGTTTTCCATAATAAGGATGGTTTAAAAGTGATACAATAAATATTAACTGCAACAGTCGGTTAATAGCGCTATCTGCTCCTGCAGCTCACACCGCCGGGCTTCATCTTTGGTTTCTGACAGCATACACCGTAAAGCTTTGATAGCACACTTATTACAGTGGCATATTAAACGCGGGGAGTAGTAAAAGGCGGTACCACAATCACAACAGGCATACCGCCCGTAATCGGCATCCAGTGAAGGATTTAAAAACCATAATAATTCCATTGGATATATGTTTTTGATGATAAAAAAATAGTAAGCAGCAAAGAACAGCTTAGCGGCCAGCCATTAGCGGCGTATGGGCAAGGCCAAAAGGAACGCGGAATAAAAATGCGTGGATTACTGACGCTGATAACTTGACGGCGCTGGTGCAGGCTTTGACGGGGATGGCTTATACTGTCGCTTTTTATGCCGAACCTTTTGGCGGCACGGGCGGCAGGTACTGCGCGTGAGCCGGCGCGGTAGCACGCCGCAATAAATTTGCTGAAGCTGTTTTTTATGCTGTTCAGGGTTGTTCGGGCGCTTAATAGCATTCCTGCCGCTATCCTATTGCCCGAAGGGCAACCCATCAGGGAACCACCCCCCGGCAGCTATAAGCTCCCGCTTAACCGGAGTACCACCGCCACAGGCCGCCATTCCACCCTGGCCGCGGGGGCCGGGACTGCAGCCGTTGTAACACCGCACTACTAACACCCTGCGGCTGCAGGCAGGCACCCGCAGGCCGCGCCTGCGGCCTTATTAACAGCCGGGAGCGCAGCGGACGGCAAATAAAAAAGATAAGGCCAGGGTGGTTGGCAGGTGGCGGACGCAGGTGGTGGAGGCGCCGCGGATGTGCAAAGGAAGGGCATGCGGGCAGGGCACATACGCACCAGGCGCCGGACAGCGGCAGCACGAAGCGCAGGCAAAACCGTGACAGGTACGCAGGGCGTGGGATTTGCGGGTGGGGCTACCTGGCGCGGTTTTTTATCGGGAAGCCGTGATGACCGCTGACCGCTTTCCCTGTTTCGCTGGGTTTTGCGCTGTCACTGATGTTGATGGATGACGCCGGATATCAACCAGCTCTCCTTTAGACCCCCAGAACCACAATCTGGTGCTCTTTACAATACCGGGGAGCAAAAAGCAAGAATCGAACCCTGGACCTACTGCCTTCTAAGCAGTTGCCCATAGCTTTACGCAAGTACGACAGACTCTGACGCTGTTTGTCTTTAGTGCCCAGAACTGGATTTGAACCAACACGTCTTACCGGTGCGGAGAGAGGGATTCGAACCGCCGGTTCGATTCCTGTCTGGCATAGGGAACAGGAGTTAAACACCTTGATCAGATTTTCGTATATTCGCTTTGTAATGGAAGTTATTAAAGACATATTTGTCAATCTTCTTTCTGACTTCATTTCCCACATTTTGGCCTGCTGCTGGGGAGTGGCCTATACTTCCTACCTTTTAAAAAAAATCTAAATCTTGTGCACTTAAAAAATAGCGCTTAGAACCCGCTTAAATTCGCTCAAAATAAACGATCTCACTATCAGCCTTTGATCTTTCCTCCTATAAAAAAAATGGCTAAAATCACCTCATTTTAACGCATTCCTCAACCCATAGGATGATACTTTTTTAACGCGTTTTGCAGATCATCCAGGTTACACTGCTCATAACGCTGCGTACTGCTTACATACCTATGCCCGGCCATGTACTGCACCTGGCGCAGATTATACTGCTTTAACCATCCGGCAATAACACTACTGCGTAGCAGCTGCGCAGTCAATACGCCGGGATTTTGCTCCCGCAACTGTTTCAACATCCAGGCTACCTGGTTAATGATGTTGTATTTACCGGTAAATCCTTTCTTCTGTTCTACAAGTAATGTCCCTTCCTTGAACTTGTTGGCCTTCAGATAAGCCTGTAAATCCATCATCTGCACCGCTTCCAGCTTCAACCAACGCTCATTGCGGTACTTACCCCCATGGATAAAAATCTTTCCTTCATTTAACCGTAGGTCCCGTGCCTGCAGCCGGCCTACTTCATCGGTGGTTAACCCCTGGTACACAAACAGCCCCAGCATGATCTTCTTGCTCAGGTCTACACGTAGCTGTATCCGGTACTGATCATAAAGGTGCTGCATTTCAGACACCGTTAACAGGTTACCCGGCAGCTTACGCGGCAGCCCCTTGATAAATACCCCTGCTGCCGGGTTATCCGTCCGCAACCCAACGGCCACCTAGTAGCTGAAGTAATGGCGCAACACGCATAAAACACCGCTTACGGTCCTTTTGCTTTTCCCTTTATCCTGCAGCCAGCGGATAAAGTCCAACAACTCTGCATAGGTCACATCTGCTGCGCTTAACTGTTCCTGGCCTAACCAGGTCATAAACTGAGATAAACTCTTTTCATACGTGCGGATAGTGCCACCGCTAAACTGCTTTTGCTGTAAATAAGCTGTAAACATCATAATACATCATTTACCAGGTGAGTGTAAATCTGCGTACTGTCCAGTACCGCATGTCCTAAAAACTCCTGTATCTGCTCCAGCTCCATACCGCTTTGTAACAGATGCGTGGCAATACTGTGCCGCAGGGTATGCGTACCTATATTTTTCCTTATACGGGCTTTTTTTTCCAACTGCTTTATCCGTACATATAAACTCTGGTCCAGGAGCGCTACGCCCTTATTTGCCCCGATAAACAGCTTTTCCGTAGCCTTTTGCAACAGCTGCGGACGCGCGTAATCTATATACAACGCCAGCAGCTCACCGGACAGCCCGCTGATCGGCACATAACGCTCCTTATAACCTTTACCCTTACGCACATACAGCAAGCCCCGCTCCCTGAGTACGTCTTTTACTTCCAGGCTGGCGCCTTCATTTAGCCGCAACCCACAACCGTAATACACCGCCAGCATAGCAGGGGCACGGATGCCCAACACACTATCATCCGTAGCCCCGTACAGCGCCTGTACCTCCCCAACCGTTAACCATACCGGGGTATTGCGGTCTTCTTCCAGCCGTTTCAGCGTAAAGCCTATTCCACTTTTACCCGTCTGGCGCACGTAACTGCTGAACAGTTGCAAAGCCTGGATATACTTGTTAATATGATTATTACTATGACCACGCCGGCTACGTATGCCCGTTCTCGTCTTCAAAACCTCTATAAAAGCAACGGCATCGCCGGCTACCAACTGCTGCAGACTGTGCTTACCCTGCTGTTCCTGGTAATGCAAAAACTCCTGCGCGTGTTTCGGCAGGCTATAAACACTGCTATCTGCATACCCCAACGTTTGCAGCCACTGCTTAAAGCCGGCACATAACAATACATGCTCATTACTCTGTAATAAGTATACTGGTTCCATAGCTGGTAAAATTTGATGGTAAAAGAGGGGGTATAGGGATAACAGGTATATGAGGAGAAACAAAATTTTACTACTATAGTCTTTTTCACTGGCGCAGTTGGCGTAGTAGCCTAAACTCTTGCCTGTGGCGACGTTTACTGCGCCACTAACTTACTGGCGCAGTACTGGCGTAGTAGGCGTAGTAGACCCGATTTGTGATAAAACATGCTGCAGCTGCTCTTCTATTATGCCGGTGAGTTGATCGTACTCGCTTCCATCCGCTACCGCATATTCAAAACCCTTACGGTGCTTATACCCACTTACCTGGCGTAAGTATCCATACTGATACAGTTCCCGTATATAACGCTGCAGCGTACGAGGCGGCAACCTAAACGCCTTCCTTATCTGCTGGGGCGTAAAGCTTTCCTGCCCGCTGGATGACAGCCAGGCTTTCAGCTGCTCCAAAAAATTACGGGTAGCCTTCGCAAGCTCGTCACCCTTGCTGAACAGCACTTCCTTTAACAACCCGAACGCTGCCCGTATATCCTCCGGCGTCGTTTCTATATAAGCACTGCCGCTGCTGTCCCGCTTTACTTCCCGCTGGTACTGATGATAAAAAGTCACCGTTTCTATAAACGATAACAGCAGCGTCATGGTTCTGCGCGGCTTAAAAATCTGCTCCGGCAACCGGATATAAGCCGCGTATGGATTCACCACCCGTACCGGCTGCAACACCTGCTGCACGTGCCTGAACAGCTGCTTTACCACCTGCTGCTGGCTCTGATCGACGAGCCCCGCGCTTAACCGCGTCTGGTACTCCATAATATGCCCGTCCTTCTCCTTACTGCCATCCACATACAGCAGCAGGCAGCGGTTGGCGTTATCCTCATACAGCTTCTCCCTGGTGGTGCAGCCGCTCACGCTTACCGGACCTTCTACTGTAACCGTGATCGTTTTCAGGTGGCCTTTGCTGTCCTTCAGCGTCACCGTCTTGGATATACGCCGCTTGCTCTGCAGCTCACGCAGCGGGTATAGCGATGATTCCGCGCCGTCCAGGTCTTCTATCAACAGCAGCTTATGTTTCAGCTCTTCCTGCCGGAAGTAATAAAAAGCGTTCTCCGTGATCTGCGTGATCTCTATTTTATCATCTGTTGGTATCAGCTCGCTCACCTTCTCCTGCAGGTACGTTTTACCGCTACCGCTGGAACCCAGGAACATAATATGCAAAGGCGTGGCTTGCTTTCGGCTGCTGTACACCAGGTACGCTATTAAGCGATTGACGGTTTCACCAACGATGCCTGAACGCCCTATATCTTCGCTGGTACGGCGCAGCAGCTCCGGCTGTTGTAAGTAATTAATAGCCGCCTGCCGCTCCGCTGCCGTGAGCTCCGGCTTTGCTGCCGGCTGCGGCTGCAGGCGCTCCAGCCGCAGCGCCCGGTAACCTTCCAACGCGCCCGTTAACCCGGCTATCAGCCCCGTAACTACCTGCAGGCTAATGTCAAACGCTTCCGACAGCTTACTGATCAGCTGTTCGCTGTGACTATGATTATACAGGTCCAGGTTATGACGTACCGGCAGTAACGGTTTATGCCGGTGCTCCACCTTCAGCGTGACCCGCAGCCGGTCCAGCCCCGTGAGCTTGATACCGCCCAATACGGTAATATGTAGCTGGTCCCCATCGTAGGTGAGCAGCTCCGGGTTGGACGTGTTTAACCTGGTATCCGTAGCCTGTGGCATAGACGGGGTAAGGGTTTCAGGTGCCGGATTTTCTTTTTCAACTGAAGAATAAAACGTAACCGGTTGCCGCCCGGCTATCAGGTCTGCTAACACCTGGCTGTCATCATGCGACTGCAGCACGCTGTTAACATCCTCTCCATCCGGTAGCGCTACACCTGTCATCTTTACCTGCGGCAGCAGCCCCGCCAGCGTGCCGGCATGTTTGACCGTAGCCGCACGTCCGGCAGCATCGCCGTCCAGCATAAAAATGATCTCCTGTAAACCGCTGCAGGCAAGTATCGCCTGCTGATGCTCCTGCGTTAACCCATTAGTGCCATACAAGGCTAATACTCCGTACTCTCCAAAAATCTCCGCCTGCTGTAACAAGCTGGCCGCATCGATTACACTTTCCGTGAGTATTAACCTTGTAACTGCACCGTCCGGGTAACATGGATAAAGGCCGGTTCGGCCGCTCAGGTAAAAATGCCGCTGATCACTGTCATTACTGATGCTGCGGCCATAAAGAGATACAACCTTATGTTCCTGGTTGCGCAATGGGAAGATCACGCAATCTTTAGCCCACACGCTATGCCCATGAGCAACATTAGGCTTTAGCAGCCCGTATTTTACCATGCTGCTGACCAGGTGGTGATTTTTACTCTCCTGGTGCAACCCGCCGCTGTTATAACCCACCTCATGCGCCTGGTAGTTAATACCTCTTTGCTGCAGGTAACTGATAGCTTTTTTAGTACGGGGTAAGGCTATCTTAAAGTAGCTGAACACCTTCGCCATTAACGCATCCCGTTCCAGCAAGTCCGCGGCACTGCCGGCTGTTAATGCTGCCTGAGCGTTTGGCGTTATGCGTTCAGCATGGATTGGGCTTTCATAATAGCCTCATGCTTACTGCATTTTTCCAGCAGCTGGATAAACTGTAGCTGGTCGCCTGTGCCGGCGCTGCAGTTGGAAGAAAAACAGCAAAATGTATCTGTCTTGGGGTACAACTGCAGGCTCGGCGTCTTATCCGCATGGAACGGGCAGAGCAGCCGGTTATAACGGTCCGGCTTTAAACCGTAATGCGCGGCCACTTCCAGGATAGATAACTGCTGTTTGATCTCCTTGATCTCCATTGTGGAAAAATTTTTTACTACTACCTATTGGTCGCAAATGCAACGCATCCATCTTTACAAACCAAGTTTTATACGTTTTGATTAATACCTATAGGTAGAGTATTTTTGCATAAACCCGTCAAAATGGGTCTATTTTAATACGTTTCAGTATGACCATTGGAGAACATATTATGCTGCTGCGCAAGCAAAAAGGCTTATCCCAGGCCGATCTAGGTAAACAGATTGGCACTTCCGGGGACATTATTGGCCGCTATGAACGCAACATCATGACCCCATCCATTGAGGTCATTATCAAAATTGCGGACGCCCTGGCGGTGTCTATTGATTACCTGGTAGGTAAAACTAACCTGGTATTGGATAAAACCACTTTAAAACGACTGGAAGATATTAACGCTTTACCTGGTGAGGCCAAAGATTATATCCTTAACCATATTGATATTATGATCAGGGACTTTAAAAACAAAAAAACGTATAGCCATAAATGATAAAAGCCGCAGACTAACGCCTGCGGCTGCCTATAAATATTACAACTGTTAGCTATTGATGTTCCCCGATATTATAGTCTTCCAAAGTGAACTTACTACTACATCAAGTTCATCCTGATTACTCCAATATTCAGATATTATACCATAATCATTATACTTTGATATATTGAACCCCTCTTCAATATCGTTATACCATATTACCGATTTCCCAATCAAAGCAACAACCCAAAAGCCGCCACCTTCTGTGCCGTAAGTTGCTTCTTCCCATTTTTCAGGATTGATTTTTATTGCAAACCAAAAACGCTGTAGCCCTCCCACTTGAGCTTTCTCAAATTCTAATATTTTAGTATTTAACTCATCATAAGAAATAGGTGTCCACATATCCTTAATTTTTCAATTTTAATCACATTAACGATTTTGTTGTACCCATGGTAAATATCTCTGATAATCTACATTAAGCGGTTGCTGGTTACCACGTTGCATTGTGCCACCCGTAGGATTTTCAACATAAGGATGTTGGTGTGGATTAGTATGTTGATTAGGCCGGCCATGATCTGTAAAGTCAATATCTTTAACAGGTCTTCCATTCTGGTCAAACTCCCGGGCCTGATTATAAGTACCGTTCCGTCCTTCTCTTGAACCAAGTTGTGTATGTGGCCCCGTGGCTGCAGGGTCGGGAGCTGGCTCTCCACCAGATGTACGGGGTAATTCGCCTGGAGATTGATACTCTCCTATGTTGACTCTACCATTTTGCGAAGCAAAATTTGCAGTTCCATTCCCATTCAATACTGTTCCAATTGCAGAGATTACTAGACCGCCCAGTGCAACCGGTGCACTAACTTCTGTTGCCAGGGCGCCGCTCGCTACGGTTACTGTTACAGCTGATGCCGCCACCCCAGCACCACCCACTTGAGCACTCCGACCACCTAACATAGCTCCAACATCTGCCACATCCAGCCCTGTGTTCCAACCAGACGCAATAGATGGATCTGAAATATTACCAGCAACAGCAGCCCTAAAACCAATTCCACTTAGATTATCAACTGTACCTATAACAGCTCCACCAACACCACCCGCCAAAGCTTTACCCGCCTTTTTAACATCGTTCCAGGTAGGCCAGGGTCCGCCTGGCATCATACCATCCGGGTCAATAAATCTTATCGGGTTATCAAAGGCATAAACATAGGGACTCCATCTACGCATCTGATCAGCTAGCGGGTCTATTACATGCCATACCCCCAACTGCTGATCATACATTCTCGCCCCATAATCATACCACTCTAACCCGCTGCCATCGCTGAACTCCTGGTTCTGTAGCTCTTTACCATTGTATTTATACCGGTTAATCAACCTGGCTGGTAATGATTGACTACTTATCCCCGCCATCGTCAACCCAAACGGATAATAATGCGTCTCCTCCAGTAAAGGCCCTTGTATGGTATTCACCACTACATTATCAAAGAACACATCCTGCTGGGTTTCATTGCTCGTATACACGTGCAGGAAACCACTCTTTGCCACCGGCATCTTCTCTACCACCAGGGTCTGCAGCTCATCCGGCGTGGCTTTCACCTGCCGTACACCACTGTTCTCCTCCACTAAGTTAAACTGGTCATCGAATAAAACAAAATTCAGGTAGGCACGGGGTTTATCCTGCGGTCCTTTGTTGTCCGGGTCCTTCTCCTTCAGGCGTTGATAATCATTGCCGGAAAGGTTCCGGAAGGGAGATAGCTGCTCCGCCTGGCGGGCAGCATGGGACGCATTGCCGGTGTTTTCACCCCCAAATGCCTGTAACAGGCTGGCTACCATATCTTCCGGGGTAACGGACTTATTATCCTTTGGACCGGTGGATTTGTAGAAAGCCCTGGCCCCTACCTGGATCGTATCGCCAGCCATGACCCTGAGCACCAGGGATGGGCCGATCTTCTTACCACCGCTCTTTGCGTTCAGCCTGGCGACAAATTCGTTCTTGGGGGTAGTCTCATCCTGCGGGTAACCTACCGGCCTGGCGGTACGGGTCTCCTCCACGTTGCTGAACAGGGCGGCTTCTGTAGCAGCACTCTCTGTTTCCATGGTGGCCGTGTACATGTCAAAGCTGGTCTGCGTGGTCAGCACGGTGCGGACATTACCCAGGTGGTCTTTCAGGAAGTAATCGTATACATATTGTTGCAACTGCCCGTTGTTGAATACCGGCCGGATACGGCCCTCTTCATGGCTGATCAACTCCAGTTGGTTGTTGCTGTATACGAAGCTGCCCATGTAGTCCGTGGTGGTGATCTTCGGAGTACTGCCGGTATTATCGGTAACCGTCTTTTTCAGCTTATTGCCGGCAGCATCATACTGGTACCGGATACTGCCCTTACCGCTGATGGTGATCAGCTCCGGCAGGTTCAGGTGGTTGTAGGTGATGGCCGTAATGTTCTTGTTCAAATCTTTAGTAAGGTTCCCGTTGGCGTCATAATCGTAATCATCGCCGGTGTTCGTACCGTTAATGAAGTCGCCCAATTTGGCGGTGGCGGTGTTAACGCCGCCATCGCCTACCACCCGCAGCTTGTTGCTGGCTTCACTGGTCTCTTTATAACCATAGCTCAACTGGTCAATAGTGGAGATAGCCGTGCCTATCATCCCCTTCTGGGTCATGGTTTTAATGTTGCCATTGGGATCGTAGGTCAGGTTGCTGACAGAAAAGTCTTCCGTGGCATTGCTGGTAACGGTCCAGTCGCTGCCAGTCCGACGCCGGAAATCGGCTTTCGTAAGCCGGTTGACATTGTCATAGCTGTAACCGTAGACACGGGGAATATTGTCATTGCGCCCTCTCCATTTGATCCCGGCAATGTTACCGTTATACTGGTTGGCACTGAAGCCATAGTCATAGTTCAGCACCTGGCCAAACCACCTTGCCGTAGATGTGCTGCTGCCGTCATTTACATAATCCTTGTTGATACCCTGCAGCCAGCCCCGGATGTTGTA
>NZ_VLLG01000004.1:484325-1057770 GCF_007830125.1 Chitinophaga japonensis
TCCACTACCATCCCCAAACTCCTTACTCTGCAATTCCTTCCCATTATACTTCAACCTATTTTCCGGATAATTCGTCCCCACCAAAGCATTCGTACTAATCCCTGCCATTGTGAGGCCAAACGGATAATAATGCGTCTCCTCCAGCAAAGGCCCCTGGATGGTATTTACCACTACATTATCAAAAAACACATCCTGTTGGGTCTCATTGCTCGTGTATACGTACAGGAAACCACTCTTGGCCACCGGCATCTTCTCTACCGCCAGGGTCTGCAGCTCATCCGGTGTGGCTTTCACCTGCCGTACGCCACTGTTCTCCTCCACTAAGTTAAACTGGTCATCGAATAAAACAAAATTCAGGTAGGCACGCGGTTTATCCTGCGGGCCTTTGTTGTCCGGGTCCTTCTCCTTCAGGCGTTGATAATCATTGCCGGAAAGGTTCCGGAAGGGAGATAGCTGCTCCACCTGGCGGGCAGCATGGGACGCATTACCGCTGTTTTCACCCCCAAATGCCTGTAACAGGCTGGCTACCATGTCCTCCGGGGTAACGGATTTGTTATCCTTTGGACCGGTGGATTTATAGAAAGCCCTGGCCCCTACCTGGATCGTATCGCCAGCCATGACCCTGAGCACCAGGGATGGGCCGATCTTCCTGCCACCGCTTTGGGCGTTCAGTTTGGCCACAAATTCGTTCTTGGGGGTAGTCTCATCCTGCGGGTAGCCTACCGGCCTGGCGGTACGGGTCTCCTCCACGTTGCTGAACAGGGCGGCTTCTGTAGCAGCGCTCTCTGTTTCCATAGTAGCGGTGTACATGTCAAAGCTGGTCTGCGTGGTCAGCACGGTGCGTACATTGCCCAGGTGGTCTTTCAGGAAGTAGTCGTAAACATATTGTTGTAACTGCCCGTTGTTGAATACCGGCCGGATACGGCCCTCTTCGTGGCTGATCAGCTCCAGTTGGTCATTGCTGTATACAAAGCTGCCCATGTAGTCCGTAGTGGTGATCTTCGGAGTGCTGCCGGTATTATCGGTAACCGTCTTTTTCAGCTTATTGCCGGCAGCATCGTACTGGTACCTGATACTGCCCTTGCCGCTGATGGTGATCTGCTCCGGCAGGTTCAGGTGGTTGTAGGTGATGGCCGTAATGTTCTTGTTCAAATCTTTAGTAAGGTTCCCGTTGGCGTCATAATCGTAATCATCGCCGGTGTTCGTACCGTTGATGAAGTCGCCCAGTTTGGCAGTGGAGGTGTTAACACCGCCATCACCTACCACCCGCAACTTGTTGCTGGCTTCGCTGGTCTCTTTATAACCATAGCTCAACTGGTCAATAGTCGAGATAGCCGTGCCTATCATCCCCTTCTGGGTCATGGTTTTAATGTTGCCATTGGGATCGTAGGTCAGGTTGCTGACAGAGAAGTCTTCCGTGGCATTGCTGGTAACGGTCCAGTCGCTGCCAGTCCGACGCCGGAAATCGGCTTTCGTAAGGCGGTTGGCATTGTCATAGCTGTAACCGTAGACACGGGGGATATTGTCATTGCGCCCTCTCCATTTGATCCCGGCAATGTTACCGTTATACTGGTTGGCACTGAAGCCATAGTCATAGTTCAGCACCTGGCCAAACCACCTGGCCGTAGATGCGCTCCTACCATCATTTACATAATTCTTGTTGATACCCTGCAGCCAGCCCCGGATGTTGTACTCATAATCGAGCGTTTCCAGTTGACTACTGCCGTTGATGTGCAGGCGTTTGGTCTTGAGCTGTCCCAGTTCATCATAAATATTTTTGGCAATGGCCTGTTTGGTGCCGCCATTTACTTGTTTGAACACGTCCGTTACACGCCCGGCGGCATCATACAACATTTGCGTCATCACCTCCGCATGCGGAACAGCGCTGCTGCGCAGGTTGTTGTGCCGGTGGTAGGTGCTCAGCAGCTTGCCGCTGAAATCATACAGGCTGGTCAGCACATCCTTGCCGCCACTGGTATTGTCGGAAATGGTCTGCAACACCCGGCCTTTATCCGTGTAATAGGTGGTAGTGGTCAGCCACTGGTCCGTGCCCAGCACCCGCACCCGGGTACCGGTCACCAGTCCTTTGGTCATGTTGCTGGCAGCATTTACTACTTCTGCATAAGAGCTGCCAGTGTATTGCGGCAGGGTAAAATCGCCGGTAACGGCATTATGCTTGCCAGTATAGCTATAATCGTCATAAAAAGTATAGGTCAGCGGGGTGAGGGCGCTGGCCGGGATATTGGGCAAGGGATTGGTGGCGGTAATGCTCAGCGTATGCTGGATGGCCGAGGGATTGATCTCCGCCAGCATCTCCCCGGTACCGGAATCAAAACCATCTTCAAAGGTGATGCTGTTGGAGGCCTGGTAGACAGACCGGTTGTCATGAGCAGCCACTACCAGGTCTGCCACACCGGGATAGGTATGGGTGATGGGCTGGGTATTGGAGATGGCGGTGTTCATGCCGGACTGCAGGGTAGCACGGGTAGCCGTGGAGTTATACAGGGCGGTCATGGTGGGACGGTTCAGGCCGTCGTAGAAAGTGACCAGCCACTGGTTCTTCGCCAGCAGGTTACCGTCCCGGGTAAACACCAGCCGGTCCCGCACATCGTAAACCATTTCTACAACGGCGGCGCCGGGCACTTTCTTGACGATCATCCGGTTGCGGCCATCATACTGGTACTGGAAACACAGTTCACCGGCAATGGTGGAGCTGATCACCCAGTTAGATCTGATCAGCTCTACTGCTTTGGGTGGGATCACAAAGCGCAGGTTGCCCAGGTCATCATACACATAATAGGTGCAGAGCCAGCCGGTATGACCGTCAGCGGCTCCGCCGGTCAGTTCTACCTGCTTGAGCACCACCCGGTTTTCCTTGTCCTTAAACTCCACTACCCGCAGGCCGCGCTCGTCTTTGGTGACGTTCTTGTACAACTGCCCGGCAGCATAGGCACTGGTGCTGGTAGGGATGGAGCTACTGGCAGGCATATTCCAGATGCGGACGCCGTCTGCGGCGGTATTGACCAGGTATTGCTGTTCGATAAACTTATTACCGCCTTTTTCTACGCCGTCAGGATCATTCTTTGCCCAGGTATTGCCGGGGGCATAGGTCTTCAGCACGCGGTTCAGCGGGGAGGCTTCGTATTCGGCCTGACTATAATAAATGGACTCGCCCGCAGCGCCGGGAGCCAGTGTGCCATCCAGGTAAAAGGACTTTTGCGCATTGAAAGGATCGGTCTTGAATTTTCCGTCACCTGCAGTTTGCGGGGCATAAGGCAGGTACTGGTACTGCTCTCTCCCATAGGCATCGTATACTACGGGCGCTACCAGGTCCTTGCCGCCGGGTGTAATGGCTTTGCTTACCGTTTGCAAAGGCCGGCCCAGGCCATCAAAGTACTGGGTGGCCTGTTTTACTTCCTGCACCGTACGTGTGGTGGCTGTGACCACTGCCGGATCGGAAGTGGGCATGCTGGGCTCCCAGGTGCGGATGTAGTTGATAGTGGTATTTGTATAGGCGCCGGGAGGGGTGATAGCCGTAGCCGCAGGGCGGGTGCTGGTGCTGGGGGTTTGTGCGGCAGCTTCATTCACTATTCCCAATAACAACAAAACCCAACTGCTGCGTTTGATATAGGATAAAATATTAAGCATACTATCTGTTTTCAAAGGTTCAGGAATTATTGGGTGATGGGTTTTTGATACTGGTAATCGTATTGCTTGAGGATCTTGCCGTGCTGGTCTTTGATGAGTTTGAGGCGGTTGAAGTCATCATATTCATAATAACTGACCCGATTCTTCGTATCACATTGACTAGTGACCCCAACCAATGGGGAATATGTGTAAGTTTCCATTTGCGCAGTTTCGGGGTATAGCCTTAACTCATCAATAAAACCGGCGCCGCTTATTGTAATCGTACTTTGACCGGATATCTTATGTTCAAAGTAAGTCCAACCGTTAACAGTTCTTCCTTTAACAGGATACCCCACTTTTGTACCTGCCAGTGTATATGGCGATGTATTCCTGGTCCAATAAGAAACGATATAGGTTTTGCTGCTGATCAGCCCTGCTCTGCTAATGTTACCACCGGACTGGCCTAGATTGTAGCACTTCCTGCCAGTTGGAGAAGTAGCATCTGCAGTGGACGTCCCTGTAAAGGACCAATTTCCTTTTCCATCGGCCTCAAAGCCGCAATAGGCAATGTCAGACTGTCCTGCATTCGCTACCCTGGCCATTATGTATTGTCTATTAACATCCCATAGATAGGCGGACTGATTACCTCTTTGCTCTGCCTCGGATATATTGTACCTGCCATCGTACTTACTAATGCTTGTTTCCGGCACATAACGGCTATCTTTGACCAGGTTAGAACCAGACAAGTATGCCGGTACAAAATTATTGACCGGCACAGCCGTTTCCATTCTATATTGTTTATCAAGTAGCGTAACCTTGCCCCAACTACTGGCACTGCTTATGTATTGATTATAGACACCTGCAACTGTAGTGGATGTTGTGGTGCCCGGAGCGATTTGCTGAGTGTATTGCTCTACAACATCATACATATGTTTATCCTGCATGTCTTTTATTGCGGTCAAATCTGCCGGAAGGGTTCCTGTGGGAATGGAAAAATCTGCGGTATATTTAAAGTTTTGCGTCGTTTCAGTGCCATCAGACAAAGTGGACACTACTCTTGTCAGCGCTTTATGCTGGGGATTATCATAGTAGAATGTTTGTGTATTACTCAGAGACTCCGTACCTGATCCGGATGTATATATCTTTTCTTCCGTAATGTCCTTGTACATCCATTCAGAAGGGAAGGTAGACGTTTTTAGATTTGTGAATACAGGATAGGCAGGGTTGTATGCTGTGGTACTGGCACATACGTGTGCTGCATAGGAAGTTATTTGCCGGCCTTCAAAAATAGCGTAGTTCCTGTTGTCAAACTTGTAATGATTCGTTATTGTTTTGAGTATTTTCCCCGCGCTATTATAATCAGTTTGAGCAAGCAACTGCCCCCTTCTCCAGCTCGCATCAAACTCACCAAACAACCCAGTCCAATCATTCGTAAATTTATAAAGGGTCGAGCCATTTTCTCCATTTTCTCCGTGGATCTCTTTTACATAGGAATATCCTACATGACTTCCTGCTCCCAGATTAAAGATACTGTTTGACATCAACCTGGTTCCTAATTCATACTTTTGATCGCATGGCGTTGGCGACCTGTCTACAAACCTGAATATTGTCATGGTATATTCCGGATCGCCGGAAATGTTTCCGCTGGAATAATCCGGATTATCAGGTTGCCTGTATTCATACTTAGTAACCTGGTCCTTACCTGTCACAGGATCATGAAATACCATTTTTTTTATGCGGCATCCACCAATCAGCCTGTTACCATTGGCGATTGTCTCCGGAAACTTCATGTTAAGATTTCCCGATACTGTAAAATTGGGCCCCCTGGTTTCAACATATACATAGTAAGTTTGTCCTGCCTCCAATTCTGCGGTAGCGACCTTGTCGTAATCACCGGTACTTGAATAGGGAAATGTAAGGCTCACGACGGAGGTCGTACTCCCTTTTTTCTTTAAAATTACTTTAGTGGCCGCATGGTTAATTTGTGCCGCATCGTCATCATGTTCAAGAGCAACTCCCTGGGCTCCATAAAGTACTGCGCAAACATTACCGGATCCTGCAGGAATAGTATACTCATCGGATGAGTCTTTCGCAAAAGTACTGCTCGACCCTGAGTTATATGCAAAAGCCTCAGCCCAAACATCATTTACAACTGTAGATGTTGGAGTAACCGGGGGCGCATCATGTGCTTCATATTCAAATGTGGTGTATCCGCCTGTTGGATAGGTTATTTTCTCCAATATTCCTGCTTTCACATATTGAGCCTTGGGCTCTCTATTTGCTCCCTTGAAGGTATAGGTATATGGCCTTGTAGCACAGAGCAAACAACTCTCGAAATTATCATGGCAATTTGTCCATGTGGGTATCAGCGTACTATTATTTGCATTGTTATAGTATCCCCAATGATCCTGTGAAAACGAGCCTCTTGAGGGAAGCGGAGTAGTGTTATATGAGAAGGAGTACTTTTCCGCTCTTGTTGCGTCTGTTGTCCCTGCAGGATAGATGAGTACATCTGTTAACTTAAGCCGTTTACTTTTGGCATCTGTCTTATCACTATTAAAATAATCATGTTGGAATGATATTGACTTTATGATTTTCCCCTCTTTATTAGTCACCGTCATCCCTCGCACTAATGGAGCGCCCAGGTCCTGCCTGACGTTCAGCGTAACGTCGAAATCCACGCTTCCTCCATTGAATTCAATCCTGGTGAGTTGTTTCCCTTCTATTACTCTTGACACATACGTTGTCCGGGAAGATCCACCATGTTCAATATAACCAGCACCAGTCTGCCATAGATCCATTGAAAAATTGGTGCCTATTTCTACTTCATAAGAAGCACTTATATAAGTGAATACAATGGAGTCGTTCCTGTTAGGCGCCAGTATTTTCGTAAGATACCAGGCGGAAGTACTGGAAGATGCGCTGGTACCACTCTTATTCTGGCTTATTTCACGTGCGGCAAAAGTATATATAGTTCCATTCTCTGTAACAATTGTCCACTCCTGGTTCCCCATTCCTTTGGTGATGCTTACATTTGTTTGGGGTAACTGTCTTATCTGGTCTGCCTCAATAAACCGGCCATTGTATCCATTAAAATTATACATATAAAGATCCGGTACACCGTCAATCGTATTCTCATACAAGGTAGGGAGCAAGCGATAATCATCCGGGTCATTCAAATCGAATCCGCCGCCTATCCAATCTAGTCCTCCAATATCCTGGTAGCTACCATCATCGGGCATGCCTAATACCGATCTTGTAATAGCCCCACCCGCATTTATAGTCCAGCCTAGACCGACACTACTGGCATTTTCGTTTACCCTTATACCGGATGCATGGTAGCTTAAAGTAAGCGGAAGCGTTAAAAAACCTGTATTGATCTCATACAGCGGAACAGATATACCGGGAGTTCCCGTATACAGGCTTACCGGAATATCGGTGTACTTTGCTATTTCTGCTGAGGTAGGTGCAGGAACAACCAGCTTGGACAGTATGTTAGGACTCGTTTGCTGGGAAAATGCTTGTCCAATTGGGAAGATCATTAAAATTGCTATGCTCATAAAAGCAAGCAGGGGTTTTACCAATTTTCTCTTCATAGATTCCATTACATTACTTTTTTACTTATTGCTTAAACTATCAACCTGACCCTGTAGCAGGGCGTTCTTTTGTTGCAGGGCATCAATCTTTTTGTTTAGTTCTATTAGGTAAAGGGTTTGCTCTTCTATCTTCTGCAACAACTTCTTATCCATCTCTCCCAGGTCCAGCCCCTCCTTTTCCACCTCCGCAGCAGTAGGAATACCCGGCAAATGCCGGTTGGCTTTAATGTATTTTTCTATTTCATACAGGGAAGGCAGTTGGTAACCAGGTTGAAATACAAAATCGGCCCAACCTTGTTGGGTGACTTTTACCTTCTGAGCGCCAATGGTTCCTTTTACGGCGAGTTTGTACGCTCCGGGAGTAACTGTGCCAATACCAACGTTACCATCCGGTTTAAAGACCATCCAGGGAGCATCCTGGGCGGCATCGGCAGTAGTATTGCCTCCTATATATCCATAGGTAAGCGTATTGCCACTGCCGAATGCCCCCACCGAAAACATTTTGCCTGTGCTTCCGTGGGAAATACTGAACTCCCGGGCCCACCCCGAGGGGTAGTCTACATCTATATTCATTCCATAGGGATAACCACCGGGATTACTCAGACGGATAGCGCCGCCCTGCACATTCAATTGTGCACTCGGGGAAGTGGTACCGATCCCGACCTTACTATCCTTATTCCATACACCACCCGTCAGGAAAACATCCCCTGCAAACCGGTTTCTATAGGGCACCAGTACCTTTCCGGTGGCACTGGCGGATATGGACTCGTCGACAACCGCCCAACCGTCATAGTTAGCCTGCACGTCTCCCACACGCCCCTGTGCAAAGGCGCGTACATTAAATCTTAAATGGAACTCCTTTCGCTCGATAAAGATCACCACTTTTCCTCCTTCATTGGCCAGGTAGATGGGAGGAGTAACCGCACCAAATGAGGACACCAATGGCTGGTAAAAGACACCTCCATATATATAGTAGGTAAGTATCAACCCAATTGGGCTGGATGAACCGTAGGCATATCCCTCGATAATAATAGTGGGCATCTGGCTTCCATCGGTGAATGGCAGGTTGGTCTTGATCTTAGCACCATTTACCAGTGTGCCATCGAAATTAAACGACGTTACATCATAATCCAGCACCTTAGTCTGGGCATAGGTTTGCATCAGCGCCAGCAGGCAGCAGCAAAAGAGTAAAATTTTCTTCATAAAAAGGATCATTTGCAAAGAAGGTATAGGAGTTACGGTTTATTGATGCACGATTGCTGTTCCAGCTCCGCCACCCGTTGTTCCAACGCTTCATTCTTTTTATTTAACCGGATGATATACAGCGTCAGCTCCTCGATCTTCTGCAGCAGCTTTTTATCCATCTCTCCCAGGTCAAGCCCTTCCTGCTCTACTTCCGCAGCGGCAGGGATATCCGGCAGGTGGCGGTTGGTTGTAATGTATTTTTCTATTTCATAGAGGGATGGGAGTTGGTAATCAGGATGAAAGACGAAATCGGCCCAGCCGGATTGGGTGACTTTTACTTTGCGAGCGCCGATGGTGCCTTCTACGGCAAGCTTGTAAGTGCCGGGATTAGTAGTGCCTATGCCGACATTGCCATTAACGTCTTCCGATATTAATCTCCGCCATTTTTCCCAGGTTGGGGCAAACCCGGACCTCACGTAAATGTTGCTATTCTGTGAAAAGGCCAGCTCATGAGATTTTCCGCCGGTATTATCTGTCCAAGCACGCATTCCCAGCAGGGCAACAAAATTACCTCCACTACCCGATAACTGTATGGAATCAGCATATTTAAAACTAACCGCAAATGATCTATTATAACTTGCCGGGTTCGTAGGAACATTCCTGGTATCTGCGAAGGTTAGTGAATTTTGAGCGGCAAGCCTTATTGTAGCCAAAGAACAGCAAATAGTTATTATCCAAATTTTATTCATGAGATTTTCTTTACGCATTTGTATAGGGTTTATTTAATGTTACAGTACTGATCAGAAATTATACCCCAACCTCAGCTTCACCGGGTCCGTCCTGGGCACATGCTGGTTATGCAAAAAATCATACAGCAGGATAATATTCCCTTTCAGCTTGCTGCTCACCTTGTACTTCTTGCTGATCCCGATCAGGGCGCTCCCCTGCCAGTTGTCGAAATTCCGCAACTGCTCCTCGTTCAGCAACTGGCTGTTGTAGTTCTGTTCAAAACCGCCGTTGATGTAAAAAGTGCCTTTCAGCTTCCAGTCCAGGAAAGAGCGCAGTCCTACCCCCTGGTGGGAAAATCGGATGTTGTTAAAACCGGTGCCCATGCCCAGCTTGTATGCGGCGCCGATGCCCGCGCTGCCGTTCTTGTGGAATTGGTAAGCTACTTGCCCGGCGATGTCGCTGGTGGTGGGAAAGTATTGGGAGGAACGCTGGAACTGCAGGTTGCCGCCAAACTCCAGCCGCTGCAAAAAACTTTTGCTCTTCATCTCGTTGGGTTTGAAGTCCGGCATGTCGGCGGCATTATCCACATTGGGGAATTTGTCCTTCAGCTCATTGAAGCGCTCCCGCGCCTGCGAGAGCTGCTGGCTCACCGCTGCCTGCGCATTGGGGCCACCGCCACCCAGTCTTTGCTGGATCAACTGCTCCACCTGAGCACGGGTCTGCAAGCCTTCCAGGTTCTGTGCGGTATTGCCGGCGGCGGACAAGTTGAACAAGCTGGCCAGTTGGGAATGCTTTTGCAAAAAGCTGTTATAGGCTGGCACCTGTTTCAACAGCGCCATAGCTTTCGCTTCCGCCTTCTTTTTATCTTTCAGCAGTTCCTTGTACTCACGCAATTGCTGCCCGTAGTAATAGGCCTCTTTGTTGATCTTTTGCAGGTCCTTGCTAAAACCGGTATATTGAGCCAACTGCTCCTTCAACTGCTGCTTACGTTCCCGGATATAGGCCTTGATCTGCTCCGCCTGTTGCAACCTGGATTGCAGCGCTTGGACATTTTTCAGCGAGCCACTCAGCTTTTCCTGCAGGGCTTTGGATTGTTCGCCCAGGTTTTTGGCATCCTTAAGAAAAGAAAGGGAGCTTTGCAACGTGTCCAGGTAGCCGGAGTAGCTGCCGGCGGAGGCCTGCAGACCGGCTGTTTTCTGATGGAGCCTGCTCTTCAAATTGCCCAGGGAATCAATGGAGCGGGTAAAGATATTCTTAGCCGCCACGGAGTCGATCTTTGCCAGCCTGGCCTGCATTTTCTTTTCCTGGCGGGCCAGTTTGTTCAGAGCTTTTTCCGAGCGCTTGCTCACCTGCTTTTCAAAATGACGGGACTTGCCGCTCACCTGCGACAGGTACTTTTCAGGCAGGCGGCTAATGGCGGCAGCAGTGCTGTCTGGCGTCTGCGCAGCGGTAGTATGCAGGAAGAACAGGAACAGGATGGCCAACAGGCAACAGGGCCGGGCAGGACTTGTCAGCAACGAATTTTCACGGCAGGGCATTGTACTCTTTTTACAGGACTGCAACAATGTTTAGTTTACACCAGCAACGGCATTCTCATACGATGTTGAATTAAAAACGGCTACAGAAAGTACGGGTTATCTTTTACGGGCAACAACATAACTTTCTCAGGTATAGCTTCACATTACAAAACAAGTTATTTTTTCCGGTAAAACAAACCAACCTTACACATAAAAGGATTTTACATACGAATTAATGCTCATATAACGTTTCGATTATTTAATTACCTTTATATAGCAGTTCAGGGCCCCTAAGATCAATTACTCAAAATAACCTTATCCAATGCGATAACGCAACTACACTGTTATGTCTGCTATCAAAACCCTCTCAACCCTGCTGCATATCGGCACCCGGCATGTCGCGGACGGCCATGAAAAACTGCTGATCTGCAAAGTAAATGGTATTGCCTGCTCATTGATCCTGCTGAGCCTTGGCTTTGGCCTGCTCTTCTATTTCATTTCCGGCCATCTTATTGTGCTGATCGCTACTTCCATTGAAAGCGCGCTGTTTGTGGCGGTGATCGCCCTGAACCATTTCGGGCGGCACCAACTGGCTACCACCGGCCTGCTGGTGGTGCTACATGCAGCCATCCTGTACTTTGGCCTCTTGCTGGGAAAGGCTATAGACGGGCTCTGGCTGGCGCTGTTCCTGATCGTGACTTCGCTGCTCTTCCTGCAGAACAGAACGGCCGTGCGTGTGAGCCTGGCGGGTAGCGGCATTTTGCTGGGCGTGATAGAGGCCAATAAATTCCACGCTTTTGTAGCGCCATTCCCTTTCACACCCGTAGTGCAACTGGTGGTGCATTATTCCGCCATTGGCGTGATCCTTTTTTTAACGGTGCTGACCCTGCTACACTACATGCAGCACAACACCTCGCTGGTAAACAAAGTAAAGGCGCATACGCAGGAGCTGGAAAAAGCGAACCGCTCCCTGAAGGTGTTCCTGCGGGAGCTGACCCACGAGATACGCACTCCCCTGAACGCTATCTACAGCATTTCACAACTGAAGCTGATAGAAGCCAAGACGGACACGGAGCGTATTACCGATCAGCACCTGCACTTTGCCTGCCACCACGTGCTCAGCATCATCAACAATGTACAGGACAAAAGCAAGATAGAGGCCGGCCACCCGGACGACATCAAACGCGAAAGCATTGATCCACGGGAATGGATACAGGAGATCGCTCATATCTACCGGTACTTTGCAGATACCAGGGAGGTGCGCATCCGGGTGGAAACCGCTGAAAACCTGCCTGCGGTGATATGGGAAGACAAAACGATCCTGACCAAGATCACCAGCAATATTATCGGGAACGCTATCAAGTTCACGAAAAAAAATACAACCGTTACCGTGCGCGTGCAACAACAGGATACGCTGTGGCATATTTCCGTAAAGGACCAGGGCGCCGGCATTAGCCAGGATAGAATGCCAGCCCTGTTTGACGAGTTTACCCGTGAGCGCATCAATTTTGCGGAAGGCACCGGCCTGGGCCTGCACATTGCCCGCAAGCTGGCGAACCTGCTGCAGGGAGATATACAGGTGAGCAGCCTGCCCGGGCAGGGCGCCACCTTCACTATCAGCCTTCCCCTGCATACCCCGGAGGGCGATGCCCTGACAGCTACCGGTCAGGACACGGCGGATCACGTATCCTTCAGGGACAAAAAGGTGCTGCTGGTGGAGGACGACCCGATGAGCCGGCAGTACCTGCACCGCTACCTGGCAGGGATCGGTTTTACCGTAGCCCTGGCGGAAAGCGGGCAGGAAGGGCTGTACCGCGCCGGCTGTGTGCCCTACGACGTTATTATCTCGGATATCGGGCTGCCGGGGATGGATGGGAAGGCTTTGCTGACGCAGCTCAAAAGCAGCCCATTCCTGCGGCACATCCCGGTGATCATTACTTCTGCAGATACGGCGGTGAGGGAGGACGTGCTGCAGGCAGGAGCCAGCGGCTGCCTCATCAAACCGGTTGACTTTAAACTGTTGTGCGGCCTGCTGAAGCGGCTCCTGCCGGATGCAGCTTCAGCGGATTATTTGTAAATTGCCGGCGTAGCACTAATTTTGAGATTTAGTGAAATTTTTCTTATTTTGGGTGCACTACGGTTTTTATTATGCCTGGAAAAGATAGAAAGATTGATAACCATTAGAGAACCATATTATATCGTTAAACCTTAAAAGAACCAGGGGATTCTTTCCTTCTATGCAGAACGGCCATTTAGCTGTTTTGCGAATGTTATGCAGGTGTGAATCCCAGTAATTTTACTAACTACCCCCTTATGGCACTGATGCTTACACTTAAAAAAATAGCTGCTGCAGGCGTTGAGGATACAGAAACATTATCTAAGAACCCAATATTCCTTGTCAATTGCTTTAGCTTAGTTGCCCTCTCCTTTTGCTTCCTCTTCGGAATCTCCTTTTATTTGATTACTGGTAACCTTGGCGTATTAATACCTGCGTTCATAGAGGCAATGATCTTTGTGGCTGTTATATTGTTAAACGGATTTAAGAAGAATACTGCCGCAAGCTATGGCGTTGTATTAACGGTTAATGCCTCTTTAGTATATTTCAGCGCTATTTTCGGGGCAATTGTAGAGGTGCACCTGGCTTTTATATTCCTGTTTGGAGTAACCTTTTTATTGTTTAAACCTTCTTCAGGACATCGTACGATTAGTGTTATCATAGCCGCACTTACATTAGTGCTATGCGAGATCAATTTCTACTACCAGCTTGTACCGCCCATCTTAACAACCCGGGAAAATGAATTCCTGGTTCGCTGGCTGGCAATGCCGGGAATTATTTTCCTGGATGCATTGGTGATCTGGTTCTACAAAAAGGATTATGACACCTCGCTACTTAATCTAAAGCGAACCATGGAACTGGAAGCCGCCAATATGGCCAAGAACTTTTTCATCCGGGTAACGAATCATGAACAAAGAGCACCGTTAAATGCGATTCATGAGATCAGCCAGACCCTGTTAATGTATGCGGAGAATAATAACTATTCTCCTGAGGACATTAAGCGGCTGGCGGAAGATCTGTATGCGGCCAGCAACAATGCCGTGCAGCAGGTCAATAACGTACTGGACATGTCGCAGATTGAGGCGGGCAGAATAAATGAGGTAGCGGAAGAACCCGTTAACATAAACCAGTTTCTTACTAACCTTGCTAAAGTATATCAATATTCCGCTAATACGAAAGGTGTTGAAATACTAACAGAGCTCCGGGAGAATTTGCCGGTTTCTATTATCAGCGATAAAGGGAAGCTGACAAAGGTCATAAGTAACCTGCTGATAAATGCTATAAAATTTACCAGGGATAAAACCACCGTTAGCATAAAAGCATACAAAGGCGACAAACTGTTATATATTAGCGTACAGGACCAGGGTAAGGGCATAGATGCGGGAAAGACAGACCGCATTTTTGAACCGTTCGAGACGGAAAAAAATGCACTTATTGAAGGCACCGGGCTGGGGCTTTATATTACTAAGCATTTTGTACAATTGCTAAAAGGCACTATTGCTGTTACCAGCAATAGTAACGGCACCACTTTTACGGTTAATATACCGCTCAGAATCGGAAAAGAAGAAAGCGAACCTTCATCTGTCTCCAATTCTGAGCAAAGTATATGTAAAGGCAAGAAAGTGCTGATTTGTGAAGACAACTCCATGAGCCAGCTTTATCTTCTCAAATTTCTCGAAAGGTCCGGATGTAGACCCTTTCTTGCCAACAATGGTATTGAGGGCATTGAAATAGCGCTGAAAGAGCAGCTTGACCTTATACTTATCGATTCCCATATGCCCAAAATGAGTGGCAGGGAAACAATTGAATATATTAGAAAGCACCCCAGGCTCAAACATTTGCCTATCATCGCGATCTCAGGTGACAGCGCCCATGAAGAGATTGAACAATTACTACAGGCAGGTGCCAATGATTATATACTCAAGCCCATTTCCTTCAAGCTGCTGAACAATGCTATGCATAAACACCTGGCAATTTCTTCTGTGAGTGACAATACCATTGGTTCTACTGCGGTTTAAGCCGCCCTCACAAGAGATTTCTTTTTACGATCTTCCGCGTAAGTGAAGTGATAACGGTCCGTATCATAAACAGACCAGTCAAAGAATCCCCTGACCATAATTTCCAGCGCATCAATATATCTCCTGACATCATCATCAACTTTCCAGCTTCCAAATGAAGGTAGCTTGTACTTTAATTCAATAAACTGCCTTACTTCCTTATTGTGAATTTTTGCGGCTTCTGCGATTGCCTCTTCCAATGACATGTTGTGCTGGTTCATAAGCACCACAACAAGGTTGTGCTGGTCTCCGTGTTCCAGCTCTTTGGAAAGAGAAAACAAGTCATTTGCCCAACATACGACCCGGCGTCCCAGGTCAACCAGTTTCTGAAATTGCTCGTTCTGTAATATGTAAACCGGCAAGCAAACTTTTGATGCCACTTCAATCATATCGGTTCCTAAATTAGCGCCGCTAAAGAAAGTCCGCAAATTCATGTACTGAGTAACATCCGGGTGTTGTTTCCTTTTTGCATTAACGGCTTCCCATACTGCCGCTTCAAAAGTGGCCTTAAAGCTTAACATGAACTGGCTCTGCCAGGAAGTGCTGCTCATTTTCAGAATATGCGACCAGAAATCAGATAAGGCTGCCAGTATATCGCCTCCTTCTGCCGGTGTTATCACTTTATCATACCTGAGTATGTTCATGAAGTCTGCAATTATTTTTTGCAGAAATGGCCGCTCCCTTACGCTGTCTGTTTCAGGCTTGATGTTATCCAACTGATCATCCAGGACAAAGAGCCAGGTGTAGAGGTTGTTGGCGATACAGAGAAATTCATAATCCGCGTAAGGGTAAGTCCTGGCTGTCATCCAGGCAAATTTATAGCGCCGGAACTTCTCGTACATTTCGTCGGACTGCAGCAAATTGAACTTATGTAACCAACGAAATGTGTGTTGATCCACCTTTTCCACCAATGGGCTAATACGGGAGGGAAATGGACAATAGAGCTTTGGGATGTTGATTGTGTGTTTCATAATATATCATTTTGAGATGAGAAAAAACTTCCCTTACAGAAAGGCCGAAGAGCATCATTTATACGACGGTCCGTGCAGCCAGCCGGGCTGCTGTTATCAGTGCTGTTAAACATGACGGTTTAGATTATTAAGGCATAGAGAGTAATATCCTCTTATGTGCAAAAGGGTCCCATAGCTTGATATTTAGTGCAATAAAATATAGCTAAAATCGACAAGAATAAAAGCAAGCGCCGCGATATGATTGCACTGGCCTGACAGTTAGTATGGGGGCGATATGCATTGCGGTGATTTTCAATCGTTATGGGGAACGACGATAACAAACCTTGAGGTAGCGGCAAGGAGAAGGAAGGAGTGAGCTACGGATTATGGGCGGAGAATTATCCGGCAAAGGTTTCACTGCTGCCGGCCTACTTTTTCCAGCAGCTCGCGGGCGGCCGGTTCGCCGCTGTCGGCCGCCATGTTCAGCCAGAAAAGCGCATGGGTCTCATTTTTCTCTACGGCCAGGCCATTGAGATAATAGCAGCCTACTTCTTTTTGTGCGATGGTTTTGCCGGCTTCCGCGGCCAGCAGGAAATACAGGAATGCCTTGAGGTGATCGGCCTTGCTGGCGGCATGCCTTTCGTAGAACGCCGCCAGGTAGTACATGGCTTCTACATGCCCGGCATCGGCGGCCTTTTCATATAGTTGCAGGGCCATGCGCACATTGCGCGCATCTGCAGGCCCCAGGTGGGGCTGCAGCACGCCGGAGCGGTCATAGGCAAAGCCACCATTGAGCAGCTCATAGGCCAGGCGGTACTGGCATTCGGAGCCATTCACTGCGGCGCCCTGGTGCAGGTAGCGGGCGGCGGCCTTCAGGTTCCTGCCTTTATGCTCCCCGTAAAAAACGGCCCTGAAAGCGGCATAGCAGCAGCTCTCCCTGTCCTGGGGGTCCAGGTCGGCGGTCTTGCAGTACCAGTCTGCCGCGGCGGCGGGGCTCCGGTCCTCTTCATAGCCCCGGTCAAAATAACGGGCCAGGCAGGCCATTGCTTTTACATAACCCAGGGCGGCGCTTTTCTGCAGGTAATCGATGGCCATTTTCCGGTCGGCGCGGTTGGGCTTGAAGAAGTTGCCGGGCACTATATGCACACCTCTCCACAGCAGGCGGCCTTCGTAAATACGCTTGCCCACCAGGTAGTAACAGTGCATGCTACCGTAATGGATACCCAGGTTAATATAGTAGGTGGCCATACTGTAGTCATGATCGCGGGTACGGGCTTCCAGCTCCAGCTCTGCCAGCCGGGCGCAGGCCCAGCCGCTGCCATCCTGCGCCAGCACTTTCAGCAGGCGGACGGCTTTGTCGCGGTTGCGGAAAGCGCCGGTGTCTGCATGGCCTTTCCAGAAAATATGCACCAGCCGCTCCCCTGCTTCCAGGCAGCCTTCGCGCCAGGCGATATGATAATAGCTGACGGCTTTGCGGATATGCTTTTCCTGCCCGTGCAGCCCCTGGCGGTATATGTCGCCAAGGCGTTGCCAGGCGGCGGGATAGCCATAACGGGCGGCCCTTCTGAAATAGATCACGGCCTGGGGCGCTGCGGGATCGGCAGCGGCCAGGCAATCGGCATAGTCATACAGCAGCGCGGCATCTTCGGGATGCAGCGTGAGGGCTTCGGTAAAATACTGCTTCGCCTTTCCCGGCTCGCCGGTGCGCCAGTAGAAGCGGGCCAGCGCCGGCGCGCCCATAGACGGGCTAAGGCGGTGCATGATGTGGAAGTGTTGCGCCGCGGTGGCGGGGTGCAGCCTGTGCTGCCAGCAATACTGCGCATAATGCCCGCGAAATGCCGCCCGCACTTCATTGCGCGCGGGGGCAGACAGGCCGTTGTAGAGCAGGTAGGCGTAGGCCTGCATACTGTCGTCCCACGTAGCGGGGTGCCCGCGGCGCAGGGCATCGAGCATGGCTATACGCGAGCTGACAGCGCCGGGCTCCAGTTGCTCCGCTCTCTTATACCAAAGCGGCAACTGGTACACTACGCCGATATCTTCCGGTAAAAATTCCTTTTCATCGCCATAGCGCGCGTCCACGGCGTACATATGCCCCAGGTACAGCCAGGCATGAAAAGGCCGGGTAGAAAGCGCTACCGCAGCTTCCAGCAAAGCGGCGGCATGATCCATGCCGGCTTTAAGACTTTTGAGACTGTATACGGAGGCGTGCTGCACCGGTAGTGCGCCTCTCCTGGCATAGGCATCCGCCAGTACGGCATGGGCGAGGATGATGTGCGCGGCATAGGATTGCGGGTAACGTTCCAGCCACTGCGCCGCCAGTTGTTGCGCGCTTTTCAGCCTGGCGGGATAGTACCGCAGGTACTTTTCAAGGTCGCCGGGCGTGTTTTCAGCATGTTGTTCATAACGTTCCTGCACCCCCCGGTACAAATACTCCAGCGTGTCAATGTCCTCTTCACGTACCAGTTCCAATAAGAAGAGATAGCTTTTCAATCCATTATTCTCCATCATTTTCACCACGTATGTATTGGTTAAAAGGCGGGCAACCGGCCCTGCTGCAAGTTCTGCAATTTACGCCGGTTAATTGTTAATAAGATGTAAATGATTGATACTTTTACTAATACGGACAAAAATAACCTGTTAAAACAGCGAGCGCCTGTTTCCAGGAGGATATGGTTACAGTAAGGCATGGTTAATTATTACGTTGGCTATCATTGGCTATCGCCAGCCCGTTATGCGCCGCTTATGGCACAGACGGGTGGCTGTTGTTATCCGGCCGGTGCAGGTGCGCCAGTATCCTGGTAGCGATGGCATTTACCAGTTGCGGGTCTTCCGATGTGACTACTTCAGGTTTCAGTACACCATTCTCCTGCCGGTAATAATCGATGGCATGGTCTTCTCCGACAAGGGCCCTGTAAAATGTGGCGCCATGTTCGTGATGCAAGGTAACGGGTATGACATAGTTCCGGCCCTGCAGATCGAAATCCAGGTTGAATTGTTCCATATCACAAAATACTAAATAAAGTGAATGGTGAAAAGTTCACCTTTCACTATTACTTATACGGCACCGCCACTACGTTCAGGGAAGCGGGGCCGGCAGTAACCCGGATGCGGTTGCGGCTGGCGCTGAGTGTTTGCTCCGCAGGCATGATTTGGCGCGGCGTGTCCAGGGTATTGATGTCCCCGGTATTGGGAGCGGTCAGCACCTGCTGCACCGGGGCCTGGCCGGCCGCTACCGCGCCTTCCAGCATCACGTTGAAGGATACAGGTCTGGAAGAAACATTGACGATCCTGAGCAGTATCTTTTTGGCAGGAGCGTCTATCACCGCGCTGGCGTAAAGGCTGTCCTCACCGGCCAGCACCGCGCCATTGCGCAGCACCGGCACCACCTGCGTGCCTTTGTTGGCGGAGAACAGTTGCTGCACGTAGTAGTTAGGCGTGCCAACTACCCGCAGGTTGTCGAACCAGATGAGGTCCGGGCGCCATTGCCAGGCATCCACATGGGCAAATAAGGGTGCATAGGAAGCCATGTGCACCATATCGGCATTACGCTCCAGGCCGGTCATAAAAGCAGCTTCCGCCAGGGCGCTGCCCCAGGTATTGCGGCTTTCCGCCTCCTTCCCTTCCCTGGTATGGGCGGCATATTCCCCGGCAAAAATCTTAGGCCCTTTGCGGTCATAATGATCATAGCGGCCGGCATTGGCCAGGAACCATTCGGGAGGCATATAGTAATGTTCATCAATAAAGCCGGCACGGCTGCCTTTCAGCTCCTTCCAGAGGTAATCGAACCTGGGGCCTTTGGAAGCGGGACCGGCACTGGCGATGAGCTTTATATCCGGGTATTTTGACAGGATGGCCTGCTCAAATACCCTGTAGCGCTCCACGTACTGTGCATCCCACTGCTCATTGCCCACGCCCAGCATGGTGAGATGGAAAGGTGCGGGATGCCCCATGTCTGCACGCAGTTTCCCCCATTTGGTATTGGTATCGCCATTGGCAAACTCGATGAGGTCCAGCGCATCCTGCACATAAGGGTCCAGCTCGTTCATGGCCACTACTTCGCCAGTGTTGTACTGGCAGGCCATCCCGCAGTTGAGGATGGGCAACGGCGCGGCGCCCAGGTCTTCTGCCAGTTGGAAATATTCAAAGAAGCCCAGCCCGAAGCTCTGGAAATAGTCCGGTGTGGAACGGTGCCTGAACTCGGTGTTCCAGCGGTTGATGATCAGCTTGCGCTCTTCCGGGCTGCCGACGGTTTTCTTCCATTGATAACGGTTGAGCAAATCTCTTCCCTCCACAATGCAGCCCCCGGGAAAGCGCACGAAGCCGGGCTTCAGATCGGCCAGCATCTGCACCAGGTCCGCCCGCAAGCCGCCGGGCCGCTGCTTCCAGGTATCCGCCGGGAACAGGGATACCATATCGACGTCTATTTCCCCTTCCCCGCTGAACAGTACCTGCAGCTTGCCTTTGGCAGCCGTAGCGGTAGCGGTGAGCACCGCTTTGTGCTGCCGCCAGTTGCCGCCAAAGCCGCTTAATGCCGCTTCTCCTATGTTTTCCCCTTTCTCGTTCAGCAGCACCAGCCGCGCTTTAAGACCGGCGCCGGCGGGCGCGGCGGCCAGCATGGAAAAATGGTATTGCTTTCCCTTTTCAATGCCTATGCCGCGGAAGCCTTCATTCGCCAGGCCATAAGCGCCGGCCGGCGCTTTTACGGTAATGCGGGCGTAACGGGGATTGTTGGCGTTATCTTCCCTGCGGTTAATGATCAGGATACTGCCGCCGGCGCTGTCCTGCTTCACTTCCTCCCAGCCCATCCGGGGCACGTCAAATTCAAAGGAACGGTTCTTAACCAGCTCCGCATACAGGCCGCCGTCTGCCGCAAAATTGATGTCCTCAAAGAAAACGCCCCACATGGTGGGCTGTATGGCTGCGCCGGGCTTGTTGACCTGTACGGTAAGCTGTTGCGGCGCCTGCGCATAGGTAGCGGTAAAAAAGGTGGTGGTAATGGCAACGGTGGCCAGCAGTTCTTTATAACGTGTCATTTTGGTTGCGTTTTGTTTGGCATGTAGCCGAAAGGTACAACTATTCTTTTTATTGTACAAATGACACTTAATTTAAAATTCCAAAAACCAAATTCCAAAAATCAAAATAACTACAAGGACTCAGCAACCATTTAAAACTGCTATTTATTGGGGCCCTGGCAGACTGGTTTGGGATTTGGAATTTGGGATTTGGAATTTGGTTTTTGGAATTTTTTTAAAAAGCCCTGCCCGGGTAAACCGGTACAGGGCTCCTTTTATCAACACCTCACCTTTTTTTAGTTCACGTAGTTCGGGTTCTGTATCAGCACGCCTTTGCTGCGGTCTATTTCCTGCTGCGGCAACGGGAAATAGTAATGCTTGGGGCGCACAAAGGTGCGCGGCGCACCGCCTATCGGCTCCTGCGTACCATTATAGGTAAGCTTGGGCTTATTGTAGTAGGTGGTAATGTCTATCAACTGCGCTTTGTCCCAGCGCATCAGGTCCTGGTGGCGCTGGTTCTCGCCGCTCAGCTCCACGCGGCGCTCGTGCATCAGCTCCGTCATACCGGCGCCGCTCACTGCAGGCAGGGCCGTGGAAGCGCGCCGGCGCACGGCATTGATCTCTGCATCCCCTGCGCCCGGGCCCAAGGTGCGGATCTTTGCTTCCGCTACCAGCAGGTACACGTCTGCTGCGCGCAGCAACGGTGTTTTCATGGAATAATCCAGGCCGCCGGATTTCAGCCAGCGGCAGAACTTGCGGTAGTGGTAGCCGGTACCGGACAGGGAAGGATCGTAGGTAACTATTTCCGTGCCAATGTCCACCTGGTCGCCGGCCTGCATGATGCTCACCTCCTTGCGGGGATCGCCGGGCTCAAATTCATCCACCAGCCCTTTGGTGGGATAAAAGAAGCTCCATCCGCCCCAGGCGCGCGGCGCATGGTAGGTCACAAAGTCCGTATAGCCCCAACCGTTTTCGGACTGTACGGCAAACAGCACTTCGGAGTTATTGCCGGTGGCGGCGTTGAAATTGTCCACGTAGTTGGGCGCCAGCGCATAGTTGGCATTGTTCACCACCATGCTGCCATATTCAATGGCATTGTCCAGCTTTTCCCAGTACATGTACAGCTTGCAGAGCAGGCCCCAGGCGGAGCCTTTGCTTACGCGCCCCTTGTCGCCGGCTTCGTAGGTCTCCGGCAGCAGGTTTGCGGCCTGCAGCAGGTCGGCTTCTATATACTGCCGCAGCGTATCGATGTTCACTTTGGGCTTGTTGTAGTTGTCATTCAGCACATCCTCTTCCGTGATAATGGGCACTTCGCCATACAACACCATCAGGCGCCAGTAGGCAAAGGCGCGCAGGAAATGCGCTTCGCCCAGGCAGCGGTCCTTGATGGCGGGATCAATATCGGTAATGTCCGGGATGTAGATCAGGGCATTGTTGGCGCGGCTGATCTGCTCATACTTCCATCTCCAGCCCGTTCTTACGGAAGGCGTGGAAGGATCATAGGTAAAATCCTCTATGGCCTGGTCATAGCCGTGGTCCCCGCCCCGCACCTGGTCGTCGGAGCAGTTGTCGAACACGAATTCCCGGAAGCCGGTATACTCCTCTTCCAGCAATACGTTGTAGATGCCGGTGATGCCGTCCAGCGCATCGCTCTGGTTGCGCCAGTAGTTGCCGGTAGTGTAATTGCCTTTGGGCTCCACGTCCAGCACGTTGCAGGCGCCCATCAGCAGTAGCGCGGCGCTGCATAGCAAGGATATATATTTCTTAGGTTGCATAGTATTCAGTTTAACGGGTTAGAAGTTAAGCGTTGCGCCGAAGGTAAAGCTCCTGGCCTGCGGGTAGGCCGCTACGTCCACACCGCGCTGCCGGTTGCCGTCATTGTTATTGGGATATCCCAGTATGGGCGACAGGCCGGTATAATCCGTCAGGATAAACAGGTTCTGCGCGGCTACGTACACGCGTATATCGGAAATGCCTGAACGTCCCCAGAGTTTGGCTGGTATGGTGTAGCCCAGCGAAGCGTTCCGCAGCGAGAAGTAGCTGCCGTTCTCCACAAAGCGGTCAGACACCCGGTTATTCTGGTTGTCGCTGTCCAGCGTCATCAGCGGCACGGTGTTGCTGGTGCCTTCGCCATGCCAGCGGTCCAGCATTTCGGCGTACATGTTATACGGGTAGGTAGGGTCGGTACCCTGCATGCGGTCTGCATTGTACAGCTCCACGCCTGCTACGCCGGTAAAGGACAGGCTGAGGTCAAATCCTTTGTAGCTGGCCCCGGCCTGTATGCCGTAGGTAACATCAGGGTTCGGGTCGCCCAGGTATACGCGGTCGTTCTCATTCACCATCCCGTCGCCGTTCACGTCCAGGAAGATCATGTCGCCGGGACGGATGCTGCCCCTACGGTCGTCGTTGGCGATGTTGGGGTCCCGGTTGATCTGCTCCTGCGTCTGGTATACGCCGCCTGTTTTCCAGCCATAGAAAGAAGCGATGGGCTGTCCTTCATAGGTGCGGGAAATTTCCGCGCCCTGGCGGCCGTATTCCGTGGAGCCGATAAAAGTGCCTTCCTCGTACAGCCGGGTCACCTTGTTCTTAATGAAGGAAGCGTTGGCGGCGATATTGTAGGTGAAATCCTTGTTGCCGCCCTGGTAGCTCAGCTCCAGCTCCAGGCCGCGGTTGCTCATCTGGCCGATGTTGCGGTCCGGTATACCGGAGGTGCCGTGCAGGTCCAGCGCGGGCGCCGGCACCAGCATGTCGCGGGTATTCTTATTAAACCAGGTGATGGTGGCGTTCAGCCTGTTTTCCAGGAAGCCCAGCTCCATGCTGATATTGGTCATTTCCGCCTTTTCCCAGGTAATATCCGGGTTGGCCAGGCTGGAGTTCCAGATGCCGGTGTAGGGCTCTCCGCCAAAGGAGTATTGCCGGTTGCGGGTAATGGGCGCCAGGTACTGGAAATCGTCCACGTTCTGGTTACCCAGTTGTCCCCAGCCGCCGGTCACTTTCAGGTTGCTGACAAAAGGCACGTTTTCCTTAAAGAAGGTTTCGTCTGACACACGCCAACCCAGGGAGAAAGCCGGGAAATACCCCCAGCGCTTGCCTTCGGGGAAACGGGAAGATCCGTCTGCGCGGAAGGTGGCGGTGAGCAGGTATTTATCCTTATAGCCGTAAAAGCCGCGCACAAAGCCGGAGGCCAGGGCGCTTTCCGGGTTATAGTTGCCATTGATGGCACGATAGTCGTTACCGTTATCCAGCACGCGCTGGTCTGCAGACTCGTCGTTCAGCCCCCAGCTTTCGGCCCTGAAGAAGTAACCATTCTGGGTTTGCACGGAGTAACCACCGGTAGCGGTTATACGGTGCTTGCCGGCCAGCAGCTTGTTGTAGGTAAGAAACACCTCTCCCAACTGGGAGCTGTTGCTCTCGCTGCGGTTCCATAGCTGGGCCTGGGCGCGGGTACGGGTCTGGTCCAGCACCCGGGGCACAAAGCTGTACTGGTTAAAGATGCTGCCGTCAAAACCGTAGTTGCCGCGGAGGGTCAGGCCTTCCATGATCTCCAGCTCCGCATACACGTTACCTAACAGGCGGTAGTTCTTGTCCCAACCGTCGCTGGTTTCGGAGGTGAACACCGGGTTGTTGATATCGCCCAGCTCATTGCTGGCTTTGGAGGAGCCATAGCTGCCGTCCTCGTTATGCACGGGAATGGCCGGGTTAAAACGCAGGGCGCTGAAGAGCAGGCCGGTCTGGGTGGAGTAAGTATCAAAGCCCCAGCTTTCCTTGTAGGTGAGCTGTATGTTCTCCCCTACCTTGAAGCGCTTGCCCAGCTTGTGCTCGGAGTTGATGCGCACGGAATATCTTTTGAAATAGCTGTTCTCCACGATGCCTTTTTCATCATAATAGCCGGCGCTGAACATGTAGTTGGAGGTGGCGTTACCGCCCCGCAGGCTTACGTCTGCATTGGTAACCTGCCCGGAGCGGAGGATGGCTTTCTGCCAGTCCGTGCGCTGTACGGCATAGTAAGGGTCCTGCCAGATGGGATCAATGGCCACGCCGTCGTTGGTATAGCGCTCCTGTTTCAGCATCACCAGGTCCGGCGCGGTGAGCAGCGGGATATGGCGGATGGCGTTGGACACGCCGTGGTAAACATTCACGGAGGCGCGCAGCTTTTCGTTATAGTTGCCTTTCTTGGTGGTGATCAGGATCACGCCGTTGGCCGCCCGCGTACCGTAGATGGCGGAGGAGGAGGCGTCTTTCAGTATCTCCATGGAGGCGATATCATTGGGATTCACATCGTTGATGCTGCCGGCGGGCACCCCGTCGATCACTACCAGCGGCTCCGCGTTGTTGATCGTACCGGTGCCGCGTATGCGGATGCTCGGCGTACTGCCCGGCGACGCATTGGAACGTACGATGTCCACGCCGCTGGCCCGTCCCTGCAGGGCCTGGGCCGCATCGCTCACGGGCAGGTTCTGGATATCGGCGCCTTTAATGGAAGAAATGGTGCCGGTTACGTCGCGGCGGGTCTGGGTACCGTAACCTACTACCAATACTTCGTTCAGCCCCTTGCTGGCAGCTTCCAGGGCCACGGTAATGTTGGACTGCTGCCCGATGGTGAAGGTCTGTGGCCGGTAGCCGAGGTAGGAAAAGCTAAGGGCCTGCACGCCGGCAGGCACCTGCAGGGAGAAACGGCCGTTGCCGTCCGTTACAGTACCGCCCTGGGCGCCCTGCATGGTGATGGTCACCCCCGGCAGCCCGGTGCTGTCTGCTGTACTGGTCACCTTACCGGTGATCACACGTTGGGCCAGCACGGTGCTCACGCACAGGCATAGCAATAGCGCGAGGAAGCCAGGCTTCCAAAAGTAAATTTTCTGCATGGTGGAAAGATGAATGGTAATAAAACGATTTAGCTATACGACTATAAAAAATGCCAGCGCTGCATTCTTTGAAAAACTGACGATTTACATTAACATAACTGCTCTTAAAATGGTAACGTGATAAGTTCGCATTGTTCCCTTTCCCCTTTTAGTGCTGCTTCACTAAAGGTACTTTATGCAACAAAACTAATATAATAGGATTTTAACTATATGAGATACTGCATTAACGCTGTGTTAAGAATAGCCGTATCATAAACGCAGCAGCTTGAAGGTGCCGGCCGTTATTTTCCGGTTTTCATCCCGGACCTGCAGCAGGTACAATCCTTTGCCGGGTATGCCGCTGGTAGTAATGAGCTCCCTGCCGCTACCGGTTATCCGCCTGCTCATGACCAGTTTTCCCTGCTGGTCAAACAACTCCAGGATATACGTGGACGAAGGCTCCAGGCCCGACAGCGTAAACTGCTGGTCAAACGGGTTGGGCCAGGTGCGGAGCGCTGCCGGCCCCTCCTCCCTCTCCGTAGTGGCGGAAAGGAGCTTCCCCTGTGCATTGAGCTGGAAAGGCGGCCAGGGCACAATGGCGAAATACCGGGAAAGACTGACAGTATCCAGCGGGTGGGTGAAGGTAACGCGGAGCGTGTGCGCACCCGGAGCATAAGCCGCAGGGTCCAGCAAAAAGGTATGGTCCGCCGCTACGGGTAGCGGAGCGGCGTTATCCACCTGTACGCGCACCGTCGTGTGCCAGCGGTCCGGCGGGTAGTTCACGATCCATATGCGGGACGGAGCGGCGTTACTGAGGTAGAGCGGCTGCAGCGTTCTGACAGCGGGGGGCGCATCCAGCACCGGGTATATGTGCAGGACCGCCGCGGTATCGTAATTTGTCCAGGCGCTGCCGTTAAATGCTTTCCACTGGAAGGTATCCACTCCTGCAATGCCGGCTTTCGGCGTGTACACCAGGCTGTCCAGCTCCGCCAGTGTAAGCTCGCGGCTTCTCTCATAAAAAACGGCCTTCCCGCCTACGGTCAGCTTGCCGTAAGGCGGCAGGGCGGTAATGCTGACCCGCTGTAACCGGCCGCTGTAATGCTGCACAAAATCATCTGCGGTAAAATGAATGGGCGTACCGGCCAGCGTATTTTTATCAAAAGGCCGGATGCTGTCCATAGGCGGCGCAGGGCTCACCTGTATGTAGATTATGGTGTCATTGGTCCAGGAAAGGCCGTCGTAAGCCCGCCATGCTATGGTGTCCCGGCCGGTAAAGCCGCCGTAGGGGCTGTACTGCAGGCTGTCCAGGTCGGCCCGGGGAATACGGTAATTACTACCGGCATTGATCACCCGGTTGTCTTTGGCCACCAGCACGCCGTGCCTGGGCAGTTCGGTAAAATATATCATAAGCAACTGCCCTTTACCGGTATCGGGTCCGGTATAATGCTGTATGAAGTCTTCTTCGGTAAAGCGCACCCGTGTTTGCGGCAGCGTCTTCAGCTCAAAGGGAAGTATATGATGATCGAAAGTGCTATCAATATTTACTTTATAAACGGCATGCTCACCGCTGGATGTAATGACCCAGCCGCCATCTGCAGCATACATATGTGACCTCACCCTGTTGTAGCTGTCGTCAAAGATCCTTTTGATCACGGACCCGTTCCGGGAGAAATAGTAAAAACCCAGGGTATCCCGCGCTTTGGCGCTCACCGCCATGTTGCCTGCCGTATCCAGCGCTGCTATGCCGGCGGCGCCAAAAGGGCTGGTAGCGCCTTTTACATAAGCCAGGTCCCGCCGCATGCCCTGCCGGTCCCTGGACCAGATCCAGAACTCGGGATTGGGATACCAGGGAAACACCGGCCGTACACCCGCCATATACCCATTCCTCATTTTGGGAGCCGCATCAGACACCGTGTATTCACCATTGGAAACAGACACCACCAGGTCAATGGTATCGGCTGGTGCTGTTCCGTCATCCAATACCAGCGAGGCGATCTCTCCCTCCAGGTTGCTCACATAGGCGATATGCTCCCCATCCGTGCGGGGATAAAAGAAATCTATACCGGGTGTATTTGTATCGGTTACCAGGGTTTTTACGCCATTCCTGTATTTATAAACGGCCTGGTACTTCGTGTATACCACCAACCCGTTCCCGGCTACAACAGCCTCCCTTACGTTACTATCCAATACTGCCTGCTGCCCGGAAGCCAGGTCTCTCAGGAAGAGCTTAAAATGGGCAGCCGTATCATAATGCAGCCATATCGCATAATTGCCCGCCGCCTGCATGTTGTAGGCGATGCTGTCCAGTAATGACAACGTTCCCTCGTGCCATTCGTAGACAAGTACCGGCTCACTGTAAGGAAAGATCGGACCGGTATTACTATTAGCAGTAAAAACAGCGCCGTAAGGCGTCAGCTTCACATAAGGAGCAGGATAACCATCGCTTAGACGCCGGTTAAAAGGGATCAGGGTAGCCGCCCCGGTGGATACATCCATGATATGATAGATGGAATCCCCTTCTTTGGACAGGAACACTTTGTTGTACCCATAGTCCATGATAAGGGTGCTGTCCGGCACGGTCAAAATCCTGGTCAGCAAAGGATTCTGGGCATAGGCGGCATGGCCTGCCAGGAGCAAAAGCAGGCAATAGTAGATTTTTCTCATAAAGACGGTATTGAGGGTAAATGACCATAGGGGGCGACAAATATGAGCTAAGCGATATGGTTGTGCCTGGCTGACGGTTTCCTACCTGGGAAAAAATACAACTATTTTTTTATTTCCACAATATTTACCAGGGTGCCAACCGGCTCAATGGTGATCTCCACTACATCGTTCTCCTGCAGGGTAAAGCTGCTGTCCGGCACCAGGCAGGTGCCTGTCATGAGATAACAGCCAAAGGGGAAATCGCATTCGCGGAAGAGGTAGGCGGCCAGCTCCTGGTGGCCGCGTTTCATCTGGCTGATGGGCACTGCTTCGTTGTACTGCGGCTGCCCCTGGCGTAATATCTGCATATGGATCTGCGTGGTGACGGGGAGGGGCTGCTCGGGCACCAGCAGGCAGGGCCCGATGGCAGCGCTTTTCTCATACACCTTGGCCTGGGGCAGGTACAGGGGGTTCTCCCCTTCTATGCTGCGGGAGCTCATGTCGTTGCCGACCGTGTATCCCTGTATTTCACCGGCGCTGTTCAGGAACAGGGTCAGCTCCGGCTCGGGCACGTTCCAGGTGGAGTCCTTCCGGATGTATACGGCCTGCCCGTGGCCCACGGCGCGGTGAGCCAGGGATTTAAAGAACAGTTCCGGCCTTTCGGCCTCATATACCTTGTCATAAAAAGTAGCGCCGCCGGCTATTTCGGATTCCTCTTTGCGGGCTACCATGCTGCGGAGGTAAGTAACGCCGGCCGCCCATATTTCCTGTGAGCCGATGGGCGGCAGCAGGTAATGCTGTATAGCCGCTGCTGCATCGGCGGCGGGCTCCAGCTCTTCGATCGCTTCCTGCAGGCTGGTGAACAAACGGGGACTGTTTACCAGCGCATCCCAGTCCTGCTCCATACGGTAATAACGTTCCTGATGGTACGCAAAAATGCCATTCACGGTATTGTATAAACGGATATATTTCATAACTGTTGGTTTATTATTATTGTTTGTTAAAAACGGCGGCAATGTCCGCAATGGATAGCTGCCACAGCTCCTGCGCCAGCGCATCCAGCGCGGTACGGCTCCCTTCCAGGTGCACGGTGGTCTGCCGGTAGGTCATGGAGTCGCCGGGCAGCAGGGGGCGCGCGTCTGACGAGGATTCCAGCTCATAGAAAGGGCCCATCTGGGAGCCGTCTGCCAGCGGGCCGTCGTTGTAACAATTCACCACATCTCCCTTGTAAGGCGCTGCCTGCTGCTCCCACCTGGAATTCACGTACCTGCCGGCTGGACTGATGGAGAACAGGATGAGCGTAATGGCGCCGCTTTCCGTATCCACGCTGCCGGCCATGGGCTTTGCGATGGCGGGCTCCAGTCCTATTTTTCCACGGGCGCGGCCGTCCGCTTTCATCAGCACCAGGCCATCACGCACCTGTAAACGTTCCGGCGGTATCTTCCCGAAATAATCATCATGGATAAATTCGCGGGCATTGTCCTGCTGCCGGAAAGGCACTACGATCACCGTTTTATCAGAAGGGGTGAACATGCCCAGCAGCCAGATGGACGGCAGGCCGCTTCGCTCCTGCCAGGCTTCCGTGCCGGTGTTGGTGAGCTTGTTCTCCGTGCGGTAGGCCACTACGGACAGCCCGTCCGGCAACTGTACCCCCATCTGCCGGGCCGCTTCCGCTTTGTCCAGCAGTTGCACCTTCCGCTCTATGCCCACCTTGAAAACAGTACCGGCATAGTTCTGCAGGGCGCCTTCCTTCGTGTATACCACTTCCGTATCGCTTTGGCTTACCATGGTGAAGGCAGCGGTATCTATGAGACCGGGCGTTTGCCAGTGCTCAAATTCAAAAGGCTTGCCCGGCGGAAAGAACAATCCATACTGCCCGCCTTCCGGTCCCAGCCAGCAGCGCTCCTCCCCGCCATATGCATTGATATGCGGCTGGTATTCGCCGGAGGCGATCAGCGGGTAGTTGATCCATCCGTAGCTTTTACCATTCATGCCACGGGCGGAGCTGGTCATCACGCGGGCCTGGTAATCGCCGGTTACCAGCACCATGCTGCTGTCTGCAGCGCTTTGCAGCAGCACTACATTATCCAGGTGCTGCCGCAGGAAATTTACATCCTGCTCAAAAGTAGCGGTGTCAGTCATTGTGGTATCAGCAGCTTTTTTACCGCCGGGCCGGCAGGCGAAAAGGCTGCCCAGCGCCAGCGTGCAACAAAGTATCGGGTATCGCATCTGTTGATGATTTTAGCGTGGCATCATTTCCGCATGCTTAATATTACTACATTTCCGCCATCTTCCATATAGGCTGGAATAAATGGATGGATGACAGCACAACAGGGTATCCGGGAAAACGTGGAATTTCAGCATACTGCAAGTTGTGTGTTTTTTGGGGGACGGCATTATCAATTCCAAGCCAAAAAATATACTATATTGGCATTTACGGGGCTTACAACGGCCCATAACGGCTTTTTTCAGATCAAAAATAGCCTGAACAGATGAAACCGATACTCAGGAAAGTATCCGTGCATGGCGGGCACTCTTTCAGCGTGCGGGAGGATATCCTGCCCTACCTGTACAACCACTGGCATTACCACCCGGAGGCGGAACTGACACTGATCCGCAAAGGCCGGGGCACCCGCCTGGTGGGCGACCATATGGAACGCTTTGCAGACGGAGACCTGGTACTGCTGGGGCCTAACCTGCCGCATATGTGGCGCAACGATGCGGACTACTTCCAGCCGGGCAGCCAGCTCCATGTGGAAGCCGTGGCCATTCACTTCCACGAAAACTATTGGGGAGATGCTTTTTTACAACTGCCGGAAATGGAGCCGGTACGGCTGCTGCTGCAACAGGCGCGCAGGGGCATCCGGATCAGCGGCAGCGCCGCCAAACGGCTGTCGCGGCAAATGGAGCAGATGCTGCAGGCCAGCGGGCCGCAGAAGATCACCGGCCTGATAGCGCTGCTGACGGCCATAGCCGCCACTACAGAAAAAAGCCTGCTCAGCAGCCTGGGGTTTGTGCAGGAATACAGCCTGCAGCGCACGGACAAGATCAACGAGATCTACCACTACACGTTCAATAACTTCACCAGTCCTATACAGATCGCTACTGTTGCACAAGCAGTGCACATCAGCCCCCACTCCTTTTGCCGGTATTTCAAGACCCGTACCTCTAAAACCTATTCCCGGTTCCTGAGCGAGCTGCGCATTGGCTACGCCTGCAGGCTGATACTGGAAAATGAAATAAGCATTGCGCAGGTATGCTATTCCAGCGGCTTTAACAACCTGGCCAATTTCAACCGGCAGTTCAAGGCTATTACCGGCAAAACGCCGCTGCAATACTTTAAGGAATATGCGGGCCAAACGGCTGTGCTGAGCGCCTGGCAGGCTTTGCCATAGCGGCGCCATTCATCAAATTTAAAAGGCGCTTTGCCGGCTTCTTTGTAACTTATGAGCACCGGCCTGAAATCTCGCGTACCATATGCTCACAAAACTGGTTGTATATACCGCTTTATTGAACGCCCTGCTGCTGCCAGCGACAGCCCAGCAGGTAGCACTTGCTACGGTAGATCAACTGGAAGCGCGTTTTGCCGGCGGCGGGGACACCACCTACATCGTTAATTTCTGGGCTACCTGGTGCAGCCCCTGCGTAGCGGAGCTGCCGCATTTTGAAAAGTTCGGGGAAGCTCACCGCGGGGAGCCGGTAAAGGTGCTGCTGGTAAGTGTGGACGCACGGTCCAGGCTGCGCAGCAAAGTAGTGCCCTTTGTAAAGAAAGAACAACTGCACAGCGAGGTACTGCTGCTGAATGAAACAGACCAGCAGGTATATATAGACCGTGTCAGCCCGGACTGGTCCGGCAGCCTGCCCGCCACGCTTTTTGTAAACACGGGCAAACAATTGCGCCGCCTCCAGGAAAAAGAGTTTACCTATGACCAATTGGTAACAACCTATCGTTCATTAAAATAATACCGTTATGCGAAGCTTACTCACACTCTCGTTGCTGCTCCTGGGGCTACTGGCCAGGGCACAGCAGGCAGGTTACCAGGTAGGCGATGTGGTAACCGATTTCAACCTGAAGAACATAGATAATAAAAACCTTTCTCTTTCCAGCTACCCCGATGCCAAAGGTTACATCGTGATCTTTGGCTGCAATACCTGCCCGGTGTCACGGGGGTACGAGCAAAGAATGGTGGCGCTGCAGGAAAAATTTGCCTCCAAAGGCTACCCGGTGATCATGATCAATCCCAATGACCCGGAGGCACAACAAGGCGAAACCTTCGAGGATATGCAGCTACACGCCCAAAAAAGCAAGCTGACCTTTCCTTACCTGGAAGACCCGGGACAGGTGGTAACGCGGCAGTTCGGCGCGCTGCGCACACCGCACGTGTTTGTATTGCAGAAAACGGACAAGGGAAACAGGGTGGCCTACATAGGGGCTATTGACAATGACCCGGAGAACGAAAAAAGCGAGCAGATCAACTATGTGCAGCAGGCCGTGCACTCCCTGCTGGCCGGTGAACAACCGGAGATCACCTTCACCAAAGCGGTGGGATGCGGGGTGAAATCGAAAGGGAAGTAATAAATAAAAAATAAAAAGGAAAAAGTAAAAAAGAAAAATTGACGGAAGCGTTTAATTTTTTCTTTTTTACTTTTTCTTTTTTACCTAGAAATTCCAGCCTGCTTTCAGCCCCCAGAAACCATTGGTGCCATCCTTGAACCAGGCTTCGTACTTGGCCTGGAAATCAAAGCCCAGCACCCGCAGGCCCAGACCGGGAGAAAAGATGGCCGCGCCGCCGTCATAATCACCGGTAAGGTTGGCCACCCCACCTTCCACCTTTACATACAGCAAAGGTATGAACTTGTACTTCAGCCCCAGGCGGACAGGTACGGCAGACAGGGCGTCTACTTTGTAGGTATTGCCCCCGTCATCAGTTACCGTTTGACCGGGGAAACGCATGTAGCTAACGGAACCGGTTACACCCAGGCCGGCTATCAGCTTAATGTCTGCGCCCACGCCGGCGCCATAGCCCGTTTTGTAATTGTCCGCCATGCTACCTACCGGGAAGCCGGCTTCAATAAAAGGGCCGATGCTGAATCGCTTCAGTTGCGCCTGGGTAGCGCTGCTGGTAAAGCAGAGGACGAGCAGCATGCCGGTGATGGTAAAAAGGATTTTCTTCATCTGTTTTGTTTTTTCGCAGGAACGGTTATTATAAATTTTCTGTAAATGTAAGTAAATGAATTGGAATTCTGTTAAGGAGTGTTAAGCATTGTTAAATACTCCTAACAAAATACGGGCCGCATTGAAAAGTGCCGGTTATTTGCAGGCAGTAGTGAACCGCTTATGCTTTCCGCTATCGGAATGTTTGAAGCACCAAGAACAGGATTACAATGAACAGAATGATCGTTATTACTGCGATACTGCTGCTAACCGGCGCCTCCCTGTTAAAGGCGCAACCCGCCGACACCACGGCATTACCAGACAAATGGACCTTGCAGCAATGCATTGATTATGCGAAACAGCATAACATACAACTGAATAACCTGCGCTTAAGCCGGCAGTCCAGCCGGGAAGACCTGCTACTGGCAAAGGCGGCCCGCCTGCCGGGCGTTTCGGGCAGCGCCTCCCAGTACTACACCCATGCCAGGAATGCAGACCCCGTAGTGGGCGGCTTCCAGACACAATCCTCCATGGCCAGCAACTATTCCGTTAGTTCCAACTGGACGCTTTACCAGGGCGGCTACCTGAAGAACGACGTGCGCGAAAAGAACCTGCTGCTGCAAACGGCCAACCTGGATGTGCTGCAATCGGAGAACGACATTACCCTGCAGATCACGCAGGCATACCTCAACATATTGCTGGCCAGCGAGAACATTGTGTACGCCGGGGACCTGGTGCAAACCTCCCGGGCGCAACTGCAGCAGGGGCAGCAGCAGTTTGACGCGGGCAGCATTGCCCGGAAGGACCTGGTGCAACTGGAAGCGCAACTGGCCACGGACCAGTACTCGCTGGTAGCGGCGGAAAACAGCTACCGGCAAAACCTGCTGACCCTGAAGCAATTGCTGCAGTTGCCCACTTCCTTTGATTTCAGCATTGCGCAGCCGGATACGCTGGCGGCGGAAAAGCCCGTGCCAGGCCTCGCCACTGCGCAGCAACTGGCCCTGCAAACCCGGCCGGAAGTAAAGAGCGGGGAACTGAATGTAGCCATTGCGGAAGTTGGCCTGGCCAAGGCCAAAGCCGGTTACAAACCCACCCTCAGTTTCGGCGCCAGCCTGGCTACCGGTTTTTCCGATAACCAGTCCTACAGTTACTGGCAACAACTGGACAATAACTTCTACCAGCGCGCCGGCATTACGCTGGGCATTCCCATTTTCAGCAACCGGGCCAACAAGACCAACGAGGCCAAGGCAAAAATTGCCATCAGCCAGGCCAAACTGTCCCTGCAGGATACCCGGACCGCGCTGTCGCAAACCGTAGAGCAGGCTTACCTGAACCTGGTGAACACCCAGGAGCAGTACAGGGCCGCCGAAAAACAACTGGATGCCAACGGGGAAAGCTACCGCATCACCGTAGAGCAGCTAAAACTGGGCGCGGTGAACATGGTGGACCTGCAGGTGCAGAAGAACCTGTATGTGCAGTCATTGCAGGCATACATACAGGCCAAGTACAGCAATATTCTCAACAGGAAGATATACGCATTTTATACGGGAGAACCGGTAACGAATGAATAAAACACTTACGAATGAAACCGCAAGGTTCCATGAGATTTTTGAAAGACAAACACTTACGAATGAAAAGATATAAATGGATCATTATTGGAGCGGCCCTGCTACTGACAGCAGCCATATGGTTCTGGAAATTCAGGCCCCGGGAAGCGCCGGTGGCCATCACCACGGAAAAGCCGGCCTATGGCTTCATTGCCAACGCCATTACCGCTACAGGCACCATACAGCCGGTAGACACCGTATCCGTGGGCACACAGGTATCCGGCACCATCAAATATATCTATGCCGATTTCAACACCCGGGTAAAGAAAGGGCAGTTGGTAGCGGAGCTGGACAAATCACTGCTGCAGGCGCAGGTGAGCCAGATACAGGCCAACCTGAACGCGGCGCAGGACCAACTGGTGTACCAGCAAAGCAACTTTAACCGGCAATCGCAGCTATACAATGTTGGCGCCGTCAGCCGGGCGGACTATGAAACCGCCCTGTACCAGTACAATAGCGCCAAAGCCAATGTGTCGGCCATTAAAGCGCAATTGCAATCCGCCAACCAGAACCTGTCCTACGCCAATATCTATTCACCGATAGACGGGGTAGTGCTGAACCGGAACGTGAACATCGGGCAAACCGTGGCCGCCAGCTTCAGCACCCCTACCCTGTTCATCATTGCCAAAGACCTGACCAAGATGCAGGTACAGGCCAGTGTAGACGAAGCGGATATCGGCAGCGTGGAAAAGGGGCAGCGTGTAACCTTTACCGTGGACGCCTTCCCGGACGATGTGTTTAACGGCACCGTGCAGGAAGTACGCCTGCAGCCTGCCACCTCCTCCAACGTGGTGACCTATGTAACGATCATAGACGCACCGAATAATAACCTGCGACTGAAGCCCGGCATGACGGCCAATGTGACCATTTACACCAAAGAGGCCGCCAATACGCTGCTGATCAGCGCCAAGGCCCTGCAGTTCAGACCCGACTCCTCCCTGCTGGAAGGCTACACCATCGTGGGCCGGCGGGAGGCAGGACCGGCAGACACCGGGGCCGCGTTTTACCGCACCAGGCGCCCGGACACGCTCAAAACGGAAACGGACACCACTAAAGCACTCACGGCCCCGGACGAAGCAGCCCGCCCGGCGGCCGTATGGATCAGGGAAGGCGACAGCATTGTGCGCCGCCGCATACTGACCGGCCTGAACGACGAGACCAGCGTACAGGTGCTGCGCGGACTGGACACATCGGACAACGTGATCAATGATGTACGGCGGGCCAGCAGCGGGTCAAAGACCGGCGAACAGGCTACCAAAAGCCCCTTTATGCCTTCCAGGCCGGGCGGAAGAAGAAGGGGTTGATGATAAAAAAAGAAAAGATGGAGAACGATAAAAAGATATTGGAGATACAGGAGCTGAAACGGGAATTCAGGATGGGCACGGAAACGGTGCGTGCGCTGAAAGGCGTTTCATTTGAGGTGATGGCCGGGGAATTTGTGACCATCATGGGCAGCAGCGGCAGCGGCAAAACCACCCTGCTGAACATACTGGGTTGCCTGGACAAACCTACCGCCGGCACCTACCTGCTGGACGGCGTGGACATCAGCCGCCTGTCGCGGGACGAGCTGGCCCGGCTGCGCAACCGGAAAATAGGGTTCGTGTTCCAGTCCTACAACCTGCTGGCGCGCACCAGCGCGCTGGAGAACGTAGAGCTGCCGCTGTTCTACAACCCCTCACTTACGGCTACGGACCGGAAAGAGAAAGCCGTAAAAGCACTGGAGGCAGTGAAGCTGGCGGAACGGCTGGACCACCTGCCCAACCAGCTTTCCGGCGGGCAGCAGCAGCGGGTGGCCATTGCACGGGCGCTGGTGAACGAGCCGGTGATGATACTGGCCGATGAGGCCACCGGCAACCTGGATACGCGTACCTCCTACGAGATCATGGCCCTGCTGCAGGAGCTGCACCAGGCCGGCAAGACCATCGTGTTTGTAACGCATGAACCGGACATTGCCGCCTTCAGCAGCCGCACCATCATGCTGCGGGACGGCAGGGTGATCCGGGACCAGCGGAATGAAAATATCAGATCGGCCCGGCAAATGTTAAGCGAGCTGCCGGTTGCAGATGATTATTGAAGTAAGAAGTATGAGGTACGAGGCAGGAGGAGAAAAGATGCGTTGATCATCCTACATCTTACTTCATACTTCCGTAAACATATTAAGGACGTGTATAAGTATAAAAGACATGAATTTTTTCAACCTCATTCGTATAGCCCTCCGCGCATTGCAGCGCAACAAGCTGCGGGCGTTCCTGACCATGCTGGGCATTATCATTGGCGTGGGCGCCGTTATTGCCATGGTGGCTATCGGGCAGGGCTCCAAGCAAAGCATACAGGACCAGCTTTCCAGCATGGGCTCCAACATGATCACCATCCGCCCCTACAGCAACGAGCCCATGGGCGGCGCCCGGCTGAACGCATCCAGCCTGCAGACCCTGAAACTGGAAGACGTGACCGCCATCGCGCAAAAGGCGCAGTATATCAGCGCTGTTTCCCCGCAGGTGAGCGGCAGCGGGCAGGCCATTAACGGCGCGCTCAACTGGCCCACCAGCGTACAGGGCGTAAGCCCCGCCTACCTGGACATACGGGACTGGTCGCTGAAAGACGGTATCCCCTTCAGTGAAAGCGATGTAAAGGCCGCCGCCAAAGTGTGCCTCATCGGGCAAACGGTAGTAGAAAACCTGTTCAGCTCCGGCGAAAGCCCGGTAGGCAAAACTATCCGCTTTAACAAGATCCCTTTTAAGGTGATCGGCGTGCTGGAAGAAAAGGGAGAGAACGCATTCGGCCAGGACCAGGACGATATTATACTGGCGCCCTATACTACGGTGCAGAAGCGTATCCTGGCCATCACCTACATACAGAACATCTTTGCATCGGCTATTGACGAAAGCAGCTCGGAGCTGGCTACCGGGGAAGTAACACAGGTACTGCGCGCCACCCACAAGCTGAAAACCGGCCAGGAAGACGATTTCATGGTAAGAACACAGGCAGAGCTGATCAACACCTTCAGCTCCACCAGCCAGTTGCTTACCATCCTGTTAGCGGCCATTGCCGGTATCTCGCTGATCGTGGGCGGCATCGGTATTATGAACATTATGTACGTGTCCGTGACCGAGCGCACCAAGGAGATCGGGTTACGTATGTCCATTGGAGCGAGAGGCGTTGATATCCTGCTGCAGTTCCTCATAGAAGCGATCCTGATCAGTATTACCGGCGGCCTGATCGGCATAGCGCTGGGCATTACCGCCTCCAGGCTGATCACGGTATTCCTTTCCTGGCCCACGCTGGTATCGGAAAGCTCCATTGTGCTGTCTTTCCTGGTATGCACCATTACCGGCGTGTTCTTCGGGTATTACCCGGCCGTAAAGGCATCGCGGCTGGACCCGATAGAGGCGTTACGGTATGAGTGATGCGCACTCCTCCAGCTTCCTGCTCAACCGCTGCACCGCCTCCGCCACTACCCGTACCTGCTCCCGGGCTTCTTTCCAGTTGCGCTGCTCCATGGCTTCGCGGATGCCGGGCAGGGTCTTTACGCCATAACCGGTATAAAAGCCGGGCGCGTAAATGGTGTGTTTGAACCAGGAGCGGCGCGGCAGGCCATTGCCGGTGAGCAGGCTTTGCTCAGCGCGGTACAGGGCTTCGTTGAGCCGTTGCCGTACAGCCGGCGGCACAGCGGCGGCAGACAGCGTGTCACGCAGCTTTGTGCTGGACTTCTCCAGCATTACCAGCGCGTTCTGCAGCGGGGAGAAATCCAGGTAAGGCACCTCCGCTTTGGGCGCCGGGGCTACAAATGGTTGCGTGGGATCTGCCGCCAATTGGTAGGTATGCGCAGCTATCAACCGGTTCTCCATTTCCGTGCTTTCCCGCATCTGCGTTGCCTGTGCGGTCAGCTCATTTACGTAGCCGCTGATGGTCCGGTACAGGTCCGTGAAATCAAAAGGCAGCACCTCCGCGTCTGCCAGGCGCAGCACCGCGCGGCCAGCCACCTGCGCCAGCGCCACCCCGTAATGGAATTCAGGGTCTTTAAAACGGGAATAATGATCGTAGGAATCGTAGATGGAGTGATATTCGCCGCCGTCATCCTCACCGCCAAAGCCGAGGTTGAGGGAAGGCACGCCCAGGTGCTGGAAAAAGGGCGAATAGTCGGACCCGGAGCCAAGGGCGGACAGGCTTAAGGTTTTATTGTCCAGCAGCTCTTTTCGTTTAGCCGGCGCGGCGCGCACCAGGTTCAGCGCTTTCCTTCTTTCGTATACGCTTACCTTGGTTTGCGGATCGGTCACGTCTTTGGCAATGCCGTCCATCAACTGTGTGAGCGCATGCGAGCCGCCTGCGCCCAGGAAGCCGCGGCCGTTGCCATCCGTATTGATATAGGCCACCGCTTTTTGCTGCAGTTCTTCCGCGTGGTCTTCCACCCATTCCGTGGAGCCGATCAGGCCCGGCTCCTCCCCGTCCCAGGCGCAGTACACCAGGGTACGTTTGGGCCGGTAACCGCTCTTTACCAGTGCGCCAATGGCTTTGGCCTCTTCCAGCAGGGCGGCTATGCCGCTGATAGGATCGGAAGCGCCATTGACCCAGGCATCGTGGTGATTGCCCCGCACCACCCACTCATCCGGGTACTGCGCCCCTTTGATGGTGGCGATCACGTCGTACACCGGCACCAGGTCCCAGTTGCAAGCCACCTGCAAATGCACGGTAGCCTTACCGGGACCGGTGTGGTAGGTTATGGGCAGCGCGCCCCGCCAGTCAGCCGGTACTACCGGCCCTTCCAGGGCTGCCAGCAAGGGCTGCGCATCATGGTAGCTGATGGGCAACACGGGTATCTTCAGGATGGTAGGTGCAGCGCTGCGCTCCAGGCGTTTGGCATTTTCCGTTGCCCCAACGCCGGGTGTGAGCGGATCGCCGGGATAGATCACCATATCCATTACGGCGCCGCGCTGCACGCCGTATTCATTCTTGAAAGCGCCCTTGGGGTACACGTCCCCTTCAAAGTAGCCATCCTCCCGGGGATCGGAGTAGATGATGCAGCCGATAGCGCCATGCTCTGCTGCCACTTTGGGTTTTATGCCTCTCCAGGAGCGGCCGTAACGGGCGATCACGATCTTTCCTTTCACGTCAATGCCCAAACGCTCCAGCGTTTCATAGTCTTCTGGCAGGCCAAAGTTCACATATACCAGTTGCCCGGTCACATCGCCGTCGCCGCCCCAGGCATTGTAGGTAGGCAACTGGCCTTCCTGCCCGGAGCTGGCGTCTTCCTTCAGGGCCGGCTCCTTCAGCAACGCTTTGTACCTGGTGGGCGCGGTCATTTCCAGCACCCGTGTTTTGGGCGTGGGGAACAGCACCTGGTAGGTTGCTATGCGGGCATCCCAGCCATAGTCCTTAAATTTTGCGAGTATGGCCTCGGCCACGGCTTTACCCCGGGCGCTGCCCAGGTGATGCGGTTGGGCAGCCAGCTCTTTGATGGTAGCGCCTACATGCGCCGGGCTCAATTGCTGGTCAAAGCGGGTTTCCAACTGCGAGGCGGGTGATTTTGGCTGACCGGCCTGGTGTTGCCTGGCTACTGCGGGTAAATACAGGCTCAGCGCAAAAGCGGCCATGGTTAGTTTGACAGGTCTCATGTTGTTAATGATACGGCAAAAAGCCCGCATATGCAAGAGATAGCTGTTAGCAGTTAGCGAGCGGTATCAGGAGGCGGCGCCTGGGCGCTGTCCATAGGGAGCCGGGTACTGTCTGCGGTTGTTTGCGTGCTGTCGGCCGGTGCGAGCCCGTTCGCGATGCTGTCCGCCCGGGCAGCGGATATCCGGGTGTTGGGAGCGGCGCGCTTTTCCTGGGACAGGGTGCCCATTTTTTCCATGTCCCTGCGTTCCTTTTTGCTGAAGAGGTGCTGCGGATGCTTCTCGCGGCGCAAGCCTTCATCAAAGCGGCTTTCGGCCCCCATCCGGGGCGCCTGGTACACGCGGTTGCGTTGGAAAACGCTATGGGAACAACTGCTGTACACCAGCAGGATACCCAGTGATATGGTTACTGTCTTGGGGAAGGAACACATCAGTGCCTGGTTTAAAATGACTCTTTCTCTCTAACGCAGCGCGGCGGTTTTTTATTGGATGCCGGTGGAAAAATGCAATTGTAGACATAATGTAGACACCGGCAGGCAGGCGCTGTAGTCGCTATGTAGTATTGCCGGCGCCGCATCTGAAAGGCAGCGCGCTTATTTTTGCCGCTAACCTGCACAAACAATTTTTATACGATGATCATATTCTACCAGATCAGGCACCATCACCACAAAACCCTGGCCTGCCCGGGGGTGACCTGCCCCTTGTGCCGGCAGCCAGGCGGCGTTTCCCTGGCTATTTACCAGCGTTATGTATGGTTCCTGGGGCCTGTTTTTCCCGGCGCCAAATATGGCCTGGCCGGCTGCGATCATTGCGGCCAGGGTATTCCCAATGTGAAATGGCCGGCGGCGCTGGTGCAAACCTACAAAACGGAGAAAGCCGGACTGAAAGCGCCGGCCCGTTTATGGAGGGGCGCGCTGGTATTCCCGCTGCTGATCGGCGCTTTAATTATCGGGACAACCGTGCTGCATTTCCGGAGCACCAGCCGTCAGCGGCAACAGGAGGCCAGCATAAAGGAATACGTGGCCCATCCGCAACCGGGCGATGTGTACCAGGTGCTCCTTCCCGGCAAGGACGGCCAGCTTTACCATACCTACGCCCGGTATGCCAGGATATCCGGCGATACCTTTTTTGTGAACCTGCTGAACAAGGTAAATCCGCCGGAACAAAAATGGGAAGGGCTGGATACCGATAGCCCCGATGCTTTTGGCGCTACGGAAATACCGCTTTCCCGCAAATCATTCCAGGACGAGCAGTATATGGTGCAGATCAATAACCTGCGCAACACAATGACCTTATGGGGCATGAAGCGGGACGGAGCGCTGATCAGCAGGTACTGAACATCGAAAACTGTTATCATCAAAAAATACCAAGCTTATGTCATCACAGGAAACACCCCGTAAAAAAGCCACCTGGGGACCGAATCCCAACGCGGATTACGAATATGTAAACAAGTATTCCGGACGCGCCTGGCCTTCCCTGGCCATGGGTATTGCCGTATTCATACTGCTCACCGGCTTCGCCATATTCAGGTGGCGGCAAACAGGCCAGTGGGAGGCTACCGGCGGACAGATGAAGATGCATACCCTGGAGTGGCTGCTGTACAAAATGGGCGGTAAATGGCTGAACCTGTCGGCTTTCTGCCTGCTGGGCATCGTGGGACTGATATCCGGAATCCGCACCTGGAAAAAGAAAAGAGCGCTCATGCGGTAGGCAACCAGGCGTGGATGCGCGCGTGGGAGCAGGACCTCGTCATGACGTACGATACCGTAACTATTCCAATTGCAGCAGGACCCTGGCCTGCATACGGCCGGGGCCTTTTTTATCCCAGAGTTCAAACTGCCAGATACTTTTGTCCCCCTGCAGAGAAGGGTTCTGCAGGTTCAGGAACATGGTAAGCCCGCTTGCTACCTGTTCCAGGCTCATGCCATCGGTGCGACCTGCAAAAAGATCGGCCGTCTCCATTTTGACCTTCCCGGTAGCCGGGTCCAGGAGGCTAATGCGGCCCCCGGGAAACACCCGGCCCTGTTCTTCCCGGAATCCTTTCAGCCCCCAGCAGATCATACCCGCCCGGCCTTTCAGCGGCACGATGTTATTAATAACAGGCCCCGCATCGGCATAGATCATCGCCTCTCCGTTTAATCCCTCCTGCTTAAGGGTCAGCCTGTTTACTTTATTCATTTTAACGGTAACGGGGAGTGTGGCGGTAATGGCGCCCTTTCCTTTTTTATCTTTTATGCGAAACTCCAGCTCGTACGCAATGCCAGCCTTCAGCGCACCGGGGGCCGGTACATAGTAGGTTTCCACCAGGCTCACCTGCTGTGGAGTGTATGGCTTATTCTCCAGCAGGTCTTTGTTTTCTTCTACCGGTTGCCCGTTCTTCTTCCTGATGATTACGCTCAGGTCGGGATACACATATCCCATTTCCCGCGTAAAGCCGCCTACGCCGTCCAGGCGCAGCGTTATTTTATCACCATACTGGATGGTCCTGTTTTTCAATGGCTCGCCATTCCGCAGCAAGGTATAATCGCTGTAATGCAGATGGTCATTACGGATGCTTAGTCCTGTCCGGAGGTCCTTTTTTACGCCGGCGCTGAAATTGCATGCGCACAACAACGCCAACCCTGTTAGCCACCTGTTTATCTGCATATAATAAGTATTTCGGCAAAAATAGGCGACATGCCGGCCAGGCATTGCATACCCCTTACTACATATTGACTACCAATACCGGGAGCCGGTATCTACAAAATGTCTACGCCGGCGTCTTATTTCACCGTAAACGTTTTTTTCAGCAGCAGGTCTGCCGAGCTTTTGCCTACAGCTACCGTGTACTGTCCTTTGTACAGTTTCCAGCGGTGCGCCGCCAGGTCCCATTTCTGCAAGCCGCTGACGGGAATGCTGAGCGTCACCGTTTGCCGGCCGTCTTTGGCGACGTGCACCCGCCTGAACGCTTTCAGTTCCCGGAGCGGCATTCTTTCCAGGCCGGGATATTCAATGTAGGCCTGCACCACTTCGTCCCCGTCATAGCCGCCGGTATTCTGCACCTGCACGGCCAGGTGAATGGTATCGCGCAGGGCGTAGGTATTGCGGGGCTGCTGTTCCCAGGCGTAGTTAAACGTAGTATAGCTCAGGCCAAAGCCGAAGGGATAGGCTACCTCACCTTCAAAGTAACGGTAGGTGCGGCCTTTGAGGCTGTAATCATCATAGGGAGGCAGGTCGTTGAAGGAGCGGTAGAACGTCACCGGCAGACGGCCCGCGGGCGACACGTCGCCAAACACGATATCCGCCAGCGCGCGGCCGCCCTGCTCACCGGGATACCAGGCCAGTATGACGGCGTCTGCATAAGGCTCAATGGCCGATACATCCACGGCGCTGCCCGCGGTGATCACCGCAATGATGGGTTTCTTATGCGCAGCCCGCAGCTTTCTCATGAAAGCCAGTTGCGATGCCGGGAGGCTAAGGGTAGCTTTGTCACCGCCGGAAGCGGACAGGAACGCATCCCCTTCCTCTCCTTCCAGCACCGGCGTAAGGCCGATCACGGCGATGGTCACATCGCTGTTCTCCGCTGCCCATATGCCGCCGAAATGCACGGTATCCTTGTAATCGCTTCCCATATCGTACTGCACGGCGGTAGCGGGACCGGCTGCAGCGGCGATACCCTCCGCAAAGGTCACCAGGTTGCCGTTAATGCCATGGTAATTGGCCAGCAAGGCATCCGGCGCGGCGGCATTGGAGCCCAGCACCATCATGGAGGAGTATTTTTCTTTCTGCAGGGGCAGCACGCCGTTGTTCTTCAGCAACACCATGCTTTGTTGCGCTGCTTTACGCGCCATTTCAATATGATACGCATTGTGTACGCTGTCTGCCCCGTAACGGTTATACGGCGCCAGGCCCTGTTCGTCAAAGAGGCCCAGCTTCATCTGGGTGCGGAGGTTGTAGCTTAATACGCTGTCTATTTCCACGGGCGTCAGCAGTCCCTGTTCGATGGCTTTCTTCACATCATCCTGCAGGATGCTGCCGCATTCCAGGTTGATGCCCGCTTTTACGGCCGCTGCGGCCGTTTCCACTTTCGTGGGAATGGCCTTGTGGCGGAGGTAGATATCGTCCAGGGCGCCGCAATCCGTTACGGACTGCCCGGTAAAATGCCACTCATCGCGGAGGATGTGCTGCAGCAGGGTCTGGCCGGTGCAGCACGGTTCCCCGTTCACACGGTTATAGGCGCACATGATGGATTCCACGCCGGCATCCACCAGGTGTTTGAAAGCAAAGAGATAGGTTTCCCGCAGGTCCTTTTCATCTACCACGGCATTGAAGGTATGGCGTTCTGCTTCCGGTCCGCTGTGCACGGCAAAATGCTTGGCGCAGGCGGCGGTTTTCAGGTGGGCAGGATCATCGCCCTGCAGCCCGGACACAAATGCGGCGCCCATTACGGCCGTGAGATAGGGATCTTCCCCGTAGGTTTCCTGGCCCCTGCCCCAGCGGGGATCGCGGAACAGGTTGATATTGGGCGTCCAGAAGTTGAGGCCCATGTACCAGAGGCGGCGGTTCATGGCCACGGACAGGTTGTACTTGGCACGGGCTTCGGTGGAGATGGTAGCCGCCACTTCCTGCACCAGCGCATCATTGAAGGTAGCCGCCATACCGATGGCCTGGGGATATACGGTAGCTTCGCCGGCGCGGGCAATGCCGTGCAGGGCTTCGTTCCACCAGTTATAGGTAGGAATGTCCAGGCGCTCAATGGCCGGGTTGCGGTATCCCAGCAGGGATATCTTTTCATCCAGCGTCAGCTTTTGCAACAGGTCCTTTACCCGCGCCTCCACGGGCGCCTGCGGGTTCCGGAACAAAGGCTGCTGCGCCATGGCGCTGCCCGTTATTACAACAACGGCCAGCAAGCAATAGAATTTCTTATACAACATCAGAAAAAAAAGTTTGCGAAGTACTGCAATGTTCACTGTCTGGGATCAAAGAAACAGTATTTTATGGAAATTTAATATCATTCCTGTTATAAAATGTTTTAAAAGAACGAACATTCGTTTATCTTTGCACCATTATGCGACCAAGGGACGAACAGAAGGAAGCTACCATCCGGGAAAAAGCCATCGAGATGATCGTACAGGAAGGCTTTGACGGGTTCAGCATGCAAAAGCTGGCCAAAGCGGCCGGTCTTTCCGCCTCCACCATCTATATTTATTTTAAGAACAGGGAGGACCTGCTGCGCCAGTTGTACCTGGCGGTGGATGAGGTCTTCGCCAGAGAAGCGCTCCGGCATTTTGACCCGGCCATGCCCTTCGAAGACGGCCTGTGGCTGCAATGGAAGAACCGTTACCGCTATATCCTGAAGCACCCGCTGTACTTCCATTTTTCGGAGCAGTTCCGTAACTCTCCCCTGATCCGGCAGCAGGACCTGCACACTCCTGCTTTCCGCAGCGCCATGCAGCAGTTTGTGCGCAACGCGGTGCAGCGGAAGGAGGTGGCCGAACTGCCGGCCGAAGTGTTCTGGGCCGCTGCCTACGGCCCCTTTTACATACTGGTGCAGTTTCACCTGCAGCAAAGCGGGATGGGCGGCAAACCCTTTTCCCTGAGCGAGCAGAAGCTGAAACAGGCTTTCCAGTTGGTGATCAAAGCCCTGCGGCCCTGAACTTCTTTTTAACTTTTAAAACAACAATTCCTTGAAACTCAATCATGCCAACCTCCCGGTACCAGACGTGCCGGCGCTGCGCGACTTTTTTGTACAGTATTTCCACTTTACCGTGCTGGCTGCTCCCGCCCCCGATAAATTCGTGGTGCTGCGGGACGATGCCGGCTTCATCCTGAACCTGATGCAGGCGAAAGAAAGCCCGGAGGAAAGCGGCTATCCCCGTAACTTCCACATCGGCTTTTTCGTGGATACGCCGGAGCAGGTGCGCGCCCAGTATGCCGCCCTGAACGCCGCCGGCATCCGCACCGGCGATATGGAAGAGCTGCGGCGGGGCGGGTTTTCCTCCGTTACCTTCTACTGTCATGCACCGGGCGGCTTGCTGGTGGAGGTGAGCAGCCAGAGCTGAGGGTGTGGCATGGGTATTGTGGCGCTTTCCACATGGAAAAGCATATTATTACCATCGTGCTCAACGACAAGCCGTACCAGTTGCTCATCTCCATCGACCACCTGGAGGAAGAGATCACTTACCGGGTAGCGCCCGGCGCAGATGAGAACGAACTGGAGGGTATCATTCCCGAAAACCTGGAGTTCCGGGCCAACGGGCATGTGAAGTTCGATGAACGGCTGCGTACCGTGGAAAGCGAGCAGATAGCCCGCCTCATCTGGCAGGAGATACTGGATAAGCTGAACCCGTAAAGGTATTTCTTTCCAGGCCCTGCCATATTTTTTCGGCTATTGCGATGAGCGAGCCCTGTGATGCGGGATCAAATTCGTTTGATAACAGCACGATCCCGGTATTTATTTCAGGGTAGAGCACGCAATAGCTTGAAAAGCCGAATGTTCCCCCCGTATGCCAGATTTTCCTGCCTTTTCCTGATGTTTCATTCAATCTCCAGTACAAGCCAATGCCCGAACTGTCCGTATACCGCTGGGTTGGCGAATGTGAGAGCCGGACGATATCGTTTTTTTCATTCAACTGGAAACGGATGTATCGCAGCATGTCCGATACGGAAGCATACATTCCGCCGGAATATTTCATAATCGCGGGTATATAGGGCATCCTGCTTCCTTTGGCATCGTAACCTTTGGCCAGTGTTATTGTGTCTGCCGGGATCACCACCCCTGTTTGCCGCATGGCGAGGGGGCCGGTAATATACCTGCGTATCAATGCGTCAAATGTTTGATGATACACCCTTTCCAGGATAAACCCGATAAGTTGCGCACCAGCATTGGAATAGCGGTAATGAATGCCCGGGACAGTATCGATTTTTACCGCATGCAGGTCCTTCAGCAACTGTTCTTTTGTATAATGATTATGAAGGCGGGCCAGATGGAAAGGGATGGAGTCCGCCGGCTGCCGGAATATATCCGGCCTGTCCGGTAAAAAAGGCGGCAGCCCTGCAGTGTGATTGGCAAGATGCACGATCCTTACCGGCTGCCTCTGGCATGCCAGGTTGGGATAACTGCCGGGCAGGTAACGCCGGATATCATCTTCCAGCTTTATTTTCCCATCTGCCAATGCCCCGGCCAGCAGCAGGCCTGTAAAGGTTTTTGAAATGGATCCTATTTCGTAGATCGTGTTGCTGTCCGGTAGTACGTCCTTTCCCTTTTCTGCCGCGCCGTAATTATAGGTATATATTTCTCCGTTCCTGATGATCCCGATGGAAAGTCCTACACGGACAGGGTCCTGCATAAAAGTAGCAGCAGCCCCCTGAACAAGCGTATCCATCCGGGTTTTCAAAGGATTATCCGTTGCAATGCGCACCGGTCCCTGCGATTGACCGTGCAGGGCGGACAACAGCAATGCCAGTGTCATCCCTCCTTTCACAATTGCAGGATAAGGGTTTAAGCACGAAGTCATAAGGCGTAAAGATATTATTTAGGGGGTAACAAGGGTATATATTTTCTCATATGCTGTAACTTCCCTCAAAATTTGACAACGATGAAAATAGGATTTATTGGATTAGGACATTTAGGAACGCCCATAGCGGAAAATTTATTAATGCAGCACCAGCCGGTGTACGTGTACAACCGGACCGCCGCCAAAGCACAGCCCCTGCTGGAAAAAGGCGCCGTGATCTGCACATCTGTAAAAGAGCTGGCCGGCCTCTGCGACGTGGTATTCAGCATCGTGTCTGACGATGCGGCCCTGCACCATATTACCGAAGGCCCCGACGGTATTGCCGCCCACCTGAAAGCCGGCGGCGTACATATTTCCATGAGCACCATCCTGCCGGCTACCAGTACAGCCCTGGCCGCCCTGCACCACAAGCACAACAATCATTATATCGCCGCTCCCGTGATGGGCCGGCCTGAAGCCGCCCGGGCGCGGAAGCTGAACTTCCTGGTATCGGGGCAAAGCGATGTTATTGAAACGATCAAGCCTCTGCTGCAGGATGCCGGCGCCGTAAACACCTGGGAGTTTGGCGCGGAAGCGGGCGCGGCCAATACCGCCAAACTGTGCAGCAACTACCTGATCCTTTCCGGTGTGGCGGCCATGGCGGAGGGCATCAACATGGCGCAGCGGAGCGGCATTGATCCCCACCAGTGGATGCAGATGCTGACGCAGACGCTGTTCAACGCGCCCTTCTACCATATCTACAGCGCAGCCCTGCTGAAAGAGGCCTACCTGCCGGCAGGCTTCAGCCTGCAGATGGGATTAAAGGACGCCAACCTGGTGATGCAGCAGGCGCAAAGCGTAGAGGCGCAGATGCCGCTGGGGCAAAAGCTGCAGGAGCTCCTGCAACAGTCCCTGGCGCAGGGATTGGGCGACCATGACGTGATCGCCATGGCCCTGGCCATACAGAAAGGCCCGGCCACATTATCCTAAGCCCGGCCCGAAGGGCTGCGGGGTATCAGCTTCATGCGCTTTGATCGCCTTCCATATTTCTTCCGTTATCCGGCGGCATTCCAGCGAAACAACGCGGGGAGAGCATTCCATCCCCGCGTCTGTTTCAAACAGCACCAGGTTGTCCGGCAGATCGCAGTTGAACTCCGAGGACAGGTTCTCGTCTACAATGTAATAGGCCGGGTAGCCATTATAGGCATCCTGCTCCACGTGCAGGGTATGCTGCCGGCCCTGGAAATTGATATCAATGGTTTGTGCGGTCATGAAAAACGTTTACAGAACGGGCCGCAAGTTTGGGGCCATTTTAACCAGTTTGCAGTGGGCAGTGGGCAGTTACTGGAGCGACTATTCAACTGACTGCCCACTGCAAACTGCAAAATTCCACCGCTTGTCTACAAAAACGCCTGCCTTATCTACTATTCCCCTGCTGACGTGGCGGCTATAAATAAATTTGCTAACTTATAGTGATGAGATGATGAAGCGGACCAACGCCATATATAGTATTGTAGCACTGCATGTTCTGATCTGGGGAGCGCTGCTGGCGCTGCCGCATTTGCTGACAGCCGGGCAACAGCCTGCGCCGGGTATGCTGCCGGGCAGCTTCTGGCTGGTGAGCAGCTTTATACATATCGGCCTGTTTTACCTGAACGCCTATGTGCTGTACCCCCGCTGGCTGAATAAAAGATACTGGTGGCTGTATGTGCTTAGCCTGGCCCTGCTGGCGGCCGTCACCTATTACATCAAGCGGGGCATACTGGCGGTTTTCTTCCCCGGCGTATCCGGCAGCAGCGCCTCCTTCCCGGTGATCTTTTTCCCGGCCCTCCTCTTCCTGGTGGCCAGCATCATATACCGGCTGGTGGTGGACAAAGTGCATTATGAAAAAGAGCAAAAGGAAAGACAGGCGGCGCAACTGGCCATGGAGCTGAAGTTCCTTCGCTCGCAGATCAGCCCGCACTTCCTTTTTAACGTGCTGACCAACCTGGTATCGCTGGCGCGCAAGAAGTCGGACCTGATGGAACCTTCGCTGATCATGCTGTCGGACCTGATGCGCTACATGCTGTACGATTCCGAGATCAGGAAGGTGCCGCTGGAAAAAGAAGTGGCTTACCTGAAAAGCTATATCGCACTGCAAAAGCTGCGCTTTGGCGACGAGACGCCCATTGAGACCCTGATAGAGGTGGCGCCGGACCAGGAGCAGCTCAGCATAGAGCCCATGCTGCTGATCCCGTTCGTGGAGAATGCGTTCAAGCACGGCATCGGCTGGATCACGGATCCCTGGATCTCTATCCGGCTGGTGGTAGCGGAGAACCGGCTGACCTTTACGGTAAAGAACAAATACACCGTCAACGGGTCGGACAGCAAGGACAGCAGCTCCGGCATTGGCCTGGCCAATGTGGGCACCCGCCTGAAACTACTGTACCCGGACCAGCATATCCTGGCGGTGCAGCAAAATGCCGGTATATTTTCCACCGTATTAACTTTACAGCTACGATGACGACAATGCAATGCCTGGCTATAGACGATGAAAAACTGGTGCTGGACCTCCTGGAGGACAACATCCGGCAGGTGCCTTTCCTGCACCTGGTAAAAGCCTGCCGCAACGCAATGGAAGCAACAGCCGTGCTGCAAAGCACGCCCGTTGACCTGCTTTTCCTGGACATACAGATGCCGGGGCTGAGCGGCCTGCAGTTCCTGCAAACGCTGCCCCAGCCGCCCATGACCATCCTGGTGACGGCTTATGAACAGTATGCGCTGGAAGGCTACAACCTGAACGTGGTGGACTACCTGCTGAAGCCCGTGTCCTTTGAGCGCTTCCTGAAAGCCTGCAACAAGGCGCAGGAACGGTTCCGCTGGCAGCAGCAACCCCACCCCGAGCAGGAAGCCGCCGCCGACCATTTCTTTGTTAACGTAGAATACACGCTGGTGAAAGTGCTGCTGTCCGATATCCTGTACGTAGAGGGACTGAAGGATTATATCAAGATACACGTTGCATCCTCCAAAAAACCGGTGGTCACCCGCATGAGCATGAAAGCCATTGAAGAAAAGCTGCCCTCCTCCGGGTTTGTGCGCACGCATAAATCTTTTATTATTTCCACCGGCAGGATCACTTCCATCAAAAGGGACCTGGTTTGCATAGGTGAGCTGGAGCTGCCGCTGAGCGAGTTTTACAAGGGGAACCTGGATAGGGTGATCCGCAGAAGCTGAGGCCGGCCGCGCTACGCAACCCGCATAATCTTCTCCAGCTTGCGCCCTTTTGCCAATTCATCCACCAGCTTATCGAGGTACCTTGCCTTTTGCGTTAAGGGATTGGTAATTTCTTCCACCCGGTAGCCGCAGATCACGCCGGTGATGAGGTGGGCATTCGGGTTTAACGTGGCGTGCTGAAAGAATTTTTCAAACGTTACTTTTGCTTCCATGAGCGCCTGCAGCTTTTCTTCATTATAGCCGGTCAGCCACTCAATTACCCGGTGTAATTCATCTTTCGTTCTGCCCTTCTTCTCCACTTTTGCGAGATAGTGCGGGTATACCGAGGCGAACGTCATTTTTGCAATACGGTCGTCGTGATGGCTAGTATCGTTCATACCTTGCATTTTAATGATCCGGGGAGTCGTTTTGCTGGCCGAAGATAAGAAAAAGAGCTGTTACCATTCGGGGTAAAAGACTTTATCATCATAACGCTTTACGAGAGAGTCAAGCGCTGATGACTTGTACCATTCAAAACACCGAAACGTAATGGGCTTTTTATCCCCGTAATCAGCAATTTGGGTAGGTTTAATGGCACGGCCAACCTCCTTTGACAAGCTGTCAACCGCCATTACCACATCCGGTGGATAGCCGGCAAGATCGAAATAAATGGACCCGCTAATATCATCCTCGAAAAGCACTTTCGTTCCCAATGCGCCTTTCAGGCACCCACAAAAGGCCATTTCTTTAAGATACTGGCGGCTTGCCTGCTGCACAGAGTCTTTAAAGCGGGCAAGGTCTTTCCGCTGTGCCGCGGCCTGTGATATGAATGCGAAGCAGCAAGCCAATGATAATAATACTTTTGTTATCCTCATAAATCATTTAATTTAAAATCCATAAAGCAACCTTGGCTGTACCACCTTCAGCATCAAAGTAATCATGATTGCCAATAGCCTTTGAGCCATCCCAAAGCGAGGCGTGACCGGTAGCCCCAAACAACTTCGGATAGTTCGGTTGCATAAGATAAATCCCTTTTTTACCGGTCAGGCCTGTTCTGAAATTCTGGCCATCTGTTCCTCCATTAGTAAGCTCCATATTAGGTGTACCAAAGGTGGCCTTTAGCCACGCATATAATTTAGCTGCGCTTAAGAAATAGAACTTTCCATCGTTACCTTGAAAAGTTTCTCCTTGAATTCTTGGAATCTTCACATTACAATAGTTCAAAGCCCGGGATACCCTTAAGGCGCAGGCGTTATTGTAATGTTCAGGATCCGCATTATAAAATGCAAGTGGAGTTCCCCCGACCAGTTGATATACCTCTGGCCCTGGCATATCGTTGCCGGAAGCATCCTTAGGATATGCTGCATACATGGCAGCATACGATGGTCTTACCTGAGGCGGGAAAGTGCCTGGTTCATATTCATAGTACCAGTATGCCATGTCCGGATCATCATCTTCTAGATTAGGGTTAGCCTCACTTGCTACAATGCCGCTACCTGGTACATAATCTGCATATTCCCAATGATTGTCTTCTGTATCTGATCCATCTCCACCATCTCCTGAGCCTCCACCTCCGGCTCCACCATCCCCTGAGCCACCGCCTCCCGATCCGCCACCATCGCCACCGGTGGTCCAGCAAAAAGTGTAAGTTGTTGTTTCAGTTCGTACATAATATTCATTCCCACTACAATCACAAGGATCTGCATCTCCATCCGGATCAAACCAAATCTCAACCTCATCAGTAATGGTCATACAACCCTCGGTTGCTACATTACCCGCGTCTTTACCTACTTGCCTGAGATCAGTAATGTTATATGTATTTTTCTCGTAGATGGACTGATCAAAAAAATTGATCGTAGCCTGCACTTTGAATGCATTTTGGGTACCTTGGTGGTCAAATCCGTAAATCGCCAATAAATCCTTACGAAACACGCGAAACCTGTATTTACCGTTTTGAAATCTCTGAGCCAGCACATAGCCATTAATAGATTGCTTATCCAATGTCAGAGGAATTAACGCCATATATACCTCCGGAATACTGTTGCACTATACCTTTATCCCAAAGTGGTTGCCCATTAAAACGGATAAAATAATCTAAGAAGTTACGTCGTTTGCTTTGCCTTTCAATCTCTAATGCAAAACTCTTTATTGGGGGATTAACGTCGTCAGAAAATTTAAAAAATGATTCTTTAGCTTGCACTTCCGGGGAAATATTGTCTGTTTTCATTTCTTTTTGGCAAGAAGTAGCTGTTAGAATTCCAAGCAAAAGCAGGATACACGGGGCAAACGTCAAGTTGCCTCTCATAAATTCCAATTATGTACAGGTTAGTCTAGTATTTATTAAACAATAGAGTATCTCATCAAATAATCATCTCCACACACTCACCAAAACAAACATAGTACCTTATTGCCTGGGCCTACAGCAATAATGATATAAGAAGTTGGGTAATCATCCTATAACGTAACAATGATAGAATAATTTTTCTATATTTCAAAAATGATTTAGTAACCTTTTGTATTATAAAATACACCATCGCAGAAAGTCTATTCAATTCCCCCTTTCGTCTCCACAACTCTCTCACAAATATATTGCGCCGGAACCGCGCCGGGATGCCCGCTAGTTTTGTGCTCATAAAAACAACATACTATGGCAGCTCGTACACTTACAATCCTTGTGCTGATGCTTTGCGGATGGTGCCTGTGTTACCCGGCTCATGGCCAGGTAAAGATATCCGGCTACATTACCGGTAAACAACAGGCCGCCATACCCGGCACCAGCGTAGTCCTGCAGGGTACGGCCCAGGGCGCCACTACGGACAGCACCGGACATTTCCGGTTCACCACCCTGCAAAAAGGACGGCAGGTGCTCAGCATTTCCTCCATCGGGTATAAAACAACCGAAAAACCGGTAGTGCTGGTTAATGACAGTATAACCGTGAACGTTACCCTTCACAAAGACCATAAAACGCTGGGAGAAGTGGTGATCTCCGCGGGCGCATTTGAGGCCAGCGACAAAGCCAAGGGCGCGTCGCTGACGCCGATAGACGCGGTGACGGTGGCCGGCAACGGCGGCGACCTTGCCAATGCATTACGGTCCCTGCCCGGTGCGCAGCAGGTAGGCGAACGGGAAGGCCTGTTCGTGCGCGGCGGCACCGGGGAGGAGACTAAGCAGTTCGTGGACGGCACCTGGCTGAAAAACCCCAACTTCTCCAGCGTGCCCGGCGTGATACAACCGGCCCGTATCAATCCTTTCCTGTTCAAAGGCATCCTGTTCAGCACAGGCGGCTACTCCGCCCAATACGGGCAAGCCATGAGCAGCGCGCTGATACTGGAAAGCATCGACCTGCCGGACGAGTCGTCTGCCTCCCTGCACATCTTTCCCGTGAACGTGGGCGCAGGGCTGCAGCAACTGGCCAAAAACAAAAAGAGCAGCTATGGCATTAACGTGGACTACGGCCACCTCTCCTTATACAACGATATTGTGCCGCAGCGGCCGGACTATTTCCTGGGCCCCGAGTATGGGCGCGGACAAGCCAACTACCGCGTAAAGACAGGCAAGACCGGTATGCTGAAAATATACGCCGCCGCTACATTCAGCAATATCGGCCTGCGCCAGCCTGACATTGACAGCAGCCACCTGAAAAACTCCTTCCGCCTCCGAAACAGGAACCTTTACGCCAATGTGAGCTACCGCAGCATGCTGGGGGAAGACTGGCAGCTACGGCTCGCCAGCGCCTACAGCTACAACCAGGACGATATTTCCCTGGACCTGCTGAACAGCGGCAACGAGCCATTGCAGCTTCCCGGGGAAGTGTTTGACGGCAAGCAGCGGCACACCCGTACCCAAACCAATTTTGCCCAGGGCCGCATGGTGCTGTCGCGGCTCTTCCCGCGCAACCAGGCCCTGCACCTTGGCGCGGAACATTTTTACACGGCAGACCGGTATCGCAGCCATGACAGCCTGTACCCGCTGACCAATCAACTGACGGCCGCTTTTGCGGAAGGCGATATTTACCTGGCGGCCGGGCTGATGGTCCGTGCAGGCCTGCGCTTTGAACATTCCAGTCTCCTGGGGCGCTCCACGATTGCGCCGCGCGCCAGCCTGGCCTACCGCTTCCGCGACGGCGGGCAACTGAACCTGGCCTACGGCATGTTCTACCAGCAACCGGAAAATGAATACCTGTTCCGGCAACGGGACATGGACTTTTCCCGGGCCGACCATTACATTGTGAACTATACGAAAAAAGCCGGCAACCGGCTGCTAAGGCTGGAAGCCTATTACAAAAAGTATCACCGCCTGCCTAAATACTACCCCGCCATCAGCAACGCCGGCAGCGGAGATGCCAGGGGCGTGGAACTGTTCTGGCGCGACAAAAAGAGCATTCCGCAACTGGACTACTGGGTGACCTACACCTACCTGCACACGCAGCGGGATTACGGTAACTATCCCTATGCGCTGCAGCCGTCCTTCAGCACGCCGCACACCGTATCACTGGTGGTGAAACGGTTCTTCCAGGACATTAACCTGAACCTGAACATGGCCTACACCTTTGCCACCGGCCGGCCTTATTACGACATCCGCCTGGCAGGTGGGGACGGGAAACCGCAGGTGCACGACCAGGGCACTACCCGCAGCTATCACAATGTGAACCTAAGCGGGGCCTACCTGTTCTCCCTTTTCAAAAAGTGGAAGCACAAGGATTTTTCCGGTATCGGCTTTGGCGTGAACAATATATTCGGCACCCGGCAGGTATACGGCTACCGTTACAGCCATGACGGGTTACACAAAGCGGCTATGCTGCCGCCCGCCACGCGCTCCTACTATATCGGCATCTTCATGAGCTTTGGTACGGACCGCACGGAGGATTTCCTGAACGACAACCTGTAAGGAGCCATTTAACCAATCGTCATATATCCATTCACCATTCCAACATCACTGTCATGAAAAAAGCAACATTGTTATTCACCGCCTTATTGTTTATGATCCTGGCCGTACAGGCGCAGGATACGCAGCTCGAAAACGCCGTAGCCCTGCTGGACAAGGCGCAGACCGTAAAGGATTACCAGGACCTGTCCGCCCGCTTTACGCAGGCCGGCAACGCACAGCAGACCAACTGGCTGCCCTATTATTACGCGGCGCTCTGCAATGCGAAGATCGGTTTCCTGCTACAGGACGACGGCGAGCGCATAGAACCCTTCAGCAATGAAGGCGAAAGCAACGCCAAACAGGCGCGGGAGCTGCTCAGGGCCGGCGGCAATAAAAAGGACCTGGCGGAACTGTACACCGTCATGAGCATGATCTACCGCACCAGGGTGTTCATCAATCCCATGACCTATGGCCGCAAATATGGCCCTACATCCCAGCAGTACCTGGACAAGGCGCTGGAGCTGGATCCGGATAACCCGCGCGCCCTGTACGTGCAGGCCTGGGTGAAATACTACACCCCCAAAATGTGGGGCGGCGACAAGGACAAAGCCAAAACCCTGCTGGAAAGCGCCCTGCAAAAGCTGGCGGCACAAAAAGCCGGTGGCGTGGAACCGCACTGGGGTAAAACGGAAAGTGAGGCGCTGTTAGCGAAAACAGGAAGCAAGCAATAGGATGTAGAGCGTACTTTTGCTGTAAATACGCCGCGTATGCTTACCATCAGCTATGAAGCCTTTTACGAGACCGCGCGCCTCCTCAGCTTTTCAAAAGCTGCGGAGGTGCTGTATATGACCCAACCCTCCGTGAGCAAGCATATCCGCCTGCTGGAAAATGAATTTAACCTGAGCTTTTTTGAACGGAAAGGCAGCACCATACAACTAACGCCTGCCGGGAAGATACTGTTTGATCATGTAAAGCAGGCCAAGGAGCTGCAGCGCAACATGCAGTTCAACCTCAGCAGCCTGTCCGGCAGGCAGCAGGCCAAGGGGTCGCTGGTGGTGGGCGCCAGCACTACGGTAGCGCTGTACGTAATACCGGGCATCCTGTCCAGCTTTCACCAGCAATACCCGCACATCCAGTTGCGCCTGCTCAACAGCAATTCGGAGAACATCCTGCGGGCGCTGCTGGAGCAGGAAATAGACCTGGGCATTACCGAAAGCAGGAACAAGCATACCACGGTGCAGTACCGTTTCTTTATGAAAGATGAGGTCATACCGGTTTGCCACCGCAACAGCCCGCTGGCCAAAAAGAAACGGGTGACCGTGGAAGAGCTGAAAGACATACCGGTGGCGCTGCGGGAAAGGGGCAGCGGCACCCGCGACGCGGTGGCGGAAGCGCTGGCCCGTTTCGGCATTTCCATACAGGACATTCACAACCGTATTATACTGGGCGGCACGGAAGCGCTGAAGAATTTCCTGCTGAGCGATACCTGCCTGGGCTTCCTGCCGCTGCGCTCCGTGGAGCACCTGATCCAGAACGGGCAACTGGTGCGCATTGATATCCCGGGACTAAAAATACAGCGCTCCTTTTTCTTCATGCAAAGGCAGGGCACCAGCAACGACCAGATCAATAATATTTTCATTAAACTGGCGAGAAAACAGTATAACCCCAGGTAATAGTATATGCCTATTTAGTATAACTTATGAACAGGGGACGGATGTAAATTTGAAGCAGGAAGTATCCTATTCCATACTTCAGATATTGCATTTATGAAGACGCTTGAAACACTATCATTGCTGCATTCCCTGCAATGCAGCCGCTGCGGCCGGCATCACGATCCTTTCCGCCTGCAGCAGACCTCCGTATGCTGCCAGGCCCCTTTAGTAGCGCAATACGATACGGCGGACGTATTTCCGCTTTCCACGGAAGTGCTGCCCGCCCATTCCGATAATATGTGGCGGTACCTGGAAATGCTGCCGGTATTTGACGTGCATAATATTGTAACGCTTGGAGAAGGCATGACGCCGCTGCAAACCCTGCGCCACCTGCCCGGCATGCTGGGCTTTGACCGGCTTTACTGGAAAGACGAATCCCTGAACCCTACCGGCTCATTCAAAGCCAGGGGCCTCAGCGCCGCCGTTTCCAAAGCAAAGGAATTTGGCGTGGAAAGCTGTATTGTGCCAACAGCCGGCAATGCGGGCGGCGCGCTCAGCGCCTACTGCGCAGCAGCCGGCATACCTGCCGTGGTGGTGATGCCCCGGCATACGCCAAAGATATTCAAGGAAGAGTGCTGGATGTACGGTGCGGAGCTGGTGCTGGTGGATGGCCTGATCAACGACTGCGCAGCGGAAGCGGCCCGCATCCGGGAAGCGCGCCACTGCTTTGACGTGTCTACCTTTAAAGAGCCGTACCGGCTGGAAGGCAAAAAAACCATGGGCTACGAAATAGCGGAGCAGCTCCAGTGGACCCTGCCGGACGTGATCCTCTACCCCACCGGCGGCGGCACCGGCCTGATCGGCCTCTGGAAAGCTTTCCGGGAAATGCTGGCGCTGGGATGGATACCGGATAAAATGCCCCGGATGATCGCCGTACAGGCAGAAAACTGCCAGCCCGTAGTGGCTACGTGGAACGGGCTGCAACCCAATGCCCGGGAATATAACGGCCGCCCTTCCATTGCCAACGGCCTGGCGGTGCCACGGCCTTTTGCCGAACCGCTGATGCTGGACGTGCTCACACAATCGCACGGGCATTGCATGGCTGTCAGCGAAACGGAGATCAAACAATACATGCAATTGCTGGCGCGGAAAGAAGGGATGCTGGCGGCGCCCGAAGGCGCAGCGCTGGTGGCCGCATTGCCTAAACTACTGCAGGAAGGCGTGATACAGCCGGATGAGGATATCCTGCTGCTGAACACCGGCTCGGGGTACAAGTACCTGGAGAACCTGGGGATACCTGCGTAGCTATTACCGTTGGCTTCGTAGTTGATAGTCAACAGCTACGAAGCCAACATTGATTTTTTTAAATACGGCAAAAGTCGTAATATTGAAAAGAGAGTCAATACAACACAACAACCAATATCTAAACCAGAGCAGGATACCGCAAAACGTATAGAGAGCAAATCATTTTACCGGTTCACAACTATAATCAGCCGATGTTATGCGCCATCCATAACGTATGCCACTGTTATGCCATTACAGTCACCATATCATTCACTTTAAACCAAAATCACCTCACATGAGCAAACAGATCACCTACATGCTTGCTGCCTGCCTGACTGCAGGAGCACTGTTCGTTTCCTGCCAGAAAGAGAGCGCTGAGCAGGATGCGCCCGCCGCTACCGAAGTATCCCCCGAAGTACTGGGCCAGATCAGCGCCCGCGGCTTCAGCACCGCCGGCGTAAGAAAAGTGGAAGGCGGTTACCTGGTGGAAGGCGACATCCTGCTGGAAGAACAGGACCTGGCCAGCACGCCAGCCTCCCCCAACCTGCGTATTGCCGAAGTGGAGCAGTACCGCACCTACAACCTGGTGAGCAAACTGCCCCGCACCATTACCGTAAGGGTATCCAACCTGCCGGATGCCTATGTACAGGGCACGGATGAAGCCATTGCCCGTTACAACGCATTGAACCTGCAACTGAAATTCCAGCGGACCACGGCCCGCAAGGCAGACATCACCATTGAAGGATTTTACGAGGGCCCCAGCGGCGGCTTTATTACCCTGGGATCGGCCGGCTTCCCCAGCAAGAACGGCAGCCCCTACCGGAAAATATCCATGAACACGCACCCGGACGCCTATGGCGCCAATCCTGATGTGCTGTATGTAGCCTCCGTGATACAACATGAAATGGGGCACTGCATCGGCTTCCGCCATACGGATTATATGAACCGTGCTTTCAGTTGCGGCAGCGGCGGCAATGAAGGCGCCGGGAATGTAGGTGCAGTGCACATCCCCGGCACCCCCACCGGCCCGGACCGCGCATCCTGGATGTTGGCCTGCTCCGATGGCGGCAACCGCACCTTTAACAGCAATGATGTGGTAGCGCTGGATTATTTATACTAAGATGTTGAATGCTGAATGCTAAACGCATAACGCTGAACACCTTTGGCGTTATGCGTTTAGTGTTTAGCGTTATGCTGTTTCCCCGGCCCGTACAGCGGCCGTCCGTTCCTTGCGCCGGTGTGCTGCCCGTTCGCCAGCTCCGGTTGGCCGTTTACCAGCACATATTTAAAGCCGGTGGAATACTGGTGCGGGGCTTCAAAAGTAGCCCGGTCAATTACTTCCTGCGCATCAAAGATCACGATATCGGCCGCCATGCCTTCCCGGATCAGGCCGCGGTCCTTCAACTGGAACTTCTGCGCTGCCAGTGAGGTCATGCGGCGAATAGCTTCCTCCAGGGGCATTACATGCCTGTTCCTTACATACCTGCCCAGGATACGGGCATTGGTGCCATATGCCCGGGGATGCGGCATCCCTTTGCCGGGCGTGGGCACGCCCGCATCGGCTCCCACCATGCAGAAGGGGTATTTCATGATATAACGCACGTCGTCCTCGTTCATGCTATGGTACACCATCTGGGCGCCGCCTTTGTCCACCATGTCCATAATGGTCTCCGCTTCGTGCTTTGCCTTGCCCCTGCGGCCCAGGAGGCGGTTGATCTCCGTAATGCTTTTGCCGTTGTAGCTGGTGTCCGCGGAATAGTTGGCCACCACTGCATAACTGTAGTTCCGGTACTTATGCTCCTTCAGTTGCGCCAGCATCTCCTTTTTGATCTGTGCGCGGATAGCGGGGTTGTGCAGGCGGGCGCTGATGGAGTCCTGTCCGCCGGCCAGCGCCCAGTCGGGCAGGCACACGCCCAGGTTGGTGCTGCTGGCCGTGTAGGGATACTGGTCGATGGTCACGTCCCAACCCTCTTTGCGGGCCACCTGCACCAGGGCCAGTGTGCGGAGGGATTTGCCCCAGTTGGCCTTACCGCTCACCTTGAAATGGGAGATCTCCACGGGCATGTTGGCCGCCTTGCCGATATCGATGGCTTCATTGATGGCCGCCACCACCTGGTTGCCTTCGTTACGTATATGTGACGCATATACGCCGTTATACTTTGCGGCCGCTTTGGCCAGTCCTACCACTTCATCTGTTTTGGAATAAGCGCCCGGGATGTAGATCAGCCCCGTAGAGATCCCTACGGCGCCATCTTCCATGGCTTTGGCCACCAGGGCTTCCATCTGCTGCTGCTCTGCGGGCGTGGGCGTGCGGTTATCCCGCTGCATCACTTCCCGGCGCACGGTATTATGACCAATGAGGGAAGCCACGTTAATGCCGGGGCGCAGGCTGTCCACCCGCTCAAAGAAACGGTGCAGGTCCGCCGCAGAGCTGCCGCAGTTGCCGGTGACAATGGTGGTGACCCCGTCATAGATGTAGTTGTCCGCCGTGGGCTGGCTGAAGATACCGCTTTCCACGTGGCCGTGCACGTCAATAAAGCCGGGCGCCACGATCATCTTCTGTGCGTCTATCACCCTGGCGGCGTTATACTCCGGCAATTTTCCCACGGCCATGATCTTACCGTCCTTTACGGCCACATCCCCGTAAAACCAGGAGTTGCCGGTGCCGTCAACGATCTTCCCGTTGCGGATCAATACATCGCAGGACTGCTGCGCAAAGCCTGAAAAGCTGCATAGCAATGCCATGCCGGTGAGCCATCTGGTCATAAGCCGTACTGTTTTTTGCTAATAAAATAAAAAAAAGCCACAATCACAATACGATGCGCTTTCCTTCTCGGGCGGAACGGCGCGCCGCTTCCAGTATACGCACTACGATGAGGTTGTTCTGCAGCGAGGAAAGGTCGTTGCCCGGCTGCAGCCCGCCCTTGAGCACGGCCTGCAGGTAGCTGAGGTGATCCCGGAACGGTGCGGGCCTTACCGGCACGGTATAAGCGCTGTCGCGTTTGCGGCCCTGCAACTGGTTGGCATTGAGGGCATGCAGGTAGCCGGTCTTCCCGAATACTTCCAGGTCCTTGATGCTGAAGGGCCAGTTCCAGGAAGCTTCTATAATGCCGGTGGCGTCCGGGTACTCCAGGAGGATGGTAGCATCATCATCCACCTTCGGGTAAATATCCGGCTTGATCTGGTGGGTAACGGCCTGTACGGCAATGGGCGCCTTACCGTTCATGAGCCAGGTCATGAGGTTGGCGCCGTAGCAACCGAAATCCGTTAAAGCGCCGGCGCCGTTCTTTTCCGGGTCCGTAAGCCAGCGGAGGAAATCCTCGCTGCAGCCAATTTCTTTTGGGCCTTCATGCCCGTCGTGCACGATCATCTTGCGGATGGGGCCTATATCCTGCTGCCTGCTGACCAGGTCATACAATTGCTGGTTGCTGTTGTACCAGGTGGTCTCATAGTTGGTGAGCACGGGTATATGATATTGTTCCGCCAGGGCGGCGATACGCTCCGCCTGCTGTACGGTGGTGGCCAGCGGTTTTTCCACCATTACGGGAATGCCTTTGGGCGCGCAGGCTTCCACTACGGCCAGGTGCTCCGAAATGGGATTGTAGGCCAGCACGGCGTCGGGTTTAATGTGCGCCAGCATGGAGGGCACGTCTTTATAAAAAATATTGTCCGGGAGCTGGTAACGCTTTTTCATGCGCGCTATCAGAGGCTGATCCGCTTCTGCAATACCGATGATCTTTACTTCGCCCTTCTTATAGCTGTTCAGCACCAGGTGCACATGATCGTGGTTCATGCCGGCCAGGGCCACCTGCAGGGGTGACTGCGCCAGCACGCTTAACTGAAATGACAGGAGTACCAATAAGAACAATAAACGCTTCATTCGGATGGAATTTAGATCAGCCAAAGTATAAAAAAAGGAACGGGCAACTGCAGCCAGGCTTACTATTAAATTAATGAGTGTATGCGCATTACCGCATCTTCACGCGCAGCACATAATTGTCCGCGGTGATGTACAGCACCCTGTCGTTGTCCGCCAGGGCGCAGTTGGCCGCGGAAACGGGCAATTTTATCTTCCCCAGCATTGCGCCGCCGCTGTTGAATATCCAGATACCGCCGGGGCCGCTGGCAAAAATGTTGCCCTGCCGGTCTACCTTCAGTCCATCCGGCAGGCCGGGCGCATTGCGGGCGTCCGCCGTAACGTCGCGCAGTATACGGGGATTTACCAGCGAGTCATTGGGCGCTATATCATACAGGTACCATACTGCTTTGGCAGGATCGGAGTTGGCTATGATCAGCGTTCTTTCATCCGGCGTAAGGGCGATACCGTTAGGGCGGGTAATGGTGTCCGTGAGCAGGGTCACTTCGCCGCTTTGGTGATCTACCCTGAACACGCCGTGGAAAGGCAGCTCCCGGGCCGGGTCTTTTTCCCGCTGCACCATGCCATAGGGCGGATCGGTAAAGAAGAGATCCCCGTTGCTGCGCATCACGGCATCGTTGGGACTGTTGAATTGCTTCCCCTGGTACTGCCCTGCCAGTGTAACAAAAACAGGCGCGGGCTGCTGCAGGGGGGCATCCATACGCGCCAGGCGGCGGTCCCCGTGCTGGCAGAGGATCAGCCTCCCTTCCCGGTCCAGCAGCAGGCCGTTGGAACCCAGTTCCTCCCCGCGCGGTGTGGCGCCGGTGTAACCGGAAGGCCGGAGGTAGGTTTCCAGGCCCTTTTCAGGGGTCCATTTATGCACTACATTTTTGGGTACATCGGAAAAGAGCAGCATATTCTCCGCCGGCACCCAGAGGGGGCCTTCGGACCAGTCAAAACCTTCCGCGATCACTTCTATTTCAGCGTCTTCGTGGATGAGGGCCTGCAACGCTTCCCCTGCAGGCTCAATGGAGCCGATGGTTTTTACGGGCGCCGTTTTGCAGGCAGCCAGCCATACGATAATCAGAACAATGTAATACCAGTTCATATGTGCAAGGTTGAAGTAGGATGTATCCTACCTCCTATTTTTTCAATGGTTCCAGCAATTGTGTCAACCCGTTGATCCGGATCACGTACATGGTTTCCAGCAGCATACCCAGCTTGCCTTTGGGAAAGCCGCTGCGCTGGAACCATTCCAGGTAGGACACCGGCAGGTCGCACAGCAGCACATCCTTGTACTTGCCGAAAGGCATCTTCATGTTTACCAGTTGCTGTAATATCGCCGGGTCGGGTTGTGCTGATTCCATAGGGGGTGAAGTTAGCGCATCTCCCGGATTTTTCTTAGCTTCACCCCCACTATGTTCAACCAGGAAATCTATGCGGCCAGGAGACAACAACTCAAGGCTGCTGTAAAACAAGGCCTTATCTTATTACTCGCCAACGAAGAGAGCAGCATGAACTACAAGGACAACCTGTATCACTTCCGGCAGGACAGCTCCTTTTTATATTTCATCGGTATTGACCGGCCCTCGCTGGCGGCGGTAATCGATATTGACAAAGACCGGGAGATCGTGTTCGGCAACGAGCTGACGATGGACGACATTATCTGGACCGGTCCCCGGGAAACCATCCGCGAGCAGGCGGCCAAAAGCGGCATTCACACCGTACAGCCCCTGTCTGACCTGGACACCCTGTTGCAACAGGCGCGCGCGGCCGGGCAAACCATTCATTTCCTGCCTCCCTACCGGGCGGACAATGCGCAAAAGCTGAGCGACTGGCTGGACATTCCCTACGCCGCGCTGAAAAGCCGCGCCTCCGTGCCGCTGATCAAAGCCATTGTAGCGCAGCGCTCCATCAAGTCCGACCTGGAAGTGGCGGAGATAGAAAAAGCAGTAGGCATTACCGTGGACATGCAACTGGAGGCGATCCGCAGCGCACGGGAAGGCATGACGGAAACGGAGATCGCCGGCCGGGTACAGGGCGTGGCGGTCAGCGCCGGCGGCAACCTTTCTTTCCCGATCATCCTGACGGTGAACGGGCAGATACTGCACAACCATTACCAGCAAACCGTATTGCAGTCCGGGCAGATGGTGCTTTGCGACTGCGGCGCGGAAACGGATATGCATTATGCCGGCGACCTCACGCGCACCTTCCCGGTGGACGGCGCCTTTACCCCCCTGCAAAAGACCGTGTACGAAATTGTGGCGGCCGCGCAGCAACGGGCCATCGACGCCCTGCGCCCGGGCATCCTGTTCCGGGACGTGCACCTGCTGGCCTGCGAGCAACTGGCGGAAGGCCTGCGCGACATCGGCCTGATGAAAGGAGATGTAAAGGAAGCGGTAGCCCAGGGAGCGCATGCCCTGTTCTTCCAGTGCGGGCTGGGGCACATGATGGGGCTGGATGTGCATGATATGGAAGACCTGGGCGAAGCCTATGTAGGCTATACGGAGGACCTGCAGAAAAGCACCGCGTTCGGCCTCAAATCCCTGCGGCTGGGGCGCGCGCTGGAACCGGGCTTTGTGCTGACCGTGGAGCCGGGATTATACTTCATTCCCGAGCTGATAGATGAATGGCAGGCCGCCGGGAAGTTCACGGATTTTATAAACTACGACAAGGTACAGGCTTTTAAAAACTTCGGCGGTATCCGCATAGAAGAGGATTTCCTGATCACGGAAAACGGCAGCCGCCTGCTGGGAAAACCGTTGTACAAAACGGCGGCGGGGATAGAAGCGTTGAGATAGTGTGCGCACCTGCACATCAACATTCTTTTTTTTATGAGCACTACTACTGTTACTGTTGGTTTATCCAAGACCATCCGCTGCCTGGGTATGCTGCGATGGCAACTGAAAAAACAGGAACGATACATCCGGACACACCTGCCGCCTTTGCTGGCCGAGCTTTCGGCCGGGCAGCCGGAATCATTTTCAGAAGGCGGCATCAGGCGCATTACCAAATACTGGCAACTGTCGCTGAACGTGATCTGCAACAGCCTTTACAAGCTCTGCGGCCGGCAGCTTAGCGGGGAGGAACAGTACCGCATTCTCCTGCTCAGCGTTTTCGGGCCGCTGTATGACGACCTGTTTGACGACAAGCTGTTGAGCGAGGATCAGATAGAAGCCTTTACACTGGCGCCGGAAAAGCATATACCGGCCACCTTCGAGGAGCATGCGGCCAGGCAGGCCTACCTGCAACTGCTGGAGCTGGTCCCGGACCGCGAAAGGGTGATCTCGCACCTGCACTGCGTGTTCACCTGGCAGAAAGCTTCCCTGCAACAGTTGTCGCCGGACATCAGCGAGGCCAGGCTGTACGAAGTGACCTACCAGAAAAGCTACTATTCCATTCTTTTATTTTACTCCATACTGGACCATTATCCCGGCCCGGCCATGCTGGAAATGCTGTATCCCATGGCGGGGCTACTGCAACTGACCAACGATGCTTTTGACGTGTACAAGGATGTGCACAGCGGCATTTACACGGTGCCGAACCTGTACCGGAACTTTGACCGGCTGCTGCAGCATTTTATGCAGGACGTGGCGCAGTTCAACCACTTCCTGGCTAGGCTGCCTTTTCTCAAACGGCGGAAGGAGACGTACAGCATTACCATTCATGCCCTGCATGCCATGGGCCGCATGGCCCTGGAGCAACTAAGGGAAACCACCCGCGGCGTGAACAGCCTGGCGGAGCTGGCAACCCTGAGCCGCAAGGCGCTGGTATGTGACATGGATCAATTCAGGCAGCAGCTAAAGTGGGTCCGGCAGGTGCAATACCTGGTCAATTACCAGGCGCCGGTACCGGCGCCTCCAACCGGCTTAAAAGTTCCTGCGTCGTCAGCACCGTAGCAAATTCTCCCTGCAGCGTAGCCAGGGATACCTGGTGCACCAGCTCCGCGCTCATATGCTCCCCGTTGATGCCGGTCTTGTTAAAGGCCGCCGTGGCATCCGCGATAATAAAGGTGCGGTAGCCCAGGTTGGCCGCCATACGCGTGGTGGTGGATACGCAGTGCTCCGTGGCAAGGCCGGTCACCACCACCGTGTCAATGCCCTGCGCATCCAGGCGGGCCTGCAGGTCGGTGCCGATGAACGCGCTGTTCACGCTGCGCACCAGCACCGGCTCCCCGGGCAGCGGGGCTACTTCATCCTTAAAGGCAAAACCCGGCAGGTCCGGCCGCAAAGGAGAACCGGGGTTATGGGAGCTGTACTGTATGTGGAACAGCGGCAGCCCCCGGCTGCGCCAGTGCGCCAGCAGCTTTTGAGCCTGCTGCTCTGCCCGGGGATTGTTGCGCTCTCCCCCATAGTAGTCCTTTTCTTCAAAACCTTTTTGCATGTCTACCAGCAGTAGGGCCGGCCGGCCCTGTAAGCCTTTTTCCATATGTTGTTGTTTTTTGATACCCAAAGGTAGGCTGCTGCCGCCTGGCGCGGAAGGACAAAAACGCGCGGTATCCGGCCATTGGTAATTTTATTATTTTTATGCCGTCATGGTCAAATTCACTACTACCATACACAAGTTTGACAGCCAGGGAGAAAAGACCGGCTGGACCTACATTGAAATACCGGCCGACCTGGCACAGGAGCTGAAGCCGGGCAACAAACAATCTTTCCGCGTAAAAGGCAAGCTGGACAAGCATCCCATCCAGGCGGTGGCGCTAATGCCTATGGGCGGCGGCAGCTTTATCATGCCGCTGAACGCCACCATGCGCAAGGCCATCGGCAAACGGCAGGGCGCCATGCTGCAGGTACAATTGGCGGTAGACGACAACCCCGAACCGGTAAGCTGCCCGGAGCTGATGGAATGCCTGGCCGACGACCCGGATGCGCTCTCCTTCTTTAACAGCCTGACCAAAGGGCACCGCAACTATTTCATGCAATGGATCAACAGCGCCAAAACGCAGCCCACCCGGGAAAAGCGTATAACCCAGGCCGTGGTAGCGCTGGGCAGGAAGCAGGGCTTCCCGGAAATGGTGCGCGCGCAGAAGGGAAGCAGGATGTAGGAGGTAAGAAGTAAGAAGTATGAGGTAGGAAGTGGGAAGAATAGGTGCTAAAACGGACAAATGGGGGTTTTACAGAGAAATTACCCGGTAAAATTATTGGCTAGTTGCAAACGATTGCATATATTCGTATTGTACTGTTTTGATAAACCCTGCAGCGCCCGGACACTGAAACTAAAACATTGCCAATATCGCATATTGAAGCCTTTATCTGCAGTATAGCAAATCCCGTTTAACATAAGCTGGCATTGCCATGAAAAACCTTATGATCCACGCATCGTATCCTGCGTGTATACCGCCTGCGGCTATACGTTGGTAGCTATCAGTACCCATATCAACGCTCCCGCTATCCACGTCTCATCAAAATATACCTATATGCAACACATCCACAAACTCACGATCCTTTTAGGCCTGCTGCTGACGGCCGGCGCCACGTTTGCACAAACACCCGTAGCCCGGAACGGGCAACTGCAGGTGATCGGCCTGAAACTATGCAACCAGTATGGTAATCCCATTCAACTGCGGGGCATGAGCACGCACGGCATCCAGTGGTACGGCTGGGGCAGTTGCCTTACCGAAGCTTCCCTGGACGCGCTGGCATACGACTGGGGCGCAGACATCCTGCGTATATCCCTGTACGTGCAGGAAGGCGGCTACGAGACTGATCCCGCGGGCTTTACCGCGCAGGTGAACCGGCTGGTGGAAGAGGCCACGGAGCGCGGCATGTACGCGCTGATAGACTGGCACCAGCTCAGCCCCGGCGATCCCAACTACAACCTGGGCCGGGCCACCACTTTCTTTACCGCGGTGGCCAATGCCCACAAGAACAAGAACAACGTGATCTACGACATCTGCAACGAGCCCAACGGGGTAAGCTGGAACTCCATCAAGTCCTACGCGGACCAGCTCATTCCCGTGATCCGCGCCATTGACAACGATGCGGTGATCCTTATCGGGACGCATGGCTGGTCTTCCTTCGGGGTATCTGACGGGCGTACCGCACAGGACATCCTGAACAACCCGGTGAACTTCCCGAACATCATGTACACGTTCCACTTCTATGCCGCCTCCCACCAGTCGGCCTACTACAATATGCTGGACTGGGCCTCCGACCGTTTACCCGTGTTCGTTACAGAGTTCGGCACGCAGGAGTATACCGGCGACGGGCCGAATAATTTCAACATGTCGCAGCAGTACATTGACCTGATGCGGCAGAAGAAGATCAGTTGGACCAACTGGAACTATTCGGACGACTTCCGTTCCGGCGCGGTATGGACCACGGGTACCTGCTCCGGCGGCCCCTGGACCACCAGCCGCCTGAAACCTGCAGGCGCCTGGATACGGGAACGCATACTGAGCCCGGCCGATGATTTTCCCGGCGGCACACCCACCTGCCTCCCGGTAAGCGCCAGCGCGGATGACGGCAACGTGCCGGCCAATGTGCTGGACAATGACCTGAACACCCGCTGGTCTGCCCTGGGCGACGGGCAATGGATACAGTTCTGCCTGAACAATACAGCCAGCATCAGCGGCGTGAACATCGCCTTTTACCAGGGCAATACGCGCACGGCCACCTTTGACGTGCTGACCAGCACCGACGGCAGCGCCTGGACCACGGCCGCCGGCAACCTGCAAAGCAGCGGCAGCACCCTGGCCCTGCAAAGTTTCCATTTTACACCCCGCAGCGGCAGGTATGTGCGCATTGTAGGGCATGGCAATTCCGTGAATGACTGGAACAGCTTTACGGAAGTGCAGGTAAGCACCGGCAGCGGCGCGCCCTCCCCTGCCGCAGTATTGACTGGCAACGCCAAAGCAGCGCAGGAGGAACTGGTGCTGCAGGTATACCCCAACCCCTTCCCGGGCAGCCTGCGGGTGGCCTTTACGCTGAAAACAGCCGGCATTACCACCCTGGGACTGTATGACATGTCCGGCAAGTTGGTGACCCGGCAACTGCGGGAGCGGCTGCAGCCCGGCCGTTATACCCGGACACTGGAAGCGGGCAATATTCCGCCCGGCGCCTATATGCTGCGGGTGGTGCACAATGGCATAGCGAAAACGGAGAAAGTGGTGAAGCAGTAGTGCAGGTGTCAGTCCAGTTGCTGGTAATCCGTCATGGTATCAATATCCACACTACCCTGGGGGAAGGGCACGGCGGCTACCTCCTGCTCATACTGGTAGAGCAGCTTTTTGGCGCCCTCCTGTCCTTTTAAGGCCTGTAAATGAGGGAAGAAAGACTGATCAAATAACACGGGCACCCCCAGGGTATTGTTGTAATAGCTGGCTACGATGCTTTTACCGGTTTCCAGCTTTTTCTGCACCAGGTTGTTGAGGTGCTCCGCGTCTACCAGGGGCTGATCACAGAGCATCAGTATTACACCGGTGGCCAGGGGCGCGCGCTGCTCCAGGGCAGTTACACCCACCCGGATGGAAGAGGCCATGCCTTCCTGCCATTCCGGGTTCTCTACAATGGTCACTCGTTCCTGCGGGATCTCCGGGGAGATCACCAGGGCGTGTGCGCCCTGTACCACGATCACGGGAGTACAGTTAGTGCTGAGCGCCACCTGTATGGCGTGCTGCAGCAGGGTTTTACCCTGGTATAACAAATCCTGTTTGGGAGCGCCCAGCCGGGTGGATGCGCCCGCTGCCAGTAAGATCAAGCCTGTCATATTGTATGATGTATGATGTAGGAGGAATGCGGGCTATTTCTCACTTCCTACTTCCAACCTCCTGCTTTCGTGAATAGGCGCCTTCTTATTCCTCAGGGGTGCGCCGCTGCTGGCGGTGAGCACGGTCTGTATCTCCGCGGTAATGGACAGCGCTATTTCTTCTGCGCCCTCCGCACCTATGTCCAGGCCGGTAGGGCCGTACACTTTCTGCAACTGTTCTGCGGGTATATCCGGGCCCTCGCTGCGCAGCTCTTCCAGCATGCGCTCCAGCTTCTTTTTAGGGCCTAATGACCCGATGTAAGGCAACTGCAACGGCAGCAACTGCCGCAGCATGGCCAGGTCATAATTATAGTTGTGCGTCATGAGCACGGCCGCGGTGCGCTGGTCTATGAGCAGGTGCTGCAGGGCCTGTTCCGGTTTGGCCACCAGTACCCGGTGAGCCAGGGGGAAGCGCTGTAGGCTGGCGTAGTTGGGACGGCCGTCTATCACAGTGGCTTCCCAGCCCAGTACGCCTGCCAGCGCCGTGAGAGGAATGGCATCGTTGCCCGCGCCGAAGACCAGCAGTGATACCGGCGCCTGCAGCACTTCAATAAAAGCCGTATACTGCGCGTACTGCCGGGTAAGCGGCATACCGGTACGGAGGGCTTCCTCCGTATCGTCAATGAGCGCCTGGTGCCAGCCGGCACTATCAAAAAAGGCGTGCCTGCGCGCGCCGTTTGCCGTCAGTAACAGGGCCGTGCCGGGTTGCGGGCCTCTCCTGTCGTCCAGGGAAAAGAGGGTGGCCAGTACGGCGGATTGCCGCTGCTGCAGCCAGTCCTTCAGCAACTGTATGGGATGATGGGGCGCGCCGGGCACGATGGGCTCTATCAGTATGTGAATAATGCCATTACAGCCCAGTCCCACGCCCAGTTTAGCGTCGTCTTCGTCTGTTGTGTCATAGGTGACCAGCATGGACTGCTGCCGGAACATTACCTGCTGCGCTTTGCGCAGGGCATCGCCTTCCAGGCAACCACCGCTGATGGCGCCGGTGAGGCTGCCGTCTTCCGTGATCAGCATGCGGGCGCCCGGCCTGCGGTAGGCGGAGCCTTCCACTCCCACCACGGTCGCCAGCGCGGTTTGCTGCCCCTGCTGCTGCGCCCGGTCGAATGCGGCCACGATATCCTTGATCTCTTTCATCCTGCGGGATTAGTAATTATTCATTTATACTTCACTCTTTCTTTCCATTGAGAAAGCGGCGCCGCTTTTCACGAAAGGCTGCGCTCTTAAGCGATGGCCGGTAGCGGCAAATACCGCATTGGCCAGTGCGGCCGCCACGGGCGGCAGGCCCGGTTCGCCCAGGCCGGTGGGCTTTTCATTATTCTCAATAAATGCTATTGTTATTTCGGGGGCTTCCTGCATGCGGATCAGGCGGTAGTGGTCATAATTCACCTGGTCCGGCTTGCCCCTGGTGAGCGTCAGTTCCCCGTACATGGCATGGCCCAGCCCATCTATCATAGCGCCTTCTATTTGTGTTTCCGCCCCGCTCCTGTTCACCACGGTGCCGCAGTCCACGGCGCAGTAGATCCTGTTGATCTTTAACTGGCCATTTACGTTCTGCAGCTCCACGATCTGCGCTACATAGGTGCTGAAGGAAAAATGCGCGCCGATGCCCTGGTAGATGCCGGCCGCTTTAGGCTGGCCCCAGCCGGCCATTTCCGCTACCTTTTTGATCACGGCAGCATAGCGGTCCGGGTTGTAGTCTACCTTGCCGGCGGGCTGGCTCCTGGCCTGCTCCAGCAGCTCCAGGCGGAAAGCTACGGGGTCTTTGCCCAGGTTGTGCGCGATATCATCCAGGAAGGACTCTTCCGCGTAGGCAATAAAATTGTGCACGGGCGCCCGCCAGGGACCGGTAGTGACCGGCGATTCGTATTCGTGCGTATCCACCTGCAGGTTGGGCACCGCCCCGGCGGGGAAGTTGTTCTCCCGCGCCGTTCTGCCCACACCTACGGAGTGGTGGTGCCAGGCAATGAGCTTGTTGTTGGCATCTACGGCCGCCCGGTATTTGTACAGGGCCATAGGCCGGTAGTAGCCGCCGCCCATATCGTCCTCCCTTCTCCAGATGACGTTCACGGGCGCTTTGGCCATTTGGGACACGGTAACGGCTTCTTCGATGAAGTCTACCATCAGCCGCCGGCCAAAACCGCCGCCCATACGGGTCATGCCGACCTTTATCTTTTCCCTGGGAATGCCCAGTTTTTCCGCGATGGCGGTGCGGGCCCTGTCCGGCAATTGAATGGGGCCGTACAGCTCCACGCTGTCCGCTTTCACATCCGCGAAGAAGTTCATCGGCTCCATGGTGTTATGGGGAATGAACGGGCATTCAAAAGTAGCCTCGAATGTTTTGGCTGCGGAGGCAAAAGCCTTTTTGATATTACCGTCCTTGCGCTGGGGCTCTTTGGGTTGCCGGGTCAGCGCTTTGGCGAAATTCTTTTTATAGTCCTCCGTACTTTCCAGGTTGCCGTCGTCTTCCCAGGTAGCGTTAATAGCACGGGCAGCGTGCATCACCTCCCAGGTGCTGCGGCCCAGCACGGCTATTTTATTGTCGAAGCTGATCACGTTGCTGACGCCGGGCATCTTGCGGGCGGCCGCATCGTCAAAGCTTTTCAGCTTTTGCCCGAAAGCTGGCGGGCGCACCATGGAGGCATACAGCATGCCTTCGCGTTTGGTATCGATGCCGAATTTCTGTTTGCCGGTGACAATCGCTTTGGTATCGCAGTTGGGCACACGGGTACCGATGATCTTAAAGGCGGCAGGCTCCTTCAGCTTCACTTCCGCAGGCGCGGGCATGGTGGCTGCTTTTTCCACCAGCTCGCCATAGCCGATCTTTTTACCGCTTGCCTTGTGGTGCACCATACCGGCTTCGGTAGTGCAGGTAGCGGGATCTACCTGCCATTGTTCGGCGGCGGCATTCACCAGCATTTGCCGGCCGGCCGCTCCTGCCTGGCGGAAGGAGTCCCAACTGCTGCGCACGGAGCCGCTGCCGCCGGCCACCTGGCGGGTATATTTTTCGGTATCCAGCCAGGCCTGCTCTATGCTGACGTTCTTCCAGTCCACGTCCAGCTCCTCGGCTACGATCATGGGCAGGGAAGTTTTCACGCCCTGTCCTATTTCAGGGTTGGGCGACATAATGGTGACCAGGCCATCGGTCCCGATCTTAATGAATGCGTTCAGGTCGTGCAGCACGGCTTCGGTAGCGCTGCTGCCGCCGGTATTGCAGGCGCTGAGCCATTCCAGCCCCAGCACCAGTCCTCCGCCGGCGGTAATGCCGATCTTGAGGAAATGTCTCCTGTTGATGGTGGATGTGCTCATGACTTACCTCCTTTTGCTGCCAGGTGAATGGCTTTTTTGATCCTGTTATAAGTGCCGCAGCGGCAGATGTTGCCGGACATCAGGTTGTCAATGTCCTGGTCCGTGGGCTGCGGTTTGTCTTTCAGCAGGGCGGCCGCGCTCATGATCTGGCCGGACTGGCAGTAGCCGCATTGCGGCACGTCTGCCTCTTCCCAGGCCTTTTGCAGGGGATGGTCCCCTTTCTTTGAGAGGCCTTCGATCGTTACTACTTTCTGGTCCGCTACGGATGATACCGGTATGGAGCAGGAGCGCACAGCATTCCCATCCAGGTGCACGGTACAGGCGCCGCATTGCGCAATACCGCATCCGTACTTGGTTCCCGTAAGGCCTGCAAAATCGCGGATCACCCACAACAGCGGCATCTGAGGGTCTACATCCACTTTGTAGTCCTCGTTGTTGATGGTTAAATTAAAGACAGCCATAATATTGCTACTAAGAAAGGTTAGCTAATCACACCATTGATTATGCATAGAAACGCTTAGAAAATTAGCATTTTATTTCCCTGCGCGCACTTTTATTTGATGAACGGCTGTCATATTTCTTACTTCCTACTTCCTACATCCTACCAACAAAGCGGCCAGCACCAACGCCATGCTGGCCCAGGGCGTTTGCGCAATGCCCGCCTGCGCAATCACCCATCCGCTAAGAGTAGTGCCGATGGTAAGCCCCAGGTTGCCGAAGGACACGCCCAGGCTGTTGGCAAAATCTTCCGCGCCGGGCGCCGCCTCCCGTATCCAGGTTTGCGACACCACGAAGCAGGCGGTGTGCACCAGGCCCCACACCGCGATGAGCGCGATGGTGTAAGCGGAATAGCTGCCAGATAAATAAAGCAGTATATAGACCAGGGCCAGGGCCAGCAGGCAGCCCTGCAGGGTCCGCCATACGCTTTTGCCCAGCAGGCGGCCGGCCAGCCAGTTGCCCGCCACGCCGGCCACACCGAAGAGCATCAGCATGGTGCTGACCTCTGCGCCACTGAGGCCATATACTTTTTCCATATAATCCGCGAAATAGCTGTACATGGCAAACATCGCCGCCAGCAGCAGCACCACGGACAGTGCGGCGAGCAGGAAAGAAGGCCGTGTCAAGATACGCAGTTGCTGCCCGTAGGATACCTTTTCCGTTACCGGCATGGGCGGTACGCCTGTCCACACGCTGAGCAGGGCCAGCACATTAACAATGCCCGCGACGATAAAGGAAGCCTGCCAGCCATACAGGCTGGCCATCCAGGTGGCAAAGGGCACGCCGATGACGGTAGCCAGGCTTACCCCGCCAAAGATCACGGCCACCGCCCTGTGCTCCTCCCCTTTTGCCGCGGTACTAACGGCCACGCCTATGGCGGTAGCGAAATACACCGGGTGCAGGAAAGCGGGCAAGGCCCGCGCCAGCAATTGCAGGGGAAACGCCCCTGCTACGGCCGACAGCGCATTGGAAAGAATGAACACCGCGAGGGTGAGCAGCATGAGCTTTTTGCGGTCAAAACCGGACAGCAACAGGGTGACCCAGGGGCCGCAGAGCGCGATGATCAGCGCAAAGATGCTGATGAGCATGCCGGCGGCCTCTATGCTGATATGATAATAACGGGCCAGTTGCGGCAGTATCCCGATAACGCCAAATTCCGTGGTGATAATGCCGAATATGCCGAAGGCGGCGATGTATTTTGTCATGCGCTGTTATATGTTTGTTCCTCCATCAATGGTGAGTGCGGCGCCCGTAATGGAACGGCCTTCCTCGCTGGCCAGCAGGGCCACCATGGCGGCGATGTTGTCTGCGCTGCCGAACTGCGGGATCGCCATCAGGCTGCGCTGCCAGTCTGCATGCTCGCCGCCGGCCGGGTTCATATCCGTATCGGTGGAGCCGGGCTGCACCAGGTTCACGGTAATACGCTTTGCCCCCAGGTCGCGGGCCATGCCTTTGGTGAGACCGATGAGGGCGGATTTGCTCATGGAATAGAGGGCCATGCCGGGACCAGGCACCCGGTCTGCCAGGTTGCTGCCGATAGTGATAATGCGGCCGCCTTCCGGCAGGTGGCGCACGGCGGCCTGTGATGCTACGAACACGGCCTTTACGTTCACATCCATCATGCGGTCATACTCTTCCAGCGAATGGGTATCGAAAGGTTTGGCGTCGAAGATGCCGGCGCTGTTCACGAGTATGTCTATACGGCCCAGGGAGGCGACGGTATTTTCCACGGCGGCGGCTATGGCGGCCGGGTTGGCGTTGTCTGCCGCAATGGGCAGGGCGCGTCCGCCGGCGGCTGCCACCTCCCGGGCTACAGCCTGTGCTTTGTCCGCGGAGCTGACGTAAGTGAATGCTACGCTGGCCCCTTCTGCTGCGAGGCGTTTTACAATGGCCGCGCCGATACCGCGGCTGCCGCCCGTTACCAGGGCTACTTTGTTTGATAAACGGTTCATATTTATTGTGGGTTTAAAATTAGCGGTTGGGTAATGGCGGTTCGTTTTTAGCAAAAACGATCCCGTTCCGTAGGTAATTACGGAATGATCATTCCAGAATAAGATAAAAAAAGAGAAGCGCTAGATCCTGATCGCTTCTATGAGGAAATCCGTCATTTGCCTTACCAGTTTTTTATTACCGGAGATCATGTTCGTTTGCCAGAGGCCGCTGAAGCTGGACACGATAAAGTTGGCCAGCATAACCGGGTCCCGGTCCGGGTTGATCTCCCCGGCCGCCTGCGCCTTTACCAGCAGCTCCTCAAATACGCGCTGCAGTCGGCCGCCATCCTTTTTCAGGAAGGCATGCACTTTTTTATCGGTTTCCGCCAACTCAAAGGAGGACTTTACCACCATGCAGGCCATGCCTTCCTGCAGGGTCCTTTCCATGGCGCGGCGAATAACGCATTCCACCGCCTGTATGGGCGATGCGGCGCCGGCAGCAACCCTTTTATAATCATTCAGCTTGTCCGTGGCGTAATTGGCCAGGCACTGCAGGAAAAGGGCGTGCTTGTCGCCGTAGGTGTCGTAAATGCTGGCGCGGTTCAACTGCATGGCCTCTACCAGGTCCTGCATGGAGGTGGCATGATACCCTTTTTCCCAGAACAGGTTACGGGCCTTTTCCAATCTTTCTCCCGGATCAAATGCTTTATTACGTGCCATAACAATACAAAGGTATAATTCCGGAACGATTGTTCCAAATAATAAATTCAACCACGGATGTGTGCGGTTACCAGCTCCTCCAGGGCTTTGCTCAAAGCGGTGGTAACGGGGCCTGGCCTCCCCTCGCCTACCGGCCGGCCATCCAGTGCCAGCACGGGCAGGATGTGCCGGGTAGTGCTGGTAATAAAGGCTTCTTTGGCCTTTTGCGCGGCAGCCAGGGTCACATCGCCCTCCTCCGTTTTATAACGTTTGCGGGCAAGTTGCAGCACCTTGTTGCGGATAATGCCTTTGAGGGTATCGCGGGCGGGCGTCATCACGGTATCATCCCCGGTGACGATGAAGAAATTGGCGCGGGGGCATTCGGTAACCAGGCCATGCTGGCGGTACAGCACATCGTCTGCCTGGTGCTCCCTGATATGCGGCTGCAGCCAGATAGCCATGAGGTAATCGAGGGACTTTACTTCCGGCAACTGGCGGCGGTGCGGGTAGCTGAGCAGGCGCAGCCCTTGCTCAAAAGCATCCGCGGCGGGCAGGCGCAGGGGTTGCTGGGTAATGACCAGGTTGGGCGCTGTAATGCTGTAGCCGTCCGGGGAATAACCGCCGGTAAGCGTCAGGCGTATACCCGACGCCGGTAAATGATTACGTTGAAGCAGTTCCCTTATAATACCTTTCAGCTCTTCCCGGCTCTTTTGCAGGGGCAGGCGCATCTGTGCGGCGGAAGTGCAGAAGCGGTCCAGGTGCTCTTCCAGGAATACCGGCCGCCCCTCCAGGGTCTTGAAAAAGTCGAAGATGCCGTAACCGCGCTGCAGGGCCAGGTCGGAGACCTGCAGGGCCGCGGCTGCGGCGGGAACGAATGTGTTGTTGATGTATGTGAAAGTGTTCATGTGCCGGTAAATTACTCAGAAAAATTAAATAACTTGTAGCTGACCCATTCCACGCATTATGACTGATCCCAAACGACTCTTTGACTGTATCCCCTATCATCTTGCACGAGCCCCATTGCCGGACATGCTGGCCGCTAAAGAACAGGGCGCATGGCGCAGCTACTCCACGCAGGAAGTAAAAGACATGACAGCGCACCTGAGCGCGGGACTGCTGCAGCGGGGCATCGGCGGCGGCGACGGCACGCCGGAGGGCCGCGACAAGATCGCCATCCTTTGCAAAAACCGGCCGGAATGGATCATCCTGGACCTGGCGGTACAGCGGAGCGGCGCGGTGCTGGTGCCGGTATATCCCAACATCCACCTGCAGGAGCTGGCCTTTATCCTGCAGGATGCGCGGGTAAAGCTGGTGTTTGTGCATGACGGGGAGCTGTACGAAAAAGTGCAAAGCATCCGGGCGGAGCTGCCTGACCTGCAGGCCGTGTACACCTTTGACCTTGTGCCGGGCCTGCCACACTGGGGGCAACTGCTTTCCGAAGCGGACGATGCCGCCATTGCCGCTGCCGATGCGGTGGCCGCCGGCATCCGGCAGGAGGACCTGGTTACCATCATCTATACTTCCGGCACTACGGGCACGCCTAAAGGCGTGATGCTGTCGCATTACAACATCCTGTGCAACATACAGTCCTGCCTGCCCTGTTTCCCGCCGGGCAAACCGCTGCGGGCGCTGAGCTTCCTGCCGCTGAACCACATCTTTGAGCGGATGGTGACCTACCTGTACCTGTTCCGGGGCATTCCCGTATACTATGCAGAAAGCCTGGACAGCATCGGCGCCAACCTGAAAGAAGTACGGCCGCACCTGTTCACCACGGTGCCGCGCCTGCTGGAAAAGGTGTATGAGCGCATTATGGAAAAGGGTGCGGAACAGCGGGGGCTGAAGCGACAACTATTCTTCTGGGCGCATGGGCTGGCCATGCGCTACGAGATCAACCGGCCGCTGTCACCGGGCTACCGGCTGCAACTCGCACTGGCCAATGCGCTGGTGTTCCGCAAATGGCGACAGGGACTAGGTAACCGCGTAAAGTGCATCGTGACCGGCGGAGCCGCCTGCCAGGTGCGCCTGATCCGGATATTTACGGCTGCCGGCATTCCCATTATGGAAGGCTACGGGCTTACGGAAACCTCGCCGGTGATCAGCGTAAACCGGTACGAGGTACAGGATCGTATGTTCGGCACCGTAGGGCCGCTGGTGAAGGATGTGCAGGTGCGCATTGCAGCGGATGGCGAGATCCTGTGCAAAGGCCCCAACATTATGATGGGCTATTACAAGCGCCCGGACCTGACAGCGGAAGTGATCACGGAAGAAGGCTGGTACCATACGGGCGATATCGGCACGATGGTAGACGGCAAATACCTGAAAATCACCGACCGTAAAAAGGAGATATTTAAAACCAGCGGCGGCAAATACGTGGCGCCCCTGCCGATTGAGAACAAGCTCAGGGAGTCCCCTTTTATAGAACAGGCGATGGTAACGGGCGCGGAACGGAAATTCGCCAGCGCCCTGATCGTACCGGCCTTTAAGGCGCTGCTGGGCTGGGCGCAAAAACAGGGCCTTGCAACCGGCGACCGGGCGGCGCTGCTGGAGCAGCCGGAGGTGCAGGCCCTGTACAAGGAGCTGGTGGACGAATGCAATACCCTGTTCAACCACGTGGAACAGGTAAAAAAATTTGCGCTGCTGCCGCAGGAATGGGGCGTAGACAGCGGGGAGCTGACGCCAAAGCTGAGCCTTAAAAGAAAGGAGATCGAGCGCAAGTATGGCAGCGTGATAGCCGGCATGTATGCCTAACGCACATCATTCCGTTTTCAGGCTTTTCACCGGGTTCATGACGGATGCTTTCAGCGCCTGGTAGCTGACCGTTAACAGCGTGATCAACTTTCGGTACAGGGCCCGTCCGTATTTAAAACAGCTCCAGTTGCGCTGCGTGTCCCGGCGGCGGCGGGGGCGGGTCATGGAAATTGGAGAGGCCCACGCCCAGCAGGCGAATCTTTTTATCTTCCGGGTCCGTGGCGGCCAGTAGCTGTTTGGCGGTGGCCCGGATAGTGGGCAGGTCGTTGAGCGGGTAGGGAAAGGACTGGTTGCGCGTGATCTGCCGGAAATCGCTGTACTTGATTTTGAGGGTGATGGTGCGTCCTTTCAGGCCGTATTTGAGCAGGCGCTCGTGCACTACCTGGCTGATCTTGTCCAGTTCCCCGTTCATTTCCTCCAGGGTGGTGAGGTCGTAGGGAAAGGTATCTTCCGCGCTGAGGGATTTGGTTTCGCGGTGCGGCTCCACGGGGCGCTCATCTATGCCGCGCACGATCCGGTAGTAGAAGCGGCCGGTTTTGCCGAAATGCTGCACCAGGTCTGCCTCCGACAGCTTCTTGAGATCGGCGCCGGTGAAGAGCCCCATGCGCTTCATCTTGTCTGCGGTGACCTTGCCCACGCCAAAGAACTTTTCCACGGGCAGCTTTTCCATGAAAGACTCCACGGCGGAGGGGCCGATAAAGGTAAGGCCGTCCGGTTTCTGCATGTCCGAAGCGATCTTGGCCACAAACTTGTTGACGGACACGCCGGCGGAGGCGGTGAGCTGCAGCTCGTCACGGATAGCCTGCTTGATCAGTTTGGCGATCTCAATGGCGGAGCCGATGTTTTGTTTATCCGTCGTCACATCCAGGTAGGCTTCATCGAGGGAGAGCGGCTCAATAAGGTCTGTATAGCGGCGGAATATTTCGCGGATCTTACGGGAGGCTTCGCGGTAGGCGTCAAAGCGGGGGCGGATAAAGATGGCGTCCGGGCAGAGCTGCTGCGCTCTTTTGGAAGGCATGGCGGAACGGATACCGAATTTGCGGGCCTCATAGCTGGCCGTAGCCACTACCCCGCCGCGTCCTTCGGGACCACCGCCCACCACGATGGGCCTGCCCCGGTACTCCGGGTGGTCCCTTTGCTCTATGGAAGCGTAAAAGGCATCCATATCGATGTGGATGATCTTGCGAAGTGGCGTAGTCTGTTCTTTTTCCATGCAAGCAGCGCTACGCAAATATAACTAATGTGCGGAAGTGCTACCGGTGCGTCTTCAGGACAATCGCGCCATCCGTATCGTAATAATAACCATATACTTCACCGTTACTCCGGAGCTTATCCAGGAAGATGTCAAGCGGCTCCTTTTTGCTGAGGATACCGGAGTATTTCAGTTGTCCCAGCTCTTTATTGTCCAGGCGGATGGCAACGCCGTACCAGCGCTCGGCCACGTTGCATACTTCGCGGAGGGATTGCTGGCGGAAGCGGTATTGGCCGCGGAGCCAGCCCAGCACCTGTTCGCTTTCAAAATCCGTTTCGCGCAGCAGGCCGCCGCTGTCCATGATGGCCGCCCTGCAGGGCTTCAGTACTGCCTGGGCGCCCTTGCGGCCGGCGATGGCCACGGAGCCGGACACCAGGGAAAGCATGAAACGGTTCCCATAGGTGCTGATGTTAAAAGCGGTGCCCAGTACGGTGACATCCCCCTGCGGGGTGTGCACGATGAAGGGCCGCCCGGCATCGGGCGCTACGGAAAAGAAGGCCTCCCCTTCCACGTACACTTCCCGGCGGCGGCTATTGAAGGCAAAGGGAAAGCGCAGTGCGGAGCCGGCATTCATGTGCACCACCGTACCGTCTGCCAGGGTGATGCTGTACAGGCGGGTGGCCGGTACCAGCAGGGTATTGTAGCGTGCCGGATCACCTGCTGTTTTCGCCGTAAAGCGGAGCATCTCGCTGTGGGTGCTGAGCAGGGCGTCTTTTACGGGGATGGTGCGGTTGGTATCACCCAGGCGAATGGCCTCGCCACCGGCTATTTGCAGGGTCACCTCCGGGGCGGGGGCCGTGCTGGCGTACAGTTGCTCCCCGCGGGAGGAGAAAAAGAAGAGGCTTGCGCCGGTGATCACAAATACCAGTAATGCCGCGGCGATGTTGCGCAGGCGCCGTACCCGGGCCGGCCCAAGGGCAGGCCGGGGCGAAGCGGCCTGCCTGTTGTCCGAAAATGGTTGCTGAGGGAACGTTTCCAGCATATCTTCCTGAAGCCTGCAGGCTTCAGGATGGGCGCGTAAAATCCGTTCTATGTGCCTGTCTTCCGTCCAGTTGGTATAACCTTCCAATTGCCGGAGCAGGAGTATTAAAAACTCGTCCAGGTCTAATTTCATAAGATCATTTTTGGTGTTTTTCCTGTAATAGGGATTCCAAAAAGGATAATGGATAGTAATGCGGGGAGATGTGTGCTACCTACATAAATTCATTCCTTATACGGCGCAATTGCGCGTCATGTACTACCGGGTATCAATTTTTTTCCGGGAAGATCATATTAACATCATTATCGTCAGCCGGGACATAAAAAAAAAGGCCGTTGGACAACGACCTACGAGAACACATTTATTGGTGAAAAATAAATCGATAAACATGCTAGCGTAAATGCAGCACTTCTTCTTTATCAAAATAGTAGGAGATCTTCATGGTCTGGACCAGGTTATCCAGGAACACGGTCACGGGCTTGTTGCGGTCCATGACGCCTGCAAAGCGCTCGCCGCCCAGGCGGGGATTGTCTATCACCACGGTGATGCCGTACCAGCGGGGCAGCACGCTCATGATCTCATCCAGGGAGGCATCGGAGAAATAATATTTGCCCTGGCGCCAGGCCAGCACTTCGTCCGCATCATAGGGCTGCAACCGAATGCCCTTATCTACCTGGTACACCGCCTGTTTGCCCGGTTCTATCGTCACATTGCCCCCACCGGCCGTAAAGCGCACGGCGCCTTCCACCAGGGCCACTTTAACGGTGCCCGCATAGTAGGCGTTGATATTAAAGGCAGTGCCCAGCACCCGTACGGTACCATGGGCGGTATGCACCAGGAAAGGCTGCGCGGCATGCGGGGCCACTTTGAGGTAGGCTTCGCCGGTGATAGTGATCTCGCGGGCCTTTCCGGTGAACCTGAAGGGGAACTGCAAGGTCGTGGCGGAGTTGAGCCATACTTCCGTACCGTCTGACAAGGTGACCCGGTAATCCTTACCGATGGGCACCCGGAGACTGTTGAGGGCCGTGGCTTCCGCAGCGGAAGCGGTTTCGCCGGCGAGGGTGTAGGACAAGGATCTGTTGGCGTTCTTCAACCGGGCATTTTCCAGGAGGATGCTGTCCTTTGGTTGTGACAGGTTGATGAGCTGCCCGTTGGCCAGTTGCAGGGCGATATTCTTTTCATTGACGAGCTGATCGCCGGCGGCCTGCATGGGTTGACCCGGAGCGGGCGCGCTTTGGCGGCTGAATAAATACCAGCCTGCGGCTATGCAGCCCAGGAGGACAGCGGCTATGGCGGTACGCTTCCATCCTATATAGCGGCTGGGGCGTGCCGGCAGCCCCCGGGTAATGTCTTCCGCGGGCCGCCAGCCCAGGTGGTCATAACGGCTGAAGGCCGTTTGCACATCTTCATGCGGGAACTGCGCCAGGAAATCTTTCCAGGCTGCTTTGACGGCCGGGTCTTCGGTTATCAGTTGTTTGAGGCGATCGGCTTCTGCCTGACTGATATGGCCGGTGAGCCAGGAGGTCATTAATTCGTGTATATGACGCGGGTCACGCTTCATCATTGTGTAATACTGGTTTCCGTGGTGGCGTGTACTACCGGGAGGGCAGCTTTATCCTTTTTTAAGCTGGGCGCGCAGTATCCTGACGGCCCTTACGAGCTGGTTCTTTACGGTGTGCGGGCTTACGCCCATTTGTGCGGCGATCTCGTGGCGGCTTTTGCGGTGGATGTAGGAAAGCTCGAACACCCGTGCGGAGAGCGGCGGCACTTTGGCGATGGCCGCCTGCAGCGTATAGCTGAGCTGGCGCTGCCATTCCATGGCCTCCATGCGGTTTTCCGGCGGGCAACTGATATCCGGAGCGGGCATATCGTCTATTTTCTGCTGCTGTGACCTGCGCTGGCTGATGCGGTCCATGCAGCGGTTGTAGACGATGCGGTGGATGTAGTTTTTCATGAGCTCCCCTTCTCCCTTGTGGTAAGCGGGATCGATCCTGTTGAACAATTGTTTCTGCCAGAAGTCGATAAAAAAGTCCTGCACGAGGTCCTGTGCTTCCATTTCATCGTTCAACAGGGAAACGGCCACTACCATGAGGTATTTCCGGTACTTGGCGTAAAACTCCGCAAAGGCCTGTTCGCAACCGGCTTTCAACTGCTCGAGTAATATGCTGTCCTGTTTGATCACTGACATGGTGGTAGTTGGTTGATGCATGGAAAATCCTTCCTCTCAACAGGGTTTCAGAGGCGACCTAAAATTAGGCTGATTGCGGCGCATGAAATGTGAATTACTCGTTAACAGGCGTGTGAATCCCATGTTAATGGGAGGTATGCGGCGGCAACGCCGCTTTTATGCGGCTCAATGTTTCGGGGGTGAGCGCCAGGCTGGATGCCACGTATTTGAGAGGCACCCGGTGGACCAGGCCCGGGTAATTTTTCAGGAAGGACTGGAAGCGTTCCTTTGCGGGCCGCATGACCGTGAGCCGGAAACGGCGCAGTACCTGCCGGTTATACCTCCGCACAAAATACTCCACCACCTGGCCGAATTCCGGGAAGCGGCGGCTCAGCTCCCACATCGTGTCCAGGCGGATGTATCCCAGTTCGGCGGTTTCCACCACATCCACATATCCCTTCCCGGGAGCCTGGTTGAACATGCCGGCTACGGAGGTGGCCGTCTCATTCTCGCGGATGAAACATACGGTAACCTCTTTGCGGCGCTGCATCCAGTACCCTCTCAGGATGCCTTTGATGACAAAGTACACGTGCTCGCAGGTGTGTCCCGGCCTTATCAGCTTATGGTGTTTCGGGAATTTTTCAATAATGATGCTTTCCATGAGAGCTTGTTTCAGTTCACCAGGAAGGGGGTGAATGGTTTCCAAAAAGTTAATGATCGCTTGGGGCATGATATGATAATTTGGGTTACATAAAAGGATGCGAATATAGTAAATCCGGCATTCACCGGCATCTTACCAGGACCTCACCGGGAGATCTTCCCGGTTGCCGGGGGGAAAACGCCGGGAAAACACGCTAAGCGTTCAGGTGCTCCGATACTTCCGCTTCGGGCAGGCCGGTATATTCACAAAATTCTGCGATGGAGATAAATCCTTTCTGTTTTTTGCCGTACCAGCGGCGCACCTGTTGCAGGAGGCGGCGGGCGGACTGCGGGCTTCTACCCGTGAGGTTCTCAATATCCTTTGCATAAATGACCATGCGTTTGGGTAAGTTTTTCTTCATGTGATACAGTTTAGCTCAATGCTGACAAAAAGCGATCAAATGCGCTCAAAACGGCCGTGTGATTTTTTGGGTGTCACGGCGGTTGGTAGTATTGCAGTACCGGATCCGGCCATTGGTATTTCATCTTTCATTTTAAAAAACTGTTTTATGGCAAAAGAAAAAAACACGGCATTAAGCAAGCGCATACTCACAGACCCCAGCTATGCGCGTACCCGGGAGAACATGGAAGAGTTCAGCCAGGCCGGCAAGGCGGGCAAGTTGCTGCGTGACTCGCTGCGGGCGCTGCTCAAATACGCCCAGGATGCCCGGATGTCCGGCCGCCTGAGCGGCGCGCTGTCCAGGGTGATCAAATCCGACACGGTGAACGACCGCGGCAAGCGGACCGTGACGGGGGGCGACCTGCAACTGTTGCAAGGCTTCGAGTTCAACAAGGACGCCGCGCTGAGCGCCACTTTCCTGGCGCCTCACACCGCCAGCATTGACCGTGCTACCGGTGTGTGCCAGGTGGACATTGCGGCCTTTGTACCGGTAGTGATGATCGCGCCGCCGCTGAGCGCCACGCATTTCCAACTGGTGGCCGCCGCTTCGGAACTGGACCTGGCTGCACGCACCTACGTTTCTGACTACACGCAGACGGCGGAACTGGTATACGGCGCGGATGAGCAGGCCGCCATCAACCTGAGCCTGGGCCTGCCGGCCAACAGCGCACATCCGCTGTTCCTGGTGCTGGGCATCAAGTTTTACCAGGAGGTGAACGGGAAGTTCTACCAGTTGTACGCTGACCAGTACAATGCTTCCGCCCTGGTAAAAATAGACCAGCCGGCGGCCGCCGAGTAATCCATTACCTGTGTAACCCCATACCATGCAATGTTGGATAAGCGATGCCTCTTCATTTTTATGAAGGGGCTTTTTTTATATCCTTTTATCGCGGCTGGTATGGGGAAAGGCTACGAGGTTGAACATCTGGCGCATGCGGCTGCGGAGGCGGCTGCCATAGCGGGCCTCCATTTCCGCGCTGTCCAGGTTGGTGGTAGCGTGGGTGACCAGCCCCTGCTCCACAAGCAGCTCGTAGCGGTGCGCCAGTATTTTGAGCATGACGTTATAGTTATTGCCGAAATAATTCACGTTGCTTTCGAAGCCCAGGTCATCGAAGCATACGGCGCGGGGGCAGCCGTAGCGGTAAAGAGAACGGTGAGCGTAGCGGTGGATGACATCGTAGCCTTCTGCCGCGAATTCCAGCTCTACCGCCGTGCAGGGTTTGATAGCGAACTGCAGGGCTTTATCGCAAAGGCTTTGAAACACGCGCATGATAGCGCTTTTGCCGCAGCCGACGGGGCCAGCCAGCAGGATGCCTTTATGGAGGCAGATCCCCTCTCCTTTCGCCACGGCTTCGTCCTGCAGGAACCAGCAGAGCAGCCGGCGCAGCACGGGGCTGTCTTCTTCCGCGATGTGAAAGGCCGGGCCATACAATTGCCGGCCGCGGCGGACGACCATTTTGAGCAGGCGGGGGTAGTCATAAGGGGTCTCCATAGTTCTTGCCGGGGCGTACGTTGATATCCGTGTTGGTTGGGTGGTGTCCATATGGGTTTGTATTAGTGTGCTTTGTATAAGCGATCCATTTATGGGCCGCGGCCTGCCAGTTGGTGATGGGCGTTTTGCCCGCCTGTTTCCAGCCGTTGGCCTGGTAGTGGTGGAAGAAGAGCGGCGCTTCTTCCGGTGGGAAACCGGCCGCGCAGAAGAAATCCTGTACGGCCTGCAGGTCCGGCGGGGTACATACGGGCATTGCTTCCTGCCTGGATGAAACAGGAGGATGATGCGCGGGTGTTTTACACTCCCTGTTTCCCTTGTTTATATCCTGTTTATTATGCTGTCCCGGTTCCGGACCGGGCAGCATCCCGATCCTGAGCTGTAGTTGTCCCATTCCCGGGACTGCGGGCGGTACAATACCTGCCTGTGGCTGGTCCGGTTCCGGACCGGGCGCTGGCGGCACGGGTACCGGTGCTGCGCCGGGGCCCCAGGTGATCATGCTCACTTTAGCGCCGTGGTGCCTGTGCAATGCAGGGCGGTAGATGATGTAGCCGTAATGGTGCAGCTCTTTCAGGCATTTGAAATAAGTGGTTTTGCTGCCGATGCCGCTGGTGCGCATGAGCCGCTGCCGGGACAGGAAGAATGCGGTGCAGAAGCGGTACTGGTTCCAGCAGGCGAAGAGGGCCATGTAGAGGCTGATGTGGTGCGGGCGAAGGCGGGTTTCCGTTTGGAGCTTTGCAAAGAAAGCATTGAGATGGGTGATGTAATTCATGACACATGCAATGTTCTGATAAGGTTTTTAAATAAATGATCTTGAGATTACTAAAGTGAGAGGAAGTTTGCGTGCGCAAATTAGGGAGGATATGCATATGCTCGTCTTGACATAGATCAAGGTTTTGGGGAATTTTAGTTAATGTGAAGTTAATGGGAGGAAAAGATTAGTACAAGTCAGGAAAGATCACGGTATTATGGTTACAGGCAGATGATGATCCAGCAGACAGGATGCAATGCCAATCCCTCTCCGGTAGCCATTCCGGGCAAAGTAGCAGCCATATAGAAAAGATAAAAGTATAGTCCTTAAACATATTCCTTTGTACAAAGTTCGTGACTTCTTTTGTCCGTTGCAGACACCCCAAAAAAGTATTCCGATAGCTTAACGTCCAAAATCCCGGCACGGCCCCTGGCTGCCATTTTTTCAATCAAATCCGCCCCATATGCGACCAACAATGCTACATCGTAGCTGTACCCGGTACAGCTTGCTGACAGCGCTATTCCTATTCCTTACCTTTTTTTCATCGAAGGCCCAGGCGAATGAGCACCGGGTGACCCTGAGCGGCAACGGTATTCCGTTGAAGGCGGTATTCAAAGCTATTAAAAAGCAAACGGGTTTTGCGGTGATGTACAATACCAATTTAACCATGATCAACCAGGAAGAGAAAGTATCGGTACATTTTACGGCCACCCCGCTGGACGAGGTGCTGGCTTTTATTTTCCGGGGCAAGAACCTGGAGTGGAGCTATAATGATGATGTGCTGCTGATCCGGAAAAAGGAAACGCCGCCGGTAAAAAAAATCATGGATAGCACGGTGACGCCGGCTTTACTCACCGGCAAGGTAACGGATGCCGCGGGGCAGCCGCTGATTGGCGCCACGGTACAGGTAAAAGGGGGTAGCCAGGGGACCACTACGGATGAGGATGGAAAGTTTTCGCTGGCGAAGGTGGGGAACGGGGAAACGTTATTGATCAGCTCTGTGGGATATGAGAAAAGGGAGTTGGTGGTGAACGGGAGGAGTGTGCTGGCGCAGTTGAATATAGATGTGAATAAACTGGATGAGACGGTGGTGATAGCGTATGGGACGACGACGCAACGATTGAGTACGGGGAATATAGCGAGTGTAAAGGCGAAGGATATAGAGAAGAGCCCGGTGAATAATCCTTTGCTCGCGTTGCAAGGGAGAGCGCCGGGGATATTTATTGAGCAGGCGAATGGTTTGCCGGGTACGGGGGTGACGGTAAGGATACAGGGGCAGAATAGTATCAGCCAGGGAAACGAACCTTTGTTCGTGATTGACGGCGTACCTTATACTTCACAATTACTACCGGGTGTTAGCGAGATACTGGGCCGCTCCGGAGGGGGCGGGAATGGCAACCCTTTCAGCTTCATCAACCCGGCAGATATTGAAAGCATTGATATACTAAAGGATGCAGATGCTACGGCCATTTACGGGTCCCGAGCTGCCAACGGGGCCGTTCTTATTACTACCAAGAAAGGCAAGGCCGGTAAAACCAGCATCAACATCAACTTGCAACAAGGCTGGGGCAAGGTAACGCGGAAGCTGCCTTTGCTTAATACCCAGCAATACCTGGAGATGCGACATGAAGCTAAAAGGAATGATAATGCGCCGATTAACGCCGCCGATTATGATATCAACGGCACCTGGGACACTACCCGCTATACGGACTGGCAGAAGATACTAATTGGCGGCACCGCACATTATACGGATCTACAAGGCTCCGTATCAGGAGGCAATACGAATACGCAATTTTTAATAGGCGCCGGCTTTCACCGGGAAACCACGGTATTCCCGGGTGACAATGCAGATCAAAAGGCTTCTGTACATTTCAATATCAGTAATACCTCTCCCAATGGGCGGTTTCGCATACAACTTACCGGCAGCTATATGGCCGACAACAACCGATTAATAGGTACTGACTTTACCCGGCAGGCTATCACGCTTGCACCTAACGCACCAGCATTGTACAATGCAGATGGCACACTTAACTGGGCACCGAACACTAACGGGAACTCTACCTGGTATAATCCACTCGCTACCACTTTTGGCAAGTACAAGAATACTGCCAATAACCTGGTAGGCAATGCCGTGATGAGCTATCAAATTCTCCCAGGGTTGGACCTGAAGAGCAGCTTCGGCTATACAAACCTACAGATTGATGAAGCAAATGCTGGTGCTGCGGCATCCGTAGCTCCTGAGTTCAGACCTCTTGCGTCCAGATTTTCCCAGTTTTCAAATGGCCATATACGTTCCTGGATTATAGAACCGCAGATAACATTTAAACACAGTACGGGAGAAGGCATATTGGAGACTTTAGTGGGAACCAGCATACAGCAAAACAACGTTCATCAACAAAGGTTTAGTGCTTACGGGTTCAATAGCGACCTCATAGTGGAAGACATCAGCGCTGCCAGTAATTTGACTGCAAGAAGCAGTCCTGCATCTACATATCGCTACAATGGCCTTTTCGGACGTATCAATTATAACAGGCAACAAAAATATATACTCAATTTGACCGCCCGGCGGGACGGCAGTTCTCGTTTTGGCTCTGAAAACCTCTTTCATAATTTCTGGTCCGTAGCAGGAGCATGGCTATTTTCCAATGAAGGATTTATAAAAAAACATCTTTCTTTTCTCAGTTTCGGGAAATTGCGGGTCAGCTATGGCACTACGGGAAATGATCAGATCGGAGACTACGCGTTTATGACCCTGTACAATACCCGGACCCGCAATACACCATATCAGGGCGCCACTGGCCTGGCTCCAACCCGGCTGCCTAATCCCTACCTGCAGTGGGAGGAGACCCGAAAACTCCAGGTGGGACTGGACTTGGGCTTTTTAACAGACCGAGTACTATTATACGCCAACTATTACCGTAACCGCTCTTCTAATCAATTGCAGAACTACGCACTACCACTTATCACCGGTTTTGACGGTATTGCCCAAAATTTCCCAGCTACCGTACAGAATTCTGGTTGGGAGTTCACACTAAACACCATTAACCTGCAAAGTAACCGTGTATCCTGGACTGCCGCTATAAATTTTACTGTTCCCAAAAACAAGCTAGTGGATTACAGGGACTTAGCTACTTCCACCGTTTCGAATAACTATATTATAGGTCAACCGGTCACCATTGTGAAACTCTACCAGTTTGCCGGAGTAAATCCGGCTACCGGTCTGTATCAATATTTTGATAAAGATGGTAAAATAACTTCTTCTCCGGATTTCAGCACAGACAGAACAGAATTCATTAACACCGCACCTGTTTTCTACGGCGGTTTCCAAAACAGCTTTAGTTACAAAGGGTTCAACCTAGATGTATTATTCCAATTTGTTCGTCAATCAGCCTATAACTACTTCCTTGGAGATCAGCCCGGCCGTTTCCTGAGTGATGCTAACGGCACTCGCTGGGCCAACCAGCCTGTTTATGTACAGAACCGCTGGCAACAACAGGGAGATATAAGTACAGTACAAAAATATGGCACTATATATCCTTTGCAAGCTTTGATATCTTACTTCAGCGCCAGTTCTTCTGCCCTTAGTTATACAAATGCGTCCTATATACGACTGAAAAACCTTGCCTTATCTTGGCAATTGCCGGCTCACTGGAGACGCTCAATCGGACTGCAAAATGCCCGTGTATACCTGCAAGGGCAGAATTTACTGACCATCACTAATTATCAGGGCCTGGATCCGGAGACAAAAAGCGCTACTACATTACCCCCTTTGCGTGTTTTAACCTTGGGGGCACAAATAACGTTATGAGGGAAGAAACAAAATGCAAGATATAAAACCCGCCCTTGAAATTATCAAATGAAAAAATACTATTATGAAATCTGAACATATAACATATCACCATACCCTAATGTGTTACAGGTCTATACTGCTAATTGTCCTGTTAACCTTTGGTCTTGCTTCCTGCAAAAAACTGATTACAGTAGACGCCCCTTCCACCAGCATTAGTTCTGAGAATGTCTACACCAATGATGGTACTGCTACTGCCGTTTTAACGGATATTTATGCAAACTTAAGTGCGCAAAATTCCAGTTTATATCTAGGTACGGGGCTTCCTGGCTTATCTTTACTTGCCTCGTTATCTGCTGATGAGCTTACGCTTTACAATCTAAATAATAACGCATTACTGTCGTATTACATCAATGATCTAACGAGCTTCACCATACCGAATCTTTGGGAAGCTGCTTACCCGGTTATTTTTGTGACTAATGCTGCGATTGAAGGATTGAGCAACACGGATGCCCTGACTCCTGCAGTCAGGCGACAATTAATGGGAGAGGCCAGGTTTATGCGCGCCTTCTGCTTTTTTTATCTGGTGAATTTATATGGTGACATACCGTTGCCCCTTAGTACTAATTATCAAATAAATGCCGGCCTACCTCGCGCAGAGAAAACCAAAGCGTATGATCAGATCATATTAGACCTCCTGGAAGCCAGACAGTTATTGCGGGATGAATATGTTGCGGCAGACGCCCTATCTCCAACGAATGAGCGTGTAAGGCCCACCAGTTGGGCTGCTGCCGCCTTATTGGCACGGGCGTACCTGTATAGAGGTGACTATCTCAATGCAGAGAAGCAGGCATCTGACGTTATCAACCACGGTTCCCTTTACAGCCTGCCTAACCTGGATGCAGCATTTCTAAAAAACAGCACAGAAGCTATCTGGCAGTTACAACCTGTGGGTATCCAAAAGGACCGCAACACCGGAGAAGGCAAACTGTTCGTGTTACCAGATACAGGACCAGACAATCGCAATTATCCAGTTTACCTAAGCGATCACCTGGTTGATAGCTTTGAGGCCGGGGACCAACGGCGCGTCCAATGGATAGACAGTGTAATGGCTAACGGCAACACTTACCATTACGCTTCTAAATACAAGATCGGCTGGGAAGATGTTCCAACCGCTGAATATGTAGTAGTACTCAGATTGGGTGAACAATATCTTATCCGAGCAGAAGCAAGGGCACATTCAGGCAATCTTACGGGCGCAGTTGCGGATTTAAATAGCATCCGCCACAGAGCCGGACTGCCCAATACTCCTGCCATTACTGCACCCGACCTTCTGAAGGCTATCCTGCAAGAAAGGAAAGCAGAACTCTTTACAGAATGGGGACATCGCTGGCTCGACCTAAAAAGAAGTCAGATGGTGAATGCTGTGATGGATATTGTGGCCCCCCAAAAAGGAGGCGCTTGGCGAAATACCGCTCAATTGTATCCTATTCCACAAACAGAGCTGCAAAAAGATCTTAACCTTACCCAAAATGCTGGTTACTAAAGTCGGATAAAGGCGCTTAAAAATAGACCTTAAAATATGAAGAAATTCCTGATATTAATAGTCTGGATGCCTTTAATGTTGAAAGCACAAAGCGAAAAAGGCATTCAATTTATAGCTGGTTTAAGTTGGGCGCAGGTCCAGGAAAAGGCCAGGTCCGAGAACAAGTATATTTTTCTAGATGCTTATGCTACCTGGTGCATCCCCTGTAAAATGATGGACAGGGAGGTATATCCTCATCCGGCTGCCGGCAGGGCCATTAACGAAAAATTCATTGCTGTAAGAATGCAGACCGATGAAACGTCGCAAGATAACGAAACTGTACGTCAATGGTATGCAGATGCCCGTAAAATAAAGGAGACTTATCATATTACCGGACTACCCTGCTTTCTTTTCTTTGCGCCGGATGGGCGCCTTCTACACAAGGATGTTGGATATCGAAATGTCCGGGATTTTATAAAACTTACAGAACTAGCCCTCGACCCACAGAAGCCTCTGTTTTACGCCCAACTGGAGGCTTATAAAAAAGACCTTAAAGATTATACTACTATGGGAGAACTAGCGGTTTTTGTAAAGACCATGATGAACGATACAACAACCGGTTATACGATTGCCAGAGATTATAAAACCTATCTGGACAAGCAACCTGTTGACAGTATCAGTAAAAAGACGCTCCTTGATTTCATAGGAATATTTCCGGACCTTGTTTGTTCCGGGGACCCGTTCTTTCGTCTCTGTTATTATACACCGGAAAAAGCCAATCAAATAAAACAGCGCAACGGCTGGGCCAATGCCCTTGTTAACCAAACCATTACGAGGGAAGAAATCGATAGTAAATTACGGCAAAAAGGCAAGCCAATTATCTCCCATCCAGATTGGAACGAAATAAGAACGGCTATCGGCAGCAAATATGAACGGATAGACATCGATAAACTGGTGCAGGACTACCAGGTAGAATATTATTACGAATTAAAAGACTGGACGCAATGGGCTTTATACATGGACCAAAAAATAAACGCTAACCCACCGGAGGGGGGTATGCAAAGCTTTTTCCAATTAAATATTCCGGCCTGGAATGCTTTCCTGCACTGCAACGACAGCTCTGTATTGACAAAAGCCCTGGAATGGAGCGATCTTTCCATCCAGTTAAAACAGCCGGATGAAATACTACAAGAATTGGACACTCGTGCTAATCTTTTATACAAACTAGGACGAGTAAAAGAGGCCATTGCACAAGAACAAAAAGCAATACGGCTTTCCGAGAAGATTGCAGAAAAAGAAGGAAGAACAAAGGGGCCCTTCTGGGATGAGTTTGTTACTACTATAGACAAGATGAAAAAAGGAGTACCTACCTGGCCTACTAAATAACCGCATTGGAATAACAGACTATTGGTTAGCGTTTATACAATAAATTCGCTAAAACCAACAACTGTTATTCCTCTTTTTTTTGTATCTTATTTACGCATTAGAAGCCTTCTCAACACCACCCCAAACAACATTGTTTTTCAGGCTGCCAAATGTTTAACCACTTTAAAAAACCCACACTCGCAATGAAACTAATTATATTGTTAACGCTCCTGCAACTATATGCTACATGTCCTTTTGCCCAGAAGCCTCCGCTTGATATTGGCACATTGAACAATTGGCCTCAGGTAAATGAAGGCGTCATCACGAACGATGGAAGTTATGTTTTATATACCATTTCAAAAAACATCTACCACAATCCACCGAAGACATTGATGATCCATTCAATAAGCGGCGGCTGGAAGCAGGCAATCCCTGATGTCCGTTCTCCTGTCTTTACCCAGGATAGCCGCAGAGCAATATTTGTGAAAGGTCAGGATAGCCTGGCAATATTGTCGCTGGGTACCAATGTTGTCGAATATATACCTCATGTCAGTAACTTTCAACTTTATAAACATGGGCCTTATGAATATTTGACATACCTGACGAATCTTCCCGATCAACATCTAGTATTGCACAATCTGCAGACTAACAAACAGCGAATATTTCCCAATATCAGTGCATATCTGGTTAGCCAAAACGGGAATACGCTGATATACAAATCCTTAAACGGTAAGGGGAAAGCTGCCCCTTCGTCTTTATATTGGGTAAAACTACCCGACGGAGCGCCTTCTTGTATTGACATCCATCCTTGTACAGGCAAACTGACACTGGATAAGGCAGGAGAGCAACTATCTTTTGTTGTAACGGACACTACAGTGGCTTCAAAAGAAAAGTCCTTCTGGTATTATAAAGCAGGCATGAATAAAGCGGTATTATTGGCTGACAACAACTCCCAGGGCATTGACAATACACTGCAACTAGCGGAAATTTCCGAGTTTAGCAATGATGGTATGTATCTATTTATTTCCTTGAAGGAAAAAGCCCCTCAAGACTCACCACCGAATGCTGTTATGGTAGATATCTGGAGTTATACTGATCCTGTATTACAATCTCAACAATTAGCAAGTCTCACTCCCAAAAGCTATGCGGCCGTCCTGCACATCAAAGACCACCGTATTATTCGTTTACAGCAGGAAAACGAAATTGTACGATGGAAAACCAACCAAGCACTATGTGTGGTTCATCAGCAAGGTGAAGCATCTGAAGATCACTGGAATACTACGGCCCAGCGGACCCCCTACATAGTATCTACAGCAAACGGAAAACGAAGACTCCTGGGAACTGATATCAGATTCCCCGATCTGTCCCCTTTGAATAAGTATGTTACGGGTCTGGAATACAGTTGGGAGAATTTATATAGCTATGAAATCGCAACAGGCCTCTGCTATAACCTTACTGACACTCTTCCAATCCCTCCAATGAGGGGACTTCCCCTCCTCTATGGTAAATATAGAGGTCTTCAATTTGCGGCTTGGTTGACAAATGAAAAAGGTATCCTGGCATATGACGATTTTGATATATGGTTACTGGACCCTGAAGCTAAAAAGCAGCCCGTCAATATCACCCATGCTTATGGCAGACGGAACAATATCAGATTCCAGCTTTCAGAGATATATAATGGTGAAATAGCTGCTGACGAGGGAAAAATACTTCTCACAGCCTTCAACAAAACCAATAAGAACAGTGGATTCTACTGGGGGGAGTTAAGCGGCCAAACAGCGCCTCAATTATTAACTATGGGGCCTTACGTGTACGAGGATGGGGGGACTTCTACCATAAAGGCGAAGGGCACAAATATCTATCTAGTTAAGCGCGGCTGCACTGCCCAGTCACCCAATTATTTCTGGACAAAGGATTTTAAACACTTTACTCCCATCAGCGACGTATTTCCTGAAAAAACATACAACTGGATGACTGCCGAACTCAAAACCTTTACCACCCTAGATGGCAAGCATGAGCAAGGCATCCTTTACAAGCCTCAGAATTTTAATCCAGCCCGTCGATACCCTTTGCTAATCCATTACTATGAGGAAAAATCGCAGGAGCTGCATCAATACCATGTTCCAGCCGGCCCTAACGGCAATCTGGACATTGCCTGGTTTGTAAGTCATGGGTACCTGGTTTTTACACCAGACATCCACTATACGATTGGACGCCCCGGACAAAGCGCGCTAAATGCTGTCGCCGGCGCAGCTCGGTACCTGTCAACCTTCTCTTGGGTGGACACAAAAAGGATGGGCATACAGGGACACAGTTTTGGCGGTTTTGAAACCAATTTTATCATTGCTCATACCGGTTTTTTTGCAGCGGCCGTGTCCTCTTCAGGTACTTCCGATCTTATTAGCTCATATGGCGCTTGCCTACTCGGCGGCAATATCCACCAGTCTTATATAGAAAGGTCTCAGTATCGGATGGGCGGTACTTTATGGGAAAAACCGGAATTGTATAGAGAGAACTCTCCTATTCTCCGCGCAGATAAGGTAACAACGCCCCTATTATTGGTAGCCAATAAACTGGACCATAATGTACCATTCATGCAAAGCGTGGAGCTATTTACCGCTTTACGACGCCTGGGCAAACAGGTATGGATGCTGCAATATGACAACGCTTATCATGGGTTGCGTGGCCAGGCGTATATAGACTATGTGCTGCGCATGACCCAATTCTTTGATCATTACCTGAAAGGAACGGCTGCTCCTGTATGGATGACCAAGGGCATACCGGCCCGCTTAAAAGGCATTGACACCGGGCTAGCGCTGGACAGCCTATCTCTGCCGCCGATCAATGGGCTGCTCAGGGATCCAACTAAAAAAATTAACAAAAACTAATGATATCCTCAAATACTTTGGCGGCCAAGAGGAGGCCTTTTTGTAGAGCAAATAAAGGCTGGCAGAAAACTGCCAGCCTAAAATTACCTTCTTTTGAAATATGAAAGAAGGTTTCTTTGCTAAATTCAAGATTCATTTATACTGGCAACCAGTATTCTGTTGATCACTCAGTTGTTCTTACGAAAACAGTAGTTGTACAGGGTTGGCTAGGAACCTGAGTACAATACAATGTTGTAGTTAAAGGTCCTCCCACTGTATTTGTCGTTGCTATTATTGGGCAAGCATTGCTAGTAGTTGTAGAACAGAAATATGTTCCACTTGCCCTATGTGCCTTAAATGCCAGTGCGCCACCCACAACTGCCAGTAAACCTACAGCCGTTAACATGATTTTTGCTTTTTTCATAGTCATTGTGCTTTTTTATTCAAAAAGCTAAACTTTAATTGTGAAATATGCCCGCACTTACTCATAACTTCTAGCAAGAAGGTGGCAAGCATCTACCCCTTGTGAAGTATCCGGATAAAATATACCTGAGTCGGCATAATTAGAAACATACCGACCAGCAATATCGCTGGTAAAACCTATTCTGCTAGTCCCTTACCCTAACGGCGAGTGTAACATCCATAGGGAGCTGAATGTATTACATAGCGCCATAGTTAAGGCTGGGCTGAATTTGTCGTAGCTATTATTGGACAAGTATAAGTAGTAGTTGCAGAACAGAAAAGCGTTCCACTCGCCCTATCTATCCCAAATGCCAGCACACCACCTACAACAGTCTATAAACCGACTACCATTAACATGATCTTTGCTTTTTTCATAACTATATGATTTATTATGAGAACTAATCAGGAGTTGTTACTCATCTGTGCTCCGTTTAAGCTGCCCACCATACACCTTACCCATAAACGCTTCCCGTAAATGCCGGTCCTTGCCGTAAACCGCCACATAAGGCACCCCGGCCACCTCAAAATAATCCTTGAAGAAGCCGGTATAGTCCCTGCCTACCGTTATATTCGGGTATTTATCCAGGGTATAAACTTTGCAAAAGGCTTTCATCTCCGCATAAGATGCATCGGTCAGCAGGTAAAAACGTATGTGCTGCAGTTTTTCCATATCTTCAATGATCTCCTTCATCTGTTCCCTGGAATAAGGGCAATGCGGCCCGAAATAAAAAAAGACAATAGGCCGGCCGCCAGGTATGTTTTTGCTGTGCAGGTAGGTGGTGCTGTCGGAGAGCAACATGTCAAAATCAGGTAGCAGCTTTCCTTCCCTACCGGTCTTTAAGGGATCCCTGGCGTAACAGCCGCACAAGGCTGCCAGTAATAAGAGGATCGTGATATTTTTCATGGCTCATCAATTAAGCTGATTACATTCATACTTGTTCATTATGACGCGCTGCAGGGGATGCTGTTCGCTGCAGCGGTTGATCGTGCGCTACGCTTACAGGTGCGTCCACCTGTTCCTTTCCACCAGCTTCCTTTACCAGGCATTCCATCAGCAAACAGGCGAATGATAGCAATACCAGGATGGGAAACAACTGGAAGCGCAAGGCAATGGGCGAGGCAAACACACTAAAACCCAGATTTACAACCCAAAGCCCGCTTACCAGCAGCACCGCGCTACCCAACATTCTGTGCGACTGGTATCCCTTCAACCATATAAAGCAGCACAGACCCAACAAGAACACCACATTGATCATGCCCGTCAGCACCGGGTAAAAATCCAGCGTACTTACCTTCAAATCCTTCATCCTAGTCTTTAGCTTGTTGCTCTTATAGTCAAACCACTGTTGCGCTATGCGTGGCACACTATCCTTCCCGGTACTGTATTCTGCCAGAAATTCAACGGGTGGAGCATAATATTTCAAAAAATTCGGCCACAGGTAATGCTGTGCAAACGTCAGGGGGTATTGGCGAACCAGGAAGCCCCCATAATCCGCGTATAATGGCGCTACGGTAGCCCAGCGTTTAACTTTCCCCGCTGTGGAGTCCCTGGTAAACTGCTTCTCTTTATAGTGCTGCAAGGGAGATCGGGAATCCCACATATACACTGTGCTGGCCTTGATCATTTCGTAGGGAAATTTTTTAGCATCCCTGGTAGTATCAAAGTAAGTACGCACCATCTGGTCCAACTGACGGAACCGGGGCGGTACTGGCTTTCGCTCCGCACTATCCACATAGCGGTAGGCATACATGGCATTATTGGCTAGTTGCCAGCCGGAGAAAGGCGAAAACTGGCGCTTGCCGGACAGCTCATAATATTGCCGGCTGGTATATCCCATAAACAACCCTATCAGCACCACACCGAAAGCCCAACCTGCCGCCTTCCGCCAGAACGGTTGCCGGGAAAGCAGGAAAGCAATACCGGCTACAAGGGGGTAATACAGAGCATTATACCTCACCGTAAACGCCAGGAACAGCACAATGCCCTGCCATATCAACAGCCGCGGAGTTGGCCGGTGGATGATCCATAGCAACAGCGTAAACCATATCAAACTGAGTGAAAGGAACAGGGCATCGCTGGATACATAGTTGGCCAGGTACAGGAATACCGGGTTGCCTACCATAAAGCAGAACAGAAAGACCTTTACCACCTTTCCCGGTTGGAAAAAATAAAATACCGTGAACAGGAAAGCTCCTACACTGGCTTGCAGTAAAGCATACTGAAATCCCGCCAGCGCGGTATCGGAATGCGTAAACACACTGAACAAGCGCAGGAAACGGGAATAGCCTATGGGATAGGTATTGATGTCAAAATTATGATAGGCTGTTTCCAGGTATACATAAGAATCCCCGTTAATAAAGCTGGCAAAGGGGTACAGGAATTTAAAGGCAATGAACTGGATCAATATAGCCGCTATGCCGCCCCTGATGAACCATTTATAGGACGGGTTGCGAAATATGTATTGCCAGAAAGCTGGTGTAGTAGCAGCCGGCTTATCTGCAGCAGCGCTTTCTGTTGCCTGTTTTTCTTCATGATATTCCTGCTCGGTATTGATGGCCCATATGTTCACCTTGCCGGTCTCACCGGCACAGATGTTGTCCACCGCTACCATGGCCGTGAGCATGGAATGATCGGAATTATTATACTTGTGCATGCCGTTGCGGCCCACCAGGAAAAGGTTTTCGAAACGATCCACGTATTCCCTAATTACATCAAAATGCTCGTAGGTACCGAAATAAGCGGGATACGTTTTTTCCATGCGCAGTACGGTGGCATCCAGCACATTGGCCGCGGAAGCCAGCCCTATCTTTTCCAGTTCCCGGATGGCCCGCTCCCGTATCTCCGCATCTGGGAGCTGCCAAAAATCATCCCCCTGGTTACAGAAGAACTCCATACCCACCCATGTAGTGTCCGGGTCCTTTACCATGTAAGGGCTCCAGTTATTGAACAGTTGCAGGCGGCCCACCTTTACATCCCTTTCCTGTATGTATATCCAGGTGTCCTTTAGCTCCAGCGGCTTCCACTCGCCCGTCCTCTTATCCAGGAAGGACAGCCGTTTCAGAAGTACGCCCACGGTGATAAAATCCCGGTACTGGAGACCGGCGGCCACGGTCTTCACCTCTTCAGGTATCACGCCGTCCATACCTGCTATCAGCTCCTGCACAGGCATGGTAGAAAAGAAATAGTCTCCTTCCAGGTAACTGACTTCTCCAGTCAGGGAATGGCTGACCGCAACTGCGGTGATCCCCGGCCGGCCAGCGGAGGTATAGATCCGCTTTACATCCTGGTGCAGCAATATCTTCCCGCCCCTGGCCTCCACCTGCCGCGCCACCTCCTCCCATAGCTGCCCCGGCCCGTATTTGGGATACAGAAACTGCTCTATGAGGCTGGTTTCCGTATCCTTTTGCGCAATATCCTTACCGGCCTTCTGGCGTTTCATAGCGGTTTGTACCGCATGCTGAATGGCCTTACTGACAGACACGCCCTTGATGCGCTGCGCGCCCCATTCCGCTGAAATAGCATGACAGGGAATACCCCAAACCTTTTCCGTGTAGTCTTTGAAGAAAAGCCGGTACAGGGTACGGCCAAAACGGTTGATCATAAAATCCTCCAGGTTCCTTTCCGGCTTGCAGGGAAACAGTTGTGACCATAGATAGGAAAAGAGGATGGCAATGGTAGTAAGCGGTCCCAGCTTGCGCAAGGTATCCAGTGATAACTGGATGGGATACGTGAAGAACTTGCGCAGGAAATAGATCCTGGACAAGCGCTTGCGTACCAGCATCACTTGGTCCGGGTCTTTGGCTTCCCCATTGCCTTCCCGCACTGCTGCATCCACAGTACGGGACTTGTGCTGGTAAGTGATCGTGAAACGGCTGTCGTCTGCGGCCTGCACCGGCAATATATTGAGCCACCAGTTCATGACCCGGTCCGATTTGGAAAAGAAACGGTGCCCGCCAATGTCTATCCGGTTGCCTTTATAGTTCACAGTTTTAGAAATACCGCCAATATCCCCGGATTTTTCCAATACAACCGGGATAATATCTGTCCGTTGCAACAGCTCGTAGGCTGCCGTAAGGCCAGCCGGCCCCGCTCCAATGATAATCGCCTTTTTGCTCATACCGGTTATTTTTGAGGGATCGGTTTTTATAACAAGGGGTAATGTAATATTTGTGAGCTTAGATATCTTGCCAGGAAATGAACAATCCCGCTGTTGCCTGTCATGAGGTCCGCAGTGGGCGGGGAACAGATCGCATCCGGGAGCCAATAGCTACCTCCATCCACTGTTTGCTTCCGTAACTGCAACAAGGTATTGGCGATCCAGCCGGCGCGATCCTTCCATTCCTCGTTGCCTAATACCCGCCAGGCCTCCAGGTATACCTCTCCCAGCCCGGCCAGTCCATGGGCCTGACTCAGATCACGGGAACATACATGCGGCGGATAGCTGTTCAACGCGCCCTCTGCCATGTGCTTATATACAGGGTCCTGTAAATACTCATATGCCTTGATAAAGGCAAGCGCAATACCACCACCGCCTTTGTGCACACCGGGCGAGACCTGGCTGCTGCCGGCATGCACGGGCCAGGTATAAGCATGCCCATGCTTACTACCCTGCTGTTGCAGCCAGTGCAGCGCTTTTACCGCGGCAGCTTTAGCAGGTGCAACCTGGCATGCAGTTGCCAGTTGCAATAAAAAGCAGGCAATGCCGCTGACACCTGTTGCCCAGCCGGTTATTTTTACACCTTTTTGCGAGCCGGCAGGGACCACTATCCAGGCGCCATCCTTTTGCTGGCTGACCAGTAGAAGATTAGCCAGCTCCTGTAAGCGGCTTTGTACAAACTGCTCCGGGAGGTATGCTCTGCATTGCAATAGGGCCATCCCCTGCCCTGCCGCTCCATTCGCCACATCCAGGCCAATAGGTGCCTGTTGCAGGCAATCCAGCACAGCGGCACGCTGCGCCTCCGAGTCTTCGAGCCAACCGGCCCGTATACCTGCAGCCAGCGTAACCGCCATACCGGCGCTACCGTTATATAAACAACCCGGCAGCGTTTGCACGCCCGGCAGGAAGGTTTGCTGCAAGTAGGCCATGTTTTGCCTGTAGTATTCTTTTACCTGGGCTGCTACCGGGAACCCGCTGCTTTCCAACATAGCCAGCATCCACAGCACACCGCCTATGCCTTCATACAAACCAGGATACAGGGAAACGGAATGTTGCTGATTGGTAATATCTGGCTGCTGCACCGTCTTTGAAAACCACAGGTAATTATAGGTCATCCGGGAACTGCAAAGCCCTTTTAAAGCGCTGTATACCGCATCTGTTGATTCCGTTTCATTATTGCCAGATTGGGATAAATGGACTGGTTGGGTTCCATGCCGCAAGTGGTCCCGGTATTGGCTAATTTCTTTTTGTATGATGGGCAGCTCCGGCCTAAGTGCTGCGTTCGGATGCATACAATCCGTCACCAGTTGCAAGATGCTGCTTTCCGGAACAAAATACGATAGCTGCTGTTGGAGCGCGGACTGATCACCCGTCTCAAACTTCATGGGTGACAAATTGGTGAAGAACAACAGCATCAGGGCGCCCAGGCCATAGATATCCTGCTTTACTGCAGGCGTGTGGTTCTGTATTTGTTCCGGGGACATATATCCCTCCGATCCCCCGGTGAAGAATGGATCGGGCTTCTGCATGGCGAAGGAATAGGCCAGTTCCAAGTCTATAATGTACATCCGGTCCTTCCTGTCGATTAAAAAATTATGAGGGGAAATATCCCGGAACACATATCCCCTGTCATGGAACCCCTGCAGGATCTGCGTCACCCCAAGCAGGTAGTCCAGCAACTGCAGCCGCCTTTCTACAGGCAGGTCTATCCAGCTATGGCCTTCATACAGGGAGTATATTTTAATATCCAGTGAAATGCCGTCGATCATTTCCGTGGCCAGGTACAGGCCCCCGTTTTCCTCGAAGCAATCCAATATGCGGGGCACGGGTAACGCCGTTCCCAGCTCCTTATGCAGTTGTGCCTGCCAGTGCAAGCGGTCATACATATCGCGCCCCCATTCATCCATGAACATGCAGCGCTTTCCCTCTTTTACCACGCAAAGCTTTGCACGGAACCAGCTTTGCATGTACCGGCCCTTGATCACATTGCCTTTCACGTCAGCCTTTATCACAGCCAGGGGGGCAATCCTGTCATTCAGGAACTTTTTACGCGGCGGCGCAGTGGGACCGCAAATAGCCGTAAAGGGCCAGGTAAGGCCTGGGGGCAAGATAAAAGGCACAGGGCAAGTATCCTCTACCAGCCGGCCCTGCTGGTCATAAATAAACTTGTGCATATTGCCGTCCTCACCCGGTTTCCATACCGGGTTAAAGCCCCCGTACCGTGTATATACCTGCCCACCCAGGTGGATGTCCGTCGGGATCTCAGGCCCTTTAAAGGGCTTTGTGAGCAGGATCAGGTCCATGGCAATGCGCAGGGCTTTGCTGTCACAATCCGGGTAAATGCATACGACCTTTGCCAGGTTGTTATAGCCGCACGCGCCTCCCAATAAGCCATCACAAGTGTTTTTGTCTACAGGTATCTTGAAAGGTATATCCGCGGCCTGTAGTACAGGGATCAGTACTTCAAAAAGATCCGGCGCCTGCATGCGGACCACTGAAATATGTAATATCCAGCCCTGCACCTGCGTAATCTCTCCCACCTGCAAGTAATGACCGGATGCTTTCCAGGAAAGCCCATAACTGTCCAGCAACGCAGCATAATCCGTTATGCCTTGCAGGGAAGATTTCAGGGCCGTTCTTCTGTCTTGTGCAGTATCCATCTCTTTTTGTGGCAACATATCAGACAGTTTAGGAGTGGGTTACATGAATAAGGATAATTTCCGGCAGCGGCCTATTGGAAAGGACCGGCTGATCGTTATGCTGTAAAGTTGCGATGAATAACAGAAAACTATGGTAGACAAACAGGTCAATCCGGGTAGAAAATCGGGTCAATCTTTTTACGCAGCAAATATTCCCACCTGGCTGTTGTAGTATTGTAAGTGAAACCTGGACCTTAATCTTACACTGCCAACACTTTAATCCCTCAAAAATGAAGCAAGTGTTTACACTGCTACTGGTTGTTATCCTCCTTCCCTCCACCCACGCCTGGTGTCGACAAGCACCAATAGCCGGCATCAAAGGCCGGTTGATAGATGCAGCTACCCGGCAGCCAATGACGGCAGCCACTGTGCAGCTATTACGCAGCAAGGACAGCTCCCGGGTCACGATGATATTCACAGACAGCCTTGGGAACTTCAGATTAGACAGTATACAGGAAGGCAGTTACCTTTTGTATGCCTCTTACCTGGGATACCAGCCTTTGTTGCTTACTGTAGCGGTCACTGACGGTAAAATAACTGATCTCGCCAACTTACAAATGCAGAAAACCGGCCTTACCCTGCTGGAAGTTGAGATCATAGAGAACAGGCCAGCTATGGTTATGAAGAAAGATACGCTTGAATTTAATGCCGACTACTTCCATACAAGAGAAAATGCACTCCTGGAAGAGCTGCTAAAAAAGCTGCCGGGCCTGCAGGTGGGAAGGGACGGCAGCATCACCATACAGGGGGAAACTGTACAACGCATACTGATAGATGGCGAACCCTTTTTGGGAGACGACCCCAAAACAGTGACCCGGAACCTGGCCGCCATGCTGATAGACAAAGTGCAGCTTATTGATGCGAAGCCGGAGCTGGTAAGCTTCTCCGGAGCTGCTAATGGGCAAACAGAAAAAGTGATCAATATCACTATCAAGCAAAAATACCGGCGGGCTTTTACCGGCAGGGTAAACGTTGGCTATGGCACGGATCAGCGCTTTGCTGTAAATGGTCATCTCCACCGTTTTGGCGATGGGCAAGGCCTTTCCCTCCTGGGGAACGGTAACAATACACATGGCTATCCCCATGAGGGCAGTGCCAACAGCATAGCCAGCAACAGCCAGGGTATTACCCGGAGCTGGCAGGCATGCGGCAATTACCATAGCAACCTGGGGCAGGGCTTGCGGATCATGAGCAGTTATACCGTAAACAACAGCCGCATTGTCAATCAACGCAACAGCGCCCGCCAATACCTGCTACCGGATACCACCTGGTATTATAACCGGCAGGACCAGACCGAGGGAAATAGCACTGCACAACAACTGTTCCTGCGCGCTGACTATAAACCGGATACCCTCCATACACTGATTGCTGCTGTCCGGCTGGGTCACAATTCCGGTAATGATCTGCAGGTGCAAAGGTATACATCGCTGAACGGGCAGCAACAGCTATTGAATAGCGGCAGCACGCGCCTGTATAATACCAACAGTACACCTAAACTATCCACAGCCATCTCCTTCCGCAAAAAACTCAGGAAGGCAGGACGTTCAATAGGCGGAGAACTGGCTACGGAGCACCAGCTTCACAACGGGCAGCAGTCCAACCATTCCTTTAACCTATTCAAACAACCTGGCGGCGATACCGATGCGGATACCCTGGACCAGCAAAACAGTACCCGCAACAGGAATCAGCAGATAACCCTGTACCTGAACTATACTGAACCTGTCCTGCGAGGGCATCTTCTGAATTTCACCTATGGATACATACAGGATAATAACCACTCCAACAAACAGACCTATGATTATGATGCCGGCAAAGGCGCCTATGACCTGCTGAACGATAGCCTGAGTAACGCTTTCAGGAATACCGTTTCCCGGCAACTGTTCATGCTCTCCCTGGAGAAACAGGGACGCAGGTATGACTATAGCGTAGGCGGGTACCTTCAACACATACAGCTCAACAGCTATAACCTGGATAAACAGTACCAGTTCCGGTTACGATCTATTCATTTGCTGCCCGGCATCCGGTTTAACTACATGTTTACCGATCATAAACAACTCCGGTACTCCTACTACGGGAATGTGGAGGCTCCCAATGTTGCCCAATTGCAGCCGGTACCGGATAACAGCAACCCCCTGCATATTCAACTGGGCAACCCCGACCTGCAGCCTGCGTATGTGCATAGCCTGGGGCTGGGATATAAAGCGCTAAATCCAGGTACCATGCGGAGCTTTAATATAGAGACGCGTGCAGCATTCACGATCAACAAGATCGTGAACGCCAGTTGGTTCGATTCCCTGGGAAGGCAGGTAAGCCAGCCTGTTAACATGAACGGCGCCCACAAAGTGAATGTCAACATGAGCAACGCCATTCCAATTAAGCAATTACATACCTTCATCAATACCAATACTGCCTTTCAATATAACCGGGAGGCAGGATTTGTAAATGGGCTAAAAGGATATACCGGGAATTTTACTGCCAGCCAGAACATCAGCTTCAGCTATACACACCAGGAACTGTTTGATGCGGCTGTGGAAGGCGGCATGGAATATAATTCGATGCACTATTCCCTGCAGCCAACTAATAATATTCATTATTTCAGCTATACGGTTTCTTTTGATGGGGAAGTTAACCTGCCCCAGGGGTTCAAGATAGGCGGGACGTTAGATTACTGGCTTAACACCAGCCGCGCGGCCGGCTATAACCGGGATGGGCTGCTGTTAAACGGCTCCCTGTCCAAAAGTGTAATGAAGCAAAGGGGGAAGATCACGCTGCAGGGATTTGACCTGCTAAACCGGAATATGGGTATCCGGCGCCATGTAGGTGCGAACTATATTGAGGATACACAGTCCAGGGTATTACAACGTTTCTTCCTACTCAGCCTTTCTTACTTCATTAAACCCGGCGGCAACAAAGGTGCACAAAAAACAAATACTGAGAACAATCCATCAAGGAATTGACTTCCTGTATGGAAATGTCAAACAATTAGAATTCAGCTCATATACATAATACCATTCATCATTATACTTTGTCGTACATATGTCCCCGGTATGAGATGTTTTGCAGCCGGATGGCACAACTGCTGTAACCGTAATACAGGCGCCACCCTCTACCGGCAACAGGTTTACATTTACATTCCGTTCGCTAACAATTGTCTTTGCTGCAATAGCTGCGGCAATACCGGATAGAAGTGTAACCAAAAGCATTGTCCTGGAAGTTTTCATAATAGGATTCGCTTTTTTCCTTCAAAAAGCTAAACTTTAATTTCTCAAAAAGGGTTTACCCTGCAAAATTCCGCCTATTCTCCCAACCCTCATTGTCCATTCAGACCAATTCCGGTAGACAATCCGCTCAATTTTCCACTTTGAAAAATCATCCCCCGATAGTACATTGTGCATCGCTATGCCGTATTATCTCTTAAGCATGGCATGATTGGAGTCTAAAAACCCAGAACACATGTTAAATAGAAAACTGATCGTCATCATTTGTTGCTCACTGCTCATTCAAACAAGTTTTACCACGCACACGGCGGCACAATCACAGCCCGCCACCATCAAGACCCGCTGGGCCAAAAACGTAACACCGGATAACGTGCTGCCGGAATATCCACGCCCGCAGCTCAGCCGCAGCGCCTGGACCAGCCTGAACGGTACCTGGCAATACGCCATCCTGCCCAAAGCACAGGCACAACCGGCAGCTTTCGCGGGGGATATACTGGTGCCATATCCCGTAGAATCCGCGCTGTCCGGCGTGCAGAAGACCGTAGGCAAGGATAGTGTGCTCTGGTACAAGCGAACATTTAATATCCCTTCATCCTATAAAAACAAACAAGTGATCCTGCACTTCGGCGCGGTGGACTGGCAAACGGATGTATACATCAACGGCCAGCATGCCGGCACGCACAAAGGCGGCTACGATCCCTTCTCCTTCAACATTACCCCCCTGCTGAAAAAGCGCGGCGCGCAGGAGATCACCATCAAGGTATGGGACCCTACGGATCAAGGCCCCCAGCCCCGCGGCAAACAGGTGACCAATCCGCAAGGCATCTGGTATACGCCCGTTACCGGCATCTGGCAAACCGTATGGCTGGAACCGGTGGCGGCGACTTATATCGCCTCCCTGAAACCTACGCCGGATATTGATAACAAGACGCTCTCCCTCCAGGCCCGGGTAGAAAACCTGCAGCCGGGCGACCAGGTAAAGATCAAGGCACGGGATGGCGATCAAACCGTAGCGGAAGAAACCCTGCAGAACGCTACGGCGGCGGCTACACTGAATATCCCCAGCCCGAAATTATGGTCCCCCTCCTCCCCTTTCCTGTACGACCTGAGCGTGGCCGTTGTACGTAAAGGCAAGGTGATAGATGAAGTGAAAAGCTATTTCGCCATGCGCAAGATCTCCATGGAACCGGATGAAAAAGGCGTACAGCGCATGCTGCTGAACAACAAATTCGTGTTCCAGTACGGTCCCCTGGACCAGGGCTGGTGGCCGGACGGACTGTACACCGCCCCTACCGACGAAGCGCTGAAATTCGATATAGAAAAGACCAAAGCCATGGGCTTTAACATGATCCGCAAGCACGTAAAGGTAGAGCCGGCCCGCTGGTACTATTACTGCGATCAACTGGGCATGCTGGTATGGCAGGATATGCCCAGCGGCGACCTGGGCAACGGCTGGGAAAATCGTCCCGGTGTGCTGGGACGCGCTACGGATAAGGACCGCACCGCGGAGTCAGAACAGATCTACCGCACGGAGTGGAAGGCCATTATGGACGCCCTCTACCCCTTCCCGTCGATCGTGGTGTGGGTGCCCTTCAATGAAGCCTGGGGACAGTTCAAAACGGAAGAGATCACCAAATGGACGGAGGATTATGACCCCTCCCGCCTGGTGAACAGTGCCAGCGGCGGCAACTTCTACCCTGTAGGCCATATGATAGACCTGCACAGCTACCCGGACCCGGCCATGCCGAGAGCCGACCTCTTTGGTAAACAACAGGCGCTGGTGCTGGGCGAGTTTGGCGGATTGGGCCTGCCCCTGGAAGGCCATACCTGGCAGCAGAAAGATAACTGGGGCTACCGGAGTTTCAAAAATGCGGACGACCTCTTTAAAGTGTACAGCCGCTACTGCGAGCGGATGAAGGACCTGATCAAAGCAGGACTGTCCGCCGCCGTATATACGCAGACCACTGACGTGGAAATGGAAGTGAACGGCCTGATGACCTATGACCGGGAAGTGATAAAAGTACCGGTGGAAAAGCTGAAGGCAGTGCATGACGATATGATGAAATAACGGAGTCCCCATCCCTTACACCAGGGTCTCCTTCCGGACAGGCAGGGAACCGCTCCTGCGCCTGGCCGGGCGGCAGGGAACGATCTCCCGGAAAATACGGAACCGGCGTACGCCCAGCTTTTGCAACAGGTATTGCAGGCTGACGCGCAGCACGCCGGTTCCGTACACCAGGCTCCGGGTAAAGTTGATGGAGGAAGCCTCCTGGAAATAGTTGGTGGGACAGGTGATCTCCGCTATTTCATACCCTTTATAGAAAATCTGGGCCAGCAGCTCGTTGTCGAACACGAAATCATCGGAATTATGCTGGAATGGCACAGACAGGAGCACATCTTTATGATAGGCACGGTAACCGGTATGGTATTCTGACAGCTTCTGGCGCATCAGGATATTCTGGATGACCGTCAACAACCGGTTGAAGCAATATTTATAACGCGGCATGCCGCCCTTGATGGCTCCCCGGCCCAATATACGTGAGCCTAACACTACCGGGTATACGCCGCTGGCGATCAGCGATACCATCGGGGCGATCAATGCCGGCGTGTACTGGTAATCCGGGTGCAGCATCACGATAATGTCCGCCCCCAGCTCCAGGGCCTTGTGGTAGCAGGTTTTCTGGTTGCCCCCGTACCCCTTGTTCTTCTCATGGCAAACAATATGCGCGATACCGATCCCCCTGGCCACCGCTACGGTATTGTCCCGGCTGGCGTCATCCACCAGGATCACCTCATCTACCAGTTCGCGGTTGATCTCCTCGTAGGTGCGTTGCAGCGTTTTAGCCGCATTATAGGCGGGCAGCACCACCACTATTTTATGACCGTTGAGCATAAGGCGATTTTGAGGGTTCTGTTACTTAAAGTTACACCCGGCGCAGGTGGCAGGGTTGTAATAACCCCTTTTTGTTGTATCCGCTTTTCGCAAAAACACAAAATATTTTTATGATACGGAGCATTTTTATCCCGGCTTGCCTTTTACTCTTGCTGCCGGCTGCCGCGCTGCACGCACAAATCCATGCCTGGAGCGCGCAGGCCACCTGGATCCGCCCCGGTTATATAGAGGACAGCGTACTACGCCCCTGCCCCATCTTCCGGAAAATATACCATGCCCCCCGCAACATTCGCAGCGCTATGCTCTACATCACCGCACTGGGCCTGTATGAAGCGGAAGTGAACGGACAGCGGGCAGGCGATGCTTACTTTACCCCCGGCTGGACCAGCTATGATAAACGCCTGCAATACCAGGCATACGACGTCACCAAACTGCTGCAAGCGGGTGACAACGAGCTGCGGGTCACCATTGGAGAAGGCTGGTACCGCGGCGCATTCGGCGGGCTGATGCAGCGGGATAACTACGGGAAGGAGGCGGCCCTGCTGTTGGAACTGGACGTCACCTATACCGACGGCAGCAGCGCAGCGATCGTATCGGATACCGGCTGGCAGTGCGGCACCGGGCCGATACTACATTCGGATATCTACGGCGGGGAAATACTTGATGCCCGCGTCGCTACCGGCAACTGGCGGGGAGTGATCCCGGCGCAGGCCCCGGCAGCGGCGCTGGTGCCTACCCTGAGCGAGCCCGTTACCAAACAGGAAAGCTTCCGCCCGGTAAAAATATTTACCACCCCTGCCGGGGAGCAGGTGATCGACTTCGGGCAGAACCTGGCCGGCTGGGTACGCATCCGGGTGAAAGGCAAACCCGGTGATACCATCCGGCTCTCCCATGCCGAAGTGCTGGACAAAGCAGGGAACTTTTATACCGGCAACCTCCGGCAGGCCAGGGCTACGGATACGTATATACTAAGAGGGAACGGGCCGGAGATATTTGAGCCGCATTTTAGCTGGCACGGCTTCCGCTATGTAAAAGTGGAAGGCTGCGATGCAAAAGCGGCGGATTGGCGGGCGATAGCCTTGTATTCCGCACTGGAACGGACCGGCGCCTTCAGTTGCTCCGACCCGCTCATCAACCAGTTACAGCATAACATTGAATGGAGCCTGAACAGCAATTTCCTGGACATTCCCACCGACTGCCCCCAGCGCAGCGAGCGCCTGGGCTGGACCGGCGATGCGCACATCTTTTACCGAACGGCCAGCTTCAACCGCAACGTGCAGCGCTTCTTTGCCAAATGGCTGCAGGACCTGCAGGCAGACCAGCGCGCCAACGGCGCTGTGCCCAACATTATTCCCAACCTTTACCGCAACCTGCCGGGAGCCGGGAAAAACGGCGTGGCCGGCTGGGGCGATGCCGCCGTGATCATTCCCTGGACGCAGTATTGGGTGTATAATGATACGGCCATCCTGCGGGCGCAATATGCCAGCATGAAGGCCTGGGTAGATCATATACAAAGCATGAGCAAAAACGACCTGTGGACGGTGAACGGCTATGGCGACTGGCTGGCGCCGGGCGACTCCACTTCCCTGCCCTTTATAGACCAGTGCTACTGGGCCTGGTCCACGCAATTGCTGGTGCGTACGGCTACCGTGCTGGACCGGCAGGAAGATGTGCAATACTATAGCGCCATGCTGCAAAGGGTTAAAGCTGCCTTCCTGCAGCACTATATGGCGCCAGGGGGCAAAACCATGCCCAACACGCAAACTTCCTACGTACTGGCCTTACAGTTTGACCTGCTGCCGGACAGCCTGCAGGGCAAAGCCGCCGCCCGGCTGGCGGCGCTGATCCGCGCGAACGATAACCACTTAAGCACCGGTTTCCTGGGCACCCCCTACCTGCTGCACGTGCTGAGCCGGCACGGCTATACCGATGTGGCCTATACGCTGCTGCACCAGGACACCTACCCTTCCTGGCTGTACCCCGTGAAAATGGGCGCTACTACCATCTGGGAAAAATGGGACGCCATCCGGCCGGACAGCAGCGTGCAAGCCACCTCCTATAACCACTACGCCTACGGGGCCATAGGCGACTGGCTGTACCGGGTAGTGGCCGGTATTGACGCCGCCAGCCCGGGATACCAGCGGATCATTATCCGGCCACAGCCAGGCGGCCGGCTCACCTGGGCAAAAGCGCGATACCGCTGCCCGTATGGGGACATCGTGTCTGAATGGCGGATACAGCGCGGCCGGCTGCATATGCGGGTGGAGATACCGCCCGGCGCCAGGGCTATGGTGTATGTGCCGGGACAGACCGGTAAGGAGGCTGGCCCGGGGAAACATGTGTTTGCGGCTCCGCTGCCGGCAACAGTATTCTTACGGTAAGCAGCAATGAAAATCCCACCAGCAACACCATCGGCACCACCTGGTAGCGCAGCACCACCGGCGTAGCAAACACGCTGAAACAAAAGTTCAGGAACAGGAAAGCCGCTGTTAACAGCACCGCAGCGTTGAATAGCCGGCTGTTATTCCTCCATTTCCCCCCGAGGCAGAAAAAAAGGAAGCAGCCGGCAAAGTAAACATTCATCACCATGAAGAAAAGCGGGTACAAAGCAAACACGTAGCCCTGGAAGTAGATGGATGGCAGCAGCCGCACTTCATCGCTGTCCAGTTGGAACCATACCACCGCCGCGCCGAACATGCGGCGCATGCCGATATTGTAAAAGCCGAACTTTTCCAGGTAAGGCAGGAAATAGTTTTTGGTATTCGGCCAGAGGTAGTAGCGTGCAAAAGCAAAGGGATGCTGTTTGATCAAATGCGTGCCATAGGCTTTATAGACAGGCGATACGGCTCCCCATGCCCTGAAATGGGTAGGCGCGTCTACAAAATTATGATAACGTGCCAGCATATACGGTTTGAGTATCGCATTGGGCATCTTTATAAAAAAAGTACCCTCGATGTCCGCCAGCACCCGCTGCTCCGGCGGCACCTCCCGGAAATAGCGCCGGGCCATCCGGTCCAGTTCCAGGGTACCGGGCGGCAGTTGCGTGGTATCCACCTCAATATGCTCATACATATACAACGCGTTATTGGCGATCTGCCAGCCGCCAAACACGGAGAATTCCGCCGTACCGGTAGCCGCTTTTGTTTGCTGCTGCGTATAGAGAATAAACGGCACGATCAGCGCCCAGGGCGCCACAATGCCGGCTATTTTCAGCGGCCAGCGGTAAGCCGCCAGCAGCAACGCCACGATTCCTGTAAGGGGATAATAGATAGCCGTGTAGCGGATGGTAAAAGCCAGGCCGATGAGCAAGGTGGTGACCACGATATGAGATATCCGGGGTTGCCGGAACATCCGCAGGTACAGCGTGAGTATCACCAGGCTGACAGCGCAGAAAAGCGCATCGCTGAGCACACAGTTGGCCAGGTACAGGAACAGCGGGTTAAAGAACAGGAAAATGAACAGCACCCGTTGCCCCCAGCGGGGTAAGCCATACAACCGCAGCAGGGAAAAGAAAAAATACAGCAGCGCCGCCTCCAGTATCATATATTGCAATAATACCAGTACAGTATGCGAGGGGGTGAACAGGCGCACCAGGGCAATGAACCTGGAATACCCGATGGGCCACAGGTTCACCGTCATATGATACAGGTTGGTATCCATGTAGCTGTAAGAGTCGGAAATAAAATCCGGGAAGGGATACAGTATCTTGAAGATGATGAACTGCAGCAGGCCGCCGGCCAGCGCTATCCAGAGATATCGTTTGTGCGCTTGTAGCATAAGACAGGGTTAAGATAGTTGAAGGGCATGGCGGCCCGGCGTATAACCAAAACGGCGCCGGAATGCCCGTATAAAGTTCTGCGAGCGATAGCCCAGCATGGCGGCGACCTGCTTCACGGGATATTGCTTGTCATGCACCAGCCGCAAAGCCAGGCGCATTTTTTCCTCTTGCCGGTGCTGCACCACCGAATGCCCGTAGAGTTGCCGGAAGCCTTTGTTGAGCTTATAGGCACTGATGCCAAAGCGGCGGACCAGCTCCCGCAGCTCCCACTCCTTGCCGGTTTGCTGCAACAGGTCCGCTACTTGGTAGAGCACCCCGATCTCCTGCCAGTTGAGCCGGACGGCCGCATGCACCGGCTTTTCCTGTAAGGTCTGCAGGCCCGCCCGTACCAGTTGCTGCGCGCTGCCGGGCTGCCCCTCGCGGAGGGCGTCCAGCCAACGCAACAGGGTGATGTCGGCCATCCCGTTGTACAGCCCTAAGCGAGCGGGCAGGCCTCTCTCCACGCGTTGCAGGAAAGATGTAAGCAGTGGGGAGCCGGCAGCAAAGCGCTGGAGATAAGCGGGCGGGAGCATGATATCCGCAAAGGCATAAAGCTCCTGCTGGCCGATCTGCAGCTCCGCGGAAAAGTACGGGATATGCAGGAGGTTAAAACTCCTTTCGTGGAACAGCAGCCGGCCGGCCTGGGACAGGTACAACTGGTGGGAACGGGCCAGCGCAAAGCGGAAGATAATGCCCGGCTCGTCCAGCCATAGGAAAGTTTCCTGCTCCCGGGAGTAAAAATGGCCAAAGCGCACCCTGATATCCCCTTCCACCAGCTCCTGGAAAAGAAAAAAGCAATGGCTGCCGGCAGTGGCCACCACCTGGTGCAGGGCGCCGGGGAACAGGAGGCTATCCAGCAGCGGAGGGATATGCGCGCTGCATGGCAATGGGCCCCATTTATTGGAATACAGCCGATGGGTCATGGCAAAACGGTTTTGGGTCCAGTTTGCGTTGAAAGAAAACAAGTGTCCCGCCTCAACAGGCAGAACATTTCCATCTCCTCAAAATAACAGACACAACCGGGTAGTCCTTCCCGGTGTGACCGGAAAATTCATCCATTGTATAGGACACTATAAATTTCCGCCGAAAATCCCGGATGCATGGTAGACTTTCGGACCAATTTTGGGTAGACTTTCGGACCAAAATCCGGTAATGGCCGGCAAACCCCGTCATTTTGCCCGCTAAAATTTGGCTAAACGGCAAATTTCCGTTATCTTCACTGGATTTTAATAGTATGTTACTACACTGACGGAATGAATGCAACCTCAGATACTGCTAATAAACTACTAACTGATCACAATAATCATCATAAACGAATAAGGAACATTGAACTTTCACGAATTTGGCTTTGACGACGACCTGCTGGACGGTATTTATGCGATGGGTTATGAAACCGCTACCCCTATACAGGAAAAGGTAATCCCCCCCATCATTGAAGGCAGGGACATTATTGCATCCGCACAAACCGGCACCGGTAAAACTGCCGCATTCCTGCTACCCGTACTGCACAACCTGCTGACGTCTCCCAACGATGAGCACAGCATCAACGCGATGGTCATTGTGCCCACCCGCGAGCTGGCTATCCAGATATCGCAGACGCTGGAAGGGCTTACCTATTACACCTCCATCAGCTCCATCGCCGTATATGGCGGCACCGGCGGCGCATCCTTTGCCGCGGAGAAAAAAGCATTGTCCGCCGGGGTAGATATCGTGATCTGCACCCCGGGCCGCATGATCGCCCACCTGAACATGGGCTATGTGAATGTAAAGCAACTGAAATACCTGGTGCTGGACGAGGCGGACCGCATGCTGGATATGGGCTTCCATGACGATATCATCAAGATCATTTCTTACCTGCCCAAAGAAAGGCAGAACCTGATGTTCTCCGCCACCATGCCGCCCAAGATCAAGCAACTGGCGCTGAAGATCCTGCAAAACCCGGTGGGCATCGCCCTGGCCCTCAACAAGGCCCCGGAAAAGATCGTGCAGGAGGTATTCATGATCCAGGAACAGCAGAAGATAGGCCTGGTAAAACATGTGCTGTCCCAGAAGCAGTTTGACAGCGTGATCGTTTTCTGCTCCAGCAAACAGAATGTAAAGCAACTGTACGCGGCGCTGAAACAGGCCCGCTTCTCCATAGAAATGATCCACTCCGACCTGGAGCAGGACAAAAGGGAACAGGCCCTGCTGGACTTCAAGAACAAGAAGCTGAAGATACTGGTGGCCACGGACATCCTGAGCCGCGGCATCGATATAGAGGATATCGACCTGGTGATCAACTACGATGTGCCCAAAGACGCGGAGGATTATATTCACCGCATCGGCCGCACGGCCCGCGCCGCCTCCGACGGTACCGCCTATACGTTTGTCAGCGGTAAGGAAATGGGCCGCTTTTCCCGGATAGAAAAGACCCTTGGCCGTCCCGTGCCCAGGGGTACGGTGCCCGAACAGTTCGGCCCCCCGCCTGCCGCCCGTCCTCCCCGTTCCGAACGCCCGGAAGGCAGGAATGGCAAGCGGCCCGGCGGCCATAAGCCCGGCGATAAACAACGGTTCAAACGCAAATCGAAACCCAAGCCCAGGCAGCAACCCGGCACCCCGTAATAATTAAAAATTAAGAATTAATAATTCTCGTAACAGGAGCGTCTCAATGCAACACCGGCCTTACGATTATTAATTATTAATTCTTAATTATTCATTGCTAATCAACTGTATCCCGCTCTTGGTAAAAGTGATCAACTGCTGCTTGTACAGGCTCCCGGCAGCCATTTTGAAGGTCTTTTTGCTCATGCCGAAAAAGGCGTAGATCTCGTCCGGGTCGGATTTATCATGATAGGGCAGGTAGCCGTTGTTCTCCCGCAGCAGGCGCAGTATTTTGGCGCCTTCGTCCTCCACTCTTTTGTAGCCGGCCTGCCCCGGAGCCACATCTATCTTGTTGCCGGCCTTGATGTTTTTGACAAAGCCGGGTAGGCGCTCGCCGATATCGAGGGGCCGGAATACGTCATTGAAATGCAGCAGGCCGGTATGCTGCCCGTTGATGATCACCACGTAACCAATGTCGGTACGCCGGTACACGATCAGCTCCACGGGGTCCATTTCCTTTACGGCAAGGGTTTCATTACTGAGATAGGGATCGATCTTTTCTGTAGCGGCCAGGCGCCCGCTGAGGTTATCGATATAGATCCGCACCAGGTACTCCTGCCCTTTATGCATGCGGGACAACTGCTGGGATTTGGGCACAAAAAGGTCCTTCATCAGCCCCCAGTCCAGGAAAGCACCCTGGTCCGTCACGTCCACCGCCTTCAGCAGGAGGATGTCGCCCGCCACGCCTTTGGGCTTTTCCGTGGTGGCGATCAGCCGGTTCTCGGAATCATGATAAAGGAACACCTCCAGTTCGTCGCCCGGTGATGTGCCGGCCGGCACGTATCTTTTGGGCAACAGGATCTCCTGGTCGCCGCCGTCCAGGAACACCCCGAAATCTGCGGCTTTCTTTACTTTCAGCTTGTTATAGGCGCCAATCTTTATCATAGCGGCAAATGTACGATAAAAAAAAAGCCTGCTGACATAGGGCTGTCACTACCCCGTCTTTCCTTTGTATCACAAAACCACTACTCTATGTTACACGCTACCATTACCACTGCCGCTCCTGCCGCCTCCCTGGCCTCATTGACCCGCGATTACGCTGTTTACAACGAATGGGCCAACCAGCAACTGGTGGACTGGCTGCAGGCCAAGCCCGCCCACCTGGCAGACGAGGCCGTGCCCTCCAGCTTTGCCGGCATCAAACAGACCCTGTTCCATATCTGGCAGGTACAGAGCTTCTGGCTGGGCGCCCTGCAGGGCAGGGAGCCGGAAATTGCCTATGGCGCCGTTTTCATGGGCAGTGTGGAGGACGTGTATGCCGATATTCTGCAGCAATCCGCCGCCTTTACCAGCTATATCCGGTCGCTGGGCGACGAGGAGCTGGAGGAGATCTGCTATGTGGACATTCCTTTTGTAGGGGAAGTGATGCGCCCCGTGTTCGAGATCGTGCAGCATACCATGAACCACAGCAGCTACCACCGCGGGCAGCTCATTACCATCGGGCACCAACTGGGCTGGCACGATGCGCCGATGACGGATTACATGTTCTACCTGCTGCGGGTCAAATAGCGGACCCTGCAGCCGGGTTACAAGGGAGCTGCGCTAGCTTTACCTGTAAATAAGACTACGCGCTATGAACTACCCTTCGTTAACCACCACCGGTTTCCTGGAACAACTGGAAACCCTGCTCCGCACCTTTGACTGCCACCGCTACCCTGCCGGGCATATGCCCCGGTACGACTGGAAAAAACTGGTAGAAGCAGGCGTGGTGTTACCCATCATCCCGAAGCACCTGGGCGGCAGGGGCAGCCACGAAGAGGTTTGCCACATCATCCGTAAGGCGGCCTACTACAATGTATCCCTGGCTATTTATATCAACATTACCGGGTTGCTGTTCATCCGCAACGTGATGAACCACGGCAGCCCGCAGATCCGGCAGGAATTCCTGGACGACCTGTATGAACATGCCGCGCTGGGCGGCTTTGCCGTTACGGACCCTGTATCCGGATCGGACCCTACGCTGATGCAGGCCTTCTATGAAAAAGTGGAGGGCGGGTACCGGGTGACCGGGCGCAAACACTGGCAGGCTTTCAGCAAAACGGCCGACTGGTGGCTGATCATGGCCCGGGAAGCCGGCGACCGGGCCGGCGAGTTCAACGGCTTTATCCACCGGCGGGCCAATGGCGGCTTTGACACCCTGCAGCTCTACTCCCCCGCAGGCACCCGCCTGATCGACTACGGGATGAACAAAATGAATGTCTTTATTCCTGATCATGCCCGGCTGGCGGTGGACCATATGTCCTTTACCATGCTACTGGAGCTGATCGGCGCGGCCTGGTCCCAGTGGGCCGCCATCGCCTGCGGCTTCCTGGAAAGGATCTACGCGGAGGCCCTGGCCTATGTGCAAAGCCGGCCCACCGCCGGCGGCACCGTAATGGACATCGGCTACGTGCAGTACCGCCTGGGCGTCATGGCGGCCGCCAGCCAGGTGTGCCAGGCGCTGTACCTGTATGTGCTGCACCAGACGGACTGCGTGCAAAGCGAGATCCGGGACATCTTCGTGGTGCGCGCCGTAAAAACGCTGGCATCGGACCTGATGCTGGACGCCGCCCTGCACTACCAGCAACTGTGCGGCGGCGAGGGCTACCGCTATCATGTTTCCAGCAATATTGCCGCCCAGGCCATGCAGGACGCCCGGGGCTTTTCCATACTGGGCGGCTCCAATGACATGATCTACCCGCTGATCACCCGGCATTTCCTGGACGCCTGCGGCGAACAGGGGCATCTTACCTTCTTTTCCATGCTGGGCAGCTTTCCCCATACGGCCCCTTCCGCCCGCTATATTGCCGCCTATGCGCCCGCGCTGGAAAAAATGCCGGAGGGCCATGCGGAAATGGTATTGTACGGTAAGGTGCTGGCGCGCCTTTTCGGCATAACGGCCATTACCCTGTACAGCGCGGAAATGGAACTAACGGAGGCCAATACACGTAGCGCTATCGCATGCTGCGTGGCCGGCATTGCAGGTATCATAGCGGAACTGGCTGCGACAGCAGTAATGGTGGAGGTCAGCGGAAAAAAATAGCACATGCGTTTCAGTAGCAGCACAGGATATTAATTTTGTACCTGTAAACGGACAGCAAACCATTATGGACACCGGTGCCCTCCATACCCCAGCCGCCTATGCCGGTTATCTTGCGGAGCAAGCCCCATTCCTGCAACTGCCGCAGCATGAAATCACGCGCAACGGCGAGACCCTTTCCGTACAACTGGGCAGGGCCGGCGATTACCGCCTGCAGGACTTCACGGACCTGATGCTGGTAACCGGCACCCTGGGTGCGCTGAACCTGGCCCTGCTCCATGCGGAAGAAGCCAAAGGATACATCCTGATGGAGCGCCTGCGGCTGGTGCGCTACGGCACGGAACACAATAACAGTACGCTGCACGCGGCGGTGACCAGCACCCGGCTGTCCGGCCGGAAAGGACAGGGCATCGCGCATATCAGCAACGATGCCGGGCAGCAGCTTTACTGCATGACCACGGGCTACCATATTTTCAGCACGGCGGATTTTGCGCGGCTGTTTGCCCAGCACCGGCGCGTGGAAACGCCGGGCATGGAGCAGGACACCGTGCTGCCGGCGGTGGAAAACCGTTATACGGCCGATCCCTGCGTGTACCGGACCCATATAGCGCCTTTTACCCACCGGCATTGCCTGGGGCATTTTCCCGGCTACCCCTGCGTGCCCGCCTCCTTCGTGATGCGCTGCCTGCTGGGCGGAATGCTGGAATGGCTGAAGCGGTATGCGCCGGTGAGCGCGGACCAACTGGTATTTGACAACGTGGAAATATTCACCGCCCGGATGATGCCGGTAGCAACGGCCCTGGCCGGCGCCGTGCAGGTATTGCACACTTCCCGGCGGTCCTATAAGTTCATTGTTAACCTGGAACAGGCGACAGATGCCGCCATCATTTACGGACACTATATCATCGACTTACAGAGTATGCCTTTATGCTAACGTTATGAGCGCTGTGTAACCACTAACCATTTAAATATTGCTGACTATGAAACCTATCACGGCTGCTATTACGGCAGTGGGAGGATATGTGCCTGAGTATATCCTCACCAACCATGAGCTGGAACAAATGGTAGATACTTCCGACGAATGGATCACCGCCCGTTTTGGCATTAAGGAAAGGCGCATATTGAAGGGCATGGACAAAGGCACTTCCGACCTGTGCACGCCTGTAGCCCTGGAAATATGCGAGCGGCGCGGCATCCGGCCGGATGAAATTGAAGTGCTGATACTGTCCACCGCCACGCCGGACCGGATCACGCCATCCACCTCGCTCATCGTCATGAACAAGATCGGCGCGCGCAATGCCTGGGGGCTGGACATCAACGCCGCCTGCTCCGGCTTCCTGTGCGCGCTGGACATTGGCGCCAGCTTTATTGAAAGCGGCCGTTATAAAAACGTGATGGTGATCAGCGGCGACAAAATGAGCGCGGTGGTGGACTACACGGACCGCACCACCTGCGTGCTGTTTGGCGATGGCGCGGGCGGCGTGCTGCTGGAGCCCGCCGGCAACGGTTATGGCGTAAAGGACGTGCTGCTGCGCAGCGACGTAAGCGACATAGACGGCCTGCACATCAAGGCCGGCGGCTCCGCACGCCCGGCTACCAGCGCTACGGTAGACAGGCGGGAGCATTACGTGCAGATGAACGGCAAGACCGTGCTGAAATATGCCATACCCGGCATGATCAGGGCCGTACAGGACCTGATGGCCCGCAACCAACTGCAAATAACGGACATTGACTGGCTGGTGCCGCACCAGGCCAACAAACGCATCCTGGAAATGGTGGCCCGGGAGCTGGGCATCCCGCAGGAGAAGGTGATGATGAACATCCACCGCTATGGCAACACCTCCGCCGGCACCGTGCCCCTGTGCCTGTGGGACTACCGGCAGCAGCTAAAAAAAGGCGACAAGCTGGTGCTGGTGGCTATCGGCGCCGGGTTTATCTGGGGCGCCAGCTATATTACCTGGGGCCTGTGATGATCTTTCAACCAAATCTCTTTTTATGGATAAAATAACAGCGGCCATTACCGCGGTGGGCGGCTATGTGCCGGAAGACCTCCTCACCAACCGGGAGCTGGAGGAAATGGCGCAGGTATCGGACGAATGGATCGTGTCCCGCTCCGGTATCCGGGAAAGAAGGATACTCAAAGGCGAAGGCAAGGCCACTTCCGATATATGCGTACCTGTAGCACTGGAAATATGCCGCAAGCGCGGCATCTCCCCGGATGCCATCGAGGCCCTGATAGTGGCCACCATTACGCCGGACATGCCCATGCCCTGTACGGCCAACATCGTGACGGACAAAATAGGGGCGCGCAATGCCTGGGGCATAGACGTAAATGCCGCCTGTGCCGGCTTCCTCTACGCCATGGACATCGGCGCCCGCTTTATTGAAAGCGGCCGTTACCGGAATGTAATGGTGATAGGCGCGGATAAAATGAGCGCGGTGATCGACTATACGGACAAGACCACCTGCAGCATTTTCGGGGACGGGGGCGGCGGCGTACTGCTGGAGCCTAACCACGAAGGATACGGGGTGCTGGACAGCATCCTGCAAACGGATGGCAGCGGCGCGCGATACCTGTACATCAAGGCCGGCGGCTCCGCCCTGCCGGCCAATGCAGCTACCGTGGGCGAGCGCGCGCATTACGTGTACATGAACGGCGGCCCCATTTACAAGCAGGCCGTGCACTCCCTGGAGAAGGTGGCGCGGGAGCTGATGGACCGGAACGGGTTAACCGTGCAGGATATATCCTGGCTGGTGCCGCACCAGGCCAACAAACGCATTGTGGACGCCGTATCCCGGCAACTGGGCATTGCCACGGAAAAGGTGATGCTGAACGTGGACCGTTACGGCAATACCACCGCAGGCACCATCCCGCTCTGCATGTGGGATTATGAGCACCAGCTCAGGAAGAACGACAAGCTGGTGCTGGCTACTTTCGGAGCAGGCTTTATGTGGGGCAGCAGCTATATCCGCTGGGCATACGACGGCGACGCCGTTACTGCGCCAGGTAGCCGCCATCAATAGCGTAATAGCTGCCGTTCACAAAAGAAGCCCGGGCGGAACTAAGCCACAACACCAGCTCCGCCACTTCTTCCGCCCTGCCAAAGCGGCCGCCCGGGTGCCTGGTCAGCAGCAGGTCCAGTTGCTCCGGCGTGAAATTATTTTCTACCATCGGCGTATCGATAATGGCAGGGCCTACGGCATTGATGCGGATGCCTCTGTCCGCATACTCCAGCGCGGCCGTTTTGGTAAGACCGATAATGCCATGCTTGGTGGCGGCGTAGGCGCTGATGCCGGGAAAGCAGATCTGCCCGGCTACGGAAGACATATTGATAATGACGCCGCTGCCCTGCGCCAGCATAGCGGGCAACTGGTAGCGCATGCAGTAGAAGGTACCGTTCAGGTTGGTGTTGATCACGCGCTGCCAGAGCTGTTCGTCAAAATCAACCACGGGCACGGGCGTATGAAAAATGCCCGCGTTGTTACAGGCAATGTCCAGGCGGGAAAAAGCGGCGAGGGTGGCATGGACCAGCATTTCGCAGTCCCTGGCGCTACCTACATCCGCTTTGACGTACAGCGCTTCTCCGCCTGCTTCGGTGATCTCCGCCACTACGGCTGCTCCCCTTTCGTCGTTGGTGCCGTTCACCACTACTTTAGCGCCGGCCTGCGCATAGGCGATGGCGATGCTTCTGCCGATGCCGGAAGTGCCTCCTGTTACCAGCGCTACCTTGTTCTTTAACAGTGTTTCCATGGGATCAATAAGGTTTGCACAAAAATAGCAGGCGCTACTGTAAGCAGGCATCAGTATTACAGCAACAACACATCGATCCGGTGGGCCTGCACCACCTGCGCCTGCTCCGACCAGGAGAACACGGTAAAATAGCCGTCCTGTGAAGCTACCAGCGCCAGCGCATCATGCTGGTCGTGCACAAACTGGGCGGCGGACAGGTGCCGGGTGCCGCCGATGCTGGAAGGATGGATGAGGATAGGGCTGCCGCCTATCACCGGCTCCATGAACTGCATCTGCTCCACGGGCGTGGAATAGTCGGCCCGGGCTATTTTGGCGCCAAAGGTCAGCAGCGAATGCCGGTCGTTGATCACCGTAGCGCCGTCTACGGCCGTGAGGCCGGTAATATTTTCCACTTCCCGCTTTAACGCGTTCTGCCAGTAGATATCGCTGGCCTTGCCGCAGTCGCGCTGCACGAGGTCCGTAACGCCGGTAAAGGCAGGATGAACGGCATACTGCAGGGGATGGATGATGGAGGCCCTCCAGTTCTCGTGCGCGGAGGGGGTGACCAGTAAAATACCGCCCCGCCCGTGGGCGCGCATGCCCACGGCGATCTGAATAAGCACATTCACCGGGTCGCTCCACAGCGCGGAAGAGCTGAGGCCCAGCAGGGAGGTAAGAATGGCGGGACTGTCGGGCAGCAGCCCGGTGTTCTCGTCCACCACCTTTACCTGGTCGCCGCGCAGCACCGCCACGTTGGTGAACTTGCCCAGGCCGATGATGCGGCGCTGCTTTACCACCAGCAGGGCCGGCTCCGATACGTCCAGCACAAAACAATAATTGGGCAGTTTGATGGTAGTGCCCCATATATACAGCTCGCCGTCGTCGTGCCAGATACCCACGTGCACGCCTGCACGCTCCACACCGGGGGCCAGCTTGCTGAGCACTTTCGAGTTCAGCGGCAGGCGCCTTTCAAACAACAGGGGCTTGCCGGCCTGGGAGGGCTTCAGGAAAGCCAGGGATATTTTGGTGGATGTTCCTTCTTCTTTGCGCAGGCTGGCCCAGAAGGCCACGTCTATGATCTTCTCTACTATCTTTGCGTCGGGCAGGCAGGCCAGGTCTTCTTCACCGTTCTCCTTTGCGGCGGCCAGGTGTTTCAGGAAATGCGTTTCTATCACATCGGATACCTTGGCGGCTGCCTGGTAAGTCGTTTCATGAATCAATTCCATACATAAGTTATTAATACCAATATCACTTGTTGTATCCTGCCGCAAGTTAACCTTTTCACGCATATTTCGGCGCCAGCCCCCGGAGGCCGGTGGTATGAGGCCTTCGTTATCAGGCAATTAAGAATGTATAGCCCCGCCTGTTGAAAATTTTAACACAGGCTTCATGTAAATGAAAAATATTTTATATATGTTTACACCCGTTAACCGCCGGAAATTATTTTTTAATCACACCTATGCCAAAAACCACTCGTAGCACGCAAAGCACCCGGTTGTTTACCTTCAATGTGATCGGATTGGTGGCACTGCCCTGCCTTTTTACCGGCCATACCGCCATGGAACAACCACAGCAATTACCGTACAATGACACTATCAGCATCTCCATTGTAGGCGATATGATGATAGGGTCCAGCTATCCTTCCCCTCACCTGCTGCCACCGGAGCAGGAAGGCAATATCCTGCAGCATGCCATTCCCTTTTTGCGGGAAACGGATCTTCGTATAGGCAATCTGGAGAGTGTGATATCCGACAGCGCGGCCGTGTATAAAAAATGCGGCGTTACACAATGCTACGCCTTCTGCACGCCGCCCAAATACGCCCGGTGGTACAAAGAGGCGGGGTTTGAGTACCTCAACCTTTCCAACAACCATTCCTATGACTTTGGGCCGGACGGGATACAGCATACGCTGGCTTTCCTGGAGCAGCAGGAGATCCGCACCAGCGGCGTGCAGCAGCACCCGGTGGATACGCTGACCGTACGCAATACGCGCATCGGCTTTGTGTCCTTTGCGCCGCACAACAACTGCCTGGACCTGAACAACGATTCACTGGTGCAGGCCTATATTACAGAGCTGCGCCCGCTCTGCGACGTGCTGCTGGTATTCTTCCACGGGGGCGCAGAAGGCACTACGCGCACGCATATACCGAAAAAGCGGGAGTACTTCTACGGCCAGGACCGGGGCGATGTGATGCGCTTTGCCCATCTTTGCGTGGATGCCGGCGCCGACATGGTGATCGGCTCCGGACCGCACGTGGTGCGGGGCATGGAGCTGTACAGGGAAAAGCTCATTGCCTACAGCCTGGGCAACTTTGCCACCTACAGCCTCTTCAACCTGAAGCATCCCTATAACCTGGCCCCGCTGCTGCAGGTGAAGATCACGCGGCAGGGCGTGCTGGTGGAGCACAAGGTGCTGTCCTTCCTGCAGCATGGGGAAGGCATTCCCAAACCTGACACCACGCTGCAGGCCATGAAGCTTATCAGGGCCTTGTCGCAGGAAGATTTTGGCCTGGCGGCGGGGTTGCATTGAGCCCCCCTTGTTTCCAGTTTCCTGGCCCTTTTCCTGGTTGCCCGGAGCTATGCTGCTGCCTTGCCCGTTATCAGCGGGCAGCCTTTATCCGACCGAATCGCCGCTACCTATGACGTGCGCATTACGTTGGTGCGGACGGACGGCAACTGGGAGGGCGCCCCGACGGCTTTATCACCGTACCGCTGGTATACTGGGTAGAATAGTGGCGGCTACCATCTTACAACAGAAGTCCGTGTAAAAATTTATATTTTACACGGACTTTGTTTTTCATAAAATATTCCACGTCATGTCCATTCATGCTTTTAACATCAATGCCAAAGGCACTGCATCCAACACTTTTGACGCGATCGTGATAGGCTCCGGCATCAGCGGGGGCTGGGCCGCCAAGGAATTGTGCGATCACGGCCTGAAAACACTGGTGCTGGAAAGGGGCCGCAATGTGACCCATGTAAAGGATTATCCCACCGCTACCAAAGCGCCCTGGGAATTCAAACACCGGGGCCGGATGACGAAGGACTTCCTGCAGGAAAACCCGCTGATCAGCAAAGCGGCAGGTTTTGCGGAAGACACCGCGCATTTCTTTATCCGGGACCAGGACCATCCCTATATCCAGGAAAAGCCTTTTGACTGGATACGCGGCTACCAGGTAGGCGGCAAGTCCCTGACCTGGGGCCGGGCATGCCAGCGCTGGAGCCCTTTTGAATTTACGGCGCCGGTCCGCTACGGCTACGGTATTGCCTGGCCCATTGACTATGATACGGTAGCGCCGTGGTATGCGCACGTGGAAAAATTTATCGGGGTATGCGGCACCCGCGACGGCATTGACGCCATGCCGGACGGCGAGTTCCTCCCTCCTTTTGACCTGAACTGCGTGGAAAGCCTGATACAGCAAAAGATACAAGAACACTACCCGGACCGCTACCTGGTGCATGCCCGCTGGGCGCACCTCACGGATCCGCAGCCGGTGCATCTGCAGCAGGGCCGCGCCCAATGCCAGGCCAGGAACCTGTGCATGCGCGGATGCCCTTATGGCGGCTACTTCAGCTCCGTGTCCGCTACCCTGCCCTGGGCGCAGCAAACCGGCCACCTCACGGTGCGCCCTTTTTCCGTGGTGCATTCCATCATTTACGATGAGCAGCAGGGAAAGGCTACAGGCGTAAGGGTGATAGACGCCAACACGCACCAGGCCACGGATTATTTTGCCCGTGTTATTTTTGTCAATGCCTCTGCGCTGAACAGCAACCTGGTGCTGCTCAACTCTATTTCGGACCGTTTTCCCAATGGCCTGGGCAACGACAACGGCCTGCTGGGCAAATACGTGGCCTTTCATAACTACCGCGCTTCCGTGCATGCAGAGATAGCAGGCCCGGAGGACCGGTATTACAGCGGCCGCAACCCTACCGAACCGATCATTGCCAATTACCGCAACCTGCACCGGCAGGATACCGACTACGTGGGCGGGTTCACCACGTTCATGGGCGCATACCGCCGCCGCCTGGACGAGCGCCGGGCCTCCGCACCGGTAGGCGCCGCATACAAAGCCGCCCTTACCGAACCGGGCGGCTGGGAAGTATATATGTACATGCAGGGCGAAACCATTCCCAAGATCAGCAACCACGTACGCCTGAGCCCCGATCAGCAAGACCGGTGGGGCATACCGCTGCTGGTAATGTCCGTGGACTATGACGATAACGACGAAAAAATGATCAAAGACTTTCTTACGCAAAGCACAGACATGCTGGCCAAAGCCGGCTGCACCCATATCCAGCCGTATGACAATCACCAGGCGCCGGGGCTGGACATCCATGAAATGGGCGGCTGCCGGATGGGCCGGGACCCGGCAAGTTCCCTGCTCAATGAATGGAACCAACTGCACCACTGCCGCAACGTGTTCGTGACAGACGGCGCCTGCATGACCAGCACCGGCAACCAGAGCCCTTCCCTGCTGTACATGGCGTTAACAGCCCGGGCAGCGGACCATGCCGTGGATGAGCTGAAAAAATGCAACCTGTAAACTAACGGTGCAGGCCTTCCTGTTTCAGGTAAGCCACCAGTTCCCCGGGCAGGTCGGTCTGGATCACGTTGGCATAAGGAAACTGCGCGCGCAGGGCATCGAAGCCGGCGCCCTTTTCCTGCATTTCCATCCTGTCGTATCTGCCCAGCGCATTGATCCACACCCGTTCTCCGTGGGCGCGTACCCGTTGTACCAGGGTGTCTGAATAGAAAGAATCGTCAATGTGGATGGCCGCATACTTTCCCTGCTGCATAATAGTGTCCGTTTCGGCTGCGCTATGCGCCCGCGGCATGATGGGCATATCCGGGTCCACCTGGTGCAACAGGGACGCATATTTAGCCGCATACAGGAAGAACAGCACCTGCCGTGTGGTGTGCGTGGCGGCCACCAGGGCGCAGGTCTTTTTTGCCGCCTCCACGGAGCCTTCCTTGAAATCTATGTCCAGCATTACGCGGCCCTTCACGGCCTGCAGGGCCTGCTCAAACGTAGGGATCCTTTCCTGGGTAGGCTGGCCATTGTGCAGTAGCGGGAACTGCTGCAGCTCCCGGTAGGTATAATCCTTTACGGCGCCGGGCTGCCCGGTGGTGCGGGTAATGGTTTTGTCGTGCATGATCACCAGCACGCTGTCCTTTGTTTCCCGCACATCCAGCTCCACGATATCCACGCCCAGGCGGATGGCCTCGCGGATGGCGGCCAGTGAATTCTCCGGGTAATGCTGGTGCGCCGCCCGGTGGGCCGCCACCAGCACGCGATGCGGGTGGCGGTAAAAATCTTCCAGTATACTGTCGAGCGCGGTGGCAGATTGCGCCTGCAGCAGGCGGCTGCAGCAGAGCAGAAATATGACGATAAGTGCTTGTTTCATCTGTAGCTGTTTTATGCCGGTTAAAAATATCCTTCATTCTGCGGGAAGGGCACGGTGGAAAGATCGCGCTGGGCCTGTGGAATAGGGCGCAGCACGTGATAGGCTTTTATGTTCGCCGCGTTGGGGTTGTGCAGCTTTACGCGCTCCACCAGTTTGCCGGTGCGTGCCAGGTCCATCCAGCGCAGCTCTTCTCCGCCCAGCTCCCGGGCACGCTCATCCAGCATAGTATCCATATTCAGCTCCCCTGCCGTGATCAGCGGCAGCGTGGTGCCGGGTTTGGCAGCCCTGGCCCTTACCGCGTTAAAGTAAGGCACGGCGTCGTCCGGGCGCCCGGCCAGCAGCAGCGCTTCTGCCGCCAGCAGGTAGGTTTCCGAAAGGCGGAACACGAAGAAGTCGCGGAAGCCCGCCAGGTCCTGCACGCTGGCACGGGTAGCGTCGTCGTGTTTCTTTACGCCCCAGTGCATGTTATCTGTATTGGGTGCAATTGTGGACATCACGCCCGGGCTGGTCTCCCATATCACTGTATCACCCAGTTGCCTGCCTGCCGGCAATGTAGCGCTGTTATTGTAGAACCAGCAGATGCGGAAGGTCACATCAAAGCGGCTGTCATTACTGTCAAACAGGTTCCTGAAAAACGCTGTGGGCCGGAAGCGCGTATAAGGCCGCCCGCCCTGCGCAGCATCCCTTTTCAGGCCGGCAAACTGGTCATAGGCGGGTGTAAAGAATGCATGCCCCTGGTTGCCGCTGCCGTTAAACAGCGCATTGTTGATATACTGCACCGCAAACACGATCTCTGCGTTCTGCTGGTTATTGTAATCAAAAACATCCGCATAGCGGTCCAGCAACTGGTAAGGCCCTTCATCGATCACCCGGCGGGCGGCGGTAGCCGCTCCTTCGTAGTCCTTCAGCAGCAGGTTGATGCGGGCTAGCTGATGCAGGGCCGCTCCTTTGGTTACCCGCCCGTAGTCCGGCGCGGTCCAGTCCAGGTGATCCACGGCAAACTGCGTATCCTCCTGCATCTTTTTCCAGATGTCTGCTTTGGGCGTTCTGCCCGCATCCGTGATCACGCCTTTGGTCTCATGGTCTGTATACACCACGTCGCCAAATTGCAGGGTGAGCCAGTAATAATAGTGCGCGCGTAAAAAGCGGGTCTCCGCTTTATAGCGGTTACGGGCAGCTTCCTCCATCTCTACTGCATCGATCCGGTCGAGGATGGTATTGGCGGCGTTGATGCCTTCATAGCAGTCGTTCCAGAGGTCTTGCAGGTAACCGTTGGACGCATTGAGGGCGGTGGAATAATCGTCCATGAACTTGTAGCCGCCGTCCTTTCCGTGCTGGAAAATATCTGTGCCCATGGTGGTGAGGGTAAAACCTTTCTGTGAGCCGTAGAGCTCGCGCAGCTTGCTGTACACGCCGGTTACGCCATTGCCGATACCGGCGGCATCGCTGTAAATGGATTCCGGCACGGGTTTGTACAGGTCCTTTTCTTCGAGGCTACAGGAAGCCAATGCCATGCAGCCGCAGAGCACTGTTATAAAAAGTTGATACCTTTGCATTGTCTGGTCATTTTATCGTTTTTAAAAAGCGGCGTTCAGCCCGATGGCGTACATCTTCACGGTCGGGTACATGGCGCGGGTGCCGTCTGTTTCAAATTCCGGGTCCTGGCCCTTGTAGGAAGTGAAGGTGAAAGGATTCTCCGCGCTGGCGCTGATGCGCAGGTTCCTGATACCGGCATGCTGCAGCCAGGCCTGCGGCAAGGTATAGGTGAGCGACAGGTTCTTCACCCGCACAAAGCTGGCGTCCCTGAATGCCAGGGTCTCGCCCAGGTACACATTCTCCTGGTTCTTGTCCGGGCGCGGATTATCGTTGGTAGGATTTTCCGGTGTCCAGTAGTCCACATCCAGGTTATTGTAGCGGCCGGCCAGGCGGTTGTTGTTCTCGTACCACATGGAGTACAACATGTAGTTCTGGCGGGTATTGATCACAATGCCCAGCTCCAGCCCCCGGTAAAAAAAGCGGTTGGTGATGCCGCCTGTCCAGGAAGGCAGCCTGTTGCCCAGTATCACCCGGTCCTGGTCGCTGTATTGCTTATCGTTGTTCACATCCTCAATTTTGATCATGCCGGGCTCAAAGCCGTAAGCTTCGGCCGCTTCCCTTTCGGAGGCCTGCCAGATGCCGGTTTTCCGATAGTAATAGAACACGCCGATGGGCCGGCCAATGAACCAACTGTTGCCTACATCGTCCGTACCATCGCCATACAATTGCACAATGGCGTTCTTATTAATGCCGATGTTCAGGTCCGTTTGCCAGCGGAAACCACCGGGGCTGGCAATGTTCACGGTAGAGAGGCTCAGCTCCCAGCCTTTGTTACGGGTGGCGCCGATGTTCTCCAGCACTTCCGTGTAGCCGGTGCTGCCGGGTATGCTCCGCGTGAGCAGCAGGTTCTTTGTGTTGGCGATGTAGTGGTCTACGGAGCCGGTTATACGATTATTGTACAGGCCGAAGTCAATCCCGACGTTCAGTTCCCGGGTGATCTCCCATTCCAGGTTAGGATTGGCGATGGTAGCGGGCAGGAAGCCGATGTTGCCGGTGCTGCCAAAGGCATAGGCTCCCTTCTGCAGGGTGCTGAAAGTGCCATAGGGCTGGATGCCGTTATTGCCGGTGCTGCCGTAGCTCACGCGGAGCTTCAGTGCATTCACCGCGCGTAGCTGCTGCATGAAGGGCTCGCCATCTATACGCCAGGCGGCTGCGGCAGAAGGGAAATAGCCCCATTTATGCCCCGGGGCAAAAACGGAAGACCCATCTGCCCGGGCGGTAACGGTAAACAGGTACCGGTCCCGGAGATCGTAATGCACGCGGGCCATGTACGATAGCAGCAGCCATTTGCGGTAGTCGCTGCTGATGCCTGTTACTTCGCCGGCCGTTTGCAGGTTGTGATAGCTCTGCGCTTCGGAGGGCAGCTTGTTGGCGCTGATGCCGGAGCTGTTGCCCACCTGCTGCTGGGAGCTTTGCAGCAGGGTAACGCCGATATGATGGTCCCTGCCGAAGCGGTGATCGTATTTCAGGATGTTCTCCAGCGTAATGGAGAATACCTCCTGGTCCGTAAGGCTGGCCGTGGCATTACCGCCCTGGTTGGCATCCGTCAGGCTGCCCCTGAAGATGCCCTCGCGTGCCACTTCCATTTCCGGCCCTACGTTCAGGCGGTAGCTCAAATCTTTGGTAATGTTCCACTCCCCATACACGCTGGCAAATACCCTGGTCTTGTAGCGCTGGTCCGTGGTGTTCCTGATGATCATCAAAGGATTTACGCGCTGCCCTTCATCGTTGGTAGGGCGGAACAGCAGGTTGCCCGCGCTGTCGTAAGGCACGCCCAGCGGGTTCAGGCGCAGGATGTTGTCAAACACGGTATTGTCCGTTACGTTCTGCACAGACCTGCTGGCAAAGGTGGATACGCCGAGGCGGATACGGTCGTTCACCTGGTGGTCCAGGTTAATGCGCAGGGCCCCGCGGGTATAATCCGTTTTGTCGATAATGCCTTTTTCCCGGAAATAGTTGAGGGAGATGGCGAACTGCGTTTTCTCCTTTCCGCCGGTAATGGAAAGCTGGTGGTTCTGTTTGGCCCCCTGGTGGTACACGAGGTCCTGCCAGTCCGTGGAGCGGCCGGTGGCCAGGGATTGCAGGGCAATATCGTCAAACAGCGTGGCATCCGGCGGGTATTCATTGTTGGGGTCCGCGGTTCTGGCGGCTTCCCGGCGCAACTGCGCAAACTGCGGTCCATCCATCAGGTCCAGCGTGCGGGTAATGGAGGTAACGCCGTAATAGGCATCGTAGCTGATGTTGGTCTTTCCTGTTTTGCCGCGTTTGGTAGTGATCAGCAGCACGCCGTTGGCGCCGCGGGAACCGTAGATAGCGGAGGAAGAAGCGTCCTTCAGTACTTCTATGGAAGCAATATCGTTCGGGTTGATCTCGTTGAAGCTGGCGTCCATTACGGGAATGCCGTCCAGTACCACCAGGGGGGCGTTGCCGGCGGTGATGGAGCGCTGCCCGCGTATGAGTATGCTGGCGGAGGCGCCAGGCTCATTGCCGCTGTTGTATACATCCACGCCTGCCACCCTGCCCTTCAGGGCCTGTATGGCATTGGTCACGGGCTGTTCCGCGATCTCCTTACCGGATACGGAGGCCAGCGCGCCGGTCACATCCCGCTTCTTCTGCGTGCCATAGCCTACCACCACTACTTCTTCCAGGCCCTTGATGTCTTCCTGCAGCACAATGTTCATCTCCTCTCCGCTTACGGCGATGGACTGCGCCAGGTAGCCGGACATGGAGCAAACCAGCACTTCACCTGCTGCCGCTTCCAGGAAGAAAATGCCGGCGCCGTCTGTGATGGCGCCACGGTTGCTACCTTTTACCAATACGGTCACGCCGGGCAGGGCCATGCCTTTGGCGTCCGTTACCCGGCCCCTGATCTTCAATGCCGGCGCCGCCAGGGTGCGGGGCACGGCCGCCGTTTCCTTTTCCAGGATGATCACTTTCCCGTTCTGTACTTTGCTGGCCAGGCGGGTGTTGCGCAGCAGCTCGTCCACCACCCATTCGATGGTACGCTGGCGGGCATTAAGGCTGACGGCCTTGTAGGGCGCTACAGCCTTTTCATTATAAATGAACAGGTATCCGCTCTGTTGCTGGATAATGGAGAAAGCCTCCTTCAATGACTTGTCGCGGAAAACGGCGTCTATCTTCTCCCCCGGCAGTTGTGCGCCGGTAGCGCCGTATAAAAGCCGTGCAGATAGCAGCAGCAGTATAAGCAATGTGTTACTGGTACAAATTTTCATACCTTTGTACGGGTTTTAATGATTGAATCAAATCGTTATAGCATCCCAGCCGGAAGATCGATCAGTGATTGGCGTTGCGGGTCGGTCTTTCCGGGGAATGGCCGGTGAGGTACTGCCTTACCGGTTTTTTTGTGCGGTGTAGTGACTTCCTGCTTACATAGGCATTTATTTTTAAGGTGATGGTTTACTGAAGATCACGCTATCGTCCTGTATGGCATAGTGCAGGTTATTGGCCAGGCTCAGGGCATCCAGCACTTCCTCCAGCGGATCGGCGGCTGCAAAGCCGGCGGTGATGCGGTAACCGGCCAGGGTAGTATCTGCAAAGGATATACGTACGCGGTAGCGTTGCTCCAGTTGCCAGGCTATGAGGTCCAGCCGTTCGTTGCTGAACAGCAGGCGGCCGGCGGTCCACCCGTTCATGGCGGCGGCGTCTGCCCGTTCCTTATGCCACTGCTGCTGCCGGGTGTAAAGGGTAAGCCGTTCACCGGGCTGCAATACCATTTCACGGCCGGCCAGCTTTTCCAGTCCCCCGTCACAGCTCACGGCCACCTTGCCCTCCTGTACCGTTACCTGCAACATGCCCGGCCCTTCATAAGTACGTATATTGAATACCGTGCCCAGCACGCGGGTGCGGGTGCCGCCGCATTTTACCAGGAAGGGGTGCGCGGGGTCCTGCCGTACGTCCAGGCAAGCCTCCCCGCCCAGCAGCTCTACCAGCCTGCTCCGCCCGCTGAACCTGGCGGGGTAGCGCAGGCGCCCGCCCGCATTCAGCCATATAACAGAGCCGTCGTCCAACTGCAACTGCAGCGGGCGGCCCTGTGCGGCCACTTCCAGCCACCGGGGCGTTGCAGGCCACAGGCGTTGCAGCAGGTAACCCGCTCCCAGCAACAGCAGCAGGCAGGCGGCAACTTTCAGGGCCGTATAACGGGAAACGGGTACACGTTTTGCCGGCTGCCTGACAGTATGCTGTATCTTTTCCCAGATGGCCTGCTCCGTGTGCTGCAGCTCCGGCAGGGCCTGGCTGCTGCGGCGCTCCTGCTCCTGCCGGTACCAGGCTTCCACCAGCAGCCGTTCCCCCGGTGTGCATTTCCCGGCCACATACTTTTCAAGCAGTGCTTTTGTTGGTTGCGTGCTCATGATTGCTTACTTACTTAAATGACAATTGTAAAAGGCGGGAGGGGTAGGCAGGTGTGTTACCTTAATGTTAAGTGACGACCATCAGAACAGGAAAAGGTAATGGGATACCTTCTGCCGCAGGGTGCGGATGGCATTGCTGATCTGCTTTTTCACCGTTTCCTGGGAAAGCTGCAGGCGGCTGGCTATTTCACGGTGGGACAGCGCTGTTTTGCGGCTCAGCTCAAATACTTCGCGCATGCGGGGCGGCAGGCGGCTGATCTCCAGCTCTATCTGTGCGGCCATTTCCTTTTCCGACAAATGCTGTAATAAAGAATGGTCGGTTTCCGCCATGAACTGTTGCAGGGAGTCGAGGTGCTGCCGGTAAGTACGCTTGCGGGCCACCAGGTTCAGCACCCGGTTGCGCACTGCTACGTAGAGGTACGCCGCCAGGGAGCCTGTCAGCTCTATATCGCCGGCTTTTGTCCAGATGGCGGTAAATACTTCCTGCACCACATCCTGCGCATCCTGCTCATGTTCCAGCAGGCGGTAGGCATGCAGGTACAGGGCTGCCCAGAAACGTTTGTACAGTTCTTCAAATGCAGGAACATGCCCCTGCCGGAAATGCTCCAGCAGCGCTTCATCGTGTAGCTCGCTTAACTGTCCGGGATATAAAGACTGGTACATATCTGGCCGCCCCATCCAGGCAGCACAACGGCTGCCCGGATACGGCCAAAATTAACAGGCGGGTATGGATATTTTATATTAAATAATGGTTACTTCACTTTTATGAACTTCAATTGCTTTACCCCGAAATTCGAGATCGCGAAGCCGGTCACAACGTGTTTTTCATTCTCCAGAAACTCCATTTCAAATGCAAAGGTTTCCGGGCCGGCGCCGGAAAATTTATGGTCGCCTACCCGCTTCAATACAATATCTTCCAGCCTCAGGTGCGTCATGACGAGTACATTCCCGCGCACGACGAACGTATAGCTGGTGCCAAGCTCTTCGCTGTAATACCCGCCTGCAAATTCCTCCAGGTTGGAGGGATATGATACGGCAGGTGTACTGGTTGACGGGCCGGGTGCGGCGGCAGACGGCGTTTCCTCTTTCAGTTTATCTTTTATATAAAAGCCGGCCATCTGCCAGCGGGCGTTCAGCCTTTCATTGTGCTCATCGTTACTGAGCGCAATAATGGCAAGACGCTCACCGGGGAAACGCCCCATAAAAGTCCGGAAAGCCGCTGCATGTCCTCCGTGCGAGATCACATCCACCCCTTTGTACTTCCATAGGTTTTGTCCTTTCGCATGAAAGATCGTATCGCCGTCCCCGGGTATCCGCAATACCACTTTCCGGCCATTGTCCAGGCAGGACGCTTCGTTGAACGCTTTTATCAACGCCGGCGTTCCCACTACCGGGTGCTCGAAATTCAATACCCATTTAACCAGATCATCCACGGTCGTCAGGAGATTGGAAGGCCCGGGATTGGAAACGTTCAATGGCTGGTGGTAATAAGCTCCGTTTATCAGCTCGTAGGATGCGGCTTTATGCTTTACCACTTTCCCGTAGTTGTCACAAAACTGCGTGCTGGCCATCCCGAGCGGCCTGAAAATTTTCTCTTCCGTGTAGGCCGCAAACGATTGGCCGGTTACGCGGTGTATGATCTCCGCGAGCAGGGTATAGCCGGTGTTGCAGTATCCGAAGGCAGTACCCGGCGTGAAATTCAAATTCCGCTGCCTTGCCATTAATTGCAAAACCTGCCCGGTCGTTGAGACATCACCCTGCCGGTTCCCGGCTAAGGACCCGATGGCGGCCTGGTCCCTTAAACCGCTGGTATGGCCCAGCAAATGCTTCACCCGGATCACGCTACCGTAATCCGGCAGTTCGGTGATGTATTTCCGGATATCATCCTCAAGGGAGATCCTGCCTTCACCGGCCAGGAGGTATACGGCAAAGGCGGTAAATTGTTTTGATACCGAGGCAATATTAAAGACCGTCTGTGGCGTGACCGGTATATCGTGGTCCAGGTCGGCCATTCCATATCCTTTCCGGAAAACGACTTTGCCGTCCTTCACAATGGCTACGGCAGCACCGGGGGTCTGCGAATTGTAAGCGGCAAACAGGGAATCGATCTTCCTCCCTGCCTCCACATCGGCGGGAGCATCCTGGCAAAATGCGGGAAAACAGGCGGATAACAGGCTCAGTAACAGGGCTATTTCTCTCATTTAAAAAGTGTTTCGCCAAAGATCCGGTTTCCTGTATTCCCGGGGCATTAAAACCTCCAGACATTAGTACGGATTTATAAATCCGGAGTAATTTCCCGCATATATTCATTGGGGGTCAGGCCTTTAATCTTTTTGAAGGCGGCAAAGAAAGTGGACTTTGAGTTAAAGCCCACTTCCTCGCCGACGGCGGCTATCGTGAAATTTGTCCCGGACGACAGCATCTTACAAGCCGCGGCAACCCGGTATTCATTCACAAAAAGGGTGAAGTTTTTCTGCAGGCTGTCATTCAGTATCCTGGACAACTGGTGGCCGGGTATGTTGACCTCGCGGGCCAGGTCGCCTACCTTTAACCGGGGGTTCCGGAAAAGCGCCTGCCCGCTCATGACCTTATGCAATTGAGCAATGATCCGTTGGGCATCCTCCTCATCCAGCTTCCTGTCGCCATATTTCTGAGCGGCAAAAGAAGACAGGTCATTTGCTTTTTTCCGGTGCAGCAGTATGAATATAACAAGATAGGTTACCAGGGAAAAGTACAACGGTCCTATAATATAGCTGCCTTTGGTGATGTTTGCATAGGCCCACACATAGGCAGTAAACAGCAAAAAAATCGTTGCGCAGATCGTCAGTATCCACTTTTCGAAGGGCTTCAGCTTTTCCCCGCCCCTGATCTTTTTAAAAAGCGACTGGACCGAAGCTGCTGTGAGGGCAATGTAAATACCCCATTGCAGATAGATCGCCGGGATCATGTAATGCGTCCAAAGGCGGGGGAAGTGCGCATAGGGAAAAACCAAACCGGTTACCAGCATCACCGCGGACCAGGCTAATAGCTGCACACGCCACGATACCGGCAGTTTCCGGACCTGCTGTATTTCCGTTTTCACAAAGCAATATAAAAAGGGGCCGATGAACAGGCAGGCCGTCAGGCCAAGCTGCAGGACCGTTCTTGGCAGATCATGGTCAAAAAAATAGGCGACGGACTTTCCAATACGGATGCTCAGCGCCATCAACAGGCCGCCCAGGAAATAGTTGGACAAGGTTCGCTTCGCGGTGAAGCAAAGGAAGTATGTGCCGGCGATGAGACCATTAAATGCCCCCAGCGCGCTGAAGAAAAAAAGTAAATTATTCCCAAAGGTCATGGCCGTCATGATTACCCTGCTTTGCGCCGGCAGGGTTGTTTGTTCAAATGTAATGATAATAAGCGTGCTACGGTTGCTTATGGATCAATTGCCGGGCGGTGGTCAATTCCGCACCCGGCGCCGTTACATGATCCGGCTGCACGCCCCGCTGCTCCCAGGAAGTGGTGGTGCCCGGCAACACCGGCGCTGCGGTGGATATGGATACATAGATGGATGCATTCACCGGGTACCAGGTGTTCATATGCGCGCCGCCGGCAGAGGGCTGCCCGATGATCACGGCCCGTTTGTGCGCCTGCAGGGTAAACGCCAGGGCTTCTGCCGCGGAAGCCGTTCCCTTATTGACCAGGATATACAGGGGCTGCCGGTACTTTTCCTGCAGCAGCCAGGGCACGGTCTTTACCGTTTCCAGCGGACCGTTGCGGCCCTGCACCTCCAGCAGGGGAACATCTTTGGGCAGGAAATAACTTTCCAGCACGGCGCCCACCTCGCTGCCACCGCCGCCGTTGTCCCGCAGGTCAATGACGAGTGCCTGCGTATGAGCCACGAACTGCATGGCGGCATAGAGCACCGGGAGGCTTTTGGCGGATATATTAATCTCGGACAAATGGATATAACCGGTGTTCCCTTCCAGTATTTCCAGGGCGTGAAAACCGAAGTTATTTTTTTCCGCGTCAGGCCCGTAGTGGAACACATCCTCCCCCTGCTGCGCGGTATCGGCGGGCGCACGCAGCTCCTTTACAATACCCGGCCCGTAACGCACGTACAAATGACCGTCATGCGCGAAATTGCGCAGCAGGGCCGTAGCAATGGAGTCAAAGGCCTCCCAGTTACCGGCGCTGCGGAAAGCGCCCTGCCGGTATTGGCTCAGCAGGTGCTGCGCAGTCTGCGCCCCTTTTTCCTTAAATACATAATGATCCTTCACCAAAGCAGCGATGGTGGTGAGGGCCGTTTCCATCTCCTTTGCGGGTACGGGCTGCTGCTGCGCCGGGGCAGCGTTGGCGATGAGCGTGATGGCCAGTAATACCAGTAGCGGTTTCATGTTATACATACCTGAATTTTTTTGTACCACAAAGATGCGTCGGTTACTGTTGACGGAATAGAACGGGATTAGCCGGTTTATAATGCGCGGTATGCGCCGGGCAGCATGCCGGTCATGGCTTTAAAGGTACGGTTGAAATGGCTCTGGTCTGCAAAGCCGCAGGTATGTGCAATGGCGGTGAGCGGCATGCCCGTTTGCTGGATGAGGGACAGGGCACGCGCTGTTTTTATCCTGCGCATGTAGTCGCCCAGGGTACAGGAAAAGTAGCGGGGAAAGTATTTGGAGATGGTAACGGGGTGCACGTAGAGGGCCTGCGCAATCTGCTGCAGGGAGAGGGTCTGGTCCCAGCAGTCGTGCAGCAGTTCCTCCAGTTGCGCTATCCAGGGCGGCGTGCCCCTGGGCGCCGCGGACGCCTGCTGATTGCTGAAAGCCTGCAGCAGCAGGGCTTGCATGGCAGGCAGGCTGCTGCTGTCATTGATCCGGCTTTCCTGGTAGATCCTTAATACCAGCAGCGGCAGGGCGGCGGTTACAACGGCCGGGAACTGCAGCCCCTGCCGGGCCAGGAAAGCATCTGTTATTTCCAGGTTGATGTTCTTGGAAGGATGGCGGGTATGCCGGTTGCGGTGCGGCTCCCCGCTGTGGTACAACAGCACCTGCCCCGGCGTGGCGGCCTGCTCCCGGTACCTGCGCTGGTCCAGGGTGCCGCCTTTTACAACAAAGGTAATGTGGTTGTTCTCATGGCAGTGCCAGCCTTCAAATACCTTTTCGCGGTAGATGGTTTCGCTGACGGCCACGCCATCCGCATAAAAGTTGCGGATATTGGCTCCCAGGTAGTTCGTTGTCCCCAATCTGAGCATCATATCCCTAAGATGCAACAGCGGGAAAATTCCATACGCCGCTGTTCCGGGCTGTCAGCGGAACAGGTTCACGGTGGCGCCCACCTCGTAAGCGCCGTCCACATAGGTTTTGATGCCCCCGGTCTGCGTGGTGTACAGGGCCTGTATGAGCACGGTCTTTGCAATGTTTACGCCCAGGCCGGCGGTCACGCTTTTGGAAGTATGGTACATGCCCATTACGCTGGCCACATTGTCCAGGAAACCTACCTGCAGGCCGGCATCCAGTATATTGTCATACCCTTTTACGCCGCGGTAAGCCACTTTAGGCTCTATACGGCTGATAGCGCCGGGCAGCGTAAAGCGGTAGGATGCTGCGGTAAAGAAGATGCCGCCGCCATTCACGCCTTTATCGTCGCCGGTGAACAGCGTGCGGATGTTTGGGAGCGCGCCCTGCAGGGTCCAGCGGCCGTCCGTATAGGCCATACCGTATTCCGCTTCAAAATAGTTGTCGCGGCGGTTAAACCCCGCCAGCGAGGGGTCCGTAATATCCCCATCCACATGCGAATAATCCAGCCGCTGCACGTTCAGCGCCAGCGAAAGGCCGAAGTGCAACTGCTGCCCGCGGTTGCCCAGCGGCAGGTGGTATGCATAGGAAAGCGCCACCCGCGTGCGGTCTATTAACCCGGCCTGGTCATTAAAAATATGGAGGCCGGCCCCTACCCTTTTCCCTACCAGGCCATCGGCTGTGAAGAACGCTGTTCTCGGAGCGCCTTCCACACCGCTCCACTGGCGGCGGTAGGCGGCGTTCAGGTGCAGGCCCGTGTCTATACCGGCCATGGCGGGATTGGCCAGGTACTGGTTCTGGAACCACTGGGTGCCGGAGGGCTCCAGTAATGCCGGCGCATCGCTGAGGCCCTGGGCCATGCCCTGGCTGATGCATCCTGCTGCGAGCAACAGGCAGCAAATAAAGCGCATATATGTACGATTCAGTTTAAGCTGGTTCATGGTGTGCAAATTTAGAAGATCATTGACGGTCCCTTACAATCGTGATATAACCTTTGGTAGTAGCTGCACCGCCGTTGATGGTCAGTATATAGTAATACGTGCCTTCCGCCAGCGGGCTGCCGTTCAGGGTGCCGTCCCAGTCGTTGCTGTAATTCCTGCGCTGGTATACCAGGCGGCCGGCGCGGTCAAATATCTTCAGCTCATTATCCGGGTAGCTGTCTATGTTGCGGATCACCCAGCGGTCGTTGCGGCCGTCGCCATTCGGCGTCAGGATATTGGTAGCATCCACTTTGAAGTCGTCTACCACGGCAATGTTAATGCTGCCGGCGCCGGTACAGCTTGCTGCACTGGTAGCCGTTACTTCGTAAGTGGTGTTGGCCTTTGGCCTGATCTCCAGCACGGCGCTTTGCTGCCCGCCGATAATACCGTCCGCATCCGCCCACTGGTAGGTAGCGCCGCCGGTAGCGGTCAGCATCACGGTCTCCCCTTTGGATACGGTGGTGCCTTTGTCGCTGGTGATGGTCACCGCCGGCAGGCTGTTCACCGTTAGGGTAAAGCTGCGGCGCAGGCTGTCCACCCCGCCGTTGGCCGTACCACCATCGTCTTTGATGGTAACGGTAACGGTGATACTACCCGCCGCAGCGCCGGCTTTCAGGCGGTAGCTCAGCACATCGGACGCATTCACGCTCAGCAGGTCAAATACATCCTGGCTGGCCGCAGCGGTAATGGTGTAGGTTTGTCCCGGTTCCGTAGCGGAAGCGCCGGTCAGTTGCAGGGTATGCGTTTCCGTATCTGCGCAGATGCTTACATCCGTAATGGGATCCAGCGCCGGGGCCTGGTTCACGAGGCCCACCTGTATGGTGACCGGTGTAGCGATGCTGGTGTTCAGCCCGTCACTCACCGTAATATCCAGCGTAACGGTAGTGCCCCCCAGGGCGCTGAGTATGGTGGCATCCTTTACGGTAAGGGCGCCGGCGCCATCTATTTCAAAAGCACCGCCGGAACCGTCTGTAGCAATGGTCCAGTCCTGCAGGGTACCGGCCGTTTCGGTGGCCGCTACCTGGCCTACCACAGTGCCTACGGGTGCATACTGGCTCACGGTGAAGCTTTGTCCTGCCGTGATCAGCGGTGCGGTGGCGTCGTAGGTGAAGGAAACGGTATTGGAAGCGTCGTTGCCGTTGCCGCCAATATTTTCTGCTGCGTCGGCCGGCAGGCTGACATCTACGGCGCCATCGGCGGCGGGCGTAATGTCTGCCGTGTAGGTAATGTTATCCGTGGTTTGGAGATTGCCGGCTGCGCCGTTGGTCAGGTTAATATCTGCAAGCGCCAGGCCGGTGACCGCTTCGCTGAATACCAGCGTTACCGTTACCGGCGTGTTTACGCGGCCGGTAGCAGCAGCGGTCAGCGTAACGGTGGGCCGTTGCGTATTCACGAACACCCCGCTGGTGTTGCCCGTGTTGTTCAATGCGAGTGCAGCATTGTTGCCCGCCCCGTCCTGCAGGGTGCCGCCGTTCAGGGCCAGGCTGCCGCCTACACTGATGCCGTCCATATCCATATCGCCATCCTGTACGGTGTAGCGGAAAGTAAGCGCATTGGTACCGGTGCCACCGGTGTAAGCGGCTTCCACCACGGCAGCGCCAATGGTGATGCTGATGCCCGGCGTGCCGCTCACCGTAACGTTCTCACTGAAATGCACCGTGAAGTCCAGCATTTCTCCTGTCCCATGATAACCGTTGGCGGGCACATCTACCGAAGTAATGGCCGGCGCGGTGGCGTCATACGTATAGGAGATCACGTTAGAAGCCTGGTTGCCGTTGGCGCCCGCATTCTGGGCCACGTTGGCCGGTATGCTGATGCTGACCGCGCCATCTGCCGTGGGCGTTACCAGCACCGTATAGGTAATATTATCGGAGGTTTGCAGGTTGCTCAACGTCGCGTTGGTGACGGCGAAGTCTGCCAGGGCGAAGCCGGTCACCGCTTCACTGAAGGTCGCGGTGAGGGTGAACGGCGCATTGGGCATCGGGGTACCGGACAAGGTAACGGTGGGGATGATGGTATTCACCCATACATCGCTGGTGCTGCCCACACTGTTCAGTGCCGGCAGGGCGTTGTTGGCCGCCGCGTCCTGTATAACGCCGCCATTCAGCACCAGGTTGCCGCCCAGGCTAATGCCATCCATATCCAGGTCGCCATTCTGCACAGTATAGCTGAAAGTAAGGGCGCTGGTGCCCGAGCCGCCGGTATAAGCGGCCTGCCGTGCCGTGCTGCCAATGGTAAGATCCAGGTAAGGAGCGCCGGTGACGGTCACGTTCTCGCTGTAGCTGACTGTAAAGGCCAGCACATCACCGTTGTGATAAATACCGTTGGCCGGTACGGCTACCGCCGTAATAGCCGGTGCGGAGCCATCATAATCAAGGCTGAGGGTATTGGAAGCGGTGTTGCCGATATTCCCGATATTCTGAGCAACGCCGGCAGGCACGTTCAGGCTTACCGCGCCGTCTGCCGAAGGCGTTACCAATGCCGTATAGGTAATATTATCGGAGGTCTGCAGGTTGCTGAGGGTGGCATTGGTAGCCGTAATATCCGCCAGGGTAAAGCCGGTCACCGCTTCTGTAAATACCACGCTGACCGTAAACGCCTGGTTCACCGGCGAAACGGCCGTGGTGGACAAGGTGACGCCGGGCGTTACCGAATAAACAAATATGCCGCTGGTGGCAGGTACACTGTTCAACGTAAGCACGGCATCATTACCGGCGGCATCCTGTATAGTGCCGCCGTTCAATATGATGCTGTTACCAAGCGCAATGCCGTCCAGGTCCTGTTCCCCCGGCTGCACCGTATAGCTGAAGACCAGTGCACTGGTGCCCGAGCCGCTCACATAGGCGGCCTGCACGGCAGCCGCGCCGATGGTCAGCTCCAGGTAAGGCGTACCGGCGCCGGTGTTCACGGTCACATTCTCGCTCATCTGCACGGTGAAGGATAGCACATCCCCTTCTTTATAATAGCCATTGGCAGGCACATTCACACTATTCACCACCGGGGCCACCGCATCTACCAACACGGCGCTGGTATTGCCTACACCAGCCAGGGTGAGGGAAGCGTTGTTAGCAGCAGCGTCCTGCAGGGTAGCGCCGTTCAATGCAATGGCAGTACCCAGGCTGATGCCGTTTGCATCGAGATCGCCATCCTGTATGGTATAGCTGAAGGTGAGCGCATTGCTACCGGTGCCGCCGATATAGGCGGCCTGCACGGTAGCCGTACCAATGGTAAGCGGGATCGAAGGCGTACCGCCGCTTAGCGTTACATTTTCGCTGTAGTTTACGGTAAAGGTGAGCGCATCCCCGCTGCTGTAAGTGCCGTTGGCCGGCACATTTACAGATGTTACTGCCGGGGCCGTGCCGTCGTAGTCCAGGCTGAGGGTATTGGAAGCGGTATTATCATTATTGCCTATGTTCTGGGCTACACCTGCCGGCACCTGCACACTTACAGTGCCATCTGCAGATGGTGTTAGCAGCACGGTATAGGTGGTATTATCCGAGGTTTGCAGGTTGCTGAGGGTGGCATTGGTAGTCGTGATCTCCGCCAGGGTAAAGCCGGTCACCGCTTCTGTAAATACCACGCTAACCGTAAATGCCTGGTTCACCGGCGAAACGGCCGTGGTGGACAAGGTGACGCCGGGCGTTACCGAATAAACAAATATGCCGCTGGTGGCGGGCACACTGTTCAACGTAAGCACGGCATCATTACCGGCGGCATCCTGTATGGTGCCACCGTTCAATATGATGCTGCTACCAAGCGCAATGCCGTCCAGGTCCTGCTGCCCGGCCTGCACCGTATAGCTGAAGGCCAGCGTACTGGTGCCCGAGCCGCTCACATAGGCTGCCTGCACGGCAGCCGCGCCGATGGTCAGCTCCAGGTAAGGCGTGCCGCCGCCGGTGTTCACGGTTACGTTCTCGCTCATCTGCACAGTGAAGGACAGTATATCTCCTTCTTTATAATAACCATTGGCAGGTACATTCACACTATTCACCACCGGGGCCACCGCATCTACCAGCACCGCGCTGGTATTGCCTACACCAGCCAGGGTGAGGGAAGCGTTGTTAGCAGCAGCGTCCTGCAGGGTAGCGCCGTTCAATGCAATGGCAGTACCCAGGCTGATGCCGTTTGCATCCAGGTCTCCATCCTGTATGGTATAACTGAAGGTGAGCGCATTGCTGCCGGTGCCGCCGGTATAGGCGGCCTGCACGGTAGCCGTACCAATGGTAAGCGGGATCGAAGGCGTACCGCCGCTTAGCGTTACATTTTCGCTGTAGTTTACAGTAAAGGTGAGCGCATCCCCGCTGCTATAGGTGCCGTTGGCCGGTACATTTACGGATATCACGGCCGGAGCCGTGCCATCATAGTCCAGGCTGAGGGTATTGGAAGCGGTATTGCCGTTCTGACCTGTATTCAGGGTTACATCTGCCGGCACCTGTATAGTCACAGTGCCATCTGCAGATGGCGTTACGTGTACAGTGTAGGTAACATTATCCGCGGTACTCAGCCCGCTTGTCACGGCGTTCGTAACGGATATATCTCCCGTGGCAAAGCCGGTTACTGCTTCGGAGAATACGATGGTCACGGTAAAGGGCAGGTTCACCGGCGAAACGGCGGTGGTAGACAGGGTGACGCTGGCCTTGATAGCGTATACCCGTACACCGGTGGTAGCCCCTACGCTGTTCAGGGCCAGGTTGGCGTTATTGCCGGCAGCATCTGTGAGGGTGCCGCCGTTCAGCACTATGCTGCTGCCGAGGGTAATACCATCCAGGTCCTGCTCTCCGGCCTGCACGGTGTAGCGGAACAATAGTGCACTGGTGCCGGAACCTGTCACGTAGTCGGCCTGCACGATAGTACCACCGATGGTCAGCTCCAGGTAAGGCGTGCCGGACACAGTTACATTTTCATCCAAGTTCACGGTAAAGTCCAGCACATCGCCTTCGTGGTAGTAGGCGTCGGCGGGTACATTCACGGATGTTACCGTGGGGGCAATATTGTCGATGGTCCAGTTATGGGTAGCAGGCGTGCCATCCAGATTACCCGCCTGATCCACGGCCCTTACGCTGAAGGTATGAGCGCCTGCCGCTAAACCGGTATAGGTAAGCGGAGGGGTAACCGGCCCATAGGCGCCTCCGTCCAGGCTGGCCTCAAAGGAAGCGGTTTCGTTGGAGCTAAACTGGAAAGTGGCAGTAGTGCTCGTGGTAATGAGCGACGGACCGGAATTAATGGTAGTTTCCGGCGCTGTCTGATCCAGGGTGATGTCATCTGATACCGTGGTCACGTTGCCGGCCGCGTCACGGAGCTGCATGTACACGGTTTTGAGGCCATCACCGGTAGCTAGTGTCCAGGAGCTGCTTGTAGTAAACGGCGCGAAAGTAGTAGTCCAGTTACTGTTCTCGTTGGAAAAACGCATCTCGTATGCCGGGGCAGTACCATCGGCGGTCAGGGTCAAGTTTACTGTGGCAGCGTTAGTATAAACGTTATCATTATTGATCACTAGAGTGCCGGTAGGTGGAGTTTTATCAATGGTGTACACTTCACCGCCTTGAAAAGGAGCGTTGGTCAGGGTATTACCCATGCCACTGCCGTTTACATCCAGGCGGATGGTGCCATCACCGCTACCGGTGTTAACAGTAACGGTATAAGTAGTACTGTTAACAGGAGTAACGCTGGTCACACTCGTGCCAGTGATGTCGCTTGGATAGGATACCGTAAATGCAGAAGGGGTTACATTAAACGCATCGCCACTGAAGGTGACGGTGTACTGCACGGTAGCAGCATTGGTAGGATTGGTACTTGCCCGTACCACGTTGATAACGGAAATGTCGGGGGGCGTTAATTTTAACAAACGGCCGTTTGCAGGCGAAGCTGAAATACCATCATTGGCAAAAATGGTTCCATTACTGGTAACCACCAGCCCCCAGGGATAAAATGGCCCAAAAGCATTATCATCATAGGCTAAGCCGCTAAACAATACTGTTCCGGTAGTAGTGCCGGCCGCTATTGGCGCCGTATACTTTACAATATGTGAAACATTGGCGGTGGCGGTAGCCTGTGTAGTATACAGGTTACCATTGGCATCAATGGCGAGGGAGCTTATATTATTGCCGGTAATAAGGTCAGTTGGAGAATAACCGGAGGCAGCAGTCAGCTTTATAACCTTGCTTTGGTTGTTATTGACCCCGCGAAAAGCATCCAGCAAATAAATATTTCCCTGCACATCGGTTACAATGCCCCAGGGGTAGGTATTGTTGAAGGAAAGCGCTAAGCCGGAATACAAAGGAGTGCCTCCATGCGCGGAATCCGTGATGTTAGCAGCATCGTATCTCATCAACCGATAATTACCGCTACCGCCGTCATATTCCATGCTAAGCAGGTTATCGCTGGCATCTACCGCCACGGCGGTAAAATAACGGCCCGTGCAGACAACGCTTTTGGTATAGCCGCCGCCTGAATTGGTTAGCTTTACGATCTCCCAGGCGTTGGAAGGTTCAGGGTTAGTAATAAACACATCGCCCAGGGAGTTTACAGCTACGCTCCAGGGGTATTCTACGCCGAAGGCCAATCCCTCATAAATAACGGTTCCCGGCCCGACGCCGCCGGCATACCTTACCACTTCATAATTATTATTTGCGGAATTGTAACGGGTCACGTAAATATTACCCGCAGCGTCTTTGGCCATGCCGGCAAAATTCTTACCGACGTCCACATTGGTAGAATTGTATTGGGCCAGGGCGGCATTTGCTGTAAACAGCACGCCCAGGAAGCATATAAAGATCTTTAAGACCTGTGCAAATGTAAATCTCATTTCATGCAAGGGTGTTAAATGCAGAGAAAGGGGTTTTGCCAACCAGATGTGCTTTCATTATGTATTACCTCCAGTTCCTTAGCATCGAAGCGCATACCTTTTCCCTGGTCGAGAATAATTTTGTGTATTTTATTGTTGGAAGTGGTAACCTTGATAATACTGGGATTGGGCAGCGCAAAGCCGGAAGCGGGGTAAAAGTTCTTCTCTCCGCGTGGACCGTTGATCACCCCGGTGCGCAACTGCTGTTTCACTGTATCCCAGTCTTTTTTTTGTGCATGCGGCAGCACCTCTCTCCATATCATGCCGGCCTCATAACCCATCAGGGCGTAGATATTGGCCGGCTGCTGCGCTACGCTTTCAAATGTCTTTACAAACAATTGGTTGATCTTGTTCTCATCTTCCCGCATCCATAACTGGGAAGTATATATTTCCAGGCCCACATGCTTAATGTCGTCCAGGATATCATCATAGGCCATGGTCTCATGCACCAGCAACGGTATCTTTTTATGAAAGCCGCTGGCGATCCATTGCCGGAAAAACCGTGCGCCCATGCTGCCACAGAAAATGGCATGTACATATGTAGGAGGCTCCTTTGCCAGCTCCGTGAAGAAGTTGCCCAATTCCATCCTGTAAGGATCTTTTTCATCAAAGGGCAGCACCGTGAGCTTCAGCTCCTGCGCCCCGGCCGAGGCTGCACCCTGCTGGAAGGTGCTGTTCAGGTGATAGCCGGCTTCATATATGGGCATGATCATATGCCCGCCGCTGCCAAAGGTGCTTTCCGCCCAGCGGCCCAGCGCATACTGCGACTGCCATAACTGGTGCGAGGCATAGAATACATCGGGGCTGAGGTATGGAAAATGGGGCACATATTCTCCCATATCAAAAAAGAAAGCCGGCCGCCGCTCTTTTTCAACCAGCGGTATCAAACCCGGTACAGCCTTGTAGCTGATCAGGCCGGACAGGATATCCACGCGGTTAAAAAAGAGCAGCTTACGGGCAGCGGCCTCAGAAGCGCTCATACCGCCCATCTCCGTGTATTCCTGTATAAACTGCACGGTATTTTGCCGCGCAGGGTCCAGCCCCATGCCCAGCAGCCAGCCGGTGAACAGGTGCTGTGCATAATACGGGTAAATACCGGAGTAAGGAGTCAGAAATCCAACGGTAAAAGATGGGCTCATGTACGCTATCTTGATAGTAACAGTATTAAATGTTGTTCCTTATGATCAGTTCCTGGAAGGGAAAATGCCATCCATAGCTATCTGGTAGTTCATAGCTATGTAGGGGTTCATAATGCTGAAAGGCTGGGTACCGCCGGTCAGGCCGATAGTCACATCGCCGTTTACCTTGCTGCCGCCCAGCGTAGTGGCAGTGCCCAGTGCAGCATAGCCATTGATTTGTACAGCACCGGGGCCGCTTCCTACGGTGGGCAGCGTAGCCGGAACCACCCCGGGACCCGGCGTGTTGGTAGTACCGTTGTCAGTGGTGGCAGCAGGCGCCGTGGTCAGGCCGCTGGCATCTGCCGTGTGGGTATGCGCCGGCATGTTGTTGATCAGCAGCGTGGTGTTCTCCGTGCCACCTATCTGTCCCAGTACGTAGTTGGACAGACCAGGCCCCTGTCCGATGCCAATAGGTGCACGGCCTCTCAGGTCCGGTAACGCAAAGGTAGTTTGCCCGTTACCGCCATAGGTGGTACCCAGCAGGGAAAATAACGCGGTGTTCTGTGAAATAGAAACGATCTGTCCCTGGCAAAAAGCCCAGCCCCGGATGGCAAAGTTGCCCCCAAAGATCATAATCATTGCAATGTAAGGCTCCATAGTTTAAATAATTAAGGAATAAACAATATTTATTAAGTAAAGGTTTAACCAGACGGTAATTCCCGCTAATGAGCTCCTGGAAGTTCAGATTACAAAACAGGGTACAGCACACGCTGCCGGATATCCATGGTTATTTTTCCAAAAACAGGTTCCTAAACAATACGGACAAAAGGGGCATTCAAGCTTTTCAACAATAGGGCTAAAATTGTGGAATGTTGGACAAATATATATCTTCTTTTTTTTAAAAAACAATATTTCCCTCATACGATAAACGTCCTGTCTAAAAAACCCCCTTATTATGACGGACCCGCCCCCCATTAAACCGGTTTTTCTTGCTGAAATTTGTTGGTATCAACAAAAACCTGTGATCATGCATACTACCATTCCTGCCGCTACGGACCGGCAACAACATACGGTTGTGTCTGCTGAAGAATGGGCGAGCGCCCGGCGCCGGCTCCTGGAAAAAGAGAAAGCGTTTACCCGCCTGCGTGATGAGCTGAACCGCGAGCGCCTGGAGCTGCCCTGGGAACGGGTAGAAAAAACCTACCGCTTCGAAGGCCCCCGCGGTACCGAAACCCTGGCCGACCTGTTTGACGGTCGCAGCCAGCTCATGGTATACCACTTTATGTTCGGCCCGGGCTGGGAAGAAGGCTGCCCCAGTTGCTCCTTTCTTACAGACCATATAGACGGTACCCTGGTGCACCTGGCCAACCGCGACATCACCCTGCTGCTGGTATCCCGCGCACCGCTGGGCCAGATCGAGGCCTTCAAAAAGCGCATGGGCTGGCAGGTAAAATGGGTGTCCAGCTATGGCAGCGACTTCAATTATGACTACCAGGTATCTTTCCGGGAAGAAGATAAAGCCAAAGGACAGGTGTACTATAACTACGGCCCGGCGGAGTTCATAGCGGAAGACCTGCACGGTCTCAGCGTATTCTATAAAAACGGCCAGGGGGAAGTGTTCCACACCTACTCCACTTATGGACGCGGCTGCGACATGCTGGTAGGTACCTATAACTACATGGACCTGGCGCCCAAAGGACGGGACGAAGACCAGTTGAATTTTACCATGTCCTGGGTGCGGCATCATGACCGTTATGACCAGCAATATACGGTAGACCCTGCGGCTGCCTACCAGCCGCCCAAAGCGACAGGCAGTTGCTGCCACGGGGAGGGCGGCGACTCATGACCCCGCATGGCTGCTGCGGGGCCGGATCTCACTGCTCCGCAGCCAACCGCTCCGCCTCTCCGCCGCCACAGCCCGGTATCATACGGCGCGGCATCCGCTTTATCCGCTGGATAACGCCTGGAGCCATACTGGTGCTGCTGCCCAAATGCCCCATGTGCCTGGCAGCCTGGGTAGCGCTGGGCACCGGCATAGGACTATCCCTGCCGGCTGCACGTTTCCTGCGCATCCTGCTTATTGTGCTGTGCACCGCATCCCTGGCTTACCTCCTGCTGAAACGGGTATGGCCGCTGCGGAAAAAAATAGCGGCGTTCTTTACTGCACGCTGATCTTGATCACCACTTTTTTCACCAGGGCAGGGGCGTCAATACGGATATTCGGCATGTGCAGGTCCGAAGGAAAGAAAATGGCAAAATGATTTTGCTCCAGCCGGGAGAAGAAGGCCGGCTTCTCGGCAAACAGCATGTAATCGGCCTGCTCGTCGTAGGCCCTGGAGGGCGACTGCTGCTGCAGGATATCGTGCCCGATCAGCTCTTCGCCGTGCACGATGTACTGCACATCAATATATTTTTTGTGCGATTCCATTTGTTCCTGCGCCGCGTCTACGGTCTCGTATTCATTGATGATGGCAAAGATGTCGTCGCCGTCAATGGCATACTTCCCTTTTTCCAGCGCGGCCAGGTCAGTTTGTGCGAGGTATTCAAATGCTTTGATGAATTTAGGGCCGAGGCCGTAGTACAGACAGGCATTCTCTAAGATATCCAGTATCATGGTAAATAAATGGTTCCGCAGAAAGATAATCAAGAAAACGTAAAACGTTTCCTAAAAAAAACGGGCCCACGGCGAAACGCGGGCCCGGCCTTACGCTAAGCATTCATCGTCCACATATAAGCATATCGAATGTATAAGTAAAAATATCGTTACCTGGCAAGGTGCATCACCCGCTCCTCTTCCCGCATGATCAACTGCAGCAGGAACCCTGACAGCGCCACCAGCAGGAACACCAGGTTAAACTTAAGCTGGGCCGTCCAGGTGGTAAACCCCAATAATGTTTCACAGGTACAGGGCACTTGGTAAGCACCGTTCAGCAGGAAAATGATATAACCGGCAAACACGGCCATCAACAGCAATGCCAGCGATAGCCCCAGGAAGCGGGTGCGCGGCCACATCAGCAGCGTGGCCAGTATCAGCTCCGCTGTGGGCAGCCCCCGGGCAATTGGCCCCGCAAAGGGCGCCAGTAAAGGATAGCTGCGCAACTCTTCCAGGAAAACCCGGTGGTCCAGCAACTTGATCAGCCCTGCGTGGGTGAACAGGATCACCAGCAGTAACGTAATAACCGTGACAGCAACTTTTTTCATACGGTAAAGGAATTTAAGCTATAAAACTACCTGTTAAGGCAGCGAGGTGGCGGGAGCTGTTCCAGGGAACAGGCTCCTCACCTGCTGGCTAAAGTTGGCAATACTGGAATGAACACTCTTTTTAAAGAGCCCCGCCCTGTTAATTGATCATGGAACTTACACGCTAATGGAATGATTCATGGAGGTAACGGGATCCGGACAGACCTTTTTTCGTGTACTCGGTTTATTTATGCAATGCCTTTCAGTTATTTGAGTTGTTCTCTTGTTTTGTTATTGTCCCCTGATGATGATGTAAAGGTAGGATGGCCCGGATCGCAAATAAATGATGGCGGTAGGATAAAAGGATGATTGTGGTCAGGATACCCTGTCCCCCACCCGGCTCCGGGGGACAGGGCCTGTGATGTGGATCAGTAGGTGCTTACCTGGGAAGCATTGGGCACCTGCCAGAGCTTGGAAACATTGGAAGTACTGATGTTGCGGTAGCGCACCCGCACGTTAACGCTCTCCGTGCGCACGATGTTGGTGCCGTTCCTGAAGGTACCGCCGTTAATGGTGATCACATTGGTGGACTGGCTGCTGCCGTTGGTGCGCACCACCTTGCCGAAATTATCCACCTGGAAATTGTTCAGCGTAAGGTTGCCATTGGCATTCACCTGCACCACCTTGTCGTAGGCCAGTTTGGCCACGCAGTTGGTGAGCGTTACGTTGCCCTGCGCCTTCATGGTCAGCGCGTCCTCGCCTACGTCCAGCCACTGTACATTTTCCAGGGTGGCGTTGCCGTAGGTATGCACGCCGTCGCAGCCCGGCGCGCCAATTTTTACATTACGCAGGGTAGCGCCGTTCTCCAGCCTGAATATGGGTTTCTGGCCTTCATCCTGGCTACCATCGCCCATACCGGACGCGATAATGGTGTTGCCGCCGCCGTCGTACACCTGGCCGGCAGGCACCACGATGGTGCTGGTAATGGGAATGTTGGCGGCAGCCGAAGGGCCGTCAATAGCGAGGGAAGCGGCTGCAGGAGGCGCCGGCTGCGGGCTCACTGCTTGTTCCTGTTTACAGGCAGCCATCAGCAGGGTGGCTGCTATCATCATAGCAGAAAATTGAACTGTTTTCATAACGGGTCAAATGATTTGGGTTACGGAATAAAGAATAACAAAAAAGGGTGTGAATGCCGGGTTGATCTAATGGAATGGGCTAAAGGGCTTTCAATTCATCGTTCGGAAAGCAACGTTAAACCCTTACGGCTATATTTCCAATACTCCGGAACAATTTATTTACGCAATCGATCCCGGGAACGATCGCGTAACCAACACCCTGCAGGTTTTGCCGCCTGTCAGGCTTGTTTCAGCCGCAGGAACTGTTTGCCCAGCACCTGGTACACGATCACCAGCCACAGCACCAGGCAGGGGAATACCTTGAAGGCGTAGGGCACCACAATATTCCGCTTCACCCAGGCGGTTACCAGGTCGGAATGGGAAAAGCTGCAGCCAATGAGCAGGAAAATAAAGAAGGCGTTATTCCATCTGGTGGGATACTGCAGCACGTACCAGATACAGGCTGCCGGGAAAGCAATGATATACGTGGGCGATTCCGAACTGGTGCTGAATATCACCGTAAACAGCAGCGTGGAGCACAGCAGGTACAATTGGTAATTACGGTTATCCTTCCATGCCAGCCGCAGGTAGTGCGACAGGAACAGGAAAACGGCGGGCACCAGCACCCACAGGTTATTCAGGTACCTGAGATGGAACACCCGCTGGATAAAGCCCATCACGGAAATATTCTGCAGCACAATGCCCTGCTCAAACTGGTAGTTCTTCTGGTTCTTGGCTACCAGCGCCTGCCCCCACTCCCGGTAGGTCTGTACAATATACTGCGGGGTGGAAAGCAGCATGGGCAATGCAAACAGCACGGCCGCCCAGAACAGCAGGCTGCCGATCAGCCGCCAGCGGTGATTGCTGAAAAAGAAAAAGGCCAGTCCCACCACTCCGTACAGCTTTGTCAGCGTAGCGATCACAATAAAAAAGGCCGCCCAGAAATCCTTCCCCTTCTGTATCAGCGCAAAGCTAAGGATGATACAGGCCGCTACGCTGGGATTGAACTGGAAATAACTGCTGGCCGACATCAGCTCATGGCTGGCGAATATCAGCACCAGGTTCTGCTGCAGCCGGCTAAGCGGCAACTGGCGGATGGCAAAATACAGGAAAGCCGCATTGGCGATCACCCACAGCATGGCCCCTGCAAAATCGGGCAGCAGGGCAAAGGGCGCAATGATCACGCTGAACACCGGCCCGTACATGTTCACGTCAAAATACTCCGGGTAAGCAATGTACAAAGGCTTCAACTGCCGCAGGTGCAGGTATACGTGCTTGAAAATAATATAGTTGTTGATGTTATGTTCGGCCATTTCCTTAACAGCCACTATGATGGACAGCCCAAACCATAGTAACAGGGCCAGCCACTCCTTTTCACCCAGCCAGGTGAGGGTAAAACGTTTCTTCGGTAAAATGCCGGTGCTTTTTTCCATGAGCCTTTAAAATAATGCGCTAAAATAGGGATGATCTGCAAAAAATTGCAATATATGTCGTACCCGCCCCCCCAGATTGTCGTTTCAGCACCTGTTCCAATCCTTTAATTGCCTGTAAGTTTGCATTGTATTACCTGTCATCTAAAACCTGAATAACATGAACAAACAAACCTTCCTCCAGGAATTTGACCACACCTGCTCCACCCTGCTGGAGCTGCTCTCCTCCTTTTCCCAGGAACAACTGAACACCGTACCATTTGCCGGTAGCTGGACAGCCGGGCAGGTAGGCCGGCATTTGCAGAAAGGCTCCCCTGAAGAACTGCTGTATGGCCCGGTAAGGCCCACGGAAAGACAGCCGGATGAAAAGGTGGAAGAGCTCAAAATGATCTTCCTGGATTTCGAGACCCGGCTGCAGTCCCCCGATTTTGTGCTGCCGGAAGATGTCACCTACCATAAGGAAGCCCTGGTAAGCGCGCTGCAGCATACCATTGCCCGCGTGCGCGCAGCGGTGGAGTCCCGGGACATGTCCGCTACCTGCACCGGCTTTGCGCTGCCCACCATGGGCGAGCTGACCGGCGAGGAATGGGCCATCTTCTACCTGGTGCATATCCAGCGGCACATCCAGCAGTTGAAGCGCATCTATAAGGCCATCATGGGCAAAGTATACGCCTGATCTGCGACAATCTTCCACAATTTGTACAGCCCGGCGTGCATATCTACACAGCCGGCATGCTAAGCCTGCCGGCTTTCCCTGCTGGAATGCGGTTTGATCACAGAATATCTATACATTTGATATTCATTCCAAAAACTCGCCGATGGGATCAGCCGAACAACCAGGAAAACCAGTTATTTCAAAAGGCGTCGACAGGTTTTTTAGTGATGTGCACGAGATATTCCGGTTTATCAGCCGTTTTTTCAAGGAAGTTTTTCTCCCGCCGTTTGAGCTCCGGGAATTTATCCGCCAGTGCTTTTATGTAGGCAATAAATCCCTGATGCTCATCAGCCTTACCGGCTTCATTACCGGCCTGGTGTTTACCAAGCAGTCCCGTCCCTCCCTGGCGGAGTTCGGGGCCACTTCCTGGCTGCCCTCCCTCATTTCCATTGCCATTATCCGGGCCCTGGCCCCCCTGGTGACGGCCCTGATCTGCGCCGGCAAGGTGGGCTCCAGCATCGGGGCGGAACTGGCCTCCATGAAAGTGACCGAGCAGATAGACGCCATGGAGGTATCCGCCATCAATCCTTTCAAATACCTGGTGGTGACCCGCATTATGGCCACTACCATATGCCTGCCCCTGCTGATGTGCTATACCGGTATCATCGGCCTGGCCGGCGCTTTCCTGGACGTGCACCTCAACGAGCAGACCAGCGTGCAGACCTTTATCCAGAACGCTTTTACCAATATTTCTTTCCTGGACCTGGGCGCTTCCCTGGTAAAAGCCCTGGTGTATGGCTTTACCATTGGCGTGGTGAGCTGCTACCAGGGCTTTCATGCCACCCAGGGCACGCAGGGCGTGGGCAAGGCGGCCAATGTGTCCGTGGTAATATCCATGTTCCTGATATTTATTGAAGAGGTGCTCATTGTTCAACTGGTAAATGCAATACGATGAAACCGTTCACACACGATATCGACTGGCATGAGACTGTGATCCATATCCAGGACCTGTACAAGTCCTTCGGCGATAACCATGTGCTGCAGGGCGTGCACCTGGACCTGCACCGGGGCGAGAACATCGTGGTGCTGGGCCGCTCCGGCACCGGCAAGTCCGTGCTGATAAAGATCATTGCCGGACTGCTGAAGCCCGACAGCGGCACCGTGCGCGTGCTGGGACAGGATGTGGACCAACTGGATACTGCCGGCCTGCGCGACCTGCGCCTGAAGCTGGGCTTCTGCTTCCAGCATGGCGCGCTGTACGACAGTATGACCGTATGCGAGAACCTGGCCTTCCCCCTGAAAAGGAACGAGCCGGGCATGACCCGGGCAGAGCGCGACCGGCGCATAGACCTTGTGCTGGAAGCCGTGGGCCTGGCGCATACCAAGAACCAGATGCCGGCGGAGCTGTCCGGCGGGCAGCGCAAGCGCATCGGCATCGCCCGCACGCTGATCCTGCGGCCGGAGATCATGCTGTATGATGAGCCTACCGCCGGCCTGGACCCGATCACCTGTACCGAGATCAACAACCTGATCAACGAGGTGCAGGGCCGGTTCAAGACCAGCTCCATCATCATTACGCACGACCTGACCTGCGCCAAGGCCACGGGCGACAACATTGCCGTAATGAAGGAAGGCCGCTTTATACGGCAGGGCAATTTCAATGAAGTATTCAGTGACGGGGATGAGCTGATCCGGGAGTTTTATGATTATAACTTTATTCAATAAGCTATGGAAAGTACAACTACAAGAAGGTCCGTTACGGTAGGCATATTCATTTTCCTGGGGTTGATCATTTTTGCCGTGGCCGTGCTGGTGCTGGGCGGACAGAAGAAAGCTTTTATGCAGGCGGTAGAGGTGAAGACCATCTTCCGGGATGTGGGAGGCCTCTCCAAAGGCAACAATGTATGGTATGCCGGCGTAAAAGTGGGCACCATCAAGAGTATCCGTTTCCTGGACCACCGCAAGATAGAAGTGGAGATGCATATCGATAAGTCCTACCGCCGCTTCATACACAAGGACGTGCGCGCACGCGTAAGCTCCGACGGGCTGGTGGGCAACAAGATCATTTCCCTGGGCGGCGGCACCGACCAGGCGGCGCCCATCGAGGACGGCGACGTGCTGGCCGCAGAGATCAGCATCAGCAGCGACGAGATCATGAATACGCTGCAGGTGAACAACAAGAACCTGGTGGACATTACCGCCAACCTGAAAGATATTACCGCCAACATCCGCGAGGGACAGGGCACCCTGGGCAAGCTGCTTACCGATACCGCCGTGTATGATCAACTGGCCGGCACCCTGGCCAACTTACAGCGCAGCGCCGCCAATGCGCAGCGCCTCACCAACAGCCTGGCCGGTTACACCGCACGGCTGCGCACGGAGGGCACCCTGGCCAATGAACTGGTGACAGATACCCTTGTTTTCAGTAAGCTGCGCAGCACGGCCACAGGCCTGGAGGAAGCCATGGAGCGCGCCAATGAGGCCGTAGGCAGCCTGCAGGAAGCCAGCGCCGGCATTAACCGGCAGTTGAACAGCAGCCAGTCCGCCGCCGGCGTGATCCTCCATGATACCGCTACCGCCCGCAACCTGAAGGCCACTATCCAAAACCTGGAAAGCAGCACCTACAAGCTGGATCAGAACATGGAAGCCCTCAAGCATAACTTTTTATTCCGTGGCTACTTCCGCCGCCTGGAGAAACAGCAGCGCAAGGAGCAGGAGCAGTAACGCCGCTACTTCTTGTTCTTGCTGATAACGCTGATATGTCCGTTCGTCTCCATATAGGCCTCCTTCACCTCCGCCAGGGAGCTGACGCCCTGCTCGCGCAGCAGGCTCTTTAATTCCTCCATGGTGATCAGCTCTTTCCGGAGATTAGCCCTCAGCACCTCCCCATTCCTGACCAGCGGCAAGGGCGCCGGGTGCACCAGCCGTTGGATGAACGGGAAGTAATAGCCCAGGAAATCAAGGAAATGGCTCCAGAGAATGATCACCGCTACCAGCAGGATACCGTCTGTGATGGAATGATACTCCCCGGCCATGCTGTTTTGTGCGGCATCCGCCAGCAGCACCACTACCAGCAGGTCGCTCATGGCCAGCGAGCCGGCCTCCCTTTTCAGCACCAGGCGCAGCAGGAAAAAGATGGCCAGGTAAGTAATGGAACCCCGGATGATGATCTCCAGTAACGGCGTATCGGGTACAAACATTTTTTGGAAGTCAGGATAGGCAAAGGGTCCTTTGCCTGTGTCCGGGGTGGCTGCCAGCATGATGGGGGCCTTCTTTTCAACCGGCGTAAAACTGCGGGTGGCCAGGCTTATGGAAAGCAGCAGTGCAACAACGAGTATTTTGTTCAGCATATCCACTGTTTTCCAAAACCAGTTCAATTTTTAAGCCAGCGTGATCCATACGGGGGCATGGTCGCTGCTCTTTTCCCATCCACGCACATCTTTGTCCACGCCCGCCCAGTTAAGGCGCTGGCTTAGAGCCGGGCTTAGCAGGAAATGGTCAATGCGCAGCCCGGCGTTGCGGCCAAAGGCATTGCGGAAATAATCCCAGAAGGTGTAGATCGTTTCCTCCGGGTACAGCTTGCGGATAGCGTCCGTCCAGCCCTGCCCCAACAGCCTGTGAAAGGCCTCCCGGGTTTCCGGCCTGAACAGGGCATCGTCTACCCAGCGCTCCGGTTTGTATACATCCCGCTCCGTAGGCATCACGTTATAATCACCGGTCAGTATCACCGGCTGCCCCGATGCCAGCAGCGTAGCTGCATGCTGCGTGAGCCGCTCAAACCAGCGCAGCTTGTAATCGAACTTGGGACCGGGCGCCGGGTTGCCGTTGGGCAGGTACAGGCAGCCGATCACCAGCCCGTTTACCGTAGCTTCAATATAACGGCTATGCTCGTCTTCCGGGTCGCCGGGAAGGGCGCGGCACACCTCCTGCGGCATTTCATGGCGCGACAGGATGGCTACGCCGTTCCAGCTTTTCTGGCCATGCCAGATGGCGTGATAGCCGGCGTCCTGTATGGCCTGCAGCGGGAATTTTTCCTGCGGGGCTTTCAGCTCCTGCAGGCATACTACATCGGGTTTGGACTCCTCCAGCCAGCGCAGCAGCACGGGCAGGCGGCCATTGACCCCGTTTACATTATAGGTGGCGATTTTCATCAAGATCCTTTTTCTTACTTCAAACATCCTGCTTCATCAGAACTCCAGCGGCAGCACCATTTCCTTTACCACGCCGTCCAGCCGCTCCAGCGACTGCCGCAGGGCGGCTTCCATCTTCTTTTTCTCCGTAAAGCCGAACAGGAACTGGCGCACCGGGTTTTTCTGCAGGTAGAAATCCATGGTGAGGCGGGTAGTATGGTCGCCGCTTTTTTCTACGGTGTAATACATGGAAGATTTTCTTTTTTCATCCGTTTCGCTGAACAGTATCTTTTCTTCCGGGTTGTACGCAAAACTGCTGGTATACATCATCACCTCCTGCCCGTTGTCCAGCACATGGCGGTGGCGGCTGCCCACCCCGGGGAGGAAATGCTCCACCTCGTCCACTGCTTTTACCCCCACCTGCCACTGGTGCCGGAACTCGAAATGCACCACGGTGTATACGAGCGTTTTAATGTCCACGTTGTAATCCCTTGACACGGACACCATTTTCACCTTCTCCTCCAGCTCCATGCCGGCGGGCATTTCCGGCGGTATTTCCTCTTTGAGGCGGCTCAGTTGCGTATAGTGGAAGGGGATATCCCCATTCTCCGTTTGCTTGGCGCTGCTGTTCCACTGCATCCACCGGGCCAGGCCGGCAGGCGGCTCCTGCTGCAGCAGGCGGTCTGTTACCAGCCAGTACTCATGCTGCTCAATATCGTTCTTCAGCAATTGATGGGCTACTATCACGTCTTTGCCTATCAGCTTGTTGAACTGCTTTACGTTGTAGGTGGTAAACTCGCCGTAGTGGGTGATCACCTTCAAAGTAAGGTCCACGGCGGACACACAGGCTTTACACTGGCAGATACGGCGGTGGTTGTAGGAGATCAGGTGCTGGTGGAAGGCGCAGAACATTTTCTCCACCTGTTTGTACAGGGCTTCCAGTTCCATGGGCTCGCCGAATTTGTAAAAGAGGATGGCGTCCCCTTCCACTTCGGATATCTCCAGCCCGGATTCATTGGCGTTAATGAGTATTTCCAGCAACTGTTGGATGATAAAGCGGCTATGCTCAATCTCTATTTCATTGACAAACCTGGTAAAACCGCTTATATCGGGGATAAAGAGCAGCCCTTTATGATCCATTTTTTCTTTTAAAGTTACAACTTCTGTGAAATTCCAAATCCCAAAGAAGGAAATCCCAAATTCCAAATCCCAAATTCCAAACATGAAAGAGGTGCTTCAATTAAAAGCGGTTTACTTTTAATTGAAGCATTCGTATTCCCGGTTTGGAATTTGGGATTTGGAATTTGGGATTTTACATTTTCATCATATCCTGGTAGTCCATTTTGCCGTTAGGAGTAAAAATGAAATCGTCCACCTGTTTTACCATAAAAGCGCGGGGATGCAGGCCCAGTTTTTCGCTGAGCAGTTGTTTCACCGCCGCGCTGTCCGGCGTGTCTTCCCGGAGCAGCACCAGCAGGTGCTTGTCCTCCACGCCCGTACAGGCAAAGGTCTGCCCGCCAAAAGCCTGTTTCAGTATTTGTTCCACTTCATCCAGGTTCACCCGTGTGCCGAAAAGCTTTACGAAACGTTTAAGCCTGCCCGTTATATAGTAATACCCGTCCTCATCCTGCCGGGCCATATCACCGGTGCGCAGCACCTGGCCTCCGTCAAAAAAAGCCAGGTCTGCTGCACAGGCCGCATAGCCGCCGCCTACATTGGGACCGGTATACAACAGCTCCTGCGTGGCGGGATCAATATCAAAACGGCCATTTGGTATGGGTATGCCGATGGAGCCTGTTTTACGCAGCAGGTCGGCCGGCGGGAGGTAGGCCATGCGGGCGGTAGCCTCCGTTTGCCCGTACATGATGAAGAAATCCTTTCCATGCGCAGCGGCATATTCTCCGAAAGCTTTTGCCAGCACAGCGTTCAGCTTGCCCCCGGCCTGGGTGAGGTAGCGCAGGGAGGGATATTCCTTTTTGCAGAAGCCGATACGGTAGAACATTTCATATACATAGGGCACGCCCGCCAGCGAAGTAAAGCCATAGCGCTGCAGGTCCTCCCAAAAGGCGGGCTGCAATACATCCCGGCTGGTGCACACCACCTGCCCGCCGGCCATGGAATTGGTAGTGAATACCGACAGGCCGTAGGAGTAGTACAGGGGCAGGTTTAGCGGCGTTACATCCGTTCCGCTCACCGGCAGGTAAGCCAGGATAGATAATGCGTTCTGCACCAGGTTCTCTTCGGACAGCTTCACGAATTTGGGCGACCCGGTAGTGCCGGAAGTGCTGAGCAGCAAACGGGTATCCGGGTGGATCGTATAAGCGGCCGCGTTAGTATCTTTAAACAGGCGCACCCGCTCATTGGCCTGCACTGCAGCATACCCGGCTACCGCAGGCCGGGATGGGTCATAGATGTAAGAGGGCCGGTAAATAGCTTCCAGTTGCTGCTTGTATTCCACATGCAGCGCCGGGCTGAGCAGGGCGATGGTAAAGCGGCTGTCCAGGAAGTTGAGCAGCACTTCTACCGCAGTAAGGGTATTATCGATATACAGCAGGGCCAGGCCCCGGGCGTCCTCCAGGCCCAGGGAGCCGCGCCGGTCCGCTGCGCGGAAGGACTGCCCCGTGGACGCATCGGTATACACCAGCCGGGGATTGGCTGCTATCCTTTCATACAATTGCATAAGCGTCAGTTAATGGCGATGTTGTGTTTTTTCAATACTGCTTTCACTTTGGGTACGCTGCTCATCTCCAGCACATCTTCCGTATCGATGCTGATGTTATAGGCCGCCTCCAGTTCCGTGATGAGGTAGATATGCGAAACAGAGTCCCATTCGGGGATGCCCTGGTACTCCAGTTCATCGGTAATGCTGCTGACCGGCACGGACAAGGCGGCGGCCATAATTTCCTGTAATTGTTGGGTAGTATGCATGTTGGAATGTTTTTAGGATTATACTTTTACTTTCTTCCAGGCCCCTCTTCTGAACACGATGACGCAGGCTGTAGCCAGCACCAGCTCCGATAAAAGAATGGCGATAAAGATGCCCTGCGGCCCCCAGTTGGCGCGGATGCCCAGCAGCCAGGCCAGCGGCAGTTGCGTGATGTAGAACATCAGCACGTACAGCAGGGTGACCACGTGCACGGCGCCGGCCGCATTCAGCGAGCGGGAAATGACCATGGTGTAGCCGAAAAAGAAATAGGCAATGGCCATGTACCGCAGGTACAGCGTAGCGTTTTGCGCCACCGCCATCTCGCGGGTGAACAGGTGCACCACGCTTTCCCCGAAGCAGAGCAGCACCAGCGCAATGGAGCCGAGGAAACACATGTTGAACGCGCCTGTTTTCCAGACGGATTGCTCCGCCCTTTCCGGTTGCCCGGCGCCCAGGTTCTGCCCGGTGAGCACGCCGGCCGCATTGGCGATACCCCAGGCCGGCAGCACGGTGAACATGATGATGCGGTTGGCCACGATATAGCCGGCCAGCGCGCTTTCCCCGAGCCTGGATACAATGATGATCATCAGGAAACGGCTGGAGGAAGGCACCAGGTATTGCACCGTACCGGAAGCCGCCAGCCTGAACAGCCTTTTGATCACCGCCCAGGCAGGCAGGAACTGCGCCCTGCCGATGCTGATCCGGCTTTCCATTTTACTGAAATACCAGCACTGGTAGCTCACGCCCGCCAGGTTGGCCACGCCCGTGGCAATGGCCGCACCGGTTAAGCCCAGGGCCGGTACTGGTCCCAGGCCGAAGATCAGCACGGCGCACAGCACCGCGTTAATGGCATTGGACAGCAGCAGCGTGCGCATGGCCATGGCAGCGTTGCCCGCACCGCGGAACACGCCGTTCATCAGCACCCGCAGGATCATCAGCACAATGCTGCCGAACATGATGCGGGAAAAGAGATGTCCCTCCGTTACGAGCGCCGCATCGGCGCCGGCCAGTTGCAGGATGTTCCGGTTGAACAACACGGACAATACGCTGAACAATACGGCAATGCTAAGGCCCAGGTAAATGGCCTGTACGGCCGCCTGCCCGGCCTCCCGCGGACGCTGCTCCCCTACCCGCCTGGCGATGATGGCCGTAGCGGCAATGCTCAGCCCCATGGCAATGGAATGGAAAATAATGATCACGGAATTGACAATGCCTACAATGGTAATGGCCCTTTCGCCCAGGCTGCTCACAAATAACAGGTCCACCACCACGAACAGCGCTTCCATGGACAGCTCCAGCATGGAAGGCACGGACAGCAGGAAGGTGGCCCTGTTCACGCTGCCGGAAGTAAAGTCCTTTTCCGTACCGGCAATGGCGCTTCTGAATAAAGTAAAAAAAGTGTTTACAGTTTTCATGTGTTAAAATGTGCGGATGTGCAGATATGCAGATGTGCAGATGTTGGTGCGGTTGCTTACATTGATCCATTCCCTTCACTTGCATATTCGCACATCTGCACATCTGCACATTCAAACGTTTGATACGCGATACGCTTTTCAATCTTATACACCTCCCTGCCTGCTACGGCGTTAATGATCCAGGAATTGCGGTAGGCGCCCATGCCCAGGTCCGGCGTCACAAAGCCGTGGGTGTGCAGCTCCGCGTTCTGCACAAAGATCTCGCCCGCGTTGATGTCAATGGTATAATTGCGGTGCACGTCCAACTGCCCGTCCGCATGGCGGCGGATGCGGTCCTCCAGGCCGGACAGGAAGGCCGGCTCGTTATACTTGTAGCCCGTGGCCAGCATCACGGCAGGCGACTGGTGCGCGAAGTCCTGCTGCTGCTGTACCTGCGTAAAGTCCAGGGACAGGCCATGCAGCGCATCCGGGCGGATGGCCTTCAGCTCGCAGTTGGCGCGCATCTGCACATTCACCGGCTGGCCGCCGACGCTCATTTCATACAGGGTATCGAAAATATCGTTGATCAGGTCGTAGTTGATGCCTTTGAAAAGGGCGTTCTGCGCGGACAGTATTTTCCGGCGGCGCTCCGGCGGCATGTTGTAAAAATAATCCACGTACTCCGGCGAGGTCAGCTCCAGCGTGAGCTTGGAGTACTCCATGGGAAAGAACCGGTCGGAGCGGGTAAACCAGTGCAGGCGGAAGCCCTGCCGGGTTTCCGGCAGCAGGTCATGGCATACTTCTGCCGCACTTTGCCCGGAGCCGATAATGGTGAGGGCGCCCCTTTCCAGGATGTCCGCCTTGTTGGGCAGGTACTCGGAAGTGTGGAACACGCCCGGCAGCGCGGCCTTGTCAATAAAGCCGGGTATGTGCGGCTGCGTACCGGTGCCCAGCACCAGCCTTTCCGCGTAGTAGACGGCGGTTTGCCGGGTACGGCGGTCCAGCACCGTTACTTCGTACAGGCCATCCCGGTAGGCCACCGCCGTTACCTTGTGCGCAAAGCGGCAACTGTCCAGTTGCTGCACGGCCCACTGGCAGTACACGTTGTACTCGCGGCGCAGCATGTAAAAGCTTTCGCGGATAAAGAAGGGATACAGGCGCCCGGTCTGCTTCAGGAAGTTGAGGAAGCTGAAGCGGCTGGTAGGGTCCGCCATGGTCACCAGGTCGGTACCCATAAAAGGTGTTTGCAGGGTAGCGTTGCCCAGCATCAGGCCGGGGTGCCAGTCAAACCCGTCGGCCTGGTCAAAGAAGACGGCCTTTACGGTGCTTACGGGCTGCAGCAAGGCGGCCAGGCCCAGGTTAAAGGGGCCGATGCCGATGCCGATCAGGTGATATACTTGTTTGTTATGGTTCATTTTTAATCTTGTTTTAGGTTTTGAGCGGTTGTAAGCTGGTCGTGTACCTCGCGGCTTTCCGGGAACCTGGCCCAGTACCATTCCCGGTAGCAGAAATTGAGGTTGGCTTTTTTATGCGGCAGGGCGATCACCTTTTCCACGCGGAAACCTACATGGGCCTTGTTCATCATGGCAGCCAGGGACTCCACGGAGCCTTCGCCCACCATCTTGCCCACCTGGGGCTGCGCAAATACAAAGTCCAGCATGCTGCGGGTGGAAGGGGAAGCAAATTTCTGCTTCGGGTCCACCGGCGCAATGAACTGGTGCGTGCCATAATCCGTGGGCAGCGCGGGGTAGTAATCGCAGAGCATATCCCGCACCACCCAATACACTTCAAAATTATAGGTGGGCGTGCCGTTTACCTGGCCAATGTAGCTGTGCGCCGCCCTGCCGGGCAGCATGGTGCGGTAGTAGGTTTCCAGCTCCCGGAGCGACCAGTCCATTTTCCATATCTTCCGGGCATGTTCGCGGTGAAACCATTCATGCACCATTTCCAGGTCGCGGTCTATGTCAAAGGGGCGGATGCTGACCTCCACCGCTTCTTTAGGGAAATAGCGGCGATATACCACCTCTTTTCCCGCCGGGTGAATGAGCGCTTTGGAAAACCAGCGCAGGTGCAGCGGGTTGGGATACGCCCGGTATACCGGCCCACCCGGCCCGGGCGGCAGCAGCCGGCTGGGAATACGAAGCCGGTTGCTGTGCAGCAGCTCCTGTACCGGCCCTGGTAAATGCGCCGCATCCGTTGCTTCCAGTACGGCATAGGCCTGCCGGAACAGCGCCGTTTCTTCCGCCATGCCTGCACGGCCCAGCGCGCCCACTACGGGCAACAGGTGCTGCAGCAGCCAGTGGCCGGCGCTTTCCGTTTGCGCTCCCGCGGTCAGAGCCTGCACGCTTTGCTGCAGGTATTGCGCAAACCAGGCCTCCACGGCGGCCGGGGTATCGCCTGCTTCCGTGCGCACGCGTTGGGCAATGCCGGGCAATGCCGCCTCCACGGGCTCCGCGCCGGCCCCACCCTGCAGCAGGTGCTGCCGGATGGCAACCGGGTCTGCTGCAGGTAGCTCCGCAGCGGCATATTGCGCGATGATGTCCGCGAAACGGCGTGCATCGATCTCCGTTATTTCATCCGTAGACAGTTCCCTCACGGCGGCCGGGAAGCGGAAAGTATGAAAACCGCTTTCCGAAAAACAGTGCAGGGGCGCCCATAGCTCCAGCCCGATGGCGGCGCAGTCAATACGCAGCAGCCGGGAATGCCCGCTGCTGATCATCCACGCCGCCAGCGCGGTATCGTAACGCGGTACGCCTTCGTACAGGCTCCAGTTGCCGAACTCGCGGCAGTAGTGCTGCAGCAGCGCTGTAAAGGTGGCGGTCTGCTGGTTGTTTGAATAAGTAGTTGTGATCATCTGTTACCTGGTTTAAATGCCTGTTGCCGGGCGGCCTGCGCCTGCCAGGCACGGATCTCGGCCAGGGCCAGTTGCACGCGCAATGCGCCAAATTCCCTGCCTAGCGCCGCGGTGGCGGCGCGCGGATCGCCGGATACGCCGGCGGCGTTCAGCGGGCCGTTACCGCCGTGGGTGGTATCGCCGGCGGCAAACAAAGCGGGGCGTACCGCATCCGGCGCTGCGGCCATGGTTTCCGCCGTATCCCAGAGGCCGCCATGCCCGCCGGGCACCTGCTTTTCTGCGGCCAGCCGGCTTTCTATCTGCTTCCTGGCCCTGGCATAGCCATCGCTGCAAAAGAGCACGCGCACGCCGCTGCCCTGCAGGGCGCTATCCAGCCGCGCTGCCAGCCGCTGTAAGGGCTGCTGGCTGTTGTAGTGATCGCTCAGCAGCACGATGTGGCGGAAGCCGGCTGCCGCCAGGCTGCGGGCCACTTCTTCGTTCACGGCATAAAAAGTCTCGTCACTCAGGGTGATGGTGCCGGGAAAGCGCTGCAGCACCGGGCTGTTGGGCGCAAAGGGCAGCACCGGCGCTACCAGTGCGCCCAGGCTGTCCGCTAGCTGCGCAGCGTACTGCCGTACCCGGTAGTTGTGCTTGCCCAGCGCCAGGTGCGGACCGGACGCCTCGGTGCCGCCGCTGAACACCAGCACCGTTTCCGCGCCGGCCCGGATGCGGGCCTGTAGCTCCTGTGAGGTCATTTCCTCCAGGAACACCGTGGGCGGCGCCTGCTGCGCCAGACCGCGCAGGCCGCAGCACAGGAATGTGATGATGAAAAGATACCTGCTCATAAAAACGTTTATGCTTCCACGTGGGCAGGCGCTATCCTGCTCCTGTACGCGGCAACGGGATTCTGTAATATGCCCACGGACGGCACTGCAAAAGGATTGGAGCGGTCCCGGAGCTGTTTGTTATTGCTGATCTGCAGACGGTTCAGCGCATCGGTGCTGATGGTGGGCGCAAACAGGTCGTAGCGCTCCATCTTTTCCGCCAGTTGCGGATGCTCCTGCCGGTAGCGGTGTATGCAGGCGGCCACCAGTTCCCAGAAGCGCGCTTCGGGATAACCTTCCTGTTCCTCCAGGATGGCGGCGATGAAGCGGAAGATGCCGTCAAACACCTGGGTGAACAGGGGCCGCGTACGCGCCTCCTCCGTTACATTGGCCAGCAGCCTGCGGGCCGCTTCCGGCATGTCTGTATCCGGGTTCAGCACAGATACCTCCTCCCCTATGTCCTTCATAATGGCCCTTACCGGCGCATAGTTGTCCAGCACCAGTATCAGGTTCTCGCCATGCGGCATGAACACCATGTCATACTGGTAAAAGCAGTGCAGCAGCGGGCTTAGGTAGCAGTGGAAATAGCGCGCCAGCCATTCATCCGTGCTTAAGCCGGACAGGCGGACCAGCTCCGGCAGCAGGGCTTTGCCTTCCGTGTCCACATGCAGCAGGGCCGCCATGGTCATGAGGCGCTGTCCCGGCTGTACCCTGGACAGCGGGCTTTCCCGCCAGAGCGCGGCCAGCATTTTTTTATAAGGGCTGTCCGTTTTCACCGCCGTCTCAAAGTGCTGGTGCGTGTAGGCCGTGGTGGCTATTTCCCGCAGGGTGCAAAAACCGGTGGACTGCAGGTAGGCATCCTGTTCCACCAGCCCGTGCACCCATTCGTTGATCACCGGCGTGGTGCGCATGAAATAGGGTGAAAGGCCGCGCATGTAGCCCATGTTCAGGATGGACAGCGCTGTTTTCACATAGAATTTCTGCGGGTTGTCTGTATTAAAAAAAGTGCGGATGGATTGCTGCGGCAGGTAAGCGTCTGCTCCATAGCCCAGGAACACCAGGCGGCCTGCTGCAATATCCGGCGCAAAGATGCCGGCCAGCTTGTTGTACCACTGCCAGGGATGCACGGGCATAAAAAAATACGCTGCCGGGTCCAGTCCCTTTTCCTGTAGTAGCTGCCGGAAAGCCGCTACCGTGGCGGCGCCCAGCTCCTGCTCCATTACGGCATTGCAGGTCAGCGTATCTGCGCAGGTAAATTCCGTACAACTGCGGTGCCCGGCCAGCCAGGCCAGTTGCAAAGGTGTGGCTGCTTCCGGCGCAAAAGCGCGGTAGTCTGTAGCGTCAAAGCCTATACGGCCATTGTTGGCAATAAAGCGGGGATGCCCCGTCATGGCATGCTCTATTTCCTGGTAGCCGGCCTGCGCCAGGTAAGCGGCGGAAGGCCCTTCCTGCGCCTGTATATAAGCGCTGCCATACAGCGTGCTGCACACTTCTTCCATGTACTGGGGCAGCAGCTCCGGGGCAATGCCCAACTGGTCACTGAATTCCGTAATGAAAGCCAGGGAGTCCAGGGGCGCGGGGCGGCCCTGCGCCCGCTTTTCAATGGAGCCGGCATCAATGTACCAGTGGTGCAGGTGCAGGATGCGCGCGCGGAAATGATAGCTGGTATCCGCCGTGCCGGCGGCCAGCACATAATGGCCCCAGCCGTCTGCCGTTTCCTGCAGCGCCGGCTGTATGATCTGCTCATGGGCAAACTCCGCGAGTATTTTGCGGAGGTGCAGGCGGTTCACCCTGGCCCATACGGCGGGCTGCAGGTGCGCCACGGCTTCCTGCGGGGATACCGGGTTAAATGTTTGCATCGGTGAATGATTTGGTGATGGCCTTGCGCTTTGGTTTAAACGCTGCCAGCGGGTTCCTGAAAGTGCCGGCATACTGCTGGCTTTTAAAAGGATTGTTCGGTTCTATCATGCGCTGGTTGTTGCGGATCTGCAGGCGGTTCAGGCAGGTCTTTACAATCTCCTCCGCAAACAGGTCGCAGCGGCGGAACTTGTCCTCCAGCTCCGGGTGCGCCTCCTGGTACTCCTGTATGCAGGCTGCCGCCAGCTCCCAGAAACGGGCTTCGGGGTACTGGTCATGCTCCACCAGGATATGCGATAGAAAGCGGAAGAAGCAGTCGAATATCTGGGTGAAGATGGAGAGGATCTTCCGTTCTTCCGGCACGGGTATGATGATGCGTTTCACGGCTTCGGGCAGGTCTGCTTCGCCGTTCACGATGGCTATTTCCTCTGCAATGTCCTTCATGATGGCCTTTACCGGTACATTGTTCTCCAGCACCAGTATCACGTTCTCGCCATGGGGCATAAAGCGCAGGTCATATTGATAGAAGCAGTGCAGCAGCGGGCTGAGGTAGCAGCGCAGGTATTGCTGCAGCCAGGCCGTGGTGTCCAGCCCGGAAGAACGGATCAGCGCGGGCAGCAGGGCGTTCCCCTCCGCATCAATGTGCAGCAGGGCGGCCATGGTCATGAGCCGCTGCCCGGGCTGCAGTTTGGCCACCGGGCTTTCCCGCCACAGCATGGACAACATTTTCTTATAGGCGCTTTCCGTTTTTACGGCCTGCTCAAAATAATGGTTCGTATAGCCGATGGTGGCTATTTCGCGCAGCATGGTAAAGCCCCGCTCCTGCAGCCAGGCGTCTCCTTCCAGCAGTTGGCTCAGCCATTCGTTGATGGGCGGCGTGCTGCGCATGTACTGGGGCGACAGGCCGCGCATAAAGCCCATGTTCAGGATGGAGAGGGCGGACTTTACATAGCAGCGCTCCGGGCGGCTCACGTTAAAGAGGGTACGAACGGATTGCTGGGGCAGGTAGGCGTCCTTCCCGTATCCCAGGCATACGAGGTGCCGGGCTGCAATATCCGGTGCAAAAGCGCTGGCCAGCTTGTTATACCACTGCCAGGGATGCACGGGCATATACAGGTAATCCTCCGGGGCCAGCCCCTGCTCCCGCAGTGTGGCATGGAAGGCGTCCAGGGTATCCGGGTCCAGCTCCTGCGCCATCACCTGTTCATAATCCAGTGGCGCGATGCCGGTAAACACCGTGCGGTCTTTACGGCCGGCCAGCCAGACCACGGCAAAGGGTTGCGCGGCTTCAGGGGCGTAGCGGCGGTAATCGTCCGCATCATAGCCAATGCGGCCGTTATTGGCTACAAAGCAGGGATGCCCGGCCATCATGGCCTGCTCCACTTCCTGGTAGCCGGCCTGTGTGAGCGCTTCCGCGCTGGCAGTATTGTAAGTGTGCATGTAAGCGCTGCCGTACAGGGTGCTGATCACTTCTTCCAGGTAAGTGGGCAGCAGCAGGGGATCAAATTCCAGTTGCCCGCTGAATTCCATGATAAAGCGCACGGAGTCCAGCTCCTCCGCCTGCCCGTCTGCGGTCTTTTCAATGGATGCCGTATCTATGTACCAATGGTCCAGGGCCAGCAGCCGGGCTTTGAAGCGGTATTGCACGCGCCCGCCTTCCGGCTCCAGGAGGTAATGGCCCCAGTCGCCGCGGCTGTATTCCAGCCGGGGCGTAATGAGCAGCTCGTGGGCAAATTCCGCGATGATCTTTCGTATATGCAGGCGGTTTACCCTGGCCCATGTTTGCGGCTGCAGGTGGGCCACGGCCGCTTCGGGCGATATCTTAACAGGTGTGGATGGCATAATGATTATTTTACAGGCGCGGCGGTGCAGGCAGCGCCCTGTTGTTTGATAATGTCAAGGATGCGGCGGATGTCGCCGGGAGTAGTGAGCGGGTTCAGGATGGTGAACTTCAGGTAGAACGAGCCGTTCACCCTGGTGCTCGCTACCAGCACTTCCCCGCTGTTGAACAGCGCCTTTTTTATCGCGCGGTTGATCTCGCACAGGTCAGCAGGCGGCAGGTGATCCGGCGCATAGCGGAACAGCAGCACGCCCATATCCGAATCGCTCAGCAGTTCCAGCGCAGGGTCCAGCGAGATCATCTCCGCCGCCTTTTCGGCGGTCTCAATGATCGTTTCCGTATACGCCCCCAACTTCTGCCTGCCCATGAGGCGCAGCGTGCACCACAGCTTCAGCGCGTCAAAGCGGCGGGTGCTTTGCGTAACGGTCTTGTTGATCTGGTTCAGGTCGTCATAATCCTCATCCTTCGGGTTCAGGTAGTCCACATGCATGCGCAGCAACTGCAGGAACTTTTTATCCCTTACAATAAAGGCGCTGCCGCTGATGGGCTGGAAAAAGGATTTATGGTAATCGACCGTAACGGAATGCGCCTGTTCCATCCCGTTCAGCAGGTGGCGGTATTTGTCCGTGAGCAGCAGGCCGCAGCCGTAGGCCGCATCAATGTGGTACCACAGCCCGTACTTTGCGGCCAGGCGGGCAATGTCCGCCAGGGGGTCCACGTTCCCGAAATCGGTAGTGCCGGCGGTAGCCACTACGGCGATGGGAATATTACCTGCCCGCAGCTCTCTTTCAATGGCGGCTTCCAACTCCGCCGCGTCCATACGGAAACGGCTATCCGTTTTGATCTTTACCAGCGCCTGCTCTCCCAGGCCCAGCAGGGCGGCATTCTTCTGATTACTGAAATGCGCCATTTCCGACAGGAAGATGCGGTAGCGGCCGGCATCTGCGGGCAGACCCGCCTGCTTGATGTTATGCCCGGCATACTCGGCTGCATAATAGTCGCGCGCCAGCAACAGGCCCATGAGGTTGCTCTGCGAGCCGCCGGCAGTGAACACGCCGTCTGCCGCCGGGCTGAAGCCGATTTCACGGGCCGTCCAGTTGATCAGCTTTTGCTCCATCAGCGTGCCGCCGGCGCTCTGGTCCCAGGTATCCTGGGAGGAATTGATGGCGGCGATCAGCACTTCCGCCGCTACAGCCGGTATCACTACCGGGCAGTTCAGGTGGGCGATGTAAGCCGGCAGGTGAAAGGCGGTGGCATGCTGCACATACAGCTCATCCACTTCCTGCAGCAGGCTTTCCATATCCGGCAGCGGGGTATCAAAATCCAGCGCGGCAAAAGCGGCCTTCAGGTCTGTGGAGGCCACGCCGCTGAAAGGCTTGCGGTTGCGCTGCAGGAATTTCACCACCAGGTTGGTAGCGCCGGCCATGGCTTGGGTGTATTCCGGGACGGCGCCCTGGTGAAAGATATCCCCGCAGGCGGTTTGCGGGTGCGTCAAAACATCCTGCAACGGCTGTTGCAGGTCGGCATATGCGGTGCTGTTCATAAATCGTATAGCTTTTAAAGTTAGTTGATCATAAATTCGGCTTTGAACACCTTACCGTAGTGCTCTTCCATTACGAGGTAGGGGTTGTCCGGGTGCGTTACGGAGCGGATGCTGAGCAGGCTGGTCTTGCTCATCATGCGGAGCATCAGCCTGCGCTCGCATTTCACCAGGCGGCCGTTCTCCTCCCGGAAGCCGGCCATAAAGGCGCTGCGGCCATGCGCGCAGAGGTGGTTGTTCACAAAGATCATATCGCCCGATTCAGGAATAAATTCCTGGTAGATCAGGCCCCTGGCGGCTTCCCAGAAACGTTGCAGGTGTTCCATCGCTTCCGGCGACTGGTCTGCGCGCTCATTATAGATCTGCTCTGCAGCGTCGAAGCGCATAAAGGGGGCCGCCTCGCTGCCGTAGAGGATGGAAGTGCAGGGCGCTTCGCCAATGGCCTCCTCCTCGCCGTAGTTGGCATCCTTGGGGCATTTATAAATGGGGCGGAACAGCTCCTTCATGAAACCTTCCGGCCGGCCGTGCGAACGGATGGAATACAGCATGGACGGTACGCGCTCTTCATTGCGCAGGTACAGGAAGCTCAGGAAATCCGCCGCATTGTGCAAAAAGGCGTCCTCGGTATGCACCATGAGGTCCGTGCCGGAGCCGGAACCGGTTTGCGTGTACACCATGCGCTCGTCGGGGATAATGGCGTGCAGCAGGCCACCGCCTTTGCGCTGCGCGTAATACTCCACGGGCTTGGAAGGCACGGCGCCATGCAGCAGGGCAGAAATAAATCCGTAATCCACCAGCTTGCCGTAATCCGTTTCCTGCCAACTGGGCGGTGTGGGGCCCAGCGCTTCCTGCGATACCTCCAGCAGTCCGCGCAGCACCACCGCGCCGTATTGTGTGGCGGAAAAATCAGTGCCAAAACGGCTCAGCAGCTTTGCAATGCGCTCCGGCAGCAGTGTGTAAGCATTCAGGTGGAGCATGGCAATGAACTCGGGATCTTCGTAGTGCCGGTACCGTTGTTTCAAGGTTTTACTGATAGTGGTAATGGCCTGCCGCTCTTCAGGCGTTATCTCCACCACCAGCGGCTTCATGGGCGGAGCGGGCGCAACCTGGGGCGCAGCGGGGCGCTCTTCGCCCACAGGGCGAAGGGGAGCAATCTGCTCTATCTGGGTCTTCATTCCAATTGTTTTAAAAGTGAATACTAGGGTTCGTTTGACATAGAGAATTTCCGGTATTAAAAAATATGGTTCTGTGAATGGTTACTTACTAAAGTCTTTTACTTCAGGGAACGATGTACATATTGTTCGTTACAAATTTGCATCATTCGCAAAGCAAGGGCTTAATCAAATGCGGAAAACAATTTACGAGATAGGGAATTTCAAATGGACATTACTATTCCGGACAAAAAAAGCCCGGGCTAAAACCCGGGCCTGTCTTTAATCTTAACTATATGTTCATCTTTACGCAACTTAGAATTTAAATGCCACGCTTCCGAGGAAGTTCAGCTTTTTCTGCGGCGTACCGTTGCTGTTCCAGTATTCCTCGTTCAGCAGGTTATTGCCTTTTACAGACAGCCTGAATTTGGGCTGGTCGTAGAAGATGGCTACGTTCAGCAGGGTGTAGGAAGGCAGCACAAAAGTATTGGTCGCCTCAAACCAGGAATCGGCCACATAGTTGCCACCGGCGCCAAAGCCCAGGCCTCTTACTTTGCCACGGGTAATGTAGTAGCTGATCCAGAGGTTCACCACATCTTTGGGGCTGGCGGTGATATACTTGCCTTCCAGCGCGGCGGATGCTTTTTCATACTTGTTTTCGTTATGCCCGTAGCCGGCTACGATATTCAGTCCCGGAACGGGGTTGGCGATCAGCTCTGCTTCGTAGCCCTTGCTGTGCTGGGTGCCGTCCTGACGGGTGAAGGTTTCTCCATCCACCACTTCAGGCCGGGTGGAGTTGGTCACCGCAATATCATAATAGCTCAGGGAGCCGCTCAGCTTATTATCCACCAGGTCCAGCTTTACGCCGGCTTCCCACTGGTCGCCGCGCTGCGGCTTCAGCTCCAGCACGGTGTTGTCCGGCTGCGTTACGGGCGCCAGGTTTACAAAGCCGTTCATGTAGTTACCAAAAACGGATAATTTTTCCGGCAGCACCTGGTATACCAGGCCGAACTTGGGAGACAGGGAGGTCTGGTTATAGCCGCCGGTATATTTACCCGTAGCAGGGCTATAGGAGCCGTCTGTAGTAAAATAGTCCGCGCGCAGGCTCAGCATGGCCATCAACGCCGGCGTAATGTTCAGCACATCGGAAACATAGGCGCCGTAGCTGTAGGACTTGTTGGTGGTGGTGCTGAAGCCTTTTTCATATGACAGCTCGTTTAATTTTTCAACGTTCATATCCGGTATGGGCTGGTTGAGGTTGACCTCATCGTAGGTAACGGAGGCACGGTAGAGATCATAATAGTTATAATTGTAGTCCAGCCCTATTACCACGCGGTTACGCAATGATCCCAGGTTGAAGTCGCCGATGAAGTTCTGCTGGAACTGGATATTGCCGAAGGTTTCCGGCGTCTGGTTCCGCACGGAGCGGCGAACGGTGGAGTCCGTGAGCAGGCTCAGGGTGGTCCAGTAGAAATGTTTGTAGAAGCCTTCAGAGAACAGGAAATTGGTCTGTGATTTCCATTTCTCGGAGAACTTGTACTCCATCTGCGCCTGCAGGTTGTTGATCCCGTTGCTCACATCCACGCTGTTATTGATCAGTGACTGCTTGTAGCCCAGGGGCAGGTCCTTGAAGCTGCGGGCCGTTACATTGGCCAGGGAGCCGATGGCGAAGGAGGTGGTGGTATATGCACTGCGGGTAATGTCCGCGTCTATGGTAAATTTCAGGCGGTCGTTCACCTGGTAGATGAAGCTGGGCGCAAAGGTATAGTTCTTCGCATATCCCTGGTCCTGGAAGGAGGTTTCCGTTTGCCCGGCCACGTTGAGGCGGAACAGGGCGGTATTGTCCTTGTTGATAGGCGTATTGATATCCGCCGCTATCCTGGAAAAGCGGAAGCTGCCGCCGGTAAAGCTCACTTCCCCGCCAAAGCCCTGGTACGGCTTTTTGGTAATATAATTATATACACCGCCGAAGGTCACGTTACGGTTGGCGCCAAATAAAGTGCCGGAAGGGCCTTTGATCACTTCCACCCTTTCCAGGATGGCCGGGTTCAGCGGCACCACAGCGCTGGTCATCATGCCGTTGCGCATGCCCACGGTAGTGGCAAAGCCCCGCAGGCTCATACCCTGGGAGCCGCCCGCCAGTGAGTTGGGCACAGCGCCGGGAATATTGCGGTACAGGTCTGTACGCTCAATGATCACCTGCTCCTGCATCAGCGCCTTGCCTACCACCTGGTACACCTGCGGGTTTTCCAGGTTCTTTAAAGGCAGGCGGGCCACCTGTTCCGTTTCCTTGTCGGCAAACTTGTTCTGGCCGCTGGTAATAATGATCTCCTGCAACTGGGTATTGGACACCTGCAGTTGCAGCGATACGGTAGCGGTCTGGTTCTTTTTCACCGTTACCGGTTGTACGAGCTTCTCATATCCCACCAGCGAAACTTCCAGCTCATAGTTGCCGGTAGGTACCCTGCTGATGGTGAAAGTGCCATCTTCGGCTGTAATGGCGTTCTTGCCGGTGCCTTTTAAAACAATGCTAACGGATGGTGCCGGTCTGTCGTCGCTGGTGGTTACTTTTCCCTTAATGGTCCCGTAGTCGGTCTCTTCTTCATTTGCAAAACCCAGAACGGGTAACAGTAAAAGTAAAAGTGGTACAATTTGCCTCATGGTATTTATAAAAATTTTGGCAAATGTGTAATATAAATACCTGATACATTTACTAAATCGGGAAAAGTTTTTACGCAAAAGGGAAAGTTCGTAAGCAGAAGGCCTACTTCAGCAACCTGTAATTCCTGTAATCAAACAGCCGCCTGCCGGTTTTTTCCTCGATCCAGTGCAGCAGCCGGCGGCGGAAGCTCTTGAAGTTCTTCCTGCTGATATCCCATTCAAACTGCCAGTGCTGCCTGGCCACGCGATCCTGCATGAATGCCGGGTGCCGGCCGGTAAAGCGCCGGAGGGAATCGATGCCGGAGTAGTCGAAATGCCGGCTTTCCAGGATCGGCCTTATTTTTTCAGTGTCATGCCCGTGATATAGCTGCACGGTATTCTGCCACTTCTTCAGGCCGGCCTCGAGGGGATCTTTTACCCAGCCATAATGATAGATGTGCGCCTGCACCGGCTTCACCTGCAGCTTGCGGTCATGAAGCCGGAAACCCTGGGCATCCTTATAGGAGCGCAGGCCTGGCTGGTTGCGCACAATGCGGATCTCGTGGTTATACCAGATACGGGAGTCGCCCACGTAATCGTAGCCGCCATAAAAGTGGATGTATTTGAACAGCAGCCCCTCCACCCGGGTATCATCCTTGTACTGTTCCATGGCCGCACGGATAGCCGGGTAGTCGTCCTCGTGCACTACTTCATCGGCCTGTATGTAAAAAGCCCAGGTAGTGTCTGCGCTCACCTCGTCCAGCGCTTTATTGGTCTCCACGGCCAGCACCCGCCCCCCTTCCTTCAGGGAGTCGTCCCATACGGAATGCAGGATACGGATCTTGGGCGACCCGATCGATTCGATCAGTTGCAGCGTATCGTCTGTTGAATTGCCCACGCACACGATCACTTCATCACACAGCGGCAGGATGGAGGAGATGGACTCCACTACAGGATAGTCCAGTTTAATGGCGTTGCGTACAAAGGTAAACCCGGTTACTTTCATCAATATTATTTTAAACCTGGCAGGTTTTTGCGACCTGCCAGGTCTGCACGGGCGTGAAAATATAAAAATTTTATATTTGTACCGCGCCTTGCCTGAAAGTTGTACATTTATAGATCACCCGAATCCGTTCACCGCTATGCAATACAAACAGATACCGCCACCCGCTTTCCTGCAGGATTATGTCCGGTATTTCTGGGTGCTGGAAAATGATGGCGATGACGGTCTGCCCAGGAACCTCCGGGCCATTGCGGACGGCAGCCCCGGGCTGATCTTCCAGCAAACCGACTGCGGGACGCTCTGCTACGAAGACCGCAACCGCCTGCCGGGTATGTTCCTGTACGGGCAAACCACCAAACCCCGGAATATGTATGCAACGGGGAAGCTCTGCACCATCGGTATTTATTTTTATCCCAATGCGCTGAAATCCGTTTTCGGCCTCAACGCCAATGAGCTCACCGACGATTGCCTGGACCTGCACAGCCTGAACGCCAGCCAGGTGATCAGCCTTTCCGACCAGTTGCTGAACACGCTTTCCATCCAGGAGCGCATCAGGGCGCTGTCGTCCTACCTGGTCACCCAGGTACAGGCCCACAACATACCGGTAGACGAGCCGATGCGCTATGCCGTATCGCAGATCGTACAGTCAAAGGGCCATGTATCCGTAAAGGAGCTGCGCGAACAGTTGTTCCTCACGGAAAGGAGCTTTGAAAGAAGGTTCAAGCAATGGGTAGGCATCCCGCCCAAGCTGTTCGCCCGCATCTGCCAGTTCCAGGCCTCCCTGGCGCAGTTACGGCACAACCGCTTTGACAAGCTTTCGGACATTGCCTTTGAGCTGGACTATGCAGACCATTCCCATTACATCCGCGCATTTAAGGAATTTGCCGGCTTTTCTCCCAACCAGTACCAGAAATGGTCCAGCGAAGTAGTGGAGAACCTGGCGGAAGTACGCCGCTGATCTAACTTGCCTCCTGAAAACAAACTGTTGCGGTTATGCTTAAACTTGCTAACATCCTGCTGATACTGGCAGCCACTTCCACCGCCCTGATGGCGGGCCTCTTCTATGCCTGGTCCTGCTCCGTGACCATCGGCCTGGCCAAAGTGCCGGACACGGTGTACATCGCCTCCATGCAAGCCATGAACCGGGCTATCCAGAACTTCGCTTTTTTCACCTGTTTCTTCGGCACGCTGCTGTTGCTGCCGCTCAGCACCTACCTGCAATACTCCGCTCCCGCTTCCGGCCGCTTCTGGTGCCTGCTGGCCGCCAGCCTGCTGTACGTGATCGGCGTATTCGGTGTTACGGTAGTGGGCAATGTGCCCCTGAACGAAGCGCTGGACGCCTTCCACCTCTCCTCCGCCTCCACACAGGAGATCGCCGCGCAGCGGGCCCGTTTTGAAGGCCCCTGGAACCGGCTGAACCTGGTAAGGGCCATCGCCGGCACCTTGTCCGTAATAATGGTCATCATCGCCTGCCTGCTCCCGGAAGAACAGGCGTAGCAGTGCCATGGCGCTGCTACCCGTTCAATCCCAGGCGTATCGCCGCCGCTACGGGCGTATCCTCATTATCTATACCGCCGGCTCCGGGGCCTTCCTTCCAGAACAGGGGCGGCTGCGCCAGGAACCGCGGCTCCCTGCCATGATGCGGCTGGGCGGCATGCACCAGGAAAGGATGGCACAGGTACACCGTACCTGCCTTACCGGTAGCCAGGGTCACCTTCCCTTCAGGGCGCTCCGCCAGCCTGGCGGCCAGCTCCCCGAGAGAAAGCCCCCCTTCTCCTTCCGCGCTTAGTTCCCGGGCTACCTCCAGGTGAGAGCCCGGCCGTATCCTGGTAGGCGCGTCCTGCTCCCCTACATCGGAAAACAGGAACAGCATCAGCAATGCCCGGCCCTTTGAATACCGGTTCACCCGCCACTCCAGGTAATTGTGAGCATCTGCGCCGGCAAAGCTGACATCTACATGCCAGCCGGCATCACCGGGATCATCCGGCGAGGGAAAACGGACCGGGAAAGTACCCATGGCTTTACAGGGCATCCATTTGCCGGGCCCTGCCAGTTGATCGAAGGCCCGGTGCAGCACGGGGGTGTTGGCGGCTGCTACAAAGGGCGGCTGCGTGTACATGCCCAGCCGGATCACCGGTTGGGTCCAGGTGGCCGGATCATCCGGGTCTGCAGGCAGGTCCTGCCAGAGAATATCGCGCGCAGCAGCCGCAAGCGCCGCGGGAAATGCATTGTCTATACGTACAAAGCCCTCATGGATAAATCGGGCGATCTGTTGTTGGTTTAAAACTTCCTCCATGATCACAGGATTGAATAAGAATGGTATTATGTGAAGAAATACATAGGCGGCGCCCTGCAACAAGGCGCTGTGTGAGCAGTATAAAGGAGGTATCTTAAAGTGTTGGTGCCATTCTCATGGACGCAAAGTTATATTACCTTTCGCATTTTACAAATACCTGTTCCATCAAAACTTATGCGGACTGGTACGGGCATGGCTAATCGCTGATGAAAGGCAGCCGCACCCCGCGGTAGGCGGGCTTCTGTACCTGCAGCTTTAACTTTTTAAACGTTTCCAGCGGGCCCTTGGTCACAAAGAGGTTTACCAGCCAGGCCGGCAGGGAGCCGCCGGGATCGGTTTCCAGTACATAATCTATGCGCACGCTTTGCGGGCCAAGCGGCGTGATCTCCCATTTACCAAAAGAACGGTTTACCCGTACAATGTTCTTTTTCTCCGGCACATAGCCTGCTACCGTAGGGCCGTCAATGGTCACTACTCTGGTATGCGGGTCCTGCCGGGCCGTAAGGTGGGCAATGAAATCGCGGTTACTGCAGGGCCAGGGCAGCTCCACTTCCGAATAGTAATACAGCTCCGCCGGCGACACCTGCTTCAGCAATACGCTGGAGCGGGTGCTGTATACCCATTCCGCGCCGGTGTTCACATCCAACACAATAGCTACCAGTTGGGAGAGCGTAGCGGGCAGCACGCAGCGCACGCGGATGGCCTTCAGGTCGGGATTTAGCCGGGACTGTTTTGTGTAGATCTCGATACCTTCCCGGTTCGTCTTCAGCTTCCAGGTTTCCTGTCCCCTGCACCAGGTGTATCCCAGCACAAGCAGGCAAAAGAGGGTTACATGCTTTTTCATCTGTTAATATCCGTCTTTTCATCGGTCAGATGGAACCTCGCATTAACATGTCTCTGTGTGAGAAACGAAGTTGTCATGCTCGGTTTCATAAAAAAAATAACCTTGTTGATCCAATATTCCGGTCTGTTGATTCGTCCTCTAAATTACAGATAATAGCTATTTTTAATGATAATGAAGAAAAAATGGAGGTCGCTCAGCGATTCCGCCCACTACCAGCGTAATAAATTCCTGAATTTATCGGCCACCCCGGTAATGGCCGAAGGCGTATCCTTCAGCAAGCTGCTGTTTGATTATATCCGCCGGCCTTCCAGCATTACGCCCTCCCATGCCCTTCCTTCCGTGCAAACCGACCTGCGGGCGCTGCCGGGAGATGCGCCGGTCATCGTATGGTTCGGCCATTCCTCTTACCTGCTGCATTACAGGGACACCAACATCCTGGTAGACCCGGTATTCAGCGGGCATGCCTCCCCCCTGCCCGGCATGATCAAGGCTTTTGCCGGCACCGGTACCTATGGCGTTACGGATATGCCGCCGCTGGACTATCTGCTACTGTCCCATAACCACTACGATCACCTGGACAAGAAAACCATCGCTGCCCTGCAGCCCCACACCGGCGCATGTTACGTGCCTTTGGGCGTGGGCAGGGATATTGGCAGCCCGGCCGCCACGGACCTGCGCATTACGGAAATGGACTGGTGGGAAACGGTGCAATTGCCACCGGACATGCAGCTTACGGCCACGCCTGCACGGCATTTCTCCGGCAGGGGCCTGCGGCGCGCCACCTCGCTGTGGGCATCCTATGTGCTGCAAATGCCGGGCTATACGATCTTTATCGGGGGCGACTCCGGCTACGATACCCATTTCAGGGATATCGGCGAAAAATATGGCCCCTTTGACCTCGCCATCCTGGAATGCGGGCAGTACAATGCTTCCTGGCCTTATATTCACATGTTCCCGGAACAAACGCTGCAGGCCGCCGAAGACCTGCAGGCCAAAGCTCTGCTGCCCGTGCATTGGGGCAAATTCGCACTGGCCAACCATCCCTGGAATGAGCCCATCCGGCGGCTGACAAGCGCCGCCAGTGGTTCAGGCATTACCGTGACCACGCCGCTGATCGGGGAGCCGGTGGTGCTGGGCCACTCCTACCCGCAGCAACAGTGGTGGGAGTTTTAATTTCATTCGCCCGGAAGCGGACAGGCAGTGACGGCGAGCTACCAGGGTATACGGGCCGCGCTGGCCAACCCGGCCAGGTCCCTGCGGTCGGAATAAGTTGCGCGCTTAGTGGATAATGCCGCCGGCCCGCTGCCGTACCGCTGCCCGTACTTTCAGCAACTGCCAGCCCACCCCGGCCAGGAACAGCACAAACAGCACCATCAGCGCCCTTTGCGTAGCCGGTGAATCAATGTCCGTAGACAGCGGGTTACGAAGCGGCAGGCGCAAAAAAGTTTCATTGATACCCGGCACCAGGGAAAAGAACAGCGTGGCAGACATGCAAAATACTTCCACATAGGCGGAGGCGCGCCCGAACAACTGTGTACGTACTGCCAGCAGCGCTACGCCAAACAGCAACAGGATCAGCAATGCCAGCGCATGACCGGGGTTGAAGCCGCCGGCCCTGGACAGCCCGAAAGCGGAAACGCAGGCGATCACCGTAATGATCATGTAGTACCGCCCCGTTCTGCTGCGCGGGTTGATCACGCCCTCCCGCACCAGGGAGATGGCGGCAAATACCAGCGCAATAACGGAAACGACTGTGTGAAAAATGCCAAGGGTGGATAAAGGGAGGTTCATGGTATGATGGTTTTGACAGGCAATAGTAATCATTGCAGCGTGAATATCCCGCCCGGGCAAATGGTTTGTACAACAATTCCCATGATATATACAACAGCGATTTAACACTGCCCCAAATCATTGTTCATAAAAATGCCCTATTTTACAGCGAAATACCATTTCTCACATTATAAAAACCAATGCAATGAAAAGAACAGCCACTGCCCACTGGAAGGGTGATCTTAAAGGAGGCCAGGGAGAGATCTCAACACAAAGCACCGTACTGAACCAAACGCAATATTCCTTTAACACCCGCTTTGCAGACGGTGTAGGCACCAACCCGGAAGAGCTGCTGGGCGCCTCCCATGCCGGGTGTTTCACCATGGCCCTCAGCGCTGCATTGGCGCAGGCAGGCTTTACTGCCGGCGACCTGGAAACAAAGGCTACTGTAGAGCTGGACACCGCTGCCGGTCCGAAAATTGCCGGTATCACCCTGCAACTGAAAGCGTCTGTGATTGAAGGCGTTTCCGAAGAACAGTTTAAGACTATCGCCAACGGCGCCAAGGAAAACTGCCCGATCTCCAAGGCACTGGCCGCCACGCCGATCAGCCTGGAAGTAACTTACCAGTAAGCGGTAAAACGCATTATATCCATAAGCAAAGCGGATGTCTCATTACATTGAGACATCCGCTTTGTTTATATGCAATACGCAAGGTTACAGCTTGACGAACTTCTTCCGCACGGGCTTACCGGCTTCATCATAAAACTCAACAATATAGGTGCCCGGCGTTAATGCGCTGATGTCCAGCGTGCCGTTAGTGACCTGCCACCTGGCGGCGCGGCCGGTAGACAGGCTGATCACATTTACCACCCCGTTCTGTGTCATTCCGCGCAGCGTCAGCATATTATTGGCGGGGTTAGGGTATACCAGCGCGGCGCCGGCTTCCGGCAGCTTGCCGTTGTTTGCCGGCAGGGTAAACTCAAACCAGTTCAGGTTCCAGTCCCCGGTTGCCGCATAAATACGCAGGGTCTGCTCACCTGCCGGCAGGCTTACAGTAGCCGTTACCGTTGTCCAGGACTGCCAGCCGCCGGTAGCGTCAATATTCACCGATGCCAGGGTGGCGGTACCGCTGCGCAGCTCCAGTTGTCCGCCGCCGGGGGCGCTGGCTACGCGGAAGGCCACTGTATAGGCGCCGGCCGTGCTTACGTTCACGTGATAGTCCATCCAGTCGCCGGCAGCCACCCATCCTATATTCTGCCCGCCGCCCTCATCGGCGGTGGCCTCCGTTCCGATGCCGTTCATTTCATCATAGGCCTCCGCCTCCAGGCGGCCGGGTATATTGGCTGTAGTGCCGCCGGTGCCATTGGTAAAGGCCAGGTAGTTCACATTAAAATCTGCCGCCTCCATCACCAGGCGCAGCACCTTCACGCCTGCCGCAAGGGCCGGGGTGGTTACGTACACGGTTTGCCAGGCCTGGAAACCGCCGGTAAGCGGCACCGCCACCGGGCCGGTAATATCCTGCCCATCCAGCTCCACGTGGAAGCTTTTGCCGTCGTAAGGCGTGGCCACCCGTGCGGCCAGCGTATATACGCCGGGGGTAGTTACGTTCACCGTATATTCCAGCCACTCGCCGGCTGCTACGTAACCAATGTTGAAGCCGCCTTCGGAGCAGCCCTCAATGTCCACATCCGCAGCAGTGCGGTACTGGTTGCCGGCATTGCCTATGCTGGCATCATGGTAGGCGATGCCTTCGCCGCCGGTATCAAAATCCTCCGCCTCTATTTTACCCGGCAGCGCTGCCGGCGTACCGGAATAAGGCTGCTGCAGGGAAGCGCTGGCCTGGTACTGCGCCAGGTAAGTGGTATTCACGGCCGGCGCGCGCAGGGATTGCAGTTCCGCCCCGCCATGCTCCCAGGATGCGAATACATAGGAAGTATCACGGAGCACCTGCGGGCTGATAGCCTGCAGGGTGAAAGGAGTATTCACCACGAAGGTTTTGGAGAAAGGCGCCGTGCCCTGCGTGCCCAGCACCAGTTGCAGTCCCGGCACACTGGCCGCGGCCGTCAGGACCACCTTGTTGGGCTGGATGTCCACGGAATCTATACCGGTGCGCCCGTCGGAGTCGGTAACGGTGAGGAGTATACGGAACCAGATATTGGGCGAGGACTCGCCGCCGTTATCCGCTATGAAAGTACCCGCCGTCATACCGGCCGGGATGACCGGTCCGGGATGCCAGTGTTCGCTGGTGGGATCGTCCTTATGGAAAAAACGCACTTCCCAGTGGTAGGCGGATGCCGGCAGCACGCCATCCTCTGCATCCGTAGCGGTGCCGGAGAAGCTCACGGTATCCAGGGCATCCCAGGTCAGCGTGGCAGACGGCGTGAGTATATGCGGTTCAGGACGGGCATTAAAGGGAGTAACCGTTAGGGTGGCGGCCGTACTGGTATCGCTGCCCACTGCGTTGCTCACAATGCAGCGGTAGCTGCCGGCATCAGCCATGGCCGCCTGCGCAATCGTATAGGCGGCAGCGGTAGCGCCGGGTATATCTGCGCCGTTCTTTTGCCAGCGGTAGCTGAGCGGCGTAGCCCCGGAAGCCTCCACGAAAAAGGATGCCGGGTCTCTTTCCACCACCGTATCGCTGACCGGCTGGTTCACTACCAGGGGAGCCTGGTTATTATCGTATTCTATGCGCCACAGGCTGCCGGTGCTGTTGTAGCGGATGTAGTAGATATTGCCGTCCGCGCCCACGCTGGTGCCCAGCACGGAGCCGAAACCGCCGGAAGCAAATTCCTCCCATCCTGCGCCGGGGTTAGTAGCGTCCACGCTCCTGAGCCAGGGGGAGCACCAGTCGGAAAAGTAGAACCGGTTCCGGTACTGCGGCGGGTAGTTAGTGGATGGGGGGGTAAAGAAAACACCGGATGTAATGGCGCATCCCCAGCCGCTGTGCGGGTAATAGAAAACAGCCGGAATGGTGGTGTCCGCCTGCTCCGGGCCGGAACGCCCGCGCTGGTCCCAACCGTAATTGTAATTGCGGGCGGGGTCCGGGTTGCTCACGTCATTGATCTCCTCGTAGTTACCACCCACATCGATCACGAATAGTTTTTGCGATACCGGGTCCAGGCTCATCTTCCAGGGATTGCGCATGCCCTTGGCCCAGATGCTGCGCTTTTGCCGGGATGCGCCGGGCTCGTTGTAATAGGGATTGCCGGGCGCGGGCTGCCCGTCTTCCGTCAGCCGCAGGATCTTTCCCCGGTAGGTGTCCGGCTTGGGCGATTCTGCCGAAGCATTGCTCTCCCCGATCGCAATGTACAGGAAACCGTCCCTGAACTGCAGCGCACCGCCGTTATGGAAGCCGTTGATGATGGGGTCAAACTCCATCACGCGGGTAACGGAAGTCACCTGGCTGGCGGCATTGATCACGACCAGGTCCAGGTAGTGCCGTGTCATGTCCGGGTTGGTGTAAAAAATGTAGCATTTGCCGTTAGCCGCAAACTGCGGGTGCAGGGCGATGCCCAGCAGGCCCTGTTCTGCGGCGGTGGTGGTGCTTACGGTATGCACCGTGGCCACGGTACCGTTCAGGAACACCTTTACATGGCCGGAGCGTTCCGCCATGAAAATGCGGCCGTCGGGCGCATGCGCCATGGAGGTGGCTTCGTTGATCACGTCGCCGGTCAGTTTCCGCTGGATAAACCCGGCGGGGAGCTGGCTGTAGGCCTCCCCCGGAGGGATGGCCAGCAACAGCAGCGTTGCAAAGCATAATTGCTGTAAGCCGGCAGCTAAAAGCCGGATAGGTACGGGTAGGTTTTTCATCATATGGGTAGTTTTGAATGACGTAGTAAGGTTGCAGTTATCGGACTAAGGGTTTTATGGTTTTCAAAGGCAATAGGTTCCGGCGGCAAAGATAAGTATTGCCGGGTATTGATGAGCCGCCTTTATTTTGTCCGGATTAGCTTTTGCAACAGCGGGGCGCATGCCATAAAATAAAAGGGCAGCGTAAAGGGCGCCCGCTCCGGTGCCCTTTACACCCCTTTGAAAAGTACAAGATTGCCCCTATGGGGTTTCCTCAATGCACCTGTAAACGATCAGAAAAGATATTTTTTCAGTTCCGCTGCGGCGTGCAGGAACAGGGACTTCGTCTGGGGAAGACCAGCCAGCGCGTTCAGCAACCCGAAATCATGGATCATGCCATTATAGCGTATAGTCGTTACAGGTACTCCGGCCTCATCCAGCTTGCGGCCATAGGCTTCTCCTTCATCACGCAGAATATCGGCATCGGCCACCTGTATCAGCGCAGGCGGCAACCCTTTCAATTGCTCTATCGTGGCATTAAGCGGGGAAGCATAGATCTGCGCCCTCTCGGCAGGATCAGTGGTATACTGGTCGTACATCCACTTCATCAGCGGAACGGTCAGGAAACGGTCCTTCCCGTAAAGCTGGTAGCTTTCCGTATCGAAGCGCGCATCCACGATCGGCCAGAACAGTATCTGCAGGCGGATCTCCGGCCCGTTTTGCTCCTTCGCCTTCAGCGTGGTCACAGCCGTCATGTTACCGCCCACACTGTTGCCTGCAATGGCCAGCTTTTTGCCGTCCACATTGATCTCCGGCCCGTTGGCCGCTACCCATTTGGTGGCGGCATAGATCTCGTTTATTGCCTGCGGGTAACGGGCTTCAGGTGAAGGGGTGTAATTCACGAACACCCCGGCGGCACCCGACAGCACCACCAGGTCGCGCACCATTCTCCTGTGCGTGGGATAGTCTCCCAGCACCCAGCCGCCGCCATGAATAAAGATAAATACCGGTAATGCCCCGGTAGCGCCCGCGGGCCTTACAATGTTCAGCTTCACCTGGTAGCCGTCCTGCTCAATGGTCTTTTCACTTTCCTCGATACCGGAGTAGTCCACTTCCACCCCGGCCTGCACATCTACCAGCACCTGGCGGGCCTGCGCCGGCGTAAGGGTTTCCAGCCCGGGGCCGCCGGGCGCATTCAGCGCTTCCAGGAATGCTTTTGTTGCAGCAGAAATAGCCGGGTCCCCGGCTACGGGCGCCGGTACCGGGGGCGTTGTTCTTGTAGTCATAAAACTTTTGTTTAGGTTTAATAAAGTAGCCCTACTTAACCAAAGCGCATGCCTACTCACAATAACATGATTAACAACAACTTACACAAAACGCCGCCGCTGCTGTGTTACGTTATATCGTAAAATTATTAAGGGCTTTAAGAAATTTACGGTTTGCTGAAAGGAGGACGGCTTTATGTTATTTCGTAGATCGGGTGTAAATATTTACGTTGTTTCGTAATTTCGGGAATGCCTAAAAACGGATCATCAGCGCGCGCCACCGGTTCAAAGGAAGTACTGGCGCAGTTACGGCAGAAGGAAAATGAGCAGGCCATCCTGCTTTGTGTGGCCGCCCGCATTGCCACCGCCCGGAACCGCAACGATCTCTGGAATATCATCAATGAAGATATACTGGGCCTCTTCAACGGCGTATACTACACGCTCTGTCTTTTGCACGAGGAGGAACAGACCCACTCCCCTTTCCTGTATAGCCGCCAACAGGCGGGCAAAAAGATCAGTCCCGTCCTGCATAAGGAACACCCGGTGAACGATGGCATCTTTGATGCCGCCCTTGCGGCTCCCGGCCCCCTCATCTTCCGTATGGCAGACCTGATGGCCCGCAAGCATAAACCCTCGTACATTCCGCACTGGCATAAAATGGGCATCCGGTCGCTGATGGTAGTAAAAATAGCAAACCGCAACGAGCACAAAGGCGTACTGTACCTGTACGGCGAAAAGGCCAGCTCCTTTCACACGGGCCAGTCGGGGTTACTGACAGGCATCGCAGACCTGCTGGGCACCGGTATGTGCAACGTACTGGCCAACGAGCAGATCGAACAGCAGATGGAAGAGATAGAAAGGTACAAACAGCAACTGGAAGAAGAGAACCACTACCTGCTGGAAGAACAAAGATCCGGCGGTGGGTTCTCCAACCTGGTAGGCGAGTCGAAGGAGATACAAAAGGTATATCGCCTGGTTTCACAGGTAGCCCCTTCCGGCGCTACCGTACTGCTGCTCGGCGAAACGGGCACAGGCAAAGAGCTGGTGGCCAGGGCCATCCACGAAGCATCGCCCCGCAGGGAGAAGCTGATGATCAAGGTCAACTGCGCTGCGATACCTGCCAGCCTGATAGAAAGCGAACTGTTCGGCCATGAGAAAGGTAGCTTCACCGGCGCGCTGGACCGGCGCATCGGCAAGTTTGAACTCGCCAACAACAGCACCATTTTCCTGGACGAGATCGGTGAGCTGCCCCAGGAGCTGCAGTCGAAATTATTACGCGCCCTGCAGGAAAAAGAGATTGAACGGGTAGGCGGGAAAACCACTATTAAAGTGAACGTGCGCATCATCGCTGCCACCAACAAGCAACTGGAGACAGAAGTAGCGGCCAACCGGTTCCGCAGCGATCTCTATTACCGGCTCAACGTGTTTCCTATCCATCTCCCACCTTTGCGCAAGCGGAAAGAGGACATACCGGCGCTGGTCTCCTATTTCATTGAACGCTTTGCCAGGCAGTCAGGAAAAAAAATAAACAATATATCCCATAAGGCGCTTGAAAAACTCATGGGTTATTCCTGGCCCGGCAACGTCCGCGAGCTGGAGCACCTCGTAGAGCGCGCCGTGCTGCTCACCAATACTACTACCATCCGGGATATCCAGCTTCCCGAAAGAAGCCACCTGCTGCATACCGCCAATATGAAGGACCTGCAGGTCCGCCCGCTGGCGGATGTAGAACGGGATTACATCCTCAAGGTGGTGAAACTATCCGGCGGCAGAATATCGGGCCCCAATGGCGCCGCCCTCAAGCTGCAGTTGCCAGCCACCACGCTGATCTCCAAAATGCAGAAACTGGGAATAAAGAAGGAACATTTTATAGACGGGCAGGAAACCGGCGTACTGTGACGTGTAACCGGAACGCCTATTGGTAACCGGAACGGATGCCCAGCTTTTTCATTTTCGAGTACAGTGTCTGTGCGGGAATATCCAGCAGCTCGGCAGCGCCGCCTTTCCCTGACACCCGGCCATTACTGGTTTTCAGCGCCTTCATAATATGCATACGCTCCATTTCCTCCAGGGTGAGGAGCGGCCCGCCCACCGTGTCCGGCTGGTTTCCCGTAGCAGGCAATGCGATCTCCGTGATCTCGTCGCCCGGCGTCAGCAATATCTGCCGCTCGATCATGTGCTCCAGCTCCCGTATGTTGCCGGGCCAGTCGTATTGCTCCAGCAGCCGGAGCGCCCCGCTGCTCATCTTCAGGCCCTTCCTGCCCAGGGAGGTTTCAAACTTCCTTAAGAAATAGTTCGCCAGTATGCCGATATCCTCTTTACGCTCGCGCAGGGGAGGCAGTTCCACCGGGAAAACGTTCAGCCGGTAATACAGGTCCAGCCGGAACCGCTGCTCTGCTACCTCCTGTTCCAGGTTCCGGTTGGTGGCGGCGATCACGCGCACATCCACACTGATGGGCCGGTCCCCGCCCAGCCTTTCAATCTCCTTTTCCTGCAGCACACGCAATAGTTTCACCTGCGCTTCCAGCGGCAGCTCGCCGATCTCGTCCAGGAACAGGGTGCCGCCATGCGCCAGCTCAAACTTCCCGATCCTCCGCTGGTTGGCCCCCGTAAAGGCGCCGCGCTCGTGGCCAAATAATTCCGACTCCAGCAATGATACCGGCAATGCTGCGCAGTTCACCGTAACAAAAGGCTTGTTTCTCCTGGCGGAAAGCCTGTGAACAGCGTGCGCAAAACGCTCCTTACCGGTGCCGCTTTCGCCCAGCAACAGCACCGAGGTGGCTGTAGGCGCCACCACCCGCACTTTCCGGATGGCGTCCTCAATGGGCGTGCTTTCGCCCACAATATCCGGGTCAATGCCGTTCGCCGCGGGCTCTTCAAATACCTCCGGCCGGATCATGCCGGTCTCCACACCGTAACGGTACCGGGCGATATCGAGCATTACGAACAGGTCGCGCTCCCGGAAAGGCTTCACCAGGAAGCCGTATGGCTGCGTAGCCCTGGCCGCTTCCAGGGTACGCTGGTTGGTATTGGCGGAAATATACAGGAAGGGTATCCTGGCATGCAGCAGCTCCCTGGCCAGTTCAATACCAGTGGTAGCGGTTTTCAGCATAATGTCCAGCAATACCCAGTCCGGTTGCTTCTGCGCGATGAGCGCCCGGGCCTGTTCTGCCGAGGCGGCGATGCCGCAAACGCTATACCCGCCTTTCGCCAGCATGATCCGCAGATCGTTGGCTACGATGAACTCATCCTCTACGATCAGTATCTTTTCCTTCCCGCTCATTTAATTATAATTTAGTGCTTCACCGCTGAACGACCGGCTTTGAAAGCGGATAGTGACGGCTACGCCGGCATTGCTGCTTTCCATTTCATAATCCGCGCCCAACTGGTCTGCCAACCCTCTCATCAGGCTCATGCCAAGCGATGCGGTCCCCTCCGGGGCTGCATGGTCGCCGAAGCCCACCCCGTTGTCAGATATAGCAAGGCTGCAATGGTAATCATCCACTCTTTTAAACCGGATCCTGATCTTCCCTTTCCTGTTTCCGGGAAATGCATATTTGATGGAATTACTCACTGCTTCGTTCAACACCAGGCCCAGGGGCACTGCCTGCACCACATCCAGGGATATTTTATCATAGTCCACCTCAAATGTGATCCTGCCGCCTGTATCAAAGCACTCCTTCATATAGCGTATCAGTTCATCGATATACCAGTTCATGTCAATTTCGCCCAGCGTTTCGGCCTGGTATAGCCTTTGGTGGATCAGCGACATGGCGTACATGCGGCGCTGGCTGTTCCGCAGGGCCATGATGGCGTCCGTATTATCCAGGTATTCGGATTGGGTGTTCAGCAGGCTGATAACTATCTGCAGGTTGTTCTTCACCCGGTGGTGGATCTCCTTGAGCAGCCACTCCTTCTCGTCTACCAGCTTCTTCAGCGCTTCATTCCGGGAATTGATCTCGCGCTGCTGCAGCTCCATCCGGGCCGTGACCTGCTGTTTCAGCCGGTACCGGTTGTACAGCATCGCCAGGAATATAAGCAGCATGCACACCCCGGCAATAAATACGTTGCGGTATACTTTTTCCTTTTGCAGAGAAGCCTCCTGGAGCTGGCTTTTCTGTGTCAGCAGCCTGATGTCCTGGTCTTTTCGCTCGGTTTCAAACTGCAGCCGCAGCAGGCCCAGTTGCCTGGCCTGGTTAGTGCTGGTCAGTGAATCGGACAACTTTTTGTACAGCAGCAGGTGCCTGATTGCGGCATTCAGGTCGCCCAGCGCCGAATCGGTCCGGTAGGCAAGGTACTCGCCCTCCGCCCTTTTCACGAGGGATAAATGCGTTTTCTCCTTTTGCTTCTCAAACGCTGCCAGGAAAGGAACCGTTTCTGCAAACGCCCCGGTGGACTGCAGGTAATAGGCAATGGCCATGCGCAAGTACTGGTTGGTGGTAGCACTGCCCCCCGGCTCCCGGTAGAGCTGCAGCAAATGCCCGTAATAGACCTTTGCTTTGCCGGGAGCATGCAGCTCTACATAATTCTTCAGGTGAGCTACCTCGATCTGCGCCCTTTCGTCCTTCCTGTCGGAATGCCCGTAGTCCGCGGCCCTTGCCAGCGAATCGAGGCTGGCCCGGTATGCGCCCTTATTGCGCAGGGCATCGGCAATATTCAGTAAAAGTGTTTTGGCGGAAGCGCTGTCGTTACCTGCCCGCGCCTGCGCCAGCCCTTTATTGAAATAATCGATAGCCTGGTCAAAATATTTTACGCTGTAATAGTTCAGCCCCACGCGGTTATAGATGGTGGCCATCAGCGGACCTTTCTCCTCCAGCTTTTCGCCGGTTTCCACTGCCAGCAGGTTGTACCGGAGCGATTCCACGAAATTGTTTTTTCCATGATAGGCCTCCGCCATAATGGAATAGACGCCGTGCAAACGCTCGTAGCCCGTTTTCCGGTAAATAGCCAGGCATTCCTGCAGCACCTGCAGCGAGCGGTCGTATTGCTGGTTCACCTGCAACAGGTCGCCGATAAACTCCTTAAGCTGAGCGGCAGTCAGTTCATTGCCTGCGCGCATATAAATGTCGGCGCCCTGCTCGTACAACTGTATTTTCCGGGAGATATCGGGCGGTTCAATGGAATAGGTGCCTCCCAGTTCCAGGATGGCCTGTGCCCGTTCTGCAGGCGTTCCGTGCGCGGTCAGCAACTGTACGGCCTCCCCGCTGGCTTGCCTCCCGCGGTCCGCATGGCCGGACTCCCGGAAGGCCTTGGCTTGCAGCAGCCGACTGAGCCCCAGGCCTCTCTGGTAATGCAATTGCCCGCTCAGCGATTCCATCCGGGCAGCGACCGCAAATGCCGCCATCATATCCGCCTCCAGCGATTCCGGCCTGTCCAGGTAAGCCTCACCCAACTGCATCAGCGCCCTTACCGCCGCCGTGTCTTCCCCTTTCTCCCGGATCAACTGGTTGATCTTTATCTGCGCGGATTGTGCAAAAAGATGGCTGGACATCGCCAACAGCAATGCCAGCGGCCATCCCCCCGCCATCCCTGTTATGATATTACGTTTCCGCTGCATCCCCGGCAGATTTAAATATAGCCGTCTCCCCCTGCAGGTAGCAGATCACGATGGCCACACCTGGTATAATGATCGCGCTCAACCCCAGCCACCTGGCCAATATGGCGCCCGTTACACAACCCGCCAGGAAGCCGCCAATAGTAATGGATTGCTTCCTGAAACTCGCCAGGGCCGGCACTTCACCGGTATTCCCCTTGCGGACCAGGCTCCCCAGGTCCAGCGAGGCCTGGGTCACATTACCGGTCATCATGGTAGTGGGCCCATGCGTTTCCTTCGCGAATAATTTTCCAAAAGCATTTTGTAATCCCATGCCGAATACTGTAGTCATGACGATCAGGTAAACAGATATTGTCTCCTCCATCCCTTCCAGGAAGGGCAGTAAAATAGCAACTACGCCACAAACCACCAAGATAATCCCTTCCGCCAGCAATATTTTATAATTACGCGGCGTCTTTTCCGCCAGCCAGCCGCCCGTCATCACCGCCACTACAAATACCGGGAAAGTGAGCAACTTTATCCAGGACTCACCGCCGTCCGCACCGGCAACGATCTGCGCGGCAAACACGATAAAGTTACCGGTAACATGCGCCGAGAAAATAGAATCGCCGGCAACGAATGTAGCGGTGTCACAAAACCCGGCCACCCAGGCCAGCAAAAAAGTAATACGGTTGATATTGTGCCGTTGTGCTATCATCGCTTCGGTTGTTTAATAAGTAATAAAAACAGGCGCCCCTTTGCATACTACTCCAGGTGCGCCCTTAACATCCACGCCATCTTTTCGTGGGTTTCCATCAGCCCGGTGATATAGTCGCTGCTGCCGGCATCATGAAAGGCCGTTACATAGTCGTTGATGTTTTCCCGCAAATGCACCAGGATGCTCTCGTGATCCGCCAGCAATTCCCTGATATGGCCGGCCGAGTTATTCTTTTCCCTCGATTGCTCCGTGAGGTGTGTGAGAGCCAGGTATTCCTTCAACGTGGCGGGGGGAAAATGCCCCAGCGCGCGGATACGTTCCGCCACCTCGTCCACGATCTCTTCCAACTGTTTGTACTGGTCCTCGAAGAACAGGTGTTTGCTGTGAAAATCCGGTCCGGTCACGCACCAGTGCGCTTTCCTGGTTTTGGTATAAAGAACAAATTCATCCGCCAGTATCTTTGCCAGCGAATGTGCTACTGCCGCCAGGTACTCCTGTTTAATGCCAATCCTTACCTGCATCATGTATTTAGTTTAAAAGATGATAGAAAATAGTGTCCAATGAAAACCGGCCCGCTCCCAGGAACAGGAGCAGGAGCAGCGCGATAGTGTACATATACGGAACATCGCGCACCTCCAGGCTGTCACGCCGGTGCACCACGAAATAGCCAACCGCCGTTACGCCGATGGTAGGGATGACGGCCAGCCGGGTGCCTGCGCCCAGTATGACCAGGAAGGGCACTACGGTATCCGCAAAGGTGGCCATCCACCCGTTCAGCTTATCCGGCAGGTGCAGCGGGTTGGGCACATGCTCCCGCTGCCCGTTCTCCACCCGGAACTTCTTCATGCCATGTACGCGGAACAGCTCAATAGCCAGCAGCACCCGGAAACCTAACAGGGCTGCATTAGCCAGGTCGCTACCGAGGTCCGAATAAAAGAGTGGTTTTATGAGTTCGATCATACCTGAATTTTTAAAAAGCGAAACAAGAACATCCCAATACGCCCCAGAAAGCGCTGTAGTTGTTGACCGGCACTGCACTGCGCCGGGCGCGGTCATGATCATGCCCATGTACATTACAACTGCCGCTGCAGCAATGGACAGCGGCCGAAATTGCGGCTGCGTCACCGCCGAAGTTACTTCGCTCCGCCGGCCGCTGCCGGCCGGGTCTTGCGGCAGCATAGTATCCCCCGTTCCGGCTTACCGGCGACCAGTCGGGCAGGATAGGGATGGGTGGCGGCGCATAACCCGCAAACTCATCTTTCGCGTATACGATCTTACCGCCTACCATGGTCAGCACCGATTCAATGGATTTGACACCATCCTCTTCCACGCTGAAATAGTCTGCATCCAGTACAGCCAGGTCTGCCAACTGACCGGCTTTGATGGCGCCCTTCTTTTGCTGTTCGTTGGAGAACCAGGCGCTGCCCCGGGTATACAGCTCCAGGGCCGTTTCCCGGCTCAGCCGCTGCTCATCCCCGTAAAGCTGCAGCCCGCCTACAGTTCTACCTGCGGACAGCCAGTAAAGGGCCACCCAGGGATTGTAGCTGCTTACACGGGTAGCGTCTGTACCCGCTCCCACCTGCACACCGGCCTGCAGCATTCGCTTTACAGGCGGCGTATGCGCCGCAGTTGCAGCACCATAGCGATCGGTGAAATATTCACCCTGGAAAGCCATGCGGCTTTGAATGGCGATCCCGCCGCCCAGGGCTTTCACCCGGTCTATATTGCGCTCGTCAATCGTTTCCGCGTGGTCAAACATCCAGGGCAGCCCGTCAAAAGGAATGTCGCGGTTCACTTTTTCAAAAACATCCAGGAAGCGGCTGATGCTTTCATTATAGGTAGCGTGCAGGCGGAAAGGCCAGCGTTGTGCTACCAGCAGGCGCACCACCCGATCCAGTTCTTCCTCCATTACATCCGGGAGCTCCGGTCGTGGCTGTACGAAATCCTCGAAGTCGGCGGCGGAGAACACCAGCATTTCACCGGCGCCGTTGTGACGGTACATATCCGAGCCCTGGTACAGCTTCACTGACTGCGTCCAGTGCCGGAAATCCTCCAGCTCCTGCTTCGGACGCTGGGTAAAGAGATTATAGGCAATCCTGACGGTCAGTTGCTCCTTTTCATGCAGCTCGTTGATAACCTCGTAATCGTCCGGGTAATTCTGGAAGCCGCCGCCGGCATCTATCACGCTGGTAATGCCGAAGCGGTTCAGTTCCGTCATGAAATGACGGGTAGAGTTCACCTGCTGTTCATAAGGCAGCTTAGGCCCCTTGGCCAGCGTGGAATACAAGATCAGGGCATTGGGACTGGCCAGTATCAGGCCGGTCGGCTCGCCCCTGGCATCCTTTTCAATGTGGCCACCAGGGGGGGCCGGCGTATCCCTGGTAAAGCCCACCGCGCGGATGGCAGCCCGGTTCAACAAAGCACGGTCATACAGGTGCATAATGAAAACGGGCGTGTCCGGCGCGATCGCATTGATCTCATCGAGCGTGGGCATGCGCTTTTCTGCAAACTGGTGCTCCGTCCATCCGCCTACCACCCGCACCCATTGTGGCGACGGCGTAACGGCCACCTGGTCCTTCAGCATGCGGAGGGCGTCCGCCAGTGAAGGCACGCCGTCCCAGCGCAGCTCCAGGTTATAATTCAACCCGCCGCGAATCAGGTGTATATGGGAATCGATCAGGCCCGGGATAGTGCGTTTGCCTTTCAGGTCAATGACCTGCGTAGTTTCCGACCGGTACTGGTTCAATACGGTCGCATCGTCCCCTACGGCAATGAATTTCCCGTCCCTGACAGCCACCGCGGTAGCCGACGGGTTTTGCGGGTCCACTGTATGGATCCTGCCGTTAAATAAGATCATATCTGCTTGTGTCATGATGCTTGTCATAATCATGGCTTGCATTATTTACGGTTATTAAAATTTGAAGGTCAGCCGGGCATTCACAAAAACGCCATTCTCCGGCGCAGCAACCAGGTCCTTTACAAAAGCGCCCACCCGGAAATACTGGATGCCGCAGTTAAGTGATGCAAACCGGTTGGGAGTATACACCAGGCTGGCCAGATAGGCCGTACCGATATACCTTTCCCGTGAAGCGGCCCCGCCGAAATTGAAGCCCCCACTTGGCCGGTATACGCCGTCCTGCAGGGAATACCGCCAGTTCATCACCACATCTGCCTGCGCCAGCAATTGTTTACCGATATGGACGTTTGCATAGGGATGGATGTCTATCAGGTTCACCGGGCCTATCTGCGGGCTGAACCCGAAATATCCCCCTTTGGGATACAGCGGGTTGAACGTTTGCAGATGCCCGTCACCCTGCTGCCGGTCCCCTGAGATGTAGTCGTTCCGGAGGTTGATGGAAGGCTGTCCCCAGGCGTGCCGGAAGTGGTAACCGAGGTCGGCGGAGGCGGTCCAGGCACGGATGCGGCCCGCGCCGAATGTGCCGAACTGGATCACGGATTCCAGGTTATAGATAAACCCGCCACCGTGCCGCCATATCCTGGCCCCCAGCGAATGACGCCGTTCCTTTTCGCGCCCCTCTTCAAACTCAGACCCGTCCCTGCGGAAACCCAGGTAATACAGGTCGATGTTGGGAAACCGGGGGATGATGATCTTCGTATAGACGCCCCAGAAGTTCAGCTCCCGGGTAGGCTTGTTGTCGAATGCTCCCGTTCTTACCGAGTCGGCCATCATCAGGAATCCGTCTATGGCAAGGTTCGGTGTAGCATACATCAATTTGGCGCCGGTAAAGGCCAGCCGGAGGTTGGGCGCCTCCTGGACAGAGATCAGCCTCCCGCTGCCATAGTTCAGCTCCTGCTTCCCCAACCGGGCGGTCAGCGTCCGGTGTGGCTTATGCAGGATCACTGCATCTACGAAAAGGTTCTGGATATTCAGCTTGTCTTCATCGATAGGGCGCGGCCCGTTCTTACGGCCGTTCTCCCAGGCGCTCCTCACCTGTACAAAGAGCCGGAAGTGCGGCCCGGCGTGGAGATCGGCGTGGAGATTGTATCGTTGCAGCAAGAAGCTGTTGTGCCCAAGGCCCAGCCGCCCCCAGTCCTCGTTACGAAAATCCACATACTCCCACCGGAGCTCACCGCCTGCGGTCACGTATACTGTCTTCCTGCTGTTCAGCGGCGTATACTTGATACCGTTATAAAAAGTCCGTGTGGAATCCCGGTATTGCTCATAATGCTCGTCAAACCGCATCAGCCCGAAGCTTTGACTGTTTGCCTGGTTACAGGCCAGGCAAACAGTCAGCATAGCAGCAATGCGCCTGCCGGTCCTGGAGAACAGCACCCGCATCCTAGTGCTGCAGCATGTTGTGCGCATAATGAATACCGATGCCATAGGCGCCTCCATACTGCTTCATCAGGTCTGTGACCGCAGCATAGGTTTCCTGCCGCGCCCAATCGCGCTGCAGCTCCAGCAGGTACTGGATGGAGGTCATGGGTATAACGCCGGCATGCACCATACGCTGTACTGCGCGCTCATGCGCCTCCGTGCTCACATCGCCGCAGGCATCGGTGATCACATACACGGTATACCCTTCCTCCAGCGCAGACAGTGCCGGTCCCACAATACAAACGCCGGTCCAGAGCCCGGCCATCACCAGTTTCTTTTTGCCTTTACCGGCAATGGCTTTATAAGCGGCTTCATCTTCCCAGGTGTTCATAGTCGTGCGATCAATATAACCGGAAGTGGCCTGCGGGTAAAAAACCTCTACCTCCGGAAATACCGGGCCTGAAAAAGTTTGTTCCGCTACAGTAGTGACAACGGTAGGAACATTGAAGATCTTTGATGCGCCTGCAATGATGGCGGTATTGGTCCTCAATTCGCTCAGGGGAATGCTTTTGGTGGCAAAGCCCATCTGGCCTTCAAAGTCAATTAGTACCAATGCATGGTTGTCGGGAGACAATAAGTTGGGTGATGGTTTCATGAATCATTAATTTGTTAGGCCGTAGAATAGTCAATAAGAATGCCACCTTGCAACATACTGATTATAATATAGTTATACTGAAGCCTCCAAATTAGCCGTTACGATATATCGTAATTTTATGAAGCCGTTCATGATTTTGCAAACAGCATACAGTAAATGCGACGCCCGGCGAAGCTGTGAGCCGGTGCTGCACAACCTCGCCGGGCGTCTTTTCAATGACCATCGGTCATGGTTCCCGTTACTGCCTTCTGTTCGCTTTATTAGCCTGATAAGTACTTCTCCTGTTTGCCTGGTTGGACTGGTGGCGGGACTGCTTCACTTGCGCGTTCTGCGTTCTCCGTTCACTACGGTTGGTCTGATTGGCGGTACGCACGCTTTGCGCTTCCTCCTTTGTAACTGCGCCGTCGGCAGTGGCAGATTGCACATTGGCTTTATTTTCCTGGTAAGTGGCGCTGCGGTTGGCCTTTACTTCCGCGTGCGCAGCCTGGGTGGCGGACAGGTTGCTTTGCCGTTTAGCCTCACGATTGGCCTTGTTGGCCTGGACAACCTGTTTGGCAGTAGTGTCTGCCTGGGCGGCAGCGGTGCCGGCTATGCCCAGGGCGGCTGCCAGGAACAGCATAAAAAAACCGGGTTGCATGATCTTTTTCATTGTACGGTATTTTTGGTACTGCAATTTGACCCGCAGCAGGCAACAAAATCCGGCGCCAACCGGTGAAGCTGTCAAAATACCCGCTGAACTGCCAGGCGCGCCCGTTCAGTAGATGAAAGGAATGAACTTCCGGGTGCGTCCTGCATAGGCATCGAAATCCGCCTTGTACTTTGAACGCAGGTGCGCATCCAGTAGGGGAATATTGAAGAAAATGAAAAGGACGGCCAGCAACGCCGGTATCAGGGCCGCATACCAGTTCCGGGTCAGTATGGCATAGCCGCTTACCCAGAGCAGGTCGCCGAAATAATTGATATGCATGGAATACCTGAACAGTCCCTCCGTGTACAACCGGCCCTTGTGCGCAGGGGCTTTTTTCCAGAAGTGCCTTTGCAGCTCGCTGCAGGTATTGATAAAAGAGCCCGCAGCAAAAATGAAGATACCCAGGTAATCGACCCCGTCAATGGGCCTATCCACCGGTAATGCCAGCAATGGAAACCCTACATAATAAACTGCAAAAGCGACCGGCACGCTGATAACCTCCGCCCAGGGCATCCTGCGTTTCAGCAGCACCAGCATCATGAAGCTCATGCGCAGGAAAACAATGATGGAAAAGATGAAGAGGATGGTTCTCCTGGCCGTGGCGCCGCTGCTGTTGGCAATGCCCAGCCAGCCGGCTATCACATCGCCACCGCGCTGGAACATGATCCAACAGGATAGCCAGATCAGCAGCAGCTCCAGGATAATAACGATTGTTTTCCGGGGAATGCTTTTGCCCTTTTGCGCGTATATATCCATAGGCGTTATCGCGCAATATTTATGCCGGAGGTCTTATCCTGGCACAATTATGCCATATCCTGCTATCTCCGCCTTTTCCGGAACCAGTGGCGCTTCCACATCCAGAACCCGCTGAGCACCACCACCGGCAGGAACACAAACCGCACGGCATTGGCGGCGGCAGGCATGGTGGACACGGGGCCATAAATAAACCCCAGGATAGGAATGCTCAGCAGGATGTGCAGCCAGCGGATGATCTTTCTTTCTGTTGATGCTTTCAGGTACATATGCATTTGCTTTTGTACAAAGCTATCAACAGGAGGAAAAGGAAACGGGCGCAATAGACTTCAGGGGGAAATGTGTAGACGAAAGGGGAAAGCATAGCCCTCACCAGGTAAGCACCACCTTGCCAAACGCCTTGCCCGATTTAAACCTGTAAAAGGCGTCCTGCACCTGCTCCATGGGAAACACACTGTCTATAACCGGGCTGATGTTATTCCTTTCAACAGCGTTGGCAAGATCGTTCAGTTCCTGCGCATGGCCTACCGAACAGGCCTGCAGCCGCACATAGTTCGTAATAAGCGGTATCAGGTCTATGCTCAGCCGGGTACCCGTCATCAGGCCGATCAGCCCCAAAAAGCCGTGCTGTTTTACTGACAGGATGCTTTGCTCAATCGTGTCCGTTCCCGCTACATCCAGCGTTACATCCACCCCAGTCCCACCGTTCAGGCGTTTTACTTCGCCGCTCCATTCCGGCAGCTCCCTGTAATTGATCACTTCGTCCGCGCCAAGGTCTCTCAGGCGCTGCGCTTTTTCCAGGCTGCCGGTAGTGGCGATCACTTTTAACCCGAACATTTTAGCGATCTGCAGAGCGAAGAGGGATACGCCGCCGCTCCCTTGCACCAGGATCGTCTGTCCGGCCCGGATATCAGCCTGTTCCACCAGGCATGCCCAGACCGTGAGCCCGCCGACCGGCAAGGGGGCTGCTGCCGCATCGCTAAGATTGCCCGGCGTACGGACCAGCGTATTTTCCGGCTGTACGGTATACTCCGCCAAAAGCCCGGGCCGTGAAAAGCCCGTTCTCCACTGATCATGATAAGGCGTATTACGCCCGGCCTCCCAGCGGCTAATGAACGGGATCATTACCCGGTCGCCTTTTTTCCAGCGGGTCACCTTACTACCCACGCTTTCGACAACGCCCACTCCTTCGGATACAGGGATGTGCGGAAGGGGAATGCCAAAGGATATCCTGTTCTCCACCACGATCAGGTCATGAAACTCCAGTGCTGCTGCACCCGGATTCATACGAAAAGTAAATGGTATCCGTCGTGTTGGCTGCTACTATTTTTGTCAGCCGCCAATGACTGGTATATATAGGCGTCGTCACCTCAGATGACTGGCTCAACTGTTTTTCGTCAAAAATATAGACATCGCCATTGTCATTGGTAATGGTAAAATTTCCACCGGAATAAACAATTTTATTGTTAGACGCCGGTATCTCCATTACGGATCCATCATGTTTAAAAATGAACTTACCGCTTTGTCCATTGAAATTATATTGGAAAATATCCGGTTCTGCATCAGCCAATCCCTTATGTATTTTAAAAAGATAGGTAGCATATGTTCCCTTTGACATTACCACTGAATGTGCATCCGGAGAGGCAATGTAGCCGGTCCCCGATTCTTCATCCGGCCTGCCGACCATTGTCCGGTATATCATTCCATTGGCATTCAGTGACCATCCCAGACCTACACAACTAGCCGTTTCATCTACCCGTATGCCCGCCGCATGATAATCCAGTGAAATGGGCAAGGTAATTTTCCCGACACTAATGTTATAAACCGGGATACTGATACCCGGTATCCCCGTACAAGGGCTCACAGGTATATTGCCAAATTTTCCCAGGCTTGCCACTTCCGGGGCAACCGTACCTACTCTTATCAGATCCGGAGGAGGCGCGCTTACCTGGGCATGAATGCTGCCTGTTGTTGCAACAGAAATCATTAAGGCTATGACAAACTTATTCATATATTGTTCACTTTTGTATACTTAATACTTCATCAGATCAGCGGCATTTGATTTACACACAGCCGCCTCACTTTTTGATAATTTGCTTTAGCTCATTGATCATCTGCTGCTGGGCTTCACTCTCCTGTTTCAACTGTATTACATACAATGTCAGCTCCTCGATCTTCTTCAGTAGCTGCTTATTCATTTCTCCCACATCGAGGCCCTCTTTTTCCACTTCCTTTGCGGAAGGAACATCCGGTAAGTGCTGATTAGATTGCACGTAAGACGCCAGTTCATGGATGGGAAGCAGCTCGTATCCCTCCGCAAACACATAATCCGGCCAGTTGCCCTGCAGCTTCACTTTTACCTTTTCCGCGATCATACTCCCCGCTACCGCCAGCTTATACCCCTTTGTGTCTGTAACACCTATCCCCATACTCCCATTTGCCTTCACCGCCACCAGGTTTTTGCCATAACTGTTTACCATCAGCACATTATTGTTCACCAGCGGGGTTCCATTTTTACTTCTGCCGTCTATTATAACCGCGCCGCCATAAAGCTCATCGCCCGGCGGTACAATATCATCCGCCTCGCCAACCAGCGATATGCCAAAGGGTCTGCCGGGCGCCTTACTACGTCCCCTTAAAGCAGGAATGAAATGCCCGGTAACGGTGGTTGAATTATCTACGCTCAGGTAAGCATCCGTATGCACGATATCGGATTGTGTAAACTTCGCCAGGGTAGCGCCCTGGGGAGCGGTAACATGCAATCTTGCAGCAGTGCCGGGAATACCTATCCCCACATTCCCTTGTATGGTCACCGGGTCGTAATTGGTAAAAGCTTCCACATCGCTGACATTGTCGTCATATACCAGCAGCAGGCTTTCTCCCTGCGCGTACCCCGTAAAGGAGAAGGAATTCAGGCTGGAAGTATTGTTTATAGAAACTGCCAGGTACCTTTCGCCATTATAAGTAAGCTTCACCAGCGATGCCGGTTCATTATACGTGATAATGCTTCCCCGGTCAGTGTTATAGGCACTGGCGGTATTTACTTCCACCGTCCACTTGCGGTTCCAGCAACAGACAGCCCCCCTGATGGCTGATATCTTTCCCATTAGGTAATGATCGGTCATTAAAGTGCCCGCATATGCCTTATGCAGCAATAAATAATTGACACCCTGTGTCTCTTCCGTCTGCCCGGATATTGCTTTGTTAGTGTGATACGTGCGGGAGCTTTGGGCATTCCCCTCAAGAACCACGATCAACTGTACCAGGCAAACCAGTGAAAGAACACTATACATCTTTTTCATCTATCAGGATTTTATTTTATTAAAATGAATAAACAGCCTCATGGCGCCTGGAGCAATGGCGCATGGCGGTCTGCTTCCCGCTCCTGCCGCACCTCCGTCCTCAATTCTTCCACTTCCTTTTTCAGGGACCGGATCATTTCCAGTTGCGCCTCCTTCTCTTTATGTTCTTCTATCAGGTATAAGGTAAGCTCCTCGATCTTCTGGAGCAGCCTTTTATTCATGTCTCCCAGGTCCAGGCCATCGCTGAGCACCTCTTTTTCCGCCGGTACATCCGGCAAATGCTGATGGGCTAGAATATAGGCTTCCAGCTCCGGCAAAGAGCGAAGCCGGTACCGGGGATCAAATACAAAATCCGCCCAGGCAGCTTGTGTTACTTTTACCTTGCGGGCGCCAATGGTGCCTTCTACCGCCAGCTTGTAGGCGCCTGGGGCCGTAGTGCCGATCCCTACATTGCCATTTTGCGCTATCACCATTTTAGGCGTGCCGGCAGTGAAAAACTTGAGCCCTCCATAGGCGCTCAGCCAGAGACTGGGCGATGCATTCCAGCTATCCATAGTCCATTGCAGGCCATAATGAGGATGAGTTTTACTGTCATAGGTAAAAGTGTCATTAAATCCCATGCCTATAGCTGAATTCATCGCCAATCCGACATTTTTATAAAAAAATGCGTTTCCGTTTACATCCTGGGAGGGCAGGTGATAATACTGGTTATTGTCAAAATCACATTTTATGGAGCCATTGACTGCGGTCGTTGCATACCCGGTGGGGGCCGTAGTGGTTTGACCAAAAGGTGTAGCATTCAGGGGACTGCTGCTGGTAAAAGCGGCAAATGTCCGGTAGTAGATATGTCCCCATTTGGCATTAGAGCGGACCCACAATGCATTGTTGTAGATATAAAAGATAGCAGCAGCGCAATTGCCCGAGATACACTGTATTTCCAATCCGTCAAACCTGTCGGTAGTGTTTTCATATTTATCCACCCTGATCCGATAGGTTCCCTGCGCACTGTAATAGTTGGCGTCTCCCTGCACGCTCACATCAATGATAGTGGCGTAACGATGGGTATTGGCATTTACCTGCAGCAATTTATAGAAGTAGAAGTCATAGGGAGACGCGCTCCCCTGCGTAATCCCAACTTGTATCCAATCACCGGTCTGCGCAAGAACAGGACTCATACCGGCAGCCAGGCTCACTGCCAGGGCCATCAGAAAAACATGTACCTTCTTCATATAAAAAAGTGCTTTAAACTATTCTCAGAAAATTTTATCATAGCAACGATTCCCCCGGAAGTGGCCGGGCAAGGACAATACATGCGCCGTTGCCCGGCAGCCATCCCAGGCTACTGGGCCGGCATCGGCGGGTCGGCAAATAATTTCCACGGCAGGGCATTGTACTTTGTTTACAGGGTCATGACAGTACACAGTTCACGGCACAAAAGGGACATTCACATATACTACTGGTAACAGGTATGACAGGAATAGCTACGGAAAGTCAGGGTTATCTCTTTATGGGCAACAACTTAACTTTCATGGTATAGCGTTGAGATAAAAGTAAAAATATTTTTCAAAAACCCGGGCAAAATTTTTCACCCTCTCACTCCCACCTCCTCAGCAACTCCTCCAATTCCTGCGGGCTCATATCCAGGTGCAGCCCTTCCATGCTCACCACGTTCTTCTCCCGTAATTGCCGGATGGTGCGGTTAAAGCTCCGTACCGTAATGGCCAGGTAATCCGCCATATTTTTCTTGGAAAAGCGCACCTTCGCTTCCGACTGCAGCTTCAGCAGCCGCAGCAAGCCGTATTCTACGGGATAAAGCTGCTGGTAGGACGCGCGTACGCAGGTTTGCTGGATACGGGTAGCCAGCTCCTCCAGCAGCAGGCCGTTCAGCTCCGCATCCGCCCGCATCAGCAGCGCAAATTCACCGGTAGGGATGGCATAAGCCGTTACAGCCGTAATGGTTTCTATATTGCAAAGGCATACCGTTTTGCGGATCACTTCCAGTTCCCCCGTGATCTCCCCCTTGCCCAGGAACTCGAAAATATAATCCTTGCCGTTATCTTCCCGGATATAGCATTTGGTAATGCCGTCGCGGATCACATATACATACCGGGACGTTTCCCCCTGCCGGATAAAACGCTCACCGGGCGGAAAAGAGGCCAGGGTAATACCGCCGGCCTGCTCCCCGGCCAGCAGGCGTTCCATATGGGACAAAAGTTGTTCGTTTGTACGCAGCATAGTTACCTTTGGGACAAATGTCCCGTTTTATTTTAAAGGCTGTCCTTAATTTCGCAGCCAGTCAAATATACAAACTGAAATGCTTCGCCATGTAAAAGTGATCGCGTTTGACGCGGACGACACCCTTTGGGTCAACGAACCTTATTTCCAGGAAATAGAACAGCAGTTCTGCGGCCTGCTGGAAGACTACCTGCCCCGGCACAGCGTATCACAGGAGCTGTATAAAACAGAGCTGGCCAACCTGCCCCTGTACGGGTACGGTGTAAAGGCTTTCATGCTGTGCATGATAGAGACCATCCTGCGGGTCACTAACAATACCGCCCCTCCCGAACTGCTGCACAAAGCCATCCAGTGCGGGCAGGAGCTGCTGCAGAAGCCTATCGTGCTGCTGGACGGCGTGGAAACCGTGCTGGAGGCCCTCAAAGGCAAATACCGCCTGGTAGTGGCCACCAAAGGCGACCTGCTGGACCAGGAACGCAAGCTGCAAAAGTCAGGGCTGGCGCACTATTTCCACCACATAGAGATCATGAGCGACAAACAGGAGAAGGATTTCCGCAAGCTGATCCGCCACCTGGACTGCCAGCCGGAAGAATTCCTCATGCTGGGCAATTCCCTGCGCTCCGATGTGCTGCCCGTGCTGGCCATCGGCGGACATGCGGTGCATATCCCCTATCACACCACCTGGCAGCATGAGCACGTGGACCATAAGGTAGAACATGAGCGCTTTTACGAGATCAGTACCATTGCCGAAATATTGCCGCATTTGTTATGAAGCAATTATTAGATATGCACACCTGGTCAAGGAAGGATCACTTTCATTTCTTCAGCCGCTTCGAAGAGCCGTTCTTCGGTGTGTGTGTGGACATTGACTGTACCATGGCCTACCAACACGCCAAGGCCATGGATACCTCCTTTTTCCTGTACTACCTGCATGGCTCGCTGGTAGCGGCCAATAATACCCCGCCATTCCGTTACCGCATCCACGACGGCCAGGTATGGATCTATGACCAGGTGAACGCTTCTCCCACCATCAACCGCCCGGATAATACCTTCGGCTTCTCCTATATGGATTACCATGCGGACTACCGCACTTTTGAGGCCGGCGCGCGCGTGGAAATGGAACGGGTGCGCCAAAGCACCGGCCTGGTGCCCGCCGTATCCGGCGAAAACGTGATCCATTACTCTTCCCTGCCCTGGCTCAGCTTTACCGGCCTTTCCCATGCCCGGAGCTTTTCCTTCCCGGATAGCTGCCCCAAAATATCCTTCGGTAAAATAAAGGAGCAGCACGGTAGAAAGATCATGCCCCTATCCGTACATGTGCATCATGCACTTATGGATGGCTACCACGTAGCGCAGTTCGTGCAGGCTTTCCAGGAGCGGATGGATGCGGGCCGGGATAACCTATAGATAACCTATATGTGACCTATATATGAGCTATAGATAAGCTATACCAATATAATATAGATTATCTCTAAGTTATGTAACCGTTCACTCATGATTTTCAGTAAATTACCTCCTGATATTCATTAACCTCAACCACCAAAACCATCTTATGGCAATTCTCGACGACGGCATTCATTTCACCGGCAGTGTTGGCCCCTTATCCGCCTACCGCATGAAGGGATCAGACAAGATCATTTTGCGCAGGAAGGGCGGCGCTTCCAAAGCCCGCATTCAACAAGACCCCTCCTTCCAACGTACCAGGGAGCATAACATGGAATTTTCCGGCCGCGCCAAAGCGGCAAAAGTTATACGGCGGGCCCTGACGCCGGTTAAGCACCTGGCAGACTATAACTTTACGCCCTGGCTGATAGCGCTGTGTGGGAATATCCAGCAGCAGGACCTGCACAGCGAGCGGGGGCAACGGAACATATACCTCTCAAAGCACCGGCACCTGCTGCCCGGCTTTAAACTGAACCAGCGGCACCCGTTTGACAGCGTACTGCGGTACCCGCTGGCATACGCCATGGACCGGGCAACGCCATCCGCGCAGGTAGAAATACCGGCACTCATACCGGGCCTGCACCTGGTATTGCCCTGGACATATCCCTTGTACCGCTTTGTTATCTCCCTGGGACTGGCCGGCGATATGATATATAACGGTAACGGCTACCGGGAGCCGCCACCCGGGCAACCCGGCTTTGCCATACAGCATACAGCCTGGCAGGCGGCAGCACAGCCCTTTGATGGCGCCAACCTGGAACTGCAGCTTTCCACCCCGGCCGGAGCGGATGATACCCTGGTACTATGCGCAGGCATTGAAATGGGTATGCCTGTAACGGATGCCTTCACCCGGCCGGCCAGGCGTGCCGGCGCCGCAGGCATACTGGCCGTGGGCTGATGTAATTGCACACCCTACGCATAATTATTCTGCTGCCCCTTGTTCAACCGGTACAGCAGGTACACGCAGGTACTGTAAATGCCCAGGTCTATCAGCGGGAACAGCCCCCTGTAAAAAGGATCGCCGCTGCAGAAGTGCGCAGTGGAAGCGGAGATCAGCACAATACCAAATCCGGCGTATACCCATTGCCGTACCCGGGCCGGCGTTTGCGGGAACAGCAGCAGCACTGCGCCGATCATCTTCAGCACGTTCAGCTCTATCCTGAAATAATCGGGAAAACCCAACGCCCGGAAAGCTTCTTTCATCGAAAGGGAATAAAACGCGGTGAACAACATAAAGGCGCTCAGGAATATAGTAATGCCGATCGTGATCTTTCTGTTCTTTTCCATGGTGAGTTGTGTTTTTAGTTGAATTTGAAGACGCTTAAAGTAAAGATGGTCACGAACAGGGCGATCTGTATTGCGTGAAACCAGCCGATGTTGGTTTTAATTTTCCCGATACCCGGCAGCCCGGCCAGGTCCGCCTCCTGCCCCAGGCGCTTTTGCAGCAGGGCGCCCTGCCGCCTTCTGACCGCCAGTTCGCTGATGATGATAACCAGCACCAGGGCGAACTTTACCCGGAACCAGGTTTGCTCGCCATATGCGCCCCTGGTAAGCGCCATCATGGATACGCCTGAAATGATCAGCAGCAGCATACCGATACCGGTAAATACCCGGAACCTGGACAGGGCTTCATACACCGCCTGCCCTTTTTGCCGGCTGCCGGAATACTGCGCCCAAAACTGGCGGATCATAATGAAATCCGCCAGGGTAGTACCTGCCATCAGGGTCAGGGCCACAATATGCAGGGTGAGCGCCGTGTGATAGAGTGAGATCGTTGTCATAACTGTAGCATTTATTTAATTTCGGTAACGAAATATTACAACACAAAATAAGACGATTACGAAGTATTTACCAAGTTTTCGAAGTATTTTTTTGTAGTTTTACATCAAAACCGAAACAACTGATTATGAATAAGACGGTTGCACTGGTGGTGGAATGGGGACAATTTGAGCAAAAGCACCCGGACGGGAGCATCGAGGATTTTTGCCGGCACTACCTGGCCCGGCAGGAAGAGAAAAAGCAACAAGGCCCCCTGGTGGGCGGTGTAGTGCCGCCCTTTGCGGATGGGCTGCTGATGAAGATCATCGGCCGCATTTCCAAGCTGAACATGTCCTACGCCAACATGGCCCTGAAGGAAACGAACCTCAACCAGATCGAGGAATTCGGCATGCTCTTCACCATCAAACAGGAAAAGAACCCCAAGAAAACAGAGGTGATCTATGCCAACCTGTTTGAGCTGTCCAGCGGTACGGATATGCTGGCGCGGTTAATAAAAAGGGGCCTGGTCAAAGAATACGACGACCTGGAGGACAAACGCTCCAAAAGACTGGAAATAACGGCCAAAGGCGAAAAGGAGATCGAGACCTGCTATGCGAAGATCCGGAAAGTGGCCGGCATGATGATGCACGAACTGTCAGAAAATGATAAGGAGCTGTGCATACAGCTCCTTAAAAATATCGAAGTAAAATTCTCGGCGCTGTGGCAAAAGCACCGGGGCAAAAAATTCAGCGAAGTGTATAAAGAAGTGGTGGGCCGCTAATATACCTCATTGCTGTTTTGCGGCATCAACGGCGGCGTCAGGGACGAAATGCCATTCACCGTGGCGCCGGCCTGCGACATATTCAACGCCGTTTGCGCAAAAGTGGCCGGGAAGCCCAGCACCGGTACACACAGCGCATCCAGCGAGGCGATCTCTCCCGGGGTGAGCGATACGGACAATGCAGCCAGGTTCTGCTCCAGTTGCTGCATGGTGCGCGCGCCGATGATGGTGGAGGTTACCCCTGCCCTGCTGATCACCCAGGCCAGTGCTACGCCGGCAGGCGTTGTTTCCTTTTCCTTCGCCAGCTCCTGCAACCGGTCTATTACCTGGTATGTGCTTTCAGACAGCCCGTTGATCAGCCCGGAAGCGCTCCGGCCGCTTTGCGCTTCGTCCTTATTCCCGCGGGTATATTTGCCGCTCAGCACCCCTCCTTTCAAAGGCGACCAGGGCATGACGCCCAGACCCAGTTCCTGCGCCATAGGTATCATCTCTCCTTCCACCGTTCTTTCCAGCAGGGAATATTCCAACTGCAGCGCCACAAATGCCGGCCAGCCGCGAAACTGCGCTACCAGTTGCGCCTGCGCTACTTTCCAGGCCGGCACATCGGACACGGCGATGTAGCGTACCTTACCGGCCGACACCAGGTCGTGCAGGGCCGCCATGGTTTCCTCAATAGGCGTATGCGGATCGTAAGCATGCAGCCAGTAAAGGTCTATGTAATCCGTTTGCAGCCGCCGCAGGGAATTTTCCAGTGACTGTATGATGTTCTTCCGGCCGCCCCCACCGGCATTGGGATCGCCGGGGTGCAGGTTGCAAAAGAACTTGGTGGAAATGACCAGTTGGTCTCTTCGTATGCCCGTTGACTTGAGATAGTCGCCGATGATCTTCTCGGAATGCCCTTTGGTGTAGATGTTGGCCGTATCAATAATATTGCCGCCCTGCTCCATGTACTTCGACATAATAGCCGCTGCTTCCGCCGGGGTGGAGCCCCAGCCCCAGTCTTCGCCAAAGGTCATGGCGCCCAGCGCGAGTGGGCTTACGCGCAGGCCGGACCTGCCAAGTGTCCTGTAATCTGTTAATTGCATGGTGGTTAGTTTTTAAGTTCCGGGAACAAAGGTCGGCTGGAAACGGGGCTGCCTGATAACAGGAAAGAAAGGATTACTGTCAAAAATCAAAGAAAAGGAACGCATGGTTTAATCCACCGGCTATTGTACCTTTATCCTTTGAATTGTATAAGCGCAGCATATGACAACCGTGCATACCGAAACCCTCCGGCAGTTTTATGAGCGCACGCGGCAGGAGATGCCCGGCGAGCTGGAGCAGGGAGATCATGTAAGCCATTTCAATGTAAAACGCAGGCTCTGCGCCACCAGGGTTACGCCGTACAACCGGCGGGACTATTACAAGATATGCCTGCACCTGCAGGCGGGCAGGCGGATCAGGGGCATCTACCGGGAGAACGGCAGCGAAACGCCCGTTGACCAGCCCTGTATCATCTACTCCAACCCCGGCATACCCGCTTCCTGGGAATCGTTGACAGACAAGCAGGATGGGTATGTATGCCTGTTCAACAACGCGTTCATCCCCGGCAGCCTGCCGCCGGAGCTGAAATACGGCAGCTCCCTCTTCAACCCGGAAGCGCCTTCCCTGGTATTGCTGGACGACAAGGACGTGGACCGCTTCACCTGGTACTTTACCCGGATGGAAGAACTGCTGGCTGGCGATTATCCCTACAGGTCCGACATGATCCGGCACATCCTGCTGCTGCTCATCCACGAAGGGGTGCGGATATCGCAGGCTTTCACCCGGAGGGCCGTGCCGGGCGCAGACCGCCTGGTGACCAGCTTCCTGGAGCTGCTGGAGCGCCAGTTCCCGGTAGACTCGCCGGAAAACCCGTTCCGCCTCAAAACGCCCTCGCAATACGCTACGCTGCTGAACGTGCATGTGAACCACCTGAATGCCATGGTGAAGAAAAACACCGGCAAAACCACGCGGGAGGTGATACAGGACCGGATGATGGACGAAGCGCGGAAGCTCCTGCTGCATACCTCCTGGGATGCCGCCGAAATTGCCTACAGCCTGGGGTTCGAATACCCTTCGCATTTCACCAAGTTCTTCCGCCAGCGCAGCGGCGTCACACCGGTTGGCTTCCGGCTGCAGCATAAAACGGCGGCAGGGGCATATCTTTGATTTGTATAAGCATTCCTTTGTTCCGGGTATGCGGCTGCAAAGACAGGCAGGCTAACTTTGCGGCGACAAAATTGTTCTTCGCCATGGAATTAGTCAGAAAAGCACCGGCATCCGGTCAAACGCTTCGTGTTATACTTGCATTTGCGCTGCTCCCCCTGTCGGGACTGGCAATGGATGTTTATATTCCCTCGCTGCCCGATATGGCCGCTCACCTGGGCGTAACGCCGGCGGCCATACAGCTCACGCTGCCCATCTTCATTATCAGCTACGGCGTCTGCCAGTTGTTCATCGGCAGCCTGCTGGACAGCTATGGCCGTTATATACCCGGGCTTGTTGCTTTGTTCGGTTTCGGCGTATCCAGCTTTATCATCGCCACCGCCCACCACATCACCCTGATCTACGCCATGCGCATCCTGCAGGGCCTGGCGGTGGCCACCATCGTGGTAGGCAAGCGGGCGTACTTTGTGGATACTTTTTCCGGCACGCAACTGAAGCATTATACCAGCCTCTTTTCCATTATCTGGGCTACTGCGCCCATTGTGGCGCCTTTCCTGGGAGGATTTCTACAGGTGCATTCCGGCTGGCAGGCGAATTTTCATTTCCTGGGGATCTTTGCCATGGTGATGTTCGTGCTGGAGCTGGTGTTCAACCGGGAATCGCTGGTAAGCTACCACCCTTTTCACCTGTCGTCCATTGCCCGCATCTACGGCTCCATGCTGACGGCCCGCGATTTTATAGCCGGTTTGCTGGTGCTGGCCCTTGCCTATGCCATGCTGCTCCTGTACAACATGGCCAGCCCCTTCCTGATAGAGACCCTGCTGCACTATCCCGCTACGGTAACGGGCAACTGCGCGCTGCTGTCGGGCGTAGCCGTGCTCTGCGGCGGACTGCTGTCAAAGGCATTGATCACGCGACCCTTTGCAAAGAAGCTGCGGGTGGCCGCCCTGCTCCAGTTGATCGCCGCTGCCGGCATTGCCTTGTTCACACTATATCACAGCAACCTGTATACGTTGCTGGCTTATGTAGTGGTGCTGCATTTACTGGGGGGCTTTATTTTCAACAATCTTTTTTCCTATTGCCTGATGTTGTTCCCGCAGCATGCCGGGAAGTCCGGCGGGCTTACCGGCGGCGGCTTCGGCATATTCACCTCGATTTTCAGCTATTTCCTGGTGGGCTCCCTGCAGGTTGACAGCCAGGCATTACTGGGGCTGGGGTACGGGGTGCTGGCGGCAGCCACTTTGCTGCTGATCGTGTTTACCAGGTGGAAGCAGGAACATTGATCAGAAGGTATCCTCCAGCACGGTGCTGCCGTCAAGCCGTGCGAATTTCACGGCGTTTACGGCGCCGGTGCCTTCAAAGCGGTAGCTGATGCCCACGATCCTGCTGGCATTGGCGGTAAAGGCGCCGCTCCAGGCTTTCTTGCCGTTCACCCAGATCTGTACCTGCTTGTTGCGGGCCTCGCAGCGTAACTGTACCCATTCATTCATGTTACAGCCAAAGCCGGAGAGATCTGCATGCCTGGCGGTAACTTCCGTACCGGCCACGAACAGGCCCATCTCCGCCACGCATCCGGGAATCCCCAGGGGGATCATAAAGGCGCTGCCGGCGCAGTGGAGCACCAGGGTCACCCGCTGGCACACGGCTGATCCCTGGCTGTAGGCGCTTCTTAGCTCCGTTTCAAAAATAAAGTTGTCATTCATCAGGCCTTTGAAGTCGCCGATATGATGATAGCGGGTAACCGGCGTTTGCGGCTGCAGCCGGATGTTCCTGCTTTCCATGAGGGCCGGGGGCAGGTACAGCATACCGTCATGGATGGTTTCCCCGCGGGAAAAATACACGGGCACCGGCTCCTGCTCTACCGCGGTCAGCCAGCCGTTGGAGGGAATGAGCAGGTCATGCTCCTTCACGATACGGTCCCCTACTATCAACCTGGCCCGGAAGAAGCCGGGATAATAATACATGGACGTATAGGTATGACCGTTAGCCGGCACGCGGAACCGGCGCCGCGGGTCCCAGGACTGTTGGATGAACACGGAATCACTGCCGGCGGCTGCGGCATCATAATGAAAGACCACGGAATTGGGAATGCCGCCGGCCAGCGGCTCGCTGGAGAACCGGAAGCGGCGGGCGTCTACAGCAGCGGCATCCTTCGTGGTGCGCAGGTAGGCCCAGCCCGCCGTTAACAGCAATACCAGCAGGGCCGCCGCGATGTACCAGGCCCGTCTCCACCTGGGGCCGGCGGTTTTACCGGGTATGGCGGGAGTGGTTGTTGCCGGTGGCTGTTTGCCCGCAGCATTCAGGGATGCCGCCTGCTGCTGCCGGAAATCCCGCCATTGCGCGTAGCCGGCAAAGCGCGCCAGCGTATTAAGGGTGGTAGTGGAAGGCAGGTTGCCGTACTTCACTTTTCCCCACACCCTTTTCAACGTGCTTACGCTCAGCACAACCCCGGTTTCCGCCGCAATGCGGTCACTTAAGGCCTCAAAATCCTGCTGCTGCCAGTCATCACTGCCGCCCCAGCCCAACTGCTGCTCGATCAGCGCACAACAGCGACGCAGGAGATCATTGGTATCCATCATTGAAAATCAGCTCTTTACATGCGTGAATGAAATTGAACAGGCTTGCATGCCCCTTGAACAGCCCTCCTTTGGGGCAAATAATACCTTCGGTCCGTTCGCACTTCTAAAATAATATTTTTCACCATCTAAACCCGGTTCTGTATGTACCGCACTTTGTTTATCCTTTTACTGGCCTCTGCTTCCGCCGCCGCACAAACCACTGTACCATTCAGCTCTTCCCGCTGGAAAATTTCCGGGAAGGAAGCGGTACAGGAAACCCACCTGGGACAACCCGCCCTCCGCCTGAAAGAGGCCTCCGCCCTGCTGGAAGACGCGGATTTCCAGGACGGGATCATTGAATTTGACATCGCCCTGGAAAAAGACCGCTATTTCCCCGGCATTGATTTCCGCATGCAGGACGAGCGCAATTTCGAGGAATACTACCTGCGCCCGCACCAGTCCGGCAACCCGGATGCCCAGCAATATACGCCGGTCAACAACCGCCAGGCCGGCTGGCAACTGTATTACGGCCCGGGCTTCAACGGGGCGGTGACCCTGCCCTTTGACCGCTGGCTGCATATTAAAATGCTGGTATCCGGCAGGCAGGCGGAAATATATTTTGATCATGCAGACACGCCGGTGTTATCCGTGTACCCGCTCAAAAGGGAGGTGACCAGCGGTATGATCGCGCTGTCCAACCCCTGGCCGGCCAACGCCTGGTATAGCAATTTCGCCTATACGAAAACCGGTAAGGTGCCGCTGAAGAACAAGCCCGCACCCGCGCCGCCCCTGCCCGCCGGCGCCATTCGTTCCTGGCAGGTGTCTACCCCCTTCCCTGAAAAGCAGGTGAACGACCATCACTGGCTGGGCGTTGCCGACACCGCCGCACTGCAATGGCAGGAGCTGCCCGCTGATGCCACCGGCCTGGCGGATCTTTCACAGGTGGCAGTTGTTTCGGAAAGCGGCAATACCGTGTTTGCCCGCAAGGTGCTCTACGCGGAGCAGGCAGGCATTAAAAAGCTGAGCTTCGGTTTTTCCGACCGGGCACGCGTATACCTCAACGGCCGGCTGTTGTATGCAGGGGCGGATAATTTCATGTCCAGGGATTACCGCTTCCTGGGCACCGTAGGTTATTTTGACGCAGTATACCTGGACCTGCAAAAAGGCCGCAATGAGCTGTGGATAGCCGTTTCAGAAAATTTCGGGGGATGGGGCATCAAGGCGAAGCTGGAATAAGCGGCTGCCGCCAGGCCGTTGACAGCGGCCTGGTTTCAATATTTTCTTCTATATTGGCACTTCATCAATCCCTTTCCCCATGCAAAAAATCGCGGTTCTGCTGCTACTGGTACTCTCCTGCCTGTGCACACCCCTTTCCGCCCAGGAAAACGGGCCGCAGCTCTCCACCACTATCCTGCACCTGGACAGCCTTTTCTGGCAGGCTTACAATACCTGCAACCTGGAAAAGATGGCGGATTACTTCACAGAAGATGTGGAATTCTATCATGACAAGGGTGGGGCCACTTTCGGGTTGCCTGCGCTACTGGCCGCCACAAAGAAAGGGATGTGTAATAGCGACGGCAGTTTCCGGTTAAGAAGGGAGGCGGTTACAGGCAGCGTACAGGTATTCCCGCTGATGAAAAATGATGCGGTATACGGCGCTATACTCAGTGGCGAACACGTATTCTATGTGCTGGAAAAAGGAAAGGCCGAACGGCTGGACGGGAAGGCGGCATTCACTCACCTGTGGCTGCTGCAAAACGGCGCCTGGAAAATGGCGCGGGTGCTGAGCTATGATCATGGTCCCGCCCCGTATATTAACAAAAGACAGGTGGTGACATTACCAGACACCATGCTACAAACCTATGCCGGTACCTACAAAGGCGCTCAAAGCGGTACCGTGCAGATACAGGTGGATAACGGATCACTGACCATGCTGGCCGGGGGCCATCCATTTAAACTGTATGCAGCAAAGGAAGGATTCTTCTTTTCAAAAGAGCGCGATCTCACATTTGAATTTGTTAAAACCGGCCAGGCAGTTACCAGGCTGATCGTGCGGGAACGCGGCGAGATCGCGGAGGAGCTGGTGGCGGAGCGATAAGGGGCCCTCCTCAGGCTATTTACGATTTAAAAACCGCTTTATAGAAGTCCTGACCGGGTCTGCCTTCGTGTGGAAAGGTGATAAATAAAAAAGCACCAATTGTTCATCTACTATGTCTCTTTTAGACAAGCCCAGTTGTGCAAGACGTATTCTGAATGGCGTTAACAAAAGCAGCCGCCACCTGCTTTTATGTTTATTTTTGCGATATAACCTTAAAGCGGTGTCATATTCACGCAGCACCTTTTGAGACGCAATAATCCCTTCCATCAGTTTGTTCCTGTAGTCAATGGTCAGTCTTTCCGCGGGAATGAAATGATCCAGCTTTAATCCTTTTTCATAATATAAAGTATAGCCCCAAAGCAACAACCGCTTACAGTATTCAAAATCATCCCCTGTTGTTAACTTTTCGCCGTTCCTTCCGTTTAGAAGCGAGGGATAGCGGTTATCAAACACCTGCAGGAAGAGTGATTTCCGGGTAACAAGACCTGCACCCAGCACAAAGCCTCTGTGGCTGACATCACCCGACTCCTCTGCGGGCACTCCCACGGCATATTTATCTTTATATTCCTCAAACCATTCGGGATATGCGCCAACATTTGTTACCGGGAAATTTTGCCCTCCTGCCGCACCGATCATTTTATTCCTCGTCATCACCTGCCAGGATAAGTAGACATAATTTTTATCCAGCAGGTTATCATCATCACAAAAGACCAAACAGTTAAATTTCGCTTCTCTTGCGCCCCTTTTCCGGGCATACATCTGGCCTGGCTCAGGCTCGTCCACTATGCTGCACATGGCATTTGCCGGCTGCCGCCGGCTCCATATCTCTTCCGCGCAAGCCACCGTCCCGTCCCTGGAAGCGTTATTCACCAATATGATCTCCCAATAGAAATCGCCAGGAACAACCTGTTCATTCAGACGCGCCAATGTCAATGGTAAGCGGGCCGCGCTGTTATAACAGCAGATAATTACTGTAACGCCTTTGTCATTCGTTGCTGGATGCATTCTTCAGACAACTTTAAGGTACTTAATAATCCCTTTTATCAATACCGGAACGGGTTTATTCAGCGCTGCATAAGTACCTGCATTGGTTGCAATAAATTCAACCAGGTTGAATAGCTTATGCGGGTCGCGGCTCCATTTAGCTTTAACCAGTTTCTTCAACGAACGCCCGGAAAATTCCAGCCGTGGCATTATTGTATGCTGCAGGTATGTTTTCCTTTCCGGGAATACCTGCAGCCAGGAAGCGCCATAACACAGGAACGTGCCATATATAAGGCGCTTCAGGTAGGAGACATTGGCACGGCTTCCCGGTATGATATGCGTAAGCCGCAGGGACGGGGACACGCCTGCTGCATAACCTTCCCTGATACACAGCAATACCATCTGTGTGTCCTCCCCGCTGCTGAGCTTGTTGCCCTTTCTGCCCGGAAGTGAAAGATGTCCCTTTTGTGCCAGTTGCACATATTTTTTCAGCAGGAACGCCTCCGTGCAAAGACCGGTACCAAACGGATAGCAGGATTGCCAGTCCGGCGTACTGGCAAAGGCTATTTCCTGGTCGTTCCTCTGCTGAAAAGCGCCTGATGCAAATTGCCTGATATCGTTGCGTATCCCGTCGATAAAATCCACCGTCACCTTGCCGGGGCCCCAGGCCGCTACCTCCGGGTGCTGCTCGTGCAACGTTCTCAGTTCCTGCAAATAATCCCCTTCTGGTTCATTATCATGATCAAAATAAACAATATACTTTCCTTTGGCGGCTTCAATGGCTGCGATGCGGGCATAGCTTACTCCTTGTTCCGCCACCATAAGGAGTTGCATCCCCGTTATCTGCTCCATATATTCCTGTATATAAGGCCGGCTTTTCAGCGGAACCTCGCTATTATTGTCTACCAGGATCACCTCTGTGGACATACCAGACTTATCCAGCCGCTGTATTGCCGCCAGGCAGCGTTTTAGCAGTCTTTCATCCGGGTTATAGGCGCATACTACCAACGAGTAATCCATATGGCTCATGATTTAAAAAGATTGCGCAACCATCTTTTAAACCGTCTTCTTGGCAATTGATCCTTTTTAAAATTCCGCCATTTTTCCGTTAACCCAAAATCCCTGTCCAGGAAAAAATAATCGGCGGCTTTCTCAGGTGTAAAGTATTGGGGATGCGCAAGTGGCTTTTCAAGATTTCCTGCAGGCAGGTTAGCATGATCATCCGGCACGTTGTAGGTATGCGTGGCATCCGGTCTGAATCCCAGGTTGCTGATAAGATTTACATTGGGCGTGATACATAGCCCGTTCTGGAAAAAGGTAATAAGGTTGAACTGATAATCCCAGGAATCAATTTCTCCTGCTTTCAGGCGTTTGAAAATATCTATCCAGCCTTCCACCAGGAAATCGTCGGTAAAAATATTCTTCAGGCGCCTGCCCGCCTCTGCCAGTTGATAACCAGACAGGTTTACGTCATATAATGCCCATGCCCGCCTCCAACTGGCCCATCCCCAGATATGGCTATACTGTGAGAAGTAGTAGCTGGCCTGTCCCCATTTACGATCAAATTGCAGGTTGGTACCGGTTATATTCATCATGCGCGTATCGTAGCGGTACCGTTCCAGCATGGCGTCGCAGAAATAGAAAAAATCATTCACCGGCAAACAATCGTCCTCAAGGATAATTCCTTCTTCCTCCTGTCTGAAGAACCAGGTAATTGCTTCTGACACAGCTATCCTGCATCCCCTGTTTTCCTCGGGGAAAAGTTTGTGTACCGTACAATCCCAGTCTACCTGGTCGTATATGCTTCTTGTTTCCCGGCATAATGCTATATCCTTTTCCACTCCGGGGCGAGGCCCATCTGCCGCTATGTACAGTCTTCCGGGCCTGGCTTCCCTGACCCGCTCAAACACGCGTAAAGCGGTGTCCGGCCTGTTAAATGCAAGCAGCAGAACGGGTGACTGTACTGTGTAATGGGCCATATTCGCAGCTTTTATAGCGGATGGTCGATTAGTTTGATATGCTCCTGCCAGAAGGCAGAAAATTTAGTCCATGCATGGCAGCCCAGGGGTAGCCGGTTCCGGTTCAGCCTATACAACCGTTCAGGGTTCACCTCAAAGCTAAACGCTGCCGCCACTTCGGGTGGCGCCACTTTAAAGACCGGAAAGAGCGCCGGAACCACCTGTGTCAGGATCATATCCTCATTAAAATAACCGTTGGTAAAATATCCCCGGAGGTGGTCGTTAAAGGCCACCTGCCGCCAGCCGTTCTTTATGATCTTTTCCAGGAAAGGCATAGCTGCCAGGAGCAGCTTGTATCGTTTCCAGCGAACCTTGTATTTCCTTAACCGTTCCAGCACCCATATGCACGATTGAACACGCCGTATAGAGAACCCGGAATTAAGCGCTTCCAGGAAGGGGGCGTCTGGCCCGGCGGCCATATATCCTTCAAAAACGGGCGCACCGATAAAATCATATGCAAATCCATTGTGCCCCGCTATGTCAGCGCTGAATATATAGGCGTCCAGTTCATACGTCATCAGGAACTCATAAGCTTTGAACAGGGCATAGAACTGCTCATCCACCTTCATCCTGTTATAGCTTTGCATAGAAGCAAGCCAGCATGGCGGCACAGGCTTTAAAATAAGCCCGGGATGAATGGCTGTATACGGAGCAGGGCACAAGCCTTCCGGATAAACAAGGAAACAATCATAGCTTTTCAGATGGCGGTAACAGGCCCACAGCGAGGTGCTTTCTTCTGCGGATAAGGTAGGTTTGTAAACGGGTATAACCACACATAATTTATGAACAGCCGACATAAAGCCCGATGAGGTTATTCAATTCAGATCAATAAAAATAAAGTAAAAATGTATAAAAGCGAAAATCCGGTCGTGATAAAATTTTAATACAGGAATCGATTTTCTTTATTAAATTTACCGCTTCATAGAAGTTACTGTTAACTCAATTTTAGTATTAGTAATAAAACCCTGATTAGTTTAACCCAAGTAAAACCGAACACACATGATCAAAAATCCCCTCATGAAAATCGCGTGGATTACAGGCCTCGTGATCTTTTCTATGTTTTCCTGTAAAAAGGAGTCGACTCCGCAAGAAGAGCCAGTCGAACCTGTTCCCACGTCCGTAGCAGCCCAGATAAAGGAAATGGGCTTTGATACATCATCAATTGTACCCTATGGCGAGGGGTATCTTGTAGAGCATGATATATTTATTGCCAAAGCGGACCTGGAGAAGAATTTTGATAAAAGCCCCGTCCTGAATGTTGCAAAAACCGAACAGTACCGGACTACCAACCTGGTAACGGGGTTTCCACGTACTATCACTATCGCAGCTTCCAACATGACCGCTAATATTGTACAGGCCCTGGATGAAGCCATTATGCGCTATAACAACCTGCGGCTGGACCTGACTTTTACCCGCGTGAGCGGCACAGCAGATATTACGCTCAGGGGCTTTTATGAGGTAAGCGGCCTGCTTGGCTATTCAGGAAGCTCACGTACAGATGTGGCCTCAGGGTTTCCATCCTCCACCGGAAATCCTGCCGCATTTATAAACCTGAACACCTACCATTTTACGTCAACAGCAAATGTTGCATGGACGGCATCTGTTATTCAGCATGAGCTGGGCCATGCCATTGGTTTCAGGCATACCGATTATATGGATAGATCCTATAGCTGCGGAGGTGACTATGCGAATGAAGGTCCCAGCGTGGTGGGCGCTATCCATATACCTGGCACACCAACAGGTGCAGAGGCACAGTCATTCATGTTAGCATGTTCTTCCACCGGACAAAGCAGGTCTTTTCTCCCCAATGATGTATTGGCCCTGGCTTACCTATATAACACCAGCCATGTACCAAGGGCACAACCGATTTATGAATTCTTTAGCGGGTCCAGGCAGGACAGAGCGTTAACCACAAATGCGAATTACCAGCTTTTTTATTCAGGCTGGACATATATTGGTTTCAGCTTCCGGGCTTTTATACACCCGGCGTCAGGAACTACTCCCATATATGAATATGTAAATAACAGTGTTGGAGATCATACTTTTTCTTCTAATCCCAATGATCCTAATATTCTGTCATTCCCGGGCTGGCAGCGGGTAGGAGCAGGACCCGCATTTTATGTTTATTCTTCCAATACTTCGGGAACGATACCCATTTACCGGTACTACAACGTCTCTGAATCATCTACACTCTTCACATCCAACCCACGCATTCATCTGGATTATGCCGGCTGGACACAGGAAGGTATAGCATGGTATGGCCTGCCGGCCCAGTAGGCGCTGTTTAACCGGTTGTCCGCTAAATTTTCTTTCCCGTCCTGGCTTTAAATATTTGGGGGGCTTTGCCCCCCTTTCTTATTTTGGCCCCGCTGTCCGTTCCGTCCGCCGAGATCCAATCACACACCACTGATCAGGCTGCCAAACTTTTCCTGATGCATTTTGTTATATAGTAAAAATCTGTCCGAGCATGAGTGATACCCCGAAGGTGTCTGTCATAATCGCAACCTATAACCCGGGAGCGCACCTGCCGGCCTGTCTCGACTCCATCCGGCAACTGCAAATAGCATCACTCGAGGTGATAGTCATCGACGGTGGCAGCACTGACGGCACACTGGCTTTTTTACAACAACTGCAATGGCCCAACCTCAGGTGGATCAGTGAAGGCGACAAAGGTATCTATGATGCGCTCAATAAAGGAGCCCGCATGGCCCGCGGAAAATGGGTGCACTTTTTAGGTGCGGACGACCGGCTGTTACCCGGCTTCGAAAAGATGGTCAATCGCCTGAAGGACGCATCCACTATTTACTATGCCAACAGCCAGCCATGGTATTATGGCGGCGGGAAGCCTGACTACATCCTGCTCGGTGGGAGGTTCAACTGCTACCGCATTGCCAAGTACTGTGTTAATCATCAGGCTATACTATACCCGGCCGCCGTTTTCCGGGATCATGCATATAACCTGCGTTACAAGGTATTTGCCGATTACGCCCTGAACATACAGCTATGGGGTGACGCAAGGTTCAGAAAGCAGTACCTCCCGCTGGATATCGTCCTTTATAACATGAACGGATATTCCTCCAGGACCAGGGACCTGGCCTTCAAGGCAGAGAAACCGGCGCTTGTCAAAAAATACCTGGGCTGGTGGGTGTATGCCCGGTTCTCGTACAAACGGCTAAAGAAGAGGCTGGCGGGAGAGCCGGACTGGTAAACATTCCCATTCTCAGGAGCCGCTCATGAAGCACGCTTATCAAATGGCCATTGAAAACGAATACCCAGGAAATACCGGTAGTTCATGAGCGCCCGGCACCTGACCAGGAAGCGGTCCGCCAGGTCAAACCGCGAGAGGAAAGCGTGGTACACCATACCATTGTACGTGGTACCCAATCCAAATCTTTTATGTTCGGGGTGATAGAGGTCCCATTTTTCCTCTTCCACCTGCGTGGGCCACCAGAACCGCACCTGGCCGCCCTCCCGGCGAATGGTCTCCGTGAGGTTTTGCGCCGCGTCCATATCCTCCGTCATGGTCATATCAGGGTAGTTGAGCCGGGCCAGGTAATCGGTGGAGATGGCCAGGAAGAAAGGTCCTACATACAGGTTCTTCCCGTCGCGCAGGTGGTTAGCTGTCTGTGCCGCGCCCACAATGGTATCGGGTTGCTGCAGATCCTCCATCAGGGCGCTGAACCACTTCCTGCTTACCGGCACGCAGTCAATGTCAAAGAAGATGAGGTAGCGCGTGTCTTTCACATTGCGGCATATGTGATTCAGAAAATCGCCGTGACTAAAATTTTCATCCTTCACATGATACACATGAAAGCCGAATTTCCTGAACACCTTCCGCTGGTAACGTGGCACCTTCCTGTTTACCTTACTGTTATAAAACGAGAATATCTTAAAAACAGCAGCCTGCTTTTTTCGCCGGTTCAATAACATGGCCATTTAACGGGTTTTATTCTTAAATATACTGATTTACTGTCAGTTATGAAAAGCAAAAAGCTGGTCAATGCGGGAGCATCCGCATCAACCAGCTTTTTCTTTTTACTTCCGGTACGGTTACAGCACTATATTGCTCACCGCCTTCTCCAACGCCGTATCCTTTACATTGGGCAGCCCCACGCCTTCCACACGCAGCACCGTTACATCCGTAATGCCGATAAAGCCCAGGATACCCTTCAGGTAAGGCACTATAAAATCATACGACTGCATTATGCCTTCGGAATAGATGCCGCCGCTGGCAATAACGATGTAGGCTTTCTTGTTCTTAACCAGTCCTTCCGGCCCCTGCTCGCTGTAGGAAAAGGTAACGCCCCTGCGCGCAATATGGTCCAGCCAGGCCTTCAGGGTAGACGGGATGTTGAAATTGTACATGGGTGCGCCGATCACCAGGATGTCCGCATCCATTATTTCGGCAATGGCTTCATCAGAATGCCGGATAGCGGCTTTGCTTTCCGGGGTAAGATGCTCCTCCGGCGTAAAGAAAGCCGCGATCTGCGCCTCCTCCAGGTGGGGAAACGCCTTTTTGGTCAGGTCCTTTACCTGTACGGTGCTGCCGGGGTAAGCAGCCTGCAGCTTTTCGATCAACGCGTCTGCCAGCTTAATGCTGTAGGACTCCCCTCCCCTGGGACTGGATATCACATTCAGTATCTTCTTCATGGTTTATGTGTTTATCTTTTTGTTGGCGCAAAGTTCTCTAACTTTGCCATGCAGATCACCCTGCTATCCTGCAGGATACCGGTATCCTGCGGGATAGCAGCTAAATTGCGGAATATGACAAACGAGCAAACACGTCTATCCAAAGAGAACTGCCTGAAGCGCATTGCCGCCGTCAGGGACGCCCTTTATGCGGTGAGCGGCAAATGGAAACTACCTATCGTGGTGGCATTGTCTGAGGGACCATTACGTTTTAAGGAGCTGCAGCGCGCGCTGGAGGATGTGACTCCCAGGGTGCTGTCCAAAGAGCTGAAGGAATTGGAACTGAATGGATTTATAGAACGCAGGGAGTACGATACATCGCCGGCCACCGTCACCTATGCTTTAACGCCCTACAGCGACACGCTGAAGCAGGTTACCAAATCGCTGGGGGACTGGGGCCTGCAGCACCGGGAATATCTGATGGAAAAAAGCCGGGAGCTCAGCCCAGCACAAAGCGATAGCCTACACCCTTGATGGTCAGTATCTGCAGGTTCTCATCTTCTTTCAGGCGTACCCGCAGGCGCGTAATATATACATCGAGGTTGCGGCTGTTGAAAAAGGAGTCATGGCCCCAGAGCAGGTCCAGTATGTTCTTACGGTCAATGATGCCATCGCGGTGCTCGTACAGCAGCCGGAGCAGCTCGCTTTCCCGGTACGAAAGCTTTTGTTCCTCCCGGTCATTGGCCAGTACCTGCTTCTTTGTATAAAACCGGAACTTACCGATCCTGACATGGTCCAGCGGCGGGCCGGCGGGCCGTTGCGTTGTTCTGCGCAGCACATTGTCAATACGCACGATCAGCTCCTCCATGCTGAACGGCTTGCGGATATAGTCATTGCCTCCCAGGGTGAACCCTTTTACCAGGTCGGCCGTCTGGGTTTTGGCGGTCAGGAATAAAATGGGCACCTCCCGGTCAAGAGCGCGTATCTCCTCTGCGATCTCGAAGCCGTCCTTATTCGGCAACATCACGTCCAGCACGCAAACGGCCGGCTGCGTCTCTTTGAAGAGCTGCAGCGCCCGGGCGCCGTCACTCTCCATGATCACGTTAAAGCCCCTGCGCTGCAGGCTTTCCTTTACGATCTTTCCCAGTGATAGCTCGTCTTCTACATAGAGGACTGTAATGCTCATTCTTGCTATATTTTATTAAACCTTTACGTTCCGGCAGCCGCTGCTGCGGCAAAGGCCGGGGTTTCCGCAAAGGGCAGCTTTACGGAAAAAGTGCTGCCCTTACCCGGCTCGCTCTCCACTTCGATCCGGCCCATATGGCGCTGCACAATATGCGACACATAACTGAGGCCCAGGCCATAGCCTTTGATGTTATGCCGGTTGCCGCTGGGCACCCGGAAAAATTTCTCGAACACACGCTGCGCGTATTCTTTGGCAATGCCTATACCGTTATCGGTTACACGCAATTCCAGGTATTGCTTGTGATCAATGATATGGATCAGGATATCCGGGTCCTTATTGCTGTATTTGAGGGCGTTGTCCAGCAGGTTATACAGCACGCTGGTCATATGCAGCTTGTCGGCTGTAACCATAAAATTGCTGCCGGTTGCTTTCAGCGTAGTGGTGGCATGTTGCTTTTCAAACTGCAGCTTCATGGATACCATTACGCTCCTGGCCAGGGCCCGCAGGTCAAAACGCTCCTTGTTCAGGGCGATCTCCCGGTTCTCGAACATGGACAGCTTCAGCACCTTGTCTACCAGCAGCCCCAGCCGCTGCATCTCGTTGGCGGAGATATCCAGGTACTCATTGGTGCGCTGCGGGTCTTCCAGCGCATCAAAGCTCCGCAGGGCTTCAATGGCTACCGTAACCGTGGCGATAGGCGTTTTCAGCTCATGCGTCATGTTGCTGATAAAATCGTTCTTGAGCTGCGCCAGCTTCCGCTGCTGCCGGAGGTTCCTGTACAACGAAAGAAAGGATACAACAGTTACACCCAGCAGCAGCACCGATACCATGATCGGCTGGCTGATGCGCCGCAACAGGTACCAGGTATTGTTCTCAAACCGCACCTGGTAGCTGACCGGCCTGGTAAACCCGACGGTTACCATGTAGTCCTCCAGGTTGTCGGGGAACGCGCCGGGGAAGGGCGGCTGACCTGCCCGGGCGCTGGTATCCAGCGGCGTAGCCAGTATGCTGAAAGGCACGTTGATACCCTCCCGCAACAGCGCCTGCCGGTAGCGGCCGGAGAGCTCCTTTACCGTGATGGTATCCCGCAGGGAATCCACCCCTGCCAGAAAATTGAACACCCTTTCCTCGCGCGCGCGCCGGCGGGTTACCTGGAACCCCACATTGAAGGAGTCCCTGCCAGGCCTGCGGGCATCATCAAAAGCCACTACCATGGCGCGCGCCGGCCGCATAGCGGGAGCAGAGTCCTGCAGCCTTTCCTGCAGCACATTGGAGATGCTGATCAGCCCCTCCCGTTCATGCACGCGTATATTGATGTTGGAATCCATTTTCAGCTTGGCGGCTTCCAGGCGGAACACCGTTTCCCGGAACAGCATGCCGGCGCGCACGCTGAACAGTCTTTTTTCCTCCCGGTAGTTCTTGCGCAGCCAGTATGCCTGGAACAGGGTAATGACCAGGATGGTGAACATGATCAGGAAAACAGTGACCCGTATGGAAAGTTTATATCGCACCAGGCTGAAGGTTTGGTTTGTAAGGGCAATACTAGCGCAAATCTGGCATTTCCCGGCCGCTGCGGCACAGGTATTAACCTAAATTAACATTAAATCAAGCCACGTTAACCTGCCTTCCGGGGCGAAGGAAATAGCTTTATCTCCCTAAAACACATCACATGAAGAAGATCATCTTTACGTTTGGCATGGGCCTGGTACTGTTTACCGCCAGCGCCCAGCAAAAGCAAGGCAGGGTATTATATGAGCGCACGGTACAGATGCGGATGCACATGATGGGCGGCGGCGCGGAACAACCAATGCTGCCCCGCTCCCGCACGGACCAGTTGGAAGTGCTGTTCGGCAACAACCGCTCCCTGCGCCGCGCCGTAGCGGATGAAAGGCCGGAAGCATTTGCCGGGGAAGAGCGCGGCGGCATGCGCGTGAATATCATGGTGGCCGGCGCGAATGACATTACCTACCTGGACTTTTCAGCAGGGCGCATGACAGAGCAGCGCGAGCTGGGCACGAAAAACTATATTGTTACAGACAGCATTCAAAAGCTGCAATGGAAACTGACCGGGGAAACCATGACCATTCTCAACTACCCCTGCCAGCAGGCGGTGGCCCGGCGCATCGGCAAACGTAATGAAACCACCATGGAGAACGGTGAACTGAAAACCCGGGAGATAGCAGACACCTCGCAGATCGTTGCCTGGTTTACCCCTGCCATACCGGTACCCGCAGGCCCCGAATACCAGGGACAACTGCCGGGCATGATACTGGGCATGGATATCAGCGACAGCCGGGTTGTGTACCGGGCGGTGGAAATAACGGAAGCAGTGGACCTGTCGGATATCAAGGCGCCCTCCAAAGGAAAGAAAATAACGGCAGCCGAATTTGCAGAAGAACGGGAAAAGCTGATGAAGGAAATGCAGCGCAAAGGCGGAAGGGGTAATACCATCCGGATTGGAGGATAAAGGAAAAAGGGGCTTTTCGCCCCTTTTTTATCGCATGATCCTTATCCCGCCTCCCTTTTCCTCCCCACCTGCCGGCAGTCCCGTTTTGCTCAGGCTGTAGGTAAAGCTCAACTGGAAGAAACGCTGCAGGTTGTTCACCCGGCTATCCTCTACATAATTCTGGTTGCTGGTACGGCTGATGCCCAGGTTCCTGTCCAGGATATCAAATACGCTGAGCTTCAGCTCTCCCCTGTTAAAGCGCAGGAACTGGCGGCTGCAGGAGGCCGTCCATAAAGGAACTGCGGCATCAAAGCCTTCCGCCCGCTGGTTATTGACGGTGTAGGAAAAGCTGGTGCTGAAATAAAAGTTAGCGGGCAACTGCCAATTGATATCCGCATCATACTGCTGGGAAAAATAGCGGGTATTATAGGCGGCCTGCAGGGAATAGGTGCTGCTGTTATAATTCAGGCCCGCGCCCAGCGAGAGGTCCAGCTTGTCCGAAGGGCTGAGGTCAAAGCGTACGGCAGGGCCCAGGGTAAAAGTGCGGATGGTATTGGCCACCGTATTGATGAACTGTTTGGTTTTACTGTACCCCATATTGCTGCTGAAGTTCACTGAGCCGTTCAGGGGGCGCAGCGGCAGGCCCCAATGGATATTGCCGGTAATGCTGTAGATGCCGTCCACGTTTACCGGGCGGGTACGTTTCACACCCAGGCTGTCTACGATATCATAGTCCACGATCTTGTTCTGCGTTTGACGGAGATTGAAAAAGGCGAACAGGTGCTTGTTGCGGAAAGGGTCCACGGCAACATAGCTCAACTGCACCGCATGTGTGAGCTCCGGCTGCAGGTCCGGGTTGCCTTCCCGGATATTGAGCGGATCGCTGATATCGGGCACCGGCTGCAACTGCGCTATTTCCGGCTGGGTGGTAATAGCGGCGTAGTTGATGTTGAGATGGCGGTACCGGGAAAAATCATATTTGAAGCGGAAGGTTGGCAGCAGGTTGGTGAAGGTTTCGCGGATCACGGAGTCCTGCGTGCCGGCAATCACCTTGCCTTCCAGGGCGGCCTGCTGCCAGTTCAGCCCCGCCGCGAGGCTGAGCTTTTTATACTGGGAGCGCAGGCGCAGCCCGGCATTGGTATACGCATAGGTATTCTCGAAATTATTGGTCAACTGCTCGTTCAACTGGTCAAACTTGCCGTTCTGCCAGTTATAGTCGTACGTGATCTTGTCGGAGCTGCTGCTGGTATTGCTGCGGCTCACGCTGAATTCCAGCAGGGAATGTTTGAATAACGGCTCCGTATATACGGCGCGGGCATTGTAGCTGTTAAGACTGCCGGAGGTGGAGTTCCGCTGGTGGATGGAATCATATTCCGGCAGGGAAGCGCCCCGGTTGTAAAAATGATTGACAGACAAGAGGCTGCCTTCACTTTCGGTGCTATTGAAGCTGGTTTGCAGGCTCAGCGAGAGGGTGCGGCCTTGTCGCGGGAACTTCTTGCGGAACAGCAGATCGTTCCGGAAATTGCGGCCGCTGCCGGAGGACTGGTTATCGCTGAAGCCTTCATTGGCCGGCTGCAGATCGCCGGAAAGCGTCTGGTAGTTCCTGTACTCGTTCTTACGCGTTTCCTGGTAGCCGGCGGAAGAAGTGATCTTAATGGAGTGAAAGGAGTCCAGTTGAATATCCGCGGTAAGATTCAGGCGGTGGCCGTCATTGATATTATCGCTGGTGGACTGCTGTTTATAGAAATAGGATGAATCGGGCAGAAAATATTCCCGTTGGATGGTGCTTTCCAGGTAAGGATTATAGTGATTGTAAAAGTAGCTGCCGCTGAAATCGGTCTTTTTACCGATGATGTTATTGTAGTTAACGCCACCGGCCCAAACGGTCCTGATCCCGTTGCTGCTGTTGTTGCCCAGCAGGGCCGCCATGGGATCGTTCGCATTCATGGCAAAGCTGGCGTTGCCGCCCCCGCCCTGCCGCATGCGGTTCATCTCCCCGCTGAAGCTCATCAGGTCCATAAAGGAAAAGCCTTCGGCATTGGTATTATTGGCCAGGCCGATGGCGGAAAACTGCCGGGCGCCTTTGAAGGAATTGAGGTTAAAACGTCCCTCATAGCGGTCATCCGTACCGGCGCCGGCCATGGCCTTTCCGAACATGCCTTTCTTCTTGTCTTCCTTGAGCTTGAGGTTGATGGTCTTTTCGCTGTTGCCATCGTCAAAGCCGGTCAGTTGGGCGGCATCGCTCAGGCGTTCGTATACCTGCACCTTGTCTATGGCGTCTGCTGGCAGGTTCTTGGTGGCCACTTTGGGATCTGTACCGAAAAATTCCTTGCCATCCACCAGCACGCGTTTTACCTCCTGTCCCTGCGCTTTTACAGTGCCATCTTTCTCCACCTGCACGCCGGGCAGCTTTTTCAGCAGTTGCTCCACGCTGGCATTGGGCGGGGTCCTGAACGAGCCGGCATTGTACTGGACGGTATCGCCCAGCAGCGTGACGGGCGGCGCTTCGCCGGTCACGACTACTTCGCCCAGGGTCCGGCTCAGGTCATACAACAGGATCCTGTCCAGGTTGACATGCGGCTGCGCTGCGCTGATGGTAACGGACCGGCTGCTGCCATGATAGTTGATATGGGTGACCAGCAGCCGGTATTCGCCATAGGGAATGCCGGTGATCTCGAAATCGCCCCGGTCGCCGGTCATGACAAAACTGACCAGGGAGGAGTCTTTTTTCTGCAGAAGCGTGACGGTAGCCGATGCTACGGGCTTACCGGCAACGGTGTCTGTAACGGTGCCTTTAACGGAGCCGTTCCTCTGCGCATGGGCGGCCAGGGTAAACAGGCAGGCCAGCAGTAGTAAGTAGTTCTTTTGCATAGCGGATCTTTACTTCGTAATGGCTACAAAGTACTTCCGCTGCCTGCAAAAGCAGGTTAACGTGCCTTGCTTTAATGTTAAGCAAGGTTAATGATTATGCTAAATCGGTAAATTCATAACGCAATCGGTTACAATATTAAAAAAAAGAAAAAATATTGTAACCGGTTGCTGTTGTAAGGTGCATGCTTTTCACCTGTTCATCTACACAATTTACCCGTTCGCAGTTATAGCGCAATAGCCCCGAAGCGAGTGGCGTTACTTGGCAATAACCATTACCAGGCCGATAACTTAACTGTGAACAGATCTCTTTTAAGGCGTCTTTGTAACGTCCTGGAATCCGTATGCCCGTTTAAAAAGAAACACTATGGTGTGCTCGCCGTAACAGGTGTAATGTATTGTATTCCGACAGACACGGCGGCGAAAGATCCCCCCGGGGCAGCCTGCAGGCCGGCTCCTGTAAAAGATACACTGCCGGACACCTTGCAATATCCCTTACAGGACAGGCATGGCGTGCGTTTGGCCGAGCCCGGGCTGCCCGCCATTGACCTGGAGGACCCTGCCCTCATCCGGCAAACGGTGGACTATGATCCAGTGACCCGTCAATACACGATCACGGAACATATCGGCAATCAATATTACCGCCATCCTACCCTCATGAGCTTCCAGGACTTTTACCGCCTGCGGTCCAGGGAAAGTGAACAGCGCTATTTTCAGCAGCGCGCCGCCACGCTGGGTACATTGAACCGGCAGCGCAGCGGCCCGGCCCTGTTCCGCGGCAACAGCCTGTTTGACCGGCTCTTTGGAGGTAACAAGCTGGATATAAAGCCGCAGGGCGATGTGTCTGTTTCCCTGGCCTACAGCGGGCAGTACATCAACAATCCGGCGCTGGCGGAACAGGCGCGCAGGAACGGCGGGTTTGATATGGACATGAGCATTAACCTGAATGTGACCGGGAAAATAGGCGACAAGCTGAAAATAACCACTGCCTATAACACGCAGTCCACCTTCGATTTTGAGAACCAGGTAAAACTGGAATATACGGGCTATGACGACGAGATCCTGAAAAAGATAGAGGTGGGCAATGTCAGTTTTCCCCTGGGCAGTAGCCTGATCAGCGGTATGCAATCGCTGTTTGGCGTGAAGACGCAACTGCAGTTCGGACGGCTCAGGGTCACCAGCGTGCTGTCCAGCCAAAAGTCGGAGAAGCAAACGCAGGCCATTACCGGCGGCGCGGTTACACAACAGTATTCCATAAAGGCATATGATTATGAGGACAACCGTCACTTTTTGCTGGCACAATTCTTCCGGGATACTTTTAACTATGCCATGGGCAATCTGCCGACCGTACGCTCCCTGTCATATGTTACCAGGATAGAAGTATGGGTCACCAACAAGACCGGCGCCACTACCAATACGCGCAACGTGGCCTGCCTGGCGGACCTGGCCGAGTACAGTCCCTATAACAAGGATGCCGTGCACGTGCTGGCCGGCGGCAGGCTGCCCTATAACAATCTCAATGATTTGTATGGCCGGCTGGCCAGTGATGGCGCCAGCCGCAATCCGGGCGCTGTTGTAAGCCAACTGCAGGCAATCGGCCTGAAGCCGGTACAGGACTTTGAAAAAACCTATGCCCGCAAACTGGACTCTACAGAGTATACTGTGAACAGACATCTGGGCTATATTTCCGTGAACGCCCAGCTCTCCCCGGACCAGGTACTGGCAGTAGCTTATGAATACAGTTACAATGGCACTACTTACAAGGTGGGCGAATTTGCGCAGGATGTGCCGCCGGACCCCGTCAATAACGCCAACAGCCGCATCCTGTTCCTCAAGCTGCTCAAAGCCACCGCTGCACAGCCGGCGCTGCCGGTGTGGGACCTGATGATGAAGAACATTTATTCCATCGGGGCTTACCAGTTGAGCAGCGCCGATTTTACCATGGACGTGTATTATAACGATCCTGGTTCCGACACCCGCGCGGCTGGCCTCAAACGCTATCTGCCGGATGCAGCAGGCAGCTATGCCGGCAAACCGCTCATTTCCATCCTGCACCTGGACAATCTGAACAGCAATAACGATCCGCAACCCGACGGCCGGTTCGACTTCGTGAACGGGTATACGATAAATGCCGCCACCGGCCACATCATCTTCCCCCTGCTGGAACCTTTTGGCAAAGACCTGCAGCAGGCGTTCGGCGGCAATGCCGCGCTGGAGAAAAAATACCTGTACCCGCAATTGTACGACTCCACCAAAACAGCGGCGGAACAATACGCCAGCCTGAACCGCTACCTGCTCAAAGGCAGCTATAAAGCCGGCAGTTCCCAGGAGATATCACTGGGTGCATTTAACATTCCTGTTGGCTCCGTAACGGTTACTGCCGGTGGAAAAACGCTGGTGGAAAACGTGGATTATACCGTGGATTATAACCTGGGCCGGATAAAGATCATCAATGCGGGCATACTTAACGCCGGTTCCGTTATCAATGTATCTTACGAGGACAGCAACCTGTACGGGCAGCAGGTGCGCAACTACCTGGGCACCCGCCTGGATTACACGGTGAATGACAGGCTTACACTGGGATCTACTGTCGTGCACATGAGCGAACGGCCCTATACCAATAAGGTCAACTACGGCGAGGACCCCATCAGCAATACCATGGTGGGGCTGGATGGCACCTACAATGCGGAATGGAAAGGGCTTACCCGCCTGCTGGACAAACTGCCGGCGTACAGCACCAAGGCCCCCTCGCAGGTAAGCGCATCCGGTGAGGTGGTACGCCTGTTCCCAGGCCACAGTAAGCTGATCAATGCATTTGGTACGGACGAAGGACTGGTATACATTGATGATTTTGAAGGAACGGAAAGTAGCTATGATCTTAAAATACCGGCTACTGGCTGGCACCTGGCCTCCACGCCTGCCGGCGCTACCGATGCGGCCGGCGCAATGCTGTTTCCCGAAGCGGCCCTGCACGATTCGCTGGGTTATGGCAAAAACCGGGCGCTGCTGGCCTGGTATGTGATAGAGCCTACACTGCAGGTACCCGGTGCCTCCGGCCTGCCCGCCAACATTACCGTGGATGAGCAGTCGGACCCTCGCGTACGCCTGGTATACCAACAGGAAATATTCCCCAATACCACTACCGACTACGGGCAAAGCCAGCTCACCACGCTGGACCTGGCCTACTACCCGGACCAGCGCGGCCCTTATAATTTTGAAACGGACCGGTCGGAAGTAAATACGGAAGGCGCCCTGAAAAACCCCGCCAGGCGCTGGGGCGGCATTATGCGGTCGCTGGACAATACCGACTTTGAGACCGCCAACGTGCAGTACATAGAATGCTGGCTGCAGGACCCTTTCATTAAAGATCCCGGCAGTAAGGGCGGCTACCTGTACTTTAACCTGGGCAATGTTTCCGAGGATGTACTGAAAGACTCCCGCAAGGCATTCGAGAACGGCATGAACAATCCGGCTGCGGGCAGCTATGACTCCACTGCCTGGGGACGGACGCCTTCCAGTGAACAACAGCTTACCCAGGCTTTTGATAATGATGCAGCCGTGCGCCAGTACCAGGATATAGGCTACGACGGCTTAAGTACCGGCAGTGAAACCGCCTACCGCAGCTACTACCTGCAACAACTGCGCAGCAACTTCGGCAGCGGCTCCGCTGCTTACCGGCAGGCCCTGGCAGACCCGTCCAATGACGATTACCACTATTACCGCGGCAGCGATTACGATGCACAGCAGTTATCCATTCTGGCGCGTTATAAAAGGTACAGCATGCCGGAAAACAATTCCCCGGTAGCTAGCGGCAATAGTGCTTATTCAACGGCCGCCACCAATGTGCCGGATGCGGAAGACCTCAATTTCGACAATACCATGAACGAAACGGAAGCCTACTACCAGTACCGGATACATTTAACTCCCGATATGGCGGCAGGCACGAATTACATTGTAGACAAGGTAAGCACCACCGTTACGCTGGCCAACGGCGGCACCGGCACGGAAACCTGGTACCAGCTAAAGATACCGGTAGACCAGTATGACGCGGCCATTGGCGGCATCACCGGCTTCCGGTCCATCCGTTTTATGCGCATGTTCCTCACCGGCTTTGAGGACTCCGTAGTGCTGCGCTTTGGCAAGCTGCAACTGGTGCGCAACCAATGGCGGCCCTATGCTTACGAGCTGCAAGCGGGCAGCGGCGACCCCGTGACCACCGATGATGCCACAGCCTTCAGCACTACAGTAGTGAATATTGAGGAAAATGCTTCCCGGCAGCCGGTGGCCTATGCGCTTCCGCCCGGCCTGCAGCGCCAGAGCACGCTCAGCAGCAACAATACTTCCCTGCTGATGAACGAGCAATCCCTTTCTCTGCAGATATGCCAGCTACAGGACGGCAGGGCCAGGGCGGTATATAAAACACTGGGCATGGACCTGCGCCGCTACCAGCAACTGCAGATGTTCATTCATGCGGAAGCCGTAAATGATGCAACCACGCTAAAGGACGGCGACCTGCAGGCCGTGATACGCATCGGCAGCGACTATACGGAGAATTTCTATGAATACCGCATCCCGCTCAAAGTAACGGCATTTGGCGCTACCAATCCTGCGGAGGTATGGCCCTCTGTAAATGAGCTGGATCTGGCGCTGACGGACCTGACCGGCATAAAGCAGGCACGCAACAGCGCCGGCGCTTCCACCACTGCCCTGTATGAAAAAACGCTGGAGAACGGGCATACCATTGCCGTGATCGGCAATCCCAGCCTGGGCGATGTGGCCGGCATCATGATGGGCGTGCTGAACCCGGCCAATGACGGCATGGCCAGGTGTACAGAAGTATGGTTCAATGAGCTGCGTCTTACAGGGCTGGATGAAAAAGGCGGCTATGCCGCGAGCGGTCAGGTGCATATACAACTGGCCGACCTGGGCACCCTGGCGTTGAGCGGAAACATGCATACGGCCGGCTTTGGCACGGTAGATCAAAGCGTGAACGAACGCTACCAGGACAACCTGGTGCAGTACGATGCCTCCCTGAGCCTGGACCTGGGCAAGCTGCTGCCCCAACAGGCCGGGATAACAGTGCCCCTGTATGCAGGCTACTCCCGCTCCTCCAGCATGCCGGAATATGACCCGTTTGACCTGGACATTCCCCTGAAAGAAAAACTGGCCCGTGCGCCTGCAGAGCAGCGCGACTCCATCAAAAGGCAGGCGCAGGACTTTACAGCCATTACCAGTATAAACGTGACCAATCTACGAAAGATCAGCAGGGGCCATAAAAAATTAAAGCCCTGGAGCATTGAGAACTTTGACCTGACCTATACCTATTCCGGCACCCGGCAGCATAACCCGCTGACTGAAAATTACGCGCTGACGAAACACCGGGGCATACTGGGCTACAACTATAGCACGGAAACAAAGTTCCGGGAGCCTTTCAAAAAACTGTTCAAAAGCCGGTCAAAATGGCTGGACCTGGTCCGTGACTTTAATTACAACCTGCTGCCCGACAACGTCAGCTTCCGCGCCGACATAGCGCGCCAGTTCAGCGCTACCCGCCTGCGCAATACCGGCAGCAGCAAGCAACTGGAGGAAACCGTCAGCAAGTACTTTACGTTTGACCGTTACTACGCGCTTAAATGGGATCTGACACGCCATCTCAGCTTCGATTTTTCCGCGGTCAACAACGCCCGGATCGATGAGCCGGAAGGCCGCCTTGACACCAGGGCCGCCAAAGACAGCGTATGGCAAAACCTCCTGCAGTTGGGCCGCACTACCGCTTATTCACAAGTATTCAACGGCACCTATACATTGCCGCTGGGCAGGTTCCCCCTGCTCAGTTGGATCCATGCGACAGTGAACTATGCTGCGCAATACCGGTGGACAGCCGGCTCCCTTGCCAACCGGGAGCAGGGTAATACGATCAGCAACACGCAGCAGATAATGTATACCTCGGAATGGAAACTGGCAGACCTCTATAACCGGTCCAAGCTCCTTAGGCAGCTCAGCTCCGGCAGGCAGGCGGACAGCGGGCATAGCATATCTCCCCTGCTTAGGGGCATCATCAAACCCCTGCTGGCTGTTAAGAAGATCAGCATTCATTATTCGGAGAACAGCTACACCACCCTGCCGGGCTATATGGACAGTACGCGCATGCTGGGCATGAACTGGCGCAGTATGCAGCCGGGGCTGGCCTTTGTGCTCGGCTACCAGCCGGACAGGCAATGGCTGGACAACCTGGCGCAAAAGGGCCTGATCACCCGGGACACGCTTTTTAATACCCGGTTCCAGCAACAGTTTACCCAGACCCTTAACATACAGGCATTGCTGGAGCCTGCTACTGGTATGCAAATTGACATCAGCCTTACAAAGGCTTTTTCAAAGGACCGGTCCGAACTGTTCAAGGACCGGTATGGCGGCGGGCAGTTCGAACACCTGGACCCTTATGAAACAGGCGGCTTTGAGGCCAGTTACATCATGTTGAAAACATGGTTCTCCGACAGATCTTTTGATAATTTCCAGCAATACCGTTCTGTCTTTTCACAACGCTACTGGGAAAGCAATCCCTATGCACAGGATGCCTCCCTGCCCATCTACGACACCAGTGATGCGGCTTACCGGTACGGTTACAGCCGTTACCAGCAAAATGTGCTGATATCCTCCTTCCTGGCCGCCTACACGGGACAGCATCCCGGCAAAGCAAGGCTATTGTCCGAATCCGCTGCGGATAACATACGGCATAACCCGTTCAGTAGCATCCTGCCTATGCCTAACTGGCGTATCACCTACAACGGTTTAAGCAAGCTGGAACCCTTCAGCCGGTACCTGCAAACGCTCACGCTCTCGCATGCCTATATTGGCAGCCTTAGCATGAATGCCTATAATTCCGCCGCCGGCTACAAGGATGAAAATGCATGGGGCTACCCCGGTTTTATAGACAGTCTTTCCGGCAACTATATACCCTATTACACTGTTCCCAACATTACGCTGGTGGAACAGTTAGCGCCCCTGCTGGGGATTGACGCCACTTTCAGGAATAACCTGGGCATACGCCTGGGATTTGCCAGCAGCCGTTCCCTGAGCCTGAGCCTTACGGACTACCAGCTTACGGAGACACGCGGCAGCGAAATAACGGCTGGATGCAGCTATCGCATAAAAGGGCTTACACTCCCTTTTGCCATCAACAGGCAGGGGGCACGTAAACTGAACAACGATCTTAACTTCCGGCTGGACCTGAGTTACCGGGACGACAAAACAGAGAACCGCCAACTGGACGGGAATGCAGATGTGATCACAGGCGGGCAAAAAACAATTGGCGTTTCTACAACGGTAGATTGTATGATCACCAACCGGGTAAACCTGCAGTGCTATTATACGCGAAACCAGCAGATACCGGCGCTGTCCACCGCCAGTCCTACCGTTGCTACTACAGGAGGATTAAAATTGCGGTTTATACTGGGACAATAAGAGGGCCATCTCCGCCAGCATGCCCACTACCCCGCCGATAATGCTGGCCACCGCGTCCATTACATCATGATGCCCCTTCCCGGAGAGCAGGGAAAACAGCTCAAAGCCATAGCTGATGCCTATTACCAGTCCGAATACGGCCAGGGATGCCAGGACCTGGCGCCCTGGGAACAGCAGATGCGCCGTTACCTGCAGCACGGCGCCCATTACGATACCTACAAAGAAGTGTTTCCATTTATCCGGCTGTATTTTCTTCAACATCCTCAAATGTAATAAAAACTTACTCCGGCGCATGCCTGACGCACTACACCCCGCCCGCCAGCTCCCTGATACCTGCCAGGTGATGATCATCATGCTCCGCCACAAAGTAGGCCAGGTCAATGATGCGCATCGGTGTCTTCATCCGTGGATGCAGGGCGGTGTTTTGCAATTGCGCATCACTTAAACCGGCAATCCTGCTGACAAAAGGCTGCCGCAGCGAGCGGAAACGTTGCAACAGGTCCGTGATGTCCGTTGCGTTGTGATTCGCGGTATGCGTTTGCCGGTTGGTAAGGTCCGCTGCCCTGAGCTCCGTAGTGCCATTTACCAGGTCCTCTACGCGGGCCAGCCACAGCGGTTCCAGGTCACCCAGGTGGCCAATTTCTTCTTTAATGGTCCACCGGTCGCCGGATCTTCTTGTCAGTACATCCGGCGCCATCCTGCGTACCATTTCTTCCAGGCGGGCAGGCGTGCCGGACAGGCGTTCGATAATGGCAGGCAGTGCGCCATTGTCTTCCATGAGGGGAAAGGTTCTTTCGAACCATGCAGTTCTTTTCATCCGTCAAGATTTGTTTATCATGATCAGGTTATCATGCCCGTTTCATAACCCTGCAAAAATAGGGAACCGGGGAATGGTATGGCATAACCCTTGTGGTGACATTCCCAAAATTAACAGATGAAAACACTAGGCATTATCCTGATCATTGCCGGCATTGCCATGGTCGTTATCCGCGGATTTTCCGTGCAAACCGAAAAAGAAGTGGTGGACATAGGCCCGCTGGAAGTGAATAAAAAGGAAAACAAGTGGGTAGGCTGGCCTACCTATGCGGGCGGCATTGTGGCCGTAGTAGGCGTGGTGCTGCTGGTGAGCGGCAGTAAGAAGCGCGCCTGAGCGACCCTTGTCTCCTGTTTTCCCGGCCAGGTTCAAAAATTTAAATAATTATTGTTTTACGATAATTATTTATAATTTTGCATCAATTCATAATTTCAAAACGATATGAATCTGGCTGTAAAAACTGTCTCAAAAACGCTTTACTACACCTGTCGGCTCCTGTCCCTGGGATACCTGGCCATTACTGCCTATGCCATATTCTGCCTGTTAAGCGGCGCCTGGATGGAGCTGCAGGAAGGCGGCAGGAGGTTTGTCATTACCTGGCCTTTTAGCGGCACTCCCTTCCTGCTGGGCCATTACAACCTGCCTTATATCCTGTTTGACTTTTTGCTGGTCACGGCATTTTACGGCTGGTTCTTCTACCTGGCCGGCAGCGTTTTCCGGCTTTTTTACCAGCCCCGTGTATTCACGGAAAACGGCGTGCGGCAGTTGAACCGTTTTTCCGGGACCAATTTGTTCTTACCGGCTGCGGGATGGCTGCTGGCGGCTATTTTTTCCTCCCTGGAAAAAGAAGCGCTGCTGCTGGTGGCCGTACATTTCATACTGGGCGTATTCGCCTGGCTGCTGGCCGCGATCTTCAAACAAGGCGTAAACTTACAGGGAGAACAGGATCTAATTATTTAAGCATGCCGATCATCGTTAACATAGATGTAATGCTGGCCAAACGTAAAATGCAGAGCAAGGAGCTGGCGGAAAAAATAGGTATTACACCGGCCAACCTGTCCATATTAAAGACCGGCAGGGCTAAAGGCATACGCTTTGACACCCTGGAGGCCATCTGTAAAGTACTGGACTGCCAGCCCGGCGATATCCTGGAATACAAAGCAGAATAATCCCGGCAACATATCATCCTTAAAAAAAGCAATGCGCTGCATTGCCGGGGATCTTATTGCCTAAACTTTTATACCATGAGCAGACTGACCATCCACCAATTAACAAAAACGTACCGAAACGGGGTGAAAGCGATCAACAACATTTCGCTGGATATCGGGAAAGGTATGTTCGGGCTGCTAGGCCCCAACGGCGCAGGAAAATCATCCTTAATGAAAACCATCGTGGGACTGCAAAAGCCGGACAGCGGCCAAATCCTGTATAACAACGTGGATATTGTGAAAGACCCCGGGTTCATTAAAAAGCAGGCGGGCTTCCTGCCGCAGGACTTCGGCGTGTACCCGCACGTCAGCGCGCATGACCTGCTCCATCATCTTGCGCTGTTGAAGGGCGTGAGCAAGCGACAGGAACGGACCGCGCAGGTCCGGCACCTGCTGGAAAAGGTAAACCTGGCGCAGCACGCGCACAAAGCCGTACATACTTTTTCCGGCGGTATGAAGCAGCGCTTCGGCGTGGCACAGGCGCTGCTGGGCAACCCGCAGATCGTTATCGTGGACGAGCCTACGGCCGGCCTGGACCCGGAGGAAAGGAACCGTTTCAACCAACTGCTGAGCGATATCAGCGAGGATATCATCGTGATCCTCTCCACCCACCTGGTAGAGGATGTCAGCAACCTGTGCTCCCACATGGCCATTGTGCGCAATGGTTCGCTGCTGGCGGCCGGCAGCCCTTCCCAAATGACCGCCGCACTGGAAGGCAGGCTATGGACCCGGCCGGTAACACGCGCTGAAGCAGACGCCTGCCATGCCCGTTACCAGGTGATCAGCACCCGGCTGGTGGAAAGAATACCGCACATTACCGTGTATGCCGAAACGCCGCTCCCGGGTTTCGCAGCGGCTACGCCCACCCTGGAGCATGTATATTTTCACACCCTTTACCAGTAAACACGCGCTCATGAAACATATTTTCCTCTTTGACCTGCAATGCTATCTCAGGCGGGCCGGCTTTTACATAGGTGGCCTGTTCTTACTGGCGGCCGGCATCTTTGCCGGGCTGCAGTTCAACCTGAGCGCCGGGGACGGTATTTACCTCAACTCCCCCTACTCCGTGGGGTTTACCAGCGGCATGCTCAGCCTTTCCCTTATTTTCATCGCTACTTTATTCACGGTACAACTATTGTCGCGGGAATCGGACAGCGGCTTTGCCGCCATTATGTACACCCTGCCGCTGAAAAGGCGGCAATGGGTATGGGGTCGCCTCCTGTCTGTGATTACGCTGAGCCTGGCGGGCTTCGTCCTCATTATGCTGGGGTTTGCCGCCGGGCAGTTGCTGAGGAGCGGGCAGGAAATGCGCCCCGGCTTCCGGCTGCTGCATTACGTATACCCGTTGCTGGTATTCGGGCTGGTAAACGGCCTATTTGTTTGCAGCGTGCTGTGCGCGGTGGGCTGGTATTCCGGGAATAAGCTGGTGGTGTCTGTAACCGGTATCCTGCTGTACATGCTGTACATGATCAGTCTCCTGTTCTCCAACTCACCGTTTATGGCGCAAAGCCTGCCTCAATCCGCTGCCGCACAGCAGGTTTCCGCCATTGCGGACCCTTTTGGCCTGTCTGCCTACTTCCTGTCCAGCCAGGAATTTACCGTGGCGCAACGGAACCAGTCCATTGTGCCTTTACAATCCTTTTTCCTGGTAAACCGGCTGCTGGTGCTGGCTGTGTCGGCCGCACTGTTCCTGCTGGCCGGGCGGGCATTTTCATTGTCCGAAAAACGACGCAGGCACAGGAAAACGGGCAGGCCCGCCGACAACCGGCCCGCCCCTGCGGCCCTTACACCGGGTTATTTTACCACGGCCGTCAAAGCAGGCACTACCGGGGGAATGCGCGCCCTGTTGTCGTTCGTTAAGCTGGACCTGGTATATGCGTTCAAAAGCATCCCGCTGGTCATGGCTGCGGTTGCCCTCCTTTTTTATACCGGTATGGAAATGTACGCCGCCATAGAAAAAGGCGTCCGCATGCCGCAGCAGTACGCCAGCTCCGGGCTGATGGCGGTCACTATTTCCGGCAATTTCCATCTGCCGGGTGTTTTCCTGCTCGCATACTTTGCCAATGACCTGTACTGGAGAAGCAGCGCCAGCCGGTTTGCGCTGGTAGAAAAGACCACGCGGTTTGCCGGAGCCAAAGCGCTGGCGCACTGGATCAGCAGCAGCCTGCTGGCATTGGGTTTCACCTTATTACTGGTGGCTGCGGGCATCCTGTTCCAGCTTGCGTACCGTTATCCTCATTTTGACGCAGCCGCCTACGGTGGCGCAGTGCTGTTTAACACCGGCCCACTGGTACTGACAGCCGGCCTGCTCATACTTGTCAACGCTGTCGCGGGCAACCGGTACGCCGCCCTGGGCATCTCGCTGGTATTTGTGCTGCTGACCGCCAGCCCGCTTGCCCGTAAGATACTGCCGTTCCCCCTGCTCCGCTTCCAGGGCGGCTACCCCGGCGTGTACAGCGATTTCAACGGGTACGGTATTTATCTTTCTTCCTTTGCAAAAAGGTTATTGTGCGGTTTTTGTTTTGTCAGCGCCCTCTGGCTGCTGAAGCGTATAACGGGAACGCATAAGCTGCGATTCAGCACCTGCCTGGCGCTGGCCGCCGTGACACTGGCAGGCGCTTATGCTGGCAGGGCCTTCCTGGATGGGTACGAGCCCGGGCGGAAAGAGGCCAGGCTGGCGGCAGCGATAGCGTATGAAAAGCAATACCGGTCCTGGCAGCACCGGCCGCAGCCGGTTGTTACGGACGTACAGGCCACGGTACAACTGTTCCCCCAAAGGCGCGCCTATACCATTGAAGGACACTACACCCTGCAGAACAAAACGCGCACGGCGGTGGACAGCATCCTGTTGAACTTTAACGAGGATCTCCGCCTTATAAAGGCCGGACTGTTGTACGATAGCGCCTGCCTGCCTATAAGCCGGCATGTAACCGCTATCCGCCTGCCCCGCCCGCTGCAGCCCGGCGATACGGCCGGCCTCCGTTTCACCGTTTCCTGCCAGTGGGCCGCCGTGAACGGGCACGACCCGTTCAACGCCATCCTGGGCAATGGCTCCTTTATGCGCATCAGCCGGTATTTTCCCCAGCCAGGCTACCTGGCCGGCAGGGAGATAACGGATAAGAACATACGCCGGCAATACCGGTTGGGGGCGGCCACCACGGAAAAAAAACTGGATGCCCCTAAAAGCCCGGCCAGTGATTTCACTCACCTGGACATGACCATATCCACGGACAGCGGGCAAACCGCCATCGGCGTGGGGGAACTGGTAGAGCAATGGCAGCAGCGCGGCCGGCATTATTTCCGGTACAAAACCCCTGAGCCAATCCCTTTCCGCTTTGCTATAGCATCCGCGGCGTACAAAACCCGGGAGCTGCGGCACAATGGCATCAGGATACAGGTGTACTACTGTCCCACGCATGCGGAAAATGTAGCGCACCTGCTCCGGAACGCCCGGCTGGCGCTGGATTACTGTGTACAGCAATTTGGGCCCTATCCTTACCGGAGCCTTCGTTTTGCCGAAGTATCTTCCTTTACCCGGGGCTTTGCAGCCACGGCCTACCCGGCCAGCATTTTCATGACGGAAGACATGACCTTTCATGCCAACATCCGGGCCGATCAACAGCAGGATGTGATCAACGAGCTGGCCGGGCATGAGCTGTCGCACCTCTGGTGGGGTAACAACCAGGTTGCGCCGGACGAGCGGGAAGGCGCCACCATGCTGACGGAAACCCTGGCCATGTACACGGAGCTGATGCTGTACAAAAAAATGTACGGCCGGGCCAGAACACTGGACAGGGTCCGGCTGCACCGGCAGATCTATGCAGCGGAAAAGGGATTTGCGGCTGCGCAGCCCCTGTATAAAGTGACCGCTGAGAACAGGCATATTTCCTATTCCAAAGGAGCGGTAGCCATGTATCTTCTGAGCGAGGCGGCCGGCGAGCAGCAGTTGAACCTGGCCCTGCGGCGTTTTTTGCAGCAGCACCGCTATCCCGCTCCCCCGCCTGATTCCAGGGACCTCCTGCAGGCATTTTATGCCGCAACCCCGGCGGCGCTGCATGGCAAAATTGATGCATGGTTCAAAGGCACCGGGCCATTGGACTGACGCAAAGGCCCCCGAAACACAAAGAATTAATTGAATTTTATAACTTTGCTGTATGCATCCTACCGAAACCATACAGCAGTTCTATGCCCGCACCCGGAAGGCGGAGGGGGCAAACATGCAGGTGAACAATGCCGGTTCAGGGCATTTCAACGTGTTTACCCGCGATACCTGCAACCGCACTACGCCCTACGGACGGCGCGACTTCTACAAGGTGTCGCTGATACTGGGCACGGGGCGGCTGCACTATGCGGACCGCCGGATAGCGCTGGACCAGCCGGCCCTCCTGTTCTCCAACCCAGTGGTGCCCTATTCCTGGGAAGCCGTGTCCGCGGAACAAAAGGGCTGGTGCTGCCTGTTCACCGACGCCTTCCTGCACCCTGCGGAGCGGCAGGAATCCCTGCAGGACTCCCCGCTGTTCCGTACCGCCGCCATGCCGGCATTTTTCGTGGATGCTGGGCAGCAGGCCGCCATTTCGCAGATCTTCATAGAAATGATGCGGGAGATGGAATCGGACTACGTGCATAAATTCGATGTGCTGCGCAATTACCTGCACCTGCTCATCCACCAGGCCATCAAAATGCAGCCGCAGGTGCAGACCGGGCAGCCGCTGAGCGCTTCCAGCCGCATTGCGCAGCAATTCCTGGACCTGCTGGAAAGACAGTTCCCCATTGATGCGGAAACAGAGCTGCGCCTGAAAACGGCCAACGACTTTGCCGGGAAGCTGAACGTGCATGTAAACCACCTGAACCGGGCGCTGAAGGAGGTAACGGGCAAAACCACCACCGAGCATATCTCCGCCCGTATTATACAGGAAGCCATGGCCCTGCTTCGCCACTCCGACTGGAACATCGCCCAGATCGCCTACGGGCTGGGGTTTGAATACCCCGCCTACTTCAACATCTTCTTCAAGAAACATACGGGAGCAACGCCCATGGAAGCCCGGCATGCCCTTGTTTGAATTTTATAATCTTCTGTTTGGATAGTATAACGGGCGGGCAAAGGCGCGGCCCTAACTTTGCAGCCATTAATCCGATTATTATGGCAGCAATTACAAATGATCACATCCAGATACAACCGAAGTTCCGGCCTGTTGCCACCCTGCTTTCGCTGGCCCTGCTCCCGCTTTCGGGATTTGCAACGGACGTGTATGTTCCTTCGTTACCGGGCATGGCGGCGGCCCTGCAGGTAAGCAGCCTGCAGGTGCAGTTCACCATCACCCTGTTCCTGGTCAGCTACGGCTTGAGCCAGCTCTTTATAGGCAGCATTTTAGACAGCTACGGCCGTTACCGGATCGGCGTGGCCTCCCTCCTGCTGTTTGCGCTGGCCAGTATAACCATTGCCGTTACCCATTCCATTATGGTCATTTACCTCATGCGCATTATACAGGGCATCACCATCGGAGCCGCCATCGCAGGCAAACGGGCTTATTTCGTGGACGTGTTCACCGGCGACCGGCTCAAGCATTACCTCAGCCTTTTCTCTATTATCTGGTCTACCGGGCCTATTATAGCGCCCTTTGTGGGCGGCTGGCTGCAAACGTTGTTCGGCTGGGAGGCCAACTTTTACCTGCTGGCCATCGTGGGCGCCGTGTTTGCCCTGCTGGAGCTGCTTTTCAGCGGCGAAACCCTGCCGCAGGCAGCGCCCTTCCGCTTGAAACAGGTGGTGCAGGTATACGGTACCATGCTGAGAACAGGGCCGTTCATCCTGGGCATCACCCTGCTGGGCCTTGCCTACTCCATGGTAATGGTGTACAATATGACCGGGGCTTTTATCATAGAGCATCATTTGCAACTGAGCGTGGTAACGGCCGGCTACTGCAGCCTGGTGCTGGGGGCAGCCTGGATGGTGGGCGGCTTTATCAGCAAGGCCATGATCCGGCAGTCCTTTTTCCGGAAACTGTCTGTCAACACCGGCCTGCAGTTGCTGTTCGCCGTGCTGATGCTGGCTGCCGTGCGCATCACGGACAACCTGTACATACTGGTGGCCTTTGCCTTCCTGATCCATGTGGGCGCGGGCTTTACGTTCAATAACTACATGACGTTCTGCCTTACCCGTTTTCCCGGGAACGCAGGCGTGGCCAGCGGGCTTACCGGAGGCCTGACCTTCATGATCGTATCCGCGCTGAGCTACGGCATTGTACAGGTACTGCCCGCGCAGGACGGCGTTCACCTGGGTGAAAGCTACCTGCTGCTCATTCTCCTGTCCATGCTCGTTATGTTCCTGGCCTTCCGGGAAGAGACGACTGAAAGAAGGAGGATGGCGCTGTCCTGACAGCAGCGCTATGCTTAACATTAAAATAACCCGCTTTTTACCTGCCATTCATACAACTTTCACTATTCTTAGGTTTCATAAAACCTATAGCGAAAAACGTATGAAGATCAAAATGATGTTGCCCCTTGCGGCATTGGCAGTCTTTGCAGCCTGCTCCGATGATGACGTGAACAATCCTGTTGTGAACGAGGACCCCGCCACCTTTGCGGAGATCAGCATGATCGACATCGGGGAAGCCGGCGCAGCAGAGATCAGCGCCTACGACCCCGCCACCAAAAGGCTGTTCGTGGTGAACAATGGCGGCGTCAATAAAATTGACGTGATCGACCTGGCGGACCCCGGCAAACCGACCGTGATCCATTCCATTCCCACCAACAGCGGCGCGGTAAACAGCCTGTCCGTAAACGGTGGCCGGCTGGCAGCAGCCATCGAGGCGCAGCACAAGCAGGAAGCCGGCCGGGTGACCGTGTACAACACCAGCGATTACAGCGAGATCAAAACCATTCCTACCGGGGCCCTGCCGGATATGGTCACCTTCAGCCCCGACGGGAATTACATCCTTACCGCCAATGAAGGAGAGCCCGGCGCGGACTATGCGAATGATCCCGTTGGCTCCGTATCGCTGATCAGCATCAACGATAACTACAGCGTTGTGCACCTGGATTTCAGCGCCTTTGCAGGACAACAGGCCGCCCTGCAGCAAAGGGGCCTGCGGGTGTTTGGCCCCAATGCCAGCTTTGCGCAGGACATGGAGCCGGAATACATCGCCGTTTCCGCCGATTCAAAAACCGCCTGGGTCACTTTGCAGGAGAATAACGCCATCGCAAAGATCAGCATCAGCGGAAAAACAGTTACCGACATTTTCCCCCTTGGGTTTAAAGATTATAGTGTAGCCGGGAACGAAGTAGACCTGTCTAACGAGGACGGCGGCGTTACATTCAAAAACTCGCCGGTAAAAGGTATTTATATGCCGGATGCTATCGCCGTGCTGGACAAAGGCGGCACCCCCTTCCTTTTTACGGCAAATGAAGGAGATGCGCGGGAGTACGACACTTTTGAAGAAGCAGAGCGTATCAAGAATATCACACTGGATCCCGCTGTTTTCACAAACGCTGCCGCCCTGCAGGCAGACGATCAACTGGGCCGCCTCAATATCACCACTACCCTGGGCGATGCTAACGGCGACGGCCTGTACGAATCCCTCTACTCCTTCGGCGCCCGCTCTTTCAGCGTCTGGAACGGCAACAGCGGCGCCCTGGTATATGACAGCAGGAACGAGCTGGAAACCAAATGCAACGAGGCCGGCGTATACGATGACGGGCGCAGTGATGATAAAGGCGTAGAGCCGGAAGGTATTATCCTGGGCGTGGTAGGCCAGCAGCATATAGCCTTTGTAGGCATGGAAAGAGTGGACGCGGTGGCCGTGTATGATGTCACCAACCCGAACGCGCCGCTTTTCCTGCAGTTGCTGAAATGCGGCGATGCGCCGGAAGGCGTGCTGTTTGTGCCGGCAGCAGACAGCCCCAACGGGAAAAGCCTGCTGATCGTAAGCAGTGAAGATGATGGCGTGATCAAAGTATATGCGCCGGGTACCCGCTAATATCCTTACTATTTCAAATAATACCGGTCCTGCCTGTAGCAACAGGCAGGTCTTTTTTTATGGCTCTTTTTTGGGCAGCACAAAATTTCCCTCCGCCCATTGATGCCATTGCGCTTTCAGCGCTTTCAAAAGGTCCGGGTGCTCCGCCGCCAGGTTATGCATTTCCGCGCGGTCCTTCGCCAGGTCATACAAGGTCCAGGTATTGTTTTTCAAAGCCCCTACCGCTTTCCAGTTCCCTTTGCGGATGGCGGCATTGTTCTCATGCTCCCAGTACATGTAGGGATGCTGCTGCAGCGCTCCTCCTGTAAAGGCAGGCTGCAGGCTGTAGCCGGTAAGCGGGTAGATGGACTGCCCACCATGGAAGGTAGCCGGGTAGGCAGCGCCGGTAACGGACAATACGGTGGGCATTACATCCACCAGGTGAGCCGGGGTGGATACGATCCTGTTCTTTGCCGTTATCCCCCCGGGCCAGTGCATGATAAAAGGCGCGGAGATGCCGCCTTCCTCGGCGCGGTTCTTCCACTTACGGAAAGGCGTATTGGAAGCATTGGCCCATCCCATGCCATAAGATACCGGCCCGGAGAAATCAGGATCGTTGATCAGGCTGTCCGGCCGGCTGCCCAGCTCATCGTAGGTTTCCGCACAGGCGCCGTTATCGCTTAAAAAGATGATGAGCGTATTATCGTAGAGGTCCTTTCCCTTCAGGAAGGCCAGCAGTTTTCCAATATTATCATCAATGCATTTCACCTGGGCAGCGTATACGGCCATGCGGTAGATCCCCCTTTGCTTTTCCGCCGCGCTGAGCTGTTCCCAGGGGCGTACCCCTGCATCCCGCGCGCTGAAGCCCCACTCTTTTTGGATAAGGCCCATCTGCAACTGTTTGCGGTAGCGCCTGGCCCGGACCGTATCCCAGCCTATGGCATACCGGTTGCGGAACAGGCGGATATCCTCCTCTTTTGCATGCAGGGGCCAGTGCGGCGCATTGTAGGCCAGGTACAGGAAGAAAGGTGTATCATCCTCCCGTTTATCCAGGAACTGTACAGCGGAATCCGTAAAAGCATCTGTTGTGTAATAATCACCTTCGGGAGGCGGCAGCTTTTCATTGTTATAGCTCAGCCCTCTCCCGCCCTGCGGTTTCAGGTAACTGGACGCGCCGGCCAGGATACCATAGTATTTTTCAAACCCGCGCTGCAAGGGCCATTTCTCTTTTTCATGGTAGCCCAGGTGCCACTTGCCCGCCATGTAGGTATGATAACCGGCTGTTTTCAGCACTTCCGCGATCGTAACGCAATGCCGGTTCAGGTACCCTTTGTAACCGGGCGTGCCCCAGTCGTGGATATCCCTGCCGTTCTTCCGGCTGCCGGGATCTTCGGACATATGGCCCACACCGGTCTGATGCGGGAACAGGCCGGTCAGCAGGCTGGCCCTGGTAGGGCAGCAGCGGGATGTGTTATAGAACTGGCTGAAGCGGAGCCCGCCGGCAGCCAGCGTATCCAGGTTGGGTGTAGGTATTTCGCTGCCATAGCAGCCGATATCGGAATATCCCATATCGTCTGCCATGATGAGGATGATGTTAGGTCTTTGCGTCTGGCCCTGCGCAGCAGCATATTGCGCGAAGAGAATAAGGCATAATAACAGTGGAAGCTTCATGGGCGCCTGTTTAAGGATGAAGCTATAAAGTTATTATTATTTATTTACCCGGCTCAAAATCCAGCGACACGGAGTTCATGCAAAAGCGTTTATGTGTAGGCGGCGGACCATCGTCGAAGATGTGCCCCAGGTGGGAATTACAGCGGGCGCATTCCACTTCAATGCGATCCATCCCCAGGGAGTGGTCTTCCTTATAAATCACGCTGTGCTTCCTTACCGGCTCAAAGAAACTGGGCCACCCGCAGGAGCTGGCAAATTTTGCGTCTGAGCGGAACAGCTTGTTGCCGCATACGGCGCAGTAGTACGTACCCTTGGCCTCGCTGTCCCAGTACTTACCGGTAAAGGCCCTTTCCGTCCCCTCTTCCCGGGCCACCCGGTACAGTTCCGGGGGCAGTATCTTCTTCCATTCCCGGTTGCTTACACGCAGATGGGTGGTATCGGTACGTGAATAGTATGGATTATCCTGATGTTCTGCTCCCGGTTGCTGGCTTTGCTGTGCATTGCCTTTGCAGGCAAACTGCGTCATGAGTACAACGGACCAGACTATAATAGCTCTCATATCCCTGTATTTATGCTTAGTGTTTCAGTTTATCCTTGAATACCTTTTTGAATTTCTCCAGCTTGGGCCGGATCACCAGTTGGCAGTAGGGCTGGTCACCGTTCTGGTTATAATAGTCCTGGTGATAGTCTTCCGCCTTGTAGAAAACGGTATACGGCGCCACTTCTGTAACGATCGGCCGGTTGTACGCATGCTCTTCGTTCAGCCTTTTAATGTAGTAACCCGCCTTCTCCTTTTGCGCCTCGTTATGATAGAAGATAGCCGAACGGTATTGCGTACCTACGTCATTCCCCTGGCGGTTCAGTTGCGTAGGGTCGTGCGCGGTAAAGAAGGCGGCCAGCAATTCATCGTAGGAGATCCGGGAAGGATCATAAATGATATTGCAGGCTTCTGCATGCCCGGTAGTGCCGGTGCACACCGCCTTGTAGCTGGGGTTGGCCACCGTGCCGCCCGTAAACCCTGAAATAACGGTATCCACACCTTCGAGCTGCTGGAATTGCGCTTCCACGCACCAGAAGCAGCCTGCTGCAAAGGTGGCGGTATCTCTTTTGCCGCTTACGTTCTCTTTTGCCGGTTCCATTGCTTTAAATGCGGTGGTATTCCTGATATCCGGTTGGTGTTGTGCACAGGCAGCAAGCGGCAACAGCAAAAACGCCACGCACAGTTGCCTGAGAATTGACCCATCTGTCTTTTTCATTCGTAAACAATTTTTTGTTAGTAGTCTCACCTGAGCTCCTTTTATGTAAAGGTCAGACAAAATAGGCAAACCGCACAGGCAGCCAGGCCAATGTTACAGATTTGTTATAACTAAATGTTATAGAAATGTTAATCGAATGAGCAGCGACTATTATTTCACCCGCACGTAGCGCTCGATGATCTCGCGGTCCACGCCGGCGCTTTCCACTTTCTCGATGCCTCTTTGCGTGAGCGTATCGTTGTGGATGCTGACGGTAAAAACAAAGGTTTTTCCTTCCCAGTTGCGGTCTGCAAAATAATCCAGGTGCTCGGTATAAGTATCGCCCTCCAGGGTATAGCTGCCGCCGCCCGCACCAAAGTGGTTGGAGGAATCTTGGGGAGCGTTCTCCTCATGCTTTAAAAATGCAAAATGGGAGTCATTGATGATCTTGATCATACTGACGCCTTTGGTGTAGTCAGTAAAGGAGCTGTCACCCTGCGCAACGGTGGTGGCGGATACCAACCGCCAGGTTCCGGTGAGAGGAACGGTATTAGTAATAGTAGTAGATGATGAGCTGCAGGACAGCAGGAGGCACAGGGCCGGCATAACGGGAAAAAATGTACGTTTCATCCGGCAAATATACACCCGTGGCACAGGATGTGCAGTGATAACTTTGCCCATTATTCAATATATTTGCATCCGGAAATGAAACGGTATCTTGCCATATTATTAATGCTGGTCTACACGGCCTTTTCAGCCGTAGCCATCGCACAGGGGCATTACTCCTGCAGCCGTTATTGCATGGAGGAAAGCCTGCCCGGCGATACCACTTCCCCCAAAGAATACAGCGAGCACGAGGTGGCCAGGCGGCACGAGCCTCCCGTTCTGCACCAACGCCATCACTACATTACCAGGAACACCAACAGCAAAATCCTTTACGGTTCGCACAGTGCTGCAACGCGGGCAGCGTCTGTACCGGTACACATCCGGCACTGTGTTTTCATTTTATAGCATTCCGGCAGAGATCACCTGCAAATTTCTTATCCATTACCACGCTGCAGTTAATCATAGCAGCCTTATCACCATTACTTACGGTTAAAAACAGCTAATCATGAAATATGTATTTTTTTCTATATGCCTGATAATGGCAGCCAGCCTCTATGCTCCTGCCACACAGGCACAGGCCAACAGCACGGAAGGCAGCGGCTTATACCGCTCCGCAGAAGATTATGTAAAAGGGGTGCTCAGCTATCCCGGCGCCCGCATCCGGGCGGATATCCCGTTCCGGCATTCGGTAGTGAAAGTAGCAGGGAATACGGTTACCAAAGACTTCCGGAAAGACCAGGTGTACGGTTACCGTGACGAGCAGGGCCAGGATTACCGCTTTGTGGGTAACAAAGCCTACAAAATAGTGGACGAAACCCACTTCCCGATGTACCGCCGCGTAGAGCTGATCACCAAAGGGAAGGAAAGAACGCGGGAGCCCCGCTATTACTTCAGCACCTATGCCGGCGGTCCCTTACAGGCCCTGACCATCCGGGGGCTGAAAAAGGCCTTCCCGGACAACCGCAGGTTCCACAACCTGCTGGACCTGCAATTCAGGCATGACCGGGAACTGGTGGCCTATGACGACTTCCACCAGGAGTATAAGGTGAAAACACTTTTCAACAACGCCATCCAGGACAAATCTATCGTACAGGGGGAATAAGGGGGAACCTTTTCCCCCTTTTTTTTAACCCGCACAAATGATTACTTTGTGTGCAGATTCCTTTAAACGATAAACCTGAAAACCTGTGAAAAGAACGATTCTCCTGATCGCCATTTGCTGTGCTGCCCTGTTCGCACAGGCGCAGACCAACCAGCGGGACGCCAAGCAACGCAAGCAGGGCCGCTGGATGGAAGAGGTAGCGCCTTTACGCGGCGAGCCCGGCTATACCTGGGAAGGCACCTACAAGAACGACCGCAAGGAAGGCGTCTGGAAAAAGTACAACGTCAGCGGCGACCTGGTTGCAGAAGAAACTTTCCAGCAAGGCGTGCTGGACGGCCCCTGCAAATATTACTACCGCAACGGCAGGCTCAGCGCTGCAGGCAACATGCTGGCCATGGAGATCGAAGGCGAGATCGATACCGTGCTGGTGATAGACCCGGTTACCCAGGACGAGTCCCGCGTGGAAGTGGTGCGCAAAGGCAATTCCGTTCGCCATGGTGAATGGCGCCTGTATGACGAGGAAGGCCACATGATACGGGAAACCTACAGCCGCGGCGAGCTGGTGACCGAAGACCGGGGCCCGCAGCGCAAGGCCAACGCCCCGCTGCTGCCGCATGAAATGCAGGCGAAAGAAGGAAAGCGGAAAAAAGATTAGGATCCCCGGTGCCAGGTAGCCAGCATCCAGTGGTATCCACAGCAGGCCAGCAACACAAATATCGCTCCCCACTGGGCGCCTGCGGCATCAGACGCCAATCCCATCAGGAAGGGGAAAACGGCGCCGCCGGCCACCCCCATGATCATGAGTCCCGATACCTCGTTGGACCTTTCCGGCCGGCGCTGCAGCGCGAAGGAGAAAATAATGGAGAATATATTGGCGCAGGCAAAACCGGCCAGCGCTACCCCGGCATAGATCGCGCCGGCGCCGGGCGCAAACAGCAGTAGCACCATGGCCGCCACCGCGGCTATGGCGGATACAAAATAGCATTTACCTGCCGCCCATTTCGCCAGCAGGATGGCGCCCAGGAAAGTGCCTGCGGTCTTGAACACAAAATAGATGCTGGCCGCATATCCCGCCTGTTCCAGCGGCATGCCGGTCCTTTCCATCAGTATCCGGGGGGCAGACACATTCATCCCCACATCTATCCCCACGAGCGTAAGTATACCCAGGAAATACAGGAAGATCATCCGGTCGCCCAGCAGGGAGAAACATGCCGCCATGGTGGATGTCTGCTCCTGCCGGCTGTCTTCCTGCACCGGCGTAGCCAGCAGCCAGATAAAGGAAAGCACCGTTATCCCGGCAAACATCGGGAACAGCAAATGCCAGTCATGAAAAGCGGTGCTGGCAAAGGCAGCTATGACCGGCCCCAGGAACGACGACACGGCCTTCACGAACTGGCCGGCCGTCAGGCTGCTGGTTAACCGCTCCCGGCTTACCACGTTTGTCAGCAAAGGGTTCAGCGCTACCTGCAGCAATGTGTTCCCGATCCCTATCATGGCAAAGGCCAGCAGTATCATGGGCAGCGTGTATGCTAGCAGGGGGATCAGCAGCCCGGTAACGGTAACGATCATACTGAGCAGCACCGTGCGCTTCCGCCCGATCCTGTTCATCAACATGCCGGTTGGCACCGAAAAGACCAGGAACCACAAAAAAACCGCCATGGGCAACAGGTTGGACAAGCTGTCCGACAGGGCAAAATCCTGCTTTACATAGTTGGCGGCAATGCCCACTACATCCACAAATCCCATTATAAAAAAGCCGAACAATATGGGCAACAGGTGGCTGATACCGCCCTTCTGCGCGGGTTGTCCGTTCCGGGTTGCTGACATCATTTTATCTCTGTTCATTACTGGTATTTAAATTCAACAGGGCCATTCGTCCGTACAACTCTGCAATGCAGGCTTCATCCAGCAGCCATTTGGGCTTGCCGGCCTCCTCCGCTCTCCCGCTCCAGTCATGGTTCAGCAAACCATAACGGTCGCGGTTATCCCAGGCATGGTCTACCCTGGCGATGATGGCCTTTACATATACCGGGTCTTTATCAATAGCATACCATGCGCAGTAGCCGCGGAACAGCACGGTGGCAAACCAGGGCAGGTCGCAGAACCCGCTCCGCAAGCCGGGCTGCGCCCTGCCAAAGTAAGCATAGGCGGACCTGGCCGTTTGCGCGGCATCCTGGCGGTATCCCCGGTTACCGGTAAATTCGTACAGCAGCACCGCCGCTTCCAGCATGGCGCCTGAATTATACGTATAATAAGTGGGATTCACTTTCCCGGTAGCCGTTTTTATATCATTGGCGTACAGCCCGGCGGAATCCCGCAGGTGGCGGTGCATCCAGTCATAGAATCGTTGCCCCTGCTCCAGGTAATACCGGTCCCCGGTGGCCTTGTAAAGCTTCAGCGCGGAGAGGGTAGCCATCCCGTTGCTACAGGCCGGCTTCTGGTCATGATGCCCTTCCAGCCAGGTAACGCCGCCGCCCAGGGTATCCGTCCAGCCGCTCATGATAAAGGCAAATACCTCCTTTGCCCGGGCAAGATACCTGCTGTTCCGGGTGTTTTCGTAAGCCTCCATATAATCTATCACCACCAGGCCGTTGTCATCGTAATAACGGTCCACCTGCTCAAACCTTACCGGGTAGGCCTGGTAGCCGGCGGGCTGCCGGGAAGTATCCCGGTACAGGTACATGCCATGCATAACGGAGTCCAGGAAGGGCCGGTAGGCCTTTTCCCGTCCCGGCAGCCGCATCATGATGTTAGTGGCGGATACCACGCCGCTGAAAGGCCAGAGATAGCTCACCTCCCGGGAGGCCACCTTGCCGTCCTGCATATAGGTAAGCGAGTCCTGGTGCTGCTGCGGGTAATACTCGGAAAATAATCCATAACGCGGCACCCGGTACAGGTTCCATACCCGCTGGTACATTTCCTCCGCCCGCCGCCGGTATTCAGCGGCCGGCTGCAAGGACTGCGCTGCTGCTGATAAAGCAACGCCGGTCATTAGTATGCTGATCAATATGCTTCGTATCATACAAGCTTATATGCAATTGGTCCTGCGGTTTATTTTTCCTGCTTCCAAAGGGATATCCTGGCGTAAATCTCCACCAGGGCCGTCTGGGTCAGCAGGGAATAATAGCGGCCCAGGTCTGCGCCCGACCAGTCTTCATAGAACTGGCCGGTATCGGGCAGCCGGGCGTATTTCCAGGCATAGTCCACGTTAGCCACCAGTGTGTTGATGTAGTCCGCCTTTTTATCCACCCCGTACAGCTCCAGGTAGCCGCGGAGCAGCACAGCCGTAAACCAGGGATCGTTGGGTGTAAAGAATTTTCCCTGCCCGGCAACAGTACGGGTAAAATGATCATACGAAGCCGCCGCCCAGGCCTTTGCATCCACCAGGTAATCCTGCTCCTGCGTGATCTTGTACAGCAGGGCGGCATTCTGGATCATGGCACCGGAATTATAGGTCCATTTTGTTTTATCGATGCTGAGATCTTTCAGCCAGACGGCGTTCCAGAAAGTGTTGTCCGCAGGGTCCAGCATGTGGTGCTTCACCCAATCGTACCAGCGTTTGGCGGCGGCGAGGTATTCCGCATCCTGCTCCTCCTGGTACAATTGCAGGGCCAGCGTAGCCGCCAGGGCGGTTACATTGGTGGCCTTTATGCAATTGGGATCATCCTTGTTGAAACGCACGGCCTCATTCCAGTACAGTCCCCCGCCTGCTTCATTCGTTTCGCCGGAGGCGCAGAAGCGGTACGCGGCTTTTGCATGCTCCAGGAACGCCGCAGTGCCCGTAACCCGGTAGGCTTCCAGCATGTCTATCCCGGTAATGGCGTTATCGTCATAAAAACGGTCAGACGAGCCTTCGCTTACCGGCGCGGACTGGTAACCGCCAGGCGTCCTGGAGGCGTCCCAGTAACCGTTCATGCCATTCGCCGTTTTGTCAAAGTGCTCCTGGTAAACGGCATCGGTATAGCCCAACTGCTTTACCAGGGTGGCGGCGGTAAATACGGCGGAATAGGGCCACAGGTAAGCATATTTGGGATCGCCCGGCTGGGCCGGGAAATTCTCCTTTAAATAATCCGTGCCGGCAATCGCATAGCTGCGGTATATATCATCCAGCACGGTCCTGGCCCTCTCCTTATAGGTGAGCGAAACAGTGGTGGTATCCGGCGCAGTGATCACCGGCACATCTTCCCGCTCCTTGTAACATCCTGCCAGCAGGCATGCGCCCGTGGCTATAGCAAATATTATCAGCTTCATGTCCATGACTTTAATGTTTCGGCAATGGCGGTTTACTGCACGGTCAGCTCATAGGAATAGTCTGCGCCGGCGTTCATCGTTACGGTAAAATTCCCTTTCTTACCGTCGGCACCGGCCGGGTACTTGAAGGTGAAATTCCACTGGGAATTATCTACCGGCACCAGCTTGAAGTAAGCCTCCGGCGTATTGGCATCCGGGGGAGCCGGGTTATCCTGGTTCACGCTGCCGTAGAAAACGGCGTCTGCCGTGCCAGAAGCATCGGTGGTAGCAAACCTGAACTTGAAGCGGTCGTCCTTCCAGCTACCAAAATCATAGTAGGCAATGGCGATGTCCTGGCCTGTCCATACGCCGTCACCGGCATAATCCAGCGTACCGATCACCGCATTGTAGGCCGCGGCATAAATGCCCACTTCCGTGATGGCTGTTACTTCCGCCACGGCATTGGCAAAATCAAGACGGATGCGGTATACCTGGTCGCCGCTGTGCTGGTTCTCACCGCCTTCCTGTACCCGGGTTCCCTGCAGGGAATAAGTAACAGGCGTACCGGTGTTACGGTCTGCAAAATGGTAGCTGCCGTCCTTCAGGCGGGTAAATATCTCGAAGGTGCCGTCGCTGTTCAGCTTCATGGGCTTTGCCTGGGCCAGGTCCGCCCCACCTTCCGTAGCATCGCCGGTAATGTATACGCTCACCGGCAGCTCGGTGAAGCCGGCAGGCCTTTCCACCACGATCTCGCGGGAGCTGTCCGCGCGCAGTTCGTTCAGCCCTTTGCTGGCCACTACCGTCCACTGCAGGGTACCGGCGGTGGATGGTTGTATACCGGCCTTGCCGGCAATTGTATTCAGTGTTTTATGCGACAACGCCAGTACATTCTCCACGCCATTGCCGTTGGAGGCCACCGAGTAGATGGGATGCGAGAAGTCGCCGCCGGCGGTGTCAAACACCACCTCGTACATCACCAGGCTGCCGTCTTCGGCCCTGGCCTGGCTCCATTCAAAGCTCACCACGGCATTGGTGGCAGGCTGCAGCTTGATGTACTTGTTCGTTTCGGGATAGTAAAGATCCTTAACCCCCGAGATGTTGGTATTGATCGTGTCATCTTTCTCGCAGGCGGGCAGCAGCGCTATTGCCAGCAGCAGGTGGAACAGTATATATACATTGAACTTACGTGTCATGATAATCAGTTTTAAAAATGTGGATGTGAATATTTATAGCTAATGATCACCAGCCGGGGTTGTTAGGCAGCAGGTTTTTATTCATGTCGATGTCTGCCTGCGGCACCGGCCACAGGTAGTGCTTACCGGGATTGAACACGCGGGTGTCCGCTTCCAGGTAACTGTTGCCTACTTTCATCCCATGCAGGATGCCGTTCATCACGGTCTCCGCTATACGCCAGCGGCGGATGTCGAATACCCGCTGGCTTTCCAGCGCAAACTCGCAGCGGCGCTCCCGTCTCACCAGGTTCATCATGCCGGTAGTACCCAGGTTGGCATAATTGGTAAAATTCAATGCCGCCGGGTCGGTAAAGCCCGCCCTTTGCCGGATCGCCTGAATGGTCTTGTCCCACACGGCTGCGTCCATCTGTCCCAGCATGGTCTTTGCCTCGGCATACATCAGCAGGATGTCCGTATACCGGACCAGGACCAGGTTAAGGCCGGAGTTATTGTTGCCGTCGGCTGTACGGTCATAGTATTTGCGGAAATAATACCCGGTATGCGAAGCGTCCGATTTGTCCACGGCGTTGTCGCCGGTGCCGGGCGCGGTACGGATGGTTACGGTATCGCCCTTTTTAGTCACAAAGGAGGAGCCGTCATGGATAATGGTAGCTTCCAGGCGCGGGTCGCGGTGCTGGAAAGGCGTGCTTTCATTGTAGCCGGAGCCCGCTTCCCGGATCCCCTTCCCGTTTGCCATCACGTAATCGTCCACCAGCTCCTGCGAGGGCGCCATCCCGGTGATCAACGTTCCTTCAGTATAGGGAATAAAGAAGCGCTGCATGGCGTGTGTCCTGTAAACCGGCACAAACTGCATGTCCAGGATCACCTCGCTGTTATTTTCATTTTCGGGCTCAAAGATGCCGGCATAATCGGGAAACAGGCTGTAAGCGCCATACACGTTGCCGTTCATGAACTGTTCGCAGATCGCGGCCACCTCGTCCCACCTGCTTTCATAAAGCAGCACCTTTGCTTTTACCGCAGCGGCGGCCCCCCTGGTAATACGGCCTTTGTCCGCCTCGCTATACTCCTGCTTCAGGGGCAGCACGGCCGCTACCGCATCCAGCTCCTGCAGGATATAGTTCAGTATTTCCGCCCGGGGCGTGCGGCCAATCGCAAAGCTCTCCTCGTAGGAAATCTCGTTCTCTATCAGCGGCACATCCCCGTACCAGGTCATGAGCTGGAAATAATGGAAGGCCCTAATAAAGCGCGCCTCTGCGATGTACCTGTTCTTCAGACCCTCATCCAGGCCGGGCACTTTGTCAATATTATTCAGCAGGTTATTGCAGTTGCGTATGCCGCCGAAATGATAGCTCCACTCTCCCGCTACGCGGTTGGTACGGCCATCGTACGCGCCTTCCGCAATGCTGCGCGCACCGCCGCCATTCACGGAACTGGAACAGAGGGCGTTATCGCTCAGGCTTTCGTTAAAGAAGTAATACTCGTCGGAGTACATGCCTGCATAGCAGTTATTCAAAGCTTTGGCAGCGGCCTCCGGGTTGTTCCAGAAAGTAAGGTCGGTATCCTGGTAGGAAGGCCCCAGCTCCAATTTCTTACAGGCCGCGCTTCCCAGCAGGCATGCTGCCAGCACCCATACACAATATCTTTTTTTGCTCATAACGCAATTCATTTAAACGTGGTTAAAAGTTAATATCCAGGCCCACTGCCCATACTTTCTGCACCGGGTAGATACGGCCGCTGCTGGCGGAGGACAACTGGTTCAGGTTAAGACTGTTGTTGAACTCCGTTACCTCCGGGTCCAGCCCTACGTTCATGCCGGTAACGGTGAGCAGGTTCTGCCCGGTAAGGTAGATCCGGCATTTTTCGATATTCACTTTGCCGGTGAGGCTGGCGGGCAGGGTGTAACCCAACTGCACGTTCTTCAGCCTTGCATAGGCGGCGTTGAACAGCCAGAAAGTGGAATTGGCCCCGTTGTTCACGGATTCCGTACCGATCGTGAGGCGGGGATAATCCGCATCCGGGTTGTTGGGTGTCCAGCGGTCGATATGCTGCGCATACACATTGTCCCAGTTATTATGGAAGGCCTCTACGCCTTCGCCGCGCAGGTACACATTCCGTTTCCCGACGCCCTGTATAAAAATGCTGGCGTCAAACCCGTTCCAGTTCACGGCGTAATTAAACCCGAAGGTGTAACGGGGGAAAGGGTTGCCCATCACAAAGCGATCGTTGTTGTCGATCACGCCATCCTGGTTCCGGTCCACGTACTTGATATCGCCGGGCTTCACCTGGTTCACAAAAGTGGACTTCGGGCTGTTCTTGATATCATCCAGGTTCTGGTAGAACCCGTCGGCCTGCAAGCCGTAATAGGAGCTGATGGGAAAACCTTCTTTATTGATATAGGTCACATCTCCTTCCTGCAGGTAGGTCCTCCCTTTGAAGTCCACTATTTCATTCAGGTTATCCGCCAGGTTGGCGCCGATGGTGTGCTGGAACGCGCCGGTCTTTACCCGGTAGTTAACCGCCACTTCAAAGCCCTGGTTCTTTACCCTGCCTGCATTCTGGTAGGCCGGCGTGGCGCCGTACAGCCCGGGTGCGGTAAGCTGCAGCAGGATATCATTGGTGACCTTACGGAAGTAGTCGTAGCTGATGGTCAGCCGGTTGTTCAGCATGGACAGGTCAAAGCCTATATTGGCAGAGCTGGCGGACTCCCAGGTAATAATAGGATTACCCACGGCGAAAGATGCGCCTGGCTGCGGCAGGTTATTGAACCCATACATATTGTTGACGGTGGTGTAGATGTTCAGGTAACCGTAGTTGGACAGTATCTGCTGGTTACCCAACTGTCCCCAGGACCCGCGCAGCTTCAGATCCCCTACCCGCTCGCGGATGCCTGCCATGAACGGTTCGTCGGTGATACGCCATGCGGCGGAAAACGAAGGAAAGAAGGCGCCCCGGTGGCCTTTGGCAAAGCGGCTGGACTCGTCATACCGGAAATTGAACTCAAAGAAATACTTGTCGGAGTAGCTGTAGTTCAACCGGCCGAAAACGGAGTTCAACGCCCAGCGGTCCACGCGGGTATCGTAGGTATCGTTAAAGCCGGTGAGCGTGCTGGTGCCTGCAGTGGAGTCGCCGGTTTCATTGTCTACATTGATCTGGCGTTTCTGGCGGTATTCATTCTTCCACCCTTCCGTGGCATATCCCAGCAAGGCCTTTACATTGTGCAGCTTGCCGAAGCTCTGCTCATAATTCAGCAGGGCCTGGAAATTGTCCTGTACGCTCCTGGCGTGGTTCACGGTACGGGCGCTCTGGTTATCCGAGCCGGAGTAAGGCGTATAGTCGATGGACTTCCGGAACTCGTCCATGTTGTTGTCCCGGATATCTGCGCCGTACACCAGCTTGGCGGACAGATGGCTGGTCAACGCATATGCTGCCGAAGCCATGTAGTTATAGCTGCCGTTGCTGTATTTCCGGAGGCCGCCCTTTTCCAGTTGGGCCAATGGATTGTTGGAAGCAGTGGGTGCCAGGAAATAATTGCCGGCGCTGTCTTTTATAGGATATATCCTGGGAATGCGCAGTGCGGTAGACACCAGCCAGTCCGAGAAATAGGCATGTTCCCGGATATCCTGTTTGGCATAGGCGAAATTACCGGCCAGCTTCAGCTTTCCGAGCTGTGCGCTGAGGTTGGTCCTGAAATTATAGCGCTGGTATCCATAGCCGGGGCCGCGGTACAGGCTGTTCTGGTCCATATAGCCGCCGGAAACAAGATAGGCTACCTTGCCCATACCGCCTGTTACACCCAGGTTATGGTTGTGCTGCAGGGCGGCCGGCTTCATCACTTCGTCCATCCACCATTTCTCCGATCCCTTTTCGCCCTGCCGGCGGATCTGCTCCGGCGAGAACTGCGCCCGCTGGCCCGAGTTCACCAGCGCTTCGTTCTTCAACTGCATGTAATCCACCCCGCTCAGCGGCGATACCAGGAAGGTAGGCTGCTGCCAGCCGGCAAAACCGCTGTAGGTGACGCGGGGCACCTTGTTCAGCTTCCCGGTACGGGTAGTGACCAGTATAACGCCATTGGCTGCACGGGAACCGTAAATGGCGGAAGAAGCGGCATCTTTCAGCACGCTGATGCTTTCAATGTCTTTGGGATTGATCAGCTCCAGCGAGCCGGGCACCCCATCCACCAGGATGAGGGGGCTGGTATTATTGACCGTGCTGACGCCGCGCACGTTGATGCTGGCGGCGGCGCCCGGTTCGGTAACATTCTGCTGGATGATCAGGTTGGGTGCGGCGCCCTGGAGGGCCTGCACGGCGCTGGTCACCGGTTTGCCATCCAGTTCCTTTGCGCTTACCACGCTCACCGCGCCGGTAAGGCTGGTACGTTTCTGGGTGCCGTATCCCACACCACTACGTCAGACAAAGTGCTGCTGGATGGTTGCAGCGATACGTTCACCTGGTTATCCGCCGTAAGGGCGATCTCCCTGCTGGCATATCCCAGGGAAGAAAAGGTAAGCACCGGGTCTTTACCGGCAGGGATCTTTAAGGTAAAGGTACCGTCGCCGGCGGAGGCAGTGCCTATACCGGAGCCTTTCAGGGATACCGATACGCCGGGAACCGGTTGTTGTGTAGTGGCGTCGGTAATGCGGCCTGTAATACTTCGTTGCTCCTGTGCAAATACGTGGTGCGCCATCGTCATAAAAAACAGGATGACCAGCAGCGGGCATTTGTTTTTGCAGGTAAGCTTCTTGACGATGGCCAGGCAGTTAGCTTGCATACGCTTCATTTTTTGCTGTTAAGTTTGTGGAATTCATTTTGCTAAAGGCCCGCCACACTAAGGTGCAGCGGGTGTACCAGACAGTGTATACTCCAGTGTCCCCCCTTTTGTCAGTTGTTCAAACAGGATGGAATTGTCCCGAAGCGGTTTGCCGTTGAATGTGGGATGATGCAGGTAGATATTCGCAGCGCTGTTATTGTGCGTTACGATCTCCAACTGGTTCCCCTTGTAATATTTTTTATTAAGCCGGATGGTTACCCGGTCAAAAAGCGAGGAGGCGATCTGCATGGAAGGCCTGGCGGCAGCGCCGCCCTGTACATCAAAGAGGCCAATGGCGCCCAGCACGTACCAGGCCCCCAGTTGTCCCTGGTCCTCGTCCTGCCCATAGCCGTAGCCGTGAATACCTTCTGTGCCGTAGAACTCGTTGCAGATGGCCCGCACCCATTTCTGGGTAAGCCAGGGTTTGCCGGAATAATTGAACAGCCAGGGCATTTGCAGGCAGGGCTGGTTGCCCTGGTTGTAGGGCGCCTCCAGGCCGGAGAAGGCATCAATAGTAGTGCCGCCGCCAAATACCGTTTTTTGCGCTGCCGTGAAAATGCTGTCCAGCCTTTTATTGAACTCCTCCTTTCCCATTTTGCGGATCAGGCCCTGCGGGTCGTGCGGTACATAAAAGGAATACTGGCCGGCGTTCCCTTCCTGGAAACCGCGCCAGGGCTCTGCAGGCTTAAAGTTGCTCACGAAGCTGCCGTCGGCATAACGCGGACGCATATACCGGGTAGCGGTATCGAATAGCAGCTCCCATCCTTTGGAAAGGCGCAGGAGGGTCCTGTAATCATCTTTCCTGCCCAGCGCTTTTGCCCACTGCGCCACGGCAAATGCGCTGAAGGAATATTCCAGCGTGTGGGAGCTGGAGAAGCACCATTGCCCGGGGGGCGGATCGATATGATTGACATAGCCGTATTTCCTGAAACGCTCCACATCGTCCTTCCCTGCACCTTCCGGCCGGTGCTGGTAACCGATCTCGTTCTTCAGCGCAGCCGCATATCCTTTCCGGGTATCAAAATCACGGATGCCGTAATTGTAGGCGCCGGCAATCACCAGCCCCACGAAATTGGTGCCCACGCCGGACACATACCTGCTACAGGCAATGCCATCGCCCAGCCAGCCGGCATCGTCATACACCAGCAACTGGCTGCTGATGAAATCCGAATAATACTCGGGATAGGCCAGGGCCCATAAAGGCGTTAAATTCCAGTATGCGCCCCATACCGCGTCCGTATTGTAGTGGTTGTGCAGCGGGCGTCCCTGTTTATCCAGGGGTATGTTGCCAACGCCGCCCGTATTCTTCGGGTAGGCGCCATTCACATCGCTGGCCAGGCCGCGGCCCAGCAGGGCATGATACAGGCCGGTATAGAATTTTATCCGGTCTGCCCGCAAGCCCCCTTTCACAGTGATCCTGCCCAGGTATTCATTCCATTTCCCGTGCGTACGTTCGCGGGCCGCATCAAAGGTCATGGTCGCGGCTTCTCTTTGCAGGTTAAGGCGGGCGTTTTCGATGGAAGTATAGGAAAGCCCGATCTTCACCGTCACGGTTTCCTGCTCCCTGGTAGCAAAGGTCAGGTAAAGGCCGGCGCCTTTCCCGCTGATCTCCCGGCTGCCTGCGGTTTGACTGTCGCCGCGGAAAGTGCCGTAGCCCAGCGGCTGTTTATCCACCACGGCGGAAAAGAACATGGCTACTTCTGCGCCCGGCTGGTATTTTTGCACGTAGGCCGGCAATGTGATCACGTAGCCCTCTATACGCCCATCGGCGCTCATGTATACGCGGGCGTCCTTTACCTCACCGCTTTCGCCCTGCTTGTTGCCTATGTCAAAAAGGATATGGGAATTGTTGCCGGCAGGAAAAGTGTAACGCTGGAACGCTACTCTTTCCGTAGCTGTCAGCTCCGCCCTGATACCATATCGCTTCAGCAACACGGCATAATAGCCAGCAGTGGCCTTCTCGTGCTGATGATCAAAGGCAGAGCGGTAACCGGACAGCGAATCTTTCCGCTCGCCCGGTGTAGTGATCAGCGTACCGGTAGTAGGCATTAATGACACGCCGCCTACCTGGAATTCGTGAAAATTGGGAAACCCTTCAATACTGGTATGCCGGTAATCGTACCCCACTGCTTCCCACCCGTTGGGATTCCCTTCGTGCCCGTTGGTAGAGGGAGCCGGTTTGGCCATCCCGAAGGGAGCTGCGCCGGGCGTGAAATGGAACCAGCGGCAATGGGCCGTTCCTATTAAAGGATCTACGTATCTGGTAAGGTCTGCTGCATCCTGCGCACGAAGTCCCGTACCTGACAGGACGAGCAAGCAGCCCAATAACCATATCATTTTTTTCATAACCGTGCTGTTTATTTTTATTTTATGAAGGCCTTTACCACCTTCGCCATTTCCTTTCCTTCATTGATGATCCTGTAAGATCCTGCAGCGGCGGGGATGGCAAAGGTCTCCGCGTAGTTATAGCGCTGCCGGAAACCGTTGGCCGTTTCCACTATTACCGACTGTCCCTCCACCAGCATCAGCACATGGCATTTCCCGCCGGTGGTTACTTCCATGCTCTCCGCAAATTCCATCCGGTGCACGTCATAAAAGTGCTCGGGATGCGTGGGCAGGTGCAGGAGCCGCCAGTCAGGCCCTTTTTCCATCACCTCCTGCCTGGAAATAAGCTCTTCCTTCACCCGTTTGCCCTTTCGGCTGAAGTCCAGGTTCCTGAAAGCATGATCGATGTTAATGGGGCGCGGCCTGCCGTTGAGGTCCAGCCTCACCCAATCGTACATCTTGAAAGTAAAAATGTAGGGCGTAGCGCTGATCTCCAGCACCAGGTTGTTCTTGCCGGAACTATGCACCGTACCGTTGGGGATCAGGAAGAAATCATGCTTATGGGCGGGGTGCGACTGCACGTACCTGTCAATATCCACGGGCTTACCGGTGGCGGCGCTTTCTTCCAGCGCCTCCCGGAATGCCGCGGGATCATTATCCTCCTGGAAACCCAGGTACACCCGGGCGTCTTCCCTGCAATCGAGTATATAATAGGTTTCATCCTGGGTGATCGTTTCCCCGAATTGCTCCTGTATGTACTTTAACCGGGGATGGCACTGGATCGAAAGATTGCCGCCATCGAACGTATCCAGGAAATCGAATCGGATGGGGAATTCAATGCCAAAGCGCTGTGCATCTGCGCCCAGCACTTCCGCTGCATGTTCCATCATCAGCCAGTCAAACGCGATCTCCAGCAACCGGCCGTCGCTTTCAAACACGAGGCCGTTTTCCGGGACGATCATTTCAAAGGACCATGCATAGTTCACTTCCTCCTTGTTCAGGTGGCTGATCCGCTGCTTCATCCAGTGGCCCCCCCAGGCGCCGGCCTCGAACCAGGGCCGTACACGGAAGACGTTCCTGGAAATGAACTGCAGGCCTTCACTGATATCCCCGCGCCTGGCCCAGGTAACCTGGTCTTTCCACTGGCCGTCCGCGATGAGCGCTACTGCAGGCAATATCTCCTGCTTGTGCGCATTCAGCAGTACCCAGTCCACGAAGTAGAACCGCTTGTAGGTTTCCTGGTTATCGTCCCATTGCTGCTTGCCGATGTTATTGGCCGCGCGGGCGCGCATGCGGTATTGCAGCTCATTCTTGGGCAGATCCATGTATACGACCGGCGCCTGCAGGCCGGTAAGCGCCGCGCCTACCCCGATAATGATGTTGACGGCTTCCGGCACCACCTGTATATTGCGGAGCTTTTCGCCGTCAAAAAGATCCCGTAGGGTAATGGAGGCTCTTTTACCCCATACTGTTCCTTTCTCCCCGATGAAGGGCTGCACCAGCAATCCGATCTCTTCCTCCGGTTTCAGGAACGCCGCGGTGTATACCAGGTGTGCCTTTACCCCTGCTGCTGCCAGCTCTTTTTCCAGGGAGGCGCCTATATACTCCCAGTCATTACCAACATATCCGTCTACCAGCACAACCGGATGGTCTTTCATCCAGTTGGCCAGGCTGCCGTACCCGCAGCAGATCTTTCCATTGCCCAACTTCGTATATGGGTACATGTCATAGCTGCCTGCGGCGGGAGGCTGATACTGCGCCGTTGTAAGCGGCATCAAGGGTTGAGTCGTTTTTCTCCAGTTCATTATTGCTGTTCTTTTACTGTTGTATATAGCGCTGTTATGCCTGGCCGGCTGTTTTGCATACCCAGGCAGCGCCGGCCAGGGCAGACCGCTCGCCGCGGGAAGAGATCTGCACGCTGGCGCCCACCTCGTTTTCCAGCAGCCATTGTTGCAATGCGGGCAGGAAAAACGGGTGCGCCTTGCGGATATTCCCGCCGATCACCAGGCGCTGTGCCTGGAACTCACGCAACCAGGGCGACAATACTTCTCCCAATGCCATTCCCATTTCATGGAATAGCTGCAGTGCAATGGCATCCTGTTTTTCCGCCAGCTCACTGATCGCTTTTACATCCGGGAGGCTGCGGCCCGTGCGGGCCTGGTACTCGCTTATCAGCCAGCGAGAAGAGATATAATCTTCTGCAATGCCGTTCCTGTAGGGAAGATGGTAGATGTATCCCTCCGGGGGCACGCCTGCGCCCTGCTGCAGTATCCGGTTATCCTGCAGGAAGCTGCCGCCCAGGCCGGTGCCCAGTGTAACGGCCACCATGCGGGAGCAGCCGGCGCCCTCCCCCGCCCATGCCTCGCCCAGCGCAAAGCAGGAGGCGTCGTTCCCGAAGTATATGCTGCCCGGAAAGTCCAGGGCCTGTTTCAAAGCAGTACGGATGTTGGCGCCATACAACGCCTCGTACTTGGCCACTCCCTTTATCAGCGATACGCCGTTCGGGTAGTCGAAGGGGCCGGGCATGGCGATGCCGATAGCGGGTACGTTTACGGTAACCGCTTGGATGGCCCGGTCTATGGCGGAGGCCCAGCGCTGCAGTATTTCGCCGGCGCCGGCAGCGGCATTTACCGCCTGTTTCTGCACGGTATCCTCCAGCACTGCGCCGCTCTCCAGGTCCACCAGGGCGGCGGTAATATGTGAACCGCCTATGTCTGCTCCAACTACCAGTTCTTTGTCCATATGTTTGAACATATTTGAATTTAAATAAAAAAAGCCCTTTTCCCTGCGGGGCGGGAAAAAGGAAAACAGCCGGATCAGGCTTCTGATCTTATTTCAATAGAATATGTGAACTTGTCGGACCTGTAATATCCAACATTGTACTCCACCGGTCTGTCGCCGGGATCATATACAAAACGTTCCCTGAAAAGAATGGGACTCTTCGGATCTACCTGTAATTTCTTTGCCACCTTGCCCGCCATCAGCGCGCTGATATGCTCGCTGGAACGCACGACCACGATGCCGAATTTTTCCGACAACAGTTGGTAGAGCGGGCGGTTCAGGTCATCATTCTCCGTTAAGGTAATACGTGGATGGAAATAACTTTCAAAGTAAACGATCGGCTCCCCGTCCACCCCCTTCAACTTGCTGAGCTTGCACACGCTGGTACCGGGTGCTATATTGAAGAAGGCGGCGATCTTTTCACCGGCCTTTACATTTTCCAGCGTCAGCAACAGGTTGGACGTAACGATGCCGCGCTTCGACATCTCCTTTGTAAAGCTCTGCCAGTCATGCAGGCTGGTGGAGAGATGGTTCCGCACTACCTTGGTCCCCACTCCTTTTTTCCTTACCAGCAGCCCTTCATATTCCAGCTTGTTGGCGGCCTGCCGGATCGTATTCCGGGATACGCCAAGCCGGTTGGCCAGTTCTACCTCCTTTGGCAGGAAAGCGCCATTCTGGTACTCCGGCTGGCTGACCAGGTTCCGCAACAGCTCCTCTACCTGGATGTGCAGCGGCAATTTGCTTTTATGATTGATCTTTAAATCCATGTATGAATGTTCAAACATACAAACATTTCCCGGATTTCCAAATAGTGCCGGATTTATTTTACGGACCGCTCCCGGTAATGGCCTGCATACGAACCAAATGTGGGGCTTTTTGTTATAAGGGTAGGACCGTAAAGGAATTTTTAAAAAACAACCATGTCTTATGTTCGCACGCCGCTCTCTCCTGCTCGCCGGTCTCCTGCTTTCAGCCGCCGCGAAGGCACAACAGCCGGCAGATTCCCTTCCCCTTGCTGACCGGAACGGTTTCTGGAACAGCCAGCCTGTACGGATCAGTGCAGTGCCCCTGGGCTTCTTTGCCGCCAGCGCCCTCACCTGGGGAGAGCGGGCGGAAGTGCGTAAGTTCAGGAACCGCTATATTCCCACCTTCCGGCATCATTACGACGATTACCTGCAGTACCTGCCGGCTGTGACCGTATTTGGCCTGAATGCGGCCGGCGTTCGCGGGAGGCATACGGTTAAGCGGGCCTTTGTGTCCTATGCATTTTCCGCCGTGATCATGGGCGCGCTGGTAAATGCCATCAAGTACACCGCCAAGGTGGAACGGCCGGATGGCAGCTCCAATAATTCCTTCCCTTCCGGGCATACGGCCAATTCCTTCATGAATGCGAGCTTCCTGCATAAGGAATACGGGCAGTACCGCAGCCCCCTGTACAGCATAGGCGGCTACACCGCCGCTACGGCAACGGCTATTGGAAGACAGATGAACAACCGGCACTGGATATCCGATGTGCTGGCCGGGGCCGGCATCGGGATACTGTCTACCGAGCTGGGGTATATTATTGCCGACCAGCTATTTAAGGACAAAGGCGCCCGTCCCCTCCTGCACAAAGATCCCCTGCCGGTAAATAACAAACCCAGCTTCCTGGAGGTACGTATGGGCTTTGCCGTGGCCACCAGCAGGGACCTTACGCCCAAGGCAGACGACCTGTATGCCCGGACGGGGTTCAACCTGGGCGTGGAAGGCGCGTGGTTCTTTCACCGGAATATCGGCATCGGCGGGGAGTTTGCATTTACCAGCTTCCCCATCGATGATGACAATGTTAGCTTTGATGACCCGGACATTCCCGTTATCAGCACCGGCCATTATACACAACCCATGGGATTGCGCTACCTGCATGCCGGCCCATTTTTCAGCGTGCCCCTGCCGCGTAACTGGTTCATTACGGGGAAGGTGATCGCCGGCTCCTCCTCCGGCGCGCAGGGCGATATCATGCTGCAACTGAACGAGGAATACCAGGAAGTATTTGAAGCGCCCGAGCTCCCTTACCTGCGTTACAAGCCGGAGCGCGCCTTTAGCTGGTCTGCCGGATTGGGCATACAGAAACGGGTAGGCCGGAACCTGGGACTGAAAGTGTATGCCAGCTACTTCGACTCCGATCATGATTTTACGCTGGATATTCTTTCAGACATCGATACCAACGGGAAGTATGTATTCGAGCACCTGGGCACGGAAAAGGTGCGGTTTGACCACCTGGCGTTCGGCCTGGGCCTGACGGCTTTTTTATGGTAAAAACCGATGGCCATAACATGACGGCCATCGGTTTTTATTCCTCGTATATCATCAAAAAAGCTACCTGGTACAATCTGCCGACCAGGTCTGCCCATCCCGGGAAAAAGCAATGTTCAGGTTATCCTTGTTGATCGTGATCACCCCGGTGCCGGAAGCCCCGATATTGACCATCGTATTATCGTCCTTTTGTTCAAACTCAACCCCGGTGAGGTCCGGTATATTATCGGAGAACCGGAAGTCATAACGGCTGCCTACTTTTGTAACAAACACGCTCCCGTTTTCCTGGCTAATATTTGTTTCTCCATCAGTGTACCCTATTTCACCTTTAAAAGTGCCGGTAAAAATATCCGTATCCGCAGGGTCCGTATCCTTACTGCAGGAGACCAATAAAAATGTAGCCAGTAATGTCATGCTCAAAATGCTCGTGATCGATTTCATAAACTGTTTTTTTTATTGAACAATACTAAACCTGGAAATACAAAGGGTATACCAGAAAGGCAGCCATAACGTTGCAGGAAGTATGCATTTATTTGATTCCCAATCACAAGCAGCTCAGCCGTATCAACGTTTTGAGGGCCGCCATTTTTCTAACCGCCGGGATGCGCCAGTCATTTATCTGATTGCGGAAAAGTCACAAAGGGGGGAATATTGTTGAGAAATGTCCCCGTTGAGTTTGGAACAAAAAAAAATACCGTGCAGTAGGGAAAGGCATCCCTGCCACTATTGAAGTCTGCAGCAATAAGCTGGAAGAATATATCGAGGCAATAAAAAAATTAAATGATTATCCGCTTTCTTATACCTAATTTCTACCATCTCTGCGTCCTTAGCGCTTCCTGGCGATCTTTGCGTCCAAAAAATATTCCTGGGACGCAAAGCCCGCAAAGTAGCGCGGAGCGCAAAGCTATGCTGCGAACACCAACTCCTGGTATAAGAAAGCGGATAATCATTAAAAATTATAATAGCAACTACAAAGATGTTAGCTGTCCTTATTCTTGTCCTCATCCTTTTCCTTCTTCAGTCGCTCCTCCGCTTCCCGGTCTTCTTCCGGGTCCGGCATATCCTCTATGTTGGCGCTTTCCTTCAGGTATTTTTCCGCCTTTTCATCGAACATGCCTTTACCGGGCTCATTTTCCTGGCCCGGAGCAGGATTGCTGGCATTGCCGCCGCCGGGAGCGGGTCTGGGCGTATCTTCATGATCGTGTGCCATATGCATTGCTTTACAGGAAATGGCGGGAAAATTATGCCAAAACAACCCGGTGGCATGTTAGCCCCGGTCACTTTTCTTGAGAAAATACCCTAACGAAATGCCGAGGTAGCTGTTCTTTGCGGTAGGGTACCTATAGAAGCTGCCATCTGAGAAAGCGCCGTCTGAAGGAGACACATTCGTGAGTCCCAGGCTATAATTGATGTTAAAGAACAAGCCATTACGCAGTTCATAACCTGCTATAAGATTAAGCCCGGCGTCCAGTGGCCTGTAATAGTCGTATTTATTAAATGTTTCGGAGCTTGAATGCATTTCATTGCTGAACCTTACTTTTTGTTCAAAAGTATGAGTCTGCCCGTTGCTCCGGTACGTATGGACATATTTGCTTTTGCCACCCAGACCATAAGCAATATAAGGTCCTCCGCCGGCAACAAACTTTCCGGCGCCTAAAGTGAACTTATAGAGCACGTTCACTGGCAGCTCAAGGTATGTCATACGCACTTTCCCGGATGCATCTGAAATAAGATAATAAATGGTGCTATCCAGGTTGTGCGATGCCGTATAGCTGCCTTTTCTACTAACAAGCAACTGCGGCTGTAGGTAAAATCTGCCAGCCAGCGGTATATCTGCAACAATGCCTGCATGCCATAGCAGGAAGAACTTATTGTTTGCGCTGGAGCTTTCGTTTCCGACACGCTGTGTTGCGTTCCTGGCGCCGGCTAAAATTCCAAAGGAGGTTTGGGCATGGGTGGCTGAAAAATATAAGCTCAGCAAGGTTAACAGTATCATTTTTTTCATGGGCAATGAGGGTTTGCAGAGCAATATAAAAAGAAAATGCAGATAACCTGTCCGGACGCTGAAAGCCCTGTCAAAATTGTGTTTTCTTTAACTTTTAGCTGAAATGAAAATGAATATACAGACAGAAGGCGCGGTTGCCCGCGCCTTCTTTTCCGGGAGATACTACTCCCACCCATTTGTACATCTCTTACCGCTGGACGGGTGCCGCCGGCTGCAGGCTGTCACCAGGTACGCTGTCCGTATTTTCCGGTGCTTTTTCTATCAGCTCCATGAACTGGTCCAGCTTGGGCGTAATGATGATCTGCGTACGCCTGTTCCTGGCCTTCCCGGCTTCCGTATCATTGGAAGCAATGGGATTGTACTCGCCCCTGCCTCCTGCCGTCATCCTCTTTGGATCCACGCCATGATCGTTCTGCAGGGACTGCACCACGGAAGAAGCCCTCAAGGCGCTCAGGTCCCAGTTGTTGCGGATGTTCTTCTGCGAGATCGGGACATTGTCCGTATTGCCTTCTATCAACACATCGTACTCCCTGTAGTCCTTGATGATCTTAGCGATCTTGCTCAGCGTTTCACTGGCCCTGGGCAGGATCTCATAGCTGCCGGACTTGTACAGCATGTTATCGGAGAGCGATATGTATACCACGCCCTTCAGTACCTGTACGTCCACATCTCTCATTTCCTCCCGGCTCAATGAGCGTGTAAGGTTGTTAGTGAGTACCAGGTTCAGGGAATCGCTCTTGTTCTTGGTATTCACCAGGTGCTGGATGTACCGGTTGGAAGCATTGATCTCATCCACCAGTTTCGAGATGTTGACATTCCCTTCGCTGGTAGATTTAAGACACCTGTCCAGCGCCTCCTGCAGGGCAGCCAGGCTGGTACGCTGGGCGGCTATCTGCTCTTCCAGGCTTTGCACCCTGGCAGTAGCGCCGGAAAGATCCCTCCGGGCCGTCTGGTATTTACCGTCCAGCTCCCTGTTCTGGTTCGCCAGGTTATTATAACTGGATTGCAACTGGGCAAATTTCTTATTGCTTACACAACCGGTGCCTAAAATAACCATCATCAGCAAAGCTGATGATAAAAGATATGCTCTCATATATTGACTATTTAGTATAATTAGATGTACTACTGTAATACAATAACACCCCGTAGGAGCAAAGGTTGTGCCATCCGGGCAAGGCCGGAGAAAACACCTGCTAATTACCGGTTATAGAATGGTCTATACATAAGATAAAAACGCAAAACATACCGGCTGTCAACGGCCGTTGCTAGGGCATCCATCCCTCCCGTTTCAGTGTTCCGATCAGCCGCGGGTCATTCACCGATAAAGGCGGGATCCAGTAAGTACCGATCCTGGTACGGCGCCACCAAAGGCCCTGCGGATTACCGGGCTTTGCAAAGCTGTAGCGGTACAGCACAGCCCGGATGTAGCGCGGCGGCTTTCCCGGAAAGGGATTGCCGGCAAACAACCCCAAAGCACCGGGATCATTGTGCAGGAGCTTCCAGACGAGATGCAGTGTCCAGGGATATTCATCAGGGGTGGACATAGCGGCGAACCACATTTGCCAGTCCAATCGCAATTGGTACGGCGCCACCTGCGGCGGCCGCCTGTCCGTAGCAAGCGGCAGGCCCTTGTAGGGATATGCTATCCAACGGGCGCTGTCCCCGGGATGCTCGTCCATCGTGCCTTCAAATATCACGTTGAAACGTTCCCGCCCTACGGACCCGAACGCGCCATAGGTGTTTACCAGGTCAAGAGGATCGAAAGAAGCGTTCATGACCTGCCGGGAAGAGAGCAGGTTGGCAACAGGTTGTATGCTCAGCAATGCTACCATGGCCGCAACGACCCAGCTCGTGAGCTGCATGGGCGCAGACGGCACTGCGCGGCGCTCAGCCGCCGCCGCTATTTGCGCCAACCGGCGGGGCACCCGCTTTGACCACCAGCGGTCATCGAAGCAGGCCAGCACGGGAATGATGGTGAGCCAGTTAAGGAACGAGAGATTGCCGCTGAAGATCAGCGCTACCTGGAACAGGATGATCACCACCCCGGCGGCATACCGCGCCAAGCGCGGCCAGAAGACGAACCAGGGCGCTACCAGCTCGGCAAGGTGATTCAACCATACTCCTGCTTTGAGGACAAGGGGCGGCAGAAAATGGAAAAACCGGCTCAGCGGGCCGGGCAGCGGCTGGGTCTCGAAGTGATAGTACAAAGCCGTGCTGCTGCGCCATACATCCTCTCCCCGGAGCTTGATCAACCCGGAACCGAGCATGATACGGAAGGCCAGCCAGCGAAAAAGCACGATGATCAATACCGGCGGCGCACGCTTGGGGAAAGGGCGCATATCCAGCAAAGGGCAGAGAAAGATGGCGAGGAAGCCTGTTTCCAGCAACTGTATCTCCCATATATATCCATACCACTCCTGCCCTACATGTACGAAAGACATATACAGGAGCCAGAGCACCGCCAGCAACAGGGCATTGGCAAAACCTGCCAGCACCACGCAGGAAAGCAGGAACCCCGCCCAGGCAGCCGCCTGCAATGCGGCGTCGGAATGGAAGAACCAGAAAACGGAGGGCAGGCGCCTGAAACCGGCGCCGGTTGATCCGAACACATCGCTGACACGCTGCAGGTACAGCTCCACCGGCAAGAGCCCGCTTTCACCGATCAGCGGAACAGCCTGCCGGATGGCCACCAGGAAGGCCATGGCATAAACGCCGCCCAGCAGGCGAAGCATAAAGAAGCGCGTGAGCCAGTAGGTAGGACGGGCTTCCTCCATACCGGCAACATCCGGAGACCTGTTTTTCATCCCGTGTTACACTTTCAGTGCCCGTAAATTACTTATTCAGCGCCAACTACAAGACAAACTTTACGAAGAAGGATTGCAGCCCCTGTCAGTACCTGGTAAGTATCACAATGGTCTGCTCATTTATCTTCCCTTCTATCTGCTCCGTATTATCGGGCACCAGTCTTATTTTTCGTACAATCGTTCCCTTGGGGGCCATGAAACTGGCGCCTTTCACATTCCATCCCTGGGGCAGCACCACGGTATCCCATGCGTATGCCAGCGTGCGTTGCATTATATCAATTAAAAAACTGCAAAATATCAGTTTCTCACCCTCAGATGTGTTATGCTCTCTCCCTGAATTTCTTCGGCGATACGCCCATCACCAGTTTAAATGCCCGCGAAAAAATATAGGGGTCCGGGTAACCCATTTCGCCGGCGATCTCCTTTACGGTAAGCTGCGTTTCCTTCAGGAGCTGGCTGGCTTTCTGCATACGCAGGGAGGTGAACAACTGGATGGGCGAATACCGTGTTTTCTCCTTGAACAGGGCAGACAGGTAGGAGGCGGAAAGGCCCGTTTCCCGCGACAGGTCGGCCAGCGCCAGGTGCTGGTCCAGCCGCTGCTTCATCAACTGTATGCATTGCTCTATGATATTGTCTGCGCCCTTTTTCATGTAATTGAAGACGGTGAGCCGGAACGTGCCCAGGAAGCTGTAGAAGCGGAAATTGGCATACAGCAGGTTCTCAATATTGTTCATCAGGTCAAGATGATGCAGGATATCGTCAAATTGCGCATTACGTCCCACCAGCGGCGGAATGGTGCGCGGTTTCATTCCCTTGCCCAGGTAGGTAAAAATATCATCTGCCAGCCTGCCGGAAAACTGTACGGTATAAATGCGCCAGGGCGTCTTCGGGTCCGGCCAGGAACGGAAGCGCGTATTTTTCGGGATCACCAGGTACTGGCTGGGTAGTATCCTGTTCTTTCTTTTGCCGGCTTCCAGCCATCCCTTTCCCTGTGTAACATATAGCAGGGTATATACCGGTGCCCCCCTGAGCTCGCTGATCTCCCGCACAGTATTTTCAGGATAGAACCCGATGGCTGTTATAAAAAGGTTCCTTCCAAGCGGATGCTTTTCCAGCTTGCGTTTCAGGTGGTCTGGCAGTATCCGGGTAATGGGAGCAGTAACAGAAGGTTGACTCATGATCACAGTAATTTAAGCCATTCTTTTCATAATTGAAAACATTGTTTCATCCGCAAAAATTGGCAACCTTCGCAAAAGACGGGGCTTGTCCCTGTGCTTTGTCCACGTTTGAAAATCTGAGAACTGATATGCACCAATTGCCTGTAATTGACCTGGCTGTAATTGCTATTTACCTGTTGGGAATGCTCCTTATCGGGGTACGGTTTTCGCGAAAGAATAAAAGTGCGGCGCAGTTCACCACCGCGTCGGGAACGATTCCCGGCTGGGCATTGGGGCTTTCGTTATACGCTACATTTCTGAGTAGCAATACCTTCCTGGGCGTGCCGGGGAAGGCTTTCGGCAGCAACTGGAATGCGTTTGTATTCAGCTTGTCCATGCCGCTGGCTGCATTTATTGCGGCAAAATATTTTGTGCCGTTTTACCGCAAGAGCGGGGCGGTAAGCGCCTATACGCACCTGGAGCAGCGCTTTGGCCCCTGGGCCCGGACCTACTCTACGGTGTGCTTTATCATGATGCAACTGGCGCGGATGGGGTCCATCTTCTTTGGAGCGGCGCTGGCCCTGCAGGCGCTCACCGGGCTGGAAATGCGTACCATCATCTGCGTTACAGGGGTATGCATTATTATATATACGGTATTGGGCGGTATGGAGGCGGTGATCTGGACAGAGGTGCTGCAGGGCATTGTAAAAACTACCGGGGCGGTGGTGATCCTCTGCCTGGTGATTGCCGGCATGAATAACGGCGCGGCGGATATTTTCCGCATCGGCCTGGCCGACGGAAAATTTTCGCCCGGCAGTTTCAGCCTGCGTGATTTCAGCCATTCCACATTCTGGGTGGTGTTTCTATACGGGTTCTTTATTAACTTGAATAATTTCGGCATGGACCAGAACTATGTACAGCGTTACCATACCGCCAGGTCGGAAAAGGAAGCCTCCCGCAGCATCTGGCTTTGCGTATACTGGTATGTGCCGGTGAGCATGGTGTTCTTTTTTATTGGCACGGCATTATACGCTTATGCGCAGCAGCACCCGGAAGTGCTGCTGGCCGTGAAGCAGCAGGCGGCGGCAGAGCGGAATGTGCCGGTATCCATGCTGCAGCCGGCGGACTATGGCGACAAGGTGCTGCCCTGGTTTATGGTGACACGGGTGCCTTCCGGATTGATGGGCCTGATCGTTGCCGCCATTTTATCCGCCGCCATGAGCACGGTCAGCAGCGGTATGAACAGCACCGCCACCGTGTTCCTGAAAGATATTTACCAGCGTTATATTGACGCCGGCGTCACTCCCAAAAAGGAAATGAAAGTGCTGTATACCGCTTCCACGCTCATCGGCCTGCTGGCCATTGGAGCCGGTATTTCCATGATAGGCGTGGGCAGCCTCCTGGACATGTGGTGGGAGCTGTCCGGCATCTTTGCCGGGGGCATGCTGGGATTGTTTCTCCTGGGGATGGTGTCCGGTATCAAAAATGCGGCGGCTGTAACCGCCACCATTATCGGCATCCTGGTCATTATCTGGATGTCCCTGTCCAAGTACCTGCCCCCGGAATGGGTGCATATGCGCAGCCATTTACACGCGCATATGGCCATCGTGGTGGGCACCCTGGCCATATTCCTGGCGGGCATGGTGCTTACGCAGGTGCAACGCCTAAAAACTTCGCGACTATAAAAACCGTTGTTATGGAAAAGAAATTTGTACCGGTGATGATCACCCCCTTTAACCTGAAAGCGCAGATCGACCTGGAGATGGTGGAGCAATTGATCGACTTCTATCTTGAGGCCGGTGTGAAGGGCTTCTTTGCCAATTGCCTGTCATCCGAGATGTACAGCATCAGCGAGGACGAACGGCTGGCGCTCACCCGCCACGTGGTCCGCTACGTGAATGGCCGGGCGCCCGTGGTGGCTACCGGGTCTTTCGGCCTTACCATAAAGGATAAAGCGCTGTTCACGCAGCAGATCTATGATACAGGCGTGGACTCCGTGATTATGATCACCGGGCATTTTGCCAATATAGACGACCCCGACAGCACGCTGCTGCAGCATTTTGAGGAACTGTTCTCCCTCACCGGCAATATTCCCCTGGGATTATACGAATGCCCGGCGCCTTACAAACGCATTATTACACCGGAGATCCTGAGAACGTTGTTGTCCACCAACCGGCTGATCTACCATAAGGATACTTCCTGCAACGTGGAGCAGGTACGGGCCAAGCTGGCCGTTACTGCCGGCAGCCGGCTGGAGTTCTATGACGCGCATACGCCCAATGCAGTAGCCTCCATGCAGATGGGCGCGGCAGGCATGTCCTCCATTTCCGGGAATTTTTATCCCGAGATACTGGTATGGCTGTGCAACCATGTGAATGATGAAAGCCGGCAGGAAGACGTGCGCTGGATACAATCCGAGTTGCAAAGAGTAGACCCGCTGATCCATATTGCTTACCCGCTGAGCGCAAAATACTTCCTCCAGTTACGCGGCATCCCCGTGCGCACCATCAGCCGTGCGCATGCACTGGAGCTGACCCCGGAACAGAAGCAGACCCTCCGGCAGATATACCAGGATTTCAGGGGATGGTGCGAGCGGCTGCAGATACGGACAGCGGCGGTCCCCATCGCCTAACGGAAAACATAGCATAGCAGGAACCGCATGGGAATTTGCATTACTGCCCGGTCTTTCCTATCTTTTACGGGCATAATACAATACAGGAAGCATTCCCATTAGAAATAACTTTGCTATGCTCAAAATTCCACTGAAAAACCAGGCACCGCTGCGTCATTTAAAAAATTCCCATCCTGTTCTTATCCTCGTCGCCTGGCTCTGTTGCGGCATTTCACCGGCTTTTTCGCAAAACAAACCCAACGTGGTGATCTTCATTGCCGACGACCTGAACCAGCAGGATATCGGTTGCTATGGCAACAGTGATGTCAGCACCCCCAACATGGACCGGCTGGCGGCGGAAGGGATGCGGTTTAACCGCGCCTATGCGGCTACTCCCATGTGCGCGCCTTCCAGGAGCGTGATGTTCACCGGGCTATACCCTTTCCGCAATGGCTCGCAAATGAATCATTTCACGGTAAGGCCACATACCAGGAACCTGCCACAGTTCCTGCAGCAGTTGGGTTACCGGGTGGTGATCTCCGGTAAAACCGATGTGTTCCCGCTTCATAATTTTCCCTTTGAGAAAATTGGCAAAGCGTTCGGGCAATACTTCCCGGTAGCAAACCGGCTGGACCGCAAAAAAGAGACCGTGCAAATGATCGGGCAACATTTTAAAGAACGCCCGGAACAACCGATCTGCCTCATCGTAGCGCCCTGGGTGCCGCATGTGCCCTGGTTCCCGAACAGGGATTTTGATCCCGGGAAACTGAAAGTGCCCGATTACCTGGCGGATACCAAAGCAACCCGCAAAGCGCTGGCCGCCTACTACCAGAGTATTGGAGCGGCGGATAAGATGCTGGGAGAGGTGCTGCAGGCGGTAGACAAGGCCGGTCAAAAAAATAATACGGTGGTGATGTGCATATCAGACCAGGGAGCGCAGTTCCCCTCGGCAAAATGGTCTGCATACGACCAGGGTTTAAGAGTGCCGCTGATTGTCAGGTGGCCGGGAAAAGTGGCGGCCGGCTCCGTCTCGGATGCGCTGGTGTCGCTGGTAGACCTTACCCCTACCCTGGTAGACCTGGGAGGCGGGAAAGAAGTAGAGGGGCTGGATGGCCGGTCATTTAAAGAGGTACTGTTAAATAAAACGAAAGCACATCACTCGTACATTTTTGCGGAAACCTCCATGGAACCGCATTTCTGGTATAATTATACGCCTGCCCGGACGATCATTACCGCCGATGGCTTCCATTATATCAGGAACTATCATCCCGGCGCCCGCTTTATTACGCATATAGATAAGGTGGAACAGAATGAATTCTATTTTGACTCCTGGGTAGCGGCAGCCGAAACCGACCCCAGGGCCAGGATGCTGCTGCACCGTTACAGCTATCACCCGCCGGAAGAGCTCTTTGACCTGAATACGGACCGCAATGAGTTCAATAACCTGGCGGCCGACCCGGCTTACCACAGTAAAGTGAAGGAGCTGGAAGCGCTGCTGGACAAGGAACTGCAACGGCAGGGCGAAACGGATGCAATGATACTGGAAGGGCCGTTGCCGCAGTTCTTTGACCAGGGCTATGCGATCCGGCAAAATATGGGCGCCTCCAGTCTTTCCTTCAATAAAAAGCGATGGAACCCGGACACGCTTATTATAACGGCTTACCTGGACGGCATGGATAAAGGAGGCGTGGTGTGCGACTATTTCAATAACTTTAAACTGTACGCCTACCAGCACCAGGTAGGGCTGGTGCTGGCAAACGGCGCAACGGTAACCAGCCGGCCGTTACAGGCAGACCAGGGACATTTAATTTTCCGCCTGTCCAGGGAAGGCGACCTGGAGATCCGGCTTAACCGGCAGGTGATCCTGAAAGAAACATTACAGGGCGACCTGACAAAGATCAAAGGCGGATATGTGACCTGCGGCAAGATCCAGGGAGAGGAACTGGCAGGTAAGCTGCAACCATACGAAGGAAAGATCACCGACCTGCGGTTTACGATGAATGAATTATCAAGAATGCCCTAAGAATAGATTTTAACTATTAAAATATAGAATCAATTGATTTTAACTATATCCCCAAAATCCTAATTTTATGCTCCTGCACAGATTCCAGGTGTAGGTAATCGTTCACTCAATACCATAAACTTATACAACATGGGAAAAGAATCAAATGACATCAGTAAATGCCCCTTCCACAACGGCAGCCTGAAGCAGAATGTTGGCGGCGGCGGCACCAGGAACCGTGACTGGTGGCCCAACCAGCTAAAGCTGAATATCCTGCGACAGCACTCCTCTCTCTCCAACCCAATGGAGGAAGATTTCAACTATGTGGAAGCTTTTAAAAGCCTCGACCTGGAAGCAGTGAAAAAAGACCTGCATGCCCTCATGACCGACTCACAGGACTGGTGGCCGGCAGACTTCGGGCATTATGGCCCCTTGTTCATCCGCATGGCATGGCATAGCGCGGGCACCTACCGCGTGGGAGATGGCCGTGGCGGCGCCGGCTCCGGCCAGCAACGTTTCGCCCCGCTGAATAGCTGGCCCGATAACGTAAGCCTCGATAAGGCCCGCAGGCTGCTCTGGCCTATCAAACAGAAATACGGCCGCAAAATTTCATGGGCAGACCTGATGATCCTTACCGGCAATGTGGCGCTGGAATCAATGGGTTTCAAGACATTTGGCTTTGCCGGCGGACGTGAAGACAAATGGGAAGCGGATGAAGATGTGTATTGGGGTGCAGAAACCACCTGGCTGGGCGGCGACCTGCGTTACGCTCATGGCTCCGAGGGAGTGCCGAAGGAACATGGCGTAGTTTCATCAGATGATGATGCTGACGGTCATATCCACTCTCGCAACCTGGAAAAACCGCTGGCTGCCGTGCAAATGGGGCTGATCTATGTGAACCCCGAAGGCCCGGACGGAAACCCCGACCCTATTGCTGCCGCTAAAGATATCCGCGATACTTTTGGCCGCATGGCCATGAACGATGAGGAGACCGTAGCCCTGATAGCCGGCGGGCATAGCTTCGGCAAGACCCATGGCGCTGCTCCTGCCACCCATGTAGGCAAGGAGCCGGAAGCGGCCGGCCTGGAACAGCAGGGCCTGGGCTGGAGCAACAGCTATGGCTCCGGTAAAGGCGCCGACACCATTACCAGCGGACTGGAAGTAATATGGACGAAAACACCCACCCAATGGAGCAATAATTTCTTCGAAAACCTGTTCGGTTTTGAATGGGAATTGACCAAAAGCCCCGCCGGCGCGCACCAGTGGGTAGCGAAAGATGCGGAAGGCATTATCCCGGATGCGTATGATCCTTCCAAAAAACATCGCCCCACCATGCTTACCACCGACCTGTCTTTAAGACTGGACCCGGGGTTTGAGAAAATATCCAGGCGCTTCCTGGAAGATCCCGATGCATTTGCAGATGCTTTTGCCCGGGCATGGTTTAAATTAACGCACCGCGATATGGGGCCGCGTGCGCGCTACCTGGGCCCGGACGTACCGGGGGAAGAACTGCTCTGGCAGGATCCGATTCCTGCTGTGGACCATGTATTGATAGATGAAACGGACATTGCCGCCCTGAAGGCAAAAGTACTGGCAGCCGGCCTGAGCGTGTCCGAGCTGGTTTCTACGGCATGGGCCTCCGCTTCTACCTTCCGCGGCTCCGACAAACGCGGTGGCGCCAATGGCGCCCGCATCCGGCTGGCGCCTCAAAAAGACTGGCCGGTAAATAACCCGGCCCAGTTGCAAAAGGTATTGAATGTATTAGCAGGCATTCAAAAGGAATTCAATGATGCACAGTCAGGCGGTAAAAAGGTGTCCCTGGCAGACCTGATCGTGCTGGCCGGTTGCGCTGGCGTTGAAAAGGCGGCGAAAGATGCCGGGCATGCCGTTACCGTTCCCTTTACACCCGGCCGCATGGATGCATCGCAGGAACAGACCGACGTGGAGTCTGTAGGCTACCTGGAGCCACTGGCTGACGGTTTCCGCAACTACCGCAGGTCCGGCCTCCCCGTGTCTACCGAAGCATTGCTGATAGACAAAGCGCAGTTGCTCACGCTTTCCGCGCCTGAGCTGACCGTGCTGCTAGGCGGCATGCGTGTGTTGAACACCAATTTTGATGGTTCCAGGCATGGCGTTTTCACCACACGCCCGGGCCAGCTTACGAATGATTTCTTTGTCAACCTGCTTGATATGGGCACAGCGTGGAAAGCCATCACCGAGGACAAGGAACTGTATGAAGGCAGCGACCGCGCCACCGGCGCCATCAAATGGATAGGCACCCGTGCGGACCTCGTGTTTGGCTCCAATGCAGAGCTGAGGGCGATTGCAGAAGTGTACGGCAGCACCGATGGCCAGGATAAATTCGTGAAAGACTTTGTAGCGGCCTGGAATAAAGTGATGAACCTGGACAGGTTTGACCTGGTTTGATGGTAAGATTTAGCCAACGATAGCATACGGGAAGCCTGTAAACAGGCCACCGCAAAGGGCACCGGTATCCGGTGCCCTTTTTGCGCTGCTACAGCACCTCCACATACCCTTCCGTTCCATGCACGCGGATCCTTTGCCCGTCTTTTATCAGTTTGGTGGCATTCTCCACTCCTACGATCGCCGGTAAGCCGTATTCCCGCGCAATCACGGCGCCATGGGTCATCAGCCCGCCTACTTCGGTCACCAGGCCCTTTATCGACAGGAACAAAGGGGTCCAGCTCGGATCGGTAAAGGAGGTGACCAGTATGTCCCCCTCTTCCAGGTCGGCGTCCTCCATGTTCAGGATCACACGTGCCCTGCCTTCTATAACGCCGGCAGAAACAGGCAGCCCCGCAATCGCCCCCTCCGGCAGGTCTTCCCGTTTATACTTCCCCGTAATGATCTCACCGTCGGAGGTGATCACACGCGGCGGAGCCAGCTTTTCATATGATTTGAATGCATCCTTTCGTTGCCTGATAACCTGCTCATCCAGTTTGCCGCTGCGGAGCACTTCCCGCAGCTCTTCAAAATTCAGGTAGTATATATCCTCTTTGTCTTGCATAACGCCCGCTTGTACAAGTTGCGCGGCTTCCTTCAGTAAAGCCTGCTTGTAAATGAAGTAACGGCTGACAATCTCGTACTTGGGATATTCACGGTACCCCACCAGGTTCCGGACCAGGTCGATCATCCGTTTTGTATCTTTCGCTTTTTGCTCGCCATCCGGCAATTGCTTCAGCCGCGCTAACAGCTCCTGTTCCTTTTTCAGGGCCTCCTGCCGCCCCAGCTCAAATTTCTGCCGGCTGGCGCCAGGCGCCTGGTTTTTAATATTACCGAGGATCAGGGGAATGAGGGTAGCCGGCTTTTCGCTCCAGCGGGGCTTGGTAATATCAATTTCCCCGGCGCATCGCATCCCGTACTTGCCGAGATAAGTATAGATAGCGTCCCGGGCTTCCTGCCCGCCTTTAAACTTCGGCAGCTCCTCCAGGAAGTCATCATCTTTTACATGCTGTAAATACGCGATTATATCCGGGTAAGGACGGATCACATCCGCCACATCCAATAGGGCCAGCCCCATTTCCGAAGTAATATTATGGGGCACAGATTGAGAAAACGTATCTGCAACGCTCTTTTCACCTAACCATTCGCTCATTTTCTCATTGATCCAGGATGCGGCATTCATCCCGGTCATGATCACGCCCAGACTCCGCGGATCAGATTGCCGGGGATTGCCTTCCAGGATAAAATCGACCAGGGCCGGTCCTGATTTCGTTTGAATGTCACGCTTTAACTCCGATATGGATGCCTGGCTGCGTTGTATCAATTCATCAACGATTGACGGGTCGTAATCATTCAATGCCTGGAAGTCCGCATGCGGGGCGCCTTTATTGCCTTTGCCTGCGGCCGGCTCTTTTTCATCAACGGGTAACGATGGTATAAAATCTTCCCGCTCCAGGACGGTCGTCAGTGCGTCCCGGATAAGCGGATCAGATTTTCCCAGGACATTGATTATCATATTCCTGCCCGCAGGTGACGCCAGCTCCGGCGCAACATCTACAAACAATCTTCCGCCGGCTGTATACATGGACCGGGCGGCTGTTAACTGCCATACAGCAATTCCCAGCGGTTTCATGGGATCGGTCATCATTTGTTGATGGCCCACAGATACAAACACGTGGTTCTCCTGGTCATTTGTTTCAGGGATGGGGTATAAAGTGGTGATAGGCCGGCTCTGGACAATATAGAACGTACCATCCGCGAGGCACCATTCGATATCCTGCGGCTGGCCAAAATGAGCTTCGATCTTCCTGCCAATGCGGGCAAGCTGCAGTATCTGCTCATCCGTCAGCGCCTGCCGCTGCTGCCACTCCTGCGCAATCGCCTGTTCCTCCGTTCCGCCCCCTTCCAGGGCATATACAGCTCTTTGCTTGGCGGATACCTGCTTACCGATGATCCCGCCGTTACGTACCTTGTAGTTGTCTGCATTCACCAGGCCGCACACCAGGGCCTCGCCAAGACCAAAGCTGGCGTCAATGGACAGGACTTTCCTGTTGGAGGTCACCGGGTCTGCGGTAAACATGATCCCTGCTACCTCCGGGAAGATCATTTGCTGCACAACAACCGAGAGGTAGACCTTGTGATGATCGAAACCGTTTTGCATGCGGTATACCACCGCCCTGTCCGTATACAGCGACGCCCAGCATTTGCTGATATGCTGCAGCACGGCCTCCCTGCCGATAATGTTCAGGTACGTATCCTGCTGGCCCGCAAAGGATGCAGTCGGCAGGTCCTCCGCCGTAGCGCTGGACCGCACCGCGAAAGCAGTTTGCTCACCAAACTTTGCGAGGTAAGCGCCCACCGCTTCCGCTATGTTCCCGGAAATGGGTATTTGTTCGATGGTTGTACGGATCTTTGTACAGGTTTCACTAATGCCTTTCCTGTTATCCGCTTTCAGCGCGGCCAACTGGTCCAGCAGAGCATTCAACACTTCACTGTTCCCGGTGATCACCTTATATGCTTCCGTAGTAACGCAAAAGCCCCCGGGCACCTGCACCCCCTCAATCCGGGACAATTCCCCCAGGTTAGCGCCTTTGCCTCCTGCCAATGGCAGTTTTGTTCTATCGGTTTCCTGGAAACCTAATGTGTAAGTGCGCATGTTTTTATTTTTTAGTGATGATTATTTTTCGTTGAGCTGGTTGGTAGTCTCCTGCATTATTTCAATGGCTTTTAGAAAATAGTTTTCAATCACCTTGAGCTGCCTGCTGGAAAAGGAAGCGATCAATTGCTCCGATTTGCGCCGGAATTCCTTATAAAGCGGTTCCATGAGCGCCATGATCTTTTTGGTGTCCGGCACAATGAGCACCTTCCGCCTGTCATCTTCCGCAAACTGTCTTTTCACCAGTTTTTTCTTTTCAAACCGGTCAATTAACCCCGTAACAGCGCCCGTGGTCAGGCCTGTCAACTGGGCAAGCTCCCCTGCAGTCATTTGCCCTTTTTGTATCAAAAAGCCCAGGTACTTATGATCTGTGCCGGAAAGTCCCGCTTTTCGTGCAACAGTTTCGTGCATATGAATGGAGGTATATGCATATAGCTGGCTCAATTTTCTTATGGGTTTGATGGCATCGTCTTGCATAAAATATCTTATTAACTAATTATCTTAGTTACTAAGATAATATTATTTTACAAAACCAACGCTTTTTTTTGAAAAAAAATAAGACGGGAAGCTCAGCAGCTCTTAGCAACTGGTTACATCGGGTTTTTACTCAAAAAAGGGGACGCCTGGTATGGCGTATTTTTTCATGCTGCTTTCATTGATCTCCACCCCTATGCCGGGTTTATCGGATACGGTGATGAAGCTGTCTTTCACCCAGTCACCATCATAGGTAACAATTTCCTTGAACATGGGCTGGGTATGAAAATAAGATTGCCATTCCATGATCATGAAGTTGGGAACAGATGCACAAACGTGGGCGCAGGCCATGGCGCCCAGGAAGGAAGCCACCATATGGGGAGCAAAAGGTATGTAATACAAACCGGCCAGGTTGGCTATGCGCTGTCCTTCTCCCAGGCCGCCGCATTTCTGCAGGTCGGGCATGACGATATCCACTGCGCCGATCTCCAGCATTCTCCGGAAGCCATAGGCCAGGTAATGGTTCTCGCCGGCGCAGATGGGGGTGCTTGTTGATTCAGTGATCAGTTTATACGCCTCCACATTTTCGGCCGGTATCGGCTCTTCCAGCCACATCAGGTTCAACGGCTCCAGCCTTTTGGCAATGGTCTGCGCAGTCACCGCATCATACCGGCCGTGCATATCAGCACAGATGTCGATAGTGGGACCTACCGCTTCGCGTGCGGCTGCTAACTGGTCGTACATGCGTTGCAGTTCAGCAGGGCTGGCAGTCCAGTTATACCAATCGTATTTATTGGGATCATTGGCCTGGTCCAGGTCGAACTTGATGGCGTTAAAGCCCATATTCCTGGAGACCCTGGCCGCTTCGGCAAAGTCCTCCGGCCGGGGCAGGTTGCGCTGGTACAGGGCGGTATCGCAATACACGCGCACCTTATCGCGGAACTTGCCGCCCAGCAACTGGTATACCGGCAACCCCAGGGCTTTGCCTGCCAGGTCCCACAGCGCCGATTCCACGGCCGACAACACGGCAATGTACATGCCGGACTGCGCCCCCTGGAAAAAACCTGATTTCCGGATGTCCTCGAACAGGCGATGCACATTCAGCGGACTTTTCCCTTTGATACGTTCACCAAAATTCTTCACCAGGTAATAGGTGCCGGGAATGGCGTCCACACCTTCGCCACATCCCCAGATATCCTGGTTGGTATATATTTTTACGAACAGGCTGCCCCTGATATAACCGCATTTCAAATCGGTGATCTTCAGGTTGGAGGGGGAAGATGCTTTGGGGGTCCGGTCCACGGCCTGTTGATACCCCTGCCCGAAGGCCGATAAAGATGCCATTGGCGTCATTGCTGCCATTAAGGCCGCTTTGGATATAAATGATCTTCTGGAATTTGCTTTTGTCATTGTGAGAGCTTTTTTAATGTTACCATGTTCTTTCTTTCAATAATTCCTGCACCTGGCTCCTGGATACCGGCAGGTCGTCTATATGATCATTGAGCCATTTGGAGAAGTCCCTTTCTATTTCATCACTCCAGCGGGAATCGATCTGGCCGGGGGTGTACTTTCCCTCGCGCAGCCGCTGGTGACCGAACATATCGCGCAGCCGTACGATCTCGGAGGTCCTCACCACCTTTTCCGCCAGGTGCGGCGGTATAAAGATCACGCCACCATCGCGCCCCAGCACCACATCTCCGGGCATTACGGTAGCCTTGCCAATGCGTGTAGGCTGATTGATGCCGATAAGGGTGGTGTTCAATTCACCATCGGGATTATTCAGGTGATGCGATGGATGATAGCTGCGGAAGAACGAGGTAAAGGAGCCGATCTCTTTTAAGCCACTGATGTCACGGATAGCGCCATCGTACACGATCCCGTTGCCCGTTTTGGCGTAAATGGAATTACCGAGGTTGTCCCCGATGGTAGGGCCGTCTTCATAGGCGTCGAACTGGTCCACCACGTACACATCGCGCTGCACCAGCAGGTCAATCGGCCATGAATTCTGTGATTTCACCCTTTTATCCCGTACGCCAAACCGGTCAATTACGCGGTGTATGTCCGGGCGGCCAGGCATGAAGATGGCGGTGACCGCACGGCCTACCAGCACGCTGTCGGGGTTGATGGTCTTCCATTCACCATCGTACTGGTGCTTATAGTGCTCATTGCGCAATACTGCCCAGGCCTCTTCCAGCGTCACCAGTTTCATGCGGTTCAGGATAGTATCGGGCACCCTGGGCCGGCCGTCGGGAAACCGGTCGCCTTTCCATTCGGGCGTCAGGGCGATGAGCTGTTCGCGGGTGATCTGCTGGCCTTGTGCTGCGCCGTACGCCAAAAACAGCAATACAGCCAGCAGCCAATATTTTGATCCTTGCATATCAGTATATTTTTTTGAGAGGGTGATGAAAATGGAGTGTATCATTATTAGCTGGTCACCGCCTGCGCCCGTTGCGTATTAGCTGCAGGCTGCTCATCGGGAGGATGGTTGTGCCACCAACTGGCTAGCGAAGAGCCGGTGATATTCATAACGGGGCCAAAGATCGCGGGCGCCAGTCCGGCTGTAGCCAGCTTGCCCATCGCCAGCGCCAGCCCCGAGGCCAGCCCGGCGTTCTGCATACCTACTTCAAGGGCAATGGTACGGCAGTCCCTTTCACGAAAACGCAGCAGCCTGGCCGACCAGTAGCCCAGGAAATAACCCAGCAAATTATGAAGGATGGTTGCCACCAGCAACAGGCTGCCTACCTGCAGGAGATTATCCCTCCCGGCCGCGGTAATGATGATCAGGATAATGGCAATACCGGCCATGGATACGAAAGGCATGGCCTTGTCGAGCCATTTGAATTTTCCATGTACCAGGTAATGAAAAGCCAGGCCGGCTACAACGGGAATGATCACGATCTTGGTAATATCCCATACCATCCCCCAGAAATTGATGTCCACGAAACTGCCGCCCAGCAGGCGCATGAGCAACGGCGTTAAAAAGGGCGCCACCATAGTGGAAATAGTGGTGACCGATACCGACAAAGCCAGGTTACCCCTGGCCAGGTAGCACATCACGTTGGAAGCAAGCCCGCTGGGACAGCAGCCTACCAGGATGATGCCGGCGGCAATCTCACTGGGAAAATTAAACAGGTTGGCGATGCTAAACCCGATCAGCGGCATGATCATGTAATGGCATACGACTCCAACGATAATGCCCTTAGGCATGCTGATGACATTGGCAAAATCTTTCAGGCTCAATTCCGTACCCATGCCAAACATAATGATCTGCAGCAAGGGAATGATGAGGCCCGATAGCTTAAAACTGCCGATGCTCCTGAAGTGCTGGGGGTAATACATGGACAGGCTTACCACCGCCATGATCATTAAAGTGTAAGACATGCCTCTCAACAAGGCATGTTGCCGGAACGCCAGCGCCAGGCTTAAGAAGAACAAAAATAATATCCAGCCGCCCCATTGATGCTGCCGCTGCAGGGCCAGCACCATATAAATGACCAGGAAAACAGCCGATACGAGGTAGTAAAACGTGGAACGCTTCATGTGGAAGTATATTTGGTGATTGCATGCTTATGCTGCAGGTTGCTGATCGCTTCAAATTCATCAAACAGCTTGTTGCTCAGTTTTTCAAATATGCCGAAATAATCAGCGTATACTGCGTGGTGTTGTTCGTCGGGCTTATACACATCGGGCAGCTCAACGGTCCTGGCCGCCTGTTCCAATGTTTTGTAAATGCCCATTTCCGTGGCGCTTAACAGCCAGGCGCCAAAGCTCACGCTATGGAACTTCCGCCGCAGGCGCACGGGTTTGTTGAACATATCAGCGATCAATTGGGTACAGAAGGGAATGGTACCAAAGCTGCCATTCACGGAAAGGCTTTCAATGTTGCGCTGCTCACTGAGGGTTTTACCGATGCTGTATATCTCGTACATTATACCTTCGATGGCGGCCCGCACAAAGTGCCTGCGCTCATGCTTGATGTTCAGCCCGAAATAGACGCCCCGGGCATTGGCATTCCAGATGGGAGCGCGCTCGCCCAGCAGGTACGGCAGGAAGAGGAGCCCGTCTGATCCCACCGGCGCCCGGGACGCTTCTTCGATCAATTGCTGCATACTGTGTTCAATGTCGAATGGGTTATTGAAATCGCCGAACTGCCGGGTAAACCATTCAAATATATTCCCGCCATTGTTGGTAGGCCCCCCGGAAACATAACGGTCCTCTGTAAGCACATAATTGAAAAAGCGCATTTGCTCGTCTTTCAGTACTGCAGGGCCCATCACCCGCACGGCGCCGCTGTCTTCAATGGTGATGGTCGCCTCCCCTTCTCCTTTCGCGCCGTCGCCCAAAGTAGCCAGGCAGCCGTCGCTCGAACCAATGAGTATTTTCGTTTCAACCGGCAGGCCCAGTGACTGCTGGTAGGCTTTCTTCAGTTTGCCGGCAGTAGCAGATACCGGCGCCAGGCCAGGCAACTGGGCGTCCGTAATGCCGGCGTACTGCAGGGCATCCGCCTCCCAGGTTACCGTATGAATATTCAGCAGGCCGGTAGCAGAGGCAATGCTGTAATCTATCATGTACTCGCCGGTCAACTGGTGAATGATGTAACTTTTAATAGACAGGAACTTACTGGTTTGGCGGAAACGTTCCTTATCATGGTTCCTGATCCATGCGATCTTCAGCATGGGAGACATGGGATGAATAGGTGTGCCCGTCGCGGCATACAGGCTTTTGCCGAGGGCCGAGCTTCGCAGTTCCCACGCTTCCTGCTTGGCGCGGTTGTCGGACCAGGTGATGGCGTTGCCAAGCGGATTCCCGTTCCTGTCAACTGCCAGCACGCTATGCATGGCGGCGCTAAAGCAAATGCAGGATACTTTGTATTCCTTAGGATGTATGTATTCGTTCAGCAGGTTTTTCAGTACATACAAGGTAGTAATGAATATCTGCTCCGGGTCCTGTTCGCTATAGTCGGGCTCCGTATGAAATGAAGGATAATATCCTTTCATCGAACCGATTACATGTCCACTGAGGTCGAACGCAAATATCCTGACCCCGTTTGTTCCTAACTCAATGGTGATGATGCATTTCATCTGTTAATATTTGTTTTTTCAATGATCAGATGGAACCTCGCATTAACATGTCCTTTTGTTAAAAATGTTTATTATGCCCGGTTTCATGTTCCTGGTAATTATTCATTGCGTAAATGATGCTTCCTGAATTCGCTGGGGCGGTGGCCGGTCAGCTTTTTAAACGTGGTGGCAAAATGCTGCGACGAATAGAACCCGGTATCCAGTGCTATGTCGGTCACGCTGATATCAGGCCGTTTCAATAATTTAATAGCCTCCGAAATACGAATATTGATCAGGTAATTAATGGGCGAAAAACCCGAATAGCTTTTCACCCTTTCTGTAAACAGCGTGGTGCCCAGTCCAACCAGGGCGGCCATTTCATCTACCGTCCATTGATGCGACAGGTTCTGGCGCAGCACTTCTTCGAGGCGCAGGAAGGCTTTGGGAAAATCGCGGCCGGGGCGGACCTGCCGGCTCATATGCCGGATCATCTTGATCAGCAGCTCATCCACCTGGTGATTGATACGCGTTTGGTAACCTATCTCATGGGCGAACAATTCCGTTTGTATGCATTTTAATATTTTGCCGGCCTCACTGAACCTGGATAATACCGGTGAGCTGTTCAACGACAGCATCCTGCCGATTGCGGCGCCTTCGCTTTCTGACAAGCCGCTCCATTTACCGGGTAGTATATAACCGTTATCCTGTTTTTGTATATCCAGGTGAATCCAGGCAAAAGAGCCGATCTCCAGTGTACCGTTATCGCTGCCAAATGGTTTGCCCGGCAGTATCAGGGCTACATCTCCAGGGTAAAAAAAATAGGGTTGATGGTCTATACGCCATTCAAACTTGCCTTCGATAATGTAATATATCCTGATACCTTCCGTGGCCGTTGTGAGAAATGTATTGGGGAGAATAGCGCCATTCTTCTTCATGCCTAATTCCAGCATGTACGGAAATAACCGCAATTCTGCCGATTTACCGTGTTGTAGCACAAATTGATTCATATGGCTTTATCTATGCTTTGAACAACCGCCTCCTTTTCCGGAGCGTGCATAAAGAAAGGGAATTTATTGATCAGACATGTACAAAATTCAACGCCGTATTATTTTGGAAGTTTTTAAATGAAATTCCGGATAATTTGTCTGATCAACAATTAATGTCACTAACATCCACGGTATGAAAAAATATCTAGGCGGCATGCCCCCTGGCCTGGTCAGGTTATGGCTGCTATTCCCCCTTTTCTTATTGGTATCCACTGTCCATGCACAAACAATAACAGGTACTGTATCGGATGAACAAGGCACGAAACTGCCGGGCATTTCCGTGGTGATAAAAGGCACGTCCAGGGGGACTACCACCAGCGGCGACGGCAAATTCAGCATTACTGCGCCCGGCGATGCCACGCTTGTTTTCAGCTCCATAGGATATACCACCCAGGAGGTGGCGGTTGCAGGCCGCCAGGTGATAGATGTTACACTCGTTACCGGGAAGCAGGAACTGGGAGAAGTGATCGTAACGGCCCTGGGTATTAAAAAGCAATCCCGTGGACTGGGTTATGCCGCCACCAACGTGAACCCCGAAGAGCTGAGCGTAAACCGCACCAGCAATGTAATGAACTCACTCCAGGGCAAGGTGGCGGGGGTGAACATATCCTCCCTGGGCACGGGTCCCGGCGGCACATCCAAGATCCGCATCCGCGGCCAGTCCTCCCTGTCGGGGCAGAACAACCCGCTGATCGTTATCAACGGCGTACCTGTTGACAATACCAATTTTAACGACAATACTATCACGGTAAAAGGCGGCGGCGTTTTTGCCGACGGTGGTGACGGCCTTTCCAGTATCAACCCCGATGATATTGAAAGCATGACCGTATTAAAGGGGGCGCCCGCATCCGCCCTCTATGGCTCGCGCGCTAAAGACGGTGTGATCATGATCACTACCAAGACAAAAGGAAAAACAAAAGGGATTGGCGTTACCTATAACCTTAACTACACCAACGACACCCCGTTGGATTTTACGGATTACCAGGACGAGTACGGCCAGGGCGAGAACGGTGTCCGCCCTACCACGCCCAATCCTACTTCGGGGCAATGGTCATTCGGTGAAAGATTTGCACCGGGTATGACACACATCCTCTTTAACAATCTTACTGTTCCCTACCAGCCGCAGGGAAGCCGTATCAAGGAATTCTACCGCCATGGCCAGAATGTGTCCAACACGGTGGCGTTTGACGTCAGCAACGACAAAGGTGGCCTCCGGCTGTCGCTGAACAATACGGACAATAAAGGCATCATGCCCAACAATTCCTTCAACCGGAAAACCATGAACCTGGGCTACAGCTATAATGTTACGGAGCAATTCATGATATCAGGCAACATCAACTATTCCCGGGAGATCAATAAAAACCCGCCGAATATCGCCAACCAGGACAATTCCATTCCCACAACTCTAATGGCTTTGTCAACGTCCATGCCGCTGAATGTGCTGAACGAAAACAAGTACGATGCCGCCGGTAATGAATACCCCTGGTCCAGGTTCACCAACCGGACCAATCCTTACTGGGTGCTGGCGGAACAGTTCCACAATATCAAACGTGACCGCATATTTGGCAACGTAACACTGAAATATAACATCCTCCCCTGGCTGAGCATACAGGGCCGCTTCGGGCAGGACTACTGGTCGCGCGATGAGGATGTCAACAACTTCCCTACCGGCCAGGCTTCCAGGGCGGCGGCGCCTCCCGGATTCGTGAACGGGGTATTCACCCAGGAATCACGCCGCTTCCGGGAAACGAACCTCGATTTCCTGGTGAACGCCAATAAAACGTTTGGCGACCTGGGAGTCAATATAAATGCCGGGGGCAACCGCATGCGCAAGCGTTCCGACATTAACAACGTAGTGGTGACGGATTTCATCATCAGGGACCTGTACACGGTGCAGAACGGGCGGGCCAAAGACCCGGTGTACACGCTCACAGAGCAGGGAGTGAACTCCCTTTACGGCGCGGCGGAATTAAACTGGAAGCAGACCTTCTATCTTACCGGTACCCTGCGCAACGACTGGTTCTCTACCCTTTCACCGGCCAACCGGAGCATTATGTACCCCTCCGTTTCGGGTAGCTATGTATTCTCGGAGCATTTGCCCGGTGCTACCTGGCTGAACTTTGGCAAATTACGGCTCGGGTATGCCGAAGTGGGCAGCGATGGCGATGTGGCCCCTTATTCCGACCAGTTGTTCTACACGGTAAACGCAAATTTCATTACCAATCCCAATGGCGTACCGGTGCCTGTGGGCACCAGCAATATCAGCAACGGGGTAACCGGCACTACCCTGCCCAACCCCAGGCTGAGACCCAGCCGCGTGGCGGAAACAGAAGTAGGTCTGGAAATGCGCATGTTTGACAGCCGCGTAAATTTAGACATCGCAGCTTACCGGAAGATCACCAGCGACCAGATCGTCCTGGTGCAGATATCCGACGCTTCGGGCTTCCTCAATACCCCCATCAACAGCGGCAAAAGCCGCAACCATGGGTTTGAAGCCATGTTAAACCTGGCGCTGATAAGGGATCGCCAGTTCAACTGGGATTTCACCGCCAATACTTCCTACAATATCACCAAAGTGCTGAGCATCATTACCGACAACCCGGGCGAGCGCATTACTACGGGTACGCATGTATTCAACGGGGAGACCAGGCATGTGGTAGGTGAAGAGATCGGGCAGATTGCCGGTTACGGGTATGCGCGCAATGACAAAGGGCAAAGGATATTCCAGTCGAACGGCCTGCCCCAGCGTACCTCCGACTTCGTGCTGTTTGGCAGCGCCCTGCCCAAATGGGTGGGCGGTTTCCTGAACACTTTTAGCTACAAGGGAATAAATCTCACGGTGTTCATAGATTACAAACTGGGTAATAAAATATTGTCTGGCACCAACTTCAATGCCGTGCGGCACGGCCTGCACAAAATGACCCTCGAAGGCCGCACCAACGGCGTAAAAGGTGATGGAGTTGATGCCAACGGCAATCCCAATGAAGCCCTGGCGCCGGTGCAAACTTATTGGGAACATCTTCGCTCGCAGCAGATCGTGGAAGCGGTAATTTATAACGGCGGTTACTGGAAGCTGCGCCAGGCATCGCTGGGGTATGATTTCACGAAACATATTCCCGCCAGGTGGCCAATAAAGGGCCTGAAGCTTGATTTTGTGGCCAATAATGTGCTGATCATCAAGAAATGGGTAGACAATATCGATCCTGAAACATTTGGTTTTGGCTCGGATAACCAGGTAGGGCTTGAATCTCCCGGCCTGCCTACCACCCGCAGCCTTGGATTGAACCTAAACATTAAATTCTAACAAACTACATCATGCAAAAGATATTCAGCTATCGTTTATGGATCTTGTTGCTGTTAACGACTGCCTCCTGTGAAAGTGGACTATCGGACCTGAATGTAAGCAAAACAAATCCCACCGCGCTCGACCCGGCCCTCCTGTTGAACCAGGCGGTGATCAATACCTCGTTTCCCGTAAAATCACTGGTATTCGATGTGGGCATTGTGCAGCAGATGGTGACCCCGAACGGCGGCGTGCTGGCAGGCGCCAATTTTAACCAGGACAGCCGCGACGTGACCACACAACCCTTGTGGACGGCCTATTACCAAAGCGTGATCAAGAATTCCCATGACGCGCTGATGCGTTCAAAGGACGACCCGGCCAGGAGCAATATGTACAACATGGCGCGCATTTACCAGTCTTATGTGTTCATGATCCTGACGGATGAATATGGCGATATTCCGTATACGGAAGGCGGCGCCGGTTTTTCAGACCAGGTCCTGCTTCCGCAGTACGACCCCCAGCAGGAGATTTACCCGAAGATCATACAGGAGCTGACGGAAGCAGCAGCGGCGCTGGACCCCGCGGGCACCATTGAAACCGGCGATGTATTATATGCCGGCGATGTGGCCAAATGGAAAAAATTTGCCTATTCCCTGCTGCTGCGCGCCGGCATGCGGCTAAGCAAAGTAGACGCGGCGACCGCTCAAAGCACCGTGCAGGCGGCCGTTGCGGGTGGCGTCATTACTGCGAATGCCGATAATGCCTATATACGCCACGACCCCAATTTCACCCAGCCTATCGGCAGTACGCTCAACGGCAGTGAGGCAGCAAATTTCTACCTTACCAAACCGTTTGTAGACCAGCTCCGGCAAACCGATGACCCGCGCCTGCAGGCCATTGCCATCCGGTATGTTGGCGCTGGCAGCGGCGCGGGACAAACCGTTGCCGCCGGTACTACCGACCCCGCTCAACAAATAGGCATGCCTATCGGGCATGATAACGGCACCATCATCGCGGCCGCTACGGCCGACGGCCTGGTGAGCTTCTATGAGTACAGCCAGGTAGATCGCCGCAGGATGGTAAAAATATCTTCTCCGGTGTTCCTGGTAACAGCGGCGCAGACCAACCTGCTGCTGGCCGAAGCCCGCTTCAGGGGATGGATAGGCACCGGTACGGCAGCACAGTATTATGCAGATGGTATCCGTGCGCATATGGATCAAATGGCAACCTACGATCCCAACGCGGCCGTTTCCCCTACGGCCCGCGATAATTACGTAGCTGCCAACCCGCTCACCGCCGGCAGCGAACTGGAACAGATCAATACCCAGTACTGGATCGCTTCCTTTTTAAATGGCCCCGAAGCTTTTGCCAATTTCAGGAGGAGCGGCTTCCCGGCACTCACGCCTAACCCTTACGGACAGCCCAATAACCCGGATGTGCCCAATGGAACATTTATCAGGCGGCTAACCTATCCTACTTCGGAGCTGAGCGTGAATACTGAAAACGTGAATGAGGCCATTGCAAGGCAGGGCCCCGATAAACTCAGCACACGGGTATGGTGGGACAGGCCATAAGGATCATTATATTTGCCCTGTAGATCCATTTCGTCAGGCAAATATTAAATGATGAAGCAAACAATAAAAATATCAACAGGCATCCTCCTGTTAACCCTGACCTTGCATTCCACGGCATTGCTGGCACAGCCCGGCCAACCGGCAACGGAACGTACCTACCAGAACCCGTTGCCGGTAGCATTTGGAGACCCGTATGTGCTGCAGGTGAAAGGCGACAAATATTATATGTATGGAACAGGCGGCAATGCCAGGAACGGATTTGCCGCCTGTTCCTCTACCGACCTGGTACACTGGAAAGACGAAGGGCAGGTATACCATGCAGGCAACAAGCGCGGCTGGAGCGATTCCACGGCTGCGTGGGACGGCGCATACTGGGCGCCTGAAGTGTACGAATACAAAGGCAAATTCTACATGTTCTACAGCGCGCAGTGGAAAGAGAACCCCAACAAGGAGCTGGAGAACTTTCGTATCGGGGTAGCCGTAGCAGACCGACCTGCAGGGCCCTTCACCGACCTGCACAACAGGCCTCTCTTTGATCCCGGCTATCCTGTCATTGACGCCAACGTACTTTTTGATGAAAACGGCAGGATCTACCTGTATTACTCCCGTTGCTGCTACAAGCATCCCGTGGAAAGCGAGGTTGCCGCCTGGGCCAGGCAAAAAGGATGGTTTGATACGATTGAGGAAAGCTGGGTATACGGCGTTGAGCTAAAACCCGATTTCAGTGGTGTAAAAGGCGAACCCGTACTCCTGTTACGCCCGCCGGTAAAAATGAATGACAAACAGGCCGGCTGGGAAAGCCGCTCTGTGACCTCAAGGGAAGTAAACCGCCGGTGGACAGAAGGCTCGTTCGCCTTCCGGAAAGGCGACACCTACTATATGATGTACTCCGCTAACTATTTTGGCGGCAGGAACTACGCCGTGGGATATGCCACCTCAAAAAGCCCGCTGGGCCCGTTCACCAAAGCAGCCAATAATCCTGTATTGCAGAAAAACACGGAGCAGGGCGGCGTGGTGACCGGTACGGGGCATAACAGCATTACCTACTCGCCGGACGGAAAAGAGATGTTGTGCGTGTATCATGCCAGGACATCCGCAACGGGTGAAAAACGCGTTGTTTTTATCGACCGGATGAAGATACTGGAAAACGGGACACTTGTGGTAGAAGGGCCTACCACGTCGCCGCAGGTGGCGCCCGGCGCCCGGTAGACACGATTGCGTTTGTTAAATACTGGTTAACACCGGGTAAAACAACGCGTTTACCAGCAAACTTGCGCCGTTTACTAAATCCTTCCCGTTTAACCAACTGGAGCACATAGCTTTGTATCAGGTTTTTCATAGGATATGGTTAAAAAATCGGGCGGTACTCTTACCGCCTATTTTTTTCACTCCGCCTCTTTTATCCGCCGCCGGATGCGGTCAGCATATTTCTTCAATGTAGCAGCCTTGCTTTTCCTCAATTGCTCCAGCAATTCCGGGGGACGGGTGGACGTAAAATCAAAATAGGTTGCGCCAAACAGCACCAGCTCCGCCATGAGCGGTAGTATAGGGATCGCCTTTTCAGTAAGCGTGTATATGAATTTCGACTTATTTGCAGCGGACACTTTTTTGGTAACCAGCCCCTCCCTTTCGAGCAGGGCCAGCCTGTCCGCCAGGATATTGGACGCAATGCCTTCTTCCGAAGACATGAATTCCCGGTAAGAAGATCTCTCTTCAAATATCATATCCCGCAAAACCAGCAGGGTCCACTTATCCCCAAGAATGTCCAGGGTACAACTGATCGTGCAGTTGGACCGGTGTGTGATCTGTTTCATAGCCGGCAAATTTAACCACTTGCATTTTGCAAGCACAATACCTTATCTTCGCACTTGCAAAATGCAAGCACCAAGATATGAAAAAAAACCAGGATTCCGGACTTACACCACTGCTGGTGTTATTGCTGGCTGCTACCTGCGGATTGGTAGTGGCTAACATTTACTATGCGCAACCCCTGATAGACCGCATGGGCAATACCTTCCACATTCCTCCCGCCAGGCTCGGCGGCATTGTAACAGCCACTCAACTGGGGGCAGCCACCGGGCTCCTTCTGCTGGTGCCGCTGGGCGACATGCTGGACAACCGCCGGCTGATCCTGCTCAAGCTGTTCCTGATGACCGGATCGCTACTGGTGATCGGCAGCGCGCGAACACCGTTTATCCTGATGGCCGCATTGGCTGTGATGGGCATGCTGGCTGCCGTTACGCAAACCATGGTAGCTTATGCCGCCAGGCTGGCGGACACGTCCTCACGGGGACGCGTGGTAGGAATCGTTACCAGCGGCATTGTGACCGGGTTACTGCTGGCACGGACAGTTGCTGGCGCCGTTGCCGACTTCGCGGGCTGGCGGGCCGTGTACTTTATATCCGCCGCTGCTATTATTGTCATGTCGCTGCTGTTGTTCCGTTATCTGCCTGCCGCACAAACAAGATCCGGGGCGGGAAATTATACCGGGCTACTACAGTCGTTGATAAGGTTGTTTGTACATGAGCGCATCCTGCTGGTGCGCGCCACCATCGCCATGCTGATCTTTGCAGCCGGCCAGGCGCTCTGGACGCCCATGGTACTGCCGCTGACCGCAGCGCCATTATCCCTGTCTCACACGCAGGTAGGCATGTTCGGGCTGGCCGGGGCAGCGGGAGCATTGGGGGCCGCACGGGCCGGCCGGCTGGCGGATAGCGGGTATGCGCAATGGACATCCGGCATAGGGCTGGGATTAATGGCACTGTCATGGCTGTTCACCGCCTTCCTGCCACAGTCGCTGGTATCGCTGACTGCAGGAATCATCCTCTTTGACCTGGGCTTGCAGGCGGTTCACGTGACCAACCAGGCCATGCTCCTGCAACGGCTGCCGGATGCAGGCAGCCGTGTTACCGGCGGATACATGCTTTTTTACTCCATAGGCAGCGCCGGCGGATCTATTGCCGCCACCACCACCTATGACCATGCCGGATGGACCGGCGTATGCATACTGGGAGGCGGCATTGGTCTACTGGCCCTGTTGTTCTGGGCAGCCACCATGCGCAGCACGCGGCAGGTAGGCTTACCATAACAGATAGCGCACCCTGCAAAAGCCGGGCTATGGGAAATTTCGTTAAATTGCTTTGAGCTCACTTCGGTGGGCTTTATCTCTCTAAACAGGTAAACATTATTAAGCTGGTAGCAAAAGATATTAAAAACCTATAAATCCGGTTAGTATAAAAACAGGAATAACATGAATTCGCAGGAAAAAATATTGCACTGCTATAACCTGGTAGCCGACGACTATGCCGTTGAGCGTTGGGATGAGCTTAATAAAAAACATGTAGACCGGTTGTTATTGAAGGAATTTGCATCTGCCAATAAAGACAAAGGACTATGCGCCGATTTTGGCTGCGGCCCCGGGCAAACAACAAAATTCCTGTACGACAATGGCTTAAAAGACATCGTTGGTATTGACCTGTCGCCTGCAATGGTCGGTGTTGCCGGGAAACTTTCCCCTCAGATCAAATTTGAAACAGGCGATTTGCTGAATATCGCCTATCCGCCAGGATATCTTGGCAGTGTGTTGGCATTTTATGCGATAGTACATTTTACGATTGACGAGGTCAGGAAATGCTTCGAAGAAATAAACAGGGTATTGAAAACAGGGGGAGATTTCCTGTTTTCTTTTCACGTGGGAGATGAGGTTGTCCATTTTGACAATGCGCACGACAAAGAGGTGGATATTGATTTAATCTTCTTTAAGACAAGTGAAATAATAGCATTGCTTGACGAAACGGGTTTTAATGTAATTGATGCCATAGAAAGGCATCCACATAAAGATATGGAATACCCTACCAGGCGGGCATATATCTGGACCGGGAAAAAGTGAAGCCCCGGTAAAATTATACTGATTGGCGGCAACAGGGATGTTGGCAAAACTGGCAGTTGACTGAAGCCTGGTTTCAGTCAACTGTGCTATTTTCGTACCAAACCCTATTGTTGAACTGTATAATTTTGTTCGTTTATGCATAACCCTGTAAGGGCATTTTCAATTCCCTAAAGAGCCAGGGTTGCTATTTCCTCAATAACCATTAAAGATATTACCATGTCAAAAAACATTACAGATGAGCAATTCTATGCAGGGTTGCAGCACCTGCCCAAACCTCACTATCCTTTCCCGGATTTTATGCACCCCGATCTTCAACGGCAACGGGAAGAATATTACGCCTGGATTGACAAGGAATATACTTTCCACAGTAAAGCCGCCCGGGAAAAACACAAGTCGCATCACCTTACCGATATTGCCGCACGCGGCTGCCCGTTTTTGAACGGTATCGAGGAGCTCCGGCCGCTTGCAAACTTCGCAGCAAACGGAGCTATGATGGATGATTATTGGGACCGTTGCTCCCGCGATGAAATGAATGAAGTGACCGAACGGATAACGGCGCTTTTAACAGGAGAAGATTCACGCGAGCCCTCTGACAACGGAATATTCCACCAATTCTGGATTTTACGGCAGGATGCCATTAAATGCGGAATGCCGGAACGCTTGTATAAAAAATATATAGCTGCCATACACGACGTTCTCCGGGGGTATGCGGAAGAACGGGTATATTATAAGGCCAATGTCCCTCCCCCGCTTCCTGTTTACCTGATCATAAGGCTGGATACAAGCGGCGGGCTGCCATTCTGTAAATATGTAGCGATGCAGAAAAATTACCGCGACCTGCCAGACAGTGTACTGGAACATCCATTTATACTACGGATGCACAACCTTTGTGCATGGATGATAGGTATGCATAATGATTGCATTTCCCTTCCAAAGGAGCTACACCGCGACGGAGACACAATGAATATTGTAAAAGTAATGCAACATGAACATAAGCTACCCTTAAAAGAGGCTTATATGGCGGCATTGGAGCTTCATGACAGCTACTTACAGGAATTCCTGCTCTTAAAAGAAAACCTGCCGCCGTTTGGTGACCTGCAGGACACCGCCAGCCAATACGCAACAGACCTCGGTGTTATGGTTGCCGGTGTTTATGCATGGCATACAAACGATAAAACCCGTTATGTTAAAGGTGGCTATGTGGAAGGTGAATATGTTAGCCAGGGATAAGCGCTCCTGCATGGCCCCTACGCGGGCTGATAGGTATGAACAACGATTCCGCCGGAAAAATCCTTCACGGCTACCAGTTTCAGGTCCAGCGGCTTTGCCGCAGCCGTGAAGATAGGCAGCCCGGCGCCTAACACTACCGGATGGATCGCCAGGTGATATTCATCGATCAGGTCCGTCGCTATCAGGCTGCGCATAAATCCGGCGCCGCCTATTGCGACAATGGGTTTCCCGGGCTCCTGTTTCAGTTGTTTAATACCTTCGGCAAGATCGCCGCCGAAGACCCGCGCCTCAGCCCAGGAGGTAGCTGCAGGCGGGGAAGAAGTGCCGGGCGATACTTCAAACCCTTTTTGGGTAAATACGGCCTTGGGGATTTCGTTCATTGGTGCGGCAAAAGGCCCTGTTGCAGTTGGCCAGTAAGGCGCCATCGTCTCAAACGACTTTCTGCCCATAATAATCAGGCCGGCCTCCCTGATTTGCCCAACACTCCAGTCCTTCGAAGCTTCATCCGAGCTTTTGAAGACCCAGTCTTTCTCCCCGTTGGGACCACCGACAAAACCGTCGACCGAGATCGACATCTTCATAATTAGCTTGCGCATAAGTCAAAGATTTGTTCCCAAAAATAAAGCATCGGCGTATAGCGGTGCAGGGGTGATAGCGACGAAGGTAAGGGGTGATTGCGCCGTTTGCCGGAAAGGAATTCCACTTTCACGGTCAAATTCAATGAAATCGCCTGCGTCAAATATTGTATCGTTAATAGTTACTCCCTGATCCGGAAGAAACACAGCATACTCCAACCCTTTTTCTGCCGGCACTGTTCCATAGCGAACAATTATTGTTCATTATCGGGCACTATTCATTACTAGCTTAAAATTTTCATATTGATTATCAGTGAATTGAAGTCATTTAAAATTATGGCAAATTATTTGTTCAGCAAATATTGGAATAATCAACAATCATGAACCGGACCTACCTGGGTGAATTTGAAGAAATAGTACTCTTGAGTGTCGCTGTGATGCGAGGACAGGCATATGGCGTGGTGCTCATGCATGAGATCATTGAGCAGACTGGCCGTTCCGTAAAATTGAACCAGGTGCATTCAGCTTTACAGCGGTTGGAAGAGAAAGGCATGGTTACATCTGAGGTCGGCGGAGCTACAGCCGAACGTGGTGGGAGAAGAAAGCGATTTTATACCATAACAGCCTACGGAGAACACACCTTACGGCAGATCCAGGAAGTAAGAGACAACTTCTGGTCAAAGTTGACAAATCTCCTAAAACCGGGCATCGGATTATGAGAACTTCGGGTAATCATCCTGAGCAACCGCCTGGTCTGGCCAACAAACTCCTTGAGTGGCTAGTTGCACCGCACCTACTCGAAACTATCCTGGGTGATCTGCACGAGGACTTTGCTTATAATGTCGGGCGCCTTGGCGCAAGGAAAGCCCGCTGGCGGTACTGGTATCAGGCGCTGGGTTTTATTAAGCCAGGATATATAAGGAGAAATCAGACACGATATCCATCCACTCCCATAATTATCCCCGGTATGATACGCAACTACATTAAGATCGCTTTCAGGAGCCTGCTTCGCCACAGGCTCTACAGTTTTATCAATGTGGGAGGCCTGGGGTTAAGTTTATTCTGCAGTTTACTGATCGGTTTCTGGGTCCATGATGAACTAAGCTATGATAAGTTCCACCACGATCCGGACAGAATTTACCGCGTCGTGAAGGACTTTGTTACCAGGGAGGGAAGTCGTACCCCGGATGCCACCACGCCGTCTGCTTTGGCTGCCGCATTACGAAAAGATCTCCCCGAAATAGCATCTGTGACCAGGATTTATCCCAACTGGAACCAGAAATTCCTGGTCCGGCAGCCAGATGCGCAGTTTTATGAAGAAGGTGTGTACCGTGTGGACAGCAGTTTTTTTGATGTATTTACATTTCCCTTTATTATTGGAAACAAGCAATCAGCATTTCAGACGCCCAAGTCGGTGGTGTTGACGGAAACGATGGCGCGAAAGTACTTCGGCTCGGAAAACCCGGTCGGAAAACGGCTGAACCTGCGAATTGACGGGGGAGATTTTACCGTCACAGGCGTCCTGAAAGATGTGCCGGGCAATTCCCATTTTCATTTTGATTTTCTGATCCCGCTGCGCCGACGGGATGTGAACCCTGATACAGATTGGGGATCGCATACTTTTTATACTTACGCCAAGTTGAAACCCAATACCAGTGTAGCAGGATTTACAGATAAGCTGCGCTTACTTGTCAGGAAATATCAACCAGAAAACCAGGATATTTTTTATGTCCAGGCACTGACCGACATCCACCTGAATTCGAAACTTAAATGGGAACTGGGTCAGAACAGCGACCGCTCCTATGTTCAGATACTTTCGTTTATCGGACTTTTTATCCTGATTATAGCCGGGATCAATTATGTCAACCTGGCAACGGCACGTTCCTCTCAACGCGCCCGTGAGGTAGGTGTCCGGAAAGTTGCCGGTGCTTTCAGGCAGTCTCTGATTGTCCAGTTCCTGGGAGAGTCTATGGTTGTATCGGTTCTGTCGGGCACCCTGGCCATAGGATTGGTCATGGCCGTATTGCCCTATTTTGGCGGGCTGGTTGGCAAAAATTTCACGGTGTGGAGTCGCCTGGGCTTGCAAACCTGTTTGACTGCCCTGGGGGTTACGCTGATCATCGGGTTATTGGCGGGAGTATACCCCGCCTTGTTTTTGTCCTCATTTGCGCCAGCGCAGGTATTGAAAAACCAGAAAATACCCGGCGCCCGCTTCTCACGGGTCCGGCAGGGGCTGGTAACTTTTCAGTTGTGGGCCTCCGTGCTTTTGATGATCGGGACCATTGTAGTAACCAGGCAAATCAGGTTTTTGAAAACAACGCCACTGGGGTTTGACAAAGAGCAGATTATTACATTGCCGAATATCGGGGGCTTGTCAAACCTGGATGCGCTCCGAAGTGAGTTGCTGGACTTAAAGCAGGTTGTGAAAGTAGGTGCGGCATCCGGGGTCTTTGGCGGGTCCAATTGGGCGAATGGAATGGCCTCAAAAGGTTCAGATCGGGCGATTGTGGTTAATTACATGATCGTTGACAATGATTTCCTGCAAACGCTGGATGTCCGCGTTAAGCAAGGACGTTTGTTTTCAACCAGGTTCCCCTCCGATTCGACTGCTTCATTGCTGATTAATGAAACCGCAGCGCGGCAGCTAAATCTGCACCACCCCCTGGGCACCATTGTCGATACGGATCAGATGGGGGATTACCGGACAGTAGTTGGTGTGGTCAAAGATTTTCATTTCTCATCGCTTCACAATCCCATCAAGCCTTTCGCCTTTGTGGTTGGGCGACGAAACCTGAGTAACCTTTTTATTAAAGTACGGGGAACTGACATGAAGGAATCCCTGACCGAAATAGAGAGAAAATGGAATGAGTTAGTACCACAACGACCGTTCACTTACTTTTTCCTGGACCAAAATTTTGCCGCCCTGCATCGTTCCGATGAGCGCTTTCAGCGGGTGGTTTCGGGCTTAACAGTTTTGGCGCTTTGCATAGCCGGCCTGGGGCTATTTGCACTGGCCAGTTTTACAACCGAAAGGCGAACCAAAGAAATCGGGGTCAGGAAAGTGCTGGGGGCTTCTGTGAGTGGCATAGTCCTGATGCTGCTGCGTGAATTCCTGAAATTGGTCTTGACCGCTGTTGTGGTTGCCTGCCCGGTTGCCTGGTATATTATGAATTACTGGCTTCAAAATTTTGCATATAAAATCAGCATGGAGTGGTGGTTCTTTGCACTGGCGGGTGGACTGACGATTATGATCGCCTTTTCCACCGTCTGTTTACAAAGTGTCAAAGCAGCCCTGGTGAATCCTGTAAAGTCGTTGCGCAGCGAGTAGGTCCATAACTCTAATTCTCTTAATTACACATTTATGAAAAACAACTTGATTTTAGCCCTTGCCCTGACTATTCTCGGGTGGAGTGCCGTTATGGCTCAACCTGGTCAACGCAAGATACCCCTCAATAGCCTCGATGGCTTATTGCCGGTTAAAGCCGAGGTGTCCGCAGAAAATTACCTGGGGAAACCCTGTATTCGTGTGGTCGATTCCGGTATGAGCACGAATGGCCTGGAAGTAGCCCGTGCCCAGATTAAGGATTTGCGTTTTCACAACGGCAGTATTGAACTGGAACTAGCTGCTAAACCGCTGTCTACTGCGGGGGAGTTAGCCCGGGGGTTTGTGGGCATCGCTTTCCGTATTGCCGACGACGAATCCAGATTCGAGTGTATCTATCTGCGCCCCGCCAATGGCCGGGCTGAGGAACAGGTTCGGCGAAACCACTCGGTGCAGTACTATTCGTATCCCGACTATCCCTGGTACCGATCCCGAAAAGAAACCCCGGGAAAATATGAGTCGTACGTAGACCTGGTGGCTGGCGAATGGACAAAGGTACGGATCGAGGTGCAAGGAGATAAAGCCCGGCTGTATGTAAACGGGGCTACCCACCCCACGCTAATCGTCAATGACCTGAAACACGGACCGGACCTTGCGGGTGCACTCGGGCTTTGGATTGGCTACGGCACTGATGCCCATTTTGCAAATTTGGTCGTCACTCCCAAAGACTAGCGCTATCGGCAGGTGCAACGTATCGGGGCATCCGGTGCCAGGTATGGGAGAAGCCAGCCCCTGAATTCCCTGGAGGTACAACTAAATTAACATCCTACACTGCATCGTACTGGCAGTTTCGAATAGCTTCAACTTATCTCTACGGAACAAAACTCAGCCTCTTACGTACGATTTACGTAAATTGTTGGAATAGCTGCTACAAATGAAAGTAATTGACCATTTAAATCTTTTGTAACTTAAAGTTAACTGATCATGAAATTCAAACTAATCTTATCCTTTCTGCTTTTCACCACTTGTTTTACTGCATTCAGCCAGGGAAAGCAAGCTGTAAATTCCCTAAGAAACGACATTAGCGTTACGGAAAAAGGCTTAATTAAGATATCCATCATGTATCCTTATGCCGGGGGCAAAACCTTCAATATGGAGTATTATGAAACGAAGCACATGCCCATGGTGGCCGGCTTCTTAGGGTCAAACCTGGTTAAATATACTATTGAAAAAGGCCTTTCCAGTGGTATTCCCAACCAACCTCTATCTTTTATGGCTATTGGCACATTCTATGTAAAAAGCTTAAGTGAATACCAGGCGGCGATCGCTCCAAACAGGGATGCGATTCGTGCAGATTTTGTAAACTATACCAATGTTGCTCCTGTCATCCTGGTGAGTGAAGTCGTAAAATAAAGCGAACCATTTCCGGGATGTGTTGCGGTCAAAACTCATTTTTGTACATAGCCTTTCCATCCAGGCTGTATAATTCCACCTTGTCCACCTCACACAACCCGTTTGAAATATAACCAAGGCCGGCCAGGTATTTGGTATCTGTAGTATATCTTGTTGAAAAAACCTCTTTACCATTTATTTTCACAACAGCCACCTTATTTTTTACTGTTATTTCTATATCTGTCCACTGGTTTACGTCAAAAGTTATGGGAAGTAAATCATTATCACTTCCTTTCTTTAATTGCTCCCCGAATGCGACGAACGCCTCGTGCGCACATCCTTTTGTTGTACATCTCATATTCATAAACGACCGCTGGCAATAGAGCTCTATTTCAATGTAAGGGCATAAGCTATTTCTTACTTCCTGCATTCGTACCCTGGTTTTATACCGGAAGTTATCGCCGGGTATATCCATCTGGCTGGGGAAGTACACGTAATGGTAGCGTTTGTCTTTGCTGACTTCAATATTATTCTCCTGCAATTGCTGTATGCGCAGGCCGAGGCTGCCATTATTATTGAAAGTATCCACTTTAATATACTGGGTGGTGTAATTGGCTATATTGTCAATAGCATAAAAAAACCAGCGGTCTGTGGGAATACTTACATCTGCCGTCTTGATGACAGCATCATTCGCTATGAGTTTTGCAATATGATAACCGGGTTCGTAGTAGATATCTGTTAGTGTGTAGGTTTTTTTGTAAATTCTTCTCTTACGGTTTTCATTCCAGGATTGCTGAATAAAAAAACTATCGGCCTGCACTTCATCAATATTATAGCTAAAAACCACAGAATTCGGAATATCGTTCGGGGTATTCTTCCGGAATGAAAAAGATGCCTTTTCTGCATTCTTCAGGGTTCCTTTTGTTGAGTGGAAAAAATAAAAGCTTCCCAGGATGATGATGACGACCGGTACAGACCAATATTTTATATTAAACCTCCGTTCCGGCTCTTTTGCTGATTCCTTCGCTGGCCCTTCGTCAATTTTGCCGGCTTTAAAATCCTGCCAGGTCTTGTAATCATAGTAATTGGCGATCGCATTTAAGGTGGCTACCTGGGGCAAGCGGGTGAATTCGCCATAAGCAAGCCGTTTTATGGTGGTTCCACTTATCAGGATGCCGGATTTTTGTGCTAGCTGCTCCCCGATATAATCAAAGTCACGTTGGGTCATCCTGGCGGGATCACTATATCCATTTTTATTAAAAATCTCTATTACACTAGCTTTTACCAATGCCTGTTCATTCATAGAACAATCTTAATACGGTCAAGATTAGTTTATACAAGTGGCCCGGATAACAGGCCCCTCCATTCTTATCAAGCTGCCCAAAATTCCCTGAAGGCACGTATTTATTCAGTTTTGGGGGCTTTTGCTGAGCTTTTGGCAGTGAATTTTTATGCCCGGTGACTTACTTGCATAACGTTTCAATGATGGCTTACAAATGATTTTAAAACTAAATAATTTAATATGAATAAACAAGCTTCCGCTTCGAAATTGCTGCGGGTGCTAACGATAGCGGCGCTGGGCTTTTATGAGAGCTCCTTGCCGGTAGTTGCGCAAGTCGTGGCGCCCGGTTGGAGCGCCCCTGCAACAACGATCGTGGTACCTGAGGAAAGGGAGTTTCAGAACGGCAATGTCCGTCTTTCCGGTACGCTTTACCTGCCGGGTGGGCCGGGGCCATTTCCCGCCATCATTGCATTCCATTCCGCCTCCTCGGCAACGCGGGATCTTCCGTTATATCAACATTTAAAGGACCTGCTGCCTGTCCTGGGTTATGCGGTGTTCATCTATGACAGGCGTGGCAGCGGCAAATCAACCGGCGAACGCGCAGGTACCGATTTTAATACGCTGGCTGACGACGGCCTGGCCGCGTTGCAAATGCTTGCCGCTGACAAGCGGATCAATGCGCGGAAAATCGGCTTTTGGGGGTTGAGCCAGGGAGGCTGGCTTTCAGTGCTCGCCGCATCCCGCTCTCCACAGGTTGCCTTTGCCATATCCATATCCGCTCCCCTGACAACGCCGGATGTGCAGATGAATTTTGCCGTAGAAAACATTCTGCGCGTTAAAGGTTTCCGCGACGAAGATATCCGGGCAGCAATCAGGACAAGAACAGCGGTAGATGATTTCATGCGTGGGCGGGGAGATCGCCGCGCTGTCGAACAAATGTTGGCGGATGCTGTTAAAAGGCCATGGTTTAAATATTCCTATATTTCGCCAATGCTGGACGATCCTGCCCATTCCCAGTGGGCGAAGGAGATCGCGCTCGATCCCGTCACAACGCTTGAGCGAGTCCGTTGCCCCATCCTTATATTGTTTGGAGCGGATGATCCCTGGGTACCGGTCAGGATTTCTGCAGCACTTCTCGGCAAAATGGCCGGCAGGAAAACAAACCTGGGCTATGCAGTTATCGCCGGCGCAAATCACGAAATGGCAACCACCGTGGCTCCTGAGGAAGAACTGGACCCTGCCAACGCCACCGCGTTTGCACCGGATGCTCCATCATACTTCGGTATCTTGGCAAAATGGTTGAGTAGTCTACATTCAAAATCATCATATCAAACCACTTTAAAATAATACTATATGAATATATGGATGAGCGCAGGCCGCATATTCTTTGCAATTGGGATAACAGGCATAGGAGTACTGCATTTTTTCTACCCGGGAATCAGGCCGATTATAATACCTGGATTAACAGGTATACCTTCCAGTTTATCTTTTATCCCTTATTTTATAGCTGTGCTGCTGATTGGTGCAGGGTCTTTAATTGTTATTGGTAAAAAATTCAATACCCTTTCATGGTTAATGGGCATCCTGTTTTTTTTACTGTTTCTATTTGGTCATTTCCCCAGGTTTTTATCAGCAGGGTCTTTTAATAACTATTGGGTGAATCTTAATAAAATTTTAGCATTGTCCGGGGGATTCCTGGTAGTATCAACCATGAATCCACCCAAACCCGAAAACAGGTTCATGAAATGGATTACCAGGACAGGACCTTTGGGTAAGTATTTATTTGCGATCATGCTGTATAATTTCGGAGTTGGCCATTTCAACAACCTGGAAGGAGTCAGCAATTTAGTGCCTAAGTATCTTCCCTTCCCGCAATTCTGGACTTTCCTGGGCGGTGTTGCACTCATGGGATCAGCGATAAGTATTTTCAGTAACTATAAAGTAAAACCAATTTTGCTGCTACTTGGGTTAAATTTATTTATCTGGTTGTTATCGTTACACCTTTATTACTCCATTTACTTTCCGCGGTGGCAGGAAGGAGAAAATTTTATTGGCTTCCTGACCTGTTTATCTTTTTGCGGCACTGCTTTGATCATATCCCAGACAGCATCCAAATAAGTGTTCCACATCCCATAAAAAAGTATGAATTTTGCAAATCATATCGATTTATGGCAAAAGCAACAGAATCACTTGAACAGTTCTACAAGGACAAGTATGGTGTCCTGTCCGGAGATTTCCAAAAGAACATTGGGCAGTTTAATGTCTTCAGGATTGAAGACAGGATCCGCTCCGGCACCAGTTCACCAACCTTTATCCGCAGGGATTTCTTTAAGATTATGCTTTTCCGGGGAGATAATGTTTTCCATTACGGCAACAAAAGTATTCCGATAAGCGGGAATACGTTGCTTTTCTTTCATCCCCTGGTACCGTATACTTATGATCCATTAACGTCCGATAGCTCCGGTTATTTCTGTGTGTTCAAGAATGAGTTTTTCCAGGAGAGCCTGCGCCTGGACTTAGGGGAGCTGCCTTTGTTCACTACAGGTTCACAGCCTGTCTTTTCCCTGGATGATGAAAGAACCCGCGAAGTGAAAAGCATTTTTGAAAAAATCATCAAAGAGTTTGATACGGATTACGTCTATAAATATGAGCTGATCAAAAATTATGTCAGCGAACTATTCTATTTAGCAATGAAGCTCCAGCCTGCAAACAACCCGCTTAAGCATGGAGATGGCGCTACCCGGATCACTTCCGTTTTTACGGAATTGCTGGAACGTCAATTCCCGATTGAATCGACCTCGCAGCGTTTTGAATTGCGTTTCCCGAAAGCTTTTGCAAAAAGGCTCTGTGTCCATGTAAATTATCTCAACCGCGCTATAAAGAAAACCACTGGACGTACCACTACCGATCTTATCTTCGAGCGTCTTACAGCAGAAGCCAAGGTCCTGCTAAGGCACACAGACTGGAGCATTGCCGAGATCAGCTACGTGCTGGGGTTTGAAGATCAGGCACACTTCAACAACTTTTTCAAGAAGCAGACCACTATGAATCCGTCTGATTTCAGACAGGTTTGAATTTGACAAATAATGGTTTATATGCAACAAAAATGAGAACTGCCTGCAAGGTAATTTTGCAAAAAAAGATTATGGGCAATTCAAAAGTTTGGTATATCACAGGGGCATCTAAGGGAATGGGCCTGTCCCTTACTAGGCAACTATTGGCAAAAGGCCAGCATGTTGCTGCAACTTCGAGATCAATTGCCGCGTTCAAAGCGTTTGAGGGGAACGGCGGCCGGTTTCTGCCATTGGAAGTAGACCTGGAAAGCGAGCAGTCCATCACAGCTTCTATTAAGAAAGTATATGAAAAATTTGGCCGTTTGGACGTAGTTGTAAATAACGCTGGCTACGGGTTAGGTGGTGCTTTAGAGGAACTTACCCCAGGGGAAATCGACAGAAATTTCCAGGTTAATTTCTTCGCTGTTGTACGCGTCGTTCAGCAGGCGTTACCCTATATGAGAAGGCAGCGCTCGGGCCATATCATCAATATTTCTTCGATTGCCGGCTTTGCACCTGGTAGTGGGTGGTCAATGTATTGCGCCGCCAAATTTGCGGTGAGCGGTCTAAGCGAAGCGTTGGCTCATGATCTAAAACCGTTGGGTATCCACGTGACGAATGTTATGCCAGGCTGGTTCAGGACCAGCTTTGCCAAAGCGGGCTCAATTGAATACAGCAGGATTCAAATTGAGGACTATGCCTATCTAAGGAAAAATCATGACAAGATGAACAGTATGGATGGCATGCAACCAGGCGACCCGGATAAGATTGCAGATGTATTCTTAAAGTTAGTCGCCAGCCCGAACCCTGCTACTGACCTGTTTCTTGGTAGTGATGCATTCAATCGCGCAAAAATAAAAATAGCGGAATTACAGGCTCAAATGGATACCTGGAAGGATATTTCCTTTTTAACTGATTTTACCTGATATAACCGTTGTTTGAAATTTCAAACTGCAGGATAATAAATTTTACCAGGGAACTACCCCTGTTTCAGGGTTAGTTTCCTCACTGAAAAACTTACCGGTAGGACCGTTCTGGTCAATCAATGCATACTTGACAATTCGACTTGCCGCAGTATCCACCGGGCCCCCATTGTTAAAGGTGAAATCAGTACTGGTATATCCCGGGCAAACTGCATTTACTTTGAAGCATGTATCACGCAGCTCGTAGGCCAAATGAACGGTATACATATTCAGCGCCGCCTTTGATGCTCCATAAACTGCATATTTTGCATAATTATACGCCGGCCAACCCGGATCACTTTGCAATGAAAGAGAGCCTACGCTGGTACTTACATTGACAATCCTCGGTTCATTTGATTTGCGTAACAGGTCAATAAACGCCTTCGTTACTCTTGCCACGCCGACTACATTGGTATCGAATGCGGCTATAAATTGTTCCGAAGTTGCATCCAGGGCGCTGTAAGGCGGTTGCCCTCCGTTAATGCCTGCATTATTAATGAGCACATCTAATACGTTCGTTTTCTCGCCGATTCCCTCGCGGGCCATCGTTACAGATTTCTCATCTGTCACATCCAACTGTACGGCTTCTGCGTGGGGGAGTCCTTCCGATTTTAATTTTTCAACTGCGCTCACGCCTTTTTTTAAATCACGACTTCCGATATAGACATAAAATCCTTTTTGCAATAGCTGTCTTGCAGTTTCGAAACCTATTCCTTTATTAGCGCCGGTGATGAATGCTTTCTTCATTGTTATTCTTTTTAATTAACGAAGCAAAATTGCATCATCCTAAAAGAAAACTATTTACCATTTGGTAAAAAAGCAGGTTTACCGAATGTTTTTTCTTATTCTGCTCAATGATTGCCGGGTAACACCCAGGTAAGAAGCAATGTACGCCAGCGGGACACGATTAATAAGCGACGGGTAGTTCTCCATAAATTCCATATAACGTGTAGTAGCATCTTGTGAAATGACCGGGCCTTTTCTTGACTTCTGGTACATACATATTTGTACCATCTTGTTTTTGATATTATCCCAGCCTGCAATAACTTGAGAAAGCTCCTCCCAATTTTTTCTTGAAAAGACGATAAGTTTACAGTCTGTACATGCCTGCAAATATTCCGAAGAGGAAGTATTGGCTTCAAAATTAATATAGTCAGCTACAAGGCTGTTTTCACTAATAAAACAACGTGTAATTTCCTCGCCTTTGTTATTGTAATAACAACCGCGAATAACACCTTCAACAATAAAACCGACCTGCTGGGGAATTCGCCCCGCTTCTGAAAAATATTCGCTTTTTTGAAGACTCCATTCAATCGCACTGCTTATAACAAGGTCGATTTGCTGTTTGTCCAGGTTCCCAAACTGGAGGATATAATCGATCAATTCTTTCATAGTGGCAATTTAGTAAAGTTAGATATATGGGCGTTCACTTCCACTGGAAGGAACCTTCTACCCGAAAGTTCCATATGTCAAAACCAGCAAAGATAACCTAACTATATCAGCCTTTTGCCATTGTAAATTTCCACCATATCCTTTGGGCGATCCATCTTAAAAATTTGAAGTAATTTAGCTGTATTGCCGCAATAAGGTTACGGCAAGGAAAGCGTTAGCGGCATTGTAAAAAAATCATACTCATGATTTATAATATTTTAAACGGCGACTCTCTTGCTTACAGTGTCCCAGACACCAAAATTGAAGGAGATGTAATAGTGGTTAGAGAAGGTCTTATAGATGGAGATTTGTCTGGCGACAATCTGCATGACTTTTGGCAATCAAGAGCAAAGTATATGGAATTAACTGAAACAGAATACCATAGGAATGTTGTAAAAGAGTTTGAAAAAATAAGGAATGCGCCTGATAATTCAGAATTTAATCTTTGGTTTGAGTATGACTTGTTTTGCCAGGTAAATATGTGGTTTGTTATTTCAATTATCAATAGTTTGCCAATAAAGAAAAAAGTTTTTGCTGTTTATACTTATTATTTAGACAAAACCAGTAAACAATTCTGGAATGGCTTTGGACCAGCAAATTCAGAGGAGCTTAAAGTTTGTTATGCGAATAAAATCCTTTTAAGCAAAGCCGACATAAATTTAGGGAGAGACTTGTGGGAAGCTTATAAAAATAATAATCTTGATGAGTTGGTAAATCTTTCAAAGAATCAATCTTCAGCATTTCCGTATTTACAAGAAGTCGTAAAGGCGCATGTGGACCGTTTTCCAAAAGATGGCACAAAGGGCAGACCTGAAAAAGTCATTGAAGACATCACAAAAAACATTTCCACTGACTTTCATAAAGTGTTCAAAGAATTCTGGGACAGAGAAAGCATTTATGGTTTTGGTGACAGCCAGTTAAAACAGCTTTATGACAAAGTAATGCGCAACCGCTAACAGCGCATTGGCAATATGGCGGGGTGATGGATGGTTTGTTATTATATCCAGGTGCAGGAAGAAAAAAGGGAGTATCTCCTTAAAAACCTGTATTAAATCGTTCGCCATTATTTGGGCGACCATGTAATTATATAACGTGGAAAAGGATTGGTCACCATCTCATTGGTACTTCCCCCCTTTTCATTGCAGCTACTTGCTCCGGTTTGAAAGCGGGCTGATACAGTTGTTCATCGAACTGATAACAACGGAAAAGTTCCGTAATAAAATGCATGCGATCAGTGAGGTCAGCCCAATCTTCGGCGCCGCTTTCTTTTAAGCTTTCAGGAGTTGTATCGATTTTTTCCATTAATTCAACCAGGTCTTTACACGAAAGGCTGCTTAAGACCTTAGGATAGGTACGCTGCAGATCTTTGGATAACAACAGGGTCTCATGTGGCAGGTTTAGTGTCATCAGACAGGCGGTGATCTGCTTTCTTACCAGGTGCTGCAGTTTCACTATTAATCTATCAATCGCAGCTTCCAGGCGGGATGTCTTTCCGGTAATTTTCAGATAGAGAAAACGTACCTGAGAGAGCCAGCTTCCGGGAGGGAATAAGAAGTCAACGACCTCTTTGCGAAAAGTCTCTTTTCCCGTAAAAGCAGCGTTAAGGGAATCCAGGATTTCGGGCTGTAACCTGGTTTGCTCGTGGAATCCGATCTCAAGGTTAGCCAGCAACAATTTTTCCAGGCGCAGTTGCTCATCGCGCTCAAAAAAGCCTGTATAGTAATTTGTGAAAGCTCTTTTTAGATATTGCTGCCCATCAGGCGGATCGCCGTCACGCATTTCCCGGCAAAATAAGTCACAGCGTTGTAAGTCAGGTTCAGCATTGTCGAAGCAGGTAGCAATGAACCGGGCAAATTCAAATCCTATTTCTTCAAATACCTTTTTATTTCCTTTAGCAACCGCTTCGCTTATCTTATCAACTACCCTGATAAACAGACTATTCTTTACCAGGGCATGAAGCCTGGTTCTAATGGAGGAGCCAATACCCATTTCCGCAGCCATTGCAATAAGTGCCTGAAATTCGCTCAACACCTCAATGTCCACCCGTGCTTCGAGTGTTCGTCGAAGATCCTCCTTCCGGATACTCTGTCCGGCCTGCTTGGACGCCCAAGTAGCGTAGGTGCACCAATTCGCCGCCGCCCCTGTACGGGACATGATAATCTGCGAGAGCTCGTAATAAGATTGTGTGATGAGTACATTGCGTAATACAGGATTATTAATCAGGGCTATCCTGCGGATATCTGCCATAGTTGGGGTGTGCATAATTTGCCTTTTATGGAGCAAAAATAATAAATGCACTTATTATTTTATACTTCAGCTCCAGGAGGGATATTCCAGGACTCATTCCGGACTTTTTGGTTCACAGTATGTAAAATTGCTAAAAAACAAAACGCTCCAAGTCTTTCAACTTGAAGCGCTTAAACTTCTGTGAACCCGCTGGGACTCGAACCCAGGGCCCATACATTAAAAGTGTATTGCTCTACCAACTGAGCTACGGATTCATCGCTTTTTGTTATAAAGCGGGTGCAAAAATAGCCATATTTTTATTCGAAACAAGTTTTTAACCAAAAAAGTTCCCCCTCTCCCCTCGCAGCCAGCCACAGCAAAGGATTCTACAGCCTCGTCCGTTCAGCCGTACGCCTCCGCCCGCCTCCGGATTTACATCGCACAATTACCCATCTCCCTCTCCGTTACCCCAATCGCTCACCGCCGCATCCCTGAAAATTACCTACACCTCCTCCACGTGTATAATTAAATTTCGCCATCCTCTCTTCCTTCGCCTATTTTTGCAGCGCAAAAAGTATATGCATGCATCAGCAATTTAAAGACCAGGTAGTGGTGATCACCGGCGGCACCTCCGGTATCGGTAAAGCCCTCGCCGGCGCATGGCTGCAGGCCGGCGCACAGGTAGCCGTTTGCGGCAGGAAACAGGAAACGCTCAGCGCCCTGCAGCAGGCCCCTGCCATGGCAGGCGTCTTTACCTATGTGGCAGACGTAAGCCGGGAGGCAGATTGTAAAGCCTTTATCGATGCCGTCCTGCAACAGTTCGGCAGGATAGACATCCTGGTCAATAATGCCGGCATCTCCATGCGCGCCCTGTTTAAGGAGGCCTCCGTGGACGTGCTCAAAACCCTGATGGACATTAATTTCTGGGGCACGGTATACTGCACCAAATATGCCCTGCCGGCCATACTGGCCGCCAAAGGCACCATTGCAGGCATCTCCTCCATCGCCGGCTACCGCGGACTGCCGGGCCGTACCGGCTACTCCGCCTCCAAATTTGCCATGCAGGGCTTCCTGGAAGCCCTCCGCACGGAAAATCTGCATACAGGCGTCAACGTAATGTGGATATGCCCCGGCTTTACGGCCTCGAATATACGTAACACAGCCCTCAACCAGCGCGGGCAGGTACAGGGCGAAACGCCCCTGGAAGAAGGCCGCCTCATGACTGCCGAAGCAGTAGCACAGGCTACCCTGCGGGCAATAGCCAGGCGCAAACGCACGCTGGTGCTCACTTCCCAGGGTAAGCTCACCGTATGGCTCAGCAGGCTCCTGCCCGGCGTACTGGATGGCCTCGTATATAATCACTTCAAAAAAGAGCCGGGATCGCCGCTGCAATAAGCGCCCGGCGCCCGGCTTTCAGCAACAGGATTTTTACATACCAGCAGCTAAAAGCCAACCGCTAATAGCTATTTTTTGCCTTTCTTTGCACATAGTTTGGTAAGCCCCCGGCCTGGTTGTCATTATAGATCCGGGGTTTGGGATTTGGAATCTGGAATTTGGGATTTAATCATACATGTCCATTATTACGCTCACATCAGATATTGGTTATCAGGACTACCTGGTTGGCGCCATCAAAGGCCAGCTATGGCAGGACTGTCCCGGTTGCCATGTAGCGGACATCAGCCACCACATCTCCCCTTTCAACCTCCCGCAGGCCACCTACATCTGTAAAAGCGCGTTTGCCTGGTACCCGCCCGGCGCCTTTCACATGGTGCTCATCAACCTGTTTGACCGCAAAGCCAGCCACCTGCTGCTGGCTCAATGGCAGGGCCAGTATATCGCCTGCGCCGATAACGGGCTTATTACCATGATCACCGGCGCGCAGGCCGTCCCGGTCGTTAAGCTGCTCCTGGAAGAAGGCCAGCCCCGCAACACCTTCACCATCATCCGCCGCTTTGCGCAGGCCTATAAAGCCCTGCAGAACGGCCAGCCCTGGGAGCAGCTCGGCGAACCCGCCACGGACATCGTAGTGAAGAACAACCTCCAGCCCCTTACCGGCGCCGACTATATCGAAGGCCAGATCATCCATATCGATAACTTCGAGAATGTGGTGGTCAACATTACCCGCGAACAGTTTGAAGCGCAGCGCGGCCAGCGGAAATTCAGGATCTATTTCCGCCGGGATGAGGTCATCAGCCAGCTCTCCGAAACCTATGCCGATGTGGCCGAAGGCCAGAAGCTGGCCCTCTTCAACGCCGCCGGCTACCTGGAGATCGCTATCAACAAAGGCAATGCCGCCGGCCTCTTCGGCCTCCGCAGCTTCAGCCGCGACCAGCTCACCCAGCCCGCCGGCTACCAGCACCTCTCCTTCTACCAGACCGTCCGCATCATCTTTGAATAAGCGGGCCCCTCCTATAAACAAAAAGATATTATATAAAAAGTTAAAACAGTTTCACTAAATAGCATAATTTGCTACTTTTTCTATTTTTGTCGGACTTTCAAACCGCCCTGTAAAACCCGGCGGCGGAAAAGGCCATTAAAGGAAACAGAAAACCAATTACGAAATAAATATTATTAACAGATGGATTTTAAAAGGACGAACAACATTGTAGGCTGGCTCGTTTGTATTATTGCCTGCACTGTTTACATTATGACCATGGAAGCTACCGGCAGCTTGTGGGACTGCGGTGAGTTCATCTCCAGCGCCTATAAGGTGCAGGTGCCGCACCCCCCCGGCGCTCCGCTGTTCGTGCTGCTTGGCAGGCTGTTCACCATGTTCCTCAAGCCCTCCCAGGCCGCCCTTGGCGTAAACCTGATGTCCGCCCTGTCCAGCGGATTTACGATCCTCTTCCTCTTCTGGACCATCACCCACTTTGCGCGCCGCCTTATGGTGCAGCCGGGTGAGGCCATCAGCCGGGAGAAAATGATCGCCATCATGGGCGCCGGCGTAGTGGGAGCCCTGGCCTACACGTTCTCCGATTCCTTCTGGTTCTCCGCTGTGGAAGGCGAGGTATACGCCATGTCCTCCCTGTTCACCGCCATCGTTTTCTGGGCCATCCTCAAATGGGAGCATGAGGCGGACGAGCCCTATGCCGACCGCTGGATCGTGTTCATCGCCTTCATGATGGGCCTCTCCATCGGTGTGCACCTGCTCAACCTCCTGACCATACCGGCCATCGTAATGGTATATTATTTCAAACGCTATAAAGTAACCTCCTGGGGCGCCTTCTGGGCCTTCCTGGTAGGTTGTATCATCACAGGCCTGCTGCAGAAGTTCATCATCCAGGATACCGTCAAGGCATCCGGTTACATGGATGTGTTCTTTGTAAATACCCTGGGCCTGCCCTTCTTTACCGGTTTCGCCTTCTACTTCATCGTGATCGTGGCCCTGCTGCTGTACGGCTACCGCAAGCCGCAGTTCGGCTGGTACGCCCCGCTGATCCTGATCGCCTCCGTGATCATTATCCCGGCCTTTAATGCCGCAGACGGCGGAGGAATGATATTCGTGAAGCTGCTGCTGGCCGCCGCCGTGCTGCTGATCCCCTACTTCCTGAAGCTGCTGGGCGTGAAAACGAACGTGGCCGCTACCGCGCACTTCAGCCGCCTTACCATTTCATGCATCCTTTTCCTGTTGCTGGGCTACTCCACCTACATCACCACCATGGTGCGCTCTACCGCCAACCCTTCCGTGGATATGTACAACGTGGACAATCCCATCTCCCTGGTAGGTTACCTGGGACGTGAGCAGTACGGCGATTTCCCCCTGCTCTACGGCCAGGTGTTCACCGCCCGCCCGGTAGAGTACAAGGAAACCGGCAATGTATATGCCCGTGGCAAGGACAAATACGAGATAGCCGGCAAAAAAGTAGTGCCGGTATACGCCGCAGAAGATAAAATGCTCTTCCCCCGCGTATGGGACGCCAGCAATGACCAGGGCCACGCGGATTACTACCGCAGCTTCCTGGGCCTGCAGCCCGGCGAGAAGCCCAACTTTGCGGACAATATCAAGTTCTTCCTGGGCTACCAGGTGAACTTCATGTACTTCCGTTACTTCATGTGGAACTTCTCCGGCCGCCAGAACGATACCCAGGGCTATGGCAACCCGCGCGACGGCAACTGGATATCCGGCATTCCTTTCCTGGATAATTTCCTCTATGGCGATCAGTCCATGATGCCCGACAGCCTGAAAGAGAACAAGGCCCATAACCGCCTGTTCCTCCTGCCGCTCATACTCGGCATCTTCGGCCTCATATTTCATTATAACCGCCACCGCAAGGACTTTCTTATTGTAGGCCTGCTGTTCTTCTTCACCGGCTTTGCCATCGTGATGTACCTGAACCAGGCCGGCAACCAGCCCCGCGAACGTGACTACGCCTACGTGGGCTCCTTCTACGCATTCGCCGTCTGGATCGGGCTGGGCGTGCTTTCTGTTTTCGAGTTCCTGAAAAAGAAGCTCAAACAGTCCGGTATCGCCGCTCCCCTGGCAGCCGCCGTCTGCCTGCTGGCAGTGCCCGTGCTCATGGGCGCCCAGGAATGGGATGACCATGACCGCTCTACCAAGACCATTGCCCGCGACGTAGCCAGGGATTACCTGGAGTCCTGCGCGCCTAATGCCATTCTCTTTACAGTAGGCGATAACGATACCTACCCCCTCTGGTACGCACAGGAAGTGGAAGGTATCCGCCCGGACGTGCGGGTGATCAACCTCAGCCTGCTGGGCGTGGACTGGTACATTGACCAGCAGCGCCAGAAAGTGAACCAGAGCGATCCGGTGCCCATGACCTGGAGCCCGGACAAATACCGCGGCGAAAACCGCAACTACATCCGCTTCTATGATGCCGGCGTGTTCCCGCAGGATAAATTCTATAACCTGAAGGAAGTAATGGGCTTTATGGCCTCCGACGATCCCCGCGCCAGGCTCACCACCACAGACGGTACCCAGGAGAACTTCCTGCCCACGCAGAAACTGTTCATCCCTGTGAATGTGGCCGGAGTGATCAAAAGCGGTGTGGTGGACATCAAGGACAGCTCCAGGATATTGCCGCAGCTACCCTTCCAGATCAACAAGAACTACCTGCTCAAGAACGACCTGGCAGTGTATGATATCATTGCGGCCAACGAATGGAAAAGGCCCATCTATTTCACCAGCCCCACAGACCTGGGACTGAACGATTACCTCCGTATGGACGGCCTCACCTACCGCCTGGTGCCCCTGCGCAAGGAGCCGAGCAACGATATGCTGGGCGCCGACTTTAACGTGAACGCACCGGTGATGTACAACAACCTGATGACGAAGTTCACCTTCGGTGGCGCACAGGTGGAAGGCACCTATTTTGACGAGCCAAACCGCAAGCTGCTGCAGTATCTCCGCAATTCCTACACCCGCCTGGGCACCGTGCTGGCGCAGCGCAACCAGAAGGATTCCGCCCTGGCCGTGCTCAACAAAGCGGACAAAGGCCTGCTGGACAGCAACTTCCCCTACGCCATGACATCGCCCAACAACATGCATAACTACAGCTCGCTGCAGACCGCCTATGCCTACTACCTGGCCGGCGATAGCAAAAAAGCGAACGAGATCGCCGGTAAGATATCCCGCGATTGCCAGCAGCAGTTGGAGTACTACCGCTCCCTGCCGGCCTCCAAGCTCACCAACGATCTGCAGCGCGACGGGCAGATGGCGGAACAGTTCCTGTCCCTGCTGCAACGCATGAAGGAAGACTTTGGCGGTGCGCCTGCGAAACCGGGTGAACTGCCCGGCAACATGAATACCGGGGCAGACTCCCCGCAGCAAAACGCGGATTCAGGTAAATAATTAAGTTAGTAATGAAACCGACCGCTTAAAAGACGTATATTAACGAATGAAAAATATTTTACGGTGGGAAGAAGCAGCGTTGCTGCTTCTTTCGCTGTTTTTATTCCGGCTGCAAAGCCCCTATGCCTGGTGGATCTTCGCCGCCTGTTTCCTCTTACCGGACATCAGCATGCTGGCCTACCTGGTCAATAACCGGGCCGGGGCCTGGGTATACAATCTGTTTCACCACAAGGGAGTGGCCATCGGGGTCTACCTGCTGGGATATTACCTGGGAAATGATGTATGCCTGTTTACCGGCCTGCTGCTCCTGGGGCACGCTTCCTTTGACCGGGTGATGGGGTACGGGTTAAAATATATGACCAGCTTTCACGATACGCATTTGGGAAAGATTGGAAAGGAAAATTCCAAATCCCAAATACCAAATCCCAAAGGGCAGGCAGACCAGCAATAACATTGAAAGCCCGCCATTAATCAGGCGATTGCCTCCATTTTGGGATTTGGTATTTGGAATTTGGGATTTTCACCCCTACAATTTATTGACCACTGATCTCCAGAACGCAGCGCTCTCCTTTACCTCCGGCACACTGTTCTCCCAGTGGTATTCATATTCTGCGGAGAACAGGCCGCGGAACTGTTGTTTCTTCAGCTCTTTCAGCACACCGGGTATATTGCTCACGCCGTTGCCCCACACCACGTCATGCGCCTGGCGTGATTTTTCATGCATGTCCTTCACGTGCAGGCTCAGCACATGGCCCTGCAGCTTTTTAATGCACTCCACCGGGTCCAGGCCGGAGCGCACCCAGTGGCCAATGTCCGCGCAGGCGCCAAACAGCGGGCTCCTGCCCTCTACAGCCGCCAGTACGCTGTCCGGGTGCCAGTAATGGCTGGGCCGCGGGTGGTCATGAATGGCCACCTTGATCTGATATCGGTCGCACAGGCTGGAGATCAGGTCCCAGTGCTCGTTCTTCGGCTCGGCGGTGATCACCTGTATACCCATTTCCTTCGCAAAGTCAAACACCTGGCGCCATTCCTCCTCATCCTTGGGAGACACGACTCCATAGCCTACCAGTTGCTTGTTCTTCTTTTTGAACAGCGCCTTCAGCTTTTCGCGGGTGGAAGCGTTCATCCGGAAATCCGTGGTGCCCTCGATACCGTCGCCGATACGCTGGCTGGAATAGCACTCCACGTAGTGGATACCGCAACTGTCCATTTTGTCCAGCGCCTCGGCCAGGGTAAAGCGGTTAAAGGTATACGCCTGTGCGCCCAGCATCCATCCCAGCTCATGCTCCATGTTCTGGGCCTTCGCCTGCCGCTCCCCTGCCGTAATGGCCAGTACGCCGGCCAGCAGGAAAGCATTCATCAGTTTTTTGATCATGTATTTGTTTTTTAATTAGATGGTTGAATATCAGAACCGATCAGTGGTGAAAAATAGTCGGTTTTACCGGGAAAAGCAAGCCGCCCGTCACGATGCCCGTCCATTCGCAGTGCTGGCGCCGGCTATCCCACTCCACTCCCTACTGTTAACTTTTTTCTGTAATTTTAAAAATGACAGGAGGTTTTTAAGATGCGAGGAATACAATTTTCCAGGTTTGTGCCTGGTGAGAATGACAAATCGCCGTTTGAGCAGTTACTGGACCTTTTCACACAGCTCCTTACCTACACCAGCGGCGATGTAACGGAAGCCCTGCAATGGCTGACAGAACTGGATAAAGAATATAGCCTGACCAACGAAGAGTATGGTATAGGCGATTTTATACAGGAGCTGAAAGACAAAGGCTACATCCGTGAAAATGAAGAAAGCGGCCAGATCAGCATTACCGCGAAAACAGAACAGGATATCCGCAAAAAAGCGCTGGAAGAGATCTTCGGCAAGCTGAAAAAGTCCACCATCGGCGATCATAATATCCGCAAATCCGGCCAGGGCGATGAACTGAATGCAGACACCCGCGCCTACCAGTTTGGCGATCCCCTGGAACAGATAGATGTGACCGCTTCCCTGCGGAACGCACAGATCAACCATGGCATCGATGCCTTTTCCATCAGCCAGGACGACCTGGAAATAAAGGAAACCGACTTCAAAACGCAGACATCCACTGCCCTGATGATCGACATTTCCCATTCCATGATCCTGTACGGCGAAGACCGCATTACGCCCGCCAAAAAAGTGGCTATGGCGCTCAGCGAGCTGATCACCACCCGCTATCCCAAGGATACGCTGGACATTATCGTGTTTGGCAACGATGCCTGGCAGATAGAGATCAAGGACCTGCCCTACCTGCAGGTGGGCCCCTTCCACACCAATACGGTGGCGGGCCTGGAGCTGGCCATGGACATCCTGCGCAGGCGGCGCAATCCCAACAAGCAGATATTCATGATCACCGACGGCAAGCCTACCTGCCTCAGGAACGGCAAGCAATATTACAAGAACAGCTTCGGCCTGGACCGTAAAATACTGAACCGCACGCTGAACCTGGCCGCGCAGTGCAAGAAGCTGAAAATACCCATCACTACCTTTATGGTAGCCACCGATCCCTGGTTGCAGAAATTCGTAACGGAATTTACCGAAACCAACAACGGGAAGGCATTCTTCTCCGGCACCGATAAACTGGGACAGTTCCTGTTCTATGATTTTGAAAGCGGGAAGAAGAAACTGTTATAATATAATGTGCAGATATGCAAATGTGCAGATGTGCGGCCGGCATCCGCACCTGTTAATTATTAACTCTTAATTATTAATTATAAGGGATGAACAAGAATATAAATACGCTGGGAGAACTCAGGAAGAGCGGCTATAGACCTAAATCAGTAAAGGAAGAGATCAGGCAGAACCTTATCTGCAAACTGCAAAAGAAAGAAAGTACCTTCCCGGGCATCATCGGTTATGAAGATACCGTGATACCCGATACGGAAAGGGCCCTGCTGTCACGCCACAACATCCTCTTCCTGGGGTTGCGCGGGCAGGCCAAAACGCGTATGGCCCGGCAGATGATAGACCTGCTGGATGATTATATACCCGTGGTGGACGGATCTGAAGTGAACGACGACCCGTTTAACCCGCTGTCCCGCTATGCCCGCGACCTGGTAGCGGAAATGGGCGACCTGACCCCCATCTCCTGGCTGCCCCGCGAAGCCCGCTACGGCGAGAAGCTGGCCACCCCGGACGTGTCCGTGGCAGACCTGGTGGGCGATATAGACCCCATCAAGGCGGCCAACCTGAAATTAAGCTACGCAGACGAAAGGGTGATCCACTTCGGCATCATCCCCCGTTCCAACCGCGGCATTTTCGTGATCAACGAGCTGCCGGACCTGCAGGCCCGCATACAGGTGGCCCTGTTCAATATCCTCCAGGAAGGGGATATCCAGATCCGGGGCTTTAAGGTGCGCATGCCGCTGGACATCCTGTTCGTATTCACCGCTAACCCGGAAGATTACACGAACCGCGGCGCTATTGTAACGCCGCTGAAGGACCGTATAGAAAGCCAGATCGTTACCCACTACCCGAAGAACGTGGAGAACTCCCTCCTGATCACCGAACAGGAGGCCGACGTGCACGAGGAGCAGAAAGGTAAAGTGCACCTGGCCGATATGGTGAAACGCCTCATTGAGCAGGTAGCCTTTGAAGCGCGTAACAGCGAGTACGTGGATAAAAAGAGCGGCGTGTCCGCCCGCCTCACCATCGCCGCCTACGAGAATGCGGTGAGCGCCGGCGAGCGCAGGGCCATCCTCAACCGCGAAAAGGAAACCTACGTGCGCATTGCCGACCTGCAGGGCATTGTGCCCGCTATTACCGGCAAGATCGAGCTGGTATACGAAGGCGAGCAGGAAGGACCGCAGCAGGTGGCCTACAACCTGCTGGACAAAGCCATGCGCACCCTGTTCGCACAGTACTTTCCCAATCCCGATTCCTTCAAGAAACGCAAGCAGCCCGCCAATGCGGCCGCCGGCCAGGATAATCCCTACCGCGCCGTGATACAGTGGTTTGACAAAGGCAACGCCGTGCACCTGCTGCAGGACATTAGCGACAAGCAATACGAGACCTCCCTGCAGAAAGTGGATGGGCTGAAAGAGCTGGTAAAATCAAAATTCCCGCGCGCCAGCGGCAAAGAGCAGCTACTCATGATGGAGTTTGTGCTGCATGGCCTGGCCGCCTATTCCCTGATCAGTAAAAAGATGGTGGAAAATGAAACCCGTTTCAGTGATCTCCTGGGCACCATGATGAACTTTACAATGGGGAACGAAGAGACCGAAGAGGACACTTTTTAACAACTAATAACTAATAACAGTCTGCGTTATGAACAATTCCAGGAGAGATTTTATCCGCTCGGCTTCCACCCTGGTAGCCGCAGCCGCCATGCCTTCCGCATTGCATGGCCTTCCGAAAATGGTGGCCCCCAGCGACCGCCTCAATGTAGCCGCCATTGGCATCAATGGCATGGGCTGGGCCGACCTGAACGCCCTGCTCAAGATCCCCGGCGTGCAGTGCGTAGCCCTCTGCGACGTGGACAAGAATGTGCTGGACAAACGGGCCGCAGAGCTTGCACAGCGCAATATGAAAGTGAAGACCTACGGCGACTACCGGCAACTGCTGGAGAACAAGGACATTGACGCGGTAGTGATCGGCACGCCGGATCACTGGCACTGCCTGCAGATGACGGAAGCCTGCGCCGCCGGCAAAGACGTGTACGTGGAAAAGCCTATCGGCAACTCCATCGCGGAATGCCGCGCCATGGTAGCGGCCCAGGAGCGCCACCAGCGCGTGGTGCAGGTGGGCCAGTGGCAGCGTAGCCAGCAGCACTTTAAGGATGCTATTGACTTTGTATATTCCGGCAAGCTGGGCCAGGTGCGCCTGGTAAAGGCCTGGGCCTACATGGGCTGGATGAAGTCCATCCCGAAACAGCCCGACGGTACGCCCCCGGCCGGCGTGGATTACGCCATGTGGCTGGGCCCCGCGAAAACAAGGCCCTTCAATCCCAACCGCTTCCACTTTAACTTCCGCTGGTACTGGGACTATGCCGGCGGCCTTATGACGGACTGGGGCGTGCACCTGCTGGACTATGCCCTGCTGGGCATGAAAGCGCAGCATCCCATATCCATTATGGCGGCCGGTGGCAAATTTGCCTATCCCGATGACGCGGCGGAAACACCGGACACCCTTACCACCGTATATCAGTTTGACGGCTTTAATATCCAGTGGGAGCACGCTATCGGCATAGACGGCGGCCCCTACAGCCGCGACCACGGCATTGCCTTTATCGGCAACAATGGCACCCTGGTGCTGGACCGCGGCGGCTGGGAAGTGATCCCGGAAAAGGAAAAGGACACGCCTAAAATGGAAGCCGTGCCCCGCCGTGCCCGCGTGGATAACGGGCTGGACCTGCACGCGAAGAACTTCGTGGAAGTGGTGAAGTCCCGCAATTTTGCGGACCTGAATGCCCCCATACAGGCTGGCGCCAATGTGGCCATCAATGCACAGATGGGCAACATCGCCTTCAAAACCGGCAAAAAGATTTACTGGGACGCCGCCAGCGACCGCTTCAAAGACAACGCCGCCAATCAACTGCTGGCTGCGGAATATCATAACGGATACAAACTACCGAAATAAATGCGCAACACTTTGCTTACTGCAGCCTGCATGCTTTTTGCTCTATCCGCATGCATGCAGCCCACCGACAATGCACAACAGGAAAAGGCCGGAGCGGATTCGGCCGCTAAACCCGAAAACAATGCCGACATGAAGCCAGAGGATACCGAGGTATGGGAGCCCGTGCCTAAAGTGATCACGCCGGGCGATGCCACCAACACCGCTCCCGGCGATGCCGTTGTATTATTTGACGGCAAAAACCTGGACCAGTGGCAGGCCGAAGATGGCGGCCCCGCCAAATGGGAGTTAAAGGATGGCGTGGTAACCGTGGTAAAAGGCGCCGGCACCATGAAGACCAAACAGGACTTTGAGGATTTCCAACTGCACATTGAATGGCGCACGCCCGCCAAAGTAGAGGGCGAAGGCCAGGGCCGCGGCAACAGCGGCATCTTTATGCAGGGCCTGTACGAGCTGCAGGTGCTGGACAACTATAATAACCGCACCTATTCCAACGGGCAGGCCGGCAGCTTTTACAAGCAGCGGATACCGCTGGTAAATGCATGCAGGCAGCCAGGCGAATGGCAGACCTATGATGTAATATGGACAGCGCCGCGCTTTAATGCAGATGGTTCGCTGAAATCACCGGCGCGTGCTACGGTATTGCAAAACGGGGTGCTGGTACAAAATAACGTGGAGCTGGATGGACCTACTTTATATATCGGGAAACCGGCCTATAAACAACATGGGCCCGGCCCCATCGTCCTGCAGGACCACGGCAATCCGGTAAGTTACCGGAACATCTGGGTCAGGACCTTATAAATTGTCCTCTTCCAGCATCATGGACAGGTATACCGCGTTGCTGATCGGGTTGTCGTAATAGGCGGCAATCGGCTGAAAGCCCAACGCGGTATACAGTTCTATGGCCGGTCGCATATGCGCCAGCGTATCCAGCAGCATCCGGTGGTAGCCCAGTTCCTTACCTGCTTCAATGGCCTTGGCGGCCAGCGTTTTGCCCAGGCCCTGTCCTTTATAGGCATCGCGTACGAATAAACGTTTCATTTCGCAGGTGGTGTTGTCAAACCGCCGTACCGCTACGCAGCCGGCCGGCTGCCCGTCCACTTTAGCCAGGAATAACGCCCCTTCCGGAGCCATATAGTTATTGGGCAGGGCCTGCATCTCTTCCTCGAAACGCTGGAAGCTGAGGTCCACGCTCAGCCAGGCCGCGTACTCCCGGAAAAGCGCTTTTACCTGCTCTATATCGGCTGGAAGGCTCTTGTCAGTGATCTGAATGATTTCGAGCATACTTATATTTTTGGGTGTCCCTTTAACGCGAAAAGCCTCCTGAGTTTCAGAAGGCTTTTTTTTGGGAGGTACCGAGCGGAGTCGAACCGCTGTAAAAGGTTTTGCAGACCTCTGCCTAGCCACTCGGCCACGGTACCAGTCCTGTTTTTCTTGATCCTCCTATCCGCCTCAGGCGAATTCGGAACCATCGATTTTTGTAGGACTGCAAAAGTAGGCAATTTTGGATATTTAGCAAATAAAATATATAGATTATTGGTAACAATGCCATATTTGCATAATAATGCAGCAAAACCCAACAACTATGCAAGCACCCATCGCAGCATCGGAATTCATTCTCAACAGCCGTGGCGCAGTATACCACCTGGACCTGCGCCCGGAGGAGCTGGCCCCTACCGTTATCACCGTGGGCGACCCGGACCGGGTGGAGCAGGTAAGCCGGCATTTTGACAAAGTGGAAGGCATATTCCGGCACCGGGAGTTTGTGACCCACACCGGCTACATCGGCAGCAAGCGCCTCTCCGTGGTATCTACCGGCATTGGCACGGACAATATTGATATTGTGCTCAATGAGCTGGATGCCCTGGCCAATATTGATTTTACCACCCGCCAGGTAAAACCGGCGCTCACCCGCCTGCAGATCATCCGCCTGGGCACCTCCGGCGCTTTGCAGGCGGATATCCCGGTAGATGGGCTGGTGGTGTCTTCTCACGGCCTGGGGCTGGACAACCTCCTGCCCTGGTACGAAATGGAAAGCACGCCCGCCGAAACCGCCCTGCTGGAAGCCTTCAGCAGCCAGGTACCCCTGCGCCCCGGCAGCGCCCGTCCTTACCTGGCCGCGGCGGCGGATAGCCTGTTGCCGCATTTCCGGGAAGGTTTTCATACAGGGATCACCGTTACCTGCCCCGGCTTTTATGCTCCCCAGGGCCGCGCACTCCGCGGGAAGCTCTCCCACCCCGCCCTGTTGGAGCAGCTCACCGCCTTCCGGCTGGAAGACCATCACATCACCAATTTTGAAATGGAGACCGCCGGCATTTACGGCCTGGGCCGGGTGCTGGGGCACGACTGCCTTTCCATCAGCACCATCGTGGCCAACCGTATCCGGCAGGAATTCAGCAAAGACGGCGCCGCAGCGGTGCAGAAGATGATCGGGACCTGCCTGGGGATCATTGCAGGCATGAATTATTAATTTAATTTTGCAGTATGCAAGTGCACTTCTACAAATACCAGGGAACCGGCAATGATTTTGTGATCATGGACAACCGGGATGGCCGCTATGACGGGCTTACACAACAACAGGTGCACCACCTCTGCCACCGGCGCTTTGGTATTGGAGCGGATGGATTGATGCTGCTGAACAACCAGCCCGGTTATGATTTCGGCATGAAATATTACAATGCCGACGGCAACGAGGGCAGCATGTGCGGCAACGGCGGCCGCTGTCTCGTGGCCTTCGCCCGTAAAATGGGCCTGCAGCAGCCGCAGCTCCGCTTCCTGGCGGTAGACGGCCCTCACGAGGCTACCATGCAGGGAGAAGACTGGGTGAACCTGAAAATGCAGGATGTGGACTGGGTGGAACAAGGCCCCCTTTACTATTACCTGAATACCGGCTCCCCCCATTTTGTAAAATATGTGGACGGGATACAGTCCCTGGACGTATACACCGAAGGCCGGCAGATACGTTACAATGACAGGTTTGCAAAGGAAGGCACCAATGTGAACTTTGTACAGCAGCAGGACAATGGTATTTTTGTGCGCACCTACGAACGCGGTGTGGAGGATGAAACCTACTCCTGCGGCACCGGTGTAACCGCCGCCGCGCTTACCTCCGCCGGGAATGAAGCCACCACCTACCGCGTGCCCGTGCAAACACTGGGCGGCCACCTCGAAGTACGCTTTACCAAAACCGGCGAGCGTTCCTTTACGGATATCTGGCTCTGCGGTCCTGCCCTGCTGGTGTTCGAGGGGCAGTTAATAATTAATAATGAATAATTAATAATCGCAGCAGTTGTGTTTCACCTAAACACACGTACTTCGGACATTCTTAATTATTAATTGTTAATTATTAATTATTATTGCGCGCGGATGATCCAGTATTTCATAAATAAAGAAGGTCGAACGGTAGAGATCCATGAGCCGGAAAACGGCGCCTGGGTGAATATTGCACCGCCGCTGAAACAGGCGGAGTTCGAGCACCTGTCCGAGGAACTGGATATTCCCCTGGACTTCCTCACAGACTCCCTGGATATCGACGAGAAATCCCGTTTCGAGCTGGAGGACGATGTAAAGCTGATCGTTATCAAAACCCCCACGGAGAATAACTCCATTAACGAAAGCGACGCTTACTACATCACCATCCCCATCGTGATCATCCTCACCCACAACCAGATTATTACCGTTAACTCTTTTGATAACGCAGCCATCAAGAAGTTCCTGAACACCTTTCACAACCGCCACCCCGAAAAGCGGAACATGATGGTGCTGAAGATATTTGAAAAGGTGGTAATGAATTTCCTGGACTACCTCAAGGAGATCAACCAGCGCCGCAACCAACTGGAGCAAAAGCTGTATGACAGCAACCGGAACGAGGAGCTGCTGTACCTGATGCGCATCCAGAAAAGCCTGGTATATTTTGTGACCGCCCTCCGCAGTAACGAGCTGGTGCTGATGAAGCTGGAGCGCACCAACTTCCTGGGGCTGAACGATGATGAAAAGGAATTCCTGAATGACCTGATCGTAGACACCTCCCAGGCCCTGGAAATGGCCAACGTGTATACCAACATCCTCAGCAGCACCATGGACGCCTTTGCCAGCATCATCTCCAATAACCTGAACCTGGTGATGAAGCGGCTCACTTCCATTACCATCGTGCTTACCTTTCCCGTACTGGTATCCAGCATTTACGGCATGAACGTGGATATTCCCTACCAGCACTCCCCGCACGCATTCTATATACCGGTGATCCTTTCCATCGTTATTTCCGTGATCATGAGCTGGTACTTCATGAAGAAGAAATGGTTCTGAAGAATTAATAATTAATAATGAAGAATTAATAATTATTGATTCAGTCTACCAATTAAATTACCGGTGTCTTATATTTATTTGTGGATTGTTCCGCGATTATTAATTATTAATTTCTAATTATTAATTATGTCTTGTTTTAATGTGCGCGTCTATGGAATACTGTTCAATGAGCAAAAGCAGGTGCTGGTCAGCGATGAGTATATCCGCGGCGGGTATTATACCAAGTTCCCCGGCGGGGGCCTGGAATTCGGGGAAGGCACCCTGGACTGCATTGTACGGGAGTGGCAGGAAGAGCTGACCCAGGAGGTGGAAGTAGTGGAGCATATCTACACTACCGATTTCTTCCAGATATCCGCTTTTGACAATACCTCGCAGATCATTTCCATCTATTACCTGGTAAGGCCCGTATCCCCTTTCACCGCTCCTATACTCAACCAGCCTTTTGATTTCGAGATACCGGAAGGCATTACCGAAGTGGAAGGCGTGCGCTGGATAGACTGGGAGCAGTTCTCCGCCGACAGTGTAACCCTGCCGATCGATAAGGTAGTGGCCACCCTGCTGAAAAGCAAATACTGAAGCCGTTTTCCTATCTTCCTTCGTATATAAACCGCGTTATCCCCGGTCCAGTCCCACCCCGGCCTTTATGGGTCCGCACTCTTACATATTATATATAATTAAATGATTGCTTTTTGAAGATAATTATATTATTTTTCGAAAGGCGGTACTAGAAAAGTATAGAAATATAACTTTCTATAATCCAACCATATCAACCAAAATCACTCCTAAATCCTATTCACATGCTAAAAAAATTAATGTTTATTTTCTTAGCTGCCCTATTGTTTACAACCAACTCTTTTGGGCAAAAAGTACCAATCTCCGGGAAAGTCTTTGATGAAACAGGTGCTCCGGTTATCGGGGCCACCATCGTGGAAAAAGGGACCAAAAGCGGTACCATCACACAACCCGATGGGAGCTTTATATTGTCGGCAAAAGCCAATGCCATCCTGGTAGTATCCGCCATTGGCTATGCCCCGCAGGAGGTAACCGCCAACGGCGCTCCCCTGGAGCTGCAATTACATGTGGACACAAAGTCCCTCGGCGAAATTGTGGTCACCGGCGTAGGCGTGGCCACCAGCAAAAAGAAACTGGCTTTCGCCGTGGAATCGGTCACGGCCGACAAGCTGCCCCAGGCGCCCACGGCCTCGGTGGACCAGGCGCTGGTAGGCAAAATAGCCGGCGCCCAGATATCCAGCACCAGCGGCGTGCCCGGCGCCCCCACCAACATCCTGCTGCGGGGCATCAACACCATCAATACCAGCGGCCGCGGCACATCTCCCATGATCATGCTGGACGGCATACAGCTCAGCGCTACCAACCTGAACAGCATCGACCTGCATACTATTGAGCGGGTGGAAGTGGTACAGGGCGCTGCTGCCGCCACCATTTACGGCGCACAGGGCGCCAACGGCGTGATACAACTGTTCTCCAAAAAAGGAAAGCCCGGTAAAATGCAGGTAGACGTGTCCTCCAGCATATCCCGCAACGAGGTGCTCAACGTAGGCGGCCTGCGGAAAGCCAGGTATCACAACTTCGCCACCAATGCCGCCGGCGAGGTGATCGGCTCTTCCGGCCAGCCGCTTTCCTGGGACCCGGATCGCGGCCTGTATGCGGAAAATGTTATTTATAATTCACTGGACCCGGAAGGGAAGCTGGAAAAGCCCTACGACCAGAACCTGAAATATTATGATCATTTTAAAATGTTCTTTCGTCCCACCACTACCTACAACACGTCTATCGTAGTATCCGGGGGCAGCGAAAGGATGGACTATGCCCTGGCCGTGTCCAACAATCACCAGGAAAGCATTTTCCGGAACAACGGTTACTTTGACCGGAGCAACTTTTCCGCCAACATCGGCGCTGAGCTGTACAAGGGGCTGCAGCTCAGGAGCATCACCCAGTTGATCTATACCAGGAATACCATAGAGAACCAGAACGTGATCTATTCCATCAACAATGCCCGCCCCTTTGCCAATTACGATGAAAAGATGAGTGATGGCAACTACTCCTATTACTATGGCGATGCCGTAGGCGTAAATGCCGCCAATCCCAATTTCTACAGCCAGTATTCCGATGCCGCCGGCAACAAGGTGGACCTGGTGCAGACCTTTAACCTGAACTACCGCCTGCCCCGCTTCCTGGAGCTGGATATGAAATACGGCATCAACTACCAGCGGAACGACTCCACTTTCATTTATGGCGACCAGTCCGCCAACCTGAACGTGATAGACCAGTCCGGGTGGCTCTCCAACTACAACAACACCAATGCCTCCGGCGAAAGGGAGGCGCATACGGTAAATATATTCTTCCAGCACTTTACCAGCACCGCTACCTTTAATACCGATTTTCAGCAGGATTTCAACCTGCGCCTGCCCATCCGCACCTCCACGATGGTGGCCTTTGACTGGCGGTACAATAAGTTCAAACAGTACATCATTCACGGGGAAGGCACGCCTTCCTTTTACCCGCACACCCTGGCCGACTATAGCACCAGGAACATAGATGCGGATTATACAGAGCCTTTCGTCACTTTTGGCTACCTGGTGAACCAGCGTATTGAATATGGCGATATTGCCGGTGTTTCCGGCGGCTTCCGGAGCGATTATTCCTCCGCCTTCGGGCAGGGCTCCAAGCCCTTTACTTTTCCCCGGGGCGACGCCTACCTGAGGTTGTCTTCATTCAATTTCTGGCAGAACGGCAGCGTGGCCGGCATCATACCCGAGTTCAAGCTGCGGGCGGCCTATGGCGAGGCGGGTATCCAGCCCGGCCCTTTCCAGCGCTATGCCGTGCTGCAGCCTAAAAGCGTGGGCGCCGGCAGCGTGCTGTACCCCGCCCCCTCCCAGCGCAATCCCGGCCTGGATGTAGAAGTGTCGAAGGAACTGGAGGTCGGCGCCGACCTGTCCTTTGCCCTGCTGAAGGGCAACTGGCTACAGCACGCAGCTTTCTCGCTCACCTACTGGAAGCGCAGCACCAACAATGCCATCTATGATGTGGACGCAGCGGCCTCCTCCGGCATCGGCACCATCGTGGACAACGCTTTTTCACTGGAATCCAAAGGCATACAGGCATCGCTGAACATTGGCGTATTGGCATCCGGGGACTTCTCCTGGGATTTTACCACCAACTTCAGCAGGCAAAGCTCCGAGATCACGGAAGTAAGCGGCAACCCGGTAGTGATCATTTCCGCCGCCGGCAGCACCAATTATGTGCTGGCCCCCGGCCTGAAAGTGGGCCAGATATTCGGCAACAAGGCCATCCACTCCCTCGATGCTACCGATGCTAACGGCAACCCCTATATCCCGGACGCGGAAAAAGGCGAGTATGAAGTGGCCAGCAACGGCTATGTAGTTAACAAAGCCACCAAGCAGCCCTTCTTTACGCCGGAAAAATCCAGCTTCGGCGATCCCAACCCGAAGTTCAACATGTCCTTTATCAACTTCTTCACCTTTAAGGACTACCTGAGCTTTTCCATGCAGTGGGACTGGGTGCACGGCAGCCATCTCTATAACCAGACCAAGGAATGGATGTACCGCGACGGCATTCACAGCGACTATGAAAAGCCTATTACCATTAATGGCGAAACCGGCGCCTGGACCGCCTTTTACCGGGGCGCTTACCAGGTGCAGGGCTTTAACGGCACCAAGGATTATTTTTATGAAGATGCATCCTTTATGCGCCTGCGCAACATATCCCTGGGCTTTGATTTTGCCCGCTTCTTCCACATCAAAGGCATCCGGAAGATACAACTGATGCTCACCGGCCGCAACCTCGTCACTTTTACGGACTATACCGGCATGGACCCCGAGGTCAGCTCCGGCAACGTGAACTCCCCCTGGGACCGCGGCACAGATCACAACACCATGCCCAACTACAGGTCCTACCAGGTAGGACTGAACCTTGGATTCTAACGTAAAACGCTAAACGTAACAACTATGACTATCCGCAACATAAAAACCTCCTTTTCCATCCTGGCCGTATTATACGCCTTTATGGCCTGCAAAAGCCAACTGGACATCAATGACCCGAACCAGCCTTCACCGGGAAGCTCCGCCACGGAAAGCGGCATCCTGTCCCTGGGCCAGGGCGTGTACGCCAGCGGTTTCTATGACATGAAATACTATGACGGCGTAATAGGCCGCTTCTGGTCCGGCGCTGTCGGCTTCCACGAGCAGATGGGAGATGTGATTGGCATGGAGGCCGCCAATGAGTATATGAACCAGTTGGGCTGCCCGGACAAAGTGATCCTGGACGACGGCACCGTGGTGCTGAGCCCCGGCTTCCCGCCCAAACAACTGGCATTGATCCGCGCCATCAACAATAACGGCGAGGCCGGCAACAACCCGCTGATCTACGAATGGGCCTATATGTACCAGATGAACAAAACCTGTAACTACGTACTGTCCGTGCTGGACCAGGTGAATTTCTCCGGCGACGCTGCTACCAAAAAAGCGGTGGTAAGGGCCTGGGCCTACTGGTGGAAAGGTTATGCCTATTCCAGGATCGGCTCCATGTACTATGCCGGTATCGTAAATGATGATCTGAACGTAGCGGAGGAGCCTACGGCCACCAATGGCAATTACCTCTCTAAGGAGGCCATGATAGCCGCGGCCAATGCCAGACTGGATACAGCCGCGGCCATCCTGGGCACGCTCAGCGCCAATGCGGATTATACCGCTACCCTGGGCAAGCTGATCCCTTCCTTTTTCCAGGTAGGCAAAGGTGGCGCTTTAACACCGGACGCCTGGATCAGGAACATCAACACCCTGAAAGCCCGCAACCTGCTGGTGAATACCACCGTGGAGGCCATGCCCGCTTCCCGCTGGGACAGCATCCTGACCCTGGCCAATAACGGCATCCGCCGGAACGACCTGGTATTTACCGGCCGCTCCGACCAGTTGGGCGACCTGATTGCCGCGGCCAATGGCACCGTAGCCGCACGGGCCACCAGCAGCTCCCCCGGCGGCGGTGGCTACAAGATCAGCGAACGCCTGGTACAGGATTACAAGCCCGGCGACCAGCGCCTGGCCAATAACTTCGTGGAAGGCACCACCTGGATCGGCAATACCGACCGCGGCAACTCCTTTAATACCAAACATGCCCTGGTGGACGGCGGTAAGGGCCTGGCCGGCGTGATCGTGTACAGTAACCGGGATGTAGGCGCCACGGAACTGTACCTGGCAGGCACCTGGGAAGAGAATGAGCTGATGAAAGCGGAAGCCGCCATGTACCTGGGCAACTTCAGCCCCGCCAGTATACTGACCGGTATGGCGCTCATAGATGAAGTACGGAGCTACCAGGGCGCCGGCCTGCCGCCCACGGTGGCGCTGACAGCGGCCGAAGCCAAAGAGGAGCTGCGCAGGGAAAGACGGGTAGGCCTGGTGTTTCGCGCCCTCTCCTTCTACGACGCCCGCCGCTGGAAAGTGATCGACCCGGTAGCGCAGGGTGGCGGCCGTAGCGGCTGCGTGGTGATAGACAATGCCGGTAATATCAACACCAATGCCACTATTGAATACGGTTTCCTGGATTACTGGGATGTGCCGGACAATGAGCTGGCCAGCAACCCGCCGGCAGCCGGCAGCGCAGCGGTGATGAACCCGAGAACGGAGTAAACTCGTCGTTGCGGGACGCCGCGCGGCCATAAATGGAGGGCGCCGAAGCAATCTCCGGCATTGCGTGAGATTGCTTCGGCCTGCTACCCGCAGGCCTGTTGCGCGGGGCCTCGCAATGACGATACTTCATTATTCATTGCTAACTCCCATCGCCGCCGCCTTCATCTTCGCCGTAGTCTCCTTGCCGAAGTAATTTTCTATGCGTTTCTCGGCAACATAAATGACGGGGGTAAGCACAATGGCCATAGTGAATTTATAAATATAGTTCACTACCCCGATAGCCAATATCTGCTGCCAGGTAAATTTCCCGCTGAAAGCAATGAACAGCACAATATAGCTGTCCACCAGTTGGGAAATAACAGTAGAGCCGGTAGCACGTAGCCATATATGTTTTTCGCCGGTACGCTTTTTTATCTGGTGGAACACGGTAACGTCCACGATCTGGCTGACCAGGAAAGCTACAAGGCTGCCGACGATAATACGCATGCCCTGGCCAAATATGCCGGCAAAGGCATCCTGCATGTTGGGAATGCCGTCCGCTACTCCCCCGCCAATCCAGAAATCTGCCGGCGGTACACCTATAGCGAAATAGAACATCAGGAATGCGTAAGATATCAGCGCTACCGCCGTATAGGAAATACGCCGCACGGCTTTGGGCCCGTAATATTCATTCACGATATCCGTCATCACGAATTCCAGCGGCCACAGCAGCACCCCACAGGTAAGGTTAAACGATAACCCGCTTTGCCCGAAGATGGTGAAGGTATGCACGGGCAGGCCCAGCAGCTTTTCCAGGGAAAATATCTTGCCGCCTATACATTCTGCGATCAGCGCGTTGGCTACAAAAAAACAGGAGAAAATGACAAACAGTTTGGTGGGTTTGTCTTTCAGGATGTTAGTGATCATACCAGTATTTGAACAATCAATATAATAAGGTTAAGGATAAGCAAGTAACCCGGAAGTTCCGCCCAGCTTACTTTACGGGCCAGCAACAGGATGATGGCCAGCAGGCTGGTAATGATATTGGCCGGCAGGGCAACGAGATATCCCAGCACAACCATGTGTTTAAAAACAGGTGAAAGATCTCCGCTTTGCTCCGTCATGCGCAGCAGCCACCCGGCTAAATAACAAAGATTGCATATAAATACGAATTTCAACAAAAATTTAACCAGGCGCATGAGATTAAATTATATATTAACAGCACGTAAAATAATATATTTGCTACTTATCTGTTTTAAAAGCTTACCATAAATATGAAGAATAACTGGCTCAAGGCGCTGCTGCCGCATGTAATCGCAGTAGTTGCATTGTTGATACTAACAATACTGTACTGCAAACCTGCGCTGGATGGCAAGGTGCTCAGCCAGAGCGACGTACTGCAATGGCAGGGCATGGCCAAGGAGTCATTGGACTATAAGGAGGAACATGGCATTACGCCCCTGTGGACCACCAGTATGTTTGGCGGTATGCCTACATACCAGATGGCCATGGAGGGCCGGTACAAGATCAGTACCATCATACCTGCAATCCTTACATTCGGGTTGCCGAAGCCGATCAATGTGCTGTTCCTCGCCGCCGCCTGTTTTTACCTGCTGTGCGTAATACTGGGCGCCAGACCGTGGGTAGCTTTTATGGGCGCCGTAGCCTTTACTTATGCCAGCTATTCTCCTATCATCGTCAGCACCGGCCATGACTCCAAGATGATGGCCATGGCCTATATGCCTGCAGTGGTAGCCGGTATCGTGCTGATTACAAAACGTAAATACGTGCTGGGCGCAGCCGTTACGGCGCTGGCCCTCACTTACCTGATCGCCGCCAACCATCTGCAGGTCACCTATTATTTCTTTTTACTGCTGGGTGTAGTGGCGGTTGCCTATATCGTATACTGCATTCGCGAAAAAGAGATAAAGCATCTGCTGATTGGCGCCGGTGTCACCATTGGCGCAGTACTCCTGGGTATCGGTTCTAATGCGCTTACCCTATGGACGACTTATGAGTATTCCCATGCCAGCAATCGCGGCGGCACTTCGGAGCTGTCTCCCCTGCCCGGGCAGGAAGCCACCAGATCCACCGGTGGGCTGGATAAGGATTACGCCTTCCAGTGGAGCTATGGCAAGCTGGAAACCCTTACCCTGCTGGCGCCTAATATTTACGGCGGCAGCTCCAGCGGAGACCTGAGCACCAGCTCGGAAACCTACAAGGAGCTGACCAATATCGGCGTACCGGCCGCGCAGGCGGAGCAAATGATCCAGCGCTGGCCCTTGTACTGGGGTGACCAGTCATTGCTGGGCACTTCCGGTCCCGTATACCTGGGTGTGGTGATATGCCTGCTGGCGGTACTGGCGCTGTTCATTGTAAGATCCTGGCATAAGTGGTGGCTGGTGGGCATTACCGTTCTTGCCATCCTGATGGCCTGGGGCAGCAACTTCGCCAGCTTCAATTATTTCCTGTTTGATCACCTGCCTTTTTATAACAAATTCCGCGCGCCCTCCCAGGCGCTGATCATACCGCAGCTCACCTTTGCCATACTGGCCGTGATGGGGCTCAACGAGCTGGTAAACGGCCAGTTGCCCAAAGCGGAGCTGTTCAAAAAACTGAAATGGACCGGGATGGGCATCGGCGGTATCCTGGTGCTGCTGTTGCTGCTCTCCGGCAGCCTGTCCTACACCAACTACTCCAACGATCCCGAGCGCCCCGGCACTGATAACCAGTTCCAGGCACAGCTCACGCAAATGACACAGGGCAATACTGCCGTAGTGGATGGGCTGATGAAGGCCCTGCGCGAAGACCGGGAAGCCCTGTACCGCAACGATGTGCTGCGCTCGCTGGTGCTGGCCGGCCTGGCATTTGGCTTACTATGGTTCTTCCTGAAGGGCAGGTTAAAAGCGGAATGGATGACCGCCGGTATCGTGGTGCTGGTGCTGTTTGACCTTTTGCAGGTGGACCGGCGCTACCTCAGCACGGATGATTTCCTGGACCCGCTCAGCTACGGCAATGTATTTCAGCCTTCTGCCGCTGATCAACAAATACTGCAGGATAAGGACCCGTATTACCGCGTGTATAACCTGACCGCACCCGGCGGCCCTTTTAATGACGCCATGACCTCCTACTTCCACAAAAGCGTAGGCGGTTATCACGCAGCCAAGCTGCAACTGTACGTGGATCTGATCGAAAGACAGATCAGCAAGAACAACATGCAGGTCCTGAATATGCTGAACACCAAGTACATTATACAGGCCGGTCCTGACGGACAGCCGGTAGTCCGCCGCAATCCCGGCGCCCTCGGCAATGCCTGGTTCGTAAAGCAGATACAATGGGCGCCCGATGCAGATGCGGAAATGAAAGCGCTGGACAGCCTTAACCCGGCAGAAACCGTGGTGATAGACCAGCGTTTCAAACCGGAGGTAAAAGGCGAACCGGTTTATGACTCTGCTGCTACCATCCGCCTCATTGCCAATAACCTGAACACCATCTCATACGAGTACAATGCCGCAACGCCACAGTTTGCCGTATTCTCGGAGATATACTATAAAAAGGGATGGAAAGCTTTCATTGACGGCCAGGAGACCCCCTATGCGCGTGTTAACTATGCCCTGCGGGGTATGATGGTGCCGGCCGGCAAACACACTATTGAATTCCGTTTTGAACCGGTAGCTTACTACCTGGGCGATAAAATAGGGCTGGTAAGCTATATTATAATGTTGGGCCTGTTAGTCAGCGGCATCGTGATCAATATAAGAAAGCGGAAAAAATCAGCACTTGCATGAACCGGTATTGTCAATAAGCGCAAACAGGAGATATTAAACGTTGGAAAAGATTTTACTCGTAAACTATTACTGGCCCCCCTGCGGAGGCCCGGCTGTGCAGCGTTGGCTGGATATTACCCATTTTCTGGCGCAGCATGATGTGCAGGCCAGTGTGGTCACGATTGACGAGCAGGTGGCCACTTTTCCTTCCATTGATGTTAGTCTGAAGGACAGGATACACCCTTCTGTCAAAATATTCACTACACAGACAGGAGAACTTTTCAGCGTTTACAAAAAATATATCGGGAAGGGCAAGGTGCCCTCTACCGGGCTGGCGGATGAACCGGACCCTAACTTCCTGCAAAAGGTGGCCCGGTTTGTAAGGGGCAACTTCTTCCTGCCCGATCCAAGGATCGGCTGGAATAAATATGCGCTGGAAATGGCGACCCGCGTTATTGAGGAGGAAAGGATAGGGCTGTTCTTTACAGCAGGTCCCCCCCACTCCACGCACCTGGTAGGACTCCAGCTCAAAAAACGTTTCCCGCAACTGAAATGGATCGCTGATATACACGACTACTGGACGGATGTATCCTACTTGAAGCTGTTTTACCGCACCGCTATTGCCACTTTTTTTGACAGGAAGCTGGAACGCAAGGTGCTAAACGGCGCAGATGCGGTAATGACGCATTGCAACGCCTCCCGGGAACTGTTGGGCAGCCGGATCACCAGGGGCAGACGGGACAAAGTGTTTGTACATACTATGGGCTTTAATGAAGCCCTGTTTCCTATAAAACCGCCAAAAGAGCAGGCGGCCTTCGTGCTTTCCTACGTAGGCATGATCACCTCGGCCTACAAACCTGCTCCCTTTTTCAAGGCCCTGGCCAATGCAATCGCGTTACAGCCGGATATTCCTTTCAGGCTACAATTTGTAGGCTCCTTTGACCCTGCACTGAATAAGGTTCTGGAAGAAACGGGGCTGACAGCTTATGTAACCGTAACGGGCTATGTGCCGCATGGAGAGGCCATTGCCAGCCTTTATAAAAGTTCCGCACTGCTGATTATCAACCCGGAGTTTGACAAAGAGCGCATGCATGTGCCTGGTAAACTGTATGAATACCTGGCTACTTTTAAACCTGTTATCAGCATCTCGGCAAGCGGAAGCGAAACGGGACAGATACTGGAAGCATGCAATGCCGGGCGACATTTCGAAAGAGACGATACGGACGGCATGACAGCCTACATCGTGGAATTGATGGCACAATGGAAAGAGCAACGGAATATCGACCTGCCCTATAACCCCACCGTCTATACTAAATACGGGCGCCGCAGTGAAGTAGCCTCGCTGGCCGAAAGGATCAGGACTTTACTGCAGTAGCAGCTCCTCACAGCATTTTATAGAAATGTGGCTTGTTCCTGATGATGACCGGCGCCAGCATCCATGTCCTCCACACATTGGCGGCCAGTTGGCCAGCCCTGTGCCAGTAGGCAAATGGCGACCTTCCATTAAACAGGTTATCGAAAAAGCTCGCAATAAAGAACACCGGTACCGCCAGGGAATAATTTAGCAGCAACACCAGGAACCACCCGGACCCAAACTGCTTACGCACCCGCAAGTGGTTGGATACCATCAACTGCAAGCCCTTCCGGCTGTAAAGGTCATAATACCCTTTCCCGCTTGTTTCAAAGGTAGCATTGGCAGTTTCTCCCTGCAGGTGGGTTACCTTCAGGTCGCCATATATCGCCAGGGTGCCCCTTCGTTTTATACGACTGCACCATTCCGTTTCTTCGGCATACAGGAAAAAATCCTCATCCATCAGGCCTGCCTGTGCTATTGTAGACTGCTTTACCATCAGGAAGGCCCCGTTGATCCAGTCCACTTCCTGCTCCGCCTGCGCCTGCTTTACATTCGGCACTTTGGTTTTAAGCGCATATCCCAGCCCGCGTAAAAAGCCACCCCAGTAAGGCAATGGCAGCAGGTGGTTGAGGCCACCTCTCATAAAAAAGTTGCCGCTGATCTGCGGAGTGCCGTCAGGGTTCAGCAGTTGCACACCGCAGGCTGCATGCGCCGAAGCCCGGAAACGTTGCACGCACTTGTCCAGCGCATGATCCAGCACAATGGTATCAGGGTTCAACAGCAGGATTATACCCCCTTCGGCTATACGCATACCAGCGTTATTGGCGCGGGCAAAGCCTGCATTATTGTCCAGTTGCAGCCAGCGCACCTGTGGATAGGTACGGGTAATGATCTCCCGGCTGTTGTCGCCGGAGTTATTGTCCACTACAATAATTTCATATGCAATAGCGGCGGTTTCCTGTATAATGGAGTGGATGCAATCCAGTAACAGGTCCGCGCTCTTATAATTAACAATGATAACAGACAGGTCCATATCCGGCATTGAAAAAGGCTAAAATACAAACTTTCTCCCAGTGCTCGTTTTCTTGCCGGCTCTCCCACCCGAAAAGAATAGCCATTATTATTTATAGCGGGCAGACATTGTTTCTTCGATACAGAAAAGAATCATTATTTTTCGGAACTGGTACGTATATTCGGGAATTGGAGCGGGATATCATTAAAAGCAAGCAATCACGTACTGAGCGTTTACGTAATTGGTGTGCTTGTAAAAAGTGCTGCTTATGCTGGTGTGAATATAGGCACTGTGCAGAATATCCAGGTGGCCTTCAAAGGCCCCGGCAGTGCGGAATGGATAAAACTGAGCGACTCCAGCACCGGGTACTGGCGTTTAAAGAATGAATTTAACGACATATCAGGTGTTTATCAAGGCTGGGAGTTCTGCGATGGCAGCAGCATCTGCAATTAAGCACCCCTGCCAATATCTCTCCTGTTGTATGCTCCCGGCGGGGCCGGGAGCATACAAACTTTTCCACACCTCTCAATTTTTTCCCATCTTTACATCCAATTGACGAAAGATGGGCACTATCAGAAAACAAAGCATTGTTTCTTCGATCATTATCTATACAGGATTTGTAATTGGCGCGCTGAATACCTGGTTTTTTGCCAGCCACTATTTTACACCGGAACAATATGGTCTTACCCGCGTGCTGCTGGATATTACACAAACGCTCTTCGTACTGGCAAATATCGGCGCTGTTCCGGTCATGTATCGCTTTTACCCCTACTACCGTGACTGGCTGCCCATGCAGCGGCGGGACCTCTTTGGCAAAACCACATTGATATCCCTGGCCGGCTTTGTATGCGTATCCATAGCCCTCTTTGCTTTTAAAGACCTCTATATCCGCAAATTCATGGGCAACTCCCCTATGCTGGTGCGCTATTTTTACGCTATTTACCCCTTTACTTTCTTCCTGCTGATATTCTCCCTGCTGGAAGCCCAGGCATGGAACCATTTTTCCTCCCTGGCTGCCAACTTCTTCAAAGAACTGGGGCAACGGTTGTTCACTACTTTCCTGATCATACTTTTTATACTGCACTGGCTGAACTTTGACCAGTTTATTACCGTGTACTCACTATTGTATGGCGTATCGGCAGTATGCCTGCTGATATACCTGGTCCGGAAAAACCAGATATCCTTTACCATAAAGACCAGTGTAATTACCCGCCGCCTATATAAGAAAATGCTGCCTTTCGGTCTCTTTGTGTTCCTGGTATCCCTTTGCACCATGGTGTCCAGGACCTTTGACGGCATTATCATTTCCAGCCTGCTGGGACTCTCTTATGCCGGGATTTTTACTTTTGCCTCTTACATTACCTCCCTGCTGGAAGCGCCTCAGCGAGGACTTATAGCGGCATCTGTACCGGTGATCGCCCAGGCATGGAAAGACAAGGACCTGGGGCGCATTTCCCGTATATACCAGAAATCCTCCATTAATATGCTACTGTTCTCCGGCTTCCTGTTCGGGTTGATATGGCTGAACCTGCATAACGCAGTCATTATTTTTAGAATAAACCCGGAGTTTATGCGGGCGGAGACCGTATTGCTTTTACTGGGGCTTTCCAAGGTCATTGAACTGGGCACCGGGGTCAATGCGCAGATACTGGGCACTTCCCGGTATTGGAAAATGGACCTGGGTACCAATGTGATACTGATCATAACCCTTATCCCGCTGAACTACCTGCTGATCAAAAAATGGGGGATTAACGGCTCCGCTCTCGCCACCCTGATCGCTTTCTTCATATTCAACGTCATCCGCTTCACACTGATCTGGGTCAAGTTCAAAATGCAGCCGTTTACCTGGCGTACGCTGGCAGCCATTGGCGTGCTGCTGAGTAGCTATGCCATTGCGCATTACCTGGTGCATATTGATATTCCCTTGCTGGAAGCCGTCGTACAATCCATCTTATATGCCACAGTCTCCTTACTACTGATCGTCAAACTGCAGGTTTCAGAAGATATCAACCACCTGGCGGAAACAACGCTACAAAAGTTGAAAGGGTTTTTTTCCCGTAACATGTAGGAACTTAACCTATTATCGCATTCTGCCCGGGTCTTCCTGCAGCAGCACCTACATACTTACAGCTTCCCGGTAAAGCGGTTAAAAAGATAGTTTAGCAACATGAGACCTTTCGAGATCATCCCCGCCTTTAGCCATGAAGCAGCTACCATGCTTTGCCAGGCCACCATACTTAAAACGGGCGCCGGCACCTGCAGCTCCCCGGCAAATTGCAGCAACTGCTGATGGTTCCTGATGCCAGCATTGCGGATCAGGCGCCACCATTCGTCATAGACTTTTACATTTCGGATGGTTCTAATGCCCGCGTGGTAAATATGCCGGAGCCATTCGGGCAGTAAAAACCCGCGTAAAAAAATCACATCATGCCGGGAACTGGCGCCCTCCATTCCAAAACGGGCCACCAGCAGGTTCGCATATTCAATAGCTATTTCCCTATGCTTAAAACAGTTAATATTAAATGCCCAGTCGGCATGGGTCCTGTACTGTATGTCAAACCCGCCCACTATGCTGAATACCTTTCTATGATAGAAAATTGCCTGGTGCGAAATATTGGCATGCAACAGCTTTTCATAGTCAAAAGGCCCGTCGTACCAGTGCTTGGCTGCCCCAAACAGCACATTCCCATACACAAAAAGCGCACCTGTTTTTTGCAATACCTGGGATATCTGCTGAAAAACGGAAGCATCCAGCAGTTCATCATCAGCCCCCAGGAAGTACAGCCACTCGCCCCGGGCGGCCTGGATGCCTTTATTCATGGCATCATATATACCTTTATCTTTTTCTGAAAAGAAACGAACTCTCGGGTCCCGCCCTGCCAGCTCCTGCACAATGGGGACCGTTTGATCGTTTGATGCCCCATCCATTATTATCACCTCAAATGCCGTAAACTGCTGCTTTAGCAAGCTGAGCAATGTTTGCCGGATACTTTTTGCTGCGTTAAAAGAGGGTATAATAACAGAGATTAAAGGAGATTGCATTAAAATTTCGTTGTAGGTTTATCCATTTAAAATACGTTCATCCAACCGGACCCAAAGAAGATATAGTTTCCTTCTTATCCTGGCGCCTAAGTTTTCAAACCTGCCTGTTCTTACTGCCTCCCCATCCTGCCTTTTCCCCGCACGGTGATGGTCCAGAAGCTGGCCGTAAGGCGAATTTGCCATAGGCTTTCCTGAATAATAGCTTACCTGTTTCTGGTAATACTGATCGGCACAGTTGAATTCTCCCTGTATCCTGTATGCCGGTAGCTTGTAATGGTTGCCATACTGCGTAGGCATCCGGTACATAGGAATATGATGCCTGGCAGCCAATAAGGAAAGGATAGACTGATCTCTGCGGTGCGCTATAAAATCCGGGAGATTTTTTTTACCCAGTGTATTAGGGATGTCGGTGATAATTCTTTTATCTTTCCCATATTCCAGCCACTCCTGGAGAAATGCTATGGATTGTGCACACTTTCGGAACAAGGCAAAAGCGCCGTCGCACTGCGTACCCCGCCAGTATTTTTTATGGTCGCAACCCATTAAAATAAAGCAATCGCGTTTTGTCCACATGGAGTTGGGCAGGTTGCCGTTGGCAAATAACAATACGGGCTGTTCCTTTTTACATATGCGCACCAGTGGTTCAATGCTGTCTATCAATTCAATCCCCGCATCGGAATAAACTACTATATCCCCTTCTTCCACCTGGCGCATGGTTTCCAGTATGATGTAAGGTTTCCAGAGCCAGCAACCGGAACCGGTGGGGATATCAAGTATTTCCCTGTTCTCTTCATAGAACGGGGTTTGCTTGATATCTTCAAAATCATAACTGTTGATGTGCGCTATACCGAGTTGTCTGGCAGAGTTATTGAGACGGGTACGTGCCTCCCGGAAACGGTAGTCGGACAGGTTTGTAAGCACCACCTTCATGTTACAGCTTAAAGTTTGCGATCATCCCTACCGAATGTGGAGGTTCATGCTTTCCAATCCAGCCATTTATGTGCAGAAAATAAATGTCCTCGATCTTATACGCCGAGTCGTATTTTTGAATGATCTTAAAAAAGGATTTCTTCATTTTGCCCACCAGGTCGTCCCATACAATAATAAACCGGTCGGCCAGGAGGTTATACTTCACCAGCATTTCAAATTCAAACAGGATCGCTTCCGGTGTATGCAGCGCGTCGGAAAACACCATATTGAACCGCTCTCCTTTCAGCCTGGCCCAACTGTTCTCGTCCCATACATCGGCGCTTAAATACCGTACCGGCATATTTTTGTACGTAAAGGAGCTGAGCGATGATTGCTTTTTTTTGATGGAACTGCGCGGCGTATCCCATTCAGTTTTCCCCTGGTATTCCAGCATCCGGCCCAACACCGGGTTGATCTCTTCAATATCGTAACCCGTAAATTGCCCCTGGTTGCGCCCATGCAGCAACTGGAAAAAGTTCTTGCCGACAGAAACGCCGATTTCCAGGTAATTCAGTTCCGGGAAATGCTTTCGTGATAAATACAGCATCAGGTCAGTATAGGTCAGCTCCTCCCCTATATCATAGTTGATATCTCCCCTGATAAAGTCAGGAACGCCATAGCTGAAACAGGAATCTTTCATCGCCTCCTCATCAATCCAGTCGGGTACCAATTGTAATGCGGCACGGTTCATTTTTATCAGCTCAGCCATTTCACCGGTATCATAGGCAACGGCCGATTTTGTGTCAATTTCGCCGGACGACAGAAGTTTTTTGATCGCGTTCAACATAATACTTTTGTTTAGCATCCCTTTAGGGCATTAACACAAATATAATACCTAATAAGAATTTAGCTTCGGGAAAAGACTCACAGCTTAGTGAATACGGCCACAATATTTCTCCCCACAATAAAGGGAGAGAGAAGCTTCATACCAATTTTATACAAAGGGCGGGGCACAACAGACATAACCTTGCCCAGCAAAGGACGTTGCTCTTGCTGATGTTCTACCTGCACCTCATACCACTCCCTGTACTCCCCACGATCGTTTCGCAAAGGCTCAACAATCACGTTTTCCACCGTCACGTTATAGAAGCCGGGCAATGCCATAAAGGCTTTCTTGCTCCATAAGCCCGCATGGTGCGGCGGCAGGTTAAGCAAATGCCATTTATCATGCTTATAAAGATATGGATTGTTGTTAGGCACACCAATGATCAGCTTGCCCCCTTTTCTCAACGCCAGTAAACAGGCATCGAGATAGCCCCGTACATCGTAAATGTGCTCCAGCACCTGAAAAGTACATACCACATCGTAAGCTCCTTCATGCCGGGCGGCATGCTCCTCTATCAATTCTTCATCCATCTGCAGGCCCCTGGCTCGTCCTGCTTCAATAGCCCGTGGATTCAGTTCAAGCCCTCTGGCATCAATTCCCTTGTTTTTCATTGTCTCAAGGAAAAAACCATCGCCTGTTCCCACTTCCAGCACCTTATCTGTAGGCCGGATCTTCGATACAGCATAGGTATGCTCCCACTTTTCTCTGGCGTAATACTGATTATGCGCCTCTTGCAGATCGGCGTAGAACTGCCCATCCCCGAATATCGTGCCAGGATAGTAAAAACGGTACCCGGTGTCCAGGCATTCATATAACTCCACGGTGGGAACATCCTTAAAGAAACGTGCTACCTGGATACCTCTCTGCCGGTAATTTTCAATGATCTGGTCCGCTGGAAACTGTGCTACCAGCGATACGTGCTCACTATGTGTAACAGGGCTCTTGATTGCCATTAGATCCGATTAGGTTTTTCGTTGGAAAAATACTAGCTGGTGAAGGTATAAAATTTTTTCGTAGCTTACCTATAGGACCAATGTTACAGTGCCATTTCTAACAATGTTCCCACAGGCCGTTGTTGCCTTTATCTGATATACGTATGCGCCTACCGGTTGCAAATGCTCACGGTATCTGCCATCCCAGCAGGCATTGGGATTGTTGGAGTGAAATACCTGCTCGCCCCACCGGTTGTAGATCGAAAAATCGAGACTGGTCACCTGTCCCCAGTATTTCAGGCCGAAACAATCATTACGGCCATCCCCGTTTGGCGAAAACGCAGAAGGCACTGCATAGACGCTGCGCGCGGAGACAAAATCCACATTCACCTGTATGGAATCCTGTGCACTGCACCCGTTAATATCGCTGATACGCACATGGTAAACCGTTGTTTGCGATGGTGAAACAACCGGGTTGGAGCTAACAAGGTCGGCAATACCATCTGCAGCCTCCCATAGGTAGCTAACGCCGCCCGTGGCACTCAGCAAGGCCTGCCCGTTTGAGCAGTCAAGATCATTGGACTTTGAAACAGCAGTCACCGGCAGGTCATTCACCACTACACGAACAGTCTGCTCCTCGGTTATATTGCAGGTATTGTCCGTCATCCTTATTTTATAATCCGTAGTGACATCCGGTTGTACCGGGAATGCTGCGCTGCTTGCCAGCGGCTCATCCTCATCAGACAACCAGGTATAAACATCAGCGCCGGCAGCGGTTAATAATACCGTATCTCCCACACACACGGAAGGGTTGACCGGCTGATGAGAAAATACCGGCAGGGAACGAACATTTACGGTCACCGCAGCCGTACCGGAACACCCGGCCGCACTACGGCCGGTAACCGTATAGTGTGTAGTGGCGGCCGGAGCGGCAACAGGGGCCGCTGCTGCCGGATCAGACAACCCAGTAGCAGGCGTCCAATCATAGCCAGCCCCTCCGGAAGCGCCGAGTTGCACGGATTGCCCGCTGCAGATCGTTGCATCCGCCGTGGTGGTGACAGATATGGGGCTGCAGGGCACAAAATAATCCTCCACTTCTCCGTCTGCCGCTATGCCGGTCGGGCTTTGCACCTCCCCCATAGCGCTGGCTATCCGGAAACGGAATGCGGAACCGTTCACCGTACCCGTTGGCAGCAACGGCGGCAATCCGGTCCAGGTGAGAGAGGCAGCATTAGCATTGTTGGCTACCATTGCCGTCACGGCTTCCCCATTGCTAAATACGCCATCTTTATCATAATCAAACCAGCCGGCCAGGAATGCACTGCTCCCCGTTGTATTACGAACATTTACTGCAACGCTGTAAGTACCGCTGCCATCATAATCCTGGAAGCTGCTTACACCATCTTCATCAGCGCCGCTGGCATTATCATCCGTTGTCTGCAAAGGATCGGCGTCCCCCGGGAGCGCACCCAGCATTAATGATTGTGACTGCACGATCCCGGGCAAAGGAGGCAGGTAATTGCATCCATTGTTATTTACATAAGTAAGTGCATGTTGCGCCATTCCATAGCTGGCCGGGAGATCGCCGCGGTCCACCGGTGCAAATATGCCGAAGGCAATGGCCATCCCGCCCTGTACCGTTTTTCTAAACGTCACATCTACCTGTAATGTCCCGCTGGCAGGAGCGGTGGTTGCCAGTACAGGGTTCTGCCCTATACCGGCGCTTCCGCCATAGGTATCTGTCAGTATTACGGTTTGTGTACCACAACCGGTCAGTGGATTGGAAGTTTGCGATGAATTCCGGAACAGCTCTAATATGGACCAGTTGCTTCCGTCAGTTACCAATGTGGTATGTTCGCTCAGATCGCTCCCCTCAGCATCTGCAGCTACAAAAGTAAAAGGCGTTGGCAGGCCGTTCCTGGTGGCCGAGATCTGTACCGTGAAGGTTGTTCCCGATAACGTATAATCCGCAAACAACGCCGGTTGTACGGCAGGATTGGTAAAATCATAGAGGAAATGCAAAACGGCGCCGGACCATGTATTCATGATACTGGGCTGGGGGACTGCGCCGGTCACATTAGAAAAGGTCATGGTGACCGTAAGGCCGTCGGCCGTGTTGAAAGTTCTGGAAGCGCCGTTTTGAAGGGCAAAACCGGCCCAGTCAAACCACCAGATATGATTTTTAAGCACTCCTGTGCCACTGGTGGCATATTGGGCTGACACAGGCTGCATAAACAGGAAAACAGGTAATAACAGGGATAAAATTATGCGCATATATATATTTACATTCAGACATCCTACTCCACTCTCCCCGCTCCCGTATAATACCGCCTCCAGTAGGTCTCATTCAGGTCGCTGATCATCACGCCGGAGCTGGTGGAGGCATGCACAAACCGGTCGTTCTCCAGGTACACGCCCACGTGCGACACCCGTTTACGGCCGATGCTGAAGAACACCAGATCGCCCTCCCGCAGCTCGTTCCGGGAGCGCAGCTTTTTCACATGCTCATACATCTGGTAGGAGCTGCCCATCAGGTTTTGCCGGAAAACGGCCGACATCAGCGTATTCACAAAAGCGGAACAGTCGATCCCCTGCTTGGATTTGCCCCCATAACGGTACGGAGTGCCCCACCAGTCCTCAATAAAATGATACAGGCGGGCATTGCGCACCTCCTCCACGGCCACATCCAGCAGTTGTGCATACTTGAACTGCCAGGCCTGGGCATTTTCCAGTTCCGCGCTGCCCGCGGAGCTGGCCATGCTGCCGGCATTACTTTTCCGGCTCACACGGGCCGACCCGTTGTTGCTCCGGTTCAGCGTAATATCGTCCAGGAACTCTACCTGTCCTTTGCCGGAGGAGGCGGACCTGTTGGCGGCAGACTTTCTGGTGGAAGAACAGGAACTTAGTGCAAATACACCTGTCAAAGCAGTGATCCAGAAAATTCCGTTTCTCACGTCCATAAGCAGCGGTTAATAAGTTTGCGCGAAGTTAATGATTATATCTAATATGTTTAGCCCCCCAACAACCGGTACTGGCGGCCGCAGGCAGGCAGCTACACTGCTAAACGCAGCCCTGTGGAAAAACATTTTACAACGGGACGTTTTTTTATAGGATTTTTGCACCGTAAGGACAGACCGTAAAAAGTGATTAAGACATGCAATTCTCCCACCTGCACGTACATACGCAATATTCCCTGCTGGATGGAGCAGCAGATATTAAATCCCTCTATAAAAAGGCCATGGCCGATAACATGCCGGCCCTGGCCATTACAGACCATGGCAACATGTTCGGCGTGTTCCAGTTTGTGGCAGAAGCATACAATAACCGCCTGAACCCCGCTGACCCGAAGGACAAACGGCTGAAAGTAAAGCCCATTGTAGGTTGTGAGTTTTACCTGGTAGAGAACCGGCACAAGCGCTCCTTTACCCGCGAAGAAAAGGACCTGCGCTACCACCAGGTGCTGCTGGCCAAGAACGAACAGGGCTACCGCAACCTCATCAAGCTCTGCTCAATGGGCTATATTGAAGGGCTGTACGGCAAATATCCCCGTATAGACAAGGAGCTGATCCTCCAATACCACGAAGGGCTCATCGCCACCACCTGCTGCCTGGGCGCCTCCGTGCCCAAAACCATCCTTAAGAAAGGCGAAGAGGCCGGCGAGGAGGAATTCAAATGGTGGCTGAACATCTTCGGCGAGGACTTTTACGTGGAAATGCAGCGCCATGGCATACCCGAGCAGGACAAGGTGAACGAGTCCCTGCTGCGCTATGCCGCCAAACACAATGTAAAGATCATTGCCTCCAACGACTCCCACTACGTAGACCAGGAAGACGCCAACGCGCATGACATCCTGCTCTGCATCAACACCGGCGAAAAGAAAAGCACGCCCTCCATCAAGGAGTTCGCGGACGACGACGTATCCATGAAGAACAGGCGTTTCGCCTTCTATAACGACCAGTTCTATTTCAAGACCGGGGACGAAATGGCAAAGCTCTTCCACGACCTGCCCCAGGCTATCGATAATACCAACGAGATAGTGGACAAGGTGGAGCTGCTGGACCTGAAAAAGGATATCCTGCTGCCCAACTTCCCCATACCGCCGGAGTTCTTCACCCAGGACCAGTACCTGCGCCACCTCACGTTTGAAGGCGCCCGCCAGCGTTACCAGGAAATGACGCCGGAAGTAGAAGAGCGCCTCAACTTCGAGCTGCAGGTAATCGAGAACATGGGCTTTGCCGGCTACTTCCTGATCGTATCGGACTTCATCAAGGCCGGCCGCGACCTGGGCGTGTTCATCGGTCCCGGTCGTGGTTCGGCTGCCGGCTCTGCCGTAGCCTATTGCATCGGCATTACCAATATTGATCCCATTAAATACAATCTCCTGTTCGAACGTTTCCTGAACCCGGAACGTAAGAGCATGCCCGATATTGACACGGACTTTGACGACGAAGGCCGCCAGAAGGTGATCGACTACGTAGTGCAGAAATATGGTCGCAACCAGGTGGCCCAGATCATCACCTACGGTACCATGGCCGCCAAAATGAGCATCAAGGACGTAGCCCGCGTAATGGACCTCCCCCTGCCGGAGAGCAATGCCCTGGCCAAGCTGGTGCCGGAAAAGCCGGGCATACAACTGGACCGTATTTTCAACGCTCCCCTGGACGGGGAAAAGAGCCTGTCCGAAAAAGAGGCCCTCGGCGCGGAAGAGCTGGAAAATGTAAGAAAGCTGCGGGAGCTGATCAAAGGCGAAGACCTGGCCGGCGAAGTGCTCCGCGAGGCCTGCGTGCTGGAAGGCTCCGTGCGTAACACCGGCATACATGCCGCCGGTATCATCATCGCCCCGAAAGACCTTTCCGAGCTGATACCCGTATCCACCGCCAGGGACTCCGACCTGCTGGTGACCCAGTTTGAAGGCAGCATCATCGAAAGCGCCGGCGTTATTAAAATGGACTTCCTGGGCCTGAAAACCCTCACCATTATCAAAGGTGCACTGGAGCTGATCAAACAGAACCACGGCGTGGAGATCAGCATCGACGATATTCCGCTGGACGATACCAAGACCTACGAGCTGTACCAGAAAGGCGAAACCAACGGTACATTCCAGTTTGAGTCGCCCGGCATGCAGAAATACCTCCGTGAGCTGAAACCTGACCGGTTTGACGACCTGATCGCCATGAACGCCCTGTACCGCCCGGGGCCGCTGGAGTACATCCCTACCTTTATCCGCCGTAAGCATGGCCTGGAGCCCGTGCAGTACGACCTGGCGGAAATGGAGGAATACCTGAGCGATACCTACGGTATTACCGTGTACCAGGAACAGGTGATGCTGCTGAGCCAGAAGCTGGCCGGCTTCTCCAAGGGAGATGCGGACATCCTGCGGAAGGCCATGGGTAAAAAGCAGAAAGCCGTGCTGGACAAAATGAAGTCGCAGTTCATGGAAGGCTGCGCCAAAAACGGCCACGATCCCAAGGTATGCGACAAGGTGTGGACGGACTGGGAAGCATTCGCCTCCTACGCCTTTAACAAGTCGCACTCCACCTGCTACGCCTTCGTGGCTTACCAGACCGCTTACCTGAAGGCCCACTACCCGGCGGAATACATGGCGGCGGTGCTGAACAACGCCAGCAATATAGAAAAGATCACCTTCTTTATGGAAGAGTGTAAACGCATGGGCATAGACGTATTGCCGCCGGATGTGAATGAGTCTTTCAAAGGCTTTGCAGTGAATAAGCAGGGACAGGTACGTTTTGGCCTGGCCGGCCTGAAAGGCGTGGGCGAAGCCGCCATTGAGAACCTGCTGGAAGAACGGCAGCAGAACGGTGCCTATACCAGCATTTTTGACCTGATCAAACGGGTGAACCAGCGGGCTGTGAACAAGAAGTCACTGGAAGCCCTGGCCATGTCCGGCGCTTTTGACTGCTTCCCGGCCCTGCACCGCGCCCAGTATTTCAATAAGGCTGAAGGCGAGAATATGACCGGGCTGGACAAGATCATCAGGTTCGGCAACCAGGTATCCGCCGGCGCCCAGTCCGTAGGCAGCCTCTTTGGTATGGACGAGCTGCCGGACGTGGAACCGCCCAAGATCCCCCCCTGCGATCCCTGGCCCCTGATCATGAAGCTGAATAATGAGCGGGACGTAACCGGCATTTATATTTCCGGCCACCCCCTGGACGATTACCGCTTTGAAAGCAGGTATTATAACATGAATACCGTGCAGGAGCTGGTGGAGTACCAGGCGGAGATCACCGCCCCGGGCGGCGGAGGCCGCGGACGGGAGCGCAATTTCCGCCTGGCCGTATACGTCACAAATGCCCAGGAAAGGATATCGCGCAACAACCGGCAGTTCGGTATTATGACCATCGAGGATTATACCGGTAAATTCGAATTTGCCCTGTGGAGCGAAGATTTTATCCGTTTTGCCCCCTACCTGAAAAGCGGGCTCTGCCTGTTTATTAACGGCGGCTTCAAGCCCAAGCGCTTCAATGACCAGGAGTATGAATTCAAGGTAGGCAGCATACAATTACTGCAGGAGGTGAAGAAAACGCATACCAAACAGATCTGCCTGGTGACCATGCCCAAGTTCATTACCCGGGAAGTAGTGGATTTCCTCTGCGACAATGCAGGCAAGTACCCGGGCGCCAGCGAGCTGTACCTGCAACTGATAGACCGGGACAAAGAGCTGACGGTAAAGCTGCATACCTTTAACCGGCACATTGAGATGAATGACGAACTGGCGCAGTTTTTGGCAAAACAGCCGGATATTGATGTGTATATAGAAACAATCAATAAGTAAGGTGTCAAAAATGCAGTAATTTGCATGCGGATCATTTTTTGAAGAAATAAGAAAGAGGTAAGAATATTAAAACCTTAAATAAAAAAACAATGGCTTTAGAATTCACTGATTCCAACTTCCAGACAGAAGTATTAAGCTCTGATAAATTGAGTGTGATCGATTTCTGGGCGGAATGGTGCGGTCCCTGTCGCGCGATAGGTCCCGTTATCGAAGATCTGTCTAAGGATTATGCCGGAAAGGTAAATATAGGCAAGGTAAATGTGGACCAGAATCCGCAGTTATCCATCAACTACGGTATCACCAGCATACCGGCCATCCTGTTCATTAAAGGTGGCCAGGTGGTGGACAAGCAGGTGGGTGCAGCTCCCCGGTCCGTACTGGAAAAGAAAATTCAGGCAAACCTGTAAATATAGTTTACATCAACGGCAGTACAAGGTCCCGGCAAAGTTCCGGGACCTTGCTGTTTTATGGGGCAGCGGGCAACCGGACTAATTTTTGTAGCTTCCTTACAGCTAAACGGTACGCCCATGCAACAGCAAACACTCACGCAACACTTTCCCGAAAATGAATTGCAGGACCTGCTGCACCATACCTGCAAGGCCATTCCCAAGGAGCAGCTACACCTGCCCGGCCCTACTTTCTTTGAGAATATCTTCCTGCCCAGCAACCGCTCCCCGCAGGTATTGCGGAGCCTGGGCGCCATTTTTCGGCACGGCCGGCTGGCCGGCACCGGTTACGCCTCCATACTGCCGGTAGACCAGGATATAGAGCACAGCGCAGGCAGCGCCTTTGCGCCCAATCCCATCTACTTTGATCCCGAAAATATACTGAAGCTGGCGGTGGAAGGCGGCTGCAATGCCGTGACTACCACCTTTGGCAACCTGGCCCTGTTTTCCCGCACCTATGCCCATAAGATACCTTTTATAGTAAAGATCAATCATAACGAGCTGCTCTCCTATCCCACCAAATATGACCAGGTGATGTTCGGCTCCGTGCGGGAGGCCTGGAACCTGGGCGCGGCGGCCGTGGGCGCTACCATCTATTTCGGCAGCCCGGAATCTTCCCGGCAGATCGTGGAAGTAGCGCAGGCTTTTGAAGAGGCCCATGCGCTGGGCATGGCCACCATCCTGTGGTGCTACACCCGTAATAAAGCATTTGTAAAGGATGGCAAAGACTATCATACCGCCGCCGACCTCACGGGGCAGGCTAACCACCTGGGCGCCACCATACAGGCAGACCTGGTAAAGCAGAAGCTGCCGGAAACCAACGGCGGCTTTACCGCCATACAGTTCGGGAAATCCCACCCGGCCATGTATGACCAGCTTACCACCACGCATCCCATAGACCTGTGCCGCTACCAGGTGCTGAACGGGTATGCCGGCCGCATAGGGCTGATCAACTCCGGCGGGGAATCCCAAGGGGAAAAAGACCTTACAGAAGCGCTACGCGCGGCCATCATCAACAAACGTGCGGGCGGCACCGGGCTTATCCTGGGCCGCAAAGCCTTCCAGCGCCCCTTCAAAGAAGGCGTAGCGCTGCTGCAGGCCGTGCAGGATGTGTATTTGGATAAGGAGATTACGATAGCGTAGTTGCTGTTGTAAAAATAATACCTGTGCATGCATACACTCCACATGCGAGCCCCCCAGCTCGATCAGTGCAACCTTCATGGATATCTCGTTCAATAGGTGATAGGATCGTAATTATGCAACAAATATAATATATGTTATAATTTATGCCATTTTTGTTGTAAAAACCGGGAGCCGGGCAACAACTAATTGCTGAATCATGTATTTTCCGTTTTTATTCGCTGCGGATTTGTTTAATGCTATCTAAATCTAAATATGTCTTTTCATTGGTATAACCTGCTGCGTGGCGGCATAGGCATGGTATTTCTGATTGCTGTTTGCTATCTCCTGAGCAACAACCGCCGGGCGGTGGACTGGAAGCTGGTAGGCATGGGCGTTTTTGCCCAGATCATGTTTGCCATGGGCGTGCTGAACACCCGTATAGGCGACCAGCCGGTGTTCTGGCTGGCCTTTGGCGTAATTGCGCTGTATACCGTGTTTAACCGGCTGAAGCGGGTAAAGGAAAAACCGCTGCATGCAGACGCAGTGAGCATTATACTGGCCGTAGGCGTGCTGCTGGTATTCTTCCTCGGCATTATCCGCAGCACGCAGTTCCGGCTGCCCAACCTGGCCATTACGCTCAGCTTTGGCCTGCTCTGGCTGCTGTTATGGCTGCTGTTCAAACGGGACAAAATAGAGCTGATCAAGTGGAGCATACTGGCCATGTGCCTGGTGCTTACCGTAGCCGTATATACGAAATTATGCCCGCCGGACATCTTCCCTATCATCCTGCAAAAGATATCCGGCGCTTTTGTAGACCTGATCAACCTGAGCCACAAAGGCACGGAGTTCATATTCGGCAACCTGGCGGACCCCAGCGGCAACTGGGCCTATATCTTTGCCGTGCAGGTACTGCCCAACATCATTTTCTTTGCGGCGCTATCCTCTATCCTGTACTACCTGGGGGTGCTGCAGAAGATCGTATATGTGTTCGCGTACCTGCTCAACAAATTGAATATATCCGGCGCGGAAAGCCTGTCTACCGCCGCCAATATATTCCTGGGGCAAACGGAAGCGCCGCTGATGATCCGTCCCTACCTGGAAGCCATGAACCGCTCGGAGATCCTCTGTATCATGATCGGCGGCATGGCCAATACCGCCGGCAGCGTGCTGGCGGCCTACGTGGGCATGCTGGGCGGCACGGACCCGGTGCAGCAGAACTACTTTGCCCTGCACATGCTCAGCCAGTCCATTATGAGTGCGCCGGCGGCCATTGTGGTGTCCAAGATATTATTCCCGCAAACGAACAAAGAACAGCTTTCCAAGGAGCTCGTGGTGTCTAAGGAAAAGCTGGGCGACAATTTCCTGGACGCACTTTCCCTGGGCACTACGGACGGCCTGAAGCTGGCCGTGAACGTAGGCGCCATGCTGCTGGTGTTTACCGCCATCATGTACGTGGCCAATGCCCTCATGGGATGGGTGGGCGGTATCACTGAGCTGAACAGCCAGGTGGCCAGCGCTACCGGCGGGCGCTACCAGGAGCTGTCCCTGCAGATGATACTGGGCTATGTGTTTGCCCCGGTAGCCTGGCTGATCGGCGTGGCGCAGCAGGACATGGTGTCCGTGGGGCAGCTCCTGGGGGAAAAAACCATCCTGAACGAGTTTGTGGCCTACGTTTCCCTGGGTAATATGAAGGCCGCCAACCTCATACAGGACCCTAAATCCCTGCTGATAGCCACTTATGCGCTTTGCGGGTTCGCCAACTTTGCCTCCATCGGCATACAGATAGGCGGCATCAGCCAGCTTGCGCCCAACCAGCGGCGGAACCTGACGGAGCTGGGCGTAAAGGCCCTGGTAGGCGGCACCATTGCCTGCCTGATGTGCGGATGTATTGCAGGCGCGCTTTTATAAGGGGTTAACGACCCACAACTGCTGTTCATCGATTCATATTGCAGGATTCACGTTTTAACTTGTATCTTGTGATGTCAGATAGTAACCATAAAACAGAAACTATTGCGTACGTTTACCCTGTTGCTCCTATGCTTATCATACCTCCTGCCGTTGCAGGCACAACGTACCTGCGCCACGGAAGATGCTATTCGTAATAAGATCAGGGAGTTCCCTTACCTGCAGCAACAACGCGAAGCGCTGGAGCTGCGCCTGCAGCAGGCCCTTTCCCAACAGCAACTGCTGCGCGGCGCCGCCGGCCCGGACGTTACCATTCCCGTAGTGGTGCACATCGTGCTGCCCGATCCTTCCATCGTGACCGACGCACAGGTGGCTTCCCAGGTAGCCGTGCTGAACGCGGACTACACCGGCACCAACCCGGACACCGTCAGCGTACCGGATGCCTGGAAAGAGCTGATCGGCAATACCGGCATTACCTTTTGCCTGGCGCAGCGCACGCCGGACGGTGATCCTGCCACCGGCATCGTGCGGGTAGCCAGCAATCATGCCCCCTTTAATGCCGGCACCAATGCAGCTTATGAAGTAAAATATACGGCCAGCGGCGGTTCCGATGCCTGGGACCCCGACCGTTACCTGAATATCTGGGTATGCGAGCTGTCCAACAGCTACCTGGGCGTGGCCACCCCTCCGGGCAGCGCCTTCCCGGATGCAGAGCAGGGCGTAGTGGTGCTGTACTCCGCCTTCGGCACTACCGGCACCGCTAGCGCTCCCTTTAACGGCGGCCGTACCGCCACCCACGAAGTGGGCCACTACTTTAACCTGCGCCATATCTGGGGCGATGATGATGGCAGCGGCTCCACGGCCCGCTGTACCCAGGACGACGGCGTGGACGATACCCCCCTGCAGGGCACGCGCACCTATGGCTGTCCCTCCTTTCCGCAAACGGATATCTGCACCAGCACGGCTCCGGGCTTTATGTTCATGAACTATATGGATTATACGGACGACGCCTGCATGCACCTGTTTACCACCGGACAGGCCACCCGTATGCGCTTTGTACTGGACAACCTGCGCACCTCCCTGCTCAGCTCCGATGGCTGCCTGCCGGTGAACCTGAAGGCGAATGACGCTGGCATCACCAGCATCAGCACGCCGCAGGCGCAGATCTGCGACCCCGGTTTTACGCCGGTGGTAACGCTCAAGAACAGGGGCACGCAAACCCTGCAATCCGTACAGATCAGCTACCAGGTGGACGGCGGCACACCACAATCCTTCAACTGGACCGGCTCCCTGGCCGCCCTGGCGCAAACCTCCGTAGCGCTGCCGGCTGGTACCGCCGGCGATGGCTCCCATATCATTACCGCCTATACTACCCTGCCCAACGGGGTGGCAGATGAAGCGCCGGAAAATGATACCGCCCTGGACAGCTTCCGCTACTATACCCCCGCTACCCTGCCCCTGGCTGAAGGCTTTGAAGAAAGCATCCTGCCGCCGGACAGCAGTTGGGATCTCTGGAATCCCGACAACAGCTTTACCTGGGAGCTGACCCGGGACGCCGCCAGGTCCGGCAGCCAGTCCATCGTGATACGCAACCTGGGCTACGCCACCAACGGCGCTATAGACGACCTCTATTCCCCTGTGATCAATGTGCAGGGCTACGACTCCGTATTCCTGTTCTTTGATGTAGCAGCGGCTGTACAGTCCAGCCTCACGGCGGTGAATAATCCCTGGGACTCACTGCAGGTGCTGGTCACCACGGATTGCGGGCAAACGCTGGACAGCGTGTATGGCAAATGGGGTCCCAACCTCGTCACCCGTACCACGCCTACCGCTGAAGAATTTATACCTGCTGCCAGCGAATGGCGCAGGGACTCCGTGAACCTGACCCGTTTTATCCGCTTCGGGCAGTTCCGGCTGGTGTTCCGCAACATTTCCAATTTCGAGAACAATATCTACCTGGATAATATCAACATCGTTTCCAAAACCGTCAACCCTTACCTGAAGGAACAGGGCTTCACCGTAACACCCAATCCCACCAGCAGTCAGGTATTGGTGACCTTCCTCACCCCACCGGAAGACCTGGATGCCGTGGCGCTCTTTAACACCGCCGGGCAGCTCCTGGCACGGCAGTCCGCCAGCACCCTTGACAGCAGCAACCGTCTCACCTTTGATTTGGTAAATGCGCCAAATGGTGTTTATTTTGTAACGTTAATTTACAGGAACAGGACAAAGACCGTTAAAATAATCAAGGTACAATGACAATGAGACGAACCGATCATCCTGCTGTTGAGACACTGCTGCAACAACCCGGGCTGGACACTGCTTTACGGACCATAGGAGAAAAAGTGCTGGCGCAGGAACGCCTGACGCCGAAAGACGGCATCACCCTGTTTGAAAAAGGAGAGCCGGGCCTGCTGGGCGCCCTGGCCAATGCCGTCAGGGAGCGCATGCACGGGCACAAGACCTATTTTAACCGCAACTTTCATATAGAGCCCACCAACGTCTGCGTATTTGCCTGCAAGTTCTGCGCCTACTCCCGCCTGTACAAACACCGGGAAGAAGGCTGGGAGCTGAGCATAGACCAGATGCTGGACATTGTAAAAGGTTACGACGGCCAGCCCGTAACCGAAGTGCATATTGTAGGCGGCGTGCATCCTAAAATGAACCTGGAGTTCTTCTGTGAGCTGATGCGCAAAATAAAAGCGCACCGCCCGGATCTGCATATCAAAGGCTTTACCGCCGTGGAGCTGGATTATATGTTCCGCAAGGCCAAAGTAAGCGTGGAAGAAGGCATGCGCATCATGCACGAGGCCGGCCTGCAATCCATGCCGGGCGGCGGCGCCGAGATATTTGACCCGGCCATACGCGCACAGATATGCCATGACAAGGTAGATGCGGATGGCTGGCTGCACATACACCGTACCGCCCACCAACTGGGCATGGTCACCAACGCCACCATGCTGTACGGCCATATAGAAAATTACGGCCACCGTATAGATCATATGGAACGCCTGCGGCAGTTGCAGGATGAAACGCACGGCTTTAACACCTTTATACCGCTCAAGTTCAGGAACAAGGACAATGAAATGTCCCACATCCCGGAATCCACTGTTATAGAGGACCTGCGCATGTACGCCATAGCCCGGCTATATATGGACAACTTCTCCCACCTGAAGGCCTACTGGCCCATGCTGGGCAGAAGCACCGCCCAACTCACCCTGTCCTTCGGCGTAAATGACCTGGACGGCACTATAGACGATACCACCAAAATATATTCCATGGCCGGCGCCGAAGAGCAGCACCCGTCCATGAACACCGCCCAACTGGCCATGCTCATCAAACAGGCGGGCAGAAGGCCGGTAGAAAGGGACACCGTTTATAACGAGATAAAGGATTATACGGACGAGGTTTTCTCTGACGAGGAATTATTGGCAAATTAAACCGGGTACTCCCACTCTCCCCTGTACTGCCTTTGCAGCAACTGGTTGGCGGCATCGTCGTTTTTCACCTGCTCTTTTTCCCCATCCCATTCAATGCTGCGGCCCAGCTTTGCGGACAGCATGCCCAGCAGGCTCATATTGGTAGAGCGCTGCCCGATAGCGATATCACAAACCGGGGAGCGCTTTTGCGCAATGGCCTGCATAAAATCAGCCCATAGCTCCGGTATGTTCTGCTCATCAGGTTTGTGCAGTTTGGGCGCTTCGTGGATGATCGATTTATTTTTATCCGAAGGGTAAAAGGTCCAGCCATCCAGCCAGCCCATATGGAAGGTGCCTTCCGTGCCGTAGAAATAACAGCCTACATTGGTCCGTTCCGCTTCATTGCCGGCATACAGCCGGTGCTCCCAGGTAGCCGTGAAGGACTCGAATTCATAGATCACGTTCTGGGTATCCGGTGCATCCGTGTTGTCCTTCTTAATGAAACGGTTGGCGGAGGAAAAGATCCTGCGCGGGTATTTTTCTTCGGTCCACCACAGTACCTGGTCCATCCAGTGAATGCCCCAGTCGCCCAACTGCCCGTTGGCATAATCCAGGTAGGCGCGGAAACCTTTGGGATGAATGGTGGGATTGAAAGGCCGTAAAGGCGCAGGACCGCACCACATGTCCCAGTTAAGGCCGGGTGGCGGCTCCTGGTCCGGCACCAGCTTGCCCGGGCCGCCGGGGTAATGCACAAATGCCCGTACCATCCCTATTTCTCCCAGCTTACCGGACCGGAGAAACTCCATGCCGGATATATTATGCGGCGATACCCGCCGGTGCGTGCCTACCTGCACCGTCCTGTCGTACTGCCGCGCAGCTTTCACCATGGCCTTGCCTTCGTTAATGGTATGGCAAACGGGTTTCTCCACGTACACGTGCGCGCCCTGCTGCATGGCCGCAATAGCGATCAGCGGATGCCAGTGGTCCGGCGTAGCCACGATCACGATCTCCGGCTTTTCCCGGTGCAGCAGCTCACGGTAATCGCCATACGTTTTGGGCCGGTCGGCCGTCAGGGTACGGATGGTTTGCAGGGCGGCATCCATCTGCCGGGTGTCCACATCGCAAATGGCGGTGAGCTTGCAGCCGCCGTGCTGTAAGGCGCTGCGTAAAATATTCATGCCCCACCAGCCGGAGCCGATCAGCGCTAGCTTGTAAGCGGCCGTACGTTGCAGGGAGGGCAGCAAAGGTAAAGCGGAATAGACAAGCCCCGCCCGGGCGGAAGTCTTCAGGAAATCTCTGCGTTGCATGGTCGTGGAATTTTAGCAGGTACTGAATAAAAATATAAAACTTTCCTAACTTCAGGGTCATGAGATCGCCAAAAATGTTGTTCACTACTTCCAAATGGTTCCTTAACATGGTGTTTGTCCTGTACACTGCCGGCTGCGGCGATCGCACGGGAAATACCGCCGGCAATGGAACCGCCGACACGTCAGCCCTTGTTGCAGACAATGGTCCTCAATTTAAAAAAGAGGGCGAGCTGTACTTCATCAGCAAAACCAGCCAGGACACAATCCGCAAAATAAACATAGAGCTGGCAGAGTCGGACGATGAAAGAGCCCAGGGCCTGATGAATCGTAAATCCATGACGGACGACCAGGGCATGCTGTTCATCTTCTCCGAAGCGGAAGAACAATCCTTCTGGATGAAGAACACCTATATCTCGCTGGATATTATCTATGTGGATGAGAACAAGGAGATCGTCTCCATCCAGAAATACGCCACGCCCCTTTCCGAGGAAAGCCTACCTTCCTTTAAAAAGGCGATGTACGTGGTGGAAGTGAATGCAGGCTTCTGCGATAAATACCATATTGCATACGGGGACCGCATTGCGTTTACAAAAATGTAAAATGCTAAATTTCAAATGTAAAAGTTGGCGGGCATATTTCAACAAGGCAGTATTACTTTAGCTACATGCTTCCACTACCTTTTACATTTTACATTTGAGATTTTACATTTTACATTCTTTATTTCAACTCCTGTTCCGTAAACGGCTTCACCCTGCCCTTATACTGCTGGCGTACCTGCTGTACGTCCTTTTCCGTTACCTTGTCCGAGCGGTTGCTCCAGGCATTGCGGATGTAGCTGATCACCTGCGCAATATCGCCATCTGAGAATTCGTCGTTACTGCCGATACCCGGCATCTCCCCGCTTATCTCCGGAGCCTGGTATACCTTGCCGTTCACAGATACCGGGCCATGCAGCCCGTACAGCACGATGGCAATGAGCTTGTGCTTGTCGCCGTTCACCCACTGCGACTGGTTAAGGGGCGGCGCCAGGGACTGGATGCCTTCACCATCTGCGCCGTGGCAGGTCTGGCACACGTTTTTAAACAGCATGGCGCCACGCGGGTATTCCTTTTGCAGGCTGGCATTGTGGCTGGCTTTGCGCTGGTTGGCAATATTCTTTAGCACTTTCTCCAGGTGGCGGTGTATCACCAGGCTGGTATCCGTATTCCACTGCATAAGCTGCTGCAGCAGCTCCTGTTCATGCCCGGCCATATTGCTGATAATGGCGTCCGCTACATAGCGGTCGTCAGCATAGCGGTGCAGCAGTTCGGTCTGCAATTGCGCGGCGGCTTTGGCATTCACCTGTTTGATAGATGGGAGCAGCAGCGCTACGGAAGGCGCCAGCAGCACATTCTGCTGCAGGGGGGTGATCAGCGCCAGCGCCTGGTCCGCCTGCCCGGGCTTGATCACGGCCGGCATAGCTGCCAGGGCTTGTATTTTCAGGTAAGGGTTGGCCTGCAGCAGCACGGTTTCCACATCCGCCAGTTGCAGTTGCCCCAGCCCTTCCAGGGTCCACAGGGCATGCAACAGGCCCCAGGGCTTTTGCTCCTGCTGCAGTTTTTCACGCAATTGCGGCGCCAGTGTAGTATAATGATGGTCTACGATCATTTGCTGCGCGCGGTCGCGCACCCAGCCGTTGGGATGGTCCAGCAGGGCCAGCAGCCCGGCCGGATCGCCAGGTAACGTTACCGGCTGTATGTTTTTGGCTTCTTTGGGTGCTACCCTGTAAATGCGGCCGCAGTTGAGCGGCTGGGTAAGGTTCCGCGCCCTGATCTCGTTCCGCAGGTAAGGCGTCAGGTAGGTCTTGTGCTGGATAATGCCGCGGTACATGTCCAGTATGTACAGCGCGCCATCGGGACCGGTGTACAGGTTTACCGGGCGGAAGCGCTCGTCCGTGCTGGCCAGGAACTCATGCCCGTGGTAAGCCTGGCGCCCGGTCACAATATAGCCGCTGTCCTGCAGCAGGTTGCGTTTGATGAGGTTGGCGGAGGGCTCCGCAACAAAAGCATTGCCGGCATAGGCCGCGCCCAGCAGGCCGCCCCGGTACACCACCGGGCCGCAGGCTGCGGTAAAGTTCACCAGTCGCAGGCTGTCGTCCAGTATCCCTTTCATGTAGCCCCTGTTCACGCCCGGCGTGGCCCGGATGGGAAACACCCGGTTGTCCGGCACGATGTTCTCATCATAACCGGATACGCTGCGCTGCTGGGGATTATTGGCGCCCAGGCCGGGACTGAAGTAATCGCCCAGCAGGTTCTCTGAATTATTATTGTAGAACAGGCGGCCGTAATTGTCCTGGGTAATGCCCCACTGCCCCCGGAAATGGGTATGCTCTATCAGCCATTTATTGCCCGACTTACGGTAACGCTTATCCGATTTGGCGTTGTAGATCCAGTTGTCCATAGCGCGGAGCAGGCCGTTGGGCTGGTGCTCCACGTTGCCGCCTTCCGTGTATTTATCATCTACCAGCGTCTTTTTACCGGGATGGTCGTCATTATTTTCTATGAACCACAGTTTGGGCGGCTCTGCCAACAGTACCCCGTTCTCTACCAGGCAAACGGCCCTGGGCAGCACCAGCGAGTCCAGGAATACCTTACGGCTGTCCACCCTGCCGTCATGGTCCGTATCTTCCAGTATCACCACCTTGCCGTTGCGCATGTCTTCCCCGGTGCCGGAGGTATCGGGCATATAGCCCATCATTTCCACCACCCACATCCGGCCTTTTTCGTCAAAGGTCATGGCCACCGGCACAAACACATCCGGCTCTCCCGCCACCAGTTGCACCTGCATTCCCTCTTCCACCTGCATATGCTCAATAGCGGCAGCAGCGTCCAGTACAGGCGATGCTGCATATTTTTCGCGCATGGCCAGCGAGTCTTCCTGCGGTTTGTCTTTCCGGGCAGGCGGGTTGGATTGACAGGATGCTGTTAGCAGGGCAGCGGCTAACAGGTAGCGGGCGTGGTACCAGTTCTTCATTTATAAAATCGATTGCAAAGAACTAAAATAACATACGGGAAGGGAATATTCAAATTTTAGGGCATTATCTCTACATGCTTCGCCTTTAAGGCCTTTACCTGCTGCGCAGGAATCTCCTTATCAGTTATTAAAAAATTGAATACAGAAAGCGGCGCAAATTTGAAGTAGCTGTCTTTCCCGATCTTGGAAGAGTCGCAAAGCAGGTACACAAGGTCCGCATTCCTGCTCATCGCCTTGCTGATAGCAGCTTCTTTTTCACTGAAAGCGGTAAGGCCCCTGTTTGCTGAAAGCCCGTCCACACCAATGAAAGCTTTTGCCGCATGGTAGCTATCAATATGCAGCACCGCCTGTTGGCCATGTACGGCCTTTCGCGCTTTATCTATCTCTCCGCCAATTAAATTGACCTGCACCTGATCCACCTCCATAAATTCCGCAACAACCGGAAGCGAATTGGTTATAATCCTGAGGCCCGGTATCCTCTTTAAATGCTCACACATGCAAAATACCGTGCTTCCGCAATCCAGAAAAATAGTATCTCCCTCCTGCACAAGGGAAGCGGCTAGCTTCCCGATCTGCCGCTTCTTATCCGGCATTACCGTGGCCTTATCCAAAAAAGCGGTAAAAGGATGTCTGGACGCCGCTTTCATGGCTCCCCCATGCGTTCTTATCAACAATCCTTCATCCGCCAATAGCTGAAGATCACGCCGGATGGTAACAGGCGATATATCCAACTGTGCTGAGAGCTGGCGTACATCCAGGCTATCCGCACTTTCCAGGGCATTTAAAATTCTTTTCTTTCGTTCCGGGAATCCCATAATAAACAGTATATTTGATCAAAATAATCATAATCGATCAAATATAATCATTTTATGGACCCGGAAATAAAAATAAAAAGCGAGGAGATCCTGTCGGATAATTGGTACGTACTAAAGAAAATAACGTACGATTATAAAGACCGGGACGGATGCTGGAAAACACATGCCCGTGAAGCCTATGACAGGGGCAATGGCGCTGCCATTCTATTATATAACAGGGCGCAGGGCACTGTTGTGCTAACCAGGCAGTTCCGCCTGCCTTCTTTCATCAACGGCAACCCGGGCGGTATGCTGATAGAGGCCTGCGCCGGGTTATTGGACAATGATAACCCGGAGGATTGTATCAAAAGAGAAGCAGCGGAGGAAACCGGGTACCATATAACGGAAGTCCGTAAAATATTTGAAGCGTATATGTCACCTGGTTCCGTAACGGAGATCCTGGATTTCTTCATTGCAGAGTATACCAGCCATATGAAAGTGAACAGCGGCGGAGGCCTGGAACATGAGCAGGAAGATATTGAAGTGCTGGAGCTTCCCTTTGATGAAGCCATGCAGATGATAACAAATGGTCAGATCAGGGATGCGAAGACCATTATGCTGCTACAGTACCTGGGACTGAATAATATGCTATAAAACAAAACAGCAGATCAGCCCTTCTCTGTTCCTTTCAGCATTGCTTCAATCCTGGGATCGGGAATGAAACCTGCTACGTCAATAAGTTTTACTTTACTGAAATCCGCATGATTAACGTTCAGTACATAATTATACTCCAGCGGAACAATGGCGGAGGGCACTTTCATGACCGGGTACCGGGCCTCATCATACCAGCGGTGGCCGGCGGGCTGGCATTTTGAATAGTCCAGCACATCATTCCAGCCCTCTTCCAGGCTGCTGGTTTTAATGGTCAGCATTTCCAGGCTGTTGGGTATTTCAATCACCATAATGCGGTAATCGTCATTAAATCCCAGTCCCTGCCGGCGCACCAGGTTTTCCAGCATGGCCAGGGCAATGGAGCCGGCCGTATAGATCACGGCTTTGCCGGCGGCGGCCCAGCGGCCATTGGCTTTGGAGGGGATCAATGCTTTAGCGTAGTCTTTGTAGGCGATCCTGAATACTTGCATGGCGGGGGTTAAATGGCATCTCCGTAAGCCAGGCGCTTCAGCTCGTCCATGATCAGGTCTACGCCGCCTGTGGTTCTGATGAAATCTTCGGGTTTCCGGGCTTTGCCGAAAAAGGGTCTTTCAAGCCAGCGTTTAAATCCTTCCAGGCCGCCGAATACCTGCTCTCCCATTTCAAAAAGCGCGATGATCTTCAGGAGGTGCTCTCCCTGGTTGGGATCAAGGGGCGCTTTATCTGCAAGCTTGTTCTTGATGGTTTTGGCGGATATGTTCATGGCGGCAGCAAGGTCATTCCTGGAAATATTGGCCAGGTCCACGAACTTGATGAAGGTATCTGCGTACACGCCGCTCAGGGCCTTGGTGACCAGTTGATAATTGTTCTTCAGATCGATGTCTTTAAATGCCTGGCTGATGCCGGATGCCTCCGCAGCGGGAGCCGGCTTATCCTGGCTGCTTTGGGAATGGGCTGCCGGGGTACTTTTACGGGGGGCAGCGGGGCCCGTTCTTTTTGCTTTTGCCGACATCATAATGAAAGTCTTTCCCAAATATAGGAATTTTTTCCATTACCTCCCAGAATTTTTTCCACTTTAGTTCAAGCTCCTGAAATCCACCGGCACCAGCTTGCTCACCCCCGGCTCCTGCATAGTTACGCCGTAGATCACGTCTACCGCAGCCATGGTTTGCTTGTTGTGCGTAACAATAATGAACTGCGAATTATCGGAGAATTTGCGGATCATGTTGGTGAACTTGCCCACGTTGGCATCATCCAGCGGGGCGTCCACTTCATCCAGGATACAGAAGGGCGCGGGTTTGATCAGGTAGATGGCGAACAGCAGCGCCGTGGCGGTCAGCGTTTTTTCACCACCGGACAACTGGGTGATGGCGGCCGGGCGCTTGCCTTTGGGTTTGGCAATGATCTCTATGCTGGTTTCGGCCAGGTTCTCCGGGTCGCCCAGTATCAGGTCGCACTGGTCTTCTTCGGTAAACAGGGCCTTGAACACGCGGATAAAGTTCTCCTTTACGGTATTGAAGGTTTCGAGGAATTTCTGGTTGGCGGTAGATTCCACTTCCTGTATAGTGGCCATTAGCGATTCCTTGGCGGCCACCAGGTCGTTCTTCTGTTCCAGGATAAACTCGTAGCGTTTCTTCATTTCCTGGAAGGCCTCTATGGCGGTAGGGTTGATCTCGCCCATGTTCTCCAGGCGTTTTTTCAGCCGTTCTGCGCTGCCCTGCAGCTCGTCTGCGGAAAGGGTGCTGGTGCGGGCGTCGTCCAGTATCTCGTCCAGGTTCACCTTGAACTCCACGCTCAGCCTTTCTTTCATGGAGGCCAGTTGCAGCTTCAGCTCGTTCACCTTGTCCTTGATAGTGGTCAGGGCCTGCTCCAGTTGTTCCTTGGCACGCTGGCGGGCGCGCAGGGTGCTTTCCTTTTCATTCAACTGGTTGCGGAAGTTGTAGTATTCCTGGTCCTTTTCGTTCAGGGCCTTTTCTTCCTCCTCCTTGCGGCGGAACAGGTCTATCAGCCCGTCCTCCGCGTGGCCCAGCTTTTCCTGCGCGGCTTCAATATTGGCCACGGCATCTTCCAGTTGGGATTTGTTGCTGGTGATCTGGGTATGCAGGTCGCTGAGCTGCTTGCGCTTGAATTCCAGCTCCTGCTTCAGCGCCTGCACCTTGCTGTGCTGGCGGGTATGCTGCAGGTTCTGATTGTTATACTGTACATTGGCCTGGTTAAACTGCTGTTCCGCTTCCTGGGAAGCCCGGTCCGCCTCCACGATGCCGTCATGCAGGGCATGCACCTTTTCGTTGAGCCCTTCCAGTTCATCCTTTACACCTGCAATGCTTTGCTGGTTGGTGGCCAGGGACTGCGTCATTTCCTCCAGCCTTTTATCGCCGGAGGCGATCAGGTGGTGGAAGTTCTCAATACGGTTCTGCAGGGCAAACAGTTGGTTGTTCAACTGGCTGATCTTCTCGCGGGCGTTATTGATATTATTTTCATTGAGCTGGCTGTTGTAGCCCAGCACTTCGTTATGCTTGTCCTGTATCTGCTGGCGCAGGCCGCTCACCACGGTTTCCAGCGCCTTGATCTCGGCGTCCAGCTTTTCCAGGTTCTTGGCGCGGCCCAGCTTTTTGCCTTCAAACAGCCCTACGGAGCCGCCGCTGAAGCTGTACTTGCCGCGGTACATGCGCCCGCTTTTTTCCACGATCAGCGCATCCTGGTCCGCTACCTGGTCAAATTCCATGCTGCTGATGTCCTCCGCAATGAACACTTTGCCCAGCAGGTAGTTGCCCAGTCCTTTATAGCGCTCGTCTATTTCCACCACGTCCAGCGCCGGTACGGTGCCGGGCGGGGTAAAGAGGTTGCCGCCCTGGTGGTGGAACTGGTCCAGTATAAAGAAGTTGGCCTTGCCTTTCTTGTGCAGGTCCAGCAGGCGGATGGCCTGCACGGCCTCCTCCGCGTTGTTTACCACGTAATAGTTCAGGTAAGGCTCCAGCAGGTTCTCAATACAGGTGCGGTAGTCTTCCTTACAGAAAAATATGTCCGACAGGATGGGCGCCCTGTTGTTCCATTCATTGTTCTTCTTCAGGAACTTGATGCTTTCGGGATAGCCTTCCAGGCTGTCCACCAGCGATTTTAACAGGTCGTATTCGTTCTTTTTGGCGTCCAGGGTTCGGTTCTCATCCACCAGTTGGTCCCGCAGCCCTTCTATGTCGGACTGGGTGGCCAGTATCTTGCCTTTGGTCTCTTCCTGGAAGCGCACCATTTCCTCCAGTGCTTCCTTGCTTTCGGCCAGGGTATCCTGCAGGGTGGCCTTTTCATCTTCCAGTTGCTGTATCTGTCCCTGGCGGCTGGTCTTTTCCTCCTGCAACTGCTGTATGCTGCGCTGCAGGTTCTGCACGGAGGTATCGGCCACGGCTACTTTCTTTTCCGCCTCAAACTGCTGGCGCTGCCATTGCTGCTGGTCGCGGCGCAGGTTTTCCAGCATTTGCTTTTTCTGGTGGAAATGTTCTTTCTTTTCCTCCACCATGTCGTGCAGGGTTTCCAGTTCGTCCTGCATGGTGTCGAACACTTCCTGCTCCTCCTCTACCTGTTTGCCGGTAAATTCAATGGAGTCCGTCAGTCCCTGGAGCTGTCCTTCCGCGTTGTTCAGGAAATCGGTCAGGTTCTTTTCCCGTTCGCGCAGGTAGGTCAGTTGCTGGGTGGCCAGGTTCTTGTCATTTTCCTTGGTGCGGATGGTGGCTACCAGCTCGTTAAAGGACTTCTGCAGCACCTGCAGCTCCCTTTCCTTGGCCACAAAATGCAGCTTATCGTCTTCCACGGCCGCTTCTTCCGTAGCGATCTCCGCTTCCAGGGCCATTTTCCGGTCGGTTTCGGTCTGCTGCTGCTCCGAAAGCTCCCTGAAGGTGATATTAAATCCTTCCAGGGCGGCTTTGGCCAGCTCTATGCTGATATCGCGGTATTCCTTCTTTACTTCGTAAAAGCGTTCCGCCTTGCGGGCCTGGCTTTCCAGGGTCTTCAGGTTGTTATTGATCTCGAATAGGAGGTCCTCGATACGGTTCAGGTCTCCTTCCGTGGCGTCCAGCTTGGTCTTGGCTTCCTTTTTACGGGTTTTGTAGATGGAGATGCCGGCGGCCTGCTCCAGCATGCGGCGGCGGCTGTTCTCCTTGTCCTTGATGATATCGTCCACCATCCCCAGTTCAATGATGGCATAGGAGTCCGTGCTTACGCCGGTGTCCATGAACAGGTTATGGATATCTTTCAGGCGGCAGGCCACATCATTCAGGCGGTACTCGCTGTCGCCGTTCTTATAGAACTTACGTGTAATGGTAACGGTGGTAAACTCGGTGGGCAGCACATTGCGTGTATTCTCAAAAGTGAGGCTCACTTCTGCCATACCGCTGGCGGAACGGCTTTTGGAGCCGTTAAATACCAGGCCGGCCTGGTTCTCGGAGCGCAGGTTGCTGATCTTGTGCTCTCCTATCACCCAGCGGATGGAGTCAATGATGTTACTCTTTCCACAGCCATTCGGTCCAATCACCCCGGTAATGCCTTCATCGAAATTCAGAACGGTTTTGTCTGCAAAACTTTTGAAGCCTTTGATTTCTAATGTTTTTAAACGCACGGTCGCTCCAGGTTTATTTTTTTAAGCTGTCAAAGATAATTACGATTCGCTGAATGCCTATTGGTTATTTGTCCAAATCAAACAGTAAATTAACGGTGGCTGCCGGATAAACCCTATTTATTTATACACAACTGTGAATAAATTATATTTTTCAACCAAATTTAAGGCTGATTATCAATGTATTAAGCCATCACCCTGCACTTTTTCTTCAATCAAAACCAAACTAATTTCTTAGTTTTTGTTAAATCTTAACAATTCTTCCGTTAACTTTAGCATGCTGTTTATTGTAGCAAAGCACCGACTCATGAAAACCCGAATGCAAGACCCTTGACCAACATGAACATCTAAACCCAGATTTTTCCACTAACGCGTATCAACCACTATGCAATCTATCGTGATCAACCAATGAAAAACCGCATCCTCGCCCTGCTTACCATCCTGTCCTGCCCCTTTTTTGCCCATGCCCAGCATACAGCAGCCATTCACGTTACCGGCCAGGTAGCAGACAGCGTCACCCGCCAGCCGCTGGCCTATGCCACTGTTACCCTGCTGCAGGCCGCCAGCCGCCGGCCGGTGATGAACACCCTGACAGATGAACAGGGACATTTCAGCCTTGCCGGGGTAAGCCCGGGCCGGTACACCATCAGCATCCGGCTCAACGGTTATACGCCCCTGCTCCTAAAAGCTTTCACCGCCGACTCCCTGCATCCGCGCCATACGCTGCCCACCTCCTACCTGCAGCCCGCCACCCGGCAGTTGCAGGCAGTGACCGTAACCGGGCAAAAGCCCCTGCTGGAAATAAAGGACGACCGCCTGGTTTACAACGTGGAACAGGACCTCAATAAAGACGCCCTTTCAGCGGCGGAAATGCTCCGGCGGGTACCCCTGGTCACCGTAGACCCGGATGGCAACATCCGCCTGAAAGGCAGCAGCAGCTTCAAAGTGCTGCTAAACGGCAAAAGCACCTCCGTAATAGCCCGGAACCCGGCAGAGGCCCTGCACTCCTTCCCGGCCAGCGTCATCAACAGCATAGAAGTGATCACCGAGCCGTCGGCCCGCTATGATGCGGAAGGCGCCGCCGGTATTATCAATATCATTACCCGGCCAAAGTTCAGCGGCCATAACGGTACCCTGTACGGGAATTACAATACCCGGGGCTTTGCCTACGGCGGCGGCACGCTCAATATCAAGGCCGGGAAGCTCGGCATTGCCAGCTACATGAGCGCCAACTACTACCGCAACAAAGGCCGCTCCGACGGAAGGCTGGAAAGTTATGTGCCCGGCAACCGCACCACCCTGCTGCAAAGCGGCACCAGCACCTTCGACGGCTCTTCCCTGAACGGCAACCTGGAACTGAGCTATGACCTGGACAGCAGCAGCAGCCTAAGCGTATACGGCAATGTGGACATCAGCCGCAACAGCACCCGCTCACAGCAGCTAAACCTGCTGCACGACAGCCTGGCGCAGCGGCTGCAAACCGGCCAGTACACCGCTTTCCCCAAATACCGGCGTAACAGCTATGACGCCGGGCTGGATTACCAGAAAAAATTCCGGCAGCCGGCGCGCACCCTGAGCCTGTCCCTCAACCTGAACGCCGGCGATAACAGCCTGCATTCCGACAATACACAGAACAATGACCCGGGCGGATATGTGCAGCTCTTCAACAACAATAATGAACAGCACACGGAAACCACCATCCAGTTGGATTACAGCCACCCGCTGCCGCATCAGCAACTGCTGGAAACCGGCGCCAAGGCTATTTTCCGCACCATAGAAAGCGATTTTTCCCAACTGGTGAAGGAGGAACCGGGCATCTTCCGGGAAAATCCCGGCCGCTCCAATGCATTCCACTACGGGCAGGATGTGCTGGCCTTCTACACCACCTACCGGTTTAAAGTAAAGGAAAAGCTGAACGTGCTGCTGGGCGCCCGGCTGGAGCACACCTCCGTAAATGCACGTTTTATTTCCGGTAATACGTCCTTAGACAATGATTATCTGAACTTTGTGCCTACTGCTAATATTTCACTTGCACTGAACGCGCAACAGGCCATTGCCTTTTCCTACAGCCGGCGCCTGCAGCGCCCCTGGGTATGGAGCCTGAACCCGTACGTGGATGACAGTGATCCCAACAACATCACCTTTGGCAACCCGGACCTGGAACCGGAATTCAGCCACACTTTCGGCCTGCGCTATAACGGCCTGCTGAAAGAGATACGCCTGACCGCCAGCGCAGACCACACCCTTACCACCAATGCCATGGAGCCGTATGTGACCATCGATACCGTGAAAGGCTTTACCTCCTCCACCTATGCCAACATAGGCAGGCGGTCCGCCACGGGCTTTAACCTGAGCACGGGATGGCAGCCCACGGCCCGCTGGAACCTTCATGTGAACCTACGGGTAATGTACACGGCGCTGCGCGGCTATGCCAGCCTGCACAATACCGGCTGGAGCGCCAGCAGCTATGCCAGCACCGGCTACGACCTGGGAAAAGGGATGGAAGCCGAAGCCTCCGCGCAGCTCAACAGCAGCCAGCCTACCCTGCAGGGGCGTACCCCCGGATATGTGACCAGCACCTTTACCCTGCGTAAGTCCCTGTTCCGGGAAAAAGCAACGGCAGGCCTCCATATAGACCAGCCCTTCCAGCAGGAAATAGCCTGGCGGAGCAAAACCGGCGCCCCCCTGTTCTACCGCGCCCATACTTTCTACTACCCGGTCCGCGCGGTCCGCATCAGCTTCAACTGGAAGTTCGGGCAACTGAAAACTTCCGTAAGCCGTAAAAAAGGCGTGAACAATAACGATATCAAACAGCGCGATGGCAGCAAGCCCTAATAATTAATAATTAAAAATTAAGAATTAATAATATACGCTGCACAAGTGTTTCAATGAAGTTCCAGCCCCGCGATTATTAATTATTAATTATTCACCATTAATTATTGACCTTTGTGGCTGCAAATCATAATGCGCCATTCATGCAAACCCGCCATTGGCTTAAAGAATTTAAAAGTTTTATCTACAGCTATCATTTCAGCAACGGGCTTCGTACCACCATCAGCGTGGTAGTGCCCTCACTGGTGGGCATGAGCATGGGACAGCTCATTACTGGCATCACTATTTCCACCGGGGCTTTGTGTACCGCGCTGGCAGACCAGCCGGGCACCTCCGTGCATAAACGCAACGGGGCGCTGGTCACCATACTGCTGCTGTTCATCACCACCCTGGGTACCGGGCTGGCATCGCCCTACCCCGCCCTGATGGTGGGCTGGATCATTGCCTGCTGTTTTGTGTACAGCATGCTGCTGGTGTACGGCAACCGTGGCGGCAATATCGGTATCGCCTGCCTGCTGGTGATGATCATCATACTGGGCGATCCACCCAAAAGCCCGGCGATGGCTTTTTACAACGGCCTGCTGGTAACGCTGGGCGGCCTGTGGTATGGCCTGCTGGCGCTGCTGCTGTGGCAGATACGGCCCTACCTGAACGTGCAGCAGGCCCTGGGGGAATGTATTGTGCAAACAGCCCGCTACCTGGAGCTGCGTGCAGGCTTTTACGTGAAGGATGCGGACACAGACGATACCTACAAGGCCGTACTGGCCCAGCAGGTGCTGGTAAACGAAAAGCAGGAAGCCGTTCGGGAGCTGCTGCTGAAACGGCGCTCCGCCCAGCAGGGCACCAGCAGCATCGGCAAAAGTATGGTGCAGATCTTCCTGGATATTGTAGACCTGCAGGAGCGCATCATGGCGTCCCAGATCGATTACAAGGCCCTGCAGCAGCACTTTGGCGAGCACGATATCCTGGAAAAGCTGCACAGGCTGATCCTGGAGTTTGCGCAGGAGATCACCACCATTGGCATGGCGGTAATGGCGGGGCAGCGCTCCATGCCCAAAAGCAACCTGCGCTATGATATAGAAAAAGTGCAGGAGGCCATTGCCGGCATCCGCAGAACCCTGCCTACCCTGCGGGAAAGGACCCGGTTGATCACGCTCAACAGCATCCTGGCCAACCTGCAGGACATGGCGGACCGCATCTACAACCTGCACCGCCTTACCCGCCTGGAAAGGTCCAAAGATACCGCTATCGATCCCCGGCTGGAGCTATCCAGGTTTACCACCAACAACCGTTACGACCTGGAGACCTTCCGCAATAACCTGACCTTCGACTCCCACATCTTCCGGCACGCCATCCGGGTAAGCCTGGCTACGGCGGCAGGCTACCTGCTGGGCGTGGCCCTGCACCTGGACCGGGTGTACTGGATACTGCTCACCACCGTGGTGATCCTGAAGCCCGGCTTCGGCCTCACCAAATCGCGCAGCTACCAGCGTATTATCGGCACCGTTATAGGAGCATTGTTTGCCATCGCCGTATTGTTCCTCACGCATAATGAAACGGCCATCTTCATCATCATGCTGTTCTGCATACTGGGCGCCTATTCCTTTATGACCTACCAGTATACCATCAGCGTGATCTTCACCACGCCTTTCATTATTTTCCTGCTGCACTTCCTGCACCCGGCAGACCTGCAGTATGCCGCCCAGCGGGTGCTGGATACCTTTATAGGCGGCAGCCTGGCCTTTGTGGCCAACCTTACGTTATGGCCCAGTTGGGAGCACAAGTACCTGCCCAGCTATATGGAGAAAATGACTGTGGCCAACAAACACTACTTTGAGCAGGTGATCCGGCTGTATACCGGCCAGCAGATGGTGATCACGGAATACAAGCTGGCCCGGAAGGAGACCTATGTGAGCACCGGCAACCTGATGGCCGCCTTCCAGCGCATGCTGAGCGAGCCTAAAAGCAAGCAGAAGCACACTTCCCAATTGTACCATTTCGTGGTGCTGAACCATACCCTTACCTCCCGCATTGCCGCGCTGGCCGCTTACGGGCTGGGCCACGGCGTACGCTGTCCGCGGCCGGAGTACCAGTTGATAGCCCGCCACCTGCTGCAATACATGGACCAGGTGATACAGCTCACCACGCAGCCCGGCGCCACGCTGCCGGAACTGCCCGGCACCATAGAAGCTTTTGAAACGCTGGATATTCATGTGGAAAGCCTGATCCAGCAACGGCAGGATGAGATCAACGCCGGCCAGGGCGAAACCCCGCTACGCGACGAAATGCTGGAAACCAAGCAGGTAAGGGACCAGTTGCACGGCATACTGGCCATATTAAAAGATATGAAAAAGACGATCGCTACTGTTCATATATGATCCGCAGCTCATCCGTCAGCGGCTGCATATGCGCCAGTATGCGGTCAAAGAAGGCAGGACCTTCATGAATGTACCAGGGCATGAAATTTTCCTTGCGCTCCTGCAGGGAGCCGGCGGGGAACAGGCGCAGGCGCAACTGCTCGATCTGCGCGATTTGCCAGGCGAATTTCTTCTTTTCCGCCCGCAGGAACTTGTGCTCCACCTTGCCGATGCTTTTCATGACCCGCTTGCGCTCCGCCGCCACGGAGGCCACCAGGGTAACGTCTATGCTGCGGGCCTTTTCTTCCAGCCCGTCAAACAGTTGCTCAATAATATCGTATTCTTTCTTCAGCACCAGGCTGGCATTGGTATGCTGCCGTACAAAATTGTTCACCACATCGTCCACCTTCCCAAACAGGTGCCTGATGCACAGGCCCAGCTTCTGGAGCCTGGTTTTGGACAGGGCATCTACCAGTAGAAAGGAATTGCGCAGCACCAGCATGGGATACGGCACCCGGTAATGGGCAAACAGGGACTGCAGCTCCAGCCAGTAGGCTATTTCGCCCCCCCCGCCAATAAAGGCGATGTTGGGCAGGATCGTTTCCTGCAACAGGCCCCGCAGTATCACATTGGGGCTGAACCGTTCCGGGTGGGCCTCCAGCTCCTGCTCCAGTTCGGCAGCAGTAAAAGTGAGGGAGGAATGCAGCACTTTCCAATGCTCCCCTTCTTTCACAATGCGCTCCCGCGCCTGGTCCGTCAGGTAGAACAGGTTGATCTCCCGCGGGTTGGCCTGCACCTTGTAGTGCCGGGACAACTGCTGGATGGTATCGCCCACCAGCTTGTGGGAAGTCTGGTGCCAGAGCTCGTCCTTCATGACCGGCACCAGTTGCTTTTTGAGCAGCGGGTGGTCCGGTATCAGCACCACCAGCCCGTAGCGGCCAAACAGGGCATTTACCAGGAACAGGGTGGCCTGCTGTATGTTGTCATGCTCCAGGTAGGCCTTGCGCAGCAGTTGCACCAGTTCCTCCGCGTATACGCCGTAGCCCAGTTGCTGCTGCACCTGGCCGATCAGCGCGTCCAGCCCCTCGGGGCGCATCCGGCCCACGGCCCCCTGCTGGGAAGTAGCCCAGGTAAGCGTCTTGCCGTCCAGGTAGATGCTGCCCAGCTCATCCAGGTCATTATCCTCGCTGCCCATGTAATATACCGGCACAAAGCGGTACTGCGGGTGCTGCTGCTGCAGGTCCCCGGCCAGCCTGATGGCCTGTAATATCTTGTAAACAAAGTAAAGGTACCCGGTAAAAATATTCGGCTGATGGGCGGTACAAACGGTAAACGTGTCCGGCTGTTCCAGCAGGCTGATATGCTGCTGCACCGCAGCAGGTGTGTCCAGTGCGGCATACTGCTCCCGCAGCACCTGCACCAGCACCTCGCGCTGCCGGGGCTGCGTCTTTTTGGCCTGCACCAGCGCATCTGTATCGGCCTTCAGTGGCGAATAGCTGTAAAAAGAACGTATATGCGGGTGCTCCGCCAGAAAATCGAGGACTAGCTGACTAAAATAACCGGTTTCACTGTAGGGTATACCGTTACATACTGATTGATCCATACCACGAAATTAAATTCCAAATTCCAAATCCCAAATCCCAAAATGGTAAGCGGTATATAAACCCCAAAATCCAAATTCCAGACTGGCGAGCCGGCCACCAGTATTGAAATAAATAGTAGTTTTAAATAACCGCAGACAGTTGTGGCATGGTTTGGGATTTGGAATTTGGAATTTGGAATTTGGAATTTTACTCTTTGGAATTTATGAAGATCGCGATACTATCTCCCGTTGCCTGGCGCACACCGCCCCGGCATTACGGGCCCTGGGAACAAATGGCTTCCAACCTGGCAGAAGGATTAGTGGCAAAAGGCCAGCAGGTCACCCTGTTTGCTACGGCCAACTCCGTTACCGGCGGCGTCCTGGCTGCAATCTCCCCGGAGGGATATGAAGAGGATAAGGAGCTGGATCCCAAGGTACAGGAGTGTATGCATATCAGTTACCTCATGGAGCAGGCAGGGGATTTTGATATCATCCACAACCACTTCGACTTCCTGCCCCTCACCTACTCCCGGCTGATCCGCACGCCCATGGTCACTACCATACATGGGTTCTCTTCACCGAAGATCATCCCCGTTTACGCACGGTATAATGATATTAACCACTATGTATCCATCAGTTATGCGGACCGCAGCCCGGCGCTGCGCTATACTGCCAATGTATACAACGGCATACACACAGCGGATTTCCCCTTTGAGGCACAGCCGGAGGACTACCTGCTGTACTTTGGCCGCATCCACCCTGACAAAGGCACTTTCGACGCCATACAGATAGCGCTGGCCACCGGCCACCGGCTGATCATTGCGGGCATTATCCAGGACACCGCCTATTACGAGGAAAAGATAAAGCCATTCATAGACGGCCAGCAAGTCATATTTGCCGGCGCAGTGGGCGGACAGGAGCGCAGCCGGGTGCTGGGACGGGCCAAAGCGCTGCTGCACCCCATTTACTTCGAGGAGCCCTTTGGCCTGAGCGTGGCCGAAGCCATGCTCTGCGGCACCCCGGTCATCGCGTACCAGCGGGGCGCCATGCCGGAGCTGATCCAGCCCGGGAAAACCGGCTTCCTGGTCAACACCCAGCAGCAGGCTATTAACTGCATTGCCGATATTGAGCGTATTGACCGCCGCTACTGCCACACCTATGCGCAGCAAAAATTCGGTGAAGAAAGAATGGTAGAGGAGTACCTGAAAGTGTACACGGAAGTGCTGGGTTAACCATCCTGCCTGATCTTCTCAAGCAGCTTGTCCAGCGGCACCGTAACAAAGCCCGAAGCATAATCGGAAATACCATAGGGAATGATCAGCTCCTTGTTGTGGATCATGGAGCCGCAGGAGTACAATACATTGGGCACATATCCTTCCCGCTCCTCTTTCCTGGGCATTAGCAGCGGCTCCTTCAGGCGGCCTATTTCCACGCGGGGATCCTCCAGGTCCAGCAGGGTGGCTCCCAGGCAATAGGTGCGCATAGGCCCCACACCGTGGGTGATCAGCAGCCAGCCCTCCGGCGTTTCTATCGGGGAGCCGCAGTTGCCCACCTGCACAAACTCCCAGGGGTATTTGGGCGTCTGGAGAATTTCCGGCTTTTCCCAGATGTTGATCCGGTTGGAATGCATGATGTAATTATTGATCCCGTCTATCCGGGATATCATCATATACTTCCCGTTGATCATGCGGGGAAAAAGGGCCAGGTTCTTGTTCTGCGCACCCTCGCCGTACAGCGGCAGTATCTTGAAGTGATAGAAATCCTTCGTCTGCATCAGCTTGGGCTGTATGGTAATGCCGTCATAGGCCGTATAGGTGGCATAATACGTTACTTCGCCATTGCTGCCGGTAAATTTCACAAAGCGGGCATCCTCAATGCCGCGGCTTTCCGCTTCAGAATAGGGAAATATCACCCGGTCCGAGAGGTCGGTGTCCAGGGAAAAATTGATCTCGTAATAGGAATCCGCCAGCCACAGCAGCCGTTCCAGCGCCTTTTTGATCAGGTGGTCCACCTGGTAGCGCTGCTGCATGTCGCGGATCACGCGTTTCAACGACAGGTATTCAAAAGTATCCGGCAGGTTGTTCTGCACTTCCTGCATCACGGAATCCGGCAGCTTGATGGATACGGCATTCTGGAAAAAGCCCTGCTTCTGGTAAACGGCGTTGCGGATAATTTCAGCTTCTTCTACATAGTTGCCGGGCGGCGCCAGCATAATATCATTGTCGCGGCCAATGGTGCCATGCCGGAAAGCGATGGAGGAAATATGCCCTTCCCCTACGGCGCGGAAACTGATGATCACGCGCTTCTGGCCTTCTTCCAGCCCGCTCTGGTCCGTGTCTTCTATTAAGGACGGATTGAAGAAAGCGGCGGATTCAATGGAATATTCGTTGGTGAAATAAGACCCGATGAGCAGCTTTTTCTTATAATCGATCGCGTCAAAATCGATCTGCTGAGAAGCAAAGAGATGGCGCACCCGGTCGCAATGCTTTTCAAATATACGGGTAATGTTGCGGTGCCGCCGGGAGAATTCGCGCAGCAGCGGGGCTACGGTAGCCTCCACTTCCACCTCGCTCATAGCTACCACCTGCTGGATGATGGCTTTGGCCCTGGCCTCCCCGTTAAAGAAAAACCGGGCCACCACCCTTTTCATGTCCGGGTAGATCTTGGTAGTTTGTCGTTCTATGGATAAGCGCATAATTCAGTTAAATGACATATCCATCCTCCAATACCATACCCTTTTTTATCACTACGATCCCGTCCTTAACGGTATATTTTTCGTGATCGCCGTCGGGCAGGCGGTCGCCCACGTTGATCCTCACGCCATTGCCTATACTACAGTTCTTGTCGATAATGGCGTTCCGGATCTGGCAGCTATCGCCAATGCCCATGGGCGGGTGCCCTTTGGCCCTGGCCTTGTCCAGGTCTTCGAGGGTCTGGTAGAAATCACTCCCCATAATGAAGGTATTCGTGATCACCGAGCCTTTGCCAATGCGGGTACGTATACCCACTACGCAGTGTTCCAGGATGCTGTCCAGTATTATACAGCCGTCTGCTATCACGGTCTTGTTGAGCGTGGCTGATATTTTGGCCGGGGGCAGCATGCGGGCGCGGGAGTAGATGGTTTTGGCTTCGTCAAACAGGTTGAATTTGGGAATATCGTCTGTAAGGCCAATATTGGCTTCCCAGAAAGCGCTGATATTGCCGATATCCGTCCAGTAGCCTTCGTACTGGTAGCTGATCACCTTCACGTCGGCATTGATGGCGTAAGGGATCACTTCCTTCCCGAAATCGGTAGCGGCTTCCTGCCCGTTCAGCAGGTCGTACAGCACCTGGCGGGTAAAGAGGTAAATACCCATGCTGGCCAGGTATATGCGGCCTTCCTTTTCCATTTCCGCGCTTACCGGCGAGGACCAGGGGCCCAGCATATCCTGTTTGGGTTTTTCCGTAAAGGAAGTGATCAGCCCTTCGGGGTTCGTTTTCAATATGCCGAAGTCCGATGCATCCCTGGCGTTCACAGGTATGGTGGCGATGGTAATATCCGATCCCTTCTCTATGTGGAACTGCAGCATTTCCCGGAAATCCATCTGGTAGAGCTGGTCGCCGGAAAGGATCAGCACGTACTCAAATTCAAAGTTATCTATATGGTGCAGGCATTGCCGTACCGCATCTGCGGTACCCTGGTACCAGGTAGGGTTGTCCGGGGTCTGCTCTGCCGCCAGTATGTCTACGAACGCTTTACTGAAGTGGCTGAAATGATAAGTGTTCTTGATGTGCTTGTTCAATGAAGCCGAATTGTACTGTGTCAGCACAAATATGCGGTTCATATCTGCGTTCAGGCAGTTGGAAATAGGGATATCTACCAGCCGGTACTTACCGGCAATCGGCACAGCCGGTTTTGAACGGCGGCGTGTCAGGGGATACAAACGGGTGCCGGCCCCTCCACCCAGTATCAGCGAAATGATTGCGTTAGACATATGTTGCATCAATTTTTCATGTGTACCCTTATATAACAATGGTCTGGTATAATTTCAGGTAGTCGCGTGCGGCAGCATCCCAGGAATGATCCAGTTGCATCATGTATGCCCGTATATCCTGCAGTGTTAGCTCCTGGTCCTCGTACAGGGCAACTGCACGACCAATGGCCCTGCAGGCGTCCCACCCTACTGCATGTATAAATCGTATGCCAAAACCATTTTCATCGCCAATGTCCGTTACGGTGTCCTTCAGTCCGCCTATGCTCCTCACGATGGGCACGGTACCATAACGCAGCGCATATAGCTGGTTAAGGCCGCAGGGCTCCACCCGGGACGGCATCAGCAAAAAGTCGCTGGCGGCGTATACCCGGTGGGCCAGCGCTTCGTTATAGCCGATCTGCACATTGAACCGGTGGCCGGCAAACTGCCGGGTTTGCTGTAGAGACCATTCCACATGCGGGTCGCCACTTCCCAGCACCATAAAGTTTACCCGGCCGGGCAGCTCGTACAGGGAGCGGCCAATGATCTCGGGCAGCAGGTCGGCCCCTTTGTCGCCTACCAGCCGGCCGATAAAGGATACCAGCGGCAGGGCCGGGTCAAACCCGAACTCGTGGCACAAGTGCTGCTTGTTCGCCTCCTTGCCGGCTGCAAACGTATTTATATCATAGTGAGCCGGCAGCATGGGGTCCGTAGCGGGGTCCCACACCTGGCTGTCTATACCGTTGAGGATACCGGCCGTCTTGGCCCGTTCATGGCTGAGCAGCCCTTCCAGCCCGTTGGCGGAAGTAAACAGCTCCTCCATGTAGCTGGGCGATACGGTGGTTACCCGCCAGGCGCATTTGATAGCGGCCGCCAGCGGGTTAATGGCGCCGTTCCAGTCCAGCATGCCGGACTTCCAGAGGTCAAAGGAAGGCAGCAAGTATTGCCGGTCCCAGCCAAACTGACCCTGGTATTGCGCATTATGAATGGTAAGCACGGAAGGCAGCTCCCGTAACCGGCCGTATTTATAACCATAGCTGAGCAGGAAAGGTATGAGGCCGGTATGATGATCGTGGCAATGGATCACATCGGGCCGGTGCTGCCACTCATTCACCCAGTCCAGCACAGCTACCTGGAAGCCGAGGAACCGCTCCGTGTCATTATAATGGCCATAAACACCTTCTTTGTCCAGCAACCCGGGGATATCCAGCAGATACAGGTCAAAACCCAGTACATTATGCTTCTCTTTCCATACATTAAAGTGAAACCACTGATGGCCCAGCCACATACCGGCCTGGTGCACGATGTCAAATTCATGGGTGTCAAAAAAGCGGGACTTATAAGCGGGGATCACAACTTTTGCAATACAGCCTGCCTGGTACTGGTATTTGGGCAAAGCGCCCACTACATCTCCCAAACCTCCAACCTTGGCTACCGGGTAACATTCCGCGCTGACGTGCAATACTTCCATGCTAACTGATTAATAGATACTTTTAAGTTACCTTAGAAAAACTATATAAACAAAGAACGTACAAAAATTATTTTTTTATGGACTTTGGTCGTGTGAATGTTTCGTTGCTGGACGAAATAGACTTCAAGCTGCCGGCAGAGCCGGCCTTCAACAAGCCCGCGTTAAAAGGCCGCCCGGTCAAACATCCCGAAATATATGTAGGCTGCGCCAAATGGGGCCGCAAGGAATGGATCGGCAAGATCTATCCCAAAGGCACTAAAGAAGCCAATTTCCTGGACGAGTACGTGCACCATTACAACAGCATAGAGCTGAATGCCACGCACTACAAGATCTACGGGCCGGAGGCTATCCGCAAATGGGCGGATAAAGCAAGGGGCTTCCGCTTCAGGTTCTGCCCCAAGGTGCCGCAGGCCATCAGCCATTTCAGCCAGCTCACCAACGCGGGGCCGCAAACCACTGCCTTCCTGGAAGGCATCCTGGCCTTTGAGCAGCACCTGGGGCCCATTTTCCTGCAACTGAGCGATAAATTCGCGCCCGGCCGCAGCCAGCAGCTCTTCCAGTACCTGGCCTCCCTGCCCACAGACCTGCAGTTCTTCGTGGAAGTACGGCATCCCCAATGGTTCAGCGATGAAAAGGCCCGCATGGAGCTGCTAAAAACGCTCCGCAAACTGAAGATCGGCGCCGTGATCACGGATACGGCCGGGCGCAGGGACTGCGCCCATATGGACCTGCCCGTGCCTAAAACCTTTATCCGTTTTGTAGGCAACAGCCTTCACCCTACCGACTATACGCGCATAGACGACTGGGTGAACCGCATCCACTACTGGCTGCAGCATGGGCTGAAGGAGCTGTACTTTTTCATGCACATGCATGACGAAGCCTACTCCCCGGAGCTGACCGTATACCTGGCAGACAGGATGAAGGAAGTATGCGGCGTGGATGTGATGCGACCCCGGTTCGTGGATTAGCATATTCGCATATTTGATATTATTTTCGCGGTCACATCTGATACAAACGAATATGCGTGAAAAGCTCCGGAAGCTGGCCCTTGAACTGGAGGGTGCCCTTTATGATGATGACGCCATGCGTACCTTATATGCCACAGACGCATCGGCCTACCGTGAAATGCCGCTGGCAGTGGCCATCCCGGCCCATGAAGGAGATATAAAGAAACTCATTGCCTTTGCCAGGGAAAACCGTACCTCCCTGATACCGAGAACCGCCGGCACTTCCCTGGCCGGGCAGGTGGTAGGCAACGGCATCGTAGTGGACGTATCCAGGCACTTTACCCGCATCCTGGAGATCAATACCGAAGAGCAGTGGGTGCGCGTACAGCCCGGCGTGATCCGCGATGAGCTGAACATGTTCCTCAAACCTTACGGCTTTTACTTTGGCCCGGAAACCTCCACGGCCAACCGGGCCATGATAGGCGGCATGGTGGGCAACAACTCCTGCGGCTCCAATTCCGTGGTATACGGCAGCACCCGCGAGCACCTGCTGGAAGTAAAGGCCCTCCTGAGCGATGGCTCCGAAGCCACCTTCCACAGCCTCACGCCCGACGAGTTCCATGCCCGCTGCGATAGCGACGACCTCTCCCTCGAAACGCAACTGTACCGCCAGGTACGCAGCCTGCTGGGCAACCATGCCCACCAGGAGGAAATACGGCGCGAGTTTCCCAAGCCCGGCATCAAACGCCGCAATACCGGCTATGCCATAGACATGCTGCTGGAAACAGCGCCTTTCACCGCCGGCACGGAGGATTTCAACTTCTGCCGCCTGATAGCCGGCTCCGAAGGCACCCTGGCTTTTTTAACGGAGATAAAGCTCAACATAGTACCGCTGCCGCCAAAGGAAACGGGCCTGCTGTGCATCCATTTCAATACCATTGACGAATCCCTGCGGGCCAACGTGATCGCCATGCGCTATCAACCCAGCGCCAGCGAGCTGATAGACCATTATATACTGGAATGCACCAAGGACAATATCGAGCAAAGCAAGAACCGCTTCTTTGTGCAGGGCGATCCCGGCGCCATCCTGGTCATAGAGTTTTGCCGCGATACCCGGGAAGCCATCACAGAAATAGCCACCCGCCTGCAACAGGAGCTGCAGGCCGCGGGCCTGGGCTACCACTTCCCCCTCCTGTTCGGCGACGATACCAAAAAGATATGGGCGCTCCGCAAAGCCGGCCTGGGCCTGCTGGGCAATATGCCCGGCGATGAAAAGGCCGTACCGGTGATAGAGGATACAGCCGTAGATGTGGAAGACCTGCCGGCCTATATCTGCGAGTTCAACGACATCCTGAAAAAGTATGATCTCTACGCCGTGCACTATGCGCATGCCGGCAGCGGGGAAATACACCTGCGCCCCATCATCAACCTGAAAACCGGAGAGGGCAACCTGCTATTCAGGAAAATAGCGGAGGAAATCGCCACCCTGGTAAAAAAGTACCGCGGCTCCCTGAGCGGCGAGCATGGCGACGGCAGGCTGCGCGGCGAATTTATCCGCCAGATGATCGGCGACCGCAACTACGAGCTGCTGCGCCAGCTAAAATACACCTGGGACCCGCAGCACATCTTCAATCCCAACAAGATCGTGGACACGCCGCCCATGAACAGCATGCTGCGCTACGAGCCCGGGCAGTCCGTGCCGCCCATCGCCACGGTGTTCCACTTCCCGGAGCAGACCATATTGCAGCATGCGGAACAGTGCAACGGCTCCGGCGACTGCCGCAAGACGCACCTGAGCGGCGGCACCATGTGCCCCAGCTACATGGCTACCCGCAACGAGAAGGACACCACCCGCGCACGGGCCAACATCCTGCGCGAGTTCCTGACCCATTCCGGCAAGCAGAACCGCTTTGACCATAAAGAGATCTACGAAGTGCTGGACCTTTGCCTGGCTTGCAAGGGCTGCAAGTCCGAATGCCCGTCCAACGTGGACATGGCCAAGCTGAAAATGGAGTTCCTGCAACACTATTATGACGCCAATGGCGTACCGCTCCGCGCCCGCATGATTGGCAATTACTCCCGGCTGAACAAGCTGGCCGCCATAGCGCCCGGTATCTACAACTGGCTGGTGCGGAACAAGACCACCGGCAACCTGGTCAAACAATTCTCCGGTTTTGCCACCGGGCGCTCCCTGCCGGGCCTTCATGCCACCACCTTCAAAAGCTGGTTCCGGCGCCAGTGGCCCGGGGAACGCACCGCACTGCCCGATGGCGCGCCGGTAGTATACCTGTTCTGCGACGAATTTACCAACTACAACGATACGCATATCGGCATCAAAACGGTGCAACTGCTGCACCGGCTGGGCTACGAGGTGCGCATGGTACAGCACCCGGAAAGCGCCCGGGCATTGATGTCCAAAGGCCTGCTGCGCCAGGCCCGTGACATTGCGGAGGAGAATGTGCGCATCTTCAGGGATATTATCAGCGAGAACACGCCCCTGCTGGGCATAGAGCCTTCCGCCATCCTTAGCTTCCGGGACGAATACCCCGACCTGGTAAGGGAGCACCTGCGGGATGCCGCCAAACAACTGGCCAAACATGTGTACCTGGCGGACGAGTTCCTGGCCCTGGCGGCAGAACTGGGCGCCATACGGCCGGAGCAGTTCACGCAGGAAAAGCGCCACATCAAGCTGCACGGGCACTGCCAGCAAAAGGCCCTGTCCTCCGCCCTGCACAGTAAAAAGATATTGTCCCTGCCGGCGCATTACACGGTGGAGGTGATCCCCTCCGGCTGCTGCGGCATGGCCGGCTCTTTCGGGTATGAAAAAGAGCATTACGACCTTTCCATGCAGATAGGCGAAATGGTGCTGTTCCCGGCGGTAAGGCAGGCGGATGCCGATACGCTCATTGCCGCTCCCGGCACCAGTTGCCGGCACCAGGTAAAGGACGGCACCGGCAAAACAGCGCTGCACCCGCTGGAAATATTGCACGCGGCTTTGGTGTAAATTCCTTATCTTAGAAACGATCCATTTTCCCTCAAAAACCTCATAACTTATGACACCAAATAACCACATCATCCTGGTCAATGAACAGGACGAAGCACTGGCCACCATGGAAAAACTGGAAGCTCACCAAAAGGGGCTGCTGCACCGTGCCTTCTCCGTTTTCATTATCAACAGCCGGCAGGAAATGCTGCTCCATCAAAGGGCCAGCCATAAATATCATTCCGGCGGGCTGTGGACCAATGCCTGCTGCAGCCATCCCATGCCGGGCGAAGAGGTGGAACAGGCCGCGCACCGCCGCCTGCAGGAAGAAATGGGGTTTGACTGCCCGCTGCAAAAGCTGTTCACTTTCACCTATCACGCTACTTTCGACAATGGCCTGATAGAGCATGAATATGACCATGTGTTCCTCGGCACATTTGATGGCTCCATGGCACCCAATGCGGAAGAAGTGGAAGCGCACGGTTTTTTTGCCCTGCCCGATATCTCCGCCCTGATCCGGGACACGCCGGAGCGCTTTACCTACTGGTTTAAAATGGCCTACCCAACAGTGCTGGAGCACCTGGGCCAACGTTAACCCCTGTCCTCATATCCGGGAGGCGCTCAACTGTATGTCCGCCCGTTTAAATGCTTTGTCGTACCGCTTTTTAACAGCCGCTGCTTCCGGCTTTTTGCCCTGTGCCTGCAGGCTTTGGTACAGCCCTATTAAGGCCCAGCCGCTTTCGGGATAGCTGGCCAGGTCTTCCCGGTAGTATTGCTCCGCCTGCGCATAATCCGCAGCCTCCAGCAGCACAGCGCCCAGCAGCTCGCGTACAGGATGGTGCCAGTCCACCGGTTCATTGTACAGCAGCCCGTCCTCCAGTTGCATGGCCGCGCTGAGCAGGGCAATGGCCGTTGTGTGGTCTTTTTGCGCGGCCGCTATTTCACCGCGGGTTACCTTTTCCGCAATCTCCATGATCACGTAGGCAGAGTTGCGCGCGCCGGTCTCTATGCTTTTCAGCGTGGTATCAAGGCGCAGGGCGGCGATGCTGTCTGCCGCTGCCGCAGCCTGTTGCAACTGCCCGGTCCTGGCAAACGCTACACCGCGCCCGTAATGCCACATGGCGCTTACAAATTTCCAGTCCGGGTTGGGCGGCGGCAATGCCCGCAGCGATTCCCATTTGCCAAAGCGCACCATGGCAAAGATGGGGGTGCTGTACAGGTGCTGGATGATGTAGCCGAAGGGGCTCAGCATCATGGCCGGGTCGGACTTTTCCTGCAGGGTGGCGGCCGCTTGCAGCGCCAGCTCGCTGCGGCCTTCCAGGGTAGCGCAGGCCCACAGGAAATGATAGTTGTGGGGGTGGTATACCAGGGCGTACAGGCCCTGTGCGTTGCACTCGGTCAGGTAGGCCAGGTCCGCCTGTATGGAAGCTTCATTGGTAAGGGAGCCTTCGTGGTACAAACCGGTACGGATGTAGATGTGCGCCGGCATATGCACCAGGTGGCCGGCATTCGGCATGAGGGTACGCAGGCGGTTGGCGCTGGCCATGGCTTTTCCCGGCTCCTTTGACGCTTCCACGGCATGGATGTAGAAATGATTGGCGCCGGGATGGTCCGGCAGCTTTTCAAGCACGCCTTCCAGCAGCGCCAGGATTTCCGGGGTCCAGGGTTGCGGCGTGCCATCCTTCAGCCAGTAGTCCCAGGGATGCAGGTCCATGATGGCTTCTGCATACAGGGCTGCTACATCGGGATCCTGCGGGTAGTGCCGGTACACTTCCTTCATGGCGGCCGCATAGGCTTCGTCCAGGGGCTTACGGTCGGCCGGCGGGTTGGCTACATAGCGTTTGGCAATAGCCTGCACCAGCGCATGTTCACGCGGCGATATACCGTCTGTTAATGACAGGGCCTTGTCCACCGCTGCCACTACCCTGGCTTCATCCGCAGCATCCATGGGGGCATTGATATTGGGCCCCAGGCTAAGGGCCTGGCCCCAGTAAGCCATGGCGCAGGAAGGGTCCAGCCGGGCGGCCTCCCGGAAAGCGCGGTAGGCTTCCAGGTGATTAAAGCCGTAATACAGCCGGATACCCTGGTTAAAGAAGGCCTGCGCTTCCGGCACCCGTGTAGTGACCGTACAGGCATAGTCTCCCAGCCCCTCCAGGCGGGGCGCCTGCGGTTGGGTGCTGTCTGTTACCAGGTCCAGTGCGCGACGGTCTGGTACGGCGCAATAAGAAAACACCCTTTTTACGGGCGATGCGGCAGGGGCTGCGGGCCGGTAGTGCCTGAGGCTGAACAGCAGCAATATCCCTGTTAAAGAACAGGCGGATAATAAAAGGATCGGTTTCATGCTGTCGAAATTTTTGAGGTTACGCGGACAGCAACAAACATACAGGCGCACTAATGCAAAAAAAAATGCAGCGATATTCCTTTACGGAACTTTTTCGCTGCATTCATACATTTTGCTGCGCCTGTTCACCGGCGGCTCTATCCTACATGCGGATGGTAGCCGGCAGGTACCTGGCGATCAGATCTTCGTAATAGGGTTTCAATTCCTTGATCACCGGCGGCTTCGGGCTTTTGGAGTACAGATCGTAGGGATTGAATTTTTTCACCCACTGGAACATTTCCCGGTCATGATCATCCATCAGGTGATCATAGGCATGCTCACGGTGCTGGGCGTAGAAAGAGTGGTAACGGATCATATACAAAGCCGGCTCCGGCAAATAATCTTTGGTAATGTGGTACAGGTATTCATCGTGGCCCCATGACATGTGCACATTTTTCAGCCCGCAGTTGGGCGCATACACACCATATTTGGTATTGTACCTTTCATCGTGTATATCCGGGTTGTCCGCAAAAAATTCCGGGTATACGATCTTGTCCGAGAACTGGCAGCCAACGGGGAAGGTGTCTCCTACCACGGCCCATTGCGCTTCCCCGAACAGGCACAGCACCTTGCCCATGTCATGAATAAAGCCGGTGAGCACAAACCAGTCCGGGTGCCCGTCCGCCCGGATGGCTTCCGCCGTTTGCAGCAGGTGCTGCAACTGGTCCAGGTCTATATCGGGGTCGGAATCATCTACCAGGGTGTTCAGGAACTCCATGGCGTTCCATACGGGCATTTCCTTGCGGTTGAACTGCAGGAAATCAGCCATCTTTTCCTGTACGAAATCGTAGGTCTGGTACTTGTGGTTCAGGCGGTAGAATTCGCGCACGGTGTCGCGGCCCGGGTTATCGTAATTGCGGTATTCCTCTTTGGCTTTGGCAGGCTCCCCGGCTTCGGGGTAGCGTTTCAGCACATCATCTTCCCATTGCTCAATGCTCTGCAGCGGCTGTAGTTCTTCATTGCTGTACTGGTTCTGTACCTTCATGGTGAGTTTTTTTAACGTGAATATTTAGCTACTCTAAATTTACCGCTTTAAACCGTAATATTCAAGGTGTATTACCAGAAAACAGTATAAAGTGCTGTTAATATTCCCACGATGATGACAGACCCGGCAATAAAGGCCGGGGAGCTACGGAACATGGCGGTATCTACCTGGATAATGCGGGGCAGGTATTTACTGTTGCGGTCCAGCAGCGTGATCAGCACCATCAGCCCCACCAGTATCACAAATACGATGGACATCCTGTCCAGGAAGGGAAAATCCGGGAAAACGCCGTTGGTCCATACCGGCAGGAACTTCAGCACGGTAGACAGGGGGATGGTGAGCACCGCCGCCGTAAGCGCCGCCGTGGAGGTAGTGCGCTTCCAGATAAAGCCCAGCAGGAAAATGGCCAGCACGCCGGGGGCTATAAAGCCTACATACTCCTGTATGAACTGGTAGGCCTGGTCCAGGGAACGGAGGGCAGGCGCTACCACGCTGGCTATCAGCATGGCTACGATCACCGTGTAGCGGCCCACGCGCACCAACTGCTTTTCCGTGGCTTCCTTATGAAAATAGCGCTTGTAGATATCCAGGGAGAAAATAGTGGAAATACTGTTGGCCTTCCCTGCCAGCGAAGCCACAATAGCGGCCGTCAATGCGGCAAAGGCCAGCCCTTTGAGCCCCGGCGGCAGGAGGTTCAGCAGCGTGGGATAGGCCTGGTCCGGCTTTACCGCACCGGCAGCATCCGTCATTTCCTGCGCAAACAGGCCGTTCTTGTACAGCACATAGGCCGTAATGCCCGGCAGTACGGCAATCACCGGTATCAGCAGCTTCAGGAAAGCGGCAAACAGGATGCCGTTGCGGGCCGTTTTCAGATCGGCGCCCAGCGCACGCTGGGTAATGTACTGGTTACAGCCCCAGTAGTTCAGGTTATTGATCCACATGCCGCCTACCAGCACCGAAAGGCCGGGCAGGTCCTTGTAATAGGGATGATCTTTCGGGAAGATCATATGGAAATGCGTTTCGGCATTGTCCTTGATCAGGGTCAGCCCCTTCCAGACGTTCCTGCCATAACCGAAATGTTCGGACACCAGGTTCAGCGCCAGGTAGGTGGTCACCAGCCCGCCCAGTATCAGCACAAATACCTGTATCACGTCCGTATAGCCGATCACTTTCATGCCGCCCAGGGTCACTACAACTGCAAACAGCGCCAGCCCGGCAATGCACCAGAAAAAGGAAATACCGGAAATGGCGGCAATGGCCAGGGCGCCCAGGTAAATAATGGAGGTCAGGTTCACGAACACGTACACCAGCAGCCAGAAGATGGCCATGGTAGTGCTCACCGTAGTATTGTAGCGCTGCAGCAGGAACTGCGGCATCGTATAGATCTTGTTCTTGAGGTACACCGGGATGAAAAACACCGCTACGATGATCAACGTGGCGGCGGCCATCCATTCATAGGTGGAAATGGCCAGCCCCAATGCAAAACCGGAGCCGGACATGCCGATAAAGTGCTCTGCGGAAATATTGGAAGCGATCAGCGAAGCGCCGATGGCCCACCAGGTAAGGGAGCCTTCCGCCAGGAAAAAGTCTTTGGTGCTGGCTACCCCGGAACGCTTGCGGCGATAGATGTAATAACCATACGTGGACACTACTACGAAATAGATCAGGAATACGAAGTAGTCTGAGGAATGAAGATGATTCATTTTAATGTGCTAATGTGCGAATATGCACATAAATAAGCAGAAGTGCAAACTAATGTGCATATCCGCATCATTCCCCCAGGTGGTCCGGGCGTTGCTGCTCCCGCCCCTTTTCCTCCAGTTCGGCCAGCTTCTTTTTGCCATAGGCCAGGCGGGTGATCAGCACGTACAACACGGGCACCGTAAAGATGGCCAGCAGGGTGGCGGCCAGCATACCGCCAATAACAGTGAAGCCTATATTCAAACGGGCGGCGGCGCCGGCGCCCTGCGCCAGGCACAAAGGCAGCACGCCCAATATGAAGGCGAAGGAGGTCATGAGAATGGGGCGGAAACGCAGCTTCACCGCCTGCAGGGTAGCCTCTATCAGTGGCACCCCCTTGTCCACCCGCTCTTTACAGAACTCCACGATCAGGATGGCGTTCTTGGCGGCCAGCCCTATCAGTGTGATCAAGCCCACCTGGGAGTACACGCTGTTCTGCTGCCCGGCCAGGTACAGGGCTACAATAGACCCGAACAGCGCGATGGGCACAGCCAGCAGCACCGCCAGCGGCACCGACCAGCTTTCGTACAGGGCTACCAGCAGCAGGAACACGAACAATACGGACAGCATGAAAATAAGCGTGCTGGTATTGCCTGCCTCTATTTCCTGCTTGGAGATATTGGCCCATTCATAGCCGAAATTGGCCGGCAGCACCTGTGCCGCTACTTCTTCCAGCGCCTTGAGGGCGTCGCCGGAGCTGTAGCCGGGATTGTTTACCCCGTCTATTTCCACGGAGCGGTACAGGTTAAAGTGGTTCAGCACCGGCGCGCCCACCGTTTTGTTATAGGTAGTGAGGGCGCTGAGCGGCACCATTTCCCCGGCGGCATTCTGCACATAATATTTTCCCAGGTCCTGAATGCTGGTGCGGTACATGGTATCTGCCTGCAGCACTACCCGGAAAGCGCGGCTGAAACGGGTGAAATCATTCACATACAGCCCGCCCAGGTAGGTTTGCAGCGTATTGAACACATCGCCTACGGCCACGCCCATCTGCTTGCACTTGTCCCGGTCCACCTCCACGTTGTACTCCGGGGTGCTGGCGCTGAAAAAGGTATAGGCGCGCATGATCTCCGGGCGCTTGTTCACTTCCACCAGGAAGCGGTTCATCACCTGGTTGAACTCACGGATATCGTTGCCGGACTTCTGTTCCAGTATGAAAGAAAAGCCGCCGCTGGTGCCAAACCCGCGCAGGGTGGGAAAAGGAATGGCCAGTATCTGCGCTTCGGGTACCTGCGCCAGCCGCCCCTGCAGGCGGCCAATCACCGCGTTCATATCATCTTTGGGCTTATGCTCGTAGCGCTCGTCCCATGGCTTGAGGCTCAGGAAGTAGGTGGCAGAGTTGGGCTTGATGGCATTGGCTACGATGTTGATCCCGCTTACACCCATAAAGTGCGCTATGGCGGGGTCGTTCATCAATATCTCGTTGATCTGCCGGCCCACCGCACGGGTACGGCCGGAAGAGGCGGCATCCGGCAATTCAACGGATATGATCAGTGTGCCCATATCCTCCTGCGGGATGAAAGTGGTAGGCACAGTACGGAAAAGGAAAAAGGCAATGAGGAAGATCACTACCAGGATGCCCAGCACCAGGGGCGTTTTGCGGATGGACCACCGCACCCCCCTGGCATAACGTTCCGTGGTGCGGGTAAACCAGCGGTTAAACCGGTAAAAGAAACGGTTCAGCCACCCCTTTGACTTTTCGGTGATATGCGCGGGCCGCAGCAGCAGGGTACATAATGCGGGCGTAAACGTGAGCGCCAGGAAAGCCGACAGCAGCACGGAAAAGGCGATGGTCAGCGCAAACTGCTGGTACAGCATGCCGCTTACACCGGGGATGAACGCCACCGGTACAAACACGGCGGCCAGCACCAGCGCAATGGCGATCACCGGCGCCTGTACTTCCGACATGGCCTGCAGGGTGGCCTGCAGGGGCGTCATCTTGTCCGCATCAATGTGATGCTGCACCGCCTCTACCACCACAATGGCATCATCCACCACGATACCGATGGCCAGCACAAAGCCGAACAGGGTCAACGTATTAATGGAAAAGCCCAGCAGCTTGAAGAAGATAAAAGTGCCGATAATGGACACCGGTATCACCAGCACGGGTATCAGCGTGGCCCGCCACTCTTCCAGGAAAATAAACACCACAAAGGTTACCAGCAGCAGGGCGATGATAAAGGTTTCCACTACTTCCTCTATGGATATTTCCACAAAGGAGGTGGTCTCAAACGGCACCATCCATTCAACATCATCCGGGAAAGACGCTTCCAGCTCTTTCATTTTATGGTTCACGGCCTCAGCCACGTCCAGCGCATTGGCGCCCGGCATCAGGTACAGGGCCAGGCCGGTGCCGATCTTGCCGTCTGCCCGGATATCCGTTGCGTAAGTAAAGGTGCCCAACTCTACCCGGGCAATATCCCGCAGGCGCACCAGGGATCCATTCGCGGGATCTGCCGCCACTACAATATTGTTAAACTCCTCCGCCGTAATAAGGCGGCCTTTTACCTTTACATTGTACTCAAAGGATTGCTTGCTGTAGGCGGGCGGTGCGCCCACAATGCCGGCCGGCACCTGCTGGTTCTGCTCCGTAATGGCGGCGGCTACCTGCCGGGTGGTAAGGCCCAGGGCGGCCATCTTGTCGGGCTTGAGCCAGATGCGCATGCTGTAGTCCTGCGCAAAAGCATTCACATCGCCGATGCCGGGCACCCGCAGCAGCTCGGGTTTCAGGTAGATGTTCAGGTAGTTGTCCATAAAGCCCCGGTCGTGCGTGCCCCTGGGCGATTTGAGGGCGATCACCATCAGCATGTCGTTGGAGCGCTTTTTGGTGGTCACCCCTACCCTTCTTACTTCATCCGGTATGCTGGGCGTAGCCAGGTTCACCCGGTTCTGCACGTCCATGGTAGCAATATCCGGGTCCGTACCGATATTGAAGGTCACGGTAATGCTGCTGGAGCCGTCGTTGGCGCTTACGGACTGGATGTACATGGCGCCGGGCGTGCCGTTGATCTGGTTTTCAATAGGTGTGGTCACCGTTTCTTCCACCGTCTGCGAGTTGGCGCCGATGTAGGTAGCCTGCACCGACACCACCGGGGGCGAGATATCCGGCAACTGGGCCACCGGCAGCGTGAACATACAGATCAGCCCTACGATCACGATGATGATCGCTATTACGATGGTCGTGTTCTTACGGTCTATGAATGTTTTCGAGATCATTTGCGATTAGCTTTTTTAGCTGTGTAGCTGTCAGCGATTGGCCGCTACATTCACCGTATCGCCGGGCCGGGCTTTCTGTAATCCCTCTATGACCACCTTTTCACCGGCTTTCAGCCCTTTGTTAATAATCTGCATGGTATCCGCCTGCGGACCGGGCACTACGGAGCGTAACTGCAGGGTATTGCCCGGGCCGATGACGTATACGTTCTTTTCCGATAAGGTTTCCATAATGGCTTTGGCTGGAACGGCCAGCGTGGTGTCCGGCGTCTGGTACTCCAGCACGGCCAGGCAGGTCATGCCGGACTTCAGCAGGCCTTCCTTATTGGGAAACTGCAGCCGCACGCGGATGGTGCCGGTCTGCGGGTCCACGATATTATTGACGGTCAGTATGCGGCCTTCCTGCGGGTACATGGCGCCGTCAGTAAAGCCCAGCAGGAAGCGGCGGTCGTGCCCGGAAGGCCGGCCGGTAAATTCGTGTATACGGTCCTGTGGCACATCAAAATCCGCGTAGATCGGGTCTTCGTTCACAATGGTATTGATCAGCGTCTGGCCGGCATTCACAATATCGCCCACTTTCACCTGCGCAATCCCTATTTTACCGCTCACCGGCGCCCGCATAATGGCATGGCTCACATCCGTACCGGCTCGTTCCAGGGCTGCTTTGGCCGCCGCTACATTAGCTTCGGCGGTTTTGGCGGCGGTGGCGGCCTGCTCCACGGTTTGCCGGGAAATAGCGTCATGCTGCAACAGGTTCTGGTACCGCTCCAGGTCGCGCTGCCGCTGGGCCAGGTCGGCCTGTGCCTGCAGCAGGGACGCATTCGCCTGGTTATAGGCGGCCACATACCGGCTCTTGTCGATCTCATACAGCGGCTGTCCTTTTTTAACAGTGCTGCCGTCCGGTACGCGAACGGCCTCCAGGTAGCCGGTCACGTCCGCACGCAACTGCACAATATTATTGCCGGTAAGGGTAGCGGGAAAGTTTTCCCGGATGGTGTAGGTGCCGGGGGTAACGTTCACGGCTACAACGGTAGCTTTCATGCCGGGACCGCCGGAGCCACCGGGCGATTTGCCACCGCCGCAGGAAGTAAGAAGTAAGATGTAGGAAGCAGGAAAAAAGACGTAGGATATATGAAGTAGGATGTAAGATGTAAGATGCAGGAAGCCAATCCTCGTCTTATGATGATATTTATTTTTACAACTGTACATTGTACTGGTCATTTATATTTAGTAATCATATCTCCTACTTCCTATCTCTTACTTCTTACATCTTACTTCCATTATCTTATTTTCCCCATTGCCTTGTCCAGGTCCAGCTTGGTCATCAGCGTATTGAGCAGGGCGTTCACATATTCGCTCTGCGCCTGCCGCAGCTCGCTTTCAGCAGATATTACATCGAGGCTGGAGGATACGCCCTGGTCATACTTCAGCACAATACGGTCATACACGCCCTGGGTCAGCTCCATATTGGTTTCCTGGGTGCGCAGCAGCGCCAGGTTGTTGCGATACTGCGTGTAGGCGTTCTTTACATCCAATTGTATCTGCTGGCCCAGGTAGTTAAGGTCATTGATAGACTGCTGCAGGGTGATCTTTTGCTCATTCACCCGGTGCAGGCGTTCCGTACCGGTGAACAGCGGCCAGGACAGGTTAAGGCCTACGGCGGAGGTGCCGAATCCTCTTTTATACAGGTCGCCGAAGGATTCGGAAAAGTAGTTGAAGCCGTAGTTGATAAACCCGGTGAGCGAGGGCAGGTACTGCATTTTGGTACTTTTCAGGTTCAGCCGGTTCAGTGCTATCTGGGTAAGCTGCTGGCTGTATTCCACGCGGTCTTCAATACGGTAGTTCACGGTATCCAGCACCTGTGCCGGTGAAAAGTCCTGTACCGTTTGCGACAGTTGCAGGGAGTCCTCCTGCGGAATACCGGCCTGGAACTTCAGCAGTTCCAGGCTGTATGCCAGCAGGCGCTGCTGGTTTTCTATAGAAGTGACTACATTATTATAGGATACGGTAATACGGTCTACATCCACCCGCTCTCCCACCCCGGCGTCATAGCGGGCTTTGGTATCTGCCAGGGTTTTGCGCAACTGGGCTTCGTTGGCGGCGGTAAGACGAATGTTCTCTCCGTTCACCAAAACGGCATAATACGCCTTCATAACGGCTACGCGGGTATCAATGGCGGTGCGGCGCAGGTTTTTCTCCGACAGCTCTTCATACACCTTTGCCGCTTTGAGGCCAATGAAATAATCGCTGTTGAAAATGGTCTGGTTCACCTGCCCCAGCAGGTTGGAAGTGTATTTGGTCCCGAACTGTACAGGTATTTTCTGATCCAGGTTACCATTAATAAAATCGGGGATCAGGGAGGTCTGCAATTTGAGGTTATCCTGGAAATTGCCGGTGATATCGGCGTGGGGCAGCAGCTTACCGGTGCTTTCCCGGATCTGCTCCCGGGCGTACTGCTGATCCAGCCGGGCATTCACTACATCACGCTGATGCTGCAGGGCGTATTGCACACACTCTTCCAGGCTAAACACGTGGATCACCTGCTGCAAAGAATCAACCTGTGCCTGTGTAGTGAAAATGCCCAGCCATATGGTAGTTGTTAACGTACATATGAAACGACGCATAACGGATCTACTTTAGCGGACGAAGGGTATTTTTCAGAATAACAACATTATTGGAAAAAGGTTGAAGCGCTCGTACTATTTAAATATAGTCAAATAAACAGCAAAAAACAATTTTTCACTACATTGTTGCATCAACCTAATCAGAAACTATGCTGGAAGTTGACAAAAGAGAAGCCCGTTTACTGGAAAAAGCAATTGGCGCCTGGCAGGAAGAGCAACTGATCAACCCGGAGCAGGCGCGGCAAATGCAGCAAAGCTACCAGGTACGGGAAGCCCATACGGAATGGCAGACCATTACCCTGTATATTTTCATTGCGGCCATCTCCTGTGCATTGATGGCATTCGGCTCCCTGGTGCTGGATGAAAAGTGGATTGAGGTGCTGCGTAAAAAACTATCGCTGACAGACAGCATCATTGCCGTCCTGTTTGCGCTGCTCACCGTATTCCTGTGCTACCGGGGCTACCGGTCCCGCCGGAAGCAGGAGCTGGCGCCGGGACAGCGGGCCTTTTCCCTGAACCGGGAGCTGTACTGGCTGCTGCCCATACTCAGCACCGGCGTAACGTTGGTATACCTGGGCAAAAGCCTGCAATACCTGGGCGGTAATTACGGCCTCTTCTGGCTACTGGCTACGGCCGTGTACGGCGTACTGGCATTAGCGTTGTCCTCACAGCTATTATGGATCGCTACGCTGCTCTGCCTGATACCCGCCTATGTAAAGCTCACCTATTTTGTTACCGGCGACGCCTCCTGGTTCCTGGGCATGAACCTGCCCTGCCGCATGCTGTTGCTGGCCACGGTTATGCTGCTGGCGCACCGGCTGGCGCTGCCCGATAAGCGATACCGCGCGGTGCAGCATATTACCTGGGCGGGCGGCTGGCTGTTGCTGTTGCTGGCGGCGTGGCTCATCTCCATCTTTGGCAACAGCGGCACCTGGAGCGAGTGGCAACAGGTACGCCAGTACCAGCTACTCTGGTGGGTGGTGGTGTATACCCTGATATGCGCAGTGGCCATCTGGCTGGGCATTAAGCTGAAGGATAACATGGTACGGGACATGGGCGTACTGTTCCTGTTGCTGGACCTCTATACCCGTTACTTTGAATACCTGTGGGACCGCACGCATAAGGGGCTTTTCTTTACCATACTGGCCCTGTCGTTCTGGTGGATCGGGAGGAGGATAGAGAAATGGAAGAAAGTGTAGGTGCTTAGCTTCCGCTTTTATATTCTTCATCACCTCTTCAATTAATAATTGGGGAAAGCATAGAAAACAACACCATTAAAGTTCGTCCAGTAAGTTCCATAGCCGGCAATATTTGCAGACATCGAATAATAATGGTCCCCTCCGTACATGGAGCTATAATGCTCATAAATAGGTACAGTGCCGGGCACCTGCGTAGTGAAGGCATAAAATGCGATTCCTTCATATTGCCACCAGTTGTCGGGGTTGAGCGTACCCGTTGTAAAATAGTGGTCACTTCCCTGTTGACTGAAATAAGCCCTGACCGGCACGGCACCGTTTATAGGGCTTATATACGCCCTGAAGGCAACATCTTCCGAAACCCAATAGTCAAGGTTATTCACAGGTACCACCGACAGATAGTGATGGCCCGGGTTACCGGAAGCCACAGTGTAGCCATATACGGGCTTCATATCTTCGTTATTGGGATAGGTTCTGTGTAAAGCTATTTTATCGTAAGCAGTAAATGGCCGATCGGTGTTGCTGGAGCAGGCCAACATCCAGGAGTTGGCAACCTTGTAATCAGGATTACCTGTGGGCGTGCCTTCAACAGGGTTGGCGCCGTCTCCGCCGGTGCCTTCATTACCACCGATACCACAACTGAAGGTCCGGTTCTGGTAATCTGTATGGCGGAAGCCGATCGCATGACCTATTTCATGGGCAATGGTAGTAGCCGCATCAGCGCGATGGCTGCCGCTATTGTAATAGTATGTGTTTAATCTTATCGGGCTCGCCGGGTCACCTCCCGACGGACCCCCCGCACTAAAGCCAAGTACATCGCTTACTTCATAAAATGAAAAGATATTGATGTCGGCGACGTCAGCACTGGCGGCTGGCTGAAAGGTTAACCCCAGGCGAAGTTGATTGTATCTTGCCAGTGCGGTATTGAAAGCGCTCTGCATATACGAGTCAAAGCCCGCATCCAGGAATACGCTAATCACTCTGGGCGTACCGGTAACGAGATTATTGGTCCTGTAATGTTCTACCTGTGGCCTGGTGCGGTCTTTCTCCTCTGCCAACCGTTCAATAGCTTCAGCAGTGAGAAAAATATCATATTCTACCAGATAGCCGTCTTTGTACTTTGATAATCCTTCACTGGTATCGAAACCGGCGGTTTTAAGTTTCGAGATAATGTCGTCAGGCACTTTTTCCTGCTTGGGTCTTTGATTGTCCTTTCGGCATGAAAACAACAGTACAGCAGTCAGCATGGTGAACAAGGCAAGGGTTTTCTTCATGTTTTAGGGTTTTGTGTGTTAAAAAAAGGGGGTACTATGCATATAGGGTTATTACTAATTACAAGGTTGGGGTGTTAATTCTTCCGGAAGTTAATGATTTTAATTGAGATAAAAAGTAATTATTAGCAAGGGGCTACCCGGCGGGCAGCCCCTTGCAAGGCTAAGCCTGGACATGTGTTTCCGGCGCCGGGTCCACCCGGTAACGACCGGTATCCAGCACGCTCCAGTCATAGTTGCCGGTGATCCAGGAACGCAGCACCGCCACATAGCGGGTCAGCTCCTGGTCCGTTTCGGCATCAAAGGAAGGCAGCAGCTTTTCCAGCGCCGCAAACAGCCGTACCTCCTCGTCGTGCATACGCACTGTTTCGTTAATGGCATCCTGCATGGACAGGCTGCGCTCCCGCATCAGCGCCAGCACCAGGTTGTGCACATCGCCCTGCCCGGCTTCCTTCCGGCAGGACATAATGTCGTTGGTCCAGCACACAATGTTATTACAGGCCAGGGCCAGGCGTTGCACCATGGCATGTTGCAGTACCTGGTCCGGCAGGTGCACCTTTTCGCTGATCTCCACGAACTCCAGGTCCACGAACAGCGCGCCGGTATAAGGCCGCATGATTACGTAGTCTGCTACGGAAGGCGCCCGCTGTTCTGCCCTGTTACCGGCTTCCCAAAGGCAGGCCTTGAAATATTCCTGCATGCTGCGGATAAAGCGCTGGCGCCAGGCCGGGCGGCTCAGGGGCAGCAGCCGCTGCCAGATATCCGCGAGGGCCAGCGCAAATGCGCCGCCTTGTTCAGGTTCCGCTATCTCCCGGGTCAGTATTTCCGTGAAATAGTCGGTCACCTGTTGCAGGTTGGTCGCCTGCCGGCCCATCTGTGCTTCATCGCACTGGTCATCGTGCAGGAACAGCCAGGAGTTGAAGTTGCAAAGGATGCACAGTTCCTCGTAGCCGGCATTGGGAAAGGTCCTGGATACCAGCAGGGCGAATTTTGCCTTTCTGAAGCGGGCAAGGGCCTCCTCTGTTTTCAGCAGGCCAAATGTTTGCGCCCATAAAAGGTTTTGCTCGTTGGCAAGGTTGGCAAAACGGTTCATGAGGGAGGGGAACGGATATTGCATCCGCGGGAATTGGATCGTTTGCATGATCGTCTGTTTAATGGTTAAGAGAATCGGTTTAATTACAAAAGCAGGCTACGCCATGCGGCATAGCAGATGGCAGTTTTAGTTGGCATTTACAGTAGGTAGTAGGCAATCAAAAGGGGGATCAGCAGGTATTTGTCGTATAGGAAATACCGTTATGTATGATCACCGTCCGGCAGTTTGGAAGTAAAGGCGATATTGCAACGTCCATCGATGGCCGTTGTATTCGTTTGCATATATGGTTTACAGGGCGGACTGCAGTGGTCATTCATTTCCTGGGACAGGCATTGTATTTCCATAAGAGGATCGTACTGCGGTGCAGGTGGTGCGTGAATAGAGTTCATACGTGATAGTCATTTTCCGCGGTTGGAACCGCCGTTGGCAATAAAGCAGGGAGGAGAACGCAGGGTTAATTTTTTTTACTAAATCAGACCATTTCCCCCCGGGACATGCGTGATAAATTTACAAAACTTTTAGTTGAATTTAGTGGAACGGTGTAAATTCCAACATCCAAATCCCAAATTCCAAACTACCTGTAAGCTTCTGCATAAAAGCAGTCTACTGATAATTCGGGCGGCATGTGCCAATTTTGGAATTTGGAATTTGGAATTTGGGATTTAGGATTTCATATTTGCATTATGGCAGAAGATCTTCAGATTATCAAAGGCAGTAAAACGGAACAATATGAATCACTGCTACCGCAGATCAGGGCGCTCCTGGAGGGAGAACCGGACCTAGTGGCCAACCTGGCCAATGTAGCGGCAGCATTGAAGGAGCAATTCGGCTGGTTGTGGACAGGCTTTTACCTGGTGAAAGGCGATGAGCTGGTGCTGGGCCCTTTCCAGGGACCGGTGGCCTGCACGCGCATCCGTCACGGGCGTGGCGTATGCGGCAGCAGTTGGGCGCAGGCCCGCACGCTGATCGTACCGGATGTGGAGCAATTTCCCGGCCATATTGCCTGCAGCAGCCAGTCCAGGTCCGAGATCGTGGTGCCTATTATCCGGAATGGCGTGGTGACAGGCGTGCTGGATGTAGACAGTGAGCACCTGTCGCAGTTCGATGAAGTGGATGCGAAATACCTGGAGGCCGTGGTGGAGCTGCTGAGCCTGCAAGTTCCCAGCGAATAATTGCTTAATTTAGCTTTATAAATTCCTTCCTGTTATGAAACAACCGGACGCTGTTATTGAAAACCATTACCAGGCTTCCTATTTCAACGATTACCAGAGAAAGATCGGCGAGTTCGGAGGCATCGCCAACAAATTTAAATTTGCACCGCATATAAAACCAGGGGATGTGGTGCTTGATTTTGGCTGCGGTGGCGGGTTCCTGCTCAAAAACCTGGACTGCAGGGAAAGGATAGGCATAGAGATCAACCCCGTAGCCAGGGATTACTGCAACGAAGTGAACAGGATACCCTGCTATGAATCGCTGGACGCGGTAAAGGACGAATCTGTGGATGTGGTTATTTCCAACCACTGCCTGGAGCACACTACCAACCCTTTTCAATATGTTTCCGCATTGTATGAGAAGCTGAAACCGGGCGGCACCATCGCGATCGTGGTACCGCATGACAGCTACCGGACAAAGTGGAAACCGAACGACATCAATAATCACCTGTACAGCTTTAGCCCCATGAACCTGGGCAACATTCTCCAGGGCGCCGGTTTTAAACAGGTACAGGTCTTCCCTTTCCTGCACAAATGGGTTCCATATAGGTTCCGTGGAGCAATTTGCAAATATTTCGGCCACCAGGTATTCCATCAACTAAGCTGGTTGTACGGCCGGATAGATAAACGCTCTGTGCAAATAAAGGGGATTGGAGTAAAAGGATAATTGCGCTCAATGCACCAGCATCACCACACCCCGTAGCTCCTGCCGCATATTGTTCCGGTCCAGGAATGTGCAGATATAGGTAAAGCCCTGCACTTCCTGTAACAGTCCCTTATAAATGCCATCCCATCCCCTGTATGGATCATTGGACCGGAATACCAGCCCTCCCCACCGGTTATAGATCGCCAGTTCATAGTTGAGGACCTCGTCATACACTTTGGGGCGAAAAACATCATTTATACCATCTCCATTGGGACTGAAAGCTGAGGGCATCATCACCAGACAGTTTGGCCACTGTGTTGCCACATCGGCAGTACCGCTTGTAATGCACTGATATTTATCCTTTACATTAAAGGAATGATAGCCGGAACTTAAGTCTTGCAGCACGCTATCGGACTGCCAGGGGCCATTATCTACCTGGTAAACATAAGGTGGCGTGCCGCCCTGCACCAGCGGTATGATCCGGCCATTGGCCATGTCGCCGCAGGTGGCAGGTATCACCGTAGACTGCTGGATGATCAATTGTGGCGGCCCCTTAACAACAACATCGTTAAGCTCTTGGGAGCATCCCCGCTGGTCTTTTACCAGGATATGATAACTGCCTGGCGACAGCTTCCGAAAAACCGGCGTGTAAGTACCGGTGCTGCTACCATTAAAATAATAGCGGTAAGGCGGCATCCCCCCTCTAGTATTGACGGCAATGCTATGTTCCGGTTGGTCAAAGCACGGAGCGGAGGTAACCGTGGCATGGGACAACAAGCTATCAACTTTCACAGTAGCTTGCGCCCGGGTGGTAAGGCCATTGGCCGCGGTCACTGTTACTTCATAGTCGCCCGCAGCAAGACTGGCAATGCAATCTGTGGTCTCCCCACCGGGCAGCCACTTGTAGGCGTAAGGCCCAGGAGCGCCGGTTACAGCAACCGCTACCTGGCCGCTCGGAGCGTCCTGACAAGTAGGCCGGGTAGTAAGGGACAACTTAGGTGCAGCCTTAACGTATTTGGAAAAATTATCTATCATTGCCGCAATACCATTCTTATTTTTGGGGCAGGGAGAGGAAAGATAAGGCCAAAAGGCCAGATAGCTGCAATCCTTGGTGGGTGTAAAGCTAACTGTGTATCGTTTCCAGTTTTTATGATAAATCTCTCCCGACCTCCAGAAACAGGTAGTTGTATCGGCCGGGCCATTACCACCATAAACGGCCAGCGTGGCATAACACACCTCAAAAGGGTATACTTCAGGACAGGCCAGATCAAAGGAAAGCGTATAGGTAATCCCTGCTTTTAGAGGGCTTTCCAATAACTGGGAGATACCCTCTTTCCATATGGCACTGTAATATATACCCACAAATGTCTCTCCATCAGATGCTGTAAGTAATCCTTTAGCCGCCCATGTATCCGGTGATCTGTTGGCCGACAGCCAATATGGAGGTAACTTCGCTGCCAAAGGCGGGCCTTCCAGAGAAGGATTTTTTAGTGAAATATCCTGGGCACAGGCTCTGTTACTAATAATGGTCACACAAACATACCAGCAAAGAATAAGTATGCTGCAATAAAAGGTTCTCATAGGACATAGGTGCTATGCTAGTACATAGGATTAGAATAGTAATCGAAAAGATATAAAATACATTTCTAATAAAAAAGTATTTTGCCTGATTATTGAAAAAAGGAATAAAATTTGATAGCCTTTTGGACCTTAAATCGTATCAGCACTCATGTTTTTCTTTAAGAAGCGATCATCTGACATATCATATGCGGGTCTTTTGTCCTTCATGGAGACCGACATCCACTCCCACCTGATACCGGCGGTTGACGACGGTGTGCAGGATATTGAAACCTCGCTTTTATTTATTCAACAATTGCAGGAAATGGGAATCCAAAAGGTCATTACTACTCCGCATATAATGGCAGACAGGTATCCAAACTCTGTCCAAACGCTCACCGCACCCTATATGCAGGTAAAAAAAGTCTTACAGGAAAAAGGGATAGACCTTGCTTTTTCCTTTGCCGGAGAGTACTATATGGATGAATATTTTGAGCAGCTTATTTCCTCCTCGTCTTTGCTGACATTACAGGGGAAGATGGTACTGGTGGAAATGTCCTTCATACAGGCACCGCCACAACTACACCAATGGCTGTTTAGCCTTATTGCGGCTGGCTACCAACCTGTACTGGCCCATCCGGAACGGTACAATCATTATCATGATAATTACACACAGTACGCCCAATTGAAAGAATGGGGCTGCCAGTTGCAAATGAATTTGCTGTCTATAACAGGATACTATGGTAAACACGTTCAGAAAATAGCAGAAAGGTTGCTGGCGGATAAAATGATAGACCTCGTAGGCACCGACATGCACCACCAAAAGCATCTGCAGGCTATAAAAAGCATTAAGACAAACAAAAAAGCATTTAAGCTACTGGAGGGATACAACTTCAAAAACAAGGAACTAACAAACACTTAATTTATCCGGTAAACAGCTACCTTATCCGATAAGTAAACAAGCCGGAAGTTTTCCGGAATACGCGGGCTTCCTCTCTGCAATAAAAAAGAAAACTGCGGCAGGCAAATAGTTGCCCTCACATCATATATAAGATAGTCTGCCTTTAGATCGTCATTGCTGATAGTTGAAGGAAAGCGCGCAGCCTGGGTTTTTACCTTCTCGCTCATATTCTTAAAGGAAATCAACCCGCTAAGCCCCCCCCGATAATACAATGGCAATGTAACATATTTGCACCCCAGATAGTAAGCCCGGGCGGGATGGAAGCACATAATCACCCTTTCGCGTATATTGTTGTCAATACTTTTTAATAAATCTGCTACCTGGGTATTTTCCTCCATTCCGTGGTCCTGGTTAAAATAATAACTTAGCTGCCTGCTGCCGTTAGCTATATCTATGCCTATTCCTAACACAATAGTGGCCATGGCGCATCGCTTATAAACAGGCTTGATCCGGATAAACATCGAACGCTGTTTATAAATGGCAAAAGTTCCGTAGACCACTATTAACACCAGCCAGCTTAAAAAAACTTCACTAAAAACAAAGGCCTGTGAAACCAATAACAGGTAGCACCCAAAGCATATTAACACCGGCACGAAAATCTTTGAGCGCAGCAATGACCTCTCTCTTTTATAGTAATTATTATAAATAAGAAAGCCCCCTGCTATTAAGCACAGCAGGCCGACTGTCTGTCCCCTATAGATGATCCATACAAGGCTTTTCAATATATTCCTGAGAAAATTGACAATATATGCTCCTGGCGCATACAGGAAGATATCAACCCCAGAATTAAAACCGTTGATCCCATCCCAGCACCATACCCATTTGTTATGTGCAACTGAAAATACGCCTATGCCAATATTCATGTACTGCCAGGTTGCAAATGGAGAGCCATTGTCAAAATAGTTAACAATCCACCAGGGGGAGGACATCAATGTAAACCCCAGCATCAGGCAGGTAGCATAGCTTACAGCACGCCGGAATGGATAGAAAAAAAATACGGTCAATACGAAAGCAGGCAATAGGGAATAGCTGGTATACCGGGTAAGCCCAGCCAGCCCGCAAACAATGCCTACAAACAGGTAGCGGTACCCATTCCCCCCTTCAAGGCTCTTGATCAGAAGTAAGATGCTTAAAATGTAAAATAAAGAATCCAGCATATGGTTCTCCACCTGTACACTTAGCTGTATAAACAAGGTATTGGTCACCAGAGGCAACTGAGCCAGCCAGGCCGCTGTCCTGCTTTCCGAAAGCTTGTATACAAAAGTATAAACCAGCAGCAATAACAGCGAGGCTGAAATAACCGAGATTAGCTTAATGAATTCTACCGCCGGCGCCAGCTTGGCAAGCAATCCTGTTAAAACCGGAAATAAAGGTGGCCAGAAATGGGAGGCCCACCCCCGGTAACCGTTCCCCCGATAGATGTCGAGACCGGAAAAATAATGCATCGACGCGTCCCAATCGGCAAATACATGATCCTGGAAGGCGACAACCGTCATTAATACGAAGTAAATAACGGGAATTAAGTAACCGTCATACAACGATTTTTCCAATTGATAGATATAACTATTATGCATATCTCAGCATTTGCAGTAGCGGGATCATACCAGCTTGTTGCGTATACGTACCTTCTCGGCCGTGCTTACCCGTTCCTTCACAAATTGGGCATCCCTTACATAAATGGTATTGTGAAGATCATAAGAGCGACAATGCGTTAGTTTCCTGAGTAGAGGATCGTACGTATAAGGCTGAAAATTGTGCTGTATCAGCAGGTCATGCACCTTCCTTTCATCAAAACCATACCGGTTTCCCAATCCAGCTAATTCAATGATAATCGCCTTCAATGTTTCTTTCTCCAAAGTTAAATGAGCTCCTCTCATTACTTCTGTCTCAAAACCTTCCACATCCACTTTCAGCAGAACGGGCGACCGCCCCTCCAGTACATTGTCCAGTGTGTCTACATTCACTTCAATTTGGTCCCGATCGTTACCAATGGACACATGGTTACTGGCCCCCAATTTGCTGGTAAAGTGAAGCTTCCCTGCAGTGGAGCCTAACGCGGTATTTATTGCATTTACCCTTCCATTGACCTGGTTAAGTTGAATATTGAACAGCAGACGCTCATATGTGGATGGTACGGGCTCTACTGCAACTGTTTCTGCTTCTATATGTGCTGCTGATAAAACAGTATAGCTGCCGATATTGGCCCCAACATCAACAAACAGGTCTCCTTTTCTTAAAAAGTGGAGCAAAAAAGACATATCGTTAAACTCATATAGACCACAGTAGAAGTTACCTGTGGCTCCACATACTCCTTTTTGTACAACAAGCTTTGCCTTGTTGGTAAAGGAATAAATGATGGGATAAGGCGTTAGCCTCGTGCTGATCTGCCATCTTACAAAACGGGCGAGGGCTTTCATTTCGCTCCCCTTGTTCAGCGGATGCCTGGCAATAAATTTCAACGTAGTTAGAAGATTCATAGAAAAATATTTTTTTGTTGGCAGTTGTTAATCCCACATCCTCCTGATGATCTTCGCCACTTTCCCCAGCTCCGCCCTGCCCAGGTTGGATCCGCTAGGTAAACATAACCCATTATTAAATAACCTGGCCGATGTACCGTTCACAAAAGCCGGAGCTGCCGCAAACACCGGCTGCAGGTGCATGGGCTTCCACAGGGGCCTGGAATCAATGTTCTCTTCCTCCAGCGCGAGCCTGATACGTTCGCGCGTAATACCACCGCTCTGTGCCGGGTCTACCAGCAAGGTGGTGAGCCAACGGTTACTGTAAGTACCGGGCGGCCCGGCCAGGAACTGTATGCCCGGCAAACCGGACAGTTGTTGTACGTAATAATCATAGTTAGCCCGCCTTTGGGCTACACGCTCCGGCAGCACCTGCATCTGCCCACGGCCTATGCCGGCGCATACATTGCTCATGCGGTAATTGAAGCCGATGTAGCTGTGCTCATAATGCGGGGCCGGGTCCCGCGCCTGGGTAGCCAGGAAACGGGCCTTGCGGATCAGTTCCTCATCGTCGCCTATTAATGCACCGCCGCCGCTGGTGGTAATGATCTTGTTGCCGTTAAAGCTCAGTATCCCCAGCCTGCCGAATGTGCCACAGGCCTTTCCCTTATATACGGAGCCCAGCGCTTCTGCAGCATCCTCAATAACCGGGACACCGTACCTTGCTGCAATCTGCAGGATCTCGTCCAATTTTGCCGGCATACCATACAAATGCACGGGGATAATGGCCTTCGGCATTTTCCCTGTTGCCAGGCGGGCTGTAATAGCCTCTTCCAGCAATACCGGGTCCATATTCCAGGTATCCGGCTCACTGTCTATGAATACCGGCGTGGCGCCCTGGTATACGATCGGGTTGGCGGAGGCGGAGAAGGTCATGCTCTGGCACAGCACCTCATCACCCCTTTCTACTCCTAACAGTACCAGCGCCAGGTGCAGGGCCGCCGTTCCGGATGATAATGCGGCCACGTGCCGCGCGCCGGTAAACGCAGCCAGGTCTTTCTCAAAGCCGTCCACATGCGGGCCCAGGGGCGCGATCCAGTTGCTGTCGAAGGCTTCTTTTACAAAGCCTAATTCCTGCACCCCCATGTGGGGGGCGGATAACCATATTCGCTCAGTCATCACCAGATAATTTTTTTACAAGTACCCGGGCGGGATTACCTGCTGCGGTCACCCCATCCGGCACATCTTTTACCACTACCGCGCCGGCGCCGATCACTGCCCAGTTACCGATCTTAATATCGGGTATCACCACGGCGCCAGCGCCAATATGCGCGCCCTCTCCCACGCTTACCCCCCCACACAAAGTGGCGTTGGGCGAAATATGTACATAGTCGCCCAGTGTGCAGTCATGATCTACGGATGCATTGGTATTGATGATACTGTGCCGACCTATCTGTACATCCGCGTTTACAGTAGCGCCGGCCATCACCACCGTGCCTTCTCCCATCACGGCCCTGGGAGAGATATTGGCTGCGGGGTGCACGGCCGTTCCATACAATACGTGCAACCGCGACACCAGTTTTTTACGCGCAGCATTGCTGCCAATAGCCAGTATCAACTGATCCCTGCCGCTGTGAAAGCTGCCCGGAAAAGCGGTGGCCACATGCTCCCATACCTGAGCTTTTTCCGGGCCGTCTACAAACAGCCCGTCTACTGGTATGGCTAGTACTTCCAGTATTTCCATAATTACTTTGGCATGCCCGCCGGCGCCGTATATATACATAGCGGTTGTTTTTAGTTACCGGTAAATCTTTCCATTGTTGCTGTATTTGCTGCGCTGATGCCTTCTGAGCGCAGCACTTTCACCAGGGTCATCCACAATATCCTGAGGTCCAGCGCAAAGCTGATATGCTCTACATACCATACATCATACTCAAATTTCTGCTCCCAGCTAATGGCGTTGCGACCGTTCACCTGCGCCCATCCGGTAATACCGGGGCGCACGGCATGCCGCCTGCGCTGTGTAGCATTATATAGCGGCAAATACTCCACCAGCAAAGGCCGGGGCCCCACCAGGCTCATATCGCCTTTCAATACGTTGAGGAGCTGGGGAATTTCATCCAGGGAGGTTTTCCGGACAATGCTGCCGATGCGGGTCAATCGCTGCTCATCGGGTAGTAGCCGGCCATCAGCATCCCGCTGGTCTGTCATGGTCCTGAACTTGATGACCCGGAATATTCTCCCGTACAGGCCGGGCCGCTGCTGGAAGAAAAAAGGCTTCCCGTCATTGGCAATCCACAGCAACACGGTAAGCAGCAGCCATACGGGCGACAGCAGCAGCAACAGCAGCAGCACCACCAGCCGGTCCAACAGCGGTTTTACGATATGTTTATACCCATGCATTTGCAGTTACCCCGTTCTTTATAATTTTTTGCTGTACCTGATCCAGGTAACGCATGGCCAGCACCTGCCTGTCAAAATTTGCCCTGGCGTAGCGGAACCCGTTCTCCCCTTCCCGTTCCAGCCTGGCCGGGTCCTGCAGGTATTCCCGGATAATGCGGTTGTACTCCGCCGCATTCTCCGGCTCCACATAACAGCCTGCTTCCGCAGCCTCCACCAGCTCGCGGGACACGCCATCAATCGCCATTAATATGGGTTTCTTGCAGGCCATGTAATCAAAGGTCTTGTTGGAATACACGGTTTTGAACGTGTCCACTTTTTTCAGCACGGAAGCGCCCATGTCCGATGCCAGGATGTATTTGAACACCTCCTGCTTGGGCACCGGGTCCAGGAAACGCACGTTGTGCACGTTCCGCTCTTCTGCCAACTGCTGCAGCCGCGGTTTTTCCATGCCCTGCCCTATCAGTTGAAACAACACGGGCGTATCCTCCAGCAACTTGCCCGCTTCCAGCAACTGTTCCAGGTGGTTGGCCACTCCGTGCGCGCCCACATAGGTGATCACGAATTTGTCCTCCAAACCATGCATACGGCGGAAAGCCATGGGATCAAAGGATCCCAGCAGATGATCCGATAAGGAGAAATCCGCTGCGTTGGGTATGAAAATGAGCTTGCTTTCCGGCACGCCTTTTTTATCCCGCAGCGTGTTATAAAAGGCCGGGGTCAGCACGTTGATGAGCGCCGCCTTCCGGTAAATGAAATTTTCGCACCAGTACGCCAGCCGTATGACCAGCTTATTCCTAAGCACACCGGTATCAATGGCGGATTCCGGCCACAGATCCCGCACCTCGAACAGCAGCGGCATGCGTCTCAGCCTGGAGATGAGGAAGCCGGAGCATCCTACAAACAAGGGCGGGGACGTAACGACCACTACATCGAACTTCCCCTTTACCTTAAAAAGCCCTGCCCATAAGGAAGAGAACATAAAAGAAAAATAGCCCCACAGCCGCCCCAGGAAATTTTTATTGTAAGACTCCGAAACATGGCAGCGCCACACATTTACCTGGCCCTGCTGCTTTTGCTTAAAGTACACGCCTTTATACTCCCGCCGCTTTTGCGACCCGTTGTAATGCATCATGCCGGCCAGCACGGTTACGGTATGGCCGGCTGCGGTCCAGCTCCGCGTGATCTCGTTCCAGCGGGAGCCGCCGGGATCATCCTCTTCCAAAAAATATTGATGTATGAGCAGAATATTCATATGCTTTCCTTTATGCTGATCTCAGTTGTTATTTTATCGCCTGCCGTTGTAAATATGATCTCCCTGCTTTCTTCCATGATCCCGTATAACGGGGCATGCCGGCCCGGTCGCTCCAGCGCCTGCAATATATTACCCGCTTTATCCCGGCAATGCCACTGCAGTCGTTCCGGTGCGGCGGTATGCCAGAGCTGGTGCATCAGCATTGCAGCAGGCTTATTTATCAATTGGTCTTCCACGATCCAGAGCGGCGCATCTTTCTTTTTCCGTACCCGGCGAAAATGCCGTATGTTCCTGGCCACCTGCCGGAATGCAGTAATGGTACCTTCCCATATGTACTCCTCCGCTGTTTCATACAGGGTAGCGCCTTCGCATTGGGTCCAGTTGTACCAGATAAAACGGGGGCCTTTTTCCATCTGGTCGTAATCGCCCAGCATCACCGTATTGTGTGAGGTGGTACCCATGAAATACCGCAGGGTAGCTTCGTCTGTATTGTATTTATAGCTGCCGGCGTCCAGCAGCAGGTTCTCTCCTTTGTGCCAGATATCCAGGTGCAGGTTATCCGCCTGGGAGGGCCGGTCGCGGTGGTTGCCGCATCGCAGGAAAGTAAGCGTTTCCGGTTCACGGCATACATAGTAGCCGCCGGCCGGGAAGGCATAACAGGCCTTCCCGGGCTCCAGCGCCGGCGCCACGCGGCTGCCGTTACTTTCACCATACCAGTACATATCCTCGTATTGCTCCGGGAAGCCCAGGTCCATTTTCAGCAGTGCCGCCAGCGCCTGTAACTGGGGACGGTAGTCGCGGTAATGCTGCTCGTTCAGCCGGAAGAACAGGGCGCCATCGTTAGCGCCGTAATTAGGCAGCCACCCGTTATGGTCATGCATGCAGGCGCGCAGGAAAATAACGGACAAACGCGCCTGCTCCTTTATCACTGCCGCCCATTGCTCGCCGTTCAGCGCAGCCAGGCGCAGCGCCCAGGTGAGCAACTGCACCACCACGCGGTGATAATTGGTGGAGAACTGTAAAAAAGAGCCATCCGCATACACCTGGTAGGCCACCTCCTCCTCGAACCAGTACCTGCCGGCTGTTTTCCATTTTGCAGCGCCGGGCAGCGAAGGGTACAACAGGCCGCCCAGGTACAGGGCCAGTGTTTCCGTAATGGCATGGTTATTACGCACGGCTATCCTGGAAAAATGGATATTCTCGTATACGTGATGCAATTGCCAGTAAATAGCGTACTGTATCCTGTCAAACACTTCCGGGGTCAGCACCGGGGAATTACGATAGTAAAAAAGGGCGAAGGTCCAGTTCAGCACGCGCAGGCTTATTTCCTGGCTGCACTTGTAATGCGGTCCGCAATTGACCTTGTTGGCGTTTATCCATGACAGTATCTCGTCAAATACATAAGCGGCGCAATCTTCCCCGAAATGATAATCGTACCGGATAATGTCATAGAGGTATGCAAAGCGCGCCTTTTCCCACACAAACTTGATGTCGCCCGCTTCGCGGGAGTAATCGTTGATGAGGGTCCAGTGCTGATCCGCATCGTACTCGTAGCCGGTATCCGGGTTGCGCAGCCAGTTGCCGTCCGCGCTTAGGTCCAGCACCGGCCCGCTAAAGAAAGTAAACTGTCCTCTGCGGATCTGCTGATACCGTTCCGCCAGGGACGGCAGGCGCTGTTTGGGCACTGTTATATCTTCCCTGTCCCGGAAAAAGAAACGTACCGGCAATGCCTTCCACTCTTCCAGGGAAAGGTACCTGCGGAAAGGGGGCGCCTGCGGAAAGTTCTTTTTCAGCCGGCCGCTTTTCCGCTGCAGTTCGTACACCGAACGGAAAGCCATATAGCGCCAGCCCATATTGCGGGCTACATTCACCCCCCTGCGCAATGTTTGCCATTGTATATTCATGCTACTGTAGCCGATTGATGTTCCAGTTTAAACAGTTTTACAAAACAGTCTGCAATGCGCTCCGCCGCATGCCCGTCCCACAGAGGAGGAATGTCCCCCTTCTTCCAGTCGCCTGCAAACAACTGCTCCATAGCCGGCCCCAGGGCTGCGGGATCAGTGCCCAGCAGTACATTCGTGCCAATGGTACAGGTTTCCGGCCGTTCGGTAGAATCCCGCAGGGTCATGCAGGGCACGCCCATTACCGTGGTCTCTTCCGTAATGCCGCCGGAGTCGGTGATCACGGCTTTGGCCCTTTCCACCAGGTAGTTGAATTCCAGGTAACCCATGGGCGGCGTCAGGTGCAGGCGGGGATGCGCAACAGCGATCCGCTCCAGTTGTTTGGCCGTACGCGGATGCACCGGGAATACCACCGGCAGACCATGATTATTGCGCATGATCTCGCTGATCAGCAAGCCCAGGTGCGCTTCCTCATCCACGTTGGCCGGGCGATGCAACGTCATCACCAGGTATTGCTGCGGCTGCAGCCCGGCGTCCCGCCATACGGGCGGCGCATGAAAACGGGACCGGTGCTTCAGCAGGGTATCTATCATCGTGTTGCCTACGAAGAAAAGCTGCTCCGCCGTTTTTCCTTCCCGGCGCAACTGCCCGTTCGCTATTTCCGAAGTGGTGAAAAAATAATCCGTAATAGCGTCCGTCACCATGCGGTTGATCTCTTCCGGCATATGCTGGTCGCCGGAGCGGATGCCTGCCTCCACATGCGCTACCTTTATCTTCATTTTTTTAGCTACGATGGAACAGGCCAGCGTGGAGGTCACGTCGCCCACCACCAGCACCAGGTCGCAGGGATGGGCCGCGAGGTCCTTTTCAAACTTCACCATGATACCGGCCGTCTGCTCCGCCTGGCTGCCGCCGCCGGCTTCCAGGTTCACATGCGGCTGGGGAATGCCCAGTTGCTCAAAAAAGGACTGGCTCATGTTGGCATCGTAATGCTGGCCGGTATGCACCAGGCGGTAGCTGATGGGATAGCCCTGCTGCTGCCTGAGCTCAATGGCATCAATAATGGGCGCTATCTTCATAAAGTTGGGCCGTGCGCCGGCAATGATCGTTATCTTCATCTGTAAAGTTTTTCAAGACTGGTCACTTCATACTTCCCACTTCATACATCCTGCTTCCTGCTTCATTCATCGTACTTCCTGCTTCCTGTTCCAGGAGCACCCACCCCCCGCGCTGCAGGCTTTCTATGGCCGCAAAGCTGGCCAGGGTAGTGTTTACGATCTCCTCAAAGGGAATCAGCGCGGGACCACCGTTCCGGATACGTTCGGTCAGCAGGCGGAACTGCGCTTTATGCCCTTTGTCTATCGGCGTTTTTAACCTGGAAAATCCTTTAAAGCCATAACCGGTGGTCACGCGGAAATTATCCACCACGGCGGTGCGTTCCTGGGAATACACTTCGATCCTTTCCTTGGCATACGCGCGGGAGCCGTTGGAAAAATAATTGATCACGCCAGTGGCGCCATTCTCATACTTCAACAGGATGGAAGCATTGTCCGTATTCTCCGCCGGGTTCAGGCCCATGGCGTTCATGCATACGGCTTTTACCCGGCTGCCGGTCAGGAAGGTGATCAGGTCTATAAAATGGCAGGCCTCGCCGATAATGCGGCCTCCGCCGGTTTGCATGTCGTGCACCCAAACATTGGGCGGTATGGCGCCGGCATTCATGGTAGCGATCACGTTCATGGGAGCGCTGCCTGTCAATTGTTTTACTTTTTGTATGTGCGGTGAAAAACGGCGGTTAAATCCCACTGTCAGGGTTACCGAGCCGTCGCAGGCGCGGATGATGTCCTCCAGCTCTTCCCGGTTCAGCGCCAGGGGCTTTTCTACGAACACATGTTTGCCGGCCCTCAGCGCCTGGAGCACCATACCGGCGTGTGCGTTATGCCGGGTGGTAATAAGCACCGCCGCGGTTTCCCCGTCCGCCAGTATTTCCCTGTAGTCCGTGGTACTGAACGGTATGCGGTACTTTTTGGCCAGGGCCGTACCGTTCACCCCACCGGCGCTGGCAATGTATTTAATGTGCGCGCCCGCTTTCTGCAGGGCCGGCAGCATGGTCATTTTTGTAAAATTTCCGGCGCCGATGATGCCCATCACATCGCCGGCCTTACCAAAAGCGGCATCCGGGTATACCCTTACCACGCTGTCGTAGCTGGCAGGCCCGGGATATACCAGTATGGAGGCGATGGAGCTGCTATGACCGATATCGCTGTAAATGCGCTCGTACGCAGCCAGCGGCACCCGCTCTGTAATGAGCCTGGCCACATCCAGCTTGCCGCCTGCCATGGCCTGCAATACGGCCTGGAAGTTCCGGTTCTCCGTCCACCTCACAAAAGGCAGGGGGTAATCCTGTCCTTTCTGCTCGTAGGCTTCATCATAACGGCCGGGCCCATACGAACAGGATACCTGGAAGCTCAGCTCCTTTTCATAGAACTCCGCGCGGCTGATGTGCAGGCCCGTTACGCCCACCAGTATGATACGCCCTCTTTTCCGGCTCATTTGCGCGGCCTGGGAAATGATCCCGTTCCCTTTGGCGGAGGCGGTAATGATCACGCCGTCGGCGCCGTAGCCTCCCGTGAGCTCCGTTACCCGCTTTACGGTGTCCTCCCCTTCGCGTGGGTTGATGCCGGTGATCCCTTTCTGCGCCGCCAGCGCTATCTTCTGCGGGTCCAGGTCAATGCCGATCACCCGGCAGCCGCTGGCTACCAGCAATTCCGCCGTGATCAAACCTATTAAGCCCAGCCCGACCACCACGATAGTCTCTCCCAGCGTAGGATTGCAGAGGCGTATGCCCTGCAGGCCAATAGCGCCCACCACGGTAAAGGCAGCCTCCTCGTCCGATACATTGTCGGGGATACGAGCGGCCAGGTTTTCCGGCACGCATACAAACTCTGCGTGCGGCCCGTTGGAGGCCACCCGGTCCCCTACCTTCAGCCGGTTTACCCCTGCGCCCACCGCCACTACTTTCCCTGCATTGCAATAGCCCAGCGGCAACGGCTGTTCGAGTTTGTTGAACACGGCTTCCAGCGTAGGCAGCAGGCCCTCTGACCTTACTTTGTCCAGCACCTGCTTCACCTTGTCCGGCTGCTGCCTGGCTTTCTGCACCAGGTTGGCTTTGCCGAACTCCACCAGCATGCGCTCGGTACCCAGCGATACCAGGCTGCGGCTGGTTTGCACCAGCACGCATCCCCGGCTTACCTGGGGAGCAGGCACCTCTTCCAGTACGGTGGCGCCGGTTTTAAACGATTGAATAAGCTGCTTCATGATTATGCGATCGGATTAGCCATGAATGATTTATAATAGTCTCCGTTTATCTGCCTGCTGTGCTGCAACCTGTCCTCCAGCCTGTCAAAACGGTCCTTGACCTTTCTGGCAGGCACGCCAACATGTACTTCGTATGGGGGGACACTTCGCGTGACCAGTGCTCCGGCACCAATAACACTCCCCTCACCGATTGAAACCCCATCCAGGATAATTGCCCCATGTCCTATCCAGCAATCTCTTTCAATCTTAACTCCCTTACGAAGGGGGGCATGCCCGGCATCAATGATGGGTGTTCCTATTTTGAGAAAATAATGATCTCCTCCCACCACAGCTACAAACGAAGCCAACATAGTATAGCTTCCTATAGTCAGATCACTTACCGACAAATGACAATAATTTCCAATAAATACCTTGTCCCCCAGTACAACCGAACCAGCTTTTACATACAGACGCTTACCAAAATAAACATCCTTTCCTACTGCCCTGAATCGATACCTACAGGTCAGTAAAAAAAAAACTCTAAGCCTTTTCAGTAAGGCTTTTATCTTTTTTACTGGTAACATAACTTATAGCTCTTTGAATATTTAAAAGATATTCTCCTATATTATACTGCTCCCTTATTTTCCTCAGGGAAGTATTCTTCATCTTATTCAACAATACATTATCAGTATAAAGCGCATCAAGGTATTTGGATAAATTATCTTCATTCAGGTTAGGGTCTATTACACCATTTGTTTCATCTACAAGGTCTGCTTCACAGCCATCACCTATGCTGGCAATAACGGGTAAGCCATGCGCCATTGCCTCCGATATGGCCAATCCGCCTAACCCAGGTAAAACAAATACATCCGCCCCAAGAAAAAATCTACTGACGCCTTCAATTACTTGGCCATGAAAGTAAATATTCGAACAGTCCAGCGCCTTGCCCAATTGTTTTAGCTCCTCCATTAATTCGCCCTTCCCCACTATATGCAACGCCACATCACTTCCATACCTGTGGCAAAGCAAAGCGAATGCCCTTATCAACACATCTATACGCTTACCTTTATCCAGTGCGCCCACGTAAAGAATATTGAATGTTGAGTTACGATGAAACTCCGTGTAAATTTCATCTTTATTGTACTGCGCGATCTTTTTAAAACTGAGGTCAGTGTCTACAACATTCACAGCAACAAATATTTTTTCAGGATCAATACCCAGGTTTTGAAAATATCTCTTCCCAATGGAGCTATATGTTATAATAGCATCTGACTTTCTTTCAATCCAACTGATTAAAAAATTGATCCGCTTCCTTTTCACATCGAAATCTGAGAGTTGTAGCTTGCCCAGGCTCCACCATATAAACTTCTTGCCAAACATCTTGGCATAAACAAATCCCTGAAAGGCATTTAATAGATTGGATGCACCCTCGGATATGATCACCTGTGGCCGCTCCTGTATCAACTTAAAAAATAAAAAAGGACTAAAAGGCATCAACACCCGGTTATTTACAGAACGGCTCCTGATCTTTACAGATCTCATTCTTTCCCTGGAAAAGGAAAAACTACTCCTGGTGCTGACTACCTTGGTTCCATTAAAATCAGGTCCATAAATTACTTTCAAGTCTACCGCAGGCAGCATAGCCAACTTCTCGAAAATAGGCGCCCGCCAATGTTGTATTACCCGATATAATACAATGAGCTTCAGTTTCCTTTTAGTATTACTAAGTGTCATATTCTAAAAGATAGAGTTTGCTAATCCTTTCCAAACCATTATTAAAGTAGTCAATTCATGTCATCAACTCTCTCCAGTGACCGAACATCTGTATGCTTCAGCACCTTTGAGTAAGAATTGTTCATTGTGCCTTGATTCATAACACTTCTTAATTATGTTCATGTAACCCCTTACCCGATCCTTAGCCATGATAGCCCGGGCCAGTTGCTTTTTGCCATTACACAACAGCTCCTCCCGCAGTGAAGGCGATTGAGCAACTTTATAAATGACATCCCCAATATCTTCCGGGGACAATGGATTGAAATAAAGGGCCGCATCCCTACAGACTCCTGTTGCAAATGGAAGATCTGATGTAAGGATCACCTTGTTCATCTTCATAGCTTCCACGTAAGAGACAGAAAAACATTCCACGAGTGTAGGCAGGAACAGGGCATCTACCTGCCGGTATAAATTAGGGCAGTCATGCACATCTACCTTACCCAGCAACACCACATATTCATTGTGAAAGTCCGTAATCCCGGAAAGCTCTTGCCGGCCAACAGTCAATACAAAACGAAACTTAAATCCAGGGTATGTTTTCACCAGGTAATCAATCACTGCAGGTATAATGCGCAGGTTCTTATGCAGATAATTTGCTGAAACTGTCAGCAGGCTGAAAGCATCTGATGCCGGTAGCGTAATATTATTGGACCACTGACTGCTGTCATCAAACAATTGGTGAAAAGTATTGGCAACCGTATAAATGGGCTTTCCTGGTATCAATTTCATCAGTCTCTCCCTAACATCCTCTGTTTCAACTATAAAGGCGTCGCAATCTTTTCTGAAGCTTTTAACGTGCAAATATTCTTTCACTCGCAGCAGCAAAAGCTGCTTAAAGGATAGTATCTGATAAAGGGGAGAGTCTTTATATATATATTGTCCCTTGGCATATCCGCATACATGCACTGCTTTAGGACGCCAATAAGATGGGCCGTAAACAGTGAGCACAACATCTGGCCTGATCCTACTTTCCAATTCGGCCAGTTCTCGCCGCATCATCCGCCGTTTCTTGGCAGACGCGGAACCCGACCGCATTCTATAAAAAAAGAAATTTCCGGGAAACAGAGAAGTATCAATAATTTCCGCTACCCTTTCGGACAGGAAAACATGAAAAGTATAACTATTCAGCTCCCTGCACTGATCAACGAAAGAATGAGTAGCTTGCAGGCCGCCTCCAATTCGTATGGTTGAAGCATTTATTACCACTTTCATCTTGACGCATCTTATTGTTTTTATTCAAGTATTGACATTTTTGCTATCTACTACCTTCACCGGCGCGGATGCTTTTTATCCTTCTCAGAGCCTCATTGTATCGCTGCGAAGCATCATTGCTCTTCTCGTTCACTTTCCCCTCTTGCTTGGGAGTAAAAAACCCGGGACCAAAATCATAATTATTGAATATATACGCGCCGTTCTTATATGCCTCCACACTCAGGGGACCTTCTTTTTTCACTACCCTTCTTCCTCCTGCAGACGCCGCAGATCTGGCCAGCGCCTGAGAGCTGATTCTCTTCAATACAGGCTCAATTCCGGATCTGAAATCGGTAACAGATGTATCTCTCAGTGCATATACTATGTTGGCTTCCATGAGCTTATTTTTCTTGAATACAATGTTCCGCGGGTAATTATTGCATTTATCACTGGGCTTTAACACCCTAAGTCCAACATTGTTAGAAAAAATATTAGATTCTACAACAACATTACTTACCGCTTCATAATGACAGTCGGCGGCGGGGGATGGCGCCCCCACCATCAGTATGAGCCCTCCACCATTTGATGTTGAAACGGGTACGTTGAAAAAGCAGTTATTCTCAATTTTATGTCCCTTGCCTACCACCCTTACTCCGTTCCTTGTACCATAAAAAACGTTGCCCGCGATCAGGGCATTATTCCCAACTCTAAGGGAGATTCCCGAGCGACACTCAATAAAATAATTCCCCGTTATCTTATTGCCACTGGATTTACTACTAATCGTTTCGGAATCCCCAAAACATTTCCTGAATATATTATCCTTCACCCGTGTACCGGAAACACCTTTCCCCAGTCCGATACGTATTGCTTCCATGGCTTCCTCACGACGAACCGGGATATCAGTAAACGTATTATTCTCAATGATGTTATTATCCGGCTGATCATTGTCTACATCAACATGCAGGATCGGATTACGGTTCGTCTTCCCTTTAAAAAGACAACCTCTGACTGTGTTATTCTGTCCAAACACTTCCAACCATGAATAACTCTGTTGTGGTTTTCGCCCCGGCTCCTGAATAAATTGAATATTCTTAATGGTACAGTTATTTCCCGTTTCCTTTTTATACCTCAAGGAAACAACCGATCGTATACCCTTTATAAGGTCCGGATTAACCACCTTAACATTCTGTACCATAATATATTCTCCTGTTATATACAATTGGCTATTCCCTGTCAATACCGTGACGCCTTTCCCGTCTACGATTGCCGGCGCAGCAGCGCTACCGCGTCCTCTTACCACAAGTATCTTATCTTTGTAGTTAGCTTCCAGGCTAATGGTTTTACCGGGCTGCGCATGTATACTAACTACCTGTTGCGCCTCCAGGTCCGGACAGGCCGATCCCATAAAAAAGACAAGACCTAATAGTCTCCATATCATATCACCGAGTTGCATGTTTTTCAATCAGCTAAAAAAATCTATTGCATGATTATATCCACAAATGACTTTGCCATCTGTTCTACGTTCCTTTCTTCATGGTATAAGGTATAAGCATTGTATGCCACTCTCCTGTTGTCCTCCTGATCATTAACTATTTTTATCAGCTTTTGTTCCAGATCGCTTATCTGACCATTATAATAATAACCGGTCTCATTGTCTTTTATATTAAATCTCTCGCCGCCTGTAATAGCATCTACAGAAGTCAAAAAGGGGCATCCCATTGCCATGGCATGCAGCACGCTTAATCCCGCCTGTGTTGGAGAAACAGACACTATTGCGTTTTTCATGATAGCATAAATCTCTTCATCGTCTTCCATCCTGCCCCAGAAATTCACCCTTCCTGATATCTTCTTTTGATCTGCCAATTGCCGCAACAAGTTAGCATCTTCGCCATCCCCTATAAAGTCCAGTGTAATATCTTCCGGGATACGATCAATTATTTTCGCAAAAACAATAACCAGGTCCGGTAAGCGTTTGTTCTTCTTAAAAGTTCCTATTGAAAGGATCTTCGTCTTCTTCTCCTGTGATAGCGGAAACTTCCTTACCAGGATCGAATTATGGGCTACAAATACTTTACCAGGTTTGAATACCCTCTTCCGATAAATATCTGCCACATAGGATGAATACAGGATCGTACCATCAGACAAGTCATTCAGGAGGTAACGGATCCTATCTCCAAGCGGCTTTTCCCGCAACCCCTTTGCTGATGAGAGCCCTATTCCCCATAAGTAGACCTTTGGTCGTCTCCTTCTTGTCAACAAAGCAACAATCGGCGCTATAAAATGTAGATCTCCTGAAAAAATAACCACGTCATAGCCGTTGATCAGTTTGTTTAGATCCGTTATCCTAAAAAATGAGGTAAAGAGCGTCCTCTTCTCATATGCTATCACACTAAAATTTCGCTGAGCAGCCATCAGGTTACAGTTTCCTTTTTCCAATCCCTTGTCATAAGCTATTGTAAGATTTATTCCCAGTTCCTTACCGATTAGATTAAACACCGGCACCCGGTAATGTGGAATTATATTTTGTAATATCAGTACTTTTCTCCCAGGCATAACTAGGCATTTAGTAAAAGACTCCGGTGATTTACATTCACTGTCCTTATTACCCGAAGATATCTTCGCTTAAGCAAATACTCTAATAGCAACAGGACAGGTATCGCCACCAAATAATACACCAACCACATATCCATACCTGACCCCCTTACAAACTGAATGAAAATGGTGAACAGAAATACCACGCTCATATTTCTAAAAGAAAGGACACCATTTCTTATCTGTGTAAATGCGCTATGGCATAACCTGTTAAAATACCGGTATCCCACAAAAAGCAATAACAGGCCCGGCAAGTGAAAATTCCAGAGTAATTCGGAATATAATACAATGGGTAAGGATCCTCCCTCTCTCCTAAATACCGGCATAAACTTGGAAGTATAGACATCTACCATACTGCTGGGTTTGTTAGGGAAAACCGATCTGGGTATGGGCACGAACAAAACTTTCAAAAAGGTGCTTCCCTTTAACAACGGCGTACGACCCGAAAACACATATTCCGCTGCATTGGCCGAATTTCCGTAAACAGCATTTACTTCCAGGTTTACTGCCAGTGCATCCACAAAGTAATCTTCCTTCATATAAACCGATACATAGTCATTGGCGTCGAAAATGTTCTTGACGTTATAACCTCCGTAACCACGTAGTAATGAGGCGATAATAACGACATATAGCACCACAGCACCTAAAAAAACAAACAATAGCAATTTCCCGAACGAATAGTTGAACCTGACAGTCCCTTTCAAAACTTCGGCGAGTAGTATTAATAAAAAAACGAATAGTATTTCCCGTTTGGACATAAAATGCCCTGCTGTAAAAAAGACCACAATCAATAAATATAGCAACCAGCGGAACCGCTTCCCCTCCATTGCAAGCATTAGACATACAGGTATCACGATCGCCAACTGCAAAGAATAACTGAAGCTACCGCTTCCTCCCAGAAAAGACAGATCAATCTCTACCAAGCTCAGCAGCAGCAGCGCAGTAAAGCTGATGATATAATAAATGCCTGTTGGCTTGCTTATTTTCCATTTTACTGGCAGACGATCGCCAACTGCAATTACTGGCCTATGCTTAAACAGGTATCGTGGAATGGCAAGATATACAACAAGGTTGCATCCCAGCAGGTAAGCTGTAATCCAGTTCAGATGCTTACTTCTTTGAATAACTCTATAGTATGTATCAGACAGGCCAAATTCCCGGGACACAGCATATGCGCCTAATGCAAAACTAAGACAGAGGTATAGCAGCGTTACAAATGAAGGACTTAAAAAAAATAAGGATTTATCGGCGATAGATTTAGAATGTAAAACAAAAAGGACTAACTGTATAATAAAAAAAATATACGAGTACTTAAAAAGAAACTGATGGTCTCCTTCCAAACTAATGGCCAGCAGCAAAGCCTGTATACTGTAAAATAATAAATTATTCATACATATTTTCTGTAAAACCGGGTTAATAGCACCAGGATCGTCGCCAGTACCGCAATCATCAATGTTAACCTCAGAAGTATGCTTTCCACTGTTACAAAGTACAACAGGAAAAAGCTGGCAAAAACCAGCGCCCATATAGCAATAGATTCTGGCGATGCAATAAAATCATGGTCACAAAGCTTCTTCCTGTAATAAAAGGGAAGAAATAGCAATGTGCTCAACACATAAGCTATTCCAAATGCACCGGCTCTTCCGGCCGCGCCTTCATCTCTGAGCAGGTACATTGTCACAAGGGCGATTACTCCCCAGCAGGTATTGCTGAACATATTCCACCACATGTGACTACCTGCCGCAAAGTTCCTGACGATACCCTGCCGGTGTGAAATAACAATAGTGCTGATCATGATTATCATGATGGTTATATGTAACTCGTGTCCGGAAAAGCTCTTTCCGAACAGCACATCGCCGGCTTCCGGAACAAACATACAGGGAAGGGCAATGAATATGCCAATGGCCCAGGGAAGCATACAGTTTAGCATCTCAAATTTTTTACTTTTTTTCTCGAAGTTCTGAACGGCATAAGGAAGTAGTACCTGTCCCAACATGCCATTTACAACATTCGCTATCAGCATGATGCTCAAGCCGGCGTTATAAATCCCTAGTTCCTTGAACCCTTCCGGCTGTTTTATCAGTATGGCATTACACAACCAGGTTACCGGCAGTATCAGCATATTACCCATGACAGCCGGCAGGCTGAACTGCGTAAGCACTTTAAACTCCTTTAAGGCACCCCGCTCATTTACGTTCACACCATACCTCGCCGCCACTTTCCGTACTTCAAAAAAACCCAGTACTGCTACCATCAGGGCATTGGTAGCAAGGCCTATTACGGCTCCCTCTACACCCAAGTACCATACTAAAGCAATGGATACGGGAAAATTCACGGTTCCTGCGATCATGTTTATCCTTGCAAAGTTCTTGAATGCTTCAAATCCTGCTAGTGTGCCGTTTTGCGCGCTATTAATAGAATAAAAAAAGATAGCCAATGCGCCAATCCTGAGATCGTTTGCCAAAGCAGGTGCTTGTAAAGAACGGATGGCTAGCACTTCCGCAGCACTTATCATTACCATTGCTATAAGAAACCCTACTACCCATGACACCATAGCAGACAGTTTGATGATACGCCCTGCTTTGACCTTATCATTCACTTTATGCTGTGCTATGAACTTGGTAGTGGTCATCCCCAGTCCAAATCCGGCAAAAGCCACAAACATGTCTATAGTTGCCCTTACCATACCGAACTCACCAAACCCTTCCCTATTCAGCATCCTGGCCACACAAACAGATGTCAGGAAAACAATGCTTCTGAACACCACAGCACTGAAAAAAGTCCATACAATACCCTGTGATATCTTTCTAGCAGTTCCGGATTTTAGGTCCGCCTGTAAATCCCCGCGTATTCTTTTTGGGAAAAAAGGGATGATTCTTTCCTGCAACTCCTGTATGTCTGGCATATATTCGTCTCTTCATTAATGTCTTGTCTACAATCTTGCATCCACCAGGTCTCTGTCAAGACAGGCTTTGGTGTCAAATATTACCCCGTTATTGCGTCTTACTTTCTCATAATCGAACTTCAGAAACTCATCGTGAGCCACGGCCACAATAATCGCGTCATATACAATGGAGGTGTCCAGCCGTTTCAGCACCTTCAACCCGTACTCATGTTCAACTTCCGCCGCATTCACCCAGGGGTCATATATATCGACCTCCAGTCCAAATTGTCTCAATTCCTGGTAAATATCTACTACGCGGGTATTACGTACGTCCGGGCAATTCTCTTTAAAGGTAATGCCCATGATTAAGGCCCTGGAGCCTTTAACTTTGTGATCCTTTTCTATCATCAACTTCAACACTTTATTGGCAACAAACTGCCCCATGCAATCATTCACCCTTCTGCCGGACAATATCACCTGGGGATGATAACCCAGCGACTGTGCCTTGTGTGCCAGGTAATAAGGATCTACGCCTATACAATGGCCGCCCACAAGACCTGGCTTATACTTCAGGAAATTCCACTTACTGCCGGCCGCTTCAATAACATCATAAGTATCTATTCCCATCCGGTCAAAGATCAGGGAAAGCTCATTCATGAAGGAAATGTTTACATCCCTTTGCGCGTTCTCAATAGCTTTAGACGCTTCTGCCACCTTTATACTGGGAGCTTTGTGCGTACCCGCCTCTATAATAGAACGGTATAAGGCATCCACCCGGTCGGCAATTTCTGGAGTGGAACCGCTGGTAACTTTCCTGATCTTGGTAAGCGTATTAACTTTATCTCCCGGGTTGATCCGCTCAGGCGAATACCCGGCAAAAAAGTCTCTGTTAAACTTCAATTTTGAGTACCGCTCTAGTACCGGCACACAGTCCTCCTCCGTACATCCCGGGTATACGGTGGACTCATATATTACAACATCCCCCTTCTTCAGTATCCGGCCAAGCATTTCGGATGCCTTCAGCAAAGGCCCAAGATCCGGCGCATGAAAACGATCGATAGGAGTAGGTACTGTTACTATAAAGATGTTACAGTTCTTGATGTGCTCGATATTATCGGAAAGGCAAAGCCCTATTCCTTTCCCCTCATGCCTTTTGGCCATTGCGGCTTTCATTGCTTCCATATCAGCATCCATTGTGTGGTCTTTTCCAAGCCTCAGTGTCGCTACCCTTTCGCTATTGATATCAAAACCAAGAGTATCATAGTGCTTGCCGAACTCAATGGCCAATGGCAAGCCTACATAACCTAATCCGATAACTGCAATTTTCGGTTGTTGTGTCATGTAAGTATTTTTTTTATTCTAGATTACTATTTCCTGAAGGTTAACCGCATTTTCCTGGCTAAGCTCTTAGGTCTATTGTTGGCATATCCATATCCGTAATTATATCCATAATTATATCCATAATTATATCCGTATCCTTTCCCTTCCTTAACATCATTTACTACCACATTCAGCTTAGGCATCTTACCCTGTATATACAATTCCTTTGATATCTGCAGTTGCTGTTTAAAGGTATAGCCTTGCCTGACGAGAAAGAGGGTAGCATCTGCCATAGCGCCCAGCAATTGCGCATCCGTCACTAGACCTACGGGCGCCGTATCTACAATAATGTAGTCAAATTCCCGGCGAAGCGCTGCAAATAGTTTCCTGGTCTGCTCCAGCAGCAGCAATTCAGCCGGATTAGGAGGTATTGGTCCGGATGAGATCATCCAACAGTTCTCATTAATACCTGCCGGCCGGACCAATTCCTCTATAGAAGTCTTTCCTATAGCATATGTGCTGAAACCTTGTGTATTTTCCAATCCCAGCTTTTCGGATATTTTTGGTTTGCGAAGGTCCATCTCCATCAGCACCACTTTTTTACCCGACAATGCCAGTATAGCAGCAAGATTTGTAGCGACAAAAGACTTCCCTTCGCCACTCATGCTGGATGTGACCAATATTACTTTTTCCTGTGCATTTGAGAGTATAAACTGCAGATTTGTCCGCATGGCACGGAACTGTTCCGCGATAGGCGTAACAGTATCCTTCTTTACCACAATATCTTCCTTATCTTCGGTATGACCAATTTCTGCCAGTATGGGCACAGGCGTGTTGCCTGTAATATCCTGTTTATTGACCACACGTCGGTTTAGTGCCTCACGTAGGTATAATACTAAAAAAGGCATTGCAATTCCCAGCAGTATGCCCACCAGGTATACAAGCATATGCTTGGGTGTATAGGGTATGGCCTCGCTCTTGGCAGGATCGATCACCCTGGCTACCGCAAGATTGGATGATTTTGAAATGGCAGACTCCTCCCTTTTCTTCAACAGGAAAAGGTATAGCTCCTGCTTGATGGCCTGTTGACGTGAGTAGTCCAGGAAAATACGTTCCTTCGCCGGCACCTGCTGCATTTTCCTGTCAAGTTGGCTGGAACGGCCCTGCAATTCCCTGATGCTCGTCTGCAACCCGCTTTTAAAAGATAACAGGTTGCTCGACAGGTCTTCCCGCAGGCTTCTTAGCTGCGCATCTATATTCTGCACCAGCGGGTTAGCGACGGTGTTAGACACCAACAGCCGCTCCCGCTCCAACTGGAAGTTATTATACTTTTCTACCAGGGCTACAAAGGTAGGATCCTGTAAAACCAGAGAAGAGGGAACTATACGCTTGTTGTTCTTCTCATCGCTGATATATTTCTCCAGTGATTCCACCACGCTCAACTTTACTTCCTGTTCAGTTAACTGCCTGGAGAAGTCTCCCGTATTAGATATCAGCAGCTTTGCCTGTTCGCTTAAATCTGCCAGTTGATTGGCTTGCTTAAATTCCTGGATATTCTTTTCCACTTTGGTCAGCTCGCTGCCCACCAGCGCCAACCTATTATCAACAAAAGCGATGGTACTGTCCGCTATCCGATTCTTGGCCTCAACACTGGCTTTCATGTAGGCATTAATCAGCTCGTTCAATACCCACTCCCCTTTTTCGGGAATAGTGCTGGTAAGCGTAAGGTCAATAGTGCTCACCTGCTTGTTGGGAACGCTTACATCCAGCTTTTCCAGGAAGTCTGCCACGGCCCTGTCCACAGATGTTACCCTTACAATATACTTTTCCTCATTCAGAGGACTGAACGGCTTTCGCTCCACCTGCATGAGCCCCTCCGGCAATTGTAGCGTGTCTCCCCATGCCAACGTCTTTTTTCGCATGCCTTCCCTGCTTATACTGAACTTACTCGCTGATACCGGTACTATAACGTAATCTACCTCTTCAAGGGTGTCTTTCAAGGCCAGCCATTGAATGGTAAACGGTACTTTCCTAAACTGCTCCGCCGTTTTCACCCGTCCTTCCAGCCAATAGGAAACATTGAGTTGCAGGTCCCTTACCACCTTTTCCATCAATGAGCGGGAATTCAGGATTTCTACTTCATTATCGACATTACTCTGATTATCGAACATCTGCAATTGCTCCAGTATCTGTTCACCCGGCATGTTACTGCCTTTCTGTTCGTCTTGTACGAGAATTTTAGCATTTACCTTGTAATCCGGGGTGGCATATCTCAGATATATCCAGGCTGCCAAAAGCCCCAGTATAATACAAAGTATAAACCAGTACCAGTAAATGGTGAGCCTGTCAACAACCTTTCGCAGGTCAATACTTCCGTCAGACGGCTCCGGCATCGCTTCCTGCTGTAGCATGCCATTCAAAACCAGCTTACCATTAGTATTGTTATTGTGCTCTTGCATAGAACCGTTGTAGATTTAAAACTGGATCCTGGATGCCAATACGATCAACACCGACAACGCTGTAGCCAGCACAGACAATCTCCTTACCTGTGCCATGTCGGTTGACGCTACTTTCGCTTTGTTCGGCTCCACATATACAACATCTCCCTGTTGTAAATAGAAATAGGGAGAAGAGAATAAATTACTGTTATTCAGGTTAAAACGTACAAACTCCTTTTTGCCGTTGTTTTCCCTTATTAGCATCACATTTTCTCGCTTGCCATATATGGTAAGATCACCGGCGGCGCCGATAGCATCCAGCAGGGTTACCCTTTCATTGGGCATTATATAAGTAGAAGGCCTCGCAACCTCCCCCAGTACGGTTATTTTAAAATTGGCAAAACGCACAGCCACTACCGGATCTTTGTAAAATTCGGCAGCCTTGTTACGTATCTCATCCCTTATCTGGCCGGTAGTTTTACCTTTTGCCATTATCCTCCCAATAAGTGGTAGTACTACATATCCTTCTTTATCTACTAAATAACCAGGCACTACTGCAGTTCCGGTACTGCCAGCATTGCTTTGTGTATTGGCAGCAGGAGTAGACCAGCCAGTGTTATTTTGCTGATTTAATAATGCAGTGGTGGTGGGATCCAGCGTTTGCACCGATACCTGTAATATATCGTCTGGCTGTATCACAGGTGTATAATAAATAGCCAACTCCACCATCTTTTGTCGCAATGTGTCCGGCACATCCTGGAAATAAGCTACATTCTTGGGAGTGGAGCAGGAAACAAAAATCAAGCCCCAGCACGCTATAAAGCCCAATCTGAATTTACTCATTTGAAATTTTGCTGTTTGAACTCATTTACATTACCACCATAGCCAATGCGGCAATATAGAATGGCTGTAGTATTGTATTGTTACATCTTAATTTTATCTCTATCCAATTGCTCGAAAGCGGAATTTTTGCTGATGAACTCCGGCACCAGTTTTTTCATCAGTGCGACGGTTGGCGTTATGTAGTGTTTATGGGCGGCATTGATCAGTTGTTTAATACTTTCCTCCACTTCTACAAAATCATACTCACGCACCCTGGCAATCAGTATCTTTTCGTGGTAAGTGGGCATCGTATTCTCTGCCGTGTTCAACAGCTCTTCATACAGCTTTTCACCGGGTCGCAGCCCGGTGTAAACGATCTGGATATCCTTACCGGGCTCCCTGCCACTCATACGTATCATTTTCCTTGCCAGATCTGCGATCTTCACCGGCATCCCCATATCAAAAACAAAAATTTCCCCGCCCTGGCCCATTACACCGGCTTCCAGCACCAGTTGGCAGGCTTCCGGGATCGTCATAAAATACCGGGTAATATCCGGATGGGTAACCGTGAGCGGCCCCCCCTGTTCGAGTTGTCTCCTGAACCTGGGTATCACGGAGCCGTTAGAGCCCAGCACATTGCCGAAGCGTGTGGTGATAAAGCGGGTGGGTTTCCCGGCCAGGTAACGGTTGTAGGACTGGGTAAATATCTCTGCGATCCTCTTGGATGCGCCCATGACATTGGTAGGGTTAACGGCCTTGTCCGTAGATACCATTACGAACTTTTCCACTTCAAACTCAACGGACAGCTCCGCCAGTATCTTGGTGCCCAGCACATTGTTCAGCACTGCAATGGAAGGGTTCTTCTCCATCATAGGCACATGCTTGTATGCGGCGGCATGATACACGATAGCCGGCGCATATACTTCAAACAACTGGCGCATACGCGATTCGTCACACACATTACCGATAAAGGGGACTACCGGCACATCGGGCATTAGCTCCGATATTTCCAGCTCCAGCTCATGCAGGGGCGATTCCGCCTTATCACAAAGGACAATGGCGGCAGGCGCATATTTTGTCAGTTGCCTTACCAACTCACTGCCTATGGAGCCGGCGGCGCCTGTTACCAATATTGATCTGCCTGCCAGCTCCTGGCTGAGTTGCTGGTTCTGTATGCGGATCACAGACCTTTCCAGCAGATCCTCAATGTTGATGTCTTTGAGCTGGGCATTGTCCCAGCCGCTGCTGATCCACTTGTCTACCGGCAACACTTTCTGCACCCGGATGTTCAGCGATACGCATTGTTCCACAAGCTCGTTCAGCAAGGAGGTCTCGATCTGCTCATCTGCAATAATAAGGAGCCGGATCCGCTCCTGTTTAACAAGCTTCTGCAAAGACAGGCTGTTGGCAGCATAAATGGGCAGTCCTTCCAGCCGCATCCCGGCATGGGCGTCTTTATCGTCCAGGAAGGCCACCACTTTGATACTTACATTATCATCCTCTCCTATCATCTTCCTCACCATCTGCCCGGAGTGGCCGGTGTTGTATACCGCGGCCCTGATCTTGTTCTCATTACTGTAGCGCCAGTAAAACCGGAAAAACCATTTTACCACCAGGCGGTAAGAAAGCCAGATGAACGTACTGGTAAAGAAGTTAATGAAGATGACAGAAAGCGGGAAAATGTCGCCCGTTTTGTTCAATACCCGCGAGTTGTCCACATAGTAATACACTACTGCGCAGGAAAGGCCCAGGCAGGAGATACGCCCTATATCCGCTACGCTGGTATAGCGCACAATACCGGTGTAGGTGCGGAACAGCAGGGAAAGCAACAGGGTAACCCCCACCACTACACTCAGGATAGTGACTAACGGATACCGCCTAAACGCTTCCAGGTCAAAGTTTAACCGTAACAGTAGCGCGAGGTAGATTGCTATGCTGGCACAAGCAATATCTAATATGAGTATCAGCCATGAGGGGGTTATCCAAGATCGCTTAATCATTGGTTACTTTATAGATAAGGTTAAAACTAGAGTTTCAAATCAATGTTTAATCCATCAACACTTGCAATGTTAATGCCGTTTTTCAATAATTTAAATAATCAATGAAACCGCTTGAATTTTTATAGCTTTTGTATCAGTGATCTTATTTGTAGTTATTTAAATAAAATCTGAAGTTACCCGCGTGAACGCTTCATACTCGTGGACATGGGTTGGCGGGTGGCATTCCCGGTTACAAATTAAGCATTAAAAATCTAAAGTTTCATTCATCGGCATTGAACATTTATAAATCTTTTAAAGTAAAATATTTACAAACTTTAATATTACCGGAAAAGGGAAACTTCACACTCTCGCCACACTGAATGATTTCCGACTTTGCGCATTCTTTACACTAACAGTTGACACCCGGAAATCATATAATTTAATTTTTCATTAATAGTAGAAGGATCCGGAAAGAAAGTAGTTTTTCGTAACAGCATAACGTTGGCAATTTTTCTTGTATACTGCTAAAACAAAACCGTGCCAGCTTTATTGCTGAGACAGCTATCTTCAAAAGCATGTGTTTATATAACAATCCAGCTTGTTTTTTGTTGCCTGCCCGGTAACAATAACTGTTACAAAGCCGTCAAGTGTAAATTACCTTAAAATGTAAAAAGCAATAAAATTTCTCATTTTACATTTATATTAAGGATAAATATTAACAGATGAAGCCGCTGCATATTGACACCAACAGCAAAGTACCCGTATACCTCCAGATAGTAGATTCCATCATGGCCGCCGTACGGGACGGCGATCTGCGGCGGGACGAGCAGATACCTTCCATTAACGAGTTCAGCGAGCAATACCTGCTTTCCAGGGGCACCGTGGAAAAGGCGTATAAAGAGCTGCGCGAGAAAAAGGTTATCCTGTCTGTAAAGGGAAAAGGGTACTTCATTTACCGCACGGATGTAAACATGCCGCTGCGGGTGCTGCTGCTGTTCAACAAGATCAGCAATTATAAAAAGCAGATATACAATGCGTTTGTAAAGACCCTGGGCGAAGGCGTATTCGTAGACCTGCACATCCATCACTGCAACGTACAGTTGTTTGACAGCCTTATCTGCAACAACCTGGGAGATTACGACCACTATGTGATCATGCCGCATTTCTATGACCAGCCGGAGAAAGTGCTGCAGATCATACGGCAGATACCGGAGCAACAATTACTGCTGCTGGACAAGGACCTGCCGGGCATTACCGGCAGGCACGCAGCCGTGTACCAGAACTTTGAAAAGGATATTTACGAGGCCCTGTACGATGCCCTGCCCTCCCTGAAGAAATATACCAGCCTGGTGTTCGTAAATCCCAGCACCATTGTGCCTTACCCGCCGGAGATCAGGAAAGGCTTCCAGTACTTCTGCCGTATGCACGATTTTGAGTTTTCCGTGATGGAAGGCGTTGAGCTGAGCACGCCCGTAAAAGCAGGACAGGCCTTTATTGTAATTGAAGAGACCGACCTGGTGAACCTGGTGAAGATATGCCGCCAGAACGGGCTCACCATAGGGGAAGCGGTAGGTATTGTATCCTATAATGAAACGCCGCTGAAGGAGATCCTGCTGGATGGCATTACCGTTATCTCCACCGACCATGAACAAATGGGCGTTACTGCCGCCCGGATGATACTGGAAAAAAGTACGGAAAAGATAAAAAATCCTTTCAAGCTTATTTTACGGCGGTCTCTGTAGTAACAATTCCACATATAGTGTACTACAATTTGAGGCGGAGAACGGTCTATACCTTCAGGAATATGGTCAGGCTTTTGGCGCCATGCGCACCCAGCACCAGGGACTGCTCTATATCCGCCGTTTTGGAAGGGCCGGCAATGAACACCCCGAAGCCCGTATGCTGATCCCCTATCCGCTCATAGGCGTGATGCATGGTGGGCACCAGGTCTTCCACCGCCAGCACCACGGCCAGGTGCTGGGCAATAAAAGGCAGCACCCGCACCTGCAGCTCCTGTTCCGTGATCCATAACGCGCCATTTTCCGCTACGCCCAGTTGCGCCTTTACTATCGCCAGGTCCGCCTGTTGCAACTGGCGGCCATCACCGGTTTGCCAGCCGGCGGGTATGTCCCCTCCGTACCAGTGCGGGTTTACCGCTACCACCTGTTCAATGCCGGGCAGATACTCCCGGACCAGGGCCGGTATCTCCGACTCCTGCCGGATCTCCAGCAGGCGGGAGCCCATGCTTTCCGTTACCTTGCGGTACCCTTCCAGGTCCACCGGCCGGGGAGCGGCCAGTGCATCCAGGTCCGGCAGGGCGGCGCCTTCCGGCTGGCTGGCCTTTACGGCCTGTAATATGCGTTCTCTGCTGTTCATCGTCTGTTCTTTTTATACCATGCTGCAAAGGAGCTGTGAGGGGGCGGCGGCATTTCCCTTTGTTTGTACCAGGGATTAAAACGGTTGTTTACCAGGCCCGGCGCTACGCGCATGACCCAGCGCCCCGCCCTGCCTGCCAGCCTGTACAGCCCGGGGCGGGACAATACGGCGGTGACCAGTTGCATACCGGCTGTTTTGGAGGCAGCCGCCTGCCCTTCCTGTGTGATTACCTGTCTCCATTTATACAACTGCTGGTGTATATCTATCTTCACCGGGCACACGTTGGAGCAGGAACCGCAGAGGGTGGATGCAAAAGGCAGGTCGGCATATTGCCTGATGTCCAGGTTGGGCGCCAGTATAGCTCCTATAGGCCCGGCAATGGCATTATGATAGCTGTGCCCTCCGCTGCGGCGGTATACGGGGCAGGTATTCATACAGGCCCCGCAGCGGATGCATTTCAGTGAATTGCGGAAGTCCTCCCGTCCCAGTTGCCGGCTGCGGCCATTGTCCACCAGTACGATATGCAGTTGCTGCCCGGGTTTTGGCCTGCGGAAATGGCTGCTGTAGGTGGTAATGGGCTGCCCGGTGGCGCTGCGGGCCAGCAGCCGCAGGAATACGCCCAGGTGCCGGCGCTGCGGCACTATCTTTTCAATGCCCATGCAGGCAATATGCACATCGGCCAGGTGTGCGCCCATATCCGCATTGCCTTCATTGGTGCACACCACCAGCTCCCCCGTTTCCGCTACGGCAAAATTCACCCCGGTAATGGCTACGCGTGACTGCAGGAATTCCTTCCGCAGGTGCGCGCGGGCGGCGGCGGTCAGGAACTGCGGGTCTGCATTGCCGGCCGGCGTGCCCAGGTGCTCGTGGAACAGGTCCCCGATCTCCTCTTTCTTCTTATGGATACAGGGCAGCACAATATGGCTGGGCGGCTCCTTGGCCAGTTGCACAATGCGCTCGCCCAGGTCCGTATCCACTACCTCGATACCGTTGGCTGCCAGGTAAGGATTTAAATGACATTCTTCCGTAAGCATGGACTTGCTCTTCACGATGCGCTGTACGCCCTGCTGCTGCAACAATTGCAGCACAATACGGTTATGCTCTTCCGCATCGGCCGCCCAGTGCACTACCGCGCCGTTCTTCAGGGCCTGCTGCTCAAACTCCAGCAGGTACTGGTGCAGGTTGCCCAGCACATTGTGCTTGATGCGGGAAGCCGTTTCGCGCAGGGTTTCCCATTCCGGGATGGTCCAGGCTATTTTGTCGCGTTTCTGGCGTACCCACCACAGTGTTTCATCATGCCAGTTCACCCGCGGCTCATCAGTGTTGAACTGTTCGGCGAGGGAGGCGTGGTCTTTTATAGCTGTATCCATAAATTCAGTGTAGATGTGTCAATATGCCGATGCGGATATTTACTCATTATTCAGTATTTCCGCAATGTGCAGCACCTTTACCGGGCTTTTCTGCCGGCGGAGGATGCCTTCCAGGTGCATCAGGCAGCTTACATCATTACCGGTAATATATTCGGCGCCGTTATGAACATGATCGGCAACGCGGTCTTTGCCCATTTTTACGGACACCGCCTCTTCAAATACGCAGAAGGTGCCGCCAAAGCCGCAGCATTCGTCTGCACGGTCCAACTGTACCAGCTCCAGCCCGTCCACCAGCTCCAGCAGTTGCCGGGGCTTGGAAAAGGGCGGGGCCACCAGCTCCGTCATTTGCGAAACATGCAGGCCGCGCTGCCCGTGGCAGCTTTGGTGGATGCCTACTTTATGCGGAAATTTTGCGCGCAGGTGCTTTACCTGCAATATATCTGTGAGGAATTCGGATAATTCGTATATGCGCTGCCGTATATGCGTAGCGGCAGCTTCATTGCCGGCTACGTGCAAATGATCCTTTATATGCAGCACGCAACTGCCGGACGGCGCCACAATGTAGTCGTAGGTGCTGAAATGTTCCGTGAACAGCCGGTTGCAGTCACCGGTCAGGTGCTTAAAACCGGAATTGGCCATCGGCTGGCCGCAGCAGGTCTGCCCCTGCGGGTAGTGCACGTTACAGCCCAGCTTCTCCAGTAATTGTAATGTAGCAATGCCTACCTGTGGATAAAACTGATCGATGTAGCATGGTATGAATAGTCCAACTCTCATAAACGTTCTTTTGAGCTGAAAGCATAAAGCTGAAAGCTGAAGGCCGATTGCCGCGAATAACTACGAGGCAATCAGCTTCTTGCTTTCTGCTTTACGCCTTCTGCTTTATAAAGCCGCAGCTCCACCAGGTCGCCGGGTAAGGTGCGGCTGTTCCAGTGCCGGTGTATGGCCAATGCGGCGCCAATGGCAGTAGCCTGCGCCACGGAAGCAGCGTATACCTCCAGGTGGGGAAACGCTGCTGCCAGCAGGTGCATGTACAAAGGATTTCTGCTAAAGCCGCCATCTACAAAAATACGCTTCACATCCGTATTGTCAAGCACCAATTGCGTGGAATGCTGCTGGGCGGCCACCAGGTCGGTCATTAGCTGGTGATAGGCGGCTTCGTAGGAAGGAAAGTCAGTGAGCGGGCGGCCGGCAAAACGGTTCAGGGCAGGCTGCTGCGGCCTGCCCAATGTATGGATAAGCGCAGGGTCGTATTCCACCTGCCTGTAATGGTCCGGCGCTACCCCGAAGTGCGCGGCCAGGCGCTGCACCTGCTGCTCATGCTCGTGGCCGGCAAACAAGCGGGCGGCCTTTACCGGGCGGCCCTTGTACTCCAGGTAACACAGGCAGTCCTGCTCCAGCTCCGCGGCGGTAAGCGGGTGATGGTTAAAAGGGTTCAGGGTAATGCACCAGGTGCCGGTGGAGATCAGCGCAAACGGCTCCGTAAAACCGGCCAGGTAAGGTATCAGCGCGGCAGAACTGTCATGCAGCCCGCCGCCTGCCACCAAGGAATGCCCCTCCAGTTGCGCCGGCACTACCGCATCGGAGGGATGCAGCGGCGGCAGCTTGTCGAGAATGCCCTCCCTGCGCACCCACTCGTGGTACTGCTGCTCCCGGAAGTTCCACAACATGGTATGGCAGCCAATGCTGGTAATATCCGTACAGGCGTGACCGGTAACCAGGAAACTGATGTACTGCGGCAGGTGCAGGGCGTAACGGATGCTGCCGAATAAAGCCGGCTGCAGATGCTTTAACCGGTAGAGCTGCAGGCCGGAGTTCAGGCTGCCCAGCACCGGCGATGCCGTGATGCCCGGCAGGTCGCCGGCAGTATTATACAGGTCGAAGAAACGCTGCTGCAAGGCTGCCGGGTACGGCTTCAGGTAGTTATAAAGGGGGGCGGCCACCTGCCCGTTTTTATCCGTCAGCACAAAGCTGGCGCCATAGGCAGAGCAGTTCACCGCTTTTACCAGGTAGGTCTCCATGCCCAGCACTTCCCGCAGCCCCTCCTGCACCCAGCGGGTGAGCGCCTGCACATCTTCACAGGGATCGCCGTCCTCGTCGGAAATTTCCGGCAGGGGACCGTTCTTTTCCCACACAATACGGTAATGCTCATCTATAAGGAACAGCTTCTTGTTGGTTTTGCCGATATCGAGTATAGCGATGACAGGCTGCATACTAAAAGTTTAAAACCCAAATTCCAAAATCCAAATTCCAAACTGGTGGCAAGCACCCATATAAATAGCAGTTTGCTGATTATTTAAGGGATGTGTCTCCAATTTTGGAATTTGGATTTTGGAATTTGGAATTTTACAATCCCGTAGCCACGGTTTTCAGGCCTCTTTCTTTAATGAGCGCTTCTCTTATCTTCAGCCGGCGGTACAGTTGTACCGGCTGGAGGGCGCCGCCGTTCAGCAACCGGGCCTGTGCTACCAGGGGCCGCACGTCTGTGCGGTAGGCCTCCTGCAGTATCTCCTGCGCCGTTACCACGTCATTGGCCTGCCGGGCTTCCGCCAGGGCTTTGGTATCCACCAGCAGGGCCTGCGCATAGGCGATCATAATGGCCTCTACGGATTGCAGCAGGTCTTCCAGCGGGTCCTTTACGTTGTGGGAAGCGTCTATCATCCAACCCAGGTCGCTGGCATGATGCATGCCGCGTGCGTCCATGCCTTCCACCAGCTCGTTGAAGATGAGGAAAAGCTGGTAAGGGTTGATGCTGCCCACGGTCAGGTCGTCATCCCCATACTTGGAGTCATTGAAATGGAAACCGGCCAGCTTGCCTTCCATCAGCAGCAGGGCCACGATCTGTTCAATGTTGGCGTTCGGCAGGTGGTGCCCCAGGTCTACCAGGGTCAGCGCCTTGTCGCCCAGCTTGTTGGCCAGCATCAGGGACTGGCCCCAGTCTGCAATAGTAGTAGAATAAAAGTTGGGTTCACAGGACTTGTACTCAATGTACAGCTTCCAATCAGCGGGAAGCGCGGCATAGATCTCCTGCAGGCTTTCCAGGGTGCGGAGAAATGCTTCGCGGAAATTGAGCTGGCCCGGGAAGTTGGAGCCGTCTGACAACCAGAGGCTGAGCACATTGGAGCCCAGCTCAATTCCATATTTGACCACTTCTATATTATGTGCTATGGCCTGTTTACGAACGGCCTTGTCCGTATGATGCAGGGAGCCGAACTTATAGCTCAGCTTTTGCCCGGGCTGGTCCTGGAAGGTATTGGAATTCACCGCATCGAAGCGCAGCCCGTGCTGGGCCGCCAGGGCCTTGATGGCCGGCGCATTCTCCGGGATGTCCCAGGGAATGTGCAGGGAAATAGCGCCGCTGGCGCGGTTCAGGGCATGCAGCAATCCCACGTCCTCTACCTTCTCTTCGAGGCTGCGCGGCTCTCCCCCGCCGGAAAAGCGGCCAAAGCGGGTACCGCCGGTGCCCAGCGCCCAACTGGGAATAGCCACCTGGAATTCCTGCAGGCGCTGCAGCACGTATTGGATGTCGGGCACTTTTTCCGCAGTGAAGGCAAAGGCCCGGGCATGGGCATCGGCCTGATCTGTATTGAATGTATCTATGTGGTGTTGTTCCAGTTTCATTTTAATCCAATTAATAATTAAAAATTAATAATTAATAATCATTACACAAACGTAACAATAGTATGCTGTGTAACGATTACTAACTTATTTATTACATGATAATCATTACACTGATGCCGCACGAACCACCTATGCAACGATTATTAATTGTTAATTATTCATTATTAATTACCTCACGAATGCTGTGGCCACGCCGCCGTCCACGTTCAGCACGTTGCCGGTGGATTTATTGAGCAGACCTCCTACAAACACGAAGCAGGCGCTGGCAATATCTTCCGGCAGGATCACCTCGTTCAGCAGGGTGCGTTTGGCGTAGAATGCCGGCAGTTCCTCCACCTTGATGCCGTAGGCTTTGGCGCGGCCTTCGGCCCAGGCGCCTTCCCATATCTTGCTGTCGGCGATCACGGCATCAGGATTGATCACGTTCACGCGGATACGGTCCTTGCCCAGCTCCGCGGCATTCAGGCGGCTCAGGTGCAACTGCGCAGCCTTGGCGGAGCCATAGCCGGCGTTATTGGGACCAGACATCAGGGCGTTCTTGCTCACGATATTCAGCACATCGCCGCCCATGTCCTGCTTGCGCATGATGTTCACCCCTTCCTGTGTAACGAGGAACTGGCCCTTTACCAGCACATCATACAGCAGGTCCCAGTCCTTTTCCGTATGCTCCTCTATGGGCTTGGAAATAGACAGCCCGGCGCAGTTCACCACCAGGTCTACCCCGCCAAAGGCCAGGGCAGCGGTCTTAAAGGCATTGCGGATATCCCCGCTGCTGGTCACGTCCAGCAGGGCCGTGGTGAACACATCGGCACTGTAGCTTTTGCCAAAGTCCGCTTTGGCGGCTTCCAGGCGGCCGGCGTCATTGTCATTGATCACTACGCAGGCGCCTTCGTCCGCAAATTTTTTGGCGATGGCCTTACCGATACCGCCGGCGCTGCCGGTAATGAGGGCTACCCTCCCGGAGAGCGCCTTGGGCCTGGGCATGCGCTGCAGCTTGGCTTCTTCCAGCAGCCAGTATTCAATGTTGAACGCCTCCTGCCGGGGCAGGGAAGTGTATTCCGAAACGGCCTCCGCTCCTTTCATCACATTAATGGCATTGATGTAGAATTCCGCCGCCACGCGGGCCGTTTGCTTATCCTTGGAGAAGGTGAACATACCGATGCCCGGGTACAGGATCACCACCGGGTTGGGGTCACGCATGGCGGGCGAGTCAGGATGCTTGCAGGTATTGTAGTAATCCGCGTACATTTTACGGTAGGCCTCGAACTGCGGGGCCAGCTTTTCCTTCAGTGCGGCCGGGTCTGTGAGGTCTGCTTCCGGCTGCAGGTCCAGCACCAGCGGGCTGATCTTGGTACGCAGGAAGTGGTCGGGACAACTGGTGCCCATGGGCGCCAGGCGGTCCAGGTCATTGGAGTTGATGAAGTCCAGCACACGGTCGTCGTCCGTAAAATGGCCTACCATCCGGGTATGGGCAGAGCAAAGGCCGCGCAGCACCGGGGCCAGCGCAGCCGCCTGCTGCAGGCGCGTTTCCGCGGGGGCTGCCTGTAGTCGGGCGCCACCAAACACCGGCCGTTTTTTGCCATAATTATCTTCGAGGTAAGCGGCGCAACGCTCTATTACTTCCAGGGTGTTGATATAGCTTTCATAGGCGGTATTCCCCCAGGTAAACAGGCCGTGGGAGCCCAGCATAATACCTTTGATGCCGGGATTGTCCTGCAGGCACTGGCGCAATTTCAGGCCCAGGTCAAAACCGGGGCGCTGCCATTCCACCCAGCCGATGGCGCCGTTGAACAGCTCCTGCGTAATGCGCTTGCCGTCCTTTGCCGCCGCAATGGCAATGGCCGCATCGGGGTGCAGGTGATCAATATGCCTGAACGGCAGGAAGCCATGGAGGGGCGTATCAATAGAGGGCGCTTTGGAGCTGAGGTCAAAAATGCAATGGTTGAACAGCTCCACCATTTCATCTTCATGCTCAATACCGCGATAGATATTTTCAAGGCTGCGCAGGCGCTCCACGTATAGGGCTGCCAGTCCGCTTTTTTTCAGGGTGCCCAGGTCGCCGCCGGAACCTTTTACCCACATCACTTCCGTTTGCTTCCCGGTAAGCGGATCGGCGGCCATCACCTTGCAGGAGGTGTTGCCGCCGCCGTAGTTGGTGAGGCGCAGATCGGCGCCCAGCAGGTTGGACCGGTATATCAGCAACGCCACTTCATCGCCGGCCAGCGATGCCGCTTTTGCCTCATCCCATAAATAACTTACATGCCTGAAATTTGTTGATGCTGAAACCATATTTTTAATTCTTAATTATTAATTATTAATTGAATTGCCAAACCCTACCAATAACACAGACGCCATAATAGTGAGGATACCCAGCACGATCGTGACATATGTTTTCCTGCTCACGCCCTTCCATTCCCGCAGGGTAATGCCCCAGAGGCTGGACACCATGATGATGAACGCCATGTGCAGTATCCAGGAGCTGGCGCCGTTTCCCAGCTTGCTCTCCCCCATGCCGTAAAAGAAGAACTGCAGGAACCAGGTGGTGCCGGCAATGGCGGCAAAGAGATAATTGCTGGCCAGCGGCGTGGCCTTGTTGGTATAATCGCCAAAGGTCTTATTGCGCGCATTCAGCAACATGCACCAGCACAGGTTGGTGGTAAGCCCGCCCCATAACAATACCACGAAGATCACATTATTCTGGAACAGGGGATTGCTGCCCTGCTGCACGGCTATTTCCGCCATGGGCTTGCCGGCCTCGATCCCAAAATTGAAGCAGGCGCTCAGTATGCCCGACACCGTAGCTACCACCAGCCCTTTGCGTAAATTGAACTCCTGTATACTGGCTTTCTTTTGCTCTTCAGGCAGCTCGTTTTCCTTCATCACGCCGGCCTTGCCGCAAATAGCAATGCCGGCCAGGCATACCACCACGCCTGCCAGCACCAGCAGCCCGCCGGTGCTTTGCAACATGGAGGTGAACGTCTCCCCCTGCGCGCCATTGGAGAACAGGTCGCGGTAAATGGGCGGTATCAGGGAGCCGAATGCGGAGGTATAGCCCAGGGCTACGGACATGCCCAGCGACAGGCCGAGGTAGCGCATGGCCAGCCCAAAGGTGAGCCCGCCGATGCCCCACAGCACCCCCATAAAATAGGTCCAGAAAATCGTAAGTCCATCCGTATTGGCAATAATGGCCAGGAAATCCGGCACGGTGATCCAGGCAGCCAGGAAGGGCACGATCAGCCAGGAAAAAAAGCCGCCTACGATCCAGTAACTTTCCCAGGCCCAGTTCCTTACTTTCTTAAAGGGAATATAAAAACTGCCGGAGGCAAACCCGCCGACAAAATGGAAGAAAACACCTAAAATAGCTTGCATAAATGTGGAATTATCTTTTATATCAGTTATATGAAGGAATACGGAATGCATCCTGTAGCTGAATGCTCCAAAAATAACAAATGGGGAACGTGAAACTGTCCTATACCTACCTAGTAGATAAATCCTACATCATACAGTCCGCCAGCAATTCATATGAGCGCAGGCGGTCTGCAAAGCTGTCCGCAATGGTGGCCACCACGATCTCTTCTACTCCATAATCTGCGGCCAGTTGCAGCAACTGCTCTTTTACCTGCGGAGGCGTACCGGTCACCATGCGGCCGCGGTTACGCAGCACCCGCTCCCACTCCCCTTCCGAATACTGGTAGTCCTTGATGTCGTCGTAGGAAAAGGCGAGGTCCGCCTGGCCTTTCTCGAAGCTCAGGAGGCGGTAGTCCATGACAGCCTGGAGCTGCTGCGCTTTTTCTTCGGTATCTGCGCAAAAAACGAATATGCCCACGTTGGCCACCGGCTCCTGCAGCCAGGGTGAGGGATGGAAGCGCTCGCGGTAAGTGGCCACTGCTTTGGGCCCGCCCACCGGGTAAATGAAATGCGCAAAGGAAAGCGCCATGCCGTAATGGGCGGCCAGCAGACCGCTTTCCCCGCTGGAGGTCAGTATCCAGAGGTCCGGCTTGGTATCGATGTGCGGGGTAGCCTTTACTTTTTCGTGTACGGACCCGGAATTGGCGGCTTCAGAAAGGTAGGCCTGCAGATCCGCCAGTTGCTGCACAAATTCCCGGGGATCAAAAGTATTGGATGGATTGAGCAGGTGGGCCGTAATGCGGTCCCCGCCGGGCGCGCGGCCAATGCCGAGGTCTATGCGGCCGGGATAGAGCGCTTCCAGCAGGCGGAAGTTCTCCGCTACTTTTAATGTGCTGTGGTTGGGCAGCATGACGCCGCCGGAGCCTACGCGGATACGCTGCGTTTCACCGGCCAGGCGGGCAATGAGCACTTCCGGCGCCGAACCGGCCAGCGATTGCGTGTTATGATGTTCTGACAGCCAGTAGCGGGTATATCCCAGGCGGTCTGCCAGCTTTGCCAGTTGAATGCTTTCCTGCAGCGCCTCTACGGCATTGCTGCCCTTGCGGATGGGAGACTGGTCCAGTACGCTGAGTCTTAATTTGGTATTCCGTGCCATAAATCATTCGGTCTGTTTAGGCAACGGTTGTAGGCTGGATAATTAGTAAAGTTACTATTCTTTCGCCAATCTGCAATATCCCTGCACCGCCCGTATCTCGGCATAGGTCACGATATCGCCTAAACGCTGTTTGATAGGACCGGTGGCGGTCAGCCCCAGCTCGGACACCAGGGGCAGGATACGGTCCACTTTTTCTTTGGGCACAAACCGCTCCAGCTCCAGCTCACCGGCGCCCACGCACTGGGCCAGGTGGCTTTCGATGGTGCTGGCGGCCAACTGGCGCAGGCCGGCGATTTCGGTGACGGACTTGCCCTCCAGGTACAGCTCCAGGCTGCCCCGGCGGCTGCTGCCAGCCTCCTGTTTCTGCTTCGCCGGTTTGGCGGGAGGCGCGCTGCGCTGCAGTGTGTAATCCATCAACCCTTCATGAAAGTATTGTTCCCCGTAAGCGGCCTGCCATACCTGTTGCAATTTGTTCCACAAAGTGGCTTCCAGGGTTTCCAACTGGGCCAGGTACTTGCGCTGCCGGGCGCCTTTCACGGCGGCCTTGTGCTCCTGCAGGGGCTTTATCAGCTCTTCGTAGAGGGAGCGGGTAAAATAGCCGATGGCTTTGTGCAGGCGCTCCTGCAAAGGGGCGATATCGTCTGTTTCCACCACCGTGTCCAGTATGCTGCGTAACTGCGGCCGGAACTTCTGCGCTACCTGCTGCTGTTGCGCCGCGTTTTCCTGCAGCAGGCGGCTCAGGGCCTGCGCCGCTTCCATGTCCGGCAGCTTTTTGGCGGCCAGCCAGGCGGCGTGCTCCTGCAGGGCGGCCAGCAATTTCTGCCAACTGAACACCTGCACCAGGCGGTTGGCCCAGAATACGCGCTTTTCCTTATCCAGCAGGTGCTGCAGCTCGTTGGCCGCATTTTCCCGGGCGGCAAAGGCCGTTACCTGCTCATCGTTCCGGATAGCGGAGGGGTGAATGCGGGAATGCAGCACCAGCCCGTCCAGCGAAGTGCAGCGGCTCAGGGCCACGTACACCTGCCCGGGCGCAAAGGCGCTGCCGGCGTCTATGATGGCCCTTTCAAAGGTCAGCCCCTGGCTTTTGTGGATGGTAATGGCCCAGGCCAGGCGCACCGGGTATTGGGTAAAGCTGCCCAGCTCCTCCTCTTCAATACGGTTTTCAGCTTTATTGAACGTGTAACGGATATTGCGCCATTTCTCTTTCTCCAGTTGCAGGTCCTCTTCGCTGCCCGCCAGGGTCACCATAATGCGGTCTTCTTCTATCGCCTTTACCGTGGCGATCTTTCCGTTGTAATAGCGTTTCACTTCCGCCAGGTCGTTCTTGATGAACATCACCTGTGCGCCGGGCTTCAGTTGCAGCACCTGCTCCGTAGGCAGGGCCTTATCGCTGAAGTCGCCTTCTATAAGGCCTTCAAAGCGGTGCACCGGTCCCGGTACGGCAGCCAGGCGGGCGGCGTTGATCTCATCAGCCCTGCGGTTGTGGGTGGTGAGCACGATATAGGGAGCATCGCCACCGCTGAAGCCGGGCTGGTAGCGGCTGTTCAGCAGCTCCAGTTGTTCCGGCGTTACGCTGTTGCTGCGGATGCCGTTCAGCAGGTCAATGAACGTGGCCTCATTCTGCCGGTATATCTTTTTCAGCTCCACGTAGAGCGGCGGGGCCTGCTCCAGCACTTTGGCGTCGAAGAAGAAGATGCTGGCGTAATATTCCTTCAGCAACTGCCATTCCGCATCCGGCACTACCGGCGGCAGTTGGAAAAGATCGCCGATGAACAACACCTGCACGCCGCCAAAGGGCAGCAGGGGCTGGTTCCTGAAATGACGCAGGATCGTGTCTATGGCATCCAGCGAGTCCGCGCGCACCATGCTCACCTCGTCGATAATGAGCAGCTCCAGCTCGCGCAGCATGGCTTTCTTATCGTGGTTGAAACGGATGTTCCGGAACAGGGCATGCATGTCCACGCTGTTATCGTCCGCCTCTCCGAAACCGCGCCTGGCGCCGGGAATAAAGGGCCCGAAAGGCAACTGGAAAAAGGAATGCATGGTAACGCCACCGGCATTGATGGCCGCTACGCCCGTAGGCGCTATCACCACCGTGTTCTTCGCGGTATGCTCCTTAACGTACTTCAGGAAAGTGGTTTTCCCCGTGCCGGCCTTGCCGGTCAGAAAAATATGGCGGTTGGTTTGCTGAATGAAATCTGCCGCCAGTTGAAACATCGTATTGCTGCTGTCTGGTTGGGGCATAATTAAAATGTAAGGGGCGAAACTACTAAAAAATTTTATTCTTTCAGTAGCAGACAGCAAGTAGCCGGCCGTTAATGGCGGTATTGCAGCCATCAGCAACCAGCTACTACAGATCTGGAGTTACCAATTCACAGTGAAATTGCCTGCAAATAAAGACAAGCGCAGCAAAGAAAATTATCCAAAAGGACATATTAACAGTGCAAAACGATCAGCGGCTTTTTGATGTTTGGCATGATTTTTTAAGTAACAGGCATAACTGTACCATAAATCATAGCAGAGCGCCTCTTGTAGCAGTCCATTTTTTCCCTTTATAGCCATTCAACCATACTTTATTGCTGTTTATTAACCTGCTGGTTTTTTTACCGTAAAAACCGGTGCTGACTTGTATTGTTCAAAAAATGCCAATGAAGGTTCATGAAGGATAAACAAAGTATAACTGTTCATTTTACGCCCGGCCCCATTGCAGCAATGCTGGAGCAGATAGCGGCCGGCTATGCGGCATCCGCCAGTATCCCTGTGAGAACGGAGCACAACTGTATCCCTGTTCCGAAAACATTAGGCAGCGGCTTTGTAGCCTGCCGGGAGCTTTTTGACGGCATGTACTGCCTGGTCTGCGATGTGAACTATCACCTGCCGGCGCTGGTAGTAAGACGGCCCTGTACGGACGAGCGTTACTACGTGCTGGGCTGCCGCTATGGCTACCCCCAGCCTTATTTTACGGACAGCGGTCCCCCGGGAGAGGATATGCGCATCAACAGCGACAGCATTTTCGTACATAGTTCCCAGTTAGGCAGCAGCCTCCTGTTCCCCGCCGGCCAAAGGCACCGCACCTTTACCATTATTATTTCCCGCGAGTTTGCCCTGGAGGAGCTGCGCCTTATTGAGCATCCGCCCCGCCACCCGCTGGTGCAGGACTTCATAAACGACCACCCGTTCAGCAACATCACGCCCCTGCCCCTGGTAGTACGGCATCATATGGACCAGGTGTTTGAACAGTTAGGCGCCGACCAACACGCGGACTTCATCCTCCGCACGTCAATGGTGAGCGCCGCCTATTACCTGATGAACCAGTGGTATTATCATTGCTTTGCGGCAGGCACGCAGCAGCGGCCGTATTATCATACCAACCTGCATGACGTGCTGAAAGTAAAGGACCTGTATGTACGGGATTTTGAGAGCCCGCCGCTGACGGTGGAAGAGCTGGCCCGGATGTGCAACATGAGCGTTACGAAATTCAAAAGCGTGTTCAAGTCGCTGTTCGGCATGAGCTGTTACCAGTATTACCAGGCGCAACGCATGGAATATGCCCGCCAGTTACTCAGCCAGCAGCAGTACCCCGTAAAGGAGGTGGCCTATATGACCGGCTTCCAGAATACCGCCAATTTTACCCGTTCCTTCAAAAAAGCCTTCGACACATTGCCCCGCGATCTCCAGCGGGCAGCCCGGGAAAGAGCGCGTTAAAAAATTCCGGGGGTAATGAATATTACCCCCGATACATTTTCAGTTCTAACCTGTAATAACAATTAAACACTTGATAAACTGTGTTGCTTGCTGCTGCAAAAGTAGGCTGCGGATTTTTACGCGGGTTAGCTATTCAGTCAGAAAAACAGTGCATTTGGGCAATTCACCGTGATGTGGGCACTATCATCAACTGCCTAAAAATGTATAAATTAGCCCCGGCTGTAAAACACCCTAACCCGACACGATGACCTTTGCCGGAATATTCAGTACGCTCATGCTGCTTGGCACCCTTCAGGGTTTCATCATCAGCGGTATGCTCTTTATTACAAAAAAACGCCCCCGCCCCAACCGTTTGCTGGGCGTCCTGATCCTGCTCATTTCCCTCTGCTGCCTGAACCTGTACCTGTATGAAGCTCCCTGGTTCAACGCCAACCCGCTGCTGCCTTTTATCCTCAATTTTATTCCCCTGATCCTGGCCATGCCCCTGGGGCCGCTCCTTTATTTTTATGTACAGGCCAGCCTGGACCCCGATTTCAGGCTCAGCAGGCGGCATCGCCGGCATTTTTACCCCGTCATAATTGACATCGTGCCCCAACTGACGGCCGTTGTTTATATCGCGGGGCTGCTGGCGGGGTTCAACTGGAACGATGCCCGGCCCTGGGGTAAATTTATAGACGATTATAATGTATACGCGGATATTCCCCGCTGGTTGTCCCTCACCAGCTATACCTGGTTGTCTTCCCGGTACCTGGCCGCCTTGAAGGATGTCAACGCACAGCACCGGAAATGGATGCGGCATTTCATCCACCTGTTCCTGGCCTTCCAGGTGATCTGGTTTATATACCTGGTGCCGTACGTGATCCCCCCATTGACGGACAAGGTACTGGATACCGTGGACTGGTACCCGGTATACATTCCCCTCGTGATACTGATCTATTGCCTGGGCATTAAAGGTTATATGATGGCGCCCCCCGAAGAAACAGCCGCCCGGAAAGCGGCGCCCTCCCCTCCCCCCGCCGGCGTGATCGCGGAGGCGATGCCCCTGCTCATAAAAGCCATGGAGGAAGACCGGCTGTACCTGGACCCGGCCCTGAACCTTGCCCAGCTCGCCCAGCACACCGGTCTGGCGCAGAAGACCATTTCCGCGGTGTTGAACCAGCACCTGCAAAAAAGCTTCAATGAGTTCGTGAACGGGTATCGCATTGAAGCGTTCAAACAAAAGCTGCAGCACCGGGACCAGGACCACCTGACCATCCTAGGCCTTGCCCTGGAATCGGGGTTCAACTCCCAGGCTACTTTCCAACGGGCTTTCAGGAACAGCACCGGCATGTCGCCCAGGGAGTATATGCAGCTCCAAAAGACCGGTTAAAACCGGGAAATGAGCCGTCAAACTTTGCTCAAATCCGGATTTGAGTAGGTGCAGCAAGGCAAAATATCTTCATTTGCTCCCAAAAGAACAGCATGAAGCTCCATTTACAATTGTGCCTGTGGGCCCTGCTCCTGGCGCCCGTACTAACGCTCGCCCAGGAGCCTGTTATTACGCTTTCCGGGCAAGTGGCCGACGCTGCCACCCGGCAACCTGTCGCCTTTGCCAGCATCCAGTTGAAGAACGCCGGTACCGGCACTGCCTCCAATACCTCCGGGGATTTTGTGCTTAAAATACCGGGAAAACTGGCGGCGGATACCCTGCTGATATCCTGCATCGGGTACCGGGCCATCGCCAGGGCCATTCCTCCCGGCGGTATGCAGGACATGCAGCTCATGCTGGAGCCGGCCATCATAGCGCTGCCGGAGATATCCGTGAATGCCCGCAGCGGCCTGGCTATCCTCAGGGAGGCCATTGCCCGGATACCGGACAATTATGATACGGCAGACGCCCGCCTGACCGCTTTTTACCGGGAGCATATCCGCCTGGACGGGGATACCATCAATTTTAATGAGTCCGTGCTGGACATTTACAAAACCTTCCGCGACGATAAGGAGCACCATGACCAGATCCGGATCCTCAAAGGGCGGAAAAAGAAAGTGGACCAAAGCGCCGATCCTCAATTTTACGGCTGGATCAGCAATATCATGAATACGGCATACAGCTCCCTGCATGAGGACCTGCAGAAATACAGCGGGCACAAGCGGAGCCTCCTCAACGAAAGGAACCTGAAATATTATCACGTGGAATACCGGGAAACCACCCGGGAAGGGGACCGCAACCTGCTGGTGCTGTATGTTACGCCCCGTGAAAACAGCCGGAAGGGCCTGGTAAATGCCAGGTTTTTCATTGACGAGGCATCCAGGGCCATTGTAAAATTTGAGCTGGAAGCCGCTCCGCGGGGCATTGAATGGGTGAACAAACACGGAAAAGGCGGCTTCAAATACACCATTATGTCCAGGATAGTAGGGGCAGATTTCGACTTTACCGGGCTGCGGGTAACGATCCACTATAAATACTTCCGGGGCAAATGGTACCTGGGCACGGTACGGCGGCATTGGGACGTACTGGTCAACAGCCGGAAACGGAACATCCATAATATGCCGTGGACCGGGGATTTCAGCCTGCTGGTCACTGATGTAAGCAAGGACAGCGTGCAGCGCTTCTCAGCCGGTGTCAGCGATAAAAACGCCTCCATGAACTACCTGACAGGCGGCGACTACGATGCCGCATTCTGGGAGCATTATAACATTCTTCAGCCGGACCTGCCGGATTCCCTGCAACAGCCAACGCCCGCAGGCCCGCCGGCCAAAGCCCGGGACACAGCCGCCGTGCGGGTGTCCAACCGGCAGAACGGCTTTACCCGGGCGGATACCTTGCGCGGCATGCTTACGCCCCTGCGCACCTGCTATGACGTTACTTTCTATCACCTGGATGTGGACATAAACATGGATCAGCGTTCCATTAAGGGCAGCAACAAGCTCCGGTTTAAGGTAGCCGCGCCCTTCGGGAAGATGCAGATCGACCTCTTTGCCAATATGCGGATCGACAGCATTCTTTACCGGGATCAGCCCCTGGCCTACACGCGGGAGTCTGACGCCGTGTTCGTGCACTTCCCCGAAGCCCTGCCGGCGGGCAGCGAGCAGGAGATCACTGTTTATTACCAGGGCCGCCCCCAGACGCCGGACAGCGCCATTCCCATGCACGGTGGCGTGTTCTGGGACCAGGACAATGCGGGCAACCCCTGGGTGCAGGTGGCCTGCCAGGGGTCCGGCGCCAGCCTGTGGTGGCCCAACAAAGACCATTTGTCGGATGAACCGGACAGCATGCGCATCTGGATAACCGTGCCCAATGGCTTTACGGAGGTTTCCAATGGCAGGCTGCAACGCACCACCCCGGTGGGCAGCCACAAAACCCGCTATGAATGGCTGGTCAGCTATCCTATTAATAATTATAACGCTACTTTCAATATCGGAAAGTATGCGCATTACCGTGACCTGTACACCGGCCTTGACACGCTTACCCTGGATTACTACGTAATGCCGTATAACCTGGACCGCGCCAGGGCCTTGTTCCGGCAGGTAAAGCCCATGCTGGCCTGCTATGAACAGCATTTCGGACCGTACCCTTTTCCCCGCGACGGCTTTACGCTGGTGGAAAGCCTTCATCCCATGGAGCACCAGAGCGGCGTATGCATTGGCAGGATCACGCCGCAAAACTCCGGGGACACCCACCCTTTGCTCTGGCACGAGTCCGCCCACGAATGGTGGGGCAATGCCATCTCCTGCGAAGACCTGGCAGATATGTGGATACATGAAGCATTTGCCACCTATGCAGAATCCCTGGTGATAGCATGCAGCTACGGAAAAGAAACGGCGCAGGAGTTCCTCAATGACCAGCAGGCAGGGGTGCGTCACCGCGAGCCGGTGATCGGCGTATACGACGTAAACCATATCTTTTATGATATCGGCGACATGTATTCCAAGGGCAGCCTGATGCTGAGCACCTTCCGTAATGTGCTGGACAATGACACGTTATGGTTCCGGCTTTTAAAGGACATCCAGCAGCATTTCCGCTACCGCACGCTTTCCTCCGATGAGCTGGTGCAATATATCTGCCGCCGTACCCGCAGGGATTACACTTACTTTTTTGATCAATACCTGCAGCATACGGCACTGCCCGAACTGGAGCTGTCATTGCAGGAACAGGAAAACAACCTGGCCGTGAAATATCGCTGGAAAGCGGATGTGCCGGACTTCAGGATGCCCGTAAAAGTGACTACCGCCGTGGATCAGTTCCGTTTTATCTACCCGGAAACCAACTGGCAAAGCATGGTATTGAAAAATATGACTGCGGAGGATTTTGAGGTAGACGACACGCATTTTTATATAGCGGTTTCGGGATTGGAGTGAGGAAGTGCGTAAAGTGGCCGCACAAAAAGGGAGCCGGATATACATCCGGCTCCACATGCTACTCCAGCTTAGACCCATTTTATGCTATCACCTGGATCTAAAAGTTTAACCTGAACGTGTATATGTAATGGTCATACAGGGCTACGAGCGTTTTATTGAACACACGGAAAGCCGTGAGCTTTTTATCTCCCAGGTGAGGGAGGTAAAAGCTGAAGTGATAGCTGCCGTCATCCAAAGCATACACATCAATGGCCGACACTTGATCGAACATTGACTTCTTTTCATTATTGGCCATGAGCTTTGAATTGACGTATACCCACTTGCCGTCCATGCAGCTCAGGCGGTTCACCACTCCCCCCGGAGAGGTGAGTGTTTGCGTCCCTTCGGATGCCAGCGAGGCCACCTTAATACGGGCATGGCTCACGGTATCGATGGTTCTTCCCTTGTATTGTACATGCAGGTTGGTATCCAGACACAGAAACTGGTTGCGGTAATAGTATACATACACCAGCCTGGCTACCCCCGGATCGTAATGCAGTACCCCATCCGTACAAAAAACACCGTCTACCTGCTTCTCCAGCACCGGCGTGCGCGGCTGCAGCCAGCCCGTATCCAGGGTACGCTTGGCCAGTATATTCTGCCGGCTGGCGCTGTCATACATACGCAGCACAAAGGAGGCCGGCGATACCGGGCTGGCATTATAGAACTGCCGCCGCCCTTCCGGCAGGCGCCGCAGCACCAGGTCCGGCATGGAAGCATGCAGTAGCTGGCCCCGGACACCCACGGTCATGTACACATCCGGCGAATCGATCGCCACCGTGGCGGGACCGGCGATGCCGCCGCCCTGCTGTATGTCCAGGCGGATGTGCGAGGTATCTGACAGGGCGTAATCCGTTTTCAATACATAGGTGGGCGCCACGGCGTTACCAAGATAAATGTGGGTAGGCGTGGCGCCGGCTATGTAAAAGGAATTGTACTTAATATCCAGGATCTGCTGCGGCGTGGCCATGTGCGGTGGCACGAGGCGGATAAAGCCATTGGGCCGGTGATTGATCTTATCGGATGCAACATACAGCAGCCATACGGTAGCAATGCTGAGGAGAAAGCTGCACAAGGCCAATCCTATCCTGTGCCGGTGCTGCCGGAGCGAGTGAAATAGACGGATACGCATGATAAAATAGTTTACAAACAATTGAATAAGGCCATTGGCAGCAGCGGGCTGCCAATGGCAGGTATAAGGGGGTGGTTAGGATTGTTTGTAGTAAGGTGCTGTACATCCAGGGTTTTGATAGTAAGTAAGTGTCCCAGAAGTACAGATCGTGCCGGTATTTGTTGAAGCGCAATTCCCCGGCAGAGTCGCGCCGGAATCACAAGTTCCAGGAAAAACTGAATCTACAAACCATACAAGTTGCTTAGAACTGGCTTTGGCAGCCCATGTACCCATAATTCCCAGCGCAAAAGCGCAGGCGGTTAAAAACAATTGCTTTTTCATAGAAAGATTTTGGTTAATTTTTATGTCCCCCCTGCCATTAACAGGCGCAGGCATTGCCTGTCTCTTTTATCGATAATAGCTTGTATTGCTTTGGTGCAGATAAATACAGTGGCGGGCCGTTTTCAGGTTCATGGCCATTCACCAATAAGTTTCCGTAGCTACTGTATACTTTTGCAACGGGCAGATACGGCCCGGCAGTGAGCATCTTGTTCAGGTAATATCCTGCATCATCTCAGTACGGCGGCATTTAAAGTGGCATTTCATTTTCACCTGGTTAATGATATCCCGGGTTCTGGGTCAGGTTCTTATTCAGGGATAACTCTCTTTGCGGAATAGGATAGAGCGTATCAGCAGGCTGCCAGCCAGGGCTTTTTACCATGCTTAGCACGGCATTTGCCGTACCCGTGCGTTTCAGGTCCAGCCAGCGGTGCCCCCATTCGGTAAACAGCTCCACCCGCCTTTCCTGCGCTATGGCCGCCAGCAAGGCAGTAGGATTGCCGGCCGTAGTGGAGGACAGCCCGGCCCGCCTGCGCACACTATCTATATCGGCCCTGGCGCCGCTCACATCGCCCATCCTGGCCCTGGCCTCCGCTCTTACCAGGTATTGCTCTGCCAGGCGCAGCACCATGGAATATTCTTTTTGCTCGACGCCGGTTTGCACCTTGTACTTGGCCGGGAAGTAATACACGGTATTGTCCACAATAACACTATCTACCCAGGCTGCCCGGCGCTGGTCCCCATTTTCAAAGGCCTGCAGCAGGTGCCCGCTCAGCACGGTTGAATTGTTTTCCCCACTGCCTGGCGCCGTGCCGAGTATAAAATTCTTTCCTTCCCAGGTATTGAAGCCCTCTGCATTATTCGGCTCCAATTGCCAGATGGCTTCCCGGCTGTTTTTCAGGAACACACCGCTCAGGCTATCCAGGCTGTAGGTATTCGTTTGGCTGATCACAGCGGATGCCAGGGCTTCCGCCTGCTCCCACCGACCAGTGTACAGGTAAGCGCGGGCCAGCAATGCCGCGGCTGCCCAACGGTTGGGGCGCACCCGCTCCCCGGTTACATATACGTAGTTCTGACCCAGCCCAGGCAGTTCATCAAACCGGGCCTGGGATGCCTGCAGGTCCTGTATGAGCTGCTGGTACACCTTTTCCCCGGGCATCCGGGCCTGCACGATATTTTCCTTGTAATTGGTAGTGGTCAAATAGGGCACATTCCCAAACAAATTTACCAGGCAAAAATGGCAAAGGGCGCGTATAAACAGGGCTTCGCCCTGCAGTTGCACTTTGGTAGCCGGTGTAACGCCGTTGGACCTTTCCAGTCCTTCCAGCACCGCATTGGCGGCATAAATATGCTGGTAGGCCTCATTCCACAAGGCGGTTTCAATAGCGGCATTCGCAGGGCTGATGGCATTCCCGTAAAACTCCCGTGGTATTGCTTCCGTGGAATAACTTTCCAGTTCGTCTGCAGAAAGAGCGCCCAGAACAGTCAGGCTCCTGGTATTGCCGCTGAACAGGCCATTCTGGCTCAGCATTTTGCCATAGATGCCAGTTACGGCCGCCCTGGCCGTTATATCACTGGTAAAGATCACCGGCTCATAGGTTTCTGTGCCCGGCAAAGGCACGTCAATAAACTTTTTGCAACCCGGCGTTGCGAAAAGAAAAAGTGAAAAAGAAAAAAGAAAAAAGAACATCCTGGGAGCGGTATAGCACTTCTCTTCCCTCCCCCTGTTGGAGAGCCTGTAAAGAAATAATATTTGTTGATCCAGTTGCTTCATATACACAAGGCGTCTTTAAAGGGTGAGTTGCAGGCCCAGGGTCCATACCCGTAGAGGCGGGTATACATCTTGGTCTGCAGCCACTTCCGGGTCCCGGCCTTTATAGGGGGTGATAGTAAACAGGTTCTGCCCCTGCAGGTAAAAGCGTGCATTTTTTAAATGCGCAGCTTTCAGCCATTTGTCCGGCAAGTGGTAACCCAGGCTCAGGTTCTTCAGGCGTATAAAGGAGGCGTCTGTAATAGCAGCATCGCTTCTTCCCAGGTTGAAATCTGCATCCACAGCTTCTTCTCCATAGGCTTGCGTAAACCGCTGCACATTGCCACTGCTGCCCTGGGCCTGCCAGCGGTCCATTACCCCTGCCGGCTGGTTAATCATAGCCACTCCCGGGGCATTGTAGGTATACAAATAATTGAACTGGTGCTGCTTCACAAACTGGATCAACACATCCAGTTGCCAGCCCTTGTATTGCAAGCTATTCTGCAAGCCGCCATACAAAAAGGTACCGGTTCTCTTGGTAGCCACATAATCGGCATACGATAACTTGCCATCCTTGTTGGCATCCTCAAACTGGTAAATGCCCGTGACGGGATCTATTCCCAAATAACGAAATCCTTTCAAGATGTCCAGGGACTGCCCCACCACGTAAGTATTGTTATAGGAGCTATTTTCAATATTGGGAAATGCCAGCAGCTTATTACTGGGAATGGTGATATTAAAGGCCGTGGTCCAGCTCACGCGTTCGTTCTTTATATTCACCATGTTTAATTCCAGTTCTATACCGGTATTTTGCACCAGGGCCGGGAAATTGCTGATGATGGTATTAAAGCCGCTCATACCGGGCAAGGCGTACTCTACCAACTGGCTGGAGGAACGGTTGCGGTAATAGCCGGCCCGGAACAGTAACTGGTCCTGCCGGAAACCCAGTTCCAGCCCTATTTCCAGCTTTTTACTCAGTTCCCAGCTATAGTCCGGGTTATAGAGGCGGGTGGGCGATTGGCCCCTAAGCCCATCATAAATGGAAGAAGGAGAATAAGTGGAATAATAGCCATAATCCGCGATCTGGTCATTACCCGTGCTGCCATAGCTGGCCCGCAGCTTGCCATAGCTCAGGAAAGGCAGGGTGTGTCGTACCCATGGCTCCGTCGAAAACAGCCAGGCTGCGCCAATGGATCCGAAATTCGCAAATTGCCGGCCGGGACCAAAGCGGCTGGAGCCGTCCCGCCTGCCGGTTAGGTTGAGAATATATTTGCCCTGCCAGTTATAGGTAATGCGCCCAAACAAGGCGCTATAGCGGTATTGGTAATAAGCCGATCCAAAAGGAGAGAGACTGGTGGCTGCCTGCATATTTTCCAGCAGAGCGTCGCTGGTAAAACCGGTGGCGAATACTGCTTCCTGCTCCCGTACATCCTCCTGGAAGGTGGTACCAACCAGCGCCTCAAGCGTACCGTCACCCAGGTGCCCCCGGTAACTAGCCTGGGGTTCCACAATCCAACTGTTGATGCTACCTGCAGAAAAATAGGAAACCCCCGGCTGATTATATACCGGGTTAAAAGAGCGGATGGGATTCGGTTGGACTTCGTCCATCAGCATCCAATTGTAGCCCCCGCTGGTTTTCAGCTCCAGGGCATGATTCTCCTGGTCCAGTATTTTATAGCTCAACACAGCGTTAGTCAGCAGGTTCTGGGTCTTGCCCTTATAGGTCCTCATTAATTCCGCCATAGGGTTACCGACAAAGGTCCCCCCCTCCCAGTTCAGGGAGCCACCCGCATTATAAACCTCCGGTGCATTAGGCGCGGTGCTTGAAAAGGCCGCCAAGTCTTTTCTCGGCAAATAATTCTTTTCCGACACAAAATTGGAAACAACGGACACCTTACCCCGTTGATCAGGCGTGTACAGGGCAAGGTAAATACCCCCAGCGGCTTTCTGGTAGTTAAAGCTTGCGGGGTACGCCGTTGTTTCCCGCCGGTACCCTCCATTTATACGGACTTGCGTAGTGGCGCTTCCACCGGAGAAGGCCAGTTGGCCGTCTGTGATTTTTGCTGTCCCTCCCAGCAGCAGCTCCTGCCAGTCCGTATAACGTGTGGTGTCCCAACGTGTGAGATCATAATCAAAGGCATGTGGTTGTGTGTTATCATTCGCAAATGCTTCCCGGCGCATTTGCAGGTATTGCTCCGTATTTAAATATTGCACGCCATGCGCCATCTTCCCGATGCCGGTATAAATGTTCGCATCCATCTGCAGCTTACCTTCCTTCCCTTTTTTGGTGGTGATCAGTATCACCCCGTTGGCGCCCCTTGATCCGTAGATGGCAGTGGCATCCGCATCTTTCAGTACTTCAATGCTTTCAATATTTGCTACATTGATCATGTTCAGGGGATTGGAGGCGCCCAGGGGGCTGATGCTTCGCCCATCCTCCAGTATATTGTTCAACGTTAGTGAGGTTCCCGGAAACGGCACCCCGTCTACAATATACAGCGGGTTGTTCCCTGCTGCGATACTGTTGCGCCCGCGCAGCTCCACCTTCACCTCCCCGCCCGGCAAGCCGGTCTTTTGAATAATATTCAGGCCAGGTACACGCCCCTGTAAGGCCAGCAGCGGGTCAGACACCGGTTGTTGGGCAATCTCCTCTCCCGTCACCCTGCTGATGGAACCGGTCAGGTTGCGCCGGGTACTGGTGCCGTAAGCTATCACCATTACCTCGTCCAGTCCTGTCACTGCCCGCACCAGTTGTACGCTCAGCGAAGAGTCGCTCTCTACCTGCATTTCTTTTGGGAAGTACCCGATGCAACTGATGGTCAAGGTTGTGTTTTTCCTGATATTAGATAATGTGAATCTTCCTTTTCTATCAGTATGGTCGCCTTTTTGCATACCATTTACGATCACGGACGCGTTCCGCAGGGGTGCGCCCTCCTGGTCGGTGACCAGACCCGTTATTTCCATGGTCTTTTCCCCGGGCAGCTTGCCCAGTAGCGGGTCGCCAGGTTTCCTGGGCACGATCACGAACGTTTCCTCCCGGTAGTACCAGGTAAGCCCCTTTTTCCTTAGTATCCAGGCCAGCACATTATCCAGCGGCTCCTGCTTAAAGGTAACGGTGATCTTTTCTTCGCTGCTCAACTGCTCGTCATTATAAAATGCCTGCAGCCGGGTCTGGTCCCACACAATACTGAAGAAGTCCGCCAGCCGCATGTTCTTTGCCTGGTATGACACAGGCCGCTCACCCGGTCCGGACTGGGCTTTCAGGCCGGGCAATGCCGTTCCCGCCAATAGGATCCAAGAAATTAAAAACCGATAAGACATATGAAATAGGGGCTCATCACGTTTTTTCATATAGGGTGGATATATGACACCTTATATGTACGATTTTTTTGGTTGTAACTATTTTCCAGGCAGAGATGTCTGATGTTCCCCTTTCGACAAATATACAGTAAGGACACTTTTAAACATTCAAATGGTCTATTCCTTTGAAAAAAAATTTAATTTTCTTCAATATCGTCCCCCTTTATTTCGTAAATATTTTTAGCTAATGTGTTGATTTCAACCGATTACATGCTCGTTTAAAGGATCTAGCAGGCGTCCCATAAATGTAGGATTCCTAACAGTATTTTTCCGTATTCAACCCCTTGAAGTAGAAAGTGCGGCAACAGCAAAAAAGAACAGGCAGGCGGGGCTTTCACTCCCGATGCCTGCCTGCCGTCAAACAGTAGCATGTGCAATTCCTGTAAGTGTCTGGCTCCTTAACGGATCAGCCCACGTTGAGCAAATTTTTGATGCTCTTAATGGCTTCAGGCACCAGCCCTGCGGCCAATACCAACTGATTCTGAACAAAATATCCTGCCACGTCCAAAAGTCCGCCTACTCCATCTAAAAGCCCGCCCCCGGAGTGCTCGTTCATTTCTTCCTTTGAAAGTTCGGTGAATGCATGCAGATCTGTGTTTTTCATAGTGCTTCGATAATTTGGTTAACGCCTACTCTTTTCGCTTTTCGGCAATCGCGCGAATGAAATTATTAAAACCTATATGAGTAGCCTACAACCTGCATGGATAAACAATTCCTGGTATGAATAATGGCGCATGCTCATTCCTTGTAAACTTTGGTTAGCTTGCACCCTAATTAAAAACGTTCACTACCATCAGTAAGCGTACCGGTTTGTTTAATCTTCATGCATATGCAACATACCTATCATTGTTCGGGAAAAATGCGCCCCATCTTATGCATCGTGTATGCCTTGACTATTTTTGCTTGTAAGGAGTCCGCTCAGAATTTAACTGCAACACAAAAAGAAGGAACCCAAACTATTGAGCTGCTGGCAGATGCACAATCCTGGTATAACACCCAAATGGCATCGGCTCCGCCAGGAAAGCAGGGTAAAGCACCCGACAGGCTATTTGTGAAACCACTATGGAATATTGCAAAGAATGCAACCGCGGACGGGAAGACGATTAAAGCGCCGGTATCGGATTACGCCTTAAGAAATATTGGCTATGCCTGGTACCATTTTACGCGGGATAAGGATGGAGCGGTACAGGGATGGGTCTTTGAAGTATTATATAAGCCATCCTACTGGTGGAAGAAAGCAGATGAAGCAAAGGCAAATCATGGTGTAATAAAACCGGTGAAACTGGATTTTACCGGGGTCATACTCCAGTATGACATCTTTGGCCATTTTATTACCGGCCGGTCTTATAGAAATGGAAAACTGATGACCAAAATAGTCCCACGGGAATCAGCCAGGGCACAACAACTAGCAATAACATCCGCTACTATTGATCCCGGAGATGATACAGATGATGGAATTACTGGTTGGGTGATCGATTTGCCAGGGGTGGACATCAGCCCGGATCCGTCAGAACCGCCGCCGCCGGGATGGGAGCCTTCTGACTCAACAACCGGCTTCTATACACCTCCCGGTGAGCCTGCGGATTATGTACCGGGAGTGGATGTAAACGAAGGAGGTACCATCACTTCTGTTATTACAGCGAGCAGCACTATTGATGATCCACTGGAGCCCGCAGATGTTCCGGCACCTGTGAATGACAGTGCAAAAAAGTCTCCAGATCATAACCCTTGAAAACCACAGCAGCAACCAACAACAAAACGGCCGTCTCCTTCTTACAGGAAACGGCCGTTGATAGTGGATCGTTATAGTTGTGTTATGTATCCGCTTAAATATACCGGTTCACCAGGTTCTCCAGGTACTCCTGGCGGCCGCTGGTCACTGCCGGTTCGCCCTGTGCGGCGGCGAAATTGCGCAGGTCTTCGAGTGATAGCTTGCCGGCTTCAAATTCCTTCCCTTTACCGCTGTCATAGGAAGCATAGCGCTCCTGGCGGATCTTGCGGTACGCTGACTTTTGCAGGATGTTATCTGCCGTGATCAGCGCGCGGGCAAAAGTATCTACGCCGCCAATGTGCGCATAGAAGAGGTCTGCAGGGTCCGTAGAGTTCCTGCGGATCTTGGCGTCGAAGTTAATACCGCCGCCGCCGAAGCCACCGGCTTCCAGGATGATCAGCATGTATTCCGTTACTTCATTGATATCGTTCGGGAACTGGTCCGTATCCCAGCCATTCTGCTGATCGCCGCGGTTGGCGTCAATAGATCCCAGCAGGCCGGCATCTGCCGCTACCTGCAGCTCATGCTGGAACGTATGGCCGGCCAGTGTAGCGTGGTTCACTTCCAGGTTCAGCTTGAAATCGTTCAGCAGGTCGTACTGGCGCAGGAAACCGATCACGGTAGCCGCATCATAGTCGTACTGGTGCTTCGTAGGCTCGCAGGGTTTAGGCTCTATAAAGAAAGTGCCTTTGAAGCCCTGCTTGCGGGCATAGTCCCTGGCCGTTTGCAGGAAGCGGGCCAGGTGCTCCTGCTCCCGTTTCATATTGGTGTTCAGCAGGCTCATATAACCTTCACGGCCACCCCAGAATACGTAGTTCTCACCCCCCAGGGCAATGGTGGCATCCAGCGCCGCTTTTACCTGTGCGCCGGCATGGGCCAGCACATGAAAATCGGGATTGGTAGCCGCACCATTCATATACCGGCGGTGGGAGAACAGGTTGGCAGTGCCCCACAGCAGCTTCACGCCGCTGTCCGCCTGCTTCTGTTTGGCGTACTCCGTAAGCGCCTGCAGGCGCTTTTCATTCTCCGCTACATCGTTCCCGTAATCCACTACATCCACGTCATGAAAACAGTAGTACGGCATCCCCAGCTTGGTGATAAACTCGAAAGCCGCGTCCATCTTGTCTTTTGCCCTTTCTACCGGGTCGCTTTTCTCATCCCAGGGGAAAACATGGGTAGGGCCGCCGAAAGGATCGGCGCCGTTGCCGCAGAAGGAATGCCAGTACGCTACTGCAAAGCGCAGGTGCTCCTTCATGGTTTTTCCGGCCACGGTCTTATTTTCATCATACCAGCGATAAGCCAGCGGGTTGTCGGTCTCAGGCCCTTCATAACGGATCTGTCCTATACCGGAGAAGAACTCCTTGCTGCCAGTGACAATTTTTGCCATAGTGATTGAATTGTATCAGTTTAATAATAATGCATTGATTTATGCCAACGTTGGCATAAAAATAAAATAAACCATGAAAAAACCAAAACCTGTTATTAAAATTGTACCCGGATGCAAAAAACAACCATACATGACATAGCCCGGGAGCTGAATATCACCTTTTCCACGGTAGCCCGGGCCCTGCGGGATCACCCGGCCATCAGCGAAGCCACCAAAGCGGCAGTCCGTGAAATGGCGGAAAAGCTCAACTACCGCCAGAACAAGCTGGCCTCCTCCCTGCGCTCCGGCAATACGCATATCATCGGGGTGATCGTGCCCAGCCTGCATGTGAGCTTCTTCAGCTCCGTAGTGCACGGGATAGAGAAAGTGATGAACGAGAACGGGTACAGCATCCTCCTGTACCAGTCCAATGAGCTGCAGCAACAGGAGATCAGGGGCATTGCCACCTTCCTGCAGTCGCGGGTAGACGGCATTATCTCCTCCATCACCCTGGAAACGGAGGACTACCGGCATTATGAAGAGATCAAAAAACGTAATATCCCCCTGATCTTTTTTGACCGCGACGTCGCGGCGCTGGATACGCCTTCGGTGACCATCAACGACCACGAGGGTGGTTTCATTGCCACGGAGCACCTGGTGCAACAGGGCTACCGGCGCATTGTGCATATTACCGCTACCCAGGCCCTCCCTATCTTCCAGGAACGCCTCCGGGGATACAAGGACGCCCTGCTGCGCTACGGGATACCGGTGCGGGAAGAGCTGATACTGCAGGGACAGTTCTCCCTGGAATTCGGCAAGGCCTGCATCCGGCAGTTGCGGGAGCGGGGCATTCCCTTTGACGCCGTATTTGCCCTGGAAGACTATACCGCCATGGGCGCCATCCAGCAACTGCAGGCAGATGGCATAGCCGTCCCGCAGGAAACAGGCGTGATCGGCTTTGCCAACGAATCTTTCGGCGCGCTGGTCAGCCCGGGACTTTCCACCATCGATCAGCAGACCGTTAAAATGGGAGAAGAGGCGGCCCGGCTCTTCCTGGCCACCGTGCGGGACAAGCAGCACAAGCCCCGCAAAGTGGTGCTGGAGCCGGTGCTGATAGCGCGGGCGTCTACGAAAAAGATCATTTCATAATGTCCTTCAGCTCATCTGCCATCTTTTTCACAACCCCCGGATGCTGCGCCGCTACGTTTTGCTGCTCGGCAATATCTGTTTCCAGGTTGTATAGCTGCGGCCGTTCGCTCATACCGGAAGCGATATGAACATTGCTCAATATTTTCGGCCCTTTTTTCGGGGCGATGTACTTCCAGTTCCCGCTGATGAGCGACATGGCCCTCCCCTGCTCTACCAGGCTTTCCCTCCCTTTATCCGTACGGCCCAGCAATGCGGCTGATATATCCTCGCTGTCCTGTGCATCGCCTGCCGGCACCTTTTGCCCGGTGAGCGCAGCGAGGGAGGCCAGCAGGTCCACCTGGCTCACCAGGGCGGCAGAGCGGCCGGGCTTTACCTTACCGGGCCAGCGCACGATAAAGGGCACGCGGGTGCCAGCCTCAAACGCGCTGTATTTGCCGCCGCTCAACGGCCCTGCCGGCCGGTGGCCGCTCAGGAGCGCTATCGCCCCATCCCGGTAGCCGTCGTCCAGCACCGGGCCGTTGTCGCTGCTGAAAATCACCAGCGTCTTATCCGTCAGCCCCAGGCTGTCCAGCGTATGCAGGAGCCGGCCCACGCACCAGTCCAGTTGCAGGATGGCGTCGCCGCGTGGTCCCATACCGCTTTTGCCCACAAAGCGCTCATGCGGGTCGCGGGGCACATGGATATCATTCGTTGCGAAATACAGGAAGAAAGGCTGCTCCCGGTGCATAGCTATAAAACGTTGGGCCCTGGCCGTAAGGGTATCCGCCACATCCTGGTCCCGCCAGAGGGCAGCCCGGCCACCGGTCATATAACCGATACGCCCGATGCCGTTAATGATCGTATTGTCATGACCGTGGGTGGATTGCATCCGCAGCAGCTCCGGGTGCTCCCGGCCCGTAGGCCAGTCGCCCACCGGCTTTTGATAGTCAACGGTAATAGGGTCCTGCAGGTCCAGCCGTACGATCCGGTGGTTTTCCACGTACACGCAGGGCACCCGGTCCAGGGTAGCGGGAATAATGAAAGATTCGTCAAAGCCCAGCTCCAGCGGCCCCGGGCGGATCTCCCCGTTCCAGTCCGGCCCATCCGGGCCGCCCAGCCCCAGGTGCCATTTGCCCACCACGCCGGTGGTATAGCCCGCCTGTTTTAGTACGGAAGCAACCGTGGCGCGCCCGGTGTCAATGATCAGGGAAGCATCGCCCGGCGCTACGCCGGTGCCCTTCTTCCGCCAGGCATACCGCCCGGTCAGGAAGGAATAGCGGGACGGCGTACAGGTAGCGGAGGAGGCATGGCCGTTGGTAAACAGCAGCCCCTGCTCCGCCAGGCGGTCGATGTTTGGCGTGCTCACCTTTACCGCGCCGTAGCAACTAACATCGCCATAACCTACATCATCCGTATAAATGAACACGATATTGGGCCGGGATGGCTGGGCCTTTGCCATGCCCGTAACAAGGCAGGCCAGGATGCCTGCCAGTGGCAATAACAGTTTTTTCATAACCCTTTAAAAATAATAAATCTCAATTATCCTACCTTTGGTTTTTATTGCGTACCAACCGTTTAACCAACCATGACCATTCTAACATTTACGCTCATCCTCCTGGGCGGAGCATTCCTGGCTGGACTGCTCGGCTCACTGACCGGCCTGGGAGGCGGCGTTGTGATCATTCCACTGCTGACGCTCGGATTCCATGTAGACATCCGTTACGCCATTGGCACGGCCCTGATTGCGGCCATTGCCACCTCCTCCGGCTCCGCCTCCGCCTATGTTAAAGAAGGCATTACCAATATCCGGCTGGGCATGTTCCTGGAAATAGCCACCACTACCGGGGCTGTGGCCGGCGCTTTGCTGGCCGTGTACATGCCCACCAGCTTCGTGGCGGTGATCTTCGGGGTGGTGCTCATTGTTTCGGCGCTGCTCTCCGCCCGGCCCAAAAGCAGCCACCTGGAAACGGCGGATAAAAGCCGGCTGGCCCGGCAACTGCACCTCAACGGCAGTTATCCCACTCCCACCGGCACCGTTGCCTACAAAGTAACCCGTGTGCCCGGCGGCTACCTGGTCATGACCATTGCCGGCGTGCTTTCCGGCCTGCTGGGCATCGGCTCCGGCGCTTTAAAGGTGCTGGCCATGGACAACATGATGCGCGTGCCCTTCAAAGTGTCCACCACCACCAGCAATTTTATGATCGGTGTAACGGCGGCTGCCAGCGCCGTGGTATACCTGCAGCGGGGATACATTGACCCGGGCCTCTGCCTGCCGGTAGTGCTGGGCGTACTGGCCGGCGCGCTGGGCGGCACCCGGATACTGGCCAGGGCCAATACCAAATGGCTGCGCCTTACTTTCTGCGTGGTGATCACGCTGCTGGCATTACAGATGATCTATAACGGCATTACAGGGAAATTATAAATACCGCGACGAATGAAACGGCTTTTTTCCAAAAACTACTGGGCAGACCGCGATGTACAGATATTACTGGGCACCCTGCTGCGTTACGGGGTGATCGTATCCAGTATCGTGGTGATGCTGGGCGGCGTGATCTACCTATTCCGTCACGGGCAGGAAGCGCCGGAGTACCACGCCTTTGCCGGCCCCAATGATCGCTGGGACAACCTGCCGGCTATCCTGCGGGGCATGTGGCACGGCCATGGCATGGAGATCATCCAGTTGGGCGTGGTGATGCTGATCGCCACCCCGATTGCGCGGATCGTTTTCTCCGTGCTGGCTTTTTTTATTGAAAAGGATTATTTGTATGTGGGGATCACGTTGGTGGTGCTGGGCGTGATCATGTTCAGCATGATCGGAGGACTGGGAGGGTAAATATTTATTATGATTGAGCTTATACAGGGCGATATTAGGCGGTGGCGTGGACCTGCTTCATCAGCGCATTTTCCCATATCTGTAAAAAATAGCGAGGCCCAATATAATGGCCAGGGCGACAGCAATGCCATATTTTAACTTTCCGGTCGCAGTTTTCTTTTCCTGTTGTAGCTTCCCTGCCTTCCCAATAAAAATGCAGGAAGCCCAGAAATATGGAAGCTCATATGTTCTATCATTCTGCTGTAGAAATTCCAGCTTAGCCTTGTTCAGTGCTTCATCACCGTCCATGCCTTCATTAAGGTATTTATAAAACAACTCCATCAATTGGTAGGTAGCCTTATTGTCAATCTGCCATAAATTGGTGACGGTCATAGGAATACCGGCTCCCGCAAAGCCGCGTGCCAGGCTAAATATACCTTCTCCCCGTATGTTCTTACCTGTACCTGTATTACAGGCAGATAATACGATCATTTTTGTTTGCACGTTCCCAAGCAGTTGTAATTCAGTAAGCCTAAGCGTTGAATCGCGGAAATAAATGACAGGTTCCTGCACCAGGCTATCAGCATCCGCATGTGAATACAGGTGCACAATCGGATACAATGGTAAACTGCCAAAGAAACGCCTTTTCGTTGCTGCTTCCTTAATTAAAAAAGTAGCGGATGAAAAATGGCTTGCTATTTTTTTTAATGAACGATCTGCATCGGCAAGCGCCGGCTTTTGCAGCCGTGACTCATAATGAACCGGTGCAATTCCAAGCAGGCTGCTCTGCAACGACATTGACTCATCACTGTATCTCATTAAATAACTGGCGGAATAGGTATAGCTGAACACATACTTTTTCAATAGAAAACTGGTACTCACTGCCGGGTCTGTCAACAACAACTCAAAGGGAACAAATTGATCATCCTGTGAAATGATCACTCGTCCCGGAGGAATATGCAATGGCCTAAACAAGCTGTCATGCAACTGACCGGCCAGTTGCCGGTAACGTATATATTGCAGGTTCAGGGTCGATTTATCTGAGCAAAGCGCTAACAGCTCTCTGACGACAGCATTATAATTTTTAAAATGATGCTTGCTTAAAGTGATAGTATCTGCATTGATCATTAACGTATAGATCAGGCTGTCACTATTGAAATACTCCACCAGTGACTGATTGTCTCTTAAGCAACGTGCACGGATATCGCCGACGGTATAAACGGTGGTATCATATTTATACTGATAGTACACCGGATACTTCTCCTCCAGCGTTCCCAGATACTTTTCCAGTTCTTCAGCAGTTGCAAACAATTGCTGCCTGAGCATGTTATAGGCCGGCGTACTCTCTTCCAGTATCGATAACTGCTGCCGTAAGGAAAATAATTTAACCCTGAGCTGCCGTTCCCTGGCAACATCTGATGGTGCGAGATATTTTTGCGCGCCCAGTTCATTCAACTTATCATTTAACAGTATTGCCCGGCTTCTTTCAAAAAAGAAAAATGCCATTTCCGGACGATCAAGCTGATAACAGGTTTCGATAGCCATTTCATACATTCCCTTTATCTTTTCCCGCCAGAATAGTTTGGAATGCTCACTGTATTGCCTCCGGCGCATCTGGTCAACCATTTTGTCTGCCACCCGGAAAGTGCCCAGCGCCGCATGCAGCAAGGAGGCGTCCCCTTCCGTTCTATATAGTTCCAGCATCGCTTCCGCCTTATTGGCCAGCAGTGTATATACAAAATAGTCATTACCTACCATCTTAAGCATATCGGTAGATGGATTGTGCTGCAGCACAGTGTCTTTAAAGGGTATGGGCATTGCCGCCAACCCTTTCTGGTAGTAGAGCAATGCTTTGCGATGTGCTTTACGCCCTGCATAAAGCGCCCCGACATTATTATACAAGCCAGACAGCAAATAGGCGTCTTTTGCCTGCCGGGCCAACTCAATGCCCTGCATATAACAGGCAATAGCCCTTTGGGGGTTATTCAGTTCCCTGTCATAGATATAGTACCCCAGATCAATTATATTACGTACGGCCTGTATCAGATTTTTACAACGCAGATTTAGAGCGATCGCCTTCCTGTAATAAGTAATAGCGGCATAAGCGCTTTTCTTTTTACCCAGCAGCCTGCCGTAAATTGAACAGATAACGGCAAGCCTTTCATCAGATATTTCACGGCCACTGGTAAAAAAACGCAATGGCTGCTGCATGGTGCTTTCTGCTGCCGCAACATCATCCAGGTACAATTGCGCCTGCGCCTTCTGTAACATCATACTTACTTCAAAAGAAGTATCTTTCATCTCCCGGGCCAACAATATGCCCTTATCGGCTGTTTCAATACTTTTCTGATAATCTGCTGCTTCCCAGAAACAAAAAGCCTTTCGCTCATAGGCCATGAGCGCTATGTATGTTTTCTCCGGGAATTGTAATCCCACAGTAATACAACTGTCAAAATAGCTATTCGCCTCGGCCAGGAGGTACAGCCGTTCATAATACAAGCCCAGGTTAAACAATGAGTGGGTCAGAAAAGAGCGTTGTGCACCCGGCGTACCTGCACTATTGATGTCGGCCGCTTCCCTGGCATAGCGAATGGCCTTTTCAACATCCCCGGTTGCCCGGTATGCGCTGCCCAACCGGTGTAATATGCGGGCACGGATACTGTCCCTTGCTGTGCTGCAGCGGATATGCAGGGACAGTAACCGCTGCAGCTTTTGCATGCTTTGCGCTGGCGGCTCATTACTTTGCTCCACCGCCACAATTTCCCGCATCCAGGCAGCACCGGATGAAGGGCATTGCGCCGGGCTGGCATTGCCGGACAGTACACAGAGCAATATCAATATATACCTTATCAAGGTTGCTTATGCTTAATGAACTTCCCTCCCCGTATATAGTTTTTGTCGGCCAAGGGGGGCTCTTTCGTAACTATGCCGGGAATGTCCATCAAAGCCTGCATTACCTTTCCTTTTGTATTACCCTGCGCGTTGTCCACCGTCCGCGGTAAAAATGCCCCGATTTGCCCGGTCGCAATCGCTGCGGCAAAGGACGATCCCCTGACATATTCCTGCTCCCCGGCGGGATAAAATATAAACGGCCCCAGGAACTCCATACGCCGCCCTCTTACCCGGTCAGCCTTCACCCCCAGATCAACATACCGGGCGGAGTAATTCTGGGCAGGGCTGACGCTGCTGCCGTCTGTTGTGGTAACCGTTATGACACTATTAGCATCCCCGCTCAGGCAGGCCGGGTAAAACTTGTGATGGCCAAGATCACGAAGTGAATCTGCCGGGACCTTCCTGTCAAGACGCGCCTTCTCGTCCACATCACGCATTTCGTTACCTGCGGCCGCAATGAATAGTATACCCGCTTCCGGCAACACTTCTGTGATCAGTTTGGTCAGGTAAGGATGGGGGATCGTGTCGTAGTAATAGAATCCCCAACTGGCATTGATAATACGGGCCTTCATTTCCTTCGCGTAATGGATAGCGCAGATGCAATCAAACAGATCACCGTTACCATCCTTGTCATGTGTCTTTAAAGTCATTATCTGCACAAAATTCCTTGAAAATTGCGCCGTGGAAAATGCCTCCGCAATATACCCGCTCACCAGCGATCCATGCCGGCCTTTATTATCATCCCGGATATTGGCGTTTTTATCTACAAAGTTCCAGCCGCGTATATCACCCGGATAACAACTCACATCCCTGTCTGAAAGCACAGGCCTTTCCGCTTTGTTAGTCCACAGGAAATGTGCAAGCTGAAATTGAACCGTATCAATACCAGTATCCAATACGGCGATGACGATCGTGTCCCTGCCTGCGCCATCTATAGGACGGAAGGATGTCTCGGCTCTGAAGTGGCCGCTTTCCCAGGGCAGCACCGGGACATACTCTACGGGCAGTTTACTGATAAAGTTCCGTGAATAATAGGCAATGGTGTCTTCTCCAACATCCTTGCTGCTGCCGGCAGCGCCACCGCCCACGCCTTCTGAATGAATAACATTATGTATATCCTTTGCCTTCCATAGCTCCACATAGGAGCCGCAATTACCACATTGCCGGATATCAACCCTGTTGATCCCTGATCTCGCGAGCTCAGCTTTGATCCTGGCTTTGCTTACCTGATATTCCCCTTCCTTAAATGCTATGATAATTTCATCTTCCTCATATCCTTTATAGGATGATGCTTTCTCCCTCTCCTCCTTCTTTATAACAGGTTTTCCTTTTGCATCCTGTGCCCGGCAGCATTGTACGATTAACAGGGCCAACAATAAAACAGGCATGGCGCCCATACATTTTTTCATGATGCTATGTTATTTGAGGTTTAAAAATGGCGTATCCAGGCTTCCGCTGTTTGGCTGCCGGGAAGCCGCTGCTCAATGATCGCCTGCAGTATTTTCCGCGCTTCCTCTTTGTCATTACCGGCAGATCGTCGCATCAACGTAACCGCTTTGTAAAAGGGGCCAGGGTTTGCATACAGGCCCTGGTGCGCACTAAGCGTATCAAACTGCCTTAACGCTTTATCATATTCACCGGTTACCAGATATATAAGCCCAAGATGTTTACGGGCTTCCGCCGCCTGCGTTCCCTGCCGGCACAGCGACAGAAAGATCTGCTCGGCCGTTATAAACTCCTGCCGGTTAAAAGCGGCAATCCCCAGTTGCAGGCTGTCCTGCCGGCCCATAGTAACGGGCAGCACTTTCAGCTCACGGTCAATATACCGCTCAGCAAGTTGCCGTGGGGAAGGCGGTTGCAGCAACAACCATCCTATCAATACCAGCAGGCAGGCGGCCGCCGCATACAGCAGCCATTGCCGGATGCGGGACTGGGGTTTAACAACACCCGCTGACAACTGCTGATACAGTTCGTCAAAAGTTTTGCGCTTTTGCTCCAGCAAGGTGGCCCTTACGCTTTGTCGGGCAGCGACATAGAAACTTACCGCCTCCGCAAAGGCCATATCTGTTTCACAGCGACGCGCAAAGGCCGCTTTTTCCTCTTCAGGCATCTCTCCCTGGAAATAGCGATCTATGTATGCCAACACGTCCTCCATATCAGCGCCTGATTGGTTTTACCTTTTCCCTTAATTTCTCCAGGCAACGGAGCCTTGTGGTTTTAACCACCTCCGGCGATTGATATTGCATTTGCAGTGCAATCTCACGGTCGCTGTACCCATCTTCAAAGAGCAACAATAACTGCTGGCATTTCTCCCCTATTTCCCGAAGCTTTTGCATCATCAACCAACGATCGCTTTTATCAACCAGTTGCTGTATAACGGTACGCGCCCTGTCCGGCAATGCAGTGACCAGCAGGTCTATTACCTCTGTATCATGTACGCTGCTTTTATTGGTCGTTTTTTTTCGCACGAGGTCAACACATTTATTCATAAAAATCTGATAGGCGTAGGATTTTAACGAAGAACGGCCTTCAAACCGGCCATTAATGATATGTTCAATAACACTGAGCATGGTATCAGAGTAGGCGCTGGCGCATTCATCTTCAGGAAGATGATATTTCCTGGCGCCCTGGCTGATAAAATAAAAGAAATGCTCGTACAGTTTTTTCTCGGCAATACGGCGCTCCGCACCACCCGCCTGCAGACTGTCAACCAGGGTTACTTCAGCATTGAGGGATTTGCCCAGGTGAAACATAGTAGAAGAAGAGGGTCTGTAATACCATTAATTGTTACTGGAAGATACAAAAAAAATTTGTGCTGTTGTTTCCTATACATCATTAAACTACGACTTATCTCCAAAAGCAACTTTCACACAAAAAACAGATACAATGAAAGACGTTACAACAGTAGCCCCTCAAAAGCTGCTCTCATTGGCCAGTCAACTGGTGTACGGACATGCCTATCCCAATCCCGACGATTCGAAACTTCCGCCCAACCCCTGGGACCCGCTCGTTCGCCGGGCTTTGGAGCGCGTGGCGCTTTTTGGTCCGGGCCCTCAGCCGTGGCAGATCATTGCCAGGCGCCGGCCGGAAGTCTGGGATATGCTGGGTGACGGGCAGTTCAGGCAAACATGGCTCAACCCGCAGCCGCTTCCACCAGGTATTGCATTTGCTTACGCACTTGCCCGGGAAGCCCTTGACCGCGCCCACTTGCTCTATGATGTAGCAGCAGCTACCGGGCAGCATGATGACGAACAGTCTGCCGAAAAGGCAGCGCGGTTCATTTATCAGTTCGCAGATGATCTTTGCCCTGTTCCGCCCAAGATCACGATTCCCCCCAAAGACCCGCGGCCAGACCCGCAACCTCGCCCCGAATGGTCTGCATTGGAACTGGCGGTAGTGGCGCTGGAATTTCATCAGGCAGCGGCAGGTGCCATACAAAAAAATATGCAGGAAGCTTTTACCCTTGCGGCCGATAAAATAGCGGCAACTGCCGCCGACAGGATGTGAAAAAGTAAGATTATTCTCATTATTAACCATAAAATGTAACCCAATGATCACAGAAGCTAATCCCTTGTTTCAGAAGGCAACGCCTTCCAGGGACCAAATCAAAGAGGTGATTTATCTCATGGACCAACAGTTTTCCGAGGAAATGGCCCAAATCATCAAAGAAGATCATTACAAAGCTGAACAGTTGTCGGAAATCAGCCGGCCCTTCCAGGAAATCACACACGTAGACCCACAAAAAGCAGCCGATGCCATATCGGCCCTGGAAAAATTTGACAAGCTTGCGTTTGAAAAGCAATCACTTAAATTGTCTGAAGCGCTTAAAGGCATAGAGGAACAAAAAAATCTCACGATCAGCTTTGACAGCCGGCTCAGGGTTGGTGGCCCGCCTTACGACGTATCCTGGACCAGTGGTGGTTTTTGTTCTGCTAACAAGGACACAGGAGAGTTCCGGATCAACCCCGTTAATGGGTTTGCAGGAGCGGGAGTAGGCATGTATGTCATACCCAAGCAGGATACCATTGGTAGTTTTTCCGCACATGTGCCTATTGACTATTCCTGGACCAATTGGAACTACAAGGGCGGAGCCGCATTTTCAAGGGGAGGCGTCAGAGTAAAGATCGAGAACTTCAGCGGCGAACAGGGCCCTTTCTACAGTGAGCCGTTTGAATTATGGAATGCCGGGGGAACTCCTTGGCTGGTGCGGCACGAAGACTATACGGTGCTCGTTCATACGCCGGCGGCAGAGACTTTTTTCTATATGAAAGCTAATGTTCCGTACCTGATCTGGGTTTGGTGCTGGGGATATACGCAGGTTAGCGGTTCCGGCGCCATATCACTGGCTTCCATCACATGCAATATGCCATACTTTGTTCTAAAACCGGCCTGGTTTTAACGCCTGGTTAGTATCATATCCCGGTACGTACGGCCACGCAGAAAATATTGGTCCTGCAACGCTGTTCGTACCGGGTAATTTCCGGAAATACCTCCTTACCTTCTCCTCATCCTTTGGCAGTCTTACATATACTATGTACTGCTCATCACCAGCGCCCAATACCTCTAAAAAAAGAAAACCGGAATAAGACTATTCCGGCTTCTACCTAAACCTACAACTGTTACACTGTTAGTAACTAACCTTCATAATTTATCGCTAGTGCATGGCGGAAGCATCCAGCTTCCCCTGCGCCTTGTTTCGTTTTACCAGTAATACCAGCGGTGTAAAGATCAGGAACATCACGCCCAGGTACAGGAATACATCCATATAGGACAGCACCGTCTGCTGCCTGGTAATGGTATATTCCAACGACTGGTAAGCGCTCTGCAACGCCGTTTGCGGGTCCATGCCCTTGTGGATAAAGCTGTTCTGCACCTGGTGCACCCGGTTCATCACTTCCGGGTTGTTCACATCCAGTTTGCTCACCAGGTCCGTGCGGTGCAGGTCGTTACGGCGGGACACAAAAGTGGTGATCAATGCGATCCCGAACGATCCGCCCAACTGCCGGGCCATGCCGGTAAAGGCCGCGCCCTGGCCTATCTGCACGCCCTTCAGGGAGGACAGCGCCAGCGCGGTAATTGGAATGAACAGCATACCCATGCCCACACCGCGTACGATCAGCATCCAGAAGAATGCATCCTCGCCCGTATCCGGTGTGATGATCTTATAGCCCCAGAAACTGTACACAAAGAAAGAGATCATGCCGACGGCGATGAGGTACTGCTGCGGCACCCCCTTCTCCAGCATTTTACCAATGATTGGCATCATAAAGGCCGTCATCAGCGCGGCAGGTATCATCAGCATACCAGACTGCGTGGCGGTCCACCCCATTATGCCCTGCGTATACAGGGGTATAATGAAGGTGGACCCGTACAAACCAAATCCCATGATAAATGATAAAACCGTTCCGATCCGTAAATTGCCATTCTTTAACACACGCAGTTCCACGATTGGGTTCTTGTACATCAACTCCCTCCATACAAAGAAGAAAAATCCAAGCACCGACATTACCGTGAGCACGGTTACCGTCGAGTCATTAAACCAGTCATCCTCCTGGCCGCGCTCCAGCACATATTGCAACGCTCCTACCGCCATTGCCAGGAAACCAATGCCCCACCAGTCAATTTCATTCGCCGCTTTCTTTTCCGCAAATTTGGGACTACGCACAAATTGCAGGGTCAGCAAGGTGGCTATTACGCCAATGGGAATGTTGATGTAAAAAATATAAGGCCATGCATAATTATCTACAATATACCCGCCCAGCGGAGGCCCCAGCGTGGGACCGATGATCACGCCCATGCCGTAGATGGCCTGGGCCATGCCGCGCTTCTCCAGCGGGTAGCTTTCTGTAATAATGGTTTGTGAAGTTACCAGCAGCGCGCCGCCGCCTACCCCCTGTATAAAGCGGAACAGGATCAGTTCCCACAGGGTGGAGGCGTTACCGCACAGGAAAGAGGATATGGTAAACATCACGATGGATACCGCAAAATAGTTCCGGCGGCCAAACTGCTGCGCCAGCCAGCTCGTCATCGGGATGATGATCACGTTACCGATGGCGTAGGCGGTCACTACCCAGCCTATTTCGCTCATGGTAGCGCCCAGGTTGCCCCGCATATCATTCAAAGCCACGTTCACAATGGTGGTATCCACGATCTCCAGCAGGGCGCAGAAGATAGCCGTGATCGTAATGATCACCCTGCGGGCGCCGTATTCCACCAATGATTCCTGTTGCATCATAAGAAAACGATCTTTTAGTCAAGATGTACATCCACTACCACGTTCAGGCCCGCACGCAGTTGCTTTACCACCGGGTCTGCCGGGTTGTCAAATTCTATTTTCACCGGGAGGCGCTGCACCACTTTCACGAAGTTGCCGGAAGCATTGTCCGGGGGCAGCAGGGCAAAGCGGGCGCCGGTAGCCGGTGAGAAAGAGGCCACATGCGCGTCCAGGTCCTTTTCGGGGAACGCATCCACATGCACTTTTACCGCCTGTCCTACCTTCATTTTATCCAACTGCGTTTCCTTGAAATTGGCCACTACCCACACGGCATTGTCCAGTACAATGCTGAACAGGGACTGCCCTGCCTGCAGGAACTGCCCGGACTGCACATATACCTTGGACACTTTTCCATCTTCCGCGGCAGTAATGGTGGCGTAGGACAGGTTCAGTTGCGCATCCGCCAGTTCCGCCTCACGCTCCTTGATCACCGCTTCGGCAGCGCTGATCTGTTTGGCGGTAGCTGCGCTCTGGGAAGCTACTGCGCTGGTTTGCCGGGCGGCATAATCCTTCTGCTCCTGCAGTACCTGCAACTGGCGCTCCGCCGTTTGCTTGGCGGCCAGGGCCTGTTCATATTGCTGCTGGGTAATGGAGTGGTCCTTTATCAGGTTGGCGTAACGCTCATAGTCCTGGGAAGCGCGCCAGAGGTTCACTTTGGCGGCCTCTATCTGTGCGTCTACCGTGGCTACGTTGGCGCGGGAGGTCACAATATTGGCGCGGGATGCGCTGGTATTGGCCTGCGCCACGCCTGCATTGGCCTTTGCAGCGGCCAGGGCGGCTTCCGCCTGCTGTACGGCGATCTGCAGGTCGCGGTCGTCCAGCACCACCAGGGTATCCCCTTTCTTCACATGCTGGTTGTCCTTTACCCTTACTTCCTTCACATAACCGCTCACACGGGGTATTACGGGGCTTACGTTGGCCTCTACCTGGGCATTGTCCGTTTCTTCATGATGCAGCGCGTGCACATACTTGGTGATGCCAAAGGCGCCGCCGCCGATGATCAGCGCGGAAAGTATGATGATGAAACGCAGGTTCTTCTTTTTAGGCGCCCCGTTCTCCTGCGGGGAGCCGTTGCCTGTCTTATGGCTGGTAGATCTTACTTCATTTACTTTTGTTTCCATAAAGACCTTGATGTTTGTTGGTTTAGTTGCTTTAAATATCCTCAGTTTTGCTCGCTCAGCACGCCGGCAGTTTCCAGCAGCTTGTTGTAGGCCACTACCGCATCTGCTTTCGCCGAAGTGTAGTTCAGTTTGGCCTGCAGGTCTGCCACGTCCGCTTCCAGCAGGTCGGTGGTGGTAGCCAGGCTGTTATCGTGCTTGTTCTTCGTAATACGGTAGTTCTCGTCTGCCTGTTCGATCGCTTTCTGGTACATGTCTATCTTTTTCCGGCTTACCACGTAGTTCTCATAAGCCCGGTTCACCTGCAGGTGAATGTCGTCCGTCAGCATTGCTTCATTGATCTGCACCGCATGCAGTTGGTTCTTTGCATTTTCCACCCTGGAGCCGGCTTTCCACAGGGAGGACAGGTTGTATTTCAGCCCGATGCCCACGTTCACCGCATTGGTCACGGTCAGCACTTCGGGAATGTCTGCCGCTACGTAACCACCGGTCAGCGCCAGGGAGGGAAAGTAATCCGCTTTGGCGGATTTGATGCCTGCAAAGGCGGCCTTTTCATGCGCCTGCAGGGAAGCGGCGTCCTTGCGCTTTTGCAGGGCCAGTTGCTCCCATTCCGTTACGCTCCTGCCATCTGCGCCCGCTACCGCCTGCGCCAGGAAATTCGTGTCCAGCTCCAGGCCGGTATCTTCCGGGAGGCCCAGCATAATGTTCATATTGATGCGGGCTATCTTCAGATCACTTTCCGCCTGCGTGAGCGCCACTTCTATATTGGACTGCTGTAATTGTGCTTTAAGGAGATCGTTGCGGGCCAGTATGCCGTTCTTTTCCATGTTGGTAAAATCGGCTACCCGCTGCTGCGATTGCTTCAGGTTTTCGCGTACCAGGTTCACCGCTACGGTCGCTTTATACAGGTTGCTGTATGCTGCAATGGTGTTCTGTATCACCTCCTCGCGGTCGCGGTCTGCATCCAGTTTGGCGGCCTGCGCCAGGTAACGGGCGGATTCCTTACCGGCCTGTATCCTGAAACCGGAAAAGAGCGGTACGGATACGGTGGCCATCCCGTAAGCCAACTGGCTTACATCCGGGGTAGTGCTGCCACCGCCGCTGTTGCCATCCGATTCCATTTTCATATTTATATTAGGCCGGTTCACGCGCAGGTAGGAGCCGGACAGGCTGGCTTCCGGCAGTTGCTGCGCATTGGCATCCTTTACTGCGTTGGTGGCCTCGGTAATTTTGGTGCGGTTCAACTGCAACTGCTTGCTGTTCTTCAGGCTCAGCGCTATCGCATCGTGCAGGGTAAGACTTCTGCTGTCCTGCGCCTGCACGGGCGCAGCGGCCAGCAGCCACATGCCCAGGGCTATCATGAATAACGATCCGTATATGCTTTTAAGGTTCATGTGTTAATACGACTTTAAACATTTTTTTCAAGTGGTTGCTTACTTTCTCTCTCAGGTGCTCACGGAACTTTTCATCTGTCATCTGCTCCATGTTCCACATTTTCCGCAGAAAATTCTGGGAGATCGTGATATGGTTGGTAGTGCCTACAATGGTGTTCACCAGCATCAGCGGGTCCAGGTCGCTTACAAAAGCGCCCTTCTTCTGCCCTTCCGTGATCAGTTTCTTCACCATCTCGTACATCTGCTTTTTTACATCCGTGATCAGGTCCGTAGGAATGCCTTCTTCTGTCGCCTGCGCTCTTACCATCATCCTGCAGAAATGAGGCCGCTCGGAAATTCTCGCCACGAACAGGTCTATCAACCGGTTCATTTTCTCCAGTGGAGCCAGGTGCTTGTCCTTTACCAGTTCATCCAGTCCTGTCTTTACATCCAAAATGCGTTTCAGAAAAATCGATTCTATCAACCGCTCCTTTGACCCGAAATAATAGGATATCATAGCAATGTTCACATCTGCCTCCTGCGCAATATCCCTTACAGACGCCCCATGAAACCCACGCATCGCAAACAGCCGTTCCGCCGTTTCCAGTATCTGTAATTGTTTTTGATTGAAGTCCATTATCGCTCCCTCCGTTGATTTCAAAACATCATTATTAAATGCCTGTTTAAACAGTTGTTCTAAACACAAAATTAAACGTTTGTTTAGTTTAAACAAATGTTTAATTGAATTTTTTTAATACTAATATGTAAATAATTGGTTCAACGATATGCTACATTTAGCAGCAGTCCTGCAATAAAACGAGGAAAATATTCTACTCCCCTCCTCTCCAAATGGGCCCGCTACCCTACTCCTGCCTGAATGGCGCATTAATTGAGGCTGTAACCATATCGTTCAATACTACCAAACCGATCCATTTATGCAACCCAGACTGAAAATTTTAACCTGGCACGTGCACGGCAGTTACCTGTATTACCTCTCGCAGGGCAACTATGATATATACCTGCCCACGGATGAAGCCCGCACGGAAGGCTACATCGGCAGAGGCGCCACCTTTCCCTTTGGCGATCATGTGCGGGAGATACCCGTACGGGATATACCACATACGCAATTCGATTGTATCCTGTTCCAGCACGCCCGTCATTACCAGACCGACCAGTACGAGATACTGTCACCGGCGCAGCGGCAACTGCCCAGGATATACCTGGAGCATGATCCGCCACGGCAACATCCTACAGATACCCGCCATATCGTAGACGACCCGGACATGCTGCTGGTGCATGTCACCCATTTCAATAAACTGATGTGGGACAATAACCGCACCCCGGCCGTGGTAATAGAACATGGCGTTATGGTGCCGGAGCAGGTGCGCTATACCGGCCAACTGGAGCGGGGCATCGTGGTGGTGAATAACCTGGCTAAAAGAGGACGCCGCCTGGGATGCGACATCTTCCAGGAAGCAGCTACGCGCGTGCCGCTGGACCTGGTAGGCATGAACGCGGACGAGTTGGGCGGGCTGGGCGAGATCGCGCCTACCGAGCTGCCCGAATTCAGCAGCCAGTACCGCTTCTTTTTCCATCCCATCCGTTATACCAGCCTGGGCCTGGCCGTGTGCGAGGCCATGATGCTGGGCATACCGGTAGTAGGCCTGGCTACCACGGAGCTGGCCACTATTATCCGCAACGGGCATTCAGGATTTATTGACACAGACCCGGACGCGCTGGTGGCAAAAATGCAATTGCTGCTGGAAAATCCCGTGCTGGCCGCCCGCATCGGCGCGGAAGGACGCAGGATAGCGCAGCGGCGCTTCAACATAGCACGTTTTACCCGGGAATGGGAACAGGTGTTCCGTACAGCCGTGAGCACCCCTAGTAGTTCATCAAAAAAACATACGAATGCAACAGTCTAATGGAAAAGTAATACTGGTCACCGGTGGCGCGCAGGGCCTGGGCAAAGCCATCAGCGCCACGCTGGCGCAGGAGCACACCGTGATCATCGGGGATGTGCAGGAAGACAAGATGGTGATGCTGGCCAGACAATTACAGGAAAATAACGGCAATGCCTATCCGCTACGGCTGGACGTAGGCAATGAAGACAGCGTGAAAGAGGTGATCAGCGAGATCGCGGAAAAATTCGGGCGCCTGGATGCACTGATCAACAATGCCGGCGTGGACTTCACCAAACCGATCATGGAAATGACCGCTGCCGAGTGGGACCTGGTGATGACCGTAAACCTGCGCGGCCCTTTCCTGACCAGCAAATACGCCCTGCCGGTAATGGCTAAGCAGGGCGGCGGGCATATCATTAATGTAGTATCTACCGCCAGCCTGCGTGCATGGCCGGAAGCCTCCGCCTACCATGCCAGCAAATGGGGCCTGCGGGGCTTTACCCAGGCGCTGTTTACCGAAGCGCGCCGGCATAATATCAAGGTAACAGCCGTGATTGCCGGTGGCATGAAAACGCCCTTCCTGCTGGACCGCTTCCCGGACATCGACCAGACCAAGCTGCAGGACCCGGAAAACGTAGCCGGCAATATCAAGTACCTGCTGCAGGGCCCTGCGGAAACCGCTGTACCGGAGATCATGGTGATACCACTGCAGGAAACCTCCTGGCCCTGAGAACAGCTATCAGCTCAAATAGATTGCTATGAAGAAAATTGCAGTACTGCGCGCCAATGCGCTGGGCGATTTCATATTTGCGCTGCCGGCGCTCAGCGCATTGCGGGAAACCTTTCCCGATCACGAGATCGTATACCTGGGAAAAAAGATGCACCGGGATTTTCTCTGCGGCCGGCCCGGCCCGGTAGACCGGGTGATCGTAGTGCCCCCCTACCCCGGTGTGGGCGAAGCGGAAAATTACGAGCCCGATCCGGAACAGGTCAATGCCTTCTTCCGGCAAATGCGGGAAGAACAGTTTGATATCGCCATCCAGATGCATGGCGGTGGCGGGTTCTCCAACCCCTTTCTGCAGCAACTGGGCGCAGGGCAAACGGTGGGGCTGCAGGCGCCGGATGCGCCGCCGCTGGACATTTCCATTCCCTACATCATTTACTACAGCGAGATACTCCGCTACCTCGAGGTGGTGTCCTACCTCGGCGCTACTACCCGGAACCTCGTGCCGGTAGTGAATATCATGGAAAAAGATATCCGGGAAGCGCGGCAGGTAATGCAACCGCATGACGGAAGCCCGGTAGCGGTGATCCATCCTGGCGCCACAGACCCGCGCCGGCACTGGCCGGCCGTGAACTTCGCCAGGGTGGCGGACTACCTGGTGAGCGCAGGATACACGGTATATATCAACGGCCTCCCGGAAGAAGCGTACCTCGTTAACGGCATACTGCAGAACATGCAGCAGCGGTCAGGCGCGCACAGCCTTTGCGGAAAGCTTTCCATCTGCGGGCTGGCCGGCCTCCTGTCCCTGGCGGACATTGTAGTTTCCAACGACTCCGGTCCCCTGCACCTGGCCTATGCGCTGCGCATTCCGGCAGTGGGCATTTACTGGGTAGGCAATATGATCACCGGTACGCCCATGACCAGCGCCATCAACCGGCCGCTCATATCATGGACCACCCGCTGCCCGCTCTGCGGACTGGAAGCCAGCCGCCTGAAAAGCGGCATCTCCGAATGTCGGCACCATGCATCTTTTGTGGCGGACGTGAGCGTAGACGATGTACTGCAAGCCGTGCAGGATCTCACAGGAGCAGCGTACAAGCTTAAAGCCGTAGTATAATGGACAACCTGAAGAAGATAGCCGTGCTCAGGGCTTTGCAACTGGGCGATATGCTTTGTATGATACCCGCGGTAAGAGCGGTCAAAAACGCCTGGCCGGAAGCGGCCATCACCCTGGTGGGCCTTCCCTGGCAACAGGCGTTCGCGGACAGGTTCCGGCATTATTTCAGCGGTTTCCTGCCCTTTCCCGGATGGCCGGGGCTGCCGGAACAGGAAGCTGCGCCCGCGGCAGTAGCCCGTTTCCTGCTGCAGGCCCAGGAACAGCAGTTTGACCTGGTGCTGCAGATGCAGGGAGACGGTACGCATACCAACGATTGCTGCCAACTGATGGGCGGCCGGAAAATGGCCGGCCGGCGGCTGGAAGGACATTACTGCCCGGACGAAAAACTTTTCCCGGTAATGACGGAAAGCGAACATGAGATCCTGCGCCTGCTGCGCATTGTGGAAGCCCTGGACATACCCCTGCAGGGCACGGCGCTGGAGTTTCCCATTTCCTCCACGGAATACGCGCAGGCTAACCGGCTCATGCAGCAACTGCAGTTGCAGCCGGGTCAGTACATCTGCCTGCACCCCGGCGCCAGGGACCCGCGGCGGCGCTGGCCGCCCGCACACTTTGCCCGCATGGGCGATGCATTGGCCGCCCGCGGATACCGCGTGCTCATTACCGGCTCAGCGGAGGAACAAGCGCTGACACAGGCGGTAGCGGAACAGATGCAATACCGCGCCACCGACCTGGTGGCGCTGGCCGGGCAAACCGGCATCGGCGAGCTGGCCGCGCTGATACAGCACAGCGCCGGCCTGTTAAGCAATGATACGGGCGTATCACACATTGCGGCAGCACTGGAAGTGCCCAGCGTGATCATCTTCTCTCCCTACTCCGATCCGGGCCGCTGGGCGCCGCTCAACCAGGCGCTGCATACAGCCGTGCCGGCCGGGAAGGCGCATGATCTGGCATATGTATTGGAGACTATTGAAAGCAGGATACCGTTAAACACCAAAAACCATGAGCGTCTCCGTTCTTATTCCGACATATAACCGTATTACCGCACTGGCGGCCACTTTAACCGCCCTTTCCGCACAAAGCTTCCATGACTTTCATGTAATAGTGGCCGACCAGGGAGCAACGCCGGCCGCCAGCCATCCTACCATTCAAACGATCTGCCGCATACTGGAACTGCACGGCCACCCGGTACAGTTGTTGCAAAACCTGCCCCGGCGCGGCATGGCGCAGCAACGGCAGTTCCTGCTGGAGCATGCAAAGGGGGATTATGCCCTTTTCCTGGATGATGACGTGATACTGGAGCCGGATGCGCTGGAGAAAATGACCACCGCCATTGCACAGGAGGCATGCGGATTTGCGGGCATGGCCCTGATAGGCCTGGGATACCGCCATGACGTGCGCCCGGCGGAACAGCGCATAGAGCTGTGGGACGGCCCGGTGGCCCCTGAAACCGTAAAGCCAGGCACTCCCGCGTGGGAAAGGCACAAGCTGCACAATGCCGCCAACATCCTGCATACGGCCGAAAAGCTGCATTGCAGCAACGGGCATTTGCAGAAATACAAAGTAGCCTGGATTGGCGGCTGCGTGCTGTATGATACGCAGAAGCTGCGCGAAGTAGGAGGCTTTGATTTCTGGGAGCAACTGCCCGCCGCGCATTGTGGGGAAGACGTGCTGGCGCAACTGCGCCTGATGGAAAAATACGGCGGCTTCGGCCTCATCCCCTCCGGCGCTTACCACCAGGAGCTGCCTACCACCATTAATGACCGGAAGGTGAATGCGCCGGTGTTTTTGGAAGGCGCGTAAAAGATTACCCTACCGGCTCAAATTGCGCTGTAAAATGCCGTAATAACGGTGTCTCATATACGATCTTGTATCCTTTGATGCGGTCCCGCTGCCGGAACACTTCCACGATCACTTCCGCTACGTAGTCAATATGGCTCTGGGTGTACACCCGCCTGGGAATGGCCAGGCGTACCAGCTCCATCTGCGCCGGCACCAGCGATCCGTCCGCCGCATATTTACCGAACATCACGGAGCCTATTTCCACCCCGCGCACACCGCCTTCCGCATACAGCGCTCCGCAAAGGGCCTGGCCCGGGTACTCGTGCACCGGGATGTGGGGCAGGAAAGCTTTCGCATCCAGGTAAATGGCATGCCCGCCGGCCGGTTTGATATAGGGCACGCCGGCGGCATCCAGCTTCTCCCCGATGTATTCCACGCTGCGGATGCGGTACTGCAGGTAGTCCTCATGCAGCACTTCCTCCAGCCCGATGGCAATCGCTTCCAGGTCGCGGCCGGCCAGCCCCCCGTAAGTGGGAAAGCCCTCCGTAATGATCAGCAGGTTGCGGCATTCCATGGCCAGTTGCTCATCGCGCATGGCCAGGAAACCGCCGATGTTGGCGAACGCATCCTTCTTGGCGCTCATGGTGCAGCCGTCGGCATAGGAGAACAGCTCCTGCGCAATGGCCAGCACCGGCTTGTCCGCATATCCCGGCTCCCGCTTCCTGATGAAATAACAGTTCTCTGCAAAACGGCAGGCGTCAATGAACAGGCGGATGCCATAACGGTCGCAGACGGCCCTCACCGCGCGCACATTCTCCATGCTCACGGGCTGTCCGCCCCCGGAGTTGTTGGTAACGGTAATGATCACCATAGGGATATGCTCCGCACCCTTTTCCCGGATGAACTGCTCCAGCGCCGCCACGTCCATATTGCCCTTGAAAGGCGCTACCAGTGCCGGCTGCTTTCCTTCCGCGCAGAGCAGGTCCACCCCTTCCGCCCCGGAAAATTCAATATTGGCCCGGGTGGTGTCAAACAGGGTATTGCTCACAAAATACTTTCCCCTGCCGCCGGTAATGCTGAAGAGTATCTTCTCCGCCGCCCGGCCCTGGTGGGTGGGAATGATGTAAGGCATACCGGTAATATTGCGCACAGTGCTTTCAAAGCGGAAAAAGCTCTCGCTGCCGGCATAGCTTTCGTCCCCGCGCATAACGCCCGCCCACTGCTCGCTGCTCATGGCGCTGGTGCCGCTGTCTGTGAGCAGGTCAATGATCACGTTGCGGGCATGGATCAGGAAGGGATTGTAATGCGCTTCCTGCAGGATACGGATACGTTCCTCGCGGGTGGTGAAATAGATGGGTTCTACGGATTTTATCTTAAAAGGTTCTATGATCGTTTGCATACGAAATATCGGGTTTTAAATACAGGTATAACAGGACAACCCCTTGCGGAGCGCCATTGTTCAGTGAAAGCAATAATAAACGGGTAGCAGTGCCGCGGCAGGTGCGGCAGCGGGCGGGTCAGGTGGGGCTTTTTATGATATTCTTCCACAGGTTCATACCCGCGAAAATAGGGAATTATTGGTTAAATGGGCGGGGGCCTGATGGGATAACCTATAGATAACCTATATATAACCCATATATGAGCCATAGATAACCCATATCTTAAAGATATAGGTTATCTACGGCTTATTCACAGGATATCAATAACGCATGAGGGCTGCTACCGGGCTTTCCGCCGGCATCTGTTCCTTCTCCAGTATGAATACTGCCGCGCCGGTGGCCATGGCTTTTGCGGCGGCGGCGTTCACCAGGCATTCATCGCCCGGCTGCTCGCTGTCATGCTGTATCAGCCGGTTGTCCCGTTCATTAAACGCGCCCCAGAGCCGGCCATCCCGCTGGATGAACAGCGTATCCACCCGGGAGTAATAGCAGGCGGGCACTACATCGGCCGGTATGGATGAGGTAAGGCCGTTGGCGCTGTTATTCCAGTACCGGTCCAGCGCGTGTTGCCGGTCCTGCTCAAAATAAGGCCGCATTTTTTCCCGGGCCTTTTCATACAGTACAGTGGGGTTCTCGTGCTCATAATTGCCGGTCAGGGCCGTATCCATGATATGCCGGTACCTGGAGCGTTCCCGGTACATGGGGATGATATACTCCACGGCTGCCAGCAGCAGCGGCGCTTTCTCGTTATGGAGGCGCGCCTTCCACACCGCTTCCTCTACCTGGTCCACATACATGGACACGTCGGATTTCTCATCCGGTTTGCCTTCTCCCATGCTGTAAACATCGGTCACCCCGGCGCCACTGCCCTGGGCGCTGCGGGACCGTGTCATACCCAGGTCCGGCCGGCCCTCGTAACGCACCACATCGCCTTTGCCGTCCGGCATATCCGGTACAGGCACTTCCTGTATGCCATGCGCATCGGCCTCATACAGGGTAGCCTTGTTCTTGCTGAGGGCCAGCAGGTAGAAATGCTCCTTGCTGGTAACCAGCGGCAGCAGGGGGCTAACATAAAAGGAGCTGTTGATGTAATGCCGTTCCTCCGTGCGGTAAGGCAGCCTGATATATTTAAAGAACCCGGGGGCCAGGAACAGCCCGATGCTGTCCAGTTGGCGGCGCCAGAAATCGTCATCATACATCAGGTTGAAAGCCGGCAGCAGCAGGGACTCTACGTCCTCGTGCCGCCATCCCTTCTGCAGCAGTTGCTGCCGCGCCTTTTGCAGTGCGTTCTTGTAGCGGATCGTATCCTGCTGCTCATTGACTTCCATACCGGACCGGTGCGTAGGCAGGTAGAACGTCACACATCCTGCATCTGACCGGTAAGCGGCCAGCGCGGTAAAATCGTCCCGGGTAAAGCGTTGCGGCAAGGACTCGGGCTGCAATACGTCATACGGCTTATGCAACGTATCATAGCGCTTCATATAGGCGTATTCAGCCTCATTGTGCGCTACATGCTCCGCTTCATCGCCCTTGGCCGTGTTACGGTTGGGGTGGCGGACATGCACATTGGGCGCCAGCTCGTCTTCCCCGCTGGTGTATTGCTGCGTCATCTCTTCATCCCTGCGCAATTCCTCTTCTTCCATCGTGGGCCGTAAACCCAGTTTCCCTTCCCGGATGGAACCGGAAGGTTTTCCTTTTGGCGGAATGTATCTTCCTTCCCTGTCTTTTCCCATAACTCAAAGATTTGTTCACACAAAACGGCACAAACACTATACCATTGGAGATACCACAAAAGCATTTCATTTGTAACTTTGGAGATATGCCCGAACAGATCCAACATTTCATCAGCCACCTGCCCGCTTTTATCGGCAACCTGCTGCTGGCGGCCTGTGCGCTTGTTACCGGTCTTTTGATCAAGGGAGCATTAGCGCTGTACCTGCGCAAGTCGCCACAGGCGCCGCCGGAGCATTACTCCATGATCCGGTCCATTATGCGGCGGCTGGGCAGGCCCGTCAATTATTTTTTGCCCATCCTGGTGCTGAATATGGTGATACCGCTGATGACGCTGGGGTCTGAAGAACAGCGGCTGCTCAGTAAGATTGTGGAAGTGTCGCTGATCGTTTCTTTCGGCTACATACTGATCGGTGCGGTAAAGGTGTTCGAGGATTACATCATGCACGCCTACGACCTGCGCAAATCCGACAACCTGCGGGAGCGCAAGATCCGCACGCAACTGCAGTTCCTCCGAAAGCTGTCCATCAGCGTGATCGTGATACTGGTGGTGTGCGCGGTGCTGCTCAGCTTCGACAACCTGCGCAAGATAGGCACCGGCCTGCTGACGGGTGTAGGCGTGGGCGGTATTATTGTGGGCTTCGCGGCACAGCGTTCCCTGGGCAATTTCCTGGCCGGCCTGCAGATAGCCTTTACCCAACCCATACGCATAGACGACGTGCTGGTGGTGGAAGGCGAATGGGGCCGGGTGGAAGAGATCACGCTCACCTATGTGGTGGTGGGCATCTGGGACCAGCGTAAACTGATACTGCCAATCAACTATTTTATTGAGAAACCTTTCCAGAACTGGACCCGCACCGGCTCGGCCATCCTGGGCACCGTGTTCCTGTACCTGGACTATGCGGCACCTATAGAAGCCTTAAGAGCGGAATTTTCGCGCCTGGTAGAGGACCACCCGCTTTGGGACAAGCGCGTAAAAGTGTTGCAGATCACCAACACTACAGAACAGACCATGGAAGTGCGCCTGCTGGTCAGCGCCAGCAACTCCGGCCGGGCCTTTGACCTGCGCTGCGACCTGCGGGAAAAGATGATCGCCTTTATAAAGGAGAAATACCCGGAAAGCCTGCCCAGGACAAGGGCTTCCATTGAAAAAGAGCCGGAGTAATGCGCTGAGCGATACTACATATAAAATACATTGAACCTGTGACCATCCGGATCGGCAAACACGAAACCGTAATAGCCCTTTCCAAACTCTTCCGGCATGGAAACGATCGTTCCCCCGGCTTGCCGCACCTCTTTTTCCCAACTGTCAACCGCTTCCTTACTGTCAGCGGAAAGGGTGAATATAATTTCGTTCCCGGCTTTGGTATCAATTATTTGTCCCTTCATGCCGGGCTCTAACGCATCCTTCAAAAAGAAATGGATAATAAAGTTTTCCTCGCCAAAGAAAAAGCTGGTCAGTTGGTCTGACGCGCCGTTGTGTTTAAACCCGAGCTCCTTATAGAATGCAGTGGTTCGTTCCAAATCCCGGACGCCGAAGTTGGCCCAGATCTTTTTTGTTTTCATACACTAAAGATTTTATCTCAAAAATAGCCCATAAGCGTATCAAAGGAGGTGGCTATTTGCGAAACTTTCAGGGGGCATTTCCGCCATTCCAAACCAAAACGGGCGTTCATAACAAAGGGCCGTTTAAAAGCGGCCCTTTGTTTAGTGTTTGCTATTTAATCGTTTCCTCTATCTCCCCGCAGGTCATCATGGCGTCGCCGAAGTAAGGATTCTGGATATCCTTGCTGGCGGTCAGCCAGTTAGCGCCTTTATCGTCATTGGCCATCGGGCAGAAATCCACGTAGAGCTCCCCGCTGCTTAAGCCGGTGGACTTTACCAGGGCAATCACCTCATTGCTGAGCGTTACATATTCCGCCCGCTGTGCAGCTAGTGAAGAAGCGTTCGCTATTTTACGCGCGCCGTCTGCAATCGCCGTGCCGGCCGGGAGTTCGGCGGCAGCCGTTGCAATGGCTTCCCCTGCATTTTTGGCTTCTGCGGAATCACTGTTGACCAGCGCCGTGGTCAGGTGCACGTAATGCTGGTATACCGCCTGGGCCTTGTCGTCTTTCAGCTTTACAGGAGCAGCGGCAGCGGTGGTTTCCGCCGGTTGCTCATGTCCCGCTGTTGCATCGTTTTTCTGTTCCCCGCTGTTGCCGCAGGCGGCCAGCAGGATCACTGCCAGCAGCGGCAGTCCTGACAGGATGTTCTTTTTCAGCATACTTTGATGTTTTTTCTGTTTGATAAATAAAAATTTTATTCGTGTGCATGGGCATGGCCGGCCATGGGGTCGGCGCCCTTTTTGAGTACGTATTCGCTGTACAGCAGGTAGGCGCCGGTAACCACTACGTTATCGCCGGTCCGCAGCCCTTCCCGGATCTCTACCCGGTCAAAGTTTTCCGTACCGGTCTTTACCATTTGCGGCACAAAGCGGTCGCGGCCTTTCCGGAGCCATACGTGCGCGCCTTTGCCGTCGCGGATCACGGCGTCCGTGGGCAGGGAGATAACGCTGTCCTTATTGCCGGCAGGCAGGTAAATATCCGCCTGCATGCCGGGCTGCCACCGCTGCCCCCTGTTGGGCACCGTACCTCTTACCTGTGCCAGTTGCGTGCCGGTTTGCAGGGCGGGAGCAATAAAATCGATGCGCATGTTCACCGGCGCATCTTCGAAGCCGGCTACGGTAACTTTCACCTGCTCGCCCACCTTTACCTGGTCCAGCTCGGCAGGATATACGTCCGCCTCCACCCAAAGCCGGTCATAATCCTCCAGTTGCATGATGGCGCTGCCTTCGCTGACGTACTGCCCTTCCGCTACTTCCAACACCGCCACTACGCCGTTCACCGGGGCGGTATAGGTCAGGTAAGGATCTGTTTTTTGCTGTTGCCGGATCCTGTCCAGCACCGGCGCAGGCACATCGTACAGCAGTAGCTTCTGCCGCGCGGCGGCGGCAATTTGCCGGAAGCGCTCATTGTCCGGGAAGGCTTCGCTTTGCGCAACGGCCAGCAGGTATTCCTGCTGCAGGCCTGCCAGTTCCTCCGAATAGATGCGGTACAGCGGCTGTCCTTTCCGTACAGGCACGCCCGTTTCCTTCACATACAACTGCTCTATGCGGCCCGGCGCGCGGCTGCTGATATATGCCGTATGCTCCGGGTTCACGGCCAGCCGGCCGTTCAGCCTTTTATAATTGCCCAGCTCCCCGGCGCCTACCCTCATGGTGGTGATATTGGCCAGCGCGATCTGGTTCTTATCCAACTGCAGCGACTTCGATTTCGATGCTGCGCTCACCGGCACCAGGTCCATCCCGCAAATGGGACAGGTGCCCGGCCCCTCCTGCACAACCTGCGGGTGCATGGAGCAGGTATAGGTAACTGCAGCCTCCCCTGCCTGCTTTTTTTTGCCGGTGCTGCAGGCGCCCAGCCATAATGCCGGGGCCAGTAAGGCCATGCCTGCTATTCTTATGAAATCAGCTCTTTGCATATGCTTATTGTTTTTGTGATGCAGCGGCGGTTCTGATAAAACTTTCGCTGTCCACCAGGTAATATGCGTTACGGGCCACCTCCCAGCCGGCCAGGCTGTCCGGCACCTGTATGCGGCCATTGGCTTTCAGTCCTGCCGGGAAACTAACGGGCCGGTATACACGCCCTTCTTTCTTAAACACCACGGAACGGTTGCCCAGTTGCACCACGGCCGCTTCCGGCAGCCACCACCCTTCCGGGGCCGGTACGGCTACCTGCCCTTTCAGCAGGGCGCCTGCCTTGAAGGGCTGCCCGGAGAGGTACACCCTTACCAGGGTAAAGTTCTCCCCGTTGCGGATCACAGGCTGCACCAGCCCGATGGTGGCGGATACTTCCGGGCCGCCGCCGGCCAGGCTTTGCAGCGCCACCGGCAGCCCCTTGCGGATGTAAGCCGCTATGGCCGGCTCCAGCGCAAACTCCGCCACCAGCTTGTCTGCCTTGTAAATGGTGAACAGGCTCTGGCCGGCGCTTACGTACTGCCCTTCCCGCAGCAGCACCGGGGTGTTGGCGGCGGGCGCTGCCGGGGCGGCCGGCATGGCAGGTGCCGCGCCCATAGCGCCCATGCCATCCCCGCTGGCGGAGGGCGCAGGTACCGCAGCAGCCGTGGCTGCACGGGCCGCCTTATCAATAATATACCCGTTCGCGTTACTATACAGGGGGACCTTGTACAAAGGCTTTTTGGTACGTAGCACCTGCTCCAGTTGCTGCGCGGTCATGCCCAGCAGCAGCAGGCGCTGCCTGGCGCGGCCCAGCAGCGCAGGGTCCGTGCCGGTTTCCGCGATGTACAGCAGCTCCCGCTGCGCGGCTACCAGCTCCGGGGAGTAGATCTCCATAATGAGCTGCCCTTTCCGTACCGGCTGGTAGTTGTACCTGATGTACAGCCTTTCTATGCGCCCGGCTACCCTGGCGGCCATGGAGGTTTCGCTGCGGGTATCGTACACGGCTACACCCTGTATCTCCCGGGTAATGGCGCCGCCACCCTGCTCCGGCCGGACAGCGCCTATCTGCGCGATCACCTGTTCGTTCACCGGCTGCAGCAGGGGCGCCAGCGCCGTATCCGTTACATACTGGTGCGCAGCGCCATGCCGGTCCTGCGAGGGTGCCTGTTCCTGCTGTCCGCAGGCTGCCAGCAGCAGCGCCGCTACGCATAACAGCGTGCCTGTTTTAACGATATAATGCTTTTTCATATTCCACGATCATTTCATAATAACGGAGCTTTTCGTCCAGCAGGCCGGACTGCGCCATGGTCAGCGCTTCCCAGGCGTCAATGATCACAGGCAGCTCCAGCCTGTTCTCCTGGTAAGAAAGAAAATCCGCGTCCAGGGTGCGCTGCAGGGCGGGAATGATCTTGCTTTCCGTAATGGCGATATGCTCCTGCATATTGCGGATCTCCTCCTCCATCCCGTACAGCATGCCCTGCGTTTCCTGCAGCATACCCGCCTTTTCCATCTCCATGGATTGTACGTTCAGCTCCATGGCCTTTACTTCATTCTTATACATCCTGGAGGCCCAGGGCACAATGGGAATGCTCACCATGCCCATCACGCTGTACATCCTGGGCATACCGGCCCCAAAAGGAGACATATGGCTGAAGCTCACTTTGAAATCGGGCTTCCGTTCCTGTTTCATCGCATCAATATTGAGCTGCATGGAATGTATGCCCGCATTCATTTTCCATACGTCCTTGCGGGCAGCCGCCAGCGCAGCGGTGTCATAGGTGGCGGCCGGGGCAAATACCGGCTCCAGGCTGGTATCTATCCGGAACGCTTCCGTGCCGGGCCGGTTCATCAGGCTGTTGAGCCAGGCCCGCGCCTTATCTATCAGCCCGTGCTGCATATGGATCATATTATGGTTGCCGGTGACCCGCGCTTCCGCTTTATAGATGCTGCCCAACTGCGACTGGTTGTAAGGATATCTTACCTCCGCGATCTTCTTCATCGTTTCTATGATCTGCTGGTTCTGCTGCAGCAGGCGGATGCGCTCCGCCGCAATGATCCAGTTATAGTACAGGCGCTTTGCCTGGGCCCGCAGGTCGTTCAGGGTTACCTCCCGGCCGGCCATGGCGATGTCGCCCTGCGAGGCGATGTAGCGCTGTTTGGCCCGCAGCCTGGCGGTATTCGGAATATCCTGTTCTACCTGAAACATCAGGGAGCCTTTGTTCCCTTCCATTACCTTTTGCCCGGGATAAGGCGTCATAAAGGTGCCGGCGCCCACCATCGGGGCCATCCAGGCCGTAGCGGCATCGGCGCTGTACCGGTAGGCTTCCGCTTTCAGAGCGTAGGCGCGCAACTGTATGTTATTGCGGTCTATCCTTTGCAGGATGGTATCCAGTGACAGCACAGGCGCATGCTGCGCCAGCGCCGGCAATGACAACAGGCACAGGAGCCATCCCGCGGTTCTAATGGTGCGTAGCATATACTTCCAGTTTGCCATGTTTACGTAATTCATATTCCTTCGTCATTAAAAAGATGAGGGGCGTTACCAGCAGGATGTGAATAGCCGAGGTAAATACGCCGCCTATCATGGGCAGCACAATGGGCTTCATCACATCGGTGCCTACACCCGTGGCCCACAGCACCGGCACCAGCCCGAACAGGGATACGCATACGGTCATGAGCTTGGGGCGGAGACGCCTGGCCGCGCCCGCCACTACATACTCCCGCAGGTCCTCCCTCGTGATGGTAGCCGATGAATTGCCTTGCTGCTTCACCAGTTGCTGCATGGCATCGTTGAGGTAAATCACCATTACGATGCCGGTTTCCACGGCAATGCCGAACAGGGCGATGAAGCCTACCGCTACCGCAATGGACAGGTGCACGCCCCAGGCGTAAATGATATAGGCCCCGCCAATGAGCGCAAAGGGTACGGTGATCAGGCTGAGCAGCGCTTCGCGGATGGAATGGAAAGCGAAGTACAGCGAAAAGAAGATAACGACCAGCACTACCGGCGCTATCCACAGGAGGGTTCGCTGCCCGCGGATCAGGTTCTCGTACTGCCCGCTCCATTCCAGGAAATAGCCCTGCGGCAAAATGCCCTGTTCGCGGTTCACCTTGTCCATAGCCTCCTGCACGGTGCCCCCCAGGTCGCGGCCCCGCACGTTGAACATCACCGCGCCGCGCAGGATGGCGTTTTCTGAAGTGATCATGGGCGGGCCGTCCTCAAAGCGGATGTCGGCCACTTCGCCCAAAGGCACTTCGCCAAAGGCGGGAGAGCGCAACGGGATGCGGCGTATCCGCTCCACGCTGTTACGGAAGTCCTGCGCCAGCCGCACGCTGATGGCGAAACGCCGCCGCCCTTCAATGGTATTGCCTACGGCGGCCCCACCCAGGGCGGTTTCCACGGTGCGGTTCACATCATCTACCGTCAGCCCGTAGCGGGCCAGTGCATCCCGCCGGATGTCCACTGCCAGGTACTTGCCGCCGGTTACCGGCTCCACGTACAGGTCCTGCACGCCGGGCGTACCTTCCAGCGCCCTGCGCACTTTTTCGGAAACGGAGGCAATGGTGTCCAGGTCCTGCCCGAACACTTTAATGCCCACATCCGTGCGCACGCCGGTAGACAGCATGTTGATGCGGTTGATGATAGGCTGGGTCCAGCCGTTCACCACGCCGGGTATCTGCAGTTTGGTGTCCAGCTCACGGATAATGTCCTTTTTGGTGATGCCCTCCCGCCACTCGCTTTTGGGCTTCAGCATAATGATGGTCTCTATCATGCTCATGGGCGCGTTATCCGTAGCGGTGCTGGCGCGGCCGGCCTTTCCCAGCACCTTGCTCACTTCCGGTGTGGCGCTGATGATCTTGTCCTGCACCTGCAGGATGCGCTTGATCTCCGCATTGCTCACATCCGGCAGCGTCACCGGCATAAAGAGGATGCTCTGCTCATCCAGCGGGGGCATAAACTCCGTGCCTACACTGCGCAGCAGGGGAATGGAAATGAGCAGGGCCAGTATGTTCAGGGCCAGGGTGGTTTTGCGCCAGCGCAGCACCCAGCGGATCACGGGCTCGTATATACGTTCCAGGAAGCGGTTCACCGGGTTGGCCTGCGGCCGGAAATTTCCTTTCATAAAGAAGGAGATCAGCACCGGGGCCAGGGTAATGACCAGCACGGCATCTACCATCATGATGAAGGTTTTGGTAAAAGCCAGCGGGTGGAACAGCTTCCCCTCCTGCCCCGTGAGCATAAACACCGGCAGGAAAGAGGTAATGATGATCACCGTGGCAAAGAACACGCCGCGGGACACCTGCTTGCTGGATTGCTCTATTACGGCCAGGCGCTCCTCTTCCGTGATCCAGGAAGGTTTTTTGCGAAATATTTTTCTCAGCCGGTTCATAATTGCTCTTTTTGGGTACTTGCATACCGTTCTGATAAATGTTTATAGGCATTCTCGCTCATGATAATGCCATTGTCCACGATCACGCCGATAGCCAGGGCAATACCGGTCAGCGACATGATGTTGGAGGTGATGCCGAAAGCGTTCAGCAGGATAAAGCTGATGGCCAGCGTAACGGGTATCTGTATAATGATGCTGAGCGCGCTTCTCCAGTGGAACAGGAAGATGATCACCACGATGGACACTACGATCATTTCTTCGATGAGCGTGCGCTTGATGGAGTTGATGGACTCCTTGATGAGCGTGCCGCGGTCGTAAATAATATCGAACTGTACGCCGGGGGGCAGACCTTTGGCCACTTCCTTCATTTTTGCCTTTACCCGGTCTATCACGGCGTCGGCATTCTCGCCGTAGCGCATTACCACGATACCGCCTACACGCTCGCCCCTGCCGTCCTGGTCAAAGATGCCGAGCCGGGGCTCGCCGGTCATTTGCACACTGGCAATGTCTCCCACTTTGACGGGAATGGAGCCCTGTGTTTTCACCGGTATGTCGCGGATCTGGTCCAGGGACTGCAGGTAGCCGCTGGTCTTGATGATGTAACCGATGCCGCTCAATTCAAACTTGCGGCCGCCGGACTCGTTATTATTGGCGCGTATGGCGCTGATCACCTCCGGCACGCTGAGCTTGTAATAGAGCAGCTTGTTGGGGTCCAGCGTCACCTGGTACTCCTGCTGCGACCCGCCGAAGGAAGCGATCTCGCTTACGCCGGGCACATTCTGCAGGGCGAATTTGATGTACCAGTCCTGGATGGCGCGCTGTTCTCCCAGGTTGATGTCCGGCGCATCCAGGGTATACCAGAGGATATGGCCCACGCCGGTGCCGTCCGGCCCCAGGGTGGGCGCTACGCCTTCCGGCAACTGGCGGGCAATGGTGCTGAGCTTCTCCAGCACTCTTTCCCTGGCCCAGTAAATGTCCACATCATCCTCGAAAATGATGAAGATGAAGCTCATACCGAACATGGAGGACCCGCGCACGTATTTGACCCGCGGAATGCCCTGCAGGTTGGTGACCAGCGGGTAGGTCACCTGGTCCTCTATCAGCCGGGGACCGCGCCCCATCCATTCCGTGAACACGATCACCTGGTTCTCCGACAGGTCGGGGATGGCGTCTATGGGATTCTCCCTGACGGCAAACACGCCCCAGGCAAACAGGCCGGCGGCCAGTACGATCACGATGAAACGGTTACGCAATGACCATTCAATGATCCGGTGTACTAACATGATGTACGAAGTATGAAGTATGAAATAGGATGTATGACGTATAATGAGCGCGCAGGAAAGCGCGTAATGCCGGCGCAGGATGCGCGCGAAAGAGGGGTATTATATCAGATGCGGAAATTACAATGCAGCAGGAAAACGGGGACATCTGCTGCCGGGGGCGGCCCTGTAGTAACGGGGAAAGCGGTAGCCAGGCTGGTAACAGGCGCTGCCGGCATCACGGAGACATAGGCCGGGATCAGCGCCACCGGCGTAAACACCAGTTGCGAAGCGCTTGCGGGCAGGCGCTGGTCCTTTTTCAGCTTCAGCTCCTTGAACTGATCCTCGCAGCACTGCTTTTTGGCAATGCCGGTACCTGCAGGAACCTTCTTCATGCCGCATTTGCCGCAGCGTTCCTTTTCGCTACTGCCTAACTGCCACTCCACCAGCTTGCCCATGCAGTAATGCAACTGCACCGGGGCGCCGGTAACGGTGCCCATGTAGATAAAGGTCAATATGAGCGTAATGAGTCGCTTCATGTGCTTACAAAGGTACGTTTAAAAATCATCCGTAGCATATCATGCTAAAATCATGTAAAAGGAAGCTGTTTAAATGTAAGTTCCTCCCTGCCTGTTCCCGATCTTTTTCCTTAACAGTTGGGCATTGATGGCTACGATAATGGTGCTTAGGCTCATAAAGACCGCGCCCACGGCCGGCCCCAGTACAAACCCGGTTTGGTACAGCACGCCGGCGGCCAGCGGAATGGCGACGGCGTTATACGCGGTAGCCCACACCAGGTTCTGGATCATTTTACGGTAGGTGGCCTTGCCAAAGAGAATGAGATGGGCAATATCCTCCGGGTTGCTGTTCACCAGCACAATATCGGCGGTTTCGGCCGCTACGTCCGTGCCGCTGCCTATTGCAATGCCTACATCTGCCTGCGCCAGCGCTGGCGCATCGTTTACGCCGTCGCCCGTCATGGCTACAAACTCCCCTTTATCCTGCAACTGCTTTACAATTTCTACTTTCTGGTGGGGCAGCACTTCGGCATAAAAGCCGTCCAGGCCCAGTTCCTTGCTGACTGCTTCCGCTACGGTCTTATTGTCGCCGGTAGCCATAAAGACCCTGATGTTATTTCTTTTAAAGGTTTCAATAGCGCCCTTGCTTTCCGGTCTTACCGCATCCGCCAGGGCAATGTACCCGGCGACGTTTGCATCCACCAGCACAAACACCACCGTTTCCGCCTTGCTGGAGACGGCCCCTTCCGGGACGGCCAGGTTGTTCTCCTTCAGGTAGCCCGGGCTTACCACCTTTACCGCCCTGCCTTCCACCGTTGCCTCCACCCCCTGGCCGGTAATGGCATTGAACGCTTCCGCTTCCGGGATACGGATGTCCAGCTCCTTTATTTTACGGACAATGCCCACCGCAATGGGATGCTCCGAGGTTTGTTCCAGCGCGCCGGCCAGCCGCAGCACCTCTTCCTTTGTAAAACCGGGAGCAGCCGTTTCAAAGCGGGTAACGCCGAACACGCCGGTGGTGAGCGTGCCGGTTTTGTCAAACAGCAGGGCCGTTATTTTGCGGGATTCCTCGAAGGCGGTACGGTTGCGGATCAATAAACCGTTTTGCGCCGACACGGCAGTGGAAATAGCCACCACCAGCGGTATGGCCAGGCCCAATGCATGCGGGCAGGTGATCACCATAACGGTCACCATCCGCTCCAGCGAAAAAACAAAGGACTGCCCGGCCACCAGCCAGGCGGCCAGCGTACCAAAGCCCACCGCCAGGGCTATATAGGTAAGCCATTTGGCGGCACGGTCAGACAAGTTCTGCATCCTGGACTTGGTTTGCTGCGCCTCTTCCACCAGCCTGATCACTTTATTCAGGTAGCTGTCCTTCCCGGTGTGCTCCACCTGCACCCTGAGGGAGCCGTTCCCGTTAACAGAGCCGCCGATCACCTTGTTCCCCTTTTCCTTTTTAACAGGTTTTGATTCACCGGTAAGCATGGATTCATCCAGGTAACTGCTGCCCTCAACAATAGTGCTGTCCGCCGGTACTTTTTCACCCGGCTTGACCAGTATGATATCATCCTTTTCCAGGGCTTCCAGCTTCACATCTTCCACCTGTCCGTCCGCTTTTACCCGGTGGGCCTCCGCGGGCATCATGCTCACCAGCAACTGCAGGGCTTTGGATGCGCCCAGTACGGACTTCATTTCCAGCCAGTGCCCCAGCAGCATAATATCGATCAGGGTAGCCAGCTCCCAGAAAAAGTCCATACCCTTCAATCCCAGCACGGTAGCAGCGCTGTAGCAATAAGCCACGGTAATGGCCAGGGCGATCAGGGTCATCATACCCGGGCCTTTTTGCTTCAGCTCCGCTACAAAACCCTGCAGGAAGGGCCAGCCACCCCAGCCATACACGAAGGTGGACAACGCCAGCAGGATGTAGGCATTGCCCGGCAGCTCCAGGGTATAGCCCAGCATCTGCTGGATCATGGGAGACAGCACCAGGATGGGAATGGTAAGCACCGTAGATACCCAGAAGCGTTTCCGGAAATCGGCGATCATCATCTGGTGATGGTCGTGCCCCTGTGCGCCCATGGGCACACTGCCATGATCGTGGCGCATTTTGCCATGATCCGTTTGAGAATGGTGCGCGTGCGCAGGGTGCTCCTCATGCTGATGCTGCTCGTGCGGGTTATGTTGATGGTGATCCATGTTTAAGACTTTTCCAGTTCTTCCGCCCTGTAACCGGCCTTTTGCAGGGCTTCGATCACATCAGCGCCGGATATTGCCCGGCTGCTGTCTACCACCAGCACCTTATCCGGGCTCTCCAGGTCTACTTTCCAGCTATCCTGGCCGGATACTTCATTGAGGAATGGCGTTACAGTGGCAATACAACCGGAGCATTTAATGTTCGTCTTGAATTTCAGTGTTTCCATGATGTTTCTCTTTTTATAGTGTTTATAGTTTTGTCATTTTCAGGCGCAGGCTGTTGCTTACAACGGATACAGAGCTTAAGGCCATGGCCGCTCCTGCGATCATCGGGTCCAGCAGGAAGCCGTTTACCGGGTACAGCACGCCGGCGGCCAGCGGGATACCTATTACATTGTAGATAAAAGCCCAGAAAAGGTTCTGCCGGATAGTGCGCACCGTTTTGCGGGAGAGGCGCAGCACTTGGGGCAGGGCGTCCAGCCGGGAAGTGACCAGGGTGATCCGGGCTACGTCCATCGCGATGTCGGAACCTTTGCCCATGGCAATGCTCACATCCGCTTCCGCCAGGGCGTGGCTGTCATTGATGCCGTCGCCCACCATGGCCACTACTTTCCCCTGCTGCTGCAGCTCTTTTACAAAGCCGGCTTTTTCCGCCGGCAGCACGCCGGCTTTAAACGAGCCGATATTCACCTGCTTCGCCACAGCAGCGGCGGTTTGCGCATTATCGCCCGTCAGCATGTATACCGCAACCCCCTGCCGCTGCAGAGCAGCGATCGCCTCCGCGGAGCCGGGCTTTATTTTATCGGCGATGGCAATGATGCCGCACACCTTGCTGCCGGCCGCAAAAACGATCACGGTTTGGGCGGCGGACTGCCATTCGATCACTTTGGCGGCCAGGCGCCCGTCCATCTGCACCCCCTGCTCTTCCATCAGCCGGGTATTGCCGGCCAGGTAGCGGCGGCCTTCCACCTGCGCCTGTATGCCTTTACCGGTAATGCCGGTGATCCTGTCTAACGCCGCCGGCTGCACGCCCTGCTCCTGCAAGGCGCTGACCACCGCTGTGGCCAGCGGGTGCTCCGACTGCCGCTCCATAGCCAGGAGTATGCTTTTCCAGTTGGCCACTGCAGCCTCCTGTACAAAATACATTTGCGTTACCGCGGGCCTGCCTTCGGTGATGGTGCCGGTTTTATCCAGCACTACCGCATTTACGCGGTGCGCCAGCTCCAGGCTTTCCGCATCCCGGATCAGCATGTGATGATCTGCGCCCCTGCCCACGCCCACCATGATGGCGGTAGGTGTGGCCAGGCCCAGCGCACAGGGGCAGGCGATCACCAGCACGGTCACTGCTGCCAGCAGCGCATGGGTAAAGGCATGCTGCCCGCCGGCCAGCATCCACACAATAAACGTAAGGATGGCAATGCCGATCACGACCGGCACAAAAATGCCGGCCACCTTGTCTACCAGCTTCTGCACAGGGGCCTTGCTGCCCTGCGCTTCCTGCACCATTTTAATGATCTGCGCCAGCACGGTATCCCCTCCTACTTTGGCGGCCCTGAACTGGAAGCTGCCCTGCTGGTTGACCGTACCGGCGAACACCTGTGCGCCGCCGTTCTTCAGCACGGGCACCGGTTCTCCGCTGATCATGCTTTCATCTACATAGGATTCGCCCTGGAAAACCACGCCGTCCACGGGGATCTTCTCACCCGGCTTTACCAGCAGGATATCTCCCACCTGCACCTGCTCCACGGGGATAGGCTCCATCTGCCCGTTGCTATGTACGATCGTTACCGTTTTAGGCTGCAGGCCCATCAGCTTTTTGATGGCGGCGGAGGTGCCGGCCCGGGCCTTTTCCTCCAGCAGCTTGCCCAGGGAAATGAAGGCGATGATCACGGCGGCCGCCTCAAAATATACATGGGCATGCAGGCCGCGCTGGTGCCAGAACTGCGGGTAAATAGTGTTGAATGTGCTGAAGACCCAGGCAATACCGGTGCTTAAGGCCACCAGGGTGTCCATATTGGCTTTCCGGTGCCGGGCCTGCTTCCAGGCATTGATAAAGAAATGGCGTCCCAGCCACCCTACTACCGGTGTAGCCAGCGCCATCATGATCCAGTTGGCGTAAGGCATGTTCATGAAGAACATCCCGATCACCACCAGCGGCAAAGCCAGCAGGGAAGCCCAGATGGTCCGGGTCTTCAGCGCCTGGTACTGCCGGCGCTCCGCCGCTTCCTGTGCTTCCTGCTGGTGCTCCGTAGCAATTACCAGGTCGTAACCAATGGAGCGCACCGCCTGCTGCAATGCCTGCGGCGTAGCCGCCTGCGGGTTATAGCGCACCCAGGCGCTGCGGCTGGCGAAGTTTACACCGGCCTCTTCCACGCCTGCTACGGAGCGCAGCATGGACTCCACGCTCACCGCGCAGGCCGCACAGGTCATTTCCAGTACGGGAAAGGTTGCTTTTATGGATGGAGCGGCCCCGCGGCCGCGGCTTGCTTGCTTGTTGTCTATCGTCAGTGTATCTGTATCCATGCCTGTTCTTTTCTGCAAAATTACCTGCTGGCAGGGGGTATATCCTTACACTATAAGGGGGAAGATGTATATAATTATGGGGTGCGCGCTTTGCGGATCTTTATGAAATGAGAAGGATTGAGCCCGGTTTGCGCCTTGAACTGGCGGGACAGGTGCGCTTCGCTGCTGAAGCCCAGCCGGAAAGCAATATCCGCTACGGTAGCCGGCGTATACACCAGCAGCTCCTTGATCTTCTCCACGCGGTAGCCAATGATGTACTTTTCCAGCGTTATGCCTTCCGCGGCGGAAAAGGCTTCGCTGATCGTATCATAAGGCCGTTGCAGTTTTTCGGCGGCCCATTGGGAGAAGCGGAACTGCGGCGGAAAATCAAAATCGCCGCTGTACACGGTTTCCACCAGCGCCCGGATGCTTTTTACCAGTTGCAGTTGTTTATCTTCCAGCAGGGAGAACCCTAACGCTTCCAGCTTTTCCGCAATGCGATCCATATCCGGCGGGGCGGGCGCCAGGAAAGCAGCGGCGCCCAGCTCCAGGTGCGTCACCCCGTAGCCAGGCTGCTCCAGCGCCTCCCGCACGGCCGAGACGCAACGCTGGCAAACCATTCCTTTAATGTAGATCGTATATTCCTGCATAGGCGTATGCTGCAAATATCCGGATATCCGGGTAAACGGCAGTTACATAATTGGCGGCAAAAATTGCAGGAATGGGAACAGGCGGCATCAGAAGCGCAGCTCAAAGCAGGTACCTTCCCCGGGCGCGCTGTCAAAGCGGATGCTGCCGCCCAGCAATTCAGTGTAGTATTTTACAATATTCAGTCCCAGCCCCGTGCCTTGTATCCTGCCTGCATTACTGGCCCGGAAAAAGCCGCTGAAGATGCGCTGCTGGTCTTCAGGGGGGATACCGATACCATAATCCCTTACGCGGATGGTGAGCGTCCCGTCGCACAGCGCGGTATGGAGGTCTATGGGCTGGTGCTCACCGGAATACTTGCTGGCATTTGTTTTCCGGCCTTCTTCATCGCCTCCCATCTGCTGCTCCAGCAGGTAGGTGCCGGACAGGATCGCGCTCAAGGGGGGGCCCGGAAACGCGCTGTTCCACTCCCCAACCCGTCTTAGCGCAGCACCGCCTTGCTTAATTCCTCCAGCGATTTGCCCCTGGTTTCCGGCAGCATCTTCACGGCAAACAGCAAATGCAGGACCATGGCTATGCAAAAGAAGCTGAACGCGAACGTGCCGCCATAAGGCAGTTCCGCCACCATGGGAAAGAGCCAGGTCATGACCGCCGCCCAGAACCAGTGCGTGAAGCTGCCCAGGGCCTGCCCCTTGGCGCGCACGGAGTTGGGGAAGATCTCCGCCAGGAACACCCATATCACGGCGCCCTGTGAAAATGCAAAGCTGGCAATAAAGCCCACCAGGTAAATGAGCACCATATAACCGCCAAAATCCTGGTAGTAAAAGGCGCGGGCGGTAAGCCCCAGGAAAAGGATCATGCCCACGGAGCCGGCTATCAGCAGGGTCCTCCTGCCGAATTTATCGATCACGGACATAGCGATCACGGTAAACACCATGTTGGTCAGCCCGATCAGCACGGCCTGCAGTAAGGCGGTATCGCGGGCCAGGCCGGTCATGGAAAAAATGCGGGGCGCGTAGTACATGATGGCGTTGATACCGGAGAACTGGTTGAAGGTGGCCAGCAGCACCGCGCACATCACCGGGAAGGAAAACCTGCGGGTGAACAGCTTTTCGGTTTGCCCGCTGCTTTCGGCTTTCAGGGAGTCTGCGATCTCCGCCACGATCCCGTCTGCATCCCGGTTGCCCAGCGCCGCCAGCACGCGGCGGGCATCTTCGGTACGATGGCGTTTCATGAGCCAGCGGGGGCTTTCCGGTATAAAGTACAGCAGCAGGAAAAATATGAGCGAGGGCACGGCCTGTATGCCCAGCATCCAGCGCCAGGCATCCGTAGCCACCCAATTGTTGATAAAGTAATTGGAAAAATAGGCCAGCAGGATGCCCAGCACTATATTGAACTGGAACAGGGCCACCAGGCGGCCGCGCAAACGCGGCGGGGCTATTTCGGAAATATACATAGGGCCTGCCACGGAAGAGGCGCCGATGCCCAGGCCGCCCATAAAGCGGTACACCAGGAAGGACAGCCAGGATTGCGACAGCCCGCAGCCCAGGGCGGACACGATATACAGCACCGCCACTATCACCAGCACTTTCTTGCGGCCATATTTGTCCAGCGGGGCGCCGCAGCCTATGGCGCCTATAATGGTGCCTATCAGCGCAATGGCGTTGGTAAAGCCGTGCCAGAAGCCTTCCAGGTGAAACACTTCTTTAATGGATTGCTCTGCGCCGGAAATAACAGCGGTATCTGCACCGAATAAAAGCCCGCCTAGCGCAGCCACCAGGCAGCCGGTGAATAGTTGTTTGTTCATTTGTGCATCATTGATTTACGTATACTCGCTACTGTTGGACAGTGGAATTTATCGTTTTAAGATACACAAATTTTACTTCCTGCTTCCTACATTAATGCAGGAAGCTGAATTTGTTTTCGAACAGCTTGCCGATCACAGGCACCGGTTTGCAGGCTTCATTGGAGGCGGTAATGATGCCCAGTATTAACAATATCAATGGAAGAAGGCCGGCAATGGACAGCACCGTGGCCAGGGAGGGGATCACCGCGGTTACAATACCGATGGCTATGCTGAGCACGATGGAGGCAATGAACACGCCCAGCGCCTGCTCCAGGTGGTAGCGCAGCAGCGGCGTTTTTTCCTGGTTGTTCCTGTACTGTACATAGGCAATCACCCATCCTATGATGGTGATGTAGGCAACGATCGCTAAAGTTTTGTTGTTCATGATCTTACTTTTTTAATGAGGATACGATGCCGGCAAAAATAGGGCGGCGCAGGTCCCCTGCTTACGCAGCCCCTACTACACGGAAGCTACAGGATGGCAAAAAAACATCTACAAAGCGTCTACGCAGGCACTTACCCACTCAACAAAAAATACTTAAATATTATGCATATTGTTAATAAGTAAAAGAATTGAAGGATAAGCCCTATTTTTACGGCATGTTGTATACCCGGAAATGGCGCCTTTATGCCCTTCTCTTTTTCATTTGTTTGTGGCCTGCGCTCACCCATGCACAATCCATATTAATTGATTCGCTCCGGGACCGGCTGGCCTACGCGGAGCTCCGGCCGGAAGAGCGGGTGATGACCCTGGGACGGCTGGCCCGTACGCTTAGCCAGCAGGACCTGCGGGAAGCGATGCGCACGGCGCAGCAGGCGCTGGTGCAAAGCCGGCAACTGAAGGACCGGCAGTACGGGGCCTTTATTCAGACCACCCTGGGATACCTGTATGTGCAGGCGGATAGCTTACACCTGGCGAGGCAGGCCATTGACAGCGCATTTGCCATGGCAGGCTCCATCCATGACCGGACCATTAAAGGCTATGTGTGGCTCCGCAAAGGATGGATGGAATACGTGGAGGGCCGCCAGGAAAAGGCGGTGGACTACCTGCTGCAGGCCCTCCGGGTACTGGACGGACAGCAGGCCTATTCCTATGAAAGCCTGGTGTATCATTACCTGTCCAGCATTTACTGGGGTTACAAGGACCTGGCCAACGAGGAAAAATATGCCCGGCAATGCCTGCATACCTCGATCCTGAGCAACAATGTGGATGCCCTTTGCAATGCCTACCTGTCTATGGGCAGCATGTTTGTGCAGCGCTTCCGGCAGGACACGGCCCGGCGCGCCTGGCTGGACTCCGCGCTGTATTATAACCGGCAGTTGCTATCGCTGGCGGAGGTGCAGCACGACCGCCTCATTAACCGCGCCAACCCGGCGGCCGTGGCCCTCAACACCGCCAACCTGTACTGGGAATTTTATCCCCGCAGCTACCGGGACAGTGCGGAAAAATATATCAATATCGCCCTGCTGGCGGCCCGGGAAGCGGATTACCCGGAAGCCATCGCCAACTGTTACGGCATCCTGAGCGAGTACGCCATTGCCGACGGCGATTATGCCAAAGCGGAAAAGATATTCCTGCTGGGGCTGGGCGAGCTGGCGTCGGACTCCACCAACTCCCGCCTGTCAAAAGCGCGCATGCTGCTTGGCCTGGCCAATGTGGCGGAAAAGGGCGGGCATCCCGCCAAGGCGCTGCAGTATTACAAATCGTACATGGAACAGCACCAGGCCATATATGATGCGGAGAAACTGGCGATCGTGGATAAGCTGGAAGCACAGTACCAGTCCGAAAAGCGGGAGCAGGAACTGGCCGCCCTGCAGCAGCGCGCCGCCTTTAACCGGAAGCTGAACTTCTTTTATATATGCCTCGCCGTAGCCAGCCTGCTGGCCCTCGTGTTCCTCTTCCGCGCCTATCACTTCCGCCTGCGGTCTTCCCTGCAGCGGCAGCAACTGCTGGCCAGGGAAAAGGAGGAAGCGCACCTGCAGGCGCAGTTGAAAGAAGCGGAGCAGCAACTGCTGCTGGAAAGACAGGAGCGCCTGCAAAAAGAACTGCTGGCCGGCACCCTGCAGGTAGAGGAGAAAAAAGAGCTGCTGCAAAACCTGCGCGAAAAGATCACCGCCCATGCCGGTACCAACCCCGTGTTCAAACAGATGGACCGCATTATCAGCGAAAGCCACCGGCAGGATGAGGACTTTGAGGCTTTAAAATCCGACTTTGCGGAGATACATCCGGAGTTCTTTACCCGGCTGCAGCAAAAGGCGGGCAACAGCCTTACCCGCCTGGACCTGAAATACTGCTCCTATATATTAATGGGCCTTTCCAACAAGGAAATTGCCAACCGGCTGGGCGTAGAGCCCAAAAGCATCCGCATGGCCCGCTACCGTATCAAGCAAAAGCTGGAGCTGGGCAAGGAAGAGAGCCTGGACCAGTTCGTGAGCTCCCTGGGATAGTATTTGTTTACTTACTAATTAGTAAGTAGATTTGCCTGCGGAATGCATTCATATGGCAGACACGACAAGGGAAAAGATCATTGAGCTGGCCGACCGGCTCATCCGGACCAAAGGCTTCAACGCCTTCAGCTACGCGGATATTTCCGCTCCCCTCGCCATCAAAAACGCCGCCATTCACTATCACTTTCCCAGCAAGGCGGACCTGGGCATCAGCGTGATCGATCATGAACTGGAAAGGTTTGCCGCGCAGCAGCGCAAATGGGCGCAGCTCCCGGAAGATGAGCAACTGAAAAAGCTGTCCGGCATATTCCGGCAGCGCAGCAGGCAGGGCACCATCTGCCTGGTGGGGTCGCTGACACCGGATTATGATACCCTCCCCGCTCCCATGCAGCAAAAAGTGCAGGAAATGTGCAGCACCCTGCTCCAGTGGGTGGCGCAATGCCTGGAGAAAGGGCGCGCGCACGGACGGTTTGACTTTGAAGGCAGCGCAGAAGACCGCGCCCTGCTGGTGATGTCCAACCTGCTGTCCTCCCTGCTGTTCTCCCGGGCGCTGGGTGGCAACATTTTTGGACGGATGAGTGACCGGATGATGAAGGATATACTTTAAACATCATACTTATGAAGAGAGCAGTTATTACAGGGCTGGGCGCGTTAACGCCCATCGGCAACAACACAGCCGCCTTCTGGGACAACCTGGTAGCCGGCAAAAGCGGTGCAGCGCGCATCACCCGGTTTGATCCCAGCCGCTTCCGCACCCAGTTTGCCGGGGAGATCAGGGATTTTGATCCCGGCACGGTGCTGGAGAAAGGCGAGATCCGCAAAACCGATCCCTTTACGCAATATGCCCTGGTAGCTGCGGCGGAAGCCATACAGGACGCCGGGCTGGACATTGGAAAGATGGACCCTTTTGACGCCGGCGTGATCTGGGGCTCCGGGCAGGGCGGCATGCAAACCTTCGAAGAACAGGTGAAGGAATATACCGAAGGCGGCTTTAACCCGCGCTTCAGCCCCTTTTTCGTACCCAAGCTGATCGCCAATATGGCCGCCGGCATGATCTCCATTAAATATGGTTTGATGGGCATCAACTACACCACGGTATCTGCCTGCTCCACTTCCAATACGGCTATCATGGATGCGCTGAATTACATCCGCCTGGGCAAGGCCAAAGTGATCGTTACCGGCGGCTCGGAAGCGCCGGTAACAGAGGCTTCTGTAGGTGGGTTCTGCGCCATGAAAGCCATGTCTGTCCGCAACGATGATCCCGCCACGGCTTCCCGGCCCTTTGACACGCAGCGGGACGGTTTCGTGATGGGCGAAGGCGCGGGCGCGCTGGTGCTGGAAGAATATGAGCATGCCAAAGCCAGGGGCGCGCACATCTATGCAGAAGTGGCCGGGGCCGCCATGACAGCAGATGCTTATCATATGACGGCCACCCACCCCGAAGGGCTGGGCGCTTTCCGCGCCATGGAGCTGGCCCTGGAAGATGCAGGGCTGAACAAGGAAGCCGTGGACTACCTGAACGCGCACGCCACTTCCACGCCGGTAGGCGACCTGAGCGAGATAGCCGCCATTACCCGGCTTTTCGGGGAACAACCGGCGCACCTGCACATCAGCGCCACCAAATCCATGACCGGCCACCTGCTGGGAGCGGCCGGCGCTATTGAGGCCATTGCCTGCATCCTGAGCATAAAGAACGGCATCATCCCTCCCACCATCAATACCACCCACCTGGACCCGGCCATACCGGCAGGCGTGCAGATCGTGCTGGGGGAAGCCATACAGAAAAAAGTAAAAGCAGCGATCAGCAATACCTTCGGCTTCGGCGGGCATAACGGCATCGTGGTATTCAGGGATATTCCCTGATTTTCCCTATATTGAGGGGAATATCGCTAATTCCACGTTCACATTGCCAACGGACAAAACATACCTCCACGCATTATGGCAAAAGGTCTGTCATCACAACGACCAGCAGGCTTTCCAGTCGCTGTTTGAGCTGCTGTACCTGCGGCTGGTGAATTTCTGTATAGCGTATGTGCATAGCCGGGAGGCCGCCGAAGAGACCGTAGGCGACGTATTCCTCAAACTATGGATCAACCGCGCCGCTACCGGTGAAATAGCGCATGTGGAGACCTACCTGTTCACCGCCGTGCGGCACCAGTCCCTCAATTACCTGCGCAAATTCTCCACCTATCATGTGATCAGCACTGCGCAAACGCAGGAGATACAGGTAGTGGACACCGCCAGCCCGGCTGATGCTACGGAATGGAAGGAGTTGCTGTTCCGGCTGCACCAGGCAGTGGATGCCCTGCCGCCGGAGCGCCGCCGCATTTTCAGGCTGGTAAAGGAAGAAGGTTTTACCTGTAAGGAGGTAGCCGGTATCCTGCAACTGTCGCCCAGAACAGTGGAAACGCAGTTGTTCAAGGCGGTGAAGCAGTTGCGGGGCGTGCTGGGAGTAGGAAGCAGGAAGTAGGAAGTACCTCCTACCTCCTATTCACTCCGTTCTCAATGACTGCACCGGGTTCATTAAAGCGGCCTTCACCGACTGAAAAGACACCGTTAAAAGCGCAATGGTTACTGCTATTGAACCGGCCAGTATAAACACCCACCATTCAACATTGATGTGATAAGCAAAATTCTCCAGCCAAAGCTGCATGGCATACCAGGCCAGGGGCGAGGCAATGACCATAGCAATCACCACTAATTTGAGAAAGTCTTTGGAAAGCAGCACCACTACATTGCTCACACTGGCGCCCAGCACTTTCCGGACCCCTATTTCCTTAGTGCGCTTTTCCGCGATGAAAGCGGAAAGCCCCAGCAGGCCCAGGCAGGCTACGATAATAGCCAGCACGGCAAAGCTGCTGAATATACGCCCTGTGCGCTGCACATCCGTATACATGCGGGCAAAGCGCTGATCCAGGAAAGTATACCGGATAGGTTGATGAGGACTGAAATCTTTCCATACCGCGGTGATGGAAGGGATCAGGCCGCGCATATCAGCCGTGCTCACCTTCACGGAAACTATGGAAGAGCCGCGGCCTATTACCAGGCAAAGCGGCCGGATGTTTTCCCGGAGCGATTCAAAATTAAAATCCTCTACCACGCCGATAACGGTCCAGAAACTGTTGGTGTTGGTAATACGCTTGCCAATGGGATCTTTCAGGCCCAGTTGCCTGGCCATGGTTTGGTTAATGATCACGGACTGCGAGTCGGTAGGCATGTTCATGGAAAAGTCCCTGCCCGTCACTATATGCATCCCCATTGTTTTAATATAATCATGATCAACCTCCCATATCTGGCCTGAAACCAGGCTCCTTTCTGCTGTTTTTCCTTCCTCTGAGAAGAGGTTATCGTCCCGTTTGGTGCCCGCAACAGGCAGGTAATCGCTGACAGTAGCATTCTTCACGCCCGGCACTTGTAAAAGCGCCTTTTTAAATGCAGGCACCCGGTCCCCCATCGTGTTGGTGCCCTGTATCAGCAACACCTGTTCTTTCTCAAACCCTACTTTTTTATCGAGAATATATCGCATCTGGCGGTAAATGATAAACGTACCGATGATCAATGCAATAGATGTGGTAAACTGGAAAACCACCAATACGCTTCGCAAGCGGGAGCGCCTGTTCCCCTGGCTGATATTTCCCTTGAGCACATGGATCGGCTGAAAAGAAGAAAGATGCAAGGAAGGGTAAAGGCCAGCCAGCAGACCAACAGCGATGACAGCAACGATCAGCAGCGGCGCCAGCCACCAGGCATTCCAGGGAAGGCTCAATGATTTCCCGGATAGCGCATTGAAATAGGGCAGCAGCAGCCATGCCAGCAGCAGCCCTAAAGCAAAAGAAAGAAAACTGAACAGCAGGGATTCGCTGAGAAATTGCCGGATCAGGCTGCCGCGGTCAGCGCCTACGGTCTTCCTGAGCCCGACTTCTTTAGCCCTGCCGGCCGACCTGGCGGTGGAAAGATTAATGAAGTTGATACAGGCTATAATAAGGATAAAGCCTGCAATAGCGCCAAAAAGCCACACCAGGCGTATATCGCCGTGGCTTAACCCGTCATTGATCCCTTCAGACTTCAGATGAATATCTTTTAATGCCTGCACATCAAAACTGACCTTTTCAAACATTTCAATGATCTTTGCATTGTTGGTTTGCTGCGCACTGGTAAGCAGGTATTTTTCCCTGATAGCCGACAGTTTTGTCCGCAATTTTGCCACATCCGTTCCGGGGCGAAGCAGGAAGTAGGTTTGATAGTTATTGGCCAGCCAGTAGGTTTGTTCACCAGGCCAAAGCTCCACCCCTTTCAGCGTTAGCAGGAAATCGCACTGGAGATGGGAGGTGACCGGGAAATCTGCTATCACCCCGCCTATCTCGTAAGGTTTATCCTTGTTATCATTTATTATAAGCGTTTTGCCTACCGGGTTCTCATGGGGAAAATATTTATCTGCCTTACGTTTTGTTATCACAATGGTATTGGGTTGGCTAAGGGCATGTGCAGGATCGCCGTAAATAAAGGGCACCTGCAGGATGTCCAATAGCTCCTGGTCGGCAAAAATGATCCCGTCCTCGTAGGCATTCTGCGCCTGATCCGACCGCCTTACCTGGCTGTTGCCTGCTCCAAAAAGCTCGCTGTATAAAAAACGTCCGGCCTTTTCCACTTCCGGAAGATCATTTTTCAAGGCGCTTGCAAAGGGGGCAGGAAAATAGGCATTCCTGGCATTAGGCATGTTCCAGTCTATGACAGCCCTGTAAATGCGCGCTGCCTGGGGATAGTGAAGGTCATAGCTGAGCTCGTGCCTGATATCGAGCGCAATCAGCAAACAGGCGGCAATGCCTAAAGCAAATCCCCCGATCTTGATGGAGGAATACAATTTTTGCTTGGATAAATTGCGCCAGGCAACCTTGAAGTAGTTATTTAACATACTTGGCTGTTTTCCTTCCTTCGCATTACAAGAATGCTGCCATCTCCTCAAAATATGATCTGTAGCCTTGTCATGCACTTTTGCCGGCTGCCCGCTGTCCATATATGAACGATTACCGTCCGGAACCGGACGGCCAGGATATCCTACTCCTACTTCTTTTTTCCTCCCCCCGGTACGTACTCCCCCCGTTTTCCGTGTCTAACTACTATCAACCAGCACATCAACTATGGACACGGATCAATTTTCATGGCTGTTATCCAAAGAGCTGCAGGGCACCATCACCGCAGAAGAACGTGCGGCCCTGGAGGCAGCGGCTGCCCATGATCCGGACCTGGCCCTGCAAAGGCAACTGCTGACGGCCTTCTGGCAGGAGCGCCGGGCAACGCAGGACCCGGCGCGCGTTACCAAAACAGCTTTTGAGCGGCTGGTCAATAATATAAAGCACACCGATCCCGCGCAATGGACAGATGATACAACAGCAATGCCCCTGCCGGAGCCGCCAACGCGCCGCTGGCTGCCTTCCCTGCTGAAAGCCGCCGCCGCACTCCTGCTGCTGGCAGCCTGCACCTATATCGTCCGCCTCTACCTGCAACAGCCGGCCGCCACGCCCCCAGCCATGGCCAGCAAGCACAACGCCAAAGGCGACCGCAGCCGCATTATCCTCACGGACGGCACCGTGGTATGGCTGAACGCGGACAGCGAGCTGCAATACCCCGAGAGCTTTGACGGCAGCCGGGAAAGGAGGGTGTCCCTCAGCGGCGAAGCCTTTTTTGAAGTGGCCCCGGATGCCGGCAAGCCCTTCCTGATCAGCACCACCAAAATGAACATCCGTGTACTGGGCACCTCCTTTAATGTGCGGTCCTACCCGGAAGATGCAAAGCATGAAACCACCCTCATATCGGGCGCTATTGAAGTGACGCTGAAGGACCGGCCGGATGCCAGGATCCGCCTGCAGCCCAACGAAAAGCTGGTGATCCCCAACACGCCCCCGGATACCACGGCGGGCAATGCCCAGCCTGCGCTGGTGATCAGCCAGCCCACCTACTTCCGGGACCGGGACAGCGCCATGATAGAAACGGCCTGGGTAGAGAACCGCCTCATCTTCCAGGGAGAACGGTTTGAGGACCTGGCCCGGCAAATGGAACGCTGGTATAACGTAGAAATAGCATTCAGGAATAAAGAGCTGCCGGAGCTGCGCTTTACCGGCATGTTCAGGAATGAAAAACTGGAAGTTGCATTAAAAGCGCTGCAACTGACAGAGCCTTTTAACTATAAAATCAATAACGGTCATGTGATCATCTATTAATACAAAAAAACGGGGCGTGTGCAACCACTCCCCGTCTATCAGCGGTACAAGAAACGGTTGAAGGTGAGAGATCAGCGTTTCTTATTGTTCACTAACATTCCTAAAGTTATGGAAAAAAAGCAACCGGTGCATGCTTACCGGGACAGGCATGCGCTGCTCAGCGCCATCTATGTTATGAAATTTACATTTCTCATTATCCTGGCGGCCTGCCTGCAGGTGTCCGCCAAGGTGCATTCACAGAAAGTATCCCTCCAGGTGCGCGATGCCAGCCTGAAAAAGGTGCTGGCCATGATAGAATCGCAAACGGCCTATCACTTTCTTTTCAGCGACCGCCGGCTGAAGGACCAGCATAACGTGAATGTACAGGTGCACCAGGCAGACGTATTCAACGTGCTGGAGCAGGTGCTGGCGCCTGCCAGCCTGGAATACAGGCTGCTGGAAGACAACCTGGTGGTGATCACGCCCCGGGGCGTCACCCAGGCAGACGTGAAGATACAGGGCCGGGTGACCGGGCCGGACGGCACGCCGCTGGTGGGCGTTACCGTGAAGGTAAAAGGCACCACCATCGGCAAGCTCACGGACGCCAACGGTGCTTTTGAGCTGAACGTGCCCGAAGACGCCGTGCTGGAATGCAGCTACATCGGCTACGAAACACTGGAAGTGCCGGTGAATGGCCGTACCTCCCTCAGCATTGTACTGCAGCCCAGCGATAAATCACTGAACGAGATCGTGGTGATCGGCTACCAGTCCGTGAAAAAGAAAGACCTCACCGGCGCAGTATCCGTGGTGAACACGCAGGAAGCCCAGCGCATGACCGCCACCACCGTAGGCGAGTCCATCCAGGGCCTGGCGGCAGGCGTGAACGTGCGCAGCGGCGGCCGCCCCGGGCAGGAGTCCAAGATAGAGATCCGGGGCGTGGGCACCCTCAACAATAACGATCCCCTGTTTGTAATAGACGGCCTCATCTCCTACGGCAACCGCGATTTCAACCCGGCGGACGTGGAAAGCATACAGGTATTGAAAGACGCTTCCGCCGCCGCCATTTACGGGGCCAATGCCGCCAACGGCGTAGTGATCATCACCACCAAAAAAGGAAAGGAAGGTCCCCTGCGCGTGAACTTCAACGCCAAATACGGCATCCAGCAGATCCCCAAACGCTGGGACCTGACCAACAATTACGAGTTTGCAGAACTGAACAAAACCGCTTACATCAACGGGGGCAGAACCCCCATGGCCAGCGTGTCCACCGAATTTGATCCCTCCATTAATACAGACTGGCAGGATGCCGTGATGCGCACCGGCTCCTACCAGGATTACGGCCTTGATTTTTCCGGCGGCGGCAAGAACACCAGCTACTTCATTTCCGGTAATTACTTCAGGAATGAAGGCACCATCATCGGCACCTCCTTTGACCGTATCAGCCTGCGGGTGAATACGGAAGGCAGCCGAGGCATCTTCCGCATTGGCGAGAACCTGTCGCTCACCAACGCCCATGAAGACCAACTGCAGGGCAATCCCTTCTACGACATGGTGCGCATGCTGCCGGTGATCCCTTTATATAATGAAAACAATCCCGGCGGCTACGGCTACGGCAGCGACGACGCCTACACCTTTGGCACCAATCCCGTGGCCATTAACAACCTGATACAAAGCGACCAGTATAATTTCCGCATCCGGGGCAATGCCTATGCCGAGCTGCGCCCGCTGCAATGGCTGGTGTACAAGTTCAACCTGGGCGTGGAAACCAGCTTTGATCATTACAAATCCCTGCGCAAGGAAGGCTCCTGGACCTACAACCAGCCGGTAGACCCTTCCAGCCTGTATGAGAACCGCGCGCAGTTCCTGTCACTGCTGTACGAACATACGCTGAACTTTGACCGGCAATTCGGGCAGCATACCCTGAACGGCGTGCTGGGCGTCAGCCAGCGGGAAGTAACCTACGAGCTGACCGGCGCGGGCAAGCAGCACATTGCGCAATACCCGGCCGGCCGGTATTTCGACCAGTTGAACGCCGGCACCACCATACAGACCGTAGACGGCTACAAGGAGCGCTTTGTGACCCTCTCCTACCTGGGGCGCCTGAACTATGATTTTGCAGATCGCTACCTGCTGTCCCTTACCTTCCGCCGCGATGGCGACTCCCGTTTTGGCGAGGCGCACCGCTGGGGCAATTTCCCCTCCGTGTCCGGCGCCTGGCGGCTTAGCAAGGAAGCGTTCTTCAACGTACCCTGGGTAAGCGACCTGAAGCTGCGCGCCTCCTACGGCGTACTGGGCAACACTTCCACCATACCGGAGTATGCCCGCATCCCCTCCCTGAATCTCTTTCCCTATGCCGTATTTGGCGTAGGCCAGGAAATACAGCCCGGCGCCACGCAAACCGCGCTGGTGAACCAGGATATCAAGTGGGAGGAAAAAAGGACCTTTAACGCCGGCGTGGATGCCTCCTTCTTCAACAATTCCCTGGACGTAACGGCGGAATACTACCGGGCGCGCACCAACGACATCCTGGTGCGGCTGCCTATTGCCGGCACCACCGGCAACGCAGGCGGCAATCCTTTCACCAACGCCGCCTCCCTGCGCAACTCCGGTGTGGAAGTAAGCATTACCTACCGCAACAACAAAAGCGCTTTCAAATACCAGGTCAGCGGCAACTTCACCACCATCAAGAATGAAGTGCTGGCGCTGGGCGACCTGGGCGCCGGCCGCACCTACATTGCCACCGGGCTTACACGCACGGAAATAGGCCGCTCCATTGGCGAATGGTACGTCCTGAAATCAAACGGTATTTTCCAGAACCAGAAGGAGATAGACGACTACCAGGTGCAGCCTTTTGCCAAACCCGGCGACATCCGCTACGTGAATGTGAACGGCGACGAGATCATTGACAACGACGACCGCACCTATGTAGGCAGTCCCTGGCCCAAACTGCAGACCGGCCTTTCCTTTGGCGGCAGCTATAAAAGCTTCAGCTTTTCGCTGATGCTGTACGGCAACTTCGGTAACAAGCTGTTCAACGGCGTGCGCTCCGTGATGGACCGCTTCGACGACAACTCCAATTACAGGAAAGGCGTGAAGCCCTGGACAGAGGAAGATCCCAACACGGATTTCCCGCGCATTGCCTACAGCAACGAGCTGGGCATACAGTTCAATACCCGGGGCGATATTGACCGCTGGATAGAGGACGGCTCCTATGTGCGGCTCCGCAACGTGGAGCTGGGCTATACCCTGCCCAAGGCTTTCCTGCAAAGGGTAGGCTTCACACAGGCAAGGGTATACGTAAGCGGGCAGAACCTGCTCACCTTTACCGGCTACACAGGCCTGGACCCCGATGTAGTGGGCAACCCGGACCAGCAACTGCTGGAAAGAGGGCATGACACGGGTAACTATCCCGCCAGCCGGATCATTTCCTTTGGCATACAGTGCGGATTCTGAGGGTAAGATGTGGGAAGTAGGATGTTGGATTATTAAACGAAAACGAAATGAACATGAACAAACTCACTTATTATACAGGGCTGTTGCTGCTAATGCTGTCAACCGCCTGCACCGAAAAGCTGGAGGTGGAGAACCCGAACACCCCGGCAGTGGACCAGTTCTGGCAAACGGCGGAAGACGCCAAAGCCGGCGTGAATGCCATCTACGGCAACTTTTACCGCATTGGCGGCTATGCCCGCTGGATACATTTCAACTATGACCTCCGCTCCGACGAAGGCTACAGCGGCAGCCCCTGGCTGGAGCTGCAGAACTGGCAAAAATTCCTGGTGGTGAATTATAATTTCGACTGCGGCATGCACGTGTGGCTGCATCACTACCAGGGCATTTACCGGGCCAACCAGGTATTGGCTTATGTGCCGGAAATAGCAATGGACGAAACGCTGAAAAAACAGTACCTGGCCGAAGCCAAATTCCTGCGCGCCCTGTACTACTTTAACCTGACCAGCCTCTGGGGCAATGTGCCCCTGCAGCTCACGCCCTCCGAACCTACAGACCTGCCGCCCTACGCCACGCAGGCCGAAGACTGGGCGCAGATAGAAAAAGACCTGGCGGAAGCTATTCCCGACCTGCCGCCACAATACAGCGACAACGAGAAGGGCCGCGCCACCAAAGGCGCCGCCTATGCCCTGCTGGGCAAGGTATACATGCAGCAGCGGAAATTTGACCAGGCTCAAGCCGCCTTTGACTGGCTGGTGACGGGCGAAGGGAGCAGCTATTACGGGCTGATGGACAATTACCAGGACAATTTCACCCACCTGCATGAGAACAACCGGGAATCCGTTTTCGAAATACAGTTCTCCTCCGTGAACGAAGGCGGCCCGGATGTGGATGCGCCCAATTCCGCCTCCGGCAACCAGCGCAGCCAGTTCTTCGGTCCGCGCGGCGTAGGCTGGAGCGACGGGCAGTGCCGGCGCTGGGTGGTGGACACCCTGCTGGCGGAAAAAACGGTGGACGGGCAGCGCGATCCGCGCCTCGCCGTGAGCTGCCTCTGGGACTCCCTGGACCCAAGAGGGCCGGAATACACCATGGTATATGGCCAGCCCTTTGCTACGCGCTATCCCGGCAACAATGGAGAAGTATGGTTCCGCAAATACCTGGATGACTACTGGCGCGATTTCAGCAACTACTACTCTCCCATCAACTTCCGCGTGATCCGCTATGCTGACGTGCTGCTGATGTATGCCGAGTGCCTGAACGAGCTGGGACAGACCGCCGCAGCCTATCCCTATGTGGACCAGGTAAGGGAGCGCGCGCACCTGGCGAAGCTGTCTGACATAAAACCCGGCCTGGATAAAGCGGCCTTCCTGCAACAGTTGAAACACGAGCGCGTATGCGAGCTGTCCGGCGAAGGCACCCGCTGGAACGACCTGGTACGCTGGGGCGACCTGGACGATGCCGGCAAGGTAAGCGCGATTGCACAGCGGGACCCGGACTTTGAAAATTTCCAGGTAGGCAAGCACAAGCTGCTGCCCATCCCGCAATCGGAGATGGACATTAACCCGCACCTGGAGCAAAACCCGAACTGGTAAACCATTTAACCTGATAACATAAACGGCTATGCGAAAACTCTTGTTCTTCCTATTACTGGCATTCATCGTCAGCACAGGCTATGTACATGCACAACCCGGCAAGGGCCGGGACATCTGGACCCGGGAACAGGCCCGCCGCTGGTATGCACAGCAGCCCTGGCTGGTGGGCTGTAACTTTATACCCGGCACGGCCATCAACCAGTTGGAAATGTGGCAGGCATCCAGCTTTGATACCGCCACCATCGACCGGGAGTTGGGCTGGGCCGCCGGCCTGGGTATGAATACCGCGCGCGTATACCTGCATGACCTGCTGCACCAGCAGGATGCAGCAGGCTTTCTAACGCGCATGGATATATTTTTACAGATCGCGGCGCGGCATGGCATCAAACCCTTGTTCGTATTGTTTGACTCCTGCTGGGACCCCTTCCCTAAAACCGGTAAGCAGCGCGCGCCCACGCCGCATGTGCACAACTCCGGCTGGGTGCAGAACCCCGGCTATGCCGCGCTGAAGGACCCCGCGCAGTACCCGCGCCTGGAAGCCTATGTAAAAGCCGTGGTAGGCCGCTTCGCTAACGACGAACGGGTGCTGGGATGGGATATCTGGAATGAGCCGGACAATACCAACAATTCTTCCTACGGCAAACGGGAACTGCCGGACAAAACCAGGTACGTGCTGCCGCTGCTGCAGCAGGCCTTTGCGTGGGCGCGCGCCGCCAATCCTTCCCAGCCGCTCACTTCCGGCGTATGGCAGGGCAACTGGGCCAGCGACGCCCAACTGAAGCCCATCGAAAAAGTGCAACTGGAGCAGTCGGACATTATCTCCTTTCACAACTACGAATCCCCGCAGCGGCTGGAAGAATGCCTGCAATGGCTGCAGCGCTATGAAAGGCCCATCCTCTGCACGGAATACATGGCCCGGGGCAATGGCAGCACCTTTGCCGGCAGCCTGCCCGTACTTAAAAAATATCATGCCGGCGCGTACAACTGGGGCCTGGTGGATGGCAAAACGCAAACCATCTACGCCTGGGATAGCTGGCGGAAAAAGTATACCGCCAAACCGGCGCTGTGGTTCCATGATATCTTTCACACGGACGGCAGGCCGTACGATCCGGGGGAAGTGGACCTCATCAAAAAGATGACAGAAGCGGGAAGTAAGAGGTAGGATAATGGATGTTTGAGATTTGAAACTTGAATGTTGGACTTAAAAAAAATAGGAATGAGATTTATTGCATTGATACTGGTACTGGCGGGCTGCCGGTCTGCGGATGCACCGCCGGCCGCTAACCCGCCCGCAGATACCGGCATTGTGAACCCGGTGCTGGACACAGACTTCCCGGACCCTACGGTGATCCGCGCCAATGGAAAATACTACGCGTATGCCACGCAAACCCGGCGGGATGGCAGGATGCTGAACATACAGGTAGCCTCCTCCGCCGACCTGCAGCACTGGACGGTGCTGGGCGACGCGCTGCCGCAAAAACCCGCATGGGCAAGCACCACGCAGGATTTCTGGGCGCCGCATGTGCTGTATGACAGCACGCTGCAGCAGTACGTAATGTTCTATTCCGCGGAATCGGATGAAGCGGAAACCGGCAAATGCCTGGCCGTAGCCTTTGCGGATAAGCCGGAAGGCCCTTTCACAGACAAGGGCACGCCCCTGCGCTGCGGCGAGCACTTTGCCAATATTGATCCCATGGCCTTTACCGATCCCGCCAGCGGTAAAAAATTGCTGTACTGGGGCTCCGACGGCGAGCCTATCCGCGTGCAGGAAATGGCGGACGACTGGCGGAGCTTTAAACCCGGCACCATGCCGCAGCCCGTGCTGTGGCCCAGGCAGGAAGCAACATACAGCAACCTGATAGAAGGCGCCTGGGTAACCCTGCATGACGGCAAATATTACCTGTACTACTCCGGTGATAACTGTTGCGGGGACCATCCCAACTATGCGGTAATGATTGCCCGGGCCAACCAGCCCTCTGGCCCCTTTACCCGCTACGGGGAAGCCAGCGGCAGCGGCAGCAGCGTGATCCTGGAAACGGACAGCAATTGGCTGGCTCCTGGTCATAATTCCATTTTTACAGATGATGAGGGCAATGAGTGGATGGCTTACCATGCCATGCATCCCTATGCAAAAGGCCCGCGGGTCATGTGCCTGCAACGGGTTGTTTATGAGCAGGGCTGGCCGGTTGTCGGAAAACACTGAGGGCCGGCTGGCTAGAAATCCGCCGGTTCCCTTCCTTCAATAATGTTCAGCTCCTGCCGGGTGCTGATCACCGGAGCCGGGAACCGGTCGCCCGGAGCCGGCCCATAAAGTGCTGTTTCGCAGATGAGGGTGGCACGGCGTACGCCTTCCCTTTGCAGAATCCGGCGCAGGCTCGTGGGAATATACACAGCCCTGTTATCTTCCGAAAAAGCCCCGGCAGCAGCGCTGCCCATAGCAGCAGGCGTATAGTCGGTACCATTAGCCCGGAGCTGCCACCTGAAACGGAAACCGCTGTTGGCAGGCATACCCGTAATACGGAAAGCGTGCAACTGTGGCGTAGTGGCTTCCGTATATACATCGCTGGTAATATCGTCGGCTGCTATGGCGAGCTGGTCTCCCCGGAAGGCTGCGGACCGGGTGCGCAACCGTTCCCTGGGCCAGTAACGCAGGAAATGCACAAAACAGGCATAAGCGTCCGCATTTTCCAGGCGGTAGGACGGGTGGTCGCCGGCAGTTCCCGAATCTTCGTGCCCCGGGTCAAAATTACCGGTTGGGTGGGCGGTTTCCGTGCACTGGTTTTCTCCGTCCCCGTAAAAGTAGCCGCGGTCGCGCATGCTCAGGTACATATGGGCGGCTTCATGTATCACCCCCCTGGACTGGGCGAATATGGACATATCGAAAAACCTGGGAGCGCAAAGCACGATCACACCGCCCGGCATACCCCGGGGAGCATGCCCATAGGTATTTTCCCCGCACTCCGGGTCACCGCTGCGCGTAGCGCAACTAAAGCGCGCACTGGTGATCACCTCCTGTAAACGCCGGATGTTAAACAGCACATTGTCTGCAGTAGCTACCGAATTATTCCGGAAAGCCAGCCATAAGGCATTGCTGACATGTTCCGGCACCGGTCTTTCCCGGACCAGCGGCAGAATAGCAGTTAGATCACCATATGCTCTTGTTACCGCATCCGTGATATACTCCTGCTGCGGGGTGTTGCAACTGCTGTCTATGCTTTCCCGTTGTATCTCCGGCGTCTGTCCCCGGCCGGTGTGCGCCGCCGGGAAGAACCCCGGGCCGGATGTACCGCGGAAAAAGGCGGGCATCCCTTTTGCGCCCTGGCCGGCAGTTGCAGGAGTGGTACTATATGCTTTGATGCTCATGTAAAAAACTGTTGCGGGTCCGGTCATCCATTACCAGGTAAAATTTACAGGCGGCTCCAGCAGCCGTTGCATGGAGGCATGCGTTCCATCCGCCCTTGCAATGATGTCTGCATGTGAAAAATTTATGGCTTTCTTTTCCTCATGAACACAGGGGCAAAATCTATGGCGATAAATCCTCTCAGGTCCTTATCGGGTAAAGTGTCATGCTGCTGGTTGATCTTATAATACTCCATACCTATCTTCAGCATGTCAAAAAAAGTAAGTCTTCCCAACATGCCGTACATAGCGGGCGAGCTGGCGTCAAAGGGGTCCTGCCGGCCCATATTGAACGTCACATCTGCGCCGGTTGCCAGGCCTTTATATTTATAATTGAGCAGGAGGTTGGCGCCGAAATCAACCGCCCCGCGCGCTTCGCCGGATGGCAGAAGTCCGCCAATGGATCCTCCCAGCTTCAACTGCCATTGGTCGTTATCCAGCAGCTCGAAGGAAGTGGCCGCATTGATACGGCCCCGCAGGCCCGCGTCATTGTCGGGCCGGTAATTCATCTCCCCGGTCAGTTGCAGCAGGGACAGCGGGCCGAAATGCTGCATGACTCCTCCCAGGCGGCCATACACCTCCTTCGGGTCCTTTCCATCCAGCCGGGCACCGCCTTCCAGCAAGGTGTAAAAGCCCTTATTCCCGGCAAAGAAACCAGCCAGGAACCGGTGCTCTTCGGCCGGCGCCGGCTTTCCTTCTACCGGCGCATTGTGCACGTAGTTGAAATAGGGGTACAGCTCAAAGCCCTTATACTTCTTTTTCTCCTTTTCATCCTTGGGATACAGGTCCATCATGGAAGCAATATTCAACCCCAGTGAAAGATTCCAGGTAGCGGCGCCGGCGTCGGGATTCAGGCCGGTATATTTCAACTCCAGTTTGTCGGGGGTCTGCCAGAAGGGATATTTCCAGCGCGGGTCCGGGATATTATTCAGGATGGACGGTCGTTTCAAGCCCGCGGGCGCTTCCGTAAAGGAGGCCGTTGCCGGGCCTACCAGTGAGAAAATGTCCACGTCGCTCTCCGTTAAGGCGTTCACGCCTGCCAGCCCGGCCTGCAGCAGGGCGCCGGATATCAGGAATATGCCCAGGTTTTCTTTGGCATAGCCGGGTATTTTATCGGACAGGTATTTTTTCATGTCCATATGCAGGGCGATGGATACCAGGTGTATGTAGGTATCGCTCACGCCGGTTATCTGCTCCGCCATTTCCAGCCCTTTGGAAAAATCCACTGCCTTTCCATAGGGTGAGCCTGTGCTGTACTGGATAGCATAGAAAATATTCCACAGGGACATGATCTCGTCCGAGATCAGCTTTTTCCCGAAGGCCGGATCAAAAAGCCGGTTGGTGCCTTCGCGCTTTGCCCGTTCGTAGGACTGTTTCCAGCGGGCGGGAAACTGCAGCACCAGGTCGTCAAACAACTGGCAGAACACGCCCAGGCTGCCAAAGCCGATCTTTGTTTCCGGCTCTTTTGCAGGCTCCCTGCCTTTGGTGCTATCCGCTGTTTGGGCCGCATCCTCCTTTCCCGGGCCATCCTTTTTCTGAATGGCGGCGCCTGCAGCATGAGCCGGCCGGAAAAAAGCGCCGCCCGGCCCGTATTGGAAGAAAGACCGGTTACCCTGCGGTACAGGCGATGCCCCGGCAGTGCTTTTATTTATAGGTGAGGTGCGCATGCTTTACTTTTATTGCTACTCCCTGGGGGAAGATGAGCGTGCTTTTCTCATATTCGATCAATGTATCTTCCGCCAGTATGAAGGTTACCTTTTCTGCCGTTACTTCCGACACGGTAAATGACATCCCGTTCGCTTCCACTATTTCGCTCAATACGCCTCCCTCGTACTTATAAATGCGCAGGTCCACCTGCACGGGCTTGTCAATGCTGTCACCGGGGTTCAGCTTTTTGGTGTAGGCGGTGGCCGCATACCCGGCGCTAAGGCCTTCACCGCTTCCTTTCATGGTGCCTTTTTTCAGGGTGCCGCTGTATTTCTTCGCCTTAGTGGCGGTATCACCGGTGGTGGCGCCGCCATCGCCTCCACCAGCCTTGTCCCCTCCCGTTCCTTTACCGGCAGCACCATCTTCTCCTCCATGCTTTTCTTCCTCGCGCTTTTTCTTTTCTTCAAAAAATTCTTCCTTCACCGCCTTTTCCCGGGCCGTGTACCGGGAAATATCTTTCAGCAGGGTAGCGATGTTTACAGGCACGCCGTTCTCCGGTGTTTCGCCTGCAGCCAGTTGCTGCAGGTCTGCGATATTTGTTTTGATCAGGTCGTCCTTAATGCTTTTCAGTCTTTCAGGCGTAAGCAGCACCCAGGGACCAGCGCCGCGCTTGTTCATCATCTCCAGGAAAGCTTTGAACTTCTCCTCTCCTATTTCGTCAATGATATCCCATATTTCGCCGCGCTGGCCGCCATCCCCGCTTCCACCTCCTTCGCCAAAATCGCTGCAGGAAATTTCCGCCTTGTTCACATCCACCGGTTTAACAGGCGCAAACAGCTTCTCCATTCCTTTGGGCAGCGGGATGAGGTCATTGGCATAGGAAGTGATGCCGGTAGCGATCTTTTGGGGCAACGTTGTAATGAATGACACATTGCCGAGCACGAACTTCATTATTTTCTTGCCGAACCAGCAGGTCTGAATGATCTTGGCAATGAAGTACATGCCCACCTCCTTGAAGATATTCCACAAGCAGCCGATAGCGGGAGGGCTGGCGCAGGCAATGATCCCGGCGCCCCAGCGTACCATTTTCTCGATCATTTCCAGCTTGGGCTGTATCTCCTGCCGCATTTCCTCTACTTTTTCCAGCTTGCCTATCCAACTGCCGAAGAAACCTTCTTTCCACTGTTCGATGGTCTTATCCGCCAGCGCCGTATATTTTTCCTTCAGCTTTTCCACTTCGTCTATTTTGGCCTGCAGCTCTTCTGGCACCAGGTTGTCGAACATCGCCTGCAGGTTCCTGGAAATGCCCTCCATCAGGGATGCGCTTACCAACTGCAGGGATTCTGAAACAACAAAGTTCCCTATAAGCTTGATCACCTTCAGCGCAATGCGCAGGGCGGCAGCGGCAATGCCGGAAACGGAGCCGCCATCTTTTGCGGTGGCCAGCTTCCTTATTTTTTCCTTTACGTGCTCGTAGGTGTTGAGTATGTTGACAAACGTTTTCCCGAACAGTTTGCGGAACAGGCCCAGCGCCCCTACGCCGGGATAGGTCCACACCTCCAGTGAGTGCAGCAGGCGGGCTGGCTTTTCATTGTCGGCGCTCAGTGCAGACAGGCCTGCCTTGGGCAGTTGTTTCCTGAACTCGTTGTAGGCATGCACCTTGTCAGCATAGGTAATAAGGTTGTGCATTTCCTTTGTTTTGAGCGCGCTGTCAAACTTTCCCTGGTATCCCTCCAGGGATTTCTCCCATTTATCCAGTTCGAACTTCTCCTCATAATGTTTCTCTTTCCGCTGAACGGTGGGAGTTTGTTTTGGCTGCGGAGGCGGGGCAGGCTTTGCTTGCGGCGGCATTGCTTTTTTCAGGGCAAATGAAGTACCGCGCAGCCGGCCTTTTATATCCTGCTCCACGGTTTGCATCAGCGTGGAGAACGGCGGCGTTGCCGGCAGCCCGGTAGCGCCGGGCATGCTTGCCAACTGGGCGGGATTGGTATAGTAGTCCGGCACATATGCATAGGCGTAAATGCCGTTTGCTTCCTCGACCACATACAGCTTCCCGGGCTCCACGTTATTATTGCGGATGGTTTCATATTCCCGTATCCTGTTCAACTGGCCGCCCGCCTTTAATGCGCTCAGCAGGCTGCCTATGCCGCTGAAGGTGATCAGCAACTGTTTGGACGCCTGGCCCGAGGCTGAAGGGAACTTGTACTGGTCCGGTATATCCAGCCCGGACAGCTTGCCAACATTGAGGGTCCAGGTGCCGGGCCCGCTGATGCCATTCACCACGTCTTTGACCTCCAGCAGCCCTTTTTCGTAGTTACCGGTTTGCGTAACGCCGGCGGACATGATGCTTTGCTCATAAGGTTTAAGGTCTGCAACATCAACCTGGGTAGGCACATTGCCCAGGTTGACGGGCGTTTTCAGATGGTCGTTCCATAATGGCGCGGTATGCTTCCTGAACTTTTCCTTACTGAATTTTTTCCCATTGAAAAATATCTGCTTCTTCAGCTTTTCATCAGCAATGTTCCGCAGCTCGCCCTCTCCAACTTTGTAAACACCTACCAGGATATTGTTATTGGTGGTCAGCAGGTCTGCATAGCCGATCTTCCCTGTGCCCGCCAGGTCTACCCCGCCGGCAGTAGCGTTCGGCACCGGCACTTCCGAATACACGTTTTTGGCGCTGTTCTTCGTGCCCATGGCAGGCAGCACCTCATCGTGCACATCATCGCCGGTCTGGTGCCGGGGCATCCAGTAGGCGGCCGCCCGCTGTATCTTTTTTTTCCTGCCCAGCTCATCCCCCCGTTGCTGCACCACGTGCGTCAGTTCGTGCGCCAGCAGGCGACGGCCTTCGCTGCTACCGGGCGAGTATTGCCCCTGGTTGAAATAGATATCCGTACCATGGGTAAAAGCGTGCGCGTTCAGGTCACGGCTAAGCTGTACGGCCCGGCTGTCCGTATGGATCCTTACACTGCTGAAGTCCGTGCCAAAGCGGTTTTCCATCCAGTCCCTGGTTTCGTGCTGCATCAGTTGCCCGCCGCCTTTGCTGCTGTTCAGCGAAGCGGTTACTTCATCGTTCAGCGGCGGGCCTTCCTCCTTCCGCTGCAGTTGCTCCTCCTGCTCGCAGGCAGCGCATTTGCGTTGTACGGCGGCACCTTCCGGCATGGTCATTACTTTATCTGCAACAGCGTCTGCTTCCTGCTCATAGATGTCGCCGGGCTCATTTACGGTAAGTTTGGTTTGTACCCGCTGGGGCGCGGGTGGAAAAAAGACGCCGTGCGGGCTACCTGCTTTATCGGTGTGCTTTATTTTTCCTGTTGTATGCATGCCGGGTTTTACTTTGGAGGTTAGGGGTATTAAGGGCCTTATTGCAGCGGTATGCGGCTGCAGGCGCAACTTGTAGCAGCAAAGTTATTGAATTGGCGTTTCCGGTAATGCGCCGCCTGTAAATATCCATGTTTATATGGATATTTTGTGTCCGGCCTTTTTTGCGTATTAATACCTGCTATCATTTAATGAAAAAGTCAATATCTTTAGGGCGAAATTATAAACCCCAAAAGAACATGACTATCCGTCACCACCTAGCTGGCGGTCCTACACTGTTAATGACCGGCTTAAAGCAGTTACTCTCCGCCAGGGAAAATGCAGTAATTACACAAAGCGAATCAATATCCGGTCCAATCCCGGACCCCGGCGGTACGGCGCCGGACTACCTGTGGCTGGAGCACCCGGACAGCGACTGGGATGCGCTTGCAGGCTGCCGGCAACTGACCCAGGCATTTCCCGGGATGAAAGTGATCATTTTTTATGACAGCAAAGACCCCAAAACGATCAAAGGGTTCATACAGGCCGGCATAGCGGCCTACCTGCTGCCCTCCTGCACGGTTGGTATTATAGAAGAGGCGCTCAGGGGGATGCAGGCGCATACCGTTTATATTGATCCCCGGATCCGGCAGCACCTTGCGGACTACCTGCTGGACGTGAACGAAAAAAAAAATAACGGCGGCGCGCTGACCCGCCGGGAAAAGGAAGTGCTGCGCCTGATCGTTGAGGAGAACACTACCCAGGAAATAGCCAGTAAACTATACATCAGCTCCTGTACAGTAGAAACGCACCGCCTGCACCTGATACAGAAGATGGGTGTAAAGAATACAGCCGGCCTGGTGAGGGAAGCCCTGGTACGCCAGCTTTACGCCTATCCATGAATACCGGGATTTTTGAGAATCATTTCTTTCATGGATGTCTGGTGTTCGCTTTCGGCTGATCTTTGTAGCAAGCTTTTCCATTGCAGGCAACTGTAGAATGTTGTTTTCCCTATTTGCACAGCTATACAGGCGGCCTGCATAAAAGTTTCCGGTCAACCCTTTTAAATCTTAGCCCCAATGATCGACCAGATACTGAATGCCATTACCGGCAAACTGAACACCTATATCGGGACCCTTGAGCCAGACGTTATGTTAGGCAATATTTCATTTGCAGATGCTTTTCATGACAACTCATCGCAGAACGTAAATGATAAGATCATTGCTTCGGTAATCAACATCGAACAGGAGGAATCCCTGCGCAACATCCCTTTCAGGCGCACCATCGCAGATGCACAGGGGCTGCCGCAGGGAGTAGAGCAACAGCCTGAGATACACCTGAACGTATATGTGCTCTTCGGGGCCAACAAAAACAATTACACCACGGCACTGCAACGCATATCGCAGGTGATCGCCTTTTTCCAGCGCCAGTTTGTATTTACTCCTGCAGATACGCCGGTGCTGGGCACCCTGGGATTAAGCAAGCTGGTTTTTGACCTCTACTCTACCGATTTCCAGGAGCTGAACCAGATATGGAGCGTCATGGGCGGCAAGTATATCCCTTCCGTGATCTACAAAATGCGGCTGGCCATTATACAGGATGCCCCGGTAGCGGATACGGGTATTATCCAGGAGATCAACCTCAATACCGCGGCCCTGTCATTTAACACAACAGCATAATCAGTAAAAATGGAAACGCTGGCATGGCGATATCACCCCGAATTCACCATTCAACTGCTCATAAACGGGCAGGATGCAGGCGACCGCCTGCGCCTGGTCCCTGCACCGCCGGATACCGGTACCTTTGCACGCTACGGCCTGCTGACCAAAAGCATGGGCAGCCAGACAAGCGCCTTTGTTAAGCAAAAGCCGGACGGCGGCAATTGGGCGCCCCTGGTAAGCCTGTCCCAGCCGGTTGTTTTTGCCTTCTGGCTGGCAGTTAACAAAAACGCAGCGGCGCTCCCCGATTTCTTCAGGGAAGGGAAGCAGCAGTTTGGCAGAAAGATACTTTACGCCAACAACGTTTCCGGCAGCGGCGCTATAGACAGTAACCTGAGCGGGAACGCGGTATCCCTGACCGCAGCAACGGAGGCCGGCAATGCAGAAAGAGGGGCTGTAAGCCCATTCCTGCTGTCTGCAGGCATTACGCCCGGCACTTTTACCTTCATCCGCGCCGGCAGGATACAGGCCGGAGCAGCCGTCAGCTATACTATCAATCAAGCGCTGGAAAGCACGCAAACAAGGGCTGCGCTGGACTTCAGGCAGCAGCCGGCCGGCGCCTACCTCGTAAAGCTGGACGGGGCCAGCCCGGTGGAAGAACCGGTGGTGGTGAATGAACAAGCCGTGCTGGCCGGCATTGACGGCATTATCGAAATACATCGCGACACATGGCATTTGCCCCTGCAGCCAAGGATATACAACCTTAATTTTTTAAGTACCTGATTAACGTATAAAATCATACTACACATGTTAAACCTTGCAGACCTCAAAACGCCCGGCGTATATATTGACGAGGTGCCCAAATTTCCTCCATCCGTGGCGCAGGTAGAAACCGCTATTCCTGCGTTCATCGGTTATACGCGCAATACTACCCTGAGCGGAGCCTCCATCGTAAACAAACCTATCCGCATCCGCTCGATGGTGGAATACGAGGCCATATTCGGCACCCGGCTCGAAACATTCACAGTGGCCGTAAACTGGAATGGCGCCCAGGGAAATTTTGTGGCTACTCCGCCAGCGCCTCCGGCAGCGGCGGCCACCTACCGCATGTACTATGCGCTGCAAATGTATTTTGCCAATGGCGGTGGCCCCTGCTACGTGGTAAGCATCGGGCCGGATAATACATCGCCGGCCACTACCGCCCACCATACCGCCGGGCTGGCAGCCATCGCCAAAGAGGATGAGCCTACTCTCCTGGTGTTCCCGGATGCGCAGTCGCTGCCAACGGCCGACGCCTTCTACAATGTATATAAAGCTGCGCTGGCGCAGTGCAATGAGCTGAAAGACCGCTTTACTATCTGTGATGTTTACAACGGACACCTCGATTATACCGTTGCTCCTGCCGCCACCAACAACGTGATAGACGATAATGCAATCGGCATACGCACCCTGATAGGTAATAATTCCCTGCTGTACGGTGCTGCCTACTACCCGCACCTGGAAACATCGCTGAGCTTCAACTACGATGAGGCGGCCGTTGCCGTTACGGGATCGCTCTCCGCCACTCCGTCAGGGCCGGCTGCTGCTGTTCCTGCGGATACCAGGCTGCGCCAGGCGGATGAGACCCGGTCATTATACCATCTTGCCAACAACCTGTATCACCAGGTAAAGGCATCCATCGCCGCCATGCCACTGATACTTCCACCCGGCAGCACCATGGCCGGTGTATATGCCGGCATAGATGCTACAAGGGGCGTATGGAAAGCCCCCGCCAACACCAGCCTGAACTTCGTAAAACGGCCTACGGTAGCCATAGATGAAGCCCTCCAGGAAAACCTGAATGTGCACACCACCGGCAAATCCGTAAACGCCATCCGGTCCTTCACCGGCAAGGGTGTACTGGTATGGGGCGCACGCACGCTCGACGGCAACAGTAATGAATGGCGCTATGTAAACGTAAGGCGCTTCTTCAACATGGTGGAGGAAAGCACTAAAAAAGCCACCGAGTCTTTCGTTTTTGAGCCAAACGACGCCAATACCTGGGTAAAGGTCAGAGCCATGATAGAGAACTTCCTCATCCTGCAATGGCGGGCCGGCGCACTGGCAGGCGCTAAACCGGAGCACGCCTTTTATGTAAGGGTGGGACTGGGACAGACCATGACCGCGCAGGACATACTGGAGGGCCGTATGATCGTTGAAATTGGCATGGCGGTAGTACGCCCGGCGGAATTCATTGTGCTCAGGTTCTCGCACAAAATGCAGGAAAGCTGAATGACCGGCTTACCCGCCTAAACAAAACCCAAACCAAAAAAATGCAGAAAAATGGATTATAAAACACCCGGCGTATTCGTAGAGGAAATGGCGCTGTTCCCGCCTTCGGTAGCGGCTGTAGCAACTGCCGTACCGGCCTTTGTCGGGCACACCGCCAATACGGTGGATGCGAAGGGCGCCACGATCATTAACAAACCCGTCCGCATTTCCTCCATGCTGGATTTTACGGAGCTGTTCGGGGGCGCCTATGTGCCGGACACTTATCATGTACAGGTGGACACCGGCGCTGGTTTCAGCATACTTGGCATTGACCCGCCCACCCTTCCCGGCATAAAAAGATATTACCTCTTTGATGCGCTGCGCAGCTATTTTGATAATGGCGGCGGCCCCTGCTACATTGTAAGCACCGGCAATTTTACCACGGCAGTTGCCATAGGAAATGATACTACCGGCCTGCTGGGCGGACTACGTTCCCTGGAAAAGGTGGATGAGCCGACGTTGCTGGTAGTACCGGATGGCGCAGCTTTGCCGGACGAAACGGACGCCGGCACCCTGCACAAAAAAATGATGGAGCAATGCGCCCGCCTGCAGGACCGGTTCGCCATACTGGACATATTTGAAGGCAACCTGCCCCCCGACCAGCCGCTGCTGCAGTTCCGCAACGAGGCGGGCAATGAGCACCTCCGGTATGGCGCCGCTTACTATCCCTGGCTGTATACTACTTATCAGAAGAATATACGGTTCTGGCAACTGTCCATCGTGGATGAAGCAGCGCCCCCTGTGGCAGTGCCGGAGGCCACCCTGGACACCATGACCGGCGACGCCACGCTGGATGGTTATTACACCACGGCAAAAACCAGGGTAGCCGAAGAACAGCGGATATTCTCCAAGATAACAGGCGCAGGCTTTAACAGGAGCAATTATAACCCGCTGAATGCCCGTTTTGAGCAACTGCGGAATGCGGTGCTTACCCAGACGGCCGCCAATGATGCGAGAATGGCATTCGGCCTGCTGGTAAACTTTGTCCGCCTCATCGCGCTATCATTCCCCGACCTGGAGGATGATGCCGGTAATTCCCCGGAGCTGACGGCCAGGCTGGCGGCGCTCAAAGCCACCGCAGCGCTGCGCACCGGGCTTACTCAACTGCTGGCATTTGAGAAAAATGCGGATGTGCTCAGTTCCACCCTGCCGGCGCGCATCGTGGATGATGTAGAGAACGACTACGCAGGATTAGACAACGACTGGCTGGAGCCCGTGACCGAAACTTCCGTCTCTGTTCCCGCAGACGCTACCGACTTTTCCGGCGCTACTGATGTTGTAACCGCGCATAACGCTGCCAACTCCAGCCTGCTGCAAACTGCTTTCAATACCATTGCAGAAGCATATGCCGGCATAGCGGAAGACGCGATCTACCGCACCGACCTGGCAGAGAAGGCGCTGTTCGACCGTCATCCCTTTTTCAAAGGCGCGCTGGAGCGGGTACAACAACACACTACCCTGCTGCCGCCATCCGGCACCCTGGCCGGCGTATATGCGGCTACAGACAGGAGCCGCGGCGTGTGGAAAGCCCCCGCCAATATAAGCCTGCAGGGGGTGATCGCCCCCGCCTACAAACTCAGCGACAGCGAGCAGGGCGCACTGAACGTGCACGAAAGCGGGAAATCCGTGAACGCCATCCGGGCCTTCACTGGCAAAGGCGTGATAGTATGGGGCGCCCGTACACTGGCCGGCAATGACAATGAATGGCGCTATATCAACGTTCGCCGCTTCTTCAACTACGTAGAGGAATCTACGAAGAAAGCCTCGGAGCCTTTCGTTTTCGAATCCAACAATGCGAATACCTGGGTGCGCATACGCGCCATGATAGAGAACTTTCTGACCGTTCAATGGCGGCAGGGCGCGCTGGCAGGCGCTACCACCAAAGAGGCCTTTTATGTAAAGGTAGGGCTGAATGAGACCATGACCGCGCAGGATATACTGGAAGGCAGGCTGATCGTGGAAATAGGCATGGCCGTGGTACGCCCGGCTGAATTCATTGTGCTCAGGTTCTCACATAAAATGCAGGAATCATAATTAAATACCAACATTTCATAAAAACCAAAAACTGATAAATAATGGCAAACTATCCGCTTCCTAAATTCCACTTCCAGGTAGAATGGGGTGGTGCTAGCCTCGGGTTCACTGAAGTTTCCGGCCTGGATGTACAGACAGACCCGATAGAATACCGCCATGGGGCCAGCCCTGAATACACCAAAATAAAAATGCCGGGTATGCAGAAGTACAGCAACATCACCTGCAAACGGGGCACTTTCCAGGGCGACAACGATTTCTATAACTGGTGGAATACAGTAGCCCTCAACACTATTGAGCGCCGCAACGTGACCATCAGCCTGCTGAACGAAAAGCATGAGCCGGTGGTGGTATGGAAGGTGAAAAACGCATGGCCCATTAAGGTAAGCTCCACCGATCTGAAGGCAGATGGCAACGAGGTGGCCATTGAGTCCATAGAGCTGGCGCACGAAGGATTGACCATTCAAAATGACTAAGCCATATGTCGGCCTTTGATACACCACAGGTAGGTTTCCATTTCGCGGTGCTGTTTGAGATCTTCCCGCAATTTCCCAACGACGTATGCTTCCAGGAAGTATCCGGCCTGAGCGTAGATATAGAAATGGAGACCAAAGCCGAAGGCGGAGAGCATCGCTTTGTGCATAACCTGCCGGTACGTACCAAATATGGCGATGTTACCCTGAAGCAGGGCAAGTTCCTGGGATCGGGCATATTGCACTGGTGCCGCCAGGCTACGGATGAGTTCAGATTCAAGCCCAGCAATGTGCTGATCTCACTGATGAATGCCGACCATGTACCGCTGTACAACTGGTACCTGGTCAACGCCATACCCAAACGGCTGGATATATCCGGCTTTAATGCGCAGAATAACGAGATAGTGGTGCAAACGCTGGTACTGAGCTATCAGTATTTCAAATACTATGATCCTGTGAGCGTAACAATGGACCTGGCGGCAGGGCTTTCCGCATCCGCCAACATCAATATCGGGTTTTAAACTGCAGCATATGCCTATTGAAGTAAGGGAACTGGTTATCAAAGCGCGGGTGGAGGAGATCCCGCGGAGCAGCGCCGCCGGCAATGGCGCCACCGGCAGGTCCGGCACATTGAGCGAAAGCGAGCTGCAGACCATTATAGCGCTATGCGCCGAAGAGGTCCTGAAAATCATTAAAAAACAAAAAGAGCGATAAATGCTGGATGCTTTATTTGATACGGGCAAGCTGGTTAAAATGACCATTACCGTGCTGGAGATCTTCCCCACCAGCACCACCACCCCGCCCAAGCCAAGCAACAAGCCCGGCGACATGTATGTAGTACAGATGAACCCCGAAAGCTATACGGTCAATTACCAGGTGAATTATAACCTGGAACCGGCCCAGGGCGATCCGGGGGCGGAGGCCAGGTACCTGGGAAGCGCCAATCCTACGGCGGAATTCACCTTCCTGTTTGACGGCACCGGCGTAGTACCCCCACCAGCCGGCCCGCTGGACAATATTCCCATAGCCGGCGCCGTAGCCGGCCTGATAGGCGGCGGCCCGACAGACTATGATGTAAATACCGAGCTGGCAAAATTCTCAAAAGTGGTATATGCCTACAATGGCACGGACCACCGGCCCAGGCGCCTGCGCCTGAGCTGGGGCACGCAGCAATTTGATGGTGTGCTTACCAGCCTGGCCATCACCTACAAGCTGTTCAAACCGGACGGCACCCCGCTGCGGGCGGAAGCCAGGGCCAGCTTCCAGGAATCCATCCCGGCAGTAGTGCGGGAAAACCGGGACAAGAAAAGCTCCCCGGACCTTACCCACCGCCGAACCGTGATAGCGGAGGACAAGCTGATGCTGATGAGCCAGGAAATTTACGGCAAGCCGGACTATTACCTGGAAGTAGCCCGGGCCAATAAAATATTCAACTTCCGTAAGCTCAGGGCCGGGAAAGCCGTTTTCTTCCCGCCGCTCCAAAAATCAAACCCATGACCGGATTATTGCCTATAGAACAGGACACGAGCCGCGTTAGCTTTACCATTAAAGTGGGCGGGGAACCTATACCCGGCACCATCCCGGTATACGCCCTGTCCGTACACAACGAGGTCAACCGCATACCGGCCGCCTATATTTCCCTGGCGGACGGCGATGCCGCCCTCGCCGACTGGCCTGCCAGCAGCGAGGACCTGTTTGTGCCCGGCAACGAGGTGGAAATACTGGCCGGCTACCACGGCATTGAAGCTTCCATTTTTAAAGGCATCGTTACCCGCCATTCCCTCCGCGTGCGGCGGCAGCGAACAGAACTGCAGGTAGAATGCCGGCATAAGGCCGTACTGATGACCATTGCGCGTAACAGCCAATTGTTTGAGGACGTAAAAGATAGTGACATTGCCGGCACCCTGCTGGATGCTTACGGCCTTACCGGCACTATCGGGGATACGCCCGTAACGCACGCTGAAATGGTGCAGTATGACTGTACAGACTGGGATTTCCTGGTAAGCCGTGCAGAAGCCGCCGGCGCGGTGGTCATTGCACGCGGGGATAAAACAGACATGCAAAGTCCCGTATTGGCAACCACGCCGGCGGCTACACTCCGTTTTGGCACCAACCTCGTTGAATTTGATGCAGAAATAGACGGATGCCAGCAATACGGCAGTGTAAAAGCACAATCCTGGGACCCCGCGGCCCAGGAGCTGCTGGAAGCAGAAGCCAATGATCCGGGCTGGGTAACACCGGGTAACCTGGACCCTGCCGCGCTGGGCACTGCCGCCGGAGCGCCGGCTTATACCCTGCGGCAGCCGGGACATCTTACCGAAGAAGAAGCGCAGCAATGGGCGGATGCCCGCCTGCTGCGCAGCAGGATGGCCTTTGTTTGCGGCAGGGCAAGCGTTCAGGGCTTTGCCACCGCGCTGCCCGGCATTACGGTAGCACTGGAAGGACTGGGCACACGGTTCAACGGCAATGGTTGGGTAAGTGGTATACGGCACGAGATCAGTCATAGCAACTGGCTGACCGATCTGCAACTGGGCCTGCCGGCCCGCCTGCATACAGAATCCTTTAAAACACAATCAACAGCGGCAGCAGCGCTCCTGCCCGGCATTAACGGGCTGCATACCGCCGTGGTAACGGCCCTTGAAGGAGACCCGGACAATGAGGCGCGCATTCGCGTAAAAATACCATCCATCAGCCCCGACGGGGAAGGCAACCGTGCGCGCGTGGCAACACTGGATGCCGGCGACAACCGCGGTACCTTCTTCCTGCCTGAGATCGGCGATGAAGTGGTGGTGGGCTTCCTGAACGACGATCCCCGGCAGGCAGTAGTGCTGGGCGCCCTGCATAGCAGCGCCAAAGCGCCGCCGCTGACGGCAGCCGACGACAACCACGAGAAAGGTTTCTTTACCCGCAGCGGCATGCGCATTTTATTTAACGACGATAAAAAGAACATCACGATAGATACGCCGGCCGGTAATGTACTGCTGCTGGACGAGGACAAAGGGGAAGTGAGCCTTACGGATAAGAATGGGAATAAGCTGGTCCTTTCTGCAGACGGCATTACGCTGGATTCCGCAAAGGACATTGTGCTGAAAGCAGCCGGCAATATCAAAATGGATGGCAAAACAAACCTGGAGGCCAAGGCCGGCGCGCAGTGCAAGCTGGAAGGCAGTGCAGGCGCAGAACTGAAGTCGAGCGGGCAAACCGTGATAAAAGGCAGTATGGTACAAATAAACTGATTAAAAAATGTCCCTGGCAGCAAGAGTAGGCGATATGCATGTATGCCCGATGGTGACCGGCACGGTGCCGCATGTGGGCGGTCCGGCCCTGCCGCCGGGATGCCCCACCGTGATGATCGGTGGTATGCCCGCCCTGCGTATGGGCGATATGTGCACCTGCACCGGCCCGCCGGATACCGTGGTAAAGGGCTCCGGCACTGTTATGATCGGCGGAGCGCCGGCAGCCCGTATGGGCGACAGTACGGCGCACGGCGGCAGCATTGTGGCTGGCTGTCCCACCGTAATGATCGGCGGCTGATCACTCACCACTAACAAAAAAATACAATGGCAACTGACAATACATTCCTTGGCCGTGGATGGAGCTTCCCTCCCGTTTTTGACCGGCAGCAGAAAACCGTGCAAATGCTGGATGGGGAAGAGAATATCCGCAGCAGCATTGAAGTAGTATTATCCACCGAACTGGGTGAGCGCGTGATGCTACCCGGTTTCGGATGGAGAAAGGAAGGCTGGCTGTTTGAATCCATGACCACTACCGCCGCCACGGCCATAGAAAAAGAAATTGAGACCGCCCTGTTGTTCTTTGAGCCCAGGATAGACCTGAATGAGGTCCGCTTGCTCCCCGCGCAAGGGGAAACAGGGAAAGTGGAAATACATATAGACTATACAGTGAGGAGCACCAATACGCGCAACAACCTGGTGTATCCTTTCTACTTAACCGAGAAATAACGCATGACAAACACTGAAAAAAACATATTGCAGTATTTGTTAGCCGCCGATGGCGTGAACCAACTGGAACGCGCCCAGGCGGCCCTGGACCCCGGTAAATTAAAAATAGACGATCGCTCTATGGGCGACCTGCTGCGCTTTCTCTATGCGCTATCGCATCATATCCGCTTTTATAACCAGGATCTGCAACTGCAGGGTAACTGGGCGCCGTTCTTTGAGCTGCTGCACCACGGCAGCCCCGTATTGCCGGATACGCTTACAGATGCAGCAATAAGCAACCTGCTACAGACCCGTGATGACCTGCCCCCGCACCTGGCCCTGCTACTGGCCTTCCTGCACATCTTCTCCTATGTGCAGCAGGATATGAACGCACTTACCAGCCGGCGCTTAAAATACTACTATGAAGATGTACTGCAGATAGCAAGGAAAGCTGCACGTCCTGACCAGGTGCATGTGCTGTTTGAGCCCGCCAAAAACGCAAAGCCCGTATTACTGAACGCCGGCACACTGCTGGATGCGGGTAAAACAGGTACCGGCGCTCTCCTGCAATATGCGCTGGACAGCGAGCTGGTAATAACGCAAACCACCATCAGTGAAGTAAGGTCCAGCTATACCGATGTTAACACCAATGGCAACGCTATTGTATTTAAAGCAGCCGATGCCAGGACCGTATTAAACAGTACGGCCACCGCCTGGAAGCCTTTTGGCAGCAGTCAACTGCTTTCTTCCCCGGAAACCCGGTCCATGGAGGCGGCCTGCTTTGGCTGGGCCATCGCCTCGCCCGTGCTCCTGCTGGCAGAAGGCACACGCGTCATTACGCTCAGCATAGACTTAAAAAATATGGAAGGCGCCACCGTGGTGATAGATGACCTTGAGGAACCGCTGGATATTACAGGCGCGCTGCAGGTGGGGCTGAGCGCGGAAAAAGAATGGCTGCAGCCGGACAATATCCTGAAGGCCCAACTGGTACAGTTAGATGCCCTCAATGATATCTTCCAACTGAGAATGACCGTTTCCCTTAGCAATACCGCCCCCCCGGTAACAGCTTACAGCGAAACGGTGCACCAGGCGCACCTGGCAACACCATGGCCGGTAATACGGGTGCAATTGCTGCCGGAAAGCTACCTGCTGGAAACACTCTCACAGTTCAGCACGGAAAGCATCAGCATAGAGGTGGCCGTAAGCGGGGTAAAAAACCTGGTGCTGCAGAATGACCAGTCCATTCAGCCGGTAGATAAGCCCATTCTGCCATTCGGCAGCTTCCCCGCAATAGGGTCCGGCTTTTATATAGGCAGCGCGGAGATCTTCAGCAAAACGCTCACTTCTCTTAGCGTACAGCTTCACTGGGAAGACCCGCCGGATAATTTGGTAGACTATTACCGTACTTATTACGATAGCCTGAACGTAGAGAATGGCAGCTTTAAAGTGAACATGGAGCTGTTGTCCGGTAAAACCTGGGATACCGGCCTGCATGCAGGCATTGCGATCTTTGATACCAGCGACGCCACCAAAGCAAGAAGCCTGGAAGTAAATAAAAGCGATTTTGCCAACCTCACAGCTAACAGGCCTTTTAAAAGAAGCCCCGGTTTACAGTTGCCCGGTGAATTCAATAACACCCTGCACCAGGGATTTCTGCGGCTGGTATTAACAGGGCCCGCCAATGTGCCCCTGCCGGACGAGGGGCCTTTTGAAGCCTTTGGCCATAAAGTGTACCCGGGCGTCTATACGCAAAAGGTGATCGCATTAAGCAAGCATGAGAACGGCCCAAAACCGGTGCTGCCCAAACCTCCCTATACGCCTGTGCTGAAAACCATTTCGCTGGACTATACTGCCAGGGAAGTTTTTTCGCCCGGAACTCCCAATGGCACAGACCAGTATTTTATCCTGGACGTGTTTGGAGCCGCCGAAACGGGAAAGAACGACAAAGCCGTACTGGTGCAGCCGCAGCCCGGTAAAGGAGTGCTGTATATAGGACTGCAGCAGGCCGATGTACCGCAAACTGTTTCCATGCTGTTCCAGGTAGAAGAAGGGAATGCCGTAGGCAGCGAGCTGCTGGGCACCCAGGACCTGCACTGGAGCTACCTGGCCGGTAACAACTGGGTACCCGTACAGGCAGCGGACATTATAGAAGACAGCACCAGCGGCCTGCAGCAACCGGGACTGATCCGGCTCAATATAGGCGCCGATGCATCGCTGCAGCACAGCCTGATGCCCGCCGGCGCCCGCTGGCTACGGGTAAGCGTAAACGACAACCAGGACGGCGCCGGCGGGATACAGCATATTGCCACACAGGCAGCCAGGGCCACCCTGGTACTGCTGCCCGAAACATCCGCATTATATGAACAGCACCTGTCTGCTCCCCTGCCGGCTGGCGCCATTGGAAAACTGGTGCAGAAGGTGCCTGCCATAAAAAAAGTGCTGCAGCCCTATCCTTCCTTTGGAGGCCGCAACCAGGAAGTAGACAGCGCGTATTACCGCAGGGTAAGCGAGCGCCTGCGTCACAAAAACAGGGCTACCACGGCAGGCGACTATGAGCACCTGTTCCTGGAATATTTCCCTGACATCTATAAGGTAAAATGTTTGTCTCATTCCGGTACGGAAGGACTGCTGATGCCCGGACAGGTACAAGTGGTAGTAGTGCCCGACTGGCGCAGGCGCAAAGCAGGCAGCCCGCTGCAGCCTATGGTCAACCAGTACCAGCTCAGGGAAATGGCGACAACGATCAGCCAACAGTGCTGCGATCCCTTTGTGCAATTGCAGGTGGCAAATCCAGTGTATGAGACCTTGCTGGTGCATTGCAAAGTGAATTTCCATGCCGCCTTTGATCCAGGCTATTATGCGGCTGTGCTGGAAACAGAGGTAAAGAAATTCCTAAGCCCCTGGGCCTATGAAGAAGGACAGGATATTGTTTTTGGCGGCCAGGTGTATGCTTCCGAAATACAGGCCTTCATTGAAAGCCGGGAGTATGTAGACAATGTAGTAGGGTTTGAGCTATACCACCAGCACCAGGGCGGCCTTACAGGGGACGGTATTAACAACATGGTCATAGGCCATGACTTTATAGTGGGCTACAGCCCTGAAGCTACCATTGCCACCCTGCTGGACGCTGTCACCGGTGCACAAACAGGAGGTAAAGCTATTAATGCAGACTTCATTGTGGGCGAACCGGTGGAAACCGCTGCCGCCACAAGGCCCGACAGTATCCTGGTTTCCAACCTTTACCATCGCATAGAAGCCCTGCAGGCGGAAGACACCTTCTGCCAGGGCACGCAGGTAATAGGAATTGGCAAAATGATCATAGGTCTTGACTTTGTAACTATTTCATAAAAAATAAAAACTATTCATCATGGCAGAACGTAGTAAAGCCTATCTGAAACAGGAATTCCGCGACGGAGAACGGCCATCCGGCGCTGACTTTGGCGACCTGATAGAATCCTTTGTGAATAAAACGGATGACTTTGATACCAGCAAGAACCTCAATTTACCGGCCGGCGTCAACCTGGGCGATGTTACCACCGGCAAAGCCGGCACCCTCCGTTTTAACAGCGGCACCGTGCAGTTTCATAATGGCAGCACCTGGAACAACATCGCCAGCGGTGGCTTTGGCCCCGCTGGAAGCGGGAACAGCCTGGGATACGACCCGGGTACAGGCGCAGGGGTGGCTATTGGCCCCAATGCTCCCACCACTAAGCTGGATGTGCAACTGGGCAATAACCTGGGGCCTTTTGACCGCGCCAGGTTCGGCAACGTTATTATCAGCAACGGCACCGGCACCGCCGCCGCCGATGCGCAGGTAAGCCATAACAATCACAGCTCCAACACCGGTTTTGCGCTGCGCCAGACCAGTGGCGGCGACGTGTATGTGAATGCGCCTGCCGGCAGCGGGGTTTTTCTGACCCAGGGCGGTACCAGCACCACCCCGCGCTTAAGCGTTATATCCAGCGGCCAGGTGGTGATCGGCAATAACGCGCTGCTGTCGGCCAACGGCGCGCTGCAGGTAAACGGCGATGCTTTCAAAAATGCCGGCACCTCAGCATGGCTCATCGCTTCCGACGTACGCCTGAAAAAGGATATCCAGCCTTTTGAAGACGGCCTTGAAAAGCTGATGCAGGTGCGGCCGATCCGTTTCCGTTATAACGGCCTGCTCAACCAGGATACGGACAAGGAATATGTTGGCATTATCGGCCAGGATCTGCAGCCCCTGTTCCCTTATATGATAATGGCCGACCCGACGATGCGTATACCCGGTACCGTGGCTACCGGTGAAGGAACATCTTCCAAAGAGGATGGGATGCTGACCTATGACAGCAGCGCTTTCACCTACGTGCTGATCAATGCCGTGCAGGAGCTCACCCGGCGCGTGCAGGCGCTGGAGAAGCAATTGGAAAAGCAGGCAGAAAAGCAGCCCGAAAGATCAGCAAAAGCCAGGAAGGCATAGCCGTCCGCATTGTAAGCATAAGTTACCCCAATGAGCCAGACAACACAAATATCTCCACTGCCCCCGGAAATGAAGAGCCAGGATTTCAGCTTTCTCCGCACGGAAGGCCTGCAACTGCTGCAGCGCATTGCCGGCAGCTCCTGGACCAACCATAACCTCCACGATCCCGGCATCACGCTCCTGGAAGCCGGCTGTTATGCGCTAACGGAAATGGGCCTGCGCCTGGGCATGGATATCGCGGACCTGGTAGCCAGTGACACCTCCGGCTACCAGCAACCTTTTTTCACAGCAGCGCGCATCCTGCCATCGGCCCCGGTAACCATTCATGATATCAGTAAGCAACTGGCCGGCCATCCGCTGGTGCACAATGCCTGGGTATACCCTTCGCTATCTGCACCGGCAGGCAGGTACAGCGTATTGCTGGAGCTGACCAATGAAGCGCTGAACAGCAACCTTTTCAACACAACAGTGCTGGCGCCCGGCTATGTGATCGAACTGGGCTTTCCTTTCTGGGATGAGCCGGTAGCCCAACCCTTCCGGCAGGAGGTGGTTTTACAGAATATTGTGCTGGAAGCCGCTGATGGAGTAGAGTGGAACAGCATTGAAGACAGCAACGCCTGGTTTGCACGCTTCAGGGTGACCTACACCCAACCCCCGGTGCCGGGCAACCAGGAAGCCGTATTACTGGTAGTGGTAAGGATCATTTCGCCCCTGCAGGATCCGGCAACAGCAATTCCCCTGATCCTGCCGGCAGTAAAAGCAAAAATGATCAACCTGGCAGACACCCCGGAAGAAATTGCTTTGGTGCGGCAGTTCAACCACCGTGTACGCGACGCTTATAACGACATGCGTATTGTACGGCGCTATCTTGGTAACTACCGTAACCTCTGCGAGGACTTCGCGGAATTCAATGCGGCGCGCCTGCAGGAAATTGCCATCTCGGCTACCCTGGAAATAAATGCCGGTGTGAACCCCGAAAATCTGCTGGCCGACATCTTTTATCACCTGGACCGCTTCATAGCACCGGACCCTGTTTTTGAATCCCTGGATACTTTACGGCAACGGTTGTCCCCGGAAGAGATCTTCGAAGGTCCCCTGCTGGATGCCGGCTTCCTGTCCAATACCGCACTCACTGCATCACAGCAGGCGGAGGTGCTGTATACCTCCGATATCCTGCGGATCATACTGCAGCAGCGGGACGGCAGCGGGACCGACGTCATACAACAGGAAAACACCAGCTCGCGCAACATAGCAGCCGTGCGGAATGTCAGCCTGGCCAATTACCTGGACAACCTGCCGGTCACTATCAATGCGCGCAACTGCCTGCACCTGGTGCAAAGCCAGCGGCACATACTCCGCCTCAGCCTGTTAAAGTCGCGTATTATATGCCTGCGCAACGGCATAGAGGTCGGCTATGACATTAACCGCGTGGTGCAGTTATTCACCTATAAAAAGCAAAGCGCTCAGCCGCCGGCTGTTGACGGCCCTGTTGATATCCCGGTGACGCCGGGCAACGTTTACCCGGTGTCGGAATATTATCCCCTCCAGAACGATCTGCCGTTTGCATATGGCGTGGGAGAAGCCGGGTTGCCGGCCACGGCCAGCGCCCGGCGAAAAGCACAGGCGCTGCAGCTCAATGGCTACCTGTTCTTCCTGGAACAGTTGACTGCCGGCGTGGCGGGCCAGTTGGCCAACTTCAACGCATTTTTCTCTGCCCGGCCGGAGCCGGCGCAAACGCTTTTCTCCTATCCCCTGCATGAACTGTCCCAGGTGGCGCCTTTGCTCGGCTCCCCCGGCGGGTATATGACGGCCCTGCAAGCGGCCACCGAACAGGAGGAGGCTTTCCTGAACCGTCGCAACCGTGTGCTGAACCATTTGCTGGCCGTACTGGGAGAAGATATGTACGACAAGGCGGAACTGAATTACCGCAGGGCGGCAAAAATGGCCACCGGCGACAACCAACTGGTGCCCGACCTGCTGAGTATACAACAGGCAGAACGCAATATCGCCTCCCGGCAACTGATACGTGAAAAGGCTGCTTTCCTCCATGCCCTGCCGGCGCTGAACCGGGACAGGGCCCAGTCCTTCGGCAACCCGGCCATACGCCGGGAAGACCTGGTAGTGATTCAGCCTGTGGCAAACGGCTTTCACTGGACCATCCTGGATGTCAGCGGTACGCCCTTATTCCGCTCCCCATTACCACTGCCCGGCATGGCGGAATGCCGTCAACGGGCGGCAGCCACTTTTTTGCTGGCTACAGTGGCCGGCAGTTACAGCGCGGCCTCCTCCGGTATGCAATACCGCCTGGTCATACAGCAACCCGGCAGCAACCCTGCCGATGCAGAGATTGCCGAAAGCGTTGCCGCCTTTGCCTCCCCGCCGGCGGCCATGGCAGCAGTTACAGGGCTGGTGCAAACCATGCTGCAACTGTGGGTGCGCCATACGCTGGCGCCTATAGAAAGCCGCCTGTATCACCTGCTTGGCCTTGTACTGCAGGAACGCCGGCAGTTAACCTACCATCCCCTGGATGAATATTTTGAACTATTTGATGATCCCCCGCCGGATGCCAATATCCACAAACGCTTCCGGCTGTGGGAACTGCCCGGCTTTGCCGGCGATACATTGCTGGTTAGCGAAAAAGACTACGCAGCGCCTGCGGATGCGGACGCCGTTGCAAAAGCGCAATCCGCCATTCAACGGGTGATAGACAGGGGAATACTGTTTGAGCACTATGACATAGCCGAACCGGTTCCCTCCCAATACCAACCTGTATTAAAAGACGCCGGCGGCGATGTACTGGCACGCAGTCCGCAAACTTTTGCCACCCCGCAACTGGCCCGGCAGGAAGTGAACCGCATATTGTTCCATATATACCGCCGCTACAACCTCGAAGGGTTTTATATGATCGAGCATGCGCTGCTATATCCCTACCAGGATGGCGACACAGACCTGGCGATACCTGGAATGCAGGATCCTTATGCTTTCCAGGTAAGCTTCCTGTTCCCCTCCGGCTATACCAGCAACGTATCTCTGCCCGGCAGCCCGGCTGCGCCCACCCATGCTACCAGCAATATGGACCCCGAGTACCGGAAATATGTGACCCAGCAGGTCAGGAAAGCCTGCCCGGCGCACGTACTGCCCAGGATCATATGGATAGACCACATGGAACCGGGCCAGCCCGTTGGCGCTGCAGACCCCTGCTTCGAGAATGTGGAACAGCAATACCAGGCATGGCTGGAAGCCTGGTTTACGGATGAAACGGCCACAGCCGTCATTAGCCCCTTGAGAGCAGCATTGGTACAGACGCTGAATGAAGTATTCACCAGGAACAGTTAGTATATATGCAGCAGGTTGCTTCACATATCATTCAAAAACAGGTATTCCTGTTAAATGCTGCCGGCAGCAGCACAACAGGACTGGAATGGGACCTGAAGGCCAGCCGGCTGCTGAAAAAAGTGATCATGCCGGTAGTGGAATCCTGTTTTGAGGCGCTGCCGCTGGAAGGCCGGCATTTCATTATAGACAAGCTGGAAATAGACCTCGGCATTCTTTTACCGGGCAACCTGGAAGAAGAAACCCGGCGGCGCCTGGATCACCGCTTGTCGGAGGCGCTACTGGAGCACTATAACAGCGCCGTAGGTACGAAATCAGCCGATACGCCCAATACGCCTGGCAGCGCTCCTGCACTGACACGAGGTGATAGCCCGGCCGCCCCGGCGCCTGACCGGGAGGCAACGCAGGCGCCCATAGTGGCCAGCACAGCACAAGCCCTTTATATGGCGCTGCTGCACTTTCTGCAATCCGGCACGCTGCCCTGGTGGTTCACAGCAACTTCCGGTTCCCTGGCAGATGCCTTTACTGCCGGCTACCTCAGAGAGATGACCACAGGCGAAAAAAGCACGCTTCGCCAGGTGCTGCAGCAACAGGCCGCCGCCCGTATAAGAATGGTGAACCTGTTTGCACCAGGCCAGATAAGCGAACTGCTGGAAGCCCTGCGCCTGGATGGCCATAATGCCCTGGCGCAATGGACGCCGCTGGCACAGGCCTTCCGGCAGTTTGAAGAACTCCTGCCCCTCTTCCATCAACAGTTCTGGACAAGCTGGATCATCGCGGGCGGGCATAACACGCCCCGCCTGGACCTGCCTGAGCTGCTGGTAAAAACGACCGCCCACAACAGGGCCTTGTTCCGGGAGGCAGGCAGGGCGCTGCTGGCAGCCTGCCGGCAGGAGCAGGCATCCCCTGTGTTTACCGCTTATGCCGCCGCGCTGGCGGAATACCTGGAGGAACCGCAACAGGTTGACGCCCCGACACCGGCGGCGGCCCCCAATGAAACCGCCACAGGAGGCCCCCCGGTGCCTGCCGCGGGCGGCGGGGATCTTGCCAGTGCCGGCAACCATACTGCTGCCGGCAAACAGGAGATGCAGGCCGCTGCAAATGGCGGGCGGACTGCGCACAGCACGAAGCAGGACCTGCCGCCACAGCGCAGCAAAGAAGACGCCGGTGAAGCAGCATACTGGCAGGTACCTGATGCCGGCATGGTGCTGCTGCACCCTTTCCTCGCAGAACTATTTACCAGCAATGGTTTATGGGAGCCCGGGGGTTGGTGCACATCACATGCGCCCTGGCAAGCCATGCAGTTGCTGGGCTGGCTCCTGAACGGGGAAGAAAGCCAACCCGAATATGCACTCACGCTGTCCAAGCTGCTGACTGGGCTGGAGGTCAGCACGGCCTTACAGGCGGCTCCGCCCCTGCCCGCCAGCGCCTTTGCCACGTGCCATGAGCTGCTGGAAGCGGTAATAGGGCATTGGAAAGCATTGCGCAACACCGGACCGGGGGGCCTGCAGGAAGGGTTCCTGCAAAGGCCCGGCAAACTTACCGAGGTAAGCAACGGGTATATGCTGCAGGTGGAGCAAAAAGCGCAGGACGTGCTGCTGGCGCACCTGCCCTGGGGTTTTGCCACAGTAAAGCTGCCCTGGATGAGCACCCTGCTGCACGTTAGCTGGCATTAAAAAACGAACAACAATCATATCAATACAATGAATACACTAAAGAACATCCCCCAAAAGATCTGGCTGCTGACCTTATCGGCAGTCCTTGGCTTATTGCCCATGCTTGTAAAGGCGCAGGATATAAACATACCCGGGCCTAACGCAGTGCATGTATTCAACTTCACCCACAATGTATCCGTTGGCACCATTAACATCTCGCTATCGCCCAATACGCATAGCAACGTGCTCTGGTCCTTTGAAAATTTACCGGCAGGCAGAACAGACCCTGTAATGGAAAACGGGGAAGAGATCGGTTTTACAATAAACGGCATTGTTGTCAAGCTGCCCAATGGCGCCACCACCGGCACAGCAGGTTCCGCCACCGCGCAGATCTCCGGAACGGGCGATCCTACCACCATGCCCGGCCTGCCCATCAATTTCAGGATACGGATAGTTACAGACAGCGGCGGCGGCACGCCCGCCCAGCGCGATTACCAGATCAACATCCAGCGTAAACCGCTGGACCTGGCGCTGGTGCTGGATCGTTCCGGCAGCATGGCCTGGTCCCTGGACGGCGCCGACTTTTCGCCGCCCCCGGGCGAAAGCCGCTGGGAGCTGCTGCAGCAGGGCGTTAGCATCATGAAGAACCACCTGGAGGTGCTGGCGGAAAGTGACGACCAGATCACCGTAAGAATGTTTGGCAGCTATCCCACCAATAATGGCGTAGTAGTGCCCGGCGCACCATTCAATGCAGGCACACTGGTGCCGATGGATGCCGCCAACCTGGCTGCATTAAATACAGGTGGCAGCCTGTGGACAGGGGTAAGCCCCCTCGGCAATACTCCGCTGGGCAACGGCATGCTGGCCGGCAGGGACCTGTTGGTGCCGGCCATGCCGAACGATCACAACAAAGCCATGATCGTTTTCTCGGACGGGGAGCAGAATGCCGGCAATCAGCAGGTGAAAACAACAGCGCCCAATGCGTATACGCAAACCGTGCTGGGTGAAGTGCTGAGAAGCACGCCCCCTAACGAGATCAAAATATACACCGTGAACCTGGGCTTCAGCGGCATTGCTCCCGACATGATGGCGCAGATAGGGGCCAATAATGGCGGCTCTTTCCTCAATAACGGTATCAGCGGTACGGTAACGGACATCAATAACTATTTCATGTCCATGGCGTTCACCACGCAGATCACGAACATACTGAGCGGCAGCAGTCCCCAACTGGTAGACTTCCACAGCTCTGTTTTCCCCCTGGCCCCGGCCGGCCATCCCGTGTCCGAAGGATCATTCCATGTCAACAAGGGCGCCAGCTCATTGATCGTTACATTGATGGGGCCTGGCAGGAGATACGAGCCGCACTTTACTTCCATTAAGAAAGACGGACAGGAACTGATCCAGTACGTAAAGCGAACCTCCGACGCCGGTTACATCTCCTTCTCCATTAAATTCCCGGTACCTGGCCTGCCCAACCTTAGCTCCGAAGGAGAATGGGTGGTAAGAGCAGCGCTGGGGGCCAATCCCGGCAAATCAGTACCCTACGCGCTGATGGCAGTAGTGGATGATCACGGGTTAAAGCCCGTCTATTCGCTGGGTGCGCAGCGCTTCAAGGTGGGACAGTCCATGCAGCCTAAGGTCACCCTGCGCCATCTTGGCAAAACACTGGATCATGCAAAGGTGGAAGTATGGATAGTAAAACCGGGCGATGACATTAACGACCTGGTGGCCCGGTCTAAAACAGATTTTGACCAGCAGCCCGGCGACCCGGGCACACCCGGTGCGGCCAAGCTCTCCGCTTTAATGAAAGACAGCAGTTTTGTAAAACGTGTCATGAACCAGCAAAGCAGTATACAACTGGCATATGATAAAACTGCGGATGCCTATACCGCCACTTTTAACGGGCTGGATGTAGCAGGCGTGTACCAGGCTATATTCCACATCAGCGGAAAAGATACCGCGCTGGGTAATATCCAGCGTTTCCACCAGGAAAGCTTTTACGTGCGGTTCCCGGATATTGACATCAAGAGCTCCAACATCGTTGTCAGCACTTCCTCTTCCGGCAACTCCGTTATCACGTTTACGCCACAAACCAGCAAGGGCCGGTTAATTGGCTCCGGCTGGGGTAGCACCATTACCGTAGATGATACGGATGCGACCATTGAGCGGGTAGTTGACAAGGGTGATGGCAGCTATGAGATCCACATGAAAGGAACGGTAAAGGAACCGGTAAAAATATCCGTTGCAGGCGAACCGGCCTATGACGCCAAACTTACCAGCAGCCAGGATTGTAATGATCCCGACGCAGGCTTCCTGACGCGCGTAAAATGCTGGCTGATCAGCATAGGGCTGCCCGGCTGGATCATCTGGCTGATACTGGCGGTGCTGGCTGGCGTGCTGGTATTGCTCGGCAAAAGAAAAAAGAAATAAACACTAAATATTTAACCCTCCCATGACCGGGTTACTGGCAATAAAACGGTGGCCGGTAACCCGGCATGTTTAAATCCAAACAAGTTAAAGAAAATGAAAACAAATTTTTTTTCCCTCACTGTACTGAAACTGTTGTTAACTCCATTACTGGTGATCCTGTTATTGCCCGTATGCCTGCAGGCACAAACCATTGATATCCCTACCGGCAATAACCCCCTTTTTGAATTTCCTGCATTCCAGGTAGGCACCCCGGTGAACCCTCCTGTAGCTATCGGCTTGTCTCCCAGTACCAGCAGCCAGGTATTGTGGAGCTTTGCCAACCTGCCGGCGAACAGAAGCGAGGAAGAACTGGAAAACGGGGAGCTGGTTGGCTTTACAGTCAGCGGCGTGCACATTAAACTGCCCACCGGCGCCACTACCGGCACTTCAGGCGACGCTACCGCCACTATCAGCGGTACGCCGAACGAATCGGCCGGGGCTATTGAGTTCCGTATAAACGTGATCACCGACAATGGCAGCGGGAGCGCGGCAGGACGCACCTACCGGGTCAGCATTAACCGCGATCCCGTGGACCTGGCCGTGATACTGGACCGGTCCGGCAGCATGGGCTCAGATATTGCAGGCAACTTTCCTCCTGCGGCAGGTAAAAAGACCCGCTGGGATTTTCTTCAATCAGGCATAGCCGTGATGGCCAACCAGCTACAGGCCTCTGCCAAACCCGGAGACCGCCTGGGCGTGAGAATGTTTGCCTCCTTTCCTAACGTGATCCCGCCCCAGGCGCCTTACAATGCACCGGACCTGATCTCCCTGCCGGAAGTGATTGCAGGACTGCCCAATGCCCTGGCCCAGGAAACGCCCTCCGGCGGCACCGCCCTGGGTGATGGCGTACTGGCCGGCCGCGATCTGCTGGTAGCGGATGACCTGCCGCATACAAAGGCCATGATCGTATTTTCCGACGGAGAACAGAATTCCGGCGACCTGGTGGACGCCGCCAACCCTGTGCAAACCGTTTCCGGACAATTGCTGCGGGGCGGAAAACCGCTGCAGATACACACCATCTGCCTGGGCAGCACAACCGCCAACAAAGCGCTGATGAACGATATTGCCGCACAGAACGGCGGTACGGCACTATTGCTGGAAAGCGAGGATGAAGCAGACGAGCAGGCTTTTCAACTGGCCTTTATAGAACAGTTGAAGAATATTTTCGGTGTGCAGTCCGGGGCAAGAATAGCAGGCTCCTTTGCCGCAGGCACCGGTCAGGCGGCCCCCCAATCCTTTGATGTCAATAAAGGAATAGACGCCCTGGTAGTTACCCTGGTAGCTCCCGCGCAGCACGGGGCTTTCTTTAAGACCATTACAAGAAACGGGGTGGACATGAAGGATGCCGTCAACATCGTGAACGGTCCCGGTTTCATCTCCTTCTCCATAAAGCCCGGCGTAACGGCAACTGCTGCGCAGGCTACCCAGGTTGCGGTGGATGGCAAATGGACCATTGTGCCCGCGCTTGGCACTCCTGATACGGCGGCCGTGCCCTTTACCATGATAGTGGCGATAGACGACCGCAATGTGAAACCGGTTTTCTCGCTGGGCGCCCAGGAATTTAAAGTAAACGACCTGTTGCGTCCCAACGTCAAGCTCACCGTGCAGGGGAAACCGGTTAAGAACGCAAAGGTGACCGTGACCATTATCCAGCCCGGCGACGACGTAAACGACCTGGTAGCCAAAAGTAACGTAAAGGCGATAACCCGCGATGATGCGGACTTTGTAGTACAGGCTGGTGATACCGTTTCCGCTGTTGCAGCAAAGATGGCCCTGCTGCTGAAGGACAAGAGCTTCAGGAACAAAATCAGGCGCAAGGAACAAACCATCCGGCTTTTATTTAACCCGTTTGACAACACGTACAAAGGTGTTTACAACGGATTGAAAGTAACCGGCGCCTACCAGGCCATCTTCAACATTACAGCCACGCATCCACAGTTAGGAAAGATCCAGCGGCAGCACCAGGAAAGCTTCTTCGTACACTTCCCGGAAATAGACCGGCAGGCCTCTAAGCCCAAAGCAGGAAAAGACCTGTTGGGCAATGTAGTGCTCACTTTCATACCCCGCGCCACTAACGGGAAGTTCATTGGTTCCGGCTGGAAGGACGCAATAAAACTGGAAGGCAGCGACATTGCAGTGAAGAAGATAACAGATACCGGCATCGGCATATACTTCATTACCCTCAGCCAGCAGCCAGAGCAGCCTTTCCGGCTCTCTCTTGCCGGGCAACTGGTCTTTGAAGGCACGCTGGCCGATCTGGGTTTCAAATAAAGAAAATAAACGAACACTATGCAGCATGCACGAACAAAGGAAAACATAGCTGCTAACAACAACAAGGGAGGCAGCTTCTTCTCCCCTGCCCTGGTACAGCCTAAGCTCACGGTGAACGAGCCCGGCGATATGTACGAGCAGGAGGCAGATGCCATGGCAGACAAAGTAATGCGTATGCCTGGCAGTCAGGGGCTGCCTCCCTTCTTTTCACCACTGGCAGCCAGCGGGATCAGCCGGCTGGTGCAGCGAAAATGTGCTGCCTGTGAACAGGAGGAGCAACTGCAAAAGAAAGCGGATGCAACAGTACCGGTCATTCAAAAAAAATGCGCTGCCTGCGAGCACGAAGAGGAACATGCCGTGCAACGCAAGGAAGCAGGCCCGCCGGTGCATGACCAGGTAGCGGCATCCCTGTATAGCAGCAAAGGCGGCGGCCAGCCCCTGCAGCAGGAAACAAGAACATGGATGGAAAACCGTTTTGGTGCAGACTTCAGCCAGGTAAAAGTGCATACCGGCGCGCAGGCGGTACAGCTCAGCCGCGATTTGAACGCCCAGGCTTTTACACATGGCACTGATATTTATTTTAATGAAGGGAAATATGCCCCTGCTGCAACGGAGGGCAGGCACCTGCTGGCGCATGAACTGACGCATGTGATACAACAAGGCGGGCATGGCGCTTCCGGCATGCTGCAAAGAGCTTGTGGCACTACCGCTATCGGGCCTGTTCCCGCGGATTGTAACCTTGTTCCCAAAGATCCGCTGGGCGCACGTTTCCTGTTCAATATAAACTGTGATGAATTTGCGCCGGGTGAAGAAGCCCGGCTCCTGGGCTTTGCGGCAGGCATCAGTCCTACTGCAGGCATTAACATCCTGGGCGTTGCCAGCATGGAAGGCCCCCTCGCATTCAACCAGAGCCTTTCCTGTAAACGGGCCGATGCGGTAAGAAATGTGCTGACCACCCGCGGCGGCATTCCACAGGCCAGAATAGGCCGGATGGAAGCGGCCGGCCCCCGGGGCGCTGCCGGCGACGCCACCATGCGCGCAGGGGCCCTTGACCTGGTGACCATCTCCAGCAGGACCGTAGCCGCTTCACCGGGACTACGCACCCGTACCAACATCGGGGTCGGAGAACAAGTGACGCTTACACATTCCTCCGGCGATCCTCTTACGCTCTGGGACAGCAGTGCAGGTCCGGCTTCACTTTCTTCACTTACCGGCGCATCCGTTACATTCACGGCCCCGGATACGGCGCAAACCGTCACCATCACCGCAGGCGGAGCCTCCATTGTGTTCAGGATCATTGCCCCTACCGGCGTATTTATGGAACGTGCAACGGGCTCAAACGTCAAACACCGGCAGAACTTCCCGGACTCGGGCTTACTGCTGGATGTGTTCCTGCTACCGGACACCGTAAACTTCAATAATGTACGGTACCGTGAGCTGGACGTTACAGGCACCCCGATACCGCCGGGCGGCGCTTATTCCTGCAATACCTTCAGCGGCGGCCATTGCGCGCCGGCCGGGTTGGGGCCTTGTCCGGACAAAGCCCTGACCAACGTGGTAGTAGCGGGTAAAGGCACCCGGTCCGTACTGGGCGACTGTGCATACTCCGGGCATTGTGGCGGCTCACCACCATTCACACCGGGGAGCATATTCCTGGTAATCCCCTACGAATACCGGGTAGGCGCAGGTCCGTTCCGTCTTTTCACCAATGTGCTCCAGATGCACACCCTGGCGGCAGATGCCAGCACGCTTACCACCTTTAAGGCAGGCGCTACAGGCAGCACTACGGTAGCTGCTGCCACCGCAACCATACCTACCTGTCCCTAACGGATAAAAAAGCAACATGCAAACAACGCTCAAGCATATTACCTCCGTGCCGCCCCCGGCACAACAGTCAAACGGGCAACCGGTCCCTTACCTCATTACGGCTTTGGAGTACCTGCAATGCTGCATCGCTGACAGGCTGGCCACCCACCTGCAGCAGCCTGTGCCGGAATACCCGCCGTTAACACTGCCGCATGAGGAGGACCCATCCTCGTTTGCCCGGTTTATAAAACAGCATCGCCCCGGTCATAATGAATTACTGCTACTGCTGATCGCCCTGGCCCCTCATGTGGTAGCCGGGTTCTTCGACGGCCTGATACAGCAATTCCTGCCCCAAGGTGGCGAACTGCCGGAATTCGGCGGCACCCGGGGGCAGCGTCACCGTGGCATGCTGCCTACAGGAGAAACCGCCCTGTTCCTGCTGGCAGGCACCAACCCCCAGGCCCGTTTACAACTGCTGCCGCTATTCAATAAGGAACAATGGTTATTCAGGCACCACATACTTTCCCTTGAAACGGTCAGTGGAGGCGAACCGCCGCTGAGCGGGAAGCTGCTCATTGACCCTGAGTTTGCGGAGGTATTTACCACCGGCAAGGTAGGCCTGCCCCAGTTGAGCACCACTTTCCCGGCAGAACATATTACCACGCAAATGACCTGGGCCGACCTGGTACTACCCGAAAACGTATGGAAGCAGATACAGGAACTGCAAAACTGGCTGAAGCACGGCAAAACCCTGATGGAGGAATGGGGCATGGCTAAAAAGCTGAAGCCGGGCTACAAACTGCTGTTCTATGGCCCGCCCGGCACCGGCAAAACACTTACCGCCACCCTGCTCGGGAAACATACCGGCAGGGAGGTATTTCGTATAGACCTGTCCACCGTGGTCAGTAAATATATCGGCGAAACGGAAAAAAACCTGTCTTCCCTTTTTGATAAGGCCGAAGACAAAAACTGGATACTCTTTTTTGATGAAGCCGACGCTATTTTCGGTAAACGTACCGGTGTACGCGATGCGCATGACAAATATGCCAACCAGGAGGTCAGCTACCTGTTGCAGCGCATTGAAATGCATGCCGGGCTCACCATCCTGGCATCCAACTTCAGGAATAATATGGACGACGCCTTTATTCGGCGCTTTAACGCCCTTATCTATTTCCCGCCCCCCCAGCCGGCAGAACGTTACCTGCTATGGACCAAAGCATTCCCGCCCGCCATTACCCTTGATGAAGATACAGACCTCCGCAGCATCGCGGATACCTACGCTTTGACAGGCTCGCATATTATAAACGTGGTGCAACACATATGTCTCAATGCATTGGAAAAAGGCGTCTACAACATCTCCCAGGAGATCATTATCCAGGGCATTAAACGGGAGCTGGAGAAAGAAGGGAAGTGACCGCATGGCTCACCGGGTTAATTATTGGTATACATATTGCGGCCCTCATGACATATCAAATCCAATCTGTTATGCAAACTCCAATTAGCCGTTACTGGTGGGTATTTCTCCTCCGGGGGATCGCTGCGCTGTTAATAGGGCTGCTGGCCATTTTTGTACCGGGCATTACCTTCGGCACCCTGGTGCTCTTCCTCGGCGCCTACATGTTCATTGACGGTATCTTTTCCATTATTGCCGGCATCAGCGCGCGCAAGCAGTCCCGGGACTGGGGCTGGTATATCGTTTCCGGCCTGTTTGGCATTATTATCGGCGTAATCACCTTCGCCAACCCCTTTGCCACCGGCATCGCGCTGATATACATTGCCGGCGTATGGGCCATCGTAGCCGGTATTGTAGAGATCATCGTTGCCGTAAGGCTGCGGAAAGAAATTACCGGTGAAGGCTGGTACATTGCAGGCGGCATCCTCACCATTCTCTTCGGGATACTGATCTTCATCAATCCCGTGGCAGGCGCGCTTACCCTCACCATCATCTTCGGTATCTACGCCATTGTGGCCGGCGTGATGCTGGTATCCCTGAGCATGCGGCTGCGAAAGAAATACAAGTCGCACCGGAGCATACCGGTTACGTGAAAATGTAAAATTTCAAATGTAAAATCTTAAATGTAAAAGTTGGAGGAATTGTATGATCAAAGCAATGATGTTGCGCTGAACATCTGTAACCAACTTTTACATTTTACATTTATCATTTTACATTTGAAATTCTATTATTAATGCTGAAGAACAACGACGCCACATAGCCTACCGCCACGCACACCACCACGGCAATGGCGGGGTACAGGAAGAAGTTGACCACTTCTGCGCGTTGCACGAAATAAAGCACTACCGCACTGGTGACAAAACCGGTGAAAATGCCCGGCGCATTGATCCGCGGGAAGAAAATGCCGGCCAGGAACATACCTGCCAGGCAGCCGCCGAAAAGCCCGATCACCTTCAGGTACTGGTCCCAGATGGAAGTATTGTGCAGGGATACCAGGTAGATGCCGATGGCGCAACCCAGCACGCCCAGCAACAGCGTGGCCTGGCGGGCAAAGCGCAGCCGCTGCCGGTCTGTAGTACCCGGTTTGAATTTCTGGTAAAAGTCCGTGGTGATCACCGTAGCAATGGAATTCATGCTGGAGCTGATGGTAGACATGGTAGCGGCAAACAGCCCGGCTATCACCAGGCCGGAGAGGCCGGTGGGCAGGCGTTGCGAAATGTACCAGGGAAAGATATCGTCCGTATTGCCATGCGGGTTCAGCAGGGCCGGGTTATGTTTGAAATATACCCACAGCGCCGTACCTACGCTGAAGAAGATCAGCGAGGCCGGTATCACCAGCAGTGCGTTGGTATAAATGGAGCGCCGCGCTTCCGCTTCCGTGGAAGTGGTAAGGTACCGCTGCACCACCACCTGGTCTGATGAATAGGTGACCAGTTGCGTAAGGAAGCCGCCCACGAATACCACCCACAACACCGGCTCCGTAATGTCGCCCTGCAGCAGGGCCAGGCGGAACTTGCCATTATCCGCCGCTTCCTTTACCAATTGTCCCACGCCGCCATCCAGGGAACCGGCCATGAACACCAGGCTAAGCAAAGCGCCACCCAGCAGCACCACTACCTGCATCACCTCCGTCCAGATCACGGCCTCAATGCCGCCGGACACGCTATAGGCTGTAGTGATCACGCTGATGCCTACAATGCACACTAGGATATTGATACCGGTAACGGTGCTGAGCACCAGCGCCGGCAGGTAGATCACAATGCCCAGGCGGCTCACCTGGAACACGACGAAAGTAAGGCTTCCTAACAGTTTCACGCGGGAGTTGAAGCGGATGTCCAGGTACTGGTATACGCTGGTCAGCTTCATCTTACGGAAGTAGGGCAGGTAGAAATAGACGATGAGGGGCGCTACCGCCACGATCATCATGTTATTCAGGAAATACACCCAGTCCGTAGCGTAGGCTTTGGCAGGAATGGCAATAAAGGTAAGGGCGCTGAGCTTGGAGCCGAAGATGCTCAAACCCGCGGCCCACCAGGGTATTTTGCTGCCGCCCAGGAAAAAATCGCTGGTGGTGTCCTGCATTTTGCGGGACACGATCACGCTGATCAGCACTACCAGCAGGAAGTACAGCCCTACCACCCCCCAGTCCAGCGCGCTAAAGGCGCCGGGCGGCTGTACAGGCGCGGCCATGCTCACCCCCGGCGTTCTGACGCCAGGGCGGACCTCGCCGCCGGGAAACACCAGGTTGCCCTGCCACAGCACGGCCGGCGTGGTGACCGGCGGATGCGGCGCCGGCAAGCTGTCAAACGCGGCCCAGGAGCCGGTAATGGTATTATAGCCCCATACCGTGTGCGGGAAGCCGGGATGCCGGTCCTGCAGCGTCTCCTGCTGGTTGAAGTACGTTCCGTCGTCGCCGCCGAATATCAGCAGGTGCGACTGGCCGGCCACAAATGCAGGCCCCGGCGCTGCTGCGGTAGCCGCCGGCATGGGCGCTAAAGCCGTCCAGCCTTCGCCCGGCTCATACTTACAGGCATCTTCCAGGAATTCCCGCTGCATGGCAGCATCGCCGGGTAACGTGAACGTGCGCACGCCGCTGAACAGGTAAAAAGCGCCGTCCAGCGTTCCGGCCACGCTTAGCATACGCGCCGGGCCGGGCCAGGGCGGCAGTGTTTTCCAGGCGCGCTGCGCGGCCGGCAGGGAAAGGTCCAGGGACCAAAAATATTTCTCCGCAGTGGTATCCGCCGGTGATGCCGTGCCACCGGCCACGTACAGGACATCCCCTATCAATACGCCGCAGGCGTTGGCATTGGGCGCAGGGAGATCCGGCAGCGCTTCGGTTTGTATCGAATCATTCACATAACGCAGCAGGAAAGCCCGGGCATAGTGCCGGCTGGCATCGCTGCCCCCCACGCAAACGAGCGCATCCCGCCAGGTAGCGGATACGCCGTATCCCAGGGGATGGGGCAGCCGGCCGGCCAGCTTCCACGGTCCGCCGGGTTGTTCCAGCACATATACATGATCATACCAGGTTTTTGTTCCGCCGTTCCAGGGAGCGTCGCCAGGGAAGTTGGCGCCACCCGCTACGATCAGCGCACCGTTGGACACGCCGGCAAAAGAGCCGGCGAAGCCCGTGGTATCCGGAATGGCCGGCAGCTCCGTCCAGTTGAACCAGGCATGGGACTGCTGGGCATTGCTGCGGTTAAAAGAAAAGAATATGGTAATGATAATAAGGTATATGAAGTGAAAACGCATGTGTTAAATATGATTTGTGAAGTAAGATGTATGAAGCATGACACCGGATATCGGACGCATGAAGTACAATGCTGGATTCGTACTTTTTACTTCATACTTCCTACTTCATATTTCCTGCTTCTTATTGCTTCCATCATCTGAAAAAAACCGGACTCTTCCAGGTCCGTTTTTAATGCAGCGGCCTGCTCTGCACTGAGGCTGGTGAGGGGCAGCCGGCAGGGACCCGTGTTAAGGCCTGTCATTTGCATAATGGCTTTCTGGGCCGGCAGCGGCGGGTACTTTACAAAACGCCGTACCATGTCTACCAGCCGGTACTGCAACTGGCGGGCATCTTCCAGCCGGCCTTCACCGAACAATTGCATCACCTGCAGGTAGGCCGGCGCGGCAAAGGAGTAGGTGCTGCCAATAGCGCCTTTGGCGCCTACGGCCATGGCGCTGAGCAGCATTTCGTCCGTACCGTAGAGGATATCATATTTCCCGCCTTCGTACTGCAGGCAGGACTGGTATTCGTGCAGGGTAGGCGCAGTGTATTTGATACCGGCCAGGTTGGGGATCACGTGCTCGCTTAAACGTAAAAACTCCAGCATATCCATGCCCACCCCGGTAAGCACGGGAATATGATAGTAATAGAATGGCAACTCCGGCGCAGCGCCGGCTATGGCGGCCATACTGTTCACCAGGTTGCCTACAGACACGGGCTTAAAGTAAAATGCCGCTACCGCGGAAATAGCATCCGCGCCTATCTGCGCCGCATGGGCCGCCAGTTTTTGGGATTCTGCAATGGTGGGGTGCCCTACGTGCACCATCACCTTCAGCTTTTTATCCGCCGCCTTTACAAAAGCGGCCGCCACTTCCATCCGTTCTTCAATGGTCATGTTGGGGCCTTCCCCGTTAGTACCGCACACGAAAATGCCGGTAAGACCGTCATTTACCAGTTGCTCCACCAGTATGGGAGCCATTGCCAGGTTCAGGGAACCATTTTCGTTAAAGGGTGTGAAGATCGCAGCAACCAATCCTTCTATTCGCATTATTTTATGTGTTTTTTAAAGTCCAGTCAGTTTTTTAAAAGGTAATATTTCAATGGCAATGCCTTCATACGGTTTCCTGGTGCCGCCCTCATACAGGAGCACTACTTTTCCATTAGGCAGCATGACCATATCGGAATAGGCGGAAGGGCCGTTGTACACGGTATGGCCTTTTGTCCAGGTACGGCCATCGTCCGCGCTTACTTTAATGGTCATGTCCGTTCGCTTGCTGCTGGCAGGATTGGAGAAGAGCAGGTAATGTTTTTTCCTGCGCCGGTAATCCAGCAGGCTGCCCTGGCATACCGGTTCCACCAGCGCGCTGTCGGCCCGCAGGTTCCCGAACGTCTGCCCGCCGTCCGTGCTGGTAGCCACCATCCGCATGCCTTCACGGGCGGAGTTGCGCATGTTGAGCATGAGGCGGCCGTCAGACAGTTCTGCGATGGTGCTTTCGTCGGTGCCGTCGCGGGGGCTGCTGCCGCCCGGTTGCCAGGTAGCGCCGTGATCATCGGAAAAGATCACGTGGGAATAACCACGTTTGGCCCCCAGCTCCACATGATCGCAGGGAATGACCAGGCGGCCGGCATGGGCGCCTTTTTGCACCTGTATGCCATGGCAGGGGCCGGTGGCATACCAGGCCCAGTTATCGCGTTTAACCGATGCCGTTATTTCCTTTGCGGAAGACCAGTGCAGGCCGTCGTCAGAGGACTGCGCCACGAATACGCGGCGGGTATCCGTGCTAGTGCCGGCGTTGATCTCGCGAATATGGTCCTCGCCTTTGTTCCAGGTCATGAGCAGGTGCACCACGCCGGTGCTTTCATCCACTACCGGGGCGGGATTACCGCAGGTATTGTCGCCATCGTCCCATACCAGTAGCAGTGTGCTCCAGGTTTTGCCGTTATCCTCCGAGCGCTTCAGCACCAGGTCAATATCCCCTTCGTCCTTGCAATCCTTTTTCCGGGCCTCTGCAAAGGCCAGGAGCGTGCCCTTCCTGGTGCGCACGATGGCGGGAATGCGGTAACAATTGTAGCCTTCGCTGCCGTTGGCAAAAATGTAAGGCAGTGATGGTTGGTCCGGCCCCGCCGCACAGGACGGGGACGAACCAAAACCAAAGGAAGAAAAAATCAAGCTGCAAAAAAGAAATCTAAGCATAAGCGTTAAGCCGGTTTAATTAGGTTCCGTAGCGCCGTTCAGTATCCAGGACAGGTTAAATTTATGAAATTCGATAGACCGGTTGCTGGTGCTGTTGGCATTTACATTTTCGTTGATCTCTATCAATGCGCCGGTCATAAAATCGGCGGTCTTTACCAGGCTGGAGTAGCCGCCCTTGCCGTTGTCGCAGGTGGCTTCATCCGACAGCCAGTCGTGCGTTCTCCGGCTGATGGGCCAGGTGGCGCCCTCATCATAGCTGATGCGGATGCGCATCTTGCACCTTCTTTCCGTACTGGCCGGGTTCAGGAAATAGATGCGGCTGGGCGAGTCCGTATAGCGGAGGATGGAGCCTTCGCAGCGCGGGTCCAGCAGCGTGTTGTTGGGCGCCCAGGCGGAGAAGCCGTTCTCGATGGAGCCGGTGGATATCCAGCGCCGTTTGGCGATGTTGAACTGCGCGGTGCCAGGACGGTCATTCCGCATCAATGTGCCATTGGGCAGCTCCACGATGGTGGCTTCGCCGGAGCCGTCGGGCAGCATCTGGTAGTGCCAGGTAGCGCCATGATCATCGCTGTAGATGTTCCGCCGGGAAGCGGGGATGATCAGGCGGCCGGGATGCGGGCCATGCTTGGTCTGGATGCCGATGCCGGGGCCCATGGCGTCCCAGGTGAAGCCCGGTGGCAGCAGGGTGCTGGTCATATCTACCGGGTCTTCCCAGGTAGCGCCGTCGTCATCGCTGTAGGTCACGTATACCCGCCGGTCGCCCCAGGCGTCTATCTTTTCATAGCCATCGTTGCCCTGCTGGTTATGGTACTGGTCATTCCAGGACAGGAACAGCCATACGCGGCCGGTGCTGGCGTCGGTCACCGCCGTGGGATTGCCCCAGGTGCCGAGGCCCTTCCCTACTACCTCGCCCAGGCCCGTCCAGGTAGCGCCGTTGTCGAATGACCGTTTGTACACCAGGTTGATGTTGCCATAGTCCTTGTTATTGGCCATGCGGCCCTCGCAGAATGCAATGAGCGTACCGTTGTTGGTCCGGATGATGGACGGGATACGGTAAGAGTGATAACCGTTGGTGCCGCCATCGAACAGTACCTGGTAGTTATGCACCTGCGCCATGATCTGCACATCGCCGGCTGCATCGGCGTTTGTTTGGGGGGACTGGTCCAATGGCGCAACCAGGCTGTTCTTACAGGCTACGCCGGCCAGGAGCATCGCGGCATACAGAATTTTGTGTTGCATACAGTTACATTTTTAAGGGTTATATAGGGTTTTAATATCCTTCTGTCTGCTCCAGGTTCGGGTTAATGTCTATGAATGCCCGGCGTATGGGGAAGAACAGCGGCAACTGTTTCCCTTCCAGGTTAGGCACTACATCATACACATTAATAGTGCCGGCAAAATGAAAGCGCAGGAGATCGGGCCAGCGTTTCAGCTCCATGTACAGCTCGCGGAAGCGCTCGTCCAGTATCTCTTTTTCCACGGTGGCCTTATCGGTAGCGCCGGGGTAGTTGCCGGTACCGGCACGGCCCCGCACTTTGTTCAGCTCCGTGATGGCCTCCGGCACCCGGTTAAGTGCCGCCAGGGCTTCCGCCTTCAGCAGCAGCAGTCCGCCCAGGCGATATACGATCTGGTCATTGTCAAAATAACGGTCATCACTAAACGCCGTGCCGCGCAGCTTGTTATCAAAAACGCCCATCACTTCCCCGTCGCCGTCAATGGCTTTGATAATAGACTGATCCTTGCGGGTGTCGCCGGGGTATTTGTCAAAAAGCGTATCCAGTTTGGGGCTGGGCATATACATGCTCCGGGCCCCATTCTTGGCAAAGGCGATGCTGCTTTTGTTCACGGCGTTCTGCACAAAGATATCCCTGGGCTTGAGGCGGCTGCCGTAGCTGTCGGAGCGCTCATCCCGCTGGAAGTGGATGGAAAATATCACTTCGCTGTTGTTGCGGTTATCCGTAGCGTGCACCCTTTCCAGGCTGGGCTGCAGGGACACACCGGCGGTGGCATTGTCAATGGCCGTGAGCGCCGCCTGCAGATCTGCCTCTCCGCCATTCAGCACTTTTGCCTTCCACAGCAGGGCATCGGCACGCAATGCCCAGGCAGCCGGCCGGGAGGCGCGGCTCTTGTCCCTGAAACCATCTTCCGGGAACAGCGCGATGGCCGAGTCCACATCATTCAATATCAGTTGCATCACATCTGTTGCCGGCGAGCGGGCCGTAAGCGGCGGGTTGTCGTCCACAGCCGGCTGCAGCTCTATAGGCACATCGCCCCAGATGCGGATAAGCAGGAAGTAGGCATAGGCGCGCACAAAATGCGCTTCCGCCATTACGCGGTCCTTGTTGGCCTGCACGGAAAAGGGAATGTCCCTGCCGTCCTTCAGCAGCAGGTTACAGTGATACACCAGGTTATAGAAACCCAGCCAGCTAGGCGCGTTCGCCTCGTTCAGGTTCTGCTGCCAGGCATTGGTCATACCGCCTTCCAGGCCGGGCACAAAAGCATCTCCCCGGTCCTCGAAGTAGTAGGTGCTGTTATTTACATCCCGCAGTTGGGTATAGATGCCGGTCATATAGCCGGTTACGTCCCCTTCCGATTTCCAGTAGTTATTGTTCGTGATATCAGATTCCGGTTTTACATCCAGTATGCTGTTACAGGCGGTGAACAGCAATACGGAGCAGCATATGAATATTGTTCTAAGTTTCATAACTGTATCATTTAAATGTGCGAATGTGCGGATATGCGGATGTGCAGATGGAATGCAGCGAACGAGCACATTTATTACTTCATTTACACATCTGCATATCTGCATATTTGCACATTGTTAAAAACTGGCTTTTACGCCCAGGTTGTATGCGCGCGGACGCGGGTACAGGCCGGGATCATTGCCCGCATACACTTCGGGCATCAGGCCGTCATAACCCGTGATATAACCGATGTTATAGACGCCGGCAAACAGCTCCAGGTTTTGTATGTACGCCTTCTGTAAAAGCGGCGACTTAAGCCGGTAGCTGAACGACAGCTCGCGGAAGGCCAGGTAATCCCCTTTCTTGTAATAGAGCGAGTTGTTGCTGCTGTAACCGGAGCTGGCGCCAATGCCATTGCTGGGCCGCAGGTGATTGTCCCAGTTGTAATCCACATCGCTCTGCACGGTGTAGCGGGGAATGGACGCCTGGTCGCCCTGCTGTTTCCATATCTTGTCGCTGATCACATCTGAGAGAGTCATGTTATTGTTCCGCGCGCTGGCGTTGGAGCGGGCGCGGAAAGCGTTGTCTATCACGTGGCCCATGGCATAGTCCACCACCAAGCGCATGGTCAGGCCTTTGTAGGTGAGCGTGTTTACCATGCCGCCGGTCTTGTCGGGGCGGATGTAGCCCATGAACACCATGTCGCGGTAATCGATCTCGCCATTGCCGTCCACGTCCTGCCAGATGGCATCGCCGCCTATTTTCTGCCGGCGGCCGGATTCTACGTCGGCAGGCGCATTGGCGGCTTCCTCGTCTGTTGCGTACACGCCTACCAGGTTATAGGCATAGCGCTGGCCAAAGCGCTCCCCTTCTGCCAGGCCGCCCACTTTCACATAGGCTTTCTGCGCCGGGTCATATACATAGTTGCCGCCGGTGCGGTTCTTGTCTTCGCCATTTTCGGGCAGCTCCACCACCACGCCTTTGTTATAGGCAAAGGTGAAGCCCAGGTCCCAGGAGAAATTGGCGGTGCGCACCGGTGTGGCGGACAGCTCCACTTCAAAGCCGCTGTTGCGGATGGAACCGAAATTGCTCCTGATGTCGTCAAAGCCGGAAGATGCGGTAAGCGGCTTGTCGAACAGGCGGTTGCTGGTAAGCTTGTTGTAATAATCCACCAGCAGGGAGATGCGGTTATCGAACAGTCCGATGTCCAGTCCCACATCAAAAGAAGTGGTTACTTCCCAGATCAGGTTATTGTTAGCCAGTTTGGCGTTCAGGATACCCGCCTGGCCGTTATAGTTTACGGGCACGGAGTTGTTGGTGCCGTCGTTGATATAATTATAGGAAGTGCTGTAGGAGCCTTGTGAGTCAAAAATGGATAAGAGGTTATTACCTGCCTGCCCCCAACTGGCGCGCAGCTTCATGCGGGAAACGGGGCGGCTGAGTGGCTCCCAGAAATCTTCCCGGTCTATGTTCCAGCCGGCGGACACACCGGGGAACCAGCCCCATTTGTGCTGCTCCGAGAAGCGGGAAGAACCGTCTACACGCAGGCTGGCGGAGAACAGGTATTTCTGGTCGTAATCATAATTGATCCTGCCGAAATAGCTCATCACCACGTCCGTGGACTTGTAGGTGCTGATGCGCTGCGTTTCCGGCGCAGATGCGTTGAGCGTGGGGATATTATCTGTAGGCGCGCCCCGGCCGCTGCCGCTCATCGTATATACATAGTCGTTGATATAGCTGGTGCCCAGCATGGCGTCGATGTGGTGACGCAGGCCCAGGCTTTTATCATAAGTAAGGATCGCATCCAGTTGGGCGTGCCGGTCCTGGTTGTGTATGGCAGATGCAGGCCGGTTGGTATTGGTTTCGTTGGATGCCTCGAAATAGTTCTGAATATCTTCGGTAGTGAACCAGGAGAAGGACGGCGAGAAACGCAGGCCCGGCAGCAGATCCCAATCCGCACCCAGGCGCAGGGTAGTGCGGTACATCTTTACGTCATTGTACTTTTCCTTGTAATACACTTCGTAATTACGGTTGCGGAAAGAAGTAATGCCCTCGCCGGGCGCCGGTTTACCATCTTCGTAGTTCAGGCGGTAGGTAAAGGGCATGGACACGGAGCGGCTTAGTACGTTCTGGTAGTTGAAGGCATCGCTGTTGCGCCTGACCTGGTAACTGAGGTTGGTATTGAAACTTAGTTTATCGCTAACCTTATAGGTGCCGTTAAACAGGCCGCTGTAGTGCTTGTAGAAGGTGCCCAGCACAATACCGTCCTGGTTCAGGTAGCCGAGGCCCAGGTAATAAGTCGCCTTGTCGGTGCCGCCGCTTACGTTTACATCATATTCCTGCTTGTAGGCGGTCTGGAAGGTCACGTCCTGGTAATCCGTTTCCTTGAAGATCAGCTCGCGGCCGGTGACCGGGTCCGTCATGGTTTCCCAGCCCTCATTGTGTAGCAATTGGTTCACATAGTCCTGGCCGTAGTCCTGCACATAGGTGTCCAGGAACTCCAGCGTGTTACGGGAGTTACGCGGATTACCGGTAGACATGCCATAGCGGCCGCCGGTGAGGAAGAAATCCGGGTTGGTTTTGTTGAAGTCCGCCGTGTTCTTCCGGCTTACATAGATGTAATCGCGCGCGCTGGTAAAGTCGTAGCGCCTGGCCTGCTTTTCTATACCGAAAGTGTATTTGAAATTGACCACTGCCTTGCCGGACTTTCCGGATTTGGTAGTAACGATGATGATACCATTGGCCGCGCGGGCGCCATAGATTGCAGTGGAGGCCGCATCTTTCAGTACCTGTACGGACTCGATATCGTCCGGGTTGATCTCGTTGATGGTACGGATCACGCCATCAATAATATAGAGGGGCGCATCGCCTTCCGGGGAGGCGGTGGTGCCGCCCCGCAGGAATACTTTAGGCGTAGCGCCGGGCTGCCCGTCCGATACCTGCAGCGACAGGCCGGCCACCTTGCCCTGCAGTTGCAACAGCGGGTTGGCGGCAGGCGTGTGTGAAAACTCTGCTTCCTTTACCTTGGAAATGGAATTGGTGACCGTGCCGCGGGATTGCTGGCCGTAGCCGATGGCCACTACCTCAACGAGGTTCACGGATTTCATGGGCCGGATGGCGGTATCCTGTTCTTTTTGCTGGGCCTGTGTTTTCCCGATAGCAAAGACAGTTGAAAAAAGCAACAGCCGGATTCCCCCCACCGGCAAACGTTGTAGCATGTGGTTCATAATCGTGAAATTTTTACCCATTGGTATGACGGGACATTAAATACTACATACATCAAAAACAGTACAGCATATAGGTTAAAGAGCTCAATAAGTAATACTTATTATATTGTCACTATCCCTTTTATCCTTTCCGTGCGCATAAAAGTAAGTAAAATAATTTTATTTGTAGTACATATTAGTTGTAAATAAACCCGGTTTTTTCAAAAAACCCGCCGTGGATGGCTAAAAATGATTATTTTTAGGATCATTCAACGAAGAATAAATACTACTTAATATCATGCAAAAAGAGCTAACCCTGGCGGAACAAACGGAAAAGAAGATCCTCAAATACATTGCTGAAAAAGGCTTTCAACTGGGAGACGCCCTCCCCAAGGAGAATGAGCTGGCAGAGATACTGGGAGTTAGCCGCGTGATCCTGCGGGAAGCGCTGAGCCGCCTGCGCATACTGGGTTTTATAGAGACCAAAAGAAAGCGCGGCACGGTGCTGACCTCTCCCAATATCTTCTACGGCATTAAAACCATCCTGACCTCCGGCACCCTGGACCGGGATGCGCTGAAAGACCTGTACGAGGTGCGGCTGATGCTGGAGATCGGCATGGCGGACTTCCTGTTCATGCACCGGGAGGAGCGCTACCTGGAAGCGCTGCAGGAAGTGATAGATGAGGAGAACATGACCGTGGACTCCGAAACACTTACGCGGCTGGATATACGCTTTCACAGCACGCTGTATAAAATGTCGGGCAACAAGAGCCTGTACGCTTTCCAGAACCTGCTGAACACCCTGTTTGCCACCTACGCACCCCGCCGCAAGGACTGGAAGGTGAAGCAGATCATTTCCCACGAGTCCCTGCTGGAAATACTGAAATGCGGCACGCCGGATGCTTTCCGGGTGGCTATGCGGCTGCATTTGAATACCCGGTTTGAGAATATGGGTACGCTGTTCCCGGAGTAAGGAATAATCCGTAATTTTAGCGGTACTATACCTGGACCTATGCCCCTGTTCTATGCCGCATAAACATCATTCCCGTTCTTCCGGGCAGCGCAGCCACCGTTCCGTTGCCGATAATGCAGGCCGCAATGGCGTATCCGCGCCGGCAGTAGCGCAATTAAAGCTCCCTGACTTTACCAATTCGGAAAAAGTGGCAGGCTTTACCAATACCAATGCCTACAAAACGCAACTGAACGAAGAACAGAAAAGGGTATACAAGTCCCTGGCGGAAGATCCTCAATATAACTACCAGTTTGGCAGCCGGCAGGACGTGATCAGCTACCTGAGCACCGGCACACCGGCGCCGGTTAAAACGGCCATCGCCCGGGTACGGGGCCTGGGAGCCCCACAACCCTTTACGCCGGAAGGCTATTCAGGTATTGACAACTTCAAACCCACCGAGCAGCATCACCTGAACTGGACGGAGTACGTGGAACTGCACTACGGGCTTGCGCTGAAACGGCTGAACCCCGCGTCCGACAAGAAAACGGTAATAGACCATTTATATAATGAAGCGTTGAAAGCCGCTACGGAACTGGATGAAGCCACCAGGTTGGTTTCTTCATCCGGCCTTATTTCGGCCAACTCCACGGTTGCAGTATACGTGAAGGGGATGTACGATACCGCAAAGCTGGACGAAAATCCCGCCGCTTCCGGCTCGCCTGTACCGGACATACAGGTAGCCAAATTTTTGGGCCAGTATATGGGCGTAGGCATCGGGGTGGAAGCCAGCTTTACCCCTTACAGCTCCTTCCCGCAGGGGTCGGGCGCAGGGGGCGAATCGCACGCCAACCCACCCTGGTACCCGCTGTTGAAGCACCGTTATACCGCTACCAATAAATACCTGTACGCCAGGGGGCATTTGCTGAATGACCACCTGGGCGGACCGGCCAGGCCCTACAACCTGGTGCCGCTGATCTCCAATGCATCCGGGCTGGGCTCCACCCGGGTCAATGAAGCACACGAAGCCCTGATAGAAGCAGACGCCAAAGAAGCCGTAGCATCCATGTTCCAGAGAAGGGACAAACAACTGTCGCCCTCCCCGCATGACATTTTCCGGGTGGACTACAAGGTGACGGCACGCGGGTTCGGGCAGCGGCGCGACAAAGGCTTTGAGCAGTTTCACCTGGCGCCTCTCAAGATCAAAAAAGTAACTGCGGAACTATCCCAAACCGGCAATGCAGATCCAACTGTGGCTGAATTCAAAGCTTTTGTAAAAGCCAAAAGCGGGGGCACAGACCTATGGATGAATGATTTCCAAAGCGCATTCCGTTCAATAGATGCGGAGGACCATGAAAAAGTGAGCGCCCTGCTGCCCCTGATGCAAAAGAACCTGGAAGTATGGGAGCAGGAAGACACGATTGTGCCCAGGGAACTGCAATATGAGCTGCGCATTCACCAGGGCTCTTCCCTGCAGCCCAACATTAAAACCATCCAGGATTCCATAGAGAACAAACTCCCCGATGATCCGCGCATGAAGTACCAAAGGAATGCATAAGCCCTCACGCGACGTGTTGGAATTTTAGCTATATTCGGATGGTAAACCCAATTCACACCTCTACTCTATCGGCTCCCCCCAGGTAATCCCATAGATAGATGTATGAGCAAAACCAAAATCACAGTAATCCGTATGAAAAAGCTAGTAATTCTTATTGGCGCCACCCTATTGATGGCCGCCTGCTCCAAACAGGACCGCCCTGCCGACACCCCCTCCACCACACCCGAAGAAACCGCAGCCGCCCAACGCAAATGCGGCACCATGGAAGTGCTGAAGGAGCAACTAAAAAAGAACCCGTCGCTGGGTGCCCGGATGCAGGCCATTGAAACACACACCCAACGCCTCATCAAGGAGCAATCACTGGGCCGGCTGCTGCCGGACGGCAGTATTGAAATACCGGTAGTCGTGAATGTACTGTACCGGACTACGGCGCAGAACATCTCCCTGGCGCAGATACAGTCCCAGATTGACATCCTGGAAGAGGATTACAATGCCGGCAACAGCGAGTACGGCAGCGTACCCGCATTGTTCTCCGGTGTGAAAGCCAGCGTGGGCATTCACTTTTCTTTGAAAAATGTGGTACGCAAGTATTCCAACAAGACCAGTTGGTCCGCTGTTACAGAGAACATGAAATCCACTGCCCAGGGCGGACTTGACCCTACCACGCCCGACTCCGTACTGAATATATGGGTAGTGAATTACATTAACTACGGCGGCTCCGAAGTGCTGGGCTACGCGCAGTTCCCCGGCGGCGATCCTGACACGGACGGCGTAGTGATCGGCTACCGCTATTTTGGCAACACCGGCACAGTGGTATCTCCGTTTAACCTGGGCAGAACCGCTACCCATGAAGTGGGCCACTACCTGAACCTGCGCCACATCTGGGGCGACGCTACCTGCGGCAATGATTTTGTAGGTGATACGCCCCAGCACAATACTTACAACTTTGGCTGTCCTTCTTACCCGCATTACAGCACCTGCTCCGGCTCGCCGGTAGAAATGACCATGAACTACATGGACTATACGGATGATGCCTGCATGTACATGTTCACTGCCGGGCAAAGAGACCGCATGCTGGCCACCTTTACCAGCGGTGGCGGCAGAGAAGGATTTGTGTATTAAGTATCAGTTCCCCGGGGGGAGCTTTTTGTTATCTGTCATCACCAAAACCAGTCATATGAAACCGAGCACGATACCTGTTTTTTTACGGCGACATGTTGATGCGAGGTTCCACCTGGCCCTAAAAAAATATTCACAGATGAAACCGAGCATGCACTATTATTTTGCGGCGCTGCTTTGCGCAGCGGCCCTGTTTATTAACGCCTGTTCCAAAACCGACAATAACGGCGGCATCCTCGCCCCATAATCATACCGCTCCAATCCACTACCATCTCCAAACTCCTTGCTCTGCAACTCCTTTCCATTATACTTTAACCAGTTAGTTGGACAATTCGTTCCCACCAATGCATTCGTATTGATTCCACTCATGGTGAGTCCAAATAGGTAGTATTGTGTCTCTTCTAATGATTATTCCATAACAGCAGGTATATTTTTCCATAAGGAAAGTTGCGGGCCTTTTACATCATCTGGAATATATTCATCTACTTTATAGAGCAAATACACATTGATCTTCTTAGCTTCAGGATTTATATATTTAGTCTGTTTAGGAAAAAGTAATTTCTGAGTACTTGCCTCCGCTGTTGCTTTCAACCACTTACCTGATATATAAAAAATTTGATAACAATACTTGCTTGTATACTTTAACGAGTAATATTTGTTACTAGAAAAATTTCCACACGTATCCATTTTTACTCTTCCTCCTGTAATACAAAAGTGTTCATTAAAAATTGCATAATTAGCACTTGTGCACCTTAAATACGCATCTTCTTTATCTCTTACATGTAATCCTGTCAGATCGTTTGCTAATTCGATAATATTAGCACTATCCATTGGAAGAAAAAACTCATCGTATGCATTACCATCTATTTTTATTCTAAACGGTCTATTGCTCACCCTAAGTATTCTATTCCTTTCTTGTTCTTCTATATCACTTTTTTTATAGACCCTAACGAAGTAGCCTCTTAAATGCATTAAACTATCAAGGCAATATCCTTTTGACACATTATTAATTTGTGCAAACGGTTTGGATGTATAAATAAGGCCAAATAAAAATATTAAAGACAAAGATCTTCTCATAATTACTATTCTTTTTTGTATTGTAACATTCTAACACCTACTGGGTTCTGAATGCGATTTATTATGGTTTCGGCAAATTTCCTATTTACATTTACGCGCTCAACATAGGGGGTTGGTGTACATCCAATACAATTAGGATTTTCTTGTCTTGAGCCTAATCTAATGTGCCCACTTCCCATCGGATTTACATCTCCATGTTCTCCTCCAAGGTTATGACCGACTTCATGATTTAGCGTGCTTTCCAATATATCGTCCTCATTAAATCCAGCATTTACCGCCGCTTGAATATTTTTATTATATATTTCAATCAGCTTTGAGCCGCCTGTAGCTCTAGTTCCTCTTACATCAGCAGCTAATGGGTTATCAGGATCATCAGTTATACCCACTTCAACTTTATTGCCATACCCGCTTACCCCTCCCATTTCGTTGGTGAACTTATCTGCATTCACAGCTTTATTTACATCGTCATCATTATCAAATCCCTGGGACTTTATATCGAATTTTATTACTGTATAAGTTCCATCTTTACTTTTACCAGAAGAATACGATGTTTTATTATAATTAGAAACTGCTTTATCCAAAGCTTTTATCTGTTTTTCACTTAGATTGTTTTTATTATAATAATAGTTTGCAGTTATTGTAATAACATTTGGGTCCTCTTTTGTCCCTTTCCCATTTTTTCTTGTGACCATACCGTCTTTTCCATCAGGATCAATAAACAAAGTAGGATTATTAAACGCATAGTTATAAGGAGTAAATGAAGAGTATTTATCCTGGAGAGGATCAACTACATGCCACCTCCCAATCTGCTGATCATACATCCTCGCCCCATAATCATACCACTCTAGTCCACTACCATCCCCAAACTCCTTACTCTGCAATTCCTTCCCATTATACTTCAACCTATTTTCCGGATAATTCGTCCCCACCAAAGCATTCGTACTAATCCCTGCCATTGTGAGGCCAAACGGATAATAATGCGTCTCCTCCAGCAA
>NZ_VLLG01000005.1 GCF_007830125.1 Chitinophaga japonensis
TAACGTGTTGTGCTATTAAAAAGGCAAGTTGTATTTTAACAATAAATATATGTAGCTCAATGAAATAAAAAATGTTGTGCAATCGTCCTGGTAAGTAACCACACAAACCAGAACGATAGATGCACAACATCCGCACGAATTTCAGGAAATTCTACAGCATTTGCAAAGAGCTCTTTGAAAAAGAAGTAAATAGTCGGAACAATTTTCAATTCTATCCAGTTGCACCCAAGATGAACGATTTACAGATCGTTGCACTTTCTTGTTGTATGGAAGCCCTGGGCATTGATTCCGAAAATTTACTCTGGAGTAAGTTGAAGACCGATTATGCTGACCAGTTTCCCCACCTGATTGATCGAAGCCGTTTTAACCGTCGTCGCAGACGTCTGACAGCGGTTATCGAACGTGTACAAGGCCATGTAGGACAGCATTTGGAACATCTGAGTCAGACAATGATCGTGGACAGTATCCCGGTTCCTGTAATAAAGATGGTAAGGGAAAAGTCCTTCCGATCCTTTAAACAGGATTTTGAAACCGCACCGGCTAAAGCTTACAGTGCCATAAACAGAAGTTGGTATATTGGCTACAAATTACATCTGATCATCTATGATAACGGTGTTATTCAGCAGGCCGGTATCACCAAAGCCAATATCCATGATATCAACTTCCTGAAGGATCTGGATGCTTTACCTGAACAGAAAGTAATGTTAGGTGATCGTGCCTATATCTCTAAAACGGTTCAAATGGATTTGTTTGATCATTACCAGGTTAAGTTAAACGTTCCTTTTCGAGTCAATCAGCATAACTACAGAAAGTATCCCAAGAAGAACCGGTCGAAACGACAGATGGTAGAAACGGTATTTGCACAGTTATGTGATCAATTCCATTTGCGAAGAAACTACGCTAAATCATTTACAGGATTAGCTGCCAGGTTGACTTCCAAGCTATCGGCAACCTCCTTACTCCAGTTTATCAATTTTAAAAATGGTCTCAAAATTTCAAAGATCAAACACACTTTATGTTTTTAATAGCACAACACGTTAATTATTAATTTATCGGCGAACGCGGTCCAGCAGGTCGCTCAGGAGCAGCGCCTCTTCCTGGCTCAGGCGGGTTGCCAGGTCTTCATAAAAAGACGCTATGGGCGCTTCCAGTTCTTCCAGGAGCTGCAGGCCTTTGGTAGTAATGGTAATATCCATCTTACGGCGGTTGTACTCACAGAGCTGCCGCTTTACATAACCCTGCTTTACCAGTTTGTCCAGCAGGCGGGTCACATCACTGGCCTTATCCAGCAGCACATCCTTTATTTCACCGGCCGATACCGGTTTGGGACAACGGCCCTTGATAATGCGCAGCGCATTGAAATGTTGCGGCAGGATATCATATTTTTTAAAAATATCCGCCTGCGTATCCCGTAGCCAGTTGCTGGTGTAGATCAGGTTCACCACCGCCTTCTGGAAATTGTTGCCGAACCGGGCCTGTTTAATGGCTTCTTCTATTTTCATTCGTCAATAACTTTTTGTTAGCGGTTGCATGGAACCTCCCGGTCTCATCCGCTAGCATTTTGCCGGGTGTTACAGGCCCAAAGTTAACGAAAACAACAGATGTTGTAACATACTTCCCCCGGAACGGCTGACAATATTTCACCCATACTGCCATATTTCGTAGATATTTCATCGTTAGCCTCCCGGTCATTTGTTAATTCCTCGTTAAGAAGCCCGTTTTTCCCACGTTAACTAGACAAAATCATGTCTTCACCAAATGATGCCGGTTTGCTGGCAGCAGGAATATACCTTTGTACCAGGTTTTTCATAGGATATGGTTAAAAAATTAGGCGGTATTCCTACCGCCTTTTTTATTTTGATGATTTTAGCAAAGTAACTTTTACTTCCCCCTACCAGAAACGGATATACAGCGCGCTCAATATCAGCAACGTAACAACGATCAGCACCATGGTGGACGGCTTTACGCGGAACATGCTGGTATCCAGCTCAAAGGCTTTGGGATTGACCCTGGGCCCCGCCAGGCTCATCACCACCATCACCAGTACGGTAAAGAAGAAAGACCAGCCCATGCAGATGAGGAATGGAATTTCGTATTCCCCCTTCCCGTTAGGGAAAGCCGTATACAGCCAGGTTTCATGACCAAACCAGGCCGGCGCATAGTTATTGAACACCACGGACAAGAGGAAGCCGGTGATCACGCCCGCCACGGCTGCAGCGCCGGTAGTGCGCTTCCAGAACATACCCAGCAGGAACATGGCAAAAACGCCCGGGCTGATAAAGCCGGTGTACTTCTGGATGAAGGTAAAGCCGCCCTCACCGCCAATGCCCAGCAGGTCGTTCCAGGTGAAGAGGATTGCCAGCAGCATAGCCGCTACAATGGTAAAACGGCCGATCCATACCAACTGCTTTTCGTCCGCGTCTTTGCGGATATATTTCTTGTAAATATCCAGTGTAAAAATAGTGGAGATACTGTTGGCCTTACCCGCCAGGGAAGCCACGATCGCCGCGGTCAATGCCGCCAGGGAAAGCCCTTTGAGGCCGGTGGGCAGAAAGCCCAGGATGGCGGAATAGGCATTGTCTGCATTAAAACGGCCACCGGGCGCCATTTCCTGCTGCAGGGCGCCATTCTTGTACAGCACATAAGCCGCAATGCCCGGCAACATTACGATAACGGGCATCATCAGCTTCAGCAAACCGGCAAAGAGGATGCCATTGCGCGCTGTCTGCAGGTCGGCCCCGAGGGCCCGCTGCGTGATGTATTGATTACAGCCCCAGTAATTCAGGTTTACGATCCACTGGCCGGCAAAGTACATGGTGATACCGGGCAGCATCAGGTATTTGTTGATCTCCGCCTGCGGCGCATCCTGCGATGGCTTTTCCAGTATCATCTTAAAATGGTCCGGCGCATCTTTTATTAAGGCGTTAAAGCCGGCCAGCACGTTCCTGCCCAGGCCAAAATGCTCGCTTACCATGCTCAGGGCCAGGTAAGTGGTGGCCAGACCACCGATGATGAGCACCGCTACCTGTATCACGTCTGTATAACCGATCACTTTCATACCGCCCAGGGTGATCAGCAGGGCAAACACGGACAACCCGATCATGATCAGGTGGAAATTGCCGTTGCCCACCAGGCTGTTGATGGCCAGGGCTCCCAGGAACAGGATGGAGGTCAGGTTCACGAATATGTACAGGAACAGCCAGAAAACAGCCATAATGAGGCTTACCGTTTCATTGTACCGGGTTTTCAGGAACTGCGGCATCGTAAAAATGTGGTTCTTCAGGTACACGGGCATAAACCACACGGCCACGATGATCAGCGCGATGGCGGCGATCCATTCATAGGCCGCTACCGCCACACCCACGGAAAAGCCGTTGCCGCTCATGCCGATGAACTGCTCCGCGGAAATGTTGGATGCGATCAGCGAGGCGCCGATGGCCCACCAGGTAAGGGAACCCTCGGCCAGGAAAAAGTCCTTGGTGTCCATGCTGGTCTTCTTCTTTCGCTGGTAGATCCAGTACCCGTAGAGGGCTACTATAAGGAAGTAGATAATAAAGATTACGTAGTCAATAAATACCAGTTTGTTCATAACGCTTTGTTGCGGGTTTATTAGCCCTCTAATATATGTCTATTTGACAATTATTCAAACAGGAAAAAAATTCACCGGGTTCTTTTAAAAAGATCCATTCATTTTTATACCATCCGTTTCCCCCTTCCCTCCTTCCCCACCCTCCATATCTTCCCTTGCTTTATTAACACCCCTTCCGACATACCAAACGCATGCGGCGTATCAATATCAATCACTTTCCCCTCAAAAAAAGCAGTGGCTTGCTCCACCGTTGTATGGCCGATCACGATATGGCGCACGTCAAACTTTTCCAAAGTAGCAGCCACCTGCTGCAAGGTAGCGCCTCCCATGGCGTAGCCCCGGTACCAGAAGGGCGCATCGGAAGAGAACAGGAGATCATACAACACCGCCAGTTGCGCCGGCGCCGCTAATGGCGGCATAAAATACCAGGGCCGGCATAGCCCGTTCAACTCGGCGAGGGAATAAGGCAGGGCATTGACGGCCGCGGACACACCGCCATGCACAAACAGCACAGGGCCTATCTTTTCCATAATGTTCTTGGTAGCCAGCCAGCGCCCGAGCTCCGTGTCCGGCGTATAAAAAAGCCCGTAGTCCTTCCGCAGCAGCCGGGCGCTGACCAGGTATTTTTCATGCACATAGCGCAGGTCATGCGTCATGTTCATGATCTCGTGATTGCCGAGTATAAAATGTACATACCCGCCCTGTTGCCGGGCTTTTTCCTCCAGGCCATACAGCAGCCAGAGGCATTCCGTCACGTGCTCGCCCCGGTCAAAACAATCACCGTTCATTACCAGGTGCCCGGGCCCAAAGGTCCAGTTGTACTGTTCATCTATAACGCCGCCGGCCAGCAGCAGGTGCCGGAACGCTTCAAAATTGCCTTCTATGTCTGAAATGGCGAAGATCCTGGCGGCTTCCGGGAAAACGGCCGGCTCCGGGTGCAGGGCCTCTTTCAGGGGAATGGAAAAATTCCAGCCGGGGTGCCCGGGAAAAGTACAGTTGACCGTAATAGCAGCCTTCTGCTGCGGGGTAAAATAGGCTGTTTGCGGCTGGGGTTTGCCGCTCCTGGTAGCAATGGACTTTACCAGTATCCTGTTTCCCTGGTAAAAGATATATGGGCCGTCAGTTACTGCGTTCATGATAATGGTAAATTACGAATTATCATGAGGCCTGTAAAAAGAAGAAGGGTGAGATGCGAAAGCAGCTTCAACTTCCACATTCACCCTTGCAATGGTTATTCGGAATATCTTATTGCTTACTGTGCGGCGGACCTGAGGTGCAGCGTTTCCCCGCTGAAATAATAGTCCACCCCAAAACCGGTGTTCTTCAGGTTCTTCAGGAAAAAGTCCAGTTCATGGTGCTTATCCAGCACGCCGGTAAAGAGGGAATTGGCCAGCGCCGGATCATCAAACTCCACCTTTACGCCAAACCAGCGTTTGATCACCGGGGCCAGGTCGCCCAGGCGGGTATTATCAAACTGGAAAACCCCGTTCATCCAGGATAGCACCATGTCTTTATCAAACTGCTGCACCGTAAAACCGAGGCGTTTTGTATACACGGCTTCCTGGCCGGGCCGCAACTCGATAACGGAAGCGCCGGAGCGGGCGGATACGGCGCCGGACACCAGGGCGGTGCTGGTAATGCCTGCTTTATAGGTGTTGATATTAAATTCCGTGCCCAGCACCTCCACATCTGTTTGCGGCGTGTGCACGATAAAGGGCTTTTCGGCATTCCTGGCCACTTTGAAGTATCCCTCCCCTTCCAGGTACACTTCCCGGCGGTTTTCCCGGAAATTAAAGGGGAATTTCAGGGTAGAGGTGGCGTTCAGCCATACCTCCGTACCGTCTGACAGGATGATGCGGTAGTCCATCCTGGGCGGCACCACCAGGGTATTATAGCCGCTCAGGCCATAATCCTCACCGCTGTACTGCAGGGTCCGGGCGCCGGCATTCAGGGCCATATTCCCCGTGGTGATCTGCTGTGCGGGGCTGTTATAAGGCAGTTGGATGGTTTTTCCATTGGCCATTTGCAGGCGCAGCCCCTTTGCCCGGGCGGCATTCTCTTCCGTAAGGTTTGCAAAGTTACCGGCCGGGGGCGTCAGCAGGAAGTAAATGCCGGTACCGATGATACCAATGGTACAGGCCGCTACCAGCCATTTTTTTACGGATAATCGCACGATGCGGCGCCTGGTGCGCAGCAGCTCCGGTGCTACTTTCTCCCAGGCTGCCTCGCTGTCCGCTATCTCATACCAAACGTTCTCGTCAAAATCATGCTCCCGGATGTCCTCCCACAGCCGGCTGACGGCTTCATCCTCCTCCATTAACTGCTCCAGGTACTGATCATCCGGGTGATCAATACCTCCTTTTTTCTTGCGTAGCAGCAACTCATAAATATGCTCCTGAGTATATTCCATTTGTTTGATTAGCGGCCTGTTAATGAAATTTAAGAACGAACAGCACTTTGAGGAAAAATGTACAATGATCAGTTCAGATAGCTGTTCTCATTGTGTGGGTAGCAGTTCCAAAAATAGCACTAATCAATTTGACACCTCGTTAATACGCGGTTAATTCGCTTGTTAACAAAATGTTAAAGCGGGCTCCGCGAGCAATTGGTTATAAGGAATTTTCACCTGTTGTAACAGCCTCTCTTCCAGCAGGGTAGCAAATGTTTCCATATACAGGATCACATCTTCCCGCTGGTTGCGCTTCAGCCAGCGGAAGCCTCCCGGCAGGTGCTCCAGCACCGTCCGGTCCTGTAAATATTCAATATTGTGAATATCTGACGGGGTCAGGCCCTTTTCCATCAGTCTGGAGATCAGGAGGCCTACCGGGGCATTGGAGGTTACGCAGTAATCTTCTGCCAGCTCCGTCCATTCTCCCATACCCGTATGGGCATAACGCAGGATGTCTTCTTTGCTGTAACGGGTGATCACCTGCAGCAGGTTACCGCAATTGCAGGTACCGTGATTTCCCCAGGCATAAGGCGCTCCGTTCTTTAACCGGCGGGCTGTTTCCCGCAGCGCTGCAATCAGTTCCACGTTAGGATGTGCCATAAAAAAACTTTTTCTTTAAAGTTACAAAATATTGTGCAGCCCGCGACCATCGCGTACAAGCGGAAATTTCACCCCGTTCGGGAAGGAATAATTTTAATTGTATAATTGACATTTATAAAAATAATGGCTAGATTCGGGCTCTAATCCTCACGTTATGATGAAACCGAACATGATACATTTTTCTCACACCGGGCCGCTTAAGGCGGGGTTCCGCGAGACCACTGAGAAAAACAAAACTTTACGAATGAAAAAGATAATGTACTCCCTTGGCCTCCTGCTTGTGTCGCTGTACGCAGCCGGGCAAAGCAACGCCACCCTTACCATTCAGCAGAACAACACCGGGCTTACCATCAGCCGGCATATTTACGGGCACTTCTCGGAGCACCTGGGCCGTTGCATCTATGGCGGATTTTGGGTAGATCCTTCCCTGCCGGTAAAAAAGCAGGACCGCATCCGCCTGGACGTGGTGGAAGCCCTCCGTAAGATCAAAATTCCCAACCTCCGCTGGCCGGGCGGCTGTTTTGCCGATGAATACCACTGGCGGGACGGCATCGGTCCCCGCGAGCAGCGGCCCAAAATGGTAAATACCCACTGGGGCGGTGTTACGGAAGACAACAGCTTTGGCACGCACGAGTTCCTGGAGCTTTGCAGCCTCCTGGATTGCGAGCCTTATATCAGCGCCAACGTAGGTAGCGGCACCGTAGAGGAAATGTCCAAATGGGTAGAATACCTCAACTTCAACGGCGAAAGCCCGATGTCCAAAATACGGAAGCAAAACGGCCGGGAGCAACCCTGGAACGTGCATTTCTGGGGCGTAGGCAATGAAAGCTGGGGCTGTGGCGGCAATATGACGGCCGCCTACTACGCGGGCGAATACCGCCGCTATGCCACCTTTGCCAAGAACTACCCCGGCGCACCGCTCAAAAAGATCGCCGGCGGCGCCAATTCCGGGGACTACTCCTGGACGGAGACCTGCATGAAGAACATTCCGCTTAACCAGATGTGGGGCCTTTCCCTGCACTACTACACCGTGCCAGGCACCTGGGGGAAGAAAGGCTCCGCCACTGCTTTTGACGAGCAGGAGTACTTTACTACCATGAAGAAATGCCTGCACATGGAAGAACTGGTCAGCCGTCACAGCGCTATTATGGATCACTATGACCCGGAGAAAAAAGTGGCCCTGGCCGTGGATGAATGGGGTATCTGGACAGATGTGGAGCCTGGCACCAATCCCGGCTTCCTGTACCAGCAAAACAGCCTGCGCGATGCGCTGATAGCCGCCACCACGCTCAACATATTCAACAATCACTGCGACCGCGTGCGCCTGGCCAACCTGGCCCAGATCGTGAACGTACTGCAGTCGCTGATACTGACCGACAAGGAAAAAATGCTGCTGACGCCTACCTACCATGTATTTGACCTGTACAAGGTGCACCAGGACGCCAAACTGCTGCCGGTGCTGCTCAACAGTCCCGACTACAGCGTAGGCAAGGAAAAAATACCGGCAGTAAATGCTTCCGCATCCGTGGATTCCAATAACGTGATACACGTGACCCTGGTAAACCTGGACGCGCATAAGAACATCGATGTATCTACCATGATCAGCAACCTTCCCTGGAAGACGGTGGAAGGCCAGGTTTTGACGGCTGATAAATTCGCTGCCATCAATACTTTTGATGCACCGAACACCGTGCAGCCGGCAAAATTCTCAGGCGCTAAAAAGAACGGGGCCAACCTGAGCGTAAGCCTGCCGCCACACTCGGTAGTGCTGCTGGAGCTGAAGTAAATTCAAAAAATCCAAATCCCAAATTCCAAAATCCGGACAAGTCATCAAAATAATAGATAACTGTTATTAGTCAGGTGACTACTACCATTTTGGAATTTGGAATTTGGAATTTGGGATTTGGATTTTTATTTACGTTTAGTAACCGCAGTGGTTTGCTTTTTAGCCGGCATACGTTTCGAGCGTTCAGCGGCTGTTTTTTTCTCCTTACGTTTCCTGTTCTGCACAATGATATCAGAGGTATCCACACCTTTCGCCTTACGGCTCAGGTCCCTGCTGTAATCATTCCCCATATTAGGGCCGCCCTGCTCTAAACCTTTGCTTCCTATAGACCTGTCTCTTACTGGCATACCATACAATTTTAACGGTTAGATAATGGTGTTTCCTGTAATCAGGCCGCTAAAATGGTGCCATTCCACATCTCTAAAACACCCTTACCCACCACGCTTTCTCAAACACCTCCCCTGCTTCCAGCCGCATAATGCCCTCCTTTTCTTCCAGCTCGCCGCTGGCATCCACATGATCTGCAATGCCGCACCAGGGCTCTATGCAAACGAAATCCGCATCTTTGGCGGCCCAGATGCCCAGGTAGGGAAAGCCCCCGAAATGAAATTCCAGCCCATGGGGTGTTTTATCACTTTTCAGCGTAACGGTATCGGAAGCCAGCGCTTTCAGCACCAGCGCATCCTCGTAGAACAAAGGTTTGGTTAAAGGCAGGGCATGCGAGTGCTCCAGCAGCGGCTGCGGCATGCGCTCTATCAGTCCATCAGGCGACAAAGGCCACCTGCCGGCATCTTCTGCCTGGTTAAAGTAAAGGTAATAGTCCTCGTAAGCCGTGCCCGGCGCCAGCGGCACTTTAAAGGCCGGGTGACCGCCCACGGAAAAAAACAGGGGGCCGTCCCCTGTATTGAGCACCTTGTATGTAACGGTCAGTTGGGTTCCCTGGAGGGTGTAGGTTATTTCAAAACGGAACGGGAAAGGGTATACCTGCAGGGTGCCGGCGTCATTTACAAGCTGCAGGCGGAGGGTATCGGCTGTTTGCTCCACTACGGTAAACACGCGGTCCCTGGCAAAGCCGTGCCGGCCCAAAGTGTAGGTTTGCCCGTTATACCGGTAGCTGTTCTGCTTCAGTCCGCCTACCACAGGGAACAATACCGGGCTTTTCTTTCCCCAGAAAGCGGGGTCGCCGCTCCACAGGTACTCCTGCCGGAGGTCTTTACGGGTAAGGCTTTGCAGCTCCGCGCCTTTCTCAGCGATCGTAATGCTTAGCTGTTCGTTGGATAATTGCAGCATTGTCTTCGGGTTTGGTTCCGGCTGCAAAATAGTAAAAAGTGAAAGGTGTTCACCAAACAATCGTGGCTACGGCATCTCCTTCCAGGGAACAATCAAAGCTGCGGTCGCCGTCGGCAACGGTAAAGGTGCGCGCATGGCTGTCCGTATTCAGCACCACCAGCACTTTGGCGCCATCGCCGTTCAGGAAGGCCACCGTTTCCAGCCCGCCGGTGTTGCTACCGGTCAGCGTTACACGAAAAGCGCCCGGCCGCACAAACCTGGACAGGTGGCCGATGGCGTAATACTCCACGTTGCGGGTAATGCTCCCATCGGCGCCAATGGTCACTACGCCGCGACAGTCCTGGCAGCCACCGTTCCGGGGGCCGTGCTGCGGGTCCAGCGCCAGGTTCCAGAGCAGGGCGGTTTTAGACCAGTTGTTCATACTGCCGATGAAAATATTACGCATGTTCCATTCCAGGTTGTCTGAAAAATCCGGCGCCCAGGCTCCGCCCGATATCTCGGTAAAGTACAACCCTTTGTCCGGGTGCTGCGCATGCACCTGCGTCATGGCGGACACCTGGCCGGCATAGGCATGAAAGGCGGAGCCGGTCACATATTGACGGGCAGCGCTGTCGTCCAGGATGCTGATGGGGTACTGCGGCGCGTCCCAGTTATGATCATAAATAATGATGCCGGTATTAAGCTGGTGCTGTTTGAACGCAGGGCCCAGGTGGTCCCTGATAAAAGCGGCCTGCTCCCCTGCTTCCATACGCATGGAAGGATAGGCGGCCTCATGCAGCGGCTCGTTCTGCGGCGTCACCGCGTGGATGGTGATGCCCTCCTGCCGGAATGCCTGTAGGTATTTCACGAAATAGGCGGCATATGCGCTGTACCATTCCGGCTTCAGCTTACCGCCGGCCAGCCTGCCATTGTCCTTCATCCAGGCGGGCGGGCTCCAGGGGGAGCTTATGATCTTTATACCCGGCGCAATCGCCTGAATGGATTGCAGCACCGGCACCAGGTCCTCCTTATCTTTTGCAATGGTAAACTCCGACAGGTCAGGGTCCGTTTGCCCCGCAGGCATGTCGTCGTATGTAAAGTCCGACAGGGAAAAATCCGATGCACCCATGGTGATGCGCAGGTAGCTGATGCCAATGCCCTGCTGCGGATCAAACAGCTCCTGCAGCAGTTGGCTGCGCTGCGCACTGTTCAGCTTTTGATGGATCAGGTAAGCGGAGGAGCCGGTGAGCGCTGCACCAAAGCCCTCCACTTCCTGCAGGGTCTTTGAAAAATCGACGGTGATGCGCGAAGCGCCGGCTACGGCGCCGGTTTTAATGTTGATGTCCGGTTGCTGCTGCAGCAGCTTTACCTGGTTGCCGGTGGTCACCCATACCCGGGCCTTGCCTACCACCCTGGCGGAGTCTGCGGGCGGCGGGGCCGTATCCTTCGGGCCATTGCTTTTTGCGCAACCAACGTTCCAAATTCCAAAGAAGAAAATCCAAATCCCCAAGAAGAAAATCCTAAATCCCAAATTCCAAATTCCAAAACCTAAATTCCAAATTCCAAACCCCAAATTCCAAATCCCCAAATGCGGACGAGCCCCAAAATAACAGGGAACGGTTGCTGTAGTTAGGTGTTTCCCGCCAGTTTGGAATTTGGATTTTGGATTTTGGGATTTTGTCTTTGCATTTTTCATTTTGGATCTGATTTTTGGGTTTTGGAATTTGGATTTTGGATTTTGGATTTTTTCCTAATTATATCCCGGGTTCTGGTCTAACTGTTTGTTGCGGTCCCGTTCCAGTTGCGGGATGGGCAGCAGTTCCTTTTCTTTTGTCATGTTGTAGTTCACGGGCTGGCCGGTGCGCAGGTCTGTTTCCTGCAGGTTGTTCATCACCGTTTCCGCGCGTCCGTAACGGCGCAGGTCATCCCAGCGCTGCGCTTCCTGGGCCAGTTCCAGCCGCCGTTCCTTTTCAATGGCCAGTTGCATGGCTTCCTGTGTGGCGGCGGTGGTGGCCGGCAGGTTTACCCGGCCGCGGATGGCGTTCAGTTCCGTAGCCGCCTCGCCGGTACGGCCCAGCTCATTCAGGGCTTCGGCCTTCAGCAAGATGATATCCGCCAGGCGAAGCAGGTATTGCCGGTTGGTGCTGGCCCAGCCGTTGGCGCTTTTCCATTTGTAGGCAAAGGGCACGCTGCCGCCGCCAATGGCCCAGTACTCATCCGTCCAGGTCACCTCTTCAAAGAGGATGCTGGCGTTCTTGCGGATAGTGTCCTGCTCGCTGTCAAATGCCTTTACCAGGTCCTGCGAGGGCGTTACGAATTTGCGCCAGGAATCGCCGCTTTTGGAGGGCGGCAGCAGCAACTGCGGTCCCCAGTTGGCTTCCGCGCCGCCGGTGAACTGCACTTCCAGGATGGATTCGTCATTGTTGTAATGGTTGCCATCAAACAGGAAGCTGTAATTGCCCAGCAACTGGTAGCCGGCCGGGCTGCTGATCACCGCGTTACAGTATTCCAGCACCTTGTTGTAATCGCGGTCGGGCTTTTGCGCGTACACCTTGGCCAGCAGGGCGTTGGCAGCTCCTTTGGTGGCGCGGGCCTTGCTGATGCTGGCATCCCCTTCGTAAATATCCGGCAGGCGGCTCGCGGCAAATTCCAGGTCCGTGATGATCTGCGCATACACTTCGGCCTGGGAGCTGCGGGGCTTGTTAGTCTCCGCAGGATCGGCGGAAGTGGCGGGCGCCAGCACCAGGGGCACGCCGCCCCACATCTTCACCAACTGGTAATAATGGTAGGCGCGCAGGAAAGCGGCTTCGCCCAGTATCTGCTCCTTGCGGTTGTTGGCGTCCAGCTTGGGATCGTTGATCTGCGGCACTTTATCCAGGATGATATTGACCCGGGCGATGCCGTCGTAGATCTGGCTCCAGTTGTTGAACAGGCGACTGTTTACCGGCGTAATGTTCAGCAGGTCCACGGCAAAAAGCTCCGGGTTGTCGCCGCCGGCGTAGTAGTTGTCGGAGATCACATCGTTGAAATTAACATTGTCCCAGATGTAGTACTCCGTCTGGAAAGCGTCGTAGGCCCCTACCAGCGCGGCTTCTGCATCGCTGGCGGTCCGGTATGCGTTGTCGGTGGTGGCCTCAGAAATGGGAGAAAGGTCCACGAACTTGCTGCAGGCGCCCAGGGCCAGGACCATCACGAATAGTAAAATATATCTTGCTTGCATGGTAGTAAGAATTAGAATGAAACATTCAGTCCAACGATCAGGTTGCGCGTTTGGGGGTAGGTGCCGAAATCAACGCCCAGCGAGGTGTTGCTGTTGCCGGCAAAGTTCACTTCCGGGTCAAAGCCGCTGTAGCCGGTAAAGGTGAACAGGTTCTCGCCCGTAACGTATACCCGCAGGCTGTTCAGCTTTATCCGCTTCAGAAGGTTGCCCGGCAGGTCGTAGCTCAGGGTGGCGGATTTTACACGCAGGTAAGAACCGTCTTCCACGTAGCGGGTAGAGATGCGCGAGTTGTCGGCGTTATTGGGCGTAGCCCTGGGAATATCCGTTACCTGTCCCGGCGTGGTCCAGCGGCGCAGCACGGCGGTGGACTGGTTCCGCGGGTCGGTCATGGATTCCGTTTCTATGCGGGAGGCGTTGAACATGTCATTGCCCTGGGAGCCCTGCAGGAAAACGCTGAGGCGGAAGTTCCGGTAGCTGAAATGATTGGTCATCCCGTAAATAAAATCCGGGTTGGGATTACCAATCACCACGCGATCGTCCGCAGCAGGCGCGAAGGTTCGTTGCCCCTTCTTGTCCAGGTACCACATGTTACCGGTTTCCGGGTCCACGCCGGCGGCTACATAACCGTAGAACAGCCCCAGCGGCTCTCCTTCACGGGTAAGGCTGACATTGCCCCGGCCGGCTACTTCGGAGCTGAACAGGTCCGTTCCTACGATGTCCACCACCTCATTCCGGTTGATGGAAATATTGAGATCCGTTTCCCACTGGAAAGCGCCGGTAAAGTTGCGGGAGCTGACCAGGAATTCCAGGCCCTTGTTCCGCAGCTTGCCGATGTTCTGGGTGGATACATTGAAGCCGGTGGACCTGGGCACCGGTACGTCCAGCAGCAGGTCGGAGGTATTTTTCACATAGGCGTCCGCGCTGAAGGTAAGGCGGGACTGCAGGATGGCTACATCCAGCCCGATATTGAACTGTTCGGTGGACTCCCATTTCAGGTTCTTGTTCTCAAAAGAAGACGGGGTGGTGCCCGGCAATACGGTACCGCCTATCGGGTAATTTTTGCCGGAGCCTACGCGGCCCAGCCAGGGATAACGCTGGTCGCCCAACTGATCGTTCCCTACCAGGCCCCAGCCGGCGCGCAGCTTCAGGTCGTTGATCCCCGTTACATCCTGCATGAAATCCTCGTTGGAGATACGCCAGCCGGCGGATACGGAGGGGAAATAGCCCCAGCGGTGGTCCGGCCCGAAGATGGAGGATGCGTCGGCCCTGAAATTGGCGGTGAGCAGGTATTTATCGGCATAGCTGTAATTGATCCTGCCCAGGAAGGAAGCGTTCCGCTTTTCCGCCTTGGTGTTTTCCGCGGTCTGGAAAACGGAGCCGGCATTGGTGGTGGGAATGCCGCTGCTGGAAAAACCGATCTTTTCGATGCGGGCGCTTTCCCAGCGGGTTTGCTGCGCTACCACACCGGCCAGCGCGCCCACGGTATGCTTGCCGAAGGTATTGTCGTAGGACAGCGTATTTTCTGCTATCCAGTAATTGATCAAATCGGTATTATTCTGGCCGATGCCCTGCTTGGCGCGGCCAAAGCTGGTGCGGAAGGGGTCCAGGAAATAGTCGTACACGGCATTGTTGTAGTCAATACCAAAATTGCTCCTGAACTTCAGCTCCGGCAGCAGATGCACCTCTGCGTACACATTGCCCAGCAGGCGTTGCTGCTTGTAGTTGCGGTCCGGCCCGTCAGTGCTGGCCACAGGGTTTTCCCAGTCCTGGAAGGGATTGCTGGTAAAGGTGCCATTGTCATTATAAATGCCTATCACCGGCGGGGTGGCCAGGGCGCCCAGCAGCACGCCGCCCCTGTCTACACCGGTATTATCGGTCACATCCACATCGTGCCAGCGGCTGTAGGCCACATTGGTGCCCATGGTGAGCCAGTTGTTCACCTGCTGCTCCAGGTTCACTTTAAAGTTGAAGCGGTCCATGGTGGCGGAACGAACGGCGCCGTTCTGCTGTACCCAGCCGCCGGACAGGTAGTAGGTCGTCTTGTCGTTCTTACCGGAAACGGAAAGCTGGTAGTTCTGGGAAGTGCCCTTGCGGAATATCTCGTCCTGCCAGTTGGTGTTATGGTTGTATTTGTCCCAGTCGGTGATGTAGCCCATTTCCGTCATCAGATCCCGGTACTGGGCGCCGTTGAGCACGTCCAGCTTTTTCCATACGGAGGCATAGCCGGCATAGGCATTGAACTCAAAGCGGGGCGGGCCGGTTTTGCCCTTGCGGGTGGTGACCAGCACTACGCCGTTGGCGCCGGAAGCGCCGTAGATAGCGGCGGAGGAAGCGTCCTTCAGGATGGATACGCTTTCAATATCCGCCGGGTTCAGGGAGCGGGTGTCTGTAGTGGGCACGCCATCTATTACATACAGCGGGTCGCTGCTGGCGGTAATGGAGTTGGTGCCGCGGATGCGGATATTCAACCCGGCGGAAGGTTTGCCCGAAGGGGCCTGCACCTGCACGCCGGCGGCCTTGCCCTGCAGTACGGCGCCCAGTTGCGTATTGGGACGGGAGGCAAATTCCTCTTCTCCCACTACGGATACCGCGCCGGTGATATCTTTCTTTTTCTGGGTGCCGTAGCCCACTACCACTACTTCATTGAGCTGTTTGTTCTCTTCCTGCATCACGAGGTCAATGGTGCTGCGGCCGTTTACCTGCACCTCCTGCGGACTGAAGCCGATGTAGGAGAATACCAGCACGTCCGTACCGGAGGCCTGTAAGGCATAGGTGCCATCCGGGCGGGTGGTGGCGCCCCGGTTGGTGTCCTTGATTTTTACGGATACGCCCGGCAGGGCATTGCCCTGTGCGTCCCTGATCAGTCCTTTCACGGAAATGTCCTGCGCGCTGGCCCATGAAACGGCCATAAACAGGACGGCCATTAAAAGCGCTACCTTTTTTTGCATACGTTAAGCATAAATGGTGATAGGATAAAAATTGCTGCGATCCTGGTGTTCCCCCTCATAACATGGATAAGTTTATGTGGAATCGTTGCCGTAAAGTTATCCGAAAATTCTGCTTTCTACCAAAAAATATTTTATGTAACTTGTTGATAATTAAATGTTTGCACAAAAAATGATACGCTTGGTTACCGTAAGCCGGAAGCGGGTGATACGCCTGATAATCAAAGGTATCCGGCCGGGCAGGCGCAGCGCCCGGCAACGAACCTGATACGGATGACTACCCCGGAAAAAAGTTTTAATCGTATTCCATCACCAGCTTGCTCCAGCCTTTTTCGTCCGATTGCAGGAGGGTTTTCTTTCGTTCCGCCATCACTTTTTTGATGCGGCTGCTGTAGGACCAGCAGGTGCTTTGCCGGATATTGAGGATCGCGGAGAGCTTGTGGGAGGAGATCTTGCCTTTAGTGGAATACACCAGGAAGATCATGTAGAAGGCTTTATTGATATCTATGCGGGTGTTCTGTAAAATGGTATTGGCGGTTACGGACTCTTCGTAGCCGCATTTGGCGCAGCGGCGGCTGTACAGCAGGTGCCCGCTGAAGTAATGGTCATGCCCGCATTTGCGGCAGGTGTAGCCCTGGTTCCATTTCAGCTCCGCCAGGAAGCGGAAGCAGCTTTCCTTGTCGGGGTATATTTTGCTGAATTCCTCGAAGTCCACCGGGGCGGACAGCACCCTGGCCCTGGACACCTTTTCCACGTTGGTCTGTAATTGCCGGTTGTCCTGCTCCAGCAGGGTATTCATGCGGGATATTTCCTCTGCCTGGGCCTTCAGCAGCAGGTTGGCCTGCTGCAGCTCCTCGTTCTGCCGGGCTATCAGCCCCGATTTTTCAGACAACTCCCGGGTACGCTCCTGCACCTGGCTTTCCAGCTCCCGGTTTAGAGTGTCCTTCAGGCGGGCGTTCTCCACCATCTGCCGGATGATCTGCCGCTGGGCCTTGTCCTTTTTGCGTTTGAGCAGGCGCACCTTGTCGCCGATGGCGAAGGAAAGGAAGAACATTTCCAGGATAAAACAGAAGCTCAGGCTGTAATAGCTTACCACGCCGAAATTGAGCCAGTCATACCCCAGCATAATAAAGAACTTGAGCATAAAGCCCAGGAACAGGAAGCTGTAGGCCAGCACAAAGAAACGGGCCGGCCGGTACCCGCGCCGCCAGATGTAGATACCGGTATAAAAGGCCACCGCCAGCGGGATCACTTCAATGAACTTGTAGTTGAACCAGGAGCGGTCCAGCAGCAGTGCGGCCAGGAAGAAGGCCGTGCGAGCGGCGATAATGCCCAGGAGCACCTTGTCCAGCAGGGGCGCCCGGGAGCGCACGTGCAGCAACTGGCGGGTAAAGAGCAGGGCAAAAATGCTCATGCAGTACAGCGGTACGGCAAAGGCGTACTGGTTCCAGGCCGGGGCGTTGGGCCAGAGGTACTGGTAGGCAATACCGTCCGTGCACATTTCGTACAGGGCCACGCTCAGGTTGTACAGCACATAGTACAGGTACTGGCGTTGGCGCACGGCCAGGAACATGATCAGGTTGTAGAAGCTGAAGATCAGGATCATGCCGTAAAAGATCCCGAAGGAGAAATATTCGCTGAGGGCGTAGCCGATGAACATGTGCACGGAGCGCAGCACGATGATCACGTCGGCTATCTGGGCGGAGCGCACCCGGAAATAATAGACCTGCTCCCCGGCGCGGCTGTTGTCCAGCTCCAGCTCAAAATTCTTGTGGCGGAACAGGCGCTGCCCAAAGGGATAGCGGTCGCCCATCTGCCTTACCCGGTACTGCCCGCTGCCATCCGGCAGGTAAGCGGTGATCTCGTCGATGGTCTGGTCAAAGTATTCGAGGATGAAATGTTTCCTGGCTGCAGGATCGTGCCGTATTTTAATGCGGTACCAGTAAGCGGCGCCCAGGTGATGGTTCTGCGGGGTGCTCTGCGTGCTGGGCCTGAACTGCCGGCTGAAGGGCGGGCTGCTCACTTCCGCGATGGTGAGCTGTCCGCCGGTATCTTCCAGGCATTCGATCTCCGCATAGGTAAAGATATGCTGCTCCACTTCATCGCTGATAGCTACCGCCTGCTGCGCCCGGGCGGGTAGCGCCGCCAGTACAGCCAGGCAGCAAAATAATACAAGACGGTATCCTTTAGCAGGTGTGAAACAGTGGCCCCCCATGTGCAGTGTGCGCTGATTAGTGCATTAAAGGTAGGAGATTAGCAGCTATTTCCTATATTTAGCCTGTTCATTAACGCATATAACCGATGTTTGACCTTCATACCCTCCTGGCTTTTATAGGTGCTTCCCTCCTGCTGCTCGTCATTCCCGGACCGGCCGTACTATACATTATCGCCAAAAGCGCGGAGCAGGGCCGGAAAGCCGGTATGGCCTCAGTAGCAGGTATCGAAACCGGCACCCTGGTGCATGTATGCGCTTCCGCAATAGGGATATCCGCCCTGCTGCTGGCATCCGCTACGGCTTTTGCGGTATTGAAATATGCCGGGGCTTTCTACCTGATATGGATGGGACTTAAAAAAGTGTGCACGCGGCAGCCAGTGCCCCTGGCTGCGCAGGAAAGGAAGCAACCATCCCTGCGGGCCATTTTCTGGCAGGGCGCGATCGTGAATATCCTGAACCCCAAAACTGCGCTTTTCTTCTTTGCATTCCTGCCACAGTTCGTAAACCCGGCCCGGGGAGCGGTAACATTGCAACTGGCAGTGCTGGGCGTGATCTTTGTAATGCTGGCTACTATTACGGACAGCGTGTTTGCGTTAGCAGCCGGCAGCCTGTCCGACTGGCTCAGGCGCCAGCCGCGTTACCTTGTTATACAGCATTATATCAGCGGGGGTATCTATATTTTCCTGGGATTACTGACCATGCTGGTGCAGCCCTCCCAAAAGAAGTAAAAGTTATTCCACCCTTTCCAGGTAGTAGGTATCCACTTCCTGCTCATCCGCGTCCAGTTCCACCAGGCGGGAGCCTTTCACCTTGTAGTAGCGGGTAGCTTCGCCGCTGTCGCCGTGCAGTACATACACCGGCTCCTTTCCCTTGCGGATATACCACTCCCCTTCATCCCGGAAGGTATTGTTGTTATCCTTGCAGCGCTGTATCATCTGGTAGGTGCCGGTATCTGCTCCCTGTTTGCGCATAAAAGATATCTTCACTTCTATATCCTCGCAGGTAACGGCATGCACCGTCCCCTCCCATTGCTCCGCCACGGTCAGCGTATCGGTAACGGTGTCCTTCTTGTTCCCGCCACACTGCCGGGCATTACACGACCAAAGGAATAAACAAGACCAGAAAAGTAACCATACTCTCATATTTACAGCGCTTTCGGGCAAAGCTACAGAAATTATGCTTCCATGGTCACCATGGCTTTTATTACCCCGTTGGCCGGGTCCAGCCAGCTTTCAAACTCATCTTTTACGCGGTCAAACGTTACGCGGTGGGTGATATAGGTGGCCGGCTGCACCCATCCTTTTTTCATGGAGGCGATCACATGCTCAAAATCCTCGCGGGTGGCGTTGCGGCTGCTCATCAGCGTAGCTTCCCTTTTGTGGAATTCCGGGTGGGAAAAACTGATCTCCCCTTTCTGCAGCCCTACCAGCACATAACGCGCGCCATGCGCCATGTAGGGGAAGGCGCCGCGGATAGCCTGCTGGCTGCCGGTAGCATCTATGACCACCGTAGGCATATCGCCGTTAGTGATCTCCAGCAGCCGGGCGGTGACATCCTCCTCCTTTGCATTTACAGTATGCGCCACCTGCAGGCGCTCCCGGCAAAAGGCCAGGCGGCGCTCGTTAATATCCATGGCAATTACCTGCGCGCCGGCAATCCTGGAAAACTCCATGATGCCCAGGCCAATGGGACCGGCGCCCACCACCAGCACAAACTCTCCCGGCTGCACGCCTGCCCGGCGCACGCCATGCGCGCCAATGGCCAGCGGCTCCACCAGGGCCAGCTCGTCGAAAGAAAGCCCCTGCCCGTGGACCAGGCTATGCGCAGGCACGGAAAGATATTCCACCATGCCGCCGTCCACATGTACGCCGCAAACTTTCAGGCTGGTGCAGCAATTGGGCTTGCCGGAACGGCAGGCAATGCAGGCGCCGCAATGGAAGTACGGTATAAAAGTAACGGCCTCGCCCTGCTGAAAACCGGGTGCAACGTCCGCTTCCACCAGCTCGCCGGCCAGCTCATGCCCCAGGATGCGGGGATATTCAAAATAAGGCTGGGTGCCTTCAAAGGCGTGCAGGTCCGTGCCGCAGATGCCGATCCGGCTGATCTTAATAATGGCCTGCCCCTTGCTGAGCACAGGTTTTTCTTTCTCTCCGTAGGCAAATTGCCCGGGCGTAGTGCAGATAAGTGTCTTCATGTAGTGATCGTGAAATTCGTATTTGATTTTAACAGGTAAAGTTAATCTAATTGGCTTCTACATAATCCAGGTCTTTGGTAAATGTTTCATCAATGAAGTACAGGGCCGCCAATGCCAGCAGCACAGTGAGCGCGCCCACCGCCATGGCGCTGTACACCAGGCCCCAGGCGGGCCGCAGGTACAGGAACAGCGTGGTGAGCGGAATAACGGCGCCGCGCACAAAATTAGGCACCGTAGTGGCCACGGTAGCCCGCAGGTTGGCGCCAAACAGCTCTGCCGCCACGGTAACGAACAGCGCCCAGTAGCCATTGGTGAACCCCAGCAGCGCGCACACCACGTAAAACGCACCCGTGGTCCTTACCGGCAGCAGCAGGTACCCGCCTATGAACAGGCAGGACAGCAGGATGAAAAGCAGCACGATCTTCCGGCGGCTTTTCGTGTACTGGCTCAAAAGGCCGCTCACAATATCGCCCGCTACCTGGCCGGCAAAGGCCAGCATCACCGCCTTGCCGGCCACTACCGGCTGCTGCAGGTCCAGTGCCTGGCCAAACTCCGGCGAGAAGGTGATCAGGATGCCTACCACAAACCAGATGGGCAGCCCGATGGCAATACATTGCAGGTATTTCAGGAAGCGGCGGGGCTTCAGCAGCATCAGCAGGTTGCCACGCTGCACCGGCATGCTTTTCATTTTCGTATACACCGGCGATTCAAACACTTTCATGCGCATCACCAGCAGCAACAGGCCCAGCCCGCCGCCAATGAAATAGGCCATGCGCCAGTCAAAAATATCAGCCACAAAATAGGCGAGTATGGCGCCTATTACACCCAGCGTAGCCACCAGCGTGGTACCGTATCCGCGGATCTGTTTGGGCAGCACTTCCGTAACCAGCGTGACGCCTGCTCCCAGCTCGCCGGCCAGGCCGATACCGGCAATGAAGCGGAACACCGCGTACTGCGGCACCGTTTGTACAAAACCGTTAGCCATGTTGGCCAGGGAATAGATCAGGATGGAACCGAACAATACGGACAAACGGCCTTTCTTGTCGCCCAGGATGCCCCAGCCAATACCGCCCAGCAGCAGGCCGGCCATCTGCATATTCAGCAGCAGCACCCCGTGCCGCAGCAGCTCATCGCCGCTGGCGCCAATGGCGCGCAGGCTGGGCACCCGCACCACGCTGAACAGGAAGAGGTCGTACATATCCACCAGGTAACCGAAAGCGGCGGCCATGACCGGCAACCGGAGGAGTTCTTTTAATACAGGGGTTTCAGCCATTAATTAATAATTAAGAATTAATAATTAAGAATCGTTATGCAGGTCTTTAAATATAGATCAAGCGTGCTATGAAGCCCTGGTAGTAATTAATGAAGTAATTAATAATAGTAATAACCGTTACACCAATGCATCTGCGAAAGCCTGCCCTACGATTATTAATTATTCATTCTTAATTGTCAATTACCTCACAGCCGCGGCAGGCTCAATCCTCCATCCACCATGATCACCTGGCCGGTGGAATAGGGAAAATCGCCGCCGGCCAGGGCCGCCACCGCTTTGCCTACATCCTCCGGGAAGCCCCAGCGGGGCTGCACGCAAAGGCCGGACGCGATCAACTGGTCGTATTTTTCCTTTACGCCGGCGGTCATATCCGTGGCAATAATGCCCGGCCGCACTTCGTACACGGGTATGTTATAAGAGCCCAGCCGCACGGCAAACAGTTGCGTGGCCATGCTCAGCGCCGCTTTGGCCAGGCAATACTCGCCCCGGTTCACGGAAGCCACGGTAGCGGATATGGAAGAGATGTTGATAATGCAGCCCCGGAAATCACGGTCTGCCTGCTGCTGCGAGATCATCCAGTTGGCGGCTGCCTGCGTAAGAAAATAAGGCCCTTTCAGGTTGGTGGACAGCACATGGTCAAAGCTTTCTTCCGTGGCTTCCAGGACATCCTTCCTTTCTTTGGGCGCTACGCCGGCATTGTTCACCAGCACATGCAGGCAACCGTAATGCGCAGCAACATCCTGCAGCAGTTGCCGGCGCTGTTCGCCGTCCGCAATATCCGCCTGGCAGTACAGCACCTGCCGCTTATAGGCCGCCAGTTCGCTGATCACGTCCTGCACCGCCTCCCGGGGACGCAGGCCGTTAATGGCCAGGTCAAAACCTTTGGCGGCCAGTTCCCGGGCAATGCCCAGTCCTATGCCCCGGCTGCCGCCGGTAATTAAAGCAACTTTCATAGCAGCGTTTTTTTACGTGAAAAGTGAAAGGCGAAAAGTGAGCTCTTCACTATTCTCCCAGCTCCGGCACCTCCACCCAACAGCGTTTGGCCCAGCTTTCCAGGCCCTTTTCTGCCAGTTGTACGCCCCTGGCGCCGGCTTTCAGGTCCCAGGGAAAGGGATCATTCTTTACCACGTGGCGCAGGAACAATTCCCACTGCACTTTAAAGGCGTTATCATAAGCTTCCTGTTCCGGCACCCTGGTCCAGCCCTCAAAAAAGCGGATGGGCTGCTCCACGTCCGGGTTCCATACCGGTTTGGGCGTGTTGCCGTAGTGCTGTATGTAGCAATCCCGCAACCCGGCCACGGCAGAGCCCTGGGTGCCGTCTACCTGTATGGTCAGCAGGTCGTCGCGGCGCACGCGCACCGCCCAGGATGAATTGAAATGCGCAATGATGCCGCCCTCCAGCTCAAAAGTGGCATAGGCCGCATCATCGGCGGTGCATTGATACGGCTTGCCCTGTTCATCGATGCGCTCGGGAATGTGCGTGGCGCCCAGGCAGGATACCGCCTTTACATTGCCGAACAGGTTGTCCAGCACATAGCGCCAGTGGCAGAGCATATCCACGATAATGCCGCCGTCATCCTCCTTGCGGTAGTTCCAGGAAGGGCGCTGTGGTGCAATGGTATGCCCTTCAAACACCCAGTAACCAAACTCGCCGCGAACGGAAAGGATGCGGCCAAAGAAATTTTGCTGTACCAGCCTTTTCAGCTTCAGCAGCCCGGGGAGCCAGAGCTTGTCCTGCACTACGCCGTGCTTTACACCGGCCTCCCTGCACAGCGCATACAGCTCCAAGGCTGCTTCCGTGCTGGTGGCCACCGGCTTTTCACAGTAGATGTGCTTGCCCGCCTTTACCGCCTGCTTTACGGCGGCGGCGCGGCGGCCGGTGGTCTGCGCATCAAAATAGATCGTATAGGCATCATCGTTCAGCACGCTGTCGAGGTCTGTTGTGAACTTTGTAATGCCGGTGCGCTGCGCCAACTGCTGCAGCTTGGCGGCGTTGCGGCCTACCAGTACCGGGTCGGGCATGATGTATTCCGTATCGCTCACCTTTACGCCGCCGCCGGCAATGATGGCGGCAATAGAGCGCAGCAGGTGCTGGTTGGTGCCCATGCGGCCGGTTACGCCGTTCATAATAATGCCTGTTCTGTGAATAGTGATCGGTGCTTGCATACCCGTTGGATTTTTTTAGCCATCAGTTCATCCGTGCGCCAGGTACGCGTCGCGGATACGCTGCAGGAAGGCGTGCTGGTCCTGCGCCCAGTATTCGTCGGAAAATATCTCTACTTCATGGAAGCCGGTAAAGCCGGTGGACTCCACCCATTCCCGTATCTGCCGGATGGGAATGCAGCCTTCTCCCATGATGCCGCGGTCGTACAACAGGTGCCGGGTGGGCACGCGCCAGTCGCAGATATGGAAGGCCAGCAGGTGCCCGTTGCTCCCGCAGCGGATGATCTGCTCCTGCAGCGCGGGGTCCCACCATACATGGTATACATCCACGGCTACGCCCAGCCAGGGGGAGTTAAAGGCGGCGGCCATGTCATTGGCCTGCGCCAGCGTATTGATAGCGGAGCGGGTATCCGCATACACCGGGTGCATGGGCTCTATGGCCAGCTTTACGCCGGCTGCTTTTGCCTGCGGCAGCACGGCGGCAATCCCTTCGTATATCTGCCGGCGTGACTCCTCCAGCGGCTGCGCCGGGTCTGCCCCGCATACCAGCACTACCAGGGGCGCACCCAGCAGGGCGGCTTCCTCAATGGCCAGCAGGTTGTCGTCAATCGCTTTCTGGCGGCCGATAGCGGTGGTATGCGGGAAAAAACCGCCCCGGCACAGGGACACGATTTCCAATCCCTGCCCCCGTATCATCTGGCCGGTGGCCCGTATATCCCTGCCCGTGAGCGCGTCGCGCCACACGGTAATGCCTTTTACACCCGCCTGTGCATACTGCTGTACGGCCGTATCAATATCCCAGGGCCGGGTAGTAATGGTGTGCACGCACAGGCGCGACAAGTCTGTTACCGTTTGTATGCTCATGGTACGCAATTGAAGAATGCATAATAAGGTTCCCCGTTCATGACGCGCTGCACATACAACGCCAGCTCGCGCAGGTGGTAATCGCCCCACATGCTGGACTCGCCATAGGGTATGTTACTCCCGGCGGGAACATAGTCCCAGCCGTTAGGGCGGTGATAAATGGAATGCAGCAGCAGTCCCTGGTGCGCCGGGTCTGTGCTCAGGTAAGGCTCCGCCAGCAGGGTATTGCAAACGGTGAGCCCTGCCTGCCAGTACCGCGCGCCTTTTTCACGCTCCCCCTTTTGCTGCAGGTAGTGGCCCAGGCGCAGCAGGCCCTGTGCGCCAATGGCCGCAGCGGAGCTGTCCACCGGCTCCTCCTTGTTAAAAGGATCGGCCGGGCGGTCCAGGTAATTACCCAGGCGCGCCAGGCCCGGAGCGCCGGTATCCCAGTAGGGAATGCCGTCCGCAGGCGTATGCTGCAGGTAAAAATCGCAGGTAGCGGTGGCGGCCTTCAGCAGCATGGCCTCCACCTGTTCCCGTCCGCCCCGGGTATCCAGGGTGGCATCATCCGCCAGCGGCAAAAATTCCAGCAGCTCGCTGAAGCCGCACATGGCCCAGGCCAGCCCGCGGGTCCAGGTGGTGAACCCGGAAAAGCCCTGCTGCGCGTTGGGCGAGCGGAAACGGCCATCCTTTGTATTGAAGATGCATTCATGCGCGGTGCGGCCCCATTCATCGTAGGTGTCGCGCCCCTCCCCGTAATAGATGGAATAGGCGGCCGTGCTGCGGGCATGCTGCAAGGCGCGCGCCAGCAGGTTGATGCGCAGGTCGCCTTCTCCCTGCAGCACATGGCCCAGGGCATGGCTCACTGCCAGTATACGGCAGGAGCGGATGGTATCCACGAACAGGGAATGCGGTCCGTTAAAAGAGTACATGAAACCGCCATCCGGCAACGGGGTCCAGCGGGCCGCCTGTACCGCGCCGGAAATTTTCAGGGCCAGCATGTAAAAATGCTGCTCCCATTCATTAAAAGGTATTTTACCCTCCGTCATCAGGCGCAGCAGGTTGCCGTAGGTGCTGATGTTGTTAAACCCGTGGTCATGCACACCGGTATGGCTGATGTGAGGAGCCATCACGCTGACGGTGCTACGTTTTCCCATATCCAGGAAAGCGGCATCACCGGTAGCGTCGTATTGCAGCACCGCGGCGCCATACTGGAAGCCCTGCGTCCATTCCGTCCAGCCGCGGGTGGTGTAGCGCCCTTCCCGTGTAAATACGGGCGCGCCCTGCGAGGGGGCATACTGCCGTTCTATAAGCATTATTTTTTCTGCGGACAGTTGCCAGCAGCGCTCCAGCCTGCTTTTGAGTGCAATCGTTTGCAGCGAAAGGTCGATGTTTATCATACGTGGACGGGTTTTTCCGGGTCTATTCGTACATAAGATGGGAAAAAAATCGCAGAATCCCTATAAAAAGGGGCCAAAATTCCATATTTTAAATCATCACATACTTCCCGGTAAAAACCCAACACATGCTGATCATGAAGAAAAACCAACTGTTCCCTGCCTGTATGGCTTACCTGTTATGGTGCTCACTGCCTGTAATGGCCCAAAAGCAAACGGCCGCTTTAAAACAAACTGCCATCAGCGACCTGCAGTCGCAGTATGATCATTACAAACAAACGGCCCTGCAGATCTGGGAATATGCCGAAGTGGGCTACCAGGAATACAAAAGCGCGGCCCTGCTGGCACAAACCCTCCGCAGCAGCGGATTTAGCGTAGACACCGGCGTGGCCGGCATTCCCACCGCATTTGTAGCCACCTATGGCAGCGGTAAACCGGTGATCGGCATCCTGGCGGAGTACGATGCGCTGCCGGGCCTCTCGCAGCAAGCGGTGCCGGAGAAAAAGCCCCGGGAAGGCGCCAGCGCCGGGCATGCCTGCGGGCATCACCTGTTTGGCACAGCCTCCGTGGCGGCGGGCATTGAATTGAAAAAGCTGATCGAAGCCGGTAAACTAAAAGGTACGGTAAAAGTATATGGCTGCCCGGCGGAAGAAGGCGGCTCCGGTAAAGTATACATGGTGCGGGCCGGCCTGTTCAACGATGTGGACGCCGTGCTGCACTGGCACCCCGGTGACCGCAACGGCGTGAGCCTGGGCCGCTCCATGGCCAACATCAGCGCCAAGTTCCGCTTCCACGGCCTTTCCGCCCACGCAGCCGCTGCGCCGGAAAAAGGACGCTCTGCACTGGATGGCGTGGAAGCCATGAACCATATGGTGAATATGCTGCGCGAGCACATCCCCTCCTCCACCCGCATCCATTACGTGATCACGAGCGGCGGCAAGGCCCCCAACGTGGTGCCGGACTTCGCAGAAGTATATTACTATGTGCGTAACCGTGACCGGGATATTGTGCGCGATGTTTTTGAACGGGTGGTGAATGCCGCCAAAGGCGCGGCCCTGGGCACCGGCACCACCATGGAATATGAAATCACCGGCGGCGTGTACGATATGCTGCCCAACCGCACCCTGGCGCTGGCCATGCACAAAAACCTGCAGCAGGTGGGCGGCGTACCTTATACACCGGGGGAAAAGGCTTTCGGGGAAAAGATACAAGCCACCTTTGCCTATACCCCTCCTCCCATCAGCAAAGCCGGTACCGTAGATACCCTGCAGGCAGAACGGCCAGGTGACGGCGGCGGCTCTACCGATGTGGCGGACGTGAGCTGGACCGTACCTACCATGGGCCTCAGCGCCGCTACCTGGGTGCCCGGCACGCCGGCACATAGCTGGCAGGCAGTGGCAGCCGGCGGTACGGACATCGGCGCAAAAGGTATGATGGTAGCCGCTAAAACCATCGCGCTGACCGGCATCGATCTCTTTACCGACCCGGCGCTGATCCAAAAGGCCAGGGCGGAATTCCTGCAGGCGAAAGGACCTGGTTTCCAATATAAGGCGCTGCTGGGCGACCGGCCACCGGCGCTGAATTACAGGAAGTAGGAAACGGAGTAAGGTAGCTCAGGGTTTCAGGTAAACCATTTATGTACCATAAGAACTGTAACATGAAAAGATCCGGATCAATATGTTTCCCGGTGTTCTTGCTGTTTATATTAGCATCATGGCCACAACGATCATGGTCACAGTACTTGCCACAGCCTTCAGGCAAGTTCAGCATAGGGTATCACCGGTTTGAGTGGACAGATACCTCCCGCACCGAAATTTTAACGGCGGACAATGTGATGCGCAGGATCGTGGCCGATGTTTGGTATCCTGCGGAAAAATCCGGCGGTGTAACAGTTCCCTATCTTGACACCCTTGCTGCTAACCGTATTTTTGGAAATAGCGGGTTACAATCACTGCTCGGTACACAGGGCGCAACGGCGGTAAGGTCGGGTAAAGTGCTTACCCATGCTTCTGAAGATGCAGCTTTTGATCCGTATGTGGGACTGGCTCCGGTAGTTTTTTTTTCGCATGGCATGGGTATGATCACACAAGTATATACGGCGCAAATAGAAGATCTGGTAAGCCACGGATACATAGTAGTGGCCCTTTCGCACGCCTACGATGCGTGGCTTGTTTCCTTTGCTGATGGGAGACAGGCACCCTTTGAAACAAAACAGCGGAGCGCCGCCGGCAGCACAGAAGAGCAGCATATCGCCTACGAGAACAAACGAATTGAATGGTGGGCGGCAGACATCCGTTTTGCACTGGATCAACTGGTAATAATCAACAAGATGAAAAACACCGGGATTCCCTTTGCCGGTCACCTGGACCTTGCCAAGGTAGGGGCTATGGGGCATTCGGCAGGAGGACGCGCAGCGGCGCGGGCCTGTCAGCTAGATACGCGCATAAAAAGCTGTGCTGACCAGGATGGTGTAGCTATGATGCAACCTTTTTACTTAAGATCAGATGGTGTGGGGATGAAACAGCCTTTTTTATTGTTCGAGCGCGTTCGTAATATTCCACCCGACGAGGCTGATGCTGCATCGATGGGCATGACGCTCACGGAGCTGAACGCCCTCGTGGATAGCCTTCGCCGTAATAAAGAAGCAGCATTAGCTGCCACGGGAGGCAGTTTCCATGTGCTGCTTCATTTCGACAGTTCAAGTCATATGAGTTTTAGCGATTTACCTTTATTACAAGCGAAGAACGGTGTTGAAACTGCTGCTGCCTACCGGGTATTACAGGTAACCTGCCGCTACACGCGCGAGTTTTTCGACAAAACGTTACGGGGCATCGCAGCGCCATTGTTTGACGGCAGCAGGAAGCTCCATTATATTGACCTTGTCCGGGAATACCCAAAAGCAGGAGATCATTGCCAGTAAGGAAAAGCGGGTTAAGGTACTGGATTAGCTGGCTTCCAGGCAGAATGATGGTGGAACTAATATTTACATTTCGTATTTTGACCACCTAATCAATGACCTTTAAACTCAAAGTAATGCAAACGAGACGCTCATTCCTGCAACAGGCAGCACTGGTAGCCGCGGGCCTGGCCATCCATCCCATCGGCCTGTCCTCCTGCAGCGAAAAGAAAAGCATGATTCCACGCAAGCTGGGCATACAGCTCTATACCCTGCGCGACGAACTGGCTAAAGACGTAAGGTCCACCATCGCCAAAGTGGCGGAGGCAGGCTATGAACAGGTGGAAACCTTTTATTCGTATGAAGGTCCCGCGTCCAATTTCTGGGGACTGAGCACCCAGGAGTTCAAAGCATTACTGCAACAACACAACCTGACCACCCCCAGCGGGCACTATCAACTGAACGACTACCTGACTAAAGGCAACGGCAACGACAGCGCGCTGAAGGCGCAACTGGAGATTGCGGCAGCCGCCGGGCAGTCCTACTTTACCGTGCCCATACCGCCCCTGTACCTGTGGGATAAATATCCCGTGCCCGTGGATGATTACAAGTTCATTGCCACGCAACTGAACCGGGCGGGCGAGCTGGCCAAAGCGTCCAACCTGAAAGTGGCCTACCACAACCACTTCTGGGAATTCCGCAAATTGCCGGACGGCCAAAGCACGGCTTACGACATCCTGCTGAATGAAACCGATCCTGCACTGGTAGCCTTTGAGCTGGACCTGTTCTGGGCGGTAAAAGGCGGGCAAAACCCGGACGACCTGTTCAATAAGGCAAAAGGCCGCTTCCCCATGTGGCATGTAAAGGACATGGATAAAACCGCTACTGCCAGCGTACCGGATACGGTAGGCGTGCGCATACAGGATATTGAAAGTGAAATAAAGTTCGCCGAAGTAGGCAGCGGCAGCATCGACTTCAAGGATATCTTCGCCCACGCGGAAACTGCCGGCGTGCAGTACCTGTTTGTAGAGCAGGACCGCATCACGATCGATCCCTTTGAAAGCATCCGCAAAAGCGCGGCGTATGTGAAGGGGACTTTGATGAAGGCGTAGCAGCATATAAAAGATGGTAACTGCCGGGTAACGGCGGCTACCATCTTTTTTTTATTCAGACCTCAATGATCTCACAGGATTCATGAGCGCCGCTTTTATGGACTGGAAGCTGACCGTCAGCAAAGCAATCGTTACCGCCAGCAAGCCAGCCATGACAAACACATCCCAACGGATATCCGCCCGGTAAGCAAAATTCTCCAGCCATTGCCCCATGGCGAACCAGGCCAGCGGAGCAGCCAGGATAACGGCCACCAGCACTAATTTGAGAAAATCTTTTGATAGCAGCACTACCAGGTGCTGTACGCTGGCGCCTAACACCTTGCGTATGCCTATTTCCTTGGTACGCTGTTCCGCCATGAAAGCCGAAAGGCCCAGCAATCCCAGGCAGGCCACAATAACGGCCAGGATGGAAAAAGTGGTGAAGATACGGCCGGTTCGCTGCACGTCTGCATACATCCTGGCAAAACTTTCGTCCAGGAAGGTATAGCGGATAGGCTGATGCGGGGCATAGTCTTTCCATACTGCCGTTACCGCGCCTATCAGGGTTTGCAGGTTGACGGTGCTCACCTTTACGGCTACGTTGTCCCGGCTGCCGCCCAACACCAGGCAAAGCGGCCCGATCGTTTGCTTCATGGACTCGAAATGAAAATCTTCCATCACGCCAATAACCGGCCAGGTTTGCCAGGAATTGGTTACCCGTTTTCCCACCGGGTCTTTCAACTGCAGTTGCCTGGCCATTGCCTGGTTAATGATAATGGCCTGGGAATCGGTAGGCATTTCTGCAGAAAAATTGCGGCCTGCCACTATCTTCATGCCCATGGTCTTTATGTAGTCATGATCTACGCTCCATTTCTGGGCGCCAATGCCGCTTTCTGTTTCCCGCATTCCTTCTTTCCAGAACGGGTTCTGGTCGCGCCGGGTGCCTTCTATGGGAAAGTAGCCGCTTACGGTGGCACTTTCCACTCCGGGCACCTGCAACAGCGCTTGCTTGAATGCCTGTGCACGATCTCCCAGCGTGCCGGCGCCCTGTATCATCAATACCTGCTCCTTATTGAACCCCAGCTTTTTGTGCAGCATATAATTCATTTGCCGGTAAATGACCAATGTGCCAATGACCAGGATCACAGAAGCCGTGAACTGGAATACGACCAGTACGCTTCGCGTAGCAGCGCCCTTGCCGCCCCGCGCCAGCACACCTTTAAGCGCCTGTACCGGCTTGAACGAGGAAAGGTAAAAGGCCGGGTACAGGCCGGCCGTAATGCCGACGATCACGATCGCAACAAGTATCCCGGGAGCAAACCACCATTTGGCCCAGGGGATGCTCAGCGACCCGGAAGCCAGCGCGTTGAAATAAGGCAGCAGCAGCCAGGCTAACGCGATCCCCAGTACGAAGGAGAGGAAGCTGTATAGCAAAGATTCCGTGAGGAACTGGCGGATGAGGCCCGTCCGTTCCGCCCCTATGGCCTTTCTAAGCCCTACCTCCTTTGCCCTGCCGGCCGACCGGGCAGTGGCGAGGTTAATGAAATTGATACAGGCTATCAGGAGAATGAACACGGCCACCGCCCCGAAAAGCCACACCAGACGTATGTCGCCATGATGCAACCTGTCGCGGATATCTGCGGACCGCAGGTGAATATCCGTTACCGGCTGCAGGACCAGGCTGGCATTTTCCGCCAGGCTGGCGGCTTCTACATTGCCTGCCTCCTGCATGGCGGGAATAAAGTAATTCTTTATAATGCCGTCCGACATTTTCTTTTCCTGCGCTGCAATAGCGGTTCCCTGCTTTAACAGCACATAGGTGGTATAATTGCTGGCTCCCCAGGAGGTTTGCTCCCCGGGCCAGAATTCAATGCCTTCCAGGGTGATCAGAAAATCATACCGAAAGTGGGAAGTGGATGGATAATCGGCTATCACTCCTCCTATCCTGTACGGTTTATCCGTCTTGTTATTCAGGATCAGCAGCTTGCCCACCGGGTTCTCACCGGGAAAGTATTTCTCTGCCTTGCGCCGGGTAATTACGATTGTACGGGGCGCTGCGAGGGCCTGCGCCGGGTTGCCGTAGATAAAAGGCGGCTGCAGGATATCCAGCAATTCCTGGTCGGCATAGACCAGGCCTTCTTCATAAGTATTCTCTGCCTGGCCTGCCCGGCGCACCTGGCTGTCGCCGGCATCTCCCCAGCCCGGGCTTTCCAGGTACCGGCCGGCCTTTTCCACTTCCGGGTAGTCGTTTTTAAGGGCCGTCACCATCGGCGCCGGCCAGTCATTGCCTTTCTGGATATTTCCCTTGTCGTTATAAACGCCTATTACCCGGTAAATGCGGTCGGCATGGGGATAATGCCGGTCGTAGCTAAGCTCATGCATGATATACAAAAAGATCAGCAGGCAGGCAGCAATGCCCAGCGCAAACCCGCCGATCTTAATGGCGGCATACATTTTCTGCTTCAATAAATGTCGCCAGGCGATCCTGCAATAGTTCTTTAACATATCCCGGTAATTTCCAGCGAGATCACAAGAATGCTACCAATTCGTCAATATATTGTACATGAACGGTTTGCGTGGTTTTGCCCCCTGTATATTTGTCCATATATGAACAATGTTGTCCGGAACCGGACTTTCCTACTCCACCCGCAGCACCACGTGCTTTATATTCTTCCGGTCTGCCGTATACGTAATATGCACCAGGCCATCGGGGCTTTGGATCACGGCGGGATAGCTGTACTCCCCTTTGGGCTCGTCTTCCAGCTTGTACACATCCTGCCAGTGCCGGCCGTCCCTGGACACGGCTACGTTTAGCTTGCTCCGGCCTTCCCACCATTCCTTTCCTGCCAGCAGGGGATTGTATACCAGCACCTGCAGGCCGCTGCGCAGGGTCACCGCGTCCGTGCCGGAATTGGGATTGGGCAGTTCCGTTTTGCTCAGCGGGCTCCAGGTAGCGCCGTCGTCAGCGGACCAGGTTTGTACCACGAAGTTCTGCCGGCTCCTGCACAGTAGTTGCAGGCTGTCGCCCGGGTAAAAGAGAATGCTGGGCTGTATCACGCCAAAAGTATCGCAGTCCACCGGTATGTACTGCCAGTGGCGCGCCTCCGCATCGGATTTTTCAAGGTGGATATGCCATTGCTTTTCATCCTTGCTCTCCGTGCTGGACGGATAGAGGATGTCCCCGTTCGCCAGTTGCACCGGTTTGTTTTTTATAGGCCCCAGCAGGCTGTCCGGCAGCCTTTCCGGGGCAGACCAGGTAAGGCCGTCGTTATGGGAGCGGCGCAGCATGCCCCACCAGTCGCGGGGTGTTTTGCCCACCTTGTAAAAGAGGAACAGCCGGCCGGCGCGGGTGCGGAACAATACCGGGTTCCAGCAGGGATAGCGCAGCGTATCGTTAATAACGCCGTCGGCCACACGCTGCGGCGCTGTCCACCGCCCCTCCTGGTACACCGATGTCCAGATGCATACATCGGGACTACCTTCGTGCGCGCCGCCGAACCAGGCCGCCATCAGTTGCTTGCCGGGCAGGCTGGTAATGGTAGAGGCATGGCAGGCGGCAAAGGGCGGGTCTTTTAGTATGAGCTCGCTTTCTACAAGCGTAGCGTTTATTTGTTGTGCCTGTGCGGTTGCCAGTAACAGGAGGAATATGGAAAGGAAGATCAGGTATCTCATGGGAGGCAAATGTAAAATGCAAGATTTCAAATGTAAAATATTAAATGATAAATGTAAAAGTTGGCGGCAAGGTACCATGAAGGTACTAAAGCTGCATTGAAACATATCTTCCAACTTTTACATTTTACATTCATCATTTTACATTTTACATTCTTCTATTCTATCAACCGCTCATTATCCTTCAACTGCACGCCGGACAGTTGTCGGCGCAGGGATTCCTGCAGCAGGTAAAAGGCCTTGCCGGCGGCGGCTTTGTAAGACAACCCCTCCGGGCGGATGTTGGAGATACAGTTGCGCGATTCATCCGTCAGGCCCGGGCGGGGCTGAAAGGTAAGATAGATACCCAGGCTGTCCGGTGAGCTAAGGCCCGGCCGTTCACCGATCAGCACCAGCACCACGCGCGCCTGTAACAGCGCGCCTGCTTCATCGCCTACGGCTACCCGCCCCTGCTGCACCATGCACGCCGGCGCCAGGGATAAGCCCGCATCGCGCAGCAGGAGCAGCAGCTCCTGCAACAAGGGCGCCGCGTGCCGGTTCACCGCCGTAGCGGACAGACCGTCCGCTATCACGATCGCTACGTCACTGCCCGCCTGACTGCCGGCGGCCGACAGCGTAGCGATGGAGGCATCATCCAGCCGGCGACCTTTGTCCGGTCGCTGCAGGTATTCATACCGGTCTGCCGCAAGACTGTGCAATACCAGTACGGGTAGCTGCAAAGCCTGTAGTTGTGTGGTCAGCCCTTTTATATCCATCGTGGAAAAAACGGCATCCCTGGCATGGGCATGCGCCATCCTGAAGCGCAGCACTTCTTCCAGGGGAACGGCCGTTCCGGTTCTACCCAGGGCAATACGGGCGGTAGTAAACGCTTTTAATGATATCCAGGGATCTTGCATAATGCTGTCTGTTTCCATTTGCCTGCTGTCACAGTACATCTGTCATCTTACTTCCTTTTTCTTACTGCTTACTTCATATTTCCTACTTCCAACAGCAACTTATGCGATGCCTGCACGGGCAACTGGCGGCCCAGCTCATCCATAATACCCTGCTGCTGCAGCCATTGCTCAAATTCCGGGGCCGGGCGCAGCCCCAGCACCCTGCGCAGGTACAGGGCGTCGTGAAAGGAGGTGCTCTGGTAGTTCAGCATAATATCGTCCGCGCCCGGTACGCCCATAATATAGTTACAACCGGCCACCCCCAGCAGGGTCAGGAGGTTGTCCATATCGTCCTGGTCTGCTTCGGCATGGTTGGTATAGCATACGTCCACGCCCATGGGCAATCCCAGCAGCTTGCCGCAAAAATGATCTTCCAGTGCGGCGCGTATGATCTGCTTCCCGTCAAACAGGTATTCCGGCCCTATAAAGCCCACCACGGTATTGACCAGCAGGGGTTTGAAATGCCGGGCTACGGCGTAAGCCCTGGCCTCGCAGGTCTGCTGGTCCATCCCGGCGTGCGCATTGGCAGATAAAGCGCTGCCCTGCCCCGTTTCAAAATACATGACGTTGTTGCCAATGGTCCCCCGCCGTAAAGCCAACGCCCCTTCATAGGCCTCCTGCAGCAGCGACAGGCTCACGCCAAAGCTGCGGTTGGTCTTTTCCGTACCGCCGATGGACTGGAACACCAGGTCTACCGGCGCCTGCTGCATGATCTCCAGGGCCGTGGTCACATGGCATAATACGCAGGACTGCGTGGGAATATTGAACTGCTGGCGCAGGTGGTCCAGCATCTGCAGCAGCGTAACAGTGGCAGCCGGGCTGTCCGTAGCCGGGTTGATGCCGATCACCGCATCCCCGCTGCCGTACAGCAGCCCGTCTATAATGCTGGCGGCTATGCCTTTGGGATCGTCCGTCGTATGGTTGGGCTGCAGGCGTACAGCCAGGCGGCCCTTTAGCCCCAGGGTATTGCGGAAGCGGGTCACCACCTCGCATTTGCGGGCCACGCTGACCAGGTCCTGGTTGCGCATCAGCTTCGATACTGCAGCGGCCATTTCCGGGGTAATGCCGGGCGCCAGTTGCTGCAGCACGGACGTATCCGCTTCATCGCTCAGCAGCCAGTCGCGCCACTCCCCTACGGTCATCTGCCGGATGCGGGCAAAAGCGCCGGCATCATGCGTATCCAGTATCAGCCGGGTAACCTCATCTTCCTCGTAGGGCACCAATGCTTCCTGCAGGAATTGCGTCAGCGGCACATCCGCCAGCGCCAACTGGGCCGCCACCCGCTCCTCGTAGCTGCCGGCGCAAAGACCTGCCAGGGCATCCCCGGAGCGGAAGGGCGAAGCCTTTGCCAGCAAGGTTTTCAGGTCGTCAAACCGGTAGCGCGTGCTTTGTATGGTGTAGTGGTATCCCATCGCTTATTGCAACTGGTATAAAGATAGGTCTTCCTGTGTTTGTTTATGCCGGCCGCCCAGCACGAATGCCAGCAGCGTAAGCCCCAGCCCGCCGAAGAACAGCACGCTCAGCCAGGGATTGTAGTACACAATGGCCACCAGCGACAATACGGAAAGCAACAGCGCAATGAGCGGGAACCAGGGATACAACGGCGCTTTGTAGGGCCGCTTCAGCGCCGGCTCCTTTTTACGCAGCACAAACAGGCTGGCCATGCTCAGGATGTACATGACCACGGCGCCCAGCACGGAGAGGATCACCAACTGGTCCGTTTTACCCAGGCACAGCGCTACGATGCCCAGCAGGCCGCCGATGATCAGCGCCATATCCGGCGTTTGATGGCGGCGGCTCAGCTTCGAGAGCAGGGCAGGCAGGTAGCGGCTGCGGGAGAGCGCAAATAACTGCCGGGAATAGCTGATGATAATGCCGTTAAAAGAGGCCAGCAGCCCGAACAGGCCAATGCCGGCAAATATTTTCGTAATGCTGTTCTGCTTGCCCAGCACAATGCCGATGGATTCCGGCAGCGGGTAATCAATGTCCGCCAAACGCCGCCAGTCTGTAATACCGCCGGTCAGCACCATCACCCCGATGGCCAGCAGCATGAGCGTAAGGATGCCGGAGATGTAGCCCTTCGGAATATTCTTCTCCGGGTCTTTCACTTCCTCCGCCACCATGGCTACGCCTTCTATGCACACGTACAGCCACATGGCAAAAGGCAGCGCGGCAAACACGCCGGGTATGCCCTGCGGCATGGCATTGTGCAGGAAATTGGCCGTACGGTAGGCCGGGGCTATAATGCCCATGTATACCAGCAGCTCCGCTACGGCCAGCAGCGTAATGACCAGTGAAAACAGCGCGGACTCCTTAATGCCCAGCATATTCATGCCCGTTAGTGCGGCATAGAAGGCAATGGCCGTCCACAGCACCGGCAGGCCGGGGTGCAGGAAATGAATGTAACTGCCCAGCGCAAACGCAATGGCCGGCGTGGCCAGCAGGAACTCCACCAGCGTGGCGTATCCCGCTACCAGCCCGCCAATAGGGCCAAAAGCCCGGTGCGAGTAGGCAAAGGGGCCACCTGCATGCGGGATGGAAGTGGTGAGCTCCGTAAAGCTGAAAATGAAGGTTACATACATCACGGTGATCAGCAGCGTGGCGACCAGGAAACCTACGGTGCCGGCAACGCCCCAGCCGTAGTTCCAGCCGAAATACTCGCCGGAGATGACCAGCCCTACCGCGATGGCCCATAAATGAATGGGCTTAATGACTTTTTTAAGTGAAGACATGTTACAAGATAATGATTTCAGGAAGGAGTAGTATGGCTGTCCGCAAGCGGAGAGCGAAAGCTAATTGTGAAAGCTATTTGTCCCGCCGGTAGGCTGATAACCGCGCCGGCGGGACGGGGTGTGTAAAAACACTGTCTTTAACGGGACAGTTGCAGGTGTAGGTGTAGGCTTCACAGACCATTCATTGCACGCTGTTCTATATAAAACATCGTTTCGCACTTATATGGCTGATGACGTGAACAGGTTGAATGAAATTTTGCTGACCTCCAGGTAATAAGTAGAATAACAAGTGCGCTCGACTGCCAAAGTAGTATAAACCTGCGTAATAATGCATAAAACTTTTGTGTGATAATGTCAGCGGACAGTGCAGTTGGCCGCTCAGCGTGGCTGCGTGCGCGGTAGTATCACGTGGAATGCGGCGCCGGACGCCTCTGCAGACACGGCATGTATAACGCCATGATGGTTGATGACGATCTTCCTGCAAAGCGCCAGCCCGATACCGGTGCCGGGATAGGATTGCCGGTAGTTCAGGCGCTGGAAGATGGTGAATATCTGCTCGGCGTACTGCTGGTCAAAACCGATGCCGTTGTCGCGGAACACCAGCTCCACATATTCCAGCGAAGGGTCCAGGCCGGGCTGTGCCGCAATTTCCTGCGGTAGCAACGCCCTGGAGCGAATAGTAATTTCGGGAGACGTTTCCTTGCCGGAAAATTTCAGGGAGTTGCTGACGAGGTTGTAAAAAAGCTGGTGCATTTGCAGGGGAATGGCCACAATGGTGGGCAGTACCTCGTTGTTCAGCATGGCCTGCTTTTCCTGTATGATCAGTTCCAGGTCGTTCTTTACATGATCCAGTACGCCGTTCAGATCCACGGACACCGGCGTTTCATCCTTTACGCCCAGGCGGGAAAAGTTCAGCAGGTCCTTGATCAGGGTCATCATCCTTTCAGCGGAAGCAGCGATCTTACCCAGGAACCAGGCGGCTTTTTCAGGATCGTGTAACTGCCCTTCCAGTATGCCGGCAAACACCTGGATCTTGCGCAAGGGCTCCTGCAGGTCGTGGCTGGCTACGTAGGCAAACTGCTCCAGCTCGTTGTTGGTCTTTTCCAGCTCCTTATTGAGGCGGCGCAGTTCCAGGGTCCTTTCCTCCACTTCCTTTTCCAGCCGCGCCCGGTACTGTTCTTCCTTTTCATGCAGCGCCTGCTGGGCTTTCTTGTGCTCGGTAATATCCACCAGCATGTTTACGCCTTCCACTACTTCGCCGGCCATGTTAAAGATCGGCTCCGGGTGCGGCAGCACGTTCCTGCGTGAGCCATCCGGCCGCTCCACGATGATCTCATGCCCCAGCACCGCGCGCCCTTCCTTTAATGCAATGGCCATGGGACATTCATCCAGCGGCATGGGGGTGCCATCCGTGTAGTAGATCTTCCATGATCCGCACCACAGGTCCCGGCCCGGTTCCGGCATGCGACCCCACAGCGCTACCGCCGCCTGGTTATAGAGTTTGATCCGGCCGGCGGCATCACAGGTGTAAATAGCCGCATGCAGTCTTTGAAATATTTCGTGGTAATGATGCTCACTTTCACCTTCAAAGGGGTCTGACTTGTTCCGTTTAGATTCCACCATGCTATAAAAATAACAAAATCATGCGGGAAAAACCTCCATCACAGCAGCCTGATCAGGTAGCTATACACATATTTTTTCTCCAGCAAACGATAAGGTAAATGAGGCAATGCGCCCCAACTGTCGTCGCCGCCTACGCCCCGTTGCCGCAGGTCCACCTGCAGGCATACCAGGTTGCGCGGTTGAATGTCGGTAATATGCTGCTGTTTTTTGGTAAGCCCCGGGTCCAGGTCTTCCGTAAGATAGTTCAGCGCGCTGAAGCATACCGGCTGCAACCCTTTTATCATTAACCCTGCGCCGGTGCTGTCCGTGAGCTTCAGCCAGCGCACATCTGTTCTATACCCGCTTTCCTGCGGGCGGATATAAGGGAAGAACTGATCGTATACCCCGGCCCGGTATATGCCGAGCAATGCAGCCGAATTGCGGTCGCTGTAATTCTCCCAGGGCCCGCGCCCGTAATACTCCAGCTTGTTGCAGGCGGCGGGCAGCATCATGCGCATGCCAAAACGCGGCAGTTCCGGTAAAGTGCGGCCCTCCATGTCAATGGCCGCCGTTACCTGCAAAGCACCGTCGGGCTGTACCAGGTAGGTGACCGTGTAGGCGGCCTGTATATCCGTCAGCTCATATTCCATGGTCACCGGCAGGCCCTGCGGCCCCTGCTCCCCTACTACGGCCCGGCGCAGGCGGCGATTGGCATGAGCGGTGCGCCACACGCCCAGGCGCTCCGGCATCTGGTTGCCAAAATCATTGTCCGTAGGCGCCCGCCAGAAGTACGGTTCGGGGAAGCGTTCTATAAGGCGGCGGCCCTGCCTGCTGTAAGCAGCCAGCCGCCCGTGCTCCAGGTCAAATACGCCGCTAACATCCCCTGCGCTGAACTGCAGTTGCCGCCCGGAGCGTTTTACCTGCAAGGTTCCCGGCGGGGCCTCCTGTGTGAAATAAGCGCTGTCCCCTATGAAAAACTGCTCCCTGGCCACTTCATGGCCGGCAGGCAGCAGCGGGGCGGCATGCCGGGTGTATGCAAACAGGTTCAGGAAATATTCTGTTCCCGGTGCCGGCGTAATACCCGGCAGGGGCAAGGTCAGCGTTTGCTGCCGGTGCGGGGCCAGCGTTACGGCAAAATCCGCCGCTTTTATCACTCCCCCGTTCCGCAGCAATTCCCAACGAAATGTGTACTGGTCCAGGTTGGTAAAGTCAAGATCGTTGCGGATGGTAATGATCCCTTTTGCGGGATCAACGGCGCTGAACAATACGGGCTGGTACCCTTTCTTCACTTCGTACAGGCCGGGGTCCGGCTGGCGGTTGGAGGCCAGCAGTCCATCGGCCACGCCATTTTCATCATGTTGCATGGCATAAGCGCCAAAATCGCCGCCGTAGCCCCAGTAAGTGCGGCCGGCGGCATCCTTTGCGCGCAGGCCCTGGTCCACCCAGTCCCAGATAAAGCCGCCCTGCATGTGCGGGCTGCTGCGTATAATGTTCCAGTACTCCTGGAAATTGCCGTTGCTGTTGCCCATGGCATGCGCATATTCGCACATGATATAAGGCCGTTCCTTAGCCGCTTCGGCGTATGCTTTCATATGGCGGATGCGGGGATACATGGGGCAAACGATATCCGTGTTCCAGTCCTCGCCGGCCTGTTCAAACTGCACCGGCCGGGTGTGGTCGCGCTGCTTTATCCATTGATAGGCGTCGTGGAAAACAGGGCCGTTGCCACATTCATTGCCAGGCGACCATATGATCACGGACGCGTGGTTCTTGTCGCGCTCCACCAGCCGGCGTATGCGGTCCATATGCGCCGGCGCCCATTCCGGCCGGTAGGCCGGGTGCCGGCTCTTGTCAAACCATGCCTGGAACTCCGCGCCCATGCCATGCGTTTCAATATTGGCCTCGTCCACAAGGTAAAGGCCGTATTGATCGCAGAGCTTGTACCAGCGCGGGTCATTGGGGTAATGGCTGGTGCGCACGGCATTGATGTTGAACTGCTTCATCAGGCGGATGTCCTGCAGCATCAGGGTATCATCGGGCACATGCCCGTTCACATCATCATGCTCATGCCGGTTCACGCCTTTTATTGTCACGGGCACGCCGTTCACCAGCAACTGTGCCTGCTTTATTTCCACCTTGCGGAAGCCCAGCTTGCTGCCGGTAACCGCCACGGTATTGCCGGCTGCATCCCGGTGCGTAATGATACAGTCGTAAAGCACCGGGTTTTCTGCGCTCCACTTGCTTACATCATTGATCCTGCCGCTGAACGTAAAGGATTGCATACTGTCTGCACCGGCGGGCAAGGTACGGCTTTGCGCAAACACCTGCCGGCCGCTGCTGTCCAGCAACGCCACCCTTACCATGTTGCTGCCGCGGCCTTGCACAAAATGGCGAAGGTCTACCGTTGCATGGAACAGGCCGTTGCGGTACCGGGCATCCAGGTCGCCGGTAATAAAAAAATCCCACAAAGAAGAGGAAGGATAGGCCTGCAGGAACACATCCCTTTCAATGCCGCTCAGCCGCCAGAAATCCTGGTCCTCCAGGTAGCTGCCGTCGTGCCAGCGGAACACCTGCACCGCCAGCAGGTTGCCGCCTTCGCGGAGGTAAGGGGTAATATTGAATTCCGCGGGAGATTTTGCCGCTTTGCTCATGCCGGCTTTCCGCCCGTTCACATACACCTGCGCGTAGCCGGATATGGAACCGAAGTGTAGGATCACCTGCTGCCCTTTCCAGCCGGCAGGCACGGTAAAGGTAGTACGATAAGTGCCTACGGGATTATATTGGTTGTTTACATAAGGCGGGTTGGCGGGGAAAGGGTAGATAATGTTGGTATAAATGGGAATGCCCCAGCCTTTCAGCTCCCAGTTGGAAGGCACGGGTATCTGCGCCCAGCCGGTATCCTGCAGGTCTTCCCGGAAAAAGTCCAGTGGCCGGTCCGCAGGCCGGTCTGCATAGGTGAATTTCCAGTTGCCGTTCAGCAGGCGGTAGCGGGAAGCGCGCGCGTGCACATCCGCCCGGGCATCGGCGGCATTGTTGTACAGCACCAGGTCCACATGCGGCGGCTCCTTGCGCCATTCATACACCGCGGGGTTCTCCCACTCGTTTTGCTGTGCTGCCAGGCGCAGCGCGGCCATACAAAATAACAAACAGGCGATCGTATACTTGCTCATCGGTTGTGACATAAAACCACAGGTTTGACGGGTTTAAGAAAAAGTACGGTTAATAATTACGGGTACGGCCTATGTAAACATTGCGCGCATGCAGATAGGTGTCCGCGGAAGGACCGGGGCTTCCGCTGGAACCTTCCATCTGCAGGTTGATGATCACGTAAAAGGGCTTGCCCACAAAATTGCCGCGGTGCACCGCTTTCCAGTTGCCATCTATATAGTAATGGATGTCTACATCGGTATCGTTCACCTTGGTGATCCATACGCGGTAGGTATGCCAGTTGCCGGGGGAAGATACCCAGGTAATGGTGCTGGACACATCGGACGGCGTTCTGAAGGTGTTCTGCCAGTTATTGGCGTCGCCCTTGAATTCCATGATATCGCTTTCCGGCGGCCAGCTATTTACGCCGGTGAGCCAGAAGGCCGGCCAGGAGCCTTTTACGGAAGGCGCCTGGAAATCGCATTTCACTTCCCAGTTGGGAAACTGGTCATTGACCAGCACATGGGTTTTGGCATGCACGGCGCCGGAGTGGTAACGGATGGGCAGGTAGGGATCGGCGCTGCTGTTGCCTTCATCCCAGTTGATACGTGTTGCCTTTTCCGTTAGCACGCCATTGCTCAGGTAAATATGGTTATGATCCGTGGGGCTGCCATACATACGGGCGGTGCCGTTATGGTCGGAGCCCCAGGGATACAGGTAGTTCCAGGCGGCTTCAAATGCGGAGTAGCTGTTAAAGGAGTTGCCGTCTATCACGGTTTCCCAGGTAGCGGCGGCCATTACGGCGCTTTGGCTTGCGGAGGCCTGCAGCGGGGCTTGCTGCAACTGCTCCTGTTGGGCCTGTTTGGCGCAGGAGCATATAAAGAGAGGAGTGCACACCAGCAGGGTGTTAAATAGTGTTCTCATAATGTGGGTTTTGAAGGTGAGTGAATATATGGTCAAACCTGTGGTTTTATAGTAGCCTGTACGCGAGGAAAGCAGCCAGCCAGGCAATGTCCGCCGGGCCTTTGTCTGCGGGTTTATCCAGGTGGCGGCCGGTATACACGTTGCCGCGGAAATAGTTCCGGCGGCTGCCTGCAAACCGGTAATCTGCTACTGCTTTTGTACAGAAAATATTGCTGCCGAAAAAAGTGCTGTCTGCATAGCCGTGCCAGTCGCCCATTTCCACCAGCGTGCTATCCATTTGCGGGCTGCGCGGCGGCAGGATGATGAGGTTGTTATAAATGCGGGTGTTCAGCACCGGGCCGGCTATATGAAATATGGGCGCGAACCCGGCATGCCTGCCGCTGGTGCGTAACCCGTCGTTGATGCTTACGTTGTACCTGACAATGGTGTTGCGGTTGCCGGCATTGTGGGGCGGCTTTGCACTGCCGTCATTGCATACCAGCAGGAAACCACCTTCATTGTCGTGGCTGTAGTTGTACTGTATCACGGTGTTGTTGCAGTTCCAGTCGGAGTCAAAGCCCTGGCCGTCCCAGGGCGCTTTGTGATCGCTTACCTCGTTGTACTGCACCAGGGTGTTATCGCAGCTCCAGGGCCAGATGCCGGCGGCCGCCTCCCCGTCCGGCAACAGGCGGGGACAGTCGCGCATCACATTATGCTCCACCAGCGCGCCATCGCAGCCGGTAGGCACAATGCCGTCGCCCGGCACGCCTTCCAGCAGGTTGTTGCGGATCACTACATGCAGGTTGGGATGCCATTCCGTGCGCGACCAGTAACCGTTCACCAGTATGCCGTTCCGTTCGCAGCGGCGGATCGTGCAGTCCGCGATCAGCAGGCCGTCGAACCGGGAAGGCTGCCGGCGGCCGCCATTCTGTACTATGATGCCGGCCCCTCCTCCCTCCTTCTTCACCAGGCTGCCGTTCACATCATGCACATCCAGGAACTGCAGCACGATGGAAGCGGCCGTGCCGAAGTCCTGCAACTGCACCAGCACGCCGGCGCGGCGCGGGCTCCGTTCCGGCCCGTAATTGGAAATGTCCAGGTTGCGCACCTGCCAGTGCGCCACGTTATACAGGTGCAGGGCGGCCGGCATTACACCGTTGCCCTGGATGCGGGGCTTGTATCCCGCACCATACCGGTCCATCACAATGGCCTGCTCCCTGCTGCCGCTTCCCTGCGGCTTTAACTGTCCTTCATAAATGCGGCCGGCGCGGAAAAAGAGGGTATCGCCGGGTTGAAAAACATGACGGTTCACCTTTTCCAGGCTACGCCAGGCCTGCTGCGGCGAGCGGCCGGTGCAGGCATCGCTGCCGGCAATGGCATCCACGTAATAGGCGGCCGGCGTAGCGGCCAGGGCCGGCAAGCTCCAGGCAGCCAACCCAATTAATAACAAGCGCAATAGTTTCCTGTTTCCGATCATGATAATCACCAAATTGAATGTCACCATCCCGGTGTTTGCTCCAGGGCGGGCGATTTTATTTTTTCCGATTGCGGCACCGGGTACCAGTACATTTTAGGCAGGAACACCCGTGGCTCCAGCTCAAAAGGCGCGTAGGAGAAGGTGGTATCATCCACCCGCGTTACACGAACGCCTTTCAGCGGGGCGCTGAGCATATCCGCCGCCAGTTTCCAGCGGCGCAGGTCCCAGTAGCGGTGCTCTTCAAAGGCCAGCTCCACCCGGCGCTCGTTCCTTACTTTTTCCCGGAAATCCGCCTGGTTCCACTGCCCTGCCAGCAACGGCGGCATGTTTACGGAAGCGCGGCCGCGCACGGCATTCACCGCCGCTATGGCGCTAAGGCCCCAGCCCTGCGGGTCCTGGTCGGGGCCATAAGCTTCATTCATGGCCTCCGCGTAGTTCAGGTACATTTCCGCCAGGCGGAAATATATCCAGGTATGCACGCTGGCCTTGTTCTGCACCAGGTCCAGGTTCTCATCCATATATTTTTTCAGGTAGTAGCCGGTCCTGGAGGCGCGGTCTATTTCCGGCCCGTCTTTTCCACCGGTCCATATTTCCATGCTGCGCCCCCTCCAGGTAGTATTGTTGGCGATCACGGTCATGCTTAAACGTGGATCGCGGTCCTTGTAGGGCGCGCTGGCATGTGCGGGATTATTCCAGTCAAAGCGGCTGCCGTCCGTAAGCTCGTAAGCATCCACCAGGTTCTGCGAAGGCGTGGTGCCGCTCTGCCCACCATCGTATACGGGATAGTTGGCGCTTTCAAAACTGTTGGCGGCCCCTGCCCTGCGGGCAAAGATGATCTCACTGTTGTTGTAGGTGTTGAAAAGCGCCCGGTAATTGCCTGCCAGTTGGTACACATTCAGGTCTATGACCGCTTTGGCCGCTGCTGCGGCCTGCTCCCAGCGGCTTTGCATACCGCCGCCGCTATAGCCTTCGCTGGCCCAATACAGCAGCACGCGGCTTTTCAGGGCCAGGGCGGCGCCTTTTACGGCACGGCCGGTATTGGTGTCATCGGTAGTAAGCGGCAAGCCGGCAGCGGCGCTGTCGCATTCCGCGGCAATGAACTGCACGCACTCCTCCAGGCTGTTGCGCGGCAGGTCCAGGTTATCGGTCAGCTCCAGCACCCGGGTGATCAGGGGCACGCCTCCATATCTTTTCACCAGCTCAAAGTAAAAAAAGGCGCGGAGGAAACGGGCTTCATGCCGCCAGCGTTCCAGGTCGGCCACCATATTGTTATACGTTTGCTGCGCGGTAGGGTCCGGGTTCAGCTTATAAGTGTCCAGGTTCACATTGCCGGATTTTTCCAGGAACTGGTTGGTGCGGCGTATGGCGGCATAAGTGGCATTCCAGTTATCGTCCGGGTTAATGTAAGGGCTCCAGCTACCATTGTTATACCGTTGAATAGCGCCGCCTTCCCAGGTAAACTCCGCATCATCCGTGGCGGCGGCCAGCATGGCGTTGTCTATCCTGTTAAAGCCCGCCGGCAGCGCGGCATAGGTGCCTACCAGGAAATCCCGCGTGCGGGCGTAGGAAGTAAACACCTGCTCTTCGGTCAGCTCCGTGCTGATCTGCCGGTCCAGGAAATCTTTCTGGCAGGCGACTGACAGCATCCCCATCATCGCCGCAAAAAGCATGCATATTCTATATCGCATAAAGTGCATTGTTTTAGTAAGGTTATAACTCCAGCCGCAGCCCTGCGTTCACGGAGCGCATCACCGGGTACCCGTACAGTACTTCCGGGTCTGCGATCTTAACATGGTCCAGTGTGAACAGGTTTACAGCATTTACGTATACACGGGCATGATCCAGCTTTACCAGCCGGGTAAGCGACAGCGGTAAGGTATAGCCCAGCTCTATGTTGCGCAGCTTTATAAAGCTGCCGTCCCGCTGCCAGAAATCAGCGCTGCGATAGTTATTATCGTTGGGCGCCGTGGTCAGCCTGGGATAGGTGGCGGTAGCGGCCGTTTCGGGCGTCCACCTGCCCTGCGCCATGGGAGGTGCGCCGGCGTTGTTCACAAAAGCCCATACCAGCGGCCCCTGCAGCATCACGCTGCGGTTGGCCACTCCCTGGAAAAAAGCGTCCAGGTCAAAGCCTTTGTACTGCAGCCCCAGGTGCAGACCAAAGGTCCATTCTGGGACAAAAGGATGGCCGATCGCTACTTCGTCGTAAATGTCTATGATATTATCCCCGTTCTGGTCCTTGTACTTGATGTCGCCGGGGCGCACCGGGGCAAACACCTGCTGCGGGCTGGCGGCTATATCGGCCTCGTTCCGGAAGAAGCCGATGGCCTGCAGGCCAAAGGGCTGGTTTACCCGCTGCCCGGTGCGGTTCAGGTACGCATAAGGTTGCTGCACTTCCGCCATGTACAATATCTTGTTGCGGGCATAAGCGGCAGATGCTTCCACAAAATAGCCAGGGCCGCGCTTTCCGGCGGGACGGCGATAGCCCAACTGCAGCTCCAGCCCGCGGTTGCGCACGCTGCCCACATTCTCCGCGGGCAGTCCTACGCCTATGTAACCGGGCACGGAACTGTTGCGCTCCGCCAGTATATCATAACGCTTCTCGTCAAACACATCCAGCGTGAAGGTGATACGGTTGCGCAGCAGCACGGCGTCCAGGCCCGCATTCAACCTGCGGGAAGTTTCCCAGGTAATGCCGGGATTGGCCAGGCTGCCTTCATCAATGCCGCTGGCGGCGTGATTATCCGTACCAAAGTAATAGCCGGCGCCACCGCTGTAGTACTGGTTGTAGGGGAACCGGCGACCGCCCACCTGGTCATTGCCCGTAAGGCCCCAGGAGGCGCGCAGCTTCAGGAAATCCAGCCAGGCTGCCTGCGGCTGCAGGAAACTTTCTTCGGACAGCACCCAGCCGGCAGACAGGGCGGGAAAGAAACCGAAGCGACTCCCTTTGGGAAAGTTTTCGGAGCCGCTGTAGCCGAAAGTGAACTCACCAATGTATTTACGTTTATACGCGTAGGTAACACGGCCGGCAATGCCCTGGTGCGCGTAAGGCACATTATTGCCGGAGATGGTATACACATCCTGCTGGTATTGCAGCAGGGCATTTACCTCCTGCTGGCCGAAGCTGCGGTCATAGGCCAGGCTAAGCAGCGCGTTGGTGCGGCGCCACTGGTCATTCTGCCAGTCGTTCACGGCTACGGGAGTGTTGTCGCCAAATTTGGTATATACCGTGTCCCCGGCGGTGTTGCGGGACAACTGGAATACGGCAAACTCTTTTGTCTTATCATCATTGCCCCGGAACCAGTTATTGAAGGACACGGCGGCGGAGGCTACCAGCCCTTCCGCCAACTGGTCCAGGCGGTAATTCAGCCGCATGGTGGCCTGCAGGCTGCGGTCGTGCGTAGAGGCCACGCCGGTGCCCAGCACCAGGCCCACCGGGTTGTTGCGGTACACGGAGGTGCCGCCGTAGCTCTCGTCCGGGTTGCGCACCGGGAAAGCATTGGGCGGTATCAGCATCATATTGTACCAGAGTGTAGGCGCATCCGTACCCGGGTACGTGCGGTCTTCCACGCGGCCGGCCAGGTCCAGCGAGGCGCTTAAACGGCGGGTAACATTGATGTCTACATTGGAGCGGAAATTATAGCGGAGGAAGCTGGCGTTGGCGCTTTCCTCCTTTTCCGGGTCCGTGTTCTTATACAGGCCGGTGTTCTTCAGCACGTTCAGCAGCACAAAGTAGCGGGCATTGTTGTTGCCGCCGCGTATATTCAGGTTATAGTTGGCGGTGGGCGCTGTTTTCTTCAGCACTTCATCATACCAGTTCACGTTGGGATGGAAATAGGGGTCGTTACCGGCCCTGTAGGCATCCAGGTCGGCCTGGGAATACCGGGGCGCCCGTCCCTCCTGCTGCAGCGCTTCGTTATAGAGGCGCGCGTAATCATAGGCGCCCAGGAAATCCGGCAGCCGTAAAGGGCTCTGCCAGCCGGTTTGCGCACTGAAGGCAATGCGGGGTTTCCCGACAAACCCGCGTTTGGTAGTAACCAGTAACACCCCGTTAGCCCCGCGTATGCCATACATGGCGGTAGCGGCAGCGTCTTTCAGCACGGTGATGCTGGCTATTTCATCTGCAGCAAACTGGTCGAAGGGGCTTTCAAAACCGTCCACAAAGGTGAGCAGGCGCGTACCGCGGTACGAGCTGATGCCGCGCACCAGCATGGAAGGCGCATCGTAGCCCGGCTCCCCGTTGCCCTGCATTACCGTAAGACCCGGCAGCCGGCCAAACAAGGCATTGCTCAATGTGGGCACGGACGACCGGCGCAGCTCCTCCCCGCTGATGCCTGCGATGGCGGCGGTTGTTTTCCAGCGGGGCTGCTCCGCGTAGGCTACGCTTTGCAGGGTATCCAGGGATGCGGGAATGGTATCCCTTGCTGCATCCGCCCGCAGGCTGCCGGCGGCCAGTATGCCCATGCCCGTTAGTATGCATGCCGTGAGCTGTTTATATCTGAAATGGTTCATTCAATTGTTTTTTGTGTTTGAAAAATGTGCTACCATCCGGGGTTCTGCTGCAGGTATTGCTTGTATATCTCGGTGTTGGGAAAGGGATAGAGATACATTTTATCCTCCCATATCCTTTCTTCAAACACCACCTGCTCAAAATGGAATTCGCTGCTGTTGGCAATGGGCCGCAACCGCAGTCCATACATTTTTCCTTTCATGACGCCTTCTTCCCCGGCAATTTTCCAGCGCCGCACATCCCAGTAGCGGTGCTCTTCAAAGGCCAGCTCCACGGCGCGCTCATTGCGGATGGCAGTGCGCATGTCCTCTTTGCTGAGGCCCGACAAGGCGGGCATGCCGGAGCGGGCGCGGATGGCATTGATAGCGGTATACACTTCCGCCACGGGGCCCTGGGCTTCATTCAGCGCCTCCGCATAGTTGAGGTAAAATTCCGCCAGCCGGAACACCGGCCAGTTGAGCGTAGCGCCGTAAGAGGCCCAGGTAACGGTGCGGGGCAGGAACTTGTGCAGCCATTGGCCGCCGCCCCGGTTGCCGCCATGCGTGGCCGGCTTATCGTCCGGCTTGATGTACACCTGCAGGGCGCCCACCTCGTCATTCCAAACGGCGCCGTTATACCCGATGGACTGGGCAAAGCGGGGGTCCAGCTCTGCATACAACTGGTTGATGTTATCGCCGGAAGCCGGCCAGGTTTGCGGGCCGCCGGTCTTCTTCTCATACAGCTTCACGAAGTTGAGCGGTACGGATATGCCGTACCAGCCGCCATAGATGCCGGGCGGCATGGTAAAGTTGAAATAGTCGCTGTAAATGCCCCACCAGCCATTTCTTTTATTGGCCAGTATGATCTCCGCGTTATCCGGCTGGGACCATACATACTCGTAATTCTTATCCGGCCCGTATTCCGTGATCAGGCGGCAACTGCCGGCCGGCGCCCAGTCCAGTACGGCTTTGGCGGCATCCGCAGCCTGTTGCCAGCGGGCGGCGCTGTAATTATGATAGCTTACCAGCCTGGCAATGGAGTCTGTAGTGCTTACGTAAGGATCGGCGCTGTTGAACAGGGGGCTGGCGGCGTATAGCAGTACCCGTGCTTTCAGGGCCAGGGCCGCGCCCTTGTGCACACGGCCGCGCAGGAAACCAAGTTGAGATACCGGGAGAGCGGGCAATGCGGCATCGCAATCGCTTACAATAAAATTCACGCAGTCCTCGAACGTGTTGCGCGGCAACTGCAGGTTGTCCGCCCCCTGCAGGCGCTTATCCACAATAGGTACGCCCCCGTAGCGCTTCAGCAGATCGAAATAGCGGAGCGCCCGCAGGAACTGCGCTTCGGCCTTCAACTGGGCCTTGTATTCGGCGCTGGCATCCGGCACGTCGTCTATCCGTTCTATAAAAATGTTGGTCTTCCGGATGGCCTTGTAGTGCTGGTTAAAATCATCTTCCGGGTTATTGTTCGCGTTCCACTGCCCGGCATTGAAGCGGTTGGCCCCCGGCCAGTCATCCGCAATATCCCCTTCGTCACAAGCGGCCGCCAGCACGCCGGCCACTATGCCGCCGCTGCTGCTGGCGCTCCAGCCGGTAGGGAAACCGGAGGGGATACAGTTACCATAAGTATCCCACAGGAAACTTTCGGCATGCCGCAGCTTTGAAAAAATAGTGTCCTCCGTAACATCCACTGAGGGCGGCTTCTCCAGGAAGTCTTTCTGACAGGAGAACAGTATGATAGTGGTAAATAATATAATTGCCTGTTTCATAATACACGTGTTTAGCTTGGATTTTTTGAAGCAAGAAGTATGAAGTATGATGATCTTCGCGGATTCCTACCTCCTACTTCCTACATCCTACCTCCTACTACTCAGAACTGGAGGTTCAGCCCCATGTTATACACCTTTTGCTGCGGATAGAATTGCCCGCGGCCGTCCGGCGCTTCCGGGTCGTAGGTTTTCATTTCCGACCAGGTCAGGAGGTTCATGCCGTTGGCGTAAATGCGCAGGCTGGACAAGCGCAGGCGCTTCAGGAAACCGTCCGTAAAGGTGTAGCCGATCTCGGCGTTCTTCAGCCGCAGGTAGCTGGCGTCCTTCAGCCAGAAACTGGAACGCACGTAGTTGTGGCCGGCAGGACTGGGCGAGAGCCGCGGGAAAGTAATGGGCGCGCCCTGCTCATAACGTTCCTGGTTCCAGCGCTCCAGGTGGGTTTTGTTGGCGCCGCGCCAGTCGGTATCAAAAGGCCAGGCCGCCATCTGGTCCAGGTACACGGAGGCTTTGTCCGCCCCCTGGAACAGTACGGAAAAATCCAGCCCCTTTATGCTGCCACCCAGGGAGAAGCCGTAGATCACCTGCGGGAACTGCGAATAGCCAATGGGCATCTGGTCGTCATTATTAATGATCCCGTCGCCGTTCACATCGCGGTAGCGGATGTCGCCTGGCTGCAGGGCGTCCTGGCTGCCGCTGCCCGGTGCAAAAGAAGACTGTGGCCGTTTGGGATCATTGATCTCATCCCAGGTATTGTACAGGCCTTCTGCTACCAGCCCGAAGTTCTGCCCTACCGGGTTGCCGGTCTCATTCTGGTAGGCATAGGTGCGGGGGGCTTCGTCCTTAAACACCACTTTGTTGCGGGCCAGGGAGTAGTTGGCCTTTACCCAGTAGCTGAGCGCACCGGCTTCCCCGTTGTAGCCGCCTTCCAGCTCAAAGCCTTTATTGCTGACACGGCCCAGGTTATACGCCGGCAGCTCGCTCACCCCGATAATACCGGGTATGGCCCCACGATTAATGAGAATATTGTTCCGTTTCTCCTGGAAATAATCGCCGGTAAGGAAAAAGCGGTTGTCAAACAGTTTCAGCTCCAGGCCGGCATTCATCTTCCGGGCCTTTTCCCAGGTAATGTCCGGGTTGCCCAGCTTGCCTTCGTAAGCGCCGCCATACCACTGGTAAGAGAAGCCTACTTCGCCGAAGTTGTAGCCGCCGCCATAGGCATAAGCGGAAGGCAGGTACAGGAAGCGTGGCCCGCCGTTAAAGATATCGGAGATTTTATCGTTGCCTACTTCGCCGTAAGAACCGCGGATCTTCAGGAAAGACACCCAGCTCTTTTGCGGGAAGAAAGGCTCGTCGGAGGCCACCCAGCCCAGGGAATAGGCCGGGAACCAGCCAAAACGCTTTCCTTTGGGGAAGTTCTCGGAGCCGTTGTAGCCCATGTTGAACTCCGCTATATAACGGTTCTTGTAATTGTAGGTAACGCGCGCCACCAGCCCCTGGTACGCATTGGGCACCTTGTAGGTAAGCCCGGGCGCGTAGGCCTTGCTCTGGTTGTACAATACCAGCCCGCCGAAAGTGTGCGCGCCAAAAGTGCGGTTATAGTCCAGCGCCAGCTCCTGGTACACCTTGCGGTTCTTGCCATAGCTTTCGGAGAAGCCCAGTGTGCCATCCTCTCCCTGCGGTATCAGCAGGGCCTGCGTGGAATCGTCCGGGTCCCTTACGGCCAGGTAGGTGATATTGTTCTTGCTGCGCGCTACGGTATGGCGGTACCAGCTATCATAGGCAATGGTAGCGCGGGCGGAAAGACCCGGCGTAATAAAGTCCAGCTTGTGGCCCAGTATCACGGAGGCATTTACATTACTGTTAAAATTGCGCTGGTAGCCTGCGTTGAGCATGGTGGTAAGCGGGTTGGTGCCGTTTACCGCGCCGCTCAGCGTTACCAGCTTGCCGTCCACCATACCGGGACTGCTGAAGGGATTGGCCTTCAATACATCGAAGAATATATCGGCGGCCGATTTGGCCGGGTAGTTCTGATCTTCCACCTGCCCCGCCAGGTTTACCTTCACGGTGAACATGGGGGTTACATCAAAATCAAAATTGGAGCGGAAATTATAGCGCTTGTACTTGGGATTGGCGCTGTACTCCGGGTGGTAATCCGCGTAGCGGTAAGCGCCATTCTGATCAAAATAGCCGGCGGATATGAAATAGCGGGTCATTTCCGTGCCGCCGCTGATGTTGAGATTGTACTGCGACTGCAGGGAATGGGGCTTCAGCATGGTTTTGAACCAGTCCACGCTGGGATGGAAAATGGGATCTTCGCCGGATTGGAACAGCTCCAGGTCCCGCTCCGTGAAGTAAGGCGCCTTGCCATCGTTGGCCAGGGCTTCGTTCTTGAGCAGGGCATAGTCATAGCTGTTCAGCATTTCCGGCAACTGCGTAGGTTTTTGCATGCCTACATTGCTGGTGAAGCTGAACTGCGGCGGCCCTACCTTGCCCCTGCGCGTGGTGATCAGTATAACGCCGTTGGCGCCACGCACGCCATATACGGCCGTGGCGGAAGCGTCCTTTAAAATGTTGATAGTCTCGATCTCGTTCGGATCGATCTGGTTCATGTTGCTGCGCTCTATGCCGTCCACCATGATGAGCGGGTCCGAGCCTTTGCCGGCATCCAGGGTGCTGATACCCCTTATTTTCAGAGAGGAGCCATCCTGCCCGGGCTCGCCGCTGCGCTGCACGGCTATCAGCCCCGGCATGCGGCCTACCAGCATGTTGCTCACATTGGCCACGGGCGACTGCAGCAGCTCTTTGGTGTTGATGGAAGCCACGGCTCCGGTAACGGTCACTTTCTTCTGCACGCCATAGCCCACTACCACCACTTCGCCCAGGCTTTTTTCATCGGTCTGCATCTGCAGGTTGATGACAGTGCGGTTGTTGAGAGGCACCTTGCGGGTCATGTAGCCGATGCAGGAAAATACCAGCACCTTTCCGCCATCGGGCACCTCGATCCGGTAATTGCCATCGGCATCTGCGGAGGTGGAGCGCTGGCTGCCTTCCACCAGCACGGTGGCGCCCACCACCGGGGCGCCATTTTCATCTGTCACCTTGCCGGTAACAATGACACCCGGGGGCGGCTTCTTTAATACCGCGGACCGGGCGCGGGGCAAACAGGCCAGGGATAGCAGGACAATACAGCATATCCTTAAACAGGACGGGACGTTGAACTTCATAACGTTAGATAATGGTTGAACGGGGCTAAAATTCGCATGAATACGGGGAAAACACAGGGGGGAAAATCGTTTTTTAAGGGGGTGTGATTGGCGGGATCAGGCCATTTCACTCATAACTGGTGAATTTTTTCCGGTACCTTTTTATATAGGCGGAGGGATTCATTTCAAACAGCTTGCAGAACTGCTCCCGGAAATACTTCACATCACTGAAGCCCACCCGGAAGGCGGCCTCATTTACATTACAGGGCGTATTGATCAGGAGCTCGGCGGCTTTCCGCAGGCGGATGAACCGGATGAACTCACTGACAGAATGGCCTGAAATGGATTTTACCTTCTTGTAAAGGATGGAATGGCTGATGCCTATTTCCTGCGCCAGCATTTTTATATTAAAGCCCGGATCGTCCAGGTGCTGCTCCGTAATGGCGATGCAGCGGTCCAGGAACTCCTTGTACTCGGCGGAGATCTTCTGTTTGCCCGAATGCAGGGTGATCTCATTGTAGAAATACTGCTGCAGGGTGTTGCGGCTTTTAATAATATTGGTGATGCGCGCTACAAACAGGTCTTTTTCAAAAGGCTTGGTGATATAATCATCCGCGCCGCCCTCCAGGCCTTTCAGCTTTATTTCAGAGGAGGCGCTGGCCGTCAGCAGCACTACGGGGATATGGCTCAGGGAAGGATTGGCCCGCAGTTGCCGGCACAGCTCAATGCCGCTCAGGCCTTCCATCAGCACATCGCTGATGATGATGTCCGGCAAATGCGTCATGGCCAGTTGGTAGCCAGTTGCTCCATCCTCCGCTTCATAAATGATAAAGGAGGAACGGAATATGCCCTTCATGTACTGGCGTAACTGGCTGTTATCGTCCACGATCAGCATGGAAGGCCGCGGCGACATCAGCATGTCCCAGGTTTCTTCGGCGGTTGCGCCGGGCATTTCCGGCAGGTCCGCATCCTCATCCGCCACCAGTTCCTCCAGCAGCGTAGGCTGCGGGGCCGCTTCCTCCAGGATCGTATAGCCCTGCAGGTGGGCGGCGCCTTTGGGCAGGCGCACGGTAAACAGGGTGCCGGCCCCGGGGCTGCTTTCATAGCTTACCTCCCCCCGGTGGGCGTCCACAAACTTTTTCACGAGGTACAGTCCAATGCCAAAACCGTTCTTCAGGGGCGTTTCCTTTTCCTGTACCTGGTAGAAGCGCTCAAACAGGCGGTCGCCTACTGCCGCGGGTATGCCGCAGCCGCTATCCCGGATGCTGATCTCCGCGCTGGCGGCCGTTTCCCCGACGAAAAAGCAGATGGCGCCCCCTTCCGGCGTATATTTAAATGCGTTGGAAAGCAGGTTAAAGAACACGATCTCCGCTTTCTCCCGGTCCGCGCAGATCATGAGCGGTTCCGGCCCGCATGCAAAATCAAAGCGGATCTTCTTTTGCTCCGCCTGGTGCTGGAAGCACAGGAACACCTCCCGGCAAAGCGCCGTGATATCCAGTTGCACCGGTTTGAGCATACCGTCTTCCCGGTCGGCCCTGCGAAACAGCAGCAACTGGTCCACCAGGCTTAAAAGGCGGCGGGCATTGCGGTATACAATGGCCAGGTCCTTGGGATGGCTGTTCTTCCCATCGCTGTAGAGCAGCTCCTTCACGGGATTGATGATCAGGGTAAGCGGGGTCCTGAACTCGTGGGATATGTCGGTAAAGAAAGCCAGCTTTTTTTCATGCAGCTCCCGGTCCTTTTCCGCCTGCAGGCGGGACAGCTCTATTTCGTACTGCAGCCTGGCCTGCCTGCGCTGGTAGTGCCGGTAGCCGTACAGCGCCAGCACCAGCAGGGCGCAGTAAATGCTGTAGGCCCACCACGTGCGGTACCAGGGCGGCAGCACCGTGATGCGGAGGGCGCATTCCTGCGGGCTCCAGATGCCATCTGCATTGGTGCTTTTGACCCGCAGCAGGTAGCTGCCCTCCTTTAAGCGGGAATAGTTGGCGGTGCGCAGCCGGTCCACATGGTTCCAGTCATTATCCCAGCCTTCGAGGTAATAGGCATACGCGATCTTGCCGGGCGAGGAATATTCCAGCGCCACGTAGTCCAGCGACAGCATGGCCTTGTCATAGGGCAAGGTAAGGCCCTCGCCTGCAGGCGGCAGGGCCACCGGCGCATTCAGTATGCGCAGCCCGGTGATCAGCAGCCGGGGAAAGGCCCGGCCTTCTGCAATGCTGTCCGGGTGAAAGATGTTGAAGCCCTTGATGCCGCCAAAAAGCATTTCTCCCGAGGCCAGTTGCAGGGACGCGTTATAGTTGAACTGGTTGCTCTGCAGCCCGTCTGACTCATAATAATTCTTGCACTGCCCGGTGGAGGGATTGAACCGGGCAAGCCCGTTGTAAGTGCTTAGCCACAAATTGCCGCCGGCATCTTCCAGTATGTTGAGCACCGCGTTGTTAGGCAGCCCTTCCTGCTCGCTGTAGGTAATGAAGGCGCCGGTATTGCGGTCCAGTTGCAGCAGCCCGCCGCCCTCCGTGCCTACCCAGCAGCGGCCCACCGCGTCTTCATAGACCGCCCGCACCGGGTAGCCTACCGGGTAGGAGCGGTAGTGACCGGTTTTCTTGTCCAACTGTATCAGCTTGCTGAAAGTGCCCAGCCACAAGGTACCGGGCCGGCCGGCCGCAATGGTGATCACGTCCCGCAACCCGGGATCGTATGCTTCAAAACGGTCCTCCTTTTTATGATAGCGGTACAGGCGGCCGCCCATGCAGGCGCCTGCCCAGAGGTCATTGTCCGCGTCCAGGAACAGCTTCCATGCAAAGCGGTCCGTGTAACCATTGTAGGTGCAGGCATAGTGCCTGAATGTGCGCGTAGCCCCGTCATACCTGTTGATACCACCGCCGTAGGTAGCTACCCAAACAGCGCCCTGCGCATCTTTCACGATGCTGGTCACATTGTTGTTGCTCAGGGCGCCCGGCTGGCCGCTGTGCTGCTCGTAATGCGTATAGCGGTCCCGCCGCCGGTCCCATATGGAAATGCCGCCGCCATCCGTACCTATCCAGATGTTCCCGCTGTTATCCTCGCAGAAAGAAAAAGTAAAGTCGTTCACCAGGCTGTTGGCGGTCAACGGATCGTGGGAAACAGTGCTGAAACGGGTCCGCTGTGCGTCAATGATATTGATACCGCCCCGCAGCGTGCCTATCCATTTACGCAGCTCCCCATCCTCATGCACGGCGTATACGGCATTGCTGGTCAGGGCCTGCTTCCCCTGCCCTGCTTTCAGGTGCCGGGCCGCTCCTTCCTGCAAAGGCAGCACGTGTATGCCTTCCCCATCCGTAGCGATCCACAACTGCTGCGCATGATCCACGCAGAGGCTGATCACCTTGCTGCCTTCCATGCCGGCCAGGCTGTTGTAACTCTCATAGGCATCGGTGCGGGCATTGTACCGGAACACGCCGTTGTCCGCGCCTACCCACAGGAAGCCGGCCGCATCCACGGCCATGCAGTTGGCGGTGCGCAGCCGGTCGTTCACCAACTGCACCCTGCCTGCGCCCGCATCATAGCGGCACAGCCCTGCGCCCTGCACTACCAGCCAGCACCGCCCCCGGCGGTCAAACTGCAGGGCCGCCACCGCATAGGGCCGGAAATCCTCCCCGGGATGAAAAGGCACCTGCAGGGCGATATCCCGCCCGGGGGGCTTTACCAGCAGCCCCTGGTCCGTAGTGCCGATGAAAACAGTGCCGGCGGCATCTGTGCCAATGCTGTATATTTCCCCTGTCACCTGTTGCACGGGGCCTTTGTTACAGGGCTGGAAATAAACGGGGAAAAAGCTGCCGGAGCGTTGATCGTAGCGGTTGATGCCATGCTTGGTGCCTACCCATATATAACCCAGGGAGTCTTCTGCAATGACCACGATGCGGTTGTTGATCAGGGAAGCGGTATCGTGCAGGCGGTTGCGGAAAGTTTTAAAAGCGTAGCCGTCAAAGCGGTTCAGGCCGTCGTAGGTGCCAAACCACATAAAGCCCAACTGGTCCCTATGTATACAGGTAACAGAATTATTGGAAAGTCCCTGTCCTATGCCCAGGTAGCCGCTAGGGTCATATTGCGCATAGCCTGCGTGACAGGTAAGCCAACAGATAAATAAGACAATAATGCTGTTTTTCATACAACGGGATACCGGAAAGGTACTAATCAATTGTCATTCAGACAATAAATATTGGCGCCCCCGCTGACCGAAGCCCGGACGGAAGCCACCCGCGCCAAAAGGCTGGCCACTGCCATTGAATGGATGGCGGAGGGCAAAGTAAGGAACTGGAAATACATGAAAAAGTAAAGGCTAGAAATACCGCGGGTCCGCATCGTCATTCCTGCCGGAGGGGAACAGTATGCCCAGGGATATCTCGTGCGAGGGGCCTGCACCCGCCAGGTTGCTCATATTCATATCATAGGCATAACCCAGCCGGAACGTAGGGCCGTTGAACACCGCCATAATGCTGGCATTGTTGGTAGTACGGTAGGAACCACCCACCCAGAACTTCTCCGCTACGATCAGGAAAGAGTTGAAGTCAATGCTGATGGGGCCTTTCAGGTCCGTTTTCACCATCAGCGAAGGCTTCATCTTGAAATTCTCCGAGAAAGCAAAGATGGTGCCGCCGGAAAGGTAGACATGCTGCGTTTTTTTGATGGTCTCAAACTTATATCCCTTCCAGGAATAGCTCATATTGGAATAGGAAGAAAGCAGGTCCATCACGGACAGGCCCAGGTAAAAACCGGAGGAATAATAATACAGGCCAAAGCGTGCATCCGGCGCTATGGAAGCAGCGGCAGCCACCGGTATGGCCGGGTCGTTCTCGTCCGCGTATTCAAAGGTGGCGCCGTCTATCCGGTATTGCGTTACGCCCAGGCCAATGCCCAGGCACAGGCGGCTGGTACCATCATAATCCATCGGTATGCGGTAAGCATAGGAGCCGTACAGGGAAAAAGCGCCCTGCGGCCCCAGCGCATCCATGCTGGCCTGCAGGCCAATGCCTACGCGGCGGTCGTTATCGTCGCCGCGGAAAAGGCCGTCCACCGAAAAGCTGCCGGTACGGGGCGCGCCGGGAAAACCGGCCCACTGCTGCCGGTACACGGCATTCACATACCAGTCTTCCTTGTTGCCTGCATAGGCAGGGTTCACACTTAGCTCATTGAAAATGTACTGGCTGAACTGTATGTTCTGCTGCGCCGCACCGCTCATCCGCAGCCCCAGTAACAATAAACCTATGTATGTTATCTTACGCATAAGTGATCTTGCATTACCTCAGTATTTCCACCCAGCCTTTATACAGTTTTTCTTCTTCTCCTATTTTTACCCGCAGTACGTAGAAGTAGGTGCCTTCATTCAGCCCGTTGCCATTCCAGTCGTTGCGGTAGTCCTTTGCAGCAAATACCTGCCCGCCCCAACGGTTATAGATATACAGCTCGGAGCCGGGATACGTTTCCACGTTTGTTATCTTAAAGTATTCGTTCAGGCCGTCGCCGTTAGGCGTGAACACGTTGGGGAAGCTCAGCTCCGCGCCCTGGGCGGGTCCCTGGTCCACGGGTATCACGGTGGTGTCGGCCACGCCGCTGCAATTGGAGCTGGCGGGGTCGCAGAGGCCGGTCAGGGCCGTGGAATCCGCCGTGCTTACGGTAGCCTGGTTGGCGATCCGTGTTACGCCGGTCACATCGTCCACCACTTTTACCAGGAAGGTCACAGAGTCCTTCACTTTCACACCTATGCTCCTGTTCCAACTGATGGTATTGGTGCCGGGGTCATAGATGCCGCCGGTGGCATTGCTCACATACACGGTATTGGCCGGTATGGTATCCACAATGTTGACGGAGGACAGCAGTACGCCGCCGGTGTTACGCACGTATATACGGTACAGCAGCTCCTCGCCGGCATTGGCGGTAGCGCTGTTATCCTGTGTTTTCACGGTCTTCCAGGTCACAAAGCCGCCCGATTTGTTGACCGGTATGGCGGTGGCCGGGTCGTTGGGGCCTGAATTAAGTATGGGCACGTTCGGGTCCAGCGGGTCGGCCGGGTGCAGGGGCTGTTCGCCCAGGGCGTCGCCAAAATCCACGGAGCCGGTATTATAGATGGTATCGGCGCCTGTAAGGTCGTCGGCTACGTTCACGCGCAGCTCCAGGGTAACGGTGGTGCCCCTGGCTATCTGCGGGATCACCCAGGTAAGGAGGCCGCTGGCATCGGGCCTTACGCCGCCTTCCGCGTATACGAACACGGTGTAGGCCGGCACGCGGTCCCGCACGATCACGTTCACCTGGTCCGTATCGCTGCCGTTGCTGATGTGGATGGTATAGGTAATGGCATCGCCGGCGCTTACAAATTCCCGGTCGTGACGGGCGCTCAGCCAGGCGGCTGTGAGTACCGTATCATCATCCAGCACATTCACGGTGGCGCTGCTGTTGGGCCCGAAGGTAAAGGGCAGCGCGCCGCTCACGTTATTGATGGTCAGCGATACGGTTTCCAGCCCTTCCGGCCGGATATCGTCTATCACGCGGATGGGAATGGCAATGCTGCCGCTGCCGGCGGGGATCACCGCCTGGGCAGGGATGGTATCATAGTCCGTACCATTCAGCGCAGAACCGCCTACGGCATAGCTCACATCAATATCCTGGGCCGCGGTTTTACCAGAAGCCAGGCGGATGGTGAACTCACCCTCCCTGGCAGGATCGTCGCCCGGCTCTGCCGCCTCGGGCTTGCTGGCGATCACTTCGATGTTCATGTTATCGTCATCATCATCATCAATGGTCACGGCGGCATTGTTCTGCGTGCCTATATTATATAATACGGCAGAAGTCAGGTTCTGCAGGGTGACCAGGATATTTTCCGGCCCTTCCACCAGGTCGTCGTCCAGCACGGATATGGGTATGGTCACACTGCTGCTGCCGGCGGGGATCACCGCCGTGGATGCAATGTTCGTATAATCCACCCCGTTGGTGGCGGTACCGGCAATTTCGTAGTCTATGGTAATATCCGCGGTGGCCGGCGTGCCGGAAGCAATGTGGATGGTGAGCTGGCCTGCATTGGCCGGCTCGCCCGCATCGGGATCGGCCGCCGTGATGATCACCTGTTCGGTGTCATCATCGTCTATGATCACGGTATCCCTATCCGGTGCGCCTACGGTAAACGGCATGGTGGCCGTCACCCCGGTCAGTTGTACGATCACCGTCTCATCGGTCTCCGCGATGGTATCATTCAGCACCGGCACCGGGAAGGTGGCGCTGCTGCTGTTGGCCGGGATCGTCACCGTACCGGAAAGCGCCGTATAGTCGTCGCCGCTGGCAGCGGTGCCTGCTACGGTATAGGTAATGGTGATGGGCACCAGGGGGATCTTGCCGGAGGCCAGGCTCACGGTGAATTCACCGGGGGTATTGGGCTCTGCCCCGTTGGCGCTGGCGCTGATCACAATGCCCATGTTCACATCATCATCGTCATTGATGGTCACCGTGTCGCTGTTTTGCGCGCCGATCACAAAGGGCAGGCCGGCAGTGGCCCCGTCGAGGGTGAGGCTCACGGTTTCATCCCCTTCCACCAGGTCGTCGTCCAGCACCGGCACCATTACCGTGGCGCTGGTGCTGCCGGGGGGGATCGTTACCGTACCGGGAAACGCCGTGTAATCCGTGCCGCTGGTGGCCGTGCCCGCGCTGGTGTAGGTCACGTCAATGGGCACACTGGTAATTTTGCCGGAGGCCAGGCTCACGGTAAACTCGCCTACGGTGCCGGGCTCGGCGCCATTGGGAATGGTGGCATCCACCACGATGTCCATATTAATATTATCATCATCGGCAATGGTCACGGAGTCTGTATCCTGGCTGCCGTCCACGCTGAAGGGCAGCGTGGAGGTAACGCCTTCCAGCGTCAGCTTCACGGATTCCATGCCCTCTACCAGCTCATCATCCTTCACGATCACCGGTATAAATACCCCGCTGCTGTCTACCGGTATCACCACGGTACCGGTCAGCGTATCATAGTCGGTACCGTTGATGGCGGTACCTTCCACGGAATAGGTTACCGTTACCGGTACGGAAGCGGCATTGCCATTGGGCAGGCTTACCCTGAACAGGGCGGTATCGCCCGGCTCGCCGCCGGTAGTGTCATAAGCGTTGACCGCCACTTTCAGGTTGTCATCATCATCATCTATGATCATGACCGTACAGGGATCGCCTGCGGCAAAATGGAATGTATCCACGGTTACGGGCTCCGGCGTGATCACCACGCTTTCATCCCCTTCAATCAGGGCATCGTTCAGCACGGGCACGGTAACCAGCACGCTGTTCTGCCCGGCCACCAGGGTAGCGGAGCCGGAAAGCGCCGTATAGTCTGTGCCCGGTACGGCGGAGCCACTCACGGTATAGGTTACCGTCATATCCTCTTTGAAGGTATAGGTGCCGGGCAGGGCCAGCTTAAAGCTGCCGTCGCCGGTGGATTCGCCGCCATCGGCCACAAACAGCGCATGGATCTGCCGGTTGAGCGGTATGTTGTCGTCGTCTTCGATATTTATGATCGTGGTATTGGCCGTGGGGTTAATGGCAAAGGTGGCCAGGTCGCTGGAGCTGCCGCTCAGCAGCGTGATCACGATATCCTCGAGGCCTTCTATCACCATGTCGTTGGTAACGGGAATAATAACGTTCACGCTGCCCTTGTTCTTGGAGATGAAAGCCTTGCCGGTAAGCGTAGTGTAGTCTATCCCGTTGGTAGCTGTGCCGCTGATGGAATATACCACGGTAATAATATTGTCGGTGGTAACGCCATCCGGCAGGCTGATGGTGAACCGGCCGGGACTACTGGGATTTTCCTTACCGTCAATGTTGCCGGCAATGCCGATGCTCAGCTCGGAGTCGTCGTCCAGGATGGAGGAGCTTACAGACCGGCTGGTGGACAGCGTCAGGTTAAAGCTGGGCGCAGTAGCGTCGGAAAGGGTGATCTTTACGGTCTCGTTGCCCTCAATGATCTTGTCGTCTATCACGGGGATGGACAGCACTACGCTGTTGGACCCTGCGGGCAGCACAATCTGCCCGGAAGGCGTCTGGTAATCCACCCCGTTGGTGGCGGTGCCGCCATCTATAAAATAATCGATGGTGATATCCTCCGGTGCGGTGAGGGAGCCGGGCAACTGGAACTTGGCGGTAATATCGCTGCCCGGTTCGGCCGCCTGCATGCCGGTGCTGTAGGCGGTGATCACGTTATCGTTGTCGATGATGAGGAAAGTGCCTTCCGAGGGGTCGCCCAGGGCGTAGCTGGCGCCGCTGGTGAGGCCGGTGGCGCCGGTAATGGTGATGATCACCGTTTCATCCCCTTCTACCAGGTTGTCGTTAATGGCCCCCAGCAGGATATGCGTGGAGGTTTGCCCGGTGAGGATGGTGGTGCTGCCGGAAAGGGAGCCGGCATAATAGTCCGAACCCTGTACGGCGGTGCCGCCTATTTCGTAGGTAATGCTGATGTCCTCCGTGGCGGGGCTTTCTGTCAGCAGGATATCCAGGCCGCCATAGCCACCGCTTTCCTGTGCATTTACGGGATTGCCGGTCATGACCGTTTGCGCCCTTTTGACTTTCACGGCCTTTCCCGGACCGCTGGCGGCAAAAGCCCCGGCGGTTGCCAGCAAGCAGGCAATGATAGTGCAACGTACGATTTTGTAGCAATAACTCATAAATAACGGCATAACAGGCGGTTACGGCAACGGCAATTGCCGGTTGATAACAATTGCCCCAATATTCATATCACAAATTAATATATAAAATTATAAATATTTATTTAATAAAATAATATTAGTTAAATAAAATATCAAAAATAAGTTCATATAAAAGACACAAGACACTGAATATCAGGGCTTTTTATAGGGCTGGATAATATTTTTAATGACGTACTCCGTCAGGGAATTCCGGCCGGTCAGGCCCAGCTTGCGGGTAATGTTATAGCGGTGGTTCTCAACGGTTTTCACACTTACGTACAGCTCGGCGGCTATTTCCCGGGTGTTCTTGCCTTCAGCTATGAGCTTGATCACGCGGGCTTCGGTTTTGCTGAGGCTATACCTTTCCTGTAAAGCGGGGGGTATCAGGGGTACGGAGATGGGGTTCTCCGGGATACTCTCCACGGCCCGGCGCATGTTGTCGAAGATGGAGAAACGGGAAAGCCGGGCGCGCACGCTCAGCAGCAGTTCCTGCTTTTTGAAGGGCTGCACCAGGTAATCGTCCGCACCCAGGTTCATGGCCATACGCATTTCCTCCCGGGTATCCTTATGGCCGATGAAGATCAAAGGGATATGAGTCAGCCGCGGATCGTTCCGCAGGGCTACCAGGAAATGATGGCCGCCGGCGTCCCGCAGCGTAACACCGCAGATGATCAGATCAGGCAGTTGCTCCAGGCAAAGCTGCAATCCTTCCCCGGCAGATAGCGCAGTATGGATATCATAATTTTCCGAAACCAGCAGTTGTCCAATTTGTTTGATGAATAAATGGTTCCCGTCCACCAGTAATATTTTACGAGTGGCTTCATTCATCAGACGGTATGTTTGAAAAATTCGGCATAGGTCGGGCCCGGAAAAAAAGGACGGCTGTATAGCTATACGTATACGGATCAAGCTGGCATCAGGGCGGTTCGGATCGTGTTATTACCATATTTTCTTCACCTTGGCTGGGATAAAGCGCCAATATACTGCTAAGTTTTTGTTGTTCAATGGTTTACACAAAATAGAAGTGCATGATGTCCATAAAACGTAAATATGACGCAAAATAACGGGTACCGATATACGTTTACAGGCCAGTATTGCACAAAATGGGTATCAGTGCCCAAAATTGGGTATATACACTCATTTTAGGGTGTTTCGGTAAAAAAAGCATCGCAGGTTAACGTCACTTTCTCAAATTTGCAAACAACCAAAAAGCTACGCACGCCATACCTTACGAAAATCCCGCTTAGCCTGTAGCATTTGTGTAGCATTCGCATGATGCAAAATAACCTATGCCAGGCAAAAGCAACCAGTTAACAATAACAAAATATACTCTCTATAACTCAAAACTAACAGGATTAGCTTGCGAAAGCAAGTTTTCATAGGATAGTTATCAGCCTGTCCCCCATTCCTGGGGGACAGTTTTCGTTTATAGGTGCCCGCTGGAAAAGAAAAAGGCGCCTCCACAACAGGAAGCGCCCTCAACAAGGTACACCGTTGCAGGATCGCTAGTCCGCCCGCTGCTTACCTACAACCCGGTACCCGGTAATAGTGTCTCCCTGCCGTACTTCCTCGTAATACATACCGTCCGGCGATACGTACAGCACCTGCCCGTTGATCTCCACCTCATGGCAGTCCTGCGGCAGGTCGGTAATAATTTCCCCCGGCACGGCCGGCTCACTGCCCGGTACAGGATTGTTGTCCTCCCCGCCAATGGCCAGTTGCCCGTTCTTACCCACGATGGCGTAGCGGCGCTCGTTCTGCCTGATCACCTCCTGGTAATAGGTGCCCTTGTATTCGTAATACGTATTCCCGTCTATCACCACTTCCCGCGCACCGGAGGGCAAAGACGGCACATCGGCCCCGATGGGCGGTTCCGCTACCTCGTATTCCTGCTTCCTTTCACTGTCGCCCCGGGAGCGGTAAAAAACGCCGTCGTAATAAAAATACGGTCCCCAGGCCGTGCCCAGCGTAACAAAGCCATAGGGCAGCACGCTTACCCGCATGCCAAAGGGATAATAGTACGGGTAAAAAGGCCGGGGATAGGCCCGGTAATAACGTACCGGCGGATGGTAATAATAGCGGGGGCCGCCAAAATGCGCCCCTACGCCTACGTGTACACGGGCACGCTGTGCCCTGGCCTCTCCTGCCAGCCCGGTGATGAGGCCACCCGCCAGCGCCGCCGCTAGGAATATGCTCGCTTTCATTCGTTGAACATTTTATCCGGTTAGATCATGGTGCTCCACCGCTTCACAGCCTGCTGAGCACTTTGCCGTTTTAGATCGTGACAGGAAGACAAGGTTTAATGACGGGCACGCTAAAATTATCTTAAAAAAAGCCTACTTCCGGTACAAGGGGCTGTTGTTCAGGTCAATGCAATAATCGGTGATCCAGCCGCCGGCCACGTCGACGTACAGAATGTTGGGCTTATTGCGTGCATTCACCGTACCGTTGGCGATCCACTCATCGAGGGTAGGCAGCAGGTAGCGGTTGCCTTTGGCGGACAGGTCCAGGATGGTCTGGTTCTTTTTCAGCGCATTGGTCAGCAGGATCACGCCGCTCACCAGGGCGCCGGTGCGGTCCGGCCGGAGGCCGTTGCAGACCAGCGCGGCCTCCTGGCTGCTCTGGGTCAACTGCCAGTCCAGGCGCACCAGGTCGTTATCCCGCACGCCGTCCTGCATGCTGTTGAAAAAGCCGGCCTGTGCGGCCAGCAGCTTGTTGATATCATTGGTAGCAGCGTATTTCCGGCGGATATTGATGAACGCCCCGGAAGCATCGGTCATGGTGCTGGAATCAATGGCCCCGTTGCGGTAAGCGCGCTGCTCAAATACCACGATGGCCTTGCCGGCCAGGTCTTTCAGGGGCAGGTCGGACAGTTTTTGGCCGCTGCGGCGGTACAGGTGCGGGCCCAGGGTGGCGATTATGGTATCCGCCAGCTCCGATGTGGGCACATCTGCATCGCAGAAATGACTGAAAGTGAGGATCACGGTTTCCATCCGGCTGCTGTCCAGGAAGCTGCGCACGCCCCCCAGCACATCGTCCAGCTTTTCCCCGTAACCCGCGCCTACCGCATCCGTATCGCAGTCGGATTCGGCATGCTTCGTATACAATGCACCGTTATACCGGCCCACCCGCAGGTCAAACATGCGCAACCCTTCGCGCAACTGGGTGCGGATGGGTATTTGCTGGGTAAGCGTGTTGCAGGCATTAATAGCTTCCTTCATCTGCCCGCCGGTGCCGCTTAGCACGGACATGCCGGCATCGTGGGAACCGGGTATCACAATATCCTTAAGCGTATGATCCGCCCGTTCGGGAAAGAACAGGTCCTGCATCCAGGTAGCGGGGTTGTAGGCGGCAAAATAGCTGAGGTACAGGCGGCCCGCGGCATCGGGATAAGCCATGATAAAGTTATTGGCATCCACCTCGCAAACAGCTACCGGGAATGCCGCGGTAAAATAGGCCGGCAACACTTTTACTGTACCGGCCGCCTGCCCGGTGGCCGCGGTGGTGTAATACAGGCGGGCGTCCCTTTCAGGCCCCTTCCAGATATAGAACAGGCGGCGGGTGTCCCACACATGGTACAGGGCGGGCGCCGCCCCGGCACTGGCGCCGTCCAGCGGCAGGGCGTCCGTCCAGGTACCGGCAGGCAAATGGCAGTCCGCATAATACACCTGCTGCTCTTTATACCCGCGCCAGCAAATACGGACGTCCGTATCCGTGAGACGGGTTACAAAGGGGTATTCCGCCGCTTTTTTACCGGGGATCACCTGCATGGCGGCATCTGCCAGCAGGCCATCCGGGCCCGGCTCCAGCAGGGCGTATACCAGGCTGCTCCTGTCGCTGCCGTGCGCAGCCAGGAATATGCGCTTGCCCACGGCAGTGGTGGTAATACCATAGGCCGGCTGCGGACCGCTGAGCTTCACCGTATATACATGGCTGATGTCCAGGCTGGTATCGGTGTCGTTCATCACGTACTGCAGGGCGCCGTTGCCTGCCGGCCACAGCAGGTACAGGCGCTGGCCCAGCACCTGCAGCACGGGCGCCATGCTGCTGCCCGCGCCCGGCACCTGCACTTCCTGCCGGCTGAAGGCCGTATCCTGGTGCCGGCCCAGGAAGGAGGCGTAAATGCCGCCACTGCTGCCCGCGGCCTTCCAGGCCACGAAATAGCCGTCCCCGAAACGGGTAATATCTATCGCTTTATCGGTAACCGCATGCGGCAAAAAACTGACAGGCGGGGTGAACGACAGGTTCTGCGCGCGCAAACCGGCGGTCAGCAGCAGGAAAAACGAGCTAAGATGCAGGATGTAAGATGAATAACTCAACCTTTTATAGGATTAATGCGTTAACAATCAATATCATCTAATATAACACCTATGGTCCGCTTTCTGTTACTGTTGCCATGCTTTATTTTTTCCTTTTTCCTCTCCTTCGCGCAGGATGCGCATTACTGGTCGTCCAACTACGGGCCGGGCGTGATGCTTACGCCGGGCTCGGTGATCGCCAGCAACGGCGACAGCGGGGTGCTGTTTTACAATCCCGCGCTGCTGAGCCATTCCAACAAGGGGCGCATCGCTATCAGCTCCATTACCGCCAATATTTACCAGTTGGAGTCCATTAAGGTGAAGGACGGTACGGGTACCGGGATGGATCTTAAATCCCGTTCCATACGCATTGTGCCGCAGATGCTGTCCGGCAGCGTGTCCCTGGGCAAAAAAGCGCCGGTAGTGGTGGCCTATGCGCTGATCAACGCGCCGGGTATGCGGATGCAGGCATCGCAGCGCCGGGACGACCGGTTTAACGTACTGGACGATGATTACAGCCCCGGCCCGGAATTTTATACGGGCGATTATGTGACGGAGAACCGGGTTTCCAATATCACCGCCCTGCTCAGCACGGGGTTCCGGCTTTCTCCTCAACTGTCCGCCGGGTTTTCCATGGAGGCGCAGTTACACGAGCAGCGTTACAGCGTCAACTACCATTCGCGGGCCCTGGCCAATGCGGACGTCGACAGCTCCACCCTGCCCATTGTGAGCAGCGATGGCTATTACCTGGCCACCTACTCTCACCTGGGGCTGCAGTTCAAGGCAGGCCTGGCCTATGACGCAGGACGGCATCACCTGGGACTGATGGTGTCCTCTCCCCTGGTGCACCTGTGGGGCAGCGGCACGATTGTGAACGATCTCATGTTAAGTAACATCCGGATTACTGACGGTATTTTTTTAGACCAGCTCGCCAACGCCCGGCAGGACAAGCTGCCGGCAAAATGGAAAGTCCCCCTAAGCATAGGGGCTGGCTATGCCTATGACTACGGCCGTGGACAACTGTACCTGGCTGCGGAATATTTTCTGCGCGTAAAGGCATACAATGTCCTCACGCCCCGCAACGAAGCCTTTATACGGCCAGATACCGGCAATAACCGGGAGTCTACCATCAACCTGCTGCGGCTGATAGACCAGCGTAAAGCCGTGGTGAACTTTGCGCTGGGCGCCAGCTACCGGCTCCGGCCCTCCGTTACCGCCTACTGCGCTTTCCGTACCGACATGAGCTATGCAGAGCGGGATGTACCGGAAGATACCTACAGCAATGAAGCCTACACCGCTTACTGGAACAACCTGCACTGCGCGCTGGGCGCGAACTTCCGGCAGAAAAAATTCAATTTCCGCACCGGCCTGCTGCTGGCCTACGGCCTGACCAGCAACTACCCGCAGGACATTAATTTTGACCATCCCAATGAAGGCAACCTGTTGCTGGGAGATACCCGGAATGTAAAGGCCCGGCGTTTTTCCCTGGGCTTTATGCTGTCTTATATTCATAACCTGTAGCTTTGCAGGTATGAATGAATATGTGCTGGAAGATTTTGACAGCTCCAGCTTGACGAACAGCCTTGTTTTAAAGCACAGCGCCACCGCCATCCAGGCGGATGCCAAAGGTTTCCTGGACATAGCGCCGGAACGCATTACCGTCAATGAAGGCATTTTCGCCCTTCCGGCTCCCGCCACAGACGGCTACCTGCCTGTAAAAGTGGCCCTGCAGGCGCAGCGGCTCCTGCTTTCCTGCGGCTGCAACGGCCCGGCGCAAAGGCTGTGCGCCCACCAGGCGCAGGTGCTGTACAATATCGTGAACCGGGAGGAGCTGCGCATTTTCTTTGATGAAAAGCTACGCCATCAAAAGCTGCGGAAGTTTGCCGCGGATTACGGGCTGGAAAACACCCCGGACCCCGATCAATATTTTGACATTGCCTACAGCAACCGGCAGCTACGGATGCAACCCCGGATACCGGCGCTGCTGCCGGTGACCAAAGAAAGCCTGCAGTCCATGGAGGCTGCCCTGTTCTCCACGCCACGCCCTCCCTTCCGCGAGCTGGCAGACCTGGCAGATCAAACCATGCTCTGCGTGGTGCTGCGGCAACACAAATATTACAAGCACCTGTACATAGAATTGTGCCGGGCCGCTACCACCAAAGAAGGAAAGATTAAGAACCCGCTTACGCCCGTGAACCCGCTGGACCTGATCTGGGGCAGCGAACAGCACCAGGAGATCAAGTTCTTTACCGCTATTACCCGCTTCCAGCAAAACTATAATACGGAGCGCTCCGCAGCAGATGTTGCGGGGCTGAAGGCCATTGTGGCCAACCCGCGCGGGCTGCCCTTTTTCCAGCATGACAGCGAGGTATCGGAGCATATTACCGCCGCATCCGTAACGCCGGTAACGTTGCGGATGCTACCTGCCAGTATATCCGTTACCGTGGTGCGCAACGGAGATTTTTTCGAGCTGGGCGGACAGCTCAGCATCGACAACCAGGCCTACCCTTTGCAGGAACTGCCGGTGAGATACCACTACTTCCTGCAGGCGGGCGATACGCTGTACCTGCCGGAAGACAGCGGCGTGCCGGACCTGGTGACCTTCTTCAAAAAATATCCCGGCGATGTAACGGTGCACCATTCCCGCTTTGGCGAGTTCCGGCGCAACATACTGGCGCGGCTGGAAGACCGCGTACAGGTGTACCATGCCTACATGGAGCCCGCCACTGCCGCTCAACTGCGGCAACAGGGATTTGACGGCCCCGGGGAAAGGATCATCTACCTATCCGACCTCGGCGGCTTTGTAATGATCAACCCCGTGATTAAATACGGCGAGGTGGAAGTGCCCGTGCTCAGCAAACGGCAGGTATACGGCGTGGACGATAAGGGCCGCGAGTTCCTGGTACGCCGCAACGATGCGGCGGAGATCGCGCTGACGGCCCTGCTGAGCAAACAGCATCCTTACTTCCGGGAACAGGTGGAAGAAGGACAGCATTACTTTTACCTGCCCAAAGCGCGGTTCCTGGAAGACGACTGGTTCCTGCAGGCCATAGATGAGTGGCATGAGCAGCACATTACCGTATTGGGCTTTAATGAGCTGCGGGGCAAAAAGCTGCGCCCTTCCCGGGCGCATATCACCATAGAAGTGAACAGCGGTATCAACTGGTTCAATACCGTGATCACCGCCCGTTTCGGCAAAAAGAAAGCTTCCCTGAAACAACTGCAGCAGGCTGTAAAGGACAAAAGCCGCTATGTGCAACTGGACGACGGCACACTGGGCATACTGCCGGCCAGGTGGCTGGAGAAATTTGCCGCCTGGTTCCAGGCCGGCGAAGTTGCAGATGATGTGCTGCACACGCCCCGGATCAATTTTGCCGCTATTGACCAGCTATATGACGAAGATATGCTGGCCCCGGAAGTGCGGCAGGAGCTGGCCCTGTACAAGGAAAAATTCACCTCCTTTGACAGCATCCGGCCCATCCCCCCGCCACCGGAGCTACAGGGCACACTGCGCCCCTACCAGCAGCAGGGGCTGAACTGGCTGAACTTCCTGGATGATTTCAGCTTTGGCGGCTGCCTGGCGGATGACATGGGCCTGGGAAAATCCCTGCAGATCATTGCCTTCATCCTTTCCCAGCGCAGCAAAGTGCAGCACAATACCAACCTGCTGGTAGCGCCTACCTCCCTGATCTTTAACTGGCAGGAAGAGGTGAGGAAGTTTGCGCCTTCCATGAAAGTGCTCACCTTTTACGGCGCGGACCGGGAACGGGATACCAGGGCATTTGATGATCACGAGATCGTGCTGACCTCTTACGGCACGCTGCTGTCCGACACCGCCCTGCTGCGCAAATACACCTTCAACTACATTTTCCTGGACGAATCGCAGCACATCAAGAACCCTGCCTCCCAACGCTACCGCGCCGCGCGGCAACTGCGGGCCCGCAACCGTATAGCCATTACCGGTACCCCGGTGGAGAACAACACTTTTGACCTCTACGGTCAGTTCTCCTTTGCCTGTCCCGGCCTGCTGGGCGGCAAGCTGTATTTCAAGCATACCTACGCCATTCCCATCGACCAGTTCAAGGACCGCCGGCGGGCCGCCGAGCTGCAGCAGCGCATACACCCTTTTATTTTAAGGCGCACCAAGCAGCAGGTGGAAAAGGAACTGCCGGATAAAACGGAGATGGTCATCTATTGTGAAATGCCGGCGGAGCAACGCAAGGTATACGACGCGGCCGAAAAAGAGCTGCGGGAATACATTGCCACCCGCACGGAAGAAGACCTGCCCAAAAGCTCCATGTACGTACTGAAAGGACTTACCCGCCTGCGGCAGTTGTGCAACTCGCCCGTGCTGCTGAAAGAAGGCCCGGCGCCGGAATACCCCGCCGCCAAGATAGCGGTGCTGACCGAACAGATTGAAAGCAAGGCGCCACAGCATAAGATCCTGGTCTTCTCCCAGTTTGTGCGCATGCTGGACCTGGTAGGAGCAGCCCTGCAGGCCAGGAACATCCCGTTTGCCTGTCTTACCGGCAGCACCCGCAACCGGGAGCAGGTAGTAAGCGATTTCCGGAACAACGACGCCCTGCGCGTGTTCCTCGTCAGCCTCAAAGCAGGCGGCACCGGGCTGAACCTCACAGAAGCCGATTACGTGTACATTACAGATCCCTGGTGGAACCCCGCCGTGGAAAACCAGGCGATAGACCGCTGCTACCGCATCGGGCAGCATAAGAACGTAATGGCCATACGGCTTATCTGCCCGGATACGGTGGAGGAAAAGATCATGCAACTGCAGGCTTCCAAGAAAGAGCTGGCCGAAGGGCTGGTAAGAACGGACATGCCTGTATTAAAATCCTTATCCAGGTCGGACCTGATCGGGTTACTGGACAATCATTTGGTATAATCATTGTCGTGCTTTTCCAACAAGCCGGCATATGAATTTAAGACCCAAAGCAGTATTAAGCGAGCAGGAAGTGCAGCGGGGCCTGAAGCTGGTAATTGGCGATGGCCTGGCCGCAGAAGCCATGACAACGCTTACCGGGGGCGCTTTCCTGGTAGCCATGGCATTACTGCTGGGCGCCTCCAACTTCCAGATCGGGCTACTGGCCTCCATGCCTACTTTCACCCACGCCTCCCAGTTGATATCCATATGGCTGGTGCGCCGCTATAATAACCGCCGGGCTGTGGCTGTGCTATGCACCCTGCTGGCGCGCCTGCCCCTGCTGGTCACCGGCTGTATAGCGCTGTTCCTGCCGGGCTCCGCTTCCATAGAGCTGATCATTTTTTTCCTGGTCTTTTATTATTTATTTGGCTCCATAGCCGGGCCCAGTTGGAATTCCTGGATAAAGGACCTGGTGCCGGAGCAGCGTATGGGGGCCTACTTCTCCCGCCGCAGCAGCTATACGCAGGCGCTGAATGTAGTGCTGAGCCTGAGCGTGGCCCTGCTGGTGGATTACATAAAGCGGAACTATCCGCAATACGAGCTGAACACCTATGCCGTTATGTTCATTGCAGGGGGCGTTATCGGCATAACCGGCGGCTTTATCCTGTCCATGGCGCCGGAGCCGCAGTCGTACCTGGCGCGGGAGAATATTTTCCGGCTGCTGAAGCGTCCGCTGCAAAACCGCAATTTCAGGAACCTGCTGGTGTTTAACTCCGCCTGGGTATTTGCGCTGAATATCGCCACGCCTTTTTTTACCGTGTTCATGATGAAAAGCCTCGGGCTTTCGCTTTCCTATATTATCGGGTTAAGCATTCTCAGCCAGTTGTGCAGCATTTTTACCGTCCGGATATGGGGCCTGTTTGCGGACCGCTACAGCAACAAGACCATTATTGCCATCAGCGCCCCCCTGTATATCGGCTGCTTTATCGCCTGGTGCTTTGTGGGCATTTACAGCCGCCTGTACGCCAACCTGGCGCTGTTGGCCATCATTCACATTGTGACCGGTATTTCCACCGCGGGGATCAACCTGTCGCTGACCAATATCGGCCTCAAACTGGCCCCGCGCGATGATGCCGTGGTATACCTGTCTGCCAAGAACATCATCACCTCCATCTTTTCTTCCATTGCGCCCCTGATCGGCGGTATTTTAGCGGACTTCTTCGCTGGCCGGCACCTGAGCATAGACGCCACCTGGGGCGGCCCCAGGCTGCAAAAGACGCTACACCTGGTAGCGCTCCATGACTGGAACTTCCTGTTCCTGTTAGGCGCTATACTGGCGCTAATGGCGCTGGACCTGCTGGGCTGGGTGCGGGAAACCGGGGAAGTGAAAAAAGACGTGGTGGTGCGCGTCATGCGCAGCACCCTCAAAAGCAGCCTGAAAGACGCTTTCCTGATCGGCAATTTGCTGAGCTGGCATTCGCAGTTGCGGGCTATTATAAAGAAGAAAACCTCTTAGGGCCGGGCGCCCATTTCCGCCTGTATGGCCGCTGCCGGCAGCGGTGCGGCAAAGAGCTTCACATCCTGCAGGTAGCCGTTAAATATCCTGGCGGAAGGAAACTCTTCATTGCGGCCGATGGTCCAGTGGCTGTGCACATCCGGGATGCCCGCTTCCGATAAAGGTGTCACCGCTTTCAACGCACCATCAATGTATAGCCGGAGGCTGACGCCATCGCAAACGCCGGCCACATGGTGCCAGTGATGCAGCCAGTTATCCGGCAGGGGCGCACTGCATTCTCCCCTGCCCCAGCCGCCGGCAAAAAAATTAAGCGTTTTCTGATCCACTACCTGCAGCACGTGCGCATCGCCTTTGGTGAACAGGTCTACCAGCCCCTCGCCGGCAGCGGCAGGTTTCACCCAGGCCATCATGGTAAGGGTTTGCCCCACCTGGTCTAACCCTGGCGCATGGGGCACTTCCACGAAACAGTCCTCTCCCAACAGCAGCGGTTGCCGCGCGGGCAACTGCTCCTTTCCACTATAGATCACACGCGCGTTATTATCAAAACCGGAAAGGTCCGGCGCCATGCCATCCCTATGCTGTTCCGGCTGCAGGTGCAGCAGCAGTGTTGCGCGGGCGCTGTCGTATACTTTGAACTTTTCCTTTGTGCCGTAGATCGCCAGTGTTTGCCAACCCGTGCGATGCATGGGCAGTTCCAGGTGCAGGCGCTTTTTTTCCCCGGGCTGCAGGGTAATGGCTACTGTGCGCAGCAGGCTATCATGCAGCAGGACCGGTATGCGAAAGCGGCGGGCCACTCCCCCGGTATTCTGTGCCGTAAATGTCACGGTCTGCAGCGCTCCTTTTTCCACCAGCGATGACAACCGCCAGTCACTGATCTCCGGCTGGCCGGGATACGGATGCTCCGGCTGCTGCACGGTGACCGTTACAGGCGGCAGACCGTTCAACGACAAATGCGCTCTTCCCGGCCGGTACAGGCGGAAAGGGATGGAATCCGTGATGGTAGCGCCGCTGTCTGCCAGGCAGTTCTTATAGGCGTACACTTTATCATTCACCTTCAGTTGCATTTGCAGGGTGCCCATGCTGCCGGTGTTGCGCAGGGAAAAGCGTATCCAGCCCGGGGCATGCGGCGTTAATGTATCTGCCGACAACGCATAATGGGTAATGTGGAAATGCGGGCGGCCGGGGGCATCGGCCGTATCAAGCACCGGCCAGCGCTGCGAGGGTGCATCCGCAGTTTCAAAGCGCAGGGTCCCTCCCTTCATAATACGTATATGCGGAATAGTGAGACGGGGGTATGGCTTGCCATCCAGGGCCAGGGATTGTATGTAAGGCCCATCCGCAGCGCTGCGCTCAATGACAAGCTGCTTCCCGTTTTGCAGGTGTATGCGTATCCGGCGGAAAAGCGGCGCGCCTATGGTATACTCCGGCAGGCCGGGGCATAGCGGGTACAGGCCCATAGCGCTTAAAAGGTACCAGCCGGATGTTGAGCCCAGGTCGTCATTGCCCGGCAATCCGCCGGGTGTGGCCGTAAAGCGCGTGCGCAGGATATGACCTACCCACTGCTGCGTTTTCTGCGGGGCGCCGGCTGCATTGAACAGCCAGGGCACGTGAAAGACGGTTTCATTATCAAACAATACCTGCTGCTGCGCCAGCGCGCTGTCCAGCCGGCGCGTAAAAAGCGCCGGCCCGCCCATCAGGTTCACCAGGTCCTGCGGGTGCTGCGGCACAAACCAGGAATAGATCCAGGCATCGCCTTCCTTGTAGCCGGAGGTGCCGGGCTGCAGGCGGAACGTGCTATCCTTGCGGGGCAGCAGCAACATCTCCCCGGGATGGAACAGGTGACGGTACGCATAACTGCTGTGCAGGAAAAGGCGATGATCCGCATCATTGCCCATCACCTGCCTGGCAAACTGCGCCAGCGCCCAGTCGTCATACGCGTATTCCACTGTACGGGTCACGGATTCCGGCCAGGAGAAGGGAACGTATCCCTGCCGGCGGAAAACCGGCATATCCGCTTGTATAAAGGGAGTATCCGCAATACTTTTTTTGAGTGCGGTATAGGTCAGGATGCTGTCGGCGCCCCGGATGCCCTTCAACCAGCTATCCACGATCACCGGTACGGCATGGTTGCCCGTCATGCTCTCCACCGGGAGATGGCCGGTTTGCCGGAATACGTTCAGCATGGAGCGCACCATATCCTGCTGCTTGTCCGGGTACAGCAGGCACAACAAAGGATGCAGGGAGCGAAAAGTATCCCAGGGTGAAAAGCCGCCGTACTCATTTTTGCCATCCGTGGTATGCACCTGTCCGTCGGCACCGCGATAGCGCCCGTCCACATCTGAAATGATCCAGGGCATCAGGAGGGTATGATACAGGGCGGTATAAAATACTTTTTTGCGGGCCTCGTCATCATCCGTTACCTCCACTGCGGACAATGCCTGTAACCAGGCGCGGCGGGTGCGCTCCCGCACTTCGTCAAAGCCGGCATCCAGCTCCACCGCCATGTTCCGCTCCGCGCTCTCCTTTCCCACGCCGGAAGCGCTCAACCGGAGCAGCAGCGTTTTATCCCCGGATGCCGATGGCGGAAAGGAGAAAAGATACCCGCCTGCTACGGCCCGTATGCCGGTGTACGGTTCACTGCAGCGCATCGCCATACCATACCGTCCGCTGTCGCTGATGAACAGTTGCGGCGTTACGCCCTGTGGAAAAGTAAAGCGGAACATGCCGGCCCTTGTAGTGGCCGTGGCTTCTACCCGTGTATGGTTGTCGCGGAACAATACGCTGTAATAGCCGGGCGCGGCCTTTTCATCCGTATGGGAAAAACGGCGGCGGTAATTGCCGGGGCTGAAACCCGCCGTATCCGCTACGGGCATTACCAGCAGGTGGCCCGCCGAACCGGAGGGGAAACCGCTGTAATGCCGCAGGCAACTGAAATAATAAATAACGCTGTCGGTATAGTCATATCCCTTCGCGCCGGCGGCCCTGGTTTCCGGCGTAAGCTGCAGGTAGCCTGCCGGCGCTACGGCGCCGGGATAGGTCCCCCCCTCACTGCCCCAGCGGGTAGGTACATTGCTTTTAGTGGTACCGATGAGCGGATCTACATAAGACAGCAGATCCTTTTCCTGTGCAGCGGCAGGAAGGAAGGCCAGGCAATATAAAAGACTGCAGGTATGCAGGAAACGGTTTCCGGATGGCAGGATCAAAGCTCACTGTTTTTGATGACGGCGATTAAATTATCAAAAAAATTTCAATATATTTAGTACACTTCATTACCTCAAAATAATACCGCTATGAAAAAGAAAACCGCCAAAAAGCTACGCCTGGACAAGATCCGGATCGCCAAACTCAATAATGTGCCGCCCGCTACCGCCAAAGGCTCCTTTGTGAGCGGGGCCATCACGATTTGCGGCGCCTCCATCTGCATTTGTAGCTGGCCAACGGAAGATTGTTAAACAACAGGCCGGCATGGCCGGCCCGTTGTTGCATCTGTTATTTCTTTTTGGAAGCTTTAGCAAGGGGATTATAATCCAGGGCCTTTTGCACCCAATACTGCAGTTGCTTTTTAGTAGCCAGAACGGAGTCATCCACATACAGGAAGCCTTTCATTACCCGGTCTCCCATCACCATAGGCTTGCAGCCCTCCTTTTCCAACGCCTCCTCAAAAAAGGCGGGGGCCAGGCGCACCATGATATATTCTTCCCGCACCCCTACGCACATTTTATCATCCACCATAAAGCACAGGCCCCCGAACATTTTTTTTTCTGCTATTGACTTGTCTGTTGCGGCTGCAATCAGTTCCCTGACGCGATCGGCCAGTTGCCCGTTAAATGCCATATCTGAACGTTTTGCTAAAAATAAAAATATTTTGCCGCCCGGGTGTGATTTTCGGGAGCTTGCTGCGAATAATATTACAGTACGCCGCCCGATTTACCTGCAGGGACCTTCAAGCGGTACCATCATGACAGGGAAACCTGTAATTTAATACGTAATAATCACTACCTGAATGGATTTTGAACAAGCGACAGCGGACAGGTTCCTTTCCGTGATAGCGGAGTACAAAGGCATCATCTACAAGGTGGCCAGCTTTTACTGCCGGCAGGCGGAAGACCGGAAGGACCTGGTACAGGAGATCATTTACCAGTTATGGCGATCGTTCCCGCAGTACAATGAGCAATACAAGCTGTCTACCTGGATGTACAAAGTGGCGCTGAACGTGTCCATCTCCTTTTACCGGAAGGACAAAAGGCGGCAGGAACATAGCAGTGTGCTGACGGACAGCATACTGGACCTTGTACCCGACAACGGGCCACCGGAAACCGAGCAGCACCTGCAGTTGCTGCAACAATTGATAAACGAGCTGCCGCCACTGGAAAGGGCTTTAATGATCCTGTACCTGGAGGAAAAAAGCTACCGGGAAATTGCGGAGATCCTGGGGCTAACGGAGACCAATACCGCCACCAAGATTAGCCGGGTGAAGGACAAGCTGAAACAAAAATTTCGTAACTATTAACAACTATCATCATGGAAGATATTGAACTGAAAGCGCTGTGGCAGGCATATGACCAAAAGCTGGAAAGATCGCTGGCGCTGAACCTGCACCTGGTAAAGGAACTACAGACCCAGAAAGTGCGGTCTGCCCTGCGGTCGCTGACCTGGTACAAAGTGCTGCTTATTGTGCTGGGCCTGCTATGGACGGGCATCCTGGGCTGGCTGATGTACCGCTTATCCGGTCCCCAGCTAATATCGTTTACCATATCGGCCGGGATGGTGGTCCTGTTCAACCTGGTTGGTATTGTATCCTATATCCGGCACCTGGTGCTGATACACCGGATTGACAACAGCGACAGTGTGCTGGCCACACAAAAGCACCTGGCGGAGCTGCAGGCCTCTACCCTGCGTGTGATGCGGATACTGTACCTACAGATGCCGTTTTACACCACCTTCCTTTATACGCCGGCGATGTTCGTCCACGGCGGGCTATGGTTCTGGCTGTCCACCGTGCCGGTGACGCTGGCCTTTACGGCCGCCTCTATCTGGCTGTACCGGAACATCCGGCTGGAGAACAGCCATAAAAAATGGTTCCGGCGGATGTTTGACGGGCCGGAATGGAGGCCGGTGACCAGGGCTATTGCTTTCCTGGAAGAGATCGATGCGTTTGAGCGGGAGGATGCGATAAAAAAGTGAGGAATAAGTTTTTAGAAATAAAAAATATGCTTACTTTTGCATCCCGTCAGTAAAACTACTGGCATTACCGGTTCGGGACGTAGCGCAGCCCGGTAGCGCACTTGCATGGGGTGCAAGGGGTCGCTAGTTCGAATCTAGTCGTCCCGACGAAAAAATCAAGCCTTTATGGAAAATCCATAAAGGCTTTTTCATTTAGGTAAAAATCAAGGTAAAACCTGTAATGCATTCGCAGCAGAATGTAACCCATCACTTTGCTAATAAACAAGAAAAATATAACTTGCTTCCCATCGTTTAACTTAAGTGGTATAAAAATCCTTTATGAACCACTGTTGCGACTTACAAAGATGACAGGGGAAGGTACCGGAAATGCATCAGATCCAGTAATACTCAAGCGCTGATAAACGCCAGCTATGGAAGATTTTTTCAGGAAGGTCGCGGAATATACCACCCTTAGTAAAGAAGCGGAGTGGGCCTGGGTAAACATCCTGCGCAGCCGCCGGTATACCAAAGGCGATTTCCTGGTACGCCAGGGAGAAACTGCCCGTACTGTCGCCTTTGTTTCCAAAGGATTGTTTAGCCAATACTCGCTTGCAGATGATGGCAGCGCTTTTACAAAGCGGTTCTTTTCTGAAGGCTATTTTGCCGCCTCCACTACCTCCCTGCTAAGTAAGTCCCCCAGTATAACCAGCATTGAGGCTATCGAAAACACGGTCGCCTGGGAATACGATTTTTGGGCGTTCAAAAATCTCACAGAACAATACAAAGACATTGCAGCCTTTTATATTGCTTATATGGAACGTCATTGGATCCTGGAAAAAGAGCCGGAGGAAATTGGCTTCCGCCAAAATACAGCCAAAGACAGGTACGATGATTTTGTCAAAAAATACCCGCACCTCGTCAACCGTATAAAAAAACACCAGATCGCTTCTTACCTGGGAATTACTCCTACACAAATGAGCCGCATCTTCTTTGCAAATAAGTAAGGTTATACCCCCCCAAAGCTATCACCTGTCGAATCACTCAACATTTGTTGAGTGAATTGCCCAATTTCTGCCCGTGTCTCAACATATGTAAAGGGAAAGACCTGGTGCCCGTCCTAATTTTGTTGTACAAAAACATCACACAATGGCAACAAAAATCTTTATCAATCTTCCGGTAAAAGAACTTACCAAATCGATGAATTTCTTTTCAGCCCTGGGATTCAGTTTCAATCCGCAGTTTACTGATGACAAAGCTGCCTGTATGGTTATCAGCGATCACATCTTTGCCATGCTGCTCACGGATGCGTATTTCACCACTTTCACCCCCAAAAAAGTGTGTGATACAAAAACGACCACTGAAGTGCTCATCGCCCTCGATGCAGCTTCAAAAGAAGAAGTGCAGCAATACGTCCATAAGGCCAGGCAGGCAGGCGCCCGGATTTACGCGGAGCCGCAGGACCATGGCTGGATGTACCAGCACAGTTTTGAAGATATCGACGGACATCAATGGGAGATCATATATATGGATGAAACCCAGCTTCCGCAACATTAACCCGGTATCATACTGCCTGGTAAAGTGGGGCCAGCAGTCCTTCCCATCATTATTGCTTTTATTCTGACCATCAAAAGAAAAAACTATGAGCAAGACAAAAAATAAGATTGATGAATTTGTAAGCAAGCTTCAGCATCCCTTAAAACCCGAAATGGAAGCCGTTATACAAATTATCCGTGAAGCCAGTCCGAAAATGGAAGAAGATGTAAAATGGGGCGGCCCCAGCTTTGACTACAAAGAGCCTATGGCGACATTCAATCCACGGATAACCGGTTATGTGGCGGTGATCTTTCACAAGGGCGAATTGCTAAACGACAAAACCGGGGTGCTGGAACCCGCTCCGAAAGGCAAAGCCTATGCAAAATTCCATTCTATGGAAGATGTAAAAAAACACAAAGCGGATTTGCAAAAGGTGGTAAGGGATTGGATAGCATTAATGAATGGCTGATCTCCAGTCGTCCCGGCTTTAACTGGACAAATGAGCGTTACTCTTGTTTGTCCGGTTTTCACGCCCCCTAATCCATCTCCCACACCTTCCCCCTGCTCCCAAACCTGGTGTCCTTCACCGCCGCTGCGCCATTAAACCGGTACTGTACCCCGACAATCTCCGTTGGATGATTCGGGAATGTCAAGGTATACGCCTTCCGGCCGTTCACATATATACGCGCCGTCTTATTGACCGTCTCTACCCGCAACGATGTCCATTGCGTAAGGTCGCAACCGAAACCCGACAGGTCGGCTGACTTACTTTCCACCCGTGCGCCGCAGAAATAGAGCAGCAGGTCGCCTACACAGGGCTTCGCAGTTAACGGTATGAAGATAATATCATCCTTGCACTGGATCAGTACTTCCGTATGGTGACAGGCATTCGCCCCATCGTCAAATTCGTTCTTCACCTTGGTCTCGAATGTAAAATTGTCATTCACCAGGCCCGGCATCTCGCGCTGGTTGAAAAAACGGACCCGTGCCCCCGCCGCTAACCTGCGATGTCGCTCCAGCATAGCCGCGTTTACCTCCACAACGCCGTTTTGCACACATTCCTCCTGCTTGAAGTAAATGGGAGCCGGCTCTTCTTCCAGGAGGCATAACCATCCGCCGGAGGTGATCCACAGGTCATGCGTTTTCATGACCTGGCCATCGGCAACGAGCTTGGCTTTGAAGTAACCGGGGTAGTAATAAATGGCGGAATGCTGGTGCTTATTGCCCGATACAAGGGTTTTACGGGACATATCCCATGTTTGCACAATAAATAAGGATTCCGGCTTTTCCCGTGCGGTATAATTAAATATAACGGAGTTGGGTACGCCTTCCGTGACCACCTTGTTGGCGCTGAACTCAAATTGACTGGAATGATACACCCGGCCTTTTTCCCCGGCAGAGATGAAGAAAAAATAAAGCGCTGCGGCAAGCATGAGCGTACCCGCCAGCCCGAGGACCAGGCGCTTTGATTTCCGGGGAGACTTTCCCACCGTGGCACCCATCTCCGGGGTTGCCGGCTGGTCCAGCTTTTGGGTAAGGTCTTTCCAGTCGGCATAGCCGGCAAACCGGGCCAGCGCATTAAGAGTCGTGATCGTTGGTGCGCTGCCATACTTTAATTTTCCCCAGATGCGTTTGAGGGTGGTTACGCTCAAGCGTACCTCCGTACGCTCATAGATGGCGTCCGACAGTTTTTCAAAGTCATACGTCGCCCATTGATCGCTGGCGCCCCGCTCAAATATGGCTTCGATCCGTTCAAGGCACCGGGACAGGTAATATTCAGCACTGTTATTATCCATTTTTCCGTTTGAATAAGCCATGCATGGTTTTGCACGGGTTTGGCGCGCGCTTGCACAGACCTCCCTGCCCACGCCGGTGTAAATTGGCTGTCGATACCTAAAGTTAAAAACTAAAATTTATGAAACGAACAATCCAAAAAGCCATCCCCCTCTTTGCCGGCCTTTCTCTTTTCGCCTTAAGCGCCATCTCCCAGGAAACCAGTTCCGGAACAGCGGAAGTGATCAGGATACCAATGCAGCCACAATATTGGGAGTATGACACGGCCGGTGCTGAATTTATCATGAACAGGGGTGTCGAGGCCGTCCGTATAAAAACCGGGGCGCCGCTGTTCGCCAGGGGCCAGCAGTTCTCAAACGGTACGATCGAGTACGATATAGAGCTGGGAGAGGGTTTCCCGGGCATTTGTTTCCGTTTGTCAGCCGACAGGAAGAATGGCGAGAACTTTTATCTCCGGTATTTCGGCTCCACTTCGCCGGAGGGGCGTACTACCTTGCAATATGCAGCCATGCTGGATAGTATGAGTCTCTGGGACCTGACCGACGAATACCAGGCCGGCGCAAAACTCAATATTCCCGGGTGGAACCATGTAAAGCTGGTCGTATCAGGGAAGCAAATGAAGGCATATGTAAATGATATGGATCGCCCGGCTTTGATAGTGCCGGAGCTGGAGGCCGGTACAACAAAAGGCGGGATATTCTTCTTTGGCGGCAGGGTGACGATGGCCAACCTGGTGATCCGGCCCGGTGCAGTGGAAAACCTGGACCCGGCGCCAGGGTATACTTCCGTTTATAACGATACCCGGTACCTGCGGAGCTGGCTGGTAAGCCCCGCAACAGATTTCGCATATGGAAAAGATGTGGTGCCGGTACTGCCGTACATGGGTGCGACAACCGCCAGGGCGGACCTGCCGGACAGCACCCTCAAATGGAGACCGGTAAAGGCGGAAGCACGGGGCATTGTCAACCTCACCAGGATCTACGGACGGGTAGTGAACAATGGCCGGCGACTGGCCTGGCTCAAAACAACGATCTACTCCGACCGGCCCCAGGAACGCATGCTGCACCTTGGCTTCAGCGACGAAATATGGATGTTTGTCAACGGACAAACGATGTATATTGACAAGAATCATTTCGGGTCGCCAGCGCAGAAATTCCCGAAGGGAAGGTGTACTATAGAAAATGCCGTTATAAAATTGCCACTAAAACAAGGTAAAAACGAGATATTGATAGCACTGGCTAACTACTTTTATGGCTGGGGGATGATTGCACGGCTGGACGATACGGAGGGAATTCATTTAAGCGCCGACGGACAATAAAAAATCAGCAGACCGGGTATAACACGCAAGGAAAGGCCGGCAGTGATGCAGCTAGATGCAGCTACAAGCCTTTCCCTGCGTGTGAAACTGCCATTATTGGCTTTTTGCCCCCTCCAGCATCTCCTTCGCTTCCTTATACTGCTGATCATTTGCGTTAATGTATCCCTTAAAGCGGATCAACGCTTCAAGCACTTCCCTGCATCGTTGCGCATCAGTATCCCTGTACCATTTGGCAAGCGCCATCATGGCATTGAACTTATAGCTTTGCTCCCGGTACGCATCGCCCCTGGCAAGCCGTTCAAAACAAGCCGCTGCCTTTTCCGGTTTCCCGTTTTTCTGATAGATCAGGCCTGCATACCATGCTTTTACCGGGTGCAATGCTCCGGACCTGGCATATTCCTCTGCCATCTGTAACCCGAATTCCAAAATTTGCGGGTTCCCTGATGCGCTCACCAGTTCAAAAGCTGTCGGCGTTTGCCAGATCGTATCTGATGGAAATTCCTTCATCATCCCCTGCAAAAGATTTTCTACGGCAAATGAATCGGGATGAAATGAAGCAGGTAGAAAAGCCAGGGTCGTTGCCCTGGCAAATTTTTCCTCCACCGGAAGCCGCGAATTGGGGAGCTCCGTCTGAACATAATTCCGGAAGAAGGAGCATACCAGCATCGCGTTAAAGGGATTGCCATAACCGAGCCTTGTTGCAGCCGAGGGCAGGGAACAGGGAGAGAGCATGATAAGCGTAAGATCCTTTGAAGGCACCCGCAGCAACAGAGCGGCATCATTATCCCCATAGCCGTAAGCCCAGTGCATTTCCGTACCTTCAAAGCTGGCAGTGAACCATCCGGCGCCATAAGGGCTGCCCGGGTAAAAAGGCGAGGTGAGCTGCCTGTATTGTAATGCCGTCAATAATTTATCCCGGCTAAGCGCCGATGAATATCTTACAAGATCGTTCACGGAACTCATCATCCCAAAACCCGGTCCGCTTTGCAGGATAACAGGGTTAAAATCAACAGGGATGAACCTCCCTTCCGTATTATCCAGGCGGTAAATCTGTGCAAACCATTTCCTTAAATATCCATGTTCACTTTCTGAAAACCGCAGCAGGGTATGCTCCATCTTCAACGGCGTCAATATCCGTCCTTGTATCTCCTCCGTAAAGGGCCGTGCTATATCATTAGGGACCCTGGTTTTATTAATGGCAGCAAAGGCGTTGAACACGATGTTGAATTTACTGCCATTGTAAATGAACCGGGTACCGGGCGGGCTACTTTCAGCAGTATTGCTTAGCAGTTGCCCAAGTGTGGTGCGCTGGCTCCACCTGTCAGGGGTAAAGTATTGGTTGGGGAATTTCGAAACCGGGTCCTCCAGCGACAGTTTCCCCTCTCCTTCCATTTGTTTAAGCGCTACCGCCGTAAAGGTTTTGGTAACCGAGGCAATAGGAAAAATGTGATCCGCGGTGACGGGTTCCTTTGTCAAAGCATTGGCAGCCCCCATGCCCCGGAAAAAAATAAGGCTATCGCCAAGGGCTACCCCAACAGCTAAAGCCGGCAATTGCAGCAGTTTGTAATAATTTTCTATGTCCCTGCCAAATGAGCTGGTGTCATGCAAAGGCCGTAGCCTGGCTTTGCTGCTCTGCGCCTGCAGATCCGTTACGATTAATAATATGATAAACAGTACAAGCTTTGTTCTTCCTGGCATATATTATCTTTTCTGGTTACAAGTTAACCTTATTCATTTTTCTGAACGCTGTAGGGCTCATGCTTTTATATTTTTTAAATACGCGGTTTAGGTGGCTTTCGTCCGTGAAATTAAATTCGTATGCAATTTCGTTAATCCGCATATCGCTGTGCAGTAATCTTGCTTCTACCAGGCGTAGCTTATAATTGGTAATGTAACTCTGTAAAGTTTCACCTGTTTGCTTTTTGAAATAACGTCCCAAATAGTTCAACGATATACTAAAGTGCTTGCTGAGCTTTTTAGCTCTCAAATTTTCCGGCTCAAAAATGTTTTGTTGTATATAATGTAATATTTCCAATACCGGCTCGCCGGTAGTTTCTTTTATATTCTTTGGAAGTTTTAAGGCAATATTCCTTGCTACTATAGTTATAACAGTGCTTACGATCTGCTCTGTAATACGATTGTAGTACAACTGTTGGTTGGTTTGCTCCTTTAAAATGCTTTCAACAAGTGTAGCTATAAGGGGTTTATCTACCTTGTTTTTCAGTATGCAGCCGGGGCGGTGGCTGGCGTTTTGTAAAATATACTCCACCTGCTTTACTGCATCCCGGTCCTTACTTATTTTTTCTTTTACATACAGCTCGTTAAACCGAAGAAAAAAGAAAGTTGTAGCGGTTGCAATATCAAACGAATATACATCCTGCGGGGTTAACAAAAATAAATTTCCCTTGCGGTAATTAAACCTGTTTTTGTTTACCGTTTGGATACCCGTACCATCTATTACATAAATCAACTCAAAAAAATTGTTGCGTTTCATTGCCCTGGCGAAACGTTGCATTTTTTTCCACTCAATCTCATACTGTTTGTATAATACCTGACTTTTCATGAGGATGAAAATACAGAATAAACGTAAAAAAGTACAAGTAGGATGGTAGATGGATTGTATATTTTTGCGCTATCAGGAAATGAAAGTTTACATCAAAAAACACGCAACATGAAAAAAGGAATCGTTGTCATTTTATTTTCCCTGCCATTATTCTCATCAATTGCAGGCGCAGCGCAAACCAGAAACAAAACCGCTGGTTCTCCGCTGGCAGGGACCTGGGTGTTGGAGGCGGCCGAAGTCCTGCACCCCGATGGAACCCGTGTGACTGACACTGCTTATGGGACGAATGCTAAAGGCTTGTTAATGGTTGATGATGAAGGACAATATTCATTACAGATATTTCGCCCCGACCGGCCCAGGTTTGCATCCGGGGATAAGAAACGCGGCACGCCGCAGGAATATGAGGCAGCATGCTTAGGCATTAGCACACACACCGGTCATATCTTCGTTGATACAGCGCAACAAACCTTGCAATTCAAGATTGATTATGCAGCATATCCGAACTGGGAACACACGACGCAGATACGGCAATATAAATTCACTGGCAATATGTTGTCTTACCAGGTGCCAGCCACGGCTGGCGCAGGAAGAATTGCTATTTCTGTCTGGCGACGTGTGAAATAACCACCTGGCCGGTCCGTTGACTATTATACAGCCGGGACGACTGAATTAAAGGCTACCTGCTATCAGGTGGCCTTCCCATTGAGTGGATGAACCCGGGAGCCATCCCCCCCCTGACACGCCCAACAAAGCAAAATTGACACGGGCAACAAAGCCCCCCAACATCCCCTGCCCTACTTTTGCTGCATAACAAAAACAGTACAACATGACAACAAACACGGACAACTATAACGGCGCACTACAACAGCCCCTCCGGTCCGGGTTCTCCGCCACTTCCACCGCTGCCGATGTGATCAGCGGCATTGACCTGCATGGTAAAACCGCTATCGTGACCGGCGGCTATGCCGGTATCGGCCTGGAAACCGTGAAAACACTGGTAAACGCTGGCGCTGCCGTATGGGTACCGGCCAGGGACCCGGAGAAAGCGGCTAAAAACCTGCGGGGCGTTCAAAATGTAACCGTCCGTACCATGGACCTGATGGACCCGGATTCCATTAACCAGTTTGCAGACGAATGCCTGGCTGCCGGCCAGCCGCTGCACCTGCTTATTAACAACGCCGGTATCATGTGGGTGCCCCTTCGCCGCGACAGCCGGGGCATTGAATCACAACTGGCTACCAACCACCTGGGGCATTTCCAGTTGACCGCCAGGCTATGGCCGGCCCTTAAAAAGGCCAATGGCGCCCGGGTGGTCAATGTATCCTCCTTCGGCCACCAGATGGCGCCCTTCCACTTTGATGACCCCAATTTTGAACAAAGGGCATACGAGACCCTGCAGGGCTACGGACAATCCAAAACGGCCAACAACCTGTTCACCGTAGAACTGGATCATCGTGGCAAATCCTTTGGCGTAAGGGCCTATTCCCTGCACCCCGGGTCCATCAACGGTACTGACCTGGGACGGGAGGCGCCGGTAGAATTATTCAGGCAAATGGGGATGTGCGATGACGATGGCCATATTTTGCCGGAAGTAGCCGCCAAACTAAAGACCATTCCCCAGGGTGCGGCTACCACCATCTGGTGCGCTACCAGCCCTTTGCTGAATGGCATCGGCGGGGTTTACTGCGAAGATGCGGATGTGGCCGGGCTGGATACCGGTAACATAGCGCACCGGTACGACGATCCCGCTACACAGCGCGGCGTGCAGCCTTATTCCCTGGATGCGGAAAATGCCAGGCGTTTATGGGCGCTGAGCGAGCAGATGACCGGCATCGCATTTCCGGTACGCTAGCAATGTAATATTGTTAATTTTACAGGTGAAGCCATATGGAATTCAAGACCCGGTATATCACCCCCGATATAAAGCTGTCCTGCTACGAGGATAGCCTGTTCAAAACAGAGATCGCGTTTGAGCATCACATGCTGGTATGGTTCATTTCCGGCGAAACAAAGATCATCCAGGCGGATACCAGTGATGTGTTCAGGCCGGGCGATATTTTCCTGATACCGCGCAACCGGCTTGCCACGATTATCAACTATCCCAGGGATGGCCGGCCGCATAAAGCGGTGGCCATGCATCTCACGGTAGAGCGGCTGAAAAGCTACTATTCCAATATCGATGTCAGGTCCAAAGGCTCACCGCAGCAAAAGATATGCCGCTTCAGCCACCATCCGCTCCTGCAGAGTTGCATGGCTTCGCTCATCCCATATTTTGACCTGCAGGACAGTTTCCCGGAGCACATCGCCTCCTTAAAGATCAACGAGGCGATCAGCATCCTCCGGGTGATCGACCCGGCCATTGATCAGGTGCTGGCCCATTTCGATGATCCGGGTAAAATAGACCTGGTTGATTTCATGGAAAAGAATTTCATGTTCAATATGCCGTTGGAAAAGTTTGCTTACCTGACCGGGCGCAGTCTTTCCACCTTTAACCGGGATTTCCGGAAGAAATTCGATGCCCTGCCCCGTCAATGGCTCACACAAAAGCGGCTGGAGCTGGCGCATTATCAACTGGCCGGACACCGGAAAAAGCCTGCGGAGGTGTACCTGGAAGTAGGCTTTGAAGACCTCTCGCATTTCTCATTCTGTTTTAAAAAACATTTCGGGTACGCACCCACGGCTTTAGCCCACGGAGAGTAGTACACTAAAAGCTGCTGAGCCGGCGCAGAATTATATGGTTCACACCATCCCGTTCTCCCCTTGCCGCTTCAGTTGCGCATGCCTTACACGGCTAAGCGTTTCTCTCGATACGCCCAGGTAAGACGCCACCATGTGCAACGGCACCCGCCTGAAAATGTCCGGGAAGGAAGTAATAAAGGCCTGGTATTTTTCCTCTGCCGTGTAGCTGATATTCATGCGTATGCGGTCCTGGCTGGCGTCCAGGCTGTTGGATTTGAGCCTTTCCGACAGATCGCGGATAGCGGGAATGGCGAGGAGTAACCTGTCAAAATTTTCCCGGGTCCATAATATGATTTCCGTATCCTCCACCGCCTCAATATTGTATTTGGAGGGAGTTTGATCATTGTAGCTTTGATGGTCCACTATCCAGGAATTTTCGGCCGCAAAACGCATAATGTGCTCGGAGCCGTCCTCCCGGGTATAGTAAGTTCTCAGCAGTCCTTTGGTGATAAAGGTCTTCCACCGGCACACTTCGCCCTCCTGCAGCAGCAGTTGCCGACGGCGCAATTTCCGGGTAACGGATAGCGAACGCATATACTTCAGCTCATCGGGCGTAAGGTCCGCGTAGGCGGCAATATGGGCTTCAAATTGCTCAAACATCGGTTTACAGTAAATGCTGTTTAATATGGCAAATTAGGTCAAATGACCGCAAAAAATTGTGTCAAATCTCCTTGTTTTGAGGCAGCCGTTCTGCTCAATTTTGCAATGATAACGGCAGCATTACTGCATGAATGTAAAGAAAGTAAGTTAAAAAAACAGCATATGCGTGTATTTGTAACAGGCGCTACCGGCTTTATCGGGTCCGCCATTGTACAGGAACTGATCAGCGCCGGCCACGAAGTGCTGGGCCTTACCCGCTCGGACGCTGGCGCCAGGGCGCTGACAGCCGCCGGCGCACAGGTGCACCGGGGTGAACTGGAAGACCTGGAAAGCCTGCGCAGCGGCGCAGCACAATCAGACGGTGTGATCCATACCGCTTTTATTCATGACTTCAACAACTACAAGGCCAGTTGTGAAACAGACCAGCGCGCCATTGAAGCGATCGGTGCTGCGCTGGCCGGCTCCGGCCGCCCCCTGGTCGTTACCTCCGGGATCGGGCTGTTAACGCCGGGCCGCCTGGCTACCGAAGAGGATGTACGCGATCCTGTTGCCGCCCCGGTTCCCCGCGTTTCGGAAGAAGCAGCAGCGGCCGCAGCGGCGCAGGGCGTGCGGGCATCGGTAGTCCGCCTGCCGCCCTCCGTGCATGGAGCAGGCGATCATGGCTTCGTTCCGCATCTCATTGAGATCGCGCGCGGGAAAGGCGTTTCAGCATACGTAGGCGACGGGCTCAACTGCTGGCCGGCAGTGCACCGGCTCGATGCCGCTCGCCTCTATCGGCTGGTGCTGGAGAACGGCGCTGCAGGCAGGTTTCACGGCGTAGCCGATGAAGGCGTGCCAACACGGGACATTGCCGAAGTGATCGGACGACGCCTGAACATCCCCGTGGTGTCCAAAGCACCCGAAGAAGCAGCGGAGCATTTTGGCTGGATCGGCCATTTCTTCAGCCTTCACTGCCCGGCTTCCAGCGCGCGCACACAGGCACAACTGGGATGGCGTCCCGCGCAGCCGGGACTGATCCCCGACCTGGATCAACCGCATTATTTCAAATAACAGGTCAGCAAAAAACCGTAGCGGATGCTGCGGTTTTTTTATATACTATCGTCCGGAAGAGGCGTTCAACATTACACCCAATCGATCCTTATCCATTTCATGCCGGCGGCTTCGGCGGCAGCTACACCAGCCGCTCCATCCTCGAACACCAGGCAGTCCGCCGGATCTGCTCCCAGCGCTGCAGCAGCAGCCAGGAACGGGTCCGGACTGGGTTTGCCATGAGGAGTTTCGCCGGCGCAAACCATTACTTCCACCAGGCCGGCAATGCCCAGCACCTCCAGGGTCCGGCTGATGGCTTCGCGGCTGCTGCCAGACACCACGCCTATTCTCACCTTGCCTGCGCTCGCCGCCAGGTGTTCCACCACGTAACCGATCGGCTGTACTTTATCAATATATTCGTCCTTAAAAAGCTGGTACTTCCTGCGGCTGAACTCCTCCGGGTCGAAATGGCTGTTATAGCGCCGGTTGATCTCCTTTACCACCTCTGTAATGGGCCAGCCGGCCAGCTCATTGATCAGCGCCCCGTCCAGTTGCACGCCTGCCTCGGCCGCAACACGCACATACGTTTCGGTATGGGCGGGCATATTATCCGCCAGGGTGCCATCGCAATCATATAAAAAAGCCTTGTAATCGCCGCGGCTCAGCTCCAGCAATTTTGTAAATCGTTGATTATCGGATGCCATGCTTATAAGATGTAAGGCGCAAAGGTAATTATTTGCTGCCGCCGGTTAAATTGTAAATTTTAATACTTATTTTTATTTGGATGGTGTGACTGCTGCACACCGCCACCGTTAACCTTAACCACGTTATATAACCAGGTAAAATTTGCAACCTATGACCCGATCAATGAATTACCCTGTTAAAATGGCGGCAGCGCTGTTGCCGCTGCTCCTGCTGTTCATACTACCATCTACAGGGCAGATCACCTGGCCCGCCGGCCAGTTCCTGCCTTCTTTCCCGGCGTCCGCGCAAACGCAGGACCTGATCATTCTCCGGGAAACGTCCACGCGATGGGAAGGCGAAGGCCCGGCGCTCAGCCACAAGACCGGGCGGCTGGAAACGGACGGCTGGCTTTGCCAGACCGGGATCGACGCGCCCAACGATCATATGATCTACGGACCTTATAACAATAGTATCCCGGCAGGACCTAATGTAGCCGAGTTCCGGATGAAGATCGACAACAATACCGCCAACGACGATCCCGTAGTGGACATTGACGTCAGGAATGCCACTACCGGCCAGGTGCTGGCCTCGCGGACGATCACCCGCACGCAGTTCCCGGTGGCTTCCAACTATACGAATTTCACATTACCTTTTACCATGCCGGCAGACAACCAGTCCATTGAGCTGCGCGTATACTGGCGGGGCACCGCCTATACCAAGGTGGACTGGGTGGCGGTGCAGCAGAATAATTCCTCTGCAGAAATGTACCTGTTCGCTTCACTGAAAGGGATCGTGAACAGAACGCAGCCACGCATCTTCTCTTATGAAGGGGACGCCTTTGCAGAAGGACAGTATACCTGGCTGCAGTCTTTGGGCCTGGGCTGGTCTGAACCAGCGGACAAATGGGACCTGATCACCAAATACCGCAGCGAGCTGTCCGGCCTGATCGTTTACGATCCTGCTCAGATCCATACCGTGAACCTGGCCACCATGCTGGCCAGGGACCAGCACGCGCTGATCGCCGCTCCTACCCTGGTATCACGGCTTACCTCCGCGCCATACAATTTACCGGTGCTGCTGGACCTGCGCGGGCAGTTCAGCAGCAAGCTGCAGGTATACCAGACCTTATACAACACTTACTGGCCCAACCTGGATCACCGTTTATTGATAGGACTGAACCCGGACATACACAAGGCGGCCCTGCGCGAATACGCCACGGCATTGGGCGCCGCCGTTATCTGGCTCGATCCTGAAGTACCCGCCGAAAGCACATTGCTGAACAACTTCCTGTCCTCCATGCCCGCCGGGGCCAATTATATGGGATGGTGGCCCGAGGAGGCGCCCGGTGTGCAAAGAGCTTCTACCTACGGCATCGCCACCATTGCGAGCGACTGGGCGACCAACCTGACGGTACATAGCGGTATGCCCAGGACTGTAAATGTGAAGCCCATGCCTCCGAAACCGGCATTGCTGAACAAGCTGTACGTGGCCTTTATACTAAGTGATGGCGATAATTTACAATACGTGGAGCACCTGATGCGCAAGCTCTGGAACAATCCGGACCGCGGCAGCGTGCCCATTGGGTGGACGCTGTCTCCCGCCATGCTGGACGCCATGCCCGGGGCGCTCAACTATTACTGGCAAAGCTCCACGGACAATGATAACCTGATCTCCGGACCTTCCGGCTACGGTTACGCCTATCCTAACAGTTGGCCCAGCCAGTCCTCGCTGAACCAGTTCGTGGCTAAAACGGAAGATTACAACCAGCGTGCAGGCTTCCGCGTGATCACCATCTGGAACACCATCACCGGCGGCATTAACCAAAACGTAGGCGAGACCTTTGCCAGCCATGCTCCGTCCACGCTGGGCCTGACCGCCCAGAATACCGGCGGCGGGCTGACCATCTATAACAACAGCCTCCCGGGAATGGCGCTTTCCTGCAACTACTGCACGGGAGAGCAGGCCATGAAAGACCATATTGCTTCTGCGGCTGCGGGGTGGGATGGTAATTCCCCGCGCTTTATTATCATACAGGCGCAACCCTGGCAGAATGTGACGCCCACCAGCTTCAAGAATGTAGCCAATTCGCTGAATGCAGATTACATCGTGGTGCGGCCGGATCATATCTTTCAACTGATCCGCGAAGCCAATGGCCTGCCGGTGAATCCCGGCAATAATCCGCTGGTCTTCCGCCGGTAACACAGCTCCCGGGAATGGGGCCTGCGCATCATTGTGCAGGCCCCATTCCATTCACTGCAAAATATGCCGGTCCATATCCCCCAGCTCCCCCTCGCCCCACACTTGCTTCCTTCAGAAATATGCATCATGCGATACCACCATTCAAGGATGTAGTACAGTTTTTGCTCCGGTAATCTTTACATCAAAACATCGGGCTATGAACATCATTGACATCCTGCTGTTCCTGGTTATCCTGCTGGCGGTGTATGCAGGATATCAAAAGGGCTTTATCCTGGGCGCGCTGGACCTGCTGCTGCTGGTGCTCAGCCTGCTCTTCGCCTTTTGGTCCTACCGGTACATTGTTTTCTTTTTTGAGCACTATATCACTTCCCTGGGCGTGTGGACCCCTCCTTTGGCTTTCCTGCTGGCGTATGCCTTTGTCCGCATCCTCCTGGCCGCGCTGGCCGGCAGGCTCGTCAAACAACTACCTGCCCGGGCCAATGAAAACACATTTAATAAAGCCTTCGGGCTGCTGCCCGGGGCCATTAACGGCATTATCTACGCCGCCCTTATCAGCGCCATCCTGATCGGCATGCCACTCTTTGACACCCTGTCTGCAAAAACAAGGGAGAGCGCCATCGCCCGGGCGCTGACACCGCATGTGGAATGGGCGGAGGACAAGCTGGCGCCAGTGTTTGACGAGGCCGTCAACCACGGTATCAATCACCTCAGCATCTCGCCCGGCTTCACGAAATCGGTGGACCTGCCCTTTACGGTAAAAGCGCCGGAGGCCCGGCAACGCCTGGAAGCTGAAATGCTGGGTATGCTGAACGAGGAAAGACGTAAAAACGGGTTGGATCCGCTTAAAGCGGACCCGGAAATGAAAACAGTGGCCAGGTCGCATTCGCAGGACATGCTGGTCAGCGGTTATTTTTCCCATATTGACCTGGAAGGCCAGACACCATCCGAAAGGATGCGGGAAGCGGGTGTACGGTTCCTGGTAGCGGGCGAAAACCTGGCGCTGTCCCCTACCCTGCAGTTAGCGCACAACGGGTTAATGAACTCGCCGGGTCACCGGGCCAATATCCTGAACCCTTCTTTTGGACGGGTAGGCATCGGGATACTGGATGGCGGCAAACATGGGTTAATGGTGACCCAGAATTTCAGGAATTGAGCCGCCGCTGCTAGGAGCGGAACGCCACCGGCGTTAAAGCGGTATGCTTCTTGAAAAAGTTGGAGAAGTGCGCCAGGTCGTCATATCCCAGTGTGTAGGATATTTCGGAAATGTTCCAGTCTGTTTGCCGCAGCAGTATCTTCGCTTCCTGCAGCACACGCTGGCTGATGATCTCGGTGGTAGTGCGGCCGGTCTTTTCCTTCAGCACCTTGTTAAGATGATTGACGTGAACCGCCAGCCGGTCCGCATAGTCCTTGGCGCTGCGCAGCCCCAGCCGCTGCTGCGGCGATTCAATGGGGAACTGCCGTTCCAGCAGCTCAATGAACAGGGAGGATATTCTTTCAGAAGCGTTCTGGGTGGACTTGAGCGTAGACATAGGTTGCAGTTGCTGCCCGTAGTGGATCAGCTCCAGCACCAGGTTACGCAGCAGGTCATATTTATAGAGATAATCGCCGCCCAGCTCCCGGAGCATTTTCCGGAAAATGTATTCCAGCTCTGTTGCCGCTCCCGGCGAAAGCTGGAAAACGGGTAATGTGCCCGGCTGAAAAATGGGCAGGTCGTCCAGTACCACACCGGATTTGTGCCGGGTCAGGAAATCTGCTGTAAAAATGCAGAACATGCCACCCTGGTTGCTGTCCTGGGGCAGGTAGTGATAAGGAATTTTAGGGGTGGCAAAAAGCAGCGCGCTTTCCCGGATGTCGATCACCTTGTCCGCATACTCCGCCCGGTTCCGGCCTTTTATCAGGCTGATCTTGTAATAGGCCCGCCTGCTGTAAGGCATGGTGCGGTTGCCGGTTTTCCGGTCAAAGAGCTTCTCCGTCTCGAATACGTTGAAATGCCCGATCTCCTTTGAGATCCCTTCCGGAAGGCTGGCCGCGGTTTGCCGGTAAAAGTCTTCTATGGATTTATTGCCGATCATATCATTTGCGCCATTCAAATATAGCGGTTTTCCGGGGATCGCAGCACCCGGGAAAGGCTGCTTTTCACGGATCAGCGGCTATCAGAGGCTCATGCCGCCGGATACTTCCACCCGCTGCGCATTGATCCAGCGGGCGTCTTCCGTGCACAGGAAGGCCACTACCCCGCCTATATCCTCCGCCACGCCTACACGCCCTAAAGCTGTTCTGCCAGCCACAGCCTTATTTACCTCCGGGTTGTCCCTCACCATGCCGCCGGAAAAATCCGTGGCAATGGCGCCGGGAGCTACGGTATTGGCTTTTATCTTCCTGGGACCCAGCTCTGCCGCCAGGTAGCGGGTAAATACTTCCACCGCGCCTTTCATGGAGGCATAAGCGGAAGACCCGGGCAGGGACACACGGGCCAGGCCGGAAGAAATGTTGATAATGCCGCCGCCGTCATTCATCAGCGGCAGCGCCTTCTGCGTCAGGAAATAAACGCCTTTGAAATGTACGTTCAGCACCTCGTCGAACGCCGCTTCGGTCACTTCGGGGATGAGGGCATGATAGCCGGTACCGCCGTTGTTGACCAGGTAGTCGAACCGGTCGGTGTTAAACGAATTTTTCAATACCGCTTTCAACTGCTCCGTAAAAGGATCGAAACTTTTTATATCCGCCACGTTAAGCTGCAGCGCGGCTGCCTTTTGCCCGGCCTCTTCTACCTGGGCCACTACTTTCAGCGCTTCGTCCTGCCGGCTGTGATAGGTCAGGATCACATCCAGTCCTTTTTCCGCCAGCCGGAGGGCCATATCCCTGCCCAGTCCGCGGCTGCCCCCAGTTACTAAAGCAATTTTACTTTTGTTGGTCATCTTGCATCGATTTTATGCATGCAAAGTTGGAGCAGGATGGCGATGTTATGTTTGCGCGGATCAATCCATTGTTTGCGAATTTCAAATAACGCGGGCTTTTTCTTATATTTAAACAGATGAAACCAGGCATCTTTCTCAACAAGCCGGCATGCCTGTTCATACTGCTGCTTTCGTTTTATACTATCCGCTTGTCCGCGCAGCAGGTGGACACGGCATCTTATCTTAAAGTAGGCGTTTATGTGAGTCCCCCGTTTGTCATGGAAGAGGCGGCGGGGCTTTCCGGCATGTCCATGGAGCTTTGGGACACGATTGCCGCCCGCCTGCAGCTTCCCTGCCGTTATGAGATCGTTCCTACGCTCCGGGAACTGGTCAGCCGGACTTCAACCGGGAACTTTGACGTAGCCGTTACCAACCTCACCATTACGCAGAACAGGGCCCTGCGCATTGATTTCACGCAGCCCTGGTACGATGCAGGTTTGCGGATCATGATCGATAAAGACCGCGGCGCCGGCCTGTACGATGTGATCTCCGGCTTGTACGATGCCGGGCACCTGCGGGCCTATGCCTGGCTGATACTGGTGATCCTGGTCGCCACATTGCTGCTCACACTGTTTGACCGCAAATTTGACAAGGATTTTCCACGCCGCTGGCGCGAGGGGCTTGCGGAAAGCTTTTATCATGTAATGTCGGTCAGCACATCCGGCGGAACCAGCAGGAAAAATCTCTTTGGCTGGAAGGGACGGATCTTCTCCGCGCTCTGGCTGGTTTGCGGCGTGGCCGTCATTGCCTATGTTACCTCCTCCATTACCAGTGTAATGACCACCTTGTCATTGAGGAACCAGGTCCATGGCCTGGCAGACCTTTCCGGTAAAACGGTGGGCGTTTTTACCGGCAGCGTTTCCGAAGAATACATGAGCGCCAGCGGGATGCAGACCCTTTCCTACAACAATATTGATGAAGCCGTGCGTGCCCTGCATGCCAAAGAGATCGCCGCTATTATCGGCGACGCGCCCGTGCTGGAATATTACGGGCATACGCACCCGGAAGCGCCCGTAGCCGTGGTGGGCCGTCTTTTCAGGCCGGATAAGTACGGATTTGGGCTCCCGCTTCACAGCCCCCTGACCAAACGGATCACCGTAGAGCTGCTGGGCGCACGTGAACGGGGATTGATAGCGGCGTTACGGAGGAAGTATTTGGGGGAGACGCGGTAAAAGCCCTGCGGTCAGAATAGGTTCCGTTAAAGCATGCCATACTCTGGATACAGGCGCCTGTATGTGGATCGTTTTGTGAATAACCGGGTCTGCGCCTGGTAAAATCTCCTGACCGGTCATATTGCTGGATGAATCATTCATCCCAAATATATACAAACCGGGGCAACTGTTCATTAACTTGGCCTCCCTAAAAAAACTATACCCGTGAAGACACACCTGCTACTCGTACTCATGCTGGCGTTTGGCATTTTCTGCACCGTTACTTCCATGCGACCGGGAAATGCTGACAGGCCTGCTACCGCAGCCATCACACCGGACCCTGCCCCGCCGGCAGACACCAACCTAACCATGTTTGGCCGTGGTTTGTACCCGGGCGACGATGTTACTTTTGAGCAACTGAAGACCTCCGGTTTTACCACCATCATCTTATCCAGCTTCTATATCCGGGCTAACGGCGACGTATACTCGGGCGATGACAGCAAAAACCCGATCATTCATGACGGCAAATATGTAGGCGACAAGACATGGCTGAAGCGCGTAGCGTCCCTGAAGCAGCAGCCCAGCTCCATCACCCGTATAGAAATACTGCTGGAAGGCAGGTGGTATAACCAGCCTCCGAACACATTTGATTTCATACGGGACTGGACAGACGCTGCCTATGCCACAACCGGCATCAGCACGGGCACCGGCAGGAACAGCACCCTCTATAAAATATGCAGGGTATTGAAAACCGCATTAGGCGCCGATGCGATCTGTATTGACGATGAAGCCGTATATGACAGCCAGTCCATCATACGGCTGGGCAAAATGATCGGTAAGCTGAACATGCATATGTCGCTTTGCCCTTATAAAAACCCGCCGTACTGGAAAGCTATTATTGACGGGTCCCAACCCGGGCTGATAGATGCCGTGTACCTGCAATGCTATGACGGCGGGGCCCGTAATGTGGCAGGTCCCTGGAAAGACAGCCTGGACGCCGGCATTCCCCTCTACCCGATATTCCTTTGCCGCGGCGCCTTCAGCACCTGCGACAGCTCCCATAACAGCAAAACGCCGGCTGCTATCCGGTCGGAAATGGCCCGGTTCAAAAAAGGATATCCCGGCATGACAGGCGGCGCCATCTGGCAGATGGCGGATGTAAAAAGCTACATTCGCAACAATTGTGCGGTGCGATCACCGGAATCCGGCAGCGCCGCTTCCGTGAGCGAGTACCTCCGGCAGCTAAGGAACAGCCTGCGGGAAGGGCTTCGTTAAACAAAACCCGCTTTTCGTCAATATCCCGTGTTACTTCATCATTTTGATGATGGCGCTGCCGCCCTTTGATGTAGCTTAAGGGCTATGAACAAACATTCCCGGATCCATCGCAGGGATTTTCTCAAAGCGGGCGCACTGGCTGGCGGCGGGCTGCTGATCGCCTTTGCGGTGCCCATGGCAGCCCGGCGCCTTACTTCCGCTGCCGCCACAGCAAACGTATTTGCCCCGAATGCTTTCCTGCGCATCGGTGAAGATGACAGCATACAGGTGATACTCTCCAAAGTAGAAATGGGGCAGGGTATCTGGACCACGCTGCCCATGCTGATAGCGGAAGAACTGGATTGCGACTGGCGTGATATAAAAGTGGCGCACCGGCCACCCGGGAAAGGCGATGATTTTTCAGCGCCGATCTTTGAACAGACCACCGGCGGGTCCAATTCCACCGTTTCCGAATTTGACCGCTACCGGCAGGCCGGCGCCACCGCCCGCGTTATGCTGGTGGCTGCTGCAGCCCAAAGGCTCGGCGTACCGCCGGATGCCTGCCGCACTGAAAACGGCTACGTCATAGCCGGCAGCAAACGTATCCGCTACGGGCAGGTAGCGGCGGATGCCGCCGGGCTGCCGGTACCGGAAACGGTTACGCTACGCCCACCCGAAGCGTGGCGATACATCGGGAAATCGCAAAAACGCCTGGACACGCCTGAAAAGATCAACGGGAAGGCGCAATTCGGCATCGACATCCACTTCCCGGGCCTACTGACAGCGCTGGTGGCGCACCCGCCTGTTTTTGGAGGGAAAGCAGAATCGTTCGACGCCAGCCAGGCCCTGGCCATACCCGGCGTGCGTGACGTTGTGCAGGTGCCTTCCGGCATTGCCGTACTCGGAGATCATTTCTGGGCGGCCAAGCTGGGGCGCGACGCGCTGAAAATTGAATGGGACCGGGAAACAGATGCCGGCATGGACAGTGCAGCGCAACTGGAAGCCTACCGTACCCTGTCAAAAACAAAAGGCATGTCCGTGCAGCAGCAGGGAAATGTGGCCGCTGCTTTGCAGACAGCACCGCAAAGATTAGATGCGGAATATTACTTTCCTTACCTGGCGCATGCGCCCATGGAGCCGCTAAACTGTACGGTGAAGATAGCGAGCGGTACCTGCGAGGTCTGGACCGGCACGCAATCCTCCCTGCTGCACCAGGCGGAAGTAGCCGCCTTCCTTGGCCTGGCGCCAGAGCGGGTGCTGTTCCACACCCCCTTCCTGGGCGGGAGCTTTGGCAGAAGGGGCTCCTTCAGCGACGACTGGGTGATGGAAGCGGTGCATATTGCCAAAGCCAGTGGACGGTTCATCAAGCTGGTATGGTCACGGGAAGATGATATCCGTGGCGGGTGCTACCGGCCCGTCTACCTGCACACCGTTAGCGTTGGCATGGGGCACAACGGGTTACCGCTTGCCTGGCAGCACCGCATTGTAGGACAATCCCTTTTCATCAATACTCCGCTGGAGTCTGCCATTGTTCAGAATGGTATTGACTACAGTTCCGTGGACGGCGTGCACGGTTCCCCCTACCTGGTAGCTGTCCCGGACCATTCCGTCGAACTACATACCACAACCTGCAGCGTACCGGTGCTGGCCTGGCGTTCCGTAGGCAATACGCATACGGCTTTTGTGATGGAAACCCTGATCGATGAACTGGCCACCCTGGCCCACCAGGACCCTGTTGCCTACCGGCGGGCCCTGCTGAAAGAGCATCCCCGTCACCTGGCGGCCCTTGACCTGGCTGCTGAAAAAGCGGCATGGGGAACACCACTGCCGACGGGCAGGCACCAGGGAATAGCCGTACATGCTGCCATGGGCAGCTACGTGTGCCAGGTAGTGGAGCTGTCGGTGGAAGCAGAAAAGATCAACATCCACCGCGTGGTATGTGCCATTGACTGCGGGCTGGCGGTAAACCCCGACGGGGTGCGCGCGCAGATGGAAAGCGGTATCGTGTTCGGGCTCACGGCGGCCTTGTATGGCGAGATCACTTTAGAACAGGGGCGCGTGGCGCAGTGCAATTTCCATGACTACCGCATGCTGCGTATGCAAGAAACGCCGGTCATTGAAGTGCACATTGTACAAAGCACCGATAAAATGGGCGGCACCGGCGAACCGGGCGTACCGCCTGTGGCCCCTGCGCTGGCCAATGCTTTGTTTGCCGCCACGGGAAAGCGCATACGAAAATTGCCGTTGCAGCCTTTCAGGCAGGCTCCATCCGCTTAATATATAACTCGTGCAACAGTATGATCAGGATCACCGTTACCGGCGTGGCCAGCAGCAGGCCCCATCCTCCTGTCAGCACGCCCATGAACAACTGTGCGATGATGATCAGCGCCGGCGGGATGCGAATCAGTCTTTTCTGTATCTGCGGCGTAATAAAGTTGCTCTCCACCATTTGTATCAATGCGTACAAACCCACGATCAGCGCGGCGGTGACGGGGTCTTCCATCAGCCCAACCAGTACGGCAGGGATCATGGCGATCAGGGGACCGAAATTGGGAATGAAGTTCAGCGCGCCCGCCATCAACGACAAAGCCAATACCATGGGCACGCCCAATATCAACAAGCCGATGGCCGTGAGCACCGCCACCACCAGCATGGCCAGCAGCTTGCCTTTCAGCCATTGGGTCAGGTCCGCCCCTACCCTGTTGACCACTTCCTGCGCCCGGGGCCTTGCGTTGGGAGGGATCAGGCGCAGGAAGCCCTTCACATAAATAGCAGGAGCGGCCGTAAAAAACACGCCCAGGAACAGCACTACGTAAATATCCCCCAGCACGCCGAAGGTACCGGTAAAAAAGGATTGGAGGATGCCTGCGGCCTTGCCCGTTTGCTCGCTGGAGCCCAGTCTTTTCAATACCTTCTGGCCAATAGGGTCCGCCTCCAGCCGCTCCCTGAAATTTTCCACCGCCGAAGGCAGCATGTCCGCCAGTTGCGCAACCTGCTGCTGTACCTGGCTGCCGGTGAACCAGCAGAACAATCCCAGCAGCAGCAACGAACTGATAATAGATGCCGGCAGGCTTAACTTTTCCGGTACATGCAGCTTCCTGTTTAGCAACCGGCCCAGCCCCCTGAAATAAAGCGCGATCAGGGCGCCCGCCAGGATGAGCAGGAATACGTTGAAGGTTACTTTAATGATCCAGATAACAATTACCACCAGTGCCGTGATGCCTACCGTGATCCATATTTTTTTCCGAAAACCAGGGCCTGCATTTCCATTCAAAGATGTATTCATGATATTGGTTTAGGAGTTCCTTTCTTCCGGGGCTCTTTTTTTGGCCTGCTGCAATTCCATGGCGGTCCGTTCCTCATCCGCCTCATTTTCCTGCACATTCCGGCTGTCACTCTCCACCTGCACCGCCTGTACCATTACAGCATAGCTGCTGGGTTTTATCTCGGAGCCGAACTTCATGGCGTAGAACTTGGTGAACTCCGCACCGGTGTATAAAATAATGGACGAAAAGTACACCCATAACAACAGTACCACCAAAGACCCCGCGGTGCCGTAGGTACTGCCGATGTCGCTCCGCCCTATATAGAAGGTAATGATGAACTTGCCCAGCATGAACAGCAGCGTGCTGAAGAGCGCACCTACCGACACGTCCTTCCAGCGGATCACCGCGTCGGGCAGCACTTTGTAGATAACGGCAAACAAAAAGCCGATGATCAGCAGGGTCAGCAGCAGGTTCAGCACATAGAAAAAAATGACCGCTACCTGCGGGAACTGGCTGCGGAGCTGGTCCATAAACCCTTCCACCAGGGTATTGATCAATAATGACACCAGCAATAAAAAACCCAGCCCGATCACCAGCGAGAACGACAGCAGCCGGCTCACCAGTAGCTGTATCCATCCTTTGCGGTAGCTGGCTTTCAGCTTCCAGATAGCGTTGATGGAGTCCTGTATCTCGGAAAAAACCGTGGTGGCCCCGATCAGCAGGGCAATAGCGCCTACTACCGCGGTGAGCGCGCTGCTACCGCTTACAGAAGCATTCTTAATCACTTCCTGCACCTGCAGCGCTGCCTGGCTCCCGATCAGCGCCCTGAGCTGCTCGTAGATCCTTCCCTCTATGGCCTGCCGCCCCCAGAACAGGTCGGCCAGGAAGATGATCACGATCATCATGGGGCCCAGCGAGAAGATGGTATAAAAAGCCAGGGAGGCGCTCAGTTTGGGCACTTTATCCCTGCCAAAACCGCCTCCTGTTTGCTTCAGCAGCTGCCAGCCACTTTTTAAAAGTTGCAGGAACCTATTCATACGCGGTTTAGCGTTCAAAAAATGGGCCACCGGGAGGAAAGACCGGGACGACATCACACAAAAAAGCCTGCCAGGCATTACATCCCGACAGGCATATTGAACACTAACACAGGAAAGAAAAAGTTTGTGTGCCGCTTACTTCGCCGCCGCTACAGCGCGATGGTTCACCGGGGCGCCTTCCCTGATTTCCTCGCTGGCCGTTTTCACGATCACGTCATTCAGCGCCAGGCTGTCGCCGTATATCTCCGTTTGCCCTTCTGCGGACTGGCCGGTCCTGACAGGCACCCATACTGCTTTACCATCCACCACTTTAATAACGTATACCCCCCGCGTAGAATTCAGCACGGCAGTGGCCGGCACCACAAAGGCATGATCGCTGCCGGTGCTTAGCGGAATTGCCACTTCGGCCACCATGCCGGGCAACAGCTTTTTATCATCGTTCGCCACGTCCATCTCTATACGTTGCGCGCGTAGCTGCTCGTCCAGCGCGCCGGACAGCCGGGCCACCTTTGCTTTAAAGGTGGCTTCAGGCTGCGCCCGCACGGTAAACGCCACTTCGCTGTTATTATCCAGGTAGCCGGTATATGCTTCCGGTACGCTTACTACTAAACGTAGTTTCCGCTGCTCCTGCAGGGTGAAGATCGGCAGGTCCGATCCTTTGCCCGCAGGCCCTACATAGGCGCCCGCGCTTACATTCCGCTGGCTGATAACGCCATTGAATGGCGCGCGTATCTCCAGGTAATTACGGGTATCGCTGATCTCGCGGTAAGCCGCTTTGGCCGCGTCCAACTGGGCCAGGTCGGATTTTTGTTTGGCAAATGCAATGTCCAGGTCGTTCTGTGATACGGTGCCGGGCGTTTTGCTCGTTTCCAGCAAACGGTCGTAGGTGGCTTTGCTGGACAGGTAAATGGCTTCCTGCGATTTCAGCCGGGACTCCGCGCCGGCCAGTTGAGCATTGAGCTCCGGCGCTTCCATGGTCACCAGTAGCTGCCCCGTGCGCACCTCGCTGCCTACATCTACATACAGTTTTTTCACAAAACTGCTCACCTTGGCGTACAGGTCCACGCGCTGGAAAGCCGTCAGTTCGCCGGGGATCCGGATGGAAGAGGACAGCGTGCCCTTTTGCAGGGGAAAGGTTTCCAGGGCAGGCGCTGCTGCTGCGGCGGTTTTCTTTGCCGCTTCCTCATCATGGGCGGCGGAAGTGCCGCAACCCTGCCAGATAACGGCCAGTACCACAGCCGTTACTGCTATCATAGCGCTTTTGGATATTGATTGCATAAAATGAGTTTTATTTCCGGTTAGTGTGATTGTTTGTTCGCTTTTAAGGGAATATAATGCACGCTCTCTTCGTCTTCCGGGTCCAGGGACACGCTTTGGGTGCCGGCTTTTCCCTGCGCCCAGGCAAAAGCCAGCGGCAGGATGAACAGTGCGGCAAAGGTAGAAGCCACCAGCCCGCCTATCACGGCCCTGCCCAGCGGTGAGGACTGGTCGCCGGCTTCACCCAGGCCGCTGGCCATCGGGATCATACCGGCCACCATCGCCAGCGCCGTCATCAGGATGGGGCGCAGGCGCAACGCGGCTGCTTCCCTGGCGGACAGCATCGCATCGCCGTTATGCCTGCGCAACTGCTCGGCATTGGTAATGAGCAGCACGGCATTGGAAATGGATACCCCCACGGACATGATCATGCCCATATAGGACTGCAGGTTCAGGGTAGACCCGGCCAGCATCAGCAGGCACAGGGAGCCCAGCAGCACCGCCGGCACGGTCACCAGCACAATGGCGGATACTTTAAAGGACTGGAAGTTGGCCGCCAGCATCAGGAATATCACGACCACCGCTACCAGCAGCCCGCTCTGCAGGCTGTCCAGCGTGCTGGTAAGGGTCTCGCTGAGGCCGATCAGCTCTACGTTCAGCCCGCGGGGCAGCTCACCCAGGGAGGCAATGGCCGCCTGTACATCCCGGGAGGCCGTGCCCAGGTCCTTATCGTTCAGGTTAGCCGTTACCGTTAGCATGGGTACGGCGCCCAGGTTGTCATTCTCCCCGTAGGTAGTGTCCGGCGTAATGGTAGCCACATCGCTCAGGATGGGCCGCGGCGCATTGCTGAGCAGGGGTATCTCCCCGATGTCGTGCCGGCTGGTGATCATGTTTTCCGGCACTTGTACCTGCACGTTGTAGCTTAGTCCTATCCTTTCATCTACCCAAATATTCTTTTCCGTCATGCGGGAGGAGGAAGTGCTGGCGATCAGGGAGCGGGATATGTCGTCAATATCCACCCCCAGTTGCGCAGCCCGTACACGGTCTATGTTAATGTTGAGCGCAGGATACTTAATGGACTGCCCCAACTGCACATCGCGCAGGTAAGGGATCTCTTTCAGCCGGTCGATCATCTTCATGGCATACTCTTCGTTCAGCTTTTTACTCCGGCCGGAGAACCGCACCTCTACCGGCGTGGGCGAGCCCTGGCTTAATATCTTATCCGTCAGCTCTATCGGCTCAAAGGAGAGCTTCATACCGGCGTCTATCTGCCGGGCTTTTTCCCGTATCTGGTCTTTCAGCCGGTCCAGGTCTGTTTTATACCCTTCCTGCAGGGCTACCTGTAATACCGCCTCGTGCGGGCCTGCCATCCACAGGAAGATAGAAGCCGTGGAAAAAAGCTGCGGGTGGGTGCCCACGAAAGCAGAAGTAACGGAAATATTCTCCTTGCCCACCAGGTCATTGACGGCGTTGATCAGGGCAATGGTCTTTTTCTCCGTTTCTTCAATACGGGTGCCGTCCGCCACCCGCAGCCGCACCTGGAACTGGCTGCCGTTCACTTTAGGCAGCACATCGCGGCCAATGCTGTTGATCAGCAGGAAAGCCAGTAAGGAAACGATCACCAGGTAAGCGATCACAATGGGTTTCCGGTAATGCATCATTCGGTTGATGAATCGCAGGTAGCGCGCCCGCATTTTTTCAAAGCGGCTTATTTTCCCGTCCTGGTTGCTGTCCGCCCTTTCCACCAGGGCTTTCTTCTGGTCCCAGGTATCGCCCTCTCCTCCTGCCTGCAGGCCGGTAGCGGCAAAGGCTTCGCGGTCGGTCATTTTTTTGCCATGCGGGCCCTTGTGCGGCTTGCCTTTCATGATCCAGTTGGCCATGACCGGCACAAAGGTCTGCGCCAGGAAATAGGAGATGATCATGCTGAAGCCGATGGCCAGCGCCAGGGGCAGGAACAGGGAGCCGGGTATGCCGCCCATGGTGAACGCGGGCGCAAACACGGCCAGGATACAGAACAGGATCAGCAGCTTGGGAAAGGCTATTTCCTTACAGGCGTCCCAGATAGCCAGGGCCTTGGGCTTGCCCAGGTCCAGGTGCTGGTGAATGTTCTCAATGGTGACCGTGCTTTCATCCACCAGGATACCGATGGCCAGCGCCAGGCCGCTGAGGGTCATGATGTTGATGGTTTGCCCGAACAGGTTCAGGAACAGCACACCGGATATGATGGAAGTAGGAATAGTGAGTATCACGATCAGCGCGCCGCGCAGGTCGCCCAGGAACAGCAGCACCATTAAACCGGTCAGTACCGCGCCGATCACGCCTTCACTCATCAGGCTCTTCACAGAATTGATCACGTAGGTGGACTGATCAAATTCATAGCTCAGCTTTACATCTTCCGGCAGTTGCGCCTGTATTTTCGGAAGCGCCTGTTTCAGGCGCTGCACTACTTCCCAGGTAGAGGCATCGGCGGCTTTGGCCACATCGATGTACACGGAGCGGCGGCCGTTGATCAGGGCATAGCCGGCGGTTACATCCGCACCATCCTCCACCGTAGCTACATCGCGCAGGTACAGGTTCTGCACGCCGTTCTTGTAAAGCGGGATGTTCTCAAAATCCTTTACTTCCCGGATGGTGGTATTGGCGGGCGTAATGTAGTTCTTGTCGCCGATGCGCACATTACCGGAGGGCGCGGTCTGGTTGTTAAGGCGCAGCGCTTCCACCAGTTGATCGGGTGTCATGTTGTGCGAACGCAGCAGCGCGGGGTCTGCCTTGATCACCACGGTGCGGATATTGCCGCCAAAGGGCGTGGAGCCTACCAGGCCAGGAATGGACGTAAAAGAGGAACGCACGTAAACGTTGGCCAGGTTCAGCAGATCATTGTTGCTGCGCTTGTCGCTGCTCAGCACCAACTGTCCTACCGGCAGCGTAGACGCATCAAAGCGTATAATGAACGGCGGGTTGGAGCCGGGCGGGAAGATGGCCTGGATACGGTTGGAGAAGGCGCTTACTTCTGCCGCCGCCTGCGCCATGTTGGTACCGGGGTAAAAGTTGATCTTTATCAGCGTCAGGCCCTGTATGTTCTTGGTCTCGATGCTTTTTACCCCGTTCACGAACAACAGGATGTTGATGTACTGCTTGCCGAAAAAGGATTCCATCTGCGTGGCGGTATAGCCGCCAAACGGGTGGGAAAGGTAGATCACCGGCAGGTCCAGCTTCGGGAAGATATCGATCTTGATAGTGTTGACGGCTTTGATGCCAAAAAAGAACAGCCCGGCCACCAGCACCAGGATGGTAATAGGTTTACGAAGCGCAAAACGAATAAGGTTCATACTATGCTTGTCTAATCAGTTAAAGTTCCCTTTCAAACAGTGAGAAAACCCCGGTGGCGGAAGCTTTCAGCAACAGCGCCTGCCATACATTGCTGTAGGCGATATCCCGGTCTGTTTCGGCTCGCACCAGGGCATATAAAGCCTGTGTGACGTCCACCAGGTTGGTCAGCCCGTTTTTATACAACACGGATTTCTGCAGGTAGGCATCGGAAGCAGCCTTTACCTGCACCGGCACTTCATGATAATTGTCCAACGCGTTTTTGATACGGGTCTCGGACAGTTGTAGCTGGGCGCGCAATTGCTGGTCCGCCAGGTCGTACTCCGCCTGCAGGCCTTTGCTGACGGCCTTTTGTGATCTCACCTGCTGCGCAATGCGCCAGGGCTGGGTGAAGTTCCAGGTAATGCCGATGCCGGCCAGGTAGTTGGTGCGGGCAGGTTTAACGCCTTCCCAGTAGTCATGTGTAAAAGCGGTCTGGTCCTGTGCGTAGGTGGCCTCAAATCCCGATCCCCTTGTCTGCAGCACGCCCACCAGGGAGAATACCGGGTAGGCCTGTGTCCTGTAATATTTCACCTGTTCATCGCTGAGCGCGATACGGCTCCGGTACCATTGCAGCACGGGATGGTCATCCAGTGCGGCGGTATCGTTGAGTATGGCCGGCAGGCGGGATACAAAAACGGTGTCCAGCGCAAAAGGCTGCGCCGGTACGCCCATGAGCTGGGCCAGTTGGTTGGCCGCCGTCTGCTCAAAATCCAGGGCCCGGGTCAGCGCCACGCGGGCGCCGGATACTTCCGCACTGGCCTGCGAGGAGTCCACGCCGGGATTGAGCCCGTTCAATACCCGCGTTACCACGATGCGGCGAAAGGTATCCGCCCGGTTCAGGTTCTTCCGGTAGGACAGGGTAAGCTTCTGTGCGGCCAGCAGGTTAAGATAAGCGGCTGCCACCTTTACTTCGTGCTGAAAGATCTCTTGTTGCCAGTCTTTAGAATCCCTGGCGGCAACCGCTTCTGCCGTTTTGATCCGCTCCTTTGCCCTTCCAAAGGCAAAGAAGTCCCAATTTATATTTGTCAGGTACAACGCCCCGAAAGCAGCATTCCAGTTCTGATCCGGCAAGGGCAGGCCGGAAGAAGCTACGCCCAGCCCTCCAAACCCGTACAGGGGGCCGTTCTGCCCGTTAATGGTGCCATAATCCTGCTGGGCGGCCAGGTTCAGGTTAGGCAGGTAATCGCGCCGGGCCTGCACCACGCCAGCTTTTGATGCATCGGCATAGCTGGATTTGGCTTTAATGGTGCCATAATTGCTGATGGCGGTCTGTATAGCGTCCCGCAGGGTCAGTACCTGCTGGGCGCAAAGTGCATGTATATTGGCAATCGTAAGGAACAGTAAAATGGTGATGTGTCTTTTCCCAGGCATGAAGGCGATATTTTGCGGCATGGTCACAAAAAATGTTATTCCATTTGCAAAAAGACACCAACATTTTGAAGCAATCTTGAAGTAGGATACCTTTTAGTGAAAGGTGAAGGGTGAATGGTCAATAGTGAATAGTGAAAGGTGAAAAGTGAAGGGTGAATGGTGAAGGGAAAAAGGAAAAGGGAAATAAGGTGATCCTTCACTATTCACTATTCACCAGGCTTACTCCCGGCACCGCCCTGACCGCTTCCCGGGGCTGGGACCGGAATTGCACCGTTACGGTATGTAGCTGATCGCTGTAGTGATAAGAGATGTAAAAGCCGCACACCTCGCAGATCTGCTTGACGATGGACAGGCCCAGGCCCACGCTCTCGCTGCACTGGTTGCTTTTTTTGAAGCGCTGGAACAGTTCATGGGTGGGCATTTCCGGCGGAAGGCCGGTATTGCGGATCTCCAGCTTCCGCTGGGTAAGGCTAATATCGATATGACCGTCCTGCACATTATGGCGCACGGCGTTGCCCAGCAGGTTATTGATCAGCATATCCGCCAGCACCGGGTGTATCTTCAGCAGCACGTTCTTTTCAAAATCGGACCTCACGGAAAGATTTTTCAGCTCTATGCGGTCCTCGTAGGCGCTCAGCACATCTTTCACCACCCGGCAGAATTTGATGTTCTCCGAAACGGCATACTCGTTATTCTCCATCCGGGCCAGCAGGGTCAGCGAGCGGTTTATTTTCGTGAGTTTTTCAATGGCGTTCTGCATATCGCCCAGCAGGGCGGCCTGCTCCTCCCCGATATTGGTTTCGCTGAGCAGCTCCAGCTTGTTGCGCAGGATGGCCAGCGGGGTCTGTAGCTCATGGGAAGCGTTCTCGCTGAATTCCTTTACAGCGGCATATTCATCCACCGCCTTGTCGGTCATCTTCTGTAAAAAGGCGTTCAGCTCCCTGAACTCGCGGGTACCGGTTTTGGGGAACTGCACTTTCCGCTTCACGTTAAATCCCTGGATCAGCTTCATGGTTTGCCGCAGGGAGGAAAGGATACGCTGGGATACCAGGCGGGCCGTAATGACCACGCAAAGCACGATCAGCAGCAGCTTCCAGGTGATGGTGCCCAGTATGGTGCTGATCACCTGCCTGGAGCTGGGAATGTAGTTATAGGATGAAATGCGGTAATTCCCGCCATTGATGGTTACGTAGGAGTCTACGGTGAGCAGGCTCTCCATACCATTTACGCCCCCGTTGTATACGTCGGTTTTCCTTACCTGCGTTCTTTGCTGCGGCAGCGCGGTAGTAAGCCGCTGCACATCTGTTGCGCCTCCCTTTCCCGGTACGTTTGCGGGAAGTCCTTTGCCCAGGCGGCTGGCGGTCGTGGCATTCACCTCGCTTAAACGGGCTGTTTCCGTGCTGTCTATTTTCTTCACCAGCGTATAGCAGAAGAAATAGGAAGTGATGGGCGTCACCAGGAAAGTGATGGCAATGAACCACAACGTAAACTTATCGACCAGTTTCATACATCATACTTTGGAGGAATTGAATTTATACCCTAATCCATAAACGGTGTCAATATAGTCCGCCCCGTTTGCAGCGCTGATCTTCTTACGGAGATTCTTAATATGCTGATAAACAAAATCAAAATTAGCCAAATTATCGGTATAATCCCCCCAGAGGTGCGTGGCAATGGACTGGCGGGACAGCACGCGGTTCTTGTTGATAACGAGGTACAGCAGCAGGTCAAATTCCTTGCGGGTAATGTCCAGCAGCACATCATTCACTGTTGCTTCCAGGGTATCCGTATTCAGTGTGATCTCGTTGAAGGTGATGATATTGTTGCCAGCCAGCTTTTTGCGCCGGTAGATGGCGCGCAGGCGGGCATGCAGCTCGGGCAGGTGAAAAGGTTTCGTGATATAGTCGTCCGCACCGGCATCCAGCCCGTCTATCTTGTCATCCAGCGCATCTTTGGCGGAGATGATCAATATCCCGCTCTGGATCTTCTCCGTCTTGATGAATTTCAGCAGTTCCAGCCCGCTGCCATCGGGCAACATAATATCCAGCAAAATACAATCGTATGTGAACAGCGCTAATTTTTCCCGTGCTTCATAAAAACTGTAAGCCAGCTCGCAGATATACCCTTCCCGCACCAGGAAGCCGCGTATGCTGCTGCCGATCTCTTTGCTGTCTTCTACTGCAAGTACTTTCATCCTTAATACATAACAATGCCGCTAAGGTAATATCGAATTTTGAATCAATTTTGAAGTTCAGATATACATGAGTGCTATAATTATATATTTATAAAAAATATTTATTGTGCTTTGAGAAACTTTTACTAGTTTCGGAAGCAATTCGAAAGGCTGCAGATTCACGACCACTCAACAGAAAGAAAAAGCATTCGAAAGTTCCCCTTTCAGACAACAAACCGTTTTTTTATAACACCTCAAAATGATCGTACATTTTTTCATACAAAATCAAAATAACTATCACCCGGCATTGCTATAACCACCTGGTATAGTATCTCTCATATCCGTTTTTCCCTGGAACAGCAACGGGGCCCCTTGCTGCAGGGAATGTCATTGAAATAATTTTCATCTGGTTATTTCAGTGATACGGGGGATTCTTTTTCTAACCACTTAAACACCCTATTATGTCTGAAAAAAAACACCTGTTCAAGGATGGCACCTGGGCCTACCGGAGCTTTTATAATGACCCCAAGCTGTCTACCCCGCTGGATAAGCTTGAGCTGGGCACTGCAGAACTTGTTATTGACATAGGCGATGAAGGAAGAATATCCGGCAAGATAGGCGGTCAGGGCTGGCACCTGGAACTGGACGGTTACAAAGATGATGGCAACCCCTCCACGCTCAAGTTCCGCGGCAAGGGAGAGGTAAGCGGCCATCCCTGGATCTACGACTATCTCTGTTATACCGTGCCCCATATTGAGGACGGCAAAGACCAGGTGCCTGCGCTGGTAGGCGCGGTAACCCGCGTTATTCCGCATCCCGGCAGCGACGGCACCATTCACCCCGCCGGCGTAGTGGGCTCCTTTTACGCCGTGCTGCAAGCCAGGTAGGCTGCCGGCCCTCATCCATCGTTCTAAACTTTTATCCTATGACACCACCTGCCACCAGCGGCGGCTGCTGCTGCCATAACGGTAAGGCCGCTACGCCGCCGCCTGCTGCAAAAGATAACCATAAGCCACTGCAGGCCGCCACACAAAAAACAGCCAGGGCGCTGCCTTCCATGCTGCTAAGCGTGCTCATTGCCTTCTTCCCGAAATGCCCGGTATGCTGGGCGGTATATATGAGCATGTTTGGAAGCCTGGGCCTGGCCAAGCTGCCCTATATGCGCTGGTTGCTGCCCGTGCTGCTGGCTTTCCTGGCGCTGCACCTGTTCCTGCTGTACCGGAAAGCGCCACAACGCGGCTACCTGCCTTTTGCGGTCAGCCTGGCCGGCGCCGTACTGATCGTAGCAGGACGCTTTTTTCTTCCAACGGCGCAATGGCTGCTTTTTACCGGCATGGGCCTGATCATATCCGGATCCCTCCTGAACAGCCTGTCCTTTATCCGCTTACCGTTCACTGCGCACAGCAGTACGCAACATTCCAACATTCACCATTAAAAACAGCACTGTAATGGCATCTAAAAAAGAACTACGTGTACGCCGTTCCCTCCGCGAACTTGAAAAGGAATATGAGAACGGCAACAAAAAGCCACTGGAAAAACTGATGAAAGCCTGGAAAGGCATTAAAGAACTTCCCCCGGACGATCCCCGCTCTTTCTTTATGCTGGGCGGTTTTCACGGGGAGCCTTTCAGGGGCGCAGGCTGGGGCCTGAACACCTTCTGGGGCGGCTACTGCAATCATGGCAATGTGCTGTTCCCCACCTGGCACCGCGTATACTGCCTGAAGATAGAAGAAGCGTTACAAAGCATTCCCGGCTGCGAGGATGTGATGCTGCCTTACTGGGACGAAACAGATGAAGAATCGCTCCAGCATGGTATTCCCTGGTCCCTGACCGTAAAGGACTTTGAGCTGGATGGAAAGAAGATATCCAACCCGCTACGCTCCTTTGTATTTCCCATCACCATTACAGACAACGTTTCCGGTGACGATAGCATATATACCAAGCACAAGGACTATGAGACCGTACGCTATCCCTTATCCGGCCTGGTAGGCACCGAAAAGGCCCGCAAGGAAACAAAGGAGCACAACGATAAATTTCCCCACTACGAAGAAAACGTCAAGCTGCTCAACCGGAATGTGATCGCCTGGCTTACCAAGAAGGACGAGCACTTTCCCCCGGATGTTAAGAAGCGCCTGAAGATAAGCGTATCTGATCAATACAAGGAATGCCTGAATGCGCCCAACTACACGGTGTTCTCCAACACGACTTCTGCCCAGCAGTGGAACCAGTTGCATGACGGAGCACCGACGATCATCCCCCTGGAACAGCCGCATAACAACATTCACCTGTCCGTAGGCGGATTCGAGGTGCCGGGAGCCGACTTCTCCCCCATTGACGGCGCCAATGGTGATATGGGCGAGAACGACACCGCCGCGCTGGACCCCATTTTCTACTTCCATCACTGCAATGTGGACCGCATGTTCTGGGTATGGCAGAAAAAGACCGGTCATACCGACAAGCTGGATGTGATCACCGGTTATCCCGGCACCAATACCAGCGACAACCAGGGCGCTACGCCCGGCTTTCCGCCCAATACCTGGCTGGACCTCAACTCCCCGCTGCATCCTTTTACGCTGAAGGAAGGCGGCAAAGAGCGCCCTTACACCTCCATGGATTGCATCAACATAGAAAAACAACTGGGCTTCACCTACAGCAAAGGATCGCTGGACGAGTGGGACGGCGCGGCCAAAGCGCAGGTGGCAAAAGCAGCGGCTGGCGCCCCGGTAAAAAAACTCTGCATATCCCAGATCAACCGTGCGCCTATCGGCGGGTCCTTTATTATATCCGCCTACGCCAATTACAAAGGTGAGCCGGTGCTGCTGGGCTACCATTCCGTGCTGAGCCGCTGGTCTGTAATGGGCTGCGCCAATTGCCAGACCCACCTGGAAGTAAAGGCATTCTTTGACCTGGACTTCATGGAAGAGGCGGATCTGCAGGCAGCCGATTTCAGGGTGGAGATCACCGGTCGCAAGCACAGCGCACCGGCCCTGTCGGCTGTGGTGGAAAAGAACCAGTACCGGCTGGAAGTGCGATGATTCCCATTTTTTAATAAAAAAATTACTCACTAACGTCTACATCTCATGGAAAAAAGACCATTCCTTTTTATAGCAGTGCTCCTGGCAGGAACATTGCTGATCGCCTCCTGCGGTGATCCCGGGCCCTACGAGGGGGGCACGGAGTATGATTTCAACATCCAGTTCCAGCCCTTTCCTCCCAAAGAGCTGGCAGCGGATGCAGACTCCGTACAACTGGCCACCTTTGCCTGGGATGAGTTCTTTGCACTGAACTGGGAGTCGGACTATCCTAACAGCGGGAAGCGGGACTTCCCCGACCTGTCCTGGAACTATAAAACGGACCAGTCGCCCTACCCGGACCTGGTTGTGTGGGAAACCTACGCGCACCGTACAGAGCTACGGCCGGCCAGCAACGACATGGGGCCTTTTGATAAGACCCCCAAATACAGCTTTAAGATCATGCCCGCTATCGCGCCCGGGGCCAGCTTCACCCTGTTCAACAACCTTGATGAGAACAATGAGATCGGCTCCTGCGACGTGTATGCACATGTGGGCAAGTACGATAAAAAGTATATGGTGCTGTACCAGGCCAAGGCCAACCGGGACGAGTATAACTACCTGCTGGAAAACTATTCCACTTTTGACTCCCTGCTGGCCGCCACCACCAATACGCTGCATAACATTAACCTGTACAACGCCTACTACCCCGGCGCCACCAGCACCTGCAACTGCCCGCCGGAGCAGAACGTACTGTGCCTGCCCTGCGGCGGCGCACCCGTTCCGGGAATGAATGACAGCACCTACCAGGGCGCCATGGAAGTAAAGACCGCCTGGCGGGAACTGACCCCGGAAGATGACTCCACCCGCTATTTCAAACGCACGGTGATCGTGTATGAAAAATCGGGCGACAACCTGGTAGCAGTGAATAAAAGGTATGCGCTGGTCGGGTTGCATATCATCCACAAAACGCAGAATTACCCGAACTTCATCTTTGCCACCTTTGAGCAGGTGGACGTGGAGCAAAGCGATATGGGCTATGTGGAACTGGACAACCAGGGCGTCGAGACCGGCCCCATTCATGCCCAATATCCCCGCCTGCACCCGATCCCGGATGTGATCAACGCCTCCACGGATGCGGCACATAAAGCGCTGAAAGACCAGAACCCGAACTCTATCTGGCAGTATTACCGCCTGGTAGGCGTACAGAGCACGCCCACCAACGATACCAGTTCTTTCAGCTTCTTCCTGGCGAACTACGTGATAGAATCCGACTCTACCCTGGCCAACTTCCACGGGAGTGGCATTGGCACCCCGCACAATGCCGGGAACAACAACCTGTACAAAGGCCAATACTATTCCATGGGCGGTTGCCAGGGTTGCCATGGCGTGGCGCAGTTGACGCTTGGCGGCGACTGTTCTTTCCTGATGGATACCGTTGGCAAGCCGGTAACCAGCCCGGACCCCGGACTGCAATTCAGCAAACTGCAAAGGTATATCAGCGCCCTGCAACGCAACCGTCTGATGCTGGAAATGGAAAAAGAGAAACTACAGCAAAACAAATAAGCGCGCAGGTGAAAAAAGTTTGATGCACAATGGGAACCTTCGGAGAAATCCGGGGAGCCCATTGTGCTTTTATAGGCATTTTATGCTTAATTTCAGCACACATCACCACATATTTATGAAAGCATTTTTGTTGTTGATCACGCTTCATTTTATGGTAGCCACCGGCTATTCGGGGCCAATAGATAGTTTGCAGACACTGGAAGAGGTCCGGCGCTTTATCACCACCCTGGGCGGCCACGTTGCCAACGTGGATACCTTCCTGAAGACGGATTTGGATAACAACGGGCTGGCAGACCTCATTGTAAAAGGAGATCCGCTGACGATAGTAATGAACAGCAACAGCGCCGGAGATAAACTGCACTATGTCTATCCGCCTGGTTTTGCTTCGGAATATTTGTTGATGGGTGTTGACAGCTCCGGTGGACAGCAGCAATTGCTATTGAAGACTAGCAAGAAGAAAAAATATCTTCACTACTCCCAAAAACGCATCCCGGAGAACAACAAAGATACCGCGCTCCGGGAAGCACAACCTATTGACACCCTGGTGTACAGGTTTAACGGGTTCATTGAATATAATGCGGCTCCCCCAAGATATAAGATCAAGTCAGTACGCCTGGCCACCACTACTTGCCTGGGCACTTGTCCTGAATACAACCTGGTGGTAAACAGCGACCGGACAGCAGATTATAATGCAGGATATTATACCGGGAAAAGCGGGCATTTCACCGGGATAATAGATGAACGCAGCTTCAATGAACTCATGCAGTTGATAGATTACATTCATGTACAATCACTGAGTGAGAACTACGCTATAGAAGCAACGGACTATCCTACCGCCATTTTAAAGGTCATATTTGAAGATGGACAGGAGAAGCTCATCCAGGATTATGGAATGAGGGGCACACACGGGTTGCGCGCGCTGTACCACTTCATAGACAAGCTCAGAAGCTCCCAGGAATGGATATGGGACAGGAAAATAAAATAATTTCTCCTAACTTGCCGCCCACAATGAACAACATCATCATGAGAAACCTGCTTACCATCCTGGCAGCCTGGCTGTCCGTCTTTTTCTTCCCGGCCTGTAAAAATTCCCAACCTGCTAACGGCAGTACCAACGAAGCGCTGGTAGCGGTCATGACCATACCCGCTACCGTGAAGGCAGGCCAGCCGGTAATGCTGCATTTCGCGGTACGCAACCCGTCGGCAAAAGAGCTGAGCTTCTGTAAATGGCATACGCCTTTTGAAGGGTTTATGGACGCTTTCCTGCATGTCCAGGAAAGCAAGGGCGCGGAAGCGCAATACAGGGGCATCATGGCCAAAAGGATCATGCCGCCGCCTGCAGACGCCTATATAAGGGTACCCGCGGGCGACAGTGTATCCGTGGATATCGACCTGCTGAAAGGCTACGCCGTGGATGTACCGGGAACATACACGGTGCGTTACCAGGCCGGCGGCGTAAGCGGACTGGAAAAGGTAAATGAAGCGGCATTTACCGTGGTGGAGTAAGCGTTTACTCTACCGGGTAGGGCCCTTCGGAAAAGGTTTCCGTATGGTATCCCTTTATGCCTACCAGCCTGGCAAGGGGACTTTGCAACTGGCTGCCCGCCTGCAGCCGCTCCACTACCGCGTTAAAATCATGCCGCGGCTGCCAGCCCAGCGCTGCACGGGCGCACCTGTTCACATACACCCGGTCTATGCCCGGGAACATTTTCCAGCCACGGCGGGCATACTCCGCTGCGTAAGCAGGCGCCCGCTGCTGCAATACGGCCGGCGCATCATGACGCAGGCGCGCCATATCTTCCGGTAAAAAGGGCGTGGTGGCGCTGATAATGTAAGTGCCGAAACCGATGTCCGCAGCACGCGCTGCAGCCGCCAGGTGAGCGCTCACCGCGTCTTCCAGGTCCACCCGGCGGAACAGGTATTCATTGGTTTTAAGGTTGTCATCTGTATAGCTTTCCCGCATGCGCCTGTTATCATCTGCTTCCGGGAAAAAGCGGGAGGTGCGCAATACAATACAGGGCAGGCCGTAGTTCCGGTAATATAGTTGGCAGAAATCCTCCGCCGCCGCTTTGGTAACGCCATAGATATTCTTCGGCACGGGCTGTACTTCCTCCGTGATCCAGGCAGCCGGCGCAGCGGGCGGCGGCACCAGCGCATCGCCGAAAACGCTGGTGGTGCTGGTAAAAATAAAACGCTCCACACCGGCTGCCACCGCTTCCTGCAGCAGGTTGAGCGTACCGCTGATATTGGTGTCTATGAACTGCTGTTGGCTGTGCGTTACCACATGCGGCTTGTGCAGGGTGGCTGCATGGAAAACGGTTTGCACGCCCTCCATGCAGCGCCGCACAAAAGCGCGGTCTGTAACGGAGCCTCTATGCGTTGTAAAGGCACTTGCCTGTATATCCAACGCCACCACCTCGTACTGCAGGTGCCGCAGTGTGCGCACCAGCCCTTCGCCCAGGTGACCGGCACTACCGGTTACCAATACTTTCATGGATCGCGTATAAGTTTTAAGTAGCTTTTCTTCCTACAAACCTGATCACCGCGCCTTTTCCAACATGGTATGTCCCTTCATTTAAGATCACTTCTTCTTCCGTCAGCAGCAGTATCTCGTAATTTTTAAAATCAGCGGTTATTTCTGCCTCGGAATACAGCTCGTCCATATCCCCCGGGCCTCCCACTTTGGGGTCCAGTTGCCTGAAGTGCAGGTGTCTTTTGCTGAAAGCTTCAAAAATAATGATACCGCCCGGTTTGAGATAGCCATCCAGCTTTTTATGAAATGCGGCTTTCCGCGCCGCTGAAAAATGCGCATATATCAGCCCGATGGCATCGAACGATGCGCTTTCAAACGTTAGTTGCTCCAGATCCCCGACAATGTACCCGATCGAAACCTGCTGCTCCAAAGCAAGCAGCAAGGCCTTCTGCCGCCCTTCCCTGCTCTGGTCAAAGGAGGTCACCTGCCAGCCCAGCCGCGCGGCAAACACGCCGTTACGGCCCTCTCCATCGGCCGGCATTAATATAGATCCGGGTGTGAACTTTGGCAGCCATTCCTTAAAGAACAGGTTTGGTTCCCTCCCATAGGCAAATTCAGGGTTCTTATATCTTTCATCCCATTTTTTGTCCATATCGGTTCGTTTTAAATTTTCCGGTCATTCCCTTCAAAATTGGCGCTCGCCGCCATGCTGCGCAAGCTCGTAAAAATAAGCAACTATTTTCTCATCCTGAAAAAGGGCCGATATGCCCGGCACCGGCATCCACGCATTCTTATTGATCCGGTAGATCACGGCGTCCGATGCCGCCACCGTTACCGTCAGGCTGCTGCTGATGGTGCTTTGGTTGCCGGTATTGCCAAAAAGATCGTATTTTTAGGGGCTTTATCTAACCGTGGATTACAAAGAGATCATTACAGACATACGCAAGATCGTGCGGTCCATTAACCTGGAATCCAAACGTATATTGAAAGATTTTGGCGTGAGCATACCGCAGTTGCTCTGCCTCACCTACCTGAGCAAGCAGGAGGAATACCAGCTCACGCACCGGCAACTGGTACAGCACCTGCACCTCAACTCCAGCACCGTAACCGGCATTGTGAACCGGCTGGAGAAAAAAGGCTACATTGCCCGGCTACCCAAAAAAGGCGATAAACGCGTTACCAACATAGCCATTACGGCCGCCGGCATAAAAGTGGTGGAAAGCACGCCGGACCTGCTGCACGAAAAACTCTCCAAACACCTGCAGCAACTGCCGGATGCACAGGTAAAGCAGATCAAAAAATCGCTGGACCTGCTGATCGACGTACTGGGCATCCGCGAACTGGACGCCTCTCCCCTGCTCATACTGGAAGATCCGCTGCCACCGGAGGAGTAATTAACAATTAATAATTAATTTTTTTGCTGCTGTGTAGCACAAACATTAGTTGTGGTACGGCCTCCGCAATTATTAATTCTTAATTATTCATCATTAATTTTCAGCGACGCCCTAAATAGTTCTATACGAACAATTTAGCCACTCCCATTTTGTTAAAATCCAGATTATTAACAAATTATATAGCTGATTTCTTGGTCAATTCGGTTGTATAGAACATATTTGCAGGATGAACTTTTCCCTGACCAGAGCAATTTCCCTGAAAGCAATGGCGCTTACCGGCCTGTTGCTGATAGCATTACGCGGCCTGGGAGCGGACACCATACCTGAATTGCGCCCCGCTACCGGCCCCGTGTCAAGGGACGGACACGTTAAACTGATATGGCAATACAATGGCGGCCACCCCGGCAATGTTTACGAGCTGCAGCAGGCAAAGAACGCAACTTTCAACGATGCACATACCATTTACAGGGGACCGGACCTGGCCTCCTTTGTTTCCGGCCTGGAAAGCGATACCTATTACTACCGGGTACGGCTAAACGGGCATAGCTGGTCAGAAACCGTACGCATAGAAGTGCTGCACCATTCCATGCGCCTTACCCTCATCCTGATGGTGGTAGGCGCCGTGGTTTTTCTTTTAACCGCCTGGATCATTATCAAAGGAGCCAATCAAGCCGTAAGAGAAAGGCAGATCTGACACATACGAACTTAGCCAATGAGACATCAATCTTACATGATATCACAGGAAACCGGGTGGATACTGCTCGGCGCGCTCAGCGTATTATGGATACTGCTGGGCATTTACTGGGGCCGCAAAGCCAAAAGCATGGACGGCTTTATGCTGGCCGGCCGCAACGTGGGGCTGGCTTTCGGCACCGCCACCGCCATGGCCACCTGGGTCACCTCCAACACCACCATGCTGGCGCCGCAGTTTGCACTGGAACTGGGCGTATGGGGCATGCTGGCCTACTCTACCGCCGCCTTCGGGCTGCTGCTGTTTGCGCCGCTGGCCAAACGCATCCGCTCGCTGATGCCCGGCGGGTATACCAGCGGCGATTTTATCCGCCTGCGCTATGGCAAGGCCACCTGGATATTGTTTCTCGTGATCAGCATTTTCTACGGCTTTACCTGGCTGATCAGCATGGGTATGGCCGGCGGTATATTAATGAACGCCATTGCTGGTATTCCTTACGCCACCGGTATGACCATCATACTGGCGGTATGTACGGGCTATACGCTTTTTGGCGGGCTGTACGCAGTGATAGGCACGGATTACATCCAGTCGCTGATCATCATGGCCGGCATCGTGGTCGTAGGGATTGCCGTGATGAACAAGGTAGACCTTGATACGGTGTACAACCACCTGCGTACCGACAAGCCCATGCTGCTGAAAGCATTGCAGCCCGCCGCCATGATGGCCGTGTTCAACAACCTGCTGTTCGGCCTCGGGGAGGTGTTCCACAGCAACGTGTGGTGGAGCCGCGCCTTTGCCATGCGCGGCGAGGTAGGTAAAAAAGCCTATACCCTTGCCGGTTTTGCCTGGCTGCCCATACCGGTAGCGGCCGGCTTTATTGCGCTCACCAGCGGCGCGCTGGGCATTAACGTGACCAGTCCCGACATGGTAGGCCCGCTGGTGGCGGCCAACGTGCTGGGCAAGGCAGGGGCCGTGATCGTATTCGCGGTGTTCTTCTGCTCCCTGGCCTCCAGCGTAGACAGCCTGCTGGCCTCTACCTCCGACCTGATCACGGAAGATATTTACCGCAAAATGATCAACCCGTCCGCCAACCAGCAACAGTTGCGGAAAGTATCTGCCGGCATCATCATCGGGCTGGCGGTGCTGGCCTGGCTGGTATGCCTGCCCCGCATCGGCACGCTGGCTACGGTACTGTTCTTTGCCGGACCCATGGTGGGCAGCACGATCTGGCCGGTAGCTACGGGCCTGTACTGGAAAAAGGCCAATGCAAAAGGCGCTATCTGGGGCATGCTGGCAGGATCGCTGGCGGGACTGGCGGCGTATTTTGAACTGGGCTGGTACACCGCCTCGCTGGTAGGGGCAGCGGTATCCATGGTCGTAGTAGTAGCGTTCTCCTACTTTTTCCCGGATAATTTTGACTGGCGGCGCCTGGATGAAAAGCATCACGGCGATGCCGCACAAAAAGCAAGCAGCCATGTATTTCACTGAGTCATTTGTCAGCGTTATGATCATCGGCGCGCTGATCCTCATCAGCATAGCGGTGATCGTGCTGCTGGCGCTTTTAATAACTGATATCAAAAATAAAAAGCTATGGTAACCAGGACAATCAATTCGGATGTAGCAGTACAGGAAGCAGATCCGCATATTCCACATGGATTGCATCCTGATCCTAAAAAACTGCTGAAGCAAGACCCGATCAACATGCATATTCTGAAGCGGCTGACAGGACAGTCGGTCGTTTCTGTAAAACAGTTTGATAAACAGTTGGTGTGCGAGCTGTGCAAGTTTGCCGCCCTGCTGGAAGCAACGGAGATCGGCAAAAGCCACCCGCTGGACGGCAAGATCGTGATCACTGCCTTTTTTGAGGCCAGCACCCGCACCCGTTTGTCTTTTGAAAGCGCGGTGCTGCGGCTGGACGGCAAGATCATCAGCATTCCCGAAGGCCACAGCACCGGCGTGGCCAAAGGCGAATCCCTGTCCGATATCGGCGAAATGTTCAACGCTTACGGCGATGCCGTGGTGATGCGCCATACCGAGACCAGCGCAATAGAAGAGATCATGCGCAACCTGCGCATCCCGCTGATCAACGCGGGCAACGGCTCCGGGGAACACCCCACGCAGGCGCTGGCCGACTGGTTTGCCATCCTCAAATGGAAACCGCAACTGAAAGAAACACTGAAACGGGAATCAGACAAGATACACCTGGGCATATTGGGCACGCCGGGCAGCATGCGGGCCGTGAACTCGTTCCTGCAAATGTCCCTGCTGTTCAGGGAGAACATCAAGCGCATCTCCATCGTGTCCGAGCTGGCCGACCCGCTGGGAGAAGAACTGACGGAACAGTTGGAAGCGTCCGGGCTGGACTTCCAGATCACCAACAATATCAACGAGGTGGTGAGCGACCTGGATGTGATCTATATGAATTCCATCGCCTTCCTGGGTGACAGCTACAAATCGCTGGACTCCCGCTTCAAGCTGAACCAGCAAACAGAACTGAAGGACAACGCGGTGGTGCTGCACCCGCTGGCCCGGCTGGACGAGCTGGACCCCACGCTGGACGGCACGCATCACAACCTGTACTTTACACAGGCGCATGGCGCAGTATTTATACGGCAGGCGCTGTTCATTTCGCTGCTCAACCGGTTTGACCGGCTGCCGCAGGAACAGATACCCGTCCTTCATCAATAGATTAATAATTAACAATTAATAATTAATAATACCTGTAGCACATGTGTTTCGTTGAAAGACAGCATTACGATTATTCATTGTTCATTATTAATTATTAATTAATTAAAAGAGATATTATGTGCGGAATAACAGGATACTGGAATGCAAGAGGTTTACATAACCAAACGCCCAAACTGTTGGAGAAAATGGCCCAGACCCTTCACCACCGGGGGCCTGACGGCTATGGATTTCATTTTGACAAGGAAGCCGGGTTGGCCATGGGCCATGCCCGCCTTTCTATTATAGACCTGTGCTCCGGCGGACAACCACTGTACAGCGAGGACAAAAAGAACGTGCTGACGGTGAACGGGGAGTTTTATGACTACAAACGCATCCGCACCCACCTGCGGCTGCAGGGCGCGCACTTCAGCTCCAAGTCGGACAGCGAGATCGCTATGCCGCTGTACGACCGCTACGGGCTGGATTTTGTGGAGCACCTGCGGGGCGAGTTCGCCATTGCTTTCTACGACGGGCGCAATGACCGGCTGATACTGGTGCGCGACCGTTTTGGCGTAAAGCCCCTCTTCTACCACATCCGGAACGATGTGGTGTACTGGGGCTCCGAGATCAAGGCGCTGTTTGCGCACCCCGACGTGCCCCGGGAATTTTCCACCCATGCCGTGCTGCACCAGCTCATGCATACCATGGTGCCCGGCACCAGCGCTTTCAAAGACGTTTACGCGCTGAAACCGGGGCATATGCTGATCATTTCCCGCCGGGGCGACAGCCTGGACGTACAGGAAAAGCAGTACTGGGACATGGACTTTCCGGAAGAAACGGAACGCGATAAAAGCATACCGGCCGACTATCACATCGGGAAGGTACAGGAAGTGCTGACCGATGCGGTGCAGCAACGCCTGGAAGCCGATGTGCCGGTAGGCTGCTACCTTTCCGGCGGCATAGACAGTTGCTCTATGCTGGGCATGGCCGCCGCCATGCAGCAATCGCCGGTGAAGGCCTTTACCATCAGCTTTGACAACAAGGACTATGACGAGGCCCACATTGCCCGCGAAATGGCGGAAAAGGTGAACGCCGAACAGGAGCAGATCAGCCTCTCGGCCGACGAACTGTATGGCGATAACTACGTGCGTACCCTCTGGCATGCGGAACGCACTTTCTACAACACGCTGGGCGTTGCCAAATGGTGCATGAGCAAGCGGGTGAATGAATGCGGCTACCGCGTGGTGGTGACCGGCGAAGGCTCCGACGAGCTGTTTGGCGGCTATCCCGCCTTTAAGCGCGATATGCTGGCGCACGGGCTGGACGGGGAGCACGACGCCGCGGAAGTGGCTTCCTACAAAAAGCTGATGGAAGAAACGAACCGCCTTTTCAGGGGCGCCATCCTTTCCGAAGACACCATCAGCCACCCCGCCATGGAAAGCGTATGCGGCTTCACCCCCTCCTGGATACAGCCCTGGATGCAAACCCTGGCTATTGCCAGGCCCCTGTTGCACGACGATGTGCTGGATATGCTGAAAGGCTACGATCCCATTGAGGCCATTGCCGGCTCCTTCAACAAGGCACAACTGAACGGCCGCCATGTGCTGGACAAAGCGCAATACACCTGGAGCAAGACCATGCTGGAATGCCAGATCCTGAACTGGGGCGGCGACCGCGTGGACATGGCCAATTCCATGGAATCGCGCCCGGCCTTCCTGGACCACCATGTAGCGGCAGCAGCCGTGCAGATACCGCCGCATTACCGCATTCACGGCAACAAGGAAAAATGGGTGCTGCGTGAAGCCATGCAGCAGATACTGCCCCGGGTGCTGTACGAGCGCGAGAAATTCGCCTTTATGGCCCCGCCGGGACATACCGATCAGAAAAAGCAGCAGGCATTGCAACTGTTGCTGAATGAATATATGAATGAACAGGCCATCCGCGATGCGGGACTGTTTGATGTAAAACGGCTCACCGCTTTCATGAAAGCTTACCTGGAGGATAAGGACCCGGTTTCGCTGGTGCGCAAGGATGCATTGATCAACCACCTGCTGGGCCTGCATATCTTATGGCGGCAGTTTGTAAAACGGGAAGCGCCGGTAGCGGTGTAAAACGTCAAGACCTGCCAGGTTTTAAAAACCTGGCAGGTCTTTTTTTTTTACCAGAAGTTAACAGACTTAAAAAACTCCTGCGGAGCCAGCCCTGTAAAGGCCCTGAAATCTCTTATAAAATGCGCCTGGTCAAAATAGCCGGCGTTTAATGCAACATCTGTAAGGCTGGCCGATTGCGGCACCTGCGCAACCACGTTCCTGAAACGCACGATCGAAGCAAACTGCTTGGGCGATACGCCGGCCAGGCGCCGGAACCTTTTCTCAAAGGCATCCTGGCTGATGTGCAGGTTGCCGGCCAGCGCTTTTATTTTCACAATGCCCCTTGCCGCAGTAATGGCCCTGACGGCGTGCAGCACCAGCGCGTCCTGCCCGGGCGCCTGCAGCAGTGTGCATAAAAGCCGCTCCACTATGGCGATTCGCTGTACATGGTCCGCAGCAGCGGCTAATTGTTCTTCCGTTTCCCTGACCAGCGCATCCGGCAGCAGCGTATCCAGCGGGAGACTGGTACCGGCCAGCTCATGCAGCGGCACTTTAAAGAAGGCGGCAGCGCCTGTTGCCGAGAATATGACCAGCAGGTTGGCCGTGTCCGGGGCATATTGCAGCAAGCGGACAGACTCCCGGATGCCGGTGATCACGGAAACGGGTAAACGGCTTTGCTCCTCCTCCCGGCTGCCATAGTTAACGCTGCCTTTATAGCGGAAAGCCATTACCAGGGAAGTATCGGGCAATATACTGTTCTCCATCCCGTCCCGGCTTTCAACAATGTTGTACACCCTGACATATGGCTTTAAAATATCCGATGGAAAGTAGCTGCTCAGTTGCATGGATAAATTGTCTTGATATACCTCCTTTATTGTCGTGTTCACACCCCGTCCGGGAAGGCGCAACGCAATAGATTTGCCAATAAAGTTACATGATTACTCAAATAAAATTTTAAGAACGTTATGTCACAGATCAATGCTTACCTGACATTCGACGGCAACTGCCGTGAAGCCATGACATTCTACAAATCCTGCATCGGCGGGGAACTGGAGCTGATGACGGTGGAAGGCTCTCCCATGGCGGACCAGTTCCCTGCCGACCAGCAAAAGCGCGTACTGCACAGCGCTCTCACCAAAGACAGCCTGCTGCTGATGGCCTCTGACCTCTGCGGCCCTGAAGAGCGGGTGAACGGCAATACCGTTGCCCTGTCCCTGACCTGCGACAGCGAAGAGCAGATGCAGGCTTTCTTCTCCAACCTGTCTGCGGGCGCGAACGTAACGCATCCCATCCATGATTTTTTTGCAGGCAAGATGGGCGCGCTGACCGATAAGTTTGGCCTGCAGTGGACCTTTTACTACGGCAACGGCCACGCACAGTAAGCCGGCTCCGGCAACTGCCGGCCATTCAACCGGCAGCAACAGCGGTGCCGCCGGAGCGGCGCTTCAGGATGGCGGCGCTGATCAGCGAGATCACCAGCCCAATGGGCAGCACTTCGGCGTAGGTCAGCAGCACCACCATCACGGGGTTGGTATACATTTGCTTAAACTTTGCCATCTCCTCCGCCTTTTTTGCCAGCTCCGCCGCCCCGGCCCCATCGTTTTCCGCCTGCCGCAGCACATGGGCAGTGTATTTGTCCATAAAATCCGGGATGAACAGGTAATAGTCTATTAACCATACCACCACGTACATCGTGGAGGCGATCAGGGTAATATACAAGCCTATTTTAAAGGCCTTCCCGAAGGAGATCACCCCGTTGTTATACTTGTTGCGGAAATTCCTGACCCCGATGAAGATCAGTGAAAAGGCGAGGATCATGGCGGCATATCCCACCACTACATTGCCTTCAAAATTCTCCCGGCTGTAGCACATGGCGATGGAGATCACCATCATGGTGGTGATAATAAGCCCGGAGATCAGGCCGAATACGAGGACGTTTTTCTTCATAATGAAATGCATTTGGTTGATGCTGCAAAAATGGAGGTTCACCTGCTTTTCATCTTCATACTTTAGGGTGATTTTGGGGAGAACAGCGGCTTTCATACCAAAGTATGGCGCCTATCAGGGTATGATATGCAGCCGCTTGCCCATTTCCACTGCCTGGGTCCGGCGTTTTACGTCCATTTTCTCGAACAGCCGGGAGGAATGGGTTTTAACGGTGTTCAATGACACGAACAGGCGGGCGGCTATTTCCTGGTTGCTCAATCCCTCGGCCATGAGCTGCAATACCTCCAGCTCCCGGCTGCTCAGGCCCAGCCGGTCCAGCGCGTCTTCATTCCGGGTAAAATCGGGCTGGCGGATATAGACCTCCTTTTCCACGATCACGGTCTTTACCCTGGGCCTGGCGAGCTTCAGCGCCAGCCAGCCACCCAGTGCGGTGAAGATCACGGCAATGGCGCCGATGTATACCTCGAAGGCATGGTGAATGATCACCAAACGCAGCTCCAGCCATTTCAGCAGGCCCAGTAATGCGGCCAGGCAAATGCCGTACAGCAGGGCATGTTTATGCTTGACGATAAAATTAAAAACCATGGTACAACCGGGTAATCCGGTTCAAAAATAAGATATTTTCGGGGCCGGTTACACCTGGGAAAATTTCACTATCTTACTTCTATTCTCAACCTTAAACAAAACCCTCATTGCAACCATGAAAAAGCCCTTTGCCTTCTCCGTCCTCCTGTGCGCATTGTTTTGCCTCCTTCATGTCAGCAACGGCTGGTCTGCCGCCCAACCTGCAGCCTCCATTGCCAAAGCTGCGGATTATAGCTGCAGCTATTATGATGATATGACCGGTAAATATTATTGCGTGGAAACAAGCGCAACCTGCAATATTGCGCATGCCTTTGTGAAAGAGTCCGGCAGCACTGCCAGCCCTACCCTCATCGTGCTGACCTACCAGGGCAACATAAATGGATGCCAGTATTTCGAGGGTAGCCTGCTGTTGCCAACCGGTAGCACCATTGTAGTGGGCGTAGTGAGTTGTAGCTGCGGATCGTCCATCACCACGCACGTGTTCTTCGTGTAAGGAATGGCCGGGAAGATGTTAATGCAGCGGGCGCAGGCCGTACCGCTGCATTAACTGCTACCGCGTTACCCGGAACCAGTCAAAATCCGCATAGCCGCCATTCTTTGCCTCATGGGGCCCGTTGCAGAAGATGCCCACCTTGGCGCCGATCCATTTGTCCGGTGTGGCCTGGAAAGATGATCCCAGCGGCTGGTAACGCCTGCCGTCCAGGCTGTAGCTGAAAGTACACTGCGCGTCCGGTCCTTTCACCTGCACCCGCAGGTACACCTGGTTTTCCCGCATCTCCTTTTTATCGAATTCCTTTTCTTCGCCCCCTTTTTCCGCACCTTTGCAAATGACCTGGCGGAGCGTATACGTATCTCCTTCCTGCTGCAGCGCCACATACGCGTAATCGCCGCCCATTACAATAAGCCCCGCCTGCTTCTGTGCAATGTCCGCAGTGAGCTTTACCACCGTAGTGGCCATAAAATCCGGCGCGGGAAACTTCTGGAGGAACAGGTTCGGCACATCCCAGCAGTTTTTACTGCCTTCAGGACGGCGCACGGCAAACAGCCGCAGGTACCCGCTGCCGGGTATCAGCGCGCTCCAGCGAATGTCCGGGTTGGCGTGCCACTGCCATTGCAGCCCCGGCTGCCGCCCGTTGAACTCATCGGACTCCTGCGGCGTGATCACCGGGTAGCTTTTTCCCACATCGGGCTTTTTATGCGTGAGCACCGGCGCTCCTTTTCCGTCCCCATCGGGGTCTGTCCCGATCACCGGCCAGTCGTTTGTCCAGCGCACCGGCTGCAGGTGTGTGATCCTTCCGTAGGCGCCGCGGTCCTGGAAATGAATGAACCAGTCCTCCCCTGCCTGCGTAGTGACCCAGGCGCCCTGGTGCGGGCCGTTGACGGGCGTATTGCCCTGCGCCAGCACGATCCTGTCCTCATAGGGCCCGTATATATCCCGGGAGCGCATCACTACCTGCCAGCCCTGCGTAACACCACCACCCGGCGCCCAGATGTAGTAATAGCCGTTACGTTTATAGAATTTGGGGCCTTCCAGCGTAGGGTGCTTACCGTGACCGTCAAAAACGTGTACGCCGGCATCCATTACTTTCATCCCGTCAGCGCTTAGCCGTTTCACGGTGAGGATGCTGTTGATCTCCGCACGGCTGGCCGCCCAGCCATGCACCAGGTAGGCCCTGCCATCATTATCCCATAAGGGGCAGGGATCGATGAGGCCTTTGCCGGAGTCCACCAGCACCGGCTCGCTCCAGGGCCCTGCTGCATGCTGGGCTTTTACCACGTAGATGCCAAAATCGGGATCGGGATAATAAATATAGAATTCACCTTTATGGTAACGGATAGCAGGCGCCCATACGCCATTGCCATGCTGCGGTTTGTTATACCATGACACCGGCACCTGCTCTGGCAGGGCATGACCGATAAGGGTCCAGTTCACCAGGTCTTTGGAATGCAGCACCGGCAGGCCCGGCGTACAGTTAAAGCTGGAAGCGGTCATATAAAAATCATCCCCTACACGCACCACATCGGGGTCTGAATAATCAGCGAACAGGATGGGGTTCTTGTAGGTACCGTCCCCCTGGTCCGCCACCCATACCTTTGAAACATAAGGATCACCCGGGTATGGATGCTGCTGTGCGTAACTGCTGCTGCAAGCGGCCAGCAGGTAAAGCGATACACACCTGTAAGCCCATACGAAAAGATTGTTTCTCATAACGTTCTGTTATCCTTTGGAATCTTTAAATATAGAGAAATAACCGGGGATAAAAAAGGAGCAGGCGGCTTTTTAGCGCCGCCTGCTCCCTATGCGTTTTACGTTGTTTTTCCTTGTCCTGTTATTGCTTCAGCAGCTTTACGACCTGCGTGCCCGTTACGATAGTGGTAGTTGTTACACCCTGACCGGTCTCCGTCTTGCTGGCGTTTATATGCGTAAGCAGTACCAAGGTATCGCCGGACCATGTCAGCCGGGAGCCGGAGGCGGTGGTAGGCGCAATGGTGCCTGATCCGTCGGTAGACACCATGTTGATGAATCCCTGTTCAAAGTAAATGGAATCCGTACCTACCAGCTTGTAGGGAGCCGTGCTGCTGGACTTGGGGATCGTGGCCGAAAAAGGTATCTCGTATGCGTCGTACATTCCGTCGCTTGCAAAATACTCGGCTTTCAGCACCGTATCTACCATGTAGGTGAAATCGGAGGATTTTACCGTAGTGGCATCGAACATAACCGTTCCACCGTTATTCTTCGAAACATAATTGGCAACGATCACCGCTGTATCCTTATAATCATCGGATACATTGATGGTGGTGGATACCGTGGCTGATATCATGTTCACGAAATCCCATGTTCCCTGGATAGCGTTTACATCCGGTTGGTCATCATCTTTACTACAGGACGCAAAAAACGTGATAGTGGTGGCTGCAGTTAACAAAAAGAGTAATCTTGTGATCTTCATTGATTTTGGGTTTACGTTTGGTATAGGTGAGGAAGCAAGATAATGTGTTGTCCCCATAAATAAATAACATATAAATGTTATATAACAAAATGCCCGCCCCTGGAGCGGATGAACGTGATCAACCGCTCATAAACAGGCTTCCTGGCCAGCAGGTCGGGGTTACCGGTAATGAACAACTGCTTCCGCGCACGGGTAAGGGCCACGTTCAGCTTGCGGTCTATCAGCAGGCCGTCCTCCTCGGCCTCATGGGCCAACTGGTCCAGTTGGTAGGCCTGGTTTACGCTGAAGGAGTAAATGATAATGTCCCGCTGTGAGCCCTGGAAGCGCTCCACGGTATCCACGGTAAGGTCGTTCAGCGCCGGCAGGTGCAGGTCGTGTATCCTGTGTTTGACCAGGGCCATCTGGCTGCGGTAAGGCGTGATGATGCCGAGGCTTTGTTCCGGTACAAAGGGCAGATCGTTCTGCCGGTAGAGATCATAGATATGCCGCACCAGCAGCGCCACGATCTCCGCTTCCCGGGCATTGCATTTATTATTCCCCGCATCCGGCCGCTTTTCGGCAGGAATGAATGCCAGCCGCCGGGTAGCCAGCCATTGCTGCACCGGCTCCTGTGCATCGTATAGTACAAAATCAAGCGGCGCTACCTGGTGCGGCGCCGGCACTACCTGCAACTGTCCGCCATAGAACGCTTCATTGGGAAAGGCCATGATATCGGGATGCATGCGCCCCTGCCGGTGCAGCATGCCCCATACCGGCGATTCCCCGCCGCCTTTATGCAGGCGGTACAACCGCTCAAAGAGGGAATGCCGGCGGTTGCGAATGCCAATGGCATTCAATGCCGGGTGCTGCAGCTCCGCATCCTTTTCCTTCTGCAATACCACGGCGGGCAGTTGCTTATGATCCCCGATCAGGATGAACCTGTCCACCGCGTTACGCCCTTCCGCATCTTTGGCGCACAGTACGCCCAGCAACTGCGGTTCCAGTATCTGCGAGGCTTCGTCAATAATGGCCACCTGGAAATGTTTCAGCCGGAACAGTTCCGCTTTGCCGGCAATGGAGGATACGGTGCCCACAAAGATGCGGTGCGCCTGAATGCGCTGCCGCACCTGCTCCCGGGTATCGCAGCCGGCTATCACGTTATCGAGTAAACGCTCCCGGTAACAGGGCTCGCAGGACAGCAGGGACCCTACCCGGATATAATCCGGCTGCCCGTCGATATCGTCCAGCGCGCGGCAGATCTCGTCCACCGCCCGGTTGGTATAGGAAAGCAGCAACAGGTTATTAGCCGGCTCCGCGTAAAACTCCTGCACCATGCTTTTCAGCGCAATGGAAGTTTTACCGGTACCGGGCGGGCCGATTAACAGGAAATAATCCTTCGCCATTTTGGCTTTCAGCACGATATCCGCTATGGCGGGCGACAGTATAGCCGGCCCCGTTAGCCGGGCCGCCGGGTCCTGTTCCGGGGGCCGCTGGTGCAGCAGCAGGGCCTGCCGGTCCGCACCGGCCTGCAGGAAGGCATATAGTCCGCGGTACATGGCGGCGTAGGAAGCGTCCAGGAAATCATGCTCCACGGCATACCGGCTGCCCGGGGGCAGCACAGCGGGGTTCCGCTGCCGGTAGCGCAGCCGGATGGTAATGCTGTGCGGCGTTAGTGCTTCCACCGCTCCCTTGAACACCTGCTTGTTGGTCACATTGTCCGTATACCGGTTGCGCTGGTAGAGTACCACGATATCGCCTATACGGAAATTAGGCAGGAAATCCGTTCCATAATCCGGTATCTGCAGGCGGATCACCGGCACAGGCGCTGCTGTACGGTTTTCCAGGATGGTGAGGTCCGGCAGTATTTCCCCGGCTTCCAGCTTGTCCTCCAGGGAAGAGAGCCACAGGGAGGCAATGCCTTTGTTGGTGTCGTACTCCGTATCGCCCGTCCTGGAAATGTAATGCTCTTTGGTAACAAAGGTGTAGAAGGCGTAGAAATAATCCAGCACCAGGGGCGGCGACTGCATAAAGGGCGCCTTGAACGCCGCCAGTTGCGGGATGATGTATTGCTCCAGGAAACGGCTATGGGTGGTTCCGCTGTTAAAAAGCGTATCCGGATGTATGCTGCCGATCAACTGCCGGGTGGCTTCCCCGGTGGCGTCATTGGCAATGCTGCGCTCCTGCGCCACAACCAGGTTGCGGATATTGATGATCTCCCGGATGGCCGCCATATAAGGCTGGGAAAGCCGCAGGTTGGCATTGGTATCCGGGTACTTTGAATAAAGGATGAAGGTGCTCAGGTGGCGGAATGATACGCCCAGCACTTTCTGTATCACGATCTGGTACAGGAATGCCTGCGACCGGTGGTTCCTGCCTATCAGCTCCACGTTGCTTTCGGGGAAAGGCGAGCGGCCGGATTTCAATTCTATCACCACCTGCCCGTTATCCGCCGGCTCCAGTTGTAAAAAGTCCAGCCGGCCCTGCACGCCCAGGTGCTCGCAGATAAAGTTGGGCTCCAGTATCCCGTTCTCCCGGCTGATCTTCCTCGAGGGGAACACCGTTTTCACCACCTGCCGGATATTGTTGAACTGCACCTGCGCTTCCCGGAAAAAGGTATGCTCCTGCTCCACATCGCGCAGGTCTGCACAGGTGGCAAGCTCAAAAGGCAGGGATCTGAAGATCCGTCGCATGGTATCCCTGTACACTACGGGACTGTCGGCGGTCTCATTCACAAATTCATCCAGGAACTGGTTGGCCGCATTACCCAGCAGGATATGACGGGTATTCTTCGGCGGCTCAAACTTGCTCTGCAGGTAGTTGAGCGGATGATCTCCGTACTCTTTCATGCACTCTGCCAGCGCGCTGATGTCCAGCAGGTAATCCGGCTCCAGCACAAGCAGGTCCGGGTAGTAAATATCATCCGCATCCACGCGCACGTCCAGCAGGTTCAACTGGCAGCCTTGCCACAGCGCTGCCGCCGTGGGCGCAAAAGTATCTCCCGTGCTTTCCGGGTCGCGGTAACGGATACGGATCGGCTCGCCGGAAGGCGTGTCCTCATCAAACGCATAGATATACTGTTCATCCACGGCAGTGACCGCCACCCTTATCCTCTCGTGCGTAATATCCCGGTTCCGGTACCCGGGCTTGTATATGTCCTCTGCAGGCAACAGCGCCTGCAGGGCCGCCGGCACCCGCGCACCATAAAAATGCGCCAGCACATCGCAGATGGCTTTCAGGTCCTGCAGGTACTCCGCTTCCGTGGGATGAAAGCTACCCTGCAGCACCTGGTTGGCATGTATCCGGAACGTATGGATACGATAGGCGGTTCCTGCAGGCAACCGCGTTTGCTGGCACACATAATTGAGACGGGAGAAGAGGTTGGAGAACTGGAGCGGCGCGCCGGCGGTCATCTGCCTGCACACTCTTTCCAGCAGTAAGCGCAGGCGGGTGTAGGTATCCCTGGGCCCGCTACCGGCAAAATGATATTCCTGTAGTTCTTCGAAAAGGTCAGTTCCTGTTGTGGTATCCATGTTTCTGCCGGGTAAATATACAGAAATTAAATCCGGGCAATTCAACAGAATTGCCCTACCTTGCAGTTTGACTGCAACTGATACAATTCTTTAACAAGCACGGCACTCCTGACTCCGCCCGGGAGTTGCTTATTTACAAGGGTGAAAATTTGAATACAGTAAGAACAATTATCAGCGGATCAGGAAGCTATATTCCACCGCAGGTTAAATGCAACGAAGATTTTAAGAGCAATGAGTTTTTCGACAGCAAGCAGGGGCGCATACCCACTGCCAACGAGGAGATCGTCGAGAAGTTCCGCCAGATCACCGGCATTTATGAACGGCGATACGCGGACAGTAACCAGAGCACTTCCGGCATGGCTGCCATTGCCGGGGAGCGGGCTATTGCCGATGCCGGCATAGACCCTGAAACGCTGGACCAGATCATCGTGGCGCACAACTTCGGCGACATCGATGCACATTCCGTACAGTCCGATGCAACGCCTTCCCTGGCGGCCCGTGTAAAGCATATACTTGGTATAAAAAACACCGCCTGCGTGGCCTACGACATCCTGTTTGGCTGTCCCGGATGGCTGCAAGGCGTGATACAGGCCGATGCCTTCATAAAGGCCGGCGTGGCAAAGAAATGCCTGGTGATCGGCGCAGAAACGCTGAGCCGGGTACTGGACCCGCATGACCGCGACAGCATGATCTTCAGCGACGGCGCGGGCGCCGTGGTAGTGGAAGCGCGGGAAAGCGCGCCGGATGGCAGCGGCATCCTTTCCTCCTGCGCACGTACATTTACCGTAGATGAAGCACGCTATATCGACATGGGGCATTCCAACAACCCGGAGGCAGACCAGCAAATACTGTACATAAAGATGCAGGGAAGAAAGGTGTACGAATTCGCGCTGAAACACCTGCCTGCAGCCATCAAATCCTGTATTGACGACAGCGGCATGCCGATCACGGCCATCAGGAAAATATTCATTCACCAGGCCAACGAAAAACTGGACGAAGCCATCGTGAACGGGCTGTACAAATTATACGGGCTTACACCGGATCTGCCCAGCATTATGCCGATGAACATTCATACGCTGGGCAACAGCTCCGTGGCCACCATCCCCACCCTGTACGACATGGTGCGCAAAGGCGAGCTGCCGGAACACCAGGTGGTCACCGGCGACGTAGTGGTGTTTGCATCCGTGGGCGCAGGCATGCATATGAATGCCGTGACCTACCGGGTATAAGCAGCTTCAGTGGCTGCGCAGCCACGCTTCCATATCCGCCAGCACAACTTCCGGATGCTGCGCAAGCGCCGCCTTTACGCTATGGCAATTCTCCACCCCCATCAGCACCAGCACCCGCTTGCCCGGGTGCTCCCCGGCAGCCTGCAGGGTAACCTGCACGATATTCGCTATCCAGCGTCGCTGTCCATCAGCTTCCACCGGTCCTACCAACCGGTCTTCCAGCGCACGTTTGCCAGCCAGCACTTCGTCTGTGACAGCACTGTTCACATCCGCCGGCGCATGCCAGGCTGATCGCAGCAACCCGTACAGGGCGGTGTTATACCGGTCCAGCATGTCCGCAGCACCGGGCTGCGCCGCCCGGAAATCTTTCCAGGCGGCGATCACCTCATTCACGATCTCCGTAAACATCGGCTCTGCCGGCTCAGCAGCATAAGCGGGACGCTTGCTGCTGTTTATAAATGGAAAAATGGCGGCGGGATATTCTATCTTGGACGCATGCACTTCCTGCGCCTCCAGCTCTTTAGGGCTTACGTCCAGCACCAGCACATCGGGGTTGATGCTGCGGATAATACGCTGCAGCGTATCCAGGTTATACACCGGGGTGGTAGCATGCCGCTTGTACAAAGTAGCCAGTACAAATACTTCGGTCCTGCCCGCAGTCTTTGCCTGTTGGGCCTGCAGGGCGCCGGCCAGCAGCAGCATACCCAGTAAAAGGATGACCGGCACGACGGGTAAAACAGGTGATTGCTTCATAAGGTAAGTTTTGGCGCTGCGCGCGGCAGCTTTATTTTACAACGGAACATTTTGTCAAATACATCTTCTTCCTTCAGCAGCTCATGCTGCTGCTTGCTGATCCAGAAAGTTTGCGTGTATGCCACACCGTTATATGATCCCGTGGTCGCCAGTTTCCAGCAGTCCACCTGTACCTGGCCCAGCAAGGTAAGCTGCTCGCTGCCGGTGACCTTGTACAGCACAAATTCCGGCGGCTCCCGGCCGGCGTCATAAAAGTTGATGGCAAAGGTTCTTCCTTCAGCTAGGGGCAGCATTTCAAAGGTCTCTATATCCAGGTTCCAGTTAAAATTGGGCCGGTCAAAAGCCAGTGCAAAATCCTTTTGCGCATTGGCCTCTACCGTGTCTGCACCGGCAATGCCCGCAGCGCTCCAGTTATAGGCGTTGGTCTTACCGTTACCGCTTTCCGTGTGGTACAGGGGCGCAAAGTCCTTTGCCCGGTTCAGGGAAAAGATCACCCGGTAGCTGGCCGTGTCGCTGCCCAGCCATTGCTGGTGGATGGCGTACACTTTTTCGCCGTTGCGGGTCTCCACGGCAATGTCCCGTATCCAGTACCAGCACCAGAGGGTTTTACCCGCCCCGGGGCGCTGGTAGTATACAAGGTATTGCTTCAGCCCCGGTTGCAATGCGGAGGTACGCAGGTGGCCGCTGCCGGGATACACGGTATCCACCTGCGCATAGGCAGGGGCGCGCAGCAGGGCGGCGGCGCACAGGAGGAACACGGTAACGGGGAACAGCCGGTATGGGTAGTGTTGTTGCATATGTGGTGATGTTTACCTGAACGGCTGTAAATTTCAGGCAGGAAAGCGAGGCCGGGAAACCCGTTCAATCCTTTGCAATGTTCCTTTAACGGTAAGGGATATTCCTTCAATAACCGCAACCGTTGAAATTCCGGCGGCAACGGTTGAAAAAAGCAAGGGCGGGTAAAATTCTTCGTAATTTTAAGCATGAGAATTTTCAGCGGGCAGGCAAGTCCCGTGCAGTTGCAGTGGCTGATCTGGGGATTTGTGTTCATCATTAATTTCATTTCATTGCTGCCTATGGACGGAGTGCCGCAGTCGGCCGCCTTTACCATTGTGAACACTGGTTTTTACGCTATCATCATTTACGGCAACCTCCATTTCCTGCTGCCGGTATTTTACCGGGAAGGACGCCTGCTGCCCTATGTATTCTTTTCCCTGCTTTTCCTGGCGCTGGTGGGCATCTCGAAAAGCTACCTCTCCCAATACCTGTACAACCGGTTCTTTGCGGAGGAGTATACGCCCATGAACGCCAGGATGCTTATTTACACCAGCGTAACGGGTATCGTGGTGTACGTGTTGAGCTTTGTGTTCCGCTTTGCCCTGGGTTATTTCAAGCTGAAGCAGCAGGCGGAAGAGATCATCGCGCAGAAAAGCCAGGCGGAGCTGAACCTGCTGAAATCGCAGGTGCAGCCGCATTTCCTGTTCAACACCCTTAACAACATCTATTATGAGGCCTACCGGGAAGCGCCCCGTACCGCTATTTTCATTGAGCGCCTTTCCGAGATCATGCGCTATTTTGTAGATGAAAGCCCGAAGGAGGAAGTAACGCTGGGCACGGAGATACAGTTCCTGGAAAATTACATTGCGCTGGAAAGGATCCGCATCCGGCATGAGGTGGACATCAGCTTTACGCAACAGTGCCAGCCCGGCACCGGTATTCCGCCCATGCTGCTGATGACCTTCGTGGAAAACATCTTCAAGCATGGCATTGATAAATCTTCCAGCCGGAACGAGGTGCACATCTCGCTGCTGCAACAGGATGGCTACCTGGTGTTCCGGACGCGGAACCTGCTGCACCCGGCGCAGGCCGGCAACAACGGCAGCGGGTTCGGCATACAGAACCTGCAAAAAAGACTGGCCCTGCTGTACGGCGCTCACTTTGAGCTGAAAACCTATGCTGCCGGGCAATATTTTAACGCTTTTCTAAAGATCCCGCTGTCATGAACCTACGTTGCATGATTGTAGACGACGAGCCCAATGCGGTGAACCTGCTGGAAATGCTGATCCGGCAAACCACGGAATGGCAATTGCTGGCCAAGTGCTACGACGCGCTGGAGGCGCTGGCCTTCCTGAAGGAACAGGAAGTGGATTTCATTTTCCTGGACATCAACATGCCGCGGCTTACCGGTATGGAACTGGCCGGGCTGCTGCCCGCTTCTACCCACCTTGTTTTTACCACCGCCTACTCGGAATACGCGGCGGACAGTTACGGCTATACGACGCTGGACTACCTGCTGAAGCCCGTTACCCTGAAACGCTTTTATGCGGCTGTACAGAAAATAGAAAGTTACTTTGCCATGAAGGAGCGCGGCAGCGATGCCCCTGCTCCCCCGCCGCCCGCTACTTATTTCTTTATCAAATCCGGTAAAACCTTTCATAAGATACTGCTGAAGGACATCCTGTACTTTGAAGGGGAAAAGGAATACGTGCGGCTGGTAACCGCCACCGCGCAACTGCTGGTGTACCGGCGCCTGAAGGAGATCGAAGAGCAGCTATCACAACCCTTTATCCGCGTGCATCACTCCTACATCATCAACATGGCGCAGGTAAGCAAAATACAGGACAATCACATTTTTATTGCCGATAAGCAAATACCGGTAAGCGACAAGTTCCGGGAGCCGTTTATGACCGCTATCCGGCAGCGGATGTTTTAATAATAAAATAATTTTTAATATTTATATTTGCCGGCAATTTTGAATTTCATGCTCAGATCCCTTGCCTTTGTAACCTGCGTGCTGGGCATAGCAGGTTGTATGGAAACCAGCGCCGGCGATACTGCCCGGACCACCGATATTGACAGCGACCGCATAGCTACTGCCAGCGCCCCCCGGTATACGGCCTACCGGGAGAGCGGGGAACAAACCATCTCCATAGACAGCGCGCTGTATGCGCACCTGCAGTGGGCCAATGCCCTGATCCACACTTTTGTAAAGTATTCCGACAACCCGATGGTGCAGTACGCCCTGCAGGACCATACGCTGGAATGGCGCTGGGACCGGCTGCAAACTACCGATACCGCTGCCTACCTGGTAGTGCAGCTAACGCACACGATAGACGATGAAGACGGCAGAAGAGCTGTAACAGACGGCTGGATATACGTAGATACGCTGACGCGGGTGGTGTACGAGTACGACCTGCCCAACGACAGCCTGCTGTTGCTGGCCGAATAAACCGGGGATTTTCTTTATTGGCCTCCAAGCATGGGAAACAGTTGCCTGATCTCTTTCTCTGTGGGCCGGGAGCCGTATTCGCATAGCTCAAACGCTTCGGCATACCGTGCTGCTTTAGCCTGTTGGGGGCCATACCATTTTTCCAGGCCCGCTCTTACAGCGGTATCCATGGACGGCCACCTGCTGTTTCTTATCCAATCTTTCCGCTCCTGTTTACCAGCGGGTATGGTGCCCTTGTAGCCCATGATCCAGGGCAGCCACTCATAAAACTGGGATTCGTGCGCATCCAGCGCTTCCATTTTCTTATCCATTACCTGCGTAATATCCACGCACACGTCCGGCTGAAAACGGGAGGGTTTGGTAAAATGATCCTGGAAATAAAGAAACACCGGGTTCTTCTTTAAGGGTGGCATATCTGCTGCAATATTGGGCACCATTACCATGAAGGCCGCATCCTGCACCAATATACCGGTATAGCGATGATCCGGGTGATAGTCCACCGGCCGGTGCGAGATAACAACATCTGCGTTCCAGGCCCGGATCTTCCGGATAAGGTCCAGGCGGATGTCCAGGGTGGGCATCAATTCCCCATCGTGATTGTCCATGACCTCATAAGTGATGCCCAGGCGTTTAGCCGCTTCCGTGGCTTCGGCCCGCCGGCGTTTTGCCAATGCGCCTCCCCCCTGCTCCATATGCCCCGCATCGCCGTTGGTCACCGAGATAAACTTTACCTGGTGGCCCATTTCAGCAAACAGTGCCGCCGTTCCGCCGCTTTTGATATCACAATCATCGGGATGAGCCCCGATCATGACGATGCGTAAACGGCCATCCTGGGCGCCGGCAAAATAAAAACTACAGCTTAGCAAAATGGTGCTTAACAGGTATTTCATAAGGCTTCATTTTCCTCATAAGATAGAGAAAAACGCATCTATATCATATATATCCTGCCTCCTCACTTAAAATTCCTGGACCTGGCAAAGATCTCCTGCTGCACCACTTCCACAGCACCGGCAGGCGGCTTTTCCGCCCCGGGCGCCGTAAGCTGCCGCAGTAACCCGGACAGGTTGTAACAGCGCTTTACGATCACATGGATCACCTCTCCTTCCCGCTGCAACTGACCTTCCACCATCAGTAGCCGGGATTGCAGGATCTCCTTCCGGTATTGCTCAAACAGTTTCTCAAACACCACCAGGTTGGCGCAGCCGGTTTCATCCTCAATCGTAATAAAGCAGATACCGGAGGCGGTGCCCGGCCGTTGCCGCATCAGTACCAGGCCCGCCACTTTTACCGGCATGCCGTCATGCAGCGTTTCCAGGTCCTTGGCAGGTACAATATGCAACAGCGACAGTTTTTCCCGGATAAAGCTTACAGGGTGCGCCCTTAAGGATAAGGAAGTGGCGGCATAATCCTGTACCACATGCTCGGAGGCTGCCATTCCCGGTAAAGCGATCCCTTTTTCCATAGCGGTTTCCGAGGGCTGGCCCGCAAACAGCGCAATGGGCCGGTCATGCAGGGCGGATACTTCCCACAACGCCTGCCGCCTGTCCAGCCCCAGGGAGCGGAAAGCATCCGCATCCGCCAGCTTTTCCAGCGCCGTATGCGGCACACCCGCATCCCGTATTGCCTGGATGCCGGTATAGCCGGAAGCCCGTGCAGCTACCAGCACCTGCATATCTTCCTCCCGCAATCCTTTTACCTGCCGGAAGCCCAGCCGCAGCGCGCAGTTCCTGCCTGTTCTTTCTTCCAGCCGGTTATCCCAAAGGGAATGGTTCACATCTACCGGCCGCACTTCCACGCCATGTTTCCGGGCATCGCCTACGATCTGCGCCGGCTGGTAAAAGCCCATCGGCTGACTGTTCAGCAAGGCGGCGGCAAAAACATCCGGGTAATAACATTTAAGCCAGGAAGACACGTACACCAGCAATGCAAAGCTCACTGCATGGCTTTCCGGGAATCCATAGCTGCCAAAACCTTCCAGTTGTTTGGCAATGCGGTGGGCAAAATCCTCGCTGTATCCCCTGCCCACCATACCGCTGATCAATTTTTGCTTGAACTGTTTCACTGTTCCTACAGCTTTGAACGTCGCCATGCTGCGGCGCAGCTCGTCTGCTTCCGCCGGTGTAAAGCCTGCCGCTACAATGGCGATCTTCATGGCCTGCTCCTGGAACAGGGGCACGCCTAATGTGCGGTATAATATCTTTTCCAGCTCTTGCGATGGATATTCCACCAGTTCCGGGTTCCTCCGGCGTTGCAGGTAAGGATGCACCATGTCGCCCTGTATAGGCCCGGGCCGCACAATGGCCACTTCTATCACGAGGTCGTAAAAACATTGGGGCCTGAGCCGCGGCAGCATGGCCTGCTGTGCGCGGCTTTCGATCTGGAATACCCCGATGGTGTCTGCGTGGCAGATCATCTCATACACCGCAGGATCGTCCTCCGGGATATTGGCCAGTGTCAGATCCCGCCCGTAATGCGCTTTGACCAGGTCAAACGCCTTGCGGATACAGGTGAGCATACCCAGCGCCAGCACATCTACCTTCAAGAAACCCAGGGCATCAATATCATCTTTATTCCATTCAATGCAGGTCCGGTCTTCCATACGCGCATGCAGGACAGGGCACAGGTCCGACAGCTTTCCCTGCGTGATCACAAAGCCGCCGGTATGCTGCCCCAACTGGCGCGGGAAGCCCAGGAACTGCTCCGTAAGCTGCAGGGTCTTACGCAAATGCGGATCATTGGGATCTAATCCCTGCTCAATAATGCGCTTTTCATCAAATCCTTCTTCAGAGCGCCAGATCGCAGTGGACAGCAGGTTGATCATGTCTACGGACAGGCCCATGGCTTTTCCTACATCGCGGGTGGCGCCTTTGTGATGCTGCTGCGTGACGGTGGCTACAATTGCCGCCCGGTCCCGGCCATATTTTTTGTAGATGTATTGTATCACTTCCTCCCGCCGCTCATGCTCAAAGTCCACATCAATATCCGGCGGCTCGTTGCGGGCGGATGACAGGAACCGTTCAAACAGCAGGTCAAATTTTTCAGGGTTCACCGAAGTAATGCCCAGGCAGTAGCAGACCGTGGAATTGGCCGCTGAGCCCCGCCCCTGGCACAGGATATTTTGCTCCCTGGCAAAACGTACAATATCATGCACCGTTAAAAAATACGCTGCGTAATTCATCTGCTCAATGAACGCCAGCTCATGGCGGATGGCTTTCCGGGTCTTCTCCGGGATCACTTCGCCAAACTGCCGCCGGGCGCCCTCCCAGGTAAGGAAGGTCAGCTCTTCCTGCGGGGAGCGGCCCTGGCTGGTGATCTCTTCGGGATACACATAGTGCAGCATGTCCAGCGAGAAGCGGCAGGCTTCCGCAATTTCCTGTGTGCGGCGGATGGCGTCCGGGTACTGGCGGAACAAACGGAGCATTTCGTTTACCGGTTTCAGGTGTCTTTCCGCATTGGCATGCAGGCGAAAGCCAGCATGATGGATGGTGCATTTTTCCCGGATGCAGGTAAGCACGTCCTGCAACTCCCGCCGGGCAGGATCATGGTAATGCACATCATTAGTGGCCACCAGCGGCACATCAAACCGGGCGGATAGCTGTGAAAGCCGGTACAGTCTCCTGGCGTCATTGCCCTGGTAATAGCGGGAAGCCCCCAGGTACAGCCCTGCGCCCAATGCCTCCCGGTATGCCTGCAGCGCCTCAATGAATGCCGGCTCCATACTTGATGCCAGGTTTAATGCAGGCGGCGGTACAACAATGAATTGCATGCCTTTGGCATGCTTGTATACATCCTCCCTGTATAAATGACACTGCCCTTTTTCCGCTCGCAGGTTACCTGTTGTCAGCAGGTTGGAAAGCCTTGCATAAGCTGCCCGGTCGGTAGGATATACGAGCAGGCCGGGCCCGTCCAGCAGGTCCAGGCGGCAACCGGGAATAATGCGCATGCCGGCCTTCCTGGCCGCTGCATGACCACGCACCAGGCCGGCGAAGGTATTGCGGTCCGTGACCGCTATTTCCCGGTAGCCATATGCCTGCGCCTGTTCCACCAGCTCTTCGGGGTGGGAAGCACCCCGCAGGAAACTGAAATTGGTGGTCACCTGTAATTCTGTATAGCTCATATATCATCTCCTCTTTCAGGCAAAAAAACCATGTAAGAACCAATGTGGCCGGCTGCCATCGTAATGGCCGGACCGGAAGATCCAGTAACGCCGGCCGGCTTCATCTTCTACTACATAATAGTCCCGGTGCGGGCCTGCTTCCAGCCACCATTCCCGCTCAATGCGCTCCGGACCGTCTGCCCTCCTGACCCGGTGCACCTGGCCCTGGTAGCGGAACAGCATGGGCGGGTAATCCGGTATGGGCGCCGCCACGGTTATACGTTCCGGCTCCGGCAGCAGCCGTACCGGCCGCAGCACATCGCTGCGCCAGGCAGTGGCAGGTTTTTCATCCAGGGAAGCTGCGGGCCTGGCAGACCGTTCCGGCCAGTAATGTTCCTGCGGCAAATAGCGGTGAATGCAATGCGCGCCCAGTTTGTTGGCCAGCCGGTCTACCAGCTCCGACAACCGCGGGCTTTCCAGGCCGCAGCCGCCAGTCCACAGGGTTTCCTGCTGCGGGGAAAGCGCGTCCGTCTTCGGCGCTTCCAGTACAAACAGCTCGATGCCCAGCGCCGGTTCAATCGTCGGTATCTTGTGCGCGAACAGCTTGAACAGGTGATCAGCATTATGCGATGCGCCGTTGGTGCCAATGGAGACCTGCACTACCCGGCCATCTACCCGGAAAGCTTTCAACACAGCAGTACGCAATCCCTTCCCCTCCCGGCGCAGGCGGTTGCAAAGCGCTTCCAGCAAGCGTTGGAGGGCAATTTCAATACCCGTGGCCGTTAGTATCGGCTCCAGGCAGGGCAACCGTTCCTGGAAGGGCTGCACCGGCTCCAGGGGCTGTATGCTCTCTTCCTCCCGGCCCAAAGCCTGATCCAGCCGCTGCAGCAGCTCCTGCCCGAAGCGCCGGCGCAATGCCGTGCGGGGCATGTTGATGAAGTGGCTTACGTTAACCAGCCCCAGCTTTTGCAGGCGCTCCACCGTTTCCTGCTCCAGGCGCAGGGCGGCAGGCGGCAGGTACAACAGGGCTTCCTGCTCTTTACCGCTGTCGATCATAAAATGTGCGCTGCCAAAGCGGGACACGGCCCACGCCGTGCCAATGGTACCCGCCATAGCGGCCCGCGCCTGGTACCCGAAGGCCTGCAGGCGGGTGATGATCGCTTCCAGGTACGGCGCTTCTCCGCCCCAGAGGTGCGCACAGCCGCTGGCATCCAGTATCAGCCCGTCCGGTGGGTCAATGGCTGCAAAGGGAGTGTAGCGGATGCACCATTTGGCCAGCGCTTGCAATAATTCCTCCGCCAAGCCCGGCCGGTCATTGAACACCTGCAGGGCAGGCAAAATGGCCCGGGCATCCGCCAGCACCATACCGGCATATATGCCCTGTGCCTGTGCAGCGGTACTGGCGGCGGTGATCACCATCCGCCCATGATCCGGGGCTGCCAGCACAAAGGGCTGCTGCCGCAGGTCAGGCCGACGGATCGTGAGCCAGTCCGTGACCAGGTGATATAACCATATGGTGACAAAACGTTGCGCCATGCTTACCCGGTTTTCCTGGCCGGCGCCTGCGGCTGCGCCACCCGTTTTTCCAATACCGGGCAAAACCGCCCTGCGGACCATTCCAGCAGCCAGCTACCCGGTTTGCCATTGCGCACCTTCAGCAGCTCTACCTGCCAGCGCGGAAAGCCCACTCCCGGCATGCCGGGCTCCGGTTCACTGGCTACCGGGCGTATGCGCCAGCGGGCCATACAGGCATTGGCATTCAGGTCGCGGGGCTGGTGGCGCAATACCAGGCCGGTAACCCGGCTTTGCTCTACCGCCAATTGCAGCCGCCGGGAGGCGGTGAAGCTGATCTCCTTCACCTCGGCGACCACCGCGGCCAGCCCTTCACATTGCAGGGCCTCCTCCATGGCCCACAGCACTTCTTTTTCCCGGTTAAGGTCTATAAAAATGACCCGCTCCGGCTCCACGCCAAATGCTTTCAGCGCGGGCGGGAACAACCGCCGGGTGGCGCTGATCCAGATACAGGCGCCGCCACGCCGCATCAGCGGAGACAGGAGACCCGCCACAAAACCGCTGGTAACAGCCGCCTCTTCCGCAGTTTCGCTCAGGAGCTCGTGCACCGCAGCCGCAGGAAAAACACCCCGGGGAAAAGCCGCCTCTACCGGCCCCAGGCCCACAGGCACCGCAGTAGCTGCAGGCGGCGTAAACCCCTGCCAAAGCAGGATATCTTTCTGCAGTTGATGGATGATATCACTCCTCGTAGCTGGCATAATGCAATACTAATATTTTTAGCAATTATACACTAAAAATATTAGTTTAAAATTCTCAACTTCATCCTTATCATAATAATCTTATTCCATTCCTCTTAAATGCTTCCGGAATTCAACAGGACTTACGCCTGTTTCCCTGGAGAAAAGGCGGGAAAAAGATGCGGGATCATCGTATCCTACCTGGTAACATATTTCGGCCACTGTAAGAGCAGTATCTTCCAACAGCGCTTTTGCCTTCTCCAGTCTTTTCTTTTGTATCCATTTACCCGGGCTTGTCTGCAACTCGTCAAAAAAGTGCCTTGACAGCGTCCTGTGAGATAAGGACAGCCTGGCAGCCAGGAAGTCAACATCCATGTCTGCCAGGTGGTCCGGCAAAAGTGCATCCAGTTTTTTCTCCAGGGCGCTGCCTGCACCTGCCGTATCCATCTCATAAGGACTTTGAAACTGCCGCAATGGCGGAAGCACCAGCAGTTTGCGTATTGCTTTTTCCTCCTCTGAAAATCCCAGGTCTGTCAGCAGGGTTGCAATAAGCTCCAGGCCGGAGAACCCGCCGCCGGAAGTATAAATGTTCCCATCCCTGACCACCATCTTTGCCGGCTGCCACCTGGCCTGAGGAAAGCGCTGTTGCACCTCCTTTTTAAGCCACCAGGACACAGTGGCTTTCCTGCCGTCCAGCACGCCTGCCTTTGCCAGCAGGAAGGCAGCGCCACAGGTAGCTGCGATCTTTGCGCCTGCTTTCTGCGCCATCATGATCCAGGGCAAGGCCTGCTGCGCTTCTTTTTCAAGCGCGGCAGGCAGCAGGGGCACCTCTGCTCCCAGACCGGTCAGCAGGAAAAGCACCTGCGGCTTACGGGAAGGCTTTTTAACTGTCCGGAACGCAATCCCCGACCTGGCTCTTGTGATGGTGCGGGCGGACACAAACTCATAGGTAAGCCTGGCAGCCGGGTTTATCCTGTTAACCACCTGCAGTATTTCTGCCAGTGTTGAAGCAATGGCAGCATAAAAACCTTCAGACAAATAAATGATAAAATGCATGGCTGTTTTCGCATATCAATTGTCAGATATGACAAATCGAAAATAGCATATCGTTCCTAAAATTGCATCATCAATTACCCATTTAAAATACAATTCATGAAAGCAGTAGTTTTTGACCAGGTTGGAGACCCGGAACAGGTGCTCTACCTGGCTGATCTTCCCGTACCACGCATCAGTAAAAATGAAGTGCTGGTAAAAATGGTAGCCGCCTCTATCAACCCCGGGGATTTTCTTTTTATCCGGAACCTGTATCCCGATCCTAAAAAACCGGCATTCCCGGCACAGGTTGGCGGCAACCACGGCGCCGGCATTATTGTGGAAACGGGACCGGATTCCTCCCTGGCGCCCGGCGCCCTGGTAGCATTCAGCTACTATAATACATGGGCAGAATATGCAACTGTTCCGGAAGAGTGGCTGATACCCCTGCCCGATCTTCTTGCGCCGGAAAAAGCCGGCCAACTCGTTAACGCCATCACCGCTTACGACCTGGTAGAGATGTCCGGGGTCAGGGAAACGGACTGGCTGGTGATCACTGCCGGCAATGCCGCCGTATCCACGATGGCGGCCCAATTTGCCAGCGCAAAGGGTATAAATGTCATTACGTTTGTCCGCTCCCGCAACCCGGCTATCCCGCTTGAAAAAATGGGATGTGCCGCTGTAATCGAGCTTACAGCATTTGACGGCGATACCCGGAAGATCATCGGGGAGATTACCGGCGGGCAGGGCATCAGCGGCGTGATAGACAATGTTGGCGGCCCACTGACCGCAGCGTTGATACGCAGCCTGAACTTTGGCGGCAAGGTGATCATCAATGGAGGCATGAGCGATGAAAATTACAACCTGCATAATTTCGACATCTTACTGAACGGGGTGCAGATCACTCCCTATGTTTACCGCTATTTCTTTGCGCCGCCTGCAAGGGGGGATAAAGCATACCTGGATAAAATGCTGGCTGTTTACAGCAGGAAAGACTTTATTGTACCGGTTGCGGGGTTACATGCGCTGTCCGGTTTCCGGAAAGCGGTTCACAGCACCTTGTACCAGTCCGGAGGAGGAAAGCATTTATTCAGTTTCACATAACTGTCGCAATCGCCCCCTGAATATGTCGTTAACGCCCTTCGATGCTAATCCAGGATGCCATAAGTTTGCATTACACCTTCAAAAAAAACAAACGCATATGAAACCAAATTCAGCATGGATGCAGGCCATCCTCCCGCTATTCCGCATGCATACCCAGCAATTCGATAATGCTTTGCGCGACATAAAAGACGAAGATGCCCTGGTACGGATCGAAGGAAGGACCAATCATATTACCTGGATGGTTGGGAACCTGGTCAATTGCAGGTACTGGCTGGCCAATGTGCTGGGCATGCCGCACAAAGATCCGTATGAAGACCTGTTCAACCTGGCCAAAGCGCTGGATCCCCAGGCGCAGTACCCGGACCTGGCTACCCTGAAAAAAGAATGGCATACCATTTCGCCGCTGGTGTTCCGGGAACTGCAGCAGGTAACGGACGCCAAACTGGGCGAAGCTTATCCTTTCGGGATGAATGTGGATTTTATTGAGGAGAACCGGCTGAACATGACGGGGCTTTCACTGGACCGGGAAAGCTACCTGCTGGGACAGTTGGGCTTTATGAGAAGGATACTGGGTTATGAAGGCGTGAAGTATGATATTAATAAGGAGCTTAGTTATTAAGTCATCTTCCTCAAAAAATCTCGTTTTTTGCCTTAATTTAAAGCCCTGGCAAAAAACAATCAGTACACATGCATAACAAATTCCTTGTATGGAGCGCCAGCCTGCTGTTAACGCTGGGCGCTTCCACATCCACGTCAGCCACCACACACCCCCTGTCCGCCACCGCACAGGACCCGGCTGATTCCAAAGCGCTGATCGGGCGCTGGGACATAACGATCGATGAGAACGGGAAACCGGCCCCGGCCTGGCTGGAAGTAAAACTCTCCGGTACCCGTACGCTGGTGGGATACTTTGTAGGCACATCCGGCAGTGCGCGTCCCGTGGCAAAAGTAAACTTTGATAACGGTCAGTTCAGCTTTACCATTCCGCCACAATGGGAACAGGGAGACCAGGATTTTGTGATCAAGGGAGCACTGGCCGGCGAGGGTATACAGGGCACCATCACCACCAGTGAAGGCAAAACCTATTCCTGGAAAGGCGTAAAGGCCCCTTACCTGAAAAGAACGGCGGCGCCGGCGTGGGGCGCGCCCATCCAGCTATTCAACGGGAAAGATCTGAGCGGCTGGAAAGCGGCGGGCAACACCAACCAGTGGGAAGTACGGAACGGTATCCTGACCAGCCCCCGTTCCGGCGCTAACCTGGTCTCCGAACAAACCTTCAACGATTTCAAGTTGCATGTGGAGTTCCGGTACCGGAAAGGCAGCAACAGCGGCGTGTATTTAAGAGGCCGTTATGAAGTGCAGATCGAGGACAGCCCGAAAGAAACGCACCCGTCCAGCGTATTGTTCAGCGGCGTATACGGTTTCCTGGCGCCCAGCGAAATTGCAGCTTTAGGCCCTGACCAGTGGCAGACCTATGACATCACCCTGGTAGGCCGGATGGTAACGGTAGTGGCTAATGGAAAAACCGTGATCAGCAACCAGGAGATACCCGGCATTACCGGGGGCGCACTGGACAGCAACGAAGGAGCGCCCGGACCAATCTACATCCAGGGAGATCACGGACCGATCGAGTTCAGGAAGATCGTGATCACACCGGCAAAGTAAATACCAGTAAAGGCCGGCTATAGTGATATACCGGCCTTTACCCCTGTCAATTCGAAAAAGAGGTCAACTGGATCGCAATGGCATACTGCGCCCATTGCTCATAATCTGCCGGCGCCATTTGCATACTGTTCCGGAAAGCGGCCGCCCCCAGGAAATACTGCGCTTTTCCCGCCAATGCTTCAAACAGGTAATATTGCTGGCCGTTTCCCATAAAAGCCTTCCTGCGGATAATGGAGCCGGTAGGGCCGGTAAACGGCATGGGATAGGTCCAGGCTACATCCGCCATCCAGTTGATGGCAGGATGATTGAAAGTGCCCTCGAACACCTGGGAAGTGTATTGTATGTTGTTTGTTACCTGCAGGTCAATGTACAGGCGGATGCGGTTATCGCCGCATACCAGCTTGCCGTTCTCCTGCCGCAGCGTCTCCCCTTCCGGCACCACTACCGTAGCCCCGGTGCTTTCCTCCAGGTAAATATCATAGCGGAACTGGCCCAGGTTGTATCCATAATTGGAAAAGAACGACAGCAACTGCTGCAGGCCCATGGCGTCGGAGGTGGAGTACTTACCGGTAAAATCCAGTTGGGAAAAGGAGCGGGTCTTGATGCGCCGGAAGCGGAAATTTCCCAGGCTGGTATATTCCACGCTTTCCGTGGGGGCCTGATACTCCTCGTAAGCAAAGAGATTCCGCAACCGCGGGCTGTTCAGCGAAGGCAGTGTTTCATTGGATGTTTCCAGTTGCGATATGTGGCTGGCATGAATGCACCAGCTAATATCCGCCGCACCATTTTCCAGCCCTCCGTCCGCTACGCCTACCAGCCGGCCGCCCTGGTCCACTACCGGCGCGCCGGAGAAACCATGCAGCAGGCTGCCCTGCAGGTAAATGATCTGTATAGCCAGGCTGGGGAATCCCAGCGCCTGTATCTCCTGGCGGGCCGCCACGGGCAGCAGGTCCGCCAGGCGGTTGCCCTGTAAAAGGCCTACGGAAAAATCGCGGTCTATATAGGCGGCGCTGCCGCCGTTATACCCAACCGTAAATACACGTGTATCCACAGGCGGACGGCTGGTATAATGCTGGCTGAGATAATGGGGGGACGCATATTGCTGCACCTCCAGGGAGATCAGGTCTCCACCCCGGTATACTTTCCTGAGCCTGGCGGACCTCCACCCGGATATGGCGGGTATGTACACTTCTATATCCCCGCCGCTGCTGAGGGAATGCAGGGTGGTCAGCACCGTCCGCCCATCCCTCCAGAAAAAACCTGTGGAGTATTTGGTGCCGGAGCGCACCCTTACGATGGTCCTCGCTACTTCCTCCTTGATGCCCGGCGGAACCGGCCCGGTAACGGCAACGGCCATGGCCTGCAGGCCGCATACCAGGCATAAGACCAGGAGGAAACGTGTTACTGCTTGCATATGATCTTTTTGAGGTGTAACAAAGTAAGACGCCGCTCGTCCGGGTTGGAGACCGTTTCCCGGAGTGAGCGCTGCAGCTCGTCATAAACGCCGCCGGACTGGCTGAACGCCTGCTGTATGTCTTCCAGCGTGGATTGTTCCGTAAGGGCGCAGAGGTCCAGGCTGCCGGGGTCTTTGGCCATCAGCACCGTGGAGCCCGCCTGTTTAGCTTCTTTGGAGAACGTGTAACCCTCCGGCACCAGCCCCAGTTCCCGGAACAGTACGATCTTTTTGATCTCACTGGTATCAAAGCCGGCTGCCCGGTACGCGCGCAGCGATGCATCGGGGGAAGGCGCCAGTACGTTATGCGTACGCATATACAGCCCGGCAAAAATAGCCAGCACGCAGGTAAACCCGAAGGTGCCGATGATCAGTTGATTGCCGGCCTCCCCTTCGCGGCTGCCCTGCAACCCGAAGAAAGCGGCCAGCAGCGAGGTCAGTGCGCCCAGAATGATACCGGTCACCTCCGCGATAGATAGCCCGATGATAATGCCGGTCAGCAATCCAAGGCCGATACCGGCAAACAGCTCTTTTTTCATCTGTATATTTTTTTGATCTTTTATGGTATGCGAAAGTCCATCATCCCGGGATGTATACATTAAGCACTACACGACAGGTAAGGGGTCTTATCATCCGGTACAGGAATTCTTTGTATTAAGGTAGGAAAAAAAATGCAGTTTTTATTATTTTCAGTAATATACACCTAACATGCAAAAGATGATCTTCAGTAAACTTTGTGCCGCGTTGGCGTTCGCTTGCCTGCTGGCCCCTTCTGTGAATGTGGCCGCCCAGTCAAACGAAGCGCCTGTTACAGATATCACCATGGACCTGCAGGAATGGGCCCGGCACCTGAACAGCGATGCAGACAAAAATCTTTCCCGCGAAAAAGCACCGGAGCTCAACCGCTACCTGGAAGCCCTGAAAATGAGCCTGGAGGATTATATGAAAACGCGGAAAAGACTTTCGGACAGCCTGTTCCGGAACAATGTGGCGCCGGGAAAAAAGGATATCTATCACCTGGAAGTGCTCAAAGAGCAGATGAGCGCTGTAATGGCTGGCATGCGCGGCGTAACGGACCTTACCGGCAGGGAGCTGCAGGAAGAAGGCGACAAGCTGAACAACCGCATCTACGATATACTGTATGGAGAGCAAACTCATTTTTTATCCTACCTGGAAGCATTTTTAGCCGGCATGGATGTTACCAAAAAAGACCTGGCGCTGGATGGCAGCACCTGTTACCAGCGCCTCCGGGAATGCATCAACCTCATTTCAAACCTGCAGGGCAGGATCAATAAAAAGATGAAATGATTTGTTAATATTTGGGGGATGCTTGCTTATATTTTCATCCTGTCTTAGATTGGGCCGCAATGGGTATCTCCAATCTTTTACAAAAGACCGTCCTGTCTGTAGTGCTGGCATTGCTTAGCCTGGCAGCGGCAGCGCAGGTGCAGCTCAAAGGTACGGTGTACGACCGTTCCGCCCGTATTGGGATGCCCGGGGTAAGCGTGCGGAGCACTTCCGGCGCCGGCACTGTCACCGATTCCATGGGGCGTTACAGCATCCACCTCGGCCCTGCAGATTCCATCAGCTTCTCCTACCAGGGAAAAGCCACCCAGAAATTCCCCGTAAGGGACATTGACACCTATCATCCTTTCGACATCAAACTGCATGTGGATGTGCAGGTGCTGCCTACCGTGGAGGTATCTGCCACACGGCCGCACAGCTACCAGTTTGACTCGCTGGAAAACCGTAATGAATACCGCAGGGTGTTTGACTACGATCCCCAGTTCCTGTCCGGCGGCAGCAGCAACGGGTTTGGCGTGGGCGTCAACCTCGAGATGCTGCTTAGCGGGAAAAAGATCAAAAGGATGGAGCACTTCCGGCAGCTCCTGGAACAGCAGGAACGGGAGAAGTATGTAAGCCACCGGTTCAGCAAAGAACTGGTAAAAAGAATAACCGGCCTGGAAACGCCCGCCCTGGATACCTTTATGGTGTACTACCGGCCCACCTATGAAATGCTCTGGAGCTTTGAGAACGAATACGAATACTATAAGTACATCCGGGACTGGGGCGAGTACTTTGCTGAAACCTGGCGAAGAGCGTATCCTGCCCGCGACTCCTTTTCTACTCATCAATAAAAACAGGCCTGTTGTACATCCCCCGCTGCGGTTGAGCAATCTCATCTCCACCGCACTGCACCTTTCGGTAAATTCGGCAAACATCCTTCACCAACATGATCACCAGGTCCCTTTTTATATCCGGAGTACTACTCTGTTTATCCGGCGCCTATGCACCTGCCCGGTCACAGGCTATCCAACACGGCACTGTAATAACGGAACACCTGCCGTCCGCCATCTTGCAGGAGAACCGCACCGGTCTTGATCCCAACCGTACCATTAAGATATACCTGCCGCCAGGCTATAAGGATACCGGTAAATCTTACCCGGTGCTCTATTACTTCCACAGCATTTTCTGGAACGCGGAAAAAATGTTCGAGGATGGCAACCTGGTAAAGCTGCTGGAACGTGGCTTCGCCAATGGTATAAGCAGGGCATTCATCTTTGTAGCGGCAGATTACAGCACGCCTACTACCGGCAGCATCTATGAAAATTCGCCCATCAGCGGGAGATGGCTGGACTTTACCACGCAGGAGCTGGTGCCCTTCATTGACAGTCATTTCCGCACGATCCCCCACCGCAACAGCCGTGCACTGGCCGGTGATTTCATGGGCGGTCGCGGCGCGCTGAAGCTGGCCATGACCCATGCAGATCTTTTCAGCGTGGTGTACGCCCTGCACCCGGTAGCCACCGGTACCGGGCAACTACCCTGGCCCTATGTGCAGATCGACTGGAAAAGGATCTACCAGGCTAAAACATATGCCGATCTTGGAAGCGATCACCGTACCCGGCTTTTCGTCACCATCAGCCAGGCATTCCTGCCCAATCCCAGCCGCCCGCCCTTTTACTGCGACTACTTCATGGAGCCTGAAAACGGGGAGCCCGGGCTAAACGTAGAAAACACGAAAAAGACCAAAGCCGGTTTCCTGCTGGATGAAACGCTGTACGAATCCGCCGCCAACCTGCGCACCATGCGGGGCATCGCGTTTGACTGGGGGCGCTTTGATGCTACCACCGCGCATGTGTATTCCAACCAGGCTTTCAGCCGTAAGCTGGAAGACCTGGGCATTGAGCATGAAGCGGAAGAATACCGCGGCAATCCCTGGGACAGGACCTGGACCGAATACGGCCGTTTTTACGCACGCCTGCTCCCTTTCATGAACCGGCACCTGGTATTTAATGCTACAAATCCCTGATATGATGCTTCCCCGGTATTTCCTGCTGCTTATCCATCTCTGCTGCCTGTGCACCAGTGCATTTGCGCAAGCCGTCCTGCCGGCAGATGATACAACGCAAACGTACCTACGTAAATACAGGTCCGCTTACATCCAGGCCATGCTGAACGCAAACCCCGGAGCGCTGCAGGCCTTTTTTGCGGACAGTATCCGGCTTATGCCCGAATTCCAGAAAACGGTGACCCGGAAAGAAAATGCCTTGCTATACTACCAGGCGCTCCTGTCCAGGTTCCGTATCCTGGCCTTTGCCATGGATGCCGCAGAGGTCCTTGACCTGGGCGGCTGCCTGGCGGAAACCGGTAAGTTTAGCGCCACCCTGCAATTAAAAAGTACCGGTAAAGCCCGGGAGGTAAAAGGGAAATACATGCATCTCTGGAAGATATCCACCGGTCATGCGCCCCGGTTGCTCACAGCAGCGTGGAACTATGACCACCCGCTGGAAATGGAAGCACAATTGAGATTTGAAGCAGTGCCGGTAACGGATGTAGCATTGCAGCCGCACCTGCCCATTAGCAGCAACATCCGTTTTGAGCTGGCCGCGCTCAACCGGTTGATGGAAGCTACGGTCACCCAGCACGATGCTCCCACCTGGGAACGGTTCTATGCAGACGATGGCATGTTCCTTTACAGCCGTCATGCCGCGGTGCAGGGCCGGCAAGCGATCAATACATTCCTGGAAGCTCATGCCAGGGAACTGCCGGTTTTTGAGCACCTGGATATCCGCAACGACCGGGTCGATCACCTGGGAGATTATGTAATTGAATACGCCAGCCATATTGCCAGTTGGAGAACAGGCGATTACTCCGGTGTAGGCCTCGGAAAAGACCTGCGGATCTGGCGCCGGGAGCAAGACGGCTCCCTGAAGATATTCCGGCACATTGCGATGTACGACTGATCAGGCAGGCACTGCTTTCCGGACGGCCCTGCCCTGTTGCATCCAGGGCTTTATGACGGAGATGAGCACAATGAGAAAAAAGCCCAGCAATTGTAGCGGCACCACATACATGAGCGCCTGGTGATTGTGCAGGAATACTGGATCCGTTAATGCCTGCTGCGGCCGGCTTTCCAGGATGCTGATATTATCCAGCATGCGTTGCTCTGAATAGAACATGCCAAAAAGGATCATCCCTATTACAGATACCAGCTTCACCCTGATCCAGGTATGCCGGAACAATCCCCAGGAAGTGAGCAGGCTGTTGAGCAAACCCGTCACAAAACTGGTGATGCCACCCCACCCTATCACGTTCCAGGCAATGGAGCGCATGTTCAGGTAAGTGATACGGGTAGCCGCCGTATCCGTTAAAGGCATGTTATATACCAGGGGAAGGAAAGTTAACAGCCCACCGATCCAAAGGGTGGTGCAAAAGATATGCACGGCTTTTAACAGGCGTGCGCCGGCAGGATTTACTTTGAATGCCATCTGTGTAACAAGTTTTTACTGCCGGCAAAGGTGGTAAAGTGAGGGGGTTTAAAATTGTACGATTTGGACAGTCCCCGGGGAAAAAATATTCCCCCACCTGAATCTTTTATCCCTTATTTCCGCACATAGCGGCGCATACTAACTTGCAGCATCCAACAAAACAAGGAATTATTTATGATGAAGGAAACAACAAACAACCCGGGAAAAGTATCAGTGATCGGGCTGGGGTCCATGGGTGCGGCGCTGGCCCGCACCTTCCTGCAGAAGGGATTCCAGGTAACGGTCTGGAACAGGGATATTGCCAAGGCGCAGCCCCTGGCGGAGGCGGGCGCCACGCCGGCCGGCAGCGCAGCGGCTGCTATCGAGGCCAGCCCGGTTGTGGTGGTCTGCGTATCGGATTACAAAGCTACCCGGGCGATCCTGGAAGAGCACAAGGCCGCAGCAGCACTGCAGGGGCGCACGCTGGTGCAGCTCAGCACCGGTACGCCCAAAGAAGCCCGCGACCTGGAAGCCTGGGCGCAGCAACAGGGCGCTGCCTGTATGAACGGCGCCATCCTGGCCTGGCCGGGGCAGATCGGCGGCGATGACACCACCATCCTGGCTGCGGGCAACACGACTATTTTCCAGGAGCAGGAGTCCCTGCTCCGCGCATTGGCCGGCAATCTTACTTACATGGGCACGGAAGCCGGCGCTGCTGCAGCGTTGTTTGCCGCAGTGCTGTCCTACCTGGCAGGCAGTTGGATAGGCTTTTGCCATGGCGCGCTGATCTGCGAGCGGGAAGGGTTGCGGGCAGACGATTTCGGCGTACTCATGGAAGCGCTGTCCGGCATATTGGGTGCAGAGTCCAGGCACATGGGCGAAGTGATACAACATAACCGCTTCCGCGACCCGGAGAGCACCGTGAAAACTACCGGAGAAGACCTGGAACTACTGGTGCAGCATGCCCGGGAAGCCGGTATCAGCAGCGAGCTGCCGAAATTTGCGGCTGGCCTGTTCAGAAGAACGATAGACGCCGGTTATGGTGCGGAAGAGCATGCCGCGGTCATCAAAGTGCTCAGGAATTGATAAGGAGGCATATCCTGGTCACACCAGGTGGCTGCGGGCACCGGCCAGGATATGCTCCCTGTTCTCATTGCCCCACTGCTCCAGCACGTCCATTACCGGCAGCAGGCTTTCCCCCACTGCAGTAAACCGGTATTCCACTCTTACCGGCACCTCCGCATATACCTGTTTATAAATAATGCCATAGTCCTCCAGCTCTTTAAGATGCAGGTTAATAATCCGGGGGCTTACCTCCTGCATTTCCCGGTGCAGGGCGCTGGGGCGCTGAATACCGCGCCGGATGCAATCCATGATCCAGGCCTTCCATTTGCCGCCTACCACTTTAACGGCTACACTCAGCCCGCAATCCAGCATTTCAGGAATTTTCCGTTCGTACATATCGCAAAAATTTGTACCAAAGGTAAAAGAAAGCACCGTAGGCAGCTAAAGCAGGCATGGTGAAAAAATTATCCCCCACCCTGCTGAAATAAAAAACCGCCGGCGCTTACCCTGCGATAAACGGCCCGGCGGTTACAGGTTATAGTATGGCGGTTAAATGTTATGGGCGGTGGCGGCAACCACCGATCCTGCAACAAAGGTAAACCGGCGGCCAAACAGAAAATTGTACAAATGCGAACTGAAAGTAGGAGGTAGGAAGTAAGATGTAAGATGTAAGACGCACGATAATTGTAACGGTACATCTCCTACTTCCTACATCTTACTTCTTACTTCCTACTAATCTCGCGGAAAGGTCCGGGTCCTTCATATCCTTGTCCAGCGGGAACATGGGACGCGCTATCCGGCGGTACGGCAGGCGTTCCAGGTTCTGGTCCACGCCGCCCGGCGTCAGCGCCAGCAGCCAGTCTGCCCGCATAGCATACAGCTCCGGCTCCAGGTAGCCGATCTTTACCACTACGATGTCCGCCTTCCTGGGCTGTAACCCCAGCCGGGTAAAATCACGCTCCTTGTGATACGGTTTGCGTTTTTGGGTAACGATCACATGCACGCTGCCCACCTGTACCACCACTTCCACTACCGCATCCCGGTCGCCGCGCTCAATGGCTCTTACGGTGCCGGAAAGCCTTAGCGGCGGCGCATAACGTGCATCTACCTTAGCACCGGCATAGCCGTCCACGTGCCCGCCTACCCCGGCAGCTATTGCTTTTTCCACCAGCTCCGGGCCGGGAATGGAGGCATAGATCAGCGTGGGGCCGTTTTCCGACTGGAATTCCCTGCGGGCCAGTATTTCTTTTAAGGTCCAGGTAACATCCCCGGCGCCGCCCGCGGTAGGATTATCCCCGGAATCGCTGATAAAGAAGGGATGTCGGGTGCTGGCCAGCGCCTTGTCCAGGCATTCGTGCAGGCTGCCGGTGGGCGCTACAAAGGCATAATCATGCCGCGCATCCCAGAAGCTGCGCGCCAGTTGCTCGGCGGTACGGGTCACTTTTGCTTTATCATCGCCCGTTACCATTACCACGGCATGGTTACGCGGCTCGTCGGCCCAGGCATAGCCCACCCAGATGGCGGCGTCGATGATGCCTTCCTGCGCGGCAGCCGGCGCTACTTTTTTATATACGCTTTTGGCCGGTTCTATGCGGGTGCTGGTCTTTTCACCGGGCAGCAGGATGGGAACAGGTATCCAGGCTTTGTAAGCCGGTTTCCCCTTGCCGCTCTCAATGCGTACCAGCAGGTTTTCCACGGCCCGCTGCTTGGTTTCCATCGCATCCTCGTGCGGCGCCATGCGGTAACAGGTGATCAGGTCCGTATTTTCCGCCAGCCGCCAGGATACGTTGCCATGCAGGTCCATGGAGGTGGAGATGATCGTTTCCTTTCCTATCACCTCGCGGATGCGGGTAATGAAGTCCCCTTCCGGGTCGTCCAGCCCTACCACGCTCATAGCGCCGTGAATGTCAAAGAAAAGCCCGTCATACGGTCCGTTCTTCTTTAAGGAGTCCAGCGTTTTGCTCACCAGCGACTCATAGGCTTCCCGGGTCACCGCCCCGCCGGGCAGTGACTTGCCGATGAGGGCCGGCAGCCATACAGCCCGCTGGCGCAGCGGGGAGCCGTCGGACAAAAAAGGATAAGACGTAAAAACGGCCGGGCCGTATTTGGCGTGAAAGGCTTCCTCGGTGGTCAGCGCCGGCGAAAAGGTGCTGGACTCTATCCCCAGGCCGGCAATGGCGATGCGGGGCAGCGGTTTTGCGTGTGTAAGCGTGCTAATGGCCAGGCAACAGGCGACCAGGAAAAAAAGGCGCTTCATTGTATAGTGTTTTTATTATTATCAAAGTTCATCCTCCTGCACCAGTTGCTGCAGCTTTTCCATATGCTTTACCGTAATTTCCTTCCCCCGCAGGGTAATGGTCCCTTCCTGCATCAGCTCGCTCATCACCCGGATCACGGTCTCGTAGGTAGTACCGGCATAGGCGGCCAGGTCCTGCCGGCTTAACTGCAGGTGCAGCGCCCCGTCGCCATTGGTGCCGAACTTGCGGTGCAGCAGCAGCAGTGCATAGGCAATGCGGCCCTTTACGGACATATGCGCCAGGTTGCGCATTTTCATCTCGGATTCCTGCAATTCCTTGGCATAGAAGAGCATCAGCTCGTACAGGAAATCATGGTTCACCTGCAGGCTGGTCTGGAAAAAGGGCAGGTCAATATAACAAACAGTGGCCGGCTCCAGGGCGGTAGCCGATACGGGGTAGATCATCTCATGTCCCATGCCGCGGTGGCCTACAATATCCCCCTGCTGCGCAAAACGTACGATCAGCTCCTTTTCCTTTCCCCAGTGCTTGTGCACCTTAAAGCTGCCGCTGTATACAAAATAGATGCCCTTTACCTCGTCCCCTTCCCTGAACAGCAGCTCTCCTTTCTTCAGGGAAAAATGCTGATGATGCGTACCAATGGCCGGCCTCCATGCCGGCAGGCACAGCCGGCACAGCATACAGGTCTGGAGATCACAACCCTGCTTGTTTTTCTTCATAGAGTGTTTGATGGTTCATGTTTCCGGTCAGCACCTGCACATGGGCAGGCAATTGCCCGGCATACAACCGTACCACCTCCCCTACCACGATCACGGCAGGATTGGCCAGGCCGGCATGCCGGGCCTTGAAGGTAATATCTTTCACGGTACCGCTTACCATCTTTTCTTTAAAAGTGGTGCCATCCTGTATAATGGCCGCCGGCGTGTCCCCTTTGCCGCACTGCATGAAAATATCCATGATGGCCTCCAGCCGGCTCATGGCCATCAGTATCACCACGGTGGCGCTGGACTGCGCCGCCAGTTGTACGTCTTCAGATATGCCCCCGCTGCGGGTAGTTCCGGTGGTGACCCAGAAGCTCTCCGCCACGCCCCGGGTGGTAAGGGGTATCCACTGCCCGGCCGGCACGGCCAGGGCGCTGGAAATGCCCGGTACAATGGATACGGGGATGCCGGCCTGCCTTGCCGCGTCAATTTCCTCCGCCGCCCGGCCGAATATAAAAGGATCGCCCCCTTTCAGGCGCACCACGTGGCCGTAGGCCAGGGCATCGGACACGATCAGCCGGTTGATCTCCTGCTGCGACAGGGTATGGCAGCCATACCGCTTGCCGGTAAAACGGACAATGGCATCCGGGGCGGCATATTCCAGCAGCGCTTCATTCACCAGCGCATCATATAATATAACATTGGCCCGGCCAATGGTGCGGATGGCCTTCAGCGTGATCAGCTCCGGGTCTCCGGGGCCCGCTCCTACCAGTGATAACAAGGGATTTGGCATAAATTCAGTTATATTATAATTATAATTATATGATTCAAATCATGCAAACAGCTATAAAATTAAATTAATAATCGCTAATTTCATGACGGAAATCATACAACACGCCAAAACAACCATCGATTTTCATCTCAAGAATAATATTAAAATTATTTAAATATATCCGGCCTTTAAAAATTATTCGGACATGACTAAAATCGTAATTATTGGCAATGGCATGACGAGCTACAAGTTTTGTGAAAAGATCATTGCTAAAGCCGTGCCCGGTACCCTGCAACTGGTTGTTTTTGGCGAAGAGCCCCGCCCTGCCTATGACCGCGTGCACCTGAGCGCTTTCTTTTCCGGCAAAACAGCACAGGACCTGGAGCTGGCGCCGGCAGACTGGTATGCACAGCAGGGCATCACCCTCCACCTGGGCGATCCCGTACAACATATAGACCGCGCGCAAAAGACCGTGCATTCCCATAAAGGCATTACCGAAACCTACGATTACCTCGTAATGGCTACCGGGGCGGCCGCTTTTGTACCTCCCATTCCCGGGGTAGATAAAAAAGGCGTTTTTATATACCGCACTATAGAAGACCTGGAAATGATCCGGGACTACGCCCCCCATGCCGCCACCGGTGCGGTAATAGGCGGCGGACTGCTGGGCCTGGAAGCGGCCAAGGCCCTGCTGGACCTGGGACTGCGCGATACGCATGTGATCGAGTTTGCCCCCCGGCTGATGCCCCGGCAGATAGACGACAGCGGCTCGTCCCTGCTGAAGGCCCAACTGGAAAAGCTGGGCCTGCGGGTGCATACCAGCATGCAAACCACCGCCATACTGGGAGACGATACCATTACCGGCCTGCAGTTTGCCGATGACAGCTCGCTGCCGGCCGATATCCTGATCATATCCGCCGGCATCGCCCCCCGGGACGAGCTGGCCCGCCTCTGCGGCCTGGACACCGGTCACCGCGGCGGCATTGTCGTAAACGAACAGTTGCAAACCAGCGATCCCTATATATATGCTATCGGCGAATGCGCCTTATATAATGGTATGATCTACGGCCTGGTGGCCCCCGGCTATGAAATGGCCGAAGTGGTGGCCTCCCAACTGACCGGCACAGAGAAAGCCTTTACCGGTTTTGACATGAGCACCAAGCTGAAGCTGATAGGCGTGGACGTGGCCAGCTTCGGCAATCCCTTTACCCCGGCAGACCAGTGCCGGAGCATTGTGTTCGAGGACACCCTGAAAGGCGTGTACAAACGCATCAATATTACGCCGGACGGGCAGCACCTGCTGGGCGGCATCCTCATTGGCGATGCCGATGATTACAATATGCTGCTGCAAACCGCCAAAAACAAGGTAGTGCTGCCCCCCAACCCGGAAGATGTGCTGTTGGGCGCACGCGGCGGCCAGGCAGAAGGCGCGGCCGGCGTGCTGGGGCTGCCGGACGAGGCCACCATCTGTAGCTGCGAGAACATCAGCAAAGCCGCCATCTGCAATGCCGTAAAAGACGGCCATGAAACGCTGGATGCGGTAAAGAAATGCACCAAAGCCGCTACCTGCTGCGGGGGCTGCGCGCCCATGGTGAAGGACCTGATCACCGCCACCCTCAAATCGCAGGGCAAATACATCCGCAATGTGCTGTGCGAGCACTTCGATTATTCCCGCCAGGAGCTGTTTGACCTGATCAGGATCAAAAACCTGTATTCCTTTGATGAGGTGCTGGACCATTACGGCCACGGCGACGGCTGCGAGGTCTGCAAACCGGCCATCGCCAGCATCCTGGCCAGCCTCTGGAACGAAATGATCCTCGCAAAAGGCAATGATACCGCCCAGGACTCCAACGACCGTTTCCTGGCTAACATACAGAAAGGCGGCACCTATTCCGTAGTGCCCCGCGTGCCCGGCGGCGAGATCACGCCCCGCCAACTGATGGTGATTGCCCAGGTAGCGGAGAAATACAACCTCTACACCAAGATCACCGGCGGCCAGCGCATAGACATGTTTGGCGCGCATGTGAACGACCTGCCCCTGATCTGGGAAGAGCTGATAGCCGCCGGCTTTGAAAGCGGCCATGCCTACGGCAAAGCGCTGCGCACCGTAAAAAGCTGCGTGGGCAGCACCTGGTGCCGCTTTGGCCTGCATGACAGCGTAAGCTACGCCATCCGCATAGAGCAACGCTACCGCGGCCTGCGCGCGCCGCATAAGATAAAATCCGCCGTGAGCGGTTGTATCCGCGAATGCGCGGAGGCACAATCCAAGGACTTTGGCATCATCGCCACCGAAAAGGGCTGGAACCTGTATGTATGCGGCAACGGCGGCTCCAAGCCCCAGCATGCAGTGCTGCTGGCCGGCGACCTGGACAGCGAGACCTGTATCCGCTACATCGACCGGTTCCTGATGTTCTACATCAAAACCGCCGACCCGCTGACCCGTACCGCTACCTGGCTGAACAAGCTGGACGGCGGCATAGAATACCTGCGCAACGTGGTGGTGAACGACAGCCTGGGCATTGCCGCCCAACTGGAAAGCGAAATGCAGGCGCTGGTAGACAATTACAAATGCGAGTGGAAGGAAGTGGTGGAAAATCCCGCGCTGCGGAAACGCTTCTCCCACTTCGTGAACGCACCGGAAGAAAAAGATCCTACCGTATCCTTTGAGCACTTGCGGGAGCAGAAAAAAGCAGCGGAGTGGAAATAAGATCCATTAAACAAGAAGCGCTTCAACCAAAAAACAATTCATATGTCATTATCCAACACAGCAACTATCACCTGGTTCTTTGCCTGTAAAGTGGAGGATGTGCCGGCCAACGGCGGGGTATGCGTAAAGTACCGGGACGAACAGATCGCGTTGTTCCATTTCAGCCGCAGGGGTGAATGGTATGCCACCCAGAACCTTTGCCCGCACCGCCGGCAGATGGCCCTGAGCCGCGGCATGATAGGCACGCAGGGCGGCGAGCCTAAAGTGGCCTGCCCCTTTCACAAGAAATCATTTTCCCTGGCCGACGGGCGCTGCCTCTCCGACGATACGGAATGTTCACTGACGACCTATCCGGTAAAGGTAGAGGAGGACCGTGTATACATCGGGATTGTAAACGGCAGCGGGCACGCAGCGGTAATGGCATGACATTATAAAAATGAAGCCCGGTAGCTGGCAGGCTCCCCGGGCTTCTGACTTTAAACCTGATTGGCATCATTTTAAAATCAACCAAAGTTACATGAAAAAATTATTTCCTGGCGGAATTATGCTCTTGCTTTGTTGTACCTGCTGGTTGCTCCCTGCTCACGCGCAGTTCTCCCTCAGCGCCCAGTTGCGTACCCGCACAGAGCTGCGCGACGGCCAGGGCGCTCCCCTCCCGGAAGGAACATCGCCCGCCGTATTCACCTCCCAGCGTACCCGCCTCAGCGCCGGCTTTACTGCTTCCCGCATCCGGCTTGGACTGGCCATCCAGGATGTACGCGTATGGGGACAAGACGCCTCCACCATCAACCGCACCACCACCGCTAACAACAACGGGCTGATGCTGCACGAAGCCTGGGCAGAAGTGCTGCTCACGGATACTGCTTCCGCCCGCCGGCGCCTGCTCCTGAAAATAGGACGCCAGGAGCTGCTGTACGACGATTCCCGCCTGCTGGGCAACCTGGACTGGCTGCAGCAGGCGCGCCGCCATGACGCGCTGGTGCTGAAATACGAACAGGATGCCTGGATGCTGCATGCCGGAGGGGCCTTTAACCAGAACAAGGAAGGCGCAGCCGGCACCGTATACGATCCTACCCCGCCGGGCAACTACCCCGGCAATACCAACGGGGGCCGCAACTACAAGAGCCTGCAGTTCCTGTACGCCGGCCGGAAGCTGCACAACGGGAATGTATCCTTCCTGTTCCTGGCAGACCAGTTCTCCCGCAGCTATACAGATACGGTAGACAATACGCCGGTGACCAAATGGGAGGATGCTACCCGCAACCGCATGACCACCGGCCTTTATTTCAATAATACTTTCCGGCGCGTGACGCTCACGGCAGCCGGCTACTACCAGTTCGGCAAGAACGTGGAAGGCAGGAACCTCAGCGCCACGCTGCTGTCTGCTGCCGTGCAATATGCCTGCAGCAAGGCCTTCAGCATTGGCGCGGGCGCGGATTACACCTCCGGCGGAGGCAGCGGCAATACCAGCCATGCCTTTGACCCGCTGTACGGCACGCCGCATAAATTCTGGGGCAATATGGACTACTTCTACGTAGCCAGCGGCTTTGGCAACCGGGGTCTGCAGGATTATTACCTGGGTGCAAAGCTAAAGGCCGGCAGCAAATGGCTGCTCACCGCAGCGGCACACGAGTTCTTCAGCGCCAGCACACTGCCTTCGATAGACGGCCGCACCACGCCTTCCCGGCGCTTTGGTACGGAAGCGGACCTCACGGCCGTGTTCTCGCTCACGCCCATGATCGCCTTTGAAGGCGGCTACAGCTACTTCCGCAGCACGGAATCGCTGACCTCCGTCGGCGTGAAGAACATCAGCAACCCGGATCACAGCAGCAACTGGGCCTACCTGATGGTGAGCATCAAGCCCTCCTGGCTGTTCAAGTAAATCAAAAACACAACCTGAAAAAAAGATACTTATGGCTTCTATACAATCCAACAATAACAACAACCAGCCCTTGCAGGCCCTCCGGATCTTCAGCCTCAACAGCATACAGATGCGCACCTTTCATGTTACCTGGCTGATGTTCTTTGTATGCTTCTTCGGCTGGTTTGGCCTGGCGCCGCTAATGCCCACCATCCGGGAGGACCTGGACCTCAGCAAATCGCAGATAGGTAATATTATTATCGCCTCCGTATCCGGCACCATCATCGCCCGGCTGCTTATCGGCAGGCTCTGCGATACCTGGGGGCCGCGCAAAACGGCCGTGCGGCTGCTGCTGGTAGGCGCCATACCGGTATTCCTGGTAGGGCTTTCCAAAGATTATACAACCTTTCTGCTGTTCCGTTTAGCCATCAGCGTGATAGGCGCTTCCTTTGTTATTACCCAGTTCCATACCTCCATGATGTTTGCACCGGCCATTAAAGGCACGGCCAACGCCATTACCGGGGGCTGGGGCAACCTGGGCGGAGGTGTTACCAACATGGTGATGCCGCTGATATTTGCCGCCATTACCGGCTTTGGCTATACGAAGCAGGAAGCCTGGCGCTATGCCATGATCGTGCCCGGCATCATGATGCTGCTGGTGGCTTTCCTGTACCACAGGTACACCAAGGATACGCCGGCGGGCAATTACGACGAAACGGACTACCGGCGCACCAAGGGCAAAACAGACTGGTCTGTGCTGGCGGACTGGCGCATCTGGGCGCTCACGCTGGCCTATGCCATGTGCTTTGGCATGGAGATCACTTTTGACAATGTGGCTTCCCTGCACTTTGTGGACAGCTTTGGCCTTTCCCAGCGAAGCGCCGGTTTCTGGGCGGGCGTGTTTGGCTTTATGAACATTTTTGCCCGTGCGCTGGGCGGCATTGTATCCGACAAGGTAGGCGCCAAAGCCGGCATGAAAGGCAAGGGCCGTTTGCTGGCGCTGGTGCTGCTGCTGGAAGGCGCAGGGCTGCTGCTGTTTGCGCAGGCCGGGTCGCTGGTACTGGCCATTACCGCCATGCTGGGCTTTGCCCTCTTCCTGAAAATGGCCAATGGCGCCACCTATGGCATTGTGCCTTTTATCAATGAGAAGAACGTGGGCCTGGTGAGCGGCATTGTAGGCGCAGGCGGCAACCTGGGCGGCATGCTGTTCGGCTTCCTGTTCAAATCGGATACCATCACCTACGTAGAGGCGTTCCAGTATATCGGTTACGTGGTGATAGCAGTGTCTGTGATCGTGATGATCACCAGCTTTGTACCAAAAACGAAAAGCGAAACGCAGAACGCGAAAAGCAAAATGCAGGAAGCATTGGGCGTATAGCTTTCCGCGTTCGGCATTTTACAATCATAACAAAAAGTACTCATGCAGGCTTCTTTCAAAACTACCTGTTGCTATTGTGGTGTAGGTTGCGGTGTGGTGGTGCAGCAGGACAGGCAGGGACGGCTGCAGGTGAGCGGCGACAAAGACCATCCCGTAAACCGCGGGATGCTTTGCTCCAAGGGCATGAACCTGCACTACACCGTCATGGACACATCAGACCGGCTGTTGTACCCCGAAATGCGTTACAACCGGCAACTGCCCCGCCAGCGCGTGAGCTGGGAGCAGGCACTGGAAAGAACAGCGGCGGTTTTCCGGACCATTATTGCGCAGCACGGGCCAGATGCCGTAGCCTTTTACGCATCCGGGCAATGCCTGACGGAGGAATATTATGTGATCAACAAGCTGGTAAAAGGCTTCATTGGCACCAATAATATCGATACCAACTCCCGCCTCTGCATGAGCAGCGCGGTGGCTGCCTATAAAATGGCGCTGGGAGAAGACAGCGTGCCTATTTGTTATGACGATATTGAGCAGGCGGACTGCATCTTTGTAGCCGGGGCCAATCCCGCCTGGTGCCATCCCATCCTGTGGCGGCGCGTGGAAGCCGCCAAGGCGGCCAACCCGGATATGAAGATCATTGTCAGCGATCCCCGCTCCACGCAAACCTGCGCCATTGCAGACATACACCTGCAACTGAATCCCGGCACCGACATCGTGCTGCACCATGCCATTGGCTGCTGGCTGATCGGGCACGGGCATACGGATCATGATTTTATACAGCAGCATACCGAAGGCTTTGACGCTTACCGTGAAACAGTGATGCAGCGCAGCCTGGCGGAAGCAGCCGCCATCTGCGGCATACCGGAAACGGCTATCCGCGAGACCGCCGCCTGCATCGCCCGCGCCAATGGCTTCATTTCCATGTGGACCATGGGGCTGAACCAGAGCGCCGTGGGGGTGCGCAAGAACCTGAGCCTGATCAACCTGCACCTTATTACCGGGCATATCGGCAAGCCCGGCAGCGGCCCCTTCTCCCTCACCGGGCAGCCCAATGCCATGGGCGGCCGCGAAGTGGGCGGACTGGCCAACCTGCTGCCGGCGCACCGCGTGCTCAACAACCCGCAGCACCGGGCAGAAGTACAGGCTTTCTGGGGCGGCGGCGCCATTGCCGAAAAACCGGGCCTGACGGCCACCGATATGTTCACCGCGCTGGAAGACGGCCGTCTCAAAGCCATCTGGATCATTGGTTCCAACCCGCTGGTAAGCCTGCCGGATGTGCGCAGGGCCGAGGCCGCCCTGCAAAAAGCGAAGTTCGTAGTGGTGCAGGAGATCTCCAACAAGCCCGAAACCCTGCGCTATGCGGATGTAGTGCTGCCCGCCGCCGCCTGGGCGGAAAAGGAAGGCACCATGACCAATGCCGAGCGCCGTATCAGCTACCTCCACCAGATCACCACGCCTCCCGGGCAGGCGCTGCCCGACGCGGAGATCATCTGCCGTTTTGCGCAGAAAATGGGCTACCACGGTTTCGACTATACGTCTCCTGCCGGCATCTATGAAGAGCATGTACGGCTGACGGCCGGCACCCGCATAGACATCAGCGGGCTGGATTACGAGACCCTGCGCGCCAAACGCAGCGTGCAGTGGCCCTACGCCGGCACCAAAGCAGGCAATGGCACGCCCCGGCTGTTTACCGACCACCGTTTCTACACACCTACTGAAAAAGCGATCATACACTCCTTTGAGGACGGCAACAGTTCTGCGCCCGTGTGCCCGGAACTGCCGCTGATACTCACCACCGGCCGCATCCGCGACCAGTGGCATACCATGACCAAAACCGGCAAGGTGGGCAAGCTGAAGCAGCATATTGCCGCCGCCTTCCTGGAAATACACCCGGCAGATGCAGCCGAAAGGAATATTGCGCAGGATGATATCGTGGAAGTGCGCAACGCCCAGGGCACGGTGCGCGTAAAAGCGCAGTTGAGCAGCCGCATAAAAAAAGGCGTGGTATTCCTGCCTATGCACTGGGGTAAAATTTTGCACAGCGACCTCAACCGCGCCAACAACCTGACGCATAACCGCGTAGACCCGGTATCCGGGCAGCCGGACCTGAAATTTGCCGCCGTACAGGTACAACGTTATGAAAAACCGGTACAAAAGATCGTAGTGGTAGGCGCGGGCGCAGGCGCCTGCGGCTTTGTGCGCTCCTACCGCGCCCTGAACACAACAGATGAAATAGCCGTGTTCAGCAAGGAGGCCCTGCCCTTCTACAACCGCGTGATGCTGCCGGATTACATCAGCGGCGTGCAGCAATGGGAGCAACTGCTGAAAATGTCGCAGGAGGAAATGAACGGCAGCGACATCGCCTTTCACCAGGGCGTGAGCATTACCCGTATAGACCGGGAACGTAAAACCGTGACCGACAGCCGGGGCAGGCAGCATCCCTACGATGTGCTGATACTGGCCACCGGCAGCCGGGCCGCCACCCTGAAGGACATGCCCCCGCTGAACGGCATCTTCACCATGCGCAGCCGCCCGGATGCGGACGCCTTCATACGGCATATCGATCCCGCCAAAGGGAAAGTGGTGATAGCCGGCGGAGGCCTGCTGGGCATAGAGCTGGCCGCCTCCCTCCGCGAAATGCAGATAGACGTGGCCGTTATACAGCGCACGTCCCGCCTCATGGACCGGCAACTGGACGAGCTGGGCAGCCGCCTGCTGTACGAGGAGCTGACGGACCGCGGCATAGAAGTGCTGTTCAATGATGAAGTAGAGCGCTTTATGGGGCTGGAGAATGTAGAGGGCATACAGTTGAAAAGCGGCCGGCAGATGGACTGCCAGGCAGTGGTGGTGGCTATTGGCACCGTGCCCAATACGGAGCTGGCCAGGGCCAGCCACCTGGATTGCAAACGCGGCGTAGTGGTAAATGAGTACCTGCAGACCAACGACCCGGATATTTACGCCATCGGGGAAATAGCGGAATTCAACGGCACCCTGTACGGCATTACCGCCGCGGCGGAGCAGCAGGCAGCCGTAGTGGCGCGTTACCTTTGCGGCGACATATCGGGCTTTTACCAGGGCTCGGTGTTCATGAACATCCTGAAAATGCAGGGCACAGACATCTGCTCCCTGGGCATGGTGAATACGCCCGATGATCCCGCATACGAGGAAGTGGTGTTCATTGACAAGGCCAAACGTTATTACAAGAAATGCATTATCCATAACGACCGCCTGGCCGGCGCCATCCTGATCGGCGACAAGGCGGAGTTTATCATGTTCAAGGAGCTGATGCAGCATAACATGGAGCTGAGTGAAAAAAGGCTGCAACTGCTGCGCTCCGGCAAGAAGGCGGACCCCGTAATAGGCGCGGTGGTATGCTCCTGCGGCAATGTAGGCGAAGGCAATATCTGCAATAAAATAAAGGAAGGGCATACCACCCTGGAGGCGCTTTGCCAGGCCTCCGGCGCCGGGCAGGGCTGCGGTAGCTGCAAGCCGGAAGTACTGGCCATACTGGAGCGCCAGGTGAAAACGCCTGTGAAGGAACTGGAAGAACAACCCGTAAATGCGATCGTATAATGGCGAAGCAAATACATACCCTTAGCATCAATTTTACCGGCGGCATTATCTCCCCCGGCCATTTGCACGAAGTGCTACAGATAGCCGCTGCCGCCAAAGTAACGCAGGTGCGCTTCGGGCAGCGCCAGCAACTGCTGATAGACGTGCCGGCCCGGCAGCTCAAACAGTTCACCCAGCAGTGCCGGGAGCAGGATATCCTGTTCCACGAGCAGGGGGCCTGTCCCAACATTACCAGCTCCTACCCGGCCGCCGGCATTTTTACGGGCGATAGCTGGCTCACGGAAGGCGTGTATAAAGACGTGTTCGACCTGTTTGACTATACGCCCGCCCTGAAGCTCAATATCTGCGACAGCACCCAGACCTTTGTGCCTTTCTTTACCGGGCATATCAACTGGATCGCGTCGGAGCATGCGCACTATTGGTACCTGTTCGTCCGCTTCCCGGGCACCGGCCGCCTGCTGCCCTGGCCGGAGTTGGTGTACACGAACCACATCAGCCGGGTAAGCCGCCACATAGAATCACTGCTGGGAAAAGGCGCAGACGGAAGCTATAACCTCTACGAGCAAACGAAGAAAGATATTGAATACATGGGCCGCCCGGCGGACCAGGAGCTGGAGCTGCCGCCCTTCCACCTGCCCTACTACGAAGGGTTTAACCGGCACAATAACGGCTACTGGCTGGGCATCTACCGCCGGGACGAGCGCTTTCCCCTGGCCTTCCTGCAGGATATCTGCGCCATTTGCATGGAAACCCGCACCGGGCAGCTATATGCCACCCCCTGGAAAACCATCATCATCAAGAACATAGACCCGGCGCACCGCCACCTGTGGGACTATACCCTGGGCAAGTACCGCATTAACGTGCGGCATGCGGCCAATGAGCTGAACTGGCACGTGGAAGATAATTCGGAGGACGCGCTGGTGGTAAAGCGCCATATTGTGCGCCATTTTGATATTGCGGACCTGCGTACCTACGGCCTCTGCTTCAGCGTGCGCATACAGGCTGCAGAAGGGCAGTTTGGCTCCGTGGTGATACGCCGGCAGGAGAATAAATACGGCAGCAAGCTGAAATACATGCAGCGCTACGACATATTATACACACCGGGCTTCAATCCCAATACCTCCGCCCTGCTGCTGTACCGGGAGAATGTGCCCAAGGAGCAACTCGGCCCTTACCTGGCGGCGCTTTGCAAACACTTCTATGAGCTGGGCAGTGAAGCCAATGCCCTGCAGGATTTTGTAAGCAGCCGGCAGGCGCTGGCCCCCGTTATGCAGGCGGAAAAAAGCCTGCACCAGTGCCGCCACTGCCTGAGCGTGTACGATGAAACACTGGGAGAACCGGAGCTGGAGATTGCGCCCGGCACCGCTTTTGCTGCATTACCGGCGCATTTCTGCTGCCAGTTGTGCGGCGCGCCGGCAACAGATTTCGAGGAGGTCAGTGAAAGTGTGCTGGGCTGCTGATGCCCTCTTATACTGCTACGGCATCATACACGATCACCTTTTCCCAAAGATGCTCGCAGTTCTTAATAAATTCCAGGTGAATGGGGTCCGTCTGGTAAGCCGCCTGGCCTTCCAGGTCGCTGAAGAACATCAGTTCTGAAACCGCCCAACTGTTGTCCACTACCTCCCTTTTTTCCGTACTGGCCACCACGCCTACATGCAGTTCGCGCACGGTTTTTATTTTGGCCAGCGTTTTAACGCCGGCAACCAGTTTGTCACGGTCTTCTTTGGAACCGGGGTTCTTTAGCCAGAAAAACACATGATGCACTACGGGATATTTCTTTGCTGCTGCAGGCAGCGGCATGGCGGCGGCTGCTGTGCCTGCGCAAAGCGCGGCGGCAGTCCCAAGGAATTTACGTCTGTTGGATCTTTGCATGGCCATTTTGGATTTATGGCCTCAAAATAATAAAGAAAATCTATATGTCCCGCCTGGCACCCATACTTGTCCTCATTCCCCCACTTCGCTGTCCCCAAAGTGCCCGATCTTTGGGATCATAAATTTCATCGTCATGGGAAAAAAACAGCTCAAGATCACGATCAATGCCCCACGCGAAAAAGTGTGGGCCACCCTCTGGAACGACGCCACCTACCGTGCCTGGACCGCTCCTTTCAGCGAAGGCTCCTGGGCAGACACGGACTGGAAAAAAGGCGGCAAGGTCCTGTTCCTCAACGGCAACAACGAAGGCATGGTATCTACGGTTGCGGAAAACATTCCCAATGAGTTCATGTCCTTCAAACACCTTGGTTATGTGAAGAATGGTGTGGAGGACATAGAAACGGCCAAAACCCAGGGATGGCATGGCGCCATGGAAAACTACACGCTTAAGGGCCAGGACGGGAAAACGGAGCTGGTCGTAGACATGGACCTGAACGACGAAGATTACGAAAAATACTTCAAAGACAGTTGGCCCAAAGCGCTGGAAAAACTCAAAGCGCTTGCCGAATCTAACTAAATTAACAAGACAGACCATATGCAGCATGATCTTCCTCCCGGGCTGGCGCGGCCTGCACAAAGAGCTTTGCAGGCCGCCGGGTATACTACGCTGGAAAAGTTAAGCACCCTGCCGGAGGCGGAGGTAGCGCGGCTCCATGGTATTGGCCCCAATGCCCTGGTGCTGCTGAAACAGGCCATGCAGGCAAAAGGGCTGACCTTTGCCAAAGCAGGGAACAGCAAACGTTAATCCCGCGCTTTTTCCCCGGCGGTCTTTGAGCTGAGCCACAGGCCGGCCAGCACCAGCAGACCGCCGGCTATCTGCCAGCCCGTTACCTTTTCCCGCAGGAAAATAATGGCGATAACCGCACCGATAACAGGGTCCAGGTTCAGAAATGCGCCTACCTGTGCGGCAGGCAACAGTTGCAGCGCTTTATTGTAAAGGATATAGCTCAGGGCGGAAGCAAACAGCCCCAGGTAGGCAATAGCCGCCCAGCCCTTCCAACTGATGCCGGAGATAATATGATCTCCCGGCTCCAGGGCCAGCGCGGGCAGCAGCAGCACCGTTCCGGCAAATGTGCTGAAAGCGGTGACCAGCACCGGGTCTATATGACGGATACTCCTGGAAAGAATGGTATATACCGTCCATGAAAATACGGACAGTATCATCAGCACGCTTCCCAGCAGCGGGTTCCTGCCGGCAGCATGGCCATTGGTAAAGCCTACGAGCACTACACCTGCTACAGACAGCACAATGCCCAGCGCCTGCGTGCGGGTGAGCCTTTCCCGCAGGAACAGTACCGCCGGCAGGGCAATGGCTACCGGCAGTATGCCCTGTACCAACGCGCCGGCAGCAGCGGTGGTATATACCAGGGAGCTGTTAAAGAATGCGTAAAAAAGTGTGATGCCCGTTAGCCCCATAAAGCTCATTTTTACATAAGGCAGGGGCCGCGTGGCCTGCCTGATCTTCACCAGGAAAAAAGGCAGCAGGCAAACGGAGGCGATCCCGTTCCTCAGGAAAGCCAGCATGAACGGCGTTACTTCCTCCACCGCTATTTTGGTAGCAGTAAAGGCGCTGCCCCAGATCAGCATGACCAGCAGTATGTTCGCCAGCCCTTGGGTGCCGGGGTCTTTCAATGAAATGTTCATAACAAGTACATTAGGACAAATATAAGCTGCCGGTCTTATACCCGCACTACATCAGGCACGCTAATTGCGGCTGCTTTACTCCGCATGCAAATCAAACACAAGGTCCTGATGATGAATAGAATAGTAGCGCTACTGGCAGTGCTTTGCTGTAGCCTTTCCTGCCTGGCGCAGTTCAGTGACTCTACCTATTACTTTCTCAAGTATGCCTCTACGGGTTCTATCAATCACACGAAAGACGGTAATTCCTACCTCCTGAACAATGCCTTTGCCTTTAAGATCAGTAAGGAAAAAGTGTCGCTCAATGCCTCCGCCAGCTATGTATACGGCAAGCAGGACCATAATCCCACCAACGACGATCTTTCTGCCGCCCTGGATTTCAATCTCTATAACGATAACCGGAAATTCTATTACTGGGGCCTGGCCAATTATGACAAAAGCCTGTCCCTGAAGATCAACAACCGCTTCCAGGGAGGGCTGGGCGTGGGCTACGACGTGATACACCGCCCCAATGCCACGCTGAACCTGAGTAATGGCATCCTGTTCGAGAACAGTGACCTGTTCCTGAAAGACACGATCCCGGATGTGTACCACACCTTCCGGAACTCGTTCCGCGTGATGTATAAATGGGTGATCCGGGACATCGTGGTCGTTGAAGGGTCCAACTACCTGCAAAACTCCCTTTCCAATGGTAGCGATATCATTATTAAAACCAGCAACAGCCTGTCCCTGAAACTGCGCTCCTGGCTGCTGCTCACCGCGGCCGTTACCTACAACAAGCTGAACCGTACCGACCGGGAAAACCTCCTGATCACCTACGGCATTACAATGGAGAAATATTTTTAGGTGGCACAATATTTTATTTATATTAAGTTAAACGTTCCACTTAAAGTATGTATAGCCGCTCACCCAAAAAGCCGTTCACTTATATCAAACAGATACTGCTGCTCCCATTCCTCCTGCTGCCATGCTGGGTGGCGGGGCAACAAAAGGAAACGGACCTGCAGAAGCGGAGATATTATGAAGAGGAGGAAGACTCCGTATTAAAACGGGATATTATCGGGATATTAAAGCACACATTCCACATTAAGCGGGGAAATGTCCCCAAAAAAAGCGACAACGGGAAAATATACTATTCCCTGATACCGGTGCCCACCAATATACCCGGGGGCGGCACGGCGCTGATCACTTCTACCAATGCGGCCTTTTACCTGGGCCCCCGGCGCAGCACCTTCCTGTCCAACGTATCGTTCTCCCCTTCCTTCTCCTTTAGCGGGCGCTTTTCTTTTTCCTTCCATTCCAACCTGTGGCTGGAAGGCAACCAGCATAATATCACAGGCGACATGCGCTTTATCGTGAACCCGCAATATACCTGGGGACTGGGCAAAGGTGTGCCGGATAATGAAAAGCAACTGCTGGACAACAACTACGTGCGCTTTTACCAGACCTTTATGCGCAAGATCGGGCCACGGCTGCTAGCGGGACTGGGCTACCACCTGGACTGGCATTACTCCATAGAGCTAAAGAACAACGACTCCATGTACCTGCCCACTTTTGTAAAATACCGGTACGGCACGGAGCCAGGCAGCCACTCCCTCTCATCCGGTATCTCCCTGAACCTCCTGAAGGACAGCCGGCAAAACTCCATCAACCCGCAGTCCGGGTACTATGCCAATGCCGTGCTGCGCCTGAACCCGCGCTTCCTGGGCAGCGATGACTACTGGTCTTCCCTGTACGTGGACTACCGGAAATATTTTCATTTCGGACCTTCCTGGCAACAGCATGTGCTGGCCTTATGGGGGTATTACTGGACGGTGCTGGGCAACAAAACCCCGTACCTGGACCTGCCCAGCATTGGATGGGAACCTAATAACCGGAGTGGCCGGGGCATCGAGCAAAACCGTTACCGGGGCAAAGGGCTTTTTAATCTGGAGGCGGAATACCGGCGGGATATTACGGCCGACGGCCTGCTGGGCTTTACCGTTTTTGTGAACATGAATACCGTTACGCAACCGGATAAATACCGGTTCACCGGTTTCCATCCGGCAGCCGGCGCAGGCCTGCGCATCAAGTTCAACAAGCGCTCCAATACGAATATTGCGCTGGACTTTGGCATCAGCCGGCACGACCGGATATTTTACATTAACCTGGGAGAAGCATTCTAACAATGCGAGGCTGCATTCCTGCTTAATAAGTTGGCTCGATGGTAGGCGCCCTGGCTTCTTCTACCTCCAGGCACCTTCCTTCTACGTTCCTTCCCTGTAGTTCTTTCATAGCGGTCATTGCTTCGTCATCCTGCTGCATGGTCACAAATCCAAAGCCACGCGAAGCACCGGTGAACCTGTCGGAAATAACCCTGCAGGAAACCACAGGACCATATTCGGAAAACAACTTTTTCAGGTGATCTGCTGTAATGTGTGACATTAAATTTGATACATACAGGTTCATAGTACACTAATTTAAGAAATGAACAAATGGCCGGTCTTGTGTTACTTTACCACTCTTTGTATAGGAATGTATGATGGCCGGAACATGCACTTGCCGGCAGTTAGCTGTCAGAAACCAGCTATAAGAAAAGCATCCAGTAAATGGCTATGACATCCTAAAGGTACGGATAATCTTTTTAACCGGCCATGTTGTTTTGAATGCTCGGCCTGCCTGTACGTGGCAGTATTTTTGTGGCGCATGCACCAAAAGAACGATATGGAAACCGGCATCACCGCTACCATTACCGTACAAACCCCGCCGGAGAACGCCTTCCGGGTATTTACCGGTCAACTGGCCTACTGGTGGCCCAAAGCATATACCTGGAGCCAGGACAAACTGGAACATATAGAGATTGAACCACGGGAGGGTGGAAAATGTTATGAAACAGGGCCACATCATTTCCGCTGCGACTGGGGCCGTGTACTGTCTGTGCGCCCGCCTTCCGCTATTACTTTTACCTGGCAGATCAGCCCGGCCCGTGTACCGGAACCGGACCCGGGCAAAGCAGGTAAAGTAAGCGTCAACTTTGAGCCCGCCGGAAACAATGCTACTACCGTAAAACTGGTGCACAGCGGTTTTGACCGCTACGGCGAGGGCTGGGAAGACTATACAGCCGCCATGGGCAGCGAACAGGGTTGGCCCTACATACTACAGGCGTTTAAGGATGCAGTGGAGCGTTAACCTGTTACTACGCTTATGAATTAACTATTAAAATAACGCTTATGAAAACGAAACAACTATTCCTTTTGTCCGCCCTTTGCCTGCTGGCGGGCAATAGCCTCTTTGCACAGGATCGCCGCCACGAGATCAGCCTGGGTTACGGGCTGGGCACTACGAGCGATTTCCTGGATGCCTTTTCCGATGTGCTCGCCACCGCTGTAAGCGGCGGGGAGATCAGCCAGGATAATGAGAACTATTCCGGCGCCGTGCATCTCTCATACAAATACCTGGTGATGGGGCGGCTGGGAGTGGGCGGCACATTGGTGTATGAGCATGCCAACGCGGACGCCTGGCAGGACGGCGTGCACACCGGCCGTATCAAAAGGGACTATTACACCATTGCCGCAGAAGTGGACTACCGTTATGTGCGGCGCCCCTTCTTCACCCTGTACTCCGGCCTGGGTCTGGGCTATACCTCCCATAATGAAAAGTACCAGCCGGGCGGCGGTGCGGAATCATCGGAAAGCACAGGGCATTTCAATTTCCAGGTCACCGGCATCGGGGCTCGGTTTGGCGCCCGTGTGGGCGGCTTTGCGGAAGCCGGCTTTGGCTATAAGGGACTGTTCTGCGTAGGCGCCTATGCCCGGTTTTAAGGCATAGTGAAATTCGTGTAAATTTCACTATTTTAACCAGCCTAAACCACTACCCATGAACACGTCAAGAAGAGACTTCCTGAAAAAAGGCGCCGTGGCGCTGGCAGGCAGCGCCCTGCTGCCGGGCGCCGGCAGGCTGCTGGCCACCGCAAAGATCAAAGCCATCACCGGCGTACAGTTGTACTCCGTGCGCGATGATATGAAGCGGGACCCTGCCGGCACCCTGCAGCAAATAGCCGGTATGGGATATAAGTACGTGGAACATGCCAACTACGTGAACCGCAAATTTTACGGCTGGGCGCCCAAAGCATTCAAACAGCGGCTGGACGACCTGGGTCTGCTGATGCCCAGCGGCCATACGGTGATGGCTAAACGGCATTGGGATGCAGCAAAGAAGGATTTTACAGATGAATGGAAATACACCGTGGAAGATGCCGCCACCGTGGGTCAGCAATATGTGATCAGCCCCTGGCTGGACGAAGAGCTGCGCAAAACCTACGACGGCTTCATGGCCTATATGGACGTGTTCAACAAAAGCGGGGAGCTGTGTAAAAAGTCAGGCATGAAGTTCGGCTATCATAACCACGACTTTGAATTCAGCGTAAAGCTGAACGGCCGGCAGCTCTTCGACCTGATGCTGGAAAACACCGATCCCTCCCTGGTGGCCCAGCAACTGGATATCGGCAATATGTACCATGCCGGCGGCATTGCGCTGGATATAGTAAAAAAATACCCCGGCCGTTTTGAGCTGATGCATGTAAAGGATGAGATCAAATCAACCAAAGGTGAAATGGGCGGAGACTATGAAAGCACAGTGCTGGGCAAGGGCGTGATCCCGGTAAAAGAAGTGATAGACCTGGGCAAAAAGTCCGGCGGCACCACGCACTTTATTATAGAGCAGGAGTCCTACCAGGGCAAAACGCCGTTGGAATGCGTGAAGGAAGACCTGCACATGATGCAGCAATGGGGGTATTAAACCCTCCATTGCTTATTCATATACCCGTATCACCTGCCCGTTGATCACTCCTTCCACGCTCTTCAGGTAGGCGTTCACCAGTTTCTGCATCGGCACCGGGTTAAAGCCCGGAAAGAGGTGGCCAATGGCGGCATAGGAATCCGCCGCCAGTCCCGGGCTTACGACGTTGATCCGCAGGTTCCTTTGCAGTTCCGCAGCAGCCGCCATCCCAAAGCTGTGTATGGCCCCGCTTACAACGGATGCAGCGGCAGTACCGCGCGCCGGCTCATCCGCCAGAATGCCGGAGGTTAGCGTAAAAGATCCCCTATCATTCAGGTAATGCTGCCCGATAAGCACGAGGTTCACCTGCCCCAGCAACTTACTCCGGATATCCGGCAGCAGGCTTTCCTCCCTCAGCGTTTGAAAGCTTTCCATGTGGGAGGAGCCGGCGGTAACAATACAGGCATCCAGCGCCGGCGCCTGTTTGAACAGGTGCTCAATGGAGGCGGCATCGGCAATGTCCACCTGCAGGTTGCCGCTGCTGCGGCCCGCGGTGATCACCTCATGCCGGACCTCCAGGGCTGCTTTTACCTGCCTGCCGATGGCGCCGGTAGCGCCTACCAGGAGAATTTTCATATGTGATCAGTTTAGTAAGCACCTACAGTAAAAACCGGTTCATTCACAATATCGCGCAGGCGCTGCTGCCAGTTGTCCAGTTCCTGCCGGCGGCCGTCCTCCGTCATCCTGGCCGGGCCATACACTACCTGCGGAGGCAGTACGGAAAAGCCGTTGAACTCAAGTATGCCGCGATGCAAGGGGCGCAGTATCCCGGCCAGGTCACCATGTAAACCTCCCTCAATATAGGTTTCTTCCGCTCCGCCGGTCGTGAGGCTTAGCATGGCCTTCTTGCCATTCGAAATACCGTTCTCATAAAAATGCCCGTTCCCATACATACGGCCCATGGCAAACACCCGGTCCACCCAACCTTTAAGGATGGCCGGTACACTAAACCACCACAGCGGGAACTGCCAGATCATCAGGTCGCACCATTCCACTTTCTGCTGTTCCGCGTCGATGAACGATGCAAAGCCATTCACCTCCGTAGCGTGCACCTCTTCCAACTGCTGTTTGAAGAATGCCGGGTTATGCACGCTGGTAAAGTTAGCACGGTCGGAAACAGGATCAAACTGCATGGCGTACAGGTCGGAGGTCTGCACCTGGTGACCGGCGGCTGTCAGCGCCTCTACGGCGGCTTTAAACATGGCATTGTTCATGCTTTTGGGCTCCGGGTGCGCATATACGATTAACACATTCATAGTAGTATTATTTTATTAACCGGGGCAAAATTATCCTCATATGGTTAATTTTGCAGCGAGGCAACCCGTTGTACGCCACACACAAAAATGTAAGTAATGGCAAAGAGAAAGATGACGTCTACGAACAGCATTAACCGCGAAAAACTGAATGACCTTTGCGGCATGGAATACGCCATAGACCTGCTGGGCGGGCGCTGGAAGCTGCTGATCCTGTACAAGCTGGAAAACAGGGCGCTGCGTTTCATTGAGCTGAAAAAGATACTGCCCGGCATTACGGACCGCATGCTTACCCTGCAACTGCGGGAGCTGGAAAAGGACGGGCTGCTTCACCGCACCGTTTACCCGGAAGTGCCGCCCCGGGTAGAGTACCGGCTGACTGACAGCGCGGAAAAACTGATACCGGTGTGGAAAGCGCTGGAGCGGTGGGGTGATGCGCACAGGGAGGTGCAATTGCCTGGGTAAGGACAATAAAAAAGCCCTGGCTCGATTGCCAGGGCTTAAAGATGTCGGTGTTTGAAAGGTCCATCGCAAAAAATTACTCAGCATACACATGTATGCGATTTAATTCATTCCCAATACGGTGAATTGCTTCTTCTATTTTCTTGGCTTGGCTTACAGAAGGGTGTTTAACACCTGTCACGTATTGGCGCAGCAAACTAGCATTGAGTCCTGCTAATTCAGCCACAATTGAAATTTTCAAATAATTAAATTTCTCAAATAAAGCGGAGAGGTCATATTTACGTTCAAATTTGACGTCCTTCGGGTTTAAGCCGTGAAATTCCTTCAGGGCCTTTTTAATGTTTTCTTCTAATGTTTCAAGGTTATCCGCTTCATCGATGATCAGATTATCTTCGCAATGTACTCTTCCAAGAAAGCCTACATCTGCTTTTTCGATAATCAATTCCATTGCATGCATAATTTTCTCCTCCTTTTGATTTAGGGCAGATTTTTCAGTTTTTGGTAATAGATAAACGGTTTAGTTAATTCGAGCTTACTTTCAAAAAAATTGAAGATTCAGAATTAAGCGTTTTATATAAGGAGCAAGCGGGCTATTTCAGCCCCGCTTGCTTCCAAATTTCATTCAGTGTACCAGGGGGAATATCTTTTTTCCCATGTGCAGGTACCGTAACCTTCTTTGGTTTGGTTGGGTGGACTAACTGGATATGACTACCCTTCTGTACTTTTATTATCCAACCATCTTTCTTTAAGATTGATAAAACTTCCTTGAAATGCATCTGTAATTTTTTTGCTAACTATATATATCCTTTCTTCCAAAAACATAGACAGCAGATCATCCAATGCATAACATGCACTTCATGCCGGCCCTGGTTTTTCTGCAGTAGCGACCAAAGCCGATTTCCAATATTTCAAAGAACCTTATCAAAGGTAACAAAATTGTTACCTTCCGCCAAATTTTTTTATTCTTTTACCTCCCCATTCCTCCTGTAACTATACACCGTCAGCACCCCGCCCAGCAGCACGATCAGCGCACCTATCCACGGCGTAGCCCCCAGCCCCAACGCTGCATGGTCTACTACAAAACCACCCACATAAGCGCCAATGGCCACACCCAGGTTAAAAGCAGAGATGTTCAGGGAGGACGATATGTCTTCCGTGCCCGGCAGGTATTTTTCCGCCAGTTGCACAATGTACAATTGCAGTCCCGGCACATTGGCAAAGGATAACAGGCCCATGGCAAACAGGGTGATAACAGCCGGCGCCTGGTAATGAACGGTGAATGTGAACAGCAGCAACACCAGCGCCTGCAGCATAAACAGGCGGATCAGCACCCGGGCCGGGTTGATGTTGGCCACCTTCCCTCCTATCATATTGCCCAGTGCAATAGCCACGCCGTAGACCAGCAGCAGCCAGCCCACCGCGCCGGCGGAAAAACCGCTGATCTTTTCCAGCAGCGTAGCCAGGTAGGTAAAGGTCACGAAAGTGCCGCCGTAACCCAAGGCCGTAATGGCCAGCACCAGCAATATGGGCCCGCTTCTCACTACCTGCAACTGGTCCTTCAGCCGCAGCGGCGGACCTTGTTTAAGATTCCCGGGCAGGAGCAGCAGGGTGGCAAAGAAACCGATCACGCCCAGCAAGGCCACGCCCACAAACGTAGCGCGCCAGCCAAAATGCTGCCCGATGAAAGTACCCAGCGGCACGCCGGCAATAATGGCGATGGTAAGCCCGGCAAACATAATGGCAATGGCCGTGGCCTTCTTATCGGGCGCTACCAGTGTGGCGGCAATGGTGGCGCCCACGCCGAAGAAAACGGCATGCGCAAAACCGGAAATGAACCTGGCCGCCAGCAGGGCGGCAAAACTGGGCGCCAGGGCGGAAGCAATATGCCCCGCAATGAAAAGTCCCATCAATCCCACCAGCAAAGGCTTCCGGGGCAGCTTACCCGTCAGCACGGTGAGTATGGGACCGCCAAGGGCCACGCCCATCGCATAAATGCTGACCAGCAGGCCGGAGGACGATATGCTTACGTGCAGGCTTTGTGCAATAGTGGGCAAGATGCCTACCGCCACAAATTCCGTGGTGCCAATGGCAAACGCGCTGATGGTGAGCGCCCACAATGCCGCGGGCAATCCTTTCCTGGCGCGGGTTTCCGCAACAGGCATACTTGTTACTACATCCATATGCTAAAAGTTTTTGTATTGCGGGAACAAAACTACCGGCATCTTAACTATTAGCATAATAAGTTAAATGATATATTTGCATCATTAAAATAATAGATTATGCTGCTCAATATGGAATGGTTCCGCACTTTTAAAACCATTTATGAAACCGGCTCCCTCACCGCCACGGCGCAGGCGCTGTATGTATCCCAGCCGGGCGTAAGCCTGCACCTCAACTCCCTGGAGAACTACGTGGGCTACAAACTGTTTGACCGTGCAGCCCGCAGGATGGTGCCTACGGAGCGCGCCAAAATGCTGTACAATTTCATCATTGAAGCAGTGGAGAAGCTGGAAGCGGCGGAACAGCATTTTCACAAAAGCGGAGATACCAATAAAGCCACCATCAGCATCGGCATGTGCCTGGAAACCTTCCAGTTCACCCTGGAGCAGTACATCGCCTCCCTGCCTTTTAACGTGACCATCAAATTCGGGGAATACCCGGAGATGCAGCACGACCTGGACAACGGCCTGCTGGACCTCATTATCTGCCCGCAGAAAGGACAGCAGCCCAACCTGGAATACGTGCCATTTTCCAGGGAAAGGATCATACTGGTAGGCGGCGGACAGGAAGACAGCCGCCCCTTTCAGCAACTGATCAGGAAAAAGAAGATCGCGGAGGCGGAAGAATGGCTCAAACAGCAGGTGTGGTACAGCACCGCGGCAGACATGGAAAACCTGCGCAGGTTCTGGCACCTGAACTTTAACCGGCACCCGGATTTCAAGCCCAATTTTATTGTGCCCAACAAATGCTCCATCGTGCGCTGCCTGAGCAACGGCAAGGGCTTTTCCATCATGCCCGATTTCCTGTGCAGGACAGAGCTGCAGGAGGGCAAGCTGAAAGAAGTGTGGGAAGGGAATCACCGCATAGAGAACACGCTGTACTTCGGCAAACGGAAAAAGACCATGTTTGCCAGGGAGATCGGTATCCTAGAAGGCTTCTTCCGGGAGCAGGCCGTAGAGCAGCAGGACATGCTCCAACCGGCCTAAGACCGCAAGAACCGGGTTTTCACGCGCCCCGCGCCGGCATAGCTTTGCAGTGTTCATGTAAAACATGCTTTGCTATGCACATAAAAAGTGAACCACCCATTTTATACTTCGGCACGCCCGTAGTGCTGATCAGCACGGTGAATGAAGACGGCTCTTACAACCTGGCGCCCATGTCCTCCGCCTTCTGGCTGGGCTGGCGCTGCATGCTGGGGCTGGCCGCCCCTTCCAAAACCACGCAGAACATTATTCGGAGCGGGCAATGCGTGCTCAACCTGCCATCCGTAGCGCAGGCCGCCGCGGTAAACCGCCTGGCGCGCACTACCGGCAGCAACCCGGTACCGGCCGGCAAGCAGCAGAAAGGCTACCGTTACGTGCGGGAAAAATTTGCATTGGCCGGCCTTACCCCCCTGCCTGCTGAAACCGTGGCCGCGCCCCGCGTACAGGAATGCCCGGTACAGATGGAGGCCGGCGTGGCGGCCGTGCACCCGGTAGCGGCGGACAACCCGCTGCAGCAGGGCCGGATCGTAACCATAGAGCTGCGCATACAGCGGGTATACCTGGATACTTCCATCCTGGCGGAAGGGCATACCAACCGCGTGGACCCTGACAAATGGCGGCCGCTGATCATGTCCTTCCAGCAGTTCTACGGGCTGGGCCCGCAGGTGCAGCCTTCCACGCTGGCGCAGATACCGGAAGCGCTGTATTACAGTCCCGATATAGACCGCGCCCGCGAGCTGGCCGTATGATCACAGCGCTGCCAGTTGCGTCACTTTTGCCTGCATATCGTCCTTCCCGCCATTCATACTATCTGCTTTCACCGCGTTGTCACAGGCCCACCTGAACAGCGCGGTATCCTTTTTTTGTTGCGCGATCTGCGCAATGCGGTAATAGGTATAAGCCAGTTGCTGCGGCAGGCGGTAAGGGCATTGCAGCGCGCGCTGGTAGTATTGCAGGGCTTCCCCGTGCTGCTGCTGTATGCCTTTCATACGCCCCAGGTAATACAGCAGGGAAAATTCCACGCCAAAGGTATCATCCGGCAATCCCTTGTCCAGGAAAGACTGCGCCAGCGCTGCCGCCTCCTGGATCTTTTGCTCCGTGAACAGTTTCAGCACCTGCTGTACCTTGCCCATGGCCAGCGCCTGCGGCCGCAGCGCTTCATCCCAGTGGATCACTTTAAAAAAGGGATCTACCTGCACCTTGCTGACTTCACCGTCTGCCGGCAACGTTATGCTGTTGACGCTGTTCCGCACCTCGATCTTTTCCAGTGCAGTGCGGCCGTCAGCATAGGTAACCAGCACTTCCAGGGGCAGGCGGTACAGGCTGTCCTTTTGCGTGAGCGTAAGCATTAGTTTGTTTTGTTGCTGCTCCCACCGGGTTTCCCAGGCAGGCGCACCGGTGCGCTCAAACCATTGCCGGTAGAACCACTGCAGGCTGCCGCCGTGCGCAGTTGCTACCTCCTGCAGGAAATCGCTCCAGCGCAGGCCCGTGCGGCTGTACCGCTCCCCTATGTGGCGCAATGCCTGGTGAAAACGCGCTTTACCCACGGTGGCCGATAGCAGCTCCAGCACCAGGAACCCCTTGCTGTCGCCCAGCAGGTGACCGTTGCTGCCATGCAGGTCATCCAGCGGCTCATCATTGCCCGCCGCTATATTCTTGAGGTAGCCAAAGCCGGACTGGTCCGGGATATAGCCGGGGTAGCCCGTTCTGCGGTACAGGATGGCCCGGCTGCTGTCAAAATGCTGCACCACCTGCAGGGAGCCGTACTGCGCCAGCCCTTCTGACAGCATATCCGCGCCTTTCCGTCCCTTGGAGATCACTTTGTTGCCCCACCACTGGTGCGACAGCTCGTGCCCGAACAGCGCGTAATTAAATTCCTGCAGCGCACGGGAAGGCATCAGTATACCGCCTTTGATACTGGCCCCTCCTATGCCGGTGCGCTCGGATACATAGTCCGGGAATTCCACGATGGAAAAACCGGGAATATCCAGGGGGCCAAACTGCCTTGTCAGGAAATGCAATACCTCCGATGCCTTGCGGGCCAGCGTATCCCCGTTCACGTTAGCGCTGAGCGTATAACAGTAAAAGGGAACATCCCCGCGGCTTTCCTGCCGCGCATAGTTCCCGATGTAAAGCGTGAAAATATCCGGCTGCTCATAATCGAAGGCGGATACTTTATAGCCGCCGCTGAAAGCAGTGTCCAGCGTGGCCGCCGCCATTACAGGTGTCAGTTCCCTATTGGTGGTAACGGTAATGCGGCCTTTGCCACGCGTGTATTTGGTGCTGCCATCCTCCGCGCGGGAAGACACCTGCGGGTACCAGGCGGACCCGTATCCGCAGGCCATCACAAAATTGCTGTCAATATAATACTGGAACGAGGGCCTGGCGCCGCGGTCGTATGCATAGGCAAACTCCAGCCGGGTGCCGGGGGCCTGTTTTTCCGCGAATTTAAAACGGTAGGCCATATCGCCATGCCGGTTCTGCGCCGTATCCATCACGGCTATTTTCACGCCGGCAGTGAGCAGGCGCAGCATGGGCGGGGCTTCACATTGGCTGATCACGATCTCCACGGAATCGGTGGCATAGGCAGCGGTGAGGAAAGACAAGGTACCCTTTACCGCAAAGGAGCGCTGCTGCAGGCTGGCCTGCACCTGCAGGTCGTAGTGCAACTGCTCCTGGGCGGACAAGGCAAACGGACAGCATAGCAGCAAAACGCTGCATAGCCTGACCAGGAAAATAGAATGGCGCATACTTTTTTACTGCAAAGGAACAATGGCTGAGGCAGGAAAAATTGAACCGTATTAACTTTTCAGGGCCATCCTGAACTTGTGGGGAGATACCTGGTAGCATAGCCGGAAAGAGCGGATCAGGTGGGCGGCATCGGCAAAGCCCGTAGCATAAGCGATAGCGGAAACGGACTGCTGTGTGCGGAAGAGCAGCTCCATGGCTTTTTTCACCCGTACCTGCAAATGGTACTCACCGGGCGTCAGCCCTTCCCGCTCCTTAAACGCGCGGGCCAGGTACACGGGATGCACATGTACCCTGGCGGCCAGGGAAGCAATGCTGTGATGCACATCCAGCTCATTTTCCAGGATGGCCTTTACCGCGGGCAGCCAGCGCAGGCGGGCAGGCACTTTAACAGCCATGCTTTCCGCCAGCCAGTGAAACAGGTATTCCTCCGGCAGCCCGGGAGCCAGGTCATTCACAAAACAGTACAGCAGGCGGTACAGGCCCGCAAAAGCGCCGGGCGGGTACAGGGTGGTTTTAGCGGGTAATACCCGCGCAGGCGCCAGCTCCTGCAGCGCCTCCCGCCGGAACTCGATGTTGAGGCAACTGCCGCCCTGCCCCCCGAAATGATTGGCATGGTCATAACCGGCAGGCCGGAAGATCACTTCGCCGGGCGCCACAATACGGTCCTCCCTCTTGTGCCGTTCCTGGTAATGACCGTTGATCAGCAGGCTGAGGTAGGCATTCTCATGATAGTGCTCCCGGATGCCGGTGAGCGGCTCGTAACGGGTAATATTCACCCGCAAGCAGGCATTTTCCTCCTGCTTGCGTTCCTCCCCGAAATAAGTACCTGTGGGCAATACAAGGGCCATGACCGTAAAATAAGCATTCGCGCCGTTTCTGCAAAAAAGGCCCTCGTAAATGGCTGCATGGAAGGGGGTGTAAATGCGACATCTGTACGGGTTGATTGTGACAACCTTCCCGCTTACCTTTACTGTATGATACACATATCCATCATCGTGCCCCACGGGGCCGTATTAGGCAGCGTAGAAGGCCCCCGGCAGGTGTTCAGCGAAGTGAACGAGCTGCTGGCCGCCTCCGGCAAAGATCCCATGTTCAAGGTACAACTGGTGGCCCTGGCCAGGGAAGTACCGGTATACAAGGGCATGTACACCGTGTTTGCAGATGCGGTGATTGCCGATGTCGCCAAAACGGATCTCATTATTATTCCTGCCCTGCAGGGTGACATGGAAAACGCCTTGCAGCAAAACCAGGGTTTTATTCCCTGGATACAGGACCAGTACAAGAAAGGGGCCGAGGTGGCCAGCCTTTGCGTAGGCGCCTTCCTGCTGGCTGCCACGGGGCTGATCACGGGACGCAAGTGCGCTACGCACTGGATGGCGGCCAACGATTTCCGCCGCATGTTCCCGGAAGTGAACCTGGTGGAGGACAAGATCATAACGGATGAATACGGCATTTATTCCAGCGGGGGCGCTTTCTCCTACCTGAACCTGGTCCTGTACCTGATAGAGAAATATGTTGGCCGGGAAATTGCCATGTTCTGCTCCAAAGCCTTCCAGATAGATATCCAGCGCGACAGCCAGTCGCCTTTTATTATGTTCCGCGGGCAGAAGGACCATGAGGACGATGCCATCCGCAAGGCGCAGGAATTCATTGAAGCGAACTTCGAGGAAAGGATCACCGTAGACCAGTTGGCCGGCATGCTGGCGCTGAGCCGCCGCAACCTGGAGCGCCGTTTCAAAAAGGCCACCGCCAACACCGTGGTGGAATATATACAACGGGTAAAAGTGGAGGCCGCCAAAGCCAGGTTTGAATCTTCCCGCGAAAATGTGAACGAAGTGATGTACAAGGTGGGCTACACCGACCCCAAGGCTTTCCGTGTAACATTCAAGCGCTTTACCAGCCTGTCGCCCGTACAGTACCGCAACCGGTACAACCGGGAACTGAGCGGCAACCACGTAAAAACCGGCGTGGCTTAAGCTTACACCCGCTCATTATGCTGTTCCCTTAGCTTGCGCAGGTAGAAGATCACCTGGTGATCCGTTACCTGGTGAAAATCTTCGTAAAATGCCCCTACTCCCCAGAACACTTCCGGCACCCGCAGGCAAACAATCTCGTCTGCCGCATCGGATAGCTGCAGGAAAGCTTCTCTTGATGCCACCGGGACCGCCACTACTATTTTGGACGGGCGCTCCCGGCGCAGCATTTCAACCGTGGCCAGCAGGGTATTGCCCGTAGCGATCCCGTCATCTACAATGATCACCGTTCTCCCGCTGAGCGGCTCCTGCCGGCTATGATCCTGGTAAGTGTGCTGCATTTCCTGCAGCCGTTCCCGCACACGCGCTACAGTAGCGTCTATATAGCCGGACGATACCCCTTCATGCGGGATTACATAGCTGTCTGCAAGGCTGGCTGCGCCAATGGCATATTCCTTATTACCCGGATGCCCTATTTTCTTTACCAGCGCCAGGCTCAGCGGCAGGTTGAGCTCTTTGGCCACCACGTAGCCCACCGGCACTCCTCCCCTGGGTATGGCCATTACTACGCCGTCGCCATCCCTGAATTTTTTCAGCCGGGATGCCAGTTCGTATCCGGCTGTTATCCTGTTGTGAAACATAACGTTGTTTTTTAAGTCCCGTACCTATGTTCCTGCAATTGGGATGCCACCCTTTTGTTGCGCGGGCTTAAAAAGGGCCGCCTCCTTTGGGGGGCGGCCTCTTTGGCTGTTGTCGGGGGTTAAAAAATAGCATACGTATCATCGATGGGTAATAAATACAGGGATGCGATGATCATTGATCACTTCCGTTATAAAGCTGCGCCTGAATGCCTGCGACATACCGGAGCGCCCGAATGAGCCGCATACCAGTATCGGGTTTTTGATATCGCTGATCCAGGTGTCAAAATATTTCTTCGGGTTCGCCTCCAGCACATGCAGGGTAAGGTCGCTGAAATGGCGGGCAGACAGCTCCTTGATATATTCCATATCCGGTATTTCCGGCCTGGGTTTTTCAGTAGCATACACCAGGATGGTCCTGTTATCGCACAGCTCGGGGAGCACGCAACTGAAGCTCTTGATAGCGAAAGCCGCATCTTCACCGCCGTCGTAGGACAGCACATTACTTTCCGGGAAATTGAACGTTTCGGGCGCTATGATCACCGGGCACTCCGCATTGTGCAGGGCCATCCGCAGGTATTCGTTCGGCGTTTCCGTGCCCAGGTTGGCGTAGAACATTTCACTGCCCAGCAGCAGCAGGTCGGCAAAGCGGGTTTCCTTTTTCAGCTCCGGCATGGCAAAGTCATAACGGTCCTTGTGCACGCGGTACTCGATGTGGTGCCGCACGCAGGCTTCCTCAAATGCCTTCACTTCCTGCTCCACTGTTTCCGCATTATAACCTTCCACCAGGGGAAGAAAGGCAGACGCACCTCCCTGCGCATAGCTGAGAGCGCTGGAATAGTCCACCTGCGGTAAAAAAACGCCGGTAAGCAAAATGGGCTGTAATTCATTCAGCCGGCGGGCAAATTCAAAAGCGCCTTTGGAAAAATGAGCCCCGTCAAAGGCAATGAGTATTTTCTTCATACCATTCGTTTTAAATAAAGTTAGGCAAGGAAAAAGGCGGCAACGATGATCTATGGCAGCAGGAAATATGATCCTCGTCAGTTCAGGGTCTGCTGATCCTTCACGTGGATAGCCTGCTGTTTCCACTCATCCAGCACCTGGATGGTCTTGAGCTGCAGTTCCCGGAATACGCCTATCGTCTTGAGCAGGTCCTGGAGCGCTTCCTCCTCGTTTTTCAGCAACTGCAGTTTCCGGAAACCCGGCAGCTTGTCCAGGCAACCTTCCAGGAAAGAGCAGATAATATCGGTGCTGCGCAGGAACTCCTCTGCAATGGCCTGTATCTGCCGGATATTGTCCGTGCTCACATCTTCGTAACTTTTATTATCCCGGGTGCCGGGCATCGCCGCCAGCTCTGCCGCAATATGCTGCTGCACATGATGCTGGTACACCGCCAGTATACGGTGATAGGTTTCCATCGTATCCAGCAGTTGCATATTCACAACCGGGCATCTCTTCAGCGCGTTAAAGCGTTTTTCCAGCCCATAGCCGGTAGATTGCAGCTTGTAAAGCAGTTCCGCCGCAATCGGGATATCTCTTTGCTGCAGCTTCAGCAGCAGCACCTGCGCATGCAGGCTGCCAGGGTCAAATGACCTGCTGTGCAGATCCAGTATCCTGGGCGTACCGTCTGAAGGAGCATAGTTCTTATAAATAAAGCTGCCATATTGTTCCAGCTCCTTAAAAGGATAGAAAACAAAGCCTTCGCAGAACTTTTTCTGTAATTCGGAATAGGAATACGAGGGAGACATACTGGTTCATTTTTTACAAAAGTGGGGGTAAAAAGCAGCGGAAATCAATGATTTCCATCAAGGCAGGCAGTGATAGTGATCAGCCGGTATATTTACCACGCTCAGCTTCACGTAGCGCAATAAAGCTTAACATTGTAATACGTAAAATACCCTTATATGACCTCCCCCCAACAAACGGTTGCTTCGGTGACAAAGCTGTTGCAGCTCGTCTTTTTTGCGGCTGCCATCCTGTATTTCGGCAAAACCTTGTTCATTCCCCTGTTCTTCGGGCTGCTGGTGGCGATGGTGATGTACCCGGTATGCAAGGGCCTGGAGCGCAAAGGCTGGTCCAGGACCCTGGCCACCACGGTGTCCTTATCCATCGTGGCGCTGCTGTTCCTCATGCTGCTGGCCTTGCTGGCCTGGCAGGTAAGCGCCTTCTGGCACGACTGGCCGCAGATAGCCCGCAAGCTGGAGATCCTTCTCCTGGACGTACAGACCTGGATCGCGGAACAGGCAGGCGTTACGCTGGATGTACAAACGAACTGGCTGCGCAACGTGGCGATGAACGCGGGGAACATTGTCAGCAACATGCTGAGAGGCACGCTCAGCACCACGATGAATGTTTTCTTCATGTTGTTCATGGTACCGGTGTTTGCGGCATTGTTCCTGTACCACCGCCGGGTTTTTGTGCAGTACCTGCGCGTAGTGGTGGGACCGGCATACCGCGAACGGCTGGACAGGATCCTGCAGGAAGTGATCCATACCTATTTTAACTATATCAAGGGCATGATACTGGTATATATTATCGTGGGCGCGCTGAACAGCATCGGGCTGCTGGCCCTGGGTATACGGCATGCCGTGCTCTTCGGGATGCTCACCGCTATTATGACCATTATCCCGTACATTGGCATTGTTGCCAGCGCCCTCCTGCCTATTTCCGTAGCCTGGACCACCAAAGGCTCCATCTGGTACCCGCTGGGCGTAGTAGGTGTGTTTTCCTTCGTGCAGTACCTCGAAGCCAACGTGATCTTCCCCAAAGTGGTAGGCGCCCAGTTGAATGTAAGCACCTGGGCCACACTGGTAGCGATCCTGGCTGGTGGCATCCTGTGGGGTGTTTCCGGTATGGTGCTGTTCATTCCTTTTGTGGCCATCCTCAAGATCGTAACAGACCATGTCGGGGAATGGAAGGGACTAAACCTGCTGCTGAGCAGAACCCCATGACCGGCATCATCGTTCCCATTGTCAGCCGTCATTTTTTAAGGGTGCCTGATCGTATAGCTTTGACGCTATCAAATACTTTCAGACGAATGAAAAAGATACTGCTGGCCTTTGATGGCACCCAATTTTCCCAGGGCGCATTTGAATTTGCCCGCCGCCTGCACGAGGCAGCGCCCATCCTGCTTACCGGCGCTTTTCTGCCCCAGGTGGATTTCTCCGCTGCCTGGAGCTATATTGCCGGCGACGGACCGCTGAATATTCCCACCGTGGAGCCTGCCACTTCCGAAAAAGTAGCGGCCAATATCCTGCAATTCGAATCGCTGTGCAAAGCAAACAACATTGATTTCAGGACACATAAGCATTTCCACAACCTGGCGCTGGCTGAACTGAGGAAAGAGACCCGCTTTGCCGACCTGCTGGTACTGGGCTGCGAAAGCTTCTTTGGCGGGCATACCGGTTACCTGACAGATATGCTGCACGATGCCGAGTGCCCCACGGTGGTGGTGCCTGAACAATTCCGGTTCCCGGAACAGCTTGTTCTGGCATATGACGGCAGTGCATCTTCCGTTTTTGCCATCCGGCAGTTTGCCTGCGTGCTGCCCGAGCTATGCAGGCTCCCTGCCACGCTGGTGTACGCCGGCGGCGAAACGGCCGCCCCTATCCCGGACGAGGATTATATTACGGAACTGGCCGCCCGGCATTTCAGTGATCTTGAGATCATGAACCTGGAGTTACCCGCTAACGGCGAATTCGCTTCCTGGCTGAACCGTATGCCCGCAGCCCTGCTGGTTGCCGGCGCTTTCGGCCGTTCGCTGTTCTCGCAGGCATTCCATGAAAGTTTTGCAGGAGAAGTAGTGGACCGTTATGCCACTCCTGTATTTATAGCGCATAAATAAAAAGCTATGCAACATCCGTTATCATATCCGCAGCCGCATCCACACCCGCATTTTCTCATCATGATGGAAAAGGCGCTGGCATGGGTATCCGCCATCGGGTTGCTGGCAGCCGCCTATCCTTTTTTAAAGGAACTGTACCAGTACCTCATGTGGCGCCTGTATGAAATATTCATACAGCACCAGCACCTGTTTTAAGGAGCGCTCATACCGTTTTCAGCCATTCATACAAGCGGTATACATCCTCCTTTCTGAACAATTGCGTGCCGGCGCTCATAGTAGCCGCCGTGCCGCAGGCCACGCCAAAGCGGAGCATGTCCGCCATGCTGCCGCCCTGCTCCAGCATCCACACCATTCCCGCCACCATGCTGTCGCCGGCGCCTACGGTGCTCAGCTTTTTTACTACCGGTGCCGGTACGGTGATGTGTTGGTCCCTGGTGATCAGCAAGGCGCCGGAAGGTCCCATGGACACCACCAGCACTTCGCAATACCCGTTGTCCAGCACCTGTTTGGCGGCAGCATACACTTCATCCAGTTGCAGGAAATCCTTGCCTACCAGGCTGCATAATTCGGAGAGGTTGGCCTTCAGCAGGTACAGCCCCTCTTTAGCCATCAACTGCAGGGAGGGGCCGGAAGTATCTGCGATGAAACGGGCGCCCATTTCCCTGGAGATATGCGCCAGCCGGGCGTAACAGTCATCCGGTGCGCCGGGCGGCAGGCTGCCGCTGGCTACAATAATAGCGGGAGCCGGTTGCAGCTCCTTTACGGCGGCCAGCACTTTTTCCAGCTCATCGCCGGTCAGCTCACCGCCCGGCATTACAAACCGGTACTGGGTATTGGTAGCGCGTTCGGTTACCATCACATTCTCGCGGGTGTTGGAGGCAACAGGAATAGCCGTGTAGCGGATACCGCTACCGGCTAACAGCTCCTGTAATATCGTTCCGTTGGTGCCGCCCGCAGGGAAAAGCGCCAGGCTGTCGCCGCCCAGTTCATGAAGCGCCTTGCTCACATTGATGCCACCGCCGCCTGCTTCAATCAACGGCTTTTCACAGCGCAGCTTTTTCTCGGGCACCAGTTTGTCTAGCGTGGTGCTTTTGTCTACTGCAGGATTAATGGTGATAGTAACGATCATTGTTTTAAAAGGTCAGTTTCATGTTTCAGCGCATCCACCAGCGGTGTGATATGCTCCCGCTTTACATCATTGTAATCTGTTACGGATATTTCGTCCTTGCTGCCTTTTGACAGCCGGGCGCCTATTTTCAGCAGCAGTTTGTCGCTCCAGCTCAGCTTGCTGAATTCAAGCTTGCCGGGGAAGAAATAGCAGCGGCATCTTTTATAAATATCTTCCGGTATGCTGGCCTTGATATAACCGGTCAGCCTGGCCGTTTCTTCCGGCTTCGTGCCGGACACCAGGAACAGGAAAAGCTGCTTCCCGGCCAACAGTTCCCGGTGCCGGTATATCCAGTTGCGCAACTGCAGCTTACCGATATACACGCTGCTGCCCAGGATAATATATTCCGCTGCCAACAGTTGTTCCTTCATTTCGCTACCGGCCGGCTCTACTGCACAATCCAATGCCGCACCCAGCCATATGGCGTACTGGCGTGTGGCGCCGTACTTGCCTTTATAGATGATCAGCCCTTTCATAAATATAAGTTAAGGATGGGTGATAAAAATGGGGATATCGGTGGTACGCAGCACACTGTCTGCATCGCTGCGGTGGAAGAAACGGGACATCCGGCTTCTGCCGTAGGCGCCATAGGTTACGATGCAATCTCTCCTGTGCATGAGCAGCGCCAGCATTTCCGGCACCGGGTCGCCGTTCAGGATGGTGTATCTTACCTCATCGTAGTGATGTTCCATATAGTCCTTGATGGAACTGTCCTTTGGCAGCTCGCTGTTGCCGCCTTCCGTTACATATATCACATTTACCGGCATATCAGAGAGACCGGGAAACAGTTGGGAGAACTGCCGGATGGCGTACATGGAGGAAAAAGTGCCGTTATAGGAGAAGATCAGCTCTTTCAGGGGATGTACCTTGTCCGGCAGTACCATTACGGGGCATTGCGCGTCTGCCAGCACATCTTTCACAAACTTCGGGGGATTGCTTTCGTACAGGAACGCAAAGGACGTGTTGTTGTTGATCAGCAGCAGATCCGCAAAACGGCTGGCGGCAATTACATCCGCTACCGGGAAACCGATGGTTTCGTATATCCTGATATCCTCGCCCCGGTTATCACAGGCGCGGTATACCCTGTCCACATGCTCTTTTCTCAGCCTGCGTCTTTCCTCCATGCTTTCCCGCACGACCTGCTCATACTGGAAAGTGGAAGTGCTGGCCACCGGCACCTGTTGCCCTACAATATCTTCCAGCAGTACAATGGTCAGCCGTCCCTGGGCCTCTTTGGTGATATACAGGAAACTATCCAACTGGTCTTCGGAGAAGTGCATGGCGTCAATAGCCGCAATTATTTTTTTCATCGTGATTGGGTTTTATCCGGCTAAGTTACCGGCCAGCCCCGGCGGAAAGAATGACACCGCTCAAAGCAGGCGCTGATTGTTGTCATGATGCTGTTTAGATAGCCGTACTGAACAATTGTGCTTCGGGCACTTTACGCCATAAACGGGCATCAAAGGCCATGCCTATATTGCGGATAAACGGGCGGCCTTCGGGGGTTACCTGTACCCTGCCAGGCCGTATTTCCACCAGCCCGTCCTTTTCCAGCTCCCGCAGCCGGTCCATGCTCTCCTGCAGGGCAATGCAGCGGATGCCCACAGGCTCCCAGGAGGTCTCAAACCGGCATAGCAGCGCCTGTATGTGCCGACGCAGCAGCAGGTCCTCCGCGTCCAGCAAATGTCCCCGCACTGCCGGCAGTGCACCATTGTTCACCATTTGTTGATAAGCAGCCACATTTTTTTCATTCTGCGCATACGCATTCCAGCAATCGCTGATGGCGCTGGCGCCCAACCCCAGCAGCAGGGAGGTACGGGCGGCTGTATACCCCATGAAGTTACGGTGCAGGCTTCCTTTCCTGAACGCGTCGTGCAATGCATTACCCGGCAGCGCAAAATGGTCCATACCAATCTCCGTATAGCCATGGGCGGTAAACAGCCGCTTGCCCAGCTCATACAGCGCGCGCTTCTCGTCATCGGCCGGCAGATCGGCTTCGGAGAACCGCCTTTGTCCCACTCCTTTTATCCAGGGCACATGGGCATAGCTGTAAAAGGAAATGCTGTCGGGCTGCAACTGCATGACCTGCTGCACGGTGCTTTCCATACCGGCCGGCGTTTGCAGCGGCAGGCCATATATCAGGTCAAAACCTATGGAGGAAAATCCCACCGCCCTGGCGTTATGCACTACCGCTGCCAGCGTTTCATAAGGCTGTATGCGGTTAATAACGTACTGCACCCGTTCATCCAGGTCCTGCACGCCCAGGCTGATTCGCCGGAAACCCAGGCTGTATAGCATTTCCAGGTGCGCAGGGGTGGTATTATTGGGATGGGCTTCAAAACCAAGCACCGCATCCGGCAGCAGCTCGGCGCTCCCGTAAATACCATCCAGCAGCTCTGCCAGGTGGCCGGGACTGAAAAAAGCGGGCGTACCGCCGCCCAGGTGGATCTCCCGTATGCGCGGCTTCTCACCGAACAACTGCAGGTACAACTGCCATTCTTTTAACAGCGCACGGATATAGGGCGCTTCCACGGCGTGATTCACGGTGATGTGCTTGTTGCACCCACAATACATGCACAGGCTTTCACAGAAAGGCAGGTGTATGTACAGGCTGATGCCGTCTTTTTCATTGGCAGCCCGGAAAGCGCCCTGCAGCCGGTGTTCCCAGTCCTGCACGGTAAAACGCGCCGTATCCCAGTAAGGCACTGTGGGATAGCTGGTATAGCGGGGGGCCGCTACATTATATTTCTGAATGAGGTTCATAATGGTATTTATTTATGACAACAACGTTCCACTACTTTGGGAGCGTCCGGATGCATGGAAGGACTGATATAGGGGATGCCAAGATTCATGCCGCGCATGATCAGCAGCAACCCCATGGCAGTGATCACTACCGGTACCAGCCGTTTTACACGATTGCGCAACTGCAGGCTGATGAGATGGCGGGCGCCGGTCACGGCGGCCATAGCCGGCAGGGTGCCGGCCCCGAAAGCAGCCATGAACAGGGCCCCTTCATAAGCGTGCGCGGTAGCCAGGGAGCCGGCTATGCCTAGGTACACCAGTCCGCAGGGCAGCAAGCCATTGAAAAAACCGATCGCGTACAGGGTGCTGAACTGCTGCCTGTGCAGCAGGCGGCCCAGCACCTTCCGCACGCCGCCGGTGAGCCAGCCAATACGCGCTGCTACCGGCATATGCCGGCCGGCCACATACTGCAAGACCACGATCAGCAACAACACGGTCCCCAGTGCAATAGACAGCCACTGTTGCAGCCCGCCCAGGTAGAACTGCCGCCCCAGCCAGCCGAAAAACAATCCCAGCAAGGCATAGGAAGTGATACGTCCTCCATTGTACAATAGGATGCCGGCCATTTTACGGCCACCTGCCAGGTGCTGTACCGGCAATGCCAACGCAATAGGGCCGCACATGCCAATGCAATGAAAACTGCCCAGAAAACCCAGTGAGAGGGCGGATAAAACAAGTGGCCACATTTTAATTAATTATTAATTCGCTTTCCTGAAAATAGGGCCTGCCATCCATCTCCCATTGCAGCTTCACCTGGTAACGCCCGGCAATGAAGCGCGCACGGTCCATTACCAGCCGGCCCTGCTCATCCATTTGTAAAGGCACAGAAAGGTCCTTCCCCGCATCTGCAGGACGGTAAAACAGTACCCGGCCCTCGAGCGAACGGCCGTGCAGCTCGCCGGGGAACAACAGCTCCACGCGGTTGCCGGCCTGCGTTACTTTCACCGGCGCCGACAAGCGGGCGGCATTCTCCCGGCCGTCTATTACCTCCTGGTATCGCAGCTCCGCCGCATAGTAATCCGGCGTAACCATGTCTATGCGGGTACGCATGCTTTTGATCACCAGCGTCAGCATGCCGGCGGCAAATAGTATGAATACAATAATGATCTTGTAACCCCAGTTCATAATGATGAAATATTTTGTTTGTTAATGACTACCGGCTGCTACCGGCCCCAGGAAAGTGGTCTTCAACTGTCCCACTTTTTGATGGCCGGCATACATGGTGATATGCACGGTGGATTTGCGCCGGGTGATGGCCTGGCGCGGCAGCACAATAAAGAATGTGCCTTCTCCCTGCCCGTCTGCCTTCACCGGCACCCGGTCATGGCCTACCATGATCAACTGCCCTCCTGCGTCGGTAAGGCGCAATTGCAGTTGCAGGTTATGCGCCGTTTTATTGACCAGCTTGATGCGGTACAGGTTGGAAACGCTGTCCACTCCCCGCTCCTGGTACAGCATGCCAGCCGCGCGCATTACGGTGCCGCTTACCGGCTGCCGGCTCAGCAGCAGGTAGCCGATAGCGCCCAGTATGGCGGTCAGCACCAGGGTATACACCTTCAAGCGCGGTGTAAAGCGCAGCGGCTGCTTCTCCGCAATCCCATTCTCAGAGGCGTACCGGATCAGGCCTTTGGGCAGGCCGGTTTTCTCCATCATGAAATTGCAGGCGTCTATGCAGGCGGTGCAGTTCACGCACTCCAGTTGCGTGCCGTTCCGGATATCAATACCCGTAGGGCATACTTTTACGCACTGCATACAGTCAATGCAGTCGCCAATCTGCCGCTCCTCGTTCTTTTTGAATTTTCCCCGCGGCTCTCCCCGCCTGTAGTCATAGGCTACTATCACGGAGTTCCGGTCCAGCAGCACGCCCTGCAAACGCCCGTAGGGGCATACGGTCGTGCATACCTGTTCCCGCATAAAGGCGAACACGCCATAGAACACCCCGGAGAAAGCGACAATTGTAATGAAGCCGCCTACATGCGCGGACAATGGGTCGCGCACAATATGCCCCAGTTCCTTCATGCTGATGATATAGGCCAGGAAAATATTAGCGATCCCGAAAGAGAGCGCAAAGAACAGGATATGCTTGAACGCTTTTTTGCGCACCTTGTCTGCGGTCCAGGGACCTTTGTTCAGCAGGCGCTGTGCAGCGGCATCGCCTTCTATCCAGTATTCTATACGGCGGAAAAGCATTTCCATAAAGATGGTCTGCGGACAGGCCCAGCCGCAAAAAAGCCGCCCGAAGGCCATGGTGAACAGCGCAATGAACAGGATGAACGCCATCATGGCCAGTCCGAAGAGGAAAAAATCCTGCGGCCAGAAGATGGCGCCGAACAGGATGAATTTGCCCTCCACCACGTTGAACATAAACAAGGGCCTGCCGTTTACCTGTATAAACGGCAGGCTGAAAAACAACACGAAGTATACATAACTCAGCATCACCCGGTAACGGTACAACTTCCCTTTGGGTTGTTGCACGTAGATCCAGTTGCGTTTCCCTTGTTTATCAACAGTGGCTATACTATCCCTGAACGTGTCTGCCTGTGCTTCCATGATCGTTATTCCATTGTGCCCTGGGGTTCCTTGCCATCCGGCGGGTGGGTGCCCTGCAGGGTTTTAATAAAACTGGTGAGCTGCGCGATCTGTTTGGGAGAGAAATCATCCTTCCAGGCTTTCATCCCTTTTTCGGGCACACCGTATTTGATGGTGCTGAACACCTGGTTCACCTTACCCCCGTGCAGCCAGTAAGCATCGGTCAGGTTGGGGCCTACCATGCCCTGGCCGGCCGCGCCGTGACAAGCCGTACAGTTCACCGCGAACAATTTCTGCCCGCTGGCAATATCACCGGCATCTGTCAGCAGTTGCACATTATTTTCGTCAATATTATTGGCGGCATTGGCCAGGTATTCCTGCCGGGCGGCTTCGGCTTTCGCTTCCGCAATGGCCAGTTCCTCCAGTTGCAGGGGCGCGCTGTGCGATACATGGTATACCCACAGGTATATAACGGCAAAGCCTATACTGAAATAAAAGCCCCATTTCCACCAGGGAGGCGTTGGGTTGTTCAGCTCCCGGATACCGTCAAAATCATGTCCCATGTCCTGCTCCTGCTCGGAGGCAGCGTCCACGGTGCGGGTCTTGTTCAGCTTCTCCCACCAGCTAATGGAGGGTTTACCGGGCGCCGGCGCCGGTTTGGGCTTACGCTTGCGCTCAATGCCTACCAGGTGCCGCAGCATCCACAACAAGGCAAAAATGACCAGCAGCTCCAGGGAAATAACAGATACCAGCAGGTAAAAAGATACCGGCGACATCCCGCTGATCGTAGTGGCGGCAACGGCTGTTTGCGCCTGCGCTTCCTGTGCCATACCCGTATTGCTAAGCAACAGACCGGTGATGATAATACCGGTGGCCATGGCAGCCGCTCCTCCACCTCCTTTCTTCATGCGCTCACGATAAATATCCATGGCGCCTATCACGGCATTAGCCAGCACGGCAATCGCAATGAGCAAGCCGATAATTATGGCCAGCAGCAACTGCACTACCGGGTTGTCAAGGGCGCCGGGCGGCTTGGGCTGCCCCTGCGCCGCGGCCGGCAGCACAATGCACAGTAAAAATGTTGCAAACAGGTATAAAGACTTACGGTTCATACGGTAACTGGTTTATAGCACTTGTGTATTATCATTATCCAGGGGAATGCGGCTGTTGTGCGCAATGGTCCTTTTATCTGCTTTCAGCGCCCACAGGGAGGCCAGCAGGAAAAAAGCGGTAAACAGCACCAGGGATACCATCGGGTACAGGCTTACGCCATCGATGCTCTGCAGGTAGTTAATGAATTTCATCTTGTTCTTCTTTTGCCATTAAAGATTTTTTCGGTTCGCCTTTGATATCTTTCCCGATCCTTTGCAGGTAGGCGATCAGCGCCACTATTTCCCGGTCGGGCAGCGTTTCCAGCTTATCGTTCTTCAGGGAGGCCGTTATTTCCCTGGCCTGCTTTTCCAGGTCGGCGTTGGCCTGCAGCTCGTAATTATGCGGGTAAGGCACGCCCAGTTTGCGCATGGCATGGATCATGGCCGGTGTCTTCGCTTTATCTATGCGGTCGTCCAGCAACCAGGGATAGGCGGGCATGATAGAGCCGGGCGACATGGACGTCGGGTCCAGCATGTGATTGTAGTGCCAGCTATCGGGATACTTGCCGCCTATACGCGCCAGGTCGGGACCGGTACGCTTGGACCCCCACTGGAAGGGATGGTCGTATACAAACTCGCCTGCTTTGGAATATTCCCCGTAACGGGCCACTTCATCGCGGAAGGGCCGTACCATCTGCGAGTGACAGGTGTAGCATCCTTCGCGGATGTACACATCGCGCCCGTGCAGTTCCAGGGGCGTGTAAGGCTTTACGCTGCTGATGGTGGGGATATTGCTGCGCACCAGGAAAGTGGGCACCATCTCAAAGATGCCGCCTATGCCTACTACGATCAGGCTGAAGACGGTCATTTGCACCGGCCTTCTTTCAATCCAGTTATGCCAGTGCGTTTTGCCGTATACCGGTATCACTTTGGGCAGGGGCGCTGCCTCTGCAGGCTCATTGGCCACAAAGGTGCCGCGGCGCACTGTTTTCGCCAGGTTCACGATCATCAGCACCATACCGCACAGGTATAAGGTACCGCCCAGGCCGCGCAGCGCGTACATGGGCACAATAGTAGTTACCGTTTCCAGGAACTGGTATTTGAGCTGTCCTTCCCCGGTAAAGGCTTTCCACATCATGCTTTGGGTAAAGGCCGCCCAGTACATGGGGATCACGTAAAAGATGATGCCCAGGGTGCCCAGCCAGAAGTGCGTGTTGGCCCATTTGCGGGAATAGAGCTGGGTGGAGAAAAGACGGGGCATCAGCCAATACAGGATGCCAAAGGTGAGGAAACCGTTCCAGCCCAATGCACCTACGTGCACATGCGCAATGGTCCAGTCGGTGAAATGGCTCACAGCGTTCACGTTCTTGAGCGACAGCATAGGCCCCTCAAAAGTGGCCATCCCGTAACAGGTAAGCGCTACTACGAAGAATTTCAGGATCGCGTCTTCCCTTACCCGGTCCCATGCGCCGCGCAGGGTGAGCAGGCCGTTCAGCATGCCGCCCCAGGAAGGCGCAATGAGCATGATAGAGAATACCGTGCCCAGGGACTGCGCCCATTCCGGCAGGGACGTATATAACAGGTGGTGCGGACCGGCCCATATGTAGATGAATATGAGCGCCCAGAAGTGTATGATGGACCAGCGGTAGGAATAAACCGGGCGGTTAGCGGCCTTGGGTATAAAATAGTACATCAGGCCCAGGTAGGGCGTGGTCAGGAAAAAGGCCACGGCGTTATGCCCGTACCACCATTGCACCAGCGCGTCCTGCACACCGGCATACCAACTGTAGCTTTTGAACAGCGACACCGGCATCTCGAAAGAGTTTACGATGTGCAGCATGGCCACGGCCACCCAGGTGCCGATGTAAAACCAGATGGCCACATACAGGTGGGCCTCCCGGCGGCGCAGGATGGTGCCCAGCATGTTGGCTCCGAATATCACCCATACTACGGTAATGGCTATGTCAAAAGGCCATTCCAGCTCGGCATACTCCTTGCCGGTGGTATAGCCCATGAGCAGGGTCAGCGCGCCGCCGGCAATAATGGCCTGCCAGCCCCAGAAATGCAGCTTGCTCAGCAGGTCGCTGTACATACGGGTCTTACACAGGCGCTGCAGGGAATAATAAACGCCCATAAAAATGCCATTGCCCACAAAGGCAAAGATCACGGCATTGGTATGCACCGGCCGCAGGCGGCCAAAAGTAGTAGGCGCATAGTCCAGGTTGAGCTGAGGAATGGCCAGCGACAAGGCTATCCACAGCCCGGCCAGCATGCCTGCCAGTCCCCATCCTACAGTGGCGTAGGCAAACCATTTTACCGTGCGGTTGTCATAAGAGAATTTTTCGAGCGACATAAGAAGATCTATTGTTTTGTTATTGCGTTGTGTTGTTTTTCTTCGGTGGCCGGCGCGTCATCAAACAGGATACGGCGGGCCGGGGAGTAATCATCCTCAAACTGGCCGCTCTTCACAGACCAGATGAAGGCCGCCAGGAAAGTGAGCCCTACCGTAAGGCTGGCTCCGAGTAATAATATGATGACACTCATGGTTATATTGATTAGATGGTCACAAAAGTATAGACCAGGTATCCGGGGAATGATGATCCTGCTCAGCCGGGCAACTGATCCTTGTCAGCCATTAGCGGCAATGGCTGCCGCAGCTTTCTGCCGGCCCATTCGCTCAGCCCCCAGGTAAGCAGGATGATGCTGATGGAGCTGGACGGCATCAGTATGGCGGCCGTTAGCGGCGACAATGCGCCCTGCACGGCAAAGAACAGGCCGGTGATGTTGTAGGCCAGGGAAATGATAAAGCTGGCCAGTATAATGCGCTTGTTGGCGCGGCACAACTGTATAAAGCGCGGCAGCAGCAGTAGCTGGCCCGCTTCCAGGATGCCGTCGCTGGCCGGTGTGAAATTGTTGCTGTCCTCCGTCAGCGACAGGCCGGTATGGCTTTGCTTTAAAGCGCCGGCATCATTCAGGCCGTCCCCGATCATCAGCAGCCGCTGCCCCTTTGCCTGCAGTTGCAGCACATAATCCAGCTTGTCCTGCGGCTGCTGGGAAAAGCGCAGTGTGGCTCCGGGGCCCATCAGCTCCTGCAACGTGGCTGCTTCCCCGTTATGATCGCCGGACAGCAGGCTTAAGGCATACCGTTCCCGCAGTTGTCCGAACAATTGCCTGATGCCGGCACGGTACCCGTTGCGCACGCTGAAACGCCCGCGCACCTGCCCGTTCACAGCCAGGTATACCACGCTGCCGGTAAAATCCCCGTCTGCACCGGCCCCGGTGAAGGCTGCATCGCCCAGTTGTATGCTGTTGCCCTGCACCTTCCCGCTGATACCCTTACCGGTATGGCTGGCAAAATCCGTCACCGGCAGCGTGCTTTCCCCGCAGTAAGCCCTTACCATCCGGCTCAACGGGTGGGTGGACTGTGCGGCCAGGGCCGCCACCTGCAGCCGCTCCGCTGCGCGGAGCGGCTGGCCGTAGAACACTACTTCCGCGCTGTGCTTACCGGTGAGCGTGCCTGTTTTATCAAATACAATGTGGTCTGTATCCGCCAGCCGTTCTATAGCGGCTGCATTGCGCAGGTATAAACGGTGCCGGCTTAATATGCGCAGGATATGCCCGTTGGTAAAGGATGCCGCCAGCAGCAATGCGCAGGGGCAGGCCACGATCAGGATGGCCGTTACGGAAGGCCATATGCGGGCCGGGTTGTAAAAAGCCCACCAGGCGGCGGTAACAATAGCAACCAGCAGCACTACGGCTGTGAAGTTCCGGCCCAGCAGGTGTATGAAAGAGGCGGGCTTGTCCTCCGCCTGCTGCAGCTCCTGCCGGTTCCATAAGCTGGTCAGATAGCTCTGCGCCACTTCCTTGATGGTGAGCACCTCGATATTGCCCTCCAGTTGCCAGCCGCCGGCATATATGATCTCGCCGATGGAACGGCGCACCGGGGCGGATTCCCCGGTTACAAAGCTGTAATCGATCAGCGCCTCCCCTTTTACCAGTATACCGTCAGCCGGTATCAGCTCATTATGATGGATGCGCAATGTTTGCCCCGTCCGGATATCCGGTAATGCTACCGGCGTTTCCTGTTCTTCGTTAATAACGGTAACGGCTACGGGAAAATAAGCGGTGTAGTCGCGGTCAAAGGAAAGGCCCTGGTAGGTTTTCTCCTGCAGGATGCGCCCGGCCAACATCAGGAATACGATGCCCGTCATGGCGTCGAAATAACCGGGACCGCCGGCGGACAATACATCCACCAGACTGCGCACAAAAGTGACCCCGATAGCCAGCGCCACCGGCACATCAATGTTCAGGAAACCATGGGTAATACCCTTCCAGGCGGAACGGAAGAATACCTGCGCGCTGTAAAAGAAAACGGGTAGGGACAGCAGCAGGTTCAGGTAGCGGAACAGCACGGTATCCATCCCTTCCGGTCCTGAAAAATACTCCGGGAAGCTAAGCAGCATGATATTGCCAAAACAAAACCCTGCTACACCCAACTGGTAAACCAGGCTGCGGTTGACACCAGGCCGCTTTTTATGCTGCAGGTCCTGCAGGCTGATATAAGGCTCATAGCCAACAGCCGCCAGCAGCTCCACCACCTTGCGCAGGGAGGTTTGCGCCTGCAGGAACACTACCTGCACCTCCTTACGGGCAAAATTGACCGTGGAACGCTGCACCCCGGCATCCAGGCGATGCAGGTTTTCCAGCAGCCACAGGCAGGAGCTGCAATGAATATGCGGGATATAAAAAGTGATATGCGTTTGCGTGTCGTCCCGGAACTGTACCAGTTGCTGCCGGATCTGCGCATCTTCCAGGAAAGCATATTTATCCCTGCGCACCTGCATGCGCTGCGATACGCCCGGCTTGTCGTTCAACTGGTAGTATTCGCAAAGGCCGTGCTCGTGCAGCATTTCATATACCAGCTTGCAGCCGTCGCAGCAGAATATCTTGCTGTCCAGCGCAATTGCATGGTTGTTACAGGTTTCGCCACAATGATAGCAGGCAGTTCTTACAGCGGTCATGAGCAGGTAGTTATTTCCAGGTACAGGGCAAAAGTAGCGGAGACCGGGCCGGGCAGGAATGATAAATGTCAAAGCGCCGGCTGATATATATCAGGCAGGTAACTGATTTTTGTCATTTAATCCAGTGCAGGCAAACGCCTATACCTGCTACGGTCACTGGTTTCCATGATTTTTTCATAGCTCAACATCTATCCCTCCTACTTCATACCTCCCACTTCATACCTCCTTCCCCATCGTATCCGGGACAGGATAGCGCCAAACACCAGGCATACCACTAGCAGCATCACCAGCCAGCCTACGAATGGAATAAGGGAAAGCAGCTTCAGGATAACGAAAATGCCCAGGGCTACCCATACCAGCCGCCACATTCCCCAGTGCTTTTCATACCGGCTGTTGAGCCAGTTGGCGATCACTACGGCCGACAACGCCGTGGCCAGCATCAACACAAGTATGTAGAGGATCAGCAGCAGCAGGCCCAAAGGCAGGCCCACCAGGGATGCGATGGCAATAGCAACGGCGATGGGCGTAAGCACCAGGAACAAAAAGCCATATCCCATTAGTTTGGGAACATTACTGCTAATGGCGGCGCCGGCCCTTTGCACGGTAGTGCTGAACAGGTACTGGATCAATAAGATAAACAGGAATGCCACCGCCAGGTACCACAGCAGCGCCAGGAAGGAAGCAAAGCCCAGGAACATCCAGTTGGGATCATCCATTTCCAGGGACTCATCGTACACCGCCTGGCCCTGTTTAACGGATTGCCGGAAATCCGTTTTGCCGCTGCTCCAGTAGCGCACCTCTTCCTCAAAAGCTGCTGAAGGGCCTATATTGATCTGGCGGGCAGATAAGGTGGACGGGCCGCCTACCCTGCCATTAATGCTCACTTCCCCGCCGCGGGCGTCCAGCGCGCCATTAATAATGCCGTTCATTTTCAGGGAGCCGGAGCCGGACCTGGCATATCCTTTTACGGTGCCTTCCATGCTCAGCTCTCCCCCGCTGGCCAGCAGGCTGCCGCCTATCACGGCCGCCCGTTCCACATGCACGGTGCCGCCGGTGATCACCAGGTCGCCGGCTATTGGCTGGCTGATGCGCAACTGGCCACCCGCACAGCGGATATCGTCCCCGGCATAGCCGTTATAGACGATCTCCCCACCGGCTACCAGTATATCGCTGGTAACGGAATCATTGATGAACACCTTACCGCCGGCCACTACCAGGTCGCCATGCACCGGCGCATTAATGGTAACAGTGCCGCCGGCAATATACAGGTCTTCATGAACGGGGCGATCGATGTTCACCTGCCGTCCGTATTGCAGTTGCTGCCCCGTGGCCAGCACCGGCAGCAACAGGCATAGTACAGGAAATAGCTTTTTCATATTGCATGGGTTAATGATGTGCAATAAAAACCGGCTGCGTCACCACCTTTACTACAGGTGTAGCATGGCTGGGCGAAAAGAAACTGGACATCATGCCCCGGCCATAGGCCCCCATCACGATGAACACCCGGTTCCTTCCCAGCAGGTACTCCAATAATCGCGCCCGCGTGTTGCCGTCTTCCAGCACTACCTGGTCTGTATGATCGTAATGCGCCTTCAGCCATTCCTTCAGCTTGTATTTATCACTGTTCGCGGCTTTGCCCGGTTCCGTTACGCTCAGGATAAGGGCCCTGCGGTCGCGCAGCTCGGGGAACAGGTAGGTGAACTGTTTAATGGCAAATACGGAAGAACGGCTGTGATCGCAGGTAAAGACGATCTCGTCAATCCCTTCAAAGCTTTCCGTTGCGATCACTACCGGGCATTCCGTATCCTGCAGCACTTCCTTTACAAAAGCAGTGGGCACCGTTTCCCGCTCATCGCTGAAGGAGGTGCTGGCGTCTATCACGATCAGGTCGGCAAAGCGGCTTTCCGCCACTATTTCCGTAATGGGCACGCCCCGGTCGCGGTGCACGGTGCTGTTAACGCCCCTGGCCTCGCAGGCGCGCTTAAAGGCCAGGATATTTTCTTCACAATAATTTTCCTTCAGCTCCCGCACGGAGGCGCCCGGTATGGCGGAGCTCACGGCCCTTTCCCGGATCGTTGCAACGGAACGGGCCTCCTGCTCCAGGTTCTCCAGGAAAATGCCGGTCAGCTTTGAATGGGTAAGGTTGCAGAGATAGCAGGCAAAATCCAGGCACTGCATATTCAGTTTCACTGCATCCGTTACATATAACATCTTTTCCATAAAAATCAGTTTTACAGGGTGTAAAAAAGCCCTGCCCGCATTCGCAAGACAGGGCATAGCATGCAAACCATCCCTATTTATTTTACATCGATATGCAGGCTGGTTTCCTTCTTTTTGGCTTCCTCCTTTTTGGGGAGCTTCAGCTTCAGCACACCGTCTTCGTAATGCGCGTCGATCTTGTCCATGTTCACGCTGTCCGGCAGGTTAAAGCCGCGGGAAAAGCTGCTGTAGTTATACTCCTGGCGGCTGAACTTTTCGCCTTTCTCTTCCTTTTTCTCCTCCCTTTCTGCGCTGATGGTGAGCACGGAGCCGTCCACATCAATTTTAAAGTCGCTCTTTTTTAATCCCGGGGCTGCCAGGGATACGTTATAACTGTCCTTATCCTCGCTTACATTCACTGCCGGTATGGTCAGCGCCGCAAAGGAACGGCCGCCGTTGAAGTCAAGGCCCCACTCTTTCCAGGGTTTGAAGAAATCATCAAATAAAGAAGGGAACAGGTTGCTGGCTTTGGATAATCCTTGAGATGCCATAATTACCTCCGTTTTTTTAAGGTTAAAAATTTTATGTAGCTAAATTATACCGCGCTGCGGCCTGAAAGAATGATCCCGCTCAAGCAGGAGGATGATTGTTATCACCACCGGTAACAGCCCGCCACAATCATGCCGTTGGCTGACAGCGATCATTGCCGCCGGGCGGGGCGCCGGCTATTTTTGAGGCAAAAAAGCATTATCATGGAAAAGATATTATTAGTGGTTTTCGGACCGGCGCCGGCGGCCAATTCACTGGACTTTGCCTGCTACCTCTCCGGCATGACCCGCTCCCGCATAAAAGGCTACTTCTTTGAAAGCAGCCAGTATGCGGACCGGCCGGTAATGAAGCAGGTGTATGGCATGCCCTACGTGGAAACGATCGTGTCCGGCGACCTGCCCGGCTACGAGACCATGCGGAGAACCATCGAGGACAATATCCGCAGCTTTCAGCATACCTGCGAGGAAAAAGGCATTCCCGCATCCGCCCACTATGTGCATACGCCCGTGCTGGACGAGATCATTACGGAAAGCCGCTTCGCCGACCTGATCATTGTAGATGCGGCCGCTTCCGATGTGCCCGGCTTTGAAGAAATGCCCGGTCCCTTCCTGAGGGACCTGATGATAAAGGCCCAGTGCCCGGTCATTATTGCACCGGCCGGCCATATGCCCGTGGAAGAGATCGTGTTCTGTTATGACGGCAGCCCTTCTTCCTATTTTGCCATGAAACAGTTCTCCTACCTGCTGCCGGAGCTTACAGAAGCGCGCGGCACCGTGGTGCAGGTAAGCAGGTCCGAAATACCGGCCGGGGAAAAGAAGCAGGTGATGGACTGGCTGAGCCGGCACTTCAACTATACCGACTACGTTACACTAAAAGGGAACCCGGAGGACGAACTGCTGGGTTACCTGCTGACCAGGCGCTATGCCATGGTGGTGATGGGCGCTTACAGCAGGAGCATGATATCACGCTTTTTCCGGCACAGCCATGCGGACCTGCTGATCAAAACGCTGGCCTACCCGGTTTTTATTACGCATTATTGAGGTAGCAGCGTGATTCACAAAAGGGTGAATAGGAAGCAGGCAGGATTAATTTTTTGAAAATGTAACCGATTACATATCTTTATTGAACAAATCGCATTATTTTCCACGTTTATAAAGATGTAACCGATTTCATGAAATTCGTTTATCTGTCTTTACTGCTATTCACCGTGCAAACGCTTGCCGCACAAAGTTTTATCAGCACCCGGGCGACAGGCAACAGCTTCCCCATAGTAGCCGCTACCGCCACCCCTATTTATGTAGATACGCTGGACGACTGGCTGGTGGGAAAGGCTGCCTTGCTTTTGCAGGCGGACATTGAACGGGTAACCGGCAAAAAACCCGCGATCATCCATGAACTGCCGGCCTCCGCTCCCCACCTCATCATCATCGGGACACTGCAAGGCTCCGCCCTGCCGGGCCGGCTGCAGGCGGCGCAAAAAACAGACCTGTCAGGCCTGTCCGGTCAATGGGAAGCCGGCCTGCTGCAAACGGTGGAGCAGCCGGTGGACGGCATCGGCCGGGCGCTGCTGATTGCCGGCAGCGACAAACGCGGCGCTGCCTATACCGCGCTGGAACTGTCCAGGCAACTGGGTGTATCGCCCTGGTACTGGTGGGCCGATGTGCCGGTAAAAACAAAAAGAACCGCCTTTGTAAAGGCAGGCGCCTACCATTTCCCTTCCCCTTCCGTAAAATACCGCGGCATCTTCATCAATGATGAAGCGCCGGCCTTCTCCGGCTGGACGAAAGAAAAATTCGGCGGGGTGAATCATCTTGTCTATGAAAAAGTATTCGAGCTATTGCTGCGCCTCAAAGGAAATTACCTCTGGCCGGCCATGTGGGGCAATGCGTTCAATGATGATGATACGCTGAACCCCGTGCTGGCAGATAAATGGGGCATCGTGATGGGTACCTCGCACCATGAGCCCATGCTGCGGGCGCAGCAGGAATGGAAGCGCTACGGCAAAGGCCCCTGGGACTATACGAAAAACGCGCCTGCGCTGCGGGACTTCTGGCGCACAGGCATCGAACATATGGGCGCACATGAAAGTATTGTCACCATCGGCATGCGCGGGGACGGCGACATGCCCATGACCCGGGGCACCGCTATTTCGCTCCTGGAAGATATTGTGCGGGACCAGCGGCAGATCATTGCAGCAGTGACCGGCAAACCCGCGGCGCAAACACCGCAGATGTGGGCGTTGTACAAGGAAGTGCAGGATTATTACGACAAGGGCATGCGTGTACCGGACGACGTTACCCTGCTGCTTTGCGATGACAACTGGGGCAACATCCGCCGGCTGCCAAAGCCCGGCCTGCCGCCCCGCAGCGGCGGCTACGGCATTTACTATCATTTTGATTATGTAGGCGGTCCCCGGAACTATAAATGGATCAACACGAATAACATTGCCCGCGTCTGGGAACAAATGCACCTGGCTTACCAGCACGGCGTGGACCGGGTCTGGATAGTGAACGTGGGCGATATCAAACCCATGGAGCTGCCCATCTCCTTTTTCCTGGATTATGCCTGGAATACCGCGGCCTGGCAGGCGGATAACCTGCCCGATTACTTTACCCAATGGGCCAGCGAACAGTTTGGCCCGGCACATGCTCCGGCCATCGGGAGCATATTACGCCGCTACGCGCAGTATGCCTCCCGCAGAAAACCGGAACTGCTGGACGCCGGCACCTATCACCTTACCCACTACGATGAAGCAGACCGTATACTGGCCCAGTGGAATGAGCTGGAGAACCAGGCGGAAAAAATAAATGAAAAGATCGCGCCGGCATACCGCGACGCCTATTCTCAACTGGTGCTTTATCCCGTAAAAACATTTACCAACCTGCACCGCCTATACCATGCGGTGGCAAAGAACCGGTGGTATGCCGCCCGGAAAAGCGTGCTGGCCAACGAGTGGGCGGATAAGGCAAAACAATACTACCTTAACGATTCCCTGCTCTCGCGCCAGTACAACCGGGAACTGGCAGGCGGCAAATGGAACCACATGATGGACCAGACCCATATCGGCTATACTTACTGGCAGCAGCCGGAAAAAAATACCATGCCGGCTGTAAGCTATGTAGGCACGGACACTGCGGCCGGCGCACCCGTTACGGACCCGGAGCCCCGTAACGGGAAGCCGGGTTACGTATCCCTACTGGCAACACAGTACGCCAAAGCGGTGAGCACGCCCGCCATCCAGTGGAAAGCCATCCCGGACATCGGCCGGGAGGGCGGTGGCATGACCAGCTTCCCCGTTACCGCTGCGGTAGATGCTATCGGTCCGCAAACGCCTCACCTGGAATACCAGGTGCAGGTAGCGGATACCGGCATGATGCAATTGCGGGTCTATTTCTCTCCGTCGCTGGACTTTTACCATGAGGGAGGATTGCAATACGGTGTTTCCATTGATGATGAACCTCCCCAGCTCCATACGCTCAACGCTGAGGAAGCCAACCAGCGGGTATGGGGCGCCTGGGTGGCCAACAACATCATTGTGAAAACATCCCGGCACCACATCGCCACTCCCGGACGGCATGTTATCAAATACTGGATGCGTTCCCCCGGCGTGGTACTGCAAAAGCTGGTGCTGGATAGCGGCGATGCGCTGCCCTCCTACCTGGGACCGCCGGCCAGGCATCCCTAACTATTATTTCATATATTCACTAAACAAAAAAATAAATTACCACTTTATGAACCTGGTGAAAGACACTGTCCGGATGGCCCCTGCCGTTTTAATGGCATTGCTGATGGCCGGCTGTGGCGGGGCCGGCTCCGGCAGCGCCACTGATTCCACTACCGCGAACGCCGAAGGAGACACGGCCCAAAAGTACCTGTCCCAACCGCTGGTGCAGCACATTTACACGGCAGACCCTTCTGCCCATGTGTTCAACGGGCGCATCTACATCTACCCTTCGCATGACACGGCTACCGGCACCCCGGAAGATGACCTGGGCAGCCATTTCAATATGATGGATTATCACGTGCTGTCCATGGATTCCGTTGGCGGCCCGGTAACGGATCACGGCGTAGCCTTGTCTGTCAGGGACATTCCCTGGGCGGGCCGGCAGCTCTGGGCGCCGGATGCCGCTTATGCCAATAACATGTATTACCTCTATTTCCCGCTGAAGGACAAACAGGATATTTTCCGCATCGGCGTGGCCACCAGCAACAAGCCGGAAGGGCCTTTCACCGCGGAGCCGCAGCCCATCAAAGGCAGCTACAGCATTGATCCCTGCGTGTTCCGCGACGATGACGGCACTTTCTACATGTATTTCGGCGGTATCTGGGGCGGGCAACTACAGCGCTGGAACAACAACCAGTATGATTCCACCAAAGGCAACCGGCAGCCGGAGGAAACGGCCATCCTGCCACGCGTAGCCCGGCTGGATGCCGGTATGAAACAGTTTGCGGAACCGGTGAAAGAGGTGAAGATCCTGGACGATACCGGCAACCTGTTCAAAGAAAAAGACAATGACAAACGTTTCTTTGAAGCCTCCTGGATGCACAAATACAAGGGCAAATATTATTTCACCTACTCCACCGGCGACACCCATAACCTCTGCTACGCCATTGGCGACAGTCCCTACGGCCCCTTCACCTACAAGGGCGTGATCATGACACCCGTGGAAGGATGGACCACCCATCATTCCATTATTGAGAACGGCGGCAAATGGTATCTCTTTTACCATGACGTGCAACTGTCCGGGAAAACGCATTTGCGCAATGTAAAGGTGACGGAACTGCACTATAATGACGATGGCACCATTCAAACCATACATCCTTAAGATGAGCAATACTATCCGCCTGCTCCCGCTGCTCCTGCTGCTGGCGTTCAAAGGCTACCCGCAGTCCCCGGGACTGAAAACCTACTACCAGGATTATTTTCCTATAGGCGTAGCCGTGTCCCCACGGGCTTTGCACAGCGACGAGGCCAAACTGATCCGGCAGCAGTTTAACAGCCTGACCGCAGAGAATGCGATGAAAATGGGGCCGCTGCATCCCTCGGAAGATACTTATTACTGGAAAGATGCAGACAGTATTGTAGCTTTTGCCTTGCGTAACGGTATGCGTATCAGGGGCCATAACCTTTGCTGGCACAACCAGGCGCCCCGCTGGTTCTTTACTAACAGCGCGGGCGACACCGTTTCAAAGGCGGTGCTGCTGCAGCGGCTCAAAGCGCATATCACCGCGGTGGTCAGCCGGTACAAGGGAAAGATCTACGCCTGGGACGTGGTGAACGAGGTCATTTCCGACAAGCCGGAGGAGTTTTACCGCAATTCTGAATTTTACCGCATCTGCGGCGAGGAATACATTGCCAAGGCCTTCCAGTACGCCCATGAAGCAGACCCGGACGCTTTGCTTTTTTATAACGATTACAACGAGATCGACCCGGTAAAAAGAGAAAAGATATACCGGCTGGTAAAAAACCTGCAGGCGGCAGGCGTGCCCGTTCACGGCCTGGGGCTGCAGGCGCACTGGGCCATCAACGAGCCTTCGGAATCGCAACTGGACAGCACGCTGCAGCGCTTTTCGGAACTGGGCGTGCAATTGCAGATCACGGAGCTGGATATTTCCGTATACCCGAAAGAGCATAGCGCCCGGAAAGCGCGGCCGGCAGACACGGCCACTACCCTTACACGGGAAAAGGAAGACAGGCAGGCGGCGGTATACAGGATGTGCTTTGCCCTGTTCCGCAAATACCGGGATGTGATCACGGGCGTTACTTTCTGGAATGTTTCAGACCGCCACAGTTGGCTCGACAATTTCCCCGTGCGGGGCAGAAAGGACTATCCCCTGCTTTTTGATAAAAACCTGCTGCCCAAAAAGGCATTCCGTGAAGTGGTGGAGTTTTAAGCAGATCCCTGTGATTTTCCCGGAAATTTGTTTAAGTTGCCGGCCGGTTTAAAAAATATTCCTATGCGCCTGAGACTCGTACATTGCCTGCTGGTTTTCATGACCTTGCCTGCCCTGGCCCAGACACCGAAGCAGGAACTGCATTTCAAGAGCAGCAAAAACCAGCTTATCACGGTATATAAAGGCACCATTTTCGTGAATGGCAACCGCACTTACCAGATGCAGGCGGACAGCATTATCTACAAAAGCAGGCGCAACCGCCTCCTGGAAGATAAAGGCAACGTATTCCTGTTCCTGGATGTAAAGGGAAGCACTGATAATGAAATGTATGTATTCGCCGTCAACAACTCCCAGGTGGATTCTATTTTGACGGCCATCAGCTCCAACATACGGGATATGGACCATGACGGTTTCCCCGAATTTGGCGGCCGCGCATCTACGCCGGCCTATCCCGCTGCCGATTCCGTGTATTACACGCCCTCCCGCTATTATGAAATTAAAAAAGGGCGCATTGAGCTGGATGCCGCCTATACCGAAAAGATGGAGAAAAGAATAAACGGCGTGTACCTGCCGGAGCCCCTGGACGGAAATGGCCGTTGCTGCAAAGTGATCCCGAAACGTTCCTGATCATAGTGTAAACGCCGCATAATACAGCGCGTGCGGGTAGTCCGGGTAAATGCCCGCTACCAGCACGCGCCCTTTGTAATACCGCAGGGCGTTAAAGAGGTCTTCCCGGCTGCTGACCGGCTGGTTATTCACTTCCAGTATGATGAATCCCGGCTCTATGCTGGTGGAACGGAAGATCCTGCCATGGCGCACCTTGATCACCCGCAGGCCGCCTTTCAACTGCAACTGCTCCTTTTCCTGCCGGAAAATGTCCATTACTTCAATGCCCAGCAACTGCAGCAGGCCCTCCGGGTCATTCGCTACACCGGCCGCGGTTTCCTCCTGGCCGTTGAGCGCCGTTTGCAACTGTATTTCCCGCTGCTTCCGCACTACGGTCACGATCACCTTGTCGCCCGGGTGATGCAGGATCATGGTTTCATGGAAAGCCGCAACGGATTCCACGGTCTTAGCGGCCACGCGGGTAATGATATCCCCCGGGCGTATACCGGCCTGCATAGCCGCCCCCTCCTTCACCAGGCTGTCTACATATACCCCGTACCGGTCCGGTACATCTTTCAGGAAAACACCCATGTAGGCACGATAGGCAGCGCCGTAGCGCAACAGGTCATTGCTTACTTTCCGCACCACTTCCACCGGGATGGAAAAGGCGTACCCCGTATAGCTGCCGTTCGGCGTAATAATGCCGGTATTGATACCGATCAGTTTACCATCCAGGTCCACCAGGGCGCCGCCGCTGTTGCCGTTGTTCATTACCGCATCTGTCTGTATAAAGGAAGAAATGCCGCCTTGCTCCTCCAGGGTGTTAATGTTCCTTGACTTGGCGCTCACGATACCTGCCGTTACCGTAGATGCCAGGTTAAAGGGATTGCCCACTGCCAGCACCCAATCGCCTACGGCAATGGAATCCGTACTGCCAAATGCCACAAAGGGCAAACGGGCTGCCGGTATCTTTAGCAGAGCCAGGTCCGTGAGGGAATCCATACCGATTACCTGCGCCTCAAAGCTGCGCTTGTCATGCAGGATCACGGCTATGGAACGGGCGTTTTGCACCACGTGACAGTTGGTAACGATATACCCGTCCCCGCTCAGCAGCACGCCGGACGCGCTGCCTTCCGGCGCACGCACATTCCGCCGGGCATTCGGCCACATATCATTGTTATAAAAAGTGGAAAAAGGATTTAAAGGCTGCCCCCGGAAACCCGGTTTGTACACCGCCACAATATGCACCACGCCCGGTATCACCTTTCCCGCCGCATAGCGGAAGCCGGGTGTTTGGGCGGCCGGCCCCCGTGAGGGCGCGGGCTGTTCCCCCGCAAGCGCCTGTTGCTGTCTTTCCTCCAGCGGTACAAAAGGCAGGCGGCCGGAGCTGATACGTACCTCTTTTTCCTGTGCAAGTCCCGGCAGGGCAGGCAGACAGGGCAATAAGAACAGGACGGATATAACCAGGGCTTTTTTCATAAAACATCAATTTGAGAATAAAACTACCCTGCTGTGCAGCCCCTTGCAATGATCCCTGTCAGCGCCGCTGCTGATACTTGTCAAAAACGGGCGCAGTGATAAGGATCAGTTATGCGCCTAATGAAGATCATTGCAGCCGCCCTGCCTGCCTGGCTATATTTGGGTACACTTATGGTATACTTAAAATATCAGTATATGAAAACAGATATCGAATTGCAAAAGGATGTCATGGATGAATTGCAATGGGACCCCGTGCTGCAGGCTGCGGAGATCGGTGTAGTGGTGAAGAACGGTATTGTTACATTAATGGGACATGTAAATAATTATAGCGAAAAGACCGCCGCCGAAAAAGCAGCCAAACGTGTGAAGGATGTAAAGGCGGTAGCCATGGACCTGGAGATCAGGCTGCCGTCTGAACATCTGCGCAGCGATGCAGATATTGCCGCCGCCGCCCTGAATGCGCTGAAATGGAGCAGCTTTGTGCCGGAAGACCGCATCCGGTTAAAGGTGGATGACGCCTGGATCACCCTGGAGGGAGAAGTGGAATGGCAGTTCCAGAAAGAATCCGCCTACCGCGCCGTGAGGGACCTGATAGGCGTGCGTGGTGTGGTAAGCCATATCAGCGTACGGCCCAGGATCACCCCCATCCTGGTGAAGGATGTCATCAAAAAAGCGCTGGAACGCAGCGCCGAAATAGAGGCCGACGGCATTAACATTATTACTGACGGCGGCCGGATCGTGCTCCGGGGCAAAGTACGCTCCTGGGGAGAACGCAACGAGGTGGAGCGCGCGGTATGGGCTACCCCCGGCGTCACAGAGGTAAAAGATGAGCTGATCATTGCGCCTTAAGCATACCTGGTCATGGAAGCTGCATATAAGATACGGACCTTTTTCGGGACGGCAGCAATGAACGACCCGGCCACCGCTACCCGCCGCGAGTACCTGCAGGTAGCGGCCCGGGGCGCCTATGCCGCCTCCACGATCTGCGGCTGCAACAGCAGGAAATACCACGGCTTGCTGGTAGCGCCGCAGCCGCAGATAGATAACGACCATCACGTACTGCTGTCAGCGCTGGAAGAGACCGTCCTGTGCGAAAACACCGCCTGGCGGCTGAACACCCAGCGCTATACCAGCGTCTACTACCCGGATGGCTATCGCTATATCCGGGAGTTTTACGCCAGCCCGATACCACAGTGGATCTATAGCTGCGGGCACGCCACCGTAAAAAAAGAGCTGCTGTTTGCCGCTGCGGAAAACACCCTGCTGATCCGGTACACCCTGCTGGAAGCCCCCTGCCCCGTCACCCTGCGCCTTACGCCTCTGCTGGCCTTCCGCAATATGCACTGGCTGAGTAAAAAGAATGAGCATGTCAATCACCACGTGACGGCAGTAGCGGGCGGCATTGCCACGGCCATATACCCGGCCTACACGCCGGTGTACCTGCAAATGAGCAGCCAAGCGGAGTTTACGCATGCGCCGGACTGGTATTACAACGTGGAATACCCGGAAGAGCAGCAAAGAGGTTATGATTTCCACGAAGACCTGTATACCCCCGGGTATTTTGAAGTACCGCTGGAACCGGGACAATCCGTGCTCTTTGCAGCAGGCACCAGGGAGATCCGCCCGGAAGCCTGCGGGGAACAGTTCCGGCAGCTCATTTCCGGGCAAACCGTTCCGCATACCACTCAAGAATATTTACTGAAAGCTGCACGGCAGTTCATTTTGCATCTGCCGGCCGGTCCCACCGTCAAAGCGGGCTATTACTGGTTTGGCGCCTGGGGGCGGGATACCTGCATTTCCCTGCCGGGACTGACCCTGCTAAGCGGCGATGTATCTTATTTCAGGCAGGCGGTGGATACGCTGCTGGCTGACCTGAAGGACGGGCTGCTGCCTAATGCCGGCACGGGCGAACGCGCCATCTATAATACCGCGGATGCATCGCTCTGGCTGGTATGGGCGCTGCAGCAGTGGGGCCGCTACTATGGGAACGCCGCAACGATATGGGAAACATACGGCGGCCACCTGGCCTCCATCCTGCAGCACTACCGGCAGGGTACGCACTATGGCATCCGGATGGACGAAGATGGCCTGATCACAGCCGGGCAGGAAGGATACGCGCTGACCTGGATGGATGCAGTAACAGATGGTATACCGGTAACACCGCGCAGTGGGAAATCCGTGGAAGTGAACGCGCTTTGGTACAATGCCGTATGCTGCTGCCTGCAACTGGCCCGTGCAGCCGGCGATGAGGATTTTGTGCAGGCATGGGCGCCCTTCCCCGAACGGATACGCATCGCCTTTACCCGGTGCTTCTGGGACGATGATAAAAAGTACCTGGCGGATTGCGTACAGCATGCGCAGCAGGACTGGAGCGTACGGCCCAACCAGTTGTTCGCTGTTTCGCTGCCCTTCTCGCCGCTGACGCCGGAACAGCAGGCCGCCGTGATGGACAAAGTGCGGGATGAGCTGCTGACCCCGCGGGGGCTGCGCACCCTTTCCCCGGAAGATGAGCGCTATTGTGGCCACTACGGCGGCGACCAGCCCACCCGCGACCGGGCTTACCACCAGGGAACCGTATGGCCCTGGCTGCTGGCCCACTTTGCCGAGGCCTACCTGGAAGTATACCAGGAGCATGCGCTGCCACTGCTTGAAACGATATTTGAAGACATGGCGCCTGCGCTGCAGGAATGCTGCCTGTATTCGGTAGCCGAAGTATTTGACGGCGATTATCCCTATAAGGCCGGCGGCGCAGTAGCGCAGGCCTGGAGCGTAGCAGAGCTGCTGCGGTTCAAGTACATCATCGACACTTTTAAAATGAACCGGGGCCGCCATGAGCTGTACCCGGCCGGCATGGAGCAAAACACGATATTATGCAGGTATTAATGTTCGGATGGGAATTTCCTCCGCATATTTCAGGAGGTTTAGGCACTGCCTGCCAGGGGATTACCACCGGGCTGGCTGCCAATGATGTAAATGTACTGTTCGTAGTGCCCAAAGCATATGGCAATGAGCCTGCGGAAAAAATAAAGCTGGTGAGCGCAAGCGATATCGCAATTCCTGCACCCGGGAGGCAAACACAAAAAGTGCAGGAAGCGCTCACCTTTTTTGAAGTCAACTGCCCGGTAGTACCCTACCTAAGCCCCGAAGCCTTTGCTGCGCACAGTGAGCCGGAGCATGGCATCGCCACTACCGTGGAGGGAACAGACATCCCGGTGATGCGCTATGCATTTCGCGGCGGCTACGGAAAAGACCTTATGAAAGAAGTATGGCAGTATGCCCTTACCGCCTCCACCATTGCGGAGCAGCATAACTTTGACATTATCCATGCGCATGACTGGCTCTCCTTCCCTGCAGGCATCATGGCCAGGGAGGCCAGCGGCAAACCGCTGGTGGTGCATGTGCATGCCACCGAATTTGACCGCTCCGGGGACAACATCAACATGCAGGTGTATGAAACGGAAAGACAGGGCATGCTGAAAGCCGACCAGGTGATCGCCGTCAGCGAGCTGACCCGGCAAACCATCATTCACCGCTACCATATTCCTGCCGCCAAAGTCACCACCATCCACAATGCGGTAGCACCGGCAGCTAAAGCAGCCGCACCTGCAGGCGAACGCATGTTCCCGGAAAAAACAGTATCATTCATAGGCAGGGTCACTTACCAGAAAGGACCGGCCTTTTTTATAGAAACAGCCGCCAAAATACTCCGGCAGGACAAAGGCTTCCGTTTCATCATGGCCGGCAGCGGCGACCTGCTGCATGCCATGATAGCGCATGCCGCACGGCTGCGCATCTCTTCCCATTTTCATTTTACCGGTTTCCTGAAAGGCGCCGCGCTGGACAGGGTGCTGTCGGAGAGCGACGTATACGTGATGCCCTCTGTATCGGAGCCTTTCGGCATCTCGCCGCTGGAGGCTGTCCGTGCAGGCGTGCCCGTGATCGTATCCAGGCAGTCGGGCGTGCAGGAAGTATTGCAGTACGCGCTGAAAGTGGATGGCTGGGACACAGACGCTATGGCCAACGCTATTTATGCGCTGGCCCGCTACAAAGGGCTGTCCTCCATGCTGCGGCGCGAGAGCGCGCGCGAGGTAGCCGCCCTGCGCTGGGAAACGCAGGGAGCGTTGATCAGGACATTATATAACGACGTTATAGCATCATTCATTTCATAAACACCATATCAATAATGAAGCATGTCTGCCTTTATTTCCAGGTGCACCAGCCTTTCCGCCTGCGGAATTTTTCCTTTATGGAGATCGGTAAGGGGCACGCCTACTTTGATGAGGATATCAATTACGATATCCTGCAAAAGGTAGCCCGTAACTGTTACCTGCCGGCCAACCAGTTGCTGCTGCAACTGATAAAGGCCCACCACGGCCGGTTCCGCGTGAGCTTCTCCATTTCCGGCACGGCGCTGGACCAGTTTGAGCAATACCTGCCGGAAGTAACGGACAGTTTCCGGGCGCTGGCGGATACCGGCTGCGTGGAGTTCCTGGCGGAAACCTACGGGCATTCCCTGGCAGCGCTGAAAAGCAGGGAGGAATTTTCCCGCCAGGTAAAGGCCCATGCCGATAAAATAACAGGCCTTTTTGGGAAAAGACCGGTAGCGTTCCGCAATACGGAGCTGATCTACAACGACGCCATCGGTGAAATGGCCGCCCGCCTGGGATTCACCACCATACTTACCGAAGGCGCATCGCAGGTGCTGCACTGGAAAAGCCCGCATAACGTGTATGCCAGCGCCGCCAGCCCGGACCTAAGGCTGTTGCTGAAGGATTTCCGCCTGAGCGATGACATCGCCTTCCGCTTCTCCGACCGTAACTGGCCGGAATGGCCGCTCACGGCCGCCAGGTTTGCGCACTGGCTGAATGCCAAGCCTCCCGGGGATGAGATCGTGAACCTGTTCATGGACTATGAAACGTTCGGGGAGCATCATGCGCAGGGCACCGGCATATTTGCGTTCCTGGCGGACCTGCCCGGGCAACTAGATGCGCACGGCAACCGTTTTGTAACCCCTTCGGAAGCAGTGGAGCTGCTGCCCCCAGTGGCTACCCTGTCCATGCCGCAACCTGTTTCCTGGGCCGATGAAGCCCGTGATCTATCCGCCTGGCTGGGCAACGACCTGCAGCAGGATGCCTTTGACTCGCTGTACGCGCTGGAAAAGAAAGTAAGGGCCTGCAACCATGCGCAGCTCCAGCAGGAGTGGCTGTACCTGCAAAGCAGCGACCACTTTTACTACATGAGCACCAAGGCGCTGGCAGACGGCAGCGTGCACAGTTATTTCAGTCCCTATAACAACCCTTTTGACGCCTTTGTGAATTATATGAACGTGCTGACGGATTTTTCGCTGCGCCTGGACAGATGGCTGGAAAGGAAAAAAACAGTCAATGATGAGCGACACACCCTGCAGGCCGGACTACATCTTTGAAGTAAGCTGGGAAGTATGTAACAAGGTGGGCGGCATACACACCGTGCTGTGCACGAAAGCCCGCCTGCTGCAGCAGGAATGGGGAGACCGGCTGATCATGATCGGCCCGGACCTGCATACCGATACCGGCAGCAACCCTGCGTTTATTGAAGACAAAAACCTCTTTACCACCTGGAAAGCGCATGTGCAACAGGAAGGGCTGCACGTAAGAACGGGGCGCTGGAATATCCCCGGCCAGCCCATTGCTATCCTGATAGATTTCACGCCTTTCTTCCTGCAGAAGAACGAGATATTGACCCACCTGTGGGTCAAATTCCACCTGGATTCCCTGAACGGGCAGTGGGACTATATAGAGCCCGCCATGTTCGGCTATGCCGCCGGCCTGGCCATTGCCGGTTTTTACCGCTGCCACCTGAACTCCACGGACAAGATCATCGCCCAGTTCCATGAATGGATGACGGGCGCCGGCATCCTGTACCTGGAGGAAAATGTACCGCAGATCGCTACCGTTTTTACCACGCACGCCACGGTGCTGGGCAGAACCCTGGCCGGCAACGGGCAACCCTTCTACAGCCGTTTTAGCACTTTTAACGCAGAGCAGGCAGCGCGGGACTTTAACGTGGTATCCAAACATTCCCTGGAAAAGACCGCCGCCACTACCGCCGACTGCTTTACCTGCGTAAGTGAGCTTACGGAAAAAGAATGCGAAAAATTCCTGGACAAACGCCCCGATATCATTACCCCCAACGGCTTTGACCCATCGTTTGTACCGGACGCCGCTTCCTTCGCCGGCAAAAGAACCGCAGCGCGGCAAAAAATATTATCCGTAGCCACCGCCCTTTTACAGCAGCCACTGGCAGACAATGCCCTGCTGCTCATTAAAAGCGGGCGTTATGAATTCAGGAACAAGGGGATTGACGTGTTCATTGACAGCCTGGCGGAGCTGAATAATGCGGATACGCCGGACCGGGATATGGTGGCTTTCATCTTTGTGCCCGCCCACCATACCGGGCCCCGGAAGCTGCTGCTGGACAGCCTGGAGCTCCCGGCCCCCGCGCAGCCCAGGACCGGCGAAGTGCTGACACACAACCTGCAGGGAGCGGACAACGACCCTATCCTGCAGCGCATACGGCTGCGGAAGCTGGACAATGCGCCCGGCAAGCGGGTAAAGATCATTTTTGTGCCCACTTATCTCAACGGGAACGACGGCGTCTTTAACCTGCCTTATTATGATGTGCTGATAGGTTTTGACCTGGCCATATTCCCCTCTTATTACGAGCCCTGGGGGTATACGCCGCTGGAAAGCCTGGCCTTTCACATACCGGCGGTCACCACGGGCGTTTCCGGTTTCGGCACCACTGTAAGCCGGCTGCCGGCCTATACCGGCAAAGGCATGTACATTATTGCGCGTAGTGACGACAATGCACCCGCAGCCGCAGCCGCTATTGCCACCATCATCCGGGAATATGCCGCGCTGCCGGAAACCGAGATAGCCACCATGCGCGAAAGCGCCGCCGCCATCAGCCGGCAGTTCCTATGGGAACAACTGATCACCCGGTATTACCAGGCTTATGACCTGGCCCTGCAGAAAAGCCTGCAACGGGAAGAGCTGTTCTATACCAAGCCGCAGGCGGCGCCTGCGGAAACAGCCGGCCGGCGGCCGGAGGCGCCACCGGTATGGAGAAGCCTCCGCGTGCAGCCGGGCCTGCCGCCTGCCCTGCAGGCCTTGCAAAAGATCAGCAGTAACCTCTGGTGGTCCTGGAATGCGGATGCAGCCGGCCTGTTTGCTGCCGTAGACCCGCTGCTTTGGAAACAGTGCGGGCATAACCCGCTGCTGCTTTTAAAGGAGCTGAGCCTGACCACCATTCGCCGGCTGGAAAAGGATACCTCGTTCCTGGATATGCTGGCCCGGGTAAGCACGGCCTTTGACCAACACCTGCAGGCGGCAGATACCAACACGCCGCTCATCGCCTATTGTGGCATGGAATACGGGCTGCATGCCGGCCTTAAGCTCTATGCAGGCGGCCTGGGCGTACTGGCAGGGGACTACCTGAAAGCCGCCAGCGACAGCAATATACATTTGGTAGCCATCGGGCTGCTGTACCGGCAGGGATACTTCAAACAGAAAATATCCCCGCAGGGCGAGCAACTGGCCCTGCCGGATAACATAGACATGGACAGCCAGCCCCTTTATCCCGTGTACAACGACAAGGGGGAGCCGCTCCTGGTGCAACTGGCGTTTCCCGGCCGTACGGTACATGCCGGGATATGGAAGATCATGGCCGGCCGCGTGCCGCTGTACCTGCTGGACACGGACGTAGCGGCCAACAACGCCGCAGACCGGCAGATCACGGCGCAGCTATATAACGGCGATCCCGACCTGCGCCTGCAGCAGGAGCTGCTGCTGGGTATAGGCGGCGTGCGCATGCTGGCCGCCCTGGGCATACAGCCGGCTATCTACCACATCAATGAAGGACATGCCGCTTTTACCGCCCTGGAAAGGATACGGGAGCTTATGCATGCCGCACACCTGGATTTTGAGGAAGCGCTGGAAATAGTCAGGAATACAACCCAGTTTACCACCCATACGGCTTTGCCCGCCGCCATGGACCTGTTCAGCGAAGAGCAGTTGCGGGCCTACCTGTCTTACATGGCGCAGGATCTCAACATCACCTGGGAACAGGTCATGAGCCTGGGAAGAGCGGATGCGCATAACAGCAGCGAACTGTTTTCCATGATGTACCTGGCCGCCCGCTGCAGCCAGGAAATAAACGGCGTGAGCCGCCTGCACCGGATCATTTCCTGCCGGCTGCTCCAACCGCTCTGGAAAGACTTCAGGCCCGCAGAGTTGCACATTACACATGTGACCAACGGCGTGCACTCCCCTACCTGGCAGGCCGGCCGCTGGCAGGCATTTTTCAACACGGAAAAGCAGGAGGTAACAGACAACGAGCTATGGAGCATACGGCAGTCATTAAAGAAAGACCTGGTACAGGCAGTAAAGGTAAGATTGCGCAACTCCCTGGTAGCCGTGCACGAAAGCCCTGAAAACATCCGGGAGGCGCTTGATCACCTGGATGAGCAAACCCTGTTCATTGGATTTGCCCGCCGCTTTGCTCCTTACAAAAGGGCCGGGCTGCTCTTTACCGATATGGACAGGCTGGCCGGTATCATCAACAACAGCAACCGCCCCGTACAGGTGATCTTTGCCGGCAAGGCGCATCCCAAGGATGAGCAGGCCAGGTCCATCCTGAAAGCGGTGGTCAACAATTCACGAACCCCTGCGTTAAAACATAAAGTGCTGTTCCTGGAAGATTATGATATGGAGATGGCCGCCATGATGGTGCAGGGAGTGGATGTGTGGCTCAACACGCCGCAACCCGGCAAGGAAGCATCCGGCACCAGCGGCATGAAGGCCGTGCTGAACGGCGCCCTGCACTGCAGCGTACAGGATGGCTGGTGGGCCGAAGCCTATCGTGCAGACGCCGGCTGGGCGCTGGAAGAGGAAGTGGTATACGAACATGAAGCGCTGCAAGATGAACAGGATGCAGCATTGCTTTACAGTATGCTGGAAAATGAGATCATCCCGCTTTTCTTTGAACGCAACCGCGACGGCGTGCCGGAAGCCTGGGTAAAAATGATCCGCAGCGCCATGCTGGAAATGGCGCCGGCATACAGCATGCAACGGGTAGCCGCGGAGTACAGGACCCGCTACGAACAATTGTATAAACGAAGTGAGGTTTTAGGGGCAGACCATTACCGGGCGGCCCGGGAGCTGGCCGCCTGGAAAAAGAAAGTGCGCGCTGCCTGGAGTCAGCTCCATGTAATGGCCATTGAGCAGCCCGGCAGCGACCGGCCCGTGCAAACGCTGGGAGAAACCTTCGAGGCAAGGGTACTGCTGTATACCGGCAGCCTGGCTGCGGAGGATATAGGCGTGGAAGTGGTCTTCTCCGGTAAGGGCAGCCCCGATGACTATGTTATGGCTGCTCCCCTGGCCTTAAGCAAGGTGAACGGGCGCCGGGCCGCTTTTACCTGCAGCCTGCCCTTAACGCTTACCGGCGCTTATACCTACAGTTTCCGGGTGTTTCCAAAGCACCCGCTCCTGCCCCACCGGCAGGACTTTCCCTTAATAACCTGGATCTGATAACGTTTAAAAACAAATGATATGTTAGGCACTTTAAATACCGTCCAGATAGATGAGCTGCTTGGCAATAATATTACCGGCCGCATTGGCTGCACGGATGGTAAGAAAATGTATGTGGTCCCCGTCAGCTATGCGTTTAACGGCACTTACCTGGTCATCCACTCCAGGGAAGGCATGAAGGTGAATATGATGCGGCAGCACCCGGACGTATGTTTCCAGGTGGATGAAATTGACAACCACGCCAACTGGCGCAGCGTGATCCTGTGGGGCCGTTACGAAGAGTTAACAGACCCCAAGGAAAGATATTACGCCATGAAATTCCTGGTAAGCCGCTTGATGCATGTACCGGTGAGCGAAACCGCCGGTGTGGAAGCCATGCACCAGGAAATGGCGCAACAGGACGAAGCGCCCGTCATCAAGCCCATTGTATACCGTATCAGGATCACGGAAAAAACCGGCCGGTTTGAAAAACATTAAGCCCGGATACGATCTGACTTCAAATTGGTTTTATACAGCTCAAACCAGGCGATGCTGATAAAAGCAGTGGCCAGGCATATCATGAAAGCGGCAAAGCTGATGGCCGTAAGCCCGAACAGCTGCCGCACCGGCGCCACGAGGTGGATCAGCACCAGGAACAACAGGGAAACGATCAACACCAGCGGCGCCAGGCTGTTCTTATAACGCATGGTATGCGCAACATTTTCGGTAAAGGAGCGGTTGGTAAACGTGAGGAAAATATTGCTGATCAGCAGCGTGGTAAATACCATGGTGCGGGTCATCTCCAGGGAAAATGCCTGCATGAAATAGTAATAGATCCCCAGCACGCCTGCCGTAATGATCAGTCCCTGTGTAATAGTGATCAGCAGTTCATCCGTGCGGAACAGGCTTTCGTTGCGCCGGTTACCGGCAGCGCTCATATCTGCAGCTTCCACCGGTTCCCTTTCAAAGAAGATAGAGCAGGTAGGCCCCATGATCAGCTCCAGGAAAATAACGTGTATGGGGGTGAAGATAACAGGATACTTCCAGCCCAGGAGCAGGGGCAGCGCCGCGGTAAGGATAATGGGAATGTGGATGGAAATAATATACCGCACCGCCTTCTTCAGGTTGCTGTACACCTTCCTGCCCTGGTACACCGCTTCCGGTATCTTTTCCAGGTCATCGTCGGTGATCACCAGGTCGGCAGCCAGGCGGGCGATCTCCGTTCCCTTTTTTCCCATGGCGATGCCAATGTCCGCCGCTTTCAGCGCCGGGCCGTCATTCACGCCGTCGCCGGTCATGGCCACGATCTCCCCTCCTGCTTTCAGCGCGTTGATCACTTTCAGCTTGGCTTCCGGGAACATGCGCGTGTATACGCTCACCAGGTTCACGGTACTTTGTAATTGCGTATCGCTCATCGCCATCACTTCCTCGCCTGTTATACTATACAGGTGATTGCGGATGCCGGTTTGCTGCGCAATATACCGCGCCGTTTCCGGGTAGTCGCCGGTGATCAGCTTTACCCGGATGCCGGCGTCGTATACCTGTTCTATTACGGCAGCCGCATTTTCTTTCGGGGGATCGTACAGGCATATAAAGCCTTCAAACTGCCAGTTGAAGCTGTCCTGTGCGGCCGGCAGCTCCCCGCCTGCATGCAGAGCGGTAGCTACGCCCAGTACCCGGTACCCGCGGGAGGCCATTGTTTTCAGTAACCCGTTCAGCTCCTGCACCGCTGCTTCCTCCAGCCGGCATACCTGCATTATGCGTTCGGGCGCGCCTTTGGCGGCAGCTATCAAACTGCCGTTATGCGGGTACACATGCGTCATCATGGGCGGGCGGCCTTCCAGGGGGTATTCATGCAGCATAAAAGGCAGCGGGGCATGCAGGGGCTCCTGCTCGGTATAGGCTTCGAAGATGGCCTTTTCCATTGTGTCGAAGGGCTGGCGCTCGCTGGCGAGCGCCGCATAGAATAACAGCCGGGAGTCGCCCGGCAGGCTTTGCTGCGTCATATCCGTTTGCCGGCCGGTACGGTGGTCATACACCATTACCACCTTCATCCGGTTCTCCGTAATGGTGCCGGTCTTGTCCAGGCACAGCACGCCGATGGCGCCCAGGTGTTCTATCACCTGCGGCTGCCGGGAAATGATGCCTTTCCCGGACATGTAATAGGCGCCCAATGCCATGAAGGAGGAAAAAGCCACGGGAATCTCTTCCGGTATGGCGGCCATGGCCAGGGTAAGCCCCAGCAGGATGCTGGCCGCCAGGCCATTTCCTTTGATAAAGCTCACCACGCAAATGGCAATAAAAGCAACGATGCCAAACAGGGCCAACCTGCGCACCGCACGGTTTACCTGCCGCTGCAGCAGCGTGGGCGGCGTTTCCACCGTGGCAATAGCCTGGCCCATTTGGGCCAGGGCCGTCTGGTTGCCGGTAGCCGCCACCTTTACCATACAACGGCCGGTATTGATAGTGGTGCCCTGGTAAAGCAGGTTATTCCCGGGCACTGGGCCCTTTTCCACCGGCAGCGATTCGCCGGTCATCAGGGATTCATTGACCGTAAGGTCATTGGCTGAAATAATGATACCATCAGCAGGCGCCAGCTCTCCCTCGCTCAGCAGCAGCAGGTCACCGGGCACCAGCTCTTCCGTATCCACCATCTTTTCCCTGCCGTCGCGGATCACGGTGGCCCTGGGCGCGGTGTACTGGCGCAGGGCTTCCAGCGCGCGGGAGCTTTTCACCTCCTGGTACAGGGAAATGGCGGTAACCAGCAGCATGGCCAGCAGTATCATGCTGCCTTCAGCAAAGCTGCCCAATATAAAATAGACCAGGCAGGCCGCCAGCAGCAGCAGGAACATGGGTTCCCTTACAATGCCCCATACCATGGAGCGCCATTTGCCGGAGGAGGCCGCCTGGAATTTATTTTTGCCGTGCAGGGCCTGCAAACGGGGAACGTCCGCCTGCCGCAACCCGGAATATTGTACAGGTGTTGATATGTTCCTGATCATGCCCATGCTGATATATTGTTTACCTGGCTGCCGGCGTATAAGCGTTACCGTTTACCGGTTCCGCCAGCTCGTAGCGGGAAGGCTGTTTCTTTTCCCAGCAGTGAAGGTTATAGAAAGTGGTTTCTGCTATATTGGCCAGGGCTTCGCGGGTGGCAAAGGACTGGTGCGGCGTGATCATCACATTGGGCATGCGCAGCAGGCGGCACAGCAGCTTGTCCTCCATCTTTTTCCCGCGCAGGTCCTGGAAGAAAATACCCTGTTCATGCTCATATACGTCCATACCGAAATACCCGATCTGCCCTTCGTCCAGCGCATCCGCCACATCAGCGGTGTTTACCACGGCGCCGCGGGCGGTGTTGATCAGCATCACGCCTCTCTTCATGCCAGCGATCTGCTCCTTGCTGATCAGGTATTTACTGCGGTTGTTCAGGTTGGCGTGAATGGTGATAATGTCCGCTTCACTGCAGAGCGTGGTCAGGTCTGTGTACTGCAGGCCAAGCTGGGCGGCCAGGTCCCTGTTCCGGCTGATGTCATATCCCAGCAGGCGGCAGCCAAATCCGCGCAGGATGGACGCTGCAGCAGCGCCGGTTCTGCCGGTGCCGATGATGCCTACCGTTTTGCGGTGCATATCAAAGCCCACCAGGTTATGCACGGAAAAATTGTATTGCTGCACCTGTTTCTGGGCCAGCACGGTTTTGCGGTTCAGCGCCAGCATCAGGCTCACGGCATGCTCTGCGATAGCATAGGGCGAGTAAGCGGGCACGTTGGCTACTTTTATATTCAGCTGGCGCGCCTTCTGCATATCCACGTTGTCATAGCCGGCTGCCCGCACGGCCAGGTACCGCACCCCGTTCTTCGCCAGCTTTTCCAGCACCGGCGCAGATGCATCATCTGTTGTAAAAACACAGGCGGCCTCGCAGTCGCGGGCCAGCACGGCGGTATCTGCCGTGAGCCGCTCGCCGGTCATTACCAGGCTGTGCTCTTTTACATTCGCTTCTTCGATATAAGGACGCTCAAAGTCTTTCATACTGTAGAAAAGTACTCTCATAGTGATCTGGTTTCAGGAGGTGTGTATGCTTTTCAGATCAGCACAGGCAGCGGTTTGTTACCGGTGGCGCTGTTGCGCTCTTCTGCCCTGCGTATGTTGGCAATGCCCTGCAACAGGGCATCGTGGTTAAAGGAAATGCTGTTAATGCCCTGCTCCACCAGGAAGGCGGCAAAGTCCGGCAGGTCGCTGGGCGCCTGCCCGCACAAGCCCACCTGCACGCCGGCCTCTTTGGCGGCCGCTATCATCATGGCGATCATACGGCGGGCGGCCGGATCGTTCTCGTTAAATATGCCTGCTACCAGCGCAGAGTCCCGGTCTATGCCCAGGGTAAGCTGCGTCAGGTCATTGGAGCCAATGGAAAACCCGTCGAATATTTTTGCGAAGGCGGCCGCCTGCAGCACGTTGGAAGGCAGCTCCGCCATCACGTATACTTCCAGCCCATCAGTTCCCTGCTGCAATCCAAAGGAAGCCATTACGTCCAGCACTTTACGCCCCTCTTCTACCGTACGGCAGAAGGGAATCATCACTTTTACATTGCCCAGGCCCATGTCTTCCCGCACTGCTTTAATGGCCGCACATTCCAGCGCAAAGCCGTCCTTATACAGCGGGTGGTAATACCGGGAGGCGCCGCGGAAGCCCAGCATGGGATTTTCTTCCGCCGGCTCAAAAGCTTTGCCGCCGATCAACTGCGCATATTCATTGGTCTTGAAATCACTCAACCTTACGATCACTTCCCTGGGATAAAAGGCGGCGGCAATGGTGCCAATGCCCTGGGACAGCTTGTCAATAAAGAACCGGCGCTTGTCGGGGTACTGGCGGGTAATGGCGGCTATCTCGGCTTTGGCCGCGGCATCTTCCAGTGCATCGAAGCGCACCAACGCCATAGGATGTATGCGGATGGCATGGGTAATAATGAACTCCATGCGCAGCAGCCCCACACCGTCGTTAGGATACATGGCCAGGCGGAAGGCCTGGTCCGGATCACTGATAATGAGCTTGGCTTCCGTGCCTTCCGGCATCACCAGCTCACCGGGATCTATTACGGTGGCTTTAAAGGGCAGTTGGCCTTCATATACGTAGCCTGTTTTTCCTTCGCAGCAGGAAACGGTGATGTAAGCGCCGTCCTTTATCTGCTCCGTGGCGCCCAGCGCGCCTACAATGGCCGGCACGCCCAGCTCCCTGGCCACAATGGAGGCATGGCTGGTCCTTCCGCCGGTGTTGGTAACAATAGCGGCGGCCTTTTTCAGCAGCGGGTCCCAGTCGGGGCTGGTGGTATGGGTTACGATGATGTCTCCCGGCTGGAGGCGGCCGGCTTCCGCCGGCGACTGCAGCACACGGGCAATACCTGTGGCCGCCTTGTTGCCGATCGCCTCTCCTTTTACCAGGCACACGCCCTTTTCCAGCAGCGTATATTCCTGCTGGTGATCCGCATGCTCCCGGGAGTGAATGGTTTCCGGGCGGGCCTGCAGGATGAACAGCTCCCCGCTGATACCGTCCTTCGCCCACTCTATGTCCATCGGGCGTTCATAATGCGTTTCTATGGCCATGGCCCAGCGGGCCAGTTGAAGCACTTCGGCGTCGCTCAGCACGAATTGCTCCCGCTTTTCCGCCGGGGTGGCCTTGTTCACTGTGCTCTCTCTATCATTGGCATTATCTGCATACACCAGGGTATGGGCTTTGTCGCCCAGTTTCTTTTGTATGATCGCCTGTTTGCCCTGCAGCAGCGTGGGCTTGAACACGTAAAATTCATCCGGCATCACGGCTCCCTGCACAATATTCTCGCCCAGCCCCCATACGCCGGAAAGCAGCACCACATCCCGGAAGCCGGATTCCGGCTCCAGGGTAAAGCCTACGCCGGAGCAGGCCAGGTCGGCGCGCACCATGAGCTGCACGCCCACGGAAAGCGCCACTTTGCTATGCTCAAAACCGTTATCCTCGCGGTACTTAATGGCCCGGTCCGTGTACAGGGAGGCAAAGCAGCGGCGCACGGCTTCCAGCAGGGCGGCTTCGCCGGTCACGTTCAGGTAGGATTCGTGTTGCCCTGCAAAGCTGGCCTGCGGCATATCCTCCGCCGTAGCGCTGCTGCGCACGGCCACTGCTGCCGGCACGGTACCGCCCAGTGCGTGATAGGCCGCCAGTATCTCTTCCGTGATCACCTGCGGAATAGCCCCCCGCAGTACCAGGTTACGGGCAGCCGCGCCAATTTCCTGCAGGTTGGAAAAATCGTTGCGGTCCAACTGTTGCATCAACTGCTGCAAATGTTCCCACAGCTTGTTATAATCCAGGTAGGTCCAGAAAGCATAGGCGGTGGTAGCAAAACCATCCGGCACGCGGATGCCGTCGCCGGACAGGTGGCTGATCATTTCGCCCAGGGAGGCGTTCTTCCCCCCTACTGTTTCCACATCGGACAAGCGTATATCTGTAAACTTCCTTACAAAAGGTTCCATGAGGTAATATTTATTCTGCCGGTTCTTCCGGGTAATAGAAAATATGGCTTTCCGCCAGCTTCCCTTCTTCGTTCAGTTGTGCCAGGGTCCAGTTATCGGTTTTGGTGGTTTCCAGCCACAGGTCGCCGGATTTACGCAGCACCTGTACGCTGAGCCCGAACGCGTGCCTGAAATCATGTTCCAGGTCTGCGGCGGTGCGCTGGTGGCTGATGTCTACCCAGCCAAAGGTGTGCATCATGCGGATATCCTCTATGGGGGTATCAGGTGCAATCTTTTCCTCCACCCGGGAGCCCTGGCCAATTTCGTGCGGCTGCCGGTAAAACTCCAGCTTCAGGTAAGGGTATGCTTCCTGGAATTCACGCTGTATCTCCGCGATGATGGCTTCTTCACTTATATAGATTTCCATGACTGACTGTTTTGGTAATACAACTGCAAGATTAAGCCGGGCCGGCTTGCACAACAATGAGGGAAATCAGCAGTTTTTATGACTATCATCATATTATGAGGCGGCAAACTGTTGCAATTTGGGTTGAAATAATCAGCCTATGCGCGCAGCAAACGTAAGCACGGAGGCGCCGGTTACCGGCAATGGCGGGTTCCCGCATAGCGAGGAACAGTACTTCCTGGAAGGCCCGCGATCCAGGGCCAGGGAGCTGTATTTTTCCCTGCGGGTGTTATGGGAGTTCATCCGCGGCTTCCGGGTGTTCCATTTCCCGGGGCCCTGTATAGCGGTATTTGGTTCTGCCCGGGTAAAGCCCGGCTCACCCTATTATGAAACGGCCCGGGAAATGGGCGCCGGCATTGCACAGTTGGGCTTTACCGTGATGACCGGGGGCGGCCCCGGTATTATGGAAGCGGCCAACCGCGGCGCCATGGAATCCGGCGGCGGCTCTGTGGGATGTAATATCCGGCTGCCAAAGGAACAAGCGCCCAACCCTTACCTGGACCTGTACTTCACCTGCCGGTACTTTTTTGTACGAAAGGTGCTCATGTTCAAATATGCCTACGGCTTCGTGATCATGCCGGGCGGCATCGGCACCATGGACGAATTCTTTGAAGCCCTTACTTTGATACAAACCCATAAAATACTTAACTTTCCGGTGGTATTAATGGATAAAAGCTACTGGGAGCCGGTGATGCCGCTGTTCCATAAAATGCTGAACGAGTACATGGTAGACCCCGGGGACCTGAAATACATGCTGTTCACGGACTCCACGGAGGAAGCGCTGGCCCACATCCGCCAGTTTGCAGTGGAAAAATATCGTACCAAACGCAGGCATATATTCAGAAAACTGCTCCTGCTGGGTGAGTAGCGCTGCATTCAATCACCGATACCTGACACAACCATATGAGCATATCCATCAACGATCTTGGTAAAGACTTTCAATTGTCCATTTTTGCCGCGGCCATGGAAAGAGGCGCCGGCCTGGTAGCCGTGCGGGAGCTGGCCAGCGGCAAACTGCTGTACATCAATGAAACCGGCATGCAGATGCTGGGCACCACGGACTACGCAGAACTGGAGGCGCTGATGCAGCAGAACAACCTCGGGGATTGTGATGCGACGATTGCCGCCCCTGGCAACGGCGGCCGGGAGGAGCGGGAATGGGTCAATAAAAAGGGAGAAAAGCAATGGGGCGTTTATGAAAAGCTGCCGTTCAAACATGCCATGCAGCACTACTGTTTTTTCCGTTTGTCCACCGGCATTGTGTCCGGCAGCTATTACCGGCAGCAGATAGAAAAGGAGTTGGAGCGCTTTGGCGCTTTATTTGATTACGCCAGCATCGGCATACTGGTGGCCAACCGGCAGGGCCTGATCACCATGATCAATGATTTTGCCCTGGAGCAGTTCGGCTACAAGCGCAAAGAGCTGCTAGGCCACGCGGTAGAGCAACTGCTGCCGCAGCGGGTGCGGGACAGGCATGTGCAGCACCGGGAACGCTACAACGCCCATCCCCAGAGCCGGCCGATGGGCATAGGACTGGACCTGTACGGCATCCGCAAGGACGGCACGGAATTCCCGGTGGAAATAAGCCTGAGCCACTACCAGAACGAGGAAGGCACTTTTGTGATCGCTTATATCAACAACATTACCGAACGCAAGAAAGCGGAAGAAAAGATCGAGAAGCTGAACAACGAGCTGGAGCAGATGGTGGAGGAACGCACCCTGCAGCTAAGAAAGGCCATGGAAATGCTGGAGGCTTCCAAGGAAGACCTTACCGTGGCGCTGGGCAGGGAAAAGGAGCTGAGCGAGCTGAAATCCCGCTTTGTATCCATGGCTTCCCACGAGTTCCGCACCCCGCTGAGCACCATCCTTTCCTCCGCGTTCCTGGTAAAGCAATACGATGCGGAAGAAGACCAGGCCAAACGCAGCAAGCACATACAGCGTATTGTATCTTCCGTGAACCTGCTGACGGACATCCTGAACGACTTCCTGTCCGTGGGCAAAATTGAGGAAGGCAAGATACAGGTGCGCCCGGTCAATTTCCAGGTTGAAGAGCTGGTCCACAACGTGATACAGGAAATGCAGGGCATTTCCAAAGATCAGCAAATCATTGACTACCAGCACAGCGGCCAGCCGGAAGTGGTGCTGGACCCTTCCCTGCTCAGGCATATCGTAATGAACCTGCTGGGCAACGCCATCAAGTTCACCGCTGCGGACGGCACCATTAACGTGCGCACCCACCGGGATGAAGAGCAGTTCAGGCTGATGGTGGCAGACAATGGCATCGGCATGTCCGAAGAAGACCAGCAGCACCTGTTTGAACGGTTTTACCGCGGCGCCAACGTAAGCAACATACAGGGCACGGGCCTGGGGCTGCACATCGTCAGCAAATACAGTGAGCTGATGAACGGCAGCATTTCCTGCGAGAGCGAGCTGGGCGTGGGCACTACATTTACAGTTACTTTCCCTTTTAATAACAATCACACAGCAGCAGAGTAATGATTATGAAAACGATCCTTTTAATAGAAGACAATGATGATATCCGGGAAAATACCGCCGAGATACTGGACCTGGCCGGGTACAAAGTACTAACCGCCGAAAACGGCAAAACCGGCGTGGAGCTGGCACTGGAGCACAAGCCTGATCTCGTGATCTGCGACATCATGATGCCCGTGCTGGACGGCTACGGGGTACTGCACATGCTGCAGCGGAACGAGGAAGTGCAGGACATTCCCTTTATATTCCTGACCGCCAAAACAGAGCGCAGCGATTTCAGGAAGGGCATGGAAATGGGGGCGGACGACTACATCACCAAACCTTTCAGCGGTACGGACCTGCTGCATGCCATAGAAAGCCGGCTGAAAAAAGCCTCCCTGCGCCAGCAGGAATTCCAGCCCAACCTGCAGGGACTGAACAAGCTGATGCACGCTGCTACCGGCAAGGAATCGCTGCAGGCGCTGGCGGAAGGCAGGAACATTGATAAGTTCAAAAAGAAACAGGCCATTTACATGGAAGGCAATCATCCTACCTGCCTGTATTATATACAAAAAGGGAAAGTAAAGACCTTTAAGCGGAACGAGGACGGCAAGGAGCTGGTTGTGGAACTGTATAACACCGGCGATTTCCTGGGATATGTAGCCCTGCTGGAAGGCACCTCCTATAAAGAAACCGCAGAGGCCCTGGAGCCCAGCGAGATCGCCATCATTCCGCGGGACGATTTTGAAGAGCTGCTGAACAATCACCAGGAGGTAGCGGCGCAGTTCATCCGTATGCTGGCGCACAACGTAACCAGCAAGGAACAGCAGCTACTGGGACTGGCCTATAATTCCCTGCGCAAGAAAGTGGCGGAGGCGCTGGTAAACCTGCACAACAAGTACAACGAGCGCAGGGAGGCGCCGTTCGCCATTGACATCAGCCGGGACAACCTGGCTACGATCGCCGGTACGGCCACTGAATCGCTGATACGCACGCTGGGGGATTTCCGGGAAGAAAAGCTGATCGATATCCGGGACGGGGCTATTGTGATCCTGAATGAAAAGAAATTGTCCAATATCCTTTATTAAGGAAGGGGGAAATGTTCCTGGAGGTAGCCATTGAACTCCGTGCTTAGCTTGCTGAAGTTTTCATGGACGATAATGATCTTTACCTCCAGCCTTTTTTGCAGGTCCTGCACTTTTTTGAACTGGCCGTTCTGGTGCATACCTGCCTGGGACAACAGGTATAGCTGCTCCCCTACCTCGTGTCTTAACAAACTCAATTGTTCGTCCATTTTAAGGAACCTGTTCTGGAAATATTCCAATTGTTCCAACTGGTCTTTCCGGAAATCGTGTCTTAAAATACCGGCCAGCCGGGTTTTGAAGTGAATGTTCTCATCCTCCAGCAACGCCAGTTGCCTTCTCCAGGCCTCGCTTTCCTCAATTAGTGCTGCGCGTTTTCCGTTTGTCATTTCTGTGATATCCATGTTTATCCGGCAATATTAGGCCGCCTCCCCTCCAAAAAACATGACGACGGTCAGTAATGTACCTGACGATGGTCAGTCTTTGTGTATTCTTGCTATGTTATTTATTGTGCGCTATAAACAGCGGCAATGTCAATGTTTTCATCAGCACATCTGCCATACTGGCACGAAACCAGCGGGAAACCGTTCCACGCCGGTAAGCGCCCAGCACCACCAGCGTACCCGGCGGCTGGTATTGCAGGTAAGTGAGTATCTTGTCTTCCGGCTGCCCCTCCATTACCTTGTAGGTGACAGCGGGGAAATGCCTTTTCATAAACTCCTTCATCAGCCGGTTATCGTCCAGGTGCAGGCCGGCGCCGGGGTCATTAACGGACAGCACTTCCGTTTGCAGTTCATCCAGGGGCGCCAGCGTATAGCTGTACATCTTGATGGCGTGCACGGAAGACGGCTCCCCGTCATACAGCAACACCGCCTTCGATATCTCCTGGTAGACCGTCGGCACCAGCAGCACGGGGCATTGTACATCCGTCAGCAGGTCGCGGATAAAACGTGTAGGCGGCGGGGCGGTATCCCTTGTCATCGTTTCCCGCACGTTCACGATCAGCAGGTCGGCGTATATGCTTTCATGTAATACTTCCTGGATGGCAATGTTGCGGTCGTGGTGGATGGTATAGTTCAGGCCGGCTTCCCGGCAGGCGGTTTCAAACAACCTGGCGGCGGCATCCCGCTTACTTTTATCCCGTGCTTCAAAATCATAGATCTCGTTGGGCGTGGCGCCCTCTTTCAGCAACTGGTACATGCTGAAGCTGTTGTAGGTAAAATCATCCAGGAAAAGCCCCACCAGGTGCGCGGCCTGTTGTTTGGCCAGCCTGGTGGCGTATTGCAGGGCGCTTTCCGATATCCTTAATCCATCAAAAACGGCGATTATCTTCTTCATCAGTAGTGCTTGATTTCGATTACAACTCAAAATTAAGCACATGAAAAAGAAGGGACTATGATAGCTGTTAGCGCGGGGGATGATTTACGTCACTACTCTTCCGGCTGCAGCACCATCCTGAATTTGATGCTGGCATCATCCGGCTGCTGCGGGTTAAACACGTGGAGCAGGTAGTAATTGCCCTGCACCCAGTCCGCCACACTGTTATCATACCAGGGACTGCCGGGGTTGCCGCTTTGTCCGCCGGGATAAATGCCGTAGGCTTCCGTAGTAGCGCCCAGTTGTACTACCATGCGCCAGGAAGGCCCGTGTGTGGCCTTGGTGGCGTTTACAATATGCGTGCCGCCGCCGGTGTACAGGTGCATATGGCTGAAGGCCGGCAGGCCGCGGCTCAGGTGGCGGATATCCGTGCCCCGGAAACGGCCCCATTCCAGGCGTCGCTGCCGGTCCAGTTGCTGCGCGGAGTCTGTCACCTGGGCAAAGGTCTGGCTGACCAGGTCGGAAAGGGATTCTTTTTGCGGGGTATGCATGTCGTCCACGAAATGCATGGCGGAGTCGCGGAGCAGCCATAACAGGGAGGCATTGTCGGGCGGATACACCATGATCAGACTATCCTTCCGGTCCATCAGCTCATCATCCCAGATACGATGCTTCAGCCCTTCCCAGAGCAGGAAAAAAAGCGTGGCTCCCTTGCTGTCAGGATTGTTCGCCAGGTCCCACTGCTGCAGGAGCTGCCAATAAGGCTGCTGCGCAGGGGTAAGGGACTGCGCGGGCAGATGGGCGCTCAGCAGCGGCATGGCGGCGCGGGCAAAGAGGTTGGCGTTATCGTTCTGCAACTGCTTCATGTCCTGCACGGTGACCTGGTCCATGGCGGCCAGTTGCTCATTAATGCGCTTGCCGCGATACAGGTCATAATACCCGAAATAATAATAAGGATAAGTGCTGTCCGTAGGCTGCTGGTTGGCGGAGCTGACAAAACCCCGCTCCGGGTTCCTGGTATGCGGGTTGTCCTGCCAGGGAATATATCCCTGCCAGGCAAAAGTACTGTCGCTGCCCGGCATGATCCATTTCCCCTGGTCCTTCCAGCGCAGCGGGAACTTACCATTATGCCAGAGGGCGATATCGCCTGTTTTGGAAGCGAATACGAAGTTCTGGGCCGGGCATTCAAAATGGCGCAGGGCGTCCAGGTAATCCTCGTAGCTGCGGGCATGATTGAGCTTGTTGAACGTGAGCAGCTCGTTGGAAGGGTCCAGCGCTTTCCAGCGCAGGGCCAGGAATGGCTGTCCCGGCACATCATCATGGAAAGTGTTATCGTACATCACCGGCCCCCATACGGTATAAGCCACGGTATCATAAAAAGGCTGCTGCCCGTGTATCTCTATCTCCTCTATCCGCAGTTTGGCGTTGCGGTACTCCCCGTTGAACAGGTATTGACTACGTCCGTTGCGGAACTGCACGGCATAGTAGTCCTTTACATCCTCGGAACCATTGGTAACGCCCCAGGCTATATGATCATTGAACCCGATGATGACGCCGGGCGCGCCGGGCAGGCTTACGCCGTATACATTCATCTGCGGCGTATGCAACTGCACTTCGTACCACAGGGAAGGCAGGCTGAGGCCCAGGTGCGGATCATTGCACAGGATGGGTGCGCCGCTGCGCGTTTTGCTGCCGCTTACCGCCCAGTTGTTGCTGCCATTGTCCGGGTCCGGTTTATCCTCCCGGAAGTGCAGGGCCGTGCCCAGTTGCCGCAGGGCGCTGTCGGCCGGCGGCACCGCATTATGCAGTGGCTTGTCAAAAGGCGTGCCCCTGGGGATCACGGGGTCCAGGCTGTCATTACGGTCGGGGTACATATTGTTAAAATCAGCGCCGCTGAAAATACGGCGCGCATTGGTATACTCCAGGTCATCGGCCCGGCCGGTAAGATCGTAGGACATGTACTTGAGCAGCGCCCCGCATTTCACCACGGACCAGGCCTCCGGGCGGTAGCCCATCAGCTTGTACTCCACGGGCAGCTCGCGGTAGGACAGGCTGCTGATATAAGCATTCACGCCGGCGGTATAGGCTTCCACGGCGATTTTGGTGGCGCTGTCCTTCTCCATTTCCGCCGCCGCGATCTCGGCTGCATATCCCATACCCATCCGGCGCTGCCGGCGGTCGTATTCCAGCAACTTCGGCCCCAGTATCCCGGAAAGGCGGCCCAATGAAGCCAGCACCTGCAGCTCCATCTGCCAGAGGCGGTCGCGGGCATGGAGATAGCCCTGCGCGTAATATACATCTGCTTCCTTCTCGCCAAAAATATGCGGCACCATGCGGTCATCCAGCCATACTTCCACCCTGCCTTTAAGACCGGGCAGGGACAGGGTCTCATTAAAGTCCCGGCCGATCGGGTCGGCATTCTCCCAGAATCCTTCCTGTGGGCTTAAAAATTTACCCAGGGGCGGAATGGAGCCCCACTGGCGGTTCAGTACAAAGATCAGTGCGAGGGTGATAAAGGCGGAGATAGCAAATTTCATCATGTGCAAATATGCGAATGTGCAAATGAAGTTAAGGTAAAAAGAGGAATTACCTCAGCACTTCCACACATTTATCCACTTCCTCCAACGTATTAAAACTATGCAGTACCACGCGCAGGCGCTCCTGCCCTTTCGGCACCGTAGGATGCAGGATAGGCCTTACATCCAGGTGGGCAGCCTGCAGGGTAGCCGCCAGGCGGCGGGCGGCATCATTGCCGGGCGTAAGCACAATCTGTATGGGCGTTTCGCCGGGCAGCACCTGCAGGTGGCGGGTATGCCTGCGGAAATGCGCGATCAGGGCCGACAGATGGGCCCGGGCTTCCGTCATGTAGGGGAACAGGCTATAGCTGGCCATTACCGCCGCGATGGCGGTAGGCGGTAACGCGGTCGTATATATGAAAGAACGGGAAAAATTGAGCAGGTACTGCCGCAGGATGGCGGAGCCCAGCACAATAGCCCCGTGGCATCCCAGCGCCTTGCCAAAGGTATGCACCCGGGCAAAGCAGGCCGGCACTAACCCCAACGCCTGTACCAGCCCTTCTCCCCTGCTGCCGATAATGCCGGTAGCATGGGCCTCGTCCACGATCAGGCGGGCGCCGGCCTGTTCACAAACAGCCGCTATTTCCTGCAGCGGGGCCATATCCCCGTCCATGGAATATACCGATTCTACGGCCACGAAAATGTTGCCGCCTGCGCGGGACAGCTTCTGCTGCAGGTCCGCTACATCGTTGTGGCGGAAAGAAAAGGACTGTGCATAGCTCAGCCGCAGCCCGTCGCGGATGGAGGCATGTATCAGTTGGTCATAGATTACGGTATCTCCTTTTTGCGGCACGCAGGAGAACAGGCCCAGGTTGGCGTCATAGCCGGAGTTGTAGATAAGGCCGGCAGGAGCCTCGTGGAAAGCGGCCAGGCTTTCCTCCGCTTCCATGATCCAGGCATAGTTACCGGCCAGCAGGCGGGAGCCGGCGCTGCCGTGCATGTACGGCCTTTCCATGAGCAGGCTGTGCACCGCCTCCTGCATGGCCGCACTGCGGGCCAGGCCCAGGTAATCGTTGGAGCAGAAGTCCGTGATGTGCGGCGGGGGCAGCTTCAGCTCCCGCAGGGCATGCTGCGCTTTACGCTGCGCTAAGGATGACAGCAGGAAGTCGTCGTTCATGCCGTAAAGCTAAGACATCCTTAATAAATGATCCGCAGCATGGAACGGCGGTTCTCCCGGTGCTGCTCCTCGCTGCAGGGCACTCCGTCGCGGCAGGGATTTACCGGCTCCTGCTCCCCCAGGTTCTCGTAATACAGGCGGCGGGGAGATAATCCTTTTTTGATCAGGTATTCGATCACGGCGTAGCAGCGCATGGCAGACAGGTCTGTGTTGTAGCTGTCGGAACCGCGGCTGTCCGCATAGGAGCGCACCATCAGCTTCCAGTCCGGGTATTGCAGCAGTACCACTGCCACCCGGTCCAGCAGTTCCCGGGATTCCGTGAGCAGTTGGGCGCTGTTGTAGTCATAGTAGAAACGCAACTGCTCCAGCTTGTTCACGATAGCGCTGTCTGTTTTACCAGGCGGAGTAGCAGCGGTTGTAGCCGTATCGCTGCTTGCCGGCCGCCGCGCTACCGGTGACGGCGCTGCCGGCGCAGGTTCTTCCAGTTGCGCTTCGATATGGGTATCCATAAAGTGGTAAATATCATCTCCCCCGCCACCACCGCGCCGGTTGGAGGCGAAATATCCTTCGTAGCCATTGTCCTGCATCACAAAACCCAGGTCGTCGGAGCCGGAGTTAAAAGGACGGCGGAGGTTGCGGGGCGGGCTCCAGTCCGCACGATTGCCCGTACTGCGGAATATATCAAAGCCGCCCATGCCGGGATGCCCCCTGCTGGAAAAATAAAGCGCACTATCCGGGTTGATGACGGGGAACGCTTCTTCAAAAGGGGTATTGATCACCGGGCCGCAGTTAACCGGCGCGCCCCAGTGGCCGTCCGCCTGTTTTTCGCTGTACCAGATATCTGTTTTGCCTTGTCCTCCCGGCCGGTCAGACACAAAGTACAGGATGCCGCCACCACCCGCCAGCACGGGATGACCGGTATAGCTGCTGGCCAGGTTCAGCCCCGGTACCGGTTCGGGCGTGCTCCAGCCGCTGTCCCGTTTTACAGACCAGAATACGGACATCAGGCGCCAGCCGTTCACCGGTCCCTTTTTTGTCCGTCCGGACATATCTTTTTCCCAGACATTCAGGGTCACGTAAAGGGTATCCTCTCCCTTGCTGAAGCATACCGGGCCGATATGGTAAGGGATGTTTCCCAGCAGTTCCGGCGCTACTTCTTCCAGGATGCTGTTCTCCACCCCGCCCTTTTTGTATTGTTTGAACAGGTAAGCCTTGAAGAAAGGCTGGTTCACGCGAACATCCGTTGCGGGCCGCCTCTCCGCGCCGGTGCTTAGCGCCATTTTCCGGTACCCGTTGGATACTACCAGCAGTCCTTCGTCCGACATGCCGCTTACCCACTCCGATCCCAGGGAGCTGAGCTCCTTCATATTTTCCACGGCCATGGCAGGGGTTTCCTGCATCCATTGCAGGGCGCTGTCGCAGCCGGCCAGCAGCAGGTTTTTCCACCGTATGCTGTCCGCATCCGAAGGATTAAAGCGGCTGAGATGCGCTTTGGCCGTATCATAGGCCTCTATATTCATCTGGATACAGCCATACAGGGCCTGTATTGCCGCGGGACAGTCCGGCCGCCCGAGCATGCGCTCATACCAGTAGCCGGCTTCGGCAAACTGCGCCATCTCTACATAGCATTGCGCCGTTCTCCCCAGCAATTGGAGGGGCGCACGCTTTCCCTTCCGTTCCACCAGCCGGGTGTACAGGCGGGCCGCTACGGCGTATTCCTGCCGTATAAATGCTTCTTCCGCCAGTTGCGTCAGGCTTTTCTGCTCCTGCGCGCATATACCGGCGGCATGTAATACTGTTGCTAATATGATCCCGTAAAAACCTCGCATATCCATACTAAAAATACCGTGGGTTGGCCGTGCTGTACTTCTTTGACAGGAACAGCAGCCCGATGGAGATCTCGTGCGAGCCGCCCTGCGTGCCGGCCAGTTTATTAATGTTCAGGTCATAGGCATAGCCAATGCGCAGCTTTTCCGATGCGTAATATTCTATGATGGCGCTGGCGGCGTTCGCCGTTTCCAGGTTGTCCGGCAGCCCCTTCCAAATGGGCACGCCTGTACGAAAAGAGCCGCCTATCCAGATAATGCGGTCTATCATCAGCATGGCGTTCAGGTCAATATTGGAAGGCCCTTTAAAATCATCCTTGATCATGATGGAAGGTTTGAGCTGCAAGTGGGCCGACAGCGGCAGCATACAGCCGGTGGACAGGTAGAGGTGCTGCGTTTTACGGATATTGCCATAGTCAAATCCCTTCCAGGAATAGCGGCTGCTGGTATACCGGGAAAAAAGATCCAGCACGGACAGGCTCAGGAAAAAAGCGGGCGTATGGTAATAGATGCCGAAGCGGGCGTCCGGCGCCATCGCATTCACACCACCGCCCGGGAAAACAGGATCATCCACATCCAGGTACTGCAGGGCCTGCCCGTCCAGCCGATATTGCGTCACGCCCAGGCCAATACCCAGGCACAGGCGGCGGGTATTATCCGCATCCAGCGGGATACGGTAAGCGTAAGAGCCCCAGATTGCAAACGACTGTTGCGGCCCCTGCATGTCTGCCATAAACTGCCCTCCCAGCGCTACCCGGGCGCCGTTGTTGCGCATACGCACCGGGCCGTCGGCCGAAATGCCGGCGGTGCGCGGCGCCCCGGGGAAACCGGTCCACTGCTGCCGGTAAATACTGTTCACATACCAGGCATCCTTATAGCCCGCATAGGCCGGGTTCACGCTTAACCCGTTAAAGGCGTACTGGCTGAACTGCACGTTCTGCTGCGCCTGTGCATTGGCGCAGGTCAGCAGCAGTAATACGATGTACCATTTTATCATTGATCGCATACCTTTTAAAATTCCAAAACCCAAATTCCAAAAAAAATGATTGGATGCTCAATTCCGTTTTATCACCACCCATCCCTTGTATAATTTCGTACCGCTCCCTTGCTTTATCTCCAGCCGGTAGTAATAGGTGCCTTCGCTGAGGCCGGCCCCGTTCCAGTCATTCCGGTAATCTTTTGCCTGGTATACCATGCTGCCCCAGCGGTTAAATACATACAGGGAGGCGCCGGGATACCGCTCCAGTCCCCGGATGACGAAATATTCATTCCTGCCGTCGCCATTGGGGCTCATGGCATTTACAAAAAACAAGCCTTCTTCCGCAGGCGCCGTTTCAATAGAGGTACCCGGCAGCCCGTTACAGCCCGGCTGAGCGGGATCACAGCCCGAAGTGGGCACGGTCACATTGCCATCCGTTACCGTTGCGGTATTGATGATCACCGGCACGCTGTCCAGTTCCTGCTCCACCCGCACCTGGAAGGAGACAGTAGCTACCGATTCCACGGCCAGGTCGCTCACGGTCCAGTTGACAGTATTGGCGGCCTGGTTGAAAGCGCCGCCATCCGCCGCGCTGATGAAAGTAGTATGGTCCGGCACCGGGTCTGTAACCTGGATGGAAGGGATGGCCACATTGCCGGTATTGCGCAGGTGGATCGTATAAGTGAGCACCTCGCCGGGTTTGGCCTTCGGGTCCCCGCTTTGAGTAATGACGGTTTTCCAGGTATCGAAGCGTATCACCGTATCCACCGGTATGTCGGTAGAAGGATCGTTGGGATCGGGATGCGGATGCGGTTCATTTGGATTGCCGGGATCCGGCGGCGTGGTAGGACGGCTGCCGTTGCCATTGCCGTTGTCCACCGCGGCAGTGTTGACAATGCTGGTAGCGCCGGTGAGGTCCCTGGCCACCCTTACCGTATAGCTGCGGGTCACATCCGCGCCGCCCACCGGTATAGCAGGAATGGTCCAGGCCAGCCGGCCGGCGCCGTCCGGCGCAATACCCTCTTCCGCGCTTACAAACTCCGTATAGTCAGGTACGTTATCCGTTACCAGCACGTGGGTCAGCGTTACGCTGCCCGTGTTCCGCACATGCATGGTATAGGTGATCTCATCGCCGGTGGTAACGCTGCCGCCCTCGCCGGTGCCGGTATAGCTGGCGCTTTTCCAGTTGGCGGAGCTTTTGCCGTTGTCTACCGGTATTTCGGTAGCCGGGTCATCGGGGTCCGGGTTAGGATGCGGATCACCGGGATCAGCGGGGTCCGGTGGCGAAGTAGGATGATCGCCGCTGCCATCGCCATTATCCACCCAGCCTGTATTGATAATATGGATCGCATGGGTGAGGTCATTGACCACCCTTACGGTAAAGCTGCGGGTGATGTCCGGGCCGCCCACCGGTATTCCCGGGATGGTCCAGGTGAGCCGGCCGGCAGCATCCGGTATAATGCCTTCTTCGGCGCTGATAAATTCCGTATAAGCCGGGATGCTGTCCATGATCCGCACATCATGCAAACTCACGTAACCGGTATTTCGGATATGGATGGTATAGGTGATCTCGTCTCCCGGCCTTACGGCGCCACTGGCGCCGGAACCGGCGTAGGCGGCGCTTTTCCAGGCGGCGGACCGTTTAAAGGTATCCACCGGCACATGGGTGGAAGGATCGCCCGGGTTGACAGGACCGGGATGCGGCTCGTTGGGATTACCGGGATCGGGCGGCGTGGAAGGTTGCTCTCCCGATCCGTTGCCATTGTCTATCCCGGCGGTGTTCAGGATGCCCGCAGCGCCGGTAAGATCATTTATTACCCGGACGGTAAAGCTGCGCGTAACATCGGCGGCGCCCACCGGCACCAGGGGAATGGTCCAGATCAGCCGGCCGGTGGCATCCGGAACGATACCATCGTCCGCACTCAGAAATTCCGTATAGGCGGGCAGGTTGTCGGTGATCAAAACATTATCCAGCCGCACATGCCCGGTATTGCGCACGTGCACGGTATAAACGATCTCATCGCCCGGCCTGACTGTTCCGTTGGCGCCGGTGCCCGTATAGGCCGCGCTTTTCCAGTTGGCGGATTGCTTGCCGCCGTCGTCTGCCGGGATATCTGTAGACGGGTCGTCCGGGTCGGGCCCGGGATGGGGATTGCCCGGATCACCGGGACCCGGCGGGGATGTAGGATGACCGCCCGTACCATCCCCGTTATCTACAAAAGCGGTATTGGTGATGTTGGTAACACCGGTAAGATCGTTGACCACCCTTACGGTAAAGCTCCGCACCACATCCGCCGCGCCGGCCGCAATAGCGGGAATGGTCCAGGTCAGCTTGCCGTCCGCATCCGGGACGATGTTTTCGTCCGCGCTGACCAGCTCCGTGTAAGCGGGTATGGTATCTGCGATCTGCACGTTCGCCAGGCTCACGTTACCCGCATTTCGCACATGCACGGCATAGGTAATAAGGTCGCCGGCCGTCACCGCGCCGCCTGCGCCAGTACCTGTGTAGCTGGCGCTTTTCCATTGCAGCGAGGACATGATGTCATCATCCGCAATGGTGACGGTGGCAGTGTTATTCGGACCTATGATAAGCGGAGGTACGCCAGCACCAGGCGTTAGCCCGGTAATGGTAAGCACAACGGTTTCGGCGCCTTCTACCAGCAGGTCGTTCAGCACGGTAACAGGAATGGTTACACTGCTGGCGCCGGCCGGTAACAACCGGGTTACCGGGATGGTGGTATAGTCGGCATTAGCGGTAGCCGTACCGGCAATGCTCAACCGGACAATAATGCTACCGGTAGCGGACAGGCCGTTTGGCCAGCCGATGGTGAAGCTGCCGTTACCGGCGGCCCCGCCGGGCTCCGCGCCATCCACTGTGCTGAGTATATTCACCGGCACCCGGGCATCATCATCGTCGATGATCATTACTGCGGTAGCCTGCGCCGGATCAAAAGTAAATTTCATACCGGTGACGGCAGACAGGTTGTTATCCTGCACGGTGATCTGCACGGTTTCATCATGCTCCACCAGCAGGTCGTCATTGACAGCGATTGGCAGCACAATGCTGTTGGTATTGGCAGGCAGCACGATCTCCCCGGTCAACATCACATTATCATAATCGTAGGTGGCGCCCGGCCCGCCGGTGGCAGAGCTGATCCCGTCTATGGTATACCTGACCGGGATGTCCTCGTTAAAAGTGAGCGTTCCCGGCAGGCTGATAAGGAAGCTGCCGTTGCTCGCATTGCCGTTTCCCAGTTCCGCTCCGTCCGTAACTTTTGTGATGCTGATCCGGTTATCATTGTCTATTACCCTGGTGGTAAGGGTCCTGTTAGGGTTGAGATAATTGTCGCCTACCTGGTCTACTGCCGACAAGAGCGTCAGCTCAAGGTTTTCATCCCCCTCTATCAGCAGATCGTCCGTGACCACGATGGGCAACTGCACTTCCGCTGCGCCGGCGCTCAGGGTAATCGTACCAGGCAAAGCAGCGTAATCCACCCCGTTATCCGCCGGGGCAGACACGGTAGCATTGACCACATAGGTAATACTGATATCGCTGGGCGCTACGGCTCCATTCAGCAACCGGAAGGCGATAACGCCATCTGGCCCGCCTTCTTCCGGCCGCACCACTTCAAACATCTCCAGCTCCCCTGCAACAACAGCTCCCCTGCCGGGAGACGGCATCCGCGGAACAGGCATCCAGCTACCGCTGAGCATACACAATGCCAACAACATGATAACAAGACGCCCTCTTTTTGCATACAAGGTTTTGACATTTATCATAGGATTCCAAATAAATGCTTCCATAATACCTACCTCACCAGTATCAGTTTACCGGTATACATCCTGCCATTGGCCCGGATTACGCACAAGTGCATGCCGGATGGCAGGCCCGCGCCGTCCAGCACCAGTTTGTACACCTGTTTAGCCTGCACCGGTCCATTGAACAGTACGCGCTCCAGTGTGCCCTGGCGGCCGCCATAGATCTCTACCGTTACCTTTCCGCTTAGCGGGGAGCTGAACGTAATGAACATCTTATCGGTGAACGGGTTGGGATAGGTTTTGTATTCCAGCGCAGGCGCCTGTGCAGCGGCCTTACCTGTATTCACCAAAGCCGATGCAGTGGCGGTTAATGTCAGTTGCGCCGTGTTCTGGCAGCCATTGCCCCTGTCGGTCACCAGCAAGGCGAAGGTACCGGACACGCCGGCATTACCGGCCTGGTAGATCACGGTGGCGGTACTGCTTCCGTCTATGATGGCCCAGCTATTGTCTGCCGACGTAAGCGTCCAGGCATAGGTGGCGTTGGCCACGCTTTGCGCAGTGAGCAGGTCTACGGACAATGGCGCCGGTGGTGCAGCAGGTGGATCGATCACGGCTGCCGGTAATGTTTTGTTCTCCATGACGGGCGTGTTGGTGATCGCTACACAACCATTATTCGGGTTGGTAACATACAAGGTATAGGTGCCGCGAACCATTGTAGTGGCTGTAGCCGTGTTGGCCCTGAAGTTTTCCGGTCCTTCCCACCTGAACGTAGCACCTGGTGTGGCAGACGCCCCGGTTATGGTCACCAGGGTTTTGGTGCAGGTCAGCGGACCATCGTTGGAGGCCTGTACATTGGCAGGCGGCGTAATGTTCTGCTGTACAGGCGTGCTGGTGGTGGCAGCGCAGCCATTGGCCGGATTGGTCACCGTCAACAGGTAGGTATCTGCCGTCATAGTGGTGGTCACTGCGATATTGGCGCTGAAGCTGCCCGAAGCATTGGACCAGCGGTAAGTTACGCCCGGCGTGGTAGAGCTGCCGGTGAGTGTTACGGTAGTTCGCGTACAGGTCAGCGGGCCGTTGTTAGAGGCCTGCACATCTGCCGGCGGTGTGATGTTTTGGGTGACGGTCACGCTGTCTTTGCTGATGCAGCCATTAGGACCGGTGGCCGTTACATAGTATTTGCCGGCTGTAACGGTGCTTACCGGGTTCTGGCCGGCGGTGAAGCCAGTCCAGGTGATGGTGGTACCCGGCGTATTGGAAACAGCCGTTAAGTTGACGGCAGTAGTAATACAGGTCAACACAGGTGGCTGCGTTACCATAAGATTTGGTTTAGTGATATCCTGGGTGACAATGACGCTGTCCTGCTGTGTACAGCCATTCGGCGCTGTAACTGTGACATAGTATTTACCAGGAGCGCTCACGCTTACAGCGTTTTGGCCGGCAACAAAACCGGTCCAGGTGATGGTAGCACCAGTGGTGGTAGATGCTGCGGCCAAATCAACCGTAGTAGTAGCGCAGGTTAATACTGCAGGCTGGGTAATGGTCAGGTTCGGTTTAGCGATATCCTGCGTTACTATCACACTGTCCTGCTGCGTACAGCCATTCGGCGCAATCGCCGTTACATAGTATTTACCCGGAGTGCCCACGCTTACGGGGTTTTGACCTACAGCAAAGCCGGTCCAGGTGATGATGGCACCGGTAGTTGTGGATGCTGCAGTTAAGTCAACTGTGGTAGTGGCGCAGGTTAATACTTCCGGTTGTGTTACAGTAAGATTCGGTTTAGCGATATCCTGCATTACTATCACACTGTCCTGCTGCGTACAGCCATTTGGCGCAGTAGCCGTTACATAGTATTTACCCGGAGCGCTCACGCTTACCGGGTTTTGGCCAGTAGCAAAGCCGGTCCAGGTGATGATGGCACCGGTGGTGGTGGATGCTGCGGTTAAGTCAACTGTAGTAGTAGCGCAGGTTAACACTGCAGGCTGTGTTACTGTCAGGTTTGGCTTAGCAACATCCTCGGTAACTGTTACACTGTCCAGTTGAATACACCCATTCGGCGCAGTCGCCGTTACATAGTATTTACTCGGAGTGCCCACGCTTACTGGGTTTTGACCTGCAGTGAAGCCGGTCCAGGTGATGATGGCGCCGGTGATGGTGGATGCTGCGGTTAAGTCAACTGTGGTAGTGGCGCAGGTTAATACTGCAGGCTGGGTAATGGTCAGGTTCGGCTTAGCAACATCCTCGGCAACTGTTACACTGTCTAGTTGAGTACACCCATTCGGCGCAATCGCTGTTACATAGTATTTACCCGGAGCGCTCACGCTTACCGGGTTTTGACCGGTTGCAAAACCGGTCCAGGTGATGGTAGCACCGGTGGTGGTGGATGCTGCGGTTAAGTCAACTGTAGTAGTGGTGCAGGTTAATACTTCCGGTTGTGTTACAGTAAGATTCGGCTTAGCAACATCCTCGGTAACTGTTACACTGTCCAGTTGCGTACACCCATTCGGTGCAGTCGCTGTGACGTAGTATTTACCAGGAGTGCTCACGCTTACTGTGTTTTGACCGGTGGCGAAGCCGGTCCAGGTGATGGTAGCACCGGTGATGGTGGATGCTGCGGTTAAGTCAATTGTAGTAGTAGCGCAGGTTAATACTTCCGGTTGTGTTACAGTAAGATTCGGTTTAGCGATATCCTGCGTTACTATCACACTGTCCTGCTGTGTACAGCCATTCGGCGCTGTAACTGTGACATAGTATTTACCAGGAGTGCTCACGCTTACCGGGTTTTGACCGGTGGCGAAGCCGGTCCAGGTGATGGTGACGCCGGTGGTGGTGGATGCTGCGGTCAAATCAATTGCAGTGGTAGTACAGGTCAACACTGCAGGCTGTGTTACCGTCAGGTTTGGTTTGACAATATCCTGGGTAACTGTTACACTGTCCAGTTGAGTACACCCATTCGGAGCCGTAGCGGTTACATAATACTTGCCTGGAGCACTAATGCTTACCGGGTTTTGACCGGTGGCGAAGCCAGTCCAGGTGATGATGGCACCGGTGGTGGTGGATGCTGCGGTTAAGTCAACTGTAGTAGTAGCGCAGGTTAATACTTCCGGTTGTGTTACAGTAAGATTCGGTTTAGCGATATCCTGCGTTACTATCACACTGTCCTGCTGTGTGCAGCCATTCGGTGCAGTCGCTGTGACGTAGTATTTACCAGGAGTGCTCACGCTTACCGGGTTTTGGCCGGTGGCGAAGCCGGTCCAGGTGATGATGGCACCGGTAGTAGTAGATGCTGCGGTTAAGTCAACTGTGGTAGTGGCGCAGGTTAATACTGCAGGCTGTGTTACTGTCAGGTTTGGCTTAGCAACATCCTCGGTAACTGTTACACTGTCCAGTTGAGTACACCCATTCGGAGCCGTAACTGTGACATAGTATTTACCAGGAGTGCTCACGCTTACCGGGTTTTGACCGGTGGCGAAGCCGGTCCAGGTGATGGTAGCACCGGTGATGGTGGATGCTGCGGTTAAGTCAACTGTAGTAGTGGTGCAGGTTAATACTTCCGGTTGTGTTACAGTAAGATTCGGCTTAGCAACATCCTCGGTAACTGTTACACTGTCCAGTTGCGTACACCCATTCGGTGCAGTCACCGTTACATAGTACTTACCCGGAGCACTGACGCTTACCGGGTTTTGACCGGCAGCAAAACCGGTCCAGGTGATGGTAGCTCCGGTGGTGGTGGATGCTGCGCTCAAATCAATTGCAGTGGTAGTACAGGTCAACACTGCAAGCTGTGTTACCGTCAGGTTTGGTTTGACAATATCCTGGGTGACCATCACACTATCGAGTTGCGTACACCCATTCGGTGCCGTAGCGGTTACATAATACTTGCCCGGAGCACTAATGCTTACCGGGTTTTGACCGGTTGCAAAACCGGTCCAGGTAATGATGGCACCGGTGGTGGTAGATGCAGCGCTCAAATCAATATCTGTTACGTTACAAGTAAGTGCACCCGGCTGGGTCACCGTCAGGTTCGGCTTAGCAATATCCTGCATTACTATCACGCTGTCCATCTGCCTACACCCGTTCGGCGCAGTAGCCGTCACATAATATTTACCCGGAGCACTCACATTGATCACATCACGCCCCTCCGCAAATCCCGTCCATGTAATGATAGCTCCGGCAGTAGCAGAAGCGGCTTTTAACTCAACAGCAGTCGTTACACAAGTAAGCACACCAGGTGACTCCACTGCCAGGCCGGGAAGAGCAATATCCTGCATGACCGTTACACTGTCCATGCTGGCACACCCGTTCACGGTATCCCTGGCCGTTACATAATATTTGCCCGCTGCGCTCACATTTACCGGGTTTTGCCCCGCCGCAAAACCGGTCCAGGTAAGCACGGTACCAACAGTGGTGGTAGCGGCGCTTAATTGAATGGCCGTCGTGGTGCAGTTCAATGTTGCAGGCGGGGTGACCGTCAGGCCCGGTTTAGCAGTATGCTGCACCACTGTAACCGTTGCACTGGCAGTACAGCCACCCGAAGCGGTAACCGTTAGGGTGTAAGTACCCGGTACAGTCACCATAGGATGTTGTTCCGTAGATATGAAATTGTCAGGACCTGTCCAGTTATATGTAACGCCCGCAGTAGCAGAGCTGCCGGAAAGCGTTACAGCAGTTGTTTTGCAGGATAGCGGGCCGCTCACGGCAGCCACGGCGTCCACATTTCCGCCCGCCCCCCTCACGTTCACATTGTCCACAAAATAGAATTCGTCTGTGCCCGTAGCCCTGGCCCGGATCACGATCTGTAACGTAGCGCCGCTCAGATCATCTACAGATATCGACGTATGGGCAGCGCTGTGATTATTGATAGCGGCCTTCTTCTCCGCAAACAGCACCTCGCTGCCGCCATTCAGCTTATAGTAGAAACGCAGGTAATCTGCATAAGTGCCGGTTTCATTCATCACCGCCCCGCCGGTAATAGCGCTTCTTACCAGCGCTGTAATACCAATACCTGTTTTCCCGCTAATATTGATCACGCCGGATGTCCATACGCTCTCGCCGGTGGTGCCTTGTCCGCTGATCCGGAATTCGTTATTGTTTACTGCAAAGGTGCTGCCGGAGGGTGTCTGAGTAGTCCAACTCGTGGCGCCGTTATCCACGGTAGTGCCATTGCCGAGTGCAAAATCTTCCAGCCAGAGATTCGTGGTGGTAGCGGTGTTATTGATCACCGGTACGGTTTGCATGCTGGAACAGCCGTTCACCGGGTTGGTGACGGTAAGTGTATAGGTACCTGCCTGGCTGACCACAGGATTTTGCTCGTTGGAGGTAAATCCATCGGGACCGGTCCAACTGTAAGTAACGCCAGTGGTGGGCGAACTGCCCTGCAGCGTTACAGCAGAGGTTGCGCAGCTTAAAGGGCCGCTGACCCCGGCGGCGGCGCCCGGCACAGCAGTATTTTGCCGGACCGTCACGGTGTCCCTACCCGTACAGCCGGTAGCCGGGTTGGTCACGGTCAGTATATAATCACCGGCAATGCTCACCGCCGGGTTTTGTGCAGTGGATGTAAAGCTGCCGGGACCTGTCCAGCTATAAGTAGCGCCGGTGATGTTGGAGCCGCCGGAAAGAGTGACGGAAGTACGCGCACAGGTGAGCGAATCCGTTACAGCAGCCTGGGCCTCCACAGATTCACCGGGGTCCGTACCGGTCAGTTTTACATTGTCAAAGAAATAGCGCTCCGTACTATGCGAGTTCCGGGCTTTAATGATCACCTGCAGGGTACTTCCATTCAGCGCAGCAGCACTGATGCCGGTCCCGGCGGTACTGTTAGTGGTGTTTCCAATACCTGCCGCATCATCATATACCAGTACTTCGGCTCCCCCGTTCAGTTTATAATATACCCGGATGTAGTCGTCCGATTCAAGATAATCATCGGAAGAAGCAGTTTCACTGCGCAGGTCCGCCGATATGATAACATTGCGCTTACCGGAAATGTCAATCACCCCGGAATACCATCTTGCTTCCGCCGCTGCATCGTAGGACACCTTGAACTCGTTGTTCTGTACAGACGCTACACCAGCGCCGCCGCTTTCCAGCGTCCAGGCAGTAGCACCATTGTCAACGGCCGTGCCGTTAGGAAGCGTAAAATCCTCCTGCCAGAAAACAGCCGGCGCCGACGTACCGGCGCTTACCTCCACGGATTGTGCATTCGTACACCCGTTGGCGGGGTCCCTTACGGTAACCGTATAAGTGCCTGCTGCACTGACCACGGGATTCCTGGCGGTGCTGGTAAACCCATTGGGCCCCGTCCAACTGTATTGCGCACCGGCAACGGAGGAACTGGCATTAATGGCAACACTGCTCAGGCAGCCCAGTGCGCCGCCGCTGGCTGTTACGTCCGGTACGGCTTTGTTCTCCGTCACCGTTACCGGCGCGGATATCGTACATCCACCCGGTAAGGCCGCCGTTACAGTGTACTGTCCGCCGGCTGTCACTACGGGGTTTTGCTGGGTAGATGTAAAGCCGTTGGGGCCGGTCCAGGACCAGGAGGATACCGTGCCGCTGGGCGTTACCGTGATCTGTGCATTGCTGGTACAGGTTACCGGTCCGCTGACAGCCGTAGTAAGCGTCACCGCCGGCTCCACTCCCGTTACCGTTACATTGTCAAAATAATAGAACTCATCGGAGCCGGTGGCCCTGGCCCGGATCACGATCTGTACCGTAGAGCCGCTTAAGCCCGCCACGGATACAGTGCTATTGGCGGTGCTGTGGTTATTGATGTTCCCCGTCCTTTCTGCGAACTTCACTTCGGCCCCGCCATTCAATTTGTAATAGAAACGGATATAATCCGCGTAGGTGCCCGAAGTATTCATGTCCACACCGGAGCTGCGGGTGTTAATGGATATGCTTACATTGGTTTTGCCGGCAATGGAAACAGCGCCGGATGTCCATACCCCATCGCTGCCGGTACCGGTACCGCTCACGCGGAACTCGCTGTTGTTTACGGCAAAAGTGCTGCCGGAAGGCCTTTGCGTGGTCCAGGCTGTAGCGCCGTTGTCACTGGTAGTACCATTAGACAATGCGAAATTCTCTACCCATACATTCACGGGAGCGGCTGTACCGGAAGTCACCTGTACGGATTGTGAATTCGTACAGCCGTTAACGGGATTCCTTACCGTAACGGTATAGGTGCCGGCAGCGCCCGCTACCGGGTTTTGCTGCGTGGAAGTAAATCCATTGGGACCGGTCCAGTTGTAGCTCACGCCTGCTGTACCGGAACTGGCCCCTAAGGTTACGCTGCTGCCGCAGGCCAGGCTGCCGCCTGTTGCGGACAGGTCGGGCGGTGTTTTGTTTTCCGTCACCGTTACCGTAGCGCTGCCGGAACCGGCGCTGCTGGCGCCTGTTACCGTATAAGTACCTGCCACGCTCACCACTGGATTTTGCTGCGTGGAAGTAAACCCGCCGGGACCAGTCCAGCTATAACTCACACCCGATGCGGAGGAACTGGCGGACAGGGTCAGGGAAGGGTTCGTGCAGGTCAGCAAGCCGCCATTTCCCGCAGTAGCCGTCACCGTTATGGCTGAGGAGCAGGGACCTTTTTCCTTGAACACCCGATACTCTTCGATGTAGTATTTGGAGGTCTGGGAACCGCCGTTATTATAATTATATATCTTCACCACAAGCTGCACATTGCTTCCGTTCAGCACCGGGGATATAAAGTCAATAGTCCCGAAATTACCTGTACGCTGATCCAATAAAACCTCGCTGCCGCCATCTATCTTATAGTAGATCTTCACATACTCCGAGCTGTTCATATCCCCTTCTGAGCTGACTTTTACCGCTACCTGCCACCCGGTATACCCGGCAGTGGAAAATACCCTGGAATACCAGATACCTTCGCCTCCCAGTTCCTGGGCGTGAAACCGGTTTGATTTCACCGCGAAATAGCCGGCGCCGGCTACATTTGAGGCATCCAGGTACCACCCGGTGGCGCTATTATCCGCGGTGGTGCCATTCGGCAATGGGAACCTGGCCGAAATGATCGGGCAATCCGGACTGGCGAAAAGGGTGTTGGCAATAAACAGCAACAGAAGCAGGACAAATGGCATGACATGGCCAGGTCCTTTCGCAGGTAGAAATTTCACGATAAGGCTATTGTTTAATGGTGATGGTGATCTTAATGAATAAAGGCGCTTACTACAGAAACATTAAATCATACCGTAATATTATAAAATATTACTATAGTGTGTATCGAATGAATGTCGTATGTACACTTAATTTTTCATTAACAGGATCACCGGCGGGACACCACAAAACCGGGTATTCCGGAAAAGAAGGGTTGCAATCTCCTGATTACTAATTAAAGTAAAACGCCGCAGCAAAAAGTGAAGGGTCGTGGTCAACTTCATTGACAACAAGTAAAAAGCTGATATGGACAAGAAATAATTTCACCGGGTTGTACAATAATGCCCCTTAAGAATGTAAAATTTCAAATGTAAAACGCTAAATGTAAAAGTTAGGAGCGCTGTATGATTACGGCGACCATGTATCCTTGAAACAGCGCCTCCAACTTTTACATTTGATATTTAGCGTTTTACATTTTACATTTCCATTTGTTCGTAACTTGCGGAACACAACAAAGGCTTTATATTTATTGTCTATGTCCAAAGTATCCATCCTGGGGCTGCAACTACCAACCGATCCCCGCTGGGTAGACCTGGCCTCCATATCGCTGGAAGCGATCCTCACCGACCATGCTTTCTGCGAACAGAAGGCGGCCACGGCCTGCATTTCGCTGATACAGCGCTACCCGGAGAAAAACCGCCTGGTAGAAGAACTGGCGCCCATTGTAACGGAAGAATGGGGACATTTCCGGCAGGTGCTGGCGGAAATGAAGAAAAGAGGCTTTACCCTGGGCAAACAACGGAAAGACGCCTACGTAAATGAGCTGATGCAACACCAGGTAAAAGGCGGCACCGCGGCGGACCAGTTGCTGGACAAACTGCTGATCTGCGCGCTGATCGAGGCCCGCAGTTGCGAGCGCTTCCGCCTGCTGAGCGAAGGGCTGGAAGATGCCTACCTGCGCGATTTTTACCGGAAGTTCATGATATCCGAGGCCGGCCACTACCGCCTGTTCATAGACCTGGCCCGCGAGTATCTCCCGGAAGAACAGGTAACCCGGCGCTGGCAGTACTGGCTGCAAACAGAAGCGGCCATATTAAAGGAGATGGAGGTAAGAGGGGATAGAATGCATTAAAAGCTGAACCCGATATTCACATAAGCCCTTAAGCGCCCGTCCTGGTCGCAGTACATCAGCGAGCCTTCTATAGGGCCCAGGCGGGAGCTGTAGCCGGCCGTCAGCGCATAGCCGCTCAGGTACTTGTAGCGGCCCTGCACATCCCCGTTAAAATCATACAATGCTACGCCCACCCGGGGCACCAGGAATACGTTCCGCATCACTTCCCGCTGGTACCCCAGTTGCACAATGGCGGCGCTGGAAGTGATCACTTCCCCTTCATAAATGCCCGGAAACTGCAACTGGTGATGCGCCACCGTGTTCAGCCCGCCCAGTATGTACCCGTTGCTCAGGGGCTGGTTGTAATTGTAATTGATGCCGCCTGCAATGCCTAGCTGCAGCGCACTGGCAGGCCCTGCCGGCAGGTGGTACTTCATCTGCAGCATGGCGTGCTGGTAGTTGCCGAAGGCCAGCCCCAGGGTATCCAGCGGCACCTCGTGCCCATCCCGGTAAGCGCGGTAGCCGGGATGCTGGTTGTATACCCAGCCGGCTTCAAACTGCAGGTCCATGCCCTTGCGGGGATATATTTTGCGGTCCAGAGAGTTTACGCCGTAGTACACATAGTTGTTCATCTGGTTGCTGTTGCCCCGGATCTCCTCTGTGGCGGCAAAGCTGGGCCGGTAATTGAAATACTCCCAGCGCGTGCCTACGCCGATGGCCATCGTGAGGTTCAGCATGTACTGCATATGTATCTCCGCATGGGCGTATTTGCTGCGGTACTGCTGCTGGCGCTTGAAGTTCTCGTATATATTCAGGCCGTTATTCTCATAATACACGCCCATCCCGAAGCCGAAATTTCTTTTCCGCCCCAGGTATTTAAAATACTCGCCCCGCAAACGGGGATTCTCGCTGATGGCGGCCGTAACGGAAGAACGCGAGTTGCGCACCGCAAAATTGCGCTGCGTCAGGTTCACGATGGCGCTGGCATTGGTGAAGGTGTTGTAGTGCAGCGCAAATTTCACATAGGTCAGCGGGTTTTCTTCCGCTTCAATATGCATGCTGCTTTTGGCCGGCCCTTCCGGTATCAACTCATAAGTGATCTGTTTGTAAAAACGGGTGCCGAATACATTGCGCACCGCCTCCCGGAGCTGCTCCGCGTTGTAGCAGCCATCGGTCTGCAGGTTCAGCCTGCCACGGAAAAACTTTTCGTCGGAGTGCACCAGCCCGTCTATATTAATGGACGTCAGTTCCACGTCGGGCGTGAACGGCAGGCGGTCCTTAACGAAAGGAGGGGCGGCAGGATACAGCGCATTCAGGGAGTCCGCCAGCTTTTTGAACACGGGGTACATTTCCCGGCCCCTGACCTTGCCCAGTTCAATTATGGAATCCACGCTGCCAAAGCTGGCCGCAGAATAATCCTCCAGCTCATGCTGGATATAGATATCGCACAGTTTGCGGGCCTCCCTGAAATCAACGGCATCCTTGTAAAAGCCCAACTGGTAAAGGATATCGATGGGCGTTACCAGTTCGTCCGCCTTGCGCAGGCCGCCGCTTACATTGGAACCGATCACGATGTCGGCGCCCATTTCCTTTGCCGTGATCACAGGGAAATTGCGTACCACGCCGCCATCCACCAGCTTGCGGTCCCCGATCTTCACCGCGGTAAAAATGGAGGGAATGGCCATGCTGGCCCGCAGGCAGGACACGATATACCCTGTATCCAGGGTCACAATATCGCCGGTAGCCACATCGGTGGCAATACATTTAAAAGGAATACTGAAATCGGAGAAGTCGCGGACATCCTTTACCGGCCAGCAGAGGCGGGCCAGCTCCAGCCACAACTGCTCCCCGGTGATCACGCCGGAAGCCAGCTTGGGCTTGCCATATTCAAAAGGTATTTCAACGATGTATTTGTTATACTCACTTTTTTCTTCGTAGGAAATTTCGGTGAGGGCAGGCTGGTTGGCAAAGAGGTTGTCCCAGTCCAGTTGGTCGGCCAGTACCTCTATGGTGTCGCCGGAATAGCCCATGGCATAGAGCGCGCCCACTATGCTGCCCATGCTGGTACCGGTTACGTAGTCGATCTTCAGTCCCGCGCTGTCAATCGCCTGCAGGATGCCGATGTGGGCCAGTCCCTTGGCCCCCCCGCCGCTAAGCGTCAGCCCTATTTTGGGCCGCTCGCCGCCCGACTGCGCAAAGATCCCGGCAGGGTAAAAACAAATTCCAAGCAGTAAAAAGGCCAATAATATTGTGCTGTAGCGCTTCATTCCAGTGTCCTGATCCAGATGAGCCGATATTAACGCATCCTATATTGCTAAAGTTAACGGATTCATCTGACAGTATAAACGGCCATCTGTTTTATTTCCCCTATAAAAGCTTAAAATATTATAATAAATTTTCTATCTTCTCCCCTTCTATTATAAACGAGCATAACACATTATTCCCGAATGAAAAACTTGAAAACCGCGCAAAACATCTGGCAGGTGATCTTCGCCTCCTCTGCGGGCACCCTGATAGAATGGTACGATTTCTACATTTTCGGCAGCCTGTCTGCCATTATCTCCGAGAAATTCTTTCCACCCGCTAACCGGGAGCTGGCCTACATTGCCACCCTGGCCACCTTTGCCGTGGGTTTTATCGTGCGCCCTTTCGGCGCCATTGTTTTCGGGCGGCTGGGCGACCTGGCGGGACGTAAGTACACCTTCCTGCTAACCCTGCTGATCATGGGCGGCTCCACCTTTGCTATCGGGCTGGTGCCGGGCTATGCCAGCATCGGGATAGCGGCCCCCATTATCGTGCTGTTGCTACGGCTGCTGCAGGGCCTTGCGCTGGGCGGGGAATACGGCGGCGCAGCCACTTACGTGGCAGAACATGCGCCGGCGGAAAAACGCGGCTACTATACCAGCTTTATACAAACCACGGCCACGCTGGGACTGTTCGTTTCGCTGGCCGTTATCCTTATTACCCGGAACCTGATGCGCCCGGAAGAGTTCAATAGCTGGGGATGGCGCATTCCTTTCTGGCTGTCCGTGCTGCTGGTCATCATGTCCTATTACATCCGGATACGATTGAAAGAATCTCCCCTGTTCGCGCAGCTCAAGGCGGAAGGCAAAACCTCCCGTAACCCCATCCGGGAAAGCTTTGGCAAAAAGGAGAACCTGCGGCTGGTGCTGCTGGCCCTGTTTGGCGCCGCCATGGGGCAGGGCGTGGTATGGTATACCGGCCAGTTCTACGCGCTCTCCTTCCTGCAAAAAACCATGCAACTGGAATTTGTGCAGTCGAATGTGATCATTGCCATTGCGCTGGTGCTGGGCACTCCTTTCTTTATCTTTTTCGGCAGACTGTCCGACAAGATCGGGCGTAAAAAGATCATGATGGGCGGTATGCTGCTGGGCGCCCTGGCCTATTACCCTATTTACCATGCCATGGATAGTACGGTGAACCTGCAGCAGAAGCAGGAACTGGCCGGGCAGTACCGCATTGAAAGCAACATGACCCGCAACAGCGACGGCGTAAGCACGGAAAGGACCGCCCGCGTGCATACCTATACGGACGGCACCCGGGTAAGGGACATTACTACCGTTACCAATGGCAAGACCGAAAACAGCAAGGAGATCCTGGTCAGCACGCCCACACTGGCCTGGCTGGTATTCCTGGTGTTCATCCAGGTGATATTCGTGACCATGGCTTACGGCCCCATTGCCGCTTTCCTGGTAGAGCTGTTTCCCACGCGCATCCGCTACACCTCCATGTCGCTGCCCTATCATATCGGCAACGGGGTGTTTGGCGGCCTGCTGCCTACCATCTCCACCCTGCTGGTAACACAAACGGGCAACCACCTGGCCGGGCTGATCTATCCTATTGGCATTGCGCTGATCTGCTTTTTCATAGGTACCTTCTTTATTAAAGAAAGGAGCGGTATTAATAATTAAAATGCTTCCGCATTTCCTCCCATTGCAGGTAAGGATGCTCCTGCTGTAATTGCTCCACCTTGCGCGCATAGGTCTGCAGGAACTGGCGGTGCTGCGGGCTATCGGGGTTAAAAGGCCGGTGCCGGGCCGCGCGGTTTATACCGGCAATGGCCTGCAGGAGCTGCCGGCTGCCGGGGTGCACGCAGTGCTGCACAAAATGCTCCCACACGTAATTGACGGCGGTTTCATTGGGGTGCACCAGGTCGTCTTTATAAAAGCGGTAATCACGCAGGTCGTCTATCACCAGCTCATAGGCCGGGAAATAGTGCAGGCGGTCAAATTTATGGACCAGGTGATGCACGGCCTGCAGCAGCACGGCCTTGCTGAGATTATTCTCCACTACCCCGTCGCGGGCATAGCGCACCGGGCTCACGGTAAAGAGTATATGTACTTCGCGGTTGCTGAAGAAAAGGCGGTGCATCATACTGTCCAGCGCCGCAATGATCTCGTCCGCGCCCAGCAGCTTTTTCTGAAAAGCCGCCATAGGCACTTTATGGCAATTGGCCACTAACTGCCCGGTTTCCTTTAACACATAGGCATGCGCCGATCCCAGGGTAATGACCAGCCAGCGGGCTTCCTGCAGGCGGCGGGCGGCCTGCTGCTGCAGGGTATTGATCTTTTCCAGCGCAGCAGCCGGCGTGAGCGCAGAGAAGCGGCTGTGATGGTCCCAGCTATGCCAGCCGTCGTTGTGCATAAACAGGTCCGCTTCCGTATACTGCTTTTGATCCAGGTAACTGTGCACGGCTTTGGCAATGCTGAGGGGATTGTACAGGATGCCATGCGGGTTGACCAGGGCGGGAAACAAATGTTCCTGCAGCTTTCCGCCCATCTCTTCTGCAAAACAGGAGCCCATCAACAGCAGCGGGTCCCGGTATTCCAGTGCCGGTTGCAAAGGAGCGATGGGAAAGGTGAGGCGAAAGTCCATAGGCCGTTATTCGTTGTTTATGGCATGAATATCTTGTCCGCCAGGCGTTGGGCGGCTTGTAACGCAGGTTGGTTCAGGGTAAGCGGTTCCCTGTGCTGCTCGCAGAACCACAGCAGGTTTTCCGTGGCCAGGTTGCCCACCAGGTCGTCCTTGGCCATGGGGCATCCGCCGATACCCCGGATGGTGCTGTCAAAACGCCGGCAGCCCTTTACGTAAGCCGCGGCTACCTTTTCCTCCCAGTTGTGCGGGGCCGAATGGAAATGCGCGCCAAACTCCACACCCGGGTAAGCCGGCACCAACTGCGCAAATAACTGCGTGATGGTATCCGGGCTCGCCACTCCTACAGTATCTGCCAGGGAAATGATCGAAATATCCAGGGCTGCCAGCTCCTCCACCCATTGCAGGGCGATCCCGGCATCATAGGGATCGCCGTAAGGATTGCCGAAGCCCATGGAAATATATACCACCAACTGTTTCCGGTTCTTGATGCATAGCTCCTGCAGGGTTTGCACCAGTTCCAGTGATTCGGCGATGGTCTTGTTGGTATTTCTTAGCTGGAAAGTTTCAGAGATGGAAAAAGGATAGCCGAGGTAGGTGATCTCATCGAACATCACGGCCTCTTCGGCCCCGCGCTGGTTGGCCACAATAGCCAGCAGCCGGCTCCCCGCCGCCGGTAGCTGCAGCTTTGAGAGCACCGCCGCCGTATCGGCCATCTGCGGCATGGCCTTGGGCGATACGAAGCTGCCAAAGTCGATCGTGTCAAAACCTACCTGCAGCAGGGCGTTGAGATAGTTTACCTTATCAGCAGTGGAGATGGGATGGTACCATCCCTGCATCGCATCACGCGGACATTCGATCAGTTTCATTTTAATTAAGAATTAAAAATTAATAATTAATAACCGTACCCCCAGTGCCTTAATGCAACATTATTGTTACAGAAATTATTAATTATTCATTATTAATTATTTAATTGCTCCGCTGCTTCATCCCTTCATATAAAATAATACCCGCAGCCACGGAGACATTAAAGGATTCAAAGTTGTTCTGCATGGGAATATGGAAGAGCACGTCCGCGGCTTTTAACAGGGCCGGGTATACGCCTTTGTCCTCCGATCCCATGATCACGGCTACGGGCTCTTTCAGGTTGCAGTCATAGAGCTTTTCTTTGGCCTCCATTTCGCTGGCCATCACTTTGATGCCATTGAGGTGCAGGGTGTCTACGGCTTTCAGCAGGCTGTTCACCCGGCAGACCGCTATTTTTTCCAGCGCCCCGGCGGAGGATTTCACTGCTTCCTCGTTCAGCGCGGCAATGCCCTTGTCTGGGATGATGATGGCCTGCGCGCCGCAGCAAACGGCGCTGCGGGCAATGGCGCCGATATTGCGCACATCGGTAATACCGTCCAGTATCAGGAACAGGGGCGTTTGTCCCTGCTCTATGGTATGCGAGATCACGTCCTGCAGGTCCAGGTAGCTGACGCGGGCGGTAATGGCAATGCAGCCCTGGTGGCTGGCCTGTGTAAGGCCGTTCAGCTTTTCTACCGGCACCAGGTTCACCGGGATGTTGTATTGCGCCGCCAGTTGTTTGATGCGGGGGATGATGTCGCCGGTAGCGTTGCGCTGCATAAAAATACGCTCTATCGCCTTGCCTGCCTGTATCGCTTCCACCACCGGCTGCCGCCCTATCACCATAGCCGAGGCTTTGGGCCGGGGGGCGTGTTTCTTAAAATTCATGCTGCAAAATACGTCAAATCTCCCCTTCCAGCATCATCAGCTTTATCTTCATAATGGCCGCTATGGAAATGGAATCTGTAATGCGGTGGTCTTTCACCATCTGGTAGGCCTGTTCAAAAGGGATGCGCTGCACGGTCAGTTGCTCGGTCTCCTCGGGCTGTGCGGCATGCTGTTCCAGGTCGCGGGCCAGGTATACGATGCCGGTTTCATCGGAAACGGAGTTGGAAAGGTGCATATGCACAATGGGGGTCCAGTGGTGCGCCACCAGGCCGGCTTCTTCCAGCAGCTCGCGTTTGGCGGATACCAGCGCATCCTCCCCCAACGGGCCGCCACCCTCGGGTATTTCCCAGGAGAACTGTTCCAGCGGGAAACGGTACTGTCCTACCAGGTAGATATGCTGCGCTTCGTCCAGGGCCACCACGCCAATGGCCAGGTTCTTGAAATGCACCACGCCGTAAATGCCCTGGCCGCCGTTGGGATTGATCACCTGGTGCTCCGTGAGCCGTATCCATTTATTGTCATACTGTACCTCGCTGGATAGTATTTTCCAGGGATTATTGTGCATTGTTTCCATCCCATAAAGATATCAAACGCCCAGGTAATAGTAGTCGCAGGCACTGTCTATCTCAAAGCCCATTTTTTCGTACAGGGCCTTTGCGTTGGCATTGCTGGAATAGGTCTGCAGCATGATCCATTTGGCGCTGGTATCCTGCGCCAGCTCCCTGGCGGCGTTTATTAATGCGCGGCCGGCGCCCAGGTTGCGGTATTGCGGCAGCACAAACAGGTCGTTCAGTACCCAGGCGCGCTGCATGCCTACGGAGGTAAAAAAGGGATACAATTGCGTAAAACCCACCAGTTCCCCGCCTTCCATCGCCATAAAGATCACGCTTTCCCGGTTGCGCAGCCGCTCTGCCAGGAAAGCCTCCGCGCCCGGCAGGTCCGGCGCCTGTTCATAGTATACGCGGTACGCGTCAAATAATACCGCCACGGCGGCGGCATGTTCGGTGGTAGCTTGTTGTATGGTCATCGGCGTAAAATTAATGGCAAAAAAAAGATGCCCGCCCCGGTAAATACCGGTGGGCATCTGTTCTATACTTCTATCTAAATCGTCGTTGTTAATCATGCGCCTGCAGTTGGCGCAGGTGGTGCTGCAGGTGGGCCAGGTAATCCTGCACCCAGTATTCCAGGGTGGCCGGTGCGTTGTTGCCTATTTTGCAGGTTTGTTGCAACGCTTCAGCCGGGATCAGCGCCATCGCACGCGCCAGGTTGCGGTTGATGGCCGCCCAGGTGTGGATCAGGGTGTCCCAGCCGGCCTCCCGGTATTGCTGCGCCTGCACCCAGAAATCCTGGTCATAGCCCGGCGCTTCCAGCGGCCCCTGCTGCGCGCGTATAAAACGCACATGGTTGTTCAGGGCGGAATCTATCAAATGGCCCAGTATTTCCTTCTTGCACCATTTGCCGGGCGCAGGGGCGATGGCCGCCTCCTCCCCTGTAAACTGCTGCAGGCGCGGCACAGCCGCCGCTATCGTTTGTTCCAGCCCGCGGGCCGTTTGTTCAGCTAAGTTCATAAGTCGCTTTGTTTTTGTTGACTGCCGTATTCACCATATAAACACCGGTCAGCGTAACAAGGCATGACAGGCCGGTGATCCAGTTCAATTGTTCGTCCAGCACCATCCAGCCCAGCAGCACGGCTACAATGGGATTGATGTAGGCATATACGGAAGCCAGTGAAGGCGGCAGGTTATTTAAGGTGTATACATAAGCGGAGTACCCGAGTATGGAACCGAAAAAGATCAGGTACAGCAGGCTGCCCCAGAGCTCCCCGGTAAACTCCGCCTGCCGGAACTCCCCGGTGAGCAGGGTGATCACCAGCATCACGATGCCGCTGAACAGCATTTCAAAGCCGGCACCGTAGAGATAGTTCACCTCCAGCGCCCACTTGGCCGTCAGCACGGAGCCCATGGACCAGCAAAGACAACTGATCAGTATCAGCATGATGCCGAAGCGGAAGTCCGGGTTCATCAGGTCGCCCAGGTAATCGGAGAAGATGCCCGCCACGCCTACAAAACCGATGAACATACCAGCTACCAGCAGGGGCGACAGCCGGCCCTTCTGCTGCACCATGAAAAAGCTGAAAATGGTCATCCAGATGGGTACCGTAGCGGCGATGATGGCGGCCAGCCCGCTGGGAATGTACTGCACGGCCCAGGTCATCAGGCCGTTGGCCCCTACCAGCATCATCAGGCCGATGAAGAACAGGCGCGACAGCACCTCTTTCCCCGGCAGCCTGAATCCCTTCAGCAGGAAGAAGCCTGTGATCAGCAGCCCCGCCACCGTTTGCCGGATGCCGGACAGCATGAGGCCGTGCATGTGCTGTACCCCGATGCGGGCGGCCAGGTAGGTGGTACCCCAGAAAATGCTTACAATGGCCAGCGCCAGGTAAGCTTTTGTTGTATGATTAGATGCTTGCATATACTGTTTCCATTTCCTGCCATACCTTTTGCACATCCGCATCCGTTGTGCGCCAGTTTACAATGGCCGCGCGGATGGCGGGCATGCCCTGGTATACGGTAGGCGTCATAAATACGGCGCCGCGTTCCGCCAGCGTTGTCAAAAATTGCGCCGTGGCGGCTTCCAGCTCCGCGGCCGGTTTTTCCAGCGTAAAACATACCACGCAGAGGTTCACGATGGCCAGCAGGCGGAAATGCGGGCTTTCATCTACGAGCGTGCCCAGTTGCCGCGCCTGCCGCACATTATCCTCCACCATGTCCTGGTACCCCTGCATACCGTATGCCATCAGCGAGCACCAGGCCGGCAAGGCGCGCAAACGCCGGGAATTTTCCGGCACATGGTGAATGAAGTTGAAGTCCTTGGCGGGATCGCCCAGGTAGGCCGCGCCTACATTCTTGAACACCGCCGCCTGCAGCTCCTGGTGCCGGCAGAATATCATGGCAGCATCGTATGGAACGTTCATCCATTTATGCGCATCAATGGTGATGCTGTCTGCCGCTTCCCATCCCCTGAGCCAGTGCCGGTGCTGCGGGCTGCAGGCGGCAAACCCGCCAAAGGCGGCATCTATATGCAGCCAGAAATGATAGCGCTGCTTTAAGGCTGCCAACGCTGCGATATCGTCAAAGTCTGTCGTATTCACCGTGCCGGCATTGGCCACGTATATGACCGGCTGGCCCTTGTGCTGTTCCAGCCAGGCTTCCAATGCGGCCACATCCACCGCTTCGCGCTGGGGCTGTGCCGGCAGCTTTACCAGGGCATCCCGCCCGAAGCCAAGCATGGACAGGCATTTGGGGATGCTGGAATGCGGCGTGCAGGAAAGCACCTGCGCCTGCTGCAGTACGGCCATGCCCTGCTGCCCTACGTCCTTTCCCTGCTGCAAGCCCAGCCATTGCCGCGCTACGGCCAGCCCGGTAAAGTTGGACATGGTGGCGCCGGATACAAAGCTGCCGGCAAACACATCCGGCAGGCCCAGCAACTGCCGTAGCATCTGCAGGGCCGCTATTTCAATATTAAAAGCAGCGCCGCCTTTGTCTGCCGCGTTCATGTCCACCGTGGCGGCCAGCCAGTCGCCGGCCAGGGCGGCAGGTGTTACGCCGCCTGTTACAAAGCCCCAGTACCGCGGCCCTGCTCCTGCTGCCAGGTAAGGTCCGTACTGCTCCCGGAAATGCTCCAGGGTAGCCGCGGCGCCTATCCCCTCCCGGGGCAGCTCCGCTACCGGCAACTCCGGCATCGCCATGCTGGCGGGCCATTCCTCCATACCCGATAAAAAACCGCTGCTCAGCGCCTGCGTAGCGGCCAGTAATTCATCCAGTGCAGTCAGGTCTTGTTCCAGGCGAGCATTCATGATGGTGCGTTTAGAAGGTATCAGTTTGAGTAGACAAAATTCAAACAAAAAACCAAACTAAAACAGATGCAGTTTTGTAAAAAATAACCAGATCAGATGGAAACGGCAACTCAAAACAGTTCCTGCGTACCGTAGCGATGTTTCCACTCATGCTCCAGCAGCCATTTCTTGCGCCAGATGCCGCCGCCGAAACCGGTCAGCGAGCCGTTGCTGCCGATCACCCGGTGGCAGGGCACCACAATGGGCAGGTGGTTGCTGCCATTGGCGCTGCCTACCGCGCGGATACTCTTTGGATTATTGATCTGTTTGGCCAGTTGCATATAAGAGATGGTGGTGCCGTAGGGAATGGTCAGCAATTGCCGCCATACCGATTGCTGGAAGTCCGTACCGCTTTGCTGCATGGGGAAGCTGAAACCCTGCCGGCTACCGGCAAAATAGGCATCCAGCTCCTGTATGCAGTGCAGGAACACCTCCGGCAATGCCTCCGTTACCTGCATTACCGGCGGTTCAAAAAGAATGGCATTGATCTTACCGGCAGTGCCCGCAATACCCAGCGGGCCAACGGGAGAATGGTAGATGTGATGAAAGATATCCATAAAAAAGTCTTTTTGATGTGCGCATCAGCTCAGCGCCCGCCATAAATAAAATGTTGCGTAAGCCGCATGTTGCCGCCAGTGCTCCGTATAGCCCCTGACCTCCGCCAGCGAGGGTTTGGCCGGGAGTTGCAACTGCCTGCGCAGGGCATTGTGCAGCCCGGCATCTTCCAGCGGCAATGCTTCCGGGAAACGGCTGTATTTCATCAGCACGTAATTGGCAGACCAGTTGCCGATGCCCTTCCACTGCAGCAGGTAGGCTTTGGCGGTTTCGTAATCCAGTTTCGCCAGCTCGGTGGCGTTCAGCCGGCCATCCGCCATGGCAGCGGCTACCTGTATAATGTACTGCGCCTTGCTGCGCGAGAACTGCATACTGGTGAGGTCTTCCATCCGCAGACCGGCTATTACGGCCGGGTGGGGGTAAGTATAATGATCCCTGCCGTCCATTACCTGGTGATAACCGAAAGCTTCTACCAGGCGGCGGCGCAGCGTGTAGGCAAAAGGCAGGCTGATCTGCTGCCCGGTAATGGTCCAGGTAATGGACTCAAACAGGTCCGGTATACCGATCAGGCGCAGGCCGCTGTAGCGCTGCACCAGCGGCGCCAGCACGGGGTCCTGTGCGGCGAAGTCATAAAAGGGTTGCAGGTCCGCATCCAGGTGCAGCCAGTGCGTAACAAAGCGGTGTACCGCAGCTTCATCCACGGCAATATTCCAGGGATTGACCACCGCTACTTCCAGGGCCTGCCCGCCGGCAGTTTCGCGGATCTTCAGCAGCAGCGGCGCGCCGTCCTGCACCATCATGCGCTGCAGGAAACCATCCTGCACAAAATGCAGGCACTCCCGGTCAGAGCGGCCCAGGAACACCAGGCATTCCGCGAAGGAAAACTGCTGCGGGTGGCGTATCGGAACACGGATCATGGCCTGCATCTTTTACACGCCCTGAAGCCGTGTTTCAGGGCCTCATCGCGGGTGGGATAAAAAATAACATTGTCGGGGCGCGGGTTGGCGGAGCAGGAAGGTTTGCAGAAGATGCCGGTGGTCTTTACCGCGTTGAAGAAAAGGCCGTCAAAATCCTTGTCCTTGCTGAGCATGGCCTGCAGCATCACCGGGTAGGTAAGCGGCGTGCCTTTTTTATAGGTGGCGCGTTCCAGGAACACGCCATGGTCATTGTGCAGGGAGCGCCTGTCCATGCTGAGGTAGTCCTGCAACCAGTCTTTCAACTGGTAAAAGGCGGCTTTATTAAGATAGCCGTAGCGTTCCCTGCCGGCCTGGTAGATCCTGATCCAGCCACATTCTTCCAGCACATTGATATGCCTGGACACCGCCTGGCGGCTGATATCATTGAAATGCCCGTTGATCTGGTTCACATTCAGCGGCTGTTGCAGCAACAGCTCCAGTACCTGCCTGCGTACCGGGTCAGCGAGCCCCCTGAACAAATCATCCATTTTGCGCAACTAATTTGTTGCTAAAATTAATGCAACTTTTAAATTGCGCAAAATAAAAATCACGCCCCCCGTTCCAACGGTAGCGTTCTTGTTGTCACTACAATACGGTTCCAGCCGTTGATGGTCACGATCAGCAGGATCAATTCCACCAGCTCCTTTTCGGAAAAATGCCGGGCCGCTGCTTCGTATACATCATCCGGCACCTGGGTGCCGGCCACCAGGGTAACGGCTTCTGTAAGCGCCAGCGCCGCCCGCTCCTTTTCCGTGAAAAAAGGCGCTTCCCGCCAGCCGGCCAGCGTGTACAGGCGCTGTTCCGTTTCGCCGAGCCTGCGGGCCTCAAAAGCATGCATATCCAGGCAAAAGGCGCAGCCGTTGATCTGCGAGGCGCGCACCTCTACCAGTTGCACCAGTTGCTTATCCAGGCTGCTGTTGCGTACATACGTTTGCAACGCGCTCATGGCAGTATAAGCCGCCGGGTCTACTTCTTTCCATTTCATTCTTGTTTGCATCTCTTCCTGTTTTTTTATTATGCCGCAAAGTAACGGCAGCTATGCACACCAAAACAGATACAGATTTTGTTATTTTTGACCATAACAGTATATGGAATGCAAAAGGGAACAGATTTTCTATACCTGCAGTTGGCCGATAAAATAGCGCAACTGATCGAAAAAGGCGTATATGCCGTTGGGGACCGCCTGCCCTCCGTGCGGGAGCTACGGCAGGAGCATGGCGTCAGCATCAGCACGGCGCTGCAGGTATATGCGCAACTGGAAAAGAAAGGATGGATCACCGCAAGGGAAAGATCAGGATATTTTGTGCAGCCCAACCCGCGGCAGCGCGCACAACTGCCCGCGGTTACCGCGCCGGCCGCCGCCCCTGTTGCCGTAAAGGTGAACGAGCAGGTGCGGCGGATACGCGAAGGACGCCGGCAAAAAGGACTGGTAGCACTGGATGCGGCAACGCCTGCCGCCGCGCTGATGCCGCAGCACAAGCTGCATAAAGCAATGCTGCATGCCATCCGCCGGCACAGTGCCTCCTGCGTTCCCTACCACGACGTGAGCGGGTATGAACCCCTGCAACGGTTAATTGCGCAGCGCAGCCTTACCTGGAAAGACGCCGTTACTGCAGCCGACGTAACCATCACCAATGGCTGCCTGGAGGCGGTGAGCCTGTGCCTGCGCGCCGTGGCCCGGCCGGGCGATACTATTGCCATTGAATCCCCCACCTTCTTCGGGTTGCTGATGACCATTGAAAGCCTGGGCATGAAAGCGCTGGAAATAGCCACGGACCCTGTTACGGGCATTTGCCTGGACAAGCTGGAAAACGCTTTCCGCAAGAAAAAAGCGGCTGCCTGCCTGCTGGTCAGCAACTATAACAACCCGCTGGGTAGCTGCATGCCGCCTGCTCACAAACAGGCTTTGGCGCAATTGCTGCAGCGGTACCAGGTGCCGCTGGTAGAGGACGATGCCTTTGGCGACCTGCACCATGGGCCGGACAGGCCGGATAATATAAAGACCTACGACAGCGAGGGCCTGGTGCTGCTCTGCTCCTCCTTTTCCAAAAGCCTGGCGCCCGGTTACCGCCTGGGCTGGGCCATTGCCGGCAGGTACCGGCACAAAGTAGAGCAACTGAAATTCATGACCTCCATTCATACCAGCCTGATGCCCCAACTGGCCATTCACAGCTACCTGGAGCACCAGCGCCTGGACCTGCACCTGAAACAATTGCGCCATGCGCTGGCATTGCAAACGCAGCAAATGGCCAATGCCATCCAGCAATATTTTCCTGCCCATACCCGCATCACCCGCCCGGAAGGCTCATTCAACCTGTGGGTGGAGCTGGGCCCTCATACTGATGCCTGGGAACTGTACCGGCTGGCCATGGAGCAGCGCATTGCCATTATGCCCGGCACCCTCTTTTCCAGCCAACCCAGGTACCGGAACTGCCTGCGCATAAGCGCGGGCCTCCCCTTTAACGAGGATATGGCCTGGGCCGTGCAAACAGTGGGGCGGCTGGCAAAAAGGATGAATTAACGCTTATGCGCCAGCTTGAAAATAGTGAACAGGTGATGCGCCTCATGCAGCAGGAAAAATTCCGTCCAGTCCTGCACGGTCAGCCGGCCATAATGCATATGCGTGCCGGTGCGCTGCAACTGCTCCGGGCGCAGCCCCTGCAGCAGCGCAATGATCTGCTGCCGGTCGGCCTCCAGCTCGTGCAGCAGGGTGTCTGCCGATTGCCGGCGCCAGTACAGGAACACGGGATCTTCATCCCCTACATAACGCTCAAAAAGCGGGTCGGGCGTATCCAGTATGCGGTGCAGGCGGCTCAGGAACTGCGGCTGGTAGCTGACCAGGTGGGCCAGGTTCTCCTGTATGGACCAGGTACCCGGCCGGGGCTGCTGCAGCAACTGCTCCTGTGTTAGCGGCTGTATCAACTGCGGCAGCGCCTGGTGCTGGGTATGCAGACGTTCAGATAAAGAAGGATAGAACATAACGGCGGAAGGAGTTGTGTAATAATGCCTGCAAAATAACAGGATTTAATCAACCTAAAACAGATACAGTTTTCTTAATTTTGACCGGATCAGATTTTACCGTCATGCTAAAGACCGCCGAACATCTTTACCTGCAGATAGCAGACCGCATAGAACAGCTCATTGAAAAGGAAGTGCTGAAAATTGGCGACAAGCTGCCTTCCGTGCGCACGCTCAGCAAGGAGCAGGGCGTAAGCCTCAGCACGGCCTTCCAGGCCTACTATCACCTGGAAGCCAAAGGACTGATAGAGCCGCGGCCCAAATCCGGCTACTACGTGCGCTTCAGCCCGCGCAAGCTGCGGGACCTGCCCAAAACCTGCGAGCCGGTGAAAAAGGCCTCGGAAGTAACGGTGAATGAAATGATCGCGCGCGTGTTCCAGCACATGACGGCAGACAATATCCTGAAATTCTCCATTGCCGCTGCGGCAGACAGCATGCTGCCTGCCGCCAAAATATCCAAGTCCATGGTGCAGGCCATGCGCAAGGCGCCGGACGGCGGCATCGGCTACGAGTCCCTGCAGGGCAACCTGGACCTGAGAAGGCAGATCGCGCGGATGAGCATCCTCTGGGGCGGCGTGGTGAGCGAGGAGGATGTGGTGACCACCAACGGCTGTACCGACGCGCTCACCCTGAGCCTCTGCGCCACCACCCAGCCGGGCGACACCATTGCGCTGGAAAGCCCTGCTTACTACGGCTCCCTGCAACTGGCCGCCAGCCTGGGCCTGAAAGTGCTGGAAGTGCCTACCAACCCGGTCACCGGCGTAGACCTGGAGTACCTGGACAAAGCCATTCCCCGCTTCAATATCAAGGCCTGCCTGTTTGTGACCAACTTCAACAACCCGCTTGGCTCCTGCATGCCGGACACCCACAAAAGAGAACTGGTGCGCATCCTGGAGAAATATGATATTCCCCTGATAGAGGATGATATTTACGGGGACATTTACTTTGGCCGGGAACGGCCCGCTCTCTGCAAAACCTTTGATGAAAGCGGCATCGTGCTGGCCTGCAACTCCTTCTCCAAATCCCTGGCCCCGGGCTACCGCGTAGGCTGGACCCTCCCCGGCAAATACAAGGAGAAAGTGCTGCGCCTGAAACGCAATCACTCCATTGCCTGCCCTTCCCTGCCCCATGCCGCTATCGCACATTTCCTGGAAAACGGCCGCTATGAGCACCACCTCCGCACCCTGCGCAAGCAACTGCACACCCAAAGCCTGCGCTACCTGCAGGCCGTAGCGGATTATTTTCCCGAAGACACCCTCGTGACCCGGCCTATGGGCGGCTTTGTGCTATGGGTGGCGCTGAACGAGCAGGTCAATACCTTTGAGCTGTATGAGCTGGCGCTGAAACATAAAGTGAGCTTTGCGCCGGGCCGCATCTTTTCCCTGCAGGACCGCTACCGCAACTGCCTGCGCATCAGCTACGGCAGCCCCTGGAGCAGGCAGGTGGAAGAAGGCATTAAAACGCTGGGAAAGCTGATCAGGAAACTGGGGAATTAACCAGGTTCAATGAAAATAAGGAAAAGGAAGCCCCTTGCCGGTTTCGCACAACAATCGCAGGCTTCTCAGGAAAAGGGCCCAGTCATAGCTGCATGAGGCATACCCCGGTGTATAATCTTTCCAGCCGTCATGACGGAAAAACAACACGGTGCCTTTGTCGCCTGGCTGCAGCTCAAACGTGATCGTTGTACCGATCCAGTCCTCATAACCTTTAACGCAAAGCCATTCCACCCTGCTTGCCGGTGCAAGTTGCGTGATCTTCATTTCCTTGAAATAATCCGGGCCAAAGGCAAACCGGGCAATACTGCCTGTCTCCGGTTTTGCTTTTGTTTCAGGCGTCCACCACCCTGACAAACCTTCCTCCAGGCTTAATGCGTCATAAACCGTTTCAGGCGAGGCTTTAATTGATAGCCTGTGACAAATGCTTTTCATAACAAGTAATTGTATGGTGAATAATCAACCACAAAGTTATTTTCCTGGATCCACTCCGGGTGGCGGTAAAATAGACTTTATGACGGGGTGATATGGACAAAACAACGGCCGGAACAGGAATGCTCCGGCCGGACTGTTTAAACCTACAATTGTTACACTGTAACAATAAAACGTTAAGAAGTTTTGCGGTAGTTCCAGATAGCAATGCCGTTCATCACCAGCGCATAGCCCAGCATTACCAGCAGGAAGAACTGTATATCCGCCCAGCCGCTGCCTTTGAGCAGCACCATGCGTATCACCTTTACAAAATAGGCGATGGGATTGAACCAGGTGATCACCTGCGCCCAGTGCGGCATATTCTCCACCGGGGTGAACAGGCCGCTCATCAGCATAAAGATGATCACGAAGAACCAGGCAATGAACATGGCCTGCTGCTGTGTTTCCGTAAAAGTGGAGATCAGCAGCCCCATGCCCAGCATCACCCACAGGTACACCGCGGCAAACAGGAACACCAGCCACAGGCTGCCCGCCATGGGCAGGCTAAACACCAGCTTGCCCACCAGCAGCCCAAAGGCCAGCTCAAACAGCGCTACGATCCAGAAAGGGATCAGCTTGCCCAGGATGAAATGATGTTTGCGTATAGGCGTTACATTAAGCTGCTCAATGGTCCCGATCTCCTTCTCTTTTACAATGTTCATCCCGGACAGGAAAGCGCCGATCATGGTTACCAGCACCACCAGTATGCCCGGCACCATGAATATTTTATAATCCAGCCGCGTGTTGTACCAGTTGGAGAAGGTCACCGCTATCACGGGCGGGCCGTTGCGCTCGTCCAGGGCCAGCCATTCTGTGCGGATGTTCCTGTTAAAGTCGCGGATAATGCTGCCGGCGTAAGCGTTGGCCAGGCCGGCCTTGCTGCCGTTAATGGCATTCACCAGCAACTGCAGGGTCACTTTATCCTCCCGTACCAGGTCCCGCTCAAAATGCGGCGGGATCACCAGTACAATATCGGCCTGGTCCCGCTGCAGGTCCCGGAACCCGTCTTCCCGGTCAAACGTCTGGCGGTTCAGCCGGAAATAGCCGCTGGCCGTGAGCTTGTGCGTGAGCCGCCGCGACCAGGAGGAAAGATCATGGTCCACTACATCGATGGACAGGTCCTTCACTTCATAGTTGGCCGCATTGGACAGTATCACCAACTGCACGATGGGGATAATGAGAATGATGCGGAGCATGGACCTGTTACGGAATATCTGCAGGAACTCCTTTTGCAGTAGAAAGAAAATGGTACGCATCAGCTTAAACGGGTTTTAAAGTTACGTATGCTCATCGCCACAAACAGCAGCGTCATGCCGCACAGCACCAGGGTCTGGAGCCAGATGACTTCCAGCCCCGCTCCTTTCAGCATTATATCTTTCAGGATGATGATGAACCATTTGGCGGGCATGAGATTGGACAGCCACTGCAGCGGCAGCGGCATGCTTTCTATGGGAAAAATAAAACCGGACAGCAAGGTGGTGGGCATCAGCAATCCCATCATGGAGGCCATCATGGCTGTTTGCTGCTTGTCCGTTACCGTGGAGATCAATATGCCCAGCGACAGGGAGGTGAGCACGAACAACACGCATTCCATTAACAGCAGCACCATGCTGCCCCGGATAGGCATGCCGAACAGGAACACGCCCAGGGCCAGGATCATCAGTGCGTTGATGAACGACAGCACGATATAAGGCACCACTTTTCCCAGCACGATCAAAGGCGGCGGCAAGGGCGATACCAGCAGTATTTCCATGGTACCCAGCTCTTTTTCCCGGGCGATGGTGATGGAGGTCATCATGGCGGACACCAGCAGCAGGATAAGCGTCATAACACCTGGCACGAACAGGAATACGCTTTTAAGGGCAGCGTTGTACTGCATGGTTACCGTAGTATCGATGGTCAGCGGCAACTGCGTTTGCCCGTTCAGCTCCTGCTGGTAATTGCCGATAATGGAACTGGCATAGTTGATCAGCGTGGTGGCGGTGTTGGGATCGCCGGCATCGGCCAGCAACTGCACCTGCGCCTTCTTGAGGTGAAAGAAGGACTGGCCGAACTCCGGGGGTATCACCACGGCCATTTTAATGCGGCCTTCGCGGAAAGCGTCCTCGATGGTCCGGTGGCTCTGCAGGCGCCGGTCTATGCGGAAATACCCGCCTGCCGTGAGCTTTTGCACCAGGCGCGTGCTGTAGTAGTCCCTGGACTGATCCAGTACGGCGATATCCGCATTTTTGATCTCGTTGGTAATGGCAAAGCCGAAAAGAATGATCTGCACTACCGGCATCCCGAAGAGGATGAGCAGGGTGCGCTTATCACGGAAAATATGATAGAACTCTTTCCTGGCAAATACGAAGAACTGGCGCATGTTTTAAATATGAAGTGTGATGTATGAATTATGCAATACGATGATTAATGTTTGCTACTTCCCCCTCGCCAATTTCAAAAACACATCATCCATAGAATCCGCCCCGAACTGTGCTTTGAGCTGCCGGGGCGTGTCCAGCGCCTGTATGCGGCCGTCTACCATGATCGACACCCGGTCGCAGTACTCCGCTTCATCCATATAATGGGTGGTGACAAAAACCGTAACGCCGCGGCTGGCTGCTTCATAGATCAGGTCCCAGAACTGCCGGCGGGTAATGGGATCTACCCCGCCTGTCGGCTCGTCCAGGAACACGATGGAAGGATCGTGCAGGATGGCTACGGAAAAGGCCAGCTTCTGCTTCCAGCCAAGGGGCAGGGCGCTCACCAGTAGGTCCGCCTCTGCCTCCATTTCCAGCTTCTGCAGCAACTGGCGGGTCTTTTCCCGGATCGCTTCGTTGCCAAGGCCATAGATACCGCCGTAAAAGCGGATGTTCTCCTTCACCTTCAGATCCTCGTACAGTGAAAAGCGCTGGCTCATATACCCGATGTTCCTTTTCACTTTATCCGCCTGGGTATATACATCGTATCCCGCTACCCGGGCTTCGCCGCTGGTAGGGCGCAGCAGGCCGCAGAGCATGCGCATGGCCGTGGTTTTACCGGCCCCGTTGGCGCCCAGGAAGCCGAATATCTCTCCCTGCTTTACCTCGAACGTAATGGCGTTGGTGGCGGTAAAGTCGCCGAATTTTTTTGTGAGCGCGTTGGTAACGATCGGTTGCATAACGTTGATTTTATCGGTGGCTTTTCATCAGCTCCATGAAACAATCTTCTATACCGGCTTCAATGGGCTCCATGCTGAACTGCTCGTGCTGCTTTGGTTGCAGGTAAGCCTGCAGTTGGTCTACACGCTCGCGGCCATGCTTCAGCGTAAGGTGCAGGTGCTCCCCGAACGCATAGCAACTGTCCGTATCCTCAAAGGCGCGCAGGTCCTGTATCAGCCGGTACATTTCTTTGGCCCTTACGGCCCACAAGGGTTTGCTGAATTGCCGGATAATGGCCTGCGGCGGGTTGATGTTCAGCAGTTCCCCGTTCTGTATCAGCGCTACCCGGTCGCAGAGCATGGCTTCATCCATGTAAGGCGTGGACACCAGGATGGCGATCCCCTTTTTCCGCAGGCGCTGCAGCATTTCCCAGAACTCCTTGCGGGAAACCGGGTCCACACCGGTAGTAGGCTCGTCCAGGAACAATACGGCCGGCTTGTGCACCAGCGCGCAGCACAGGGCCAGCTTCTGTTTCATACCACCGGAAAGCTTGCCTGCCGGGCGCTTTTTAAAAGGCTCGATCTGTACGTATATTTCCTCTATCAGCTCGTAATTGGCCTCCACCGTGGTGTTGAAGATGGTGGCAAAAAAATGCAGGTTCTCCGCTACCGTCAGGTCCTGGTACAGGGAGAAACGTCCCGGCATGTAGCCTACTACCCGGCGGATGGCCTTGTAGTCCTTCACCACATCCAGCCCGGTCACGGAGGCCTGCCCCTTGTCCGCCAGCAACAGCGTGGTGAGGATGCGGAACAGGGTGGATTTGCCGGCGCCGTCCGGGCCTATCAGGCCAAACAGCTCTCCTTCATTCACGGTAAAGGAAATGTTTTGCAGGGCCTGTACCGTGCCGAATTTTTTATGAATGTCCTGTACAATAATGGGTGCTGGCATGGCTTAGCGGTTTGACAGTTTCAGTTCTGCCGGCATGCCTATTTTCAGGCTGCCGTCGTTCTCCACTTTTACTTTCACCGCGTATACCAGGTTGGTCCTTTCCTCCTTGGTCTGTATCACCTTGGGAGTGAACTCCGCTTCGGCAGACACCCAGGTAACGGTACCTGGCCACTGGCGGTATTTTCCTCCCGGCTCGTCGGTGCGCACCGTTACCTGCTGGCCTACCTTCACATGGCCCAGCAGTTCCTCTCCCACGTAGGCGCGCAGGATGAGGGAAGAGAGGTTGGCGATCTTATACAGGGGCTTGCCATAGTTCACCACTTCCCCCGGCTCTACATACTTGGTGAGCACGATGCCGCCTACGGGGTTGACTATACGGGTTTGCCGGAGCTGGTCGTTGAGCTGCAGCACCTGAGCTTCCAGGGGCTGCGTTTCGCTGGTGTAGCCGCTCACCTGCGTTTGCAGGGAGGAGGCCAGGGAGCGGTACTGCTTTTCCAGCACAGCTATCTGCGCGTTCACATCGTCCAGTTGTTTGGTAGTGGCGGCATTGGCCTTTACCAGGTTCTGAATGCGCCGCTGCTCTACTTTTTGCGTGGCGATCTGCTGGCGGATCACTTCCAGTTGCGGGCCGGTTTCCGGCACCTTGCTCAGCACGGCGCGGATATTGGCCTTCAACTGGGACTTTTTAAGGGAGAGCTGGGTGGAGTCTATCCATCCCACAATGGTGTCTGCCGGAAGCGTCATGCCCTCCTCCACGGTAAATGACAGCAGTTTGCCGGTGCCCTCCGCGGATACCACGGTTTCCACGGCTTCAAAATTTCCGTAGGCGTCGGCGTTATCATCATTGGACCGGCAGGCGGTGAGTGCGGCGGCCAGCAGTATAGCGGTAATTGCGCTGCGCATAGTGATCCTGTTTTTAAATACGGGTAGCATGTGTTAATAACCTTTTATAAGTTGATAATTGATGCGGGCAAGGGCCAGTTGTATCTGGTGCGTGCTTTGGTCTATCCGGGCCTGGGTAACGGCGTTGAGGTCTGTAATATAGTCATGCACGGTGATCACGCCGTTGTCCAACTGTGCGGCGCTGGCGGCCTGCACACGGGTGCGCAGGGCCACGATGCCGTTATCCTTTTCCAGCGTTTCCCGCAGGCGCTCTATTTCCGTGCGCTGCTGCGCCAGTTGCACATTGGTATTGAGCGTGAAGGTCTCTGACTGGTGCGCAATATTCTTTTGCTGCAGGCGCAGGATATCCTGCTCTTTGCGGTGGTAGCGCCAGTTCCAGAGCGTCCAGTTAAGCCGGATGCCGCCCATGTAAAAAGCGTCGAAATCATTGTTGAGCATATTCAGCCCGGGCCGGCCGTAGCCGCCCTGCACAAAGGCGCTGATGCGGGGCATGGGTTTGGTGGCGGCCAGCCGTATTTCGCTGTTGAGCGCAGCGGACTGCAGTTGGTACAGTGCCAGCTCCGGCCGCAACAAGGTGTCTGTTTGCCGGGCAGGCGCCGGCTCCTGCGGCAGTTCCAGCTTAATGGCAGCACCGCTGTAGCCGGTAAGCAGTTGCAGCACGGCCAGGTTGGCCCTGCGGGAGGCGGCGGCCGACAGCTCCTGCTGTTCTGCGCGTAGCTGCTCCGCCTGCAGCATGTCCACGTTGGAGGGCAGCACGGTGCCATTCTCCACCCCGGCCTTTAAACGGTCTATGCGTTGCCGTATATCCGCCTGCGTTACCCTGGCTGCCTGTACATAGGCTTCCGCCAGCAGGGCGTTGAAATAGGTTTGGGTAACCTGCTGCCTTACCTTGTACAGCTCCACTTCCACGCGCTGCTGCTCCGTAAGCTGCCGGGCGGCCTGCAGCTCCCGCTGCCGCCGGGTAGCGCCGCCATCGTACAGCAACTGGTTCACATCCAGGGTAGCGCGGTACTGGTCCTTTGCAAACTCGGGGATGTCCACGCCGGGCACTTTAAAGGGGAACTGCGTTACATCGCTCTGGTAAGTAGCCTGACCGTTCAGCGCGGCTTGCGGCAGATAGGCGGAATTGGTGTTCCTGACCTGCAACTGCAGGATACTGTCCAGCACCTGCTTTTGCCGCAGCAAGGGGTAGTGGTCCCGGGCCAGTTGCTGGCATTGCTCCAGGGTAAGCAGGGTGCTGTCCTGCGCCTGTACCCGGGCGGTGGCCAGCAGCAGTATCCAAATGAAATACTTCATCTTTAACTGTTTTATTTAACTAATTGGTTAATATGGGTGCAAAAAAATTTACGGCGCTATCGCCCTTAAAACAAAATCGCTTACCAGTTGCCGGCGTTCTTCGATCAGCATCCGGAACTGTACATCATCCATCCCGAACACGGCCTGCGCCAGTGGTTTGGCTACAAAGGGAAATATGCACATGGAGAGCACATTCAACAGCAACTGGATCGGGCTTATTTTCCGGATTTCTCCTTTTTCCCCGGCCACTGCTATCTCTCTCAGAAACCGTTCCAGGTCGGGGAAGTCCGGCCGCGATCTGAATTTTTTTATCAGCAGCGCCGGGTTCTGCTGCAGCTCGTTCAGCACAAACAGGGGAATGTGGGGGTATTGGGACAAGCCTCCTATATAGCTGTCTACCACACCCCTGATCTTTTCCGGTAAGGTCAGGTCATTACTGATCACGCTGTTCAGCCGGGACACCAGCTTGTCCAGCGCTTCGTCAAATACCAGGGCAAACAGCTTGTCCTTGCTGCGATAGTAATAATGCAGCAGGGCCTTATTGATCCCGGCTTCATCGGCAATGTCCTGCATACGCGCTCCTGCCAGGCCTTTCTGTAAAAACACCTTCTTGGCGGCGGCAATGATCTGTTCTTCTGTGTTCCTTTCCCGGGCCATAACTTTAAAGTTTAACCATTTGGTTAATACAAAGGTATAAAAAGATATTTACCGGCAAAATTTATTTTTCAGGGCGCTTTGTCAGGTTTTATAATCAATATAGTCCGGTATTTCAGCAGGCGCTTTGCCAGCCGGGGAATGACGGTGAGGACCTGGCGGTGCCGCTGGCAAGAATTGAAAAGGCGGGAGGGCAGGTATTGATGCCCAAAACTTCAATAGGCGAGAACGGCTTTTAGGTGATGCACCCACCATCCCCCCTGCCGGCCGGCGGGTGGGATGGCGGGTACAGTATTATCTGCCCCGGCGTTTACAGGGTAGCTACGGGGTGCACCATAATGCCGCCGTCAATGTTCACTTCCGCACCGCTGATGAACTTCGCGTCATCAGAAGCCAGGAAGGCTACCAGCCTGGCCACTTCTACGGCCTCGCCGATCCGCTGCAGGGGGATAGCCTGGCCCAGACGTCCCTTGGCTTCCTCCAACTGCTCGGCGGGCAGCCCGATCTTTTCGAAAATAGGGGTGGCAATGGGGCCGGGGTTCACCACGTTTACACGGATATTGCGCGGGGCCAGTTCCCTTGTCAGTGTCCTGGCCAGGGAGTTCAGGGCCGCCTTGCTGGCGCTGTACACGGCATTGCCTACCATACCTGAAATAGCTGAAATAGATGACAGGAACACAATGGTGCCGCCATCTTTCAACAGGGGCAGCAGCTTTTGCGCAGTAAAGAAAGCGCCTTTGAAGTTGATGTTCATAACATCGTCAAAATGCTGCTCGCTGGCATCCGGGAACGGGACCATCTGCGCGATGCCCGCGTTGATGAACAACACGTCCACCTGGCCGTATTCCGCTTTAACATGCGCGGCCAGCGCATCGGCGTCGGATAGCTTACCCTGGTCGGCCACAAAACCTGCGGCCCCGCTGCCCAGTGCAGCCACGGCCTGGTTCACCGCCGCCTCCTTACGCCCGGTGATCAGCACCCTGGCGCCATTGGTTAAAAATACCTGTGCAGTGGCAAAGCCTATGCCGCTGTTCCCGCCGGTGATCACGGCTACCTTGTTGAGTAACTGGTTCATTTGTTGGATATATTTTAAATTGATGATAGAAGATTATTAATAGAATTATTTAAAAACTTCAATATATAAGCGCATAGTCCTCCCTTGCAGGCCTGTATGCCTGCTTTCTACATCGAAACATTTAAAATAATCGATACTTTATTGTAAAAAAAATCAGCTCAATCCCTGGAAGAAGGCGGACAGGTATTTCATCATCTCCCTGTTCACCGTCAGTTGCACCGTGCGGCCCGTCTTGTCGTAGATCAGCACGCCCGCGTCCACCAGTATTTTTACATGATGCGAGATCGCCGGCTGCGACAGCCGGGTAAGCTGGCTGATGTCAGCGCATACACAGGTCCCTTTCCGCACTATTTCCAGCAGGATGGCGAGGCGGTGCCTGTCCGAAATGGCATTGGCCGCTTTTGCTATAACCGAAGCATCCATGACACAAAGATAAGGGTTTTTTATCAATACATCGAAATATTTCGATGTATTATTAATGCCATGATCCCGGGAAAAAACTTATCTTGACAACAGGGAATAAAGAAAAGGGCTAACAAACAACGGTCAGGCATGCGTTAACGGCTGCTGCCGTTACGTTTTGGGGTTAGTCGCTATATGCAGAGAAAAGTAGCGGCGTTTTGATACAGACAAAATTACCACCGGCCGGCGCAGGGGACAAGCGCAGTAACTCCTTAAAATATCAGGTATTTCTACCTGTTTTTTCAGGCAATTCTACGAAGGAAGGTGTGGGGCGCATCGGCTAATTTGCAGCTCAGTTCACCAAAAAACCTCAGAATATGAAACAAAACCGCTTTGCTTACGCTACTGCTTTGCTGGCATCCGTACTGTTCGCTGCCTGCCAGCAGCCACCGGACAACAAAGGTGGCAAAGACATTCCCTTTGATACTGCGAAAGCGTGGGTGCACGCCATTCATATAGATACCGCAGCCCAGCTTACCCGGGACTTCCGGGCGGCCCGGGAAAGGCTGAGAAAGCTGGTGGGCAGCACCCAACAAAACCTGGACAGCATCCTGCAATTGCCCAGCGCCGAAGCCTTTAACCGGGACGCCATCGCCGTGTTGCTCAACCAGGAGGACGCGCAGGGCATCCGCATTTACTATGGCCGGGGCAGTAAGGGAGAAGTCAAGCTGGTGCTGGTGCCTATTGACTCCAAAGGCAATGATATTGTTACTACCCTGCTGGACAGCACCAGCAATCGCAGCGAACAGGCCGTAGGCTACATACCGGGCATTTCCACCGCCAGGGCCGGCGCACGGCGGGCGGCAGCACAGGCCATGGAAAACGGCCAGCGTTGTGATCCCCCGCCCTGCGGCACCAGCAAATTAACCGAATAGTCACCTTTATACCTGCCCATGCAACCCAACCACATCGCCAATTTCCTGCTGAGCGAATTAGTAGCGATCCCATTGATCATAGGGGCGGTACGCTTTTACCGGATCAATACCAGCTACCACCCTTTCATCCTTTTATTGCTGATGGCTTTCACCTCGGAAGCCATCAGCTTTATCTGCATCCATTTCTTTCATTACAACAATGCCATTACGGTCAACATCTACGCATTGATCGAATCCCTGATCCTGCTGTACCAGTTCCGCGCCTGGGGCTTCCTGCACCGGAAACAGCGGCTGTTCTATACCCTGGTGGCCGTCTTCATCCTTTTATGGACCGTGGAGAACATTGTTTTCTTTAAAATAGAGACCTACTCCCCTTTCTTCAAAGGCGCCTATTCCTTCGTGATCGTGCTGCTGAGCATTAACGAGATCAACTACATGATCGTGCAGGACAGCCGGTTGCTGTTCAGGAACGCCAAATTCCTCATCTGCCTCGGCTTCATCATCTACTTCATTTACCAGATCATTTATGAAGCATCCTACTATGTGTTAGGCAAAGATGATGTAGTAAGCGTAGCTACCAGGATCATCAGCCTGTTCGGGTATGTAAACGCTTTTGTAAATTTGCTGTACGGCGTAGCTGTGTTTTTGATCCCCGAAAAAAAGAACGATCTTTATTTTAACCGTCACTTTGAGCCGTAGGAAGATGGAAGTAAGAGGCCGGATGTAAGATGCCTGCCTCCTGCTTCATACGTCTTACGTCATACATCTTACATCATATTTATGGGTGACAAGATATTTTATACCACTGTCTTTGTTTCTTTACTGATCGCCATCATTATCATTTACTTCGTGGTGTCCATCATCCTGTATCACCGCCGCTACATCCGGCTGCAGCGGGAACGGATCACCGCGGAGATCACCATACTGGAGAACGAGCGCAAACGCATTGCCACCGACCTGCACGACAGCGCCGGCCCCCTCCTCTCTACCGTAAAGCTGATCCTCAACAGCATAGATGTGCAAAGTGAGCACGACAAAAAGATCATCGAAAAATCCAGCCGCTACATCGACGAGACCATTACCAACCTCCGCCAGATATCTCATAACCTGCTGCCCAACGCCCTGGAACGCAAAGGGCTGGTAGAGGCTACCCGCGAGTTCATCCAGCAGGTGAGCGAACAGCAATCCCTTGCCATTGAGCTGCGCTGCAACGGCGATATCCGGGTACAGCCCGAAAAGGCCATCCATATCTTCCGCATTATCCAGGAAATTATACAGAACACCCTCAAGCACGCCAGGGCCAGCCAGCTCCGTATCTCCCTCAGCCAGGACGACGGGCAGCTACTGCTGCTGGTACGGGAAAACGGCGCCGGCTTTGACGTAAAAAAGGCCAAAACCACTTCCGCCGGCCTGGGCATGAAAAGCCTGGAGATCAGAACAGACATCATGCATGGCTCCCTGGCCATCGAATCCGCACCCGGGCAGGGCACCCAATACTTTATAAAGATCCCCGCCTGAATCAATGCATAATAATTTGTATATTTACCTCGCAGGAAAGGCGTTTTTCACCCCATTTAAACAAGTCGGAAGCAGGCAGTTGACAGTCAACGGGAGCAACTACAGAACTGGATAAACGACTGCAAACCACCGGCTGCAGGCTACCGATTACAAATCACTCCGGGACAATGGATCAATCAATCAGATTACTGATAGCAGACGACCATGAGATATTCAGAGACGGGCTGGCATTGATGCTTTCAAGACAGGACAACATACAACTGGTAGGCCAGGCTTCCGACGGCAGGGAGCTGGTAGAGCTGCTGGACACGGTGCAGGCCGATATCGTTATGACGGACCTTAAAATGCCGCGCATGGACGGGGTAACGGCTACCCGCATCCTGCTGGAAAAGCATCCCGGCCTGAAGATCATTGCCCTTTCCATGTTCGATGAAGAAGACCTCATCGTGGAAATGCTGGAAGCCGGCGCTAAAGGCTACCTGCTGAAGAACGCCGATAAGGCCGAGATACTGGAAGCCATCGCCCAGGTATACGACGATCATATTTTTTACTGCCGCCAAACCTCCGCCCGGCTGGCTTCCATGATCGTGAAAAGCCGCTTTGACCCCGCACGCGAAAAAGAAAAGATCGCCTTTACCGACCGCGAAAAAGAGATCATCCGCCTCATCTGCCAGCAGTATACCGCGCAACAGATCGGGGAAAAGATCTTCCTCAGCAAACGCACCGTAGAAGGACACCGCACCCGCATCCTCGAAAAAATGAACGTAAAGAACACCGCCGGCGTAGTGGTGTTTGCGCTGAAGCATAACCTGATCAAAGAAGAGGAGCTGTTGTAACATTTTTTGCAACATAGTTACATTTTACAAAACTTGTGGCTATATTTGCTATATGCGCACAACACAGCTTCACCATATGCGTTCCCTGCTGGCCATGTTCTTCATGGCCCTGCTGGTGTTTGTACAGGGAGTGAAGCTGCTGCACCGGCACGGCGATACGCTGTCGAAACAGCGCTATGCGGCGGACCGGCATGCGGTGGACCAGCGCTTTAACGCCGCCCACTACTGCGCCGTATGTGATTACCAGCTCACCAAACATGCGGAGCTGCCGCCCACCGTTGAATCGTTACAGTTATTATCCTTCCGTTATATCACTTACGCCTTCCGCCCCTCTACGGCCTGTTCCGGCGCCGCGCAGGCGCCTGCCGGCAGGGGACCGCCCACCACCTGCATTGCATAATGCCCCGTACGGCGCTTTCTCTTTATCGTATTCATTGACAGACGTTCCCTCTTATTATTATGCTGCAAGCTATTGCACTGACCTGCACATTCGGTCAGCACACGGCGCTGCACGCGCTGGACCTGGAAGTAGGCAAAGGCGAGATCTGCTGCCTGCTGGGACCTAACGGCGCCGGCAAGACCACCACCCTCAATTGTTTCCTGGGCTTCCTGCAACCAGCCGGCGGCACAGCGCTGGTAAATGGTATCAACGTGGCCCAACACCGGCAGGAAGCCCGCCGGCACCTGGCCTACATACCGGAAACCGTCATGCTCTATCCTTACCTGAGCGGGCTGGAGAACCTGCAGTTCTTCAACGCGCTGACCGGGCGGGAGCTTTCAAAGGAGCAGTACATACAACTGCTGCTGGATGCAGGATTGCAGCAAGCCGCCATACATCGCCGCGTGCAAACCTATTCCAAGGGCATGCGGCAGAAAGTGGGTATTGCCATTGCCACCGCCAAAAATGCCGGCGCCCTGCTGCTGGATGAGCCTACTTCCGGGCTGGACCCCAGGGCCAGCAACGAGTTCTCCGACCTGCTCCGGCGCTTCAGCAACGAAGGACGCGCCGTGCTCATGGCCACCCATGACCTCTACCGCGCCAGGGAAGTAGCCACACGTATCGGCATTATGAAAGAGGGCCGCCTGCTCACCATGATGGATGCCGCCGCCGTAGACCACTATGCGCTGGAAAGCATTTACATGGAACATATGACCGCAGAACTGTAGTAACATGCTTAGAATATTAGCCGCAAAAGAATGGCGGATGGTATGGCGCAGCGGTACGCTGGCCGCCATCCTGTTAGCCCTGCTGGTATTGACGGGCATTGCCTTTGCCAGCACCCGTATACAGTACAAGCGCCTGTACCTGGAACGTACCGCCGCCAATGCACAGTTCCGGCAGCAATGGGAGCAGCTCAAAGCCGGCGATCCGCACAGCGCCGCCCACTTCGGCACCTGGATTTTTAAGCCCGTTACGCTCCTGGGCAGCTTTGACAAAGGGATTGATAATGTAGCCGGGTATACGATGCGGGTGGAAGCGCATGTACAGCACAACCTGGCCACCTCTCCCCTGCGGCCGGCAGATACCTACCTGCGCCTTGGCGAGCTGACGATGGCCAATGTGCTGCTGCTGTTTTTCCCACTGTTCATACTATGCTACTGCTTTAACAGCTATACACAGGAAAAAGCCTCCGGCACGCTGCAACTACTGCTGTTGCAGGGAGCAAGCCGCCCCGCTGTACTCAGGAGCAAGGCGGGGCTGCACCTCGCAGTAGTGAATACCATGCTGCTGACCATGATGCTGGCCTTTCTGCCAGCCCTGCTACTCGGCGGTGGCGGCCCGCTTAACAGTGGTGAGCTGCTGCGCATACTGCTGCTGTTGGCCTGCTACGCCTGCTACTGCAGCATATTCGTACTGCTGGGCGTCATCCTGTCTGCCATAGCCGGGAATGCCCGCCAGGCCCTGCTTATAGGCTGCGGCATCTGGCTGCTGTGGAATGTGCTGCTGCCCCGGCTCTCGGCTGCGGCGGGCGACGTATGGCATCCCCTGCCCTCACAGCACGCTCTGGAAGAAAAAATAGAGAAAGCCATCAAGACCGGCATTAACGGCGACGATCCCCGGGAAGCGCGGCTGGAGCGGCTCACCCGGCAGGTGCTGAAAAAATACAATGTTACGGACATCAGCAGCCTGCCTGTGAACTTTGACGCTATCCGCCTGCAGTCCAATGAAGACTATGCCCAGATGGTATATGGTAAATACGCAGCCGAAACCGACAGCACCATGCGCAGGCAAAACAACATTACCCGCTATGCAGCACTGGCAGACCCCTTCCTGGCTGTCCGCAGCATTTCCATGGCGCTGTGCGGCACAGACTATGACCATCATTGGCATTTTGATGCGGCAGCCCGTAGCTACCGCCACACATTCATCCGCCGGCTGAACAACCAGCAGGCGTATGGCGGCGGATCGTCCGATCAGGACTTTTACCGGCAGATGCCCCGCTTCCATTACGAGCCCCCGGGACTTGCCGCAGTGCTGCGCAGCCAGTTGTTGCCGCTGCTGTCGCTGTTGCTGTGGCTGCCGGGATGCCTGTTATTGTTAAACAGAATAGCCAGACATGAACCGTTTGTATAGCAATATATCCGTCATAAAGCGTATCCTCCAGATGGAGGTGCATATGCTGCAACGCACAGCTTTGCTGCCCGCGCTGCTGGGTATTCTTTTCCTCTCCGGTGCTGCTGCGCTGTTATACGGGCGCCATGTAATGGTAGCGCACAAAGCAACGCTGGACAGCATTCACCAGGATTACCAGTTGCGGTATGATGAGTTGTACGGGCAGTTGCAGGCGGATACCAGCACGCCAAAGGGCAAAACAGCATACATATCCGCCACGCACCCGGCAGTGGTGGATTACCGCCTGCACCGCACCGTGTACCACCCCCCGGCCCCGCTTTCCCTGATGGCCATAGGCGTAAGTGACATGGCCACCTGGTACTACCCGGTAAGCGTAAGGGGCGGCTACGTGCCTGCAGAGGAAAAAGTGAGCAACCCGGAGCATTTGCAGACAGGCAACTTTGATGGGGCGTTCCTGCTGGTGTACCTGCTGCCGCTGATGGCCATCTGCCTGAGCTACAACCTGCTTTCACAGGAAAAAGAGCAGGGCACTCTCTCATTGTTTGTAGTACAGAAAGGCAATATCACCGGCGCCCTGCTACTGCGCCTGCTGCTACGTTACCTGATGCTGATGGCGGCCATTGTGCTGATATCCCTGGCCGGTGTGCTGCTGGCTGTGCCACAGCAGGGCTTTCCCTGGCGGGACTTCCTGGCCTGGACAGGCGTAGCGGCGGCCTATATGGCGCTGTGGATGGGCATTATCTGGTTCATCCTTTCCTGGAATGCATCCGCGGCCGTCAACATCATCGCCATGCTGGGTGCCTGGCTGCTGTTGCTGGTAGTCATCCCCGCCGCCACCCGCCTTACGACAGACAGCCGTTATGCGGATGATACCGCCGGCAATGCCTCCCTGCAAAGATCCATTAAGTGGGAAACCTGGGACCTGCCGCAAAAACATCTGCTGGACAGTTTTTATGCCGTGTACCCGCAATACTTTAATGCTCGTGCATATGATACGGGAACTACCAACCTCCGCCACGCCATGGCCTATTACGAGTTGGTAGAAAGGCGTATGGAACGTGTCCTTTCCCGGCAGGATACGGAGCGCCGCCGCAACATGCAAGCCGTGGCCGCCTCCTGGCGTTATAACCCGGCCGTATATACGCAGGCTTTGCTGAACGGCATTGCCCGTACCGATGTAGCAGACTACGCCTGGTTCCATAACCGGGTGGCAAGCTTCCACTACGGCTGGAAACAATTCTTTTACAATATGCATTTTAACGATCTGCAGTTCACGGCCGCAGACTATAAAGCGATGCCTGTTTACCATCCGGCCTACGATCCCGCCGGCCCTGCGCGGTGGATGCAGGGCATATTGTACCTGCTGCTGCAGGCTGCTGCATGGCTGCTGGCGGGCATACTGGTATTATTATTACATACAAATCCATATACATGAACAAAACGTTACTTATACAGGTATGTTTATGCAACATAGTCCTGTGCGGCTATGCCCAGCACAAAAATGACAGCCTGCGCCGCCAGCGCCTGCAGGAGATTGTTGTGCAGGAAAAGAAAAGAGCGCTGAAGGCCGACAGCATGGCGCCGATGCTGCGCCTGCAGGGCCGGCTGCTGGAAACGCCGCAAAGCATTGTAAGCATCAGCAGCGAGCTGATACGCCAGCAGGGCGCGCTGGTAATGAAGGATATTGCGCGCAATGCCAGCGGCGTCAAGTTCGGGTATAACAGCTCTGTATTTGACGCATCTACCGTAGTAATGGTAAGAGGCTTCAGCTCCCAGACCTTTGTAAACGGCATGCCGCAGCGCAGCGCAATGGGTGGGCTGATAGACGACGCGGCCATTATGGAACGGGTGGATTTCATTAAAGGGCCTGCGGGCTTCCTGCTTTCTTCCGGGGAGCCGGGAGGCAGCATGAATATTTCCACCAAAACGCCCCGGCTACAAAAGATACGGCTGCTGGAAGTATCCGGCGGCAGTTTCGGAATGCTGCGCGGCGCTGCCGACATTGGCAGCGCCATAAAGGACAAAGGCTTCTCTTACCGCCTGAACCTTGCTTACCAGCAACAGAACAGCTTCATGGATTTTATTAAAACAAAAAAGTATGTGGCCGCACCCGTGCTGCAGTACAACTTCAGCCGCAATACCTGGCTGCTGGCAGAGTATAATATTATCCGCGCCACGGCCGACGGCGGCAGCAGTGTTGCCAAAGTAGGCAGGGAGGAAGAGGTGCTGAAAGACCGCATTGGCAATAATTATGCGGGCGATCCCGGCCTGCCGCAATCCTACACCCAGTCGCAGAGCGTGCGCATGCTGCTCTCCCACCGGTTCAATGAGCGCTGGCGCCTTTCCGTGCAGTCCAAATACACAGTAACGCCGATGGAAGTATGGTACCTGATGTCCGACAACTATTCGCCGGTGAATTTTGACAGCACCAACATCACCCGGCGCATGCCCGTGTTCAGCAATATTACCGGCCGCGTAGCCGCCGTGCAGGCCTATGTGAACGGCACGTTCCATACCGGCAGCCAGGTACAGCACAACCTGCTGGCCGGGGTGGATTACAACTACAGTAAGGACCAATTTGCCAACGCTTACGGTAAAAATACGTTCTCCTTTGACCGGACAAAACCGCAATACGGGCTGAACACAGACAGCGTGCGCATGCTGAACGACCCCCTTCTTATACTGCGGGAAAACAACTGGCTGTCTTTCTTTGCCTATAACACCACTCGCATTCGCAAAGGCTGGCTGCTGAACTACGGGGGCAGGTTTACGGTGAATACGCCGGTTACCATAGACCCCAGCAAACCCGCCCGCGATGAAACCGCTTTCTCTCCCCGCCTGGGCGTTACCCGTCTGCTGGGTGAAAACACGTCGGTATATGCCATATACGATCAGTCCTTCATACCACAAACAGGGGCTGACTTTGAAGGCACCCCCTTTGATCCGCTGCGCGGCAACAGCATTGAAGTAGGCGCCAAGCGGGAATGGTTCCAGCGCAGGCTCATTACCAGTTTGGCCGCTTATCGCATTATCAAGAACAACCTGCTGGTAACGGACCTGGAGCACCGGGGCTTCCGCAGGCAGATAGGGCAGGCTACCAGCACCGGTGTGGAGTTAGATATTACCGGGCGCATTTCCAACAGGCTTTCCGTATCGGCCAACTACGCCTATACCCATGCCATTACCAGCAAGGACGCCAGGAAGGAAAATGAAGGCGCCCGGCTGGCCTTTATACCGGAGCAAATGATCAACTCCTGGCTGCAGTATACCATTCCGCTCAACGAAATATCCCGGCTCAGCATCAGCGCAGGGCACAGCACCGTTACAAGGAGTGGCACCTACACCCGCAACGTATACCTGCCCGGCTATACGAAGTTTGACGCGGGCATTGCCTATGATGCCGGCAAATGGTATGTGCGCGTGGTGGCGGACAACCTTACCAACAAGCGCTACTTTTCCAGCGGCGATATACTGGATGTATCGACGGGCTCCATTTACCCGGGCGTAAAGGCCTACTATTACACTGAAGGCGAGCCCCTCTCCTTTAGAACTTTTGTGGGCGTAAGACTATAACCTTTGGACATAGATTGCAATCGGGGATAATGCCGAAACCCCATAATAAGTAGGCGTTAACATCTAAAAACTCTATTTTATGAAAGAAAATCAAGTAAATCAGCTCAGGCTGAGCCTCGACGACCTTAAAATTGACAGCTTCGTGACCAGCATTGACAGTGAAATGAATATGCGCCTGGCAGGTGGTCTGGCCGGACTGAGCCACGAAACGCATACCGTTCCTTCTACAGATGACGAAGGTCACCTGTGCACGACTGTTATCTGCGACTAAGCACAGACAGATTTTTAGTGCAACAATATGTGCCACACCGCTGAGGTGTGGCACATTTATTATTCGCCTTTAATAAAACATTGTTGCAGCAGCATCCTTGTTTGTGCTATAATAGCTTCCTGTACCTGTATACGCTCCTCCTCTCCCGCTTGCGCAAAATGCGCATATAATGTTTCATCCATTACTGTTTGTAGCTTTTTGCCAGTCGCCAGCGTGCTGAACAAAGTGGCCGTGAGCCGGCCGGCCGGGAAAGCGGAAATACCGGCTTCGTGGCTGTACAACAGGTAATAATAACTGCTGCTGTCCGGCGCACGGCACAGCCGTGCGTTATGCACCGGGATGAAAACGGTTTGCAGAAAATCCGTTGCCGGCAGTTGCAGCAGTTGTTGTGCGGATGCATGCAGGAGTTCCCGCCGCTTTTCATAGCACAGCCATCCTTTATGCTGCACCCACATTTCCGTAAAGGATTGCTCAAACAGAAAGCAGTCCTGTGCAATGATGCGCTGCTCCGGCGGCAGCGCCGCTATTGCCTGCGGCAGTTGTGCGGTTAATGCGTGTATATCGGCGGCTGCGCATAGGGCGGCAATATCTGCCCCATGCTGCTGTAAATGCAGGAAAGTGTTTTTGTAGTAACGGGCAAACAGTTGCCGCTTTACCTCGCCCGGGGCATACAGGGGAGCTGTATGGAACCGGCTGTCAGCACAGATAAGGGGATGCGTAACCACGTCTGCCCGGCAAGGCATTAATGCGCCCAGCAGCATATAGCCTACCCCTGCCATGCCGGAAAACAGACCGGGGTCTGCATTGTTGCCGGGGATATATTCGTTATAGACGCCATGCTGCCGGTAGTAACGCACGGCTGCCAGCGCAAGCTGCTGTGCGGCCATACGAAGCGCCGGCTGCTGCAATACGGCGGCTGCCTGTTGCAGAAAGGCAGCCACGCCGCCGTAGCCGCTGCACAGGGTAAAATCGCCGCGTTTCAACTCCCGCGCATCCCGCAGGCAGCGTTGCACGGCTGTCTGCGCCTGCTGCAAGTACGCATCTTGTTGCGTTACCTGCCAGGCGTACAATCTTGCCAGGCCGATGCCTGCCGCGCCATGCGCCCAACTGTTCACATCGCTGGCGTATTTCCTGAAATCGGATACCTGCCATTCCATTATATCCGATTCATACAGGCGGGTACTGGTAAGGCGCAGGTCCAGCCAGTTAGCGGTTGCCGGGTCGTAATACTGCATTTCATACCGGAGCGCTTCTTCAGCCAGGTAGCGCAGCCCTTCGTCCCTGAAGTACTGCGCTGTTTGCAGCAGTGCATAGGCAATGCCCGATGCGCCGTGAGAGAACCCGGCCAGGCAGTCGTAGGATTTTTTGATGTGGCCCCACCGCAGGCCCTGGGGAGCAATGCGGGCATGTTGTATCATCTTATCTATCAGCTTCCGTATCAGCTCCGGCAACCGCTCATTTTTCGTATGTGCATGCAGGTAAGTAAGTATCCATATATTGCCGGCATGACCGCTGAGAAGATCGTCCTGCGTTACATGCTCCAGTATGCCCTGCTCAAAATACGGCAGCAGGTCCAACGCCCTTCCCATATAGGCGGCATTTCCGGTGGCTTCATACATTTTTACGCAGAGGTATAGCAACCCTGTAGCGCCGGTATACAGGATAAAATATGCCGGCTGAACAATGGAGGGATGCTGCAGCAAAGCAACTGTGGCCGCTTCGCAGACCTGCAGGTATTGCGGCTCGCGATAGTGCTCATACAACCGCAGGTAGAACAGGATGATGCCCGCACTACCGTTAAAAAGGGTTGTGCTGTCGGTTTGTCCTTCCAGATTGGCATGAATGGCGGCCGGCTGTATATGGGGTAAAAGCATATCCGCTATGCGGAGCAATTCCGTTTCTACCTCCTGCTGCTGTTCATGCGTCCATGCCTGCATAAATATGCTCCATACATTTAAGGGTGAAGAACATAATATAGGCCTCGTCCAGGTTGGATATGCCCAACCGGTTATGCCCCATATGCATAAAGCTGCCAATAATGGGGCGAAGCTCCGATGCCGTAAAGCCCAGCGCCCGGTACTGGCAGAAGATCTCCCGGTTGTGTGCAATGAAAGTTTGCAGGTGCGGCTCCGCATTGTCCTGCTCCATTTCCCGCCACAACTGAAAGGTGGCAGCCGTCAACGCAGGCGCATAGACCGCAAATCGGTCGTGCAGCATCTGCATGTAATGTTGTTCCTTCGCCTGCGCATCCTTTGTATGGCCATACAGGCGGGGCAGCCATCCCTGTATGAAATGGCGGCAAATATCCAGCGCGCTTGCTTCCTCTTCCCGCAACGCATACAGCAGGGCCATATTGAGGCGGATAGCATGCAGCAACGCAACGGAGTTATCCCAGTCCGGCGTGTCATGTATGTGCTGTAATACATAACGGGATGAGGCTATAAACTGCTGCTCCGCCCAGCCTATGCTTTGCGCATTGCCGTAGCGCTCCGTTTCCGGCTGGTAAGGAATGTACTGTAATGTATCATTAGGCAGCAGGGGCCTGCTCCTATACTGCGTATCATCCCTTTGCGAAGGATGCTGCGCAAAAAAGCTGCGGGCAGCGGCTTCCTGCAATGCCTTTACGGTTTGCACCGCTGCTGCTTTTACGTGTATACGCAGGCGTATGTGCGGTCCGCCATCCCAATAGCGGATAAAAAAGGCGTTCAGGCCGGAGCTCTGCAACAGCGGCGTTACCAGTTGGTTCAGCAGCACGTGCGGATGGCCTGCATAGAACAGGTGAGCGGATAACCAAACATTTTCCATATTGTCAGCATTTATACCAGTGCAACATATACTCCGTTACAGTGCTTGCAGGGCCATGCTGCTGTAAATGAGCGGCATGCGGCAGCATTTCTTCCAGGTAACAGTACGCTCCTGCCCTGCCCAGCAATTTTTTTAACAGGATAACCAGCAGCGGCTGGGTAAAACAGATGTACTGTGGTTTGTAATCATCGCGTTGCAGCCTGCTTTGCGCGCCGGGCTGTGCCTTGATATAAGGCGATTTCAGGAAAAGGAACACGTGCTCCGGCAACCCGTGCCGCTCCCTCCAGCCTTGCAGGCGCAGGAAATACGCGGCATCTGTTTCTCCTTGCTGCTGCTCCGGTACAGCAGCGGTTTTTACAAGCCAGCCCTTTCTCCTGATCACTACCTGCTTCTCGAAAACGATGCGCGGCTTTAGCTGCACATCGTCCTGCGGGGTAAAGGCGGCAGCGTGCTGAAGATCCACCGCCGCTATCAGCCTGCGCAGCGGCAGGCGCGGCTCCGGGTTAAAATGGGCCAGCAACCGGTAAAAGTGGGAACGGCTATAGAACGATTCCAGGCAAAGGTCGTAGGCAAATATTTCCTTGCGCTCGCCTGCATGGTACAGTGAAAGCAGGTCCGTATCGCTGTTATACTGCACAGTCACATCCCGGAGGGATACCTGCCGGTTAACCGGGTAGTTATTATTGCCGCCCGGCATGCATATTTCATAAGGCAGCAAAGGCGGGTGTATGTTGGCGTTAAAGGTAGAGCCGTCGTTCAGTTCCATCATCATGCAGTCAGGTTGCAGGGAGGTGTTCCATTCCAGGAAAGCATCCGCTACGGCAGGATCAAACAGGTGGAGAAAACGCCCGGCCACTTTTCCCATACCTGGCAACAGGGCGTTGACAACGCCATGCAGCACGGGCTCGCCGTTTTGTGGCTCATTGTAAAACTGTACGAACAGCCCACGGGCAATCCCCCTGGCAGCGCTCGCGGCAGCCTGCGCGCTGATGTCTATCAGCGAAGGGTGCAGCTTAAGCTGCATGGTATCCGGTATGGGCATAGGTTCCAGTAAAGGGTTGCCCTTTCCCTGCTGCGCTGCCGCCTGTTTCTTTTCATGCAGGTAATAAGCATGATAAAAAGCGGTGACGGGCATGGTATGCGCAGCGTCAAAATGCTGCAGGAAAAAATGGCGCATGCGCTGCCGCTCCTCCTGCAGGGTATCCATTGGTTCCAGCAGCGTACACAGCTTGTCTGCCTTTTGCAGAAAGAGCTGCACGGCTGCCGCAGGTAGTTTACCGCTTTCCTGCGTACAGGCGTCTTCATAAAAAATATCCTGGGACATAAAATAGCGGGGCGCAAAGCGATCCACTTCGAATGCGGATGTGGATGATGCTGCACCGGCAGCGGCTGTTACGGTAGCAGTATCCGGCGTTGCCGTTATTACGGGCAGCCCTGCCTCCTCCTGCAGGGCGCACAGCATCTTATTCAGCGTTGCTGCAGTTTCATCCAGCAAGCGGCGGCGCTGCATCACGTCTGCGCCCGCATAAATACCTTTCCACTCCGCCAGCAGCTCCAGCAGCCGGTGCAGGGCCGCTGCCGCAGGATATTGACGGATATGCGGCATCAGGAAACGGGCCAGCGCCGCATCCCAGCCCGGATCTACGCCGGAGCAGCCAATGCCCGGCTCCAGGAAGCCGCTGGCCGATAGCTTTTGCAGAAACGCCTTGATGCTTTCCCGGTCCGTATCAGGTATGTGCTGCGCCAGTATATCCGTCAGCGCTCCACTGGCCAGCGTGCCGTGTTCCTGCAGAAAGCCAAACAGCCACAGGGGCAGATTACGGGCTGGCATGCGCTGAAAGGCCTCCACATTAAAATAATTGACCAGGAAGCACAGTTGTTCCTCTTCTTTGACGGCTGTTACATTCAGCTTTACCTCCAGTATCTCGTTCAGCACCGGGTGGTGAATCATCAATGAGCGGATGTAGGCAAACAACCCGTTATTCAGCCGTATGTGGCTGTCAATGCCCGCATGAACAGCGGGTTGCTGAAAGCCGGTCAGCTCCGGTCGCAGGGTGGCCGTACCGGTATAGGTGAACGTGCTGAAAGGCGATGTTTTACCCGCCATACGCGTAATATAACGGAGCAGGCTATACTCGTTTTTCAGCTCCCGGTTCCTGAATGCAGCGGGGTCTGCAGCAGCAAAACCGTCCAACTGACCGTACAGCACGGGGCTGGACAACAGTATGCCGCTGCGCAACAACTCCTGCTGCGCCCAGGCCTGCAACTGCCGCCGGCTACGGATAATATGCTGCTTAAAGGATTTCTCCCAGGCCCGCAAAAGGGACTGCTGCTCCTCATGCAACTGTAAGTACGCCTGCAGGGCGGCATGCAAAGCAGGATCTTTATCCTGGGCTATCCACATGGCGGTAGCGCCGGCGGGTATTTTACCGTTATAGATATTCCGTTTAAGCTGCAGCAGGCGCTGCCTTTCCTTGTGATCTTCCGCTGCCTGCACGGTGGTAAACAACTGATCGCACAGCGCATCCCGTTGTTGCTGTAATTGAGCGTTCAGTTGGGACGTTGCCGTTATATGAGTTGATATACCGGGCATGTGCAGGGTATCCAACTCTCTGAAGGGCATGGAAGCGTAGCGTACCAGTGCGTATGGAAATATTTGCAACGTCATAGGGTAGTATTTAAGAATGAATAGTGAAAGGTGAATTCACTTTTTTATTTTCCCAGCTCCAACTGGTTCCTGACCAGGTGATAGTATGCGCCGCCGCTGGCTGCGAGCGCATCGTGCGTACCGGATTCCACGATGGCGCCCCTGTCCACGACCAGTATCTGGTCCGCATGCCGTACGGTGCTAAGGCGGTGCGCTACCACCACCACCGTCTTACCCTTAAAAAACTCCTGCAGGTGGTAAATGATGGCGCGCTCATTATGCGCATCCAGGGAATTGGTGGCTTCATCCAGCAGCACGAGGGAAGGGTTGCGGTAAATGAGCCGGGCTATCAGCAGGCGCTGTGTCTGTCCTTCGCTGAGGCCGTAGCCGTCTTTGCCCACATAGGTCTCGTAGCCAAAAGGCATGGCGCTGAAAAAATCATGGATGCAGGCCATTTTACAGGCTTCCTGCAGGCGTACGTGATCCTTTTCTGCAGCGCCGGCAAAGATGTTATTGGCAATCGTGTCGCGGAACACATGGCCGTCCTGCATTACTGCGCCGCAATGGCGCCGCCAGGCTTTGGCCGGTAGTTCCTGCAGGGGCCTGTCCCCTACCCATATATCGCCCTGCGCGGGCTGGTAAAATTTCAGCAGCAGCTTCAGCAGCGTGGTCTTGCCGCTCCCGCTCAGGCCTACAATGGCGGTAACCTTGCCCGCGGGTATGGTGAAGTGGATGTTATTCAGCACCAGCGGGGAATGCCGGTGGCCGTAGCGGAAGGACACGCCGGAAAGGCGTATATCCTTTCCTGTTACCATCTCCGCCGGCAGCTCCGTTTCCGGGCCCGGGTCCTCATCCGGCTCGCCGTGCACTTCCCACATGCGGCGCATGCTGAAGCGGGTGTTCTGCACGGCGCGTATAAAATCCGTGAGCTGCGTTACCGGCGCATTCAGTTGTCCGCAGATGTAGGTAATGGCTAGCATAGCGCCCAGGGTGAGCTGCCCGTTCACCACCAGTATGGCGGACAGGCAGGTGACCACTACGTTCCGGGTCTCGGTGATGAACAGGGCGGTGCCCTGGATGAACTGGTCCAGCCGCAGGCTTTCGAGCTTCACGGCAAAGGAGCGTTCCTGCAGGGCCTCCCATTGCGCGCTTTTGGCAGCTTCACTGCCGGTGAGCTTTATTTCCTGTATGGCGGAAAATATTTCCAGCAGCGTATTCTGGTTGGCCGCCAGCACCTGGAAACGCTTCTGGTCCAGGCGGCTGCGCTTTTCCCGGAAAGCGCCCACCCACAATATGCCCGCAACTGCGCCGGCGGCAAACAGCAGGAACACCTGCCAGTTGTAGTACAGCAGCATGCTCCCCAGCACCAGCAGGGTAATGACGGACAGCACGAAGGTGACAAAAGAGGAGGTCAGGAAATCCTCCACCCGTTGGTTGTCCGTTACCCGCTGCATGTTATCCCCGGCCTGCCGGTTCTCGAAAAAAGGGAACGGCAGCCGCATCAGCTTCTGCAGGAAATCCTTCAGCATCACGATGCTTATGCGCGCGCCCAGTTTCAGCAGCAGCCTGGCACGGATAAAGTCCATCACCATGCGGCCCAGGAACAGCATCAGTTGTCCCAGGCAGATCAGCAGCAACAGGGACACCTGTTGCTGTTTAATGCCCTTGTCCACGATGGCCTGCGTGAGCAAAGGCGTGAGCAGCGAAAAAAGACTGGCCAGCAGCAGCGAGGCCATGACCGGCAGCAGGCTTTTGCGGTGCGCCTTCAGGTAAGGCAGCAATGCCCGCAGGGAGGGCGGCTGCACCGGTATTCTTTCCGCTGCATAAAAAGCATGTGTAGGCTCCAGGAATAAGGCCCGGCCATAGCCGGATGCCTCCTCCACCTGCCAGGCAGCCATGAAATCCGGTATGGAGTAGCGGCTGCGCCTGCCCAGCGCCGGGTCGGCTATATGCACTTCCTTTTCCGTGATATGGTAGAGCACCACGAAATGCTGCTTGTCCCAATGCAGGATGCAGGGCAGCGGCGCTTTTTTGGCCAGCACTTCATAGGGCAGTTCTGCCGACAGGGTCTTGAACCCCAACTGTTCCGCCGCGGCCATCATGTCTGCAAAGGTGACGCCCTGCCGGGATATCCTGCAGGCATTCCGCAGGTATTGCAACGGGTAGGCGCGCCCGTGATACGCGGCGATCATCTGCAGGCAGGTGGGCCCGCAGTCCATGGCGTCGGATTGCCGGTAAAACGGAAAGGGTTTTCGATGGGGTAGTTTTTGAAACATTGTTGCAAAAATAAATTAATAATGAATAATGAACAATTAATAATTGCCATAAGTGATGTTACACTTACATTTAGGCTTCACATCGCTGTGATTATTATTAATTCTTCATTGTTAATTATTAATTACTATGCGAAAAACACTTTTCCTCCTCCTCAGCTTATGGATCTGTGCCACCGCAGTAAGGGCGCAGCAAAAGCAAACGCCGGACCAGCTCTTCGGACCGCTCTTTAAAGCCGTGCAGTTGTCCGGTGTTTTCCCGGACAATAAGACCTTTGTGGACTGCGTGCCCAAAACAAGCCCGGACAGCATTATGGCCCGGTATGAAGCGCTGCGGCAGCAGCCGGACTTTGACCTGGCGGCTTTTGTAACGGCTTATTTCGAGGTGCCGGAACCGGTCACCCAGGCCGGCATAGCACAGGGCCAGGCCTCACCGGTAAAAACGCATATCCGGCACCTGTGGAATGTGCTGCAAAGAGACCCGAACACCACCACGCCCTACGGCTCCCTGCTGCCCCTGCCCTACCCTTACATTGTACCCGGCGGCCGCTTCCGGGAGATCTATTACTGGGACAGCTATTTCACCATGCTGGGACTGGAAGAAAGCGGGCGCATCACCATCATAGAGAACATGATCCGCAATTTCGCTTTCCTGCTGGACCGCTACGGGCATATTCCCAACGGGAACCGCACCTATTTCCTCAGCCGCTCCCAGCCCCCTTTCTTCTCCCTGATGCTGGGCATACTCGCCAAACACAAGGGAGACAGCATTTACGTATCCTACCTGCCGCAAATGGAAAAAGAATATGCCTACTGGATGGACCGCTCCGCCCCTACCCGGCACGTGGTAAAAATGCCGGACGGCAGCCTGCTGAACCGGTATTATGACCGGGACAATATTCCCCGGCAGGAATCCTATAAGGAAGATGTAGCCATAGCGGCCGCCGCGCAGCGGCCTGATGCAGAGATATACCGGGAGCTGCGCTCCGGCGCAGAAAGCGGCTGGGACTTCAGCAGCCGCTGGTTCGGCAACGGGAAGGACCTGCATACCATCCGTACCACGGCGCTGGTGCCGGTAGACCTCAACTGCCTGCTCTGGCACCTGGAAAGCACGCTGGCCAAAGCCTGCAGCCTGGCAGGGCAGCAGCAAAAAGCAGCGGAATACACGCAACTGGCAGGCAAAAGAAAGCGCAGCATAGAACGGTACTGCTGGTCTGAAAAAGCCGGCTGGTACCTGGACTATGATCTGCCCAACCGCCGCCACTCCCCGGAACAGACGCTGGCCGGCATGTTTCCCTTCTTTACCGGCATTGCCGCCAGGAACAGGATCAAACCGGTGCAGGAAAACATCCGCACGGCTTTCCTGCAGGCCGGCGGCGTGGTAACCACCTTAAAAGCTACGGGACAGCAATGGGATTACCCGAACGGCTGGGCGCCGCTGCAATGGGTGACCATTACCGGGCTGGACAACTATGGCGCCAAAGCGCTGGCTAAAAACATAGCGGAAAGATGGGTGGCCCTCAACATCAAAGTGTACCGCTCTACGGGCAAGCTGATGGAAAAATATAACGTAACGGACCTGAGCCTGACCGCCGGCGGCGGCGAATACCCCACGCAGGACGGCTTTGGATGGACCAATGGCGTACTGCTGAAGCTGATGAAGCAGTATGACATTCAGGTGGAGTAGTGTTTCCGGACAGCGCCTGCCAGGGTTTGCAGGGACGGCACCAGCTCCGGCGCATTCCACGTACTGCCCATCGCTATCCTGAAATATTCCTGGTTGCCCGTAGTGGAAAAATCCTCGCTGCTCATAATATCAATGTTCCAGGTGCGCATTTCCGCTGCAAATGCCCCGGCGCTGAGCTGTTCCGGCAGCTTTACCCAGATGTGGTAGCTGCCGGGGAACGTGCGGTAAGGAAGGTCCTGGAAAATGTTCTTTACTTTCTCATACAGCAGCTCCGCGATATGCCTTTTTTCCGCGATCACCTGTTGCAACAGGTCGCCCTGTACCAGGTACCGGGCAAAAGCGCTGAGCAGCCCCGAACTGCCGCTGGTGGTGTACCGGATAATGCTGTCCACCCCCTGGAGAATATTGCGGGGATAAACAATATGCGCCACCCTCACAAAAGGATTGAACACTTTGGAGAAGCTGCAGATATACAGGGTCTTGTCCGGCATCAACTGGAGGAAGGTAGGCGGGGGCGACGGATGCAGGAAACGGTAGGCATCGTCCTCTATCACATATACATCGCGGAACCGCTTGATCACCGTCACAATATCACGCCGCCGCTGCAGGGACATCACACTGCAGGTGGGGTTGTGAATGGTGGGCTGCAGGTATACCAGCCGGGTATTGCTGCTTTGCAGGTGCGCCTCCAGCGCCTCCGGTATCATGCCCTGCGCGTCGCAGGCAATGGTATGCAACCGGTAACCCAGCTCATGCGCGCTGGCCTTAAAGGAAGTATAGGTAAACTCTTCGATGGCGGCCGTTTCCTCCATATTGCGGAACCAGGTAAGGATGCAGTGCAGGGCGCTGTTGCCGCTGCAGGTGGTGATCACATCAGACCGGTACCGGAGGGTGTCCGGGGGCAGCTCCAGCCACTGGCCTATTTCCTGCGCCGCTGCCGGCGCCGGCCGGAAGGAAGGAGGTGTTAACATACCGTATTTCTCCTGTTCCGGTAGGCCTTTGATATACTGCTGGAAAATATCCGCCTCTTTTTTCACAGAGGGATAATTGAATCTAAGGTCGAGCATAAAATAAAAATACCATAAAAAAGGGAAACCTGACAGGTTTCTAAAGCCTGAAAGGTTTCTAAAAAAAAGTGTTAGATTGACATTTATTTTTTTTATTTTTATAGTGCATGGCATTACCACTCATGCCAGGTCGTATAGCAGCGTAGCAGCCCCGGGGTATATTTATTAACCAACGCCAAAAAATTCCCGTATGAAACCGAGCACGATAGACTTTCTCACACAGGGATAGGTTAATGCGAGGTTCCATCTGACAAATGAAAAACAAATATTTACAGATGAAACAACCAAATCATTCATGCTTTACTTAGCTGTTTATTACTAACATACCGCCGATACCCGGTACAGTAACGTATTCCCGGAAATGATCATTTTCCGGAACGGTATTGCTTTTTCCATTTACCAATAAAACCCGACGTTATGAAGTTACTATTACACTTCTTGCACAAGAAGCGTTTAATAGCATGCGCGCTTTTGCTCTCCTGTAGCTGCATGCTTCAACCCTTATTTGCACAGCAAGGCACACCCGGCACATTCAGGGGCACGGTGACCGATACGGCAGGCATGCCGCTGCCGGGCGCTTCCGTAGTATTGAAAGGCACCACGAAGGGCGCTATCACTTCGGAAGACGGCACCTTTTCATTGCAGGCCCCGGAAGGCAGCGTGGTGGTGATCAGCAGCGTAGGCTACCAGAACCGGGAGCTGACGCTGGGCGCCAACCGCGTGCTGCGCATAGCACTGGCGCAACTGGCCAGCAGCCTGACGGATATCGTGGTAGTGGGTTACGGCACCCAGAAGAAAGCCACGGTAACCGGCGCCGTCAGCGCCGTGAAATCGGAAGACCTGGTGCGTACGCCCGCCACTACCGTGTCTGCCGCGCTGGTAGGCAAGATGCCGGGCATCACGGCCCGCTCCCCGGACTCGCGGCCCGGCAGGGGCACCAACATACAGATCAGGAACCTGGGCAACCCCCTGTATGTAATAGACGGGGTGCCGTACACCGGCAGCACCACCAACACCGCGTTCGGTTTTTCGCAGGGCTCCGGGCAGGACATCTTCAACAGCCTGGGGCTGGATGATATTGAGAGCATTACCGTACTGAAAGACGCCTCCGCCTCCATCTACGGCTTGCGCGCCGCTAACGGCGTGGTGCTGGTCACCACCAAGAAAGGCCGGCGGAATGAAAAGCCCAGCATCAACATCTCCGGCTACTACGGGCTGCAGAACTTTACCCGCTACCCCCGCCCGGCCAATGCCGGCCAGTACGTGCGCGCCCTGCTGGAATCCGAGCAAAACCTGGGCCGCGACCCTTCCCTGCTGTACTCGCCGGAAGAGCTGGCCAAATGGGAAGCCGGTACGGAAAAAGGCTATAAAAGCTATGACTACTACAAGGAAGTGCTGCGCCCCAATGTGCCGCAGTACTACATCAGCGCCAATGCCTCCGGCGGCTCCGAGCGCTCCAATTACTATCTTTCCGTGAGCCGTATCAAGCAGGAAGCGATCGTGAAGGATTACAGCTTTGAGCGCACCAACCTGCAGGCCAATATTGAAAGCAGCCTGGCCAAAGGACTGAAGGTAGGCACCCAGATCAGCGCGCGCCTGGAAAAAACACATAACGTAGGCGTGCCGGGGCTGGACGATTACTTCAATCCCTTCCTCAGCATCTTCAGCATGTGGCCCACAGAAAGCCCCTATGCCAACGACAATCCCAACTACATCAACCAGACGCATAACGTGAACGTAAACCCCGCTACCTACAAGGATGACGTGACCGGTTACGTGGATGAATGGTGGCGCGGCATTAACGTGAACCTGAACGCGCAGTATGATTTTGATTTCGGGCTGACGGCAAAAGGCGTTTACTCCTACAACTACCTGAATGAAGACTTTGACGGCTTTGAGTACACCTGGGACGCCTACCGCTACGATCCCGTGACGGACACTTACAACACGGAGCCCGGCTTCGGCAACCAGAATCCCTGGCGCGAACGGCACAAGCGGAACGTGATCTCCCGCTTTGCACAGTTCCAGCTCAACTACAGCAAGCAGTTCGGTCCGCACGCGCTGTCTGCCGTAGCGGCCTACGAGCGCTCCGATTACGAGAACTCCTACTACGTGGTGCACACCATTCCTACTAACAACTACATCCCTACGCAGTACCTGTCCGAGCAGGACTACCTGGCCGATGAATGGACCACGGAAGCAAGGGCCGGCTACATTGGCAGGCTGAACTACGATTACAGGCAGAAGTACCTGCTGGAGCTGCTGGGCCGTTATGACGGGTCATACCTGTACGCCAAAGGGCGCCGCTGGGGCTTCTTCCCGGGCGTATCCCTGGGCTGGCGCGTTTCCGAAGAGCCCTTCCTGAAGGACAAGCTGGGCGCTTTCCTGAACGACCTGAAAATAAGGGCTTCCTATGGCGAGACGGGCAGCGAGATCGGCTTCCCCAACGGCAACCCGCCTGACGCCTTCAGCTACCTGGCCGGCTATAACTTTAACCAGGGCGGCGCGGTGCTGAACGGCGCTTACGTGATCGGCATCCGGCCCAGGGGCCTGCCCATTACCCAACTATCATGGGTAAAGAACCGCTCCATGAACATCGGTATAGACTTCACCATTTTGAACGGGCAGCTTTCCGGGCAGGTGGATGTGTTCCAGCGCAAACGCACCGGCCTGCCTGCCGCCCGCTATGATGTGCTGCTGCCCAGTGAAGTAGGCTACTCCCTGCCAAATGAGAACCTGAACTCCGACGCTACCCGCGGCATAGAAGGCATGGTGACCTACAGCGGGGAAGCCGGCAAGGTGAACTACTCCATCGGCGTCAATGCCACCTTCGCCAGGCTCAGGAGCCTGGATCCCTACAAGCCCCGCTATGGCAACTCCCTGGACAAATACCGGACCTCCGCAGAGGACCGCTGGTCCGGCATCACCTGGGGCTACCATGTCATCGGCCGCTTTGAATCGCAGGAGGAGATCGATAATTACCAGGTTAACAATGACGGGCAGGGTAACCGCACGCAGTTGCCCGGCGATCTCAAATTCGAGGACGTGAACGGCGACCGGATCATCAACGGCCTGGATGAAAGGCCCATCGGCTATGCACTGGAATCCGCCACCACGCCGGGTACGCCGGCACAGCCGCTGCTAAGCTACGGTATCAACGGCAGCGTGGCCTGGAACGGCTTTACCCTGCGCTTTGACTTCGCCGGCGCTGCCATGCAGTCCTACCTCCGCGACTGGGAGCTGCGGTATCCTTTCCAGAACAACGGCTCCTCTCCTGCCTACATGTTCACCGACCGCTGGCACCGGGCAGACCCTTATAATCCCAACAGTGCGTGGATACCCGGCACCTACCCGGCCATCCGCAAGGACAACACCACGCATGTAAACTACCGCCTCAGCGATTTCTGGCTCACCAACGTGCGCTACATCCGCCTGCGTAACCTGGAGCTGGGCTACAATATCCCAAAGGAGTGGCTAAAGCGCTGGCACATTGCGGGGCTACGTGTGTACGTGAACGGTACCAACCTGTTTTCCATTGACAACGTGAAGCAATATGAAATAGACCCGGAGATCAGCGCTACCAACGGGCTGGTATACCCGCAGCAAAGGCTTTACAATTTTGGTTTTAACCTGTCCCTCTAAAAACATACGATGATCATGCAAAAGATAGCTATCAACATACTGTTCGCTGCCGGACTGCTGGCTTTCACGGCCTGCGAGAAAGACTGGCTGGAGCGGCAGCCCCGCACCATCCTGCTGGAAGAGCAGGTATGGAACGATCCCAAGCAGATAGTGGCCCTGCTGGCCAATTTTTATGACCGCCTGCCCACGCAAACAGGCCTGCAGGATATTGACAATGCCGGCGCAGACGGCAGGATCGCGCAGTGGCGGGACATGGCCAACTTTGACGACGCGATGTGGTCCGGCCAGTCCAACAACGACGGGCGTAACAACATCCCCGCTTACGGGTTTGACAGTTGGCGCCTGTGGAACTATACGCTGGTGCGCGACATTAACCTGGCGCTGGAGAACATCGCACAGTACGGCGTCAGCCTGTCCGAAGGACAGAAAAGACAGTTCTCCGCGGAGCTGCGTTTCCTGCGGGCCTACAACTATTTTGAGCTGGTAAAAAGAATGGGCGGCGTACCGCTGGTAACCCGGCAGCTCATCTATGACTACAGCGGAGACGCGTCCTCCCTGCAGGTACCCCGTGCCAAAGAAGCGGAGGTGTACGATTTCATTGCCAGCGAGGTGGATGCCATCCGGGACGACCTGGGTAATGACGGCAGTGTGTCCCGCGCCAACAAATACACGGCCCTGGCGCTCAAAAGCAGGGCCATGCTGTATGCCGGCTCCATTGCCAGATACAACAACCAGATGCCCGCCCCCATCCGCACGCCCGGCGGCGAGGTAGGCATACCCGCAGACAGGGCAAACGAGTACTATGAAAAATCGCTGGCCGCCTCCAAAGAGATCATTAACAGCGGCGTATACACGTTGTACAGGACCAATCCCGATCCCGGGGAGAACTTTTACGAAGCCATCACCAAAAAATCCGGCAACCGGGAGGCCATATTTGTAAAGGATTTCCTGTCACCGCAGAAAAGGCACTGGTTCGCCTACGACAATATTGTGCGGGGCATACGGGAAGACAACCTGGGCTCTTCCTCCATTACGCCTTCCCTTAACCTGGTAGAAAGCTATGAGTACCTGGACGGCACGCCCGGCACGCTGCGAACGCGCACGGAGGATAACAGCGATTTCATTTACTATGACCACCCCCAGGATATCTTCGCCAACAAGGATGCGCGTTTATACGGCACCGTGATCTACCCCGGCACCACCTTCAAGGGCCTCCCCGTAGGCATACAGGCCGGTGTAATGGCCTGGAACGCATCCCGCAACGCTTATGACGTGGTGGAAGGCAGCGACCTGAACACTACCTACACCGATGGCAGGTTGCTCACCGGCAGCTCCGGTCCGCACCGCTCCATACAGGAGGTGTCCAACACCGGGTTTTACCTGCGCAAGTATATTGATGCCGGCGCGCGCACCAGCACCCGCGGCATCCAGAGCGATATCTGGTGGATATGGTTCCGGCTGGGAGAGGTGTATCTCAATGCAGCGGAAGCGGCCTTTGAGCTGGGACAGACCGGCGAGGCCCTCACTTACATCAACGCCGTCCGCGAAAGGGCCGGCTTTGGCCCCAACAGCCTTAGTACGCTCACGATAGCCCGTATCCAGAACGAGCGCCGGGCAGAGCTGGCCTTTGAGAGCCACCGCCTGTGGGACCTGAAGCGCTGGCGGATAGCGGATAAGCTGTGGAACGGCAGCGTGGGCAATCCCAATGCCATGGTATACGCCCTGTACCCCTACCGGGTGGTGCGCCCCGGCGATGCGGCCCGCGACGGCAAATATGTGTTTGTGAAAATGGTAGCGCCCCGTTTCAGGGCACCGCGTTTCTTCCAACTGGGGAACTATTATTCCTCCATTGATCAGGGAGTTATCAATAATAATCCTAAAATTGTGAAAAATCCATTCCATTAATCCATGATTATGCAACGAATAATGCTATCATGCCTGGTACTGGCCGTAATGACCATAACCGGGTGTTCAAAGGATAACCACGACAGCCCCCAGTCCACACTGGCGGGCCGGGTGGTATACAACGGCCATCCGCTGAGCCTGCGCTCCAACGGCGTGCAACTGGAGCTGTGGCAGGACGGTTTTGACCTGCGCACAAAAATTCCCATATACGTGACCCAGGAGGGCGCTTTTTCCGCCACGCTGTTTGACGGCAATTACAAGCTGGTGCAGTTGAACGGCAATGGCCCCTGGGTAAGCAGCACCGATACCATAGATATCACGGTAAGCGGGCATACGGAAGTGGATGTGCCGGTAACGCCGTATTTCATTATTACCAGCAGCACCATCACGCAAAACGGTACCAATATCAATGCTTCGGTGCGGCTGACGCAGGTCAATAACAGCCTGCCGCTGGACGCCGTATCGCTGTACCTGGGCTCCACCACCATCGTGGACCAGGTAAACAGCGTGGCCGGCGCTTCCGTTGCTGCAGCGGACATCACGGACATTACACAGCCTGTTTCACTGACCGCGGCCATTCCCACCTCACTCACAGCCAAAGGATACCTGTACGCCCGGGTGGGCGTGAAAACGGCCGGCGTGGCGGAGCTGTTGTACACGGTACCGGTGAAGGTGGAGCTGAAATAAATAGTTAACAATTAATAATGAATAATTAATAATTCCTGTAACAATAATGTTGTATCAAAACACCAGTGTTACGATTATTAATTATTCATTATTCATTATTAATTATTAATTTGAAAAGGTGAACACAGAAGAACTAAAAACCATCGCCAGCCAGTTAGGCAAACCCTCCGGGGAAGACGGCATTAAAACAGCCGACAGCATGCACATTAACAATGGCGGCATGATACAACGCACGATAGACCTGCTGGGCTGCCGGGAAGGGGATGCAGTGCTGGAGATCGGTCCCGGCAACGGCGGCTATGCACCCTACGTGCTTTCCCGCGCTCCCGGGCTGCGCTATTATGGCATAGATATTTCCGAAACCATGGTACAACAGGCCATGCAGCGCAATGCAGCACTGGTAAAAGCCGGAACCGCCAGCTTTACCCTGGGCAACGGGCAAGAGCTGCCTTATGAAGATGCTTTTTTCGACAAGGTATTTACCGTGAATACCCTTTATTTCTGGGAGGAACCGCTACGGCAACTGCAGGAAATACGCCGGGTGTTAAAACCGCAGGGGCGGCTGTCCATCGGTATCCGCACCCGCGCCTTCATGGAAAAGCTGCCTTTTACCCAATACGGCTTCCGGTTGTACGATGCCGATGCAGCCACCACCCTGCTGGAAAAGGCCGGTTATACCGTTCGTGATACGGTGCTGGAAAAAGAAGAAAGCATGAGCATCATGGGCATGGTGCTGGAAAAAGAGCGGGTGGTAATAGTCGCGGAGAAATAACTTACTTCTTCAGCAGCCGGTTCTTCAATATCTTTTCCATCACGGCGTCTTTCATGCTCCGGGATACCGGCACCTGGTGCTTGCCCAGCTCTATGATATTGCCTTCAATACCGGTGATGCGTGCAGCATTTACCACAAAGGACTTATGCGTTTGAATAAAGCCAGGCGCGGTAATGGTCTCTATCACTGATTTCAGGGTGGCATGGGTCACATAGCGGGTTTGCACGGTGTGGATGCTTACGTAGTTCTCCATCGCCTCTATATACACAATGTCTTCCAGGGAGATCCTGACGAGCTTTTCGCCGGCCTTGATAAAAAGATGATCGGCATTCTCCTGCTGCGGGGATGAGCGGAACAGGTCATGCGCCCGGTTCACGGCTTTCAGGAAGCGCTCAAAGGAAACAGGCTTCAGCAGATAGTCCACTGCTTCCAGCTCAAAGCCTTTCAGCGCATACTGTTCATACGCCGTGGTAAAGATCACTTTGGGCGGCTGCGGCAGGCTTTGCAGCAGCTCCAGCCCGTTGATGTACGGCATTTCTATATCCAGGAACAGCAGGTCCACCGCCTGCTCGCGCAGCAGGTTGTTCAACGCTACGGCATCTTCGCAAACGCCCACCAGCTCCAGGAAGCTCACTTTCTCCACGTAGCCCTTTATGCCCTTGCGGGCCATTGGTTCATCGTCCGTTATGACACATTTTATTTTCATCTGCTAATATTTGCCCGGTTTCACACTTCATTTTCCCGGCGGCTTACTTCTTATCTCCTACTTCCTCAATGACCAGGTCCGCCAGGAAGCTTTGCCCCTTGTCCTGTATGGTGAGGGTATGCTTTCCCGGGTAGAGCAGCGCCAGTCGCCTTTTCAGGTGCTCCAGCCCTATGCCGCCGGCTTTCCTTTGCACGGTAATGTCCGGCTTGGCATTGCTCACATGAAAATGCAGGCGGTCCTGCTCCAGCCTTGCTTCGATCCTGATCCAGTACCGGCCGCCGGCGTACTTGAAAGCATTTTCCACCAGGGGCAGCAGCAGCAGCGGGTACAACTGCTGACCGTCCAGCGCATCATCAAAACGCACGTCGAGGGAAAGGTGCTCATTCATCCGGCTTTTCTGCAACCGGATATACGATTGCAGGTATTGCAGCTCCTGCCGGACGGTAACGGTTTGCTGCTGGTCATATAACTGGTAGCGCAGCAGCTCGGACAGCTCTTCGATGGTTTGCTTGGCCCGGCCTACGTCCTCATCCATCTGGAAATATACTGTATTCAATGCATTGAACAGGAAATGCGGGTGGTACTGCGCCTTGAGAAAACGCAGCTCCGCCTGCAACTGGTCATTACTGATCTTCTCGATCTGGAGCTGCTGCTCATAGCTTTTGCGGGTAGCGGCATTGCCCCTGGCAAAAGCGTAGTATAACAGCCAGTACAACAGGGGGATCAGGTAAATGTTCACCACATCGTACCATTGTAATCCATCGTCTGTTAGAGCTGCTACCGGCATTATGATAGCGGTGCATACCAGCTCTATCCACAGCGCCACCCCGGCAAATTCCTTTACCAGCGCACGGTTGCTGATAGGCGGTTTGTACCGCTGCTGGTTCTTTTCCAGGAGCCGCAGCAGCACGGCCTCCATCACATAGCAGGCCAGGATGGACATGCAGATCTCGGCGGCATTAACCTGCCAGGGCCGCAGCCAGAAGCGGGTATCCGAGATGATATCATTCACCAGGCGGATACTGGTGTAGATGATCAACCCGTACACGACCGGGAATATAATGCGCCACCGTAAATTTTGCATGTGATCAAGTTAAGTAAAAATCGGCGATCCCCTCCCCTGTTTTGACCATCGGCGGTTTTCCGGTGACACAATGCAACGGCTACCGCCATATCAATGTCCGGTTTTGCGTTGCGTGCAAAAAAAATGTATATTGAATATTGATAACCCATATTCCACACTCAAAATCCATTAAGATGAAGAAAACCCTTCTGTTCCTGGCATTTGTAGCTGTAGCAACGCTTAGCCAGGTACCCACCGCAAGTTCCATCGGCTGCGCAGGCCCGCATCCTTTCAAGAACGGAAAATGCAAGACCGAGATCGTTGGCGGAACGTATTATTCCTACTGTGGCTCCGTACTGGCCGGTGAAACGCCTAACTGTGCCATTTATGTGGAATAGGCTGCTTCACTGGCGGGCTACCTGTGTGGTAGCCCCCTTTCTATTATTTATCGTATATGCCGGTACAACGGGCTGCGCCGGCAAAGAGGCCGCCCCGGTCAATAATTGCGCAGCGGACAGCGGCCGGCTGATATCGCTGAAAGCGGTGGTGGCCGATACCCTGCGGCTGTACCTGGACAGCCTGCTGGTAGTAGGCGTACAAACACCGGTACAATACGTTGAAAAGGAAAATGCCCTGCTGGTATACGACGGTTACAACAAGCGGTTGCTGTCCTACCCCCTGGATGCAGGTACCGCGCTGCTGCGGCCCGGGCATATACAGCCCCTGCACCTGGACGGGAAGGTCACCTACTTTCAGTACCTGCGCCCCGACAGCCTGCTGCTGTATACTTACGACAGCTTTCAACTGCTGTTCTACAACATGGCTGCAGACAGCGTGTACAAAACCCTGTCCTTTACGGGCAGGCCGTTGCCGCCCAACCTGGCCTTTAACCCGGCGCCGCCTAATGCCTGCAATGCCGCGCCGATTATTTTAAAGGATCATACGATTATAGGCGTAGGCTACCTGATTGGTGAACGGGAGCACGAGGTGCCGGAGGGCCGCACCCTTTGCACGGAGATACACCTGCCGGACGGCAAGGTGCAGCACAAAGTGCCCTATTCAAAAGTCTACCGGTCCGCCAACTGGGGAGGCGTGCACATGCGCACACCTTATGCCGCCTATAATGCCACGGAGGACAAGCTGCTGCTCAGTCTCCCGGCAGACCACCGGCTGCAGGTGATAGACAGCGCCTGGCAGGTAAAGGATATATATGCCGGCACCCGGGAGCCCTGCTGTATCAGCGCCCTGCCTTTTCCCAAAACGCATCAAAAAATGAAGGACCCTGATATGCCGCTGCGTTACTTTACCGGTACGCCCTCCTACCGGAACATTATTTTTGATCCCTATCGCCAGCGCTATTACCGCCTGCTGCAGTTGCCGCCTGCCGCCACCGCCCTGAATCACGAAGGGTTGGCTGAAAAACACGCCAAAATAATCGCTTTCGATACCGCCTTCCACTACCTGGGTGAAGCGTCTTTACCCGGGAGCCTGGCGCTTGACAATTTTTTCGTGACGGCCCGGGGCCTCTATTTCCTGGATGCCGCTAACAAAGACTCAAATATTGGCCGATATGTACAAATTAAAATGGAGCTGTAAATACATCGTATATCCTATCCTGTTATGGCTGCTAAGCGCCTGCTCGCAGCAACATGCCGGGCTGATGAAGGCCCTGCACCTGCTGGACACGGACCTCCTTTCAACCGGCTATTATGTGATCATACCCAACCAGGGTTGCGAAGGTTGCATCAGCGCGGCGGAGGATTTTGTGAAGCGGCATTGTACCTCTTCCCCACATGTGAAATACATTTTCACCCGCACGCAATCCTTAAAGCTGCTGCAGATAAAGCTGGGACGGGACATCCTGCACAGCAGCCGGGTGCTGGTAGACAGCGCCAATATTATCCGGTACCCGGATCGTGATAAGGATATTTACCCGATGATCGTAACGGTGAAGGATGGACGGATCACGGACATTGCCTATCAACGGCCGGAGGAAGATGGGTTGGGAGTGGTGTTGAGGGGGGAATCTAACAATTGATTCACAAGTCACTACAGCCGCTTCCACTGCTATCCCTCATACGGCCCGCCAGTTGCTCCCCAACCCCATTTCGGCATCGGCTCACCTTCTTTGACAGGATTTTCATCCGTATTGGAATTGATCACCGCAATACGGCTCCCCCATTCCAGGTAGCCCACCAGTGCGGAGCGAAATTCTGGATCAGCCGCCAGGCCTACTTCATCCGCGGTTTCCAGCAAAAGGTCCATCCACCTTTTTCTTTTACGCTCGTCCAGCATCTTTCCCAGGTGATGCGCCACCATGGTGGCATGACTGCCCTTATCGCCCTCCGTATACAGGCGCGGACCGCCAAAGACCTCGGCAATAAAATGCGCTACATGCCGGCTGTGCCCCGGCGCCATATCCTTAAAAACGGGATACAGCAGCTCATCCTGCAATACTTTGCTGTAAAATACTTCCGTGAGCTTTTCCAGCGCTGCCTGGCCGCCGGCCCATTCATATAGTGTAGGCACTACTTTTCCTTGTTCCATGTGATAGGTGTGAGATTGTAATGTTTCATTTCTTCAATATTACTAAAAAAGGGCTGCACCAATTGAAAGAAGCCGGTGAATTCACTGCTTTTCCTGAACCCGTTCAGGTGGTCCTCTTTGGAGGTCCAGTGAATGGTGACGATGTAGTGTGTGGGCTCCTCTTCCCCATGAATAATATGGTAGCCGAGGCAATACGGGGACGCCTGCAGGTATTTGCCGGCATCGCTGTACGCTTTTTCAAAACTGGCTTGCTGGTCTTCCGGGATGTTGTAGCGGATAATTTCTACGGAGTACTGGTCTGTTTTCATAGTTTTGTTATTGTGCTGTGCCTGGCCAATGCTTGCAAAACACAATGCGGGCAGCAGTATCAGGTAATAGATCGTCTTCATATTAATCAGATTGTCGCCAAAAATATTTGAATAACTTTAACCGGGCAATAACTTACCGGAAGGTAAGCCCGTCAAATCCTGCCGCCATATGATCACCCTGAACGATAAAACATTCACCTGCCCGATCGATGTAAGCCTCCATTTCGTAAACGGCAAATGGAAAATACTGATCCTTTCTCACCTGCACCGTTTTGAAAAAAGGAGCTTCAGCGATATCCGGAACAACCTGCCGGGCGTATCGGAAAAAATGCTCACACAACAACTAAAGCAACTGGAAAGTGATCGGTTGATCAGCAAAACAGTGCTGTCATTAAAACCTTTGCGGGTGGAATATGCATTGACGGACCTGGGCCGTTCTTTTACGCCCCTGTATGAATTCCTGAGCCAATGGGGTATCCGTTACCTGAAAGAAAACGGTATTGACTACCTGAAAGACCAGGCATTGTATAAATGACAAAGGGGAAACTTTTCTGCATACTGTAGCCGGGCATACCCAGCTTAAAAATTAAGATAGACCTTGCCGTTATGCTCCGTCACCGCGTAGGTAACAATACCTTCCTTCGCGGGACCGGCCTTTACCTGGCCGGTAGTAGCCTCAAACTGGGAACCATGCCAGGGACATTGCACTGTACCGTATATCATCGCCCCTCCCGCCAGCGATCCGCCTTTGTGGGTACAGCGGTCGTCAAAAGCCACATACCCCTTTTCTGTTTTGGCCAGCACGATCCGCTTATTATGCACATGTACCAGCTTCATCTGGTCGGTTTGCAGCTCATCGGCTGTAGCTACCTCCACTTTTTCGGGGCGGCCGTCAATATGCATTTCCTTCCATTTACCGGCGCCGGCATAACGGGGATTTACCCCTATCTGGTTGCGGTATACCAGCGTACCGCCCATCCATCCTGAAATTCCCAGTCCCACTACCCCTGCCAGCTCCAGCAGGATGATCCAGAAGGCGGGCAGGTAAGGGTCCCGCTTCAGCAGCCAGGCCACAAAAAAGAGAACTACCACAAAAATGTTCAGCAACCCGTGCTGTGTGCCCCGCTTTTTTGCGGAACTTTTGGGCGGCACGGTAAACAGGTAGTCAATTATACCGGGCACAGCCGCCAGCAGGGCGCTTACAACGCCAGCTATCTGCAGGCAAATGGCCACAAAAGCAAAATCGTACCGGTTGCCGGCCAGCGCCAGGATATCAAACAACAGGGTGCCGATGAAGAAAGCGATAGGAAAGACGATCAGGATGGGGTGAATGGGGTGCCCCTTGATATGTGCCGTGCTTTTCATAATGTGAATGGTTTGCTCCAGGATAACCCTATCAAAAACTTTACCTGTCAATCATTATTTTTGCGCTCTCATCTAATTTTTTCATGAAGGCAACTGCTACTGTTCTGTTACTGCTGCTGGCCGCCACCGCAAAATGCCAGACCATTACCGGCTATATCACCGGCGCTGATAAAAAACCGTTGGAAGGCGCTACCATCTATCATCTCCGCACCGGCCACCATACGCACAGCAACGAGTTTGGCGCGTTCCAACTGGCGGGCGCCGGTAAAGGAGATTCCCTGAAGGTCACGCATGTAGCCTATACAACAAAAGTAGTGGTAGCGGAAACCGCACCCTTCCGCATTGTGCTGACTCCTTCCCCGCTGGAGCTGAACGAGGTGGCGGTTATCTCTACCGTCAAACACCTGAACATCATCTCCGATATAGACCTGCAGACCAACCCGGTGAACTCTTCCCAGGAGCTGCTGCGCACCGTGCCCGGCCTGTTCATCGGGCAGCATGCGGGCGGCGGCAAGGCGGAACAAATGTTCCTCCGCGGCTTTGACCTGGACCATGGTACGGATATCAACATCACCGTAGACGGTATGCCGGTGAACATGGTGTCCCATGCACACGGGCAGGGCTACGCAGACCTGCATTTCCTGGTACCGGAAACCGTGGAGCAGATAGATTTTGACAAAGGCCCTTATCATGCCGGCAAAGGCAATATGGCCACTGCCGGTTATGTGGCCTTTGAGACCAAAGAAAGACTGGACAACAGCGCGGTTACCCTGCAGGCGGGCCGCTTCAATACGGTGAAAACACTGGGGCTTTTTAACCTGGTGAACAACGAAAAACAGTCCGCTTACCTGGCTACGGAATACCTGGTGACGGACGGACCGTTTATATCCCCGCAAAATTTCAACCGCCTCAACCTCATGGGCAAGTACACCGCTTACCTGGCGGATCATGATAAAGTATCCATTGCAGTATCACATTTTTCCAGCAAATGGGACGCTTCGGGCCAGATACCACAGCGCGCCGTGGATGCGGGCCTGATCACCCGCTTTGGCGCTATTGACGATACGGAGGGCGGCAACACGCAGCGTACCAATATCAACCTGCAGTTCACGAAACAACTGGACGCTTCCTCCTACGTGAAGAATACAGCCTATTTCAGCCGCTATGATTTTGAGCTGTACTCCAATTTTACCTTTTTCCTCAACGACCCGGAGAACGGGGACCAGATCCGGCAAAAGGAAAAAAGGAATATCATGGGCTTTGAATCACAACTGAATAAAGTGTTGAACACCGGCCGTTCCGGTATCCACCTGCAGGCAGCGCTGGGCCTGCGGAACGATGCGGTGAAGGATGTGGAGCTGTCGCATACGGCCAACCGGAAAACCACCCTGGAAACCGTCCAGTTGGGCGATGTGAACGAGGCTAACCTGTACGGTTATGTGAATGCCGATATCCGTATCGGGAAATGGCTGATCAACCCCGGTCTGCGGGCGGATTATATGAAATTTGATTACGTGGACAAGCTGGCGGGCACCTATCGCACGCAGGCGGAAAGCAAGGCCATCCTCAGCCCCAAGCTCAATTTCCTGTACACGCAAAACAACAACCTGCAATATTTCATCAAGCTGGGCAAGGGCTTCCACAGCAACGACACCCGGGTGGTAGTGGCGGAAAAAGGCCGGGAGATACTGCCGGCTGCCTACGGCGCGGATGCGGGCCTCACCTGGAAACCGCTGCCCCGCCTGATCGTGAATACGGCTTTATGGTACCTGTACCTGCAGCAGGAATTTGTGTACGTAGGCGACGAGGGCGTAGTAGAGCCGGGCGGGCGCACGCAGCGGCAGGGCGCAGACCTGGGTATCCGCTACCAGTTGCTGCACTGGCTGTTCTTTAACACGGACCTCACCTACACCTATGCCCGCAGCATGGACGAGCCGAAGGATGCGGATTATATACCGCTGGCGCCGGACTTCACCTTCAGCGGAGGCTTTAGCTGGCAGCACCGTTCCGGTATTACCGGCAGCATTAAAAGCCGGTACATGGGCAGCCGCCCTGCCAATGAAGACAATTCCATTGTAGCCAAAGGATACTTCATCACCGATATGAACCTGGGCTACCAGTGGAAGCAATTCACGCTGGGCGTGATCATGGAGAATATCTTTAACACGGAGTGGAACGAGACCCAGTTTGCCACGGAATCCCGCCTGCAGACAGAAACGGCGCCGGTAACGGAGATCCATTTCACGCCCGGCGTACCGTTCAATATCAGGGGATCGCTTACCTTCCGGTTTTAGTGATGCCGGTTATGGCAATACCTCTGCCAGTTTCTTTTCCAGCTCCTCGCCGCGCAGGTTACGGGCCACTACCCTGCCTTCCTTGTCCAGCAGGAAATTGGCGGGCACGCTCTTCACGCCATAGGCGGCGGCGGCGTCATTGGCCCAGCCTTTGAGGTCAGATACATGCAGCCAGGTCAACTTGTCAGCGCGGATCGCTTTCAGCCAGCGCTCCTTTTTGTCATCCAGTGAAACGCCGATAATATCAAATCCCTTTTCGTGAAACTTATTATAGGCCGCTACCACATTCGGGTTTTCCTTGCGGCAGGGACCACACCAACTGGCCCAGAAATCCACCAGCACATACCGGCCCCTAAGAGCAGACAGGGTAACCGTCTTACCGGAAGTATCCTGCATGGTAAAGTCCGGCGCTATTTTGCCCGGAGCTGTTCTGCCATCGATCTCCAGCGCTTTGGCGACCTGCCGGCCGTAATAGGACTGCTGCACGTCTTTACTTAGCGTGGCAAACAGTTGCCGGGCCTTCGCAGTTTGCTGGTAAGTAATGTAGCGCTCCAGTATAATGTTGGCAGCGGCCGGCGATTGCGCATGCTGTTTTACATAAGCGCTCACAATGCTGTCATTGAACTTATCCAGGCTGGCAAAGTCCGCATCAAATGCTTTGCGCGTAACGGGATCCAGCTCTTTCTTACCACCCTGGTTGGCGATATCCAGGCGTTTGTATATGCGCCCGGCGCTGTCCACTACAGGCTTCCAGGCTATGTTGTAAAAGCCGGTATATACTTCCTGGGAAGGGCCGCCCTTTACCACCGCCTGATGCAGGGAGTCTTTATGTCCTGCAAAGGTGGTAAGGCCGCTTTCCAGGTAGAATATCTTTCCGTATTTAGCGCCGGACGGTTTCAGGAGGTACAGCAAAGGCTCCCGGATGCTGCCGGTAAAGCTGAAGGCCCCATCCTGTATGATCGCGGAATCCGGGGCCACGCTGTTGTTGTCCGCGCGGGAAAGGTATATGACCCCGCTGTCCATACCTTCCAATTTCCCATTGAGGGTGTAGCGGCAGCCGGCTTTTTCCTGGGCGGCAGCCGGCCGGAGGGATGCAGCAGCCAGCAATGCTATCGTTAATGGTTGTACGATCTTCATCCTGATTTGATTTTAATGGTGTATTAATGATCACCAACCCGGGTTATTCGGCTGCAGGTTGGGGTTTTTATCCATCTCTGTCTGGTAAATGGGAAACAGGTACATCTTATCGCTGAAGGCCCGGCTCAGCACCGGTACCGTAGTATACACGCGTTGCCCGGCATCGGTCTGGGTAATGCTGACGCCCAGCATGTCTGTTCCCAGCTTTTCCTGCCCCAGTTTCCAGCGGCGTATGTCCCAGAGCCGCGTGCCTTCAAAAGCCAGCTCTATGGTACGTTCGTGCCTTATCTTTTCCCGGGTCAATGCGCCTGCCGGCACTTCAGGCATATGCGCCCGGGCGCGGACCATGTTAATATACGTGCGCGCCTCCTCCGTTCTGCCCAGCTCAAAAGCCGCCTCTGCGCAGTTCAGCAATATTTCGGCATAGCGCAGCAGGATATAGTTTTGCCCGCCGCCATAGCTTTTGGAAAGATCAAAGGGGTTGAAAGAGGGCTCCTGCATCTTTCTCAGCGCATAGCCGGTTGTAAGCGCCGCATAGCTGGGATTATAAGCGGAACCAGGCAGCAGGTCCAGGGTAATGCCATTCCAGGTAGCGCCGTCGTAAAAAATGCTGGCGTAAAAGCGGGAGTCCCGGTTGGCATAAGGCTGCGCAGGATCATAGCCGGAGCCGGCCGCTCCGGGCATTGTTCCATTGGCCATTTCATATTCGTCCACGATGTTCTGCGTTGGCTGGTTCAGCGCGCTGGGGCCAGGCGGCACCAGCCCCCAGGGCAGGTTGTAATGATGCACATGGTAGCCTTTGAAATTAGTGGTATACTGGTGATCAAAGATCACTTCCATGTTATTATCATTCGCTTCGTGAAACAGCGTTTCGTAGTCCGGGAACAGGCCATAGCCGGCCTGCCCGGCAATATCGATCACCGCTTTGGCAGCGTCATAGGCTTTTTGCCAGTTATTGTCATAGCTGGCGGCATACAGCAGCACCCTGGATTTAAGCGCCAGCGCGGCCCCCCTGGTTACGCGACCCACATTGGCCGTTCCGTATTTGAACGGCAGGTTGCCCGCCTGGTAAATACTGTCCAGTTGCCCGGTGATAAATTCCACCACCGCCGCATAGGGTGCGCGGGATACATTGAGGTCGCCGTCCAGGTGCTGCGAGGCCGTGATCAGCGGCACTGCGCCAAAATAGTTGGCCAGGTAGGCATAGTGCAGCGCCCGCAGGAAGCGGGCTTCGTCCGCAGTCCTTCTTTTGAAGGCATCGCTGGCCGGCAACCGGCCTATGTTCTCCAGGAAAAGGTTGCAGCGCCGGATCTTAGACCAGGAATTATCCCACATGCTGGTAATGCCGTAAGGCAGGCTGGAGGGCAGGAAGGTGCCCTGGTAAATGCTGACATTACCGCTATAATACAGCTCGTCGCTGAGGCCATCCGTCATGACCCCGGCAAATTCCGTGGGAATGCCGGCATACAGGTTGTTCAGGAATAAACCGGCCAGCGTGGAATCCTGCCACACGTCCGCATCGCTGTACCGGTCCATTGGTTTGCTGTCCAGGAAATCTTTCTTACAGGCGCCTGCCAGCAGCAGCAGGACGGCGGACAGGGAAAGCAGTTTGATATATGTTTGCATGTTGGCCGGTATTAAAATTTAACGTTAAACCCAATATTGTACAGTCGCTGCAACAGGTAGCTGGTAGCGCCGAAAGAGCTGACAGCCGATTCGGGGTCCACATCTTTCATGTTTGTGAAGGTGAGCAGGTTGGCGCCGCTCACATATACCCGGGCGCTGTTGATCCGCAGCCCGTTCAGCACATGGTCGGGAATGGTATAGCCTATCTCCAGGTTCTTGAGGCGCAGGTAAGCCGCGTTCCTCAGCCAGTAGGATGACAGGGCCTGGTTGTTCAGGTTGTCCTTGAACAGGCGCGGATAGGAGGCGTCCGTATTCTCGGGCGTCCAGCGGTCCAGGTGCTGCTCCATCGGCACGCTGCTGCCTGAGCCGGCAAAGGCCCAGGCACCCAGGCCCACCATGTATTTCCGGATATTGCCCGCGCCCTGGAACAGGGCGTTCAGGTCAAAGCCTTTAAAGCTGGCGCCTAACGTTATCCCATATATGATCTCCGGGTAGTCGCCCTTGGTGATGATGGTACGGTCATCCGGGGTAACGGCCCCGTCCCCGTTCAGGTCTGCGTAGCGGATATCCCCGGGCGCTACATTGCTATACAAGGGAGTGGGGCCTTTCTCAATCTCTTCAGTGGACTGGTACAGGCCGGTAGCCACATATCCCAGGTTGCTGAGATTAGCCGGGTTCAGGGCAATAGGATGCCCGATGGCGCTTTGCCAGGGCAGCAGTCCTGCCGGCTGCGGCGCATACACGACCTTGTTCCTGTTAAAAGTGATATTGGGCCTGACGGAATAGCGCAACTGCCCGATGGTATGCTGGTGCGACAGCGCCACCTCGATGCCTTTATTGTCCACTACGGAAAGGTTCTCATTAGGCAGCGTACCGCCAATGGTAGCCGGTACGGAGGCCGCCCGGCTGCCCAGTATATCCCTGGTACGCTTGTAGAAATAATCCGCTTCTACGCCCAGCAGGTCGTCAAAGAAACGGGCCTCTACCCCGATGTTGGTCATTTCCGCCTTCTCCCAGGTAAAGGAAGCATTCGGGATCACGCCAGGCACCAATGCCTGCAGGTCCGCATTATTAAAAGTATAGTAGCCCTCCAGGCCGGTTCCCAGCGTATAGGCATTCAGGTAGTCAAACCGGCCGATACGGTCATTCCCCAGCCGCCCCCAGGAACCTCTTACTTTCAGGAAGGTAATAGCCGGTATGCTGCGGATGAACGGTTCCTCCGACAGTATCCATCCTGCTGCCAGGGAGGGAAAGAAGCCAAAACGCTCGCCCGGCGGGAACACGTCCGATCCGTCGTAGCGGAAACTGTACTCAAACAGGTAGCGGTCATGAAAAGTGTAGCCCAGGCGGCCTACCACGCTCTGCCGGGCATCCCGGAAGCCGCCGCCGGTGGTCGTAGCGGTAGCCGGGTCGCCGGCAAAAAGCTGGTCTATCTGTGCGGAAGGAAAGTTGCCGCGGTTGGCAGAAAGGTTATCTCCTTTGTTCTCCGTTTGCGTGTACAATACCATTGCATTCACCGCATGCCTGCCAAAGCTGCGCTGGTAGCGCAGGGAGGCTTCAGCCAGCACGGTCTGCCGCTGGCGGTAGTCTTCTCTCAGCGAAGCGCGGGTATTCCCGGTGGTACGGGAAGTATAGGTACCATCATCATTACGTATATAGCTGACATAAGGCTTTACAAAGTACTTGAAAAAAGTGCTGTACTTGTTGTACGAAAAAGTCCCCCTGGCAGACAGGCCGGTGATGAACGGAATGGAATAGGTCAGCGAGCCGACTGTTTCCAGCACGTTCAGATCAGTATTGGAATAGCCCCCCTCTCCTCTTGAAACCAGGTAGGGGCTGCCGTTTACCAGGGAGCTGAATCCATTGGGGATGGAGATGTAATTATAGTAGCCGTTCGAAAACCGGCTGGGTATCAGCGGGGATATCTGCCGGTAATAGCTTTCCACCGCAGAACCGGCCACCTGGTCCACTGTTTTTTCCAGCCGGCCGTTGATGTTGAGCGATACCATCAGCCGGTTGGTGATCACGGCATCCAGGTTGGAGCGCAGGGAATATTGCTTGTACCCGGCAGCGGGATAGGCGCCGTCCTGGTCCAGGTAGCCGCCGGAAATAAAATATTTGGCTTTGTCGCTGCCACCGTTCACAGTCATGTTATGGCGCTGCTGGAAAGCGGAAGGTTTCATCAGCTCACGGTACCAATCCGTATTCGCATAGCGGTCAGGGTCGGACCCGGTGCGGATCATTTCCAGTTGTTCATCGGTATACCCCTTGTTAGTGGCGGGATTGAAGGTGCCCTCGTTCCGGTAGGTTTCATTCAGCAGCGTGGCGTATTGGTAGCCATCCACCATGTCCGCCAGTTGCGTGGGCTTTTGCCAACTGCCGTTGAAGGTGTAGCTCAGCACGGGTTTACCGCTCCTGCCCCGTTTAGTGGTGATCAGTATTACGCCGTTGGCCGCCCGTGCGCCGTATACGGCTGCTGTGCCGGCGTCTTTCAATACGGAAATGCTTTCAATATCATTCGGATCAATGTGCGGCAATACGGCATTCACCTGCGCGCCACTGGCATCCACGGATTCCTGCGGAATACCGTCAATAACGATCAGCGGCGAAGAATTGGTGGGAGAACTGATGCCGCGCACCAGCAGGCGGGAATCGTCCCGGCCCGGCTGCCCGGAGCCCTGGAAAGCGATCAGTCCCGGCAGGTGCCCGGCCAGCGTATTGCTGATATTGCCGGAGGGGTTCTGCCTGATCTCATCCCCGCTTACCGTCACCACGGAACCGGTGATGCTGCTCTTCTTCTGCGAAGTGTAGCCCAGCACCACCACCTGTTTCAGGCTGCCGGCAGCCGGGCGGAGTATGAGCTGCACGGAAGTATCCTTCGTTACCCGCAGTTCCTGCGTTTCAAAACCGATGTGGCTGAATATCACCACATGGTCGCCTGCGGCAGGCAGGCGCAGGCCGAAATGCCCTGCTTCATCCGTAGCAGTATGCGCTGTACGGCTGTCTTTCAGCCGCACGGTCACCCCGGGCAAGGGCTGGTAGTCTTCATCGATCACCATCCCGCTGATAGTTATTTCCTGCACCTGCTGTCCTTTGGGCGTAATGGCGATCAGGTTGTTCTCCAGCAGGGTAAAAGAAAGCCCGGTATTCTGCAGGATACCCGTGAGCACATCCGCTACCGGCTCATTGTCCGCATGCACGCTTACCCGCAACTGCGCGGGCAGCACGCTGGTATTGTACACGAACTTGTAGGGAGAGCTTTTCTGGATGGCCTGCAGCACCTGGCGCAGCGGGCTGTTGTCCATGTTCAGCGTGATCCGGGCCGTTTGGCTGTAGGTGGCGGCGGATACCGATAATCCGCATAGCAGTAAAAGCAGTGCCACCAGCTTCAATTTGCATAGCATTCTTACAGCCCCTGGTACAGGGGCTGTCGTTTGTTTGTTTAGCATCACTACTAAAGGTTTAATTTTGGTTGACTTTTTATTGGTTGGTTGTTGGCTGTCAGTATAGTATAATTGTATCTTGTGCTCTCCTGTAATGAAAACTGCTGGTGGCCTGTAATGCGCGTAACACCTGGTCTATATTCTCCTTGTCAAAAGTGGCCACAAAGCGGTACTGCTTCAACTGTTCCTGCTCAAACCTGATCTGCACCCCATACCAGCGCTCCAGCTCACGTGCAATGACATCAAACGGCTGATCATTGAAAGTAAGCCGTCCCCGTGTCCAGTCTGTTTCCATTGGCTTATCCAGTGTCGTATCGCCGCTGAGGAGCATCACCCTGTATTGCGGTGCCGGTAAATAGCCGGCAGAAGACCGCCCGGCCTTTGCTTCCGGGTTCGCCACCTGCAGTTTGCAGCGGGAAGACAGCAGCACTCCTTTCTCCGGCAGCACGTGCCGGCCCGCACTGCTGTTGGCATACACCTGTATGGCCCCTTCCAGCAGGGAGGTTTCCGTCACGGTATCCTCCGGGTAGGCTTTTACATTGAACGCCGTGCCCAGCACCTTAATGAGGATGGCGGGCGTATGTACCAGGAATGGCCGGCGGGCATCGGGTGCTACTTCAAAATAAGCTTCGCCGCTCAGGTACACATTACGGTTATGTTGATTGAAATCCGCTGCCAGGGTAAGGGTACTGCCACCGTTCAGTTGGAGGGCGCTGCCATCCGGTAGCTGCAGTTTTTTTCTTTCTCCTGCTTTGGCATGGTATACAGTAGCTTTTGCTGCAGGATCAATACGGAATGCGGACCGGTAATGCCAGACCAATGCAGCCGTTACGAACAGTGCTAATACGGTCATCACCGCCCATATCCTCCTCCGCGGCCGGCGGCGCGTGACCGGCCCGCTCAGCGGCGTAAAGAGCTCCGGCGCTTCCCGGCGCTGCCGCCACTGTTGCAGAAAATGGTCGCGGTCCTGCTCAAATTGCGCGGCGGTGGTGCCTCCGTTCAGGAAAAAATACAGTTCCCTGGCTTTGTCTATCGCTGCTTTTTGCCGGGGATGCTCATTTGCCCGGCGCGTCCAGTAAGCCACGGCCCCGGAGTCTGTGCCCAGGCAATACTGCAGGAAAGATTCATCCGCCAGCAGGTCCTCTATGTTAAACCCGGAAGTGTCCATTACTCCTTTGATCTTTCTGTATGGAGGAACGGGTTCCCGTTTTTTACCATGGATCTTTCAACTTTTTTTTTGAGACTCACTGCGCCAGGTAATGCATCAATATAAAAACGAGCAGAACCGGCAAGGGGGGCAACTGCTCCCTGGCGCCGCTGGCATCCAGGTCCTGGCGCAGGCTTTTGAGCGCGTTGTGTATAATATTATAGGTGGTGCGTATGGATATATTGCATTTTTCAGCGATCGCTTCGTAGGAGAGATTATCGAAATAACGCAGTTTCAGCAGCTCCTGCTGCCGGGGAGTTAACTTTTCAAAGCTGTCCAGGAGCCTGCGCTTCCGGGCTTCGTCCATCTGTACAGCCTGCAGGCGCTCTTCGTAGGAAGCTTCATAGGTGGCTTCCATATGGGAAAGCTGCTGCTCCTTTTCCTGCCGGCGCTGTGCAGATTTGATCTTGTGCAGGATGGCTCTCCGCATGCAGGACAACAGGTAGGAACGTACATTTTCCACCATGGGCAGCCGGTCCCTTTTATCCCAGAGATCGATCAGCAGCTCCGTAAAACATTCTACTGCCAGCTCCCGGTCATGTACCAGTTGCGTGCCGTAGTTAACGAGACCGATATAATGTTCATTGTACAGCTTCAGCAAGGCTTCCTCACCGCCACTTTTCAGCGCCCACCATGTTTCATTGCCCGTTGTACCTGCTGTCATGGCCTAAACATACAAGAATTCGGCAACACATGCAACCACTACCATCCCACGTACTTCGGCGGTTGTATGCCGTTCAGGCGCAGGTATACCACCAGTTGCCCGCGGTGATGCACCTGGTGATCGTTCATCAGGTTGATGATCTGCCGCCTGCTCATCGGGCCGGCAAAGAATTTTACCTGCTCATCCAGTTGAGCTGCATCCATGCCTTTCACCGCTGCAATCGCGTAATCGAATGCCTTTTCTACTGTAGCGATGATCAGTTCTTTGCTCTTTCCCTTGGCGTCCAGGTCCGCTTTGGTGAAGGGGTTGGGCGTATCCGTAATATAGGCGGAAGCCAGCCAGCTAATGTTCTGCGCCATGTGCAGCAACTGTGCGGCAAAGGTCATTTCATCCGCTACGGGCTTATACGTATACTTATCTTCCGGCATGGACGCCGCCATGGCCAGTGTAGTGGTTTTGGCCCGCTCCAGTTGAGCAGCGGCTTCCTGTAGCAGCGGACTTGGTTGCGCTACGGCGGTGGCCATGATCAGCAGCCCGGCTAACAGGCAATACATTCGCTTCATGCTATATCTGTTTGAATGGTTTTATTGGATGGTCAAAAGCGTAAATATAAGCAACCTTTCCTTAGCTTTGACCGTAGTTAAACATATGCCTGTATGGAAACGGCAGTACAATATTGGCACCTGCGCAGGCACCGGCTCTTCTCAAAGCTGTCTGCAGCAGATATAAAAGAACTGTGCATCCTGAGCGGCTATAAAAAAGCAGCGAAGGATGAGGTGATCTATATCTCCGACCACGTGCGGCGCATTTACGTGCTCAAGAAAGGCGTGATCCGGATCAGCACCATCGATGCCGCGGGCAATGAAGTACTGAAGGACGTAGTGCAGGAAGGAGACCTGTTCGGGGAGATCACCCTTTCGCCCGGGCACAACGGCCAGCAGGGCCCAGAAATAGCGCGGGCTGTCAGCCAGGAAGTATCGCTGTGCTCTTTCCTGCTGCAGGATTTTGAAAAGCTCCTGCTGCGCAAGCCCGGCCTTTCACTGGAATATACCAGGTGGATCGGCATGAAGCTCACGAGGATGCATACACGCTATGCGGACCTGGTCTGCAAGGATGCGCGCACACGGCTGATCGAATTCCTGAAGGGCTTTTCCATCCAGCGCGGCAAAGTAAAGGGCCGGGAAGTAAGGATACGGAACTATCTCACCCAAAAGGACATTGCCGGCATCATCGGCGCTACCCGCCAGACCGTGGCCACCCTCATAGGAGAACTGGAGCAACAGGGACTGCTCCGCTACTCCCGCAGCGAGATCATTATACCGGATATGGCTTTATTTCAATAGCACCACTATTTGCTTCCGTATGTCGCCTGCACGACATTTGGCTACCCCGGGATAACGGAAATTGCGATCACATCAAACCTACAGCTATGTGGTTAAAACGCCGCCTCCTGCTTTTGACAGTGGCCCTGTTCCCGGCCGCTATAGCCGCTGCACAGGGTTGCAGCGACGCCGGTTTCTGCTCCATCGGCAGCATTAAAACAGACAGCCGCCCTTTCCGGCATAAACACCTGGTGACCATCAACCCGGCCTACGGCAATGGAGAACATGGGGTAGGCGTGTATACCCTGGCCCTGCAATATGACTACATGGCCGGCAGCCGTACCACCCTGCAGGCGCGCATTACCGGCAATTATGCCACCGGTGACCTTGGCAATGTAGCCGGCCCGGGCGATGTCTGGCTGAATGTCATACAATCCCTCTACAGTAAAAAAGAACTGGATATTTCCCTGAACCTGGGCGTTAAGCTTCCGCTCAACGGCGCCAAGCGGGAAAAAGACGGCCGGGCGCTGCCCATGGGCTACCAGCCCAGCCTGGGTACCACGGACCTGGTGACCGGCATCGCGCTTTTCTGGAAACAATGGCAACTGGCGGCCGCCTGGCAGCAACCCCTCAGCGGGCGTAACAAGAACACCTTCTTTGCGGAAGACTGGCCCGGGAATGCGCATGCCATGCAATTCCGGTCCACCAACCGTTTCCTGCGCAAAGGAGATGTGCTGCTCCGCCTCAACCGGCACCTCCGGGTAGGAGACGCCTGGGTGCTGAATGCCGGCCTGCTGCCCGTATACCACCTGGCTAATGACAGCTATATTGATAAGTCGGGCAACAGCATTTCCATTGAAGGCTCCCGCGGCCTGACCCTGAACGCCAATATAGCGGCGCTTTTCAAGGCCAGCCAGCGACTGGACATCGGCTTTACCGCGGGCTGGCCCCTGGTATCGCGGGACGCGCGCCCCGAAGGGCTCACACGGACCATGGTACTGTCACCGGAACTGAAATGGAAATTTTAAACGCTCCTACTTCGCTGCGGCCAGGGCTTTGGCATTGGCCAATAGCATTGCCCCGCTGATCCTTTTCCTGAAATCCGGGTTCACATACTCATACAGGATCTCTCCTTCCATGTTCAGCAGGAATACGGCCGGCACGGGCAGGAAAGAGGTATTCCTCCCGTCAGAGCCTTCCCGGATCACTTTTTCATAATGCGCAGGCACCTGGTAAGCAATGCCCATGGCTTTTGTCAGCGCGCCCTCGCTATCGGAAAAAAGGCGGTAGCCCAGCTTATCCTTCTCCATCGTGGCGCGCAGTTTGTCCGGTGCATCCGGGCTGATGGCCACCACCTGGTAGCCCAGGGCTTTGAGGGAGGCTTCCGTTTCCGCCAGCTCGCTCAGGTGCCGGTTACAGTAAGGGCACCATCCGCCGCGGTAAAATACCAGCACGGTAGGCTGTTTGCTGAAGATACGGGTAGTGGGCACCTGCTTGCCATCCGTGTCCTGCACGGTTACAGCGGGCACTTTTGTTCCTACCAGCAGGGGGTGTACGTCATTTGCCGTGGCGGGCAACTGCGCCAGTGCAGCGGAACCGGCGCCCGCCAGCATGATGGCTGCCAGCAGCAGTGTTTTAGCTATTTTCATCATCCTGGAAAGATTTTCCAGGGCAAGATAGGCAATATGGGGTACGGGAAATGTCCGGTGGCGGACATTTCCCGTGTATTTACGTGATAACTTAAGCTTCCACGGTTTCCAGCTTTTCCTTCAGCTCTTTCACGGTCATGTTGTACAGCACGCTGTTGCGGTTATTGACCCGCTGCACCAGGTGCACGTGGGCAATAAAATCCTGCACGATCTGGATCTTGTCGCTGGGCGTAACCACCAGTAACTGCAGGTGCAGTTGTTTGCACAGTTCCATAAGGTAGGTGGCCTTTTCCTCGTCCTGGTTGCTGAAACTCTCATCCACGGCAATAAAGCGCAGGCTGCGGCTGTTCTTGCCTTCCCGGGTAATGCCGAACTGGTAGGCAATGGCGCTGCAAAGAATGGTATAGGTCAGTTGCGCCTTTTCTCCGCCGGACAACTGGCCCATTTGCCGGTAGGTCTTTTTCAGCTCGTTGGTGCTGCGGTATCTTTCATCTGTCCAGAACTCAAACCAGTTGCGCACATCCAGCACTTTGCTGCGGTAATTTTCATTGCGGTCCAGGTCATCTATCAGCGGCCGCACCTTTTGCGTGAAGTGCTGCGATTTGGCCTCAAAGCTGTCCTGCTGCCAGTTGGCCGCCTGGGGCAGCGCTTCCAGCAGCAACTGGCGGAACTCCCGGATGTCGGTGCCGGCGGGCATGGGCCGCTTGCCCAGTTGTATGTAGGTATCGGGCAGGCGGTTAAAATTAATGCCGGCCAGGGATTCGTTCAGGCGCTTTACGCTGGTATCGATATCGCGCTCCCATTTATCCAGCGTTTCTTTCAGGCCGGCTATCTTATGGGTGATGGTCACGTTGATGAAGTTCTCAAAATCCAGCTTGTAGCGGGGCAGGTTGTCTTTGGCGAGCTTGTCCAGCCACTCCATGTACTCGGCGGCATAGCGCGGATCATCCGGCAGGTGCTGCACTTCTCCCGGCCAGTCCGGGAAGCGGGTGGTGAGCTCATGCCCCGGGTTCTTGATGCGGGACAACTGCAGGGCGATCTGTTTTTCCGCTTTGTTCAGGTCTTCCTGCAGGGTGCTGCGGCGGCTGTCCGCCTCTTCCTTGAACTGCTGGTATTTTTCATCGAGGTTATCCAGGGTGGCACCGGCCAGCTTTTCTGCATGTTGCTGCTGAAACTGCAGCAGCACTTCCTTGTCGGCATCCGTAAAGTTCTGCAGCAGGGGCAGCAGGGCTTCCATGGCGTTGCGGTAAGCTTCCTGCCGGTCCCTGTGCCGGGTCTCTTCCCGCAGGAGATCTTCCCGCCGGGCTTCTGCGGCCGTTTTCCGCTGCTGGATATCCACTAGCTGGTTTTTCAGCGTATCCAGCGAAGCGTTGCCCCGGCGCAGCGCTTCCGCCTGCTGCTGCAGCTTTTGCACTGCTTTGGCGGCCGCGCCGGCGTTCAGCTCCTCAAAGCCCTTATGCTCTTTAATGCGGGTATGCGCGTAATACTGCTCTTCCAGCCGCCTGGTTTTGGCGGCGCAGCGGGCCAGGGTTTCCTCCGCTTTGGATATCCGCTCTACCAGCGCGGCCCTTTTTTGCAGCAGCGCCTCCTTCTTCTTTTCGTTGTTCCAGCCCAGCGCGTAGCGCCCGGGATCATTGCGGTCCGGGCGGTCGTCCTTTTCATGCCGCCGGCCGTTCTTTATCAACCCGTTGATGGTAATGGCCCGCTCGTAGCGCGGCAGTTGCTTCTCGTCTTCCAGGCAGTGATAGCCGAACAGGCGAATGGCTTCCTGCTCCGCCCATTTGCTCAGCGGATGGTCCGGGTGGAACTGCAGTTTATCCGGCACCGTATTTTCCTCCGGGTGCTGGATGATGGCAGGCTCCGTTACATGCTCGTACACCAGCCGGGTGCGCAGGTTCTGCGTGTTGATATATTTATTGACGCGCTTGTAGTGTTTATCCGGCACCAGCAGGCGCAGGGCAAAGGGGCGCAGGAGCTTTTCCAGGGCCGGCTGCCAGTCCATTTCTTCGTTCTTCACCGCTATCAGCTCGCCGGCAAAGGGCAGTTGCGCCGCATCTATGTTTAACGTTTCGCAGAGCTGGCGGCGCAGGTTCACCAGGTGATGGTCGATATTGTTCCGGCGCTGCTGCAGGCTGTTGAGCTGCTGCTCCAGGGTATCGCGGCCCGCGGTGGCGGTTTTCAACTGGTTCCTGGCCTCAAATTCATCTTCTTCGTTCAGTCTTTTGTCGTTATCCAGCGCATGCAGCTTGCGGTCATTCTCTTTCTTCACCTGCTGGTAGCCTTGCTCATCTGCAGGATGGGTAAGGCTAAGCTTCAAAAGCCCGCACCAGGCGGCAAATTCTTCCAGGGCGCGCCGGGCCTGCTGCTGCTGCGCTTCTTTTTCCTGCACCTGGCTTTCCAGGTCTTTCAGGCGCTGGCCCGCCTTATCGTGCTGTACCTGGTAGCTGGCATTCAGCGCTTCTTCGTTCAGCCGTTCTATTTCGTCGCGGGTGTGCTGTAATTGCTCCTGCAGCGTTTGCAACTGCCAGTCATTATCCGCGATGGCGGTTTGCAGCAGGGTATGCCGGGTAAAATGCTTCCACAGCAGGGCGGTTTCCTGCGTGTCCTTATGCTGCGCCACGGCCGTTTGCAGGGCCAGGAAACGTTCAAACTGCTCCTGCAGGGGCTGCAGCAGGCGGATCTGCTCTTCTGCTTTCTCGATATTACGCTGGGCTTCCAGCAGGGTGGACAACTGTTTTTTCAGGTCCTGGAACTCGTCCTCCATATTACGCGGCTCCAGCATGTGGGTGCGGATAAATTCATCCAGGTTGCCCAGCACCTTGATGCCTACGGTCTGGTTGAAAAGCTGCAGGGCCTGTATGCTTTGCATGCCCAGCACTTCCACCATACGCTGCGCATAGCGGCTGGCCGCGTCAAACCACTCTACCTGCCGGCGCGCGCCTTTGTTGTAGCGCTGGTCCAACTGGCGCTTCCAGTTACCGGCCAGGTCAAAGGGCTTGAAATCTTCTTCTATCTGCAGGGCCTTATGGGCAATGCCAAAATATTTCTTCATGTCGCCATGCACAAAATGCCGCACCTGGAACAGCGTGACCAGTTGGCCGGCCTCGTTGGCAAAATGGGCCAGCAGGATGCTGTAAGCGGTTTCCCTGTCTTCCCGCAGGTATTCCGTTTTGGAAACGCCGGTGGCTTCATTGTTGATGGTGCCGAAGCCGCCCAGTACGTAGCTGTCCTCCGTACGGTCGCCCTTCTTCTCGCTGCCGCTGCTCTGGTTGTAGAAGCGGTAGCGTTTTTCCGGTACGATCAGGGTGAGCAGCGCATCCACGAAGGTGGTTTTCCCGCTGCCGTTGGCGCCGGTCAGCAGGCTGGTCTCCCCCATCGGCCGGATGGCGTGTATCTTTTCATCAAAGGTGCCCCAGTTCAGCACTTCCATGTACTGCAAACGGAAGCCGCTCTTCTGGCTATCGGTACTAAAAACATTTAGCTGCATGAATGATCTTGGATTTAGGATTCTTGAGGAACGGCCTGCTGCAACTGCCGGTAAAAGTCGTCCAGCACTTCGGTGCTGATGCGCGCTTTAATGATCTTGCAGATCCTGAAACGTTGCTCATCCGGTATTTCATGGGGCTCTTCCCGGTACAGGAAGCCGGATTCCTCCGCTTTATCTATCAGCCGGTCTATTTCCTTCATGAACTTTACCCGGCTGGCGTTTTCCTTGAAAAAAAGCTCCGCATGCTCCTTGATCTCCCGGCGTTTGCGGATCAGCTCGCGGGTGGTAGCCTCGCCGGTCTCGAACTCGGCCATCATTTCGCGCAGCAGCACCAGTAGAATGCTTTCTTCATAGGTGAGCGTTCTGCGTTGCACCCAGCTAATATTCGCCTCCTCTTCCTCGGGCAGCGCATGTTTTACGAAGGCATAGCCGTCCTCCTCATCGAGCACCAGGGTGAGGCCCAGCGGCAGCAGGAAGGCCTGCAGCTCGTTCTTGTAGCGCAGCAGCTTTTCCCAGTTGCCCTTTTCAAAATACTCCACTGGTCCTTTCAGCAATTTTATCAATACCGCCGTGTAAGGCAGCAGCTTGGTCGTTGTTGTCATCCGTATGTTATGCATTGAATAATAAATAGGGCACTTCCACGAACCTGGTCTGGTCCGCGTTCAGCGGTATCAGCTCCGTAGCGGTGCCCACCACGCTCACCTTGCTGGGCTTTTCGCGCAGGAAACGGAAGTAGCCTACTACTTCCGCCAGCCCGTGCTCCGGCGGGTCCAGTTCCAGTATTTCTTTGAGAGAGGCGGCTTTCTGTTTTTGCAGCACCTGCTCCACTTTGTCCCACAATTTCTTTTTGTCGATAAAAGGCATGGTCAGCGCGCGGCTCAGGCGCTCCGGGTCTGCGATCTGCTCCGTGGCGGCCACGGGCTGTATCACAGCGGCGGGAGCCTTGCGGGGCGCCATCTGCAGCTTGCGGTCCATCACCATTTTTATTTCCACGCCTTCCTCTATGGTGATGCCGCAGGGCACTTCCTGCACATCCATCAGGTCCAGCGCCATTTCCTTGATAGCGCTGATCTGCCGGCGCAGGCGGCGGTGCCGCGCGATCTCCTTTTCGGCAATGATGCGGCTCAGCTTCTCCGCCATCTTATCATTGGCATCGTACACGGTACGCCCCTGCTGCAGGAGCATGGACTTTACATCCCGGATAAAGGCCTCGTCGGCGCTGATGCCCCGCTCCTGCACCAATGCCAGCAACTGTTCCGTCATTTCCTTCCAGGCGGACTGCCCTTCGCGGGAGATCAGGAAATCCCAGAAAGCATAGAAGCTTTTGCCCTGGCTGCTGTTGCGCAGCGCATCATAGGCTTCAAAAGCATAGCCTACAATGGCGCCCTTGTGCTGCTCCGTGCGGGTATGGTGCTCTACGATGGAGCGGTGTATCTGCTTGAAGTTATCCTCCACTTCCCGGAAATCGCCTATCAGCTCGTAGCACAGGCGGGTGAACAGCTCCAGTCTTTCCTGCACCTGCGCATTGTTATAGCTGTCCGGCGCAATGCCCAGCTCTATGGCCTTTATTTCCTTGTCTATTTCCGCGCGCTTGTCCTTCAGCATCTGCAGGCGTTTGCGGGCATCATCCTCCGTGTGCTCCACAATGTCCTGCAGGGAATTGAAGAGGAGCTTGAAACGGCTTTCCGTGCCTACGTGGTGGCGATGCTGCAGGCCGGTCAGCCACTGGAACACGCGCTCCGTGTAGGCGCTAAGCTGGTATTGTATCACGCCTTCCGCATCTGTAAAGTCCTGCAGCAGACGCTTCTGCACCCAGTTCAGGATGTATTTGCGGCTCCTGGCCTCTTCATTCTCCCCGAAGAGGATATTGGCTTCCTCCAGGTCCTCGGTGCCTTCCGTGTGGCTGGCCAGGGTTTCCGCCACCAGTTGTATCAGCACCCGTTCCTCCACCAGGAAGCGGTTGTCTTCCTTGAACACCTTGTACAGCATCGGCAGCACCCACCTGGCATTCTGCAGGCGCAGCATCTGCAACGCGGGATGCGTGTTCAATATATATGCAATGTCTTCACTGTGCATGGTCTGTTGTTTATTAAAATAGCGGGTGCTTTGCCTGTGGCAATTACGGGAAAGGCTATACTGCCGGCCCGGTGCATGCCGGTAACCGGGATAGTGATATGGATGGAGCGCTGATGGTCATGGCGGCAAATATAAATGAAAGTATCCTGTAAGCGAAGAATTGGCGGGGATATTTATTAACAATTGTGGATATTTACAAGCAAAACAATATCAAATACTTAGCAATACAAAAAAGCCTGCAAACCACCAAGGTTTGCAGGCATGCACTGTTTCCGTTTCCTTCCTGGGCAGCGTCCTTCTTCCTTGCTGCTGTTAAAATGCCAGGCTGTTGATCCTTTATTTTTGCTGTTGTTCCCTGTAAAATATATACCCGCCGTGGTACAGGGTATCGTTTCCCTTAAAATCGCCGTCAGCGGTAAAGCCGGTATCGTCCCAGTATTTAATATGGTCGCCGGTTATTTCATACCGCCCGGTATAGGCGCTTTGGCGGTTGCCGCGCGCTTCATCATAGCGGCCATTGGGGAGCAGCTCCTGCCGGATGTACCCGTCGTCAGTTACCCACATGCCCACGTATTTGTTTGACTGTTCCATTTGTTTTTGTTTTACAATGCCCCGCGACGCTACCAGCGCGATAACAAGCGGGTACATCAAGACCAGGTGTTTAACTGTCATAACCCATGGTTTTACGGGATACGCTTAATTATCAAAACCGGTGGCCGTAGCCAGCGCCTGTACGGCTGACATGTCCTGCTGCACCGCATGGATCTTCTGTACTGCCAGGTTGTAAGCGTCCTGTCCCAGGAACAGTTGCAGGGGCGCCTCCGGCCGTTCTACCACCTCGATCATAGCGGCAGCCGCCTTATCGGGATCACCCGGCTGATTGCCCCTGATGCCGTTCTGATGCGTAGCCACAGCTTCCCGCACATTCACATAATCCGCTATCGGGTTGGCAGGCACGTTCAGGGAGTCCGTTTCCAGGAAATTGGTCCGGAAGTAGCCGGGCGATACAATGATCACTTTAATATTGAACGGCTGCGCCTCTGCCGCCAGGGATTCTGACAAACCCGTGAGGGCAAACTTGGTAGCGCAATAGATGCCGAAGCCGGGAAAGCCGCCGGTGAAGCCGGCAATAGAGGAAACATTCAGGATATGCCCGGACTGCTGTGCGCGCAGGTAAGGCATTACTTTGCGGATCACGTTCAGGGCCCCGAAAACGTTCACTTCAAAATTCTCCCTGGCTTCCGCATCGGTGAGCTCTTCCAGGGCGCCTGCCAGCCCGTAACCGGCGTTGTTCACTACTACGTCTATACGGCCAAAATGATCTACAGCAGCCTGTATACCTTTGGCTACATCCTGCTCATCCTTCAGGTTCATGCCCAGTGGCAGGAATGTTCCGGAGGCGGCGCCTACAGCCTGTTCCAATGCCTTTGCGTTGCGGGAGGTAGCTGCTACGGCATAGCCTTCCTGTAATAATTTTTTTACGAGTGAGAGCCCCAGTCCTTTGGAGGCGCCGGTAATAAACCAAACTTTCTTTTTCATTTGTAGATATTTTATTTTTTAAAGGTCTCATGGAACCTCGCATTAACATGCCTCTGTATGAGAAAATGTATCATGCTCGGTTTCATGTGTCAGTATTTTTTTAGTTGGTAATGTTTGTTTTGACAGTACAAAGGTATTGGCAGGAAAGGCCCCGGCTGTTACGGGATTGAAACAGATACTTGTATAATTCAAACAAGGTCGTACAGTTCGTATATATGAACGAATTATTAAAAAGTTCGGTTATTTATACGAATTAATTAAAAATTCGTATATTTGAACTAACCAAGTATTGATGTGATGAAGGCTGTTCTGACAGGGGATATTGTCAATTCTACCCAACTGGGCGCGGCCCGGGAAAAGAAACTGCTCCGGCTGATAGCACAGGTGCTGTCTCCATATAAATATGAATTCTACCGGGGAGACAGTTTCCAGGCATATGTAACGGCGGCCGACAAAGGGTTAAGGCTGGCCCTGCAATGCCGTATGGCTGCCATCAGCCTGGCAGACGAGCTGGCTCCTCCCCTGTTTGATGTTCGTGTAAGCATTGGCATAGGGCCGGTACCCCTTCCTGTAAGAACGCTGAGCACCGCTAAGGGCGAGGCCTTTGTACTGTCCGGCCGTGCTTTTGACAACCTTGAGCAACAAGGTGAAAGGCTGGCCATCATAACGGGAAACCCGCTTGCCAATGAAGGGTTACAGGTCATTGCCGACTATATTAACGCGATCCTTAACAACATGACGGTAAAGCAGGCGGCGGTCATTTTCGAGCTGCTGAACGGCCATACGCAGCAAACCGTGGCTGAAAAAATGAAGCGGTCAAAAAGCACTATCCATCAGCATGTAACAGCCGGCCGCTGGCCGGAAATTGAAAAACTGCTGCAGCAATACGAGCATATCATCCACCAAATAATGTAATTTGTAATGATGGCATCCACCTGGTTAATCAAGCTTATACTATCCCATCTTATTACTGATTTTATCCTGCAGCCCAGGTCCTGGGTAGATGAAAGAAATGCCAGGCACTTTGCTTCCGCGAAGCTCTACCTGCATGGGCTGGTAACCGCCCTGCTGGCCTGGGTGATGACAGGCTGGCAATACTGGGACATTGCGCTGGTGATCGGCGCAACGCATATCCTGATAGACGGCTGGAAATCGTTCCGGAAGCAAACAGCCACCTACTTCCTGGTGGACCAGTTGCTGCATCTCCTGGTTATCCTGGGCTGCTGGACCTTTACCTTCCGGCAATGGAGCGCCCTACAGCCGGCCTGGCAGCAGCTCAACGCACAACCTTACACCTGGAAGATCATCACGGCCTTTGTTTTCCTGACCCTGCCGGCCGGTATACTGATCGGGCAGTTCACCCAGCAATGGCGCGATCAAATAGCAGATGCCGCCAGCCTGGCCAATGCCGGCAAATGGATCGGTATTATAGAACGCATTATCATCCTGGCGCTGGTGCTGAAAGGCCAATATGCCGCCATCGGCCTGCTGGTGGCTGCCAAGGGGATCATCCGGTTCAATGAGAAAGACCGCCCCGAAATAAAGACCGAGTACCTGGTGATCGGAACCTTAATGAGCATCGGGATCGCCATCATTACCGGCCTGCTGGTCCGGTAGCGGATAATATCCAACTTTTAGCTGACCACGATTATGAACAAACGCCTGTACTTCGTATCCTGCCTGATTGCGCTGTGTATGCTCACCCTTTCCTATTGCATCGGCAAAAGGCCGCCGGCACAGGACCTGCGCGGCCCGGCATTTGCCGGATCGGCGGCTTGTATCAACTGCCACCGGCAGCTCTATGATGCCTATGTGCAGACGGCGCATTATCATACTTCAGGCCCCGCCACTCCCGCTACGGTTAAAGGCAGCTTTAGCTCCCCTGACAATGTTTTCCGGTACCGTAACGGCGTGCAGGTGGTCATGGAAGCCCGTGACAGCGGCCTTTTCCAGGCGGCGTATCAAGACGGCGTACTACAGGAGGCCCATCGTTTTGACATTACCGTAGGGTCTGGCAGGAAAGCGCAAACCTACCTGTACTGGCAGGACGGCCGGTACTTTCAACTCCCCCTCTCCTATTTTGTACCGGCGCACAGTTGGGCCAACAGCCCGGGTTTTCCACCCACTCAGCCCAAGTTTGACCGGGTAATACCCAGCACCTGCTTTGGCTGCCACAGCTCCATGGTGGCCGTGAGCGGCACTAAAATGGCGGGCACCCGGCTTTCTGAAACATTTGACAGGAACCGCCTGGTATACGGTATTGACTGTGAGCGCTGCCATGGCCCGGCCGCGGAGCATGTGGCCTTCCATACCGCCCACCCGCAGGAAAGCCAGGCCAGGCACATGACCCGGATCGGGGCTTTAAACAACCGGCAACAACTGGATCTTTGCGCCGTATGCCATTCGGGCCTGAAGACCCCGAAAAAGTCCATCTTCGGCTTCCGGCCCGGGCATGCCTATACTGATTACTTTTACCCGGATATAGCCGGCCCCGGCAAGCCCGGCGAGTTGGATGTACATGGCACCCAGTACCAGTTGTTCACCGCCAGCCAGTGCTTTCAGCACAGCGCCGACATGAACTGTTCCTCCTGCCATAGCCCGCATACCGCTGAAAGCAATAAGCCCGCACTGTTCTCCCAGCGCTGTATGAGCTGCCATAACACTGCCAGCCACCGCTTTTGTAAGCTCGATACCCTCCCCTCCTCCGTGCTGTCCGCCAATTGTATAGACTGCCATATGCCGGCGCTACCTTCCGGTAATATTACGCTGCTGACCCGGGGCCGGGAAAGCCCGACGCCGGATTCCATCCGCACCCACCTGATCACCGTGTACCGGGAAGCTACCCGGGCCATGCTGGTCCGCCTGCAAAAGGAAAAGGCAGCGGCAAAGCAGTAGCAGCGGGCGCTGTTTGCCGCTTTCCGTTGCCGCGGTGCCCCTGGGCGCCGGAACAGTAAGGCTCCCTGCCGCCCTGTTCCATCCGGCCGTTGCCCATGGCTGGCCGCAGGAACTTATTATCCGTGTAGGCAGGCCAGGAGCGGCTTACAGCCCCCAAGACGGGATAGAGAAAAAAAATTTTTTAAATTAAATTCCTTTTATACTTTTGCGCCCGGAGAGATGGCAGAGCGGTCGATTGCGGCGGTCTTGAAAACCGTTGACTGTAAAAGGTCCGGGGGTTCGAATCCCTCTCTCTCCGCTAACTGATATCTAAAGCCTGTTAAATCATTGATTTTAAACAGGTTTTTCTGTTTTGAGCCTATCCTTTTATTTTACTACTACATTAACAGTTTGGCGTAAATAGTTCAAAATGAACATTTCTCCGTATTTTAGGAGTTCGAATCCCTCTTTCCTGTCAGAACAATTCAGTTTTCATGTCAAGAGTTAAAATAGAAAGAAACCAAGAAGACTTGGATCAAAGAATAAATACTTTCCATACTCAAAATGAGGAAGAAAGGGAAGAAGCTCTTCTAAATCTTATTGTAGAAATCATTGTTGAAGCAACGCTTAAAGAATATTATGAAATAAAGCGATAGCGTTGAAAGTGAATGTAAAATCGTGTATACTGAATCTCTTTGCTTATAGTTGCATTTAAAGATTCGCGATCAGATACAAATAATGCTAGGGTTATAGATTCTCTGCTCGAAAAGATTAGTATAAGCAAGATAATATTATTGCAGGTGGCAACTTTTGGTGACGGAAAGTCATAACCGATATATCTGAGATCAACAAATAAGGCTGCTCAAAAACCTTACATATTAGTAAATTTTGCCATTAAAATCTAAAGCGAGAAGAGAGAAATAATAGCAGCGTTTTGTTATTTTGTCTTTCAATACTGAATTTCACATTTCATTCATTATAAATTATTTAGTTTAAAATCCGCTCCGTTCAATAATGATTATATGCGAGTCCCAATCTGTTCACGATAAAAAGGTAATTTTGAAATTATACATTCTGGTATATGAAAGAAATAAAGGAGAAGTGGATATACTTGGACAATAACGCCACAACACCAATTGACAAAAGAGTGTTGGAGAGTATGATGCCGTTCCTCACTCATAATTTTGCTAATGCAAATAGCACTCATCAATTTGGCCGCCACGTATCTAGTGTTGTTAGGAACGTACGTAAGCAAATAGGCGAATTAATTTACGCTGAACCGGATGAGATTATCTTCACCAGTGGCGCTACTGAAGCTATTAATTTGGCCATTAAAGGTGTTGCAGCTAGTTATAGTCACAAAGGCAACCATATAGTTACTGCTTCGACAGAACATGCTGCCGTGTTAGACACCTGTCGTTACCTGGAAAGTAAAGGTTATGAAATAACTTATCTCTCTGTCATGCCAAATGGGTTGATTGATCTAAATGAACTAAAATCTTCATTAAGAAATGATACCATTTTAGTATCGGTGATGTATGTGAATAACGAGACTGGAGTTATACAACCAATAAAAGAAATATCTCAGCTTTCCCATGAAGTTGGAGCTTTGTTTATGTGCGATGGTACACAAGCTGTTGGTAAGCTGCCTGTTAATGTAGATGAATTGGATATCGACCTAATGTCCTTTAGCGGCCATAAATTCTATGCGCCCAAAGGTATAGGTGGTTTATTCTTGCGGAAAAGAGGTAATCGTGTAAAATTGGAAGCATTGTTGCATGGCGGAGGCCACGAAGGCGGAAGTAGAAGTGGTACTTTGAACGTTCCCGGTATTGTCGCCCTCGGCAAAGCAAGTAGTATTGCCAAAGAAGAAATGTTACAGGATGCCGAAAGAATTAAGGCTTTACGCGACGAGTTGGAAAGCCGGCTACTTAAGTTTCCAGGAGCCTACGTGAATGGTGATGTCCGGAACAGACTTTATAATGTGACCAATATTTGCTTTCCTTGTCAAGATGCTAATGTGATTATAGGTAGGCTAAAAAATATTTCGGTATCCAACGGGTCGGCTTGTACTGCTGCCATTATAGAACCTTCTCATGTGTTGCGGGCAATGGGTTTAACTGACGAAGATGCTTTTGCATCTATTCGATTTTCGGCGGGTAAATTTAATACAAAAGAGGATATTACAGCAACGATAGAAGCGATCAATACTATTATTATGCCCATCCTAATATGATTAAAACAATACTCCCTTTACATGAATTTAAAAACGTTATTCGAACAGTTGTATGCAGCGGGTACAGAAGCTGGGGTTGAAAGAATTATTGGTGCTAATCCTGCAATTTTCAAACAGGAGAACTGGTATCCAATAGGTGGAAATGAGTCTAATTTTAGTATTATAGAGAATCAGCAGTCCAACCCGATAGCAGCTTTAGTAGAGAAAGTGACGAATTCAATTGATGCTATTTTAATGAAACAATGTCTGGAAAGGGGGATTGATCCAAAGTCAAAAGAAGCTCCTAAATCAATGGAAGAGGCTATTGATTTATTTTTTCCCAAGCATAAAAATTGGGATCTAAATACGGCGAGAAGACAACAGGCAGAAGATATCCAAATTATTGCCGACGGCCCTACAAAAGAAAGTTCTATTATCATTTACGATAATGGAGAGGGACAACATCCCGAAAATTTTGAAAATACGTTTTTGTCTTTAATGAGAGGGAATAAAAATGAGATTCATTTTGTCCAAGGAAAGTATAATATGGGTGGTAGCGGTGCTATTGTTTTTTGCGGGGAAAAAGGCTACCAACTTATTGGTTCCAAAAAATCCGATGGTTCAGGACATTTTGGGTTCACGTTAACAAGAGAACATCCATTATCGCGAGAGGAGCAAGATACGAAGAAGAATACCTGGTATGAATATCTGAAAATTGACGGTAAGATACCAGCTTTCGATGTTTCAGAGATAGATTTAAAGTTGCTAAACAGGAAGTTTAAGACGGGCACCATCATTAAGATGTTCTCCTATCAAATGAAAGGGATTTCTGGTTTTGCTCAAGATTTAAATCAGAGCTTAAACGAATTCCTTTTTAAGCCTGTTCTGCCTATTTTCACAATTGATACAAAGGAGCGCTACCCTAATAATAAGGTGCTTGAGACAACTGTGTATGGCCTCCAACGGCGACTGGAGGAGGAAGAAGATTATGTGGAAGATTGGTTTTCGGAGGAATATGAAGATGCACTTTTCGGGAAAATGAAGGTGACCTGTTACGTATTCAAAGCAAAGCAAGACGGAAAAACGGCAAAGGAAAGCAAAGGCGATATTCAACGACGGTATTTTAAGAACAATATGTCCGTTCTTTTCTCTATGAATGGGCAAGTACATGGACATTATACTTCCGAATTTATTACCCGTAGCTTAAAATATAATCTATTAAAGGATTACTTGCTCATTAATGTGGACTGCAGCAAGATGAGGTATGAGTTTAGAAAAGGCCTTTTTATGGCTTCGCGTGACCGCTTGAAAAATGGCGGTAAGGCAGAAGAATTGCGGGATTTTATAAGGAAGAAGTTAGTGAAATCCAAATTGGATGATATCAATAAACGACGCAAGGATACTATTGGCTTGGAAAGTGAAGATACTGCAGAATTGATTAAGAGCTTTGCTAAGAATCTTTCGAAGGACAGTGAATTGTTTAATCTACTACAGAACACGCTAAAGTTGGAGGAAAGAGCGAAAGAAAAGCCAAAGGAGAAAGAAAGTAAAGGTAGTAAGCCAGAAAGGGAAGAGAAGCCATTCAAACCAGAACGCTTTCCTAGTTTCTTCAGACTTCAACACAAGCCAAATAATCCAATCCCTGTGCCGATTGGCGGTGAAAAGACATTAAGATTTGAAACGGATGTAGAGGATCATTATTTTGACAGAACGGAAGAGCCTGGCGATTTGCAAGTGAGTGTTTTGAAAGTAAAGCGTACGGATAGCAATGGGGGAACCGAGAAAGGTAGTGATAAAGAACCTGGCGAGCTGTTGAATATCATTAAGTCGAGCCCTGATAAAGGCACGATTAAAATAACGTTTAATCCAGATACGGACTTGCGTCAAGGCGATGAAGTTGAGGTAGAGGCAACTTTAAATGGAGCCGGCGAGGAATCGTTTGTGGAAGTTGTCTTCTTGAAAATTGTAGACCCAGAGCAGAAGAGAGAAACAGCGCCCAAAGAAGAGGAGGATTATAATAGAATTGGCTTGCCAGAACTGGTCAAAGTAAAGCAGGAGCAATGGGAAGGATTGGAAGCGCATGGTATTACTATGGATTACAAAACGGTAATGAGCCTTCAGGCTTCCGGCGACATTTTGGAAAAGATTTATGTGAACCTGGATAGCCATGTGTATTTGAATCATCGCAAAAAGCTAAAGAACGAGGAGCAAATTATGGCAGCGCAAAAAAGATACATTGCTTCTGTATATTTTCATTCCTTGTTTCTTTATATGATTACCAAAAAGAAAAATTATAAGTTGTCTTTACTGAAAGAAGAAGGCGAAGACGAGATTACCATCGACGATTATATCCGCGATGTATTTGACAGTTACTATTCCGATTTTCTTTTGAATTTTGGTATGGAGCAGTTAATGGGGGCATTGGAGGATTAAGGATGTTTAGGCAATGTAAGTTTCATAAAAAAATATATATTTAACTGCCATATAAATAGAAAGTGTTATTTTAGAAGCTATTTTGGCTGAAGTAGTTTATTGTAATATCTAACGTAATGTCAACAAAAGAAGAATTATTAAAATTAAGAGATGAAATTAATCAGCAATTGGCTGAGCTAAATAACAATTCTGTTGCTTTTACTGTAGATGCGAATATTATTAATAGACTTGGGAAAGAGCTAATTGGACGTGCTGAAACAGGAGTGTCCGAATTAATAAAAAACACATATGATGCAGATGCAACATTTGTAACTGTCGATTTTGTTGATTCAAATCTAACTGGAGGCACCTTGATCATAGATGATGATGGCCACGGTATGACAAAAGAAAATCTTGTAAAGGGGTTTATGACCTTATCCTCAACCAGTAAAATACATGAACCTATATCTCCTAGGTTTAGAAGACAGCGAGCAGGAAGAAAAGGCATTGGCCGTTTTGCGACTCAGTTCTTAGGAGAGAAATTGGTAGTTATTACTCAAGTTGAATCCGAAGAGTTCGCAACAAAAATTACCATCGACTGGAACTCCTATGAAATGGATAAAGAGCTTTCCTCCATTGAAAACCATATTGAGATTGTTGCAAAGCAAAAAAAGAAAGGCACTACGCTTTACATTGAGCAACTTCGCCATTCTTGGACAGATGCACAAATACGAAGGGTGTTTAGATATATATCCGATTTATTGCAGCCGACTTTTTTATCTAACCGCAGTAACGAGTTGAATCTTGCTAAGCAGGGGGACGAATCATTTTTAGTAGAATGTTATCGAACAGAAAACGGGTTAAGAACTATAATTGCAGATATTAATAAGCTGCTTTACGAAAAATGCCTTGCAGAAATAGATGGATATGTTACTGAAGAAGGAGATGCTTACGTGAAAGTAAAGAGTACAAGTTTTCAATTGAATGATGCAGACCTAGAAATTAGTTCATCAAAACTAAACAATGATATTGCATTACCATATCCGGTTTTGCGCAATGTAAATTTCAAGGTCTATTATTTTATTTACGATAGATATGAATATTACCAAAATGGCATTACCAAACAAGAACTAGGAAGGGTAGAAAGTTTGGCTGCAGAACAATCCGGTATACGAGTTTATAGGAACGGATTTCGCGTTTTACCTTATGGCGAGGTAGGAGATGATTGGTTGAAACTAGATAGGCAAACTAGTCGTATGCAGTTCGAATTAAATGAGTCTACTGTTAGTTTCAACATCCCTTATACAAACAAGAATTTTTTTGGTTTCGTTGAGTTGATTGATAATGAAGGACTTTTATTTGAAGAGACGGCTAGTCGTGAGGGCCTAATCGAAAATCAAGCGTTAGAAGAGCTTCGAGATTTTGTTAGAAAGGCCGTGACTGCGGGAGTTAGAAGAATCGCGCCTTTCATTTATAATGAAAAACAGAAACGCGACCAAAAGAAAACGGAAGCGAAAACCTTGAAAGCAAAAGTTGAAGGTCTGCAGGCAAAAATCGAAGAGTTCACGAACGAAGATCAGCAAGAAGATGACGATGATGATCACGATACAAATTCCAACTCTCAACAACATCAAAATCATAAAGACAAGAAAAAGGAAGAAATAAAAGGGCTCCTGTCGGAGTTAAATTCTGATCTGAAAGTCATTTTGGATGAGATCGCCATGCTACGAATTCTTGCAACGCTGGGGATTACAATAGGAGAGTTTACTCATGAAATAATTCAATTCCCTATATTCTTTAATAGCAAATTACAAAGCCTCTTTATTACGGAAGCCGATCCCAAAAAGCGCGAAGACCTAGAGCAAGTGATTGATAAGGTGAATCATTTAGATACCTATACCTCTTATTTTAATGATGCTGTGAGTCGAAATTCTAAACGTGAATTGGAGTTTATTGAGTTACGGCGTGTCATTAGACCATTTTTAGCGAGTACGAAGTGGGATTTTGAACATGAAGGTATAAATGTGCAAGAAGAAATTAGAGGATACGAAATATATACAATTCAAATGCACCCATCTGAATGGCATTCTATTCTATTAAATTTGTATACTAATTCAAAAAAAGCGCTTAGAAGGGCAAAACCACCTATCAAGAAAATTAGAATAATCGCCGGGAAAGACGACCGGAATGTTTATCTGGAATTTTTAGACAACGGAGATGGCATTCCAGAAGAAAACAAAGATAGAGTATTTGATGCCTTTTTTACGACATCGTCGCCAGCCGGTATAAATGCATCATTAAACGAACAACTCATTGGCTCTGGATTAGGATTGAAAATACTAAAAGATATTATTGCCGAATATAACGGTAATATCTTTGTAGCCAACCCACCAGAAGGCTATAATACTTGTATTAGAATTGAAATTCCTAAAGCTACTGACGAACAAATTAAGAGCTTACAAAATTAGAAATCATGCCAAAAACGATAACATACCTCTTTCTAGATGATAATGATAAAGCTACTCGAGATGGAGATGTGCAATTACTTAATACTATTTCAACTGATGTTGAAATAAAAACTGATTATCCATTAAGTTGGAAACAAAGGTCTAAATCTATTTTCACAGACTTAGATCAATACGATGGAATAATTCTCGACTGGGAACTCACCAATCAAAGTGAGGCTGCTAAGGGTTCTGACGAAGTAGAAGATGTTGACTTTTCTGCAGAGTCTTTAGCTGAGCACTTAAGGGTAAATGCCGCAAAAAAAATTGTAAAGGATGTACCTATCATTATTTGCTCTGCTGATAATAATAGAACATTTTCTAATTTAAAAAATCGCGAACTTACAAGTAGGGATCTATTTGATCTGACCTGCATCAAAAATGATCTTTTCGTAAAACATGTAAAAAATAGCGAGCGGCAATTATTCGACTTAGCAACAGTCTATAAACAACTTCAAAGTAAGACCTTTGATTTAAAAGAAGTACTTGATATATCGGCAGATGAATTAGGTCTGCTGGATATAAGATTTATAGATACCCTGGAAAATATTGCGACTACAAATACAACTCATGACCTAGTGTATTTCCTACTACAGGAGTTTATTCAAAAAGAAGGGCTTTTAATTAATGAAGCGGTTGTTGCTGCACGATTAGGTATTGATATAGAAAAGTCAGGTACATCTTGGAATGAGATTAAGAAGTTATTAATTGACGAAAAAGTAGACTATAAAGGATTTCTGAGCATAGGATGGTCCAACTACTGGGCATATAAACTTATTGATTGGTGGAAAAATATTAGTAATCAAGATTTGCGCACAACCGGAGCATCAGTCCGCGTTCAAATTCTAAATGACAAGTTTGGAACTACTTTAGTACCTGCCGAAAGAATAAGATTCTGTAGTAGTGAAGAATTTTGGACAATATGCAAAGGAACCAAGCGCCCCCTAGATCCAATTAACGGCTTTATGATTGGTGACTATACATCAAATCCATGGCTTGAGGTAGAGTACGTGTCGGCTTATGCAGAACTTGAAAAGGAAGATGCAAATGCATGGAGAATTAGTGCAATTGAGCGGGAACGGTTCGATAAATTTAAGGCTAAAATTTTAAAGAATGAGTAGGATGAAGGATATACTAAGCCCTAGAGAAGAGCTAAAGAATTTTTCTATTTTTTTGACCAAAAATCAATGGTTTAATTCTATCTGTGTACCACATGATCTTCTTAAAATTTTAAACAACAATGCCAAGGCTGGCGACATTTGTGAATACAATTTAGTGAAATTTCCTTTCAAGAACATCAATTTAGATCGCCATGTACGCCCTGATTGGGTATCAAGACTTGCAAGAGAGGAAGAAGGCGAATCTAGGGTGTTACTAGAAGTTGCTTGTGAATGTAATTGCATTTCTGACGAAGATAAGATTTCAGATCCAATCATCATGTTAGCAACTAAGATAATCATACAATTCGATTATTTTCACAATTCGAACGTAGAAGATGTGAAAACATTACAATGCTCATGGCATCTTGATAAGCACGATCCAAGTAGAGGGACTTCTACCAGCCACCCACTTTATCATTATGAATATGGCGGTACAGAAATTAGTAAAGCTCAGGGGTTTAACTATGGCGACTTTATTTTGATGGATAGCCCGAGAATTATGCATCCACCGCTTGATCTCGTTTTAGCATTTGATTTTGTAATCAAAAACTTCTATGCCTACAATAAACATAAGAGTTTGACAGATGATCCTTCTTATAAAAGATATGTGAAAAATGCTCAATATAGACTATGGCGCCCCTACGCTATATCATTTGCTAGTCATTTTCATGACTTTGAACAAACCTATACAATTGATCGGGCATTCGCAAATAATATTTTACACTGCAGTCAATAAGAAAGTGAGAATACTTTAATACGAAGAATTAACATGTTGTAAAGACTTCCCCGTAGAATTTTTTTAATACGGCACTTTCTAGTAGTTTTCTTGTATTAGATGCAACTAATTTTTTATGATTTTATAAAAAGCAACTGATACATCCCTCCACCTCATCATTCAGCTTATCAACAAGATAGGGAGATTTAGTATTATTTTTTGCCCTTTCGATTCTTCTAATTTGTTCTTCTTTTATTTGATCCATACGTTCAGGCTGTATTAAGTCTTCCAACCGCTCGTCCTGCATCCATGTATAACCATCCTTTTCATACTCCATTGCCATCCTAAATTTATCGGGATGCTGTTCGTAAAGCCAAACCCATTCTATCTTTTGCTGGAAAAAGCAGAAATAGCACCCAGAACGACTACGCGCATAAGTGCCTTTTTTACCATTCACCTCAAACGTAATTTCTTCATAGTATTGAGGCACACCGACACCACTTCTTTTGAGTATATCGTAGATATCATCCTTTTTGAGCACATCATCGTTGTCCACCAAAGGAAAATTGGCCTCGGCGGAAAGCGGATAGTTAGTTGTTTTTAAAAATGCAAACGCCACCTGATTAAATGCAGGCGTATCCAAGTTGAGCAACGCATTCAATTTTTCCGTTTGTACAAACTTGCTGGATAAAGGTTCTTCTACAATCTCCAGTATCCGTTCTAAATGTTGCGTATCGGTCTGCTGGTACCAATTTGCCACTTTCCTTATGTGATCATTTTTAAGCAGCTTGCTCACCACGTCTTCGCTCCATATGTTTTTTCGAAAAGGAAATATGGACTGGATGTTCGGCTTTTTGGAGATATACCCCTCTCTATCTTCATCGCCACGGATACCTACATAAGAAACCACGGGATCGTTGCCCACCCATTTTTCGAAGGGCTCCAGCTTAAGTTTTCGAGTACACCAGCGGCTAGCAGAAGAGGGCAGATAGCCCCCATAAAGCTGTAAAAAGTGATCGAAAGGATCTTCATGGCTTTTCGCTGCTGCCTCGAGCAGCGTAAGACTTTTCCCAAAGTAAATTTCAAGGTTCTTGATCAACTGGTATGTCGCTTCTAGCTCCTTTCCGGTGTCGCAAGTATAATATTCGATAGGGAGTTCGGGATAGTTCTCGAACATGTAAATAGCAAGAGCGGCGCTATCCTTGCCCCCTGATATTCCTAAAACGTGTCTTACTTTACTTTTCATTACGGATCAATTCTTCTAATAGTTGCGCAAGCATAGCAATATTGAGCTGCTTATCGTTACTCAATTTGGCTTTAACTGCGCTTTGCAATTGGATCAATTCTTTATTTTTTGTTTTAGGCAAACGTACCAGGTTACGCTGCAAACCTTTCACAAAAGAGGTCACTTCAAATTTAACAGCAATTTCTTTTCCTTCATCAAAGCCACTTTTACTGATATCGGAAAGATTGTCCAGCTCGTGTACAGTATCCTTAAACTTTTCCACCAGTAACGGCCACTCCTCATCTGTCATCATTTCAAGCGATTTGCCAATACAGGCTTGTGCTAGGGAGTTGAGCCAGGCTTTACGATCATCTAGTTCCGATTGAATGCGCTGTACAAATACCCTTTGATAAGGTAAAAGCAAATGTCTTTTGATGGCTAAAAAGCGCTGTTGCAGACTTTCTTTATAACTTGGAAAAGCTACTTTATTGCCTATTATCTCTTCCTGGATAAAGGATTCAAAAGTATTGACCAACTCATCAAAACAAGTGCGTATTTCCCGGATACTTTTTTGCAGTTGGTTCACAAATTCGGCTAATTCCTTTTCATTCTTTTGAAGTTGAGGGATGGTATAGCCAAGCGCTTTAGGAAACTGTTCAAAAAAAGTTTCCTCTGGGTTTTTTGAGTACGCTATCGCCTCACGTAATGCTAACGTTTTTTTGTTTAGGGTTTTCGTATGCTTGGCGTAACTTGGTAAGTCCTTATAAAAAACCAGAAAAGGTTTTATTGTTTCAATGAACGTTTGATTGGTAGGTCTATCTTGTTCCGATTGGTTGAGCAAGCTACGATATCGATTGAAAATATTGAGTTTCACACCTGCTATATCAAAAGCCTTTAGCTCATAGCTGCCAGGAGCGCGACTTACAAGTTCCAAGGTGTCATCCGTAAGCGTAGGAATATATCCATCTTGCCCAAATAACGCAAAATCGTCGCGCCGGACAAAAAGGAAAATAGGTAGCCAGAAATCAATCAGTCCTTTTTTAAGCTTAAATGGCCGTGCAGACAATATATCAACGAACTCTTTTAAACTCCTTTTCCCCGTACGGGTGCTTTCCAGGAATGCCATTCCCGCTTCCCATAGGTGCTGAAAACTGGGGTCCGTTGGAGCAACGAGCGAAACCCCATCTTTAAGTTGTTGATGAATACCAGTATTCCGAAGCAAGGAGAGGTAAACCGTTTTTTCTGGTGGAAACTTAGTATTATCAAAACCTAAATTAGGATCATTGCAATTTTCTGTAAGGCTCTTCAACAGGTTTTTCTTTGCCACAGAAAGGGCCCCCGATAATTTGGTCTTATTCACCATTTCATTTTTAAAAATGGGTGTATAAGGGTATACTTCATTACAAATCTTAGAAAGCAATTGGTTAAAAGATCTCTCGCCTGAAATTATTTGCTTTTTACCATTGAAGTACCAAACAATAGACGACTGATCGCCAGCATAGATATTGGTTAGTACATAATGGTTAAGTAATTTGGTTTGATGGGATAGTATATTGTTCAACTCGCGTACTGCAATGCGATCTTCTTTGTTAATTTCCTTGACTTTCTCAATCTTTTCTATTTCAAACAATAAATTTCTGATCTCGTCTGTGTTTTTATATAGGCCATACAGGATAGCTTCTCTATTTGCTCCTGAGGCTGTTTTAATATCTTTCTCCTTGTAATTGTCTGAGAAAATGAGATTAATAATCCCGTCGATTTCATTCTCAGGTGCTTGTGTCCAAGGTTCTTCAGTCAGTCGAAAAGCGAAGATCCGAGGTGTCCCTCTTTCATAGTAGGCGGCCTTTGCAGATAAGTAAGGTAACTCGAAATGTTTACCAAGGTGATGAACGATATTAATTACACGTTCCACTAGATTGCCCGCTTCATTGATAGCTAGTTCTATATCTAAGTCTGTACCTTCGAAAAGGATAAATCTATCGCTATGTTTTACAAATCGGATTATTTTAAGACTTTGTAGTTTTGCAATGACTTCTTCAGGAAACTTTATTCCTAAACTATATTTTCCATATTCTACTAAAAAGGTGTGATTAATACGCGCCGACGCTGTAGCAAAGATATTGAGCAAGCCAATCGTTTTAACCAGCTTTAAAGCATCGCTTACCCGATCATCTAACAAGCCTTCTACACGCTCGATAGCAAGGCGTATGGCTGACCATTGGGCATAATGTGGATTAAACTTCGTAGCTAGTAGGGAATGGAAATTATATACCAAGTAGTCGTACAGATTGGCAAGGTTGTAATAGCCGGATGTGTCTTTCTTATATTGCCGAATTCCCAGGTGGTCATTCGATTCGATAAAGGAAAATAGAGACCGCTCATTTTGCCCGTATTTTTGAAGACTCAATGTCAATACTGCTGCAGTCAAGATATCGAAGGGTAATAGCTTTTCGGCGAAGCTCTCCGAAAAATAATCTTTAAGAGGAAAGGCCTTCGCCGCTTCTATGCTTTTGAAAAGTTTAGAGAATAGTTTATCCTTTTGTCCTAGTTGCAATTCGGCTAAGCGTTCAGAGGCTAAAAACATTAATTGTTCTACTGGCTCATTGAATGTAATCTCCTTAAGACGGCCTTTTACTTTATCCCATTCTTTTTGCTGGGTATTGGTAAGGCCACGCGCATAGCCGTTAAAATCCTGATGCAGTGTTGTGACGAACAAAATATTCTTCTTTGCATCATTAGCATACTCGGCTATTTGCTGTATGAAATAGAGCTCTCTTTCAGGATTATTCTTAGCTGCGTATTCCAGGAATTTACCAAATTCATCCACGACAATGGCCAACCCTTTACCCGTTTTGGCCAAAGCTTTATAATGCTTATCTAACGCAGAAAGCAATGTTTCTGCAGTAATTTCTTTTGTCCCAATCCCTAGCTGTTTGGCTATTTCATTGCTAAGGGAACTGTATTGACCCACAATACGCAGAAAATCAAATTCCTTAACGGGCATACTATCGCTAAGCTTGGAAAAGATATACTGCGTGTGATTGATGTTTTTTTCAAAGGCCCAAAGGAAGGCTGACTTACCAATACCATAGGCACCTACAATAGTAAAAGAACGAATACCCACCCGGTAGTCGTTGATTAATTGCGTAAATACCAGCTTGGCATTAGTAGTTGGGATATAATGCAACATACTATCAGCATCCCGTATGATATTTACGGAGGGCGAAAAGCTTTTAATTGCTTGCTGTTTCTTTTTATCGGTTATAGTAGTCATTTAAAATATCGTACTTATTGATAGTTTTTTTAATTTGAAACACCTCGTTGCCTGCTGTTTCTGTATATACTACCTGCTTGTTATACTTATATGAAATTTCTTTCAATTGATGATATAGTCCGTCAGGGTTAAGTGAAAACACGGCGCCAGGTGAGTTAGCCCCGATTAATAGTTCGCGGAAGGTAATTGTCTGCTGACCTTCACCATAATTGTCTAAAATGGTGAACAATACTACTTCGCACGGTAAACCTACCCGGTCTTCTGATTCTATTTTGTACCATTCTACGAGTCTATTATCCAAGTCACGCTGCTTAAATCGCTTCATCAGATCAAGGTCAATCAATATTCCCGTAAAATCATCTTCGATGTCTATGGTATCACCTTTTTGTGGCTTTGAATACATGCGAATCAACACGTTGACGTCACGCTCTATGGTATTTAGATTGTCCGTGTTCGTTTCATGTTCTTTCGCCTTTCTGGATATGAAATTGACAAGTTGATCTTTAGTAAACTCTGTTCGTTCTTTTCTAAGCTCATTGAACAATAAATTGGCGATGGAGAAACGATTTAATTTTAGCAGATGAAAGTGCAGTAACCACATGGTTGCAAAATCTTCCAGATAAGGGTCCCGCCCTGCTGCACCAAATAGATATTGAGCGATTGTGGTAGGCTGGTCATTTTCATCCAATATACCAAAAGCTTTTCCCCAGTAACGCAAAGAGGCTACCATGTTTTTACCCACTCCTAAGTCTACTACTGCCGCATCATCTGTAAAGCTTCTGCCAGCTTTGGAGAAATCAAAAGTCTTTTTAAGCCAAAACTGCTTGCAAATGAAGGACTCGTGACCGGAAAAGTATATTTTTTGTTGCGTCATCGTCATAACTTACGAAGATAAGTTTTTCCTATTGCTCGAGGTAAAATAGAAATACACCAACTGTTGAAAACTTATGTTCCTTAGATAAATTGGGAAATTAGCTAATTTAATAGTGCATTAGTTATTGATTATCAAATATTTTAACTAGCTGATTCAATTTACCTACATAGTTCTACGTAAAAACGCTAAGCGGCTACTAAGAGCTAATTTTAGGATTTTATTCAAATTAAGTCTTTTTGACATTTATATAGTATAATATTATGATATGTAGGCGCTTGTATGAATTATTCTATTTGCTATTCTGCCATCTCTATCACAGACATAAAGCAAAAAGTGAGAGTATCGCCAGAAGAATACCGTAATTCACTCAATTAACCGGAATTCTTATTAGCGAAATAGGCCTGGTTGTACCACCCCTTTTGGGGCTTATAGTGCTTCGTTATCTTATACTCGTTGGCAAATGGTTTTCTTTTGAATTTAAACTGGTCCTCGGCTATCTAAACTATCAAAAAACGTCAAAAGAGGTATCAAGTGTTCGATTGTGATCCCTCCCAGCCCGCAGGAAAAGAAAAAGCCTTCAAGTCTTTTGATTTGGAGGCTTTTTAGTTTGATAATTTTTGAACTTCTTTATTCGCCCCTGACCGATCGCTTTCCAACACTGGCTATCTGATCAAAGTATGCCCTTAAAGCTGAGAGAAAGGCGAATTACCTCAAGGTGTAGCTGTTTGCATCTTTATGATGACTTTTCATCGATCCGGCTAAACCAAAAGCGCTTTTGACTAACTCCATTCTTTAGCTACTTCATAATTTTACATCAACAAAAAAAATGAAAGCGATATGAAAGCAATAAGAATTAATGAATTTGGATTGCCAGAGGTAATGAAACTGGAAGAAATAGCGCGTCCTATTCCGGCGGCAGATGAAATTCTGGTGAAAGTATATGCGAGCGCTGTAAACCCTATAGACTGGAAAATTCGTGACGGCAAAATAGTAAGCCGTCTGCACGTCAAAATAGAACTACCCATTACACCTGGTTGGGACGCAGCCGGCATAGTAGAAGAGATTGGCAGTAATGTAACCGGTTTTAAAAAGGGGGATGCGGTATATGGTATCCCGAACTACCCGGGAGACGGCAGTTATGCCGAATATGTTGCTGCAAAGGCAAGGAAGTTTTCACTAAAACCGAAAAGTATCAATTTTATTGAGGCTTCAGCCATACCGGTATCTGGAGTTACCGCGTGGGACGGCGTTTTCAATCGCGGGCAATTACAGCCGGGACAGCGCATTCTCATTCACGGCGCAGCCGGCGGCGTAGGACATTTTGCTGTACAACTGGCAAAATGGAAAGGGGCCTATGTAATAGGAACTGCTTCACCAAATAATCATGCTTTTTTAAAGCAACTGGGCGCAGATGAAGTCATTGATTATAACAAGCAGGATTTTGAAGATATGCTGCACGACTTAGATGTTGTGTTTGATGCAGTAGCGCTTGGAAATGATATCCAACAAAAATCTGTAAGAGTGCTGAAAGAAAATGGCACGTTGGTGACCACCCAGGGATTCCCGTTAGGTGAGGATGTTACAAAGGCCCTTGCAAAAAAGAACGCCAGAGGCGAGGTCATCTATGGTGAAGAAGATATCCGGGAATGGTTAAATGAGATTGCGCTGTTAGTCGATGAAAATAAGATAAAGGTCACGGTAAATAAAACTTACCCGCTGGAAAAAGCTGCAGAAGCGCACCGGGAAAGTGAGCAGAGGCATGGCCGTGGCAAGCTTGTATTGGAAGTAAGAAAAGAAGATCAGCACAATGAAACATTTCAGAACAATAAATGAGTTTCACCAGTTCAGGCAATTGCCTCAACCCCGGCATCCGCTGATCAGTGTTATAAACATAGACGCCATTAAACATTTGCACACTGACGAGCCCTTGACCTTATTGCTGGACTTTTATTGCATTGCTATAAAAAGAATCTCCAATTTCAAGGTAAAATATGGGCAACAGCAATATGATTTTGATAATGGCATCATGTCTTTTATGGCCCCTAACCAGGTGTATAGCATTGTTCTTGATAAAAACGAAAAACTTAAACAGTCGGGGTGGGTGATATTCATCCACCCCGATTTCCTGTGGAATACAACACTTGCCCAAACCATAAAACAATATGATTTTTGGGACTATTTTGTAAATGAAGCATTATTTCTTTCAGAAAAAGAAGAAGCAACCGTTACCAATATTATTCAAAACATCCAGCAGGAATACTGCTCTAACATTGACAGGTTCACTAAAAAAATTATCACCTCACACGTTGAAAACCTGTTAAATTACGCAGAAAGGTTTTATCACCGCCAATTCATCACGCGCGAAAAAACGAACCATCAAATACTTGAGCGCCTGGAAAAATTGCTTACCAGGCATTTTGCTGACGATAACCTGACAATAAAAGGGCTGCCTTCTGTTAAATATGTTTCGGAGCAGCTAAACCTTTCCCCTGGCTATTTAAGCAGCTTACTGCGTGTACTGACAGGCCAAAATACCCAACAACACATTCACGGAAAACTTATTGAAAAAGCAAAGGAAAAATTATCTGCCACGAACCTTTCAGTTAGCGAAATTGCATATGAGCTGGGTTTTGAACATTTACAATCTTTCAGTAAGTTCTTCAAGACAAAAACTGAAATGTCTCCGTTGGAATTCCGGAAAAAATTCAACTAAATGCTCGTCGGAATGGAATTATAGTGGGCGGAAGAGAGGTTCCACACCCTCCTCTACGCAGGAGAAACAAAAGCACTTAAAATCAATGCTTTTATGGTAACCATTTAAGCATCGGGAAAAATGTGCTCATCAATTTTAATTGTACTTTTTTGACGCCAAAGATGTGCCTGCAGATACCATAGTGGCAGGCATGTGGATGGAAAAAGTAAATGTTAAATGATAATGCAACCGTTAATGCATTCAAAGCCATGCAGCCGATGACTATTAATATGAGTGAGATGAACGGCAATGAAAAATTATTAGTACTATGATCTTGTTCCTATCCGTTTACCCCAAATCCATTAAGATTATTACGTATATTTGAGTGTTAACAGCAATAAATTTTGAGACACTCTATAATCACCATTACGCCATTTTTTGCAACGACACCTTCCTTTAAACAATACAGGAACATATTACTAACAATCTTCCTGACTTTAACTGGAGCAGCAAATTCCTTTGCTTGCAGTTGCCAGGGAGAAGCATCTGTTTCAGAAAGTGTGAAGCATGCCGGCATTGTTTTTAGCGGGCAGGTTACTTCCATATCTTTTACCACAAACTACGACAGTTTGGGAATTACAGTCACCGGTGACACCAGCAAAATACATTTTAATTGGCGGGAACACCCCACTGCAGTGGTAAAAATAAAGATCAATAAAATATACAAGGGACAGTTGGTTGCTGATACGTTAACAATTCTGACGCCGTCAAACGGAGCCGCTTGTGGTTATCGCTTCCAGGCAGGAGAAAAGTATATTGTCTATGCCACAATATTTGACGAATTACCCATGACAGATAAGCTCAGGAGACGAACATTTGATAAAAAGACATTCTGGACGCATCAATGTAGCCGGACACAGGATTGGAATACAACCGAAGAGAAAGGAATCATGCAAGCATTAAAATAAGGCAGCCTATACACTGGTTTTGCGCCGGGCCGCGACTGATAGGCATAAACCGGGTATACCTAACCTACAAAACTATAAAATGAAAATTGGACAAAGATTTAACAAGCTGACTTTGAAGGAATATTTTTTCTATATTGACAATTATAAAAAATATACTGACTTCAATATTCTGGGGCTCTATCGTTCAATTATTGAAAACGACAAATTAGACATTACAAGCAAAATTGAGGTTCGGGAATATACTCATAAAACCTTCAAAAAATCTTTTGACTTTCTACAGCTAAAAGACCCACAGACATATTTTGACATTATAACAATTGGAAAAGAGTTAACCCAGGCAGACGAAAACCAAATCTGGAGTGACATAATTAATAACCAACAGAAAATTCTAGCCGACAAAAAAATAAAACACAGGAATTTTGGCATCTATTCGAAACACAGTTGCGGTTACAGCACCTGCCCTTTAAATGGTCTTATGATAAGGCAAGGCGCTCTGATTTCAGAGCGGTTTATGCACTTCAATTCTGACAAAAATGAGTATGCCGCCAAAAACAAGTCAGACAGGCGAAGAGCGGACAGGAAAAGAAAAAAACAAACTATACAAAAAAACATGTCGTCCGACTAATGCGCGACGGTAATATAGGTTCATAACGTACCCTGACTTTTAAAGCCACCACACAAATTGACAACATATCCCAAGGATGCAGCATTCAAATACCCCTGGAGAAAATACCAGCAACGGGTGCTGGACGAATTACAAGATCACCTGGCGAATAGACATTTACACGTCGTTGCTCCGCCCGGCTCAGGAAAGACAGTCCTGGGGCTTGAAGTAGCGCTGCGGTTAAACAAACCAACTTTAATCCTTGCACCAACAATTGCCATCCGGAACCAGTGGATACAACGCTTTTGCGAACTGTTCCTGCAGACACCCCACGCGCCGGACTGGATATCAAGAGACATTCGCCATCCAAAATTCATGACGGTGGTGACCTACCAGGGACTTCATGCGGCTTGCAACAACCTTGTAGATGAAAATGAAGATGAAGACACGGCAAACGAAGAAGAAGCTGCGGAAAACGGGAATGGCAGGTCTGCCAATCCTAACCTTGACAGTATTGTAAACGGTCTGAGATCGCAAAACATTAAAACGATTGTGGTTGATGAAGCCCACCATTTAAAAAACGAATGGTGGCAGACGCTGACACTGGTTAAAGAGAAAATCAAGCCGGTAATCGTAGGGTTAACCGCAACGCCACCCTATGATGTTACCGCTACAGAATGGCAACGATATATTGATCTGAATGGACCGGTGGACACCGAAATATCCGTTCCTGAGCTGATCATGGAAGGCGACCTGTGCCCGCACCAGGACTATGTGCATTTCACATTACCGGCAGAAAAAGAATATCAAAGCATTATTGATTTCAGACGGCATATTGAAAAGCTGTTCCTGGAAATAAGGAGTGATGAAACTATGCTCAGGGCCATGGAGCTTCTCCCGATGTGGCAAAACCCCATGGAACACCTGGACTGGATCTACAATAACCTGTCTTACTATTCGGCCTGTTTAATATTCCTGCATGCCAACGGGAAAGAAATCCCGGAAACACACCTTGAAATAATTGGAGACAAGCGGCTCCAGGTGCCACCGCTTGATTACAACTGGCTTGAAATTTTACTGGATTTTTATCTCTTCAGGGAGAAAGCATACTTTAAGCCTTATGAGCAACATCAAACCGCGCTTGAAAACAGGTTAAAACGGTATGGCGCCATCGAAAGACGGCAGATCAGCTTTTCGTATAACAAAAAGATAACCGGTTATCTGACGTCCAGCATCAACAAACTAAACGGCATTAAAGCAATTGTTGATTTTGAGCACGGGCAATTGGGCCAGGACCTGCGTTTGGTCATTCTTGCTGACTTCATCCGGAAAGAGTTCTTTATAAATTCCGCTGAAAATAACCTTGAGATCAACAAGATCGGGGTGATCCCCATTTTTGAAAAGCTAAGACGTGAAAACACCGGCAATAAAAAAATCGGGGTGCTGACCGGCTCAATGATCATCATTCCGAAAACAGCTTACCCGGCGTTTGAATCAAAAGCTGCTAAATACAGTATCTCACAGGTTAGTGCAAGCCCCGTGCCTTTTGACAGTAATTACATTTTAATTGAACAGACGGAGCAGCTTAAACATGACATTGTTCATATCGTAACACAAATTTTTCAGCAGGGAGAAATTGAAGTGCTAGTAGGTACAAAGTCATTACTGGGAGAAGGCTGGGATGCGCCCGCCATTAATTCGCTGATCCTGGCAAGTTTTGTCGGCTCATTTGTCCTGTCCAATCAAATGCGGGGAAGAGCCATCCGGGCACAGAACGGGAACCGGGACAAAACAGGAAACATCTGGCACCTGGCCTGTATTGACCCTACTGTCGCTACAGGCGGAGATGATTTTGATCTACTGAAAAGGCGTTTCAGAAGCTTTGTGGGTGTTTCCTTCCGGAAAGACCCGGCAATTGAAAACGGTATTGATCGCCTGAACATTCCGGGAAATATGGGCGAGCAGGAAGCCATCGAAAAAAAGAATGCGGAAATGTTTGCCTTTGCCGGCAACCGGGAAAGCCTGAAGCAACGTTGGAAAACCGCACTGGAAACAGGTACTACACTTGTAGAGGAGGTCAGGATCCCGTTTCCGGAAGAACGGCCCTACCAGGCCGTTAAGACCCTGTATTTTAACAAGACGATTGCAAACCTTATCGCCACATTGGGCTCCGGTTTACTGGGGTTCGGATTGGAAAGCCTGCAGGGCCTCAGCAGATCTGCAAGGCATATCAGGTCCATGCAGGACCTATACACTTTCCTCGCTATTCTCGGTACGCTTGGGGCGGCTATTTTCGGCAGGATGGCTTATAAAGCGCTCCGGCTTTATTTCATGTACCGCGATATTTCGAAGGATATCCAACAGATCGGGAAGGCTTTATTACATGCTATGCAAAAAGCGGGCGCCATACATACTGACATGGCAGCACTAAAAGTCGAAGCCTCCGTTGACAAATGGGGCGCGGTGCATTGCCACCTGGAAGGCGGAACCACTTTTGAAAGGTCTACTTTCATCAATGCCCTGCAGGAAATTGTTGCGCCCATTGACAATCCCCGGTATGTGATAATAAGGAAGCACCGGTTTATGCATTTCATTAAGCAAAAAGACTATCATGCCGTTCCCCAAATACTTGGACGAAATAAGCACCTGGCTGAATATTTCAAGGGGCAATGGGAATGGCTGGTTGGCGCCTGCGAACTGATCTTTACGCGAACAATAGACGGCAGGAAATTACTGTTGAAATCCAGGATCAAATCTTTAGCCGCACAATTGGACGATAAAGTGGAGCACTTAAACAAATGGAGGTAAAAGACATCCAACTATATTTCCTGTCCAAACCCACCCTCAACAATGTCTATTTCACCGCCCTTCTGCTACTGATCCAGACAGTACCTTTGGCTTCATGAAAATGAAACAAACCGAGTTCATCGCGCTGTCGGCCTGCACCATGACCCTGACAGCTTTAGGGATTGATATCATGCTGCCGGCATTCGGCGCGCTCCGGGAGCACTTTGGGCTACCGCCGGAGTCTACCGCTACGGCGCAGATCATTTCGTTCTTTTTTATGGGCCAGATCGCCCAGATCGCTTTTGGCGCGCTTTCAGACCGCTTCGGACGGCTGGCCATTTTGCGGATCGGGTTCCCGCTTTATATTACCGGCGGACTGGCGGCGGCCTTCTCTCCCAGCCTGCAACTCATGCTGGCGGCCCGATTCATAGCCGGTATGGGAGCCTCCGCAGTCTTTATGACCACCATTGCCGGCGTGCGTGACCGTTTTGTGGGAGACCAGATGGCCCGCATCATGTCCCTCATCTTTACGATCTTCCTGTTCACCCCGGTCCTGGCGCCATTCCTGGGCCTGGCGATCCTGTCCGTCGCATCCTGGAAAATGGTGTTCCTCACGCCACCCCTGTTCGCGGTGATCGTGTTCACCTGGTCACTCAGGCTGGAGGAGTCCCTGCCCCGGGAACAACGCACTACGCTTAACTGGACAGACATCGGGCAATCCATCCGCGGGGTCATCTGCAACCGCATCTTTCTCCGGTACACCGGGGTCACTACCCTTCTTTTCACGGCATTAAGCTCATACGTGGCCAGTTCCGAACATATTGTAGGAGAGATCTACGGCAAGCCGGAACTGTTTGCCTGGATCTTTGCGGGCATGGGCTTGCTGATGTCACTGTGCGCCCTGCTGAATGCACGCCTGTCGTCCCGGTTTGGAGCCTGGCGTACCATCAGGTGGCTCCTTGTTATCTACACGATAGTAGGAGCGCTCCTGCTGCTGTACACGTTCGCCGCCGGCGATCCACCGCGTATGTCCCTGTTCTTCATTGCCATTGCGCTGCTGATGGCTATTAATTTAGCCGTTGAGCCCAACAGCAGTGCGCTGGCGCTGGAACCCATGGGAAACATGGCAGGCATGGCCTCAGCGGTTTACGGCACAGCTTTCTTTTTTATCGGGGCCTCCCTGGGATCGGTGATCAGCCACTTTATGGAGAAGAGCGTTTTCCCGCTGGTGCTCAGCTTTTTCGTGATCGGGCTGGCTGCCGTGCTGCTGGTATTCAGCGATCTCCGCATGGATCGTCTAAAACAACCTGTTAAATAAAATGGAAATCGGAATTATCGGGGTCTTACGGCCCTGGTAGTATCCAGTACGGGAGGTCACAACTGCGCCGCTGCTTTCTGCGTTCTGATGTCCTGTAAGCGCTTTTGCAATACGTCTTCCAGGTGCTGAAATGCAACAGGGCCGGTAGGCAGGCGCAAAGGCGGGTTATCGGAACGGCCGCAGGCAATCAGCGCATCTGCTACCATCCGGACATCGTCCAAAGGACCGAAGCCGTTATCGAGCAGCATTTTTCGTACGGTGTCCGCAGGCGTATTATCATACGCCGCCATGGATGGCGCCAGTTGTATACCTGCACCAAAATTGGTAGCAGTGGGGCCAGGCTCAGCGAGTGTAAAACGGATATTGAATGGTGCAACCTCCTGCGCTACTGTTTCCACAAAACCTTCTATCCCCCACTTGGAAGCGTGGTAAATGCTGAACCCGGGATAAGCTACCTGCCCGCCTTCCGAGGAAACCTGTATAATATGCCCGCCTGCCTGCCTGCGTAAATATGGAAGCACAGCCCTGATCAGTGCTATGGAGCCTATCAAATTAGTTTCCAGTTGCTTTAATATCGTTTCGTCATCGAACTCTTCCGCCGCGCCAACAACGCCGTATCCCGCATTGCTGACAACAACGTCTATCTTTTCAAAAGCGTCAAATGCCTGTGCTACCACGGATTTAATGGCTTCCCTGTCAGTAAGCTCCAAATGTGCTGCCTTAAACCGGCCGGGATACTGTTGCTGCAGTGGGTCCAGCAACGCAGTATTCCGCAGCGTGGCAAAAACCGCATCTCCCTGTGCCAGCAGCGCCTCCGTCATTGCTCTTCCTATGCCGCTGGAGGTACCGGTAATCAACCATGTTCTGTTCATACAATACATTGTTTAATGAATAGAACAAAGGTATACTGGCGGCAGGACCGCAGGGTAGCGAAAATGAAACAGATGGTTGCAGAAAACAAACATCCCGGCAGCCAGTGGGGCAGCCTGAGCATGTCTGCCTGAACGGCTTCCGGGTCCTTTCCCTTTATTTTGCGTACCTTGCAGGCTTGGACATCATTACACAACTCGACGTTATTGCCCTGGAGGCGCAGGAAAAGGAAGCTGAAAACCAGGCGTTCAGGACATTTCTCCGTTCACAGGAACCCGCCGGCATCGACCGCCTCGTACAGGATCTGGATGCCGCCATTACGCCGCAAATAGATTGCACCCGTTGCGGCAACTGCTGCCGCTCGCTGATGGTCAATATTACTCCCGAAGAAGTGACCCGGCTGGCCGCGTATTTAAACCGGCCCGAAGCGGATGTGATGGAACAATACGTGGAAACCGGCGCTAACAACAGCCACATGGTCATGAATGCCATCCCCTGCCACTTTCTGACCAACAACTGTTGCAGCATTTATGAACAACGCTTTGCAGAATGCCGGGAGTTTCCGGGCCTGCATCAGCCGGGATTCACCGATCGCCTCTTCGCCATGCTCATGCATTATGGCCGCTGCCCTATTATTTACAATGTGCTGGAAGCAATGAAGAAAAGGCTGGCGTTTAATGCATAACGCGCTTACTTTCCCGTAAACCAGGCTTTTACCTTTTGCCCGAAGCGCTTCATCTTTTTCTTCCAGGGACTATCTTCTTTTTTCTCCTGTCCTACCAGGTAGGCATAAGGTTCCAGTACAGGCACATGGTCACAAATAATTTTGGCAATGCCCATCAGGGGAATGGCCAGTATCATCCCGGGAATGCCCCACAGCAGCTCTCCCGCTACCAGTGCGAGAATGGTGGCCATCGGGTTGATGCTTACCTGCGCACCCACTACCAGGGGCTCCAGCAGGTACGTCTGGATGAACTGCACCAGCGCATAAGTGATCAATATACCGGCTACCAGGCCCATACCTCCACCCTGTACCAGCGACATGGACAAAGTAAGGACCGTACCGGTTAGGTTCCCCACAAAAGGCACCATTTCCAGCAGCCCGCAGATAATGGCAAAGAAGATGGCGTTTTTTACACCGGCAATTGAAAACCCGATACTATACATGACCCATAAGGAAACGATCATCAGCGACAGCCCGGTAAGATATTCCTGCGCTACCTGCCGGGCCTCGTGTATCGTTGCCAGCGCATTCTTACGATGTTCAGGCGGCACCAGCCGTACAATGAATCCCTTGATATGTCCCCTGAAGCAGATGAACAGGAAAATGTATACAAAGACCAGCAGCAAATTGGCCAGGAATGATCCAAACCCGCTTATCAGCCCGGTTACGATGCTGCTTACTTTCCCGGATGAAGCAGATTGCTGCTTGTCGATCATTTGCTGCTGCTGCGCCTGGGAAATGCCAAATTCCCGGGCAATAAACTGCCGGAGCTCCTGGTACTTAAGGCTCACCTGCTGTTCCAGCCTGGAAGCATTCTCTGCTATATCGGAGATCTGCCAGCTAATAAAAAAAACGACCAGGGCCAGGAAGGCCACCAGAATGAGTGTGGAAAGCAGGACCGCCGCCACCGGGTGAATGCCCTTTGCCTGCAGCCATTTCGTGACCGGCAGCAACAACATGGACAACAGCCCGGCAAAGGTGAGCGGGACAAGAAACGGCTTGCCATATACCAGGATAACGATCAGCAGCACGAGTATCCACAGGATAGCCGCCGTTTTTAGAAATTTTGCAGCTTGCATATAACAGGGCCAACAATAAGTGTACCATTACCGGGCACCAAACTGCCGCTTATTCCGCCAGGACCAGCGGCGAGAACACTACAAACAACGCCACCATTGCCAGTAAAAGCAGCACCGCATACAGGTGACGCCTTTTCCAGGGCTGCAGGTCCACCACATTGTTCCATTGCTGTACAAACGGCTCCTTCCGCGGGTACAGCGCGCCTATTCCCAGCATCAGCAACACGGTGAGCACAAACAATACAGCCAGTATATGCAGGAAATGTACACCGGTGTCCACCAGCAATTGTGACACCGTGTAGGTGAGAATAAAAAACGTAAGCCCGGTCTTGGCTGCAATGGCAGGCATACGCCTGTGCAACAACCCCACTACCAGGATCGTAAAAATAGGTACGCTGAAAAAGCCGCTCACCATTTGTATATATGTATACAGCCCCTGCCGTGCAAAGGCAATGAAAGGGGCAATGAGCATGGCAAGCAGGCAAACCAGCAGCTCAAAGCGCCTACCCACGCGTATCAGTTCCCGCTCACCCACGGGCTTTTGCTGCCAGGCTTTGAAGGGCTTGTACAGGTTCAGCACAAAGAGGGTGCTGGAACTATTAAGGCCCGCATTAAAAGTAGTAAGCGCCGCGCCAAAGGCAATGGCCGCCATATAACCGGTAAGTATCGGCGGGCATACATCGCTGACAATGCGGGGAAATACCTGCGCGGTATTCTCCAATCGCGGGTACAAATGCACAGCGATGAGGCCCGGAATATTCAGCAGCAAAGGCGATATAAGCTTGCCCACACAAGCCACCGCAATGCCCTTCTGGCTTTCCGCCAGGCTGCGCGAGGCAAGCGCCTGCTGCACGATGTACTGCTCCGTGCCCCAGTAATACAGGTTCACCAGCAACATGCCGGTGAACATAGTAGAAAACGGCACCGCATCCCCGGGGCCGCCAATAGCATTGAAATGCTCCCGCTGCGATGCCAGCAGCAGCTCCAGGCCCGCGCTCACCGAGCCATGGCCCAGGTATTTCAGTGCGGCGTAAGGCAGTAATATCCCCCCTGCAAACATGCCAATGCCCAGCACCGTATCCGAAATGGCCACCGCCTTTAACCCGCCCAGCACCGTGTACAGGCAGCCGATCAGCCCGATGAGCCAGACCAGCATCCAGGTGGTAGCCCAGTAGCCAATGTGCAGCGTTTCGGACACCCGGAACAGGCCGTTAAATATAACAGCACCGCTGTACAACACGGAAGGCAGCATGTTCACGATATAGCTTACCAGGAAGATCACCGACACAAAATGCTTGGTGCCGGTATCATAACGTTCTTCCAGGAAATCGGGGGTAGTGGAAATGCCGGCGCGCAGGTACACGGGCATAATGAACTCCGATACCAGCAGCATGGCAAATATGGACGAAAGTCCCCAGGCCATTACGCTCATGTTGTTGGTATACACCAGCTCATTCTCGCCGATGAACTGCACTGCGCTGACATTGGTAAAGAACAGGGCGCCGCCTACTACCAGGAATCCGAGATTACGGTTAGCGAAGAAAAGACCGGCGGCGGTCTGCAGGTTCTCCTTCCGGGTCTTGTACCAGGAGATCAGCGCCACGGCGGCAGTGATCAACAGGAAGCTCAGTAGGGATACCCCGTTCATAGCATCAAAGCGAGTTACGTCTGATCAGTTTGGTAGGCATTATCTCATGCACCGGCTCCCGGCTCAGTACGGCGCGGGCGGCGCGCCTCCCCATATCGCTGAAACTGGCGGAATAAGTGGTAATACCGTTGCCAACGATCTCCTTCACCGGCTCATCGTTATGGGAAAGAATACCGATGTCCCTGCCCGGTCTTATTTTTTTCGTATTGCAATCCCTCAGCAGGTTCCACAGCTCCGCATTCTCATTCACATAATACACTACGCCTTTTTCTACAGAACCGGGCTCATACTCCCGCCGTACCTCGCCCTTGATGTGATGCTTTTCGATAAAACGCTGGAAGGAACGGAGGATCTCCGGCGGGAACAGGGAATCGGGATTATGAAAGAAGATGATCCGGCCAAATTTCCTGATCTCATCCACCAGCTCTTCAAAAACAGCATAGGAGGCTTTCTCGAACTCCTGCACCACGTAATTGAAGTCCCCGTCCAGCGGCTCATAGCGGTCAAACATCAGCAGCTTGTGGCGCGGAATGCAGCTCAGCAGCTCTTTGGTGCGGGGATGGTGTATGGGGGAGATCACGTACATGCCATAACGGTTCTTCACCAGCGAAAGCATGGTCTCGAACACTTCGATATTGCCGTGGTGGAAGAACACATCCAGGTGCACATTAGGCCCCAGCTCGTTGCGGAAATTGCGGTAGAACTGCTCCTGGAAAGTATCGATAGTGTACATAAGCAGCGCCACCTTAAGCGACTGCAGGGTATTATCATCCGCCACGAAATAGCCCAGGCGGTTCTTGGACTCTATCAGGCCACGACTCTGCAGCTCGCGATAGCCTTTGATCACGGTTTCCCGGGCATATCCCAGGCTTGCTATCATGGCATTCACGGAGGGCAGGGAGTCTCCCACCCCAATGATCTTTTCATTAATGGCGTTAATAATGCCTTCTACAAACCGCTCATGCTTGGAGTAAGAAGGCATATTGTCCAGTTCCCGTATTTTCTCAAAAACTGATTTCATCCTTTCCTGTTGTTTATCTGGCGGCTATTCCACGGCGCTCAACTCCAGTATACGGCTGTGCAGCTTCCCGGTAGTGAACACATCCAGCCCCACTTCCATCAGGTACTCCCCGGAATAGACCTTATCGTTGAAAGCTTCGCCCGGCTTTGCCCCCGGCATAAGATTGATCTCCCGCACGCGGTACCTCCGCGCCGGGTCCAGGCCCTGGCACTGCACTGGCAGCAGGTTTTCCGCAAAACGGGGGTAAATATCATATGCAAACAAAAGCGCCTGTTCCTGTGATCCACTCACATACATAACGGCTGTATGATTGCCATCATACGGGGAAACAAGCCGGTACTGGTCTCCCCCGAAGGTAATATTTTTCACGCGATTGTAGGTAGCTACTGCGGCCCGGCAAAAGGCCTGCTCTTCCGGGCGCAGCTCTTCCAGGTTGATGTCGAAACCCAGTTTGTAGGGCATGGCTACATCCACACGGAATTTGATGCTTGCGTCGTGGTTCCAACTGGTTACATGGGCGGCCATAGCCTTGGCGGGAAAGAACTGGGAATAGCCCCACTGGATGAACAGGCGCTCCACAGGGTCGGTGTTATCGCTGCACCAGAACTCCGTGAAGTAGCGCAATGCTTCATAATCCGTACGCCCGCCCCCGCCGGAACACAACATCATGGGCAGATCGGGGTATTTTGCGCGGATACGCTCCAGCACTTTGTAGAGGCCGCGCACATAATCCACGTACAGGTTATTCTGCCGCTCCTTCAGGTAAGGGGAATAAATATTGGTAACCGGGCTGTTGCAATCCCATTTCAGGTAGGCCAGCTCCGGGTTTTCCGTCATCAGGTGGTCCACCACGTTAAACACATGCTCCTGCACGGCGGGATTGCTCAAATCCAGCACCAGTTGGTTACGGTAGTAATACCGCTCCCGGTTGGGCAACATGATCACCCAGTCCGGGTGCTTTTCAAAAAGCTCGCTTTTGGGATTCACCATTTCAGGTTCTATCCAGATGCCGAATTTTACCCCGATACGGGTAGCGGCTTTCACCAGTGCCGGCACGCCATTGGGCAGTTTGGAACGGGTCACCTGCCAGTCGCCCAGGCCCTGGGTATCGCCATGGCGGGGATATTTATTGCCAAACCAGCCGTCATCCAGCAGGAACATATCCACGCCAAGATACCTGGCCTCCACCATGAGAGAGTCCAGCCTGGCTTCATTGAAATCAAAGCCGGTAGATTCCCAGTTATTCAGCAAGGTGAGCCGGTCGCCCCTGCCATCCTTCAACTGGTAATTGCGCGCCCAGCGCTGCAGGTTGCGGCTGCCCTTACCTGTGCCCTGGTTGCTCAGGGTAAAGATGAAAGCAGGCGTTGTGAAAACTTGCCCGGGGTCCAGCGTATAGTCGGCTGCGTAAGGATTGATACCGGAGATCACGCGCAGGTTCTGTTCATTGTCTACTTCAAAGATGAAGCGGAAATTGCCCGTCCAGGCCAGGGTGCCCATGAGCACCTGGCCTTCGTTTTCGCGGGGCGCGCCGCCCAGGCCCACGGTGAAGAAGGGCGACACATGCAGGTTGGCCCTGGCGCCCAGCTTGGAATCAATCACCTTTTTACCGAAGTCCAGGGGCAGGGTGCGCATGTTCACTTCTTTGGCCCAGTCGCCGCTGAACTCCGTGAGATAATACCGGGCACGCTTCCAGTACAGCATGGAGGATGCATAACGGCTGATATTCACCGGCCGCTTTTCCCGGTGGCTGATCTCCGTCCAGGACTGGATGATATTTTCTTTCGCAAAGGTTTTGTAGTACAGCTTTACCTGCACGGGGTACAAAGCATCTTTCAGCGTGATCACGGTTTCTGTAACATCGTCCGTTGTTTTCTTCACGCTGTGGGAAACGTATTGCAGCACAGTGGTCATATTGCCATCGTTATGCCGGATGCCAAAGGCGGGTTCAAAAAAGGTCTCCGTACCGGACACCGGGTATACTTCCCAGGCCTGCCCGTTGGCATGGGAGCGCATGGCGGTTTCCAGGTGCGCATACTGCCCCGGGTCCGACAGGCGGGGGCCCAGGTACAATTGGTAGAGGCGCCCCTGCTGCCCGGTCTGCAGCACGAGCGCCGTTTCATTGGTCTGTATATGAATGGTTTCCGATCTAAGCGTTGCGTGGGTTACAACAACCAGGAAAAACAAAATGGCACTTACTTTTTTCCGCATGCGTATAATTTACTGGTGAGCTATTTGCTGCTGATCTTAAAAAAACGAACGTCCTTCCCTGGTATACTGATGGCCTGCGCCCCATTGATGTCCGTATGGGACCAGAGATCGCGCACATGGTACTGCCTGGCAGGGTCCAGTCCCAGCCTTTCCAGCGGCAGTTGCAGGCTGCGGGCATTATCCGTATAATTGAAAACAGCGTAGTAGGTATGGCCCTTGCCGTCTGTGAGCATGAACTGGTCTTCGGAGCGCAGGCCGGTGCCTTCCACCGGGCGGAAGCTGCGGCCCATAGCGGCCGCGTTCACCTCGGCATTGGTCAGGAACTTCCGCGCTCTGGCTTTGCCTTCCTCACTGCCCTCCCTGCTGAAATCATCGCCGGCAATGAACAAACCGGTGATCACTGCGGAAGTGACGCGGGCACGGTTCTCCCCTTCCGTAGCCTGCTGCAGCACCACGTGGTCGGCATCGTTATACTGGTAGATATGCGTGATCCACCAGCCGTAAGAAAGCGCGTTCAGCGTATATTCGGTATCCTTTATCTTGTTCCAGGCGTCGCAGGCAATGCGCCGCGACTGCGCATACCGGGCCGGGAAAACAGGTGCAATGGACAGGTTGATGTACATATCGCCAAAGTATTTGTCCAGCAACTGCATGCCATAGTTATAGGCCTGTATGCCGGACTTCACCCCGGGATTGTACCACCTGTCCGCATTAATAGCGCCATGCGCCATGAAATCCATTTTTACATAGCGGAAGCCGCAGCGGTGAAACAGTGCGGACACCTTCTGCATGCGTTGTTCAATGGCCGGGTGGGTAGGATCAATGGCATAGGCCCCGTCCAGTTCCTGGGGCTGGCCATTGGCATAGAGGTACACGTCCTTAAATTTATACTGCGGCGCTTCTTTAATGTTCGCCTCCGGGCGTTTACCCCAATCCGTGAACGGCGTCCAGTAAATGCCCGCAACCTGCCCGTTTTCCTCGCAATGCCGTACAAAATCCTTTAGCTGTTCTTCGGTGAACTTGTCCCAACCGGAGTCCAGGCCTATCACCACTTCCCCGTCGCGATTCACAAAATGGTGCGGCTGCAAGTGTTCTTTAAAGAAATCGGATACCTCCAGCGCCTTCTGGTAAGTGAGTTTGAACTGTAGCACCCCCCAGCTATTCCAGCCCACCGGCATGGCCTTTTCCCAGGGCCTGCGCGGGGCCACAATAGCATTGGCCTTTCCATAGGCCTCCATCCCCGTGCGCCAGTCCGCGAATACGCCCAGCATCACTTTCGGCGATCTGATACGGCGCCCTTCCCGTGCGCCGTGCGGCAGCAGATCGCGGGTAGTGGAATCCGCGGCGCCCCCGTAGCAGGTAAGCGTATACCCCTTCCCATTAGTTTCCTTTCGCATGATCACCGCCGATTTCCAGAACTCATGTTCCACGGAGCCAACCACCAATCCTTTACGGGTATCGCCATTAAAAACAGCCGTTACCTCATAGCTGGTCAGGGAATTGAAATCCAGCGGATGGGACTGGAAACGGATCCATTTATCGTTGTCAAACGGTATGAACAGGGCGCGGTTGTCGCCCCGGCCCGGCACGGATGCCATATCTATGAGGTTGACCGGCGCCATATAATTAGAGGCGATACTGCCGTAGGGAGCTTCCAGCGTAAAATCCGTGAGCAGGTAGTCCCTGCCCGGGTATTGATAAAAGGACTGCACAAGCGTGGGCAGCTTTTCATCGCGATAGGTCACCTGTAGCAGGGTACCCTTGCCAAAAGCATCGCCCAGCGGCTTCGTAGTGAGGGTAGCAGTGTCATAATCCTTCGTGGTGATCAGGCGCCCCTTCCATTTGCAGGAAGCGTACAACTGCAGGTGCACGTTGCCGGCCGGCCTTGTCAGGCGCAGGGTCCCGGCGGCTTTGTCGTACACGATTTTCCAGTTGCCCGGCGCAGCTCCCTGCGCCGGGCGAAATAATAAAAGCATGGCCACCGTCATCACTACTTGCGGGGCTTTTTGTAATATCTTTCTCATTATTGATAACCGGGATTTTGATCAGCCGGCGTGATATCGCCATTCAGTTTCATCTCTGTGTCCGGGATCGGAAGCCGGGTGTGAAAGGCCTGTATGGAGCCGGATTGCGCGGTCCACTTGTTACGGGCCTTTACCAGTTCCAGGTATTTGCCGGTGCGGATCAGGTCTATGCGGCGCCAGTCCTCGGCAAATAATTCCCGGATGCGCTCATCCATGACAGCGGTGCGGAAAGCCTCCCTGGACATGGCCGTCCACTGCTTATCTGCCGGCAGCACGCCACCCCAGGCGCGTGCGCGCACTTCGTTCACTACGTTCACGGCATCGGCCCCACGGTCCATTTCATTCAGGCACTCCGCGTAGCAGAGCTTAATGTCGCCCAGGCGCAGCACGGGTATGTTCTTGCCGGAATTCCACATATTATTGATCTTGTTGTCTGTATGCTTGTCCGTGCGGAAGTCCTCGTACTTTTTCACATGAGGCAGCAGCTCGTCATGGTCATTACCCAGGTCTTCCCAGGTGATAGGGTCCAGGGTGGGCGTTTCACCGTAATAGGTAAAATCATAACGGATGCTTTCCTCCCGGCGCAGGTCGCCGGCTTCCCATACGCCGCCGCTGTCCACAGAAGAATAGGCATAGCGGGTAGGCACGATCTTGTCATAGCCGGAATAATAGCAGCCATCGCCAAAATAAGCCTGCACAGCGCGGGAGCCTAGCTGGAACTGCAATTTGTTATTGTTCGGATATACAGGGCTGAACTGGAATTCCAGGATGGCTTCCGCGGTATTGGGCTTGTTGTAATCCCACAGGTCTTTGTAGGGCACCAGCGAATAATCGCCCATCATTTTTTCAAAGCATTCGGCTGCTTTAGCAAAATCACGCAGGCCGGTAGATTCGGGTGCCGCCATATAGGCCTTGCCCAGCATGGCCCAGGCAGCGCCGGAAGTAGCCCGGCCGGGATCATTGGTTTTGGGACAGTGCTCCGCTGCGCGCTGCAGGTCTTCAATAATGAAGGCCCACACATCTTTCAGCGGCTGACGGCGAAGGCCCAGCTCCGCTTCTCGATCCAGGTCGCGGATAGGGATCTCGCCCCAGTACATGGCCAACTGAAAATCGATGAAGCCGCGCACAAAAGAGGCTTCGCCAAGCAGCTTCGCTTCGCGGGTGCCGGGCGTCACATCCTGCCGGCTAAGCCCTCTCACGATCTTGGCGGCTTCATTCACCAGCGGCCAGCGGATATTCCACTGGTTGGCGATGTGGTTCAGCGTGGCGTTGAGGTTGGCGTCGTAACGATCCAGTCCGCCTTTGTTCGGATCGCTTTTCATCTGGAAAGCGCCCTGCTGGGTTTCATCGGTTCCCATCATCATGATGAGGCCCTGTTCATCCGTACGAACGGCTTTCCAATTGGCATAAATGCCTTTGAGGCTTGTTTCCACCAGGTCCAGGTCGGAATATACCTGGCGCTCATCGAGCTTTGTCATACTCTTTTCATCCAGGAACTTTTTGCAGGAAGCCGTGCATAATACGAATACTGCTACCAGGGCTGATATTATAGTGCGTTGCATAATTTTAACTTTGCGTTTTTTTAAAAACCTACATTCAATCCAAATACAAACATCTTCACCGGGGGATAGCCGTAGTCGCCGGTTTCCGGGTCCATACCCTTGTATGGCGTGATGCAGAACAGGTTGGAACCGGTTACATACAGGCGCAGGTTATTGAGCTTCCAGGCGCTCAACATGTGCTGCGGGAGATTGTAGGCAAGCGTTAATGCGGACAGGCGCAGGAAAGACGCGTTCTGGATAGCGTAATCCAGGTCCGACGGGTTGTAGCGGTTGTAGCTGGTATTGGTGATCACCCGGGGAATATCCGTACTGGTATGCTCCGGCGTCCAGCGGTCCAGCAGGTCCACGGAAGCCATGCTTTCACCAATGCTGTTGATCAGCCCCTCGTAATAGCTGCTGATCTTTTTAGCGCCGTAGGAGTAGGTAAACATGGCATTCAGCGTAAAGGCCTTGTAGGAAAGATTTGTAGAGAAGCCGCCATAGAACTTGGGATCTGTTTTGGCCACTATGGTCCGGTCGTACTGGTCCACAATGCCATCGGGCTTGCCGGCGGGGCCGGCTATATCCCTGGCAAAGAGATCACCCGGGCTTACCGTCTTGCCGTTGTAATTCAGGTGCTCCCATTCCGCGCGGTTGGACTCCTGTGCAATGCCGCCGGATTGAAGGGTGTAAATAGTATGCAGCGAACGGCCCAGGAAAATATTGCCTTCCCGCTGTATCACGTTCTCATACGTGTTGTACAGCACCGTAGCGTCCCCGTACAACTGCTTTACGGTATTCTTGTCGAAGGAAATATTGCCGGACAGCGTCCAGTTCAGGTTTTTCTGCCGGATGATCTCGCCGGTGACGGAAAATTCCATACCCTTGTTGTTCACGCGGCCGATGTTCTCCCATTCCTGCGTATAGCCGGTAGTGGTAGCCAGGGAGCGGTTCAGCAGCAGGTTGTCGTTGTTGATATAAAAGAAGTCCGCGGTAATGCTCAGCCTGGACCGGAACAAACCCATGTCGAGGCCCACATTCGCCTGCTTCTGCTTTTCCCAGGTGATGTCCGGGTTGCCGCGGCGACCATCGTTCGCCAGCAGGGCATTGCCGTTGTCCACCCTGGAGCCATAGAGGGTTTGATAAGCGTAGTTGCTGATATCCTGGTTGCCCACCACGCCATAGCCTACACGCAATTTCAACTGGCTGAACAGGGATGATGCCTTCAGGAAATTCTCCCGGTTAATATTCCAGGCTGCGGATACGGAAGGGAACAGTCCCCAGCGATGCCCCTCCGCAAAACGGGAAGAACCGTCATAGCGGGCCGTGGCCGTGAGCATGTACTTGTCTTTATAGCTGTAATTTACGCGGCCCAGGAAAGAAAGCAGGGAGTACGCGTAGAAGTCGGAGCCCAGCACAGATTTATCGATGGCCGCGGCTCCTCCCAGGTCATAGTAGGAAAGGTCATCGCTGGCAAAGCGGTCGCCCTGCGCTTTGGTATAACTGGAGCTGCGCTTGCTGGAGCTGGAGCCTGCCAGGGCAGTGAGCTGGTGGTCGGAAGCAATGGTGGTGGTGTAAGTAATGGTGTTATCCCACTGCCAGTAAGTATCGCTCCATCTTTCGTGCTTGGCGCGTGCATCGCCGTTATAGTGGCGCACGGCTTCCTGGATATTATGGGGCGTAAACTCAAACCATTCCTGCGTGCCGTAATCCAGTGAATAGCTGGAGCGTATGTCCAGTCCTTTCAACGGGGTGATATCTATATAGTTGGCAGTAGTAATACGGCTACGGTTACGATCGCGCTGCATAAGCAATGAGTTGAAGGGATTGAAATCATTGTTATTCTGCTCCCCGTGCGAGCGATAGTAGATCGTGAGATAGTCGGTTGTATAGCGCGTAGCCGGATCGCGGTAAGGCGCATAGTCCAGCAGGGGGTTGGCATTGAGGGCCTTCCCGTACACATCGTCGGAAGGGATATCGTCGTTGGTGCGGGTAAAGCCGGTGTTGGTGCCCACTTTCAGCCATTTCTTCACATTATACTCGGCGTTAAAACGACCGGTGTACTTGTCCTGCTTTGTTTCCTGCACTACGCCCTTCACGCCGGCATAGCCAAGGCTCAGGTAAAATGTTCCCCGGTCCGAACCGCCGGAAAAGCTCAGCGCATGGTTCTGCTGGAAGCCGGTGCGGGTTACCTGGTCCAGCCAGTTAAAGCTTCGCTTATTGTTATAGGCCTCGAATTCCTGGCCGGAGAAAGCGATATTGGAAGCCAGCAGCACGTTATCAATATACTCCTGGCGATTGGCGTCCGGATGATCTTTCATATAACCGTTAGCGTAAGCGTCAATACGCAGGGCTGCCAGTTCCTGTGCATTCATTGTCTTTGGCATCCGCGTAAAGCTGGAAAAACCGGCCCAGCTATCGTAGGTCACGAGCCCGTCCCCTCCCCTGCGCCGGCCCTTTTTGGTAGTGATCACCACCACGCCGTTGGCGCCGCGGGAGCCGTACAGCGCGGTGGCGGAAGCATCTTTCAGCACCTGTACGGACGCCACGTCATTCACATTCACGGCATTAAAACCGCCCTGGTTGTTTTCCATCACCACGCCGTCCACCACGAAGATGGGCGAAGCGCCGGCGTTAATAGTGTTGGTACCGCGGATCCTGATAGTGGCATCGTCGCTGGGACGGGTGCCGCTGCTGACGAAAACGCCGGCTGCATTGCCCTGCAAAGCCTGGTTAATGTTGGTAACGGGCCGTTCCAGCAGGGTTTTGGAGTCCACGCTAGCCACTGCGCCGGTCAGGTCTGACTTTTTCATACGGGCGCCCACTACCACTACTTCATCCACATTAGCAGTGGCCTGTTTCATTTTGATGCTTAGCGGAGCAGCGCCTGTGAAAGGCACTGTCTGCGTTTCATAGCCCAGGAAGCTAAGCTCCAGCGTGCCGGTTTCCACACTGGCGTTCAGCATAAAAGCGCCGTGACCGTCTGTCACGGTGCCGGTTTGTGTACCGGAGAGTTTCACCGACACGCCGGGAAGGGGCTCTCCTTGCAGATCAGTGACAGTACCGGAAATCCTTCCGCCCTGTGCAAAAACGGGCGCAATACCGCCCAGTATGACCATGATGACGAGGAATAACACTTGCATTCCGGAAGTAATTCTTACATGCATAACGTGAAGCATAAGTGGTTTATAAAGGTTCTTTTTTAATGATAGGTATATACTAGTTGATAATCGCTGATGAACGTGGCTTTGATACAGATGGCCCCGAAAAATTCCCCCAAATGATATTATCCATTAATAAACCGTTGATTTTCAGTTCAAGTACGTAGCATCTATTGGTTTGTTCTATTCTGTTCTACCAAACAAATATAGGGTTAGTTCCGAAAATCCCAACTTATTTTTTGATGGATGGAAAAATTGAGAAAGACTTCAGCGCATGCTTTACACTGTTAAGTGCGAATACCAAACGGGGAGCGATCTGCCGGAACAGTTGCAGGGCCGCTGCCGCCGTGCTCAGCCTGGTCAAAATGGTACAGCATTTGGGCCTTCTGTATAAAAAGCGAGCTATGATACATGCATCAAAAAAGCTGGTACTGCTGGCATTGGGAGGCATAGGATTACTGGCTGCATGGGCCTGTAATAATAACAGGAATGCCGGGGAGAACGACACTACCTTATTAGATGCGGCGCCTCCTGCAGACTCCGCTGCTATGGCCACCGGATCGGATTTTAACCAGACCGTGACCTTCAAACAATATTCGTTTGTCGTGAACGCAAAAGGGGAAGATACGCTGCGCCGCCTTGTAATTACCGGTAATGACAGCGCCAGTTCCTTTGCGGAAGTAAATACGCCGATGGAAGGCAGCATCTACTACTGTGAGGCCGCAGACCTGGATAATGACGGCCAGCCGGAAGTATACTGCTTTGCCAGGGGCGCCGACAGTGCAGACTTTACCAAGGTATATGCATATGCTATTGACCAGCAGGGTAACCTGCCCATCAGTTTCCCGGAGCTGACCTCCGAAGACGCTGAAAACTATATGGGGCATGATTCCCTCTACATTGAAAAGGGGTATGTGGTACGCTCCTTCCCCATTGGCATGGCCGAAGCGGGAGATACCGTACCCAGGAAAACGATCCGGTATACCCTGAAGCGCGGCCCCTCCGCTTACCGGCTGGAACAGGTGGAATGACGGAGGCTATCCGGCGGACAAAATAAAAGAGTTTATTGTCCTTTATTGCAGGCAATGCGTTATCTTTGCCTGGTAAACGAAACCGGAATGTTTTCCAAGACCTGTGAATATGCCATTCGCGCCGTGATCTTTATCGCCCAGGCCACTAAAGACGGCGGTAAAGTGGGCATCAGGGAAATAGCCAAAGGCATTGATGCGCCCGAGCCTTTTATCGCCAAGATTCTGCAGGAGCTTGGCAGGAAACAGTTATTGCAATCCATAAAAGGCCCGAACGGCGGCTTCTACCTGGATAAAGCCTCCTTACGCCGCTCCCTGGCGGACATCGTAGTAGCTACGGACGGTGAACAGCTTTTTTCAGGTTGCGGCCTTGGCCTGCCGCAGTGCTCAGAGGCACAGCCCTGCCCCATTCACCATGCTTTCAAAAAAGTGAGGAATGAGCTGCATGCCATGCTGGAACAGGCAAAGATCGGGACGTTTACGGCACAACTGGAACAAAACCTGACTTTCCTGAAGCGGCCCTAGCCACCGGGCTTTCAAATATTTTGCATGATGAAGGATATAACCGTGATGGAGGATATACAACTGCTGGTGAACACTTTCTATGAAAAGGTACAGGCGGATGAATTGCTGGGACCGATCTTTAACGGCGTGATACAGGACCGCTGGCCGGTGCACCTGGAAAAAATGTACCGGTTCTGGCAAACGGTGCTGCTGGAAGAGCATACCTATTTTGGCAGGCCCTTCCCTCCCCATGCCCAGCTCCCCATTGAGCAGGCCCATTTTGATACCTGGCTGCGCCACTGGCATGAAACGGTGGACAGCCTTTTTGCCGGTCCCAAAGCAGAAGAAGCTAAATGGAGGGGCGGTAAAATGGCCCTTATGTTCATGTCCAAGCTCGACTATTACCGGAACGGCACCGGCACACCTTTGCTGTAAACCCGTAACTTTATTGTATCAGCCGCTCACGCTATGATACACGTTAAACGCATATATGACGCCCCGGCGCCGGCAGACGGCTACCGCATCCTGGTGGACCGCCTGTGGCCCCGTGGCATAGCGAAGGATGCCGCCCGTATGGACCGCTGGCTGAAGGAGGTCGCTCCTTCTACCGCATTAAGAAAATGGCTGCACCAGGACCCCGCCCGCTGGCATGATTTCAGGGAACGGTATACCGCGGAACTGGCAGGATCATCTGCCGTGGAAGAACTGCTGTCCATCATCCGGCAGCAGGCCACCGTCACCTTCCTCTATGCGGCCAAAGACGAAGCGCACAACCACGCGCTGGTATTGCGCGACTATGTTAACAGGCTGCTGCACTGAAAATATTTTTTCCCCCGGATGTCCAATCAGGACCGTCTCACTTGTTATAAGGGTGTAATGCATATATTTAATCACATTTAAACCTTAAAAAAATGGACGAGTACTTATTGCTGATGCGCCTGGACATCCTTACCAAAGAAGCCCAGCCTTCACCGGAGCAACTGGAGGTATACATGAAGCAGTATTATGACTGGGTGGGCGGTATTGCCGCTCAGAACAAGTTCGTGGGCGGCAAAGGACTGTCTACCGAAGGCAAGGTCCTGAAGTACAACAACGTGATGACGGACGGGCCTTATGCCGAGATCAAGGAATCGCTGGCGGGCTTTATTATCATAAAGGCCCGGGATTTTGACGAGGCGGTGAGCTTTGCCCGGGAATGCCCGATACTGGAAGGCGAGGGCAATACCGTGGAAGTTAGAAAAGTGGTGACGGAACACCATAACTGCTAAAGCGCTTTATGAACGAGGGGCCCCTCATACCACACCTGTTCAGAACAGAATACCGGAAAATAGTGGCGGTACTTTGCAAGCGCTTCGGGTTTGAGCAGATAGCCACGGCGGAGGATATTGCCAGCGATACCTTCCTGACGGCCGCGCAAACCTGGGGCCTGAAAGGCATTCCACCCAACCCGGTGGCCTGGCTGTACAACGTGGCGAAGAATAAAGCAAAGAATCACCTGCAGCGGGACCAGGTGTTTGCCAACAGCGTGGCGCCGGTATTGAAAGACCAGGCGTCCGCTACGGACGAAATAGACCTGTCGCCGCAAAACATCAATGACAGCCAGTTGCAGATGATGTTTGCGGTTTGCCACCCGGCCATCCCGGTGGAAGCGCAGATCGGGCTGTCGCTGCGCATTCTTTGCGGTTTTGGGATCGATGAAATTGCCAACGCTTTTCTCACCGGTAAGGACACCATCAACAAAAGGCTGTTCCGGGCCAAAGAAAAGCTCCGGGAAGCAAAGGTGCATATCGGGTGGCCTGCTCCTGCTGAAATGGAAGAACGGCTGTCTGCCGTGCTGGCCACCATTTACCTGTTGTTCAATGAAGGTTATTATTCCATCAGCCAGGATAAGACCCTGCGCCGCGAGCTCTGTTTTGAGGCCATGCGCCTTTGCACCATGCTGGTGGAAAATGAGCCCACCAACCAGCCGGCTGCCAACGCACTGCTGGCGCTCATGTGCTTTCACGCCTCCCGGTTTGATGCAAGGGTCAATGCGCAGGGGGAGCTGGTGCTGTATGAAGCGCAGGATACCAGCCTGTGGAACACAGACCTCATCAGCAAGGGCGGCTATTTTTTACACCGCGCCTCCAGCGGCCGCCAGCTCTCCAGGTATCACCTGGAAGCAGGCATTGCTTACTGGAATACGCAGCCGGCGGATACGAAGGAAAAATGGGAGCACATCTTACAACTCTATAACCAACTGCTGCTGGTTGCCTACTCTCCTATTGCCGCACTGAACAGGACCTACGCGCTTTCCAAAGCCCGGGGCAAACAGGTGGCCCTTGCTGCAGCAGAAAAGCTGGACCTGGCGGATCATCACTTTTACCACCTGCTGCTGGGAGAGCTGTACACAGGCATTGACCAGGCCAACGCCCTGCAACATTTCCGGCGCGCCCTTTCACTGGCAAAAACGGATGCAGACCGGCATGCGATCCGGCAAAGGATGAACGGTCCGGGCGCAACGCCTGAAGTTTAGTATTTTTAGCGGATCATAAAACAAAGACCGTATGGAATACAGACAACTGGGAGCATCCGGCCTGCAGGTACCTGTACTCTGCCTGGGCACGGCTACTTTTGGCGGCGGCACGGAATTCTTCAAAGCCTGGGGAAGCACCCAGGTAGCGGAAGCCACCCGCATGATAGACAGGTGCCTGGATGCAGGCGTAAACTTTTTTGATACCGCCAATACCTACTCGCAGGGGATGGCGGAAGAGATACTGGGCAAGGCCATTGCCGGCAAGCGCGACCGGCTGCTGCTTTCCACGAAAGCTACGTTTCCCTTTGGCACTGGTCCCAACAGCCAGGGATCGTCCCGTTTTCACCTGCTGCGCCAGGTAGAAGGCAGCCTCAAACGCCTGCATACCGACTACATTGACGTATACCACATGCACGGTTTTGACGGCAATACGCCCGTAGAGGAAACCCTGCGTACCCTGGACGACCTGGTGCAAAGCGGGAAAGTGCGCTACATTGCGGCTTCCAACTTTTCCGGCTGGCACCTGATGAAATCACTGGCCGTTTCGGAAAAATACGGGTGGCACCGTTATGTGGCCCACCAGGTCTATTACTCGCTGGCTAACCGGGAATATGAATGGGAACTGATGCCCCTGGGCCTTGACCAGCGGGTGGGCGCCCTGGTATGGTCTCCCCTGGCGGCCGGACGGCTGGGCGGCCGGTACCGGCGCAACCAGCCCTTACCGGCAGACGCCCGCGTGGCGCAGGGCGGCAGCCCTATCCCGGAAATGGTGGTAAAAGAGGAAGTATTTTACAATATTATTGACGCGCTGGATAAAGTAGCCGCGGAAACGGGCAAAACTGTAGCGCAGGTGGCCATTAACTGGCTGCTGCAAAGGCCCACCGTATCGAGCATCATCATCGGGGCAAGAAATGAAGCGCAACTGCAGCAGAACCTGGACGCCGTGGGCTGGAACCTAACCGTGGAACAGGTGAAAGCACTGGATGCCGCCAGCGAAACGCCCACCATTTACCCTTACTGGCACCAGCGGCAAAACCTTACCCTGAATCCTATTCCTCCATTTTATCCAGGGAGCTGACCTGCCGGTCAGCTCCCTGCGGTTGCTGCTGCAACGGTAAGATGATCGTAAACGTGGCGCCCTCGTTTTCCTTTCCACTGGCCCGGATAGCACCGCCATGCCGCTCCACGATCTTACGGCAGAGCGCCAGCCCCAGGCCGGTGCCTTCAAACCGGCCCTGCGTATGCAGCCGGGAAAAGGTCTGGAAGATCCTTTCGGCATATTGCTGGTCAAAACCGATCCCGTTGTCCTGCAGCACGATCTTCGTATAGGCGCGGCCTTCGTCCAGCCCTGCCGCCTCCACTTCATGCGCCGGCGCGGGCTGCGCGCTAATGCGGATGACGGGACTGGGCGTTTCCCGGGTAAATTTAAGCGCGTTGCTGACCAGGTTGGAGAATAACTGTGAAATAAGCAGGGGAAAACCGTCTATCACCGGCAGCCCCTCATACCGGATGGTGGCCTGCTTCCGGCGGATCAACATTTCCAGGTCGCTCTCAATGTCACGTATGATGTCGTTCAGATCTACCCTCCCGGATGGCGGCGCTATTGCCTGGAAGGAGGAAAAGGAAAGGATGCCGTCTACCAGGGCATAGATACGCCTGGCCGAATCCAGCACTTTGTCGAGGTAACGCATCCCTTTGCCGCTCAATTGCTGCTGGCACTCTTCCTTCACCAGGTTGGCAAATACCAGCACCTTGCGCACCGGTTCTTTCATATCATGGGAAGCTACATGCGCAAATTGCTGCAGGTCTTCGTTAGAGCGGTGCAGGGCCTGGGTGCGCTCCTTTACCTGGGCCTCCAGTTGCTCCCGGCTTCGTTGCAGGGCCTCTTCCGCCCGCCGGATATCGGTGATATCGCGGGTGGTGCCGGCCACCGCTTCCACCACTCCCTGTGCATTTACAACGGGAACAAAAATGTAGTCATATATCCGCTTACCGAGCACAGCATGTGGAAAAGATACCTCACCCCGGATAGATTCCCGCGTGGCCACTACCTGGTCTATTTCGCGTTCATGCATCTCGGCGTGCCAGGGCTCATACCCGATCTCCAGCAGGTTTCTGCCGATGGCCTGCTCCCAGGTTTTCCCCCACATCGTCAGCAGGGCTGCATTGGCATAGGTAAAGCGGTACTCCAGGTCAAATACATAGATCAGGTCCGGGGTGTTGTTGGTAACTGCCAGGAGAGCACGGAGGCGCTCACCCAACTCCCCGCTCAGCGGCTGGGAGGCAACAGGGATAAATGCAGCATCACGGAATTTGTCGGTCTCCATAAGCGTATAAAGCTTTGTCCGGTAATATAAAAAAACTCATCAATATTCACGCCATTAATTTATCCCTTAAACAGAAGAGCCCGGCAAAAAAAACGCCGCACAATCCGTACGGCGTATCTTAAGTCCAATCTGTCTTTACCTAATACCAATCTTACAGTCAAATCCTTTTATGGTCAGTTTGCAGTTTGTAATCAGCAGCCGGCAGTACTGATATTCTTCCCCTTGACCACCAACTGCCAACTACAAACTGCTAACTTATTTCCATCCTCCTCCCAGGGAGCGGTACAGCTCTACGCTGGCGCTCAGTTGCTGCCTTACCACATCGGCGCGGGTCAGTTGCGCCTGCAGGGCATTGCTCTGGGCAGTGATCACTTCCAGGTAGTTGGCCAGGCCGCTGCGGAACAGCATGCGGGCCTGCTGAATGGCTACCTGCAGGGTCTCTACCTGGTCGGTAGCTATCTGGCGCCGGGTCTGCAGCTTGTCCAGCGTCACCAGGGCGTTGCTCACTTCCCCGATGGCGTTCAGCGCCTGCTGGCGGAAACGGATGGCCGCTTCTTCCCGCGCTATCTTTGCCACTTCCAACTGCGTTTTAAGCTGGCGGCGCTGGAATACCGGCTGTGTGAGGCCGCCGGCTACCGTACCGAACAGGGAGTTGATATCAAACCAATTGGAAAACTTGTAGGAATTCAGCCCGCCGGTACCGGTGATCGTCAGCGACGGGTACATGCTGGCCTGCGCCACGCCTACCTGTGCATTGGCGGCTACCAGCTCCATTTCTGCCGACCGCACGTCCGGGCGCTTGCTGATCAGCTCTGCCGGCACGCCGGTGGAGAGGTGATCCCACATGCGGATCTCTTCCAGCGTAGTGCTGCGTGTAACCGTGTCCGGTAACTGGCCTGCCAGTATTTTCAGGGCATTTTCCTGTATGGCGATGCCCTGCTCCAACTGGGGCACCAGCAAAGCGGCCGTCTGCTGCTGTGCGATGGCCTGCTGCACGGCCAGTTGCGTAACATCGCCGGCGGCTTTCTGCAACTGTATCATCTGTACGATGGAATCGCTCAGCGCTACATTGTACTTAGCTATCTGCAACTGCTCATCGAGCATCAGCAGGTTATAGTAGCTGTTGGCTACATTGGCCACGATCTCCGTTTGCACGGCGCGGGCGCCTTCATAGCTCTGCAGGTAGCTGGCCAGGGCCGCTTCCTTTTGTCGCTTTATCTTTCCCCATACGTCTATTTCCCAGGAAAGGTTGGCCGCCAGCGTATAGTCCTCAATGTGAGAGGCTCCCAAAAAGGTGCTCAGGCTGATGCCGTTCAGGCTGTTCTTGGAGGGAGAGGTGGTATTGGCCGTGGCCTGCAGGCCCAGTGAGGGCAGCCAGGCTACCTTGGCCTGCTTTACGTATTCCTGCGCGCTTTCTATGCGCTTTAACGCCAACTGCAGGTCGTAGTTACCTTTCAGCGTACTGTCTATCAACGCCACCAGGGTGGGGTCCTGAAAGAACTGCCTCCACTCCACACCTGCAATGCTGCTGTCGGATGGCGCCGTTGCAGGGCTATTGAAATGTTCCGGCAGTGCCAGGGCAGGCCGCTCATAATTGCGACCCACCCGGCAAGCTGCCAGCACTACAACTATCGGCAGAAAGATTTGAATGAATAATTTCTTTTGCATCTTTACTATTCAGATTAAGTTAGATTATGTCTATAAAGCCACTTCTTCTTCCATCTCTTCCTCATACACCCTCAAGCCGGCGCGGCCTGTTATTTTCTCCTGTAAATACTGGAAAATAACGTACAGCACAGGGATGATAAACACACCCAGGATCACACCGGTAAGCATGCCACCGATAGCGCTGTATCCAATAGAGTGGTTACCAATGGCCGATCCTTCCTGTACAAATACCAGGGGTATCAAACCTACAATGAAGGCAAAGGAGGTCATCAGGATGGGACGAAGCCTTGCCCTGGAACCGGCCAGCGCCGACTCCACCAGGCCCATACCGTTGCGTCGCCGCTGCACGGCAAACTCCACGATCAGGATGGCGTTCTTGGCCAGCAACCCTATCAGCATGATCATACCTATCTGCACATAGATGTTATTATCCAGGCCGGCAAAACCGATGAAGGCAAATACCCCCAGGATACCGGTTGGTATGGTCAGGATAACAGCCAGCGGCAACACGTAGCTTTCATACTGCGCTGCCAGCAGGAAGTACACGAACACAATGCTGAGCAGGAAGATATAGGTCTGCTGGTTACCTGCGCTGATCTCCTCGCGGGTGGCGCCGGTCCATTCATACCCGTAATCTTTGGGCAGGGCCTGTTTTGCCGTTTCCTCAATGGCCTTAATGGCGTCCCCGGTACTGTAACCCGGTGCGGGCGTACCGTTGATGGTAACGGCGTTGAACAGGTTGTTACGGGTTACCGTTTCAGGGCCATATACACGTTTCAGGGTCACCAGTGATTTCACCGGCACCATCTGGTCCTGGTTATTCTTCACATAAATACCGTCGAGCGATTTAACATCGTTACGATAAGGCACATCGGCCTGCGCGATCACGCGATAGTACTTTCCAAAGCGGTTAAAATCCGAAACATAGCTGCTGCCGTAGTATATCTGCAAGGTCTGCATCAGGTTGCTGATAGCTACGCCCAACTGCTTGGCTTTAAAATTATCCACTTCCACCTGGTATTGCGGGTTGCCGGCAGAAAAGGTAGTAAAGGCCGCACCGATCTCTTTTCTTTGCATCAGCGCGCCGATGAAGCCCCATGCGTTATTGCCCAACTGGTCCAGGGGACCGCCCCGCCGGTCCTGCAGCATGAACTCAAAACCGCTCACGTTACCAAAGCCCTGCACGGTGGGGAAGGTGAAGAAGAAGGCGCTGGCGTCCTTCAACTGGCTCGCCGGCCCGTACATCATGCCGGTGATCTGGTCAATCCCTTTTACGGGACCTCTTTCATGCTTGTCTTTCAGCCGTATAAAACCTGCGGCATAAGGTGATGCGGCGGCATTGCTGATAAAGTTGAAACCGTCCACCGTCCATATATGTTGCACCGCGGCGTTCTGCCCCAGCATACCATTCAAGGTTTCGGTAGATTTATGGGTCCTGTCCAGGGAACTGCCAGGCGGCGTGTTCAACGCATATAATATAAAGCTCTGATCTTCCGTAGGGATGAAGCCCGTAGGCGTTCTCTTGGCCAGTAAGAAGGCGCCTGCCGTGATAATGACCAGGAGGCCGATGGCAATCCATTTACGGCGCACCAGGAAGCCCAGGCTCCTCACATAGCGGTTGGTCATCGCCCTGAACGCAGTGTTAAAGGCGTTAAAGAACCGGCTTCCAAATCCTGTTTTCTTACCGTGACCGTTGCCTTCTTCCCCATGCTCATTTTTCAGGAACAACGCACACAAAGCGGGGCTCAGGGTCAGGGCGTTCACGGCTGAAATAAGGATGGCAATGGCCAGCGTGAAGGCAAACTGCCGGTAGAACACGCCTGCCGGGCCCTGCATAAAGCCAACGGGTATAAATACCGCGGACATCACCAGGGTAATGGATATGATAGCGCCTGATATTTCGTCCATTGATTTAAGGGTAGCCTTTCTTGCCGGCCAGCGTGTTTGCTCCATTTTGGCATGCACAGCTTCCACCACCACGATCGCATCATCCACCACGATACCGATGGCCAGCACCAGCGCGAACAGGGTAAGCAGGTTGATACTGAAACCAAACAACTGCAGGAAGAAGAAGGTACCCACAATGGCTACCGGCACCGCTATGGCGGGGATCAATGTAGAACGGAAATCCTGCAGGAATATGAACACTACCAGGAACACCAGCACAAATGCGATCACCAGCGTTTCACGCACCTGGTATATGGAAGCGTCCAGGAAGTCCTTGGCGTTGTACATGATCTCGGTCTTCACCCCCTTGGGCAGGGAGGCCCTGAAATCCACCAGCAGGTCTTCGATCTGTTCAAGTATCTCGTTGGCGTTGGAGCCTGCTGTCTGGATAATGGCAAAACCGGCAGCGGGCTTCCCGTCCAGCAGGTTATTGGCGCCATAGGACAGGGAACCGAACTCTATGCGGGCCACGTCTTTCAGGCGCAGCATAGACCCGTCGCTGTTTGCTTTTACCACGATATTCTCGTAGTCCTCTCCCACGTTCAACTTTCCCTTATACTTCAGCACGTACTCAAAGGTTTCCTGGCTGCTTTCACCCAAACGGCCCGGGGCCGCTTCTATATTCTGGTCCCTGATCGCGTCCAGCACATCCTGCGGCGCCAGGTTGTTGGCAGCCAGGCGATCGGGTTTTAACCAGATACGCATGGAATAATCCTTGGCGCCAAAGATCTGCGCCTGTGCCACGCCCGGTACACGCTGTATCTGCGGGATCAGGTTGATCTTGATATAGTTCTGCAGGAACTTTTCATCGTATTGCTTAGGGTCTTCACTATACAAACCCATGAACATGATGAAGCCGTTCTGCACCTTTTGCGTGCTGATACCCGCTGTTACTACTTCTGTGGGCAACTGGCTGGTGGCTTTGGACACCCGGTTCTGCACGTTTACCGCGGCAATATCCGGATCGGTTCCCTGTTTGAAAAAAACCGTCAGCACCATGCTACCGTCGTTACTGGAGTTGGAGGTCATATAGGTCATATTCTCCACGCCATTCACCGCTTCTTCTATCGGGTTAGCCACCGAGCGGGCCACTACCTCGGCGTTGGCCCCGGGGTAGGAAGCGGTAACCGTTACGCTGGGCGGCGCAATGTCCGGGAACAAGGTAACCGGCAAGGCCCAGTAAGATATAAGGCCCAGTAATAGCAGCAGGATGGACACTACCGTAGAAAGAACCGGCCTTAATATAAATCTTCTTAACATGATAAGTTCACTTTTTAGATTGCAAGTAAAATCGATTTCCGCACGTTATACTTTACGGGTAAAGTATAGCCTGCCACTTACAATGGTTTTGACTTGAGCACACTATCCGCCGATACCGGCTGAGGCGTAATAACAGCGCCGTCTTTTAAACTGCCGGTGCCGGATAAAACAATTTTTTCACCTGCTTTCAATCCGTCGCTTACAAAGTAGTAGTTGGTTGTTTGCCCGGCAATGCTGATAGGCCTGCTGGCTACTTTATTGCTGTCAGCTACCGTATACACAAACACTTTGTCCTGTATCTCGAAGGTGGCTTCCTGCGGTATCTTGATGGCGGAGTCGATGGGCTGTACCAGCCTTATGGTGCCTGTATTACCGGTGCGCAGTATGCCGCCGGCATTGGGAAACGTAGCACGGAAGCTGATAGCGCCGGTTGTTTTATCAAACTGCCCCTCTATCGTTTCTATTTTGCCTTTCTGGGCAAAGGTGCTGTTGTCTGCCAGTATCAGCTCTACGGGCGGTACCTGTTTTAATTTCTCCTCGATCGTTTTGCCGGCAAATTTGTTCCCGAATGCAATAAAATCCGCCTCGCTCATCGCGAAGTAAGCGTACATTTCCCGTACATCGGAAAGCAGGGTGAGCGGCTCGGCATCGCTGTTGCTTACCAGGCTACCTATTTTATAAGGTATTCTTCCAATGTAGCCGCTTACCGGTGCAGTGACCAGGGTATAACCTACATTGATCTGGGCGCCGCCTACTGCCGCTTTAGCCTGGGCTACGGCAGCTTTGGCTGCTTCATAGTTGGCCTTTGCCGTCTTTAACTGCACATCGGAAACAACGTTATTGTCCACCAGGGGGGCCAGGCGGTCTACTTCCACCTGGGCGCGTTCCAGGTTGGCCTGGGCAGCAAGCACGTTGGATTTAGCGCTGTTCAGTTGCTCGGCGTATACCTTGGGATCTATTTTAAACAAAGGCTGACCTGCTTTTACATAGGCGCCTTCATCTACAAATATCCTTTCCAGGTAACCGGATACCTGCGGGCGCACTTCCACATTCACCTTTCCTTCCAGCGAAGCAGGAAATTCCAGGTAAGTGGTGGCCGGCGCCGGGGTAACCGACATAACAGGCAATTGCGGGGGCTGCGGCGGCGGTGCGCCTGCCTGGTTTGAACCACAGCTATATAGCAATACTGCCAGTAAACTTAAAACGGCTGATCTCATAACTATACCGGATTTACTATAGTTATAAAGAAAGCCATAAGGCCTGTGAGTGTTCATTGTTTTCAAAAATGGTTTCATCGTGTAGTGTTTATTTTTTAAGGTCTCACGCAACCACTCCGCCTGTGGACGGATCGGTTCCATGTGTTATAGTGTTATGTTGTTTATGACGATCCAACCCCTGCATCCAGGACACAATGGTCCCATTTACTTTCTCAAGCAGCAGAAGGTGTAGTTTTAGTGACAGTTATCGGGTAGTAGTTTTAACAGAAATGGCCAAGAGTAATGTGACATGGCTCGCACCCATCTTGCGTACCTTATACGGAATTGTATGCTATTTTGTTACAGGTCCGCGGGTATGTGTTCTTAAATTTTCATATTAGTATAAATCTTATGCAAAGGTAATAAAGGCCCAGACGATTAATATTTAACAAATTACGGTATTAATTGTACTTTTCACGGATACTCCGCTGGAACATCACGGGTGTTTGCCCGGTATGTTTCTTAAAAAACCGGTTAAAGTACGCATCATCTTCAAAATTCAGTTGCCAGGCGATCTCCTTTACGGACAGCTCTCCCCAGAACAGCAGGCGCTTGGCTTCCATGATCCGTTTTTCGTCAATTACCTGTTTGGCGGTCTTCCCTACCGTTGCCTTGATCGTATCATTCAGGTGCCCTGGCGTTACGTGCATCATATCCGCGTAATTGGCCACCTGCGTCTTATCCCGGAAGTGCTGGTCAGACAGCTCGTTGAACTGCCGTACCATGCGGTTCTGCGCGGTATCCACCAGTTGCATGTAGGCCACATTGTGCTGCGGTAGGCGTGCGCAGGCCATGATCAGGGCATTGAGCAGGTTGCGGACAATGCTTTCGCGCAGGGGGCGTATGTTGCCGTACTCCTTTAATATCAGCCCGGCAAAGTTCACCAGCTCCTGCATCTGCGCTTCCTTTACGGGGATGGCCCGTTTGTAGAAAACGCAGGCCCAGCAGTTCAGCATTCCCTGTGATTCGGCCAGCAGGAAATCCTTGTCAAAATGAATGAACACCGCCTCATGGGCTGCCCGCTCCTCCCCATGCTGGTGCACCTGGTCCGGCGCCAGCAGGATCACCGCCGGCGCGGTCACGGTATATTTCTCAAAGTCAATATACTGTGTCACCTGGCCGGATAGCAGCAGGGTGATGGTAAAGCCGGTATGCCGGTGCGGCTGCTGCACGGATGGCCAGTACGCAGAACGGCCAATGCTAAACCCCTCGATCGCGTTTGAACCGGGTAAATGCTTATTAAGATCAACAACGGGTATTAACACATTGTTCTTCATGCGACATCATTTTGAGTGGTAAATAAGCAGGCAGCGTTGATAAAGGCGGCTTTTCACTACGGTTTAGTACAGAACACTCACATCATTTCCGCAAAGCTAAAATCTTCCTGCCAGCATTTATAAATAATTTATTATTAAATTCCACTAGATAAGTATTTAGTCAGCTAACGATCAGGACAAATTTTTGAGCACCTGCATCATCAGCCGTTTCAGCAGCAGCCTTTCCTCGGTAGATAAATTGGCTACTGTTTCCTTTTCCAGCTCCTCCCACATCTTTTCGGTGACGCTTTCCACGGCTTTCTTCCCCTTTTCCGTGAGATATACCCTTACGGAGCGCTGATCGGCCATGCAGCGGATCTTTTTCAGGAAGCCATTCTTCTCCAGGCGCTCCACGGTCCGTGTTACAGTGACGGCGGATACGCACATGCCGCAGGTCAGCTCGTTCAGCGTAATTCCCTCCTGCTGGTGGATCTGCTGCAGGAGCAGCTCCTGCCCCGCATGCAGGTCAAGGGTGGCCAGCAGCTCATTCGCCCGGTTCCGGTGCGCTTTGCAGATCCGCGATAGTAAATAGCTCACCGTTTCATTCACCGGTATCTTATTCATCACATTTATCAGTTTTTTTGATTTCGTACTTGGAACGGCTTGATGGCTGATCTACAACACATTATGCAACCCTGCCCCGTTTTTACGGAGTAAAAGTAGAAATAATTAGCCAGCTAAACAAGTGGGTGTGCAAAAAAAACGGCAGGCCCCGGGGAAGATCAGGACTTATTCCGCCCGCAGGCTTTTTACCGGGTCGGCCAGTGCGGCTTTAACAGATTGGAAGCTTACCGTGATCAACGTAATGGAGAGCGCCAGTAAGGCGGCTACAATAAATACATCCGGCCCCAGCGCAATGCGGTACTCATACTGCTGCAGCCAGTGCTGTAAAAAGTACAGGGCCGCAGGCGTGGCCACACAGCAACTGATCAGCACCAGCCAGAGGAAATCTTTGGACAGCAGCACCCATACCTGGGCCACGGAAGCGCCCAGCACTTTCCGCACCCCTATTTCCTTGGTGCGCTGCTCTGCCACGAAAGCCGCCAGGCCAAACAGGCCCAGGCAGGATATGAGAATGGCCAGCACGGCCAGGATGCCGGACAGGCGCCCCATCAGCAGCTCCTGCCGGAACTTGCCGCTGTACTGCACGTCCGCAAAATCATAGGTGTAGGGAAAAGCGGGGCTGTACCTGCCAAATATTTTTGAGAGCTTTTCAACAGCGGTATGCGGCTGTACGGCCGGCGACAAACGGTACATCACAAAATTATCAGGTACTGCGCCAGCCACGAACATGGTGGGATCCGCGCCGGTAAAAGGCGATGCCATCAGGGCATCTTTAACCACGCCGATTACCCGGTATTGGCTTTCATCCCAGGTAATCACCTGGTTGACCGGATCTTTGAGCCGGAGCCTTTTAACGGCGGCTTCATTGAAGATCACATCCAGGGAATCTGTTTTGTAATTGCCGGTAAAATCCCGCCCGCTTAACAACTGCATGCCCATGGTGCGGAAATAATCGGCGCGGGTTTTTATAATGCCCATTTCCACGGTCTCATCCGGGTACTTACCGGGCCACTGGTCTATATTGGAATGCCATTCGATCCAGGTAGCGGGGCTGGAGGCACTGGTAACGGACGTTACCAGCCCGCTTTGCAGCAATTCATCTTTCAGGGCCGTATAATTGTTGTAAAGGTCCTTGTTTGTATTGGTCACCATCAGCCGGTTGATCGCGTAACCGGCAGGACGGTCCTTTGCATGCTGCACCTGGCGGTACACCACCAGGGTGCAAATGATAAGCGCTACCGAGCAGCTAAACTGCACCACCACCAGCACCTTGCGGGAAAAAGCGGCGGAACGGCCGGACTGCGCCGCCCCTTTCAGTGTTTTTACCGGGTGAAAGGAGGACAGGTAGAAAGCCGGGCGGGCGCCGGCCATGCACCCGATCAGCAGCATGGCTCCCAGCATCAGCCCCCAGAAAACAGTGTTAAAAAAGGGAATGGCAATAGCACTGCCGGTAAGGCTGTTGAAAGCAGGCAAGGCCAGTTGCACCATGATAATGGCCAGCACAAATGCGATACCCGCAAACAGGAAAGATTCTGTAAGGAACTGCAATACCAGGGACCGGCGTTGCGAGCCGATGGCTTTACGGATGCCCACTTCCCTGCCCCGTTTTGCAGAGCGCGCCGTAGTGAGGTTGATAAAGTTGATACAGGCGATCAGCAGCACCAGCACCCCCACCACGCTGAATATCCGTATATATTCGATAAAACCGCCGGACTCTTCCCCATTCTTGTAGTTGTTATGCAGGTGCAGCCGGTCAAAGCGCTGCAGGATCACATCGGAGTTTTGTGCGTGCAGGTTGTCCTCGCTTTTCTCAATGCCCTTTATTTTACGCGCCACCTGTGCATAGCTAACGCCCGCTTTCAGCTTTACGAACTGCTGGAAGCTATTCCAGCTAAAGGAGCCGTTGCGCGCATTCTTTACCCAGTCCCTGGTCTGCTCGTAATAGCTGAAAGGCACCAGGTACTTAAACTGGAAGGTGGAACCGGCCGGCAGGTCTTTGAGGATGCCGGTCACCTTCAGGTCATGCAGGTTATCTATCCGGACAATTTTGCCTACCGCATTTTCATTACCGAATAATGCCCGAGCGGCGGTTTGTGTGAGCACAATGGAAAAGGGCTCCCGCAACACGCCGGCCGCCGTGCCTTCCAGCAGCGGGAAACCGAATATTTTCAGGAAGTCGCCGCCGGCCATGGCGCCGGGCAGGTATAGCTTGCGGTCACCGACCTTTAGCCCGTGGGGCCCCATCCAGTCCGTTTCCGCCAGGTATTCAATTTCAGGGATCGTGTTCCGCAGCGCATCCGCAAGTTTCAGGGAAGTGGTGCTGAAAGTGAGGATATCCCCGTTGCTGTTATAGTTCCGCTTTACCTGGTACAGGCGCTCATGATCGGGCAGGAAGCGGTCGTAGGTGCATTCCTGGTATACCCATAAAGCGATCAGCAGGGCCACTGCCATACCGGTGGCCAGCCCCAGGATATTGATCGCACTGTATATCTTATTATTGACGAGGTTACGCCAGGCAATTTTCAGGTAGTTGGAGAACATGCGCCGTTTTTATGTTTACAGCTCCCGTACCAAGAGGATGCCAGACAAATACAGCATTAATAATCAACCCATTAAACATCCGGCGCCCCGGCCTACTGTCCGCTTCCGGTCATGGCTGTTCGTTTTTAAAACAACCGGATGCCCGTTATTCCACCACCTTGGGTCTTTCCTGTACCACTACCAGGTCTGCCAGCTTCACATTCATGGGAAGGTTACCGATCTTTACAATGGCCCTTTTGTCGCGGATCTCCAGCAGCTTGCCTACCTGGTTATTGCTCAGGATCTTTACCTGGTCGCCCACCCTGGCGTCGCCGCCTACTTCCAGGAACTTTTCCTGCACTTTCTTTTCCTGCCGTTCATTGATCTGTTTTTCGCGCTTGCGGAACAAAAGGGCTTCCGCCTGCTTCATTACTTTCTGCTTGTCGTCTGTGCGCTTCCATTCCACCAGTATCTGCTTCATTTTGCGCTCCATGTCCTTCAGGTACCGCAGCTCTTCTTCCCGTATTTTGTTCTGCAGCTTCAGCAGGGACTGCTGCTGGTGCAGGCGCTCCTTGTCAGACAGTATCTCATATTCTTTTTTGAGGCGCTCGTTCTCTTTGATCAGCTTCTGCAGCTCTTTTTCTTTCTGCTCTATTTTCTGCAGGTCCTGTTCCGCCTTGTTCAGCAGCTTATCCAGCCGGAAATGCCCTTCATCCACCAGCTTGCGCGCACGGTTGATCAGGTGCTGGTCCAGCCCGATGCGCTGGGCAATGGAAAAAGTGTAGGAGCTGCCCGGCTTGCCCACCATTAATTTATACATGGGCAGCAGGTGCTCTTCGTCAAATCCCATAGCCCCGTTGATGATGCCCTTTACCTTGTTGGCCATCACCTTCAGGTTGAGGTAGTGGGTGGTGACAATGCCATAAGCATGTTTCCTGGCCAGCTCCTCCATGATCACTTCTGCAAAAGCTCCGCCCAGGTTGGGATCGGAACCGCTTCCCAGCTCGTCGATGAAGAACAGCGTTTTGCCGTTGGCGTTCTCCATGAAATACTTCATATTCTTGAGGTGGGAACTGTAGGTGCTCAGCTCAAATTCCAGGGACTGCGTATCGCCGATGTGTATCATGAGCTGCCGGAAAATACCCAACTGGGAAGAAGGATGCACCGGCACCAGCAAGCCTGCCTGCAGCATCAACTGTATAAGGCCGGCGGTTTTTAGCGTAACGGTCTTGCCCCCGGCATTAGGCCCGCTGATTACCAGGATGTGGTGCTCCTTGTTGAGGGTAAGGCTGACCGGTATGGTAGGCTTGTTGTTCTTACGGTTATAGAGCAGCAGCAGCGGGTGGTAGGCTTCTACCAGGTGCAGTTGGGAATGCGGCGTGATCATGGGATAGTTGCCATCCATGTCCAGCGCCAGCCGCGCTTTGGCGCGTATGAAATCGTACAGCCCCAGGATGTCGTGATAATTGCCCAGCAGGGGCCCGTAGGCGCCCAGGTTTGTGGTAAGGGTTTTGAGGATGCGGTATACTTCCTTCTGCTCCTCCCGCTCCAGGGCAAACACCTCGTTATTGATCTCGATGGTCTCCTCCGGCTCTATGAACGCGGTTTTGCGGGTATCGGACTCGCCGTGCAGGATACCTTTCACCATGCGCTTGTGCTCTGCAAAAATAGCTACCACGCGCCGGGTGTTCAGGAAGGCTTCCTCGATGTCGGCCAGGTAGCCCTGCTTGTTCAGCTTTTGCAGGATACGGTCAAATACACGGCGCAGCTCCGTCCGCTTCCGGAACAACTGCATGCGTATTTTAGCCAGCTCGGGCGTGGCATTGTCGCGCACCTGCCCGGCCTCGTCCAGCACCTCGTCTATCAGGGCGGTGATCTTTTTCTCGTAGTGGGTATGAGCAATAACGCCGTGCAGGCCGGCATAGGTTACCCGCCGGTCGCTGTCAAAAAAACGGAAAATGCTGTGCATGCTCTCCGCCAGCCGGCGGAGCTGCATGAACTGGTCCTCTTTCAGCACGGCCCCCTGTATACTCAGTAAACGCAGCTCTCCTTTGAGGTTGAGCACTGCATCGTTGGGAAAATGTTCTTGCAGTAATACCAGTTGTTTGTACTCATGGGCCTGTTGCAAAGCAGTTCTCACATAATCAATATGGGTGTGCAGCCGCAATTCCGCTGCCATCTGCTTGCCCATCTCGGTTTTACAATGCTCCTCCAGCAAAGACTGTATCTTGTCAAACTCCAGTTGTACTAAGGCCGAATCAGGAAAATATTTCATCTGTTGTTAAAATCATTTCAGCGGTCAGGTGGCGCCGCACACGCAAGTGCCCGGTTTCACCTGGTTAAACGTAAAAGAATGTTAAAGTTACTTAACTTGTCAATCCAAAGCATGGAAATGATCGAAGTTTGGGGTGGCGCCCGCTTCAGTATATCATATATTGATATGCTAAAACATTCATTATTAATCTGTTTGAACGCGGCAAACAGAAAAAGTACCTGGTGATATGGAAGCGAATAACAACACTACATTTGAAAAGGCCACCTTTGGCGGCGGCTGTTTCTGGTGCACGGAAGCCCAGTTCCAATACCTGGACGGGGTGGTAAAAGTGGCATCCGGCTACTCCGGCGGCACGGTGGCCCACCCTACCTACGAGGAGGTATGCACCGGCAGTACCGGCCATGCGGAAGTGATACAGGTAACCTATGATCCTGCCAAAATAAGCTATGAAGAGCTGCTGGAAGCGTTCTGGCAAAGTCATGATCCCACCCAGTTAAACCGGCAGGGCAACGACGTGGGCACCCAGTACCGCTCCGTGATCTTCTATCATAGTGAAGACCAGCGCCAAAAAGCAGAACATTATAAACAAAAGCTGCAGGATTCCGGCGTTTTTGATCGGCCGGTCGTGACGGAAATATCCCCGCTGGAAAATTTTTACGTGGCGGAGGACTACCACCAGGACTACTACAGCCAGAACGGCTCCCAGCCGTACTGCTACTATGTGATACGCCCCAAGCTGGAGAAGTTTAAAAAGGTGTTCAGGGAGAAGCTGAAGCATGATGCGCAGTAAATGCCGGCCATGCTGCTTAATGCTGAACTTCCCGTTAACCGCTGATTCACTTTTTAATCCTTCCTGAAAGTTTAACTTGCCGCCTTCTTCAGAAAATTGCTGACCCTGTTTGTCCCGGAAAAAATATTTGGAAACAATTAACCTATAGCTTAATTTTGAAAAGGAAATGTTTTATATACAGGTCGTCGCCTGATATGAAAAAGCATATCTGCATTGATGTTGAGAATGCAAACGAGATCCTGGCTTATATTAACCGGGATGAACGGCACAAGAAAAAATTCAATTATATCATTGCACTGATATTGAGCAATAAAAAGATCAGTGAGCTATATGATAAGGAAGACATCTCGGACAACTGTAAAGCTGTAACCGCCATGAAGTTCTTTAAAGGGCAGGAAAACGACAGGCTCTATTGCAAGGAACTACGGGGCAGGAACGGTACCTTTTACATCGTTACAGCGGAATTACTGGAAAAGAAAAAAGATACCAAGGTCAGGAACGGAAAGACCAAAAATATTATTACAAAAGTCGCATCCTACGAATATGAAATCATCAGACCTGAAAACACTGAAAGCGAACTTTGACAATGCGCTGGCCTTTTCTTCCGAAGAAGAAGCCATGCAGCACCAGGCCCATATGCTGGCATTCTGCTTCCTGAGCGAAGTAGAGAGATACCAGCAAATGCAGGGCCTGAACAGAAAAATGCTGGCAGAAAAGATCAACACCTCCGCCAGCTACATTACCCAACTATTCAGAGGGGATAAATTACCGAACCTGGAAATCCTCGCTAAAATGCAAAAAGCCCTGAACATCCAGTTCCAGGTTACTGCCCGGCCGGTAAAACAGGACCCGCCCCCTTCCCGCCCGCGCTCCGCCAAAAAAGCCGCCTCATCCTTCCCCGCTAAAAATCGTGCATAAAAGCCAGAAAATCCCTAACTTATAGGCCGAAAACCAGCTATTCCGCGTTAAAAAAACTGATATCATTATGCTTGAGCAGTCAACAACAACTGAAAGCATCAACAGCGCTATTGAAGAAAAAACTATCGAGATCTGTCTGCACAAAGGCATGTTACAGGGCATTAAATACTACTGGCACCAGAAACATCAGCAAACCGGTATCAAGTACTCCCTGCGCCTTGCAAAAGCCAATGTAGAAGCATTATTGACCGCCCGCGGGTTGATCAATGCCGTAAAAAAGCCAAAGACACAGGGCTGGGTTATTATCGCCATTATCCTGCTGAGTATTGCCGTAGCTATTTATTTTTATTTCAGGACGCATTAACCGATCCTGACGGAGGTCATGGTCAATGACCCCAAAACCACCTTATCATTGAAGAACACAGGTGATTCGCCCTTTTCCTGCAATGCCAGCGCATACAGCAGGGGATAGTAATGGTCCGGCGTGGGAATGGCCAGCCGGGCGGCGCTGCCCAGCTTTTCATAGTCGATCAGCGCCCGGTGATTGCCATCCCTGATATGCTGTTTGAACAGCTCGTTCATTTCGGCAGACCAGTCATAGGCAAACTCCGGGGTATCCATTTTGTCCCAGGCCACCATGCCCAGGTTGTGCACCATGTTGCCGCTGCCCAGGATCAGCACCCCTTTCCGGCGCAGGGCGGACAGCTCCCTGGCCAGCTCATAGTGGTATTGTGGCGATTGATGATAGTCAATGCTCAGTTGCAGTACCGGTATGGCGGCATCGGGGTACATGTGGCGCACCACCGTCCAGGCCCCGTGATCCAGGCCCCAGTCATGGTCCAGGCCTACGGTTGTTTTACGGACCAGTTGCTGCGTGGCTTTTGCCAGTTCCGGGTGGCCGGGCGCGGGGTATTGCACCTGGTGCAACTCCGGGGGGAAGCCGCCAAAATCATGTATGGTCCTGGGATGCTCCATGGCAGTAATATGCGTGCCCCTGGTAAGCCAGTGGGCCGATACTACCAGCACGGCGGCCGGTGCTGGTATCTCCCGGCCCATCTGCGCCCAGTTCCGGCTGAACGTGTTGTCCTCAATACCATTCATCGGGGAGCCATGACCGATAAACAATACCGGCATTTTCCCTTCCCGTTCGTCCAGCCCGTCTGTAAAGCGCCGGAATGATCCTCGTGTTATCATAGCAGTATCTCCTCCCGCAATTTTAAATATTCTTTTGTACATTTCCGTCATGCAATCCAACTCCTTCCTGCTGTACGGCGCTTATGGCTATACCGGTGAGCTCATTGCGCGATATGCCGCCCAGTACAATTTACAACCTGTGCTCGCCGGCAGGCGGGAAGCGGCCCTGGCGGCCCTGGCCGGCAAACTGCATCTTCCCTACATAGCGCTGGACCTGGATAATGCCCCTGCCCTGCAGGAGGCCCTCCACCAGGTAAAAGTGGTGGTGCATGCCGCCGGCCCCTATGATTTTACTGCCCGCCAGATGATAACAGCCTGCCTGCAAACCGGCACCCATTATATAGACCTGAATGGCGACCCGGACATTTTTGAAATGATCCGGCAATATGATGCGGCCGCCCAAGCAGCGGGCGTTATGCTGCTGCCCGGCGCCGGCTTTGACGTGGTGCCCACGGACTGCCTGGCCCTCTTCCTCAAGAAGGCGATGCCGGCTGCTACCCGCCTACAACTTGCCTTTACCATACTGGGCAGCACCCTTTCCCATGGCACGGCCATCAACACCCTGCAGAAACTGGGCGACCCGGGCGCTGCGCGGATCAATGGCGCCATTGTGCGCGAGCCGGTGGGGCAAGAAGGCATGTGGGTGGATTTCGGGGTAAAAAGAATGTTTACCTGCAGCCTGCCTTGGGGCGATGTAGCGACCGCTTTTTACAGCACCGGCATTCCCAACATCCGTTCTTACACAACGATGCCGCTGGCCGCATTCTGGCTGCTGAAGATACAATCCCTGTTCAACTGGCTGCTACGCAAACCGGGCGTGCGCAATTTCCTGAAAAAGCAGGTAAAACGCCGTCCCGCCGGACCGGATGACAACATGCGGAGCAGGGCGGTAAGCCTCGTATGGGGCCGGGTAACGGACGCGCAGGGCCACACTGTTACGGCCAGGCTGCGCACTCCGGAAGCCTATGATGTAACGGCCTACGCCGTGCTGCACATCACCCGGAAAATACTGGAAGGCCATTTTACAGCAGGTTACCAGACACCGGCCACCGCCTACGGGGAAGACCTGGTGACGGAGCTGCCCAATGTGCACCGGGAACTGGTATAGTATGTTCCTGCCCGTTATAGCAGCCGCGCACCGGCTGTGCCTGCCGCCTGTAAAAGAGGCTTGACAGGAGACCCGAAATCCATTATCTTCACGAACAGTATCAGCCTGATTCCACACCTGTAAATCCTGAAACAATGACATCCACCTCCCGCAGAGACCTGCTCAAAACACTGGCCCTTGGCAGTGGAGCCCTTCTCCTTTCCCCTCATTCCCTGCTGTCTGCCATACCCTACCGGAAAGATCGCCTCGGCGTGGCGCTGGTAGGCCTCGGCTACTACAGCACCGACCTGCTGGCCCCTGCGCTGCAGCAAACGAAGCACTGCTACCTGGCCGGCATTGTTACCGGTACCCCTTCCAAAGCGGAAGCCTGGAAAAAGCAATACGACATCCCGGACAAGAATATCTATAACTACGACAACTTTGACCAGATAGCCAACAACCCGGACATTGACGTGGTATACGTGGTGCTGCCTCCCTCCATGCACAAGGAATATTCCATCCGTGCCGCCAACGCCGGCAAGCATGTATGGTGCGAAAAACCGATGGCGCTCACTGCGCAGGAATGCCAGGAAATGATAGACGCCTGCCGTAAGAACAAGCGGCTGCTGGCCATTGGCTACCGCCTGCAGCACGAGCCCAATACGCAGGAGTACCGCCGTATAGTACGGGAGCAACTGCTGGGCAAGGTAAAGCACGTAAACTGCGCGGCGGGCTACCGCGACAACCGCACAGACCACTGGAAGCAGAAAAAGGAAATGGGCGGCGGCGTATTGTACGACATGGGCGTATATTCCATACAGGGCGCCCGCCTGGGCACCAATATGGAACCGGTAGCCGTGGTGCGCGCCAAAACATCCACTACCCGCCCGCACATCTACAAGAACGGGCTAGACGAGACCACCGAAGCCACGCTGGAATTTCCCGGCGGCGTAACAGCCGATATCAAAACCAGCTTCGGGGAGAACGTCAACTTCCTGGACATTACCTGCGAAAAAGGCACGATCAAAATGGCGCCCTACTCCGCCTATGCCGGTGTACGGGGCAGCAGCCCGCTGGGCGAGATCAACCACCCCTATTCCGTGCCCTGGCAGCAGGCCAAACAGATGGACGACGATGCCCTGTCCATTATGCAAGGCAAGCCCATGCTGGTGCCCGGCGAGGAAGGATTGCGCGATATCCGCATCGTGGAGGCCATCTACAAATCCGCCCGCACCGGCCAAAGGGTAGCGCTTTAGCCGCGGATCATCACTTCCCGCACCTCTACATTACCTCCCATTTCCTGGATGGGACAGTCCTTTGTCAGCTCAAAGGCTTCCTCCAGCGAGGCGGCTTTTATAATAATGAACCCGCACACGCATTCCTTGCTCTCCGTGTAAGGCCCGTCTGTCACTACGTCGCCGGGCTTTCTTGTTTTGCCCTTCGCCAACAGCCGGTGGCCGGGGTGCGACAACCGCTGCCGCGCCGCCAGGTCATTGATCCAGTGCTCCCACTTTTTTTCCAGGGCCGCCATTTCCCCGTCAGGCATCTGCGACTCCGGGTAATTAGATCTGAAAAGCAACATAAAGTCCTGCATGATTACGTGAATTTTGATCGTTACAACCGAATGACGGTCCACCGCCCCCGGATCAGACAAAAAAAAGCTAAAAAGTTAGCAAACCGCTATTCCGGCAATTATCTTTGTAAGCGGCATCCATCAACCAAAGCATTGCCAACTGCAAAACAGTAACCATGACCCAGTTGCCTGAAAGGTTACCGGCACTTTCTTCCGGTATTGTCCTGATATGTTTAACCATGCTTTTCTCCTGTAGCAAGCAAGATGATACCAGTCCCGGGCAGGGGCAGACCTTGCAGGAAGATTTTGACGCGCCATCCGCCATATGGAGGGAAGGCGACAGTGGTAACGGCGCCTGCTTTACCCGGAATGGCTGGCTGGTGATCAGCTATAATACCGGCGCCATGGGCACTTACCACATATGGGCAGACGCGCCGCTGTTCCCCGCGCCGCAAAGCACCCGCAGCCTGGAGATACGAATGCGCCATAGCGCCGGCCATCCCGATGATACCGGCACGCTCCTGTTCTCCTACGCCAATCCGTCCAACTACGTAGCCTTTTCACTTGGCCAGGACGGCTACCGCGTTTTCCAGGTGGTGAACGGGCAAACGGTGAACATCGTAACCTGGACTTCCTCCCCAGCCATTCACAGCCAGCTTAACGAGGAAAATACACTACAGGTAAAACTGGCGGGCGACAAACTGCAGTATTTCATTAACGGCAGGAAGGTAACCGAAATAAATGCGGGGGAAATGATGACCCTGGACCGGATCGGTTTCCAGTTGTACAAGGCCAGCACCACTACCACCAACACGGTGTACGAGGTGGATTATATCAGGGCGTCCATGTAAGGGCTTGCATCGTCCACCGCTATCAACAGAGAGCATGAGCGGAATCGAACCGCTGTTAAATAGTTTTGCAGACTATTCCCTATACCAACATTGGGTACATGCTCATAAACAAAACGCCCGACTGGTACTACCAATCGGGCGCTTCACTGCGTTTTATCTCATCAATATCACATGATAGTCCGATTGATACCCTGTGGATACCAACAAGAACGATTATATGACATTACTGCTTTCACTACTTGCTTAAATTTTTGTGATCCAGTCAGGAACACAATATTTTCAGAAACACTAATAAAATCAACGGTTTACAGGTGTAAGCGGTTTTGTTAACCTTATTGCTAACCTTGAATTGGTTAGGTCCCTGTAATGTTAAGAACTATGATACTCGAAAATAGGAAATAATTTTATTCAGGCGTATTAACATTTAAATTTTTCCTTTCACCCGCCCGGATTCTCGTACAGCCAGCTATGTTTTGGTAATCCCAAAACGCCGGCTCACCTCATCCGCCTGCCGGCGGATTCGTGAATAATAAACCGGGGCGCTGCCTCCGCGCCCCCTTCCCCCGGCGTTGGGGTCCCAAACAATTTGGGGGCTTGCGTTGTCTGTGAATTCGCCTCTAAATGCGAATAGCAAGATGGAGTATTGTCTACAACACGGCCTATTCGTCCTTACAGGTCACACCCAAGAACTATACTATACAATAGAGGGCGTATCCCTCTGAAGTGTTATAAAAAACTTAAAGGTAGTCCCCCGGCTTTGGCTGTATGCCATGATTTCACCTCCTAACGCCATTACACACAGCTTGCTGATATATAGACCTAATCCCATCCCTACCCGGCCTTTTTCCAACTGTCGGAAAGGCTGAAACAACAGATGAATCTTATCCTCTGCAATCCCTTTCCCCTGGTCCGTGACTTCAAAACACACATGGCTATTTCCCATAGGGTAAACATACAACTCCACATCTGTATTTAAGGGAGCAGCTTTAACGGCATTGTTAACCAGATTACCCAAGACCTGCCCCAACTTTACAGCGTCCGTAACAAAATATTCCGGTACACCATCACTAACATTTACATTAATCTTAATATCTTTAGACCGTGCAATTACTTCCAAAGGCCGGATAACTGGCTGCAACCATTCCCTAAACAAGAAACGGGTATGAACGGGGTGAAGCGCTAAATTTCCATGATCAAATTTTGCCGTGTCCACCATGTTGTCTAATACCTGCATCACATTATAGCTGGCAGCGTGTATCTGGGAAAAATGCACGGTCTGCATATCTGCATCCATTTTCCTTTCCTTCAGCAAGGCCCCACTAGTTGTCCATATCCCTGCTATCTGTGAGTGGATCTCGTGAGCGAGTAACCCTAAAAAGGTGTGCATTGCCTGAACTTCATTTGGGTGAATAGGCTCTAGGGGACGGTTCATCATATTGCCCATAATGAGAAATTTTGCGTTACACGATAGTGTTCCCATTAAGAAAAATGTTCAGGAACACTAAGGTTATTGGCAAATGGGCCGTTACCGGAAGTGTATAAAAAAGACGCAGGGCCCAACTTGCCGACTAGAGGGCTAGCACACCCCGGATACGAACAAGAAGAGCGCCCGCGCCGTAACGCGAGCACCGCCCTTATCTTCTCGTATCCAATCGAAAGTGCTAGTTTCTAGTCGAGAATCTAAGCGCAAGTACTTCAAATATTGTAGAAGACTGCGAAAATAGTGTGTTTTTACTAATGCTGGGACTTATAACCCATACAAAAATACCGAAAATACGCTTATGACTTCATATATGAAGTCAATAATTTTACCGGTTTTGTTGAATTTGGTTTAATGATCGGTGTAAAAGACGAGAAATTATCTAAAGCGTTTGGAAAAAAGTTTAAAGAGCTACGTGAAAAAACGGGCATGAGCACCCGTGAGTTTGCGGATACGGCAGGGATAGCATACAGCCAAATCTGGAGAATTGAAACAGGTAAAGGAAATCCTACTTTAGGCACTCTCAAGGCAATAGCAACCACCCTCGATATACCTCTAACAGAACTACTCAAAGGATTCTAACCCAATCATTTTTTTAATCAGTTTTGATATTTACCCCATCGCTGCATTTCCCCCTTTGTGACCAGCGGGAACAAAGGGCAAGCGGTTTTTGTGGAACAAAAACACCGCTTGCTATAAAACCGCCACCTCCTTTTCCGGGCAACCTACCCGTTTCTTTCCTCCTTTTAAAGGGGCTGGTGAAAAGAAAAAAGGGGAAACAGTAGTGCCATTTAAACAGATGATTTTTCCGATACCGCCCGGCCATGTACTGCCGTTGCAAAAATCATCTGTTTAAATGGCACAAGCCCGCCGCAGGCGTATTGGGTTAAAGGGTCCCCGCCCGTAATGGTCTCCCTTCCCCAAACAACCGGTCTTTTAATGCTCTCATATTATTACTGATCTTACGTTGGGTAATTTTGGCATATATCTGTGTTGTACGGACACTTTTATGCCCTAATAACTGGCTTACTGTTTCCAATGGCACATCATGTTCCAATGTGACCGTAGTGGCAAAGGTATGCCGGGCAGTATGGGTGGTTAAATGCTTTTTTATGCCGCAAATGGTCGCTATTTCTTTCAAGTAGCCATTATACCGTTGATTACTGTTTACCGGCAGCAAACAGCCATATATTTTGCAATAGGGATGGTCTTTATAGCGTTCTACTATCTCCAAAGCGATTGGCAACAGCGGTACACGTTCCGGGTTATCTGTTTTCACACGGTTCTTTACTACCCACTTTTCACCATCAATGCCAGTTACCACATTATCAGGCTTCAAATTCAATACATCCTGGTAGGCGTGCCCCGTGAAGCAGCAGAATATAAAAACATCCCTCACTTCTTTCAAGCGGTCGAGGTGCAGCTCCTTATTGTACAGGGTCATGATCTCTTCCATAGTCAGCCGCTCCCTTTCAGGCTCTTCATACCTGCATTTGAAAGCGGCAAAAGGGTTGACCATCAGCCATCCATGCTCCACGGCCATTTTTACCACCTGTTTTAAGATTTTCAGGTACTGGAAAGCAGTATTGCCGGTCATACCCTGAACGGTGGTAAGAAAATGCTCAAAGTCCGCCGCAAATGAATGTTTGAGGTCATTTAGCTGTTTATCGGAAACCCTGTATTGATGTTTCAGGAAAGCAATTACTTTTCCCTTGCCAATCTCAAGGCGTTTCAGCGTACCGGTGGATTTTTTCCCGGCCTTCACCTTTTCGGCAAACCTGCGGTTATAATGCTCAAAGGCTTGCATTAGCGTCCTTTGCTGTTCTCCTATGCCCAAGTAGGCATTTTTCAATGACTCCGCGCTGATGGGTTTTCCTAACGCCAGCAAGTGGCTGTAATGCCGGTGTAGGTCGGCCTTCATAACGGTTAATTGCTGGTTGATTGCCTGGGCTTCATCTGAGTTCCCTTTTACACATTGACCAGCCTGGTTCCATAAATGGCTGTCAACATGGCGATAAGTAGAAAGTTCTGTACGTTTGGAGCCTACAGTAAGCCGGAGATAAATAGCTGGCTTATCATTTTTGCAGCGGTGCCGGTTAAGCCAGAAAAGGATTGCAAAACTTTGATGACCTTTTTCCATACAAACACATTTTTTGTTAACCAATTTTGTTTCAACTTCACTTGCCTTTACACTACTGGACAATTGGTAAAACTCAATCCAGATCAGCACTTCAGGTCAATTCGGTTAGCAAATATACAATGCATATCCGCTAACCGCAACGCTCACAATTTTGTTTGAATTCCTTTGAACTATTTTGGTATGGAAAAAACAAAAAACCCGCGCAAACCTAGATTTTACGCGGGTTTCTTTACTTTTCTGTTCTTATCTGAACATTGGGCTGTGATCCAGTCAGGATTCGAACCTGAGACCTACTGCTTAGAAGGCAGTTGCTCTATCCAACTGAGCTACTGGACCGTTTTATAGCTGCAATAGCTTTCCCTGAATGAAATAAATCCTATATTTATCCTTCCATTTTGGGAGTGCAAATTTATCAATTTCCACCAATTATTCAAATTTAGACGTTTTTCTAATACTTTAGCCATGGATGTACAAATAGAAGCCAGTTGGAAAGAAGTCCTCAAGGAAGAATTCGATAAATCCTACTTCGCAGAAGTTGCCATGTTCCTCAAACATGAGAAAGCCCTTGGCAAAACCATCTACCCTCCCGGCAACCTGATATTCAACGCTTTTAATACAACGCCGTTTGACAAGGTAAAGGTGGTGATACTGGGCCAGGATCCCTACCACGGTCCCCGGCAGGCGCACGGCCTGTGCTTTTCCGTGCAGGACGATGTACCTCCTCCCCCCTCCCTGATCAATATTTTCAAAGAGCTCAGGGAAGACCTGGGACAGCCCATACCCACCACCGGCAACCTCACCAAATGGGCGGAGCACGGCGTGCTGCTGCTCAATGCTATCCTCACGGTACGTGCCGCAGAAGCCGCCTCCCACAGCAAGATAGGCTGGGAAACCTTTACCGACGCCGTTATCCGCAAAATATCCGACAAAAAGGAGAATGTGGTGTTCCTGCTCTGGGGCCGGTTTGCACAGGACAAACAGGTGCTGATAGACGCCACTAAACATCACATCCTGAAAGCGGCGCATCCCTCGCCGTTCAGCGCCGACAAGGGCTTTTTCGGCTGCCGGCACTTCTCCAAAACAAACGAGCTGCTGGCAAAAGCCGGCCTGGAGCCGGTGGACTGGCGCTTATAAAACGGCCAAATACATATAACAAATTATATAACTATTATATTGTAAATTTGCTCGCTTAAATTTAACAGCAAACAGCGCCCCCGATTTAACAGGGACAAATGATAATATGATCAGGTTAAAGAATATACTGGCCCGGGTATACACCGTGTATGGTCTGTCGGTATTCCTGATCACCTTCCTGGTAATGTTATTGCCCATGTGGATCGTTTCCCTGCTGCCTGAACCACGGAGAACCCGCTGGTTCTTTGTGCTGGCGCGCGGATGGATGAAGGTGTTCATGCCCCTTGTCTTCTGCCCCGTAAGAAGAAAAGGGTTGGAATATTTTGAGCCGGGTGTCAATTACATTGTGGTCTGCAATCACAACTCCCTGATGGATGTGCCGGTTACTACTCCCGGCGTGCCCGGCCTCAATAAGACCCTTGCCAAAATAGAAATGGCGCGTATTCCGCTGTTCGGCATCATGTACAGGATAGGTAGCGTGCTGGTAGACCGGCAGGATGAGCAGAGCCGCCGGAACAGCTACGAACAGATGAAGGAAGTGCTGGCCATGGGCATGCACATGATCCTTTACCCCGAGGGCACCCGTAATAAAACCGGCCAGCCGCTGAAATCCTTTTACGACGGCGCTTTTTCACTGGCTATTGACACCCAGCGGCCTATTATGCCCGCCGTTCTTTTCCACACCCGGAAAATATTGCCGCCCGGTCGCATTTTTTACGCACTGCCCCACCGTATTGACTTCCATTTCCTGCCCCCTATCCAAACGCAGGGCCTCGGCAAGGACGATATGCCTGCTCTTAAGGAACGGGTGTTCCGAATAATGTGGGATTATATTGAAAAAGTGAATGGCTAGAAATCGTAGAACTGCCGCGTTCGATTGATCCGCAGATCCCGCAGCAGGCCGGATTTCGGGCTGATGGTGATGCTGAATTGCCGGAAGGTACCAAACGGCACCAGGTTGATGGACATCTGCCAGCAGTGCAGGTCGCGGGAAATATACATATTCGTATAGGCGATCTCCTGGTTGATGAAATCGTAGCCGCTGGTCAGGCCTACCTTCCACTTGGGCGTCAGGCTGAAATCACCGTTAAAGTTGAGGTACTGGTTAAAATTCACCACTACGCCGCCGGAGTCCGGTATAATGGATTTGCTGTAGGTAAGGCTGTAAGACAGGTCTACCCGCCAGGGAATGTCAAAATCCACGTACTCGCCGGGATTGTTCCGCATCATTTCCAGTTGCCGTTGCTGCGCCTGGTAGGCGGCATCCATGCTTTGCTGGTCCTGGTTCTGCATTTCCTCTAACTGTTTCTCCTTTTCCTGGCTCTTCTTGTCATTGCTCTGGAAGGAGGTGCTCAGCGTAATATTGGCATTGGTGAGGCGGCCCAGGCTCACTTTACCGGCTTCCCACACATACTGGTCCAGTCTTTTGCCCCGGGCGTCCACTACATAGGGGTCCAGGGTGCCGCTGGCGGAGATATTCAGCTTCTCAAACAGGTTCGTGCGCGCATAGATGCTGAAGTTGCTCAGCTTGAAGGAGTCCGCCATCAGGTTATAACTGCCATTAATGCCGAAGCCGTCCAGCAGCTTGATCTTCTTTTCCTTGGCGGCGGAGGTGTCTTTCTCCGATGCTACCTTCATTTCCAGGTTATTATCCAGGCCAAAGGACACCATGCCGGCTTTCCCTTCCCCTGGCACCCCGATGATCGATCCCGAGAAATAGGAAGTACGGGTAATGTCCTCCGGGTTATGGCTGTACTGCAGATCATAATAAGCGGCAGAAGCCAGGTCCGGCTGGTAGCTCAGGCTCACGGTAGGGCGCACCACATGCCGGATGGCCTTGATCTTCGAGCCTTTTTTGAACGTGTACATACCGTACAGCGCTGTGGACAGCGACACGCTGGCGCTGGCCTGCCGCGCAGCAAAGAAGCCGGTCTGGTAGGTGGTGTCAATAGCGCCCAGTGTATCCGTTTGCGGGTTGTATTTATTGGCATCCCAGCGGCGGAACATCTTGCGCGTATACCAGTACTCCGAGTAATTGAGGCCCGGCGACAGGGTGAAGGTACCGATGGGAATGGAAAATGAAACAGGTATGGTGTGCTGCATACCCGTCTGCAAACGGTCAAACATCTCCTTTTTCAGGAACATGGTGTCCCGGAAGTTCACGCTGTTGCGCAGCACCGTGCTATAGGAAACCCCTATTTTCTGGTACCATTTCGGGGTACCTACCAGTTCCTTCGGCTGGAACGGGTAGATGGTGTTTACGTTGAACGACGCGTCCGGGAAAGAGATCATGATATCACCGGTAGACAGGTTCTGCTGGTGGTTCAGGCTCATGCTCAGGTTGTAGGGCTTGCCCTGCCAGGTTTTGGAAAAGCTGATGGAGGAACCGATGTTATTATTTACGCGCGTATAATAATCGAATACATTGTACGTATTATAGGAAGAAGTACCAAAGTTCACGTTGGCGCCGAAGTTCACCCCCGGCCGGGCCTTGCTGTCCATGCTGTGGTTCCAGGTGATGCGGAAGTCGCGCGAGCGGGTAAACTCGGACTTTACAGCCGGGTCGCCAAAGCGGGTATTGGCAAAGCTCAGGTTGAGGCCGCCGTTGTACTTGTACCGCTTCCGGTATGTAGGGCTGGCGGTCAGGCTCCAGCTACCATAGGAGTAAACATCGCCGCGCAGGGTCAGGTCAAAATAATCTCCCAGCCCGATGTAGTAGCCGCCCTGCTCCAGGCCCACGCCCTTCTGGGCGTTTACCGCGTATTGCGGGGGCAGGATACCGCTGCGCTGCCCGTGCGTGATCGGGAAGATGGCAAAGGGTATGAACAGCGGCGTAGGCACGCCTTCTATTTCCAGGTTGGCCGGGCCGGATATCACCAGCTTGTCCGGTATCACCTTTATTTTCCGGGCGCGGAACTGGAAGTGCGGCGTATCCAGGTTACAGGTGGTGTAGCCGTTCCGGAAGCCGAAAATGGTATTGTCGGATTCCCGCTTGGTCTGTTCGCTGTGTATGTAGCCTTCCCCGTACTGGGAGCGTGTATGATAGATCTTTGCTTTTTGTGTGTTGAAATTGTACCGCAGCGTATCCGAATCAAAGGCCTGTTCCCCGTCCTTCAGCACGGGGCGGCCAAACGGGTTGCCGCTGGTGTCTTTCGCGGTAGTGGCTTCCAGGATGCCGGTGTTCTGCGTAAAGTTCATCCGCTCCGCGGTCAGGTCTACCGTTTTATACTTGGTATTGGCATTGCCGTACAGGAAAAAACGTTTATCCGGTACCATCAGCACGATGGAGTCTTTGGCTTTGTACTCCACCGGCGCATCCAGGCTGTCACGGGAAAGCTTGACCGGCACAGTGTCTGCCACCGTGCTGTCTGCCGGCAGCGTGGTGTCCGCCTGCAAGGGCGGCAGTGTATCTTTCACGCTGGAGTCCTGTGCGGTGGTGTCGGGCAGCGGCAGGGTTTTGAGCGGAATAGTGTCCTGCAGCGGCACCGTATCTGTGAAAATTTTGTTAAAATATCGTGCAGTGTGTGGCTTTGCTGCAGCAAATGCATCTATAATAAGAAAGAAAGCGACAAATGTACCTGCCACGAACAGGTACTGTCTTAAAAGCTTTTTATAGTTATTTTTGTGGTCAGGGCTCATGTGGTCAAGCGGGCACAAACCTACAAGTTTTTATACAAATAATTTTTATTATCATGTTGTAAAACGAAAAAGTGCCTGCAGTGGTACGGTCCCTGCAGAATATTGTATTTTTATTAACTAAATCAACTTACATAGAGTTATACTAACTAACAACTAAAGCCCATTAAATTTAGAAACATGCGCTGGAACCGATTTTGGATTTTAGGAGGCGGAACGCTATTTATCTGTACCTTATTTATTCAGGCCCAAAACCTTCCCCTTGCGGCCAATAATGAATCTCCATTGAAAACCGTGGTGATTGATGCCGGGCATGGCGGGGCAGATATTGGCGCCCGCGGCAGCTACTCCACAGAAAAAGAGATCAGCCTCGATGTAGCGCTGAAGCTCGGAAAAATGATGGAAGAAAGAATGCCCGATGTAAAGGTGGTGTATACACGCAAAACGGACCGCTACGATGATCCCCGGAAGAAAGCCGAGATAGCCAATAACGCCCGGGGCGATCTTTTTATATCCATACACTGTAACTCCGCTCCCCGTAGCCGGAAAGTGACAGGATACCGCACCGTATACCGGAAAAGAGGCGGCCGCAAGGTGCGTGTACGGCAACCTATTTACAAATACTACCCCAGCACGGCCAAAGGCACCGAGACCTATGTATGGGCCACCAGCAAGAACGATGAGAAAACGGAGTCCCTCAAGGAAAGCTCTGTGATGGTGCTGGATGCCAATTCCGAAGAAGCCAAGGAAGTGATGGACGCTGCCGATCCCGAGACCTTTATTATGCTCAATACCCTGCGCAATGCCTTCTTTGACCAGAGCCTGCGCCTGTCTACCCTGGTGGAGGACGAGTTCACCAAGGTAGGCCGCATCAGCCGCGGCGCCCGCCAGCGGAACGAGAAAGGCATCTGGGTGCTGCAGGCTACCGCCATGCCCAGCGTGCTGGTGGAACTGGGCTTTATCAGCAACCCGGAAGAAGAAAAATACCTGAACTCCGCCAGCGGCCAGGAAGAAACGGCCCTGTGCATATTCAATGCTGTAAAACGGTATAAAGAAGAGCTGGAACGCTTCGGCAACTTTAAGAAGCCCGCCGCTCCCACGCCGCCGCCTGCCGTTCCGGAGCCGGTAATGCAGCCCGTGATAGAAACCGGTTATAAACAACCGGTGGCTTCGCCCGCCACTGCCAATGGCATTACCTATAAAGTGCAACTGCTGGTGAGCGATAAGGACTATACGCCGGAATCCTCCATTTTCCGTAAACTGGACGGTCCCGTGAAGCAGGAGCAGGTGATACTCAACAGCAAAAGGTTCAATAAATACATCTGGGGCAATTTCAGGACGGAGCCTGAAGCCGGGGCCGCCGTGCAAAAAGCCAAACAACTGGGCTTCCACGATGCGTTCGTAGTGCCCTATAAAGACGGCCTGCGCCTGGAAGCGCAAATGTGATCCCGGCAGCCAATATTACACGGTCATATAATAATAACTCCTGAGCCGTTTCAACTTTCTTTATTTACTTTTGCATCGAACGTATACGTATCTCATGCTGAAAGTATCTAATGAAACCAAAGTAGGTATTCTGACCGTTGTAGCCATTACGCTGCTGGTATTGGGCTTTAACTTATTGAAGGGCAAAAGTTTATTCTCTTCCGATAAAACCATCTATGCCGTCTACCAGCAGGTAAACGGGCTGCAGCCTTCCAATTTCGTACAGGTGAATGGCCTTACTGTAGGGAACGTATCAAACCTGGATGTGCTCGACAACAACGCCGGCAAAATACTGGTCACCCTGCGCATCACCAAGGACGTGGAGATCCCGCGCAACTCCGTAGCCCGCATTACCGGCGACCTGCTGGGCACCAAAGCCGTACAGATCGATTTCGGTAACGCCAATGAATATCTGAAAAGCGGCGACACCATCTATGCCGCGGTAGATGGCTCCATTACAGACGCGCTCAAGGAACAGCTAAGCCCCCTGGTAAAAAAACTGGAAACCACCCTTACAGCGGTAGACTCCGTGCTGCTCACCGTCAACTCGCTGTTTGACACCACTACCAAGGGCAACCTCCGCAGCGCGATAGCCCACTTTAACACCACCATGTCCAGCTTCTCCAGGACCGCCACCTCCCTGAAAGGCATGATGGACCCGGAGCACGGCAATGTGCAGGCTACTTTTGACAACCTGGCCGCCATTACGGACAACCTGAAGAACAATAACGAAAAGATAGCAGGCATCCTGAGCAATGCAGAAAAAACCACCAGCGCGCTGGCCAACGGCAAGCTGGATTCCTCCCTGCTGGACCTGCAGCATACTGTTGCCAACCTGAACGGGATGATGGCCAAACTGAACAGCACAGACGGCTCCCTGGGATTATTGCTGAACGATAAAAAAGTGTACAACAACCTGCAATATTCCCTCAACAGCCTGAACATGCTGCTGGAAGACCTGCGTGTAAACCCGAAACGGTACGTGCACTTCTCCCTGTTTGGCAGAAAAGATAAAGTAAGGCCTATCCCGTCAGACACGGCAACGGCACAATGATGATTTGTAAGATGCAGCATTTAATAAAACACGGGTTAATACTGGCCGGTATCTGCCTGCTGGGATGGATGCCGGCAATGGCGCAGAACAGGGGCGACAGCACCTCGGTGATACATATCCTCCACGCGGATACGCTGAACAATATCACCCGGGACTCCGTACAGTTAGCCCGCTTTATCGGGAACGCCGCCTTCCGGCAGGGCAATACCACCATTTATTGTGACAGCGCCTTCAAAAACAGCCTTACCAACCAACTGGATGCATACGGCCATGTGCATATCAACCAGGCCGACAGCGTACAGGTGTACGGCGACTACCTCCACTACGAAGGCAACACGAAAATGGCCAGCCTTAAAGGCAATGCCCGCCTTACAGACGGTAAGGTGACCATTACCGGCCCGGAGCTGCAATACGATATGAACGCCCGCATAGGCACCTACACGCGGGGCGGCAAGCTGGTGAACGGGCAAAGCGTGCTCACCAGCCGTGAAGGCTTCTACTATGCGGATACCAAAGACGTGTATTTTAAATATGACGTGCTGCTGGTAGACCCGCAATACACCCTTACTACCGATACCCTGCTGTATAATACCGATACCAAAATAGCCACCATGGTGGCCCCTACCACCATCAATGACGGTAAGACCGTGATGTACACCACCTCCGGCTACTACAACACGGAAACCGGCTACGGCAATTTCGGCAACCGCCCTACTATTGAGGACAGCACCGCCACTATTACAGCAGATAATATTGAAACGGACAAGGCCACCAGCTTCTCTTACGCCACGGGCAACATGGTATACCGGGATACGGCCCAGAAAATGTCGCTCCTGGCCAATTACGGCAAGGTAAACCAGGCCGCCAGGACCGTGCTGGCCACCCAGCATCCCCTGCTGATACTGGAAAGGGACAAGGATACCCTGTATATGGCGGCAGATACCATGTTCTCCGGCGTATACCGGGAAGACACCTTAACGGCCCCGCCCATACGTACCGGTATGGAAAGCCTCCGGGCAGACAGCGTGGCGACCGACAGCCTGCAGACCATTATCCCGCCGGCGGACAGCTTACAAACCAGCAGCCTGCCAGCGGATAGCTTGCGTGCGGACAGCCTGCCCCACCCTACATTACCACCAGGTACCCTGCGCCCGGACACCACCGCGCTTACCGATACCTTGCCTGCCCGCAAAGCGCCGCCACGGGATTCCATTATGGCACCCCGCCCCCTGCAGCCGGACTCCGGCCTGGTGCTGCAGGACTCGATCCCGCAGGACAGCATTCAAACCACTCCAAAAGATACTACCGAGAGAAGGTACATCCTGGCTTACCACCATGTGCGCATCTTCTCCGATTCCCTGCAGGGAGTAGCGGACAGCGTATATTACTCCTCCAGGGACTCCATTTTCCGCTTCTACCGCGAACCGGTGCTGTGGGCAAACGATACGCAGCTCACCGGCGATACCATCTTCCTGCATACCAAAAACCAGCAGGCGGATAAGCTGGTGCTGCAGCCCAATGCCCTGATCGTGAATGAAGCGGAGAAGGGCAAGCCATTCTATAACCAGATCAAAGGCAACATCATTACCGGCTATTTTGCAGGCAGTGCGCTGGACTGGATGCATGTGGACGGCAACGCGGAGAGCGTTTATTACGTGCGGGACGACGAAGGCGGGTACATCAGCGTCAACAAATCTTTAAGCGCAGCCATCGATATCCATTTCCAGGGCGGCGAGCTGAATAAGGTGGTCTTTATCAAAGACCCGGAAGGCACCATGTATCCTTTTACACAGCGGCCCAAAGACCAGATGCAACTGGAAAATTTTAGCTGGCAGATAGAGCGCCGGCCTAAAAGCAAGTACGAGCTGATGGGAACAGTAAACAATGAATAATTAAAAATTAATAATCGTCACACCGGCGTTTCAGCGAAACAAGATTACTACGATTATTAATTATTAACTATTAATTAAATAAAGTGGCATGATAAAAGCGTCAGTAGATAATAAGATCAAAAAGTTCAGACAACAACTGCTCTCTCCTATTTATGAATTCTTCAAGGACAGCCGGGCAGTAGGCATTGTATTGATCATTTGTACTATTATTTCGTTGGTAGCGGCTAATTCGCCCTACCAGGCGCAATACCTGCAGTTCTGGGCAACGGAAGTACACTCCCCGGACGGCTGGCACCTGCCCCATACCCTCCTGCACTGGATCAACGACGGCCTCATGGTCTTCTTCTTTTTCCTGGTGGGCATGGAAATAAAACGCGAGCTCACTGTAGGCGAGCTGTCCTCCATCCGCAAATCCATGCTACCGGCGCTGGCAGCGGTAGGCGGCATGGTATGCCCGGCGCTTATTTTTGTGGCCTTCAATGCCGGCACCGGTCATGTGCATGGCTGGGGCATCCCGATGGCTACGGACATCGCTTTTTCGCTGGGCATCCTGTCCCTGGTAGGCAAGCGCGTGCCGGTAAACCTGAAGATATTCCTGATGGCCCTGGCCATTATTGACGACCTGGGCGCCATACTGGCCATCGCCCTCTTTTATACCGATCACCTGCAGATGCTTTACCTGCTGATCGGGGCCGGCATGCTGGCCCTGCTCATCGCCCTGAACCTGTTCAAGGTGCAGCGGCTCATCCTGTATATAATACCCGGTATTGTGCTGTGGTACTGCGTTTTCAATTCCGGTATTCATGCCACTATCGCCGGTGTGCTGGTGGCTTTCTGCATCCCGCTGCCCAAAATATCGGCCTTTGTGCATAACCTGCACGACCCTGTGAACTTCCTGATCATGCCCATATTTGCCCTGGCCAATACCGCCATCGTGTTCCCGGAAAACCTGGGACAGGCTTTCAGCTCCCATGTGAGCTACGGCATCCTGGCCGGGCTGGTGCTGGGCAAGCCCCTGGGCATCTTCCTGTTCTCCTTTGCAGCCACCCGGTTTAAACTGGCGGCATTGCCCCAGCAAACCACCTGGATGCAACTGCTGGGCGCGGGTATGATAGCGGGCATCGGCTTTACCATGTCCATCTTTATCTCTACCCTGGCCTATAAAGAAGCCGAGCTGCAGATCATCTCCAAGATGTCTGTGATGGCCGCTTCCCTGCTGGCAGGGGTGGCCGGCTACCTGTTCCTGAAGCTGTTGAAGACCAAAGCGTGATGGTACAGCAGATACGCTTGCAGGTAAATTTAAATATCTTGGCATTGTTATTGTGAAATATCCTTATACCACAATGAACAAAATAATATTGCTAACCATACTGCTTTGGGCATTTATGCAGGATCTGCAAGCACAGTCTAAAGGCAATCCGCAGGTAGGTATCCGGCTGGGCTTACCGCTGGGGGCTACCGCCCGTTATTTTTTTGACGATGCCAATGCCGTGGAAGGCATTGCCGGGATCTATAACCAGACTTTTACGGTAACGGGCTTATATGAACGTCATTTTGACCTGTCTGCCCTTACGGTGCCCGGCTTTGCCTGGTATGTGGGCGGCGGCGCCCACCTCGGTTCCCGGCGCATAGACGGGAACACCCGGTTTATTGCGGGCTTTGACGGCATAGCCGGCCTGGATTATACTTTTACAAATATTCCGCTGAACCTGAGCCTGGACTGGAAACCGGCCGTACATTTTACCACACCTTCAGACCTGGCTTCTTTTGCGGTATCCGTCAGGTATACGCTGAACAGGTGATAGCACGCCAGGCGACGAACCATATAGCAAGGAACCATCAAACCACTTAACATTCAAACAATAACAAACAAATGAAACCGAGCTTGCGAAACTCCCGCCGGGACAAATTCATGCGAGGTTCCATCTGGTAACCAAGAAAAACAAATCAAATATTAACAGATGAAAAGAGCGGCATTCTTACTGGGCTTATTTGCCCTGCTGACATTACAGGCAAGTGCGCAGCGGTCTCCTGCTAACTACGAGACGGCCCTGGGCGCCAGGACCAATCCCTGGATCATTGGCTTCACTATCAAGCATTTTATTAAGGGACCTCATGCCATTGAGGGCCTGGCGTTTACCAACTACGACAAACGCGCCAATGCCACCTTTACCGGCCTGTATGAATACCACTGGAATGTTTTCGGCCAGCGCGAATGGGTAATGTACGCCGGCGGCGGCGCCCATGTTGGCTTCTACGACAAGCGTGATTTTGACCGTGACCGCTGGGCGGACGATGGCTTTGATGACGGCACCTACTTTACTGCCGGTATGGACGGTATTATCGGGGTGGAGTACACCTTCAGGAACATTCCGCTGAACCTGAGCGCCGACCTGAAGCCCTACGTGAACTTCACCGGCGGGCACAACTTCTTCGGAGAGCAGATCGGTGGCTTTTCCGTGAGGTATACGTTCAAGTAAGGAAAAAATAAAAAGCAAAAGCTGGTTGCCGCGAATATTCTCGAGGCAGCCGGCTTTTTGTTTTATACCGGCCGCGCGTATGCCCTTTTATCGTATTTTTATATACTTGGCTGTAAAAAGACCTGTATTAACGAATGAAAATATTCTCTGCCGCACAGATCCGTGAAGCAGATGCTTATACCATCAGGCATGAGCCCATCAGCAGCCTGCAGTTGATGGAAAGGGCGGCCGGTGCCTGCGCCCAGTGGCTGTATGGCCACTTTGATGCCAGCCGGCCCTGCTATATTTTCTGCGGAATGGGCAACAATGGCGGAGACGGGCTGGTGATCGCCCGGCTGCTGCAGGATAAAGGCTACCAGGCTACTGCCTGCGTACTGCACCACAGCAGCAAGGCTTCTGCAGACCACCAGGCCAACCGGGAGGCCCTGGAGCGGCAGTATCCGCAAAGCCTATACGATATTCATGCGGTGACCGATTTCCCAGAGCTGCCCGCCGGCAGCATTATAGTAGACGCCATTTTCGGCACCGGCCTGAGCCGGCCAATAGAGGGCTGGATGACCGGCATCGTGCACAAGCTGAATGACCTGCAGGCCCGGCACACCGTTATTGCCATAGACCTGCCTTCCGGCCTGCTGGCCGACGCCTCTTCCGTGCTGATGCCCGTAGTGCACGCCCATCATACCCTGAGCTTCGAGGTGTACAAGCTGGCCCTGCTGATGCCGGAAAATGCCGCCCGCACCGGCCAGGTGTACATCCTGTCCATAGGCCTGCACCCGGCGTACCTTACGCAAACGCCTGCACGGTTCCATGTAACGGATGCCGCCATGATGCGCACCATTTACCAGCCCCGCCAGCCCTTTGCGCACAAGGGCACTTTTGGCCACGCACTGCTGGTGGCCGGGAGCTATGGTAAAATGGGCGCGGCCGTGCTGAGCGCCCAAGCCTGCCTGCATGCCGGCGTGGGGCTGCTCACCTGCCATGTGCCGCAGTGCGGCTACCTGGTAATGCAGATCAGCGCGCCCTGCGCCATGTGCATCACTGATCCGCAGGAAGCCTACAGCGCGCACTTTCACGAGGGGCTGTCCCCCGCGGAAGCGGTAAAGTACAAGACCATCGGCATTGGCCCCGGCCTGGGCACCGCCACGGCTACGGCCAAAGCGCTGGAGCTGCTGCTGGAGCAATACCAGCAGCCGGTGGTAATAGATGCGGACGCGCTCAATATCATGGCCGCGTACCCGTTCCTGTTATCCCGCATACCGCCCGGTTCCCTGCTTACGCCGCATCCTAAGGAGTTTGAGCGTATATTTGGCAGCACCCGGAATGACTTTGAACGGCTGGAGCGCTTGTCGCAGCAGGCCACGCAACTGCAGTTGTACATCCTGCTCAAAGGCCGGTACACCGCCATCGCCTGCCCGGATGGCGCGGTATATTTCAATGCTACGGGCAACCCCGGTATGGCTACCGGCGGCAGCGGCGATGTGCTTACCGGCATACTTACCGCCCTGCTGGCCCAGGGATATGCGCCCAAGGCAGCCGTGCTGCTGGGCGCTTACCTGCACGGACTGGCCGGCGATATCGCCGCTGCCCGCCTGTCGCAGGAGGCCATGACGGCCGAAACCATTATCGATTGTTTGGGGCCCGCGTTCCTCCAACTTTAGAGAGCCGGTTCTGTCTGTACTTTGAGCCCTGAAACCCCTTATTGCTGAAGGCTTGCAGCGCAAAGCCCGCACAATAAATTGACATTAGCAAAATAAAACTGGAAACACTATTTTTGTCAACCTTGTATATTTTAAAATCGCTTATATGAGTATCGTATACCTCGTTCCATGTTTTGGATTAATTGCCTTACTGTTTACTGCACTAAGAAGCGCCTGGGTAGTACGCCAGGATGCCGGTAACGAAAGAATGACGGAGATCGCCAAACATATAGCCGAAGGCGCTATGGCATTCTTGAAAGCTGAATACAAAATACTGACCTACTTCGTAATAATCGCCGCATTGCTGCTGGGGTATATGGGCGCCTCTCATGAGAATTCCGACTGGACCATCGCCCTGGCCTTCATTATAGGGGCTGTATTTTCCGCCACCGCCGGTTTTATCGGCATGCGCATTGCCACCAAGGCCAATGTGCGCACGGCGCAGGCGGCCCGCAGCAGCCTGGCCAAGGCCCTGCAGGTGTCCTTTACGGGCGGTTCTGTAATGGGTATGGGAGTGGCCGGCCTGGCCGTACTGGGCCTGGGCGCGCTGTTCATCATCCTGAAAACCTATTTCGGCGCTGCCGCCAATACGCAGGAAATGATCAAGACCATCGAGGTGCTTACGGGCTTCTCCCTCGGCGCTGAAAGCATTGCGCTGTTTGCCCGCGTAGGCGGCGGTATCTATACCAAGGCCGCCGATGTAGGCGCCGACCTGGTAGGTAAGGTGGAAGCCGGCATCCCGGAGGATGATCCGCGCAACCCCGCCACCATTGCGGATAACGTGGGCGACAACGTAGGCGATGTGGCCGGCATGGGCGCCGACCTGTTCGGCTCCTATGTAGCTACCGTGCTGGCTACCATGGTGCTGGGCGCTGAAACCCTGTCCGTGGACAACTTTGGGGGGATCGCTCCCATCCTGCTGCCGATGCTGATAGCCGGCATGGGCATTATCTTCTCTATCATTGGTACTTTCTTCGTTAAAATAAGCGATAAAGCGGGGCTGAAAACGGAAGTGGTGCAGAAAGCCCTGAATATGGGCAACTGGGGCTCCATTATACTGACAGCTATTGCCGTTTATTTCCTGGTACAATGGCTGCTGCCGGATGCCATGAGCCTGCGCGGCTATGAATTTACCAAGAACGGCGTATTTGGCGCCATCGCGGTAGGCCTCGTAGTGGGCACCCTGATGAGCATCATCACGGAATACTACACGGCCATGGGCAAACGCCCTGTGCGCTCCATCATCCGCCAGTCCGCCACCGGCCATGCCACCAACATCATCGGCGGCCTGTCTGTAGGTATGGAATCTACCCTGCTGCCCATACTGGTGCTGGCAGGCGGCATTTATGGCTCTTATGCCTTTGCCGGCCTCTACGGCGTGGCAATTGCAGCCGCCGGCATGATGGCCACTACTGCCATGCAACTGGCCATTGACGCCTTTGGCCCCATTGCGGACAATGCCGGCGGTATCGCTGAAATGAGCGAGCTGCCCAAGGACGTGCGCGAAAAAACGGACATCCTGGACGCCGTAGGCAACACCACCGCCGCCACGGGTAAAGGCTTTGCCATTGCCTCCGCCGCCCTGACCGCGCTGGCCCTGTTTGCGGCCTTTGTGGGCATTGCAAAAATTGACAGCATAGACATCTATAAAGCCAATGTACTGGCTGGCCTGTTCGTGGGCGGCATGATTCCCTTCATCTTCTCCTCCCTGGCCATTGCTGCCGTGGGCCGCGCCGCCATGGCCATGGTAGAGGAAGTGCGCCGGCAGTTCCGCGAAATACCCGGCATTATGGAAGGCAAGGGAAAACCGGAATATGAGAAATGCGTGGCTATCTCCACCCAGGCTTCCATCCGGGAAATGCTGCTGCCCGGCGCCATTGCGCTGATCACGCCCCTGGCAGTAGGCTTCATCTTCGGCCCCGAGGTACTGGGCGGCATGCTGGCCGGCGCTACCGTAAGCGGCGTGTTAATGGGCATGTTCCAGAACAATGCCGGCGGCGCCTGGGACAATGCCAAAAAATCATTTGAGAAAGGCGTGGAAATAAACGGTGAAACCTTCTATAAAAAATCGGAGCCGCACAAGGCCTCTGTTACCGGCGATACCGTAGGCGATCCCTTCAAGGATACTTCCGGCCCTTCCATGAACATCCTGATCAAGCTGATGTCTATCGTGTCCCTGGTAATTGCGCCTACCCTGGCGGAACTGCACGGTAATGACACCACTGCGGCCGCCAGGCAGCAAAAGCACCCGGTAGAGCAGGTAGCGCAGCACCACCACCTTAAAGAGGCAGTAGTAAAGAAATGATACCATGTGCGGGTATGCAGGCAGCGTAGCTGCATATCCGCACATTAATCTGTATCTTTGTACTGTAATGCAATTTATTACAGAATGATCAAAAGCAAATTCGCCATTTCCGTACATATACTGACCTTGCTGAGTATGAGCGAGGAGGAGTGGACGTCATCGGAGTATATTGCCGGCTCCATGAACGCCAACCCCGCGCTGGTGCGGAAAGAGCTGAGCGCCCTGCGGGCAGCCGGCCTGGTGGAAAGCAAAGAAGGGAAGAGCGGTGGCAGCCGCCTGCGCAAGCCAGCCTCGCAGATCCGCATGTCGGAAGTATTCCAGGCCGTAAAAGAGGACCACGTGTTCGGCTTCTCCCCTAACCTGCCCAATCCCCTGTGCCCCGTAGGAAAGGGCATTAATAACGCCCTGGACGACCTGTTCACCGAAATAGACCTGACCATCTACAACCGCCTGAAAAAAGTGACCCTGGCGGCATTCAGCAAGCAGTTCGTTTCCTGAACGGCTCCTTATCCATCTGTTCTCCGGGACTTGCCGGGGCTAACGCCGAATTTTTTCCTGAAAGCGTTGCAGAAATGCTGGGGGGAAGAATAGCCCAGTTCCTCCGCTATGGCGGAGATGGGAGTATGTTGCTGCTGCAGCAACAATTCCCGGGCCTGTTCCAGGCGGTAGTCGTTCAGGTAGCCAAATACCGTGTTGTCAAATACTTTCTTGAAACCTGTTTTCAGCTTGAACTCGTTCAGCCCGGCCTGCCGGGACAGCTCCCGCAGGGAAGGCGGTTGCTGCACAGCGCCCAGCAGCAGCTCCCTTGCGTGGTAGATCTTGTCCCGGTCTGTAGCAGACAGCGGGGTTACCGCCTGCAGGCGGCCGCCCGGTGCGGACCGCTCGTATTGCTCACATTGCAGGGCCAGCAGTTCCAGCACCTTGGACTGCAGGAACAGCTTTTTGATGCCGCCCTGGAACTGGCAGTGCCGGATCTCGTCCAGTACCCGCAGCATGCTGTGCGTGATCGGCTGGTTGCCATACCTGTTCAGGAACACCAGCTTGTTGCCGGCCACGCGCTCTCCCAGGCGGTTCAGCACATCGCCGTTGTTTTCCGCCAGTTCCAGGAAGCGCTCTTTGGTAAGGCTCAGCCCTACCATTTCAATGCCGTCCTGTTTCTTTATTTCCGCCGCTTCCAGCAGCTCGGGATTATATACCAGGTTATGCTCCAGCGCATAGTAGTGGCAGCCGGACCTGCCGGGTAAATGAGCGATAAAATGTCCCTGCAGCACAAAATGCAGCGACACCAGCGTGGGTGATTCCGGCATTTCCGCCGCGATGTGCAGGTTCTCATACACCTTTGCGCGGCCATAGCCTATATGCAGCCCGTCAAAATACAACTCCCGGTACCGGGCCTCCCCGAAAGCATATTTCATCTGCTTTTCCTCCTCTACAATAGTAGAGCTCTGCAACTCCTGTGCAGTCAGCAGCTTATCCTCCCGGAATAACTCCTTCCTGGAATCGTTCGTGACAATGAAGGGCATAAAAAATCCGTTTAGTATAAATTTTAATCCTTTAAATGCAACAGTTTTTTGCAGGAACGGCCCAAATTTGTGCAAAAATATTCCGAAATACTTAAAAAAAGCCGTAACCATGATAGGAATATTTAGGACCAACATCAACACCCTCCAGGATAAGGATAAGGTGATTGATGAGATCAGGGCCAACTTTAGCGTGGTAGCCTGCAGCGTGGATATTGACGACTGCGACAGGGTGCTGCGTATTGTAAGCCCCCAGTTGGGCGAAGAAGCCATTATAGCCTTTGTAAAGCGCCTGGGATATCATTGCGACCTGCTGGATTAAATTTTAATGTGCAGATGTGCGGATATGCGGATGTGCAAATTTCTAAACCAATGTGCTCATTCGCTGCATGATCTGCACATTTGCACATCCGCACATCTGCACATCAATCTCTCCTCCTCCAAAAATTTCACGCCCCAAATAGGGGTAGCCCCATCCTCCCCCGTCATATATTCGGAACAATAAAATAATCCGGCCTTTCTAAAATAAATACAGTGGGGAGACCGTCTTACAAAGCACATATATATAAAATTTATATGAAACCGCGCGTATTGTAGCTAACTGGACTGGGATGTAAACGCAAGGTTCCATGAGACCTTTAAAAGATAAATGATCAAACGAATGAAAAAGCACCTTTTCTTGTTAATGTCACTTGGATGTATCCTCCTGCAGGTACAGGCATTAAAAGCGCAACAACGTTTTACTGTCAGTGGTTATGTAAAGGACGAACAGAATGGCGAAAGCCTGATCGGTATCTCTGTTTCCAAAGCAGGTACCAGCATCGGCACCGTTACCAACGAATATGGCTTCTATTCCCTTACCCTGCCCGCCGGGGAGCATCAGTTGCAGTTCTCCTACATCGGCTATGCATCACAGCAAAAAACGGTGAACCTTACCGGCAACCAGCACCTGGACATCAAGCTGGAAAAATCCAGCAGCCAGCTTAGCGAAGTAGTGGTAAGCGGCAAGCACGAAAAGGCGGTGAACACCCTGAGCACCAGCATCAACCGGCTGGATATTGCACAGATGAAGAAACTGCCCACCTTCCTGGGCGAAGTGGACGTGCTGCGATCTATACAGACGCTGCCCGGCGTAACTACCGTGGGCGAGGGCGCCAACGGCTTTAACGTGCGCGGCGGCGCTACAGATGAGAACCTCATCCTGCTGGACGAAGCCCCGCTGTACAACTCTACCCACATGCTGGGCTTCTTCTCCATCTTCAACCCGGACGCGGTAAAAAGCCTGAATCTTATCAAGGGCGGTTTCCCTGCGGAATACGGCGGCCGTACCTCCTCCGTGCTGGATATCCGGATGAAGGACGGCGACAACCAGCGCCTGGGCCTTACCGGTGGTATCGGCAACATCTTCAGCCGCCTGGCCGTGGAAGGACCGATCAAAAAAGACGAATCCTCCTTCATAGTGGCAGCCCGCCGGTCTTATATAGACGTGCTGATGAAGCCCTTCCTGAGCGGCGATATGGCAGACACCAAGCTGTACTTCTATGATATCACCGCCAAGGCCAATTTCAAGCTGAACAGGAACAATACGCTCTTTGTAAGCGGCTACCTGGGCCGCGACGTGTTCGGCTTCGGCGGGGATGTGAATATGAACTGGGGCAACACCACCGGCACCGTTCGCTGGAACCACGTGTTCAGCAACCGCCTGTTCCTGAACCTGACCACCTTCTACAGCAAGTATGATTACAGCCTGAAGTTCGGCAACGAGTCTGATAAAGAAGCGAACGAGCCTTCCCAGAACTCCAGTTGGACCTCCAATATCATCAACTACGGCGTTAAGCCTTCCTTTACTTATTACCTGAGCTCCAAAAACAGCCTGCACTTTGGCGTACAGGGCATTTACTACACCTTCAAGCCCGGTAAAGGCACCGGCACGCAGGAAGGTACGGAAGAAAGCGTAGTGGAGCTGAATGACCAGCACGCCCTGGAGTCCGCCGTGTACCTGGATCATGAATACAAGCCCAATAACAAGTTCGGCGTACAGTATGGCGTACGTTTCTCCGCCTACCAGTACCTGGGCAAAGGCACCGCCTACTATTACAATGATACCACGCCCGGCGCACGCAGGCGCCTGGTAGATTCCAAAGAATATGGCACCAATGAGCTGATCAAAGGGTATTACTATATTGAGCCCAGGATCAGTGCCAAATACACCATTTCAGACAATCACGCGGTAAAGGCGGCGTATGCGCGCACCACGCAGTTCATGCACCAACTGTCCAACACCGCCTCCCCTACTCCGCTGGATATATGGACGCCCAGCACCAACAACATAGAGCCGCAGGTAGCGGACCAGTATACCCTGGGATATTTCTACAATGCGCCTTCCAACCTGTTTGAAGCATCTGCAGAAGTGTTCTACAAAACCATGGACCACCAGGTGGATTATATTGACAACGCCAACCTGCAGCTAAACCAGTACATAGAGGCAGACCTGCTGCCTTCCGAAGGACGCGCCTACGGTATAGAGCTGTACGCCAAAAAAGAAGTGGGCAAAACCACCGGCTGGGTAAGCTATACGCTGTCCCGCACGGAGCGCAAAACACAGGGCATCAGCCAGAACGAATGGTTCCTGAACCGTTATGACCGTACCCATAACCTGAACCTGGTGGCCACCCGCGAGTTTTCCAAGCGCACTTCTCTTTCCGCCAATTTCGTATATGCTTCCGGTACACCGGCTACCTTTGCTGACAGCCGCCTGGAGTACCAGGACTGGGATATTCCGTACAACAGCACGGACAAGCGCAACAACTACCGCCTGCCGGCCTTCCACCGCCTCGATCTTTCGTTTACCCTTAAGGGCAGGCAAAAGAAACGCTGGCAGGGAGAATGGGTGTTCTCACTGTACAATGTGTACGCCCGCAGGAACGCCTATACCATTTACTTCCAGCAGAATGAGGACGATCCGAATAAAAGGGAAGCGGTACGCCTGTCCATCATAGGCTCCATTATGCCGGGTATTACATACAACTTTAAATGGTAATCTAAACAGTCAAACAAATTAACAGATGAAACACATACGCTTCAGCATATTATTAGCCATGATCGCCGGTTTTACGGCCTGCGAGGATACCATAGACCTGGATATTGCCACCGGTAAATCCTACCCGGTACTGGATGCCTGGATCACCGATGAAGCCGGCCCGCAGGAGATCAGGCTTACACAATCCGTTACCTCCTATACGGATAATACGCCGGCGCCCATCATTTCGGATGCCGTTATCACCCTGGAAGACGTTACCGCCGACAGAAGCTATCCCTTTGCTTTCAGCGACGGCGCCTACCGTTACGATCCGGGCGGCGACCAGAGCATAGGCGTGGTGGGCCACGTTTACAAACTGCGGGTGGAGTACAAGGGAGAGACCTTTGAAGCAACGGACACCATCAAAAGAGTGCCGGTGATCGACTCCATCTCCTACAAATTTAAAACGGCGGAAGATGCCCAAAGCGGCGAGGAAGGTTACTATGCGGATATGCACGCCAAGGACATTGCCGGCGGAGATGATTATTACTGGATACGCTCCTACCGCAATGACCGCTCCAACCGGAACACGGATATGTACGCCATCAACGGCGCCTTTAACGAAGGCGTGGCAGACGGCTGGAACTTCATAGATCCGCTGCAGGAAGGCATTACGGACGAAGATAAACCTTACCAGCAGGGAGAAAAAGTGATCGCACGGATCGCCTCGCTGAGTAAGCCCAGCTATGAATTTATCCGCCAGGTAGTAGACCAACTGGATAGCGGCGGACTGTTTGCCAGGGTGCTGGAAAATATTCGTCCCAATATGGTGAATATTACGCCTAACGGCAAGCAAAAGCTGCTGGGCTGGTTCGGCACTTCCGCGGTAAGTTTTAAAGAAAGGACCATTGAATAATTAATAATGAACAATTATTAATTCTCCCAAAAAACCACCTCTCAATATGAAAAAGATAGTACTGGCGCTGCTGGTGCTGATTACAGCACAGCAGGCATGGGCGCAGCATGCGCAGATGGAAACACTTTTCTCCAACAAAAAATCAGGCAACAAAAAAGTATCCATTGGCGGATACGGCGCGGTAGTAGGAAAGCTTACCCCCATGAACGACAAACTGGGCGTACTGACCGGCATAGAGGGCGGCGTGCTGCTGAACCACAAGATCATGCTGGGCGCTGCAGGGTACGGCCTCGCCAATAACATTGAGGAGCCCCACCCCACCATTCCGAATGACCGGAAGGAATACCTGCAATGCTGGTATACCGGCCTGATGGGAGAATACATCTTTAATTCCAGCAAGCTGGTGCACTGGTCCGCCGGCGCCCTGCTGGGCGGTGGCGGCGTAGGCAGAAGGGAAGGCAAGTGGTACGATCGCTGGGATGATGACCACCACGACGGGGACGGCTGGTATGACGGCAGCGGCTTTTTTGTGGCGGAGCCTTTTGTAGGCGTAGAGGTAAACCTCACCACTTTCCTGCGGATCAGCGCCGGCGGCAGCTACCGTTTTGTACAGGGCTCCGATACGCCGGGCGTATCAGACAGTGACCTGGGCGGTCCTGCCTTCAAATTCGCGATCAAGGCCGGGAAGTTTTAGAAAGTAAAAAATTAAAAATTAAAAAATCCGGAGGCAGCCTTTCATTGAAAGCGCTGCCTTTTTGTTATTGCATTGCAACGCCGCTATTATGCTTTTTACTTTTTTCTTTTTTACTTAAATTAGTACATGTTCCCTAACCTTATCCATTACGCAATTCCCGGCTTTGTGCTGCTGCTGCTGGCGGAAGTGATCTTTTCGGTAGTGGAGAAGAAAGACCTGTATGAGCCGAAAGATGCGTTCAGCAGCATTGCCATGGGATTGGGGAATGTGTTCCTGGGCCTGTTCACCAAAGCCATTATCTTCGGCGTGTACAGCTTTGTATACCAGTACCGCTTGTTCACCCCCGGCTTTGTATGGTGGGCCTGGGTATTGTGCTTCTTTGCAGATGATCTCAGCTATTACTGGTTTCACCGTGTTAGCCATACCGTGCGCTTTTTCTGGGCCTCGCATGTGATCCACCATTCTTCCCGTAAGTATAACCTGGCTACTGCCCTGCGCCAGACCTGGACCGGCAATTTTACCGGCACCTTCCTGTTCTGGGCATGGATGCCGCTGCTGGGCTTCCACCCGGTGATGGTCATGAGCATGCAGGCCATCAGCCTTATTTACCAGTTCTGGATACATACAGAGGCCATTCAGCGGTTGCCGGGATGGATAGAAGCGTTTTTCAACACCCCCTCCCACCACCGGGTGCACCACGCATCGGATATTAAATACCTGGACCGCAATCACGCCGGGGTGCTGATCATCTGGGACCGGCTGTTTGGCACCTTTACGCCGGAAGTGGAAAAGCCGGTATACGGCCTTACCCGGAACATTTATACCTACAATCCCCTGCGCATAGCCACCCATGAGTGGGTGGACATCTGGAAGGACCTGCGCCGGGCGCGCTCCTTTAAAGAAGCCTGGCACTACCTGTTTGACGCACCCGGCTGGAGCCATGACGGCAGCCGTAAAACCACCCGGCAGTTGAGAAAGGAGCATCCCCCGGGCTAACCCTGCCTCGCCATCACCATTTATACAGCGTGCCCGCAGTTCAGCCGGTAAATTGAACCGCTGATCCTATCCTGCCGGAATTAATTTTGAATTTACGAAAACTATCGTACATTTGTTTACGAAGATATTCGTATATTCATTGACACGTATCGTAATTCATTCATAATGAGCACCGCAGGCAAACACATCAAACCTACCGAAAGCGAGCTGGAAATATTGCGCATACTTTGGGAAAGAGGGCCCAGTACCGTAAGGGAAGTGCACGAAGTGCTGGAGAAGATCAAGGATGCCGGTTATACCACCACGCTCAAGATCATGCAGATCATGCATGAAAAGGGGTTGCTGCAAAGGGATACCAGCAGTAAAACACATATCTATGCTGCTGTGGTATCACAGGAAAACACCCAGCGGCAACTGCTGGACAAAATGATAGACACCGTGTTCAACGGCTCCGCCTCCCAGTTGGTGCTGCAGGCATTGGGCAATCATAAGTCCTCCCCGGAAGAGTTGGAAAAGATAAAAGCATACCTGGACGAAATAGAAAAACAACAAAAGTAAATATTGCCTCACCGCAATAAAACCATTTTACCATGGCTGCAATGTTCCTTCCCTACACTACAGATCTGGTAACCGCCCTGGGATGGGCCATCCTTCACTCCCTCTGGCAGGCGCTGCTGGTTTTTGCCTGCCTGCGCGTAGTGCTGAAATTGTGGCCCAATGCCACTTCCAGCATAAAGTACAACCTGTCTTTCCTGTCGCTGGCCGGCATATTCGGCTGGTTCCTGGTTACCCTGTACCGCCAGTTGGCCGCCATCAGCAGGGTGCAGGATACCGTTGCCTGGCCCGGCGCCGCAGCAGCACCCGCCACCCCGCCGCAGCTACCCGCCGTTTACCAGGGCCAGCAGGAGCTGGTATGGATGTTTCCCAACCTGGAAACAAGCTTTCCCATACTGGTAGCGCTGTACATGGCAGGTGTAGGGGTAATGTGCATCAAGTTGGTAGCCGACCTGGCGCAACTGCGACAGATCCGGAAACGGCAGGTGATGCCGGTGGACGCAGCCTGGGAACATTACCTGGCCAGGCTTATCCAACAACTGCGGATACCGCGGAAGGTAAAGCTGCTGGTATCCCAGCACGTACAGGTGCCCGTGATGATCGGTTTCCTGAAACCGGTGATACTGCTGCCCATCGCCATGTTCAACAACCTGAGCGCAGAACAGTTGGAAGCCATCCTGCTGCACGAGCTGGCGCACATCAAACGCAATGATTATATACTGAATATCTTCCAATCCATTGTTGAAACCTCGCTTTTCTTTAATCCTTTTGTATGGTGGATCTCCAAGTACATCCGCCTGGAAAGGGAACACTGCTGCGATGATATGGTGATCGCCCATAGCATACAGCCGCTGCATTACGCCAAAGCCCTGGTGGCCCTGGAAGAATACCGGTTTACGACCAACCCCATGGTAATGGCGGCAGCAGACAATAAACAACATTTGTTTTACCGCATTAAACGCATCATGGAAATGAAGACCTCACATCTTAATTATAGCCAGAAATTAATGGCCATGCTGATCATAGCCGTAGGCCTGACTGCCATCGCCTGGATCACTCCTTCCGCCAAAGAGGATGACCATACCGCCGCACTGGCGGCCACTCCTGCCCCGTTTGTATCACCTGCCGTACAAACCGTTGTTACAGATACGGTTCCTGCAAAAGAAAACAGCCGGCAGGAAGGCAATGACATAAACAATGTAACGGAGGAATCTGCAGCCGCCATGCAGGACGCGCAGGAAGAAATGCGCACGGCACAGGAAAAAATGAGAGCCGCACAGGAAGCCTCCCAACAGGCCGTGCAGGAGGCTATGAAGAACATTGACTGGAAGCAGATCAATGCACAGACCGAACAGGCCCTGAAGGCGGTGGACTGGGATAAAATAAACGAGCAGATCGCCACTTCCATGAAGAACATTGACTGGGCAAAGATCAATGCAGAGGTGGATGCCGCTGTGAAGGAATCCGCGAAAGTAGACCCTGAAATGATCCGGCAAAGTGTAGAGCTGGGACTGAAGAGCGCCCAGACCGCCCTGGCCGCCATTGACCTGGAACAGATCATTAAACAGAGCATGCAGCATATCCCCAGTCCGGAAGAAAGGGCCGCCATCCGCAAGGAAATAGCCAAGGCCCGGGAAGCTCAGCGGGAAGCCATGGCAGAGGCCCGGGCGGCTGTAGCGGAAGCCAGGGCGGAAATGCGGGATGCCGGCAGGAAGGCCCAGGCTGCAGCACGCGCAGAAGCAAACGCCCAGCGCCATGCTGTACGCGCCGAAACCTCCCACAAGCAATACAAAACGCTTATTGAAAAAATGGAGGCCGATAAGCTGATAGACCGCAGCAAGCCTTTCACCATTGAAAAGAAAGATGGTCAACTGTATATCAACGGTACCCGCCAGCCGGACAGCGTACTGGATAAGTACCGCTCCTACCTCCATGCAGGCGAGATCACCATCAAGGGATCAAAAGACAACCTGAACGTAAATGTGAATGACTGATAACTGCACAACGCAGCCACTGCATTTACACCACGCGATAACGCTACTGCCGTTCATACAGCAGTAGCGTTCTTTTTTCGGCAGTTCCGTTATCTTTAGGCCATAAATTCCTCTTTTTCCATGCGTGTATCAACAACCGTATTGGCCCTGCTGCTGGCGGCAGCGGCATATGCCCAGACCAATGAAATAGCCGTACTGAAGAAGAATGCGGCCACCCCGGTAAAAAACCAGGCCCAGACCGGCACCTGCTGGTGCTTTTCCGTTACTTCGCTGGTAGAATCCGAGTGTATGCGCCGGGGCGAGCCCGGCATGGACCTTTCGGAAATGTTCACCGTTCGCAATATTTATATCGAGAAGGCCCGGAACTACGTTCGCCGGCAGGGCTCCGCCCGTTTTGACGAAGGCGGCCTGGGGCACGACGTGATACATGCCATGGCCACTTACGGCATTATGCCGGAAAGCGCTTACAGCGGGCTGGTTAACGGCCGCAGCTATCACAACCACAGCCAACTGATAGGCGAGCTAAAACGCTACCTGGACAGCCTGCTGCAGGTAAAAAGACCGATCCCGGACAACTGGGAGCAGCGGTTTACCGCCATACTGGACGAGTACCTGGGCAAGCCGCCGGCTACCTTCGCCTATAACGGTCACACTTATACGCCACTCACTTTTGCCAGGGAAGTCATACATTTCAACCCGGCGGATTATGTGTATTTCACCTCCTTTTCCCACCATCCCTTTTACCAGTCCTTCATTGTAGAGGTTCCGGATAATTTCTCCAATGGCGCTTATTACAATGTTCCTTTGGACGAGCTGGTCCGGATCACCAAAACAGCCCTGCAAAACGGTTATACCGTGATGTGGGATGCGGATGTGAGCAACAGGGGCTGGCAGCCCGGAAAAGGCTATGCCCTCTCTCCTGCCGATAACGCCGGCCCGGCCAACGGCGTTATAGATCCGGACCTGCCGGAGGTAAAACCTACCCAGGCTTACCGGCAGCGCCTGTATGAAGAGCTGGTGACCCAGGACGATCACCTGATGCATATTACCGGCCTGGCCAAAAGCAAAAAGGGCAAGGACTACTTTATCGTAAAAAATTCCTGGGGTGCGGGCGGACCGTTTGAAGGGTATGTAAATGTATCGGAGCCTTATTTTGCGATCAACACGATCACCACCATTGTGCCCAAGGCAGCGCTGGACAAGGCGATAAAAGAAAAGTTGGCAGCGGTTACGAAATAAGGTGAGTGCAGCGCACTCATTAATATCTTTCTATTTCAAAAGTCTTATAATGCTGCAGCGGGGCATCTACCAGTTGCACGCCGGCCACCCTGGCCAACGGAGGCCCCTGCCGGCACCATGCTATGAACGCTTCCATAGCAGGTTCCTCGCTTTCAGCGGCAATCCATACGCTGCCGTCCGGCAAGTTCCTCACCTGACCGGCTATGCCCAGTTGCTCCGCCATTTGTTTGGCGCTGGCCCTGAAAAAAACGCCCTGGACCTTTCCTTTTACAGTGATCTCCTTATGTATTTTCGCCATAGGTTCCGGTTGGGCAGCGGCTGCTGCATCTGCCTTTCAAAGCTACAAACAACCCGGCGGATTATAAAATTCACCTGCTGGCCATACCAGGTAACCATTTCACAATTACCTGCACCTGCCGGCGCCCCATGCCGGGCATGGCCTGCACAAAGCAGAACATACGGGCAGCGCATTCCGGCGGCTGTGCTTAACAGCCCGGCAGGCATTGCTGGTTACCTGGTATTGACGATTACTGTTACTCAGCAGGTAGGGTCAACAACAGATAGGGTTAACATGGGGACATTAATTATTCTGGTTACACGGTCTTTTATGGTTAACATATCCTATGAAAAATATGGTGATAACAATATTGGTCCTTAATCCTGATCCTATGCGGCATAATTGGCTGCATAATCAAACAGGGAGCCTTCTCCGTGCGCTGCTGCGCCAAAGGTAAATTCTCTTACCAGTTCATACGCCCCGCCGGCAGCGGGCTTCCGCAATAACGCAAATCCCCGGCAGCTAAAGCTGCGTACAAACAACTGGTTGTCGAACTGCGGGTATACTTTTTCAAACTCACTGGTGCTGATGGCCCTGGCCACGGTAATATGCGGCTTATAATCATTGGGCTTCAGCTCAAACAGTTGCAGTATCCGCTTCCTAAGCTCCACAACCGGCTTGGGATTGGCGATATTCACATAGATCGTGCGCTTCACACTGCCATGATCGAAATGGTCGAACTTGGAAGTATATAGCGTAAAGCCGGATTGCCTGCGGGCGATCTCTTCCAGCAGGTCAATACAATCATCCTGGAATTTCTCGGGGAATACGGAACGGAACAGGGAGATATGCGCCCTGGAATAACGACTGGTAAAAATGCCCAGCTCCCGGGCGATCCGTTCCTTGAACATGCGCACTTCTCCTATAAGCTGCGCATCCGGGTTTATCACTACCAGGTAGTCATAAAGCGGTGATTCCTGTGCTGTAAATAAGGTTTCTGATTGCATAACCAACAATTTTAGCCTTCACGATTGTTGACCACACAAATATACAACCTTTTTTCAGATTTACTAATTTTTTTAGCATTTTTTACTAAAAAAATGCACAGCTTTTGTAAGAAGCTGGAAATAAGAGGTAGGAAGTATAACCCGCCATTTCTTACTTCTTAATTCAAGCTTCGGGCTTCTTACCAAAGCTGCGCATCTTTTTATAGTTACGATAACTTTTCAATAATAGCGGTAAAATCCGCGGCCACCAGGGAGGCGCCGCCTATCAGGCCGCCATCCACATCCGGGCAGGCAAATAATTCACCGGCATTGGCAGGCTTGGCGCTGCCGCCGTACAGGATGCTCAGGTGCAAAGCCGCTTCCCGGCCGTATTTGGCGGCTATCTGGCTGCGTATATAGGCGTGCATGTCCTGCGCCTGCGCGGCAGATGCGGTTAAGCCGGTACCAATGGCCCAGATGGGCTCATAGGCGATCACCACCTGCTGCAACTGCTCCGCCGAAAGGTGGAACAGGCTCTCTTCCAGTTGCGTCGCTACATAAGCATTCTGTCCTTCCGCTTTCCTTACTTCCAGCGGCTCCCCGCAGCAGAATATGGGTTTCAGCCCATAAGCCAGGGCCATATCTATTTTCTTTGCCAGCATGGCATTGCTCTCCTCAAAATATTCCCTTCTTTCAGAGTGCCCCAGTATCACGTAGTCCACGCCTACGGATTGCAACATTTCCGCGGATACTTCTCCTGTAAATGCGCCGGATTTCTCTGAATAGCAGTTCTGCGCGCCCAGGTAAAAACCGGGGTAGTTCTTCAACAAGGTCTTGGCTTTCAGCAGGTAGGGGAAAGGCGTGGCGATCACCACTTCCTGTCCTTCCTTCAGCTTGATGCCGGACTGCAGGATATCATTGATCAACTGTTCTCCCTGCAACAGGGAAAGGTTCATTTTCCAGTTAGCCGCTGCAATTTTTTTTCTCATGATAATGCTTGTGTATTAGTTTGATGGTTTACTAATTCGTATACGGCAGCCAGTAATTTCCGGTCTGCTTCGGTCAATTCCTTTCCCTTGAACGCCATCCAGGCAGCGGCGTCCCGCATGGCTTCCTGCAGGCGGTACACGGAATGCGCTTCCCGGCCACCCCAGGAAAAAGAAGGGACGAATTTTGGCGGAAAATCCCCGCCAAAGATATTACAGGATACGCCTATTACGGTACCGGTGTTCAACATGGTATTAATGCCGCAGCGGCTCAGGTCGCCCATCAGCGTGCCGCATTTCTGGCCGGCCACCCAGGTGTCCTTCCGGGCTTCCATCCACACTTTCACCTGGCCGGCATTGTTCTTCATGTTAGAGCAGGTGGTGTTGCCGCCCAGATTGCACCACTCGCCTATCACGGCATCGCCCAGGTAACCATCGTGGGCCTTGTTGGAATAGCCGAACATCACGGAATTCTTGATCTCCCCGCCCCCGGTACAGCCCGGCCCCAGCGTGGTGGCCCCGTATATCCTGGCGCCCATTTTCAGTGTAGCGCCCTCTCCCAGCGCCAGCGGTCCCCTGACCAGGCAACCTTCCATCACCTGGGCGTTCCTGCCGATATAAATAGGCCCGGTAGCGGCGTTCAGCACGCTGCACTCCACTACGGCGCCCGGTTCTATAAAAATATTCTCCGGGGCTATTACCTGGTTGGTAGCAGGTATTGGCGCCGATGTCCGGCCGCTGGTAAGCAACTGGAAATCGTCCCGTATGGCTTTATCGTTCATGGTAACCAGGTGCCAGGGCAGCTCTATGCTGCACACAGCACCGGTATAATTTTTACGGTCTTCGGCGGGCAGGGTCAGCTCATTGCCCGGCACCACTTTTACGAGCAAGCGGTTGTCCTTGTACAGTTCCTGCCCCGGCCCCAGCGCTGCAATAGCATCCACCAGCGCTTTGTCTGGCAGCACATGACCGCTGATCAGCACGTGTATGGTGTCCGCAGCCCCTAACCGTAATGGATATTTTTCCTGGAGGTAAGACATCGTAAAGTGACTTACGCCGGTCCCCAGCCAATGCTCCCATTTCTCCTGGATAGTCAGGATGCCAGTCCTGCAGGCAGCTACAGGTCTTGTATAGGTGAAAGGATATAAAAGATCGCGGGCGGGCGTGTCAAAAAGAATATAGTTACGCTCCATAAAGGGATAAAAATAAAAAATCCCACCGACAAAAGCCGGTGGGATATAGAATATTTTATCGGAAAGCTTATTTGGCTTTCTTCTCGTAACGTTTCTTGAACTTGTCGATACGGCCGGCAGTATCTACCAACACATTCTTCCCGGTATAGAACGGATGGGAAGTATTGGAAATTTCCAGCTTGATCAACGGATATTCGTTACCATCCTCCCATTTAACAGTTTCGCGGGAAGGAGCAGTAGAACGGCTTAAAAAGCTAAACCCGTTAGACATATCTTTAAATACAACAAACCTATAATTTTCTGGATGGATACCCTGTTTCATCTGCAAATAGTAAATATTATTAAATACGGACGGCAAAGTTAACACAGAAATTTTTAAATAACAAAAGTAAATTGAAGTTTTAGGACTTCATGTTCACATACTGTAGCGGCAGGTTGAATTTCCCCTCCCTGCATTTCTGTATAACCGCCTGTAAATCATCTATTTTCTTACCGGTTACCCGTATAATGTCGTCCATAATGGCCGCCTGTACCTTCAGGCCGGAATCCTTGATCATTTTTATGATCTTTTTGGCGTCGTCCTGCTTGATGCCGTTGCGCACCGGTATTTCCTTTTTCAGGACCTTGCCGCTCTGGTAAGGCTCCTTACCAAGATCATAGATCTCCGCATCCAGCCCCTGCCGCATGGTGCGGCTCACCAGTACGTCTATTACCTGGTTCAGCTTCATATCGCTTTCCACTTCCAGGTTCAGCGCCAGGTCTTTTTTGTTCAGCTCAATACTCACATGGGAATCCTTGAAATCAAACCGGTTGGTGATCTCCTTCTTCACGGTATTGATGGCGTTGTCCAGTGTTTGTACATCTACTTTGCTAACAATATCAAAGGATGGCATAATTGAAATACTTTTGGAACAAAGATAAAAAAATCCAAATTCCAAATTCCAAACTGGCAGCAGTGGTCTAACTACTGTAACAGTGCATGTTATCAGTGGCCTGCTCACGTTTTGGAATTGGGGATTTGGAATTTGGGATTTCCTAAAAAATCCCGCCCCAAATCCCGGCTGAGACGGGCAAGGGCGGGAGTAACCGTTAAATATTAAACTTGTTATCCAACGACTCCCATAGGTAAACACCTGGCGGAGGTCAATGCGTTTATCCTTCTTTGGCGATACTGCCCCTGCCGGACACGGCCTGGGAAATATCCGGATTACCTTTATATTTTACATTTCCCATGCCGGAAACGCCTACTTTCAGGGTTTTACGGGCATATACCCGGGCATTGGCGCTGCCGGAAATACCGATCTTTACATCATCGGTCTGCAGGTCAAAAGCGGCGATATCCGCCTTGCCGGACACCCCGTAATCTGCTTCGCTGCTGGTGCCGGTCAACTTCACATTACCGGCGCCGGAAACAGCTACCTCTACCTTGCCGGCATCAATATCCAGGTCGGCATCCGCGGCGCCGCTGATGGACAGCTTCAGCCCGTCGGTCTTCAGCTTTCCCTTGCTGAAAAAACCACCGGAGCCACTGGCGGCCAGGTTATGCACTTCTTCCATCGTCACATAGATATTCACGGGTTTGGTGGGCCGGATATTGTACCCTTTTTTCACCTTTACCTCAAGGTCGTTTCCATGAATGTTCGTTTCAATATACGGCAGCAGATTGCTTTCCGCCTCTACCTGAATAGAGTGGGTACTTCCCTGCCGGATGTACACCTTGAAAGAGCCGGAGGTGCCAATATTCTCAAAACGGGCTGCCTGCCGGTTCTCCTGCTTCACCTGCCCGTTGCCGCTTACGCGCTCCTGCTGCCGCACAAAGGAGGATAACGCAAGGATGAAGGCCAGCAGCGGGATGTAGAGGAACAATTTTCTTTTCATTCGTTAATAATTTTTTGGTTAGCAATCTCATGGAACCTCGCATTAACATGTCCCTATGTAAGAACTGTTTATCATACCCGGTTTCATTACGATAGGTTTTGAAGTTCAGTAATGTTTGTCTTCTTTGTATGTAAAAGGATTTAGAATGGCCGTATGTAAAGTGCAGGTTCAGCGCCCCCCGGACAGGTCCACATCACTTCTCACACCACGGATGCTAAGCCTGGGCGACTGCTCTCCCCCGCTGTTGGTGATGGCGGTATATGTTAACTGCGTTTTTCTTTTTACAGAGCTGATATTTTTCAACGGCAGATCGCCGGTCTTCAGATCGCCGTAATTAAGGTCTACCGCTATCTGCAGGGCGCATTTAGGAGAAAGCCCCAATTCCAGGTCACTGTAGGTCAGGCTTATCTCGCCTCCCTTGAAAACGTCGGACGCCTCTTCCGCTTTAAAATCGCTGTACACCAGCTTCAGGTCTGCACGGTCGCGCAGGCTGCTGATAACGATGTCGCTGTAATTGGAAGTAGCGTCAATGCTACCCAACTGCCGTACCTTGTAATCGCTGTAGTTAGACCTTGCGGTAAGCGATCGCAGGTTACCCAGCGTATAGTCGGAATAGTTAGATCTTACGTCCACGCTACCAGCGGCGTCGCAATGCACATCGGAATAATTGGAGCGTATCACCAGGTCGCCGGCTTTGTCTATCCTGCCCTTTTCACAGTAGTTCAGGCTCATTTCCAGTTTTTTTGCTACTTCTTTGACGGCATAGAAACAATAGTTCAGGTTCATTTTGACGGCAAAGGGCAACTGGTCGGTGATCACATCGCCAAAATTATTTTCCAGGGTCAGCATTCCCAGGCTTCTCGGCACGTACAGCTCGTAATCTATATTCACATACTCTTTGGAGTCCCGTTTATCGCCCCAGGAGAACCACTTTCCGCCTTTGCCGGCGTTGTAGCTGGTTTGCATGGTTACATTCCCGGAGCCGGCATTGGTTTGTATCTCCACCCCGTTGGCAATTTCCCGGGCTTCTGCAGTGTTCTTGCCAAACCCGGTGATCACGATAGTAGCTTTCACCTGGTTCCGGTTCCAGGTATGCACCACTATTTTACCGTACTTGTTGAAAACGTCCAGGCTGGCGTTATTATTCACGTTGAATTCCTTTACAACGGTGCGTTTGAACTCAATATCCCCGTTATGCGCACATGCCCACACCGGCAATAACAGTAAGAGTAGCGTTTTAAATTTCACGTTCATGATTGTTCAGTGTTTTAGATGGAGGCTGTTTGGCCCGTAATTCTTCCAGTATTTTATCCAGCAGGTCCAGCTTCATCTGGTAGTACCGGATCATGGCAGACCGGATACGTTCATTGCCGGGGTTTTGCTGCAGTTCTTTTTCGAGTAGCTGGAAAGTTTCATTGCGCAGCTCCAGCTCTTTGCGGGCGGCGCTGTCCAGCCCCAGCACTTCCGGCGGGTATTTCCGGATATCTTCCAGCCGCTGCGTTATCTGCGCAGAATAATACACCTGCGCCTCCTGCAGCTCGGGCGATATACGGGCCAGGTCCTGCTGCTGCTTTTTGAACTGCAGGAACTGGTACAGCATTACACTGTTCACTACCAGCACCAGCACGGCGGCAGCCTTTAGCCAGTGGCGCTTCAGCAGGTATGCCACTTTCCCCGATGGCTGGCTGGCCTTCAGTTGCCGTTCCAGCTCCTTCCACACGCGGGGGCGGGGCCCCTCCTCTTCAAAACCGGCGCGGTGCTGCCGGATGAAATCCTCTAAATTGTTGTCAGACATCAACGAAACTTTTATTGATCAGTTTTGCCTTTTCACCATTTGCCTTACCCTTTCCTTGGCCCGCATGTACTGGGTTTTTACGGTAGATTCCGAAATGTCCAGCATGCCGGCTATTTCCTTGTGGGAATATTCCTCGAAAAGGTAGAGGTTCAGTACCGTCTTGTACCCGGAAGGCAAAGCCTGGATGGCGTCCCTTACCGCGCTTACCGTCCAGGTAAAGCCCTCTTCGTCTACCGCGTCCTCCTCTTCTACTTCCACCTGCTCCACCTCTTCGAAATATACCTTCTTACGGCGCAGGTGGCTCAGGCACTGGTTTACCACGATCCTTTTGATCCAGGCTGTTACACTGCCTGCCTGCGCCAGCCTGCCGATGTTGTTATACACCTGGATGAACGCCTCCTGCAGGATGTCTTCCGCATCTGTAACATTACCTGTCATTCTCAGACAGATATTGTACATGGCCGTGGAGTATGCGTCGTACAGCTCGCGGAAAGCGCGTACGTCACCCTTTTTGCAGCGGGCCACCAGTTGGTCTGTTACAGGCGTTGGATTCAAGTTGTTGGTAAATGCTTCTTGCATTATAAAGACGATAAAGTGTGAAAAGGTTGCACGTGCGGTCAAAAAAATCCCGGGAAAGAGAAACGCGGCCTACGGAGCCGCGCTTCTTCCATCCTTATATATACCTAAAACCAGTCCGGAGTTTTTGGAGTTAACAGACAATCAATTAGTTACCTCCCTTTACGCGGTTCTGTTCGGCTTCCAGGCCGGTTTTACGGTTGCGGGCGGCTTTTACATTCGTATTGCCGAAGCGGTAAGTGAAGTTCACCCGGAACTGCTGGCTTTCCCATTTGCTCATAACGGAAGTGTAATAGCCTGCATTGTCAAAGGTGCCGCGGAAGCGCTGGTTATTGAAAACGTCGTTCACGCTCACCTTGATGGTGCCCTTCTTCTTCAGGATCTGCTTCTGGATACCCCAGTCCAGCGCGTACATGGACTTCATCCTAAACAGCCCTTCCTGGGAGATCTGGGGTGACAGGTAGAAGAAGGTCAGCTCCGTGGTAAAGCCCTTGGGCAGGGTAAAGGTGTGCTGGGTGCGGCCAAAAAAGCCGGCAGCGTCCAGGTCTACCAGGTTGTTGTTCACCACGGTCTGGTACATGCTGTAGTTAACAGACACGTTGGTAAAGGTGTTCCACCATTTGGTGATGGGCAGCGGCATGGAAATGTTCAGGTTGAAATTATCTGACTTGGCTACGTTCAGGTATTTATACCTCAGCACGGTGGTATCGCCGGTCACGGGGTCCTGGCCTGCCTCCGCGATCTGGGTGATCATGTCCGTGGTGTGCGCATAGCCCAGGGAGGTGATCAGGAACTGCCTGAACGTGTGCGTGATCTCGAAGTTATTGGAGTACTGCGGCCGCAGGTACGGGTTGCCGGAGGCAATGGTATAGCGGTCCAGGTAGTACTCAAAGGGATTCAGGTCCTCGTAGCTGGGCCTTTGTATCCTGCGGCTGTAGGAAACACCGAACTGGTGGTCCTTGCCGGCGGCATAGCTCAGGAACACGCTGGGGAACAGGTTGAAGTAAGTGGTATCATTGAGCTGGTTCAGCGTCAGTGAGTTGCCTTTCACATGGGTCTGCTCGCCGCGCACGCCTACCTGGATGCCCCATTTCTTGAACTGCTTGTGGAAGTTCAGGTACCCGGCATTGATGTTCTCCTTATATATAAAGTGATTGGAACGGTTGGCGTCATACACCCATTTGTTGTAGCGCAGGGAATCAAACTGCGCGTCATTATCCGTTTCCACAAAGCTCAGCTTGAAGCCGACCTCAAATTTGGCCTGGTTCTTCAGCGGGTGCGTATAGTCCGCCTTTACGGTTTTGATGTCGATGGTGGAGGGTGTCAGGTTGCGGGAAGTGTCGCCGCGCAGGTAGTCCTTGCCGGTGCTGCTCCAGGTGGAAGCCAGGATGTTGGAGGTCTGGTCCTGCTTATTGCGGGCGTAGTCCAGGTCAATGTTCAGCTCTTTACCGGTGGTATCCAGCACGCCTTTATAGTTCAGGTTGTAGGCCCAGCGGTTCCAGTTGGAGTTATTCTCCGTACGGGTGATCAGGGTAGAGTCCACCACCTGGCCATTGCCGATGTAGGTGGTAGAGGTAGCCGGGCCGCCCCAGTCGCGGTAGGCCGCGTCCACCATCACACCGATGGTGTGGTTCCTGGCAATGAAATAGTCCACACCCACTTTGGCTGCATGGTAGTCGGACTTGTTCTTCATCAGGTTGAACTGGTCGAACACGTTGAAGCGCCCGTTGCTGGTGCCGGTACGGTACAGGCCCAGGCGCTGGTCGTTCTCCCGGTGGTTATAGTTATAGTTACCGAAGATGTTCACCTTCCCGTTCCGGTGGTTCAGGTTCAGGCCACCGTTGTACTTGGGAGTACGGCCATGTGCGAAGCCCAGGTTCACACTGCCGTTGGTCCCGTAGTTCCGGTTCTTCTTCAGCTTGATATTAATGATCCCGGCATTGCCCGCTGCATCGTACTTGGCGGAAGGATTGGCAATGAGCTCAATTTGCTCAATGTTGTTACTGGGCATATTTTTCAGCAGCTGGGCAATGTCCTGGGAACTCATATTAGTGGGTTTGCCGTCCAGCATAATGATCACACCATTCTTTCCCTTCAGGGAGATGTTGTCATCTTTATCCACGGTTACGCCGGGCGCTTTTTCCAGCACTTCCATGGCGGTACCGCCGGCGGCAACGATACTGTTCTCCACGTTCACCACCATTTTATCGGCCCGTTGCTCAATAAAGGGCCTTTTGGCGGTTACGTCTACGGCTTTCAGGTTACGGGCGTCAGCGGCCAGGGTCAGCGGATCCAGGTGTACGGCCGCTTTTCCGCCGGTCACTTCAAAAGGTTTGCTGAATGCTTTGGTCATCCCGATAAAGTTGGCAGCTACCAGGTAGCGGCCCTGTTTGATGTTCTCGAATTCATAGCGGCCATTGATGTCTGCTATGGCTCCTTTCACAAGGGAGGAGTCTTTTGCTTTTAATAAGGTCACCGTGGCAAATTCCACCGGTTTATTACCTGCCTGGGTCACCTCCCCGGTGATCTTAACAGGTAAAGCATTTTGTGCTAAAGCTGGTTTCAGGGCGCCTAACATGATGCTACTCAAGGTCAACAGCGCTACAAGTTTTTTCATCCGGTTGTTTTTTGCCTTTGCGGGGGCTGGATGGAACCCTGCATGAAGATTTTGTTTAGAATGGCTCTGGCTCGGTTTCATATAAGGGCAGATTAGAATTTATAAATTTTTATTCACCAATTATTTGTTTAATTTATAGAACCTTTGTTTGACAACTACAGTGTAAAGGTAGGTATTATGCATTGCATAGTACATAGTTTTACATAAACGGTCGTTACACGGTGACGATTGGTAAAAGTTGCCATATCAAAAAACATTACCGGGGTTTAATGAACATCCATTATGCTATGCAGATAAAGACAGAACATTTATAAATATCATAAAGACGATCTATCCCTCCTTTTGTTACATAAGAAGTATGAAATATGAAGTAAGATGCAGGAAGTAGAAAGCGTACGTTACATCATACATCTTACTTCATACTTCCTGCCTCCTACATGACAAAGGTATTCCTAAGCGGAATCAGGGCCAATGTGTTTTTGGTAAGCTGCAGGTTTTCGTCGGTAAAAAGCAGTATAAATATGGGGACAGGTGATTACTCCCAGTTAATCTTATCAAGCAGCGCAGCATGATCCTGCTGCAGGCGCTCGAAGAACACGCGCTCCTCTTTCCGGATATGTGCTTCCAGGGCGCGGGCCAACTGGTCCATGGCGTTTTCCAGGTCTGTTTGCTCGGTAAGGGCGCTATACATGCGGGATATCTGCTGGTGCTCCGTTACCAGTTCCTGCACCAGCGCATCCAGCGCAGCATCTTTGCCCTGGCAACGCTCAAACAGGTATTCTTCTTTCTGGATATGCGGCACCATCACTTCCTGGAACACCTTTACTATATAGGCCAGCTTGGCCTGGGTTTCCAGCGGGAAGCCTTCATAGGGAGCGGCATCCCTTTTCAGGTACCGGCATACAAATAACAAGCGCTTGTGCTCGTGCGACAAGGGCACTAAAGTGGAATGACGATGCATAATATCAATGTGCTGGTGTGCTGATATGCAAATTAGTTTGTGGTTTTTGCGGCATAAGCCTTACGGCAATACCAGATGAACACGGCTCCCCCGATCACCATCAGGAAAGAAATGATCTCTGCCTGTGTAGGATGAAAACCGAAGATGTCATACTTGGTGTTCACCCTTATTTTTTCAATAAAGAACCTTTCAATACCGTTCAGCACCAGGTAAATGCCGAATATAACGCCGGGCACCCGGATCCTTTTGCGGATGCTCCACAGTAAGGCGAACAACAGCAGGCAGGCAATGATCTCATATAACGGTGTGGGATATACGGGCACTTCCAGCATACGGCAGTAGTTCCCCTCGCATCCCGGGATGGGAATGCCTTCATTGATCACGTTATGCGGGTAGTTATAGGCCCAGGCCCAGTCAGGCAGCCAGGAGAAGGGATTGGGATGAGGGTTGGGAATGCCCCAGTCCCCATCGCCGGCAAACTGGCATCCCATACGGCCTACGCCATAAGCCAGCATCAGCGCCGGTGCGGCGCTGTCTATCAGGTGAAAGGTGTTGATATGCTTCTTGTTGGCATACCTTATTATAACAATAGCGGCTACTATCAGGCCGCCATAAAAAGTAAGCCCGCTGAAAGATAAGAGGGAGCCGATGGGGTCCTGCACAAAATCGCCCCAGTTCTCCAGGTTGTGGAATATCTTGGCGCCTATCAGGCCGGCAACGGCGGCCATCACGGTAAAATCCGGCACACGCTGGTGCGGCATTACGGTAATGGTCTTCTTTTCAGGAGCCGGCAATGCTTTCTTCTTTTTGTCCCGGTATTTGAGCCAGGCAAAGAGCGCGCCCAGCACAATGCCGGCCGGCCAGTTGCCCTCGCCGGACAGCAGGAAACCCTGCAGGTTGCGGGACACGGTATCCCATGCCAGCGCAGCGCCTATGACCTTGAAGCCTAACAGGAACCCCAGTACGCCGTTCCAGATCAGTTCCGCCGTGCTGGCAGGCTTGCCTACTTCTATGGTTTCCGGGTAGCCGGCCATCCAGCCCAACCGCTCCCGCCGCCTCAGCTCAATGGTCAGCACATAGGCAGCCGCCAGGAAAGCTACTGCCACGAAAAAGCCGAACGTTTGAAAGATTTTCAGGAAAGGGAGTTCAACGCCGAAGAGGTCTCTGAACGCGTAATATAGATTAGGATACATAGTAGCTGTAAAAAAAGTTTGGTGATCTGAGTTTTCCTATGAACAAAGCCGAATTAATCAAAAGGAAAATCAAACCACCAAAGTAAGGTTGAAAAATCCCAAATTCCAAATCCCAAATTCCAAATTTGGCGTTTGGGATTTGTGGTTTGGGATTTCCCCTAGCAGTATTGTTCAAAAGCGTCTGCCAGGTTTGCGGCGATCATCTGGGCCGGACGGCCTTCAATCATATGACGCTCAATAAAATGCACCAGTTCTCCATTTTTGAACAATGCGATGGAGGGAGAAGAAGGTGGATAAGGCAGCAGGTGCGTACGCAATTGCTGTACAGCTTCCATATCAAAACCGGCAAAGCTGGTAGCCAGCCTGTCGGGCTTCTTTTCGCTGTGCGCTACTGCCAGCAGCACACCCGGACGGGCAGTACCGGCCGAACAGCCGCATACGGAATTGATCACCACCAGGGTGGTGCCTTCTTTCTTCAGTGTTTCGTCTACTGCCTGGGGGGTCAGCAGTTCTTCAAAGCCATTATCTGTCAACTCTGCCTTCATGGGCATTACTAGTTCCGCAGGATACATATCACTATAATTTTTTCTTGTTTTTAATTTTTTGTTCCCACAAAGTTAGTTATAACAATGCACTTTTTAAAAAAATGGACACTAAAAACGTCTTTTTGGCATATTATCTTACTCAAAAATGACACTATGTCGTTTTATTCGTGAAAATACTGGCAAGATTACTTATTTCAGGGCCTGGTATTCCATTTGATTAGGTGAGATCGTTGGAAAACAAAAAACCTTAAAACAAAAAAAACTTTATAGGCTATGACACTCGTAAAATTCAATCATCACCCTGCACACAAATCATTTGGCGGTCTTATGGACGAAGTATTTAACAACACCGCCCGCCTGCTGAAGGACGATTTCCTGACCGGCGATTTCTTCGGCACCTATCCCCCGGTGAATATCCGGGAAACCAAGGAGGCCTACCTGCTGGACGTAATGGTACCGGGCCTGTCCAAGGAAGATTTTAAGATCAACCTGGACAAGAACGTACTGAGCATCAGCGCGGAAAAGCAGGCAGAACAGAAAGCTGAAGACCAGAAGCAGATCCGCCGTGAATTCAGTTTCCGCTCCTTCAAACGTTCTTTTACCCTGGATGAGACCGTAGATGCGGAGAAGATCCAGGCAAAATATGAAAATGGTATCCTGCAGTTGCAACTGCCCAAGAAGGAAGAAGCGCAGCCCAGGACCAAATCTATCGTAGTAGGATAAGTACTGGGAATCAACAGATAAGTGGAGTTTGCGAAGCCCGGCAATGTAACAGTTGCCGGGCTTTTTTTATTATCATCCCGGCCGGGCGTGTCCTATATAATTCACACAAACGTTTAACGGGTATGCTATTTTAATATGATAATTTGCCTCCCAACGAAGTAAACATGGCACCCAAAGCCAAATACAGGTGGACACTTGCCGGAAAACTCTATGTCGCTGCCGAGAAAGCCGTGATAGGCGGCGCTTTGAAAAAAACACTGGACAGCCGGGAGCACTATAATATCAAACTGATATTTGACTACCTTTTCTTTCATATTTTATTGATAGTGCCTACCCTGTTCATTACACTTTACTACCAGCATACCCGGCAGCTCCTGTTATATCCATTTTTCCTGGCCATGTGCCTGGCAGGAATGGCTATGCTGAAAATGCGCGCGCCGGTCCGCGCTACGGGTACCGTTGCGGCGCTAACCACACTGACCTTCGCCATGCTGTCGTCCTTCCTGAACAACCTGGATATTTCGCTGAACTATGCCATTCCCTGGGTACTGAGCATCCTGTTCTGTTATCTCACCACCAACCTGGCCATTACCCTCACGCTGGGCAGCCTGCTTTGCGGCTACCTGGGGCTGGCGGCCTATGTAAAGGCGCATCAACTGGTGCTGGTCCAAATGCCGGGCTATTCCCCGGAGCAGGTGTACAACGCGGCGCCTGCGCTAACGGCGCTGTTCATCCTGTTTATTATTATACGGGTGCTGGGCCGGCATTATAATAATATTATGATACTGGAGCAGCGCCGTACCCTGCAACGGCAGAAACAGCATTCCGCCCTGATCCGGCAAAACCTCACCAAGCAGTTCATGCTGGTAAAGGGGCTGTCCCGCTCCGGCAAGACCAAATACCTGGAAGGCAACCTGGAGCTGCTGGAAGCTTGTCTTACGGAAATTGAAAAACAGTGTGAAACGGCGATAGACCTGTTGCAACAGCCCCACAAGGTAGCAGAGGAGGAAAATAAAAAAGCTCCCCAGTAATGCTGAAGAGCCTATTCCATGGCATAGGTTAAGGAAATATTCAAAAGCATAAGGGGAAAATAAGACGGATGAATTTTGGAGACCACAAAGATAGATGACCGCTTACATCTTCCAGATACCAATAAAGTTGTAATTTTCCCGCCCATCTCATCATTTATTATTCAGGTTAATATGATCCTACTTTCCTTACAACGTTTATGCATACTGCTCCTGTGCTGGGCCGGCTGCGCCGCCACAACACCAGCCCCCATGCAGGCCGGCGAGGAAGCGGCCGTGAAAAGCACCATCGGGCAACTGTTTGAGGGCATGCGCAAGGGAGATAGCAGCATGGTAAAGGCTGCATTTGCTCCCGGAGCGGTGCTCCAGACCATTGCAACGCCTGCCGGGGGCGGCACAGAAGTAAAGACGGCTTCGCTGCAGCGCTTCCTGGATGCGGTAGGTTCCCCTCACACGGACGTGTGGGATGAGCAGATCGAGTACGGCCACATTGCTATAGACGGCGAGCTGGCATCCGTATGGACCCCGTACCGTTTTTACCTGGGCAAAGCGTATAGCCACTGCGGTGTGAATTCCTTTCAACTGGTAAAGCTGGAGGGCGTTTGGAAGATTGCTTATTTAATAGATACCCGGCGGAAAAATTGCGGAAATTAATAATTAAAAAACCTCCCGAAGAATCGGGAGGTTTTTAAGTGGATTACTAACCCATTTTCTTAATAACCCAAAATCTTTAACATACTCTGGGAGCTTTGTTCCTTGGCATAAAGCCAGTCTTTGAGCTGCCCGTTCTTATCGTATCCTACTATTACGTGTTTGGGGGAGGGTATCAGGCAGTGCTTGATGCCTCCGTAGCCGCTTAGCTGGTCCTGGTAAGCGCCGGTATGGAAAAAGCCGATATACAACGGCTCCCCATTGGTGAGCTTGGGCAGGAACACGGCATTAATATGCTCTTCCGAGGTGTAGAAGTCGTACCCGTCGCAGGTGAGCCCGCCCAGGTGCACCTCCTGGTACTCCTGGTCCCATTTGTTGATGGGCAGCATCAGGAACTTTTCCCCGATGCCCCAGGTATCCGGCAGGGTGGTAATGAAAGAGCTGTCTATCATGTACCAGTTCTCGCGGTCGTTCTGCATCTTCTCTCCTATTACGCTGTATATCACTGCGCCGCTTTCGCCTACCGTATAGGAACCGAACTCCGTATAAATATCCGGTACCGGCACCTTGTTCTTTTTGCAAACATTCTTGATGGTGGCTACGATCTCATTCACAATGTAATTATAATCATAGTCAAAGCCCAGGGAATGCTTGATGGGGAATCCCCCTCCTATATTAATACTATCCAGTTCCGGGCAGATCTTCTTCAGTTGGCAATACAGGTTCAGCACCCGGTTAAACTGGCTCCAGTAATAAATGTCGTCCTTGATACCCTTGTTCATGAAGAAGTGCAGCATTTTCAGCTCAAACTTCTCATTGCCCTTCAGCTTGTCTACATAAAACTCCAGTATGTCACGGGAGCGGATGCCCAGCCGGGAGGTATAGAAGTCGAAGGTCGGCTCTTCCTCGGCGGCGATGCGCAGGCCCAGCTTTACCGGTTCCTTGGGGCGCACGTGCTTCTGGTAGTCGTCCAGCTCCTCCTTATTGTCCAGCACCGGGATCACGTTCTTGAAGCCGCTGTTGATAAGCCGGGTAATGGCACGGGTATAACCTTTTGTTTTATAACCGTTGCAAATTATGAAGGTTTCTTTACTGATCTTCTTCCGTTCATACAATTTATTGATGATATCAATATCGTATGCAAAGGAGGTTTCAATGTGCACGCCGTGCTTCAGGGTTTCCTCCATGATAAAGGAGAAATGTGAGCTCTTGGTGCAGTAGCAGTAATAATAGTTCCCGTCATACCGGTTCTTTTTAATGGCATCCTGGAACATTTTCTTGGCCTTGTTGATCTGCATCCCGATCTTGGGCAGGTAGGTCAGCTTGAAGGGGGTGCCATACTTGTCGATCAAAGCCTTCACATCCAGCCCATTAAAGGTCAGGTAATTGTCCTTCACATCAAAACCTTCCTGGGGAAACTCAAAGGTTTGATTAACGAGGTCCGTGTAGGTGTTGTTCATCTAAAACTGCGAATGAATTTTAGGTTAGTAATAAAATTTAAACTCAGGTCTAGCTGGAAAACTCCTGGTTTGCACACCTACGTCAGTTTGAAACCCAGCAAAATTGGTTGCAAAGCTAAATATTTTGTTCTATTGCCGGGCTAAAAAATTTCCCCCTTTTTACCGGCGGGCAGTAAGATGTAAGAAATATGAAATATGAGGTAGGATGATCTTCGCGTATCTTACTTCCTACTTCCTACTTCCCACTTCCTATTATTCTCATACTATGCCTGCCCTCGCAAAAGAGCAGGTCCAGGATGCTGAGGTTGGGCACAAAACCGGTCCTGTCCTGGAACACCTGGGTGTAGGCCGGCGTTTCGCAGGGCTGCTCCCGGCCGGGCTTCAGCAGGTTGCGGGCATCGGTAATGCCGGCGGCCGGATCGTACTCCTTTTCATAGGCGCTGGTGAAGCTAAGCTGGCAGTCATACCCCAGGGCCCGGTTGGCCCATTCCAGGCAGGCCAGGTTCCAGTCCAGCAGGAACCCGAAAGGTTTTTCGTACAGCGCCTGCAGGTCTTCTTCAAAATACTCGAACCAGGGAGAGCGGCGGTAAGCAGATACCAGGGTCTTCCAATGGAGGGCCTGCCATTTTTCCTCGTTGCTGATCCGCACATCTTTTATCACGGTGCGCTGATTTTTTCCGCGGGCCAGGGGCACGCTCAGAAGGATAGGGCCATTAGGCCCGGCAATGTAGCAACGGTTGCGAAAACTCAGCTTCTGATAGTGTTCATATTTCTCTATCTGTAATATGTGATGTTTAATTAAAGTTTTATAGAAGCAAATATTTGGAAAATATTGTAATTCAATTAGTAATGTTCCATTATTAGCGGCGGCTGTCATGTTGTCAAAATTTAGTTCAAAGTTTGTGAAAACCAATCCTTCCGGTAGTTGAATCTGTTAGTATTCACCAGTTAATAATTAATTACAATCTCCTGTAAAACAGTTCATAGAAAAATAAAAAATATGCTATTTTTTTTAGCATTTTGATGATTAAAGCAAAATGTAAGACAAGTGCAAAAATACTAAAGTAATTAGTAGCTTTTTTGTTCATTTTGAAGCCTGTTTTTACTTAAAGTAAAATGTGAAGTAAGCGGACGCGGCAGGAATTGTTTAGATTTTGTGAATTTATGGACGCCCCTCTTCCGGGAGTAGGTATTTTGCTATTTTTGGGGAATGAAGAAAAGTTTCCTTTTAATACTGGCAGTGCTGCTCACCTGGGGCATGATCAGCTCCTGTGAAAAAGTGAAGGACCTGGAATTTGTCCGGGTGGCCGGCGTAAGCCTGGACGACCTGGGTTTTTCCAAAAGCATTGTACGGATGACCCTGGCCTATTACAACCCCAATAATTTTAAACTGCAACTGAAAGACGCCTCTTTCGATCTCTTTTTTGACGATACCCAGGTAGGGCATTCCATCCAGGATACCCTGATCCGGATCCCGGCGAAGGACACTTTTTACTTTCCCGTAAAGCTGGAGGTGAATATGGAGAATGTGCTGAAAAATGCCTGGGGCGCCCTCGTCAACAAGGAAGTGACCATCCGCGCCACCGGCAATTGCAAGGTCGGCAAAGGCGGGGTGTACTTCCCCTTTCCCATTAAATGCGAGACCCGGCAGCCGCTGAAGTTTTTCTAAAACAGTTTGCTGCACAAAAAAAGTCCCGTCGCTGACCGGCGAACGGGACTGTAAATATCATTGATAACCAGTTACTTAATGCTTATCCGGGTGGCCGCCGCCATCTTCCGGCTTTTTGCAGCAGAGCGGCAGCCGGTCATAGGATTCCGTATTGGCGGTTACGTTGTCCGCATCATAGCCTGCATTGGCAATGGCGGTTTTCACGTTCTCGATATTGGTACGGTCGCTGTAGAACTTCACCGTGGTGAGTTTTTTCTTGTAGTCTACTTTGCTGTAGGCCACACCGGTTTCCTGCTTCAGGTATCTTTCAATACGGTTCTTGCACTGTTCACACTGTACGGTGGGTGTGCTGATCTTCGCGGTTACGAGGGTACCTTTCTTGCTTTGCGCCACGCTTACGCCGATGCCGGCAAACAACATGACCACTACGAGCTGAATAATACGCATAAGTATAAGTTTTTAACTACTCTAAATTAGTAAATAGTTGTTAGTCGCCGGTCACCGTTGTTATGAACGGCCCCATTTATCCGGCGAGCTTCTCCAGTCCTGCAGGGTGGCTACCTCCGATTCCGATACCAGGCCTTTTTCCACCGCCAGCTCTATCAGGGTGTTGTAGTTGCTGAGGGAGTGATAAGGCACGCCCGCCGCTGCAAAGGCCTGTACGGCCACATCAAAGCCATAGTTAAAGATGGATACCATGCCGATCACTTCCCCGCCTGCTTCCCGTATGGCCTGTACGGCTTCCAGGCTGCTTTTGCCGGTGGAGATCAGGTCTTCCACCACCACTACCGGCTGCCCGGCCTGCAGCACGCCTTCAATACGGTTGCCCATGCCATGCTCCTTGGGCTTGGACCGCACGTAAATGAACGGCAGCTTCAACTGGTCCGCCACCAGGGCGCCATGCGGTATGCCCGCAGTAGCTACGCCGGCAATCACGGCGGCGTCCGGGAAAGCTTCAAACACCACGTTGCACAGCTCGGATTTAATATAGTCGCGCACGTAAGGGTAAGACAGCAGTTTACGGTTATCGCAGTAAATGGGCGATTTCCACCCGGAGGCCCAGGTAAAGGGCTCGGCAGGGCGCAGCTTTACCGCCTGCACCTGCAGCAGCTTTTCCGCCACTTGTTTTTCGCTGATGTTACTCATAAGTGGGCAAATATATGTACATATAACTATTTTTGCTGCATGGAACAGCAGAATACTACTATCATATATCTTAACGAGCGGCCCCTGATCCTGTGCGCGCGCCAGAAGGATATCCCGGGCGACTACAAAGATGCGCCTGTATGCCCTACTCCCGATGCCGGCGCCATCAGCCACACCCTGAAAGCCCTGGAAGCCGGCGAAATTCCGGCGGCCGTGTTTGTACAGGCGGACACCCAGCGCCTGCTGGCGGCGATAAAAGGCCATTTCGAGGAATTTGTGGCGGCGGGCGGCCTGGTGACCAACCCGGAGGGGGACATATTACTGATATTCAGGAAGGGCAAATGGGACCTGCCCAAAGGCAAGCAGGATGACGGTGAAAGCCTGGAGGAATGCGCCCTGCGGGAAGTGCAGGAGGAAACCGGCCTGCGCAACATTACCCTGGGGGAAAAGATCACGGAAACTTACCATTATTACCCGCTGAAGGAGCAAAAGGTGCTGAAGCATACCTACTGGTACAACATGTTGTTCCATGGCACCGAGCTGACCGTGCCGCAGATAGAGGAAGATATTATGGACATACAGTGGATCAGACCCGAGCACCTGGGCAAGTACCTGAAATTCTCCTATAAGAACATCGTGGACGTGTTTGAGCGGGCAGGATATAATAATTGACTATTCCTTTTTGGGCAGTACCGCCACGGTGAGCCTGCTTACGCACACCAGCTTGTGATGGTCATCTGTAATACGGATGTCCCATACATGGGTGGTGGAGCCGAGGTGCAGGGGCCGGGCGATGCCGTGCACGTAACCTTCCCGCACGCCCCGGATGTGGTTGGCATTGATCTCCATGCCTACGCAGATCTGCTTTTCCGGGTCTATGATCAGGGCGGAGGCCACGCTGCCCGCTGTTTCCGCCATGGCAGCGGAGGCGCCGCCGTGCAGCAGGCCATAGGGTTGCACGGTACGGAAATCTACCGGCATCATGATACGGAGGTAGTCCGGGCCTATTTCCGTAAACTCCATGCCCAGGTGAGCGCCCATGGTACCGGCAGACATTTCGTTGAGCTGGTCCAGGGAGATATCCAAAGAATGCCAGATAGGTTTCATCTTACGAATTAATAATTAAGAATTAATAATTAATAATATGCGTTACAGGGATGTTTCAGCGGAACACGAGTGCTACGATTATTCACTCTTAATTATTCATTATTAATTGTACGTAGCACCTCCGCAGGCAGGAACTGTGATACATCGCCTTTATTGCGGATAATGTCCCTTACCAGGGTAGACGCAATGCTGGTATACTGGGGCGTGCAGGTGAGGAAGATGGTTTCCAGGCTGTTGTCCATCGCCCGGTTCACGTCTGCGATCGCCTTTTCGTACTCAAAATCGCTTACATAGCGGATACCCCGCAGGATAAAACGGGCCTGCATCTTTTTACAGAAGTCCACGGTAAGGCCTTCGTAAGCGGCGGCTTTGATCCTGGGCTCGTGCCGGTATATATCCCGTATCCATTGCAGGCGCTGCTCCAGCGGGAACATGGGTACTTTGCTGGCATTCACGCCAATGGCGATGATCAGCTCATCGAACAGGTCCAGCGCCCGGTCTATTACATCGGTATGGCCTAGTGTAATAGGGTCAAAGGTGCCCGGAAATACACATATACGCATGATCTATTTTTTCAGTTCCTCCCGGTTAATAAAAATAGAAAATATAGTGGTGCCGTACTTGCGCTCTGCCCGGTAATAGGCATAGTGCTGGTAGTTATTGCGCGGCGTATGTTCCAGCACCAGCCATCCTTCCGGGTTCAGGAGCTGCCGCTCAAACACCAGCAGCGGTAGCTGGTCTATGGTGGTGAGGGCATAGGGCGGGCCGGCAAATATAAAGTCGAACTTTTCCGTGCATTGCTGCAGGAACTTGAACACGTCCATCCGTACCACCCGCAGGCTTTGGATGCCCAGGGAGGCGGCCGTTTTCTGGATAAAGCCGGCCATTTCCGGGTCTTTCTCCACAATAGTGAGGTCCGTGGCGCCGCGGGAGGCCAGCTCATAGCTGATGCTGCCGGTGCCGCCAAAGATGTCGAGGGTTTTCAGAGAAGGGATATCCAGGTTGTTCTCAATAATATTGAAAAGCCCTCCCTTGGCAATATCGGTGGTAGGCCGCGTATACGGCATGCTGGCCGGCGGCTGGAACCTTCTGCCTCCATATGCCCCTCCTATTATACGCATAGGGCCAGGGCATACAGGTTATGAAAATAGTAGCCGGGTATCTCCTGCATTTTGCTGATGTACTGGAATTCGGGCAGGCGCTGTACCCATTCCAGCCGGGGAATGAACTTATACAGCTCCTGGTATACCAGGGAGTCGCTGGTAAGGGCGCCGCCCAGCTTCACTTTTACCTTCTGCTCGTCCAGGGAGAGCAGGCGCAGGGTATTCACCAGGTGATACACTACATCCAGCCCGGTCTGGTAGGGCTGCTCCTGCTGGTTTACCAGCTTGCCGCCGGAGTAGATGGTGAGGGTAAAGCGGTTGCGCTGCACCGCTACATAGGCGATGCCTTCGCTATTCCGGAAATCAAAATCGTAGGGATAGGCCTGCAGCAGTGCGGAATGGGCATGCACCACCCGGTCTGTGGAAAACTCCTTGCGTAAAAAGCCCAGCAGGTCCTTGTCTGCGGAATAGATGTTCACTACGGACAGGGGGGGCGGCAGTATATCCGCCAGCACTACTTCCTGCAGCTTTTCAGGATATGCCATGTGCATGTATTCCTTTTTTAACTGCGGGCTGTAATGCTTTTCCGGCACCAGGGTGCTGTTGGCCGTATCAAAAGCCAGCAATACGGAACGGAAGGCGGTGAACAGCAGCTTGTCTGCATCAAACACCTGCTCAATCATTTCCAGGTCGGCCACGGCCAGCTTCTGCGGTTGAAAATTATAGGATTTCAGGGCGAGGAACTTCCCGCCTGCGGCAGGATCAAATACCACGTAACTGAGCGCCCCCCTGCCTACCAGCACCAGCAGGTGACAGGTAGTGAGGTCCGTTTCCAGCAAAGTGGCATCATCTACTGTAAATGCAGGCTGCATATGATATAGTACGGACATACTTTATAATAAAGCAGCTAAATTAAGGCAAAATGCCTTCTTACTGCATATCTTCCAGCATTTTCTTGCAATCGGCCTTGATGGCGTTGTCATCCTGGTGGATGCTGCGGAGGGTGACGGCTTTTTTCAGCACTTCCATGGCCTGGGTCTGCTGATCGTCCTTTTTATAGGCGCGCGCCAGCTCCAGGTAATTCAGTATAAATGAGGGATCCAGCTTGCGGCATTTCTCGTAGTTGGCGATGGCCTGCTGCAGGGAGCCATCCGGCAGCCCGCCGAAAAGGGCTTTGGCGGCGTTCCTTTCCAGGAAATTGAGGTTGGCCACTTCATAGTTCCACTTGCCCAGCACATGATAGGCCTCGGCATACCTGGGATTGAACTTGATGGCCAGCTCGGCGTACTTCTTCACATCCCGGGAGGCGGCTACCTTTTCCTTTACGCCGGAAATAAGAGCCATGCGCCCCATGGCTACCGACATGACATAGTTGGCCCCGGCATTGTTGGGCGCCACTTTCAGCGCCTGCTCCGCGTAGCTTTTGGCTTCATTGAAATAACGGGCTTTGGCATCCTTGTCCTTCTGGCGGTTCCCCTCGCGGGAGCTGAGCTCACTGGCCCCAATCAGCGCCTCCACCTGGTCGGGCTGTATTTTCAGGACCTCCTTGTACTTAAGCAGGGCTTCCGATTCTTTCATCTGCTTTTCGAGCTGCTTAGCGGCTGCGATCATTTCATCCACGCTCTGCGCGTACAGGGCGCCGGTGCCCAGGAACAAAAAGCAAACGGCGGCGAGGAATTTTTGTGCCATAGGATGGGTTAGTTTTTTTCAAGCGTAATATAGAAAAAATTAAGTATATCTAATATTCTCTCTCCAGGGATACCAGGGAATTCCGTATGTCCGCCCCCATCGGAGGGTTCATTTTCCGCAGGGAGACCTGCGTTCTTTTAATGCGGGGATACTTTTCCCTTACCGCATTGCTGATAGCCTCCACTACCTGCTCCAGCAGGGGCCTGGGCACGTCCATCACTGTTTTTACAACAGTAAAGAGGTCCTGGTAGTTCACCGTATCCGACAAGCCGTCCACCGGGGAGGTTTCAGGAAAGGTAACGGATACATCCACGATGAAATCGTTACCGATCACCTGCTCCTCCGGGTAAAAGCCGTGAAAGGCGCGCATCCGGATCTGTTCCAATGCAATTGTCAACATCCGTTTTAAATTAATAATTAATAATTAACAATTAATAATCGTAGCATGGATGCTACGTGCAACATGGGTGTTACGGGAATTGTTAATTATTAATTATTCATTATTAATTCAATTAACTGTCGTGTTCCAGGGAAGACAGGTAGCGCTCCGCGTCCAGGGCGGCCATACAGCCGCTGCCGGCGGCGGTTACGGCCTGGCGGTATATTTTGTCCTGCACGTCGCCGCAGGCAAATACGCCTTCCAGGTTGGTGCAGGAGGTGCCGGGAATGGTCCTGATGTATCCCTGCTCGTCCATGTCCAGGAATCCCTGGAAAATGCCGGAGTTGGGCTGGTGCCCGATGGCCACGAAGAAAGCGCTGACAGGAATGGTGGTTTCCTCCTTTGTCTGGTTGTTGATCACCTTTACGGCTTCCACTTTATGCTCGCCCAGCACTTCCTGGGTTTCTGTATTCCAGTACACAATAATATTGGACGTTTTCATGACCCTGTCCTGCATGATCTTGGAGGCGCGCATTTCATGGCGGCGCACGATCATGTGTACGGTAGAGCACATTTTGGAAAGGTACAGGGCCTCTTCAGCCGCGGTATCGCCGGCGCCAACAATGGCCACTTCCTTGCCCCGGAAGAAAAAGCCGTCACAAACGGCGCAGGCGCTTACGCCGCTGCCGTTCAGGCGCTGCTCGGAGGGCAGCCCCAGCCACTTGGCGGAAGCGCCGGTAGCAATGATCACGGCATCGGCGGTGATCACCTTCTCCTCCTCTATCACTACCCGGTACGGGCGTACGGAGAAATCAACGGCGGTAGCCATCCCGTAGCGGATGTCTGCGCCCATGCGGGCGGCCTGCTTTTCAAAATCCACCATCATTTCGGGTCCCTGTATCCCTTCGGGATAGCCGGGATAGTTTTCTACTTCTGTCGTTATAGTGAGCTGTCCGCCGGGCTGTATACCCTGGTATAAAACCGGTTTCAGGTTTGCCCTGGCCGCATAAATGGCTGCGGTATAGCCGGCAGGACCGGAACCAATGATCAGTACATGTACATGCTCTTGCTGTTGTGTGTTTTCCATACTTGTATGCTAAAGATCAATCAATTACTTTACTAATCGGATGCTGCGGTAGCTGGTGGCGTAGCCGCCCCAGTATCCCAGCGCGCCTTCAATGTTGCCCCTCACCTGCAGCGGGGAGGAGAACACGTTGCCATTGCTGGCATAGGCAAAATCCAGGGTGCGCCAGAAATCAAAGGTGGCCTTGTCCACCTGGCTGAACATCACCCGCACGCTGTCGCCCGCCTTGAAATAGCCATAGGTATCGTAATCTATCTGCTGGGACCTGTCATGGCCGGCCTCCAACTGGAGGCTGAAGGTAACGCCGTTCACGATCTGGTCGTCAATGGTAGAATTGATACCGGGTCTGAATATGCCCCCGTTACGCGCGGTCTTGTACCGCACATAGTTGCCTCTTTCCGGCGGATCGGAGATCACGCCCTGCAGGCGGGCCAGGCCGGGATCACTGGATGAAAGATGGGACCACAGGGAGTCCAGGACCATGCCGCTGCCCGGAATGGTGGTTACCCCTTCATAGGTTTCGCCTGCTACGGTGATACGTAAGGTATAGCGGCCCCCGGGCTTTCCTGTGAAGGCATCTGCCAGGGTAGTATCTGCGGAGTAGTAGTACCACTTTACACCACTGGTGGTGTCCCTGGAAAATTCCTTCAGTTGCATGGTGCGGGCGCCGTCCGAAACGGTAACGGTGGCGTTGTGCACAAATGCATTGATCAACTGATCAACGGTGATATGGCTAAAATAGTTCAGGCTGCGTGTCAGGACCACTTCCGGATACCTGTCACTTTCTATGGTCCCCTCCACCACCATCTGTTCTTCGCCCTGCGGCAGGTTGACGGTGACATCCTTTTCGCACGCAGCCATGAATACACAGCCGATAATTAAAATAGCTGTTGTACGCATATAGCTTACAAAAATAAGGTTACATCGGGTAACAAAAAACACCGGCTTGTAATATATACAGCCGGTGTTCTTATAAGTTAGGCGCTAAAGCATATGCCCTCATCCCCCTGCCTCAGCCGAGGTAAGATTTCAGTGAGCCGCTGTAGCGTGCTTTCTGCAGCCTTTTTATGGCGCGTTCCTTGATTTGGCGGATCCTTTCTTTTGTCAGATCGTATTTTTGACCGATCTGCTCGATTGTTGCTCCATTTTCACCATCCAGACCAAAATAAGCGTTAACGATCTCTGCTTCCCGCGGGCTCAAGGATTTCAATACCCGGCGAATCTCTTCGCGCAGCGAGTCACGCATTACATCATCATCGGTAATATCTCCACCTTCAAGCAAGTCGCCCATGGCCACATCCTCTGCTTCGTGTACCGGTGCATCCAGTGACATATGGCGTGTATTGCTCTGAAAAATGTTATTGATCTCCGATTCGGACATTTCCAGGATCTCTGCCAGTTCCTCTGTAGAAGGCTCTCTCTCGTTCTCCTGTTCAAATGCCATGTAAGCTTTATTAGCTTTATTGTATGTGCCAATTTTGTTTTGCGGCAGGCGGACCTGTCTGCCCTGCTCTGCCAACGCCTGCAGGATGGACTGGCGGATCCACCATACGGCGTATGAGATGAATTTGAAACCTTTGGTTTCGTCAAACCGCTGCGCTGCTTTGATCAAGCCTAAATTGCCTTCATTGATAAGGTCGCTGAGGCTAAGCCCCTGGTGCTGATATTGCTTGGCAACGGAAACTACGAAACGCAGGTTTCCGGTTGTTAGTCTTTCAAGAGCCTTTTGGTCGCCCATTTTGATACGTTGCGCCAATACGGTCTCTTCCTCAGGTGTTAACAAAGGGATCTTTGAAATTTCCTGCAGGTATTTTTCTACCGCCTGCGAATCACGGTTGGTGATCTGGGTGGCAATTTTAAGTTGCCTCATATTAAAAGTGAATTGGTTTACGAAATAATAACAGCCTAGTAATAATTTTGTTGCAAATAAGAAATTTTATATCTTACAAAATTTTCCCGACTGACAAATTAGCCTGCAAAGATCGTGCTAATACTTCACTCTTCCAAATACTTCCCGACACAATCTGCATGATAACAAATTACTCTTTTATAACGGATTTTAATAGCGCTTTATTTGTCAATTTTTGTTAGTTTAAGCAATTTTTAACAATTGATAATAAATCATCTTTAAATTAGCTTCTTAACTAATTTATACTGAACGCTATTGCAAATTCTTTAACAAAATGACCATAGATTACAGGAGCGATACCTTCACCAAACCCACCCCGGGCATGCTGCAGGCCATGCTGGCTGCTGAAACCGGTGACGACGTGTTCGGGGAGGATCCCGGCGTGAACAGGCTGGAAGCCATGATGGCAGACTTTTTTGGCAAAGCGGCAGCCCTATACTGCCCTTCCGGCACAATGAGCAACCAGGTTGCCATAAAGGCGCATACCCTGCCGGGCGACGAGGTGATCTGCAGCCACCTGGCGCATGTGTACATCTATGAGGGAGGCGGCATCGCTTTCAATGCCGGCGCCCAGGTAAGGCCGCTCACCGGCGAGCGCGGCATGATCAGCGCGGCGGAAGTGGCGGCAGCCATTAACCCCGATGATGTGCACAAGGCCCGCACCTCCCTGGTATGCCTGGAGAATACAGCCAACCGCGGCGGAGGCTGCTGCTATGACTGGGAGGAGATCCTGCAGATCCGGGCCGTATGCCGGGAGCATGGCCTTCGCCTGCACCTGGACGGGGCCCGGCTCTTCAATGCCCTGATCGCTACCCGGCAGGACCCTAAAGCCTACGGTGAGACTTTTGACAGCATTTCCGTTTGCCTCAACAAAGGCATGGGCTGCCCCATGGGCTCCGTACTGCTGGGCGGCACAGAATTTATCCGGGAAGCGCGCCGTATCCGCAAAAAACTGGGCGGGGGCCTGCGGCAGGCAGGCTATATGGCCGCCACCGGCATTTATGCCATGGAAAACCACCTGCAGCGGCTGGAGGAAGACCACCAGCACGCCAAGCAGATCGCGCACACGCTGCTGGAGAAGAACTTTACCGGCCACATGCTGCCGGTGGAGACCAATATCCTCATTTTTGAAGTGGCGGGCGACTGGACGCCGGCCTCCTTTGCCGCCCACCTGGAAAAAGAAAGCATCAGGGTGATGCCTATTTCCGGCACCCAGGTCCGTATGGTCACCCACCTGGACGTTACCAGGGAAATGGTGGACCGGACCTGTGAGATCATCAGCCTGATGTAAAAAAATATGCGGGTGTTTACCACCAGCCCAGCTTGTGATAATTAAAGTTGTGAATATAGTTGGGGCTAAGGTATACCTGCGACAGGCTGCTGGTATTGGAGCGGAGCATGCCGAACCAGTTCGTGTTGTAAATGAACAGGTCGTCGTAGCCCGCGCCGCCGTTGAAATTGGTCACGGCCAGTTTGTCCACGCCGCCCAGGTTCCAGCTACCGATCCAGTCCTTCTGCCAGGTGCCGCTCAAAGCCGCACCGGAAGAGCGGAGTATGCCCAGGTACTCCTTGTCCCAGTTGCTGGTATTATAAATGTACAGGTCCTTTTTGCCGTCGCCGTTCACATCGGCCAGGTACAGGCGGTCATTGGGCGCCATTTCCCAGCCCGGTATCACGCCATCGTAGCGTTTTACATAAGCCAGGTCATTACCGGTGGAGCGTACCATCAGCAGGTATTCCGGGTTCCAGTTGGTACCGTTGAACACGTACATGTCCGCTTTCCCGTCCCCGTTGAAGTCACCTACAAAATGCTGGTCGTTATCGGCCATGGTCCAGCCGGGCAGGGTGTTGCTGAACACTTTGATGCAGCTTACGCTGTTGCCGGCGGATTTTACCATGCCTACATAGTTGGTGCTCCAGTCCTTGAGGTTGGCCAGGTACAGGTCGTCCTTGCCATCGCCGTCGAAGTCGCCCACATAGAACCTGTCATTCTTGTTCATGATCCAGTAACCGGGCGCGCCCAGGTTGTTGTCATACCTTTTTATAAAGGACATCTTGCTGCCGGTGGACTTCATCATGCCTACATATTTGGTGCTCCAGTTGGTGGTGTTCACAATGTAGAAATCGTCCTTGCCGTCGCCGTCGAAATCGCCTACGTAAAAATCATCGCCGGCGGACATCTGCCAGCCTTCCAGCAGTTTGTCATATCTTTTAATACAGTCGAAACCGTTACCATTGGAGCGGAGCAGGGCAAAATACGGTCCATGGCTGCCCCAGTTGGTGCCGTTGAACACGAAGAGGTCTTTTTTGCCATCGCCGTTGAAATCCGCTACGTAGAACTTGTCGCCAGGTGTGAATTGCCAGCTTGATCCGCCGGTGTTCACCCTTTCGGTAGCGGTAAAAATGTGGTTCATCTCCCCGCCATCTGAGCTGTACAGGGCCAGGCTGTTGCCAAAGTGCAGCGCCAGGTCGCCCCTGCCGTCGCCGGTAAAGTCGCCTGCATAGGAGTTATTGAAATTATAGCTGCGGTAAGGCTTTACCCGGGTCTGCATTTCGTTGTAGCATACGGGGCAGAACAGGGGCGAGTTACCGCGCATGCGGCAGTTCACCACCGGGCGGAACTTGCCCTGGCCGGTGTATTGCGCGCCTTCAAACAGGCCGGCGTCCCTGTCCGTATCAATACCTGCAGGTGCAGCAGCGCCGCAGCCGGTGGTAGTGGGCACGGCGCGGGATGCCGGTACGAAATTCTTCCACTGGCCTTTGAGGGTATTGCGGTTCGTGTTCGTGGTCACGTTCATCGCGGTGGGCTCTGCGCCGCTGTATACTTCACAGTCCACGGTGTACTCATCGGCCAGCAGGCCTACCATATGGCCCATTTCATGCGCGGCTACGGTCCAGCCGGGATCGTTGTCGTTGGTGCCGCGGGTGATGGCCAGCCTGCCGCCGCCTGCGCAGCCGCCAAAACCGGTCTCATTGAGGATAATGAACACGTAGTTGTACTGCGGCACCAGGGAAGTGAGGATGTTATTGAGCCGGGTGGCGGTATTGGGGCCGGGCTCCATCCAGCAGCGGTCCCATATGCCGCTGTAGCGGTAGTCAAGCGCGGTGTTGCGGGCGGTGGTCACGTTACCGTCTGCATCCACCCTGGTAACGCCGGACTGGGTGGAATTGGCGTTGATGCGGTAAATGTTATAGGCATCCATCGTTTCGTCGAACAGGTCCTGGTTGAAGAGGTTCCTCACCAGGTTGTTCACATGGGTATTGTAGGCTGCCTGGTCAGCGGCAGTGAAGCCGTCGCCGATGATGACGAGGTTCAGCTTGGCGCCGTTAGCGCCGTTGCGCAACAGCTCCGTTACGGTTTGGGCCTGCGAGGCTGCGCACAGCACACAGCATAATATGCCCAGGAATATCTTTTGCATCTTGAATACTTTTTGTTGGGGTGAACGAAAGGGGTTATTGACGGCGGATCACTTTCTGCAATGCATCGGTGCTGATCACGCCTTTACGCTGCAGGGCATTGGCCTGCAGCATTTTCACGTTACGGCTTTCCGGTACGGCCTCCCCGCGCACTTTGGAAAATTCCAGCGACGGGGCCTTTATGGCGTTCTTGTCCAGCACCTGCCTGGGCAGGGTGATATTGATATAGGCTTCCTTTGCCTGCAGCACCTTATGGTTGCCGTCCGGCGAATAGGCGTGCATTTCCAGGGGGTCCTGGAAGGAGCCGGTGTATACTTCGCGGCCGTTGTCCTTCAACTGGTACACATACTCGCTGGTAGCGGTGCTGTCCTCTACCAGGCGACCATTCACCCGGGAATAGCTCACCGGCTCGTAGCCGTTGGGCGTTACCCTTACCACTACTTTTACATAGTAGTCATCTGACTGCTGCAAGGTGACCGGTTTTACCAGTTGCTGGGCGCGGATGCCGGTGGCGGCCACGCGCAGGGGCATATTGCCCGCAGTGGGCGCCAAAGTGGCCGTGCGGCTGATCGCGGCGGTACCTGCTACCGTAGCCGGGCTGGCCAGGGTGGCGGTCCTGGCTACCCGTTTGGCCGTTACCGGCACGCTGGTAGCCTTGATGGCCGTGGCCGCGGGCTGGGCCTGCAGGCGGGCTTTGAGGGTGGGCGCTACATTGCGCGCACCGGTTTGTTTGGTTTCCGGGCGGCGGTCTTCCAGCTCAACGTCTCCCTTTTTGAAGCGGTAGAAGAAACGGGCCGCCGGCGGCAGGGCCTCCCGCAGCGCATCGTCAATGAACTTGTCCACCACGTTGCAGGTAATACGGGTATCCAGGGATATCTCCGTAACGAACAGCATGATCTGGTAAGAAGATTCCAGGCTGCTGATCAGCTCTGACAGGGGCACATCGGCGGCTTTAATGGACATTTTGCCGCTTTTGGCGTCATAGCGGATGCTGATCTCCGCTGCCGGGTGGCGGTATGCAGCAGGATGGTTTGCCAGGATACGGCTCCCCGGCGCGGGATATACCAGCACGCAGGAGAACATGACCGTCAGCAGGGTCCTGATCCGGGCGGTAAGCTTCCTGTACAGCGGGTGGACGGGCCTCCGTTGTTCGCTTCCCGGCGGAAGCAAATGAGTGGTGTTCGGTTTCATGATCTTTCTTTTGGGGTTATAAAAAAATGAGCTTCAGGGTCCATCCTCCATACGGGTGTAACGCCGAAATGTGCTGCGATACGGGTTTCGGGGTTATGGACAATGAATTTCCCCGCAATACTAGGCCATTCTGCCAAAAGTTGCCCGCCTGAAGTTGGTGGTTGGCTTGAAAAGTTTAATATCTGGCAGATTTGAGGAGATAAACGTAAAATCCCAAATCCCAAATCCCAAAATGCAAGGCAGGCCCCCAACTGATACTGAACGGTTATTTGTGGCCAGGTGGCTGCCCCGGATTGGAATTTGGGATTTGGGTTTTGGAATTTTATATTTTTGCAGACCTATTATAATGACAAGCATGGAACTTTCTAAGAATTATCTACCGGCAGCTACAGAGGAAAAATGGTACCGGCACTGGACAGACAAGGGCTATTTCAGGAGCCAGCCTGATAACCGCCCGCCCTTTACGATCGTGATACCCCCTCCCAACGTTACCGGGGTGCTGCATATGGGGCATACCCTCAATGAAACGGTACAGGACATCCTGGTGCGCCATGCGCGCATGAGCGGCTTCAACGCCTGCTGGGTGCCCGGCTCCGACCATGCTTCCATAGCCACCGAAGCGAAAGTGGTAGACATGCTGAAACGCGAGAAAGGCATTGAGAAATCCCAGCTTAGCCGCGAGGAATTCCTGCGCTATGCCTATGAGTGGAAGGACAAGTACGGCGGCATTATTTACCAGCAGATCAAAAAGCTGGGCTGCTCCTGCGACTGGGACCGGGTGACCTTTACCATGGACGATCATTACTACGAGGCGGTGATCAAAGTGTTCAACGACCTGTACAAGAAAGGACTGATCTACCGTGGGGCGCGCATGATCAACTGGGACCCCAAGGCCAAAACGGCGCTGAGCGACGAGGAAGTGGAATATAAAGACCTGCAGGGCAAACTATATTACGTGAACTACGCCATCGTGGACAGCGAGAACAATGCTACCGGCGATTTCATTACCATTGCCACCCAGCGCCCCGAAACCATCATGGGCGATACCGCCATTTGCGTAAACCCTTCCGATGAGCGCTATGCGCACCTGCGGGGCCGTTATGCCGTGGTGCCCCTGGTAAACCGCAAGGTGCCCGTGATATTCGACGAATACGTAGACCCCTCCTTTGGCACCGGCGCGCTGAAAGTAACGCCGGCGCATGATATCAATGACTACAACCTGGGCCTGAAACATCACTTGGAAGTGGTGGACACGCTGAACGAAGACGGTACGCTGAGCGCCGCCGCCGGCGTGTTCATTGGCGAAGACCGTTTTACCGCCCGGAAAAAAGTAGTGGCTGCATTGCAGGAGCAGGGCATACTGAGCAAGGAGGAGGTATACACCACCCGCCTGGGATACAGCCAGCGCAATCCCGATACCGTGGTGGAGCCGCGCATCAGCACGCAGTGGTTCGTAAAGATGGCGGAGCTGGCCAAACCGGCCCTGGAGGCCGTAGTCAACGGTGATGTACGCATACATCCCGGCGACCGCTTCCTGGCCACCTACAGGTATTGGATGGAGAATGTGAAGGACTGGTGCATCAGCCGGCAACTGTGGTGGGGACAACGTATCCCGGCCTATTACGCGCCGGACGGCAGCTTTGAGGTAGCCGAAACAGCGGAACAGGCGCTGGCGCAGTTCCATGCCCGGCCGGACTTTGCCGGCCTGCAAGCGGCGGACCTGCGGCAGGACGAGGACGTGCTGGATACCTGGTTCTCCTCCTGGCTGTGGCCTATGGAGGTGTTCCATGGCATTACGCAACCAGGCAATAAAGAGATAGACTACTACTACCCTACCAGCGTGCTGGTAACCGGGCAGGATATCATCTTCTTCTGGGTGGCGCGCATGATCATGGCCGGCCTGGAATACAAGCAGGAAAAGCCTTTCAGCGATGTATACTTTACCGGCATGGTGCGCGACAAGCTGGGCCGCAAGATGAGCAAATCCCTGGGCAACTCGCCGGACCTGCTGGAGCTGATAGACCGCTTTGGCGCGGATGCCGTGCGCTTTGGCATCATGATCTCTTCTCCTGCCGGCAACGACCTCCTGTTTGACGAAGCCAGTTGCGAGCAGGGACGCAATTTCTGCAACAAGATATGGAACGCGCTGAAGCTCGTGAAAATGTGGGAAGCCCGGCAGTCAGCCGAAGAAAAAGACAGCACGGAAAGCGCATTCGCCATCCAATGGTTCGACAGCCGCCTGCGGGAAGTACGGCAGGAGGTGGACCAACTGTTCAGGGACTTCCGGCTGAGCGAGGCGCTGAAAACCATTTACAGCCTGGTATGGGACGATTTCTGCAGTTGGTACCTGGAGTGGGTGAAGCCCGGCTTTGAACAGCCGATTGCCACCGGCGTATACCGCCAGACGCTGCAATTCTTTGAGCAGTTGATGCAATTGCTGCACCCTTTCATGCCTTTTGTAACAGAAGAGCTGTACCAGCAACTGCAAACCAGGGCCGCAGGCGACGACCTGATCATCCGGCAGTTCCAGCCGGTGGCAGCGCCGGGCCACGCCATCCTGGTGGAAGGCGCGCTGGCCAAAGAGGTGATCAGCAGCATCCGCGACGCCCGCAACAAGCACCAGCTCAAACCGAAGGACCCGATCACCCTGCACATTGATACCCATCATGAAAACGCCTTCCGCCAGATAGAAAGCATCCTGGCCAAACAGGTGAATGCCAAAGCTATCGTGTATACGAAAACGGCGGTGCCGGGCGGCATTACCCTGGTGGTGCAAAAGGACAAACTCTATATTGAAACGGAAAAGACGCTGGATACCGGCGCCCAGAAGGCGCAATTGGAGCAGGACCTGGTATACCAGCAGGGCTTCCTGGCATCTGTAGAGAAAAAGCTGGGCAACGAGCGTTTTGTCCAGAACGCCAAACCCGAAGTGGTGGCCGCAGAGCGCAAGAAAAAAGCCGATGCGGAGGAAAAGATACGGGTGATCATGGAGAGCCTGAAGCAGATGTAATTTTTAGCGGCAGCAAACGTTAAATGTAGATGCCGCTGCTTACTTATACTATGATACGAAAGACCTTTTTATTGTACGGGCTGTTACTGGCGGGTTGCGCGCAGGTATGTGCGCAATCTGCCGGTAAGGGCAAAACAGGGAATAAAAAACCGCTCCGCTTCCGTACCACCTGGGGCGTTTTCCTGAGCGATACCCTGCCCCGCCCGGAAGTGGTGAAGCTGCTGGATTCCTCCCTGGTAGTGCGCGACCAGCAGAACAACAAATATCCCGTGGTATCCTTTGACCTCACCTATGCACAAAAGGAACCCTACCTGAACGACACCACCGGCCGGCCGGGCTTCTATACGGAGTACATCGGGGACTCCTTCCGGTCCGACAAGCTCTCCCCCCTCTGGAGCAGCCGTTTAAAGGACATGCTGTCCACCGGCGAGGTCCTTTTCTTCGATAACATTATCATTAAATATCCCGGCCCCGCGGGGCAGGAGGACAAATACTACCGTGTTCCCGAACTAAGAATTGTGGTCCGGTGACGTTCAATAACTAAAAAGCTGCTGCAATGGCAGGATGAAATCAAACCGGTTACGGGCGTTATCCGCCGGGTCCTGGTCCAGCAGGTGGCTGTAGCGGACGCCGAAGGTGAAAGGAATGGTATTGCCGATCTTCGTATCAAAGAACAGCTCCCCTCCCGTGGATGCATAGCGGGTAGTGACCTTAGCCCTGAAATCATACGCTTCACTGTGATCATAGAACACATTGCCCCGCAGGCGCAGCAGGTACACCAGGTGCGCAAAGCCCCAGTCCGGGTATACGATGGGAAAATGATAATTGGCCCCCAGCTTGAAAATGTGCTGGTAAAAGGGATCATTATACCCCCTGGCATATACGAAATTATCTGAAAAGGAATAGCGCTGCATGGTGTCCTTCCGCTGGTAAGCGCCCTGCAGCACCAGGTTGTGATTGGGAAACAGGCCTGGCAGGTACAGGTCCATTCGGCCGTAGAGCTGGTGCGCCGGCACATTGTCTACGGAATGGGTGTACTGCAGGTACAGGTATTGCCCGAAATGGGTGAATATGTTCTGCGGGGCCTTTACCCGCTGGTTATTGAATACCAGGGCGTTACTGAGATACTGCACGCCGTCGTCCACGAACTTGAAGCCCCGGGCGTAGGTCTGCAAATAGTGATAGTTGCTGCTGAGGGAAAGGCTCCTGCCATACAAGCCGGAGGACAGGATCAGCGGGATGGTGAATCCCCCGTGCCAGTCCAGCTCGTTCCAGTACAGGCGGCCGCGGTTCTGCGTAAGCACGGAGCGGTTAATCGTATAGTCCACCCCTGCCTGCAGGTAAGGGAACCAGGCCCCGTACAGGAAATTGGCGCCCAGCGTGGAGCTGCCCTCGTTGCGGTTATACGTATAGCCAATGGCGGTAGATGCGGTGTTCAGCACATTATTCCCGTACAGCGTAAGGCTGTAATCCGGATCATCGAAGGTGGGCACCCAACTGTGCAGGTTAAAAAGGCCGTACGCTTTATGATACGGCTGTACCGGGTAATGCCGGGCGGGTATGCTGTCCAGTATGTTGCCGCCTTCCTTAAAATCGGGGCGCAGCCAGGCGCTGTGCGCATTCACCGTGGTATCCACTTCCGGCCAGGCGCCGGCCCGCAGCGGGGCGGTGTAAAGGGAATAGCCATTGCTGGTGAATTCGCTGAACACCAACTGCCGGTTGCTGACTGCGGCATGCAGCACGCTGTTGGGGCGGTCCGTTACCTGGTACAGCTTTTTATCCGCCAGCGTCACCGCGTATATATTATTCACGTCTTTCCGGGAGCCGGTAAAGTACACCGTATCACCGGACACCACGGGCGCACCGATCACGTTGTAGCTGAAGGGGGTCAATAGCGTAGCGGCGCCGTCTGCCAGGGATTGCCGGACCAGGGCCATCTGCCCTTCCCGGTTGCGCACGGGGCTGATCACGGCGCCGCCGTCTGCCGTAAAGCGGGGAAAGGTATAGTACCAGTTATCCGGGTTGGGCAGGGCGCTGAGCAGGGCGCCGGTATGCGCATTGAGCAGGTGCAGCCCGTAACGCTGCCCCGGTGTAGTGAAGGCGGTAATGATCCGTTCGCCGTCCGGCGTAATGTCCGGGGAGAAATATTTTGTGTGATGCGTGATCGTATAGGTTTTGCCGTTAGCCCGGTCATGCATTTTTATAATGGAATAGTCCTTCCATCCCCAGCGGGGATCGTAGCGGGCCTCGGTCCATAGCAGGCGGCCGTTGCTGTAGCTGAAAAAATCGTCAAAGCGGCTGCCGGGGCGGGTAATGAGCTGCTCGTGCCCGCTGCTGTCCACCAGGTAAAAGCCGGGTATGCGCTGGTAGCTGCTTTTCAGCACCACCCACTGGCCGGGACCGGCGCTGTACACGTAGCGGTAGTTGGTCACTACTTTGGCCGGGGGCAGCAGCGGACTGGCCGGGGTGATCTCCTTCCTGGCCGCATATTCCTTCCACCACTGGTTATACTCCTGCATGGCGGCCTGGTAAAAACCGGTGATATTATGCCCCGTTCTGCGGCGCAGGCTCTGCGAAAGCGGGTAAAATAATCCCCGGAAGCGTACCGCATCCGTGGTGACGTCTTTCCAGAACGTTTGCCCGTAATGGTTACGGCCGTAGGTGCTTAGCAGGTATCCCAGCTCGTAGTGATTGGGCACATAATCCCGGTAGGAACCGTTGCGGATCTTCATGTAGGAGTAATCCTCGCCGGACAGCGCCAGGCCGCGGAAACCGTCAAAGAAAGCGGGCAGGCGTCCCCTGCCCTGCGCGCTGAGCGCTGTTTCCATGGTCACCGCATCGCCCTCCCAGAACCAGTTGGGCACCGCGATATTGGTCACAGCCGCCTGTCCCAGCTCTCCGCCCAGGTAAGAGAATACTTTGGAGATCCCCTGGCGGAAATTGATATTCTGCAGCACATGGCGGTATTCATGCAGCGCCAGTTGATCCTCCCACTGCAGGGAGCCCAGCTCCAGGGAGGAAGGCGGCGGCGCCAGGTAAAACTCCGAGCGGAAAGGCCCCAGTTGCACATAGCCGTTGGACAGGAGGGTCTGGTTCTGCAGCACAATGTCCACCTTGCCCTGCCGGTTACCTATGGAGGTGCGCGCTTGGCGGTTAAGGTAATGCACAATATCCGCCACCCGCTGTCCCTGTGCCTCCAGCCCGGCCGGAAAAATAACGCGGGCGGTATCGGTATTGATCTGCCGCCACTGCAGGGAGGGCGGGTTGCCGCCGAAACGCTGGGCCAAAAGCAAGGAAGGGAACAGTAAAAGGATGAGCAGATGTGCAACTGTGCAGGCGGCAGGGACCGGATAGAGTGGTTGAATGGTGCATTTCATGTGGTGCTGTGCTGATACGCTGATCTGCTAATATAATATATTAAATGTGCAAATCAGCATTCCGGCAGGCTGATGGGAATATTCACCGCTAGGCCGCCATCGGAGGTTTCCTTGTACTTGGAATTCATGTCCAGGGCGGTTTCCCACATGGTTTTCACTACAGCGTCCAGGGATACCTTGGCCAGCTCGGGATTGCTTTGCAGGGCCAGTTGGGAGGCGGTTATGGCCTTAATGGCGCCCATAGTGTTCCTTTCTATGCAGGGCACCTGCACCAGCCCGCCAATGGGATCGCAGGTAAGACCCAGGTGGTGCTCCATGGCTATTTCAGCAGCCATCAGCACCTGGCGCTGGGCGCCGCCCAGGCATTCGGTAAGGGCGGCGGCGGCCATGGCCGAGGATACGCCGATTTCCGCCTGGCAGCCACCCATGGCGGCAGAAATGGTGGAGCGCTTTTTAAAGATGCTGCCTATTTCGGAAGCGGTAAGCAGGAACTGGATGATCTTTGCGGGCTGGTAGCCATCGCAAAAGGTGATATAATACTGCAGCACGGCGGGGATCACGCCGGCCGCACCATTGGTGGGGGCGGTCACCACCCGGCCAAAGGAGGCGTTCTCTTCGTTAACCGCCAGGGCAAAGCAGCTCACCCAGTCCAGCGTATAGGCGAAGTGGTTGCCACCGCCGCGGATCGCGGCGATCCAGGAATCAAAATCGTGGTAAGTGCGGCCCTGCAGCAGCTTTTTGTTCAGCGCGGCAGCGCGGCGCGCTACCCGCAGGCCGCCCGGCAGCTCGCCTGTGGTATGGCAGCCCCGGAAAATGCAGTCGCGCATTACCTCCCAGATGTGCAGCACGCCTTCGCGGGTGGCCGCTTCGGAGCGCCAGGCCTGCTCGTTCTCCATCACCAGCTCGGAAATGGAATAGCCGGTCTTGATGCACCATTGCAATAGCTGGCGCGCATTGTCTACCGGGAAAGGCAGTTCCGCGGAGGCTATACCGGCCGTGCCGGCTACGCCCGCCTGCTCACCTTCCTTCACCACGAAGCCGCCGCCCGTGGAATACCAGGTGAAAGCCTGCTGCTCCCCGCCGCTAAAGCTCACCAGGAAGGTAAGCGCGTTGGGATGGAAAGGCAGGCTTTCTTCGTAGAGGAACTCAATATCTTCGAGGGGGTCAAAGTCAATTTCATGACGGCCGTTGAGCAGCAGCTTTTTCATACGGCGGATATCATTCACCTTGGCGTTGATGTTATTCACGTCGAAAGTAACGGGATCGTCGCCGGAAAGGCCCAGTTGCACTGCAATATCGGTACCGTGGCCGTGGCCGGTCTTGGCCAGGGAACCGTACAGGAGCACCCCTACCCTTTCCACGGCATCCAGCCGGGAGGCGGTTTCCAGCTCCTGCAGGAAACGCAGCGCCGCCCGCCAGGGACCCAGGGTATGCGAACTGGAGGGACCTACGCCTATCTTGAAAATATCAAATACGGAAATGCTTTCCTGTGCCACTGTTTTGGTGTTTTGGCGCCAAAGGTAGGGAAAAGTTGGCAGTGGCTATTTAAAATCCACCAGCCCTACTTCGCACACCAGCACGGAGTTGGCCGGGATATCTTCCACGCTTATATTGCCAAAACCGAGGGCGGAAGGGATGATCATGAAGATCCGGCCGCCTTTGGCCACTTTCTGCAGCCCGATCTGCCAGCCGGCGATGTGATCCTTGAGCGGGCGGCCGTCAAAATCGGTGGGCCCGAGGGCAACGTCTATCAGCTTGTCGTCCAGGAAACGGCGGGTATAGGTGATGTAGGGCACATTTTCCAGCGTCATAAAGCTGGTGCTGTCGCCCTTGTCAATTACGGCGTAATACAAGCCGGTAGGATCTTTCGTCAGTTGCAGGTTGTGGGAGTGAATATACTGCAGTATCCGGGCCTGCTCTGCGCCGGTGCCAGCGTCGTCCATGTTTTCCAGCAGAGCGGAAGACTCTTTCTTGGCGCAGCCGGAGAGCAGTATACAGGTAATGCAGTAAAGGCTAGTTTGTAAAATCAGCTTCATTCCTCAATTTTTGTTTCATCCGTCAATATTTAATTTTTTACGGGTCGGATGACATCGAAGATGCATCGAGTCCTATAAATGTCTATTATAACCGAGATAAACCTCGCCCCTGTGTAAGCAATGTTTATCATGCCCGGTTTCACAGGGTTTCATTTGTTAAACGCCGGAAAACGGGAAATGTTACAAAAAAAGCACGGTCGCTGCTGCGCAGCAACCGTGCCTATCATGTAAGGGTACCTTGTACCGGGTATTAATAGTCCATACCCATGCCGTGACCGCCGGGCATAGCAGGAGCAGCCTGCTTGGGCTCGGGTTTGTCGGCCACCACGCATTCGGTGGTCAGGAGCATGCCTGCAATAGAGGAGGCATTTTCCAGGGCGATACGGGTTACTTTGGTCGGGTCAATTACACCGGCGGAGATCAGCTTTTCGTAAGCTTCCGTGCGGGCATTGAAACCGAAGTCGCCTTTACCTTCTTTTACTTTCTGCACTACGATAGAACCTTCGATACCAGCGTTAGCAGTGATCTGGCGCAGGGGCTCTTCGATGGCGCGTTTGATGATGGCGATACCGGTAGTTTCGTCGTTGTTGTCGCCTTTCAGGGACTCCAGCACTTCGATTGCACGGATGTAAGCCACACCACCACCTGCTACGATGCCTTCTTCTACGGCAGCGCGGGTAGCGTGCAGGGCGTCGTCTACGCGGTCTTTCTTCTCTTTCATTTCCACTTCGGTAGCAGCACCTACATACAGTACGGCCACACCACCGCTCAGCTTGGCCAGGCGTTCCTGCAGCTTTTCACGGTCGTAGTCGGAAGTAGTTACTTCTATCTGGGCCTTGATCTGGCTGATGCGGGCCTGGATATCTTTCTTCTCGCCTTTACCACCTACGATGGTCGTGTTGTCTTTATCGATGGTTACGGATTCTGCCCTGCCCAGGTAAGTGAGGTCGGCATTTTCCAGTTTGTAACCCTGGTCTTCGCTGATCACGATACCACCGGTCAAGGTAGCGATGTCGGTCAGCATTTCCTTCCTGCGGTCGCCAAAGCCGGGGGCTTTTACAGCGGCCACTTTCAGGGTACCGCGCAGTTTGTTCACCACCAGGGTAGCCAGTGCTTCGCCTTCCAGGTCTTCAGAGATGATCAGGAGGGGTGCGCCCTGCTGTGCTACTTTTTCCAGGATGTGCAGGATGTCCTTCATGGCGCTGATCTTCTTGTCGTAGATCAGGATGTAGGGATTCTGCAGCTCTACCTGCATTTTTTCGCTGTTGGTGATGAAGTAAGCGGACAGGTAACCGCGGTCGAACTGCATACCTTCTACTACTTCTACGGTAGTGTCGGTGCCTTTTGCTTCCTCAACGGTGATCACGCCGTCCTTGGTCACTTTGTTCATGGCCTCGGCGATCAGCTTACCGATCTCGGAGTCGTTATTAGCGGAGATAGCGGCCACCTGCTCAATTTTCTGGTTGTCGCTACCTACTTTTTCAGATTGTTTTTTCAGGTTTTCCACTACAGCTTTCACGGCTTTGTCAATACCGCGTTTCAGGTCCATAGGGTTAGCGCCGGCAGCTACGTTCTTTAAACCTTCGCCGATGATGGACTGGGCCAGTACGGTGGCAGTGGTAGTACCATCACCTGCCACGTCGGCAGTTTTGGAAGCTACTTCCTTCACCATCTGGGCGCCCATGTTCTCGATAGGATCCTCCAGCTCTATCTCTTTAGCAACGGTCACACCATCCTTGGTCACACCCGGAGCGCCGAATTTCTTTTCGATAACAACATTGCGGCCTTTAGGACCCAGGGTCACTTTCACTGCGTCGGCCAGGACATCAACGCCCTTCTTCATTTTGTTGCGGGCATCAGTGTTAAAGAATATTTGTTTTGCCATAATCGTAAATGATTTTTAGGTTTTAATGTGGAATGTTTGGGAGAGAGCTACGCAAGCTGTCTTAAACAATCGCCAAAATGTCGGATTCACGCATAATTAAGTAATCATCGCCTTCAAAGCTGATCTCGGTGCCGGAGTATTTGCCATACAGTACAGTGTCTCCTACCTTAACGGTTACAGGCTCGTCCTTTTTACCAGGACCAGCAGCTACAACTGTGCCTTTTTGCGGTTTTTCCTTGGCAGTGTCGGGAATAATGATGCCACCGGCGGTTTTTTCTTCAGCGGCTGCGGGTTTCACAATTACCCTGTCAGCTAAAGGTTTAATACTTAAATTCTTAGCCATAGTATTTAAATTTTAAAAAAGTTTGATAGCAAATAACAACTTAATAAGGTAAGATTAGAATTTTGACGTTTGTTTCGCCCTCGAGAATTATGCCAAGGGGGATTTCGGGTCAAATTTTCAGTCAGCCAGGACGGCAAAGATAGGGAGGACTGACATAAATGCCAATTTTTCAGGAATCCCGTCAAAAAGTGGCAGAAAAGGGACTGCTCAGCTAGTTTTGCCATTGTGAACAAATTGCTCTAGCTTTGCGCCCTTATTAGTTCTTATAGATATAAAGATGATCAGTAGAAGAAATATCCGGGTAAAGGTGATGCAAACCCTTTACGCCCTGGAAACAATGGAGCCTGGCAATATTAAACCAGGTACGGCTACCAGCCTGCTACGGGAGAAGCTGGACCAGACCTGTCAGATCTTTACTTACTTACTCTACTCCCTGGTACAGGTGGCCCGATACGCGGAAACAGACGCCAGGGCCCGCGCTTCCAAACACCTGCCTACTGCAGACGACCTGAACGTAAATACCAAGATATCCGGCAACGAATTCCTGGAACAGATACACCAGGACAAAGGCTTCCAGGCCAACCTGGAAATGTGGAAAATGCGGTTCCTGCCCGACCAGGAGCTGATCCGCAAGCTCTATAACAGCCTCGCCGCCGCCGATATTTACAGGACCTACATACAGACACCCGGCCGCAACCGGGCCGCCGAAAAGGAAATAGTGGAATACATGTATAAAAATGTGCTGGTGGGCAATGAGCTGTTCCTGCAGCACATGGAGGACCATTTCCTTCACTGGGGCGATGATGCGGAGATGATGGGCCTGCTGATCAATAACTACCTGAACAAGCCCCACCTGTTCAACTTCATGCAGCTCATCAGCCAGGAAAAGCTGGAATATGCGCGGGAGCTGCTGCTGACGGTCAGCGATAAGAAGGACTACTGCCTGGAGCTGATCAAGCCCAAGCTGCAGAACTGGGACCCGGAAAGAATAGCGGCGGTAGACATGTTGCTGATGGAAATGGGCGTTTGCGAGTTCCTCTACTTTCCTACCATTCCCACCAAGGTGACGATCAATGAATATATTGACCTGGCCAAGACCTACAGCACGCCGCAGAGCGGGCAGTTTGTGAACGGCATACTGGACAATATCCTCAAAGACCTGGAACAGGCGCAGCAGATACAGAAAACAGACCGTACGAAAAAATAGTTACTTTTGCGGACGGAGTATATAACACACTATGAAACAACTGTTCTATATCCTTATTGCCGCCGGTATACTGGCCACCGCCTGTAACAGCGGGGCCGCCAAAGAAGACCGGCAAACTGCCGCAGCAGCAGCGGTGACAGACAGCACCCAGGGTGCGCCGGAAATCACGTTTGAGCAAACCGTACATAACTTCGGGCAGATCACCCAGGGCGAAAAAGTGGAATATGCTTTCAAATTCACCAATACCGGCAACAGGGACCTGCTGATACAGGACGCGGTATCCAGTTGCGGCTGCACGGTGCCGGAATGGCCCAAAGAGCCGGTAAAACCCGGGGAAAGCGGCTACCTGAAAGTAGTGTTCGACAGTCATGGGAAAGAGGGGTTCACCGAGAAAGAGATCAGTATCAAAGCGAATACCAATCCCCCTTTCATACAGGGGCCCAAGATACAGTGCACGATCGTGAAAAATTAAACTTAAAACAACAATAATACGATTTACAACATGAACATGCTGAACATTTTATTGATGGCATCACCGCAGGGCGGCCAGGGTGGCGGCTCTCCCATGGTGTCTTTATTGTTCTTTGCGGGTATGATAGTAGTTATGTGGCTATTTATGATCCGTCCGCAAACCAAGAAAGCCAAATTGCAGAAACAATTCAGCGAAGGGCTGCGCGAAGGCGATAAAATAGTGACCATAGCAGGTATCCACGGTAAAGTAAAAAAGATCAACGCCGATAATACCCTGCAACTGGAAGTAAGCCCCGGCACTTTCTTTACCATTGAGCGCTCTGCTGTAAGCATGGAGTACACCACCGCGCACCAGAAAAATGAAGAGAAGAAGTAAGAAATAGTGGAAAGGAGAAGGGAAAAGGGAGAAAGTCCATTTTGAGGCTTAAAACTAAATTATAAATGTCCCGTTCCGGTCATCCGGAGCGGGATTTTTTTTGCGGCTTTTTCCTTTTCCCCTTCTCCCCTTTTCCCCTTCTCCCTTCTCCTATATTTCATTAATTTGGCGCTATGTTAAAAATAGGCATTACGGGCGGTATAGGCTCCGGCAAAAGCACGGTGTGCCGGATATTCGAGCTGCTGGGCATCCCGGTATACTATGCGGATGCGATGGCCAAAGAGATCATGAACCGGGACCCGGAGCTGAAAGCGCAGATAAAACAGCATTTCGGGGAGGACATCTATGACAGCCAGGGCCTGCTGGACCGGCAGCGCCTGGGCGGCATCGTGTTCAGGGACCAGGCCAGGCTGCAATTGCTTAATTCCCTGGTGCACCCGGCCACCATCCGCGACTCCGAGCAGTGGGCCGCGCGGCAGCAGGCGCCCTATGTGCTGAAAGAGGCCGCCCTCCTGTTTGAGTCCGAAGCTTTTCACTACCTGGACAAGGTCATTGGCGTGTCCGCCCCGCAGCCCCTGCGCCTGCTCCGCGTAATGCAGCGGGACCAGGCAAGCCGGGAGGAAGTGCTGGCCCGCATGCACAAACAGATGGACGAGACCATCAAGATGCGCCTATGCGATTACGTGATCTATAACGACGAACAGCAGATGGTAATACCGCAGGTGCTGGCGTTGCATGAAAAGTTGACACACTAAAACGACTCATGGCAGGAAAGAAAGACCCTTCAGGAAGAACCATTATTATGACGGAAGGCAGCGGCAAGCAGGCGGTAACGCCGGTGCTGCTGCTGGAACTGGATGCCGCCGCTGTGCCGGCGGTGAAGATCAGCGCGGGACTGATCAGGACCGTGCACGATGAACGTAAATGCCAGCGCATGCCGCTGCAGGACAAAAAATCCCTTTCCATTTTCAATACCCTGCCCCCCGGCGTACAGCACCTGCTGCTGCCCTGCACGCAGGAAGCCATGGTGCACAAGGAGCTGCAACTGAAGGAGAAATTCCTGGCCGCGCCGGTGAAGGAACAAACCCTGCAGCAATATATCCAGGAGGGCATGGCCCAGTACCTGTACCATACGCTGCAGCAACTGCGCCCCCTGGCCCCGCTCCTGCCCTGGTACTGCCAGGTAACGGAACAGTCCCTGGAAAAAAGGATACGCCCGGTAACGGTCAACAACTATGCGCCACTGCTTTCCTTTGAGCTGGTGCGCACGCCCGGCGGCATACTGCGGCTGCTGGCCATGGTAACGGTGAACGGGCAATCCTGGCCCCTCTCCGAGTTTGAGCAGTACGGTTTCCTGCTGCGCAGCCGGGGCGAGCTGTTCATCCTCTCCCCTGCAGACGCCCGCACGCTGGAGCAATTCCCCCAGGGCTACCGCGATGTGCCGCGGGCGCAGGAAGGCGCCTTTTTGCAGCATACCCTGCCGGCGCTGGCGGAGCGCTATCCGGTGAATAAAAACATCCTGCTCAGCAAAGAAGAGGTGGACGCGCCTCCCGAATGCAATATCTGGCTCAGCGAGCTGAATAAAAATTTCCTGATGCTGCGCATACAGTGGCAGTACGACCGGTTTACCGTGGAGGATGATACCCCGGACGCTACCGTATGGATCACCGAAGGCGATACCCAGTATGAGATCAAGCGGCGCCCGGAAGCGGAAAAGGAGATCAGCGCCTTTGTGAGGGGCCTGCACCCGCGCTTTGCCCAGCAGCGCAACGGGTATTTTTACCTGTCCTTTGCCGAAGCCGAAAAAAGCCAGTGGCTGGTGAAGTGCTACCGCAAGCTCACGGACCGCAACATAGGCGTATACGGCATGGACGAGCTGCAGCATTTCCGCTACAACACGCATATACCGGTAATGGACATACGCTGGCACAGCCAGGCAAAGGACCGGCTGGACCTGGATGTAAAAGTGCTGTACGGCGACCTGTCCGTGCCGCTTGCAGACATACAGAAAGCGCTGCTGCACCGGCAGCCCCACCTGTTGTTGAAAGACGGCACCATCGGCATCATACCGGAGGAGTGGCAGCAAAAATATGCGCTGCTCTGGAAGCTGGGACAAGTGCACAAGGACCAGCTACGCCTGTCCAACCTGCATTTTACGCTGGTACAGGAAATACTGGACTCACCGGCTGCCACCACACGGGAAAGCATCCGGGAAAAATGGGAGCGCCTGCAGCAGCAGCATTTTGCCGTGCCGGCGGAGATCAATGCCCGGCTGCGCGACTATCAGCAGGCCGGCTTCGCCTGGATGTGCCTCCTCGATGAAATGCAGTGGGGCGGCTGCCTGGCGGACGACATGGGCCTGGGCAAAACCCTGCAGACCATCACCTTTTTACAGCATGTATGCAATAAATATCCCGGCGAAACGCACCTGGTGGTATGTCCTACCTCGCTGATCTACAACTGGGAAAGCGAGCTGCAGAAGTTTGCGCCCGGCCTGCGCTACACTATTTACCACGGCCCCAGCCGCAGCTTTGACGAAGCACAGTGGCAGGAGCAGCAATTGATCATTACCAGCTACGGCACCGTGCGCAGCGACGCGGACATCTTTTCCCGCTTCGTGTTCGGCTACGTGGTGCTGGATGAAAGCCAGGTGATCAAGAATCCCGCTTCGCTCACCACCAGGGCTCTGCAGGTGCTGCAAAGCCGGAACCGGCTGATCCTCAGCGGTACGCCTATCCAGAACAACACCATGGACCTGTATGCGCAGATGCACTTTGCCAACCCGGGCCTGCTGGGCAACCAGCACTTCTTTAAAACGGAATTTGCATTACCCATTGACAAATATTCGGACGGCGGCAAAGCGGCGGACCTGCGCAGGCTCATCTATCCCTTCCTGCTGCGCCGTACCAAGGAACAGATCGCCAAAGACCTGCCGGACAAAACAGAGATCGTCATGTGGTGCGAGATGGGTAACGAACAGCGGCAGGTATACAACCAGGTAAAAGCGCTGTACAAGGAAAAATTGTTGAGCCGCATACAGGAGGAAGGCATGGCCGCCAGCGCCATCTACATCCTGGAAGGCCTTACCCGCCTGCGGCAGATCTGCAATGCCCCGCAACTGGTGCCGGAGCACGCCGGCGGCAGCACCAGCTCTGTAAAACTGGATGAGCTGATGCGGGAGATCAGTGAGAACACCGGGACGCACAAGGTGCTGGTATTCTCCCAGTTCACCAGCATGCTGCAGCTCATTGCGCAGGCCATGGACACGGAGGGCATTCCCTACCTGTACCTGGATGGCGGCACGAAAGCGGACACCCGCCAGCAACTGGTATCACAATTCCAGCAGGACGAAGAGCTGCGCGTGTTCCTGATCAGCCTCAAGGCCGGTGGCGTGGGCCTGACCCTCACCGCCGCCGATTATGTGTACCTGGTAGATCCCTGGTGGAACCCCGCAGCGGAGCAGCAGGCTATCGACCGCACGCACCGCATTGGCCAGCAGAACAAGGTATTTGCCTACAAGATGATCTGTAAGGACAGCGTGGAAGAGAAGATACTGGCGCTGCAGCAGCGCAAGCAAATGATCGCTGATGACCTGATCAGCGAGGAAACCGGGTTTATGAAGAAGCTGACGGAGGAGGATATAGCGTTCCTGTTTGATTAATGTGCCGGTGTGCTGATATGCGCATACGCACACCAGCACATCAGCACACCTTATTCCGAAACGAACTTGAAGAACCTGCTCTCCTTCCCCCCTGCCGTCTCGTCCTGGTACAGGAACTTCAGGTGTTTCTGGTCAAACTTCTCGAAAAATTCTTCCCAGGATATTTCTTCCAGGCTGTCTTCCCCGCTGTAGCCGGGGAAATTGATGCGCAGGATGCCTGCTTCCTCCTTGCTGCCGGTGCTTTTTACCGTTGCCGGCTTCCCGCCGCGCTCCTCCGCCCATTTGCGGATCACGTTATGATCTGTTGTGCTTAAAGATGCCATAATTACCTCCTTGTTTTTATGGTATATCTCCCTAAAAATGTGTGCCATACCATACGCCGGGCGGCCTGGCCAAAACTTTGGGACGGTAATTGCAGCAAAGCGGTGGCAGGGGGCAACAGGATGATGAAATTTGGCCACGCTTTAATTATATCTTTAATTTGCAGTATTTTATAGGATCAAAATATTTTATTTATGTCATTATCAACCAGGAAAACGGTATTATGCTACATCTTCATGCTGATAATGATAGGCAGCCGCTTGCAGGCTACCGGTGGCGAACGCCAGGCAGGAGCCGGTTTACAGGAAGACACCGGCAGCCACAGCAAAGCGACGGACTTCCACATCAGGCGCGGCACGAATGTAAGCCACTGGTTATCGCAGAGCATTCTACAGGGCAATGACCGCGTTAACTACTTCACGGAAAAAGATGTTATTTACCTCGCCAACCATGGTTTTGACCACATACGTTTACCCATAGACGAAGAAGAGCTGTGGAATATGCAGCAGGAAAAAGTACGCTCCTCCTTCCAGTTGCTGCACCAGGCCATGCAATGGTGCTACCTGCATCACCTGAAAGTGGTGATAGACCTGCATACCTTGCGCAGCCGGCACTATCATACCAAGGAAAAGCCTTTGTGGAACGACCCGGAAGCCCGGGAGCGCTTCCTGCAATGCTGGCGGGAGTTGAGCGGGGAATTGAAAAGATACCCGGTATCCATGCTGGCCTACGAATTGCTGAATGAGCCGCTGGCAGACAGCGCCGAACAGTGGAACGAGCTGCTGGCCGAGGGCATAGCGGTAATACGGGAACGGGAGCCCCGGCGCGTGATCGTGATCAGCAATAACGGGAAGCATGACCTGGGCAGCTTTGACGGGTTGCGGGTACCGGCAGGCGATCCCAACATCCTGCTCAGCTTTCATTACTACAACCCGCTGATTCTCACCTTTCACCTGGCCCGCGGCTTCCGGTTTGATGACTACAACGGCCCGGTGCATTACCCGGGACCTACCGTCACCCAAAAGGAAATGGACGCCGAGCCGGCCACCATCCGCAACCTGATCACAGGCAGCACAAAGCCCTACAACCGGGAGGTGATACAATCACAACTGCAGCCTGCCCTGCAGGCCGCCAAACGGCTGCAACTACCCCTGTATTGCGGGGAATGGGGCTGCCTGAACACCGTGCCCAAAAGAGACCGGCTGCGTTGGTACAAAGACGTGAGGCGCGTGCTGGAAGACAATAACATCGCCTGGAGCAACTGGGACTACAAAAGCAAGGGATTCGGGTTTATGGGGGAAGACGGAGAAGTGGACAAAAGCCTGTTAAGAGCACTGGTAAAGTAAAAGCAGGCGCCCAAAAGCTAAAAAGGACAAATCCGCTCCATATACAAGACCGAAAAATGAAAGGGGTTGTACTATTTCCTCCCATCATTTTTTTATCATTTTCATTTTCATTCATTTATTTCTCATTATGAACGAGATAGCAACACTTTTTTCCCTACATTTGACTTATTAGATTGTCATTTTCCTGTAGAGAGGCATTAGAATAATATCAACCAACAGTAACCATTATCGTAAATGTCCGGGGGGAGAGCAGCGTTATGATCCGCTGATTCCGGCTGCGCCGCCACGTTTGTCACTCCCAGGCGTTGACCATTATCTTTTAAACGTAGGAACAAAATAAATGCAGATGCCATCGTTCACAGATGATATCCTTTTATTACGACACCTGAAAACCGGCGACCCCAGGGCTTTTGAAACCTTCTTTCAAAAATACCGCATGGCAGCCATGGTAACCGCAATGGCCATCCTGAACAGCGAAGCCGCCGCCAAGGACCTGGTGCAGGAATTCTTTACGGATTTCTGGCAGAAACGGCTGTACCGGTATGTAAACCGTTCCCTGCATGGATTTGTAGTGCAGGCGGTGAAGAACAAATGCATCAACCAGCTCAGTAAGGAAGATACGCGCCGCCGGCGCATGCAGGCAATGACACTGTTCGATGAAGGGATCACCTGGCCCGATAACCGGCTGGAGCGGCAGGAACTGCGCAGCGAAGTATCCGGGCTCCTGCAGCGTGTATTATCGCCTGTCACTTTAAAGGTGGTGCAACTGGCCTATATGGACGGCAAAAGCCGCAAAGAAATCGCCGCTGAAATGGGCACCAGTCCTAATACAGTACGCAACCAACTGGTACAGGGACTGAAGATCTTACGGAAAAATATACGGCGGTCATAGTCCGCCTCCCCGCTGCAATCTGTCTTGTATAGAAAAAAAACGGTATGGCCTCCCGGATGGACCCTGACTATATTTTCTGGATGATGATCCAACGGCTTACCGGCACCCTGGACCGGGAGGATGCGCAATACCTTAACCGGCTGCTGGAGCGGGACCCTTCCGTAAGGGATACCTGGCATCGACTGCTGGACCGCTTTTCCGCCGAGGATATTGCCGGCCATATGATGCGGTTTAACCAGGAAGCGTACTGGCAGGACATGCAACTGCCCGAGCACCTGCCTGCACGCAGCAGGCGTTCCTTCCTGCCCGTGAGCAGGGTATGGGCATGGGCAGCCATATTGATCGTGCTTGCGGGAGCCGGTGGATATCTCTTTTTTAATACCCGCAGTAGCCGCCAGGCTGCCGGAGCATCCCGGCCCACAACCACCATCCCGGCAGGCGCGGTACAACTGGAGCTGGCCGGTGGCCCGGTGATAGACCTGTCCGTACCCGGCGAGGCCATACAGGCCGGTGGAGTAATACTACATGCCACCTCCGGAAGCCTGGCTTATACAGCCACAGATCCGGCCCTGCCTGCAGCCAGCGGGAACAATATCCTGCGGGTACCGGCCGGCTGCGATTACCAACTGGTATTATCCGACGGCACCCAGGTATGGCTGAATGCCGCCACCGAGATACGTTTCCCGTTTACCTTCACCGGTCCCACCCGGGAGATCACCCTGAACGGGGAAGCTTATTTAAAGGTGGCGCAGGACGCCGGCCGGCCGTTCATCGTGCATACGCCCCGCAGCGCCGTACAGGTACTGGGCACCGAGTTCAATGTAAACACCTACGATACCGGCCAGGTAAAAGTGGCGCTGGTAGCGGGCGCTGTTAAACTGCAGGCAGCAGCAGCAGCAGTGATCATCACGCCGGGCCAGGAGGCCGTATACACGACCCGGAGAAAAGGGATCACCATACAGGGATTTGACGAGGAGGAAGCGCTGAGCTGGCGGCAGGGCATTTACTGCTTTAACGACGCCACCATTGCGGAAATGTGCCGGGTATTGCCCAGGTGGTACGGCATCCCGGTAGTGCTGGACGATGCCGCGCTTGCACAGCGGCGTTTCCAGGGCGTCCTGGAACGGCGCAAGCCCGTTACCGTATTCCTGGACCTGTTGAAAGAGCTGCACATACTGGATCATTATTTTGATGAGGAAGGGACCCTGCACCTGGTGCAACCGGGCCCCGCACCATCCTCTTAAAAAATATACACCATGACGATCATTGCCTGGTGTTTCACCAGCCTGAAGAGCGGTTATTTGTCCCCGGTCTATACTTATGGTACCATGCACTCAAAAAGATTGCACCTATACGTTACCACTAAGCACCAGCCCCAGGAGCAATAGCTGTCCGCGTTCATCCATAGCACAACGGGGGCCTTCATCATTACATCCTAAAACATGCACATGATGTCTTATTTCAATCCCGATGAATTTATAGAGCTGCTGGTTAAATATCATGACGGCCAGGCAAGCCGGAAGGAGGTGTTGTTTGTGGAACGGCAGCTTAAGGAGAGCGACCTGGCCCGCAACTTATGGGAAGATGTACAGGCGACCTTTGCAGAAGAGGACGCGGAAGCTGCAGCCGCCCGGCAGCAGCAGCGCAGGCGTTACCGTCCTTACTGGCTGGCCGCCGCCGCCATCGTACTGCTGCTGATAGCCGGCGACAGTATATTTGTACACTTCCGGCAGCAACAGCGGACGCCGGTAACAGTTGATGCCCCCAAAACCGCTGTCCTGCAGTTGGCTGATGGGCAAATGATCCCGCTGGAACGGCAGGCCGGCCGGCTGGCAGACGCCGCCCGCAGCGTGTACGCCATTCCTGGCATACCGGCGGGCTATACATCCGGGCCGCATGCGCAGGAGCTCAATACCCTGTCCGTTCCCAAAGGATATACCTATGCCCTGCTGCTCCCTGACAGCACTGCGGTATACATCAATGCCGCCACGGACATCCGGTTTCCATTCCGGTACAATGCGCAGCGGCGGGAAGTGCATATAGCTGGTGAAGCTTATTTTGAGATAGCCCCCGACGCCACACGCCCGTTCATTGTACATACGCAGCAGGCGGACATCATTGCCCTGGGCACTTCCTTTAACGTGAACACCTATGATAACGGGCTGCGGGCTTCCCTGCTGACCGGCGCCGTAGTGATCATGGAGAAAAACAAAATGGTGCAGCTATCGCCCGGGCAGGTAGCCATCAAGGACCCCTCCACCGGATCGCTGGTGGTAGACACTTTCAGGAACGATACGCTGCCCACCTGGATGGATGGACGATATTACTTCAATAACAAGACCCTGCAGGAAGTATGCCGCACCGCGGAAAGGCTGTATGATATAACCATCATATTTGACAAAGCGGAGATCGCGCAATACCGCTATACCGGCGCAATCCATCAAAAGCGACCGGTAGCCGTGTTTGTGAAGAACATTGGCGGGCCGAATAAGATAGATTATTACTTTGACAAGCAGGGAAAGTTGCATTTAAGATAGCGTCTCTCATCCACCTACTGCCCCTGCATATTAAGAAATTGTTAACCCCTTTTCTCTCCCATTGCATTATGGAAGGGGACAACTAAATTGTACAATCGTTTGAAATTAGCTGTCCTCAAATAGCCATGCAAACCATATGAAAAGAGATGCGCCCCTGTCTTTTTATCCTTTCGTTCATGAGCGTCCTGTCGTACGGACATGGATAAACTCCGGCATCTGTTTATCATTGCGCATTACCACCGGTAACAGCATCGCGTCACTCCTAAATAAAACTGCCGCCTGATGGAATTCCGCGCCAACAATCCCGGTGAGATGGATGACAAGCTGGTATTTACCCGCCTGGAAGTGGAGAAACTGCACCATGTAAAGCATTACATTGACAACAACCTGGAGGCCAGGCTAACCATTCCCCTGTTGTCCAAACAATTTCATATCGGCACTACCCACCTGAAGCAGGGATTCCGTAAATACTTCGGAAGCACGGTATACCAGTACATCCTGCGGCAGCGGATGGAAACCGCCAAACAACTGCTGGCTAAAGGACAACGGGTACGGCAGGTAGCGGCGGACACGGGTTATTCACTAACGGGATTCTCCAAAGTGTTTAAGAACTATACAGGGATATCCCCGATAGCATACCGGAACAGCACACGCTGAGCGCATTATATCGCCTTCAAAAATTTTTGTCCGATAGAATAAATAATTGTTAAATCTTTCAGGTAATTTCATTTCCAGACACAACGATATGCGAGCCCTGCGTGCCCCTCACATGCAGGAATTTTTTTGGACCCTCAAAATTGTTTGATCTATGCCAGGAAAAATATTTCCGCATTAATGGAGCCCGAAACACCCGTATCACAACATAGCAAAATTTAACCCTTACCTGCAGCAGCGCTGCGGGGAAGCCATACTATTAATTGACTGAAAACCTGTCTGCGGCAGCAAGCGATGTATCTATTGTTTGCAGTACAACTGCATGCTTGCCCGCTAACCAATACTATGACCATGAACATTCTAAAAGTAGCGGATGGTATTACAGGATTATTCCCCCGGAAAATTGCGGTGAACATTGTGCATGCCGTCAGCGGCGAAACAGTAGCCACTTACAAGGCAGACCTGGAAAGTCTCCCGGAATCCTTTAACCGGCCTACTGTGATGGAGATCAACGGGCAGGCCTGGCGTGTTACCAAAGCAGATCCTGTACATATGGACCATGTGCGGCGACGCAAAGGACTGATGCTGCATGTGCAGAAGGCGGCGCAATTCCAAACATTTAAGTCCCTGGTACCGACGCGGGCAGCCTTGCTACCCGTAGCGGTGGTGCCATCCATAGCGCATGATAGTACACTGACTATTACACCGGATGAATGGCGGCAGCTCGAATTCCTGCCGGCGGACCTGCAGCCTGTTGTAGAAGAAGAAATACTGCTGATTGAAGCGGTGATGCAACGAGTGCCAGATGATAATGCCTTGTTGGGTTACGATACCGTGCATATCCGGGAAAGGATCGGCACTACTCCCCTGCGCATTCCGTTTGATAACTTTTACCAGTCGGTGAAGGGGAAAGAAAAGGGGGTGGTGCGCCTGGATGATCATGCGGTTATTGAGCATGGATTCTTTATCCGGTCGGAGCATTATGTGTATTACGGTGTGATGGAGGGTGAGGATATTGTGCAGTTGTGTTTGCGGACGTTTGATAGTGCGGATGATGAGTTTAGCAGTGTGGTGGAGGGTTGGGATCTGGTATTGGTGGATTGGTGTGGAGGGAGGGTGGTGTAGGGACCAATTTCATTCACGATAAAGCATTTTCCATGTATTACGAGGAAACTATAAGACGAATAGAGAAGATTGATCGCCTTATCCGGATAAAAGGAACCGGCAATGCAGCTACACTGGCAGAAAGGCTTGGTGTTTCAAGGGCAAGCGTTTACGAGTACCTGGACCTCATGAAACAGCGTGGAGCGCCTATTAAATATTGCCAAAGCAGGAAAACCTTTTACTATGATGAGGAAGGACGCTTTGAGACCAGCTTTGTGCCTAACAAAGGAGTAGGGCACCCGTTAAATGACGTAGCCTCTCTAGTTCCATTTGTACTCATGATACCAGCCTTGCTATAGATCAGTTATATGTATACACCAGGTGAAAAAATAAAGTGCATTATGAATCCTCAAACAGTCAGTGCTACCACCCATAATACAGAAGCGACCGAAACCAAAGGAAAGGTAGAGAAGAAGAGCGGTAAACGTATCGGGTACAACTATATTATTTTGAAAAGCCTGAAAAAAAGCCAGAAAAATGATGTAGTTAAGTGTATTTATATAAAAGGATTAACAAATTTCGGTATCTGTGTGATCAAGGAAGGTTCCTTCGGGGACTCTATGGATAAATATGGCCGGGACATCAGAGACAGGCTTATCTGGCAAAAACAGCTACACGAAACCTTACACCGGAAAATTCCCATCCCCGGTTCATTGGGCAGTTTTGAAGAAAATGGAAATTATTACCTTATACTTGAGCGAGTAAAGGGAAAGTCTCTCCATGCAATCTGCAAAGAAAAAAACAAGGAACTCAGGAAAGCGGTAACCACAGGGACCCATCTGGGATTAAATCTTCTGGACTATTTATTGCAGATTGTCTCCATATTGGATAAATTACATTATTACAAAATAATACACCGTGATGTTACAGTAGCAAATTTTATGGTAACACCTACAGGTAAAGTAACCGTCATCGATATGGAGCTTAGCTATTCCCTTCAGCAACAGTTCCCCTCCCCCCCTTTCACTTTAGGCACATTTGGCTTCATGTCGCCGGAGCAAGAAGCTACACAACCTCCAACTGTGCAGGAAGACATCTTTTCGGTCGGAGCCATTATATTGTTGATATGGAGCGGTATATGGCCTAACAAATTAACCAACGGCACTACAATTGAGGAATTAACCAGAAGAGTGTTTTTCCTTGTTCCCGATGAACGCATAGCCAAACTGGTGCTAAAATGCATCCATCCGGTAGCTGACCAGCGCCCTGATCTGAAAACAATATTTAATACTATAAGCGAATACCGGGAAGATCTACAAAAAAAAAGAAAACGTTCCCAATCAAGGGCGGATACATTTCACCGGGAAGAAATCCTGGACACCATCCAACGTACAATAGGAACAATTCATAGCCCTTTAATGGCCGACGAGGAAGGCTGGTTCTCAGACGACATGAACTATATCGAAAACCGAAGTACCAACAAAATCTATAAAGTTCACAATGCCGGCTTCAGTTATGGGGCGAGCGGCATTATATACGCCTTAAGCAAGGCCCGGTCGCTGGGTTTTGATGTACCACCTACGTCTCCGGAAATTAAAAAAGGTCTACACATCATAGAGGAAAGGTATATCGAAAAGGCAAACTCATATCCCGGACTTTTTCAAGGCGGAGCTGGGATTGCGTCAAGCCTGGCAACAGCAATACAATGCGGATTGATTGCGCCTGACCGACAATACACTGACTGGATAGAAATGCTGCTAAAGAGAGAGAATAAACAATTAAACCTGGCATATGGCGCGGCCGGACAGGGAATGGCACATTTGCTATGCCGGCCTTATATTTCCCAATATAATCTGGAGGAGCATTTGATCAGCTATGCCGATCAAATGCTGGAGCACCAGGAAAAGGACGGCTCATGGATACGCTCAACAAATGACAAAAAGAAGAAGATAACCAAGGGATTTGCCCATGGTGTTGCAGGCATCGTATACTATTTACTTGAAGTTTCAAAACGCTATCAATATAATGAAGCGTTTTCCGGGGCACAAAAAGGGTTAAAATGGTTATTAAAAAAATCGATCAACAAAAGTGGGGCACTCATATGGCTAAACTCCGAAAACAAATCCCCCCTGCCGCCCTGGTGGAGTGATGGTGGTCCAGGCATTGCGCTTTCATTCATTACAGCCTATGCAATTTCCGGGAATCATCTGTATAAAGAATGCGCTACAAAAGCCCTGCAAATACATGACAAATATATACTTCATTCTAACCTAAGCCAGTATCAGGGATTAAGTGGACTGGGAGAAATATACCTGACAGCCTTCCACCTTCTAAATGACCAGGAATGGCTGGACCGGGCTGCATGGATTGCCCAGGTGATCATGCACTTAAAGAAAGAAAATACCAGGTGTGGTCCATATTGGCTGGTGGGAAACGAGCCTCAGCCGGTAGCCAACTTTATGGGAGGTAACTGTGGAATCCTCCATTTCTTAATGCGTTACTGCTATCCGGACAAGCTTAGTTTACCTTTAATAACTGGTTGAATCACCAAATATCAGGGCATGCTATCTGATTCTCGTACGGTCCCCTCTGGCATCAATTTTATAGAAACGGCCTTCTTTTATAAGCAGCGCCTCCGGCTTTCCATACAACGGATCTACCCCCATATTTACCAATTTCCCCTTAAAGGCATCCGTGTTTAGATCCAAAGAAGGATTCCCGGTTATTATTGCATTAACATCAAAATGGTCCGCCACTGGGTAAGTCTTAATCTCCCGTTTCTGAGCAACAAATAAATCCTCCGGGCGGGCATAATACGAACGGGCCATGTTATTGATTTCCGTTATCGATAAATGGGGCTCATAAACTTCTTTAAACATAGTGCTATGCAAAAAACACATATCCCCTATTTTCTCTATAATATTCTTATGCCGCAACCATCTCCACAACTCGTTATTTCCGTCGTATAGTGCAGTAGATGGATGCTTAGACGACTTCCTTTTCACAGCATACCTCGGATGAGCATATCGCCATTCTCCGTTCAGGTTTGCGATCTCGCGGTTACTCAAAATAAAATGAACATATCCACCCGACCTGGCCGCCTTCTCTTCCAACGAATATATTAGCCAGAGGCATGCTATGCCAAGCTCGCTCTCTTCAAAAAAATTCCCCAAAAGGACAAGGTGCCCGTTACCGTAGGTCCATCTATAGCTTTTGTCTATGACACCATTCATCAACAAAAGCCTTCTAAAATACCGGAACTTACCACTAATATTAGCTAACACCAATATTCTTCCAGGGGTTTCATGTTCCGATGGTTCATTATGACAGTTTCTCTTCAGTCGTAAAGAAAAGTATACTCCAGCCCGCTTCGCACCCGGCTCGATCAGTGATATTCTTGTCTTGGGTCCCATATGACCAAATTCATTTGTTATTGAATCACAAATCTGACAAATACTATTCAGCTATGCCAGAGAAAAAACCATGTAAATTTTCCTTTACTGTTGCAGGAATAACCTCGATCTTTTTATAGACCCTTTTATTGGCGGTATAATATATCATAGGTTTATCATAAAACAAATCATACTTAAATCCCCGGTTACTACTATCCAGGAACAGCCTGCCTTCAACAACGGGCAATTCCGCTCCCTGCTCCCTGAAATAACTGTTTATAGTTTTATATCCTCCTCTTGCAGAAATAACAATAAACCGGTTATGAGGCAAGGCATCCCTATGCTTAACAATACTGTCGATGGCCTTCTTCCGGCAAGCCGGGCAACTGGCCTGTACCGGTAATATCAGGAATGCCAACGAATCTGCCTGCACAGCTTCCGGAACAGCATTCCGGGTAACGGTCAGAATGTCACCAAAAACTTTCGCCTGCTCTTCAGGCTGGGTGATCATTATACTATTACCACTTTTCGCCGCCTGCCTTCCGCAGGCCGTCACTAACAGGATGAGCAACAAAAAAACAAATACCTTTCCTGCCGAAACATTCCTTCTACTTTTAACGGATAATTCCATAGTAATTCTTTTTAGTATACATTAAAGCATCCAGACAAACTATCATTCGAATCATTTATTACCCGAAAACCCCAATTGGCCGGTCGCCAGATCGTTGTAAACCAATCTCACAAAGTGGAGCCCATATTCATCACGCGGATTCACCCTTGCATAAATACCACCATTTGCAGTAAAGAAAATGGACTTCAATATCACCTCCTTATTAATAGAAGACTCGCCAATAATCCTGCAATGCTCATCAAAAATAATCAGCCGTTGCTCCCGCTCCCAATTCTTAGCCTGGTAATCTGCCATACTAATTCCGGACTTTGCCACCCTCAGATAGCGCTTTCTATATGGATCAAAGTAAATAGGCCCATATGAATCCCTGGTCAAATAGCTTCTATAATTACCTTCGTTATCCTCCAATGTATCCTTACTCACCGGGAGGATTATATCGGCTTGCCGGCGACTTTTGGCATAATAGGCAACGTGGTAATCTGTCAGATCGGTTTCGTAGATATTTGAATCAGCCGGGAAGCTAAAAACAAAATTATTCCGGTTATTATAACAGTAGCTGTAATCCAGGAAATGGTATCCATAGATATTTTCCTGATACATTACAGGTAATGGATAGCACAAGCTAGCCTTATCATTCTCCATATCAAACCGATACAGTAGTTTCCATTGTCTCAATGCCTCCAGCGATGTTTCCTTTACGTAAGGGCGGGTACTGGCGTACAGTAATCCTTCTTTTACAACCGGGGGATTGGTGTTCTCAAATTTGGCCCAGGCGTTAGGTGGATCTTCAAGGAAAGCGGCACTTCCCTTAAGCCTGCCGGAGCTGTCAAACAGAAAGCATCTGTTCCTGGTATTTATAAAAACACTGTCAAAGTTCCTGATATAAACCGTTGTCTTAAATAACTTCTCCCCGGGAAAAAAGCTCTTAAGTATGATCTTCTTTAGCAGTTTTCCGGATTGAAAGTGGTATATATTAATAGATTCGGAGCGCCGGTCATAAAAAGAAATATACTCCTCTTTGCCTTGTGAGAAAATGTTAAAAGATTTAATAACATTATATGTATTCTCATTTAAACTAAACGTTACTGTATCTGTTGTCTCCTTCAATTCTACCAGATCATAATTGGGCTCAGTATATCTATACACGTTATCCACTGTATGGGCAGTTTCATTACAACTGAGGATAATAATTATATGCACCACAGCCAGCATGCACACCCCATTTTCACGTTCAAATAAATAACGTATCACAAACATTAACAGCTTCATCCAATAAACATTTATAGCCAGGTGGCCTGTCCTGATTTTAAGCAATGGCTTTCTACAAAGAGTCATAGAAAGCCATTGCTTATTCATTAAATTGATAAAGGAGGCGGTGTTTTACTCTACAGTAGTACCCATACTGGTGGGAACAAGCCCACCCGTAGTACCTGAGTCAGCAGTAAAAATGCAAGACTCCCCGGCGGCAGGAACGCAGGTGACAGAAGCACCGTCTGAAGAAGGTACTATAGAGTTCATGCCAAATTTATCGGCATCCTTTGCTTTGTCCTTTGAAGGAATGACGGCGGCAGTTACAGCAGAAGTCACTGTTAATACCAATCCCAGAATGGACAGGTTTTTAAATGATAACGGTTTCATAATAGAACATTTAGATGGTTAATAAACAAAAAAGGTAATCAATGGCCACTAGAATTACCTTTCTAAATTAGCATTAACCTGTCCAGCATGACTGGACAGGTTAATAATTCTATTACAAAGCCCTGGGTTAATTACGTATAATGAGGTCTATTCCTGCAAACCGGCCTGTGTAAAAAGCTCCTCTTTGTGGAACAACAGCCTTTTATCTCCTTGTGCATTTACTCTAAAATATCCGGCGTTCTCAATAAGCAGGGCCTCCGACTTACCCTCCGCGTGGTCTGTATCAATATTGATCACTTTCCCATTATAATGCATACTGATCGTATCCGCAACAATTGTATGTCCGGTAACAATGCGATTTACATCAAACTTATCCAATGTCCGCTCCACCTGCTTCAGTTCAGCTTTATAAATCGTATCTCCATTGGTCAATATCTTTTTCCAGCGGTCCTGGTAATACAACCTGTACCAAAACGGGGAAGTCCTGGGATCAAAGATAATGGCTATATCTTTCTCCAACATATTCCCCTTTAGGCTGTCTTTGTTATAGTCATAATAAAAACGCGCACGCTGATTTATTTGGTCAATAGAAAGCGGCAACCTGTTTACAGCGTCACTGATCCCTGCGTGAACAAACAGTACATCCCCAATCTTTTCCACAATATTCTTGGTGCGCAACCATTTCCCCAATTCTGTGTTCTTTCCATAAAGGTCCGGATAAGACAAGCCGAGTCGCTTTGCATTTTTTTGATACTTTTCTTCCACATACCGGAAGTCCCCGCTGAGGTTCATAATTTCATGGTTTCCCAATATAAAATGCACATGCCCACCCGCGGCCTCCGCTTTCTCCTCCAAAGAATAAATCAACCATAATACTTCAGTAACCTGTTGTCCTCTGTCAAAAAAATCTCCTACGCAAACCAAATGCCCATCGCCAAATGACCAGTTATAGTCTTCATCAATTACCCCGTTGTGCTGTAGTAACTTTCTGAATGCACTAAAATCGCCTTCGATATCTGATACCACGAAGAGTTTATCGGCCCGTGGGTAACTCGCCCGTTGGACCTCATGCGCCATTTTGATTGGAACATTGAATGCCCTACCCACCTGGTCACCGTTAACGCTCAATATCCGCCGGGAAGAAGGTTCCAATACTTCTGAAACAATACCAGACGGGGAGATTGAATAGGATGTGACAGTATCTGACCTGTGGAATACATAAGGACCATCATGCGCCAATAGTAATTGCCGGCGAATCAACTGCACCAACCGTTGCCCCCCGTCATCACGGGGATCAGGCAATGGATTTGCAGCAATATTTCCCCAAGAGTCCAATAAATACAGTTTGGGAAATGAAGTAACGTTAAATGCCTTCAACATAGGATGCTCGGTGCCAAGGCCGGCGGTATACAGGTTAATCCCCTTTCCGGTGGTATACTTCCCTTCCGCCAGGCTCTTCGTCCACCGATCCACCCGCTTATCCGCAGAAACGCTGATAAATACAACATTGCTATCACCTTCAAAAGTCTCCTCCACCTTTTTCATCGCCCGCGTCATCTGCACGCAACCTTTACAACCTGTAAACCAAAAATCCATAATGGCTATCTTCCCGGCAACTCTATCTTTTGTAAAGAGATGGCCCTTCATATCCACAAGGGAAAAATCGGGTGCTGGCATTCCGTCCCTTAAGGACCTTGCTTTCCTCTCATATTGCCTGACCCACTTTTTAAATGCAGGATATCCGGGCTGCAGGTAATAATCAGCAAGCAATGTTTCGGTCTCGGGTACAAACCCTATTTCCTTTATGGTTTCGTAAGTCAATAAAAATGCGAGCAATTTCTCCCGTACTACTCCTTTATATTTTTCCTTTGCCTCGGAATAATACAGCAATCTACGCTTAGCATCTGTGTTCAGACTGTCGTGGTCAATATTAAACAAGAATCTCCTGAACACTTCCGCTCTATTAAAGGTGTACAGATATGCCGCACGATCCAGGTTAGTTGACAGCGAGCGTGCCCACTTCGCGGGGGCGCTATAAAAGGTAGAATCATATATCTCTGCCAGATCGGGTCCGGTTATGCCGGAGCCTTTAAGCGTCTCCCTATTGGTCCAAAACAGGTCCAGCCGGTCACTCTCTATAGTTATAATAGTATTAGCCTTTATGCGTTCATAGGCAAATGCCGAAATGCGGTTCCTGTAGCTTTCGATAAGCGGCAGCACTACATCCAACTGTCTACTGAAGTAGGTATTCCATTTGAAATAATCTTCCAGGGAGTTCACCGAAAACAAAAATGACTTCGATGGTCGAACGATGCGATTCTTAAGCATTTCTATTCCCAGGAGCAGATCAAACTTTGCTGCACCTCTTCCCGAAAAAACTGTATTCCCATCTTTACGAGATACTTTAATGTGATCCCCGGGTTCTGCCAAAAACGTAATACCTTTCTTACCTAAAAAAGGAGAAGAGAATAATAACACGGGATCATCTGAATGGAGCGTCCACTTTACGTTGTCCTTCAATACGCTTTCCTTTACTGTTTTCCATTCAGGTGTTCCAACATAATTCACTTCAACAAACCTCAGGTCTGTTTCGTTACCGGTAAATGCTACAGGCATTTTTCCTTCGATAACAATAGTGCCCGATTGACGGCTATATGCCCATTCCGCCGTAAAACCATATCCTCCAAATATTGCGAATAAAATAACTAATCTACACTTCATTTGATATTAATTTAGTAGCCGGAATTTTGAGGCAAACCAGACAAATTGACATCCGTAGCAGGGATAGGGGCAATCGCTTTATTACTCGGATAAATCAACTCCTTTGCAACAGGAATTGATGCGTCCTCCCGGTATACATTTTTGTTCCACCTGAGCAGGTCAAACATTCTGTGCCCTTCAAATGCAAACTCTTTCCTCCACTCCTTGTGGATAGCATCCAAGAGGGCTTGCCCGGTACCAATGGTGGCTGGAGCACCGGGATCGGCCCGTTTGCGGACCATGTCAAGAAAAACTCTGGCGCTATCCTCCTGGCTCAGTTTTGCATACGACTCTGCAGCAACGAGAAACATCTCCGATGAACGAAGTATAGTATGGTAATAAGAAAGCGAGGGAAGGGGAAATCCATCAATAGCTCCGCCGGGATACTTAGTTACATTCCAGTTTTCCCCATCCTGGGCTACCCACACATTCCTTGCGTCTGCAGGACTCTCCTTTAAAACGGAGGCGATATCACCGGTTGCAACAAACTGCTGAAAGGAAGGATCAAAATACAACCCTGCGAAATATGTATAATAATTACCGCTTCCGGCGCCACCCCATGCAGGCGGCAATTGGAACAGCGCCTCCGTTTCCTCCGCAGTGAACAGCTTTGCAGGATAATCCGGCATTTTCATCAAAGGAGTAATTGCCGCCACGGCTGTTGCAAGGTCCTTTGCCGCCTGAAAATCTCCTTTATAAAGATAGATCCTGGCCAGCAATGCTTTTGCTGCGTTGCCAGTCATCATCAAGACATTGTCACTTCCCGTAGGCAGTAACCGGATCGCATCACCAAGATCAGCGATCATATGATCATACACGGCAGCCACAGTGGCTCTGGAGAAAACCTTCGTCCAATCAGAAGAAGTAATATATGGGATCCCTGGATGTGATGCGTCGGCAGTAAAGTTATAAGGCTGTGAGAATACATTTACCAGGGCGGCATGTACCAAAGCCCTTAAAGCGGATGCCTGCCCTTTCAGGTTATCAGCCTTTTCTTCATTTTCGGCCCGATACCTGTCTGCAGATTCGATCACAAAACTGCAGTCTCCCGCAATCCTGTAACCGGCAAACCAGGATGGGTTCATATTCAACCCTTCCGGGCTGATAATATTAGACACCTCTTCGTCGCTTTGCTGCGCCCAACTGTAGTGAGGCATCAATGCATTCGACCCTGTAACAGGCTTTACATTATCGGCAATCAGATCCGGGTAGATAATTGCATATCCATGATAGAAATATGATGCCAATTCCAGGTAAATCCCATTTAAATAATCCTCCGTTGTTTTCAGATCAGTAACGTATGACTGCCGGAGCGGATAACTGTTATCAGGAACATTCAGAAAGTCTTTTTTGCAAGCGCCTGCCAAAAGTACCAGTATAAACAGCACGTGCCATTTTTTACCTAATACGTTTTTCATTATCATTTATTAAGACGATTGAGATATTAAAAATTAACATTCAGCCCGCCCGAGAAAGAACGCTGGCTTGGATATGCATAAAATGTGCTACCCGTCAGGTCTGAATTATCAGGATCCTGCCCCGGAAATTTAGTCCAGAGGGCAAGGTTGTTTCCCTGGACGTACACCCTCAACGAGCTCAAGCCTGACCATCCAAGCATGTTTCCGGGAAATGTGTATGATAGCGTTATATTTTTTAGCCGTATATAGTCTCCGTCAAACAGGTAGCGGGTCGAAAAACGGTCCCCTCCATCGGTATTATTGAGCATTCTCCTGGGATTACTGGCAATATCACCTGGTTTCTGCCAGCGGTCCAAAGCCTGCTTTACCTGGTTAGCATATGGGTACCGGCCGTCTGTTAACAATGGGTTGGCGAGGGCACTGTTGAATACCTGAAAGCCATATTGATAGTAAAACATTGCGGAAAGTTCCAGGTTGCCAAAGTTTAATGTACTGGTAACCGCACCAAATCCGTCAGGCTGCGGCTTACCTACGAATTCTCTTATTGCTGCATTATAGTCACTGGTAGTCTTACCTGTAGAATCGATCCATGTAGGTAATCCATCCGCGGGGTTTACCCCAGCCCATTTTTTTAAATAAAAAGAATTGTAGTTCCTTCCCACTTCATTTGCCATCTTGTTGTTTACCGTTGCGGCAGAGGGTACATTTGCTTTCGTAAGCTTGTTCTGATTGGCACTCCAGTTCGCGCTCACATTCCATCTGAATGTCCCATTCCTTATTATATCCGCTGAAAGGGAAAGCTCTACCCCGCTGTTCTCTATGTTTCCTATATTGGACAAAACACTGTAATAACCCGAGCTTTGGGGAAGATTTATCCTGGATATGAGGTCGCTGGTATTTCTTTTATAGATATCGGCGGCGACTATAATCCTGTCCTGCAAGAAGCGCGCTTCCAAACCGGCATCCCAGGTGAAAGTCTCTTCCCACCTCACATCCGGGTTGCCTGGGCTGGTTCCCGGGTAGACAGCTACATTACCCTGAAAAGTGGATATTTCCAGTATGTCATAACGTGTAAGCCGGTCAATGGCGGCAGAGTTCCCGGCTGCACCAATGCTGCCCCTGATCTTTAAGTAGCTCAGCCAGGGAACCTGCTTCATAAATGGTTCAGAAGTAATTAACCATCCCAATCCTGCAGACCAGTAAGTACCGAACCGCTTTCTGTCACCAAATCGGGAAGAACCGTCCCTTCGCAAACTGGATGAAATAAAGTATCTGTCCCTGAACGCGTAATTTGCCTGCCCGAAGAACGATAACAGGGTTTCCCTCGTACTTACTCCACCGTATCGCTGTACGGTAGCTCCCGGGCTATTTATCTGGTCATAATAGGGAAGCCCCAGTCCTTTAACTGATACAAGCAGGTGCTTCCTGTTCAATACCTGCGCCTCCTGGCCCAATAGTATATTAATTATATGCTTTTCATTTATCTGCCTGTCAAACCGGAGAATATTTGTGTTAATAATGTTTGCATTTCGCAGGTCCATCTCCTCCACTCTTCCTACTCCTGTCGAATAATTAACCGGATCAAACAACCTCGGATCGACCTTCTCCTTTGACTCCGTCAGCATAAAATCCACTCCAACATTAGAAGTAAACCTTAAATACTTCAGAAAACCGACCTCCCCATATAGTTTAGCCAGCCCCCGGTATGATGTATTCCTGTTAATGTTATATTCCGCTGCGGCTAATGGGTTTGCTAACGGGATAGCCGAGGATGTGCCCCATTCATAGTTCAGCATATAATTGCCATCAGCCAATCGAACCGGGTTTAGGGGCGACATAACCTCTGCTATCCCGTTTGTCTGAAAGGCATCAGACGTATTTGAATAATCCTGCCTATTATAAGAGAACGTTGTATTGATACCGAACTTAAGCCAATCGCTTGCACGATTTTCAAAATTAAACCGGAGAGAAGTCCTTTTATAACCCGTTCTCCTGATGATGCCCTTTTGGTCAGAATGTTCCACATTCAAATAAAAATTGTTGCGATCACTGCCTCCCGACATTGAGATCTCATTGGTAACAGTGGTGGCATCTCCAGTATATAATTCACTATACCAGTTGGGGGCCGGATAAAAATCGCCATTCGCCTGCACAGGAAATTTTTGCTGCAAATCCGCCCTGATCGCGTCATCCGTCCACCTGGCAGGGTCAGTATTCCTGTATGTTTCATAGAGTAAATCAAGGTACTCCTGCCGGTCCAACACCTGCATTTCCCCTTTCCACCTGGAAGCAATATCTGTTTGATGACGAAAACTGAAGACTGTTTTACCTGATTTTCCTCTCTTGGTAGTAACCAATATTACGCCATTGCTTGCCTTGGATCCATATAACGCAATAGCCGCCGCATCCTTCAATACAGTTATTGTTTCAATATCCGAAGGATTTAGCTGGGACAGCGGGTTGCTGATGGCTGTACCGGAGATCCTGATCTGAATAGGGTCCTGAGAAACAGGTATACCGTCGATGACGATTAATGGATTTCTTACTGTTGTTCCATCCACCAGCTCCCCCCCGGTTGCAATACCCCTCAGCACAATATTTCCCACGCCGCCCCCCGGCTGCCCGGTCCCATTCGTTATCTGTAATCCCGGCACCATCCCTTGCAGGCTCTTATCAAAACTCCTATTCGGCAAATTCTGTATCTGCTCCCCCCTCACCACCGTCACCGCTCCCGTATTCGCCCGCTGCGTTGTCTCCCCATACGCCACCACTACTGTTTCATCCAAATCATTCACACTCACATTCAGCTTCGCCAATATGGTCTTCCCCTTCACCGGTATCTCCCGCTTTTCAAACCCCACAGAACTGATCACCAGCACCGCATTGGGCCTGACGCCTGCCAGGCTGAAATGCCCGTTCTCATCTGTACTGGCGCCGTCATGGGTGCCTTTGACCATCACTGTAGCCCCTGGTATCGGTGCTCCCTTTGCATCCGTTACGGAACCGGACACCGTTATCTGGTTCACGCTGGAATCTTTTACAGGCGCAGCAGGAGCCTCACTTCTTTTCACTTCTTCTTTTTTTTTAGTGATGCTCACTGCGTTCTCATTATACACCCATGTATAGTCATGCCCCAGCACTTTGCGCAGCACATCGTCTACCCGCGCATTCTGCATATCCACACTCACCCTTTCTTTATCATTCACGAAATTTGCCGCATAAAAGAAGTTGTAGCCGGCTTGTTTTTTAATAGATTTAAAAACCGTCAGGAGGGGAACATCCTGTCCCTTGACGGTCACCTTTTCTTCGCCGTCCTGGAAGGACCATGCACCCAGTAAAACGGCCGCCGGCGCCAGTAAGATCATGGGAAGCCACCTCCGGCAAAAGGCGCTTACCCTCGTAGGTAAGGTGGGACGTGTAAAGTTTGACATACTTAGGTGATTATAAGTTTTATGTGGTAATGCTGTTCACATGAATCTGTCCAATAGGCACTCTACATGTATATCGGGCAGCCATAAAAATCGTACTACCTCTTAACAATTTGTTTACAAACAAAAGAAGGCCCCCTTCCTGTTTACAAAGGATTAACTAAAAAAGTGATTATAGTTTATGCGTTCACGTTGTACCTACGGTGAAAAGATGAGCCGGCTGCAAAGGGATGCCCAGCCCGGTATCATAGTTTTGATAAATGTGCATAAAATGTATCATCCTGTTAATACAGGATTAACATTTGATTCATTTAAATAGTGTATCTTTCTTATAGCGAATAATAAAAACCTCTTACGCACCATTAATGAACGGTTCCCGGAAAAGCTTAAACAAAACTTAAAATAAATATTGGTGTAAAATTTATAATTTTCGGCGTCCATTATTTTACAAGCCCAATAGTACATCAAAGCAATTTTCACAATCGCAGTGATTGTCATGTTATAACTGTAAATATTGGGGACATCAGTATGCAACAAGCACACGAGGACTGGCTATTGGCCGAACTAAAAACAGGCAATGAGACGGCGTTCAGTGAGATCTACCGCCGGTACTACACGCCGTTGCGCCTGGAAGCCTACTACAGGCTCCGCAATGACGCAGAGGCGGAAGACGTAGTACAGGACGTATTCACCTCCCTTTGGGCCAGGAAAGAGAAACTGCCCGATATTGCCTTCAAGACCTACCTGTTCCAGGCCGTGCGCAACCGTTGTATTGACAAGATCCGGAAGAATGCCACCCATCATCATTACACCGAGCAATTAAAAGATCTCCCCGAACCTTCGACCCGGTATATCGCTATAGAACATAAAGAATTATCCCGCCAACTGAAGACCGTCATATCCGGCATCCCACCCGCCCAACGCAAAGCTTTTGAACTGTCCTACCTGGAAGACAAAAGCAACCGGCAGATCAGTGAAGAACTGGGCACTTCGCTGCAAACTGTCAAGAACAACCTCACTTCCGCGCTGAAAACCCTGCGCAATAAGTTAATCAATTTACATAACGCCTAGTACTTTTAGGCTACATCTACGATATACACTTAGTATGGACCTGGAAGCAATACAGCAACTGATCATCGAGGAGATTGCCGGCACCCTTACACCGGAACAACAAACGCACTTACGGCAGATCGTAGCGGACAACGAGGAAGCGGCCGCGTTACGGGCGGCCATGCACGAAGCGCTGCCCCCGGAAAAAGTGGCTACTATCCGTGCCGGCTTGGATATGGAACGCCCCGGGGAGATCATTGCCGGGGTAAAACGCCGTAAAAGAAAGGTGTTCCTGCTTAAAGCTTCAGGTATAGCGGCTTCCATCCTGTTACTTGCCGCCATCTGCTGGCAATTGCTGCTGGCTCCTGCTATCCATCCCGGGAAAGACAGGCTGCCGGGGAATGGCAAACATATAGCCCTGCAACTGGCCAACGGCAAAACCATCGACCTCTCTACCGCCGGTCCGCGGGTTCGGATAGACAACATTACCCTGAATAATGCCAACAAAAAGCTCAGCTACGCTACTGATGAAAGCATCCCCCAACTGGTGACGCTGTATATTCCCGCCGGCAAGGACTATAATATTGTACTGTCCGACGGTACGGAAATAATGCTCAACTCCGCTACTACCCTGCAATTCCCCTCCGCCTTTACCGGCGGCGCCCGCGAGGTGACCATCCAGGGGGAAGCTTTCCTGAAAGTGGCTAAACAGGCCGGCAAACCCTTCCTGGTGCACCTGCCCGGCAATACCGTGCAGGTGCTGGGCACTGCGTTCAACGTCAATACCTATGATTCCGCACGGGTAAAGGTGGCGCTGGTAAACGGATCGGTGAGATTAACCTCCGGCGTGGACAGCGTATTGCTGAAACCCGGTTACCTGGCTGCCAGCAATGGCCAAAAGATGCAGGTTGCCCGCTTTGATGCCGAGGAGGTGCTTAGCTGGCAGCAGGGGATCTATAATTTCTATAACACCCCCTTCTCCGAGGCTGCCGCTGTTATTTCCCGCTGGTACGGGATCGACTTTATTATTGATGATCCGGCACTGAACAAGCGGCTGTTCACCGGCGTAATTGACCGTAACCAGCCCTTGCAGCAATTCCTGGACAATATGAAAGCAACAAATGGCCTGCAATATGAGATCCGGGATGAGAGCATCCATATCCGGTAACCCCATACAGGCTGAAAACCTCTCTTAAATTATTATCCAAAACAGCTAAAATACCCCAATAGTCCGGCTGTAATACGGCCTGCCGTTGCGTTGCAGTGGCTTTGGCTAATTTGTATCACCATTTATCCCCATTTTGAAGAAGGTATCATCAGGCAGGCCGGAGATGCTACCCTCGTGACCGGAATTTTTTAATGCCCCATGCCCCTCAAGCAATGGCGGCTGATTTTAGATAATACAGATCCTTTTATACGTTGTTTGGAATACGCTTATGTTAATACCACACACTCCCGACCAGGTTACTCACACAGGCCAAACCGTGCCCGTACCGTGGGAATTGAAAAAGTACCTGGCGCCCTGGGCTGGCGCCGAATGCCTGTCCTACGATTTTGGAATCATCATCCGGCAGGTGCTCGCAACAGCGGATTTCCGGATCTGCGCATCGGTATTGAACATTACCCGGCCGGTACAATTGTATCCCTATTGGGATACACCGGCGATTGCGCTGCAATATATACGCCAGGGGAGCATATGCGCCTGCTTAAACGGTACGGCAGAGGTTTCGCTGGATGCTTCGCGGTACAGTCTTTTTCATATAAGAGCCGGCCAGCATGTTTACCGGCCGCAGGAAGGCCTCAGCGAATTGTTGCGCATAGAAATAAGCCCGCGCTTCCTGCAGGAGCTGCAGGCCGCCCACCCGCTGCTCCAACAAATGCTGGACAACCTTCGCAAGGGCCATCAGACAGGCGAGCTGTTATACCCTGCCAGGATGAATGGCAAAGTAAAGCACATCTTACATGAAATATACCAGTGCCGGAAAACCGGGCCCTCCCTGCACCTGGAAATGAAGGCCCATATATACAGCCTGCTCAGCGCCTATGATGAGGAGATCACCCTGGCGCATAACCTGGAGAGCATCCAGGCCTCCAAAATGGAAAAGACCCTGCTGGCAGTGAAGCATTACATTACCGATTACCCGCACATCCATGAGTGCAGCCTGGAAAGCATGTCGCGGCATTTCAATATCAGCTCCTCTGCTCTAAAACTGAATTTCAAAAGGCAATATCACATATCCCTGGGGGATTTTGTGCAACAGCAGTGCATGCTCAAAGCCCAGCAATTGTTGGCAGGCGGCGCAGATCCTGTGAGGGATATTGCGCTGCAGTTGGGATATACGGATGTATCCAATTTCTCCCGCGCCTTTCGGAATTATACCGGCCGCTCACCGCATGAGATGCGGATCCATCCGGAGCAGGCCTCCCGGGGGCGGCACTGAGAGGTTATCCAGCTCCAGGCCGGATTCAATCCCTTTCAGGCGGGCCGGTATCCCCCTGGTCATCCATACGGGCGCCGGCGTTCTTTTCAGGTAATGGGCAAAGAACTGCGCCATGCGGATGCTGAAGTCCATAGCCGGAGGGCCACTGAGCGTATGCGCACAGTCGTCGTACTGCAGCATCCAGCCGGTTTTACCCAGGCGGCGCAGCCCGGTTATTAACTCCACGCCTTGGGCAAAGGGTACCACTTCGTCCTGCTTGTTATGCATCAGCAGCAGCGGGGTGGTGATTTCATCGGCTCCTAACACGGGAGAGTTTTCAATATACCGTTCCGGCACTTCCCAGAGCGGGGCTTCCATACAATAGGGATATCCTTCTATTTTCGGCATCATGCTGGCGCCATTCTCATCCAGGGCGCCGTGTGCGCTGATCAGGTCTGTAAAGCCGGCAGCAGCACAGGCAGCAGCGAAACGGCCGGTACGGGTCACCAGGTAGTTGGTGGCATACGCCCCCAGTTCGAAGCCCTGCAATCCCATTTTCTTCGCATCCACCCATGGTTGCTTTGCCAGATAATCCGCCGCACTATTTACGGCATTATAAATGCTTGGCCCCGGCGCGCCCATCTTATAATAGATATCCGGTGAAAATACGAGGTAGCCATTGCTCACATACCAGGGAATATTCAGCCGACCATCGGAAGGACCAGGGGGTAGATACAGGTGTAGCCTGTCGGACATTAGCTCGTTATAATAGAAGATCACCGGGTACCGTTTGTCCGGATTAAAGTTTTCCGGCTTGTACAGGATGCCCTGCAGGGTATCGCCGTCCGGCGAGCACCAGTTGTGCAGTTCGGTGGTGAACCAGTTGCAGGCCGTTTCCGGGTGCAGGTCGCTTAAAGGGGTAAAGGTTTTAAAATCCGTTGTGTAATAATAATTGGGGGATTGTGTGGCGCTCTCCCGGCGCAGGACGTATGCCTCCGCATCCCGTGCTTTAAGGGGCGCCTCGCCGTATTTGCCAGGTATATGGTACAGGTAGGGGCCCATAACCAGCGGCTCCGGAGTGGCAGTCTTACCGGGCGCCAGGCGGTAAAAGCCATTGTCTTTTGTACGTCTGTTAAGCGCCGTTAATAAAAGCGGCGGTGCGACGCCATCCGCCGTGTTATCAAGCTCCAGGGCCGGCTGGAGCATAAGATGGTGCTTGTCCCCATATGCTTTAATGGCGCTAAGGAGCGCCGCATCGTATAACTCCTGCTGCCCCGGATAGGCTATCTTGCGGTTATTAATGCCAATGGAGATCGTATCTTTTAAGTTTCCTAGCTCCTTTAGCTGCTGCGACTGCAGCTTTTTGTCCCTGTAATGCCATATGTCCACCATTACGGCATCAGGGCCGGGCTTGGGCAGGAATTTCTGTTTCAAAACGCACAACAGGGAGCTGCCGTCCCGGCTGAAGCGCAGTACACCATGAAACCGGAAATCCGTATCTATCCCCCTCGACTGGTTATTGGCCAATAGTATGGCCTCCTCCTGGCCAAGCCGGTAATTCCACACGCTGCTGCTGTCCCTGGTAAAGGCCAGCTGCGTACCGTCTTCACTCCATACATAATCGCTGACGCCAGTGAATTGTTTCTTACTGCCGCTGGCGGGATCATAAATTACCAGTTCCTTACCAGGTGCCTTAGGCTGGTATGCCAGCATAAGCTTTTCCCCGGCTGCTGGCACCTGGAAGGACTGCACACCTGGTATATAGCTGGCAGCAGTTGTGCCCAGGGTAAGCAGGCACAAGCTGTCGCCCTGTGTAATAAAAACGACAGTGTGGTTACCAGGAGCAAAGGCAGCCTGGCGGGCGCCTGGCCATGCTTTCTCCCAGCTAAGGTCGGCAGCTTTCAGCACCAGCGAGCTGCTGCCGGCTGGCTGGTTTTTGATGTAATACAATACATATTTTCCATCGTTGCTGATAGCGGCGTCACCAACGGAGGGCCAGGAGGCATACATACCGGTATCTATTACTGGCTTTTGCGCCAGCAGGCAATTGGCATATAACAATATGAGGGAAGATAACAGAAATCGTTGCATAAACAGTTCTACTTATTGTTTCAAGGGTCTATGAAATAAGGGGAGAAGAGCATACACAAGCAACGGCAACAGGATAGCAAAGTAATACATTTTGAAATGACAAACAAACAGGATAGGCTTTATTATTTATAGGTGGTACCTTTTTGTTTACTATCCGTTACTATGTGGGAGACACAGGACATCATACAATTGCAATAGTTTATTAATTAACGGGAAACTGTCCCTGTATATGTATACGTGGACAGTTTTTCTTTTTGGAGAGGGACCGGCTACACTTAAAAGCAAACTGATCCAAAATGACAATAAAAAAAATGTAAGATGATAACAGCGTTTAGTGCACCACGCACTAAATTAGAATAAATGTTGAAGTTCTTATTCTATCCTCAAGTTACTGAACTGCCAACATCATGGGGAAGCCGAAAACCATAAAACAGAGTGGCAATATAAGTTAACTCTAAAGTTTAGCTTTTTGAACTTTAAAAAGCAAAATGATCATGAAATGTGCTAAAATTGCTTTGACAGCTATTGCTTTGTTTGCCGTTGTTGGTGGCGCCTTGGCTTTTAAATCTTACAGGGGCATTGATACTTACTACAGGCTTACTGCAGACGAAACTGGACCGTGTACACTAACTGCTATTAATCATACATTTGGTATTTCTCCACAAGGTACCGTCTATGCGACAACCATAGAAGGTGCTGATTGTATAACAAGAGCATTCTTGATTGATCTAATGTAAAACAACCCCTTAAAGGGCCAACAACCTCAATAATAGTTCATTTAGATGTCTGGATGTAAGAACAGGACGGCTTCAAAACAGTCCTGTTCTTGTACTTCAACCCAACGTGTTGCTGGACATAAAGAAGTCCGCTGCTTATTGCAACCCCCTGTCAACACCTTTTAACTTTGCCGGCACCCCGGTATTCATCCATTCAGGGGCCGGTTTTTCTTTCAAATAGTGATCAAAAAACTGTGTGATACGAATGGTTAAGTCCATCTCGTTCTTTCTTTGATGAAGACTATGCTGTTCTTCATCATACTGCAGTAACCAGGCCCTTTTCCCCAGGCGATACAGGCTGGTAAAAAGTTGTACTCCTTGTTCAAAATGAACAATCGCATCCAACTTATTACTGATTACTAATACGGGAGTTGTTACCTTGTCTACCTGAAAAATTGGGGAGTTCTTAATATACAGGTCCGGCTTCCCCCACAAACTTGCTCCCATTCTGTTCTGTCCTCGTTCGCAGAATTCCTGAAGGCTCATTCCCGAATTAAATACGTAATTCCCATATTGGCTAATATTGTTAACCACACCTGCATCAGCACAAGCTGCCGCAAATAAATTGGAGCGAGTAATCACGTAATTTGTTTCATATCCGCCAAAACTACGTCCGGAAATGCCTACGTGACTGCTATCTGTCCAGGGCTGACCAACCAGGTAATTCCTTGCACCTGCTATTGCACTATAAGCACTTTCCCCAATCTCTCCAATAGTATAATGAATGTCCGGTATAAAAACCAGGTACCCCTGGCTTACAAAATAAGAAATGTTAATGCCCCCATCTGAAAAATCTGGAGGAATATATTGATTTAGCCAATCTGATTTTGATTCATAGTAGTGGATAATAACAGGATATTTTTGATGCGGATCAAAACTCTCCGGCTTATACAGTACGCCCTGCTCCTTCCGCCCATCCAGGGTGCAAAATGTTACCAACTCTGATTGCAGCCAATTGTAAGCACGCTCTGGATAAACATGGCTTAAAGGAAGGAATTGCTTGAAATCTTTTGTTAAAAAATAATTGGGCGCCTCCCTGGCACTACAACGCCATACTACATAATTTACTGCATCACGTGCTTTGGCAGGTCGCATGCCTTCTAAAATATAAGCAGACCAGGCATAATATATATAGGGGCCCATTGTTAAAACATCTGGCTCCCGTTTGTTACCAATCACGGCAGCATAAAAACCGTTGTGCCTATTATCATTATCAAAAGCAGCCAGTATTAGTCTATCTCCCCTTTTGTAAATGGTACCTTCATTATCAATAAATCTGAAAGTAACATTATTTCTCCTGCCGTAACCATTGGTAAGATTCACGGGAGCGCTGATCCCTTTGGGATCCAGCTGCCAGATATCATACCTGTCATATATTAACATCGCTTCATCCCCCTCTAGCCAATATCCCCAAAAAGATAAGCCACGGTGATCCGATGGCACCCAGGAAGGATCACTATTCCCGGCATCTCCAACCGAAAGAGGAAGCAACCCGGTAACATCATATGTCACTCCCGTAGCCAGTTCATAAGTGAACATATTACCATGGCTGTCTTCGCCTACCAAATATTTATCCCCGGGAGATATCCCATAAAAAGGGACCCGCACCTGCTTCCGTTCACCTGTCTTTACAGATACTAGATGATATAGAGGCCGGGATAGATTATTCCAATACCTTTCTCGCTGATCGCCTTCGTTATAGACTACTATCCCCCAATCATCATTGCTTTTATTACTGATCAAACGGAATTCTTCACCCTCATTTTGCAAGCGGATGATATGTTTATTTTGTATATCAACTACTGCCATATAACCCAGTTGGCCAGTTGCTTTCTCCAATAACTGCTGAGGTTGTAACTTTGCATCTGTAGTGCTCCATATATCCATTGCCACGCCGCCCTCAACCTCCTTTGCATGATTGCGCTCCTTTATACTAAAAAACAACCGTTCGCCCGCTATATTAAAGTTTGACAAGTCATTAACTTCCCAGCTACTATCAAGCGCATTCATCTTATTATTATCCACCAGTGATACAGCAGTATCCATACCTGCACTATAATACCAGATCGATTTCATCTCCCTCTTGTTGTAAGTATATTTTTCTACAAAAGCTAATTTTTTGCCGGTATTATCAAAGCGAAAATCTGAAATACTCTCGCTTTCCCCGATAACTTTCGGCTTCCCGGAATGCTTACCTGAAATATCCACCCAGTTTAAAGATTGAATTACGGTATGGGGGGTGGCTTCTTCCCGCTTAAACACCAAAGTTGTACCTTCTTTATTTAGCTTATAATTTTCAACCCCAACAAATACCTCTTCCTTATCGGTTTGTATATTTCGTAATACCAACTTTTTTTCAGCACCCTTTAACCGGTAGGCTAACCAGTCCTCCTGCCTCTTCCTGAAATACTCAAAACCGCTCACATTAGTAATACAAAATTCTGCCAGCCCGCTACCACCCAGTTTGTACCCGCATAAGCTATCTCCCCCCTGAAATACAATCGCCCTCCGGCTATCATCTGTGAATAAGGCTGTCCTTCCACCCTCTAACTCCAGTTTCCAACGGTTATCTACTGACTGAATCACCCGATTAGCTATCCGATAAGTAACATACTTCCCATTGTTGCTGACTTTAAGATCACGTTGAACGGTATGCCATTTATCAAAAACACCAGTGTCGATAATTGGCTTTTGGGCAAATAAACAGATAGTATAACAAGTAAAAAATGAAAATAAGAAAAACTGTTTCATAAACTGTTACATGAAGTTTTAATAGCCAATAAATTGTATAGAGAGAAAGACAAACATCATAAGCAACAGTAAGGCAAAATAATACATTTTGAACTGGCAAACAAACAGGGTATTGTTTATTATTAATAGGTAGTACCTTTTCTTAGGCTATCCGTTTTTACGCAAGAGAAATAAGGTAATCATAAGCAAACGGCAACAATTTATTAAGGAAATTCCCGCTAAAACAAACTATATCCTGTACTTCCGAATAGGTTGGTCTAAAATGACCACAAAAAAAATTCCAAGATGATAACGATCGTTACCCGATAGTGTTCTAAATTCGAACAAGTGTTAAAGCTTATAGCAAAGTCAAGCACCATACACTCGATCCGAATTGAAGAACTCAAAATAGCCGTTATGCTAAAAAGGAAAATTCGTAACCCTCAAAGGTATCTGATGACCTGTAACTCTAAGATCCGGCATTTCGTCCTTTCATCTCAATATATATAAGAGTGGCTTATATGCACCGCTTATCTTTCTTAGTAAGTCCAGCCGGCTGCTGCTGTGCCTTGCCGTATAGCACCACCGGGTAACCCTCAAAACCTTAAAGCATTTGACTATGCCACGTAAACAACCGTTTGTCTCGCCCGCATCTGCTCCTTGTCAACATGGCAGGCTTACAGGCATGCCTGTAAACGGGAAGATGCAATGCATTCAACATTGCAGCACGGAAGCAATCCCTGGTCAGGCTATTAGGGAACAGGCGTTCAGCCATTAGCAGGACAACAAGCATTGCCATCTTTAGGGCCGATAGTTAACTATCCACTATAAATGTGCCCATTGGTCACAGTCATTCCTATTCTTTTGCTCTGCCGGGTCTGCCTCCCTTGCCCGGGTAAGGGAGTGCAGATACGGTAGCTAATGAACAAAACTATGAACAACAAGAAGAATGCTATTATCATAGGCGCCGGACCGGCAGGACTTACTGCCGCGTATGAATTACTGAAGAGAACTGATATCACTCCCATTATACTGGAAAAATCGGGAGATATAGGCGGCATTTCCAAAACTGTTAATTATAAAGGCAACCGTATAGATATTGGCGGGCACCGCTTCTTCTCCAAATCGGACCGGGTCATGAACTGGTGGTTCAATATTATGCCGGTGCAAGCTGAGGGGCAAAGCACCTTTAATATCAGCTACCAGCACAAGTCCCGGGAAGTGGATACCGCATCTATTGGGGCAACAGATAACGCAGGAACGGATCCTGATAAAGTGATGCTGGTACGCAAACGTTTATCCAGGATCTATTTCCTGCGGAAATTCTTTACCTACCCTATTCAACTATCCCTGGACACCCTTGCCAAGTTGGGCCTATGGACCACTATTGCTATTATGTGCTCCTACCTGAAGGCGCAATTATTTCCCCGCAAGCCGGAGAAAAACCTGGAGGACTTTATGGTGAACCGCTTCGGGCAGGTACTATATAAACTTTTCTTCAAAGACTATACGGAGAAAGTTTGGGGCTTGCCCTGTAATAAGATCAGTGCCGAATGGGGCGCCCAGCGTATTAAAGGGGTATCTATCAGCAAGGCCATACAGCATGCGGTGCAAGCGGCTGTGAAGCGCAAGGAAAAGCAAAATAGCAACGATATTTCCCAAAAAGATACTGAAACCAGCCTGATAGAACAGTTCCTGTATCCCAAGTTCGGCCCCGGCCAGCTCTGGGAGGAAGTAGCCCGCCAGGTAGAGGAAATGGGCGGCCGGATACTGATGCACCATGACGTAAAGCGCATCTATACCAATGATGACAATAACCAGGTGACAGCCATAGCAGCCATCAATAACATTACCGGGGAAACCAGCTACCTGGAAGGCGATTATTTCTTTTCCACCATGCCGGTGCAGGAGCTAGTCGGCGGATTGGATGGCGCGGTGCCTGATGATGTGAGAGAAATAGCTGCCGGCCTGCAGTACCGGGATTTTATTACCGTGGGCATCCTGCTGAAAAAACTCTCCTTCCAGGATAAAAGGACCGGTGAATGGAAACCGCTGCAGTTGAAGGATACCTGGATATACATACAGGAAAAAGATGTGAAGGTGGGCAGGTTACAACTGTTCAATAACTGGAGCCCTTACATGGTAAAGGACCCGGATACCACTTGGGTGGGCATGGAGTTCTTCTGTAATACAACAGATGATTTCTGGAAGAAGACGGATGAGGATATCAAGCAACTGGCCATTAAAGAGTTAGAAAAGATAGGGCTGGCCTCTGCAGCAAATGTGTTGGACACCACAGTGCTGCGTGTGGAAAAAACCTACCCGGCATATTTTGGCACCTATGAACGGTTTGATGTAGTACGGGAGTATATAGACCGGTTTGAGAACCTGTTCCTGGTGGGGCGGAACGGGATGCATAAGTATAATAATTCCGATCACTCTATGTTGACGGCTATGGTGGCGGTGGATAATATTGCGGCAGGGGTGGTTTCTAAGACGAATATATGGGCCATTAATACCGAGCAGGAGTATCATGAGGAGAAGGCAACTGCTGACAACGAGACCGTAACGGAAAAAGTGGCGCCGGCAGCTCAACCGGTTTGGGAACAGAGCCTGAAGCATTTCATATTCCTGAACCCCGCGCATAAATGGTTTGTGTGGGTGGGTGTTATAGGGATTATAGTGCAGTGGGTGGTGTTTAAGTTTTTGTACCCTTTTGCGAGCTTTATTAATGGGGATTCTTATGTGTATCTGCAAACCGCCTACATGAACTGGGATGTTAACACCTATCCGATTGGATACTCCAGATTTCTTCGGTTATTCAGTGTGTTCACCTCCTCTGATACTGCGCTGGTAACCTTCCAATATCTGCTGTTACAGGCTAGCGTGATGGCCTTTATATTTACCCTGTTCTATTTTTACAGACCGGGGAGGGTGGCAAAAATACTGTTATTCGGATTCATGCTGTTTAATCCGGTGTTCCCGTACCTGGCGAACTATGTATCCAGTGATTCCCTGTTTCTTTCCTTGAGCCTTATATGGTTTACGCAGTTGCTCTGGGTCATGTACCGGCCTAATAACCACCTGATCCTGCTAAACGTGGTGGTGTTGTTTCTGGCTTTCATTATCCGTTACAATGCCTTATACTATCCCATAATAGCTGGATTAGTGTACCTGATGTCCAAAAAACATATTAAAGTAAAGGCAGCGGGTATTGTGCTCGGTATACTGCTGATCGGAGGCTTCATACAGTTTACCAGCAAGCAGTATTATGAGTTGACCGGCCAAAAACAGTTTTCCCCCTTTTCTGGCTGGCAGATGGCTAATAACGCCATGTACGCTTACCGTTACGTAGATAGTGCCAATGTAAAGCCTGTGCCGGCTAAGTTCCGCCAACTGGACAAAATGGTGCGTACCTACTTTGACACCACGCGGGATGCCAAAAAACATCCGCAGGAAATGCTCGTGGCCAGTACGGTGTATATGTGGGCTCGCATGTCGCCATTACAGCAATATATGGAAAACCAATTTAAAAAGGATTCGACAAAAGGACCTGTTACAAAATGGGCTACGGTAGCTCCATTATATGCAGAATATGGGGCACATCTTATTAAAGAATATCCCCTGGTATTTGCCCGGCATTACCTTGTTCCCAATGCCATCAAATATTATACCCCGCCAGTAGAATTCCTGGAAAACTATAATATGGGGATTGACAGTGTGATGCCTGTAGCGCAGAGATGGTTTGGCTACAAAACCACTAAAATCAGCAGCTATTTCAAAGATTTCAAAGTAAATGTGCTCAACTTCTATCCGATTTTGGTGGGTATTATGAATGTGGTATTCCTGTGCAGCATAGCAGGTTTTATCTTTCTAAAAAGGCATAGGCAATACCCTGCGCTGTCACGAGCGCTATTATTGGTGGCCGGGTTATGGCTGGCAAATTTCGCGTTCAGCGTATTTGCATCTCCGATTGCGCTGCGTTTCCAGCTCTTTCCCATACTGGTGCTTATATCATTTGCCGTCATTTTAATTGATTACCTGTGGAAACTGGCAAATGCTGAAGAGAACGCTTAAGCAAAATGATTGAAAATGACTTTCCAACATCATACAGCATCAACGCCTTTCAGTAAATGGCTTTGGCAAACCCGGGAGCGTAAACTGCTACTGGGGCTGGCAGGTGCGGCTGTGCTCATACAATTTAGTGTATTGAAATACCTTTACCCTTTCCCCAACTTTTTGCCGGATTCCTACTCTTATCTGGAAACTGCTTTCTCTAACCAATTTATTAATATGTGGCCCATCGGCTATTCCAGGTTCCTGCGGTTGTTAAGCGTATTCACCAAGTCGCACATGCTGCTGACATTAATACAGTACCTGTTATTGCAAGCCAGTATGCTTTATCTGGTGTTTACCGTTGCTTACCTGCTCCAGACAGAAAAATGGGTATTGAGGGTCCTGCTTGGTTGCAATATTCTGAATCCCTTATTGTTACACATCAGCAATTTTGTGTCCAGCGATGCCTTGTTTGCAACGTTAAGTCTGATATGGTTTACCCAGTTAATATGGATAATTTATAAACCAGGATGGCGACTATTATTGGCACATGCTATAATATTGCTCCTGGCATTTACCGTCCGATACAACGCGCTCTATTACCCGCTGATCAGCATGCTGGCAATTGCGCTATGTCATATACATACCCGGGAGAAGATTGCCGGTATAGCAGTCGTTGTGATATTGACAGGAATCTTTATTGCACAAACCATTCGCCAATACCGATCCACAACCGGCACTACTCAATTTTCCGCCTTTGGAGGCTGGCAACTCGCCAGTAATGCATTGTTTGCTTACGCACATGTTCCCCCATCCCCCTATGAGTCAGTACCTGCGCAATTCAGCGCATTACACGCGCTCGTAAACTGGCATAACGATTCACTACGCCAACTAACACAACGACCCGATGCAGAATTAGGGGTATATTATCTCTGGGATGAGCAGGCGCCGCTGAAAAAATATGTACGCGAAAAATACAGAGAGGATAGCACTACTGACGGGTTTAAACGTTGGGCCTCAATGGGGCCGTTATATGGGCAATATGGTAGGTATCTTATTCAACAGTATCCTATTGCATTTACCAGGTACTATTTGTGGCCCAATATACTGAACTACTATTCCCCTCCACTGGAGTTTCTGGGTACTTACAATATGGGAAAAGATAGTATTGAAGCAACAGGCCAATTCTGGTTCGGATTAAAAAGCAACAAAGTACATGTTACTTTCACGGACAAAGAAATTACCAGCGCTATCATTTTACCGGTATTACTGGCTGTTATCAACCTTGTATTTATAGTAAGCTTTTTCAGTTTTCTATTCTTGAATGGGCTTAAGAAAAGTATGCCTTTGTTCAGACAAGCATTATGGATAATGTTACTGATATGGTTTTGCAATGCGGGTTTCAGTATACTGGCCTCCCCTATTGTACTAAGGTACCAGGCATTTCCGATGGTCACTACTTTTACATTTACGGTATTGCTGGTAGCATTTATCATATATGAAAGCGGGATAGTAAAAACACCTGTTGAAGAAGAAGAGCATCAGTTGATGACGCCGGCAATTTTTTCCCATTATCATAGGTGATAAAAAACTCTAGCATGAAACAGCTTGTATTTCTAATATTAATAGTGAGCTTATATGGCTGTTTTGCCCGGGCTCCTCAAAAAACCGGCCTGGAAGGAGAGTTGCTTCCTTCCTTCCGGTTATTGCTCCCGGATAGCAGCACCTATCTCAATACGAATGATATTCCCGCAGGAAAACCTTTTGTACTATTCTACTTTGGCCCACACTGCCCTTACTCACGGGCACAGATGGAAGAAATCATTGAAGATAGCAACAGGCTAAGCGGCATCCACTTCTATGTATTCACCCTGTCGTTCAATGAGATGAAGGATTTTTACCATCATTATCAATTAAACAAATACGCAAATATAACTACAGGTATAGACGCCGATCTTTTCTTTGGAAATCATTTCAAGACCAATCGTGTCCCGTATGTAGCTATTTATGGAAAAGATAAAAAACTGAAAGAAGTGTTTACAGGTAATATAACATCCAAACAGATAAAAAACATTATTGAAAAATAATTTATTGCGCAATACATAAGGCTCTGAACTTGCAAACAGAGCCAAACGACATGGGGAAGCCGAAAACCATCGAAAAGAGTAGGCCATTCATTCATACTAAAGTTTAGCTTTTTGATTTAAAAAGCAAAATGATCATGAAACGTGCTAAAATTGCTTTAACAGCTATCGCTTTGTTTGCCGTTGTTGGTGGCGCCCTGGCTTTTAAATCTTACAGGGGTATTACCACTTATTATAGGCTTACTGCAGACGGTACCGGCGCCTGTACATTAACCGCAGACAACACCACTTTCGTTCCTGCAGCAAATGGGACGGTTTACGCAACAACACTTGAGGACGTTGATTGCCAAGTAAGAGCAAACCTGGCCATTCAACAGTAATAAGGTTAACTTTAAATGTTGCTAGCATAGCTAACTGTTAGTTTCATTTAAAGGTTCAATGATTGAAAGAACAGGCCTGCATCAACAGGTCTGTTCTCCCATACTCAGTATCCCGGATTCTGCTGCAAATCGGGCGATTTTCTCAATTCTTCATCCGGAATGGGATATAATTGATCCGTTGTTTGCCAGTTAGCCCCCTTTACTATCCCCAGTTCCCAATCAGCTTCGCCTGTACGCTTTAGGTCCAGCCAACGGTGTCCCCATTCCGTAAACAATTCAACCCTCCTTTCATGGCTGATAATGTCGATCAGTGCCGACTGGGAAGCAGCAATGATATTGGGTAATCCGGCTCTGTTCCTGATTATATTCAGATCCTCTACAGCCCCATTCAAGTTACCCTGATATGTCCTCGCCTCTGCGCGGATCAGATACAATTCCGCTAACCGAAGTATAGTGGTATATTCCGTGCTCTCAGCATTCACCAGCCCTATTTTGTATTTATAGGGATAATGATAAACGATATTACCGACGGGCACCTGTCCCACCCAATGTATTTTTCTCAAATCACCTGTTTCAAAACTATTCACCAGTTCCTCCCGCAAATAAACAGGATTTGCACTCCCTGGTCCTGCTTCGGGCAGTATAAAGAATTTCGCTTCGCCCGTGTTCGCATAAATACCATTGTTCACTGGCTGCAATTGCCAGATAGCTTCCCGGTTATTTTTCAAGAAAGCATTATCCAATGTTTCGAGGTTGTATAGCGATGTTTGATTAATTACTTCCGTAGCGGCTTTCTCCGCATTTGCATAGTCCTTCGTATATAAAAGCACTCTTGCAAGGAGTGCTGTGGCGGACCAGTTGGTAGGACGCACCCGCTCTTCTGCCCCGTTAGCATAGGCCGTCATGGCGTCTCCCTGCAGGTATTGGCTACTCAGCAATGTTTTTGCCTCCTCCAAATCTCGAATAATCTGGTCATACACCTGTTGCTCCGAAAATCTTGGCAGTGCCGTGTTCACAGTATAGTCCGTACTCAAAGCCAGTGGCACATCTCCATACAGATTCACCAGGTAGAAGTAATTAAAGGCTCTGAGAAACTTCGCTTCCCCTAAGAGCTGCTTTTTTACGGCGGGAGTTAATGAAGTACTCGACTCTATTCCTTCCATTACCGCGTTTGCAATATAAATAGTGTTGTATATATTTCGCCAATAACCTGGGGCACTAGTCGCTGCGAGGTCATTAGTGTAATACGGATTTAAACTCATAGAATTAATATCAAATAATATTAGTTCATCCGCTGATAATCCAAGACCTGTATAAATATTTGCTAATTTCCCGGTAGCATTAAATTCATCTGAATTTTCCCTGCTCATCGTCTGGTAGATTCCTGTTACCACACTGGCGGCTGTTGCATCATTTGTATATACATTACCTTCATTAATGCTGTTAGCCGGGCTATCTACTTCAATAAATTTCCGGCAACTAGTAAATAATATAACAACAACTATCATCACATAAGTGCTAAAGTAAAGCTGCAGACCGAACAATTTATGCTTATTCATATTAATTCTGTTTATGCAATTATTTAGAAGGATGTGCGAAAACCAACAGTTATTACTCTTAAGGCAGGTACAGCCAGGGAACTTGTTCTCGTTTCCGGATCTAATCCTTTATATTTTGTTATTGTCAAAATATTTTGTCCCTGTAAAAAAAATCTCGCTCCATTCATACTCACTTTCTGTTGCCAGGAGTTGGGCAAGGTCCATGATATGGATAAATTCTTCAACCTGATAAATGAAGCATCCATAAAGGCCGCATCGCTGTTGCTTGCATTAGTATAAGAAGTGGACATTTCCCTTGGCCAGGTTGTTCTTACCTTCTGTACATTGGCTATGTCGCCGGGCTCCTTCCAACGCTCTAAAACCTCAACAGGCTGGTTACCTATATTATTTGCGCCATAAAATGTTCCCGGCCGGCTCCTTCCAAACGGATTATACTGCCCCATCTGTTTTGCAAACTGAAATAGAAAATCCATCTCAATTGAGCCATAGGAGAAGGTATTCTGCACCCCCCCATAATACTCTGGGTTCAAATCAATACTCAAAACACGGTCATCCAGAGTGCCAGCAATCCCGGAAATAATTTTACCCTCCTTATCTGCTATTTGATACAATCCTGTTTCAGGATCCACCCCCAGATACTTGTAACGTTTTCTTATATTCGTTGAATGCCCGATTGTGTAATCATACTTATAAGAAGATGTTTCTAACCCTGGATAAGAGACGAGTTTATTTCTGGGTATTGTTAGATTAATATTGCTATTCCACCTGAACCGGCCAGCTTTAATATTCTCCGTGCTAAAACTAAGTTCCCATCCTGTATTTTGAATTACTGCATCCAGGTTCTGTTGAATACTCGTATACCCTGTCACTGCAGGGAGTCCATAGCTTACCAATTGGTTGGATGATCGATTCCGGAAATAATTTGCTGCAAATAAAATACGATCATTTAAAAAGCCGAGATCAATACCCAGTGACAATTTTCTCGTTTCCTCCCATTGCAGGTAGGGATTTGACAACTCTGTGGGTTGTAATCCGGTAATACCCTGGTATGGCAACACAGCAGAAACTGCGTTATACCTGTTCAAGAACTGATAATCCCCAATCCCATCGTTGCCGGTTGTACCATAGCTTGCTTTTAGTTTTCCAAAACTTAACACCTGCTGTTTCTTAAAAAAATTCTCTTCAGAAAATATCCAGGCGCCTGCAATAGATCCGAAATTATGAAATAAATTTTCCCTACCGAACCGGGAGCTCCCATCCCGGCGCCCGGATAACGTTAAAAGGAAGCGGTTGTCCCAGCTATAATGCAGCCTGCCAAAAAAGGCATTATACTTATAGACAGAAGCCCCGTTGAAAGTCTGCAGGTTTGCTGCAGAAGTAATGTCTTCTAATAGTAGCTCGGAAGAATAACCCATACCGGTGATAGAGCTGTAGCTAGTGGTATTCTGTTGAAATGTCGCACCAATTAATACATCTATGGAAGCACGCTTTAGTATTTTTTTATAGTTCAGTTGGGGCTCCGCTATCCAGGTGGAGATCATACCTGTAGAAAATGTTGACTGGTTTTGGCTATAAGGACGATTCTGAGGTGGATGCATACTTAAAGGCGCAGTCAATATTTCATCCGAGCGTAGGTTGGTATAACCGAAAGAGTTTCGTACATCCAGTCCAGGGAGTATCTGGTAACTTATGGTATTATTGAAGATTAAATTATTGGTTTTGTTCTTATAACGTTGTTGCAGATATGCGAGCGGGTTTCTCCAACTAGCGTCTCCATTGGGTAGCAATGCCCAGTTCAGGGAGCCATCTGAATGATATAGTTCCGGGGCATTGGGTGCCAGCGTAATTGCTATATCCGTAAGATCTGTCCCTATTAACCGGTTGTCATCCAACATATAGTTGCCGGAAAGCGTAACTTTAAACCGTTGGTTGGAAGAGCTATGACTCACATTAAAGTGCAGAGAGCCTTTCCTGTCTGCTAAATCCCCCGGAAATACTGTCGTTTCCTTTTGATACCCTACTCCCATTAAAAATTGCGTATTGGCATTACCACCACTCACACTGGCATTTGCTTTGGTGTATTCCGCGGTATTACCAATCAACACCTCCTGCCAGTCTGTATACCTGTTTTGATCATAATAGGTTAGATCTGCGTTACTTTGGTCTGATGGCGTAGTAGCATCTGGAACTGTCAGGCCGGCATTCTTATACGCTTCTTTTCTTAAATCCAAATACTGTGATGTATTTAAGAGCTTAAGTTTCTTTGGCACTACCCCCCACCCATGTTGAACATCAAAATTTACCTGAGTTTTGCCGGTCTTCCCCTTCTTTGTTGTGATCAGGATGGCGCCGTTAGCAGCCCTGCTCCCGTAAATAGCGGTAGCATCTGCGTCCTTCAATACATCTATACTTTCAATGTCAGCCGGATTTATAAAACTCAGTGGATTACCAGCCCCTGCGGGAACGTTGCCAAAGTCCTGCCCATTATCACCGGATGTACCTTGTATCAAACTAAGTGTATATAGCGTGCGGGAGGTATAGGGCACCCCATCTATCACATATAACGGATCGCCATTCTTTCTAAGACTGGTTGCCCCCTGTATCCGCACTGCGACTCCAGAACCGGGCAAACCAGTTGATTGTTCAATAATAACTCCTGGCACCCTCCCTTGTAAAGCCAACAAAGGATTACTAACCGGTTGCCTTTCAATATCTTTTGCCTTTATGGTACTGACATTACCTGTACTATATCTTCTGGTAGTGGTTCCATAAGCAATTACCACCGTTTCATCCAAATCACTCACCACCACATTCAGTTGCACCATAATCCGCTGGCCCTTTACCGCTATCTCTCTCGTTTCATAACCTACAGAACGAATGAGCATCGTTGCATTCTTGTTTACATTTGGTAAAGTAAAATTCCCCTCATTATCTGTTACAGTCCCATCATTTGTACCTTTTACCACTATTGTTGCGCCTATTAAAGGCGTACCTGCTGCGTCTGTTACTTTACCACTGATTGTTGTAGTGTTTATCGAACTATCTGTTTGATTTTTTTTTACAGGTGAATGTGGCTCTCTTTTCCGTATAATAATAACATTATCATTGAACTGAAAAGTATATCCCCTGCTTCCAAGTAATTGCTGTAAAATATGATCCACTCGTTCATTCCTTACATCCAGCGACACCTTTTCCTTTAAATCATCTACAGTTTGGCCTGTCATGAAAGGCGAAAGTCCGGTTAATCGCTTGATGATTTTAAGCACCTCATTAATGGACGTTTCCCTTACAGAAATAGAGACCGTTTTGCTGCCATTATTATCATCCTGATTCTTTGCAAAAGTTTGGGCGTTGGAAAAGTGACATAGGCATAGGCAGAAAAGGATACTTGTGGCTACAAGCCTGAAACAGGCCTGGTGCGCTAAGATTTTGGTCATTTGAACAATTTTGACGTTTGAAGATCGGAATATAACATTCACATTTTCAAAAAAACAGCATATCGAAATATGCATTATCTATAAGGGAAACGAACCTAAATTCAAAAAGTACCAGAAAAATTAACTATTTCTTTATCTACTTAACTGGCCAGGTTGGTTCCCCCTTTTCCATCTTGTTTATAATGGCAGTATACTTATCATAATAATCACCTTTGTCCCTCCCTCTCCTTCTCGCATTAACAATACCTTGTTCCCTTGCTTTTTTCTCCCATGCAATAGCTTCCGCTAACCTTCCCAACTTATATAACAAGTTGGCTTTGGTATCATATATCTGAATGTTAGGTGCGTCCCCTGTTAATTGGCACCCTTCATGGTCTAATTTGATAGCCAGATCGCTCCATAAAAGCCCTTTCTCTAACAAATCTCTATCATTGCTATTTACGAACAAGATCCAGGCATAAACGTTTAACCTCCAGGAATCAGACCGTGATCCTGTACCAGGCTTAGGCGGATATGCTTCCATCTGATTTTCTACGTATTTGACGAAATTTATATAGTCCTCTATACGCGCATAGAAACTTAATTGCGCATCCAATATCATTTTCCTGGTATCTACCTTTGTGTATTTTTTGCTGATAACATCATGCATTTTATCCCACTCAGGTGTCCGCGTCAGCGGTTGATCCCCTTTCCACAAATAGGCATCAATCTCCTCCCTGTTGATCGTCTGCGTCACCTGGAAGTCCGCCCATCCCTTATAATCTTTCACCTCATCTACCTTGCCAGGCTGTTCATAACATAATTTGAAGAACTTGTCCTTTGAATTAATCAACGTGAAATATTCTCCGATAAAATCCAGATGCTTCCTGGTACACAATTCATCCTCACTCAATTCATCAAGATAATGCTCCTTATAGTCCTTTGCCATATCCCTGGCCAGTTGTTCATCCTTTCCAATATCCCTTACTTTTTTTATCAGCTCCGGCATGGCAGTGTAATCTTTATGCCCTTGCTTGTACGCTTCCAACTGTTCATGAAACCTTGCTATAGGGTCTGTCAAAGCGGTTTTCACCATTGCAATAAAAGCGGGTACATCCTGAAATCCCAAACCACGGTGAACAAGTTCCCCTTCTGGCGAAAAGAACAAGTAGCTGGGCAAGGCCTCTACTTTATAAGTTTCACTAATAGCTTTGGCATCGGCATACCAGGATTTAACATAGGCATCATCCTTGTCCGTCTGGTCCTGCTGTACCTTTATCGCGATAAACTTATCATTTAATACTTTCCCAACGGCTTCATTAGGATAAACCTGCCGGTCCATCTGCTTGCAGGGACCGCACCAGGTAGCATACACATCCACAAAAATGTATTTGTTCTCCCTCCTGGCTTTTTCTTTTACCTGCTGCCAGGACGACAACTCTTCAAACTGAGTCCCTTGTGCATATGTAGATATACATGGAAAACCTAACCCCAGTATAACCAGGATGAAAAATCTTTTGGTCATTTGAACAAATTTGTTGTTTACAGATCGGAATAAAATATTCACATCTTTCAAAATGTATTAAGCCTTCATGTTAACATGAATGCTGTAAAAAGTAAAACGTATAAGCGAACAAAAAGTACCAATCAGGCTGGGATACACCATATTCAACATCCTATTAATCTAACCCAAATGACTCAAAAGAAATATTAGAACTGATAACTATCCCTTGTCTAGTTTGCACTACATTTGAATAAACAACGAAACCCCACATAAGCGCTGAATAAATATAATTATCATAGCCCTATGCACCCCTTTAATCAACATGTTCTTATACAAAGAATTTCTTATTTAGCTTTAGGAAATTGACAACCACAACTATCACCACTATAGTAATAATGCTGGGAGAAAGTCAAATATTAAAAATGGGGAAGCTGAAAACCATCAGAAAGAGTAGGCAATATAAGCATACATTAAAGTTTAGCTTTTTGATGCTAAAAAGCAGCATTACAGCATGAAAACCGCCAAAATTATGCTGACAGAAATAGGAATATTTACTATTATGGCTGGTATTCTTGCTTTTAAAGTTCATAGGGATCATGTCAGAGGTGTTGTCGCATATTGTCGGTCAACAGCACTCGGAACTGGTGTCTGTACAACTACCCATTTAAATCATTCATGTGTACCTACACCTAACGGCACTTGTTATTGTACTACCATACTAGGAGATCCTTGTACTATAGCAGCTACACTTATTCTCAGACAATAAATAATACGCTGGTTTCAATAAAGTATTTTATAATAGCAGCAAATAAATCGCTTTAAAAGAAGTGCCGGCCGGTATTTTCTTAAAATGATCTCACACGAAAAGAACAGACTGCAAAAATCAGCCTGTTCTTTTTTGCCATATAGCGGTATGCACCCCGCCCCATATTAATATCTGATTAACGTTTTATTCTATTACACTTTCGTAAATTCGAAGTAGCAAAAAACAAATGACAACTGTTATAGAATCAATTTGGTGAATATACTTTCGGCTCAGCTCAAGTGATCCGGAGATGATTTATGCATTTATGCAAGCTTCCTTTTCTCTCTCAATTACCATTGATAATGGATGTTGCAGCGATCATAAAAAAAATAAAAAAATATATTGCTGTTTTTATATCTTTCGCGCCAATATCCATTAGATACCCCGTTATAATACGCCAAAACAACACCGGATTGTCATAGCGAAAGAAATGTAATATGTCATGTGATTATTAGTAACCATCGTATAAACATTCGGGGGACTTATATATGCAACCAACATCTGATGAATTATTGGTGTCGGAGCTAAAAGCCGGAAGTCAATGGGCTTTTTCCGAGATTTACAACCGCTACTACACGCGGCTGCACCTGGAAGCCAATTACAAGCTGCGCGATAAAGAGGCAGCAGCAGATGCCGTGCATGATGTTTTTGCCACCATCTGGAGAAAAAAGGGAGAGCTTCCGGAACAGCTTTCCCTGAAAGGTTACCTGAGCTTTTGTATCAGGAATAAATGCATTGACATTATCAGGAGAGAGCTGCAGTTCCAGCATTATGCTAGTCAACATGAAGCAAAGGAACCCGTCGTACAGGCAGACCCTGCAGTTGCAAAAGAGCGCTCAATTGAGCTAAGAAATGCCATCGACAACCTGCCTACCGCCCAGCGCGCTGTAGTGCAACTGGTTCATAGCGGATTTAGCCACAAAGAGATTATGGCCCTAACCGGGAAATCCATCCAGACCATCAAAAACCTGCTAGGCACTGCCAAAAAGACCTTACGCGAAAAGCTGGTTCCCCATCATATCTAGTACCTTTCCTCCTGCTTTACGTTTAAAGATAACGATGGATTTCAACCCAGCCGAAATACATGACCTGACGATGGATGAAATTGCAGGGGTCATCACCAGAGAAGAAAAGGAACACCTTTACCGGGTAATCGCTGAAAACCAGGAAGCCTTTGCAATCTGGCGGGAACTGCATCACGCCCTCGGCCCTCAACAGATACAGGAGGCAAAGGAAAGTATGCGCGCTGATGACTCACTGGAGATCATCCGAGCAGTTAAACAGGATAAAAGAAAAACTTATGCCTTACGCCTTGTTGGTATAGCCGCAGCAGTGCTGCTGGTGGCCGTCGGCGCCCGCCAACTCTTTTTCCAGCCTGCTTTCAAACCTATTGAAAACAATATTGTTGCCAACGAACATAAGCAGATACAACTGAAACTATCCAATGGAAAGATCGTCAACCTGTCAAATGACGTACAGCAGGTACAGGTAGGCGACGTTACATTAACCAGCGCCAACAAAACCCTCCACTACACCGCCGGCGATCCCATAGCGGGACAAAGCACGCTTAGCGTACCTATAGGCAAAGACTACAACGTAGTATTATCCGATGGCACGGAAATACAGCTCAACTCCGCCACTACTCTTACCTTTCCCATGCAATATACTGGTAGTACACGCGAAGTGCACATCAACGGGGAAGCTTACCTGAAAGTAGCGCCTAACGGGGATAAACCTTTTATTGTGCACCTGCCGCATAGCAGTGTGCGGGTATTGGGTACCTCCTTTAATGTCAATACCTATGATTCGGGAGTAGTGAAAGTAGCCCTGGTAGAAGGAGCCATAAGCATGAAGACCGGAGAAGGCAACACCCTGCTGAAACCGGGCTATCAACTGGTCTCCACATCAGGTAAAGTGGCTGTAGTGAGCCGGTTTGATGCAGAACAGGTATTGGGCTGGCGCAAGGGTATCTACGAGTTTAACGATGCCACGCTGAAAGAGGTTTGCCGCATATTGCCGCGCTGGTATGGCGTTGATGTAGTGATGGATAATACAGCGGTAGGTAAAAGGAGCTTTATGGGAGCCATAGACCGCAACAAACCCCTAAAAGTATTCCTCGAAAACCTGAAAGCTTCCGATGACCAGGTTGACTATTATTTTGATAATAGTGGTACCTTGCACTTCAGGTAAATACCCCACAATTCCATTAATACAACCAATCACTAAAACAATGATACAGCTTACCAAAACCCTTTCCTCCCTTGCTTTAATCGGGTTGCTGCAGCTCAGCGCTCAGGCACAGGAAAACTGGCAGATGCAACCTGTGAATATACAGACCCGCTGGGCCAAAGAAGTAAATCCTGGCAATGCTTTAAAGGAATATCCACGCCCGCAGATGGTACGCAGTCAATGGCAGAACCTGAATGGCCTTTGGCAATATGCCATTACGCCCAGAGATGCGGCGGCACCCGCCAGCTATAACGGACAAATACTGGTGCCCTATCCTATTGAGTCCGCGCTGTCCGGCGTAAAAAAAACCGTACTCCCCCATCAAAACCTCTGGTATAAAAGAAATATTGCCCGCCCTGCTTTAAAGAAAGGGGAACGGGCGCTACTGCACTTGGGTGCGGTGGACTGGCAGGCCAGTGTATTCCTGAACGGTAAACCCGTTGGCGATCACACCGGCGGCTACCAGGAGTTTACCTGCGATATTACGGATGCCCTGCAGGCTGGAAATAATGAACTGACGGTAAAAGTGTACGATCCTACGGACCAGGGACCGAACCCGCACGGCAAGCAGGTACTAAGCCCCAAGGACATCTATTACACGCCCAGCACCGGCATCTGGCAAACGGTATGGATGGAAGTAGTGCCGGCTGCTGCTGTTGCAGATATCAGGCTTACGCCGGACATTGATAAAAGCGTACTGAACGTAACCGTAAAAGCACCGGAAGACTGTGAAATAGTGTTGACAGCTACCGCCGGCGGAAAAACCGTAAGCACCGCCAAAGGCATACCCGGCGCCAATATACAGCTACCGGTAAAAAACGCGAAACTGTGGTCCCCCGCCGATCCCTTTTTATATGACCTGCAGGTACAGCTCATTAAAAACAGTAAGATAATAGACGAAGTGAAAAGCTATTTCGGTATGCGGAAGGTAGCAATAAAGAAAGACGCTAATGGCTTTGACCGCATATTTTTAAACAATCACTATACCTATAATCTCGGCACGCTGGACCAGGGTTTCTGGCCGGAGGGTCTGCATACCGCTCCTACAGACGAAGCCCTGGCTTTTGATATCAAAGCCATCAAGGCAATGGGCTTTAATACCATCCGCAAGCATATCAAGGTAGAGCCGGCACGCTGGTACTATCATTGCGATAAACTGGGCATGCTGGTATGGCAGGATTTTGTAAACCCGCCCCACCATATGCCGGAAGGCGCCAGAGAGGAGTTTGAAAAGGAAGTGGCGGCCACGATGGAGCAACTGCATAATCATCCCTGTATTACCACCTGGGTGCTGTTCAATGAAAAATGGGGCGCTTATGATCAGCAGCGCCTTACAGAATGGGTAAAGCAAAAAGATCCCTCCCGGCTGATCAACGGCCATTCAGGCGAAATGTTGTGGGTAAATGAGCAACTGCGCAGCCCCTCTCCCAATGCCTGGGTGAGTGCCGATATGACAGATGTCCACTCCTACCCTGATCCTATGAACGCGCCGGCCCATCCCGGTAAGGCGCGCATCCTGGGTGAGTTTGGCGGTATCGGGGTATTTATACCGGACCACCAGTGGAACCCCATGAACGCCTGGGGATACATACAGGTGACACCGTCCAGTTTGAAAGGGAAATACACGATCATGAACCAGCACCTGCAATTGTTGGAACGGGAAGGGCTTAGCGGCTCCATTTATACCCAGCCTTTTGATGTGGAAGGTGAGCAGAACGGCCTGATGACCTATGACCGCGAAGTGATCAAAGTGCCTTTTGAAGAGCTGCGCAAGATCCATAGCCGCCTGGTAGCTGATATGGGCGCCATCCCGGCTGTTACTGCCAAAGCTGCCGATATTACGGACCCCGGCATCCAGTATAGCCGTTTATTGCAGCAATATATAGACGGTAAGAAAGATCCGGCCTTTTTGCGCAAGCTGGCCATGACCGCCCAACAGGCAGGCGATAAACCAGGAGCAAGAAGGGCTGCTGCCGGGTATATAGCCGGCCTGAAAAAGCCCTACTCCGCTGATGACCTTAGCTATATTATGCAGGTAACCGGCAGCACCCAGGACCCCGGCTTTGCCATCTTGCAGGAACATACTGATGAAATAGACCTGGCACTGGGCCAGCGCCAGGCATCCGTTAAGATGATGAACCTTATTTACCAGGATCATATCCACCCGGCCGTGTCCAGGCCTAATGCACAACCGGACTGGGAGCAACTGGCGGGCAACACCAGCAAATACGGAGCCCCGGGAGAAGAGATACTTCTGCGGGCAAAGACTATTTACTACCTGAACCGACAGGAATGGGACAGCTTTGCCAAAGCGGCCGCCGGATACGTCAGCAAATATGGCCAGTATATGAGAACCGATGAACTGAACCAGTTTGCCTGGACGGCCTTTGAACAGGTGAACGACACCTCCCTGCTGGAACCGGCGCTGGACTGGAGCCAACTTTCCTTAAAAGGCGGCGACCAGGCAGCCTACCTGGATACCTATGCCAACCTGCTGTACAAGCTGGGTAAAAAGGAAGAGGCCATCAAATACCAGGAAAAAGCGGTCAGTCTTACGGCTGATGCCTCCTTGAAGGAAAACCTGGAAAAAATGAAACGTGGGGAAAGGACCTGGAAATAAAAAATGTCCGGCTGGTACCTTTTCCGGGGCCATACGTTTAATATGTTAATCAAATGTATTTGGTACAAGATCAAATAAAACACTATATATAATGAAATGACAGTTGTGTTATCATTTTCATTTTTCACCAATAGATTCTAGCTTCCCGGGCCGCTTTCCAGCGGCTCTTTTTTAAATTGCCGAGCTATGCATCTATAAAACAGGTACCCCCATAAATCCGTTACCCTTGAAAACTACAATTCCTCTATTTCGAAACTACCGGCAAGAACCAGAAGAGTTTGATCATGAAGACTTTGTCCTTTTACTGATAAAGCAAAGGGAACGGATGACCTCCAGGAGAGAAAACGCGTTTATTAAGCGTATGCTCAAAGAAAGCGCCGAGGCCAGGCGAATCCTGTCAGAAATTGAGGAAGCCTCCACTGACGCACAGTGGACAGCTCCTCCCAGAAAAAGATTCCCTCTGTTTATAGCGGCCGGCGCCGCTTTATTGATTATTGCCGGCGCCGGTTATTTTCTCTATTCATACTATGGCCGCGCACCGGTCCAGTGGAATACTATCAAAGTAGCAAGTGGTCAGCACCAATCCGTTGAACTAGCGGATAGCACCCTGGTGCAGTTGAATGCAGCTACCACCTTCCGGTATCCGTCGCATTTTGCAGGAAACTACCGGGAGGTTTACCTGGACGGAGAGGCTTTCTTTAACGTGGCGGCCAGCCCTAAAAGACCTTTCATTGTACATACTACCCGTGCAGACATAAAAGTGCTGGGGACCCGGTTTAATGTGCGTACATACGATAGCAGCTTTAGTGCTGCCCTGGTATCGGGAGCGGTAATGATCATCACACCAGGTGGCCAGGTAGTGAAGTTACAGCCCGGCTACATGGCCTCTCTGAATACCAGTAGCCAGCAACTGCTGATTGCTTCATTTAGCAGCGATACGCTTTTAACCTGGAAGAATGGCATACATCGCTTTGAAAAGAAAACCCTGAAAGAGGTGTGCAGCATGGCGGAACGGGTTTACGGTATCAGGATACTGGTAGAGCGCAATGCGCCGGATACGCTACATTACTCGGGAGTAATAGATCGCCGGCAGCCCATAGAGACGCTAATGGAGGACCTGGCCTGTTCAGCAGGGGAAGATTATTATTTCGACCGGGAAGGGAGGTTGCATATTAAATGAAGGAGATTACTGACCAGCATCCGGCTTGAAAAAATAAGAAAAACTGAGCATAAAAAACCGCTGTAATACCTTGGTCTGTACATCTTCTATATAACTTTCCCCTACATTCCTGCTGATGCTTACATTACGATTCAGCAGATCAAATCCCTGTAGTTTGACCTGTGCCTTTTTCTGGAAAAGACTTTTGGATATAAAAGCATTTAACATAGTTACATCCTGGTTATAGCCGGCTGCCCGGCCGGTATTGAGCCAATAGTCCAGGTTGCCGCCCAGGCTGAAGCCCAGCGGCAGGTTTATGTTCCCGTTCAGCGAACAGGAATAATTGAAATAATTGGTGTTATTATCCTTTTGCAGGGCATATCGTACACCATTATAATTCACGTTTCCTGCTAATCCTATATCAAACAACTGCTTATAAGTATAATTAAAGCTGAGCCCCTGGGTAATATTGTAGTTATCCATATTGCCCTTTACGCTGTTTATGTAGTTGATGTCCCGCTTAAATCCCAGCGTCGTATTAAGGTTAATGGCGGTTTGCAGTTTTTTCAACGGGAAAGTATTCACCAGGTTGGCATTAACGTTGTAGGCGCCGTCCACATTCTGAGGCTGGCTCACCTGTCGGCCCAGGGAATCAGACCAGATGGCTTCTACTATTTTCCCTTTTGTAATAGCAGTATTGATACTGGCGGTAAAGGCATACGCAGTGGCCGGGTTAAGTGCCTTATAATCCATCACGATACTATGCAGAAAAGCCGGTTTCAGGTCCGGGTTGCCCAGCTTTATGTACAAGGGATTACTGTTGTCCGGCACAGGTTGCAATTGCGCTGCGTTGGGTGTAAGCGCTCCTCCTGAATAAGTGAAATGCAGCCGTTTGTTATTGGTGAAGGCATAATCCAGCACCACAAAGGGAGCAAAATTGGCCGTATACTGGTTTAAGCGCTCCTGCTCACTGATGTTGTAATTGTTCAAACCATTGAATTGCAAACTAAATCCCAGGTAGTAATAGTAGCTGGATTTCCGGGCATGTATATTCATACCGGCCAGGTGTACATTGGTAGTATTCTCAAAGGAATTGCTTAAGCTGTCATTCAGGCGGTCATAGATTTTTTTGGCATTGTCGTAATCGTAGGTGAGCTTATTTGACAATGTGTGATTATGCCTGTATACATATACTAATTCCAGGAAATGATCTTTAAAAAGCGGCTCCGTAAAGGAGGTGTATAACGACAAAAGATTATGACGACTGTTCATATCATTTCGCTGATCCAGCGTATCACTGTCAATGTCGCCGCCCGGTACTACAAACAGGTTGTATGACCGGTTATAACCCTCCTGCCGGCTGGTATTATATCCGTAAGTCAGGTTGCTCTTTAAAGCTCTGCCAAGCTTATGGAACTTTTTTGCGAAAGACAGGGAGGTATGGAAACTGGGCGCACTGCCGTTGCTGGTATTGCGCATTGTACCACTGTTCACCAACTGCCGATCTCCTCCCAGGCTCTCGTAAAGGCTCTCCTGAAAATTATCTGTTGCAGCATGCCTGAAGGTACTTTCCAGCGTCAGCAGATGCATACTATCGGGCCTCAATTCTGCACGGGTATCCAGGTAATGACTAGCATTGTTGTTTACGGAATAGGCATCCTGGTTATAATAAAAGCTGGTATCAGGTAACAAATTCTGCCGGGCGCTACTCCGCTCATTTTCTGTCCGGCTGTCATTTATCACATAGCTACCGCTTAGCTTAAGCTTTTCACTGATATCTTTACTGTAGTTAACACCACCGCTCCAACTCCTGGTAATACCATTCCCTCCACCGCCTGGCCCCTGCCCGCTTCCTTCCAGGAAACCTGCATTGTTCACATTGTTGGCGCCTCCCAGGATGGATAATTGCTCTCCCTCACTAAACTGGTTCAGGTTCCCGCTTCCTGCAAACCTTTCACCAGTGCCATAACCCACAGCTACCCTACCCAGGAATTTACCTTTACGGTCCCTCTTCACCGTAATATTGATAGCTTTCTCCCTTTTACCATCATCTATACCGGTGAACTGTGCCAGATCAGATTTTTTATCGATCAGTTGCACCTTATCTATCATGTCTGCCGGCAGGTTGCGGGTAGCCAGTTTGGGATCATCCCCGAAAAAAGGTTTGCCATCTACCAGTATCCGTTTTACTATTTCGCCATTTACTGTAATGGTCCCATCCGGTGCAATCTTTATGCCCGGCAACTTTTTTAGCAGCTCCTCCATCACGGCATTTTCCCTGGTTTTGTAGAATGCAGCATTAAATTCCAATGTGTCCTTTTTAATCACCATGGGAGACCGGATCTGTACGATCTCGACTGTTTTAAGATTTACCCCTGTTCCATGCAGGACGATCATACCGAGGTCCATTACGGTGTCTGTAGCCGTAACTGTTACCGCACGTAATAAAGGCTGGTAGCCCAGGTAAGTAATATACACCTGATAACTGCCGGCGCCCACACCTTCCAGCAGGAACATGCCTTTACTATCTGTAAAAGCGGATGCTGCAAGAGAAGAATCTTTTGCATATAAAAGCGCCACCGTTGCATAGGCCAGCGGCTGTCGGCTGTCTTTATCTGTTATACGCCCTTTTACCCGGACGGGTAATGGAGTCTGGGGCCATGCCTGGAGGGAGCACAGGGTAACAACGATCACGATGAGGAGGGTTTTACTCATCTGAAAAAAATAAAGTGTCCTTTAATGGTCCGTCTTGCAACGGAGTTTCTTACCGGTACTGTAAGTTAAGAAGTAAACAGGAATAAACTACTTCATGCTTTATCTTTTCTAAAAACAAAAAATTATATCCCAAATGACCACCAAAAAATATCCCAAATGATAACACCCCTCTCCCCCCGTTTTCCTAAATTCGGATATGCTCAAAAGAACCATTCCCGGCATCATAGCACTGCTGTTCATCGTGCTCTTCTTATACACCGGTATCAGTAAACTGATGGAGTATACCGTCTTCAAGGAACAAATAGCCGTCTCTCCCATACTGGCGCCCGTTGCACCCTTCATTGCCTGGGCTTTGCCCCTGGCGGAATTTGCCGTTGCCGTGCTGCTGTTCATACCCAAATGGCGGCTATGGGGGCTGTATGCGTCTTTTGCGCTTATGCTGGCCTTCACCGCCTATATTGTGGCTATCCTTAATTTCAGCGCGGAGCTGCCCTGCAGTTGCGGGGGCGTGCTGGAAGAAATGTCATGGGACCAGCACCTGGTCTTCAACATCGTTTTTACCGCCCTGGCGCTGGCAGGCGCCCTCCTGGAAAGGAAAAGGCGGAAGGACAGGATGGTGGAGGACACCGCCGCCGGCCTCAATCCCTATAACAGTTCCCCGGTGTGATCCCGTACCTTTCCTGCATTTACAGGGGGAAACCTGCGGAAAACCTGTGGTCAGGTCCTGGTGAGGTCCTGGTGCCAGCGTCCCTTTCCGGCTAAATACCGGCTGCCTTTCATCAAAACAATGCTACCATTTTTACTGATCCCTTCCTATTTTGCAGGATCACAAAAAATGCTGCATTCCACATGAACAAGATCTTACTGGGACTGGCCCTGCTCTTTGCACCGGTTTTACTGCATGCTACGGATTATGAGCTGGCATCGCCCGACAAAAAAATCACGGTCCGGGTACAGGTCACTGACAACCTGCAATGGTCCGTTACCCGCAATAATGAAACCCTCCTCCTGCCCTCGCCCATCAGCCTGGAGCTGGCCAATGGCCAGGTACTGGGACAACGCCCGGTAGTAAGAAAGCAGCAGCGCCATACCGTCAACAGCGTGATCGAAGCCGTAGTACCGGTAAAGCATAAATATATTCCCGAACAGTACAACGAGCTGCGTCTCACCTTTAAAGGCAACTACAGCGTATGCTTCCGCGCCTATAACGACGGCGTGGCCTACCGCTTTGAAACCGCGCTGGGCAAGGAGCTGACGGTGAAAAATGAAACCGTCCGCTATCAACTGCCGGGCGGCTATACCAGTTGGTGGCCCATGGAGCAGCACCCGCCCTCCCCTACCTTCCAAAGCCACTATGAATACCTGTTCAGGGACACCGCCATTGCAGCCATTGCGCCCACGCTGTATGCCGGCCTGCCCGTGTACCTCAGCACCCCCAATGGCACCAGGATAATGATCACCGAATCTGACCTGCATGACTATCCCAACCAGTTTGTATTCGGTACCGGCGGCAATGCGCTGACCGCACAATTTCCGCCGGTAATACTCCGCGACTCCCTGGTAGGCGACCGGGAAGCGAAGATCCTCGAAAATGCGGATTACATTGCCAAAACCAGCGGCGACCGGAATTTTCCCTGGCGCGCGCTGATCATCAGCCCGGATGACAAAGGCCTGCTGGAAACGGACCTCGTGTACAAACTGGCAAGGCCCAATAAAGTGGAGCACACCGGCTGGATACAACCCGGGAAAGTTGCCTGGGATTGGTGGAATGCCAACAATATCTATGGCGTGGACTTCCGCGCCGGCATCAACACTGCTACCTATAAGTATTACGTGGATTTTGCCGCCCAATACGGGCTCGAATATATTATACTGGACGAAGGCTGGACCCGCACCACCCTCGATATCCTGCACGCCACCCCGCAACTGGACATGCAGGAGCTGCTCCGCTACGCTAAAAGCAAAAACGTAGGCGTGATCCTGTGGGTGCTGTGGAACGCGCTGGACGCCCACATGGAAGAAGCGCTGGACCTTTATGCCGGTTGGGGCGTAAAAGGCATCAAGGTAGATTTTATGGTGCGCGCCGAACAATACATGGTGAACTTCTACGAGCGTACCGCGCAGGAGTGCGCCAAACGCCGGCTGCTGGTGGATTTTCACGGCGCCTTCAAACCCGTGGGCCTCAACCGCACCTATCCCAACGTGATCTCCTATGAAGGCGTGCAGGGACTGGAGAACAGCAAATGGAGCCGCAATGTAACGCCCGGGCACGATGTAACCCTGCCCTTTACCCGCATGGTGGCCGGTCCCATGGATTTTACGCCCGGCGCCATGCTCAATGCCACTGAGCGCAATTTCAACCCGGTATGGTCCGAGCCCATGAGCCAGGGCACCCGCTGCCACCAGGCCGCCATGATGGCCGTGTATGAAAGCCCCCTGCAAATGCTCTGCGACAATCCGTCCAATTACCTGGAAGAACCGGAGTACACCGGGTTCATCTCCCGCATACCTACCACCTGGGACACCACCGTAGCCCTGCACGGCAAAGCAGGCAGGTATGTAGCGGTGGCCCGCAGGAAAGGCGATACCTGGTACATTGGCGCCATGACCAACTGGGATGCGCGCAACCTGGAGCTGGACCTCAGCTTCCTCAATGGCAAAAGCTACCGGCTGGAAGCCGTGGAGGACGGCATCAATGCAGACCAGCATGCGGCCGACTACCGTTTCCGGGAAGAAAAGGTTACACCCAACGATCATATCACCATTCAAATGAGCAAAGGCGGCGGATGGCTGGGCATACTCAGCCCCGCTCCATAAAACCAACCAAATATGCAAAAACAACTGTTCAACATCCTGGCCCTGTCTGCCCTGGTAGCGGCCTGCAACAATGCCGGGCAGCACACTGCCGGCGCCGATACCACGCAAAACGCGGCTTTCCGGCGCTACGAAGAGCATTTCATAGCAGACCTCTGGAAAGTATATCCCGGCTGGGCCACGTCGGAAGGCTATCACAAATACGACAGCGTGCTGCCCATACCGGATGCGGCGGGCCTGCAGGCTGAGCTGGACTTTGTACAACGCCACCAGGACTCCCTGGCTACCTATGACACCACCAAACTGGGCGCTTCCCTGCTGATAGATTATTACCAGGTACAGAACAAGCTGGCCTCCATTAAATGGGAGATACAGGAAGCAAAAACGCAGGAATGGAATCCGTCCAACTACAACGTCAGTGCCACTTTTGCCTTCATACTAAATGAGCATTATGCGCCGCTGGATACCCGCCTGCGCAGCTTCTGCAGCAGGCTGGCCGGGGTGCCAGCCTATTACGAAGCGGCCAGGCAGCAAATAAAAGACCCCGTACCGGAGCTGACGGCCCTGGCGCAGGAGCAGAACCTGGGCGGCCTGTCCATTTTTGAAAAGGACCTGGCAGACTCCCTGGCCCAAAGCGGCCTGTCGCCCGAAGAGAAAAAGCAGTTGCTGGCACGCGCCCGTACCGCGGCAGCCGCCATACGCGGCTATGCAGCCTGGCTCAAGGCCCTGCGCCCGGAACACCCGCGCAGCTTCCGCCTGGGAAAAGAACTGTATGCCGCTAAGTTCAACTACGATATACAATCCGCCTACACCGCCGCACAGATCTACGACTCCGCGGTGGCGCGCAAAGCATGGGTGCATGGAGAAATGGTCCGCATCAGTAAACAGCTCTGGCCAAAATACTTCGGGAATGCCCCCATACCGGCCGATTCCCTGCTGCTGGTGAAAAAGGTGATAGACACGCTCTCCGTACAGCATGTAAAACCGGCGGAGTTCCAGCAGGCCATTGAACAGCAGCTACCGGCGCTCACCGCATTTATAAAAGAAAAGGACCTGCTCTACCTGGACCCGTCCAAACCGCTGAAAGTACGCAAGGAACCGGCCTACATGGCAGGCGTGGCAGGCGCTTCCATCAGCGCGCCCGGCCCCTATGACAAAGACGGTAATACCTACTATAATGTGGGCAGCCTGGAAGGATGGCCGGCGGACAGGGCGGAAAGCTACCTGCGGGAATACAACCATTACATCCTGCAGATCCTGAACATCCACGAGGCGATCCCGGGCCATTATACGCAACTGGTATATGCCAACCAATCTCCCGGCATCATCAAATCCATACTGGGCAACGGCGCCATGGTGGAAGGCTGGGCCGTGTACACGGAACAAATGATGCTGGAGAACGGTTATGGCGACAACGCCCCTGAAATGTGGCTGATGTGGTACAAATGGAACCTGCGCACGGTATGCAACACCATCCTGGACTACCGTGTGCATGTGCTGGGCATGGATAAGGAGGCGGCCATCCGGCTGCTGACACAGGAAGCCTTCCAGCAACAGGCGGAAGCCGAAGGTAAATGGAAACGGATAAGCGTAAGTAGCGTACAGCTTACCAGCTACTATACCGGCTACAAAGAGATCATTGAATTACGCCGCGCCTGGCAGGAAAAAACCGGCGACCGTTTTCAATTGAAACAGTTCCATGAAAAATTCCTCAGCTACGGCAAAGCGCCGGTGAAATACATCCGCCGGCTGATGTTGCAGTAAAAGCTATTCTTCTTTCCCCGCGGTGCTGGTATCGCGCTGCTGCAGCTCCTGCAGTACCCGGCTCAGCGCTGCGGGGTCTTTCATATAAGGCTCCAGGTTAAACAATTCTACCTTCCTGAAATCCGTGGGTGCGCTCTCGCCCTGTAATGCAATATACCCTTCCTTCAGCAGCTTGCCGTCCTGCTTCAGTGCAGGCTCAAAATGAGATACGGAGCCGCCCCCGATCTGCGGCTGGGTATAGGTCAGCACGGTGTCGCCTTCCACGATGTGCTTTACGATGGAATCGCCCAGCACCAGGGCTTCCGCCCTTACCCATGCATCGCCGTTATAGGTTTTGGAAGTGGAAGAGATACAGTGGTCGGTGATCAGCTTGCCGTTCATCACCACGTTGGTGCCGGGTGTGCAAAGATTGGCCGTGGTGCGCGGGTCTGTGCCATTGCCACCCAGGAGCTGCATTTCCAGGGAAATAGGAAAATCCTGGTGCTTGCCCATGCTGCCGGCAGACTGGCAGTGCAGCATTACGCCGTTATTGCGGATGGCCCACCCGGGGCCGCCGGGCACCTGCTCGCCGGTAAAACGGTATTCCACGGCTACCAGGTAAGCGCTGAATTTTTTCTTGTAAAAGATGTGCCCGTACTGATCGTCAAAATCCTTGTACTGATCGTACCGTATCTTCAGCAGGCCGTCCTCCACGCGGAAAGTGTTGCCGAAATTGTCGTTCAGGTCATGTTTGGCGATCTTGATATCCCAGTCTTTCAGGTCCTTGCCGTTGAACAACTGTATCCACTCACCCTTTTCCTGTACGGCAGGAGTTTGCGCGCAGGCAGATAAAGTAAGGAGGAACAGGCAGGCGTAACGTAGTCTTTTCATCATGTTGGTACGATTAGATCCGTTAAAATACAAATTATCATTTAGGAATGCTACACGTTTCCCCTTTTCTACGCCCCGTATTATTTATTCCACAATCCCAAAACCGGCGATACTCTTTTACCCATTGATAATCACCACATTACTTACCATTTACAAAAACTGCAAGGTTTTGGCGGTACCATCAGCAAATTATTCTTTTATGGATCATCCCAACACATTATTGAACGGGCATGGCCGGCCCGGCGCCACGGCGCTGTACGACAGCAGCAATGTACTGAACGTGAGCCGTGAAGGGCGCATCGCTTCCATAGTGGCCGGCTCCCTGATGGCCGGCAGCGCCTTGGGCCGGTTCAGGCATCATCCCTTCGGCAGTTTGTGCAGGCTGATGGCGGGCGGGTACCTGCTGTACCGCGGCCTGTCCGGCAACTGCCCCCTTTCCGCCATGATAGAAGAGCGCAGGAACAGGCATACCCGCTCTGTGAACATAAGGACCAGCCTGGTGATCCGCAAGCCCAGGGAGGAAGTGTACAGCAACTGGCGGCAGTTGGGCAACCTGCCCCTCTTCATGCAGCACCTGGAACGGGTGGAGGAAAAGGACAGCACGCACTCCCACTGGGTGGCCAATGGCCCCGGCGGCGTAGGCACGGTGGAATGGGAAGCCGAAATAGTAAAAGAAGAGCCCGGCCACCTGCTGGGATGGCGCTCCGTGCCCCAATCCATGATCGCTACGGCAGGACGGGTCACTTTTGAAGAGACCCCGGAAGGACATACGAGCGTAGAAGTGATGATCACCTACCGTCCGCCCGCCGGCCATGTAGGTTCCGGCCTGGCCTGGCTGCTGAACGCGGCCTTTGAGCGCATGGTGGAGGAAGACATCCAGCGCTTTAAAGCCTACCTGGAAACAGGAGAAGTAATGATGGAAGCGCCTTAAAGCAAACAAGCAATATGGATAAGAAACCTGCAACATCAACACCAAACAATAAAACGGTTCCGCAACAGCGCAAAGGGCGCCATACGCACACAGCGTTCTCCATTGTGCTGCCTTCTGCTGAAGAAAGCCGGCAGCGCTACCGCCAGGCCAAAGAACGCCTGCTGGATGTGAACCACTGGCATGAGCTAAGCGGTGCGCTGTCTGCCAACTTCACCCTGACGGACGAGGAAGGGCAGCCTGTAGACCATACTGCACAGGAAGGCGATCATATCCGTATTGACCTGCCCGACCCTGGCAGCATTGCCGGCCGGGGTTATGACTGGGTAGCGATAGAAAAGATAGAGGATAAAAGCACGGCATCCGGCAATACGGCCTATGTAGCCATAAGGGTAAGACCGGCCGGCCACCCGCAGGACCTGGAGGGCAGGGGCCAAACGGCCCATTTCTTTCACCCCAACGCTACCAGCTCCTTTGTGGTGGAAATGACCGGCAAATGCGTCCGCGCCAGCGTATATGGCAGGAACGAGCAACCCAACAAAACCTCCTCCGGCCTGTGGGACAAGCTGCGTAACAAGGTGGTGGCCATCAGCGCCCTGCTTGGCTTTTCCCGGCCGCAGTGGAAAGGACTGGTAAAGGGATTATTGAAATGATCCCTTCTACACATCATCATCATCCAGGCTATACTCGTTATTCTCTTCATCCTCGCTGCCACGGCTTTCCGCGGCATCATCATTCTCTGCGCCGGGCACGTCCAACTGTTCCGGCGGTTTCGGCTCGGATTCCTGGTCTTTCAGCCTGGTCAGCAGGTCCTTATTGCGCACGGATTCATCTTCCCCCAGGTCCATATCTTCGTCCCGCGGGCCTAAGTTATCCAGGTCGGCAGATGTAAGGTCCGCTTCCGTACCGGGTATGATCTCCGGGCTGGCATCTTCTTCTTCGGAAACCGTATCTTCCGCGAGTCCCGGATCGGGAAATTCCCCTGAAGGCGTAAAATATTCCACACTTTCCTTGGCGGTGACATCCGCCTGGGTAGGCATCATGGTCTCGTCTTCCGGTAGTTCGGGATCATCCTGCGCAGAAGTTGGGTCGTCCTGCGGCGGGGAGGCAGGCGGCTGCTGGTCAGGCTGCCGGGATGCAGGATGCTTGTTGATATTGTCAGTACGGTTGGATGAATGGCCGGTATCCGGGTTTTTCCTTTGCATAACACATGGTTTTGTATAGGTGTCACCAAAATCAGACCAGCGGGAAAACCGGCTCAAAAAAAAATCCCCTGTTCATTCCGGGAGATACCTGTGATCTCCCGGAACAACAAAGGAATCGTTAACAGTGCTGCTTGCCATCAGCTATTTTGCGACAAAGCCTCTTTCCGGAACTTATCGTAAGAGGTTTTGCTCTCATCTATCAGTTTCAATACACGTTCCCGCACATCCTCCTTTAACCCGGTCACTTCATGCTCAAAAACATGCCGCAGCTCCGCCAGGTTATCAGAGCCTTTTCCCAGCAAACGACCGATCCTGTAACGCCAGTTACCGGCCGTATACCGGATCTTTCTCCTGGTCTCCTCCCCGCTGTCGGGTGCGCAAAGCAACCCCACCACTACACCTGCCGCCACGCCGGCTAGCACGCCTGATAAAAAGTTCGTTGTGCTCATATATGTACAATTTAAAGGTTTAACAAATAGACAAAGCACCTTGTTCATAGCGGTATGGGAAGAAATTTTCAAATATCAGGCCAAAGCTAGTTTTCCAGCATTTCATCCACCAGGCGGTTAAAATCCCGTTTGAACCGTTCGTAATGCTCACCGGTGCCGGGACCGGAAAAGCCGGTATGCACTTCTTTCACGCGGCCCTGCCTGTCTACAAATATGGTGGTGGGGAACCCTTTGATAGCCGTGAGCTGCGGCAGGGTCTTTTCCGCTTTCTGTGGGTCCGATGGTGTAGCGCCTGTGATCAGTACGGGAAACTGCACATCGAAACGCCGCAGGAAGCCGGTGAGGCTTTTGCGGGACTTCTCAAAATCCGGGGTGCGCTCGTAGGCCAGCCCGATGATCTCGATGCCGCGGTGTTTATTCTTTTGATACCACTGGCTGAGGTAAGCCGTTTCGTCCATGCAGTTGGGGCACCAGGACCCCAGCAGCGTAATGATCACGACCTTGCCTGTGAAGCGTTCATCTTTAATGCTGACGGGGGTACCGTTCATGTCCGGGAAAGTAAAGTCCAGCTTTTCCTGCCCGGGCTTTACGGACGCCAGGGTGGTCTCGTCGGGCAGCGCGGCTTTATCGTCCCGGCGGGCGGTCCAGCTCTCCTTCCCGCTGCCGATGCCGGCGTAGAAAACGCCCTGCTCCAGTATGCCCCTGGCCGTGAGCCGTGCAGTAAAGTAGTAGGCGTGCGATCCGTCAAAGGTGGACAGCTTCAGCGTGTCGCCGTCCATAATGCCTTCCAGGAAACGGTAGTCGCCGGTGGCGGTCAGGAAGGTGCCGGTCACCCGGCTGCCCTGCTGCCGGAACTCGCCCACGGCAAAAGAGCTGTCTGTGCCGTCCGGGGCGGTAAACCAGGTGGCCCAGCGCCCGCTTACATTGCCTTTGGCGGGCAGGTGCTGCGCGAAGCGCTCCCGTACGCCCGGGATGGCGGTAAAGGGTATGCTCATATCCCGGTTGGCCAGGTGGCGTATCCACAGGCCCTTTACTTTCCCGTCCGGCTGCAGTGCAGCCCTGAACTCGGAATCAAAGAAAGGCATCTTTATAAAGAGGGAATCTCCTTCCAGTTGTATATCGTCCACGAGTAAACGCTCGCCTGCATTCAGCACATACAGCACCTTTTTACCGGCGCTGTCTTTCACTTCGGCGTTGAATACGATATCCGCCCCGTCCTGCCGGTGCAGGCGCGCCTGCCAGGGGCCGTCCACAAATGCCTGCTGCGCGGAAGAGGATAATGCCGGCAAAGCACCCAATGCCAGCAGGTAAAGGAATGGTCTTAATGTTATCATGCTGTCAAATGTAGTTTCTTTCTCCAAAAATCATGCTTCCTATTCTTACCAGGGTGCTGCCTTCCTGCAGGGCCAGGCGGTAGTCGCCGCTCATGCCCATGGAAAGCTCCCGGAAATGGTCCTGGCCGGCAAAATAGCTCGCTTTTACCTGTGCATGCAGGTTTTTTAGCTGCCGGAATTCTTTTTGTACCTGCGCGGCATCTTCCGTATTGGTGGCCATGCCCATCAGGCCGGCTATACGAACATGATGCTGCGGGGGCAACTGCCGCCATTCCCGGAGGAGCGTTTCCAGCCCGGCGGCGTCCAGGCCGAACTTGGTTTCCTCTTCGGCAATGTGCACCTGCAGCAGGCAGTCTATGACCCGCCCGTGCCGGGCCGCCTGTTTGCCGATCTCCTGCAGCAGTTTCAGGCTGTCTACCGCATGGATCATGCTGACGAAGGGTGCGATGTACTTTACTTTATTGGATTGCAGGTGGCCGATGAAATGCCATTCAATATCTGCAGGGAGGGCCGGCTGCTTCTGCACCAGCTCCTGCACGTAATTTTCGCCGAACACCCGCTGGCCGGCATCATACAGCGCCTGTATATCGGCTACAGGTTTGGTTTTGGAAACAGCTACCAGCCTTGCGCCATAGGGTTGCAACTGCTCCTGTAGCTGCTGGTAAACGGGTAAGTTGATAGACATGGTGCAAAAATAGAAATTCCAAACCGGGAAATTCCAAATCCCAAATCGGGAAATTCCAAAATTGATACGCATCCCCTGAACAATCTGCAAACCGCCTTTATACTGGTGTTTGTCAGCAGTTTGGAATTTGGGATTTGGGTTTTGGAATTTGGAATTTGGAATTTGGAATTTAACCCAATATTGCCCTGCTGATCACGATCCTTTGCACTTCGGAAGTGCCTTCATAGATCTGGGTGATCTTGGCATCGCGCATCAGGCGCTCCACATGGTACTCTTTTACATAGCCATAGCCGCCATGCACCTGAACAGCCTCCGTGGTCACCCACATGGCGGTTTCCGAGGCAAACACCTTGGCCATGGAGCTGGACAGCGTATAGTCCAGGTGGTTATCCTTTTCCCAGGCGGCCTTCAGGCAAAGCAGGCGGGCGGCCTCTATCTGGGTGGCCATATCCGCCAATTTGAACTGGATGGCCTGGTGCTGGCTGATCTCCTTGCCAAAGGCTTTTCTTTCCCTGGAATATTTCAGGGCCAGCTCATAAGCGCCGCTGGCAATGCCCAGCGCCTGGGAAGCAATGCCGATGCGGCCGCCGGCCAGCGTTTTCATGGCGAATTTGAACCCGAAGCCGTCCTCCCCGATGCGGTTCTCCTTCGGTACCTTCACATCCTGGAACATGATGCTGTGGGTGTCGCTGCCGCGGATGCCCAGCTTGTTCTCCTTGGCGCCTACCGTTACACCCGGCCAGCTCTTTTCCACGATAAAGGCATTGATGCCCTTGCTGCCCTTCTCCGGGTGCGTGTGGGCGATCACCAGGTAGGTGCCGGCGGAATTGCCGTTGGTGATCCAGTTCTTGGTGCCGTTCAGCAGGTAATGATCACCTTTGTCCTCCGCGGTGGTACGCTGGGAGGTGGCGTCTGATCCGGCTTCCGGCTCGCTCAGTAAAAAGGCGCCTATCACTTCCCCTTTTGCCAGGGGTACCAGGTATTTTTGTTTCTGCTCCTCGGTGCCGAAGGTTTCCAGGCCCCAGCATACCAGGGAATTGTTCACGCTCATGCATACAGAGGTAGAGGCGTCTATTTTGGATATCTCTTCCATAGCCAGCACATAGGAAATAGTGTCCAGGCCCGCGCCGCCGTAGGTTGGGCTTACCATCATGCCCAGGAAGCCCAGCTCGCCCAGTTGCTTTACCTGCTCGGCGGGAAACTTTTGCTGCTCATCACGCGCTATTACGCCGGGCAGCAGCTCATGCACGGCAAAGTCACGGGCGGCCTTCTGTATCATTAAATGCTCTTCCGAAAGTTGAAAATTCATAGTAATAATTGTTTTGATGCGGTGTTGTTAATAAGCTGATGCGCTGATATGTTAATGTGCTAATGTAGGAAAAATCGCCGCATGCATCGTCAGCACATTAAAATTCAATGTTATTTATCATTCATCCCTAAACGTTGAACAAATTCTTACAAGTGCGCAGCCTTATTGGAATTGATTCAGTATTTCCCGCCGCTTTATGCAAAGCATCGCAAACCGCGGCTTAGGCCGGTGAATTAAAAATCCAGTAGCTTGCCGGCATGAAGAACATCAAAATCATTGAGGTTAAATCGGAAATAGGGGCCGGCACCCGGGGCGCCAGCCTGGGCATAGATGCTATCAAGATTGCGGCGCTGGACTTCATGAGCAACTTTTTTGTGCACTTTCCCTCCGAAGTGATCGAAACTGAAAATAAACTGCTGTTTGAACCGATAGAATCCCCTTTTGCCAAGCGCATCAAAGGCACTTATAACCTGTATGAGCGTATCAGCAAAAGCGTGTGCGATACCGTAAAATCCAACTGGTTCCCCGTAGTGCTGTCCGGCGACCACAGCACGGCCGGGGCCACCATTGCGGGCCTGAAAATGGCGCATCCCAAATCCAAGCTGGGCGTGATCTGGATAGATGCCCATGCGGACCTCCACACCCCTTACACCACGCCTTCCGGCAACATGCACGGCATGCCCCTGGCCATTTCCATTGCGGAAGACAACCTGGAATATAAAGCGCATGAGCTGGACGAGAATACGGCCAAAACCTGGAACGCCCTGAAGCACATCGGCAAGATAGCGCCCAAGGTGCTGCCGGAAGATATCGTGTTCATTTCCCTGCGGGACTATGAGAAGGAAGAGGACCACCTGATCAAGAAATACGGTATGAAGGTGGTTACCACCGGCGAAGTGCGGCGCAAGGGCCCGGAAAACGTTTCCCGCTCCGTATTCCGCTACCTGAGCGATTGCGATTACATATATGTATCCTTTGACGTGGACAGCCTGGACGCTTCTATTTCCAGGGGCACCGGCACCCCGGTGAGCAACGGACTGCGGGAAAGGGAGGCAGAGGACCTGATCGCCAAGTTCATGCAGCACCGCAAGATCTGCTGCTTCGAGATCACGGAGGTAAACCCCACCCTGGACCGGGAAAACCTGATGGCGGAGATCGCTTTTAATATATTGCAGCGCAGCGTGAACCTGCTCCTTTTGAATTAATAATTAATAATTAAGAATACCTGTAACACCAGTGGCTCATTGAAACGCCATTGTTACGATTATTAATTATTAATTCTTAATTATTAATTACTGAATGCGCAGATAAGCAATCAGCCACCCCACCACTTCGCTATAGCTGTAAATACCTTTTTCCTGTTTGTTGGCTTTCAGGTACTGGTCGTAAATCAGTTGGGAATAATCGTCCAGCGGGCCCCGGTACGCTTTGTAGAAATCCGTCAGCACCCGGTAGTCTGCCTTTACGCCGGGCACAGCCCGCTCCCATACCTGCCGGGCCAGGGCGGTGTCCCGCCGGGAGAGCTGTCCCGTGCTGTACAGGAACATCTCGAAATGCGCGGCATAACGGAAACGCACATCCTGCGCCTGGCTGGCCGCCAGGTAGCCGATGAAGTTGGCGGTTTCTTCCGGCGCGTAGCCCAGTTGGTGCGCTATTTCATGGCAGGTAGTGAACGGCCGCATAAAAAAAGGCGTGGTGGTGTTTACCTGCGCCTCATTGGTAAAGGGATTAAGATACCCCGTGACCCCCATATAGTTCAGCCAGCGGCCAAACAGGGCCGGTTTTATGGAAGGATATTCATAATGCAGCGAGGGCCATTGCGTCTCCGCTTTGCGATAGGCCTGTATCGCCCGGCGGAATATCTGCGCGCTGTCCCGGTCAGGGGGCGTTACGCCCAGGGTATCGCCCAGGGCCGCTTTGTAGCCGTTCACCTGCTGCACCAACGTGTCTGCCAGGCGGTACAACTGGGCCGTGGTATAGGGCTTTACCTGCAGGCCCAGTTCCTTTGCAGGCGAGTGCCGGCGGTAGTTGTAGCCCCACAGCACCAGGAAGGCCAGGTATACGCTCAGCACGAAAGCCAGCCCTCTCAGCAGGTGCAGCCCAGCCTCCTGCCAGCGTGCCCGGATCATTTTATAACATAGTTTTAACAAAAAAATTACGGCGGTTACAACCCAGGCGGTATATATTAGATCGCCGACGCTGAAAGGCACTATTCCTGTTACACGTCTGAAAACAGCACTTATCCAAATATAGAACCTATGAAAGTAGAAATGAGCAAAATCATCACTTACCGCGAATAACAGCTTTAACAACAACAGGCCTAAAACTGTTATCCCTATACGGGTGGCAGTCCTTTTGATAATAGCTTTTTGTTCCATAATGAAATAACCGGTGAGAACGATGACCGATGACATATTGCTGCATGAATTGTCTGTCAAGCTGTCCGCACAATCGGGCATGAAAATACAGATTAATCACGCAGAAAGGATACACGGAGGAGATATTAATGAAACCTGGAAACTGGAAACCAATGAAGGCGCCTGGTTCCTGAAACTGAATGATGCCCGGCGCTACCCGGATATGTTTGCCAAAGAATACAGCGGCCTGGAAGCCCTGCGTAAAACCGCCGCTATTACCCTGCCGCAGCCGGTATGCCATGGCAAGGCCAACGGCCGGGCTTTCCTGGTGACCACTTTCCTGGACAAGGGCGGCGCGGTGCCGGATTTCTGGGAGAACTTTGCCGCCTCCCTGGCCAGGCTGCACCGGAATACCCAATCCCATTTCGGCTTTTATGAATCCAACTATATCGGCTCGCTGAAACAATATAACACGCCTTTCAGCAGTTGGCCCGTTTTCTATGCCTTTAACCGGCTGATGCCGCTGGCCCGGCAGGCTTTTGACCGGCACCTGCTGGACAAAACGGCCCTGGGGCAGGTGGAACAGCTCTGCAGGCGCCTGCCTTCCATATTCCCGGAAGAGCCGCCTGCCCTGCTCCATGGCGACCTGTGGTCCGGCAACTTTATGGTTGGGCCCGACGGGCGCGCCTGCATTTACGACCCGGCCGTGTACTACGGGCACCGGGAAATGGACCTGGCCATGACCCGTCTCTTCGGTGGTTTTGACAACCGTTTTTACCATGCCTACCAGGAACAGTACCCGCTGGCCACCGGCTGGCAGGCGCGCATCGGCATTTGCCAGTTGTATCCCCTGCTGGTGCATGTGCTCCTGTTTGGCGGCAGCTATGTGGATAGTGTGAAGGAAATACTGAGGGAAAACACCTGATAGCTAACAGCTACCTCTTTACCCCCTGCTCTTTCATAAATTCCAGCATGCGCTGGAAGTCCTCTTCTATGATGGGGAAAAATTTATTCATATCGGCGGATATTTCCGCATACAGGGCCGTTATCCGGGGCCGGGTGGCGGGGGTCAGCTCATCGCGGAGCACGTCCTCCATTTCCTGCATCTTGTCGCTGACCCAGGTAAGGCCCACCATGGCAAAATTGGGCTTCAACTTGTGCACCTGTATCTTCAGGCTGTCCAGGTCGCCCTTTTGCACAAAATTCTCCAGTTTGCGCACCTCCCCCCGGATGGTTTTGATGAATATCTCGAAAAGGTCTGCGGCATAGGCAATATTGTTCTCGTACAAAGCGCGCAGGTACTTTGCATTCAGCTCCTGGTGGAACTCGAAACCATGCAGGTATTGTTCTTCTTCGTCCTCCATTAATAAATCGGTTTCATCCTCATTTTCGTTCAGGTATTTATTCAGGATCTGCAATAACTGATCCGGCGTATAAGGCTTGGTCAGGATATCCGTGATGCCAATATTCCGGGCCATGGTAGCGGTGCTTTCCATAGCTACCGCCGTGGTGGCCACGATGGGCGTGGCTACATTGGGCAGCTTTTCATCGCCCCTGATCCGTTTGGTCAGCTCAAACCCGTCCATACCGGGTACGCGGATGTCCATCAGGATCAGCTCATACAACCTCGAATCCAGGAAATAAAGGGCGTCCGGGGCATTAGTGGCCAACTGGCACTGGATATTGTACTGCTCCAGCAGGCTGATAATGTAGCGCAGGTTCATAGGATTATCCTCTATCACCAGTACTTTTGCCCCCCCAAAATCGATATGCCGGCGTCTTTTGCCCATCCGTATGCCGGATTCGGCCGGCTTATTGGTGTCAATGAACGGAAGATTAAATGTAAAACAAGTTCTGAAGCCCGGTTGTTCTTCCACCAGGATATGCCCCCCCTGTCTTTCCACCAGTTGCTTCACAATGGCCAGTCCCAGGCCTGTCCCCCCGTAAATTTCGCGAATTTCCCTTTCCGCCTGCTTGTAATTCTGGAAAACCAGCTCCAGCTTGTCCTTCCGGATGCCGATACCGGTATCGCATACCCGGAAGCGCACCCATATCCGGTTCTCCTGCCAGCTTTCCAGTTCTGCAGTCAGGGCAATCTCGCCTTCTTTTGTAAATTTATCCGCATTTCCCAACAAATTCATCAGTATCTGGTTCAGCAGGGTATCGTCCCCTACCAGCAGGTGCTGCAGCCGCTCGTCTACCGTGGCGGATATTTTTACCGGCCGCTGGCCCATTTTCAGCTCAAAAGTATGCTTTAAGGACTGGATCAGCTCGCCCAGGTTAAATTCCCGCTGGTTTACCTGCAATTCCCCGGCCTCTATGCGCGACAGGTCCAGTATATCGGTGATCAGCCCCAGCAGGATGCCGGAGGAATGTTTCAGGGTTTTTACATATTCCTCCTGCCGGGCGTCCAGGCTGGTCTCTTCCAGCAGGTGCGACATGCCGATGATGGCATTGAGGGGCGTGCGTATCTCGTGGCTCATGTTGGCCAGGAAATCCTTCTGGGCGCGCTGGGCCTCCTCCGCCTCCTGCCGGGCCCGCTCCAGCTCCTGCTGCATCACCCGGTGCCGGGTAACGTCCACGATCTGCCATACGCTGCCTTTGAAAACGCCGTTCTCCAGCAGGGGCATGTAGCTTACCTCCCGGATACGCCCGTCCGTAAATGGAATGGCCCAGCCGAAAAAGGGTTTTTTACGGCGGCGCAGCTCCTTCATTTTGGCCTCGAAGGCCTCCGGCTCCTTTACATGCCGGCGGAAGAACCGGATCACGGCTGTAAAGGGCTGGTTAACCACGTGCGCCCCTTCCGGCCCCAGGTCAAATGCATTGATAATAACAGGATTAGCCCATATAAAGCGGTGTTTGGGATCGGTGAGGAAGATACCCGCGTTGGTGTGCTGCAGCAATACTGACAAAGGCAGGGAAAATACGGCCGCCACATCCGTAATTGGCATATCGGCGTCCATAGATGGCATATTCCGGTGTCCCATTCTAACTTTGGCCTTCATGGTATTATTTTGCTGGAATGGGGTATTTGGTAAGGACTTCATAGCGATAGATGCTGCGCGCCGTGTGATACCCTCCGGCAACATTGATAATCAACAAATTTAGTAAATTTTTACATTTACGAATATTTTAGTTACCTTTGCATCCCTCTAAAAGTGGAGGACTGAAATTAATATGAAACGCGCCTTAGTTCTTTCTTAAAAGTAAATAACTTTGCGCGAGTTTCATCTGGTCGCTGAAATTTTAAATTATTTTTCAGATGAAGCAACTCCGAGAATTTGATATAGCCTTTGTAGGACTGAAGCCCGGAGTACATACCTTTCAGTACCAAATTACGGATAGTTTTTTTGAAAATTACGGTCCGCAGGATTTTAGTAACGCACAGGCAACGGTAAAACTGCAATTTGACAAGAAGAGCAGCTTTTTCCTGCTAAAATTCGAGATAGGCGGTACTGTTACCGTAACTTGCGACCGCTGCGGGGAGCCTTTTGAGCTGCAACTATGGGATGATTTTGACCAGGTAGTGAAACTGGTGGAAAACCCGGAAGAGCTGGAAGGCGATGAGGACCCGGATGTAACGTATATATCGAAGACAGAGTCCCATTTGAATGTGGCAGACTGGGTCTACGAGTTCATCAACCTCAGCATTCCCATGCAGCGCATCCACCCGGACGACGCAAACGGTAAGAGCGGTTGTAATCCGAAAGTGCTGGAAATGCTGGAAAAAATGAACCAGCAGGAAGGCGAAAAAAAGAACCCGATCTGGAAAGATCTGGACAAATTCAGAGATAACTAAACACGAACAATTAAAAATTAAATACAATGCCAAATCCTAAACGCAGACATTCTCAGCAAAGATCAGCGAAGAGAAGAACGCATTACAAGGCGGTAGCGGATACGTTAAGCACCGACAGCGCAACCGGGGAAGTGCATCTGAGGCACCGTGCTCACTGGGTAGAGAACAAGCTGTACTACAAAGGCAAGGTAGTGCTGGAAAAACAGGGCAGCACGAAATAATCCGACGATTTTACTTTGATGTCAAAGCCAGCATAATTACGAATTACCAATTGCGAACTACGTCTGGTGCAGGGGTGGAATGTATTTTATACGTTAAGCCTTTGCATGCCGCCTAATTTGTAAATGGTAGTTCGTAATTTTATATATCTACTACCCTATAAGACAAATTAAAGTTACATGCGAATCGGGCTTGATATGATGGGAGGCGATTTTGCCCCCCTGGAAGCAGTAAAAGGAGTAAAATTATTTTTGGCAAATGGCGCGGCAGATGTACACCTGGTGCTGATCGGAGATGAGCAGGCGGTGCAGCCCCTGCTGGCAGATGCCCGGATAGACCCGTCCAACTATACCTTGATCCATGCATCCCAGGTAATCGGTATGCATGAGCACCCAACCAAAGCACTGAAAGAAAAACAGCAATCCTCCATTGCCATCGGCTTTCATCTCTTACAGAGCGGTAAAATTGATGCTTTCATCAGCGCGGGCAACACCGGCGCCATGATGGTAGGCACCTTTTATTCCATAAAAGCCATCGAGGGCGTGCAAAGGCCCACGATCAGCACCCCCATCCCCCGGGAAGACGGCAGCTATGGCCTCCTGCTGGATGTGGGCATTAACGCGGACTGCAAGCCGGAAAACCTGGTGCAGTTTGCCGTGCTGGGCTCGTTGTACGCCAAGTATATCCTCCGCCGCGACAATCCCACCGTGGGATTGCTGAACATCGGGGAGGAAGAAGGCAAGGGCAACCTGCTGGCACAGGCCACCTATCCCCTGCTGAAGGAGCACCCGCTGCTGAACTTCGTGGGCAACGTGGAAGGCCGCGACATCTTCGATCCCCGCGCCGACGTGATCGTGTGCGAGGGCTTTACCGGCAACGTAGTGCTTAAAATGGCGGAGTCCTTCCATGATATCGCGGTAAGACGCAACATTAAAGACGAATACCTGGAGCAGTTTGATTTTGAAAGCTACGGCGGCACCCCCGTGCTGGGCGTGTCCCACCCGGTGATCATCGGCCACGGCATTTCAAAAGGCATTGCTTTCAAGAATATGATCGTACTGGCGCAGCAGATGATCGCCAGCAAGCTGCCGGATCATATCCGGGAAAGCTTTGTGAAGCAATAACGTTTTTCATATGGCGGGCAGCCAGTGCTGCCCGCCACATCTTTTATGGCTTGTTGCCGGTTCTGGCTACTTTATAATTACCGCTCTCTTCATCTTTTTCCAGGGTATATCCATCCGCCAGCTCGAGCGTCCAGCCATCACCGGTTATTTTCTTACCATCAGCGCCTGTAGGATTGGTAACCAGTATCCGGTCCCAGCCCGGAGCTACCAGCGCGCCGCCCTCCACCGTCAGGATACCCCAGGCATCCGTCACCCTGATATTCGGATATACCGATCCCTTATCTTCTAATGGCACAATGTTCCGGGGATCGAATGAAATGCTCACTTTCTCGAACTGTATTTCACAGTGCGGCTGCTCAATAAACCTGCGGCGGTAGCCGGCCACCAGCTTTTTCCGCTTCTCCTCCCTGATGGCTTCCTCTTTCATGATCGTTTCCCCGTTATAGTTCCCTGCTATACTTTCCGTCACCGTTTCCAGGTCTGCCGGCACACGGATATTAAAAGCGTCCATAAAATATGCTGTCAGGTCGGTGCTTGTGGTAATTTCCTTATTCCAGTCCCTGTTCCTCTTATAAAGCAGGTAGCCATACACCGGGATGGTATAGTAGGCAAATGAACGGACAAATGTAGGGTTGCCGAAAAATTTGTCGATACCGTTTATAAAATGCGCTGCGGCCTGCTTTTTATCCCTGCCACTAATAATCTCGCCGGTGAATTCCGCAATGCCCTCGTTCAGCTCCAGCAGATTTTCCGTCGTATCTGCGCCGCTATAAAGGAGGCGGCGGTACTTCCTGAACGCCAGCGCATTACGCAGGTGCTCCTGCTGCTCCTGGCTGGTGGGTGAGCCCACCGCTTTTTTCAGCGCCTCCAGTTCCAGCCGCAGGTAGATCCTGCCGCTCTCCTTGTCAAGATGATTATTTTCGGCGTTATGAAGCGTAAATCCCAGGGAAGGCTGTGCCTTATGAAATAATTCGTGGGCCAGCAGATTGATCCTGACCTCCTTATCCCGGGGAAGCGGGAGCATGATCATGGCCCACTTTTTCCCGCTCCAGTTGATGGCGGTATTTGCGATGTTCTCCGTATCCGGTAAAATTCCCACGTAGATATCACCAGCGGGCTTTAAAACACCTCCTGTGTCCGGCTCATTTGCAAAAAGCTCCCGGGTCCGGGGCTCCACGAAAAGCATGGCCCCATATAAGTTCCTGTTCCAGAGCGCCTGGTATTCTTCTGCTGCTAACCTGATCTCGTTAAAATAAAAGGGAATGCTATCCCGGAAAGATGATGCCTGTTTTTGCCCGGCTACCTGCAGTGTAATCCCCCAAAAAGCGATCACTGAAATTAATTGTTTCATGGTTGAATTGTTTACGTGTATACTTTCGCGTTTTACATAAGCATTTTTTATCCCGGCGTGGGAAATACCGGGATGGCATATTGCCAACTTCTGCAGCAACGGCTATCAGTATAGGTCAGTATCTTTCGGGAGTATATATGTAAGGTAATAAAAATATTTATTAGCTAAAAAACAATCAATGCAGCTACTGGCCGGCGGCCGGGTATAACGGCAGCTTCACATAAAAAGTGGTGCCGGCATTCAGCCGGGTCTCAAACCAGATCTCCCCGCGCGCCTGCTCCACAATGTTCTTGCACATGGCCAGTCCCAGGCCGGTGCCGGAGTTCTTGGTGGTAAAATTGGGCACAAAGATCCTGGACTGTATCTCGGGGGAAATGCCCTCGCCGTTGTCCTGCACGCTCACGATCACCCATTGCCGGTCTGCTGCGGCTTCCATCCGCATCACGATATGGCCGGTCCTGTTCTCCGGGATAGCCTGGATAGCGTTTTGCAGCAGGTTGGTGAACAGGCGGTTCATCTGGGTTTTATCCGCATAGATGCGGAACTGCTCCAAAGGCTCGTTATACACGATCTCGCAGCCCGGCTGCCCCTGGTACAGCGCGTGCAGGGAGTGCAGCACTTCATTCAGGGACATCTCCTCGTTTACGGCCTCGCCTATACGGGAAAAGGCGGAAAAATCCGATGCGATATTGGACAGATGCTCTATCTGCTCCACCAGGGTATGCGCCACGTTGTTGGTCAACTGCTTTACATTGGGGCTGTCGTTGTCTATAGCCCGCTGCAGGTACTGGATGCTCAGCTTCATGGGCGTGAGCGGGTTCTTGATCTCGTGGGCCACCTGCCGGGCCATTTCACGCCAGGCCCCTTCCCTTTCGCTCTTGGCCAGCCGGGCGGCGCTCACTTCCAGCTTGCGCACCATTTTATTGTATTCCTTTACCAGCGCGCCGATCTCGTCGTCCTTGTCCCATTCTATCTCATCATTGCGCTGGCCCAGGCTTACATGGCGCAGCTTTTCCGTTACCAGCGAGAAGGACCGGGTAATGGAGTTGGTAATGATCAGGGCCAGCATGCCGGCTATCAGGAAAATGAAAGCGTTGAAATTGATCAGCGCTACCAGGAAGTTGGAGATCTGCTGGTTCAGCTCCGTTTGCGTGGCGAAATAGGGAATATTGAGGTAGGCAGACACGCCCCCGGTGGTGTCGCGCAGGGGCGCGTAGCCGGAAAAATACTGCATGCTGCCTATCTTTTCCTTCTGTATATACTGTATCCGGTTCAGCCGGAACATGTGGAAATAGGCTTCCGGGTCCATTTTGCGGGACAGCAGCCCTTTTTCCGTCATCAGCGGCTGGGTGCTCACCTGCAGGTTCCCGTCGCGGTCGTAGATATTGATATCCAGCGCCCGGTCCTCCGCAATATCGCTCATGGACGCCTGCAGGCCGGCCTGGAAAATGGGATCGTACAGGTCTTCCAGCGCATCGAAATTGCGCTGGGAGTAAAATTCCTTTTCCACGTCGTGGGCCACCTCGCTCATGGTCTTGCTGAGGCGCTCACGGTTCTCCGTTTCCGAGCGGTCTATAAAGAACAGGATCGTGGTCACCCCCAGTATGATGAAGGCAAACACCACCACGAAAATGATGGTGCCGTGCACCTTCTTGCGGATGCTTACGTCCACCAGGGAGCGCAGGGGCCCTATGCGCATGCGCGCCTTGATCAGCAGGTCCAGCAGTTGGTAGATCACAATGATGAGCAGGAACAGGCAGAACATCCAGGCAAAGAGGGTAATGAACTCTATGAAGTTGCGGCTGTCCTTTACCACCATCACTATTTTGTCGCGGGAGGCTTTATAGATCAGGATAGAGTGGCCGTTCATTTTCCGCACCGTTACATCCGCCGTTGGTATGTCGGCAGGATAAAGCCGGATGGGAAAGGCAAAATCATTGTTATTATTGACCAGTACGCCCTTATTATAAATGGCGTAGGAATAGGCGGTGGAAGATTCCTTTTCCGGGTCATTGATCTCCCCGTCCACCAGCAGCTCCGGGTACAGCTTCTGCGGATTCACCACTGCCGGGGTCAGCTCGTATACCAGGGCGCCGATGACCAGGCTGTCCCTGTAGATCACCTTGTGGCCGATATAACTGTAGTCGTTGAAGCTGCGTTCCTTATAATAAAGGTCGCTTTCCGCCCCTACCCTGCCCGACCGCTTCAGCACCTGCATGTTCAGGGAATGGAAACTGGTGGTATCCGCCGGGAATATGGGCACCCCGTTGTCGTCCAGAAAATAGAAAGTAACATTGAACCGGCTCAGGTAACCTTTGAAGTATTTCTGCACCAGGCCGTTCTCCACTTTTTCCCGGGGCAACTGGCTGCCGCTGCGGTGATCATTGAGGAAATAGAACACCTGCAGGTCATCTTCCAGGTTCCGGTTCACATCATTGAGCAGCATTTCCAGGTAGGGGTCCCGCTGCTTGGAGAGGTCTGCAGCCAGCCGCTCCCGCAGGGTGAGCTCCTTTTTATTATTGTAATATACCAGTACGGCAGAGGTGGTAATGGTGAGCAGCACCAGCCAGAAAACAAAAGGCGCCGTACCCAGCGTGTCCTTGAACCCGTAGGTGAACCGGTCCAGCAGCACCACGTAGAGCAGCAGCCATACCACCATGGCTATGAAATAGGGCAGCTCCGGGTTGTGCAGGCGGAACAGCAGCCACACCACGCCTACCGCCGCCAGGAATATGTATTTGGTACGATGGTGAAATTGCGTGAGCTCGTTCAGCAGGGAATTGATGATCTGCGAAAAGAACAGGAAGCTGAAGGCGATAAAGCCCAGTATGATAAAGCCGATAACACTGTATTCATTGAGGCTGAAGGGATTGGTCACGTCAAAGGATATCCGGGAGTCTATCACCAGGCTCTGTATCAGCTCGGAGAGGAACTGCCCTACAATGTACATCACCAGGCTGGACAGGGCGATGACCAGCCATAGCTGCCATTTCCGGGTAGGCGCCGGGGCGTTGATGGCCTTTACATGCTCCCGGAAGAACAGCAGCAGCCAGAAGGTGAGCAGCACATTCAGCAGCAGGTCGCCCAGGGAAGGGAAAATATCGTTCCGGGCATAAATATAAGGCGTAAAGATATTGAGCGCCCGCAGGTTGAACGGAAAGGGATACACGTAGCTCAGCACCCGGAGCGACAGCACCATGAACAGCAGGAAAAGGAAACCCACCAGCGGACTTTTATGCCGCGCCAGCAGGGTGGCAAAAAGGTTGATGAATATCAGCACGCAGATACAGCCCAGCACCCGCAGGATCACGCTGAGCAGGTTGGGCGGGCGGGCATTGAGCGCCGGGTCATAGTGCAGGTAGAACAGGATGATATCCTTGTGGTTGAGCACCGGTATGCCCGGCGGGCGCAGGTGAATGGCGTATTCCCGGCCCAGGACGGGCTTATCGTAAAAGTGGTCTACCAGGTAATCATTGCTGATGCTGTATTCCAGCATCACGGGTATCAGCCCTACCAGGTAGCGCTGGTGGCCGGCCGGCGAGGGCAGGGGGCGGCAGATCACTTCGTAGTACCCGTTGTTCAGCTTTGCAAAGCCGGAACCTTCCCGCAGGGGCATATTGTCTTCCGGCTGCACCAGGTTGTTGCTCCAGAATACCAGCCAGCGGCCGGCAGCGCTGCTGTCATAGGCAAATACATAGTAATCCTTCTTTTGCAGCTTGTGCAGCTCTTCTTCGCTGTAGGTGCGCCGGAACAGGTGGTTCATCAGCAGCGTATCCTCCGCCACGGCGTTGAACGACAGCTCCCGCCGGTGCAGGCTTTTCTCCAGGCTGCGCTTAACTCCCTGCGGCGAGGAGTAGTAGGACCAGTAGTTACTGAATAAAAAAGCGAAGGTGAATAACCAGGCGGCAATGATCAGCAGGTACCCGTGCCGCAGGAAGAAGATCCGTATTTCCTTAATATCCAGCATCCGGTTCATTCTTTTTCTTTCACCTGCTCCCACATTCCATCCATCTCTGCCAGGGTCATTTCAGAGAGCTGGCGGCCCTGCTCCCGGGCCATGGCCTCCATCTGCTGGAAACGGCGGGTGAATTTCTTGTTGGTGCGCTCCAGCGCATTCTCGGCGTCCACTTTCAGGAAACGGGAGTAGTTGACCAGGGAGAACAGCAGGTCCCCGAACTCCGCCTCTATATCATCGGGGCGGCCGGCTTCCACTACTTCCTCCAGTTCCTGCAGCTCTTCCTGCACCTTATGGTATACCTGTTGGGTATTGTCCCATTCAAAGCCTACCTGTTTGGCCTTTTCCTGCAGGCGCATGGCCTTTACCAGGGCGGGCAGGGATACGGGCACGCCGCTGAGCACGGAGGTTTTGCCTTCTTTCAGCTTCAGCTTTTCCCAGTTCTGCTTTACCTGCTCCTCGTTCTCCACCTGCACATCTCCATAGATATGCGGGTGGCGGTGGATGAGCTTGTTGCAGATGCCGCTGATCACATCCTGTATGGTGAACTGCTGCTGTTCAGCGCCTATCTTTGCATAGAAAACGATATGCAGCAGGAGGTCGCCCAGCTCTTCTTTAATGGCCTTCCAGTCGTTGTCCGTAATGGCATCCGCCAGCTCGTACATTTCCTCGATGGTGAGCTGCCGCAATGACTGCAGGGTCTGTTTCCGGTCCCAGGGGCATTTTTCCCGCAGGTCGTCCATGATCTGCAGCAAGCGGTCGAAGGAGGCGTTCGTTTGCGTTTCCATGGGCTAAAAATAGGAAATAAAGTGAATGTGCAAATGTGCGGATATGCAGATGTGCAGATGGATAGGAGCTGTTAACAACTTTCCGTTGCCAAAAATGCCAATTTAATTACATTTGCGCCCGGCCCGGCATAAGGGCCATATTTATTCATTATTCATTATTCATTGTTAATTAATTCGATGAACACCAAACACATCGCGCTCATTTCAACAGAATTAGGTATCTCGGCCAGGCAGGCGGAGAATACCATGAACTTGTTGGCAGAAGGTGCTACCGTACCTTTTATCAGCCGCTACCGGAAAGAGGTGACCGGGAGCCTGGATGAAGTGCAGATCAGCCGGATTGAAGACCTCAAAAAGCGTTACCAGGAGGTGGATGAACGCCGGGAGTTCATCATCAAGACCATTACGGAACAGGAAAAAATGACGCCCGAGCTGCTGGAAAAACTGGAAGGCACCTGGAACCTGACGGGACTGGAGGACATTTACCTGCCCTACAAGCCCAAACGCAAAACCCGCGCTACGGTGGCTATTGAAAAGGGACTGGAGCCGCTGGCCAAAGCCATCTTTGAGCAGGAGGAAGCCACACCGGACGCCCTGGCCGAACAATATGTAAATGACAAAGTGGCTTCTGCCGACGAGGCGTTGAAAGGCGCCCGCGACATCATTGCCGAGTGGATCAACGAGAACGCCGAGCTGCGCGACAAGCTGCGCAAACTCTTTACCCATACTGCCGTGCTCACCTCCAAAGTGGTGGAAGGCAAGGAAGCCGAAGGCAACAAGTACAAGGATTATTTTGATTTCAAAGAAGAGCTGCCCGCCATCCCCTCCCACCGCGTGCTGGCCATCCTGCGCGGCGAAGCAGAAGGCTTCCTCTACGCCACCATCGCACCGGCGGAAGAAGAAGCAGTGGACATTATCAGCAAGCAGTTCATAAAAGGCAGCAATGCCAGCAGCGGGCACATGAGCAAGGCCGTAACGGATGCGTATAAACGCCTGTTGCGCCCCTCCCTCGAGAACGAGTTCCGCTCCCTGGCCAAGGAGAAAGCGGACACAGAAGCCATTGACGTGTTTGCCGAGAACCTGCGGCAGTTGCTGCTGGCCGCTCCCCTGGGCCCCAAGCCGGTGATCGCCATTGACCCCGGCTACCGCACCGGTTGTAAGGTGGTAGCGTTGGACGAACAGGGCAATATGCTGGACCATGACGTGATCTTCCCCCTGGAAAAGAATTATAAACGCGACGATGCCGAAGCCCTGCTGAAAAAATGGGCAAAGCAATATAACACCGCCGCTATTGCCGTGGGCAACGGCACCGCCGGCCGCGAAACGGAAGAATTTGTGAAGAAGATCGACTTCGGCGCCAAGATCACCGTGTTCATGGTCAATGAAAGCGGGGCCTCCGTATACTCCGCCTCCGAGGTAGCGAGGGAGGAATTCCCGGACCACGACGTAACCGTGCGCGGCGCCGTATCCATCGGCCGCCGGCTCATAGATCCGCTGGCGGAACTGGTGAAGATAGATCCCAAGTCCATTGGCGTAGGCCAGTACCAGCACGACGTGAACCAGTCGCACCTGAAACAGGGCTTGGACCGCGTAGTGGTGAGCTGCGTGAACATGGTAGGCGTGAACCTGAATACGGCCTCCAAGCACCTGCTGGCTTACATTTCCGGCCTGGGGCCCTCCCTGGCGGAGAACATCGTAAAGTACCGCAGGGAGAACGGGGCTTTCCGCAACCGGGCCGCGCTGAAAAAAGTGCCCCGCCTTGGCGACAAGGCTTTTGAGCAGTGCGCCGGCTTTTTGCGCATCGAGAACGGCGACAACCCGCTGGACAACTCCGCCGTGCACCCGGAAAGGTATGCCCTGATAGAAGCCATGGCCGCCCAGCAGCAATGTACCGTACCCGACCTGATGGGCAAGGAAGACCTGCGCAAAAAGATAGACCTGAAGCAATACGTGAGCGAAGAAGTAGGCCTGCTGACCCTGGAGGACATCATGAAGGAGCTGGACAAGCCCAGCCGCGATCCCCGCGACGAGATCTCCATCTTTGAGTACGCGGAAGGCATCCACAAGATCGAGGACGTGAAGCCCGGCATGACGCTGCCCGGCGTAGTGACCAACATTACCGCCTTCGGCGCTTTCGTGGACATTGGCGTGAAACAGGACGGCCTGGTGCACATCTCCCACCTGTCCAACAAGTTTGTGAGCAATCCCAACGAGGTGGTGAAGCTGAACCAGAAAGTAACAGTCACCGTGCTGGAAGTAGACCCGGCCCGCAAGCGCATTTCCCTGTCCATGAAGGACAACGAAGCGCCTGCCGGCGGCGGAGGCGGCGGCCAGCGCAGGGAAAGAAGGGACAAACCGGCCAACAAGCAGGCAGCGCCCCTGAATGATTTCCAGGCCAAGCTGATGGAGCTGAAGAAGAAGTTCAATTAATAATTCACTCTACAGCGATCAGCGGCTCATATCTCCTGTCGGGATAATGGGCGGACAGTACGCCGTTGCTCACATACGCATCTACCTGCTGTTGGGTGAGCGTAGTGGGCAGGTTGCCGTTGGTAGTGCCGTAAAAGCAGTAGGTGCCGGCATGTGGCTGGCAATAGCGCAGGTTATAACTGGCGCCCGGTATGCGGGTGTAAGTGCCGTCGCTTTGCGGATCAATATAGATCCAGGGCGTAACACGGGCGCCGGCAACGGCAGCCATAATGCCTGTGGCCAGCGCCAGCAGGAACAGGAATGGGCGGATCGGTTTCATGGTGTAACATTTTAAGGAAACCCAAGTTAGCCGATCCCACTGCAATAGCACAGCAGCCTGCTTCAGGGGCGCCTTGCAAATTTCTGCTGCCATTCCTTCAGGGGCTGGGGCGCGGCCGTATCCCCCTTTTCAGCATAGATCTTCACCTTGCCGTCAATGGCGATACCGGCATAGATGATATCGCGGTTCATATCAATGGCCAGGGCAGCTTCATCGGAAGCACAATGATGGGGCCTGCAGCCCTCGTTAAAAAGGATGCCGCCTTCCACCTCTATGGGGGGCGCCACCTGGTACCGGCGCATAAAGGCTGCCGTATCCCTGCCCAGCAGGTCCCGGAAACGCTGTTTCAGGGGCGCTTTCTCCAGCAAATCCACTTCTCCTGCATAGCGGCCGGTATAATCCTCAAAACGGCTCCAGGAGGTAACTTCATTGGTAATAACGGTGTCACTGGCCGGGATCATGGTATCTGCGGAAGGCGCGTTGCTTGCTTTTTCCGGGGTATGCGTTCTTTCTTTCCTGGCAACAGGTTGTTCGCATGCCCACATGTGCACACAGGTGGCCAGCAGTGAAGGCAGGAGCTTTCTCATAGTCATGGTTACAATACTCATTATAAATGTCATTAATCAGCCGCCTGCCGTAAACGGCCGGCTACTCGCCTTTAAAGGCCGGCGCACGCTTTTCCAGAAAAGCCTGCATGCCTTCTTTCTGGTCTTCGGATGCGAATAAGAGGTAAAAATTCCTGCGCTCAAAGTGCAGCCCCTCTTCCAGGGAGCTGTCAAACGCTTTGAGCACCGCCTCTTTGGCCATTTTTACAGCCAGGGGGCTCATTACGGCTACTTCTTTCGCCAGCTTCACCGCTTCTTCGAGGTAGAGCGCTACGGGCGTTACCCGGTTGATCAGGCCTGCGGCCAGCGCTTCTTCCGCGGTAATAAAGCGGCCGGTCAGCACCATTTCCATGGCCCTGGCCTTCCCGATAGCCCGGGTAAGGCGTTGGGTGCCGCCTGCACCGGGCATTACGCCGATCTTTATTTCCGGCTGTCCGAAACGGGCCGTTTCGCTGGCTACGATCATGTCACACAGCATGGCCAGCTCGCATCCCCCGCCCAGGGCAAAGCCGCTGACGGCTGCGATCAGGGGTTTCTTTGTTTTTTTGATAGCGTCCCAGGTGCTGAACTGGTCCGTGTTGTACATGTCAATGGCGCTCTTGCCCGCCATTTGTGTAATGTCCGCCCCTGCTGCAAATGCTTTTTCATTGCCACTTAAAACCACCGCCCGTACCTGGGGATCGGCGTCCAGCGCCTTCAGGGCGTCTTTCAGTTCCGACATCAATTGCAGGTTCAGTGCATTCAGTGCTTCGGGGCGGTTCAATTGAATATGGGCAACATGGGTTGCCACCTGTTGGTGTATGATCAGGAATTCCGGTTGCATTACTAAATTTACAGAATTACGGCAAATAGCAGCAATACAAAAAAGGCAAACACGAACGCAAAAGAAATGCCATAAACAAACATCAGCACCGTCCCTTTCCAGAGCGAACGCAGGAATGACTGCCCGTAAGCGTTTCGCAGCGCAAACACCAGGTACCCGAAGATCAGCAGCAGCCCGTAGCCGGTAAAGGTATCCGAGTCGCTGAACCAGTGGTCCAGCAGCAGCGCCAGCATCAGCACGATGAACGCAAAGCAGTGCAGGTGCAGGGAAAAAATGGCATGGTCCGTATAATACCAGCGTTTCCAGTTATAGATCCCCTTCAGGAACAGCGCAAACAGCGGCAGCAGCACAAACATCAGCTTGGGGCCGTGGTGCTTGATAGCTTCCCAGAAGCTGCCTTCCTCGTAATGTTCTTTCATATCCAGCGTCCGCCGCCTGAGCCGGCGCTCCAGGGCGCCGTCCCGCTTGTCTGCCGGCAACTGCTGCTGCACGGAATCATATTCATGCAGGGTACGGTATCTGCCTTTTGCACCCGGCAGGCCCGTTACCACGATCAGGGAATCCTTACGGTGCACGCCCCCCTCATCCAGCACTTTCTGCAGGGTATCGTCCACGGCGGTAAGTGCATCCAGCACCACCGGCACCGGGTCCCCTCCTTTTTCTATGGACACTTTATTGTGCCCGCCCTCCCCGTGCCCCTGTCCGTTCGGGATCATTGCCAGGAGCAGGAAAAAGATAAAGGAGATAAAAATATACAGCTTGATGGGATTCACATAAGCGGCCCTGCGCCCGGCGATATACTCTTTGGTAAGACGGCCCGGCCTGAAGAGCAGGTACTTCAGGGTGGTCAGGAACTGCGAATCGTAGTGCAGCACATCCCCCACAAAATGTTTAACGAGATGCCCGAAAGATTCATGCGTTACGGCGTTCTCCTGGCCGCAATGCGTGCAATATCTTTCCGGAACTTCCGTTCCACAGTTCAGGCAGTGCTTATCCTGCCGCAAAGGTTGTGTTTTCAAGCGATCATTGGGTTAGGGGCTTAAAAATAGCAAAACTATTTTCATATGTTATTACTTTTGTCACCGTTTATACAAATTATGCGATCTCTCTTCAAGCTACAAGGCAAACGTTATTTACCGGTCCTGCTCCTGCTCCTGGCGGCAGAAAGAGGCGCCGCGCAATATTACTACCAGGATATTTACAGTACCGGGCAAACCGGCAGGAACATGGCCCTGCTGAAAGCGCAGCATGTGCGCACGCAGTTGGTGCAAAGCCTGGACGCCCGCATGGAAACAGACAATGATTTCAGGTGCCAGCGCCTGCTGTCGGCCGATTACCGGCAGATGCGCTCCATAACGCAATCCCGCGCTACCGGACTTTCTGTAATGACCTCCACCTTCTCTTCCCGGGGACTGCTGACCAAAACCGTGGACAGTACAGCAAGCAGCCTTACCACCATACAGTACCGCTATGACCCGGAAGGAAGGCTCACGGAGGTACGCTCGGTATCCAAAGCACAGGGAATGGACAATCCCTTCCGCGTTACCGAAACCCGCCACTACAGCTATAACGGGCAGGGCCACCTGGAACGCATGGTATACCGGAAAAGCATGGGCGGGGCGGATTCCACCCTGGTGTTGTTCAAAACAGACACTGCGGGCCGGGTGACGGAAGAACAGGCCTACGGCAAAAACCTGTACAGCCCCCGCATCTATTATAATTATGACCAGCAGGGGCAACTCACGGATGTGCTGCGCTACCACCCGGGCAGGAAACGCATGCTGCCTGACTATATGTTCGAGTACGATGCGCAGCAGCGCCTGGTGCAGATGACCACCGTCAATGCCGAAAGATCAGATTATACGATCTGGCGGTACCATTACAGCGACAACGGGCTGCCGGAGCGCGAGGAATGCTACGGCAAAGGCAAGGAGCTGCTGGGCATGATCCGGTATAAGTATGAATTTAACTGATGTGCGCACCGCACATTACTTCACTTCCGCCAGGTACTTGTGCACGAAGCTGATGGCCATGGAGCCCTCCCCTACGGCGGCCGCCACGCGGTTCATGGCGCCTGCGCGCACATCGCCGGCGGCAAAGATGCCGGGACAACTGGTTTCCAGCAGGTAGGGATCGCGGGACTGCTTCCATATCTTGCCAAAGTGCTCATAGTTCTTCAACTGGCGGCCGGTTTCAATAAATCCTTTCTCATCCCGCAGGATATCGGGTGTGATCCAGTCCGTAAAGGGCCTGGCGCCGATGAATATATAGAGCGCGTCTGCCGGCTCGGTTTGTTTTTCCCCGGTTTCCAGGTTAAGCAACACCAACTGCTCCAGCCGGTCTGATCCCATGGCTTCCGCAATTTCCGTTTTGGGCCTTATGTGGATATTCGGGGTGCCCTTTATCTGTTCTATCAGGTAGGCGGACATGGTGCTGGAAAGATCTTCCTTCCGGATCAGGATGTGCACATTGCGGGCAAATTTGGAAAGGTACATGGCGGCCTGGCCGGCGGAGTTGCCCCCACCTACGATGAACACTTCCTTGTCCTTGCAGGCGGCTGCTTCCGTCATGGCCGCGCCATAATAGATGCCGGCGCCGGTAAAATCCGCAATACCTTTGGTTTCCAGCTTGCGGTAATCCACCCCGGTAGTGATGATCACGCTGCGGGTATTCACTTCCGTATCATCTTCCAGGATAATTTTCTTGTAGCCGTCTTTCTGGCGGATATCCTTTACAGATTGTGGCGTAATGAATTCCGTGCCCAGGCGGGTAGCCTGCGTAATGGCGCGGCGGGTAAGGTCTGCCCCGCTCAGGCCGGTAGGAAAACCCAGGTAGTTCTCTATGCGGGAGCTGGTGCCGGCCTGTCCGCCCGGCGCCCGCCTTTCCACCAGCAGGGTCTTCAGGCCTTCGGAAGCGCCGTATACGCCGGCCGCCAGTCCGGCCGGGCCGGCGCCTATGATCACCACATCATACACGTCATGTTTGATCTGGGGGTTCAGCCCTACCTTGCCGGCAATATCCATAATGGAGGGATTGGCAAGACAAGCCCCGTCCTCGAAGAACACCACGGGCATGTCTTTCAGTCCCAGTCCGTTCAACTGCAGGAGGCGCGGGCCTTCTTCGGTAGCCTGCACATCCAGCCACTGGTAGGGGATCAGGTTGCCGGCCAGGAAATCCTTTACTGCATGGGACTGCTGGGAGAACTGGTAGCCTACTACTTTTATGCCTTTGAACGCCGGGCGGTAAATGTGCTGCCAGTCGTCCAGCAGGTCGTCGATAACCGGATACAGCTTTTCTTCCGGCGGGCCCCAGGGCTTTACGAGGTAGTAATCCAACTGCACGGAGTTAATGGCGCGGATCGCGGCATCGGTGTCGGAATAAGCGGTAAGCAGCACGCGGCGGGCTTCCGGGTAGAACTGTTTTGTTTTTTCGAGAAAGTCCACTCCTTCCATTTCAGGCATACGCTGGTCTGAGATGAACATGGCGATGGTCTCGCCCTTGTTCTTCAGCTCCCGGAGGCTGTCCAGCGCTTCATTCACCACGGTGGTGCTGATGATCTTGTAGCTGTCGCGGTACTGGCTTCTGAGATCCCGCACAATAGCGCGCAGCACCTGCGCATCATCATCTATACAGAGGATTAAAGGTAGTTCCATCTTTTTTCAAAAGAGTTGAAAATTAAAAATTAATAATTAATAATACCAGTAACAATTGTGTGATGTTGAAACACCAGTGTGACGATTATTAATTATTAATTATTCACTATTCATTATTAATTGGCAGTGCAACGGTGAACTGTGTACGTCCGGGGGCGGACTGCACCTTTACCGTACCGCGGTGCCGCCGCACGATCTGGGATACGATGTCCAGCCCCAGCCCGGTGCCTTTGCCTATTTCCTTGGTGGTAAAGAAGGGATCGAATATCCTGGAGCGGATATCCTCCGGTATGCCAGCTCCGTTGTCTGTTACGGACACCAGCACACAGTCATGGTCTTTTTCCGTTCGTATTTCCAGCACTCCTTTTTTGGCAGGTTCCATGGCGTCCAGGGCATTGTCGATCAGGTTGGTCCATACCTGGTTCAGCGCGCCGATATAAGCTTTTACAGGCGGCAGGCTGGTGTCAAAGTGCTGCACGACTTCTATATTGCCTTTGCGCAGGCGGTGCTGCAGGATGGTGAGCGTGTTCTTTATGCCGCTGTGAATATCGGTCAGTTGCTTGTCCTGCCCCTGGTCCATATGGGTAAAGTTCTTGACGGAGCTTACCAGTGTGGCTATACGCCGGGAGGCTTCCTCGATATCGGTCACCATTCTTTCCGTGATCAGGTTGCTGTTGATCCAGTTGAACACCGGCGAAATGTGCGCCTGCGGGATATGCTGCATGAACTCGTCCAGGTCTGCAGCGGTAAAGCCAAAGTCCACGAAGTTCTCGGCGATCTCCTCCCGGTTCTCTATCTCGTACTGGTCCAGCCAATCCAGCAGCTCCTCCTCCTTTTCCGAGCGTTCCATCATGGACAGCGCGGGCCTGGCTTCCTGGCTAAGGATGGCAAACAATTTATTATTTACAATATCCACATCCGCCGGGCTCATTTGTATGGCCGTGAGCTTCCTGAAGGTATCCGGCACCAGTTGCAGGTGCTGCTTTAAGGACACGGCCCCGCGCACCACGGCGGCTGCGGGATTGTTCAGCTCATGCGCCAGGCCGGCGGAGAGCTTGCCCAGCGCCATCATTTTTTCGCTCTGTAACTGCAGGGAAGTGTATTCCCGCACGCGGTCCGTCATGATATGCACCAGCGCCTGCGTGAGCTCATAGTGCGCACGGATCAGTTGCGGCATTTTTTCTGAAGGCAGCAGCATGAGCTGCGTATCTTCCAGGGCCATTCCGTAGGCAACGGATGTTTTCAGGCGGGAGAAAGGCAGGTACCCCGTAATGCTTTTCGGCGCCCATATGCCCAACTCCTGCCCGTCCCTCTGCTGCAGGTAGGCTTTTATGCGGCCGGACACTACCACCAGGGTGCCCCGTATCCGCTCGCCCGGCCGGAACAAGGCCTCCTCTGCCGGGAGCACAAAATGCTCGCTGTTATCGATCCACCACTGAAGCTGATCAGCAGGAACATCCTTGATGGCTTCAATGGACTGAAGCCAGTCTACAGTAACTTTATCCATGAAAATGCGGTGCTTTGATAGGCTAAAGTTAGTTAATTTTGCGACTTGACAGGATTCATCAGCATCATGAGCAAGGACACAGCAAGATTGGATATAAACGGATCGATCCGGTATTTTTTATCGACAGCAGGCCAGGCGCCGCAAAGCTTTGGCATTGACAAGTACGGGGAGCTGCCCCCCTCACACGATTTCGCCATACTGAGCAACGAAGGCGGCGTGAAAAGCAGCCAACCCATCAGGACAGATCATTTCGCACTGATACTGTGCATACGGGGGCACTGCTCCAAAACAGTGGGGCCGCATACTTTCCAGGTAATACCGCAGTCCATACACATCGTTTCTCCCCGGGACCTTCACTCCTTTGAAAACGCATCCGACGACCTGCTGCTGTACATGATATTGTTCAGGGACGCCTTTATTGCCAATACCTTCATCAAGGAGCATATCCTGGATGCGCTGCTGGAGCTTCCTTCCGAGCATCCGCCTGTTTACCACCTGGATGACAACGAGTTTAAGGTGATACGGGGGCTGTTTAAAAAGATAGCGCAGGAATACCAGCGCGCGCACCTGTTTTACCTGCAGGTAGTACGGCTGCTGGTGGTGGAGCTGCTCTTCGAGGTCAACCGCAGCCATGAAAGGGCCCTGCAGCAGACCGTGGGACGCACGGGACGTAAGTTCCAGTTGGTGGCCGCCTTTAAAAAGCTGGTGGAGGAACATTTTCACACCGTGCGCACCGTACAGCAGTATGCAGACATGCTGCATGTTTCCGCCAACCACCTGGGCGAGCAGGTAAAAGAGGAAACGGGAGAGAACGCGCTGACCATCATCCACAAGCGCATTTTCCTGGAGGCGCAGTACCTGCTGCGCACCTCCTCCTGCAGCATCAAGGAAATTGCGGAGCAGCTCAGCTTTGACACCAGCTCCCACTTCAGCCGTTTTTTCAAGCACTTTGCGGGCCTCAGCCCTTCCGCCTATAAAGCGGATAACAAGTAATGCGCCCCGGGAAAAAGCATACCGTAAAATTGGTCCTTTAAACCAGCTTATTGGCGTTGATGACGCGCTTGTCCGGCACTAATTTTGTACAATCTGATCCAAGCAGCTACAAAAAGAAAAAGACAGACAGATAAGTAAGCATTAAAACCAATAGACGATGAAAAAGACAATTAAGACAGGCATGCTGGGACTAGCGCTGTTAACGGGAGTTGCATTCACCACGCAAGCCCAAACCACGGACCACCCATCTTCCAATGACAAAGACGGCCGGTGCCCGGCCATTCTTTTAAGCGTAGGGCCCGAAGCCAATTTACCCCTGGGCGATTTCAAGGACGTATATGACTGGAGCATCGGCGGCTCTGTACAGGGCGACTTCGCGATCCTGAAGAGAGACCTGTACGCCACGGTAAATGCCGGCTACGCCAATTTTTTTGCCAAGGATGATGTGATGGGCATTTCTCCCAATGACCTGCAGATCATTCCCGTGAAGGCCGGTTTAAAGTATTACCCGGTCAGCAATTTTTATGTACAGGCACAGGCTGGCGCCGCCTTTCTTGCCAACAAGAGCGATGTAGGGGCTGACAAATCTGCCGTGTTTGCGTACACGCCGCAGGTGGGCTACCTGTTTCACCTGGGCAATGGCAGCCACCTGGATGCCGGTATCAAGTTTGAGGGCTATTCCAAATTTGCCGACGGCGGGAAATCCAATAATTTCCTGGGGCTGCGGGTAGCCTATGCATTTGGACTATAACAGGTTAAGGGAATAACCAGCAACACCGCCCCCGGCCATGCCGGGGGTTTTTAGTAAAAATTGGACATAAAAAGTTGGTAATTTCCAAACAATAGCTATCTTTGCAATCCCAACAAAAACAGGGCTTAGTAATTGTGCAGTAATGAGTTGGGATGGTTCTTTTTAAATTATTCCCGCGGAAGTAGCTCATTTGGTAGAGCACGACCTTGCCAAGGTCGGGGTGGCCGGTTCGAGCCCGGTCTTCCGCTCATAGTGAAGGTTCCAAACCGTACTGCGGTTTGGAATTTTTGTTTAAAGTTCTTCCGGAATCGGTTATCTTTAGCAGGTTTCGGGGTACACCCGGGTGGTGGAACTGGTAGACACGCGGGACTTAAAATCCCGTGCCCAGCAATGGGCGTGTGGGTTCAACTCCCATCCCGGGTACAGATGTAAAAGAGGGTGTCTCAAAAAGAGGCGCCCTTTTTAGTTATATGGCGCTGAAGTGTGGCTATTTTCAAATAATTTAAGATACGCTTCAAAAACGGAAATACGATTCCGTTTAAACCCTGTCCTTTCCCTTCAGAATATTCAATTTTTCAAACTCTTTTATTAACCGGTGTACAGTGGAAATATCGACATCAGGAGCACCTGCCACCTCGGCCATATCAACGATTGGTTTGCTATAGAGATTTCTCCAGATCATTCATCAAAACTGGCAAATCCTCATGATGAAGAGAAATGAATGTAGCTTATATGTTCCTCTTACACCCTGTAATAGATTTTATGAGTTTCTTTTAGTAGCCGGTTATAGGTGTGTTTACAGGATTCCATCTTCTCCCGTCAGATATTATTTGGATACAGGCGTAAATGTTTCCATGGTCACGGAACGGTCCCGCAGCACTAACGTATCGGTGGATGCCACGTGCATGTCAGGCAGGCTCACTTCATAACTTAGATAAATGGCGTCACGGTCTTCGTTACCCCAGCTTTTCTTTTCGCCCTTTTTTACAAATGCACCACTCCCCTGCGCCGTAAAATTGCCCGTGGCTGCAGATACGGTGCATTTACCGGCATCATCAAAACGAAGCAGCAAAGTGCAGTTGATATTCCTCCCATCCTTATCCTTGAATACAACGGGGAACTCAACTTCGCTCATGGAGCGCGTGTGCAGCTTGTTCACCTCATCGTTCTCAACAAATGGCTGATGCCTTACAATGGCCTGGTTAACGCTGCCTGTTACGATATCTTTTCCCCGGCGCAGGTAATTGCCATGCCAGGGATTAACATATTTAACGGCATACAGGATGAAGTCCTTCCCGGAAAGAATGGAGTCCGCATTTGTAACGCCGGTGATCCGTAATGGAATGACGTAGGTGTTCCTGATCGCTCCGGGGTCAGCAAAAAATGCGTCCGCCAGTTGCACCTCAACCCCGCCGGCCAGGCTGCCTTCCGGGATAACGATCCTGTTTGCGGCAAGCGAGTAATAATGAGGGGGCATGGCAATAATTTCATCCTTGCCAACACCGAATAATAATCCATTCCCCAGTAAAGAATTGTCCACGGCTACCTCAACGCTCACATCTTTTTTGCTATGGTAAACGCCCCCGGTGGTGGCCATGATCCGGCATTTATGCTGGTTATCTAGCTGCGTATCAAAAATATCCTCACCCAGCGTAATGGTCCTGACGGGGTATTGATAGGCAAAGTAAACGGTCTGGTATTCATAATCCGGGAAATCCCGGCTTTTATTGCAGGATGCAAACACAATCAGTAACACTATTGGTATTAGAATACACTTCTTCATTTGTTCAATAATTTTATAGTAAAGATTTACTGCCAGCCTCTATTTTGCTGTAAGGCGCCATATTTCAGCTTTTCCATGTAAGGTATAGGGCCATAGGTCATATAATCCTGGTACACCCTGTCCTCTACGGGAATGACTGAATGATTGCCATTCCGGATGCGCACGCCCATTGCCGGTTCATTCAGCCGGGCCTTCCACCGCCGCAGGTCCCAAAAGCGGAACCCTTCGAAGCACAGCTCCAGGCGGCGCTCATTTCTTACCAGGTCTCTCATGGCTTCCTTGCTGGCTTTTGCGGCTTCCAGGTATGGGTCGCCGTTCGTGCTTCCCACTCCTGCCCTGTTGCGGATAGCCTTAATCACGTCATACGCGGAAAAACTGTTCTCTCCCCTGCCGGTGGGGCCCCAGGCTTCATTGGCAGCTTCTGCATAGATGAGGAATATCTCCGTGTACCTGATATGCGGCTTGTAATGCCTTTGATTGTTGGCTGATGTAGGATTGAGGTTCACATCCTGGCGGAGCAGCTTGCGCAGGTAGTACCCCGTTCGCGTAGATGTTTCCACCTTGTTCAGCGCATCATTGGTGGGGCCGTCTGCAGCGGTATTAATGACGGTATTGTTAGGCCCCGCAGTCCCCCCGTTCACCAGTACAAATAGCTTCAGGCGGGGGTCCCTGCCTGCATAAGGCGCAGCGGGATCATAGCCGCTGGCAGGGTCTGAAATGGGAAGCCCGTTTGCCATCGGGAAGGCGTTCACCAGGTTCTGCGTAGGATTAATACGGCCGTTCCCGAAAAGTGTAGGCGGAAAATTTGCCTGCTCCAGGTCCCTGTTATCCCCGTAGTTGTTTCTCCACAATATTTCCGGGGGATTAGCGCCGTCTGCCAGCCCTGCAATTTCGGCAGCGCTTGAATACCATGTCAGCCCGTTGGCAGCCAGCGCGCCCAGGCCTCCTTTAAGATTCAGCACTTCAGCGGCATAGTTGGCGGCGTTTGCCCAGGCGGCGCCGTTCCCCGTTCCATAAGCCGGGCTGGCGGCCAGCAAAGCTGCCTTTGCCTTGATCGCTTTTGCTATACGGGCTGTGAACAAACCCCTGAAAGCCGCGCCGAATACCCGGTTGTATTGTTCCGCAGTGATCGATCCGTATTTGGGAGGTATCTGCGCGGCGCTGATGTTCTCATAGTCCAGCGGCAGCAGCGCCACTGCAGTGTCCAGGTCTTTATAAACCTGTTTAATGCACTCTTCAAACGTAGCCCTGGGCTTGTTGAAGTCCGCATTGGCGTCCTGGGGCTCAAGCAGGATGGGCACCCCCAGCAGTGATCCGCTTTCCGCCACTCCCGCATGCGCCTGCAGCAGGTAATACAGGAACATTCCCCTAAGGCCGTAGGCTTCCCCTTTAATACGGGTAGCAAACAATTTGCTGATGGCTTCATCCGCGGCCCACCTTACCTTGTCAACCTCCGCCAGCGTAATGTTCAGGTATTGAATGGCAGCATAGCTGTTTGTCCACTGGCTCAGGGGATCATTACTGGATGTCCATTGTCCCAATGCCATTTTTAAAAAAACGTTGGTCTGGTCATTGGTGACGGCATCATCCGTGGCCACATCGCTGAATGACCAGGAGTTGGTAGGAATGCGCGTATACCCGTTCAGCAGGATGCCGTACGGGAACCTGGCATCGCTGGGGTGGTATGCGTCAGGGTCCAGTTGGCGGTTGTTCTCCATGGCCGGGTCAATGAGGTCTTTACAACCGGACAGTATAAAGACAGCAGCCAGGAGCGTTAATATTACCTTATTCATTTTCTCTTTTTTTTAAAATAAAGCCCTTACACCCAGGTTATAGAAACGGGTTTGCGGGGCACTTCCAATGTTCAGTTCCATTATTTCCCGTTCGGCTGACATGGTCAGCAAGTTAGCGCCGCTGACGTAAATACCCAGCTCACGGACAAAAGCGCTGCGCTTAACAAACCGGCCCAGGTCATATGACAACTGGACCTTTGCCAGGTCAAAGCGGTTGGTGCTATACAGCCAGAAATCCGAAGAGCGGAAGTTATTGTCACTGTTGAAAGTTGTCAGCCTGGGGTATTTAGCGGTGTTCTTCGTGGCTGCCGTCCAGCGATCGCGGACAACAACCGAATACTTGTCTTCGCCATCCACCCAGAAATAGGCATTGTTCTTCATTGCATAAGCGCCAAAGCGGCCTGTTCCAAGGGCAAAGAACGAGAGGTCTTTCCATTTTGCCGACAGGTGAACGCCCAGCGTCAAAGGAGCGCCAGACCAGCCGCCTCTTCCCAGGTAAATTTCGTCCCTGTTATCGATAACACCATCCCCGTTCTGGTCCTTATACTTGATATCCCCAGGCTTAACCTGGCCAAAGGATTGTAACGGCGAGCCCTCAACATCCGCCTGGTCCCTGAAAAAACCCTGGCTTTGCAGCCCCCAGATGGCATCCAGCGGTTTTCCCTGCCGGCGCTGATAGCTATCTTCGTATATTTCTGCCCGTTTTGACGCTTTGGTTTTGTAATAGGTTCCGGTTATCCCCAATGTCCAGCCGACTTTCCCGATATGGCTGTTCATGGTTATGCCGAGATCAAAACCGGCGCGCCTGTCGTTATTATAATTTACATAAGGAATAAAGGAAGATACCGGCCAGCCGGTAGTAAAATAGGATGGGAACAAAACAGCCGCCTGGATGATATTGCCGCTCACCTCATTTACAAAGGCGGTAGCGTTCACCTTCAGCAGCTTATTGAAGAATGCTCCTTCAACACCAACGTTTACCTCTTTTCTTTTAGGGAAGGTCATGTTGGGATTGTCTCCCCGCCGGGATTCCGTAGACTGGATACCGCTGCCGTCTTTCCATCCATACCATGAGCCCTGGCCCGTATAAAAGCCCTGGTACAGGTAATAATCCGTTATGTCCAGGTCCGTATGCAATATACCTGCAGATGCGGTCAGCTTCAGCTCATCAACGGCCGCAACATTCGACAGGAAGGGCTCTTCACTGAGCCTCCATGCCAGGGAAAGCGTGGGCGAAAAAGCCTGCCGGTTGCCTTCAGGCAGCCTGGCGGAATGTATGATGGCGCCGCTGAAATCCACATAATATTTATTCCTGAAATTATACCCGAGCTGAAGGCCCAGGTTGGCGTTGCTGGTTTTATGGTAAAGAGCTGATTCAGACTGCTGGAACCCGTTCACTATCAGCATGGCTGAAATGCGGTGCAGGCTGCCTATTGTATTTACATAATTGAACTGCCCGGAAGCGGCAATGGTTTGCCGGTACCAACTGTTGCTTACGTTCTGTACGCCGGAAGCGGCATCCTGCCCGTACTTTGTAAGGCTGCTGATAATATCCGCCCCGGGATCACTGTTCCAGGCGGGCTCATATACCGCGTAGGTATTGTTGTACGAAAGGTTGTAAGAGGTGGAATAATCCACCGCCAGCGAAGAACGGAATGTGAGCCCTTTCAACACATTCCGCAAATCCGCGCCAACACCGGTATTGAACTGGAACTGCCGGCTGGTGTAACGGTTATAGCCGCCGGCGTAGATGGCTGCAAAAGGATTGGTCTGGTCCAGTTGGGAGCCGCCCAGCAGGTATTTCCCATCAATAATATGATTGCTGTTCTTTACCAGCAACTGTGAAGCCTCATCATCCCCCTCAATCATGCCCAGGGGAATCAGCGGCGAAAACCGGTTCGGGCGCAGTGTAGCGGCGCTGCCCCAGTAGTCCGTATTCACTCCGCGGCCGGTATAGAAGATGGCCGTGGCATCCACGTTGCAGGTGATATAGTCGTTCAGGTTAATATCGATATTACCACGGATGTTAAAACGCCCTGACCTGTCATTCCTTTTGGCTTCACCAAAGTTCAGCAGCGAGCCTGCTGTCCAATAGCCTATATTGGTGTAGTAACGGGCTTTCTCATTGCCCCCGGATATTTCAGCGGTGGCATCATAGCGGTTGTACATTTTCCTGAGGTATTCCCGGGAGTAATAATCCACATTGGGATAGCGGTAAGGATTTTCCCCGGAGGCGTGGTTATAAATGGTCTCATCGCTGTACAATGCTGTGAGCCCGTCATTGAGCCGGGCTTCATTGTAGAGCGTCATATATTCCGCGGAGCCCAGGTACTCTGGAAAGCGCTTAGGCACATTCACACCGGTGTTCACCCTTACATTCATCCTGGTATTGCCGGCCCGCCCTCTTTTGGTGGTCACATATATAACGCCCTTGGCCGCCCTGCTGCCGTACAGCGCCACAGCCCCCACTCCTTTCAGGAAGGATATCTGCGCTATTTCCGTAGGCATCACGTTCCCTATTTCGCGGGGAACGCCATCCACCAGCAGCAGGTAACCGCCCATTCCCCAAAGGCTGTTGCCATTGTAACCGGGAGCCAGGGCTTCCATGCCATCCAGGCTGTTGGTAATATAGTTCTCCTTCATGAGCTCCGCTACATTTACCGCAGACACTCCTCCAGGCAGCTCTTTCTCATCCACCTTACGGAAGGCCACCTGCACATCCATATCGTTCCCTGCGGTGTCCTGCGCGTGCAGTTCCCTTTGCCCAAGGCACACTATCGCACATAACAGTATTGCTATTTTTATGTATCTCATTATTATCACTTTTTATATGGATGTTGATGTTACCAGCCCGGGTTCTGGGGAAACTCCAGGTACATATTGGCGTCTGCATTTTTCAAAGGCAGCCAGTAATGTTTCTGTGAGAACTTGCGCTCCAGGATGACCGTCTCGCGGAGGTTGTTCACCCTGTTGGCCGTAGGATCAACAGTATTGAATGTGCCTGCACGGTCAAACTCAACGGACTTCTTCAGGGTATAAGGGCTTTCAATCAATAACAGCCAGCGGCGGAGGTCATTGAAACGGTGCCCTTCAAACGCCAGCTCTACCGCGCGCTCGCGCCTTACCTCGCTCATAAAGGCATCCAGGGAGCCAAGGAACCGGGCCGCCACATGACCAACACCGGCCCGGTCGCGGATAAGGTTGATGGCATCCACCGCGGTCTTCCCATAGGCCGGCGATTTACCGGTAGCAGCACCATACCCCTGTGCGGCAGCTTCCGCATACATCAGGTACACATCCGCCAGGCGCATATAAGGCAGGTGAATATTCAGGCTTTTATCATAGCTATAGCCATTGTCATATTTATTAGCCGTTCTCGGGATGAATTTATACAACAGGTAGCCCGTGCGACTTCCCGTGCTGATATCGCGGTAGCTGCCGCCGGTATAAAGGTTGGCGTAACGGTTGGCTTCATCAGTGGTGGCGCCCTGCACGCATTTCACGCCGTCAAACACGATATCGTTGTAGAAGCGCGGGTCCCGGCCTTTCCAGGGATAGGCGGGATCATAGCCGGATTCCGCATCCGCTTTCGTAATATCCGGGATAGGCAACCCGTTTGCCATGCCATAGTAGTCAACATAATTGGCCGTGGGCAGGAACTTCACATCGCCGCCTTCCAGCACCGGCGCCGGCTGGTATTGCTTGCTGGTTCCCCAGTTGGAGCCGTTTGCACCATAATATGGCCCGCGGAAAATAGCTTCAGTGCCGCCCGGTATCGCCCAGTTCTGGCCACTGGTATAAAAATTAGTATAGTACCTTGAAAATTCCACCAGGCTATAGGGCGCTTCCCCGCTTTCACACAACTGCAGCAATTCCGCAAAGGCATCGGCGGCCTTCTTGCAATACTCGGTATTGTAGGATCTGCTTCCGGTGGATACATAGTTCATCAGGGGGCTGCCTGCCCACAGGTAATTCTTGCCCAGGTACCCCAGCGCCATGATCTTGTTGATGCGCAACTGGTTCTTGCCCAGTGTTCTTTTGCCTGCGGTGGTATTGTCCCAGTTTGCCGGCAGCAGGTTAGCCGCCTCCCGGAAATCCTGCGCAGCTTTGTCCGCACACTCATGGTAACCGAGACGCGGCAATGTCAGCTTCTGGTCTCCCGGGAGCACGTGGTCAATATAGGGAAGGCCGCCGAAGAACTGCATGAACATAAAGTGGAACCAGCCCCTGAAGAACAGCAACTGTCCTTTGACAAGGTCCTTTTCCTCCTGGGTGGCATCGGTTAATTTGTCCATGTTCTCCAGCCCCAGGTTGGCTTTCCTGATACCGTACCAGCCCAGCTTCCACAGTGATTTCGCAAACCGGTCATCGTTGGTGGAAGTGTTGTTCCTGTCCATCCAGCCGGCCTGCCAGCCGTCAAACTGTGATTGCCATCCCCAGAAATCACCATTGTCGATCTTTACTATAAAATGGAAATCGCGGGCGGTAGATTGTATCTCATCCTCCCCCCAGTTCCAGGAGTTGGTCCAGTAAGCATTCGTGAAATCAGGGATGCAGTGGTACAGCTCTTCCGTGAAGCCCTGGAAATTGGTGAAGTTCTTGAAAGCTTCTTCTTCAGATACAATGGATTCGGCCGCCCTGTCAAGATACTTTTTACAGGATACCAGTCTTGCCGCAATTGAGATCACTATAGTGACGAGTAAAATTCTTACATACATTTTCATGGTAAACAGCTTAGAAAGTAATGTTAGCGCCCAGGTTATAACGTTTCACTGTGGGGTACGCGCCCTGCGAAGCCCAGCCGGTGCCCGCGAAGTTGGATTCCCTGTCGTCCGGCATCTTTGTCCAGGTGTAAAGGTTATTCCCGTTCAGGTAAATCCGCAGCCCGGCAAGCCCCAGGCTTTTAATGAACCTGCCGTCGAACGAATAGGCGATCTCCGCGTTCTTCAGGCGTATGTATGAACCGTCATACATATATTGGGTTCCCCTGTAATAGCCTGCCGGGGTGGAAAGCCAGCGCAGCATGGGCACCATGTCGCCGGTGTTGTCCTTTGTCCAGTAAGCGCCTTCGTCATATACTACATGGCTTTGAGAAGACAGGCTGTTGAACACCACCTGGCGGGTGGCATTGTTCACGCCGTAAAACTGTACGAAAACGCCGAGGCCTTTCCAATCAATGCCGATGGTGGCATTGTAGGTATTTTGCGGCCATGAGGAATAGCCGTAGGGAATGTTGTCCTGCGCGTCAATCACGCCGTCCCCGTTATAATCCACGATGTGATAGTTGCCCGGCAGCTTCTGGTTGTCATTGGTATTGTGCATGGTGCTGCCATACAACTCATCCCAGGTATTGTAATAGCCCTGGCTTACATAAGAATAGGTCTGGCCGATCTCCTTTCCTTCCGTTTTCTGGTATTCAGGCAGCAGGGTGGGATTATCCGCATCAATTATTTTGTTCTGGGAATGGGTCATATTAAGGTCTGCCCAGAGGCGGATCTTGTTTTTGAACGTATAGTTGAAGTGCAGCTCAAGCTCATATCCTTTTGACTGTACCCTGCCCAGGTTAGCCACAGGAGCGGTTGTGCCGTAGTAAGAGGGAATGGCCCTGCTGCCGCCTGCCAGCAGTATTTCGCTGCGGTTATCACGGAAAAAGTCCGCCTTACCGGTAATCATCCCTTCCAGGAAACCGAAATCAATGCCCAGGTTGGCTTTCTCCACTTTCTCCCAGTGAATGTCCGGGTTTCCTACCGCGGTCTCTGTGTACCATGTGTAAGGGCTTTGCTCCGCGCCTTCCCCTGTTACGCCCAGCCTGGCCCTGCCGCCATAGGCCCACTGCGACATATACAACCACCTGCCGCTGATATTATCATCCCCTATCTGGCCGTAGGAAGCGCGTATCTTCAACAGGTCCAGGAAGCTGAGCCCCTGCATGAATTTCTCTTTGGACACTATCCATCCGACCCCGCCTGATGAAAAGAAGGCGAAACGGTGCTCCGGGCTGAATTTCTCCGAACCATTATAAGCCCCGTTGTATTCCACCATGTATTTACCGGCATAGTTATAAGTGGTTCGGAACACCCAGTCTTCGCGGTAGTTGGGTATCTCGCTGCCGCTGGCGCTCTCGTTCCGGTTAAAAAGCCCCATGGCTGTAACATTGTGCTTACTGCCCAGGGTAACGGCGTAATTGAGCTGCGCCTGGTAGAACAGCCTGCGCTGGTTGGCCGTTACCGCTCCCGCTGCGGGCGACCATTTGATGCCTTCCTGGAAATCAAAATTGGTAACGCCGTCATACGCCTGTTTGTAAATAACCATTCCTGTTCCGGGGTCAATCCACTTACGTTGGGTATCATTATACAGGTCGTTGATTCCCCTGTCGCTTTCCACGAATGTGTTGTCCAGGGAAACTGTGCCGCTGAACTTCAGCCCCCTGACCAGCATGTCCAGGTCCTGGTCAATGGTAAAGTCCGTGGTGATCCTTGCGGTGGTCTGGTATTGTATGCCGCCGATGGCCAGGCTCCTGGCGGAGTTTTCCGCCCTTCCTTCGCTGGGCGCATAATATCCCCAGGAACCGTCGGAATAAACCGGCAGGAAAACGTCCGGCGCCGTAGTGTAAGCATCTATCCAGGGCCCGTACTGCGAGCCGGAAAATCCCCAAGGGCTTTTTCTTACGCCATATGAGCCGAAAAGGTTGGTTTTAAAAAGCGTGGAGGGCGTTAACTGGAAGTCCAGGTTGCTCCGTACGTTCAAGCGCTTGAAGCCGAAGCCGGGCTTATACCCCCTGTTATTGTCATATACTTTGAACAGGTCTCCTTCATGGAGGAAATCCGCGCTGGTGAAATATTTAACTGTCCTGGTGCCGCCGCTGATATTAATGTTGGCGTTGTGCGACATTGCATAGTCCTTAAACAGCGCCTTTGCCCAGTCAACGTTCGGGTAACGCTCTGCTTCTTCCAGGCTGGCAGGATAACGGTATTTGTCCAGGATTGCCTGGGGGAGATACTCGTTCCAGCTTTCCGGCTTCAGGGCCAGCTCATACTCAATGGCTTTATTACGGATGCGCAGCGCATCATAAGCATCGTACTTGCCGGGCAACCGGGAGGGAACTTTAACAATAGTGTTCACCGTTCCCCTGATAGATGCCTTTCCTGTCCGTCCTCTTTTGGTGGTGATGAGGATAACCCCGTTTGCCCCTCTTACCCCGAACACCGCCGTGGCAGAGGCGTCTTTCAGGACTGATATAGATTCCACAGAACCGATGTCAATGCTGGTCATGGGCCGTTCCACCCCATCAACAAGGATCAGCGGGTCAGCATTATTCCAGGTGCTGCGCCCCCTGATGATGATCCGCGGATCTTCTTCCCCGGGCAAACCAGTACTGGCCGCAGTGATCAGGCCGGGCACGTTACCTGTTAATGCAGCGCCAACACTGGAAACGCCGCCGGCGCGTTCCAGCACGGCGCCGTTCACCTGGGCCACCGCGGCTACCACGCTTTCCCTTTTCTGCTTCCCGTAGCCCACAATTACAACGTCATTTATCGATACCGTCACGGGCAGCAACTGGATGGAAACAGGGCTTTGCCTGCCCGATAGCGGAAGCTCCGCCGGCGCGTATCCTACATAGGTAACCAGCAGCACCGCTGTACTGTTCGTGACAGTGATAGTGAAAGAGCCATCGCTTTTTGTAATGGCAGAATTGCCGGCGCCTTTCTCCACCACCGTTGCCCCGGCAAGCGGTTCCCCTTTCTCATTGATAACTTTTCCTTTTACCGTTTCCGCCAAAGGGCCGGACACCTCCCTGTCTGAAGCCAGTGGAACAATGGTTACCAGGTTGCTGTTGATCTTCCTGAAGGTCAACAGGGTGTTTTCAAGCGCTATGTCAAGCACTTCCTCCAGTGTAGCGTTCTTAACGCGCAGGCTTACCCGCTTGTCTTTCGGGAGGATCTCCTCCTTATACACAAAGCGGTATTTCCCCTGTTCCTCAATAGCTTTAAACACCCTGGCCAGGTCCACCTTATCCAGGGTAAGGCTGATAGTGTCCTGGGCATCAATGCCGGTAAAGGATTCAAGGAAAAGAAGGCTGGCTGACAGCAGCGCGCACCTGGCGGCGAAAGACCAGGCAAGCAGCAGTTTTTTTGTAACGTTTTTCATAATCTAGTCTAACGTGAAATGTTACTATTTACCCCCGGCGGCACAAAGCTCCGCCTGAAGGCACGTGGAAAATTTACATCTACCCTCTTGTATTTATGCTGTTATTGGTTGATAGTCACCTTATCTTCCTGTATAGTATAGTGGAATCCTCCTGTTAGTCGTAATGCCTCCAGTACTTCTTTCAATTTTTCGTTTTCGAACAGTCCTGTATATTTTGCTTCGTTCAGCCGGTCATCGGTAATGATTACACGCACACCATACCAGCGTTCAATCTTCCCGGCTATCTTGTCCAGTGTCTCCCTGTCAAACACCAGCCTGTTCTTCATCCAGGCGGTTTCTATATTATTGCTGCTATCCTTTCCCCAGTAGCGTATTTTGCCCAGTACAATCAGGGGGATTTCTTCATGCCCTTTTCCGCCTGCTGTAGTATAGGCCGTGCTGTTTACCGTGTTATTTACCAGTATTTTCTCCTTGGGCTTCAGGATAATTTTTTTAAGGGGGTCATTTCTCAATGTCACTTCAACTGCCCCGCTGACCAGTGAAGTTTCCGTTTCCTTCTCACTTTCATATGACCTGACATTGAAAGCCGTGCCCAGGACCCTCAGGTCAATGGCGCTTGTGTGAATAATGAATGGGCGGTCCTTATCTTTTGTTACATTAAAAAACGCTTCCCCGGACAGGTGCACTTCCCGGGTATTCCCCCGGAAATCGCCTATATAAGTCAGTCTGCTGTCAGCATTTAACCACACGCTGGAACCGTCCGGCAGCGTAATATTTTTTCTGGTGCCCGGCTTTGTGGCAACAGTATGACCGGCTGCATCCAACTTCGTATGTTCCTTACCGCTATAATAGTACTTCACCGCAGCACAGCAAAGCAGCACAGACGCCGCCACTGCGCCCAGGCGCAACAGCATCCTACGCCCTGACCGCCCTGCCACTGACGGTCTTAACATTACCACATCCTCCTGCTGTGCAGGGTCCTGCAAATGCGCCCTGAACCTTTCCAAATGCCTGTCAAGCGCTTCTTCCTTTTTTTCCACCAGGCCCGCATGCTTTTCATTCCACATGGCGCCAAGCATCTCCAAATGGGCCCGCAAACCGGGATCCTGCGCGATAAGATATTCAAGCTCCTCTAGTTCCCTGGCAGTGGCTTCCCCGCTTAATTTTAAACTGACTAATAACCAAAATCTTTGATCTCCCGGCATTTGAACAGGTGTCTGTTAATATAAGGACACAGCGGGCAATTAAAATGTACCAAAGACACTAAAAAAAAATTTAAAGCCGTCAGGAGGTGGAGAACCGGTCATGAAAATGCAGCAGGGACCTGTATTGGAGGGGTAATGCTTCTGAAATTTTCTTTATGGCGATGGCAAGCTGGTTACGGACAGTCAGCACGGATAAATTCAGGATACCGGCCACCTCCTTGTACTTCAGCCCGTCCTCCTTCACCAACTGGAAAATGATCCTGCACTGGGGCGGTAACTGGCAGACAGCCTGCCGGACCTTATTGATGATCTCATTGGAGATATAGATGTCTTCGGGGCTTTTGACCTCTATGATGGTTTCAACATCAATCTGGTCAAGCTGCACAAGCTGTTTCTTTGCCGTCCTGGCGTGATAATTAAGGGAGAGATTCTTAGTGATAACGTAGAGGTAAACTTTCAGGTTATCCACCTTCTCCAGCCCGCCCCTTACCTGCCATAGCTTTATAAAGGCATCGGACACTATTTCCTCCGCTGCTTCGCGGGATCTGACGACTGAGTAGGAAAACCTGTGCAGGCCGTTGAACAGAAGGAGATAAAGCTCACTGTATGCTTTGACATCTTCATACAAAGCAATGCGCAACTGTAATTCCTTTATGATACGCTCCTGCTGCATTGATTGGAGGTAGGGATTTTATGTGTTAATATTACAATTATTACAGTAAAAAACAAAAGTAATTGTATATCTCTTTAACCCTATTCTCCTTTTATCTTTAATACGGCATACTTTAAAGCGGCATAAATAGATTCTTTAGTTATATGCGGGTAAGCAGTAAGGATATGTGCCGCCCAGGGTCTTTATATATAAATATGATAAACGTTATTCGGGAATAAAATAGTAAATTAGGAAAGTATTTTGTTCACATAACGCAACCCGGTTATGTTCCTCAAAAACCATTTTTCACCCAAAAACCCAAGCATTATGAAAAAGAAAACGTCAAAATCCCTCAAGCTCACAAAAATCAAGATCGCGTCCCTTTCAAAGCCTCAACAAAATTATCGCCTCGCCACTGAAATTGATTGCTGGAGCGATCGCCGAACCTGCGCCTCCTGCGTGCTCACCTGCACAACGAATTTGTGTTAACCTGGTCTACACCCCAAGGCTGTTTCTATAAGAGATAGCCTTGGCTTGTCATTGCATATTGCCACTATTGCAGGCACAACCGTACTCTTTCAATAAATACAACATTGTTGCAATTATTGAAAAAAGCGCCTATCTTTGTTTGTGCCTGTTTTACAAAACATACGCTCCACGAAGCTCACCGCATTTGTACTCCTGGTACTTATGCCGGGCATTCATGGGGTAAAGCTTTTTCATCACCACCCCACTCCCGTTTTAACCAAGCATGCATCTCCCGGCCGCTCTGCGCTGGCTGTCCACCCACCGGTACATCATTGTGTAATATGCGATTTTCAACCGGCCAAGGCCGCCGGCGTAGCGATTGTACAGTTTTGTTTCCAGCCGTTACAGCCTGCTGTTGCATGGTACGCCCACTACCCTGCTGCTTACACTACCATCCGTTCTCCTCACGTATGGCTGCGGGGGCCGCCCGTAATCGCCTGATCATCTGCATACATGGTAATGGTGGTAAAACTGCTGGTTAACAGCAATCCGCCCTGTTTATAATTCCAATTTTCCGCATGGCTGAACTGCTTGGTAAGCGGCACGATGGTGCTGCTGCATTGAAAAGTATTGATCTGTCCCGGCAAAAAGGCGCCGGCAGGCGCTTTACGATCAAGAAAACCCGTATTATAACCGTCTTGCTCTACGCTTCCGTTTCGCTGCGCAGCTACGGGCAAACAGCATCGCAGGACAGCACCCAGGCGCCGGCCATGCTGCTGCCCGGCATAGATACACTCCAACAGGTGGTCATTTCCGCACAGCGAAACAAGATCGCCGTCAGCGGCAACAAGGTAACGCTGCATGTAGCCAACAGCGCCACTACTGCCGCCAGCTCCGTAATGGATCTCTTAAAGAACCTGCCCGGTGTAACGGTTGACCAGGACGAAAACATCCTGTTCCGTGGCTCTTCCCAACTGAACATCATGATGGATGGAAAAATGACGTATGTATCGGGAAAAGAGCTGGCGCAGATGCTCAAGGGGATCAGTGCGGAAAATATCGCTAAAATAGAAATGCTGCTGTCCCCTTCCGCCGAATTCGACGCTGCCGGAAACGCCGGCATCCTCAACATTGTGACCAGGAAAAACCTGCGGGCCGGCTATGCTGCCGACCTGCGGGCAGCGGTTTCAAAGGGAAAGTACTGGATGACAAATGAAAACATATCAGCCAACTTCCGGGGACGGCAATTCAGCATCAGCGGCTCCTTTGATTTTAACACCCCGCATAAGCTCATTAAAGGCCGCAGCAGCAATACGATTAATGAGAATGGTGAAACCGTCAGGATACAAAGAGACAATGAAGTAGCTTTCAAGATCAGGTACTATACCTACCGGCTAGGGGCAGACTGGCAGATTGCGCCGCGCCACCAGTTGCAGGCAGGATATTCTGGTTATAAGGATGACTTCACGGCGCCCAAATCGTCAGTAATTGGCAAATATGACCAGGCGCAGCACCTGCTTGGCACCCTGTACACCACCGTTAACATTATCGAGCCCTATTACTATGACGCGGGCAACCTGGGGTACCGGTTTGATATTGATTCCGCCGGGAAAAATATAACTGCGGATGCGCACTATATCTCCTACCGGAATTACTCTGATTCCCGGATGGAAAGCATTTATCATGATCCAGAGGGCGCACCGGCAGGCGATCAGCAAGTATTACGGTCCACGCAACCGGGATTTATAAAGATCCGCTCTTTTAAGCTGGACGCTGAATTGCCGTTTCCCGCCATCACGATCAAGGCCGGGCTCAAATACTCCAAAGTAACCAACGACAACCAGTTCCGTTTTGACTCGCTCGTTGCCGGCCACTTCGTTGAGGCGCCTTCCCTCTCCGATCATTTCATGTATACCGAAGCAATAAAGGCAGCGTATGTTTCGGCCTCGAAAAAGATTGGCCGCATCAGCCTGAACATGGGCCTGCGACTGGAGGATACAGAGGCAAGCGGCCATACGGTAAAGCAATTGGTTGACAATAAATGGAGCTATACCCGCTTGTTCCCTTCCGGCTCCCTTGAATATGAGATCAGTGAGCAGCACAAGATCAATTTTGCTGCCAGCCGCAGGATAGAACGGCCCAGGTACGCCAACCTCAACCCGGTACGGTGGTATAACGACCCCTATTTTATGTTTGCAGGAAATGTGGACCTGAAGCCTGAAATGGGCTGGCTATTTACTTCTACGTATACTTTCCGGCAAAAGTACATCCTGATGCTGAGCTACAGCAAAAGAACCGATTTCCTGTCGCGGAGGCTCATGGTTGAACCGGGCACGAACGCCGTCATCAGCCAGATGGCAAATTTTGACCGCCTTGAACGCTTCGATCTGAATTTCACTGCTCCCTTCACGCTCCTGCACGGCTGGCAGGTACAGGGTAGCGCCGGGCTGAATTACATGGAATACCCCATAGGCCAGTTGCATGGCAGCAGCACATTGTCGCAATGGGCCGCCAATTTACAGCTACTGCAGCAGATCGCCCTTCCCATGGGCCTTAAAATGGAATGCAACGCCTACTGGTATTCCAGCGAGCTGTTGGGCGTGTATAAGCACAGCGCTTACTTTTTTGTCGATTGCGGGCTGAAAAGATCCTTCCTGGAAAAAGCGCTTGATGTTCGCTTGTCCCTGAACGACCTGTTCTCAACCAATCATTTCAAAGCCACCTCGCAAACGGATTATACGGATTACACCTATCATAACCGGCCGGACACCCGGCGAATAGGCCTGTCCCTGACCTATCATTTTGGCGGCAACCCGGCCGTCAGCAAAACGCGCCGCATAGAAGAACAGGACCGGCTTTAAGGCACAAAGCCCGCAAACATTGCTGTCTGCGGGCTTTGGTATGGTCCGGTGCTGCTTATGGTTTATCAAAGTGATCTTCAAACTCACGTTCCTTTCCTGCCTGGTCCACCACCTTGATATGAACATGGTAGTGACCGGCGGGAGCGGCTGAAATATCTATATGCTTATGGAAGTCATAAGTGGTCTGCCCTACCATCTCCGCATCGGTGTAGGTGTACTCTTCCTCCCAGGCCCCGTGTATTTCCACGCTCACCTCCGCAATTTTGTTAGGCGCGGTAATGGTTGTTTCCAGGTGAAGCTCATTCCCGTTGTTCTCAAGCTCAATGCCAAGCCCGGAAATAGACGGCAGCGTAGCGTCCTGCCGGATCTCGATCTCTTCCTCTATTTCTGCTTTCACGCCGTTTTCATCCGTTACCGTCAGATGAAGATGATAATGGCCCACAGCGGCATCCGCCGGGATATCGATATGCTCATGGAACTGGGCGTTTTTCAGCCCCGCAAAGCCTTCCGTATAAACAGAGTCATATTCCCAGCCGGCGCCGGACTCGGGATGTATCTCCAACTGCACATTTGCAATGCTGCCCGCGGCGGTAATGGCTGCATCAATATGGAAGTCGCTGCCAGCGTACCCGATCTTGCTGTTATCGGCCCCGATCTCCACTTCCGTAATGGAAGGAGCGGCAGGACGCACGTCATCATCATCGGAGCAGGCTGCAAACAAGGCCGAAATGCTTAGTACCATGAATAGTGTTCTAAAATTAGTTCTCATGATGTCGGTTTTAAATGTTAGGTAATAAGATGGATTGAAACAAGTCATGTTTATCAGTCAGTAATTTTAATACTGAGCCCCTTCATCGTCTGCCAGCCCTCCTTGTCCGTAAGCCTTACCATAAAATGGTAATCCCCGGGGTCGGCGTCTGCCGGCACGCTGATCTCAACGGTTGCTACATATTCCTGCAGCCCGGCCGTTATCGCATAATCCTTTATGAACAGGAATGGCTGCACCGGCGTCTTCTTTGCCTCCAGGTCGCATTCCTCCACCTCGGTGCTATGCGAATGATGGTCGAAATTGTGATGGACGTCGAGGCTGTAAGAGCCCAGTTCCGCGTTATCGCTGAAACGGGCTTTGAATGTGAAAGCCTGTCCGCGTTGAATGCTGCTGCATTGCCGGGGAAAAGCCCCTGCAACAGAAAGGTCGATCTCCGGGTAAACGGTATCCACCTCCTCCTTGTCTTTACTGCAACGCGTAAATAACAGGGAGGCCAATACGGCAAGGCACATGAATGTGGCTTTTTTCATACTATTGATTTTGACAAAGTGATTATTCGTAACGGATTGAAAAGTCGATGTAGTGATACAAGCTCATATTGCAGGTGGTGTTCCTGTACAGCACGCCCAGGTAGTACTCTCCTGGTTCCCTGGATTTGCCGCCTTGCCGGAAACAGCAGGCCGGGCGGGCACATACCTTATGCGTATGCAGGATGGAAAGCCGGGCCCATAGCCCGGGTCGCAGCAATTTGTTTGTCAGAAATCGGTAGTGACATACGGGAAAAAAGGAGGTCCCCTTTTGAAACTGTCAATGATTACCGCAGGAATGCAGTATGAAAACCGGATGGTATTCAATAAGGTATATCGCTGGACGATGAAATCCACTACCTGGGGGGCGGCGATGATGGCAAAAGAAAAGTGATAGTCGCAAACCGTGCAATGCCGTTGGGTTTTATGGATACCGCACAGGTCCTTATGTTCATTAACATGATGCTGAACAACCAGGTAATGCAGGGACTTCTGCTGCGCAAAGAACAGGAGGACCGCAGACAGCAGTACAATCATTACTTTCTTATGGTGGGCTGCCCTATCCATTGATGCTTACACTAAAAGGGATCTTAACAGATAAAATAATGTTACGCCCCGGCTCCGGCAGTTGGATCAGCCTGTAGAAGCTGGTATGGCGCAGGTATCTCGTATTCAGCACATTCTGCACCAGCAGGTGAATGGTCAGGTCGTGCCGCTTCAGCCGGACCCTGCTCCCGGCCGAAAAATTGAGCACGCGGTACCCGGGTGTTTTTCTTTCCGGTGGAACAATATTATCCTGCTTCGCCGTCAGCCGGTAGTCAAGCGATACATAGCTTTCGTGCAGGGTTTTCCTGAACACCGGGTGATAACTGACGTTTAACAACAGGGAAGGCGGCGGCGTAAAGGGCAGGGTGTAGCCTTTCTTTTCTCCGGACAGTTGCTCGTTATACAGGTACTCCCCCAGTATCTCCGCGCTCCAGTGCTCCAGGAACCTGTACCTCACCTGCGCTTCTCCCCCGTAGCGCATTACACGGCTTTGCGCGTAATGAAACACCTGGTTGCCGGCCCCGTAATAGTAGTCGTGCTGCGAGGTAGGGTTCAGATAAATATAGTTGGGAAAATAATTGAAAAAGGGGCTCAACTCCACGGACCAACCGGTGGCCGTCCAGCCGAGCCCGAGATCCAACTGGTAGGAGCGTTCCGGCGACAATCCCGGGTCTCCCTTCTCATACCGGAAATAGTGGTAGTTGACACCGTTGGCGCCCAGTTCTTTGGCGATCGGCATCCTGAAGCTGCTGCCGATATTCGCTTTCAGCGTAAATGCCCCCGGCGTAAAGTTGACGCCGGCCGACCAGTTCACACTGTTGAACATCCTTGTAAGATTGCCGGCACGTTGCAGGTATTGCCGGACCGTATCCCCGTTGGAAACAATATCCGAGCTGAACCAGTCCGTATACTCCTTCATATCGATCCTCCCGTAGTCATAACGGGCCGCGCCGTGCAGGAATAATGCGTCATTCAACCGCAGTTTGTCATAAACGAAAGCGCCGGCCGTCACCTGGTCAAAGGAGGGTATCAGGAAACTCCATCCATCAATGCGGTTACGCTGGTATTCACCATTGGCCCCAAAGGTAAGCGCATGCCGGCCCAATGTAATTTCATCCTGTATGTTCAGGGAATATACCCTTTTGTCATACTGCCTTTCCAGGGTAGACGGCACCTGCATGTGACCGGGATAAACGGGTGGCATATAACCGTGATTCACATATTGGTTCCACTCCTGCCGGAAATTCCGCTGAAAGCCCAGCTCGGTCTCCAGCCGGTGCCTGCCCGGCCGGAACACGCTGCGGTTAATGATCTTGTGATGCGTTACTTCCTGGTTAGGCATCAGCATGTCCCGGTTGGAACGGTCATGGAGCGCGGCATCTACGCGGCGGGGCTCCAGGCCATGTGCATTGGCAAAGAAACCGGTTTTATTGTACACCCGGCTCAGGTAAAAGACGGACTGCATGCGGCTACCCATCCATCCTGCACTGGCGTGCAGGTTCCATTCCCTGCCCGCCGTATTGCGTACATAGCGGTTATTCAACCCTACGGCGTAACTGTAAACATACACGGTGTCCGCTGGCACCCGGTAGTCACCATAGGCGGTATGGGTGAGGCGGGTATCAAAGAAAAACGCGCCTTTCCGCCCGTAAAGCTGAAGAGAGCCGCCGTACTGGTTATTATTCGATCTGCCTGCCAGGTCAAAGGCGCCCCCCAGCGTATCCTGCGAGGGCGGCGGAGCGGGCTTGATGTCGATGGCGCCTGCGATAGCGTCGGAGCCGTACACGAACGATGCCGGCCCTTTTATGATCTCCAGGCGGTTCACGGCAAACTGGTCTATTTCCAGGCCATGATCGGCTCCCCACTGCTGCCCTTCGTGCTTAATACCGTTATCTACCACCACTACCTGGTTGAAGCCAAGCCCGCGGATCAGCGGTTTGGAGTTCCCCGATCCGATCCCGATGGTTTTCACGCCGGGCAGGCGCTCCAGGGATTGCATTAAGCTGCCTCCCAGGTTGCGCCGGATATAATCGCTGTTCACCGCTTCGATCTGCAGCGACGACTCCCGCCGGTTGCGCCCGGCATAATTATCTGACACCACCACTTCCCCAAGCACCCGGGTAAACGGGATGAGGGTGATATCCGCTACTTTATTCAGGTGCTTCCGCAGGTTCACTTCCAGCATAGCCTGGTGATGGCCGGTAAAGGTCACCGTTATTTGTTGCCTGCCGCGCGGCAGGTCTGCAAAGGAAAAATATCCCGCTGTATCTGTCACCGCAGTTTTGGCGGCCGGGTACACCGCCACTGTTGCGCCGCGGGCAGGCGCCTGTGTATGATCCAGCACCCGGCCTGCCAGGCGGACGGATTGCGCCATCGCCCCTGTGGCAACAGTCATGAAGAGAAAACAATAGTATAATAGCGGAACTACGTGACTATGCATTTTATTAAACCTTCAGCTCATTTTTTGCAATACTGTTGCAAATATAGAATATCCCCTGAAGATTCCTACGATAAAATGCGATCAGCGGCATCAGGATGTTTGCGTACAACTGTTGCATTCTCCTGTGATCACCACTTCCGTTTCCTTCTCCTTAAAGCCTTCCGGGAGCTTAAACTGGGGAATGGGAATATTGCCCAGGCAAATTGTGCGGCCGCAGATGTCACATAGAAAATGTAAATGCTGCTGGTAATACGGGTCCTTATTATTTTCCAGCAATCCATAGCGAGTTACCGGGCTCGTGGATGGGAGTATATGGATAATGCCTTTTTCCTGGAACAGATCCAATGCCCTGTAAATGGTTACGCGGTTATAGGCGCCGGACATCCGGCTTCTTATCTGCTGAAAGCTCAGGGCCTCCTGCCGTTCGAGAAAGATCGCCAGCAAGGCGGTTCTGGCCGTAGTAGGAAGGACTCCTTTTTTTTGCAGCATGGCCGTTACTTCATGATGATGCATAACAAAATAATATGGAGCATGTAAATAAGGTTGCCTATACCTGGCACCACTTTTTATTCATATTGATCATTGCCAGGCTACAGCGCAGGAGAACATAAATAGAGGCGGACGCAAACCGTCCCTGATCAACATGCACGCGGTGCGGTTTAACGCCATGGCATGCAGGTGATGCATTTCATGATCCGTTGCTGTAAGCAGCGGTGATATTAAACCAGGTGAGGCAAAGGGGGACCTTTATTGGAGCAGGTTAAAGTGAAGGCCAAAGTAATTTCCCGCTTGTAAAAGCAGGTAATCATTCCCAGGAACAGCGGCCGGTGCTGCCAGTGAAAGAGGCAGCTTTCCTCGTAAACGCTGTATTGATGCGTACAGATCCTGCAATGTTCTTTCCCTGCATGTATGACCTTTCCCTTCGGAACCGTTGTAAGATCGGCTCCCGAAGCGGCCGAGGCATGGTGATGCCAGTGCTCAACAGGGGTTGCAATAAAGGTGTACAGCGCCAACAGCATAGCAGCGATCACTGATCTGTATGTATTTAAGGCCGACACGTTTTTGCAATATTGTTGCAAATATAGTAGTTTATTTAAGCAAAACCACTATTTGTGCGATTTCAGTCTGCCGGCGAACATTCACTTCATACAATATGCCACCGCCTAGCGGAGATAGAAGGTCTGGCTGAAAGCTCCATTGGCGGCTACATCCCAGGCCTCCACGCGTACCCATTTCCGGCCGGCCAGTTGACTTTTGAAGGTAAAGGTCTTTTCCCCGAAAGCCTCCGTGTCCCGGAGATCTATTTTCTCCCGGTATACTTTAGCACCGTCTCCCGAAATCACCTCCACGAAATTCATGGGAAATGTCCAGTTCAATGTAAGTACGATATCCGCCATACCGCCGGGAGGGAGTTGCAGGCTATCGCCCGAGATATGCCCGTTGATCTTTAACGAGGGGATCAGCACTTCACCTGTAGTGCCAAAGAACCGGCCATGCTGCATGGCGTCGAGGATGGGGCTCCAGCCGTCCTTGTAGGCGGGCAGCTTGTCCAGCATGAGGTAGTTGACATTCATGTGCGCATACATCTCGTTCTCCTGTGTGACGGTGAACAGGTCGGCTTCAGAGATCACTGTCTTTTTTGTTCCCCAGTTGTTCATATCGTCCAGCAGGTCCAGGACCCTTTTACCCAGCCGGGGCTGGGAAAGGTCTGCCGGCATCGCCTTCCAGGCGGCGCCCATAAACCGGTCGGACAAAAAGAATGCTTCATGGTTATAGATGTCCGGTGTGTTTACGGACCCCTTTGTCCGGGGATGGGCTGTCCAGGCAAGGCCCTGCTCGTCTTCCAGCAGGCGCAGCATCTCCTCCTTGTTGCCGATATGGTATACCTTACCGTAGCCGGTTTTTTCTTCCACGTAGGGTACACCGGGTTTTCGGGACATTACCCAATACACCGGGCGGGGGAACAGCTCGAGCCAGTGGCCGCCCAAAAATTCATTCGGCTCTTCGCCCGGCAGCAGCAGGAAATCTTTGCCGGATTGCTTTTCACATAAGTCGAAAAGCGCCTTCAACTGGGGCAGTCTTTTCTCATCCGGTCCCCTGGGATCAGCGGTGTAATGGAACTCTGCCAGGTGCACAATATCAAGGCCCAGTTGTTTGAACACTTTCACAAACTCCGGGTGCTCCGGTACCGGCTTTCCCGCCATCACCACCTTCATAATAAATTCATTATGGAAATGGCTGGACATGGTTTTGAACCCGGGCAGCCGCACGTAGCGGTCATTATGCGTAAAACGTTTTACGGCAGCAAAAGCCTCCGCATCGTTTTCCGTGCTCAATAAACAAAAGAAATTGAGGCGCTGCTTTGTTCCCGGCGGTGCATTAAACCAGGGCACAAAACGTTTGTCGCCCTGCAGCTCCTGCCTGATACCAATGCCATAGCCATCCACCAGCCGGCGGTACCCGCCGCCATACCAGGTAAACCGCAGGTTAAAGGCTTCATCCAAAGGATAGAAATACTGGTGCGGCGGAGGAAACAATACCAGCACCCCTTGCCCGCCTGCCGCAGCAATGGCGCGGTACTTAACCGCCAGGTTGCGGGCGGTGTCACTTGCCACTACCCGCGCCTGCCGCAGGCTGTCACCCGTAGTGATCCAGGAAACCCGCTGCCAGTCGGGAGAACGGCTCACCATTCCTGCATCGAAAACAATTGCTTTGGCCTCCGCTTCTGTGGTTATCACGGCGGCTACATTGAATAAGGGGCTGCCGTTGTAGCAGGTAACTTCCAAGGTACCTGTAAAGCTTTCTGCCGTCAATTGCCCGATGGTAACGATCGTGCGGCTGCCTTCCGTCTTTACGGATGCAGCGTTCTTCTTCATTATTAACGGGAATGACTCATGCGGACGGTTGGGCACTTTATCAAAAAAGATGTTCCACCTGTTTTGTGAAAGCAGGTCTCTTTTGCCGACTGTGAGCACAAAAGCCGGGTCAACATTGGCGGTGACCAGTTTGTTCCCGAGATAGATCTCTTTAAAAAGCGCGCGGCCGGGCGCCAGGTCAAATATAATTTTACCGGCAAGTGCATTGCCGGCCGGCCAGGTGATCTCCAGCAGTTGACCCTCCTGACGGACAACCGCACCGTTACCAGGCCTGAACACTTCCAGGTCGGTACCTACCCCGGCTGCGGTAGTAACGGTAACGAATAAGGTAATAGCAAATAACAAAGCCAATCTCATGACGTGGATTTTTATTGGCTGAATATATATTTTTCCGCTGGGAAATCCAATCCCTACAACCGCAGCTTCAACCCGCCATTCACCACAAAACCGTCCAGCGGGGCATAAATATCCCTGAATACCGGCTGCGTTACCGTTCCGGTATATATGCTGTCAAACTTCGTTTGCCGGGTATCTGTAAAGTTCTCAAAATTGATGAACAGGGAAAAGCGTTCCCACATCCGTTCTGCCATAAAACCGAATGTCCAGTAGGGCTGCCCGGTGGCGCCATCGTTCAGGTGCTGACGGCTGTAGTAATACGCTTCCAGCCCGGCCCGCCATTTTTCCTCCACTTCATACATCAGTACATTATTCAGGCGATGTCGCGCCGTAAGCGGATTCTCCTGCACCCTGCTTCCCTGTTTCAATTGGGCATCGGTAAAGGTATATCCAAGAAAGAGTTTAAAATCATGGAATGACAGCTTAACGTTGGTTTCCCAGCCTTTGGTATCCAGGTAACCGTCAGCATTGGCAAGCTGGTAGCGGTTGCCGGCGGCCTGCGCCAGCAGTAAAGGATGGTTGATACGGGTATAAAAGAAAAGCTGGTTGATGCTGAGGCTGAGCTTTTCAAATAAAGTGGTGCGGTAATTCACATCAAAGTTAACGCCGTAAGACCTTTCCAGTTGGTCGGCCGCCGCGCCCAAAGGCAATACCGACCTGAATTGTATGCGCTCCGTTTCTTCCGTGAAGATATTGGGCACCTTATACCCCAGGCCGCCGCCCAGACGCGAACTAAGTGCGGGGGAGATCCTGAAGAGGGCGGCTATGCGGGGCAGGAACACAAAACCGTAATCTATCACGTAATCACCGCGTATGCCTGTCTCCATCTGCAACCAGTCACTGGCTTTCCAGGTGTTCTGTATAAACCCGCCCAGGGTATATTGACCGTAATCCCGCTGCGGGAAACTGTCTTTCGGGTATTCATTGAAGTTATCAGTATACACGTTCAGACCGGCAACCCAGTCCATTTGCTCCCGGTTGTTATGGTAGGCTGCTTCGGAATAAGTGGACCATTGCTTACCGTCGAAAACATACGCGGGGACCGTGATCTTCCTGTTAAAATTATTCACGGAATTTTTGATCACCAGGCCGCTGTGGTCGCTGAACTGGTGCCCGAGGGAAAACTGCGTGGAGAAACGGCTGCTTTTATTCCGTTCAAAGTAACTATGCGTGCTGTCGCCATGCCCTTTGATATACCGGATGTCGCCGCCGGTGCGGTCCTCGAAGATGGTATTAACGCCAATGTTCATGGTGGTGCGGGGGCTGAAGTAAACAAACAGCCGTGGATTCAATACATAGCGCTCTGTTTCAGGAATGGCTGTAAAACCGGTGCCGGATGGGTCATAGGGCCGGCTGCTGTTGCGGGCGGCGTAAACGGTCCAACCGGTCCGTTTGAATTTTTGAGCGTAGAAGCCGTTGATATCCAGACCGCCGGCAGAAGTGCCATTCACCAGGAAGCGCAGTTCCCTTTCTTCCGTGGGCTCTTTGGAAATGAGGTTCACCAGCCCCGCTATAGCGCCGCCGCCATACAGGGTGGAGGAAGCGCCCTTGATCACCTCTACCTGCTTCAGGTCCAGGGGAGGCGTTTGCAGCAGTCCCAGGCCGCCGGAAAACCCGGCGTACATGGGAAACCCGTCCTTCAGCATCTGGGTGTAGCGGCCGTCGAGGCCCTGTATGCGGATGCTGGAATTGGCGGAGGTAGCGGATACCTGCTGGGTTTGTATACCCGTGCTTTCATTCAGCATCATGCGTATGTCCCCCGGTTTCATATTGCCCTTTTCTTCCAGTTCTTCCCCTCCTATAAATTCCACGCGGGTGGGAATGTTCTGAATGGTGCGGGTGCTGCGGGTAGAACTGATCACCACCTCTTCCACCTCCTCCCCTGCCGGTTCCAGCAGTATGGTGAGCGTGTCATTATCCAGGGGAAAGACAAGTATTTCCCTATGCTGCCGGTAGCCGACAGAGCGAAACAGCAGTTCCTGCTTACCACCGGGTATGCCGGTAAGCACCACGATCCCGTTTTCATCTGCTGCGGCGCCTTTGTTGCTGCCTGCCAGCAGTACGGCGGCTCCTGCCAGCGGCTCGCGGGAGTCTGCATCCTTTATAATAGCTGTGAACAGATGCTGCGCCATGCACAGGTTACCCATGCAAAGCAATAGCGCCAGCGCTAAAACTTTTATCATTTTCCGGTATGTAATTTATAATGAAATAAATGACGCATGCCTGCATGCAGGCATGCTGTAAAGTATGATCAGGCGGTGGTACGCGCCCGCCGGGGAGGCTGCCAGATGGAAGGTGAAAAATCAGCAGGGGGATGTACTTTATAGTCACTTTGCGGGGCTGCTACCGGGCGTAGCGGCTTTAAAAATTCAATAGTATGATCAGGCACCACAATGGCATGACAGGCGCCACAGGCAAAAAAGGGAGAGCAGGGACAGGCCGGCTTATGATCCGGATCATGCGCCGGCTTCGCGGGTTCGGTGGTGCAGGTGATCTCATCCGCACAGCAATGCTCGTCCGCATCACAGGGGATGCCGGACAACAGCAGTACGTAAAACGAGAACAGGTAAAGCAGCCACTTCATGGATGCGAATATACGCTATGATATGTTTTCCTCACCATCGTTTTTAGCAGGAGGCGCCTCGGTTGGCTGCGTACCCGTTAGTTCCTTCAATTGCTTGTCCCCTATTCCCTGTAGCGGTGTGGGGTATCTCTTCTTTTTCAGTTCTGTTAATGTCATTTTCATGTAATCCCCCAGTGATGCCTTATACGCTGCTATTGTCGTCTTTTTCTGCTCATCTTCGGGGTTACCGGATTGAAGTATGCTTAATTTTTCCTCCCACTGGTGCAGCCGCTGATAAGCTTTTACAATATCGATCTGCAGCACCCGCATGATCCTGAACAATTCATCATTAGCGCTTTTCACCCTGCTTTGCACCCCCTTTCTCCTTGCCCGGCTCTTTTCTATCTGCTGCTGTGCATCACTATCCTTTGATTCGCCCTCCAGGATGTCTAATTCTGCCATTTTTGCCGCATATTCCTTGAACATGCCCCCCGAGTACACATTGTGCTTAAATACATAATCATAAAACTCACGCAGGGTCCACTCACCAACCTCTGCTACGGAAAAGGGGAATTTCCAGGATTCGTCTTCTTCCATGCTATTATCACTCCCGGTATCTTTCACGCCCAGGTGTACCCTCAGGTGATCTTCATCCTTTTCACTGAACCTGTGCAAGGCATCCGCATCAAACTGCATTTCCCGGAGCACTTGTTTTGTCTTTTCTTTACGGTCCTTTCGCGCAGCGCTCAATAATGTATCCTTATGGCTGAACTGCTGATCCCTTCCGCTGAGCGCGCTCTGGTACAGTTTAAAGGTCAGGGAGCCCGCAGTTTTACTGAACAGCTTGTTTTGATTGTCTTCAAATTTGACATCGAATAACGCAGGAAATAATTTAACGTGATCCGGCTGCCCAATCCCCAGGCTATGCAGCGGCGCCTGCTCCGCCGGTAATCCCAGTATAGCCTGTGTAAATTCCAGTTGCTTCTTCCTGGACTCATCCCTGCTTTGCCTGGGCCCCTGCGTACCGTTATTCGTTTCCTGGTATTCCATTAAGTGGCAACCTACAATCTGTGCCAATGGGGAGCCATTCGAGGTGGTTTTGATGGTGTATTGCTTCGCCGGCTGTTCAGCCTGCCATAGTTTCGCCCCCTCTTCAAGCCCCGGCTGCAATGCGCCCTCTTTTTGCAACAGCGACATAAGGCTTTGCATCGTTGGATAACTCCAGTCCTTTTTACTGATGATCGAAGTGGCCAGCTCCGCTGTGAGTCCGCATTCTTCTCTCAATACCCGGATAGCCTCCCCGGGGTCGTCGAATGTAGTATACGTCCGGGCGCTGTTGTGCCGCCTGGCAACATGGAACTTGATGGGTACGATTGTTTTTCTCTTCTTGGTTGCACTCCCCTCATTTTTTCTTTTCCGCTTCCTGGTAGCTTCCCCTTCTTCAACGTTCTTTTCATCCCAGCCGGTAAATCCTAATACTCCGGTATAGGACGGATCAAAGTTGTAATTATTGTCCTGAAAATCCGCCCATACCTGGTTCCCGTCCCTGTCTTCCAGCTTATATGCCAGCCTGCCGCGAAAAATATCATTGTCCACTATTTCAAACCTGGCGCCGGAGGGCCCTATCACTATCCGGCCCCGATGTAAATAGCCGCCGTTGCCGATCATGCGTTGTATAACGCCGCTGGCCGACATACTGGCATAATTATCCGCCAGGGCCTGGTAGCTTCTCAGTTGTTTTATCTGCGCCGTGTCATTGGCCATTTCCTGGTAAGTGCTCAGCCGCTTCACCTGCGGACTGTTATCCGCCATTTCACGCTGTACCTGTGATTGAGCCGTTTCGGGACGACTATCCTCGAACTGAAGTGGAGTTGCCTGCCCCCGCTGCAATACGATTGGCGTACTTGCAGGGATTTGGTTTTTACGTTCCCCTTTTTTTTCAGCGTGGGTATTCATAGTCTTATCTTTTCAGGTTTTCAACTCGTTTACCGTCGCAAAACAAAGTGTAGGAAAGAGTATCTACCGGCAAAAGATAGTGTAAATATAATCATCCGGGGGTATTAAAAGGTCGCTGTACCCACATTCGTCCTGTACAGTTTTATGCGTTGCAGCCCCCATTCGCCAAAGGGTATGCGCAGGTGGCGGCCCTGGTGGCTTTGGTCGCCGTTCAGCCTTCTGCCGCGTTGCCAGGCGCCATTTACGAATTCGCCTTCATCAATCCATAAAATATTGGCTACCTCCGTGGTATCAACGGACGTAAATGTGGCAAAAACGCCCATGCCGCCTACCATAAACTCATCTTCACCCACCCGGATGATGATGCCGCCGCCGGGCTCCCATACGCTATCCTTCGCCACCGGCGACCAGGGCAACAGCCCGTCGTGCAAAAAGGTAATGTCATACCCGCCCAGGCGGAGCTTTTGCCGGGTATTAACCTTATCTACCAGTATGCCTTCCCGGTTGCCTTTTTCATTACGGTGTATGCTGTTGCCGGCTATGATAAGCGGCTGTAGCTGGCGGATAATATCGTAACTGCTTTTTAATGCACCTGCTTCCTCCTTTGCTCCGTTCTCGATAGAAAAGGGAGAAAAGCCCAGGGTGTTGTAATGCCCGAATACATACAGTGCCTTGGCCCCGCAGGAAGGCTCAAAGCGCATTTCAGGAATGAACAGCGGTTGCTGTTTGCGGGTATACAGGTCGCACCAGTAGGTAGTATTGGGATTATAAAAATCCGGTGATAAAATGTCCACTGCCGGTGCGGCACATTGCCACACCTCCATTACCTGCGGCAATGGTCCTGCACTGGGGTAGTTGCCCGGCAACTGTCCTTCGCGGAACAGCGCGGCGTTCACATACATGGGAATATCATATTCCGCCTTGCCGGCCGCCGCCACGGCATTGGCAAAACGGGCATAGTACCAGGCCTGGAAAATCTCATCGGTGGCCGGGCCTTTGCCAAACACAGCTTCCCAGTTCCCGCTGGTCTTATAACCCTGCGCGGCCCAGCGGCTGCGCAGCCCGGGCAAGAGCAAGGCTTTGTTGTTGACCAGGTAATTCATCAGCTCAGCAGGTACCGGCCGGTTAAAGGCAGCATTGGCTTTCCGGGTAATTTCCCTGGCAGGGCCCAGCATCCCGATCTCGTTTTCCACCTGCACCATGATCACGGTACGTTCTTTTTCGTCTATCTGCCGGATATGTTTCATCAGGGCGGCGAAGGCCTTCTTATCGGCCGCTAAATTCTCTTCACCGAATGCGGATAGTATTTCCACCGGTTTCCGGTCCTTGTCGGTGGCCCGCTCAAACCGGTCCGCGTCGGTCTTTACCCAGGCAGGTGCATAACAGCTCATGCTGTTCTTCCAGGAACCGAACCAGAGGAAAATGATCTTCATATCATGCTGCCGGGCCTGTTGGATATGATCATCTACCCGGGTAAAATCAAATACATTTTCCTTTGGCTCCATCAGCTCCCAGTACACGGGTATCAATACCGTGTTGAGCTGCATGGCCTGCAGGCGCGGCCATACAGGACGCATCTGCTCAATGGTGGATGCCGTGGAGTTGCCCAGCTCCCCCCCCAGCACCAGGAAAGGCTTTCCATCCACCAGCAGTTGCGTGGCAGCATCTTTTCTTTCCAGGCGTGGAGCAGGATTGTTTTCCTGCGCATGCAACATTGCAGGCAAAAGGACAATGGCGATGTACAACAGCGAAAAATAGTACTTCATGTACGGAAGGTTTTTAACAGGATATAGCGTACCCTATCTTTTAATAACCGCTTCAAAGGGTGAAGCCGGCAGGCCGGCCTGGTTGTATAGATTCGCGCCTTCAGGATTATTGGCCCAGGCGTACCGCACGGCCACCGGCTGCGTAATCTGATCGCTCCAGACCGTTATTTCGTACGGCCCGCTTATGTCGGCCTGCGCCCATGCAAACTGCCGGTCCGGTCCGGCTATCGCAAAGTATTGAGGGGCTTTCCCGTTTTTGGTTGTCAATGGGCTGCCGTTGTCCGCAAATTTCAAAATAGCCTTGTTCCCTTTTACCTGCATGGATTGATACAAAGGCCCGGAAGCAACAACATGCTTATCACCATAAGCCAGGCGCATGGCCTGCAATGCCAGGCGATGGCCCACATCCTGTTTGTTCAGCGGGTGAATGTCGTTCCATTCGCCGAGGTCAATGGTAACGGCCATGCCCGTACGCGGTGTCCGTTGCAGGGTGTTGAGCTGCGCCTGCCGCAATGCAGCCCAGTCGCTTTCGGCGGGCTGGCTTACCGGCTCCATAAAACCAGGTAGTTGCGCAAACAGGAACGGGAAATCACCTTGTTGCCATTTGGCGCGCCAGTCGCTGATCAGGGCTTTGAACAGCGCGGTATATTCCTGCGCCCGGCCGGTATTGGCTTCGCCCTGGTACCAGATGCATCCTTTGATGGCATAATGCAGCAATGGCGCGATCATAGCGTTGTAGAGGCCCAGCGGTTTCCATCTTATAAACGTAGCGCCGCGCAGTGGTTCCATTACCGCTCCCTGGCGGTATTTCCAGTCGCCTTCGAGGTGCAGGGTATCCGTATCGGTGGCAATGGCATATAATTTATCCGGCACAAAGCCTCCCCTGCCGGCGGTATTGACCACTCTTACAGCAATGGTGTTACTGCCAGCTTTCAGTACACCGGCAGGCAATTCATAGCGACGTGGGGGATATTGATAGCCGGTAGTGCCCACAAACTGCCCGTTGACGAAAACGGAGTCCGCGTCTACAATTCTGCCCAGCCAGAGCCTTACCGGCTTATTGATGAAGGCAGCCGGCACATGCACGCTTTTACGGAACCACACCACGCCATTTGTACGGCCCGGCGCCTGATCTGCCCAGTAGCCGGGCACCGGCATCTGCTGCCAGCCCGCATCATCCAGCGCAGCGGCGGACCAATGTTCTTTCAGGCCCTGGTCCTGTCCATGCAGGCGGGCATACCATTTCCCGGAAATTGTTCTATCCGCCTCCTCAATACTGTCGATCAGCGCCTGGTTCCTGAACTTCATGGCTTCCGCATAGGGAGCAGGAAACGCTTTCAATGCGTCTTCGCTCAGCCAGGCTTCCACCGGCGAGCCGCCGAGCGCGGAATTGATCAAACCTACCGGCACCTGGTACTTTTCATATATTTCCCTGGCAAAAAAATAAGCCACCGCGGAAAAGGCGAGGATATGCTCCGGCGTAGCTTCCTGCCATTCGCCTGCTTCCAGGTCGTTATGCGGTTGGTTGAAATCGTATTTATCCGGCACGGTGAACTGCCGGATCATGGAATTTCCCTTAGCGGCAATGACAGCGGCGTATTTATCCTGTACTCTTTGCATGGTCAGCTCCATATTGGATTGGCCGGAGCAAAGCCATACATCGCCCAGCAGGATGTTATTGATCTCGATCGTGTTGCTGGCGCTGAAGGTCATTGTATAAGGGCCGCCCGCACCTTGCGGAGGGAGCTGGATGGCCCAGCTACCGTTATTGTCAGCCACGGTATGATATTCCTTTTGCCGGAAACGCAGGCTTACTTTTTCTCCCGCGGCGGCCCATCCCCAAACCTTGATTTTTTTATCGCGCTGCAGGACCATACCATCGCTGATCAACCTGGGCAACCTGATCTGGGCATAAGTGACAAATGGCAGCAGCAACAGGGGGAGCACCTGTGTTAAAAGTCTGTTCATAACGTATTGTTTGTTTCCGCTCATTGCAAGTAATGCGGAGGGTAACAGACAAATTAGCTATAAAATGTCAATTTAACAACCATTAATTGGCTCCCCTGTATGCTACCGGTTTTTCTTCCTGCCTTCCTCGTAGGGTGTCAGCGTGGCATCCGGCACATTCTTATCCTTCAGGTCCTTGTTCCTGCCGGGCGTCTTTTGTTGCCCGTTGTTGTCCGTGCTTTTTATGTCTGCCAGTTGTTGCTTATAGGACTCCAGCAGTTGCGGGTCGTCCTTCGTATTATCTTCAATAAAGCCACGCAACGCCGGGTTGTCGCAAACATTTTCGTTGCAGGAAAGGCCGGTTTCCTGCACGGTCTGCAGGTATTCCTTCACCAGCTTATTCCTGGTTGCGGCCACGGGATGCCAGTAATCTTTCCTGACCACTTCCAGCATGCGGGAAAGCGCCACCTGGTAGGCGTGCATATTGCCGGACTTCCGGAATTTCTCCTTAATGTCCAGTTGGAACTGATCGTTCACGTACGTATCAAACAGTTGCTGCCATTTGTTTTCCTCTACAGCGCCGGGCACCGTTACCTGCCAGCCCCAGAGATTGGACACCACGTTATTGATCATGCGGGCGCCTGCATAGCCTTCGTCCAGCATTTCGTTTATCCATGCAGGGTTGAGGTAACGGGTTTTCATTTCCCTGCCCATGTATTTGTCCAAAGACTCCTGCTCGCCGGCGCCTGCACCGGAAAGGTTGGTCACCACTACATCCGGGGTGGAGCCATCCACCGCCCTAACCGCCATGGCCGTACCGCCCAGGTACTGGAAAAAATCGTCGTTGTCCAGCGCGCCGTACAGGTTGGAAGAGCGGCTGTGCACCACAGCCCTGGTGCCGGACAATGCGCCTTTCAGCAACTGCGTGCTGAAACCGGCCGGCAGCGTTTTGTTCTTTGTCTCCGCCTTGTCGCCCCAGAAACCCTGTCCGTACAAATGGCTCATCCTGTTAAAGTAAACATCGGCCACCTGCGCTTCCTTGTCCCATGTGCCGGAAGCCTGCACCACGTTTTCAAGACCGGCGCCGTATGCGCCGCTGGGCACGGAAAACATGCGCACACCGGCCAGCCGTGCCGCCACATCCTGCTGTACGCCCTGCTGCATCAACTGCTGCTGCATGGACAATGCATGTTGCCGCAGGTAATTGTCCGGCTCTTCCTGTTGCTTCACCAGGCTCACAGCCTGGTCCAGCAGTTCCATGAGGTTGGGGAACATATCCCGGTAAAGGCCGGAGGGGATCATGACCACGTCCACACGCGGACGCTGCAGGCTGTCACGGGGAATAAGCGCCACCCCGCTTACCCGGCCATAGCCGTCATATACCGGCTTTACGCCCATGAGCTGCAATATCTGCGCTTCCATTACGCCTTCATGGCGGATGGTCTCCACAGACCACAGGTTAAAGGTGATCTTATCCGGGAACTGCCCCTTGTGCCGGTCCCGGTGCTGGCGGATCATCTCTTCCGCCAGTTGACTGCCGGCAGCAAATACCGCCTCAGACGGGATCTTGGAAGGGTCAAACGCGTAAAAATTCTTACCGGTGGGTAGGGAGGCCGGGTTTCTCAGGGGATCGTTTCCCTGGGCCGCCGGCACGTAACGCCCGTTGAGAACGGCTATTAATGCATCCAGCTCGCTGCGGCCGCTAGCAGCTATTTTTTCCGTGATGTCGCGGAGCAGGCTGTCCCTGGCGGCAGGCGCCAGCTTTCCCTGCCGGTCTGCAATGGCGGCGGCAGTAGAAGCCACCCGTTCCGGCGATGGAGAGGCGCCGAAAGTATGCAGGCCAAAAGGGGTTTGCCGCTCTCCTATTTCCTGCACGTAATGCTCCAGCCGTTGTATGTGCTCCGCAGCCAGGCTGTCTTTAATACCCAGGTCCTTCAGCAATCCCAGCCTGTTGGCCAGCCGGCTGATGCCTTTCAGCTTGGCGGAAGCCAGCATCTCGCTTTTGTCTGCCGCAGCCATGTAATCATTTACCAGGCCTGCCAGCTCCTTCAGCTCCGGGTTCAGGCCCGCTTTGTCAAAAGGCGGAGTAAGATGGTCAACCACTACTGCCATGCCCCTGCGTTTGGCCTGCAGCCCTTCTCCCACATCGTCCACGATGTAGGGGTAAATATTCACCAGGTCGGCGATCAGCGCCTCCGGCGCATCGTCATCATTCAGCCCGGTTTCCTTGCCGTTCAGCCATTCGTGCGTGCCATGGGTGCCCACATGGATAACGGCATCTGCCCGGAACCTGCGCCGCAGGTACAGGTAGAAGGCAATGTACTGGTGATGCGGCGGCAACGTTACGTCATGGTACATCTTTTCCGCATCGGCATCCCAGCCCCGCGGCGGTTGGGGCGTCAATAGTATTTTTCCATAGCGTACCGCCGGCAGCACAAAGTAGCCGTTGCCGTTATGGTCATGCCAGGTCATAATGCGGGAGCTGTCAGGCGGGCCCCATTTATCCAGCACCTGCTGCTGGAAACGTGGGCTAAGGGTAGCAAACCAGGTTTTGTATTCGCTGACGGGCACCAGCACGGGCAGGCCATTCTCTGCCAGACGGCTGATCTCCGCAGGCGCCCAGTGCCCGATATTGCGCCCCCGGTTCATGATATCGTCAAAGATTCGGTTGCTGTCCGGTGCAATGCTGCCCAGGTCATACCCTTCCTGCTCCATCCGCGCCAGGATGTTGTACATCGTAGCGGGCAGCACATTCAGGTAGCTGGCGCCGATGTTCTCCTTCCCGGGCGGGTTGACGTAATAGATCAGGGCAATATGTTTTTCTCGGTTGGCTTCCTGCTGCAGCCGGTGCCAGGCCAGCACCCGGTCCACCAGGCGCTGCACGCGGCCCGGTATGGCCCGCTTCTCCGTGATGCGTACGCTGCCCGGCAGCACCGTTGTTTCCTGGCTGCTGGTCACCATTGGCTGCACCTGCCCGGTCAGCTCAGGTCTGCCCAGGTGCAGGGTGCGGCTGAAAACGCTCAGCCCGGTAAGCGACTGCTCCCATTCCTGCGCGGACTGATCCAGCGAAATGGCGTTGATCACTGGCACGCCTATACGGGCAAACATTCCCCGCAGCGTTTCCGGCGACGCCCCCGGAAGCGAGGAGGTGGTGACCAGGAAACTTACGGTTGCCCGGCCCAGGGAGTCCAGGCAGTACCGCTTCAGCGATACCTGCATGGGTATGCCGAAGAAAGGCATTACGTTGAACCCTGCACGTTCCAGGGCCTGTATGTGCGCGTCCAGGTAGTCATGCTGCCCGGTCAGTATCTCGTAGCGGAAGGTATAGATGCCTATCCAGGGCTTCCCGGGCCGGTAGTTAGCATACGATGCCCGGAATGCCTGCAGATCGGTATAAACCGTGTCGCCGTTCAGTGAATAGATGCCTGCTTCCGGGTACCTGATCACATCACCATAGGGAAATTTCAGTCCCTTGTCCACATCCAGCCGAAACAGGATCATGTTCTTAAAGTTCTCTATGCTGGCCTGGTCAAAATACTGCAGCACGCCCGCGTTAAAGATCACCCCAGCTTCCCGGTACGCCTCTTCTGCCGGTGTAGCGCCTAAAGCATATACGCTGGCACCCCGGCTGATCGCTTTCAGCAGGTGCGGCTTCGCCTGCTCAAATACAGGCGTCACATGCACATAGGCAAACACCAGGTCCGATGCTTCCAGGAAAGCAATATCGTTGCTGTAGAAATCCGTATGGGCATATACCTTTATCTCGCATTTTCCCCGGAGGCCAGGTGCAGATGCGTACAGCCGCTGCACGGCCTCATGACCGGCTTTGGTATAATTGTCGGACAGTACCAGGCTGACCTTCACCTGCGCCCGCAGCGCCAGCAGCGGCAGCAAGAGCAGGATAACATAAATGAAACAATGTTTCATTTTTTTCTTAACACACGTAGACATCATCATTCACGTTTTTATGGCTTATAAAAGGTAAGACACCCCCAGGTTCACGGCGCGGCCGGGAGCCAGGTAATAGCTGGTGGGAGAAGTATAGGACCCGAAGTATTGCTTATCGAACAGGTTCAGCATGGTGCCGTACACCGTGAACTTCCCTATTTTCCTGGCGGCCCGGATATCGGCCACGGTGTAAGCGCCGATCATTTTATCCTTTGAATTTTCCAGGTCGCTGAAACTGCTGCCCGTGTACCTTAGCCACAGGCTTACATCCACGATCCGGCTGCCTGCAAAAGCCAGCCCGCCGTTTACCTGGTGCCGCGGGTTATCGTCCACCTCGTTGCCCTCATAGGCGGTGTTGGTTTCGTAACGGGTGATCTTAGAGCGGTTGTAGAAATAGCTGGCAATGGCCGTCAGTTGCGGCGTTATTTTGTAGCGCAGCGATGCTTCCACTCCATGCAGGTTTACCTGGCCGATGTTGATATACTGCCTGACCGGCAGGCCACCGGGATCAAAGTAGTCCGGCACTTTGGCCGGGTCAATGAGCACGGCGTCCAGGAAATCTTTGTAGCGGGAAGCATACGCAGTGCCGGATAGTTCCAGCACTTTGCCAAGGGAGTAGTCCACCCCGGCTTCTATGGAGTACACCATGCGCTCCGGCTTCAGGTCCGGATTGCCCAGGCGGAAGGAAGAGCCCAGCGGTGTGGCGTTGTACATGTAATACATGGCCGGCGCTTTAAAGCCCATGGCGTATACCGTGCGCAGGCGCAGTTGATCCGACAGGTGCCAGACCAGGCCGGCTTTGGGCGAGAATACGCCGGATGAGGCGTTATCATAGTGAATGGAGATGTCCGTTCCGCTCTGGTTGTCATGGAACTTCCCGTTGTTGTTCTGCCAGTTATCGTAACGGAGGCCCACATTCAGGTCCAGCCTGGAGCCGATGGTTACATCGTCGTTGATGAAAAAGGAAAGGAAGTGCTGATTACCGGAGTAATCCTGGTTGCCCTTTCCATCATAGTATTTACGGGAATCCAGCTTGCTGCTGCGTATATCCGTGCCCAGGGTGATGCGGTTGTGCCAGATGGTCCTGCTGACCTTCCCGATAAAACCGAACACCTGGACCGGCACCCGGGAATTGTAATACGGTGTATTGAAGGCCGCTTCGCTGTTGTTCCAGCGGACCGCGTCCGTTTCCTGGTCAATACGGTTATAATAGGCGGACAGGTTGTACTCAAACAACTGGTTATGCCCGCTATAACGCAATAAATAATTGTTGGTGCGGGAATTCTCTTTGTAGATCGTAGCAGTGCCGGATGCCGGGCGCTCCATGTAGTAGTCCACTATACCTTCCAGCTTGGAACGTTCATTCAACTGGTAGGACAGCTTCCCGTTCACATTCAGCAGCTCCTGCGTAGGCTTGCGGTAGTAGCTTTTCCACAGGCTGTCCGCCATGTACTGGTAACCGTCCGTTCTCTTGTATTCTGCAAAGGCGATCACGCCAAAGCCGTTCCTGAACGCTTTCCCGCCTTTAATGCCCGCTATCAGCGTGTTCATGGAGCCATAGCGGAGATCGGCCCCGAAGGTGGGTTTTAAAGTGGGATTTTCCGTCACCAGGTTAATGGTGCCTCCCATGGAGTTGGAGCCGTAAATGGAAGAGCCCGGCCCTCTCACCACTTCCACCCGGGCGATGCTGTTGGTGGCCAGGCTGTTCCACTGGTTCACCCCGCCGGTGTAGGTATCATTCAGTGGAATGCCGTCCTTCAGGATCAGCGTGCGGCCCGCGGCGCCGGTACCTCTTAGTGTCACGGTGGTATGCGAGCCGGTGGTGGTCAGCCCGCGGCCCCGGTTGACTGATACGCCCGGCATGTAGCTCAGGGCATCGTCTATGGTCTGTACCTGTTTCATTTCCGGGTCGGAGGCTTTCAGCACGGTAACGCTGGACGCCACTTTCCGCAATTCCACCGGCATGGCGGAAGCGGTGACCGTTATTTCGTTCAGCCTGGTAATACGGGAGGTGTCCTCCTTTGACTGGGCAAAAGCGGCAGTAAAGGTAAGGAGGAAAAAGCAGCATAGGTGAATGGCGGATGGTGTGCGCATAATGACAATCTTTTACGGGGACAAACATAAAAAAATAATTGCAACGTAGTTGCATTATTTTTTCCGTTAAATAAAAAAGCCGCCCCGCAAATCGGGACGGCTCTCTATAAAAACGTTATTGACTATGGCAGCCCTACTCTACCAGCTCATTATAATCTGTTTCCTTCAACGGAATTTTCCAGGTCCACTTGTTATTCTGATCAGGCGTGATGGTTACAGCCAGGGTGGAGGTGTAATTCCCGCCATTGGCAAAGCTGGTACGCTGGATGTTGTCGCCCCAGCGCTTCATATCAAACCAGTCAAAACCTTCTCCCCACAGCTCAATGGCCCGGTATAGCTTGATCTCGTTCAGCAGGTCCGTGCCGGTTTTGGTGCAGGTGTAGTCCGGATCGCGGCCGCTGGCGGCAGTCAGCTCCTCCAGGAGCTGCTGTATTTCGGCGGCGCTTTCATGCTGAAAGTATTTGGCCTCGGCTTCTACCAGGTACATTTCAGATGAACGGAAATGGTTCATATTACCTACGCCGGGCAGGTCATTTGCCTTGATCTTGAACTGCATATAGGCGTATACTTTAGCCGTGCTTTGTATGTCAGGGTACAGTTCCCGGGCGTGGCTTGCCAGCGCGGCGCTGCCCTCCCCGGAAGAAGCAGAGTAAGTATACCCGGTAGGGTCCAGGAACAGGTCTTTACGGATATCCGTAGCGGGGATCTGCTCATACAGGAGCTTGCTGATGCATTTGGGATAGGTTCTTACGGCGCTTGCATTTGAATTATAGGCGATATAGGCAAAATAGGAATAGTAGTAAAGCGTTTCATCGGAAGCGCCGTAGCTGCCCCATATCCATTCGCCATTCGGGTTGGCGAAGCCGGCTTTATAATCGGCCACGCTCATCAGTGCATAACCTTCCCGGGCTTTCACGGCATTGGCTTCTGCGTTGGCGTAATCCTGCCGGTTCAGCGCAGCCCTTGCATATATTGCATAGGCAACATTCACATCGGGATCGAAATTCTTTTCCCTTGTTTTGCCGGATGCGGTAAAGAGCGCAATGGCATTGTCCAGGTCCGCATATATCTGGTCATATGTTTCCTTCAATGTGGATAAGGGCATGTCGTCTGTTGATTCATCCAGGCGCAGCACCAGGCCTGCTGCAGTCCCGCCGTTGGAATCGCTCCAGCGGTTGCAGTACAACTGGGAGAGCATCATGAACGCATAAGCCCGGTAGGTGAGCGCCTGGGCCTTGATGAACTGCCTTTCGGCTTCTGTTCCTTCGGCATTATCTACATTGACGATGATAGAATTGGCATTGCCAATGATCATGTAATAGTAATACCAGGGATAGTAGCAATAGATGCTGGCGGTATTCTCGTTGAAGGTGGCGTTGATGATAGGCGCCCAGCCGTTGAGATACACATAGAAATGGTTGCCCGGGTAGTTGCCATAGTACATTTTGATGGTGCCCTCACCGTTAAAGCCCTGGCTGGATAAATATTGCCGGGTCATCAGCTTCGCCAGGCCGTTGACCGCCAGTGCGGCATTGGCGGTAGTGGCGAAAGTGGTGGGCTTCCCGATGGCGTTGGTCGGCACTGTCTCCAGGTAATCTTTAGCACAGGAGGAGCAGGCCAATATGATAAGTAGCAGATATGATAATTTCTTCATTGCGGTTGCATTTTTTTATAAACCAATATTCACTCCTGCAGAAAACACGCGGGCAGTTACAAAGGCGTTGTTATTAAGGCCGTTAAATGACTGCTGCGGGTTCATGCCTCTCAGCGATGTAAATGTGGCCAGGTTTTCCACCGCCAGGTTAATGCTGGCGCTGTTCAGTCCCAGCCTGTTCATCCAGGGTTGCGGCACCTTGTAACCCAGCGCAATGTTCTTGATCACGAAGTAGGAAGCGTCCTGCAGGAAACGGGAAGAGGTGGAATTGGTGAACTGGCTTCTTGCAAAGTCCACTACCGGCACGCCATCCGGGTCTATCCTGTTGGCGGCGCCTTCTGTCATACCGGCTGGCACATCCTTCCAGGCCTTCAGCAGGTCCTTGTGCAGGGCGGAGGGATTCCCCGACATGCTCATCAGCGACTGGTAGGAATAGTCCAGCACTTTACCGCCCAGGGAGTAGGTCAATACCGTTGACAGGGAGAAATTCTTCCAGGTTAAAGTAGAAGAGATCGCGCCATATACATCCGGCAGGGCGCTGCCGCTCCAGTCTCTTTTTGCGTAGGTAGTATAAGTGGTGTAATAATCCTTCCCGATCTGTACCAGGTACTGGCCCGGTATGGTATCCTTGTCAGGTGCGGACCCGTTGAGGTTGTATGCCTCCGTATCCGGCAGGTACAGTGCATTACCGGTCATCTGGTCTACACCTACGTACTGGTGCAACCAGAAATCATATACGCCATGGCCTTCCAGGAACCGCTTGGTGCCGGATATAATCCCCTTCTCCCTGTTTTCCTCCGGCAGCTTCACGATCTTGTTCTTCAGCACCGTGGCATTCACGCCAATGTTCCAGGTCAGGTTTTTCTTCCTGATCACGTCCACATCTACCATTACTTCAATCCCTTTGTTGGAGACAGAGCCGATGTTCTTTGCAATGGTGGACTCTGCATCGTCCGTGGAAGTTCCCCCGGCTGAAAGCGGCAGGTTCACATCAAACAGCAGGTCATTTGATCTTTTATCGAAATACTCCACGGTGAAATTGGCCCTGTCAAACAGGCGTCCCTCCAGGGCTACACCAAATGACGCGGCAGTTTCCCAGATAAGATCTTTTGCCTCATTCTGTATTTTATAAAGCGCGCCCATATTCGCGTTCTGGCCCAGCGTATACAAAGCCATGTAGGCATAGTAATCCACGCTCTGGTCATTTCCCACTTCCCCGTAAGAAGCGCGCAGCTTCAGATCATTCACCACATGGGCGATGGGCTGCATAAAGTTTTCCCGGCTGATCAGCCAGCTACCGCCCAGCGACCAGAAGTTCCCCCACCTGTTGTCCTGGTAGAAACGGGAAGATCCATCCCTGCGGAAAGAAGCATCAGCAAAATACTTTTCGTCATAGCTATACCGCACGCGGCTTAAATAGCTCTCCGTTTTATAATTGTGCTGGTAATCGGTAAGGCGCGTGATCTCTGTAAAATTCACCAACTCGGGCATGCCTGCAAATGTCTCCAGGGTTTTGTAACCGTTCAGGTAATTTTCATTGTAGCTGTAATTTTCGTGGCCTACCAATACATCTACGGCATGTGCATTGAAGGAGCGGTTCCAGTTCAACTGCTGCTGGAACGTATAGTTCTTGTAGCGGTAAATGGTGCGCTGGGCGCGGCCCTGGTTGCCGGCGCCATCGCCGATGATGGCATTGTTGTAGGTTTGCTGCTCGCTGTTGCGCACATTCAGATCGCCCCGGAGGGTAAACCTGAAATCTTTCAGGAAGCTGATATCTGCGAAGGCCTGGCTGTTAATGGTATTCCTGTAAGTGCGGTCCATATCCAGCTCGTTTTCCCAGATCACATGGCGGCCGGGATATTGCGGGCGGGAATACAGGGTGCCATCATCATACTGCTTGTTGCCGTTTGCATCCAGCACGTACTCCCCGGTAGCCATATCGTGCAGGTGCACCGGGTATACCGGCGCTATCTGGCGGGCGTACATGAAGGGATTTACAAAAGAGGCCGCGTTATCCGTAGAGCCGGAGGTGTTGCTCGACATCTGGTGCGAACCCGCCAGTTGCACCCCGGCTTTGAACCATTTTACGGGAGACATATCCGCATTGAGCCGGCCGGTGAACCTTTTGAAATCAGAACGTTTCACATAGCCTTTTTCATCGAGGTAGCCGCCGGAGAAATAAAACCCGCTCTTTTCGGAACGGCTGCCGCCGTTAATGAAATAATCCTGGCGGTGCCCTACCCTTTCAATGGGATCATACCAGTCCAGGTCGCCATTGTAGCCGTCACGCATTTGGGCATCGGCTACCAGTTTACCGTTAGCATCAAAAAGGGCATCACCGGGTTTATTGTACAGGTTATAGGTAACATAATCGGATACCAGCGAGCTGGACGCCTCGGCATTGGCCAGTTCCCGGGTAGGATAGTTGCCAGGCTGGGAGGTCATCAGGTAATTCCGGTAGCCGGTCCACATGGTTTCCATCCAGTCGTTAGGTCCCAGCCGCTCGTATTCCTTGATGCCCCTGGTATACAGCCCCTGGTTCACGCTTACGTTCATGGATACACGGTCCCGCCTGCCGCGCTTGGTGGTGATGATGATCACGCCGTTGGAAGCGCGGTTGCCGTAAAGCGCAGCAGAAGCCGCATCCTTCAATACGGAAATGCTTTCAATGTCTGCAGGGTTCAGGTCAGAAATGTTACCTCCAAACTGAACGCCATCCAGCACGTACATCGGGGCGTTGGAACCATTCACGGATGTAAAGCCCCGGATGCGGATGGTGGGATTGGCACCGGGCTCTCCATAGGTGTTGCTGACCTGGATACCGGGGGCTGCTCCTTCCAGCGCGCCAACCACGCTGGACAAGGGGCGCTTCTGGATATCCTTATCGGAAATGGCAGACACGGCGCCTGTCAGCGATTCCCGTTTTGCAGTGCCGTACGCCACTACCACCACTTCATTCAGGCTCTGGTCTGACTGCGCCAGCGAGGCATTGATCACGGAGGAGGCGCCGATCTCCTGGGTCTTTGTCAGGAAGCCCACATAGCGAAACTCCAGCGATTTTGCATCCCGCCCCACTTCCAGGCTGTATTCCCCGTTGCCATCCGTGATGGTAGCATACTTCGTGCCTGCTATAATTACCGTTACGCCGATCAGGGGGCTTCCGTCACCGGCAGCCACCACTTTCCCGCGGATCCTGCGGCGCAGGGTATCTGCCTGGCTGCCCGGCAACTCCTCCATAAGCGCTGCCGCTTTCTTTACACGCGCTGCTTCCCGGAAAATGAGGATGGTATTACGCTGCTCCTTAAACGACAGCGCGGTGTTTTCCAATAACAGCGCAAGTGTCTGCTCTACCGTTCTCACGCCCTTTTCCAGCGATATATGGCCATACCTGGCCACTGCCTGGCTGGACCAGGCCAGCCGGAAGCCGGACAGCGCCTCCACCCTGGACAACGCTTCGCTCAACGGCACATCCTTTAGTTCCAGGGCGATCTTCTTCTCCGTCATGTTCTGGCCACTGCCGGCATGGGCGGACAATAACTGAACAGAGGTAAGCAACACAAATACCACACAGGTACTTACTCGCATAAATAGCCTTGTTTGATAATTACATAATAGCGCTCTTAGCAATGATGCAACAGGCGCAGAGGTATAGCCACGGGATATCCGCCTGCCGTAAGCAATGATTTTTTGCATAACTTGCAAGTAGTTTTAAATTGACAATAGTTGATTTGAACGGTCCCCTCGGAGCTTCCTACGGCATGGGGGGACTTTTAATAGCAAATTCCTTCCCGTCAGGAACTGTCGGATTTCTCCATAGCGACTGAATTTTGGTTGTTAATAATTATAGCTGTTCACTTTTACTTATTGTTCTCCGCATCCCGCGCCATCAAACACAACCTGGTTGCCGGAACGGGTATACTGTATGTTCAGGATAGCCGAAAGTGTCTGCAGCACGGTTTCCAGCGCTTCCGTTCCGCTGAAGGAGGCTACCAGCTCACATTGCTTCAACTGTTCATTGTTAAATGATACCTGTACATTATACCGCTTGCTGATAGCAGCCGCCACTTTTTCAAGCGGCTCATCCCGGAATATCATATCTGCCTGTGCCCAGCGGGCTGCTGTGGCAGCGGCATCCACCTTATGCAGCGCCACCGTGGCGGCTGCCGTCTGGTAGGTGATCTGCTCATTGCTTGTCAGTTCCACCGATACCTGCTTCCCGTCCTCCACGCGCACTTTTCCGCTGGTAACGGATACCTCCACGCTTTCCTGCCCGGGCCAGGCTTTGATGTTAAAAGCAGTGCCCAGCACCGTGGTCTTCAGGTTCCCGGTATGAATGATAAAGGGTTGCGCATGATCGTGCACAATATCAAAATAGGCCTCCCCGATCAATGTCACCTCCCTGGCCCTGCCGCTAAATACCGGCGGGAACTGCAGCCGGCTGTTGGCCTGCAATACGGCGCGGCTGCCATCCGGCAGCACGATGTTACGGATATAGGTCACCGCGACAGCCGGATCCGGAGCAGCTATCACCGCCTGCTGCCGGCCGGCGGGAGATGTTTTTACCAGCCAGTAGTATGTTCCGGCCAGCAGCAACACAGCTATGCAGGCCGCCGCCCAGCCCCACCTGCGCAGGAAACGTGCCCGGCCGGCCACCCTAAGCGGGGCAGGCTCCGCTACCCGTTCCATTAACCGCTCCCAGTTCCTGCTTTCAATCGCCGCCCGCTCCTCACCGGTATAGGTATCCGACAGGTTGGGCTCCTGCTCAAATTGCCGGTAATATTGCTCAACAAAGGCCCGCTCCTGCTCCGTAGCGTTGCCCTGCTGGTAGCGCATCAATATTTGCTGCAGTTTTTTCCTGTTTTGGTCGTATGACATGATCTACATACTGGTTTATACCTATATAGCCACCAAACAGGCACAAACCTCCCAAGCAGGGAGAAAATTTTTTTTGCTTTAACCTATAAAAAGAGAGGCGCTGGTATCAGGAGAAGATACCGGAGACTGATACACCAGAGGATAAGGGGCGCCAGGCCGGTCCGGAGCCTTTTCAGGGCAGTTCCCAACTGGTTCTGCACGGTTTTCTGGGAGATGTCCAGCACCCAGGCAATTTCCTTTGTGGAATACCTGGACTGTATATGCAGGAGAAATATCTGCCGGCGTTTTTCCGGCAGGGTCTGGGCATAAGCGTAGGCCAGTTGCAGCAGGTTCCGGGCTACCAGCTCATTTTCCGGGGTGGTGCCGCCTTCCAGCAGCTCATGGAAAGGCTCCAGGAATGCATGCGGCTGCCGGCTGCGGGAAAAGTAATTGAGTATTTCGTACCGGACCGCCGTATGCAGGTAGGCCTCCAGGTGCTGCACCTGTAATGCCGCGCGTTTGGCCCATAGTTTACAGAACACATCCTGTACTATATCCTCCGCCTGCTGCTTGTCCTTCAGCCGTTTCCAGGCATGGTCCACCAGCGGCCACCAGTATTTATGGTAGATGGCCTCAAAAGCTTTCCGTTCTCCCCTGGAGAGTTGCTGCAGCAATACCTGGTCTGTATGAGCGATTTCGGCTGGCATTTGTTGATAGTCAACGGTTTGGATAGCGCGCAATAAAAACGGCAACATTGTCCCCTGCTATACTTGCAATAAAGCAAATATACAATAACCCGCAAATTTATTTTACAGGCGGAAGCAGGAAGATCTGCCAATCCTGATTTTTAGCTTGGAGAATGATTAAATATACGTAATATTGACAGCGGCATATAATTTCTCCTGTTATTAACTGATTTGTTGGTCCTTATCCTAAAGAAATATGAATATATATTTCTTGTTTTCAATTATTATCCTCCTTTCTGCCTGCGCGCCTGCTGCGCAGCACATACAGGAACATCCTGCCTACTTTGATGAAGTTTTCGCGAAGGCTGACAGCATTGGTCATTCCGACCTGCCTGCCTCCCACGCGTACTTGCAAAGCGCCTATGCGGCATTCCCCGAGCCGGGTATGATAGACCTTTGGCGGAAATACGAACACCTGTTCATCTATCACATCGGTAAGACCTATAATTTTTCACTAGCCATGCTGTACGCGGACAGCATGTTATACACGCTGCGCGACAGATCGCTCCAACAGCGGTATCCTGTCTATTATGCCGGCGCGTTGTTTGCAAAAGGAGATGTGCTGCGCGACCAGCAAAAATACAACGAGGCCTATACCTATTTCTATCGAGGCCGGGAGATCCTGCGGAAAACAAATGATACCTGTGAATATCACCAGTACGCCAGCAGGTTGGCGCTCGTTTATTACCGGCAGGAAAAATACCTGGAGGCGGCGCCTTATTTCCTCGAAACCTTTGAACGGCTTGGGCAATGCGACACCTCAGATTACAATACTTTTTATCTCCGGCAGGGTATGCTGGACAATGTGGCATTGAGCTACGACAAGGCTGGCAACACCCGCCAGGCGCTCGCTTACTATGACAGCACCCTGTACTTCATCCGCCTGCAGGGCGCAAAATTCCGGCATATCCCCGAATACGAAAGGGGCATGCAGGCCGCCGCCGCCGTGGTGTATGGCAACAAAGGCAGCGCCCTGCTCCGTATGGGAGATACTCTTGCTGCGGAATCCCTGTTCCTGCAAAGCATTGCGATCAACATCCGCGGCAGGGACGAAAAAGTGGATGCACAGTTGACCATGGCCAAGCTCACTGCCCTGTACCTGGCTGCTAACCGGCTGAAAGATGCCGCCGCCGTACTACAAGAAATGCAGGCAGCCCAGGCGCTGGCTCCCAATGCCGACTGCCGGCAACGCTGGCTTCACCTTCGATGGCAATATTTTGAAAAGACCGGCCGGACCGATTCCGGCTATGCTACCCTGAAGGCCTATACACAACTTAAAGATTCCCTGGCGGCGGCGGCCACCAAGCCAGACATCGCGGATATTAAGGAAGAATTTGAGCATATGTCCAGGGTACACCAGTTGGAGATAATCGAGAAGAATAACCAGCTCAAGACGGCCTACCTGGGCATCCTGGTCATTTTATTCATCATCGTTTTGCTAATCGCGTGGATGATCTGGCAAAACTGGCGGAAATCGCACCGGCATATAGCGGAGCTCCAGCGCCTGAACCAGGAGATCACCGCCCGGCATGACGACATCCGCAAAAGCCTGACCGCGCTGGAGCAAAGCCATCAAAATAATTCCCGGATGATGAAGATCGTAGCGCATGACCTGCGCAATCCCGTAGGCGCCATCTATTCCATCGCGCAACTGCTGCAGCATGGAAAGCTGTCGCCAGAAAAGGACCAGGAAATGCTGGAATTGATCAAAACCTCCAGCGATAGCGCCCTGCACCTGATCTCGGACCTGTTGGTACTGGATACTGCACTCACAAATATGGAAAAAGAGCTGGTGGAGATACATGTTTCACTAAAGTATTGCGTGGACCTGCTACAGACGAAAGCCATGGAAAAGCAGCAGAATATTGTGCTGGAAACGGAGCCTGTAAAAGTCCTGGCTTCCCGTGAAAAGATCTGGCGCGTGTTCAGCAACCTTATCAACAATGCCATCAAGTTCAGCCCGGACGGCTCCCGCATAGAAGTGGCGCTGAAACGGGTAAACGGCACTGCCAGGATATCCGTGAAGGACCAGGGTATCGGGATACCACCTGCCATGCAGGACAAGATATTTAGCCTGAGCAGCGAGGTAAAACGAAGAGGCACCCGCGGGGAAGAATCTTTCGGCTTCGGCCTCAGTATTTCCAAACAGATCATTGAAGCGCATAATGGCAGGATATGGTTTGAGACAGAGCATGGCAAAGGCACCACCTTTTACGTGGAAATGAGCGCGTCTGCGTAGCAGGTTGTGGGTGGAAACCAGGAGAGAAAACATTAATTTGCGTATTGAAAGCAGTTGACCAAACATGATAAACAAGCACGCCTATGTCTATTACAGCAGCAGATGAATTAACCGGCATGCAAAAGGCCAGCGCCGCGGTAGCGCTTACTTTACAGGAAATGCGGTACTATGCCAGGCCGGGAATGACCACGGGGGAACTGGACCGATTTGGGGAAAAGATACTGGCAAAATTCGGCGCGCGGTCTGCGCCGCGTTTAACCTATAATTTCCCCGGCTGCACCTGCATTTCCCTGAATAAGGAAATTGCCCACGGTATTCCCCATAATGGCAAGGTAATGCAGGAGGGAGACCTTGTCAATATTGATGTTTCTGCAGAGCTTAACGGGTTCTGGTCCGACAACGGCGGCTCCTTTGTGCTGGGGGAAGACATTCACCATTATCAGCCGCTTGTGGATGCCTCGAAAGATATCCTTAAAAAGGCCATCTTCCATATAAAAAATGACGTAAAGATCTCCGACATCGGGTACCTGATGGAATCCACGGCCAAAAGATCAGGCTATACCGTCATCAGGAACCTGACCGGCCATGGTATCGGCAGGAGCTTACACGAAGCACCTACCTCCATCGCTAATTACCGGCAACGTTTCAACAGGGAGCGGTTCAGGAAAAATGCGGTAGTAGCGGTTGAAACCTTTATTTCCACCGCTTCCAATATGGCAGTTTCACTGCAGGATGGATGGACGCTGGTCGGGAACCGGGGCGGATATGTGGCGCAACACGAACATACCATTGTTGTTACAGACGATACACCGATCATCCTGACAGAAATGAACGGGATATGGGATGAAGAAAATATTTAAGGAAAACCCTTTTCCATGCTTGCTTATTTTTTCTACCTGATCATCTATCCTTTATTGCTATTGCTCAGCGCCTGGCTGGGCAGGATAACAGCGGCGCGCTCCCTTCGGAAAGGGCACCAGTGGAAGCCGCTGGGGCTGGAAGGCGGGCTGCTGGGATTTTATGCGTTGCTGGTATCCTTCACCCTCGTACAGTCCGGCACCCGGGCCCATGAGCGGGACGAAATGGTGCATGCCATGGCGGACGATATCTCGGAAATACTGCGGGTGGCGAAAACATATGACCCGGCGCTGCATAACCGGGTAAAATCCTATTTCGTGGACTTTTACAATATTTTCAGGGAGCAGCCGGGAGCGGACAGGGAGCGGATTGAAGCCCAGATAGACAGGATCGACCGCCTGGATGATGTGCTGGATGCCGACCTGCAGCGTCATATTGCCCGGGATCCCTCCTACCGGGACCGCATTGCCGTACTAATGTCCAGGACGGACCGGATGGAATCCACCTACTACCGGCTGATGCACTCCTATCACCGTACCGTGCCCCGGATCATCCTGATGATACTGATGCTCTTTTCACTCTTTATAGGATTCCTGGCAGGATTCATGGGGCGGTATTACGGGAACCATATTCATATTGTCACCACTACATTTGCCGTGATGAGCATCGTTGTGCTGAACGTGATCCACGACCTCAACAGCCCTGCTATCGGCTATATCCGGCCGGACTTCCAGGATATTACGGAAGTGATGCGCAGCTTTCATTTACTGGGGCGGTAAGGTTATTTTTAATTTTAATTGTCATTTTAACACTTTTTATTATTACTTTGTACCAGTTTAATTGGTACAAGTAATAAATTCCACTATGGTGAAAAAACTCCCCCTGCTATGCCTGTTATCCATCATACTGGCGCTGCCTGGCGCCTTATCCGGCATGCACAACGAACCGGACTCCGTGTACCTGCTTGCATATGCCACCGGTAAGAACAATAATCATAACGGCCTGCAGTTTGCCTGGAGCCGTGACCGGCAGCAATGGCATCCTATCGGGGACGATTATGGTTTCCTGAAATGTGACTACGGGCGCTGGGGCGCAGAAAAACGGATGATCAGCCCCTACCTGTTGCAGGGCCCGGACAGCCTGTGGCATTGTGTGTGGAGCCTCAATGAGCGGGACCGCCTTTTTGCCCACGCTGCCTCCCCCGACCTGGTGCACTGGAAAAGGCAAAGCTACCCTGTTATAGAAAAAGGCGAAAATTTCCTGCGCCCGGCACTGCAGTATGACAAGGCCAGGGGGCAATACAACATTACCTATGCCAGCGCCGGCAACCGGCATTACCGCATCAGCACCAAAGATTTCAAAACCTACGGCCCTGCCAGGGAAGTGCCGGCCGCGCAGCATTCCGGCGCCGGCCAAACGGTTACTTTACCTGCAGGTCCCGCTACCGGACAGGTGCACCGTGTAGCATGGGCAGTGGTGGACCGGCTGCTCAAAAAATATGAATGGCAGCAGTATAAACGGATGCAGAACGCGGAATCCACCCGGCAGGACAGCCAGCGCTTTGCCGGCCTGCAGCCGGTACAGGCCAGCATTACCGTACAGCCGCAAATGGCCCGGCCGATCAGCGAACTGCTGCTGGGCATTTTCTTTGAAGACATTAATTACGCAGCGGATGGCGGCCTGTACGCAGAGCTGGTGCAGAACCGCGATTTTGAATATAACCCGGGCGATAAGGAAGGGCGTGACCCGGGCTGGAACAGCAGCCACTCCTGGACACTGCAGGGAGCCAACACGTCTTTTGCAGTCGATTCGTCCACGCCGGTACACCCTCACAACCCGCATTACGCGGTGCTGGACACCAAAGCCCCCGGCGCGGCGCTGGTCAATGCCGGCTTTGATGGCATTCCTGTAAAGCAGGGTGAAAAATATGATCTTACTTTCTTTGCCCGGCGCCCGGATGGACCAAAGGGAAAGGTGCTGGTCAGCCTGGTCAGCCAGCAGCAGGAAGTGCTGGCGCAGGCCACCGTGGATATTGCCCCCGGCAACTGGACATCCGTTAGCACCGTGCTTACTGCTGCTGCTGACGCCACGGCTGCGCAACTATCATTGCAGCCGCTCTCGCCGGGCCGCCTGTCGCTGGATATGATCTCCCTTTTCCCACAAAAGACATTCAGGGGCAGGAAGAATGGTTTACGGGCAGACCTGGCGCAGGCCATTGCGGGCATTCACCCGCGCTTTGTGCGGTTCCCGGGCGGCTGCGTAGCGCATGGAGACGGGCTGGGCAACATCTACCGCTGGAAAAACACCATCGGTCCCCTGGAAGCGCGCGTACCGCAGCGCAACCTCTGGGGCTATCATCAATCCGCCGGGCTGGGCTATTTTGAATACTTCCAGTTCTGTGAAGATATCGGCGCGGAGCCGGTGCCCGTGGTAGCGGCCGGCGTCCCCTGCCAGAACTCAGGCGCCGGCACCTGCGGGGGCGGTCAGCAGGGCGGCATCCCGATGGACGAAATGGACGAGTATGTACAGGATATACTGGACCTGGTGGAATATGCTAACGGCGGCGTAAACACGAAATGGGGTAAAAAACGCGCGGAAGCCGGACACCCGGCTCCCTTCCACCTCAAATACATCGGCGTGGGGAATGAAGACCTGATCACGGATGTTTTCGAGGAGCGGTTCACGCTGATCTACAAGGCCCTGAAAGAAAAGCACCCGGAGATCACCGTGATCGGCACCGTAGGGCCGTTCTTTGAAGGCACCGATTATGAAGAAGGATGGGACATTGCCGGGAAACTGCAGGTGCCCATGGTAGATGAGCATTACTACCAGTCGCCGGGCTGGTTCATCCACAACCAGGATTTCTATGACCGGTACGACCGTTCCAAATCAAAAGTATACCTGGGCGAGTACGCGGCCCACCTGCCCGGCCGGCCCAGCAACCTGGAAACCGCGCTGGCGGAAGCGCTGTACCTGACCGCCCTGGAGCGGAACGGCGACGTGGTGCAGATGGCTTCCTACGCCCCTTTGCTGGCAAAAGAAGGACATACCCAGTGGAAGCCCGACCTGATCTATTTTAACAATACCGCGGTAAAGCCCACCGTGGGATACTATGTACAGCAATTGTACGGCCTGCACGCCGGGGATGAGTACCTGCCCGGCGCTGTTGCGCTTTCCAATAATGACGACGCTGTAAAAAAACGTATTGCCGTTTCCGTGGTACGAGATACCAAAAGCGGGGACCTGGTCCTGAAAATGGTGAACCTGCTGCCGGTAGCGGTGCAATCCGCCATTGATCTCAACGGCATTTCCGTTGCCAGCGGCCAGGCCCTTAAAACCATCCTGCAGGGACGTCCCGGCGACGAGGACACGCGGCCGGTAACCATCTCCTGCGAGGTAGCCGAAAAATTCAATACGGCATTGCCGGCCTATTCCTTTACCGTTATCCGAATCAAAACAAAATAAGCATTATGATGAAACAGCTCTGCTCACTGATCCTGGTGATCCTTGGTTTTACGGCGCATGCGCAGCAGGCGGCCGATTTTCACAACTGGGCGCCCACCCCGCCCATGGGATGGAACAGTTGGGACTGTTTTGGCCCCACCGTGGCAGAGGCCGAGGTCAAAGCCAATGCAGACTATATGGCGAAGCACCTGAAAGCCTATGGCTGGGAGTATGTGATCGTGGATATCCGCTGGTATGTATCAAACGACAAAGCGCACGGTTACAACGAAACCGACCCGGCCTACAACATAGATGAATACGGGCGCTTCCAGCCTGCTGTGAACCGCTTCCCTTCCGCTGCCGGCGGCAAAGGGTTTAAACCGCTGGCAGATTACCTGCACAGCAAAGGCCTGCAATTCGGCATTCACATTATGCGGGGCATACCGGTAATAGCGGTAAAGCGCAACCTGCCCATTAAAGGCAGCAGCGCTACTGCCCGGGACATCTATTCCGAAAAGGACCAGTGCAAATGGCTGCACGACATGTACACCATCGTGCCGGGCAAAGAAGGCGCACAGGCTTACTACAATTCCCTTTTTGAGCTATATGCGGACTGGGGCGTGGACTTCGTGAAGGTGGACGACCTCTCCGCCCCCATTTACTTCACGGAAGAGATCAACATGATCCGCAAGGCGATAGACCGTACCGGGCGCAAGATCGTATTAAGCACCTCGCCTGGAGAAACACCCATTGCGCACGCCGCGCATGTACAGCAGCATGCCAATATGTGGCGTACGGTAAATGATTTCTGGGACCGCTGGGACCACCTGGACGAGCATTTTGAAGTGTTTGAGCGCTGGAACAAGTGGCGCATGCCCGGCGCCTGGCCGGACGGCGACATGCTGCCCCTGGGCCACATTGGCATCCGCGCGGAAAGAGGCGATCCCCGCATGAGCAAATTCACCAGGGACGAGCAGTACACACTGATGACGCTCTGGAGCATCTTCCGCTCGCCCCTGATGTTTGGCGGCCATCTCCCGGACAATGACCCTTTCACGCTTTCCCTGCTCACCAATAAGGAGGTGCTGTCCGTGCTCAATCACAGCACCAACAACCGGCCTGTTTTCACCGATCCTGCCAAAGCTGCCTGGACAGCCGATGCTACCGGCAGCAAAAACAAGTACCTGGCGGTTTTTAACCGTGGCGATCAACGTGCTGCCATTCCCGTTACACTGTCATCACTCGGCATTACCGGGCCTTGCAGGATCACGGACCTGTGGACGGGTAAAACCACAGGCACATTTTCCGGCACCTTTGCCCCGGAGATCAACGCGCACGGTGCGGGGCTGTATAAGTTATGGCAGGAGTAGTTCCGATAGGGGCGCAGATAGACCTGCCAGGTTTTAAAAACCTGGTCTGGTTTCAGCCACATGGCATGCCCGCCGGATGCCGGCAGCACAATAGGCATCACCGTGGATGCATTGACGCGCTGCTCCGTTACTTTTACCTTGGTTTTGGTAGGGACGGCGGGATCATCCGTGTATATTTTTGCAAGGAATGACTGGCCCGGCGGTAAAAAATCAAATGACAACTGCAGCGTCCGGGCGCTATTGTTGGTGATGGTGCCCACAAACCATTCCGCTCCTTTCCTGCGGGCTACGGAAATGTGCTCGCCAGGTTCGCCCTGCAGCACCCGGGTCTCGTCCCAGGTAACGGGAATATGATCCCAGAATTCCAGCTCCGGTTCATCATCGCTTAATGCAGGACTGTCATACCAGTACAGGGTTTGCAGGGGGCTGTAGTAAATAGCGGCCAGCGCAAGCTGATGCGCATGCGTGGTCTTTATCCGCGGATCGTAGTAACAGATGGTGTAATCGGCTGCGCCGGCAATATAACGGGTAAAGGGCAGGATGGTGTTGTGCGTGGCATCGGGCATTTCCTCGTTGCCCCTGATCCCTTCGGCGGTCATCAGGTTGGGCCAGGTCCGCTGCTCGCCGGTGGGGCGCCAGTCATCATGCACATTTATCATGATATGGTTTTCCGCGGCTTTTTTAAACATGTCTTCCATCCAGGTGGTCCAGCGGTGGGAGCCTACCTGCACAAAACCGAACTTCACGCCCTTCACGCCCCATTGCCGGTATACGCTGAACAGGGAATCCGACTGGGCCAGCAGGGCCTGCTGATTTACGTATAGCCACACGCCCACGCCTCTCTCCTTCCCGTATTGTATAATGGCCGGCAGGTCAAAATCCGGGATGGCTACTTTGGTGGCATCGGAGTTAAAGGTAAAGGACGGCCCATACCATTTCCAGTCAAACAGGATATACTGCAGGCGGTGCTTCACGGCGAAATCGATATGCGCCTTTGCTTCGGCGGTGTTTTGTATCATGACCCGGATGATCTTGCCGGGCTTTATCCAGCCGGTATCTTTGATCCTGGAAGGCGCATTGAGGTCCAGCAGTAAAAAGTCGTTTTCCATCAGCGCCCCCGGCCTGTCTGCCACCATGATCACCCGCCAGGGCGTACCAAAGGGGGAGATCAGGTCGGCAGGCGTATAGATGGAAGTGACCACGGTGTTGCGCTTATCGGGGCTCAGGGTGAATTTGGTGCGGGCATAATCCACTAACTGTGCTTCGGCCAGGCAGGCATACAGGCCACCCGGCAGTTTCAGCGTAAGCGGGCGCTCCGCTTCTCCCGGCCAGTCACGCAGGGGCAGCTCCCGGTAGGGCGCCTGTCCCCACAAGGCATGGAAGGCGGTGGTGCCGGCCGGCAGCGCAAATTCCGTATGCTCTGCTACCACGCGGTAATAGCTGCCCTTTTCATGTTCCGGGAAATAATACCGGATAGCCACGCCTTCATTATACACGCGCAACTGCACGTCCATGCGGTACAGGGGGTTGTTCGCCTTCTGCATGGACACCGTCGCGCCGTTATAATGATCGCGTACCAGGGCGCGCTCTCCCGCCACCGGCTTCCAGCTCGTGTCCTGGCTGCTGCGCCGGATATCCTTTACCACCAGGTCGGCGGTCCAGCGGGTAAAAGTATCTACCGGTAAAGCCATGGCGTTTTCAGACAGGTGGTTGTCCAGCCGGATGTCCAGCACAGAGGGCCGTATCACGGTTCTTCCCTTATAGGTCACTTCGTAATACAGGCTGCGCCCTTCTTTATCGTTTACCTGGTAAAACCTGGCGGTAAGATTGCTGTCCGGCGACGATACCGTTACCTGGGTGCCCTCTATGGGCGCCGGTACTGCTGACTGCACAGAACACCCGGCTGCTCCTATGATCCCAAAAAACAAAGCGGCATAGCCCCATGCCTGTCTTACAAAAGAATATCCGTTCATGTGATTCAGTTTGTTGATTCCTCTCCGAGAATGCGTGTACCTTTCCGCTCTGTCATTTCCACTTTTACTGTACCGGTTTCCTGTTCCAGTTGCCGGATGTTAAATTCCTGCACCCTGCCATCCTGCAGCTCCACGCGCAGCCGGTCGCCGGCGGTGGCGCGCACGCTTTTGATCACCGGGTTGCGGTCGTAGGGGGCTATCACGGTGATGTAAACGGCCTCCTTTCCCTTGCTGCGAACGGCATAGGTCTTTCTTCTTGCGGCTTCATTTCCCAGGGGATAATCGCTGCCCAGCGTAGCTTTGAGCCGACGGGCCTTGACACCGTCCAGGTCAAAGGTCATTACTGCCGGTTGCGCAGGCGTGGCCGGCATGGCCGGTATGGCAGTGGTCATGGGAATGCCGCCGATCTTAACGGGGCCGCCCAAATAATCCCTCCCGGCTGCGGGCACGGCCTGCACATTGCCGTACCTGGCAGGCAGGCTGCTCAAAGGCAGCTCCTTCCCGTTTTCCAGCACTACAACGGCGTTGCCCAGGAAAAGGGAAGGCTGCCCGGACGCATTGGTACGCAGCTCCACCTGCAGCTCCTTTATGGCTTCCAGGGGCAGGTCAATACCCGCCGCGCCCAGTATCCAGGCGCCGGTGCTGTCCGTTTTCAATAGTTTACCATCGCCTTTTATGGTGTAGTGCACCTGTTTAGCTACATGATGGTCTTCCGGCGTTGTACCGGCCATTACCTGCTTTTGCAGGGGCCAGGCGCTGTACACATCCATGTGCAGCACACCGTCCTCGCTGTAGGGCGCCCGGGTGCCGGCATTGTCGCAGCCTTCACCCCAGCAGGTAGTAAAATGCGCTTTGGCCGTACCGCCGGCGCTCCACCAGTTACAGTCCGTTATGAACTGGGCGCTGCCCAGCGGGTCGGTATTCATCTGCGCCGTATGCTGCAGGAATTGCTTTTCTTCCGCTTCCATGCCGGTGAAACCTTTTGCCTGGAACAGCCAGTCAAAAGTGTGCTCCTGCGCTGCTTTTACATAATCCGCCAGCACTACATAATCATCTGTTACTATCATCAGGCGGCGCTGGAAAACAGGCTCCGTAAAACCGGTGACCGCGCCATAGCCCGGCGCATGGGCCGGCAATGGTACCGAACGGCCTTCCAGCCAGCATTTCTGCGCAAAGGAAATGTCGCCCCACTCGCTGTAACGCATACCACCGTATGGCGGGTTGGACCATCTTGCCTTTGTTTCCACCACCGCAGCCTGCATCATGCGGCCGGTATGGAACAGGGCGCGATGGCTTTCCACCGGCTCCTGCATTTTCTGGTCCACTACCACCATGTTCTTTGACATCGAGGTCTGCACATAGAATTTGTACATGAAGGACCCGTAGCCGTACCAGACCATTTCGGGATTATAAAAGCTGCGGCCGTAACGGGAAAGGTGGAGCAGACCGGTACGGTCAAAATGCCCGTGGTAGCCGCCGTGCGTGCCGTAGTGCAGGGCCGCCTGCAACTGTTCCCCCTGTTCCCTGCCGGGCTTTTGGGAACGCAGCATCACGATGCCCATGTTATCCGCATAAGCGGAGCGGCCGGCCAGCAATGAGGAATCCTGCGGCAGTTCCGGCACCCCGTACAGCAGGTCGCGGTCCGCGCTCCTGTTGATGATAGCGGCATATTCAGGGTCACGGTAGAGGTAGTACGCCAGCTCGTAGGGCTGCCCGGCCACCATGTTCTCCTGTGCATCGTTCACGGCAAACATAACGCCGCGGTTGTCAATAAAGGCGGGCAGCGCATCCCACATATCCTTAATGCCTACACTGTTTTTGGTGACCGGCCCCCACTTCTCAAAGTTCATCCCGTACAGGCCGGGCCGCATCATATCCGGTATCAGGGAATAATAAGGGGTAGTGCCAGCAGGCACCCGCATATCCTTGAAATTAACGCCCCAGGGAGCCAGCGCCAGCGCGATCTGCGAGAACTCGCTGGTGCACCATACATTGTAGCTGATGGAGCATTCATACCACCAGCCGTCATTCATCACGCCCTGGGAAAGATGGTCCAGGATGCCGCCGGGACCGTTGAAAAAGCGCTCCACCAGGCGCCAGTCCTGTATGGCCAGCGCGCAGTACAAGGCGCCTGTTTCTTCGCTGAGCAGCCAGTTGTTGATAGCCCCTTCCCTGGTGCCCAGATCCACTGTTTCTATAAAAAGGCGGAACGTGTGCTCAATCGCTGCCCTATCCTCCCCGGTCAGCACACCGGATGCCGCAATCATATCATAGGCCATGGCAATATGCTGGAAGAAATGGCCCTCCTGCACAAAGGACTGGTGGCAGCCGCGGAACGTGGTGGGGTATCCCTTCTGTGGATCGCTTAAGCGCCGCAGGAACAGCGCCACTTTTTCCGCGTACTTCTTATTACCTGTGAGCTGGTAGGCAATGCCAGCCGCCATAAAATTGAATTCCTCCTGCGTCCGGAAGAGATGCTGTCCCAGGATCGCATTGTCATTGCTCAGGCGTGTAGCCGGTTCCGGTACCTGCCAGGCTTCCGCCAACTGCACGTATTCCTCCTGCTCCTTCCTGGCCCATGCATACTGCTTTATCTTGTTACGCACCTCGTCCCAGCGGGCGGCGGTATGCAGGATATTCGGATGAGGCAGCGCCGTGGCGGTGATCAATTCCATACCGGCATCCGGCAACAGCCGCCCGTTGGCCAGCACGCGGATCACCTGTTTTTCGCGGCTGCCGGGCGGCAGGCGGTCCGCCACCTTTACGGTTACTTTACAGGTTTTGATCTCGCCGGGCGCCAGCTCCATAAAGGCCGGCTCCAGGGTGGTGTGCATGGATTCCCACCCGTAATGAGCTGCCTCCAGGTGCAGGGCCTGCCGCACATCCGATGTATTGCCTACGGCAAGGGTATATACGGCCGTTCCGCCCGGTGGCGCGGCCTTTCCTTTTACGGCGGTTGTAAGGGATACCGCATCCCCGGCAGTGAGCTGCACGCGGCGGATGCGTACCCGCCCGTCTGAAGGGCCGGCTGGCCGGATGATCACGGCCTTCACTGTTTGCAATGCGCCTGCCCGCTGCGCTTCATTGATCCGGAAGCTTTTCCAGGGCAGCACCACCCGGCGCCATCCTGTACCCGGTATGCTGACCGGCGCAGTGATCTCCGGGTAGATGTTATCCTTTTCATAACCCGGCACCTTGATCGCTACTTCCAGGTTGACGGTCCTTTCACTGTCCGTGAAAACGTAAAAGCTGATACCATAAAAACGGGTCCAGTCCGAGGCGCCTTCATCCAGCTTCCGGAAGCCCTTGTTATAGCGCTTTCCATCGGGGTAGCGGTATTGCAGGGAGCCGGCGGGCAACAGCACGGCGCCCTCCTTATCCGGCCGGCCTGCGCCCTGCCAGTCTGAAAGATCTGCTCTACCAATACCTTCCTGCAATACCGCTGCAGAGAGCTGCATTGACAGGAAGGCGGCAAAAAATAACATTAATACGTTCTTCATCAGTTATATCCGGGATTTTGCTGGAGGTTCGGGTTCAGCACCAACTGGGTAGCAGGTATGGGCAGCAGATAGTGCGTCCGCTTGAAATTGCGGTTGGATTTGCTGTCAATCACCACGCAGGACAGGTTGCCGGCGGCTGTAGCCACGGTTTCCTCTCCCCACACATAGGCCGCGGGCTTATAGCTGGCGGTAGCATCGCCGGAAGCATCCCTGAAAGCCGTGGTATAGGCGGCATCACCTACTACCATGCCGCAGGTGGATGCATTCAGCGCAGCCTCCGCTATGCCCCAGCGTTTCAGGTCATCAAAGCGGAGCCCTTCCTGGTACAGCTCGCGGGCGCGCTCATTACGTATTTCCTCCAGCATGCTCAACCCATTGGCGGCGACCAGCGCATTGGTGAGCGGCGCTACGCCTGCCCTGGCCCTTATTTTATTTACAGACTCGTCAAGCTGTGCGTCAGATATGCTCCCGTTCTTTTCATACAGCGCTTCTGCATACATCAGGTATACATCCGCCAGCCTGATAATGGAGTAGTTGGAAGACTCCTGGTTGGCGTTCCGGTAGGAGCCGTAGTTATACACGGCGAACTTCCGGTTGCCATAGCCGGCCAGCCCGTTGTCCAGCGTTGCCGACGCAGGGGCTTCCCCGTGGTAGGCGGTCATGCGCAGATCCCGGTTCCGGAATTCATCACCTACATTGTGATAGCCCTGGAAAAGCGGGGATTTTGCGGGCGGCAGCCCATCCGTGCACAGGTACAGGTCCATCATCTTGCGGCTGGGTATCATCTGCGCCGTAGTATGGGTAAGGTTTTGCCCGCCCTGCCGGTAGGTAAAGTCATACACGCCGTACAGGATAAATTCCTTGTTGGTGGCCTTGGTCAGCCCGGCAGGATTGGAGCCGCCGTCTTCCAGGTTAAACAGGAAATAGCTGCTTTGACCGTCCAGCGTGTTGTTCTGGTCCCACAGCTCATAGCCGCCGTTGTCCATCACCTCCTTGCACAGGCTGATGGTTTCGGTCAAAAAGGCGCTCACCTGTTCGGAAGACGGTCCGCCGGAGCCGGCAAAGTCCGTGGAAGTACCTACGTATTTGCGCCAGGTAGCTTCGTACAACAGTACGCGGGCCTTGTATGCTCCCGCGGCCCATTTGCTGATGCGGCCCTTGTCTGCAGCGGCAATTTCCTGTTCCGCGGGCAGTCCGGCAATGGCCTTGTCCAGGTCGGACAGGATCAGGTCTATCACTTCATAACGGCTATTGCGGGGCGCTGTCAGCTCCGGCGACTTTACCCCTGGCACCGTAGTAACAAGGGGCACTCCGCCAAAGAAACGCAGCAGGGTAAAATAGGCGTTGGCCCTGAAAAAGCTGGCTTCGGCCATGTATTGTTTGATCTCCTCCTGGCTGCCGGTATAAGCTGCCGCGTTCTCCAGCAGGATGTTGGCGGAGCGTATCCAGTTATACGGGTTGCTCCAGCGGTTGTCGTCACCGGGTACGGTAATGTTGCCACGGGCATAGTCCCCGGAAAACCCGGTATTGGTTGAGAGGTCAGAGCCGGCATCCATGTACTGGTAAATGCTGTTGCCTCCAAACGGCGATTTCCATCCCATTAGCTGGCTGTAAAAACCGGTGGTATAGGCTTTGAAGTCAGCCGGCCGCTTGAAATAAACAACGTCCGTCAGCTCATCCTGCGGTTCCAGGTCCAGGAAAGTTTTCTGACAGGCTCCCATGGCGAGGGATATGCCGCCTGCCAGCACGATATATAGTAATTGCTTCATAGTTTACTGATTGCTGCGTGTTAAAAAATGATCACAAACCAACGTTGATCCCGAAAGACCAGGTCCTGTAAAAAGGGTAGCCGGCATTCTGCGTGGTTTCGCCATGTTCCGGGTCGTAGCCGTCCTTGATGCTGGTCCATTCCCAGAGGTCGTTGCCGGAGAAGTACAGGCGCACCCTTTCCAGGCGGGCTTTTTGCGTAAGCTGCTGCGGCAGGGTATAGCCGATCACCAGCGCTTTGAGGCGGAGATAGCGGCTGTTCTGCAGCATGAAGTCATTGTTCTCATAATTCCAGCGCGCCCGGTTGGTGTACACCGTCAGCCGCGGGTATTGCGCATTGGGATTCTCCTCCGTCCAGGTTTTCCCGATATAGGCCACGTTCTGGTTGGACCAGATCACGTTAAAGGGAAATGCCATATAGCCGGAGCGCATGATGTACTGCTGACCTACGCCCTGAAAGAAGGCGTTAAAGTCCAGGCCTTTCCAGGAGCCGCCCATATTCAGCCCGAATACGTAATGCGGTGCGGCATCGCCCATGAACTTTACATCGCTGGCTACTTTTTTGGAAGCGTCGTAGGTGTTGCTCACCACCCCGTCGCCGTTATGATCTATACGCCTGGTATCGCCGGGGCGGAGGGCGTTATTGCCCTGCACAGCGCCCAGCAGGCCTGCGTTACCGCCATGCGCTTCATAGTAGGCATCCACTTCTTGCTGGCTGGCGAAATACCCGCTGGTCTGGTATAAGAACCAGGAGTACAGGGGATACCCGTTCACGGTATTGTTTTTCCCGGGGCCATAAGCGTCGGCGCCTTCCATATTTTTCAACAACGTTTTGTTATTGCTGATATTAAAGGATACGTTGTAAGCAAAATCGCCTTTCTGATCCTTCCATCCTACCATCAGCTCCCAGCCTTTTACGTTGAGGTGGCCGCTGTTGGATTTGGGAGCTGCGCCGCCCAGCACTGCCGGGTATTGCACATTTACCAGCATTCCCTTATTGTCTTTCTGGAAATAATCAAAGGTGGCTGTGAGCCTGCTGTTGAGGAAAGCCAGGTCAATACCGATATTCTGCTGGTACACCCGTTCCCAGGTCCTTTCCCGGCTGACCAAACCGTTATTGGCCAGCGAAGAAGCGCCCTGCAGCCCCACCGGGTATCCCAGCGCCACGGTGCTATTGCTTACGGTAGACACATAGTCGTAGCTGCCAATGCCTACATTGTTGCCGGACACCCCGTAGCTGGCGCGGATCTTGCCAAAGTTCAGCCCCGGGATGGCAGGCATGAATTTTTCGCTGGTAAATACCCAGCCGGCAGACACGGTGCCAAAATGTTTCCATTTATAGCCCACATCAAACTTGGAAGATCCATCCCGGCGGCCCAACAGCTCCAGCAGGTACTTTTCCTTATAGTTATAATTCAGCCTGGCTATATAGGAGTAATAGCCTGTCTGGTTCTTGCCCCCGCTGTTGCCCATCACATCCGTAGTAGCTGCATTCAGGTCATAAACTCCCTGGTCAGTAAAATTCACGCGGTAAGCCTGCAGGTATTTATACTGGTATTTTTCTGCGTTGATGCCGGCAAGGGCGGAGAAGTTATGCACCCCGCCAAAAGACCTGCTGTAGCGCAGCAGCGCGGAGTAGTACTGGTAAAAGGTGGCATTGGAGGTGGTGGCATAACCCGGGTTGCCGGTGTTTTGCACCGTGGAGGAAAGGGCTTCCCTGGCCTTGTTCCCGTACCAGTCGTACAACTGCACGGGGTTTACATATTTTTCACGCCGGTACTGGTCGCCCTGGAAGGAAGCCATGCCCTCGAAGTCCAGGCCTTCCAGCAGGTTGACAGTCCCCTTCAGGTCCAGCCGGCCCAGCGTGCCCACCTGGTCGTCCCGGCCCCCGTCCGTGGTGGCCGCTACGGCGTTCCTGTTGCCCACGTTGCCGAAATTGGCATTCCACTGGCCCAGGGGGTTCCTGGAAGGAAAGAAGGGCATGTCATATGCAAACATGGTAGCATCCAGCCCGGATGAGGGACTGGAGGTCACCACATTCTGCAGCGTAATGCCTGATTCCAGCTTGATCCGGTCGGAAAGCTTATAATCATAATTAAAGCGGAGATTGTATTGTTTCTGCCCGTCGTAGGCAGTGGCCAGGTTGCCCCTGTTATCAGCATAGGCAAAAGAGAGGCGATAGCCGGTGATATCGTTCCTGTTGGCAATGCTCAGGTTGTGCTGGTGGGAATATTTCCTGGTAAACAGCTCCTGGATGCGGTTGCCGTGGCCCAGGTACACATCGTCCCAGAACTGGGTCTGGTATACATCCTCCACGCCCTGCTGCATTTTTTCCATGTTCTCTTTGGATACCCAGCCCCACCAGTTGGGAATGGTTTCCTCCTTGTTGGCTTCCAGCCAAACCGTGGCGTATTCCTCCATGGTGGGCGAGTAGCCGGCAATACCGTTGGTGGTGAAGCGCAGGTTATTGCTGTATTCCACCTGCAGCTTTCCCTTGCCTCTTTTGGTGGTGACCAGTATAACGCCGTTGGCGGCCCTGGAGCCGTAGATGGCGGCCGCGCCGTCCTTCAGCACGCTCACGCTTTCAATATCGTCCGGGTTCATTTGCTGCAGGGCGCTGCTGTGCAGGGCAGGAACGCCGTCAATCACGATCAGCGGGGAGCCGCCGTTTACCGAAGTGGCCCCGCGTATCTGGAAGGCGATGCCTTCATTGCCCGGCCGCGGGGAACTGCGGGTCACTACCAGGCCGGGGGTTTGCCCCTGCAGGGCCAGCCCCACATTGGTAACGGCGCGGTCCTGGAACGCCTTGCTGCTTACCTGTTCCACGGCGCCGGTAAGGGTGGTCTTTTTCTGGGTGCCATAACCTACTACCACCACATCGCTCAGGGTGGAGTTGGACAGCCTCAGCACAATATCCGGCAGCCGGGACGAGGTAATTGGTATTTCCATGGATTGGTAGCCCAGGTAACGGACCAGCAGGACATCGCTTTGACCGGCAGGAATACTGAAGGTGCCGTCATTGCCGCTGTGCGCGCCCTTGTTGGCCACGCCTTTGATGATGATACTGGCGCCGGCCACCGGGGCGCCGGTAGTGTCCACTACTTTTCCAGTTACCAGGGGCGTTTGCGCATAGGTATATGGAACTGACAGGAAGAGAAGGGCAAGCAGCCAAAAAGCCATCCGGCTTTTGCGCCCTGTAAAGCGAGTTCTTTTCATACGGGAATTTGTTTTATGCTAAATGCTCAATGCTGAACGCGAAACGTTTCCTGCATTAAGGGCGTTCGGCGTGACGCGTTGAGCAAAAATAGCCGTTGCTTTCCCGCAGCGTGAGGAGGAGATTCGGATAAAAAGGGTATAATTTTCGCCTTTGGGGGGGCTGATCCTCAGGTTTTGTGCACTTTCCGGTTCACATGGTGGGTATTATGGAAGGGCCGGCGGAATTTCCGGATATATTCCGAAGGGTTCATCCCGAACAGGTCATTAAAGTGCTGGCGGAAGTACTTCATATTATTAAAGCCCACCATGGCGGCAATCTCACCGATGTTGTGCTCCGTGCCGATCATGATCTCGGCCGCCTTCCGCAGGCGGATGAAGCGGATAAAGCCGTTCACGGACTGCCCGGAAACGGATTTTACCTTTTTATACAGGCCGGAATGGCTCATGCCCACCTCCCGGGCCAGGGCCTGGATAGAAAAACGGTCGTCGTCCAGGTGGCTTTCCACGATCTGTATACAGCGGTCCAGGAACTCCTTGTATTCCACGGATACCCGGAGGTCGTTCCGCTTCAGCGTGATCTCATTATAAAAATACTGCTGCAGGGTATTCCGCTTTCTTAGTACGCCCATTACCCGGGCTTTGAGCAATTCCCGTTCAAAGGGTTTGGTAATGTAGTCGTCCGCCCCGCTTTCTATCCCCTCCAACTGGCTTTCGGAGGCGGTAGTGGCCGTGAGCAGGATCACGGGGATATGGCTCAGGGCCGTATCCTCCTTGATATGCCGGCATACGGCTATACCGTTCATGCCCTGCATGGTAATGTCGCTGATGATCACATCCGGCAGGCAGTCCTTTGCGAGCTGCAGGCCTTCTTCCCCGCTGGCGGCTTCCAGGATGGTAAACTCCCCGGCAAAAAGCTGGGCGACGTATTTGCGCAGCTCAGCATCATCATCTATGACCAGGATGGTCTGCCGTTCCGTAACCAGCGCCGCCAGCTCTGCCTCCGGCTTAGCCGGCGCCGGCTCCTCCGCCGGCTCCTGCAGCAGCACAGACCTTTCCGGGGGCGCCTCCGGGCATATCATTTCCTGCCTGAAATGCGCTTTCCCTTTCAGCAACACCAGCCGGAAAGTGGTGCCTTCCCCTACCCGGCTTTCATAGCTCACCATGCCGCAATGGCGCTCCGTGAAATGCTTCACCAGGTACAGGCCGATACCGAAACCACCGGCAGCAGGCCCCTGCCCCTGCTTTACCTGGTAAAACTTCCGGAAAAGCCGGTCCCCTACCTCCGGCTGAATGCCGCAGCCGCTGTCCGTTACGGTTACCTGCACACCGTCTCCTGCTTCCGCCACCCGGAACGTAACACGTCCGCCCGGCGGCGTGAACTTCAGCGCGTTGGACACCAGGTTAAACAACACGATCTCTATCTTTTCGCGGTCGGCATATATTTCAACAGGCGTTTCCGGGCATTCAAAGCGGTAATCTATTTTTTTGGTCCTGGCCTGCTGCACAAAACAGAGGTACACTTCCCGGCAGGTATGCCCGAAGTCCAGCCGGGCCACTTTCAGGTTGTCCTCTTCACTGTCTGCCCGGCGAAAATGCAGCAACTGGTCCACCAGGCTTAGCAAACGGCGTGCATTCCGGTATACGATGTTCAGCTCTTCCGGGTCGGCGCCCTTGTCCGCACCGGACAGCATTTCTTTCACGGGGTTGATGATGAGGGTAAGCGGCGTGCGGAACTCGTGCGACACATGGGTGAAGAACGACAACTTTTTTTCATGCAGGTCCCTTTCTTTCTGCGCGTTCATATTGGCCAGCCGGATCTCGTATTTCAGGCGGTTCTGCCGCATCTTATAAAGGAAGTAGAGGTATACGGAGCCGGACAGCAGGGCGGCGTACAACAGGTAAGCCCACCAGCTCCGGTACCAGGGCGGCAGCACGGTAATGCCCAGGGCGATCTCCTGGGTGTTCCACACCCCTTCCGCATTGGTGCACCTTACCCGGAACGTGTACCTGCCCTCACCCAGGTGCGTATAAGTGGCGGAGCGCAGGTTGCCGGCATTGTTCCAGCCCTTGTCCCATCCTTCCATGAAATAGGCATACGTGATCTTTTTGGGCGAGGCATATTCCAGCGCGGTAAAGCCAAATGAAAAGACGGCCTTGTTATAGGGCACCCGGATGGCTTCTATGGCTTCATCCGTTACCCGGGTGATCAGCGGTTCATTCTTTTCCAGGGGCGTATTGTTGATCACCAGGTCTGTCAGCACCAGGTTCAGCTCCCGGCTTTCGCCGGTGATCTGTTTGGGATAGAACAGGCTGAAGCCCCGGATGCCGCCAAAGGCCATTTCCCCGGAGCGGAGCATTTGCGCCGCATTATAGAAGAACTGGTTGCTCTGCAGGCCATCACCCTGGTAGTAGTTGGTAAAGGTTCGTTTCGCCAGGTTGAATTTTGACAGGCCGTTGTAAGTGCTGAGCCAGAGGTTGCCCTGGCCGTCGTCCAGCATGTTCAGCACCGCATCGTTGCAAAGGCCGTCCTCCGTGGTGTAGCGGGTCACGATGTTACCCTGGCGCTTATCAAACAGGTACAGGCCTCCTCCTTCCGTTCCTACCCACAGGTGGCCGTTTTTATCCTCCTGGATGGCCCTTACCGTATGGCCGATATCATAAAACCGGTGCCGGCGGTTCACCCGGTCGATCTTCACGAGCTGGTTCAGGTTGCCGCCCCAGAGGTTGCCCTGGCGGTCTTCCTGCAGGACAAAGAGGTCGGACAGCGTGTCGTCAAACATATCAAAGGCATCCCTGGCGGGATTGTAGCGGTATAAAGCGCCGTAAATACCTCCGCTACGCAGGGCGCAGGCCCACAACTGCCGGCCCCGGTCCTTATGCAGTACAAAGATCACCTTGTTTTCCGCCCCGGAAACCGGGTTAATGCAGGGATAATGCTTAAACTGCCCGGTGTTTTGATCCCACCGTTGTATGCCCCTGCTATAGGTAGCGATCCATACATGCTGCTGCTCATCTCCTTCCAGGGAAGTGATAAAATTATCGGCCAGGGAATGCCGGTCCGCCGGGTGATGCGTGTAGGTGGTAAAGGTATTGGTACGACGGTTCCAGCGATTCAGGCCGTTGCCGTCCGTACCTATCCAGAGGCTGCTGTCCGGCGCTTCATAAAAAGCAGACACCACGTTCCCGGAAAGGGTGTTGTCGCTGCCCGGCTCCCGGCGTATAGTATGGAAACGGCTCTTTTGCAGGCCGGCAATATTAATGCCGCCCCTTAAAGTGCCGATCCATTTAGTGGAGGCCTTGTCTTCATACATGGTATGAATAGCGCCCCCGTTCAATGCGCGGCTGCCTTCCCCTGCTTCCAGGTACCAGGTGTCGCCGGTATGCAGGTTCCAGGTATAGATATTGCCGGTTTCCGTACTGATCCAAAGTTCCTGTCGGTCCCTGGTGAGCATGAGTGACAGCACTATTCCCGGCGGCAGGGGCTCCGTTGTAACTTCAAACACCTGCTTCATTTTACCCGATGGAATATGATACGCATACACTGCGGTGCCGGCTCCTATCCATACCTGTTCGCCATCGGCAGCCAGGCAGGTGGCGCCGGACAGGGAACCGTTCACCAGCCGCAGTTTCCCGGTTGCCGGGTCAAACAGGCCCAGGCCCCGGTTCTGCACCAGCACCCACACCCGGTTCCGGTTGTCGGTAAGCGTGGCATGCACGCCGTAGGTATACGTTGCTGCTCCGTTGACGACCAGGGGAACAGGGCTACCCACGGTGGCGCCCTGCCGGCATAGCAGCAGGCCCAGTCCTTCCGTGCCGATGAAAATGTTATCGCTGCTGTCCGTACCTACACTCCGGATCACGGTACTTAATTTTTGCACCCGCTCACCGCCTGCCGGGCGGTACCGGATGCCGGTAAATTTTCCCAGCAGCGGGTTGTAGCGGCTCAGTCCCTGCCGGGTGCCGATCCATAAAAAGTGATGCCGGTCTTCCGTGATAGCGGTAATGATATTATTGACCAGTGAATTGGTGTCACTACGTTTGCTGCGGAATACTTTAAAGCCGTAACCGTCGTAGCGGTTCAGCCCATCATAGGTGCCAAACCACATAAAGCCATCATGGTCCTGGTAGATGCAGCGCACGGTATTATTGGACAGGCCCTGCTCAATGCCGAGATGGTGAATGGGAGGATGAGGCGGGAAAAATATGGATATAAGCGTAAAAATAAGCGTCATAACGTTCTATTTGGCTGCAACTGTCCCATGCACACTTTTATGTGCACTCATGTTCACTGTTGTGGAATTTATGCTATGTAAGATAATGAAATATTGAAAACTTAAAATCAACTTAAAATCCCCCGGACCGGGTTTTGAAATTTCTCAACATTTAATAGATTTGCCCACACTTTTTTAGTCATTTAATCCATTTACTGTAATTTCTTATGTCAGTACGTGTAAAAAGATTAATCAAGTTCCTATCCTTCTTATTCTTTACAGGACTTATTTCAGGCGGTTTCCACGTTAGCTGCGCCGCGCAAAGTGTTACACTTTACACACCCTACACCAAAATTTCCGTTCCCCCCGGGGAGTCCATCAACTATTCGATTGATGTGATCAACAAAAGCGGCGGGTTGCGGACTGCGGACATTGCGGTAACCGGGCTGCCTAAAGGATGGAGCTATGAGCTGAAATCCGGCGGCTGGAAGATCGATGCCCTGTCGGTACTGCCCGGAGAAAAGAAAAACTTCTCCCTGGATGTACAGGTGCCGCTGAAGGTGAACAAGGGCAGCTACCGCTTCCTGGTGCAGGCAAAGGGCCTGAGCCGGCTGCCGCTTACCGTGGAGGTGTCCGAGCAGGGCACTTTTAAAACAGAATTTTCCACGGACCAGGCCAACATGGAAGGCGCGGCCAACTCCACTTTCACCTTTAACGCCAGGCTGCGGAACCGCACGGCAGACAACCAGGTATACGCCCTGAACACCTATGCGCCGCCAGGCTGGAACGTGACCTTCAAGGCCAACTACAAACAGGTATCCTCGGTGAACGTGGAGGCCAATCACACACAGGATATCACGATCGAAGTAGATCCGCCGGACGAACTGAAAGCCGGGAAATACAAGGTACCGGTAATGGCCGCCACCAGCAGCACCTCCGCCAAAATGGAACTGGAGGTGGCGATCACGGGGTCCTATGCACTGGAGCTTACTACGCCACAGGGATTGCTAAGCACGGACATTACCGCGGGCGACGATAAACGGATAGCGCTGGTGGTGAAGAACAAAGGCTCCGCGCCGCTGCGGAACATCAACATGCAGTTTGCTGCGCCGGTGAACTGGGACGTTAGCTTTGAACCAAAAAAGGTGGCGCAACTGGAGCCCGGGCAGACAGCGGAAGTATTTGCCACCATCAAAGCCGCCGATAAAGCCATTGCCGGCGATTACGTGACCTCGCTGGAGGCCAAAACGCCGGAAGTTTCTTCCAAAGCGGCCTTCAGGGTATCCGTAAAAACTTCTTTCTGGTCTGGTTGGGCCGGTATCCTGATCATACTGGCTGCGTTGGGCAGCGTATCCTACCTGTTCAAAAAATACGGAAGGAGGTGAGCCATGAGCGAATATATCATATCGCTGGCCGGCCTGACCAAAAAGTACGGCGCATTAACGGCCGTTGACCGGCTGGACCTGTCCATCAGAAAAGGCGAAGTATTCGGATTGCTGGGACCCAACGGCGCCGGCAAATCCACTACCATCCTGATGATGCTCGGCCTTACCGAGCCTACATCCGGATCGGTGCAGGTATGCGGCATTGACGCTACTATGCACCCGGTGGAGGTGAAAAGGAAAGCAGGCTACCTGCCGGATGAAGTGGGCTTTTACGAGCACCGCAGCGGGCTGGAAAACCTGCTGTATACCGCGCGCCTGAACCGCATACCGGTGCAGGAAGCCACGGAGCGCGCCTACCTGCTGCTCAAACGCGTAGGGTTATACGAAGTGGCGCATAAAAAGACCCGCACCTACTCCCGCGGCATGCGGCAGCGGCTTGGACTGGCCGATGTGCTGATCAAAAATCCCGAAGTCATTATACTGGATGAGCCCACGCTGGGCATTGACCCGCGCGGGGTGCGCGAGTTCCTGGACCTGATCGTGCAACTGAGCCGCGAAGAAAAGATCACCGTGCTGCTATCCTCCCACCACCTGCACCAGGTGCAGCAGGTATGCGACCGGGTGGGCATTTTTGTAGGCGGCAGGCTGCTGGCCGAAGGGGACATTCCTACCCTGTCGGAAAAGCTGTTTGCCGGCGAGCCGTATATCATTGAAGCGGGCGTGCAGCCGCTGCCGGATACCGCGCGCCTGCAGACCGTACTGCAGGACATTGAAGGCATCCGCTCCATACAGTTCAGCGAGGGATTGTTCCGCATTGGCTGCCAGCGGGACCTGACCAGCGCCATTGCCGGCGCTATTGTGCGGTCCGGGCTGGCGCTTACCCACCTGCAGCGGAAAACGTACGGGCTGGATGATATTTATAACCGCTACTTTGAAGGAGGACCTGTCTATGAACAGACTGCTTAATATTGTTGCGCTGCTGAAAGCGCCGCCGGCTGCCACAGGCAGGGCGCCTCACCCTTTCCGGGCGATCGTGGACAAGGAAGTGTCGGACCATTTGCGCAGTTGGCGTTTCAACATATTGCTGGTATTAATACTACTTACCTGTTTCGGATCGCTGTATATTTCCGTGACCAATATCGGCAAGGCGGTAAAGCCGGACGACCCGGACGGCGCCTTCTTTTTCCTGAAACTGTTCACGGCCTCTGACGGCACGCTGCCGCCCTTTCATGTGCTCATTGGTTTCCTGGGGCCGCTGCTGGGCATCAGCCTGGGGTTTGACGCTATCAATTCCGAGCAGAACGGGGGCACGCTGAGCCGGATCATGGCGCAGCCTATTCACCGTGATTACCTGATCAACGGGAAGTTTGTGGCCTCGCTGATCGTGATCAGCGTATTGTTCTTTGCGCTGGGCTTCCTGGTAATGGGACTGGGGCTGATCATCATCGGCGTACCGCCCACGGCGGGAGAGTTTTTACGCATTATTTTCTTCATTCTCCTCAACATACTGTACGTGGCTTTCTGGCTGAACCTGTCCATCCTGTTCTCCGTATTGCTGCGGCAGGCCGCCACTTCGGCGCTGGCCGGCATTGCGGTGTGGCTGTTCTTCACCATCTTTTACCAGATCATCATCAAGCTGGTGGCCAAAGCGCTGATGCCGTCCGAGATGGCATCCGGGCAGGCCGTGCTGCATTACCAGGAGCTGATACTGAACCTGTTCCGGATTGTGCCCAGCCAGTTATTCAGCGATGCCACCACTACCCTGCTGATGCCGTCTGTGCGCAGCCTGGGGCCGCTTACCATGGAGCAGGTATACGGGGCTATTCCCAGCCCGTTGCCGCTGGGGCAGAGCCTGCTGATCGTATGGCCGCAACTGACCGGCCTGATCGCCTCTACCGTGGTATGTTTTGCCCTGTCGTATTTCTCCTTCATGAAAAGGGAAATCCGCCCGCGGTAAACAGGATTTTATTATCTTGTCCGCATTCCACTGAGGTACACAGATTATGCAAAGAACCACCTTACTATCCGGCGTTGCTACCGTCCTGCTGTTGACCGCGCTGTTACAGCAGCATGCCGCTGCACAGACCATCCTGGAGGATAAACCCGGCGAGGCCAGCACCTACCAGAACCCGGTTTTCGATTATGATTTTCCCGATCCCAACCTGGTAAAGAGCGACGATGGCTATTTTTATGCCTATGCTACGCAGGCGGACTGGCGGCGGCAGGGAGCCGGCGGTCCTTATATTATTCCCGTGCTGCGGTCCAAAAACCTGGTGAACTGGCAGCCGGCCGGGCAGGCGCTGGACAAAAAGCCATCCTGGAAAAAGGAAGGCGGCATCTGGGCGCCGGATGCGGTAAAATACCAGGGGAAGTATTACCTGTACTATGCCTTTTCCACCTGGGGGGATGCCAATCCCGGCATAGGGCTGGCCGTGGCCCCCCACCCGGAAGGACCGTTCACGGATAAAGGCAAGGTGTTCCTGAGCAAAGAGATCGGTGTGGACAATTCGATAGATGCCTTCCTGATAACGGACAACGATGTGCCCTATCTTTTCTGGGGCAGCTTTCATGGCATTTACGGGGTGGAGCTGACCCGGGACGGTACCCGGCCCAAAGGCGCGCCCTTCCGTATTGCCGGGAATGCTTATGAGGCCGCCTATATTTATCAAAAAGACGGCTATTATTATTTCTTCGGCTCTACCGGCACCTGCTGCGAAGGCGCCGGCAGCACTTACCAGGTAAAAACAGGCCGGGCTACCTCCTTAAAAGGCCCTTACCTGGACCAGTCCGGCCAGCCGCTGCTGGAAAACGGCGGCACCCTGCTGCTGCAGGGCAACCCGGGCAACACCGGCTTTGCTGGCCCCGGCCACAATGGCGATATAATTACGGATAAAGCGGGGCAAACCTGGTTGGTGTACCATGCCTACCGCAAGGATGACGACAAGCGCGGACGGGTGATGCTGCTGGATAAAATAAGCTGGGAGAATGGGTGGCCGGTGATACGCGGAGCCGTGCCCAGCCTGGAAAGGCAGACAGCGCCGGTGTTTTGAGGGGGGAGTCACTCACATCTTCGTCCACACCTCGTGTATCGGATCCCCTTTAGAGCTTTTGCCGCTGTGGTCCCATTTACTTCCCTCCACGCTGCCTTTAAAGCTTAGCGAGGCCCCTACCCGGCTGTTATCCCGGGAAAAGAAATCAATGTTTTCTGTATACACACCGTTCTCAAAGGTGTAGGTGCCGCCACCGGTACCAAAGAACTCGCCCGTTTCCGTATTGATGGCCGCCCACTGGAACCGGGTGCCGGTAAGCACCTTAATGGTCTTGCGGGCGCCCCGCTTCATTTCGCGCATTTCCCCGTTGGACTCCCTGGCGGTGATCTGCCAAACGCCGGCCATCGGTCCGCTGCCGTCATCGATCCGGGTCCAGGTGGTTTGCTGGTCCCCCAGGGAGGATACCAGTTGTCCGCCTTCAAATGAAGCGGTAGCATCCGGGTGCTTTCCCACCTGCGATTTATCAGCGGAATTGAATTCTATGGTAGTGGTGGCAGCGTTGTCGGACGCGCCCTCCCAGGTACCGCCCATGGTAGATTGGAAGCCGGAGGCATTAAATACGGTTACAGTAAAATAGCCCGGCGTGATCAGCATAATGGAAGTATCGGCGCCGTTAACAGAGCGCCAGGCGCCCAGTACCCCGGATTCTGATTGTGCATGAGCAGACTGCATGCCTGCAATGGCCAGCAGAAAAAAGAGGATAGTATACGCGAACAGTTTCATATCAGTGGATTTACCAGTAAATATACTGATTTAATAATGTATACTTTTACGTATCGTTTAACAGCACCGTTCATTATGAAAATATACCAGCAACTCCTGGAACTGAAGGAAATGCCCAGAGGCTTTCACCTGGTGACCGCAGCCATCATGCAGGCCCTGCCGCAGATCGGCATGCTGAAATCCGGTATCTGCCAGGTCTTCATCCAGCACACCTCCGCTTCACTCACCATTAATGAGAATGCAGACCCTACGGTGAGAATGGATTTTGAGACCTACTTCAACAAGGCCGTACCGGAAAATGACCCGGACTATGTACATGATACTGAAGGACCGGATGATATGCCCGCTCACCTGAAATCATCCATGCTGGGCTGCTCGGTGATGATCCCCATCCGTAACGGGCGCCTGGCGCTGGGCACCTGGCAGGGTGTGTACCTCTGCGAGCACCGGGATCACGGCGGCAAAAGAAGGCTGGTGATCACCGCCTGGGGCGAATAACGGTTCCGGCGCTACGCGATCAGCCGTTTGGCCACTTTGCCAATAGTAAGCCCCTGCACGATAATGGAGAACAGCACCACGATATAGGTGATCCCCACCAGCAGGTCGCCGTGCATAGTCCTGGGAAGAGACAGGGCCAGGGCTACGGACAGCCCGCCTCTCAGTCCGCCCCAGGTCAGAATGGTGATCACATTCTTTTCAAAATTAGTGCTGTACCGTAAAATACCGATGGGGATCAGCACGGAAACATAACGGGCCAGCAGCACCACCGGTATGGTAGCAATGCCCAGCCATACCAGGGTATTGCTGAAGGACATGATCAGCACTTCAAAACCGATCAGCAGGAACAGGATGGCGTTCAGCAGCTCATCCACCATTTCCCAGAACTTGTCAATGTAATCCCTGGTCACATCGCTCATGCCATAAGTGCGGCTCTTGTTGCCGGTAATAATGCCGGCTATCACCATGGCCAGCGGGCCGCTCACATGCAGGTTCTCCGCCAGCAGGGAACCACCCATTACAATGGCCAGGGTGATCATCACCTCTATCTGGTAATAGTCAATGGAGCGCAGCAGCAAAAACCCGCAGTAACCCAGCAGGGCGCCCAGCAGTAGTCCTCCCCCGGCCTCTTTAACAAAAAGCAGCACAATGTTCCATATGCTCAGGTTTTCAGTGCCGGCGGAGATCACCTGCATAATGCTCAGGAACACCACTACCGCCACCCCGTCGTTGAACAGGGATTCTCCCGTGATCTTGATCTCCAGTGAAGCAGGTATGTGCGCCTTTTTTAAAATGCTGAGCACAGCAATAGGGTCGGTAGGCGAGATCAGCGCGCCAAACAGCAGGCAGTATATGAAATCTATATCCAGGCGGAACAGGCGGCTGAGGCCATACAGCAGGCCGGCCACTATCACGGTGGACAGCAGTACGCCGATAGTGGAAAAAGCGAGGATCGTCCTGCCCTGGCTGCGCAGGGCCTGCGCATTCACATGAATGGCGCCTGCAAAGAGCATGAAGCTGAGCATGATCTTCATCAGCACGGTATAAAAATCGATACTGCGGATCATCCGGGCCGTTTCCTCGAACAGGGCGGGGCGCAGCGACGCCATGCCGATCATGCAAAGGGAGGCCAGCAGCGAAATAAGCATGATACCGATGGTATTCGGCAGTTTGATAAAGCGGTAGTTGATATAACCAAACAGGGCAGCCAGTACGGTAATGATCGCAAATACGTTATAAAGGGCCATCAGGGGTATTTTTTGTGTGTTCTAATATAGGCATTTTCATCTCTTGGTATGATTTTCCTGAAGGGTAATATATGGACCAACATTCACATGAGCAGATGGGCAACCGCGGCGTTACCCGGCCGCAAATGAAGCATGAGCACGGCATGACGCCCGAACAGCGCATGCAGATGCTGCATATGCATCATCACCAAACGCTATGGATATACTGGATGCTGGTGATGCTGGGCGTGTGGCTGATACTGTCACCACTTACCTTCTCTTACGGCAAGGGCCTCACAGACCCTGCCGGCGGGCGCAGCCTGTGGCTGCCGCTGGCTGCACGCATACAGGCCATGCAATGGAGCGACATTCTCAGTGGCGTGGCGCTGATATTCTTCGGGTGGCGCTCCCTTACGCCCAATCGGCCTGTCAGCCTGTGGATGTGCTGCTTTACCGGCCTGTGGCTCAATGCGGCGCCGCTGGTTTTCTGGGCGCCCACAGCCGCCGCCTACCTGAATGATACGCTGACCGGCATGCTGGTGATGTCATTGTCCATTTTAATACCGGGTATGCCCAACATGATCATGTATATGAAGATGGGGCCGGATACGCCGGCAGGCTGGAGCTACAATCCCAGCAGTTGGGCGCAGCGCTGGATCATGATCGCCCTGGGTTTTGCAGGCTGGCTGGTATCGCGCTACCTGGGCGCTTACCAGCTAGGCTATACGAATATTGCCTGGGACCCCTTCTTTGGGGACAGCAGCCGGCAGGTGCTTACCTCTGAAATGTCGCGCTCCCTGCCCATATCCGACGGCGGGCTGGGCGCTTTTGCCTATACGCTGGAGTTCCTGATGGGATGGATGGGCAGCCCCGCGCGCTGGCGCACCATGCCCTGGATGGTGGCTTTCTTCGGCATACTGGTGATCCCACTGGGACTGGTGCATATTTTCCTGGTCATTTCCCAGCCGCTGACGGTAGGCGCCTGGTGCACGCTTTGCCTGCTGGCAGCCGGCATTATGCTGCCCATGATACCGCTGGAAGTGGATGAGGTGGTAGCCATGGGGCAACATATGGTGCAGGCCAAAAAGAAAGGCGCCTCCATGTGGAAAGTGTTCTGGCAGGGTGCGGCACCGGCTGAAAATGACACGCAGGACCAACGTACGCCTGCACTGGCACAATTGCCGCAGCAACCCGGTAAGGTGATACAGGCATCCGTATGGGGCATGAGCTGCCCGGCGACGCTGGCGCTTGCCACGTTGCTGGGCATCTGGCTGATGTTTGCACCGGCGGTATTCGGTGTGCCTGTTAAAGACATGGCCGCAGATGTGCATCATTTGTGCGGCGCACTGATCGTGGTGGTATCCGTGATCTGTATGGGAGAGGTGGTGCGCAGGGGCCGTTATCTCAATATTCCCCTGGCATTGGTGGTGGCCATTGCGCCCTGGTTCATGGACAGCAGTCCGCTGGGGCTGTGCCTGAGCAGCACGGCCGCCGGCATTTTAACGGCGGTGCTGTCATTCCCGCGGGGCCCTAAGAAAGAAACGTACGGGCTGTGGGATAAATATGTGCGGTAAGCGCTTATTGCTTTTGCTTTCCATTGGCGGACAAGACACAGCCGGCCAGCGTGAGCCCCGCTACAGCGGCCGCCAGCAACAGGTTTTTCGCGGTTTTCCCCTGATCCCGCAACTGCATCTTGTCTACGTATATCCTTTCGGGTTTTTCCTTTGTCTTGTTGCGCCCGTGCTGCTCATGCAGCGCCATTTGCAGCACTTGCGCCAGGTGCATGCCTTTGCGGTCTGAGCCCTGTTCTATCTGCCCGCGGCAACTGAAGCCGTCTGCAATAATGATCGCGTCTTTGCCGGCTTCCCGTACGGCCGGCAGCAGCACCCGCTCTCCCAGCTTTACGGAAACATCATAAGGTGCGCCCTGCTTGTACCCGAAATAACCGGCTATCCCGCAGCAGCCGGCATCCAGCACATTCAGCTCCAGGCCCATTTTATTCAGCAGCTCCACTTCGCTTTTCATGTCCAGCACCGCTTTCTGATGGCAGTGCCCGTGCAGGATGGCATTGCGTTTCAGGGGCGGCAGTTGAAAGTCTTCCGCGTAGCGGTCAAGGAATTCCGCCAGGGTGCAGGTTTGCTTCTTTAGCCGCCGCGCATCCTCGCTGCCGGGCAGCAGGTCGGTCAGCTCATCCCTGAACACGGACACGCAGCTCGGCTCCAGGCCCACAATGGGTATGCCCTGCCGTATCTCCGTTCTTAGTTCCGCCAGGATCTGCTGCAACAGGTGCTTTGCAGTCCCCAGCATGCCAAAGTCGTACAGCGGACGGCCGCAGCAGAGCAGGCGCCGGGTGATCAGCACTTCAAAACCCGCTGCTTCCAGCACTTCCGTGGCCGCCACCAGGGTTTGCGGCAGGAAAAAGTTGTTGAACGTATCGGTCCAGAGGATGACCTTTTTATGCTTCGGGGCTTTTTCCCGGTTGCGACGCCCAAACCATTCCCGGAAAGTAGTGCCTGCAAAGGCAGGCATGTCGCGCTGCGGCGCTATGTCGCCGGCCGCTTTCAGCAGGCGGCCTATGCCTGGCGCGCGCATCACAAAATTGGCCGCGGCCGGCACCAGGGAGGCCAGCCTCGCCCACCAGGGGATCAGGCCAAAAGCATAAGCCGAGCGCGGGCGCAGGCGCCCCTTATAGTAATGGGAAAGAAATTCTGCTTTATAGGTAGCAATATCCACATTCACCGGGCAGTCCCCTTTACAACCCTTGCAACTGAGGCAGAGATCCAGCGCTTCCTTTACATGCGGATCCTTCCAGCCGTCTTTAATAATGTCTCCCTGCAGCATTTCATTGAGCAGGTGCGCACGTCCGCGGGTGCTGTGCATTTCCTCACCGGTAACCATGAAGCTGGGGCACATGGTGCCGCCATCATGACGGCGGCATTTGCCTACCCCTACACACCGCAGGGTAGCCCTGGAAAAACGCCCGTTATCCGCCGGGTAATGAAACTGCGTGCGCGGACTGGCAGGATTGTATTGCGTGCCCAGGCGCAGGTTGGCAGTCTGTCCGTAGGTATCCAGCACCTTGCCCGGGTTCATTTTATCCTGCGGGTCCCAGATGGATTTGAACTCATGGAAAGCTTCCATCAGCTCGGGACCGTACATGATCTCCAGCAGGTCGCCGCGGGCCTGGCCATCGCCATGCTCGCCGGAAATGGAGCCACCGTACTGTTTCACCAGCTCCGCGCCTTCGCGGGTAAATTGCCGGTACTGCTCCAGGCCCTGTTCGGAAAGCAGGTCAAACGCCACGCGGCAGTGCACGCAGCCCTGCCCGAAATGCCCGTACAGCGAGGGGTTCAGGTCATACTTTTGAAAGAGCCGGCGCAGGTCCTGCAGGTAATCGCCTATCCTTTCAGGGGGCACAGCGGTATCTTCCCAGCCGGGATTGGTCATCGGCTCTCCCGGCACCCAGGCGGTGGCGCCCAGCCCGGACTCCCGTATCTCCCAGATCATCTGCGCCTGCTCCGGGTCATCAATGAGGCTGATATCAGGCGTATCCGCTTTCTTTTTCAGCGCTGCTATCATTGTCCTGGCCTTTTTATCCGCTTCTTCTACAGAAGCGCCGCCAAATTCCACCAGCAGCCAGCCATTGCCCTCCGGCAGCAGGGGCAGGTCCTGCAGGTTCAGCCCTTTGCGCTTCATGAAGCTGATCAGCATCCCGTCAATGCCTTCCAGGCCAATAGGCTCGTAGGACATCACTTCCGGCACCGCCCTGCCCGCCGTATATACGTCCGGGTAGCCCAGCACGGTCAGCACCCGTGCCCGGGGAGCATCCAGCAGCTTCATGGTGGCATCCAGCACGGTTACACAGGTGCCTTCGGTTCCACTTAGCGCATGCGCTACATTGAAACCATTCTCCGGCAGCAGCGCCGGCAGGTTGTAGCCGGATACGCGGCGGGGAATATGGGGAAAGCGCTCGCGGATCAGCGGCGCATACTTGTCTGCCAGGGCTTTCAGGCGACGATAGATCTCGCCTTTAGGGCCGCCCTCCGCAATAATCCGTTCCAGCTCCGGTTCCGGTGTAGGGCCTACTTCCATTTTAAGCCCGTCGTAGGTGAGCACGGTCATCCTTTCCACGTTGTCGGAGGTCCTGGCGCCATTGCCCTGCCGGGCGGCCATGATGGAATGCACGCCACAGGAATTGTTGCCTACCATCCCGCCAATGGTGCAATGGTTATGGGTGGCAGGGTCCGGCCCGAAGGTAAGGCCCGCCTTTTCCTCCGTGTGCTGCCGCATATGGTCCAGCACTATGCCGGCCTGTACTTTCACCAGCTTTTGATCCTTGTCCACCTGCAGCACCTTGTTGTAATACTTGGATTGATCTATTACTACCGCTACATTACAGCACTGGCCGGCTAGGCTGGTGCCCCCGCCCCTGTTCAGCACGGGCGCATTAAAACGGCGGCAGGCAGCAATGGTGTGCACGATATCCTCCTCATCCTGCGGCAACACTACGCCCACCGGCACCTGCCGGTAATTGGAAGCATCCGTGGCATATAGCGCTTTGCTGCCGTCATCAAAACGCACTTCTCCTTTGATGCGCTCCTTCAACCACTGCTCCAGGCCGGCGGCATCTACGCCTGCTGCGTACTTTGTCCGAAAACGGGTGTTAAAACGAGGTTGTGTAGTAAGTTGTTCCATATCTGCTGTAAGCGTTTTTTAAATGAGAAACTTTTCCGCGTCCCGGTGCTTGAATGTCAGTCCCAGGCCCGGCCTGTCCAGGTCCGGCAACAGGCAACCCTGCCGCGGCGGTGATACGCCATCGAACAGCATCCGTTCGATCCTGGCGTGGTCATAAAAATATTCGCCGGTAAAAAAAGAGGGTAAAGCCAGCGCAGCGTGCAGGTGCAGGGCCGGCGCGCAGTGCGATGAAAAAGGGAGCCCGGCCGCTTCGCAGAGGTGCCCGGCTTTCAGGAAACCGCTGATGCCGCCGCAACGGGTCGCATCCGCCTGCAGCACGTCCACGGCGCCGGCCTGCAGCATGCTGCGAAAACAGGCCAGGTTCCAGGCATATTCGCCGGCGGCGATGTTCATGCCGGCCGGGGCGCGTTCCCGGATAAAACGCAGCCCTTCCAGGTTATCGGAAGACACCGGCTCTTCCAGCCAGGTCACCCCCAGCGCAGCAAAGCGGGCTGCCTTATCCAGCGCCTGTTTGACGGTATAGGCGCCGTTGGCGTCCACGAAAAGCACGGTGGCGGGGCCCACTGCTTCCCGCGCCGCCCGCACCCTGGCTACGTCCAGCTCCGGGTCGGCGCCTGTTTTCATCTTTACGCTGCTGATACCCTGCGCGGCCCAGCCACCCAGTTGTTCCTGCAGGCGCCCCCTGGTATAGTCCGTAAAACCGCCGCTGCCGTATACGGGCATGGCGTCTTTCGCCTGGCCCAGCAACCGGCAAAGGGGCAGCTCCAGCATGCGGGCCTTGAGATCCCACAGCGCGGTATCCACGGCGGACACCGCCATCATGGCAAGACCACAATTACCGTTGTTCCTGATATTACGTATAAGCGTTTGAGTAAGATGCGGGATCTGCAGCGCATCCTGCGTAAGCAGCAGGTCCGCCAGCTCGCTGTTAATAAAGCCGGCTGCAGCGCTGCTGCTGTACGTATAGCCGATGCCGGTACAGCTTCCCGCCTGTATTTCCACCAGCACCAGCGTGGTGCTTTCCCATTCCAATGTGCCATCCGCTTCCGGGGTTTCGGCCGGTACCCGGTAGGCACGGGCCTTCACCTGCCGTATCCGGGCGGTATCCCGGATCACGGCCTCCTGCTGATCTTTCATTTCCTGCTCCTGTTATTATTTTTCCTTTGCGGGAAAAAATTCCGCAACCACATCCTTGTAGGTCTGCCTGATCACATCGATCGCGTCGCTATCCCCTCCCGCCATGGCAGCGGTAAACGCCTTCATCTGCTCAAAGCTGATATGCGGGGGCGTCATGGGTACCGAAGGATCGGTGCAGGCTTCCAGCACCACGGGCTTCCGGGCCGCAAAGGCGGCGTCCAACGCAGCAGGCACATCTTCCGGGTCTTCCACCCGGATGCCTTCCAGGCCCAGCATCCTGGCATATTGTGCATAAGGGAAGTCCGGCACGTCCTGTGAGGCGTCAAATTTGGGATCGCCGGCCATCACGCGCTGTTCCCAGGTCACCATGTTCAGGTCGCGGTTATTCAGCACCAGTATCATGAGGCGCGGGTCTTTCCAGCGTTTGTAGTATTTGGCGATGGTGATCAGCTCATTAATGCCCATCATCTGCATGGCGCCATCACCGATCAGGGCAATGGGCATACGGTCGGGATAGGCAAACTTGGCGGCAATGGCATACGGCACGGCCGGGCACATGGTAGCCAGGTTGCCAGACAGCGAGGCCATCATACCATCGCGTATTTTGATGTCCCTTGCAAACCAGGCCGCGGTAGAACCGGAATCCGCAGAAAGGATGCAATTGTCCGGCAGGCGGCCGGACAGCTCATGGAACACGTACTGCGGGTTGATGGGCTTTGCGCTGTTGTCTGCCCTGGCTTCCAGCACACGCCACCAGCGATCCATTTCGCGGATGATGTTTTCCTGCCAGCCCCGGTCCGTTTTTCTTTTTAACAAAGGAATAAGCGCGCGCAAAGTCGCCTTGCTATCACCCAGCAGGTGCACATCCATCGGGTAACGGATGCCCAGCATGCTGGCATCAATATCTATCTGCACGCCTTTCGCTTTTCCTTCCTCCGGCAGGTATTCTGAATAGGGAAAGCCGGAGCCTACCATCAGCAAGGTATCGCAATCCGTCATGAGGTCCCAACTGGGCTTTGTTCCCAGCAGGCCGATGGCGCCGGTTACATAAGGCAGGTCGTCCGGCAGCAGCGCCTTGCCCAACATGGCTTTGGCCACGCCGGCGCCCAGCAGCTCCGCTACCTCTTTGATCTCTTCAGCAGCGTTAAAAGCGCCGGCGCCGGCCAGTATGGCTACCCGTTTTCCTTCGTTCAATATGTCGGCGGCATGCCGCAAGTCTTCCTCCGCAGGCAGCACGCGGGACTGTGCATATCCCATGCTGGAGTGCACGGTGCCATGCCTATGGGGAGGTTCTTCATAATCCATTTCCTGCACGTCGTTGGGAAAAATAATGCAGGTCACGGTGCGCTGCGCCTGCGCTATCCGGAAAGCCCGGTCAATGAGGTGGCGGGTCTGCGAAGGATCGCTGGCCATATGCACATAGGCGCAGGCCACATCCTTGTAAAGGGAGATGAGGTCCACTTCCTGCTGGTAGCTGCCACCCATGGCCGCTCTTGCCTGCTGGCCTACAATGGCCACCACCGGCTGGTGGTCCATCTTGGCGTCGTACAAACCGTTGAGCAGGTGGATGGCGCCAGGGCCGGAAGTGGCCATGCACACTCCTACTTCCCCTGTGAACTTGGCATGCCCTGACGCCATGAATGCCGCCATCTCTTCGTGGCGCACCTGTACAAAATCTATTTTTTCCTTTGCGCGGTTAAATGCGCCCATAATACCATTAATGCCATCGCCGGGGTATCCGAACACTCTTTTCACGCCCCATTGGTGAAGGCGGTCCACCATATAATCTGCTACCATTTGTGCCATAAGTTTTTTTCTTTTTCGGCACAAATACCAGACCAGCCATGCCAGGCAGGGCTATGAGCACACGCTATTGCCTGCTCTGCAGGAAGGCGATCAACTGCTGCATCTCCCGGTGCCGGAGCAGGCGACCGTAAGCAGGCATGCCGGTGCTGCCATTCAGTATGCGTATATGCATTTCCGTTGTACTTAGCCGGCTGCCTGCATGTGTCAGGTCCGGGCCTACTATCCCGCCCTTGTCCCCTATGCGGTGACAATACAGGCAGCCTTTCTGCTCAAACAATACTTTCCCCGCCTTTACATCGGGGCCGGCGGAAGCGGCCACTGCCGGCGGCAAGGTCCGCTGCTTGAATGCAGGCGACCAGCCGGCCCTGCTGCCGGCCAGCAGTAGCGCGCCTATCAGCACGATCACCGCAATGCTTCCCGCAACGGCCCAGGGCCTTTTCAAGGGGCTTCTTTCTCCTTTATTGGAGAGAAAAGGCAGGGCAAACAGCAGGAAGAGGGCGATCAGCGGACCGAAGAACATGGCATAGGATTCCACTTCCGGGGGCATCAGCGCAAACAGCGCATATATCCACAACAGGTACCAGTCCGGTTGGGGCTGGGTATACACAATGGAGGGATCAGGCGGCTTTCTCAGCGGCGGCGGACCAGCCACCGCCGCCAGCAGGACCACCAGCAAAAGCACCGCTACACTGAACACCACATCGCGCCAGGCCACATAAGGCCAGAAGGCAATGCCTTCGCTCCGGAGCGCATTACGGTACCAGGTGCGGTAAGTTTTCGGGTCTACCGGCCTGCCCGCTTTGGGCGGCTCGGAAATGCCGTTGCGCACCACCAGCCACAGGTGAAAGCCCAGGAACAGGATGAGCAGGCCGGGCACCATAAAAACATGATACGTGTAGAACCTGCTCAGGGTGTGCCCGCCCAGGGTATCGCCCCCCATCAGCAAACGCGCCAGGGACGGACCTATAAGCGGCACGCGGCCCATCTGCTCCGCCGCCACTACGGCAGACCAGACGCCGTTATCGTCCCAGCGCAGGAGCTGCCCGGTAAATCCCATCACGGTGGTCAGCAACAGCAATATGATACCGCTGACCCAGCTCATTTCCCGTGGATATTTATAAGCGGCGGTGAGGTATACCCGCAACATATGGATGCCCGCCAGCAGCATCATGGCGGAAGCGCCGAAGTAGTGAATGCCCCGCAGCCAGCGGCCCAGCACGGCCTGCTGCGTAATGTACTGCAGGGAGGCAAAGGCCTTGTCCGATGAAGGCTGGTACATGAGCGCCAGCGCCGACCCGGTAACGATCTGCAGTATAAAGCAGAACAGGGTGGCGCTGCCAAATACATAATTCCACTTTAATCCCCGCGGCACTTTATGCTGTAGCAGCGGATGCAGCATTTCTGACAGTCCGCTCCGGTCATCTATCCATTGCCATATACGTTTCAGCGTTTTCTTCATGAGCACTTACTTAATCCTGGATCTCTGTGATAGGCACGGGGGCGGTTTTCATTTCCACCGTACCACGCTTTACCCGCACCTGGTAGCGTACCAGCGATTTGGGAGGCGGACCAGCCGCCACGGAGCCATCGCCGTAGAACACGCCGCCATGGCAGGGGCACATGAACAGTCCTGCTTTTTCCTCCCAGCGTACCGGGCAACCCAGATGGGTGCAGTTGGCCGAAAAAGCGATGAAAAGATCCTCCTGCTCCCGCCGGAGCCATGCGGCAGACCTGGCGGTAGTGCCGGCCCAGGGTAACGGGTCTGCATTGATAAAAGTGATGAGCTTCGTAGCGCCTACCGGGATGTCTGACAGGCGGGCCACTTTTCTCCATTGCTGCTCCGACCGGCGCAGCAGGGGGGCCAGCAGGGCGCCCAGCACCGGCACCGATACCAGGGCAGCAGGAATGGCCGCCAGCCAGAGGCTCAGCTTTACCAGGAAGCTGCGCCTGCTTTCAGGGATGTTGTTGGGTATCATCATGGCAGATCGCTTTTATCCATCCGGTGAGGGAAATGAAAGTGCCCGCCAGGCCGGCTGCAAAAATGAGCCAGGTGGTCAGCAGCCCCCAGCCGGTAAACAGCAGGGAAACGGCCAGCATAAAAGGCATGCGGGTAGGCGAAGGCATTTCCTCCGGCTTTGCTTTTACGGTTGATTCTTCTGATGTGATCATGATGCAATATTTTTTACTGCGGACGCCGGTTCCCTGCTGCCGAACCACCCGGCCATCAGGTATATGGCGCCGCTGATATAAATGAAGCAGCAGGGCACCCACATGATCAGGCCCGCCGCCTGCTGGTCGGCCTTGCGGGTAAGCTGCCATTGCTGTTGAATAACGGCGTTGAGCCCATAGGCATCGGCTGCGGATAGATAGTGCATATACGTACCTGCCGGTGCAAAGGTGATCAGCAACCCCAGTATGGAACAACCGGTACAGGCAGTGAACAGGTATACCACTCCGGAAAGCGCATGCATGCGGTAACGCGGGTCAGGGTGCAGCACCGGCGCACTGTAGACCATCCCTCCCAATACCAGGCTGAACGTCTCTGCAACATGCACCCAGTGCACGCCGCCGGGATGATGCATACCGTCCATGCTGCTGTTGAAAATAACCGGCACATGCCAGCACCACATCACGCCCATACCTATTATCCAGGCCGCTGCGGGGTTCCTGCGCAGCCATGCGAACAGCCGGTCCGGCAGGCTTTGGGCGGTTACCCGCGGCCATCCCAGCAGCAACAATGGCCCTACCAGCAGCAACAATATCACGTGCACGGTCATATGCGCGCTGAACAGGTAATGCGCCGACAGCACCTGCAGCGGGGAACAAAGGCAGAGGAGCAGCAGCGCCCCCGCTACTGCCGCATACTTCATACGCGGGTTACGCCGGAAACCGCCGCACAACCCGTACAGCAGCGCCAGTGCGGCAATGACGACCGCCGCTGTACCATCTATACTCCAAAATGAAATTGTATGATTCATTACACGCAGGTTTAAAGAATGTAAGGCAACAGGTACACGGTGGAAAAAACCGCGATCCAAACCACGTCCACAAAATGCCAGTAAATACCAATAGCCCCGATGGCGGCAGCGGCGCTTCGCTTTCCATTTTCCAGCGTTGACAGCCAGGACAGGTACAGCAGCGCGATGATACCGGTGAGCACATGCAACCCGTGAAAACCCGTCAGCGCAAAGAAGGCGGAGCCGAACACGCTACTGCTTACCGTTACCTGTTCCTTACGTATCAGCCTGAAATATTCATATCCCTGCCCGCTCAGAAAAACAAGTCCCAGGCAGGCCGTACAAAGCAGCCAGAACAGCGCTTTGCCGCTTACGCCTTTGCGGTGGTGCTTTTCCGCCACCAGGAAAGTAATGCTGCTGGATAGCAGCACCAGTGTAAAAGGAATAGCCGTGCGGATGTCCAACTGCTGCCTGGCCACCTGGTCAAAGTCGCCGCTGTTCCAGAAATGCAGGTAACCAAGCAGGAGCGATATAAAAAAGACCGCTTCGGAACCTATTGCCAGTTTCATCATCAGTTTGTGCATGTGCGCTAATCTTTGTCCGGGTTTTCCGGGTGTTTCAGATCCCACAGTGGTCGCCTGCTGTTCACGGGCGGCAGGCGGTCAAAATTCTTTTCGGGCGGCGGCGAGGCCGTGTACCATTCCAGCGTAAAGGCATCCCAGGGATCGGCCGGCGCCGGCGGTCCTTTCCGGATGCTGCGATACAGGTTGTAGAGCAGCAACATTACTGCCAGCGCCATCAGGAAAGCACCGGCGGAGGCCAGGAAATTCAGCAGCGTGTAATACGGGATATCCGGGTAGGTATATACCCGGCGCGGCATGCCCATCAGGCCCAGGAAATGCTGGATGAAAAAAGTAAGGTTGAACCCGATGACGAACAGCCAGAAGAACCACCTGCCCAGCCGTTCGTCCAGCATGCGGCCGCTCATCTTGGGAAACCAGTAGAACAGGGCGGCAAACATGCCGAACAGGGAGCCGCCAATGAACACGTAATGCAGGTGCGCCACTACAAAGTAGCTGTCCGTCAACTGCCAGTCTATGGGCACAATGGAGAAAGCGATGCCGCTTAGGCCGCCAATGGTGAACTCGATCAAAAAAGCTACCGCAAACAGCATGGGTACCGTAAAGCGCAAATGCCCGCCGTACATGGTGCCCAGCCAGTTGAATATCTTTACGCCGGTGGGAATGCCGATCAGCATGCTGCTGGCCGCAAAAAAGCTGTTGACCGTATTGCCCAGCCCTGTGGCAAACATATGATGCACCCATACTCCAAAGGACAGCAGCGCAATGGCTACCGTAGAACCGGCCACAAAAGCATACCCGAATATCCTTTTCCCGGAAAATACCTGGAATACTTCCGAATACACGCCAAAGGCCGGCAGGATCAATATGTACACTTCCGGGTGACCGAACATCCAGAACAGGTGCTCCCATAACAGGGCGGAGCCGCCAGCCGCCGTATTGAAGAAATGCGCATTTATAAGGCGGTCCAGCAGCAGCATGCTCAACGCGGCATTCAGGGCAGGCAACGCGCCGACGATAAGGAATGAATTGACCAGCGCCATCCATACAAAAAGCGGCACACGCTTCAGCGACATGCCTTTTACACGCATGGTGAGCACGGTCACAATCGTATTGATACCGGTGCTGACGCTGCCGATACCTGCCAGCAGCAGGCCCATGGCATAATAGTCAATGCCCCTGGAAGTGGAATACTGCTGCTGGTTCAGGGGCGCATAGTTAAACCAGCCGGCATTGGGGGCGCCGCCGGCCGCAATGCTGAAGTAGAGCAGCAAGCCGCCGAACAGGGTGATCCACAAAGCAAAAGCATTGAGGCGCGGGTAAGCCATTTCATTCGCGCCGATCATCAGCGGGGTAACGTAAACGGTTATCCCAAGCAATGCGGGCATCATCACGAAAAAGATCATAGTGGTGCCATGCATGGTAAAAAGCTGGTTGTACACATCGGGATGCAGCAGTTGGTTATTGGCCACAGCGAGCTGCACCCGCATCAGCAGGGCGGCGCTGCCGCCAATGATAAAGAAGAACAGCGCCGTCAGCAGGTACATGATGCCGATATCTTTATGATCCACCGTAGTGAACCAGTGGTGCAGCGGCTTCTTCCTTCCGCTGGCGGCGGGCAGTTTGTCAACAGTATGGGTAAAAAAAGTATCCATTGTGTAAAAAGATCACTTATTCCAGTTGAGACAGGTATGCGGTCAATGCTTTTACCGTAGAATCCGCCAGGTGGAGATACGGCATGTAAATGCCGGGTTTCCGCTCCTGGGGATTGCGCAGGAAGGCTTCCAGGTGCGCCCGGTCATTCCGTATCAGCCCGGTAAGCAGGGTTTGCCTGCCTGCTACATGCGTGAGATCAGGACCGGTAGTACCATTGGCGGCCGTACCTGCAATGCGGTGGCAGTCCGCACAGGTCTGCTCCATGAACAGGGCCGCACCCGGCAAAGCAGCCGCTTCCGGCGAGGCCGGCGCTGCATGATGCGCCTGCCATTTATCAAACGCTTCCTGCGGCTGCACTACTACTACCAGGCGCATGCCGGCGTGCTGTGCGCCACAGAACTCGCTGCAGGCGCCGTAATAAACGCCCGGCTTGTCGATAGTGAGCCACAGGTGATTTTCCCGGTTGGGCACCAGGTCCATCTTGTTGCCAAAGGCCGGTATCCACCAGTCGTGGATCACATCTGCCGATAACAGCCGCAGCAGCAGCCGTTTCTTTACCGGCAGGTGTATCTCGTTGGCTGTCACCGCTCCGCTGCCGGGGTAGCGGGCCTCCCACCACCACTGGTGCGCGGTGATGATCACATCCGGTGTTCTGCCCGCTGCATCCGGCAGCACCCGCTGCATGGTATGAATGCTGTAATACAGGAACCCGCCCACCATTAAAAAAGGAATACCGATCATCGCTACTTCCCAGCTACCGGCGGGACTCCGGGTAGCAGCCGGGGCGCGGCCGGTCCTGAAACGGTAAAGGATATACGCAGTCAGCCCCGTTACCACCAGCAGGATAAATCCGGCAGCTATAAAGAAAGCGCCCGTAAGACGGTTGATCTCTATACCCTGTTGTGAGGCTGCATCGAATATGGACTGCAAAGGAATATCAACGGAAATGCTGTCTTTTTGCGGTAATGACTGCATGATCATACATGGCGCGGCACAAACATTGTACCACCAGTTGACACACATATCCTATTCATCATGAGCACTCACAGAGACACCGACCATACTTTCGGAGACCAGGTAGTAGTGATCACCGGCGCATCCGGCGGCGTAGGCAGGGCCACCGCATGGGAGTTTGCCAAACAGGGCGCCCGCGTGGTGCTGCTGGCCAGGGGAACAGCGGGGTTGGAAGGCGCGCGTAAAGAAGTGGAACAATACGGCGGCAAGGCCCTGGCCATTCCCGTGGACGTAGCGGACCCGGTGGCGGTGGAGGCCGCGGCCGAGCAGGCGGAAAGAGAGATGGGACCGATAGACGTATGGGTGAATAACGCGATGAACAGCGTATTTGCGCCGTTCAAAGAGATCACACCGCAGGAATTCAAACGGGTAACGGAAGTTACCTACCTGGGCCAGGTATACGGCACCATGAGCGCACTGAAGCGCATGCTACCCCGCAACAGGGGCTCCATTATACTGGTGGGCTCTGCGCTGGCCTACCGCGGCATACCGCTACAGTCCGCCTACTGCGGCGCCAAGCACGGCATACAGGGCTTTTACGATTCCCTGCGCTGCGAGCTGCTGCACGATAAAAGCAGGGTACGCATGTCTATGGTGCAGCTCCCGGCGCTGAACACCACGCAGTTTGGCTGGGTATTGAGCAAGCTGCCCAACAAACCGCGGCCGATGGGCAAAGTATACCAGCCGGAGGTAGCAGCCAGGGCTATTGTGTTTGCAGCTACCCGTAACCGGCGCAGCGTATGGGTGGGCTTTCCCACCTTCAAGGCGATCATCGGCAACAAGATAGCGCCCTGGTATGCGGACTATGTGCTGTCGCGCAACGGCTACAAGGGACAGCAAACAGATGTGCCGGCCAGCCCGCACCGCAAGAACAATGTGTGGGAGCCGGTACCCGGCGACCAGGACACGTACGGCGGTTTCGGCGACATTGCCACCCGGCACAGCACGACCTTATGGCTCAGCATGCACCGGGAATGGGTATGGCTCATTGCAGGCGTGCTAATTGCGGTACTGATCATCGGGCTGACCATGGATTAAATATAACCAGCAATCTTACTATGCATAAAAAAGAAACGACGTACCAGCCTATCGAGAACTACGGCATCATCGGCAACCTGCATACCGTGGCGCTGGTGTCGCTGAACGGGTCTATCGACTTCATGTCCTTTCCCCGGTTTGACGCACCTACCATCTTTTGCAGGCTGCTGGATGCCGCTAAAGGCGGCAGCTTTTGCATTACCCCGCTGATGGAAAATATGGTAACCAAACAGTTGTACCTGCCGGACACCAATGTGCTGGTAAGCCGCTTTTTCTCTGATGAAGGTATTGCAGAAGTGATCGATTACATGCCGGTAACACGCAATGAGGCCAGTTGCGCCGTGATCAGGAAGATCACCACCATCCGGGGAAAGGTGAGCTACCGTATGCGCTGCGCACCACGGTTCAACTATGCCGGCACGCCGCACCGCATCAGCCAGGATGAGAACAGCTTCCTTTTCTCCCCGGAAGACAAGCAACTGGCGCCCTGCTGGCTGACGAGCCATGTACCGGCCGCCATAGAAGGCGACGATGTGGTAGCGTCATTCACCCTGCAGGAAACGGAAAGCGCCTGCTTTATGCTGGAATCCGTACATAACCGGAACAGCCGCAGCAGCGACCTGGAACATTATGAAAAAAGCACCTACCGGCAAACAGTGCGTTACTGGCAGCGCTGGCTGTCCCGCTCCACCTACGAAGGACAGTGGAAAGAAATGGTGCACCGTTCCGCGCTTACGCTGAAGCTGCTCACCTCCAACAAGTACGGCTCTATGGTGGCAGCGCCTACTTTCAGCCTGCCGGAAGCCATTGGCCACGGCCGCAACTGGGATTACCGTTATACCTGGATACGCGACGCCGCATTCGCCATGCACGCCTTCCTGCAACTGGGCTTCCTGGATGAAGCGAAGGCTTTCCTGCAATGGGTAAAAGCGCAGAGCACCGAAAAGGACCTGCAACTGATGTTCGCCATAGATGGCAGCAGCCGGCTGGACGAGTACGAGCTGCCACGCCTGGAAGGCTACATGGCCTCGCAGCCGGTGCGCATCGGCAACGACGCCTACAGGCAAACGCAGATGGACGTGTACGGCGAGCTGCTGGAAACGATCTATATCTACGCCATGCACGGGGGCGATATTACCTATGACTACTGGAGGATCATAGCGCAATATGTAGAGCTGGTGATACAAAACTGGCGCTTGCCGGACCACAGCATCTGGGAGGTGCGCGGCATCAAAAGGGAATTCCTCTTTTCCAGGTTAATGTGCTGGGTAGCGCTGGACCGGGCCATCAAGATCGCGAACCATTTTTCCTTTCCCTTCGATATACTGCGCTGGCACGGTACACGCGATGAGATATTCCGGGATGTGTATGACAATTTCTGGAACGAGGAAAAACAATCTTTTGTGCAGTTCAAAGGATCGGACAACCTGGATGCCAGCGCCCTGCTGATGCCCATCCTCCGCATTATTTCCCCGGAATCCGATAAATGGCGGAAGACCATGCAGGCCATCGACCGCGAGCTGCGATCGGATGTGCTGATATACCGCTACCGGGAACAAACCATGGATATAGACGGCATGAAAGGAAAAGAAGGCACCTTCACCATGTGCTCTTTCTGGCACGTGGAATGCCTGGCCCTGAACGGGGAGATCGACCGGGCCAAAGAGCATTTTGAAAAAATGATCGGTTATGCGAACCACCTGGGGCTTTTTTCGGAACAACTGGGCATGAAGGGGGAACACCTGGGTAATTTCCCTCAGGCCTTTACACACCTGGGACTTATCAGCGCGGCCATTGAGCTGAGCAAACAAGAACAGGCGGCCGTTACCGAAATGCCCTCCTACTATTCCTGGGAAATGAAGTAACGGCATCCTGTCAAGTCATAGCGCCATGCATTTTTATTACCTGCTTATCTTTATCATTGCCGCCACTACCCTGTTCAGCTACCTGAACTACAAGCTCACCCGCTGGCCTGCGCCCATGGCAGTGATGATCTTCTCCCTGGTATCGGCGGTCCTGCTGCTGCTGCTGCACAACCTGTTCCCGGAGCTTACCGCGGACGTAACAGATACCATGAGCGAGATCAACCTGCAGGACCTGGTGCTGAAGATCGTGCTGGGCTTCCTGCTGTTTGCCGCCACCTTCCGTACAGATGTCATGCACTTTCGCAGGGAGGCCAGGCCTATACTTGCACTGGCGTTGCTAAGCACGCTGGCGTCCACCTTTATCACAGGAGGGCTGGTATATTTTCTGGCGCCCCTGCTGGGCCTCCGGCTATCCCTTATCAACTGCCTGCTTTTCGGGACCGTGATAGCGCCTACAGACCCGATCGCCGTGCTGGGCCTGCTGCGGAAAGCGGGTATACCCAAATCCCTGGAACTGCAGATAAAAGGCGAGTCCATGATCAACGACGGGATCGCCATCGTACTGTTCACTACTTTTTTGGAAACGGGCAATGCATCACAGGGAGGAAGCGTATTGGGGCACGCCGTGCTCCTGTTCCTGCAGGAGGCTGCCGGAGGGGCGCTGTTCGGCGCACTGATCGGTTACCTCGGATTGCAGGCTTTGAAAACACTGAACAATTACAAGCTGGAAATACTGGTCACTTTAGTGATCGTGATGGGCGGCTATACGCTGGCCGACCTGATACACGTATCCGGCCCCCTTACCATGGTGGCGGCAGGGCTGATCTGCAGCCGGGGTAAAACGCTGGCCCTGTCCGCGGAAAGCATGCGCCATGTAAGCAGCTTCTGGGAGCTGACGGACAGTTTCCTGAACGTCGTAGTATTCCTGCTGATCGGTTTTGAGCTGCTGGTGATCCCGCTTAACCTGCTGATAGCAGTGATGGGACTGGCCTGCATCCTGATCGTGCTGGTATCCCGTTTCCTCGCGGTACTGCTACCCTTTTACCTGCTGCGCAGCCGATTTGAACGGCATTCCCCGCTCATGCTTACCTGGGGCGCGCTGCGCGGGGGCGTATCCATTGCGCTGGCCCTTTCCCTCCCTGCCGCCATGCACCGGCATGAGTTGCTGCCGGTGACCTACCTGATCGCCGTATTTTCCATTATCGTGCAGGGCATGACCATCGGCAAACTGTCCAATAAACTTGGATTACAGCGGGGATGAGCGTTTGCGGAACACTATGCTCCAGCCACCTCCATAATCCTTCGTGACCTTTCCTTTTACGAAAGCGCATAAGAGGACGCAGATGCCTGCCGCCGCATTGGAGATGATAACGGCCATGCTGCCGGATGCGAACAGTAGCCCGGAGAGCATGAGCCAGCCGCCTGCCACTACATTAAAGTAGCGCGCGCCCCGGTTTATCTCCCACATGGCCACAATGGCCGCGGTAACCACCAATGGACCGGTGATATAATTGTTGTTAGCGGCGGTTTTGTGAAAGTCCAGCCAGCCGGGTGAGATCATCACCCATAAGCCGGCCAGTGTATTGATGATACGTGCCCACATAACTTACCTGGTTGTAGCGGTGACAGGATGATTACCCCAGAAAGCCTTCCATACCGGCTGTCCGTTCTCCTTTACCCGCCGCAGGTATTGGAGGCTGGCCAGCAGCTCGTCCATTGCGGGGCTGATAATGATCACGGATATAAAGGCCGAAGCCAGGCACAAGGTGCACCAGCTACTGAAGAGCACCGGCTGCAGTATGACCAGTAAAATGCTGACTAACCCCAGGGGGCCTACGGCAATGCCAAAGATGATCACTATCCAGGGCATCGTACGCCAGCGCTCCCGTCCGCCTATCATCGCAGTGACCACATCCAGCAGGTACCCGAACGCGCCCAGCAGCGCGTCCGGTACCGGCAGCACCCGGGAAACGGATGAATGCAGGATTTTCCTGCTGCCGTCTCCAAAGAAAGGCTCCCAGACCGTATCCAGGATACCCAGTTGATACAGGCCCAGGTACAGCGCGATCAGCAGGCCCAGGAGGGCCACTGCCGCTATGGGCAGGCGCTGCCCCCAGGAAGACGGATTATAGTCCCAGGCGGGCGGAATAGCGGTTACATGTTCCATACCCTTGCTGCATAAATACTATGCCGGTTACAGCGGGGTTAGCCGTAGTTCTTCTTTATAGACCTTCCCGAAACGGTCCGTTGCCTGTACGGTAAGGGCCTTTGTACCGGCCGCGGGCACCGCTGCAAAAAAATGATCGCTGCGCACATGCATATGCGCGGGATAGGAGGCCACTACGACCGGGTCCTGGCAGCGGATCTGCTCCATGACGCCTTTGGCCTGTCCATCCTCCCACCATTCCACTTTCCATTGCGGGTCCCAGTTCCACACATTGGCGATCACCGCCCCCGGCCTGGCGGCCACGCTTCCCGGCTTGTAAAGCCGCATTTGCAGCTCCCTGGGCTTGCCGGTGCTTTTGTAATACCATTGTACGGTATCACCGTCTATTTCGTAAATGGCGTAACCGTTGGGCGTGCCATCTGCCGCCACCTGCTGGGGACGCCACCAGGCGCCGCAGACGGTGCCATGGTTATGCTCCATGATATGGTCCTTTTCCCAACTTTCATTCCAGTGGGTATGCCCGGACATGATATGCACCTTGTAAGGTCTCAGCAGCTCATACAGGTGCTGCCGGTTGCTGACCACGCCGCCGGCCGGCTCTTCCTTCATGCCTTCCCTTTCCTTCTGGCCGGTGTTGGTAGGAATGTGCAGGCTGACGATCACGGTGCTGCCGGCCGGCACATATTGCAGGTCCTTTTCCAGCCAGGCCAGTTGCGTTTCCGTGAGGTAACCGATGTAGCTGTGCCCGCGGCCGATAAAGAACACGTCGTCCAGCATCACGTAGTGCACCCTGCCACGGTTGAATGAAAAATAATTGGGACCAAAAAGTTTCCTGAACTGTTGCTGTGAGCCTTCATCGGTCCTGGCGGCATAATTCATATCATGGTTGCCGATCACCTGGAAGAACGGGATACCAGTGGCTTCCACCGCTTTGGCGTAATCGTCGAACAGGTCAAAACGGTCGTGCACCAGGTCGCCCACGGTAATGCCATGCACCGGGATATTGCCCAGTGAGCGGACCTCTGCGGCCGTATCCGGGGCGGACACGTTCAGCAATGTCACCGCGTCTTCATCCTTCACCATCTGCGTGTCGGCCCAGATGACCAGCGCGTGCTTATGGTCGTCCAGCGTATTACGCTGCAAATCGAAGTTGGCGGTTTGCGTAGCCTGCTCCCGGAGCAAAGGCTGGTAAAAACGGGCAATGCCTTTTTCCTGCGGTATATGATATCCTGCGGGAATGGAGATAAAAACAAAACCGGCATCGGAGTGCAGGGCGATGCGGTAATTGCCGGCAGGATCCGTAGCCGTTACCGTATACCCATCGCTTACTACTACGCCTGCCAGCCCCTTCCCGGCCGCGGTCACCTTACCTTTTACATAGCTTCCGTTAAGCGGGCGGTCTGCACCCAGCAGGTGCGCCGCCGGCGCTGTGGCCAGCGCACCCGCACCGGCCAGGCGTTTTAAAAAATTTCTTCTTTGCATTACTATTTGTGATTGTAATAAAAAAGGATCATTGCGGATAACCGTCATTCTGCGTCAAATCCGGGTTCAGCTCCCTTTCCGACTGGGGAATGGGCAACAGCAGCCTGTTGGCATTCACCTGGTAGGTGGAGGGTGACAGGTAATCATACTGCTGCTTCAACGCTGCGCCATAAGCGTTCATTACTTCGATGGCCTTTCCGGTCCTTACCAGGTCATGCCAGCGGTGGTTCTCAAAAGCCAGCTCCACCCTTCTTTCGTGTGCTATAATGTCCCGGAGCGCTGCCTGGTCCGTGGTAACAATATCATGGTCGTTATTGCCGAAAGCCCTGGCCCGTACCCGGTTCAGCGGGGCCAGCGCCGCACCGCCCTTACCCTGCTCATTCTGCGCTTCCGCCAGCAGCAGCAATGCGTCCGCATAGCGGTAGATGGGCCAGTTGTCGTCCGTGTTATTGGGATCGGTATGCGGGTGCAGGTATTTTTTGATGTAAGGCACGCCTGTTTTACCCGGTTCCGGCGTATAGCCGATGATGCTTTTATTGGCAGACAGGGTGAACATATTGCTGGTGTTATAGGTGCCTTCCGCCATGCCTATGGAAGCGTCCAGGCGTGTATCCCCCGCCTCGTAGGCATTGATCATATCCTGCGTGGGGGTGTTCCAGCCGCCGATGCTGCTGTTGTTGTACCGCAGGCCTGTAAGAACAGTAGTATTGGAAGTGCGCGGGATAAAACGGTAGATGAAATTGCTTTGCTGTCCTTCCTGTAAACCCTGCATGTATTGCACTTCAAAAATGGACTCGCGGCTGTTCTTGTGCGCGGTAGAGAAAACATCGGCGTAGTCCGGCAGCAGGTCATATCCCATCCCGTTGAGCGAAAGCAGCAGCGCTTCCGCCTCCGCATATTTCTTCTGCGTCATGTACACTTCCGCCAGCAACATGGCAGCCGCCCCTTTGGTGGCCTGCCCCGGTTGCTGGTCATTGCTGAACGCCGGCGCTTCCAGCCTGGCGATCGCATCCTGCGCATCCGCGATGATCTGTGCATACACTTCCTCTGCCGTAGCGCGCGGCAGGAAGGCCTCATCCGCGGTGGTCACTTCTTCCAGGAACAATGGCACTCCGCCGAAGTACCTGACCAGCTTAAAATAGTTGAAGGCCCGGAGGAACTTTGCCTGCCCGGCAATATCATCCTTTGCCGTTTCACTGAGGGAGGCGCCGTCTATATGGCCCAGGATGGTATTGACCCTGGCAATGCCGGTATAGCAATGGAAATAGATAGCATTGGTATAGGAATTGGTAGGATCATCGGTAAAATCGGCAATATTTTCCCGGTAGGTATAGGCCGTACCGCGATTGATCTGGTAAAATTCGTAGTGCGTATTGTCCGAGCGCATTTCACCCGTATAAAAATCATTGTCCAGCAGGTCCCGCAGCGGCACATAAGCACCCGCCAGCGCCTGCCTGAACTGCGCTTCCGTTTTATAGAAGGTAGCGCCGGACACCTGGTCTTCCGGGGCCAGCTCAATGAAACTCTTTTTACAGGATAGCGCAGTGAGCGCCAGTAAGACTATCAGGACATATATCTTGTTCATATCCATATTTTAACTGCGTGAAACACTTTATTTGAAGGTGGCGGTAAGGCCCAGGGCAAAGGTCCTGGGAACGGGATAGGCATTTTCATCAATCCCGATGGAGGTGCCGTTCAGCCCGTCGAGGCTGATCTCCGGGTTGATACCGGAATAACCGGTAATGATAAAGGCATGCTGCACGGAGCCATATACACGCAGTCCTCTCAGCAGCAGGTTGCTGCCCAGCGGGATGGTGTATCCCAGCGTAATGTTCTTGGCGGAGAGGTAGGAACCGTCCTCCAGCCACTGGCTGTTCACGTACCTGCCTATCGCCGTGGTGCCGGTCTTTGTTCTTGGGTAAATACCGGAGCCGGGATCTTCCGGGGAGCGCCAGCGATCCTTTACGGCTGCCAGCAGCATACGCGCGCCGTCCAGGTTGGTGAGGTAGGCCCACTTGGAAGGGTTCAGTATCTGCCCGCCCACGGAGCCGGCCACAGAAATGGAAAAATCGAAACGTTTATAGCGCAGGTTATTGGTAAAGCCGTACAGGAAATCCGGATTGGGATCGCCAATGAAAGTACGGTCGTTGTTGTCGATCACGCCATCGGGCACTACATCGCGCATTTTTATGGTGCCTACGTCAGAGTTGTCGCCCCACCTCGCGGAGTTTTTCAGGTCCTCCTCATCTTTGTACAGGCCTTCGAAAACAAAGCCATAGAATTCACCGAGGGCATGTCCTACCTGGTTGCGGTAATAGTCCGAACTAACGGTATTGTTACGGCGGAAGAAGCCGGGCGCTACCAGCGCCTTTATTTTGTTCCGGTCAAAGGAGATATTGAAACTCGCATCCCATTTCAGCTTGCGATCAATGATATTGGCGTTCAGCGCCAGCTCATGTCCCCACAGCTCGATCTCTCCCACGTTGGAGGTGATGGTGGTGAAACCGGATGCGCGGGGAATGGGCCGGTCCTGTATCAGGCCGTCGGATATTTTGTGATAGTAATCGTAGGTGAAGGACAGGCGGTTATCAAGGACCGCCAGCTCAAAACCGATATCGAGCTGCTTGTTGCGCTCCCAGGCCAGCTCGGAGTTACCCAACCGGGAAATGGCCAGGCCCGGCACCAGCTCCCCGTTAAATACATAGTTGCTGGGCGCGATCCCGGGAATACTGGGATAGTTGCCGATATTGTTGTTACCGGTGATGCCGTAGCTGGCGCGTATCTTCAGGAAGTCAACGAACGGCAGCTTTTCCATGAACTTCTCGCTGCTGATGATCCAGCCGGCGGAGACGGAGGGAAAATTCCCGTATTTCCTGGCTGACCCGAAACGGGAAGACCCGTCACGGCGAACAGCCACCGACAGGAGGTAACGGTCCTTAAAGCTGTAGTTGAGGCGTGCAATGGCCGACAACAGGGAATAGGCAGTAGTATTGCTGCTGCCGTCCGTGATGGATGTGGCGGCGCTGAGCCATTCCACGTCATCACCGGGAAAGTTGGTGCCGCTCACCGTGTTGCTTTCCTGCTCAAATTTCTGTACGGAATAACCGGCCAGGGCTTCTACATAATGATCCCTCGCAAAGGTCTTCACGTAGTTCAGGGTAGCTTCCGCTGTCCAGGAATAGTTATCCACGGAGCTGCTCAAACCGGTGGCCACGCCGGCGGTAGAGATGGAAGCAGGGGAAAAATAGTTGCGGGTCTCTGCGCCTTTATCCACGGCCAGGTTGGTCTTTAAAGTAAGGCCGTCCAGGAAATTGTAGTGCAGGTACGTGTTGCCCAGCAGCCGGGTGGTCTTGTAATCATCCTTGCGCTGTGTGAACTGCGCATAGGGATTCACGTTAGCCACCATGCCGGGCGAGTTTACGTACAACGGCATATCGCCGTTCTCATCTACCGGCGCGATGAGGGGGCTGGCCTCCACGATCTTTTCCATCAGCCCGTTCACGCCCTGGGTGCCCAGGCGGTTGTTGTGGTCAATACGGTAGCTGGGGGCCAATCCGAAACCTATTTTCAGCTTGTTGTCACTGAAATTAAAATCCTGGTTCAGGCGCAGGGTGAATAATTTGGTGCCGGTGTTGAGGATCACGCCCTGCTGGTCCTGATAGCCTACGATCACTGCCGAGGAGGACCTTTCCGTGGCGGAGGAGAACGTGAGATCATAGTTCTGTACAGGGGCTGCGCGGGTAAGGGCGTTGAACCAGTTAGTGCCTTCGCCGTAGCGTTCGGGATTGCGGTACTCTTCCGCCAATTCCCCGGTATAGCCTTCGTATTTCACCCGGTCTTCGTAGTACTCGTTCTGGAACTCGGCAAACTCGCGGGCGGTCATCATGCGGGGCCGGCCCTGCTGCGGGATGACCTGCACGCCATAAAAAGTATTGAACTCAATTTTTGGATCACCGGGGCGGGCATGACGGGTGGTGATCAATACCACGCCATTGGCAGCCCTGGAGCCGTAGAGCGAGCTGGCGGACGCATCCTTCAGCACGGTAAAGGTCTCTATCTCCGCGGGATTGATATTATTGATACTACCGGTAACGGGTATACCGTCTATCACGAACAGGGGCTGGTTGCCGGAGGACAGCGAGGCGGCGCCCCGGATACGGAACTCCATGCCCCTGCCGGGCTGGCCGTTGTTCTGCCCTACCTGCACACCGGCAATTTTTCCCTGTAGCTGCTGGGCAAACTGGTTGACGGGCATATCCCTCACCCCGGCCGCATCCAGTTGTACAATGGCGCCGGTCACATCCCGCCGCTGCTGCCGTCCATAGCTCACCACTACTTCGTCCAGGGAAGTGGAGCTTGCTTTCAGCACCACGTACAGCGCTTCTTCTTTTTGCGGGTCCAGGGACTCCTTGTGCAGGGTTTGCGTTACGTATCCCAGGTGGGAGATCCGGAACATGTAAGGACCGGTAGCGCCGGGTGTTTCGATCATAAAAACACCGGCCTTATTGGTAAGCGCCGAGCGTTTGGCGCCGGTGGATTCATTTCTGAGGTCCACCGATACGCCTTCCAGCGCCTGCCCGTTCTCATTTTCCACCAATCCCCTGATCATGGTTTTTCTTTCCTGCGCCTGCAGCGACAGGGAAAGCAGCAGCGCGAACAGGAACGCCGGGATAAAGGGCATAGCATGCCCCTTCAGAGCTTTGTAGCTTTGTTGCATCATAGTGCTGAATATTTAATCAGTGAGTTTTTTGAATAATATATGTATTGCCGGTAGCCTTCACCTGCAGGTTATACAGTATGGCTATACGTTTCAGTACCTGTGACAATGTGTCTGTTCCCCTTATTTTGCCGGTAAAGAGCTTATCTGACAGTTCCGGCCTGTTGTATTGTACCTGCACGCCATAAGCGGATTGTATGGTATCCAGCAAGTCCGGCAGCGGTACCTGGTCAAAGGCGGCCGCGAAACCGGTACGGGCGCCCGGCGTGTTGTTGCCGGCCGCAACACCGGTATGCTGCGCCTGCTCTGCTGCATCCAGCAGGGTAGCCTTTCCCAGCGCCACATCGCAGGAAACCTGCTGGCCCGGCAACAAATAGATATCATTGATCCGTGCCCGGCCATCAGGCGGGTGATGCTTTACCACCACCTTACCGGTATGCAGCAGTACGGTCACTTCATTTTGCGCGGGCAAGGCCGTTATGGTAAAGGCAGTACCCAGCGCTGTAGTCGCCATATCGTGGCTGAATACTGTAAAAGGCCGGGCAGGGTCCTGCGCCACATTGAACCAGCCTTTGCCACGCAGGTGCACATGCCGGTGCTGATGTCCGAACGGATCTTCATAATCCAGCTCGCTGCCGGGCATCAGCTCCACAGATGTGCCGTCCTTCAGGCGGATGCGCCTGATCCCAGCCGTCGGGTTCTTTATAGTTACCAGGTGCGGCTGCCCGGCCTCCTGCACGGAGGCAGTATTGCCAGCCACCTGCCGCCCGGACCGGGTGCGGATACCGTTATATAGCAGGAACAGGGCGCCGGCCAGCATGGCGGCAGCGGCCCATTTTATGTAGGGCAGGTAAGAGCGGTTGCGCTGCCGTTGCTTTTGCTGCTCCATGGCATCCAGCCGATGCATGATACCGGTAAAAAGCCGGTCGCTGTAAGCCTGCGCTTCCGTTGAGGCAGCGTCTTCAAATAACCTCTCTCCTGCCGCCACCGCCTGCTCATACCAGACAGCATACTCCTGCAGTTCCGCTTCCGTAGCTGTTTGCTGCAGGTACCTGTCCAGTAAATATTGTAGCCGTTCTTTTGTCATGCTGTGCCGCTTTACTGATATATCTCGTGAACGGCATTTTTCCCCCATGCCTTTTTCGAGAAAAAGGTACAATTCATATTAAGTTAACATTGGGACATTGTTTACAATAAGATAACACGGGCGTGTATACCAGCCGGATAATTTTGCCCTTAAAAGGGACAGCTATCAGCAACGATCATACATATGAACAATTGTGGGAGGCCATCCGCCGGGAGGACAAAGCGGCGTTCGAGCAACTGTACCGGGCAACCGTGGTGCCCCTGACCAACCAGGTATACAGCCTGCTGCGCGACAGGGAGCAGGCGAAAGACATATTGCAGGATATATTCATCACCCTTTACCTGCGGCGGCATGCCTTACCGGCCGACATAAACGTAGCCGGCTACCTGAGCAACGCGGTGCGGTACAAGGTTTCCTCTGTTTTAAGGGACCGGCTGACGAAAGCGCCCCACCATTTGCACCTGCTGAAAGACGCGCAGGAGGCGGAGTTACAACAGCCGGATGATCCCTATGATCACAGCATCCTAAAAAGAAAAATAAGGGAAGGCATTGATTCACTGCCGGAAAAATGCCGGCAGGCATTCCTGCTCAATCATTATCATAGCCTGAGTTACAAAGCTATTGCGCATGAAATGGGTATTTCCGTAAAGACGGTGGAAAAGCATATCAGCAAAGCATTACAGGTACTGCGCAAAGAGCTGAGCGAAGAGCAGTACCTGTATATTGCCATTGCGATGCTGACCGTTTTTTCCTATTGATATTATTTTATCTCCTTCAGCATTTCCTTTACAGCAGTTTCCAGTTGGGCATCCTTGCCTGCCAGGAAATCTTCATACCGCAGGGGCACCCGGATGTCCGGCTCTATCTGCATGTTCTCCGTAGGACGGCCTTCCCTGCCAATGGTGGCTACCATCGGGATACCAAATACGATGGTAGGGTCTATCTGTCTTTCCCACCATACTGCCGTGCCGGTACCTGCCACCGGCATCCCGATCAGCTTACCAATGTTGCCCTGCTTATAAATGTAGGGGAAGATGAAGGCATCACTGTAATTGCCCTCGCCCATCAGCACACAGCTAGGGTGCTGCCACTGGCCCATGGGCTCGCCGCCTTTCAGCTTTTCTCCCTGCGGGGCAAACTCCAGGTATTTTTTCCCGCCCAGGAAATTATAGAGGTCATCATGCAGCCATCCGCCGCCATTAAAGCGGGTGTCCACGATCAGGGCCTGCTTACCGCGGTTCTTGCCCATCACTTCATCGTACACGGAGCGGAAACTGGCATCGTTCATGCCCTGCACATGCACATATCCTACTTTGCCGTTGCTTAGCCGGTCTACCATCTGCCGCATCCGGTGCACCCAGCGTTTATACATCAGCGTATTTTCTTCCCCGGTGCTGATGGGTTTTACGGTTTCCGCCCAGCGGGACCCGGTAGCCGGATCGTAAATGCTCACCAGCACGTTGTCGCCGGTTTTGCGGTTGAGCAACACCGCCCAGTCAAGCTGTGTAGTAACCGGCAGCCCGTCTATCTTCTCGATAATATTCCCTTTTTTCAGCTTGCTGGCAGCTTTGTCAAAGGGACCGCCAGCAATGATCTCGTCCACTTTAAGGCCGTCCTTTGCAAAAGTCTCGTCAAAGAGCAGGCCGAGGGAGGCGGTATTATCCACGTTATCCTGCGGGGGATAGTAACGGCCACCGGTGTGGGAGGCGTTCAGCTCGCCGAGCATTTCGCTGAGCAGCTCCTGGAAATCGTAGTTGTTGCTGATATGCGGCAGGAAGCGGGCGTAATTGTCGTGGTATAACTGCCAGTTCAGGCCATGCAGAGAAGGGTCGTAGAATTTTTCCCTTACCTGGCGCCAGGCATGATCCAGGATGTAGGCGCGCTCTGCCGCCGCGTCCAGCTCCAGTTCCGTTTTAATATTCACCGGTGTGATCTTGCCGGAAGCGGCATCCACTTTTACCACGCGGCCATTGTTGCTCACAAACAGGTGCTTGCCCTCCTTGTCCAGCTCAATGCTGCCGGGAGAGCCACCCAGCTTGGCCAGTATTTTGGTATCGCCGGTGCGGGGCTCCGTTACCCACAGGTCGTATCCCTTTTCAAAAGCAGCCGTATAATACAGTTTGGCGGCATCTTTGTCCAGCACATAATCACTAATGGAGGCGCTGTTGATCGTAAGGCGCACGCGCCTGTTCTCCAGGTTATCAAAGTCCGGGCGGAAGTCCTTCTTCTTTTCCGTGGTGTCCTTGTCCGGGGCCAGGGTGGTATCTTTCCCGGTCTGCTTGCGGAGCGCTTCTTCTTTTTCCTTCAGCAGGTTGAACTCATCTTTTGAAAGCTTGTATTTATCAAATGCTTCCTGGTCAAAGAATACGGCATAGATATCGGTCTCCTTGCTGCCCTGCCGGGCCAGGGAGCGGCGCCCTTCGCGGCTGGTTTCCCAGGTGAGCATTTTACCGTCTGCGCTCCATTTGCTGTTGCTTTCTCCAAAGCCGCTGTTAACAGGATATACAGGCGTGCCCTTCCCGTCTGCCGGGAGCAATACGGCATTTTTCATGCTGAAATATCCCTGCTGGTCATCCGCTACGATCCACTTCCCGTCCGGGCTCCAGGAGAAATGCCAGTCGCCGTCGGAATAGGAATGATTGCGACCTTTGGGCAGCAGCACCCGGCTTTTGCCGGAAGCTACATTCAGCACCTTCAGCACGTTGCGGTCCTCCACATAGGCAATCTCTTTGCCATCGGGGGAGAACACCGGCTGAAATTCCTCCGCGGCGGTGGCCACCACCGGTTCCTCCTTCAATAAGGTAGCGGCAAAGAAATAAGGGTCCTCCTTCCTCACTACCGTGCTCTGGTAGATATCCCAGTTGCCGTTGCGCTCCGCTGCATACAGCAGGCGCTTGCTGTCCGGCGACCATGCGATCATCCTTTCCTGCTGCGGCGTATTGGTTACCCTTTTGGTCATATTGCCTTCCACGCTGGTAACGAACACCTCTCCCCTGGCCACAAACGCCATTTCCTTGCCATTGGGGCTCATGGCGAATTCCGTTACATTGCCATTCACCGGCGTGTACTTTACCGTGCCGGCCCTGCCGTCGTTGAATATCTTTACATTCACCTTCTTCGGTTGCGCTCCTTCCCGCAACGTATATATCTCCCCGTTATAACTAAAGCAAAGGGTATTGTCGCCCGCCCGGGACAGGTGGCGCACCGGGTGTGTAGTGAAACGGGTCAGTTGCTGCATGTTGTCCCTGGCGGACAGGGAGGTTTTGAACAGGTTCTGGGAGATGCCCCCCTTTTCACTTAAGTAATAAATATCATCCCCATTGCCGAACAGGGGCTCCCGGTCCTCGCCGGCATAGCCGGACATCTGCTGATAAGTGCCCCTGGCAATGTCATATACCCAGATATCGCGGGTAACGGCGGATACGTGGTGCTTGCGCCAGGGGTCTTCATAACCTTTCCGGTCCTGGAAAACCAGCAGGTCGCCCCGGCTGTTGTAGTGCGCGCATTCCGCCCCTGCAGCGCTGAGCAGCATGGCGCGGCCACCGCTTACCGGTACCGTGTATAAATTATCGAACATGCGGGAGCTGAAGCGTATGCTGGTGGCCGGCGCATTGCGGCCACTGCCGAACAGCACCTGTTTATTATCCGGCGTAAAATCACAGGGATAGTCGTTTGCGCTGTTGGCTGTGAGCCGGACCGGCGTACCACCGGTGGCGGGCATCACGAATATGTCGAAATTGCCGTAACGGTCGCTGGCAAATGCCAGGTACTTCCCGTCATGGCTCCAAACGGGCATCCGGTCATGCGCTTCATGGATGGTGACCGGCACCGCTATTCCACCGGCAGCGTCTACCCGGTAAATATCTCCTTTGTATCCAAATGCGATGGTCTTGCCGTCGGGCGAAATGGCGGGGTACCTCAACCATAAAGCGTTATCCTGGGCATAGGTAAGGACGGCCAGCAGCAGGGCGGCGCAGGTAGTGTATAGCTTTCTCATAAATTGTTGTACGTTAACAGGCTGTAAAGCAAAATAAAAAAAATGCAGCGGTATCCTCCTAACATAGTGACAAGTGGCGTTTTCAGGCCAACAAAAGGCAAGCAGGTGTCTGCCCAAAACGTGTAGGGGGTTCTACACTGCTTTTACCAGCCACCTGCATGATCCCGACCTCGCCACATGCTGGCATAACTTATGCACTCATGTAACCAGATCAAAAAACCTGCGCTATGATGAGAGTTATCGGAACCAAAACCCATGCGTACCTGGATTACATCATGGGCGTGCTGCTGATCATTGCACCCTGGGTATTCGGGTTTTACCAGGGCGGTGCCGAGACCTGGATACCGGTCATATTTGGTTCAGGCACCATCATTTACAGCCTGCTCACTAACTACGAGCTGAGCGTATGGCGGATGATGTCCATGCGCACCCACCTGAACCTGGATATGATCAATGGCGCGCTGCTGGCCGCTTCGCCCTGGCTGTTCAGCTTTGCTGCGGATGTGCGGCAGCCGCATGTAATCCTGGGCCTGATCGAGATCGGTATTGCGCTGATCAGCAAGAGAGAGCCTTTTGCAGAAAGAAAGCAAACCACACATACAGCCACCCTACATTAAAAACCAGTTATTACTTCACCACGGGAAAAGCCACCACCCTTACTTTCGTACAGCCGTAGGGGATAAGGGTGATCTGTTCCACTTCATCGTTTACCTTTCCTTTATAAACTCCTTCCCGTTCCGTAACCGGCGTTGGCGCTACATCATTATAGAGCCGCCATCCCGGGATCTTTTTAGCATCCGCCACGATCTCAATGGGCGCATGCGCTATATTCCATACAAAATCATCTGTAACGGGCTTTACCTGCTTTACAGTCAGTTGCGCAGGGTCCTTCACCTGCGCCTGCAGCAGGCCGTAATTCCAATCCCCTTTGGGATAAACGCTGAAATACGGCCCTTCCTTTTCGTCCGTACCCTGCTCCCAGCGCTCCTGTAACTTTAAGGCATATACGAGCGGGCCTCTTTCCACGGCCCGGGAATTGCGGCCCCAGGTAGACACCTTTACTTCCATGGGCAACTGCAGGGTAAGCCGGTCCCCGTTCTGCCAGGTACGGTTGACAGTGATCACCTGCCCGCCTTTTTCCGTGCGCAGGCGTTGCCCGTTGAGCCAGATCACCGCTTCCTCACACCAGGAAGGGATGCGCAACTGCAGGGAAAAAGCCGTTGCTTTGGTGGCAGACAGCTCAAAGCGCACGCTGTCCTCAAAAGGATAATTCGTTATCTCCCGGATCGTAACCAGCGTACCAGCGGCGCCCACTTTGGCAGTAACGCTGCAGGGGCTGTAAGCCAGGGCTGCCAGGCCTTTTGCCGGTGTGGCATACCACAGGTGAGAAGCGAATTTGGTCCATCCCTGGTGCATATTGGCCAGGCAGCAGGTGTAGCCGCTGCGCATGCCAAACACATTGTTCATCTCCCGGTTAAATGGCAGCGAGAAATTAAACACGCCCCGGGTTACCTGCACCTGGTTGGCTATCTGGAAATATTGTTTGTTGTTATAGTCGTCTGTAGTTTGCGTGGGCAGCGCGTTGAAGGTCATTTTCTCCAGCGCATCCATATATTGAATGTCGCCGGTAATGCCAATGATCTGTTCCAGCGAGAACATGGATTCCACGATGGCGCAGAGCTCTGTGCCCTGTACCGGGTCGTTGCCGTGCAGGTCCTCATCAGCGGAGAACATGCCGAATGGCAGGCCGTGCAGGGTCATCAGGTCATTAAAACCGGTTTCCAGGTACTGCAGGTATTTTTCATCTTTTGTGCGCTGGTACTGTATGGCAGGGTCTTTCAGGGCCATGCCCACGTTTACGCCGTGGCGGTGCATCCAGTCCCGGTCATCCTGGTAAGCGGCGGCATGGATCACCCAATCGCGGTTGCCCAGCCAGTGGCTCCAGGGAAAGGACTGGTCCTCAATCATAGCGGCCAGGCGCAGCAGCGCCGGATCGCCGGTAATACCATAGAGCCATTGCGCTATCATGGCATTGTCTGTTCCCCGGGAAGTGGCCCATTCCGTCCATTTGCCGATGGGGCATTGCTGCAGGGCTTTATACTGGTAGTTGAAGAAACGGGTCATGAAGGTGATCACGCGGGCGTCGCCGGTGGCCATGTAATATTGCTGCAGTACTTTCAGCATCACCATTTTGGGCCACCAGTCCTCTCCTTCCGCGCAATTGGCCGCCGTGATGGCAACTCCCTTTTCTCTTTCCGCTTTGGTGAGCGGGCCAAAATAGCCGGAAGGCCGCTGGTGGGCAATCACCCAGTCCACGTACTTTCTGACTTTTGTTTTCAGCGCCTGGTCATCCAGCAGGTAAGCCAGGGGCAGCGCGCCATCCAGCCAGTAGGGCGTTTCCTCCCAGCCATCGCCCCGGCCGCCCAACCAGCCGTTGTCATTCTTCACTTTGGCGTATACTTCATCCAGGTGACCGGTAGTGCCATCGCGCATGATCTGCAACTGGTGGCGCAGCCATCCTTCGGGCCGGATGTTGCCCAGCGGTATTTCCAGGTAAGCGGGCGCGCTGAGCGCATTACTTTTAACGGTTTTTACGGGTTGCTGCGCATGGGCAGCGGACAGGTGCAGGACGCCGCAGACAATAAGCAGGCGTACCAGTTTTTGATGAACGTGCAGCTTCATGAGCCGTAAAATACAAAACTTATGTGCTTCATTCAGTTCTTAAATTCTTTACCGGGCTGGCCATCGCCGCTTTGACAGACTGAAAGCTGATGGTAATAAATGAAATCAGTATTACAGCAATACCGGCTATTAAAAAAATCCACCAGCTAATGTTTACCCTGTACACAAAGTTTTGCAGCCACTTATCCACCGCCCACCAGGCGATAGGTGATGCAATGGCAACAGCCGCTACTACCAGCATTACAAAATCCTTTGAAAGCAGCGTAATGATCTGCACAACAGTTGCGCCCATCACTTTTCTTATGCCTATCTCCCTTCTTTTTTGCTCTGCCACAAAGGCTGCCAGGCCAAATAATCCCAGCACCGATATGATAATGGAAATACAACTGAAGAGGAAAACCAGCTTTGATATCTTCAGATCGTTCTTATACAAATTATCGAAAGCCTCATCCATGAACTGGTAATCAAGGGGCGCATCGGGAATAAATTTCTTCCAGGTTGCGGTGATGGCGTCCATTGCCCTGTTAATATTGCCAGGAGTAATCTTTACAAAAAACATCGATACCAATTCATCGTCATTATTACTGAGCACCATCGGACCCACTTTATTGTACAGGGAACTAAAGTTATAATCCTTTATCACCCCGATAATAAGCCCGGTATCCCCACCGCTCCTTCCAAACATTTGCCCGGTATAAGGCGGGCGTATGCCAAACATTTTCACAGCGGTTTCGTTGAGCACATAATTTCTTTTGTCCGAATGATCCTTACTAAACCACCTGCCCGTTTTCATCTGAAAATTAAATATGGCTCCTGCTTCTGGCGAAAGGGACAGATGAACGACCTGGGCTTTCAGGCTGGTATCCATCTCCTGCCAGTACCAATTTCTTATCCCGCTCGAATTCAACATATTTCCTTCGACCGATGAGCTCGCAAGTGCAACGGTTTCAATGAAGCTGCTGCGCTCCAGGTCATTCCTGACAGCCTCGCAAAGCCTGTTGATCTTGTCAGGGGCATAGTTCACTCCCTGGAATACCCGGGCAGGGATATCAAGAGATACCACCTGTGCGCGGTCATATTGCGCAGCCGAGGTTTGCGCCAAACGCATCTGCAGGTAAATGGTGATCGTGCCGATAATAAAAATCACGCCGATCACAAATTGAAACACCACCAATCCTTTGCGCAACGATACATTCCTGAACTTCAAAAAAGAATAACCCTGTAAATAATGTAGCGGCTTAAAAAGCGACATGGTCAATGCCGGCAATACACCATTCACTAATGTGGTAAACAATAATGTACCTAACAGCACCGTCCATAAAATAACAGAAGCAACGGATAGTTGAAAGGTGGTTTCAGTAAGTTGATTGAACAAAGGGAGGCTGAGTGATATAATGACCAGGGAAATCGTCAATGCAATAAAGCATAATAAAAATGATTCGGCCAGGAACTGCCAGAACAGTTGTGCCCGGTTCCCCCCGATAATTTTCCGGATGCATATTTCTTTGGAACGGACATTGGCCTTCGCTATGCTAAGGTTTACATAGTTAATGCTTGCCGTGAGCAAAAGCAATGTTCCCAGCACACTGAAAACAAAGACGGCGGTCCTGCTGCCACGCCGGAATGCAGGATCGGACGAGTTGGTATCAAAATGCAATTCACGCAATGGTTGTAACGCGATGGAAAACCCTGCCTGCCTGGAGACCTCCTGCAGATGCCTGGTTGCCGTTTTGGTAAAAGCAGCCATATCCGTACCTGGATAAACTTTTACGAAAGTGCGATAGCTGAGGTTACCCCAGTTGTTATAATCTCCCTGCCTGTAGGCAAGACGCGCGGCCATTGGCACCAGCATATCAAACTGTATGCTTGAGTTTACCGGGTTGTCTTTTACAATCGCCTTTACCTGGTAAAGGGAAGTATCCAGCTTTATGGTTTGCCCGACGGGATCTTTGCCTCCAAATAGTTGCCTGGCCTTCGATTCGGTAAAAATGATGGAAAACGGATGTTGACCAAATGATTGAATATCGCCGCTTACAACCTTATAATCAAATAGTTTAAACCAGTTGCTGTCAACGGCAATACCGGTCTTCTGGTTGAACAGTTGACCATTGACATTTAAAGTACCTGCCCACCAGCTCATTCGCGCAACCTCCACCACTTTGCTTTCTTTTCCAAGTGCTGCCGCTACCGGGAGCGATGTCAATGGACTTTCCTGCCCGTACCCGCTGAATTTTGACTGTACCAGGTAAATATTCCCGGCATCTTTGTGATAAGCATCAAAGCTCAACTCATTCTGTACCCAAAGCGCGATAAAAATAAATGCTACCAGGGCCACAGAGAGCCCAAAGAGGTTGATCAGCGTGAGCGTCTTATTACGGAGTATGTTACGCCACGCGGTTTTCATATAATTCTTAAACATAACTCGATGTTCTGATGTCCGGCTTATTTGAGTTGCTGCAGCGGGCACCTGTCGTTCAGGGTCAACAAGATCAATGCCAGGGGTATAAATGGTTGTTTTTTAACTCCTTAAGACCTGGTTACCGCTGCAACTGTCCATAATCGGACGTCTTTTTGTACGAACCCGGACGAGACCGGGAATTGCACGCTTCCTGTAAATTCGCCTACAACACCAGTTGTACATGCAGCCTGCGCAGCGCTTCCTCCGGGTCGGCGCATAGCCCGGAATGCACTTTTGATGTTTGCAGCACGGTGCTGCGGGTGGCGGTGAGCCAGCGAAAGCGCAGCGCTGTGTCCAGCTTGCCGATGGGGCCGCCTTCCCTGCCACCCCGGCATACCTGCTCAAAAGCGCAGAGGTAGGCCTTTACTTCCGCGATGTCTGTTTCCGGCGCAAAGGCCAGCAGCCTGGCTTCGTTCAGCGTGTGCAGGCACTGCAGGAATTTGCGGTCCTTGCAATAAAGGATCACGCCCACATTCAGGAACTCTTCCCGTTCCACCCGCGGCACGATACGAATGACCGCGTACTCAAATAAGAATTTCCCTTGCATGTTGCGCTGCTTTTATAAATATGGCTGATGATGCAATGCGTGTGAGCAGGAACTGTACGTATACTTCCCTGCGCTCTTCCGGTCCGCCGGCCAGGGAAGGATCGTTGAGCCATTCGTCCGGCACCAGGGCCACAATGGCGCGTATACGCTCTTCTGTAAGAATGGCGCGGAAAGCGGCGTCCACGGCCTCCAGCTCGGACGCCTGCGGCAGCAGCACATGGTCCTTTGCCTGTGCAAAAGGCCGTGCGGCATGCTCTTTCCAGTTATGCCAGGTATGATGAAAGTACAGGGAAGCGCCGTGGTCTATGAGCCACAGCTCGCGGCGCCACATGAGCATGTTGGTATTGCGCGCGGTACGGTCCACGTTGGTAAGCAGGCAGTCGAGCCATACGATCTGCGAAGCCGGCAGCGGGTCTATCGTTGTAACGGCGGGATCGTAGGTGATGGCCCCCTGCAGGTAGTGCAGCGCCAGGTTCAGCCCTACGCTGGCCTTGAGCAGGTCCTGTATTTCCTCGTCCGGCTCTGTGCGGCCAAAGGCGCTATCCAGGCCGGCAAAAACGATCTCCGGCACTTTGAAGCCCAGCGCGCGGGCGATCTCCCCGCCTATCAGCTCGGCAACCAGGGCCTTTTCTCCCTGTCCGGCGCCCCGGAACTTCAGCACGTAGAGGAAGCCGTCATCTGCTTCCGCGATGGCCGGCATGGAGCCGCCTTCCCGCAACGGTGTAACGTAGCGGGTGACGTTAACAGACCTGATCTCTGGATAATGATGATTCATAAGCGGGCGAAATATAGCGCAAATTTTTAAGAAGGCCTGTTCAACAGCCGGAACGCCACCGCGCTGACCAGGCATAACGCGATGAGCAGGCCCCATAATACGCTATAGCCATGCTGCGCTGTGATCAGCGCGCCACCGCCGGGCCCCGCTACCTGGGCTACGGACCAGGCCAGCGCATAGGCGGCCGCATATTTGCCCCGGTTATGGTCAGCGGAGCGGCGCATGATCACGGCGTTGATAAAAGGCAGCGCCATCATCTCGCCCATAGTAATGAACACCACAGAGCCTACGGCCATCAGCATGGGGGCCATACCCGGCATGATCAGCAGCAGGTAACCCGCCGCAGTAGCGATCACGCCGGAAATGATATAGTACATATCGGAGCGGCGGTTTTCCCAGTACTTTACCAGGGCCATTTCAAAAACGGCCACCAGAATGCCGTTCAGGCCCAGCAGCCAGCCAATAGCGCTTTCCGGGATATGGAGGTGCTCTTTCCAGTACACGGGCACCAGTCGGAACAGCAGCAGGAAACAGGTGGTGTATGCCGCCACCGGCACCAGGAAGCGAAGCAGGAAAGCGTCTTTCCAGGGAGAACCGGCAGCAGCGGCAGGGGGCGTGGCCGTTACCTCTTTTTGCTTTTTTACCACGGGCGGCAGCAGCAGGTAAGTGAGGATACCGGCAGCGATATATACCGCGCCTTCCACCCAGAAAAGCAGGTGGTAGTTAATGGCGGCCAGCGCACCGCCCAGCGCGCTGCCCATGCCGAAGCCAATATTGGTGGCCAGCCGGTTGAGCGTAAAGGAGCGGGTGAGGGTTGCCGGGGTGGCGTAGGCCGTTACGGCGGCGGTATTGGCAGGACGGAAGGCCTCTGCTACAAAGCTGAGCACTACCGTCATGACACACAGCAGGGTAAAATTCCCGATCTGGCCCATGAGCAGGAACAACAGGCCACCGGCGATGGAAGTAAATATCTGTACGGCGCGGAAGCTGACCCGGTCAATAAAGTAGCCGCTCGCCGCGGAGCCCAGCAGGGCGCCAATGCCAAACAACGTGATCACGAGGCCGGCATCGGCAATACCCCGGTGCAGGCTTTGGGTAATGTACATGCTGAGAAAAGGCACTACCATGGTGCCGGAGCGGTTGATCAGTATGATCATGCCCAGCAGCCATGTTTCTTTGCTAAGGCCACTGAAGCTGGCCCGGTAATTACCGGCCAGCTTCACAATACCGGGCTGCAGACGTTGATTGGCGGAAGGAGTTGCAGACATATGGTGGTGTTTATACTGCAAACTTCCTTATTGGCTGGTACACTTGTATAGTCCAGGTTGGACAATGCGGGTAGTCCAGGGAAGCCCTGACCACCGTCACCCCTCCCCCTAACCATCATCATGGCGCAGCATCCTCCACACCGCTAATTTGCAATCGTCATCATTTATTCACCTTCAATCCAGTGATATGAAAAAGAATATGGGCACTATTGACCGCACGGTACGCATCATCATCGCGTTGTTGCTGGCTGCCCTGTACTATGGAGGCATTATTACCGGTACTACCGGCGCCGTCCTGCTGGTGATCGGTATCGTCCTGTTCCTGACCAGCGTAGTGGGCTTTTGCCCGCTGTACGGGCTGCTGGGCATCAAAACATGCGGTCTTAAGCAGGAATAAGGGGTATCTACCCCCTGTTCCAATGTTAAGCCTTTGCAATCTTTTGATCCGGGTATTTTCCCTGCCTGTCACAGGGCCTATCTTTACTCCCTGGCCAGATAACAAATGATACCGGATCAATTACCTGACACCGTGGTGGAACAGGTGCGCGAGGGGGATTTCAGCGCATTTGAGACCCTGTTCAACAGGTACTGGGAAGCGCTTTACCAGTACACGGCCCGCATACTGGGCAGCGGGCAGGATGCGCAGGACCTGGTACAGGACCTGTTTACCGACCTGTGGGAAAGGCGGGAACAGTTGCAGCTATCCACCCATATCCGGTATTACCTTTTCAGCGCCGCCCGTAAAAAGATACTGTGCAAGTTCCGGGACGACGGGCTGAAAGAAAAGCACCTCGAACAATTTGTGCTGCACGGCGAGCTCCGCTCGGAACTGACCCTGAATACCCTCATTCACAAAGACATCCTCTCACAATTGCAGGAAGACCTGCACGCCCTGCCGGAAAAAGAGCGGCAGGTATTTACCTGGTATCACTTCGATGAGCTGAGCATCCGGGAGATCGCCCTCATCAACGGAACAGCGGAACAAACCGTGCGCAACCAACTGAACAACGCCTACCGCAAGGCCCAGGGCATGATCAGCAAACTGCTTTACTTACTCTGAACACGGCTGCAATATTACCTAATTGTTAACTCGCCTTTTGCAGTAGTTAAAAATCAACGCTTGTGCAACTTTACCTTAAACGAGCATTTTGATCCGTTCTGCCGTACAAAAATTAATAGACCGCTACCTCGAAGGCCGCGCCGATGCGCGGGAGGAAGCACTGGTAACAGGCTGGCTGGACCAGGTGGCCGCCGAATCGCCCTACCCGGGAAAAGACCTGGACGATAAAGAAAAGGAAAAGCTGCGCAGGCAGTTGCTGGCGGCCATCCGCCGTAAAACGGGGCAGCAGCAGCGTATACACCGCCTGCGCTGGCAGCGGGCCGGCATTGCCGCGGCAGTGGTATCGGTGCTGTGCGCCGGGTACTTGTTATTACGTTTTCTTTCCACGCCTGCCGTACCGGTGTATGAAATTGTGCGCACCGGCGTGGGAGAAAAAAAGCTGATGACATTGCCGGACGGCTCCCGCGTGTGGCTGGCGCCTAACTCCGAGCTGCAATACCCGGAAGATTACATGGAACAACGCCACGTAAAGCTGACCGCAGGGGAAGCCTTCTTTGACGTAACGCATAACGCGGAGCAGCATTTTACCGTAATGGCGGACAGCCTGCAGATAGAAGTGCTGGGCACTTCCTTTAATGTAAGGGCTTATCAAAAGCTGCCGGACTGGCTGGTGGCCGTAAGCAGCGGCAAAGTAAAAGTATCCCGCAACCAGCGGGTGCTGGGCGCGCTTTCCGAAGGGCAGCAGATGCGCATTCTACGCGGCAACGACAGCATTGCACGCAGCAACATAACAGCAGCCGCAGTAGACGGCTGGATGCATAACCGCATTGAATTTGAAAAAACGCCGTTATCAGAGGTGTTATACATGCTGCAGCATTATTATCCTGTAACGTTCACCCTGCGGGAAGAACGCCCGCTGCTGATCAGCGGCTCACTGGACATGCGCCTGCGCATAGAGCAGGTGATAGCTGTACTGGAAGAACTGGGCAACCATCATATACAATTTCAACGGCAAACCGCGACGCATTACATCGTGAAGTGACCAACAGCTAAGTACAAAAAACGCTAACAACTAAACTAAATCTATACGCTATGATTAGACGTATTACACTGCTATGCCGTAAAGCGAAGCTACGGCAACTCCTGCCGGGTATGGCGCTGGCCTGCTGTCTCTCCGCAGGAACACAGGCTGCACACGCCCAGCAGCAAGCCCCGGTAGTACAGCAACTGCAGGTGAAGGCCGGCCCGCTCACCGGCGCGCTGAAACAGTTACAGACCGCTACCGGTATCAGCATTATCTATGATGCAGCTACCCTGGAGCGCTACCGGGTGCGCGGCCACCAATACCGCAACCAGGCCGCCACTGACATATTAAAGGACCTGCTGCAACCCGCCGGGCTGCAATACACCGAGAAGGAAGGCGTGATCATTATCAAAGTGCCGGAAAAAGCGCCGTTGCAGCGGGTGCCCGTAGAAGGCACCATTACCGATGCCGCCAACGGCACGCCCCTGCCGGGCGTAAGCGTACAGGTGCGCGGAGCCGGCACCATCACCGACGGGAACGGGCGCTTTACCCTGCAGGCCGATCCCGCGCAGGACACGCTGACCCTCAGCTACGTGGGTTACAAAACCACCAAAGCGCCGCTGCAGGGCCGGCGGGACCTGCAACTGCAGTTGAAGGCAGACGCCAATATGCTCAGCAGCGTAGTGGTAGTGGGATACGGCGCTACCAAAAAAGGCGACCTGACCGGCGCCGTGAGCCATGTGTCCAGCCGCGATTTTAACAACGGGGTATTCAGCTCCCCTGACCAGTTGCTGCAGGGAAAAGTAGCAGGCCTGAACATCACCCGCAGCGGCGATCCGAACGCCACGCCCGCCCTGATATTACGCGGCCCTTCCACCCTGCGCAGCGGCGAAGCCCAGGAGCCGTTCTATGTGATCGACGGGGTGCCGGGCGCTTCCATTAACCTGGTGGCGCCCAGCGACATCGTATCCATCGATGTGCTGAAAGACGCCTCCTCCACCGCCATTTACGGCGCCCGCGCCGCCAACGGCGTGATCATGGTGACTACCCGCCGCGCCAAAACCGGCCAGAGCTGGGTGACCTATAACGCCTATGCCGCCCTGGAGAACGTATCCAAAAGAATAGAAATGCTTTCCGGCGACGAACTGCGCCAGTACCTCGCCAACAACGGCAAAAGCCTGAGCCCCTCCGACGACGACGGCGCGAATACCGACTGGCAGAAGGAAGTGAGCCGCACCGGCGTATCGCACAACCATAATATCTCCTTCGGCGGCGGCCATGGGAATACGGTGTACGACGCGAGCCTGAACTACCTGAACAATGAAGGCATTATGAAAGGCTCCTCCCTGGAAAGGCTGATCATGCGCGCCAACCTGGAGCAACTGGCATTTGATGAAAGGCTGAAAGTGACCCTCTCCGTGAGCAACAGCATCAGCACGCAATTCCGGATACCCGACCTGGTATTCCAGAACATGCTGATGTACCTCCCGACCGTGAACATAAAGAACGCTGACGGCACCTACAAGGAAGACCTCTCCCGCACGCGGAACTACCTGAACCCGGTATCGCTGATCGATAACAATACGGATAAAACAAAGACCAAGATCATGCTGGGCAATGTGCGCGGCGAGCTGAAACTGCTGCCCGGCCTCAACTATACCATGAACCTTTCCATGCAGGACGAACAGGCCAACCGGGACATCTATTACAACCGCGCTTCCGGCCTGGCCCAGGGGGCCAACGGGGAGGCCATCCGCAGCTCCTTCAGCAACGTGAAAAAAGTGCTGGAAACCTACCTTACCTATGATCAGTCATTTGACCGGCATACCATCAGGCTGCTGGGCGGCTACTCCTGGCAGGAAGACCAGCGCAATGACGGCTTCCAGGCTTCCAATAAGAACTTTGTGTCCGACGCGCTGGGGTATAACAACCTGGGCCTGGGCAATATGCCGGCCGGCAGTGTCCCCAATTACGGCACCTCGCATATAGATATTTACCGCTTCATTTCCTTTTATGCCCGCGCCAATTACTCCTACGCTGACAAATACCTGCTGCAGGTATCCGCCAGGCGGGACGGCTCCTCCGTATTCGGCACCAACAACCGCTGGGGCACTTTCCCGGCTGTAAGCGCCGGCTGGCGGATCAGCCGGGAGCCTTTCATGAAGGACCTGGGCTGGCTGGACGACCTGAAGCTGCGTGCAGGCTATGGCGTTAGCGGTAATGCATTGGGATTCGGCGCCTTTACCGCCATCTTCCGCTACAACCTGGCGGGCTGGTTCTATTACAACGGCGGCTTTACACCCGCCATCGGTCCCTCCCAGAACGATAACCCCGACCTGAAATGGGAAAGCACCGGCATGGCCAACATCGGCCTGGACTTCTCCCTGCTGGGCGGACGCCTGGGCGGCTCTATTGACCTGTATGACAAGCGCACCTCCGACCTGATCTGGACCTACAACGTGCCTACCACGCAATACTTTGTGAACACGCTGACCGCCAACGCGGGCAAAATGAGCAACAAAGGCATAGAGTTGCAACTGAACGCCATACCGGTACAGGGCAAACAGTTCACCTGGCGCACCAGCCTGAACCTGGCGCATAACAGGAACCGGATCGAATCCCTGTCCAACGACAAATTCACGCTGACCACCATCCCCACGGCCTACCTGGGTGGCAAAGGGCAATCCGGCAACTGGTCGCAGGAGGTAACGGAAGGACAGGCCATCGGCTCCTTCTACGCCTGGAAGTACATGGGCAAGGACAAGGACGGCGTGTCGCAGTTCCTGAAAGCGGATGGCACCCTTACCACGGCCCCCTCTTCCGAAGACCAGGTGTATGCCGGCAGCGCACAGCCCAAGCTGCTGTACGGCTGGAGCAACACCTTCTCCTACGGTCCCTTTGACCTGAACATTTTCCTGCGGGGCGTGTATGGCAACAAGATCATGAATGCTACGCTGGCATCGCTGAACAGCCCTACGGACGCTACTTTCACCAACATACCGGAGTTTACGCTGCAGGAGCCGGCCAGCGATAACAACGCCTACCTGCGCTCCGACCGGTATATAGAAAGCGGCTCCTACCTGCGCCTGGACAACGCCACCCTGGGCTACAATGCGCCGCTGCACAACCGTTTCATCAAAGGGCTGCGGGTGTACGTAACGGCCAGCAACCTGTTCGTGATCACGGACTACCGCGGCATTGACCCGGAAGTGAACCTGGGCGGCCTGGAACCGGGCATTGACAACAACAATTATTACCCGAAAACAAGGTCCTTCCTGCTGGGCATGAATGTGAATTTCTAAGGAGACCTTAAAAAATAAAACGCATGAAAAAAACGATCCTATACTGCGCAGCATCCTTTAGCCTGGTGCTGGGCGCCTGCACCAAACTGGATGTTCCGGTTGAATCAGAATACACACAGGATAACTTTCCTACAACGGCGGACGGGTACATTGCCGCTACCGGTCCCGCTTATACGCAATTAAGCACCCGCTACGCCGTGGATTACTGGCGCATGCAGGAGCTGAGCACGGACGAAGCGATTATTCCCGCCCGTGACGGCAACTATGACGATGGCGGCCAGTACCGCTTCCTGCACAAGCATACCTGGGGGCCTGACCATCCGACTGTAAAGAATGTATGGGAATGGGGCTTTGGCGGCATCAATACCTGTAACCGCATCCTGTCGCTGTTTGAAGGCACTACGCCCAGCGCGGAAAGAAGCGCGGCCCTGGCCGAGATGCGCACCATGCGCGCGCTGTTCCATTTTTTTATGATGGACCTGTACGGCAATATCCCTATTGTAACAGAGTTTGGCAGCACTACCCCGCCGGAGCAGGCCACCCGCGCCGAAGTGTTTGCCTTTATTGAAGCAGAGCTGAAAGCGGCCCTGCCGGACCTGGGCACGCAAACAGGCGGGCTTACCTACGGCCGGCCTACCAAATGGCTGGCATTTGCCCTGCTGGAAAAGCTATACCTGAATGCTGCCGTATACACCGGCGCCCCGAGGAATACAGACGTAGTGGCCATGGCAGACAGTATACTGGCCGGCGGCGCGTATGCGCTGGATGCGGATTATGTTTCCATCTTCATGCCGGAGAATGGGCCGCAGATCACGGAGACCATTTTTGCCGTGCCTTACGACGCCAACCTGGTGCAAGGCTGCCAGTTCTCCCGGTTTGGGCTGCATACCGGGCTGCAGGCCAAGTACAGCCTGCCTTTCCGCCCCAGTATCGCACTAAGCACGATCGCCTCGTTCTATGAAAAATTCAACCTGGCCGGCGATGCGCGCAACAATACCTGGCTGGCCGGCAAACAGGTAGACAATAACGGCAACCCGATCCTCATTTCCACGACCAACAAGGGCCTGGACGCATCTTACAACGGACCTGATCCTACCGGCAAGATAGACTGGCAACTGGAATTCACCCCGGAAATGCCCCTCCGCAAAGAGGAGACCATGGACGTAGGGAATGATGAACTGGGCAAGGCCCGGGGTGTGCGCTCCATTAAGTACTATCCCGACAAGAACGCGAATCCCTCCACCCGCCACCAGAACAACGACGTGCCGGTGTTCCGCCTGGCCGATGTGATACTGATGAAGGCAGAGGCCATCCTGCGCGGGACCGCTCCCACCGCGGTGAATGGCGAGCTGCAGACTGCAGATGTGCTGGTAAACAAGATACGTGAACGGGCACACGCGCCGCTGGTGAGCAACATCACCCTGGACGAACTGCTGGAAGAACGCGCCCGTGAGCTGGCCTGGGAAGCCTGGCGCCGGAATGACCTGGTCCGCTTCGGCAGGTTTGAGGATGCCTGGGGCTTCAAGACCGACAGTGATCCCGACAAACGCCTATATCCTATACCTGCCAGTGAAAGGGCATTGAACCCGAACCTGGAACAGAACCCAGGCTATTAGTATGAGGTGGGAAGTAAGATGTAGGAAGTAAGACAACCTACATCTTACTTCCTACATCTTACCTCCTACTTCCTACATCCTGCCTCACACCACTCCTATTCTTAACGCTTTCAGCCCGCTCAGGCCCTGGAGGTCCTCCAGTTCCAGTTCCTCCAGGCCGGGCTGTAGCACGCCGCTTTCCTGCAGGTATTGCATATAGGGCAGGTAATCTTCCACATCCCTGGCGTTAAAATAGATCAGCGCGATGGTGCCCGGCTGGGTCAGCCTTTCCGTAGTGTCGCGCACATGCACCTTATCGATCCTTTTCTTGATCATCTGGTAACGGATATTATAGGTGCCTTCCACGTCAAACCTTTTCTCATCTGTGCGGAAGCTGATATCAATGGTATGGTTGTGCGCAAAGATCAGTTGGGTGGTGTGCAGCTCCACGGGTATATCCGGCAGCAGGGAACGGGTGAGCCGGGCAATGGCGGCCATCGAGGAAAGCTGCCAGAGACGGAGGTTCTTGAGGTGAAAATGATCGAAGGGGCGGGTGGGCGCAATAGACTGGCCGATATAGATATCGTATTCTATACCGTCTGTCCGGAACTTTTCGAAGTAGCAGGGATAAGACTGCTGCAAAGTATATTTCTCCGTCTCAAAATAACTGTTGATCGCGTTATTGATCATCTGCATGGAGGTCTCCAGCGCCTGGCGATGCTCATGGATAGCGCCATTGCTGCTGTTGAGCAGGCTGCGGTAGCCCTCAATCGCATCGCGGGTGGCCGGCTCCTGTGCGGACAGGTGCGCCAGGTAGGGAATGGTGCCTTCTGTCAGGAAGAGGTTGAGATTGGTTTCTTCCGTAGGCGTCAATTGCTCCTGCTGCAGCACGCCCTGCCATTTTTTGCAGGTAAAAATGGTTTCTTCCAGCAGGGAGGAGCGGTGGAACTGCTGCAGGCTGCCGAGCATTTCCGAGAGGACGCGCAACTGGGCATCCAGGTCGGCCTTTACGGCCCTGTTCCGCTCCAGTGTGGAGTTCCGGATGTCAATGGCGCCGTACAGGGGGTATACATCCCGGAAATGAATATTCTCCACTTTGGCGGGCAGGCGTTTCTTTTTCTGCTGCAGGTAATGCCAGGCCGCTTCGTTGAACTTCCACTGCACTGCGGGCTGTATGGAAGTGAACTTTTCCTTGACAATGCTTTCTATCTCCAGGTTGAACTCATCGATATACACCTGCAGCAACTGTGCAATGGGCGCGATGGCCGGCTCCAGCAGGGCCACCGTTTTTTCATCAAAAGTATCGTTGCCCCAGGTGTGCACACCCAGCACGCCAACGGGTATATGATTATGAAAAACGGGCATCAGCGCCAGGGACCGCACGCCCAGCTCCCGGAAGCGCGCCAGGAAGGAGGTATATTCATTTTCCTTTTCGGCAAAGATATCGGGAGAGAAAAAGAAGCTGGGATTGGCGGCATAACCGCTGGCCTGGCGGCGGAACTCCTCCAGCGTCATGTTGTCTTCTCCCCATACGGAGGAAAGCACGCCGGTGCCGCCTTTGGAATAGCTGTACACCGGGTCGCCGTTCACTCTTACAAAGGGGAACAGGTCAAACTCGATCTTATTGCTGCGCACCAGCGTTTTCAGGGAATGTATCACGCTTTTATGGCCTGCGGCTTCTTCGCCGGGCGTGCGGGAGAGGCGCACCTTCTGGATGTTGCCCACGGCTTTCTGGGCGGTAATGTCCTTCACCGTCAGCATGGCCATGCCACGGAAGCGGAAAAGGTGCAGGGGCAGCATGCTTTCCAGCATTTCATAGCCGGCGCCTTCGCTCAGGTGCATGTACAGGGCGCTGGTATCCAGGGCGGGCAGCGCCTGCTGCGCCGTCACCTCTACCAGGTCGGTATTGATGTTTACGGCATAGTATTCCAGCAGGCCGGTAGCCGTATTGGTGCCGGCATGCACCAGGCCGGCCTTTACGGGCACCTCGAAATTGTACAGTCTTTTAAGGATGAAGGTATATACCAGTTGCAGGCGCTCGCGGTGATAGTCTGCCGGCGTTTTTTCCGTTACATATACTTCCTGGCCCTCCTGCCGCTTGTCCAGCAATGCATACAGGATGTCCGTACCGTAGAAGATAAAGGGCTGGAAAGGGAAGCTCAGCCCCCAGGCCAGCTCGCTTTCGTCCGTCAGCCCGGGCGTGAGGCAGGCGTACATATGCTCCAGCAGGGACTCGTACTGGGTGATCTCCTCCAGGGAGATATCCTTTTCATATACGCCCGCTTCCTCAAACCGCTGCAGGATGGTGCTAAAGAAAGCGCCTTTGACGGTGGTTTCCAGTGCCGCCCTTTCCCGGACATGGTCCATAAAGGGTTTAAAGGAAAGCGCCGCATCGATCGGCAGGGCCTGGCCTTTATTACCGGATGCGTCGAATATGGTGTTTTTCATGGCGGGTTGGTGCTATGTTACCACGGTAAAATTAATGCATTAATTTTCCGCCACCATCACGATTATGAAAAGCCCCCTTGTCCTTTTGCTGCTGGTGTTCACTACTTTACTTTCAGTTTCTCCAGCATTTTAGCCGAAAGGATATCGGAAGAGCTGCCATAACCCGTTACCAGCAGGCCTTTTACCCCATTGACAGATGCGATGGCGTATACGGCTGCTTCATCGGCAGGATCGGTATTGCCTTCGTATCGGTACACGTCTACAATAGAAAAGTCGTCCAGGTGTATCCGGTCGTTACCGTTCACAAGGTAGCTGCCTTCCACGTTAAAATCGACGGTGAAGCCCTGCTGGCGCAAGGCATTGATGGCATTGGAGACCGTATCGTAATGTACGTTGCTCATTAGCGTTACTTTTGTTCACCTAAAGTTAGGCTTTTTGCCAACAGGGAGACCGGGCGGGTGTGAGAGACCTGCCCGGCCTTCAGGAGATACCACCGGCGCCGGTATTTCCCGGTGTTACAAAAATTTCCGGTACCCGCTGTCAATCGGCAGGTCGTTGATGGAAGCGAACCTTCGCTGCATCAGGCCATTCGTGTCAAATTCCCATTGCTCATTGCCATAGGAGCGGTACCACTGGCCGTCCTTGTCATGCCATTCATATTCAAAGCGCACGCTGATGCGGTTGTCCGTATAGCTCCACAGCTCCTTTTTGAGCTTATAGTCCAGCTCCTTTTCCCATTTCCCGGCCAGGAAGGCCACCACTTCGGTGCGGCCATTAATGAATTGGTCGCGGTTCCGCCATTCGGTATCTACGGTATAGGCCAGGGACACCCTTTCAGGGTCTTTGCTGTTCCAGGCGTCTTCCGCCAGTTGTACTTTCTGCAGGGCTGTTTCCAGCGTAAAAGGTGGTAGCGGATGTCTTTGTTCCATATTTTAATATTTAAGCAATAAATAAATAGATAGACCGTTCTGTCTATTTTACTAAACAAAGATAAGGTAAATAAACAAAAACCAGACAGACTGGTCTATCTTTTAGAAAAAATTACTTCGGCAGCAGGTTACTGATGATCTTTTTGGCTTCCAGTACGGGCCATTGGTCCCTGAACAACTGGCTTTCCACCATGGCGGACTCGAAGAGCAGGTATACCTGGGTTTTGAGGGAGGCGGGCTGCCCGTTGAGGATATCGCCCAGGTAGCTTTTCAATTCTTTCTTATGATCCCGGATAATGGCGAGGGCTTCGGCCTCTTTTTCAGACAGCTCGGAAAGGATATTGAGGAAGGCGCAACCGCGGAAGTCCTCCTGCTCGTTCATGGCTTGCAGGAAATCAAAAGCCGCCAGGATCTTTTTGCGGGGAGTATTGGCGCGCTCCGTGGCTTCGCGGAGGCGGCTAAACCAGTACTGGTGGCGATGCTCCAGGAAAGCGGCCAGCAAGGCCTCTTTGGAAGCGTAGTGGGTATAGAGGCTGGCCCTGGCCACATCCGCTTCCTGGATCACCTGGTTAATGCCGGTAGCGTGATAGCCCTGTTTGTAGAACAGCGCTGTAGCCGTTTCCAGCAGCCGCTGTTTGGGATCGCCTGTTTTTTGCTTCATGGAGCAAAGGTAGGGAAAAAGACAGTGCAGACAGGACGGTCTGTCTGCACTGCTATTATAGCATCTTTAATTACTGATTTTATGCACCCATAAGTTATCATAATAAATATACCCATCTGTAGAAGACTCCCAGTAGGACTGGCTGCCGCCACGGAAGGTATGGAAGGTGACCTTCCGGATCAGGCGCTTGCTGTCGTTCGTCGTCCAGCGGATGTCCGTGTCCAGTACCACGGTGCCGTCTATCACGATCTGCACATGCCCGTTGGTGTTGCTACCGGTATTGCTCTTGATGTACATGTGCACGTGGTAGGTTTGCCCCCGGTTCAGGCTGCCTGAGGACGGGTAAGATTTGCCAAAGGTATCGCCATACTGGCCCGGCTGGTCCTTGTAATAAATATAGGGCTGGAAGAACACGCGGCCGGCATCTGTCTGGTACCACATAAGGCGCAGGCTGCCACCATTGCCGTCCCAGCCGGGATCGCCGCCGGTATTGCCGTCGCCTACGGAAAAGCCGAAGCCCACCTTGCCACCGCGGCTCCAGTCGAACTGGCTGTGAAAGCGGATGTCATAATCCATTTCATAAGCCGATCCATCGGACACATCGATGTTGGCAATTACGCCGCCTGCGCCGGACAAGGCATTTTTCAGCAGGGTGATGCGGAGATCGTCATTGGAGATCATGGCCCGGGAATCGACCCAGGAGCTGACGTTGCCAAAATCGCCTTCCGCCATGGAGCGCGTGTAGGTGGCGCCGTGGGTGTAATTGTCCCAGTTAACGGACCAGGTGCTGTAGATGGCGCTGGCCTGTACATCGCCCGCTGCGGTTGCAGCATCGGCGCCGGGGCCGGTCAGTTGTTCAGTTGCAGCTTCCCTGGAGCAGGAAACCGTCATAACGCCCAGCAATGCCAGCAGGCTTGCTGATTTAAGGAATTTTTCACAGGGTTTCATAGCGTGTTTTAGTTTAAATGAGGTTCCCTATAAAGTTATCGATATATGTTTTACAACGTATCAGATCTTTATCCGGTTCCTGAGGTTCAGCCACAAGCTGAGGCCCAGGCTGATGACAAATACCACCAGCGTGGCATTGTCCACCAACTGCGTATCCAGGTCAATGCCAGTCAGTTCCAGCAGCAGGAAGTGTATGTAGGAGCCGCGCGGGTCCTGGTAGCCCAGTTCCCGGCGCACCGCGTAATGCCAGTCCGTGCAGGGGCAGTAGCCCCAGCCAAACCAGATGCCCAGCACAAACCAGGAGCAGCCCGTAAGCAGCAGGGTGACCAGGTTCCATTTACGGGTACGCGGAAATATCCACCCGGTGATATTGAACAGGGTAAAGGCGGTATGAAAAACAAAGAAAAATATGTCCAGGAAAGCATACCACATGCCAGCAGGTTTTATTGTATGCAAAATACTTGTTTAATCTCCTTCAATACCCTATTTTTTGCGCCTTAAACCTGTTTAAAATTACCGGCCACCTGCTATGCCCGACCTGTTCAAAAGCACTGTCCCGCCCGCACCGGCACCTGCCGGACAGGATGCGCGCATCCTGTCCGGGCTGCGCAACCGGCTCTTTGATACCAGCCGGCGCAATCGCCTGCTGTATTACAGGCCTAACCGCCGGTTCGTGGAATTGACCACGGCCAGTATGCCACTGAACGGCCAGCGGGTAGCGCCGGAGCGGCTGCTCACCTACCCTGCTTTTGCCAGGCAACTCAGCAGCATGAAGGACCTGCACCTGGAAAAGCTGTTGCACTTCGACGACCATCCATACCTGCAGGGGCAGCTAAATACCGTACGCCTGCAGGCCGAAAGTGATGAAAGAGAATACGGCTTCAGCCAGTTGCGGCTGGTGATCACATTTATACACTGGCATCACGGCAAAGGAGATACGCAGGAACGGGTACAAAGCCCGCTGCTGCTGCTGCCCGTAAAATTGCAACGCAGCAAAGGCATCCCCCGGGACCCGTTTACGCTCATGCCCACGGATACCACCGCTGTTATCAATCCCGTGCTGGCCCACTGGTGGCAGGAGCTATACGGCATTAGCCTGCCGGAAAGCATTGCCCTGGACAAAACACGGCCGGAGGAGCTGTTCCTGGTATTACAGCAAAAGATAGCGGCCGCACAACCGGGCATCCTGCTGCACTACAGGGACCAGCCGCCAATAGAAACATTAAGGCATACCGCCCTGCAAACACGGGAGCGTTATCAACAGGGACGGCGCAGCCCTGCTACTGCGGACACGGTAGCCGAAGCGGGTGCCCTGCATTGGGAAATGGACGCCTGTAACCTGGTGCTGGGCAATTTCAACTATAAAAAAATGAGCCTGGTCAGCGATTATCACCAGGTGGCTGACCGCGGCATTATGCACCCGGTGTTCCAGACCCTGTTCAGCACGGCGCCCAGGGGCCCGGCGCCGGCTCCTGTGCCGCATACCCCGCGCGACTGGTACCATGTAATTGCCGCCGACCCTACGCAGACCAACGCCATCCTGCACGGCAGGAACGGCCACAGCTACATTATACAGGGGCCGCCCGGTACCGGCAAAAGCCAGACCATCACCAACCTGGTAGCCGACTACCTGGCCAGGGGCAAGACCGTGCTGTTTGTTTGCGAGAAAAGGGCCGCGCTGGACGTGGTATACCACCGGCTGCAGCAGAACGGACTGGCGGAGCTGTGCTGCTACATCCACGACAGCCAGGCGGACAAAAAAGATTTTATTAAGGACCTGAAGACCGTGTATGATGATTTCCTGCGGCATAAAATGGACCTTACCCATATTACGCTCCGGCGCAAAATAGCGCAGGAACACCTGCAACGGCAATTGCAGCTCCTGGAAAACTATCACGCGCGGCAACGCAGCACGCATGCAGCAGCCGGCATTCCTACCCGGCAATTGATCAGCACCCTGCTGCGGCTGCAGGAACATATACCGGCCATCGAAACGGGGCAGGCAGACCTCCCCTCCTACCGGCACTGGCTGGCATCCGGCGACACCTTGCAGGCGCTCAGCCAGGCGCTGGAACAAAACGGCGCGCACCCGGCGCTGGCCCGGCACCCCTTCCGTAACCTGGGCAAAGCGCTGGTACAATCGGAACAGCCACTCACGCTCATGGAAAACATCAGCGGCCTGGTGCAAAATACAATGGCGCATATCGCCGGTATTATTGCCAGGTATCATATCCCTCCCGACTATACGGAAAAACTGACCGATCTCATTACCCTGGTGAAACACGCCGCTGTGCTGGAGCCGCTGGCAACCAGCCACAACCTCCAACTGGTAAACAAGGACAGCAAAGCCGCCCGGCGCTTTGAGAAAGCCTGGCGCCAGCACCGGCGCCTGCAGAAAGCCAGGAAACAGGCGGCAGCGGCCAATCAGCACTGGCAGCACCGGCTTAGCCCGGACGAAGTACAGCGGGCCATCGCCGTTGCATCGAAGCATGAAGGGCGTTTCTTCCGCTTTTTAAGCCGGGACTGGAGACAGTTGAAAAAACAACTGCAAGGGGCCTACGATTTTTCGGCGCATCCGCTGCCGCCCGCATTCAGCGCAATACTGCAGCAACTGCAGCAGGAGTACGAAGCCGAGGCGCTGGCGCAGCAGCACCGGTACGCCCTGCAGGAACAATACGGTACGGACAACATACGTACCCTCCATACCGCCCTGGAAGCGCTGCGCCGCCGGCAGGACGATGCGCCTACTGCTTACCTTCTGCAACACCCTGCCGCCGCCGGGCTGGTGTCCCAACTGGGCCGCCTGAACCATCACCTGCACGAGCTGGAGCTACGCCTGCAGCAATGCCTGTACGACTACGAGCATAAATCCCTGCGGCAGGCGCAGGAGGAACTGGACGCCATCATTCGGCAGGCCGCTTCATTAAGGCCCCTCCTGCCCGCCCTGCGCGCCTTTGCCGAAGTGCCTGCTCCCCTGCAGGACCTGGTGCGGCAGCAGGCGCTGAGCGCGCCGCAAACCGAAGCCGCGCTGGCACAGGCCACGCTGCAGCAACTGTTCAACGAGCACCCGGATTTTGCCGCTGCCACCGATCATGATCTGCAGCAGGCTGTAAAGGAGATCGCGCATACCTACCAGCACCTGCTGCAGTTGAACAGTGACTATATACGCGCCCGGCAGCGGCAGCAGTTCCTGCAGCATTACACCCTGAGCCATACCGCCGCCAGCCAGTTGGACACCGCCCAAAAGCAGCAAAAGAAAATCTACGCCGAAGGGCGGCGCCTGCTGGAGCATGAAATGAGCAAGACCATGCGCTTTAAGAGCATTCGTGAAATGGCGTCCCTGGAAAGCGGCGCCGTGCTGAAGGACATCAAACCGGTATGGCTGATGAGCCCCTTGAGTGTCAGCGACAGCCTGCCGCTGGACACCGCGCTGTTTGACGTGGTAATATTTGACGAAGCCAGCCAGATACCGCTCGAAGAAGGTATCCCGGCCCTGTTCCGCGCAGCGCAGACCATTATTGTAGGCGATGAAAAACAAATGCCGCCGGCCAGCTTCTTTCACGCCGGGCATACGGACCCGGATGACCTGGACGCACCGGAAAACGGGAACGGCGAAGCACTGCCCGGCATGGATGCGGAAAGCCTGCTGGCACAGGGCGCCCGGCAGTTGCACAGCACCATGCTGTGCTGGCACTACCGCAGCCGTCATGAATCGCTGATCAGCTATTCCAATCACGCCTTTTACGGCGCTGCGCTGCTGACAGTGCCGGACCGCAGCGTTCCGCAGCCACACCCCGCCGCCACGGAGATACCGGAACCGGGAGCAGGCGCGCAAACTGCGCAACAGTTGCTGCAGGGCGGCATCAGCTTTCACTACTTACCCAACAGTATATACGAAGAACGCAGCAACCTGCAGGAAGCCCAATACATTGCCTGCATGGTCAAACAACTGCTGCTGGACGCCGTGCAGGACAGCATCGGCATTGTGGCCTTCAGCCAGGAGCAGCAGGGCGCCATCAACGCCGCCATTGCCACCCTGGCTGCGGAGGACCGCGCTTTTGAAGCGGCGCTGGAAAACGCCCGCAACCGGACGACAGCAGGACAATACAACGGCCTGTTCGTCAAAAACCTGGAAAATGTACAGGGCGATGAAAGGGATATTATCATTATCAGCATCTGCTACGGGCATAACCGGCAGGGAAAAATGGGGATGAACTTTGGCCCCATAAACCGGCAGGGCGGGGAAAAAAGGCTGAACGTGATCTTTAGCCGGGCCAGGAAACATATGGCCGTGGTAAGCAGCATCCGGCACTCCCACATTACCAATACGCACAATGCAGGAGCACGGTATTTCCGGCTCTTCCTGCACTACGCGGAGATGGCCGGCGCCGGCCGCATGCAGGAGGCGCAGCAACTGCTGGACAGCCTGCCGCCCCCGGGAAAGAAGGCGCCCTCCCGCTCCACCGCTTCCGGCAACATCACCACACAACAGGTGAAAGCCGCTTTGCAGGCCGCGGGATATACGGTAGACGAAGCAGTAGGGCAAAGCAGTTTCCGCTGCACCCTGGCCGTAAAGCGGCAGGCGGCGGACACGCACTACTGCCTGGGTATACTCGTGGATGATGAGCAGCATTATGCGCAAAACAACCTGGTGGAACAATATTATCAACGGCCGGCCGTTTTACAGTCCTTCGGCTGGCGCATCGCCGGCGTGTACGCCAAAGACTGGCTGGCTGACCGCCATAAAGTATTAAGCAGGCTGCTGGCGCTCCTGCAGGACAAACATTAAAATAACCTCAACGATGGAAATGATCTATGTATTACTGGCCTTAATAGTGCTGTTGTTAATCGCCCTGCTGGTACTGGTGCGCAGGAGTGCCAACACCGCCGCACACACGCAATTGCAGTACAAGATAGACGCCCTGGCGCAGGCTATCCAGCGGGTGGAGACCGCCGTAAAGAACGAGATCGCTACCAACCGCGCAGAGGCGAATGAGAATGCCAGGACTGCCAGGACAGAGCTGACCGGCACCCTGCAGTTGTTTGGCGGGCAGTTATCCGATGCCATGAAAAATACCAGCCAGTTGCAGAAAGCCCAACTGGAAACCTTTTCCACGAACCTGCACAAGCTCACCACCTCCGTGGAAGACCGGCTGTTCCGCCTCACCGGCACCCTGGAAAAAAAGATGAGCGACCTGCAGAGCGGTAATGAAAAAAAGCTGGAAGAGATGCGGACCACCGTGGATGAAAAACTGCAAAAAACACTGGAAACCCGGCTGGGAGAATCCTTCCGGCTGGTGAGCGAACGGCTGGAAGCCGTGCACAAAGGGCTGGGCGACATGCAGCAACTGGCCAGCGGCGTAGGCGACCTGAAAAGAGTGCTCTCCAATGTAAAAACAAGGGGCGTGCTGGGAGAATACCAGTTGGAAAGCATGCTCGAACAATTACTGACACCAGACCAGTATGCCCGTAACGTGAAAACAAAAACAGGCTCCAATGCGCTGGTGGAATTTGCCGTAAAGCTGCCGGGCAAGGCAGACCAGGACAAAACCGTGTGGCTGCCCATTGACTCCAAGTTCCCGAAAGAAGATTTCGAGCTGCTCACCGATGCTTATGACCAGGCGGCGCCTGAACTGGTGGAAGAATACCGGAAGAACTTTGTGAAGGGTATAAAAAAATGTGCGGCGGATATTTACAGCAAATACATTGATCCGCCCAATACCACGGACTTCGCCATCCTGTTCCTGCCCTTTGAAAGCCTGTACGCTGAAGTGCTGCGCACACCCGGCCTGTTCGAGTCCCTGCAGCGGGAAGCGCGGATCATTATTACCGGCCCCACTACCCTCTCCGCCCTGCTCAACAGCCTGCAAATGGGCTTCCGGACCCTGGCCATAGAAAAACGCTCCAGTGAAGTATGGGAATTGCTGGGCGCCGTAAAAACGGAGTTCGGCAATTTTGGCGGCATACTGGAAAAAACCCAAAAGAAACTCCAGGAGGCCAGCAACGTGATCGATGAAGCAGGCAGGCGCTCCCGTTCTATCGAAAGAAAGCTGCGGAATGTGCAGGAGCTGCCGCAGGAGCAGGCGAATTTATTACTGGGCGGTACTGCGGAGGGAGGAAGCGACGCGGAAAAATGATACGCTTAATGCTCACCTATAAACCCCAGCGCCCGTTTTTCCGACCAGTAGCATTGCTCCCCGAAGGTCACGAACCCTACATGCCCGCCGTAACGCGGCGTTTCCAGGTAGAAATATTCGCTTTGGGCCGCTTCTTCATAAGGAAAGCAGTCCCGGGCCAGGAAAGGGTCGTCCAGGGCGTTGATCAGCAGCGCAGGTATATGAATGTTACCCAGGAATTGTTTTGAGCTGCAACTGCGCCAGTAAGTAAGCGCATCGCTGAAACCATGCAGCGGGGCGGTATACAGGTCATCAAACTGTTTGAAGGTCCGGATCTGCCGGTAATTATCCAGCCGGATCATGCCGGGAAACAATTTCGACTTGGCTTCCAGCTTATAACCCAGCTCGCGGATAAAACGCTGCATGTAAATGGTGTTATGTTTCTTTTCCAGCTCCAGGGAACTGGCCTGCAGGTCACAGGGTACGGAAATGGCTACTGCGGAACGGAGCAGGGGATGGATGCCTGCCCCCCTTTCCCCCAGGTATTTAAGCGTAACATTTCCCCCCAGGGAAAAGCCCACGATATGCAGGTCCGTATATTGCCCGGTGGCCGCCAGGTATTCCACCACCTGGTGCAGGTCGCCGGTTTCACCGCTGTGGTAAAAACGCAGGCTGTTGTTGGGCTCCCCGCTGCAGCCCCTGAAATTGAGGGATACGGTATCATAACCGGCCCGGTTAAAAGTATGCACCATGCCGGTTACATACTTGCGCCGGGCATTGCCTTCCAGGCCATGTAAAATGATCACCATACGGCGGGCGCCGGCATGGCTGAAATCCAGGTCCAGGAAATCATTGTCGGGGGTGGGAATGCGCACCCGCTGGTAGGCGGCCGGTTTAACCCGGCGGAACAGGGAGGGATAGATCGTCAGCAAATGACGATTCTTCAGGAAGAAAGGCGCTTTATAATCAGAGTGCTGAATGACCGGCATACGCCGCAAGGTACGTTGGATACGGGAATATCGGAAACTGCCGCGCGCCTAGCCTACCTGGTCGATCACGCTTTTCAACTGCCGCGCGTTCATCACGCCGCTCTGCCGCCACTTCACTTCCCCGTTTTTGAAAATGATCAGCGTGGGCACGCTTTGTATCTGGTAGGCCGCAGCTATGTTGGGATTTTTGTCCACATCCATTTTCAGGATGGTCAGGCTGTCGCCGGTCATATTCTTCAACTCCTTCAAAATAGGCGGCATCATTTTACAGGGGCCGCACCATTCCGCCGAGAAATCCACCAGCACCGGCTTGCTGTCATTGATGATATCCTGGAAGGATCTTTTCGTGTTCTGTGCTTCCATGGGTCTGTTTTTTATCTATCCATCAAAAACAGGGCCGTAGCCCGGTGGGGCAGACAGTTTGACAGCCAAGGACTTAGCTCCCTGCCGCAAAAACTTAACATTGCCGTACATTAAGTTATTGTTAAATTTGTGTTACCACAAACATTAAAGAAAATAACAAAATAACGAACATTATGGGAGGAAACAGTAAAGTGCAGGGTGGTAATCATAAAGACGCACGTAAAGGTCTTGAGCAACAGCTCTCCACACTGCTCACCGGCTGGAAAGACCAGTTGGGTGAAAAAAAATTCAGGAACCGGATCAAGAAGGCAGCCAAGCTGCTGAGCAAGGGGTTGCCTGATAAGAAGAAGACGCCTGCTATCAAGGAGAAAGCGGCCGCTACAACTGGCAAAAAGGCAAAGACCGGCAAAAAGGCCGCTGCCACCCCGGCCAGTTAAACGTATAAAGGAGGCTGGCCTTTTGAACAGCCGGCCTCCTGCTATTATCATCTCACTGATTACTCATTAATTCCTCCGGCCCGTTTTTCCATCATGCTCATGGTGCAGTGCCAGCTCCGGTTCCGGTTCGCTGGCAACTGATGCCGGTGCTTCCTTCCCGATACCTTTACCGCCGATAATACCGCCATCCACGCTGTACAGCGATCCATTGACGAAAGATGCTTCGTCCGATGCCAGGAAAAGGAATACATTGGCTACCTCTTCAGTAGTGCCTCTTCTGCCCATGGAAACGGTTTGCAGGAAAGACTGTTCCATTTTTTCATCCATCGGGCCGGTTTCCTTGTGTGTCCAGGACGTATCCACCGGGCCCGGGCACACCGCATTAGCGCGCACCCCATGCTTAGCCTGCTCCAGCGCCACCCCCCTGGTAAATGCATGAATAAAGGCTTTGGTGCCGCCATAGGGCGATAGCATGGCCTGCCCCAGGAAGCCCGCTTCTGAGCCGGTATTCACAATACAGCCGCCTGTCTTTTGCAGGAAAGGCAGGGCCGCCCGGGTCATTAAAAAGGTATTGCGCAGATTGTCTTTGATGAGCAGGTCAAATATTTCCACATCGAGGTCCTGTGTTTCCGCGGTAACCGGGTACACTCCCGCACAGTTCACCAGGATGTGCAGCGCGCCCCAGTTATCAATGGCCGCCTGTACAGCCGCCTCCGCCTCTACTTCCTTTGCTACGTCGCCCATATAGGCGCGGGCTTCGCCACCTGTTTCAGCGATCTCCTGCGCCACTGCTTCTACCGGGTCGTCTGCAAAACCTACCACCAGCACTTTCGCGCCCTCGGCTGCGAATTTCTTGCATACGGCCTCTCCTATGCCGGTACCGCCACCGGTTACAATGGCCACCTTGCCGGCTAATCTGTTTGCTTTCATATCTGTTGCTTTTAGCGAATGCGCAACAAATAGCAAGCCAGGGGCAGCAAGCTCAGGAAGCGGGCCGGTATAATGCTGTCCAGCGCGACCTGAGGAAAGCAGCTAATGCATCGGGCCGGCTGGTGCCGATCAAAACCGGTTTCCCGTTGTTCCGTTTAATCAAGAGACCGGTATGTCCTGCGGTGGTATACGCCCATCCTTCCCTGCCCTTCCGGATACCCCAACCACCGTAATCCGATAAAGGATCGTAGCTAACAACAGTTAGCGCGTCTACCTGGCTTCTGGTGATCGTGCGCCGGGACAGGTGAAAAGGCCGGAACTGGTAATGTATTTCCTGGTCATTGATCTCCAGCTTTAACCGTGCTTTTGTCATTAACAGGAACAAGGCTATCCCGAACAGGGCCGGCAGGAGGGCCACCAAAATACCGGCGTCCGGCTCCTTCATGAAGATCAACACGGTGGCTGCTACTGATATCAACAACTCCAGGACGAGTATGATCATCAGCCATTTCTGGCTGAAACCCTGCTGTTCGTGGTAAATACTATCTGAATGCACATTGCGTTAGTTTGAACCGGTGGCGGGCAAAGCTGATATGCCTGTCAAAGGGATATAAATAAAGCAGCAGGCTGCCTGTCATTGAAAAGAAAAAACTGGCCAATCCCAGGCACAGGAAAATAAGCAGGTGAAATAAGATACCCAGGCAGAGCATTTTCATCCGTGCGCCTGTTCTGAAAAAGATGGCGGCAAAGAGCATTACTTCAAAAATGACCGTTCCCCAGGTAAGCACCAGCACTCCCAAGGGATTTTCCACTACGGGGAGGACTATATCTTTCATATAGCCCGGCAGGCCAAAGGTGTTATGCGCCAGCCAGTAATACATCACCGTTCCATCCAGCCATTCGGGCACATTAAATTTAGCGATGGCTGCATTAAAATACAATACGGCCATCTGTATTTTGATAAAAAACAGGCACAGGATGGCGATGTAATTCCTGCTCCTGCCTGCAGGCGTTCCCTTTTGCCAGTGATTCATCCGTCCGTCCAGGAGGGTAAGCGGCACCAATGCCAGCGCAATGACGGCTGCGATCTGGTCGCCGCCATCCACGATCACCGCGGCATTGAAGAAACTGTAGGCCACCCACCAGTGCAGCAACCCGGTAATACGCGGAAGATAGCCGGTAATCACCAAGGCCAGGATGAGTATAGCCACCAGTTTCGCTGCCGGCAAATGCTCATACCCGAAGAGGTAAAAGAGGTTGATCTTATCCAGTATAAAATGGGTGCGTATACGGAAATTCTGACTGATGAAAAGGGTATGAACATTGTTGACCAGCAGCGTAAACAGGGTACCCGCCGCCAGGATGCTGCGGCCCAGGCCATATACATTGGTAAAAGGGCTGCGTTGACACAGGTTGTCAAAACGCTGCAGGAGCGTGTCCATAAAATACATTGGCAACCTCATATTTTTATTTTGGCGAGCTTATAAGTCCGGGTATAATGTTGCGGAAATCTTGCATAGGTCCAGGGAACGGGCGGATAGATGGCGACCACGTACATGCCGGGTGATAGAATATGCAGGTCTTTCCTGTTCTTTATTGCACAAACATCCTTCCCGGGATCTGCATAAACAGCATGGTACTTGTACCAATAGCGGGCGGGGACCTGGCCTGCGATGGCAGACAGCTCCATGCCGGCTTTCCTGCTTTTCCGGGAGAAGCCCATAAAGTTAGCCGGCTCGCTGTTACAATCGGTTATTCTTACGAGGTACTGCCCTTCAACCCGGTAAATGTCGGCCATTTCCTCCCGGGGATTCCGGGTAAAAAAGGACCAGCCTTCGGGCAGCAGGGAGTTTAGCAGTTTGCGGGTTTTATAACGGGGCGTAAGCGCATTGGAGGGCATGGATGCCACGATTATTTCAAAAAGCCCCGCTACAAATACCATGGTCAGCATTACATAAACCGTCAGTCTTATTCTTTCCTGCATATGGTTTATTGTTTAGGCCATGAAAACTACAGGTTCTGCGCGATCTCCAATACCAGCTTTTCCCTTTCAATGGGCAATACCGGGGAGTTGCTGCCCAGCCCGGCCTTCTTGGGCCAGAACCATACCTTGGCATACACAGCGGCCCATACCACCGCTACGGCGGCAGCATTGGCAATAACACCATAGTTCACCACGGCCACCACATCCCATACCGCTGCTGCTACCAGCACGGCCAATACCAGCCCTACCAGTTGCTCCGGTGTTTTTACGTCCGGCCTGTTGCTTACTTTGCTGCCCACATCCTTCACGTAGTTGTTGATGTCCGCTGCGGATTCAAAATCATGATACTGGGTGGTATCAATAGTGGACGCAATAGCCGCGGCCTGGTTATATAACCTGGCGTATTTGGGTGACCTCAACACTGCCTGGTAGATCAGGTCAGCACCCGTTTCAATCACATTTTCAATCCTTACAAAGTCATCGCTTCCCACTTCCGCCTGCAACTGGTCAAAATATTCAGGACTGATCGCCTTTACGTTAGCAACGATCGTGTCGGCAAAATCGGCTCTTTCTTTTTCCAGGCTGCCGTCCAGCAGCGATAACTGGTCTTTTATATCGTCAAAGTAGGTGAGCTTTTCTGCAACAGGGCCCTCCAGCAGGAAAATACCCCGGAACAATTCTTCACCGGTAAATAATACGGCAGCATTTGCCAGCGCCGCCGTTTTCCCGGTCTGGGGCGGCTGGGGCCTGTTCGGGATCATGTTGTTTTTTGTACAACCGGAAAAAATGATCAAAAAAGAAAGGAACAGTACGCAGATGGGATGCGCTGCAATTTTTCTGATGCTTTTTATTATCATGGGGGCAAATATTAAGGGTTATCAATTCATATCTAACCAGTAAATAAAATGACTTTTTATATGATGGTCTTTAGTTAATAGGGGCAAGCTCCTGTTCCTTTTCCATGATCTTCCGCATGTTCATGATGGCATAACGTACACGGCCTAACGCGGTATTGATGCCAACGTTCACTACCTGCGCTATTTCCTTGTAGCTCAGGTCTGCGTAATAGCGCAGTATCAGCGCCTCCCGCTGGGCTTCCGGCAGCATGTCCAGTATAATGTGCAGCTCCTGCGCCCACTCCCGGGCTATCAGGCGCTGTTCTTCGCTTTGCTCTATATAGTGATGATCCGCTCCTGACAGCAGCCCGTCGTTATAACCGGACACTACGGACGGAGAAACGTTCAGCTTACGGAAATGGTTGATGCAGCAGTTATGGGCGATGCGGGCCGCCCAGGCCAGGAACCGCCGGTTATCCGTGTAATGACCATCCCGCAGGGCATTGATGATCTTGATAAAGGTTTCCTGGAAGATGTCCTCCGCCAGGCAGCGGTCCTTCACCAGCAGCACAATGGTAGTAAAGATCCGGTCCTTGTGCCGGCGCACCAGCCAGGAGAATGCGCTGCTATCGCCAGCCAGGTACAGCCGTATTAATTCATCGTCGGTAAAGTCACAATATCTGTTCATAAACACTAAATGGAAGGTTCCGAAAAAAGGTTAAGATAGGGCTGCCCTAAACAAAGCAGCCGTTTTTCCTATAATCTAATCTGTGATGGAGTTATTAGTATACCTAGTCAGTTCTTAGTCTTTCAGGCCCAGGTAATTCTTTACCTGCTGGTAATCGTTCCAGTCAATACCGGCAGCCTGGCGGGCGGCGGTACCGCCGGGGATGATCACGTAACGGGCCTGCTGATACTTCATGCCGTCATTCTCATCTGTAAAAGTAGATAGGTTGTTGAAGGACAGCAGGTTGATCGTTTGTTCATACATGCGCACGTTAATAAGGAAGGTCCCGTCAAAGTAAGGCAGCGGCACAATGAAAGGATCGCTGGCGTTAGACAGGTTCATGTACACCTTTACTTCGCCGGTAGCCAGTACTTCCTGGTCTATTTTGGGCGCATCAATTTCCGCTATAAAGGCGGTGCTATCCGAGTTGAGTCCGAATGTTACATCCAGCCAGCCGGAGTAGATCACGTTCGCGGTACCGGTGTCCCCTTTGGGGCCCTGCTCACCGGCAGGACCCTCAGGGCCTGCAGGACCGGCCGGACCTTCCGGACCGGTATCGCCATCCTTTGAGCAGGATGCCATGGCAAAAACAATTGAGAACAACAATGCATAGGAAATGCCGCATGACATTTTGAATGGAAGTTTCATAAACTCTTGTTTGTTTGTATTGGTTGAAAAATTGATAAAACACGTTTATTACCAGATGTTCCTGGGACAAAGGTCACCATAGCGGTTACCGATCAGGAAGCCTACCACAATCTCGTGGGATCCCTTGCTCACCGTGTTCAGGGAAGAACCGGTATAGTCATAGGAATACCCGATATTGAAGGTGGAGCTGATATTCACGCCGAGCATGGCCGCTATACCGTCATTGTACCGGTAGGAAGCTCCCACCCATACGCGGTCGCGGTACTGCGCTTTGGCGTTGATGTCAAAGCTTACCGGCGCCGCGGTGATGTACTTGACCATCACGGAAGGCAGCAGGCTGATATCATCGTTCAGCCACATGCGATAGCCGGTGGTCAGGAAAAGGTGCGGCACCAGCTTGCCGCGGTACACGGAGTCACCCACCACTTTGCCGTTGTCAAAGCCCAGGTTCATGGGGATGATATTCTGTGCAGATGCGCCGATAAAATAGTTGGCGGAATACAGCCACAACCCTGCGCTCACTTCCGGCTTCCAGGTGTCCAGCAATGCGCTGCCGGCAATCACGGGATCATTGGGGTCCTGGAACTCCAGTTTGTTGGCGTCGAGGGTAACGGACTGCATGCCTACGGAAATGCCGGCGCTCAGGCTGGTCCGGGGCGCCAGGCCGATATGGTGAGCGTAGGTGCCGCTGAAGGAAAAGCGGCTCAGGGGGCCGGTCCTGTCATTCAGTATCGTCAGGCCTACACCGGGGTGGGCCGGCGGCGCTTCATACTGCATCCAGTAGGCCCGGCCTCTCGGGTTATCGCCTTCTATATCAAAACCGGTGGGCGAAGCCTGGGGGTAATCGCTCTTGCGCAGCGGCCCGTGCACAGTCAGGTAGGTAGTGACCGGCGAGCCGTTCAACCCCGCCCACTGGTGCCGGTGGCTGGCTTTTATATCCCAGTAATTCTCTATGCCTGCCACGGCGGGATTGATGATAAAGGGATTCATGATATACTGCGTATAATGCGGCTGTTGCTGCGCACGCGCGGAGAACACCCCGGTGAACAACACCAGGGCCAGCGCCAGGCATTTTTTATGAATTACATACATGATCACAGATTTATGGTACACTTAATGCAGGAAGCTGGAAGTAGGATGTATGATTTGATGCGCCTCTTACTTCCTGCATCCTACTTCTTACCTCCTATTGCTCCAGTACTTTAAACTCGGTCCTCCTGTTCTGCTGCCTTCCTTCCGGGTTGTCTGTTCCATCCGGGTGCTCGTTGGGCGCAATGGGCCGGGTAGCACCATAACCTTTGTATTCCAGGCGGCTTTCTTCCACGCCTTTGCTCAGCAGGTATTTCACACAGTTCTTTGCGCGCTCTTCTGAAAGGCGCTGGTTAAAGGCATCCGTGCCCTTGCTGTCCGTGTGCGCACTGATCTCGATCCGCATGCCGGGATGCTCTTTCAGCATATCCACCAGCACGTCGAGGGCGGGATAGGATTCCGGTTTGAGGGTAGCCACGTTGAAATCGTAATACACATTTTCCAGCACGGTAGGCGTTTCCACCGGCGGTTCTTCCTTCACTACCGGCGGCTCTTCTACCTTCACTACTTCCGGCACAGGCACGGTTTTGGTGAGCGAGAACAGCTCCAGGCAGCAAACGGCAGAACGGTCGGAAGCCAGCCACACGTCCTGCAGGATGTTGTCTGCCGTGCCCTTGCTGGTGAAATAGATATCGTCCTTTACGGAATTCACGGGGTAGCCGAAGTTCACCGGCATTTCCCAGTTGTCGATATTCCCTTTGCTGTAGAAGAAATCGTAACCGCCCATACCGGTACCGCCATCACTGGAAAACACCAGCATGCCGGCAGCGGCGTTGAAATAGGGCGCCTGTTCATTGGAGGTGGTATTCACCGTGCTGCCCAAGTTCCTGCTGCTTTGAGGAATACCGTTGGCATCCAGCTCGGCATACCAGAGGTCAAAACCGCCATAGCCGCCTTTCCTGTCGCTGGCATACAGCAGGTGCCTGCCGTCCGGCATCACAAAGGGCTGCTGCGCGCTGTAACCGGGCGCGTTTACCTGCCCGTCCAGCAGCTCCGGCTCGCTCCAGGCTTCCCCGATCTTTTTGCTGCGGTAAATGGCGGACACTTTTTTGCCGTCCGCTATTTTCCAGCGGGTCAGGAACATCATGTTGCCATCCGGCGTTACGCTGATCACGCCCTGGTGCTCCTCTTTAGGTTGGGGCAGCTTTACACGGCGCACAGTGGCTGCGCCGCCATTGCCAACAGCCGCCTGGTACACCCGGTTCAGGTGTATATGGTGCTTGCTGGATGCACTGTCCGGGCGGGTGGAGGTAAACAGCAGGGTACCGTCATTCATCCATACGGGCGCATAGCTGGCGCCGGTGGCGTTCAGGCCGGTAGCCGCCTTGTGCAGGGTATACAGGTGCAGGTCCTTTTTATTCAGTTGTTCCTGGATAAAGCGCAGGTTGCGCACTTCCCGCTGAGCCGCTGCGCGCCACTCGTCTTCTGTTTCGTGTATGCCCAGGAAATAGCTGAAGGCCTTTTCGGCGGCTTCATACTTTTCCAGCGCCCGCAGGGCCGTGGCATAATGGAAAGGCGCCAGCGGGAACTGTGTTTTATCAAATTCCAGCGCTTCTTCATAATAAGGCGCGGCCTTTTCATAGTTATGCAGCAGGCGGTAACTTTCCGCCAACTGGTAAATGGCCTGCTGCTCGCTGCTGACCACCGTTACCGGTTTCTTTGACAGCGACTGTGCCGTGTACGGGTTGTAGGAAGCAGGCCGGATCACCGTTTTACGGGAGGCCAGGTATTTCTCGTAATATTCAGCGGCAGAATTATAATCGGCCTTCCTGTAATATTGGTCCGCCGCCCGGAGGTAATTATAGGTAAACTGCGCCTGGGCTTTTACCACCATCAGTGCTACCGCCGCGATAAGTAATATTCTTTTCATCTTTTAACTCAGCTTGGGTTTTAGATAAATGGTTATAATCTCGGACAAACAAATTCCACTTCCGGCGTTTTGGTTTTCTTCCTGCCAATGAAAGTGAGCGATACTTCAAAGCTGTTGGACCCTCTTACCATTTTACCGAGGTCTGATGTATTGATGTCATAGCTGGCGCCCAGCATCATGGTCTTGTAAATGAAGCCGGCGTAAGCAGAAAACGCATCGTCCAGGCGGTAGTTGGCGCCCAGCAGGAAATCCGTGTTCATGGCGGCGTTCATCTGCGCATAAGCGCCTATCATTTTCTCGGAAGCGGATCCCTGCCGCATGTACATGACATTGGGCGTAAGGCTCAGCACATCGGACAAGGCCAGGCGTACACCGGCATGACCGATGTAGCGCAGCGGGAAGCGGGCGTCGCCCTTGCCGCTGAACTGGTCTTTGGGCCTGCTGAGATGAGCTACAGAAAAGCCGCCGAAGAGATTATATTTTTTGCCGGGAGCTGCATCGTAATACAGTACGCCGGCGCCGGCGTCGAATGACATGGCGGAGGTGCGGGTAAGCACATCTGCCGTGGTGTTGCCGGGGTTATAACCGGTGATGGGATTCCACTGGTCGCCAAAAGTGAGCTTGGTAGGATCAAACTTCCGCTGGATCAGGCCCAGTTGCATACCGAAAGCCAACTGGTGCGTTTGCTGCGCACCGAACTTCACACCGGTATAGGCAAAATTGGCATAGGCCGTAGTATAATGGTAGCCGCCGTCGCCCGCGGTCTGGTTCAGCACACTGGCGCCGAAGTTGAAATTCCTGTCCGTCCTGATATCCGCCGATGCGCCGAAGGTGGAGAAAGGACTGCTGACATTGCCCCACTGGGTGCGGTAGATGGCGGACAAACGGTAGTCGCCGTCAAACGCGCCGGTTAAGGCGGGGTTCAGCCACGCGGGGTACACGTAGTATTGGGAGAAATGCGGATCTATCTGCGCCCTCGACTCAAAGGCGGCCAGCGTAGCGACGATCAGCATGCACAATGTTATGATGGTAGTCTTCATTTGAAAAACAGTTTTATCGTTATCTTAATATGGTTACATATCCCGTGAGCGGAGGAAATCCGTTCTGCAGCTTGATTACATAGTAGTAGGTAGCCAGCGGCAACTGCTGCCCGTTCCAGGAGCCATCCCAGGAAACGCCATACCCCATGGAGGAGTAAATGCGCTGCCCATAGCGGTTATATACATCTACTGTAGCGCCGGGATAATCCGCCAGGTTGGGGATCATCCACCTGTCATTGATGCCATCGCCGTTGGGAGAGAATGCATTGGGCACCTTTACAGGCCGCAGCACCTTCACGGTCAGCTCATCTGTAGCAGAACAGTTCCCCTGCCCGGTGGCTGTGAGGGTGTAAGTCTCATTCCGGTAGGCCAGCAGCGAAGGCCGCAGCATCGTTGGGTCGGCAAAGTCGCCTGCCGGAGTCCAGTGGAACAGCAGCTCGGTGGAGTCGTTGGCGGTCGGATCAAACTGCACCAGCGTTCCCTCCGGTACTATAAAGGAGGGGCCTGCATCAATGATGGGCTGCAGGTATACGATCACTGTTTCCCCGAAAGGATCGGAGGTACAACCTACCGCATTGGTGACCGTGAGCATTACATCGTAGTTGCCGGGCGCATCATAGCGTTTTACCGGGTTGCGGGTACCGGCGCTGCTGCCATCGCCAAAGTCCCAGGTCCATTCCGTGATGCTGCTGTTGGGCGCTGTGCTTTGGTCGGTGAAGACATTGTCCGTACCCTGGCACAGCGTATCCGGTTCTACCAGGAAGCTGGCAATGGGTTTATCATAAAAAGCGCTCAGTACTTTGGAAGTATCGTGCGTGCAGCCATACGCGGAAGTAGCCGTTAGCTGTACGGTGTATGCGCTGGAAGCGGCATATATATGCGAAGGACTGGCGAGTGTAGACCCGGCGCTGCCATCGCCAAAGCTCCAGTTCCAGCTCAGCGCGGAATTATCCGCCACGGTGGACTGGTTGGTAAAGTCTGCGCTGCCCTGCGGCATACAGATGGAGGCAGGCATGCTGAAATCAGCTACCGGCAATGGATGCACCGTTACTGCATGCGTTACCGTATCGCTAACGCAACTGCGGTCGCTGACAGCTACCAGCTTCAGGTCGTAGGTATTATGCGCGGTGTAGGACCTGGTGAACGTATTGCCATTGGTATTGTTGGCGGTAGTGCCATCACCGAAGCTCCATTTCCAGGCGGTAATGCTGCCGGAAGCTACCTGCGACTGGTCTGTAATGGTCACCAGCTCACCCAGGCACACATCTGCAGTGGCCGTGAAGGCCGCCGCCGGCTTGGGATATACCGTAATGGTGCTGGCTACAGAGTCCACGCATCCGCTGGTGGAGGTAAACACATACCGGATGGTGTGCGTACCCGGCCCTGCCTGCGCAGGGTTGAAATTGCCCATGGCATTGGTGCCGGGGCCTTTGTAGATACCCGTACCGCCTACGCCATTGGTGACGCTTGCCCTGGCAACAGACACTCCTCCTTTTACATTCTCACAAACAGCGGTCAGCGCAGGATAGGCCAGTTGCGGTTTCAGGTTAAAGGTGGCGGCTATCGTGGTATCCTTCGTACAGCCATTCCCGGTGGTAACGCTGTATTGTATATTATAAGTACCGAATTGTGTGTAAGCATGCGTGGGGTCCGCCAGGTCGGAGGTATTGGGATTGGCCGGCGTGGCATTGGCGTCGCCAAAGTTCCAGGCATAGTCCGTGATCGCCTGCCCGTCCGGCACCGTGGTGGTGCTGTTAAACTGTACCAGGCCGTTCACCTCCAGGCAGTTTTCCGGGTAGGTGAAACCCAATTGCGGTTTGGCGTACACGGTAAGGGTCTGCGCAGCGGTATCGCTCACACAAAGGTCGCTCACCTTCACTACATGCTTAATGGTGTATGTGTTGTAGCCGGCATAATACGCGGTCTGCTGGGCGGCGGTGGTGGCGTCTGCCGTGGTATCGTTGCCAAAGTCCCAGTACCAGCTCTCAATGGGCGCCGATCCACCGTAGGTGGAATTATCCGTGATATCAATGCTACCACCTTCACAGACCGATGCGGCGGCCATTGTGAAATCCGCCACCGGTTTGTCGTGAATTGTGATGGGCAGGATAGTGTCGCCCACGCAGCCTTCTTCGGAGATGCCCACCAGCTCCACGTTGTGGGTGCCCACCGGGAACACGCGCTGCACATGCTGCCCGCTGTCCGCTACCGGTCCGGGGAACTCCCACCTCCAGCGGTCAATATTGTAACCGTTGTCGCTGCTGGTATCGCCGGCAAAGTATACGGTATCCAGGACACAGCCGGTATGCTCCCAACTGAAAACAGGCTGGGGCTTGCCCTTCACGATCACGCTGAACTTCACCTCTTCCGTATTATTACAGTTCTCTATGCTGGGATGCGTGGAGAGTATGGGTACCTCAAAGGTGTCTACCGTATTGAAGATATAGGTTTGCGGCAGGGTGTACTTATAATATGGTACGCCGTCCACCATTACCGTACCGGTGCTTACCGGTGCATTATCCGTGATGTCTGCGTTAGGGGTAATGGCCCCGCCCAGGTCACTCAACCTCCATACCATCCGGGTGGGCTGGTAGGCAATAAGCACGGACAGCTCTACCGGGGTGTTGGTACAGGTAAATTCATTGGTGGCAGCACTGGTATCCAGCTCATTGTGTATGTTGCCAATTACGTTCAGGTTATTGATAAGCGTACCGGCGTTGTAGCCATAGCTTTCCACGCTGCCCAGGCCGTAGGTAACGGCGGTAAACGCAGAGTCGCTCTGCACGAGGCATTGCGCCTGAGCAGCGGTCCACCGCTTCACTACCACCGTATAGCCCGGCTTGTTAGGGTGCGTATAGGAATGTGTATAGTTATTTAGCAGTCCGTCTATCGTAAGGGAGGTCACCCCGCTGTCGGGAATGATCAGCGTAAGGTAGTTCACGTCAATATTCTCCCGGGTATTGCGGTAAAACCCGATCTGCTTAATGGCCTGCGCCAGTGGGCTGATGTATACCATTTCCGGGTCTCCCAGCCCGCTGGTATTGGGGCAGCCACCGGTGGAGGACTGGAACTGCGCCACCAGTATGGGTTTGTCAGCTTCAATAAAATCAGCCGTATTACTTTCAAACTGGTAATAGGTATTACCGATCAGTCCCGTCAATGTAGTACCGTTCCTTTTCACTACCGTGGCCGGGTCTTTTACCAGCACCTTGTAAATATTGGTATGAAAGCTGGAGGCGCTGTTACTGGTAGAGGTAGGCGCCGTTAAATACTGCTTGCCCCATGCCTGCGAAGGGAATATCTGCTGCATGTTATTATCTCCTCCGCCGGGAGAACCATTGGCGCAGGAAATATAGGTACGGCTGCTGCCGGAAAATACGGCTACCGGCGCACAACTACCCGCGGCATTGCCCAGCACCTTTACTCTGGTGCCGGTAAGCTCATGCCCCATGCCACCGCCAATGGAGGCGCCAATGAGCTGGTACACCTGTCCTTTCATCAGCGTTTCTGTAAACGGCACTCCCGGCGCCCGGCCATTGCGGCTGGGCACGGAGGGAGTGACCTCTATCACCGTATTATCTTCATTGGCTACTACGTACATCCAGGAAAAGCAGTTATCCTGGTAATCCTGCTCGCTGTTCAGGGATATATAGGAATATCCCCAGGTTTCCACGGGCATCAGCATGGTAGCGCCGGAAGAGGCGCTGCCAAAGATGTGCGCGTAGGCCACGATCGGCACATCGCTCACGATCTGTATCGCCTTGTTGGTGAACACGCCCTCGCCGCCGGTTCCCCCAAAGCTGGGCGGCACGGAATACAGGCGGGCATCGTAAAAGCCCGCTTTAGGTATGTATTCCGTAGCGATCACCGTGTTGGCAGGAATGCTGTAGTTCCGTACCCAGGCGGTGCCCCAGATGCGCACGGTCACATTGGCCGGTTGCTCGGCGCTCAGGTAGAGCACCATTTCCTGGCTGTTGGACATGCCCGGCTCCATGAACTGGTGGTGCCCGTAGGCCACCCAGAATTCCTTTCCCTTGTTGGAAAGGTTCTGGGCGTAGGATAGCATGCTTTGCAGCAACAGTCCTGTCACCAGCATGAAGGCATGATATTTTCTGCGTTTTAGCATCTTCGTAGGTTTTACGTTACCGGATCAGGTTGACAGCGCCTTTCTTTTCCACTACCGTTCCATCCGCCAGTTGCAGCCTGCACACATAGATGTACACGCCGGAAGGCTGCGCCTTGCCTTTGTACATGCCGTCCCATCCTCTTGACTGCGTATTGGTCTCAAACACTTTCTCTCCCCACTGGTTGAATATCATGAAGTGGATATCCCGAATAATATAACCGTATACTCTCAGCTCGTCATTCAGGCCGTCGCCGTTGGGCGAGAAGGCATTGGGGATGAACACGCCGTCCGGCAATGTTTTGCCCGTTACGGGGTCGGATACCCGGTCCTCACATCCTTTTGCTTTTACGATCAATGTTACTTCCTGTACGGGCTGCAGGCCGGTCACCGTATGGGTAAGGCCCGTTTCGCCGGAGGAAGGTGCGGACCAGTTAACGCCGTCGTCGGTAGACACTTCGTAGCCGGTAGCATTCGGCACGGCGGCCCATTTGAACCGGATCAGGTTCACGCCTACGGAATCCACTTCCACCACCGGCGTGGTGAGCTGCGGGAATACTGTTACTACTGCCGGGGTGCGCGCTTCACCAACACAACCTGCTTTTACAGCTTCCACAAAATAGCGGGCGGTAGCCGTGATGCCCGGTATGGTGAGGCTGCTGCCGCTGCCGGCCAGCGTGCCGGAGCTGGCATCCGTGTACCAGTTATAGGTAACGTCCGGGTCCGGGTTCTGTACTTCAAAGGTGGCGTCGGAACCGGCGCATATGGTCAGGGAGTCATCCACCAGCACTACTTCCGGCGCTGCGTTCACCGTTACCGGTATGGTGGTATCGCCGATACAGCCGGCCTCCTCTATAATGCTCAGTTGTACGTCGTGCACACCGGCGGTGCTGAACTTCTTCACCGGGTCCTGTATTATGGCCGTATCGCCGTCGTTGAAATTCCATTTCCACTGGTCAATGCCGGCGCCGTTAGCGGTGGTAGCCATGCCGTGGAAATGTACGGAGTCGCCCACGCAGCCGGAGAAGGAGGTGGTAAAGTCCACCACCGGCGCAGGTATCACCGTGATCGGCAGGATGGTTTCCAGGCTGTTCTCGCAGCTTTCAATATCCGGGTGCGTCATTACGATCGGCACATAGTAGGTGCCGGGTTCGGAGAACACATAATTGGAATCCACGGTGAACTCGTAGTACCTGCGGCCGTTCACCATTACGGAATCCACGGGCACGGGGTCTGTTTGCGTTACATCCGTAGCCGGCGCCAGGTTGCTTACCTGGCTGAACTTCCATGTGAGCGCCGTGGGTTTCACAGATATCAGCATGGAGAAGCGGAACGGCGTTTTGGCGCAGGTATATTCATTTTCAACCCCGCTTTCATTGTAAACATTGTTGAAAGACGGCAGGGCGTTCAGGTTCTTCACCAGTGTGCCGGCGTTGTAACCGTAGCTTTCCACGCTGCCCAGCCCGTAGGTGATAGCGGTGAATGCGGAGTCGCTCTGCACCACGCACTGGGCCTGTTCTGCATCCCAGCGTTTTACCACTACCGTATAACCGGGCAGGTTAGGATGGGCATACACGTAGTCAAATGTATTGACACCGTCTATGGTCAGGGAGGTCATGCCTGCCGTGGGTATGATCAATGTCAGGTAATTGGTGGCAATTGCCTCCAGGTCATTGCGGTAAAGGCCAACTTTATTAATACCCTGTTCTATCGGGCTGATGTAGAACATTTCAGGGTCGCCATAGCCGCTGGTATTGTCACAGCTTCCGGAAGAGGACATGAACTGTGCTACCATCACCGGCGCGTCTGCCTCCAGGTAGTCCGCCGTGTTACTATAATACTCGTAGTAGCGGTTATTGATCAGGCCTGTGAGCGGTACGCCGTTGCGGGTTACCACGGTAGCAGGATCGCTCACCAGCACGCGGAAGATATTCGTCATCAGGCTGGACGCATCGTCCTCCAGGGAAGTGGGCGCTGTTAAATACCTCCTGCCCCATGCCTGTGAGGGGAAGTTCTGTACGATCAGGTTATCGCCGGATGATCCATTGTTGTTGCAGCCGATCCCGGTACGGCTGCTGCCGGAGAATACGGCTACCGGGAAGCACCTGCCGTCAGCATTCTGCACGGAGCGTATGCGGCTGCCGGTCAGGTCGTATCCCTCAGAGCCGGCTATCATGGCGCCCAGCACCTGGTACACCTCTCCCTTGTTAAGCGTAACCGTGAACGGCACATTAGCCGGACGGCCGCCCAGAGTGGGTACGGAGGGTGTGATCTCCACCACGGTGTTGTCCTGGTCGGCAATTACAAAGAACTCGGAATAGGAGTTGGAGCTGGAATAATACTGTTTGGATGTCAGCACATAATATTCATACCCATAGGTACCTACCGGCAACAGCATGGTAGCACCGGAAGACGCGCTGCCGAAAATATGGGCATACGCCACGATCGGCTCATCGCTCTCGATGCTGATGCCCTTGTCGGAAAGGCCTTCAGCCAGCAGGCGGGCGTCGAACAGGCCGGTTCTGGGTATGGTATCGCTGGTGATCACCGTATTGGCCGGTATCTGGTAATGTTTCACCCAGGAGGTACCGTTGATCCGCACGGTCACGTTGGCGGGTGTTTCCGCGCTCAGGTACAGCACCATTTCCTGCGGCTGGAAGTTATAATAGAGCTGGTTGAAGCCATAGCCCACCCAGAAGCGGGTGCCCCTGTTGGAGCTGTCTGCCGGCTGCAGCACCGGCGGCGGCGTAGGCAGGTTGCCTTTCAGGCCGGTGAATTTATCCAGGAACTGCAGGCTGGTGTCTGCAATGATGTTGAAGATATCGTCCACCATGCTGCTGTCATTCACCTGCCAGGTGTCTGCGGTATCGGTTCTGCCCAGGCGGATGTCCGTCTGTTTCCTGAAAGTACCCTGCCAGGAGTCCACATAGTATTGTTTGATGGAGAAGCTGTAAGGCTGGGCCCCTGCATCCACATCGGTGTAGAAGTACATGAACTCCTTGCTCTGGTCAATATTGGGCGGTATTACACCGGAGTACCTTCTTACGATAACGGTATCCGGCACAGTAGCGCCCCAGGTAACACGTGTTACGGTATCGGTGCCGAACATGAATGTTTGTGTAACGCCGGGCGCAGGCGCTGCAGGCGTGGCCGGCAATGCGGGGGGCGTTACGGAGGGCAGGAACTCATACGCGCCCATATCCGGCACACCATCTGCCAGTGCGGTGGGCCTGGGCTGGTTGTTGATGTCCACATCATTGCCCACGGCCTGCTCGCCACGGCCATGTATGGCCCAAACCTCGGGATCGTTAACATCCGGCGTCAGGGTGCTATCATTCTCAAATGCCGGTTTGTACACGATAGAGCTCAGGTCCAGGTTGCTCTCGTCTTTCCATTCCTGCAGGGTGGCGAAGGCAGTGGCAGGTGTGCCCCGCTGTACCAGGTCAGTACCGGTGGTATACAGGGTGTTGTAATCGCTGTTGATGTTATCCGGGTCATATACGTACATGGCGTTGCCACCACCCTGGTGCGAGAAGATATTGTTGCGCAGGCGTACGTTAGCGTCGGGATCAAACCAGGCGGCTGCGTTATCGTCGCTGGAGGTGGAGGTGCTCAGCACGGAGTTATTGTAATAGGTGTTGTTCTCGTCGCCATTTGTATAGATACCATAGGAATCGCTGCCCGTGGTATGGATGCTAATGACATTATTCACCAGGCTGGCGTAGCTGGAACCGTAGTTGTACAGGCCATACAGTGTGCCGGTATTGCCGGTCACGGCCTTGATCCGGTTATTGGCCACCCGGCCGGGCTGCGCCATCGTGGCATCGGAGAAATAGAGATCAATACCGTATACCGTGTTGGTGGTATTCTCAATATTCACCCGGTTGTTGGTCACCTGGTAAGCGGTATCGCTGTAACCGGCATATATACCGTAGGATGAGCTGCTTTGCGGCGCTGTCATATGTACGGTATTGTTATGCACTTTAATACGGTTGGTATAGTAAGCGTAAACGCCATACTGGTAGAAACCGCTTATCGTATTGCTGTCTATCACGACAGGCGGCAGCAGGATGGACGAAGAAGTACCGGTTATATGAATACCGCGGCTGCCGTTTGTGATGGTATTACCCATGATCACGTTGTCCGTACCTGTCACGTGCTCGGCATAAATACCCACCACACCCGTACCGGAGGAGGTGACGGCCGGCATCATTACGATACAGTTGAGGATACTGTCGGATGACGCGGTATGCGCCAGTTCCACCACCCTGCCATCACCATCGTCAATAGATGCGATCGTGATATCCCTGTAAGTAACATAACTGGCGCTGTCCAGTTGCAGCACATAATTGTCGCCGCCGGCCGCGTCGTAGGTCAGCGTTACGGAAGCAGCATCGTTGTTCAGGCTCTGGAAGGTGATGCGGCTGGTATCTGAAGCGCCGTATACCCTGTGCATCCTGATCTGCTCCGTATAGGTGCCGGGATATACATTGAAGGTCACCCATCCGGCGATGCCGCATTCCAGGGCGGCTACCGCCTGCGTAAATGACTGGAAGTTGGTGGCGCTTACCGGGGAGGCAGGATCAATGGTATAGAAGCCCGACATCAGTGGTGCGTTCATGTTCACGTGCGCTACAGTAGAGTAGGCCGTATCGCCGCCGCAGGTTACCACGCAGCGGAAGTAGTTCTCCATGGTCAGCTCCAGGCTGAATTCCGGCACATAGCGTACTTCGCTGATGTCTCTCCAGGGACCGCCGGCCGCTTTGGCCGCCTGCCACTGGTAAGTCTGTTCACCGCCGGTGGTATTACCGGTGAGGCCCAGCTTGATGATGGCACCCAGGCACACGTTGGCATCCGGGTTGGCCACCGCGGTGCCGGCATTGGGCGGCGCCACGCAAGGCGGAATGGATATTTCAAATGCACCGATGTCCGGTGTGGTAGCGCTCCTGGCAGTACCATTGATGTCAATGGGCACACCCAGCGGCGTACCGGTATTGTCCAGCGGGGATATTACCGGGGACAGGTTACCGTTCACCGGGTCGCCATACACGGGGTCCAGGCTGATGGAGTTCGTGTCCTGGCCGGTAGCCGCCTGCCATGCCTGCAGCGTGGCGAGGTCGCCGCCGAAATAGCCGACGAAATTCTCTCCATTGTCGCCGTTCACATAATAATCATTATAGTCGGAGGTCACCTCGCCGCTGGTGCTGGAACGGTATATCGCGTATTTGTCGCCGGTACCGCCGCGGGTCACCGTCACGATGTTGTTGATCACCTCGATACCTGTATCATCACCGGTGATATAGAACCCGCGGGTAACATCCGAAGACGTATTGGCTGCATGATCCAGGGAAATGGTGTTGTGATAGTAGTGTACGTTGCTGGTATAGTTGTTATAGACAGCGTATATATAGCCGGTGCCGTTGATATTGTATATCGCGTTGTTCAGCACCTGGGCAGCCATTCCCACCTGGGCATCGGCATAGTACATGTAAATGCCGTAGAAATCGCTGGTGCTGGTGGGATCGCCGCCAAAAACATTGTGGATCCTGTTGCGGGAGATCACCAGGTTATTGTTGTCGTAGTATATGTAGATGCCGCTGATGCTGCTGCCGGCGTTGGTCCGGCTGGGACGGGTGATGGTGTTACCCTCTACCAGTGTGCTATCGGAATAAGCGATCCGGATGCCATAGTAGTAGAAGTCCTGTACCGTATTGTTGATCACCCGGTTGTTGTTCAGCAATGCTTCATCGTCTCCATTCAGTGAGATACCGTAGTAACCGCCGGTAATGGTGTTACCGTCTATGGTATTATCATCGCACAGGGTATTACCGGTGCCGGTAGCGCTGTTGTCAGACGCGCTTGCCACAATGCCGGCATAGTTGGTGGAAGTGGAGGTAGCATCGGTAATGATGGTACAGTGACGGATGGTATTGCTGTCTGCATTGGCAATGAACTGTATGCCAAAACCATAGTTCTCCGTACCGGTCGCATCGATCGTGAGGCTGTCGAACGTTACATGGTCTGTACGGCGCAGTTTTATCACCGCCCGCTCATCCGTATTGTCGGAGCTGTAATGTATCGTATTGCCGTTCCCGTTAAAGGTTACGGTGTTGACAGCAGAGGCGCCCGGTATGGAGTCCAGTATCAACTGCTCTTCATAGGGGGTACCGCCCGGGGCCACGTTGAACACCACGGGACCTGCAATACCGCATTCCAGGGCTGCTTTGGCCTCATTGAAGCTCAGGTAGGTCTTGGGCGTACCGGGAGCGGCGCTCTTATCGATCGTGTAAGTATCGGGCGGCAGGGCCTGGTTCACCTCCAGCAGTACAGGAGTTGAATAGGCCGTATTGCCGCTGCAGGTCACGGCTACGCGGTAGTAGCTGGTCACCGTGGCGGTGATGATCGTATCCGGGTTGGTCAGCGGGCTTCCCAACGGCGTATACGGGCCGCCTGCGGTAGCAGACACTTCGTACTGGTAAGTTTGTGTAAGGCCTACCGAGTTGCCGGTCAGGCTGAAGGGCACCCGTACATTCACACATACGGGGTTGAGGGCCGCCGTGGTAGTGCCGGGCGTAGGCGGTACGGTACAGGGCGGCGGCGTAAATTCATAGGCTCCTATATCCGGCGTAGTGGTGCTGCGGGCGCTGTTCTCAATATCCACGGCAATGCCCGCCGGCGTGCCCTTGTTGTCAATAGAAGCGTTCACCGGGCTGTAGTTCCCCGTATTGGGATCTGTGAACATCGGGTTGGATGACAGGGAGGTGGTATCCTGGCCGCTGGCTGCCTGCCAGTCAGGCAGGGTAGCCCGGTCTGCCGAGAAGTAGCCGATGCTGGCGTCTGTTACCGTGGGAGCAATGAACAGCACGTTGTAATCAGATACAATGGTGCTGCCGGTATTATTGAAATACAAGGCATGCTTGGCGCCCCCTCCGCTACGGGAAAGGTAGACGATGTTATTCATAAAATAGATACCATCCGTCTGCGAAGTATTATAGAAGCCCCTGGTGGTATTGGAACTGCCGCCGGCGGCGCCGTCCATCACAATGGTATTATGATAGTAATACACGTTGTCGGAGCTGCTGTTGTAGATACCGTAAGCGGTACCGCCGCCGGTAATATTGTAAATGAGGTTATTGCTTACAATGTTCTCCAGGGAAGTCAGCGCGTCTACGCTGGTAAAGTAGATCCCATAGAAAGTAGAGGTGCTGGAGGGATCGCCGCCAAAAGGATCGGTGATCCGGTTCCGGCTGATGCTGTCTTTGGTGTTCAGGCTGGTCAGGTAAATACCGTAGAAGGTGGTTACCTCTGTGCGCGAGGGCCGGGTAATGGTATTGCCTTCTACCAGGGCATTGAAGGAATATGCCAGGTAAATGCCGTAAGAGCGGAACTCTTTCACCAGGTTATTGACGATCCGGTTGTTGCCATTGGCGAAATTGTTACTGCCCACCATGGTGATACCGTAGTTACCGCCGGTAATAGTATTGCCGCTGATGATATTGCCGTCGCATTTTGCATCGCCGGTGGTAGTGGGCGAGGTATGGCTGCTGCTGATCACTATACCAACGTAATTAGTGGTGGAAGTGGAGGCCGTATCTACATTGATCGTACAATTGCTGATGGTATTGGAATCGGCGTCGTTGATCAGGTGCACCCCATAGCCGTACTCGGAGGAAGAGGTCCCGCCCGCTTCAATGGCCAGGCTGTCGAAGGTAATATGGTCCGCGCCGTCCAGTTTGATCACCGCCCGCTGGGTACCGTTGGTGGAGGTGTAGGACAGCGTCTGCCCGTTACCGTTAAAGGTAACGGTATTGGCGGCGGATGCGCCCGGCACTGCCGTCATGATCAACTGCTCGTTGTAAGGACCGCTGGCGGCTACCACGTTGAAGATTACCGGGCCGTTGATGCCGCATTTAATATAGTTATAAGCGTCATTAAAGGAGTTGAAATTCTTTGCTACAATAGGGTCAGTAGGGTTGTTCTTGTCAATGGTAAAGGTGCCGGATACCAGCGTAGGGGAAACCACCTGTACGGCGGTAGATGCGGCGGAGCCGCCACCGGTGTTGGTACAGGTCACCGTGCAGCGGTACCAGGTGCTGGCCGCCTGCGTAGTGGTAAAGCCCGGGCTGGTAGCGCCGGGAATATTGGTCCAGGTAAGGTTATCGGGGGAAGACTGCCATTGATAGCTCAGCCCGGAAGCCACGGTGGCGCCGGTGAGGCCCAATGTAAAGGATTCGTTCATACATACGGAAGACGGATTGGCCGTAGCGGTACCGCCGGTGGGTGTACCGGTACAAGCCGCAGCAGGCGTCCAGGTAAAAGTGATATTGGGGCGGGTAGTAGGCGTACCGTAAGCAGTAGTAGTGGTAGTGCCGCACAGGTTTCCGCTGCCATCTGCGCGGTAAGTACGGGAACCATTAAAGGAAAGCCCGGTTGTCCAGGGCACCGTGGGACTGCTGTCCCAGTCGTCGCCACCATTACACGGCTCTACAACCAGGTTATCCGTACCATTCCAGAAGAAAGGGGTAGTAAAGGTGAAGGTATTCATCCCTGCCACCGGCTGATAATCCACCGGGCCCCAAACCGGGCTGCCAACCGGCTCCCAGCCTGTAGTGGTGAGACTGGAAATGGTGGTGGTGCCGATCTTCAGCGTATATTGCTCAACGATAGTAGCATCATTCAATGCTACTACATTGAACTTAATAGCGCTGATCATACCGGGGCCCATGCCCGCAGCGATCAGTTCCGAAGCCAGGTACAGGTACTGGGCGCGGCTGCCTTCATAGTAATCCTGAATAGGCGCAGGATAAGAGTTGCCGGAGCCGTTGCCCGTAGTGCCCGTCCCGATGTTGATGTCTATCTGCGCCATAGCGGAAGATGACAGCAAAAGCAGGAACAGGCTGGGGATACAAGCTTTTCTGAATAGTACGGTAAAAATATTTTGCATAACGGTACTTTTTTCAATCATTGATATAGTTTATACAGATCACCTGAACCAGGTTATCCAGGCTTTTCCATCTTTAGCGCTCACCATGTCGTACTGGCTGTCATTTACCTGCACCAGGTAATAGCCGGCAGCGTCTGTCAACTGGATACGGGTATTGTGAACGGGAGTAGCATCCGGCGGAAAAGTGCCCAAGTCGTCCAGGTAGGAAAACCTGATCCTGCCGTCTGACGTAAAAGTTGGTCTTCTTAAAGCAGGTCCATAAGTCAATGTAGGCCGGTTATCAATAACAGTCACAAAGCCCAGCAGATCGTAGTTAGAGCCGTAACCAGGCCAGAAACCCAGGAAGTAGTAGCTGGGTAAGCTGGTAATGCCAAAGGCATCGTCCTCGCCATTGACATGAAAGCCGTAAGCGGACATCCAGTACTCCTGGCTCAGCCCCTGGTCCCACCAACGCTGCGCCGCTGCCGTATCTACCACCAGCGGTTTGGCAAATCCTGAGATAGTAGCGGCGGCTCCATTAATGGTAAAGCTCATAAGCTGTCCTTCGGCATCCCAGCTAATGTCTTCCAGGCCGGGAATGGTGTTTTCCCCGTCTGTAAACGCCGGCGCAAAGGCAATACCGTTGGGTGTGTAATAGAAGCCAACTAAGGCATGCTGTTCTTCTCCGTTCTCGTCCACCCAGGTAAAGCCGATCACATGCGCATAGGGGTTTACCGTTAGCTCATACTGGGCGTTGCCTACCGTCAGGCGTTTGAAATAGGTAAGGAACTGGTTGTAGTGCTCAAACTCACGGTTACGCTCCAGGCTCATATATTCCTGCTCTTCCTGCTGCGTAGCTTTTACCAGGTAAGCCTTGCTTTTGTTGAACCTGCCGGTGAGGTGAATGGTATCACCGGCTATGCTGTCCAGTGCGAATTCGAAATCAGAATAATAGCCTTTGCCGTATACGCCGCCGTTCACACTGCCGTCAGGGTCGCATAGCACATGCAGGTAGGAGTAAGTGTCAAATAATAAGCTGGGCTGCTGCAGGGCCTTCAACCGGTAACTGCTTTCCTGCAGGGTGACGGAAGATGCCGCGTCGAAGTCGGAGAACATGGACACCCGGTTGGATTCGTTGAACTTCATATAGAAGCTGAAAACACTGCGGGGGATCCCTGCCGGGAACACCATGGCCTTCCAGCCATGCGGCGCGCCTGTAAGCTCGTCCTGGTACATGGCCAGCGTTTCATTCAGCCTTTCATCCGGCGATTGCTCAAAAACAGGATCATCCTCCTTGTCGCAGGCGGAGAAGATGGCGATGAACAGTGAAAGGTATAATAGATGTTTTCTCATAATTTTTTTGTTGTGACTTAATACAGCAATTGTTCGATCGTGTTCCGGGTCTTGGTTTGCAGGCTGTAGAAATCTATGTCCCATACCGCTTTAAAGTACTCCACTACCATCGCCTCCTTCTGCCGGAGGCGGGCCTGTGCATCGGCCTGGCTCATGCCGTTAATGCTGCTGCCGGGAGGAATGCTGTTCACGATCCTGTCAAAACCATCCTGTCCTTCCACCAACATCATAGAGATCATCTCCACGAAATCCTCATCGTAGGCGGACATGGCGTAAGCAGTTACGAAGCCGTCCTGCCGGGCTTCGTAATCGGAAATATTGTTCCAGTTACCGGTATAGTACCCGGTGCTGATCTCCTTGAACTCCTGCGGGTACATTACCGTCTGGTGCAGGATATGCCCGAACTCGTGCTCTATTACATGAAACATCTGCTTTACGTTGGCCGAGTCGGCAGGCACATAACCCGGCATCTCCCTGGTACGGAAATCATTCAGCAGGTAGAGCACTACCTTGCGGCCGCCTTCGGCGGTGCCGAGGGTGATAGTACCGTTCTCGTTCCAACTGGCGCTGCCGGACAGGATGAAGAACTTGGGGCTGTACTTCTTAAAGAAGGTGAGGCCGGCTTCGTCTATATAATTATCGATCCATACCTTTTTAATGGCGGACATGACCGGTATCACCTTGTCCTCTTTGGGTGGTACCAGGGTTTTATTCAGCTCAAATTCAAACTGGTCCCATTTATACTTCACGGCAATGTTGTATGGTTTGGTCAGGGTATCGTACAGCCACCTGTCCAGCGGCCCTTCCACCCAGGTATCGCCACCCAGGCCGGGGATATCCTCTATGTTGCCCAGGTCGTCGTCCTCCGAGCAGGATGCCAGCAGGAAGAGAGAGCAGCAGTAAAACAGTATCTGTAAAAACTTCTTCATGTCTTAGTATTTATTGTGTATGCTATCGCGGATTCAGTTCAATGCCGGATGTAGTGGCGGATTGCGGTATCTGCAGCAGGCGCCGTTTATCATCGGCTGCCAGCACCAGGGTATCCCCTCTCGCCGTATAGTGCGTAACCGGCATCTTGTAGCGTTGCAGGTCAAACCAGCGCATGCCTTCCTGCACAAATTCCGCACGCTTAAAATCCAGTATGGTCGCTATCAGCCCTGCCCGGATGTCGGAAGTGCCGTAGTAATTGCGGATCCTGCTGGTAGTGATATTATGCTGGGAAACATCATAGTTCCGTATCCTTTTGCTGGCAAAGAGGTTGAGGTCCTGCAGCACGGCGGCCGTATTACCCAGCCAGGCATTGGCTTCCGCGCGGTTGAACAATACCTCCTCCGTGGTAAAGAGCGGTGTCATTACATAAGGGTTCCCGATCTCCGCGTTTACGGAGGATTTTACAAAATGCTCGGTGAGCTTGGGCACGAAATAGTCCTGGTTGCCGTAGTAATATACCGGGTAAGCCCAATTACCACCGGTCACATTATAAAACAGTATCTCCACCTGGCGGGCATAGTTCATCCCATAGCGGTAACGGGGACCGTACCTCCCGTACAGGGAAGCGGTTTCCACCAGCAACAGGTTTGCGTTTTCCGTGGCTTTGGAATAAACGGTCCACAATTGTTCGGGCGACATATTGGCGTATGTAGTGTTCCAGGGGCGCATATTGGCCGCCAGGTCGTTATTGGCAAATACCTGGCTGGCGTATTCCAGTACTTTGGCGTATTCTTTTTTGAACAGGTAAAAGCGGGTAGCAAATGCGTAAGCGGCGGCCCGGTTGAAGTGATAACGTGGAACTGAATATACTTCGTCGCTGATCAGCGGCAGGCCTTCCAGCAGGTCTTTTTCCACCATTTCGTAAACATAGGCCACCGTCTTACGCTCGTATTGTTTGATCACCACTGTTTCCGGCTCCGTTACATAAGGAATGCCCGGATCGGCATTGGCCGTGGCAGGGTCATAGAACTTTGAAAATACGTTCACCAGCATGAAATGCGCATAGGCCCGGGCCACCAGCGCCTCTCCCCTTTGCCGGCTGTAAGCAGCCGTATTACCGGCCTTATCGCAGGCCTGCAGGGCATGGTTGGCAGCGGAGATGGCGTTATAACAGGCATGCCAGTACGCTTCCGGGGAGTCCTGGTTCTCATCCTGCACATCGTTAAAAAGGTATGGGTCCTGGTTCACCCGCTCCACCACGCCCACGCCCTTGTCCGTAACATTGTCGGACATAGCTTCGCAGAAGGTGATGTAGCTGGCTTTCGGGTAGGCGGTACCCAGCAGCCGGGATACTTTCTCGGGGGTGCTCAGGTCCGTCCAGGTGCTGTCCGGCGGCTGCTCCAGGTACTTGCTGCAACCGGCAAAGACCAGCATACCGAAAAACACAGATAGGATTATTATACGTTGTTTAGTCATACTGTCCTTTTTATATACCTACTTTTAATGAGAGCGTGAATTGTTTCTGGATAGGCTGCGCAACGCCGCCTGCATTGAAAAATTCGGGGTCCTGTCCCTTCAGTTTCTTATCCGCGTAGATCAGCCAGGGATTGATGGCGGCCGCAGTCACGGATACGTTGCTCAGCCCCATCCGCTTTACAAACAATTGTGGCACCTGGCAGGTGAGCGATACTGTTTTCAGGCGGATGAAATCGCCTTTGGCCACTCTTTCATTAGAGTAATTATAGTTGTTGTAAGGGTGCGCGCCGTTGAACAGGATCTGCTCATAAGCATCTACGATAGAAGGCACCTGCGTTTCCTTTTCGTCGCCCGGCATGATCCAGCGGTCATAAAACTCCCTGGGCATGGCGTCGAGGTCGGAGTAATATGTTTTAAAGGCGGGATACAGGCGTATCTTGTTGCCCCACTGATAGGTGAAGAACACGTTCAGCGAGAAGGCCTTGTAACGGAAGGTGTTGGAGAAGCCGCCGGTAATGGGTGGGTCTACCGGGCCTTCATACACCAGGTGCGCCGTTTTATTGTCCTGCAGGTACACATCGGGACTGATCACGCCGTCCTCGTTCAGGAACTGCGGCACGCCGGTATTCCCGTCCAGGCCCTTGTACTGCAGGGAGAACAGGCCGCGCACGGGATAACCTTCCCTGTTGCCGCCCTCTGCTACCACCAGGTCAAAGATGGAAGGAATGTTCTTGGCATTGGTGATCTTGTTGGTGTTGTAACCGAACGTGAGGTTGGTTCTCCAGTTCCAGTCCTTCCGCCGGATGATCTCCCCGCCTATCATCAGCTCTATACCTTTGGATTCCATGTCGGCATAGTTGGCGGCTTTATACACTTCGCCGCCGATGCCAGAGGTTTTGATCACGCTGATCAGGTCGAAGCTCTTGCGGGTGTAAAGATCCATGTTGACGGTCAGGCGCCTGTCAAACAGGCTGGCGTCCAGACCCAGGTTGGTCGTGTACAGCTTTTCCCAGGTCAGGTCATCATTCTGCAGGTGCGACAGCACAATCACGGACTCTACTTCGCTGAGGTGGGGACGATTGGTGTTGATCGTCTGGTACACGATGTTGGAGTTGGTGGCAGGCCCCATACTGGCCGTTAATCCATAACTGGCCCTGAGCGTCAGGTAGTCAACCACGTTTACCCGTTGCATAAAAGCCTCTCTGTCCACATTCCAGGAGCCTGCCACGCTCCATGTAGGCAACCACCGTGCCCTACGGGACTGCCCGAGCCGGTTGGAACCGTCGTACCGGGCCGTACCGGTGAGGTTATACTTACCATCGTAAGCATAAGTGGAGGTTGCGTAAAAAGCGGCAAAGCGATCATAGTCCTTGCTCATGCCGTAGTAGGGGAAATTTCCTTCAATGGTTTGTTTCAGGATACGGTAGTCAATAAAAGGTACGCCTCCATTGTCATACTGGTAGCCGTACCCTGTATTGGACGCCATCTGCCGGTCGGCATATTTCACCTGCTGTCCTACCAGGACATTCAGGTTATGCTTCTCCCGGAAGGTATTGGAATAGTTTAAGCTGTTGCGGAAATCATAGTTCACCAACTGGTCCTCGGTACGGTTGTAGAAGCCGCCGTAGGGCAGTACAATGATGGGCTGCCCATCCGGGTTATCGGGATCACGGTAGAGGAACTTGTTGTTCTGCGCAATGGTGGCATTGTCCGCCGCCCGGTAGGCATTGGCCATATTGGCATTCTCCGTGATCTGGTGCTCCCGGGAGGACTTCACATACCGTAACGCACCTACGAACTCGTAGCGCAGGTGATCCGTGATCTTAAAGGAAAGGTCTCCCTGCAGGCGCAGATCTATCATGTTCAGGTTCAGGTAATTGTTCTGCAGCTCGTTAATAATGTTGAACGGCGCGAAGTTTCTCCTGAAATATTCCAGGTTCCCGCTCTCGTCATAGGCGGTGAGGGTGCGGCTGGTATTCAGGGAATAGCTGAACGGGTTGATGTCGAAATCCCGGTCATACTGCCCTTCCACGGGATTGCTGGTGCGCGTTAATGCGCCCGGCGCACGCTGCTGCCTTACGGAACCTAAAGAGGAGAAACCGGCAGAGAGCCGGTCGGAAAACTTATAGTTGTTGCGGTAGTTCAGCGTATAGCGGTTCACTTTATCCCCGATGGTCCAGCCGTTGTCGCCGTAATAGCTGGTGGAGAAGTAGGACTGCGACTTTTCCGTACCGGTGGAGATGCTCAGGGAGTGCTCCTGGATGAAGTTATTCCTGAAGAGCAGGTCAAACCAGTCCGTATTGGCTTTGGCATAGCGCATCAGGAACTCCTTCCGGGCGGCCGGCGTGTTCTCCAGCGGGAAGTTGCCATTGTCGTCGCCGTTGAGCAGCTCGTACATTTTGCCATAAACGCCGATATCCCCGCGGGATAGAATGTCGGAGGTAAGGATGCCTTTGCGCTCCAGCTCTCCCAGCACAGACATCTGCTGCGCGGAGTTCATGATATTATAGTTGCTGTAGGATGGCTTAAGCTGGGTACTGAAGTTGCCTGTGTAGGTAACAACGGGCTTGCCTACACGTCCTTTCTTGGTAGTGATCACCACTACGCCGTTCATGGCGCGGGCGCCGTACAGTGCGGTGGCGGCGGCGTCTTTCAGGATGTCAAAGCTTTCGATGTCGTTGGAGTTGAGGCCCGCAACGGCAGAGCCCAGCAAGGTGGTAGGATCACCGCTGGACAACTGGTCGTTTGATATGTTCACCACATCTTCCAATACTACGCCGTCTACTACCCAAAGGGGCTTATTATCCCCGTTGATGGAAGTAGCGCCGCGGATACGCACCTTGGGAGCCGTACCAAAGGTGCCGGACACGTTCTGTATCGCCACCCCGGCCACACGGCCTTCCAGCATGCGACTCACATCCACTACGCCGTCCATTTTGGCGTCTTCCATTTTGAGGCGGGTGGCGGCGCCGGAAAATTTATTCTTGTCGATGTTCTGAAAACCGGTCACTACTACTTCCTGCAGGCGCGTGGGTTTCTCATCCAGTTGCACCGCCAGTTGGGCGCCTTCCTTATAGGAAGTCAGGTTCACTTCCTCCGTTTTAAAGCCCGTACCGCTGAACACCAGTACGGCGTTGGCAGCAACACGTTTCAGCTCAAACTCGCCTTTCTCGTTGGTGAAGGTGCCGCGGGGCTCGCCTTTGACACCAATGGTGATGCCCATCAGCGGTTCCCGCTTGGCGGAAGTCACCACGCCTTTTACATCGATGATCTTTTTCTGCTGCGGCATTACAATGGTGTTGATGGAAAGCGCCTCCGACTGTGGAGCGCGTTTCTTTTCCGTTTTACGGATCACAATGCGGTCATACACCACTGAGTAAGACAGTGCAAAAGGTGTAAGGAGCTTGTCCAGCAAGGCGCCTACCTTTTCATCATGCGCATGAACATTCACTTTGTTGGCATCCAGCGCTTCGCTGCTTACATATACGAACGATATGTCTGCCAGGTCGCCAATGCGGTCCAGCGCGTCCCTGAGCACCACGTCCTTCAGCTCGATCGTGATCTTTTTGTCGAGCGCGTTCTGTGTGCTCATACCAGCCGCTCTGGGGCTTTGTACAGTGCCCAGTAAAAGCAGGAACACCAGGGTTGATAATTTCAAAAAGAGCATCTCTTTTATGCGCATTTCAACAGGTTGTTTTTATTTAGGTATAAGTACAAGGTATAGGGCAATAGGCAGCCATCAGCATCCTGTGCGTTTTGCACGGGACACCTTGTACCGTTAAAGCAATAGGTATCCTATTCCGGGCTTTTGCAAGTCCGGGCAATAGTGTAGCTGCTGTTATACAGCGCAGTTCTTTTACGTTGGATTAACCGTATAAATCAGTTGGCTAACCAGGTTGTGGTAATCGGAAAACGTCCATCATAGTCGATTAAATTTGGTTGACTCTTAATTCTGCTGTATTACTTTATTATGTACAATGCTACTGGTACAGGGCATAGGCAGCCCGTTCCGGTTGTAACCTTTACACCAGTCATTAATAGATTCTCTGCATATCCCGCAATTTTATTGGATTAACCGTAGAACAGTGGCTATCCCCTGCTTGCGTTGATAGGGAAATTCGTCATATTAGCGATCAAATTTTGGTTTTCTTACTACTAGGTTTACTTTACTGACAGCTACCTCCGGTTATGCGATAGCTGTTAGTGGTGCTGTCCTTATGAATATTAGCATTTAACGATATTGCGATCAGTGTCAGCGCTTTGTCCAGGCTGTCGTCTACGTTGAAATCGCCGTTGAAGGCACACTGCCTGATCCGTTGCTCCGTCATAATAGTGGTATGATAGTACCTTTCAAGGTCGTTCACCACTTTCTCCAGCGCTACATCTTTGTAAATGAACTTGCCGCTGCGCTTCTGTGCATAAAACCTGGCATCATCTGCCGCGTCCTTCATCTCCATGTGGTCCGTTGCTTTATTATAGGTGGCGCTTTTATTGGCCGTTACGATCATGGACGGAGCTTCGTTCCCCGAGTTGCTGTTAGCCAGCACCTGCACACGGCCTGTTACCACTACCACCCTTGCCTCGCTGGCATTGCGGGCCTCTATATTAAAAGAGGTGGCCAGCACGGTGGTATTGATCAGCGACGAGTGAATAACGAAAGGTTGCTTTTCGTTGGTGGCTACTTCAAAGAATGCTTCCCCGCTCAGGTTTACTTCCCTCGTTGCCTGGTCAAACCGCTCCGGGTATTCCAGCGTGGAACCGGGCTCCAGCGATACCAGGGAGCCGTCGGGCAGCGTTACGGTCCTGCGCTCCTTTGCAGTAGCTACTACCTGCTGCTGTGGCTTTTGCCTGGTGAGGGTATAGTATCCAAGCCCCGCTACCAGTAATATTGCCGCCGCTGCTGCTATCCGCAGGCTGTACACCCGGATGATGCTCCGGCGTGAACCGGCCGGCAGCGGTATATCTTTATGGATCCTCTTCAAGAGCTTTTCAGACAGCTTCCTGTCCAGGGTATGCTTTACAGTATCAAGGTCTGCGTTAAACTCCTCTGCTGCCACCGCTTCCAGCTCCGAAAGGTCGTTCCCGTCCAAATACTGCAGCATCCATTCTTTTTCAGCATTCGTCCACTCCTCGGTATGTAATAAGTGCCTGAGATATTCCTTCCTGTTGTGCACGCTGTTCGGTTGTTTAAATTAAATACAATGAAGCGTTAAAAAAGGGTGGGTAATTTCCCGGAAAATTTCATATATTCTTAATGCTAATATAAGAATAAAAGAAATTCAGAGCTCATTATGCAGGAACAGGAGGAACAGGACAATATATTTATGTTCCGCATTTTTCTGTATATAGTCATTGAGCTTTACCATAGCGGCGGATAAATGCTCCTTCACGGTATTACGGGATATCTTCAGCTCATTGGCTACCTCGTCGTATGTTTTTCCTTCCAGTTTGCAGAGGGTCACGATCCTTCGGCGCTGCGGGGAAAGCTCGGCTATGGCGCGTTCCAGCAGGTGGTATTGTCCTTCCTGCATGGCTTTATAATCGAGGGTCTGTTCATCTCCCGGGTCCAGGGCCAGCAGCTTTTTATGCAGGGTTTGTTCGCGCAGTTTCTTACGGGTATAGTTCACCGAAAGATTAAAACTGATCACAAACAGCCACCCGGCCACGGATTGTGATGTTTTTACCTCCTGTCTTTTTTCCCAAAGCTTCGTAAATACCTCCTGCAGGATATCTTCTGCAACTCCTGTGTCTTTCACAAATTTCAGGATGTTGCGGTAAACAGCTTCATGATACTTCCAGTACAGGGTATCAAAGGCGGCTACCTCATTCTTGTGTAACCTTTCTACTAATACTGCATCTAATGTGTTCATGTTGGCATTTGGTTGATAAAGCAGTCCCGCTTCTCCCAAAGCAATAATTCCCTTTTTTGCACTATAAAATAGTGACAATAATCAGGACTTTATAACAAAAATTTAAATTAAAATATTTGCAAATGTGCTTTCCGTTGATAAGTATGACGTTTACTTTGGCCTATAACACTAAAGTTGGTATGAGCGGTAATGCATTTCAACGGGTTATTTTCTATTTTAACCGGCTAAACAGATAAGATCAATGATGAAGAAATGCACCCTATTGCTATGGACATTATTACTGGGATACGGCCTGTCGTATGGGCAGGAACGTTATGTTTTTAACAAGGGGCTGATCAGCGGGCCCTGCCACCAGTACGGCCGGCAGGCCGTGTTTACCGACCCGCTGGCCTGGCTGCTGCATGGCGGCCAGTTGCCCGCTCCTGCTGAAAACGGCCTTATACCCGGCGCTCACAGCGAACAACCGCTGCACTGGCAGGGTATTACGGCAGATCATGCAGGCGTGTTCTCCGGGCGCGCCATGAACAACGGCTACCTCTATCTTTCCTATGAATCGCCTGCTGCACGCACGGCATTACTGAATATTTCCGGGCACCAGATGGTGTATGTGAACGGGGTGCCGCATGCGGGCGATATTTACCGCTACGGCTGGATGTACATACCGGTGGAGCTGAAAAAAGGGCTGAACCAGTTCTATGTGCGCACCGGCAGGAGCTGGGGCCGCTATGGCGTACAGGCGCAACTGTTATTCCCGCAACAGCCGGTATACATCAGCAAGGCGGATTCCACCATGCCTTTTATTGTAACGGGGCAAGCCAACGATTCGCTGTGGGGAGCGGTGGTGATCATCAATACTACCAACCGGGCACTGAAAGGCCTGCACCTGAAAGCGGACATCGGCGGGCGGGAGCTGACCACCGCACTTCCGGATATATCTCCCATGACTACACGTAAAGTGGGCTTCCGCATGGATGCCCGCAGCATACAGCAAAAGGGCGGGGCTGACTGCCACCTGCAACTGCTGAACGGCAGGAAGGCCATTGACGAGCAGACCCTGGCGCTGCAGGTAGTGCAACCCGACGAACATTACAGCAGCACTTTTGTGAGCAATATTGACGGCAGCGTGCAGTATTACAGCGTATCACCGCAGGTACCGGCTACCGGCAAGGCCCCTGCCCTGTTCCTGAGCGTGCACGGCGCGGAGGTGCAGGCCATTAACCAGGCCCGCGCTTATGTGCAGAAAGACTGGGGCGTACTGGTAGCGCCTACCAACCGCCGCCCCCGCGGCTTTAACTGGGAGGACTGGGGCAGGCTGGATGCGCTGGAAGTGCTGGAACAGGCGCAACAAACCTTTCAGCCCGATCCCGAACGGATCTACCTGACCGGCCACTCCATGGGCGGGCACGGCACCTGGTACCTGGGCGCCACCTACCCGGGTAAATGGGCTGCCATCGCACCCTGCTCCGGCTATCCTACCCTGCTGGGCTACGGCTCCGCAGACGGACTGATACCGGACTCTCCCCGGAACAGCACGGAAAAAACGCTGCTGCGCGCCAGCAATCCCAGTAACGTGGTGCAACTGGCCCATAATTATAAAGCCGGCGGCGTATATGTGCTGCACGGCGACAGCGATAAAGTGGTATCTGTGAAATACGCGCGGCAGATGAAGCAGGTGCTGGCCAGCTTCCATGCAGACTACAGCTATTATGAATATCCCGGCGGCGAGCACTGGTACGGCAACCAGTGCGTGGACTGGCCCCCGCTGTTCCAGTACTTTAAATGGCATACCATTACGCCGGACAGCGCCTATAATAATATAGACTTTACAACGGCTAACCCGGCTATCTCCACCGGGCTGCGCTGGGCGCACATCCTGCAGCAACAGCATTCGCTGGAATACAGCCGTATACAACTGAGCCGGAGCGCAGACCGGCGGAGCATTACCGGTACTACCGGGAACGTACAAACGCTGGCGCTGGTATTGAAGGATGTTCCCCTGGGCGCGACGGTAAGTATACAACTGGACGGGGAGGCCCCGGTCCGTTATACCAAACAAACAGCGGATACCCTTTACCTGCACCACAAAGGGCAATGGACTGCCGGCGCAGCGCCCCCGGCCCGCGAAAAGGGAGCGCAGCGCGGCGGCACGCTGAAAGAAGCGTTCAACCACCGCATGGTGTTCGTGTATGGTACCAGCGGCACCAAAGACGAGAATGAATGGGCTTATAACAAAGCCCGCTATGATGCGGAAACCTGGTACTACCGGGGTAATGGCGCCGTAGACCTGGTAGCGGACAAGGATTTTGATGCAACGGCTTACCCGGACCAGGGTATTATACTATACGGACATGCCAACAGCAACAAGGCCTGGGCGGCTTTATTGCAGGATTGCCCCATCCAGGTAAGCCGGGGAAGGCTACGGGCAGGCGAACGGCAATATCACGGCGGCGCCCTGGCGGCCTATTTCGTATGGCCAAGGGCAGACAGCAAAATCGCTTCCATAGCGGTGATCAGCGGCACCGGCATGACGGGGCTGCATGCGGCAGAGGCGAACCAGTACTTTGCCGGCGGCAGCGGGTTCCCGGATTACATGATCTTTAGCGCAGACCTGCTGAAAGGCGATATCAATGCCGTAAAAGCGGCAGGGTTCTACAGCAACCAGTGGGAGATAGAAAACTAAGCGGTAGCAAATAGCTGGCAGCCGGCCTATATGCGGAGCTGCCAGCTATTCAATATTATTGATATAGCCTGACCTTGCCGATCAACACTTTACCCTCCGGGGTAGTAACACTTACAATATACAGTCCATCCGTACACCGGCTGGAAAGCCGGAAGCGGCGGCCTTCCAGCAGCTCATGCTGCAGCTCGCGGCCTTTTGCGTCCTTCACGGAAAGGCTGCTGCCTGCCCATTGCTCCTGTCCTTCGAGCAGCAGCTCACCGGAAGCAGTATTGGCGGACAAGTGCAGCTTTACGGCCCTGGGCGGCACATTCACGAAGCCGGCAGGCGCTCCTATGGCCTGACGGCGCTGGCAATTGCTGACAGTGACGGTAATGGAGTCACGGGGTATATCTTCGCCATACAGCTCTGTGGCGGCATAATAAACGGTGGTAAACTCCGGGCTTACCGTAAAGGCGCTGCCGGTATGCAGCAAATTACCGCCCTGCGGCGCGTCATACCAGAGCGTAACAGGAAAAGGCATGTTGGTGGTGGCGTTGAGCGTAGCGCTGTCTCCCCTGCAAATACTGACCTGCTCATAGGTAATAGCCAGTCTTGCATCAATGGAAGCCAGGTGTGTGCGGGCCAGTGCATATGCCTGGGGGCCCTGGGCAATGGCAAAAAAGGGACAGGCGATGGCGGATAACAGTAAGGCTGTACCGCGCGCACTGCTGCGATTAAATGGAATTTTCCAAAGCATTAGAACAGATTTAGGGGGTTGCTAAAATGATCTTGTTGTACCAGTCATTTTACCAGTCGTATCCAGTTATTTTGATTAATAAATACTAAAGACGGTTAAAAGTCTATATGAGCATCATCCAGCTTAAAAAACGGAAGACAAAGTTACGGAACTCTGAATACTGACCAACTACATATTCATGGGATGGTGTTGGCCCCCTTTTCTATATAAGATAAAGGGTTGCGCCGGAATAACCGGCCAACCCTTGTTTATTTATCCCAGTGAAATTACGCTGTTTAAAAACCTATGGCTGGGACTCCACCAATACAATCTTCACAAAAATGGGATCTTCCGGTGGGTTGCCGGGAGTACCATCTACGGTCTGCGTTTCGATGGTAAGACTCCCGGATGTATGTGTATATGAATAGGAATAGCCATCATACACCTCGGGGATAGCTTCATATGTACCAGTGCCCCCTGAGATAGAAACTACAATGCCAAAATTGTCGTTCACATAATTATCAATCTCCGGCATGGCGATGGTATATCCATAAGCATTGTTGCCTATTAGCTGCCAGTCACCGGGCGCTATATCTGCAAAAATAGTCTGGTTAGGCGTCACATATTCATTATATTCTTTGGTACAGCCGGAGAAAAGGATACCGCATAACACAAGTGGTAAAAATAGCAACGATTTCATATTGAGAAGGTTTTAGTGATCAAAAGTCCGGTACATTGGACGCCTGCCGGTTGATAGCAACGGCCGTGCCGTGAAATTCTATTAACAAAGACAGTGCCATAAAGTTGTGTACGGTAGCATTCCCGGAGAGCGTAAAAGGCAGGCATGGGCACAAGCAGGGAATAGCGCGCCTTTCAGCCGGGAAAGGCAGGCGCCGCCGCCGTGGTACGGGGCCATTGTTCTGCTCCACGCCTGGCGTCAATCCACCACAAAAGCGGAGTGGTCGATCACTTCCGTGATATCATCCACATCGTCTACCTCCTCCCCGTTGCAGATCAGCACCTGCAAGTCGGTTTCCGGGTCCACAATGCTCATGATACGGATCACGATGGGCTTGAAATGCTGGTTGGCCATGAACATATACTTGTCTGCCACCCTGGGTAACGTGTGCACAATAGTCTTCAGGGTATGGCCTACCAGTATGCCTGCCTCGTTCAGGAACTCGCAATTGATGGTTACAGTGTACTGCTTCATAGGGATGATATGGTTTTATGAACGGATAGTATATACGGGTTACAGACAGCGGGTTGGTATGGAACTAAAATTAACGAAAAAAACGGGCGCGGCCATTCCTTAAAAGAGTACGTTACGGGCAATGTGTTGGAATATTTTCTTACATTTACTTATAAACCCTGCTACCATGTTCACACAAACGCCCTCAAAAGAGCAGCTATCTTCTTCTTCACGCGCTGTAGCCGGTGAAGGAACATCTGCCATCTCCCTGCCCGCAGGCCCCCTGCAAATGAAAGGCGCCAAAGACGAGGAACTGCTGCAGGGCAAATTCACTACACAACTGCAAACCCCCGAAGAGGAAGAAAAGAAACCGGCCCAGGGCAAATTCGTATTACAGCGGGCAGGCCTGCCGGAAGAGGAAAAGCCCGTACAGGGAAAATTCACCATACAACCCAAAGCCAACAATACCGGCATGCCGGACAACCTGAAAGCAGGTGTGGAAAACCTTTCAGGCATGGATATGTCTGACGTGAAAGTGCATTATAACTCCGACAAACCGGCCCAGCTCAGCGCGCTGGCCTATGCGCAGGGAAGTGATATACACGTGGGGCCGGGGCAGGAACAGCACCTGCCGCATGAAGCCTGGCATGTGGTGCAGCAACGGCAGGGACGCGTGCAACCTACCATGCAGCTTAAAGAAAGTGTACCGGTAAATGATGATCCGGGGCTGGAAAGAGAAGCGGATGTTATGGGGGCGAAAGCCATGCAGTAGCGCTTCCCTACACCGTTTTCCCCTCCTTGCCAAACTCCTTCCTGATACCGGCAACTACATCGCTATATAACAGGGTATTACTACCCCGCTTCAGCGCCATCAGGCAGCTATAACGGCTGATATTGATAATGGCGCCGCCGGCCATTTCGTACTTCCTGGCAATATCTTCAAGATTAAGCTTTTCCTCCAGTTGCAGGTGCGGCGGAAAAGCCTGCTGCCACAGGCGCAGGCGCTGTTCCGGCCCGGGCATGGAAAAATAGATCATGGACTGGAACCTGCGGCTGAAGGCTTCATCGATGTTGGCTTTCAGGTTGGTGGCTAATATCACCACACCGGGAAAATCCTCAATGCGCTGCAGCAGGTAAGCCACTTCCTGGTTAGCATAACGGTCGTTGGAGGAGGTGGTTTGAGTACGTTTGCCAAAGAGCGCATCTGCTTCGTCAAAGAACAGTATCCAGTGCTGATGGGCCGCCCTGTCAAATACCTGGGCCAGGTTCTTCTCGGTTTCACCGATGTACTTGGAAACGATCATGGAAAGATCGATACGGTACACGTCCATGTTAAAGGTCTTGCCCAGCAGGCAGGCCGTGAGCGATTTACCGGTGCCCGGCGGGCCATAGAACAGGCTGCGGTAGCCGGGCTTGATCTTGCGGCCCATGCCCCATTCATTCATCAGGGTATCGCCGTGCTCAATCCAGGCGCGGATCTCTTCCACTTCCTCCATGGTATGGTCTTCCAGCACCAGGTCGGGCCATTCCAGCCCGGTATAAATGCGCCGGGCGGGGAAATTAATGCTGTAATCGGGCTTGTGGGCTGTGCCCAGCGTAAAATAGCTGAGGTATTCCGGGTACAGGCTGAGGGTGCCACTCAACAGCGGTTCTTCCGCATTGGCGGGTATCAGCTTCAGGATGGCATGCTTGTTAAAGAAATGGTCCGGTCCAAACAGCTCTATCAACTGGAAGCGCTGCTGCAGGCTGTTGGCTGCCAGCAGGAAAGCGGCGGTTTCACCGGTGGGCAGAAACCCGCCGTGGTGCATGCCCTTGATGCCGCCAAATTCGGTAAAGCCACGGTCGTAGGTGGCGTTCTTGATAAAGAACACATCCAGCAGTTGCGGGCGGATATGGGGTATCAGCGCCAGTAACAGCACCAGGCGCTCCGTTACGTTCATGTTATAATGCAGCACGATCTGCGCGTATACGGCTGTTTGCCCTGCCAGGTCCGGCGGGGGCAGCTCTTCCGGCAGGCTGGTATCGCCTTCGCCGGCAAAATATCTTTTCATGCGCAGGTCCGCCAGTTGCTGGAACCAGGCCAGCTCCCGGTTTAGCACCGCGGCATTCTCATTGATCATGCGTATATCCATTCCGTATATAATATTTTTTCCATCCAGGAAGTTTTGATCATGGCCACGCTCCAGGGCAGGGTTTGCATTATTACATCGTATCCGCGCTGCTCCACGCGCAGGAACCAGGCTTCATCCGTTTGCCACAAGGCGCCCTCCCGTTGCAGGAATGCGCCCCGGAACCCTTCCGGTGAGGTGTGCTGCATTTTCTCCCATTGCTGTAGCACTACCTGCAGCATTTCATGGGAGAGGCGTTTTTCGTCTTCTGTAAGCGCTATTTCCGCCGGCACCGGCTCTTCCAGCGGGAGGTTGCACAGTATCTTGTTGAGGGCCAGCCCATGCTCGGGATGCACTTCCTCCCCGTTCACCGTATACTGCAGCAGGTGCACGGCCCTGTGCTGCGCTTCTATGCTGATGAAACGGCCGGCCTGTATCCATCCCAGGCGCTGAAAAGCCGTGGTTAAAAAAGGATGCAGCAGCACCAGGCCCGCGTTGTCCACATACACGGTTTCCAGCTCCGGTTTTTTAAGCGGCTGCCGTTCCTTTTCGGCAGGCTGCAGGGGCGCCAGCTCCTTTCCTGCCGGTGGCGGCGCGGCCATTGTGGCCGGCTTTGCAGTGTCGGTGGCGGGGTGCAATAGCTCCCTCTCCTGCTCGTACAGGCTACTGCGGATGCTCTCCATATGCAGGTGCGTTTGCACATATCGGGCGGCTTGCTGCTGCAACGCGGGCAGGATGTTACGTAAATGGGTATACGATGACAGGTTCACCTTGCCATTGATAGCGGCCAGCCGGCCGATGAAGCGCTCTGCGCCCGCCACCCCCGCGCCGGCCAGGAATTCCAGGAAGCGGGCGGCATATTCCGCTGCATTATAAAGGGCCAGTTGACCCGCCAGCAGCATAATATGGAACTGCCGGAACAGCAGCGCGATCTTTTCCCTTTCCAGGCTGTCTGTGATCACCAGGCCAAACAACTGCTGCAACTCGTGCAGGGCGGCCGGCGCGGGGTGGCCCCAGCCAATACTGATGTCCTGCATCATGTCCAGGAAAGCGGCGTCATCCAGCTCCTGCGCGGCGTATTGCACTAATATGGCATGCCGGAATATCCGCTTGTAGAAGGCCTGGCGCTCATGCCTGCTTTGTTGTTTGTAAAAGCGTACCGCCTCCCGGAAACCAGCCACAGGCCCATTGAAGGAATGGCTGCCGGTTTCCTGCAACAGCAACAGGCTGTCCTGCACTGCATAAGCCTGCAGCGCCTGCCGGATACTGGTTTCCGGTATACCGGCCGGTGTGGCAAACAGGTTGTACACTTCCAGGCGGGCGGACAGCAGGCTGCTGCCGCTGCCAAAGAGCGCCAGCAACGTTGCCGGGCTTTCCCGGAATAAAAGCACGGCTGCCTGTTTCAGCAGTTCCTGTACTGCCGCCGGGCTGAGCATGCCCAGTTCGGCCGGCAACTGCTGCCAGGCCAGGAAATGCGCCAGCAGGCTGCCAGCCTGCTCCAGCCACTGTTGCTTTTCGGCGGCGCCGGTAAGGGCGTCATACTGCCGGAAGCGGTGCAGCAGGCGGGAAGCCGCTGCCGGCAGCGTATCGCGCAGGGGCGTTGCAGACGGAGTACGCTGCTCCGTTATTTCCTGCCATAAGCCGTCCTTCACTACCATGGTACCGGCGGCCGGCAGGGCCAGCGCCTGTTCTATCCAGGCCTGCAGCAATTCCCGCAGCGGCACAGGCGCGGTACCGGTGGCCTGCCACAGGAAGAACAACCGGTTCAGGATGCCGGGCAGGGGCTGTATCCACGATGGCACCACCGCCAGCCTTTCCCGGTAATTAACGTATAGCCATTCCAGTATCCTGCCGGCCAGCCAGGCCGCTTCCCGTTCTGAGAAGGTCCCCGCCTCCTGCGGCAGGCTGCCGGTTTCCAGGAAATGCCGCAGCCAGGTATCCATGATACGGCCGGCATTTTCCTTTTCCGCTGCGGTACCGGGCGCTATGTTCCTGCGTACCCAGCGGAGCAAGGCATGCGCCGCCTGCGGGGTAGCCGCCTTCCCATCGGGCGGTATGGCATAATACAGCTCCGCTCCCTCCGCCTGCCAGTCCGCCAGGAGCTGCTGCAAACGGGCAGCCACCTGTTGCTGTATATCCGCCTCCGTTATACCCGGCAATATATTTTTAATCGCAAACAAGAGGCCGGCAGGTGCCATGCCGGCGGCCTCCGCCCACCATCTTACTGTTAAGACTGTAAAATCTTCCGTATCAAAATGGCCGTAGCCTGTTTGGGCCCACACCTGCCAGTATGCCTGCAGCAGCAGCTTTTGCAACAGCCTTGCCGGCAAGCCGCCTGCCATGCGCGCCAGCATAGTCTGCAGCAGGGCATCCATGCTTTCATAGGCTTCATATGCCAGGTCCGGCAGGCCGGCAGCGCGGGCCGCCTGGAAAAAAACGGGCGGCTCCACACCGTACAGGAAGCGCTCCATTGCATAGGGCACCGTGCCGGCGTATTTGAACAGCAGTACCGCCTGCGGCATATCCTGCTCCAGCAGTTGCTGCAGCAGGCTGTTAAGGGAAAAATGCGCATAAGTACGCCCCCACCAGGGCACACTGCCATAAAACAGCCGGTACAGGATCACATCCCGTAACAGTACATGCCCCACATCCTGCGGGCCGTCCTTTTTAAAGGCAGCCAGGCGGGTCAGGAATAGATCCGTTTCCCCCGCCCCTGCCGGCGTGCTGCCGGCCAGCGTGCGAAAAACCGCCTCCTGCTGCGCCGTGTTAAAAACGGCCTGCCACCTTCTCCGGGCCGGTTCCTGCTGCAGCACGACCGCCAGCATCTCCTTCAGCGCCGCGGGGGCCTGCTGCGCAGCGGCCATCAACCGTTCATATAACCCGGTGAGGGACCATGCGGCGGCCCATCCCGGCAATGATCCATACAACAGGTAATAGCGCAGCAGGGCTACCTGCCCGGCGGGCGTACCTGCTTCCTCCCCTGCGGCCGCATCCGCTGCCGTATAAGCGTTACGGTGACGGCGCAACCCGGCGCCGCCGCGCGTGGCAGCGCTCTCCACGTACAATGCTTTAATAAAGCCGCCTACGGTAGCTTCGGGAATATCCTGCGCATAGAAAGCCAGGGCATCGTAAAACAGTTGTAAGAGGGCCTCGTAAGAGGTGTTGAAATAATGCGCCATCTGCATAAGCTGGCTGCGCACAAACTGCTTGCGGCTGAAATTGGAACCGGTTTGCGTTACCAGGTAAGTGAGCACAAAAAGCCATACCGCCCGTTCCAGGGCGCCGGCCGTGGTTTGCATCACCTGTTGCGCTACCTGCACCTGCAATACTTCCCGGGTGTATTCAAAAATGAAAGCCGCTTCGGCTGGCTCCAACACGGTAACTGCCTCCCGGATGGCGGCGATGGAGAACTGGAAGGCTATCCGCCGGCGTACATATGCCTGCTGCGCTACCTGGCGCAAAAAGGCCGCCAGGCGCGCCGGTGCATGCGCTGCCAGGAACTGCAGGGCGCTGTCCGGCCGCTGCCGCTCTGCTTCCGTAGCCCACCAGGGTAGCACGCCGGTCAGCAGGTAATAGCCCAGCAGCTCCAGCCAGCGGTCATGGCCGGTCTTTACCTGTACGCGGCCGGTCAGCACATGCTGCTGCCCGGGGTGGCCATTGCGCAGGATGCCTTCCAGCGCTTTGGCCAGGGCTTCCATAACCAGGTCCGGCAGCGCCGTATCCAAATCTTTATACAGGATCGTGCCCAGGTCCAGCTCCAGGGTATCCAGCACCGCCACTACATCACCGGGCACCAGTTGCTGCAGCAGATGCCCGGTATCGGCAGCTATCCGCTGCCGGAACAGGCTGCTGATCCGGTCCTGCAGGGCCGCAGCCCGCTGCCGGGAGCTAAACTGTACGTCGAAAGTGTAGCGGCGGATCGTGTTCATACCCCTTAATTGCCGGCTTTTATATGTTTGATCAACGCTGCATTGGCGGCCGGCAGCTCCTGCTGGTCCTTCATAGCCTGCAGCCATTTGAAATAATCTTCCTCGAAGGCGCGCATGGCGCCCACGCCCAGCCATTTGAACTGTATGCGGAACTGCGCCGGCGTCTGCTCCCGGAACAGCCCTTCCGCAAAATCCCTGAACTCGTGCAACTGGAAGCGCGCCGGCCAGGCTGGCAGCACTACGGTAAGGCCAAAGCGGAAAAAGTCTTCCGGCAGCATGTTGCCGTAAGTGTCCTGTTTTATAAAGTATTCAAAGTATCCCTGTTGCCGGGCGGCCTCCTCCTGTAACTGCTGCAATTGCTGTTCCCTTTCCTCAAAGGTGCACCAATAGGGATGGGAGCGCAGCAGCTTTCCATCGCGGTCATACAGGTGATAGCCAAAGGCGCGCTCCGTATACCGGGGTTTCAGCAGCACATGCTCCACCAGGTAGAAGCCCTCGGAATTTTTGCTGATCTGTTTCAGGTGCTCCAGCATGTCCTGCAGGGCCTGTTCCGCTTTTGCCCGCTTGTCGGCCCTTATCACTATCCGCCATACTTCATGATGCGGCTGCCGGCACACGACCAGGTATTCCCTGCGCTCTTCGTCAAAGGCAATGCGGTAATTATCCATGCTCAGCCCTGTTCTCAGGAAGGAAAGTGGCTGACTGCCAAAATCATATCGCACAGGCTGTTCCGCTGCCATTTCCGGCGGCTCTTCCATGGCTACTTTCAACACCTCGCCCTTTACCTCGTATTCCTTCACCAGCCAGAAATGCATATGCTCCGGCTGCCGTTTGCCCACCGCCACCTGCAGGTGCTCCGCATCAAAGGCGGCAGTGAGGCGCGTTCTTTGCTCCACCGGTATGTACAGCAGCCGGTACAGCCACTCCTCGTAACCGGATAGCGTGCCAGGGTTGAAGATATCCTCCCGGTAATTGAAGGACCGGAGCCGGTTGGCCGTAAGCCGACCCGCATGCTGCAGGATACCCGCCTTCCATTCCAGCTCCGCGCTTACGCGCGCACCGGAAGACGGGCCATTGTACACCTGCTCGTACAAAGCGGCGGGATATTTCATGATATGCAGGTTAAAGCGCGCCAGCAGGTGGTCCAGCACCCGGTTCTTCCTTTCCTGGTATACCTTATCCGTTTCCTGCACTTTCCGCATAGCTTTCATATAGCCGTTGTTGTTATCTTCCATGAACTGCTCCCAGCTCATGGCCTTATGCGGGTCCTGCTCCGTAAAGGCCCTTATCAGCGGCTGTATGTCCGGCACACTGTACAGGGGCTGGGATGCATAGGTATACGGCGGTGTACCGGGCAGCAGGGGGGAGAAGAAATCGCCCATACTCCCCAATTGTGCCAGGTAGTTGGCCAGCAACTGCTCAAAGAACAGCAGGTAGGCTTTCAACTGTTTTGCCTGTGCCTTGCGCCGCTCCGGCGCAGCGGAGTCCAGCCCGTGGGCCCCTATTCCGTATATACCGGGAAAATGGTGCTGCAGCGAATAGTATTGGCTGATATTGCGCCAGGCCGCCTTCAGGGGAGGCTGCGTATGGCCGGTGCGCTGGCCTACGAACTTCCGTTTGGCGATGATCTTCATCTTCTGGTAGGTATTCCGGAACTGTACGTCCTTTAGCCGGTATTCATACCGGTCGCTGAACACCTTGATGTCGCTCATATCGCCGGGTATGGTCAGGAACGGGTAACAGCCTTCCTTTACCATAATGGGCCGGGCCGTATAGTTGCCGTCCTCGCCGGCAACATAGAGTGTCTTCACTTTCATGACGCCGGGCACCAGGGAAACGGCCTTCACCAGCTCGGAGGGGTCTACCATGGTTTTGCGGGCGGAGAGGTCCCCGTCTGTCACAAATCCCTTTTTCAGCAGCGGGCCGGTATAAATATCTTCCACCTTGTATCCCTTGGCAACCAGCTCTGCTTCGGTAAAAAAACGCACAGGCGGATGCAGCGCAAACTCAAAAGCATTGCACACGTGCGCGGCTATTTCCTGCGCATCAAAGCGGCTGTCTACCAGTATCTCCGCTTTTACCGCCAGTTGCTGCGGACGCAATACGGTAATGTCCTCCACATCCTGCCCGATGTTGCGGTAGCTCATGAGGCAACGCCTTACCGCATCCACCACGGATTGCACCGTGGCGGCACTGGCGTCTATATTTGCGGCCAGGGCATCCTCCACCTGCAGGAACACGCGGTACACGCCCTTGGCGGCGCCGCCCGGCTGTAAAGCCTTTACCGGCTCCACCCAGATGTTCTCCACTTCATCCACTTCATCCAGCACCAGCTTGCAAAAGTCCGCTGCGGTAACCGGTGCGGAACTGAGCATGTCCGCCCTGGAGAAGAAGGCATGCAACAGGGGATCAATGTCCCCGTTCCTGTCCGCCAGTATTTCCTCAATGGGGAAACCTGTCCTGTAAGCCAGGTCGGTAATGGCATAACATAATTGCTCCAGGATGGTAACGCCCGGATCATGCAGGTTATAGTCCGTCCATATCTTACCGGACAATTGCTGTACATGCGCAATCGCTTCCCGGCGTAACTGCTCATAGTCAAACGCCGGCTCCCGGGGCTTGTCCCGTTCTATGACCACTGGAGTGTTTGCCATAGTAGTGTTTTTAGAATGTAAAATTTCAAATGTAAAATGCTAAATGTAAAAGTTGATGGCTATGTACCATTAGGGGTACTTTTACATTTTTCAATAGTAATATTCATCGGGCATGAACATTTCATCCGCCCACAGGCGGGTAATGCGGTAGTATATCTCCACACCCGGCCCGTAATTACTGTTGGTGCGCATCTGCAACTGGTAATTGTGCGTGCTCCCCTTCCAGCGCAGCTTGATCTTGTTCCAGCAAAAGCCATAGTAGGCGCAGGTTTGCCGGATCTTGTTGCGGGAGCTGCCAAAGGTGCTGACCGCGTAGGCGTGCAGCATGGCATGGCGGCCTGCGTGCTTCAACCCGGTCCTGGCCACTACCTCAAAGGCCTGGCAGTTGTCCAGCTCTTCCAGTATCGGCTGCCACTGCCCGTTGGCCGGCACCTTGCCCACCTTGTAGGTACCTACACGGCCCTCCATCCCAACAAAGCCTTTGACATCCATCCTGAAATTGGGATCGGATTTTTTGCCGACACCCAGCTTACCGTCTGTATGAAAAAAGAAGCTGCTCTGCTCCTCTTCCTGCGTGCTGGCTCCCAGGTTGTTGGGCTGCAGGCGCAGGGACGGGTATTCCAGGTCGTCCTTTTCCATAAAGAAGAAGGGCGCCAGCTCGTCTATCGCACGGTAAAAGGACACCAGTCTTTTCGAAGCGCCCAGGGGGGCAATCTGCAGGCCGTTCTCCTCATCTTTGGAAAAGCCGTCTTCCTGTTTATTGATAGTAGAGTCTATGAGATATCCGAAATGATTCTCCGTGGGCATTCTGCCGTTCCTGAAGTACTGCTTCAGCTCCTCCCGCCCGTACACTTTTTTATTTTGTTTGGATTCCATGGTGAACCGGATTTATTTTGGATGAATACTTATTGTCAGCATTTCTTCGTCGAACGGGTCCGCCATATGCCTGGCCGTACCCGTTTCCAGGTCCTTGCCTACCAGCAGCTCATCGCCTACCTGCAGCCCGTCAATGCCCAGCGCCTGCGGGTCTTCATAGGCCCGGTGATCCAGCACGGTGATCAGGTGCTCCTGCGTGGGCACCAGCACGCCTTCCGGTACGGAAGCATAGATGGCAGGCGCATCGTCCAGCGCCGTATCCGACACACAGGCGGTTACCTGCCCGGTACGCAGGTGCTTTTCATGGTAGAAGTGCACCAACGAAAAACCGGTCACATAGCTGACATAAGACAGGCGGTTAATGAAGTTCAGTATCTCGGAGCGGTACAGGACGCTGCCGATCTTCAGGCTGGCAATGCCCTCGAACATCCAGGGGCAGAGGAATCTTTTAATATCCTCGTGCAATTGCCGGAGATGCAGGTTGTCATTCCGGTTATCGCTGCCGTTGAACTTTACCTTGCACACCACTTTCACTTTTTCATATACGGGGTTGCGCACCTCCGCCTTTATAAAAGGCGACAACGCCTGCTGCACAAATGACTGGATGCGGTAAAGCGTAGCCAGGTCTACCCGCGGCTCCGGCACCTCCTGCCTGCCGGGCTGCATGTCCGGCACCGCAGGCACCACGATAATGCGCAGGTCCGCCATGCCGGGCAATAACGCTGCGCCTTCATCCGTGCCCAGGCATTTTACGATCAGCAGGCCGGGAAATTCCTGCAGCAGCACCTGCGCAATATCCGATGCCAGCGCCGGGCGCTGCTTGTGCCGCAGGCGCTCGCTTACGCGGGTATAATACTGCGCTTCCGGCTCCTGCTGCTGCCCGCCAAAAGAAGGGAAAGGCTGCCATACCTGCTGTACCGGCTTGATATCCGTTTTAAATTTCTTTATTGCGAATGACGCTATGGACGGCACTTCTTTCAGCGACTGTCCTTCGGCCTGTAGCTGCCGTTCCGCCAGCACGGCATTGGGAAAGATGCCGATCACCCTGGGATTGGCGCCGGTCACCACGCTGGTGGATACCCGCAGCCAGTATAGCGCAGGGTCCAGGATGGTATTGCCGTTACAGATGCCGTCAGGTATGCGCAACCTGACAATACCGCTTTTCAGCAGGTTGCTGGTATCGTCGGACAGCACCTGCGTTCTTTCAAAAGGTATCCAGCTATTATTGTACAGGTAACTCCATGTTACGGGCGTGATATTTCCTACCGTATCGCTGTAGTGCTTTTCCTCGAGCTGGAACAGCAGCGACAGTTCTTCGTTCGGATACAGCCGGTTGAAGCCGATACAGAGGTTCGCCATATCGGAGGTGACCGGCAACAGGGAAAAAGTGTTGCCCTTGCCGGGGTCCGGGTAGATCCTGCGGTAGCCGGAAGGCAGGGCATGGTATACTTCCAGGCCATCTGCCTGCTGCGCCGACTGTACGGATTTCAGGGCTTCCATATGCTCCAGTGTATAGCTCAGGGAAAGAGCGTTGAGCATGGGCAGGTAAGGCAGGTTAGGCACCGGCCTTTTTTTCCGGGGCAACAGGCTATGCTGTGAATTATGCATGATCACTTCCGGGAAGATCTGTGCAAAAAGGCGGTGCCCGAAGGCTTCCGAAGGGCCGGCCAGCTCCATACGGACGGCTCCTTCGCGGTATACCGGTACATCCGGTGCCCATTCCTTGTCCAGCAGCATCCCGTTGGTAAAGGAAAGCCTGGAAAGGTCTATATTGTCCAGGAGGGTCACATCATCGAGGTAGAGATTGCCTTCCCGGTCGCGTACGGTCTGGAACAGGTGCAGGGTTTGCTGTTTTTCCCGTTCCGGGAAGAACAGGCCGTTATACAGGCTGCTGATCCCTATTTTGAAATCGGTATTGCGCAGGTCCGTGTTATAGCCGGCGTACCAGGCATCAAACCCGTTCTCATGCCTGGGCAGGTTGAGCCATTCCATTTTTATGCTGAAAGCGCGGGTAAAGCGGTTGAAGATATTGCTGTTCCGGATGTCCAGGTAAGCGCCTACCGCCGGCTGCGGGCCAAACAGCAGGAAGGAATTGTCCGGGCTGAGCATGCCGATATTGCTCTGCAGCTTGACATGCCGGTGGCCGGACACCTGTACGTTCACGGCTACACGCTCCAGCAGCAGGGAGCGCAGGAAAGAATAGGGATGGTGAAAACTGTTGTTGTTGAGCAGCACTTTCAGCAGGGGAACCGCCGCCGCCAGCCCGCTGGCATGCACTTTTTCATTGTAGGTGCTCCAGGCCTTTGCCGTAATGTCCAGCATGAAGGTGATCTCCAGGCTGTTATCCAGCGGCTCTTCCAGGCTGCTTCTTACACTGAAGCGGGGCACCGGCTCCCAGCCGTCGGGGGCGGTGAAGTACAGGTGAAAAGCGCCGGACAGCAGTTGCGAAAGCATGGTAGCCACGCTGTGACCGGACACCTGTGCAAAGTTCTTTACGTACCCGGCAAAGGCCCCGAAAGTGCCCGGCTCAAAATATAGCCTTACCTGCACCTGCCGGCGGCCTTCATCCAGGTACATCACCGGGGAGCCGATCATAAACCCGATATCCGTATCCTCCATGGTGCGCAGGGAAGGCGACAGGTCGTGCTGGTCTTCTCCCAGCAGGGGCCAGGGCCGGATCACCGTACTTTCCTTCTGGTAATCGGCGGGGGGAATGACCGGGTGCACGGCACGGTATACCTGCGCTTCCCGGATATCCTGCAGGTCCAGCGAGGGGGCCGTGATCTGCAGGTAATTGCTCACAAACACCGTTTGCAGCGACATGATCTGTACGTTATGCGCTTTCAGGGTATCGCGGAGGATGTATTGCAGCGGCTCCTTGCGGGCATGTACGGCCGCCAGGAGCGCCTGCCCTTTTTCAACGGTGAAGCTGTTGATATGCGGCACCAGCTCCAGGAAAATATGCACTTTGTCCGGTACCGCCGGCAATCCCTGTATGCCCAGCACCTGCCGGTAATAAAAGTCCAGGTGCCTTTTGGGCACTTTGTTGAGCTGGTCCTGCAGGTGCTTGTACAGTTCCAGGAAAGCCGCCAGCAGTCCCATGTGCGGGCTGTGCTGCACTTCACCCAACTGGTTCCTGATATAGTAGGAAGCGGAGCTGGCCACCTGGTAGAACTTCGCCCGCAGGTTGTCGTATATGCCGTTCAGCGAGTAAAATCCCTCAAACAGCTCCGGCCCATCCCCTGCATCGTTAAAAGCGCGGGTATACAGCCGGCGCAGCCTGTGCGACAGGTCCAGCGGGCGGATGTGGTGGTCATGCAGGGCCAGTTGCCGGGGAAACAGCTTTACCACCTGGTGCTCGAAGCGGTGCAGGCGGGTCATGTCTTCCTCCAGGCTGTCCATCACCTGCTCCACGTAATGCCAGATCCGGTAGGACTTGTCCGCCTCCCGCAGCTTATGCAGGGTATCCATCAGCACAACTCCTATGTCATAGAGCAGCAGGAACAGGGTGCGCGTATTGTCAAACAACGCGTCATCACTGGTGGCATGCTGTAAATTCTCACGCAGGCGGGTAAACGTAGCTTCGTAACCGGTAAAATCCAGGGAGCCGGCCGTGAGCAGCATCACCAGCAGGTCTGCATGGAAAAACTCCTCCCAGCCGCCATCGGGGCGGTTATTGAAGTTATAGTAATTGAACTGGGGAGCGAGGCGCGCCAGCAACTGCAGCAATTCATGCGGCGACCGGTCGTCCACTTTCACATATGCAGGCATTAACGCTTCCAGTTGCCGTTCTAACTGACTGATACCGTCCTGTATATGTTCAAAAAAATTACTCATCCGCCGCTGATGTTGGTGCCTTCCAGGTAGTAGAAGGGATATACCATATTGTGCCGTGTATTGGTAGCAATAATGCTGTACGTGATCTGCACATACAGTACGCCGGCTTCCATGCTTTTATCCACTACGGCCGCTTCTATGAAAATGATACGCGGCTCGTACTGGAGGAGCGCGTGGTAAATAATATGATTCAGCTCGCTGACCAGCCAGGCGTCCGCGATCTCAAAAACCAGCTTCTTGATGTCGCAGCCAAAATCCGGCTGCATAATACGCTCACCGGGAATGGTGCTGAGTATGATGCGGATGCTTTCCTCGATATCCGCCACATCGGACACCATTTGCACGCCGGCGTCCAGCTTGTCGAATGAAGGCGGGAAGCTCCATCCCGTTCCTAAAAATGATTGTATTTCCTTAGCCATAGTTCATCCTCCTATCAATACGGTGGGGCAACCGGATACGATCACGCCGCCATGCGCGGTCATATCACCCATGCGGGCAGCGGGGCGCCCGCCAATAAGTACCGTGGCCGATCCTTTCACGATCGTGTCGGGCGGCCCTACACAGGTCAGCAGGTCGCCCAGCGCAGCGGCGGGCAGCATGCCTATCAGCACATTGGGCATCCCGGGCCCTACTATCGGGCCTCCCACATGCGGTACCGGCGGCAGGGCCGGCGTTACCAGGGGGCAGGTATGCATATCTGTTAGCCTGGCGGCTGGTTGTCCCATAATACGATGTATGATTTATGATGTAATTTCTTTCTTCAATTTATCATAACTGTCGCCCCCATCACCGTCATGACGCCCCCGGTGGATACGGTGGCCGAACTGGCGCCGGTAGCGGACAGTGAGGCGGTGGCCGCGGTGGTGACATTGGTGCCGTTTACCGTCACATCTGCGGGAGAGGTGATGGTGACGCCGCCGGTCCCGCTCATCGTGATGGAGCCGGTAGCCTGTATGGATAAATTCGCCACACTGTTGATGTCCACACCGGAGGACGACATTTTAATGCTGTTTTGGTTCATATCCGTGATCTCAATAGCAGTGCCGGTATCCGTAAGGGTAATGGTATTGCCGCCGGGGGTAGCAATGGTGATGACCTTGTTCTGGTCGTCAAAGGTTACCTTCAACTGGCTTTTGGTATACAGCGCCTTGGTATAATTGTTATTATCCGCCTGCGTAACGGGCGGTGTTTTCCCTTTGCTGTACAAACTGCCGAGTATGACGGGAAAGCGGGGGTCATTTTCCACGAAGCCTACTACTACCTCATCCCCTATTTCCGGGTAAAAGATATCACCGGCGCCCGCAGTGGCATAAAAATTAGCGAGGCGCGCCCAGGTGCCGGTCTGCCCTTCCGCGGTGGAGGCCAGCTTTACCTGCACCCGGTATTCTGCACCGGGGTCCTGCGAGATGCTCACCACCTCTCCCAGTTGCAGTCCGCGGATAGCAGGCACCTGCCCGTTGGCCGGGTGATAGGAAAAGTTCTCCTTCTCAAAAATGGGCTTGCTGTCCAGCCCGAACCTGGCGGTGGTGGTCCACTGGCCATCCTGCATGGCATGGGTGACTGCCGTTACATAGGCGTTGCCATCAAAACGGGAGCCTACGCCGGAAAGCTGTATCAGCGTATCCGGCAGCACGGTAGCATTGCCCATGAAGGACACTTTTCCGCGCACCGCCTGCAATCGCATGCGCAGCAGGGTGCTGTTGGCCCAGGTCTGCAGCTCTGCCTGCGTAAGCGGCGAATTGGTGACCAGCTCCATCGGCGTTTGCTGCAGGGCGGATGCCAACTGCTGCGGCGCCGGGTTGCCCTGCCCGTTCAGCGAAGGCTCCGAAGCGGAGGAGGTAAGCATGGTAAGCGTTTGCGGGTCCCAGGCGGCGGCAGACAATGAAGACACCTGCCGCTCTGCGTTCAGCTCCGCGTGGAAGCTGTTAATGGACTGCCCGAACGTAACCGCCACTACCGGCGAACCGGATACCTGCGGCGGCCCTACCTTTACCTGCTCATTCACCAGCGTTACCAGGAAACCGTTGAAGTCCGCGCGCGCCAGCAGGAAATCCCAGTCTGTAGCGAACTTCTGGAACAGCAGCTCGTTCACGTCTGAAGTGGACTGCACGGAGGCGGACAGCCCGCTGTTGCTGACCAGGGCAGACATGATGGCGCTGTCCGTCTGGTTGGCGAACACCGCATCCTTTTTAGAGATGGTCATTTTCACGGCGCTGTGCTTGCAGGTGACCACCAGGCTGAAAGTGCCGTCCTCGTTGGCCTGTATGGACTGCTTTACCACAATGCCGGTAAACAACTGCTGGGCGGGCAGCACGCCATAACCGGCGGATATGGATACGGTTGCCCCCGGCACAAAATAATCGCTGTCGCTGGCCGGGAAATCCCCGATCACGCCGGTGGAAGCCTGGGCTACCGTACCATCCCTGATCACGATCTCCGCATAGGATATTTTATTCACTTCGTGATAAACCTGCACGGACACCAGCGGGAAAAGATCCTGCACGGCGCTCCCGTTAGCAGTAACGGTCACGCGCAATGTAGGGTCCTGCACATTTGTAGGTATCGTTGCCATGTATCACTTTTTTAAGGGCGGAAAATACAGTTCGTCGCCCGGCTTAATATCATGAATGCTGTCCAGCCCGTTTACCCGGGCCACTTCCATATAATGAAAGGGCTCCCCGTATATGCGGTAGGTCATCAGCGGCAGGGTATCGCCTGCCAGCACGGTGCGCACATGCGTAAGGTCCGGGGAGGAGGTCCTTCCCTCCTGCGTTTTGGTGGCCAGGGGCACGGATTCCGAAAGGCTGAGCTTTATGGAAGCGCGCAGGGCCGACCCGTCCGGGTTGAACAGGGTATACTTTACCGTTATATTCTTGCAAACACCGGTAAATACGGTCTTGCCCCAGGTAATGCGCAGGTAGTTGGGCCGGTGCACATTCCCCTGGTAATCGTATACAATGCTTTTTACCTGTTCTATATAAGCATCTACGGTAGACACGCCGGTAGGCAGGGGCACCACGCCGGTACCATCCGCCAGCAGCTCCAGCTCAAAATCGCCGGAGTCCATACGGGTGAATATTTCCGTAGGTGCGGATGCGCCCAGCGTTTCCGCCTGCTTGTAGGATATATTGTAGCTGAGCGAATAGGTCTCGGGATTGATGGCGGCCTGCACGGAGCCTATCAACCCGGTGGTGGCCGTAGGGTCCGAATAGCCTTGTATCAGTAATTTGGTCAATGCCATTCCTCACAACTTTATCTGACGGATAAGTTCTCTATGTTGCTGATCAGCTTTTCCATACACTCCCGCACCACCTTGTCTTTCAGCGCCTGCAACTCTTTTGCGCCCAGGTTGTTCCCGGCGGGGCGGGACGTATGCTCTTCAATATTCACTTTGATAACCAGCTCTCTTATTTCCAGCGGCATAGCTTATTTGGTTTGTTGAAAAAAATCATAGGCCAGCTCCAGCGTTTCTACAACGATGGCGCTGTCCTGCGCTTTGAAATCGGATACCTTCAGGGCTACGGGATAGGCGTTGGTAAAGCTCCAGGCCGCCAGTATGCTGCCGTCGCCATCCAGCAGGTTCACCGTTACGTTCTTCGGCGTAAAGGTGAACTCCGTGAGGGTGGTCTTCACCCACCGGATGAGGGACGAGCCGAAAAGCATACCGCGCTTCAGCACCAGGTTCTCATATTTAGGAGGGACGGGTAAACGGCGGGTAAACCGGTTCTCCCCTCCCTCCTTTATTTCCATCGGAGATATCTTTACCGAAAGGCCGCTTACCTCCTGGAAGCTGCCTTCGTTTGTGCCGCTAATCCCGCTCACCACTACACTGAAACGAAACCCTACCGGGGGATAATAAGACGACATGCTATAATATTTTTATACCGTTCCTGTCATGTTTAAGACTGTGCTACCAGCGCCAGTCCTTCGTGCGCCACTTCCATGGTCTCAATGGCCGGTTCGTTGGCGTCGGATTTCATGTCAGTTACCTGCACTTTTACGGGGAAGGCGTTCTTGAGCGTCCAGCTCATGGCCACCTGCTGGTTCTCGTCCAGCAGGCTGATGGTCACGCTGGTGCGCTTGATGGTGTTCATTTTAATACCGCCGTTGGTGCCCGCGTACAGTGTCCACAGGGTATTGTCGGTCTGGAAAGTACCTTTTTTGAAAGTGATGTTATTGAACTTCTGGATGCCGGGCATTTTCACGGTGGAGTACACGGGGCTGCTGCCGCCGCGGTATTCTATCACCTGTGTTTCGGAGGTAAGACCGGTCACTTCCTGGAATATGATTTCAGTCTTGTCCCAAAGCACTTTAAAGGAAAAGCGGACCAAAGGCCATATGGCGGCCGACTGGGTAGAACCATCTGTTTTTAAATCTGCCATAGCGAAATATTTAAAGGTCTAGTAATAAAAGTGTCTTAATGTGCGCATTAGCTTTGCTGCATCTGCTGCTGGAATGTGATCACGATGAACTCCGCCGGGCGGGTGAGCGCTACTTTCACGGTAACGAGCATCAGGCCGTCCAGGATGTCCTGGGGCGTCATGGTAGCGCCGAGGCCCACCTGTACGTCAAACGCCTGTGCAGGTGCAGCACCGGCCAGGGCGCCCTGTTTCCAGAGATTTTCCAGGAAGCTGCTGATCATGGTCTTGAGCGAGAGCCAGGTAGTGGCATCGTTCGGCTCAAACACATAGGTACGGGTAGCCAGCTTCACGGATTGTTCTATCATGATGAGGGTGCGCCTTACATTGATGTAACGCCAGTCCTGGCTGTTGCCGTCCAGTGTCCTGGCGCCCCATACCAGCGTGCCGATACCGGGGAAAGGCCGGATCACGTTGATGGATTTGCCGGCCATGATATCCACGTTCAGGCTTTTCTGCTCTTCGTTGGAGATATTGACAGCCGGTGCGTTTACGGCGCTTACGGACACATTGGCCGGGGCTTTCCATACGCCGCGGGAATTGTCTACCGTAGTGTAAATACCTGCCATGGCGGCGCTGGGGGGCAGCTCGTTCAGCAGCGCCCTGATCTCTTCCAGTACATGCGTATAGGTAGGGCTGGCCGCTTTCAGCGACTGGTGGAAATTCTTTTTGGTATGGCTGTCAGGGTCCGCATTCTCCTTGAACTTCTTCACGATGAGCGCGGCGGCCGGCTCGGGCAGCAGGGTTTCCAGGTCTACGGAAGCGTCCAGGTTCTCGAAGCTCACCTCATCGGGCAGCACGATGGCTGTTTTCAGCCAGGGATAATAGGCGGCGCCGTAGTTGAGGAAGTTCACACCTATCTTCTCCCGGAAAGCGCCTACTACCGCATCCGTGGTATCGGCAGGCAATTGCTTTACCAGGTCAAAGATGCCGAAGCGGCTCTGCATGGCGGCGCAGTGGTTCAGCACCTGGGTGTAGATGGAAGTGTAACAATCTTCTCCCAAAGCAATGGCGTCGGGCAGTACGATCAGCGTAGGCTCTGTTTCCTTTTCCAGGATGGTAAAGGCATTGGGCTTGCTGTCGGAGCCGATGAAATCATCTGCGCTGATGTCAAAACCATCGGGCGTGTCACCGTACTCGCCTACCGATAATATATAACAAACACTGCCGCCGTTTGCATAGAACAGCCGGATCGCGTTATACATATAAGCGGTATTCCTGTCATTGAGCTTGACAATGGTAGCCTTGCCATTGATGCGGAAGGTTTCCTGCTTTACTTTAGGGTCTGGTTCCGCCAGGGTGAATTTGGGTTTGAAGGCGCTGCCAAAGTGCTCCAGGTACTCGGCGAACGAGGTGATCCTGGTGGGCTTGTGCAGCAGGGACTTCCCGTTCCTTTCCGCTTTCTGGGTGTAGCCGATAAATACGGGCACGGCGGTGGCCACGGCGGTGATCGAACTTGGGAAGGCGTTCTTTTCTTCAATATAAACCCCGGGGGTCATTAATGTTGAAGCCATATCGTGTGATTTTTGAGATTAGTATAAAAATATTTCAGAGTATTCATTTCCTTGTTCGTACAATGCAGCGGCGGCATTGGACACCCTGCCTATTTCCGGCGCCGGCAAAGCGGCAATGACCACCTTGTAACGGGTGGTATCCAGGGTGGAATAATCCACCAGTTGAAAGGTCTGCACCGGCTCCCGGGCAAGGGGCAGCGCATTTTTGGATATCAGCACCGGCACGGTTTCGTTCCCCGGCAGGCTGATCATTACAGGCATGTCGAAGTGCCCGTTACCGTTAGTACCTATTACGGCCGGTCTGGCCAGCTCCCGAAGCTCCTTTCCCACCAGGAAATAGCACCAGCGCGTGGCTTTGGCGCTGAAGCTGATATGGTAGGCGGGCAGCAAGTGTTCATCCAGCAACAGCTCCAGCCGGCCAAAAGGCTTTACGAAGAACGTTTCCGCCAGCTCCGCCAGCGGGCGAAGGTCCTGCGCGGTCACCTGCTCTTCCTTATGCAGGGCAACCGGTACGGCGCGCTGCTGCGCATTGCTGAAATAGAAAAGGCTGCCGGCCAGGTTGCTGACGGCTACCTGTGTATAATTATAGAACAGCTCATCGTTCAGTACAAGATCAAAATCCAGGCGGATCTTTTCCTGCAGCAAAGTATCCCTGGTACGGCTGCGGCCGGCAGGCATGGCATCGTACAGTAACAGGAAGCCGTCCTGCCGCAGCTTCAGGATCAGGCCATGCTGCAGCAGGGATTCCGCGGTATGTGCAGGCACACGGATGCTGATTCCTTCATAGCCGTGGCCCGGGAAAAAAGAATGACGGTAAAATACTGCGGTCAGTATATCATATTTCACCTTTCTGTGTTGAATTATGTGCCTGGTCATGCAGGACCTACGCTACCTTCTGTACCGGTAACAACAGGCCTGTATTCCCTGATAATGGAATCGTCAAACGTAAGCATACGTACTTTATAAACTACGGAGGGCATATACTTGGCTCCGAGCGTAGTCCAGATGTTGTTGAGCTTATCTGCTCCGAGGCTCTCCATTTCAAAGATCAGTTTCCCGATCCTTGCATCCATAGCGGGCGTGTTAGCCCTGGTAAAAACGTTCTTGGATTGAAAGTGCGCTACCACAAAAGAAAGAAAGCGGAGGGCTTCCGGATAGTTATTGCTGCTGAAGTATGCGGAAAACAAAACATACAAATTGATATTGACCGCTGGAGCAGTGTTTGGAGTTGTAACGCCAACAGGGGTTCCGGCTGTGCTTTTACCAATTGTGTCTTTTTCAACATTCAACAGTGTTACTATGATCTTGTTCTCTCCCTGTATTGCAACGGACCCGTCCTGGTTGACAATACCGGACAAGATCGCTTTCTCTTCATTGGTTTGGAGCTTTCTTTTGAAACTGCTGTTAATCTCCTCTGTGATGCAGACTAAGGTTTCATAGATCATCAAATTTTTTATTTCTGTCTTCCGACAGATAGGTAAAGGTTAGATTATTATGTTTAAGTTTGTAAACCTGGTTAAGTTGAGTAATGGTTCTGCAGTCCTATTATCATTCCGGCACAATATAATTGGTTAAAAATTAAGATAAAAATTTTTATTTAAATTTTAATTCTCTATCTTCTATACAATTAAAACCTATGAGCCCCTCCCGAAAAATGACCTGTTGTCTTTTTGTGTTCCTTGCGCTCAACACATGCATTTCCTCTGTCTACAGCCAAAAAGTTCATATACCCGACAAGGTTAGTGCGCCAAAAGCGCCCAAGGCGCCGAAGCTGCCATCCGATACTGCCGTAAAGGCCAAGCTGGTAAAAAAGATCCTCAACGCTTTTAAATTCAGGAAAAACGCCCGGGCGCGCGAGCAGGAAAGGGTCATCGCCATCATCAACCAGATACTGGCGGACTCGCTGGTGGTCACCTCGCGCGACATACAACTGCTGAACCAGCAACTGGAAAAAACGGAGAACCAGCACTTTGATTCCCTGGTATCCCTGCTTAGCACCATGGGCTGCTGCGGCGTACCGCCGCCTCTGAAAGATACGCCCGTCCCTGCGCCGGCTGAAGACCCCGGCCCTGCTGCAGACAGCGGATCAGAAAACGATATCAACTCACTGGTCAATAAAATGCTGCCCATCCTGCAGCAAAAGAATGAACAGGCGCAATCGGAAAAAGCCAAACAGGAAAAGCTCAAACTGGTGAGAGCGGTGTATGGCCGGCCCGGCGACCAGAAAGACACCCTGCGCCTGGGCGACAGCCTGGGGGTGGAATATACCGTGAACCTTACGCAGAAAGCAAACGTAACCGGCATCCATCCCTACCAGATGGGCGACAAATACCTTAATTATAACTTCAGCGCGCTCACTACCTTCGGGTTCCTGGGCTACTCCGTAGATGGTCGCACCGGCCGCGTCCGCGCCAATTTCAAGGAAGCCCAACTGGATGCAGTTGCCGCCGCCCAGGCAGCGGGCTGTAATTTGCAATTGATCATATCCGACAAAAACACCAATAATATAACTGCGCTGTTACAACGGGATGATGCGCAACTGCTGCTGGCCGATACCCTGGGACACGTACTGCAGCAACGGCAGGCCAACGGCGTGACCATTTATTTCCGGGGGGTCAGCAAACAGCAGCGGCAGGCTTTCACCCAATTCATCAGTGACCTGCACAGCCACCTGCACAGCTTTGACCCTAAATATACGGTCAACGTGGTAATCCCTGCCTTTGACAAGGAGCTGGCTTACGATCTGCAGGCGCTGAACACGTCGGTCACGTTTTTCCTGATCGACTTTACACATGCCAGCGGACAAACAGCCGGCCCGCTGGCGCCGCTGAAAGGCAATCCCTCCCAATCCATCGACGCTACCGTTTCCCGCTACCTGCAGCGGGATATCCCGCCGGCGAAGTTTGTACTGATGATCCCCTATTACGGCGCGCTGTGGAAGAAAGGCGCCTACGGATCGCCGGACGGCTTTCTGGATTACATTCCCTACAACGAGATCCGGAAACGATATGATATTGACACCGCCGCCCTGTATGATGAGGCTATGGAATCTGCTTTCATAGAAATAAAAGATGCGGCCGGAGAAGTAAAAGAAGAGATCTGGTTTGACGATGCCAATACGCTGGGGCCCAAATACGATTATGTGCTGAGCAATGACCTGGGCGGTGTGGCCATCTGGACACTGGGCGCCGATGACGGCTACAGTGACCTGTGGAATGAGTTGGTAGATAAGTTTGTAGTAACGGACACCGTTTACCTCGACACGGTGCGGCTGATTGCCGCCGTTCCCCGTCCCCTCACTTTCTGGCAAAGCGTGATGCATGAGCTGAGGGTATACCGTCAACTCTTCAAAAACCCCTGCAGCGTGGGCATGGGATCTTATAAAGGCGATGAATATTTCAAATGGGCGGCTTATTTTTTCCTGGCCCTTACGCTGCTGACCGCCGTTTTATACGTGGCCGGCATCCGCTATAAAGGAGATGGGTGGAAACTGAAGAAGAAAGTGCTGATATTATTAATTGCGCAGCTTAACCTGCTGGTGATCACCAGCGCTATGGCCATCTTCCTCAACAAGGAGCTGCCCTGGCTGGGCATCACAAGCGGCGCCAACTGCAACGCCATGCCCTTGAACACCTTGCTGGGCATCCTCGCCATCGGCTTTGCGGTGGGCCTGGTGGCCACCCGCTTCCTGCTGCTACCCTTGCTAAAAAGGAATGAAGTGCCTTAGTGTCATGTCAACCGTACTCACATTTTTTGCATTGCCAAGAACGAAAATGACGGCGGCTTACCCTACATCGTACAGTTGACATGACACTAATCCAGCAAGCGGTCTATTTCCCACACATCATAATCGGGGCAGGCGCCGGCACGGGAAGCTACCAGCGCGCCCGCGGCATTGGCATAGGCCAGGCACTGCTCCGGCGTGCGCCCGTGTATCATGCTGCTGAGAAACCCGGCCAGGAAAGCATCGCCGCTGCCGATAGTATCCGCCACCTGCACCCGGAAACCGGGGTGGTAATAAAAGCGGTCGTTCATATACAGCAGGGCGCCATCCGCGCCCAGCGTTACTATAATGGTATGCGTATCATATTGCCGGGAAATGGCGCGCACCTTGTCCTCCCGGGCGGGAAAATCGCCCAGCCAACTGCTGATCAGCTCCAGCTCCGCGCCGTTCAGCTTTAGAACATGGCAATGCTGCAGGAGCAGGGAGATGCCTTCGCGGGTATAATGCGGCGCCCGCAGGTTGATGTCCAGCACTTTCTTCACACCGTACTCCAGGGCTTTGTGCAGGGTATTACGGGATACCTCGTGCCGGGTAGCCAGGCTGCCGAACACCAGGTACTCCGCCTGCCGCAGCAGCCCGTCCAGTGCAGGCTGCCATTCAATGAAATCCCAGGCGGCAGGGAACAATATATTGTACTGCACATCGTGGTCGCTGATGGGCTGGGCCAGCACCCTGCCGGTAGGCTGTGCCGCATCCTGCTGCACGTAGGCCGTGGTGAGCCCATGCCTGCGCAGCAGCGCCAGCAGTCGCTCTCCATAATTATCCTTCCCTACTTTTGAAATGACCGCTACCTGCGGGGACAGTTTCTGCAGGTGGTAGGCTGCATTCATAGGAGCGCCGCCGGGTAGCTCCATATCCGGGAGAATATCCCAGAGCATTTCACCGAAGCATATAATATTATACATGCCTGTGAAGATAAAAAAAATCTGCGCACGGCTGTTTCCAGGAATGACAGTACATTTGTACTGCTTCAAATCTGTTTAACGCCAAAAAAACTGATCATCATGACTACACAAGCAACCACCATGACCACGCAGGAAATTGCCAACCGCCTCGCGGAGCTCTGCCGCAAGGGCGATTATGAAACCGCGCAAAAGGAATTGTACGCGGAAGACGCCGTCAGCATTGAACCGTATGCCACCCCGGAATTTGAAAAGGAAACCAAAGGGCTGCAGGCCATTATTGAAAAAGGCCAGAAGTGGAGCGCTATGGTAGAGGAAGTACACGGGGGCGACGTATCCGAGCCTTTGGTAGCGGACAACAGCTTTGCGCTTATCATGACAATGGACCTTACCATGAAGGGAATGGGGCGCATGAAAATGAGCGAGCTGTGCGTATACCAGGTAAAGGACGGCAAGGTTGTTTCAGAGCAGTTTTTTATGTAATTACCTACCGCTGTTCCGCAGGCACGGAACAGCGGTATTATGCAGCCTTTTGTTCTATTCCCAATATTGACCCAAAAACGTGCAATCTGAAAGTTATACTTTCAATTATCCAATATTTTTGGTATTTTTACAGATATTTGAAAGTACAACCTTCTAAATACGACAAATGATACCCCGCGATCTTGAAGATAAATTGCACAATGCTTTAAAAAATATGCCTGTCGTTGCACTTGTAGGCCCAAGGCAAGTAGGCAAAACAACTCTTGCCCTTCAAATAGTGCAGGATAATATTCGTAAAAAGTCCTCCTACCTTGATCTTGAACTGGACACAGACCTGAGCAAACTGAGCGACACGGAAGGCTATTTGAAACTTTTCAAGAATCAGCTTCTTATCATTGACGAAGTACAACGGAAACCGGATCTCTTCCGGGTGCTGCGTGGTTTGGTTGACATTCGCAAACGCGCCGGGGAAAAAGCAGGACAATTTCTCCTGCTTGGTTCGGCTTCACGCGACTTGCTCCAGCAATCTTCCGAAACGCTTGCAGGCAGAATCCGGTACCTGGAATTAAGTCCGTTTTCGGTGATGGAAACCTATAAAAATGATCCACTTGGTTTCAATCCGCTGAAATTATGGTTCAGAGGCGGATTTCCCGACAGCTACCTGGCAACAACTGATGATGAGAGTTGGGAATGGCGCAGTGATTTTATTTCTTCCTATGTAGAACGCGACATTCCCCTTATGGGGCCACAGGTCTCCGCAACCAGGATGAAAACTTTCTGGTCAATGCTGGCGCATTATCATGGTCAGCAGATCGTTCTGTCCGAAATAGGCAAGAGCCTGGAGGTATCTCATACCACTATACGATCTTACTTAGATATCCTAACCGATTTTTATATGGTCAGGCAGGTACAGCCCTGGGCGGGAAATACTAAAAAAAGGCTGATCAAATCTCCTAAAATCTACCTGCGTGATACGGGTATCCTGCACAAACTTCTGAACATCTCTGATTTCGATAGTTTACTTGGTCATCCCGTTGTGGGGGCTAGCTGGGAAGGCTTTGTTGCCGAAAACATTATTGTCAACCTGTCAAATAAATGGCGGTATAGTTACTATCGTACAACAACACAAACGGAAATCGACCTGGTGCTGGAAGGGCCGGGTAGCCAGGTCTGGGCCATTGAAATTAAACGGTCCGCCGCTCCCACAATCAGGAAAACATTTCACACCGCCTGCGAAGATATTGGCGCGACACGAAAATTCGTAGTATATTCAGGGATGGAACGTTTTCCTATGCCTGAAAAAACAGAAGCCATAGGGCTTATCGACTTCCTGAAACTGATAAAAGCGCTTGACACACCTACAACGTAACTTTACTTTTCCCACTCCCATCCTTCACATACAGCACGGCCACTGCTGCCAGCAACATGAAAACACCGGCCATGGACAGCGCATAAATAGCCTGCCCGCCAAAGCAGTACTTCACGATCACGCCGCCCAGCAGGCCGTTCACGATCTGCGGGAAGGTAATGAAGAAGTTAAAGATGCCCATGTACACGCCCATTTTATGCACCGGCAACACGCTGGACAGCATGGCATAGGGCATGGATAAAATACTGCCCCAGGCCAGCCCTACGCCGATCATGGGATACACCAGCATGGCCGGCGTTTTTATGAAATACAACCACAGCAGGCATAGCCCGCCTGCTGACAAGGATAGCGCATGCGCTGTTTTGCGGCTCGTGGCGCGGGCCAGGGCTGGCAGGCATAAGGCGTATACGGCAGATACGCCGTTATAGATGCCAAACAAAATGCCTACCTGGTTGCCGGCATCTGCAAATCTTTCAGAAGAAGTATCGCCCGGCAGCACCTGGTATACATGCTGCGCAATAGCAGGCGTCGTGAACACCCACATGGAGAACAGGGCAAACCAGGAAAAGAACTGCACCAGGCCTAATTGCCGCATAGCGACCGGCATGGTGGAAAAATCCCTGAACACCGACAGGATACCCTTGGACGGTGCTGCCGCCTCCTCCCCTGCCGGGCTGAAACGGGCGCGCTCCTGCGGGGAGTATTCACGGGTGGTAATAATAGTCCAGCCAATAGCGCCGGCCAGTATGGCAGCCCCTATGTAAAAGGAAAGGATCACATTGTCCGGCACCTGGCCCGGAGGCGCTGTTTTGGGTACGCCTGCATACTCTGCTAAAATATATGGCAACCAGGAGCCGGCCACGGCACCCACGCCTATCAGGAACGTCTGTACGGAAAAACCGGTGCTGCGCTGCGCATCCGGCAGGTTGTCCGCCACCAGCGCACGGAAAGGTTCCATCGCTACGTTGATGGAAGCGTCCATCAGCATCAGCAGGCCCGCACCTATCAGTACCGGCGGCAACAAAACAGTAATGAGTCCCGCATTGGGCAGCAGCACCAGCGCCAGGGCAGTGCACAGCGCGCCCACCAGGAAATAAGGCTTGCGGCGGCCCAGCCGGTTCCAGGTACGATCGCTGTAGTGCCCGATAATGGGCTGCACGATCATGCCGGTAAGCGGCGCGGCCAGCCAGAACAGGGACAAGTGCTCCACATCAGCGCCAAAGGTTTGCAGGATACGGGAGGCATTCCCGTTCTGCAGGGCAAAACCAAATTGTATGCCCAGGAAACCAAAGCTCATGTTCCATATCTGCCGGAAATTCATCCGCTTCATGACTGAAGAATTAATAATTAATAATGAAGAATTAATAATTCTTGTAACAATAATGTTTAATTGAAACACCGGTGTTACGATTATTAACTATTAATTCTTCATTATTAATTCAGTTAAAATTAAACCATTATTGCCTCAATGCCTGCAACTGCGACTGTGCTTTTACCCCATACGCCTGTTCATACAAATATATGCGCAGCTCCTGGTCCCCATGATTGCATATCCGCACCCCCTGCCTGCTTACCTCCACTTTCAGCAATGCACCGCGGAAACGGACGTTAAAAGCAAAGGATTGCCATTTGGCGGGCAGGAAGGGAGCAAAATGCAGCTCGCCGTTGCGCACCCGCATCCCGGCAAATCCTTCCACCACGCTCATCCAGGTGCCAGCCATGGAAGTAATGTGCAGGCCGTCCTCGGTATCATTATTATAATCGTCCAGGTCCAGACGGGAAGTGCGCAGGTAAAATTCATAGGCCCGCTGCTCATCCCCCAACCTGGCGGCTATAATGGCGTGCACACAGGGAGAAAGCGAACTTTCATGCACCGTGCGCGGTTCATAAAAATCGAAATTCCGGCGCAGCGTGCCTTCATCAAAACGATCTTCCAGGAAGTATAATCCCTGCAGCACATCCGCCTGCTTGATAAAGCAGGAACGGAGTATGCGATCCCAGCTCCAGTGCTGGTTAAGCGGCCGCTGCGCAGGGTCCAGGTCTTTAGCCAGCACCTGCTCCTTATCCAGGTAACCGTCCTGCTGCAGGAAAATGCCCAGCGCTTTATCTTCCGGGTAACAGAGGTGACGGATAATGTGCTGCCACTGCACAGTCTCACCTTCCGTATGAAACTGTATGCGCGCCAGCAGCGCCGCATATTTTTCCGGCGCCTCCCGCTGCACCTGCTCCAGCGCCTCCAATGCATATTGCAGGCACCAGCCGGCCATGGTATTGGTATACCAGTTGTTGTTTACATTGTTCTCGTACTCATTGGGGCCGGTTACGCCCAGCATAACGTATTGCCGGCGGGCATCGCTCCAGCTCACACGCTGCGCCCAGAAACGCGCAATGGCCAGCAGCACCTCCAGGCCATAATCCGCCAGGTAGGCAGTATCGCCGGTATAACGGGTATAGTTGTAAATGGCGAAGGCAATGGCAGCATTGCGGTGTATCTCCTCAAAAGTGATCTCCCATTCGTTATGGCATTCCTCGCCGTTCATCGTCACCATGGGATACAGGGCAGCCCCGTTGCTGAAGCCCAGCTTGGCTGCGTTCTCAATCGCTTTGGGCAGATGGCGGTAACGGTACAGCAGCAGGTTACGCGCTACTTGGGGGCCGGCTGTCGCCAGGTAAAAGGGAATACAATACGCTTCCGTGTCCCAGTAGGCGGCGCCGCCGTACTTCTCGCCGGTAAAGCCTTTGGGGCCTATGTTCAGGCGTGCGTCCTCACCGGTGTAGGTCTGGTGGAGCTGGAAGATGTTAAAACGAATGCCCTGCTGGGCTGCGGCATCCCCCTCGATCACGATATCGCTTTCCTCCCACTTGGCCGCCCAGGCGGCCGCCTGCGCTTCCAGCATGCGGTCAAAACCTTTGGCGAAACAGCTTTCCACCAGTTCCCTGCAGGCGTCCGGCAGGGTTTCCCGGGGATGGTTCTCTGAGGACAGGTTGGCGGCAAATTTCTCTATCGTCACTTCCTGCCCTGCTGTAACGGGCACCACTATACGCCCTGCCACATACTTTTCGGCCTCCACCGGCAGCACCGGTTCCGCTACCGGTTCGCCCTCGCAATACACCCGGAACTGCTGGCCGGTACATACATCAAAGCCCGTTTTTTTGGTGCGCAGCGTCAGGTAGGCGCTGCAGCCGCTTGTCCGGCGCTGTACCTCCTCCCAGAACTTTTCATCGTAATTGGCGTCCTGGTTCTTTACATCCCCGTCTATGAAAGGCGTAATGTCCAGTTGCCCGTCAAAGTTCAGGGGGGTAATGCGGTAACGGATAGCGCCCGCTTCATCGTCTACAATGCTGCAGAAGCGCTGCGCATGCACCTGCACTTTTTTACCGCTGCCAAGCGTAGCGGTGAAGGAACGTTCCAGGTAGCCGGCTTTCATGTTGAGCACCCGCCTGAAGCCGCTGACCTGGCAGGTGGCCAGGTCCAGCACTTCATCGCCAATGCGTATGTCGATGCCTATCCAGTTGGCGGCATTCAGTACTTTTGCGAAATACTCGGGGTAACCGTTCTTCCACCACCCCACGCGGGTCTTATCGGGATAGTAAACGCCTGCCACATAATTGCCGAGCAGGCTTTCGCCGGAATAAGCTTCTTCAAAATTTGCCCGCTGGCCCATGCGGCCGTTACCGATGCTGAAGATGCTTTCAGACACCTTATTAACGTGGGGATCGAAGCCCTCTTCGATAATGTTCCATTCATCCACTTTGATGTAGTGCTTCATATAGGTTGCTCACTTTTAGCTGTTGGCTGTTAACGTTTGGAGTTTTGCGATGGTCATATCCTGCAAGCCAGGCAGTACAGCATCGGCTCCCGTAAGCACAGCCGCATCCCCGATGCCGATCACTTTCATGCCGGCCGCCCTGGCAGCGGCAATGCCAGCAATGGCATCTTCAAATATCATGCAATGCGCAGGCGCAATGCCCAGCTTTGCCGCGCACTGCAGGAACACTTCCGGGTCCGGCTTGGAAGCGGATACGGTGTTGCCATCCACGATCACATCGAACAGGGGTAGCAACCCAGTCCTTTCCAGGATGATGCCCGCATTTTTACTGGCCGATCCCAGGGCGGTGCGGATGCCGACATCCTTTGCCTGCGCCAGCAGCTCTTTAGCGCCGGGCAGTATTTCATCCGGCGTCATGCGGCTGATCATTTCCACGTACCATTCATTCTTGCGGCCGGCCAGTTCCTTTTGCTCTGCAGGCGTTCGCTGCACGCCGCCCCATTCCAGTATCAGTTGCAGGGAACGTGCGCGGCTGATGCCTTTCAGCGCTTCGTTCTGCGCTTCCGTAAAATCAAATCCCAGTTCATTGGCCAGTCGTTTCCAGGCCCGGTAGTGGTACACTGCCGTGTCCACGATCACACCATCCAGGTCAAAAATGTATGCCTGTATCATTATTTAAAAAAGCTGTTAGTTTTTTAGCTCGAAAACCAGGGTGGTGAGCGCCGGCACCACTATCGTATCCGCAAGGACCTGTTCTTTGCCGGTAATAATGTCCACGGCCTTGCTGAAGCCCTGCGTCCTTTCCGTAAACCTGCCAGGCGGCAGGTGCTGCGCTTTGTCATTCCCGTTCATGATCACCATAACCGTTTCGCTGTCATCATAGCGAAAGTATACGTATACGCCGTTCTCCGGCACGTATTGCATCAGGCGCCCGGTTTGCAGCACGGTATGCTGTTTCCGGTAACCGGCCAGCTTCCGCAGGTAATCGAACATTTCATTCTCTGCGGGCGTGCGGCCGGCAGCGGTGAACTTGTTCACCGGATCGCCGGGCCAGCCCCCTTTAAAGTCCTCGCGCACCAGCCCGTCCGGGTTGCAGAAATTCTTCATTCCTATCTCCGCACCGTAATACAATTGCGGGATGCCGCGGGTGGTGAGCAGCCAGGCCAGGGCCAGCTTATACTTGTGCAGGTTCTCTCCTGCCACGGAGAAAAAGCGGCTCAGGTCATGGTTGTCCAGGAACACTACGTTGCGGGTAGCATCCTGGTACACAAAATCATTCGCCAGCGTATTGTACAATTCCGTTACGCCATCCTGCGCAGGCTTCTTCCCGTTTACCAGGTCCGAAATGGCCCAGAGACACTGGAAATCCGTAACACCCGGCAACGCTGTATCAAAGCCGCGGTTCAGGGTGTTGCCCTGTGTAAAAACGGCCTGGTTGGGCACGCCGTGCACAAAGGTCTCGCCAAAGAAAGTGAGCTGGGGGTATTCCGCCTTCATGGCCTCCGCCCATTCCTTCATATAACCGGCATCGTTATACCCATAGGTATCCAGCCGGAACCCGTCCACCCCGGCGTATTCTATCCACCAGATATGGCTTTGGGTAAAGTAGTTGCGCACATAGGGATTGTCCTGGTTCATATCCGGCATGTGGTAATCAAACCAGCCGTCGGTCATCAGCTTTTTGTCTATTGCTGCTGCATACGGATCGAACAGGGGCTGCTCCCTGAAATTGGACCGGGTAAATACCGGCCACTGGTGCACCCAGTCTTTGGAGGGAAGATCACGCATGGTCCAGTGCTGGCTGCCAATGTGGTTGTGCACCAGGTCCTGCACCATCTTCATGCCGCGTTTGTGCAACTCATCCACCAGGCGCTTATACAGCTCATTGCTGCCGTAGCGGCGGTCTATCTTATAATTTTCCGTAGCGGCGTACCCGTGGTAAGAGGCCGATGGCTGGTCGTTCTCCAGCACCGGGTTCAGCCAGAGGGCCGTTACGCCCAGGTCCTGCAGGTAATCCAGGTGATCTATAATGCCCTGCAGATCGCCGCCGTGGCGGTAGTACATGGAGTCGCGGTTCAGGGTGGTCTGCTGCATGCCTTTCACTATATCATTACCGGTGTCGCCGTTGGCAAAGCGGTCCGGCATGACCAGGTATATCAAGTCGGCGCTGGTCACGCCTTGTGCTTTGGCAGCCGTATTGCGGGCTTTCAGCTCGTAGGTATACTGCAGGTCTTTTGCTCCTTTCTTACTGAAACGGAGCTGGAAGCTGCCCGGTGCAACTGTGGCTGCAATGTCCAGGTCCAGGAAAAGATAGTTCGGGTTCTCCACCTTATGCACCTGCCGCAGCGTTACGCCGGGGTATTCCAGGGACACGCTGCGCTCCGCGATCTTGTCGCCATGCACGATGAGCTGCAGGAATGGCTGCTGCATGCCTGTCCACCAGAAGGCCGGCTCCACACGTTCCAGGGACGGCACCTGCGAGAAAGCGGGGAGTGTATAGTAGAGGCAGAGGAACGCTAATAAATAATGTTTCGGTTTCATTGGGTACTCGTTATAATGTGCAAATATGCAGATGTGCGAATGTGCAGATGTATTGGCGCGGTGCTTTTCATTTACTATTTGCACATCCGCACATTTGCACATCTGCACATTCAATAACCATTGTTCTGTTCCAGGTTCGGGTTAGCGGTCCTGTCTGTAGCCGGTATGGGATACAGCGTGCGGAAATCCTCCACGGCCTTTCCTTCCTTCACCCCGCCCTTCCAGGGCCACAGGTAGCTGCTGCCGGTAAATTTGCCGAAGCGGATCAGGTCCGTACGGCGATGCCCTTCCCAGAACAGCTCCCGGCCTCTTTCATTCAGCACCAGGTCCAGCGTGAGCTGTGCAGCGGTAATATTGCCATTGGTGTTGCCATAGGCACGCTCCCGGAGCGCGTTCACATATTGTACAGCGGTAGCGGTGCTCCCGCCGGCGCCTCCGCGTAGCACGGCCTCCGCATACATCAGGTATACATCTGCCAGGCGGAACATGGGATAGTCCGTATCCGGGAAGTCGCCGGTCTGGTCGGAACCATGCACACCGGCAGCGGTTACATTCCGGTACTTGGCAATGGCATAGCCATGCGTGAAATTGAAGATATCGTCTATCTCCAGTTGCTGGCCGTTGGTAAAGAACATGGCGCGCTTGTCCGTATTACCGCTGACGTCTGCAAAGAGATTTACAAATGCGCTGGTGGTGCGCAGGCCGGACCATCCGCCGTTAATGCCAAAGCTGGAGGCATCCATGTTGCCGCCTACCTGCGCATGCACCAGGTAGGTCATGCCGCCATAGGTTTTGGTGCGGATACCGTCAAACGTAATAGGAAAGATCAGCTCGGGCGAAGTGTTATTATCTGCCAGGAACAGTTTGCGGTATTCGTCTGACAGGCTATACCCGGCAGCGATCACCTTATTGCAGTAGGTGATGGCTTCCGTATACTTCGACTGGTTGATGTATACTTCCGCGTTCAGGTACAGCTTAGCCAGGAGGGTCCAGGCAGCGGCTTTATCCGCCCTGCCGTATTCATTCTGCCGGGCATCCACCAGGTCGTTCTCAATGGCGGTCAGCTCTGATTCAATATAAGCGAAGAGGTCCGCGCGGCTGATCTGCGGGGGCAGGAAGGAAGCGCTCACCTCATCGTTCTCGGTAGCGAAGGGCACATTGCCAAAAAGGTCCAGTGCATGCCAGTAAGCCAGCGCCCGCAGGAAACGGGCTTCTGCCCGGTAGTGCTTCGCTTCTTCGAGGTCGGCGCCGGTAATGCCATGGCCGTTCAGCTTATCATCGGTGGTTTCGCGGATAAATTCATTGCACACGGCAACCTCGTAATAGATACGGTCGTAGGTAGCCTTAATGAACTCATTGCCGGAGGTCCAGGTCATTTTATGGTAATCCGGCAGGGTGCCGTCGTTCCAGGAAATCACGGCTTCATCCGTGCACAGCTCCTGCGCCTGCCAGTACTGGCGGATGTAGTTGGAAAAGCCCTCGTCTATACCGGTCAGGTCCGGCTTGCCCGCAGGGCCCTGCTGGCCGCTAATGGCATAGCCGGCGTAGAGTTTGGCCAGTACGGATTTGTAATTACTGAAATCTTCATATACGCTGGCGGAGGTTTCGTCGTAAAAAGGCGTACGGTCCAGGTCCTTGGTGCAGGCGCCTAACAGCATGCTCATGCTCACACAGCCGGCCAGGAACCACTTATTGATATGTTGCTTTGTCATTTTTTCCGGTTTTGGTCAGTTAGAAATCAAGGTTCAGGCCCAGGGAATACACGCGCGGGCGGGGATAGAACTTGTTGTCTATACCATCGCCAATACCCAGCTCAGGGTCCAGGCCGCTGTAGCCGGTGATCACAAAGGCATTCTGCACAGTAGCGGATACACGCAGGCTTGCTTTATCCTTTAAGATGTTTTTGAAGCTGTACCCCAGGGTAAAATTGTCCATTCGCAGGAAAGAAGCATTCTCTACATAGTAGTCGGAGAAATACTGGTTCACCGCGAAATTGGTTTCCAGCACGCTGGGGGATACATTGGCCAGGTAATTCGGGTAAGAAAAATTGCGGTAGGCGCCGTTGTTGGAGCTGGCATTGTTATATACGTAGTTGCCGATGCTGCCGCGCAGGGAGAAGCCTGCATTCCAGTTCTTGTAGGAGAACTGCGAATTGAAGCCCAGCAGGAATTTCGGATTGGGCGATTTATAACGGTAACGGTCATCCGGGGTGATCTGCCCGTCCTTGTTCAGGTCCTCGTATTCTCCTTCCACCGGTTTGCCGTCCTTGTACACCTGCTTGTACACGAAATAAGAGAAGGGCGCATAACCCACGGAATGTATCTGTATGGTATTGCCCGTACCGCCTGCAATGGTGCCTACGGGGATGCCCTGCGCATTCGGGTCTTTTACCTTGGTAAGGTTGGTGATCTCCACGGTATTATAAGTAAAGTTTAAACCCGCGTCCCAGTTGAAATTCCGGGTGCTCACCGGGGTGGCGTTCAGCGTCAACTCCAGGCCTTTTGTTTCAATGTTACCTACGTTGGTCAGCAACTGGTTGGTGAGGTTGGAGCCGGCTGCTACCGGTATCACGCTCAGCAGGTCTTTGGTTTTCTTCACGTAGTAATCAATGCTGCCGGATACCCGGTTGTTCAGGAAGCCAAAGTCCAGGCCTGCGTTATAGGTTTCCGTTTCTTCCCATTTGATGTTGGCGTCATATCCTTCCGGGCGCAGCGTCAGGTAATAGCTGCTGCCAAACTGGTACTGCGCGGTAGGATCGCCGATGGTGTAGCGGGGCAGGTAAGGGTAGTCCGTCAACAGGCCGCCGAAGTCCTGCTGCCCGGTTACGCCGTAGCCTACACGCAGCTTCAGGTCAGACAGTACTTTTGCATTTTTCAGGAAAGATTCCTGGTTGATGCGCCAGGCCAGGGCTACGGAAGGGAAAGTGCTCCAGTGCTCCCGGAAACGGGAGGAGCCGTCGCGGCGCACCGTTGCTGTCAGCAGGTAGCGGTCCAGCAAAGTGTAGTTCACCCTGCCGAAGAAAGACACCAGCGTGTTCTGCGTTTTGAAAGGCACACCGGCGGCGCTGATAGTGTCGCCCTTCGCATTCAGGTCCGGGTAGGCCGGCTCCGTACGGATGAAATCCTGGTAAGAATAACCGCCGGTAACATCGATGCGGCTGTGGATACCTTTCAGGTCCTTTGCATAGTTCAGGTAAAAGTCCAGCAGCTTGTTATTCTTGGTCTGTGAATAAGACTTATCGATGCCCCCGCGGTTATAGGCGTTACCAGCATAGGCGGGCACCAGGGTGCGGCCTTCACTTTCGGATACATCGTATCCCAGGTTCAGATTGGCCCTCAGCTCGGGCAGGAAGTGAAACTTGTAATCGAATTGTATGTTGCCCAGGCTCCGTTTCACCTCTCCTTTATCGTTCTTCAGCTCCAGCATGCTCAGGGGGTTGCGGGTAGCCAGGGTATAAGGAGCGCCGGTAGCGCTGGTAGGATCTATCCATTCAAAATAATTCCCGAACTGGTTGTTGACATGCACGGGCTGGGTGGGATCAAACGCCACGGCGGCATTGATGGCCTCCAGGTCTGCAAAGCGGCTGTTGGTGATCGCGCCCCTGACGTTCACGTCTATTTTCAGGTGGTCGTTCAGCAGGCGGGGGCTCAGGCTTAAGCCGGCGGAGGTGCGCCGCATGCTGGAAGTTTTCACGATACCGTCCTGGTTCATATAACCCAGCGACAGGCGGAAAGGCAGAGATCTGATAGCGCCGCTGATGCTCAGGTTATTATCCGTGCTGTAAGCAGTGCGGTAGATCTCGTCCTGCCAGTTGGTATTGGCATTGCCCAGCAGTTGTTTTTGCTCATCGGAGCCTGTTTCGTTCACCAACTGGCGGAACTCGCCGGCAGACAGCACCGGTACAATGCCTTCCTTCTGCGAGAGGGAATGCAGGGTGCTGAAATTGATACGCAGCTTGTCGCCGGCTTTCCCTTTTTTAGTGGTGATGATGATCACGCCGTTGGAAGCGCGGGAACCGTAGATAGCGGTAGCGGATGCATCTTTCAGGATGTTGAATGATTCAATATCATTCGGGTTGATGAAGCTCAGGGGATTGGAAGAGCCTTTTACCTCGGCATTGTCCAGCGGCACCCCGTCTATCACGATCAGCGGATCGTTGCTGGCGTTCAGGGAAGAACCGCCACGGATGCGGATCTTACTGGCCGACCCGGGCGCGCCGCCGTTTGCCACGATCTGCACGCCGGCCACCTTGCCGGTGATCAATTGTTCCGGCGTAGCAACTACACCCTTATTAAAATCCTTGGAGGAAACAGCGGTGATGGAGCCGGTCAGGTCGCTTTTCTTTTGCGTACCGTACCCCACTACCACTACTTCATTCAAACCATGTGTATCGGCCGTGAGCTGGAAGTCCTGCTGCAGCTCGCCGTTGACGGTCACTTCCCTTTCTATGGGCTGGTAACCGATCATCCGGATCACAATGGCGGCGGCGCCATTGCTGACCGGTTGCAGCTTAAAGCTGCCGTCAGGACCGGCAATGGCGTGCTGGTTGGTTCCTTTAATGAACACCGTAGCGCCGGGCAGCGGCTGTCCTGTTTCATCCATGATCTTTCCGCTGATACTTCCTGTTTGTGCATAGGTGACAAGGGAGCACGCCATGAAGCATAACAGCCATACAAACCTGATAAGGCGTAGTTTTTGCATCTGTGAAATTTTTGTTCAGTTAGTTAACTACCGGGAACGATACCGGGAACGTTCCCGAAACGTGGTAAAAAAATATTACATAACGTTGCCGCTAAAGTAAGGAAATTTTGAAACTGACAAAAAAAAGTTTGTGGAACGCCTGCGGGATCGCACTGACGCGCAACCTGAACTACGGAGCTAAGCGCTGGTGGACTTCCGCGGAATGATCTTTGACTTCAGCACCACCTGGTCATGCACGGGAGCGGATGTTTCCAGTGACCGGAAGAGCAGTTGCGCTGCTTTAATGCCCATTTCCAGGGCGGGCTGCGTGATGGTGGTGAGCGAAGGATTGAGCAGGGGCGCTATCTCCAGGCTGGAGAAGCTGATGATCTTGACCTTGCGGGGAATGGCAATGCCCAGGTCATGGCACACATAGTAGCTGGCAATGGCCAGGCGCTCCACGGCAGCAAAAAGTCCGTCGGGTTTCAGTGTTTTCATGACTTTGGAAAGAATGTTGTAGTTCTTCCGGTGATCATTGCTGCAGTCGATGATCAGGTCCTCGTTAAACGGGATATGTTCCGCTTTGAGGGCATCTATGTACCCCTGCACGCGCATCTTACCGATAGAAAGGCTTTTGTTGATCACCAGGAAAGCGATCCTGCGGCAGCCGGCGGCTATCAAATGCCGCGTGGCGTTAAAACTGCTGTCATAATCGTTGGTGGTCACCTTGGCTACATCTATATCATCATACACGCGGTCAAAGAACACCAGGGGCATGTGCTTTTTCTTCAGCTTGTTCAGGTAATTATGATCCTTGGATTCGCCGGAGGCGGACATAATAATGCCATCCACCCGGCCGTTGGACATGTTATCTATAAAGGACACTTCCTTCTGGTATTCATCATCGGTAACGTAGATGAGGGTATGGTAGCCTTTTTCCCGGGCTACCTGCTCAATGCCGCGAATGGCCTGGGAAAAGAAATTGTTGGCCAGCTCCGGCACCACGATGGCAATGGTCTTGCTTTTACGCTCCCGCAGGCTGCTGGCGTAGAGGTTCGGCTGGTAGTTCAGCTCCCGGGCGCGGGCCAGGATGCGTTCTTTTGTTTTGGCGTTAATATCACTATTGCCCCGGAAAGCGCGGGACACCGTGGAGGTTGACAGGTTCAGGTCTTTTGCCAACTGCTTTATATCGATCTTATCCATCAGGCACTAAAATACAATATATTTACATCTGCGAACGATGCGATTGATTATCTTTGCGCTGTATAATATTCCATCATGCACTTACCCGGAACATATCTTAACATGGTGACCGCCCTGCGGCCTACCGGCAGCTTTGCCACTCCTCCCCCACCTCCCGCTACGAGGTAAACCGGCTGACAGTTGATTAGCGGCAGCGGACGGCCCACGCAGGCTTGTCCTGCTAATGTATTGCCTCCCTTTTCCATTTTCATCATCACACACTTACATCACCCGGTGTGCGCAAGTTTTTTTTACAACCTGGCGCCTGCACCGGACAAACGCTTTACGCTACATGACGAGATATGTTTTAATGGTCTTTGCCGGGGCCTGTTGCTTCGGCATACTCTCCACTTTTGTAAAGGTAGCTTACCAGGAGGGGTATGCTACCGCTGATATTTCCGGCTCCCAGGCCTGCCTGGGCATGCTGGTGCTCTGGGCATTATACCTGCTGAAAAAGCCTGCGACACCTGCGGCACAAACTACTACCGCCTGGTGGAAAGTAGCGCTGGCCGGCACTTCCATCGGGCTTTGCGTGCATTTATACTACTTATCGGTACAATGGATACCCGCTTCCGTGGCGATCATTTTCCTGATGCAATTCACCTGGATCGGGATGCTGCTGGAGTGGTGCATTTTCGGGAAACGGCCCTCCCGCCTGCAGGGCTGCTCCATCCTGCTGATCATGGCTGGCACCGTGATGGCCAGCGGTCTGTGCGCGCAGCGAAATATCATACTGCCCTTAAAGGGCATCTTGCTGGCCGCAGCCTCCGCCGTGATATACGGCATTTATGTAGTAGCCAGCGGACGTATTGGCAATGACCTGCCTGCCCTGAAAAAAAGCGCGCTGATCATGAGCGGCTCTACGGCGGCCATTTTCCTGGTAGCGATGCCGGGATTCCTGTTCCATCCAGAGGTGCTGGTGAGCGGGCTTGCCAAATGGACGGTATTCCTGGCCCTGTTCGGCACCATTATTCCACCATTGCTGTTCTCCGCCGGCATCCCCCGCACCGGCGTAGTGCTGGGCGCCATCCTCATGACGGCAGAGTTGCCGGTAGCGGTGATCACGGCAAGGCTGGTGCTGGGAGAAGCCATTTCATTATTGCAGTGGGCAGGCGTAGCGGTGATGCTGCTGGGAATAACAGGAGGCAGGAAATAGGAAGAATATGAAGAAAGAAGTAGGAGGTATGAGGTAGTACATAACATAACTCTTAACTTCCTACTACCTGTTTCGTACCTCATACCTCCTACTTCATACTTCCCACGTCCGCCGGCTGTTCGAGGAACTGCCAGTTAAAGTACTGCTGTGCGTTAAAGTAACAGATATCCTGGATAACCTTCCCTACCCAGGCGATATCGCCGGGCAGTTCGCCCTGCTCTATTTCCTGGCCGAACAGGTCGCAGACGATGCGGCGGAAATATTCATGCCTCGGGTAGGACAGGAAGCTGCGGGAATCCGTGAGCATGCCTACAAAGCGGCTCAGGAGGCTCATATTGGACAATGCGTTCAATTGCCTGATCATGCCATCCTTCTGATCCAGGAACCACCAGGCGGAGCCAAACTGCACCTTGCCGGCCACGGAGCCGTCGTTGAAGTTACCGATCATGGTGGCCAGCAATTCATTATCTGCCGGGTTCAGGTTATACAGGATGGTCCTGGCCAGCTTATCCTGGCTGTCCAGCCGGTCCAGGAATTTTGCCAGCGCCGCGGCCTGCGGAAAATCACCGATGGAGTCCCAGCCGGTATCGGGGCCCAGCAGGCGCATCATGCGGGAGTTATTGTTACGCAGCGCGCCCAGGTGGTATTGCTGCACCCATCCTTTTTCCCAGTCCCATTCCGCCAGTTGCAGCAGCATGGCGGATTTGAACTTTCTTTCCTCTACGGGGGACAGCCGTGCGCCGCCTCTCACTTTTTTGAAGATGGCCGCCACTTCCGCTTCAGTAAACTCCTCCGCATATATTTCCTCTATGCCGTGGTCGGACACGGAGCAGCCCATGGTCGCAAAGAAATCGTGCCGGCTTTTCAGGGCCTGCAGCAAGTCCTGGTAGCTGCTGATGCTTGTGTCTGCCGCGGCTTCCAGCCTGGACAGGTACTGGTTGTACTTTACGGGATCGCTTACATTCATGGCGTAATCCGGCCGGAAAGCAGGCAGAATGGGTATTTCAAAACCTTCTTCCTTCAACTGCCGGTGATACTCCAGGGTATCCACGGGATCATCTGTGGTACATACCAGCGCCACCTTCATTTTGCGCAGCAGGTTGCGCACGGAAAAATCCGGCGTCTGCAGCTTCTCCGTACCAGCAGCATATACGGCAGCGGCGGAGGCAGGGTTCAGTATGTCATATACGTCAAAGTAGCGTTGCAACTCCAGGTGCGTCCAGTGGTACAGTGGATTGCGCAGCGTATAGGGCACGGTGGCGGCCCATTTTTCAAACTTTTCCCAATCGGATTTATTACCGGTGCAGTAGCTCTCGGGCACGCCGTTGGTGCGCATGGCCCTCCACTTATAATGATCTCCGTACAGCCATGCCTGTGTCAGATTCTCAAACTGTATATCGGCCGCTATCTGTGCCGGCGGTAAGTGACAATGATAGTCGATTACCGGCATTTCTTTAGCGAACTCGTGATACAAACGTTGAGCGGTAGCTGTATTCAGCAGGAAGTGCTCGTTGAGGAATCTCTTCATAAATATTAACGATTACATTTTACTTGCTATACACTCTTCCTGACAGGGTCAGGATCTTTTATTACTCTTTTGGCGCCGTCGTGCAGCAATGCGGAGAGCGCGCCGGTCACGGCCCGGGCAAAGCCTTTAAGGGCGGTGAGGTCCGTTCCCCACAGCGCGGTATTACCCAGCACCTCCTTTACCAGCACAGCCGGCTCCAGGCGTTTCCACTGCTCGTGGTACCAGGCGGCATGGTCGTCCTGTATCGTATACTCTTTACCGTTAGCTATGCCTTTGTATTGTCCGTCTGCCGTGCGCTCACTGCGCATGAACAGCAGGTAGGCGGCAAAGCCCTGCGCCATCCATACCGGCGGCTCCTGGGAGCGCTGGTAGTGGCGCAACAGTACCGGCACATTCCGCATCTTCATTTTGGAGGTATACTGCATGGTAATGCTTAACCACTGGTGCGCGATGTGCGGGTTACGGAAACGGTCCAGCACGGCCTGCGCAAATTGCGTGGCGGCGGTTTCCGTAATGTAAATATCCGTGATGGCGGGCACCATTTCCTGCAGCATTAACCCCGCGATCCAGGCTGCCATGTCCTCATCTTCCATGGCGGCGCGCACGGTATCAAAACCAGCCAGGCAGGCGAGGCCGCAGCTTAAGGTATGCGTACCGTTCAGCAGGCGCAGTTTCAGCTCACGGAACACGTTGATATCCGGCGCTATCACCACGCCGCTATCTGCTTCGGCGAAGCCCAGGCGCTGCCGCACGGTTTCATCGGCCGTTTCTATGGCCCACAGGCGGTAGGCCTCGGCCATGATCATGAGCCGGTCCTCATAGCCCAGCAGTTGCTCCATGGCCTGCTGCTCCTGTGGCGGCAATGCGCCCGGCACAATGCGGTCCACCAGTGAATTACAGAAATGGCAGGCGCTTAGCAGCCAGTTCTTAAACGCTTCCTGCAGCCCGTTCCGCGAGGCCAGCTCCAGCACGATGTCCTTCAGCTTCTTTCCATTATCGGGTATCAGCTCCGTAGGAATGATGATCATGCCTTTGTCTGCGCTGCCATTGAAATGCTGGTAGCGCCGGTATAAAAATGCCAGCAGCTTGCCCGGAAAAGAGGCCGGCGGCGCGGCGTTTATATCATCGTCCGTAAGGCTGATGCCCACTTCCGTGGTATTGGAGATCACGATCTCCAGGGCTTCGTTTTCGGCGCATTGCAATATGGCCGGCCATTCCGCCGAAGCGCTCAATACACGGCTGATAGCGGCGTTCAGGATATGCTCCTCCACCTTCCGGCCCTGCTCAATGCCACGGATGCAGAGCGTATACAGGCCATCCTGTTCCGCGAAAGCATCGGTGGCGCCTTTGCCGGTGGACTTTACCACCACCACCCTGCCGTTGAAAAGCCCGGCCTTGTTGGCTTTGTCTATGAAGTAGTCCGGCAGGCCGCGCAGCAGTACGCCGGTGCCGAACTGCAGCACCTTTTCCGGCAACCGGAGCTGGATATTCCCGTTCAGTGTTGGAAGTAACTTACTGGATAGTTGCATTGTAATTAATAATTAAGAATTAATAATTAATAATAAAGGCGACTGGTGTTACGATAGACATTTGTGTTACGTGCATTATTAATTATTAATTATTCATTATTAATTTTTCCGGCCTGCGAGACCAGCCAGCCGACCAGGTCGGTAGCTGCCTGGTAGTTCTCATATTCGGCGGGCAGGCGCCGGCCGTCCAGGTACTCGTTATAGAACCAGGGGTCGCCTACGGCGAACACCGCTCCCTTGCCTACCTTCGCCACGGCCATGATCACGTGGTCGCCATCCTTGTACACGGGGGTGGCCGGGGCCTTTACTTCCAGGCTGCTCAGCTCCTTGATGTGCACCTTGCCGCCCCGCTTAAAGACGGAATGCCCGGCTGGGATCATAAAGGCTCCCTGCTCAAACTGGCGGCCCTGTACACGATTACGGCTGTCCTGGTTAAAGTGTATGCCGAATTTTTCCGCCAGCAGGTTGAAGTGTTTGAACTCTGCGTTGATGGAATCATTTTCCATCATTACCAGCACGCCGCCTTTCTTCACCCAGTTATAGATATTGCCCGCATCCGCAGCAGTCATGAAATGCGGCTCCGGCGATTCCTTTTCCGTGTCCGGGTCTACAATGATATAGATATCCGTTTTCCCCAGACTGGCGGCAGACGGTGCAACAGAAAGCGTGTCCGTAGCTACGCCATAGCGGTGGAAGATATGGCCCCAGAGGGAGTAACCGCCGTTCTCCATTTCACTCCAGGTATAATGCCAGCGCTTCATATGGCCCGTGGCATCCTGGCGCCATTCGTTATTAAAATACTGGTCTACCGTAACGGTCAGCCCCTTGCCTGTGCCGAGCGTGGGCAGCATCTCCATTTCATTGGCCGCCTTCATGTAGGCGCCGGTGCCCTTGGGATCGTTCACCACTACCTTTTCACTCAGGTAGTAGGCATAGCTGCCATCCCGGTAGGGATCGCCGCCCAGGCCGGCCACGCTGCAGGTGCCTTCCAGGTTCACGCCGCCTTCCGGGGCTTTTTTAATGAACCGTTTATTGATGCCGGCAAAACCCTTTACCGCTACCTGGCGGTAGGATGCGGGGAGATAACCTTTCCTTACGCCTTTCTCCAGTGCATATACGAACATGCAGGAAGCGGAAGCTTCCAGGTAATTGCCTTTTGCCGTGCCTTTGTCTACCACCTGGTACCAGCAGCCCGATGCGGGGTCCTGGTACTTTTTAACCGCGGCCGCCAGGCGGTTAAGTATGGCTATTAAGCTGTCGCGGCCCTTGTGCTGCGCGGGGAAGTGGTCCAGCACATCTACCAGCGCCATGGCATACCAGCCCATGGCCCGGCCCCAGAAATTGGGAGAACGGCCGGTAGCTTTATCCGCCCAGCGCTGCTGGCGGGATTCATCCCAGCCGTGGTAGAGCAGGCCGGTGCGGGCGTCGCGGGCATGCTGCTCCATCAGCACAAACTGCCGGGTAATATCATTAAAGGCGGTGTCTTCATGAAAAAGGGTGGCATATTCCGCGTAAAAAGGCTCGCCCATGTACAGGCCATCCAGCCACATCTGGTAGGGATACCGCTTTTTGTGCCAGAAACCGCCGTCACTGGTGCGGGGCTGCCGGCGCAGTTGCTCCCGCAAATGGTCCGCCGCTTTCTTATATTTCTCCTTTCCCGTTACCCTGTACAACAGCAGCAGGGAACGGCCGTTCTTCACATGGTCAATGTTAAAATCCTCCATTTTGTAGGTGCGTATGTTGCCCTGTTCGTCTACAAACGCATCCATGCTTTGTTGTATGTACTCGAAGTACTTTCCGTCGCCGGTGTTTTTCCAGAGTCCGGCGATGCCTTCCAGTACCACACCCTGGTCATAGCTCCAGCGGGGAGGGCTGGTTTCCGGTACTTTCCAGGTGCGCATCATGGTGGTGGCCATGGCGGCAGACTGCGCCTGCACAACGGTTGTGCCGAACAGCAGCGCCAGGGTGGTCAGGAACAGTGCTTGTTGTTTCCGCATATCGAGATTAAAATATTAGCTGATCCAAAACGTTATTATTTTACCTGCAGCGCATTACGGGTGGCGCCTGCGCTGAACTCCGTGCTTTCCTTTGATTTACGTATATCGGTGCCCGTAACCAGGATATTACGACTGCTCTCGCCCTGAACGGCCATGAACATATCCGCTTCATCGTAGCGGATATTGTCCAGGGTGATGTCCTGGCTGCTGCGCACCGTTACCAGCGGTCCCTTTTCCTTTGTGAACAGTTGCACATCGGAGAAATGCACGTCCTTCGCTTCCAGGCACTCAATACCCTTTTGCGCGCTGATAACCATGTGGCTCATGTGGATATTGCTGATAGGCATTTCCGGCAAGCCGCGGATAAACACCGCTTTGGCCGCGCCCTTGCAGATGATATTGCTGATATGGAAATCTTTGAACTGCGGCGTGGCTTCCGTCACGGGGAAGGCCTGTACTTTGGGGGCATCCCTCTTCTCGCCGGCCAGCGGCACCGGGTCTTTGGCCATATAATACATGTCAAAGCGGATGGCCTCGCCGGGAATATCCTTCATGTTGATGTCCGATATATAGATCTTCTCCACCACGCCGCCGCGGCCGCGGGTGGTCTTAAAGCGCAGCCCGATATCGGTGCCCAGGAAAGAGCAGTTGGACACGTACAGGTTGCGGGCGCCGCCGGACATTTCGCTGCCTATTACAAAACCGCCGTGGGCATGGTATACCGTGCAGTAATCAATAATGGCATTTTCCGTGGGCACGCCTCTTTTTCGGCCCTGCTCATCCCGGCCGGACTTGATACAGATACCGTCATCGCCCACATCAAAAGTACAGTGGGTAATGCGCGCATAACGGCAGGATTCCAGGTCCACCCCGTCGCCGTTCTGTGCGTACCAGGGATTTTTGGCGTACACATTCCGCAGGGTAATGTGCTCGCATAACAAGGGATGCAGGCACCAGGCCGGGGAGTTCTGGAAGGTCACTCCTTCCAGCAGCACGTTCTTACAACCGGTAAGGCTGATCAGGTTGGGACGCAGGAAATCCTTGATCTCTTCATAATCGGCCGCCTTTTTCCCGGGCATGATCACGCCGGCCAGCTTTGTTTTGGAGCCTTTGTAGAATTCCATGGAAGGATACCACATATCGCTGTCCTTCCCTTCCCCTACCAGGCCCCCGGAGGCTACCAGCTTTTTCCACTGGGATGCCGTCAGCTTGTCCTTCTTTACCGCGCGCCAGGAATCGCCGGCGCCGTCTATGATACCTTTACCGGTAATGGCGATGTTCTCCAGGTTCACGCCCCATACCGGGGCCTGGCAGCGCACGGCTTCCAGCCCTTCGTAGGTGGTTTCCACCAGCGGGTACTGGTCATGGTCTTCGGTGAACTGCAGCACGGCGCCTGCCAGCAAGTGCAGGTTCACATTGCTTTGCATGGTGAGCGGCCCCGTAAGCCACATGCCAGCCGGCACCAGCACCACGCCGCCGCCTTTGCTGCTGCAGGTGGTGATGGCTTTATTGATGCTTTGCGTATTCAGCGTTACGCCGTCTGCTTTAGCGCCGAACGCCGTAATGTTAAACGTATCTCTCCTGAAATGCGGTTCGTATATCACCGGCAGGTCAAACCGGTACTTTCCTTCAAACGGCGTCTTAGCCAGGTACTGCGCCAGGGGCAGCTTTTTCCCGTGAATCTCCTTTGCTACCAAGCCCGCTATGAGCGTAGCGCCATAGGTGTTAAAATGCGTATTGTCCGTTACGCCCTCCGGCAGGGTGCTATAATGCCCTGCAGGCGTGGTCTTGAACATTTTCACCGAACCTTCCGGGCCCTGCTGCACCAACAACGCCTCACTGCTTTTGTGCAGGTCTATCAGCGGCACATCCTGGGCGGCGGCTACTTCGCGCACCACGCCGGGATAATCGCCATGCTGGTCCACAAAACGGCCCTTGTCGTCAAATTTGCGGCGCATCACCGGCGTGATCAGCACGGGATGCGCGCCTTTGGCGCGGGCTTCCCGCACGAAGCGCAGCAGATTTTCTTTATAAGTGGTATGCGGTGCTGCGTAGCGGCTGCTGTCCTTTATTTTCTGATCGTTATGACCGAATTGTATCATCACCCAGTCGCCGGCTCTGAGCTGGGCCAGCACCGTGTCCCAGCGATGCTCGTTGATAAAGCTTTTGGTGCTTCGCCCGTTCACGGCATAATTCTTCACCTGTACATCCGGCTCAAAGAAGAGCGGGAACAGTTGCCCCCAGCCCCTTTCCGGGTTATCGATCAGGGGTTTGTCGGCCATCGTGGAATCACCGATCATGAAAATACGTGGCTTCGGGCCTGGTTGTACCAGCCCGATCATTGACAGCAGTATGGTAATATAAATCTTCATCTCTTACAAAATACGAATAACAAGTATGGAAGGCAATAGTATTACTGGTAGCCTTCATTCTGTGTGAACTCGTTCTTATTGGTTACAGCGTCCACCTGGTCCTGCGGGATGGGCCGCAGCACGTGGTAGGGCTGCAGGTTGGCCGCAGCGTCCGGGTTGTGGGCCTGTATCCTTTCCAGCAGCTTGCCGGTGCGCTTCAGGTCAAACCAGCGTAGCTGCTCGCCTGCCAGCTCGCGGCCCCTTTCATCCAGTATAAAATCCAGGGTCACATCGGCGGCCGTGATCTGCATGTCTGCTTCGTGGCCGGGAATGGCGGCGCGGGCGCGCAGGGTGTTCAGGTATTCCGCCGCCCTGGACGCATTACCCAGCTTCAGTTGCGCTTCTGCCGCTACCAGGTACATTTCCGCCAGGCGGATCACAAATGCGTCGCGTGCGCTCTGCTCCTCATTGATAGCTGCACGGGTAGGGTCCTCGAACTTGCGCAGGGAAATATAGTGCGTGCGGTCCAGGCCGCCGCCTTCCGTATTGTATACATCGTTCCGGTCGTAGATCCGGTAGCTGTGCTTCGCCCTTTCTTCTGCAGACACCACGTCCCTGGTGCAGAGGATGGCGGTATCGCCCGGTTGCATACCGTCGGGCGCCGTGCTGGTATTATTGCAATACCAGGCGCGTTTGAAGCTGGCCTCATAACGGGCATCGGCTGTTTCATCAAAGAGGCTCAGCAGGAAAAGCGAGGGCATGTAGCGGTTAAACGGACGCCCGTTCGCCACATCGCGTTTCATGCCGGGCAGGTCGTCGTATTTCATCCAGAACATGAGGTGGCCGTTATTACCGCCGCGGGAGTGGCCATTAGGATAGAGGGTTGCGTCCAGGCGGTCATTGAACACCAGGTTCTTCATGTAATTCACGGCCCAGATCACTTCACTGTTCTGCACATTGTCCATGCGCCAGAGGTCTGCATAATCCGGCAGCAGGGCGTAGCTATAGCCGCTGATCACTTTCTCCGCCAGGTCGGCGGCTTCCTGGTTACGGCCGCGGGTAAGGTACATACGGGCCAGGAAGGCTTCTGCGGCGGGTTTGGTCGCCCGGCCGTAATCGCCGGTAGTGGGCGCCAGGTTAGCCACTGCAAAATCCAGGTCACGGAATATCTGCGCATAGAAAGTGTCTACCGGGGTGCGGTTGGCCGTGGTAGCCACCCCTGCGGTCTCCTCCACGGAGAAATGTACGCCGCCCCAGGTCTCCACGATGTGCCAGTAGTAAAAGGCACGCAGGAAGCGCAGCTCCGCTTCGCGCTGTATGCGCACATCATCCGCAAAGCCGGCATTGGCAATGCGGCCCAGTCCGGTATTACAAACGTTCACCGCCGCATAGAGCTGCTTCCATTCCAGGCTCACCACGGCATTGCTGGCCTGCAGGTTCTGGTATTGGGTAAGGTCGGGGTACACGTCGCCGGTACCGCTGGTCCAGAGGTCCGTGCCCATTTCGGAAATATTGTAGCCCTGCTCCTTGCCATACCACCAACGGGTATACGTATAGGCGGCATTGACCAGGGTTTCCATGCCTTCGGGGGTAGACAGCACTGCGTCTACCGTCAGGCCGGAGGGGTTGTATTCATCCAGTTGTTTATTACAGGCGAGCAACCCGGCCGTAAAGGCCAGTACCAGAATCGCTTTATTTATCTTGCGTTGCATAACATCGGTTTTAGGTTGATCAAAACTCCACGTTCAGTCCCGCCACATACAATTTTGTCATGGGGTTGCTCAGGTTGCCGCCCCTTTCCGGATCATAATTCTTTACCTTGCTGAAGGTCACGAGGTTCTTACCGGTTACGTATATACGCAACCCGGAGAGGTGCAGCGTTTTCAGCACTGGTTCCCCGAAATTGTATCCCAGGGAAATGTTCCTGATCTTCACAAAAGACCCGTCGCGGAAGCCCAGGGAGCTGATGAAAGGCGTGCTGCTCCTGGAACGGCTGGCATTGGGCTGCGGGTATTCGTTGCTGGGATTTTCCGGCGTCCAGTAGTTCACCTGGGCGCTGTTCTCCAGGCCCTGGGGATCGTACTTGGCATCGTACTCAGAGCTGATCCACTGGCCGATACGCGCATATATGTAGATGTTCAGGTCAAAGTTGCGGTAGCGGATATCATTATTAAAACCACCGCTCCACTTCGGCACCTGCGCACCCAGCACTACCCTGTCTGCCGTGGTGAAGGCGCCGTCACCGTTCGTGTCTGCCACCTTGATATCGCCCGGCTTGTAACCGAACTTGGCCGCTTCATCCGCTTCATTAGACTGCCAGATGCCCACCATGTCATAGTCATAGTACACGTTCACGGGAGAGCCGATGAACCATTTGTTGGCCACATCGTTGGTATTCTCATCCGCCAGCGACACGATCTCCTCTTTGTTGCGGGAGAACACAATGCCGGAGGTCCAGCTAAAATCTTTCGTCGTAATGTTGGTGGTGTTGATCCCTACTTCAATCCCCCTGTTGCGGGTCTTGCCGATGTTCTGCACCACGTTGCTGACCCCACCGGATGCAGGCAGGGTGCGCTGCAACAACAGGTCCCTGGTACGCGTATCGTAATAATCGATGCTGGCATAGATCCGGGAACCGAACAGGCCTACGTCCACCCCTACGTTGGTGGTGGCGGACAATTCCCATTTCAGGCTCTTGTTGCCCACCTGGTCGCTGATACCGTAGGCCAGGGCGGCATTGGTATCATCATAGGAGAAAGGTATCCTGGACAGGTAGGTAACAGTGCTGTATGGACGGATGGCGTCGTTGCCGGCAATACCGTAGCTGGCCCGCAGCTTCAGATCGCTGAACAGTTGCTGGGAGCGCATGAACGGTTCGTCCGAGATACGCCAGGCCCCTGCCACGGAGGGGAAGAACGCCCATTTGTTGCCCGGCGCCAGCTTGGAAGAACCATCGGAGCGGCCGGTGAGGGACAGCAGGTATTTTCCTTTGTAGGAATAGTTGATACGCCCGGTAAAGGAGATCAGCTTGCTGGCCTGGTAAGAGCTGCGGATGGCAATACCCCTGGCATTGTTCTGCAGCGCGTAGTAGAGTTGCTTGGGCAGCAGTTGACCTTCGCCCTGTATGGAACTGGAGTCCCGCTGGTCCGACAGCAAGCTGGCTACCGCGGTAACGCCTATATCATGATCGCCGAAAGCCCGGCGGTAGTTCAGCACATTTTCCCAGTTGATGGTGCGGATAGTACCGGTATTATACTGGGAGCGGGAACCGGAGGAAGTGGCGCGGTCGATGGTGTTCTGGGAGGCGTAGATACCCGTGCGCATATTCTCCAGCGTAATGCCGGCATAAGAACGGAGACTCAGCCCTTCCAGGGGCGTCAGCTCCACATAACCGGTGGCAAACGTGCGCGTAATGCGCGGCTGGTTCTGGTAAGCATCCGGCTGCTCGTCCGCCAGCGGGTTGATGTGGGGACCGCTGTTGGGAAACGGGATGAAATTGCCGTTCTCGTCAAAGGGCACGCCCAGGGGAATGATCTTGTTGGCCTGGTTCAGCGGGTCGCGGCGCACGCTCTGGTCGTAATAGGTGATCTGGCTCTGCATGCCCACCTTCAGCACTTTATTAACGACCTGGTCCACGTTCAAACGGGCGGAATAGCGCCGGAGGCGGTCCAGCTTGAACAGGCCTTTTTCATCGAAGTAGTCCAGCGAGAGGTAGACCTTTGTTTTCTCCGACCCGGCGGACACGCCTACCTGGTAGTCCTGCTGCAGGCCGTCCTGTATCAGCAGGTCGGAATAGCGGGTCCACAGGTCGTTCTCGATTGCGTTCAGCTCAAAAGCGTTGAATATCTTGGGATCGTCCGCTTCACTGTTCCAGCGCCCGGTGGTACGATTGGCCTCCCTTTTCAGGGCCACGTACTGCGGACCGCTGTTCACCTTGGGATAGCCGGCTACCTGGGATACGCCCACATAGGTATTTACATTCACCTTCGGCTTGCCGGTGCTGCCTCTTTTGGTGGTGACGATGATCACGCCGTTGGCGCCCCGGGAACCGTAAATAGCGGTAGAGGAAGCATCTTTCAATACTTCCATGGACTGTATATCGTTGGGATTGATATCTTCTATGCTGCTATACTGCACGCCGTCCACAATGTACAGCGGGCCGTTGTTGGCGGTGATGGAGCGATTACCCCTCACCGTTACATTTACCCTGGCGCCGGCCGCGCCGCTGCTGCGGGTAATGTCCACACCAGGCAGTTTCCCCTGTACGGATTCCATTACATTGGTGACAGGCACTTTTTTCAGCTCCTCTCCTTTTACCGACACTACTGCGCCGGTAAGGTCCCTTTTTTTCACCTGTCCATAACCTACTACTACCACTTCATCCAGGTTTTTATTATCTTTTTGCAATTGTATGTTCAGCGATGCATTGCCGTCCGCGTTTTGTGTAACGGACTGGTAACCCAGGTAGCTGAACACCAGGCCGGCATTTTGCCCGGCCGGTACATTGAGGGAAAAGTTACCGGCGGCATCTGTTTGCGTACCGGTACTGGTGCCTTTGAGTTGCACGCTCACAAAGGGCAATGGCTGGCCGGTGGCGGCGTCCGTCACCTTTCCTTTTATGGTATGCGTTTGAGCCAGCACCCAACCGGTACTGCTCATCAGCAGCCAGCAAATAAGTAGTAATTTGTTCATAACGTAGACGTGAATGGTGATTAGAATGGATGATATTTAAACTACGGTTCTAAGTCTGATATGGAACGGGCATTACTTCCATGCGAGTGATTTTGATGATAACAGAAAAGGCCGTACCGCGTGGAGCGGCACAGGCGTTGCATCAGTTTTTCAATACCGGTACTGATATGGCAAGTGTACAGATATATTCAATAATAGTGAAACGTTTGCATCAATTTATTTACGCAATCGTTGCCGGGAACGATGACATTTTAATGTGCAGATGGGCGGATATGCGGATGGGCGGATGGGAATACTGTTTAAAATGACTATTTTTACTACTGCGTTATGAAGTTTGAAGCAGCCACTATAAAAGATATTGCCAAAGCACTGGGACTGTCTACCTCCACGGTATCCCGGGCTTTGCGCGACAGCCACGAGATCAGCACGGAAACCAAGCAACTGGTACTGGAATACGCCACCAGCATCAATTACCGTCCCAACCCGATCGCGCTTAGCCTGAAAGAAAAGCGTAGCCGCTCCATTGGCGTGATCGTGGCGGAAATAGCCAACAGCTTTTTTTCACAGGCCATTAACGGCATCGAGTCCGTGGCCTATGACAAGGGATACAACGTGATCATTTCCCAAAGCCATGAATCCTATGACAAGGAGGTGATGACGCTGCAATACCTGGCTTCCCGCTCCATAGACGGGCTGCTGATATCCGTATCCACGGCTACCAAGGACCTGGAGCACCTGAAGGCCCTGCATGAAAGGGGATTCCCGATCGTGTTCTTTGACCGCATCGTGGAGGATATCCATACCCACAAGGTGATGGTGGATAATTTCCGCGGGGCTTATGACGCTACCATGCACCTGATCAAGCAGGGATACACCCGTATTGCCAACATTACCAACTCCGAGAACCTGTCCATCAGCCGGGAGCGCGTGGCCGGGTATATAGAGGCGCTGGCGCAGAAGAACATCAAGCCCCGCAAATCACTGATCAAATACTGCTTTCACGGGGGCATGCTGCTGAACGAAATAGAGGAGGCCATTAACCAACTGCTGAAGGTACGGCCCCGGCCCGACGCCATCTTTACCGCTTCAGACAAGCTCACCACCGGCTGCATGCGGGTGCTGAAAAGCAAAGGCATCCGCATACCGGAGGACATTGCGGTGGTAGGCTTCTCCAATTCCGATATTATTGAATTACTGGACCCGCCGCTGACCGTGGTCCGGCAGCCGGCCTATGAAATGGGACAGATCGCCATGGAGCTGCTGCTGCAACTGATAGAAAGCAAAAGGCCGGTGAAGGATTTTGAGAGGAGGATACTGGCCACGAGTTTGATCGTGCAGGGGTCAACGTGAGGTGGGCAGGTGTTAGCGGGCGGCTTTTGGCAGTTAGTTCAAACTGGCCACCCGGGGTCAACAGACCGGGCGGTTTAAGGAGATGCTGGCAGAGATCGGGGGATTGTGGAAAGCGGTATACCCCAACGAAAAATTTGAATATGCCTTCTACGATGATACCATTGCCCGCTTCTATGAAAAGGAGCAAAAAACGGCACAGTTGATGAACACCGCCATGGGCATCGCCATTTTCATTTCCTGCATGGGGCTGTTCGGGCTGGCTACCTTTACGGCGCAACAACGTACCCGCGAAATAGGCATCCGCAAGGTGCTGGGCGCCAGTGCTGCCAGCATTACCACCATGCTGAGCAAAGATTTCATCCTGCTGGTAGCTATTGCACTGGCAGTAGCAGCGCCGGTGGCCTGGTACTGCATGCAGCGCTGGCTGGAGCACTTTGCCTACCGCACTACTATTGCCTGGTGGATATTTGCCGTAGCGGGCCTCTCGGCCATGCTGATCGCCTTGCTGACCGTGAGCTTCCAGGCGGTGAAGGCAGCGCTGGCCAGCCCGGTGAAGAGCTTGAGGGTGGAGTGACCCTTACGGCATCGGCTTCAGCCCCTCCCACTTCACCTTCCATTTCCCGTTCTTCGGGAATCCCGGGGCATCCGGACCGGTGTAGCCGTCCCAGCCGGCGCACATCATGGCGATGGCGGACAGCAGGGCGCCGTTACCGGGCAGGTATATACGCAGGTTATCCCGCTGGTAGTTATGGCCGTTGGGCAGGAAAGTATTCTTGGTGACCTTCTTCAGCAATATGTCGATGGCGGCTTCCGGCTGTCCCAGGCGGGTGGCGGTCATGGCCACCAGCGGGTAATCCCATCCCCAGGTCTCTTCCCAATGCCAGTCTGCCAGCACCTTTTTGAAGGTACGGAGCATGATGGTGGAGTCCACCAACGTATCCGCCGGTACAAAACCATTGATACCCAGCACGGTGGGATGGTCTGTCATATAACGGCGGTTAGTATACGAATCCGGTGCAGATGCGGCGGCCAGGTACAGGCCGTTCTTCACCGGGAACGGCGCCAGCTTCGCGGCTACCTTGTACCAGCCCGAATCAGCGGGCAGGCCCAGTCGCTCCTTCCACTGCAGGGCAGTACGCAGGGCCCAGCGCCAGTAAGCCAGCTCAAAGGACGGGTTCATGGTAGTAGCCGGATCAAAGCGCTCCTGTGCGGGGATCAGCGCCGGGCCCAGCATATACTGGTGTTTCGTGGTATCATACCAGGGATAGGAGGCCATGAAGTCGGCTGTAGCAAATACCAGGTCCTTGTATTTTTCCAGGGTAGCGCGGTCCGGGTGATCGCGGTAGCAGAGCTCCGCCATGTAGATGAAATGCGGTTGCTGCCAGACCAAGAAGGGCCCCACAGGCGAAGGGCTTTCATTACCGGAGGGGTCCGTCATCTTGGGCCAGCGCACGCCTTTGTAGCCTTGCCGTTCCGCGGTTTCCCGGGCCTTGTCCACTATCCGGCCATACCAGGGCAGGCTTTTTTCCAGCAGGGCGGGACGGTTCCACAACGCAAAATGCGCGGCATGCCACCAGTGCATTTCCAGGTGGAACTTGCCAAACCAGCTATTGCAGGTAAGCCCGGTTTCCTGCGGCGGCACGGAGCCCGCGCATTGTATGCGGGTAAGGTACTGCGACAGCACGATCCTTCTTTCCAGCTCTTTGGCGCGGGGGTCTGTGCTGCCGGAAAGATCCACTGCGCCGCCGCTTTCCCAGAAATGCTGCCAGAAAAGCCGGCTGTTTGTCAGCACCTCCGTTGCCGTAATATGCCGGTATGCTGCGGCATCGATACGAGGACCGCCGCCCTGACCGGCAGCGGGCAGCCTGGGCTGTGCTTTGGCAAAGAGGCAACTGAAGGACATACGATCCTCCATGCCAAGGTGTTGCAGCGTGTATTCGTGGGCGGAGTTGCGGTACAGCGATTCATCGCCGTTCCATTGCAGCAGCACGTTATAAAAAGTTTCATCCAGCTCCCGCTCAAAAAGCACCTGGCGGTCATTGAGATACCGCGTGCTGGTCTTATGCCTTTCGGGCTGCAGGAAGCTGCAGGCGCCCTCCCACTCCCCCGTGGGATACGGGAAGCGGATCCGCACGCTGATGCGATGCTGCGTCACCAGCGGCGACTCTACAGTAGCGGCGATCATGTCCAACTGGGGATGGCAGACCGTGCGCACGGTCACCGGGTCACCCTCCACTTCAAAGTAGCTGCGTATCTCGCCGTTCCAGAGGTCCAGCTCCTGGCGGATTTGCCGGATATCCTGCATCTCTGCAGGCTGGCCGTTCTTTTTCCGGATCGTGAAGCCGATCATCCCCAGGTGCAGGCGGTGCGGGTTGGCGCGCAGCCAGTCAGTGGCATACCTGGCGCGGCCGAAAGCATGCTGCGCGTGCAGGTAGGGCACCTGCCGGCCGTTCACGTTATATTTTCTATATACTTCCCGGCGCTGGTAGCCAAAGGTGTTGTCAAAACTGTGCCAGCCCCACTGGGACTGGGTGCCCAAAGGCACGCCGTTCTGCTCATAATAACCCGGGAAGGTTTGCAGGCCGGTAGGGTCTACGGTAAAGGCAAATTCCCCGTTACCAACAGAAAGCGATGACAGGGAATCAAAGCGCTGCACGATCACGTTATGACGGGATACCAGCGCATGACGGTCTATTTTCCCGGTGTCGGCAGACTGCCGGGCATAGGTACTACAGGCAGATAATAGTGCCCCCACAAAAACAATAAGGCGGGTCTTCATGATAAAAAAATCTTCAACTATTTTCCAGTCAATGTATACACCCCTCCGGGCGTGGTATTAAACGAATACAGGTAGCCGTGGCTGTCCCCTTTCAGGGGCATGAGCTGCAGGTTGTCGCTGCCTTGTACGGGCTGCAGCACCCGCAGGCGGCAGGGACCGCCGTTACGCGAACGGATGACGGCCTTGCGCAACTGCCCCTTTTCCCACTCCATGTCTATCACAAAACCGCCCCTGGCCACCAGGCCTTTTACCTGGCCGCTTGCCCAGTTGTCCGGGATAGCAGGCAGCAGTTGTATGGCGTCCAACTGGCTTTGCAGCAGCATTTCCGTGATGCCGGAAGTGCCCCCAAAGTTACCATCTATCTGGAAAGGCGGGTGCGCGCAGAACAGGTTGGCATAGGTGCCGCCCGCATTGTGCATGTCAATGGAGCCTTTGCCCGTGAGCTTCAACAGCTCGCGCAGCAGCTTATAGGCATGGTTGCCATCCAGCAGGCGGGCCCATACGTTGATCTTCCAGGCCTTGCTCCAGCCGGTGCCGCCATCGCCCCGGATGGCCAGGGTACGCCTGCAGGCATCAGCAAAGCCGGGCGTGGTAACCGGGGATATTTCCCGGCCGGGAAACAGGCCGAACAGGTGGGAGATATGGCGGTGCTGCGGATCTTCATCCTCCCAGTCTTTATACCACTCCTGCAGGTTGCCTTTCTTCCCGATCTTCAGGGGATACAGCCGGCTTCTTTTTTCCAGCAGGGTATCGCGGAAAGCCGGGTCCACCTGCAGCAGCTCCGCCGCTTCGGCCAGGTTGCCAAACAGGTCGCGGATAATGGACATGTCCATCGTGGTAGCGATGGATACGTCGCCCTTTTGCCCGCTTTCCGTAATGAACACATTCTCCGGGGAGGTGGACGGCGCTGTTACCAGGTAGCCGCTGCTGTCCTCCACCAGCCAGTCCAGGCAAAACAGGGCGGCCGCTTTCATCACCGGGTAAGCGGTATCGCGCAGGAAGGCTTTATCGCCGGTAAAACGGTAATGCTCCCAGAGGTGCTGGCAGAGCCAGTTGCCGCCCATGGGCCAGTTGGCCCACTGCGGATCGCCTTTACCCAGGTCACCTACCGGGTTGGAGAGCGCCCAGATATCGGTATTATGATTGGCGGCCCAGCCCCGGGTACCGTAAAAATGTTGCGCGGTATAGCGGCCGGTAGCGGCCACATTTTGTATGAGCGTGAGCAGGGAGCGGTGCATCTCGGAGAGATTGCAGGCTTCCGCCGCCCAGTAGTTCATTTCCGTATTGATGTTGATGGTGTAGTTGGAGCTCCAGGGCGGGCGCATTTCCTTGTTCCAGATGCCCTGCAGGTTGGCCGGCACGCCGGGCACACGGGAACTGGCAATCAGCAGGTAACGGCCATACTGGAAATAAAGCGTTTCCAGCGCGGGATCCTGTGCGCCGGCAGCGTAGCGGCGCAGCCGCTCATCTGTAGGCAGCTTCGTGGCGTCTTCCCCGGCGGGAGCGGCCAGCGTGAAGCTAACGCGGTCAAAGAAATGATGGTAATCCGCCAGGTGGCGCCTGCGCAGGTCCTGGTAGCTATGTCTGGCAGCAGCATTGAGATCATCCGTCGCCAGCCTGCTTTCATCCTTCCCTTCACTGTCGGGACATTTATCAAAGCCATTGAAGCTGGTAGCGGCAGACAGCAGCAGCACGGCCTCTGAAGCGCCGCGGATGGTAATACCGCCCGTATCTACGCTGATGCGGCCATCCGGGCTGCTGGCCCTGATCTTCAGCTCAAAGCGCATGCCCTTGCAGCCGTTTACATCTTTATAGATGACGGGCTCCCGGTTATAATTCACATAGCTGGGGTCTACCTGTGCGGGCGCCCGGCCCTTAAGGCTCAGCTCCCGCTTGCCGGTCACTACCGGGCGGTGCTGCAGGAGACTGGCCGCGCTCACCTTGCAGTTCAACTGCCGCTTTTTATCAGCGGCCAGTTTTATCACGATCACCTGGTCGGCGCCGGAGGCGAAGATCTCCCGCGTATAGGTGACACCGTTACTGGTAAAACGAGTGCCTGCCACGGCATCGGCAATGTCCAGGTGGCGGGCATACTGCGCCGGTGCGCCGGCCGGCAGCTCCTGGGTAATGCGGATATCGCCCAGGGGCAGGTAGGACTGGCTGTACACGCCCTGCATCTGCTGCACTTCTTTGGCGGCAGTGGCATAATCCCCTTTGAAGAGGGCCTCGCGCACGGCGGGCAGGTGTTTATACGCTTCCGGGTTCACCTGGTTGTTGACCGGGCCTCCGGACCAGAGGGTAGCTTCGTTAAGCTGGATCAGCGCTTCGCGGGCGCCGCCGAATATCATAGCGCCCAGGCGGCCATTGCCTACCGGCAGGGCCTCCGTCCATTCCGTAGCCGGTTGGCGGTACCATAATTTCAGTTCGTTGGACTGCTGCGCGGCGGCGGCGCCTGCCCAGAGCAGCAGTATTGGCAGTAGTCTCAGTTGCATCAGTTCGGATAGATTTATATCCCCGCAGGGAACATCATATTCGTAGAAAACTACAAAATACAAAATCCATCCAATTCGGTCCTCGTAAACTGATAAAGGGAAAGTGAAAGAGAGAGAGAGTATAGATGATAGCCCATATCAATAGGGGCATGGCCTGGGCGCATGCTCCCGGATGATCTGCTCAATGATGTCTACACCGGTATGAGCGATCTCCTTTTCCCGGAAGATCTTTTGCATTTTCTTTATACCTGTGAAAATTTTGGGGCTGTTCAATATATACCTGATGTCGGATATCAGGCCTTCTTCCGTAATATTCTCGATCTGGGCGCTGATCCCCAGCCTGTGATACTCTATCAGCATGGCATTCCTGGGCTGCTCATATCCCATGGGGAAAACAATCATGGGCACCCCGTAATAAATGCTTTCTTTAATGGTTCCCAGGCCACCGTGTGTAATTACCAGCGAAGCATCCTTTAATATATCGGTTTGCGACACCCAGTCCACTACCGTAACGTTTCCGGGTATTTCTCCCAAAAGCCCGGCATCAAATTCCAGCCCTACGGATAAGACCAGGTGCATCTCCTGCATGCCGGCATATTTCATTACGTTTACAAGGGCCTGGAAAAACCAGATGCAGGCATCTCCATAAGTAACGGCATGTGAGCCCAGTGAAGCATAAATGATCTGCTTCCGGCTTTTGACCTCATCCAGGTCCAGCTTCCGCCCAAAGCTTCTCTGCTGCAGGATGGTTGGTCCCAGGTAAAACACCCTTTCCTTTACGGACTCCATATCCATGTCCAGCTCACGGGGGCACAACACCAATTCATAAAAGATCTCCAGCGGATATAACATTTCCTTCAATGAGGTAAAGTCAAGGTCCAGGCCAGCCACGAATTCCGTGATCGCATTGGTCACTTCCAGGGGAAGGTCCAGCAGGTTGCCAACACAGGCGGTCACCAGGGTCACGTCAGGCGGCTCTCTAAGGCTGGTGCTCATAATAACGGGGTTAATGTGGTATTTGTAGTGCAGCAATAACATCTCCAACCCCAGTACTGCGCTTGCTATCAGCAGGTCCGGCTTATACTCTGCAAAAAAAACATCCAGTTCCCCTTCTATGATCCCCAGCAGGTGGCGTTTCTCTCTTCCAGGGTTATCTTCTGCCACTTCCTTGAACCTTTTATTCGCCTGGTGAAAGCCTTCAGGATAAATATCCTGGAAAACAGGATAGAAAAGAAATCCCTCTTCCTCCACCAGTTTCCTGTTATCAGCAATGGTAAGATATACGATGGTATGCCCTCTTTCTTTCAGGGAAGCCGCCAGCCGGAAGGAAGGGATAATATGACCTTCCTTTTGATCCATAAAAAAAACTATCAATGACATGTTAATTATTTTTCAATTCAAAAATGGTTCCAGTATGGCCTTCTTCACAAAGAAAACGTCCCAACTGAAAACCTCGTTGTCTATCTCTATATAGCTATGCTTAAGCAAAACCGATCTGATCCGGGACAATTTTTCAAGGTTATAATTATGCTCAATGGAAATGATGGAAATATCCACGCGGTTAAAGTCAATGGCGGAAATAATTTCATACTCCGACCCCTCCGTATCAATTGACACGTAATCTATCTTCCCCGCCGGTACATATTCAGCGCACAGGTCATTGAAGGATATGGTGGAAACCGGGTATTCGATGTAATGCTCCCGGCTATGCCTGTCTATGGCTATATACTGCCGTATTGTTGACAACTCCTCTTCCCCTTTCACTTCAACAAAGTCCAATTTTGCCCCGGACACCTTAAAAACGGCCTGCGGGATCAGGACCGCATTCCTGTTTGTGCTGATTGCCTGGTGAAAACATTTTGAAGGCTCACAAAGCACCCCGTTCCAGTCCCTGTGTTTTTCAAAGAAGAAGGTATTGGACAGCCGCTTACCGTCTCCCACCCCGATCTCCACAAATACGCCATTCCGCTTGTTGTGCAGCAGCGTGTCTACAAAACAGTCCTGCCCCAACTGGGATTCAAACAATCCTATATGCTTCATGAAATTCCGGAAAAAAACGATGTACAGGTTCTCGTTTATACTCAGCGACTTCAGCAGGGTAATAAACTGCGCGCTCCTGGGGCCCCACCGCTTCATCAGGTCATACCTGACAGATGATTCCACCGACAGCAGGTCCAGCTTGTCATCTGCCGGCAGATAGGCCCTGCCCAGCCAATATACCAGGGGTTTTCCATCCACTTTGATCTTCAGGAAAGAAAACAAGCTTAAAAAAACGTTTCGCAGTATTTTTTTCATAACGGATATGATTAGGAGGTGGTTAAAATACCCTGACAAATGGCTTCTTTGCCTGGATGTGCTGCTCGCACGCCACCTGCATATCGCGGTTCAGGTGATCATTCATTTCGTATAAACGGTATACATACAGCACATCCTTGTTAAAGTATATGTTCTCGTAGCCTGCAATCTCCATCAGGGGATACATCAGGGCAATGTCGTAAGCCATAGGATAAAACCGGGACTGCTCATCCCTGTAGGCGTCCAGTTGGGCGTCCTGTTCCAGGAAAGCTTTATACAGCTTGTATCTAAATGTCTTCAGGTGGGAGGCGCGCCAGAATGCCGAGCGCAGGCGCTCAAAATCTTCCCTGGTATACCCGGTACACATGCCCATACAACCATTATTCGTACAGAATTGCCCGTAGGTCAACAGGCAGTTCCGCTGGTTATATATCGCATTCAATTTATAGAAGACCCTGTCATGCAGTAAAAAATCGTCGCCATCCACTATCGTCACAATATCCTCGTCCTGCATGGCCGTTGTCATGATCGCCTGATGGATATTTTCCAGTGCGCGGCCCCGCTGTGCTCTTCTTATTTTGCTTACCTTCGGATGATCAGGCACCAGGTCAAGGGAGCCATCATCGGAACCGTCATCTGAAAAAACCAGCGTATAATTATCGTAGTCCTGTTCTACCAGGGACTGGTAACACTGAATAATATATTTTGATACATTATAAAATGGAATGATCACTACTATCCTGTTTTCCATATGCAATTGTTTTTTATAATTTATGCCCTGCCGCAAGCAGGTGCTTAACGCCCCATTCTTCCGGCAGCATGAAGTTTTTTGCCGTTTCAAAATTTGATGTTATGGCCGCCATCCTCCCGGCATATTCATCCATGGATATCCTTTCAAGAATATGCTGCAGCTCCTCAAGAGTTTGAAAGAATATGATGCCATCCGGGTCAAAATATTCTGCAACCTTCTGCGATCCCCAATAAACAGGAACTGTTCCCGTCAGAAAGCAATCCATGATCTTTTCGCTGAAGTAGGCGTCCCTGTTGATGTTCTCTACGGCTATCGAGTAGGCATAGTCATTCAGCGCTGCGGACTTCAGCGCGATCTCCCTGAATCCTTTTCCAAACTGCGGGATATGTGCCGGCAACATTGCCCGTATCTGCTGCCTGAGCCTGTGCCCCTCCGTCCAGTCCTTACTGCTGGCGATGAATGAGCACAGCCGTGATTTGCCGGCTATCCTGATGCTTGCCGGCTCTATCCAGCATCCTCCGGTGGGAACAAACCGGGCATTGGGCACCAGGCTCATCACCTCTTCATCGTGGGTCCACACTTCGGTGAACAGGGTATAATTTTGCACCAGCCAGTAGTAAACGTAGGGATATATGGAGGCCGGCTCCACCAGCCATGCAATCTTTTCTCCACCTACGCCGATAAGGTCATCATTGAGATACATATCTGTGTACACAACTGGGCCGGGCTGCGAACAGGTCCTGTCCCACTCAAACGAGGGGCGCTGGCAGAAAGGGGAAGAGTATTCCTGGTGAGGAAAGTTCTCATCCTTCAGGTTGATCCGGATCATTTTTCTTCTGATTAAGGTCCCGGGAAATCAGGCAGGTATATGGTCCTTCTCCAATTGCCGGAGCAGGGCTGCCCTTACTTCCTCCACTGTAATATTATGCATGCACCGTTTATCATACGGGCAGTCGCTATCCAGCAATATATCCAGGCAAGGGGCGCAGCGTACGGGCTTATAGAGGTTAATATTGTTGGGATGGCCCCATACTTCAGGCTGGGAAGGGCCAAAAAGGACCACGCCCGGTATACCGAAGGCATTCGTTGCATGTGAAAAAGAAGAATTGACGCCAACAAATCCCCTGGCATGCTTGATAAAGGCCAGCGCCTCCCGGAAGGTGGTTCCCCGCAGGTCTACGGCCTGCTTTACCTTCAGCTCGTCCTTCAATCCCAACTGTATAAAGGTGTATTCCGGCATCGACCTTATCAACTTATCCCAGTTATTGAAAGGCCACTCCTGGTTCTTTGAGCATCTTGATGTAATGTGTAACACCACCGGGTTTTTAAACCCGGACATATATTCCCGCGCCTTACGTTCTTCCTCCGGCGTCAGGAATACCCGGATGTTCTTATCTTCCAGCGTTACATCAAACATATCTGCTATGATCTCCTTTGCACTTTTCCGGTAGTAAAGGCTGGGGCTCAGGTGCCCGTAAAGAAAAGTGTGAAACTTCGCCCATTTAAAATAGTACATTGTGAAGGCTACCGGGTTGGCAAAAAAGGAGGTGCTTCTTATGGCATCTATGTCCGGGTTGTTCCTGAATATTTCCCGGTGTCCTTTGGTGGGACAGTATACAATGATCCTGCAACCGGGGTGTTTTTGTTTGAGGGCTTTAAAGGCAGGGGTGCTAAGCAGGATGTCGCCCAGTCCTCCCCAGGCGATCACCCGAATTTTTTTTCTCCGCATGGCTTATACTTGTTTTTATTCATGCTCTGTTTTATCCGATGTGAGCCATTCCAACTGGCCCAACGCAAATTCCCATATCTCCTTTTCCTTTTTCAGGAATCCCAGTAACCGAAAGTTCCATTTACTATGGTGGCTTTTCAATTCCTCCTGGATCCTTTCTTCCACGATCAATAGATTGGCCTTTAGCTCAGTGATCCTGGCTATTACCTCAGCTTCATTTCTCATATGTTAATACGATTTGTCCGCTACCGGAATGTTTTAGTCTCTTCTTAAGTTATTAACAGGATTAACAGTTGCGGCTTTAATTGCCTGGAAACTTACTGTCAGCGATGCTATCAGCATAACAATAACACCTGCTACCAGGAATATCCACCAGCTAATATTGATACGATAGGCGAAATTCTGCAACCATTTATACATGGCCCACCAGGCCAGCGGGAAAGCTATTACAACGGCGATCATCACCAATTTTATGAAGTATTTTACCAACATATAGATGATACCGGCTGCGCTGGCGCCCAATACCTTCCGTATGCTGATCTCCCTGGTACGCTGCTCTGCCGTGTACATCGCCAGCCCGAACAATCCCATGCAGGAAATGAAAATGGCCAGAAACGCAAATATATTTGCGAGCTTCTCTACCATCATCTCACTACGGTATTGCTGTGCAAACAGGTCGTCTGCAAATTTGTAATCCAGCGGGTACTCAGGGTTAAACCTTTTCCATGTATCCGTCAGCGTGGCGATCACATTTCTTGTTTTGCCGGCCTGTATCCTTATAACAGCCAGCTTAAAGGCATTAGGCGTCATAAAATTGATAAACAACGGCGTGATCGGTTCATGGAGTGAATGCAGGTGAAAATCCTTTATAACCCCGATAATCCGTCCCGGCTTCCCTTCATAGGTCACTATCTGCCCTACCGGCTCCTTCATGCCCATTACCTTGGCTGCAGCCTCATTAATAAGAAAATTAGCAGAATCTCCGCCAAAGGAACGGTCAAAATCCCGGCCTGCCTTCAACTGGACTTTCAGGGTATTTGTAAAACCATAATCAACTGACATCTGCCAGAAGCCTACTTTTTCATTGGGATCTTTTCCTGTCCAGCTTACCGACTCCGTGTGCATACCCACATCTGTTGGTATGGCAGTTGCGTTGGTCATACTTTCTATACCCCCGCTCTGCAGGAGTGTTGCCCTGAAAGCGGCGTCATTCCTGGAAAGATCGCCTTCCAGCGGCACATAGATCACATTTTCACGGTCCAGCCCCAGGTTCTTTGTCTGCACATAGTGCATCTGCCGGTACACGATCAGTGTGCAGATGATGAGGACAATAGATAAAGAGAACTGGAAGATCACCAGGGCCTTCCTGAATACAGTGGCGCTGGAACTGGTCTTCAGCACACCCTTCAATACCGCTATAGGGTTCAACGAGGACAAAAACAGGGCAGGGTAGCTACCGGCAACAAAGCCGGTAACAAGCACGAGCGCCGGCAGCACTATGATAAATATAGGATTATACAGGTGCGTGTACAGGTGCTTGCCTGTGAGGTCATTAAATACAGGCAGGAATGACAGTACCAATACAATGGCTACGATCACGGCGAGCATAGTGGTAATAATAGCTTCCCCTATGAACTGGCCGAATAAACGGCCCCTGTCTGCACCGATAGCTTTCCGTATGCCCACTTCCTTTGCCCGCTTTACCGACCGTGCGGTAGTAAGGTTCATAAAATTGGCGCAGGCAATTAAAATAATAAAGACAGCGATAATTGAAAAAAGCCTGACATACTCGATCCTGCCGCCATCTGCAACGCCTTTTGTAAAACGGGAATAGAGGTACATTTCCCCATACGGCTGCAATGACATGGCTTTGTCCTTTATATTGCCATCATGCCGGGTAAGAAAATCCCTGATCTTACTGTTTACCTTTTCAACTGAAGTATTGGGACGGAGCATTACATAGGTATGCGGACCAAAAGCATTCCAGCCGCCGGTCAACCAGGGAATGTCATCAAAACTGTATTTGATGGGCAATACAAAATCGAACCTGAGTGATGAGTTTTCCGGGATGTCCGCCATCACGCCCGTTACCCGGAAATTCCTGTTGTTATTCACACGGATGACCTTGCCCACAGGATCTTCCCCGGGAAAATATGTGTCCGCCATTTTCAGGGAGATCACGATCTCATCAGGGGAAGACAGTACTGTATTTACATCTCCTTTTACCAGCGGGAATGTGAACATCCTGAAAAAGTCAGGGCTAACACAGCGTCCCTTTTCCCGGCCGATCTTTTCTCCTGCTGCAACAGCCGGCTCGTATTCCCACAGTACTGTTGCTGCCCCTGCCACCTCAGGTATCTCATTTTTAAAGGCTTCCGCCAATAGCCCCGGGGTAGCGTCAAAACTGCTGATCACACTACCATCTTTATCCAACTGGTGAACCATCACCTTGTACAGCCGGTTCTCATGCTCATGGAACCTGTCATAACTCAGCTCATCCTGTACCCATAAATAAATAAGCAGGCTGCAGGCAATGCCCAATCCCAAACCAAGAATATTAATAACGGAGAAGATCTTGTTATGCATTAAATTTCTCCAGGCAATTTTGAGGTAGTTTTTCAACATAACGCTTTGAATTCTTACTTAAGATACCCATTCTTTTTCATAAGTTATAACTTTCCCGGCCGTACCTGCTCCTGGTTTGAATAAATCGTTATCGTAAAATACTCCTCCTCGCTGAAAAACAGGTCGGGGGTAAAGAACTTGTCCTCTATGCCGAAGTAGCGGGATGTTTGAACAGCGGGATACACCACACCCAGGAAGATCAGTATAATCCTGCAGGAGGCATTGGCAGCATAACGATCCAGCTTATCCATAAAGCGCTCAGCGATCTCGTCTGTAAACGGCCGCCAGAAGTACAATACCAGATCCCCTGCCGGGAATTCATATTCCAGTGCGTCTATACATTGCAGGTCAAAAACATTACACTGCAAAGCTGCAGAGCGGTAAGCCCCGATGTTCTTTCCTGCTGTTTCATGCAGATACGCGGAATGTTCGATCCCGACGATTTTCCGGAAGGGGTATGCAGCAGCCAGCAGTAAATTCCTTCCCAGACCGGAGCCTACATCAATAAATGTGCAACTGCTATACTGTACATTATATTTCTCCAGCGCATCCAGGGCCATTTTCACGGAAGACACCGGGCTGGGATGATACCTGCCGGAAGTCCTGAACCGCTCCAGGGAGATCTCTTCCGGCAATTCGTACTGGGTGAGGATAGGGCTGGTGGTAGTGCCAAACTTCCCGTCAAAATCGTCCGCCTCCTCTCTTATGACCGTCAGGTGGTCTACCTCCCGGTTTACCTTAAGAAATGCGATCAGGCCATCGATCTCTATTTTTTCCCGGGTTATATAATGGTGTACGATCTTCGTGAGGTTGGCCGCCACAGCGGGCGCATACTCCCGGCAAAGCTCCTCGCAGACACCGAGGATCATCCGGTTTCTTTCCGATTCATTCCCTGCGTCCATACAGGCTCCCCGTATAGCTTCCAGCCGTTCCACCAGGTTGGCGGTTAGATTAGGTGTCATGTGGATATTTTTTTCGTGATCAGGATATATATTTATGCCATTGTTTTCGCCGTTCCATACACTTTCATCAGCTCTATCTCCCCTTCCTGGAACTTATAGATGTAATCGCAGCAACTATAATAATGGTCGTCATGGGTAATAGCCACTATTGTGAAGCCCTCCTGCTTCAGGAACTGCAGGATCACGGTATAGAATTTTTTCCTGAAATACGGGTCCTGGTCCGCGCCAAACTCGTCCAGGATAAGTATCGGCTTCTTCTCCAGCATGGCGCATATGAGGGCCAGGCGTTTCCTTTGTCCCGTGGAAAGATCGATCGTGGTGAACCGGGTGCCGTCAAAGGATACTTTATCTTCCAGCTCAAACATCTTGATGTAGCCATCCACTTTATCCTGCGCTACATTCTCCACGCTATAACATTCGTCAAAGAGGTGAAAATCGCTGAACACCGGTGCAAAGAGAGCCCTGTAGCTGTATGACCTGGCATCCTCCACCTTTACATCATTCACATAAAATGTTCCTTTGTCTGCCGCAAACAGGCCTACCAACAGGTTGATAAAAGTGGTTTTCCCGCTCCCGTTGTTACCGCATATAAATACGATCTTCCCTGCTTCCAGGCTAAAGTCCAGGGCGCCCACGCTAAACGGCCTTTCCCCGCCATGCTCGCCCTGGTACTGGTAGAACACCTGCTTCAGTTCCAGTTTTTCAAATGTTACGGGGGCATGTGTATCCACGGTACCGGCATCTGTTTCCCACAGGTCATTTTTCAGGGAGGCCAGTCTTTTCAGCGATGTTTTGGCCTGTGAAAAACCGGGTATCAGTATCACTACGGTCTCAATAGGACCAAATACATATAGCACCAGGAATATAAAATTGACCAGCACGTCGTTTGGTATGGAAAATGCTTTCCCCAGGTAAAGCAGTAAGGCGCCAATGAATGCATAAAAAGCCATCTGCCCGATCACGCGGTTATTCAGGAAAGTGACCAGCGCCTTCTTATTCAGGGCGGCAGAGGCATCCAATGCGCCTACCATGTGCTTCTGCTCAATGGCGGTGCCCTTCTTCCGTTCTATAACAATCTCCTTAAAGCCATCCAATATTTCATTCAGGTACCTTCCAAACCGGTCATCGTGCTTCATTGCCTTACTGAACAGGGCGTGGCCTTTCTTCTCGCTATAGGCATATATAAAGATGGTGAACATCAACAGTGCAACGGTGCACAGCAGCAGCTTCCAGGAGATCAATGCCATATATACAAAGCAGATCACGACAATGATAAAGTTGGTCACTACATCCACAAAGCTGACGGATGACTGCACAATGTTCCCCACGTCCCGGGTCATGGCGGAATAGATGCGTTCCTTATTCTTAACCAGCGGGTAATAGGCGGATTTCAGGATCATCTGGAGAATATCGTGCCGCAGGCGGTGCAGCACTTCCTGGGTAAAGCCAATGATATTCCTGGACACCAGCCACCTGCCAACAAAGGAAAGCGACAATGCTGCCGCAAACAGGAGCATATAGTTTACTGAGGGAAGGGGTGCATCTGTAAGATAGCTTTTCAGCACATTATTGATAATGTATATAATGCACATATTTCCGCCAGCCGTTACAATGCTAAGCGCTACAAAATAGATGTACTTTCTTATGTTAGCTTTTATCAGGTCCATCTTAAATAGCTTGTGTTATTGGGAATCATAAGCAGGTTCCATAATGGCGGTAGCAATTGTGCGCTCCCCCCTGTACGGATTGCGCCCATGCGCTACCAGCATGTTATCCAGGAAGATGATATCTCCTTTCTCATAGGGAAAGACGACCCTGTTCCGCTCATAGGCATTCCTGATGTCCAGGTACTCCTCGTAAGTGATCTCCGCCCCATCCCCAAAAAAAGTCTCGGACGACAGGTACTCCTGCGGGAGCGTTTCACCGGGTTGCATATCCAGCTCTTCATACCGTGAGAACCTGTGAAAGAAGAATACGTGGTTGAACCATGTTTCATCTCCTGATACGGGGTGTTTGTAGATAGCGGGCTTTACCCATTCAATTACAAGATCTTCATCCCTGAACTCAAATTGTATATCATACTTCCGGCAGATCTCCGCCACGTCCTGCTTCACGGGGGTCTGGAATACCTCCTGCCAGGGCATGCCAAGCCCGGCGGAAAGATTACGGCGGTATTTCACGCCTTTTGACCGGAATTTGCTGACCAGGTCCGGGCTGATATCCTTTAACACTTTCCGGGAATCGGCCAGTGGGGTTTCTCCTCCTTCCAATGCGGGCCGGAGACAGCAGAAAGCGATCTTCATTCCCCATGCCCGGCTGTAGGAAGATTCATTGTGCATGTTTATGCTGCGTTCATTCGGATAAGAGGTAGACCTGTAGATATTCTTTACGCTCCTGTCCAGTTCTTCCCTGGGGGAAGAACGGAACATATAAGGGATAGGCGTGTCAGTAAAGCATTTTATCACCTGGTTAAAATGTTCCACTGTTTCTACACGGAAACCCCTGAAAAGAATACCGCCGTGCCTGAGCAGATCGTTCTCCAGTCGGCGTTCGTGCTTCCTGATCCATTCAACCAGGTCTGTCCCCTCCATACCGGGAGTGATCATCAAAGGCAGGCCGCCATTTTCCCTGTTGGTGCTATGTGGTGCTGTCATATTTTTATCTTTTCGTATGCTGTATTATCCGCTACTTCCTGTTGCGAGGTAAGCCAGCCGGCGTTCAGTATCTTTTCGGCCAGGTTCCTGATGGTGGGCTCCTCAAACAGCTTTTTCACACTGATCACCACGCCAAATTCCTGTGATACCTGGTTCAGCATTTTGATGGCTTTAATACTATGCCCGCCCAATTCAAAAAAGTTAGCCGTCACACTGATCTCGTTATACAGGCGCAGCACTTCCTTCCATATTTCAACGAGCCGGGTTTCCACTTCGTTGGCGGGCGCTTCGTAACTGTCCTCTTCCTGCCCGGCATGCGCGCCTGCAACCTGTGGCAACTGCTTTACATCCACTTTACCATTTACTGTAAGCGGGAACTCATCCAGCCGGATATACATTTCCGGCAGCATGTATGACGGCAACTTACTTTTCAGGTATGATCTTGTTGTGTGTTCATTAAATCCCGGGCCGGTTGTTATATACCCTGACAGCGTTGGCTCCTCGCCGGCGCCCGGCGCCAGCAACACCACTGCCTGCCGTACCCCCGGGCAGGTTTGCAGCACATGCTCAATCTCTCCCAGCTCTACCCGGTATCCCCTGATCTTCACCTGGTTGTCTGTGCGGCCTATGTATTCAATATTCCCATCCGGCAGCCAAGTGGCAAGGTCCCCGGTACGGTATAGCCGTTCTCCTTTATGAAAAGGGCTATCAATAAATCGTTCGGCAGTAAGAGTGGCATTGTTCAGGTACGCCCTGGCCAACTGTGCGCCACCGATATACAGTTCTCCCGCCACGCCTGCCGGCACAGGCTGCCGTGATGCATCCAGTATGTACAGCGCCGTATTATCCACCGGCCTACCTATGTGCATACTTTCCGGCAACGGCTGTTCAATTACCGCAACGCTGCAGCCTACGGTAGCTTCCGTAGGCCCGTATTCGTTATAGATCGTCATATTGCTGTTCAATGCATGCAGTATCCCTACGTGCTTTTTATGCAGGGGCTCCCCTCCCACGATCGCCGTGGCAACCCCGGTAGCTTTAATACCCATTGCCGGGATCAACTGTATGTGCGAGGGTGTCAGTTTAATCGTATCCAGGCCACTATCCTGATCCAGGTACGCAGTCAAAATTTCCTGTATGCCCATTTCCTGCGGGAAAACCCGCAGGCAACCGCCCGCCAGCAGTGTCCCGAACAAAGTGGTAACGGTCAGATCAAAGGAGAGGGAGGTATATAATCCCATATTCCCTTTTCCGTTCCCGTTCATATAGGTCTTAACTGCCCAGTCCAGGTAATTGCTTAAAGCGGCATGCTCCACCTGTACCCCTTTCGGAACGCCGGTGGAGCCGGAGGTATAGATAACATAGGCCAGTTGCGACGGAGTGGGCTGCAGCTCCATACGCGCAGCAGGCGCGGCCTGTATGGTTGGCTGCGCGGCATCCAGGTCGATGATCTTCTGTGTGGAGGCCTCTGCAGGCAATAGCTGTTTACAGGCGCTGTCGGTGATGATCAAGCGACTGTTGACATCAGATAAAATATACGCCGTCCTTTCGCGGGGATATTCAGGGTCCAGGGGAACATAGGCTGCGCCTGCCTTCAGGATACCCCATATGGCAATCACCTGTTTTTCAGACCTGTTCATACAAACGGGGATCAGCTCTTCCGGTTTCACGCCCAGGCTGTGCAGGTAGGCGGCTACCTGGTTGCTGCGCTCATCCAGTTCCCGGTATGAAAGCACCTGCTCTTCGTACTGCAGGGCTGTACGCTCTCCCCCACGTGCCACCTGCTGATCAAACATTGCCACTACCGTTTGCAGGGGTGCCGGCGCAACCTTGCCGCAGGCTTGCTGCAACAGCCGCTCCCGCTCCTGATCTGCCAGGTAGCTCAATGAACCCAGCGGCTGCCCGGGCTTCTGCAATACCGACGCCAGCAAATGCTTGTAATGCCCGATCAGGCGGGCAATGCTTTCCCTGTTATAGATGTCACTGTTAAATTCTATCAACAGGTGGATATCCTTTCCTGTTTCCTGGAAATTGAAGATGAGGTCAAACTTACTGGTGGCAGGTCCTACATCCCGGACAAGATCCCTGTCTTCCGGCAGCAGGGCGTCCTTTCCATTTTCCTGCCCGCCGCCGGCAGAGGTGTTCTGGAAATTCACAAACACATCGAATATAAGGGAGCGGCTTACGTCCCTTTTCAGCGGCAGCTCCTGCACCAGCAGGTCAAATGGATATAGCTGATGTTCGTAAGCCTTCATAGTAGTAGCGCGAACCTTGCCCAGCAGGTCGATGAAGCTCTCTTCGGCGCTGCACCTGGTACGGAGGGCCAGCGTATTGATATAGAAACCGATCTGGTCATGCAGGTCCGCATGTTCCCTGCCGACTACCGGGGTGCCGAATATGATATCCTCCTGCCCGGTATAACGCAGGAATAATGCTTGTAAAGATGCGATCAGGCCGGTGAACAGGCTTCCTCCCTGCTGCTGCGTTATTTTCCTCAACGACGTAACCAGCTCCTCTTTGATAAAGGCGCTCAGTACATATCCGTTATGCGTGAGCACAGCCGGCCGGGGAGCAGCGCCCGGCAGGTCCAGCACGGGCAATTCGCCTTCAAACTGCCGGTGCCAGTATTGCCGGTGCACATCGAATGCCGGCGCGCCCAACTGCGCCTGTTCCCATACGGCATAATCCTTATACTGTATCCTCAGCGGCTCCCGGGTGTCTGCTTTCCCCTGCTGCAACGCTTCATAGGCGATCAGCACATCTCTTGTCAGTATATCGGTAGACCAAGCGTCCGTAATAATATGATGCATATTGTAATACAGCAGGTACTGCGCTGCGGCCAGCCGGAATAATGTTACCCTGAACAGGGGGGCCTGTTCCAGGTTGAACATTTTGCGCCCGTCTTCCTGTATCAAATGATCTGCCGCCTCCCTGCTTCCGGGCGCTTCGCTCAAATCCACGTAGGATAATTTAAAACCCAGCTCCCCGGGCTGCAATATCCACTGCCTTACTGTGCCTTCCTGGTCTTTCCTGAATACGGTGCGCAGTATTTCATGTCTTTTAATGACCTGGAAAATTGCCTGCTCAAATTTTACCGGGTCATATATGCCTTCCAGCTCATGGACGGAGCTGATATTGTATGCTGCGGAGTCGTTGTGAATATTGCTGCTAAGCCACAAGCGCATCTGGGCGGACGATAACGGGTAAGTGTCGGCTTCCGGTGCTGCCGGGATATTCTCTCCCATTTTCGCTTGTGCGGCCACTTGTTTAAGATAACCGACCACTTCTTCCTTTCGTGATCGGATCTCTTCCAGCAGTTCCTGCGGCAAAGCACCCTGAGGGGCTTCAATATCCAGGTTATTATGCTCATTCAGCTTCAGGAAGATATTGCTTTCACGAAGCAATTCAAGGAATGCGTCCACGTTGCTTTTTACAGTATTCATAACTTTATTTTATTCGGATTACAAAATATATTTACAGGCAATTCATAATTCTATCTTTTCATACTCCTGGCCGGGAGCTTTGTGCAGCAGGCCCTTCTGCAACCATTCTATATTGAGGATCTTTTTGGCAAGGTTAACAACAGTAGGGTCTTCGAACAGTTCCTTCACGCCCAGCGCAATGCCCAGCTCCCGCTGCACCCTGGATAATATTACAATGGCTTTAATGCTATGGCCGCCCAATTCAAAGAAATTATCGTGTATGCCTACCGGTTGTTCCAGCTCCAGCACCTCCTGCCACATTTTCACCAGCTTGTGCTCCAGTTCATTGCCAGGCGGAACATAAGACCGGGCAGGAACAGCGGCGCCAACCGCAGCTTCCAGCAGCAGCTTCCGGTCCACCTTACCAGCCGCAGTAAGCGGCAGCTCATCTACCTGTATACAGACACGGGGTATCATATATTCCGGTAACCTGCTTTTCAGATAGGTATGCACGGCTGTCATATCCACCCGGGAGGGGCCTGTTATGCAGGCTACCAGCTCCCTGGCGCCGGCGCCTGTTGTACGCGCTACCACTACCGCATCTTTTACGCCATCCAGTCCCCGCAAGGTATCCTCTATCTCGGCCGGCTCTATACGGTATCCTCTTATCTTTACCTGGTCATCTGCGCGCCCCGTGTATGCAATGTTCCCATCCGGCAGCCACTTACCGGTATCCCCTGTCCGGTAATAAACAGGACGGGCTGCTGTAGCAGGTGCGTACCTGTCAGGCAGGAAACGACTGGCAGTGCCTGCAGCATCTTTAAAATAGCCTTGCGCCAGGCATACACCGGCAATGCATATCTCGCCGTTGACACCTTCCGGAACCGGCCGGCCCTTTTTATCCAGTATGTAAATGCGGACGTTTGAGATTGGCCGGCCAATGGGTATTGCCACGTAATGGTGCGCTTCCAGCTCAAAGTATACACATCCTATGGAGGCTTCCGTAGGCCCGTACAGGTTAGTAAGCCGGATACCCGGGTAACATTCCCTGAAACGGTTAACCGCGGATACCGTGATCGCTTCCCCGCCAATCACAATGTGTTGCAGGGAATGCAGGTCATGCCTGCCTTCCCCCTGCTGCAGCTCATTTACCAGCTCATTGAACAGGGAGGGCACGAAGTCTGTCATACTAATGGCATGATCCTGCAGCAACCGTGTAAAATACTGCAGGTTGAAAGGGATGTCCTCTTCGGGGATCACAGTTTTGCCGCCATTGATCAGGGGCCAGTATAGCTGCCACACGGAACTATCAAAGATGTGCCGGGTGGTTCTGAGCACTGCTGTTGCAGATGCGGTCCCGAAATGCCCGTTCATCCACAGGAAGCGGTTGGTGATCCCCTGATGCGGTACGACCACACCCTTTGGCGTACCGGTAGTGCCGGAAGTATAGAACATATATATCGGGTCTTCGGGGCAGGACCGGTTTACAAATGGTGGCCCTTCCGGGGCCAGTATCGTATGATCCACCTGCAGCGCCGGTATTTCCCCGTTCAGCCCGGCCCTTTCCAGCGCTACCTTATTGACCAGCACCGCCTGGGCATCCAGCAAGCCCAGTAAGAGCTGCAGCCGGGCAGCAGGCCAGTTAATACTTAAAGGCACTGCCGCGGCGCCTGTTTTCAACACTGCAAGGAACGCCACTACATAGTCAATTCCCCTCGACATCAGCAATGGCACAAAGCAGGATGGGCCTATTCCATATCCGCTTAGTGTAAATGCCAGGGTATTTGCTTTTCCATTCAATTCACTGTAGGTAACCGACTGCGATCCGAATACAACGGCCGTATTATGCGGAGTTTTCAGTGCCTGGGCCTCAAACATATCCACTATTGTGCAGTTGCCAGGATAGGGCACTTCCGTATCATTCCATTCATACAACAGTTGCTGTTGCTCCCCGGGAGCCAGGCAACTGATTGCGGACAAATAGGTGTCAGGCGCGGCAGTGAAAACGCCTATCACGTTGGACAGGTGCCCGCTGATCCTTGCAACGGATGCAGGATCGTAACAGGCAGCATTATATCCCAGTATGATCTGCATACCATCCGGTGCAGGCACTACTGTTATATTAAAATCATAGTTTGTTTGCTCCGCAACAGCAGCAGACAGCAATTCCATCTGCTCAAGCCCGGGCCCTCCCTCATCCGTTGCGCCCGCTGTAAACACCGGCTGCACAGGATAGTTCTCGTAGATGAACAGGTGGTCAAACAGCCCGTTGCGGAGCGGGCTATCCGCCTGGATTTCCGACAGTTGCGTATAATGATGCGGTAATGAGGCGATGGCTTCCTGCTGCGCCTGCCGGAGCAGCTCCCGCACCGTGGAGTTATCCTCATACCGTATACGTACCGGGACCGTATTAATGAACAGCCCGATCATATGCTCCACGCCATCCAGCTCACCGGGACGGCCGGATACCACTGACCCGAACACTACGTCCTGCGTATTGTTGTAATAGCTTAACAGGTATCCCCAGGCGCATTGTATAAAAGTGCTCTCTGTAACCTCCAGTTGCCGGCAAAGGGCTTGCATGGCGTTCAGCGCCGGGGCATCCAACTGCAGCAGGATGTTCTTTCCATCATAGCGCTCTGCGGGGAATGGTTGTTTAAACGGCAGCGGGGCCTGCGTCTCATAATTTTCCAGGTATTGCTGCCAGTAACGCCGGCTGACCTGCCGGTCCAGTTTTGACAGCCACCTGATGTAATGTGCGTAGGAGGGTATGTTATCCAGCAATGGCTCACGCTTGTTCAGCAGCGCGTAATAAATACGGTAGCATTCATTGATCAGGATAGTGCCACACCACCCATCCATGAGTATATGATGATGGCTCCATACGAACTCATACTCCTGGTTGCCCAGGTCCAGCACTGACAAACGCATCTGCGAACCTTTGCCCAGATCAAAACCCGCGGCGCGGTCGTTTTGCTTATAGGTGTTGATGTAACCATCTTTATCAGCATGCCCGCTGATGTCCCTGTATATAAAAACGGGGGATACCTGCCTGCTGACCACCTGCAGGTTTCTGCCACCGTACTGATGCGTAAAAGCAGTGCGAAGTATAGCATGCCTGCTCAACAGGCGGGCATAGCTCTGCTCCAGCAACCCGATGTCCACCCTACCCTTCAGCCGGTAGCTGCTCTGCTCTACATAAGCCGTTGTACCGGGAGCTGCCAGCCAGTGGTAGTAAATTCCTTCCTGCAACGGCGACAGCTCGTAAACATCCTCTACCTCACCGGCGGATCCCAGCGCTGACACTTCCGACATGCTCAAGCCCCGGTAACTAAGATCAGAAGGCGTAACATAACGGCCATCATCCCCCGCCAGATCCCGGATCAGGCCCAGCAACAACGACTCATAACGGTTCACAAAACCCGCGATCGTAGCATCATCATACTGGGAACGGCTGTAATCCACCATCACCCGCAATCGACCCGATACCTGAAGACCTGTAACCGTCAGCGCATGATCCAGCTCATAGTCCGCCCTCAGCTCACGGCCCCGGTAATCTCCCGAATAAAGGAATAACTCCTCCCCCGTTGCACCCGATACCCCCGAACCAAAATCACCCAGGTAGTTGAACGTGATTCGACCGGCTGGCATATCAAAAGGCAACACTCCTCCGCCATCACGCAGGTAGCGCAGCAAGCCATAACCGATCCCTTTGCCGGG
>NZ_VLLG01000006.1 GCF_007830125.1 Chitinophaga japonensis
TAACGTGTTGTGCTATTAAAAACATAAAGTGTGTTTGATCTTTGAAATTTTGAGACCATTTTTAAAATTGATAAACTGGAGTAAGGAGGTTGCCGATAGCTTGGAAGTCAACCTGGCAGCTAATCCTGTAAATGATTTAGCGTAGTTTCTTCGCAAATGGAATTGATCACATAACTGTGCAAATACCGTTTCTACCATCTGTCGTTTCGACCGGTTCTTCTTGGGATACTTTCTGTAGTTATGCTGATTGACTCGAAAAGGAACGTTTAACTTAACCTGGTAATGATCAAACAAATCCATTTGAACCGTTTTAGAGATATAGGCACGATCACCTAACATTACTTTCTGTTCAGGTAAAGCATCCAGATCCTTCAGGAAGTTGATATCATGGATATTGGCTTTGGTGATACCGGCCTGCTGAATAACACCGTTATCATAGATGATCAGATGTAATTTGTAGCCAATATACCAACTTCTGTTTATGGCACTGTAAGCTTTAGCCGGTGCGGTTTCAAAATCCTGTTTAAAGGATCGGAAGGACTTTTCCCTTACCATCTTTATTACAGGAACCGGGATACTGTCCACGATCATTGTCTGACTCAGATGTTCCAAATGCTGTCCTACATGGCCTTGTACACGTTCGATAACCGCTGTCAGACGTCTGCGACGACGGTTAAAACGGCTTCGATCAATCAGGTGGGGAAACTGGTCAGCATAATCGGTCTTCAACTTACTCCAGAGTAAATTTTCGGAATCAATGCCCAGGGCTTCCATACAACAAGAAAGTGCAACGATCTGTAAATCGTTCATCTTGGGTGCAACTGGATAGAATTGAAAATTGTTCCGACTATTTACTTCTTTTTCAAAGAGCTCTTTGCAAATGCTGTAGAATTTCCTGAAATTCGTGCGGATGTTGTGCATCTATCGTTCTGGTTTGTGTGGTTACTTACCAGGACGATTGCACAACATTTTTTATTTCATTGAGCTACATATATTTATTGTTAAAATACAACTTGCCTTTTTAATAGCACAACACGTTAGTTAATAATTAATTATTAATTCTTAATTATCACTGTTCCAATATGACCATCATCTACATACTGTTCCTGGCCAGCTTTTTTATTCTCTTCTACAATTATGTAGGATACGGGATGCTCTTGCTGCTGCTGGTAAAGATCAAGCGGCGGCTGGCAGGCAATACGCCTCCCCCGGCACCCTGCGAGCCAGAAGTGACCCTGGTGGTGGCCGCCTATAATGAAGAAGCGGTGATAGCGGACAAGATAGCCAATACCCTGGCGCTGGACTACCCGCCGGAAAAACTGCGCCTGCTGTTCATTACCGACGGCTCCACGGACGATACACCCAACATCATCCGCCGCTACCCCGCCATCCAACTGCTGCATTCGGAACAACGCAGCGGCAAAACGGCAGCGCTCAACAGGGCCATGGCCCATGTGCAGACCCCCTACGTGATCTTCTGCGACGCCAATACCCTGCTGAATGCAGCGGCCGTGCGCAATATTGTGCAGCACTACGCGGATGCTACCGTAGGCGGCGTGGCGGGCGAAAAGAAAGTGATCAGCAACGGGGATGAGGGCGCGGCGGCCACGGAAGGCATTTACTGGAAGTATGAGTCCTTCCTGAAAAAGCTGGATGCCGAACTATACTCCGTGGTGGGCGCCGCCGGCGAGCTTTTTTCCATCCGCACCGCCCTCTTCCAGCCCGTGGAGGAAGACGTGATACTGGACGACTTTGTGATCTCCCTGCGCATCAACCTGAAAGGATACCGGATAGCCTATGCCCCGGATGCCTATGCCATGGAGGCGCCCTCCGCGTCCATTACAGAGGAGCATAAGCGCAAGATCCGCATCAGCGCCGGCGGCTTCCAGTCTATCGTACTGCTGCGGGGGTTGCTGAACTTTTTCCGGTTCCCGGTGGTGTCTTTCCAGTACATATCCCACCGGGTGCTGCGCTGGACCCTCAGTCCCCTGAGCCTGCTGCTGCTGCTGGTCACCAATATTGTGCTGGTGGTATACGTGGGCGGCTGGCTGTTCTATACCTGCCTGGCCCTGCAACTGCTGGGCTACCTTGCGGCCTGTATCGGCTACCGCCTGGCGGAGCGGAACATTCGGATCAGCCTGTTCTATATCCCTTTTTATTTTTTGTTCATGAACATAGCGGTGTACCAGGGATTTTACCGGTACCTGACCGGGAGTCAGTCCGCCGCCTGGGAAAAAGCCAAACGTAAAATATAACAGGTATGGAAAAACAAGTACCCCTTACGACAGCAACAGTATCCGCAGCCGCACCACCGGTGGCAGGCACGGCCAAAACGCAGAAAAAATTCATCGGCTACATCCATAATTTCCGTGGTGTAGCCATTATCTATGTGGTGGGCGCGCATATCCTGCTGAACTGGCCGGCGGGTTCCGTAGCCCACCGGGTGCTGGACCTTATTTTCCAGAACTCCACCATCCTGTTCCTGTTCATAGCCGGGTACCTGTTCCAGCACCTCTCTGCCAAATTTGAATACGGGGATTACCTGAAAAAGAAATTCCAGAACGTGATCTGCCCTTACCTCCTGCTCTCGCTGCCGGTGATCGTTTACCGCGTAGTGACCCAGGACATCAATGGTTTCACCCTGGAAGACCACCCGGATTTCGGGAGCTGGCCGGCCTGGGAGCAAGCTGGCTATTACCTGCTGCATGGGGCCCACCTGCAGCAGTTATGGTTCATTCCCATGATTGCGCTGTATTACCTGATCGCGCCGGTATTATTATATATCGACCGCAAACCGGTATTATATTATGTGCTGATACCGCTGATCGTTCTCTCCCTGGTGGTACAGCGCAGCACCCTGAGCGACACCCTTACCATGGCCGTGCATTTCCTCTCGGTATATGTATTCGGCATGTTCATGAGCCGCTACAAGGAGCAGTACCTGGCATTTGCCCGGAAATACGCCGCGCTGGTTACGCTCCTGCCCCTGGCCGTACTGGCGCTGAACTATTTCGCGGACCAGCGCTTTTATGATCCCCTGGATTATACGCACAAAATGCTCTTTTGCTGCTTCTATATCTACTGGTTGTGGAGACTGGAAAAATATATGCCCCGGTTCATCGACGTGCTGGCCGTGCTAAGCTTCGGCATCTACTTTGTGCATTATTTCTTCGTGCTGTTCCTGAGAGGCGCATACCAAAAGGTGTTCCATGAGCAGATACCGGGCAATATGCTGTACTGGACCGTATGCCTGGTGATCGTGATGCTCCTTTCCGTATGGACCCTGCAACTGGCGCGCCGGGTACTGGGTGGCAAAAGTAAATACCTGGTAGGCTGCTGATTTACGTTTATAGGGCAATTTCGACGGTTTACCAGCTATTTTACGTGATTTACCAAGTTTTTGGAAAAAGGAATGGGGTAAATAAATAAATTGCAGCATATTTGTGTAGGGACAATTCATATCTTTTCTGACCATCTCCTTCGATAAAGCCACGTTTTTACATTTTCAACATTTTAACCATCATATCCCATGAAAGAGCCTGGTAAACTTTTTTGATTACCGGATACTCAATCATCATATATGATCAAACTCTACCTCCGTTTACTGCTGCTGCTGCTGGTTTGCACGCAGCCTGCATGGTCACAAGGCGTACTGGATCCCAACGATCCGGTGGTGACCTACAATCCTTCCAACCCTCCTTCCCAGCCGGCATGGGGCTCCATCGGCAAGTGGGTAAGGACGGTACGGGTTTCCTGGAACAGCGATCTTTATAAATGCTACGTTTATAAGGGCATGCAGTTCAGGCTGAAATACCCCAAGAACTTCAACCCCGCGGATACCAGCAAAAAGTATCCGATCATTGTCTTTTTCCACGGCATCGGTGAGGACGGCAGCATTTACGACAATGAGTACCAACTGTACCACGGAGGGCAGAAACACATGAATGCGGTGGAATCCGGCGCTTTTGACGGTTTCCTGCTGTACCCCCAGGTCCAGTACCTCTATTTCGGTAATACCCAATATGATTACATTAATGAGCTGATCAACAACTTTTTCGTGCCGCAGCTCAATGTGGACCCTTTCCGCGTAATGGTGGAAGGGCTTTCCGGCGGCGGTGCGGCTACCTGGGATTTCCTGATCCGCTATCCCAAACTTACGGCGGCTGCCACCCCCATCAGCGCCGCCCTTTATACCTATGATGATTATATACAGACCTGGAAGTACATGCCCCTGTGGCATTTCCAGGGCGGCGTGGACAAGAACCCTGCCCCTGCCGTGGCACAGAGCATAGAAGCCTCTGCCCAGGCCGCAGGCGCTAACTACAAGCTCAAGGTATATCCCACCAGCGGGCACGGTATCTGGAACACCGTATGGAATGAAGCGGATTACTTCCCCTTCATGTCGCGGGCGCACAAGGCCAATCCCTGGCCCCTGTTCGGCAGGACAGAGTTCTGCCCCGGTGAGCCGGTTAATGCCACCCTGGGGCTGACCGCAGGGTTTGACGCTTATGAATGGCGGAAGAACGGGACGGTAATATCCGGCGCCAACAGCAATACCCTGGCGGTAACCAGCTTTGGTACCTACGATGCCCGCATCCGTAGCGGTAGCCGCTGGTCGCCCTGGTCCCCCATCCCGGTGGTGATCAAAGAGAAAGCGCCTACCGTTACGCCCAACATACAAATGGAAGGCCTACAAAGCAATGTGCTGCCTACGCCCGAAGGAAAAGACAGCGTGGTGCTGTCATTGCCGGAAGGTTACGCCGCCTACAGGTGGCTGCGGTCCGGCAGCTCCGACACCCTGGGCACTGAGCGCACCTTTACTGCGCGGACAGCCGGCAACTACGTGGCCCTGGTAAGGGAACTGTATGGCTGCTCCAGCAGCTTGTCCCAGGCCTTCGCCGTAGTGAACGCCGCAGGCACACCCGCACCTGACGCGGCCAGCAGCCTGCTGGGCACCGGCATATCCAAAACACAGATAAGACTGAACTGGAGCGATAAACCATCGCCATTACATAACGAGACCGCATTTGAAATATACCGCGCCCCTGCAGCCGGTGGTCCCTACACCCTGACGGGCAAGGTGAATGCAGATGTGCTGACCTTTACCGACAATGGGCTGGCAGCCAGCACTACCTATTATTACATTGTACGGGCCGTGAACAATAACGGTGCCGCCGCGGTAAGCAATGAAGCCAGCGCCACAACCCTGGCAGACACCAATCCGCCTACAGCACCCGGCAGCCTTACCGCAAGCGGCTCCACCCGCAACTCCGTGTTCCTGACCTGGACTGCCGCTACGGATGATGTAGGCATCGATAAGTACGATATCTACATCAATGGCAAAAAGACTTATACCGTACCCGCCACCACTACCTCCTTTGCAGCTTACGGCCTTACCTACCAGCAGGTGTACACCTTTGCGGTAAAAGCCAGGGATGTGAGCGGCAATGAGTCCCCTGCCAGCAACCAGGTATCTGCCGCCGCTGTCAGCAACGGCCTGGCCTATAAATATTACCACGGCTCATGGACCACCCTGCCCAACTTCAATACCCTGACACCGGTGAAGACAGGCATCATATCTACCGTAAGCAATAGTCCCCGTACACAAACCGACAACTTCGGCTTTGTATGGGAAGGTTATATCAACATACCGGTAAGCGGCAATTATACCTTCGAAACCTATTCTGATGACGGCAGCAAGGTATATATCGGCACGCCCAAATACGACCCGGCTGCCACTCCGCTGGTGAACAACGATGGCGTACATGGCGTACGCTACCGGGAAGGCACCATCAACCTGACACAAGGTATGCACCCCATCGTAGTGACCTATTTTGACGGGACAGGCAGCGACAGGATCACCCTGTACTGGAAGAATACGGCCCATGGCGTTAACAGCCGCCAGGCCATACCCGCTTCCGCATTCCAGGAATCCATTAGCCTGGGTGCCGTACCTACTGCTCCCAACAATGTAACCGTGACCGCAGTATCCCACAACAAGCTGCGGATCAACTGGAACGACCGGAGCAACAACGAGACCGGCTTTGAAGTGTACCGGAGCACCAGCTCCAACGGCACTTACTCCATCATCACCACGACGGGGGCTAACGTTACCTCCTATACGGACAGCTCGCTCAATGCCAATACCAACTACTACTACCGGCTGAAAGCGATCAACACGTATGGCAGCTCCGCATTTAGCTCCACTGCCACAGGTAAAACGCAGCCCCTGCCCACAATTCCCGCGGCGCCCACCAATCTTGTCGGCACGGCAGTATCCGGCAGCGGGATCAACCTGGTATGGAATGACAATTCCACCAACGAGACCGCATTTGAAGTGTACCGCTCCGCCAATAATACCAGCAATTACGTGCTGATAGCCACCCTGGCGGCCAATGCCGCCGCACAGGCCAGCTACGCAGACTCCGGCCTGTTTGCCAACGCCGTATACTACTACCGCGTAAGGGCGAAGAACGACGGCGGCAACAGCGCCTACACCAATGCGGTGAATGTGACCACGCTGAACGCACTGCCCGCCATCACCGGCCTGTCTGACAAGACCATGCGCTACGGCACACAATTAAGCTACGATATCAACGCTACCGACCCGGATGAAGAAGAAGTGACCCTGACAACATCCAACGTACCGGCGTTCGGTACCGTTGCCAGCAACGGTAACGGCGGTATCCTGCTCACTTTCTCACCCGGCGCAGGCGACCAGGGCGTATACAGCAACATACAGGTTACGGCCACTGACCAGCATGGCGGTGTGACCAATGAAACGTTTACCCTCACGGTGAATAATAACTATGTACCGGCGCTGAACCCGATCGCCAATGTAACGCTGGCAGAAAAAGCTGCTACTATTATCAACCTTTCCTCCAGCGACGCCAACGGTAGTGATCCTACCAACTGGACCGCTACCGGCCTGCCCGCTTTCGCCAACCTGGCGCCGGAAGGCAATACCGCGCAGTTGCAACTGACGCCGGGCTATGCCGATGCCGGCACTTACCCGGTTACCATTAAAGTAGACGACGGCAAGGGCGGGTTTGACACCCAATCCTTTACCATCACGGTAACGGACGTGAACCCGAATTATGCGTTGTATATCAACTTTACGGACGGCGCTCTCCAGGCAGGCGCGCCCTGGAACAATACCAATAAACGTCCTGTGCAGAACGATGTGTTCCCGGATCTGAAGGATAACGCCGGCAACAGCACCGGCATCGCCCTGAATGTGCTTTCGGCCTGGCAGAACATCAACGGCGGCGTAAACACCAATAACGCTGGCGCCTACACCGGCAATAACTCCGGCGTATATCCCGACAACGTGATGGGAAGCAACTGGTGGACCACTACCGTTCCGCAAAACATCCGGTTCACAGGACTGAACAGCCAGTACAAATACAGCTTTACGTTCTTTGGCAGCCGGGCCGGCCTCAACTCCGCGGACAACCGCATTGCCGGCTATACCATCAACGGCAGCACCGTAACGCTGAACGCCACCAACAACTCCACGCAAACGATCACCATCAGCAATGTACGGCCCGATGCGCAGGGTGGCATTAACATTGACATGGAAGCTACCTCCGGCACATTCTATGCCTACCTCAGCGCCATGGTGATCACCGCTACGCTGGATGACAGCAGCGCGCCAGCCAAACCCGGCCACTTTGCCGCCCGCAACCTTGGCAGCGGCGTAAGGCTGAGCTGGACCGACCAGGCGTACAACGAAACCGCCTACGAGATATACCGTGCTTCCGCACCGGCAGGACCATTCACGTTGCTGCATACAGGTGCAGAGAACGATACGGCCTATACCGACGCTACCGCCGCCAGCTCACAAACCTGGTACTATACCATGCGGGCCCTTAACGGCTATGGCGCGTCTCCGTACACCGACACCATTTCAATCAGCATTCCCAATAAGGCCCCGGCACTGGCCGCCATCGCCGACGTGGTGATCAAGACCGACGCCACCCAGCAGGTTGCACTGACCGCCACCGATGCACCGGGCGATGTGATCACGCTGTCCGCTACCGGGCTGCCGGGCTTCATCACCCTGCAGGATAATGGCAATGGCAACGGCACGCTCAACCTGGCGCCCACCAGCGGCGACATTGGCAAGTACACCGTTGAGGTGAAAGCCACCGACGATAAGGGCAATGCCGGCACCCAGACCTTTGCCGTGCAGGTAACGGATAAGAATATCACTTCCATTTACGTGAACTGCAACCAGGTAGAACCTGCCGGTGCGCCCTGGAACAACTTTAACGCACTGCCCAACGTGAATGCGGGCATCACGAACCTGAAGGATGAAACAGGCGCTGCTACAAGCATCAGCGTTACCGTACTGGATATCTTCAGCGGGGCTAACAACGTAGGCGCCGTAACCGGCGACGAAAGCGGCGTATATCCCGATGCCGTGATGCATACTTTCTTCTATGACCAGAGCAACTCCGACAGGCGTATCCGCATCAGCGGCCTGTCTGCTGCCCGCAAGTACAACCTGGTATTCTTCGGCAGCCGCGAAGCGGTAGCCGACAACCGGAACACTACTTACGGCGCCGGCGGACAAACCGTGACGCTCAATGCCGCCAGCAATACCAGCAATACCGTGCAGCTCAACGGTCTCACCCCGGACGCCAGCGGCAATATCATATTCACGGTAAGACAGGCTTCCGGCTCCTTTGCGGCCTACCTGAACGCGCTGGTGATACAATCTTACGTAGACGACGGTACGCCGTTAGCACCGTCCAACCTCACAGCCGTTTCTGATTCCAGGAGCAGCATCAGGCTGAACTGGGCAGATAAATCCAACAATGAGACCGGCTACCAGGTATGGCGCTCTGCTGCCCGCGAAGGCACCTATAGCCTCATCGCAACTGTAGGCGCCAATGTAACCACCTATACCAATACCGGCCTTACCGAAAATACCGTATACTATTACAAGGTAAGAGCCGTGGCAGGCGTGCTCAACTCCGGCTACAGCAACATTGTTGCGGGCGGCACCATGGCCTACGGCATGTATGTGAACTTCACCACCACCAACCTGGCAGATGCGCCCTGGACCAATACCGGCACGCTGCCATACGAGGGACAGAGCTGGAACAACCTGCGCGACGACGCAGGCAGCACCACCAGCGTATCCCTGAGCATTACCAGCAACTTTACCGGCACCAACCCGGCAGGTATGCAAACCGGTAACAACACCGGCGTATATCCTGACAAGGTGCTGGCAGAATCCTACTATACAGAAACAGACACCGCCAGGATGCTGCTTAGCGGGCTGGATCAGGCCAAACGCTACTCCTTCACCTTCCTGGGCAGCAGGGCCAGCGGCGGTACCAGGATCACGGCCTACGCCATTGGCAGCAAGGTTGTCACCCTGGATGCCAACGACAATACCCAGAACACCGTGACCATCAATGACGTGACACCGGACGGCAACGGTGAGATCGTAGTAACGGTATACACCGTGCTGAACTACGGTTACCTGAACGCGATGGTAGTGAAAGCCTACCCGCCGGAAGACAGCTCCAACCTGCAAAGCCTGCCATACAGCGGCGGCACCATGGCCCGCAGCAGCGGTGGTAACGTGAGCCTGCTGGGCGCTATCAGCGGAGCAGTAGTACAACCGGCCAGCAAGGAGGAAAGCACGGATGGTATTACCGTAGAAAATGTGTACCCGAACCCGTTCAGCAACTTCATCAACCTCTACATACGGCAGCAACAGCCGGATACAAGAGTGCTGGTAAGACTGCTGGATATCAATGGAAGACTGGTAATGGTGAAAGACCTGGGAATCCGCGGCAGCGGCCAGTACCTGGAAAGACTGGAACTGGGCAACAAACAACTGAACACCGGCCTGTACCTGCTGCAGATCCTGTCTGACGGCAAACCGGTGAAAACGATCAAGCTCATGAAACATTAGGCCAACTCTAGACAATAGAAAAAGGTCCGTTCCTGTTGGAGCGGACCTTTCTTATTGGAAGCGGTCTTGAATTACTTCGTTTTTCCCATTTCCAGTATCACTTTGTACTCCTCGGGGGTAACGGCGCTTACGGACAGGCGGCTCAGCCTTACTAACTGCAGGTTGGCCAGGCGTTTTTCTGCCTTTACCTGCGCCAGGGTAACGGGCTGTTTAAAAGGCTTTACCGGCTTCAGGTCTACCACTACCCAGTTAGGGTCTGTGGTGGTAGGGTCCTGGTAATGCTCCTTCACCACCTCGGCAATGCCTACAATTTCCAGGCCCTCGTTACTGTGGTAGAACAGTACCTTGTCGCCCTTTTTCATGGCCTTCAGGTTATTGCGGGCGGCATAATTACGCACCCCGTCCCAGAAGGTTTGCCCGTCCTTTACAAATTGGTCCCAGGAATACTTGACAGGTTCTGATTTTACGAGCCAGTACATAATTAATAATTAAAAATTAATAATTAATAATATTGATATACAAGTGTACCGTTAAAATACACGTGTTAATGATTAATAAAGTTTATACCTGGTAAGTTCATTGCAGCACTGCCTCCCCGATTATTAACTATTAATTATTAATTCTTAATTAGCTATAAGCCGCTGGCCAGCACGTCTGCAATATGCATGGTCTTTATGGAATGCCCGTGCTTGCGGATGTACCCGTCCAGGTGCATCAGGCAGGAAAGGTCCGTGGAGATCAGGTAATCCGCCCCGCTGTCTATTGCGTTCAGTACTTTCTGCTCGCCCATGCCGATGGAAATGGGCTCGAACTTCACGGCAAAGGTGCCGCCAAAGCCGCAGCATACCTCGCAATCGTTCATTTCGCGCAGCTCCAGTCCTCTTACTTTGGACAGCAGTTCCCGGGGCCCCTGCCTGATGCCGCACTCGCGGAGTGCGCCGCAGGCATCGTGGTAGGTGCCCACACCGTTGAGCGTAGCGCCGGTATCCGTTACATGCAGCACATCGGTAAGAAACTCTGTGAATTCATACATATGCTTGCGCAGCAGCTTCACTTCATTATGCACCGCCGAATTATCGAACAGCTTGCCGTAATAGTTGCGTATAAACCCGATACAGGAACCGCTGGGCGCCACCACGTACTCATAAGCGCGAAAATCCTTTACGAACTTGGTGGCCACGGAACGGCACTCATCCCAGTAGCCGGCGTTAAAGGCCGGCTGTCCGCAGCAGGTTTGCTGGGGGTTGTAGCTCACATTGCATCCCAGCTTTTCCAGCACCTTTACCATATTAAAGCCGGTTTCGGGGAATAGCTGGTCTACAAAACATGGTATGAAAAGCTGTACGTTCATTCTTTTTAGCTTTTAGCCGTCAGCGGTTAGCTTCGTAGCTATTACGCATTTACGCTAAAGGCTACGAAGCTAACTGCTTATTTTAAATTTCTCAGCAATGCGATCATCTTCAGCGCCGTAATAGCGGCTTCCTCGCCTTTATGCCCGTGCGCGCCGCCCAGGCGTTCCTCCGCCTGCTCCATGTTGTCCACGGTCAGCACTCCAAATATAACAGGCACGGGCAGCTCCAGGTTCAGTTGGGTAATGCCGCTGGTAACGCCCTGGCATACGTAATCGAAATGCGGGGTGGCGCCGCGCACCACGCATCCGAATGCAATAATAGCGCCAGGTTGCGAGCCGGTGCCTTTGGTGGCCTCCCAGTACTGCCGGCAGGCAAAGGGCAGCTCAAAAGCGCCGGGTACCTGCACCTTGTTGATCCTGGATATGTTATACCGCGCCAATGCACGCTCGCAGCCGGCCACCAGCTCGCTGGTCACCGTATCGTTCCATTCGGTATATATCATAACAACACTGGCATCCTCTAAATGGAGAATGCCAGCATCGTTTAATAACGTTTGGTTATGTATTGACATAATTAAATTCCGGATTAGTCCCTGACTTCACCCAGCCTGGCCAGGTACTTGTCCATTTCACGGCCTTCGTTGGTCTGGGGGTATTTTTCCCTGATCTCTTTGTAGATAGTGATGGCTTCCTGCGGTTTGCCGGCCTTTTCCAGGGCCAGCCCGGCGCGGAACAGGTACAGCGGGGCGGTCAGCTCATTATCGCTGTAATGGCCGGCTTTTTTGTAAAACCCGATGCCTTCATCCATTTTGTTCAGCTCCATGTAAGCATCGCCGGTAAGGCCGTATGCATAGGCCTGCACCAGCTTGTCGTCGGCGCTGAAGGATTTCAGCATGTCTATACCTTTCTGGTATTCGCCCAGCTTCACATAGCATACGCCGGCGCTGTATTTGGCCAGGTTGCCTACCTTGGTGCCGCCATAACGGTCTATCACCTGCAGGTAACCATAGTTATTGCCGTCGCCGTTCAGGGCCAGCCTGAAAGAGTCCGCCGCAAAAGCCTCCTGTGCGTGGAAGATCATTTCCTGGGCTTTCTTTTCATTGGGCGCTTTGATAAAACGGTTATAGGCGAAAAAGCCGCCTACGATTACCACCACTGCCAGCAGGGCAATGTTGATGACGTTCTTATTCTTATGATAGAAGTCCTCTGCCTTGTGCACGGACCCCTGCAGATCAAATTCCTGCGATGATTGTGGTGTAGCGGCTTTATGTTTTATTTCTGCCATTTTCAGTTTGTTATCAGTTTTTTTTAGCTGTTGGCTGCGTGGCTAATAGCTAATTATCTCAGTCTACAATGAAGGGATAATCTTCCTGTACGTAAACGTCTTTCAGTAATTCGTTGTCATCGGGCCAGGGAGATTCTTCTGCGAACTTCACGCAGTCTTCCACTTCCTGCTTTACTTTCTCATTGATCGCCTCAATTTCTGCTTCCGTCGCCCATTTGTTCTTCTGGATGGTCTTCAGCACCTGGTTGATGGGATCTTTTTCCTTGTATTGCTCTACTTCTTCTTTTGTACGGTATTTGGCCGGGTCGCTCATGGAGTGGCCGCGGTAGCGGTAGGTCTTGATCTCTATCAGGGTGGGACCATTGCCTTCGCGGGCGCGTTTGATGGCTCTTTCCAGGCCGTCGTGCACCACTTCGCAGCTCATGCCGTCGATGGAGTCGCTGGGCATATCGTAAGCGTCTGCCAGCTTATAGATATCCAGTACGTTGGAGGTACGCTCTACGGAAGTACCCATGGCGTACATATTGTTCTCGCAGATGAAGATCACCGGCAGCTTCCACAACATGGCCATGTTGAAGGTCTCATGCAGGATACCCTGGCGGGCGGCGCCGTCGCCAAAGAAGCAAAGCACCACATTGTCCTTACCCTGGTACTGCTCGGCAAAGGCCAGGCCTGCGCCGGTGCCTATCTGGGCGCCTACGATGCCATGGCCGCCAAAGAAACCTTTTTCCTTGGAGAAGAAGTGCATGCTGCCTCCCTTGCCCTTGGAGCAACCGGTAGCCTTGCCATACAGCTCGGCCATACATTCGTTGGCAGTCAACCCTTTGGCAATGGCCAGCGCGTGATCGCGGTAGGCGGTAATAAATTTATCTTCGGGCTTCGTAGCAGTCATAGCACCTGCTGCAATTGCTTCCTGCCCGATATACAGGTGGCAAAAACCACGTATCTTCTGCATACCATAAAGCTGGCCGGCTTTTTCTTCAAAGCGGCGCAGCAAGAGCATCAATTCATACCAATATAAGTACGTTTCCTTGGTGAATTTCGTCTTCGCGTCTGTTTTAGTAGCCACTGTTTCTAAATTTGTCCGCAAATATAAAAGGAAAATCCTAAAAACTAAATAACTGTGGCAATTACCTGTAAATTTGCGGGTTATAAATAACAGTAGCCTGCTAACCGTCAAAAACATATCGCTTACCCAGTTCAAAAATTACACGCTCCGGCGCTTTAGCTTCCGGCAGCGCTTTGTGGGCATTACCGGGCGCAATGGCAGCGGCAAGACCAACCTGCTGGATGCCATCTACTATATCTGCTTTACCAAGAGCTATTTCAGCAGCAATGAAAGCCAGAATACCCAGTACCACACCCCTGGTTTCCGGCTGGAGGGCGTGCTGGAGCGCGGCGGGCAGGACCATAAGGTAGTTTGCACCCTGAAAGAAGGGAAAAAGGAGATCTCCCTGGACGGGGAGGCTTATGAGCGCTTTTCCCAGCACATCGGCCGCTTCCCGGCCGTCATGATAGCCCCGGACGATGCCGGCATTATCCTGGGCGGCAGCGAGGAGCGCCGCAAATGGCTGGACGGCTTGCTTTCCCAGCTATACCCCGGCTACCTGGAGCACCTGATCACCTATAATAAGATATTGCAGCAACGGAACAGCCTGCTAAAGACCATTGCCGCCCAGGGCCGCTCCCAGGATGCGCTGCTGGACGTGCTGGACGCCCAACTGGCGCAGCACGGGAAGCCGGTATTTGAGCAGCGCCGGGCATTCCTGCCCGCCTTTATACAAAAGGTGCAGGAGCTGTACGATTACCTGGCCGGACGGCATGAAGTAGTGAATATCCGCTACCAGTGCAGCCTGCTGGAACAGCCCCTGGAGCGCCTCCTGGCCGCCAACCGGCACAGGGACCAGCTACTGCAGCGCACCAGCGGCGGCATTCACCGGGATGACCTGCTGTTCCTCCTGGACGAGCACCCCATGAAAACCAGCGCCTCCCAGGGACAGCGCAAGAGCTTCCTTTTTGCCCTGAAGCTGGCGCAGTACGAGGTGATCAAAAACCAGAAACAGTTCCCTCCCCTCCTGCTGCTGGACGATGTATTTGAAAAGCTGGACCAGGAACGGGTGACCCGCCTCATCCAGCTCGTTAGTCGCCCGGACTATGGACAGGTGTTCATTACCGACACCCATGGCAACCGCTTACAGGCCGCTTTTGAGCACCTGCCGGACGATTTTCAACTGGTGGAAATGGAAGCCTGAGCAATCTCACAATTATAAACGGGTGGAAACAGGGCTGATCAGGAACGCCGGAGCCTGCTAAGGGTTTCCCGCGACACGCCCAGGTAGGAAGCCAGCAGGGTTTTAGGCACCCGCTGGAACAGGGACGGGTACCGTTTCAGCAACTGCTCGTAACGCTCGTTTGCATTGGCGGTCAGGAAAGACAAGATGCGCCGCTGCGATGCAATGTGGCCGGCATTCGCCTTCTGAAGAAAGAAATGCTCCATCTTCTGCAGCCCTGCGCATAGTTGCCGGTAATTTTCCAGGGAAAGGCAGCACACCCGGGTGTTTTCCAGGCATTGCAGGGACATGGTGGCCTTCGTCCGGGTAAAATAGGCCTGGTAATCGCTTTCCCACCAGTCCTCCATGGCAAAGGAAACAATGTGCTGCCGGCCTGATTCATCGTCATATATCAGCTTCAAAAGCCCGGCCACAACAAAATAGGCATGTGGTACGCTTTCCCCCTGCCGGATGAGAAAGGCACGTTTCTTATATTGTTCAGTCGTGAAATGCTCCCATACAAACGCAAACTCGTCATCCGTGAGCGGCACTATCTTTTCTATGTGTTCCCTTAGTTGTTCCTGCATGGACCTGAAGATAACCTATATATGACCTATATACAACCTATATATAAGCTATAGATAAGCTATCCCATAAAGATATAGGTTATCTATAGCTTATGCCCCTGTTACTAACGGGTTTTCTGTAAATAACAGGGATATCAAAGACCGATATGCATAAATGCTTTACCTTTGCTGCATGCGTCACGGGATCAGCTCAATCGGGGATGCCCTCCGGGAATATATGAACAAAAGCCGCCTTAAGCCGCGGATGATGGAAGTTCGTATACAGGAAAACTGGGAGCAACTGATGGGAAAAACCATAGCACGGTATACGGAGAGCATCCAGTTGATAGACGGGAAGCTGATCATCACCACCAATGTGGCCCCGCTTAAACAGGAGCTGAATTACGCCAAAGAAAAGATCATCAAACTGGTGAATGAAATGCTGGAAGAGCCAGCGGTACGGGAAGTGATTGTCAGGTAAAAAGTAAATTTAATTCTTCGCCAGGTCTATCAGGTCCTGTATATCCTTCATCAGCATACGGGTGCGGAGGTGCAGCATCACCAGCTCGCTTTCATCTTTTATCAGCACCACCACATTGCCCAGTTCATCCCCTTTTCCTTTGTTCATCATATATACGGTGCTGCCCTGGTCGCGCACTTCCAGCAGGGGCTCCAGACCGGCTTTGTCGGCCAGGTTCTGCCGCAGGCGGTACAGGGATTCGCGGTCAATCGCATCGCTGTTCTTCGCCTGGATCACGTAGAGCTTCATGCGCTTCACTTTCCGGAGCATTCGTTTTACAACAACGGCCGTTTCCTTATCCTCCCCTTCGTCTATCAGGCTGGCGGGCAGCAGGGCGCCCCCGATCTTTGCCAGGAAGCCCAGCCCGATGCGGTAGGTTTCCGCCTTACCCCGGTATTCCCGCTGAAATTCCTTTAAATACTTCCTTTGTGCGGACACCGGGCCGGCGGCCAGTGCCAGGAGCAGGCAACAGGTGATGAGTGTTTTCATTTTTTCAGTTTTTTGAGGTTATCCATTCCCTGAATATTCATGCCGCTGGCAATCTGTGCGATCTCGTTCAGGTCAATATCGCCTACCAGGCTCATGGCCACAAATTCATTGGTGCTGCCTACGAGCATGATCAGCTCTGCAATGTTACCCCGGGCGTTTTCCTTTACCAGGAACTTCAGGTCGCTTTGCCCGTCACGCACCGTCATCAGCTCTTCAAAATCCCTGGTCAGGAAAGCGGCGGCTTCGCGGTACAGCTTAGACCCGTCTTTGGCGTCTTCTTTGGCCAGGATGCGCAGCCCTTTCAGCTTCTTTACAACGGACATGAACTGCTGTCCTTCGCCGGTATTGATATCCAGCTTGCTGAACATGCTGAACATCTTGGGTGTAACGCTCACCAGGGTGAAGCTGCGATCGTCCTCGTATTTCTGGAAGAACCGGTCTATAACGCTTTGGGCGGATAGCTGGCGGCCGGCCATTACCAGCGCCAGTATTAATATTAACTTTTTCATCTGTTTATATTTGGTTTCATTTTCATTTATACTATTTATCAGGTAGTGCTTGCGCTAGTCATTTTTTACTTTTTCGGTGGCTTCATTGAAATAGGAAAGCTTTTCCACCTGGGAAGTGCCCTTGTTCAGGTTCCGGGCCAGCAGTTCCAGCGCCTTTTCCGTTTCCCGGTAGGCTTTCTCCGGGTCCGTGAAGGTGTCCTGCTGCCAGGCGGACAGGTCCAGTTGTTGCTGCTTTTGCCGGAACTGCTGCACGCTGTAGCCAACGCCTGCCAGCAGCAGCAGCATGGCGGCATATTTCATCCAGTGCTGCCAGGGCCTGGCCCGGCGCAAGGGCAGTATACGATCATCAGGCAATGCCGGCAGTTCTTTTTCACTTTCTGCCTGGAAGTAGCTGAACAGTGGTGCGGCTTCCCGCAGGTCTTCCGGCAATGCATCCCGGTGCGTTACAAAAAAACGGCGCAGCAGCGCTTCTTCCTCCAGCGACGTATCTGCTTCCCAGTATTTTTCCAGCAGCGCTCTTATCTTATTGTAATCCATATACATGCAAATTTTGTAATTGCTCCCGCACGGCTTTCCTGGCCCGGTGCAGGTTTATTTTAACTTCGCTGAGCGTTATTTCAAGTACGTCTGCAATTTCCTGGTAGGAAAAGCCATCCATATCCCGCAGTTGGATAGCGGTACGGTACTTTTCCGGCAGGGCGTTAATGATACGGTGCACCCGGCTCATCACGTCATGCTGCTCTGCCGCCAGGTGCGGGCTGGGTTGGTGGCCGGATTGTATGCCGTCCACTTTTTCCAGTCCTTCAGTAAGCCGGTATTTTTTAGACTTCAGCCTGTCCAGCGCCAGGTTGCGCACAATGCGCATGCACCAGGCCTCCGGGTTTTGCAGCTCCGTCATCCGCTCCTGCTGATGCCATACTTTCAGCAGGGCATCCTGGATGATGTCTTTGGCATCTTCCTCATTGTTTAACAGGCGGTAAGCAAAGCGGAACAGCTTTGGCCTGATAGGAATTACCTGTGAATGAAACAGTTCTAAGGACATAACAATGATTCAATGCCTTTTTTACAATATGCTATACCAGGAAGACGACCGTAAAAAAGCTTTGTTACAAAGCAACAAAAAAAAATCCTGTCCACCGGGAAGGCGGACAGGAACTTTCAACCATAGTTAAACGAAGAGACTATAACGGCAAAACTTATCTGAGGAATAAGATCTTCCCGGCCTCATAGGGCACATACTGGCCGGTAGAAGCATTATAGGTGTATGTGCAGGTGCCCCAATGGTCCCACTCGCATACATAATCGTAATCTTTAATGCCGGCAGGATAGAATTCGCCGTTGCTGGCTTTGTAATATACCGTGGGGGCGGTACGGGAAGTAGCTGCTACGGCGCCGCCAATACCTGCAGTGATGGCTACGGCCATCAGGATGATTCTCATCTTGTTCATGGGTGTGTTACTTTTTACGGGTTTTATAATTAAGGGTTTCAGGTTTTCAGGTCCGGGTCAAAAGATTACGGTTTACGGTTTTGATAATGGCTTAATTACGCTACGGCAATACAGGTTAATACCAGGTTTAGATCGTTTTTACTAAAATAAGGTATAAAAGTTCAAATTCCAAATTCCAAATCCCAAACTGGCGGCAATCCCCCGACTATTGGTAACAGTGCTTTACTATTGCAGCCCTGCCTGCATTTTTGGAATTTGGGATTTGGAATTTGGAATTTACATTTTTATCCGGGGATCTATAACGCTGTACAGCACATCCGCCAGGAGGTTAATGATCACGAAGATGCCGGCGGTGAACAGCACGGAGCCCATGAGCACCGGGAAATCGAACTGCTCCAGGGCGTCCACGGTTACCTTGCCGATGCCTTTCCAGCCAAAGATGTACTCCACGAAGAAAGCGCCGGCCAGCAGCTCGGCAAACCAGCCGGTAATGGCCGTTACCACGGGGTTCAGCGCGTTGCGGAGCGCATGCTTCCAGATCACCACCCGGCTGCGCAGGCCTTTGGCGTAAGCGGTGCGGATGTAGTCCTGGCTCAGCACGTCCAGCATGGCGCTGCGGGTCAGTTGCACGATAATGGCCAGGGGGCGTATGCCCAGGGTAATAGCCGGCAGCACCAGGTTGCGCAGGTTCAGTATGCGCCCGGCAAAAGGATCTATATCAAACAGGCTGCCCGTCATATGCAGGCCGGTATAACCGCTCAGCACAAAACCGAACAGGTAGGCCAGCACAATGCCGGTAAAAAAAGAGGGCGCGGAGATGCCCAGCACGCTGGCAAATATGGCGCCGGTATCCATCCAGGTGTTCTGCTTTACGGCGGAAAGAATGCCCAGCGCAATGCCGGTTACGGTGGCAAACAGCATGGCCGCCACGGCCAGCAGCAGCGTGCCGGGCAGGGCTTCGGTCAGTATTTCCCACACATCTTTCCGGCCCTGGTAGGAGCGGCGCAGGTAGGGCGTTTTCAGTACCAGTATCCGGGAGGCGGACAGGTGCAGCAGCGTTACGTGATTGAGCTTGTCCTGCGCTTCCTGCTCCGTATGGATGCCCAGGGGAGACAGGTCGTTCAGGTACAGGAGGAACTGTAGGGGCAGGGGCTGGTCCAGGTGCAGCTCCCGCCGCACGTTTTCCAGGGAGGCCACGTCGGCCCGCTGTCCCAGGGTAAGCCGGGCAGGATCGCCGGGCAATACATTAAATAAAAGGAATACCAGCACCACTACACCGAGCAGCACCAGTATTCCGTAAGTTATTTTCCTGAGGAGGAAGCGCATGTGCAACTATTCCGGTATATCGTTATAATGCCATTTCCCCTTAATGGTGCCCTGCTCCAGCAATATCAGGCAGGGATTGCTGCGGCCGGCTGTTTTGATGGCGGTGCCGTCCATCTGCACAAAGGGAAACTGCAGGCCGTGCTGCGCCTTGAAAGCGTCTACCGCTTCCTGGCCGGAAGCCGTAACGCCGTAGATGTACACCTCCCCTGCCTGCACGCGCTTTTGCAGCGCCTGCATGGCCTCATCCCAGCCGCTGCCGGCCTTCTCCGTGTTCAGCACCAGGAACAGGTACACCGGCGTTGGTTCCTGCAGGATGGCCTGCGTCTGGTCAGCGCCATCAAAATCCGTGAGAATAAAATCCTTGATGGCTGGTTCCGCATTGCCTTTCTGCACCAGCTTGTCCCGGCGGTCCACGAACTTCCAGGTGCTGTCGGACCAGGGATAGTTCTCCACGGTAAACTCTTTCTGCTCGCCGTTCTTTTCGTATATCAGCACGGTCTCGTATACATCCGGTTTGGCGCCCGGGGGCAGCTTCATCTTTTCCGGTATGTTGTTGCCCACTTTATAGGCCAGGCAGTCTACAAAAGGCAGGTGGTTTAACGTATACCACTGTACGCCGGCGGAAAATACCAGCGCTGCGATCATGATAACGGCCGAAGGCGTTTTGCTGAACAGGGGCTTAATGTGGCGGCGGTAAATGAAGATCACCACGATCATCACCAGCAGGGCCACATCTTTCCAGAACGACTGTTCCGCCGTGAGTTTGATACAGTCTCCAAAGCAGCCGCATTCCTTTATTTTGCCGCTGAACAGCGCAAAGGCGGTCAGGAAGGTAAAGAAGCCGATCAGCAGCAGCAGCAGGAAAGAGAACAACCGCATGCGGTAGCCGATCAGCACCGCCACGCCGGCCACGATCTCGAACACGTTCATGATCACGGAAAACGCCAGCGAGTACGGCGAAAGAAAAGTAAGGTGCAGCACTTCGAAGAACTCGTCCATCTTGTAGCTGAGCCCCAGCGGGTCATTGGCCTTTATCAGGCCGGAAAAGATGAAGAGGACGCCTACCAGCACCCTGAATAGGTTTAGGATAATTTTCATGTCTGCAAGTATAAATAGGGTTCAATTTAATTAATAATGTTGGTTCCCCTCCTCTATTTTGATGAGCGCGAAGAGGGCATAGTTGATGATATCCACGTAATTGGCGTCTATGCCTTCGGATATCAGCGTTTTACCGTCGTTGCGGAGTATCTGCTTAATGCGCAGCAGCTTGGTAAGAATAAGGTCTACGAAGGATTCCTGGCTCATGTCGCGCCAGGCTTCGCCATAATCATGGTTCTTGTCTTCCATTACCTGCCGTACATGCGCGGCCTGCGCTTCGTACAGGCGGGACACTTCCTCCACCGGCAGGTCCTGGTAGGGATTGCCCTGCTGCTGCCCCAGTTGTATCAGGCCGATGATGCCATAATTTACAATGCCGCGGAACTCGCCGTCCACCTGGTCTTCCACCTTTTGCGTGCCCAGCTCCTGGATGGTGCGGATGCGTTGCGCTTTAATGAACAGTTGGTCTGTAACGGAAAGCGGCCTTAACACCCGCCAGGAAGTACCGTAGTCTTTTGTTTTTTTGATAAAGATGTCCTTACATGCGTCGAATGCCCGCTGGTACTGCTCTAAGGTTTTGTTCATGATCGTTATTATGGCAATATGGATTAATTTGCAGGGCAAAATAATGAAACTTACGCCATATACCATCAATTGCCGGGGAAAGCTGCTGGACCTTGCGGGGCCGGTAGTGATGGGCATCATTAACCTGACGGACGATTCCTTTTACGCCGAAAGCCGCAGCCGGCACCTGCACCAGGTAATGGAAAAAGCGGGACAGCACCTGGCAGAGGGCGCCGGCATCCTGGACCTGGGCGCGCAGAGCACCCGGCCCGGCGCTACCCTGATCGGCGCAAAGGAAGAGCTGGACCGCCTGCTGCCGGCCATACACGCCATCATCAACCAGTACCCGGAGGCCGTGATATCCGTAGACACCTGGTATGCGGAAGTAGCGGAAAAAACCGTGCAGGCCGGCGCCGCCATTATCAATGACGTAAGCGCCGGCGACATGGACGCACAGATGCTGCCCACTGCAGGCCGCCTGCAGGTGCCTTACATTGCCATGCACATGCAGGGCACGCCGGCTACCATGCAGCAGGCGCCGCAATACGAAAATGTAGTGCAGGAGGTGCTGGACTATTTCATTCAGAAGCTGGCGCAGTGCAGGGCGGCCGGTATAGCCGATGTGATCATAGACCCCGGGTTCGGCTTCGGGAAAACGCTGGCGCATAACTATGCGCTGCTGCGGCACCTGGAGCTGTTCCATATGCTGGAGTGCCCGCTGCTGGCAGGCGTATCGCGCAAATCCATGATCTACCGGCTGCTGGGCACCACCGCGGCGGAAGCGCTGAACGGCACTACCGTGATACATACACTGGCTTTACAACAGGGCGTGCACCTGCTGCGCGTGCATGATGTAAAAGCGGCAGCAGAGGCCGTTCGCATCTGGCAATACATCAGCAACGGGGAGTGATCATATCATGTTGTGAAACATATGATAATCATTTCCTATTTTTACAGCTATGGATATGTTTCAACTTTACGACTATAAGTTCAACTGGCTGAATATTCTGGACCTGCTGATCGTTATTTTCCTGGTCATTCAACTGTACCGGCTGCTGAAGGGCACCCTGGCCTTCAATATCTTTGTGGGGCTGCTGATGGTATACCTGGCCTACTTCCTGGTGCAGGCGCTGCATATGCCCGTGCTCACCTCTATCCTGCAGAATTTTATCAATGTAGGCATCATAGCTATCATTATCATTTTTCAACCGGAGATACGCAAGTTCCTGCTGGTGCTGGGCAAAAAAACACCGCTCAGCAAAGACAGCTTCCTCACCAAGCTCTTTATGCCGGACCGCTTTAAAAGCTACCGGGAGGAGGAGAACATCATTAACGAAGTGGTTACCGCCGTGGGCCATCTTTCCGCCCGGCATACCGGTGCGCTCATCGTGATCGCTACTACCCACCGTGTGAAGTTTGACTCGGCCAGCAGCATTGCGCTGGACTGCAACATCAGCGCCAAGCTGATAGAGAGCATTTTCGCCAAAGGCAGTCCGCTGCACGACGGCGCCCTTATTATTGTGGGCAACAAGATACTGGCGGCCAAGGTGATACTGCCGGTGTCCGATAACCCTGACCTGCCCACCCGTATCGGGCTGCGCCACCGCTCCGCCGTGGGCATTACCGAGCATAGCGACAACCTGGCCATTATCGTGTCCGAGGAACGGGCCACTATTTCCTACGCGCAGGACGGACGCCTGGTGCAGAACATTTCCCTGGAAGAGCTGAAGATAAAGATGTATGAAGTGCTGGTGGATGGGGAGGTTAATATTTAGCGGTTGGAGAAAAATCCCTGAAAAAAGTTTGCGCTTTTTTTTATTATTCGTTTATCTTTATTTGTCATTCAACCTGTACTTTCAATAACTGCAATGTTGTTATTGTAGCGGTAGCTATTACCCTGGCATTTACTATTCATTATCCCCGGAAAAGATCATCATCTGCACTGTACTTACTTTATATATCCACCCCAATATAAAGTATTTACTATAGCGCTTTCATTTTTCGGCTCCCGTTTCCGCTGAAATCATAAATCTATATCAACATATGAAAGATCTGCATTTTCTAAAACCATTACCTGTAAAACACAAGATACGGTTAGGGCCTAACCGGGACAGCGGTTACGTTGTATATGGCCGCATCTTAAAGGAAACTGATGTACTGCTTACCTACGGAGTAGGCTGGGAAGTGTCTTTTGAAGAGGACTTTAATAACGTGACTTCCAGCAAGGTACTTATGTTTGATCCCACGATGTTCGGCAAATATTTAATTGATGCCAGGGCACTGGGGCGATTATTGATCACTTTCCGGATAAAGAACAGCATTTATTATCTGCGCAGGGCCTGGATTGCCTGGAGGAAGATGAACCAACTGAAGAAACGGCATATCTATTTCATCAATGAGGGTGTGGATACCGAGCCGTCAGCCCGCTATGATACAATGCAGCATCACCTGGACCGGTTTCACCTGTATGACAAACAGGTATTGCTGAAGATGGATATCGAAGGAAAAGAATACAGTATCTGGGAACAGGATATCAGTTACAAACTGCTGACGAACGTAAACCAGATCCTTATAGAATTTCACGACATCAAAAATTTATTCCGGAGGTTTAAGAAGATCATCGAAAAGCTGAGAGTAAATTACGAACTGGTCCATATTCACGGCAATAACTGGGGACAGGCCTTCTACCTCTATGGTATACTGGATGCTGAAGGTAATGACATTGCTTTGCCGGATACGCTGGAACTGACCTTTGTCAGAAAGGATAGGATCTCCCCGGAAGATGTTCTTGAAACCGCTTCTTATCCTGTCTCGGGTCTTGACTACCCGAACAACCCTTACCTGCCGGACCATTCAATGGATTTCGTCAATCGCCTGTAAATAACCGGCGCAAAAAAAACGGCCGTCTCCTTCCAGGAGACGGCCGTTTTTTTTATTGCTTCAACGCCAGGTGTTATTTCTTTTCTTCTGCTTTGCCGGGTTTCACATCTACCAGCTCCACATCAAATACCAGTACAGAGTTGCCGGGGATGGCCGGGGGGCTGCCCTGCAGGCCGTAAGCCAGGGAAGAAGGAATGACCAGGGTAGCTTTGGCGCCCTTGTTCAGCGCGCTGATACCGGCATCCCAGCCTTTGATCACGAAGCCCTGCCCGATCGGGAACTTGATAGGCTCCAGCGGCATGCCGGGCCTTAAAGTGGAATCCAGGCTGGAGTCGAAGGTTTTGCCGTTCAGCAGCTTACCGGTATAATGTACAAACACGGTATCGCCCGCATGCGGCTTGTCGCCGGAGCCGGCCTGGTTCACCGCTACATATACGCCTTCATCCGTTTTGGTGGCCTTCAGCTTGTGCTCGTCCAGGTATTCTTTTATTTCCTTTTCGTCTTTAGCGGTTTGATTGGCTGCAGAATATTTGTCTTCTACGGCGAAGGTCACTTTCAGCTTATCCCCTTTCTTGCCAAAAGGCGGGCGCGGCTCCGGTAAGGAGTCCCAGGGAATAATGAAAGTAGCGCTGTCGCCCTCATGCAGCAGGGCCAGCCCTTCCATGAGGTCGTACTTGTTCACTGACTTGGAGATCAGCACAGGTACGGGAGCGCCTACTAATTTGCGGGATTCTGCCAGTACAGAATCATTCAGGCGTTGTGTAATGTTCATCAGCACCGTATCGCCCAGCTTAAGCTGCGCACCGTTGCCCGATTTGTGTACGGTGTATTCCACACCACTGGGTGTTTTCTTGACACCGCCGGTACCGCAGCCGGCCATGATAAGACCTAATGCTGCAACAAGTAACTGATTGTTTTTTTTCATTCGTTGAGATTTGTATTTTCAAAGGTCTCATGGAACCTCGCATTTACATGCCCCTGTGTAAGAAAATGTGCTATGCTCGGTTTCATCTGTAGGTATTTATTATCGTAGTTCTTTTTATTGTAATAACTCCTCGTTCTCCTGCACAGCTTTAATAAAGCGCTGTACGGTTTTATCCAGCGTATCGGTGCTCCGGCCGCCGGAAGCGTTAAAATGGCCTCCCCCTTCAAAATACCTGCGGGCAAAAGTGTTCACATCAAAATCGCCTTTGGAGCGGAACGACAGTTTTATCTCCTCTCTCCGGTCTATGATCAGGGCTGCCATCTTGATCCCCTGTATAGACAGCAAAAAATTAACCAATCCTTCCGTATCGCCGGTCTGCAGGTCAAAACGCTTCAGGTCTGCATACGGTATAGCCATCATGGCCGTATTGTATTCATAGAACACTTCCATACGGTGCAGCAGGCTGTGGCCTATAAAACGCAGGCGGTTTTCCAGGAAATTATCGTAAATGGCCTGGTGAATCAGCTCGTGTTTTAGTCCGCGCTCCAGCAGGTCTGCCACCATGCGGTGTACCCTGGCGGACGTGGAGGCAAACCGGAAAGACCCGGTGTCTGTCATCGTACCGGCATAAATGCATTGCGCGATCTCGTTGGTAATATACTGCTCTTCCCCCAATTTATAAAGTGTTTCATAAACGAGCTGGGCAGTAGAAGAAGCAGCGGTATCGCTGATCCCGTAGTCGAAATCGGGCTGCGGTTCCAGGTGGTGGTCTATCAGTATCTTCACGCACCGGAGCTGCTCCAGGTAGGGCTGCATGTTCTTGGTGCGGTATAATGCATTGAAATCCAGGCAAAACAGCAGGTCAATGCCCTGCAAAGCGCCCAGCGCCTTTTCCTGCATGGACTCAAAATCCAGCACCTGGTCTGCCCCTGGCATCCATTTCAGGAAGTCCGGAAAGTTTGTGGGGGAGATCACGGCTACCTGGTGACCTTTCTGAATAAGGTAGTGATACAGCGCCAATGAGGAGCCCATCGCGTCCGCATCCGGTTTCTGATGCATGGTAATCACCACTTTTTTAGGGCTTTCCAGTAAAGGCTTGATTTCCTCGATCGGCTTCATACCAAGATTAAGCGGATGTTAAAATATTGTTATGCGTTCATTTGAAACGAAGTGCGAAGTTCTTTATTTGGTGCAGAATTTCAAAATTTTGTCCCGGATTTATCTGATTAGCAAATTCTGGTTATTTTTGCAAATTCCAAATCCCCAAAGGGGGAAATTCCAAATTCCAAAACCCAAATTCCAAAAGTTAGGCCAGGCCCTCAATAATATTGAACTGTTACTGACAATTAGGGGATTGCCACCATTTGGGAATTTGGGTTTTGGAATTTTTAGACTTTTTAGAATTTAAACAACTATATGAGCAACAGAACATTTACGATGATCAAGCCGGATGCGGTAGCTAACGGGCATATTGGCGCTATCCTGGAAAAGATAAACGCTGCCGGTTTCCGTATCGCGGCACTCAAAATGACCAGGCTGTCTGCAGAAAAAGCAGGCGAGTTCTATGCAGTGCATAAAGAACGCCCCTTTTACGGCGAGCTGGTGGAATTCATGAGCAGCGGCCATATTGTAGCCGCCATCCTGGAAAAGGACAACGCCGTGGAAGACTTCCGCAAACTGATTGGCGCCACCAACCCTGCAAACGCCGAGCCGGGCACCATCCGCAAGCTATATGCAGAGTCCGTGGGCCGCAACGCCGTGCATGGCTCAGATTCCGATGAGAACGCAGAGATAGAAGGCAGCTTCTTCTTCAGCGACCTGGAGAAGTTTTAAGTAACGAAAGAAAAAGTAAGAATAGCGGCGCTGCCTTTCAACAAAAAGGCAGCGCTTTTTTATGAAAGGCTGCCTGTTGTTTTCTATTTTTTACTTTTTCTTTCGTTACTTTCTATTCCAGCTCCACCACCAGGTCGTCCTGCTGCACCATAGTGCCTTCCGGCAGATGAATGGCTTTTACGATGGTGGCATAGGTAGCCGTTACAGTCGTTTCCATCTTCATCGCCTCGATTATGAACAGGGGCGTATTGCTGGCCACCGGGTCTCCCGGCCTTACCAGCAGCCTGGAGAGCTTGCCCTGCAGGGGCGCGCCTATTTCCACACCGGGATTGTTTACTTTTTTGTTGACCGGCACCAGGCTGGCTACCGAGTGATCCCTTACCTGCACCCGGCGGGTATAACCATTCAGCTCAAACACCACGGTGCGCATACCGCTTTCATCGGCGGGCTGTATGTACAGCAGCTTTACGATGATGGTCTTGCCTTTACCCAGTGTGACCAATATCTCCTCTCCCAGCTTCAGCCCGTAAAAGAAGGCCGGCGTAGGGATAGCTTCCACGTTGCCATAGCGCATGGCATGATGGTAATACTCATCAAACACTTTCGGGAACATGTGATAGCTGAGATAGTCCAGGAACTCGGCCTGCGGGTATTTCAACCGGAAAGCGGCAAAATCGCTGTCAAAGTCCACCGGCGGCAAATGCTCGTTGGGCCGGCCGTTCAGGGGCTGCACCCCTTTCAGCACAATACGCTGCAGCTTTTCCGGGAAACCGCCATAAGGTACGCCCAGGTCGCCCCGGAAAAAACCGGTTACCGAAGCGGGGAACGACAGGTTGCGGGTTTCATCCAGCACATCGGATTCCGTAAGGTTATTGGCCGTCATGAACAGCGCCATATCCCCCACCACCTTGGAGCTGGGCGTTACTTTCACAATATCCCCGAACAGCCTGTTCACTACCGCATAATTCCTTTTGATGGTTTCCAACTGCGTGCCCAGGCCCAGTGATTCCGCCTGCTGACGCAGGTTGGAATACTGGCCGCCCGGTATTTCATTCTCATATATCTGGGCGGTGCCGGCCTTCATATCCGACTCAAATGGATAGTAGAACTCCCTTACATCCTCCCAGTAATTGCTGTAGGCATTGAGGGAGGCCAGGTTCATGGGCTGGCTTCTTTCATGGCCTTCCATAATGGCCACCATCGCGTTGAGGTTGGGCTGCGAGGTAAGGCCGCTGAGGGAGGCAATGGCACAGTCCACCACGTTCACCCCCGCCTCAATGGCTTTCAGGTAGGTGGCAGCCTGTACGGAAGAGGTATCGTGCGTATGCAGCACCACAGGTAGCTGCACGGCTTCGCGAAGGGCGCTTATCAGTACCGTGGCGGCCTGCGGTTTCAGCAGCCCGGCCATATCCTTCACGGCCAGCATGTGCGCGCCGGCATCCTCCAGGCGTTTAGCCAGGTCCGTATAATACTGAAGCGTATATTTCCGGTTGTCTTTATTCAAAATATCGCCGGTATAGCTGATGGCCGCCTGCGCCAGTGCGGGCGTATACTCGCGCACAAAGCGGATACTGGGGGCCATGGCGTCTACCCAGTTCAGGGAGTCGAAAATGCGGAACACGTCGATACCGTTTTCCCAGCTCTTCTCAATAAAACGGGCGATCAGGTTCTCCGGGTAAGCGGAATAGCCCACGGCATTGGAGCCGCGGAACAGCATCTGCAGCAGCAGGTTGGGCATGGCCTGCCGTATCTGCTGCAGGCGGCGCCAGGGACATTCATGCAGGAAGCGCATGGACACGTCAAAAGTAGCCCCGCCCCACACTTCCATGGAGAATAGTTGCGGGTTATTGCGGGCATAGCCTTCGGCTACGGCCATAATATCCCTGGTGCGCACCCGGGTGGCCAGCAGGCTCTGGTGGGCGTCGCGGTAAGTAGTATCGGTAAAGTATACGGGCTTTTCGTTACGCAGCCAGCGGGCAAAATCCTCCCGTCCCATTTTCTCCAGGCGGTTCTTACTCCCTTCCGGGAAGGGCTCCAGGCGGCTGTAGGCCGGTACCTGGGGCACGCGGAATTTCTTGTTGAGGTCCTTCACCTTCACGTCCGGGTGCCCGTTCACCGTTACGTCCGCCAGGTACAGCAGGGTTTTGGTGCCCCGGTCGCGTATCTGCGACAATTTGAACAGCTCGGGGTGCTTGTCAATAAAGCCCACGGTGCAGTTGCCCTTGCGGAAGATATCATGCGTGATCACATTTTCCAGGAAGCGGATATTGGTTTTCACGCCGCGTATCCTGAATTCGCGCAGGGTGCGGTGCAGGCGTGCGGAAGAGCCGGAGAGGGTGCGGCCCCAGGCCGTTACCTTTACCAGCATGGAATCGAAAAAGGGCGAGATCTTTACGCCGGAGTAGGTGCTGCCCTCGTCCAGGCGGATACCAAAGCCGCCGGCATTGCGGTAGGCGATCACGGTGCCATAGTCCGGTGTAAAATTGTTCTCCGGGTCTTCCGTGGTGATGCGGCACTGGATGGCAAAGCCGTTGAGCTTTACATCCTCCTGCCCTTTCAGGAATATTTCCGGGTCGCTGAGGCGGTGCCCCTGCGCAATCAGTATTTGCGAGCGCACAATATCAATACCGGTCACCTCCTCTGTTACGGTATGCTCTACCTGTATGCGGGGATTTACTTCTATAAAATAGATATTATTGCTGCGGTCTACCAGGAACTCTACGGTGCCCACGTTGTTATAATTCACCTTGCGGGCCAGGCGCAGGGCATATTCATAGATGGCGGACCGCGTTTCCTCCGGCAGGTTGGGGCTGGGCGCTATCTCCACCACTTTCTGGAAACGGCGCTGTACGGAACAGTCGCGCTCGTACAGGTGCACAATATTGCCGTGATTGTCTCCCATTAGCTGCACCTCGATATGCTTGGGCTCCTCTATGAACTTCTCAATGAAGATAGTATCGTCGCCAAAAGCCTTGGCGGCTTCGCTGCGCGCCTCGGTAAAGGACTTTTCCAGGTCCGCTGCTTTATGTACTACACGCATGCCCCTGCCCCCGCCGCCTGCTGCGGCTTTCAGCATAACGGGGAGCCCAATACGCTGAGCTTCCTGCAGCGCCAGCGCCACACTGTCCAGCGGCACGCGGCTGTCTTCTATCAATGGCACTTCGGCTTCGCGGGCCAGCTTTTTGGCCGCCACCTTGTCGCCCAGTTGAGCCATTACTTCCGGGGTAGGGCCAATGAACGCAATGCCTTCTTCCCGGCAGCGGCGGGCAAACTGTACATTCTCGCTCAGGAAACCGTAGCCGGGGTGGATAGCGTCTACCTCCTGCTCCTTAGCCAGGTGGATGATCGCTTCAATGTCGAGGTAAGGTTTCAGGGGGTCGTCATCTTTGCCTATCTGGTAGGCCTCATCGGCCTTGTAACGGTGAAGGGAGTAACGGTCTTCGTACGTAAAGATGGCCACGGTGCGTATACGCAGCTCCGCCGCTGCGCGCAGGATCCTTACTGCGATCTCGCCCCGGTTGGCAACCAATAATTTCTGGAATTTCTGAAGTGGAATATCGGGCATGGTATGTTAAATAAATATGCGTTTCTGTTAAAATCGTATGCTAAAATAAGGGAAAACCCGGATGCCGGCGCGGCGCTAAAATAGTAAAAGAAGAGGTATTTTTATTCGAATATTTCTAATTATTGATAATGAATAATAAATAAAATTCAAAAATAAAAGAATGGAATGTAAAACGTAAAATTTCAAATGTAAAATATAAAAGTTGGCGGGCATGCTTCACAAAACATTACTGTTCAAGCTGTATACGTTTCCACCAACTTTTACATTTAAGATTTTACATTTGCCATTTTACATTTACCTTATGTGGAAGGTGTACCTGAAAGGATTTAGCGCTTACATGCAACTGGAGCGGTCGCTCTCGGATAATTCCGTGCTGGCTTACACCCGGGATGTGGAGAAGCTGGAGCAGTACCTGCTGGCGCACAACCGGCCCGTGCCGCCGGACGAGGTGACCCTGGACGACCTGCAAGGCTGCGCGCAATGGATTGCCGGGCTGGGCATGACCGCCACCTCGCAGGCGCGCATCATTTCCGGCATCAAGGCATTTTACCGCTACCTGATGATGGAGGACATTGTGAAGCAGGACCCCACCCAGTTGCTGGAAGCCCCCAAAATACAGCGCAAGCTGCCGGATGTGCTGAGCTTCGAAGAAATTGAGCGCATCATTGCACAGGTAAAGGCCGGTACGCCCGAAGGGCAGCGCAACCGCGCCATACTGGAAACCATGTACAGTTGCGGACTGCGTGTTAGCGAAGTCGTGAACCTGAAAATATCCCAACTGCATTTCGACGCCGGCTTTATACGCGTGATCGGCAAGGGCAATAAGGAAAGGCTGGTGCCGGTGGGCCGGGATGCCATGAAATATATTAACCTGTACAAGGACGAAATACGTGTGCACGTGCCCGTGAAGAACGGCCAGGAGGATACCCTGTTCCTGAACCGCCGGGGCAGCGCGCTGAGCCGGGTCATGATCTTCCTGGTGATCCGGGAGCTGACAGCAGCGGCAGGCATTACCAAACAGGTGTCGCCACATACTTTCCGGCACTCCTTTGCCACCCACCTGGTGGAAGGCGGGGCCGACCTGCGCGCCGTACAGGAGATGCTGGGACATGAAAGCATTACCACCACGGAGATCTATACCCACCTGGACCGGGAATTCCTGCGGGACACCCTGCAGCGCTTCCACCCCCGGTTCTGATCACTTTTCCTGCGCCTGTTTCGCAAATTTCCTTGAACTGGCAACGCAGAGCACTACGCCCGCCGTAATGCCTATCATGCCTGTATTTATGTGCTCGTGCAGTAAAGTGGCGGCCAGCGCCAGCCCTAAAAACGGCTGCAGCAACTGCAACTGTCCTACAGCAGCAATCCCGCCCTGCGCCAGGCCCCGGTACCAGAACACAAAACCGATCAGCATACTGAACAGGGACACATACACCAGCCCGATCCATGCTTCCGCACGGATGCCGGTGAATGACGAGGGGCGCGAGTAATACGCCAAAGGCGCCATCAACGGTAATGACAGCACCAGGGCCCAGGAAATGACCTGCCAGCCGCCCAGTGTTTTGGACAGCTTTGCCCCTTCGGCATAACCAAGCCCGCATAAAACGATGGCCAGCAACATGAGCACGTCGCCGGCAGGCGAAGCGGAAAGGCCCTGGGCAATGGCGAATCCGATCACCAGCAAACTGCCCAGCACCGAAAAAAACCAGAACGCCGGACGGGGCCGCTCTCCCCCGCGCATCACGCCAAATGCAGCCGTGGCAAGGGGCAGCATTCCCACGAAGACGATGGAATGCGCCGATGTAACATATTGTAAAGCAAGGGCGGTCAGCAGCGGATAACCCAGCACCACCCCTATCGCCACAATACCCAGTGAAAAAATCTGCCGGCCTGCGGGCCGCTTTTCCCGGAAGATGATCAGCAGGCAAAGGGCCAGCACACCGGCTATAGTTGCGCGCGCCACGGTGAGGAACACCGGGGACAGATCCTGCACGGCCACCCTTGTGGCCGGCAATGAGCCGCTAAAAATGACCACCCCTATTAATCCGTTGATCCAGCCGTATGCATGCTTCATAATAAACCTGTTTAAATAACGGGGGCAAAACTAAACAGCGAAACACAATGAGCACAGCCCCAGTTTTGTGTATTTCAATAGACACAGTTACATTTGCGCCATGGGAAAGGTGATTTTATACAGCGCCATTGCCAATGGCATTGCGCAGCAGATCAGCAGCGGGGTATTGCAGGCTGGTGACCGCCTGCCTTCTGTGAGAACCTTGTGCCGGGAGCACGGCATTAGCATGAATACCGCCAAAAGGGTGTTCCTGGAACTGGAAGCGCAGTCGCTCGTGGAGTCCAAACCGCAATCCGGTTACTTTGTGCGCCGGCTGTCTTATCTCAGGCTCCCGCTTTCGTCGCCCAGCCGTCCCTCGCCGGTAGCCGGCAATGAGGCGCCGGCGGATATCATTACCAGCGTTTATGAAAATATGGGAAGGGAAGATCTCACGCTTTTTTCCATCGGGGTTCCTTCCGGGGCGCTGCTGCCTTTGGCCAGGCTCAAAAAAGAGATATTGCAGGCTACCCGGAAACTTGAAGCAGGCGGCACGGCGTATGAGCCCTTACAAGGCAACCTGCAGTTGCGGAGAATGATCGCCGCGCGCTCACGGGTATGGGGCGGCCATTTGCAGGAAAGCGACCTGGTAACCACCGGCGGTGGTATGAACGCGCTGTCATTCTGCCTGATGGCCGTGTCCAAACCGGGTGATACCGTTGCCATAGAAAGCCCCTGCTATCCCGGCATATTACAACTGGCCACCAGCCTGGGGCTCCAGGTGCTGGAGCTGCCTACCCATCCTGCCACCGGCATTGATATAGCTGCTTTACGGAAGTCGCTCCCCAGGATCAACCTTTGCCTTTTGATCCCGAATTTCAACACGCCGCTGGGCAGTTGTATGCCGGATGAGCACAAAAAGGAAGTGGTGGCGCTTTTATCCGCCCATAATATCCCGCTTATCGAGGATGATATATATGGCGACCTGTATTTTGGCGACCAGCGTCCGAAATGTTGCAAATCATTTGATGAAACGGGCAATGTGCTGTGGTGCAGCGCTGTCTCGAAAACGCTGGCGCCCGGCTACCGGGTGGGCTGGGTAGCCCCGGGCCGGTTTAAGGAACAGGTGCTGAAGCTGAAGCTGGTGCATTCCATTTCGGCCACTTCACTGGTGCACGAGGCAGTGGCGGGCTTCCTGGGCTCCGGCAGATACGAGCATCACCTGCGCCGCCTGCGCCGGACCCTGTATGAAAATTACCAGCATTACCTCCAGGCCATCGCCAGGTATTTCCCGGAGGGAACCAAAACAAGCCGGCCACGGGGCGGCCTTACCCTGTGGGTGGAGTTTGACCAAGCCATCGACACAACGGTGCTATATGAACTTGCCATGAAACAGCATATCAGTATTGCGCCCGGCCGGATGTTTACCTTACAAAACCAGTTTCAGCATTGCATGCGGCTGTGTATAGGGCTACCCTGGTCTGATGAGTTGGAGCGGAAGCTGAAGCAATTGGGTAACCTGGCCGCAATGCTGTCTGCCACCTGATCAGGGGCAATAAAAAAACAGCTACCCGGAAACTGGCTGGTGGGTAGCTGTTTATATGTACAAATGGGGCTCTCAAACACGATGACTCCTAACTAAAACTCTGATTTTAGAATGGTGCTAACAGCAAAAACTCGTCCTGGTATCTCTTCCGTTGCTTTACCATCACGGACCAGCCGCCCAGCCACTGCGCCAGGTGAGTGGTCGCTTTTTTCATGGCTGAAGGTTTTACAGTGATGTTCAGCAAGGTACAGGGTGCAATCGCCTTCCTTTCGGGGCTTTGCGCGGTTTGTGCGTCCTCCTCCCAAAGCAGCAGGTTGTTGCGATATACCTTGAAGTATACGTCCGGTCCCCGCTGGTACTGACCCTGGCGGACCGGCATCAACACGCCGGCTGACATATCTTTTACTCCGAACTGCAGTTTGTAGCGGCCCAGCAAATTGGTGTATGCAGTGCCCAGCAGCTTGTTGTTCTGCGCATTGTAAGCTTCTACTTTTAACTGCGGCTGGCCTGCCGCGTGGTGTTGAAAGCGGACAGTGCCGCTGATCACCCAGGTGCCATAGCTCCCCCTGATCTGGCTCCAGTGCTCCGAGGGGATCACATAGGCAAATGCGCCCAGGTACTTGTCGCGGGTGCGTTTCCAGTGCGGCACCAGCCGGCTGAGGTGGTACTGCGTAACGCCCCGGTAGCCTGGCGCCCTGCCTGGCATCTGTTCCAGGCAGAGATCCAGCTCCAGTGGTTCTGTGAACAGGTGTATCTGTTCCCAGGAGAGGCTAAAATCACCTCTTTCATCCAGCATGGCTTCCGCTAACAAACGATCCGCTTTTCGCTCCGCTTCTCCCGGAGCCAGCAGCTTAAGATGATTAAAATTGCCTTTACCGGATGTATCCGATGGGGAGCGGCCTTCCGGCAGATAGATGCGTAAGCGCCCCTTTGACAGCGGCTCTATACAGTCATCACAGATCAATGCAGAGATGTTTCCAATTAACAGGTAACTCATGGCTTAAAATTTTAAAAAAAGGGGTTAACGTGCTAAACCCTCAACCGGCCATTCTACGGAACAGCCGGCTTTTTCTTTCCTACTTCTCTCTGCATAAACCGGAAGAAACAAACATGGGTAGAAAGGCCCAACGTATAACCTAAGCACTGTCCCCTCTAAAGTAATAACGTGATATCTTTTGAACTCAGGTTGATATCACAAAGGTTGGGAATAAAGGAACAGCAGACAAGCGTAGAAGTCCCATAAATGGAGAATGCGTAGAACTACGCATTCTTGCGGAAAATACGGTTGGGCACGCTAAGGGGCCTCCGGGCAGGAAGGGCATGTAGCATGTCCAGTCCCGGCGGGCGGATCAGCTTAATTGACTTAAAGCATTGACTTATAAAAGCGCAGCATGACAGGGGTGTATCGGGTTGGTGATTTGCTGCGGCAAAATAGTTATTATTCTTTATAATCAAAATAATTTCAGGGGACAAAAGGAAAAATACGTAGAACTACGCATTTTTGCGGGAAACTACGTAACCTGATCAGATCAGCTTTTACAGAAAAACGTCCCAAACAGCCTATAGTAGCCCATTTCCGAGAACGCACACATACACTTAACACAAAAGTGCCATATATATCTACACTATAAAAAGTAGGATTTTATAATAACTTTACTCCCACTGGCTAATACTGAACTTTTCTAATTAACTAAAACTAATGTCACATGAGTACAAATGAAAAAAAACATTATCCCCCGGATGCGGGTAAGTTTATTTCCTTAAAGGAAGCCGACCGGTTGATCAAGAACTATGATGAAAAGGAGAAAAAACATGGCAAAAAGGACTTTACGAAAGCCTATTTCTTTGGTAAGGACAAAATAAAGGAACTATTGGATTGTGAAGGCTGCGTAGGAATTCGTATATACTATGGCGTGGATCTGGACGGGGATGGTATAGATGATAAAAAGATGGTGATCTACGCTGTCAATAAAGAAGGCAAAAACATGCCTTATTACCCGCCCAAGCCTAAAACCGCAGGGCTGGGATTTATGTCCCCGGCGCCGGATGATGGTGGTGACGGAGATGACGGTAAGGCGCTGGATGAAGGTCTTGGCTGTCCTTCTTACTGTCCTTAGAGATTTCAATTAAAATTTCATATAGGTGTTTATCTACTTAGTACTTTTTTACGTAATGTTGGGGATCGAATGTTTAATTTTGATCCCCTTTACTTTACACCGCCGGGTGCTGGATAAAGCAGGCCAGTGGGCTTATTACTATCTTATTTCTAGTGTGATATTTGCAGCAGGATCTGCTCTCCTAGCCAAACTGTTTCACAATAATTTATGGTTTCTTTCTATTATGCACTTCGTGCAATTTATTATCCTCTCCAAGTATTATCAGCTAATAATAAAATCCCCTTTGCTTAAAAAAGTAATTAAAATATTATTAGTCCCAGTTGTTATTATTTTCTTCCTGGACATACTCAAGTTGGAAGGGATAATGACCTATAATTCTATTTTTGCAACGATTAGGGCTTCCCTGCTGCTTTGCTATGGCATTATTTTCTTTATCCAACTGCTGTTTGATGAAGACCTTGTAAGAGAAGCCATCTTTATTAATATCCTACCTGATTTCTGGTTCAATGCGGGGTTATTCATTTTCTTTTCCTGCTCATTTTTCCAGGCACTTACTTATAATTTCTTTCTCCGGCATTCCATTCCTAATGTTTATATTATGCCTTACCTTATCTTCATTAGCGGCATAATTGAGGGAATTCTTTTTTATATTGGCCTACTGAAAGCCAAAAGACAGTACGGATGAACATTGTTGAAATAGTGATAATAGGCACAGCCGCTATGTTTATGCTGGGCATCCTCGTAGTAGTGCTCGTAATGTTTCAGCAAAAACAGGTGATCCAGCATAAACTCGCCCTGCGCGACAAGGACCTGGAGCTGCAACGGGAACGCCTGGTGGCCGTTTTACAGGGCCAGGAGCAGGAGCGCAAACGCATTGCCGAAGACCTGCATGACGAAGTAGGCGCCCAGTTGTCCGTACTGAAGCTGAACCTGGGCCAACTGCAGCACCACCTCAAAACCGGCAACGGGGAAGCCGAACGCCTGAAGGAAACCAAGGATTTCACCGATACCATTATTCAGCACCTGCGCTTCATCTCCCAAAGCCTGCACCCCCAGGCGCTGGATAACCTGGGCCTCTCCCATGCGCTGGACTCCTTCTGCAGCCTGATGAACAAGAACAAACAGGTGCGGATATCCTTCAAAACCTCCGGTAACGGCCATACTGTAGACCGGGAAAAAGCGCTCAACGTATACCGCGTGGTACAGGAGCTTATCAACAATATCCTGAAGCACGCCCAGGCCAAAGAAGTGCTGATCACCTACCACAGCACCCCTGCCCTGCTCAGCATTGACGTGGAAGACGACGGCAACGGCCGCCTGCTGGGCGCCCTGGAGGGTTCCCGCAAAAAAACCGGCAGCCTGGGACTTAAAAATATTGAAAGCCGCTTGAATATTATCGGCGGAAGTATCAAATTTGCAGAAAGAACGCCAACAGGAACAATAGCACAGATCCGCGTGGAAAACTATCAATCGCAATAACCGTCGTTACCCTTCAGGTTATTAAATTGTTGAGAGTTAAACGTTAAGAAAAATTTTCACTTAACTTTACGGCCTGTTTATACTGTTCACACAACTAACACTCCCTATGGCTGACCAGATAAAAGTGGCGATTGCTGATGATCACAAGATATTTCGCAGTGGCGTTATCAATACGCTCACGCCCTACCATAACATTAACGTGGTTTTTGAGGCGGAGGACGGGGAGCACCTGTTAAGTATCATAGAAGAGCAAGTGCCGGATGTTATACTGATGGACCTGAAAATGCCCAATATGGACGGCATACAGGCTACCGTCCAGGTAAAGGAAAAATACCCGGATGTAAAGGTCATCATTCTTACCATGTATGAAGATGACAACTTCATCGTGCACCTGGTGGAGAACGGCGCCAACGCCTACCTGCTGAAGAACGCAGAACCCGAGGAAATATACGAAGCCATTTGCACCACGTATGAAAAAGGCTTTTACTTCAGCGAGAACGTAAACCTGGCCCTGCTCAAAAAAGTGCTGCACAAGAACAAACAACAGTTCAAGCCTGTTTTCAGGAACAGCAACACCAATGCGGAGCTGCAACTGAACGACCGGGAAAAGGAAGTGCTGCAACTGATCTGCAACGAGTGCACCACCCAGGAGATCTCCGAAAAGATATTCCTGAGCCCCCGCACCGTAGAAGGGATCCGGCAGAAGCTCCTGGAAAAAACGAGCGCCAAGAACACCGTAGGGCTGGTAGTATACGCCTTCCGCAATGGCCTCATAGAATAGCTGCACACCATTAAACCACCAACATATGCGAACATTACGTTACAACATTGCTACCGTTGCCTGCGCGCTCCTGTGCTACGCCCAGGGCGCCCTTGCACAGAACGTTAAAATGCCTGCTCCCAGTCCCGGACAGACCGTAAAACAGGATTTTGCACTCTCCTATGTGGAGGTAAGCTATTCCCGTCCTGCCATGAAAGGCCGGAACATTATGGGCGAGCTGGTGCCCTATGGCAAAGTATGGAGAACCGGCGCCAACGCCGCTACCACCATCACCTTCGGCGATGACGTGAAATTTGGGGGCACCCCGGTAAAAGCGGGCAAGTACGGCCTGCTCACCATTCCCGGCCAGTCCGAATGGATCGTGATACTGACCAAAGACCTGAACGTAACCAACCCTGCCGCCTACAAGGAGGCCAATGATGTGGTGCGCGTCAAGGTAGCCCCCATGGAAATGCCGGGAACCGTGGAAAGCTTCCTGATCACCTTCGACGAAGTGATGCCCACTTCCATGAACATGATGCTGATCTGGGACAAGACCATCGTACCGGTAAACATTACCGCAGACATTGACGGCAAGATCATGTCCCAGTTGGACGAAGCCATGAAAGGCGAAAAGAAACCCTACTTCCAGGCGGCCACCTATTATTATGAAACCGGCCGCGACCTGAAGAAAGCCCTGGAGTGGGCAGACGCCGCTACCAGGGAGAACCCGAAAGCATTCTGGATCTATCACCTGAAAGCCAAGATACAGGCCAAAGCCGGTGACAAGGAAGGTGCAAAGGCTACTGCCATGCAATCCATTGAACTGGCAAAAGAAGCCAAGAACGATGATTATGTAGCGCTGAATAATAAGCTGATAGCCGGCTTGTAAAAATTACACCTGTAAAAGTTGGCGTTATTCACTTTCGCCAACTTTTACATTTTACCGCCTACACCCGGGTCTGGATCACGGCAATTTTTTGCTTCATTTCCAGGAAACGCTTCTCAAACAACTGGTAGGATGCATAGGCCACCACCGCCGTCAGTAACAGGCAAACAAAGGGGTAAATAACATCATACCCGATGAAGGAAGCTGGCGGCACCCGCAAAACCCTCGCAAACAGGTTGATCGTCAGTTGGCATATCACCGTATGATACAGGTAAATGCCATAGGATATTTTTCCCAACGTTCTCAGGAGCGGCTGCTCAAAATTAACAACAGACCGCTCCGTTACGGAGGCCACTATGATATAACAGAACAGGACGGCCGCCAGCCCATGGGCAAAAAAGTAACGGAATGTAGCCGGTAAAGGGAATAGATCCAGCACAAACAGGATGGACAGCGCCCACATTACCCATTGTACTCCCCTGTGGAACAATTTTTTATAGACGCGGCCATACCGCTCCCTGTTGAAATAAAAATAAGCGCCTAACATCCCCATGCCAAACAGTTCCAAACGGTTCAGGGCAAATACATAGTTAATGAGCTTCATCCTGTGCTCCGTAATATACCCCGCTGCCATCAGCACAAAGAACAACACTTTCATCAGCATGCTGACAGCTACTACTATAACAAACAATTGCAGCAATCGCTTGTTGAACCAGCGCATAAACCAGGGCCATACCATGTAAAACTGCTCCTCTATGCATACAGACCAGGTGATTTCCGCAATGCCCGGGTTATATTGAAAGAAAGCCATTTGTATATTAACGGCAAATAAGACCAGGAACACCAGGTTGATGCCTATCGTATGCCAGTCTACCTCCTGCGCTCCCATTCCCAGCCAGTTGATCGCGAGCGGGGCAAGCAGGGTAATGGAGATCCCGTAAAAATAGTACAGGGGCCAGATCCGGAGAATACGGCGCTGGTAAAAGTGCTTAATATTGACCGTACCGGTTCGCTGTTGTTCCACCATTAACAGGTACGAGATCAGGAACCCGCTCAGTACAAAGAACAGGTTCACCCCCAGGGTGCCAAACTGTTTCGTGTACACGTGATAAACGGCAGAAGCTCCCTTTACAGCATCCAGTTTAAAAAAACTGGCATGATGGATCAATACCAGTAAGGCGGCAAAAAACCTGAGACCATCCAGATTCTTAAAGTATATTTTCATCGGCTGGGGTTGGGATAATATGGCTGCTTAGCGAATTTACAGCAGTCCTTCCATTTTTCATGAAATTATGTCCGCCTGCCGCTGTATTTAAATGATCCGGGTCATCTATCTGGCTGATTCCTGTCAGTGCTGCCTTCCAAATCAGGTATTTATACGCTTGTCAACCCCCTCCCTGTTCCCGTACTTTTGCATACAATACCCCAGAATTATTCAACCCCAAAAATTGAACTACCATGCAATCCCGCATCAAGGAGCTGAGCGCGAAAGACTCCGCTGAGCTCAGAAACAAACAACAGTGGCTGCTCCTCAAAAACCCGAACTACTTCGGTATACAGGACAAGGAGAGCCCCCTGAACGCGCAGTTCAAGCCGGAGCTGGAGCTGCTATCCAACACCTTCTATGAAGAGCTGACCTGCATCAGCTACAAACCGGACGCCCAGCGTCTCAGTGCGATCATCACCGTAAAGCAGGGAGCCGGCTACAGCGGCGGGCCCTGTACCCCGGGCAGCAAGGAATACGTGCGTTTCTATGTCAGCTATGACAACGGCGTATCCTGGGAAGATGAAGGCGTGGTGAGCTTTGACATCCACGACTTTGGCAACAGCGAAGACCTCTGCTACGAGGTGTTCAAAACCTTTGCCCCCAGGAAAAGGTCCTGCTGCGATAAGCAGCCCGTATTGCCGCTGGTGCGCGGCATCCTTTCCTGGAACCAGTTGCCGCCACCCGCAGCCCCCTTCTGGCCGCCCATCTGGGGCAATGTGCTGGAAGCCCGCATACAGGCCGCTCCCCGCACCGGCTTTATCTGCCTGCTGGACGATATCCTGGGCAATATCGGCGTGCAACTGGACGGCAAGCAGTTTGACCTGGTGGACCAGGCCCTGCCCCCGCTGGAATATGCGCCTGCCCTGAAGGAGAACTATACGCTGGCGGAAATTGCCAAAGTATACGGCAAAGAGGTGGAGCCCTCCCGTAAAGGCTACAGCTTTGTGAGCAACGCCTTCTTTACCAAAGCGGCCGTAACGGCGCAGGAATACGAGCTGCTGAAAAAATACGAGCTGGATATCAGCAGCATTGTCGGCGCGCTGCAGGAGCAAAAATTCAATACCACCTACGAAGAAGTGCGTTGCGTGGGCCTGAACCGCGATTTCGACACGCTGAACGCGGCCATTCACATCAAGCGTTCCGCAGGCTATTCCGGAAACCTCTGCTCCAAAGGCTCGCAGGAATACCTGGCCTACTATATGGACTTTGGCGGCGGCTGGGTGTACATGGGCACTTCCTCCGTAACAGTGCACGATATTCCCCTGCCGGACGGCGGCCTCTGGTACAACGCTCCCCTGAAAGTAACGCTGGACCCATACCAGAAAGCCTGGTGCCAGACCGGCCGCGCCAAGGTAAAAGTGATCCTGTCCTGGAACTGGGTGCCGCCCATAGATCCCAACTGGGTAGCGCCCTGGGGCGACTGGGAAGAATGCCAGGTGGAGATCAAACCGCTGCCGGACGGCGTAAACCCCGGCCAACTCAAGCCCTTCATAGAACTGCTGGGCGGCATGCCGGTAGACCTGATCAGCGGCATCACCGGCGAAGCCAACGGCCTGCACACCCTGGGCTTTACCGCAGTGGAAAGTCCCTTTGGCGGCAACACTACGCTGCGCGGCCGCTTCTTTAACCAGAATACCCACAGCTTCCGCTACCGCATACGGGTCATAGCGCCCAGCACAGCCGAGCACTCCGTCATGACGCAGGTGAAGCTGAAAACGGATACCTTCGGCACTATTTCCCCGCTCATCACCCTTACCCCGGATGTGAACGGCTGGATGCCTTACCTGGCCAACCCAGCCACTAACACCTTCATCGTGGACGACCTGTTCGGCAGCTTTACGCCCACAGAAAGGGGCATCCATTACATCAGGATAGAGTTTGAGGACATTACCCTGGGAGGTGTGTTCTATAACAGCCAGTGGGTGAAGTTCAGCGCAGACATCCCGGCCCCGCAGGTGGACATCACCATTACCAGCGGTGGCGGCGATTGCGGCGACTTCCCGCCGGGCAGCACCATTTCCGGCACTTACCAGATGACGGACAACGACAGCCACAGCCTGAACATTTACGTTACACCGGCAGCAGCAGGCACTACCATACAGATAGACGGGCAGCCCACGGCCTCCCTGGCTTACGGCAGCGCCCTGTTCCCGCTGCCTAATGGCGGCAAATCCGGCACCTGGACCCTGCAAACCACAGCGGCTACGCAGCCCTGCGGCTACAACATCTGGATACACGGGCGCGACCGGACCATTGTGGGCAGCAGCCAGTATGGTTATCATGCTTACATGCCCAAAGGCTTCTGCCTGGGATAAACTGCGGCCATGCATAGTTATTATTTCCTATTGTGCGTGCTGGCCGCCTGGCGGATCACGCACCTGCTGCAGGCGGAGGACGGTCCGTTTGACCTCGTCTTCCTGCTCAGGAAAAAAGCAGGAGCAGGTTTCTTCGGGAACCTGCTCGACTGCTTTTACTGCCTGAGCATATGGGTGGCCCTGCCCTTTGCCATCTGGCTGGGCATATCCTGGCAGGAGCGCCTGCTGCTCTGGCCCGCCATTTCAGGAGCCGCTATCCTGCTGGAAAGGATCACCAGCCGGGAAATCATCAACCACTAAAATGAAAATGTATGTGTTGCGGAAAAAAGAGAGCTGCGCTGGCAGCACAGCAGCGGGGTCTGGCGCCTGCCGGGCAGGCGGATGCGGAAGCCTTCATTGCATACCGGTATACCGGCCATTCGGCGTTGGTCACTACCGGTACGGTCACCGGGCAGATCTACCGTTTTGTTTCCAAAGGAGCGGTGCAACTGGTGCATCCCCGTGATGCGGGAAGCCTGGAAGAGGTGCCGGGTTTGGAAAGAATATAAAATGATACCGTCCTATTACGAATAGTAACCTTGTTAAGGCCATCGGCAAGCAACAAAAGGTGCGGGCAATACCCGCACCTGAATCATTGTGCTGAAACGTTAGTTAAAAGCTTTCCAGCTTCCTTTGTGCTTCGGGTGTCACCGCAAAGATATCGGCTATTAGATTCCCATACTGCCACCAATACTTGCCGCCGGTTGTTTCAACCAATTCCCGGGAGCTGAGCTCCGCTACATTCAAATGTTCTAAATTCATGATTTTCTGATTTTAATACGTAAATAAAATTTGTTTTTGTTGTACAACGGGTCTAAGGTAATAACAGGCAGCCCTCACTCCAAGGCACAATTCGGAAACGTGGCAACCAGTCCAGAAAGCGACCCCATTGGGTTTGTATACGTTTCTACGCGTCGTATCGGGATATTCCCGATGGCACCCGGTATTAGCCCCGGCCATTAAAAGGCCGGGGCTTTTTTAGTATCGCTCAGGTGTTGTTTGCTGCAGCGATGTGAGCGGAAGGAGCGCAGTCCGGTACCTGTTGCCTCCACAGTTGGTAATAGGCGCCTTTAGCTTCAAGGAGTGTGTGGTGGGGGCCTTCTTCTGCCACTTTTCCTTTGGAAAGCACCACGATCTTATCGGCCTGCGCTACCGTGCTAAGGCGGTGAGCGATCACCAAAACGGTTTTCCCCCGGTTTCGCAGCGAATCGATCACCTGCCGGATATACTGCTCTGAAACGGAATCCAGCGAGGATGTAGCCTCATCCAGGATGAGCACCTCAGGATCACGGTACAGGGCCCGGGCAATGGCCAGGCGCTGGCGCTGTCCCCCCGAGAGGTTTACCCCGTTTTCTCCAAGATACGTATGGAACCCTTCCGGCAACTGTTCGATAAACTCAGCCATCCCCAGCTCTTTGCAGGTACGGATCACGCGGCTCATATCCGGTTCAGGCGCTCCTACGGCGATGTTCTCGATCACATTCCCCGCAAACAGGTCCACCTGCTGGGGCACCACGCCGATCACCCGGCGCAGGCTCTCAGGGCTCAGGTAACGGATATCAAAATCGCCGATCATGATGCTCCCCTGCTTTACCGGGTAGATCCCCTGCAAGAGAGATAGCAGGGTGGTTTTCCCCGAGCCGCTTTCTCCCACTACTGCTGTGACCTGTCCTTTGCGCATGCGCAGGTTCAGATCCTGGAAAACCGCCGCACGGGTTCCGTATTTGAAATGGACTCCCTTAAATTCGATATCACCTGCCAGCTCAGGGGTGAGCGTAGCTTGCTGCCCGGCCGCTTCCTGTTCCAGGTCCATGATCTCGAACAACCTGTCGGCGGCGATCAGGGCATCCTGGATGGTACGGTTCATCCCGATCAGTTGGGTAACCGGACCGGTAAAGTAACCGATCACCGCATAAAAAGACAGGAGCTCCCCGGGAGTGATCCGCGTATCCATCACAAAACCGGCTCCCACCCACAGCAGGATAACGGTAAACAGTACGGAAGTAAGGCTGCCGGAGTTCCCGATCCATAACGCATTTACCGAAGACCGGTAAGTTGTTCCCAGCAGGCGGATAAACCTGTTTTCCATCTTCAGGTTGGCAAACTCCTCCAGCCCGAAACGCTTGATCGTTCCCACCGAGCCTACCGACTCCACCAACTGGGATTCCAGCTCGGCCGCGCGCTCCATCAGTTTCCGCTGGGTTTTCCTGTTCACCCGGTTAGAAAAGTAATAGATCAGGGAATACAACGGGACCACCAACAGCATCACCAATGCCAGCTTCCAGTACAAGGTGAACATGAGTGCAAACGAAAACAGCACGATGAAAATATTAACGGCAAACATGATCAGCACGTCGTTGATAAAAGTGCGGATCTTTACCGCATCGTTGATCCTTGAAATGATCTCCCCGGTTCGCATGGTATCAAAGAAACGTTGCGGGAGTCTCAGCAGGTGCTTGTAATAGCCCAGGATAAGCCGCGCATCGATCAACTGGCCGGTTTTGATCGTAAGCAGGGTCCTGGCATGGTTGATAAATGCCTGGAGGAACAACAGCATAACCATGATCACGCCCATTAGATGCAGCAAATTCCGGTTGCCCCCGGGCAGCACCTGGTCCACGATCTTTTGCAGGAAAATTGAGGTGGACAGCCCCAGCAAGGTATACATCACCGCGCCCAGCAGCACCTGCAGGAGCATGCTGCGATGCGGTTGTAACAGGAAACTGAACCGCCTGAGGACCGGCACTTTTTCATCGCCTTCCCGGAACTGCTCACCTGGCATGAGCAGCAGCAACACGCCGGTCCATTGCGCTTTAAAGGATTCATGCGGGAGCTTATGCATGCGCCCCTCTCCCGGGTCCATCACCTGCACGCAGCGCCTGCTTACCCGGTAGATCACCACAAAATGATGCAGCCCTCCCTTTACCGTGATATGGGCAACCGCCGGCAGGGGTACTTTAAATAAGCTTTCCCAGGGGCATTTCACCCCTTTTGCCGAAAAGCCCAGCTTTTCCGATGCTTCGATCAGGCCCAATACATTTGTCCCCTTCTGATCGGTAGCCGCATACTGCCGGATGCGGGCCACCGGCAGCTTCAGCTTGTAGTACGCCGCTACCGATGCCAGGCAGGCCGCCCCGCAATCGGTCATATCCCGTTGTTTGATCTTGATATTCATCAGACAAGTTTATGCCCGGCCGGGGTTTAACCAGTTATCGGTTTTGTCATATAAAAGCTGGAACAAGGTGCGCCGCGTAACCATAAACCGGGCCTGCAGGGTCATTCCTTTTTTCAGGGCGCCTTCGTAGCCGTTGCGCAAACGGAGGGTATAGTTATCCAAACGGCATTTTACCAGGAATACCGGCGACCCGCTTTCCGTTACGAGCACATCGTCTGCAATATCCCAGATATGCCCTTCTACCATGCCCCATTCGTTATAATTAAAAGCATCGACCTGGAAACGGGCCGTCATGCCTTTCCTCAGTAAGCCGATGTCTCCTGGCAAGACCTGCACTTCGGCAATCAACCCCGAGTCTGGTGAGATTTGCGCCAGGGTTTCACCCAGGGTGACAAAACTCCCGGGGCGTATACCGTTAAAATGCTGAATGCTTCCCCCTGCCACCGCCTTCACCGTATAGAATTCCTTTTCCTGGTCGAATTGCTGCTTGCGGGAGGATAATTCACGGAGCTCCCGTTTCAGCTCGTTCAGCTCGGTTTGCCACTGGCTCATTTGCTTGTCGTATACCAAATGCAGGCGGGCCTGCGCATTTTTCAACGCGTACATATCCTGCTCGAATTCCGCATCTGAGGTCACCTTTTGATCATGCAATATCTTTTGCCGGGCGAAGCGGGTCTGCGCCTCCAGCCTGGCCAACTCGGGCTCCGCCAACTGCTCCTTGAACAGGCTATACTGCTGTGCATAAAGGCTGGTATTCAGGGCAAGCTTCCCCTGCGAAGCGCTGGAGCCCGGCGCAGCCAGCGTTTCAGAGAGCGCGGTCAGTTGCTTCAGATCACCGATCCGCAGGGATAGCTCCTGTTGCCTGGAAACCACATATGCCGATTCTGCCTCTAATGCCCCGGCCTGTATTTCCAGCAGCGTATCTCCGGGCTTTACCAACTGGTTTTCCCGGATCAGCACCCGCTCGATCCTCCCTGAAACAGGCGCTTTTACCGTATTATGCTCCGCCGCTGCTCTTAGTATTCCACGACTATTCACGCTCACGTCTACACGGATAAAGAACAGGGAGCCAAACCCCAGCATCAGGAACAGCAATACCGCCTGGTAGATCACCCGGCTGCGCGTGTGATGCTGCTGAAAATGATGCTCAGCCGTAAATTCCATGATCTCGACGGGAAAAATTCTTTGCATGGGGCTAAGCTACGCACATCCGGGACCCTGCCAAACCGGCCCGGTGAATCCGTTTACCGGTACTTACTTTCCGTCCGGGTAAATTCATTATTCGCAGCATGCTAAACGTTGCTTTCCTGGACTGGAATGATCAGCTCCACCAAGGTACCCCTGTTTTCCCCGGGAAGGTCCCGGCGGTCGGTGATGGTTACGCCTGCCTTCAGGCCTTTTTCCCGGGCCAGCATCTCCAGGCGCTCCCGGCTGATGGTGGTGGACAGGGATTTCTTTTCCCGGGCCGGCTTCCCGGCGGTAGCCTGTATACCCGGCCCGTTATCCGTAATGGTCACCCGCAAGCTGTGGTCCAGCAAGTGGAGCGCTATATCGATCCGGCCTTTTTTCCCGGTCCCCTTCATGCCGTGGATAATGGCATTTTCCACAAAGGGCTGTACCAGCATAGGTGGGATCAGCAGATGGTCTGTGTCGCCGGATTCCGGGCGGGAAACCCGGTAGTCAAAGGCATCGTCATAGCGCATCTGCTGCAGGCTCAGGTAATATTCGAGCGTATTGATCTCTTCATCCAAAGGCGCCAGGCTTTCCCTGGATAATTCCAGGCTGCTGCGCAAAAGCCTGCTGAACTGCTTCAGGTATTTCAGCGCTTTTTCCTTTTCGTCCAGGCGTACATAGCTCTGCAGGGCCGACAAGGTATTAAAGATAAAATGAGGTTCCATCTGGGTGCGCAGGAGCCGCTGTTCCAGCTCAATGGCGTTTTTCTGTAATTGCACGCGCGCTTTCTCTTCCTTCAGCTTTCGTTGCTGCTGGATAAAATACAGCAGCACGGCAAGGGCTATAGCCAGCAGGGCCGACAAGGTGGTGATCACCAGCAGCAGCCGGTTTTGCCGGAGACGGCTTTCCACCAGAAATACCTGTTCATTGAGCTGGAGAACGGATTTTTCCTTGGCCTGCAGCGCATAAATAGTGGACATCTCGGCAATTGCCTGGGCGTATTTGTTTTCTGAAAGCGTTTCGTAACTATCTACCAGGGTTTCAAACTGATCATAAGCATCACGGGACCGGCCGGTTTCAAAAAGATGGGCGATCAGGCTCTTCCGGTATAAGATATAATCGGTGTCATCCAGGTATTGTTCATATGCTTTGATGAAAGCAGTGGCCCGGTCCAGATAGAAACCGGCACTGTCGTGCCGGGAAAGCCTGGTAAAAGTAACCGCCATGTTCACGTAGCTTTTGAACAGGTTGGCATACTGACCGAAAAGCGCCTTCCCGGATGCTACATCACTACGGCATATCGCTAACACGTTCCGGTTGTATACAAGCGCAGAGTCGGGCTGTTCGGTTCTGTCGTAATAGATCGACTTTCTGTCGTAAAGGAACTGGGGATCTATACTTTGGGGATGCCCATGAAGCAGCTTTTCCATCCAGCGGATATAGGTCCATGCTGAATCCGTATTACTGCCTGTTCCGTCCAGGTAATGAAGCGCCAACTGGTCGTATGCCCGGAACAGCAGCCTCGCCTGATCAGGGTCTCCGGGCGCCAGGACCTGTGCTGCCATATGGTTCCATTGCCGGGACTGGTCATACTGGTACAGGTGTGCATCCGCCTGGGCGGTAGCCAGGAAAATATTGGCTTTTTGCAGGGCGGTCATATCCAGTGAGGTATCTGCCAGCAGGATACGTGCAGCCTGGTTGAAATAATAACTGGCCTGGTGCACTTGCTGTTCCATGGTAGCGATATTCCCTTCTCCCGAATAGATCAGGACCATTATTTCTCCATACCCCTGCTGCCTTTCCATCAGGTCCCAGGCGCTTTGCAAATGCCATTTAATGGAGTCCAGGTCATTCTTTGCATAATACACACCGGCCAGCTCATAATGAATACGGGCTTCCAGCACCGAATCGCCCCGGTAAGGGTCGCTGTTCAGCAGTTGCTCCCAGTATACCAGGCGCTCTTCAGCCGAAGGCAGTTTCCTGGCTTCCGGTACGGCTTCCTTTAGCATGGCCAGGCCCGCCGCCCGCCGCTGCGCAGCTAACTCCACCGTATTTTCCCTGCAGGAAAACAGGAAAATGCCGGGCATGGCAAGTGCGATCAAACGGCTAAAACGAAACCAAAAGCTCAATACATATAACTTTAAAGCAAATGACTTTATGATTAATTTCGAACCAGTTGTTGCAGCACATAATCCCTGCGCCGCACCGATACGGGTATTTCTGTCTTATTCTTCAGGACGATGGCGCCGCTTTTCATAAATCGGTCTATGCACAAACGGTTGACCAGGTAGGACTGATGGGGACGCAGGAACCATTTTTCGGGCAACAGATCGTCGTAATATTTCAGCGGCCTGGAGACCATCACCTTCCTGCCGTCATGTAAAAAGAAATTGGTATAGCTGCCTTCGCTCCGGCAGTACATGATGTCCTTGAGCTGCAGCAGTTGGATATATTCCATGGTATGCAATACCAGTTGGTCCTCCAGGCTTTCCTCTTTTTGCCCGGTATAAGCCCGCACGATGTCCAGTTGCTGTTGCTGGGCCTCAAGGTTGCCCACACCCTCGGCGCGCACTTTTTCCAGGGCCGCCCGGAGCTCTTCCTCATCCAAAGGCTTCAACAGGTAATCCAGCGCACCGTACTTGATGGCCTTTACGGCGAAATGATTGTAAGCCGTAATGAAAATAATGCGAAAAGGAATCTCTTTCAGTTTGGCCAGGATGTCGAATGCGGTTCCGTCGGCGAGCTGCACATCCATCAGGGCCAGTTGGGGGGCGGTTTCCCCGATCAGTCCCAGCGCCGAATGTACACCTGCTGCCGACCCCAGCAGGTCAAGATCTTTTTCCCGGTTAACCAGCCATTCAATCTCCTTCCGTACTGCCGGTTCGTCTTCAATGACAATCGTTTTTATCATCCGACTGAAAGTTTAACTTGAACGAATATAGCCATTTCCCTTTTATTTAAAAGATATCTCAGCATAGGCCCCGGCCTTCTCCTTCCGTGCTTTTTATTATTTCAGGACTGCTTTGATGTGTCCGTTATATACTTTGTGGAAAAACCTGCATCAGCGCTGCCAGCAGTATAAAAACACTCACGCCTCCTGCATAGACCCGCTTCACCACTGCGTAACTTTTATGCCGGCCCAACAGCAGGCTGTATAAGCTGTACAGGTAGAGTACCAGCAGCAAGCCCGTGAGCGGGAACATGACCAGGGCCAGCAACAGCAGGCCCCGGAAATTGGCCTCGTCGTAGAAACGGTCGTACCAGCGCGTCCACAGCAGTGGTGTCAGTGTGTTTTCTTTTAAATAAGATTCGAATGCTGCCCCGTCTGAAAACTTTTGTATACGGCCTCCTTTTTCATCTACCACATAAAATGTGTTGCCGGCAGACTCCCCGATGACATACCCTTTGTAAAAATAAAACCGCTCAAATGAAGGCCTTATTTCCTTAGCCCCTGGTGCCGGATATTGAAACAGAAAATGCACCGGGCCGCCGTTCCCGTTATACCGCAGCACGTTCTTACAAGGAGTCTGCATTTCAAAGGCCGACCATCCCCCGGCATACGAATAAATACAAAACAGGCAGAGCAATGCCAGCAGGAGCGCCTGGGAAGAAAATGTTCTGTAGCATGCAACCATGCCCCGAAAATATTTCCGGGGAAAGACATTTAAAAGCCCTGTTTTTTAAGTGTAACGGATTTTCCGGTAAGTGTTATGTGGTCTTCATTATCCGTTCGGGTTATGTGTTATGTGACGGACCGCGAGCGTTGCGCAAACGGATGAATGATCGCCGCCAGCACCACCACCAGCACGCAGCCGATCACGTTCAGCCAGAGGAAGGACACCAGTTGTAGCTGGTAGACGGTGATCACCAGCACTTCCGATACCACGGCGGCCCAGAAGGTGGCGTTGCCCCCTATCCTTTTGATGTAAAAGGCCACCATGAATATGCCCAGTATTACGCCGTAAAAAAGCGAGCCCAGTATGTTCACCGCCTCTATCAGGCTGCCCAGCTCACTGGCAAACTGCGCCACAGCTATACAGAAGATGCCCCAGATCAGGGTCCACCAGCGGGATACCCGCAGGTAATGCGCTTCCGTGTCGTCCTTGTTCACCATGCGCTTGTATACATCCACCACGGTAGTGGAGGCCAGGGAATTGAGCGCGGCGGCCACGCTGCCCCAGGAGGCCAGGAAAATAATGGCGATCAGCAGCCCTACCAGGCCTTTGGGAAGATTGTTCACCACAAAATGCAGGAAGATATAGTTCGTGTCGTTATCGTCCGCAGCCGGGTCGGCCTTTTTGATGAGCACTTTGGCATCTTCCCGCATGCCTGCCGCAGCGGCTTCCGTGCTTTGCAGGGCTGCCTGCGCACTGCGCACGGCCGCTGCATCATTCACTTCCAGTGCATCGGCCAGGGTTTTCACCTGCTGCTGCTTGACGGCGGACAGCTCGTCGTACTGCCGCTCCAGCGCTTTCAGTGCCGCGCCCTGCTCCGTGCGGTATACTTTGTTGAGCTGCGCCTGGTTAAAGAAAATGGGAGAGCGGAAATACAGGTAGAACACAAATACCAGGGCGCCTATCAGCAGGATCAGGAACTGCATGGGCACTTTTACCAGCCCGTTCATCAGCAGGCCCAGGCGGCTTTCCGTTACCGAGCGGGCCGTGAGGTAGCGCCCTACCTGCGACTGGTCCGTACCGAAATACGACAGCGCCAGGAAAAAGCCCCCTATCACCCCGCTCCAGATGTTGTACTTATCGTCCCAGTCAAATTTCGTGACGATCACGTTCAGCCGGTCCATTTTACCCGATACATGCAGGGCATCGCTGAAGCTGATGTTCTCCGGCAGCAGGTGCACCACCATCCAGCCGGCCAGGAACATGCCGGTAAACACGATCACCAGTTGCAGCGTCTGCGTGTAGCTTACCGCCTGCGTGCCGCCGGACATGGTATAGATAATGAGCAGGCCGCCCATGATAATATTGGTCCAGTAAATGTTCCAGCCCAGCAGGCTGCTGAGGATAATGGAAGGCGCGTAGATGCTGATGCCGGTAGACATGCCGCGCTGCACCAGGAACAGCATAGAGGTCAGTGTACGGGTCTTCAGATCAAACCGCTGCTCCAGGAACTCATAGGCTGTATATACTTTGAGCCGGTGGAAAATGGGCACAAACGTAATGCACAGCACCACCATGGCCAGGGGCAGGCCAAAATAATACTGCACAAAGCGCATCCCGTCCGTATAGGCCTGCCCGGGAGCAGAGATAAATGTAATGGCGCTGGCCTGCGTACCGATAATAGACAGCAGTACAATGTACCAGGGCATAGACTGGTTGCCCAGGAAATAGCCGTCTATGTTCTTATGCCCACGGCTTTTCCATACCCCGTATAAAATAATGCCCGCTAAGGTAACGGATAGCACGATCCAGTCCAGTACACTCATGAAAATGTTTTGGTAAATAAATAGAATAACACGATCTGCACGGTCAGCCAGCCGATCACCAGGAGATACCACATCCACCAGGCAGGAAATAGTGGCGGTTTCTCATTTTGCATCAGTTCTATCAGTTAAGAATTAAGAATTAAGAATTAAGAATCGTAGCACAAGTGTTTCATTGTTAATTAACTTACCGTCTTCTCAGCAGCCCTCCGCCCAACAGCCCCAACCCCAACCCTATCATCAGCCCTATATGCACTCTTTTGATCAGGATGCCGATGATCAGGCCGATGGCGATGCACAGGCCTGCGGCAATATTGCGACGAGAATGATTATCCGCTTGTTTCCCCATATAGTTGCTATTCGCGGTGAATGATTATTGCTTCTTTGAAATAAGGTTCACAAATAACCGGTAGGCGCCCGGTACGCCGGCCGGCAGCTCACGGAAAAAGGCCAGCGCGGTATATACATACCGGCCCTTGCCATAAGTGGCAATGAGCGTGCTGCCGTCCAGCGGCTGCTCGCCCCTGTCGTGCATGGAAAACAGCTTTTGATAAGCCGGGTCCGCATCTCCCGTGAAATACAGGCCCCGCTCCTGCACCCATCCTTCAAAGTCCTCCGGCGTGATCCTGTTCGGGTAGTGCATTACTGCCGCATTCGGCTGCAGGATGGTCACCTCCGCCGTTTCGTCCGTCACCCGGCTGCCCCGCACAATGCGGAAGGGATACGGGCCCAGTTGGGTAGTGACCAGCGGCGCATGTGTGTTATACTGCACCAGCAGGGTGCCGCCATTTTTTACATATTCCAGGAGCCTGGGCTGCCAGTACTTCAGTCGTTCGTTGGTGTTATAGGCCCTTACGCCGGTAATGATGGCATCGTACTGCTGCAGTGATCCGCTCATAATGTCCTTTTCGTTCAGCATGGTCACGTCGTAGCCTACCTGCCGCAGGGCGGTGGCCACCATATCGCCGGCGCCGGCAATGTATCCCAGCTTGTTGCCATTGTGCTCCAGGTGCACCGTTACCAGCCGCGCGGCTGCGGGCGGGAACAGGGTAATAGGCGGTATATGGTCGTAGTGAATGGTTTGCAGGCTTTGCGTGTATTCCTGGCCGTTTACCTCCATGGCTACGGCCAGGGTGTCTACCCGGTTGATGCCATTTACCTGTACCGGGGCGATGCTGAAGTGCAGCTCGGTCTCATCGCCCTTCCTGGCCAGGGTGAACGGCAGGCTTTCCGGGCTGGAACGGAAACCGGCAGGCAATTGCAGCCGGGCGGTGCCGGCGGTGTTGTCCGCCATGGCTTTCAGCTTCATGGTAACGGGTTGCGCCTCCTTGCCGGTGAAGATGAACACCTGGTTGCCGAGGTTGGCCGTTACACGCGGCGCTATCACCAGCGGTGCGTACAGTTCGCCCTTTACGGGATCTGTGTGCTTGTATTGCAGGGGACGTTCCAGTACGAAGGTCTGACCGTCGATATCCAGCGTGATCAGCGCCTGCAGGGGCGGCACGTTCTCCGGCCGTCCTACCTGCTGCTGGTCCTTTATGATGTAGGTGCCCGGTGGGTGCGCTTCCTCCAGCCAATAGGGCTGGGAAACAGGCGTGGCTGCAGGCACGGTCAGGTCCTGTTGTATGGTCAGCAGTTTGTCAAACGCCAGCGGCTGGTTGTTGAAAGCGGTGTCCTTGCCCGGCAGGCGGATGCTTTGCAGGCGCACCGGCACCTGGCTGTTGTTGATCAGTTGCACGCTGGCGCGCATGGGCTGGCCGGGCACCACGGTAGGCGTTGTGCTGTATGCTTCTGCCCACAGCCCGGCGCAGGCCAGTACCAGTTGCGCTGTTTCCTTCAGCTTCTGCGTTTTCCAGTAGCCGTCCGGCAGCGCCATGATGGCTTTTCGTATAGCCAGTAACGCAGGTACGGAAGCCGGCGGGTTGTCTATATCATATTCCGCCAGCGCTTTGTCTACCAGCTTGCCAACCGCCTGGCCGCCCGGCACTCTTTCCCAGGTGGTATTGATGCCATCCATCAGGCTGTGCTGCGGCGCATCTCCTTTGATGGTGGTGAAATATTCCAGGGCGCTGCCGCGGGACGCCGGCACGCCGAAGCCCTGGCTCTTGTGCTGGGAGCGGCTTTCGGCGGCTATTTCCCCGTAGCCTTTGCCCAGCAGGAAATTAAATTCGCCCACATCTATTTTATACTGGTCCGGAGCGGTGGTATTAATGCTGCCAAAAGTGTAGGTATTCCACAGCAGGCGCCTGGGCTGCCAGGTTTGTACATATTTGAGCTGTTCCGGGTAGCGTGTTGGGTCGGCAGCCGCTTCAAACGCTTCTGCCGCCAGCATGGCGGAAGCCGTGTGGTGCCCGTGCCCCGCGCGGCTATCGGCCGGGAAGCGGCAAATGATCACATCCGGCCGGAAGCGGCGGATCACCCATACGGCATCGCCCAGTATCTTGTCCTTATCCCAGATGGTAAAGGTCTCCTGCGGGTTCTTGGAATAACCGAAATCCTGCGCCCGGGTAAAGAACTGCTCGGCGCCGTCTATACGGCGGGCGGCCAGCAGCTCCTGGGTGCGGATCAGCCCCAGTAGCTCCCCCTGCTCGTCTCCTACCAGGTTTTGCCCGCCATCGCCCCGTGTCAGCGAGAGATAGCCGGTGCGGTACAGCTTCTCTTTGGCCAGGTAGCCCAGCAGCCGGGTATTCTCATCGTCCGGGTGGGCGGCCATGTACAGCACGCTGCCCAGCGTGTCCAGTTTCTTTAGCTGTAATTTGATAGCTGCAGCGTCCAACTGCGGCGTTGGTTGTGCCGATACCTGCAGGCAAAGGGTTGCGGCGGATAGCCATAAAAAGATGATCCTTACAAACATGTCGTTGCGTCCAGTTTACAGATCATCAAAAATAAGCATTTCAGGCAGGGAGCGGACAATAAAAGGATGGACGGGAGAATTAATGTGCGGATGTACCGGCGCGCTATTTCTTAAACATAAAATACACCGCGGCCAGTATACAGGCAAAAGCTACCAGGTAATTCCAGCGCAGCGGCTCCTTGAGGTAAAAAACAGCGAACACGCAGAAAACGGAAAGGGTAACGATCTCCTGGATCGTTTTCAACTGGAAGCCGCTGAATCCTTCCTGCGCACCCAGCCGGTTGGCCGGCACCATAAAGCAGTATTCAAAGAAAGCGATGCCCCAGCTTATGAGTATCACTTTCCAGAGGGCGGTATGCTGGTGCTTTAAATGCCCGTACCAGGCAAACGTCATGAAAGTGTTGGAGATCAGCAGCAGTATAATGGTGCGCACCTTTCTTAATTATTCATTATTCATTTTCTTGCCAGCCAGGAGGTACAGCACGGCCATGCGTACAGCCACGCCATTCTCCACCTGGTGCAGGATGATAGACTGCCCGGAATCTGCCACATCGGAGCTCAGCTCCACGCCGCGGTTAATGGGGCCGGGGTGCATGATCACGATGTCTTTCTGCAGGCTGTCCAGCAGGCGGCGGTTCACCCCGTATGCCAGGGAGTATTCCCGGAGGGAGGAGAACAGCGGTGTATTCTGCCTTTCCAGTTGTATGCGCAGCACGTTGGCTACATCGCACCAGGCCAGCGCTTCCCGGATATTGTAGGTCACGTTTACGCCCAGGGCGGATTCCATGTACTTGGGAATGAGCGTGGGCGGGCCTACTACCGTTACTTCGGCGCCCAGCTTTTTAAGGCAGTAAATATTGGAAAGGGCCACCCTGGAATGCATGATATCGCCGCAGATGGCGACCTTCTTACCTTCCACGCCGCCCAGCTTCTCCCGGATGGAGAAAGCGTCCAACAGCGCCTGGGTGGGATGTTCGTTAATACCGTCGCCGGCATTCACGATAGGTACGTCTATATGCTGCGAGAGGAAGTGCGGGGCGCCGCTGGCAGCGTGCCGCATCACCACCATGTCCACTTTCATGGACAGGATGTTGTTCACCGTATCTATCAGCGTTTCTCCCTTGGACACGGAGGACCCGGAAGCGGAAAAATTCACCACGTCCGCGCTCAGCCGTTTTTCCGCCAGCTCAAAGGAAATGCGGGTGCGCGTGGAGTTCTCAAAAAATAAATTGACGATGGTGGTGTCCCGCAAGGTAGGCACCTTTTTGATGGGCCTTTGCAACACCTCTTTAAACTGGTCGGCCGTTTGAAAAACAAGCTCTATATCCTGACGTGCCAGATCGCGTATTCCGAGAAGATGTTTTGTTGAGAGTGACATTCTAAGGTGCAAATATAGAAATTCCAAAATCCAAATCCCAAATTCCAACAAATTCCAAATTCCAAATCCCAAAGTCCAAGTCTGTATCAGGGTGCTTGCCTCGCTTCCAGCTTCTGTAAAATAGAAGAAAGTATCTTGCGCAATTGCTCCGCTTCGTCTATCAATTTCAGCCTGACAGACTCTTGTTCGGCAGCCTCAGTTATAAGCAAACGAAGCCACCATATGGACTCTTTTGCTTCTTTACGGAAATACGGATGCGCATTCTACGATCCGCTGCGCCCAGGCTCCCTGCAAAAGTCCCTCACACCACATGCAAATACCATTGTCCTTTCCTCCAGTTCATAGATCATACATAATTTTTAGGTTAAACATATATACAATCCACTCCCTAAACTTGTTGTAAACTTCCTCCCTTTTGGAGTTTGGAACTTGGGATTTGGAATTTCCTCATTCCAGTATTACCTCATCCTTGCCGTCCCGCTCCTGCCACAGCACCCGCACCTTTTCGCTGATAATGGCATCAATGGTACGGCCGGTATAGTCCGGCTGGATGGGCAACTGGCGGGTAAAGCGCCGGTCTATCAGCACCAGCAGCTCCACCCTGGCCGGGCGGCCAAAGTCCAGCATGGCATCCAGGGCAGAGCGCGTGGTACGGCCCGTGTACAGCACATCGTCTATCAGCACCACCCGCTTGTTCTCGATGGAAAAGTCAATATCCGTTTCATTGGGCACGTGCAACGCGGTCCCCTTGTTGAAATCATCCCGGTAAAAGGTAATATCCAGCTTGCCGTAGGCTATGGGAGTGCCGGGCAGCAGCTTTTGCAGGGTGTGGTAGATCCTGTCGGACAGGTAGATACCTCTCGGCTGCAACCCTATCAGCACGGTATGCTCAAAACTAAGATGGTTCTCTATTAACTGGTGGCAAAGCCTGTCAATGGTAATGGCCAGTTGCGTCCCATTCAGAATAGTCTTCAATGCGCATTCAGTTTAAGGAGCAAAAATAGTAATTAATGGCATACAATTTTTTTAACACCGTTTTGTGACACTGGCAGGGCGCTTTAACAACATTTTAGAATACTACTGGCTAGATTCGATGCTGTTAATACCTATTTCCTCACTAAAACAGCATCTATGCAGAAAATTCTATCCGCCCTTTGTACGGGCACCCTTGTATTGTTTACCCAATCCCAAACCCAGGCGCAGACGCAGCCCCCCAAAAAGGCACCCAAACAGGACCAGGCAATGTTCAGAAAGCACCTTATCGGCGGCAGTTTATCATTCGGTTATACAAAATCGGAGCCGGGCACATCCGCCAACGCGGAGTATTCTTACGCAACGCTCTCCTTCGCCCCCGTTTATGCGTACTATTTTAAAGAACACGTTGCTATTGGCGCCAGTCTCTCTGCGGCTTACAGCACGCAGAAAAATGCTCCTTACAATGTTGACAAAAGAAAGGATCATTGGTATACTTTCGGGCCTTTCATCCGGTTTGAGATCCCATTATGGCAAAGCCGTTTCAGCATCTACAACGACCTCGGCATCTATGGCACTTATGCAAAACGCACCGAGGAAACAGACGGCGTTAAAGCCACCCTTACAGAATCCTGGTCTGCCGGCGCCTATTATGAACCGGGGCTCCTGTTCCGCATCAAAAGCAATATTGCTTTACAGGCATCCCTCGGCAACCTGGTAGGTTACCAGTACACCAGCAACGGCAGCTTCAGGTCGCACAGCTTCGGCATCCGGGCCAACCACAACGGCACGGACGACTTCAAGATCGGCATTAATTTCCTGTTTTAACGCAACGGTCAGCCACAGTAGTCCCGCCGGCCGGTGGGACTACTCCTCTCCTTCACTTATGTAATTATACTTTTATGGTAATGCATAATCCCCCAACTTTGCAGGGTACATCAAACCTTCGAAGGATCATGCGACTATTAATGCACAGTTTAGTGCTGGCGGCGGCCCTGCTGCTCTGGGGCTGCGCCTCCAATGCCCAGGTGGCGGAAGGCGACAAGGTGCCGGCATTCCGGCTGAAAGACCAGCACGGGCAGGTATTTGACCTGGCATCGGTGCTGGGAAAGCAGCCGCTGGTGATCTACTTTTATCCCAAAGATGAAACCAGCATCTGCACCAAAGAAGCCTGCTCGTTCCGGGATGCGTATGCGCAATTCCAGGAGCATGGCGCCCGGGTGATCGGCATCAGCAGCGATGGCGTGGAAAGCCACCGGCAATTTGCGGAACATCACCAGCTACCCTTTACCCTGCTGGCGGATACGGCCAAAGCGGTAAGAGCGCTGTTCGGGGTGCCTAAAACATTTATGCTGCCGGGGCGTGTAACCTATGTGGTAGATAAGCAGGGGGTAGTAGTGCATCGCTTTAACTCCATGCGCGACGCGGAAAAGCATGTAACGGAGGCACTGGTTGGGTTGGAAAAAATGAAGTAAGAAGTAAGATGTAGGAAGTAAGATTGTCGCAAGACACTTCAAACGTTCTACATCCTACATCTTACTTCCCACTTCCTACATCCTATAGCCCGAAAGCCTGTTTCACTTTTTCAACATAATCTAATTTCTCCCAGGTGAACAGCTCTACCTCTACCTTTTTCTCGGTCTGCTTGCCTTTGTTGAACACCTTGGTCACTACCTGGTGGTCGCGGCCCATATGTCCGTAAGCGGCGGTTTCGCTGTAGATGGGGTTGCGCAGCTTCAGCCTTTGTTCGATAGAATAAGGGCGCATGTCAAATATCTCTTCCACTTTGCGGGCAATCTCGCCGTCGGTAAGCCCAACTTTGGCAGTGCCGTAGGTGTTGATATACAGGCCGCAGGGCCTGGCTACGCCGATAGCGTAGGATACCTGCACCAGCACTTCCTCGCACAGGCCCGCCGCTACCAGGTTCTTGGCAATATGACGGGTGGCGTAGGCGGCAGAACGGTCTACCTTGGAAGGATCTTTACCGGAAAATGCGCCACCGCCGTGCGCACCTTTACCACCGTAGGTGTCCACGATGATCTTGCGGCCGGTTAAGCCGGTATCCCCGTGGGGGCCACCGATCACGAATTTGCCGGTAGGATTGATATGATAGGTGATCTTGTCGTTGAACAGCGCCTGCAGTTCGGGCTTCAGCTTGGCCTTTACGCGGGGCACCACGATGTTGATCATATCCGCCTTGATCTTGCCCAGCATGGCGTCGTCCTTATCAAAATCGTCGTGCTGGGTGGATATAACGATGGTGTCTATACGCACCGGCTTATTGTCGTCGGAGTACTCAATGGTTACCTGTGATTTGGCGTCGGGGCGCAGGTAAGTGATGTCCTTGTTCTCGCGGCGCACAGCAGCCAGCTCCTGCAGTAATTTATGGGCCAGGTCCAGCGCCAGCGGCATATAGTTCTCGGTTTCTTTTGTGGCATAGCCAAACATCATACCCTGGTCGCCCGCACCCTGCTCTTCCGGCTGCTGGCGGTCCACGCCCTGGTTAATGTCGGGCGACTGCTCGTGGATGGCGGACAGGATGCCGCAACTGTTGGCCTCGAACATATATTCGCTCTTGGTATACCCTATTTTACGGATCACCTCGCGGGCAATATCCTGCACATCCAGGTAAGCCTCTGATTTAACCTCGCCTGCCAGCACCACCTGACCGGTAGTAACCAGCGTTTCGCAGGCTACCTTGGACTTCGCATCATATGCCAGGAAGTGATCGATCAGCGCATCGGAAATTTGGTCCGCAACTTTATCGGGGTGACCCTCAGATACAGATTCTGACGTAAATAAATAAGGCATAAAAAAATGATTTCTCTTTTAAAGTTTAGTGTAAATAATCCGCAGTTTTAAATTGTATTGGGAGTGGTTCCCGCCTCCTGCTTTCACACGATGCACGTCAATATTCCGCGGGGAAAGCGCCTCCAGCTTGAAGCCGGTATTGGTTTCCTGCTTACGCAGCAGGTACTGCATAAACCGGGCGATATTGAACTTGTATTGCGCCACTTTCACGCCTCCAAAATTGGTCACCTCCGTTTTCTCACCACCAAAGTAAGGCTGGTTAGGATTTGAGGGGTTACCGTAGTCTATCACCGGCCTGGTGGTATCGCCGTTGACATACTGCTGTAAAAATAGATAATTCGGTTCAGAATAAATAGCATCCAGGCTGCCGGTACCGGTAGTGATCTCGGTAACTACCAGTTCCGCCTTGTTGATCACGGAATTCGGGAAGTCCTCCAGCCCCGGGATAGTGATCTTCGTAAACAGGCCCGGTGCGTCTTCCAGGTATATCAGGCTGTCGCCGTCGGGATTGTTGGTGTTAATGTACTGTGCAGCCTCCGAGCCGGTATGGTTACGCACAAAATAGTTGGCGTGGGCGGAAGCATATACGGAGAACGGGAAGCTGGCGCTCAGGGAGTCCTCCTCTGCGTTCTTGTAGAACACGCGCAGGCGGGTCACCGGGTCGCTCAGGTCCAGGTACACCATGGTACGGTTAGTGGTCAGGGTAGTATCCGGCACAATGGCAAAGCCCTTCAGGAAGGCCCGGAAGGACGAGTCGTTGGCAAAAGCGCCCTCCTTGGTCTGCTGCAGCAGCAGGTTGCCGAAGGTATTGCTCAGGCGGATGCGCAGTTGCGGCGCTTCCTTTACACCGTAAACAGATACGGAATCCTTCAGGCTCCTGGGCACGATGGTGGCGGTGCCCAACAGCTCGCCGGCATTATAGGACAGCGCCTGGTAATACCGGTAGTTGGAATCTATCTTGAAATCCGGCTCGTTCATGCGGTACACGCGGAAGGTCTGGGTAGCCAGGGAGTCGCCATAGTACCCGTCAAAGCCGAGGCTCAGCACCACGGAGTCCAGGGTCTGGTTGTCGCCCGCAAACTCATAGCTGCCACTTGGCAGGCTTACCTGGGTGTACACAAAACCATGTGCGCGGCCAAACAGCGGGTCGTCTGTAATGGAACCCAGCACTTTGGCATAATTGCTCCGGCCGGTGTATACAGCAGAGTCTGTTTTCCAGATGTTATGGGTAATGATATCGGTGATGGTAGTGTCTACCCCATTTACATAGTCCTTTCCCGGAATCAGCTCCTCCCCGAGGATGGTAGCTTCGTTACAACCGGATGAAATATAAAGTGAGGAAAAAAGTACGGCTACAAATCCCAGGTTCCTGAAAAGTACGCTCACGTGTTGCTATTTTGTGGTTTGTTTTCCTAATTAAAAATTAGAAATTAATAATTAATAATCGTAGCAGCGGTGTTTCAACGAAACAATATTGTTACTGATATTATTCATTATTAATTATTTGGCTAGCTGGCTGTACAATTGCAGATAATCCGCCAGGTCCTCATTGTCTTTTTTGTAAGGAAGCAGGATCTTGCCCTTTTCCCCTTTTATTTCCTCCACCAGTTTTTTATCTGCCTTGTCGCCGGCTACTACTACCGCATCGGCATATTTGGCAGCCCCCTTGTTCAGCGCAGCATTGGTGCCGTCCTTATACAGCTCAATGTCTTTTTCCTTGATCTGGTTGCTGATAGTGGCCTTTTTTATGAAAGTGGGGCCCAGTTTTTCCTTGAAAGAATTGGGCTCCAGTGAATATACGATCTTTGAGTGGGAGAAAACCGGCTCCTTTTTATAGGCGGTTTTCAGGTACATGGGTATCAGGGAGGTCATCCAGCCGCTGCAGTGGATCACATCCGGCGGCCAGCCAAATTTTTTGACGGTTTCCAGGGCGCCCTTGCAGAAAAACACCGCGCGGGCAGCATTGTCGTCAAAGAACTGCTCGTCATCATCGGTAAATACCGACTTCCGTTTAAAATAATCTTCATTGTCCAGGAAGTATACCTGCAAACGGGCGCTCGGCAAGGAGGCTACTTTAATGATCAGCGGGTAATCATCATTGTCTATCACAATATTGATCCCCGACAACCTTACCACTTCATGCAAACGGTGCCGTCTCTCATTAATAACGCCAAACCTCGGCATGATCACCCTAACTTCCAAACCCGCTTCATTGGACTTGATTGCCATCTTATTGACCATTGCCGCATAATCAGTTAATTCCAAATATGGCGACATCTCCTGGGCAATAAAAAGAATTCTTTTCTTTGTGGACATTTAATGCTGATTATTAATGCAGTAATTTTTAATTTGGCTTGCAAAATTACGGATTTTTTACGGAAAAAAGGACAAATTGGCACTTTTAACATCGTTTTAAGTGTTGTTCCATGTCAGTTTTCATAATGTGGAGATATCCGGATGAGCAGATCTGCAGGCGAATTGAAGACATGTATTACTATAAATTTAATACATTCGCTGCATTTTTATCCGCACTTTTGCATCGCTGCATATTAAACAATTAGAGATGTACCTGTTCAAGCGAAAGGATGACCTGCGGCGCTTTCTTACCAGCGCCCGGGAAAAGGGAGCAACAACCGGTTTTGTGCCAACCATGGGTGCGCTGCACCAGGGCCACCTGTCATTAATACACCGCGCCCGGCAGGAATGCAGCCTGGTGGTATGCAGCATCTTCGTGAACCCTACCCAGTTCAACGACCCGGCGGACTTTGAAAAGTATCCCATCACCATAGAAAAGGATATACAACTGCTGACCGCGACAGGTGCAGACGCACTGCTGCTGCCCTCCGTTGCGGAAATGTACCCCGAGGGCCCGGGCACACCCGGCCCCCGCTATGATTTTGGGGAGCTGGAAACAGTGCTGGAAGGGCGTTACCGGCCCGGCCATTTCCAGGGGGTGGGCCGTATCGTGCACAAGCTGCTGGATATTGTACAGCCGCAGCGCCTGTTCATGGGCCAGAAGGACCTGCAGCAATGCCTGGTTGTGAAACATTTGTTAAAACTCATCGGCTCCCCGGCGGAAATGATCATTTGCCCTACCCTGCGCGAGCCGGACGGCCTGGCCATGAGCAGCCGCAATATGCGCCTGGGACCGGCGGAAAGAAACAATGCCGTGGCCCTGTACAAGGCGCTTTGCTATGTACGGGACCACCTGGGCGGGCCAACCTCCCTGCCGGAAGTGGTGGCTGCTGCCCGCTTGCAGTTGCAATCCGCTAAATTTGACATTGATTACCTGGACGTTATTGCCGTCCGGGAAGATGGTGCGGTCCTGTTCCCGCAGGCCCCGGTGAGCGGCCTGCCTATGTACGCCGTGGTGGCCGCCAGCATGAAAGGCAGCCCCGTGAGATTGATAGACAACCTGTTAATGAACGGATGAGCAGGTATGCCCCTACGGCTAATTACCGCATTATTCCGTATCTTTGCGGACCTGAAATAATCTTATGCAGATTGAAGTACTTAAAGGCAAGATACACCGGGCTGTGATAACCGAGGCCAACCTGAATTATGTTGGCAGCATTACCATTGACGAAGACCTGATGGATGCCGCCAATCTCATCGAATACGAAAAAGTGCAGGTGGTGAATGTGAATAACGGCGAACGCCTGGAAACCTATGTCATCAAAGGCAAACGCGGTTCCGGCGTGATCTGCATGAACGGCCCTGCCGCCCGTTTATGCGCTGTGGGTGATGTGGTGATCATTATTTCCTATGCCACCATGGATTTTGAAGCAGCCAAAAAGCATACACCGGTTGCCGTATTCCCCAAAGAAGGTAATAAATTATAGAAAATTCCAAAAAACAAAGCGGGAAATTCCAAATCCCCAAAACCCAAATTCCAGCAATGCAGGCAAGCCCTCAATAATACTGAACTGTTACCGGTAGCTGGGTGATTGCCATCATTTTGGAATTTGGTTTTTTGGGATTTGGAATTTCTTTGGAATTTGGGATTTGGGATTTGGAATTTGGAATTTATACATTATGTCCAAAAAGCTCAAAAGCTTATTGCAGATCATTATTTTCCTGGGCATAGGCCTGCTGCTGATATGGCTGGTGACCAAAGACCTTACCGTACAGCAGAAGGAAGATATTAAGACTGCCTTTCGCAACGCCCACTACTGGCTGGTGCTGCCCGCCATGCTCATTGGCATTGCCAGCCACTGGGTAAGGGCGGTACGCTGGAAGCTGCTCATTAAACCTTTGGGATACGAGCCGCGCACGCTCAACACCTTCTTTGCCGTCATGGTAGGCTACCTGGTAAACCTGGGCGTGCCCCGCCTGGGCGAAGTAAGCCGCTGCGGCGTACTGGCGCGCTATGAAAAGATACCGGCTGACAAGCTGGTGGGCACCATGATCGCGGAAAGGGCGGTGGACCTGGTATGCCTCACGATCCTGATGATCGTAACGGTACTGGTGCAGATAGACGTAGTGGGCCAGTTCTTTAACACCCGCATCTGGCTCCCCCTGCAGCAGAAATTCGCCAATGCCGGCACCACGCAATTGTTTGTGCTGGCGGTGGCCCTGGCTATCGCCATCCTGCTGGTATACTTCCTCTTCAAACGTTTTGCCCGCTCCAAAGCGGCTATTACCGTACGCGCCCTGGCAAGGGGCGTGCTGGAAGGCATTCTTTCCATCGGTAAAATGGAACGCAAGGGCTGGTTCCTGTTCCATACCCTGCTCATCTGGGCCCTTTACTTTTCCATGCTGTACTGCGGCTTCTATACCCTGGATGAAACTTCCCACCTGGGCTTTAACGCCGCGCTGGCGGTGCTGGGCTTTGGCAGTATAGGCATGATCGTTACCCAGGGCGGTATCGGCGCCTACCAGATACTGGTGCAGCAAACCCTGGTGCTGTACGGCATTCACGCTACCACCGGTTACGCCTTTGGCTGGATATTATGGCTGGCGCAAACCCTGCTGGTAATGGTGCTGGGCTTCGTTTCCCTGGTGCTGCTCCCCGTGCTCAACCGTAAATAGCCGGGCCCTTTCATGCTTCATGATTCGCTTTCAGCGCCAAATACTGTAACTTTAAATTTAACATACGGGTTCATGGAAAATACGTATGTTAGGCCGTAATGTGAAACTCCAGGTTGCAAAAAACAGTATATGCGATTGATGAAGAAAAGTGAACCCGCCAATATCGTTGCCGTGGCAGATGTTATACCGGAAAAAAAAGTAAGCAAGAAGAAGGACCTTACCGTCAAAAAGAAAATGATCGCCAGGGATGTAAGCTGGCTGTCATTCAATGCCCGGGTGCTGCAGGAAGCGGCAGATCTCAGTGTGCCTTTGCGGGAAAGGATCCGCTTCCTGGGTATTTTCTCCAACAATCTCGATGAATTTTTCCGGGTACGGGTGGCCACCCTGAAAAGGATGCTGTCCTTCGGGCGCTCCGCCAAGGTGCACCTGGAAGAAAACCCGGGCCAGATACTGGACGACATACAGCAGATCAGCATACAGCAGCAGCGCGAGTTTGACCGCATCTGGAAAGGCATAGAAGAAGAGCTGCGCAACGAAAAGATATTTATCCGGACGGAAAAGCAGTTGAACAGGGACCAGCAGAAATTCGTGCTCAACTATTTCGATGAGGAAGTGCGCACCAATATCATCCCCCTGATGATAGAGAGCATCCAGCACTTCCCCTACCTGCGCGACAAATCCATTTACCTCGCCGTAGTGCTGGCCCGCCAGGATAATTCCGTGCGGCAGAAATTTGCCCTGATAGAGATCCCTACTGCCATCCTGCCCCGCTTTATCATCCTGCCGTCCAAAGAAGGCGAGCACGATATCATCCTGCTGGAGGACGTGATCCGTTTCTGCCTGCCGCATATCTTCTCCTATTTTGGCTATGACAAGTTCACGGCCCACATTATAAAAGTGACCCGCGATGCGGAGCTGGATATAGACAACGATATTTCCACCAGCCTGATCCATCAACTGGAAAAAGGCCTCAAAGCCCGGCGCAAGGGCAAGCCGGTGCGTTTTGTGTATGACAAGGACATTGATCCCCTGCTGCTGGAATACCTGATGCGCCGCCTGGGCCTGTCCGGCAAGGACAACCTGATACCCGGCGCCCGCATCCACAACTTCAAGGATTTTATGGAGTTCCCGGAATCCGTGTTCTCCGGCCGCCAGCAGCACCACCGCAAAACCTTCATTCATCCGCTGTTCATGAACGCGCCCAGCGTAATGCACGTGATGCAGCAGCAGGATGTAATGCTGCATTTCCCCTATCATTCCTTTGACACCATCATAGACCTGCTGCGCGAAGCCGCCATTGATCCCAATGTGACCAGCATCAAGATCACGGCCTACCGCCTGGCCCGCAATTCCAAGATCATCAATGCCCTCGTGAATGCCGTGCGCAACGGCAAGCAGGTGACCGTAGCCCTGGAGCTGCGCGCCCGCTTTAACGAAGCCGACAACCTGGAATGGAAGACCCGCCTGGAAGATGAAGGCGTAAAAGTGCTGATCGGCATTCCTGCCATGAAAGTGCATGCCAAGCTCTGCGTGATCAAGAAACGGATCGGTAATAAAACGGTGCAGTGCGGCTTTGTAAGCACCGGCAACCTCAATGAAAAGACCGCCCGCGTATACGGCGATCACTGCCTGCTGACGGCCAACCGCAGCATTATGGCGGATATTAACCGTATTTTCAATTACCTGGAGCACCCGCGGCACGACCAGAAATTCCTGGAAGCCTGCACTACCCTGCCGGTAAGCCCGTACAACATGCGCAGCTTCTTCCTCCGGATGATAGACCGCGAGATCAAGAACGCCCGGCATAAAAAGCCGGCCGGCATGATCATTAAGATGAACTCCCTCTCCGACCCGGAAATGGTGGCCAGGCTATACGAAGCCGCCCGGGAAGGCGTAGACATCAAAATGGTGATCCGGGGCATCTGCTGCGCCTATACGGAAAACAAGAAATGGAAAAAGGATATGACGGCGGTCAGCATCGTAGACGAATACCTGGAACATGCCCGCGTGTTCATATTCCATAACGGCGGGCAGGAAAAAGTGTTCATCGCCTCCTGCGACTGGATGCTGCGCAACCTGGACCACCGCGTGGAAGCTGCCGTGCCCATCCTGGACCCCTCCATTAAACAGGAGCTGAATGACATTATGCAGATCCAGCTCAGCGGCAACGTAAAGGCCCGCATCCTGGACAACGAGCAGAAAAATGAATACAAACGCGACAATTCCGGTAAAAGGATACGCTCCCAGATAGAGATATACCGGTACCTGCACGAGAAAAAGTACGAGTAATGATGTGTGGATGCGCCCCTGCACATTCCCACATTATTAATTATCTTGCATGAATGAAACTGGCTGCTATCGATATTGGTTCCAACGCGGCGAGGCTGCTCATATCAGAAGCCTCTCCCAAGAGCAACGGGGTGATGGACTTTACGAAGGTGAACCTGGTGCGCGTGCCCCTGCGTTTGGGCTTTGACGTATTCAGCACCGGCACTATCTCGGACAGGAAAGTGCAGGACCTGCTGAACACGATAAAGGCCTACCAACTGCTGCTGGAAGTGTACAATGTGAAGTACCTGAAAGCCTGCGCCACCTCCGCCATGCGCGATGCCAGCAATGCTCCCGACATACTGAAGCAGGTAAGGCAGCAAACCGGCATCGATATCCAGGTGATCTCCGGCGAGGAAGAAGCCTCCTTCATATTCGAGAACCATATTGCCGAACATATGGACGCCACCCGCTCCTACCTGTATATTGACGTGGGCGGCGGCAGCACGGAGCTGACCTTCTTCAGCCGAAACCGGCTCATCTTCAAAACCTCTTTCAACATCGGCACCATACGCCTGCTGCAGCAGCAGGTAACAGAAACTCACTGGCAGCAGATGAAAGACAGCCTCAAGCAACTGCTCAAAGGCTACGGCGCCATTACGGCCATCGGCTCCGGCGGCAACATCAACAAGGTATTCTCCCTTTCCAAGCGCAAGGAAGGCAAGCCCCTTTCCCTGGACATGCTGAAGGACTACTACAAGGAGTTCAGCAGCTTTACCGTAGAGGAAAGGATACACGCCTACAACCTGCGGGAAGACCGCGCAGACGTGATCGTACCGGCATTGCAGATATATGTGAACGTAATGCGCTGGGCAGACGCGGAGGAGATATACGTGCCTAAGATAGGACTGGCCGACGGGTTGATACAGGCCCTCTACGCGGAGATCAGCGTTTAAAAGTAAAAAAGAAAAAATTAATTTTTCAATGTCTATACATAAGGAAGTAAAGCGCGTTACCACCCACGTACTGCAAAAGATGAAGGAAGATGGGGAAAAGATATCCATGCTCACGGCCTATGATTTCTCCATGGCGCGCATCTTTGACGATGCCGGTATGGATGTGATCCTGGTGGGCGACTCCGCCTCCAATGTAATGGCCGGCCATGAAACCACCCTGCCCATTACCCTGGACCAGATGATTTACCATGCTTCCTCCGTGGTAAGGGCCATCAGGCGCAGCTTCGTGGTGGTAGACCTGCCTTTCGGCTCTTACCAGGGCAATTCAAAGGAAGCCCTGAGCTCCGCCATCCGTATTATGAAAGAGACCGGCGCGCACGGGATCAAGATTGAAGGCGGGGAAGAGATCATAGAATCCGTTAAACGCATTATCTCCTCCGGGGTGCCCGTAATGGGCCACCTGGGCCTTACCCCCCAGTCCATCTACAAGTTTGGCACCTATGCCGTGCGGGCCACGGAAGAAGCCGAGGCGCAAAAACTGCTGAAAGACGCCCTGCTGCTGCAGGAAGCCGGCTGCTTCGCCATTGTGCTGGAAAAGATACCTGCCCTGCTGGGCAAGCAGGTGGCGGAAAGCCTGCACATTCCCACCATTGGCATTGGCGCGGGCAAATACGTGGACGGGCAGGTGCTGGTCATGCACGACATGCTGGGCATCAACAAGGAGTTCAAACCCAGGTTCCTGCGCCGCTACCTGAACCTGTACGAAGATATTTACAACGCCACCCGGCAGTATATTAACGATGTAAAAGGGCAGGATTTCCCGAACGAGAACGAGCAGTATTGATATCCGGTTTCGTACAGTTCCGCGTCCGTTTTCGCACACTTTCCTGCGCCTTCCTGTTTCCACTCCCTTATGCACAAAGGCTTTGCCTAACTGGCATACCCCTTGTACCTGTTGCCGGGTGTAAAATATCGCTCCTATGTTTGGCAACTATTTCAAGATCGCTTTCAGGAACCTGCGGCGGAACAAAATATACTCCCTGATCAATATCGCGGGGCTGGGGCTGGGGCTGGCCTGCGCTATGCTCATTATCCTGTACGTGAAGGATGAAGTAAGCTTTGACCGCTTCCACAAAAATGGAAACAACATTTACCGCATTGTATCTAAAGTCGACGAGGAAGGCCACCGGCGGCAGAACTCCAACACCGGCTACCTGCAAGGCCCCAGGTTTGCGCAGCATGTATCCGGCATCCGGGATTTTGTACGTATAGAGAGCAGCACCGTAAATATAAAAACCGGGGCGGATGTCAGCACGCAGGACGCCCTGCGCGTTGATCACAGCTTCTTTTCCATGTTCAGCTTCCCACTGCTGGGCGGCAATGCGCAAACCTGCCTGCGCGAACCGCATACCGTTGTCCTGTCCGAAGACGCCGCCCGCAAACAGTTCGGCACTACCGACGCGGTAGGAAAAGTGCTGATGATAAAGGAAGACAGCACCTTTGCCCCCTTCCGGGTGACTGCCGTGACCAAAAGGTGCCCGCAGAATTCCTCCATCCAGTTTGAAATGCTCCTGCCTTTCAGCGCCTCTGATGAAGCCATGAGCACTAATGAGAACTGGTACAGCTATTTCCTGAACACCTTTGTAACGCTGGAGCCGGGGCAGGACCCGCTGCGGGTAGGAGAACAGATGCAGCGCTTTTACCTGGCAGACGCCAGGGAGGCCTTTAACATACTGGTGGAAAGGTACGGCGACCATGGCGCTTCCATGGGCACTTATTTCCTGCAACCGTTCGCGGACATGCATACCAATACCGCCCTGCCCGCAACGAATGGCCTCTCCCATGCAAGCAACCCTGTCTATTCTTATATACTTTCAGCCATTGCATTATTCGTACTGCTGATTGCCTGCATCAACTTTGTGAACCTTACCGTAGCCCGGTCCGTAAAACGGGCAAAGGAAATAGGCATCCGCAAAGTGGTAGGCAGCGACCGGCGGCAACTGGTGCTCCAGTTCCTGGGAGAGTCTTTCCTGCTTTGCTTTATCGCCTTTAGCCTCGCCTTGCTGATCGTGCAGCTCATCCTGCCTTCATTCAACACCCTGGCCAACAAAGCCCTCTCCCTCTCCTACCTGCTGGATGCCAGGCTGATAGGCGGCTACATACTGCTGTTCCTGTTCACCGGCTTCCTGGCCGGCAGCTACCCGGCCCTGGTCCTGTCCGGGTACCGGCCCGTGGAGACCCTGTATCACCGGTTCAATATAGCCGGGAAGAACTACCTGCAGCAATCGCTGGTGGTGCTGCAATTTGCGCTGGCGTCCTTCCTGATCATCGCCACCTTCATTATCTATGCGCAATTCAACTACCTTACCCGGACCGACCTGGGGTATGACGACCGCAACATGGTGGCGGTGAACAAGTATGATATACAGCACCCGGAAGCCGCCGCTTTCCGGGCGGAATTGCTTAAAAATCCCGGCATCCGGAGCGTTGCGGTAAAAGACGGCGGCTACTCCTTCACCGGCGCCCGCCTGGCCAACGACTCCGCCATCAGCTTCAACTATGTGACCATCGACGAAGCCTTTTTTCCAACCTTCAGGATCCCGGTGGTGCAGGGCAGGAATTTTTCCGCCGCCTACCCTTCCGATGCCGCCCATTCCGTGCTGGTCAACGAGGCCTTTGTAAAGCAGGCCGGCTGGAAGCAGCCCCTGGGGCAGATCGTGAACTTCTTTTATAACAATAACGAAATATACCGCGTGGTGGGCGTAGTGAAAGACTATCATTATGCCTCCCTGACCCAAAAGATCGGGCCGCAGCTATTTACCATGAAGGAGTCCAACCCTTACGGCACCTTCTATATAAAAATAAAGCCCGGTACAGAGGCCGCCACCCTGCAATATATACAGCGGACCTTCCGGCAGTTCTTTCCCTTGAGCCCCTACTCCTATGTGTTTAAAGATGAAGCCAACCGGCAAAGCTATGCCGCGGAAGCAAAATGGAAGCAGATACTGCTGTTAAGCGCGGTGCTCACTATATTCATCTCCTGCATCGGCCTGTTCGGGTTATCCGTGCTGGCCACGGAAAGGCGCACCAAGGAGATCGGCATCCGGAAGGTGCTGGGCGCATCGGTGAACAGCGTAGTGGCTATTCTTTCAAAAGATTTCCTGAAGCTGGTGGCCATCGCGCTGGTGCTGGCCGTACCGCTGGCCTGGATGGCGGCCGGGAAATGGCTGGAAAATTACCCCTACCGTATTACGCCGGGCTGGCAGCTATTTGCCATTGCCGGGGTGCTGGTCATTGCCGTTGCGCTGGCCACGATCAGCTTCCAGACCCTGCGGGCAGCCCTGGCCAATCCCGCCAAAAGTTTGAGGACCGAGTAGGCAAAACGCAACCGGTAAGTGAAAAAACCTTTACATTTAGCATTTAAATTACCAAAACAATGCTTACCGATGTGCTTAACGGCCTCATGCAACGCTACATGGAGCGGGTGCCGGATGTAAAGGCCATTATACAGACCATGATAAAGGAGGGCATTATACAGCAGCCCGGCGACGTGGAGAACGATCATATTGCCTTCCGTACCATGGGCGTGCCGCAACTGGGCATTCAATCGCTGGAAAAGATATTCCTGCATTACGGCTACACGAAAAAGGATGCCTATTTTTTCCCGGAAAAGAAACTGGACGCGTTCTGGTATGCGCCGCCATCTCCCGGGTTCCCGCGCATCTTCATCAGCGAGCTGCGCGTGCCCGACCTGAGCCCGCAGGCACAGGCGCTGATCTCCGGCTATACGAACGAGGTAAAGACCGATCCCGTGGACGCCCTGGACCTGGACGACGCAACAGCGGTAGACCACTTCCTGCACAGCGGGCTGTGGCGGCTGCCCACCCTGGAAGACTACCAGGCGCTGGCTGCGGAAAGCGAGTACGCCGCCTGGGTGATCTACAACCGTTATTACCTGAACCACTTCACCATCAGCGTACATAACCTGCCGCCGGGATACAACACCATAGCGGACTTCAACGCTTTCCTGGAGCGCAACGGCTTTACCCTGAACACTGCCGGCGGCAAAATAAAGACCAGCCCGGACGGGGGCCTGCTGCAAAGCGCTACCGTGGCCAACATGATCACCGCCACTTTTGCCAGTAACCAAACCCATCGCATTGCCGGCTCCTACGTGGAGTTTGCGGAGAGAAAGCCATTGCCGCAGTTTGCCCACCTGCCGGCAGACCAGTTGCGCCGCGAGCACCGCCGCGACGGCTTTGAAGCCGGTAACGCAGACAAGATATTTGAAAGCACCTATAGTTCACAGACAGGGAAATAGCTAAGCGCTAAATCATTAACTTGCACGCCATGATAAAAGATATTCTTCAGCAATTCAACATATCAGGAACCCACAGCGGGGTAAGCACCGGCGCCCACTGGCTGCCCGGTACAGGACCGGTACTCAGCTCTTCTTCCCCGGTAGACGGGCAGCATATTGCAGACGTACAAAGCGCCGGGCGGGCGGAATTTGATGCCGTAGCAGCCGCCGCCGGCCAGGCATTTAAGGAATGGCGGCAATGGCCCGCTCCCAAACGCGGAGAAGTAGTGCGGCAGATAGGAGAAGCCCTGCGCAGGCACAAGACCGCGCTGGGCAAACTGGTGTCCTATGAAATGGGGAAAAGCCTGCAGGAAGGTTATGGAGAGGTACAGGAAATGATCGATATCTGCGATTTTGCCGTAGGCCTTTCCCGGCAACTGTACGGGCTCACCATGCACTCCGAAAGGCCCGGTCACCGCATGTATGAGCAGTGGCACCCGCTGGGCATTACCGGCATTATCTCCGCCTTTAACTTCCCTGTAGCCGTATGGAGCTGGAACGCTATGCTGGCGTGGGTTTGCGGCGACGTATGTATCTGGAAGCCTTCGGAAAAAACGCCGGTCACCGCCCTGGTGTGCCAGTACATTGTGCAGCAGGTATTTGCCGCCAACCATGTGCCGGAGGGAGTTTGCTGCCTGCTGGCCGGCGGCCGTGAAGCAGGCGAATGGATAGCGCAGGATACCCGTATCCCGCTGGTGTCCGCCACCGGCTCTTCCCGTATGGGCAAGGCCGTAGGCAGCGCAGTAGGCGCCAGGCTGGGCAGGTCGCTGCTGGAGCTGGGCGGCAATAACGCCATTATTATTTCCGCGGAGGCCGACCTGGACATGGCCCTGATCGGCTGCGTTTTTGGCGCCGTAGGCACCGCCGGGCAGCGCTGCACCTCCACCCGCCGCCTGATCATAGCGGAAAACGTGTTTGAAGCATTTACACAAAAGCTGGTGAACGCCTACCAGCAACTACGTATAGGCAACCCGTTAGACGAGCGCAACCACGTAGGTCCGCTGATAGACAAAGATGCCGTACAGATGTACCTGCAGGCCCTGGACCAGGTGAAGGCGCAGGGCGGCCGTTTCCTGGTGGAAGGCGGCGTGCTCGATGGCCCGGGCTTTGAGTCCGGCTGCTACGTAAGGCCCTGTATTGCCGAAGTGCAGAACCATTACGACATTGTACAGCATGAGACCTTTGCGCCGATCCTCTACGTGATCCGGTACAAGACCCTGGAAGAGGCCATCGCCCTGCAGAATGACGTGCCGCAGGGACTGTCCTCCGCCATCATGACGCTGAACCTGCGGGAAGCGGAAGCCTTCCTGTCCGCAGCCGGTTCTGACTGCGGCATTGCCAACGTGAATATCGGTACTTCCGGTGCGGAAATAGGCGGTGCTTTTGGCGGGGAAAAGGACACCGGCGGCGGCCGGGAAAGCGGCTCCGATGCCTGGAAAAACTACATGCGCCGGCAGACCAACACCATCAATTATTCTACCAGCCTGCCGCTGGCCCAGGGGATCGAATTCGGGCTCTAAAAAAGTAAAAAAGAAAAAGTAAAAAACTGACGGCCTACTTTCAATGCAACCGAATGCAATTGCATGAAAAGGACCGTCACCTTTCCCTGTTCTCATTCGTCAATATTCAAAAAAAAGGCGTATCAAGGTAAGTTTCCGCAATAATCCAGCCGGGTGTTGCGTTTTATCTACAAAACAAACCGTTAATTTGGAATAAAAAATAAGCGAGGTTAGAGAACCTCGCTTTTTCGTTAAACGGAAACCATGCTTATGAGAAAAACATTTGAGAAGCCGAAGATGGCTTTCAAACATTCTTCCAGCGATAAATATTATACTTTTTTTTGAAAATTCATATTCTACTTTTGTGCTATAATCACCTTTTTATCACCAGCCTTCCCGCCCTGTACACTTCACATTTAATATGAAACAGGGCAAACCGATCTCCTCTCCTTCTTACTAACTGGTTATCAATTCATTTACAGGTTCTGCTAACAATCAACTCCAGGCTGGAAATAGTCGTCGCCGGCAAGAAACCTGTCAATAGTTGCTGCAATCCGGGAGCAGTGTTGCAAGACATCTGTCAATGATCAGCTTTTTTATGCGCTCGTCAGATAATTGTCTTGTCATAATATCATTTTACATATCTTTAACCAATTGTGGTATTTAACTTGCTCTAAGTAGCACGTTTATTACCAATATTTATTTTTAATGTTTTAGACCTGCGAACCTCCGCATCCGGTAAATGCAAGGTTCCATTTTGACCAATAAAAGACAACTTACATGAATTTACGCAGAGCAGCAACTGTCCTGTTAGGTAGCATTGTGCTGATGACGGCATCTTCCGGCGCTTCCGGCCAGGGCAAATCCGCTCCCAGGAACTGGCACTTACTCAGCTATGAAAAGGATAGTGTGTATGGGATCAGTGCGGACAAGGCTTACCAGGAGCTGTTAAAGGGCAGGAAAAGCACGCCCGTAATAGTAGCCGTGATCGATTCCGGCATAGATACCACCCACGAAGACCTGCGCCCGGTGCTTTGGACCAACCCCAAAGAGATCCCGGGCAATAACATTGACGACGACGGCAACGGTTATGTGGACGATGTACATGGCTGGAACTTCATCGGTGGTAAAGACGGCAGAAGCATCAAGGAAGATACCGATGAGGCTACCCGCGAGTATTACCGCTATAAGCACATCTATGGCAATCCTGACTCCACGCTGGACCCCACCTCCCGGGAGTATGCCTACTGGAAAAAACTGGTAGCCAAAGTGGTACAACCTGTCAGCCAGTATAAAATGTCATATAAAACCATGACAAAGCTGCAGGAGAACCTGAAAAAATGCGCTTTCATCCTCACTACTTACCTGGGCCAGGAAGATTTTAACATCAGCAAGCTGGACAGCGTGGAAACGCCTGACCAGGAAGTGATGGTGGCCAGGAACTTCATGACCCGGCTGCTGCAGAGCACCGGCGAGGAAAACCTGTCCTACTCCGAGTTCAAATCCGAGTTCGAGGAATACCTGGACGACCTGAAGAAAAAAGCGGAAAGAATGGACGAGCCCCCGACGGATCTCCGTAAAGAGATCGTAGGCGATGATATCAACGATATTAACGACCGCTACTACGGCAATAATGACGTAATGGGACAGTTCGCCTTTCACGGTACGCACGTATCCGGCATTATCGGGGCGGTGAGGAATAATGGCGTAGGTATTGACGGTATTGCGGACGATGTGCGCATCATGGCCGTAAAGGTAGTACCGGACGGCGACGAGCGCGACAAGGACGTGGCGCTGGGCATCCGGTACGCGGTGGACAATGGCGCCCGTATCATCAACATGAGCTTTGGCAAGGGCTTCAGCCCCAACAAGGTATGGGTGGATGACGCGATCAAATATGCCGAATCCAAAGGCGTGCTGCTGGTACATGCGGCCGGCAACGACGCCAGCGATAACGATGAAGTGGACAATTTCCCGACTCCGCACCTGGATGACCATACCCGGGCCAGCAATTTCATTACGGTAGGCGCAAACGGCGCGGGCGGCCCCGCTGGCTTCAAGGTGGCCAACTTCTCCAACTTTGGCAGAAGGGAAGTGGACCTGTTTGCCCCTGGCGTGCAGATCTACTCTACCGTGCCCGGCGGCAACAAGTACGGCAGCGCCAGCGGTACCAGCATGGCGGCCCCGGTGGTAAGCGGTGTAGCGGCGCTGGTGCTTTCCTACTACCCGGACCTGACCCCCCAGCAATTAAAAACGATATTGGAAAAGAGCGCCACTCCCCTCCGGGACAGCCTGGTGAACAAACCCGGTACGGATGAGCAGGTGCCTTTTTACCAACTGTCTGTTACCGGCGGTATTGTAAACGCCTATAATGCCCTGAAAATGGCGGACAGCATCAGTACGCATGGAAAGCGGAAGAGCAAGCCCCGGATGCAACCGGTGAAGAAAGGATAATAATGTGCAGATATGCAAATGTGCGGATGTGCAGATGAATTAAAGCGAATGTTATCGCTGCATTCTCATTTGCACATCCGCACATTTGCATATTCGCACATTACTTCACGATCCTCCAACTGAACGGGTAGCGGTAAGCCACGCCGTTGCTGGCGCGTACGGCCGCTATCACGGAGAACACGACATTCAGCACCCACACAATGCCGTAGGCGCTCACTGAGGAGAAAGTGAACACATCAAAATGGTCGAAGTCAAAATCATCCCGCCATATTCTCCGAAATGCCCAGAAACCATGACGGATGCTAAACAGCAGGCCAATGGCCAGGTTCACAAAGCTGAGGGTGATCTGGAAATTGAGGGCCTCCTTACCCTGGTTGTCGATAAAAGCGGAGTCATTGCGCTTGATCAGCCACATTACCAGCGCGCCGATGATGTTGCCTACAAAAGACAGGATGACCATGCCGATGATGCCGCCTAAATGCACCAGGGCGCCCCAGGTTTTTTCTTCTTTCTGTTCCATAGTATAAGTATAATAGCGGTTTAGTCTGGTTGCGGACGGGTATGGAAATAATAACAAAAAACTACAAACCTGTAAGCCGGATTCTGTTCCCGCCCGGGGGCGGGCTGCTATCATTTATCTGCGACGGCGCTCGCACGCCGCCTGTATCTGCCTACCCTCGGTCATCGGGCGAGCAGCCCTCAAACGACCGTATACATGGCATTTCAGCACGCAAGGTTTACCCTCCCGGCGTGTTACCACACCGCGACGTGGGCCCTTACCCCACATTTTCACCCTTACCTGCCCGGGGGCCGGCGGTTATTTTCTGTGGCACTTTCTGTCTGCGCGGGCCTTGCACCCGCACATCCCACCCGTTAGGTGGTGCGTTGCTCTATGCTGTCCGGACTTTCCTTCCTGGCACGGGGCCAAGACGATAGCACGGTTTGTAGTTTCAGGTTATTAAGATGCAAAGTTACGCATATTTAAAAAATATCTCCGTAGCGCCGTACCCGTATTTGGGATGATAGTCGTTTGCAAAGCGCTCCACTTCCGGGGTCTGCCGGAGTATATGATGGATCTCATCGCGGAGCTTGCCTTTTCCCAGGCCGTGGATCACGATCATGCCATGCTGGTGGTGCGAGATGGCCAGGTCCAGATAACGCTGAAACTCATTCAGTTGTATGGCCAGGATGGCAATATTGCTTAAGCTTTTCCAGTCCTCCTCCAGTTGCTCAATGTGCAGGTCCAGTTCGTATTTGGGCTGCAGCGGCGTATCCGGCGCGATGTGTATGTTGGCGTACGGGGAAGATAGCTTACCGATGTCGTCCGGGTCAAAGCCGTAATGCGTGGGCGCTTCCCTGGCGGGATATTTTTCAAACAGCGGAAAGCTCAGCATGGCGTCCCGCCGCACGCGCATATCATTCAGTTGCCGGAACAGGTGCTTCGGCTTTATCTTCCAGGTCTTGCGGAAAGAAGGTGCCAGCGCCGGGTCCGGGTCTTTCAGGTAGAAGGTGAATTCAAAACGGGGATTATCGTTCAGGGACTCAAACAACAGGTCCGCCAGGTAAAAGTGGTTGAAAGGCAGCAGCTCGTTTTTGATCTCCAGGTCCAGTTGGTGCCGCAGCCATATCTGGAAATGAAAGCCGTAGGCGCGGTTCGTTTCATTCAGCAGGTGGAATTTCAACAGTTGCACCTGCTCCTCGAAGCCGTCAAACTGGTACACGGGCAGCATGGAGAGGAACATGCCCTTGTCCATCCGTATCACTTCCTGCTTTTTCTCTTTGGGCAGCTCTTCACCGGGCAGATTGCGGGGAGCGGCAGGCGGGGCCTTTTTCTCTGTAAAACGGTAAAAATAGGGAAAATCGATCTGGTCCAGGTACACGGGAAAAGTAACATCCGCTACTTCCACCATCACCATTTCATGATTAACGATGTCTACAACTGTGCCCTCTTCCCTGGAATGCAGCAGTATTATTTTATCTCCGATTTCATATTTCATAACAGCATGCTCTCCACTGACAACCTGGCTATACGAGGTTTTAAGACCTGACAGGTTTCGGAAACCTGTCAGGTCTGTTTAAAAACTCAAAACTAAAGTCTAAAATCGTAAATCTGAAATCGGATTGTCCCACCCCCGATGCATCAGTTCGGATGCCTGCGCATGTACGCGTCTATGGAAAAGGGGCCGCTGCCTTCCACCAGGAAAAGGATCAGCAGAAACAGGACAAGGATAGAAAGGCCAAGCTGCGGGTATACTTCGAACAGTCCCGTGGAGGAACGTACGAAGAAAACAGCACCCAATAAAACCGGTATGTTTGCAATTACAGCCACTCTCGTTAATAATCCAAGCGTTATAAGAAGGCCGCCCGCCAGGTGGGCAAATACGATAAAATGCCCAAGCCAGAAGGATGCTGCCGTCAGAAACGGGCTCTCATTGATAAGGGCGGTGAGGGCATCCCTGTTTTGTATGAACATTACGCCCATCCAGAACAGGAAGATCCCGAGGCAGATGCGTACCGCATCCAGCCAGCGGGGATGGTGCCGGTCGCCCCATACTTCAATTCGCTGTAGCAGGTTCATAACATTAGGTTTTAAGATCAAAGAGCTAATGTAATTTACGAAAAAAAGCCTAAAGCTGAAAGCTGAACGCATAAAGCTATTGCCGCGGATAAATTCGCTACGGGCAGCCTTTTGCTTTATGCTTTAAGCTTTCAGTTTGCTGCGTTCAGCTTGCTGTTACGGTAGCTGTAGCCGAAATAGATCACCAGCCCGGTCAGCAGCCATACGGCAAACACGATCCAGTTCTTCAGCCCCATTTCGGTCATCAGGTAAAAGCAGCTCAGCAGCCCCAGTACGGGTATCAGCGATAACTTGCGCAGGAAGGACAGCACCGTGATCACGATCACCACGATGGTAAAGAAAAAGAAGGGAATGTTATGCTTCCACACCTCCCAGCCACCGGCAAAGGACAGCTTCTCCCCCAGCGGGGCGCGGAACAGGAAAATGCCCAGCACCACCAGCGCAGGCACGATCCATTGCCCGTTAATGTAAGGCAGCCGGAAACGGCTGGTATTGCCGTTATTCTCCTCCCGGGGCAGCAGCAGTACGCCGCCGCATACCAGTATAAAGGCAAACAGGGTGCCGATACTGGTCAGGTCGGTAACGATGGTCAGGTTCAGGAACAGGGCGGGCACGCCTACCAGTATGCCGGTAACAATGGTGGCAAAGGAAGGTGTTTTAAAGCGGGGATGGATCCGGCTGAAGCGCCCGGGCAGCAGGCCATCGCGGCTCATGCTCATCCAGATGCGCGGCTGCCCGATCTGGAACACCAGCAATACGCTGGTAGTGGCAATGACGGCGCTGATGGAAATGATGTAGCTGATCCAGCGCAGGTTCACGGCATCAAACACAAAAGCCAGCGGGTCCGCCACCTTCAGATCGGTAAAGGGCACCATACCCGTCAGCACCAGCGCTATCAGCACGTACAATACCGTACAGATGATGAGGGAGTAGAACATGCCCCGGGGCAGGTCCCGCTGCGGGTTGGTGCATTCCTCCGCCGTGGTGCTCACGGCATCGAAACCGATGTAGGCAAAGAAAACGGCGGATACGCCCCGCAGCACACCGGAAAACCCGTTGGGCAGAAAGGGGTTCCAGTTGTCCGTATTTACATAGAAAGCGCCCAGCACGATCACGAAGATGATGATCAGTATCTTGAAGGCCACCATGGCGTTGGCGCTGCGCTTGCTTTCCTGTATGCCCACGTAGGCCAGCCAGGTAATGAACACCACCACCAGGAAGGCGGGCAGGTTCAGGATTACGGGCAGGCCCGCAATATGCGGGGCGGCGGCCAGTGTTTCCGGCGATGCGTTGTCGTAATTGCTGGTGAGCCAGCCGGGCAGCCCCATGCCGATACCGGCCAGCAGATTATTAAAATAGCCGCTCCAGGAGATGGCTACGGCTATATTTCCAATGGCATATTCCAGTATCAGGGACCAGCCTATGATCCAGGCGGTCAGTTCACCAAATGTCACATACGAGTACGTGTAGGCGCTGCCGGATACCGGTACCCGGGACGCAAACTCCGCATAGCAAAGCGCTGAAAATCCGCAGGTAATGGCCGTGATCACAAACAGGATGGATACGCCAGGGCCGCCGTGGAAAGATGCCTCCCCTATGGTGGAAAAAATGCCGGCGCCTATCACCGCTGCAATACCCATGGCCGTAAGGTCTTTTACCTTCAGCACCCTGTGCAGCGTTCCTGTTCCATGACCGTCGGTAGCTCCTTCCCTGGCATCTTTCAGTATAGTGGATATTGATTTCCTGCGGAATAGCGATTTAGACAAAGCAAGTTCTATTTTGGTGAATGTGCGAATATAAGGATTTATGCCCCATCATTGCTGCCGGCTCAGCAAAAATTCGGCCAGCTCCATCAGCGGGCGTTTGCGGGCGGAAAACACGGCAATGCTCTCCAGGTTGTCAAACGCCAGTTGCTGGAAACGCTCCTTTTCTTTCGCCGCCCAGGCATCCACCTTACAGTCGCGGAACAGTTGCAGCATGTCCGCCACCTTGCTCTCGCTGTTGGAGTCCAGCAGCTCCTGCAGGCGGGTCCGCTGGGCAGGATTGCACATTTCCAGCGCCTTCAGCAGCAGGAAGGTTTTTTTGTTGGCCAGGATATCGCCACCCTGCTGCTTGCCGAATTTTTCCGGGTCGCCAAAGGCGTCCAGGTAATCGTCCTGTATCTGGAAAGCGATGCCGATGTTACGGCCAAAATTATAGAGGTAGGCCTGGTTGCCTTCGCTGCCGCCGCCGATGATAGCCCCCAGTTGCAGGGAAGCGGCCAGGAGCACGGAGGTTTTCAGCGCTATCATGTTCACATAGTCGTCGTATTGCACCTGCGCCGGGTCCATGGCTTCCAGGTCCATGTCCAGTTGCTGGCCCTCGCATACCTGTATGGCAGCGCGGTTGAACACGGTGATGATCTTTTGCTTGTAGCGGGACTGTACCTTGTTCAGGTGCTCGTATACGTACACCAGCATCACATCGCCGGCCAGTATGGCCGCCGGGTCGCCGTACAGGGTGTGCACGGTGGGATGATTCCTGCGCAGGGGCGCTTTGTCCATGATATCGTCATGCACCAGGGTAAAGTTATGGAACAGCTCTACGGCAAATCCTACCTGCCAGGCATCCGGGTGTATCTCGTCAAACAGCTCATTGCCCATCAGCGACAGCACAGGGCGTATACGCTTGCCGCCTATTTTCAGGATATGGGAAGCGGCATTGTACAAGGAAGCCGGGTGTTGCGGAAACTGCTGCTGATCAAACTGTTTAACAAATTGAGCGATCAGTTCTTGAAAAGAGTGCATGGTTTATGTATGAAGAATGATGTATGAAGTAAGATGTATGATGATTGATGCTTACTGGATGAATGAAAGATGATGTTTGATGCATGAAAAGTGTAGGTTTTCATGAGATTAATTCATTTTGTTTAATTTATAATTCACCCATTTTTCATGTAGAACGTGCAATTTGGCACCTAAAATCTCATAATTTTCATATAACTTTCCATGAATATCCTCATTAATATAACCGCTGTCTTTACTGAATAACAGCCATGATCTGGTTTCTTCTACAGATCCAATGGCGTCTATCAAATGCCGTTTAAAGTTATTCTCAAAAATCCGTTTCCCCCAGCCTTCCGCAATATTTGCGGCAATGGACCTGGAAGAGCGCCTGATCTGATCTGTTAAGCTGTACTTTTCCTCTTTCGGAAAATCAATTGTCATCTTGAATATCTGCATTGCCAATAAATGAGCCAGTTTATAAACTTCCAGATCGTTAAACGATTTAATAGCCATGCTTCCGTTTTAGATAATAACTTAAATATTACCCCTAAAGTCAGCATATCTATACTTCCTACTTCTTACTTCTTACTTCCTTCTTCCTACTCCTGCTTCCTGCCTTCCTGGTTCCTACGTCCTTCTTCTTACTTCTTACTTCCAATTCCTCCGCCAGGTCATAGTCCAGTTGCCGTTTGGCCAGGTTGGCGGCCAGCACGCGGATCGTCACCTTGTCGCCTATACGGAATTTCCGGCCGGTGCGCAGGCCTATCAGCGCATACTCTCCTTCATCGTGCCTGAACTCATCCTTGCTCAGGAGGTTGTGGATGCTTACCAGCCCTTCGCACTTGGTGGCTACGGTTTCTACCCAGAAGCCGAAATGGGCCACGCCGCTCACCACGCCTTCAAAGGTTTCCCCGATGTACTGCTGCATGTATTCCACCTGCTTGTACTTGTTGGCCGCCCGTTCCGCTTCCATGGCCTTACGCTCCATTTCAGAGCTGTGCTTGCACTTCTTTTCCATGTGCTTGTCCGGCTTGATCTCGTTCTCCAGGCACTGCGCCAGCACGCGGTGCACCATCACATCCGGGTAGCGGCGTATGGGCGAGGTAAAGTGGCAGTAATGCTCAAAGCCCAGCCCGTAGTGGCCAATGTTATCGGTGGTATACACCGCTTTGGCCATGGTGCGTATGCCGATGGTCTCCAGCACGTGCTGCTCCGGTTTGCCTTTGGCCAGTTGCAGCATTTTGTTGAAAGAGCGGGCAATGGTGTCCGGGTTCTCCAGGTCAAACTTGTGGCCGAATTTGCGGGCGAATACAGAAAATACTTTCAGCTTTTCATCGTCCGGCGTGTCGTGCACGCGGTAAGGGAAAGGCACAGGGTGTTTATGCACTTTTATTTTAGCTACGTATTCCGCTACCGTGCGGTTGGCCAGCAGCATCAATTCCTCTATCAACTGGTGCGCTTCCTTGCTTTCCTTGATCACGATACCAACCGGTTTGCCTTCTTCGTTCAATTGAAAACGCACCTCCTGGGAGGAGAAGTTGATGGCGCCTTCATCAAAGCGCTCTTTGCGCAGGGTTTGCGCTATTTTGTTCAGCAGCAGTACTTCCTTGTCATACGGCCCCTCTCCCGTTTCAATAATGTCCTGCACTTCCTCGTAGGTAAAGCGGTGCTTGGAGTGGATCACGGTGCGGCCCAGCCAGTGGTCCTTCACCTCGCCTTTCTCGTTCATCTTGAACACGGCGGAGAAAGTGAGCTTGTCCTCGTGCGGCCGCAGGGAGCACAGCTCATTGGATATTTTTTCGGGCAGCATGGGCAGCACCCGGTCCGGCAGGTACACGGAGGTGGCCCTTTTATCGGCTTCCTTGTCCAGCGGGGTATCCGGCAGCACATAGTGGCTCACGTCTGCAATATGCACTCCTATTTCATAATTGCCGCCCCGCAGTTTGCGGATGGAGATGGCGTCGTCAAAATCCTTGGCGTCGGCGGGGTCAATGGTAAATGTCAGGTACTTGCGGAAATCTTTTCTTTTACGCACTTCCTTGGTGGTGATCTTTTCCTTTATCTCCGCCAGCTCTGCCGTCACTTCATCCGGGAAGTTGAGCGGGAACCCGCTTTCCACCAGTATCTCCTTCATGGCCAGGTCGTTGGTATTGCTGGCGTCCAGTATTTCCACGATCTCCCCAACGGGTTTGCGGGTTTTCTCGCCCCAGGCCACGATGCGCACCACGGCCTTGTCGCCGGTTTTGGCATCTCCTACGGAATTGGCGGGGATATAGATATCGGGCACAAACGCCCCCTTTTCAGGCACCAGGAAGGCAAAGCCCTTGTTCACCTCCAGGGTGCCGGTAAATTCCGTCTTCCTCCGTTTAAGGATGTCCGTTACCACGCCTTCCATGCGGGCCGTGCCTTTGGCGGGCCTTATCACATCTACCAGCACTTCATCCCCGTCCAGCGCGGTATTGAGGTTCTTTTGCTTTACCAGGATGTCTTTTGTGAGGCCTTCCACGATGACAAATGCCATTCCAGAACGTGTCACTTCCACCAGTCCACGGAAAGCCTGTTTCTGGCTACTGCTTTTTTTTGATCTTTTCTTTTTAGTCATCTCTATGTCCCATTAAGTTCTGATATTACGTGCCCGCCCCCTCTATATAATCAAAAATATAATTATTAAATGAAATCCCTTCCCCAAAGAGAAAAGATATTTCCACCGGTATCACGGCCATGTTTAAACCCAGGGCCTGCAAACGGGGTTGCAGCAGGTGCAGGCGCACCGCGTCCTTTTCGGTGGTGACCACCAGCTTTTCCGTGCCAGGCAGGTCTTTCAGCTCCCGCCTGATCTTTTCCAGGTCCGGCTGGCTGTAATAATAGTGATCCGGAAAGGGCAGCAGGAACACTTCCTTATACTGCTCCTTCAAATGCTGTACCAGGGGTGCGGGCCGGGCAATACCACATACCAGCAGCACGGTAGCTTCCGGCGACACGCTAACCGGCTCATGGGACAGCATATCATACAACTGGCCGTACCGGAGGGTGGTAAAGAACAGGTGCTGGTGAGGCAGTGGCGCTATTTCCCGCTGCAGCGCCTGTTTGTCCGCCACCGGCAGGTTCTCCGGGCATTTGGACACGATGATCACATCGGCCCGCTCATAGCCTTTGCGCCCTTCGCGCAGGCGGCCAAAAGGCACCACGTGGTCGCGGGTAAAGGGGCGGTTGTATTCCGTAATCAGGATGTTGCAACCCGGTTTGATGGAGCGGTGCTGAAAAGCATCATCCAGCAGCACGGCGCGGGTATCCGGCTTTTCGCCCAGCAACTGGGGAATGGCCAGCATGCGCTCTTCGCCCACGCATACGGTGATCTCCGGGAACTTCCGGTGAAACTGCATGGGCTCATCGCCCAACTGGGCCGCGGTGCTTTGTTCGCCCGCCAGCAGGAACCCGCGGGTTTTGCGGTTATAGCCCCGGCTCAGGGTGGCAATGGGATAATGATCCTTCAGCAGGCGGATGAGATACTCCACGTGCGGCGTTTTACCGGTACCGCCTACGGAGAGGTTGCCCACGGCAATGGTAGGCACGTCAAAGCTCACGGCGGTCAGGGTGCCGGCATCGTATAAGCGGTTCCGTACCCACATAACCAGGCCATACAACAGGGAAAAGGGATATAGTAAAAATTTCAGGTATTGCAGCACGTTCGTTATTTTTTATCAAAATGAAAGATGGTATCGGGGGTAACCACCGTATCCAGCGGCACATCGTGGTCGTCGGTATCGATGATCACGTTGACGGGCTCAAACAGGGAGAGACCGACGGTGCGCACATCAGGCCGGCACTGCTGCAGGAAGCGGTCGTACATGCCTTTGCCGTAGCCCACGCGGTGCCCGGCCCTGTCAAAAGCCAGCATGGGCACCAGCACCAGGTCCAGCGCTTCCGGCGCTATCCGCATGCCGCCAGCCGGCTCCGGTATGCCGTAGCGGCTGTTCACCAGCGGGGTATGCTCCTCCCACAGGAAATGCTCCATTTCCCCGGTGGACAGCAGGGCCCTGGGCAGCACCCATTGCAGGTGGGGATAGGTTTGCCGCAGCCAGCGGATAATGGGCCAGGTGTTCACTTCCTTCTTTTCCGTGATGGGCAGGAAGGTATGCACCCGGTGCACGCCGCTGTAATCCAGTTGCCGGCAGTTCTCCAGCAGGCGGCTGTTGAGGGCCGCCGCTGTACCGGCATCCAGGTTCAGGCGCCGTTCCAGGAATTGTTTTCGTATGTCCTTTTTAGTGAGCACCTGTTATTGTCAGCTTTCCGGCCTGTTCCTTTACAAAGGCCCGGTCTACCCGCGCAGCCTGGGGAATGCGGCCCAGCCTGGGGTAGCCGCTCCACTGCACCACTTCGTCCTCGTTGGTATGATAATCTCCGCTGAAGATCCAGCCCAGTACGGGAATACCGCTTTGCTGCAGCACCCGCGCCGTAAGCAGGGAATGATTGATGCTGCCCAGGTAGTTCTGCGCCACGATGATCACCTGCGCCTGCAGCCGGGCTACCAGGTCCAGGGTAAACACGTCCTCGTTCAGGGGCACCATCAAACCGCCGGCGCCCTCTGCCACCAGCCAGCGATCCGCCGGCTGCACGATCTCCGCCTGCTGCAGTACCCGTTCCACGTCTATGCGGGTTTGTTCCAGCCTGGCCGCCAGGTGGGGAGAGGCCGGCTCCCGCAGGCAATATACTTCTTTATGGCATACGGATACCGGGTTGCTCAGCAGGGAGCGCACCGTTTCCGTGTCCGTACCTTCCTCCAGCCCTGTTTGCACGGGTTTCCAGTAATCCGCCTGCAGCGCCTCCGTTACGCAGGCCGCGGTCAGGGTTTTTCCCACGCCGGTGCCTATACCGGTAATAAATATCCTTTTATACATCACGCGGCAAAGATAGCAGTTCCTTCCAAATACATACTCCTCTCAATATCAACCCTTTGGCGGCCTCCCGATTTTTTATCTTAATTTAGCCGCTGCTAACACAATAACCGTATGAAGTTCTGCAACAATATTCTCGAAACGATCGGCAACACCCCTTTAGTAAAACTGAACCGCGTTACTGCCGCCCTGCCCTGCCCCGTAATGGCCAAGGTGGAATTCTTTAACCCCGGCAACTCCATTAAGGACCGCATGGCCATCAAGATGGTGGAAGTGGCCGAACAGCAGGGGCTGCTGAAACCCGGCGGCACCATCATAGAAGGCACTTCCGGCAATACCGGCATGGGCCTGGCGCTCGCGGCCGTTATAAAAGGCTACAAATGCATTTTTACTACTACAGATAAACAGTCCAAGGAAAAAATGGACATCCTGAAAGCAGTAGGCGCAGAAGTGATCGTATGCCCCACCAATGTAGAGCCCGAAGACCCTCGCTCCTACTACTCCGTGGCCAGGCGCCTGGCAAAGGAGATACCCAACTCCTTTTATGTAAACCAGTATGACAACCTGGCCAACCGGGATGCGCACTATGAACAGACCGGCCCGGAGATCTGGGAGCAAACGGATGGTAAGATCACCCACCTGGTGGTGGCTACCGGCACCGGCGGCACCGTAACCGGCACCGGTAAATTCCTGAAGGAAAAGAACCCGGGTATACAGGTATGGGCCATTGACAGCTACGGCTCCCTGCTGAAAAAATACCATGAGACCGGTGAGCTGGATATGTCGGAAGTATATCCCTACATTACTGAAGGCATCGGCGAGGATTTTGTGCCGCAGAACTACGATATGAGCGTGATAGACCATTTTGAGAAGGTAACCGACAAGGACGGCGCTATCATGGCCCGCCGCATTGCCAAAGAAGAAGGCATCTTTGTAGGTTACTCCGCCGGATCGGCCATTGCAGGATTGCTGCAGCTTAAAGACAAGCTGAAGCCTACGGACCTGGTAGTAGTGGTGTTCCACGATCATGGCAGCCGCTACGTAGGCAAGGTGTACAATGACCAGTGGATGATGGAACGCGGCTTCCTGGATGTAAAGACCGTAAAGGATGTGGTAAATACCCGCCGCAACCTGCCGCTGGTGACCATCACCGCGGAAGAGAAGGTAAGCGACGCCATTGCCAAAATGAAAAAATTTGAGATCGAGCATATCCCCGTGCTGCACAACAGCGAGATCGTGGGCGCGGTATCTGAAGGCGGCCTGTTCAGCAGGCTGATAGATGACGCCAACCTGAAAGACGCCCAGGTGAGGCAGGTAATGCAGCCCGCTTTTCCGCAGGTGAGCATGGATACGCCCATAGAAAAGCTTTCCGTATACATCAACAAGGAAAATGGCGCCGTGCTGGCCGCAGACGAGAGCGGCAGCTACCACATTGTTACCAAGTACGATATCATCCAGGCGCTGGGAGCCTGAGTAATTAAGCATGAATAATTAATAATTAATAATATTTGTAAGGCAGGTGTTCCGATTGAATTCAGCGCGACCGCAACGCATTATCTCCCTGGTGCCTTCGCAAACCGAGCTGCTGCACCACCTGGGGCTGGAGGCGGAAGTGGTGGGCATCACCAAATTCTGCGTGCACCCCGATCACTGGTTCCGCAGCAAAACCCGCATAGGCGGCACCAAAAGCCTGCACCTGGACAAGATCCGCAGCCTGCAGCCCCAACTGATCCTGGCCAATAAGGAAGAGAACCAGCGGGAGCAGGTAGAAGTCCTCATGCAGGAATTTCCCGTGTGGACCAGCGACATTCACACCCTGGAAGACGCGCTGGATATGATCCGCCAGGTAGGCGGGCTTACTGGCCGGGCCGCTGCGGCGGCACAGTTAAGCAGGGAGATACAGGCCCGGTTCGCAACACTGCGCGACAGCCTGCCGGACGAGGGCTCCTCCTGGCACGCTGCCTACTTTATCTGGCGCAAGCCCTGGATGGTGGCCGGCGGTGACACCTTCATCCATTCCATGCTGGCAGCCTGCGGCCTGCAGAATAGCTTTGCCGGCACGCCCCGCTACCCCGAAATATCCCTGTCCCAACTACCGGAATGCTTTGATGGCGTACCGGCCGGCCGGCAACTGGTATTGCTGTCGTCCGAGCCCTACCCTTTTAAAGAACAGCATATCGCGGAGATCACCGCGGCGCTCCCCCATGCCCGCGTGCTGCTGGTTGATGGGGAAATGTTCTCCTGGTACGGCAGCCGCCTGCTGGAGGCCCCTGCTTATTTCCGGCAGTTATTACAGGCAATAAAACAGAAAATCGATATATAAGGCAGGCCGGCTTCGGTACTTTCCCGGTGTTTTCCTATGTTTTCCCCCTGTCATCCCTGTTAAGTTCCCGGTCAGCTCCTGTGAAACGCCCATTTCCCTCCCACTTCCTGGCAACCTTTCCTCCCCGTGCCCCGTACTCATATACGTACTAAACCTGCAATCCATGGAAAGAAGGGACTTTGTAACCAATCTCAGTGTGGCGCTGGCGCTGGCATGCACCGGCGGACTGGCCGCCTGCAGCAAAAGCGACTCCGGCGACCCTGATCCCAATCCCGGCGGCGGTGGCGGCGCCCTGCTCACCGCCAATCTCGGCTCCGAGCTGCAAAACACTGGCGACTATAAAATAGGCGGCGGCGTGATCCTGATCAGGATAGCAGCCGGCAATACGGTATCCTCCTTTGCCGCCCTGTCCAGCACCTGCACGCACCAGGGCTGCACCGTGGCCCGGTTCAACAGCAGCACCAACCTGATTGAGTGCAATGCGCCCTGCGGCCATGGCAGCCGTTACACCACCAGCGGCGCTGTCAACACCGGCCCCGCCACCGCGGCGCTGGCCAAACGGACGATCACCATCAGCGGCAGCACGCTGACCGTCACCTGATGCAAAAGCGGAAAGCTGAAGGCAGAAAGCAACGAAGCCATTGGCGCGAGTCCCTTATTCCGGTTCGCCCTGATCAGCTTTTTGCTTTCTGCTTTAGGCTTTCTGCCTTACACCTTTTGCTTTCTCCTTTTTCCAAGTATCTTTGCCCTCCGTAAACAGTAAACAATTAAAACTATATGGGAAAATACAGAGCCGGCGTGTTATTCGGCGAAGAGCTGGAAGCGCTGTATAAGGATGCAAAGGAAAATGCATTTGCCATGCCTGCGGTGAACGTGGTAGGCACCAACTCAGTAAACGCAGTGCTGGAAACCGCTGCCAAAGTAAACTCTCCGGTAATTATACAGTTCTCCAACGGCGGAGCGCAGTTCTTTGCCGGTAAAGGCATGCCCAATGACAAGCTGCAGGCGAATATTGCCGGCGGTATCTCCGGCGCCAAGCATGTACATGAAGTAGCCAAATACTACGGCGTGCCCGTAGTGCTGCATACAGACCATGCCGCTAAAAAGTGGCTCCCCTGGATAGACGGCCTGCTGGATGCCGGCGAAGTCTTCAAGCAGCAAACCGGCCAGCCCCTGTACAGCTCCCATATGCTGGACCTGTCTGAAGAGCCGATCCAGGAGAACATCGAGATCTCCAAAAAGTATTTTGAAAGAATGAACAAGCTGGGCATGTCCATCGAGATAGAGCTGGGCGTAACCGGCGGTGAAGAAGATGGCGTGGACAATTCCGGCGTGGACAACTCCAAGCTGTACACCCAGCCCGAAGAAGTGGCCTATGCCTACGAAACCCTGTCACAGGTTGGCTCCCGCTTTACCGTGGCCGCCGCTTTCGGTAACGTGCACGGCGTATACTCCCCCGGCAACGTGGAGCTGCGCCCCGTTATACTGAAGAACAGCCAGGATTTTATCCAGCAGAAACATAAAACAGCCAACAAGCCCGTGTACTACGTATTCCACGGCGGCTCCGGTTCTCCCAAGGAGCAGATCCGTGAAGCCCTGGGCTACGGCGTGATCAAGATGAACATTGACACCGACATGCAATGGGCTTTCTGGGAAGGCGTGCATGACTATTACGAGGCCAAAAGGGATTACCTGCAGGCCCAGCTCGGCAACCCGGAAGGTGCGGACAAGCCGAACAAAAAGTACTATGATCCCCGGGTATGGCTGCGCAAGGGCGAAGAAACCTTTGTGAAGCGCCTGGAAGAAGCATTTGCCGACCTGAACTGCATCAACAGGAACGCATAATCATACTGAAGAAGAAAGGAAAAGGGAGAAGGGAAAAGGGAGAAAGAACAGACTCCTTTTTCCCTTCTCCTTTTTCCCTTTTTCCCAATTCATTAAACAATACACATATATAAATAATACATTCAAATTATTGTGTTACAGGTTCTTTTAGCGTAATATTGCGAACTAAAAAAGGGAGTGTAAATATAATTCGTATCTTGCACCACTATTTTTTAACCTAATAGTAATATATGTCAAGCTGGTTTAAGCGCATTAAACAGGGCATTTCAACATCTACCAGTGAAAAGAAGGAAGCACCGGACGGTTTATGGCACAAATGTCCTAACTGTAAGAAAACCATTACTGTAAAAGACCTGCGGGAACATTACTACGTTTGCGACAAATGCAATTACCACAACCGCATCAATTCCGCGGAATACTTTGAGATAATATTTGATGACAGCGAATACGAGGAGCTTTTCCCGAACATCTACCCAAAGGATATGCTGGGCTTCCAGGACCTGAAACCCTACGGGGAACGGTTAAAGGAAGCGCAGAAGCGCTCCGGCCTGAAAGACGCCATGCGCGTGGGCGCAGGCAAGGTGCTGGGCAACGACCTCGTGGTGGCCTGCATGGACTTCGCCTTTATCGGCGGCTCCATGGGCTCCGTGGTAGGAGAAAAGATCGCACGCTCCATTGATCATTGCATTGCGCATAAAATGCCGTTAATGATCATTTCCAAATCCGGCGGCGCCCGCATGATGGAAAGCGCCTTCTCCCTGATGCAGATGGCCAAAACATCCGCCAAGCTTACCCAGTTGGCCAATGCCAGGCTGCCTTATATTTCCCTGATGACAGACCCCACCACCGGCGGCGTAACGGCCTCCTATGCCATGCTGGGCGACCTCAACATCGCCGAGCCCAAAGCGCTGATCGGTTTTGCCGGCCCCCGTGTTATCAAGGAAACGATCAAGAAAGACCTCCCGGAAGGGTTCCAGAGCGCCGAATTCCTGCAGGAGCACGGTTTCCTGGATTTTATTGTGGACCGTAAAGAACTGAAACAAAAGCTGGCAATGGTGCTGGAGATGTTTAAACACTAATGGCAGAGCTAAAGAACAGATCGGCTTATTTTGAGTATGCAATAGAAGATAAATATATTGCAGGCATCGTATTGACCGGCACCGAGATCAAATCCATCCGGGCCGGTAAAGTGAGCTTTAACGATGCCTTCTGTTATTTTTCCAGGGGAGAGCTGTTTGTAAAAAGCCTGCATATCGCCATCTACTCCCATGGTACCTATGCCAACCATGATCCCCTGCGGGAACGCAAGCTCCTGCTCACCAAACGGGAGCTGCGCAAAATGGAGAACAAACTGAAAGAAAGGGGCTATACCATCATTCCCCTGCGCATTTTTATCAATGAAAAGGGACTGGCCAAAATGGAAATAGGCCTGGGCAAGGGGAAAAAGCTGCACGACAAGCGGGAAAGCATCAAGCAAAGGGAAACAGAACGAGAGCTTCGCCGGTATGTAAAATAAAATGATTATCCGTTTACGTAACCAGGTATGAACCACTATCCGCTTCGCTGTCATGTCAGGGCCGCTATGTCCGGCACTACAGTAGCACTGGCGCTTGATCAGGGACCTCGCCACAGCCGGGGTGTAATCGGCTGTGGGTGCCCTTTGGGGTTCCTTTTTGGGCAAGCAAAAAGGAACAATATGCAAATCATAAACTTCAACTGTTCATGCGTAACTACACACGGCTGATCATGGCCGCTATCCTATTCCTATCCGTATCCTGCAAGTCAGGCGAAAAACTCTATAACAAAGGCCGCTATGACGATGCCGTAACCGCCTTCGTAAAAAAGCTGCAGCGCCGGCCGCAGGATGCCATCGCCCTGCAGTTGCTGCCCAAAGCGTACCAACAATCATTACAACTACATGAGGACCGCGTAAGCGGCTACCTCCGCTCGGACGATCCCCTGAAATGGGAATCCGTAAGGCGGGAATACCGCGTCCTGCAGCACCTCTATGATGTTATACACACCTCCCCCGCAGCACTCAGCGTGGTACAGCCTAAAGATTACCGCAGCGCCATCACCGGCGCCCAGGAAAATGCCGCCCAGGTAAGGTATGAGCGCGGCATGGAGCTGCTGGAGCGCGGCGACAAGGCCAGCGCCCGCGAAGCCTATGACGAATTTGCCGCCACGCTCAAAATGGTGAACAATTACCGGGATGCCCGGCAACGTATGGAGGAAGCCTTTGAGCTGGGCACTATCAACGTATTGGTCAGCCGCATAGAAGTACGCAGCCCGTACTACCAGTTCAGCGCCGACCAGTTCCGCGATGCGCTGGTACGCAACCTGCAGCAGCGCGGCGTCAACCGCTTCGTGAAGTTCACAGACGAACGCTTTGCCCGCGGGGAGAACATACAGCCGGATGAATACCTGGAAATGCAGTTCTACGATTTTGAAGTGGGACAAACCTATGTGGACCGCTCCCAGCGCGAAGTAAGCCGCGAAATAGAGACCGGCTCCGTAAAAGACACCAGCGGCAAGGTCATTAAAAGATACACCACCGTAAAGGCCACCATCTATATCACCCGGAAAACCGTCGTTTCCCGCGGCCTGCTGGACTACCGCATCATTGATGTAGCCAATAACCAGGTGCTGCGTACAGACCGCATACCCGGCAGCTATACCTGGGTGAACCAGGTAGGCACCTTCCGCGGCGATGAAAGGGCCCTCAGCGAGGAAGACAAACGGCAACTGGGCGGTGTGGACGCCCCGCCGCCGCCCCCGCAGGAGCTGTTCATGCTCTTTACCCGCCCTATCTACGACCAGTTGGCCAGGGACCTGCAAAGCTTTTACAGCAGGCTGTAATGCCTGCTTTATTTACCGGCTCCACACAAAATATTTTTTCTTAATTTGTAAAAAATATTAATATTGCAATTGATTACACGGGGATGCCCCATTGTAATGATTGAGTAATCCGTATAACTGTGTAGTAGTAGTAACAAACCCTGTATACCTATACCCTATTTGCCTTGCCTATGGTCAACTGTTACCCGCGTAAGCTTTATTACCGTTGTTTTCTCCTGTTTGCCTGGCTCATGGCCGGAGGCGTGCTGACTGCGCTGGCCGGGGATGGCGACTCGCTTAAAGTAAAGGCGCCGCTGCCCATAGCCGCAACCGTTGAAGGCAATAGCGCAATGGAAATCCGCAGCTTCCCGGACATTGACCGGCAACTGCTGCAGCAAACGCTGTCCGCCCCCGCCGCTGCCCTGTTCACCAATGAGTACCTCCGGCAAACATATGATACCGATACGGCCACGCACCCTTACCGGGAGCAGGCCAGGGCAGCGTTCCTGAAAATGGACCAGGAGAACCGCTACACCTCCGCCCTCTCCCCGGATGATCTGAATGAGCTGCCCATCGGGCTTTCCCGTACCGTGAACAATACCACGGTGAAGATCGCCGTCAGCAACGCCATCTTTCACCCGGAATACGCGGAGCTGACCGTATACGCCAGGCTGGAGATCCCGCAGGAGCCGCGCGAGATCTTCTTCGGCATAAAAGGCATCCGGCTGTCCTACAACGGCGGCATCATTGGCGACGCCAAACTGGTGCTGCTGGGCGATGTGCCCATCCGCATCAATGGCGGCACCGCCGCGCTGATACTCAAAGGCGGCATGAACATGGAAACCGGCCAGGGACTGGACCTCACCTATGTAACCATGGATTGCAACGGCTTCAAAGAGCTGGGCCTGGCCGCGGAAGTGGCCTTCCCGCGCACCATGCTGGTGCCGCTGAAGCCCGACGGGGAGCGGAACGAGGACCCCAATGCCCTGGTAAAAGCGGCTTTTAAAACCGTGGTGGCCGACTGGAATGACATACTGGTGAACCTGAGCCTGCCCGCCTTCGAGATAGCGCCGCTGAAAGGCGTGGGTTTTCATATAGGCAATGCCGTATTTGACGGCAGCGACGTGCGCAATACGCCGGATATCGTATATCCCACCGGGTATGAGCAGCGGTACATGCCGGCGGATAATCCCAACCTCTGGCGCGGCGTGTACGTGGCGGACCTGGAAGTGATCCTGCCCAAACAATTTGCCCGCCGCAACCAGCCGGGCGCCCGCGTATCCTTTGGCGCGCAGCACATGATCATTGATAACAACGGCCTTACCGGCGCTTTCTTTGCCAACAACATATTGCCGGACGGCAGCGCTTCCGGCTGGCGCTTTACGGTAGACCGTTTTAATATAGACCTGGAAGCCAACCACCTGGTAGGCGCAGGTTTCAGCGGCATGGTGGGCCTGCCCGTATCTGATGACCCTTTGGGCTATACCGCCGTGGTCACCGCAGATAACGAGTACATCCTGAAGCTGAGCACCCTGGATACCCTGAGCTTCAATGTATGGCAGGCCAAATGCGAGCTGGAGCCCAATTCCTGGGTGCAGCTCAAGCTGGCGGAAGACCGCTTCCAGCCGGAAGCCATGCTGCACGGTCACCTGGGCATATCCGCCTCCACCAAAGGCGATGACGGCAAGCCCATTGCCACCTTCAAAGGCATTGTTTTCAGGGACCTGCACCTGGAAACCAACCCGCCCTACCTCACCGCCAGCTATTTCGGGTATAAAAGCGAGAACCGTGTTTCCAACTTTCCCGTATCCATCAATGAAATAGCCCTGCGCGCACAAAACGGCGAAGCCGCGCTCATTTTTGGCATCCGTATCAACCTGATGGAACAGAATTTTGGCGGCGACACCAAAATAGCGCTGGTAGGCAGGTTCAATGAAAAGGAAGGGCTGCAGACCTGGAAATTCGAAAAGCTGAAGCTGGAAGAGATTGCCATCAATGCCAAAATAGCCAATGCCCTCAAGGTTTCCGGCCGCATAAAAATATACGATGACGACCCGGTATATGGCAATGCCATCAGCGGCCAGGTAGCCGCGGATTTCCTGAACGACAAGGTAAAAATAGAGGCCCGCGCCATGTTCGGCTGCAAGGACTTCCGCTACTGGTATGTAGATGCGAAGGCAGACCTGGGCCTGGGCATTCCGCTGGTGCCTCCTGTCAATATACAGGGCTTTGGCGGCGGCGCTTACTACCGCATGAAAAAACAGGGCGTGGACATGCTGGCCTCTCCTACCGGGGTGAACTATGTGCCGGATGAGAACACGGGCCTGGGCATTAAAGCCGCCGTGCTGTTCAGCATTGTCAAGAAACAGGTAGTGAACGGGGAAGTTTCCTTTGAAGTGGCCTTCAACAGGAACGGGGGTATTAACTTCATGGGCTTCTACGGTTACGCCAAAATACTGGGCCTGCTGCCGGATGTAGGCGGCGTGGAGGACTATGTAAGCAAGCAGTTCAGCAAGCTGGAAGCGGCGGAACAAAGCGCCATCGGCAAACTGGGCGGCACCGGCGAGAAGCTGCAGGCGCTGAAAGTGTCCAACCCCTCGCAGGCAGCGGAAAGCATTGCCGGCGACAGCTACCGGGTGGGCGAAAGCGGGCTGTCTGCCTATGTAGGCATGCAATATGATTTTACGCAGTCCACCTTCCACGCCAATTTTGATGTGTACCTGAACATAGCCGGTGGCCTGCTAACCGGCACCGCCAGCGGCAACCGCGCCGGCTGGGCCGTGATACACGTAGCCCCCGGGGAATGGTACTTCCATATGGGCACGCCGGAAAATCGTTTAGGCGTTAAGTTTGGCCTGGGCAGCATCTCCATCAAAACAGGCGCCTACCTGATGGTGGGCGACAAGATACCCGCCTCCCCTGCTCCGCCGCAGGAAGTGGCGGACATACTGGGCGTAGACCTGAAGGAACTGGATTACATGCGTGACCTCAATGCGCTGGGCGACGGCCGGGGCTTTGCCTTTGGCGCCAGCCTCAGCGTAGAGACCGGCGACCTCACCTTCCTGATACTGTATGCCAATTTCAAATGCGGCGTAGGCTTTGACATTATGCTGAAAGATTACGGCGACGCGCATTGCAAGGGCAGCACGGAAAAAATAGGCATTGACGGCTGGTATGCTAACGGGCAGGCCTATGTGTACCTGCAGGGAGAAGTGGGCGTAAAGGTAAACCTGGCCTTTATCAAAGGCCGCTTTCCCATCATATCCGGCGCGGCAGCCGTGCTGATGCAGGCAAAGCTGCCCAACCCCACCTGGCTGAAAGGCTACATGGCCGTGAAGTTTGATATACTCGGCGGGCTGGTAAGCGGCAACATGCGCCTCAAAGTGACCATCGGGGACGAATGCGAGATCGTGACCGGCAGCAACAGCCCCGTGGATGTAAAGATGATCGCGGATGTAACGCCGGCCGACAATTCTGCGGATGTAGATGTGTTTGCCGCGCCGCAGGCCGCTTTTAACATGCGCATCGGGCAGCCCTTCAACGTGGAGGACGACAACGGCTCCAAAACCTACCGCGCGCGCCTGGAATCCTTTACCGTAACGGATAACGGGCAACCCGTGCCCGGCCGCCTGGAATGGAATACGAATAACGACGTGGTAACCTATTACTCCAAGGAAGTATTACCTACCAAACATACCCTGAAGGCCGTTGTAAAGGTCACTTTTGAAGAGCTGCTCAACGGTACCTGGCAAACCGTGTACATGGACGGCAAAAAAAGCGAGGAGGAAAAGACGGTGACCTTTACCACCGGTACCGCGCCGGACTTTATTCCTCTGCAAAATATCGCCTACTGCTACCCGGTGGTGAACCAGCGTAACCTGTTCCGGGATGAGCTGGACCGTGGCTACATAGTGCTGCAGCGCGGGCAGAGCTATCTGTTTGACAGGCGCTGGCGCTACGAGATACAATTCAATACCGGCGGCGCATCCGTTGCCAAACTGCCGATGCAGTACGACAGCATTGCCCAGCGCATAGACTTTGTGCTGCCGCCGTTGCAGCCCCTAACGGATTATACCTTCGATGTGATCGCTATACCGCCGGGTGGCGACGCTGCCGTCAATGCAGTGGTGGCCTACACCCAACAGGAAAACGGCGAGGACGGTGACTACTCCGTAAGAAGCAACAAGGCTAGTAACGTAAGCCGGGGCGATGTCACCAAATCACTGCTGGGCTATGGCTTCCATACCAGCCGCTATAACACCTTTGCCGCCAAGCTGCAGTCGCTGCCGCTCAAACGGGGTATGGCCAGCCGCGTTACCTCCGACGTGGTGAGCCTGCAGGTGGAAGTGGGCAGCTATGAGCTGTTTGATGTACCGGAGCTGCAGGGCACGCCCTTTACCGGTTACGAACCACTGGTAAGCGTCCATGCCGTCACCGACGATATATATTTCCGGGAAGATGTAGATCCCATTATTTACCGCAACTACCCGGTAGACCCGGAGATCGTTATCACGCACCGCGATACCAACGAATGGGGCATTGTGCCCACCAAAGCCATTACGGTAATGGCCGATTACCTGGCCGGCGCAGCCAGCGGGCAACCGCTGCCCGCCACCTTGTCCGTGAGGCTGCCCTATGTATACGACCTGCCGTTGGCCTACAAGCTGGACCTGGAAGACCTCCAGTACCAGGTGGTGAACAAATACCTGGGCAGCCCGCAGCAAAGCCGGTACCTGTACCTGATCAACGCCTGGTACCCGCTGATGCGCAACGGCCGCTACAAAGTGGCGTACCAGTACACGCTGCCGGGTGGTATAAAAGGAACGTCCGCTATCTATGATTACATTAAAACCTATTAAAACGGTGCTGCAGTTCATACCATGCAAGTACATAATTCTCCTGGCAGTAGGGTTGCTGGCGCTAAGCGGCGCCGCCAGGGCGCAACGCAGGGATACCGCCCGCATCCAGGTTATGGCCAGGGCGCAGGAGCACAGCATATTGCTGCGCTGGGCGGTTACCAAAGCATCTGCCTGGCGGCTCAGCAACCAGTATGGCTTTGAGCTGTGGCGCTTTACCGTGGTGCGCAACGGGCAGGTATTGCCCCAGCCGGAAATAACGCTCCTTAGCCCGCAGCCCATCAAACCGCAGCCGCTGGAAGCCTGGGAGGAAATAGTGCGGAAGGATAATTACGCGGTGATCATTGCGCAGGCCATCTTCGGGAAGGATTTCGAGGTTAGCGGCGGTGACAACAACGGCATCGCCAGGCTGGTGAACCAGTCTCAGGAGTTGGAGCAGCGCTTTGCCCTTTCCCTGTACGCGGCGGACAACAGCTTTGAAGCGGCTAAACTGGCCGGCTGGGGCTATGAAGACCGTAACGTAAAACCCAATGAAAAATACCTGTACCGCATTAAGTCGCTGGCCCCGGCCACGCGTATACGAATAGATTCTTCCGGCGCCTTCATCGGGCTGGCAGACCACCGGGAACTGCCCAAACCGGCCAACATCGGCGCCGTATTTGGCGACCGGAACGTGGTGCTGAGCTGGGACTACAGCCTGCTGCAGCACTACTACAACTCCTGGTTTATTGAGCGGTCCCGCGACAACGGGCAAACCTATGAGCGCGCCCGCAACCTGCCGGTGACCAATTTCAATGAAAAGGAAAAACGCGCCTCCCCGCGCATGTATTTCATCGACTCCCTGCAGGACAATAATACCGTGTACCATTACCGGGTACGCGGCGTATCGCCCTTCGGGGAGGCCGGCCCGCCTTCTGACCCGGTTACCGGCAAGGGCAGGCACCTGCTGGCCTATGTGCCCAATATCCGTAGCAACAGCGTGGATGAAAAAGGCGTGATGGAGCTGGGTTGGGAATTTGAAGCAGCCGGCAATAAACTGATCAGCGGTTTTACGCTGAACCAGGCCCCCACGGCAGATGGCCCCTACACAGCAGTGCTCAGCAATATTCCCCCGGACCAGCGCACGCTCAGGTACGGCCAACTGCTGCCCACCAATTATTTTACCATCACCGCCGTGGCCATTGAAGGCGAGCCCTCCACCTCCTTCCCGGTGCTGGTGCAACCGGTGGACTCCATACCGCCAGCCGCGCCTGCCGGCCTGGCCGGCACTATTGACAGCAATGGCGTGGTGCAGCTCACCTGGCAGGCCAACAGTGAAAAAGACATACTGGGCTATAAAATATTCCGGTCCAACATGGCCGGCGAGGAACCAGCCGCCCTGGTGGATTCCGTATGGCTGCCGAATAAGTACCGCGACTCTGTGAACATACGTTCGCTGAACGGCAAAGTGTATTACAGGGTAACGGCGCTGGACCAACGGTATAACCAATCCCCCTTTTCCGCCGTGATAGAGATCCGCAAACCCGATGTGATCCCGCCCACCTCCCCCGTGCTCACCGGCTACAGGGTGGCGGACGATGCAGTGCACCTTTCATGGATACCCGCCAGGGATGAGGACATTGCCCAGCAGGTAGTGTTCCGCAAAACATTAGCAGCCGGAGCGGATAAATGGGAAGGGCTGCCGCCGCTGCCGCCTGCCGCCCGCAACTTTGCAGACCGGGCCGTCACGCCCGGGCAAACCTACGCCTACCTGGTACTGGCCAGGGACAGCAGCGGGCTGGAGTCCAAACCCGTGCAGCCGTTAACGGTAACCGTGCCCTACAACCCGGCTAAAGGCATGGTACGGTCTTTCAACGCGCAGGTAAACCGGCAGGAACGGTACATTGAGCTGTTCTGGAAAGACGACCTGGCGGATGTGCAGGAGTACCAGCTCTATAAAGGAGAAAAAGACGGCGCCGTTACCCTGTGGAAGATCATTCCGCCGGGCACCCGCCGTATTGTGGATGACCAGCCCCGCATCAATACGGAATACGTGTACAGCATCCGCGCGGTGCTGCGCAGCGGCGCTACCGGCAATTATAAAGTCATTAATGTGCAATACTGATATGCGGCAGATTTATAAAAATAAAACATGAACGAATGAAAAAAATTTTACCCCTCTTTTTTTTCATTTTAATGCATACGCTGGCGAATGGTCAGGCGCAGTATGAGGTATCCATGGACCTGGTGCTGTCTTACAACGGTAATGCAGACAGGGCCGACTGTGGCAGCCGCTTTGAAATAACCGCTTATTTCAGTGACGGCACTTCCTCCCTGGTGTGGACAGAGTCACTGGACGGCTTGCGGGATGACGAGGTAAGAACGTACAACAAGAAATTCTATTTCGCGGCCACCAAGCGGCTCACCCGCTTCCATATTTTTGGCAGGCGAAGCTGGGACCGTGGCTGGCCGGCCGGCTGTAAAAGAAATGATGTGGAAGACTCGAAGGATATATATGTCAGTCCTTCCCAACCCTGTTACACCACTTTCAGAACCGGCTTTATTCCCCGCTATACCCGCGGCGATATGACCATCAACGTTTACCCGCGGAGCATCACGGCAACGCCGTACAACCAACTGTTTCCCGACGAGGGCAATATTACGCTGAATGCCACCACCGGCTTTCCCAACAGCACCTATGTATGGCAGTACCGCACTTCCTCCACCGGCTGGCAGGATTTCCCCGCGGCCTTCCAGCGCAGGCCTTCCATCAGCTTTTCCGGCAACGACCTCCCCAACAACTTTTTCCTCAATGCCTTTGCGAACCGGGAGAACATCCAGGTGCGCGTTAATTACGGCTGCGGAGGCGTGTACAGCAACACCGTCACTCTCAGTCCGCGCCTGGCAGCACCCCGCATTGTATCGGTCACGCCGGTGGCCCCTACCTGCTATGGCGACCAGGATGGCAGCTTCATCGTACAGTTCAGCCGGCCATTGAAGCCGAAGGAATCGCTGGTGCTGCAACTGGACAAGCAGGAGGAGCCGGAAGGTTCCCCGCAGGCATTCATTGACGACCGGCAGATCACGGCCCTCGATGGGGCATACCGCTTCACCTGGTCCAATGACCGGGAAGCGCGCAGGTACCGTGTTGTATTGAGAGGCTCCTATCCCAATGACGTGCCCAACCCGGTAGCCACGTATACGAACGGGCCTGATTACCGGCGCAACTTCGAGATCACGCAGCCCGGGCCTATTACTTTTAACGCCGTCAAACAGCACGATGTGCGGTGTTACGATGGTGCGGACGGCGCGGTGGATATCAGTATCAGCGGCGGCAACGGCGGCTGTATACTCTATTACAGGAATGCGGCAGACGGCGTGGACCGGCAGGTATCCATCGGCAACAATACCGCCTATACGCTGGAAGGACTGGAGCCCGGCGTGTACACCTTATGGTTAAGGGACAGCAAGGGCTGTATGCCCAGGGACGCCGGCAATGCGGAAGTGCAGCGCACCGTCACCATTACGGAACCGGCTGCCCCGCTGGCCATAGATGCCGCCACCCTCACAGACCCTGCCGCCTTTGGCTACAGCGATGGCAGCATAGTAGTCCGGCTCAAAGGCGGTACGCCTGCTGCAGACGGCTCCTACAATGTCACCTGGACCCGCCCGGATGGCACGCCAGTGGCGCACAATGGCAGTACCGGCAGCGGCATTTATACCACCACCTTATCCAACATCCCGGATGGCACCTATCAGCTACGGGTTACAGACGCCAACCATGCCGCAGCAGGCAGCGGCAGCGAAGCAGGATGTATAGTGACCGCTGTCTACACCATTACCCAGCCGCCGCTGCTGGTGGTGAACGCCGGCATTACAGACAGTATTGCCTGTAACGGCGACGGCAATGGCGTGATCACCGCCCTGGCTACCGGCGGCAAACCAATGACCCAGCCACCTTACTACACCTATGAATGGTACGAGATCATTAACGGGCAACCTGCTGCTACGGGACAAACGGGCACGGTAGCCAACGGCCTGCGCGCCGGCCGCTACCAGGTGAAAGTAACGGACGCCAACGGCATAGAGAAAACGTCGGACATCATCAACCTGGCAGACCCCGGCCCCTTGCAGGTACAGTTTACCGAAACGCCCGCCACTTGCTACAATAGCAGCAATGGCGCCGTCAGTGCATTGGTGACCGGCGGTACGCCTGCTTACAGTTACACCTGGAGCAACGGCAGCCATACTGCCGGTATCAATCACCTGCCCACCGGCGCCTATACGCTGAATATAACGGACTACCACGGCTGCCGCCTCACGGATGTGGCTTTTGTACAACAGCCTTCCGCCCCGCTGCAGATCCTGACGCCCACGCTCACCTATCCCCGCGCCTACGGGTACACGGACGGCAGCATCAGGGTGCTGCTCAGCGGCGGCACGCCATTGGCGGACGGCGCCTACCACGTTACCTGGCAGCGGGCAGACGGTACTGTGCTGAACGGGCATACCGGCCAGGTAACAGCCGGCGGCTACGAGTCGCTGCTGGGCAATATCGGCGCAGGCGACTACACGATCACCGTTACTGACGCCAACTATACCGGCCCCGGTCCGGATATGCAAAGCTGCATAGTCGCCGCCACCTTTACATTAACGGAACCGCCGGCGCTGAGGGTGGATATATCGGAGCAGCATTACGTTTCCTGCAAGGGTGATGCGGATGGCGTGCTGGTGGCTACCGCTGCCGGCGGCGTACCGGTAAGCGGCCCTCTGCCATATTACTTTGCCTGGTATAAGGCAGACAATGGCGTCTATAACGCTATCGGGCAAACGACCGATACCGCGCGCGGACTGTCCACCGGGATCTATAAAGTGATCATTACGGACTGGAACGGCATCACCAGGGAATCTGCACCCTTCCACCTGGTGGAACCGGAGCAGCTACAGGTGCAGCTACAAACCCGCGCAGTAAGCTGCCACGGCGGCGATGACGGCTTTGTAAAAAGCACCGTTACCGGCGGCACCCTGCCCTATACCTGGTCCTGGAATACCGGCGCCACGGCCGCCAATATCCTGGACCAGCCTGCCGGGGATTACAGCCTGCTGCTGACAGACGCGCACGGGTGCATGCAACAGCCCGCCGCCACGATCACGGAGCCTGTAGCACCGCTGGCCATTATCCATGTGGTGATTGCCGATCCGCAGGCATTTGGTTATACAGACGGTCATATCACCGTTACGCTGAGCGGCGGCACGCCTGCTGCTGACGGTTCCTACAGCGTGCAATGGCTGGATGCCAACGGGCAACCGCTCACGCAGCATACAGAACAGGTTGCGCCCGGCGCTTTTGTAACAAAGCTGGAGCATGCCGGTGACGGGCGCTACACGCTGCAGGTGAAAGACGCGCAGTTCGGCCGTAGCACCAATGGCAGCACCGGCGGCTGCTATATCTCCGCGGATTATGAGCTTACGGAACCGCCCCTGCTGAAAGTATACATCGCGCAGCACCGCTATGTTGCCTGCAACGGGGACAGCGACGGGCAACTGGTGGCGCATGCGGAAGGCGGCATCCCCCTTAGCAGCGGTCTGCCCTACCAGTACCAGTGGTTTAAAGTATTGAACGGCAGCCTTGTGCCTGTACCGCAAACGGACAGCATTATTCACGGCATGGCCGCCGGCGCTTACCTGGTGACAGTAACAGACTACAATCATATTACCCGTTCCTCTGACACCTTCCACCTCACAGAACCGGGGCCGCTGTCTGTGGCGATCAGCACCACGGCGGTTACCTGCGCTTCCGGGCAGGATGGTACCGCTACCGGTATTGTCAGCGGCGGTACGGCGCCCTTCCACTATGAATGGACCACCGGCGATACCACTGCCGGCATACAAAATATCACGGAAGGCAGCTACCTGCTGTTCGTAAGGGATGCGCATGGCTGCGAAACCCAAAACCAGGCGGATATCTATATCCCCGGCGGCATTGTGATAGATGCGGATATCAAAGCGCCTACCTGCCATGGCGACTGTGACGGCTATATCCGTACCAGCATCAGCGGCGGCGTTCCCCCCTACACGTATAAATGGAATACCGGTCATACCGGCGCCGCCCTGGAACAGCTTTGCGCAGGCAGGTACACGCTCACCATCACGGACGCCAACAACTGCAGGCGCATCCAGACCTTCAGCCTGCCGGACCCGGCGCCGCTGCAGGTGCAACTGGGCGCGGACAAAACCCTGTGCAACGGGCAGGCCTGGACGGTGAATGCCGCCATTGCAGACCCGCAGGCCAGGTACGTATGGGGCGGCAGCCCCGCCTTCCAGGCCGCAGCGCCGCAGGTCACGCTCAGCAACAGCGGGCAGTACTGGGTAACCGTTACTGATGGCAAGGGCTGTACCGGCAGCGATACCATCCGCATACAACAGCGTAAAGTTGATATTTCCGCCGAGTTTGTGGCCGCCACGCAGGTGTTCCGCAATGAAACCGTGTCGCTCATCAACATCAGCAGCCCGCTGCCGGAAAAAACGGAATGGATCATACCCGCCAACCGTAACATCACCGTACTGCAAAACAGCACCCTGCTGGCAGAGCTGCGTTTTGGCGATACCGGCGTGTACCACATACAATTGCGCAGCACCATCGGCGATTGCGAGCAGGTATTTTCCAAGCAGATCGCCGTGCTGGAGCAGCAATCCTTTACGCAGCCCGGCGGCGCGCAGGAGCCCTTTATCAGGTCCTTCGAGGTAATGCCCAACCCGAACACCGGGCAGTTCAGTGTGCGCATCTCCCTGGACAAGACAGCGGAGATCCGGCTGCGCCTGTTCAACATCATCAGCAACCAGTTGGTCAGCGACCGCAGGGAAAGCCCGGCGCAGCAGTTCAACATCGGTTACCAGTTGAACATAACGGCCGGCACCTATGTGTTGCTGCTGGAAACGCCCATGGGACCTGCGATAAGGAAGATCATCATCAGTCAATAATTATTAAAAAGATACCGGTGACAGCGAAACGCAGTATACAAATAGCAGTCAGCATATTATTCTGCATAATATGCCATCGGCTTGCGGCACAGCAATACCCCGTAAAAGTGCAGGTGCAAACCATTCAGCCGGTTTCCGCGCAGCTCAGCAACCTGTACACCGGCACGCAACCCCGCATGCTGGTGACCCTGCTGAACACTGACCTGCAGAAACCGGTGCTGCGGGTACGCCTGCGGCTCAGCATCAAAGGCACTACGGCCGCCCTGCGGAGCCGCGACTATGGCTATTATCCTGTGATACCGCTGGATGCCGGCATACCGGTGCAACTGTCGCTCAACGACCTGGCCCCGTATTTTGATATCAATAACCTGGAAGTGTCCGGCATACCGCGGGCGCAACTGCAGCAAAACGGCAAGCTGCCGGATGGTTTCTATACTTTTTGCATGGAAGTGGTGGAAGAGCGCAGCGGGCAGTTGGTCAGCAATGAAAAAACCGGTTGCGCCCCGCCTGTATGGATCAGCACCAGCGAGCCGCCCCTGCTGAACCTGCCGCGCAAAGGCGAAGCCGTGGCCTTCCGCGATCCCCTGAACATTATCTTTAACTGGACGCCCCGGCATATGGGCAGCCCCAATGCCGCTTTCCAGACCGAATACGAATTTACGCTGGCGGAGCTGTGGGATACCGGCATTCTGCCCGAGGCGGCCTTTGGCACCGTGCCGCCCCTGTACCAAACCACTACCAATGCCACTACCCTGCTGTATGGCCCTGCAGAGCCGCCCTTGCTGCCCGGCAAGCGTTATGCCTGGCGCATACGCGCCAAGGCCAGGCAGGGCGTTGATGAATTTGACGTGTTCCTCAACAACGGCTACAGCGAAATATTCTACTTCACCCTGCAGGAGGACTGCCAGCCCCCGCAGCAGGTAAGCGCCACGGTCGCCGACGGGCGCATCAGCATCAACTGGATGCCACAGCCCAAAATGTTTGAGTACATCGTGGAGTACCGGGAACAGGGCAAGGATAACGCAGAGTGGTTCAACGTAAAGACCAACAGCAACGCCGTTACCATCTACGACGCCGTGCCCGGCCGCCGCTACGAGTACCGCGTGGGGGGCTATTGCACCCTGGGCAATAAAACCCTGGGCGACCTGCACGGTTTTACCGTGCCGGCGCAGGATACCGCCCGCAACAAGAACTGCGGCCTGCTGCCGGATATAAAGATCGCCAACCAGACCGCCATCCAGCAACTGCTGCCGGACGACCAGATCATGGCCGGCGATTTCCCGGTCAGGCTGCTGCAGGTAAGCGGCGCAGGATCGTTTACCGGTTACGGTTATATCACCATTCCCTTCCTGGGCTACAACCGCCTGAAGGTGAAGTTTGAGAACATCAAGGTAAACACCGACCGGCAGTTGATCGGCGGCGTGATCATGACCACCTTTGACCCGCTGGAAAAGCAGGTGGTCAGCGTGGATACGGTAGTGCAGGCCTTCAGCGACCTGGCCGGCGTGATCAACGACCTGGCCCGCCTGGCCATTGATGAGGACTACCTGGCCATCAAAGAGCTGACGGAGCAGATCAAAGAAATGGCGGAAGAAGAGCTGCCCGAAGCGCTGAAAGACCGCATGACCGAAGCTGCGGATAACATGGAGCAGGCCAAGCAGGAGTATGACGAAGCGAAGAAAGCCTACGACGCAGCCACCACGCCGGAGGAAAAGGCCGAAGCTAAAAAGAAGATGGAAGCGGCAGAACAGAAGTTTGAGGATGCGAAGAAAGAGGTAACCGCTGTGAATAAGGAGAAGGAGAAGCTGGTGAAGGATGCCACGAAAATTATCATCAAGGCTATAAAAGAGCTGCATGCCGAAGCCGAAGCCTTACAAAACCGGGAGAATGAATATGCCGCTGCCAGGGAAAAAGCGGCGGCAATTACTGCTACAACGGATAACAACAGCGCAACCGGCATCCTTATTATCAGAACCGAAAAGATCACGGTAGGCGATAAGGATCAGCAGGCCTTTAACGATATAACGGCCCCTGTACAGAACATCCGCTTGTTCAAAAGCTACAGCACCTTTAGAAAGATCATCAATGCCATTAATAGTCACTATGCGGATCGTACAGATGCCGACATTGAATCAGATGTGGCATTAAATGGTAAAAAAATGGTCAAAGACGTACTGGACGGGCTTTATAAGAACCAGCCGGAAGAGGAGATCAAGGCCAGGGTGAAGGAATACCTGTTTATAACAATTTGTAAAATCGGTGATCAACTATAATTCCATGCAGAAGCTTATCATATCAATCCTGGCAGTATGGTTCATAGGAACCGCTTTTAACGGTTATGGTCATCCCCCGGATGACTATGAGCAAAAACTGCTGGACCGCTTGTCCGCCAAACTGGTCAAAGCCATCGCACATAACAACAACCCTGGAAAAACCGGCGGCAGGAAGCAGTACCTGGTCTTCGACGATGGCGGGCAGGACGGCTTTGTACCCTGGTTTACTTCGCTCGATGCCGCCCGCTTGTGGTTCAGCTATTACCTGCCGGGGGAAACCGAGTATAACTCCCCCATCCAGATACAGATCAATCAGCAGATAAACGAACTGAAAGAGAATTACCTGAATAAAACAAAGTACAAGGATTATGATATCTATTTTGTAGTATCCGGCGTCTACTATGCAAAAAATATTGAAGACCGGGAGAAGGAGGAATCACTGGACTGGAAGAACCTGCGTACCCGGTCCTTTGACACGGATGTAAAGGATGGGATTGCAAAAGAAAAAGGCGGCCAGGCAGCATTGGAAAAGTATGTGTCCCAACTTACAGAAGCCTTGCTAAAGAAAGTAAAGCAGGGAGTAACCGAGGATATGACCAGGCTCTCGGGTTTTGAATATGACAAGGCCGACAAAACCCTGATCGTGTTTAAATGGGTAATGTTTGACATTACCACAAAAGGCGCCTATGACTATGTATACGATCCTGATGCAGGTAATACAATAGAAGAGAACCTGAAAAGAGTATACACTACCCACCAGGAATCTGCTATGTACGTAATTGACGGTATTCGTTACTACCGCAAACACGAAAGTGATATTACCGGCCTGGTAAGCTTTCTGAACCGGGATAGCAATGGAGACATCACAGATTACAATAATACGGTCAGCAGGAATAGCAAGCTGCTTAAAGATGTGACCAATACTTTCCTGTACTTCTACCAGCAGGACAAGGACACCCTGATGAAAAACTTCTGCAAGGCCCCGGACCCGCAGGCGATGGTGGAAAAGATCGCCAGCACCTATTCCATGCCAACAGAAGGCCGTGCCATGCGTAATCCCGGCATATTCACAGGCATGTCTTTCAATGACCGGAAATGCCTGCTGGAGTACCTGCTGAACAAGGACTACTGTACAGATATACGTGGTTCCATTTTTTCAGCCAACGGCTGCGAGAACGTGCTGCTGGATGTTATTGAAGGCACCCCCCAGGACCAGAAAAAAGAGTTGCTCGATTTTTTCAACCAACCGGGCAATTACTACAAATTGGTGAAGAAAATAGATGATGCCGGGGGAGATGACAATTATACAGAGGCTGTATTCATACTAAGCAATATGGCGGAACGCCTGCAATATGGTGATAGCGCCCATAACAGCATAGACGGAAATGTGTTTAAATGGTATATAGAAGAGATCGGGAACTACCGGGTAAAGATAGTCAGCGACGTTGATGCTACCGTTGATGAAAAAACCGGCATCCAGTTCAAAGTAACGTCCGGCATTAAAACCAGGTGGCGTACCCTGCCCTCCCATACGTTTGATCCCTGCTTGCCCTTTACGCCGGTCAAACTGGTGATCACAGACCAGGTGGCCTATATCAGGAACGTGAACGGCATGCCCGTAAAAGTAGGGGAAACGATCACCGTTCCCGCCATTTTCCTGCAATGGGTGGTGCAGAATGAATTCAAGAAAGAACTGGCCGAACAGGCCCGTGGGCTCATTCTGACCGTAGCCCTTTTTACAGGTACCGGAGAGCTGGTAATGGCCACTTCTACCGCTGCCAGGATATGGGCCGCTGCGGACATATTCTTTACCACCGCCTCCGTCATTACCCAGGATGAGGATGTCAGGAACTATGTGCAGGACAAATGGGGAGAGGATGGCATTGCTACCCTGGACGCCATTGATGAACTGGGCATGTATGTGGGAGTAGCTTACCTGACCACCGGCATTATCAAAAGTATTGACAATGTGGTGCAGAACGCCACCACCAGGAGGATCATACGGGAAATGGCGGAAGATGCCCGGCTGCGGCAGCAACCTAACCACCTGGACGAAATCAGCAAGTTGCTGAATGCCATGCAACTGGAAGACGACCTGCTGTTAAGGATCAGGAACAGCCTGGCAGAAAGAATTGCCGGGGAAAGCTCCTTGTTTACCATGCGTTATACGGATGATGAGCTGCGGATGATCATTGCCAACGCAAAAAAAATGGAGCTGCCGGACCGCGAAATAGAAGACATCATCTTCAACGGCTGCAGGAACGAAAAACAGTTCACGGCAGAACAACTGGTATCACAATGCAATTTCTGGACGATTGTTAAGCAAAGGGGTTATCCGAACTTATTCAACACGCTGCAGGAATACGAAAAATTCAGTGAGGTACTGAAAACCCTGGCAAAAAAGTGGGATTTACCTGAAAATTCTATTTTTGTGCAGGGCAGCTCCCTGAAAGTTTCTGAAGCAGTTGATATAGCTGATATTGACGTAGCCATAAAAGTGGATGGAGCCACATTTGATAACCTTGTAGACAGGTTTAAAAACGCTACTTCTTCCACCGGCCGTGTTAAGAATATTGAAGCCGATGCGCTGAAGGGCAAGATCAGTGGCGGTATGATGTTTCAAAAAGACGTGAATGGCTCCTTTAAAGCAAAATTCTGGAATGCTTTCGAAAGCCAGGCGGAAACTGCCGCTATAGCAGCAAGGTTAAAAAGCAGCGGTATTGACTTCCAGATATCAATAATTAAAATGGACGCCGCACTGGATGTAAGTCCATACCTAAAACTAAAATGATATATGTATTACCTCGGATCACCTTTTGAGCAGATAAGCCAGGTAGATGAAGCTACTGCATTGAAAAGAAGTGGCTATTATAAAGAGAAAGAGATGAAAGTACCTTTCGCCGATAAAATAATAGAAGCATATCATCATGGAAATATCGACCTGGTCATTTATGTGAAGGCCCGGCACGGAAATAAGGCTTTAATTGATTTTCACAATGAGCACTACGGGCAGGGTATGTCCTTTCACGTAGAAGACTACGTGGCTGAAAGGACCATCCACACTACCAGGTTTATTAATTCCCGGATATCGGGATTCTCCGTGTATCACTTTGATGAGTATTGGCGCTTGAAGATAGACCAGGCTTATGATGAGAAGTATGGCCTGATAGAGTACCGGGAGCTTTACTATCATGATGAAGAGGAATTGCCCTTTGAAGAGCAGTTCTTCTTTGCCAGTAACTGGATTATTCGAAAGGAAAAATATAAATGAACCGTCAGGAATATCTTCCCTGATGTATAACGCCTATGACCAAACCCTTACCCTATACCCTATGTACACTGCTGCTGCTGTGCGCGGCCTGCTATAAGGAAGTGCCCCGCCCGGTCACGGCAGACTTCACCTATGTGCTGGCAGACAGCTCCCGTACCGTGCCCGCGGTGCTCAATTTCACCAACCGCAGCGTGGGCGCTACCGGCTTTAAATGGACCTTTGAAGGCGGGGAACCGGCTACTTCGGAATATGAGAACCCCGGCTCCGTAACCTTTAGCCAGGCAGGCGCCCACAAGGTGACCCTGGAAGCCTGGAATGAGGATACCCGCGAAACAAAGACCATCACCATCACGCTGGACAGCGCCGTGCAGGTGGCTTTTGATGCCGAAATACAGCTCAACGACTTTTCACCCGTACAGGTAAAATTCACCAACCGTACTACCGGCGGCAGCGCCTGGAACTGGACCTTTGAAGGCGGGGACCCGGCCGCCGCGGAAGGCACTGCGCCGCCGCTCATTACGTTTACCACACCCGGCCCGCACGAAGTGACCCTGCAGGTAAGCAACGGCGGACAAACCTTCTCGCTCAGCAAAACCATCTCCGTAAAGCCGCCACTCAGCACGGACTTTGAAATAAGGCCCTCCTTCCATGACGATGATTATGAAGCGCCCCTGACCGCCATCCTGGAAAGCAAAAGCAGCAGCTACCTCAGCCAGCAGTGGCAAAGCAGCGGCGGCGTGCTGGACAGCGATACCGCGTCCAATACCACCCTCTTCCTGCAGGATCCCGGCACCTATACCATTACGCTCAAAACGGCCAATGGCAAGGAGTCCGGCGCCATCACGCGCAGCATCACGGTAAAGCCCAATTCCCGCCTGCGCACTATCAAGGATGTGAAGCTGGGCATCAGCACCGCGCATGCGGATATTGGCTGCTTCTATTCCACCCGGCTGCGGAAAGTGTTCCGCAAAGGAGACGACCTTTCGGCAGGCGGCAAAGAGATAGACCTGGTATTCTTCGGGCTTAACCGGAACTTTACCTATAACAAGTTCATATCCCCGGATTCGGCCGCCAGCTATACCTTTAGCGCTATACCCGGCGCTGCCGCCACCCGCTTCATCAACCGGCAGGAACAGTGCAACTGCAATGTGCAGCTCACCGTAGCCGATTTTGACAACATGCAGAGCGATGCGCCCCTGCAAAGCCTGCAATGGCCGGCCAATGCTACAGGCGGCCTGCAGTTTGACTATACCCTGCTACCCCGCGTGGTGCTGTTCCAAACGCAGGACGGGCGCAAAGGCGCGGTGAAAATAAAGGACTTCGTGCTGGAAGGCAGCACGGCCTATATATTGGCGGACATAAAAGTTCAGAAGTATGAATAAACCCCTGGCCCTATGCCTATGCGCGGCAGTGTGCTTACCCCTGCTGTCACCGGCGCAACAGATCAACCTGGAAAATATCGGCGATATGTTTGGCAAAGGCAAGCCGCTTAAAGTGAACGGCGGCCTCAATGCCAGCACGGTATTCAACAGCGGCGGCGGCTACGGGCGGCAGCCTTTCACCTGGTTCATCAACGGCAGCCTGAACGCCAACCTGCTTGGCCAGCTCAACCTGCCCTTTTCCTTTAACCTCACCAATGCCGGCGCCGGCTATTCCTATCCCACCATGCCCAACCGCCTCAGCCTGCACCCTACCTACAAAGGCGTTACGGCCCATATCGGCGATGTGGTCATGTCGTTCTCGCCTTATACGCTGAACGGGCACCAGTTTACCGGTGTAGGCGTAGACGTGGCGCCGGAAAGCGGCTGGAGCATCAGCGCTATGTACGGCCGGCTGCTGCGCGCCGTGAACTATGACAGCACCAACCGCAGCGTGCTGCCCTCCTACCGGCGCATGGGTTACGGGGCTAAGCTGGCGCTGAACAGGGAGCACTATGCGCTGGCCCTCAGCTTTCTCCGCGCCAAGGACCATACCGATCCTGCGCAATACCTGCCGGATACGCTGCACATCTACCCGAAAGAGAACCTGACCGTAAGCCTGAGCGCTACCCTGCGACCCCGTAAAGGGCTGGAGCTGACAGCGGAGTATGCCAACAGCGCCATGAAGCTGGACCGGCGCGATAACCACGGGGCGGCCAAAACATCCGGCGGGAACCTGCTGGAAACCGTTTTTATGTACGAGGCCCGGAATACCCGCTTCTATAAAGCCTTGAAAGCAGGCTTGAACTATACCTTCTTCAAAAGCACCATCGGCCTGGGCTATGAGCGCATCGATCCCGGCTACCAGACCCTGGGCGCGTATTACATGAACAACGACCTGGAGAACATCACCGTCAATTTCTCCCAGCCTTTCCTGAAGGACAAGGCCAATATAGCCGTTAACGTAGGCTACCAGCGCGACGACCTGAGCCATACCAAAGCCGGCGCCACCTCGCGCATGGTCAGCTCCCTGAACGCCAATTACATGCCGGATGAAAAATGGAACCTCAATCTCAGCTATTCCAACTTCCAGACCTATACCAACATCAGGCCGCAGTTTGAATACATTAACCAGACCGACCCTTACGGCAATATGGATACCCTGAACTTCAAACAGGTGTCGCAGAACGTAGGGCTTAATGTGAACTACATGATGAAGACCGCCGGCAACAAAAGCCATAACATTAACATGAACCTCAACGTACAGGATGCGGCGGACATACAGAACGGCGTATTGTGGAAAGGCAACGGCTCCCGTTTCTATAACGCCAACACGGCCTACACCCTGCTGCTGATACCGCGCCAGATCAGCTTTACCGGCGCCTTTAACTTAAGCTACAACAGCATCGGCCGCAACGATTTCCTGACGCTGGGCCCCACCCTGGGCATCAACGCAAAGCTGTTCGACAAAAAAGCTACCGCCGGCTTCACCACTTCCTATAACAGCAGCGCCAGCGACGGACAGCAACAGGGACAGGTGCTCAACCTGCGCGCGAACGCAGCCTACATTTTCCTGAAAAAACATAATGTGAACCTGAATGCCGTGCACCAGACCCGGTGGACGCCCAAAGGCAACAGCAGCAACGTGACGGCAACGCTGGGGTATAATTACAGCTTTTAACCCTGCTCAAACCCCTCGTCTGTCAGCCAGGGGCCATTATCCGCGGCCTGGGTGGCCAGTTCGTCACAGCGGTTGTTATAAGGGTTGCTGGCATGGCCTTTTACCCAGGTCATTTTTACCTGGTGCTTTTTATACAGGGGAATGAACCGCTGCCAGAGGTCTTTATTTTTCTTGTCCTTGAAGCCGATCTTTACCCAGTTCCAGAGCCAGCCTTTTTCAATACTGTTTACAATGTATTCACTGTCGGTAAAGATATTCACGGCCAGCCCGTCCTTCTTCAATGCTTCCAGCCCGGTAATAACGGCCAGCAGCTCCATACGGTTATTGGTAGTGCGGCGGTATCCCTGCGACAGTTCCTTGCGCAGCTTGCCCCACATTAATATTACGCCATAACCGCCAGGGCCCGGGTTACCGCGTGATGCGCCGTCTGTGTAGATCGTAATTGCTGACATAAGGGTGCAATAATAATTAATAATGAAGAATTAATAATTAATAATCGTGGCATCGGTGTTTCAAAAGAACACTTGTGCTACGAGTATTATTAATTATTAATGATTAATTCTTCATTATTAATTGCTGGCTACACCTGGAATACGCCCAGCTTAAACTCCTCCCCGGAAAGGGGCGCCTGGTTGGCGGCAGTGATGCCTTCGGAGATCACGCGGCGCGTCTCCGCAGGATCAATGATATCGTCTACCCACAACCGCGCAGCGGCGTAGTAAGGGGTGGTTTGGCTGTTATACCGTTCTGTAATGGCCGACAGCAGCTTATTTTCTTCTTCCGGGCTGATCTCCTCCCCTTTTGCTTTCAGGGAAGCTACCTGTATCTGCAGCAGGGTTTTGGCTGCCTGCTCGCCGCCCATTACGGCTATTTTGGCGGTAGGCCAGGCATAAATGAAGCGCGGGCCATAGGCCTTGCCGCACATAGCGTAATTACCGGCCCCGTAAGAATTGCCGATAATGATAGTGATCTTGGGCACAATGGAGTTGGCCACGGCGTTCACCAGTTTAGCGCCGTCCTTGATGATGCCGGCATGTTCGCTGCGGCTGCCCACCATAAAACCGGTAACATCCTGCAGGAACACCAGGGGTATTTTTTTCTGGTTGCAGTTCATGATAAAACGGGCCGCCTTGTCCGCGCTGTCGTTATAGATCACGCCGCCCATCTGCATCTCGCCGCGTTTGCTTTTCACTATTTTGCGCTGGTTGGCTACGATTCCTACGGCCCAGCCGTCAATACGGGCATAGCCGCAAAGGATGCTCTTGCCGTAGTCCTGTTTGTATTGTTCAAATTCCGATCCGTCAGTCAATTGCGCGATCACGTCCAGCATGTCATAAGGCCGGGTGCTGTCCGCCGGCAGGATGCCGTACAGCAATTCCGGGTCTTTGGCGGGCGCTACCGGTGCTACCCGGTCAAAACCGGCGCTGGCAGGCGATCCCAGCCGGCTCATAATGCTGCGCACCTGGTCCAGGCATTCCTGGTCTGTTTTGAATTTGTAGTCCGCAATGCCGGATATCTCTGTATGGGTAACGGCGCCGCCTAACGTTTCCGCATCTACGCTTTCGCCAATGGCGGCCTTCACCAGGTAAGGGCCGGCCAGGAAAATGGAGCCGTTGCCTTCCACCATCAGCACTTCGTCGCTCATAATGGGCAGGTAGGCGCCGCCAGCCACGCAACTGCCCATGACCGCCGCGATCTGCGTAATGCCCATGGCGCTCATGCGGGCGTTGTTATAGAAAATACGGCCAAAATGTTCCTTGTCGGGGAATATCTCGTCCTGCATGGGCAGGTATACGCCGGCGCTGTCTACCAGGTAAATGATGGGCAACCGGTTTTCCATGGCTATTTCCTGCAGGCGCAGGTTCTTTTTACCGGTCATGGGGAACCAGGCGCCCGCTTTTACGGTCATATCATTGGCTACGATCATGCATTGCCGGCCGCTCACATAGCCGATGCCGCCTACTGTGCCAGCCGCCGGGCAACCGCCATGCTCCGTGTACATATCGTAAGCGGCAAAGGCGCCGATCTCGGTAAACGGGGAGTCCTTATCCGTGAGATAAGCGATCCTTTCCCGGGGGGTGAGCTTGCCCTTCTGCCGCACCTTCTCCATATTCTTTTTCCCCCCGCCCTGTTCTATGACGGCCAGGCGCTGCTTCAGCGTACTGATGGCCATCCGCATGGCATCCTCATTCCGGTTGATCTCCAGTTGTTGTTGATCCATAGCTGTTGTATTTAGGCTCTAAATGTAACGAAGAATAAAGACATGGTAAAAAGTGGCATGGAAAAACGGATACGGCAAAATATTTGTAAATTTAAGTTCACGGTAAACATAAACCTGCAATTACCATGTCACATCTGGAATTCCTGGCGCAATCACTGCAAAACCTGTATGACGGCTCTCCCTGGATAGACGTTATTTTCACCGAACATCTCAAACGGGTGAACGCACAGCAGGCCGTACAGCGCATTAACGGCTCCAATTGTATATGGCAGATCGTTAACCACCTTATTTACTGGAACCAGCGGGTGCTGCGCTATATGCACAATGAACAGCCTGAGCAGGAAGGCGACCTGCCGGATTTTTACCTGCCGGAAAATCATGGGGAGGAAAACTGGGAAGCCACCCGGCACCGGCTGGAGCATTCGGTAGAGCACCTGGCGAGCGCCATCCGCGCTTTCCCGGAAGAGAAGCTATATGAGTTGTTTCCCGGCACCAGCCACCCCGCGGCCTACTATTTCCAGGGCGTGGTGGACCATGCTTCGTACCACCTGGGACAGATCGTGCTGCTGAGCAAGTACAGCAACGTTAGTGAGTAGTTATCTCCAATTCATATCTTTCCTCATACAACCGGTGGCCCCACATTTCCTGGGGCGTCACCTCCGTTCTCCTGAACCCGGCGCGGGTGTATAAGGCCGCCGCCGTGGTCTGCTGGTTGGTGGTGAGCAGGTATACCTGCCGGTAACCTTTTTCGCGGCAAAAAGCCAGCGCATCCTCCACCAGTTTTTTACCCAACCCGATGCCCCGCATGTCCGGGTGCACCAGCAGCCAGCGCAGTTGCGCCAGCGTGGCGGAATGCCCCAGTATGGCTACCGCGCCTACAATGCGGCCGCGCCAGGTAGCCAGGAATACCCGGTCCTTACCCGGATCATAATTTTGCAGAAAATCGTAAAAGGTTTTGCAGACATAGGTCTCAAACTCCAGGTTGTAGGCGGTTTCTTTCGCATAAATATCTCCATGCAGGTAAATCAGGTATCCCACATCTCCCGGCTGTAGCTGATGCCGAAACACCAGGTCCTGCAGGGTGAGTGGCTGCTTTTCTCCCAGGCACTGGCGGATGGTTTGCATGGATTCAGTCACTTCCTGCTGCTGTACCTCCGGCAGGGGGGCCAGCACCTGCCTTATCTGCTCATTGGAGCGCTCGTCCAGGGTTTGCAGCAGGCGCTTCCCCTTGGCGGTAAGCTGCAGGTACCAGGTACGGCCGTCTGTGGCGGACTGCCGGCGGCTTACTATTTTATCCCGCTCAAATGCTTTCAGCATACGGCTGAGATAACCGCCGTCTATCTGCAGGCGCTCTGTAAGCAGCCCCGCCGTACAGTTATCCGTATGCCCGATCTCGTAGAGGGCCCGCACTTCCGATAAAGAATAGGGACTGTCCAGCATATGCTGGTTCAGCAGGCCTATCAGCCTGGTATAAAAACGGTTGAACTGCCGGATGGCAAGAATAGTTGCTGGTTTGACAGGCATGGCAAATCCTCTTAAATCGCTTCACAAATATCCGGACTATATTTGACAAAAGCAACTATTTATTTGACAAAGTCAAGTAATTGAAAAATGATAAATTCTTTAACTTGGGTGCATGCACTTAGTCCGTTCCATCCAGGAGTACTGCCGGCACATCAACATTCCGCCGCCCCGGCATCCGCATTATGACATCCGCCGCTTTGAGGATAATATGAAAACCGTGCATACCGTAGTAGCGCCGTTCCGCCATGAATGCTATGCCATTGCCCTCCGGGTAGCGGGCAGCAACCGGCAGGTGAACGGGGCCTTGCTGCACGGTAACATCTTCTTCAACTCGCCTTACCAGGTAATATCCTGGGATATACTGCCGGACTGGAAAGGTTTTTACATACTTTTCGATACAGATTTCGTGAATGGCAATCCCCTGTGGCAGCATTTCCTGGCGGACTTTCCCTTTTGCCGTACAGACAAGGCCATCCCTTTCAATGTACCGCCCGACCTGCTGGCATACCTGCAGGTCCTGTTTGAAAAAATATACACGGAATACCATTCCTCCCACCCGGACAATTTCCAACTGATATATGCCTACACACACCTGCTGCTGCTGTACGTAAAACGCTTCTTCGAGGCGCATGCCTTTACCGGCGAGGACTTGCAGCAGCACAACCGGAATGCGGACATCCAACTCCTCTCCCGCTTCCAGACGCTGATAGAATACAGCTTCTTCCATACGCCGCAGGATGCCGCCCTGCACTCCCCTGCCTACTATGCCCAGCAACTGCACGTGCATCCCAATTACCTGAACGCGGTGATAAAGCGCATTACCGGCAAAACGGCCCGCCAACTGGTGCACCAGCACCTGCTGCTCCTTTCCCGGCAAATGCTGGCCCAAACGGATAAAAGCATCAAGGAGATCGCTTTCCTGCTGGCTTTCCGCGAAGCCACCCATTTCAGCGCCTTTTTCAGGAAATACATGCAGCAAACCCCGGCACAATACCGGGAGCAACACCAGCAGTAAGTATTTGAAATTTGTCAGGCTTGCTTTGTTGTTTGTTATCCCCTTGCCTGCTTTGCGCCCATCTTTGCGCTACAAAACACAAAGCACATGGAAACAACCGCCATTATCGCCGTCCTGCTCAACATCTTCGAGAGCAGCGATGCCCGCCAATGGGAAAAAGTACAGCAGTCCTTTGCACAGGAAGTAATACTGGACTACACTTCGCTGGCCGGCGGCGAACCGGTCACGCTCACACCGCAACAGATCACCAACGCCTGGCAGCAGGTGCTGCCCGGCTTTTACAGCACCCATCACCAGGTAGGCTCATTCACAGCAGAGGTACAGGGCGACAGCGCCACCGCCACCTGTCACGGCCTGGCGCTGCATTACCTGCCCAACGATACACACAATAATATATGGGTAGTGACCGGCACCTACGATTTTTCCCTGCGGCGGCAGCACGGCGCCTGGAAAGTAAGCGCCATGCGGCTGAACCTGCAAAAGCAGGCAGGCAACCTGCAGTTACCGGCATTGGCGCAGGAACAGGTAAAGGCAGGCAGGCCATGGCCGCCCGCCACGCTTACTGCCAATGCCCGCGCCGCGGTGGAAAGCTATTTCAGCGCGCTGGAAAAAATGGATATCAACGCCTTCATGGAAGTATGGAGTGAGGATGCCCGGCAGGAAATGCCCCTGTCCCCGGCCGGCTTTCCCTCCCTGCTGCCGGACAGGCAGGCCATTCACCAGCAATACAAAGCCCTGCCGGAAAATTACAGCAGCATGCGGTTTCCCCGCAAGCTGTTTGCCACAGACCGGCCGGATGTGGTGATCGCGCAGTTCAGCGGCAACATACAATTGAAAAACGGCGGCGCCTATAATAATAATTACGTGAACATTTTCCGGGTAGAGGGAAACAGGATCAAAACCGTTACGGAATATTTCGATCCTTTCATACTGGAAGCGGCCTTTGGCAGTACCCTGCAGCGCAGCTTTAATGTGAACGGCGCCGCCGCAGACCAGGTATCCCGCCGGGACATTGCCTTTACCAGCAACGGGCTGGTGCTGAAAGGGCACCTGTACCTGCCGCCGGGCTTCAGCGGGCACCGGCAGTATCCTGCCGTGATAGTCGCGGGGAGCTGGATCACGGTAAAGGAACAGATGCCGGCGCTCTATGCGCGGCAACTGGCGGCCCAGGGCTATATAGCGCTTACCTTCGACTTCCGTTACTTCGGGGCCAGCGAAGGACAGCCCCGGGAATTTGAAAACCCGCGCGCCAAGATAGCCGACATACAGGAAGCCGTAAGCTGGCTGCATGCACAACCCTTTACCGACAAAGATCGTATAGCCCTGGCCGGTATCTGCGCCAGTGCTGGCTATATGGCGGACGCCGCCACGGCCGACCCACGCGTGAAAGCGGTAGTGGCCATTGCGCCCTGGCTCCACAATGCCGCCCTGCTGGAAGGTATTTACGGCAGCCGCCCCGGCGGAGTGGCCGGCCTGATCGCCGGAGGAGAAGCCGCCGCCCATGAATTTGCGGCCAGCGGGAAAACGCTTACCATTCCCGCCGCCAGCAATACAGACAGCAGCGCCGCCATGTACTGGCCCGGCGATACGCTGGACTACTACCTGAACCCGGCCAAGGGCGCCATACCGGAATGGCCCAACCGCCTGGCCGTGCTCAGTTGGCCGGAATGGCTGGGCTTTGACGGTGTAGCCATTGCCAGGCAGGTAAAACAGCCGGTATATATTATACACAGTGAAAACGCGGCCATTCCCGATGGCGCCCGGCAGTTCTATGCACAATTACCAGCATCTAAAGAGATCACCTGGCTGAACCAGTACAACCAGTTTGACTTCTATTATCAGCCGGCAGCCGTGGCCCAGACCACCGGGTTAGTGGTGAAATGGCTGGAAGAAAACATGTAAATGCTTCATTGGTAGCCGGTTGGCAGCCCTGCGATGTTATATTGAAATAATTTTAATTCGTTGAATTAACCGGGTGGATATCAGAAAATACAGGCCTTTCGGCTTATTTCTCGTAAAAATTCACTTAATTTAACGCTTTATTAATTTCAGCAACCTGCAAAAAACCAGCCATCGTGCCAACTGGCTACACAATGAATGAATATGGAAGCTATCATCAAAACAATTAACGACGCCGTCTGGAGCAATGCCCTCATCATTCTCTGCCTCGGCGCCGGTATCTACTTTTCGATTGTAACCCGCTTTTTACAGATCCGATATATAAAGGACATGATCCGGCTGCTGTTCGGCGGGCCGGCATCAGAAAAAGGTGTCACCTCTTTCCAGGCCTTTACCATGGCCATTGCGGGCCGGGTGGGCACCGGTAACATTGCCGGCGTAGCTACCGCTATTGCCATGGGCGGCCCCGGCTCCATCTTCTGGATGTGGCTGATCGCGTTCCTGGGCGCGGCCTCCGCTTTCGTGGAAGCCACCCTCGGCCAGATCTACAAGCAGGTGAAGGACGGCCAGTACCGCGGCGGCCCTGCCTATTATATAGAAAAAGGACTGGGCCTGAAATGGTACGCCGTGATCTTTGCCATTGCCACCATCTTAAGTACCGCTTTCTTTTTGCCGGGCGTGCAGAGCAACAGCATCGCACTGGGCATGAAGCAGGCATTCAACGTGCCGGTAGCCGTTACCGGGGGTGTTGTGACCCTGCTGCTGGCCCTGATCATACTGGGCGGCGTAAAGCGGATCGGCAAGGTAGCCGAACTGGTGGTACCTTTTATGGCAGGCGCTTACATCCTGATGGCCCTCATCATCATGGTGCTGAATATTACAGAAGTACCGGCCGTGATCGCGCTGATCATCCGTTCCGCCTTTAACGGCGAAGCTATTTTTTCCGGGCTTTTTGGCTCGGCCATTGCCTGGGGGGTGAAAAGGGGCATCTACTCCAATGAAGCCGGCCAGGGCACTGCGCCGCACGCCGCTGCCGCCGCGGAAGTAAGTCACCCGGCCAAGCAGGGACTGGTACAGGCCTTCTCGGTGTACGTGGATACCCTGCTGGTGTGCACCGCTACCGCCTTTATGATCCTGTTTACCGGCCAGTATAACGTGGTGAACCCTGCCGGCGGTTTCCTGGTAGAGCATATACCCGGCGTGGAAATAGGACCGGCCTTTACACAGCACGCGGTAAACACTCACTTCCCCGCCGTGGGCGGCGGCTTTGTGGCCATATCGCTGCTGTTCTTTGCCTTTACTACCATTATGGCTTACTACTATATTGCAGAGACCAACCTGAGCTACCTGGATAAAAAAGGGAACGGCCGCTGGATGATATGGGGCCTTCGTATACTGATCCTCGTTACCACTTTCTATGGTTCCGTTAAAACAGCTTCCCTCGCCTGGGCCCTGGGCGATATCGGCGTAGGCATGATGGCCTGGCTGAACATGATCGCCATTATCTTCCTGCAAAAACCCGCACTGAAAGCGCTGAAAGATTACCGCGCCCAACGGAAAGCCGGCCTGGACCCGGTATTCCGTCCAACGGAGCTGGGCATTGCCAATGCAGATGAATGGGAAAAAGCCCCGGAGAAAAAAACGCCCGAGGCAGCAGAAGCAGTGTATGCTACAAGAAACAACTAAGCACGAATGCGTTAATATTCAAAGCCTCCCAAAGGGGAGGCTTTTTTTATGCTTGTTACACGCCAGTTCTTCAAACCGCGCAGGTCGGGCAGCATACAAACGGCACTTCCGTTAGCGGCGACGTGCGCAGTATGCGGTACCGTCCCAGCGCATCCGACAGCGCCCGTTCGCTCTGCAGGCGCCGTCCTTCTATGGCTGCATAGATCTCCGGGTTGTTGGCCGTGAGCTTTTTGATCTCCGGTAATGACAGCCCGATATGCTCATAAATGCTGGTTATATTACCGAACACTTCCACCACCAGCACGCTCAACGGCGCATCTTCCGGCAACCCCAGTCCTGTGAGCAGGGCGGCTATTTCCTTATTGTCCCAGGTGGTGACGGCTGTTTTCACCTGGTCCTTCAAAATAGCCACCTTGGCGCCAGCCACCAGCGAAGCGTCCGTAAAGCTTTGCGCCGCAACAGGCTGCACGGGTACTGCGATGCTCTCCTGCAATGCATCATAAGCCTGCAGCAGTTTGCGGGCGGTTTCCCGGTCAGGCTCCATGATCCTGCCTGCTGCACGCTCCTTTATCAATACATTTACTTTCCGCTGTGTTTCGGGGTCCAGCCGGAGGGTATTCACTTCATCCAGCAAAGTAAGGTTGGTGAGCAGTATCCCGGCCCTGGCCGGTTCATCGGTCTGTTCTACGGTCCAGCGGTGCAGCTCCGTTTTGGCCGCCTGGTACAACAGCCCTAGGTCGCGGCCGGGCACGGCAATGCTTTCCGCCGGCCGGTGCAGCTCCATCAGCTTTTCACCCAACAGGATATTACGGTAGGCCAGCCCGTCCGCCTGCTTCACCTGCGCATACAGTACGCAATGCAACTGGGTGCGCGGCGGATCAGGGGTTACGTTCTTTCCCTTCCATACGGCTTTGGCGTAAGGCGCGTTCACATATACCCGGTCTTTATCGCGGTCTACATTGCAGAGGAGCGTGGGCGCAGGATGCTGCAGGCCGGTTACGCGCAGTGGCCTGCCGAACCTGCCCTGCGCCGTACTCCACAGGTTTTCCTGTTCGTCTGCATTGCTCCAGTGGCCGTGGCCTACCCGGAACTCGTAGGTAAAGAACCCGAAGAGCTCCGGGCTTTCCGCATGCAATCCCGGCGGCAGGGGCAGCAGGTAATGCACATCGTCATTGCCGCTGGCTTTTTCCATAGCCTGCATGGCGCTGAGGCCCGCCATGTCGTCCGTTTGCCCGGGCGTAATGCTGCGGATGTATTCCGGGTCTATGGGCAGCGGCGGGTCTTCCGCCACATCATTCACAATACCGATATTATTACTGATCAGTTGGTCGGGCGCATAATGCAGCGCCCTGCAGAACAGGGTGTCATGCGGGTCCTGCACCGGCTCTTCCAGCTCCACCCACAGGTAACGCTGCCGGGGCTCTGTAGCGCTGTACTGCTCATTTTTACGATAGGGCGAGAATGCGATGCCCACGCTGGCGATCTTCGGCACCTGTGCAGGTATTACGGTGGTGGGCAGCCGGAGCGGGTCCGGTGTAATGGCGGCCGGCGCGCCGTGTCCCGGCTTGAACTGCGGCGTGATCGTGTAATCCACTTCCAGCTCGTCCGGGAAGCGCAACTGCCCGTTGGGGCGTTTCAGTGAGGCTTTCGGCTCAATGGCGTCAATGAACACCAGCGTGGTGTAATCCCGGTTCACGATCCCGAATTCATCCGGCGTCAGGGATTCAAAGGAGGCGTAATGCTTCAGCTCGATATCGCCCAGCACATCCAGTGTTTCTGTTTCGGCGGGCGTATCGCGGCTGAATTTCTTATTGCGGCTTATCACGAAGCTCACGTCCTGCAGGGCGTCCCAACTCCAGTCGCGGTGCAGGCGGTACACCAGGCAGCCCAGCCAGTGGTTGGCCAGGTCGCCCTTGGAGGAGAAGGTAATGCTGCTCTGGTCCGGCGCCAGGTGGTGGCGTATTTTGCTGTTGCAGCCAAATACCACCCGCTCTCCTTTTTTGCCGGTAAGCGTAAGGCCATTGGACTGCACGCCCAGTTGCTGCGCCAGGCGCTGCACCATATCAGGCATCTGCATGGCATTTTCGCGGAGGAAGAACATGAACGCCAGGGAACCATCATTGGGCAGTACCGGGTCCGGCTGCAGGTAAATGGCCTGCACCGGCGATACATTGGGTCTGGGCAGCAGCAGGTCTTCCTCGCTGCCGGACTCCTTGTAAAACCATAGCTGCGTGGTCTTCCCATAGCGGCTGTCCAGGTCCGGGTTGGCCTCGTTGATAAACCCGAAATAGCTGCTGTCGCCGTCGCACACGGCCCGTACGGTCAACCGTATCTTGCGGGCGGTGGGCAGCGGTATATCTGTCATCGCGTCAATGGCCGGTTTGTTGAGGGTAGCGTCGTTAAAAGGATCATCCTCGTTGCCGAGGTTCAGCACGGGCACATCGTGAAATACCACCGGCAGCTCCAGCTCATCTTCAAAGCCGGGATCAAAGCTGCGGGTAGTGCGGTAGAGCGTAATATAATTTTCCCGCCCGCTGTCGCTCAGCAGGTTGTCCAGGCGCAGCGTTTCCACTTCCACCCTGATCTCCACCCGGGTCACATCCGGGTCCGCAATGGCGGGCACCTTGCTGTCGCCCTGCGCCTGCACGGACTGCACCAGCAACTGCACCGGGTCCTGCCCGGCGGCCTGGTACCTGCCGGTAAATACCACGGCGGGATAATTGAGCACCGGGCGGCGTATCTGCAACACCGGCTCCGCATCAAATACCGTATCGCCGTCCACGATGGCGCCGTTAAAAAACTCCTGCTGCGCTGTAAGCAGGGCAGCCGGCTTCTCAATACGGCAAAGGCCGGGCGCGATGTATCTTTTAAAATGGCGTGTAGCCGTAGGCGATGGTGCGTTATTGAACACTTCCTCCGACACGGAAGGGCCGCCCCCGCTGATATCCGCCATGCGCACCTTGAACTCGTAGGTATGGCCATAGCGCAGTTGCGCTTCGGCCGCTACTTCATCAAACAGGTTGCCGGGCGCCACGTTCTTCGGCGTAGGATCGTCCGGGCTGGTCTGCCCTTCGGTATTGCGGTAGATCTGTACTGCGTCCGTATCCTTCAGCACCAGGCTTTTGCCAATCCAGCCGGTAAAGTACATGGGCAACCAGTAAGCGGCGGAGGTATCATTATCCAGTTGGGTGGGAAACACCTGGTAAGGCAGCTCCACTTCCTCGTTGGCCCCATTGCCTACGCCGGCATCGCCAATGTTGTAGGATTGCCTGCTGCGCACCAGGTTCAGGCTGCTCCAGTTGGCCGCGCCCTGCTCCCTTACATCAATGCGGTAGCCAAACACGCCCAGGGGCGCATCCAGCCGTTTGCCCGGCTCCTCCGGGTTCTGGCCCAGTTGCCGGATGTACCAGATCATGATCTGTTCATCGTCCCAGGCCAGGCGTATACCAGCATCCTTTACCGGGTGCTCGCCGTCCTGCTGTTCGGCCAGCAGGTTGCAGCTCACTGGCTGCGCGGCGTGCACGATCCTGGCGAAGCCGTCGTTATATTCATTCAGCTCCGCAAATATTTTGTCCCACTGCCCTTTGGGCTCGGGGTCCACGGCATCCATCGCTTTACGGTACAATACGGGGAACAGCAGCGGCGCAAACACCGGCCGCGGCGTATCCACCTCCAATTTGGGCAGCCGGGCGGCGTATCTTTTAACAAAAGGCCCGTCCGCATCCTCCAGCAGTGCGTCCTGTATGGGCACATAATCTGCGTTCACCAGGTCGGCATAGAGGTAGCAGCCCTTTTCAAACAGGGCGGCATTGTCCTCCACAGACACCGTGGTGCTGTAGATCATGCCGCAGGCCCTTGCCAGCAAAGGCTGGCGGAGTATGTGGGCAAACACCTGCCCCCAGCTCAGGTCGTCCTTGTTGGCCCAGCCGGGCTTCTTCTTGGTGTCCTTGCGAATGGCGCAATGGTAGCTGTCGTCCGTGCTGGCATTGGGATGCCGGGGCGTGGTAAAATTGAAAGATTCCCGGTAGCTCAGCGGCAGGTACTTGCGCACCGTCAGGGCTTCGTTGGCGATCACCGGTTCTGCCTTGTCGGTGGTGTTGTCTACATTTATTTTAGCGCCCAGGTCTGCGGCAATGGCCTGCAGCAGGGGCTTTTTATTGGCGGCGGCCGTAACGGTCACGGGTATCTTTACCGGGATGCGGCCGGGGGCGGTGGCATTGCTCAGCGGCCATTCATCCAGGCCCTTCACCACGCCCAGCTCAAACTGCGGCACCAGGTCCGCAAAGGGCGTAGCGGCGTCATCCGGTGCGGGCAAGCCCGTTGCATAAGGATCGAAGGGGTTCTGATTGCGGGGGATCAGCACAATGTTCAGGGCCAGTTGGGTGCCGTCAAACCCCTGCGGGAAAACCATGACCGTATATCTTCTTTTGGCTTCCATGTGTATATCAGTTTTTACAGGGGTCAGGCGATCTGCCGGTCTTCCCCCCAGGTTTTTGAGAAGCTGATGTCTATGATGAGGAAAATGCTGATGTCCAGCGCAAAGGTGACCTGCGCGGAGGTTTCTGTTTTACCGCCGCTCCTTTCCACGATGCCTTTGGCTTCTATGGTGATGGTCACGCATACCAGCCCGCCCAGCAGCTCGGCATTGCCACGGAACAGCATCAGGGCGGTGATCACGACCTTGTCCTTGTCGGCATACATTTCCACGCCCACCATGAAGGTAACGCTGGCATTGCCCACCACCGGGAAGCTCACTACGATCTGTACGCCAAAAGCAAAGGCCAGCGTAAGGTTGGGGCCTACCTTTGTATCGCAGGCGATCTTTACATCTACGGACCCCAGCGCGAAAATGGAGCCCACGCCTACGGACATGCACATTACGCTGATGCCGCCGTGGAACTGCAGGAAAGCGCCGGCCGTAGGCAGCAGTTGCCCCGGATCAGTAGTGACCTTCAGCGCGGCATTGAAGTATACGCCTACGCCCAGGGAGGCCTCCAGCTTCAGCGGAGTTTGGGCGCTGTTATACAGCTCGTCCGTGGGCGGGAAGCGCACCAGCGGGATCTCCTTGGAGGCTTCGAACTTGTATTCCCATATCTCGCCGCTGTTGCTCATGGCGATCTTCAGCCCTTTCTTCATGGCCTCGGCATAATTGCCCTGGCTCAGTTGCGCCAGCACTTCCAGGATGTCTATCACCGGCTGCAGGGCATCGCTGAACTCTATTTCGGGCACCGGCAGCCCCACCCCGCCGGCATTGCCGCCTTCATAACCGCTTTCCTTGTTCTTGCTGGCGTCAAAATTGCCTTTAATGGTCATCAGCCTTTTCATATCGCCCAGGTCCACTACCATGGCCAGGTTATTGAGCCGGCTTTTCCACTGGTTGCCCATATCGCTGGCAAAGGAGTCTACATCGAAATTCAGCTTGCTGTCCACGTAGCTGGCGGGCGGCTCGTCCTTACCGCCTGTTTTGTACTCTATGTAAATGCGCAGCGCTTCGGTATCTACAAGGGGAATGTCAAACGAAGGCACGTCAAATTTCAGCGCCTTGTCCAGTACGCCGTTGGCGCCTTTCTGCAGCAGGCTCATACCCTGCTTTATCACCGCTTCACCGGCTTTTTCCGCCTGTACTTCCAGCAGTTCCAGCACCTGGGCGCCGCCGTCTGACAGCGCGTTGGTGACGAAGGCTACGGCCGGGTTGCTGTTGCTGTCCAGGCCGTTCAGCATAGGCATGGCCTTGCCGAAATTATCAATGGCGTTGCCGATGTTGGGGAAGATGCCGCTGCCCGTCATCAGGCGGTAGGCGTCCGCAAAAATGGGCGGCGTTTTGCTGAGCAGCATTTTTTGCCCCAACCCGTATGCGGGGGTAAGGAACAGGGCCTTTTGCGTGGCCGTGCTTTGCAGGTAGCCGAAATTGACGGTGCTGGCGCCGGGCGGGCGCAGCACCTCCAGCGGGTGCGCAATGCGCAGCAACTGGCTGGTGACCACAGCCGGGTCTATCACCACATCTTTTTTCCATTTACCGGTACGTATAAGCGGCACCGTTACATTGGACGGGAGGGGCGTTACATCGCCGGTGCCGGCATTGTGCTGCACCATGGACCAACTGCCGTCCTTGGGCAGGAACACGTTGCCGCGGGCCGCCACTACAAACACGGGGTTGCCGCCGGCATCCGTGGAGTTATTGACATCAAAGCGGTTCAGGCGCATCTGCTGGTCGCTGTTGTTGATGTCCACCACGCAGTCCAGGTCCCCGCCTATGCAACCTCCCTGCAGGGCCAGCAACGCTTTCAGTTGCTGCGGGGTGAGCGGTTTGCCTGCGGGGGCCACCTGCACATAGCCCAGTATTTTTTTGGACACCACTCTTTTATTCACATGCCCCTGCACCACGTTCTCTATTTCCACATCGGCATCAAAGTACACGCCGCCGCATTTCACCGGCTCATGCAGGGTGCTGCCGGAAGTGTTGGTATAGATCTGGCCTTTGATGCCGTTGAGGTAATCCGTATTGTTGGGAATATCGTTGGTGGAGGTGTATTCCGTTACGGAAGGCGCATCCCTGATATTGCGGACGTTAAATAATCCTTTGATCACACCGGGATGGAACTCGTAGGGCGCCTGCTCGGTTACGAAGTCCGCAGGGTTGGTGGTATAAGGGTCCACCCCTTTTTTCTTGTAGCGGAAGGAGAAATCGAACTTACCATCACTTTCCGCCTTCCAGCCGCTGTCCGTGCGGAACACATAACCGGTGGCCGTGCGGAACACGGTGATGGTGCGCACCACCCGTATGCCCCAGGGATACAGGATGCTCTTTACCTGTATCACTTCATGGGCGGTACGTCCCAGCATCACGTCGAATTTTGCCTGGCTGGTTTGGGCCATGGCGGCGGAAGGGCTTACCCAGTTGCTGAAGATGCTGGCGCCGTAGCCGGTAATGTCCATGCGCTCCAGCGGTACGCCCCTGGAGTCTTTCACCAGGGTGGACAGGCTGAGCACACCGGTCAGGAACTCGTTGTTGAAGATCTCCGTAACCCGGTGGCCCAGGTTGCTGGCCATGGTAGGCTGCCCGGTCACGCCCAGCAGGTTGTTGAGCTGTATGATATAACCGGGGAACATGGAGGAGTCATTGCCCAGCAAAGGATCTGTTTTACCAAAAGTGCCCGCGGTCATGCGCAACTGTATGCCGCCTTCCAGCCGGTGCGTGCCGTCCTCATTCTCGCGGAACAGCGGGCGGATGGTGTTGATATCCGGCGGCTGCGGCTCTACGAAATTGCGGGATACGTAATTGATCGCCTTCAGCCCGAAGGGCAGCGTAAAGGCCGATACCGTGAAATTCTGCGGGTTATTCTTAAACTCATGCACCAGCGACTGTATCACCGGTATGGGAGCCAGGGCCACCGGTTTCGTATTGTTGTTCCAGATGCGGGTCGGGCCGCCATCATCCGTATAATACATGAACCCGGCTTCGGGGTCCATCGCCAGCTTGGGCGAGGTAGGGTCCAGCGGATCATCCCGGTCCGGCGGCGTGAGGTTGATCTCCGGCTCCCAGGCGATCTGCGGCAAGGTGAAGGCGCGCACCAGCACACCGGGTGATTTTACTTCCATGCCGTCCACGATAAAAGGAAAACCGGTATTGCTGCTGACCACCGCGGCCTCGCCGGCAGCTACGCCCGGCACTACGGCGCCCGTTTTTACAATGATCATCTGCCCGCTTACGCTGATGCCCATCTGGTTGGCGTTGCTGCTCACATCCAGCAGGGCAAAAGGCTCCGCGTTCAGCCGGTTGCCCACCAGGTGATTGTCCCAGAAATTACTGTAGGTATATCCTTTGTTGGTTTGCTGGATGGCCTGTTGCAATATATCGCCGGTAACGCTGGGATTCAGCGCCGGTTCGGCTTCCTGTAAAGCGGCGATCTCGGGCTTCAGCGTAAGCCTTTCCAGGAAAGCGTTGTTCTCCGCCGCCGTTCTTTCCAGGCTGGCGGCCGTGATTTTCACCGCTCCACGCACCGCTCCAAAACCGGAGAGGGAGCGGGCGGAAGAAAGGCGGGCACTGCGTGTAATGGTAGCCGTAGCGGGCGCGGGCGTACCCGCCACCGTGGCGGTAGCAGTGGCCGGCAATGCGCCAAAATGGAAGCTGGTCTTTACATGATCCGTTTCATCATCCACCGGCTCATACTGCACGGCGCACAATAGTACGCTCAACGGGCCTGCGCCGGCCCTGCCGGCGTGCGACAAGGTTTCGCGGAACAGGCGGTCCCAGGTACGCAGGTTGCCTACATAGGGGTCCGGTAAAGTAGGCATATAACGGTACAGGTAGAACGAAAGGAACAGCACGCCCTTTGTTACCCGTTGCCAGCCGGCGTCGCATTCGCCGAACAGCAGGCAGGCATTCACCGGCGATACGGTGAACAGGGCATTCTCCAGGGCAATGGCCACCGGCCGGATCGCCGGCGGGGCCGTAGCGGTAGCCGGCGCATTATCCGCGATAATGTTATCATCGTACAGGTAGATCAGCCCGCGGGCGTCGCTGGCGCCCAACATCAGCAGCGAGGAGCGGGAACGGATGTCAAACACCTCCCCGTTCACCTTTACCGGCCGGTCTGTTTTAAAATCGCTGTTGCAGAGGGTGGTCAGCAGCTCCTGTCCCTGGGGACTGCTGCTGCTGTAAAAGAAAGGCGCCGTAGCGGGGAATACCAGGTCTACCGCGCAACGGTGCGGATGCCCGGCATCCTTCCACAGTTCCAGGTGCTGGGAGGCGCCGGCAATGCCTGCCTGCAGGTCGCCGATGACGATGCTGCCCGGCGTACCGGCTATAAACGGCTGCGTCAGCCGCAGCTCCTCGTGCTGCAGGTTGGTCCACACCGCCCGCAACCCTTCGTCGCATTCCAGGAACAGGCCGCCGTTGCCGGCTGCTTCCAGGGGATTGTTCACATCCAGCACCGCCGCCGCCAGGCTCCAGTAACTCTTTTGTATGCCCGCAGTCCCGGACAGCGTAATGAAAGGGCTATGGCATTCCGACACCTGCAGTTCCGGCACACTGGCCTTCCAGGGGATCAGCACCAGGTGAAAAAGATCGTTATAGGTAAGCGGGGGATTGGGCACCGGCTGGTAGCTGAGGCTCATTTCCTGGCCGTACAGGCGGCAGGTGGCTTCCCCCACTTTCATGGTCACGATACGCTTGGCCACGCCGCTCCAGGTAAAGCTCCAGGCCGCCGGCAACTGGTATTGGGCGGCGCGCGCGTCACTGCCATGAGCGGAGGTCCCGACCGCGCCCTCGTCCTCATCGGGCGCCGGCTGCAGGGAAAGGGTAATGTTGGCGCCGGGGTTCAGCGTTATTTTGCCGTTCTGCATGGCAGGCGCCAGGCTTAACTGCAGCGTGCCGCCCTTTACCCGGATACCGGTAAACCGGTTGACCGGCGCGGCAGGCGACAGCAAACGGGCATTGATCCATACGCTGCCGGCAACAATGGTATAGCTGGTGGTGGCTGCGGGCGACAGCCTGCCCACCGATGCCTTGAACAGCAGCACCGGCTGCGCCCCCATGTACAGGGTAACCAGCTTTACGACCTTATACACGTCCACCCATATTTCGCGGCCTTCGTTGTTTAGAAAGGGGCCCAGGGTTTCCACCGCTTTGGCGCCGGCCGCCCATTCCGGCACGCTGCCGGAAAGCTGCGCATTACGTACCGGCACGCTGCGCACAAACACGCGCAGGCCTTCATCGGGCTGCTGCTGCAGCGTTTGTTTTACGATCCTGGAAATATTGTTCATACTGGCGGCGCTGATCTTTTCGCGCGCATAGAGATCGGAATTGGCGAACAACTGTTCGCTGCCGGTATCATCGTTGTGCAACAGGGAGGCGGCGATCCGGAGGCGCGCCTGCTGTAATGCGGATTCCTGTTCAGGAGATGCTGCCTGCAGGTGACCGGTAATGCTTTCCAGCAATGCCGTTAATTGGGGTTCCGTCATGGTTTCTTATTAAAAGATATGTGGAATTTTGGGGTACTTTCCTGCCTGTCTGTTGGGGTTTTATTCTTCGAACTGGTTTTAAAGCTACAAATATTCTCCAGAATTTTGCAATAAAAACAGGAAAAAAATTGAGCAGCGGGCCGGACCAGCTAATCGGCATCAACAATAAACACCTCCTGCCGCCGGTCCCCTAAACTAAGATGCCGATGTGCTGGTTACTTAGCACATCGGCATCTTAATATTCCGGCATGCCGGCTTCCTATTTTTTGTACACGATCCTGTAGATCGTTCCCCTTGCATCATCAGATACATACAGCGATCCGTCGGGGCCTTGCGCCAGGCCGCAGGGACGGTGTTTGGCATCGCCGGGAGAAACGATATTGTCCGTACCGGCAAAGCCGTCTGCAAACACTTCCCAGTTGCCGGAAGGTTTGCCGTCCTTAAAGGGCACAAAGGCTACATAGTAACCTTCCTGCTTTTCAGGGGCGCGGTTCCAGGAGCCATGGAAGGCAATGAAAGCGCCATTCTTATACTTTTCCGGGAACATATCGCCGGTATAGAACAGCAGGCCGTTGGGCGCCATATGCGCCGGGAAGGCCACCAGGGGGTCTATGGCATTTTCGCCGCCGGTCTTTTTACCATCGCCGCCATATTCAGGGGCCAGTATTTTCTTTTGCTGCCCGCCATCGTAATAAATATAGGGCCAGCCGGCATCAGCGCCTTTATCGATGCGGTACAGGCACTCTGCAGGCAGGTTGATGGACTGTTCCTGCGTGAATTTCTTAGGGAACATATCATGCAACTGGTCGCGGCCGTGCTGCATCACGTACAGCGCATTCGTCTGCTGGTTCCAGTCCAGCCCCACCACGTTGCGCAGACCGGTGGCATAGCGCACGCCGTTCCCGTAGGTCTGATCCTGCTGGTCCGCCTTGAACTGCCAGATGCCGCCGGCAGAGTCCAGTACGGGACAGGGCTGCATGCCGGGTGAGCCGGCGGTACGGTCCTGCTGCTGGCAGGCATTGGAAAAGGCCCCGATGTTCACATAAATATTGCCGTCGTTGTCCAGCACAATGGATTTGGACTCGTGCTGGTTGCGGTCTATCAGCCCGGTCACGATCTTTTCCGGCTGCGCGGAAGCAGCCACCTGGTTGTGCTCGTTCAGCTTGTAGCGGTATACATCCGTGTTGGAAGAAGCGTACAGGTAGCCGTTCTTAAGGGCAATGCCGGTGCCGCCGTAATCGCCGAAACCACTCTGCTCTTCTGCCCTGCCGTCGCCGTCAGCGTCATGCAGCCTTATAATGCCTTTGCCATCTTTTACGCTGGCCAGTTTTACATAAATATCGCCCTCACTGGTCACTACAAGGTGACGGGCCTTGCCGATGCTGTCCGCCACTTTGATAGCGCCAAAGCCGGCCGGCAGCTTCAGCCCTGCCGTATCTGCATCCGGAGTGATCTCAGGCAGTGCGGTAGTATCCTGGCCGGAGCCGGTACCCCCCTGTTGCCCACACGAAGTAAGAATGCTGGCGCCGGTGATCACCAGCAACAGTCTTAAGCATGTTTTCATTCGTCAATAATTTTTTGTTAGCGGTCTCATGGAACCTCCCGCCAGCCGGCGGACCGGTTCCATCTGCATAAATAATAGCCGTTTTAAAAGCAGTAATGAGGCATCAAATTAAACCGATTTTTTGACTTCCTTCCCGCTATTTTACAAGCGGCAGGTGTAAAAAATACCAAATCCCAACATCCAGATCCCAAAATGCAGGCGGACCTGCAATAATACGGCGCTGTTACCAAATAGTTGAGAAACTGCCGTTAGTTTGGAATCCGGACGCTGGGATTTGGAATTACCGGAGCTAGTAGCCCGGGTTTTGCACCAATTGGTTATTCCGGTTTATTTCATCACGCTGTATGGGCATGAAATACATTTTATCCAGCCACAGGCGTTTTTCCGCTTCCAGGGTCACCGGTGTATAGGTGTAATTATAGTGGTTGGGATCATACCTGTAAATGGTAAGCTGGCTGCCCGGCTTCAGGGTAGCCGTAATGTTGATGCCCTTCAGGGGGCGGCCTACCGTAGCCTGCGGTATCATCCAGCGCCTTACGTCATAGAAGCGTTGTTCCTCCAGCGCCATCTCTATTTCGCGCTCATGGCGGTAAGCATCGCGGAGCGCGTTACCGGATGCGGTGATCTCGGGCATAAATGCACGGCGGCGGATCATGTTTAGGTAGGTACGGGCTTCGCCTTCCTCGCCCAGCTCAATACAGGCTTCCACGTAGTTCAGGAGCACTTCCGTGTAGCGGAAGAACGGGTACGGCACCTGCTGGTTATAGAACTGTGCGTCTATCGTGGTATCAATGAACTTCTTGAAGTAGTAGCCGGTAAAGGTGCCGTTCCAGTCCTCTATCGGACCCTGGCGCGTATCCAGGCCGGCCACGGGCACGTTCTGGGAACCATTATACACTTCGTAGCGGCCGGTCTGCACCTGGTTAAAAGGATCTTTCGCCTGCACATCTGCCGGGCGCTTGCGCCAGTTGGCCCCGTCGTACAGGATGGTAGCATAAAAGCGCGGGTCGCGGTTCTGGTAGGGATTGGCCTTATGCGCGGGGTTGCTCCAGTCAAAGGCTGTACCATCGCTCATCAGGTAGTCGTCCACCAGCAGTTGCGTAGGCGTGTTGCCGGCCCAGTTATGATAGCCGTTAGGGCCGTTGTATAACCCGATGTTGCCACCCGGCTCGTCCTTGTCATTTATAAAATAGCGGGAAAAGATGCTCTCGCTGTTGTCTGCCAGGAACATGGCCTGTATATTGGCGGTGGCTTCCTCCGCGCTGGCAGGGTCCGGGCTTTGCAGGGCATACATGCCCCGGTCGATAATGGCTTTGGCGGCATCTTTTGCTTTCTGCCAGCGCTCTGTGCGGCTGCCGCCGGTGTAGCCCAGCAGCTCCGGATCGCTGAAGCCGGCTATTACAGAAGATTTAGCCTGCGCCGTAGGCACATCATGCAGGTCGCTGGCGGCGTACAGCAGTATGCGCGATTTCAGGGCCATGGCAGCGCCGGCTGTAGCGCGGCCTTTTACGATACTGCCCTCTTTTCCTTCCAGGTAATAGGCAGCGGAATCGCAATCCTTCACGATAAAGTTCACGCAATCCTCAAATGAGCCGCGCGCAATGGTATAGTCTGTTTCGCCCAGTTCATATACCCTGTCCACCAGCGGTACCCCGCCGTAGCCACGTACCAGTTGGTGATAAAAATAAGCGCGCAGAAAAAATGTTTCCCCCTTTAAACGGTCCTTTACACTGCCGTCGTCAAACGGTACGCCTTCAATTTTGGAAAAGAGTTTATTACAGGCCCTGATCCTTTTATACAGCTCGCCCCAGCGCATGGTGCTGCGGTTGGTAACATATTCCGCATCGGTAGGGCTGATGGTGGCCTCTACCATGTTCTTCATGCCGTAGCCGTGGGTGAACATGGTCTCATCCGTGGCGGAAGCCAGCATGGTTTCCAGGAAACCGCCGCTGCTAAGGCCGTTATAGATATCGTTCACAAAAGCTTCGGTGAGACCGGGATCGGTGAACACCAGGTCTTCCGCCGCTTCATCCCGGGGCTGGGTATTCAGGAAATCCTTGTTACATGCCGTTATCAGCCCGCCTATCACCAGGGCCACTCCAAAGTATATACGCTTTATTTTATAGTACTGCATAGTGTTACGCTTTAAAATGTTAATGAAAAACCTGCATTGATCACTCTTGCCTGCGGGTAGTACTGGCCGTTGCCGCTAACGGATTCAGGGTCCAGTATCTTCAGCTTGTCCATGGTAAACAGGTTAAGGCAGTTAACATATACTCTCATTGCATTAATGCCCATGCGTTTCTTCAGCAGATCAGAAAGATTATAGCCGATCTCTATGTTCTTCAGGCGCACGTAATTGGTGCTCCTGAACCAGTACGTATTGCCGGTAGCCCAGTAAGTGTCATTCCGGTCGCTGGTGCGGGGATGCACGCTGCTGGGATTGTCGGGGCTCCAGCGGTGGTCATAGTAGTCCTTGGTAAAATTGCCTATTTCGCCGGATTCCGTATTGATGTGCAAAGCGGCGCCGGTAGCGCCCTGTACAAGAATAGAGCAGTCAAAGTCCTTGTACTGCATGTTTATATTCAGGCCGCCCGTAAAGGTGGGTTGATTGTTCTTTGACATGCGCACCTTGTCATCGCCGTCTATCTTGCCATCTCCATTAATATCCCTGAACTTCATATCGCCGGGGCGGAGGTCGTTGGTCAGGGCGCTGTAGTCGATGGTGTTGTTCTTGATGTCGTCATAATCGCGGAACACGCCGTCATACTCGTAATAAATTTCCGTGTTCATGGTCTTACCGGTGGATCGCTGCCACTCGGGCGCGCCGGGAGGCTCGTCCCAGAACTTGATCTCGTTCTTGGCGTAGCCGCCATTCACGCTTACATTGTAATGGAACTCGCCGGCATTGTTGTTGTAGCCTACCTGGAACTCAAATCCCTTGTTATCCACCTTGCCCAGGTTCTCCGCCGGGAGGGTCATACCGGTGGTTTGCGGGATGGAGGCATTACGGCGTACCAGTATGCCGGAGCGCTTGTTCATGAAGGCGTCCAGCTCAAAATAGATCTTGCCGCCCAGCAACTGTCCGTCCAGGCCCACATTGTAGTTGTTGGCTACTTCCCAGGTAATGAAGGGATTGGCCAGGCGCGCTTCAAAAATGGACTTGGTCATTTGATTGTTCAGGATATAGCTGTTAAAGCCATAGGTGCCGTAATACTGGTATTCCTGCAACGTAAGCTCGCCATCGCCATCATCGTCAAAATAGATCTGGTCATTACCCAGGCGGCCCCAGGAGGCACGCAGTTTCAGGTAGTTCATGAAGCGTACATTGTCCTTCCAGAAATTCTCTTCGGAAATACGCCAGCCGGCCAGTATGCCGGGGAAGAAACCAAAGCGGTGTTCCGCCGGGAACATATACGAACCGTCTACCCGCCATACAAATTCCGCCAGGTACTTTTCCTTATAGTTATAGGCGGCACGGCCAAAGTAATTGAGGCGCGCACGGTCCCAGGCCCCTCCGTCATTGTTCTTTTCCTGGTCGCCGCCGGCTACCAGTTGGTCAATGGCGGAAGAGATGAAGTATTTGCGTGAAGCGGAGAAGTTGTCATTATTCACGGTTTCCTTTTCCATACCAAACACCAGGTTTACGGTATGATCATTGTTAAAGGTGCGGTCATAGGTGAGCAGGCCGCGCAGCAGTTGGTTGGTCTGGTCTTCGTCGCCCTGCTCCAGCGTGGCCTGATCAGTGCCGCGTTTACTACGTGTAAGCTTTGGCGTAACCCCGTCCTCTTCATAGCTGGTGCCGTCCCAGGTATACAGGTACCAGGGGGTCATCCAGGTCTTGGTGCGTTTCAGGTATTTGTCAAACGCGATGTTGCCGCTCAGCTTCAGCCCCTGTACCCAGGGAATGGAGATATCCAGGCGGGCGTTGGTCTGCAGGTAGTAGCGCTTGTCGCGGTCATAGCCGGTCTGGCTGGTAGTGATCACTACCGGGTTATTACCGTACTCAATGTCCGGGCCAGGCAGGCCGTTGGGCCAGAAAGCCGGCTCTGTGGGCTTGCCGCGCATCAGCATACGGAAAATATCTTCTGCGCTCCTGGTTGGAAAGTTACGCTGCTCCTGGCGGCCCAGCATGTCCACGCTCACGTTGATGTATTTATTGATCCGGCCATCCAGGTTAATGCGCAGGCTGTACTGGTCAAAACCGGTAGCGGAATTTTTGTAATAGCCGTCCTGTTTCTGGTAACCGAAAGAGGTAAGGTAACGGATAGCGTCTGTACCGCCGGAAAGCTGCAGGGTATGATTGGCCACCGGCGACCAGGTTTTGAGCGTAGCCTTGTACCAGTCGGTATTGGGATGGCCCCAGGGATCGGTACCATTACTGTACAGGTCCAGGTCCTCCTGGCTGAAGGGCGGCGTCCAGGTATTGCCGGTATTGGGCGAGGTATAGCTGCCGTTCTGCTTGAAGGCGTTCCAGGCATCGCCCCATTCCGTAGGCGCCACGTTCTTATACATGCTCAGCTCATTCCTGATCTGCGCATATTCCGTGGCATTGGACATTTCCGGCACCTCAGTAGGCTGCGACCAGCCCTGGTTAAAGTTGTAGGTGAGTACCGGCTTACCGGACCTGCCACGCTTGGTGGTTACCAGTATTACGCCGTTGGCCGCCCTGGCGCCGTAAATGGCGGCGGAGGCGTCCTTCAGCACAGACATGCTTTCTATATCGGCGGGGTTCAGTCTTTCCAGGCCACCGGCGCGTGCCGCTACCCCGTCTATCACCACCAGGGGATCGTTGTTGCCCAGGGTGTTGGAACCGCGTATGCGTATAGTAGAACCGTCCTGCCCCGGCTCGCCGGTATTCTGCATGGCCACCACGCCGGGCATGCGGCCGGCGATGGAATTACTCAGGTTGGTGGCGGGCGATTTCACCAGGTCGGCTCCTTTGATGGTAGCTACAGAGCCGGTAACGGACTCGCGTTTCTGCGAGCCATAGCCCACTACCACCACTTCACTTAGTCCTTTGGTATCTTCCTGCAGCACGATGTTCAGGGGACCATTATCCGTAACCGTCAGGGTTTGCGGCAGGAAGCCGATGGCGCTGATGGTGATCTTTGCAGATTCCGGCACCGTGAGGGTGAAAGCGCCGTTAACATCCGTAGTGGTGCCGCGGCTGGTGCCTTCTACCTTGATGGTGGCGCCGGGCACGGCCTGATTATTCTTGTCCGTGACCTTGCCCTTCAGCACAATGTCCTGCACCATGCTTCCCCTGGGCGATATCACGATCAGGTTATTGTTGACCATCCTGAACCCGAAGCCGGTATTGCTCAGGGCCATGGCCAGCACCTGGGATACAGGCGTGGCCTGCACGTTTACCGTTACGAGGTGGTCCAGCGAAGCCGCGTCCTCCTGGTAGATAAAGCGGTAGTCCGTTTGTTGCGCAATTTTCCTGAACAGGAGCTTGATACTTTTGTTCTCCTGTTTAAGTGTAACCCGGGCTTCCTGTGAGTATACATTTGCGGAAGCCTGCAATATGCCGGCGAGGAGTAAGATGACCGTTAACTTCATACAGAGCATTGACTTACAGGCACGGGCGTGCCTGCCTTCCAACAAGTCAAAAATTTTCATACATTTGGTTTGAAAGGTTATAAAAACGACATGCCTGGTAACCGCTAATTACCAGCATGAGATTTTGGCTTTTACGGGGAACGCCGCTACGTTTCCCGTTTTTTTATACGCTTTTGTTCCGGATGATCATCATAACGTGGTTTTGGTTAGAGAATGTTGATCGTTTGTTTTTTACTCATCATATAATACGGCTGCATGATCCTTTAGCTGGTACCTGCACCCGGTAATGAGGCTGATAGCCTTCAGCGCTTCTTCCGGCGATTCATCCTTGAAAGCCCCTGTCATTTTGAAGTGCTGCAGGCGTTCCCCCCTTACCTTTATGCGCAGGTCGAACCACCGTTCCATCCTGCCGGCCAGCTCTCCCAGCGGTTCACCCGTAAATACCAGCTCATTATCCACCCAGGCGGTTTCCGCGATTACGCTGTCCTTCCCTACTACTTCTACATTGGATATGGTGAGCTGCTTTTTCGGGTGAATGTCCGGGTCTGCCGCCACGCTGAGCTTTTCATAAGCGCTGAGCAGGTAATGCTCCTGCGGCCTCCGTTTTACCTGTATGTCTATTTTCCCCTTCACCAGCACGGCCTCGGCCTTTTTGTCGCCGGCATAGGCCCGTACATTCAGGGAAGTGCCCAGTACCTTTACGTCCATGATGGCGGTATTGATAATAAAAGGCTTGCCTTCGTTCTTTACCACATCAAAAAAAGCCTCCCCGTCCAACTGTACGCGGCGTTCTTTTTCCAGGAAGTCATCCCCATAGGTAAGCTTGCTGCTGGCATTGAGCCATACCGTGCTGCCATCGGGCAGTATCAGCTTGGTACGGGAACCGGGGCGTGTCATCACCATATTGGGATAGCGCTCCTCCTGTATAAAGATCTCTCCGGTCTGCCGCTGCAGCAACCACCACGCTGCCAGGCAAATGGTCAGCAGCATGCCCGCGCCCAGGAGGTAATACCGGCGCTTTTTTACACGGCCGGCCGTACCGGGAACAGGCACCTCCTCCCCTTCCGGCAGCAGCCCCTCATCCTGCAGGCGTTGCAGGTGCTGCTCCAGCAGTTTGTTTGATTGCTCACGCGGTCTTTCCAGGGAGGTGACTTCCGCTTCATTCCAAAGCCACTGCACCGTTTCATATGCTTCAGAGAATGCCGGATATGCTTTCAGCAGGTCTGCCAGCAGCCATTTCTCCTCTTCTGTTAGCGTTCCGCTGATCTTTTTCAACAACAGCTTGTAAAAGATAGATTCCGGTCCGTTCATTTATTGTATCATATACAGTTATAATAGACGGCGGAAAAAAGAGATTACCATTAAAGGGGCGGAAAAAAAATTTCCCGGAACGGGATGTCAGGCCTCAGACCAGGGTTTTGAACTTTACGGAAGCGGCTACTTTCTTGAGGGCGATGGACATCTGCACCTCTACCGTATTTACGGAAATACCCAGCAGGGCGGCCACCTCCTTGTGCTTAAAGCCATCTTCCTTTACCATTTTAAATATAAGCCGGCAGCGGGCGGGCAGCACATTGATAGCGCCTTCTATTTTGCGCACCATTTCCTTGGAGATCACCTGCTCTTCCGGGGTAGGCGCCTGGTCCTGCACCAGCAGGGTATTGATCTCGTTAAACTCTATGCTTTGGAGGTGACGTTCTTTCTTCAGGTGGTCCAGCGCCAGGTTGCGGGCCATGGTGTAAATATAATTGCGCGGGTGTGCGGTAAGCGGCAGGGCATGCCGCCGGGCCCATATTTTTACAAACAGGTCGGAGTACAGCTCTTCCGCTACTTCCTCTGCTCCTACCAGCGCCCGTATAAATGCGATCAGCGGGTTTTCCATCAACTGGAACAACTGCCGGTAGGCATCCAGGTCACTTTTCAGGCAAATGCGGTCATACAGTTCCTTTACACCTTGCAGGTTATACATAGATAGCACCTAGTTAAATTCTTCAATATGGATATAGTCTTACAATGCATACAGGGGGCATGTTCACGCTGAATAACATTCTTTTTCCATAACGTTGTTCCCTATCTACCATTACGGCAAGTATCTTACCGGTTACCAAAATAACAGTAAAATTCTCAAATTCCAAATCCCCTGGAAAATGCGTATTTCTACCTGGCTACCGGACGCGGGAAGGGCGTACCTTTGTGTACACGCCGGCGCAAAGACCTGGCGCAACCTTTTATTTTTCAACCCCAAAAACTGAACAGATCATGAACTTTTCCAATCTCAAGGAACAGGTGATCCGGAAACCTGTTTTGGAGGAGCTGAGCATTCTGAATAAGCTTTACCAGAGCACGGTGCTCAACTTCAACATGGAGCCGCAAACGCAGTCCAACTGGTGCTGGGCAGCCACCTCCAAAAGCGTCTCCTTCTTCTATTCCAGTTTCCTGAACCCCTGGTCGCAATGCAAGATCGCTTCCGCAGAGCTCGGAGAAACCTGCTGCACCGCGCCGGTGCCAGGCCCCTGTAATGTTCCCTGGTACCTGGACAGGGCCCTTACCCGTACCAACAATTTCGTATCCTTCCAGGGCACGATGACCTGGGAAAGCGTAAAGGACCAGATAGACCAGGGGCTTGTAGTAGGCGCCCGCGTGGGCTGGTCCGGCGGCGGCGGACATTTTATGGTGATCTACGGCGTATCGAAAGTGCTCAGTATAAAGTACTTTCACATCGATGATCCCATCTACGGCAAAAGCGTGCTGACTGTAGACCAGTTCAGCAACAATTACCAGGGCTCTGGTTCCTGGACACATAGCTACATCACGAAAAAACACTTCTATTTTATGTGGTTAAAAGACATCGCCATCAGGCCGGAACTGCTCAAGCCCATCCCGGAAGTGCGGCCGCTGCTGCGCATGCAGCGCCCCCAACTGAACCTGGAAAAGAGCGCTGCGGATCTGCAGTTGTCCTTTCCGCACCATGCCTACGTGATCGGCCTGCAGGACATCAACCAGGAGATCAGGATACCCGCCGAGCCCAGCTCACTCCGCGTGATCGAGATGGATGAAAAGAGCCCCGTAGCCCTCTACGACCTGTCTACCCGGGCGGAAGATCCGCAACTGCTGCAGGTAAGCACGGACGATGACTACCTGGCCCGCATTGAGAACGGTATGGAAAAGCTGAAAGCCAGCCTGCGGGACAAAAATGTGGAAGGCGAGCTGCGGCTGCTGAAATTCCCGGCCCTGAACCTGGAAGCCTTGTGGCTGCATACAGGTAACAGGGAAGATGACCGCTACTACCTGCTGAGGCATTTTGGAAAGGAAGACAGCGTACTGGACGAGCAACGTTTCCAGGAGCAGGTGCGGGAACAGAAAGCCATTGCTGCCCAACAGGACGACCTGATGGGCGCCTGATCATGCCCCACGCATAAAATAAAAAGCCGCCGCTCCACCGGCGGCTTTTTATATATGCCCGAAAACCCCGACATTTATCCCTCAAATGAGCACGCCTTTAAAACCGCTATTTATACAACACATATGAAAGGAAATACCCTGCTTTTTGCCTGCCTGCTGGCAGCCATGACCGGCGCTGTTGCCTGCAACAGCCAGACTGCGTCCAAAGAGACCGCCGCTGATTCAACAGCCGCACCGGAAATAAAACTGAAGGAAGCCACCGTTACCTACCAGGATGATACCACCACCCTCATCGGGTACCTGGTGTACAACGAAGCCAGCGACCGGCAGCGCCCGGGCGTGCTGGTGGTGCCGGAATGGTGGGGCCTGAACGACTATCCCCGGAGCCGCGCCAGGCAACTGGCCGAGCTGGGCTACATTGCCCTGGCCGTTGATATGTACGGCAACGGCAAGCTGGCTCCCACCCCGGACGAAGCGGGCAAAGCCGCCGGCGTATTCTACACCAATGCCGGGCTTATAAAATCACGCATGGCCGCTGCACTGGCGGAGATCAAAACCTTTCCACAGACCGATACCAATCGCATTGCCGCCATCGGCTACTGCTTTGGCGGCGCCATGGTGCTGAACGCAGCTAAAATGGGACTGCCTTTCAAGGGCGTGGTGAGCTTTCACGGCAGCCTGGCTGGCGTTACACCCAACAAGGACCTGCTGACATCTAAAATACTGGTATGCCACGGGGGCGCCGACAAGTTCGTCTCCGCCGGGGAAGAAGCGCAGTTCAAAAAAGGACTGGACTCCATCGGCGCCGACTATACGTTTAAAACCTACCCCGGCGCCACGCATGCCTTCACCAACCCGGATGCTACGAAAACCGGTCAGCAATTCAACCTGCCTATTGCCTATAACGCCGCAGCAGACAGCGCTTCCTGGCAGGACATGAAAGCTTTCTTTGCACGGATATTCTAAGGGAACGGTAATAAGCGACAGGAAATATATATTGTGTATATGAAGAGACTTATTATTTGTTGTGCATGGCTGTGCCTGCTGCTGCCGGCTTTTGCGCAGGATACACTATTCCGTTTTGCCATGCTGTCCGACACGCACATCGGCAACCACACGGCAAAAGAAGACCTGGAAATGACCGTGCAGGATATAAATGCGCAACCCGGCATCGCCTTTGTGATGATCTCCGGCGACATTACGGAGTTCGGGTCTGATGAAGAGCTGCGGCTGGCCAAAAGCCTTTTTGACCAGTTGCAAAAGCCCTGGTATATCGTGCCGGGCAACCATGACACCAAATGGTCTGAAAGCGGCTGCAATACCTTCCGCACCGTTTTTGGCGGCGAAACATTCAGCTTTCAATACAAGGGCTACTGGTTCATCGGCACCAATAGCGGCCCCAATATGCGCATGGGCCCCGGGCAGGTGCCGCGGGAGAACATTGTATGGCTGGAGCAGCAACTGGAGCAGCACCCGGATAAAAAGCTGCCCATCATCTATGTGAACCACTACCCGCAGGACAGCGGCCTGAATAACTGGTATGAAGCGCTGGACCGCCTGAAAGGGCGTAATGTGAAAGCCATCATCTGCGGGCACGGGCATGCCAACCGGGCGCTCAACTTTGAAGGCATTCCCGGCATTATGTGCCGTTCCAACCTGCGGGCAAAAAAAGACATCGGCGGGTACAACATCGTTTCGCTGGTGCATGATTCGCTGGTGTTCAACGAACGGCGTCCCGGCCGCGAAACCCTGCCGGCCTGGCATGCCGTGGCGCTGCACAGTTCCGGAGCGCCGCAATGGATGCCAAACCCGCCCCGCCCCTCCTACGCCATGAACGAGGAGTTCCCCCAGGTGCGCACCAGGTGGAGCATACAGGAGCCCGGCGATATTGGCAGCGCTGTAGCCATTACTGGCGGTAAGGTGATCTACACCAATACCAACGGCGACATCAAAGCGGTCAGCCTGGAAACCGGTCAACCTGTATGGCAGTTCCATGCCAAAGGGAAAATATATGCTACCCCCTTAGTACACAATAATTATGTGATCGTGCCCTGTACAGACGCGCAGGTATACTGCCTGGATGCCCGCAGCGGCCGCCTGCAATGGCAGCAGGCCACCGGGAAAGCGATCGTGAGCAGCGCCGCCCGGTACCGGGATATGGCCATTATAGCCGGCTCCGACGGGCATTGCCGGGCCTGGGACATCCCCACCGGCCGCCTGCAATGGGATTTTGACAGCGTGTGCAATTTCGTGGAAACACGCCCCCTGGTATACCAGGACAAAGTATACTTCGGCTCCTGGGGCAACGATTTCTATGCGCTGGATGCCGCTACCGGCAGGCGGATCTGGACCTGGAACAACGGCGCTTCCAACCGCATGTTCTCCCCCGCCGCCTGCTGGCCGGTAGCCACAGGTAATACCCTGTACATTGTAGCGCCGGACCGCTACATGACCGCCCTGGACGCCCTTACCGGCAGGGAATTATGGCGGAACCGCGATACGGCCAACTGGGTAAGGGAATCCATGGGCCTTTCGGAAGACAGCGCGCGTGTATACGCGAAAACCATGCAGGGAGCGGTCATTGCCTGCAATACCCATGCGGATGTACAGGAAATGGCCTGGAAATCACCGGTGGAGCTGGGTTATGAAATATGTCCTTCTCCTATCAACGAGCATAACGGTACCGTATATGTGCCTACGCAGTCCGGTGTGGTATACGCGCTCTCCGCAAAGGACGGCGCCTTGCAATGGCGGCACAAGTTCTCCAACTGCCTGGTCAATACCGTGCAGCCGGTCAATGCCCATACCCTGATCGCCTCCTCGGCAGACGGGAAGCTGGTATGTATGGAGATAGGAAATTAGTTGCCGTATTTTTTGCGCAACCAGTGATCAAGGCTGATGCGGCCCGGTCCCATGATAAACAGCGCAAACAACATCAGCAGGTAATACAGCGGTATCTCGAACCCGTTGTCGCTGGCGGCAAAGCCGGCTGACCAGTGCACCGCAAAAATGGCTACCAGCATAATGATCATGAGCGGCACGGTAATAAAGCGGGTAAACAGTCCCAGCGCCAGGAGCACTACACCTGCGCCTTCACTGATGGCTACCAGGTAAGCGCTGAGCGCCGGCACCGGGAATTTGGCGCTGCCAAACCACTGTATGATACTATTCATATCCGACCATTTCATTTTGGCCGGTTCATAAAAGCCATAGGCCAGTATCAGCCTGAACAACAGGAGCGGAAGGTCCCGACCCTTTTCCAGGGCATTCGTGGTGCGGTGGTAGGATTGAATTGCCTTCATGTATCTTTTTTTATTTTAAACCCGGGGATCAGGCCGCTTTCCAGCGCCTGTGAAAAAAAAGCGCTGCCCGCCGCCTCAATGTCCGGCGTAAGCGGCAGTTGCCAGGCCGCGCAGGATTGCCGGATCAGCTCCGACACGGGCTGCGGACCTTCCGCCAGCAACTCCAGCATATGCGCCAGCACCGGCGACAGATTGAGGAAGCTCACCTCGCCGGTATCCGGTTTGCGGTACAATACAAGGAAATAATCACCCTGGTCATTTGCAGTGATCTGCCTGGCCGGCTTCAGGTGCACCGGGTAGCGGAACCGCTGCAGGCGATGCTCCGGGTTCAATACCAGCGCATCGGTGAGCAGGTCGCCATCCGGGGTGTATTCCACCGGCCGGTCCTCCATCATGAACAGCTCCACCTCCGTCCACTCCAGCCACAGCAGCTCCTGCAGGCAGTCATACTGCTGCAGCAACGGGTGCTGCACCTGCAGCATGTACTGGTACAGTTCCCCGGGCATGTACCATACCTGCGGCGACTGGCAGGGATGGTTGGAGAAAAACTCCTGTACCAGGGCTTTCCATTCCTTTGCCTTCAGCAGGTGATGGGTAAGCGGGTAGGCGGACTGCAGCATATCGTCCACCACGTTATACACCAGGCGGCGGTAATGAGTGACATGCCCCGCGTGCACGCCCGGAATAGCGTTGTACTGCCCGGTGCGGCAATAGGATGCCAGGGCCGACTGGTGCCGGCGTGTGAGGTCAGACAGCGGCATGTTGATGCTTTTTAAGGTATACGGTTTTGATGGCCTGCAGGCGGTCCATTTCCTGCTGCAGCTCGTCCAGCGCCGGGATGTTGAAATCCCTTTCCAGCAATACAGGCACATCGTGGCCCAACTGCTGCATGGTGTAGGCAAAAAGGTCGTATACCGGGTCAATAATAGCTTCCCCGTGGGTGTCGATGATCAGGTCTTCCGATACCTGCTCATGCCCCGCCATATGAATATAGCTCACCCTTTCCAGGGGCAACTGGTCGATGAATGCTTTGGCGTCGTACTGGTGGTTAAACGCGTTTACATATACATTGTTCACATCCAGCAGCAGGTCGCAGTCCGCCTCCTGCAGGATGGCATTGATGAACGCTATTTCCGTCAGCTCCGGCGCTACCGGCGTATAGTAGCTAACGATCTCTATGGCGATCCGCCTTTCCAGCAGATCCTGCACCTGCCGGATGCGGCGGCTCACATGCTGCACGGCATCGGTAGTAAAGGGAATAGGCAGCAGGTCGTACAGGTGTGCGTTATCGCATTTGGAATAGCTGAGATGCTCGGAATAAACGCGGGCGTTTGTTTCCTGCAGAAAGCGCTTTACCTGTTGCAGGAAAACAAGGTCCAGCTCATCCGGGCTGCCGATGGAGAGCGAGAGGCCATGGGTGTACAGCGGATATTTTTCCAGGGCCTGCCGGAACATTTTTTTCCAGTAGCCCCCTACGCCTATCCAGTTCTCCGGCGCCACCTCGATAAAAGCGGGGTGAAAGGACGGGCTTTGCAGCAAGGTGGCTGCAAAATCTTTTCGAAAACCAATTCCAACCATGATTGCATGTTTTTACGTGAAAAGGCAAGGCAGGAGCAGTCAGCAATCGGCAGCCGGTGAAGGCCGCAGACTGCCAACTGCAGACAGCCGGCTGACCTTACTTTGCAGACTTGGGCTTCACCGCGGTGCTGTCCTTCTTCATTTTCTTGTCTTTTTTCTTTTCGCCGCACTTGCCCTCTCCGCATTTGCCTTCGCCGCATTTGCCCTCTTTACCCTTCTTTTTCATGGAAGTGGAATCTTTCTTTTCGCCGCAGTTCAGCTCCAGGCTGCGGGCGTGGCTGTTGCCTTCCAGCAGCCGGGACCTTACGGCTTCGCCGGTGCCCAGGTTATCGAAACGGAACAGGTCCGTGGCGGCATTCGCCTGCAGGGAAGCAGTGGCCATTAAAGCACCGGCCAGCAGGGAACCGGTAAGCAGGGCTTTTTTCTTGTTTTCCATTGTTGTCAGTTTTATTGGTGAGTAATGAACTTTACACGTATAGTCAACACATATACGCCAACCTGACACAATCGACGGATTTTTTAAATTTCTTCCAGGCGCCTGGTGATCCTTTGCTTAAGTGCGGTAATGTTCTGTACACGGGAGCAGGAAAGCATTAATATGTACATCCATTTTTCATTGCATGCAATTTGACAGTTTACCTGGTGCATGCACCAGCCTCATCAAAATATTCATCACGGACATTGTTCGGTCTTTCATAACAGTAAGCCCAGGCGTCTGCATATAGTTGTACCCGCTCCCGGATAAGGCCGTTGTTATACAAAAGTAGGGATATTATGGCAGTATGGTACAATTCCTGCACCTCATTCCGGCATGAGATACTGTGTACTGGCCACGGATTACGATGGCACCATCGCGCACCATGGAGCGGTTCCCGGCGAAGTGGTAGAATCGCTGAAAGCATTGAAGGCCAGCGGCCGCGTCCTGCTGCTGGTAACGGGCCGGGAGCTGGACGAGTTGAAGTCCATCTTCCCGGCGCACACCTTATTTGAACGCATTGTAGCAGAAAACGGGGCGCTGATCTACGATCCGGCTACCCTGGAGGAAACCAGGCTGGGCGCCCCGCCGCCGCCTGCCTTCGTGGAAAAGCTGCTGGCGCGCGGTGTACAACCCCTTTCCAAAGGACGGGTGATCGTGGCTACCTGGGAGCCGCACCAGGCCACGGTACTGGAAGTGATCAAAGAAATGGGACTGGAGCACCAGATCATTTTCAACAAGGGCGCGGTAATGGTGCTGCCGCCCGGCATCAACAAGTCAAAAGGCCTAGAGGCGGCCCTGGCAGCCCTGGGCTTTTCCCGGCATAACGTAGTGGCGGTAGGTGATGCGGAAAACGACACCGCCCTGCTGCAGGCGGCGGAATGCGCGGTAAGCGTGGCCAACGCGCTGCCTTCCTTGCGGGACATCAGTGACTGGGTGACGCCGGCAGACCACGGGGCCGGCGTGATGCAACTGGCCGATCGCATGCGGGAAGAGGACCTGCTGTCGCTGGACCCGATGCTGCAAAGGCATTACCTGCCCCTGGGCGACCGTTTTGACAACACGCCCTTCCAGATCAGCCCATACGGCAGCAGCATTATCCTGGCCGGCACCAGCGGTGGCGGAAAGACCACATTGACCGCGGCCTTTATGGAAATATTGCTACAGCATGGCTACCAGTTCTGCATGGTGGACCCCGAGGGCGACTACCTGGGGCTGCAGGACGTGGTCACCATTGGCGATGTGGACCAGCCGCCGGCCATGGAAGAGCTGCTGCAGTTGCTGGAAAAACCCTACCAGAGCGTGATCGCCTGTACGCTGGCGCTGTCCATGGAAGAAAAGCCATTTTTCCTGCAAAAGCTGCTGGCGGCCATGCAGGCCCTGCAGCAGGAAAAAGGCCGCCCGCACTGGCTGCTGCTGGATGAGGCGCACCACCTGGCACCGGCCGTGGCCGACCCGCAAACATTTGCCACGCTCACCACCTTCCGCAACTTCATGGTCATTACCACCAGCCCGGAGCTGCTGCACCGCTCCTTACCGGAGCAGGCCACCACTATTGCGGCCGTGGGCGATGCGCCGCAGGAAACCATCCGCCGGTATGCCGAGCTGAAAGGCGAAACCGCCCCTGCCCTGCCCGATATTTCCCTGCAAAAAGGGGAAGCGCTGGTATGGCACCGGCCTTCCGGTGAAGCGCCCTTCCTGGTAAGGACCATGGTACCGCAGCATATACTGCAGCGGCATAAAAGAAAATACGCTACCGGCGATATGGGGCCGGACAGCTTCTACTTTACCGGGCCGGCAAACAAGCTGCGCCTGAAAGCCAATAACCTGCACACCTTTGCAGAGCTGGCGCAGGGCGTGGATGACGATACCTGGCTGTTCCACCTGAAAAGGCACGACTACTCCAACTGGATGCGGGACTGTGTGAACGATGAAGGCCTGGCGGAGCAGGTAAAGAAAATAGAAACTGCGGAACAGGACCCGGGCCTGTCCCGCAGCGCGGTGGCGCAACTGATACAACAACACTACACAGGGCCGGCGTAACCGCTTAAATCTTTGCCCGGCTGCGTATCCTGAAATAGAGATACAGCCCTGCGATCACCATCACCACCTGCGCCAGCGCCCATATCATGGTGCTGTAATCCCGTGCGGCTTTCCCACCCCAGTCCATGAAATGATGCTTATGGAACAAGGCGAAGGAATACCCTTCGGGCAGGTCCGCATCATCTACCCGTACGGACAGCCTGCCGGACCGGGTTTCCACGTAGTACCTTTCCCGCCTTTGCACATCATAACCTACTTTCCATACGGGCAGGCGCTTGTCCGTGAAGTTATATTCGTCCGTGAACCTTGTGACCGGCGTGATCTCCCGGATCGCCTGCGGCGGATTGCCGCTGAACAGCGTGGCCAGGTAAGCGGCATAGCGCTGCTCTCCCTGCGGCAGCAAGGCCAGGTCGCGCATACGCAGGTACCTGATCACAGGCGTATCCTTCGTATATACTTGCCAGTAAGCGCCGTCCTCCATCTTCACGGGACTGATATTTGTAAGCGGCGATCCCACCGCCTGCTGCAGGGCGCTGAACGGGAGGTACAGGCTGTCGGACCGGAAGCTGTTGCGCGAAAAATAACGGTCGCGGGTATCGTCCTTCCACTTGGCAAGGGCATGCCAGGCGCCGCTGAAGGTCCACAGCAGGGTAAACAGCGCCGCCACCAGGGCGGTATAGCGGTGATAGCGCCGGGCGCTGACCCTGCCGTTGCCTTTTACCTTTTTGCTTTTGGTGGTAAAGAAAATGTACAGGCCCAGCACCGTGGTAAAGCAGGCGGCCGCCGCCAGCAGGAACAGGATGATAAGCCTGGCCTTCCCGGAAAAGTTCAGCCAGTCCCAGGTGTGCAGCAGCCGGAACACGGTATCAAATACCGCCCGCCTGTTATCCATGGCAAACGCAAAACGGTCCTGCGTGGTTTCCACGTACACCCGGATGCCATCCGCCCGGTCAAAGGACACCCTGTACACCGGCAGCAGCCGGTTAATGCTTTTATATTCTTCGTTAAAGGCCGTCAGCATGGAGGCGTCTCTCACCTGGCTGCCTTTGCTGCCATTGAGCACGCAGTTGGTAGCAGCGTCACAGCAATCATGCAGGGAGCTTTCCTGCTCCGCCACCGCTACCGGCGGGGCGGTGGTATCACTGAGGGCGGGCCCTTCCAGGAACTGCCGGGCCAGGTATTGCGCGTACAGCCAGTTGCCGGCGGTCAGCTCACGGCCGTTGATGGTGCTGAGGTAAACAGGCTCCTGTTTATTGTGCAGTTGCACTTGGTAGAACCAGGTGGTATCAATATGCACCAGCCGGAAACAGGCAATGCTGTCTATCCTGTTCTTCCGCAAGGCGGTAGCCAGGTCCGTCTGTAATTGTGCGCTGTCCACCGCCAGCGGAGGCAACGCCTGCGTGGCTACCTGCGGGCGGAGGGTGGTCATCAGCGGATGCATAAAGCCGCTCACGGCCCATAGCAGCACGGGCACCGCAATAATGAGCGACAGGGTGCGGTGCACCTGATATATCTTCTTTCTCATGAATAATTAATAATTAATTTTCCCCAGGCGGCAGGCAACGCCCACATTCCATTCCCGCGGATCGCCCAGGTTATAGCTGTAGCCGTAAGCAGATTTGCTGGCGATGGTAGCATAGTACTTATTCAGCAGGTTCAGGGCATTCACCCACAACTCCAGCCTGCCCAGCGCGTAGCCGGTGCGCAGGTGCACGATGTCGAAGCCGCTGTACTCCCGCGTATTGGCGTTGTCCATCCAGTACTTACCCAGGTGCTGCCATTCCAGGCCTATGCGGAATCCCTTTATGAAAGCCGGGTGGTACATAAACTCTGCGTTGGCGATGAACCGTGGCGCCGTGCTCATTTCATTGTTGCTGAAATCATTGCCCTTTTCCTTGTATTCCGTGAATGTATGCCTGGCATTGGTGCCGCTTACGCGGAACATCCACTGCTGGTCCGGGCGCCAGGTAATGCCGTATTCAATGCCGCGGTGCCGGGTTTTGCCGGCATTCTGGTTCTGGAAAGTACCATCGTCCTGCCTTACGGAAATGATCTCGTTGGTACCGTTCATCAGGTACAGGCTCCAGTCTGCATACAGCTTGTGCTGCAGGAGGGAAAACCATCCGCCGGCCTCATAGTTGAAAAAGGTTTGCGGCTGCAGGTAAGGCACCTGCACACTGTTGAACAGTTCGGATACCTGCGGGGGCACGTAGCCCTGGCTGTAATTGGCATACACGCCCACGCCCTTGTAATTATAGGTAAGCCCTACTTTGGGCGTTACCCGGTTAAAGTCCGTCTGTGTAGACGGCGCTCCTGTACTGGCGGAAGGAGACAAATGATTATTGAAGTCAAAATGGTAGAAGTCATAGCGCAGGGCCGCCACTACTTTCAACCCGGCCAGCGGTTCCACTTCATAATGCAGGTAGGAAGCCAGGTTGCTGATATTGGTGGCGTAATCGCTCAGGGTGGAATCCGTTTGCGCAAAGCTGGTGTAATGACCTTTTGCATCCCGGTTGATCCGTATGTAGCGGGCGTTATAGGTGCTGGGGCTGATATCCGCGCTGATACCGCCGATCAGCTTGCTGTTCAGCCATTTGAATTGCTGCTGGTGCTGGGCCACCGCCAGGTAGCTGTTGAAGGAGCTGTTGTTCTCCTGCCCGTTGGCCAGCAGCGGGTTCGTCCGGTTGTTGCTGATGTAGTAGGACGGGTTCTGCTTCAGGGTATTGTCGCGGAACATGAGAGACAACTGTGTCTGGCTGCGATCGTTCCATTGCTGTGTAAGCCAGGAGCGTACCCGCAATGCGCGCGCTTTGCGGTAGGTGAATGAATAAGGCGTTGTGTAATCCTTGTTCGCAAAAGCAGCACTGTCCAGGGAGCCGGTCATATCGCTGTAATAATCTATAAAGCTGATACTGTTGCTCCAGGTGGTCCGCTCGCTGGCTTTATAATCGGTACGCAGCGTAACGGCCGTTTTGTGAAAATCGCTGTAGTCGATCGGACCGTTGTGGCGGTTGGCATAATAACCGCTTACCACCAGGCCCCATTTCCCGAAGGTGCTGCCGGCCTGCAGGTCGGCGCGCCTGTAGCCGTTGTTGTTCCCCTGTATGCTTATCATACCGCTCCTTACCGGCGGAGGCGCAAGGGTAATGATGTTCACGGCGCCGCCAATGGCTTCCGCGCCGTACAGTGAGGATGCCGGCCCGCGGATCACCTCTATCTGTTTGGCCGCCGCCATATTCATTTCCAGTAAGGCGTTGTGGTTATACAAGCCCGTGGTGCGGATGGGCATGCCGTCTTCCAGGTACAGGAAAAGGCTTTTGGTGGTCATAGGCTGGCGGATGCTCATTTGATGCTGTTCATTGGCCAGGCTCACCATGAATACGCCGCTCACTTTATTCAGCACCTGGTCCAGGCGATTGGGTTTGGCATCCTGCAAAGTTTTAGCAGTAATAGTACTGATGGCAATGGGCGCATCGCTGCGCTTTTGCGCGGAGCGGCTGGCGCTGACGATCACCTGCTGCAGATCGGTGACTTTCATGACAGGCTGCGTGGTATCCTGTGCAAGTGCTACCGGTACGGCGCCTGCTGTTATAATAAAGAGCAATAACAATCTTTTCATGATCCAAAGGCAATAGTATGTCCATTCCGATCCCCTCACAAGTCTGCAAAGGAACAGGTGGACTGCATGCGCAACGGCATGACAGTACGGACAATAATGTTCAATAGTTAAACGGGTGAATACATGACTGCTGTAACAGCGTACAGGCGGCTGTTCAGGCAATCAAATTGTAAAGCGAAAGTTAAATCCTACACCTGGGGCGGGTGAAAAAACGAGGCAGTAAAATCAGTGCAGATACTTTCCTGGAAAACAGGATATTCCATATTGGATACTGTGCGGAAGGGAGTGATGCTGGCGGGCTGGAAAGCGGCGGTAATGATCTCGAACTTGTTTTCCGCCTTGCGCTCCGGGTTGTCCTGGTCTTTCTTTTCCTCCTGCTTTATCTTTTTCATCATGTGGCAGCGCCCGTTACAATGCAGCTTTGGCTTGTCGCGGTTCACGCACAGGAATTTGGCAATGTAATCCCTGTTCAACTGGTACTCCGCCACGATCATCGCTTTGCTGAACGTTTGTGCCAGCACGCCTATCAATAGTAATATGGAGGCGAGTTGTTTCAATGTGCTGCAAAGATAGGGCTGAAAGCTGATTTATTTGCTAAATAAAATATTTTTATCTTCAGCTCTTAAACACCACCATTATGTTCCGCCATGCCATCTTATCTGCATTTGCAGTGGTTATTTCTTTTCACGCCATTGCCCAGTCCCTCTACATACCACGCGATGTAAAGCAGGCCTATAAGAAAGAGACCCGTTCACCGGACGGGCGGCCAGGCAAAAATTACTGGCAGAATTACGGCCGTTATGATATTACGATCACTGCTTTACCACCAAACAGGAATGTAAAGGGAACGGAGGAGATCACCTATGTGAACAACAGCCCGGACACCCTGGACCGGCTGGTGATCAAGCTCTTCCTGAACATTCATAAACCAGGTGCGCCGCGGCTGCGTGGCGCCGGAAAAGATTACCTGACTGATGGTATGCAGATCGACGCCTTTGCTGTAAACGGGACCACGCAAAAATGGCCCGGCGGTGCCGGCACCTTTACCGCGCAGGCGGTGATGCTGCCTATGCCGCTGCTGCCACATGATTCCGTAAAGCTCTCCTTTGCGTGGCATTACCCCATCTCCCTGCAGAGCGGGCGCGAAGGCATGATCGATTCTACTACCTGGTTCCTGGCCTATTTTTATCCGCGCGTAGCCGTATATGATGATTATAACGGTTGGGACCGGATGGCGTTTACCGACGCGCAGGAGTTTTACAGCGACTTCAACGATTATACCGTTACTATAAATGTACCGCAAAACTATATTGTATGCGGCACCGGCACCCTGCAGCAGCCAGGCGCCCTGCTGCAGCCCGCTTTTGCAAAAAAATTACAGGCCTCCCAAACCGCTGATGAAGTGATCCGTATTGTCACACCGGAAGACCTGGCTGCCGGCAATGTGACCGCACAACAAGCCGTCAACAGTTGGCAGTTCAAAGCCAGCCATGTGCCGGATGTAGCCTTTGCCCTCAGCAATCATTATGTATGGGATGCCGCCAGCGTGGTAGTGGATGATATATCGGGAAGACGCGCCGGCGTACAGGCATTCTATAATGACACCGCGAAGGATTTTCACAGCATGGTGCAATACGGCCGGCATTCCCTGGACTGGCTTTCGCACCACTGGCCCGGCATTGCCTACCCTTATGAAAAAACCTGCATCGTGCAGGGCTATGCCGGTATGGAGTATCCGATGATGGCCAATGACGAGACCTACGATGATCCCACCTTCTCCCGCTTTGTAGCGGAACATGAAATAGCTCATACCTACATGCCTTTTTACATGGGCATTAACGAAACCCGCTACGGCTTCATGGATGAAGGCTGGGCCACCACCTTCGAGCTGCTGATAGGCCGGGCCGACCTGGGCACGGAAAAGGCGGAAACGTTTTTCAAACGGTTCCGCGTAGCACCCTGGATCAATGACGATACACAGGAGGAAGACATCCCGATCATTACACCGGGAGACGTGCTGGCCGGCAGGGTGCTGGGCAGCAACCAGTATGGCAAGCCGGCCCTGGGTTACCTGGCCGTGAAGGACATGCTGGGCGATGCGCTGTTCAAAAAATGCCTCCATACTTACATGGAACGCTGGAACGGCAAGCACCCCATTCCCTGGGATTTCTTCTATACATTTAACAACGCGGCAGGGAAAGACCTGAACTGGTTCTGGAACAACTGGTTCTTTTCACCCAACTATATAGACCTGGCGGTAAAGCAGGTGTCGCCTAACGGCTCCGGCTATACGCTCACCATCGACAACCCGGGCGGCATGGCGGCGCCCTTTGATGTAAAGGTGACCTACACGGATGGCAGCACGGAAATCCTGCACCAGACGCCGCTGGTATGGCAGGTCAATCAAAAGCGCGCGGCCGTGCAGATCGCCACCAAAAAGAAAATACAATCCCTGGTGCTGGATGGCGGCATTTTCATGGACGCCAATACCGGCGATAACACCTGGCCGGCCGCTAAAGGCTGATAGTATATTGTTTGTAGAGGATGCTTTTACCATCTTCGGACCATCCTTCACCGTACACTTTCCGGCCCAGCGTAAGCGGGTCCAACTGCCGGGAAGGACGGTTACCAAGCTGGTATTCGTCCATTACAAACACCCTTCCCTGGCAACGCCTGATCAGCTCCTGCAGCAGATATTTGTTGGGCATCGTGCTTTTCCATTTCTCTGCAATGCGGCGCCGGTCAAGCGTAGCCATGGCGGCCAGCTCCTCGCTTTCCATCATCAGTATGCCTTTTTCCAGCGCGGTGCCGTTATAGCTCAGGTGATGGCCTACTTTATAAAAAACGGTCCTGTTCAGCAGGTCCTCCGCCAGGTGCTTTCCATCCTTTCCCCTACTCTTCCATTTCTCAATTTCATGCCAGCTCTCCCAGCTACCATATTCGGCATCGCCGGGAAACAGCAGCACCTTGCCGGTAGCTTCGGACTCCATGGCCAGGGCCAGGCTGGTGTTATTGATATGGCTGTTCAGCCGCAGCGCCAGGGAGCCGGCGCTGCACAGCCAGTCGTTATCAATGCGGCGCCATTCGTTGCGCGCATCTTCGTATATGCTTTGCGTATCGTCGCCATTCACCAGGTAATCCACGGCAAAAGGCACATCATTCCGCACACTGTTGTTCAATGACAGGAAGGCGTTCACGGACAGCGAGCTTTCATCCAGGGCCAGGTGTTTGTCATAGGTATCCACGCCCGGCTTGCCGTTCTTAAAAATGTAATCCCTTTTTGAAGGCGGTCCCAGCACATGGAACTTTATGCCGGGCGCCTGCTGCAGGGTCAGGATATCGCCGGGGTCCAGGTAGCGCACCTTTGTCTTTTTCTTTTTCAGTAGCTGTTTGATGATGCGCATGCCGGGCAGTGACTTCCCGCCTGCAGCGCCTTCCAGGTTGATCTCCGCCAGGGTGTTGAGCCCGTTCAGGAAAGCGCGGCTGTTATTGAGTATCAGTTGCTCAAAGGTACGGTGGCCGTTGCTGCGGGCCTTCAGCTCCCGCTGCTCATGCCGGGCCTTGTATGCCTGGATGGCATTTTGCAGGGCCAGGCGCATATGGCTGCGCTGCTTCAGCAGCTCCTGCGCACGCCCGTTGGGATCGTCCGGGTTTTCCGTCCAGGCAAACCAGGCTTCCCGGATGTCCATGGCTTCAAAGATATCCGGGTGCTTGGCAAAGCCGTTCACATGGTCGTTGTGCTCGTGCGTTATCACCAGCAGGTCTATGGTATTGTTCACATAGGCGGCCAGGTCTTCCAGGAAGGGCCTGAACTCCGCAGGGCCGCCCTTGCAGCTACCGCAGTCTATCATCACGGTAAAGCAGCGGGCCTTCCCGCTCATGAATTTCAGCACAAAGCAATCGCCGGTGCCCAGGCAATACATGCGGATGGCCACGCGGTCGGACTTTAGCGGCATACGTATACCGTGGGTAATTGCGGGAGTGGCCATGATCTTGTGGCCTGTTTTTATTGGTGTGGTCATGGTAAACGGTTAATGCTGGTGAAGGAATGCGAAAGGCTCTGCCATCTGGTGAAAGCCGTTCCCGAAATAGCGGAAATATTCATTGATGCCGGTATCTGTTTCCCCGTGCTGGTACGCATACTGCGCGCGGATCCGTTTAAGGTTCAACGCGGGCGGCCGGTCGCTGTCCAGGCTGTCTACATCCAGTATAGGCTTGGTGATCACGTATTTGAGCCGCTGGGAGTCCAGGTCAAATATCAGAGTGCAGGCGCCCCTGAACTCAAAGCCGCCTTCGGGAACGGGCACGCCGGCGTCTGTCTTGTCGGAAAGCGGGTCCCGGGCAGGCGTATAATGCTCCACGATCTCCCCGTTCCGGAACACCACGCCGGCGCGCTGTACAATGGAAAACACCACATTGTTGACCTGCGCGCCATTGGGCCCTACGCGGGACACCAGCCTCAGCTTCAGCACCTGGAAAGAGGCGCCTTCGTACTTGCCGGACCTGCGCAGGCCCAGCTCCCGGAAATTCTCTACAAAGGCCAGCCCCGTGAGCCGGGCAAAATCCATGGAGTGAGTAAACCGCTCGTTCAGGCAACTGTGCAGGCCCGGCACCAGGGGCTTGCCTTCTTCATACAGGCCGGTAATGTATTCCCGGGTCTTGTAGTAGATCTTTTCCCGGTCGTTCACGTATTTGATCTCGTTGCCGTAGCCGCGCAGGAAGCCGTTCACGATGCCCAGCAGCTCTTTGGTGGTCTCGCTGGTATAGCCGTTATGGTCCTCCTGGTTCGCCGTGCCGTTCTCCCCCTGTATGTAGCCGATATTACGCAGCGGGAAACGCAGGCTTTCCACGCTCAGGGTCTTCACCCCTTCCGGGTAAATGCCCCTTCTGCGGAAAGCGTCAATAAAGGCCAGGCGGTAGTCGCGGTTATCGTCCGCCACCACATCCATATCCGCCGTAATAATGGCGCGGAGGTAATCGCCGAAGGTGATGTCAATGGGCGGGCAGTAATCGATCGCGCGGATGCACATGGTCAGCACATGCCCGGCGGCCTTGGCGGCTTCATTGGCCAGGCGGTCCGTCAGGTCGGGCGGAATGTCGCCCTGGCGCAGGATGCCGGTGCCATTGGAGGCAATACGCAGCAGGTCGGCGATCCGGCTCTTATAGATAGCAAGGAACGCTTCAAACACGGCAGCCACCAGGATGCTGCCCCTGGCATGCGGCTCCATTTCCCGCCGGTAGGCCGCGGGGTCCGGCACGTGCGGCTGCCACTCCCGGGTGGTCTCGTCTATGCCGCCAATGGCGTCGCGCAGGCTGCCGTAGTCACCAATGGCGCTGCCAAACTCCTGCGCCAGTTGTCCCAGCAGGTTCTGCGCGCCCAGGTCGCCGCGGGTTTTGGATATCTGGTGCTTCAATACTTCGGGAAACGTAAAGTGCTGGAACAGGGCCACAATATCTGCAAAAGCCTCATGAAAGGCCAGCACATCCGGGTTGGTAGGCTCGTTATAGTAGTTATGCAGACCGTCCAGTATGGCGTGCGTGATCTCGTGGGCAATAATATCGTGGCTCAGGCAGGTAAACACTACGGAATTGGGCATGTGCAGGGTCTCGTCTGCCGGTGTGGAAGCAAAGTAGCCGAACAGCAGCGCCTTCTTTACCGGGCTGTAATAGGCATTGGCCTCGCGCATGGCATGGGGGTAAATGCGCAGGCGGCGCACATACTCTTCCTTCACATCCACGTTCAGTATCCTGCGCGATTCCCACAGCACCTTGCGGCCCAGCGCCCTTTCAAAGTTGCGGATGGTGGTCATGGCTACCGCATACACCATCTGCTGGTGAAACTGCGGATCGCTTTCGCTGGGGTCCATGCCGTCCTGGGCCAGGATGTAATCATCATCCAGGTTCACGGCCTTGTAATACCGGCCTACGGTCGGGTCATAGTCCACCACCTCTATGTATTCGCCTACCGGGCCCGGCGTAAGCGGCTCCCAGGGCACTTTGTAAATAATGTCGTTAATGGCGGCCGTGTCTATTTTAAGGGACAGGCTGGGATCAAACGCATACCCGCGCAGTTTGCGAAATGGCGGCGTTTTAGCGTAGTAATTGGGAGGATTGGGAATAGCAGCCATGTATCACTGTTTTAGTGAACCAGGAATTCTTTTGGGGTCCGCAGGATATATCCTTGCTGATGCTTTGGGGTAATGGCAAGTTACTGACAGCCGTTCATCGGAGCTAATAACGTATGCAAGGTGGCATTTTTCCCGGAATAAACCATGCGTAGAAATACCTGATTTTTCAACGTTCGCCTGCTAAAACAAACGGATACTGAACAATTTTACGTTCCGGTAGTTAATAGATACAAGAATGGGGCCGCCTGGACAGGCAGCCCCTCCACGTATGCTATTCATCTATCGGTTGATAGCCAATGCGTTTTTATACCGGCTGCTGGCCTTTACCGCCAGCCAGCCGGTTATTTATTTTACTGCTGCCCGGGGCAGATCAGCTTTTCAATAGTAGTGGCATCCTGCACGCCGTGGGTATCCACGGGGATGGTTTGCCGCAAGGTTCCGTTCACGTACACCCTGATCTCATATTCCGTATCCGCTTCCAGCATGGCCTCAAAATGACCATCTTCCAACAGGTAGCACCAGCCGATGCCGCGCTGCTTGTTATACAGGTACACACAGCAGCCCAGGAAGTTGGGACAGGTGGAGCCTTCCAGCTTAATGGTGAGCAGTGGCTTAATGGGCGTACGCAGGGGCTCCGGGTTGAAGCTGAGGAAGTAAATATCATCATCGCCTTTCCCGCCCTCGCGGTTGGATGACAGGAAGCCTTTTTCGTTATGGATCACCGTGTAGAAAAAGTCATCGGCGGGCGAGTTGCGCGGCACATGCAGGTTTACCGGGGCGCTCCACTGGTCGCGGGCGCCGCTGGCTTCAAAAATGTCAAAGCCGCCCATGCCTGCGTGGCCCTTGCTGGCGTAGTAAAAAACGTTCCCGCCAGATACCGTGGGGAACTCGTCCTGTTCCGGCGTGTTGATCACCGGACCGCAGTTCTTCGGCGTGCCCCAGGTGGAATCCGGCTGTTTTTCGCAGTACCAGATATCGGTCTCGCCATAGCCGCCGGGCATATCAGAGGCGAAGTACAGCACACTGCCGTCTGCACTCAGCGCCACATGCCCTACGGAAAAGGAATCCGGCCGGTTATAGGCAAAGGGTACCGGCTTTTGCCAGGCGCCGTTCTTATTCACGGAATAGAAGACCATCAGGCGCCTGGTACCGTATACCGGCCAGCCTTTCATCTTTTTCCCGTGCGGCCGGTCGGGGTTGGTAATGGTAAAGTACACGGTGTCGTAATCAGCGGTATACGCCAGGGGCCCGATATGATATTTGAATTTGTTCAGCCTGGGCGACAGGTCGCGGATGGTGATCCTGCCATATTTATCCTCGCGTCCCAGGTACAGGCGCGCATAGTCCTGCATGGTCCAGCCATAGGAGCGGCGGTATCTTTTGCTTTTGCCGGATAGCTCATCGCGGCGCAGGCTGTCGGAGGTGAACAAGGCATAAGAGGTCTTGTAAAAAATGCCACCCCAATCCGCATAGCTGGTATTGGCCGGTGCGGCATTACGCAAAACAAAATCCGTGTCCGGCGATGCCAGCCATATTTTTGCGGAGTCGCACCCTGCGATACGATCTTTCACCCGGGCCTGGTCAGCGCCCGGCTGTTGCGCATATTTGTTGTACTGCGCTACCGCTTCCTCATAACGGCCCAGGCTTTTCAGGGCATCCCCGTAATACAGCCAGTCCTCCGCTTTGGCATGCGTTGCATCCGCCGTAGCTTTTGCATACCATTGGGCCGCTTTTTCGTAAGCATTCATCTTCCGGTAGCAATACGCCAGGCGGGTGATCACTTCCGGGTCTACCTTGCTCCTGTGCTTTATAAGGTCCTCGTAGAGGAGGGCGGCATTGCCGTATTCGTAGCGCATAAAATGTTCGTCCGCCTGCCTCCTGACCCTTGGCTGCTCCTGCGCATATACAGACAGCAGCAGGGAGGTAAAGACTATCGTAAGGAAAAGTTGCTTCATAGCTGATCAATTTATTGAAGTGCGTACCGGCACATTAAAAATAGCGGGGGCTTAAGGTCCTGGCTTTGTTCTTCCGGGAGAATAGCCCGTAACCGATGCCTATTTCGTGCGTGCCTTTTTCGTAGCTGGCCAGTCCGTTCGTCGTATAGTCATAAGCGTAACCTATGCGCAGGTAGTCCGTTGCAAAGAACTGCACCTGGAAACTGAAGGCGTCCTTCTGGCTCAGGTTGTCCTGCAGGTGATCCTTATTCCACACCTTTACCCCCGTGCGCCAGGAGGCGCCCAGCCATATCTTTTCCACGACCAGGAAAACGGCGTTCAGGTCCAGGTTGGTAGGGCCCTTGAAGTCCTCCTTCACCAGCAGGGAAGGCTTAAAGGACACGTGCTCCGACAGCGGGAACATGGTGCCCAGGGTCAGGTAGTAGTGCCGGATCTTTTTGATGGTCGCGTAATCATTCCCTTTCCAGGAATAGCGCGTGCCATCGTTAATTTCAGAAAGAAGGTCCATGGCAGAAAGGCCGGCATAAAACCGCGGGGTAAAAAAGTAAACGCCGAAGCGGAAATCGGGCACTATTTTCCGGGCCACGCCAGGCGGAATAGCCTGGTCGTTATCGTCGTTATAGGTAAGCGCCGTCCCGTCTACCGAGTACTGGGTGGCGCCGGCGCCTATGCCTAAGCATATGCGCCGATTGCCGGTTTCATCCAATGGGATACGGTAAGCATAGTTTGCATACAATGCCAGCGCCTGCTGCGGCCCCAGCTTGTCGTACATGAACTGCAGCCCCAGCCCTACCCTGTTGTCCGGGGCGGGCGCCACCCCGTCTATAGAGATGGAGCCGGTTTTGGGCGCGCCGGGCAGGCTGGTCCACTGCTGCCGGTAGGTGGCGTTGAGAAACCACATTTCCTTGTAGCCTGCATATGCGGGGTTTACACTTAACCCGTTGAACGCATACTGGCTGAACTGCAGGTTCTGTTGCGCCACGGCCGCTGCGCTGGCCGTGAGCAGGAACAGGATGGAGATTATTTTCCTTGTCATAAGACAATTTTTAAAGTTCTACAAATGATTACCGCAACAATTGAAGCCAGCCCTGGAATTCTTTTTCCGCGCCTGCTGCATCCCTTACTTTCAGCACGTAGTAGTAGATGCCCTGGCTTAACCCGGCGCCGTCCCAGTCATTGCTGTAGTTATCTGAACGATATACCTGGTTGCCCCAGCGGTTATAGATCTCTATGCGTACGTTCGTGTACCTTGACAATCCTTTGATCACAAAGCGGTCGTTCCTGCCGTCACCGTTGGGGGTGAAGGTGTTGGGAATGAACAGCTCCTCTCCTTCCACGGTGACCACCGGCGCGATGTCCTCGTTGTTGTCCATCACCAGCTCCTGTTCGTTGCCGCGCACCACCGCACTGTCAGTCATGCTGCCGTTGCTCAATACGCGGGTCGTGAAGGTGAGCACCAGTCTTTCATCCAGCGCCAGCGGTCCCACGTTCCATATAATAGCGTGCGTAGCCGGGTCGTAGGTAGCGGCGCCACTGGCCACCAGTATGTCCCTGGGCGCGTTCAGCATGGGTGGCAGCAGGTTGGACACCACCACGCCGGTAGCGTTATCCGGCCCGTTGTTCACTACTTCCACCGTATAGGTAACGTAATCGCCTGTACGGATCGTGGTGGTTTGCGGCGTTACGGTCACGGCCAGGTCGGTTACCGGTGCTTCCGGTTGCCGCCAGTCGCGGTCATTGCCCGGGTTGTTCACATCCGGGTAGCTGCCGGGCATAGTGCCGTTGGTGGGGTCCGCTGCCGCCGGGTTAGCGTCGTAGCCATCCAGCAGGCCGTCGTTGTCGGCATCGGCGGCGCCGGGTTGCTTTTCATCACCGTCTATCACACCGTTGCCGTTGGTATCCCAGCCTTCCAGGCGGTCGGGCTTGCCGTCATTATCCGTATCCAGGTCCAGGTAATCCGGTGTATCAGCGCCATCAGTATTTACCGGCGTTGTACCTGCACCACCCGGGCCATTCGTGGGGTCGTAAGCATTATCCAGCCCATCGCCATCACTGTCCATACCGGTGGGCGGCAGGTAACCGTTGGTGCTTTGCGCTTCTATGTTATCTACAATACCGTCGTTATCCGCATCCAGGTCCAGGTAATCCGGCAGGCCATCGCCATCCGTGTCGGGTGGTGTCAGCGCCGGCAGGTTATCCACCGGGTCGCTCCAGCCGTTGCCGTCGGTATCTGCGCCGTCTGCCAGGCCATTGTTGTCCGTATCCGGGAGGCCGGCTTCCTGCACATCGGTAATACCGTCGTTGTCGGAGTCTATATCCCACAGGTTGGGTACACCATCCCTGTCCTGGTCATCCCCGGCCGGGTAGCTGTCCGGCTTGCCGTCAGCGTTATTATCCGGGCCGGTTATTACCAATGGTGTACCGCCTGTCGGAGTATTGTTCACGGGATCTATCGCATCGTTGAACCCGTCTTTGTCTGCATCAGTGAACGGCCCATCCGGTTTGCCGTCGTTATTGGCGTCTGTGCCGCCGGCTTCCACCACATCCGGTATACCGTCATTATCACTATCCAGGTCCTGCGCATTGGGGATGCCGTCGCCATCCGTATCCAGCGGGGTCAGCGGGGTACCGCCCTGTGCAGGATCATATTTATCGGGCACCCCGTTCTTATCCTGGTCAGTTGGGTCATCTACCAGTCCGTCGCCATTGGTATCCGTGCCGCCGGCTTCTATGATATCCGGTACGCCGTCGTTATCGCTGTCCAGGTCCTGGTAGTCCGGGATGCCGTCGCCATCGGTATCTACCGGGTTGTTCGGGTCAGGTCCGATTTCGGTGGTATCGGGTATACCATCGTTGTCGTCATCCAGGTCTATATCATCCGGTACGCCGTCGTTGTCATTATCCGGGCCGGATACCGGCTCTCTCCAGTCGCGGTCATTGCCGGGATCATTCATATCCGGGTAGCTGGCAGGCGTAGTGCCGTTAGTGGGGTTGATTGTCGTTGGGTCGTTATCGTAGCCATCCAGCAGACCATCGTTATCGGCATCAGTAGTGCCGGGTTGTTTTTCTGCACCGTCAATCACGCCATTGCCATTGATATCCCAGCCTTCAATAATATCCGGCTTGCCGTCATTGTCCGTATCCAGGTCCAGATAATCCGGTGCATCGGAGCTGTCTTTGTTCACCGGCGTCAGACCAGGTCCGCCAAATCCATTCGTGGGATCGTAGGCATCGTCCAGGCCATCGCCATCCGTATCTGTACCGGTGGGCGGTATGTAGCCATCGGTGCTTTGACTTTCTATGTTATCTACAATGCCATCATTGTCGGCATCTATGTCGATGTAATCCGGTATGCCGTCGCCGTCTGTATCCGGCGGGGTCAGCGGGGTGCCACCCTGGTCCGGATCAAATTCATCCGGTACACCGTCGTTATCCGTGTCGGTGGGATCGCCCATACCGTCGCCGTCAGGATCGCTACCGCCGGCTTCTATGATATCAGGTACGCCGTCGTTATCGCTGTCCAGGTCCTGGTGATCCGGTACGCCATCGCCATCGGTATCCCGAGGGTTGTCCGGGTCAGGGCCTTGTTCAACCGTATCCGGTATGCCATCGTTATCATCGTCAGGGTCGGTAATGTCGGGAACACCATCGCCATCCGTATCCTTAGCAGGTACCGGGTCACGCCAGTCGCGGTCATTGCCGGGATTGTTCATATCCGGGTAGCTGGCAGGCGTGGTGCCGTTGGTGGGATTGATGGCAGCGGTGTCCGCATCAAAACCATCCAGCAAGCCATCGTTATCGGCATCAGTAGTGCCGGGTTGTTTTTCTGCACCATCTATCACGCCATTGCCATTGATATCCCAGCCTTCAATAATATCCGGCTTGCCGTCATTGTCCGTATCCAGGTCCAGGTAATCCGGTACATCGGAGCTGTCTTTGTTCACCGGTGTTAGACCAGGTCCGCCAAAACCATTCGTGGGATCGTAGGCATCGTCCAGGCCATCACCATCTGTATCTGTGCCGGTGGGCGGTATGTAGCCATCGGTGCTTTGACTTTCTATGTTATCTACAATGCCGTCATTATCGGCATCTATGTCGATGTAATCCGGTATGCCATCGCCGTCAGTGTCCGGCGGGTTGTCCGGGTCAGGGCCTTGTTCAACCGTATCCGGTATGCCATCGTTATCATCGTCAGGGTCGGTAATGTCGGGTATACCATCGCCATCCGTATCCTTAGCAGGTACCGGGTCACGCCAGTCGCGGTCATCGCCGGGGTTGTTCATATCCGGGTAGCTCGTTGGGGTAGTGCCGTTAGTGGGATTGATGACAGTAGTGTCCGCATCAAAGCCATCCAGCAGGCCGTCGTTATCTACGTCTGTCGTGTCAGGCTGTTTTTCTGCACCATCTATCACACCATTGCCGTTGGTATCCCAGCCTTCAATAATATCCGGCTTGCCGTCATTGTCTGTATCCAGGTCTAAATAATCCGACGTATCGGTGCTGTCGGTATTTACCGGCGCCAGGCCAGGTCCGCCAAATCCATTCGTGGGATCGTAGGCATCGTCCAGGCCATCGCCATCCGTATCTGAGCCGCTGGGTGGTATGTAGCCATCGGTGCTTTGACTTTCTATGTTATCTACAATGCCATCATTGTCGGAATCCAGGTCCAGGTAATCCGGTACGCCATCGCCATCGGTATCCCGAGGGTTGTCCGGGTCAGGGCCTTGTTCAACCGTATCCGGTATGCCATCGTTATCATCGTCAGGATCGGTAATGTCGGGAACACCATCATTATCGCGATCTGCCAATGTGGTTATATATACCGTAGCAGTATCGGTAGCACCCAGGGTATCGCTTACCACGTATTGCAGGCTGTCCAGGCCAACAAAAGCGCTGTCGGGCGTGTAGGTAAGGTTACCGCTGGAATCCAGGGTAATGCTGCCATGCAGCGGTTGCGTAATAACCGTTGTGCCACTGCTGTCCAGCGGCGCCGCATCTGTGGCCGTACTGTCATTGTCCAGTATATTCAGGGTCACCGGCACATTCACGGGAGTGGCGGCGCTGTCATTTACCGCTACAGGTGTGGATACCACCAGCGTCAGCGGGCAACGGGCGCCATCATTATTGCCGGAAGAGGGGCCACTTGCCATAAAGGTGGCTGTCAGGTTCCCATTATGCGGGTTAGCGATCTTAAAGATGCTACCGCTGGCATTATCGCTCAGGTACAGGCTACCTTCCACATCCATGTATACGGCGCCAAAACCGGTGGCAGCCCGAATGCCGCCGCCGGCAACGTCGCCTACAACAGTGCGTGCGCCGGTGTTGGGGTTGAAGCGGACCAGGCGGGGAATAGCATTGACAATCTCAACACCATAAAGGTTGCCGTCAATGGGACTGAAGGCCCAATCGGCAATAGCTGTGGCTACGGTGGTCAATGGCGGCAACGCTTTCAGGTAATTCGGAGAAGCAGGGTTCAGGTCTATCCTGAAAATTTCAGTGCTTGCCGCGTAGAAGTACATGATACCATCCGTGTTGATGTCCCCGTTGTGATAGGCGCCGGTGAGCCCGGCAATAGCAAATGTTTGCACGGACCAGTCACTACCAATGCGCACCACCTGATTAGTGCCGGAACGAACCGCCCACAGGTGATTATCCTTCACATTATACCCCATGGAGTTCATGGCGGTATTGGCGCCGGTGCCCAGCAGGTTGTCCTTCACCATGGAATACTGGCCGTTGCTGAGATTCACCAGGTACAGGTCCGTAGGATTCTCCTGTATCAGGAAGCCCACAGACGCATTACAGTTCAGGGGTGGCTGCGCCGCCACGATCCTGATAAACACCATCGCCGTATCCGGTATGCCCGCCGTATCCCTTACCAGGTATTGCAGCGTATCGCGGCCGGTAAAGTTCAGGGCCGGGGTGTAGGTGACCTGCCCGGTGGCCGGATCTACCGTAACCGTACCGTTCCGCGGCTGCGCCGTAATGGTCACACTGCTACTGTCCAGCAGTGCGCCTCCCGCTACCGTGCTGTCATTATATAACACTTGTATTACAACCGGTTTATTCGCGTCTGTCGTCACCGTATCATTTACGGCAACCGGCGGCAGGCCGGCCAGCGGGCAGCGGGCGCCATCGCCTCCGCCCGCCGGGCTTTGCGAAATAAGAGCAGCAGTGATACCGCCCGTATGCGGACTGGCAATCCGGTAAATGTTGCCGGTAGTATTGTTGGTCACATACAGATCGCCCGCCGCATCCATATAGGAAGACCCAAAGGTCTGAGCGCCCCGGATACCGCCGCCGCTTACCGCACCTACAAGGGTACGCGCACCGGTTGCAGGATTGATACGGTACAACTGCCAGTTATAATCATCAATTGCATATAAGCTGCTATCCACAGGACTGAAGGACCAGTCTGAAATAGTGGAAGCCGTTGTGGTCAATGGCGGCAATGCTTTCAGGTAGCCGGGGGATGCAGGGTTCACATCCACCCGGTATATGGTAGTACTGGTGCCGGGAGAACCGGCATACAGGTACAGGATGCCATCACTGTCAATGTCGCCGGTGTTAAAATTACCGCTGGCAGGCAGCCCGGCAATGGCGAACGCCTGCACCGACCAATCGCTGCCTATACGCACGACCTGGTTGGTACCGTTACGCGCCGCCCAAAGGAGGTTATCGGTTACATTATAGCCCATTGCATTCATCCCGGCATTGGCGCCGCCCAACAGGTTGTCTTTTGCCAGCGTGACAGCGCCGGTTGAAATATCCACCAGGTACATATCCGCGGGATTATCCCGTACCAGGTAGCCGGTAGCGGATATACAGTCGAATACAGGTTGTACCGGCGTTACCCTGATAAATACGGTAGCCGTATCGGCCAGGCCTGCGGTATCCTTCACTATGTATTGCAGCGTATCCATTCCCGTATAGCCGGCGCCGGGCGTATAGGTGAGCTTACCACCGGCATCTACTGTAACCGTGCCCTGCTGCGGCTGACGGGTGATCGACACGCTGCCGCTGTCCAGCGGTGCGCCGTCTGCCGAGGTGCTGTCATTCTGCAGCACGGGGATGATCACCGGCACACCGGCATCTGTTACGGCGGTATCGTTTACCGCTACCGGCGGCACTGCAATAATGGTAAGCGGGCAACGCGCGCCATCATTACTGCCGGAGACGGGGCCGTTGGTAACAAATTCCGCCGTGGTATTGCCCAGGTGCGGATCGGCGATCTTATAGACCTTGCCGGTCGCATTATTGCCTACGAACAGGCTGCCGTTGGCATCCATGTAAACGGCGCCGAAGGGATTGCTGCCATTATCCACCTGGATGCCGCCGCCGGCCACCGTACCTACCGTGGTACGCGCTCCGGTGGTGGGGTTAAAGCGGTACAATTGGTAGGTACCGCTTTGTAAGGCATACAGGTTACTGTCTGCCGGGCTGAATGCCCAGTCATAAATATCGCTTGGCGTGGTGGTCAGTGCAGGCAGTTGCTGCAGGTAGGTGGGTGATGATGGATTTACGTCCACCCGCCTGATGGTATTTACCGTACCGCCATCGGCGCTGAACAGGTACAGCACGCCATCGGCGCTCACATCCCCTACATACAGGTTGGGCGTGGTTGGCAGGCCGGCAATCGCAAAGGTATCCACCGACCAGTCGGCATGGATACGCGCCACCTGGTTCGTGTACATGCGCATGCCCCATAGCTTATTGTCTGCCTGGTTGTACCCGATGCCGTTTATTTCATTGTTAACAGGCGTATTCAGCAAATTACTTCTCGCCAGTGTGGTGTCTCCCGTGGTCAGGTTCACCTGGTAAGCGCTGGTGGGAATCCCCTGGAACAGGTAGCCGGTAGATTCTGTACAGGCGAAGGTTGGCAACGTGTCCCTGCAAAACACAATATCGCCCATATCCAGCATTACGCCCCTGCCTGCATCGCCCGGCAACTGGGTACCTTCGGTAAAGGCGCTGTATCGGTACGTATAGGTGTTGCCGTAGGGTACGGACAAGGGTATTGTTTGTGAAGCGGCGCTGCTTGTATATACCCGGTGCTGTGCAACAGGTTTCAGCCACCAGCCCCCCTGGTCAAACCCGTTGCCATTGGTGCTCAGGTTATTGCTGGAGAAAATGCGGATACTGTCCGCTATGACCTGCATGCCATTGGGCGCCGCCGGAATAGTCCCGATCGTAATATCAAAAGTGCCCAACTGGTCCAGCGTACCGTCAGCCAGGTAGGTGGTAAAGAAGTTGTCCGTGGTATTGGGCGTTACAACAGGCTCCTGGCTGGTATTGCTGGCCGGCAGCGCCGCGTAAAAACTCTGTACATTGGGTACGATCGTGAAGCCGGTGGTACTGTTCACGCCATCCCAGCTTGCCGGTCCCAGGTTGTTAAAACCGCGCCAGGTATGATCCGTTCCGCTGAAGCGCTGGTGGAAGTCTGAATAGGTCAGCGGGATGGTAAAGCTGGCGCCCAGCCCGGGAACGGCGGGTCCGCTGCTAAGCGTAAATACCAGGTCTACCGTGCCGCCGTTGGCGCCGATCGTACCGGCGCCGCTCAGGGTGGCAGCCGGATCAAAAGAATAAACGGATGAAGTGCCCGTGCAGGGGGGCCTGATGACGGTTGTAAAAGTACTTAGATTGTTGGTTAGCAAACTGTCATTAACAGCAGCCGATGCCGACACGGTAGCCTCATTGGTAATAGTGCCGCTGTCTCCTGCCGTACCGGTAACGGTCAGGGTAATGGAAGCCCCCGCGGGCAACGAAGGGACCAGCAGCCCGCTCCCCTGTAACGCGGCCACCGTAAGGCCGGAAGGACAAACGGCGTTACCTCCTGCCCCGCTACCAGCGGCACAGGTGACACCGGTAGCGGTGAAATTGGGCGCTGCCGGATCTGTTACAATCACGTTGGCCACAGCAGCGGGGCCGTTGTTTGATATTAAAAGCTGGTAGCTCAGCACTCCACCCGGCATTACTGTGGCCGGTCCTTTCTTTACAATGGACAGGTCCGTCTGCACGTCAGCTACTACTGCGGGACACCGCGCGCCGTCGTTATTATCAGAAGCAGGGCCCTGCGACATTAAAACCGCTGTTACCCCGCCGGTGTGCGGACTGGCGATCCTGAAGATCCTGCCGGTGGTATTGCTGCTTAAGTACAGGTTACCATCAATATCCATGTAGGCAGCGCCATAGGGCGCCTCGTTAGCGCCCTGGATGCCGCCGCCGCTCACTGTGCCCACAACAGTGCGTGCGCCGGTGGCGGTGTCAAACCGGAACAGGTTATAACTGCCGCCATTGCCCAGCGCGTACAGGTTTCCATCCACCGGGCTGAAAGCCCAGTCGGTAATGTCGCTGGCAGTGGTGGTCAGGTTGGGCAACCGCTGCAGGTAGGTGGGGGAAGCGGGGTTCACATCCACCCGCTGAATGGTGTTGTTGTTGTTCACATTCCCAAACAGGTACAGGATGCCATTGCTGCTGACATCCCCCACATTAATGCCGTTGGCGATCAGCCCGGGCACTGTATACACATCAACAGACCAGTCGCCGGCAATGCGCACAACCTGGCTGGTTCCTTCTACCTTGCCCCATATATAATTATCCGTAGGGTTATAACCAATTGCATTGAGACTGGCATTAGCGCCGGATATCAATGGCCCGCTTACCTGGGAGGAGGCGCCGGTAGCCAGGTTCACCTCGTAAGGCACTGTGGGGTTACCCTGCAGTAAATAGGCTTTGCCGGTTGAGCAATTGAACACGGGCGGCGCCTGCCCCAGCGTCCTGGCGGGGAACATACCTTGTAATATCACAAGGATCAGGATGCTGTTAAGTATACGCCTATACGGAGTAAATGTAATTTGCGTCATTACAATAAGATTTTGGTAAGGAGGTGTGATCCCAGGGAAATAATTTCTACAGGAAACCTGCGATACGTGGATGATAGCCGGTCTTGCTTCCATGCTCCTGCTTCGGTGGTGTCTTAACGGGAAAGGTAAATGCAACGTGTGGCGTCCTGGTTTTCATAATGGGTTGTATTTAATTATTGGATAGAGCGTACATGATGTTGCCGACAGATGCTACCGACGATGACCAACAGAAAAAGGATTCCCGGTACGGCTCCAATGCCGTACTGCTGCTACATTCCAGCAAGTCGTATCAAATTGTGCTGCACACCGTGACCAGGTGATCATCCGTACACGGACAAGGCCTTTATACACAGGTTTCCATACCTGTGCATATGACATAAGCAATAACCGCTTACAGCAACAGCCGGGCTAAATAAAATTCATTAGGTGCAATCGTTCCATAACAGCGATTTAGTAATATACATGACCTGATGGGACCATTAGCAATGGTCATGGCTGCACCGGATAGATAAGAATAGCAAATACACGGAAAATGAACACTTAGATATTAGAGATATGGTTCACCAATATGGTTATTATCTACAGTTCTGATAATTATAACAGCATTACAGCTAAAAAGTTTTACGAATATACGAATAGAATTAATTGAAACAATAATCATAACAGAAAGGAACGGACTGAACATCATGAACACCAGTAGAATAAATGTGAACAATACAATTAAAATGAACAAAAAGAACCTTGATTTTTCTTGAAAAAAATTGTAAAAACAATAAAAATGCCGTTTTATCGGTGCATTTGCGCGGTACATCGGTACCCGCCGGCTTTCCTGCTTTTATTTCCTGTTTCTTTGCATATGTTCCGGAACAACGCGTCCATCATTATCATCCATACAGCAGGCTGGCTGATCTTCCTGAGCCTGCCCCTGCTCTTCATCAGCGGGCAACCTGGCAACAACGACCAGTGGTGGACCCTGCTGGGCGCCGGGCGCTACTGGCTCTTTGTGCTGGTGTACATGCTGCTTTTCTATGGCAATATTTACCTGCTGATCCCCCGGCTGTTCTTCCGGAAAAAAGTGGCGGCCTGGTTCGTAGTCATCGTCCTGCTGATGGCGCTGGTGTACTACCTCAAACCTTTTGACCAGCTACTGGGATATGCTGGCATGCGCCCGGGATTCCGTACGGAACAAGGCCCCCCGCCACCGCACCCGGACCTGCCACCGCCCCACAATGGCGACCGCCCGCCGGCAGGCGGTCCTCCACGGGAAGGCGCAGCGCCGGGAAAAGGCGGGCGTACAGATATCGTCAGCCTGTTCCTGTTCATCATGGTGGTGACCCTCGCCATGGCCGTGGAGCTGAGCAAACGCTGGCGGCTGACGGAACAGCGGGCCACGCGGGCGGAAGCAGACCACGCACATGCAGAGCTATCGTTCCTGAAAGCGCAGATCAACCCGCATTTCCTTTTCAATACGCTCAACAATATCTATACACTGGCGCTGACGGGTAACGAGCATACGGCAGACAGCATCATGAAGCTGTCCAATATTATGCGCTATGTAACGGACGATGCGGCGGAGCACTTTGTTTCCCTGCAAAGCGAGGTGGATTGCATCCGGGACTATATTGACCTGCAGCGCCTGCGCCTGGGCAAAAAAGTGCAGCTTGATTTTTCCGTGACGGGCAACCTGGCGCATAAAAAGATCGCACCGCTGATCCTGATGACGTTCATTGAGAATGTATTCAAATACGGCATCAGCAACCATGCGCCGGCTACGCTTATTATCAGGATATTTGCAGAAGCAGGAACCGTTGGCTTCTTCAGCAGGAATCCGCTGTTTGCGGACAGGCGGCAGCAGGAAAGCACCGGCATCGGGATCGCCAACACCCGGCAGCGCCTGGCGCACTTATACCCTGGCAGGCACCTGCTCAATATATCGGAGGACGACGGCTTTTTTACCGTGGAGCTGACCTTACAGGTGAATTAATTAAACCACCATGCAACTCAAATGTATTGCCATAGATGATGAACCGCTCTCGCTGGCGCTGATACAGGAATACGTGTCCAGGTTTCCCGCGCTGCGGCTGGTGCAGACCTTTGACGATGCGGTGTCCGCAGCCGGATTTTTACGGCAGCACCCTGTAGACCTCCTTTTCGTGGACATCAACATGCCGGACATCAACGGCATAGACCTGGTGCGTTCCCTGGCGGAAAAGCCCATCGTCATATTCATTACCGCCCACCGGAAATTTGCCGTGGAAGGTTTTGAGCTGGAGGCGCTGGATTACCTCCTGAAGCCCCTTAGCTTTGAGCGCTTCTCCCGCACCGTACAGCGGGCGCTGGATCACTACCGGTACAGGCAGCAGGCGGCGGAGCCGGAAGACTGCCTGTTTGTACGCTCCGAATACAAGCTGGTAAAAATAGCGCTGCGGGATATCATCTACATTGAAGGGCTGCAGGATTACATTAAAATACACCTGGCCCAGGGCAAGCCGGTCATGACATTGATGACCCTGAAGGCCATGCAGGAAAAACTCCCCCCCACTCAGTTCCGGCGCATACACCGCAGCTATATTATACCCGTAGCCAGGGTCACCGCCGTGGTGAACCGGAAAGTAAGCCTGGACAATTCCCTGGAGCTGCCCATTGGCGACAGCTACGCCGGTTTTATGGATGACTGGGCCAGGCGATAGCTGGCTTACAGCTTTAAGCGGTAAATGGCGTATGGAGAAGTGCGCTTGTCTACGCCGTTATTATAGTCGGGCTGCTTTTGTATCTGTGAGCAACTGATATACAGGTAGCCGTCCTTTGAAATATGATAGCTGTCCGGCCATATCAGCAGGCTGTCTTCCACCAGGGTGGTCACCTGCAGCTCCGGGTCAATGCGCACAATGCGGTAATGCTCAATATCCCCCAGGTAAAGATTGCCGTCTTCATCAAAGATCATCCCATCTGTAGTGGTAAAATGCCCCAGGTCCTCCACATGCGCTTCCAGGTCGGCGGATGCCAGGTCCTCGTTCTGCAGGTATTCCGTGCGGATGCGGTACAGCTTGTCATCGGTCAGCGGCTTGTAGTACAGCCATTCGCCCCGCGGCGAAAGGGCGATACCGTCCGAATGGATCTTCACCGGCTGCCCGTTCTTCATCAGCTCCCGCCCGTCCACGGTAAAGGTGTATGCAGGGTCCGACCTTACGGAATAATGGTCCTGCAATACCTGGCGGATATTGCCGGTAGCCAGGTTCACGACAAAAATGCCGCCTTCATTCGAGTTGGTGAGGTAGGCGTACCGGCTGGCGGTATCCACCCGTACATCGTTAATATAACTGTTGTTACCGGCCACGCCGTCAAATTCGTAGGTGCGTTCCACCTGCCCGGTGCCGATATCAATTTTCACCAGCTTGTAGCTCTGCTGGTATACGCCTTCCATCCCGGGCGAGGCCGGGTCCACCACCCACATTTTGTTGGCGCCGTCAATGTACACTGCCTGCACGCATACCCACTTGTCCTCCCCGCTTTGCCCCGGCTGCCAGTTGTTCATCTCCGCGTTGGGATAAGGGACCACCTGGTTACCAGGTTGGGTTTCTACCAGGGCATAACGGTAAGTATCCGACCACAGCGGATAATTGGTGAAGAGGCGGCCATCGGCGGAAACGGCCACCCCGGTAAGCTGGTAAACACTGTCCGTGAACACCTCTTCCAGCGCTCCCGGGGGCTTCGGCGGCGGCATATCGTCATCCGATTCGCAGGATATCATGCTGCCGGTGAGCAGCGCGGGGAGCAGCAGCCATAACCGTTTCATAAGCTGTTTTTACCAGCGCCACAACAAATAGCATACCTGCGCAAAACCAGCGCGGTACGCCCCTGCATGCGCACAGCAAATGCCTGCACAGCCGGCTTCCCGGTTGCACAAATTGCCCCCTGGCATCCACAGTACAGTTAGAGGCTGGCGATGCGTGCTAATAAACATGGATAAAGGAAAACGATGAAATAATGAACTGGCCGCTTCCCTTTGCTACCAGGTAAAGGTCGTGTGTGCCGTAGGATCGCCCCATCTTAGCCGGTACCTTTAACGCATAGGTAGTGTCCCCCGTATAGGGTATTTTAAGTGTGCCTATGATCTTTCCTTTTGGTTTGTCTATTCTGAATTCAAGCGTGGACTCTGTCTTTTGCTGGTTGGTGACCTCTACTTTAAAGCCGATCTCTCCCATGCCCAGGTATACCTGCCCGAAACCGAGATAGCTCCCGTTCCGCATCTGGTACTCCGTTTCATGCCTGGGTTTTGTTGATGGCGCAGCGGTCTGACCCTGTACAAAAAAAGGTATCAGGAACAAAACAATACATTGCACTAACATCAGCATCAACCTCATAGGCATAGGATAGGCTTCACATCGCTCGCATTTTTTGGCAACCGGGGCCAGTTCTCCCGGCAATTTTCCAGCCGGAAAAATAATAATAATTTTTGTAATATTTAGTGAAGCGGAAAAAATAGCTGCGTAGCAAGTGCGGGGGCACTAATAGCTACACAGCTAAAAGCCAATCCCTATCTTATCAGGTTCACCGCGCCCTTGCGCAGCACTTCCTTCCCGTCCGCCAGCTTTAACCGGATGGCATATACGTATACGCCCGCGGGCTGGGCCTTGCCGTTATGGGTGCCGTCCCAGCCTGCGCCGGCCTCGCTGGTTGAAAAGATCTGCTCTCCCCACTGGTTGAATATGCGCAGTTGCTGCCCGGTAATGATATTGCCTTCGGCCCGGAAAATATCATTCAGGCCGTCATTATTGGGAGTGAAGGCATTGGGAATGAAGATGTCCTGGCTCAGCAGCCTGGCCATAGCGGTGGCCGGTTCGCTATGCTGGCAGGCTACCGCCCCCAGGGCCATTACGCTGATGGTCACGCCTTCCGAAAGCGGCAGCCCCGTTACCTGGTGGCGGGTGCCCGCAGGGCCGGAACTGGGCGCAGTATAGGCGCCGCCGTTCACAGACACCTGGTAGCCCGTTGCACCGGGCACCGGCTGCCATACAAAGGTTACGCTGCCGGGCGTGATCTCCGTGGCGGTCACCACCGGGGCGGCTACCCGCTCCAGCCAGTCTATGGTAACAACGGTACGGGGGCTGGTGCACATCCCGTTGATGGCCTCCGCGAAATATATCGCGTCCGTGCGGTCGGCCGGCACGGTATAGGTAACGCCCACGCCTACCGGCGCGCTGCCCTGGGCGCCGGTATACCAGTGATAGGTATAGGCGGCACCGGCATTCTGCACCAGCAGGGTCACGGTGCTGTCCGGGCAGGCCGTTGCACCATCCACTACCGGCGAAGGGGGGATATCCGTTACCGTTACCTGCACGGTAGTGGATAGCTCGCAGCCCAGCGAATCCGTGGCGCGCACGGTATAGGCGGTGGTGGCGGCCGGGGCAACACGCAGCTCCTCCCCGCTCCCGCCGCCGGGCTGCCAGCTTACGTTGCTTACCGGGCCGCTGGCATCAGCGGTCAGCTTTACGGAATCCCCGGCGCAAATGGCATCCGGGCTGGCCTGGGCCGCCAGCGTGGCTGCTGTTTTGCCGGGCACCGTACCGGTATACGTAGTAGCGCAACCGTTAGCGTCCAGGATCGTGCACATATAATCACCGGCAGGCAGGTTGCGGGCCGTATCTCCCAGTTGCACCGGGGCGGTAGCCCAGGTAAAGGACAGGGGCGGCATGCCGCCGGTGGCGCTCAGTGCAATGCTGCCGTCGGCACGATTACAGGTGGCCGGCGTAATATCGGCGCTCAGGTCCACCGGCGTGTACGGCACACCGGAAAGGGCCAGGATCACGGCCCGGGAGCTGGTGAGGGTACTGGTGCCGGATATATAGCGGATCGTGATGCTGTCCAGCAACTTTGGCTGGTTGCTGCAGGCCATGGGAATGTCCAGGCTGTAAAAGCGGGGATTGCCGCCGGACAGCCCATCCACGGTATAGGGCGGGGCGGCCTGCCGCGCAATACGGCCAAAGCTGCTGTATACGGCATTGGCACCGTCAAACCAGTCCTGTATGTTGACAGATGCGCCCGTAGCCGTAGTGCCATCCGTAAAATGCAGGGTAATGGCCAGCCGGCTGTCTCCTTCCGTGGAGAACAGCAGCAGGCTTATTTTATTAAAAGCCGCCGGCGTATCCAGCGCCAGCGTACCGGTGGAATCCGTGTTGGCGACTACCGCGGAGGCGGACAGGTACAGGGCATTGCTGCTGTCATAGGGCGCCAGTTGGTAGGTGCGGGTGCCGCTGGTAATGGTGCCATTGTCCGCCATGCCGCCGGAAATGCCGTTGGCTGCCGCAAAGGAGGCGGAGTACAGCAGGTAAAAGCTCAGGTCCAGGTCCGTGGTGGTCACAGCGGTAGCGCTGGCGCCGCTTTCCGCCACCACATCGTTATTAAAGCCAGAAATGCCAACAGGCATGTAGGTTTGCGCAAAGGACCGAACGGAGAACAGGATCAGTATGAGCACAATCGTAAAAACGTGTTTCATTTATTCGAGAATTAATAATTAAGAATCGTAATGCAGGGGATCGTTAATTTATTCAGCGCAGTAGCGCCACCCATCCCGTATACTTTCCGTCCTGGGGCCTGGCGGTAATAACATAGTAATACGTGCCTACCGGAAGGGCCTTGCCGCGCCAGGTGCCATCCCAGGGCCGTGCATATCCCTGGCTTTCATACACCGGCTGCCCCCAGCGGTTGAACACCTGCACCCGGCATCCGGGTATGGCGCGCAACCCGTCTATCTCCCAGCGGTCATTAACGCCATCGCCATTAGGACTGAAGGCATTGGGGATGCGCAGCACTTTGTCCGGCACCACTACCAGCCAGGCCTGGCTGCTGCTGTCCATGCAACCAATGCCGTTCATGGCGTACAGGGTTACCCGGTACTGGCCGGGCGCCGCGTATTGGTGCGAAGGGTCCGTTTGCCCGGAAGTAGTGCTGTCGCCAAAATCCCAGCGGTAGCTAAGGGCGTGCTGCGACCGGTTGCTGAAGCTGAAAAGGGCTTCGCTGTATTCCAGCGGGGTGTTGATGCCGGGAGCTGTCGCAAAGGCTGCTACCGGCAACGGCTGTACGTCAATGAGCGCCGCCTGCTCCAGGGTATCAAAGCACTGCTGCTGCTTGCCGGCTACCAGTGTAACCGTATACACGCCGGGTGCTGTATAGTGGTGCAGGGGCGCCTCTGCGGCGGAGCGTGCTCCATCGCCAAAATCCCACTGCCAGTTGTCTGCCTGCTGCGACTGGTTAGTAAAGGCCACCGGCAGCGCCGGGCAACCGGTGAGGGTATCTGCGCTGAAAGCGGCGGTGGGCAAGGGATGCACGGTCAGCAGCACGGTATCTGCCAGGGGGCATCCAAAAGCATCCTCCGCCTGCACGATATAAGTAGTAGTCGTGTCCGGCGATACCACCACGCTGGAGCCGGCTGCATTACCGGGCTGCCAGCGGTAGTTGACCACCACTCCCCCGCTGGCAACGGCGCTCAATGTAGCCGCGGTACCGGCGCACACGGCGTCCGTACTGGCGCTGGCCGTTAACACTGCGCCCGATGCTTCCGGCACATCGCCCTGGTAGATGGCGCTGCAGCCATTGGCATCAGTAATGGTGCAGGTGTAGCTGCCGGCCGGCAGGTTGACGGCAGCCGGCTGTGTTTGCACCGGTACGGTATTCCAGCTAAAGCGTAACGGGGCGGTGCCGCCGCTTACATCCAGTGCAATACTGCCATTGGCGCTGCCGCAAACAGCCGGGCTTACGGCCGGCGTTATTTCCAATGGCGTATAGGCGACACCGGAGAGCGCCAGTACCACCGCGCGGGGCGGGAAAGCGCTACCTCCACCTGATGTGTAGCTGATGGTAACCGATGCCAGGGGCTTAGCCTGGCTGGCGCAGGCCAGCGCTATATCAAAACGATAAAAACGGGGATTGTTCCCGCCAAGGCCATCCACCACGTAAGGCGGGGCGGTATTGCGCGTAATCCGCCCAAAACCGGCATACACGGCATTGGGCCCGTCAAACCAGTCCGGTATGGTTAGTACGCCGCCGGCTGCGGTAGTGCCGTCTGTAAAGTGCAGGGTAACGGTGAGCGTGCTATTGCCTTCCGTTGAAAATAACAGCAGGCTCAGTTTACTGAACGTAGCCGGGGTGGCAAGTGTCAGCACGCCGGCAGCCACCGTATTGGGCACAGCGCCGCCGGCAGACAGGAAAAGGCCGTTACCGGCGGTATAGGGCGCCAGTTGATAGGTGCGTGCGCCATTCATAATGACGCCATTGTCCGGGACGCCACCCGGTATGCCGTTGGCAGCCGCAAATGCAGCGGTATATAGTATGTTATCGCTAAGGTCCAGCACGGTGCTGGTAACAGCAGCCGCATTGGTACCCGATTCCGCAAAAACATCATGGTTAAAACCGCTGACGTTCACCGGCGTATACGTTTGTGCACAAAGCTCACGCGCACCGGCGCATAACGCCAGTGTAAGGGCAATAGTAGAAATGGTTTGCATCGTTCTATATCATCGTTTGCTGCCAGGGGCGCCAGGGAACACAAGGGACGGGTATAGGGCCACCGCAGTTTTTTTCCTGTTTAATGGTTTTCGGAATCGCAGGGTACAACAAAAAAATTTATGATCCGGGTTTTCAATGACACCTCCCGGTACCGGGAAGCGCTTTTTTTAAATACACCAGCATGATAGATTCGGGGGGGTATAAAAAATGAATTTTCATGAGGAAATATCGTTAAGCGTGCATACATTAACGTTATTTAAAATATTCGCCGCCGGCTCCAGATGATCATTTCTTTATCTTTTGCTAACGGATTTGCTAATGCAGGGATATGCCTCTATATTTGTTAAATATCTATAATTACACGGCAATATGCATTTAAATAAAACTACAACTATTATACTGCTGGTGGCGGTGGCGGCCTTCCTCTTTATTCCCTTCCTGGGCCGTGTACACCTGTTTGACTGGGATGAAATAAATTTTGCGGAATGCTCCCGGGAAATGATCAAACTGGACGACTATTCCCGTATATATGTAAATTTTAAACCTTTCTGGGAAAAGCCGCCCATGTTCTTCTGGATGCAAACGGTGGCCATGAAAATGTTCGGTGTGAACGAATTTGCCGCCCGCTTTCCCAACGCCATTTGCGGCATTGTGACCCTGCTGGTGCTGTTCCTGTGCGGGCGCCGCATCTACGACAACCGTTTTGGCGTACTGTGGGCGCTGGCTTACGCCGGGTCGCTGTTTCCCAACATGTACTTTAAATCCGGGCTGATAGATCCCTGGTTCAACCTTTTCATTTTCCTTTCCCTTTACTTTTTCATCCTGTATCACTGGAAACGCAACGGGTATGATAAGGAAGGACTGGGAAAAAAACCGCTGTACTATGCAGTATGGGCGGGCATTTTTATGGGTCTGGCTGTTCTGACAAAGGGACAGGTGGCGCTGATGATCTTCCTGCTGGTGCTGGGCGTGTACCTGGTATACAACCGCTTTAAGGTGTATTTTGGCTGGGGGCATGCGGTGGTGTTCCTGCTGGTGGCCGCCGGGGTCACCTTTACCTGGTACGGGTACGAGACCATCAAGAACGGTCCCTGGTTCATCACGGAATTCCTGCGCTACCAGTACCGCCTTTTCACCACGCATGATGCGGGCCAGAAGGGTTTCCCGGGCTACCACTTCGTGGTGATCCTCTTCGGCTGTTTCCCCGCGTCCCTCTTTGCGATCCCCGCCTTTTTCAAAATGCCCTTCACCCATCGCTATGACCGGGATTTCAAACGCTGGATGGTACTGCTGTTCTGGGTGGTGACCATCCTGTTCACCATCGTGCAGTCCCGTATCATTCACTACTCTTCCATGGCCTGGTTCCCGGTTACTTTCCTGGCCGCCTATACCTTTTATAAATGGGAGCGCCAGGAAGCGCCGTATAAAAAATATGTAGCGGTGTTCACCGGCATCATTGGCGCCATTGTTTCATTGCTGCTGCTGCTGGTGACCATCATTGCCATGAATATTGAAAAGCTGGTACCATATGTAGACGACCCGTTTGCACAGGCCAACATGATGGCGGATGTGCACTGGTCCGGCTGGGAAGGCTCCGCCGGCGTGCTGATGGTCCTTACCGTGGTGCTGGGCCTCCGGTACCTGAAAAAACACGCTTTCGGCCACGCCGCCTGGACCTTTTTTGGCGGCACGGCCATCGTGATATTCCTGGCCGCGGCGCTGATCGTGCCCAAGGTGGAGCGCTACTCACAGGGCGCAGCCATCGACTTCCTGGAAGAACGGCAGGGAGAAGACTGCTATGTGAATGCGCTGGGCTACTGGAGCTACGCGCCTTTCTTTTACGCGCGCAAGGAACCGCCGCAGAACCCCAACTCCTACAACGAGGAATGGCTGCTGACCGGCGATATTGATAAACCGGTGTATTTCGTTACCAAGGTAGACCGCGTGGAGAATTACACGAAGCATAACCCGGAGCTGAAGGAACTGTACCGGAAGAACGGGTTCGTGTTTTTGAAGAGAGCAATACCGGGTAAGGCCGACTAAAGGAATTTAGGCGGCGTTTCCTCAAAACAGGCGTAGTTCTCTGCCCGGAACCTGCCAGGGCTGTCGCCCAGGAAATACCGGAAATCCCGGGTAAGGTGCATCTGGTCTGTATACCCGAACTCATAGGCCAGCGCAGGCCATGTGATCCCCTTGTGCCGCATCTTGTAGTACAGCATGTTGGTAAACCGCACCATCCTGCTGTAATGCTTGGGGGAGGTGCCCACCTCCTTCATGAAATTGCGCTCCAGTTGCCGCTGCGACAAACAGACCTTTTGCTGCAATTGGGCGATAGGCCCCGGCACTTTACCGGTGTTGATCAACCGGGTCATGAGGTCCACGGCCCCATATGCATGCATACTGTAAGCATTCTTTTGCGCCAGTTTTAACAGGTAAGGTTCCGCTATGGCAACGCAACTGTCTATGTCCGTACAGGGCAATAGCTGCTCTGTAATTTCCGCAAACAGCGCCCGGTGCACCAGTGTGCCATCCACTACTTCATCGCAGAAAAGATGGGCCGGTATGCCCAGTAAACCATGCAGTCCGCCGGGGGTAAGCTTCACTACAAAAACGGTAAAATCGCCCTGTACCCGGATATAGTGCTTCTGATGGGTGCGCAATCCCCTGATCACGCTCCTGGCAAAAGGCACTTCCAGTGCGGAGGCGCAATTAATGGTCGTAATGCGCTCGCCCAGGAAAAAGTCAAGCGTGCTTTGACACCATACCGGCATATGCTGTATATGCGTATGACCTGCGGGCACTTTTACATTCCGGAAGGAATATTCCATGATGAAAGGCCGGAGCGGCCGGGCGGGGAGCCGTTTGGTAATGGTCCAGGGGGAAAACATAAGATGAGCGTTGAGACAACCATTCCTAAAATAAGCATTTATATGGAGATGTGCAACAATGTCGATTTTTTACTATATCAGCAGGCATTTTCGGGAGAAATTTGCGGATAAGCGTTCACTGCTTTTAAATGAATAACTATGAGAAAGCCCGTACTTATATTGATCAGCACCTGCATAGCCCTGTTCCCCGGCTGCAGCGAGGACAATGACACGCCACAGCCTCCCGCATCTGACTGTCGGATCATCACCATGGTGCAGGACCGGGGAGGGGATGCCACTACTTATGACATTAGCTATAACAGCGAAGGGAAAATTTCCAGCATTCAATTGGACGATAACAATAAAAGTTTGTACACCCTCAACTATACAGGAAACACATTTATACACGAACTGCATTATAGTAGCAGGCGGTTCAGCCATACGCTGGTGGAATTGAATGATCAGGGATTACCGCTGAAAATAACGGAAGAACTGTATAATGACATACTGCAGCCTAACAAAATTACTAACCGGAACTACACTACTTACGAGTACAACAGCCGGGGTGAACTGCTTAAGTACAAGGCCTGGTATGACAATCTCAGCAACCCGGATGCAGGCATCGAAATAACTACACTTGTCACCTGGTCAGGCGGTAATGCCGTTAAAGCAGCCGTGTCGGACGGCAGCGAATGGCTGGAACTGGAGTATTACACCGACCGGCCCTGGCAACCCGGTGACGAGATCAACAGGTTATTCCTGATCCAGCAAGGTATCTGCCCATATAAAAATAAAAACCTGGTAAAAGCGCAGAAATATGTAAAAAAGAACAATGACGGCACTACTTCGGTTATCCAGATCACTAATATAAATTATGAATTTGACGGAGAAGGAAAGATTACCTCCGCTACCAGCACAACCAGCACGATACCCGGCAAGATAGTCACCCAATATCAATACGCCTGTAACTGATAACCGGATCGATATATGTATAGCGCAAAATTTACCCCACTGAGCAGCCTGCTCCTGCTCATTTCCCTGCAGGCCCTGTGCCAGCATGACACTACCCTCATCCGCCAGCGTGAGCATGCTTTGCGGGAGGCCATTCTGCGGCACGACTCCACCACCCTGTATGCTATCTGGATGCCCGACCTGGTCGTGAACAACCCGCGCAACTTTGCTGCTGACGCCCAGGTAGTGAAAACCGCTTTCCGTTCAGGCGTGCTTGACTATGAGTTGTATGATATCCGCATCGAAAAGATACGCTTCCTGGATAATACTGCGGTGGTGATGGGACAGGAATCCGTAAAACCGGTGGCGCCAGCGCCGCATGCCGGCCAAACCCTGACCCGGCGCTATCTCAATGTATGGACGCTGCATAACGGTACCTGGCGGCTGGCCGCCAGGCAATCTACCATTATTGCGAAGGAGGATTAAAGCCGCTATTTCTTTTTGGAGAAGAACCGCAAAATGCTGCTCACGACCTTGTCATTGGAGCCCAGCCAGCCTTTAACTTCGGTGTACAGCGCCACCATGGCGTTGTCCAGCTTCACCATCAGCTTGTTGCCCTGGCCCGGCCTGGCCTTGTAATGCGTAGCCCTGCGGAAAGGATTTTTTTCAATGGAATAATAGTATAACGCGATGGAACGCCTGAACTGTCCTTCCGGGCAGGTCATGGGTTCAGGATGACCGTGGTAGGAATCCGCGTCGGTATTAAAGATCACGCAGCGGTTAAAAATGGGCGATACCTTCTTTTCGCAGGCCGTCATTTTACGGTCCCACAGCTCCAGTTGCCCGCCCCATTCATCTTCCCAGTCCTTATTCAGGTACACCAGCACATTTACCCGGCGCTGCCAGTTGCGGTGATGCGGGTGCACGGTAAAATCAGCGTGGATGTTCAGGAAGCCGCCGCGGCCGGATTGATGGATGCCACCGCCTTCCAGGAAATCATCCTTCTGCAGGTTTTTAATGCCGGTCAGCTCGCTCAGGAACGCCAGGAACTCCGGGGAGTTCAGCTCGTTGATGGTGCGGCGGATGGTGTCCGGCAACTGGTCCAGCTTGTTCAGGCCGCGTTTCTTTTCATTGAAGTGCACGTAATTGATCCAGCCATCCGCTTTGTTGAGCGTGTTGAACTCTTCTATGCATTCATCCAGTATGGCAGGATTGAGAAAGTTTTCCAGGACAATGTGCGGATAGGGATCCGCTTCCTGGTATTGCTTGCTTAGCATAGAAAGCTGACTGTTCCAGCTATTTACATCAATGACAGTTGTAGGCGATAATGTCTGTTGCAATTTCGAACTTTTTACTATATGTAATAATAACAAATATAACGTCCGCCGGCGAATGTATCAAGGTTATTTTTTAGTTAATTATGGCCGGTGCATCAGCCAGCACAGCAGTAGGGCCAGCTCGTTGCCCAGGGAGGACCGCAGTATCCGCAAAGCCTTGCGCATGTGCTGTTCCACGGTATTTACGGAGATGTTCAGCCGCTCGGCCACCTCCTTGTTGGTCAACTGGTTCTCCCGGCTCAGCAGGAAAACCGTGCGGCATTGCGCAGGCAGCTCCTGTATCTTGTGCTGCAGCAGCATTTCCATTTCCTTCAGCTCCAGCAATCCGCCGGCGTCACGAACGCCGGCAGGCATGTCCTGTATGAAGGCCTGCTCTTTTTTCAACTGCGCCAGTTGCTGCCGGTGGTAGTTATACACGCGGTTGCGCAGGGCTACGAACAGGTAGTTTTCCAGCACGGTATGCTCGTGCAGGCCGGGCAACTGCCGGTAGAGGGCCATGAACAGGTCCTGCACCAGCTCCTGTGCCGCTTCCAACTGGCCGGTCTTTTTATGCGCGATATTCACCAGGCGAATAAAATGCCGCTCGTAAATAGTATCAAAAGCTTTTTCGTCACCCTGCTTGAATAATGCTATTAATGTGGTATCGGTATGGTGGGCATATGGTTTGATAGTGATGCAGTTTATCCAAATTTAATAATTAAATCAATTTTTTTTTGAAATTCTGCCCGCCGGAGTAACGGTACTCCATTGTAATTGTGTTTATATATATGGACATCTATTTTATGCAGTAGTTTATGGATCCTCAGTACCTGTTATTGCTTTTGGAAAAATACAGCACAGGCGCCTGCACGCCGGCCGAGCTGGAGCTGCTGGACGCCTGGTACACAGCTTTGGGCAAAGAGCGGCCGGACCAGTTGCTTGACCCCGACAGTGAAGCGGCCATGCTGTTAACGCAGCAGAAGCTGCAGGAGCTAAGAGCGCGGCTGACAGCCGTACCGGCCGGCGCGCCGCTGCGTCCCGTACGAAACCCCTTGTGGCGGCGCATGGGCCGCTGGGCTGCTGTAGTAGCCGGCATCGCCCTGGTATCCGGCATGACCTGGTATAGCTGGCAGCAACGCCGGCAACAGGTAGCCCTGCAGGCAACGCCGCAAACGGTAGACAAGCTGGCCTACAGCCGGCACATCACCCTGCCGGACAGCAGCACCGTAGTGCTGCATGCCGGCAGCCGCCTGGAATACCCGGCTGCCTTCAGCGGCGCCGAAAGAGTAGTGACGCTTTCCGGGGAAGCTTACTTTGATATCCGCGAAGACCCTGCACACCGCTTTGTGATCAATACCGGCCGCGTAAAGACCACGGTGCTCGGCACCGCCTTTAACATTAAAGCCTACCCCGGCTCCAACGAGATCACCGTATCCGTTACCAAAGGCAAGGTGAAAGTGGAAGACGGGCAGCAGGTGCTGGCCGTGCTCACGCCCGACCAGCAGATGGTGTACAACACCCTGGCCGCCACCCTGGCGCAAAAACCGGTGAATGCGCTGGAGCAGGTCAACTGGGCGCGGGAGGACATGGTGTTTGAATCCGTGCCCTTTGAGCAAATTACCACGGCTATCAGTAAACGCTATGAAGTGGATATACGCTTTGACAACCCGGCGCTGGCGCAATGCCCGGTCCGGGCCTCCTTCAGCGGCACAGAATCACTGGAGGAAGTGCTGACCGTGTTATGCACCGTAAGAAATGCTACCTATACCCTGCTGCCCGATGGCGATGTGATGATCCACGGCAAGGGCTGTTCCAATTAATAATTAACAATTAAGCATTAATAATAAAGGCGACCAAAATCACAATGAAACACCCGTGCAACGATTCTTGATTATTCATTATTAATTAACCATCGTAACAATGAAGTAACAGTGTAACACCGGCCCTCAAAAAGGGGCCTGGGGAAGGTTTTGCCAAAAAAAGCTAAAAACATTCACGTTATGCGCAGCTACGCAATAGCGGGCGGATGCCCGCATGCCCTGTTTATTGTCTCATCTAAACCATAATGCCCGTTCTCTTATGAAGATCAGTACCTTACTACTTGTATGCATGCTGCTGCTCTCCCCGCTGTGGGCGGCCAGCAGCACCGCGCAGAACATTGCCACCAGGCAGATCACGCTGGCGCTCAGCCATGTAACCCTGCGCAGCGCATTGGAGAAAGTGGAAACCCTGTCCGGCTTCCGCATTGCTTTTCCGCCGGAGCAGGTGCGCCGCTACCGGAACATTTCCCTGGAAAAAGGCACCCGCTCGGTAAAGGAAACGCTGGAACTGCTGCTGGCCGGCACGCCGCTCAGCTTCAAACAGCAGGATGATATCATTATCATTTACCGCCCGGCGCCACGCAGCCCGGCTGCAGACACCATTATCAAAAACCCGCCGCCTGCCAGGCAGCAGGCGCAGTCCCGCACCATCATCGGCTCCGTGATAGAGTACCGCAGCAATGAGCCGCTGCCCGGCGTAACCGTGCAGGTAAAAGGCACCAGCCGCGGCACCACTACGCAGGCCGACGGCACTTTCAGCATTGTAGTGCCGCCCGGCGAAGCGGTACTTTCCTTTTCCTATGTAGGCTTTGAAACAAAAGAAGTGGAAACCGGCGCTACCAACTCCGTAAACGTAGCCCTCAGCCCTTCCAACATCGGCCTGAAGGATGTGGTGATCGTAGCGTACGGCGAGCAGAAAAAAGCCACCGTTACCGGCGCCATTTCCTCCATCACCACCAAAGAGCTGGTGCAAAGCCCGGTGTCCAACCTCACGAATGCGCTGGCCGGCAGGCTACCCGGCCTCATTACCACGCAGCGCAGCGGGGAGCCGGGCGTGGACGGCAGCACCCTGTACATACGCGGCGTAGCCACGCTTAATAATGCAACGCCGATCGTAATGGTGGACGGCGTGGAACGCCCGATGGACTATGTAGACCCCAATGACGTGGAAAGCGTGACCATCCTCAAAGACGCCGCCGCTACCGCAGTGCTGGGCATGCGCGGGGCCAACGGCGCCATCCTGGTCACTACCCGCCGTGGCAAGGCCGGCACGCCGCAGGTGAGCTTCCGCGCATCCGCCGGCATACAGGAGCCTACCCGCCTGCCGCCCTACCTCGGCTCCTATGATTATGCGCGGCTGCTGAATGAAGCCATGCGCAACGACGGGCAGCAGGTGCCCTTTACAGACGAGCAACTGGAAGGCTATAAGAACGGCTCGCTACCCAACACCGATTACTATAAATTCCTGATGCAGCCTTCGCAGGTAGCCAGCGCCAACCTGAATGTAAGCGGCGGCGGCAACGTAGCGCGCTACTTCATTTCCGCGGGCTACAATGTGGCGGAAGGCAATTACCGGCATACCACGGAGAACAAGGACGGCTACAATGCCAACAACCTGATGAAGCGCTATAGCCTGCGCGCCAACGTAGACGTGGACATCTCCCCCAACCTCACCGCGCGCCTGGACCTGGCGGGCATTTTAACGGACCGCACGGACGGCAACAACAGCGCATCCGGCGTGATGCAGCTCGCCAACCGCATGCCGCCTATCTATCCCATTTTCAACCCCGACGGCTCTATGTGGGGCACCGGTACCTATACCAGCAACATCTATGGCGAACTGTCGCAGAAAGGCTACCGGCGCTGGTATAACAACACGGTACAGGGCACCTTTGCCCTTACCCGCAAACTGGATTTCATTACCAAAAACCTCAGCGTAAAAGCGTCTTTCTCCTACGATAATACCAACCGGCCCAGCGCTTCCTATACCCGCAGCTATGCGGTGTACCAACCCTTGTTTGATGACCAGGGTAACCCCGCCGGCTACCGCACCATTGGACAGGATACCAAGATAGATCCCAATGGCGGCTTTGGCGGCGGCGATGCCATCCGCAACACCTATTTTGAGACCACCCTTAACTGGAACCGCCAGTTCAACGACCACGAAGCCAGCGCCATCCTGCTGTGGAACCGCCGCCTGCAGGAATTCAACTCCCAGATACCTTACGCCTACCAGTCCCTGCTGCTGAGAGGCACCTATAACTACAAGCTGAAATACCTGCTGGAGTTCAGCGCCTCCTACCAGGGATCGGAGAACTTTCCCCGGGAAAGCCGCTATGGCTTCTTCCCTTCCATTTCCGGCGGCTGGGTGCTGTCTGAAGAGCCGTTCTTCAAGAACAATGTACGCGTGGTGAACTTCCTGAAAATACGCGGCTCCTACGGTGAAGTGGGCAATGACCGCTCCAGCGGCTCACAGTTCCCGCCTGCCTCCGAGCGTTTTCTCTGGTTTACCTCCTGGTCAGGCGCGCCGCAGTATTACTTTGGCACCAATCCTGCACAGGCCAACGGCTGGGCGCAGGGCGCCATCGGCAACCCCAATGTAACCTGGGAACGCGGCCGCCAGGTGGATGTGGGCCTGGAAGCCCGCCTGTGGAACGACCGGCTGGGGCTGACAGTGGACGTGTTCCGCCAGCGGAGGAGCAAGATCCTGATACCCCGTAAAACACTGTCCGACGTATTCGGGCAGGACATCAAGGCGCAGAACATCGGCATTGTAGACAACAAAGGCATTGAAATAGAGCTTACGCATCAAAACACCATCGGCCAGGTGAGCTATACCATCAAGCCCAACCTCACCTATGCGCGCAACAATATCGTGTACCAGGATGAAGTGCCCCAGTCCTACCCCTGGATGCGGCGCACCGGCCACCCGGTAGGCACCCGGTTCGGGCTGATAGCCGAAGGCTTTTTCCGTGACCAGGAGGACGTAGCGAACAGTCCCCTGCAGAACTTTTCCAGCAACTACGGCCCCGGCGATATCAAGTATAAAAAACTGACCGGCAAGGAATATGATTACATACAGGCCGCCTTTGATGAAACGGCTATCGGCTACGCACGTACGCCCGAGATCATGTACGGCGCTACCTTTGGCATAAACTACAAGGGCTTCGACCTGTCTGTACTGCTGCAGGGCGCCGCCCATACGGATGTGTCACTGGACGGGGAAGCGGCCTATGAATTTTTCCAGGGCGGCAAGGTAAAGCCTTTCCACCTGGGCCGCTGGACGCCGGAAACAGCCGCCACGGCTACCTATCCCCGCCTGCACGCCACTACCAACGCCAACAATCACCGCCTGTCCACCTTCTGGATCCGCGACGCCAGCTACCTCCGTATCAAGAATGCGGAGATAGGCTACCAGTTGCCCAAGCGGTGGATAAAGCGGGCAGGGATCAACTATTTTCGTATATACATTAACGGTATGAACCTGCATACCTGGGACAAGCTGGATGATTTTGGCCTGGACCCGGAAGTGAACAATGGCCGGGGCGATATGTACCCGATCCAGAGGATATGGAATTTCGGCATCGATGTCAAATTTTGAGGCAGGAAGTAAGAAATAGGAAGCAGGAAATGGGAACCCGTGCAAATCATCATACCTCTTACTTCCTGCTTCAAAGTCCAAACTAAACATATGTTTATGAAACAAGCAATCATATTACTTACCATTATCGTACTCACCGCCTGTAAAAAGGATTTCCTGGACCGGGCCGCCACCACGCAACAGCAGGATGAGGACATCTTTACCAACTTTACCATGACGGACCAGGTGGTGAATAACCTGTACTCCCGCATACGCGGCCCTTACACCTACCTGGGTGGTTATTCCATGAGCTCCGCTACAGACGAGGGCAAAGACGCCTCCAGTTGGATGGCCTCCCAGACCTTTAACAACGGTTCCTGGAACGCCACTACCATCGGCAACACCTGGCGCGAAAATTATGTAGCCCTCCGCCAGGCCAATACCATCCTGGAAAACGTAGTGAAATACAATACGCCGGACGATCCCAATAATCCCGGCACGCTGGAGAACCGCATCGGGGAAGTGTATTTTCTAAGGGCCTGGTTCCTGGCAGAGCTGATCAAACAGTTCGGCGGCGTGATCATCGTTACCCAAACGATGGACCAGACCGACAGTGAAGCGCTGAACCGTCCCCGCAACACCTACGACTCCTGCGTGGCGCAGGTACTGGCCGACTGTGATGAAGCTTTTAAACGCCTGCCTTTATCCTATCCCAGCACCCAGGTGGGGCGCGTTACCAAAGGCGCCTGCCTGGCCCTGAAAGCCCGCGCCCTGCTGTATGCCGCCAGCCCGTTATGGGCCATTGCCGGCAAAACCAGCTTCCAGGGCGACATCAGCAGCAACAGCACGGCCTCCGACCCCGAGAAGTGGCGGAAGGCCGCTGCTGCTGCCAAAGCCGTGATAGACCTGCAGGGCGACGGCGGCCCCGTGTACCGCCTGGAGCCCAACCTGGCGGCCCGCAAGCAAATGTTCACCTCCACCACCCTGCTCAGCAACGAGGTGATCTTTCAACGCATGCGCGAAACAGACCAGGGTATGGACCGTTACCTGTTCCCCTTTGGCAACAGCGGCTGGTCCGGCTGCGCGCCCACCCAAAACCTGGTAGATGACTATGAAATGGATAACGGCTTTCCTGTCACGGACCCCGCCTCCGGCTATGACCCGTCCCAACCCTATGCACACCGGGACCCACGCTTTTACCAGGACATCCTTTACAACGATGCCGACTTCAAAGGCCGCAAGATCGAGACCTTTGCCGGCGGCAAAGATGCATTGAGCACGGATGTAGACCATACCCGCACCGGTTACTTTGCACGCAAGCTGCTGGACGAGAACATTACACCCAGCCAGTCATCGTCTGTAAGGCAGGTGCATGGCATTATTTTCCGGCTGGCGGAATTTTACCTCGGCTATGCGGAAGCGCTCAACGAGTACGACCCCGGTAATCCTGACATCGCCACTTACGTGAACGCCATCCGCGCACGCGCGGGCATGCCGCCCCTGCCCGCCGGGCTTTCCCAGCCGGACATGCGGCAGCGTATCCGAAATGAAAGGAGGATAGAGCTGGCCTTTGAGAACCACCGCTTCTGGGATGTGCGCCGCTGGAAGATAGCCGAACAAACGGAAAGGGCTATTTACGGCCTGCAGGCCATTGTGGACAATACGGCTCCCGGCGGCTTCCGTTACGAACGTTTCAAGGTAGAGGACCGGCCCTGGCGCAATGCCATGTACATCATCCCCATTACCGTGGATGAAACACTCCGGAATCCCAACCTTGTGCAGAATGAAGGGTGGTAATGCCGGCCGGCCATCTGTTGTATGTTAACCCTGGAAAGAGGCCGGCAGCTTAGCCCCGTTGCCGGCCGCTTTCTTTTTTCGTTTGGGCATGGTCAGCTCTCCTTTTATGGAGCTGAACAACATGATCTCATCCGCGGTGGGCGCCAGGGAAGCTGCGCCCTTTAAAGCCGCTTTAGTGGCCGCAAAGCCCCTGCTGTCGATAACACCGGCCGGTGAGGGGCGTTTCAGCACCGCCGGCGTGAGGCCGAACTTGATGTCCAGCGCAAACTGCTCCGTGGCGGTGGACAGCTCCCCGTTGAGGTTTACGCCCCAGGCGCCGCCCTGGGCCTTACCGGTGTATTTTTCATATTTCTTGCGAATGATGTTCTTCTGCACGAATCCCATTACCACGAACAGGTAACAGATCTCCGGGTCGTTCAGCAGGTCTGCATTGTCTTTTTTCCATTGGTCCAGCCCGGTTCTCCAGCTAGCGTCTTTGGTATCTACCAGCCCGGTAGCCTGGTCCATTACCAGTACGGAAAAACTGGTTTCCGCGTTCAGCTCGGCCGACAGGTAGCTCAGGAAGGATACGCTTGCCGCCAGCGACTTGTCCACCATGATGGAGCTGCGCAGCACGGGCTTGGTCAGCCTGGAGGCCTCGTTCACTTTATGCGCTACCGGGAACGGGGTTAGCTCCGCCGGGTAGCCGGCTTCATTAAAGCTGGCGGGGCATTGCCCGTCTTTTTTCCTCACCTGTATCACCTGGCCCAAAATAGCGTAGGGGTCCGCGGTATAGGCATCCGCGTCAATGTACGCCATCTGCAGGTCCAGGTTCAGTTTGCTGATGGCCTCCCGGGTGGATGGTACGATCACTTTACCGGCCACGGATTCATTCATGACTTTGTTTACGTGGTCTTTGTCTGCATTTTGTCCCATGGTATATGATTTGTGTGTTAAGAGGGGTGAAAATTTATTTGGGGTAATTACACGATCCTGCTGTTGCTACTTGTTTTAGCTGATGTATTGGGATATTCTGTATGTAATTTATTGAAAAATATCCAAATAAAAACAAAGCATTGCAACACCGGGTTGCAATGCTTTAATGTAACGGAAGGAAAGGCTACAGTACAGCTTATCTACAACTTATAACTAAAATGATGCGCCGCCAGCTTGTATCCCTTTCTCAGGTACAAGCGGTGCGCGTCATGCCGTTGAAAACCGCTGTCCAGTATCACCTCACCTTTACCTGTTTCCCTGGCCAGCTCGTGGATATAGTCCAGCAAGGCGCCGGCATAGCCTTTGCCCCGGCAGGCCGGCAGCGTGCACAGGTCATCCACGTAAATGAATTTACCGGCAAACAACGAGTGCAGGTTACGGTAACCCGCAAACGCCGCTACCTGCTCCTTTTCCGCCAGGTACAGCAGGTGGTACCCTTCCTCCTGCATTTCCTTTACCTGCTGTACAAAACCGGGCTGCTGCAGGTGGGGGCGCAGGGTGTGCACTACCTCCCAGCAGGCGGCTATTTCTTTTTCTGTTTGCGCAAATCTGATCTGGTGCATATACGTTGATTTTTATTGTGGCGGGTGCATGTTCAGGGATACGCCGATACGGTTCCAGGCATTGATGGTGATGATGGCCATGATCACCTGTGCGGTCTTTTCCTCACCGAACAGCGACAGGGCCTGCTGGTACAGCGGTTCGCTCAGCCCCTGCCGGTGTATCAGCGTGATCTCCTCTGTAATGGTCAGCAGCAACTGTTCTTCCTCCGTAAAAAAGTTGGGGGCTTCCCGCCATACGCCCACCAGGTAGAGCTTCCGGGGCTCCATGCCCAGGTTCAGCGCATCGCCGGTATGCATATCCACGCAATAGGCGCAGCCGTTGATCTGCGAAGCCCGGATCTTTATCAGTTCATAATGGCGCTTGTCAATGCTGGTATTTTCCATGTACTGGTCCAGCGCGTTCATGGCTTTGTAGGCGGCAGGCTGTACCTTGCCCATTTTCAATCTTGACATAATATCCTGTTTTAATGGTTTGACCCCACAAAAGTATCCATCGCTTGGGCTACCTTTATAGTCCAGTTATAACAAAACAAGTAGTCCAGATGCTGCCCTTTCAAACATTGCTGACCATTAACAAAGAAGCTGCCATGCCGGTATACCAGCAGATCGCCAATGGCCTGGTGCGCCTGATCCGCGACGGTGTGATCAAGCCCGGCGCAGCGCTGCCCGGCAGCCGGGAAATGGCCCTGCTGTTGCAGGTGCACCGCAAGACCATTGTAGCCGCTTACCAGGAGCTGTTTACGCAGGACTGGATAGAAACCATCCCGCGCAAAGGCGTGATCGTTTCCCAGCGCCTGCCGGAAATAAAACCCCGCACTTTTAAAGCGGCCGCACGGCTGCCCGCCTATGCCGGCAGCACCGGCTTCGCCTACCAGAAACCGCGGGCTATGCCCTCCGCAGCAGCCAGAGCCGGGGAATTCCGGCTGGCGATCAACGATGGCTTCCCCGATTACCGCATTGCGCCCATAGACCTCCTGGTGCGCGAATACCGCAGCCTGTTCCACAGCCCCGCCATAAAACGGTATGCCATGTACGGCAGCTCGGCCGGCCCGCTCAGCCTGCGCAACGAGCTGGTACAATTCCTCACGGACAGCCGCGGACTGAACATAGGCCCCAATAACCTGCTGCTGACGCATGGCGCGCAGATGGCCATTTACATTGCCGCCAGCATGATATTAAAGCCCGGCGCCACGGTACTGACAGGCGACCCGAATTATTTCCTGGCAGATATGACATTTCAGCAACTGGGCGCAAAACTGGTAAGGATACCCATGGACGGGCACGGGATGGACGTAGAAGCCATTGCCCGCATCTGCAAGCGTAAGAAACCGGACCTGCTCTATATTATTCCGCACCACCACCACCCTACTACCGTAACGCTCAGCGCAGACCGGCGCATGCAACTGCTGGAGCTAATCCACCAGTACCGCCTGCCCGTGATAGAGGATGACTATGACTACGATTTTCATTACAGCAGCGGCCCTATATTGCCGCTGGCCAGCGCAGACCATGGCGGCAACGTGATCTATATCGGCTCCCTCACCAAATCGCTGGCTACGTTTATGCGTGTGGGGTATATGGTAGCGCCGGAGCAATTCATCCAGGACGCATCAGTGCTGCGAAGGCTGATCGACATACGGAGCGATAATGTGCTGGAAGAAACATTGGCCCTGCTGTTCAGGAACGGCGACATACAGCGCCATCTTAAAAAATCCGTCAAGTTGTACCACGAGCGGCGGGACCTGCTCTGCCAGTTGATGGAAAAGGAGCTGAATGGCCTGGTCACCTTTCGGCCTCCGGCAGGCGGCATGGCGGTATGGACCCGCTTCCATAAAAAGCATCCCCTGCCGGCGATTGCCGCCAGGGCCGCCACGCACGGGCTGTTCATGGCAGACGGCAGCAACTACAGCTACGGCTCGCATAACCACAATGCCCTGCGCATCGGCTTTGCATCGCTGAACGAAAAGGAGATCAGGGAAGTGGTGGCCATATTGAAGAAAGTGGGCTGATACGGCGCCGGGTGCAGGCAGGTAAGCGCCAGTTACCGGTGCCGTAAATGCCGTCGGACTGTGAGCCCAACAGGGACAGGCAAAGCAGGCATGCGGCAATCCACACATATTCTATTTTACTGATTATTAAATATTTCCGGATAAAAATATATTTATATTTATCTGTAATAAAGTCAGGCAGGATTCGTAATTTTGCGGTTTAAAATTACTGTTTTTCATGACAAACGCTAAGTTGGAGACGCATACTCCACTTGTTTCTGCCATCATTCCTAACTATAACCATGCCGCTTACCTGGATGAGAGGATCCAATCCGTACTAAACCAAAACTTTGATGATTTTGAGGTGATTATACTGGATGATTGCTCTACAGATAACAGCCGTGAAGTGATAGAACAATACAGGGACCATCCTAAAGTAACAAAGATCATTTACAATGAAGTGAATGGGGCTAGTGTGTTCAGGCAATGGAAAAAAGGCGTGGAGGCCGCCAGCGGAAAATATATCTGGATGGCGGAAAGTGACGACTATTGTGAGTCTTCCCTTTTAAAGCACCTGGTAGCCGGGCTGGAGAAACATGACAATTGCGCTATTGCCTACTGCCAGTCCATTGCCTTTGATATGCAGGAGAATATCATGTGGCAGTCATTTTACACCCAGTTGACGGATATCATTCCCGGCAGGGAGTTCATTCCCCGCTTTCTTTCTTTGCAGTGCGCCATTTTTAATGCCAGTATGGCCATTTTCAGGAAGGAGCTGTTTGCAGCAGTGAATGAAGAGTTCCTCGATTTTAAGTTCAGCGGCGACTGGTATTTCTGGATCGAGCTGTGTAAAATGGGAGATGTTTTTGTCTGCGGCCGGACCCTGAATTATTTCAGGAATCACAATGGGGATGTTACCACCCGGGCCGTTAAAACCGGTCAGAATTACCTGGAAGCGGCCAGGATACTTACACGCAGCTATAACCAACAACTGATCCCGAGAGGTGTATACTGGAAGGCGTTCAAAAAGCAGCACCGTCAGTTCTGGTTCACCAGGGATCAATACACAGGGCCCCTGCGGGAGGCGTTGAACAACTGTTTTTACAACCAGCAAACCACCCACCTGTTCCCGGTACTGCTGCGCTTGGATGCCATGTCAAAATTCATCCGGTTAAAATTAAAACGCAAAAAAGTAAGGCCTTACTAAGCAATTAAAAGTTAACGAGTGAAGATATTGTACGTCACGGATCACCGGAAAATATTCAAGGCCAGCTACGGGTTCATCAGCGATTATATGAACGACCTGCTTTTTTACGGGTTGTATGAATTATTTGGCGATGATGTAACCGACAGTACGCAGATCGTCTCCCTGTACAAAGACCAGCAGCAGCAGGTAGACCCGAAAACCATATGGGGAGGGTTTACGGCTTTCTGGCTGATAGGGGACAATAAAATTGACCGCACGGATATCGAACAAAAAATAAAGCACCGGTATTACGACCTGGTGATCTATGGCGCTATTAACCGCTGCGATGATTACTTCCGGCTGGTCAAAAAAAAATACCCTGCCAATAAGATACTGCTGGTAGATGGCGCTGACGAGACCACCCTCCTGCCGCTCCATAAAAAATTCCCTTACTTTAAAAGAGAGCTGACGGACAACGTCAAAAATACTTTCCCGATCTCCTTCAGCATCCCGGAGCAAAAGATGCGCCACGCACCGGTGATGGAAAAAGAACAAATGTTTGGCGCCATTATACCGGGTGTGAAGGAAACCTATACCTTCCGGGAGGAACAAGGGTATTACGATGATTACTACCGGTCCTATTACGGACTGACCACAAAAAAATCCGGCTGGGATTGCATGCGCCATTACGAGATACTCGGCAACTATTGCCTGCCCTATTTCCCGGGGTTGGAGGCCTGTCCGGCCAATACCATGCATAACTTCCCGCGGGAGCTGGTAAAACAGGGCATGCTGTTGCTGCATGCCAGGCAATTCAATGCAGACCGTTACCAGGAAGTGATAGACAAACTGTACCAGCATACGTTGGATCACCTCACCACCAAAGCAGTAGCTAAAAAGGTGATAGACACCGCGCTTTCATTGCAATAGAATAAATGTACTTATCTTTGTCGTTCCAAATAAATACATGCAAGTAAGTATCGATGTAATCATTCCTTCCTTCCGGCTTGAAGAAAAGTACATCCTTCCCATTCTCCGCCTGCCCAGGCCTGCCGATGCCGCTGTAAAGTTCTACCTGATCGTTGACAATCCTTCCATTCAGCCATCTGCCGCTATCCGGGAACTGGTGGACCATACGCATATTTTCCTGCTGGTAAATGAGCAGAATATGGGAGCCGCGGAAACGCGGAATAAAGGTATTGACGTTACAGATGCCGACTGGATACTGTTCCTGGATGATGATATCGCGGTAAGTGACGACCTGCTGGTGGTATATGCGCAGGCAGCCATTCGGGAGCCGGCTGCTACAGGGTTCATCGGGCTGGTACAGCTACCGCCCCCGCAGTCGCTTTTCACAAAAGCCATCGGCATCAGCGGCTCCATGGACATCTTCGGTATAGCGGAACATAAATCCTCCTTTGCATGGGGTGCTACGGCCAACATGATGATCCGGCGCAGCGCTATCGGCGACACGCGGTTCTCCACTGCATACCCTAAATCCGGCGGCGGCGAGGACGTGGACTTCTTCCTGCGGGTACGCGAGCGTAACGGGTTTGAGAACTATCGCACCTTGCCACAGGCCAGGGTAGTGCATCCCTGGTGGAATAATGAAAAGGTGAGCTTCCTGCGCCCTTTCCGTTACGGCAAAGGCAACAGTTGGCTGGGCGCGCTGAACCCACAGTATACTTACTATGATTTTCTGAACACGCCTGAAACGGTATTGCTATCCCTGTTGGCAGCGCTGCTGCTGTTCCTGGCCGGCTCCGCATGGGCATGGCCTGTGCTGATTTTTACAGCAGGCGTGCTGGCAATAGAGCTGGTGGCAAGTGCGGTACAAACGGTAAAGCGCGGCGCTACCGCCCATCCGGTGATCATAGGGTATGTAACGGCACTGCGGCTGGTATATGAGACCGGCGTATTGTGGGGAAAACTATCACGTATGCAACCGGGAAAAATAGGAGAGCGTTTTCATGACGATGGTATTGTTAATAAGGTTTTCTTTTACCGATCCAATACTTACCGGATCGTGAAATGGGTGCTGTACCCTTTGCTGGCATGGCTGATACTACATCATACTTCCGCGTAACCGTCCGGGCAAAATACCATTTTGCTGCTCTTGGTATCGCTGTATCGCTGCCCGTTCACGGCAAACTGTGATTTTGAGTTATACTCATGATGCAGGTGAAAACAAACCGCGGCCAGCTTCAGGCGTTTCTTCAGCACGCCGGCGTTGATCAGCCTGGCGGCAAACTCGCAGTCCTCGGAGCCCCAGCCGAAAAAGAGATTGTTATACCCGTTGATGGCAATAAAATCCTCCCTCCAGAAAGCCAGGTTACAGGCTTTCGTATTATCAGAACCATAAGGATTGGCGCGGATCAGCCAGGACAGGACCGGCAGGCGCAGCGCATTGAAACGGTTGCGGATGCCCCTTGTAAAGAAACCGACGCGGTGGCGGGCACCTTTCCCGGACAGTATCTCCTGCGTGGCCGCCTCCCCTACCATGGCGCGGGAGCCCTGCACGAAATAGCCGCGTTCCGCCACCCGGATATGGTCTTCGATAAAACGCCGGTGCAGTACAATGTCGCCGTCAATTTCAATAATGTAATCTGATGTGGACAGTTTTACCGCCTTATTCAGAATAATGCCCTTGCGGAAGCCGGCATCCTCATGCCAGGCATGCTTGACCGGCACCTTGAAGATCTTCCTGTACCGGTTGATCAACTGTGTGGTATCCGCCCTGGACCCGTCGTCCGCTATCAGTATCTCATCCGGCAACTGCGTTTGCTGCAATATGCTTTGGAAGATAACCTCCAGCGCCTGGGGCCAGTTATAGGTCGAGATCAGCATACCCACCGAAAAATCCCTTTTCGCCATCAATTTAGTGCTTTATTGCCATGAAATAGGCAGTGGTCTGTACACACCGCCCTGTTATATACAACGTACTATATCCTAATTTGTTACATTAGTTGGCACTGAAGGTCTGCATATCGATCAGCTTCCGGTACAGGCCATCCTTTTCCAGCAACTGCATATGTGATCCCTGCTCAACAATTCTGCCATTTTCCAGCACAATGATGAGGTCGGCGTTCTGGATAGTGCTTAAACGGTGCGCTATTACCAGCGAGGTCCGGTTCCTCATCAGGTTGTTCAGCGCGTCCTGCACCATTTTTTCCGATTCGGTGTCCAACGCGGAAGTGGCTTCATCCAGCAGCATGATGGGCGGGTTGCGCAGCACCGCCCTGGCAATACAGATACGTTGTCGCTGGCCGCCGGACAGCTTCACGCCCTTGTCGCCGATGTTGGTCTGGTAGCCCTTTTCCGTAGCCATAATAAATTCATCGGCATTGGCAATGCGGGCGGCCGCCTCCACTTCTTCCGGGGTGGCGTCTTGCTTCCCGAAAGCGATATTATTGAATATCGTATCATTGAACAGGATAGAGTCCTGGTTCACAATGCCCATCAGCGCCCGCAGGGAATCGGCTGTGAATGCCTGTATATTCCTGCCGTCTATCCGGATGGTGCCGGACTGTGGCTGTATAAACCGGGGGATCAGGTCCATCAGGGTGGACTTGCCGGCGCCGGAAGGCCCTACCAGCGCCACGGATTTGCCCTTGGGTATGCTCAGGCTGATATTGTCCAACACAGTTTTTTCATGATACGCAAAAGATACCTGCTCAAAGCGGATATCTTCGCTAAACTCCTCTATAGGCCTGGCATCCGGCGCATCCGATATCAGCGGCTTTTCATCGATCAGGGCCAGCACCCGTTCCCCGGCGGCCAGTCCGGAATGGATACCGCTGAAGGACTGTGAAATGGCTTTGGCCGGGCGCATGATCTGGGAGAACAGGGCGATATAGGCGATGAAGGCGGCAGCATCCAGCCCCCCATCGTTTGCCAGCACCAGGGAGCCGCCATACAGCACAATACCCGCCACCATCACCACACCCAGGAATTCGGACACCGGCGAGGCCATCTGTTGCCTTTTAGCCATAGCACGGATGATATTGGAGTAACGTATGTTCTCTTTATTAAAACGGTCCTTGATAAACTCCGTGGCGTTGAACGATTTAATGATCTTAATGCCGGCCAGCGCTTCATCCAGGTAGCTGATCATATTACCGTAGGTTTCATGGGAGGCGACGGCCTGTTCCTTCAGCCGTGATACGATCTTGGATATGATGAAGGCCGAAACCGGGATGATCAGCATGGAGGCCAGCGTAAGCTTGTAAGAGATGATGAACAGCATAACCAGGTAGCTCAGCAGGGTAAGCGGCTCTTTGAAAACCACCTGCAGGGTGCCGGTCACCGTATATTGCACCACCTGTACATCAGAAGCTATTTTAGACATGATATCCCCTTTCCGCTCATTATTAAAGAATCCGAGGTGCAGGTTCATTACATTATTAAATACGGCCTTGCGCAGATTCAGGAGGGTGTGTATGCGCAGGTTTTCCATAATACGTTCCGAGAAATACCGGAAAATATTACCCAGCAATACAGAAATAATGATCGTAGAACATGCAAACTGCAGGGTCCGGTAAATCCCATAATGTTTATTGATCCACCAGGAATAATAGTTCATCATCTTGAAAACCTCATAAAAATGCTCCGGCTTTTGCACAACCTGCTCAGCAGCATTCTGGTTAAAGAGAGTGGTGAGCAGTGGCGCCAGCAACGCCAGGTTCAGCGCTCCGAACAACACAGACAGCAGTGTGCACAGGATATAAGGAATAGCGTACTTCTCTATCGGTTTAGCAAAAGACAACAGCCGGAAATATGTTTTCATTATTATTAATATAAATATATATATAAAACTCCAAAATTAATAATTATTTAAAGAATCTCGTGCAGTAGTTGGTCCTGCCGGGGCCGGAAAGCACCGGGGCGGTGTTGCTGATGATGGTAAAAGGAATCGGGCATGGTTTTTCTCGCGCAAGTTCGTTATTTGTTTCCGTTTTTATTTCATTATTTTGGGGTCCATATTCGCAACATGCCTGCAACTGTAAGATCACTGTTCCTGCTATGCGCCTGCTTTTGCTGCCACCTGGCCGGCGCCGCTCAAACCAAGGATACCACCCTGCCGCCTTTACAAATACCGGTAGATACCACCGGCAGTGATGTGTATAATGTAAAATTGAAATACGAACTACCAGCGGGGGCCGCCTTTATAGTAGGCTCTGCTTTTGGCTTTAAGGCGCTGGACAAAGCGTCTGAATTTTCAGCAAGCGACCTGCTTACGCTCAACCCGGACGACGTGAACAGTTTTGACCGGCCCGTGATATTCCGGGACCCGGCAGGATTTGCGCAGGCGCAGAAAAACTCGGACCTGTTCCTGAACATTTCCATTATGAGCCCCCTGCTGCTGGCGCTGGACAAGCACGTGCGCCGCGACTGGCTGGACCTGATCGCCCTGTACCTGACCACCCATGCGGTGGACAATACCGTCTATTTCGCCACTGCCTTCTCCGTGCGCCGGCCCCGCCCCTTCACCTATAACCACGCGCTGCCGGTTGAAGAAAGGATAGGGCTGGCCAAAAGCAATTCATTCTTCAGCGGCCATGTGTCCTTCAGCGCCACCTCCACCTTCTTCCTGGTAAAAGTGTATACGGACTACCGGCAGATCAAAGGCTGGAAACGGCTGCTGCTGTATACCGCCGCCGCGGTGCCGCCCTCCCTGGTAGGTTATTACCGCATGAAAGCGGCCCGGCATTTTAAAACAGACGTGATACTCGGCTTCCTGGTGGGAGCCGGCTCCGGCATCCTCGTACCGGAGCTGCACCGGCATAAAAACAGGGACAAACGGGTGTCCCTCTCCCCTTTTTACGCACCGCAGCACAGCGGGGTGTCCCTGAAAATAGCGTTACGCTAGGTATTTTACCAACTGTAAAGCCATTGCTGACTGGTAGATAACCGGTGTCTTTTAGAGACGGCTTATATACGGGCGCATCCCCCCTATATAAACGATACGCCGGCCGGCGTATCCGGCTGCCTGGGCTGCTCTGCCGGCAGCACAATGATGAATTCCGCGCCTTCGTTCTCCCTGCCATCGGCAATGATAAGCCCGTGATGCCTTTCCACGATCTTGTTGGCAATGGCCAGCCCTATACCCGTGCCCTCGTATTGCTCCTTGCTGTTCAGCCGCTGGAAAAGCGAGAATATCTTCTTGGCGTATTTCCCGTCAAAACCAATACCCTGGTCCTTTATACGTATCTCAAAGAGATGGCCTTTGGTGTCCTTCAGCTCCGGGTAGCTGTCCGGCTTGCCCAGCAGTTCGCAGGTGATGGTAATAACGGGCGGCTCCCCGGGCTTATGGAATTTCAGGGAATTGGTGATAATATTCTGGAACAACTGCCGCATCTGCCCCGGTACGGCATGGATCACCGGCAGGTTGCCGGCCTGTATCTGCGCCTGGCTTTCATTGATCACCAGCTCCAGGTCCTGCAGGATATCGCGCAGCACCTGGCCCAGGTTCACCTGTTCAAACAGGTTGTCGCTGGACAGCCGGGAGTAGGACAGCACATCGTTTATCAGGTTGGTGGCCCGGGCTGAGGCGCCGATGATGCGGTCTATATAAGAGGCGGCGCCGCCCTTTACCTCCTGCTGGAACTGGTCTTTCAGCAGGCCGCTGAACAGGTGTATCTTCCGCAGCGGTTCCTTCAGGTCATGCGAGGCCACGGAGGCAAACTGCATCAGGTCCGTATTGCTGGCCTCCAGCCGTTTGTTCAGCAGCTTCAGCTCCCGTGTTCTTTCCTGCACTTTCTCTTCCAGCAGCCTTTCCGCTATTTTCTGGTCATGGATATCGGTACAGGAGCCGAACCATTTAATGACGTGGCCCTGCTCACCGTGCATGGGCTGCGCCCGGCTCAGGAACCAGCGGTAAACGCCGTCATGCCTGCGCAGGCGGTATTCCACGGCATAGGTCTCCCCGGTGAGCCGGCAGCGCTCCCAGTATTGCAGGGCATGCGGCGCATCCTCCGGGTGCAGCACCGACACCCAGCCCTGGCCTTTGGACCGTTCATAATCCAGGCCGGTATATTCGTACCACTGCCGGTTATAGAAGTCCACGTAACCATCCGGGCGCACAGACCAGACCATTTGCGGGATGAAGTCGGTCACGAAACGGAACTGCTGTATCAGCGACTGCAGTTCGGCGTTGGTGTGCTCAAGCTGCTGGCTGCTTTTTTCCAGGCTGGTCACATCCACCATGGCGCCTATCATGCGGTAAGGCCTGCCCTGCTCATCTGTCAGCAGGGTGCCCCTGTCCAGCACATGCGCATACTCCCCGTCATGCTTCCGGTAGCGGTAGGCCACTTTAAATTCCGGGTCGCCCCCCTGCAGTACGGAATGGAATGCGGCCTCCACGCGCGGCAGGTCTTCCGGGTGGATATGCTGCAGCCGGAAAGCATGCCTGCGCACCTCCTCGTCCTCGCCGGAAAAGCCGAAAAGCTCATAATAGCTCTCACTCCACCAGAGCGTGTTGCCGGCAAAATGCCAGTCCCATATCACATCGTTGGTGAGCGAGGCTACCAGCCGGAAGCGCTCTTCGCTCACTTCCAGGTCACGGGTACGTTCGCGGATCTTTTGTTCCAACTGGTCATTCAGCTCCCGGAGCGATTCCTTGGCGGCCAGCAGCTCATTGTAGCTTTTACGCAGCCGCTCTTCCGCCTCCTTGCGCTTGGAAATATCAGACAGCAACAGGGCAAAGCCATCCTGCTTTTTGCTGATGCCGGCCTGGAACCAGTACCTGGTCCCGTTCCGGCTGAAGTGGATCTCCACGGAAGCCGGGTTGCCCGTTCCCACCACCTCACTGTATTTGCGGAACAGGCTGCCGCCGGCCAGCTCCGGCAGGTCCTGCTTCAGCGAAAGCGGCCCTTCGTGCACGCCTTTACCCATGATACGGTAGGCGGTATAGTTGGCCAGCGTGCAGGTAAAATCCAGTATCTGCCCTTCCTTCCGCACGGTCTCAAATACAAAAATGGGGTTGGAGCTGGCGTCGAACACGCTTTTTACCAGGCTGTTAAGGTTCTTGGTGGCGGATACGTCCACCAGCGTGATCACCAGGCCGTCGCGCACCTTGTCCTGGCGGATGTAAGGCAGGATGCGGATGAGGCAAACCGCCCCGTTGCTCAGCTCAATTTCCCGTTCTATCACAGCGCCGGTCCTGTTCACCTTCCGGATATCCTCGGAGAAGGTGCTGGCCCGGATATGATGGGTGATATGCTCTATGGGGCGGCCAATGTCGCTTTCAATGATATTGATCACCGCCGTTGCCGCCTTGTTGAACCGGCGTATGCGCAGGTGCTGGTCCAGGAAGATCTGCCCGATCAGGGAGCTTTGCAGGTAGTTGCTGATATCGTCATTCAGCTCTACCAGCTCCCGTATCCTGAGCTGGTGCTCGGTGTTCAGGGTATGCAGCTCTTCGTTCAGGGACTGGAGCTCCTCGTTGGAGCTTTGCAGCTCTTCGTTGGCCGACTGCAGTTCCTCGTTGGAGCTCTGCAGCTCTTCGTTGGCGGTTTCCAGCCCTTCCACCGCCATCTGGAGATTGGACCGGGTTTCCCGCAGCTCATCCTCCAGTTGCTGCACGTACTGGTCCTTATGCAGGAGGCTGTCGTCTTCCAGCCTGACGGGCACATGCTCCGCCTCTGCGATGCTGTCTGCCAGCACCACCAGGAGGTGACCTCCGTGGGCAGTTTCCCGTGGCGGATATACGAAAACGTCCACCAACTGTTGCATTTCGCCTGCCCGTACCTTTATGTGCCTTGCTTCCTGGCTTTTCTGGTCCCGGATACATTTCCGCAGCACGGTACTTAACACGCCGGACAGCTCCGGCGGCGCCATTTTAAGGAACTGCAGGGTACTGAGCTTGTCCGGCAGGGAAAGGTATTTCCGGAAATTGCCCAGCGCCTCCTTTATCTCGTAGTTCTCATTGATATAAATAGCAGCATAGCCCAGCCTCTCTGCCAGCACTTTGCGGAAATCCTCCGCCAGCATGGTATCTATCCGGGACTTCAGTGGCTGCGGCGCTATGACAGCAGCTTTGCTGCGGGTGGCGCCTGTTTTGCGCGTATATCCATGCAGGTCGGCAGTGCGGCGGTATATCTTCCATTTATCATCTACCTCTTCAAAACCCCGTCTTAAGGGAGCCGGGTTCTCACTGGTGCCCAGGAAAAGGAAACCACCGGGGTTCAATGCAAAGCTGAGCGTGGCCAGCACGTTCTCCTGCAAAGGCGGGTTCAGGTAGATCAGCAGGTTGCGGCAGGAAACCAGGTCATTGCGGATAAAGGGCGGGTCCTTTAAAATATCGTGGGCGGCAAATACCACCTGCTTGCGGATACGCGGTATGATGCACATGCCGTCTTCCACCTCAGTGAAATACCCCTTCAGCACTTTAGGCTCCAGCCCCAGCAACTGGTTGTACGGGTACTTTCCTTTAGCGGCGGTTTCAATAGCGGTCCTGTCGATATCCGTGGCAAAGATCTTTACATCCAGCAGCTTGTCCAACTGCTGCTGCGCCATATCTACCAGTATGGCCATGGTATAGGCCTCCTGCCCCGTGCTGCAGGCGGTCACCCACACCTTCAGCGTTTCATGGTTCTCCTTGCTCTCCACCAACTTCAGGATCACTTCGCGGTACAGGGTGGTAAAAGCATCCTTGTCCCGGAAAAAGCCCGTCACCCCTATGAAGAATTCCTTTGCCAGCAGGCCCGGTTCTTCCTCGTTGGCCTTTATGAACTGCTCATACCCGTTCACGCTGTCCTGCCTCACTACCTGCATGCGGCGGGCAATGCGGCGCAGGATGGTAGGCTGCTTGTACTGCAGGAAATCATAGCCGGTCTTTTTATAAACGGTGGTGAGTATGCTTTGTATAAATTCATTGTGCTGGCGGGATTGCGGTGTTTCCAATGGCAATATGCCGTCAATATAATTCCCGATCTGGTTGTACATTTCCGCCGGCGGCACTACCAGGTCTGCATAGCCGGACTCAATGGCGCTTTTGGGCATCCCGTCGAACCTGGCGGTATCCGGGGCCTGCACCAGCACAAAGCCGCCATAGCTTTTAATGGCCGCAATGCCCCGGGTGCCGTCTGTACCCGTGCCGCTCAGCAACACGGCAACGGCATAGTTGCGCTGGTCCCTGGCCAGGGACTGGAACAGGGTGTCTATGGCTGTGTTAGGCCCTTTGTCCGCGCCCTTTTTCTTCAGCACCAGCAGGCCGTTGTGCACCGTCAGCTCCTTGTTATTGGGGATCACATACACCTTTCCGGCCTCTACCTGCTGCCGGTGGCGGGCTTCTTCCACGGGCATGTGGGTATGCTTGGCCAGCAGTTCTACCAGCAGGCTTTTGTAATCGGAGGAAAGGTGTTGCACCACAATAAAGGACATATGCCCGTTGTCCGGGATATGGTCAAAGAATTCGTTAATAGCTTCGAGACCGCCTGCCGAAGCCCCGACGCCTACTATGTAGTTATCGTCTTGCTGTAATGTATTATGCTTTAAGAGGAACATATTACTGGTTTAGCCGCCATGCGGCAAAGAAATGGTCTGGAAAATACCAACACTGTGCCATTCCACCGGCATCAAAACGGCAGGTCACCACCTTGTCACAACCGGCCCGTTCTTCCGGCTTCCGGCCGTGCTCCTGCAGACCTCGTCCATGCTGCCGCTGAGGTTGATGTACTGCCTTCAGCAGCCTGGTCTGTTGGTACCTGTCAATGCGCCCGCCCGGCAGGAAGTGGTAGGGCAGCAGCCCCGCTTCAATGACGAGACCTTCTTCCACAACCTGTACCAGCCAGCACACATTTTCCACACTGCCGGCCGCCTGCGCATGCGCACTAACCTGCACGGCTATACCGGCATCCCTACCGGCAGCAGGGGCACACCGCAGGACTGTATAACATTGGACTGGTGAAATGGGTAAGCGGCCGCACAAGGCGGCATTATAACACTGGTGTCCGCCACAAGCGACCCGTTTAATGGATTAGCATGTAAAAAGCAGGCCAGGATAATTAGTACCGCCGGAACTGTTATGGCTAAGCCCGCCAGGCGAAAGGATCAGTTGGAGGAGGCCAGTATGGAAGGGAAATGTTGCTGGTGCAACCGCGTAATAAAATGTACCAGCTCTACCAGGTAGGTACGCTGCAGGTCGTCTGAAAATATGTAGCCGGAACCTTTTTCTTCCTTTATTTTCCGGAAAATGCTGCCTACGTCCTGGTTCTGGCGCTCATCCAGGAAGTACAGGGAGCCGCCGGCGCCGGGCGTGAATACGGGCAACCGGCTGATGTGGCGCCGGGTACTGGCAGGCAGGAAATCCTTGCGAAAGAAACAGATCCATCCTGCCGTCCCGTCCTGCCGGGGAAAATGACCGATGATATACAGGTCTGCTGTGGAAATTATGATCAACATGACCCTAATTCCTGAAAGCAGAAGGCGTAAGGCTGGTCTGCTTCTTAAAGAAATGGTTGAAATGCGCCGGTTCCTCGAACCCCAGGCAATAGCTGATCTCGGAGATATTCCAGTCTGTATGCTTCAGCAGCGCTTTGGCCTCGCTGGTGAGCCGTTCAAAAATATGCTCCGTGGTCGTTTTGCCCGTAGTGAGCCGGATAGCGCGGTTCAGGTGATTTACATGCAGGGCCAGTTGCTCAGCAAAATCACGGGCAGAGCGTAGGGTAAAGCGCTGCGAGGGCGACTCAATGGGGAACTGCCGTTCCAGCAGCTCGGTAAAGACGGAGGTGATGCGGGTATTGGCATCCGCGTGCTGGTACAGCTTTTCCGAAGGCTGCATCTTCAGCGCGTAATGGATCATCTCCATAATGTAATTGCGGATCAGGTCGTACTTATACACATAGTCCGATCCCATTTCTTCCAGCATCTTGTCAAAGATCCGGCTTACGTATTTGTCCTGCGTCTTGTTCAGCACATAGGTAGGCTTGTGGCCAGGCATGAACATGGGCAGGTCGCGGATACCGCCTTTCAGCCGCTCGGTAAAGAAAGCATCCTTGAATATGCAGAAGTAACCGCTGGGCTCCTCCGTTAGTGGCTGGAAAGTGTACGGCACGCTGGGATTGAAAAATATCAGCGTGGTGCCGGATACTTCCAGGCTCTTGTCTGCATAGTGATAGATATGCTTCCCCCTCATCAGGGCTACCTTGTAATAATCACGCCGGGTATACTGGACCGGTGTTTTGCCATGCCCTACGCAATCCTCCAACCGGAATACATTGAAATGGCCGATGTCCTTCTGGAGGTTGTCCGGCATCCAGTTGAGCTTCTGCCGGTAAAAATCTTCGATCGTTTCTGTCTTTGCCATGAGTGATGTATGATATATGAAGCAGGAGGCAGGAAGTATGATGTAGGATACTACCTGTTATTTATTACAAAAATAAAGCAAAAACAGGGCATCCCGTTTGTCTGAATCAAACGTAAACTTGTAAAATTCAAACATTGCCGGGAGGCAGTTTACGGTATTTCAATAAATACGGTGGCATTTTGGCATACCTCCAGCAAAGCGGGGTCGTCTATTGCGATGTGGAAGCCATGGGCGGTGATACGCTCGTCCGGCGCGGGCTCCTTGCTGGCCATCAGGCGGCTTTCGGGGTTATCCTTCACCTCGGCAGGATTGGTGGCCCCCTGTATAATAACGGATTTGAATGCTTTTGCCTTCAGGTCTTCAATGACGTTTGCAGACAGTTTTACTTTATCCATAACTGGTACCGGCTTGGTTACTGCTTTTGCTGCAAATTCCGTGCAGTATTCAGCGCCGCCACTTCCTCGTCTGTAAACACCCGGGAGCGGAGCAGGAACCGTACCCCCAGCGGTATTTCCAGTGAAAAGCTGCTGCCCCTGCCGGGCGTTACGTCCAGTATCAACTGGGTATGCTTCCAGTATTCGAACTGGTCGCTGCTCATGTAGAATTTGCAACCGGCCACTTCGCCCAGGCATATATCACTGTTACCGGTCTTAAACTCCCCGGCGACAAAGCACATGGGCTGTGAGCCGTCGCAGCAGCCGCCGCTCTGGTGGAACATCAGCGGGCCGTGCAGCTCCTTCAGTTGCGCTACCAGGTCCAGGGCCTTTTCTGTGGCGATAATGCGGGGGACTTCCATTGCACCGTTTTAATTAATAATTTTTAATTCTTAATTGTTAATTAAAGGGGAACAGCAACTTCAGCGTTGCCGTTCCCCACATGCACATTTTGCTCACTTCACTTAGAAAAATCCCAGCTTGCTTTTACTATACGATATTAACATGTTCTTGGTCTGCCGGTAATGGTTCAGCATCATTTTGTGGGTTTCCCTGCCAAAACCGGACTTCTTGTAGCCGCCAAAGGGCGCATGCGCGGGGTAGGCATGGTAGCAGTTCACCCATACACGACCGGCCTTGATAGCCCTGGGCACCTGGTACAGTTCGTGGGCATCGCGGGTCCATACACCGGCGCCCAGCCCGTACAGGGTGTCATTGGCAATATCAATCGCTTCGTCCACGGTCTTAAAAGTAGTAACACAGGTCACCGGGCCGAATATCTCTTCCTGGAACACCCGCATTTTATTATGGCCTTTAAGAATGGTGGGCTTGATGTAGAAGCCGTGCTCCAGGCCGCTGTTCTGGTGGAAAGCCTCTCCTCCTGCGAGCACCTGCGCGCCTTCCTCCTTGCCGATGGCCAGGTAGCTGAGGATCTTGTTGTACTGGTCTTCGGAAGCCTGTGCGCCCATCATCACGGAACCGTCCAGCGGGTTGCCCATCTTGATGGCCTTGGTACGCTGTATCACCCGGTCCATGAAGGGTTTATAGATGCTTTCCTGCACCAGTATGCGGCTGGGGCAGGTGCATACTTCGCCCTGGTTCAGCGCAAACATTACGGCGCCTTCCACGGCCTTGTCCAGGAACTCGTCATCTGCATCCATCACGGAAGCAAAGAAGATGTTGGGGCTTTTACCGCCCAGCTCCATGGTAACCGGTATCAGGTTTTCGGAAGCATATTGCATGATCAGGCGGCCGGTAGTGGTTTCACCGGTAAAGGCCACTTTCTGCACCCGGGGCGATTGCGCCAGGGGCTTGCCGGCCTCCGGCCCGAAACCGGTCACCACGTTCAGTACGCCGGGCGGCAGTATGCCGTCTATCAGCTCCAGCAGGCACATGATGCTCGTAGGTGTTTGCTCGGCGGGCTTTACCACCACGCAGCAGCCGGCGGCCAGTGCCGGTGCTATTTTCCAGGTAGCCATCAGCAGCGGGAAGTTCCAGGGAATGATCTGGCCTACCACGCCGATGGGCTCGTGCAGGTTAAGGCTGACGGTGGTGTCATCCAGCTCGGAAACGGTGCCTTCCTCGCTGCGGATCACGCCGGCAAAATAGCGGAAGTGATCGATCACCAGCGGCAGGTCGGCCGCTCTTGTTTCGCGGATGGCTTTCCCGTTGTCAATGGTCTCTACGATGGCCAGGTACTCCAGGTTATCTTCCACTACCTGGGCTATTTTCAGCAGCAGGTTGCTGCGCTGGGCGGCAGAGGTGCGGCTCCAGGCCGGAAAAGCAGCGGTGGCGGCGTCCACCGCCTTTTCAATATCCCGGGCATTACCGCGGGCCGCCTGGGTGATCACCTTGCCATCGATGGGGGAAATATTGTCAAAGTAGGCGCCGCTCTCCGGGGCCACCCATTTCCCTCCTATGTAGTGATCGTATTTTTCTTTGAAAGCAGGACGTGCCGCAATATCGGCGGCGGGAGCTGCAGCAGTTTTTGTACTCATAACGCTAGGATTTTAGATGAAACAATTATGCCTGCTAATTTTCAGTAAAAAAAGGGCAACGACGCCTCACGATTGTACTTTTTTATAGCACGATTGTACCCGGATTTTCCGTACTTTTAATTAACAATTAACAGTGCCAACCAAACACTCGCTCCACAAGGTAGCCCTGGCGCATCCGGGGAGTCTCCAGACACTGGTAGAGAACCGGCGTATCTTCAACTTAAAGCACTGCGAGCTGAATATTTTCGAAAGCTACCAGCAGGCTTACCAGGTGCCGCTCACCTTTAATGATTTTGTGATCACCAGCATGATCCGGGGCAGGAAAGTAATGCACCTGTTCGACGACCCGGCTTTTGACTACCTGCCCGGCGAGTCTGTTATACTCCCGGCCAACGAGACCATGCGCATTGACTTCCCGGAGGCCACCCCGCAAAATCCCACGCAGTGTATCGCGCTGACGGTAGACGCCTCCTACGTGGAGGAAACCATCCGTTACCTGAATGATTATTACAACGACCACCGCAGCGGGGACAGCGCCTGGCAACTACATTTCACACGCTACCACTTTTCCAATGACACGGAAATTTCCGATCTGATCAACAAGATCATCCGTGTATGCAGCAGCGCCGACAAGTCCAAGAACATCTTTGCGGACCTCTCGCTGAAAGAGCTGCTCATACGGCTCATACAAACCCAGCGCCTGCAGCAGACAGCCTTGGAAAGCAGCCATGACAGCAACCAGACCCGCTTCCATGCCGTGCTGCACTACATTCATGAGCACCTTTCCGAAAAAATAGCCATAGACGCCCTCTGTCGCAAGGCCTACCTGAGCCGCAACGTTTTCTTCAAATGGTTCCGGGAACAAAGCGGTATCAGCCCGCTGGAGTATATCAATGCCGAACGGGTAAAGCTGGCCAAGCACCTGCTGGCCGATGCGCGCCATGATATCCGTTCCGTCAGCATCCAGTGCGGCTTTAATGATGTAAACTACTTCACCCGCGTATTCAAGAAAATAGAGGGCATTACCCCCGGCGCCTACCTCTCCAGCATAGCCCGGTAAGTGGCTCCCCTGCCTTTCCTAAATATGAAATGTTTTCTGCAGGCTGCGGCCTTTCCTAAGCCGGAAATGCACGAATAGCAGCGCCAGCACAACCGGAACAACGCAGCCGGCTGCAATAATACTCCAGCCGAAATGAAAAGCGCCTGTTGCAGCAAAAGACAATATGCCTTCTATACCTATGCATAGCAAAGCAGCGGCCAGAAAAGCCCAGGCAATAAGATTGATGCCTTTATGCTTTGACCGGCGGATAACGGCGAGCAGACCAGCCACTACTACATTGGCCGCAAAAAGCAGCGGTATCCCCAGTTGAACGGACCAGCCGATGCCACCTGTAAGCGCATCAATGCCAACCAGGAAACAGGCAGACAGTATAAGGCCGCCTGCCATTTGCATAACGGTTCTTTGCTCCCAGAATGCAAATAAAGAGATGTAGAAGAAAATAGTAACGCTGATAGCTACCGGGTATTCGGACCAGGAGACGCCCCGGGTGATGATAAAGTCAATGATAGACGTTGCAACAGTGCCGGAAAGCAGGATGATAGAAATGATCTCCCAGGTAAATTTTTTCTGGGGTGGCGTCATCTTCCCGGGATAATCGAATATCTCCCGTTCAGGGATTGCAGGCCTTTTTTCATTGCCAACGCCGGCAACCGGCTCCCCGCAAAGAGGGCAGTACTGCATATCATCTTCCAGTTCTACACCGCAATTGTTACAAATGTTCATGGGCATCTGGTTTATATTGCTTCACTATCCTGACAGGAATACCCTGCGCCGTTAAAAAGGTAAAGAACTGCCTCTCCAGCGCTTTAGAGCTGGTGACGTTGGCAAAGGTCAGCGCCAGTTTATTATCAAACCCGGCCACCGCGCAGTTCACCTTCAGTATGTCATTAGGCGGGGGCGGTATAAACAGGAATAGATCGATCATCCTGTTTATTTCCGGGCCCAGGTCTATTTTCCCCAGGTTGGTCACTACCCCGCTGTACTGCCTGGTTCCCAGGGTATAGAGCCGGGACAGGATGAATGATTTAATAAAAAGCGGCACCCTCCTTACAAAGGGATTTTTTTCCCCGCCTACATTCCGCGAAATCATTTTGCGGATAAGCTTACTTTCTGTTTCAAGCTGCATCTGGTGGAAAACCGTTTTTACGATCTCTTCAAAGGAATAATGGCCCAGGCGCAGGTCAATACCCGGCATTACATACAGCGAGAAGTTCCGCATGGTACGGGAGGGGAACATCCTGCGGAGATTAACCGGCACTTCTATACGCAATATCTTTCGGGCAGCCCTTTTCCTGAGGGGCGTTTGCTGTTCATACACTTGCTGCAACGAGTAGAGGTACACAGCGACCAGGTATTCAGTAAGGCTTACCCCCTGTGCCTTTGCCTGCTTTATAATATCCGCCGTTGGTATAATGGCAGTCAGCACATCCAGTCTCGGCACTTTCCTTAAGCGGAACGGGATGTGGAATGCCTTCGGTATACGGGGAGGGCGGATATCTATTTTTTTAAAATAACGGTTATAGGCGTCCTCGTGCTCTTCTGCCAGGGGCGATGCGCCCGGATGCAGAAACGGCAGGCCGGCAGGGGGCTGCAGCCCGCATTGTTCCAGGTAAGCCAGCAACAGGGTTTTCAGAAATTCCAAAGCGCCGGTGCCGTCCGTAAGGATATGAGAAAATTCAACGCTGATCGTATTTTCCTTCACCAGCACCCTGAACATCAGCTCCTCCTTACCAAATGCCCGGCAGGGCAGACCCTGGTCCGCCATGACGATAACCGGCTGGTCCTCCGGTTCCAGGTAGTACCAGAAAAAGCCTGCTTTCAGCTTCACTTTGTAATAAGGGAACCGCTCTTCGATGCTGTGAACGGCTTTTAGTAATGATCTGGCTTTTATCCTTTCTTTTAGCTGCACCCCTACCCGGAATACGGCAGTAAGCTCCCGGTCTTTTATAGCCGGGTAAATTTTGGCCGCATTATCCAACCGGAGCCAGAAATCATTCTTATCCTGCATTTTTTCCGGGTTATGGCTAATAATCTAATAATCAAGTGGCGAAGCACAAATTTTAAGCCACCTGCCCGGCCTGTTATAACAATTCTTTGTGATCATTACCGGTTTATTGTGCGTACCTTTTGTAATTCATCATCAAACGTTTTTTTGTGGCCAGTATCCAGAGTAAGTTATTGAATGCCCTGCTAAAACTGATCAATAAAAAAGATTTTCTCAGGAAACAGCTTGCCGCCGGCAACCAGGGCCTTTTCAACTGTCCGACGCCGCCAGCCCGTATACACAGGCACTGCCTGGTGCGTAAAAGCCGGATCAATGACAATAATGTTTTTACACTGAGCCCCCGGAACAGGAAAGACAGCGGCAGGCACATCCTTTATTTGCATGGAGGGGCTTATGTAAATAATTTTGTAATATTTCACTGGACCTTCCTGGCCGAGCTCGTCCGCAGAACGGGCTGTACTATTACCGCCCCGGATTACCCGCTTGCCCCAGAACATACCTGTAAAGAATCATTCGCCATGGCCATGACCCTTTATGAACAACTGACGCAAATAGTTCCCCCCGCTAACCTGACACTGATGGGTGACTCTGCAGGCGGCGGCTTTGCCCTGGCTCTGGCGCAAAAGTTATGGCACGAGGGCCTTCCCCAACCTGGCCGCATCATTTTACTTTCGCCCTGGCTGGACATTACCCTCTCCAATCCTGGTATAAAGGAAATCAACAAGATCGACCCTTTTTTAGGCATAGCCGGCTTGCAGGAAGCCGGCCGGATATACGCCGGGGAAATGGACCCTTCCGGTTACTTGTTGAGCCCTATTAACGGCATACTGGAAGGACTTGGAAAAATATCGGTCTTCACCGGTTCAAGGGACATCCTGGTAGCAGATGCCAGAAAGCTAAGGCAGTTGGCTGCATCAAAAGGGATAGAGATAGATTATTATGAATATAAAGAAATGTTCCATGCGTGGATGCTGCTGAACTTCCCTGAATCCCAAAAAGCAAAACAGCAGATCATTGACCTGCTGCAACGCTCCTGATGAAATTTTTTTTCACGTTCTGAAAAACCAATACTTTTGGTATAATGTAGCTTCCCGCTGATTAACTGGTACTCCCCCAATTATGCCAAGATATATCTCTATAGCCAGTAACAGGTATATCTCCTTATCTGTTGCACATTTAAAAAGAACGGCCAGCGACTTTACCGGCTGGTTCCTGGTACTATGCTTACTTTTCCTGTTTATGCGATGCATGGAAATTGCCTATGGCAGGCTGCTGCACGGGCGGCTGACCGCCTGGTGGGAAGTATGGCTGACCGGCATTGTAAAGGATATCAGCTTCCTGCTGACGGCGGCTGCCTGGGCGTACCCGGCATACTACTTCATCTCGCTGGGAAGCGGGCGGCTGGCCCGGAGATTATTCACGACAGGCGCCGCGATCCTTTGCGGGGTACACCTGGTGTTGTCGGAATACTTCCTGACCACGCTCACCATGCTGGGCGCCGACCTCTGGATCTATTCCTCCCGCGATATCTGGCAGACCATCAGTGCTGCGGGTATTAAATGGCCCATTATCCCGGCTATTCTGCTCACCGTGACAGTCGCCTCCTGGTGCCTGGTAAAACTGCCTCCCCGGCTAAGAACAGGGCCGCTTACAGGCATCGGCCTGGTGGCGCTGTTCATTATCTGCGAAGCGGCCGGGCTGGCGGCCATCACCCATACCTGGCGAAGCGACAGCTCCGAGTACGGCAACAGCCTGAGCAACAATAAATCCTGGTTTTTCTACAAACAAAGCATCGACTATTTTTTCCCGGCCCCCGCGGATACGGACCTGTACACAGACAGCCATATGGCGGACTACATCAACGATCCCGCCACCTGGAGCACCGCTGCGTTCCAATACCCGGATGAGGAGCGCTATCCTTTCCTGCACCTGGATGAAACGCCCGATGTGCTGTCGCCGTTCCTGCGCAAAGGCAGCAGCCCGCCCAATATCGTGCTGGTGATCGTGGAGGGGCTGGGCAGCGCTTACTCCGGCAGGAGCGCCTACCTGGGCAGCTTTACGCCTTTCCTGGATTCCCTGTCCCGGCATTCCCTGTACTGGGAAAATTTCCTGAGCCAGAGCGGGCGCACCTTTGCCGCCCTGCCCGTTTTGCTGGCGTCCCTGCCCTTTGGCAAAACCGGCTTTACGGAGCTGGACAGCCGGATGCCGCCGCACCTGAGCATGCTCAGCCTGCTGAAGCGCCAGGGCTATCATACCGCCTTCTACTACGGAGGTGACGCCACCTTCGACAACATGACCGGGTTCCTGGAGCGCAATGCCATTGACGAGATACTTGACATTACCGCCTTTCCGGGGGAATACCGCAAACTGCCTGCAGGCAACCAGGGGCTTTGCTGGGGGTACGGCGACAAAGAGCTGTTCCACTTCTACTTCTCCACGCTGCCCGCTACCGGACCTTACTGCCATGTACTGCTGACCGTAGCATCACACGAGCCTTTCCTGGTGCATAACCAGGAAAGCTACCTGGCGCGGGTTGAGCAACGTATCTCGGCCCCCGGATTTGCCGCGGCGCGGAGGGCTGCTGCACGGAATTTCAAAAAGCAATATGCCAGCATCCTGTACGTGGACGATGCGCTGCAATACTTCTTTCATACATATGCCCAACGCCCGGATTTCCATAACACCATCTTTATTATCACCGGCGATCACCGCATGCCGGAGATCCCCATGCGCGACAAGCTGGACCGCTATCATGTGCCGCTGATCATTTATGCTCCCCTCCTGCTTCGCAGCGCCAGGTTCTCCGCTATCTCCACGCATTTTGACGTAGCGCCCAGCATGCTGCAGCTGCTAAAAAACCAGTACGGGCTGCAGATACCCTCCCTGGCTGCCTGGGTAGGCAGCGGGCTGGATACCGGCTACACCTTCACCAACCGCCACGCCTATCCCCTGATGCAGAACAAGCACTACATGATCGATTTCATCCAGGGCGACCACATGATGATCGGGAACGACCTTTACCGCATTCAACCCGGCATGTCGCTGGAGCCGGTACAGGATAAGCACAAGCTGGCGCAACTGCGCAGGGGCTTTGAGCGGTTCCGGAAAAAGAACCGGCAGATGCTGGACGGCGCCTCCCTGCTGCCGGATTCCATTTACCAGCGTTATTACCCGCGCTGAAAAGCCGCCCTCTCCTTTTGACAGTAATCATACGGCCGTGTGACCGGCGTCATTCCCCTGCCGGACCGGGTGTGATAGTTTTGGAAAATGAAAACTTTATTACACCATACTACCTTCCGCGGGCGGCTGCTGACAGGCGCTGTGCTCAGCGGCATGCTTCTCTCCTGCCGGCAGGAAACCGTTGTGTACCCGGAAAAGAAGGAGATCATTGAAACGGTGTACGCATCCGGCAAGATCACGGCGGAAAATGAATACAGCCGGTTTGCGCTCTGCAACGGCACCATCCTGCAAAAACTCGTGAAGGACGGCGACAGCGTACATAAAGGACAGTTGCTGTACGTGATCAGCAACGATGCCGCAAAGGAACGCGCCCATGCAGCCAGCAACAGTTACCAGGTAGCGGCCATCAATCTTTCCGGCCGTTCCCCGCTGCTGAACGAGCTGCGCCTGGCCCTGCAGAATGCGGAGGTAAAATTCCGCAACGACTCCCTGAACTACCACCGCTGGAAAAACCTTTGGAGCCATGACATCGGCACCAGGAGCAACCTGGACAACGCCTACAGCGCTTACCAGGTATCCCTTAATGAAAAGGAACGCGCCGTCCAGCAATACCAGTCCCTGCTGAACGAGATGCAGGTGAGCCATAGCAATGCGCAGAGCCAGCTGGCAGCCGCCCGGCAGGACCTGCAGGAATACTTCATCCGCAGCAACTGCGACGGAATAGTATATCAAACCCTGAAGGAGGTGGGCGAAGCCGTGCATACCAGCGAAGCAGTGGCCCTCCTCGGCGACCATCACCGCGTTATCCGCCTGGCCATAGACCAGCAGGATATCAACAAGGTAAAAAAGGGACAGCTGGTGCTGCTGCAAATGGATGTTACCGGCACCACCATACATGAAGCCCTGATCACCCATATCTATCCTGTGATGAATGAAGCGGACCAGACCTTCCGGGCGGATGCTGCCTTCAAGGTGCCTCCGGTGCAACCCTTTATCCACAGCTCTATTGAGGCCAACGTTATCGTGCAGCGCAAAAGCAATGCGCTGGTATTGCCCAGGAAGGCCCTGGTGGGAGCAGACAGCCTCTGGATACAGCACAACGGGGAGAAGCGGAAGATCGGCATACGAACCGGTATTGCCACGCTGGAGAATGTAGAAGTACTGGCCGGCGTAAAGGAAACCACCCCGGTACTTCTTTCACCCGAAGCCCAATAGCCATGTCTTTACAGGTCAACCTTTCCATTGCCAGAACGCATCTCCTTTCACGGAAGAAGCAAACCATCATCGCCATGCTGGGCGTCACCTTCGGCATTGCCATGTTCATCCTCATGATCAGCTTCATGAAAGGCGTGAACAAGCTGCTGCAGGACCTGGTGCTGTCCACCACGCCTGATATCCATATTTACAACGATTTTAAAACAGACTACTCGGCCTCCATCGCCGGCCGGTATTTTAATGCGGGCAACCGTAACTGGGTGATCGTGCACCACCCGCGTCCCAAGCAGATCAGCCTGAACCTGCGGAATGCGCCCGGCATTGTGGCGGACCTGCGCAAACATGAAGAGGTGGTGGCAGTATCTCCTTACCTCTCCGCCCTTACGCTCTTTCACTACGGACCCGTGCAATGGGCCGCCAACCTGGAAGGCGTGGACATCCGGGAAGAGGACCGGCTGTTCGGCCTGGCGGACAAGATGGTGAGCGGGCGGCCGGAAGACCTGCTGGCTACCGACAACGGCATTATCATGGGATACAAGCTGGCTGAAGACCTGAACCTGCTGCCTGGCGACCTGGTGACACTTACCGCGCCTTCAAAGGCGCAGATGCGCTTCCGCGTGGTAGGCACCTACAAGTTCGGGATCGCTACCGTGGATGAATACAAGGCCTATGTAAGCCTCTCCAAAATGCAGCAGTTGATGGGCAAGAACCGGGATTACATTACCGACATCCGCATCAAGCTGAAAGACCTGGACAGGGCCGTACCCCTGGCCGCCGCTTTCGGAAAAAAATACGGCTACAAGTCCGAGGACTGGGAAACCGTGAACGCCTCTTTGAAAGCCTCCAATATCATACGGGATACGCTGACCTATGTAGTGAGCATCACCCTGCTGATCGTAGCGGGATTCGGGATCTACAACATTATGAACATGGTCATCATCAGCAAGATGAAAGATATCGCCATCCTGAAAGCCCAGGGGTTTGCCGGCAGGGACATCATACAGATATTCCTGTCGCAGTCGCTGATCATCGGGCTGATAGGCGGCATGGCGGGGCTGCTGCTGGGCTTCCTGTTGTCCTACGGCTTGTCCCGCGTGCCCTTCCCGCAGGATGATTTCATCATCATAACACATTTCCCGGTGCTGTTCCAGGGCTGGTTTTACATTTTCGGCGCGCTGTTCGGTATACTCACCACCCTGCTGGCCGGCCTGCTGCCTGCCCGCAAGGCGGCGAAAATAGACCCGGTAGCCATTTTACGCGGATAAAAACATGATTATGCAGGAAGCTATACTGAAAGCGGAAAAGCTTAGCAAATACTTCTACGAACCCAGCAGGTTCCAGGTGCTGCACGAAGTGTCCCTCTCCATTCAAAAAGGGGAGTTTGTTTCCATCATGGGAAAATCCGGCTGCGGGAAATCCACCCTGCTATACCTGCTGTCCACCCTGGATACCGACTACGAAGGCACGATCGATATACATGGCGTAAAGGTGACCGGCCTCCCGGAAAAAAACCTGGCCCGGTTCAGGAATGAGCATATCGGGTTTGTATTCCAGTTCCACTTCCTGCTGCCGGAATTCACGGCCCTGCAGAACGTGATGCTGCCTGCGCTGAAGCTGGGCCGGCTGGATACCCCTGCCATCGAAGCACACGCTATGGAAAAGCTGCGGCAAATGGAGATGCACGAACATGCGCACAAGCTGTCCGGGAAGCTGTCCGGTGGCCAGCAGCAACGAGTGGCCATTGCCCGCGCCCTGATCAACGACCCGGATATTATTATGGCGGACGAGCCTACCGGCAACCTGGATTCCACCAATGCCGCCATTATCAGCAATATCCTGCAGGAGCTGGCCCGGCAGGACAATACCATCATCATTGTTACCCACGACCGGGATTTTGCGAACAGGACCGACCGGATCATAGAAATGGTGGACGGCCGGCTGCAGGAGCCGGCTGTGCATCCGTAGCGTACGGAGAAAAACTATAACCTGCTATGCCTTCTCCGCTGGTCGCCTTTTTCTTCTTCTGTTGATTTGGGAGGGAGCAATTCTTTCCTGTCTTTCTGATTCCTTCTGATCAAAAATACCAGTAAGGCAAGGGCGGCTATTACAACAACGGTAATGATAGCAATGTCTCTCGTCAGCATAAGACAATTTTTGATAAACTAACCCGTGCGTTGCTCCTGTAATTTACGCATTTCCGGCACTCCGGCCGTCGAACTGATATCAATCAGGCAAATAAAAGACTCTTTTCTCCCTTTTATGATTGTCGTCATACTTTTTGACCATTATGAAAGTGATTTTTGTACTGCAAATGTGATATACATCATTTTCAAATTCCAATATCTATGCATTACAAACATTTCTTTTCCATCACTTTCACCGCGGGTATTCTATTCATATATGGCTGTGGCGGTGGCAGCACGCAACAGGCTGACACCAGGGAAACCCCGGCGGCAACACCCGCGGGGGAAACTGGTACAACAGCCGGTACGGCGGACGATAAAAAAGGCATCGGCAAGTTTACGGACGTACCGCTCACCCATCCCCTGGACGCCAAAATGGTAACTGCAGGAGAAAAAACCTATGATGTGAAATGCGGCTCCTGCCATAAGCTGAGCGAGGAGAAGCTGGTAGGACCAGGCTGGAAAGGCGTGACGGACAGGAGAACGCCTGAATGGATCATGAACTTCATTACCAACGTGGATGAAATGCTCAATAAGGACGCCGAAGCGCAGGCCATGCTGGAAATCTGCATGGTACGTATGCCCAACCAGAATTTAAGCGATGAGGAAGCCCGGGCGGTCCTGGAGTTCATGCGTAAAAACGATGGTAAAAATTAAATGACCCTTTCTAAACAATACTCATACATCATGAAAAAGTTCCTGTTATTTTCCTTATCCCTTGGAGCCGTTGCCCTGCTGCCGTCCTGCAAAATGAAAACGGCGGAGACGGCGGTGAGCGGTGATGCGGCCTCCAAAGTCTACGTAGCGCCGGGCAAATACGATGAATTCTACAACTTCGTATCCGGCGGTTTCAACGGGCAGGTGTCCGTGTACGGCCTTCCTTCCGGCAGGCTGCTGAAGATCATCCCGGTCTTTTCCGTATTCCCGGAAAATGGCTATGGTTATAGTGAAGAGACCAAAGCCATGCTGAACACCACCGCCGGGCTAATACCCTGGGACGATCAGCACCACCTTACCCTGTCGCAGACCAATGGCGAGCAGGACGGGCGCTGGCTGTTTGCCAATGCCAATAATACGCCCCGCGTGGCGCGTATAGACCTCACCACCTTTAAAACGGTGGAGATCCTGCAGCTGCCGAACAGCGCCGGCAACCACTCCTCCCCCTACCTCACCGAGAACACGGAATACGTAGTAGCGGGCACCCGCTTTGCGGTACCTATCGGCGAACAGCAGGATGTTCCCATATCTTCCTTCAAGGAAAATTTTAAAAGCACCGTGTCCTTTATCAGCGTGGATAAGAATTCCGGCCGTATGAATGTAGCATTCCAGGTAGTGCTGCCCGGCATGGACCTGGACCTGAGCCGGGCCGGCAAAGGGCCTTCCCACGGCTGGTTCTTCTTCTCTACCTACAACACGGAGCAGGCCAATACACTCCTGGAAGTGAATGCTTCGGAAAAGGACAAGGACTTTATCGTGGCCATTAACTGGCAAAAAGCCGAAGCCTATGCCAAAGCCGGGAAAGGCAAAAAAATGAAAGTACAGTATGCGCACAACGTCTTCCACGAAGAAGAACAAAGTGCTACTTCCACTACGGAAACGGAAGTGATCGTACTGGACCCGAACGAGCTGAAAGACATCGTGTACATGATCCCCTGCCCCAAATCCCCCCACGGCTGCGATGTGGACCCCAGCGGGGAATACATTGTAGGCAGCGGGAAACTGGCGGCGCTGATACCGGTATTCTCTTACCAGAAGATCATCAAAGCGATTGATGCAAAGGATTTTGAAGGCGACTACCAGGGTATCCCGGTATTAAAGTACAATACCGTTTTGCACGGCGAAGTGCAAAAGCCTGGGCTGGGGCCCCTGCATACGGAATTCGATGCAAACGGTAACGCCTATACTTCCATGTTCCTTTCTTCTGAAATAGTGAAATGGAATGTAAAAAGCCTCGAAGTGCTGGACCGCGCGCCCACCTATTATTCCATCGGCCACCTTTGCGTGCCGGGGGGCGACACCAAAAAACCTTGGGGCAAATACGTGATCGCCTATAACAAGATCACGAAAGACCGCTACCTGCCCACCGGTCCGGAACTGGCGCAATCTGCCCAGCTCTATGACATCAGCGGGGAAAAAATGAAGCTGCTGCTGGACTTCCCCACCGTGGGAGAACCTCACTATGCGCAGGCGATTGCGGCAGATATGATCAAAGACAAAAGCGTGAAGATATACGACATCAACAAGAACAAGCACCCCTATGTAGCCATGGGAGAAAAGAATGCGAAAGTGGTCCGCAAAGGCAACCGGGTGGACATATACATGACCGCCATCCGCTCCCACCTGAATCCGGATAACATTGAAGGCGTATACGTAGGCGATGAGGTCTATTTTCATGTTACCAACCTGGAGCAGGACTGGGATGTGCCGCATGGCTTTGCGATCAAGAACAACCCGAACGCGGAACTGCTGATCATGCCCGGGGAGACCGTTACCCTGAAATTCGTGCCGGAGAAAGCAGGCATCTACCCTTACTACTGCACAGACTTCTGCTCCGCCCTGCACCAGGAAATGCAGGGATACTTACGGGTGTCCCCCAAAGGCAGTAATGTTCCCTTAAAATTCGGCACCGGCGAGATGAAAGCCGTGGCCGCCAATCAATAACAAACCGGGCAATGGCGGGGCTGAAACACCCTGCCATTGCTGCTACTGCATATGAACAAGCTAACAAACACCGGAAGGATAAGCACCGTATTGGTGATACTGCTGCTCGTAAGCTTATGGTTCTTCCCCATGTGGCGGATAGACCTGGCGGCGCCCCAGTATCCCGGCGGCCTGACCATGACGATCTGGATCAATGACATACAAGGCGACGTGGATGTGATCAACGGGCTGAATCATTACATCGGCATGCAGACCATCCACAAGGAAGATTTCAGGGAGTTTATATACATGCCGCTGGCCATGATGATATTTATTGCAATGGGATTGGGCGTGCTGGCCTGGAACAGGCGGGCCGGCTATTACACCTGGACGCTGCTCTTCCTCGTGCTGGCCTCCCTCTCCTTCTATGACTTCTATAAATGGGAATATGACTACGGGCATAACCTTGATCCCAACGCGCCCATACAGGTGCCAGGGATGGCCTACCAGCCCCCGCTGATCGGCTATAAGAAGATGCTCAATTTTGAAGTGCTGTCACAGCCCCACGTGGCCGGCTGGTGCTATATCCTGGCCGGGGTGATACTGGTAGCCATTACCATCTATGAATACAAAAAATCCCGGCAAAATGCGTAATCCAATAATCATACTGCTCTGCGCGGGCCTGCTGTTAACGACAGCTTGCCAGCCTTCTTTTGAGCCCATCTCCTACGGCAAAGACGCCTGCGCCAGTTGTAAAATGACCATTGTAGACCGCCGCTTCTCCGCTGAGCTGCTGACCGCCAAGGGAAGGGTCTACAAGTTTGATGACATATTGTGTATGCAACAGTACATGGACGGGATGCAAAAGCAGGATGAACAGGTGCAGCTCTTTGTGGCGGATTATCTTGATAATGGCGAAGCAATGCTGGATGCCCGGAAAGCGGTGTTCCTGCGGCATGAACTGTTTGCCAGCCCGATGAATGGCAACTGCGCGGCATTTGCCAGCCGGGCGCTTGCGCAACAATACCGGGACAGCCTCCATACTGATTTTCAACACTGGAACACGCTGCGCCAATGAAGCACCCTTACAGGATATTGCTATGGGCCATACTTGCCCTGCTGCACGGCCGCACCTTTGCAACGGTCATAAAAGTGCATCCCGCCGCCGGGAGCATACAGGGCGCTATCCGCCAGGCGCGGCCGGGCGATACGGTCCTGCTGTCAAAAGGTATTTACAAGGAGCATGACATCTACGTAGACAAACGGGTGGTCATACTGGGGGAACAATACCCCGTGGTGGACGGGCAGGGCCGGCACCAGTTGTTTATTATCACCGCGGATTCTGCCGTTATTCAGGGATTGCAGGTGCAAAACACCGGCATCTCCAGCCTGGTGGACATGGCCGCCATCCGCGTGCAGGAGGCCGGTTATGTAAAGGTGGCGCATAACCGGCTGCTGAACAACACTTACGGCATCTACCTCCAGAAAAGCCACCACTGCACAGTGGTGAACAACCAGCTACAGGCGCAGGCGGTGGATGAACAGAACAGCGGCAACGGCATACATGCCTGGAAATCCGGACACCTGCGGATACAGGGCAATCACATTACCGGGCACCGGGATGGCATCTATTTCGAGTTTGTTACGCAATCCGATATCAGCGACAATATATCCGTATCCAATGTGCGTTATGGCCTCCACTTCATGTTCTCCAACGACGATGCGTATACCCGGAACACTTTCTCCGGGAATGGCGCAGGCGTGGCCGTTATGTTCTCCAAAAGAGTGACCATGCACGGGAACGTATTCAAGGACAACTGGGGAGACGCCGCCTATGGCCTGCTGCTGAAAGAAATATCAGACGGCACCATTGCCGGCAACCTGTTTGTAAAGAACACGGTGGCCATTTACATGGAAGGCGCCGCCCGGCTGGAAGTAAAACGCAACACCTTCACCGGCAACGGCTGGGCCATGCGGATGCAGGCCAGTTGCAGCAACGGGCTGTTCACCGAAAATAATTTTACGGGCAACTCCTTTGACGTAGCCACCAATGGCACCATGATGCTCAATACCTTCAGGGGCAACTACTGGGATAAATACGACGGGTACGACCTGGACCGCGACGGAACAGGCGATGTACCCTATTACCCGGTAAGCGTGTATGCCGTTATCACGGAAAAGATACCGGCCGCCATGATACTTTACAGGAGCTTTCTCACCAATATTATGGACCAGGTGGAAAAGGTGATGCCCAGCATTATCCCGGACCAGCTAAAAGATGATGCGCCCAGGATAAAAAAATGGAAACTATGATAGAAATAATCCAACTGACCAAATCATTCGGCAGGTGCAAGGCACTGGACAATATCAGCCTGAGCATGCAGCAGGGGCAAGCCATCTCCCTGCTGGGGCCCAACGGATCGGGAAAGACCACGTTGATCAAATCGATACTGGGACTGGTGATCCCGGAAAAGGGAACGATCCGCATTAACGGGCAGGCCGTAAAAAAAGACTGGGCCTACCGCTCCAACATAGGCTACATGCCGCAGATAGGCCGTTATCCTGAAAACATGACCATTGAACAGGTCATCAATATGATCCGGGAGATCCGCCGGGATCATACCGTGTATGATGAAGACCTGCTGAAAGGATTCGGACTGGATAAGGTACGGCACAAAATGATGCGCAACCTGTCCGGTGGCACCCGGCAGAAAGTAAGCGCCAGCCTGGCCTTTTTATTTTCCCCCGGCATCTACATCCTGGACGAACCGACGGCCGGCCTGGACCCGGTATCCAGCGAACTGCTGAAAGACAAGATCGCGCAGGAGCTTTCCCGGGGAAAGCTGGTGCTCATCACCTCGCATGTGCTGAGCGACCTGGAAGGCATTGCCAGCCATATTGTGTACCTGCAGGACGGTCGGCTGATGTTCTACAAAAGCGTAGAAGCCCTGCAGGCCACCACCGGGGAAGAAAGGCTCAATAAAGTCATTGCGCGGGTCATGCAAACTGAGTTGCCGGCATCCAGCTATGCCGTATGAAACCGCGCCTACAACATCAAAATATGAACGGATGAAAACGATCATCAAATACGTATTACTGGATCTTTTAAAGAACAAGATCATCCTGGTGTATACCCTCATACTGGCAGTGCTGGCGGTAAGCGTGCTAAACCTGGACGGCAACCCATCCAAGGGATTACTGAGCCTGCTGAATATTACGCTGCTGTTTGTTCCGATCATCACCATTCTTTTCGCCACTATTTATTTTTTCAATTCCATAGAATTCACGGAGCTACTGCTGTCCCAGCCCATCAACCGGAAAAGCGTGCTGCTGGCGGAATATACGGGGGTAGCGGTCTCTCTTTCCGCCGCCTATGCAGCCGGCATCGGCATCCCGCTCCTGCTGCTGGTTTCCGGCACCGCCTCCCTCATACTCGTGATCAGCGGCCTGCTGCTGACGCTGATCTTCAGCTCCCTGGCCCTGCTGATCTTCGTGCTTTGCCGGGACAAGACCCGGGGCATCGGCGCAGCGATCATCACGGCGCTGTTCTTCTCCTTATTGTTTGACGGCTTGCTGATAGGGCTGATCTATTCCTTTGGTGAATATCCCATTGAGAAAATGGTGCTGGGAGCGATCACCCTGAATCCCATAGACCTGGCCAGGGTACTGATGCTGCTGCAACTGGACGTGGCCGTGCTGATGGGGTATTCCGGCGCCCTGTTCAAAAAATTCCTCGGCTCCGCCGCCGGCAGCATTTTCGCGGTAAGCTGCCTGCTGTGCTGGATGATCGTCCCCCTGCTCCTTTCTGTAAGGGTATTCAACAGGAAGAACCTGTAATGCCGGCATGCAGCGCTCTTTCCTGTTGCATGGCTTTCGGGAACAGTATATTATTCTCCAGGTGTATGTGCAGGTGCAGGTCATGCTCAAATGCTTCCAGCTTGTGATACAGCAGCTTCATGCTGTTACAGGCCCCTTCCGGCGCAGTATAGTCGCCGGACAGCAAACGGATATCCTTTACCAGGTCGCCAGCCAGGTCATGGTCGCTTTCCATTACTTCGATAGGTATGCTGATGGTGGCAAAGCCGACTTTTAGCGGGTGCCCGCTGTCCAGGAGCTTAATGGCCGGGAACAGGACCTGCTCTTCCTTTTTCATATGCGTGAGCAGCTCCTGGGCCAGCTCGTTTGCCTTACTGTTGATTTCATGCAGGAAAGGGTGTGCCGCCCCATGGCGCACAGCCACTTTTTCAGCCAGGTCCAGGATCACGGGAATATGCTGCCGTACATAGGCATGGTGCACATTCACGATGTAGTCTGCCAGGAATGAAGGCGTGAAAGCGCTGAAATCAGGCCGGATACCGGATACATCATCAGCAGCGGCTGCCAGCGCCTGCCTTACCCGGTCAATGTCCAGTGCTTTTTCGCGGCAGGCATCCTCCAGCGTTTTGCGGCCACCGCAGCAAAAATCAATGCCGAATGCCCTGAGCACTTCCGCGTTCCTGATATTCTCGGCGACAATCCCGCCCACTGTTTCCAGGTTGATAGATACGTTTTTCATGAGCTATATGTTTATGATTAAGTGCAGATCTAGCGACAAGACAGCTACCGGTGAACAGGCAGGCAGCCGCCCCAAGCAGGAGCCAGGGTATAACGGGACTGCTTTTCACCAGTATCACACCCAGCCCCTGCATCATTAAAACAATTTCGTTCAGCACCACCCCACCAGTGAATATACCGACGGCGCGCCTGGCAGCCGGCCCATCCGGCAGGAGGCCGATTTGCATAAAATGCGCCAGCAGGTACACCGTTACAAACGCCAGTAACACCAGGTGCAGGAAGCCGATAACGACCGGCCGGTTGGCAAACACCGCCGCCCCTACTGGCGGGATAACCGTAAGCGCCTGCAAGAGCATTTTAAGCATGAAGGCCAGCATGGCCACGGCCCCTATGCGGGCCGCAAAGGCGGGGATCGTTCTTAGCTGTTGCCGCAGCGCATACATCATGCTGCAAAAGAAGAACAGGCTCAATACGGATAACACGCTCCCCGCAAGCGCCACCATACGGACCATGATCCCGGGAGCGCCCCACAGGTAGGAGCTGAACATGGCCGGTATCACGGAGCACACCAGCAACCATGCAAACCTTACAGTATACCGGTCCGGCAGGCGCAGCAGGTGAAAGGCCAGCGCAAACACCGCCAGGGTAAAAAAGCCGCTGTGCTGCAGGTACAGGTAGGTATAAATGGCGTTCCTGTACAACACGAAATCTCCGGAACCGCTGACCATCAGGTAAGCCAGGGTATAAGGACCAACGGAAGAAATAACGAGGCTTGCCAGGGAACTTACTGTCAGCAGTTTTACTGCCCGGCCATGCGTGGTCGTCCTGAAATCTTTCAGGAAAACAATCGTAAAAGCATAGGTTACGAAAATAAACAAGGTGGAGAACAGGATGGCGTAGCCGCCATAACCCTGTGCCGGGAAACTGGCCAGCATACCCAGAGCCGTGAGCAGCAAGCCGGCCAGCAGCCACTGGTACACCCGTTTCCTGCCAGGCTGTTCCGGCAACAGCTGGCACACCATCAAAGCAAGCAATGCCAGCGTGATCCAGCCGGAAAAAGCAAAATGGGAGTGTCCCTGCAAGGTGCGCTTAAAATCTACAGGTACAGGGAACAATATTTTAGCGCGCAGGAGTAAACCCAGCCCCGCAACGATTGCCAGGTTTATTAAAGCCACCCTGATCCATCCAGCCTGTTTCATCATTGACACAATTAATAAAAGACAAAAACATCCTTTATATAGGTAAATTTTTTTCCCAGAACGGGTCCGGCCACACAGAGGCCGTTCCCTTGCGGTGCATTGCCTCTATAGCAAGGCCCATTTCCTGTAACTGTTCGCCGCTCAGCTTTGCTTCGATATAGGGAAACAATGCACGCTCCTCGTAGCGGATATGTTCATCCAGCTTATCTGCAAAAGCAGCCAGGTACGCCTGCCCGCCCCCATGCGCCTTTTCCAGCTCCCCGGCCAGCCTGCGCAGCTCCTCGTGCTGCGCCAGCGCTGTTCTTTTCATCGGATCGTCTGCAGCCAGCACCGTGAAGACCAGCGCTTCTTCCTCCTGAAAATGTGCTGCCAGCTCCCGTTCAAAACAGTGGATAACATAGCGTCGGATACGGTCCGCGTCAACGGCTTTCCTGGTCCCTTCCCGGATCTTCCAGCACAGCAGCAGGCCGTCATGATGGTCCCGCGACAGCGGAACAAGCGCCGGGCTTCTTTTCACCGGTTTGCGATTTGTGATCATACTGTAAAGGTAATGCTTCCGGTCATAATAAAAGACAAGAAAGTCTTTTATTATTCAATTTGACAGCGGGCTTACAATAACAAACGGATGGCGGCATGTTCCCGCATTTTTCTCCGAAAAGTTTGGATAACTATTAAACTCGTTTAATTTTGCAACATTATTGCATTTTACAAATTGGCGTTTATCAGGAAATACAGGCAGTTCACAGCCAGCATACTGCTGGCAATATTTGCATTTGTAGCAACGCCTGTACAGTGGTGGCACCATCACGCGCATGGCTTTGGCCTGGGACCAGCAGCCTGTCTGAAAGAAAAGCAGCCCCCGGTCCTTTCCGTTAAAAAGGGCTTAGGGGCCGGGCACGATTGCCAGGTATGCGCGCACAAATATGCAGCCTATCATGCCACGCCTTTACCTGCGTTTACCAGCCTGCTGCCCGCCCTTCCTGCATTGCATGCATGCGCCTTCCTGACCCTGCCGGCTCCCCGCTGCTTTTCATCTGCCGGCAGAGACCCTCCCCCTGTGATATGCTGATACCTGTTACCACTCTTCTTTCTGTTCAATAAAAAATTGTATGTCTGTATTACAAGCTATCGGGCTTGGCAAGCAGTACAACGGTACTGCTGCGCTAAGCGATCTTCACCTGTCTGTGGACAAGGGCGAGATATTCTGTTTACTCGGCCAGAACGGCGCCGGCAAAACCACCACCATCAATTTATTCCTGGGATTTACGGAAGCCAGCAGCGGTAAAGCCGCCATTAATGGCGTGGAGGTAAAGCCCAATGATCTGCGCACCAAACAATTCATCGCCTATATACCGGAAGTGGTGCAACTGTATGGCAACCTGGACGGGATTGAAAATCTTGATTTCTTCAGCCGCCTGGCCGGCACCCGTTACAGTACCGAAGCACTGGCCGCCTTGCTGGAAAAAGCCGGCCTGCCGGCAACTGCTCACCGTAAACGGCTGGGCACCTATTCCAAGGGCATGCGGCAGAAAGTAGGCATCGCCATTGCGCTGGCCAAACAGGCGGATGTGATCCTGATGGACGAGCCTACCTCGGGCCTTGATCCCAAGGCTACAGTGGAATTTACGCAGCTCTGCAAGGAGCTGGCTGCCGAAGGCAAAACCATTTTCATGGCCACGCATGACATATTCAATGCCGTGAACGTAGGCACCCGGATCGGCATCATGAAACAGGGACGCCTGGTGCATACCGTGGATACGAACAACATTACCGCCAACGAGCTGCAGCAGCTGTACCTCGAAACCATTTAAGCAATAGCAACAGTGACAATAGCAAACACACAAAACAGGTACCGGTCCATAGCGGTGATGATCACGCTGGGCTGTTTTACCAGCGCAGCGCAGTCGCAGGACATTGTCCGCGATACCGCGGCCGCCGGAGCGCCGGACAGCACGGCCAGGCTGTTGCAATCCATCGAAGTGGTGGGGCGCAAGGTGCGCAATTACCAGAGCGACTATTCCTTTGCCGCCACCAAAACCGCTGAGCTGAACAGGAACATTCCACAGTCTATTTCCACGGTGACCAAAGAGCTGATGGCGGACCGGCAGGCTTTCCAGCTGGCGGATGCCCTCAGGGGCACCAGCGGCGTGATCCCGGCCAGTTATTACAACCAGTTCACCATCCGCGGCATCAGCCAGAATGAAGAAGGCACTATTATCAACGGTATGCGTACCCGGCAGTATTATTTTGCGCAGCCCCTGACCAACAATATTGAACGGGTAGAAGTGATCAAAGGCCCGGCCAGCACCACATTCTCCAGCGTGGACCCCGGCGGCAGCATCAACCTGGTTACCAAAAAGCCGCTGGCCACCGACCGTAAAGAGATCAGCGTAAGCGCGGGCAGCTTCAGCACCATGCGGGGAACACTGGACTTCACCGGGCCGGTGAACAAATCCAGAACATTACTCTACCGTCTCAACGCAGGGTACCTGGATACACGTAGCTTCCGCGACCTCCAGTTCCAGAAAGCCCTGCTCATCTCCCCTTCCCTCACCTACGTACCCAATGACAGGACTACGCTGAACGTGGAGATGATCTACAGCAACATCCATACACGCCTGGACCGCGGGCAGGCCATTTTCGGGGCAATTGCCGGTAAAACGGACCTGCTCAGCACGCCCATCAGCTTCAACATTGGCGCTACCAACGACTATTTCAAATCACGGGAAGTGATATTAATGGGCAACATGGCACACCGGCTGTCCGGGGGCATTACCTTCAACATTGCCTACATGAAGCAGACCTGGACAGAGGACCTGCTGGAGCACCGCACCACCAACGCCTTTGCCGTGGATATCAACAACCAGCCCATTCCTACGCTGGCAGCCATGCAGGTAGTGCAGCGCCAGCAGTTCTGGAACACGGACAATGTCAGCAGCTATTTCAATTTCCAGGCCCGCACCGGCGCGCTGCAGCATAAGCTGCTGATCGGCTATGATCATAACAGCACGCACAAGCACGAAGGCGGCGGGCAGAACGCGGCCAGGGGCTACCTGCTTGCCAGCGGGCAGACCGCCGCTACTTATGACCCCGCCCGCCAGCAGGAGTACCAGGTCATTACCAGGAACGGCATACAAATGCCCAAACCGAACGTGGAGCATTTTGACCTGCAAAACCCGGTGCATACCATCAAGAACATCAATGAATATACGTTTTCCAAAGCAGCCCTGCCGGCGGGCCTGTACCGGGTGCATGCCGCGTATGTGCAGGAGCAGGCAAAATGGAAGCAGTTTACCCTCTTGCTGGGCCTGCGGCAGGAATGGTACCAGGATGTGACCAACTATAAAACAGACCGCGCCATTACCGTGCAGCAATCCAGGCTGCTGCCGCGCATTGGCCTGGTGTACGCCCTGCTACCCAACATGAACGTGTACGCCACCTACCTGCAGGGCTACCAGCCGCAATCCAACACCGTTACCCTGGTGCCCGTGCCCGCACCGGCAGGCAGCAACTATGATCCATTGATCAGCGACCTGAAAGAAGCCGGTATAAAATCCGAATGGCTCGATAACCAGTTGCAGCTTACCCTGGCCCTGTACGAGATCAATCAAAAGAATATTCTCATGAACGCCAACGACCCGGCAGACCCGGACCTGCTGGTAACGCGCGGCGCGGAAAGAAGCCGCGGCCTGGACCTGGACATTACAGGCTTTGTGCAGCGCAACTGGCAGGTAACGGCCTCCTACAGCTATATAGACGCCAGGATCATGAACGACAACAACAAGGCGCTGATCGGCGCACGGAAACAGAATACGCCCATCCATAGCGCCAACCTCTGGACCCGGTATAATTTCAGTTCCGTTCCCCTGCTGAAGGACCTCGGCCTGGGCCTGGGCGTACAGTACAGCGGCGATAAAGTGCCCTGGTTCATACGGGATTTTATGGTGCCGGCCTACACCCTGCTGGACGCCGCGCTCTATTACACGCCCGGTAAAAGCAACGTGCAGCTTGCCCTGAACGTGAACAACCTGGCTAACAAAACCTACTGGATAGGCGCGCAGAATTACCAGCGCCTTTTTCCCGGGGCGCCGCGCAACGTAATGCTGGGCGCCACCTGTAAATTTTAACAACAACGCTATGCGATTCAGAATAGTAAGCATTATTGCCCTGCAATTGTGGCGCAGCTCCTTAAAGAACAAAGCCGTACTGGCGCTCACCGTTATCATCGGGGGCATGCTGCTGTTTGCCGCTTTCACCGGCTGGCAGCACTACCGGTACCAGCACAATATGAGGCTGCAGTACCAGCAGCAGGTAAGGGAGCAATGGCTCAACAGCCCTGACAAGCACCCGCACCGGATGGCGCATTACGGCTACCTGGTCTTCCGGCCCAAACATTCCCTGAGCTTCTTTGATTTTGGGATAGAGAGCTTTACCGGCGTATCCATTTTCCTGGAAGCGCACCGGCAGAATACCGTTAATTTCTCGGAGGCCGGGTTTTCCACCGGGATGCTGCGTTTCGGGGAGATCAGCGTGGCCATGATACTGCAACTGCTGGTGCCCCTGCTCTTGTTCTTCCTCGGCTTCAGCTCTATATCCGCGGAAAGGGAGAACAGTACGCTGAAAGTACTGCTGTGCCAGGGCGTGAGCTGGCAGGAGCTGATTGCGGGCAAAACGCTGGGCATTACCGGCGTTGCCCTGGTGCTGTACCTGCCGGTCATACTCGTCACGGTGCTGTGCTGGCTGCTGCTGAGCCGTTTCCAGGTATCGGCCGGCGACAGCGTACGTCTGCTGCTGCTGATCTTCGCGTACTTCGCCTATTTTATCATCTGTGCGTTAATAGCCGTGCTGGTGTCCGCGCTGAGCAAAACATCCAAAGGGGCTTTGACCACGCTCATCGGGATATGGCTGTTATTCATGATCGTGCTGCCCAGGGGCACGCAGGTGCTGGGCGCGCAGCAATACCCTACGCCGTCCAAAGCCGCTTTCCAGGCAGCCGTTGAAAAAGACCTGCGCAGGGAAGGCGACAGCCATAACCCGGACGATCCGCATTACAAGGCCATTAAAGACTCCTTACTGCGCGCTTATAATGTAGACAGCGTGCACAAGCTGCCCTTTAATTATGGCGGCTTTATTATGGCGGAAGGAGAAAGGATCAGCGCGGAAATATACGCGCGGCACCAGCAGGAGCTGGTAAGGACCTACGAGCAGCAGAACAGCTTTGGCCGTTACGCTGCTTTCATCAATCCCTACCTGGCCATCAAGCATTTCTCCATGGCATTAACGGGAACGGACTTTGCCGCCTACATGGATTTCCAGCAGCAGGCGGAAAAATTCCGGTATCAACTGGCGCAGCGCATGAACCGGTTGCAGATGGAATACATCAGCAACCAACCGCCCGGCCCGCATGACAAGCCGCACAGCATCAGTCATGCGCACTGGGCGGAGCTGCAGGATTTCCGGTATGTACCCCTGCAGGGAAAGCAGGTGTACCGGCACGAGCGCCTTTCCATAGCAGCGCTGGTGTGCTGGCTGCTGCTCCCCATCGCCGCGCTATTCATCATTACTAAAAAATTCAGGGCGTTATAATGCCGTATATAGCTATGTTCTCACTTGCATTCAAACAGTTTATCCGCTCCAGGGCTGCCGTTACGGGGCTTGCCTTTATACTTGTTACCGGCGTGGTGAGCCTGCTCATCGGCCAACGTTTTTTAAACGGGCAGCAGGAGGCCGTGTCCTTTGCCGCGCAGCAGCAGCAGGCGCATATCCAGCAGCATGTTCGTTTTTTTGATAAAGAAATGGGACTGCTATTATACTACCTGCATTTCTCCCTGGTGAACACCACAGACCCGCTGGCCGGGCTGTCCATCGGGCAGCGGGATGTGAACCCTTCCATTCAAAGCGTGACCATCCGCAACCTGGAGAACCAGTTGTATGATACGGACCTGCACAATCCCCTGAACCTGTTGCTGGGCAACCTGGACCTGGGCTTTGTGATCATTTACCTGTTCCCGCTGCTTATTATCGCTTTTACATACAACCTGCTGTCTGAAGAAAAGGAAGGCGGCACCTGGAACCTGGTGCGTGTGCAAACGGGGCAGCCTTTACGCCTGCTATGGCTCAAATGGCGGCTACGGATGCTGGCGGTGTTTGCCGCCGTCGCCCTGCTGATGATACTGGCTGTCATCATGCTGTCCTTGCCCTTTAACCAGGCCTTGCTGGCCGTAGCGCTCCTGTTTACAGGCTACCTGCTCTGCTGGTTTGCCCTCAGCTTCCTGGTGGTGTCCCTGAAAAAAAGCTCGGGCTTCAATGCGGTATCCATGCTGTCATTGTGGGTAGTGCTCACCGTACTGCTGCCGGCATTGGTCAACAGTTATATCAGTAACGCCTACCCGCTGCCGGAAGCGCTCAGTAACGTAGTAAAGCAAAGGCAGGGCTATCATGAGAAATGGGATATGGACAGGCAGGTGACCATGGCGCCCTTTTTCGCCCACTACCCGCAGTTCCGGAAATACCCTGTGCCGGACGAGGCCTTCAGTTGGTTATGGTATTATGCCATGCAGCAAATGGGAGATGATGATGCCCGGCAGGAAACGGAAAAACTACAGGAGAAAATACGGCTGCGGGAGCAGGCCAGCCGCAAAATGGCCATGGTGCTGCCTCCGCTGCATGCACAGTTGTCACTGAACAACCTAGCCCGCACCGGCTTACAGGATCATATGCATTTCCTGGACAGCACCCGGCGCTTCCATGAAAGGATCAAATTAGGCTGCTATCCCGGGATCTTTGAGGAACAGCCGGTAGCCAGCGTGGACTGGGATAGTTTTAAAGTGGAATACTACCGTGAAGAAACGCCTATACGCTGGACAGTGCTGCTATTGCCGCTGATCCTCACCGGCGGCATCCTGTTTGGATGGGGATGGTATAATTTGCGCAGGCAGGGGCACCCGGCATCATAAATGCAACCACATTGAAATTTTAGTGCCCCTGCAAAGCGCGATTTTGTTACAAAAGCCTTTACTTTTGCAACGTAATGCGCTTTGTAATATACATATTGGCGATGCTGGTGCTGGCGTTAAGCTGCGTGCCCTGCGCAGACGGCCTTTACAGCGCCGGTAACGGCAGGCAGGCAGCCGCATTTGTGAAAGCCGCCGATCACCAGCATGACCGGGAGCACAGCGATACCTGCTCACCCCTTTGCCAGTGCGCCTGCTGTGCCAGCGTGCTGCTGAGCCCTGCTTTCATCAACGTTTCCCGGCTTACGGACAACAGCGCAACCTTGCAGGCCGCAGACCTGTCTGCGGATGTTATAGAGATCTCCCTGCCTGTCTGGCAACCGCCCCAGTTAACCGCCTAAGCTCTCACTCCTTTTACCGTAGCGCTGCTGCGATCACTATCCTTTTACTGCTACAACCAATCATTTTGATGGTATGATCAATGCTATTATTGCCTTTTCAATAAGGAACAAGTTCATAATAGCCCTGTTCACCCTGGCGCTTACAGGCGTTGGCATATACGCCATGTACACGGTGAACCTGGGCTCCGTACCGGACATTACCAATAACCAGGTGCAGGTGATCACCGTTTCAGAGAACCTGGCCACCGAAGATATTGAACAGTTTGTCACCTACCCGGTGGAACAGGCCATGGGCAACCTCCCCGGCGTGGAGGAGATCCGCTCCATCTCCCGCTTCGGCCTTTCGGTAGTAACCATTGTTTTTGAAGACAGGATGGGCACCTACCTGCCGCGGCAACTGGTGCAGGAAAAGCTGAACGACCTGCGGGAAAGCATTCCCGATGCGTTTGGCAGCCCAGTGATGGGCCCTATTTCCACCGGCCTGGGCCAGGTCTACGAGTACACGCTGCAGCCTAAACCTGGCTATGACACGGTGTACTCGCCAATGGAGCTCCGCAGCATCCAGGACTGGATCGTGAAACGGCAGCTCACCCTGCTGGACGGCGTGGTGGAGGTCAATTCATTCGGTGGCTACATTAAACAATACGAAGTGGCCGTCAACCCGAAGAAGTTGCATGCAATGGACGTAAGCATCGCCCAGGTATACGAGGCGCTGGCCAGGAACAATGTCAACACCGGCGGCGCTTACATTGAAAAGAACCGGATGGCCAGCTTTATCCGCGGGGAAGGGCTGGTGCGCTCCCTGGACGATATCCGGAAGATCGTTGTCAAAAACGAGAACGGTCTCCCGGTAACGGTGGGCGATGTAGCGGAAGCCGTACGCTTCGGCCACCAGGTGCGTTACGGCGCCTTTACGCAGGACGGGCGCGAGGCGGTAGGCGGCATCGTGATGATGCTCAAAGGCGCCAATCCCAATGCCGTGGTACAGGATATAAAAAAGCGTATGGAAGCGGTGCAGCAGTCCCTGCCGGAAGGCCTGGAGCTGCGGCCTTTTATAGAGCAGAGCGGCCTCATTCACCGTACTACCAGCACCGTTACCAACAATCTTACGGAAGGGGCGCTCATCGTGATCTTTGTGCTGGTGCTGCTGCTGGGCAGCCTGCGGGGTGGCCTGGTGGCCGCTTCGGTGATCCCCCTCTCCCTTTTATTCGCCTTTATCCTGATGAAAGCTACCAACGTATGGGCGAACCTCATGAGCCTTGGCGCTATTGACTTCGGGATCATCGTGGACGGCGCGGTGATCATCGTGGAAGGCACGGTGCATGAGATCGAAAAAAGGATCAGGAACGGGCGCCCGCCCTCCACGCAGGCGGAGATGGATGACATAGCCTATACGGCAGGCAGCACCATGATGAATGCCGCTTTCTTCGGGCAGTTGATCATATTGATCGTATTTACCCCTATCCTGTTCCTGACCGGCGTGGAAGGCAAAATGTTCCGCCCCATGGCCTTTACTTTTGGTTACGCGGTGCTGGGCGCTATCATCCTTTGCCTCACTTATGTGCCCATGATGTCGGCCCTGCTGATGCAACCACTGCGCAACCCGCGGCACCTGCTGGCCAGGTTCGAGCATGGCATCCACCGGCTCAGTGAAAAGATACTAGCTGGCATAAACCGGGCCTACCAACCGCTGATCCGGGGCGCACTTAAAATGCGTGTATCCGTGATCGTGATTGCGGCCCTCCTGCTGGCGGCAGCCGGTTTTATTTTCTCCCGCATGGGCGGCGAGTTCATCCCGCAGTTGGATGAAGGCGACATTGCCATGCAGGCGCTGCTACGGCCGGGAAGCAGCCTGGGTGAATCCATAAATGTTTCCCGGAAAATAGAAACGCTGCTGCTGGACAGCTTCCCGGAAGTAAAAACCGTAACGGCCCGTATCGGGGTAGCCGACATTCCCACCGATCCCATGCCCATGGATGTAGCAGACATGTATGTGATCCTGGAGAAGGACCACCACAAATGGCGGTCAGCCGGTACCAAAGAGGAGCTGATCAGCCGGATAAAAGACCTGCTGCATGAACATCTGACCGGGGTTAACCTGGTCTTTACCCAGCCGGTGGAATTACGCTTTAATGAGCTGCTGCAGGGCGTGCGGGAAGACATCGCCGTAAAGCTTTACGGGGAGGACCTGGATGTGCTGGCCGCCAAAGCGCAGGAGATGGCTGCGATCATCCGGACCGTTCCCGGCGCGGACGATGTAAATGCAGAGCGTATCTCCGGGCTGCCGCAAATGACGGTGCACTACCGCCGTGATAAACTGGCGCAATACGGCCTGGACATCCGGAAACTGAACACCTATGTAAGCGCCGCATTTGCCGGGGGCGTGGCCGGCGTAGTGTTTGAAGGAGAAAAACGCTTTGACCTGGTGATCCGCTTTGACGAAGCGCACCGCCAAAACATTGGCGACTTGCGCACCCTGTACGTGGACCTGCCGGACGGCACCCAGGTACCACTGCAGGAAGTGGCGGATATCAGCTATGTGCCCGGCCCCATGCAGATCTCCAGGGACAATACCTACCGCAGAACCTACGTGGGCGTGAATGTACGGGGCCGCGACGTGGAGTCCGTCGTAAAGGATATCCGGCAAAAACTGGATGAGCAACTGAACCTTCCTGCCGGCTATTACATTACCTACGGCGGGGCTTTCGAGAACCTGCAACGGGCTAAAAAGCGGCTGCAGATCGTGGTGCCCATTGCGCTCTTCCTGATCTTCATCCTGCTGTATTTCGCACTGCATTCATTTTCACAATCTCTTATGATCTACATAGCCGTCCCCCTGGCCGCCATTGGCGGGGTGTTTTTCCTGGCCCTGCGCGACATGCCTTTCAGCATCTCCGCCGGTGTGGGCTTTATTGTATTGTTTGGCGTAGCTGTTTTAAACGGGCTGGTGCTGGTCAGCCGGTTCAACTCCCTGAAACAGGAAGGCATCATGGACCTCCGGCAACGGATACTAACGGGCACGAAGGAACGCCTGCGGCCCATCCTGCTCACCGCCACGGCTGCCATTATGGGCTTCACCCCCATGGCGTTCTCCACATCGGCCGGCGCGGAAGTGCAGCGTCCCCTGGCCACGGTGGTGATCGGCGGGCTTATCAGCGCTACCCTGCTCACCCTGGTGGTGATACCGGTGCTGTACACGTTCCTTGAAAAGCGGCGGGATAAAAACAACGGAGCGAAAAACGTACCCTCGTTGCCGGTAGTGCTCCTCTGCGCCGGGTTACTGGCAGCCACTGCGCCGGCAACCGCACAGCAGCAGCCGGACAGCCTTCCCACCATCACACTGGAGCAGGCCAGGGAGCGCGCCATGGCCCATTACCCGAAGATGCAGTCCGCCAGGTTGCAGGTACAAAACGAGGAGGCGCTTAAAAAAACCGCCTGGGACCTGGGAAATACGCAGCTCTTTACCGGCAAAGAAGAAGCCGGGAACGGCGCCAGCGGTGTTTATACACAGATCGGTATCCAGCAGCAGCAGATCGATGTGTTTGGCATTGCTCCCAGGCTGCAACTGCAAAAGGAAAAAGTAGCGCTGGCGGAAAAAACGCTGCAGCTCTCCGGCATCGGGCTGGAACGGGAAGTTAGCAGGGCCTGGGCAAAGGCGTATGCCGCCAAAAACAATTACCAGGTATATGAAAAGCTGGACAGCCTGTTTGCAGGCATCACCCGCGCCGCGCGCATCCGGCTGGAGGTGGAAGTTACATCAAAGCTGGAATACCTGGCCACTTCCAACCAGGCGCAGCAGGTGCGGATACAGAAAGAGCAGGCCTACCGCGACTACCGCAGCGCCCTGCAACGGTTGAACCAGTGGCTGGCCAGCGATACCCTGTTTACCATACCGGACATTCCCGTAGATCAACTGGATCAACCGCTACCTTACACGCCGGACTCACTGATGCAGCACCCTCTGCTGGATGTTTACCGGCAAAACATCGCCGTGGCCGATGCTGCGGTAAAGGAACGGCGGGCGCAATTCCTTCCCAGGCTGCAGGGTATGTACGGCCGGCAGCAGGTAGCCGGGCAGTCCGGTTTCTATCAATACCAGGTGGGCATCCACCTCCCGCTGTTCTTTGGCCCGGAGCTGGGCAGGAAACAGTCCGCGCAGATACAGCGTAACATTGCCGGCCAAAACCTGCAGGAAACCCGCCTGGAGCTGTACGCAGCCTACAGGAGCATGCAGGAACAGTACCTGAAATGGCGCAACTCCTGGACCTACTACCGCGACGAGGCCCTGCCGTTGGCCCGGGAACAGCGCAAGGGCGCCATGACCGCTTACCGGGAAGGCGAGATAGATTATGTGGCCTTCCTGCAGAACATGCGGGACGCCATCCGCATTGAGACCGATGCCTGGGATGCCCTGGGCAATTACCTGGACAGCCGCTACCAACTGGAATATTTTCTGAAAACCGCTAACTAAAACGATCATGACAAAACAATATATCTCTCTTTTCGCAGGCATCCTGGCCGCAGTGACAATGGCCGCCTGCAACAACCGTGAGCAAAGCACCCATGCCGGTAAGCAGGAAGACCAGCACACCGCGCCGGCGCAGGACAGCAGCGGGACAGGCATGCGCGAAGTGCATCTTTCCGGCGCACAGTTCAAACGCCTGGGCATACGGGTGGATACCCTGCCGCAACGCAGGATGTCCGGTATCGTGGAAGCCAACGGCCAACTGGAAGTGCCGCCCCAGCACGAGGCCACGGTGACCACTGTTTTAGGCGCCAACGTGGCGGCTATCAACGTGATCGAGGGCGACAAAGTGAACAAGGGACAGGTACTGGCCACCGTTTCTCACCCGGACCTGACCCGGCTGCAGACGGATTATGTGAAGGCCTGGCACCGGCTGCAATTCCTCGAAAAGGAATATGACCGGCAACAACGGCTGTACGAAGCGGAAGTGGGCTCGGGCAAAAATTTCCAGCAAACAGCGGCCGACTACCGCGCCATGGAGGGAGAAGTAAGAGGCTATGAAGCGCAGCTCCGGCAACTGCATTTGGATGCGCAAAAAGTGCGCGCCGGGAGTATCTATACCTATGTACCGGTGATCAGCCCTATTGACGGTTATATTGAAAAAGTGCTGGTACAGGTAGGCCAGTACATGCAACCGCAAACGCCCATGTTCCTGGTGGTGAACACGGATCATATCCACGCGGACCTGATGGTCTTTGAAAAGGACGCCCACAAGGTACGCAAGGGACAGACCATAACGTTCACCGTCGCTTCGGCGCCCGGCAGCGAGCTTTCCGCTACCATTTATTCCGTGGGCAAACTGTTTGAGCAAAACCCCAAGACCGTACACGTGCATGCCGAAATCGACAACAAGAAGGATATGCTGATCCCCGGCATGTACATCAACGGGAAAATACATACTTCGGAAGAATCGGTGATGGCCCTGCCGGAAGCAGCGATCATCGAGGAAGAAAACCGTTCTTACATTTTCGTGGCCCGGCAGCGACAGCAAAACGGGCAAACGGAATGGGCCTTTCAACCGGTAGCGGTGCGTAAGGGTATGGAGCATGAAGGCTGGGTGGCTATAACACCAGTGGACCCCTTGCCTGCCGGCGCACAGGTGTCGTGGAATAATGCATATTATTTAGTGGCCGAAATGAAGAAGGGAGAAGCGGGGCATGGGCATTAGGGGGAGAGGTATGATTATTGTGCATCTGAACAGCAAATGCCACCATTCAACCCCATACACATCCTCTCTGCTCCTTCCGTCCTGGGCTTAAAACCCAACGGCGTGGAGCAATTGCCGGCAGCCCTGCAGAACGCCGGTCTGCTGCCGGATGTGTTTGCCGCGCCCGGTCATCATACGGTTATTCCTACCCTGAATCATTTGTACAACGCGGAAAGGGACCCGCATACCCAATTGCTGAATGGCCGACAGATCGCAGCGTTCTCCCGTTCGTTGGCAGACAGCATGCAGCCTGTCCTGCAGGCACAACAGTTTGCACTGGTACTGGGTGGTGACTGCAGCGTGCTGATCGGCGCCATGCTTTCCCTGAAGCAGCGCGGACGTTACGGGCTGGCGTTCATTGATGCACATGCCGATTTTTACCAGCCAGCGGCATCTCCTACCGGGGAAGTAGCGGATATGGACCTTGCCATCGTATCCGGCCGCGGTCCGGACCTGCTGACCAATATAAGCGGCTGCCGGCCTTATGTGCGGGACAGCGATATCATGCAAATAGGCCAGCGGGACATGGCGGAAGCAGCCGCTTACGGCTCACAGGATATCAGGGATACCGGTATCCGGCGGTTTGATATTGATTTTATTCGCACCAACGGCATGGCTGCCGCGGTGGCGCAAACAGTCGCGTACCTGGAGACCGCTCCCCTGGAGGGTTACTGGATACATTTTGATGCGGATGTACTGGCGGATGATATCATGCCGGCGGTAGAATACCACCTGCCCGGCGGCCTTTCCCTGGAAGAAGCAAAACTTGCGATCAGCACGCTGGCGCGCCATCCCAAAGCCTGCGGTATGACCGTTACCATCTATAACCCTGCGCTGGATGAGCAGGGGAAAGCGGGGAAAAAGCTGGTGAGCTGCCTGAATGATTGTTTGAATAAGCTAATTTAATTACAATCCAAATAATCCCTATATTTGAGTAATGACAAGTGGACAATACATAACACAAATTGAAAATGCTTTATTAGCACAACTAAGAAAAGCAACCTCTTCTAAAGAGGAAGCTACTGAATTCATCGATTCTTTGGGCTTTCGGGATTTGCTTGTCCCTGTCAAAACCCAGCCCTCCAAAAAAGCTGCCGCCAAACGTGTTGCTCCCAAAAAGAAGATTGCTGCTAAATAACCAGTGCTACCCCAATTATTGCAATGTCATCCTCAAATACCAATTTCTTATATACTTCTGATCCTGGATTGATATTAGGTTTTCATGGTTGTGAAAAATCTGTTCGCAATGCTGTGGTGTCAGGGAGGAAGATGCTTAAAGCCAGTGAAAATGAATACGATTGGTTAGGATGCGGATTTTACTTTTGGCAGAATAACTACGACCGGACCCTGGAGTTTGCAAAAAATCCTCCCGGCAAAAAGAAATATAAACACCCCTCTGTACTTGGTGCTATATTAAGCCTTGGAAACTGTCTGGATTTAATGGATGCCAAATACATCAAATCTCTGAAGATTTCCTATGAAACTTTGGAACAAACTGCCGCTATAGAAGGGAAGCAATTACCCAGGAATAAAAACCCTAAAGGCGTCAATAACTCAAAGGACAGGGTGCTTAGGGCCCTGGACTGTTATGTTATCGAAAGTATTCATAAAGCCATGCAGGCACAAGCCACCTACCCCTTCGACTCTACAAGGGGAGCTTTTGTTGAAGGAGTTCCAATATATAAAAATGCTGGCTTCAATGAGAAGACCCATATTCAGATCTGTATTCGAAACCCAAACTGCATAAAAGGATTTTTCATTCCACGCCAGGAAGTCAAATGGCCTTAATATAAGTGATAAATTTCCCCCCTCCCATTGATTTTTATCCATTTAATAATATCTTCGACCTGTTATCAAGGTAATAACCTGAAAATTCCACGTCCTTCGACAACGTGTTTACAATTTCTTAACGTAAATTTTTCCCGGGGGGATACTTCATTTGCATCAGAAATTTTTCGACATGCGTATGGCTTATACAGAAGGGGAATTGCTGCAACGGGCTGCCGCGGGAAACCGCCAGGCTTTCAGCACGCTGTATGAAGACTGCCTGCATGACCTCTACCAATACCTGTACCTCTTTACCCGCTCCAAAGAAACCACCGAAGATATTATTCAGGAAATATTCGTCAAGCTCTGGGAACAGAAGGCCCAGCTCACCGCGATCCGTTCCTTCCGGCAGTACCTCTTCCGCATGGCCCGCAACAAGGTTATTGACCATATCCGCAGCCGGCGGCTGCACCACCGCGTAACGGCCGACCTGCTGGCCGGCGCCGATGCCAGCTACGCCGACTGTGATCACAAAACCCTTACCAGCCAGTATTTCCATATTGCCCGCCAGGCGGTGGAACAACTACCGGACAAGCGCCGGCTCATCTTCCGGCTGAATACGGAGGAGCAGCTCTCCCTGGACGAGATCGCCAGCCGCCTGAATATTTCCAAATCCGTTGTAAAAAAACAATTATACGCCGCCCAGCATTACGTACGGCGCTACCTGCGCGAACATGCGGAGCTGATCCACCTGCTGGTCGCCTTCGCGTACCTGCACTAAATTTTTTTTCTCTCCCAGGGGTCCTTCCCTTTTGTTCATCCGTCATATCTGCAGAAACCGGGCATAATAAACGTTTCTTACACGTAACATGCAAATGCGAGGTTCCATCTGGCAAATGAAACGTGAAGCGTTCACTGAAGCAAACCGACGAAGGAGGTTCATAGAGACTAATAAAAAACTTTATGAACGAGATAAAAGCAAGACATAGTGAACGAAGTAAAAGACAAATATTAACAGGTGAAAGTATCTGTAAATGAAAAATTCCGAGATCAGGGAATTCCTGCAGCGCTTTGCCGCCGGCACCTGTTCCGATGAGGAACACGAACGTTTTATCCAGTGGCTGGACCATGCGGAGGAAGCGGAAGTAGCGGCCGCCGCACAGGCCTACGAGGCTATCCTGGAGCAACGCGCCGGCGCCGCGCCAACACCGGCCCCGGAACTGGTACGCCTGGTGGAACAAGGGCTGGACGCCGCAGACCAGGCGGCAACAGCGCTTCCGCACCGTCATACCGTTATACGGCGTATGCAGCCGTTGCTGATGGCTGCCCTTATCACGGGGCTGCTGTTACTCGCAACAGGTATCTACTACTATGTATTCCGGGCGCCGGGCAACAACACGGACGGCCAACTGGCCGGCTTCCTGGAAAAGAACGTAGCCCGGCAGGATACCGCTGTTATCCGGCTGGACGACGGCTCCAGGATCATATTGAATGGCGGCAGCACCCTGCGCTACCAGGTCAGCTACACGGGCAAAAAAGAACGGGAAGTATACCTGCGCGGCGAAGCGTATTTCGATATCCGGCATAATGAGCAGCAACCTTTCATCATCCATACCCGGGACCTGGACATCATCGACCTGGGCACCATCTTCAATGTAAAGGCCTACCCGGAAGAAGCCCTTACGGAAGCCACCCTCCTGGAAGGCGCGCTCAAAGTAGTAGTGAAGAACAGCGGGGAAGGAAAGATCATGCGCAAACCAAACGAAAAGGTCACCTATTACAACCCGGATTCCCTGCTGGGCGTCCCCGCCACACCCGGGCCGGCACACACCGCCGCCCTGGAAATAAAACCGCTGGTGCCGGTAACGGAAGAGCATATTGTAGCCGAAACCGCCTGGATGAGCAGGCTGCTCGTTTTCCAGGACCAGTCCTTTGCGGAGCTGGCGGCCAGTATGGAAAGACGGTATAATGTGCACTTCATATTCGGCGATCCCGCCGTAAAGGCCTACCGGTATACCGGCGTCTTCCGCGACGAGTCCGTGGAACAGGCCCTGCACGAGCTGCAGCTTTCCCGCCCGTTCCGGTATACCCTGTCGGCAGACACCATCTATATCACGCAATAAATTCCATGTTTCACCAAAATCAATCGCCTTATGCCGGTATTTTATAACAGCGAATAACCGCTGCAAAAAAAGAAGCGGGAAATGTTGGTAGCATTCCCCGCCCGTAAAGTCCACGAAACCTCCTGCGAGAACGAAGACGCCGGGAGGCTTCCATTATTAAACTTTAACTGCATGAATGTATGAAAAAAACTTCATCCCTGCTGCCTATTGCCCGGCGGGGAAGATTTTTCAAAGTCCTGCTCTGTATGAAATGGTGTTTTATTCTTGTGCTGGCCGGTTGCCTGCAGGCAGCCGCCAAAGGATATTCGCAGCGGAATGTCAGGCTTACCCTGGACCTAAACGATGTTACGCTCAGTAAAGCATTGTCCGTGATCGGCAAGAAGAGCGATCTCCGGTTCCTGTACAGCAACGACCTGGTACCGGTAAACAGGCTGGTGGCCGTACACGCATCTGACAAACCGCTGAAAGACATACTGCACGACCTGCTGGCGGATATGCAGCTCCAGTACCGGATACTGGAAAATGACGTGGTGGTGATCGCTCCTGCATCGCAAAACATCCGCGTCATGCGCGTGTCCGGGCTGGTAACGGACAGCAGCGGTACGCCGCTGGTAGGCGTATCCATCAAGGTAAAGGGTACCGACAGGGGAACCGTGACCGGCGGCGACGGCCGCTACGCCCTGGAAGCGCCGGAAGACGCTTCGCTGGTATTCAGCTACGTGGGCTTCCAGACCATGGAAGTACCGGTAAACGGCCGGCAGCAGATCAATGTTCGCCTGCCGGAAAATACCAGTGGCCTTAATGAGGTAGTAGTGGTAGGATATGGCACCCAGAAAAAAATATCCCTGACCACGGCCGTTTCCACCATCGATGCGGACCAGGTAGCAGCCCGCCACGCGCCCAACCTGCAAAGCTCCCTGCAGGGCATGGCGCCCGGCCTTACCGTGTGGGACCAGGGCGGCGAACCAGGAGCCAACAACACCTCCTTCAATATCCGCGGGGTAACCACCCTGGGCAGCACTGCACCCCTGTTCATCATAGACGGGGTGGAGCAGGCTTACTATGACATCAACCCGGATGATATTGCCTCGGTTTCCGTACTGAAAGATGCCGCCTCCACCGCCATTTACGGCTCCCGCGCCGCCAACGGGGTGATCCTGATCACTACCAAACGGGCAAAGAAAGGCGACATCAAGGTGCGCTACAACGCCTGGCTGGACCTGCAGAACCTGGTGGCGGAACCGGAGCATATGGATACGGAAAGCTACCTGCGCCTGCAGAACCTGGCGTATGAGAACCGTGGCAGCAACCCGCTCTACACCGAAGAGGACATACAGCACTATGTGAGCGGGGACGACCGCCTGCGCTACCCGGTGCCCAATGACTGGTACAACCAGGTGATCCGCAAGAATGCGCCCTGGCACAATCATTCCCTGCAGGTGTCCGGCGGCGGTGAAAAACTGACCACCTTGCTGAGCGCCCGCTATATGGACCAGGAAGGCATTTACCCGAACCGGAACATGCAACGCTACCAGCTAAGGTTGAATAACAACTTCAGGGTATCTGAAAAGATCAACCTGAACGCGGACATCAAGCTGCGCCGCCAGGACCGCTATACCACCAATCAGGTAGGCTCCGGCATCTATCACTACATGATCCACGCCTCGCAGCTCACCGTGCCCCGGTACCCGGACGGCACCTATGGCGTCAGCAAACAGGGGCGTAACCCGCTCGCCTATACGGACCCGGCCATAGCCGGCTATACGAAATCATCCAGCGACAATGCCGTGATCAACCTGCAGGGTAGCTGGAATATTGTCAGGGGGCTGAAGTTCAATACCCAGTACGCCTTTGAGGTGGAAAAGTATGACGACCTGAAACAGTGGCCCACCTACGAGATCCACGACTACTGGGACCCGGATGTGATCCTGAGCAACCGGGCCATCAACGAAATGGAGAACGAGCGGACCAAATCCCTGCAGCAGACCTGGAACAATACCCTTACCTACGACCTGCTGCTGGCGGATAAACACGACATCAGCCTGCTGGCCGGTTATTCCGAAATATCCTTTGATGCGGATGAGCTGCTGGCCCGCGGACGGGATTTCTATAACAACGACCTGCTGGACCTGGGACAGGGCGATCCCCTGAACCGCACGCTCAACAACGTGTACGAGGACTGGGGGCTCCGCTCCTATTTCGGGCGCATGCGCTACGGCTTCCGTAACCGGTACCTGCTGGAGTTCAACATGCGTTACGACGGCTCTTCCCGTTTCCCCGCAGGCAGCCGTTATACCTTCTTCCCTTCGTTCTCCGCCGCCTGGCTCATCTCCGAAGAAGCATTCTGGAGCCGCCTGAAAAATACGGTAGACCTCTTCAAGATCAGGGGCTCCTACGGGGAGAACGGCAACCAGAACATCGGGCTGTACACCTATTTCGATAATCTCAGCTTTGGCAACTACTATTCGTTCAATAATGTGCCGGCAACCGGCGTGCTGCAAACGGTTTTCGCCAGCCAGGACCTCACCTGGGAAACCACCACCCAGACCAACATCGGCCTGGACGCGAGCTTCCTGAACGGCAAGCTGGGCCTCACTTTTGACTGGTACAGGAAGCTGACCAAAGGCATCCTGCTGGAGCTGCCCATTCCCGGCGCTGTAGGCCTGGACCCGGTGGCCGCCAACGCAGGCAGGGTGCAGAACACCGGCTGGGAGCTGCAGCTCACCCACCGCAACCACATCAATGATTTCCGCTATGCGCTTACCTTCAATATCTCCGATGTGAAGAATGAAGTGCTGGACCTGGCCGGCACTGGTCCCTACTACTCCCTGGAGAAGAACCGCTATGTGATCACCGAAGGCCAGGAGATCAACGCGCTGTGGGGCTACCAGACGGGCGGCCTGCTGACGCAGGAGGATATAGACAAGGGATATCCCACCTTCTCCGCAGATGCCCAACCCGGCGACATTAAATACCTGGACCGCAACGGCGACGGCAAGATCACCGCCTCCGACCAGACGGTGCTGGGCTCCAGCATTCCGCACTGGACCTATGGGCTGAACATTGACCTGGGCTGGCGCAATTTTGACTGCACCATGCTCTGGCAGGGTGTAGGCCGGCAGGATATGATGGTATGGGGCGCCTTTATTGAGAACGGCAGTTGGGAAGGATTTACCCTGGCCATGGGCAAAGATTACTGGACACCGGAAAATACGGACGCCCGTTTTCCCCGCCCGCAGAAATCCGCCAACAAGAACACAGAACCCTCCGACTGGTGGGTACTGGACGCTTCTTACCTGCGGCTGAAGAATTTCCAGTTGGGCTATACCGTTCCCAAACAGGTACTGCAACGGGTGGGGATAGATGGCTTACGCTTTTACGTGGGCGGCACCAACCTGCTCACCTTTTCCGGCCTGAAAAAATGGGGCATGGATGCGGAAACGCCCGCCAGCCGCGCAGGCGATTTTTACCAGCAGGTGAAGACCTATTCAGCAGGCCTCAATCTTGACTTCTAAAAAACCGGATCATGCAAAAAAAGTCATTACCATATATTGCTTTACTCCTTACCGGGATCATCCTGGCGGCATCCTGCAAGAAAGGGCTACTGGATACCTATCCCAAAGACAAGCTGAGCGGGGCCACCTTCTGGGAAACCCGCGAAGACGCGGTGAATGCCGCGAACGGCATCTACAGCTTCCTGCCAGGCAACAGTGAGCTGAACTGGGATATGCTCTCGGACATTGCCACCACCAACTCTGCGGCGGCCACTACCGCCAATATTGAAAGAGGCCAGACCAATGCGAACATGGACCTGTTCCAGGACCTCTGGAACGATGCTTACAAGGCCATTCGCGCCGCCAACTATCTCCTGGAAAACGTGGACCAGGTGCAGGAACGCGATCCCTCGCTTACCGACGAGCTGCGCGACCGCCTGAAAGGAGAAGCGCGTTTCCTGCGGGCCTATTTTTACACCCGCCTCGTAATGCTCTTTGGCGATGTACCGCTGGTGACCGCCACCCTGGACGTGGCGGAAGCCGCTACGCTGACGCGCACACCGAAAGAAGAGATATGGGATTTCGTGGACAGGGAGCTGACTGAAATAGCGGGTGCGCTCCCCAACAGCTATACCGGTGATAATATAGGCCGTGTAACAAAAGGAGCCGCCATGGCGCTGCAGGCAAGGGCCATGCTGTATGCAGGACGCTGGAAACGCGCAGCCGATGCCGCCAGGGCCGTAATGGACCTGCAGGTATATGACCTGTACCCGCAGTTTGCAACACTGTTTACCTACGGCGCGGAAAATAACCAGGAAGTGATCTTTGACCGGCAGTATGCCAAGGACATTGCTTCGACAGAGTTCTTCTATAACTACGGCCCCAGGGGAATGAACGGGGATGTAGGCATCTGCCCTACCCGCACCCTGGTAGATGCATTTGAAACGGTGAACGGCCACTCCATATGGGACGACCCGGCTTACAACCCGCTGGACCCCTATGCCGGCCGTGATCCCCGCCTGGGCTATACCGTTTTCATTCCCGCTTTCTCCGATGCGGTGCCCGGCGATGTGCTGTATAACGGCAGAGCCTACGATCCGCGTCCCGGCTCCGGTACGGCGGATGAAGTGGAAGTGGATTACCGCCGTACCAAGACCGGCTATGGCATCAAAAAATACATCAACATCGAGGACCTGAACGATCCCCGCAACTGCGGCACCAACTTCATCCTGATCCGTTATGCCGATGTGCTGCTGATGTACGCGGAAGCCAAAACGGAGCTGAACGAGCTGGATGCTACCGTATACGATGCGTTGAATAAAGTGCGGCAGCGCAGTGATGTGAACCTGCCGCCCGTAATGGCGCCTCAGACGCAGGCGCAAATGCGGGCCATTGTGCGGCATGAGCGCATGGTGGAGCTGGCCCTGGAAGGCCTGCGCCTTTTTGACCTTCGCCGCTGGAAAGCCGCGGATGAGGTGATGCAGGGACCGATACCGGGCATGACGTATATCCGGCACGGTGAGAACGAGGTGGATACGCTGGCGTACAACGGGGTGGTGCGGTTCTTTGACCCGCAGCGGGACTACCTGTTCCCTATTCCGCAGCAGGAAGTGCTGATGAATGATCAGCTTACGCAGAACCCGAATTTCTGATAAAACACAAACCATTCAATACATGAGAAACATCTGTTGCTATGGGCTGTTGCTTTGCGCTTTGGGGACCGCCTCCTGCGCATCGCAGGCCCGGCAGGAAGAAACAGCAGCCCGGCAAAAGCCCAACATTGTACTGATACTGGCGGATGACCTGGGCTACGGCGATCTTGGCTGCTACGGCCAGGAAAAGATCCGTACCCCGCACCTGGACCGGATGGCCGCCGGCGGCATGCGCTTCACCCAGTTTTACGCGGGCAGCACCGTATGCGCGCCTTCCCGCTCCTCGCTGATGACCGGCCTGCATACCGGGCATACGCCGGTGCGCGGCAACAAGGAGATACAGCCGGAAGGGCAATGGCCGCTGCCGGACACCATCACCACTATGGCCCGCATGCTGCAGCAGGCAGGCTATGCCACCGGCGCATTCGGCAAATGGGGATTAGGGCCTGTAGGCTCTGCAGGCGATCCCGTAAAAAGGGGTTTTGATGAATTCTTTGGTTACAACTGCCAGCGCCAGTCGCATAACTTTTTCCCGGACCACCTCTGGCATAATGATCAGCGGGTGAACTACCCGAATACGCCGGACAGCTTCCATGTATATTCCGCACAGGAGATCCATGAGCAGGCGCTTGCTTTTATAGACGCGCACCGGGAGCAACCTTTCTTCCTGTTCCTTCCCTACACCATGCCGCATGCGGCATTGCAGCTACCAGCCGGCGACAGCGCCATGGAAGCCTATAAGCAGGCGTTCCATGAGCAGGCCCGCCCCGTGCCGGCCAAATGGAACGGCAAGGGCTACGCGCCCCAGCCTTACCCGCATGCCACCTATGCCGCGATGGTAAGCCGGCTGGATGCCTACGTGGGACAGGTCATGCAAAAGCTGCAGGACCTGGGACTGGACAGCAATACCATCGTGATATTTACCAGCGACAACGGCCCGCATGAAGAAGGCGGTAACGACCCTGCATTTTTTAACAGCAACGGCCCCTTCCGCGGCATCAAGCGGGATGTGTACGAAGGCGGTATCCGCGAGCCGATGATCGTGCGCTGGCCGGGGCGGGTACAGGCCGGCGTCACCTCTTCCTACGTGGGCGCATTCTGGGACTTTATGCCCACCTTTGCCGCGCTGGCCGGTACGGAAGTACCGCAGCAAACGGATGGTATCTCCTTCCTGCCTGCGCTGACCGGCGTAGGCGCGCAGCAGCAGCATGCCTACCTGTACTGGGAGTTCCATGAAAAAGGCGGGCGCCGCGCCCTGAGGATGGGCAACTGGAAAGCCGTGCAACTGAATGTGAGCAGGGAGCCGGCCGGCCCCATGGAGCTGTACCGCCTGGACAAAGACCCGGAAGAGCAGCACGACCTGGCAGCCCAACAGCCGGAGATCGTGGAAAAGATGCGGGCCCTCATGGAGCAGGCGCACGTCCGGAATGAAGCATTCCCCTTTAAAGGAGCTGAATAATATACCTGTAACTGTCACTACAACTGTAACCCGCTGACCCGCGGCGTCTTCTCCTGCTGCAGTAGCAGGGGGAGGCGTGCGGGCTGCCTGCAGTCGCCAGGTTGTGAATTGACTAATGGAGCAGACGTTGAGAATTACCTATCTTTAAAAAATTTCGCATAGTATGCTGCCTCCGGTCATAAAAACTACAAGATTTACCTTAAAACCCTATGAAAGGCATGATGAAGACGCCTTTATTGAAATATGCCTGGACAAGGAGGCGCAGCGATTCATGAACGGAGGACTTACCAGGGATGAAAGTGAAGAACGCAGCTTATTCAGGAAAATATTTGACATCTATGCTGATCACGGCAAAAGATGGTGCTGGATATGGGGGATTTACGAGGACAATAAATTATGCGGGCATTTTGAGCTAAAAGAAACGGAGCATACCGCTGCGGACGAGCTGGAGATCGTGTATATGGTTCATCCCGCGGAAAGGAGAAGAGGAGTAATGTCCGAAGTGCTGCACACCATAAAAAACAAACAACCCGGTTGGAACAAAGCAATCATTGCCACCACGAGCCTGGATAATGATGTCTCGATTGCTTTATTACATAAATGGGGAGTAGAAAAGCAGGAAATCATCACCGCCCCTGATACCCTGGAACAATACTACAAATTCTGTTTAAGGCGGTATTGAGCCATCCGACCAACACATCGCCGTACATATCCCGGACCGCCCGGTGCCCGGCTTGCCTCATCCGGTAAAAGGGCCGTTGGGAGAAGCCGGCTTCCTGCGCCTGGAAGCAGAAGTTTTTGTATATTTCAGGGAAACCCTTGATCACACATTTAACAGCATCCATATGAAAAAATGCATGGCTCGTTTTACCCTTGCTTTGTTCTTTATAGTAGCCGCCTTACCTTTAAAAAGCCTGGCGCAGCAAAAACAAGTTGCTAAAGGAACGGTTCAGCGGATCAAAATTCACAGCAAATTGCTGGAAGGCAATCTCAGCGGTGACAGTGCGGACCGCTATGTTTCTGTTTACCTGCCCGCCAGCTATAAAAACAACACAAAGAAACATTATCCTGTTGTTTACTTTCTGCATGGCTACACCGATGATGACGCCAGGTTTTACGGCTTCAAAAAACACTGGATGACATTACCGCCTGTTTTGGACACCGTGTTTGCACGGGACCCGGCCCATGAAATGATCGTTGTTACGCCCGACGCCTATACGCTTTTCCAGGGAAGCATGTATTCCAACTCGGTAACAACGGGCAATTGGGAAGATTTTGTCGCCAGGGAGCTGGTTGATTACATGGACGGGCATTACCGTACCATTGCCCGAAAAGAAAGCAGGGGCATATGCGGCCACTCTATGGGCGGCTATGGCGCATTGCGGATCGGGGAAAAGAACCCGGATGTGTTCTCAGCAGTATATTTATTGAGTCCCTGCTGCCTGAATTCCGCTCCCATGCCCGTGGAACCTATACCGGCGCCTTTTTTGCGTGCAGACAGTATTAAGACAACCGCAGCATTTCAAAAAGCCGATTTCTTTACCAAAGCGCTCTTTGCCACCGCAGCCGCCTGGTCGCCCAATCCAGCCAATCCCCCGTTTTACCTCGATCTCCCGGTAAAGGATGGGAAGCTACAGCCGCAAGTGATGCAAAAATGGGATGCCAACCGTCCGCTGAATAATTTAGACCAGTATATCTATAACATCCGGAAGCTAAAAGCCATCGGTTTTGACGCTGGAGATAAAGACGCAGGGATTGCCGCGAGTATTAAAACGCTGGATATCGAGCTGAACAAATACGACATCCCCCACTCCTTTGAAATTTATGAAGGCGACCACATCAACCGTGTTGCCCAAAGGATTGAAAAGAAAATGCTGCAGTTTTTCGGCGGAAATTTATCGTTTGAGCAGGATGCTGATCATTGAGCATAATCACCCTGTTTAATGACCGCCGTCAGTATACCGCCAGTGGCACAGGCATACTTTTGAGCTAAAGTACTGATGCCATCCCGTTTATTCTTATACCAGGCAATCATTACATACGTGTTTATGAATGAATAAATCAATCAAAATGAACTGGCACAGGTTAAGTATAGACGAAACTTTTGAGTTGCTGGATACAAAACAACAGGGATTGAGCACATCGGATGCCGAGGCAAGACTGGCGCAATATGGCCCTAACGAATTGCAGGAGGGAAAAAAGAAAAGCATAGCCCTTATGCTGCTGGGCCAGTTTAAGGATGTGATGATCCTGATCCTGCTGGTGGCAGCCATTATATCCGGCATCATTGGGGACCTTACTGATACAATTGTTATCCTTATCATTATTTTCCTGAATGCTATTATCGGTTTCCTCCAGGAATACCGTGCAGAAAAAGCCATGCAGGCTTTGAAGCAAATGGCGGTTACACAGGCAAGGGTGCTGCGGGATGGGCTCAGCACCTGGATGCCCGCTACGGCACTGGCGCCCGGCGACGTAATCCTGCTGGAGGCCGGCAATGCTGTTCCCGCTGATGTACGGATCATTGAATCGGTGAACCTGAAGATAGAAGAGGCCGCCCTGACCGGCGAATCACACGCTATTGACAAGATCGTTCATCCGCTGGAAATAGATGACTTACCCGTTGGCGACAGGAAAAACCTGGCCTTTAAGGGAACTTTTGTGACGTACGGCCGGGGTACTGCGGTGGTGATTGCGACCGGCATGCAAACGGAGCTTGGGCGTATCGCCAAAATGCTGCAGGAAGAGGAATCGCTTACCCCATTGCAGCAGCGGATGATCTCATTTGGGAAAAAACTGTCGGTACTGGTATTATTCCTGTGCGCTTTATTCTTTGTTGCCGGTTGGCTGCGGGGGGAAGAAGTGATCAAAATGGTCATGACAAGCATTTCCCTGGCTGTTGCGGCTATCCCGGAAGCATTGCCCGCCGTTATTACGATTTCGCTGGCCCTGGCAGCCAAAAGAATGATCCGGCTCAACAGTCTTATCAGGAAATTGCCGGCAGTGGAAACCCTGGGCTCCGTTACCTATATCTGCACCGATAAAACAGGTACGCTTACCAAGAACAAAATGCACGTGGAGAAAGTTTTTTTCGATGGAAAATCATATGAAAGAAAAGACCTCCCCTCCTTTGAGCAGCACGAACACGAGAAACTGCTGCTACAGGCATTTGCGTTAAACAATGATGCAGTCATGGATGCGGATAGTAATATGAAGGGGGATAGCACGGAGATCGCTCTACTGGAAATGGCGGTTGAACAACATGTTAAAACAGCCGGCTGGCCCCGCCTTTCGGAAATAGCTTTTGATGCCGACCGCAAACTCATGACCACTTTTCATAAGCACGGGAATAGAATGATCTCCTTCACCAAGGGCGCTCCCGATATTTTATTGAAGCGATGTGTGGACATCGATCTTCCATCCATGCAGGAACAGGTAGATATAATGGCGGCAGATGGTTTAAGGGTGCTGGGCTTCGCCTTTCGCTACTGGGACACGCTTCCTGAACATCCCGAAAGTGAAACGCATGAAACAGGTTTGCAGTTCCTGGGATTAACCGGCATTATAGATCCGCCAAGAGAAGAAGTACCGGAAGCAGTATCTCAATGTAAAACAGCAGGTATTGTACCGGTGATGATAACAGGCGATCATCCGCTTACCGCGAAAACCATTGCCCACCGCATAGGCATTATCAGCAGTGAACAGGACCTGGTTATTACCGGCCAGGAGCTTGCGGCGATGGACAATGACAGCTTTCTTGCAAAAGCGGAAAAGATAAAAGTATATGCCCGGGTATCTCCCGAACAAAAACTGCAGATCGTAAAAGCGCTGCAACAGAAAGGACATTACGTAGCAATGACGGGCGACGGGGTTAATGACGCGCCTTCGCTTAAACGGGCAAATATCGGCATAGCAATGGGGATTACGGGAACCGATGTTTCCAAGGAAGCCGCCCATATGATCCTGCTGGATGATAATTTTTCCACGATAGTAAGGGCGGTGAAGGAAGGCCGGAGGATCTACGACAACATACTGAAGTTTATCAAATACCTGATGACCACCAATTCCGGCGAATTATGGACATTGCTGCTAGGCCCTATGATCGGTTTGCCCGTAGCGTTGCTGCCAATACATATTTTATGGATAAACCTGGTGTCCGACGGCCTGCCGGCTATTTCCCTGTCGTTTGAAAAAGCCGAGAAGGATATTATGAACAGGCCGCCCCGTCCGCCGCAGCAAAGTGTTTTTGCCAACGGCCGTGGATTTCACATGGTTTGGGTAGGCATGTTAATGGCAGGCATTACCTTGTCCCTTCAGGGATGGGCTATCCGTAATGATCTACACTGGCAAACCATTGTTTTCAATGTATTGTGCTTATGCCAGATGGGCCATGTACTGGCCATCCGGTCGGAGCACCGGTCCCTGTTTGCAACCGGCATATTTTCCAACAAACCGCTGTTAGGCGCGGTGGTACTGGCTTTTATCCTCCAGTTCACCATCACCTATGTTCCTTTCTTTCAACCTATTTTTCAAACTGAAGCGTTGACCCTAAACGAATTCTTCCTGGTTGGCGGCGCTTCGTCAATGGTGTTTTTTGCGGTTGAACTAGAGAAGGTCCTTTCCAGGAAAAGAAGAACGCAGCGGGCTGTCATGTAGGCCCTACATTATAAACATCCTCAGGCCTGCAGGATCTTCACGCAGAGCGCATCCTGGCCGGGCAGGCTATCTGGCAACTGAACGACCAGCGCTTCCGCTGTTCTTTCCACATTCACCGGTCCGTAGCCCAACAATTCGGTACGTGCAATGGCCGTGGGATAATATGAGCTGCCGGCGGCCAGGGATTTGATGCGTACTTTTCCGTCGGCCGGCGTGCCCAGCACAATGGCGTACAGGCTATCGGCCTTGGCGGTAAAGCGAATGTCTTCCGGTCCAAAAGGTTTCCCCTTACCTTCATTGAACCCCTGGGCTTTAAGCGGCGCCGCCTCTTCAATGGCCGGCCCTTCACCATATATTTTCCAGGGGCGGGTGCCAAATATCGCTTCGCTGTTATGCTGCATCCAGGCGCCAATGCCTTCTACAATTGCCAGCTCTGCGTCATCAATCGTACCGTCGCCGCGCAGGGGAACACTCAGCAAAAGGTTGCCATTTTTACTCACAATGTCGGCCAGCGTATGAATGACTGTTTTGGCCGACTTATAGCCTTGTTTGTCATAGACCCTGCGGTCGTAATGCCAACTGCCAATGCAGGTGTCTGTTTGCCACACATACGGCTCTATCTGGTGGCTCTGCCCCCGTTCAATATCCCAGACCATGCATTGCCGCTGCTCTTCGTTGAGTATCTTACCGTTAAGCACGGCTTGCAGCGAACCATGCCTTTTGATGCTGCTGTTATAGAAATGAGCCGCTATACGCAGGCCGGCATCACTGATGGGCCATAAGGGCAGCACCGTATCGTCGAAATACAAAAGATCCGGTTCGTACCGGTTGATCAGGTCAACGGTCCGGTTAAAGAACTTCTCACAATAGGCCTTGCTGGGCTTACTGGCGCCGCCTCCCCAGCTCCATTGCTGGTTGAAGGCATCCCAGCCTTCTGCTTTGGCGCTAAGCGGATGATTTTGCGCATACAGGTCCTGCGGGTCGTACCCGTTCCACCAAGTATTTTTCCCGGCAGCCTTCGTGATCTTCCCATCATAAGGCACACCAGCAAGGGGCCCTTTCTTATCCGCCATCTGGGCAGGTTCGTACCAGGTCCATGCGTGCGATGCGTGCACACTAACGCCAAAAAGCAGCTCATGTTTCCGGGCGGCTTTTGCCCAACCGTCAATGAGGTCTTTTTTAGGCCCCAGGTTCACGGCGTTCCATGGCTGATATTTACTGTTGTAATTGTCAAAATTGTCATGGTGATTGGCCAGCGCAACAAAATACCTGGCGCCGGCCTTTTTGTACAGCGAAAGCAGATAGTCGGGGTCCCAGTTCTCCGCTTTCCATTCGTTGATCACATCTTTAAAACCAAACTTCGATGGGTGACCATATTTCTGAAGATGATACTTGTAGCTATCGCTTCCCTCCTGGTACATGCTGCGGGCGTACCAGTCGCCGTGTTCCGGCTGGCATTGCGGCCCCCAGTGCGCCCAGATGCCGAATTTGGCGTCCCGGAACCATTCCGGTACCTGGTACTGCTTTAAGGATTGCCAGGAAGGTTGAAAAGGACCTTGTATCATCTGCTCTCCAGGCAGTGCGTTTTCTAAAAGAGCAGCAGCATTAACGTGGCGGGCTGTCCATAAAGCCGGGATCATCCCGGCCATGCCCCTGAGTAACGTACGTCGTTTCATCTTTTAAAAATACGGATATCCCTTTTCCGCATTTTATCCAATATCGACAAAAAATTGCACTTTATCGACATCCAGGCCCTACATTTGCTGTAATTGGCCTTGTATATGAACGAAGAGCAGCAATACCCTGATTTCATTTTACTGAACGTTGGTCATGCGGTCCATAACGCTGACTGGAACTGGAAGAATGTGTGCAGCCCTTTTACCAGGATACACCTGGTTGAAAGCGGAACGGCCAGCATCATCCGGGAAGGCGGCACCTATGAGCTGAAGAAAGATCATTTGTATCTCACGCCTTCCTATGTTCACCACGGGTATGAATGTGAGGGCAGCTTATCATTGTACTATATCCATATCTATGAAGAAATGGGCAACCGGCCCAGCATTTTTGACCTGGTCGACTTTCCCGTGGAAGTTGCGGCAGACCCGCTGGTGATCCAGCTAATACAGCGCCTGGCCTTCATCAACCCGGACCGGGGGCTGCAGGTTTATGATCCGCGGTCTTACGATAACTCCTCTACCCTTATTAATAATATAGCATTTCACAGGACTACCCCCTTTGCTTTTGAAATGGAGGCCCGGGGCATCATCCAACAGGTGTTTTCCCGTTTCCTGGTCCATGCATCCGGTAAAAATCTTGATCTTGACGAGCGGATAATAAAAACACTGCATCATATTCATACTAATATCGATCAGCCCCTTAATATAGAAGACCTGGCGGCGTTATGTTTCCTTACAAAAGATCATTTTATCCGCCTGTTCAGGAAACACATGGGCTGCACCCCGGGAAAATACATCAATCAAAAGAAGATAGAGAAGGCTCAGCAGGTCATGTTGCTGAAAGATGTATCTATTAAGGACCTTGCCTACAGCCTGGGATTTGAGAATATTTCGTACTTCAACCGGCTCTTTAAAAAAACGGCGGGGATGAATCCGGGTAGCTATAAAAAGAAGATCTGCCAGCCGGGTCGGTGATGCGGTTCGCTAAGCTGATCATTTCCTGTGCTCTATGGCTAATTTTTGATTAACAAAAAAGCGGTAAACTAACGCGCTGCCTTTGGCGGGTAGCCGAATTTCTTTTTAAAAGCCATGCTAAAGTGCTGTACGGAAGAATACCCCAGCGAGTGGGCAATATCAGCAATGGACATATTGGAATCCTGCAGATAGTTACAAGCCAGCTCCAGCCTTTTTTCAGCCAGATAGTTAAAAACGCTGGTATCGAATAGCTCCCGGAAGCCGTGTTTCAACTTAAACTCGTTAATGCCTGCGATGCGGGCGAGTTCTGGAAGTCCGGGCGGCGATTCAATATTTTGCAGCAGGTATTCGCGGGCAAAATGAATACGTTCCTTGTCGTAATCGGTTTTAAGGGTCGTTTGCTTCCGCAGCAGGGTGCGGCCGAAGGCGTCCGCCTGCAGGGCAAGTATTTCCAGTACTTTTGAATAGAGGAATATTTTTTTAATCCCAGGGGCGTACCGGCAGTTAAGTATTGATTGGATGGCTTGTTGCAGTCGCAGGTCTATCGGCATGTACGAAGGTGACAGCACAGCAGCTTTTTTGACCGCCACATTCTCTGCAAACCTTTCCAGTATTTCTCCGGCGTTAACTGCAATCCGTAGAAAGGCTTCCCGGTTAAACTGAACAACAAACGCGCTGTAATCCTGGTTCACATTGCCAGCTAAAACGCCAGTCATACCATTGCTATAAAGCAGGTTGTGCTGGTTGCCTGCAATGGCTATCATCCCGGAAGAGTTCCCGGACTGCAACTGAATTTCCCCTTTGAGATTAAATTGCAGGTTTACCAGGTCATGGTCGCTTTCAAGTGAAATGGATGCAGGACGATTGTAGTGCCAGTTATTAAAGAGTATTTGGATGCCATCAAACTGCCACTGCGCCATTTGCATATCGGCAAAAGGGAGCTTCATTTGGAAGGAGCGCTCGGAAAGAACCGGTTGATTAAACTCCTGCCCGGTAAATTCTTTACGATACAGTACCTGCTTGTCAAGTGTGTTCCTGAGTTCAATCGGCATTTTCCCGGAAATATAAAATTTACTCCTTCAAATATAAATCAATCCGGGAAATTAGCTTCAACTTGACACCTGAATCAAATGATCAAACAATGAATTTTTATCTTCTCAGTCTACTGGTGCATATTACCGGGTTGACGCTCCTGGGCGGCACCGTTTTGATCGGCTATATGATGGAACGACGTTTTTGGAAACTATATGGTCCAGACCGGTCAAAGGCGTTGGTTGTGCATGATCTCGGCGCAAAGCTTGGCCCCATTGCCGCCATTGGCGGAGCATTGCTGATATTATCCGGTATTTTGCTGGTAATGCAGACAAAAGGAGCATTTGCAGAGCAATTGTGGTTCAGGGTGAAGATGATGCTGGTGCTGGTACTGATCGTAATGAGCGCTGTAACCGGGCGGCAACGTAAGAAAACGAGCGCTGTTATTACAGCGGATACAACAGAGAAGTCAACCGCAACGCTTGCCAGGTTAGAAAGGAACATAACTGTTTACTATCTCGTACAGTTAGCGGTGGTACTTGCTATTTTTGTGTTGGGTGTGTTCAAGTTTAACTAGGTCTTGCATACAGGCATTATTACAAAAAGTATTGTTATGAACAAACCGGAAAAACTTCCTTTGTCGATTTCGAGGGCACGTCTTATAGCCTATTGGATTTTCACCGGCTTTCTGGTATTCGAATGTGTTTACGCTGCAACCTGGTGTTTTAACTGGCTCAATAAAGGCTACTATAATCGCCTTATGGAACAAATAGGTTTCCCTGCCTATTTCCCTTATATTCTGGGAACAGCAACCCTTCTGGCAGCCCCGGTTTTCGTACTTCCACGTTTAGCACTTTTTAAAGAGTGGGCGTACTTCGGGATGGCCATGATATACATTGGCGGAATTACATGCCACCTTTATGTGGCTGATGGCGTGAAGACCATTTTTCCTGCCCTTTTTTTCTTATCCATTACAATAGGTTCCTGGGCGCTTCGCCCACCTTCCCGCAAACTCCAGGATTCAAACCAGCGACCTTCTACCCCGTAGATCAGATAGAAAGATGTATTTTTACGCTGCTAATAAGCTCTTTACTTCCTGTCTTCAATTTTACTGGTAAATTGCTGGTAAATTTCAGGAAAACAAAAAGGCCGCATCACTGCGACCTTTTTTACTTGTTGATAATCACCGTGCCCGGAACAGGAATCGAACCTGCACTCCCTTGCGAGAACCAGATTTTGAGTTCGCAAGATTGCTTAATTCCACTTCTACTCATCTTAACTGAAATTAACTTAACTATTTAATTATCAATAAATTAAATGTATTTTCCTATTTTCGTTGAACCCTTTCAACAGGGCATTTAACTGACCGTTTGCTGGCAAATTCACTGGCAAATTTTGACGGTGCAGGAAGGATTTGTGAAAATGAAAAATTCAGTTTTATGCCAGTTTCATTATCAATCGAATTGGACACCCGCAGAATGAAAAAAAGAACGGGTGCTTATCCCGTAAAGCTTCTGGTTGTCCATGATAGCGTTCCACAACGGTATCAAACCATTTACGATTTAAGCAAAGAAGATTTTAAAAAGCTGTCAGCTCCACGCCTTAGTTCCGATTTGCAGAAAGCCCGTGACAGCTTAAAGGATATGCTGAGGTCTGCTGAAACAGCTGCAAAGGAAATCAGGCCTTTTGCTTTTAATGAATTTGAGAGATATTTTATTACTGCTAATCCTTTATTTAAACCACGGAAACAAAAACAGCAGAACGTTGAAGCCAATAGTGGCGAATTTGACTTTTCTCCCTATGAAGGAAAATTTCCTATTTTAAAGGAAAGCCATCCTAGAGCTGACTGTATTTCTGTTGTATTTGCCTGGTATGTGAAGAATTTGATTAAAGAAGGCCGTATAGGTAGCGCATTGAACTATCAGAACACTTACTATTCGTTGAAAAAATTCCAAGGCAATGCACAATTCGTTGATGTAACACCCGGCTATCTGCGTCAATACGAAAAATGGATGCGTGATCGTAATTGCTCCAAATCTACTGTAGGCATTAACCTGCGCCCGCTGAGATCAATTTATAATTTAGCTATTGATGAATTTAACTTGATCCCACGAAAGAATTATCCATTTGGCCGGCGCAAGTATTTAATTCCCACTTCCAAGAATATTAAAAAGGCATTGGCGCAGGACGATATTTCAAAAATATACTACTACGATACTGACAATATTGAGTACAGCCAGGCCAGAGACTATTGGTTGTTCTTTTTCTTCGCCAATGGGATGAACCCCAAAGATGCGGCTTTATTGAGGTATCGGAATATACAAGGCGAGTTCATTGTTTTTGAACGCGCCAAAACACAGCTTACGACCCGGAATGATCCCAAGCCGATAACGGTATATATAACAGAAGATATACAGGCCATTATTGATCGCTGGGGTAATAAGGACAAGTCCCCTACCAATTACATATTTCCCATTTTGCAGTTAGGAATGACGCCACTTGAGGAACATTATGCTATAAAAGCGTTTGTTAAGTTCGTAAACGACCGGATGGCAAAGATCTGTGAAGAACTAAACATAAGGAAAGCAACAACTATTTATACCCGGCATACATATTCCACTTTCATGAAACGTTCTGGAGCAAGCACCGAATTTATACAAGAAGCATTAGGACATGCTGATAAAAGCACTACAGAAAATTATCTTGACAGTTTTGAAAAAGACGTGAAAAAGGAATTTGCCGGGAAACTCATTTCATTTAAAAAGACCACTCCACCGGAAAAAATAGAAGTGGCTGAAGTCGCCGTCAAAGTTTCTTAGGTGCTGCATTATTGACCCAATGACCAGCCGTACTGGTCATTGGGATTTTATGTTACAATCCCCGCCCTTTATTTTTATCGGGCCTGATATTACGCTGCTGTTTTATTTGCAACAACTTCAGCGTTTGTTGGGAAGGGCCAAAAGTAAGCCGTGGATTGGCAGCAGCCTGTTTTAACCTGTCAGCCACTTCCGGCCATTTAATATCAATCCCTATAAAATCAACTTTTTCTGTGGGATCTATATCATTATGATACAGCAGAGCAGTTTTCGCCATGGTAGCATCGATATCAGGGTATTTTCGTTCACAAGCTTGCAGTATTTCTTGCAAAGGTATATAGGCCAACAACGAATATATGTCTATATAATCTTTTAATCTTGTACCATTCCCATAGATGGCATTTAGTTTCATGGCTCCAATATCGAGTAATGATAGCATTCTGATGCCTTCCACTTCTTCAATACTATTGAGTAAGGGATACTGGTGGGCAATAATATCAACTTTGACACCACTTACAAAACAGAAAACCCCGTTATTAATGGAACGTAGATTTTGAACAGGATAAGATGCCTCTATATGAGTTGCTATTTCTTTAGCATTAAATGATTTTTCTGTAAAGAGATCTATATCAATAGACCTTCGGTGGCCGATCTTCAATGCAAGGGCTGTGCCTCCTACCAGATAAAAGGGTTTGAATTGCTGATCCTCCATAAATCGTTTGATCAAATCCAGTGTCCCCTTCTCAACTGCTTCCTGTTGTAGCATAACAATTCTTCCTTTCTAAGATTAAAATATCTACATGCATCCTCAATGGCATAATCAGCCAGATATTTTATTTCGTTTTTAAGGGCATTTATTATTTTCGGCTGACCATAAAAACGTACCATCTCTTCCCACTCTTCCTTGTTTCCTCTTTCAATAACCCGCGCAATAATACTGCCGTACCCGTTTGCCCAATCTATCTCATCATAGCGTTGATCCCAAAAGAGGTGTCGGGGAAGATTCGGTTTATCTTTTTTCCCGCTTTGCTTTAGATCAGATGCTGGTGATATGTTATTTGCTTTTCCCATTCAACCATAAATATACGAAAAATGGATGGAGATTGAATTTGAGTATTTTTTATTAACTTCCTAAACCTAATAGCCAGTAAGTTATGCGTATAAAAGAGCGGTTATTCTCCAATATCTTTCTAAGGAATATATTGGCTGATTTGGGTTTTCGATCCGCTTATTCCACCAGGAAGGGCGGGTTTATTCCCTATTTCCAGTATAAAATTGGCCCCTATGGGAAAGATTACTATTTGTATTTCCGGGAGGAGCCATATATAAGACGCTATAAGAACGAAGTCTTTAATAAGCTATTTGAGTATGACAAGAATGATATTAATAGGTACTTGACATTTCATTATGATGCTTATCAAGACAAGAAGGACTTTTTAAAATTCCTCCATGATGAAATTACTGAACGCCTGGAGCGTAAACTCTCCAGATTCCGGAGGTCCAAACTTCAGGCCGCTTTGGATTGGGTAGCTGAGAAAAACCAGGAACAGCGGGCACAGCAGGAACAATTACTCCGGCAGAATATTGAGCTGGAAGCAAGAACACTCCTGGAAAACCGGCAGACCGGCCCGGAACAAACAAGTGATCAAGTAAAAAACTTCACTGAAAACCTTATCCCTGTTATTGAAAAGCTGATACAGCCATATCTGGCTGGGAGTATCACAGTAACCCATCCCAAATATCTGCCCCTGCTCATCCAGCATTTTTATCTTCTTCGGAATTTACAGTTTACTGATAGAAACGGGAAGATTAAGGGCAGACTATTCGATAACTTTTCAGCTACGGATCTTGCTTTTGTTTTACGTCTCCACTTTCCGGAATTTATGGGCAAACAACCTAACACCATTCAAAGAGACATTAAAGAAGCGGAAGCAAATATTGACCTGAACGTAGAGAAATTCAAGCGCCTTGACAAAGCACTCAGGGAATTTTACTTTGAGTAAACCAGTTACATAACCTCATTTACTATTTATAACTCATTCTTACTAAAGAATTTCCTTCCTTACAAAATCCATGATTAATCCATCATTGACTTCCTTTCCCCGCTAACTCATATTTGTGTCTGTAAAACTTCTTTTTATGGACACTTTATTTATTCCAAATGAGAATGATTTCCGCCGGTGGATCAGGGATGCAGTGAAAGAATGTCTGGAAAATACTTCCATTAAAAGTGCCCAGCCCGCCGACCCGCAGCAAGAACCCCTGCTTACGCGCAAGGAAATAGCGGGTATTTTCCGCATCTCCCTGGTTACCCTGCATGACTGGATGAAACGGGGCCTGCCCTTTCATAAACAGGGCGGACGGGTATATTTTCTCCGCTCCGAGGTACTCGAATACGTGAAACAGAAACGCAAACCATCCTTTAAACCCCTGGGAGAATGAAAAAGTTAACTATTACTGAGGCCAAACAAATAGACATAACAGATTACCTGGCTTCACAGAGGCATTACCCTGATCCTAAAATGAGCAACAGCCGGGAGTTTTGGTATTCATCACCCCTTCCCGGACGTGTTGATAATAAGCCGTCTTTCAAGGTTGATCGTAAACTAAACCTTTGGTTTGATCATGGCATAGGGAAAGGGGGAAGTATTATTGATTTCGGGATACAGTATCATGGCTGTACCATTCCAGAATTTTTGGAGAAATTGCAAACTTTTCTTTCTTTTCACCGCGACCTTTCGCCTGCTTTACCAGGCCCTGGTGATGCCCAGCTTCCGCACCGGGCTGATCCAACTACGCTTTCCGGTGAAAAGAAAAAGATACGGGGCGTTTCCGCCGGCCCTATCACTTCCCCGGCGCTCGTCCATTACCTGGGCCAGCGAAGAATACCGGTTGAACTGGCGCAGGCTTATTGCAGGGAGGTTCAGTATAAGCTTCACGGTAAACAATATTATGCCATTGGTTTCCCCAATGATGCCGGTGGGTATGAGTTGCGTAACCCTTACTTTAAGGGCAGCAGCTCTCCCAAAGGCATAACCTTTATTGACCATGGAGCAAATCAGGTGGCTGTATTTGAGGGTTTTTTTAACTTCCTTTCTTTTCTCACCATTTACCAGGGCCGGAATCTGCAACCCATTAATTTGTTGGTATTAAACTCCCTGTCCTTTTTTGAAAAGAGCCAGCCTTTAATGGAAAGGCATCAAACCATTGACCTTTACTTAGACAGGGATACCGCTGGTATAAAATACACTGCTCAGGTGGTAAAAGAAAACTCCCCATACAAGGATTGCAGCATTTTATACCAGGGCTGTAAAGACCTCAATCAATGGCTAATCCAAAATTTTCTACAGATACAGCGGGAAATCCAGGCAATTAAAAGAGCAACGGGAGTAGCTGATGACGTGATGAACAAACAGGTTGCCCGCGACAGACAAAGAGGCCACCGGTTTTGAAAAATTATCTCTTTACATAAAAAAACGAAATAACTATGACTGATTTTAAAAGAAGGACACTAATATTAAACAGTGGCAAGCAAATAAAATTATTCGGCAACAGTCTTGCTATTGGTAAGAGTTTGCAGATCGGAGAAGGGTATGCTCCTAATATTTTCTCCTGTTCAGAACAACTACAGCAGGCGAAAGCTACTACTGATGTTAGCAAAACAACACAGGAAAATAAGCCGCCCGGCGAACAGCCGCCGAAGAAAACAATTGTCAATATGATCAACCCTTACCAGCTTACAGAAGCAGACATTTTTGAAATAGCAGATTATAATATCCGCCTGTGGTTGGATTTAAAAGATAATATCCGCAGGTATGGTGTAAATAATCCAAGGGTTTTTAACCGGGATGCCTCGCTATAATCAAAATTATTGCAGCAAGAAACCTGTCCTTACTGCCAAAATGTCCACCATTAATTTCCCATGTTTTTTAATGAATCGTTCCTGAATAGGTTGGGGAAATATGGTAGCTCTCCAGTAGGCAGGGCGCCAGCATCAGTTATAAATCTACATCACAAATAAATGCCAATAAGCATGAATAATTACACCTGGCAATACCAATACCCACCTCAAGAAAGAAACACTCTAAAAAACGCCTAAAATGGGTATTATGGCAAAGCAGGTTGCCCGAAGGGTGAGCAGTTTTTTTGTCGCTCAGGGAGCCAGCTATGTTTTGGTGTGCACCAAAACGCTGGCCCCTCATGCTATCGCATTCGGGGTGGGATTTTTTTCATGCTATCGCATTCAAAAAATCAGGAGGAAGAGACTATGAAGCAGATGGATAAACCTGTAAACAACAAGGGCGGTCGCCCTAAAAAGAATGTTGTAAAGAATCAACGGATACCAATCAAATGTACCAGTTATGAGAAGATAACCATTTTTGCCAAGGCCAAAAAAGCGTGCTTATCTGCATCGGAATATTTACTGCAACTTGGGTTGAACGGAAAAATTGACAGCAAGGTAAAAACGCTTCCTAAAGAAGTTTTAGCCCTTACTGGTACACTCAACCACATGGCTGCTAACTTAAATCAGCTTGCCAAAAAGCATAACAGTGTAACTGATGTATTAACGCCACTTGACCGGGCAGACCTGCTGTTGCTATGCAAAGAATTAAAGGAACTGGCGGGCCGTATCAAAAATTATTTGCAATGATTGGATATGTAGATACGGGGAAATCTTTTTTGGGCTGTATCAGTTATGACCTGGAGGACAAATTGGAATTGACTGATGAACAAAAAGAAAAGCTTTCCCGGCAGGATGGATTGCAGCATAAAGACCGGGCGGAAGTGTTGGCGTATCACAAATGCTTTGGCAATAAATATGAGTTGGCTGAACAGTTCAGGGATGTTTCAAGGTTAAGCAAGCGGGTGGAAAATCCGGTATTTCATTTTGCTCTGAGGCTTGCACCGGATGATACCTGCACTAAAGACAAACTGATTGAGATTGGGGAGGCATGTGCAAGAGAATTTGAAGTACAGGACAATCAATATTTGATCATATTACATAAGGATACTCCGGAGCCTCACATTCATATAGTAGCTAACCGTGTAGGGTATGATGGAAAGGTTGCCAAGGATAGTAATAGTTATCGCCGGATGGCAGCGCTTTGCCGAAGATTGGAAAAGCAATATAACTTAACTAAAGTATTAAGTCCACGGAAATTCCTTCCTAAAGAACAACGCTCGATCCCCCGGCATGACCAGCGGAGGGAGAAATTAAGGAATGACATACAACGAACCTTGGAACAGGTTACCCGGTATCAAGATTTTGAACAGCGGATGCAAGCATTGGGTTACCAGGTGATCAAGGGGCGGGGAATTGCCTTTGTTGATAATAAAAAAGTACGCATAAAAGGCAGCGAAGTAGGTTTTTCGTTATCCAAGATTGAACAGATCCTGCACATTGGAACTGAGCTGGCTGCTAAACAGGCAAAAAAAACTGTTTTTGAAACTGCCATACAACAACAAGCAACAAAATACCCGGCTATTACTCCAATGCAGAAATTACGGTTGCAAACCTGGCAGGCATCCCAGCGGGAAAAATCTCCTGTGTTTCTTATACAGCAGGAAATAATTAACCTGACACAGCAGCTTAATCATTTACTGTATGATTTAATGAAGCCGGAATACGGTGGGCAATCTATTAATCCCGAACTTTTAAAAGAGGCCAAACGCAAAAAGAAAAAGAAGGGCCGGAGTTTGTAAAATCAGATTTGTTAAATAATTAAACAGCGACTTATGGGTATAGGTAACATAGAAAAAGATAGCCTGGAGCTAGTTTTGAATGAGTTCACTGAACAGCAGAAAGGATTGACAAAACAGGTTGATGAATTAAAGAGGGCAATTTCTTTGCTGGAAGAAAGAGCAGGCGACTTTGAAAAGAAACTGGAAAATATCAAAGTAACTTCTCCACCTTTAGATACAACACCAGTGAAGGCAATTATGATCCAGGGTATAACGGAAGTAAAGAAAATTATAGCTGAGCAACCTAAAAGTGTCCAGCAAAACAAGCGGTTTCTGCTTTTTCCTGAGCATAATGCAAAGGAATATTATTCAGTAGTACTTCGCTGGATATTATATATTGTCATTGCCACCTATTGCTATTTACTGATAAAACACATGGCAGATCATTGGGTAACATAGGGATAAATACCCCAATTATCTCACCCATCCACTATATATCGTGCAACATTCGGCAGGAAAATAATCTTTTTTAAGAGCTATTTTTGAACTATTTTCTACAACCCGATACTTTTTCTCCTTGGCTGGGTTAAGCAGTGGCCAATCATTACTATGCACCTTCACTTTATGGCTTTGTACTGCAGACAAAGAAATGGCCCATGTTAAGCCTGACGGTGATGGAATGGGAGGATATAAGGACCAAGGCCCGGTTTGCAGAATATATGCAGAAATACTACCCGGAAAAGGATGCCCTTGATGTGATGAATGAAATAGACAGATGGTTAACCCAAATTAGAAAGCAGGATGAATAGCGTAAGCTCAGGCAGTCTTTTCCTCTATGATTTTCGTAGCTGCCTGCTGTAGCTGCATCACTCTTTTAAAAAGCAATGAAAAGTCATTTTCTGTGACAATGTACTGGTCTTCGTACCGGGCCTTTAGATAAGCGTTTTCTAGTATATCCAGCAGCCGCTTTTCTTCTTCTGTGTTATCTGGAAAAAAACTATTCAACTGCGGGGCACACCGGCGGGCATGTTTTTTTAAAGCACGGATCTCATGCGTTTTCTTATCATACCCGTTCAAACATTGCAAAATGCCCCTGTAAGTAAGTTCTACCGCTTGGTGCAATAAAAATGCAATAATTGGGGAACGAGCCTTTTCATACAGGAAAATAGCGCTTTTATTAAAGTCGAGGGCTTTTTTAAATGTTAAGGCAAATTGCTGCTGTATTCGGGTTTTCATTTCCTGCATAGCAACGGGCGTTGCTATCGGATATACAGCCGCTTTATCATCATACACAAGATTTTCAGGAATGCAGTGGAGGGAATAAAATAGATGCCCTGTTCGTAAACCTTCAATTACATTACTTTCCCCATGAAGGGAGCAGCAAACCCGCCGGTCTTTCAGGTAGGCCATTTCCAGTACGGGTTCCAGCTCTTTGAATGGCGTGTTACTTTTTCCAGAAACTACTATTAACAGGTCAATAAATGCTTCGTCCTCCATTCCTTCAATGGCATCATGTTTTATCATGTATATTTTGGCTGGTGCAATGGCCGCAACAATAAGCTGAATAACCGGTGTTAGGGTATCTGCCTGGTCCGGTATCTGTGTAGCTATAGAAATCAGTTTTTCCTTCCAGTTCCTTAATTCTGCGGTATCTGCTCCGGCATTGATAAATACATTGGTAGTATATTCTATTCTGTGGTTGTATCCTCCGATGTTCATGACAATCCAGTTTTGGGTTTACAAAAACTTGCTTACTTAAGTTGCTTTATTTATAGGCTAAGACGGTGGTAACGGCATAGCACTCCCGGAGCTGGTCTAAGCATTCCTGCTCAAAATCCCCAAAGTGTTCTTTAAAAATTGTTATATGGCCGCCTGCTTTTCGCATCCATTCCGCCATACCAGCATCCCGTAAGGAAGCCAGCAGATAAAATTTTTTATCTTCCTCCAGGAAAAAGGTTGTTTCCGTGTTGTATTTGTAAATATTCCCATCCCTTACAGCCGCTTTCATTTGTAGCTGGTAAAGCGGGCCTTTATCCAAAAGCTGAAAGTGAAGGTGCGGCCTGTCTTTCACAAGGGTAATGCGGTCAATCCGTGCTCTTTGCGGTTTCTCCTTTAATTCCCGCTTATTATACAGACCATAGCTGTAAATAAACTCCTGTTGCAATAGCAAGGGCATTGCCTTTTCCCACAGGCTGAAGATACCAGCGGGTGAACGCTCCTGTTCGGGTTCACCTTCTAACAATGAACCGGACTGCGTTTCAACCTGCTGCCACATTTCATAACATAACTTGTTCAGTGCTCTTTGATCATCGGTTAAAAAAGGGTCGTATTCCTTCTCCGTACCACTAATGAAGTGATAGAACGCCTTAATATTATCTTGTGATTTGTTCAGAACGCCTAAACAGGGCAGCAGGAACGTAAGGTACTTGTTCCTGAAATGGCTTACAAGAATATAGGTAATTGCTGTATCTCTCGCTTTTCGTTCTGGCGGGGCCGGTGGCAATTTCAGTACTTCACTAAACGGGATACCTTCCATCTTATCGGCCAATTGATACACGCTGCCTAAATTGGGTTTCGGTTTAACATCAATGCCCTGATCTATCACTTTCCTATCAAAATACTTTGGGTGATTGGCCGCTATTTCCATCAAACCATTGGGGCGGTACTCTTTAAAGTAGTCTGTACTGCGATAACCAATTACCCGTTCCAGCGCTTTGTATGTATGTAGGCAAAGCGTTTCGACCTGCTGGGCACAGGTGCAGGAAATGTGCAGTTTATCCCGTTCGATGCCTACAGTCATTTCGTGGGAAACGTCCCGGAAAGTAAGCCGCATTTTAAGTGTAGTGTCTACCATAGAAATAAACTTTAGCTTGGGATAGAACCACTCCCGTTTTCTTTGAAGGCGTTCATCCACCTGCCTTTTTAAAGCATCATCGGTTAATACATAAGGTTCAGCGTCTAAGAGGATGGTGAAGGGATCGGATGAATTGCGTAGCCCAATACCCTGTATCCTGGTGTTTTTATGGGTTGCCATGTGGTAAGGTTTAGATCAACCCGAAATAACCCTATAATGAATTTGTATTCAACATTTTATCTTTGTATCTTACACAGAATACCTGTATTTAACTTTTTGTAGATTTTGGTTATATTTGCTAATATGATAAATACTATTATGGCTGATAAAAAAGTACATCAAGGCAGGAACATAAAACGGATTAGGGAAATCTTAGGTATTAAACAGGATGCCCTTGCCATTGAACTTGGGGACGACTGGAACCAACAAAAAATTTCCCTTTTGGAACAGAAAGAAGTAATAGACCCTCAAATATTGGAACTGGTAGCTAAAGCGCTGCATGTAAACCCTGAAGCCATTAAAAATTTTAATGAGGAACAAGCCATTAATATTTTTTCAAATACCTTTTCGGATTTTAAGGATAACGCCATTGCTTCAGCAATGAATTATCAATGCACTTTTAATCCTATTGATAAGATTGTACAGTTATATGATGAAAAAATAGAGCTGTATGAACGAATGCTGAAGGAAAAGAACGAACTGCTGGAAAAACTGGCAGGTGAAAAGAAAAAGTAATAAAGCATAAGACATTGAGAAAAGCCACCTTATGGTGGTTTTTTTGTAATACAACGCGAATAAATTTATGGTATGAATAATACCCTCTCTCCTATTATCCGGCAATACAAAGCAGACAAAGAATCTGTCTACAACACCTGGTTTATCAACAACGAAGAACGGCTTAAAGCTTTCCGTTCCATCCGGCGCGGTGTAATGCAGGTGGTTGAAGACATTAAATACAAGCGCTTTCCCAACGACTTTAAAGGATCCTCCCTGGAATTTGTACTTACGTGCATCACAGAACAGAAACAAGTATTTGAAGGAGCAGCGCATCCCTTTTACTGGAAACCTAAACTGCGTATTCCCGATATTTATGAGCATGAAAGCAATAAACAGGCTTTCGGTCAATTCCTGGAAAACTGTTTAAATGCCAAAACAGAAGAACAGATTATCCGGGAAATCAGCCGCCTGGACGCTTTAAAAATAAAAGGTCTTGGGCCGGCAGTTGCCAGTATCCTTTACTTTCTGCATCCCACCATTATCCCTCCTTTTAATACGGCCATCATCAACGGGTTTAATTTTTTGTTCAAAGACAAAAAGAAACTTGGTAGCTGGGGCGAATATCTAAAACTGCGGGAGGTGTTAATGGATGCTAACAACCAGCACCGAGCAGAATTATCAAGTGATTTAGGAGCCATTGCCGGATTGCTATTTGAGATCGGCGCCCAAAAACTGGTAATTGGCACAGACGAATATTTGAGTGAAGATGAAAGAAGAAAGTTGGAAAAGGCCATTGAAAAACGGCATAAGGAAGTACAGGATGAAAAAGCGCAGGAAAGCCTGCATACGCAGATGCAGTATCATTTATTGAAGATCGGCCGAGCATTGGGATATGATGTAATTTCCGCTGTCAATGACCGTTCCAAAAGCTGCCACGGGCAAAGTTTTTCCTTTGTGAGCCTGCCCGTGTTTCCTGCTATGAGCTGTGACCGCGAAGTATTGAATACAATACAGCTTATTGATGTACTATGGTTTCAAAAAGGTACTAATAATGTAATAGCCGCTTTTGAAGTAGAGAAAAGCACCAGTATTTATTCGGGTATTTTACGCCTGTCTGATTTGAGCTACACCATTGCAGATGGTGATGAGGTATTTTATTTAATAGTGCCGGACAACAGGGAAAAGGATGTTATGCTGCAGCTCTCCCGGCCGGCCATCAGGCAGAATAACGTGCCTATCAAATACATCCTGTTTTCTGATCTGCAGCAACATTGTGATGCCCTGTGCAGGTTTGGGGACAGTCATCATATAATGGAAAAAATAGCGAAGGCCGCTCTCTGATAAATTTAACAGGGTATATATTTTTAGCATTATCAGAAGGACTAACTTTATATAAAATTCAAAAATTATGGTCCTGACTCCTTTTTTCCGGAAGTTTGCACTTACTGCACATATCACTTTTTCAATGGGCTGGCTTGGCGCCATAGCCGGATTTTTAGCTGTTGCCATAGCTGGTCTGGCCAGCCAGAACATGCAGGTTGTTCGTTCCGCCTATATCATGGTGGAGTTAATAGGATGGTTCGTTATCGCTCCGTTCTGCCTTGCTTCTCTGATAACCGGGCTTATTGAATCACTGTATACCCCCTGGGGTTTGTTCCGGTATTATTGGATTGTAGTGAAGCTCTTTTTGACTATTGTTGCTGCCATCTTGTTGTTGGCGCACATGCAGCCCATCAGTTACCTGGCAAAAATAGCATTAACAACAGCGCTCTCAATTACCGAGTATCGCGGGTTACGTATCCAGCTTATAGCGGATGCCGGCGCCGCCTTGCTGGTTTTGCTTTTTATCACAACAATCTCCGTGTATAAACCATGGGGCAGAACTCCTTATGGCCTGCGTAAGGAGAATGAGCAGCGCAAGGGAGGCTCTATTCGTAAATCGACGACGGGGAGGCCCTGGGGATTATATGTGTTGCTGGGGCTTATTGGCCTTGTACTGCTGCTGTTTGCTATTCTGCACCTGACGGGCGTTATGGGTGGACATTGAAGATTATCTTTTAATAATATTGTGGCTACGGAACTTTAAAGTAATCGCCTATTCTGCAGGTGGTTCATTCATGCAGTAATTGAGCAATAATTTATTTGCAGAACACCCTTATGTACTCCGATCTTTGCAGTTTTTAATTAATAATTCCGAACATGCTGCCAAAAGAACTTACCGGGGATCTGACAAAACGCCTCTCTACCATAAAGGGGCAAATAGAGGGCATTATTAATATGCTGCAGGAGGGCAAAGACCCTGACCAGATACTTAACCAGTTTAAAGCCGCCGACCAGGGTCTGCAAAAAGCCCATTTCTTGCTACTGGATGAAGTTTTCCGCAAAAGCCTGGCCCTCAAATTGGTCAAAGTAATGAACGCCTGCCCCGGCAATTGCCCCGACGCCCAAAAAATTGAAATCTTAAAAGAGCAGTTTCCACTGCTCCAGGACAGTGAACTCACCCATAAAATAAAGGAAATCAATGAAATAGGGGAACGCTTAGCCCGGTACAACGAAGAAAATTCCAAAAAATCTGAAAAATAATTTGGTGGACACCCCCCTGCCCGGTTGACCTTTGGTTTATAAAAATTTAAAATCATGGGAAACAAACGGATTATTGAAGTATTTACTGCAGGGTGCAGTGTTTGCCAACCTACTGTTAAAATGGTGCAGGGTATGGCCTGTTCCTCCTGCGAGGTTATTGTTTATGATCTCTCCAAACCCTGTGACACTAGGGAATGTATTCAGAAAGCGCAGCAGTATGGTATTAAATCTCTCCCTGCTGTTGCCGTAAATGGAATTCTCCTTAATTGTTGCCAAAACAAGGGTGTTGCTGAAGCGGAACTGAAAAACGCCGGAATCGGCCAGCCAGTATAATCCTGTATGGGTAACCAATAAATCTATTACAACAATCTCATTCTGATATATTATGGCAATTGAAAGCGTACAAATGAAGGTTTCCGGGTTAATGTGTTCTTTTTGCACCATGAGTGTTGAAAAGGCATTGAAAAGATACCCGGCAATAAAAAGTGTGATGGTGAACCTGGTACATGGCATTGTATTAGTGGAAGCTGATACTGCTAAAATGAGTCGGGAAGAACTTGCCAATGCGGTAGAAAAATTAGGTTACAGTGTTTCTTCATCAGAAATACAGCAGTATAAAACGGATGAAGCTATATTCAACCTGATAAAACAGCGCGGTACTATTGGAATGGTGGCGGCTGTAATAGATTTATTGGTTGATCCTTTAAATCTGTTCAACCTTCCGCAACAATACCGGGCCTGGTTTAGTCTGGTGGTGGCCACCTTTGTCTTGTTATGGGTAGGATACCCGATATTACGCAAAACCATCATGGCTGTAAGGCAAAAGGTAATTAATGCCAATGTATTATTATCTACCGGGGCATGGGGTTCATTTATTATTGGTGCACTATCCCTTTATAATCCTGTTTGGCAGAACTTTTTACCTGTAGCTGCATGGCTGATGTCGCTGCATTTATTCTTTGGTTATTTCAAATTAGATACCCGCAAAAAGGCTTCTGAAGCGGTACGTAAGCTAATTAATCTGCAACCCCCAAAAGCAAGGGTACTTAGAGCTGGGCAACTAATTGAGGTATTCACCAAAGATGTATCGGCAGGTGAAGTGGTTGAAGTACGTCCTGGTGAACGCATTCCTTTGGACGGAGATGTACTATCCGGAAACGCCAGCGTTGATGAAGCCAGTTTTACAGGTGAAAGTACACCTGCTATAAAAGAAGTTGGGTCTAATGTGATTGGAGGAACTTTAAACCTTGATGGGGCACTCCGGATAAAGGTTTCAAAAATCGGACAGGATAGCTTTTTAAGCCAGATAGTAAGTTTAATGAGCCGGATTGCTGAAAAGAAACCACCGGTTGAATTGTTGGCAGATAAGCTAATGAATTATTACGGGCCCGTAGTTTTTATTGTAGCTACAATTGCCTTTATAGTATGGGCATTTGCCACTGGAAATTATATACAGGCTACGCTTGTTTTACTCACCACTGTTATTATGGGGTACCCCTGTGCATTGGGAATTACCACACCTATGCTGGCCGCTATTGCAGGAGGGAAAGGTATTTCCATTGGCCTTTTGGTAAAAGCAAGCGAGGTGTTTTACGGCTTATCAAGGGTTGATACCATTGTTTTTGATAAAACCGGAACACTGACTTGTGGCAAACCTACCGTAACAGATATTGATGCCGTTAATGGAAATGTGTCCGAACTATTATCCATCGCAGAAGCAGTGGAAAGTAAATCTGAACATCCAATAGGACAGGCAATTACTTTTTATGCTCAAAAGGAAGCAGTACCAAAATTGCAGATTGATAATTTCAAAGCAATACCGGGAAAGGGGGTAATCGGAAATTTAAACGGTAGTCTGATAATAGCAGGAAAGCCTTCCTTTATTGAACAAAGTAACATTGCTATTGCTGAACATATAAGGAAGAAAATAAGCGCTTTGGGCGATGAAGGTAAAACAGCCGTACTTTTTTGCAGGGATGGTAATGTAATAGGGGTTATTGCATTGCAGGATACTCCACGCCCAACAGGTAGCCAGGTAATTGCAAAGATTAAGCAGCGGGGCATAAGAACGGTAATGCTGACAGGTGATGCGAAACAGGTTGCTGCGCCTATTGCAAAACAGCTTGGAATTGATGAAGTACATGCTGAATTATTGCCTGGCGAAAAGGCAACCGCTATAGAAGGGTTGCAAAAGAAAGGTTGCAAAATTGCGATGGTTGGAGATGGAATAAATGATGCTCCGGCCTTAGCACAATCAGATGTTGGTATAGCCATTGGTGCTGGAACCGATGTTGCTATTGAAGCTGCAGGTGTTATTTTGATTGGTGATAGATTGATTGATGTACTGAATGCTGTGATTTTAGGGAAGGCAAGCTATAAAACAATGACCGGCAATGTAATTGTTGCTGTATTATTTAATATCGTTGGAATGCTGCTTGCGGCCGTTGGTTTAATAACGCCCATATTGGCAATTGCCGTAATGATCATTAGCATTTTTGTAATCCTGATTAACACGCTTCGTATCAGAACCCTCCGGCTTGAAGCTATTATTAAGGAAGCATCCGCAGCATTGACAGAAACAAGATTTAAAGTATCTAATATGGTGTGTGAAGGTTGTGCACAAAAAATAACTACTGCGCTTACTGCCTTGCCTGGTGTGAAAGTGGTTAAACCAAAAGTAATTCAGAAACAAGTTCAGGTGAATTATTATCCTGAGCAAATAAAGCAGGAAGATTTGAAAAGGGCTTTAGAGAAAGAGGGGTTTAATGCAATTGAATTATAATATACTATCTATAATAATTGCTTTGCGTATGTTAACGAAGAAATCATTAGTTATGAAATTATTCTGTTCTTTTGTTATGCTGATTGCGTTTGTAATTACTTCCTGTGCCCAGGAACAAAAAAAGCCTGTACCCAAAGAACAAACCAAACCTAAAGCTGCCAAAACAATTCAAGTTCCTGTTGATGGGATGGTATGCAGTGCCTGCCAATCAAATGTTAAGAAAATAGTTAAATCTTTGGATGGTATTAAAGATGTGAAAGTAAGTCTTGAAAAAAGAAATGCAATTATTACCTACTTTCCTAATTTGATAAAACCGGAACAAATTCAGAAAGCCATAAATGATAAAGGTTATACTGCTGGAAAACCGCAAGCAATAAAGCAATGAGTTTAGAACAATTTATTGAACAGTTCAGCAAGGCATTGGCTGATGGTTCATTTCTCAGTTTAATGATCGCGGCACTTGCCGGAATAATATCTACAGGTGTATGCCCCTGCACTTTGCCTGTAGGACTTGGAATTGCCGGACTTGTAAGTAGTAATACAGTGCAAAAGTCCAACAGGGGATATATGATAGCATTTGCTTTTTTTTGTGGAATTGTTGTTTGCCTGACTGTATTAGGTGCATTGGCCGGACAATTGGGAATTTTCCTTACAGAAACATTTGGCAGATACTGGGCTTTATCAATGGCTTTAATATCCGGTGTAGCTGCTGTAACTGCTTTCTACGGTCCCAGATTGAAAGTTGCCAAATTAGCTGCTTTACGTAAACCTGGTATTATTAATTCGTTTACTTACGGATTAATCTTTAGCCTGGGTACCTCTGCTGCACCGCTATTATTATTACTTTCAGTGGCTGCTGCAAAGGCTAATCCGGTTTTTGGATTTCTGCTTGCCTTATTTTTCGGAGCAGGCAGAGGTTTGCCTTTTCTTATTGTAAGTGTTTTTGCAGGTGTGGTTGCGAAATTCGCTCAATTCACATGGTTAAGGAGAAGCATACAAATAGTCAGCGGTACCGCTCTCTTATTTGTATGCTATTACTATATTAAAGTTTATATCAATCTACAGTAATAATATCAGTATATAAACCATGAGGCAGGACTCCCTACGGACTCTGTAAGGAAAATGATCATCGGAAGGGTCCCATCCGTAAATCGGCAACAGGAAACCCCAGGGGATTATATGTGTTGCTGGGGCTTATTGGCCTTGTGCTGCTGCTGTTTGCTATTCTGCATCTGACGGGCGTTATGGGCGGCATTGAGCATGCCTTGTAGCGACCTATGCCGGAATGGTTGTTAGGTACAACAGGGCTTGCTCATTTGTATAGGCGGGCATTTAACTGTGCCATAGCTGCAAAACACGCAGCAATCGCCTGCAAGAGGCTTTAGTATAACCTTACATTCCTCGCATCGATAAAAATACTGACAAGCATCTGTTGGCATTGTTTCTTTCTTTTTATATCCGCAACCCGGACAGGTAATGACAGATTGCAATATGATCGTTTCGTTCATAGTTATTTCTTTTTGCTACAGGTATCCCTTTCATTCTTTTTTTCACAACAGGAACCCTTACCTTTTTTGTCAAGGGGATTCGTCTGCATGTAAAGTTTGGTCATTTTATCGGCTCTTTCCTTTCCAATGGTTTTGGCGGCAATGCCAGATAAATTCTCTGTAAATTGCTTCGTTACTTCATTACTATGCAATTCATCTGCTGTCTTGGGTTTTACCAATGCTGCTTTCAGGTAATTTTCAATATCGGTTTTTATAGTGACTGCTTCCTTATCGGTTATTAATTGCTTGTCCAGGGCAAACGTTACAGCGTCTTTCGCAATTATTCCGGCTTCCTCAATGCTTAATTTATCCACATCAGCGCCCCGATACCATTTGTCGGGTTCACGGAAGGTAGGAGCTATTCTTCCTGCTTCCTGACCGCTTAATTTCTTGTATTCAAGGTTGTATTTCTCAAAAATGGTTTTGGCGACCTCATCTGTCCTGTCTTTATCTGCCCATACTATAGCATAAATAGTTCCGGCCCGGTTGAGCCAGGCTTCTTTTATAGAAAGATCTTTTTCCATTTCGAGCAAAACAGGTTTTGAGCGGGTGCCACAGCCGATATCTGGAACAGCTGTGCAAACAAGTGGAACATCATAAAATGTAATGATCTCCTCTGAGCTTTCGCTTTTTGCATTCCCACTGGAGCAGGAATGGAATGTGGCGGCTGCAGAAATTGCCAGCAGGGAAAGAATTATGCTTTTCATAACGGTATAATTTTTGAGTTCTGATACGGTTACCTGATAGCCTGTTAAATTGATTGCGTCAGTTATTTTCTGAACACTGGTTTTGCTTTTATCAAACCGGACTTTGGCAGCCCCTTCATCATAGGATACTTCGACTTTTACAATTCCGTGTAGTTTGTTTACTTCACGCTTTACTTCTTCTTCACAGCCCTGACAATTCATCCCACTGATTTTAAATTCAGCCCATTGGATGTCTGAATTATTGGCTACTACAACCTGTTTTTCATTTTTTGGAAAGAAAATATGAGCATAATAAGGAAATGTAAGCATTAGGACAGAGAAGGCGGTAATAAGCGCGAGGAATAATTTTGATTGGATAAACCTTGGCCTTTCAGCAACCGTACATCCGCAATCGTCTGTCGGCTGTGGTTTTAGCTGCCGATACCAGGCAAAGCCCAATAAAGCAACGGTGGCTCCGATCATGTAGGGCCTGGCTGGTGCCATCCAGGAAAGGGAGGATGCAATACTACCGGAACCTGCCAGCAGGGCCAGTACAGGAGTAATGCAGCAAACTGATGCTGCCACGGCTGTAAAAATGCTTGCTCCCATTAATCTACCAGCGTTCATAGTGCCTGTTTCTTTAAGTTTTGCAAATTGATATATTTAAAAAATGGTTTTAAAACCTTCAGGTGTTCTTCCTTTAATGAATAGTAAATAGTCTGGCCTTCCCTTGCAGCTTCAATAATGCTGCCGTCTTTCAGCTTACGCAAATGCTGTGATACGGCGGGTATGCTCATCCCCAGGATATCGCTCAGATCACAGGGGCATAGGCGGCCTTCTTCCTCCAGCAGGTACAGTATCTTCAATCTTACTTCGTTGCCGGATAGTGAAAGAATACCGGATAGTTGTGAAAAAGACCTTTCATTAGCAGCAATTTTATCCCGGCAGTTGCTTATCTGTACGGGATCGGCTTGTTCCCGGATACATACATTATTCCCTTTCATGGTATGCTTATTTAATGCGAAGATAAATAAATTTATTATTTAAGCAAATTCTTAAATAAATTTGCCCGTGCTGACCAAACGATATTAAAAAATAATGAGATTGGATATAAAATGGATGATCAGTATATTTGTGCCCATGAAATGGCTCATGATCATACTTTCATTGTACGTGCTGACGCTTTCGGCAATTCCGTGCTGTGGAGATGGTTATTGCTGTGAGGATGAGGTGACCATGGCAGGTGGTGAACACAACGATCATGATGACCATAACAAACCGGAGCTGCCTTGCAGCCCTTTCTTTTCATGCAATACCTGCCATGGAGTTGTGGTGCCTGGTATAGAATCCGCAAACCTGAAAGAAGTTCCTCTCCTTGAGAGCATTTATTTTGATTATATAGACCAACCACTTCCAGAATTTTCCACTTCCATCTGGCAACCCCCTCAGTTATCCTGAAGATTCGCATTTAGCATTGGTGTGCCTGCTGAAAGCGGGCAATTTCGCATTTATTTCTTTAAGCGTATATCAACAAAAGAATGATTAAGATATTTGGTAGCATACTTCTGCTGTGCCTGGCTCAGCTATGCCTGGCGCAGAACACTTTTACCGCAGTCATAAAAGACGCAGATACAAAAGAGCCGCTGATTGGAGCCACGGTTGTACTGGCCGGCACCAGCAAGGGGGCAAAAACTGATAATAATGGAGTTGTGACTATAAACGGGATTTCTAATGGCAGGCATGCCATTACCTGCAGTTTTGTAGGATACCAGGAGAAGACTGATACCATTTCTTTCCCCCTGACCGGTGATACTCTTGTTATTTTCCTGGATCATGCCGGGGAAGAAATAGAGGAGATCGTTATTTCCTCTACCCGGAGTAATCGCAGTATCCAGGATATTCCTACCCGTGTGGAATTTATAGCCGGTGAAGAACTGGAGGAAAAAGGGAACATGAAGCCGGGCGATATACGGATGATGCTCAATGAGAGCACTGGTATTCAAACGCAGCAGGTGTCCGCCACTTCTGCAAATTCCAGTATCCGTATACAGGGCCTTGATGGCCGCTACACGCAGATTCTGAAGGACGGCTTCCCGTTATACGCCGGATTTTCAGGCGGATTAGGGTTACTGCAAACGCCGCCGCTTGATCTGAAGCAGGTAGAGGTGATAAAAGGATCTGCATCCACCCTGTACGGCGGCGGCGCCATTGCGGGGTTGGTAAACCTGATATCCAAAGTCCCGACAGAGGAACGGGAGTTGCGCTTTCTGGTTAATGGTACATCTGCCGGCGGTTTGGACATTAACGGCTTTTATGGACAGCGGTTTGACAAGGTGGGGCTAACCGTCTTTGCCTCCCGGAACAGCAACAGGCCCTATGACCCTTCCAGCACCGGATTTACAGCTATTCCAAAATTTGAGCGGTATGTTATCAACCCAAAACTGTTTGTGTATTTCAGCCCGAAAACTAAAATGAACCTGGGCGTGAATTTCATCACGGAAGACCGGACCGGTGGAGATATCCTATATATTAAAGGACGGGGAGACAGCACCCACAGCTACTATGAGAAGAATAAGAGTAACCGCTTCTCTACGCAGTTTTCCTTTGATCATCAGTTCAGTGAGGGAAGCAGCCTGACGGTGAAAAATTCCATGAACAGCTTCAAGCGGAAAATCTCAGTTCCTGATTACGTGTTTGATGGGCAGCAGTGGTCCTCCTACACAGAAGCCACCTACAGCCATCAGCGGAAGAATATGGATTGGGTAGCTGGTATCAATGTATATACGGATAATTTCAGGGAAAAGCAGGCAGATACTCTTCCGAAGCGGAATTATGATCAGAATACGATGGGTGCGTTTGTTCAGAATACCTGGAAGGCCAATAGCTGGCTGCAGTTGGAAAGTGGGTTGCGCGGAGATTATGTGATTGATTATGGATTTGTACTGCTGCCGCGTCTTTCCGCCTTGTTTAAGATATCGCCGAAGCTGTCTTCCAGATTGGGCGGCGGTCTGGGATATAAAACGCCAACAATTTTTACAGAGGAAACGGAACGTATACAGTATAAATCTGTCCTGCCTATAAGTCCGGATGCTAATAAGCTGGAGAGATCCTACGGCGTGAACTTTGATCTTAACTATAAAACCCCTTTATTCGATGATAAAGTAAGTTTCAGTATCAATCAGCTGTTTTTCTACACCCGTATCAATGATCCTTTATTACTCAACAGTACACCAGATAATTTATACAGGCTGGAGAATGTAGACGGGTTTATTGATACCAAAGGCTGGGAAACTAATATTAAATTGAGTTATGGCGATTTTAAGCTGTTCATTGGTTACACCTTTACAGATGCCCGGTTAAACGATAACGGCATAAAGCGAGAAAACCCGCTTACTGCGCGTCACCGGCTGAATAATGTGCTGATGTATGAAGTGGAAGAGAAGTGGAAGTTAGGACTGGAAGCATACTACTACAGTAAACAGGCGCTCAGTGATGGTGCAACCGGCAAGCCATACTGGATATGTGGGTTCATGGCTGAACGGTTATGGGAGCGGTTTTCATTATTTGTGAACTTTGAGAATTTCCTGGATACCCGGCAAACGCGTTTCGATAGCATATATACCGGCACAGTTACCCAGCCTGTGTTCCGGGATATATATGCTCCATTGGATGGCTTTGTAGTAAATGGTGGTCTGAAATTACGTTTGTAGGTGCTGAATCAAACCTTTAACTGCATTCAAGGGTTGAAACTTTGAAGTATATTTGAAAGGCTGTAGTGGCGCTTTAAAAACAGAACAATGGATATTTACATAAAGAATATGGTTTGCGACCGGTGTATTCTTGTAGTACGCCAGCAACTTGATAAACTTGGATTATCCTATAAAAACACACAGTTGGGAGAAGTGGAGCTGACTGGCAACCCTTCAGCGGAAAAGATGCAGGAGTTAAGAAGTAATTTAAAGGAATTAGGATTTGATCTCCTGGATGATAAAAAGAGCACTACTGTTGAGAAAATAAAGAATATTATCATTCAGCTTATTCATAACGTTGATGAAGTGGAATTGAACCAGAAGCTTTCTGTAATACTGGAAGAGAAGATGAAAATGGATTATCATTATCTCACTGGTCTTTTTTCTGCTGTGGAAGGCACCACTATTGAAAAGTATGTTATTCTTCAACGTATTGAAAAAGCCAAAGAGCTTTTGTCGTACGATGAACTAAGCCTGGGTGAGATTGCTGCCAGGCTGGGCTATAGCAGCGTACAGCATCTTTCCCAGCAGTTCAGGAAGGTCACAGGGCTTACTACATCGCAATTCAAGCAGGCAAAGGAAAACCAGCGCAAACCACTGGACAAGGTATGACCCTGAAAATTATATAAATCTTTCCCAAAATTGTATAACAGTATAACTGCTGCCTTATTTCAACTTTGCATAAGTTCAAATAGGTGGGCTTTATGCTGAGTAATTATAAGATTTTCATAAAGGGTATGGTTTGTGAGAGATGTATCCTCGCAGTACGGGAAGTGTTTCGTGAATTAAATATACCTGTCGTCAACATAACCCTGGGTGAGATCACTACCGTTTCCGCTTTGTCTGCCCCGGATATTGCAGCCATCAGGGAAAAGCTGGAGCCATTGGGTTTCACACTGCTGGAAAACAAAAAAACTAAGCTTGTGCGTGATATTAAGGAGCTGGTGGAGCAGGTGTATTCCGGAAGTTATGATTTCCCGGCCGATTTCCGTTTTTCGGATGTAGTGACAAACAGGTTGCATAAAGACTATAATATGATCAGCAGTGTATTTTCAGAGATAGAAGATATAACGCTGGAAAAATATATTATGGAATACCGTATTGAAAAGGCGAAGGAACTGTTGGTTTATACTGACGAAAACCTGTCAGATATTGCCTTCAAGCTGGGATTTAGCAGTGTTGCGCATCTATCCCGGCAGTTCAAGTCAAATACCGGTTTAAATCCATCCCATTTTAAAGAGATACGCAAATCAAAGTTATCCCTTTCCGGAAAGACAGGTTCCCAGGATTAAAATTATATACAATTCACAGGAAATAGTGTAACACTTACCCCTTGTACCTGGTGTAGCTTTGTGAAAAATCGGGAATTATGTCAACAGCTATAACAATACAGCAAGAAAAACCTATAAAGAGGAGAAAGACTGAAAGCACTAAGGAAACCTTTCCTGTATTGGAAATGACCTGTGCTGCATGTGCCGTTAGTGTGGAATCTATGCTGAAATCTGTGCCTGGTGTGGAAGACGCAGGCGTTAATTTCGCCAACCAAAGTGCATGGGTACAGTATGATCACAGCAGCGTTACCCCGGAAGCATTGCAAAACGCTGTCCGCTCCATCGGCTATGACCTTGTTATTGATAAGGAGAACCAGGAAGAAGTAAAGGAAGAAGCGCAGCGCAGGCATTACCTGGAGATCAGGCAAAGAACGATCTGGTCATCTGTCCTGTCCCTGCCGGTTGTTATAATAGGTATGTTCTTTATGAATATGCCTTACGGCAACTGGATCATGATGGCGCTGGCAACGCCGGTGGTATTTTTCTTTGGCCGGAGTTTTTTCATCAATGCCTGGAAGCAGGCGAAACACCGCAAAGCCAACATGGATACACTGGTAGCCCTCAGCACCGGTATTGCCTGGCTTTTCAGCACATTTAATACAATTTACCCGGAGTTCTGGCACCAGCGCGGCCTGCATGCTCATGTTTATTTTGAGGCGGCTGCCGTAGTGATAGCCTTTATATCGTTGGGTAAGCTGCTGGAAGAGAAAGCCAAATCCAATACATCTTCCGCAATAAAGAAACTCATTGGCCTGCAGCCCAAAACCGTATTGTTGGTGGGCGCTGACGGAAGCACGCAGGAGATACCTATTGCAAACGTAAAGGTGAATGACCTGCTGCTGGTAAAGCCAGGTGAAAAGATACCGGTAGATGGCAGCGTGATCGCCGGGGAATCCTATGTGGATGAAAGCATGATCACCGGTGAACCGGTACCTGTTGCCAAAAAAACCGGTGATCCTGTATTTGCAGGCACTATTAACCAGAAAGGCAGTTTTCAGTTCACAGCGGAAAAGGTAGGAACGGATACCTTACTGGCGCATATTATAAAAATGGTGCAGGAAGCGCAGGGCAGCAAAGCGCCCGTGCAAAAACTGGTGGACAGGATAGCTGGTATATTTGTGCCCGTGGTGATAGGCATTGCCATACTTACGTTCATCTCCTGGATGGTGCTGGGTGGAGATAATGCGTTTACTCATGCGTTGCTGACCTCAGTAACTGTGCTGGTAATTGCATGTCCGTGTGCGCTGGGACTGGCCACTCCAACTGCTATCATGGTTGGTGTTGGAAAAGGTGCTGAGAATAATATGTTGATAAAGGATGCCGAAAGCCTGGAACTGGCGCATAAAGTGAATGCTGTTATACTGGATAAGACCGGCACCATTACGGAAGGGAAACCGGTGGTTACAGATATTATCTGGAATAACAGCGGAGCCGGTCACCAGTTGCAGCAATCCATCCTCTACACCCTCGAGCACCAGTCCGAGCACCCGCTGGCAGAAGCTGTGGCAGGACATTTATTTGAAAACGGCGTTAAGCCTGTATCATTACAGCGTTTTGAAAGCCTGACAGGACAAGGTGTAAAAGGAATGTATAATGGCCAGCCTTATTTTGTGGGTAATAAGCGGTTGATGGAAGAAAATGGTACTATGGTTGACCGGCAACTGGCCGCACAGGCCGGCAGGTTACAGGAGCAGGCCAAAACAGTTATTTACTTTGCAGACGGAAAGGAGTTGCTTGCGATTATTGCCATTGCTGATAAGATAAAAGAAACATCCAGGCAGGCCATTCAAGCCTTACAGAAAGATGGAATAGCCGTTTATATGCTTACCGGAGATAATGAGCACACAGCTGCTGCTGTGGCAAGAGAAGTAGGGATAACATCTTACAAAGCTGAAGTGCTACCTTCTTATAAAGCAGCCTTCGTAAAAGAATTGCAGCAGGCAGGAAAGGTAGTGGCAATGGTGGGAGACGGCATTAACGATTCCCAGGCCCTTGCACAGGCAGACGTAAGCATAGCCATGGGTAAAGGATCTGACATTGCGATGGATGTAGCCAAAATGACGCTGATCACTTCTGACTTGAACAGCATACCTAAAGCGCTGAAACTATCCCGGAAAACAGTAAGCACTATTCAGCAAAATCTTTTCTGGGCCTTTATTTATAATATCATTGGCATTCCTGTTGCTGCCGGCGTACTTTTCCCGGTCAACGGATTTCTGTTAGACCCAATGATCGCCGGCGCTGCTATGGCCCTTAGCTCTGTAAGCGTTGTCAGTAACAGCTTACGTTTAAAAGCCGCCCGTCTATAAACAGAGAAGAAAAGCTGTATGTAAAATTTCATAAAAATTATGCTTTCAGAGATATGGAATACCGCAGATATTATCCGCGAAACGGATAATGCTGTAACGGTAGTGTTTGATACAGGAGGACAACCATTCATATACAAGCCGGGGCAGTTTATCAGTGTGACCTTATTGATTGAGGGTACGCCTGTTACCCGGTCCTATTCTTTAAGCTCGGTACCGGGTGAGGATAAAAACCCCTCCATTACTGTTAAAAAAGTGCCTGGTGGTTTGATGAGTTGCTTTATTGTTGATCAGGCATCGAAAATTGACCGTTGGCAGGTAGATGGCCCTTATGGGTCTTTTACGCCGGCATCTGGCGTGTACGAAGCTTCGCATATTGTACTGCTGGCTGGAGGGAGCGGGATTACCCCGCTGTTCTCAATTGCCCGTTCTGTTACTAGCCGGTCGCAGGATACCACAGTTACCCTTATCTATTCCAGCAGTACATCAGAGGAGATCATTTTCAGGCGCCGGATTGAAGATTGGGCCATAAGGCATAAAGACAGGGTAAATGTGCATTACGCAATTTCGCAACCAGGGGAGATCACCAGGCCAGAGGGGGATTCGCTCTTCAAAGGCCGGATCAACAAGCTGGCGGCCAGAAAGCTGATAAAGATGGCTGTAGGTGATTCCCTTGATACTACGCATTATTTTATCTGTGGCCCGGCCGCATTAATGCATATGTATAAGGAGATGCTGGAAGCTCAGCAGGTGCCGGCAGACAATATTTATATGGAATGGTTTGCCCCTGAAAGTGAGCGTAATGATGTAGCCCTTCCAACGGATACACAGGAGGTGCTGCTTCATTTTTATGAACAATCCAATTTGCTGGAAGTGCAGCCCGGGAAATCTATTTTGACGGCTGCGCTGGAAGAAAGGATACCGCTTCCGTATTCCTGCAAAGCCGGTACCTGTGGTAGGTGCGCTGCCAGGATAACATCCGGCAAGGTAAATATGATCAATAATTATGCGCTCAGAAAAGCTGATCTGGAGGCAGGGCTGGTCCTGCTTTGCCAGAGCTATCCGGTGACTAGTGATGTAACTGTGGAAATTGATTGAACAGATATTAAACGGCGGTGACTACCAGGACACCGCCGTTATGTTGAACAAAAGATCCGTAATTATTCAACCACGCAAACAGTTGGCCCCGTGCAACCCGGGAGGTTAGAACAGCCTGTAAAATTGGTCTCGCAAATCCTGATGGAACAGGTATGGGTTACCTCCCCACCGATAAGCTGGCTTGCCTCCTTATTTGTGAGGCGTGCAATTTTAATTTTGCTCAGGGCGAGTTTCTTTGACGGTTCTTTTTTCATAGGGGAAAATTTTTTAAGTTAAAAAATGGATTTAGATGAGAAATAAGGAATTACAGTATAATAAAAATAAAGAAAGTCCGGCAATAAAACCAGTATTCAAACCGGAATAATCCAGTTAAGATTTACCTGATGATCTGTAATAATTATATAAAAACAACAGGTAATTGTATAACACGGTGGTCTTGAATGCGCCGTAATTTTACACCATCAATCAGACAATAATTAACTTTAAAAGCGAATAAACAATGAAAACAGTACAGTTTAAAACAAACATTAAGTGTTCAGGTTGTATTGCTACCGTTACACCGGTATTGAATGAAGTAGCAGGACAGGACAATTGGGAAGTGGACCTGCAGAGCCCGGATAAGGTATTAACAGTTGCTATAGATAAGGCAGGAAAAGAAGAAATACAGCAGGCTATTGAAAAGGCGGGTTATAAAGCAGAGGCGCTGGCATAAAAAACTGAATTGTAATAGTTCCGATTTGATCTAACAGTCGGGTAAAAATATTAGGCAGCTGGCGGTATGTCGTCCAGCTGTTTTTCTTTTGCTAAAGATAAGGTTTCCTCAAAAGTTTGGAATGGCGTCCGAGACTGTAAAATAAACTGTGTCAAAGGTTAAAAAATCAAGACCTTTAATACAGTTTTTTATGGACAAGAAAGAAAAATTCGACTATGAATCGCTTAAGCGCAAGACCCTTGAGCAATTACGTTCTGGTAAATCCTTGTTTGGCAAAGATGGGGCATTTGCTCCACTACTGAAGGATATTCTCGAAGCTGCTTTGGATGGAGAGATAGAAGGGCATCTGGATGAGGAGCAGCGGGCCAGCGGGAACCGGAAGAATGGTAAAACCAGCAAGCGCCTTAAAACAGCCGATGGCACTATTGATTTGGATACACCTCGTGACCGGACGGCGAGTTTTGAGCCCCAGATCATCAGAAAACGGGAGACTATTCTGGCCGAGAGCCTGGAGAACAAAATCATCGGCATGTATGGGCACGGTATGAGTTTGCGAGACATTTCCGCCCATATCAAGGACATGTACGATACGGATATCTCAGCCGCCACACTGTCTTCCATCACCGATAAGGTCATTCCCCTGGTTAAAGAATGGCAGGCCCGGCCCCTGGAACCGCTGTACTGTATTATATGGCTGGATGCCATGTTCTACAAAGTCAAAGAGGAAGGTAAAGTCGTTAACCGCTGTGTTTATAACATTCTGGGTATAAATACTGAAGGACGCAAAGAGCTGCTGGGCATATATATCTCGGAGAGCGAAGGGGCCAACTTCTGGCTAGGTGTACTGGCTAATCTGCAGCAACGGGGAATATCCGATATACTCATTGCCTGCATTGATAATCTGAAAGGTTTTGCCGAAGCCATCGCTACTATATTCCCGGCTACAGCAGTGCAGACCTGCGTAGTGCACCAAATCCGTAATTCCATCAGGTATGTAGCCAGCAAAGATCAAAAGCCCTTTATGGCCGATTTAAAGCCAGTTTACCAGGCAGTGAGCAAAGAGGAGGCCGAGCACCAACTGGAGCAATTGGATGAAAAGTGGGGTAAGAAATATCCCGTGGTTATCGACTCCTGGCGCCGGAACTGGGATAATCTCAGTACCTACTTTCAATATTCCGAAGCCATCCGTAAGCTGATTTATACCACCAATACCATTGAGGGGTTCCACCGGCAGGTACGCAAGGTGACTAAAACCAAAGGGGCCTTTACTTCCGATATGGCTTTGCTGAAGTTGGTTTACCTGGCTTCCCAAAACATCCAGAAGAAATGGACACAGCCCTTACAGAACTGGAGCTTAACGGTATCCCAGCTATCAATTATATTTGGTGACCGGCTAAAATTACAGCTATAACAGGGGAGCTAGCGCCGCTCCCCTTACCCCTGGCGTAGGGTTCCAAACAATGAAAATCAGAACCTGACACAGTTTATTTTACACTACCTGGCGTCCTGCCGAAGCAGTATTTGCCCGTGTGCGTACGATTATGATTGTAGTCATAAAGCCAGGCGTCGAGGTCTGTCTGCATCTCCTCCATCGTACTGTAGATTTTCTTCCGGAAGGCAATGGCATAGAACTCATCCTGGACAGTCCGGTTAAATCGCTCGCAAATTCCGTTGGTTTGAGGGCTTCTTGCTTTGGTCTTGCTGTGATCAATGTCCTCCAGCGCCAGATAAAGCTGGTATTCATGGTACTCCCGAGCGCCGCAGTATTCCGTTCCTCGGTCGGTCAAAACCCGCAGCAGGCGAATACCATATTCTTCGTAGAAGGGTACTATACGGTCATTAAGCATATCGGCTGCTACAAGAGCATTTTTGCGGTCATACAGCTTGGCGAAAGCAACCTTGGTATAAGTGTCTATAAAAGTCTGCTGGTAGATCCGGCCGACTCCTTTGATGGTACCCACGTAGTAGGTGTCTTGCGCTCCCAAATAACCTGGATGATGCGTTTCGATCTCTCCGTGTGCTGTTTTCTCCTCTTTGGCTCGTTCCAAGGCAATAATCTGGGCTTCGGTCAGTACCAGACCTTCCTTTCCGGCCTTGGTTTCCAATGCCTTCAGGCGCTTCTTAAAGGTCTCCAGGTCATGCCGTAACCAGACACATCGTACACCTGCTGGTGAAATAAAAACACCCTGTTTGCGAAGTTCATTGCTTGCCCGGAGCTGGCCATAAGCAGGATTGTCGGTTGCCATTGCGATAACGGCGTTCTCAATTTGAGGCTCAATCCGGTTCTTTAAAAGGGGCTTCTTTCGGCTGATTTCCTGCAAGGCGGCCTCGCCTCCTTCATCGAACAGTTCTTTGTACCTGTAAAAGCTATCCCGGCTATAACCGAATATTTTGCATGCCTGGGATACGTTTCCTAATTCTTCGGCTAATCTGAGTAAGCCTACTTTGTTTTTGATTAACTTAGCTGCTACATTCATGTCTGGCAGTTTTAAAGGGTTGATTGAAAGTGTGGTTACTTAAAATTAACCCTAACTGTCAGATTAAATCGTAGCTATTTCAACTGAATCATACGGGCGGCCATAGGCTGCCCGTATTCTTTTTTATATCATGCCAGCCTCATCATTCGTTCCACCCCATTTCGTAGATAGTGTTCCCCTACCTGCCTTCTTTTTATGATATTGCTATTTATGAATTTTTTCTAAACATTCTTTCCTTTACAATTGTTTACTTACCAATTACTTGAACCCCATCCTTCAGATGGTTTTTTTGGATAAAAACCATATCTGTTTATTAATGGTATAATATTTATGACCAGAAGGTTGTGAATGTTTTCTTATGCAACGCGTATGCTCTGTCATATTAGCTTTACTCTACCTCTGTTTTACAAGCGGAGTAACCATATATCAGCACTATTGCATGGGAAAACTTGAGAGCGTCAGCATATTTCACGGAGAGGATAGGGAATGCAGCATATGTGGAATGAAGAAACACACAGATGCCAGTAAAGGGTGCTGCAAGGATGTTACACTCAGCAGCGGAAAATCTGACGATTATCACATTTCTTCTCATGTCCTCGCCACTTTCAATACCTCCGTTATTTTTACCCCGTTGATATTTAACATTACGGTTGTGCAGGTTTCTATACAAAAACCTTCCATAACTACATATATGGCGCATGCGCCCCCTTTACAAAAGCAACCATTATTTCTACAATTCAGGAATTTCCGGATTTGATTTTATATGACAAGGTGTGTTGTCTTACCGGCAATATATCATTGTCATTTTTTTATTGCCGCATACAGTCAGCCGGTGTTAGAATATTTTCCTGGCATTCTCCATTCGGATTTATCATTGATTAATTATTCACTATTAAAAAATTTTACCATGAAATCAGTTGTAAAACTTGTTATTGGGACAAGCTTGTTCCTTTCAGCCATTGCCTGCTCAAAAGATGACAAAACACAGATCGGACATGATGAAGACAGGATGATGATGATCATGCATGAAATGGATAAAATGATGGATACGATGAAAATGACAAAGGATATAGACCAAGATTTTTCCATGATGATGATCATGCATCACCAGACGGCTATTGATATGGCAAAGGAGATGCTTAAAAGTGGTAAGGATACTACATTAAAGCGTATCGCTCAGAACATGATAGACATGCAATCAGCGGAGATCAGACAGCTGCAGGCATTTATCAACGGGCACATGAAGGTGCCGCATAATATTAATGAGGAACAGGGTATGCAACTGATGATGTCTATGGAAAAAATGGCCCGGCAGGCAGATCTGGAATTATTCACGGGAAATATTGACAACGATTTTGCCACTTTAATGATCCCTCATCACCAGAGCGCTATGGATATGGCGGAGATAGAGGTGCACTTTGGGCATGATGAGGTACCAATGAACCTGGCCGCGAAAATAAAAGTGGATCAGAAAATGGAAATTGAGGAGTTGCAGAAATGGTTACTTGATCATAGAGGCAGGTAGCTCAAAACCGATATTATGTACAAACTATTCATATCGCTGGTAGGGATATTGCTAATATCCTTGCCAGCCTTTTCCCAGCATGAACACCATAGACCCGGAAAAGACACAACAAAGCCCGGGAAACAGGCAGATAAAGATACTGCTATGCAAAAAATGCATGAGCAGCACGGGATGGATATGCAACCGGAAGCTCCTATGAGCCACGCTTTTTCATTGAATTTACCTATGAACCGCAACGGATCCGGTACCGGCTGGTTGCCCGATGCCTCACCAATGTATGGTTATATGATACATGCAAAGAAATGGATGTATATGGTGCATGGAAATATTTTTATAAGATATAATAAGCAGGATATAGCTGATAAAGGCGTAAGAGGCGATGAAAGCTGGGATGCTCCAAACTGGGTTATGATGATGGGACAACGCAGGGTTGGGAAAAATGGGTTATTCCATTTCAGTGGCATGTTCTCTTTGGATGCTGCGATTGCCGGTAAGTCGGGATATCCATTATTATTTCAAACCGGTGAAACCTATAAGGGGCAGCCATTGGTTGACAGACAACACCCTCACGACCTGTTTTCTGAGTTATCTGTTTCCTATGCGTATGCCTTCTCAAAGAAAGTGGATGTATTTATATATATAGGCTATCCCGGTGAACCCGCTTTAGGATCAGTGGCATTCATGCACCGGCCATCAGCACTGCCTGACCCGGATGCACCTATCAGTCATCACTGGAACGATGCTACACATATCACATTCGGCGTGGCTACACTTGGTGTACGATACGATAAATTTAAGCTGGAAGCCTCTTCCTTTACCGGGAGAGAACCGGATGAAGACCGGTATAATTTTGATAAGGTTCGTTTTGATTCACGAAGTGTTCGGCTTTCCTATAATCCTTCCACTAACTGGGCATTACAGGTATCGCATGGATTTGTAAAAAGCCCGGAAGTATTGCACCCCGATGAAGATATTTACAGGACAACGGCATCGGCCGTTACCACCTACCCGCTTGGTAACTCCCGGTTTATCAATGCTACAGCTATATGGGCTTTAAATAAAGTAAAAGAAAAGGATGGAGAAAATGCCGCACTTGCAGAACTGGCTTATACGACCAGGAAGATTGCCCTTTTCAGCAGATATGAGTGGATACAAAAATCAACGGAGGAGTTAAACCTGGATGAAAGCATATATGGCAAAGAGGGGCGCTTCCCGGTTAATGCATTAACTATTGGTTTCAATTATAATGTGCTGGAGGTAAAAAAAACTATTCTGGCGGTGGGCGGCCATTTGATATGGTTTCATCCGGATCAAACATTGGCTGATCTGTATGGTAAAAACCCATTAAGCCTGGAGGTTTATCTGAGAATATATCCGGGACTGATGAGGATGAATATGAAAATGTAGAGATCATGATTTTCAGATTATGGTATAAAACAGAAGGATTATGAACGCTGATAATTCAACATCGCGAACCATTCCAAAAGATGTGATCCTTGTTTCAGGCAGCAGCGGCCTGATCGGATCGAGACTTATACGCAGGTTGGCCCCCGCATATCAAATGATTGGACTGGACAGGGCCGGCGATCCCTATCCGCCTAAAGAAGCAGAATGTATATGTTTTGATATTACATCAGAAAAGAGTATCAGGCAGGCAATGGAAAGGGTTTGTTATGGTTATGGTAATCATATTGCCTCCGTTATTCACCTGGCAGCATATTATGATTTTTCCGGGAAGCCAAGCCCTTTGTACGAAGAAATAACTGTTAAAGGAACAGAGAAATTTTTAAATGTATTAAAGGATTTCGATGTAGCGCAATTCATATTCTCCAGCACCAATCTAATCTACAAACCATCTGCCCCCGGACAGAAGATTGCTGAAGACTGTCCACTGGCGCCTAACTGGGATTATCCTGAATCTAAGATTGACACGGAAAGGATCATTCATGAGAAAAGAGGTAAAACGAAAGCTACTATTTTACGGCTGGCAGGCGTTTATGATGATGAGGGACATTCCATTCCTATCTCCCATCAGATACAAAGGATATTTGAAAGGCAGTTTACCAGTCACTTCTATTCAGGTGACACTTCCCATGGGAATGTATTTTTGCATATGGAGGATTTGCTGGATGCTATTGAAAAGTCAGTAAATAAAAGGAAGGATCTGCCTGATGATATTGCTATTAATATTGGCGAACCGGTAACGCCCAGTTATGAGCAGTTGCAAAAAACCATAGGAAAACTCATACACGGAGAGGATTGGGAAACTTATGAAGTCCCTAAGCCGTTGGCGAAAATTGGCGCCTGGAGCATGGACCTGTTTGGCGACCCATTTATCAAGCCATGGATGATAGACCGGGCCGACGACCACTATGAATTGGATATTAGCCGCGCAAAGAAACTGCTTGGTTGGACTCCTAACCATTCTCTTATAGATTCATTACCTGAAATCATTGCAAAACTGAAAGCAGACCCGGTTGCCTGGTATAAAAAAAACCACCTGGAGTTGCCTTCCCGGCTTGAATCACAGGAACCGGCTGGCCAGGAAAGCGGCTCGACCCATAAGCATTAAATTGTTTAAACTAAAAAAAGAATAGTCATGGCAAACTCAAAAACATATACCTGTCCAATGCACCCTGAGGTGGTCAGTGACCAGCCGGGGAACTGCCCTAAATGTGGCATGAAGCTCGTACCTAAGGAAAAGATGAAAAAAAGTAGAATATGGATGTTCATTGCCTGCATTTTACCGCTGTTGGTGATTTTATTGTTGCCTCTTTTTGGCGTGAAAATTAACTATAGCTGGATAATTTTTATTGTATTGGCTGCATGTTGTGTTTTACCAATGTTATTTATGAGGCACCGGCACAGCCATCATAATTCAGTTAAACGCAATTAGAAAAATCATGAAACAGAAAATATTTTTTCCATCACTAAGGACAGCCTTTCTACTATTCATTGTCGCGCTTGCTGCCTGTGGTAATAGGGAATTAAAAACCATTGCTACACAATCAACTGACAACTATAACATAGTAATTTTAAATAAGTCAGGCGTTGTCCGGCAGGGGCAGGAAAACTTTACATGGAATTCCGCAGCGCAAGGGATAATCAGCCTGTGGATGTAGGCAAGGTTGAAGTAAGGGCCGAAATGGCAATGCCTGGGATGCCTATGGTAAACGATGCCCAGGTTGAAGCTACTGATACACCTGGCCGTTATGCCGTAAGATATAATCTTTCAATGAGTGGAACCTGGACGCTGAATATAAAGTTTGATACGGATAAATCTTCCAGGATATCTCTCAGGGTGAGTTAGTGTTTAATAAACAAACCTGAAAATATAATGTTATGGCAGCTCCTCAGGTTTACACCTGTCCCATGCATCCGGAAGTAAAAAGCGATAAACCCGGAAATTGTCCTAAGTGCGGAATGCAACTGGTTAAAAAAAATGGTGATGGCGCTGAGCATGCAATGCACGGACAGGGTGAAATGAAATCCGGTGATATGACTGAAATGACACGGGACATGCGCCGTCCCTGGCTTTGGACAAATTCATTGCTCATTATGCTCGGACTATGGTTGGTGAGCAGCCCGTTCACTTTCGGATATTTAAGCCCATATATGATTTGGAGCGATGTAATCAGCGGCATACTGCTTGCAGTTTTTGCAGCCATCGCTTTTTTGCCTCAGTGTGATTTCGCAGGACGCTGGGGAGCATGTTTTGTAGGAGTATGGTTACAATTCGCTCCGCTTATTTTTTGGGCTCCAACTTCCATAGCCTTTGTTACTGATACGCTGGTGGGTTCACTGGTCATAACATTCTCAGTGCTTGTGCCTATGATGCCGGGCATGGCGCATCATATGGAAATGATGAAGCCCGGACCGGAAATTCCGCCAGGATGGTCGTATAACCCATCCACCTGGCACCAAAGGGCTCCAATGATTATTGCAGCTTTTCTCGGCTGGATCATTTCACGATTCCTTGCGGCATTTCAATTGGGCTATATCAAAGATATCTGGGAGCCTTTCTTCGGCAGGGGCACGGTTGCAGTCCTCACTTCAGAGGTTTCAAAATCATGGCCGATCTCTGATGCAGGACTTGGCGCTACGGCATATACGTTTGAATTGCTGATGGCATGGATGGGGGGAGTAGCCCGCTGGCGAACTATGCCCTGGATGGTAACTTTCTTTTTCATTCTTGTGGTACCCCTGGGTGTAACAAGTATTGTTCTTGTTATACTTCAACCGGTATCTGTTGGATTTTGGTGTACACTTTGTCTTTTGACTGCTCTCATTATGCTCATTATGATTCCTTTTACAATAGATGAGGTTGTGGCGATGATCCAATTTATGAAGCGCAGCGTCCGTGAGGGGAAATCATTCTGGCGAACATTTTGGGTTGGTGGCACACTTGATATGGAGAACAAAGATGAACGCACGCCGCATTACGGTGCAAGCCTGGCTAAAACTTTACCTGCAATGGCCTGGGGAGTACGTGTTCCCTGGAATCTGCTGTTAAGCGCTGCATTTGGAATATGGCTGATGTTTTCGCCTTATGCATTAGGCTTTCAGGGCACATTAGCAGATAGTGATCATTTAGTGGGTGCACTGGTTGTTACCTTTTCAGTCATTGCAATGGCTGAAGTCGTCCGCTATATAAGATTTTTGAACATTCTTTTAGGAGCATGGTTGGTTGTTGCCCCTTTTGTTTTACAGGGAGGTAAGCCCGGTACAATGTGGAATGATATTGTGATAGGATTAATAATAATTACACTGAACATTAGAAAAGGAAAAATAAAGGAAAAGTATGGAACCTATGATCAATCTATTATTTAATAAGAAAGAGACGAAAATCTATAAATCATGATGCCATTTTGTTGTGGTTGGATGTGGGTTTGGGCAATTGTAGGGATTGCAATACTGGCATTGCTCACCTGGCTGATTATAAAGAAAACAAGGAGAAAGTAGTGCTTACTATGGCAAGCTCAAAGTTAAAAGATAAGGTGGTGGTTATAACTGGCGCCTCGGCTGGTGTCGGCAGAGCCACTGCTCATGCCTTTGCAAAACAAGGTGCAAAAGTTGCATTGTTGGCCCGTGGCGTGGAGGGATTGGAAGGAGCAAAACGGGAAGTGGAATGCCTTGGCGGTACGGCCCTGATCGTGCCAACAGATGTGGCCGACCCCGCTCAGGTAGAAGCAGCAGCAGAAAAGGTGGAAACTCACTTTGGCGCCATTGATATTTGGATAAATAATGCCATGAACAGCGTATTTTCTCCTTTCCAGAAAATCACTCCAGAAGAATTTAAACGGGTAACAGAAGTTACTTATTTGGGGCAGGTATATGGCACCATGTCAGCACTGAAAAGAATGTTGCCAAGGAATAAGGGCAGCATTATATTAGTAGGTTCAGCCCTTGCTTATAGAGGAATACCATTACAATCTGCCTATTGTGGTGCAAAACATGGCATACAGGGCTTTTATGATTCTTTACGCTGTGAACTGCTCCATGATAAGAGCAATATAAAAATATGCATGGTACAATTGCCGGCAATGGATACAACGCAGTTTGGGTGGGTGTTAAGCAGGTTGCCTAATAAGCCCAAACCAATGGGAAAAATTTATCGGCCAGAAGTAGCAGCGAGAGGCATTGTTTATGCAGCTACGCATGATCTCAGGGAAATATTTATTGGCTATCCAACTTATAAAGCAATCATAGGTGATAAAATAGCATACTGGTATGCAGACATGATTTTAGCCAGGACCGGATTCAAAGACCAGCAAACAGATGAGCCCAAAAGCCCGGACAGGAAAAATAATCTTTGGGAACCTGTGCATGAAGACAGAGGTATATATGGTGGCTTCGGAAAATTAGCTCATAAGCAAAGCTACACGCTATGGCTGACCATGCATGGTATATCGCCAATACTGTTATTTTGGTTGATCATTACAATAGTGTTGGTAGTCGTAATAGTTATTATTCTCTGGCAATTAAACATCTGATATTATTTATCGCAAGGATATGTATGAACCAATCGCTGATTATGGTATTATTGGAAACCTGCATACGATAGCTTTGGTTTCCCTGAAAGGGTCAATTGACTATATGCCTTTCATGAGGATCGATTCTCCTACTATTTTTTTAAAATTACTGGATGCTGAAAAGGGAGGTTATTTTTCTGTATGCCCAACCGATAGTTTTACATCCAAACAACGGTATATAACAGACACCAATGTTTTAACTACAAATTTCTTTTCAGATGAAGGAATGGCGGAGCTTTTAGATTATATGCCGGTAAACGAAAAGGAATTTAATTGTACAGTTGTGCGGAAGTTAAAAGGTATTCGTGGAAGCATCCGGTTTAGTATGAAATGTGCGCCGGTGTTTAATTATGCAATGGCAAAGCATACAATAGAAAGAGAAAATGATAACCTGCTATTTATTCCTGAGATTTCTTTTCAAACACCACTAAGGCTATTAAGCAATATTCCCCTTACCATAAAAGAAACTGAAGCCTGTTGTGATTTTGTGCTTAATGAATCTGAAACAGTATTTTTTGTGCTGGAGGCTACTCACAATAAAAAACAGCGGTCTGCCAACATCGAAGAGTTTGTGAATTTGGCATATAAGGCAACAGTGGGATTTTGGAAGAGCTGGATTTCAAAATCAAAGTACACAGGCCGTTGGCTGGAAATAGTAAACAGGTCTGCCCTTACCCTTAAGCTCCTGATATCTTACAAATATGGTTCTGTAATTGCGGCGCCTACATTTAGTCTGCCTGAATCAATCGGCGGACAGCTTAATTGGGATTACCGTTATACATGGATCCGCGATGGTGCGCTTACCATGTATGTGCTGTTGAATCTTGGATTTTATGATGAGGCCGATGCTTTTCTGGAGTGGATCATGCATCAATGCAGCCGGAAACAGTTGCAGCTCATGTACAACGTGGATGGGGAAAGTGATCTTGATGAAAAGATACTTGATCACCTTGAAGGATACAGAGGCACTGCCCCGGTACGGATTGGTAATGCTGCACACCGGCAATTCCAACTGGATATATACGGGGAATTGATGGATACCCTGTATATCTTCAATCAGATGGCCAGACCCATCACACTTGAGTTTTGGCAATATACACTGCGGCAGATAGACTTTGTGATAGAGAACTGGCAAAAGCCGGATCACGGGATCTGGGAATTCAGAAAAGAACAAAAGGAATTTCTTTATTCGAGGATCATGTGCTGGGTAGCGCTTGACAGGGCCATTAAGATTGCAGAAAATAATTCATTTCCCTATCCTGTTTTAAAATGGCGTGAAATCCGTGATACAATTCTTAATGATATTTATAAGAACTTTTGGAATAAGGAGAAGCAGTGTTTTGTGCAGTATAAAAATGGTGCTGCACTTGATGCAAGCGTATTGATAATGCCGCTGGTGAATTTTATTTCTCCTTATTCCATGCACTGGAACTCAACCGTTAAAAATCTTGAAAAAGAGCTTATACATGGAGTACTGATTTACAGGTACGGCAATAAAAAGAGGCTGGATGGATTTAGTGACAATGAAGGAACATTTACTATGTGCTCATTCTGGTACATACAATGCCTTGCTAAGGCAGGTATGTATGATGAAGCAGCAGCGTATTTTGAAAGAATGGTTAGTTACGCTAACCATTTAGGGCTGTTCTCTGAACAAATAGGTTATAATGGCGAACTGCTGGGCAACTTTCCCCACGCGCTCACACATCTCAGTCTTATTGCTACAGCAATTGAATTAAGCAAGGAAAAACATTTGAGAAAAAAGACATTGCCACCGGATAGTGAACCGAAAATGAAGTAAAAACCAGATATTCATTTTAATCAGTAGTTATGGATCACAATAATTTCTGGGCTCATTTCCACCTTACAGTGAATGATCTTCCCATTCTTGGATTTCTTTTCGCAACCGTGTTCCTGATCCTGGCGCTTACTACACGTTGGCGGGATAGTTGGGCCCGGGCAGGAATGGTTATGCTGGCTTTCTCTTTTTTGGGAGTATTGGCAGCCTTTTTTAGCGGAGATCCTGCGCTTCATGTGATCAGCGGGCAAGCCCGTACATCGGCAAGGGCGCTCAGCCAGCATCATAAGCGGGGACTTGCGGCAACCATTATTGCCATGATCACGGTGATCATAGCTACCGTGGCAATATTAAAAGCGCGAAAAGCAGGAGGTGTATATTCAAAGCGGTTGCTCATAATCGTACTTATTGCCACAGCCCTTTCAGCCGCAGCTATGGCCTGGACAGGTCTGGCAGGAGGAAGAATCAATCATCCGGAGCTGCAGGAACCAGCGGACCGGGAAAGCGGCCCTGCCCAACCGCATTAATACCTCCTTAAAGCCTGAGGATCAATCGAAAACAACCATAGGGTACCATTAAAATATAAAACATGCTAAAAATTTTATAACAATCAAATCAGGAATTACGTTTATTTTTGCTGCGGTATGAAGAAATTCATTGCTCTCATATTAGCAATTCTTTACATGGGGTCGTCAACCGGCGCCACTTTCCATATTCATTATTGTATGGGAAAGCTGGTAGATGTAAAGCTATGGCATGGAGAAGCTAAGAAATGCAGCAAGTGTGGCATGGACAAAAATAAGAACTGCGCCAAAAAATGCTGTAAGGATGAGCATAAAACAGTAAAACTGGAAAAAGACCAGAAAGCCACAGAGCATGCCATTCACTTCATGCACCTGGCTGCTATTGCTACGCCGGTTTCTTATACGGAATCTTCACAGGTATATCCTGTTTCGCTGGTAGTGGCATACCCTACTGGTAACGCTCCTCCACGAAGTAGCAAAGTACCACCCCATGTTTTAAATTGTATCTTCCGCATCTGATATCCCATACCTGAAGGGCGTATTGCTTTATCTCATTACATATTACTTATGACATTTGTGCGCCCGTAACTTTCTCTTCGTAATTATCTGATTATTTTTTGAAAAACTTGAAACTCCTGTTTATGAAACTGACCCGGCGCTATGCGTTTGTAATGGCCGGTTTTGCATTACTGGCATTGGCTTTTGCATCATGCAGAAAACACAAAATGATGGAGGATGATATGGGAGGTATGGAAGAAAAGAATATCGATTATCCCGCTGTTTACGTGGTAAACGGTGAAAGCAATTCTTTATCCGTTATCAACCTTAACACGCAAATGCTTACGGAAACAATTGACCTGATGACATCCGGCAATAGCGCTATTATGTGGCCACATCATATATCTATCTCCGGTAGTGGCAGCTGGGCCCGCCTGGCCATTGGCGTTCCCGGTGTAGACCTGAGCGCAGGCCACGCAGGTGGTATGCCGGATATGAAAGGCAGGGTATTGGTGATGGATGCCGTAAAAGGCACTATCCTTAAAGAGGTGGAAGTGCCCACTATGAACCATAATGCCGCCTTCTCGCCGGACGGTAAGGAAATATGGACCTCCCAGATGGAGATGAGCGGTAAGGTGCTGGTATACGATGCTGCTACGTATACCCTCAAAAATACCATTCAGGTAGGAATGGAGCCGGCGGAAGTTACGTTCTCAGCAGATGGCACCCGGGCTTATGTGGCCAATGGGGGAGATAATACGGTTTCAGTAATCGATCCTGCTACCAAAGCTATCATCAGCACCTTGCCTGTTGGGGCTAATCCTGTAGGCGCCTGGGTGGGGTATGATGGAAAAATGTATCTGGACAATGAGGATGGTAAAAGCATCAGTGTGATAGATGTTGCCGGTAATACTGTGGTACAGACCATAAACCTGGGATTTACGCCGGGTAGCGCCGCTCATAATCCCAAAGCAAAAGAGCTCTGGGTCACTGATCCGGATAACGGAAAGGTGCATTATTGGTCCTGGGATGCAGCTGCCGGCGCCTGGAAACATGGCGGCGTCTTTGATACCGGCGCCGGTGCGCATGCTGTTGCCTTTACCAGTGATGGCGGTACGGCTTATGTTACCAATCAACTTTCAGCCAGTGTGTCTGTTATAAAGGTGTCTGATCACTCCAGAATTAAAGATATATCAGTAGGTAAAAAGCCCAATGGCATTGTAATAAAACAATAAATCAATTTAAATCTTATACAAATGAAAAAGTTAGTATCTCTTTTAATAGTAATGATCTCTTTTCTGGGTATGTCTGAAGTATTTGCTCAATCGGCAAAAACGGAAACTTTCAAGGTATATGGCAACTGCAATATGTGCAAGAAGAGAATTGAAAAGGCGATGACTGTTGATGGTGTTACCAAAGCAGACTGGAATGTAGAGACCAAGATAATGACCGTATCCTATGATCCTGCAAAAATTAACAACGATGCTATTCAGCAGAAGATAGCTGCCGCAGGGCATGATACGGAAAAGAAAAATGCTGATGATGCAGTGTATGCTAAACTGCCCGGCTGTTGCCAGTATGAGCGTAAAGGCGGTACCACAGCTCCGGCTCATGAACATCACAGGTAATACGGGGCAATTTATAGATCATAAGACAGATGCGGCAGCATACCAGCTGCATCTGTTTACAGAAAAGAACAAATATGGTACATCGTATTATTGAATGGTCATTGCGGAACCGGTTCATTGTCCTGGTAATGGCAGCCGGCTTATTTGCCTGGGGCGTTTTTTCTGTGAATAAGAATCCCATTGATGCCATCCCTGATCTGTCAGAGAACCAGGTGATCGTATTTACGGAATGGATGGGCCGGGGACCGCAACTGATCGAAGATCAGATCACTTATCCGCTGGTGACTAACCTGCAGGGGCTTCCCAAAATAAAGTACGTACGTGGCACTTCCATGTTTGGGATGAGCTTCATTTATGTGATCTTTAATGATAATGTAGATATTTATTGGGCACGGGAACGGGTACTGGAAAGATTAAGCACCATATCCAGAACGCTGCCAACAGGGGTGGCCCCTCAACTGGGACCTGATGGCACAGGTGTGGGGCATATACTTTGGTATACGCTGGATGCACCGGATATGGACCTGGGAGAACAGCGTGCATTACAGGACTGGTATATAAAATTTGCGTTGCAGAACGTGGAAGGCGTGAGCGAGATTGCATCTTTCGGTGGTTTTCAGAAACAATACCAGATCACAGTAGATCCTAATAAGCTGCTTTATTACCGGCTCACCGTTCCGGAAGTGATCAATGCTATCCGTACCAATAACAATGAATCCGGCGGGCGTAAGTTTGAGCTGAGCGATATGGGTTATATCATCAAAACATCCGGCTATTTGAAGTCTGTAGCGGAAATAGAGAATATTTCCATTAAAACACAGAGCAGTATACCAATCCGGGTGGCAGATGTTGCCGCCGTTCAGATGACCGGGGAGACCAGGCTGGGCGTATTCGATCAGAATGGGCAGGGTGAGCGTGCAGGCGGTATTGTGGTAATGCGGTACGGCGAGAATGCCGCAGCTGTGATCGATAGGGTGAAAGCTAAAATGCAGGAAGTGGCCAGGGGATTCCCGCAGGGAGTAAAATTTGATATCGTCTACGACAGGGGTGAACTTATTAAAGAATCCATAGACTCCATCAAGCGAACCCTTATTGAGGAGATGATCATGGTGTCTGTTGTAGTGATCATTTTCCTCTTTCACTGGCGTAGCGCCCTCAGCATCATCATACAGATCCCGATCACACTCGCGGCCAGCTTTATCCTGCTGAATGCTTTCGGTATTTCTTCCAATATCATGTCGTTAACAGGTATTGCGCTGGCTATCGGAGTGATTGTGGATAACGGGATCATCATGAGTGAAAATGCATATAAACACCTTGCTGAACGGTATGCCTTATGGCAGCAGCAGCAAAAAAAGTAATGCAATCATGAAAAATAAACAATTGGGGGAACAACTGAGAAGGCCATCCGGTGAAGCAGGTAAAAAGGTGGGTATGCAAATGAATATCAGTAATGAATTGCTGAACCTGTGGACTATTGAACAGTTGAATATTTTAGATAACCAGCAAGTGCTGGAGATAGGTATGGGTAACGGATATTTCTGCAACCATGTGCTGACCCGCGCTGCCGGGCTGAAATATTACGGCTGTGACCTTTCGGAAGTAATGGTGGAGGAAGCGATAAGATTGAACCAGGCCAATGTTGATAATAGCAGCGCTTCATTCTATCTGGCTGGTGCAGATAAGCTGCCATTCCCGGATAGCACGTTTGATATTGTTTTCTCAGTCAACACTATTTATTTCTGGGAGCAGCCATCCCAGGAGCTGTCAGAGATAAAGCGGGTGCTGAAACGGAATGGTGAGCTAACGATTGCTATAAGGACAAAGGATTCACTCACCCATCATCCCTTTGCCCAATACGGATACCGCCAGTATAACGCTGATGAGTTGAATGCATTACTTGAAGAAAATGGCTTTACGTCTGTTTTTTCACTTACCAGGGAAGAACCGGAAAAGGTATTTGACGGTGTAAATGTAAAGGTGAAGGACCTGATCATGACATTCAGGCCATCACAGAAAACAGTTTAAAACCTGTAATAAACAGATCATGAATTGGTTAAAAAATATATTTAAGAAATCGCCTGCATGGATTAGTGAGGAAGAGCGGTTAAAGGTCATAGAACAATCCAGCAAACAGGTATCCCGCGGGGTATTTTTTGCTACTGTTATTATCATCACTTCTTTTCTGCCGGTATTCATGCTCACAGGGCAGGAAGGAAAGCTGTTCCATCCGCTGGCCTATACCAAAACTTTTATAATGATCGTGGATGCCCTTCTGGTGATCACATTGGCGCCGGTGCTGATCTCTTTCTTTATGAAAGGGAAATTCAGGCCGGATCATGCCAACCCTGTGAACCGGATGTTGGAAAAAGTGTACGAGCCCATTATAAAAGGGGTGTTGAAATGGCGTAAAACTACTTTGGCCATCAACATTATTGCATTGGTCATTACCATTCCTTTGCTGAAAAGCCTGGGAACAGAGTTTATGCCGCCGCTGGACGAGCAAAGTATCCTGTTTATGCCGGTAACCCTGCCGGATGTTTCCAATGCAGAAGTAAAGCGGATTTTGCAGGTGCAGGACAAGATCATCAAATCCGTTCCGGAAGTGGATAAGGTGCTGGGTAAAGCCGGGCGCGCCAGCACGGCTACGGATAACTCTCCTATCAGCATGATAGAAACGATTATCATGCTGAAACCTAAAGCACAATGGCGGGAAGGAAAGACCAAAAAAGATATTATCAATGAGCTGGATGCGAAATTACAAATCCCCGGTGTAGTGAATGGATGGACACAGCCCATTATTAACCGTATCAATATGCTGGCTACAGGAATTCGTACAGATGTGGGTGTGAAAGTGTACGGCCAGAACCTGGACAGCCTTGCAGCCGCATCAGAACGGGTAAAAAGGGTGCTGGAGGGAACTGCTGGTATTGCAGATCTTTATGTAGAACCTATTACCGGAGGTAAGTACCTGAGTATTGATGTACGCAGACAGGACCTGGCGCGCTATGGACTGAATGTGGATGATGTGAACCAGACCGTGGAAACTGCATTGGGCGGTGCGCCCATAGGGAATACCATTGAAGGCCGGCAGCGCTTTTCTATCAGTGTGCGGCTTGCACAGGATTACCGGAACAGTGTGGAACATATTAAACGCATTCCTGTAATGTCTGCATCTTTTGGAGAAGTGCCTTTATCTGCCGTGGCGGATGTGAAGTTTGAAGACGGGCCTCCGATGATCACCTCTGAGAGCGCCATGCTGCGTGGAGCGGTGTTATTCAACGTACGTGGACGCGACCTTGGCAGCACGGTGAGCGAGGCCATTAACAAGATTAGTAAAGCTAAAGGCATTCTGCCACAGGGTTATTACCTGGAATGGAGCGGCCAGTATGAGAACCTGATCCGCGGCCAGCAAACCCTGATGTGGATTGCACCTGTGGTGCTGGTGATCATTTTCTTTTCCCTGTATTTCGCCTTCCATTCCATCAGGGAAGCCTTCCTGAGCCTGATCACAGTGCCATTTGCACTGATTGGTGGCGCATATATGATCTGGTTCTGGGGTGTGAATCTCTCTGTTGCTGTAGCTGTGGGCTTTATTGCGCTATTTGGTATTGCGGTGGAAACGGGAATTGTAATGGTGATCTACCTGAATGATGCCATGCAGCAGCTGGTGAAAGCAAAGGGCAATTCTTCGGCAACCATTACCAGAGAAGATTTACGGCAGTATGTAATACAGGGTGCCGCCAAACGTTTGCGCCCCAAGCTTATGACGGTTAGCGTAGCCCTCTTTGGGTTGGTGCCTGTGCTGTGGGCAACCGGCGTGGGTACAGATGTGATGAAGCCTATTGTGCTGCCGATGATTGGTGGCGTGCTTACCTCATCTACGCATATTTTGCTGGTAACGCCGCTCATCTTTTTAATGACGAAAGAATATGAACTACGCAAGTATGGAAAATTGGAGATTCATGAAGTACATCACTAAGTATATATTATTTATCATGCTGTTTGCGCCGGCAAAGCTGGTTGCCCAACAGGCGCCGGTGCTGCCGCTTGACAGCATCCTGCAAAGGATTGACCGGAACAATGTTTTGCTGCAATCATACGGCCTGAAGGCAGAGGGCTATAAATACAGTGCAGATGCCGCTACCGCCTGGATGGCGCCCATGGTAGGGGTAGGAACTTTTATGACGCCTTATCCGGGGCAGATGATCATGCCGGAACAAAGAGGAAGCTTGATGCTGCAGATAGAACAGGATATTCCGAATCCCGCCAAGCTGAATGCAAAGAAAAAGTACATCGCATCGCAGGGGAACATAGAAATGATCACTAGGGATGATACGCTGAATGATCTGAAAGCGCAGGCTAAGCGCCTTTATTATAACTGGATTATTGCCAGACAGCGTATTGCTGTATTGCAGGAGAATGAGAAGATCATGGTGACAATGAAGAAAATAGAAGAAGTAAGGTATCCTTACAATCAATCTCAATTGAGCGGCGTGTATAGAGCCAGTGCAAAGATCGAGGATAACCGTAACATGATCCGCATGCAGGAAGGAACCATTGCAAAAGCAAGATCGTGGCTCAACAGTCTGATGAATGCGCCCGGTAACCAGGAGTTTGAGATAGATACAACTTATGAGCCGGTTTTCAGGATAGCGCCTTCTTATGATACAGCCTCCCTGGCGGCTGCCAGGAAAGATATAGCAAAGATGGACGCAAGCATCCGCTCCATGCAGCTGAATATTGAGAGTATGAAGCGGGAGAAGAAACCTGATTTCCGTATCCGCTTTGATCACATGTACCCCCTGGATGCCGGGATGCTGAATGCATACAGCGCCATGGGTATGATTAGTATTCCCATTGCGCCATGGTCTTCAAAAATGTACAAATCAGGTATTAAGGCTATGCAATATAATGTACAGGCCATGGAAAAGGAAAGAGCGGCCATGTTGCAGGAAACACAGGGGATGTTGTATGGTATGCAATATGAGATTCAAACCATGCAGCAGCGGATTGAAGCTATGGAAAAAAAGATCATTCCTTCCCTGCGGCAAACGTTGGATGCCAACTTTCTGAACTACCAGGAAAATAAACTGGCGCTGTCTTTTGTGATCGATTCCTGGGAAGCGCTCACTATGATGCAGGCCACCGTGCTGGATGAAAAATTAAAACTTTATGAAATGATCGTGGATTATGAGAAACAATTATATCGTTAGCATATTGTTGGGCTTGTTTATTGCTTTATCTGCTCTGACGGCCTGTAAGGGTAAAACCGATAAGGCATCGCATGCTGAACATAAAGCCGGAGAGCTATGGACCTGCCCTATGCACCCGCAAATAATACGGAATAAGCCGGGGAAATGCCCTATATGCGGTATGGACTTGGTGCCAAAAGGCAGCAATAAAGAACTGGTGCTGGATAGTGGTATTGTGATGCTAACTAAACCTGTTAATGCGCAGGTGATCGCTACCATTCCTGCTATTCAGGCAGAAACCGGTACCCGTATTTATGCTTCTGCCGTCAATGGGGTTATTACTTACGATACCCGTAACCAGACCAGCATTGCCAGCCGGGTGGGCGGCCGTGTTGAACGGCTGTTGATCAAATATAACTACCAGCCGGTCAGGAAAGGCCAGTTGATCATGGAGGTCTATTCCCCTGATCTGGCTGCTGCACAGCGGGAGCTGCTATATGTAGCGCATAACAGTAATGAGCTGCTGGCAAGCGCAAAGCAGCGGTTATTGTTACTGGGTATGCAGCCGGCACAGATAGAACAGGTATTGAGAACGGGAAATGTTCTGTATCGCGTTCCTGTTTACAGTAACAGCGACGGCTATATCCTGGAAAAGTCTGCTGCAGTTCCTGCAGCGGTTCCAACCGCAATGCCGCCTTCTTCTGCAGCTGGCGGGGATGGAATGGGAAGTATGAGTGGAGGAGCATCGGCTGCCCCTGCTACTCCTGCCCCTATGGCGCCGGCAGCAGCGCCTGTACTGCTTAGAGAGGGACAGTATGTAAGTGCAGGCCAGTCACTTTTTACTATTTACCAGGCCAAAGCCCTGGTAGCGGAATTCGCTTTCCCCTCCCAACTGGCGGCCAGGATCAAACGTGGCCAGAAATTGCTGTTCTATCCTAATAATGACGAGAATGCTATGCAATCCGGCAGCATTGGCCTGGTAGAACCCGTTTTTCGTAATGGCCTGAACTTTACGCTGGCACGGGTATACCTGGGAGATCATGGTTTCCAGGTAGGGCAATTGCAGACCGCCAATGTGCCGGTTGTTTATACAGAAGGCTGGTGGTTGCCGCGCAAGGCCGTCTGGCGACTGGGAAATAAATCTGTTGTCTTTAAGAAAGAAAAGGATGTTTATGTTCCCATGGCAGTGGAAACAGGTGTAGAGGCTAAAGATATGATACAGGTAAATACGAATATCGACGGATGGAAAGTAGCTTCCAATGCTTATTACCTGGTGGATAGCGAGAGCTTTATTAAAACCAATAATTAAATGCAACAATACCGATATGGAAAGAAAAAATTTTTTAAAGACAGTTGCGTTTGCTTCGCTGGCGCCGGCACTGTTGCTGGCGGCCTGCAAGGATGCAGGAAAAAAAGAGGTGGCCGGTGAAAAGAAACAAACTTATACCTGCTCCATGCACCCGCAGATAGTACAGGATAAGCCGGGTACATGCCCTATATGCGGTATGAACCTGGTGCCTTTCGATAAGACCAATAAAGAGGCTGCCCTTACCCTCGGGGAAAGCCAGATTGTGCTTGCCAACGTTACTACTATGACAGTAGGCGCTGCTGGTGCTTTATCCAACTTTAAGCGGCTGAATGGACGGCTGGTAACAGACCCAGAAAGAACGGCCGTTATTTCCAGCAGGGTACCGGGCCGCATTGAGGTGCTATATGTAAAGGAAACAGGCGTAAAGGTGAATAAAGGACAGCCTTTATATAAAATATATTCGGAACAACTGGCCTCCCTGCAACAGGAATACCTGCTGGCCGTTGCACAGGTAAAACAGTTCCCGGAGGATGCCCGCTTCAGGCAGATTGAAAAGGCTGCACGCCAGAAGCTGGTATTATATGATCAAAGCGACGCCCAGATTGCTCAACTGGTGCAATCACAAAAGGTAGATCCTTATGTTACTTATCCGGCCACTGTCAGCGGAGTGGTGTCGGAGCTGACAGCAACTGAAGGGCAGTATGTAGCAGAGGGTGGAGCGGTGATGCGCCTGGAAGGATATAACCAGCTCTGGGTGGAAGCAGATGTTTATCCGGCAGAGGCATCAGCCATTCATGTTGGGCAACAGGTAAAGGTGATTGTTGCAGGTTGGGAAAATGAGCCGCAGACCATGACGGTTCAGTTTATAAATCCGGCACTGCAAAGCGGCAGCCAGTTGTTACAGGTACGCGGCGCCATACCTAACCCTGATAACCGCTGGCAGCCGGGATTGCAGGCTAATGTGCTGTTACCGGTTAAAAGTAAGGGAAATGTGTTAAGCCTGCCTGTGGATGCTGTGATCAGGGATGGTAAGGGTGCGCATGTATGGGTTGAGAAAGCCCGTGGAAAATTTGAACCGCGTATGGTAAGCACCGGTATGGAAGATTTTGATTCAGTTGAAATTACGGATGGAATAAAGGAAGGAGATAAAGTAGTAGTCACCGGTGCTTACTTACTGTATTCTGAATACATTCTTAAAAAAGGCTCAAACCCAATGGCAGGAATGCCGGGTATGTGAAGCCATGATCATTAAACCTTTTATCATTTTCAATAAAAATCTGAAACCAATGAAACAATTCATGAAAGTAGCTGTTGTTCCGGTGTTGGCGCTTATTTTTCTGGCAGCTTGCAGTAATGTGAAAAAGAATAGTAGCACCATTGATACTACTGGCAATAATGAACATGATCAGATGGCCATGGAGGAAAGCGCTGCTCCGGTAGCGGCTGTGCAATTGAAAGATGATAAGCTGAACGCTGTGTATCAGCATTATGCGCATCTGGCTGCTGCGCTCATTAAAGGAGATGTGAAGGAAGCCCGGTTGGCAGGTAACGCCATAGAAACAGGCGCCAGGGAAGTGACCGGTGGGGAAGCTATTGGCAAAAGTGCTGCAAAGATCACAGCTACTGCTGATCTTGAGGAGCAGCGAACTGCTTTTTCAGCTTTGAGCAGTGATTTTATTTCCCTGATCAGGAAATCGGGAATGAGCAGTGGCCAGTTATACGTTGACTTCTGCCCTATGGCCATGAATGATAAAGGCGCTTTTTGGTTAAGCAGCAACAAAGCCATACAGAATCCTTATTTCGGGGAAAAGATGATGACCTGCGGGGAAGTGAAAGAAACTATTCAATAATCATCGAATTTTCTGTCACCCTAAAAATTATATATGGAAGACCAGCACAGCCATCATGAACATCACGAACACCGGCATAAAACGCATACTGCCAAAAGTGGTAAGCCTGCCGGGCATGATCATGGGCACGGTGGCCATGATCACACAGCTATGAAAATGGCCGGCCCTGCGCATCATAAAGCGCATGACAGCATGAGCGGGCATGATGAGCATGCCGGTCACCATACGGAAAATTTTCTGAAGCGGTTCTGGATATGTCTGGTGGTCACCATTCCGGTCCTGCTGTTGTCACATATGATCCAGCAATGGTTGGGATTTAAGTTTACTTTCTCCGGCGATAAATACGTGTTGCTTGCCTTTAGCAGCTTCATTTATTTCTACGGTGGCCGGCCGTTCCTGGTGGGGCTGGTAAGGGAGCTGAAGTGGAAGAACCCCGGCATGATGACACTGGTGGCTGTGGCTATCACCGTTGCTTATGTTTATAGCGTAGCTGTGGTATTTGGCCTGCGGGGGATGGATTTTTTCTGGGAACTGGCTACCCTGATTGATATTATGCTGCTGGGCCACTGGCTGGAGATGAAGTCCCAGATGGCGGCTTCCCGTGCTTTGGAATCATTGGTTGCTTTACTGCCTGCCGTGGTGCATGTGGAGCGTAACGGGCAGATATCCGATGTGCCATTACAGGAGTTACAGAATAATGACGTGATCCTTGTTAAACCTGGAGAGAAGATCCCTGCCGATGGGATCATTCTGGAAGGCAGCTCAGATATCAATGAAAGCATGCTCACTGGAGAAAGCGTGCCGGTGAAAAAAGGGAAAGACGCTAAAGTGATCGGCGGCGCAGTAAACGGCGACGGGGCGCTGAAAGTACAGGTGACCGGCGCCGGAAAGGACAGTTATCTGAACAAGGTAATAAATATGGTCCAGTCTGCACAGGGGGCCAAATCCCGTACGCAGAACCTGGCTAACCAGGTGGCTAAATGGTTGACCATTGTTTCCATCAGCGTGGGGGCCATTACCTTTATTGTATGGCTCACAGCGGGCCAGGAACTATCCTTTGCCCTGGAAAGGATGGTAACGGTAATGGTCACCTCCTGTCCCCATGCCCTGGGTGTTGCTATTCCCCTGGTGGTAGCTATATCTACCACTTTATCTGCCGTACATGGGTTACTCATCCGTAACCGTACCGCATTTGAGAACGCCCGTAAGCTCACCACCATTATCTTCGATAAAACAGGAACACTTACCAAGGGCTCACATGAAGTCCAGCGGGTCATTCCCCTGACAGATCAATACGGCGCTGATGAAATTTTGCAGTATGCAGCCGCGATCCAGCAAAATTCAGAGCATCATATAGCACATGGTGTAATGAGGAAGCTGAAAGAAAAGAATCTTGCACTGTGGCCTTCTACTGATTTTAAATATATGCAGGGTGTTGGCGTTACCGGTACAGTAAATAGTAAAAGCGTGGTAGCTGCAGGGCCTAATTACTTTAAGCAGGAGGGTAAGCCGGCGCCTGCAATTCCGGCAGAGGTAGATCAGTCAACGGATACAGTGAATTTCGTATTGATAGATAATACACCGGCAGGTATCATCACACTCGCAGATAGCATACGTGAAACTGCTGCGGAAGCCATCGCCGATCTGAAAGCGATGGGTATAAAGTCATTTCTTTTAACAGGCGATAATGAACAGGTGGCCGCTGCTGTAGCCGGGAAACTTAACATGGACGGTTATCTGGCCAATGTACTGCCACATGAAAAACAAAGCAAGGTGAAGGAGTTCCAGGATAAAGGGGAAGTGGTGGCTATGACCGGCGACGGCGTAAATGATGCACCGGCACTGGCAATGGCGGATGTAGGGATAGCGATTGGCTCCGGCACGGATGTGGCAGCAGAGACAGCAGACATAATATTGGTGAACAGCGATCCTAAAGATGTGGTGCAGATGATCTCTTTTGGAAGGGCCACTTATCGCAAGATGATCCAGAACCTGGTCTGGGCGGTAGGATATAATGTTATTGCCATTCCCCTGGCGGCAGGTATCCTGTTCCCCAGGTTCATGCTCAACCCTGCCATGGGCGCCATCCTGATGAGCCTGAGCACCATTATTGTTGCCATTAACGCTAAGTTGTTAAGAGTAAAGTAAAATTCAAATAAAATAGCCTAAACACCAATTTCTTTAAACATTCAAAAAACAGAAAAATGAAAAAGATCATTATCGGCGCTTTAGTTATTGCCACCATTACTTTTGCCGCCTGCAACAGCGGCAATAAATCTCATGAAGGGCATGAGCAGGATACTGCTGCCATGGCCGGTGAAGCCATGCAACAGGAAGCACCTGCGGGTGATAGCGCAATAGCCGAAGTGAAACCTCAGTTTGCAAACGTAGATGCTAAGGTGGCCGCTTCCTTAAAGCCTGTTATTGACCATTACCTGCATATTAAAAATGGCCTGGCAGGAGATAATTCTGCTGAAGCGGCCAGTGGTGGAGAAGAAATGGCTGAAGCAATGGGAAAAGTTGATAAATCTGCCATGACACCAGAGCAGCAGAAGTTATATACTGAAAATGAAGACGACCTGAAAGAACATGCAGAGCATATCGGTAAGAACAAAGGTAATATTGAACATCAGCGGGAGCACTTCGTTGAGATGAGCGAAGACGTATATGCGCTGGTGAAAGCATTCGGCGGCGGGCAGGCTTTATACCATGATCATTGCCCGATGGCAAATAATAATAAAGGAGCTTTCTGGTTGAGCGAAACAAAAGAGATAAAGAATCCGTATCTCGGCAGTAAAATGCCTACCTGTGGTACTGCTAAGGAGGTGATCCAATAGTTGATTGTTTATAGAATGGTAAACACGCTTTCCGCAAATGAGCGGCTATCTGACAACAGATCCGTTTGTTTGCGGAAAGTACCGCTTTAATTTATTGTATGCGAAAATCCAGAATTGTTTTTCTTTCCTTGCTGATCATTTTTGCTTTAATACAGTTTATCCGCCCGTCCAAAAACCAAAGCAGCAGCCAGGGTTTTCCTGATGATATTGCCAGGCTATACCCAATGCCGCCGGACGTGCAAACAATATTGAAGACTGCTTGTTATGATTGTCATAGCAATAACACCCGGTATCCATGGTATATGAACATACAGCCGGCAGGATGGTTTATGGCCGGCCATATCAGAGATGGTAAAAAGGAACTGAATTTTAACGAGTATGGCGCCTACTCATCCAAAAGACAACGTAGTAAACTGAAAGGGATGAGGGAGCAGATAATGGAAGGAGAAATGCCGCTCAACTCCTATAGCCTGATGCATGCCGATGCGCGGTTAACAGCGGATCAGAAAGAACTGGTTACAAAATGGATTGACACCACATTAACTTCTATAGAAGACAGAAATAAGAACTAAACCTGCAACTGTATGAAATATTTCTTATTGTTGGCAATAGCTATCTTCCCCGTCACCCTTTCTGCGCAGCATGAAAAGGATATGCATGCAGTGCACAATATGACTGGTATGAATATGCCCCCTGCCAAAAGTAAGGGTGTAGTTGAGTATGATCTATACGTGAATGATACCATGGCGAATTTTTCCGGTAACAAGATCAGGCATGCGATGGCCATTAACGGGCAGATACCGGCGCCAACGCTGTATTTTACTGAGGGCGATACGGCCGTGATACGTGTGCACAACCTGATGCATCATGAAACCTCCCTCCACTGGCATGGGCTGCTGCTCCCCAATAAGGAAGATGGTGTTCCTTACCTGACCACGGCGCCTGTCCGGCCAGGCGCTACTTATACTTTTACCTTTCCGCTAAAACAGAGCGGTACCTATTGGTATCATTCGCATACCATGCTACAGGAACAGATCGGCATTTATGGCCCCATTGTAATACAACCCCGCAAAAAGATATTTGCTACAGATAAGGATATAGTGTTACTTTTTTCCGACTGGACCAATGAAAAACCCGGCAGTGTATTAAAGACTTTAAGAAGGAATGATCCGGACAATGAGTGGTACGCCATAAAGAAAGGCTATCCGCAAAGCCTGGACAAGCTGTTGCAGCACCGTTCGTGGGGAGAACGTGTGAAGTGGGGATTTAAGCGTATGCCACCTATGGATATGTCTGATGTATATTATGATAAGTTCCTGCTTGCAGGAAGCCCGCGCCTTGACTTGTCAAAGTATAAACCCGGGGAAAAGCTGCGATTGAGGGTTATAAATGGTTCCGCTTCTTCTTATTTCTACCTGCAGTATGCCGGAGGGAAAATGGAATTGATAGCTTCGGATGGCGTAGATGTGCAACCTGTTAAGATTGACAGGATTTTGATAGGTGTTGCAGAAACATACGACTTTTTGATAACGGTTCCTTCTGCTGGTACTTATGAACTGCGCGCCACATCACAGGATGTGGCCAGCCATGCTTCCGCCTTTATCGGCAAAGGGGATACTACGTATGCGCCTGATGTTCCCAGGCCCAATGTATGGAAGATGGATGCAATGATGACGGATATGTCAGTGAACTTTCCTGGGAAAATGAGCCATAACATGAAGGGAATGGAGATGGACAATATGGACCACATGGATCGCGGCAACATGGATATGAAGATGGATAAGGATTCCGGGGAGATGAAGATGGAGGATATGCCTGCAGACACTATGCCGGGCATGGACATGAAACAAGATACCGGCCATAATATGGAGCATATGGATCATGCAATGCAGGAGCCCGACAAAAGCGGTTTTGTGTTGTTCAATTATGATATGCTGAAGGCAAGGAGCAAAACGGCGTTTGACAAAGATAAACCCGTACGGAAAGTGGATCTGAAACTTACCGGCAATATGTATCGCTATGTATGGTCCATCAATAATAAGATGCTGTCGGAAGCAGACAAAATATTGGTCAGAAGAGGAGAAGTGGTGCAATTTGTTATAGAAAATACCACCATGATGAACCACCCCATGCACCTGCACGGTCACTTTTTCAGGGTGCTCAATAAAAATGGAGATTACTCTCCTTTGAAACATACACTGGATGTACCGCCTATGAGCACGGTAACTATCGAATTTGCTGCGGATGAAGATAAAGACTGGTTTTTTCATTGCCATATCCTCTATCACATGATGAGCGGCATGTCGCGTATTGTTCATTATGAGGGAAGCAAACGTGATACGGCCCTGGCAAGTTTCCCGCTGAAAAAACTAATTGATGAAGAGAAAATGTGGTTCTTCTATGGCAGTATTGCTGCCAAAAGTCATATGAGTGAGCTGCAGGCCAATTATATCAACGCCCGTAATGCTTTCCGGGCAGAGGTAAATGCCAACTATGATGGTCAGTATGAAGCCAATGTGAGTTATGAAAGGTACATAGGTGATTGGTTCCGGCCTTACATTGGGTTTAGTACACTCAGGCAGCAATATTATAACCTGTTTACCGGTAAGCAGACTTTTGAACAGGATTTTGATCTGCCGGTGTTGGGTGTGCGTTATACACTTCCTTTCTTTATTGATGCAGACCTGCGTGTTAATGCAAAGGGCCGGGTCAGGTTTGAGTTGGATGGAGAGCAATGGCTGCTGCCAAGAATGTTCTTTAACTGGCGCGTCAATACAGATAAAGAATACCACCTTGACCTGGAATATATGCTTGCCAGAAAAATATCCTTATCTGGTGGGTATGATTCAAGATACAAATGGGGAGGAGGATTGCTGGTACGTTTCTAATCAATCAATTTTATATTATAGTTTTCATGGCAAAAAGTAAACATTACTACATTCGCAAAGCGCATCGTTATCTGGGTCTTATCCTTGGGATACAATTTTTACTGTGGACCATTGGCGGGCTGTATTTCAGCTGGAGCAATATGGATGAGGTGCATGGCGATTTTCAGAAGAAACCAGAGCCTTTACTGCCGGCCAATCTTCCGCTGGTATCACCTACGGTGGCGCTGAACAATATCCGGGAGATAGCAGGTATTGATTCATTAACCTCCATCCAGTTAATACAGATCCTTGGAAAGCCATACTATCAGATCAGGAGTATGGGCGCTACTGGAAATAACCACTCCCATGATCATTCCGGGCACCAGAAAATCTTCCTTGTCAATGCAGAGACTGGGCAGTTAAGACCGGCGCTTTCTGAGCATGAAGCTGTAGCGGTGGCAAAGCTCCGATTTAACGGTAATCCAAAGGTCGCAGCCGTTGAATATCTGACTACCACCAGCAGGCACCACGAATACAGGGAGAGCCCATTGCCAGCCTATGCTATTACGTTTGAACATCCATCGGCCACAACCGTATATGTGGCCAGTGAATGGGGCACTGTTCAAAAGTTCCGTAATAATAAATGGAGGACTTTTGATTTACTATGGATGCTGCACACCATGGATTACGAGTCCAGAGATAATATCAGCAATATACTATTGCGCGTATTTTCCGTCTTTGGCCTGGTAACTGTAATTTCGGGGTTCGTACTTTATGCGATCAGTTCCAAGACATTAAAAAATGGCTTTAAGAAGCAAGGCAGGTTGGCGATAAACAAGGTCAAAATTTTATAAATATTCCGGAAGATTATATAACAATTCCTGATTCTTATTGACGTAACTTTATACTGATTTTTAACAGGCAATGAAACGGTTACTGGTTAGCATATTAATGGTGGTTTATCTCTCCTCTTCCGTCGGAGCTAATGTATACCGTCATTATTGCATGAACAGGTTAGTTGCCTGGGGGGTAGGTGATGAAAATAGTATGTCCGATGCCTGTTCTTATTGTGGAATGGGAAAAACCAGCCCTGGTGAGCACTGCAGGAAGCAAGCTTCAGGTTGCTGCCACAATGAGCATCAACTGATAAAAATTGAAAAAGACCAAAAAAAGGTTGATGAGAACGTTAAGCTGGCAAAACCGTACTTGCTGGCTATTACCCAATTTCCGGTTGAATTTTATAATGTCTTTGTACCTTCAGCAGTTACAGTATACCCAACAACGCATGCTCCCCCAGCAACAGGAAAAGTTACCCTATTCATTCGTAATTGTGTTTTTCGCATTTGATTTTACCCCACGAGGTGCCCGTATGATGCTGTTAACGGGCTATAGGCATTCCCTCTTTGCCTGACAGGGATTGATCGTCCCGGTACGCCACACCAAAACAACAACATTTAAAAACTTATTTTATGAAAAAGATATTAATGTCATTGGCATTTATAGGCTTATTGGCATTGTATGCCAATGCGCAGCAGTACCCGAGTGGTATTTACCTGAGCTTTACCGATTTCAGAAACAACAAACTTTCTTATGCCGGTACAGATAAGCTCCGTTTCCATGAATTTTCAGGTAATAACTTTATTACCGTTAAGCACAATGGCCAAAAAAGCAGACTGTTTAAAGGCAAGATATATGCTTATCAGCGTAATAACGGCCAGGTAGTCCGTACCTGGAATAAGGTGCCTTATACGCTGAGTGAGCAGGGAGACATATGGATTTATTACAGATACCTGAATGTTACGCAGGGTAAAGGAATACAGATGGAAAGAAAGTATTTCTATTCCACAGCAGGAAACAGTGAAATACTTCCTTTGACAATCAGTAATCTCAAACACTCGTTTCCTGAAAAGTACCTGTTCCATAACTTCCTGGATGCTCAATTCAGGAACGATGCAGAGTTATCAACATACGATAGTTTTGCAAAGAAATTCAAAGTGAACCATCTGCTGGCAACAACCATTTCAGCCAATACTAAAAACTAAAAAGGAAAGATCACTATTCACAATTAAAGATAATAACAATGAAAAAACTACTCATGCTCCTGATCGCCATTACCACTGCGTTTGCCGCATATGCCCAGCAAAAAGGCGGTAGAGAGGACACAACGCAGCATATAACGGTATATAGCTGCCCTATGCATCCGGATGTAACCAGTAATAAGCCGGGTAAGTGCCCTAAATGCGGTGTGGATTTAACACTTTCCAAAAAAGAACAGATGAAAATGGAGGTAACAAAATCTTACGCTTGTCCGGCGCATCCGGATGTTATCAGCAATAAAACGGGCACTTGTCCTAAATGCGGCAAGACCCTGCTCCCTTCCAAAAAGGAGCAAATGAAAATGGAGGTGATGAAATATACCTGTCCTATGCATCCGGATGTAGTAAGTAGCAAACCGGGTACCTGCCCGAAATGTGGAATGAAGCTGGCAGAGAAGAAGCCGGAAACAAATTAAGGAATGAAATAGTTTGATAGGATTCCTGACCAGGAAGTCCTGCATTGTGAGAAAGCAGCAAACCGGGAGTGATCCCGGTTTTTTGCCTGTGAGAAGATGAACCTTCTTTATATGACGGGCATTAACCAGCAAAATTTCAAAATGAGGTTCTGTGATATTGAAAATCAGGCTTCCAGTACACCCCGTGCTTCCCATGGCTATATGGGTCACCCAACATCAAGACCGCAATATCGGGGCTTTTAGGTCAAGATATGCTTAATATGCAACTATATTGCCATTTTATTTGCCAATCCCTCTATAAAATTGTAACAAAATCCTGTATTTTTGCCACATGAAATTTTTGGCCTTTATAATGGCAATTATCGTACTCGCACTGAGCTGTATGCCTTGTGCTGATGCTGCGTCTGCCATGATGGCCAGAAAAGCAAAAACAGAAATTACAAAAACTCCAGTGCAACAGCATCCGGATACCGATACTTGTTCTCCTTTCTGCCAATGTACCTGTTGCGCCGGTTTTACGCTTAATTATGGTTTTTATACATTAATCACCCCTGCAAACTTTACATCTTCTCTTTATTCAGATAACCGCCAGTCCGGCATTATAGAAATATCTCTCCCTGTCTGGCAACCGCCTCAATTGCTATAATCTTCTGGTTTATTTGCAAACTGTATGTCAGGTCTTTACGATTTTGGCGTTTATTGTTGCACATATTCTAATTGTCACAATTGACTTCTAAAAAAGGCAAGAAAAGGCAGAAACGCCCTAAACAGCCGTTGGCTTTACGAATTATTAAAATAGTAATTATTGTACTGTTAAGTGCTATAATGATTGCTGGTATAATACTTCGTATCATCCAGTATTACCGGCTCGTTTCAAAACACTAATCAATTATGTTCGATAAGATCATTCATTTTTCAATAAAGAACAAACTCGTTATTGGGATATTTACCCTTGCTTTAGTTGTTTGGGGTATTATATCGCTGTCGCGATTGCCAATTGATGCTGTGCCCGACATTACCAATAACCAGGTGCAGATCATCACCCAGGCCCCTAATCTGGGCGCTCAGGAGGTAGAGCAATTCATTACAGCACCCATAGAGCTTGCAATGGCCAACATTGCAGATGTAATTGAAAAACGCTCTATTTCCCGTTCAGGTATCTCTGTTATAACTCTTGTTTTCAGGGATAAGGTGGATGTATATTGGGCCCGTCAGCAGGTAAGCGAACGTCTAACCGAAGCTGAAAGGGTTATTCCTAAAGGAATGGGCGAGCCTGGTTTGGCCCCCATTACAACCGGCTTGGGCGAAATTTACCAGTATGTTATACATACCAAGCCTGGTTATGAAAAAAAATATACTGCTATGGATTTGCGTACCATCCAGGACTGGCTTGTTCGTACACAGTTAGCGGGCACGGAAGGCGTAGCGGAAGTGAGTGGCTGGGGCGGTTATGTAAAACAATACGAAGTCGCCCTTGACAACGAAAGGCTTAATGCTCAAAATGTTTCCATTACAGAAATATTTGAAGCACTGGAGAATAATAATGAAAACACCGGCGGTTCCTATATTGAGCAACGGAGCAATGCCTACTTTATACGGGGCCTGGGGCAAGTGAAAACTCTAGGCGACATTGAAAAAATAGTAATTAAAAGTGTAAATGGCATTCCTGTACTCATCCGTGATGTGGCAAAGGTACAATGGGGCAGCGCCACCAGATACGGGGCTGTTACACGTAATGGAGAAGGAGAAGTGGTAGCCGGCATTACATTAATGCTAAAGGGTGAAAATTTCAGCAGTGTGATTGAGCATGTGAAAGAAAGGATGAAACAGGTACAAAAGTCCTTACCGGAAGGAGTAGTTATAGAACCATTTATTGATCGTACAGAACTGGTGGGTCGCACCATTGATACTGTGAAAAGAAATCTTGTGGAAGGCGGTATAATAGTAATACTGGTACTGGTGCTGCTTTTAGGCAACCTAAGAGCAGGTTTATTGGTGGCATCCGTAATACCGCTATCTATGCTGTTTGCATTTGGTATGATGCAGTTATTCAATGTGTCTGGCAACCTAATGAGCCTGGGGGCTATTGATTTTGGATTAATTGTAGACGGTGCGGTTATCATTGTGGAAGCCATTATTTTCAGAATTACAGAGAGCAATTTATTCCCAGGCGTTGCTAGATTATCAAAGGAGCAAATGGATGAGGAAGTTTATCAGGCTGCCTCCAAGATCCGTAACAGTGCCGCGTTCGGAGAAATAATCATTTTGATCGTTTACCTGCCACTATTTGCCCTTGTAGGTATTGAAGGCAAGATGTTTAAGCCGATGGCCCAGACCGTTGCCTTCGCAATTCTTGGCGCATTTATCTTATCGCTTACCTATGTGCCAATGATGAGCGCTTTGTTTCTCAGCAAAAAGACAGAACATAAAAAGACGGTATCCGACCGGATTATGAGTTTCTTTCACCGAATTTATGAACCTGTACTGAAAGGGGTTTTAAAATGGAAAGTGACCACTGTACTAATTGCTTTAGCTCTGTTTGGAATGAGTTTAGTCATCTTCAACCGTATGGGAGGCGAGTTTATTCCTACACTCGAAGAAGGTGATCTAACAGTGGAGATTTCTATGATGCAGGGAACATCACTTAGCCAGACGGTGGAATCATTCTCAAAGGCAGAAAATATTTTAAAGCAAAAGTTTCCCGAAGTAAAGCAAGTGGTTACCCGTATAGGGAGCGCAGAAATACCTACTGATCCAATGCCCATTGAACGCGGAGATATGATGGTAGCAATGCAGCCCAAAGAAAAATGGACAAGCGCCAAAACACGAGAGGAAATGATGGAGAAGATGGAAGAAGCGCTATCCGTTTTGCCAGGTGTGAATGTTGAAATTACCCAGCCTATGCAAATGCGCTTTAATGAACTAATGACCGGCATCCGGCAGGACGTTGCTGTAAAGATTTACGGAGATGATCTGGATATATTGGCCCAGCAGGCCAATAATGTGGCAAAATTTATTGCACCGGTAAAGGGAGTAACAGAACCTTTTATAGAGAGAGTAACAGGGTTGCCCCAGATAGTAGTAGAGTATAACCGGGATAAGATGGCACAGTATGGTCTAAGCATCAGTGATGTGAACAGAGTTCTGCGCGCCGCATTTGCCGGTGAAGTAGCAGGTGTTGTTTTTGAAGGTGAAAAGCGCTTTGACATGGTAGTACGTCTGCAACGCGATCTTCGGGAAAATATAATGAACATTGAAAACCTGTTTATCCCCCTGCCCTCTGGCAACAAAGTCCCCCTGGATCAGGTTGCCAGCATTTCATTTAAAGAAGCGCCAGCCCAGGTGTCCCGTGAAGGTGGAAAACGTAGGATCTATGTAGGGTTCAACGTTCGTGGGCGGGACGTAGAAAGCACCGTAGCTGAAATTCAAAGCATCCTGGATAAAAGATTGAAATTGCCGGCAGGCTATTATATCACCTATGGTGGACAGTTTCAGAATCTGAAAGAAGCGAAGCAACGATTATCCATTGCAGTTCCTGCCGCACTGGCTTTAATTCTTTTCCTGTTGTTCATTACTTTTCGTAGTGTAAAACAAATGTTGCTTATTTTTACAGCGGTGCCTTTATCTGCTATTGGCGGCATAGTGGCGTTATGGCTTCGGGGAATGCCGTTCAGCATCTCTGCAGGTGTCGGTTTCATTGCCTTGTTTGGGGTAGCAGTCTTAAATGGTATTGTACTCATTGGCTATTTTAACCAATTAAAACAGGAAGGTATAACGGATATCAATCAACGGGTAATGGAAGGCACCAAAGTCCGGTTGCGCCCGGTTATCATGACAGCATCTGTAGCATCACTAGGTTTTTTGCCAATGGCCCTTTCTACCAGCGCCGGGGCAGAAGTACAAAAGCCATTAGCAACGGTAGTGATCGGCGGCTTGATAACAGCTACGCTGCTTACCTTGTTTGTGCTGCCCTGCCTGTATATTCTTTTTTCAAAGAATGGAAAGAACGGCAAAATGAAGATACAACCTGTAAGTACGATCGTGATAATCGTAGTTTGCTGCTCATTATTCTTCCCTGTATCAGGTTCTGCCCAAGATAAACCTGTAAACCTTGATAGCCTTATTGCTATAGCCAAACGACAAAACCTGCGGTTAAAAACCGTATCGCTTGAGGTACTACAGAATAAAGCTATGCAACGAACTGCCTTTGAGCCGGGAAGAACCAATTTTACCTTAACGCAAGATCCTACCAGTGGCGGTAACATAGACAATTCGCTCGGCTTCACTCAAAGTTTTGCGTGGCCAGGATACTATAAGCGGCAAAAGGATCTCTTGCTGCAACAAACCAGGTTGGCTGATAAATTTCACAATCTGACCGAAGCCGGATTGCTAAGGGAAGTAAAACTAGCCTACTATAATTACCTGTACGGGGTGGAGAAGATACGATGGCTGGATTTTCAGGATAGTATTTACCACAGTTTTTCTGATAAAGCAGCCATTCGGCTGAAAACAGGTGAAACCTCCAAACTGGAAAAGATGGCTGCAGATAACAAATACCAGGAGGTACAGCTTCTGAAAAAAGAAGCGCTGGCTGATCTTCAGGTCTATCAATTGACTATACAGCAATTACTTAATACAGACGAACAAATATCCATTACCGATACAATACTTCCAGTGTTGTCTTTTGCCGCTAGTCAAAAAGACACATCATCCCTTAATGAACATCCTGTATTGGACTACTATCAGCAACAGGTGCAGGTAAGATCCTCCGGTGTGCGTGCTGAAAGAGCCAAAATGTTTCCTGAATTTACCCTGGGATACAACCATCAGTTGGTTATTTCCGGGTTCGATCCTGCCAAGATTAACAGGGGCTATTTTCCCGGAACAAGAATTGGCGGAGTACAGTTTGGAATCGGCCTGCCATTGTTTAATGGTGCAAACAAAGCAAGGGTAAATGCCAGCAAAATAGGCGTTTCAGTAGCGGAAACACAATTTCAAAACGCTTCCAGGGAGCTTCAAACCCAGTATCGAGCCTGGTTAAAGGAATATCAGAAATACCGGCAAACGGTAGAGTATTATCAAACAACTGGTTTGAAATTAGCGGATGAACAAATACGGGTTGCCCGGTTTGCTTACAGTAAAGGAGAGATCGGGTATATTGAGTTTATACAAAGCATTAGTCTTGCCGTTCAAAGCAGGCTACAATATTTATCTGCGCTTAACCAGTACAACCAGTCCATTATTCAATTAAACTATCTGCAAGGAGGAAATTAATATGAAGCACTTTCAATATAAAACAGTCTATTTCTCATTTTGTTTTTTGCTAAGCAGTTTATTATTGTATTCCTGCGGCGGCAGCACAGATAAAAAAGAAGTAAAAACTGAAGTAGCAGCCAATGAAAAAGAAGGACAAGAAGAACATACAGATGTAGTTGAGATTTCTGAACAGCAACTTAAAGCTGTTGGTATTACGATTGGCAATCTGGAGCAAAAAAACCTGAATGCGGTAGTAAAGGCAAGCGGTCAGTTAGCTGCACCTCCACAGAACCAGGCAGATGTAAATGTTTTGATGGGTGGTATTGTGCGTAAGATAACTGTACTGGAAGGCCAAAGCATTGAAAAAGGGAAACCAGTAGTCTGGTTAGAAAATCAGGAGTTCGTAAAAATGCAACAGGAATATTTGACCACCAGGAATGCTTTTGCCTTTACACAGGAAGAATTAAAACGTCAGCAGGAACTAAACCAGGCAGAAGCGGGAACTGGCAAAGTATTACAACAGGCACAGGCTAATTACAATGCAGAGAAAGCAAAACTATTAGGATTGGAAAAACAATTGCAGCAGTTAGGCATTAATCCTGTAGCAGTTGTTAACGGAACACTGGTAACACAAATACCGGTTGTTGCCCCCATTAGTGGCACCATTGGTCACATATCAATTAATACAGGCACATTTGCAGAACCTGGAAAACCTTTAATGGAAATTATTGATAATTCAGAGATTCACTGCGACCTGATTGTATTTGAAAAAGATCTGTTTAAAGTAAAAACCGGTCAAAAAGTCAATTTCATTCTTACGAATCAGAATAATCAACAGATACATGGTGAGATATATGGCATCAACAAATCGTTTGAAGATGCCAGTAAAGGTATTATTGTTCATGCCATTATTAGGGATGCCGCCCGGTACAGACTTATTCCCGGCATGTATGTAACAGCCTTAATTGACGTAGGCAACCAGTTAACAACGGCTGTACCGGTAGATGCGTTGGTTCGTTCGGAAGGAAAGGATTTTATCTATATGCTGGCAGGCTTGGAAGAAAAATCGGCAGAACAGCCTAAAGAAGAAGGAGAAGAAAAGAAGGATGAAGTGGGGAAACATTATCAGTTCAAAAAAGTAGAAGTGGTTACTGGGGTAACTGAATTAGGATATACACAAATCACTCCTTTGGAAGAATTACCGGAAAAGGCTCAGATAATAACAAAAGGTGCTTTCTACGTGTTATCTAAATCTAGAGGCGGAGAAGAAGAAGAACATTAAAATTGATTTTATGACTTCACAATCGACTTATATACCAGCATTAAAATATAATCGGCTAACGAAGTTTTATGACTTTCTGATCGCGCGGTTCCTCAGGGAGAAGGAGTGGAAGTCTTACCTTATTAGTAGCTTTTCCCAAAGCAAGCCACTGGAAATTTTAGACATTGGTTGTGGTACAGCTACATTGTCTTTGATGCTGAAAAGCAAATTTCCTTTTGCTAACGTTACGGGACTGGACGGTGACTTAAAAATACTGACCATAGCTGAAAGGAAAATAGAAGCCGAGCAAGCAGATATAAAGTTAGTGGAAGGTTACTCATATGCCCTCCCGTTTCCCAATAATCATTTTGATGTAGTAACCAGCAGCCTTATGATTCATCACCTGTCTAGTAAAGACAAACAGCGCACATTTAAGGAAGTATTACGGGTACTAAAGCCAGGAGGTGAGTTCAATATTGCTGATTGGGGAAAACCTAATAATATTTTTGTAAGGTTGCTATTTTATATTGTACAGCTACTTGATGGCTTTACAACAACCCGTGATAATGTGAAAGGGCTCCTTCCTCATTATTTGATTGAGAACGGATTTGTAAATGTAACGGAGTTAAAAAAGTTCAATACCATACTTGGAAGTTTATCAATTTATAAATCCTTTAAGTTTTAACGTCTGATAATTAACAATTAAACTTTATTGGGTCATGGAAGTAATACAACTTTTCCTTGATATAAATATTATCATTTTTTATTTCATTAATTAATGATTATGAAAAAAATTAAGATCAATTTGGATTTGCTCCTACCTGAAATACCAGATGAGCGGGATGCCTGTGTGCAACGGATTATTACTGTTATGCAAAAGCATAAGGGTGTTGAAAAAGCACATCTAATTCCGGGTAATGAAGCAAATAAGGCGCAACTGTGCTTTCATTACGATCCTGATGTAATTTCTATTGAACGGGTAGAACATTTGGCAAAAGAAGCAGGAGCGGAAATAACGGAGCAGTTTAATCATTTGCTGATTGAAGTAGAAAGTATCCGGGAAATGATGGAAGCAAACGTCAGAGAAAATCAGTTAAAGAAAATACCAGGTATAGCAGATGTATCTGTATCTGCAACAGGCAACATCCGTTTAGAGCTTGACCAGACAAAAACGGATAAGCAGCAGCTCTTAAATGCTATTAACCAGGAAGGATTGAAAGTAAAATCAGTCCGGCAAATAGTATACGAAAAGGACGTTAGACCCAAAGAGGAAGTTGAACAAAAACATGAAAAAGTTGAAGAACATGAACATGGCGAAGAAGGTGCTGCATGGAAAGTATATCTACCGGCTATTATGTGTTTCGTAATGCTTATTGCGGGAATTATAACTGACGGTTACATAAAACCCGCATTCTTTGCGGGTTGGGTACGCTTTGTGTGGTACGGAGTTGCCTATTTATTGGTTGGGTGGACTGTAGCTGTAAAGGGTATCAGGCTCTTGGTAAGAGGTGATGTATTTACGGAGTTTATTTTAATGACGATTGCCACCGTTGGGGCATTTTATATAGGGGAATATCCTGAAGGAGTTGCAGTAATGCTATTCTATACTGTAGGAGAATTGTTCCAGGACGCAGCGGTAAATCGTGCTAAAAGAAGCATCAAAGCGCTGTTGGATATACGACCGGATACCGCAACTGTATTGGCAGACGGGAATTACAAAGAGGTCTCGCCAACAGATGTGAAAGTAGGCGATACCATACAGGTAAGGGTTGGCGAGAAAGTGCCCTTAGACGGTGAAATGCTGAGCGATAGCAGTTCGTTTAATACAGCGGCATTAACGGGCGAAAGCAAGCCTTCCTCCATTTCAAAGGGAGAAACGGTGCTGGCGGGCATGATCAACCAGGAGAAGGTAATAGAGTTAAAAGTTACCAAACTGTTTAGCGATAGTTCGCTGGCTCGCATACTCACAATGGTGCAGCAGGCTACAACCCGTAAAGCAAAGACGGAACAATTCATCAGACGCTTTGCAAGGGTCTATACCCCCATTGTCGTATTTCTTGCCATCGGGCTCACATTTATTCCCTATTTTTTTGTGGAAAATTACGCATTCAATCAATGGCTATATCGCGCCTTGATATTCCTTGTTATATCTTGCCCTTGTGCATTGGTAATATCTATCCCGCTGGGATATTTTGGAGGAATAGGCGCTGGTTCAAAAAACGGCATTCTATTTAAAGGTTCCAACTATCTTGACCTGATGACGAAAGTGAATACTGTCGTCATGGATAAGACCGGAACTTTGACCAAAGGGGTTTTTAAGGTACAGCAGGTAAAAAGTTACGACATGCCGGATGATCAATGGTTACCATTAGCAGCAGCCCTTGAATCCAAATCTACTCACCCGGTAGCAAAGGCGATTGTCGAATATGCTGGTAATGCTATGAAGGACATGACTATCACTGACCTGGAAGAAATCGGAGGACATGGATTAAAAGGAAAAGCCAATGGTAAAGAAGTACTCGCAGGGAATGTAAAATTGATGGATAAACTCAAAATCCCGGTAAATGAAGAACTAAAAAATGTTACAGATACGGTTGTAGTAGTGGCTGTTGAAAATAAATTAGCCGGGTATGTAACCATTGCGGATGAAATAAAAGAGGATAGCAAGCAGGCCGTTGACGACTTACATAAACGGGGAATAAGATCTATTATGCTTTCCGGCGATAAGCAGGCTGTAGTTGATAAGATTGCAGAACAATTGAATATTGATAATGCCTACGGCGACCTGCTGCCCGAACACAAAGTGGAAAAGGTAGAGCAAATCAAAGAAGATAAAAGTAAGATTGTTGCTTTTGCCGGCGATGGCATCAATGACGCACCTGTACTTGCTTTAAGTGATGTGGGTATTGCAATGGGAGCTTTAGGCAGTGATGCAGCAATAGAAACAGCAGATGTTGTTATTCAAACCGACCAACCTTCTAAAATAGCCACCGCTGTTAAAATTGGCAAGGCAACCAATAGAATTGTATGGCAAAATATTGGATTGGCATTTGGAGTAAAGGCTATTGTACTGGCACTGGGTGCGGGTGGACTGGCAACTATGTGGGAGGCTGTGTTTGCTGATGTGGGTGTGGCACTGCTGGCGATTCTGAATGCGGTAAGGATACAAAGGATGAAATTTTGATTTTTATAATAATTGGCTTTTTACCGTGTCAAAATTTTATAAATCTCGCCAGAAATTGTATAACAATTTTCTTGTGAGATTGTAGTATTTTTACAGTGCAGTTTTTAGACAGGTAATGAAAAGGTTCCTAATCACCATATTAGCCTTGGTTTATCTTTCCTCCTCCGTGGGAGTTGGCATATACCGCCATTATTGTATGGATAGGTTGGTTGCATGGGGATTAGGGGATGAAAAGAAAAAATCCGATGCCTGCCCTTATTGCGGTATGACCCAAACTGGTAATACCGGCCACTGCAACTACCAGATAAATGGTTGTTGCCATGATGAACACCAGCAGATTAAAATTGAGAAAGATCAAAAAGCTTTTGATGAAAGTGTTAAACTGATTAAACCCTTATTTCCGGTAACTACTCAAACAAAGGACATCTTTTCTTCTGCCTTTGTTCAAACACTTGCAATAGCTCATCATCCGACTACACATGCTCCCCCTCAAACAGGAAAAATATCCCTGTTCGTCCGCAATTGTGTTTTCCGTATTTGATTTCCTACTCCACGAGCTGCTCGTAATCATTTCAAGAGCGGGTCATAGGCATTTCTGCTACCTTGCGGGATTAACACCCCTGCAACTTCGCATTTCAAAAAGAGAACATTAAAAAGTTTATGTATGAAAAAGATATTCATGTCATTGGCATTGATAGGCTTATTCGGCATGTACGCTAATGCACAACGGAATCAAAGCGGTATTTATCTTAATTATACCGATTTTAATAACAACAGGCTTTCTTACGCCAGTAATACTGCATCTGAAAAAAACAACATTAGGTTTCATGAGTTTTCTGGAAAGGATTTCATTACAGTAAATCACATGGGTGAAAAGAAAAAGCTGTTTAAAAATGAAATATATGCTTATCAGCGGAACAACGGTCAGGTTGTCCGCACGTGGAATAGAATACCGTACACCCTCAGTGAACAGGGAAATATCTGGATTTACTACCGGGATGTGAATGTTTCACGGGGTAAAGGCATACAAATAGAAAGGAAATATTTCTACTCCACAACCGGCGATGGGGAAATCATGCCTTTAACTATCAATAACCTGAAACATTCGTTTCCTGATAAATACCTGTTCCAAAATTTCCTGGATGCACAGTTCAGGAGCGATACCGAGCTATCATTGTATGATGGATTCGCAAAGAAATTCAAAGTAAACCGGCTGCTGGAAACCACTGTTGCACCGGTTGCCAAAAATTAATCAAACAATCCAACAACCAGTTTTTAATTCACATAATACTAAACACAATGAAAAAATTAATCATCCTCCTGATCGCCGTAGTTACTTCTTTTGTAACATTTGCCCAGGAAAAAGCCGGGAGGAAGGACACTACTAAACACGTAGCGCTATACACTTGTTCCATGCACCCGGATGTAATGAGCGATAAGCCAGGTAAATGCCGAAAATGCAATATGGATTTAACGCTTTCAAAAAAAGAGCAGATGAAAAGGGAAATAACCAAAACATATACTTGCCCGGTACATGCTGATGTTATAAGCGACAAACCAGGTAAATGTCCTAAATGTGGCAAGGATCTGTTTCTTTCTCCAAAAGAGAAAATGAAAATGGAAGTTGTAGGGCTATATACTTGTCCCATGCACCCGGATATAAAAAGTAAGAAGCCCGGCACTTGTCCCAAATGCGGGATGAAACTGGCACAGCAGAAAGAGAAAAATGACAGACAGGATTCCTTACAATAAGGGTATTAGGTACATTTAGCTTTGAAAGTAAGACCGGGCGACGCGAGGTTGCCCGGTTTGTTTTTAGTACGTATTCTGTATTTAGCGAGTAACACCTTACGCAGAAATAAGCAAGCCATTCGCCACTTTAAAGCTCACGGTTATTTCCTTCTTTGTTTTCAACTGCAGGGTATAACTTTTATCAAATTCTTCTACCTGCATTACTTTAATAGTATCGCCTAAAGAAAGTCCGATTTTATCAAGATAACTCAAAAAGGCAGGAGTATGATCGCTGACACCCGTAAATTTACCATGACCGCCGGCATCCATAGAAGAAAGCAATACCGATTTTGATTTTGCAAATACACCATTGGCATCCGGTATAGGATCGCCATGCGGGTCAGTTTTAGGGTGTCCCAGGTAAGCATCTAATTTGCTTATCAGCGTTTCGCTTTGAATATGCTCCAACTGTTCTGCCAGCTCATGTACCTCATCCCACCGGAAGCCTAATTTATCTACCAGGAATACCTCCCATAGCCGATGATTACGGATAATACCAATGGCCACCTGCTTTCCTTTTTCAGAAAGTTTTACGCCCTTCATTTTTTGGTATATGATGAGCTTCTTTTGGGCCATCTTTTTTACCATATCTGTAACAGACGCGGCGTTAACAGCTAAAATTTTTGCCACCTCCGAAGTGGCAACCATTTCACCATTTGCTTCCTGTAGTTTATAGATAGCTTTCAGATAATTTTCTTCGGTAAATGAATGCACGGCATTAAGTGATTTTAATGCAAGATAACAAAAGGGTTTATAATTTATTATTTAGGTTAGTCTAAATATTATTGATTTGTTAATCAAATTTAATAATTTTGCTTGTCTACTACAATTTTTATGCGAAACAAAATATTGGTTTTGGGAGGTATTCTACTGTTTATCACAGGAGGTGTTGCTTGTGAAAAGATGCTGCCCAAAGCCCCAGCCGATGATGAAATACTGGATGGTCCCATAGAGGGTCTAACTCCTGAGCAACATCAGTTATTCCTAAGGGGAGATATAGCTTTTAATGACGAAATATTCACTGCTGAAACGGGACTAGGCCCCTTGTTTGTTGCTACTTCCTGCGGCACTTGCCATGCCGGGGATGGGAAAGGCCATCCATTCACAACGTTGACAAGATTTGGACAAACAGACAGTACCGGTAACCATTTCCTGCATCAGGGAGGGCCACAATTGCAGCAAAGAGCTATGCCCGGCTTTCAGCCGGAACAAATTCCTGCTGGGGCTACTTTTTCCAGATTTACACCACCTGCCAATACAGGGTTGGGATTGCTGGATGCTGTACCGGATGCAACACTGCTCTCGTTGGCAGATGAGAACGACGCTGATGGCGACGGTATTTCCGGTCGCCCAAACTGGATAGTGATACCAGTTTATACAACGCTACGACCTGGCACAATAGAGCGAAACGGCAAATACATCGGCAGGTTTGGTAAAAAAGCTGCTGTATATGACCTCATGCAACAGACTGCCAACGCCTACAGCCAGGATATAGGTATCAGTTCTACTTACGAGCATTATGATACCTATACTGGCCACGAAATAGACCCGGAAATTTCTAACCAAACAGTGCTGGACGTAGTATTTTATCTAAAGACGCTTAAAGCGCCTGTTCAACGCAATCGAACCGATGCAACCGTAAATAAAGGTCAACAGGTTTTTGCAAATACTGGCTGTAGAAAATGCCATACGCCTACATTGTCAACAGGGCCATCTTCTATTGCAGCATTAGCCGACAGGACATTTCATCCGTACACGGATCTGTTACTGCACGATATGGGTAGCGGCCTGGATGACGGTTATACGGAAGGCGCTGCAAAGACGCCTGAGTGGCGCACACCGGCACTTTGGGGGCTGGGGCTTTCCAAAAAATCGCAGGGAGGACAGTATTTCTTATTGCATGATGGTAGAGCCAGAAGTATTGAAGAAGCTATTTTGTTGCATGGTGGTGAGGGACAACAAAGTAAAGCCAGCTTTCAGCAATTGAGCGCAGATGAAAAGAACGCGTTGATAAGGTTTCTTGAATCATTGTAAACTATTTCAAACACCTACACTTTTTACAAATGAACCGGAGGGAATTTATAATAGATACTTGCGGAACTTGCCTTGCTATGGCTGGCCTTTCAACTTCCTTTTCTTCCTGCAGCGCTACCCATTATTTAACGGGTACATTAGGAAAGGATGGTCTTACTATAGATAAAGAAGCCTTCAGGGAAAAAAGCAAAACAGCTTATCGTTCATTTATCATCGTTCGTAACGAAGCATTGCAATACCCTATTTGCGTATACCGTTTTGGGGAAGATAATTATGCAGCATTATGGATGCGCTGCACGCATCAGGGAACAGAGTTGCAGGCATCCGGCAATTTCCTGCAATGCCCGGCGCACGGCAGCGAGTTTAATAATCACGGCCGGGTTACCAATGGCCCCGCTGATAAAGACCTGCGCACTTTCCCTGTAACAATTGATGACAACCAACTTTTTATTGACCTGCGAGCAAAATGAAAAAATTTATATTCATAAATATACTGCTGCTTATACTTACTTCAGCCACCATAGCGCAGATTGATCCATCTTTATTGCGGAAGGTACCAAAAGATAGTACTAAACCACAATTGAATATGGATGCTGTATACAACCGTCCTTTTTTACAGGTAGGTAAGCTACCGGTAGCATTAGGCGGATATGTAGAAGCAAATTATCAGTATTTAGGTGAAGACGGCATCAGCGAAGGACACCAATTCCAGATGAGGCGGTTAACCTTGTTTGTAGCTTCCACCATTTATAAAAGAATAAAATTTTTATCTGAAATAGAATTTGAGGATGGCACCAAAGAGATCAATATCGAATTTGCTTCTGTCGATATTGAACTGGCACCACTCTTAAATGTACGGGGTGGTGTAATAATGAACCCTATAGGCGCATTCAATCAAAACCACGATGGGCCTAAATGGGAATTTGTAGACCGTCCCATTTCAGCAACGCAAATGCTTCCTGCCACCTGGAGCAATGTAGGCTTTGGATTGTATGGGAAAAAATATACAGATAACTGGGTATATGCTTATGAAGCATATTTAACCAATGGTTTTGATGATAAGATCATTGCCAATTCAGAAAACAAAACTTTTTTACCTGCCAGCAAAGAAAATAAAGATCGCTTTGAGGAAAGTTTTAATGGTAGCCCTTTGTTTACAGGAAAGGTGGCGGTACGCAACAGAAAAATCGGAGAATTGGGCTTATCCTATATGGGCGGTGTTTACAACAAATACCAGGAAGATGGGTTAACGCTTGATAAGAAAAGAAGAGTAAATGTGTATGCAGTAGATTTTAATACCACTATCGCAAAAGCCAATACCTATATCAATGGTGAGTGGGCCTGGGTGAATGTTGATGTACCTGACACCTATACTGAACAATTTGGCCGTAAGCAACAAGGAGGCTTTATAGATTTTGTACAGCCTATTTTGAAAAAGCCAATGTTTGGTTTTGAAAATGCTGTATTAAACGCTGCTGTAAGATTGGAATACGTAGACTGGAATAAAGGTACCTTCAAATCTACCGGTGGCAGTATTGGTGATGATGTATTTTCCATTGTTCCGGCCATCAGTTGGCGACCAACAGCGCAAACCGTTGTCCGCTTCAATTACCGTTATAACTGGCAGCGGGATATTTTGGGTAATCCACCTTCCAGACTGGCAGGTTTTCAGTTTGGATTTTCGACGTATTTCTAACGCAGGTTTGAGTGGATAAGTTTTCCACTTGCAATGAAAATAAGTAACTTTATACTATAAAATAGTTCTTTACTTCCTGCCTTCATGTTTACTGGCAAATTTGCTGGCAAATTTTAGTAAAATATAAAGGCCGCAAGATTGCGACCTTCATAACTTATTGATAATCATCGTGCCCAGAACAGGAATCGAACCTGCACTCCCTTGCGAGAACCAGATTTTGAGTCTGACGCGTCTACCAGTTCCGCCATCCGGGCAATCCGCTTCATTCCGGGAGCATGACTCCCTTCAAATGCGGGACGCAAATGTAGCTAATTTATCCAGAATACCCAATAAATATTTTCGCTTATAGTAGCACTCCTTCAGCCGGTACAGGGCAAGTGCCGGCAACACTGTAACATCATATTCCCGGTGCATTTCCGCTACCTCGCCGCATACCTCCTGCTCCATTTCCTTTACCTGCTGCTGCAGTGCCGCAATGGCCTCCTCTTCCGGGTCGTACTCCAGCTCCAGCAGCTTTTCATGGATGTCCATCATTTCCATCAGGAACAGTTCAGGTAGCTGGTAGGGCGCCGTATCCTCGGGCAGCCCGTTCAGCTCCAGCACATAGGCCAGCAACTGCTGCCCGTCACCCAACACCTGGAAAGCCCGGTTCAGCAGGGCGGACTTTTCCAGCATCTCCGCCTGAACGGCCGCGCCGGCCTGCGTATGCATATCGGGGTGATACTGCCGGCTCAGCGCATAATAGCGGCGCCGCAGCAATTCTGTATCCACCTGCAGGGAAACCGGCATACCCAGGAGCTCAAAATAATTCATACGGTCATAAAGTTAATAATTACGGATTATGTAAATTGAATAATGCAAAATACAGACACCATAAACATCGGCCTTATCCGCGAAGAAAAGATCCCGCATGACAACCGCGTGGCTTTTACGCCCCAGCAATGCCAGTGGATACTGCAGCACTACCCGCGTGTGCGCATCACCGTGCAGCCCTCCCCCCACCGCTGCTATACTGACCAGGAGTATGCGAACGCAGGTATCCTCCTGCAGGAAGACCTCTCCCACTGCCACATACTGATGGGCATCAAGGAAGTGCCCGGGGAAAAGCTGATACCGGGCAAGACCTACCTGTTCTTTTCGCACACCAAGAAGCAGCAGGCCGGCAACCAGGCCATGCTGCAACATATCATTGACCAGGGTATTACGCTCGTAGATTATGAATGCCTGGTGCATGCGGACGGACAGCGCATCCTGGGATTCGGCTTCTTTGCAGGCGTGGTAGGCGCGCATAACGGCCTGCTGACCTACGGGAAAAGGACCGGGCTTTTTACCTACCGGCCCGTGCATACCTGCCACGACCTGCAGGAGCTGATCAAACATTACTTCGGCATCAAGCTGCCCCCGCTCAAGATCGTGGTGACCGGCTCCGGCCGTGTAGCAGCCGGCATACTGGAAGTAATGGGTATGCTGGGCATCAAGTACATCCCCCCGGAAGAATACCTGATCAACAGCTATGCCTATCCCGTATATACCCAGCTCAAGGCCGGGGAACTGTACCTGCGCAGAACGGACAAAACCTACAGCCGGGACGATTTCCACGCTCATGCGGAGGAATACGAGTGCCGCTTCCTGCCCTACGTAACGGCCAGCGACATCCTCATGAACGGGATTTACTGGGAGGAGGGCATTCCGCCGCTGTTCACCTGGGAAGACCTGGCCAAGGATAATTTCCGCATACAGGTGATCGCGGATATTACAGACGATGCCTACGGCTCCGTGCCCTGCAACCTGGGAGACTCTACCATCGCAGACCCGGTATATGGCGTGGACCGCATCAGCCGGCAGCGTACGCCTCCCTACCAGCCTGGCTCCGTAGACATGATGTGCGTGAGCAACCTGCCTAACGAGCTGCCCCGCGACGCCTCCCAGTACTTCGGCGACCAGCTTATGAAGTACGTATTCGAGGACCTGCTGCAGCCGCAAAGCGGGGTGATCCGCAATGCCACGATCGTGGACAAAGGACGCCTGGCAGAAAGATTTGCCTACCTGGAAGGTTATGTGCACGGCTAAGCGTACCTTTGCACCGGTACTTTCCCCACTATACCTTAATGTAAAAGTCATGAACAGCGCCAAACCCCAAATACTACTTGCACTGCTATGCCTGCTGCTGTTTTCCTGCAGGGAATACAGCCTGGAAGTTCCCTTTCCCGGTACTTCAGACACTACCGGCAACGGTACAGATACCACCGGTGGCGGTGGCGTAAACCTGGACTCCCCGGCCGTTTTTACACTGGTCAGCGGTACGAACGGCAGTTGCGCCAACGTGCTGGTACTGGGCGCCTATGTTTCCGGCGTTCCCCTCACGATATCCCATACCATTACGCTGGAAGTGATGGTCGCCACGCCGGGGCAATGGGATGTTACTTCCGCTACAGTTAATGGTATGTTCTTCTCCAATGCCGGTGTCTTTACCGGCACGGGCCTGCAAACCATCACCCTCCTGGGCGCAGGCATACCGGGCGAGTTCGGCACCAATGTGGTGCCGGTAGCGGTTGGCGGCAGTAACTGCGCCTTTGCGGTCACCGTTTCGGAAAACTGATCCCGGCTTACAGGTACAGGTAGTATTCCTTCAGCAACGCGGTAAATTCCGGCGTGTACCTGTTATGTTCATCATAGATGGTAAGGCTGTGCAGGACCGGGCTGGTAGTGACCCGGCTAAAAATGCCGACGGTGCGGAAATAGTCATGCCGCGGGCTTTGTTTGATCTCCAGTATTTCCTGCGAAAAAAAGCCGGGAGCCGCCGCCAGTTGGCGGAAGGTGCCGAAAGCGGCATAAGGCAGCAGCACGGAAAAAAGACCATCGGCGGCCAGGTGCGTGGCAATGGCGTCCAGCAGCTCCGCATACCCCAGGGTGGTGGCATGCATGGCCTGGTTGCGCAGGACATTGCTGCTCTGCAGGCTGCCTTCATAAAAAGGGGGATTAGTGATGATGCAGTCATACTGCCGGGCAGCCGGCATATAGCGTACATCCGTTTGCGTTACCTGCAGCCGGGTGGCCCAGGGCGATGCGGCAAAGTTCTCCGCGGCCTGCCCGGCAGCGGCCGCATCCAGCTCTATGCCGGTAATGGCGGCGGCAGGCAGTTGCTGCGCCAGCATCAGGGCCAGCAGCCCGGTGCCGGCGCCAATGTCCAGCACCTGCTGCACCGGCACGGCACGCCCGGCCAGGTACCGCGCGGTAAACGCACCCTGTATGCAGGCATCCGTGCACACCTTCATGGCGCTACGGTCCTGGTGCACGGTAAATTGCTTGAACCTGAAATAGGAATTAGGCATGCGGCAAAGATAACATGCACATCAAAACACTGCCCTGGCACTGGGCACCGCATCCAGCCCGGCAAACTCGCCGGCCTGGTACTTGTACCAGGCGGTAATGGCGATCATGGCGGCATTGTCCGTGCAGTATTCAAATTTCGGAATGTAACATTGCCAGCCGTTTTTTTCGCCATACTGCTGCAGGGCCTTGCGCAGCCCGGAGTTGGCGCTTACGCCGCCGGCAATGGCCACCTGCCGGATGCCGGTTTCCCTGGCCGCCTTTTCCAGCTTGCGCATCAGGATACTTACGATCCGCTCCTGCACAGAAGCGCAGATATCCGCCAGGTGCTGCTGCACAAACGCGGGATCTTGCTGCCGGTGCTCCTGCAGGAAATACAGGATGGCGGTCTTCAGCCCGCTGAAGCTGAAATTGAGACCGGGTATCTGTGGCTCGGGGAATTTAAAACGGGCAGGGTTTCCCTCCTGCGCATATTTATCGATCAGCGGTCCGCCGGGATAAGGCAGCCCCAGCAGCTTGGCGCTTTTGTCAAAGGCTTCGCCGGCGGCGTCGTCCAGCGTTTCGCCGATCACTTTCATGGACAGCGGGCTTTCACACAGCACGATCTGCGTATGCCCGCCGGACACGGTCAGGCAGAGGAAAGGGAACAGCGGCTTCGGGTCTTCTATGAAATTGGCCAGCACATGGGCCTGCATATGGTGCACGGCTATCAGCGGGATGTTCAGCGCCAGGGCCATGGCCTTGGCAAAACAGTTGCCCACCAGCAGGGAGCCGATGAGGCCGGGGGACTGTGTAAAGGCGATAGCGCTCAGTGCGGAACGTTCTACGCCGGCTTTCTTCAGCGCCATGTCCACCACCGGCACAATATTCTCCTGGTGCGCCCGGGAGGCCAGTTCCGGCACCACGCCCCCGTATTGTTCATGTACGGTCTGGTTGGCGATGAAATTGCTCCGTATCCGGCCGTCCGTTAATACGGCGGCGCTGGTTTCATCGCATGATGATTCTATGGCAAGTATATTGACAGGCATGCCGCAAAGCTACAGCATTTGAGGTTTTATTGCTCCTTGATACAATCAATCCGTACCAGTTTGCCGGCCATGCAGTTAGACATGCGGTCCCGCAGCTCCGTGTAGCCCACGCGCACCCTTTGCCCGGGCTGCAGGTGAAAGCTGGTATCCGGCATCTCCACCGGCTGCAACCGCGTATGCGTGCTGTCGCTCAGCACGATCATCAGCCCGCAGCCATCCAGTCCCCGCATATCCATCACCACGCCCTCGTAACGGCAGCCGCCGCCGTTGGACTGCCCGGTGGTCTTACACGAAAGAACCAGCATTAATAATGAATAATTAAGAATTAATAACAGAGAGGACTTGTGTTTCATTGGAACATTCATGTAACGATTATTAATTATTAACTATTCATTATTAATTGGAGCGGATAGCGACCACCGGGTCCAGCTTGGAGGCGGTAAAAGCCGGTATGAAGCCGGCCAGGATGCCTACTATGCCCGATATGCTCAGGCCCAGGATAACATTCTTGGCGCTCAGGCTAATGGCAAAGCTCTGGCTGCCCCCTGCCAGCAGGGTACCGGTATACACAAACAACAGCCCCAGTCCCCCGCCGATAAGGCACAGCAGGATGGCCTCCAGCAGGAACTCCATCATGATCACGCTGCGCCGCGCGCCAATGGCCTTTTTCAGGCCGATGATATTGGTCCTTTCCTTTACGGTCACGAACATGATATTCGCTATGCCGAACCCGCCTACAATGAGGGCAAAAATGGCAATGATGCCGCCCCCTATGTTCAGCGCGGCAAACAGGCCGGCCAGGTTGCTGCTCAGGGTCGTGATCTCGTTCAGGGAGAAATCGTCCTCCTCGGTAGGGCGCAAACGGTGCGCGGCGCGCAGCACCCCTTTCAGTTCGTCTTTCAGTTGCCGCAGGTCTACGCCGCTGGCGGCTTTCACCATAATATAAGGATCGCCGAAACGACGCTCGTCCACGATCGTACGCCCGAAACCGTAAGGCACGATCACCGCATTGTCATAGTTGATGCCGCCCAGCAGGCTCTCCCCTTTTTTCTTCAGCAGCCCGATGATCTTGCAGGGACGCCCGGCTACCTGCACCACCTTGCCATCAGCCGTTTCTGCGCTGGTAAACAGGCCTTCCCAGATGTTGGCCCCCAGTATCACCACGTTGGAGCTGCCCTCGTTGCCGGTGAAGTAGCGGCCGGCGATGATCTGCGGCTGCTGTATCCGCTCAAACTCCTGGGTAACGGCTATCATTTCCACTCCCTCCATGTAGTCGTCCCGGTACTCCACTCTTTTGCTATAGGCGGAGAATGCGAAGGCCGAAGCCGAAGCGCTCTTTACCTTATCCTGCACCACCCGCAGGTCTTTAAACTCCGGCTGCGGGCGGTTCATGTATTTCCACCAGGGATATTCGCCACCGCCACCCCAGGGCCATTTCTGGACGTAGATCACATCGCTGCCCAACTCCTGCACATCACTGCGGATATTGCTTTCCATGCTGTCCGTAACGGTAAACACCGCGATGATGCAGAAAATACCGATGGTGATGCCCAGCAGCGAAAGGAAAGTGCGCAGCTTGTTCACTTTCAGCTCCTGCAGCGCCATCTTCAGGCTGTTCCAGAGTATTTTGATGGTAGCTAACATATAACAAATATAAGAAAGCTGAACGCAGAAAGCAAAAAGCTGAACGCTGACCGGAGCGACCAGGACTTGCGCCAATAGCTTTATGCTTTCGGCTTTAAGCTTTCAGCGTTTTTTGCCTACTTTTGCACCTATTTCGGAAAATCATGAAGTATCACAACGAGATCAGCAAAAGGAAAACATTTGCCATCATAGCCCACCCGGACGCCGGTAAAACCACCCTCACGGAGAAATTCCTGCTCTTTGGCGGCGCTATCCAGACGGCAGGTGCGGTTAAATCCAACAAGATCAAGAAACATACTACCTCCGACTTTATGGAAATAGAGCGGCAGCGTGGTATCTCCGTGGCTACTTCCGTGATGACCTTTGAATACCGGGACACGCTGGTGAACCTGCTGGATACCCCCGGCCACAAGGACTTTGCAGAGGATACCTACCGCACCCTTACCGCGGTGGACAGCGTGGTGCTGGTAATAGACTGCGTAAAAGGGGTGGAAGAGCAGACCGAAAAGCTCATGGAAGTATGCCGCATGCGCGACACGCCCGTGATCATTTTCGTGAACAAGATGGACCGTGACGGTAAAAATCCCTTTGACCTGCTGGACGAGCTGGAGGAAAAGCTCAACATCAAGGTACGGCCCCTTAGCTGGCCCATTAACGGCGGCTCCGATTTCAAAGGCGTATATAACCTCTACAACAAGAGCTTTGTTTCCTTCCTGCCCAATAAAAAAGCTACGGATGAAGACATCGTGCCGCTGGAAGACCTGGGCAGCAGCTACGTGGACGAGCATTTCAACACCCAGGACGCGGAACAGTTGCGCAACGACGTGGAGCTGATAGAAGGCGTGTACGATCCCTTTGAAAAACAGCCCTACCTGGAAGGCAGGCAGGCGCCCGTGTTCTTTGGCAGCGCCGTGAACAACTTCGGCGTAAAGGACCTGCTGGACACCTTCGTGGAAATAGCGCCCATGCCCCGCGACCGGGAGGCCAGCACCCGCCCGGTTGCCGTGGGGGAAGACAAGTTCAGCGGCTTTATATTTAAAATACACGCCAACCTGGACCCGCGCCACCGCGACCGCATTGCGTTCCTGCGCGTATGCTCCGGCCGTTTTGAACGCAACAAGTTCTACCACCATGTGCGCCTGGACAAAGACCTGCGCTTCAGCAACCCTTACACTTTCCTGGCCCGCGAAAAGAACGTGGTGGACGATGCCTACCCCGGCGATGTGGTGGGCCTTTTTGATACCGGTAACTTCAAGATAGGCGATACGCTGACGGAAGGCGAGCATTTTTACTTTACGGGCATTCCCAGCTTCTCGCCGGAACTGTTCAAGGAGCTGGTGAACAAGGACCCGATGAAGACCAAGCAACTGGAAAAAGGCATCCGCCAGTTGACGGACGAAGGCGTGGCCCAACTGTTCACCCAGCACGGGGGCAACCGCAAGATCATTGGCTGCGTGGGCGACCTGCAGTTTGAAGTGATACAGTACCGCCTGCTGCAGGAATATGGCGCCGCCTGCCAGTTCAATACCCTGCCCTTTTACAAGGCCTGCTGGATCACCGGCGACAAGCAAAAGGTAGCCGATTTCATCCGCTTCAAACAGGCCAATATCGTGGAGGACAAAGACGGACACCTGGTATACCTGGCCCAGTCAGAATGGTACCTGAACACGGAAAGGACCAACAACCCGGATATCGAGTTTCATTTTACTTCGGAGATACACAAATAATTGTGCGCGGATGCGCATAATAAGAAAGCCGCTCCCGGGAACAGGTGCGGCTTTTATTGTACGACCAACTCAAATTAAACTACATGGTAGCTTGTCAAAAGCTGAAGGCTTATGATCATGAGTGCATACAAAAATAAGCGTGGTTTATAAGGTTGATTTATGTAATCGGGAAATTGATTTGCGCAAAAAGAAAGAATTCAGGGCTGCTTCTCATACTGGAATATGAGCTCCGCCGTTGTTTTCCCCTCTTTCCCTTCCACGCGGGCGTCCAGGTGGCGCGCATCGCGCCAGCGGTAGGTGATCTTTTGCGGGAAATCATGCTGCGGGTTCTCCGCTACAAAGCCGACGGGTTTCAGCACCCGCAGTTTGAACGGCACGGGCTGCCCGTTGTTCTGATCGGAAACCGTGGGGATATAATAGATCCCGTCTGCACGGCGCACGAGCTGGATGGTTTCCTGCAGGGAGCTGTCGCGGCCGGTAATGCGCCAGGCGCGGCCCTGGAAGGTGGAGTCGTTCACCTTCCGCCATTGCTCCACGATCAAGCTCAGTTTAGTGCGCATGACCCAGGTGCCTTCCAGCTTGTCCAGGTGGCGGAAGTCCGCCGGCCGGACCTGCCCGGCAACCGTCAGGCTGCATGCTAACAGTATTATCAGCAGGCTACTGCTGTACCACGGCTTCTTCTCCATATATCTGGTGTTTGTATTTCAGTGAGGGGGATGCTACAAAGGGGCCCAGGCCCAGCTCTTTCCACTTATCGTCTACCCGGCGGATGGTAGCGTCGTCCGCCACGATGATATTGGGCCAGTCCCGTTCAAAATTATCCAGGATGCGGGTTTTCAGCGTGCCGTCCATGCCTATGCCCGCCCTTCTTTTTCCATGGGGGCCGCCGGCCGGCAGGGTCACCACAAAGCTGTCGCGCTTGGGGTCCAGGTTATTACAGAAGCGCCATAGCGCGGAGGGCAGGTCCGTTATGTCCACGGTATGCTCCACGTACAGCACCATCTTGATGCCGGCCATTTCCGGCAGCTCGTACAGCCGTTCGTTCAGCTCCCGCACATGGTGGGGCCGGTTCTTTTGTACGGATACCAGCAGGCAGGGAATGTCCTGCTGCAGCAGCGTGGTGTTCACGCCTTTTATCTCGGGGAAGCGGGCGGCCAGTTGTTGTACGTTCAGGTCTTTGCGGACAGCGGGCCATTCGTAGCTGTCGTCGGTCTCTTCATCGAACTTCCGGGTGCCGTCTATGCACATCTTGCCGCCGAAGCCCATTTTGGAGCAGGAATGGTCCAGCACATCCATTGGGCCCTGGCTGAAATAGATGTCCGTAGCGGGGTTCAGGTGGCGGAACACGTACTGCGCCAACTGCCGGTAATCCTGTATGCCGGTGCCTTCATCCGTTACGGCCAGTATCTTGTTGAACATCATCTGGCCGGCGCCCCACATGGCATTCATCACCTTCTGGGCCTGCCCTGCATAGTCCTTGTGTATCTGGGCGATCACCAGGTTATGGAACACGCCTTCCACCGGCATGTCCATATCCACGATCTCCGGCACCAGGGTCATTTTTATGGGCGCCAGGAAAATGCGCTCGGTGGCTTTGCCGATCCAGGCATCTTCCTGGGGCGGGATACCTACTATCGTGGAAGGATATACGGCGTCTTTCCGGTGCGTGATACAGGTTACGTGAAAACGCGGGTACCAGTCGGCCAGGGAATAATACCCGGTATGATCTCCAAAGGGGCCTTCCCAGATCGGTTCCTCTTCCGGGTCTACATACCCTTCTATCACAAAATCGGCATCTGCCGGCACTTCCAGCTCGGGCTGGGTAAGGCATTTTACCAGCTCTACCTTCCGCTTGCGGAGGAAGCCGGCCAGCATGTATTCATCTACATTTTCCGGCAGGGGGGCCGTGGCGGAATAGGTATATACCGGGTCGCCGCCCAGTATAACGGCCACCGGCATACGCTTTTTCAGCTTCTTGTATTCCATGAAGTGTTTGGCGCTTACTTTGTGCTTGTGCCAGTGCATGCCGGTCAGGTCCTTGTCAAACACCTGCATGCGGTACATGCCTACATTGCGGCTGCCATTCATTGGATCTTTGGTGTGGATAACGGGCAGGGTGATAAAAGGCCCGCCGTCCTTTGGCCAGCATTGCATCACCGGCAATTTGTACAGGTCCGGCGCCGGCATCACCACTTCCTGGCAGGCGCCTTTACCGCCGGTCACCTTTGGCATCCAGGATGCGAACTGGCCCAGTTTGGGCAGCATGGTGAGCTTGTCCAGGATGCCTTCCCTGGGCTTGGACAGCATTTTGAACAGGCTTTCTATTTCAGCGGCTACATCGTCCAGCTCCTGCACGCCCAGCGCCATGCACATGCGGCGGTAGCTGCCCATCGCATTGATCAGCAGGGGAAAATCATAGCCGGTGTTCTCGAACAAAAGGGCTTTTCCGCCGCCGGGCAGCTTGCTCACGCGGTCGGTTATCTCTGCTATCTCCAGCTTCGGGTCTACATAAGTCCTGATCCGTACCAGCTCGTCCGCTTTTTCCAGCGTATCAATGAAATGTTTTAGGTGCTTGTATGACATGGCAAATGAAAAGACAAAGTAAGCTTAAAATTATGTCAATAAAAAATGTCCCGCACCATTAAAGGTGCAGGACATTCCGGACATGCAGCAGCTTACGCTTTCCTATCGTACAATCGTGATCCCCGCATCTATGACCACCCGCGGGCGGCTGGGATAATATACCACCGGCGGCGGTGGCGGCGCTACGTATACCGGGTATGCCGGGCGGCCGTATACTACTACCCTCCTGTCGTGGCAGTGATCATCACGATAATACCCGCGGCCGCGCTTCCAGTGTTTGGGCTTGTGTTTGTGTTTGCCGTAGTGCTCTCTCCCGTGATGCTCACGGTAATAACCATCATCACCTCCCCATCCCCTTCTTTGCGCCTGGGAAGAGAATACAATGCCCCCTAAGAGCAGCATCAGTAATAATAATCGTTTCATGCTGTTCAGTTTTAGTTCTTCAGAAATGTTGCGTTGGTAGATCGGTATGTGCTACGATTGAGAAAGGTTAAAAGGTGTATGGTCGCTTTCGGTTTGTTGGCTGATATTTTTTATTGAAAGATCGTTTAAACAGGTAGGGAAGCGTCCAACGCAGCCGGCCTTCCGGTGCTTACTATCTCCGCGGTTTCAGACCCCGTATTGGCTTAGCCTTGTTGGTCCTCGCTTCGTTCATTACCTGTTCTGCGCATATAATTCAAAGAGTATGCCAAATAAAAATCCCGTCAACCAGATGGTGAACGGGATCTCATTTTTTATATGTGGACTTTGTTGGGGGCGAAATTATCGGAACCCCTAAGTGACAAATACTATGCCAAAAACAATTGCAAATCAATATTTTGGACAGGTGGAGAACTTCTGCCGGCCAAACCGGCTGCCGCTTCCCAGGCGGTAAGTGATCGTGAGCCCGGAGAACACGTACCAGTCCTTACGCTTGTCGGAGCCGCGGATAGTGCCATCCGGCGGGTACGCGCCGGGGGTAAGGCCGTTCTTGGGCTGTATCTCATCCCCGCGCCAGGCAAAGTCCACGGACTGCTGCCCGCTGCCGGCCAGCAGGGTGGCCTGGTCCACGTAGGTCTTGCTCACATCATCCAGGTAATCGGTAAAGGTTTTCCGGAAGCCGATCTCTATGCCCATGGTCCAGCGATCGTTCAGCATCGCTTTTACGCCGGCGCCAAAGGGAATGGCCACCTGGTGCAGCCCGTACTGGGTGCGCTCGGGGTACTCGGCCAGGTTCTGCCCTTCTGTGCCCAGGCGGCGCAGGGGCACCTTGTTGCCCATGGAATCCCTGGCGGTAGGGTAAAAGCTGAAGCCTGCGATGCCGGCAAACACGTACGGCGTGTAGCCTTTCTCGTAAATATCAAAGAAATTGAACTCGCCTATGAAGTGCAGGTCCCATATCACGGAACGGAAGCTGAGGTTACGGGCCTGCAGCAACCTGCTTTCATTGGTGCTGTCTGCCCCGGCAATGTTCCCCCAGTTAAAGCCCAGGCGCAGGGTCAGGTAACGGTTGATGTCCCTTTTTACCATAAGGCCCAGGGCCGGGCGTGTATAGCGCATGTCCACCCGCTGCTGGGCAAGGTCACCGCTGTAATTGGTAATGCCTGCGAAACCGCCCACGTGCCAGTCCTGGGAAAAAGCACCCAGCGGGGCCAGGAAGGAAAGCAATAGTATCCAGGTGATCTTTTTCATTCGAGAATAGTTTGGTTTTTCAGAGGCCGAATTGAATGCAATAATAATAACGTTCAATCATAGAAAAAAAGTATAAAGTTATAGTTTTCAATTGCCATGTAACAATTTTTTCTCATTTCATTGTAATACGTTACCTTTATTTACTTAGTAAAGTAAATATATAAGTTATTTCAGGTATATATTTATAATAGCCTTTGTCAGCAAAAACCTTTGCCGGAACCTCATTAAAACCAGAACACCACCGATGAAGCCCAAAGCACCTACCAGAGAACAGTTGGAACAGTATGCCCTGCGGGGCTTGGGGTATGCGGATGATCATGTGAAAGACCCGTTCAGTATGAAAGACGTATCTGAATGGCTGGGCATATCCTATTCGTATTTCTACCACATTTTTGCGGAGATCATGGGCGAGCCTTACTGGCAGTATGTAAAGCGCCACCGCCTGGAACTGGCGGCCGGCCTGCTGCGCCACAGCGGCTATAACATCGGGGAGATCTGCGATCTTTCCGGCTATGCCACCCTGGCGGCGTTTACCAAGGCATTTTCCAACCACTTTGGCAGGAGCCCCCGCGCTTTCCGCAAGATAGACGAGCTGCCGAATGAAAAACGGACCCTGGAAATGACGGCCATGATCACGGCGGCCTTTGCACAGCAGGGCAGCGCCATCGGCGGCTTTTTCAGCTTTGACCGGGCGGAGCATGTGATACTGCCCGATACCGTGCTGTACTACACGCTCATCTCCTACGGGCAGGACCCGATCGCGCAACTGGTGATGAAAATGAGCTACCATGAGCAGCGCTTCCGTAAAATGCTGGATATGCTGGACCTGCCGCAGGGCAAGATCATTACCGGCACGCTGGACGCCGTACCGGTTACCAACTACGAGAAGCTGAGCATGTACGCCGGCATCTGCGTACCGCAGGCGGATGCCCATATTCATATCCAGATGGCTTCCCAGTTCCAGCACCTGATACAAAAGCGCATGGCCGGCGGCCATTACCTCCGCCTGCAGGTGCCACTGGACTTTACCACGGCGGGCGTACCCATGTATGATTTTATAAACCGCTGCTGCCGGGAAGGCATCTATAAAATGAGCGGTAACCACTTCTTCATTTCCCTCACGGGACCGGGCCTGGTGGAGATCTATATCCCGTATATGAAACAGGTGTAAGATCGTTATTTAAACACCGCCTTAAAACATGCGCTCTGCGATTCCGCGCCACTTTTTGTACGGCCGTAATACTCGTCCAGGAAAGCTTCCACGGGCGACCATACCGTTTGCATCATGCCCTGGAACAGGGGCTTCATTTGTTTGGTAGCGCCTTCCCGGAAACGGTACATGTCTTCCAGTTGCTGCTGCGCCACCTGCGGCTTGCGCCAGGGGCAGGTAATCACGCGCAGCCCTTTCATGGCAAAGTATACCGGAGTTTTGTCCGGCCGCTCGTAGTGCCAGTCGCAGATCACGATATCTTTGGGCACCATGTCAATGGCGCGGTGCGTGTTGTTCATGCTGGCTTCCCACATGCCCATGCCGGTGGTTTTGCCGTCCAGCAGGCGGTCGCCCCATATCCACAGCTCCCGTCCCTTTTGCGCCAGGTGGTTGCGCAGGGCCCATACTTCGCCGGCAAACAGCTCCGCCTTATCGCGGCCCCCGCAGCGCGGGCATTTGTCATCGCCGATGTAGAACACTTCGTCCATCCCGGCATGAAACGCCGTAGCGCCAAAGGCCTCGCAGATCTCATCCACCAGGTCAAACACCACTTTATGCACTTCCGGGTGCAGGGGGCAGTAGCTTTTGCAGTATAGCCCGTCCGCGTTAGGCCACTCGTATTTAGCCGGCATCTTTACATGCGGGGTTTCATCAAAGGCCGGGTACACGCGCAGCAGGTTATGTACCGTGCCGGCCCAGGACTGGTGGCCCAGCAGGTTTACCTGCGGTATGATACGGATACTGTGCGCACGGCAGGCCTTTACCAGTTTCTCCACCTCCTGCCGGGAAAGGGCCACGGAATCCCGCAGCTCCGGGTGGCGCTCATACTGGTAGTTGAAATCCACGCGCAGCACCAGGGTATTGATATGCCGGGGCGCCAGCTCCGCTTCTATGAACTTTATAAATGCATCCAGCGCAGCGGGCCGCGGCGCGGCAATACAAAAGCCCCTTACGGGCAGGCTGTCCAGGTGGCGGGCCGTTTGTGCATGGCTGTGAAGGCCGGACAGCAGCAAAAGACCCAGTGGCAACAGGTATAGCAGTTTTCTCATGATGTTTGACAGTTTATTCATTGACGACGTTGGTAGGATGCATCAAGCTACTAATAAACTAATAAAACAACAAACGGGGAAAGCGGTTATTTTTGACAAAATCTTTATCCTGCATGAACGAAAACAAGCTGCCTTTTAACGCACGCCTGGCATATAGCCTGGTATCGCTGGTGCTGATCATTTACCTGGCGCACCTGGCTGCCAGCATCATCATCCCGCTGGTATTTGCCAGCCTGGTGGCCATCATGCTGCTACCGCTGGCGGCGGCGCTGGAACAATGGCGTATTCCGCGGGGGCTGGCCGCTTTTGTGGCCGTGCTTATTTTCGTGATCGCGCTGTCGGCCCTGCTGCTGATACTGGCGGCGCAAATGGGCGCTTTTATATCGGACTTCCCGCAACTGCAGCGCCAACTGCTGGAAAGCCTGGATTCCCTACAGCTATGGATAAACGAAAAATTCCAGATAAATGCCGATAAGCAGATGGCCTACCTGGAACAACTGGCGATGGGCACCCTCGGCTCCGCCACCACTTTCCTGAGCCAGACCCTGGGCGCCGTTTCCTCCATCGTGATATTCGTGGTGTTTGTGCTGCTGTACTCCTTTTTCCTGCTGCTGTACCGCTCATTGCTCATAGCCTTCCTGGCCGGCCTTTTCAAGGAAAGGCACCGGGAAAAGCTGCTGGACGTGATCGGGCAGACCCGTTTTATCATTAAAAGCTATGCCAGCGGCCTGGTGATAGAAATGATCGTGGTAGCGGTGATGAACTGCACCATCTTCTGGATAATGGGTATTAAATACGCGACGCTGCTGGGCATTATGGCGGCTATCTTCAATCTCATTCCTTACCTCGGCATCTTTACCGCCATTGTTCTCAGCATGATCGTGACCCTCACCACGGGCACGCCGGCGGCCAGCCTGCAGGTGGGCATTGCCCTGATGATCGTGCACTTCCTGGACAGCAATATCCTGCTGCCCCGCATTGTGGGCTCCAAGGTAAAGATCAACGCCCTGGTGACCATCATCGGCGTGGTGACCGGCAACCTGCTCTGGGGCATTCCCGGCATGTTCCTGGCTATTCCCATTATGGCCATGCTCAAGATCATTTTTGAGCATGTTGAAGAAATGCGGCCCTGGGCGATCCTGCTGGGCGAGCTGCCGGACCGGCGGAAACCGCGTTTTGCAAGAAGGAGGTAGCCTCCCGGTCCAACTACTGCAATCACATTGCAGAGAGGATGGCTATTTTGCAGGGAACCATATCATTATCCTATGCAAAACACCGCAACCCTCAAAGACCGGCTGATCGGGGAAATAAAGGACACCCTGCGCAACCTGGAAAACGGCGCCATGCCTCCTGCCGCCTACGACACGGCCTGGGTAGCCAGGATCTCCTCCGATGAAGACCCTGCACAACCCATGTTCCCGCAATGCCTGCAATGGCTGCTACAGCACCAGCACAACGATGGTAGCTGGGGCAACGGATCGGACCGGGGATTCTACCACGACCAGATAATCAGCACACTGGCGGCCGTTGTATGCCTGCAGGGCTGGCAGCGCAGGGGCATGTCCCTGCAGGGCAGCATTGAGAGCGGCACCCGGTACCTGGACAGCTCCATGCAGTTCCTGGACGGCCACCCTTACGGCACCAATGGCTTCGAGATACTGTTTCCGGCCCTGTTGCAGGAGGCGCTGGACCTGGGAGTCGGGCTAAGCAGGCATCACGTGATAGACCGGGTACTGGAAGCGAGGGAAGAGAAACTAAAGAAGATCAGCTTTGACGCCGTTTTCGAAAAGCCCACTACCCTGCTTTTTTCGCTGGAAGGATTTCCGCTGGAGCAAATTGACTGGGATAAAGCCTTCCGCCTGCAGGATACCTGCGGCTCCTTCCTCACCTCACCTGCCGCTACTGCATTTGCGTACATACATACCCGTAACCACCGCTGCCTGGCTTACCTGCAGCAGACACTGGAACGGTTCAATTACATTCCCACCCAGTACCCGCTGGATATCTTTCAAACGGCGTGGAGCCTCAAAGCCATCTCCAAGCTGGGACTGGAACACTACTTTGAAACGGAATACAATGAGCAACTGGATCGCCTGCAAAACAAATGGAACGATGCCAGCGGCATATCGTGGAGCAGTGTTATCGACCTCCCCGACCTGGACGATACCGCAGTGACCTATTACCTGCTGAAGAAAGCGCAGCGGCCCACCGGGGCAGGCGTATTTGAGAATTTCTACAGAAACGGGGAGGTTTTCTGCTTTCCCGGCGAAACGCAAAGCTCCCCTACCCACCTGCTGCATTTGCTGCAGGTATACAATGGCAATAATACCGGCCTGGTAAACACGGCCCGGCAACAGTTAAGCACCACGTTGAGCGGCAGGTGGACGGACAAATGGCACCTGTCGCCCTACTACGTTACCAGCATCGCCACCGACCCCACCCTGCAGGACGGCAGCGTGAATGTGGACGCCGCTGTTAATTATGTACTGGCCACCCAGCACCCCGATGGCGGATGGGGGCACGCCGGCTCCAACGCAGAAGAAACGGGGCTGGCCTGTATGACGCTGTTGCTGCACCTGTCCCGCTCCCCTGCCAACAGGCAGGTCATAGCGGCGCAACTGCAAAAGGGGATCGATTTCCTGTTGCACATCAAAACTGCGGGCGTGGCTATGGATACCCGGCCGCTGTGGATCGCCAAATGCCTGTACACTCCCTATAGTGTTGTAAATACGCTTGTCAACGCGGTGCTGCTGCGATACCTGGCCGGGCAGGAGCAGCAGGCCATGAACCGGCCCCTGTTGGCGGCATTGACCGGCTGGATGGAGCAGCATATTGCCCTGGATAACGCCAGGATCGCGCCGGTAGCCGCCATTACGATGGATATTGCCGGCAGGGAAAGCAGCCGCGTGCAGGAAGCCCTCTTTAAATTCATTATGTGGGCCTTTGGTATAGACGACCTGTATGACGCAGGCGATTACAGCCTGGAAGCGTTGCAGGACATATCCGGCTACCTGCTGGAGAACGAGCCTTCAGGCTTGCCGCCGCTTCCGGGTGAAAAGACTGCTGTTATAAGCGATCTCCGGGCGCTTACACGGGAGCTGTTCGGGGCGCCATTCCTGGATCTGCCGGCACATGCGCCCTCCCGCCGCCGCCTGGCAGACATGATAGCCCAGGTGATACACGCCATGTTGGCCGAAGCTACCTGGAAAAGAACCGGCCTTTACCCTGACCTTTTATCATACCTGGAAAACGGCAGGGTCAGTGTAAGCACTCCCCTGATGTTTTCCTACATACATTGCTTTATGGCCGGTGATGCCGCAGTGCCGGAAAAGCTGTTGAACATCTCGGGGGAGATCATCCGCCTGGTAAATGATATGGCCACATACAAACGGGAATTGGAGGAGCGCAAGCTGAACAGCGTGACCATTATCCAGCAAACAACCCGTTGCAGCGTGGATAAAGCCATTCAGCAGGTAAAAGATATGATAGCCGAACGGATGCTGCAGATGAAAGCGCTGGCGGGTGACCCGGCGTATGCCGCTTTCGGGGAATTCAGCCGTTTTATGATACATGTTTGCGAAGCAGAGCAGCGTTTCTACGGCAAGGGCAGGGACTTCAGGTAAGCGCCTTGCTTTGCTGTCCGGCGGTTTGTACTTTTACACCGATGTCCATTCAATTCCGCCATGCATTACCGGCCGACCTGCCGGCCATCGTAGATATTTACAATTCCACCGTTCCCGGGCGGATGGTGACCGCCGATACCTCGCCGGTAAGCGTGGAAAGCCGGCTGCCCTGGTTCCATGCGCATACGCCGGAAAAATGGCCCCTCTGGATCGTGGAAACGGCGGGTCAAACAGCCGGCTGGGTAAGCCTGCAAAATTTTTACGGCCGCCCCGCCTACAATGCCACGGCGGAGATCAGCATCTACCTGCACCCGGACTTCCGGGGCAAGGGCCTGGGCAGGATGGCGCTGGAAGGCGCCATGGAAAGATGCCCCGCGCTGGGCATTGAAAACCTGATGGGCGTTATTTTCGCCCACAACACGCCCAGCATACAGTTGTTCCTGCAAATGGGCTTCGCAGAGTGGGGCCACCTGCCGGATATTGCGGTGCTGGATGGTATTAAAAGAAGCGTGAAGATATTGGGGAAAAAGATTACACCAGTTGCCGTAAAAAATCGATCCGGTACACACAGCGGCGGGAGCCTTCCAGGATATGATCCGTACGGCTCACCTTCACCTCGTTGCCGAGAATAGTATTAAAGGTGCGCAGCTCTGAATCGCAGATATTGGCGCATTGGGTGGCAGCGCTGCAAATGGGACAGTGGTTCTCTATGAAAATGAAACCGTTCTCATCTTTCCGCCATTCCGCCAGGTAACCTTCCGCAGTACGGAGCGCGGCAAAACGGGCTATTTTATCGGCTATATCCGTCACGCCTTCCAGCGCGGTACGGTATTTTTCCAGTTGTTTTTGCTCCCGGGCCACGATGATCTGGTCCAGCGCCTCCGGCCCCAGCTCATGGCGGATGGTCTGCATCAACTGCAGGGTCAGCTCCGCATGAGTATCCGGGAAATGGGCATTGCCCTGTGCCGTCAGGTCCCAGATCTGGACCGGTCTTCCTACTCCCCTTGCATTGGTGGTAGCTACCACCAGTCCTTCCTCTGCCAGTTTCAGCAATTGCAGCCGCGCCCCTTCTGCTGTAATGCCCAGCTCGGCAGCCAGGGCAGCAGCGGTTTGCGGCCCCCGGGTCTTCAGTAGCACCAGGAACCGGTCAGCAGCAGCTTTGATCTTTGGCATATAATTTTCCAAGTCCTTACTTGTTTTATTGTCAAATCTCGTAATTTTGTAGTACTAAAAAAAATATTGTTGCAAGGTTATACGACCTTTGTGTGAGCAAATCAAGTGATCATATAGCCTGACAAACAATTAAAACATTGACAATTAGATAGTTAGATGAACGTCTTGATATTCAACGGCACTATGGACGACAGGCCCTATGCCACCGCCGGCCGGGTAGCCGGCTATTTTGAGGAGCAATTCCGGCAAAAAGGCTTTAATCCACGAATATTTAGCCTGGCGCATGCAGATATACCGTTCTTTGATCCGCTGAAACAGGAAACGCCGGCCAGCGTGCAAACCATGTGCGAAGCCTTTTGCGAGGCCCACCTGCATGTATGGCTCACCCCGCTGTACCATGGCGGCATGACCGGGGTAATGAAGAACTGCCTGGACTGGCTGGAGCTGACCAGCCGCCACGGCCGGCCGTATTTAACCGGAAAGGTCGTAGCTTTGGTGAGCTGGGCAAACGGCTCGCAGGCCATGCAGGGCATCAACGCTATGGATGCAGTGGCCAAAGCATTACGGGCCTGGGTACTGCCCTTTTCCGTTCCTGTGCTGAAGGACCACCTGTTCGAGCCGCAAACCAGCGACTTTTCAGCCCTGTACAAGACCAAGTTTGACCAGATGATCTCGTTGCTGGCAGCGGCCAGGACAACAGTAGTGGAATAAATACATTAAACATTAGCAAAAAGCGCAACAGATATGATAACCGTTTCAGAAAAAGCAAGCCAATATATAAAAGACCTGATGGTAAAGGAAAATCATGTTCCCGGCACCTTTGTGCGCGTGGGCGTGAAAGGCGGCGGATGCTCCGGCCTGGAATATGTATTGAAGTTTGAGGCAGACGAGCAGACCGGCGACCAGGTATTCGAGGATAAAGGCGTGAAGATCGTGGTACAGATGAAAAGCCTCCTGTACCTGTACGGCACGGAGCTGGATTACTCTGACGGGCTGAACGGCAAAGGGCTTTTCTTCAATAATCCAAATGCCACCAGGACCTGCAGTTGCGGGGAAAGCTTTGCCGTATAAATAATTTCAGAAGCGTGTTTAGCAGTTTTCAGATACAGGTAAGCATAAATATTACTTTCTTTGCACCCATTTCTGAGGAAGCTGACAAATAGGTAAATAGTATCGAATGAAAAACAGTAACGAAATAATCGATGATATCGCCAACCGGGAGTACGAGTTTGGCTTTACCACCGATATTGAAATGGATATAGCGCCTGCTGGTCTGAACGAAGAGACCATCCGCTTTATCTCTGCCAAAAAAGAAGAACCGGAATGGCTGCTGGAGTGGCGCCTGAAAGGATTCCAGGCATTCCAGAAAATGCAGTTGCCCAGGTGGCAGCATTTCAAGATGCCTGAGATTGATTTCCAGGGCGTATCCTACTACGCCGCCCCCAAAAAGAAAAAACAACTGGCCAGCCTGGATGAAGTAGACCCGGAGCTGCTGGCTACCTTTGAAAAGCTGGGCATCCCGCTCAACGAACAGAAAGCGCTTTCCGGCGTGGCCGTAGACGCTGTTTTTGACAGCGTATCCGTGGCCACCACCTTCAGGGAAAAGCTCGCAGAGAAGGGTGTGATCTTCTGCTCCTTCGGGGAAGCGGTAAAGCACCATCCTGACCTGGTAAGAAAATACCTGGGGTCTGTAGTGCCCCATTCCGATAATATTTTTGCCGCATTGAACGCAGCAGTGTTCTCCGACGGGTCTTTCGTGTACATCCCCAAGGGAGTGCGCTGCCCCATGGAGCTGAGCACCTACTTCCGTATCAATGCGCAGAACACCGGCCAGTTTGAGCGGACCCTTATCATAGCGGACGACGACAGCTATGTGAGCTACCTCGAAGGCTGTACCGCCCCCATGCGCGACGAGAATCAACTGCACGCCGCCGTAGTGGAGCTGATAGCGCTCAACCACGCGGAAATAAAATACTCAACCGTGCAGAACTGGTATCCCGGCGACAAGGAAGGGAAAGGCGGTATCTATAATTTTGTGACCAAAAGGGGTATCTGCAAAGGCAACGGCAGCAAGATATCCTGGACACAGGTGGAAACCGGCTCCTCCATTACCTGGAAATACCCCAGCGTAATATTGCAGGGCGACGACGCCCAGGGCGAGTTCTACTCCGTGGCGGTGACCCGTAACCGGCAGATCGCCGATACCGGCACCAAAATGCACCACCTGGGCCGCAACACCCGCAGCCGGATCATTTCCAAGGGTATTTCCGCCGGCGAAGGCGATAATACCTACCGCGGACTGGTACAGGTGGGACCGCGCGCACACAATGCCCGCAACTTCACCCAGTGCGACTCCCTGCTGATAGGCAACCGCTGCGGGGCCCATACGTTCCCGTACATCGAGTCCCGGAACAAGAGCGCTACCGTAGAGCACGAAGCCACCACCTCCAAGATCGGGGAAGACCAGATCTTCTACCTGAACCAGCGGGGTATCGATACGGAAAAAGCAGTAGCCCTCATTGTGAACGGCTACGCCAAGGAAGTACTGAACCAGCTACCCATGGAATTTGCCGTGGAAGCGCAAAAATTATTGTCCATTACGCTGGAAGGCAGCGTGGGATAATTAATAATGAATAATTAACAATTAATAATATCTACAGCGGTGCTTCATGGTGACACAATTGCTGCGATTATTAATTATTCACTATTAATTATTAATTAAAAAAAATCGAGAATTAATATATCATGCTGACGATTAAAAATCTGCACGCAGAAGTAGACGGAAAAGAAATACTGAAGGGCATTGACCTGGAGATCCCGAAAGGTGAAGTGCATGCCATCATGGGGCCCAACGGTTCCGGCAAAAGCTCACTGGCTTCTGTGCTGGCAGGCCGCGAAAATTACACCGTAACACAGGGCGAAGTGATATTTGAAGGCAAGGACCTGCTGGAAATGTCACCGGAAGACCGCGCCCGCGAGGGGGTGTTCCTGGCTTTCCAGTACCCGGTGGAAATACCCGGCGTATCCAACATCAACTTCCTGAAAACAGCGCTGAACGAGATCAGGGCCTACAAGGGGCTCCCTGCGCTGGAAGCCAAGGAATTTCTCAAGCTTACAAAGGAAAAGCAACAACTGGTAGACTTCAACGCCAACCTGATGAACCGTTCCCTCAACGAAGGGTTCTCCGGCGGTGAAAAGAAGCGGAATGAAATATTCCAACTGGCCATGCTGGACCCGAAACTGGGTATCCTGGATGAAACAGACTCCGGCCTGGACATCGATGCGCTGCGTATTGTAGCCAATGGTGTGAACAAGCTGCGCAGCACGGAAAAATCCTTCCTGGTCATCACCCACTACCAGCGCCTGCTGGAGTACATCGTGCCGGATTTTGTGCACGTACTGTACGATGGCCGTATCGTAAAGACCGGCACCAAGGAACTGGCGCTGGAGCTGGAAGAAAAAGGCTACGACTGGCTGAAGGAAACCGTTGTGCACGAAAACGTTTAAATTCAATTAATAATGAATAATTAATAATGAATAATACCCGTTATACAGGTGTTTCGATGAAACTTAACTGTTACGATTATTAATTATTAATTGTTAATTATTAATTAACTAATTAGTTGAAGCAATGATCAGCGATATAACATTACCATTCTATCAATATATCCTGGAAGGGGGTAACGGGCTTACGCCAAAGGACGATGCGCTGCACGCGCTGCGTCAGGAGGCGCTGACAAGGTTCAGAAGCCTGGGGCTGCCCGACCTGAAAACGGAAGCCTGGCGAAACACCAACATACAACGGATACTGAAGGAACAGCCTTTCATCCTGCAACAGCAGGCGTTCCCGGTAACTGCAGACCAGGTGGCGCCTGCTTTCATCCCGGGCCTCTCCTGCTATACGGCCGTGCTGGTAAACGGGCACCTGCAGCCGGAACTGTCCGAGCTGCCCGCTGCCAAAGACGTGACCGTCAGTAAACTCAGCGATGCCGTGCAGCAAAGCGGTTTCCAGGCCTTTTTCGACAAGCACCCGCACCTGGCGGAGCAGCCTTTTGCCGCGCTGAACACCGCCCTGTTTGCCGACGGGCTTTTCCTGGAACTGAAGGCTAACGCCGTACTGGACAAGCCGCTGCATATCGTACATATTTATACCGTAACGCAGCATGCCTTCCTACAGCCCCGCCACCTGTGGATCGCGCATCCGCACGCGCAGGCTACCGTAATTGAAAGTTCCCTGGGACTGCATCCCGATGCCGTGGCCTTTGTGAATGGCGTGAGCGAGATCGTGCTGGAGGAGAATGCGGAGCTGTGGCACTACAACCTGCAGAACATGGCGGAGAACAGCCGCCACGTGCACCAAACGGCCGCCAGGCAGCAAACCTACAGCCGTTACCATCACTATAACTTCACCTTGCCCCATGCCACCCTGGTGCGCAACAACCTCAGCGTGGCGCTGAACGGCAGCTATACGGAAACAGACTTGCACGGCCTGTACCTGGCTACCGGCCAGCAGCATGTGGACAATCATACTTTTGTGGACCACCTGGTGCCCAACTGCAACAGCAACGAGCTGTACAAAGGCGTGCTGCTGGACAATGCCGACGGCGTGTTCACCGGCCGCATACACGTGCACCAGGATGCGCAGAAGACCAACGCTTTCCAGCAGAACAACAACCTGCTGCTGAGCGACAAGGCCAATATCAATTCCCAGCCGCAACTGGAAATATACGCCGACGATGTGAAATGCAGCCACGGCTTTACCGTAGGTCAGTTCAGCGAAGAATCGCTGTTCTACCTCCGCTCCCGCGGCATTGGCGCAGAAGCCGCCAGAACGCTGCTGGTAAATGCCTTTGCCTTTGACATCACGGACCAGGTGCATATCCCGGCCCTGCAACAGCACCTGACGGAGCAGATCCAGCAATATGTGAGCCGGGAAACAATTAGTAATTAATAATTAAAAATGAATAATTAATAATCGTATCAATAATACCCTCACAGCTCACTTGTGTAACGGATATTATTAATTGTCAGTTATTCATTATTAATGCAACGAAAGCATGAACCATATATCAGCAATAGCACCCCCGTTGGACGTAGCGCGTATAAGAAAGGATTTCCCGCTGTTGCAGCAGGCCACTGTGTACGGCCTGCCGCTGGTATACCTTGATAATGCCGCCACTACCCAGAAACCACAGGTAGTGCTGGATACGCTGGAACAATATTACACCGGCTACAACAGCAACGTGCACCGCGGCGTGCACCAGTTGAGCCAGCAGGCTACAGAAGCCTATGAGCTGGCCCGTAAAACGGTGGCCGCCTATCTCAATGCGGAGCATACACAGGAGATCATTTTTACCAAGGGCACCACGGACAGCATTAACCTGGTGGCCAGCAGCTACGGCCGCAAATTCCTGCAGCCGGGCGATGCGGTGCTGATCTCCGCCATGGAGCACCATTCCAACATCGTGCCCTGGCAAATGATCTGTGAAGAGCGGGGCGCCGAGCTGAAAGTGATCCCCATCAACGAGCGCGGTGAGCTGCGCATGGATGCTTTCAGCCAACTGCTGGACGAGCGCGTGAAGATCGTGGCCGTTACCTGCGTGTCCAATACCCTGGGCACCATCAATCCCGTAAAGGATATCATCGCCCAGGCCCATGCCCGCAACATACCCGTACTGCTGGACGCCGCGCAGGGTGTGCAGCATATGGCCATAGACGTGCAGGAGCTGCAGCCGGATTTCCTGGCCTTTTCCGGGCACAAGATCTACGGGCCTACCGGTATCGGCGTGCTGTACGGCAAACAGGAATGGCTGGAAAAGATGCCTCCCTACCAGGGCGGTGGCGACATGATCAAGACCGTTACCTTTGCCAGGACCACTTATAATGAGCTGCCTTACAAGTTTGAAGCAGGCACCCCGCACGTGGCCGGCGCCATTGGCCTGGAAGCTGCGCTGAACTATGTAAAGCTGGTAGGTATTGACAAGATACAGCAATGGGAAGAGCAACTGCAGGACTATGCGCTGCAGGCCCTGCAGCAGGTAGAAGGACTGCGCCTGATAGGCCAGGCCGCCCACCGTGCCGCTTCCATTTCCTTCCTGGTAGGCGATATCCACCCCTACGACCTGGGCGAACTGCTGGACAAGCAGGGCATAGCGGTGCGCACCGGCCACCACTGCACGGAGCCGTTGATGGACCTGTTCGGGATACCCGGCACGGTACGTGCGTCCCTGTCCATGTACAATACCTTTGAAGATATAGACAAGCTGGTAGCAGCCGTGCACAAGGCCGCCGCCATGCTGAGATAAACAAGCGCGCATGACGATCAAAGAAAAACAGGACGAGCTGATAGCGGACTTTTCCCTGATGGAGAACTGGATGGATAAATACGAATATATTATTCAACTGGGAAAAGAACTGCCGCTGATAGACGAGCAATATAAAACAGACGATAACCTGATCAAGGGCTGCCAGTCAAGGGTATGGCTGCACACAGAACTGAAGGACGGGAAACTGTTCTTTACCGGCGACAGCGATGCCGTGATCACCAAGGGACTGGTCAGCCTCATGATATCCGCCCTGTCCGGGCATACACCTAAGGAAATAGCCGAAACCGAGATTTATTTCATTGACGCCATCGGCCTGCGCAATCACCTGTCCCCCACCCGCTCCAACGGGCTGCTCAGCATGCTGAAGCAGATGAAAATGTACGCAGTAGCCTATATGGCCAAACAAGCTAACTGATCATGGAAGCAGCACAAACACTCAGGGATAAGATAGAAGCCACGCTCAGAACCGTATATGACCCGGAAATACCGGTGAATATCTTTGAGCTGGGACTGGTATACGAAATCAAGATCGGAGATGCAGGAAGGGTCAACATTATCATGACCCTCACGGCGCCGGGCTGCCCCGTGGCCGGCGACATTGTGATGGAAGTGGACCAGAAAGTGCGCGCCATAGAAGGCGTATCCGATGTGGATGTACACCTCACCTTTGATCCGCCCTGGACCAAAGACATGATGACCGAAGAAGCCCGGCTGGAGCTGGGATTCATGTAATACATATTTATTTTCATATAGTAGTATAATTTCATATCTTTGCGCGTTCACAAGAGAATCGCTATACCTAAAATCAAAGTATGAAATTATTCAGATTGTTGCCCTTCGCAGTAGTGGCTTACCTGCTTTTCTGGTCCAGCTCCACTACCCTGACCTCCTGTACCACTGATGCTAATGACACCATTGTGATCAGGGATACCACTATCATCAAGGACACCGTTACCATCCGGGATACCGTTACGGTGAGAGACAGCGCCTGCCATGATGAGGAAGGGCTGATCGCCTATTATAACTTTAACGGCGGTACGCTGAAAGACAGCAGCGGAAACGGCAACCATATTGTTTTCAACAATGCTACCCCTACTACCGACCGCTTTGGCCGCGCCAACAACGCCTACCTGTTCAACGGCAGCAGCAGCTACATGCGGGTAACGCAAAATGCCGGCCTCAACCCTGCCAATATCACCATTATGGCGATTATAAAGGTGAACGGTTTTTATCCCGGCCTGTGCCATGGCAATGATATTGTTACCAAAGGCTTTGACAGGAGTGATGGCTTTTACTGCCTGCGTTTTTCTGACAATGCCGATTGTTATGCTCCTGCAGACACCAATATCCATATTTTCTACGGCGCATATGGTGACAAGATATTTACACCAACCGGAAGCTCCGCTGTAGGAGATTCTTCTTTTGTTAGAACTGGGCAATGGTATACCGTTATTTATACATATGATGGAGTGGATTCCAAGCTCTATATCAATGGCGCTTTGAAGAAAACATTCCGTCGTACAGCCGTGTTCACTCCCAATAACGCAGATGTCTACATCGGGAGAAGCGAGAACTCACAATACCCCTTCTGGTTCAATGGCGTTATTGACGAAGTACGGATCTATAACCGGGCGGTATCCGCATCCGAAGTAAGCAGGCTAAGCACGCTGCAAAACTAATTGTTGTACCAGCTTCTTGCCTCATAAAGCAGGTGTCTCATGAGTAATGAGACACCTGTTTTATTTTTTTATCTACCATCTCCCGGTGTATGTGTGCACCAATATGGTAATGGTCTGCCGCCAGCACCTCCTCGAACATGCGCGCGGCGGGCGCTGTTTTGCCCAGCCCCAGTTGCCCCAGCCCTACCAGGTACGTGCAATGCAGGCGGTTGCGCCGGTTCAGGTCATCGTCCCAAATCAGCAGGTCCGGCAGGGATACGGCAAAGTAGTCGATCTTTACCTCGTCAAACAAATGTGCTTCCCCGTAATCCACCAGTTTATTGAAGCGGCTGCGGGCTTCCTCCGTGCGCTGCAGTTGCAGCAATGCCAGGCCCTGGTAAAAGATCTTGTCCGGCTGCTGGTCATTGTAATACATGGCAGCAGAGGGTACGGAGAGGCCGGTGGCAGCGCGTTCCCAGCAGGCAGTAGCTTCATCCGTTTGTCCCAGGCCGGCATAGGCGCAGCCACTCCAGTAATCAATATCATTTTCCTGCGCACCATGCAGCTTGCCTTCACCCAGGTTATGCGGGTAGTGCCTGGCCTGCTCCAGCAGTTCCAGCGCTTTCGTATATTCAGCAGTGTTAATAGCCGCTTTGGCCATGGCCAGCAGGCTGTATACATATTGGAAGGTCACCTTGCCTTCTCCCCCTTCCCAGGGATGGAAATTACGCTGCATTAGCAGCGTGTAGGCATCAGTGTGCCTACCCAGCAGGTTGTACAGGGTGATCTTTTCCAGGTACAGGTCGTCCCTGTCCTGCACCAGGGCCGGGTATTTTTCCAGCAGCGCCAGCCGTTCGGCGGCCGGCTTGTTCAGGCGCTTGTACAACTGGTCCAGCTCCATGAGAATGCGGGCGTCGGTCTCATCCAGTGCAAAGGCTTTCTCCAGGCTGGCGGCTGCGGCCGCCGGCTGCTGCTTTTTATTGAACAGGGCCAGCGCCAGGTTGCGGTGCACCGTAGAGAGGCTGCCATCCAGTTCCCGCGACCGTTCCCAGCAGGCCATCGCCTGGTCGTATTGCCGGTAATGGTACCAGTAATTGCCCAGGTAATAAGGCGCCCGTGCATCTTCCGGGTGCTGCTGCAGGGCCAGTTGCAGGGCCAGGGCGGCTTCCTGCTGGTGCGGAAAGCAATAGTCCGGCGCGGCTTTGGCGGCCGCTTCCCAGTAGCGTTGCGCTGCCGGCCCGTCCCCGGCTTCCCAGGCAAAGGCGGCCATGAAGTACCAGGCCAGCGGGTATACCTGCGTTTGCTGGTCAATACCCGTTTGCAACAACTGCAGGGCTTCCGGGTACATACCGGCCGCCTGGTAGTCCAGCGCGTACTCCATGTAATTATGAATATTACCGCGCAGCAGGGTTTTCCATTCCTGCAGCACCTCTTCCGAACCTGTCAGCAGGTATTTTTCGTAATGCGCCCCGGCATTGAAGCGATCCAACTGCAGGGAGGCATCCGCCCATTCCAGTGCAGCGGCAGCATTGCCCTGCCTGCGCAGCACGGCTACCAGCAGGTGGCGGGTTTTGTGGTGGTGCCAGTTGGCATGCAGGGAGCGGGTAGCTTCCTCCAGCGCAGTATCCCAATGCTCCTGCAAGGCAGAGATAAGCGCCAGTTGATAATAGCCGGCGGCCTGCCAGGCGGCATTCCATACGGCTTTGTGAAAAGCCGCATAGGCTTCCGGTATGCGCTGCTGCCAGCGCAGGCACAGGCCCAGGTTATAGTATGGCTCCCCGTCGTAAGGGTTTGGGTTGCGGCCGGTCAGCGTATCGATGGCGCTGCGGAAACAGCTTTCCGCGTCCTGCAGCAGCAGGCGGCGCAGGTACCACTTGCCCAGGGCGTTGTTGCAGCGCACGTCCCCGGGATCGCGGCGCAGCCCTTCCCGGTAGTAAACCACGGGATCGTAGGTGGCATGCCGGTACTGCTCCAGGTGCAGGCCGGTCAGGTACAACTGCTCGATATGCGCGATCTCTTCCGGGGCGCGGGCGGCGCGGGCCGGCTGCGGCATAGGCTGCACCGTTTCCGGTGCGGGCTGCCAGGACAGCATGGGCTTCCCTTTTGCGTCGTATATGCTGATGCGGTAGTCCGTTGGGCGCCCGGCCTGCGGCAGGGGTACCTGCATCTCTTCGTAGCCTGCCGGCGCCAGGTCCATGATACGGTCCCATATTTCCCGGTCCTGGTAATACAGCACAGCGCGGCTTTGCGGGAAACGGCCGGTAGCATAGAGCTTCAGCGTCGCTATATCGCCGCTGAATTCAAGGTTCAGCACCAGGTCCCTGCTGGCATTCTTCACCAAGCCCACCTGGCTGTAAGGCATAAAATACTGCCGGAAACTCTTTTCCTCGTAAGGCATGAGCCAGGAAAAATCCGGCTGGTTGTCCGTATACACCCCGCACATCAGCTCTATATAAGGGCCGTCGGCATCCGTGAGGTTGCGGTCCCAGGCCTGTCCGAAATCGCTGTTGCCCCAGGTCCATTGCTTCTTACCAGGCGATACGTGATGATTGGCCACGTGCAGCAGCCCCGCCCGGGTATCGTGCTCATAGCCGCCTACAAAATCATAACCGGAGGTAATGGCCATGTAGGAAGTAGGCACGGGTATATTGCGGTAGCGGGAAATATCCACGCCGGCGGAATAATCCACCTTATAGTAAGTGCCGGTAGCTACCGGGAAACGGGATACGTCCCGCTTGCCATGATCGAACACGGCATGCACATCCGGCGGGAACACGGACTGGTAATGCTCGTTTACATGCACGGCGGGGTTGGCCCACCAGAGAAAGGTTTGGGGCAGCGGGGTGCGGTTGTACAACTGCACCTTTATTTCCAGGTAGGCCTTATCCGGGTGCAACGTGAAACCGGCCATGCCCTTGGTACGGAACATGCGTTCCAGCTCACTGCACCATACGGTAACGCTGCCATCCGGGAAATGCTCGATGGTCCAGTCCACCGGCTCATAAGTGCCGGGGCGGTGGTGCTGGGGCCAGTTAAATTCTATGCCGCCTGATATCCAGGGGCCGGTAAGGCCTACCAGCGCAGGTTTTATCACCTGGTTACAGTACACGAAATGCCGTTGCCGCACCTTGTCATACGCCTTTTGTATACGGCCGCCCAGTTGGGGCAGTATCATGATCAGCAGGTAATCATTTTCCAGGAATACCGCCTGCCATTCCTGGTCGGTCTTTTCATCCAGTATTTTCTCTACTACCGGGTACGGGTATACGGCGCCGCTGCTGCCCTGGTACACTCTTTTTTCCAGGAACACAGGATGCTTTTCAGGCTGCCCGATCCCGTAAGTAGGAATACGGACGGCCTGCTGCCAGGCTTTAACTTCCATGATGATCTGAGTTTATCTGATTAAACGGTTAATAAAGGAGAATGATAGATGTAAAATTCCAAATGTAAAATGTAAAAGCTGGTGATATGTGCAAGTAAGACAGCAAAGTCCCATGAAAGCATGTCTATAAACTTTTACATCTATCATTTTACATTTGAAATTTTACATTTTCCTTTCCTGCCGGCACAATCTCCTGCTCTATTTCCTCCAGGGTCTTTCCCTTTGTTTCCGGCAGGTAGCGCCGTATAAATATCAGGCCGGCAATGCATACCAGGCCATATCCCCAGAAGGTGCCGGATGCACCCAGTGCGCTGTTCAGCAAGGGGAAGGTATAGGTAAGCCCGAAGCTGGCGGCCCAGAGTGAAAGCGTGGCAATGGCCATCATGCCGCCCCGGAGCCGGTTGGGAAAGATCTCCGACAGTACCACCCAGGTGACCGGCGCCAGCGACATGGCGTAGCAGGCAATGGCCAGCACCACCAGCAGCAACAAGGGCCAGCCGCTGAAATGCATATAATACAGGGCGCCCATAACAGCATAGATCAATGCCAGCCCGCCGGCGCCCACCAGCATCAATGCGCGCCGCCCCCAACGGTCCACGGTGTACATGGCCACCAGGGTAAATACCAGGTTTACGCTGCCGGTGATCACGATGTTGAAAAGAATATCGGATACGCCGTAACCGGCTGCTGCAAACACCTCCTCCGCATAGTTGAATATGACGTTGATGCCGCACCACTGCTGGAAAGCCGCAATGATAACGCCCAGTACCAGTATGCGCGATACGCCGGGCTGCACCAGTTGCCGCCAGTGCACACCGCCGTCGGTATCCGCAGTTTGGGCAATAGCCGGCAGCTCCCTCCGCGCATGCGCCTCCCCGCCGATCCTGGCCAGCACCTGCCAGGCCCGGTCCATATGCTGCCGGGTAGCCAGCCAGCGCGGGCTTTCCGGCAGCCAGCAAAGTAGTAGCAGGAACAGGACCGAGGGCGCCAGCTCTGCCCAGAACATAACGCGCCAGCCGGTTTGCCCGTTCCAGGAGCGCAGGATAAAGTCATCGGCAGCGCCGGCCGGCACCGGCTCCGCTATCCACCAGTTAAAGAGCTGGGCGGCCAGTATGCCTATTACCAGTGTGAGCTGGTTGATGGACACGTATTTGCCCCGCAGGTGCGCCGGCGTTACCTCCGCAATGTACATGGGCGAAAGGTTGGACGCCAGCCCTATGCCCACACCGCCAATGATGCGGTACACGATGAAGCCGTTAAAGGAATGAGCGGCGCCCGTGCCGGCGGCAGATACCAGGAACAGCAAGGCTGACAGCATCAGCAGCTTCTTGCGGCCGTAACGGTCGCTGAGCATCCCGGAAATGGCCGCCCCGGCCAGGCAGCCGGCCAGCGCGCAGCTCATGGCCCAGCCCTGTGCGGCCGGCGCATCGGTAATGCCGAAATAACGCTCGTAAAAAGGCTTGGCCCCGCCTATCACCACCCAGTCGTAACCAAACAGGAAACCACCCATGGCGGAGATCATTGAGATGGCAAAGAGGTAGGTATGATTGTACCGTTCGTTTTTCATAACGCTGCTAAATTACACTATACCCCATGGTGCTGACAATAGAGATTCTTTTTCATTTAATGGACAATCTTATGATCCTACGCTGCCGCCTTCCTTCATCATCTTGCGCTTGCGGTACGCATTGGGCGACATGCCCATGATATGGCTGAAAAGGCGGGAGAAATAATAAGGATCCTCTATGCCTATTTTGCCGGCTATTTCCTGTATGCGCAGGTTGGTGAACTGCAGGTACTGGCAGGCCACCTGTATTTTCAGGAGGTTAAAATATTCGATCGGCGCAAAGCCGGTCCGTTTCCGGAACAGGTTGGAATAATGGGAGGCGGACAGGTGCACACAGGCGGCAATATCGGCCAGGCGCAGGGTGCGGTGGATGTTGTTCTTCATATAGCTGATGGATTCGTCCACCGCATCCTTGGGCGCATTGCCCACCGGTTCGAGCTTATCGCCAAAAGCAAAGGAATTGAGCCACTGCCACAGGCAAAGGTTTACAAAGGTCATGTTATCTGTACCGTAGCCCCGCTCCAGGTGCTGGTACATGAGATCGAACAGCCGGATGCGGTCTTCGCGGTAAGGCAACGCCTGCACATGGCGCCTGTGCCCCTGGGTAAGCAGGCCGGCAAAGTGGTTGGACAGCAGGCCGGTAAAATGCATCCAGTAGATGGTCCAGGGATGCTCCTGGTCCGCCCCGTACACATGCGGTTCCCGTGCCGGTATCAGCAGGAACTCGTTCGGGCGCACCGCCCATTTCTCCCCGCCCAGTTGCAGCCAGCCCTTCCCTTCTATGCAATAGATAAGTATATATTGTGAAACACCGTGTGTACGTTGCCGGTAGTGAAAGCGTGCTTTCGGGTAATACCCGATATCGGTAACGTACAACTGCTTTACCAGCTCATGCGCCATGCAGTTGCTGATGGCTACCCTGGGCAGCACAATGGACTGCTGGCCTTCAAAGCCTTCCTTTTTGCGGATCATAGATATTGCCCCCTTTATGAAAAAGGAAGATAATAATATTGTCCATGAATAACAAGGATAGCTGCTGGCTGCTGGCTGCCGGCTGGCAGCTAATTTAAATGGCCTGATGCTTGTGGTTAAGATCATAACCAAAACAATGCTGTTATGTTGACTTCTTTTGTTGTGCTGGGCATCCTTCTGTTAGTGGTGATCATATATATTGTGTGGCCTTACCGGAAAAATAAGGACAGCATGAAAGGGGAGTAAACAATATTCACCATTAAAACCAAATGTTATGCAAAGCAAGAAAGAGAAACCCAATGCAGGGCAGGCCGGTGGCACCAACCCCACGGCCAGGAATTTCCAGCGCCCTAATGATGAAGAAAAAGCAAAGGCGCAACGGACACCTGAAATGGAAGAGGACGATGAACCGGTACTGGACGAAACGGACCTGGAAGAAAATCACCTGACGGATGAAGAGGCTGATAACATTGAATGGGACCCCGCATCCGGGAAAAACAAAAAGCAGGATGATCAGTAACCTGCCAGGCGGCCCCGGCCGCCGTATCTGACTACCGGCACGGGTTGTAAACAGGGTCAGCATTCCTGGAAATGGGGAGCTTGTTTACAATCCGTGTTTAAAAATCCACAACCTGGCTTAGCTCATAAAACCCGCTGCCAACTGCACTTTCCGACAACCCTATGTATATCACCGAGTTAAATTGCAACGCGCTCCCCCACCATCTTCTGCGTAAAAAGAGCAGGATTTTGGTGTAGACATTTGTAAATGTAAAACCATGAAAAATCACCTTACCATCCTGGGACTGTCTATCGCCATCTGTACTTTCCTGGTTGCCCAGGGCAATATCGCAAGCCGTACCGTCAACAGCCATGGCACCCCTGCTTTCCAGCAGGACACCAGCAAGCATCACAAGGCGCAGAAAAAGAAATGGAAAAAAATGAGGGACACCTCCTACAACCGGAGCAGCAGGGACACTTCCATGATGGACACTACTGCTATTCCCCGCTGACCGTACCGTAGCATTTGTACGGCGGCATCATTAAGGCACAGTTTACTACTGTGCCTTTTTTTTATGCAGAACGTTGACGGTTGACTGTGGTAGCTTATCCGCAGTGAGTAATAAATTCATCAATAATGTAATTGATCTTTTACTTACGCCGGTACGGCTAAATGTCTCTGTGTAAACCCTTTATAAAAGCGCTGCTATGCAGGTGCCGGCAGGCGCCGCTCTCATGGCTGATATACAAACAAAAGCGTTTGGTGCTATTCTTGAAGTAGTGCTAAAACAGAGAATGCTGTAGTCATGCACCGAGCCTGTAGCAGCCATCATTAACCATAACCTTGTATGTATTATGAAAACGAGAGTAGCATTTATCAGTGATCATGCATCGCCCATTGCAGCGCTGGGCGGTATAGATACCGGCGGGCAGAATGTATATGTAGGCGAGCTGGCTTATCAGCTTACCAAAAAAGGATACGAGGTGGATATCTTCACCCGCTGGGAACATCCGCAACTGCCGCAGTGCGTGGAATGGAGAAAAGGTGTACGGGTGGTGCATATTGAGGCTGGCCCGGTACAATGTCTGCCCAAGGAACAACTGCTGCCTTTCATGGCTGCCTTCCGTGATAACATGCTGGCCTTTATCCGGGAACAGGACATCTCCTACGAGCTGATCCACGCAAACTTCTTCATGTCTGCCCAGGTGGCGATGGAACTGAAGGCCATCCTGCACATTCCTTTTGTGGTGACCTTTCATGCATTGGGGCATATCCGCAGAATTCACCAGGGCGCGCAGGACAAGTTTCCGCCGGAGCGGCTGGAGATTGAGCATGCCGCCATCCGCCAGGCGGATTATATTATTGCGGAATGCCCACAGGACCGGGACGACCTGATCCAATACTACCAGGCGCCGCCTGATAAAATACGCGTGGTGCCCTGCGGCGTAAACCCGGAAGAGCTGTACCCGGTGGACCAGCGCCTGGCCCGCATGAAGCTGAAGCTGCCGCAGGATGACACCATATTGCTGCAATTGGGACGGATGGTGCCGCGCAAGGGAGTGGACAATGTAATACAGGCTTTGCCCAGGTTGAAATATACCGGCACCCGCGTACGCCTGATCATCGTAGGCGGCGAAACGGATGTTTGCGAACAGGGCTTTAACCCGGAGATAGCGCGGCTGAAACAACTGGCCAGGGACCTGGGCGTACAGGCCTCCGTTACCTTTGCCGGCCGTAAAGGACGCGACGAGCTGAAATATTATTATGCCGCCGCCGATCTTTTTATTACCACTCCCTGGTATGAGCCTTTCGGCATTACGCCGCTGGAGGCCATGGCCTGCGGCACACCGGTAATAGGCGCAAATGTAGGCGGCATCAAATACAGCGTGCAGGACGGGAAAACCGGGCTGCTGGTACCGCCGCAGGACCCGGAAGCCCTGGCAGCCGGTATCAGCGGACTAATGCAGCGCAGGCCGGTACTGGAACAAATGGGAAAGAACGCCATCAAGCGGGTGAATGCACTGTTTACCTGGCAGCGGGTAGCCCAGCTAATGAGCCGGTTATATGAAAAAGCCATTGCCGATAATCATATATCCGTTGGCGGTAGTATGACACTCTAAAGACCATTCATGAGGAAAGCAGTTTTCATAGATAAAGACGGTACCCTGATCCCGAACGTACCCTACAATGCAGACCCGGCGCAGATAACGCTGACCCCCGGGGCGGCGGAAGCGCTGCAACTGCTGTATGCGCACGGCTACGCGCTGGTGGTTATTTCCAACCAGGCAGGCATTGCGCACGGGTATTTCGGGGATAAGGATATGCAGCGGGTGATAGACAGGATCACCGGCCTGCTGCGCTGGAATGATATAAGGCTGGATGGATTTTTCTACTGCCCCCATCACCCGGATGGCTCCGTAAAACAGTATGCTATTGATTGCAGTTGCCGCAAACCCAAGCCGGGTATGTTGCTGAAAGCGGCCGGCATACTGGGCATTGACCTGGACCAGTCATGGATGATAGGAGATATCCTTCACGACGTAGAAGCCGGTAACCGTGCAGGCTGCCGTACCGTACTGCTGGATAATGGAAATGAAACAGAGTGGCTCATTAACCGTTACCGGCGTCCGCTGTTCATAGCAGAAGGCCTGGTAGAAGCGGCTCAGTTAATAATTAAGAATTAATAATTAATAATGAATAATACACGGAACACTGCGGTTTCAATAAAGCACCTGTGTAGCGGATATTATTAATTCTTATTTATTCATTATTAATTAAACAAGAAACCATGCATAAAGAGCTGATCACAAAATTCCTGCAGCCCACCATCCTGGTGATCGGGGACCTGGTGCTGGATGTATACCTTAAAGGCGCCAGCACCCGGCTTACACCGGAAGCGCCGGTGCCGGTAGTGGATATCAGTACCAGGACCACCGTGCCCGGTGGCGGAGCCAACACGGCCATGAATGTAAGGCACCTCGGGGCCAATGTCACCTTCTGCAGCGTAAGCGGACAGGATGAAGACGGCGCCCGCGCCACATCGCTGCTGGAAACGGCCGGCATCCAGAGCAGGATATTGCAATGCCCGGACCGGAGCACCATTGTAAAGACCCGGGTAATGGCCGGCAACCAGTTGCTGACCCGCTATGACAGCGGCACAGAAACACCGGTAGGGCGGGAAACCGAACGGGCTTTCATCCGCCTGCTGCAACGGGAATTTCCCCGGCATGACGCCATTCTCATTGCCGACTATGGCAAAGGCGTGATCACACCGGCGGTTATCAGCGCCCTGCAAACACTGAACCGGCAGCACAAGAAATTCCTGGCAGTGGATTCCAAACGCCTGGAATGCTTTAAGAGCCTCTCCCCTTCCCTGGTGAAGCCCAATTACCAGGAAGCGGTGCAGTTGCTGGGGCTGCATGTGCAGCACCATTGCCGGGCGCAGCAGATCAGCAACCTGGGCGCGGAGCTGTATGCCCGCACCGGCGCCGCTATTACCGCGGTAACGCTGGATGAAGAAGGCGCAGTGATATTTACCGGCAACCAGCCGGCTTACTGCTGCGGCGCGCAACCGGTAATGCATCCCAATGTAGCCGGCGCAGGCGATGCCTACATCAGCACTTTTACACTGGCCTGCCTGGCCGGCGCCGATATACCGGCCGCAGCAGAACTGTCCGCCACCGCCGCAGCCGTAGCCATTGGCAAAAGCAGCACCGCCTGCTGCACCTGGCAAGAGCTGCATGCATCCCTTTCCGTGCATGATAAGTACCTCACCGATCTCCCGCTGTTGCAGCACCTGACCGGCATGTACAAAGCACAGGGTAAAAAGATCGTATTCACCAACGGCTGCTTCGATATCCTGCACAGCGGGCATGTGAGCTACCTGGGCCGCGCCCGGGAACTGGGGCACATCCTGATGGTAGGCATCAATACCGACGAAAGTATCAGCCGGATCAAAGGCAGCGACCGGCCCATCAATCATTTGCCGGACCGGGTAGAGGTGCTGGCGGCGCTGGAAGCAGTGAACCATATTATTCCCTTTGGCAGCGAGATAGACGATACACCGATACCACTGATACAGGTGATCCAGCCGCATGTATTTGCCAAAGGCGGCGACTATACCAAGGACAGCCTGCCGGAAGCCGGGCTGGTGGAACAACTGGGCGGCGAGGTAGTGCTGCTGCCCCTGCTGCCGGGCCGGTCTACTTCCATGATCATACGCCGTATCCATACCAAGCCGGTCTTAAAACTTGCATAGCTGGACATGAACCGGATCTTATGCATACGGCTGGACAATATGGGTGACCTGATCATGAGCTCACCCGCTATCCGCGCGCTGAAAAATACTTTCCAGTGCCATATCACGGTGCTCACCTCTTCTATGGGCGCCGCAGTGACTTCCAGCATACCGGATATTGACGAGACCCTGGTGTTTGATGCGCCCTGGGTGCAGAACAATGCAGCGCCGGCAGCGCTGGACGCTTTTAACGAGGTGGTGGAACGGCTACGCCGGGGCGCTTATGATGCCGCCGTTATATTTACCGTATACAGCCAGAACCCGCAGCCCTCCATTATGCTGGCCTATATGGCCGGCATACCGTTAAGGCTGGCCTACTGCCGCGAAAATCCCTACCACCTGCTTACGCACTGGGTACCCGAAAAAGAGCCTTATGATTTTATCCGCCACCAGGTACGCCGCGACCTGGACCTGGTAGCGCAACTGGGCGCCACCGCCGCATCGGACAAGCTGGTGCTGGAAGTGCGGGAAGAGCTGTGGCCGGTTGTACAAAACAAGCTGGCGGAATGCCACCTGGCGCCGGACAGGCCCTGGATCATTCTTCATACCGGCGTGAGCGACGCCAGGCGCCAGTACCCCATGCAGCAATGGATAGATGTGGCCAAAGCGCTGCTGCAAAAGACAGATATGCAATTGCTGCTCACCGGCACTGCTGCAGAACGCGCCCAGGCCTTGCGCATCCGGCACGGCATTGGCAGGAACAGCGGCGTGTGCGTAGGCGCAGGGCTGTTTTCCCTGCCGGAATTCATTACCCTGGTGCGGCACAGCGCGCTGGTGATCTCCGTGAATACCGGCACCGTGCACATTGCCGCCGCCACCGGCACGCCCGTGCTGGTACTATACGCGCTTACCAACCCGCAGCATACGCCCTGGAAAGTGCCGGGCAAAGTATTGTATTTTGATGTGGCCCCGCAGTTGAGAAGTAAAAATGAAGTGATCCGCTACGTGTACAATCAATACCGCAATGAAGAGCTGCCGCCCGCCAGGCCGGAGTACATTGTGCAGGAGGCCATTGCCCTGCTGCAGTCCATGACGCCGGGTCACAGGTACAGCACCCGGTAACGCCAGGCTCCGTACAGGTTCCAGTAAACAGACAGGAAAGGAATAAGCATGGAAGTGACGATCATTTCCATGACATGCGGCCAGGCGCGGGAGGTATGCATGAGCCGCTTCCAGATAAACCCGGCCAGCAGCAACAGCCAGGCGGCAAAAGCGATCCAGGCTACCATGCCGGCCTGCAGCACGATAGCGGCTATCATTACCATAAAACAAATGATCATCACGTAATAGCTCCAGATGGGGCGCTGCTTGATGTTATTGCGGAAGAGGCGGGGAAATTTCTTGTACAGCAGCGCATTGAACATGGCCTTGCGCTGCTCCCGCAGGCTTACGCCCCAGGTGGCCTCGCGCACGGGGTGCACCACGATGGCTTCCGGCAGGTATTGAATAGGCACCTGCTGCTGCAGGAAACGGAACTCCAGGTCGCTGTCCTCCCGCCAGGCCAGCTCAAAGCGCTCGTCAAAACCGCCTGCCCTTTCCAGTGCCGGCCGGGTGCAAACACAGTTGGCCGTTACAAAGCGGGCCTTCTCCAACTGGGCGATGTTCCATTCATAATCCGTAGGCCGCACGGGCACGGGCACAATGATCCGGCCGCTGTAGGCCATCAGCTCCTCCCCCTGCCAGGCTTCCCATATGTTCTGCAGCCACATGGGGTCCGGCAGGCAGTCATCGTCGGTGAACGCCACCAATCGGCCCGCAGCCACTTTCCAGCCGGCATTGCGCGCGGCAGCCGGACCTTTCTTCCGGGGCAGCGGTATATATACCACGTCCAGCAAACCGGTGTGCTTCCAGGACACCACTACCTGCTTGGTGAGCAGGTCCGGGCCGTCGCTGACCACGATCACTTCAAAGGCCTCCCGGTCAAACTGTTGCCTGGCCAGCGATTTCAGGCACTCCGTCAGCAACAGCGGTCTGCAAAAAGTGGGGATTACGATGGTTATTTTCTTTTCCATAACAGGTCAGATTGAAGCACCTTGTTTTTTTTCCACCAGGAAACTGCCAATGACCAGCGCGTCAAAAGGCGATGACCAGAAGCATTCCAGCGCATCGCGCGGCGTGCATACGATCGGTTTTCCCAGCGTGTTAAAGGAGGTATTGATCAGCACCGGCACCCCGGTGCGTTCTTCAAATGCCTTCAGCAGGTCATAATAACGGGGATGCTGCTGCCGGTTGATGGTCTGTATGCGCGCAGTGCCGTCCACATGGCATACGGCGGGGATGCGCGCTTTTTTATCCGGCTTTACCTTGTATACGAACAGCATAAAGGGAGAATAATCCGCCTGCTCAAACCAGTCCGGCGCCGCTTCTTCCAGCACTACGGGCGCTACGGGGCGAAAGTCCTCCCGGTCCTTTACCTCGTTCAGCCGGGCCTGCATATCGGCCGATATGGGAGACGCCAGTATGGATCGGCTGCCCAGGGCGCGCGGACCAAATTCCATGCGTCCCTGGAACCAGCCGATGATCCTGTTTTCCGCCAGCAGGGTGGCAGTTTCGCCGGCTACATCCTGCATACGGCGGTAAGGCACCTTGGCCCAGTCCAGGAAGCGCGCTATTTCGGCATCATCATAATCCGGCCCCCAGTAGGCATGGTCCATCTGAAAGCGGCGGCCTGCTCCCGGCCGCTGCTGCGCATCTATCCACAGGGCTGCGCCCAGCGCGGTGCCTGCATCGCCGGCGGCCGGCTGCACCCAGATGTTCCGGAAGATACCGGCATCCCTGATGGCGGCATTCAGCACGCAGTTCAGCGCCACGCCGCCGGCAAAGCAAAGGTTTTCCGCCTGCGTTTGCTGCTGCAGCCATTGCGCCAGCTCCAGCACCCGCTCCTGCAGCACCACCTGCAGGGAATGCGCAATATTGAAATGATGCTGCGTAAAAGGCGTACCGCGCTCCCGGGCAGGGCCGAAGCGGGCGGTGAACCGCTCGTTGCTGATGGTGTAATGACCATTGTCCGGCAACTGTATCATTTCCCGAAAATCATCTGCAAACACCGGCTTGCCATAAGAAGCCAGGGCCATTACCTTGTATTCATCAGAAGAGTGCAGGAAGCCCAGGTAGGTGGTCACCTGCTCATACAGCAGGCCCAGCGAGTGCGGCATATCCACCTGCGTAATGCGCTCCATGTTGTTGCCCGTACCCAGGTTAAAGGTAGTAGTGGCTTTTTCTCCCCGCCCGTCAATGGTCAGCACAGCGGCCTGTTCATAAGGCGAAGGCAGAAAGGCGCTGGCGGCATGGCAGAGGTGATGCTCTACAAAATGCCATTGTTCCTTTTGAAAGGAAGCGCCTTTGAAGCGCTGCTGCAAATGGTGTGGATAACCGTCCACCAATTGTCGGGGCGCATTCACAATGGAAGAAAGGAACAGCGGGTCCCAGGGCGACATCCACTTTTCCGGCACCTTGTGCGCGGAAGGCTCCAAAGGCAGGGTGATGCGGTCTTCCAGGGTATTGCGTCCGCCCAGCAGGATATACGGGTCAAAGGAATAGGCCACCTGGTCCACGTCCTTCAACTGTATGCCGGCTGTTTTCAAACAGTAATCAATAGCGTGATAAGGCAGCTCGTAAGCGGAAAAAGGCAGGGGCCTCTTGCCGTGCTTGATATGCGTGAAGCGCTCGTCTTCCACGGCGGCCAGCAAGCGGCCGTCCTTTACAATACAGGCGGCAGAATCGTGGAAGGCGGCATTAATACCCAGGGTATACATAAGCAGTGGTTTTCATTATGCAGATACATAAACTGTTCCAAATGCTTACGTTAGCCGGGCTGCTAGCGGAGCAGGCCGTCGCGCTTCATCTGTGTTAATACCGCCTCGGGGTAGTCCTGCAGGAAGCGGTCCAGGCTGCCGGGATTCACGGTTTCCGTTTGTGCGGACCACAGCAGTTGTTCGCTGTCCGCATCATAGAGATTGGTTTCAATGAAGTAGGTCTTGTCGGTGACGTAATATCCCGGCGAGTACATCACGGGATACCAGTGGGCATAGTAGGCATAAAATCCCCGGTACCACCCGAAGGCCGGCACGGGCGCGTAGCCGGCGGTACCAGGCACATAGCGGGTCTCGCTCTGCTTGTCGATCAGCGAGGTGGTGAGGATGGCGTCGGCGCCTGCAGTACGGATCTTCTGCAGCATGGCTTCCCGGGAGGGCAGGGTTTCCTGGAACCTGGGCGCAAAGTAATCTATGCTCTTCAGCGTTCGCTTATCGTAGGTGCTCAGCGCCGCTGCCAGCGCATTCTCCACCTGGGTGCGCACATTCACGTTCCGGCTCATGGCGGCTACAAAAATGTTGTCATAGCCCTGGGCGGCCGGCTTTACTTCCGGGTTCTTCCAGGCGCCGGTAATGTGGGTGGTGCTGGTGCATGCAAACAGCAGGATAAGACCTGTGAGCGCTACGATAAGCATATATGACTTTCCTTGCATGATGATGATTTTAAAAGATGAGCAGACGGTATAAGGAGCTGGCATAAGTAATTCAACCCGAATAATATAACGCCCTGCCGGGAGTAATGTTCAATTGTCAAACAACACACATACAACAAAAATGTTATACAAAATCAGCTTCCTTATGTTATTTTTGAAGCACTAACTATTCCATATTCCTTTTAACCATTTCTTATTAACCGTTTATGCCTATGAAAACTTCCAGCTTTACCGTGGCCGTAACATTTACAGCCACCCTTGCTTTTGCCGCGCTCACCGCCTTCCGCAGCAGCGATCCGGCTAATGAACGTCCTTTCCTTGCATCCATCAACAGCCATGCCAGCACCATGCGCATTGCCTATAACGGGCAGCATGCCGTGAGCCGGCTCACCCGGATACAGCGGACAGATGAGGGCGCGTATATGGATGTACGGATACCGGTATACGAGCAGGGACGCCTGGTGCGCACGCTGGCTACCGACGAGGAGAACAGCAGCGACGGCCGCATCTTCTCCTCATTCGTATATACGCAGGACCAGCAGCGCATTGCCAGGATCAATTACTACCGGGACGAAGATGTGCAGGGCTATGATTCCCTGGTGTACGATAACCAGGGCCGGATCAGCGCCCGCTATTTTTACAACCGCAACGCGGAAGGCGTGTTTGAGAGCCATAATTACCAGGCCTATACCTGGAACGATGCAGGGAACGTGAGCAGGATGGACAACTACGGCCGCATGGCGGCTGGCGGCAACTTCACGCTAAGCTCTACGGTCACCTACACGTATGACCAGCAGCCGAACCCGCAGAAGCAGGTAGCCGGCCTGTGCTACATTACCGATATACTGCCGGCCTTTTTATCGGCCAATAACATATTGACGGAGCAACTCAGCCATGCCGGCACCGACAGCCGGTTGACCAACACGTATACCTATACGTACAATGCGGCGGATTATCCCGTGAGCATCACTGCCCGGTATGGCGCAAACGGTCCGCAGGAAACTACCGAGCTAAGGTATCAATAGACCAATAGGTACCAACGGGGGGACTTTCTTTTTTTAATCCTGCGCTTTCTTAAAGAAGGCGGCCAGCCTTTTGTCGCTGCCAGCCACCCAAATGATGTCGCCTTCCTGTAATATGGTGGTGGACTCCGGGTTGAGAATGCGCTGACCGCTGCGCTCTATGCCCAGTATCATACCCTGGGTCTGCTCGCGGATGCCGGCTTCGCGGATACTTTTATTGTACAGGGGCATTTCCTTTTTAATAAGATAGCGGCGCAGCACGATATCGTGCGCGGGCATCATTTTATCCGCGCGGCTGCCGTCTGCCTCCTCCAGGAAGCGGAACAGCCGGCTGATCTGCTCATCCGTACCAATTACGGTCACTACATCGCCGGGATACAGGCGCTCGTCTTTCCCGGGAGCCGCGTATTGCTGGTCGCCCCGCCGGATCAGCACGATATTGGCCCCGAACCTTTCCCGCAAAGCCAGCTCCTGCAGGCTTTTACCAATGGCCGGCGACACCGGCTGTATCTCTATTACGGCCAGGTGGGCATCCCAGGGCGCCAGCACCTGCTTGTTGATGCTGCCCACGCGGGTTTCCCTTTCATTGAAATTGGAGAAAAAACGTTCCTCTATCTTGCTGTAGAAATCCTGCAGCCTGCGGCGGAAAAGCAGCAGCAGGGCCAGTATGCCCAGGGTTACCAGCAGGGCCACCGCGGTGGAAAAGAACTGCTCCACGGAAAAGCCGATAAAGAACACGGCTACGATTATACGTAATAAGCGCAGCAGCAGCAGCGGGCCGCGGTACTTCTTCTGCTGCCAGATATTGGCGGACTCCTGGCTGCTCACACCCCGGAAGGCCAGCGCCCACAGGAAGGGAGATAACACGATAAGCGTTACCAGCGCCGTGGCGATCCTCATCCAGTTGCTGTCTTCAGGGGTGGCATTTACCATTGGCAGCACGTAATAAGCCAATAACAGCACAATAGCGATAATGATCACGGAGAACAGCACGATATTGATAAAATACGAGCGCAGCAACTGCTTCCAGTCACTCACCACGGCAATGGTCTGGGTGGCCGCACTGTAGCGGTTCAGCGTGGTTTTCCACTTATGCGGCAGCATGGCAGCTATACGGTTGTAGACCGGCTCGGATAAACGGATGAGGTAGGGCGTTGTAAAAGTAGTAACGGCAGACACGGCCACCGCCACAGGGTACAGGAAACCGCTGGTCACCTTCAGCGTAAGCCCCAGGGTGGCAATGATAAAAGAGAATTCCCCTATCTGCGCCAGGCTCATACCGGCCTGCACGGAAGGTTTTAAGGGCTGCCCGGCCGTCAAGGCGCCAATAGTGGTGCTCAGCAATTTGCCGACAATAGTAATGACCGTAATAATGACCACCGGCCCTATATAACGCAGGATCATGGCGGGGTCTATCAGCATGCCTACGGATACGAAGAATACAGCGCCGAACAGCTCTTTCACCGGTTTTACCAGGTGCTCAATTTTCTCGGCCTGCGTGGTTTCCGCCAGTATGGAGCCCATTACAAAAGCGCCCAGCGCGGGGGAAAAGCCGGCCTGCGTGGCCAGCACCACCATGCCCAGGCAAAGCCCGATGGAGGTGACCAGCAGCGTTTCCTCGTTCATGAGCTTACGTGTACGCTGCAATAAAGTGGGCAGGAAAAAAATGCCCGCCACAAACCATACGATGAGAAAGAACAGCAGCTTTACGATGGAGCCCAGCATTTCCATACCGGCAAACTCGCGGCTGGCAGCCAGCGTGGAAAGCAGCACCAGCAGCACGATGGCCACCAGGTCTTCCACCACCAGTATGCCGAACACCAGGCCGGCAAACTGCTGGCCTTTTACTCCCAGCTCGTCAAACGCGCGGATGATAATGGTAGTGGAGGAAACGGAAAGGATGCCGCCCAGGAAAATACTGTCCATGGCCGACCAGCCCAGCAGGCGGCCGGCCGCGTATCCCAGCAGGAGCATAATGACCACTTCTATTACGGCGGTAATGGAAGCGGCGCCACCTACTTTCATGAGCTTCTTGAAACTGAACTCCAGGCCCAGGCTGAACAGCAGGAAGATCACGCCTATCTCGGACCAGGTCTGGATATTATGTTCGTCTGTAACGGTAGGGATCAGGGACACATGCGGCCCCACCAGCAGGCCGGCTACAATGTAGCCCAGTACCAGCGGTTGCCGCAGTCTTTTGAAAATAAGCGTAGTAATGGCGGCAGCAGCCAGTATTAAAGCCAGGTCTGTAATAAGCGGCGGAATGTGCATGCGGGAAAAATAATTAATAATTAAGAATTAACAATTAATAATCGTAGGAGTAGTGTTTCGTGAGACACTTGTGTTACAGAAATTATTAATTATTAATTATTAACGTGTTGTGCTATTAAAAAGGCAAGTTGTATTTTAACAATAAATATATGTAGCTCAATGAAATAAAAAATGTTGTGCAATCGTCCTGGTAAGTAACCACACAAACCAGAACGATAGATGCACAACATCCGCACGAATTTCAGGAAATTCTACAGCATTTGCAAAGAGCTCTTTGAAAAAGAAGTAAATAGTCGGAACAATTTTCAATTCTATCCAGTTGCACCCAAGATGAACGATTTACAGATCGTTGCACTTTCTTGTTGTATGGAAGCCCTGGGCATTGATTCCGAAAATTTACTCTGGAGTAAGTTGAAGACCGATTATGCTGACCAGTTTCCCCACCTGATTGATCGAAGCCGTTTTAACCGTCGTCGCAGACGTCTGACAGCGGTTATCGAACGTGTACAAGGCCATGTAGGACAGCATTTGGAACATCTGAGTCAGACAATGATCGTGGACAGTATCCCGGTTCCTGTAATAAAGATGGTAAGGGAAAAGTCCTTCCGATCCTTTAAACAGGATTTTGAAACCGCACCGGCTAAAGCTTACAGTGCCATAAACAGAAGTTGGTATATTGGCTACAAATTACATCTGATCATCTATGATAACGGTGTTATTCAGCAGGCCGGTATCACCAAAGCCAATATCCATGATATCAACTTCCTGAAGGATCTGGATGCTTTACCTGAACAGAAAGTAATGTTAGGTGATCGTGCCTATATCTCTAAAACGGTTCAAATGGATTTGTTTGATCATTACCAGGTTAAGTTAAACGTTCCTTTTCGAGTCAATCAGCATAACTACAGAAAGTATCCCAAGAAGAACCGGTCGAAACGACAGATGGTAGAAACGGTATTTGCACAGTTATGTGATCAATTCCATTTGCGAAGAAACTACGCTAAATCATTTACAGGATTAGCTGCCAGGTTGACTTCCAAGCTATCGGCAACCTCCTTACTCCAGTTTATCAATTTTAAAAATGGTCTCAAAATTTCAAAGATCAAACACACTTTATGTTTTTAATAGCACAACACGTTA
>NZ_VLLG01000007.1 GCF_007830125.1 Chitinophaga japonensis
CTTCCAGCAGGTCCGTGTAATAACTATGCGTCAACAGCAGCCGCGATCCTGTATCAGACAGCATATACGAAATACGCTCCGCAGGGTAGGCCGGATCAACCGGCACATAAGCACCGCCTGCCTTCAGCACTGCCAGCAGGCTGAGCACCAGCTCCAAAGAACGGTCCAGCAGCACCGGCACCACGCTGCCCTCCCCTACGCCCTGCCGCTGCAGGTAATGCGCCAGTTGATTGCTCTGTTCGTCCAGCTCCCGATAGCTCAGCGTACGCCCCTCATGCACCAACGCTGCACTGTCGCCAACACGCTCCACCCACCCCGCAAACAGGTCCGGGATCGACTGGGCATCAGGGTAAGGAAATGCCGTGTCATTAAAATCGTACAGCAACTGATGACGCTCTCCAGCCGGAAGGTAATCCATAGCCGTTAAGGGGCTGTCTGCTCCTGTCATAAAACCTTCCAGCACGCCCGCAAAGTGCTCCTTTATCCGCTGCACAGATGCAGCGGAATACACGGCAGCATTGTACCTGAAGATCACCCACATGCCGCCGGGCACCAGGAAAGTAATAATGTTAAAGTCATAATTCGATTCGTTCACTGCGTCCTGGGACAGCAGCTCCAGCTTTTCCAGCCCCCCGGTTTCCGCAGCCGTACCCGGTATGTTTAATTCCTCCGGGTAATTCAGGAAACCCAGTACATGATCAAACAGCTTATTCCCCAACGGGCTCTCTGCCTGTATTTCCGACAACTGCAGGTAGTGATAAGGCAATGACGCGATCGCTTCCTGCTGCACTTTTTTCAACAGCGACCTGGCCGTAGTACTATCGTCGTAGGCTATACGTACAGGGATAGTGTTAATGAACAGTCCCATCATGGTATCCACACCGTCCAGCTCTCCGGGCCTCCCCGAGACCACAGCGCCGAACACCACATCCTGGGTATGGTTATAGCAGCTCAGCAGGTAGGCCCAGGCACTCTGTACAAAAGTATTTTCAGTAACTTCTGCCTGGCGGCATACCGCCTGTATAGCAGCAAGCTTTTCCGCATCCAGCATTAAATGTGTTTCTGCCAAAACATACGGCGTTCCTTCCTGTGCCTTTTCCCTGAAAGGAATAGCAGCCAGGCTTCCATATGCTGCAAGGTACTCCTTCCAGTACTGCAAGCTCCGGGCCTTGTCCTGGCGGAACAACCAACGGATGTAATTGACATATGCCGCTGGCTTGTCCAGCAAGGGAGGCCGGTCATTTAAAAGATATTGATAAATGACATAAAATTCATTGATCAGCACCGTAGCACACCAGCCATCCATGAGTATATGATGATGGCTCCATACCAACTCATATTCCTCACCTCCCAGGTCCAGTACGGACAGTCGCATCTGGGAGCCACTGCCCAGGTCAAAACCTTTTTTGCGGTCCTGCTGCTTATAATGCGTAACATACGCTTCTTTATCTTCCAGGTTGCCTATATCCTGGTATATAAAACCGGCCTGCACCTGCTTCCTTACTATCTGCAGGTTCCGGGAACCATATTCATGGCTGAACGAAGTGCGCAACACAGCATGACGAGCCACCAGGTATTCATAGCTTTCCTGTATAACCTTTACCTGCAGGGCGCCTTTCATCCGGTAGGATGTCTGTTGTACATATGCTGTGGTACCCGGCTCAGCCAGCCAGTGATAATAAATGCCCTCCTGCAGCGGCGACAGTTCGTAAATATCCGATACCTCACCGGCACTGCAGATGGCTTCCAGCTCTTCCGGGAGTAGCTGCCGGTAGGTAAAGCCCTCCTGCAAAGGTTTATTATTCTCCGGCGCCTCCGGTGTCACCACCCGCGTATGCTTCGCTACTTCCGCTATCACAGGGTACTTCAGCACATCTCCCACCTTCACCGTATAGCCACGTTGCTTCAGGCGGTTGATCAGCAGGATCGCCTTGATCGAATCTCCTCCCAGGTCAAAAAAACTGTCCTGCACACTCACACGCTCGCGCTTCAGCACCTCTCCATATACTTCCGCCAGCGCATGCTCTACCGCATTGACCGGAGCTACATATTCAACCCCGCTCACCAGACCCAGCTCAGAGGGATGCGGCAGGCAATCCTTATCCACCTTCCCGTTCGGCGTTAACGTAAAACCCTCCACCTCCACCAGGTACGCCGGCACCATGTAAGCCGGCAAATGACCGGACAACTGCGCGCGTACCTGCGCCGGTGACAGCGGCTCTTCTGACGTAAAATATCCCGCCAGCGACGCGGCGCCGTTCTCCTCAAACACCACCTTCACCACTGCAGCCCGGATGCCGGGAACACGAAGCAGACCATGCTCAACATCTCCCGGCTCTATGCGGTAACCCCGGATCTTTACCTGGTCGTCTATACGACCGATAAACGCAATGTTACCATCCGGCAGCCAGCGCGCCTGGTCTCCCGTCCGGTACAGACGCTCCCCCGGAAGGTAAGGGTCTGATATAAAACGGCTCGCCGTCAGCTCCGGTTTATTCAGGTAGCCGCGCGCCAACTGTACGCCGCCTATGCACAACTCTCCGGCCACCCCTACCGGCACCAGTCCCTGATGGCTGTCCAGTATCCGAACATAGGTGTTCCACAGCGGCTTGCCCACCGGCGGCTGTTTACCCGTCTGTTCAAGTATAGGATAATCCGTGACCATCACCGTGCTCTCAGTGGGGCCATACTGGTTGACCAGCGTATAGCTCAAATGGCCGATCGCTACTTCCGGCAGGCGGTCGCCACCGATCAGCACATATTTTAACAACAAGCCTTCCGGCTGTTCCTGGCTAACCAGTCCCTGCACCAGTGCTGTCGGTACAAATGTATGCGTGATGCCGTTTGCCTTATAGAAATCCAGCAGCGCGGCAGGGTCCAGCTTCAGCTCATCTCCCACTATATATAACGCGGCACCGGACAACAGGGCAGACCACACCTCCAGCGCAAAGGCATCGAAACCCGGGCCCAGCATAGCTGTAGCGTGTGCCCCGGGTTTTACATCATAACGGTTGATATGCCAGTGCACCAGGTTCACCACGGAGGTATGCGTGATCATCACCCCTTTGGGCTGGCCGGTAGAGCCGGAGGTATAAATGATGTAGGCGAGGCCTGATGGCTGCACCTGCGGAGGTAATACCTCATGAAGATTGTCCGGCAGCGCCCTGTCACGATCTATATAAACCCGGTGCAGCGTTTCCTGCGCTTCCAGCAGGCGGGCGTATTTACTATGCGCGATGATCAGGCCTGCGCCGGTGTCCGACAGCATGTAAGCCACTCTTTCCTGTGGGTAGGAAGGATCAATGGGCAGATAAGCGCCCCCCGCCTTCAACACGGCCAGCATGCTGACGATCAGTTCTACCGAACGCTCCTGCAGCAGGGGCACCAGCGTTTCCTGCTGCACGCCGCAGCTACGCAGGTAACGCGCCAGGGCGGAAGCCCGCTCATCCAGCTCCTGGTAGCTGATGGCATTGCCTTCTTCATCAACAACCGCAATACCGGAGGGCCGCTGTTCCACCTGTGCAGCAAACAGGTCGAGCATAGTCTTATCAGCAGGGTAGACCACTGCCGTATCATTAAAAGCCGTCAGCAATTGCTTCCGCTCTGCAGGCGACAGGTAGTCTACTTCAGCCACCGGTGCGGACGGCTGCGCCAGCAACGCCTCGAGCAGACACTTATAATGCGCTATAAGACGGTGCATAGCAGCCTTGTCATAAATATCCGTATTGAACTCCAGCCGCATGTCCAGCTCATTACCCATTTCTATGAATTCAAAGAACAGGTCATACCTGGGCCGGGAATAGCCCCAGTCCTCAATGGCATCCTCCATACCTGCGGCGGCATAGTTATGATCCGGGTTATCACTGAAATTTTGCAGGCCGATCATAATATCAAACAACGCATTCCTGCTCAGGTCCCTTTTCACTGCTATATCCTCCAGTAGCTTATTAAAGGGATAGTCCTGGTGCTCAAATGCATTCATAACGTCGGTGCGCACACGGTCAAAAAGGCCCGTGAAGGTGTCCCCTTCCTGCAAGGGGGTCCTTAATGCCAGGGTATTAATGTAATACCCGATCTGGTTGTGCAGGTCCGGGTGATTCCTGCCTGCCACCGGCGTGCCCAGCACCAGGTCTTTCTGCCCCGTGTACCTGTACAGGAATACACGCAGTAAAGCCACTAATCCCATAAACAGGCTTCCCTTCTGCTTAAGGCAAAACTCCTTCAAACGCGTGGCGAGCGTTTCATTGATCACAGTCCTCAGGACCCGGCCATTGATCGTTTGCACGGCAGGACGGACATTGCCGGCAAACAGGTCCAGCAACTGCCAGCTTTCCCGGAAACGGGCCGTCCAGTAAAGCTGGTGCTCCCGGAACTTCTCCGTATGCAATTGCTCCTGCTGCCATGCGGCGTAGTCCTTATAATGTATCCTGAGCGGCTCCAGCGCAGCCGGCTCCCCTTTTATGAGCGCTTCGTAATAAATAAAAACTTCTCTTATCAGCACCGTTAATGACCATCCGTCACTGATGATATGGTGCATGGTGGGATGTATGTAGTAGGTTTCCTCTTCCAGGCGGTATAAGGTAACCCTGAGCAAGGGGCCTGTACGCAGGTTGAAAGGCTTGTTGGCATCTTCCCTGAGCAATATTTCCCTTTTCTCATACCGGTCTTGCTCGTACCGGAAATCAAAGTAGGACAACCTGAAATCCACCTGCTCCGGTGGCAGCACCACCTGCATTACTTTACCGTTCCCATCTTCCCTGAATACGGTCCTGAGTATCTCATGCCGTTCGATCATGGCCTGCACCGCGTGTTCAAATTTCACCGGGTCAAAATCCGCCGTCCAGACCATTGTGGTGTCAATATTGTTCACCGTATGATCATCCCAGATCTCATTCGTGATCCAGACGTTCATCTGCGAGGAAGACAGGTCATATGCAGGCAATACCGGCGCCCTGGGTATACTGCCCTCTGCCCCGGCATTGTGCGTGATATTCCTGAGATAATCCAGCAGCTCCTGCTTCCTTGATCTTATTGCTTCCACAAATGACTGTTCCAGTACCCCTTTGGGCGCATCAATATCCAGGTTATTTTCTTCGTCCACCTTCAGAATCACGCCCCGCTCCCTCATAGATCCAATAAACCGGTCTAAATCTGTTTCTGGCCGTATTGATCCCATATTTTATTTATTGAGGATGAATTGTTCTTGTTTTTCATACAAAATTTCCTTTTCACCAAACAGGCGTTCCGCTATGATCCCTTTTTCCCGGCAGCGCTCAATAAGCCTGTTGGACTGAACTATGGGGTTAGATTCATCTGTATACTTAATGCTGCTGATAAATTCCAGCCAGGGCTCCTGTCCCATGGCATATACGTACATTTCTGCGGGATTGAAAATATCCACCAGGGCCATTCCCTTTGCGCAATCCGAACCTGCCAGTCTCCTGCTGCCGTCCTGGTCGCGGGGAAGCTTCCTGGGCATCAGGGGGCCGTATAACCAACTGAGCGGCGCGCCATCACATTCCATACCCAGGAAGATAACGTCCACATCTCCTGTTTCCCGGTGAATATGCTGATACAGCGCAGGCTCCATAATTCTCGAATCGGCCATGAACAGGAGACTGAAAGCGCCTATCTGTACATGGTAACAAAGCTTGGATTGGATATTCAGATCACAATGCTCGCCGGTAAAGGGCAGGCCGGTAATAGCCGCATCTTCAAAGGTGATGGTCTCCATTTCATCCAGCTCCACCACATTATTAAACCCTATCTGGTTAAGCATCAGCTTAAGCGCCGGGTCTTCCAGCCTCCCGCCCCTTGTACGGGGAACGATGAGGTTCCTGATCTTGTGCCTCAGAGGCAGCAGCGTTTCAAACAGGATGTGATCCTGGTGATTATGGGTGATCACCGCATAGTCTATCACATCCGGCAGGTCCACGTCCGAAAAGTGCTCGATGCTGGAATGATAGCCATAATAGCTGATGAGGGGGTCCAGCAGCACGCTTACCTCTTTTGTCTCTACCAGTATACAGGCATGCCCGAAGTAGCGCATTCTTATTTTATCGCCCGTGTACCTGTTATAGGCCGGATGGGGCGTTGTTGTGAACAACTGCCTGAAAAGCGGTTCCTGGTCGGGTGTTATTTCCAGCAACTGCCGGATGTGCTCCAGGGACCGGGGCGAGCGTTTCATCATGGCCAGTTTATCTATGCCCGGATGGCTGAAAGGTACAGGCAGGCGGAGCACATGCGGCTCCTCCAGCCGCGGCGTGCTGAGCACAAAAGGGCGGTGATCATTATCCGTGATCCACAGCGCAATGCTTTGCGCCGCAGGATCATAATATTTACTCTTATAGAGTAGTGATTCAAAGAACCGGAAAGAAGGATTATTATTCAGATCGTAGTGTAGTTCCACGAAGCCTTTCAGCACATCGGGCACTTTGCTGTACAATGATTCCAGGGAGTAGCCCTTTGCGTGCGTTTGCAGCATGGTATTCAGCTCCCGGATAGCCTTTGCCAGCTCAAACATATCTGCCCGCTCCTGCAAGGTCCTTTCCCGCAATGCTTTCACTTCGGGCGCCCGCTCTTCCTTCAGGTCCATAAAGGGACCGCCGAGCATCCGGGGATTTGCCACGGCCTGTACATGGGCCGCGGGGTTCTGCAGGTAAGAGTCCATAATCTCCATATGCCGCTTAACAATATTCATGGCAGCAGTAGCCGGCGACACAAGGTGCGTCCATGCATACCAGGAATCGATCAAAGGCTCAATGACCACATTGGGTTTTAAGTACATTAGTTCCTGACTCATAGTAGGTTATTTTTGGGTCCTTTTCAGCAGCAGCACGCCATAGTAGGAAGCTGCCATACATAAAACTGCGGTTATAACATTCACGGCAACGGATATACCGATCCAGGCCGGCACGGGTATGGAAGACCGCTGCGCGAGGTAATCCAGTTGCCCGCCGCTATACCCTGTAAAAAAACCATAGCCGGCGCCGATAACCGTTTCCATCCCGAGTACGTACAGCAGCAGGAACCGCTCCCGCCTTAGCCGGAGCGCCAGCAAGATGCCGAGGATGCACCATGCTGCAGCCAGCCAGCCACCGCTCAGCAACAGGTGCATGCCTGCCAGCAGCAACAGCAGCAGCGCGTAGTAGCCATATTTGTTCCTCATAAAACAGGTTATTCTTTAGGTGAAAAGATGATCCGTTCTGTAATGCCCTCCAGGTCGCCAGGAGAGGTAACAAAGCGGGTGGGATGCACCTGGTTCTCTTTCCAGGACGCCAGTTGCTGTGTATAGTTCTTTTCGTTCAGCCGGCCGGTCTGCCCGATAGCGTTTACCATCCAGGAGCGGATACCGGTTCCTTTCAGCTCAATGATGGTACGGATAACAGGATGCGCACCGTGATTTACATTGATCGTGTTGTCATTGCCACCCAGGCCCTCTACCCGGATGTCCAGGCCGGGCAGGAAAGTGAACTGGGGAATACTAAAAGCATAGGCGGCGCCCGCGTGCTTCCCGGCTGCGTATACGGAATCTGTAAGCGCCATGAGTTCCAGGAAGCACTTGCGGGGCGTTATTGGACGTTCTTTGTACGTTAACGAGTCATTGCACAACAGGAAGTGCATAAATTGATCAAATGAAGGGGGAGATCTTACATCCAGTGAGGTTGCCAGGCGCCTGCTGCTGATGCCTGCTGCTTCGCGGAATGCTTTATAGAAGGCGGCTTCCTTTTTTGTGGCGTCTATCCGGCCCTCCCACTGCCGGATAGCCTGCCAGTTGGCGGACAGCACTGCCGGGTGTGCATACTTGTCCAGCAATGTATGCAGGTCCTGTACCGAGAGATCGGTTACATCCAGTTGCATTTGCCGCATATCCTCCCGGCTGAAATGTTTCCCGGCGGATAAAATATTGTTGATCCTGGACGGCCGGTACAGGTCGGCAAACCAGCGGGCAGCATAATAGTAGTCGCCGTTAACCGGCTCCTGGTTAGCAGAAAACAGGTAGTTACGGTCAGGGTTATAGGACATCGGAAGCGCATCGAAAGGCACATACTGCCGCAAGGGCGACACCCTGCCATCCAGCAGCCCGCCGGCATAGCCGGGCGGTTTGACGGGCATGCTGCCGGCGCAGATCATGCCGATATTTCCTTGTATATCACCATATACAAAATTCTGCGAAGGATAATCATACCCGCGTAATGCCTCCCTGAACCCGGGCCAGTTACCTGCTTTGCCAAGCTTCCAGAACGCCTGGATAGCATGGCCGCCCTGCGCGGGATGCCAGCGGAGGGCATATACCAGGGAATCCCGTTCCACCACAGGACCGAATACGGTATACCTGACCTGTATATGCTGTGGCGATTGTCCTTTTACATGAATCGCATAGTGCCGGGTGTCCATATCCGCCCATTTTCCGTCCAGCCAGTACTGCCCCTTATTGGAAGGGTTGAGCCGCAGCAGGTACTGTTCTGTTACATCCCAGCCACCGTTGGTAATACCCCAGGCTATCCGCTCGTTATGCCCCGTAAGCACCAGGGGTACACCCGGTATCGTATAACCGTATACGTGCATCCCGGGGCATTTAAGCTGCATTTCGTAGAAAATACCGGGGTTGGTCAGGAAAAGGTGCAGGTCGTTGCACAGGAATAACTGCCCGGATTCAGTGTGCGTGGCTCCCACCACCCAGTTATTGCTGCCCAGGCTCCTGTTTGTGGGCCTGGCGGCATAACCAACAGATGGGATGTGCGGTTTAAAGCATTCTGCCAGCATGTTGCCGCGTGTACCCTGCAGGGTGGGTTCGGCCTGCCCGGGTATAATGAAAGACGGCTTATCAGGGCGGTCAGGATACAGTATGCTGCGCACCGCCGGGGGTAACTTATCCAGTATTTCCTGCCTGTCAAAATAATCATCATAAAAGGTCAGGTCAAAACTCATGTACCATTGCACCAGGAAGGAATAGTAAGGCTTCCAGGCGCCCGGCTGGTAGTTCCATATCAGGTACATGGGGTCCCTGTGTGCGTCATCTTCCCGGCTGATGTAAGCATTCACACCCAGCGCGTAGGCATTGAGATAACTGAAGAGGTCCGGCTGCGTCAGCGCCAGGGTATCCAGGAGCCGCCTGGCTCTTTCTTCCAGGTCGAACCTTTTCCAGTTCTGGTCGGAGTAAATACCATCGGCCCCTATGATCTCGGACAGGCGCCCCATTACGGCAAAGGCCAGCAGTTCCATCTGGAAATACCGGTCTCTTGCGTGCATGTAGCCGGCCGCATATGCGAGGGCATTGGCATTGCTGCCAAAAATATGCGGAATGCCCAGCGTATCAATGTCTATGGTGGCAGCACCTGCAGGGCCGGCCAGCACCGTGCCGCTGTTTTCCGGCAGGGCTTCCTTCCCCAGTATGCCTTTCCGGTAGTCTGCCAGTTGCTGCAGGGAGCCCAGCCCGTGAAAATGATAGTTGGTCAGGTATAGCCAGGCTGCTGCCAGTAATACCAGGAGTAATACGCCAAGGAATCGCTTCATAAAACAGAGATCATATTATAAATTCTTCCAGTTGCTGACCTGTAACAGGATCAGTCTCCTGCTTCAACCACAATAATCCATCTACCGCAGCCGCCAGTTCCTCTATGGTCAACAGGCCCAGCAGATCCTTTACAGTCAGGTGTATGTCAAGCTGCTGCTTCAGCTCCATGCGCATTCTTACCAGCAGCATACTGTTTCCTCCCAGGTCAAAGAAATTATCCTTTATACCCAGCGGCGCTCTTTGCAACAGGGTTTCCCAGAGCTTCACCAGCGCCTGTTCTGTAGCAGTGCGCGGCGCTGCTATTTCCGCTGTGCTGAATGACAGGTGCACCTGCTCCATCAATAATGCTTTGTCGATCTTCCCGTTCTCATTAAGCGGTATCTGGTCCACCTGTATGCAGTAAGCGGGAATCATATAATCCGGCAGGAATTTCCTGAGATATGATTTTACGGTCTGCTGCTCCAGCCTGCTACCCGACACTATAAAGGCTACCAGGCAGGCGTGCTCCCCCTGCCAATGACAATGCACAACCACCTGGCTGATGGCCGGATGCTGCTCCAGCGCACGCTGTATTTCTTCCGGCTCCACCCGCAGCCCCCTGATCTTTACCTGGTTGTCTGCCCTTCCAATGAACTCCAGGGTTTCTTCATTCGTCCACCTGGCCAGGTCGCCCGTGCTGTATATCTTTTCACCGGGTACAAAGGGATTGTCAATAAACCTGGCGGCCGTTTCCTCCTCCTGGTGCAGGTACCCCGCCGCCAGCGCAGCTTTGCCGCCTACATACAATTCCCCTGTCACGCCAGGCGGCACAGGTTGCAACTGCGCATCCATTACATAAGCGCGTACTCCCCTCATAGGTTTGCCTATAATATTCCTTTCAAAGAACCGGATATCCTCATTCACTACCGCGTGTATAATCGCCTCCGTAGGTCCGTAGTGGTTATTGACCTGCACACCGGGAAGCTGCCGTTTCAGGTGGTCAAACAGTTTCCGGTAAAGCGACTCTCCGCCCAGGCAAATTACCTGTAAGGTACCGGACAGGCGCTCACAAACCTCATCCGACAGGTACCTGAAAAATGCGTCTATAAACGTAGGCGTGCCATGAAGGACATTTATCTTTTCCGTCACCATCAGGGAGGCCAGGCTTTCGTGCTGGAAAAGCGCAGCGGGGCCCGGCGCCACTAGCCTGCCTGCTGACAGTAAGGGCAATAAAAGTTCGAGGAAGGAAACATCGAAGCAGTAATTGGTAATCAGGCAGGAGTTCACCGGCCCCTGTAATGCCAGCAGATCCAGCTCCGCCTGCAGTTTTTCCAGCAGCGCCATGTGAGCAACCGCCACTCCTTTGGGCCGGCCGGTAGTACCGGAAGTATACAGCACGTAGGCCAGTGCTTCCGGCTGGCATTGCGGCACCTGGCCCGTACCCGGATACGCGCTGATCGCAGGTATATCTTCGGCTGTCAATACCACGCGGCAACCTGCATCTGTCATGATCATCTGCCGGCGCAGTTCAGGGTAAGCGGGATTAACAGGTACGTATACGGCCCCGGCCAGCCATATTGCGTACATGCAAACCGGCAGCCATCCATCCGGCTCCAGCATTACGCCCACAAAGTCACCTTTCCGCACTCCCTTTTCATGTTGCAGATAGGATGCTGCCTGCTGCACCAGCTTCAGCAAGGCGCTGTATGTTAACCGCCGCATGTTATCCACCAGTGCTATAGCATCCGGCTGCTGCGCAGCACGGGCGTACAGGCAGGCAATAATATGGGAATGCTGACCGGCGGAGACCAGGCCAGCAGCGCCAGGATGTAACATCGCTGTATCATGGTTTGCGAGGTAGCTGACAAGCGCAACCGGCTGATCCGGAGCTTCCAGCATCTGCAGGGACAGATCAACGAAATGTGCCGCCATCTGCATTGCAAACCAACGGTCAAAGAGGTCTGTATTATATTCCAGGCGCAATTTTATGGAGCCCCCTTCATAAAAGAAGGCAAAGGTCATATCAAACTGGCTTGTTTCCCTGGGTACCGGCTCAAATGCGCTTACCTGCACGCCGGGTATGCCGCCGGCGGCCGCTTCTCCGGCGATTCCGCCGGCAACGGACTGGTTATGCAGCACGATCAGTATGTCAAACAGGGGGGATCTGCTGGGATCATTCCTGTATTGCAGCTTTTGCAGCATTTCATTTAAAGGATACCTGTAAAACCGGTACGCCTCCAGCAGCGCCTGCTTCTGTACCTGCAATAAGGTCCGGAACGATGCGGCGCCGGCGAACCGGGTCCTCACCGGCAGCATGCTCAGGAAAAGGCCTATATGGTCCTGCAGGCCGGCTTCATCCCGGTCAGCAACAGGCGTACCGATCATCGTAGCTTCCTGGCCGGTATAACGGTACACGAGCGCGTTGAGCGTGGCAAACAACGCGGTAAACAAAGTGACGCCTTCCTGTTCACAGAACGCCTGTAAACGTTCGTAGTGATCTGCAGTTAAATATTTTACCACCTCGCTGCCTGCGTAGGTCTTTAAAGCAGGGCGGGGACGCTGCGCCGGCAGGTCTGCTACCGGCAGCCTGCCGGATAGCTGCTGCTGCCAATAGTTGCCGGCAGCAATCCACTGTTCTTCATCCTGCCAAGCCACCCTGTGCATGTAGTAGCTGAGCGGATGGCGGTGCCGCGGCAGGGATACTTCCTGCTGTGTGGCCAGCGCACCATATGCCGTCATAAATTCCCGTAATAATATCTCCATGGACCACCCGTCGCTGATAATATGGTGCATTACATACACCAACAGGTATTCAGCAGCAGCTACCCGGATCAAAGCGGTGCGCAACAACGGCGCCTGCGATAATATGAACGGGGAGGCAATCACGGCGCGGATATTTTCCTGCAGGCTGTTCTCATCGCAGGGATCAACCATTTGCGCGAACGCATGAAAGCTGTTCCCTATCAAATCCGGCGGCACAACTTCCTGCCGGACCACGCCGGTGCTGTCCTCTATAAAACGGGTGCGCAAAGCATCATGCCTGCTCAACAGGATGCCAAGAGCCTGCTCCACCAGGGCGGGATCAAGGGCCCCCTGCAGCCTGAGTACACCGGAAATATGATACGCCTGCGAAGCTGCATCCAACTGGCTTAATATCCACATACGCTGCTGGGCATGCGTCAGCGGGTAACTACCATCAGCAGGTAAAGCGCCATCCTCCTTAACAACGGCTTTCTCTGTACGGGCGCCCTCTGCTACCAGGGCTGCCTGCGCCCTGATGGTATCCTTTTCAAAAACATCATGCAAGGCTATGTGGATGCTGAACCTGTCCCTTAGCCTGGTAATAAGTTCCATTACATTCAGGCTATGGCCACCTGATGCAAAGAAAGAATCATCTATGCCAATGCGGTCCAGGTGCAGCACTTCTTTCCATATGTCGTGCAACTGCCGCTCCAGGGCAGTTCGCGGCAATATTTTTTCCTGTGGCTCCTCGTCTTCCGCTGCGGGGCCGGGTAGAGGCAGCGCTTTCCTGTCTACCTTTCCGTTGGGCAACAGCGGAAAGGCGTCCACGGGCATCCATACGCCGGGAATCATATGCGAAGGCAGCTTCCTGCCCAGCAACTGCCGCCACTCCGCGGAAGATAGCCGCCGGCTGCCCTCGTATTTAATATAAGCCGTTAACACAGGAGCACCTGCTATTTCCTTCACTTCCACTATGCTATCCGCTACCGCCTCATGCTCATTGATCACCATCTCTATTTCCTGTGGCTCTATGCGGTATCCCCTGTAGCTGACCTGGTCGTCCATTCTACCCCTGAACAGTATATTACCGTCTGCCAGCATTATTCCCCTGTCCCCAGTTGTATATATGCGCGTACCGGGAAGCAGGGGATTATCCGGAAATTTTTCCGCAGTTAGCCGCTCCCTGTCCAGGTAAGCTGAAGCCAGTCCCTCGCCTCCTATACATATCTCTCCTTCCGCTCCCAAAGGGCACAACTGCCGGCGGGCATCCAGGATATACACCTGCCGGTTGCTAATGGGCCTTCCAATGGGGACCGGCCCTGTTGCGGTTTTCAGTTGGTAGTAGGTAGCGCAAACGGTGCTTTCCGTTGGTCCGTAGGTGTTATAAACTGCAATGCCCTGCTTTAACAGGTTCCCTATGTACTCCGGTTTTAAAACATCCCCGCCGCTGATCAGCACCCGCAGGGTGGCCGGCAACTGCTCCCGGTTCAACCAGTTCAACACCCAGGGGTTGGTGCTGAGTACGGATACCTGCCCGGCTTCCAGCGCATGTTTTAACATCAGCAGGTCTTTCCCGTTTTCGAGGATATGCAACCTGCCACCGGCTGACAGTACAGGGAAGATCTCCTCCACAGAGGTATCAAAGCTGACGGATGCCTGGTGCAGCACTACATCCTGGGCGGTAATGCCAAAGTATTCCCGGAAAGTAAGCGTATAATCCGCCAGCGACTGATGGGAGATCAGCACCCCTTTGGGCTGCCCTGTTGAACCGGACGTGTAGATAATGTAACAGGGATCGCCGGCCTGTACCGGAGCGGCATACTCCTTTTCTTCCACATCCGGAGAATCGATAACGCGGGAAATATCCAGTATGGCAATAGCCGGTCCCTGCCGGATGCCTGCCGGCAGCGGCCCGTTACCGGAGGTCAGCAATATGGTGCAGGCGGCATCCTGTAATATATAGCCAATACGTTGTTCCGGATACTGCTCGTCTATTGGTATGTACGGGACCCCGGCCATCATCGCAGCCAGCATGGCGATGATCACCTGGCCGGAGCGGGGCGCCAGTATGGCGATCCTGTCCTGTGGTCCGTTCCTGTACCTGCCAATAGCCCGGGAAAGTTGCAGGGCCTTCCGGTGAACGTCTTCATAGGTCAAACGCTCCTCTCCGCAGGATATCGCAATATGTTGCGGATACCGGGCTACTGCGTCCTGCCACATGGCTGTAAAGGTGGCGTATTGCGGTGGCCTTGCAGGGCCGGCCGACATCGCCAATATTGCGCTGCGTTCCTGTTCATCCATCAGTGGCAGCGCATGGACCGGCATACCGGTATCTGCCGGCAGGGCCGCCATCATATGTTTCATGCGCCTGCACAGCAGCTCAATGTCCTCCCGGCTGAAATACCTGCGGTTATAGATGAATCTCACGTCAAATCCCTGCCCGCTGTATTCCCGCACATAGATGGCCAGCGGATCTGCTTCCGCATGGTTGGAAAGCGCAACGGCGCCGGCCTTTAACCCGCCGAAATCAGCCGTAAAGTCAAAGTCCTCATAAGAGATGCGTATATTATATAAAAGCCGGTTGCCCTGCTGCAACTGCAGGTCCTTCACCAGGTTGCCATACTGGTAGCGCTGGTGCCGCAGGGAAGCCGACATTTTTTGTTTGATATCCGTTAATACGGAAAGGAAAGTATCTTCTTCATTGACGGTGAACTTTAATGCCAGCAGGTTCATGAAAACACCGGCGGTTTGCCGGTAGCTCTTTTTTGTGCGGTTCAGTACAGGCACTCCTACTGCAATGGTCTGTTGTTGGGTAAATCTTCCGAAATACACCAGCACCAGGCCGGTAACCAGGTGAAAAAGAGAGACCTTACCGGCATCCGCCACTTGCTGCAAGCGTTGCTTCATGGCCAGGTCTACCTGCAGCGTGGCCGATCCGGCCATGCTGTTATCCGCCAGCGGGTATGCCGGCCTGAAAAGCACAGGCGGCAGTTCCCGGTACTCGTTCAGCCAGAAGGCCCTGTCATCCGCTGCGGTGCCGGACTGGTAATAGGCTTCGTCTTCCGCAGCATAGTCGCTGTACTTATATTCCGGTGGGGTAAGCGGTGCACCCGCGCAGCATGCGCTGTAGAAACCGGCGGCCTGGTTCAGCAACAACCTGAATGACCAGCCATCCCCGATAAGGTGGTGGATCCTGGCATACCAGAGATGCCGGTGCGCATGGACCTTCAATAGCTTAAAGTGAAAAAGGTGCCGGCCTTCCATTTCAAAGCAGCGGGCAAAGTCCTCTTCCATCCAGCGCATGGCAGCCCGCTCCGGATCTTCTTCCCGTGAAAAATCGATGATGCCCATGGCATAATCCGCCGGCAATTCCTGCAACCGGCATTGTAAAGCGCCTGCTGCAGAAAAAACAGTAGCATATACTTCCTGACTCTGCAGCACTGCGCGGATGGCTGTATTAAAGTGCTCATAAGACAGTTCTCCTTCCAGGAAAGCGTAACCTCCTATGTTATACCTGGCAGACCCGGGGGAAATGGCCTGGTCCAGCCAGATCAGTTGCTGGGAAACGGTAGGTTTATAGTTTTTCATAGCGCTTTGACTTTAGCCAGAGCCATTCCATAATGCAGGGGCGGTGCTCCGCGTAGATGTATTTTTTATCTGCCAGGTCTGTCAGGTGCTGAAAAGGAGGAAACGAATAGCTTTTGGCTTTCTGGAAATCATCCGTACTTTTTACTACCACCACCTCATGCGTATGCCCGAAAAGCGCGGCCAACCTGGTACTGATATTAATGTTAACAAAGTCATGAGTCTCTATCAGCAGGTCGCAATCGCGGAGATGCTGAATATTATCTTCATTGAACAATTCATACTCGAAGCCTTCACAATCGCATATGATCAGGCCCCTGCCTGAAAACCTGAAATTCTCGATGGTAGCAGCCGTACAAGCGCTCCTGACATGCACCCGGTTGCTAACCCCATTCAGTACGGCCATTTTTCTACAAATGTCCCTGGCCCTCTCATCAATGTCATAAGCATATACCGCGGCCCGGGGACACTTCAGCGCCAGCCCGTTTGCATAATAGCCTTCTGCGCAGCCAATATCGAGGATGTCCGTATAGTCATTCCCGATAATCCCGCAGATGATCTCCGACAGCTCATGCTCATATGAGCCGGTCAGTTTGGGAATAATGGCGCTGCCGGCGGATTCCAGGTCTGGGTACTTCAGTCCTTTAAAAGGTCCGTTCAGCACTGTTTTTGCTGACAGCAGCCTGAAAAACTCTTCCCCGCGTTCGTCTTCCTGCCCGGTATAAGTATTACCGGCATAGCCGAAATAGTTAAACTCGTCTGCCAACGCAGTGTCTGCCAGCAGCGCAGAAGCGTATTCCTTATTATACGTTCCGCCCACTGCCTGCTTCACGATCATGCTGGCCTGTGCTGACAGCCGCTGACTTTGAGAGAAGAGGCCGGTAAAATGCCGGAACTGCCGGCTGTTGTCACCATGATAAATGTAGGTATACAGGTAAGGCGCCACTACGGGATAGAGGTAGTTAAACATATAGAGTTTCATGAGGAAGTTCACTCCTTCGTCCTTCTGCATGTCCTCATATTGGATCCCGCTGTTATAGATGCTCCTGCTGCAAAGCAAGGTAGGCGGCCACATGAAGGGGAAAGACAGGTATGCCGCTTCATTGAGCCGGTCGTACATCAGGTGGTAGGCCACCACACTTGCCTGCTTGCCATTGGCTCTCATTTGGGCCAGTTGTATTTCCAGCCGGCTGTTATGGTGCCAGTCATCATCATCCCACTGGCAAAAATATTCGCCGGCGGATTCTTCGATAGCCAGGTTTCTCAACAGCCCCATCGACAGTGCAGGGGCAGCAACGAATTTTATATTAGCGGCAGCCGCATTCCTGACTACCTGGCAGGTAGCCTCATCCCCGGCATGACCCACCACCACCAGTTCCCGGTTGGGATAGGTTTGCGACTGGAAGCATTCAATAGCATTCGTCAGAAAACCGGGCCGCCGGTAGGACAGGCAAAGGCACGAAACAAGGGGTTTTTCCTGCATTACTCATCAAATTTAATTGCTGGCAGCTCTCAGCACTTCCCCGATGTATGAACCGGGCGGAAGGCATTCAAAATGGTAATCGCGTAGTACGTCATAATTTTTCATCAACCTTATCATTACCAATGGCAGGTCTTCATATGCGAGGCCCGAGAGGTCCCGGTGCTGTATCTGCTGCTCCGCCAGTATCTGCGTGAATGTAGCATAATCTGCGCCATGAAAGTAATTGAAGTAGCTGGCCAGCAGGTACCTTGCCTGTTTGAAGAACCAGTAGTGGATCACAAACTCGTCTGCCGCCATCAACTCCGTTACCTGCAACTGCAGGTAATAACTATAGGATGTCTGCTCTATTAAACGCTGCTCTTCCCAGGGCCACTCCCGCTCCCGCGCTATTTGCCCGATCAGGGAAACGATCTCCGCTATCAGGGCTGCACAGTCGCTGCCGATACCTATTACGCCGGAATTCCACATATGGAAAGATGGATTGACCCTGAAAGTATCCCCGTTCAGTTTCCTGAACACCTTCTTCTGGAAGAAAGTATAGATGGCCGGCCGTTGCGTAAGCGGGTACTCTTTCAGGTGCATCAGCAAATGTCCCTGCTGCACTGTTTTGAAAAGAGGGGCCGGGTCTTTCAGGAAAAAAGTATCCGTATCTATCAAAATACCGTTTGCACCGAACACCTGCAAAAAATCCTGCATGATCCTGGCCTTTAGCACCAATGTATGCCCGTTGCCACTACGGATCCATTCATCAATATCATCGTGAGATAAAATGCGGAAAGTAATGGGCAGGTTATCCAGGGAAGGCGGCAGGTGGAACATTTCATCTGTATAAACCAGGACCTGAATATGCTGCTTGCTCCAGTTCCCGGACATTTTATCGAATGACAGCAGGGAATAGACCAGCTCACTTTTTAAACTGCTGTTGTTCTTCCCGAACAGCAGGTATATCAGATAGTACATTTTCAGTCCTTGTGTTATTTTGGGGTGACATCATTTCCCTGTCACGGAGCAGCGCTTCAATGATGTCTGCCCCCTGGTTGGCGCATTCCTTTTCATGGAACAACTGCTGCATGTTCCGGACGGAGGCCCTGATATGCTCACATCCCAGCGCCTGCAATATTTTTACCTTCAGGTCGCCTTCGGGTATAGACCCAATATCACCTGTGAGCCCAAGATTGTGGTGCGCCACCCGCCTGGCATTCACCGGCTGGTCATACCCGAGGGGAAATACGATCATCGGCACCCCGTAATAGATACATTCCTTTACTGACCCGAGCCCGCCGTGAATAACAGCCAGGGAAGCCCTTTTCAGTATGCTGATCTGCGACACCCATCTGAGCACGGTAACATTATCCGGCAGCGGGGCCAGGTTGTCTATATCATAGATATCACCTACCGTAAGGATCAGATGGCAGTCCTGCAACTCCTCCTCTTTCATGACACAGATCATTTTCCGGAAGAAGAGGTCACGCACGGCGCCATGTCTCAGGGGTTGCGATCCCAGGGATGCATAAATGATCTTTTTACCTTCCAGTTGCCGGTACAGGGATGCAATATCCCCCGCACAGGTTTCCTTACGGATGGATGGGCCAATATAGTGCGCGTTGGCGCGTGCCGGCAGATCATCAACATCCAGTTCGTGCGGACAGGCAATCAGCTCACAAAAATTATCCAGCGGCGCTACCAGCTCCGCCAGCGAGGTAAAATCATCCCTGAAGCTGGTCACAAAATCTACCAGGGGAAAAATCTCGTCTACAGGAAACTCCTTCAGGTAATTCAGGCAGTCTTTAGCAGGGGTACTGGAAGCTTCCCGCAAAAAAGGGGTGAATATAACGGGGCAGATATTGTATTTATAATGCAGGACCAAGGTATCAATTTTGAGGAAGGTGCTTATAACAAGCAGGCTGGATTGGAAATGCTCCAGGAAAGGATCATAAGCTCCTGCCATTAATGCCGCTATGTGTTCGTCGTACTCTTTCTTCAGGTCCGGGCTCAGGCTATTATCGCCGGGCGGAGGCGATAGCTGTTTGTATTTTTCCTTATATCCCTGGTGGTAGATGTCTTTCAATACCGGGTGGAAGTCGAACCCCTGTTCCGCTACCAGGGGGGCATTGTCAATCACTCCCAGGTAACAGACCTCGTGCCCCCTGTCCTTTAATGAATGGGCTAGTCCAAAAGAAGGCAGAAAGTGCCCTTCTTCAATATCCATAATGAATACAATTCTTGCCATATCAGGTAATTATAGCAGGTGGGAAATGAGATGCTGTTAAATGGCTGATCGGCATGTCCATTAAGATAACCCGGTTCAGCAGGTTAACGCGTACCAGTATTTTCTCCCGGTTCTTATGCTGTACTACCTCGCAGGTGAGGCCGGACAAGGGGCCTTCTTTGATAAGGAGTTTTTTACTGGGCTCAAAATAATCAGAGGACACTTCCAGGTACTTTCCGCGGCTGATCAGTATTTTGAGATTGCTGACGGTGTCTTCGCTTACTTTTGCGATCTGCTTTCCAAACTTTACGTATTGCAATACCCCTTCTACATCAAGGCCCTTATAGTAGTCCTGTAGCTGTTGCAGGTAAATAAATACATAAGAGGGGAAAAGCGGCGCTTCCACCATTTTCTTCCGGTCATTCCAATTGCGAAGGATATTTACGGTGGGCAAATAAAACATGATGCTTTCTTCAGAGAGACGGTCTGCCACTTTCTTTTCACGGCGAGGCTTTGTGTAGAGTAAATACCAGCCTGAGACAAAATTACTCATTGTGTATTTTTTACAGGATAAAGCTATCGCTACAGCAGGTAACAATTCCTTACTGCAAGCGGTAATAGGGTTACTGAGTGCTCCCGGCCTAGTCAGGGACTATGGGAACATTTCTGCTGGCTACGGTGATCAATGGTTTGAACAAACATAACTAATGAAAGGAAAGATAACACTACTGCAACAGCATACCTGGCTGCTGCAAAACGAAACAGTTAATAAAAACGGGAATTTCAACTAAAGTTGTGTGAATGGATGTCCATACTTAAAAGGTTACTGTCCAATTCCTGAGGCAAATACTTTTTAATGATTATTTTGATAGTTAACCGGTAAATGCAGCTACCGCTACAATAAGTACAATTACTTAAGGTAAAAGAAAAAAAGGTAAGATGGAATGCCTGAACTTACTCAATGCAAGTAACAAACAAAATTTTGAGATTCGCAGTTGGCATCTCTCTGGTTAGGTAACTTTTATGTTAGTATTAGTCAAACTCTGAACAATTACAAACATTGTGACGAATTTAATCGAATTATTTTAAAAAAGGAAATTTTTTGGCTGCTTATTTGAAATTAATGTCCACTTAACATTTAACCCGTTCATTTCCGCATGATACACCGGCTATCATGAGTCCCGTCAGTGCAATCGTTTGCGTAAAAAGCTTTGCTAAAATTTGGCCAACCGTTTAGCAGGGCTTACTTTTACCGGGTATTATGGACCTGAGTACCATAACGTGGAATTTAGCACAAAAGGTCGAACTCTTTCGACCTTTTTACTTTAATTTACGGCGGAACAAACAATGAGTACCAGAGCCGTCACATTATTCCTGCTGGCCTGCCTGCAGGTTTTAGCTGTATATCCGCAACCACCACAACAATACCAGTTTACCCGCGTGGATACGGACAGGGGACTGTCCAACAACGAGATCAATTGCATTTTCAAGGATAGCAAGGGATTCATGTGGTTTGGCACCACCTCCGGCCTGAACCGTTATGACGGCTACCAGTTCCGGATCTTCCGGCATGACCTGCGGGACTCCACTTCCCTGCCGGACAATTTCATTGAAAAGATCGTGGAGGGGCCGGACAGCCTCTTGTGGATCTCTACCCGGGAAGGACAGCACCTGTATGACCCTGCCCGGGATGTTTTCCGGCGCAGCGTGCAAGCGCCGCTGCAGGCCATGGGCATTCCCGGGGAAGCAGTGAATGACATTGTAAAGGACCGGCAGGGCAATTACTGGTTCCTGCACCCTACGGCCGGCATCTACTGCTACCTGCCTGCCAGGCGGCAAACACTCCACGTGCAGCATATACCGGGCGACAGCAGCACCCCCTGCGACAACAGCATTGCCGCCCTGGCCCCCGGTCCGGACGGGCATTACTGGCTGCTGCACAACAACGGCATCCTGGAAAAAATGGATGGCGCCACCCGCCGCATTGTATACCGCAATGACCATATCTACGAACAGAACGGGAACCGGCAGCCCGGCTATGCCATGAGTGCCGACCGGGAAGGCGACCTGTGGATATACAGCCTGCGCGAAGCGCGGGGTATCTGGCATTTCCGGCAGGACAGCCGCCGTTTTGCACACTATGACCAGAACAGCGGGCCGCTAAGGCTGAACAATAATATTGTACGGGGCGTAGTGCAGGATAACCAGGGCCTGGTATGGGTGGGCACGGACCACGGGGGCGTGAACATCATTGACAAACAACGGCAAAGCATACACTACCTGGTAAACATGCCGGAAAATTCCAAAAGCCTCAGCCAGAACAGCATCACCACTTTATATAAAGACAATACAGGCATTGTATGGGTGGGCACTTATAAAAAGGGCGTGAACTATTACCATGAGCACATCGTAAAGTTCCCGCTATACCAGCACCAGCCCTACAATGCGCACAGCCTGCCCTATGATGATGTGAACCGCTTTGTGGAAGATGCCGCGGGCAATCTCTGGATAGGCACCAACGGGGGCGGGCTGATCTACTTTGACCGGCAGAAGAACACGTTCACCCAATACCGGCACAATCCGCGCGACCCGGGCAGCATCAGTAGCGACGTGATCGTGAGCCTGTGGATAGACCACCGGCAGCAGTTATGGATAGGCACTTACTTTGGCGGCCTGGACCGGTTTGAGCAAGGACGTTTTGTGCATTACCGGCATGACCCGGCCAACCCTGCTTCCCTGAGCAACAACAGCGTATGGGAAATATTTGAGGACAGCCGGCAGCAGCTCTGGATAGGCACCCTGGGCGCGGGCCTGAACCTGTTCGACCCGGCTACGCAGACCTTCCGGACCTGGCGGCGGGGCCAGCCCAACTCCATCCACTCCGATTACATAGCCGCCCTGCTGGAAGATAAAAAGGGCCAACTGTGGATAGGCACGGACAACGGGATAGATGTGCGGCATCCGCAAACCGGGCGCATCACCCAGTACCAGCACAGCGACCGGCCCCACAGCCTGAGCAACAACAATGTGCTCTGCCTCTTCGAGGACAGCCGGGGCTGGATATGGGCCGGCACCCGCGAGGGTCTGAACCTGTTTGACCCGCAGCAGCAGCAGTTCCGCATTTTCCGGCGGGAAGAAGGCCTGCCGGACAACACGGTGCTGAACATACTGGAAGACAGCGCCCATACCCTGTGGATGAGCACTCCCAATGGGCTGTCCAACCTGCGCATCACCCGGCCCCTTAACAGTAAGGAATACACGTTCCACTTCCGGAACTACGATGCATCTGACGGATTGCAGGGCGCCGCCTTCAACGAGAATGCGGCGCTGCGTACCCGCCGGGGCGAGCTGGTGTTTGGCGGCGGCAACGGCTTTAACCTGTTCTACCCGCATACCATCACGCAAAATAAAAATGTGCCGCCGCTGGTGCTTACCGATTTCCGGATCTTTAACCAAAGCGTGCAGGCCGGCCATAAAATAAACGGGCGCGTACTGCTGGAGCAGGATATTACCAACACGCGGCAGCTCACGCTGAAGTACGGGGAGAATGTTTTTTCCGTTGCGTTTGCGGCGCTCAGCTATTTTCACCCGGAGAAAAGCCGGTACGCCTACCAACTGGAGGGCTTTAACAAGGAATGGCTCTACACCGGCGGCCAGCAGCGCATTGCCACCTATACCAACCTGGACCCGGGCGAGTACATTTTCCGGGTAAAGGCTTCCAATAATGACGGCGTATGGACACCACAGCCGCTGGAGCTGCATATTAAGATACTGCCTCCCTTCTGGAGAACGCCGCTGGCCTTTGCGCTGTACGCGCTGCTGATCATCGGCGCGCTGCTGCTGGCCCGGCGGCTGATGCTGGAAAGGGAGCGGCTACGTTACCGCATTGCGCAGGAACGGGAGCAGGCGCAGCGCATGCACGAGCTGGACGCGCTGAAGATCCGTTTCTTCACCAATATCTCCCACGAGTTCAGAACGCCGCTCAGCCTCATCATCACCCCGCTGGAAAAGATCATCAAAAGCGCGGAGGAAGGGAGCATGAAAGGGCAACTGGAGCTGGTACAGCGGAACGCGCGGCGCCTGCTGAACCTCGTGAACCAGTTGCTGGACTTCCGCAAAATGGAAGTGCAGGAAATAAAGTTGCAAACCACCGAAGGCGATATCGTGCCCTTTATACGGGAGCTGACCACTTCCTTTTCCGACCTTTCCGAAAAGAAGCAGGTGCAACTGGATTTCCAGAGCAACGTGAGCAGCCTGCCCATGCAATACGATGCCGACAAGATCGAAAAGATCATTTTCAACCTGCTGAGCAATGCTTTCAAGTTCACGCCGGAACATGGCAGCGTATCGGTAACGCTGCAACTGCAGCCCGACAAGGTGCTGGCCATTACGGTAAAAGATACCGGCATCGGCATCCCGCTGGAACAGCAGGAGCGCATCTTTGAACGGTTCTTCCAGCACGAGGGACAGGGCGCGCTGCTGAACCAGGGCAGCGGCATCGGGTTAAGCATTACCCGGGAGTTTGTAAAGCTGCACGGGGGCGCCATTACGGTGGACAGCGCCCCGGAAATGGGCAGTTGCTTTACCATCCTGCTGCCGGTGAGAACCGGCTCCGCTCCCCTGCCGGCGCCCGGCACCACTGCTACCGCCACCACCATTACGCCACCCGCACCGGCCGCCTTCCCCGACCCCGGCAGGCGGGCGCGCAACAGTAAAAAGCCGCTGGTGCTGCTGGTGGAGGATAACGAGGATTTTCGTTTTTACCTGAAAGATAACCTGGGCCTGCACTATCAGGTCATGACGGCGGAAAACGGGCAGGCCGCCTGGCAGTTACTGCAGCAGCACCGGCCGGACCTGGTGGTGAGCGATGTAAGCATGCCGGTTATGGACGGGCTGGAGCTGTGCCGCCGCATCCGCGGACAGCAGGCTACCGCCCACATTCCTATTATATTACTAACCGCCCGCAGCGCGGAAACCGACCAACTGGAAGCACTGGAGCGGGGCGCCACGGATTTCATTACCAAACCTTTCAACTTCGAGGTGCTGCTGTCGCGCATCCGCAACCTGATCTCCCAGCAGGATTCCCTGAAGCAGGCCTTCCGCAAGCATATAGAGGCCCATCCCAGCGAGATCGCCATTTCATCGGCCGACGAGCAGTTTATCCAGCAGGCGCTGCAGGTGGTGGAGCAGCACATGGGAGACCCGGACTTTTCGGTAGAGGACCTGAGCCGCGCCCTGCATATGAGCCGGGTATCAGCCTATAAAAAGATACTGGCGCTTACCGGCAAAACGCCCATCGTGTTCATCCGCTCCATCCGCCTAAAGCGGGCGGCCGCGCTGCTGGAAAAAAGCCAGTTGTCCGTAGCGGAAGTGGCCTACGAGGTAGGCTTCAACAACCCGAAATACTTTACCAAGTACTTCAAGATGGAATACAACATGCTGCCTTCCGCTTACGGAAAGCGGCCGCCCGATACAGGGGAAGAGGCCTGATTTAACAAAAGCTACCCTACAAATATTCAAACCGTACGCATGACGCCCGCGCGGTCTCCCTACCTTCGCGCATCGATTGGCACTAAAGAATATGTCCTCAAAGCGATACCGTCAGCACCGTAAATTATACCTGTTTTTAGAGATCTGCTTATACGCCCTGGTTACCATCGGGGTGCTTACCTTACTGTTGCTGTAAATGCTAACCATTCCTATGAACGCAGTGGACAGTGAAAACAGGGAGGGACGGGGCAATTTTCCAGCAACAATTGGAGGTTGCTCCCCTGACCTGTAAGAAATTTCACACAGTATTGATAATCAATTCACTGCAGACAGGAAATACCTGCACAGGTTAACATTCTATATCCTTTCCGGTATCATTTGCGCCCCTTTTCCCCCCGGGTGGTTAACATATGCGCCCCCAATCAAAAACAATCCCGTCCCCTGCCATTGCACCGGGGCGGCTACATTTGCCCCCACACGTTTAAACTAAAACTGATATTAGTTCATTCCTGCCCGGATGATCTATGATCCACGGACCAACGAGAAAAACTATCATCAGCCAGCACATTTAAATCGCTATTTGCCAGCATTGTAATTAAATCCATGTATATGATCAAAAAGAGGACCATTCCGGTGGTGTTATCCGCGTTACTGATGAGCTATTGCAATACCGGCAATGTAGAAAAGTTGCAGGACGGGCTCCTGATCCACCTGCAACAAACGGCCGCCAACGGCCCCCGCCAGGTAAAGCTGCAAGTGATGACCGACCGGGTGATCCATGTATCTGCCGGCCCGGCAGATACCCTTTCCACTATCCCCAGCCTGATGGCGGTGAACAGCGGCGGCCCGGAGGTGGAGTGGACATCCGAAGAAAAAGGAGACACTGTTCTCCTGCAAACAAAAGTGATCACCGCGCTGGTATCCCGGCAAACCGGGGCCGTGATCTTCCGCGACAGCGCCGGCCATACCATTTTACAGGAAGCGGCAACCGGCAGCAAGACCTTTGAACCGGTAACGATCGACGGGAAGGCGCTGTACCGCGTGCGGCAGGTGTTCGAGTCCCCGGCAGACGAAGCCCTCTACGGCCTTGGACAGCCCCAGACCGGTGTGCTGAACTACAAGGGCCAGGATGTGGACCTTACCCAGTACAATTCCGTGGTAGCCGTGCCCTTCCTGGTATCCAGCCGCCACTATGGCATCTTATGGGACAACTATTCCATTACCCGCTTCGGAGACGACCGGCCTTATGAACAACTGGGCCGCCTGACCCTGTATGACCAGGATGGAAAGGCCGGCGGACTGACCGCCACCTATGCGGACCGGCAGCAGCCCAGCAAGGTGTACCTGCGCCAGGCGGAGAACAAGATCGACTACACGTTCCTGGCAGACCTGGAGTACATACCCGCCGCTTTCCCGATGGCGAAAGGACAGGTGACCTGGGAGGGCTCCCTGGAGCCGGCTGCGGACGGCGAGCATAAGTTCTTTATGACCAGCTCCGGCTATATTAAGGTATGGCTGGACGGACAACTGGTGCTGGACAAATGGCGCGAAGGCTGGAACCCCGGCCCCAGTGTATTCCGGCATATGCTGCATAAAGGACAGCGGCATACGCTGAAGGTGGAGTGGACCCCGGAATCCACCCAGGCCTTTGTATCGCTGAAATGGCTGCCGCCTACGCCCGACAGCCTGCGCAATAAATGGGCGCTGACCTCTGAAGCCGGGGAAAAGACCGATTACTATTTTGTATACGGGCAAACAGCGGATGAAGTGATCAGCGGCTACCGCCACATTACCGGCAAGGCCACCCTGCTGCCCCGCTGGGCGCTGGGCTTCTGGCAAAGCCGTGAGCGGTACAAGACCCAGGAGGAAATAGAAAGCACCGTGCAGGAGTTTCGTAAAAGGCAGATACCGCTGGACAATATCGTACTGGACTGGTCCTACTGGAAAGAAGACGCCTGGGGCAGCCAGGAGTTTGACCCTGCGCGCTTCCCGGACCCTGCCGGTATGATCCAAAAGCTGCACGACCAGTATCATGCGCACTTCATGATATCCGTGTGGCCCAAGTTCTATGAAGGCATTCCCAATTATAAACTGTTTGACGAAAAGGGATGGCTGTACAAACAGAACATCAAAGACCGGCAGCGCGACTGGATCGGCCAGGGATATGTGTCCACTTTTTACGACGCCTATCATGCGGATGCGCGCAAGCTGTTCTGGCAACTGCTGGACCAGCACCTGTTCAGCAAGGGCGTGGACGCCTGGTGGCTGGATGCCACGGAGCCGGACATCCTTTCCAACGCCAGCATCGAACGTCGCAAAAGGCTGATGAACCCTACGGCGCTGGGCCCCTCCACGCAGTACTTCAACGGGTATGCCCTGGCCAATGCCAGCGGCATCTATGAAGGACAGCGGCAGGCCAAACCGGACCAGCGGGTATTTATCCTCACCCGCTCCGCCTATCCCGGCATACAACGCTATGCAGCGGCTACCTGGAGCGGCGACATTGCCGCCCGTTTTGACGAGCTGGCCCGTCAGATACCGGCCGGCATCAATTTCTCCCTGTCCGGCCTGCCTTACTGGACCACCGATATCGGCGGCTTTTACGTAGAGGACAAATATGACATGCCGGCCCCGCAGGGCGCGGCCCGGCAGGAGTGGCGCGAGCTGAACACCCGCTGGTTCCAGTACGGCGCTTTCTGCCCCCTGTTCCGCAGCCATGGGCAGTTCCCCTACCGGGAAATGTACAACATAGCGCCTGCAGACAGCCCGGAATACCAATCCATGCTGTATTACGACCAGCTACGCTACCGCCTGATGCCATACATCTATACGCTGGCGGGCAACACCTACCATCATGACTATACGATCATGCGGGGCCTGATCATGGATTTCCCGGCTGATACCACCGTGCGTAACATCAAAGACCAGTTCATGTTCGGCCCGGCCCTGCTGGTGAACCCGGTGTATACCTACCAGGCCCGCAGCCGCAGCGTATACCTGCCGGCCGGCAATGGCTGGTATGACCTGTATACCGGCCAGTATAATGAAGGCGGCCGGCACATCACGGCCGGCGCACCACTGGAGCGTATACCCATTTACGTAAAAGCCGGCAGCATACTGCCGCTGGGACCTGCACTGCAGTATACCGGCCAGCGCCCGGCAGATACCCTGACCCTGTATGTGTACACCGGGCAGGACGGGCGCTTTACACTGTATGAGGATGAGGGCCTGAACTACCAGTATGAAAAGGGGAAATTCAGCTCCATCCCCCTCTCCTACAATGAGGCCGCGCAAACGCTGACCATCGGCAAGCGGGAAGGCAGCTTCCCCGGCATGCTGGAGCAGCGCACGGTCCGCGTTATAAAAGTGGGCAGGAACAAGGCCACCGGTCTGCAATTTGACCAGGCGGCCGACACCACTGTAACCTATAACGGTGAGGAGCAAACGATCAATATCCGTTAACAGGTCTATTATCTCTATACCTATTATTACCCAATAAGACAATCAAACAGATTTCACATGCAAACTGCGTACAAAAACTTACAAGCATGGGCGGGCTGCGGCCTGCTGTTCCTGGCCCTGGTACTGGCCGGGCAGCGCGCTGCCGCCCAGGCTGCCAAACACCCGTTGTCCGGGAAGGTAACGGCTGCCAAAGACAACAGCCCCCTGCCCGGCGCCAGCGTGGCGATCAAAGGCACCACCACGGGCGCCATTACAGATGCTACCGGTAACTTTTCCCTCCAGGTAAGCGACAATGATACGCTGGTAGTTTCCCTGATCGGCTTCAGCCGGCAACTGGTGCCGGTAAAGGGACAAACCACCCTGACCATTGCACTGGCAGACGGCACTACCGGTCTGGATGAAGTAGTGGTAGTGGGATATGGCACGGAAAAAAGAAGGCTGAACACCGGCGCTATCGGCAGCGTGAAAGGCGGCGCGCTGGAAGAAACCCATACGCTGCGCGTAGACCAGGCGCTGCAGGGACAGACCGCCGGCATACAGGTGACCTCCAACTCCGCACAACCGGGCGAGAGCATGAAAGTGCGTATACGCGGTACCGGTACCGTTGGCAATTCCGACCCGCTTTATATCGTGGACGGCGTGCCCACCACGGATATCAGCTACCTGAACTCCTCTGATGTGGCCTCCATGGATGTGCTGAAAGACGCGGCCTCCGCCGCCATTTACGGCTCCCGCGCTGCCAACGGCGTAGTGATCATCACCACCAAAAAAGGCCGCAAAGGCAGCATGCAGGTGAGCTATGACGGCTTTTACGGCGTACAGAACCCGGCGCGCAAGCTGCCGCTGCTGAATGCCCGCGAATTTGCCATTATTATGAACGAGGCCCATATCAACTCCGGTCAGCCCGCCCGCTTTTCGGTGGAACAGATCAATGCCCTGGGCAAGGGCACGGACTGGCAGGAAGCGGTGATGAACAAAGATGCGCCTACCACCAGCCATACCATCAGCGTTTCCGGCGGCTCCGAAAAATCCGTGTACTCTACTTCCCTTTCTTACATGAAGCAGGACGGCACCATCGGTTTCGAGGGACAGTCGCAGTATGAAAGGATCGCGTTCCGCCTGAACTCCGAACATAACCTGTACAAGAACATCGTGAAGTTCGGGGAGAACTTTACCTATACGCTTTCCAATAAAAAGGGCATTGGCGTGGGCAATATCTATGATAATACCCTACGCTCCATTGTGAATACCAGCCCGCTGTTCCCGGTGTATGACAGCGCCGGCAACTATGCGAAGTCCACCTTCAACCCGCAGGAGGCCAACCCGGTGGCCCTGATGGATTACCGGAACCAGAACAAGACCAAAACGGACCGCATACTGGGCAATGCCTACCTGGAAGTGTCGCCCATCAAAGGACTAAAGCTGCGCAGCGATTTCGGGCTGGACCTGAAATATACGAACCTGAACAGCTTCCTGCCGGTGTATGACCTGGCCGCGAATATCAAGAACGAGCACTCCCGCGCTACCCAGGACATGAACCGCACGACCACCTGGAACTGGGACAACACCATTTCCTACCAGCGTGATTTCGGGAAACATAACGCCAGCATATTACTGGGCACCACTGCCAACGAAACGAATGCCTTCTATGTGAACGGTTACCGGGAAGATGTGACCATACCGGACCTGGACCATGGCATTATAGACAACGGCACCGGCACACAACGGATATTTGGCGGCCGCAGCGAAGATGCGCTGCTCTCCTACTTCGGGCGTGTGACCTATAACTACGCGGAGAAGTACATGCTCACGGCCATCCTGCGCCGGGACGGCTCTACGAAGTTCGGCGCCAACAACCGCTTCGGTAACTTCCCTTCTGTATCCGCCGGCTGGGTGGCCAGCAACGAGTCTTTCATGAAAACAAAGTGGCTGGACTTCCTGAAACTGCGCGCCAGTTGGGGACAGAACGGTAACCTGCCGGCGGTGTACGCCTATAACAACATCGAGAGCAGCCGCTTCCTGTACATGGCTACCATCACTTCCTCTTACCTGGATTATTATTTCGGCAGCGATGACACCAAGTACGTAGGCTCCGCCCCGGACCGCGTACCCAATCCCAACCTGCTCTGGGAAACCTCCGAGCAGCTCAACTTTGGCATCGACGCGCAACTGCTGCAGGATTTCAGCCTGACAGTAGACTGGTACCGCAAGACCACCAAGGACTGGATCATTACTGCACCGGTGCCGGCTATTGCCGGTACGGAGCCGCCTACCATCAACGGCGGCAGTGTAAAGAACCAGGGCGTGGAAATAGCGCTGGGCTACAGCCACAACTTTGGCGACCTGAGCCTGGGCGTAAATGCCAACGCTACTTTCAACAAGAATGAAGTAATAGACGTACCCAACGCGGAAAAGATCATACCCGGCGAAAAGGACGTGCCCTATGTAGGTATTGATGAAATATACCGCACGCAGAAAGGCTACCCGGTAGGCTATTTCTACGGCCTGCGGACGGACGGCATCTTCCAGAACGAAGCGGAAGTGCAAAGCTATACCAGCAAGGAAGGCAGCCTGATACAGCCGCTGGCCAGACCCGGCGATGTGCGCTTTGTGGACCTGAACGGCGACGGTGTGATCGACAGCCGGGACAAGACCATGATCGGCAACCCGAACCCGGACCTGAGCTACGGGCTCAATATCAGCCTGGGATATAAAGGCTTTGACCTTTCCGTATTCCTGTACGGGGTGTCCGGCAACCAGGTATTTGACGGTATCCGTGACTTTGCCAGCCCGCTGAGCAACTATACTACGGCCATCCTGGGACGCTGGCACGGGGAAGGCACTTCCAACACGCTGCCGCGTGTAACGCTGGCCGACGAGGGTAACCAGAACTGGACCCGCTCTTCGGACCTGTTCATCAAGGACGCTTCTTTCCTGCGCGTGCGCAGCATTAACCTGGGTTATGACCTGAAAAAGGTATTGCTGCAGCAGCTCCCGGTACAACAGTTACGGCTGTACGTTTCCGGGTCCAACCTGTTTACGTTCACGAAATACAAAGGCATGGACCCCGAAGTGGGTTATGGCCCCTATCCCTGGGTATCCGGTGTGGACGTAGGCACTTATCCGCAGCCCAGGACCGTGATCGTAGGACTGAATGCCAGGTTTTAAACTTCAAAACAACAACGTTTATGCAACTGAAAAAGATCATCGTATCTGCCATTATACTGACCACTGCCCTGTCCTGCAGCAAGAGCTTCCTGGAGCGGGAGCCGATAGACCGGATAGTGGAAGAGACCTTTTATAAAACACCCAAAGATGCCCTGGAGGCGCTGGTAGCTGTATACGACGGGCTGCAGCAGGGCGCCGGCGATCAAAACATCCAGCTGGTAAGCGAGATCGTGAGCGACAACTGCTTTGGCGGCGGCGGGGAATCGGACCTGACCTGGAGAAGATGGGACCGGTTTGAGAACGGCAATAACCAGAACCTGGACAACTGGACCAAAGCCTATACCGGCATTTACCGGGCCAACCTGCTGCTGAGCAAAGTGGACGGCGTAAACTGGGGCAGCGATACCACGCTGAAAGTTCGCTATACTGCCGAAGCCCGCTTCCTGCGCGCGTATTTCTACTTTGACCTGGTGCGCATGTTCGGTCATGTACCGCTGGTAACCGAGCCACTGCTACCCGGCCAGTACAATGTACCGCAGGCCCAGCCGGCGGATGTGTACCGGCTGATAGCGGAGGACCTTCAATATGCCGCCGATAATTTAGCTGCCACACCCTACGGCGCCATATCATCTGCGGAATACGGCCGCGTGACCAAATGGGCGGCGGAAGCGCTGCTGGGCCGCGTGTTCCTGTACTATACCGGTTACTATAATCAGCCGGACATAGCCGGCGCCGTTACCAAACAGGAAGTGCGCACGTATATCGATGACGTGATCAATGCCAGCGGCTACGGGCTGGTAGACTCATTCCCCCGCCTGTGGCAGGCATCGCTGGGCAGCTTTGCCGGGGAAGACAACCAGGAGACCGTATTTGCCGTAAAGTATACCTACAAGGGGCTGGGCGACTGGAACAATCATGATGGCAACCGTATGCAGGTAATGATCGGGTTCCGCAATGGCGCCGTGCCGCCCTATTACCAGGGTTGGGGCGCTGCGCCGGTGAACCCCAGCCTCTGGGCAGCTTATGAAGCCGGCGATACCCGGCGGGGCGGCTCCATCATTTCCGTGGAAGCAGAAAACCTCACTTATACGGAAACATACCCGCAGAAAACGGGCTTTATGTGGAAGAAGTACATGCCCATGGTGGACCTGAAACCGGAGGACCAGGGAGGCAATTTCCAGATAGACAATTTCTATGATTACGTGGCCATTCGCTTTGCCGATGTATTGCTGATGGGCGCAGAGCTGAACCTGGATGGTGACCTGGGCAAGGCGCAGGCCTACTATGACCGGGTGCGGGACCGGGCCTTCCTGGACCAAAGCCACCGCAGAACATTAACACCGGATGCCAACGGCAAAAAGCTGATCATGGAAGAACGCCGCCTGGAGCTGGCGCTGGAAGGGCACCGCTACTGGGACCTGCTGCGCCAGGGCGTGTCTGCCGCCAAACAGGCGATAGATAACAACGCCGGGAACGCACAGTTCAACGTCACCTTCCGGCCGGAAACACAGGGCCTGTTCCAGATACCGCAACAGGAGCTGAACCTGTCCAACGGCACCCTGCAGCAAAACACGGGATGGAATCAGTAGGAAGTGAGAAGTGAGAAGTAAGATGTAGGAGGTAGAATGCGGGAGGTAAGAAACAATACAATGACTGAAAAATAGTAACCAATGAAATTTAGCACCACATACTTTAAAAATATGCTTGCAGCCTGTCTGGCACTGTGTGGCCTGGCTGCCTGCGATCCGCAGGAGGACCGGGACAACCTGCCTACCCCCCTGCAGGCCTCGGCCCTGGATTTTTCCGTGACCCAGCAACAGGGGTATGACAACGTGATCTACCTGGAGAACCGCACCAAAGGCGTGATCCCCTACTGGGACTACGGCACGGGCATTTCCAACAAGGAAAGGGATACCATTAACATTCCTTTTGCGGGCAGCTTTTACATCCGCTTTGTGGCCTACACCAGCGGCGGGCCTGTAAAAGACTCTGTGCAGATCCAGGTATCGGAGAACGATGCCAATTATTTCAGCAGTCCCATGTGGAACCTGCTGACCAACGGGGACGCCGGCAAAACCTGGGTATGGGCTATGGACACGCCGGGCGGCGCACCATACGGCAACGGCTCCGGCACCGCTACTGCACCTGAATGGTGGAAGCCTACCCCGGCAGACGTGGTATCCTGGGATGTGGCGGACGATGAAATGACCTTTGACCTGAACGGGGCGGCCAACTACACCAAAGTAACGCCTACCGGTACTACGAAGGGACTGTTTGTGCTGGACACGCTGAACCGGACCCTCAAGATACTGGGCTCCGATATCAGCTATGGCGCCAGCATTACCTATGTAGTGGTAACGCTGAACGAGAACGAGTTGACGCTGGCGCAGCAAGGTGACGGATGGCGGAACCTGTGGATGTTCAAACGCAAGGGATTTAATTACTAGACGATATTATATTTCACGAGGTTTTAGTTTAAATATGAATAATGCAATAAAGACCGGGGTTGTCCAGCCCCGGTAGCATTTAACACGTTAAGGACAAAAAAAGCGCCGCTCTTTCCAGGGCGGCGCTGCTTTTTTTAAATACATTTCCCCCTTACATCCTCCTCAACGGCACCAGCCTCACCGGCCCCAGCAAGCCGGAAGGTACCGGCGCCCAGTCTGCCGCAGAAAAGGGTTTATAAAACACGTTCACAAAATTGATCTCGTAAAAGATACGCCATTCCTTTCCCTTCCTATCATAATCGGCTATACGGTTAGCGGGCAGGTTGATCACTTCTACTTCCAGGGTATTCCTGCCGGGCTGCAGGTAGCGGCCTATGCGGGTGCTGAAAGGCAGCGCCCAGAGCGTATCCAGGGCCTGCCCGTTGAGACGGATGGCGGCGCTTTCGCGCACCGTACCCAGGTCCAGCAGCCAATCGTCTGCACGGGTGGCCGGCATGTTGAAAGTGATGCGGTAGCGCCCGGCCCCGGCATATACTTTGGCGGCGCTGTCCGGCAGCAGGGTCCAGGAATAGAGACTGTCCAGTGTGAAGGTTTGAGCGATGGCAGGCTCGCTATCTGTAAAGAATAATTCCCAGGGACCGCTGAGGGGCTGCGGCGGGCCGGCAGGCTGATGGTAAGCCCAGGCAGGGCCCTGCAGGGTATGCGCAGTATCTGTTTGAATAATAACAGACTGGCCGGCCTTTAGCTGCAGGTATACCGCGGACTGGCCATCCTGCTGACGTATGCGGGCAATGCCGCTCTGGCCCGTGTAGGCGTCAAACAGCGCGGCGGACTGCAGGGGCGTAGCCAGTGGCAGCCAACCGTCAAAATCCTGCGCCTGCTGGTTGGCAATGAAATAGTAATAGCCGGAGGCGTGGCGGCGGCGGGTGTAGCGGAGCCCGGTGTCCACCAGGGTTTCCCGGGGCACGGGCACCAGCGGCATGGCCTCTCTGGCGACCGTGGCGGCGATGATGCGGCCTTTGCCCAAACGAGCAACTTTGTTGCCGGTAAAGGAAAGCCTGCCCAACTGTTGTTTCAACTCCTGTAGCTGCCGGCGGCGCTGCACATACTGCTCCAGGCCCGGCACATCCTCCGGCAACTGCTGCAGGAATACCACGGTAGCGCCCTGCTTTGCAAGGTCCAGCAAGCGCTCCAGGGTAGATAAGGGCATATATTTGCAGGCGGGCACCACAATGGTCTTATAGCGGTTGCCCGGCGTATATATCTCACCGTTATTGGCTTTGGCCTGCTGCAAAAGCCGGTCTGAAATAAAGTCCACTCCATACCCATTATCCACCAGCGCCGTAGCGGCGTCGTAGAAAGGAAAGGGCTTCATCCACTCCTCCGTTTTGCCGATCACGAACTGGTAGTAGGGTCCGTTCATGGGCGACTGCCACACATCGTACACCGGCCAGTAGAGCAGCACGTTATTGTCTGCCTGCCCGGCCTGCAGAAAGGACTGCACCCGGGTAATGTAGCTGCTGAAAGCCGGCATGTAACGCCAGAAAGTATTGTACGGGGAAAACGCTACGGAGGCGTAGAACAGCCAGCCCGGCCAGGGCGCATCCTTCGGGGAATAGGGCGTGCCGTGGAACAGCACATGGTTCACGCCGGAGAGCAGGAGATTGTCCAGCTCCGGGCGGCACTGGGACAGGGCGGTTTTAAAATGTTCGGTGAGCCAGGTGAAGGTTTCTGCAGATACCAGCTTTTTACCCGTGATATGCGCGGCGGAAGCGGCAAAGCGTAGCATCATGGGATTGGACTCCGTGTGGCGTATTTCGCTGCTGTCTATCCGCAAGCCGGGGATATTGAAATGGGTGGTGCCGAAGGATTCGCATTCCGGCACGTCCACGGCCGCATACAGGTCCAGCAGGTTGGCCGGGGAGCCGTGGGCCTGGTTGCGGGTAGTGCTGCCCATACGGTGCGCCCAGTCCGTCCAGTTGCGGGTGAAATTCTCCAGCAGCATATCGGATAAGGTTACACGATAATCACTGATCACGCGGCGCACGGTATCGGGATTACCCTGGCCCAGGAAAGCGGGCAGGTAGTTTTCCAGGCGATAGCCCCTGCGGCGGGAAAATTCCTGCAGCAGGTCGGCAGACCAGTCTGCTCCAAACACCTCATAGGAGTCATTGAAAAAGGTATGTGGAGCCGGTGTGTGTGTTTGCTCAAATGCTTTGGTGAAGCCTTCCAGGTAACTGTTGACCACCCTTTCAGAAAAGTGGTCCATTACCCAGCCTTCACCGCCGGGGGAAGCGCGTTTCACCTTTTGGCCGGTTTTGCCATTGAACAGGGCTACCAGGTGCCAGGAGCCGGGAGGCGCCGTCCAGTCCAGCACACCGCCCGCTCCCACTTTATCCGTGAGGTCCAGGCGCGCGCCATCCTTACCGTAGGCCATCAGCACTTCCAGCGGAGCAGGCTGCTGCGTACGGCCCGCATAGCGTACCGGCTCCCGCAGGCGCTGGCCACGCTGCAAGGTATATTCTTCAAAATATACTTTACCGGCCGCATCCTTCTGCGGGATGCCCGGCCCGCCAAAAGGCCAGCCGGTGCCGGTGTTCATATCCACGCCCATGCCTAAACGCCGGGATTCCTGTATGGTGTAGTCCAGCATCTGCATCCACAGCGGCGATAAAAAATCGATGAACTTGTGCTCAAACCCTTTGGTACCGTAGATGGGCGTGATCTCCACGCCGCCCAGGCCGGCCCGCTGCAGCTCCTGCAGGTTCCAGGCCAGTCCCGGTGTATCCACCGCGTTGCCCAGCCACCACCAGCGCGTCCAGGGCTTTGCATCGCGGGTCACCGGGGGCCAGCGGAGCGCCTGGCTGTTGGCAGTTAAACAGATCGTGAGCAGGCAGAGCGTCCATAAACCGGTTCTTTTCATCAGCATGGTGGTCGTTATTTTATCCTGAATATAAAAGCGGAAGCGGTCATATACCGTCCGCCCTGGGCAGCGGTGAACATATAGGCGGGCTTGCCGTCCTTCATCAGCAACTGCGGTCGCTCAAAGCGGCCATAACGTTTGAGGTGCGGGGCCGGCGGCGGCTCCTGTATGTAATGCGCGGCATCGTAGTAGGCAATGGAAGGGTCAGACCAGTGCAGGCCGTCCTTCGCATCCATGTACAGCCCTGCTTTATGGCTGAACACCCCCATATCCCGGGCCAGCATGTTAAAGCGGTCCTGCCCGTACCAGGCAAAAGCGTCTTCCAGCTGCGTGTTGTTGCCCAGGTGGGAGAAATCAATGACCGGGTTGTCCTCATATTTTCGATAAGGCCCTTCCGGCTTGTCCGCAATTGCCAGGCCATACTTGCGGTTACCGCGGATGGGGCCTTTCTGCTGCTCATAGTCCGCCGTGTTCCAGGACTTGTAATACAACCAGTACTGGCCATTGGGGTGCTGTACCAGGGAGGGGTTGGTAGTACAGTGATCGTCCCAGGCGCCGCTGGGGCCGGCTTCCAGCAAAGGTTGCTCACCGCGCCGCCAGGGGCCAAAAGGTGAGTCTGCCACGGCCAGGCCTACACGCTTGGTATTGGTGCGGCCGTTGGAATTGCCCATATAAAAAAGGTAATAGCGGTCGCCGATCTTCTGAATGTGAGGGTTGTGGCAGGTAGTGGCATCCCAGTGCCCCGGGCCGCGGGGCGACAGCACCGTCTGCACAAATTCGAAAGGCGATTCCGGGTCGTCGGCGACTGCATGCGCAATCTCCGAACAATTGATCCAGCCACCCATGCCGCGGGCTGCAGGCCAGCGGGAAAAGAATACGTGCACCTTGCCATCCGGCCCCAGCAAGGGGCTGTTACACCACACGTACCAGTCTTTCATTTCCAGCGCGCGCCCTACCGGCTGCAGGCGTTTACAAAAAGCGGACACCGGGTCTTCGCTGCTCCCGAAAGCGCTTAGCCTGCTGAACAGGAATGATGCGCCCATGCCTGTGATAAATGCCCTTCTGTTCATCGTTATTTAAATTACTAATTGTAGCCGGCATTCTGCTCATACAATCCCGGTTTAATGTTGATCTCCGTTTGCGGTATGGGGTACAAAATATATTCCGCCTGCATGGGTTTCATGACCTGCTTCTCGTCTTCCTGCACTATCCAGGCGTTCATCACGGCTATTACCCTGCCGGTGCGCACCAGGTCGTGCCAGCGCAGGCCTTCGGCCGCAAATTCCAGGCGGCGCTCTTCCATGAGCTGGTCTATGGTTACGCCGCTGAGGGGCGGCAATCCTGCGCGGCCGCGCACTTTGTTCACCAGGCTGTCCACGATGGCCTGGCTGCCGCCGGTGTGCAGCAGGGTTTCCGCGTACATGAGCAGCACATCCGTATAGCGCAGCACCGGCTGGTTAATGCCCCAGTCCCGCAGGTCCACGCCATAGCGTTTGGGGTCCAGGAACTTTTTGAAATAATTTTGATTCACGAAGTTGCCGTTCTCATCCACAAACCCCTGCAGTATGTTAAAGGCCAGGCGCTTGTCTTCCGCAGGATAGCTGTCCAGCAGGTCGCCGGATACAAATTTGAAATCATTGCCGCCGGCCACGGGTATTTTAGCGGCCCGCATGTAGCTGCCGGGCAGCATTTCCGCCGGCATCACCGTACCGGTGCCGGTACCGCCGCTCTTGAACTGCACCTCGAAAACGGATTCGCTGTTATTTTCGTTGTCGTAACTGAACAATTGCGCATAATCGTTGATAAAGGCATACTGCCCGCTGCTGATGATCTCCTGCAGCAGGTCGCGCGCATTCGTATATTCATTACTGTTGAGCACCGGTCCCTTTTCCAGCAGCACCGGGCCGGAGCGGGTAAGGTACACCCTGGCCAGTATCCCCCTGGCGGCATAGCTGGTAGCGCGGCCCTTGGCTGCCCCGGCGTAGGAAGGCGGCAGCAGTTGCGCGGCCGCCTGCAGGTCCTGGATAATGAGGTCGTATATTTCCGGCACGGGCGTGCGGCCGATGCCCTGTGCTTCCGTGGCGCTTACCAGGTGTTCGATCTCAGGCACGGCGCCGAAAAAGCGCACCAGGTCAAAGTACATGAGGGCGCGGATAAAGCGGGCCTCGCCCGTGAACTGATTACGGATGGCCTCGTCCGGCACTTTCTGCTCATTAATATTATCCAGCACGGCGTTGCAGCGCATGATAGTAGTGTAGCAGTCGCTCCAGGCGCCGGACATCAGCGTGTTGGAGGCGTTCAGCGTAAAATTGTTGACCGGGTTCCAGTCATAGGTGCCGCCTTCACCGGGCACGTACATATTATCCGACCTTACTTCCGACAAAAAGAAATGCCGCAGCGGGTAGGCGGACAGCCCGTTGTACGCCCCGTTTATCGCCTGCTCAAAATCCTGCTGGTTGCGGTAAAAATTGTCCACGCTGGGATCGGAGATCGGGTTTACTTCCAGTTTGCTGGCGCAACTGCCCAGGAGGAACAGCAGCGCCGCCAGGTATATTTTTTTGATGATTGCCTGCATATGATCAGAATGAGATGTTAAGACCTAAAACGAATGATTTTGCCAGGGGGAAGGCGCCGTAGTCGTCGCCGGAATCGTTGATGGCTTCCGGGTTGAAGCCGCCATCGTAGTAATCCTTTCCCCAGGCGTTCTCTGCGGACAGATAGATCCTGCCGCCGTTGACGCCGGGAATATGCTTCAGCAGGCGGGCCAGGTCATAACCCAGCGTAACCGTTCTCAAGCGGATGTAAGCCGCATTGTACAGCCAGCGGGAATCCTTGAGGCGGCCATACCTGATGGGCCAGGCCTTGGGCACGATGCCGTTCCCGGGATCTGCCTCGGAGCGCCAGCGGTTGGCCCAGATGCCCAGCGAATTGTCCGACACGCCGCTGCCCTGCCGGTCAATGGCGCGGCCAAAGGTAGAGTAGATCTTGTTGCCCCACTGCCCCTGGAACAGGAAGCTGAAATCAAACCCCTTGTAGGTGAAATTGTTGGTAATGCCCCATACATATTTAGGGTCCGGCTGCCCCATGATCACCGCGTCGTTCACATCGATCACCTTGTCGCCGTTGGCATCGCGGTATTTGGGATCGCCGGCTTCCTCCCCGGTGATGATAGCGCTGGAAGCCGCTTCCTCCGCGGTTTTCAGCACACCGATGGCTTCTATCACATAGAAGGCGCCGATAGGTTGCCCTACGGTGGTGATGTGATGGCCCATGTTATCGAAATTACCGTAAATGATGGGCGTGTTATTGGGGCCCAGTTGCAGCACCTTGTTGGCATTATGGCTGAAGTTGATGCTGGTGCTCCACCCGAGTGCCCCGGTGAGGTTGCGGGTAGACAGCTCCAGCTCCCAGCCCTTGTTCTCCACCTGGCCGATGTTGGTAATGGCCGTGCTGAAACCGGTAACGGCCGCCACGGGGATGCTCAGCAACAGGTCCGTGTTCAGCTTGCGGTAATAATCAAAAGAGGCGTAAATGCGGTTGTCGAACAGGCCCAGGTCCAGGCCGGCATCAATGGTCTCGGATTTTTCCCAGCCCAGGTCCGGGTTGGGAATGTTGGAAGGCACCTGCCCTTTTACCAGTGCGCCTTCGCCGGTGCCCAGCACATAGTTGGCAAAGCCAAGCAGGGCCGACTGGCTGAAGTCGCCGATATTGTTATTGCCGGAGTGGCCCCAACTGGCGCGCAGCTTCAGCTCGCTCACATTGCGCAACCCTTTCATGAAAGGTTCTTCCAGTATGCGCCAGCCGGCAGATACGGCGGGGAACACGCCCCATTTGGTATTGTTGCCGAAGCGGGAGGAGCCGTCGCGGCGAATGGAGGCGGACAACAGGTATTTGTCGCGGTAGCCGTACTGTACCCTGCCAAACCAGGAGATGAGCACGTTCTTTGTTTCGCGTGTATACGTTCCTGATAGTGTGAGGGTAGTAGCGCCGTTAAGCGTATAGATATCGTCCGTACTGTAGTTGGAGCCGCCGATGCGGGCCTCTTCGAAATTGGTCTGGTTATAGGCATAGCCCGCCACCGCGGCTATATCATGATTGCCGAGGCGTTTGTTGTAGGACAACGTGTTCTCGTTCACCAGCGTGGTCTTGCGGTAGGTGTGGGAAGAACCGCTGCCGGGATTGCCATTGCGGATGATGCTGGGTGAAAAATATTTGCGGCGGTAATCGGTATTGTCCAGGTTGAGGGTGGCTTTCAGCACCAGCCCGTCCAGTATGCGGTAATCGCCGTAAAAGCTGCCCAGGGTGCGCAGGCTGCGCTCCTCTCCCATCTGCTCCCGCAGCACGGCTACGGGGCTGACGGTGGAGCTGGCCCAGGCATAGCGTGGGTTGGGCACCACACCGGTTTCCAGCCCTACGCTGTCCTCCACGATGGGGGTGGCGCTCACGGCCTTGTGCAACTGCTGGTCCTTTCCTTCTGCGCCGGGATCAGTAACGGCGCTATAGGATGTGGCGATGTTGAGCCCCAGGTTAATGCGCTCATTCGCTTTCAGGTTCACGTTGGAACGGAAGGAATATCTTTTATACCCGGTATGGATCACAATACCTTCCTGGTTGAGATAATCGCCGGAAATGCGGTAGGTGATCCTATCCGTGCCACCGGAGGCGGCCAACTGGTAGCTTTGCACCAGGCCTTTGCGGAACAGCTCATCCTGCCAGTTCACAAAGCGCAGGCCGGGATGTCCCGGCTGGTACCAGCGCTCATCATATATCCGGGTAAAATCAAAGCCGCCCAGCTTTTCGCGCCTTACCTGCGGGTTGTCCGACGCCAGGCGGCCCAGGGCCGGGTTCACATAGTTATAATCAATGATCTCCCGGGCGCGGTCTATCCATTCTTCCGCGGAGAGCATATCGATCTTTTTAACGGTTTCCTGCCAGCCCACGTAGGTATTGAACTCCATGCGGTTGCGGCCGGACTTCCCGGACCTGGTGGTAATGATCACCACGCCGTTGGCCGCCCGGGAGCCGTAGATAGCGGCCGCCGAAGCATCTTTCAGCACCTGTATAGAGGCAATGTCATTGGGGTTGATATTATCCAGCGCGGAGCCCTGGGCAAAGTTGCCGCTGGCGCTGGGACTGGACACATCCAGCGGAAAACCGTCTATCACGTACAGGGGCTCTGTGCCGGCGTTGATGGAACCGGTGCCGCGCACTTTTACCTGGAAGCCCTTGCCGGGCGCACCGCTGGTCTGCTTTACCTGCACCCCTGCCATCTGCCCTACCAGCGCCTGGTCTACCCGCGCAATGGGCCGCTCATCCAGGTGCTGCGCATTGAGGGTGGCGATGGCGCCGGTCACATTGGCCTTCTTTTGCGTACCATAGCCCACTACCAGCACTTCGTTCAGGTCCTGGTTGCTTTTGCTGAGGGGCACGGTCATATTGCGTGTACTTGTTACCGTTACTTCCTTTGTTTCATAGCCTACATAAGTAAATACCAGCACGGCGCCCTGCGCTGCAGGCAGGGTAAAGCGGCCATCCGCGCCGGTGGCCACGCCATTGTTACTGCCTTTTATACGCACGTTCACGCCGGGGAGGGGTGTCCTGTCCTGCGCATCCAGTACGCGGCCGCTGATATCCGGGCCGGATTGAAAAGCATGGCTGTAAAAATGCTGCAACAGCAAGAGGGCGCAGCAGATCAACCTGCGGTATAAAATATACTTCATCGTGGAACAGTTTTTTTAATATCAATTCGCTTGTTTCTTCGGCTTCAGCTCGTCCGGGCTGCCTTTTGTATACGGGTTAAATGCCGGGCGGGCGGGCGGCGTGAAAATATCCTGTACAGCAGCCAGCGGTAATTCATCCGGCGGATGAAAATCCTCCGACTGCATATAACGGAGCAGGCTATACCGCAACTGCCTGGCTGCGGGGCGCTGCTGCAGCTCATGGCTGATGTCCATGCTGCACAGCAGCAGCCGGCCCCTGCCAATGCGGGCCTCTGCCAGCATGGCGAGGCGCCGGTTCAGGAACCAGGTGTCAATGCTGTACACCAGGGGGCGGAAACCGGGCGGGAAGCTTTCCAGGTCCATCACCTGCCCGCCATTCACCAGCTCCCACCACTGGTAATTGCTGTGATATTCCGTAGGGAAGTACCGGAAAGCCGGGTGGGCGGGATCGCAGTACAGGCCCAGGGTGTGCGGGGGCCGCATTTTGAACCAGGAAGTGTTCCAGAAAACGGGGGTGAACGACTGCACCACTTCCCTGCCCCGCTGCACCTTTCCGGCGGCCAGCAACAGCACTTTGCCGCCTTCCTCCAAACGCTTTACGGCAGCGGCATCCAGGGTATCGCAAACATATATACCTGCAGCATCCGGCATGGATAACGCAGACGGGTATACCCAAAACTGCCAGCTATTGGCAACGGCGGTATGCGGGATGCCTATTTCGAGGGTAAGCATGGCGGCCGTGTCAAAACGCTGCAGGGGCAGGCGGATATCGCCCAGGGAAATATTATCGCCCAGCGGCACTTCCTGCACAGGCAGCCGGCCCTGCGCCACTATCCTGCCGGCGGCATCCTTCACCTGCCACTGCGGCTGCACCTGCGCCAGCGGGCCCTGCCCGAAATGCGCCACCGTTACGCGGGCCTCCAGCGTTTCCCCGCTGGTGTACACCAGCTTATCCATTTTTGCCAGCAGCACGGTCGTATCGCAAAAGCGGCGGAATTCCGGCGCTGTTACATATCCTTTTTCTTTCCAGAAAGCATTGAGCACGCCTACCAGGGCGGTGCCCTGCCCGGGGTAATCGTTCAGGGACAGGAGCTGGAAACCAGCCAGGCCCGGCGTGCGGAAGGCCGCTTCTATTTCCGCCTTGTAGCACAGCACCTGCAGTTTGCCGGAAGCCATTAAAAAATGCCGGGCCTGCGACGCCAGGTGATGGCGCTGCAGGTGATCGCGGAACAGCTCCAGGTTATGCGCGCGGAATGCGCCGGTGTAGGCGGGTATCTCGGAGAAATCGGGAAATACGCACCACTGGCCCATTTCATGGGTCACGTAGGGCGCCTTTTGTTCCTTTATGCGGTCGTAATAATCAAAAGCGGTACCGGGCGGTTTAGACCAGCGGAGGCCGCGGGGGCCTGACTTCACGATGAACTCGCTTTCCGGCACCCAGGGCCAGCTCATGCCCACGGAAGCGCCGGTATATACATGCCGTGGGTCTTTTGCTTTCCAGTAGTTCACAAAGCGACCCAGGTACTGCGCCTGTTTACCGCCTCTTGGCTCGTTGCCGTAGGCCATCATGCAAAAAGAGGCATAATTGCCGTAGGCTTTGGCCATGCGGTTGGTCTCATCGTAGATGTATTGGTCAATGGGCGCGCCATCGCCCAGGGAGGAACCGTGATTGGCCCAACTGGGGCCTTCAGGCTGCAGGTAAAACCCGACAAGGTCCGCTGCTTTGAACGCGGCTTCCGGCGGGCACCAGGAGTGAAAGCGCATATGGTTGAGCCCAAACGCGCGGGCGATGCGGAAAATGCGCAGCCAGTCCGCTTCGCTGGTGGGGGGATAACCGGTGAGCGGAAATACGCAGTTCTCCACCGTACCCCGGAGGAACAGCGGCCGGCCGTTGATGGTAAAGCGACGGCCATCGGTCTTAAAGGCGCGCATGCCGAAGCTGACCCGCTTTTTATCCTGCGCTCCATGTTCCGGTATAAGCGTTACCGTGAGGCGGTAGAGTGCAGGATGGAACTCATCCCACAATTGCAGGTCGTTACCCATCGGGTATACCAGCTCCAGCAGGGCGGTATCCCCGCTGATGGTCACCTGCTTTTGCAGGGGCGGGGGCGTATGCGGCACGGCGCTGTTGAAGCTGCTGGCAGCCAGCAGCACCCTGGCCGCCAGGGGCGTATTTCCCTTTTGCACCACCTGCAGGCGCAGCCTGATGCGTTTGTTATCCACATCCGGGTACACCTGCACATCCTCCAGCCATATGTTAGCGCCGGCTACCAGGTCCATGCGGCCGGTAATGCCGTTCCAGTTGCCCTGCGTGTGATCGGTAATGCTGTGCGAGTCCGGGCCTACATTGATCTCCTTTACCCGGTTATCCACGCGGATGGTGATGGTATGGGCCCCGGGTGTGAGCGCAGTGCCCAGGTCATAGACATGGGGAGCGCTAAGGCTGTTCTGCATGCCGGCGGCTTTTCCATCCACCCATACGGTGGTTTCCCAGTGGGGCCTTTCCAGGGTGAGCACCACGCGGCGGCCCTTCCAGGCAGCGGGAATACTGATCCTGCGCTGGTACCAGGCGGGGCCGGTGTAATATTTTACCGGCGTAAGCCAGAAGGGGAACCAAAGCCGGCCGGGCCGCCGGTACTTTGCCATTTCGGGATTAAAATACCAGGAGCTATCATAGATGCTGCCCGTCCATAACGTGTGCAGGGTTACCTCACCACCTTTGCCATTCTCCCGCATGGAGCCGGGCAGGCGGATACGGCCGCCCAGGCGCTGCGCGTACCATTTTTCCTGCAGGCCCTGGTCTGCAGGGTCTTCCCGGAACTGCCAGTTGCCTGACAACGTGATGGTATCCTCCCCGGTGTAGCCGTAACTGTTATGGAAGAATAGTAAAGCGGCGAGTAAGAGTTTTAGTTTCATTTCATAACAGGAAAAAAGACAAGAGGGCACAAACAAGGATGAAAGTGATGATCAATATCTTTTCCAGCCTTTTCAGCTTCGCAATGCGTTCCAGGTTTTTCTGCCGGTTAAATTGCTGCTTCATCTGCATAAACTCGTCCGGCTAAATTAGCGGCCGCGGCGCGCGGCGGGAATGGAGGATCGTACAAATCCCTGTAAATTCCGGCAGCTACAGCCCCGTCAGCCCTCCGCTCCTTTCGTGACGGTTAACCGGCTGCCCGCTCTCAGCCCGCTTACCAGCAGCACATTTTCCGTGGCATCATATTCCCAGCGAACGGGACTGCTGCCGCTTACGGCTGCTGGAGGCGCCGGCAGGTGCAGCCGGAGCCGGTAACTTTTTACCGGGCTCCGGTAGCGGCCTTCGGGCTTACCCATCTGTATGATGATATTGCCCTGCATCGTGCGGCTGCTGATCTCCGTAAGCGCAAAAACACCCTGCCGGTATTCCAGGCTTTTGCCATCATCTTCGTAAATGCGGCAGCGGGCGCTGTCGCCGGGATATATTTCCAGCGTGAGCGTGTCCACGGTGCGCTGGCCTACATACTGCAGGGGCGGCTGCGTGGGAATGATGCTGCCCGCCCTGATGAAGAGCGGCATTTTATCCAGTGGGGCCAGTACGTTCAGGTATTGTTTGCCGGCGTAGCTTTTGCCCGTCCAGTAGTCCACCCAGCGGCCTTCCGGCAGGTATACAATACGGGTGGCCGCGCCTTTCTGCGTTACCGGGCATACCATGATGCTGCTGCCCAGCAGGTACTGGTCCGTAATATTATAGGTGTTCACATCGTCCTGGTAGTCCAGCACCAGGGCGCGCATGAGGGGCTTACCGGTAGTATACATCTCATAGGCATGACTGTAGAGGTAAGGCAGCAGGCGGTAGCGCAGCAGGGCGTACTGCTTGAAAATGTCCAGGGCTTCCTTACCGTAATTCCAGGGCTCCTTGTAGCCGGGATGGTCCATGCCGAACACCATGGCCACGGGGCTGAACATGCCGAACTGGCACCAGCGGATGTACAGCTCGGGATCTGCGGGATGCTCGAAACCGCCCATGCAATGCGCCCAGTAACCCACGCCGGACAGCCCGATGTTGAGACCCGCCTGCACCACCGGCCCAAAATATTGCCACTCACTGGGCCAGTCGCCTGCAAAAATGAAGGGGTAGCGCTGGATGCCTGCATAGCCTTCACGGGTATGGTTCATGCCGCGCATGCCGTTGTGGGCGGCAAACTTTTCATAAGCGGCCTTAGCGTAGGCAATGGGAAATACGTTGTGCAACTGCAGCGCTACGCTGTCCGTAGGGCCGGTCTTGCTGCTTTCATTGGCCGGATGGCCAAAAGCGCTGCCTTCGTCCGTTTTGAAGAAGCGCGCGCCGATGCCGGCCACTTTCATGGCAGCATGGTTCCACCACCAGTTGACAGCGGCGGTATCAAAAAAGTTGACGAACTCGCCGGGGTTGTCAGCCTCCGGATAGGTGTAGCCTAATGCCGCCGCACTGTCCAGCAGGTGATGATGGCGGCCATTGTCCAGCCGGGGACGGATGTGGAGGCCCACCATATTATAATGGAGGGCATAGAGGCTGTCCATCATGGCGCGGGGGTTATGGAAAGTTTCCCGCCACTCGAAGGTGGTGGCCCCTTTGCCGCCCTGCTTGCCAAAGAGGCGCCAGGTAGAGTCCAGGAACAGGATATCCACCGGTATGCCCAGTTGCCGGAAACGGCGCGCCAGGGCCAGCACGTAGCTGACGGAGGTATGCTGCTCATGCCCCCAGGTGCCGCCGCTGTAGGTGCCCACATGCAGGCCCATAGCAAAAAGGGGCATGAGGGGCGGGCGGCCGGTAAGGGCGGTGTACTGCTCCAGGATGCCGGCAAAGCGGGGACCGTAGATGAAATAATAATCCAGCTCCCCATTGCCGGGGGCGGCGGAGAACGTATAACGGTCTGCGTGGGTATGCCCCATATCCCATTCCGAAGCGGAAGCCGTATGCAGGAAAATGCCGTAGCCGCGGGTACTCATGAAAAAGGGCACGGGGCTGTAGTTGGCCTCCAGTATATTGTAAGCGCCGATAATGTGCGGGCGGCCCTGGCCCCGGCCTACATTCAGCCGCAGTTTCCTGCCGCGGCGGTCCAGGGCATCCATGCGCTCCCCGAAGCCGAAGCAATGCTCGTCCGGCTGCAGGGCCTTGCGGCATCCCGCGGTATCGCCTGCCAGGAAAGCGCCATTACCGTCAGCGCCGGACTCTGCGGACAGCAGGCGGCCATCTGTCGTATATACATCCAGGGAAAAAGGCGCTTTCTTAACCAGCACCCGGAGGGCGGCTGTACGCAGCTCGAACTGCTGCGGGGTTTCCGCGGCCTGTACCGGCACCTGCTCCCATTGGTACTGCACCACCATCCAGGGCTCGGGTGGCGCAAATGCGCTGCTGCGACTCACCCTTACCCTGAACATGGACGGGGTGCAAAATTCCAATTGCACCGCCGCCCCGGTGGTGATAAAATGAAAAATGTTCCCTTCCCGGTGAAAGCCCTGCTGATACCTGCCCACCTGCGCCAGTCCCTCCAGGGGACCTAACAGGATGGCGTACACTAATAGCAGTCCTGTAAAAATGAACGGCCGCATAATTCCCGCCTGTTGATTTAATAATGCAGGCGTAGCAAAGATGCCTGTAAAAACAGGGCGGCAACATGGAAAAACTGGCTTTATGCTGTAAAAATGTACATGCTGCTGCTGCAGTGGGAAAGCATAGGATGCATTTCCGGAGAATAAAGGTCAAATTCAGGTAGCCTATTATAAGTTCCGTTATGCAATCACTGAAATGCCTGTTTGCCATTTGCAGCCGGCTGCTGCTGCTATCCTTCCCTTTCACCGCCTTTGCCAGCAATGGCCCTGCCCCTGATACCCGTACCATTAATAACGGCCTGTGCCTGGAGCAACTGACCACCCATGACGGCCTTTCCCAGAACACCGTGCGCTGCCTGCTGCAGGATAAAAAAGGATTTATCTGGATCGGCACGCTGAACGGGCTGAACCGGTACGACGGGAAGAAATTCATCATTTACCGGCCGGCCTACGGGCATCCGCACTCTATTACAGACGCGCGCATCCGGGAGCTGCACGAGGACCGCTACGGCTTTATCTGGGTAAAGACCTTTGACGGCCGCATCCACTGCTTTGACCCGGCCCGGGAGGAGTTTATCCCCTATGCCGGGCAGGCGGAGCCGCCGGCCTATGACCAGGTGTACCAGGACAGCAGGGGCGATACCTGGCTGTACGGGCATACCGGGGGCTGCCTGCGCATACGCCGGGAAGGACATGCTTTTACAGCGAAGCAGTACGCCCTGCCGGGGCAGCGGCTGGTGAACTTTATTTTCGAGGATGCCATGCATTATTTATGGCTGGGCACCACAAACGGCCTGTACCGGCTGGACCCGCAGGGCCGGGTTCGCGGCGCTTTCGGGCAGGCGGCCGCCGGGCAGCAGCGGCATGATTTCATACAAGCGGTGGCCGGCCGGGAGCAGCTTTATTTCGTGAGCCGCCAGAGCGGCATATACAGTTTTAACATAGCACAGCAGCACTTTGGCGCGCTGCGGATGGAGCGGCCGATGCCGCTAACCGGCGCGGCCCTGCTGCAGGAAGGACAACTGCTGCTGGGCACCCCGCAGTCCGGCGCCTGGGTGCTGCACACCCATAGCGGGCGGGTGCTGCCGGCCAGCACTGTTTTCGGGGAGGCCATCCCCGGGCCGGCCGACCTGGTAAGCGATACACTGGGCGTCTGGGTGAACAACCATTCCGGCCAGGTATGGTACTACGACCTGCGGCAGCAATACACCCGGCGCTTTACGCTGATACCCCCCCGGGTGATGCAGTTGATAGACGACGGGCGTCTCACCTTTCACCGGGACCGGCAGCAGCGCACCTGGATCACCACCTATGGCGGGGGGCTGTACTGCTACAACCGGCATACGGATACGCTGCAGCATTTCAGCTACGCCACAGACCGGGCCAACGGACTTAGCTCCAATTACCTGCTGAGCGTACTGGTGGACCGCTCCGGGCTGATATGGGCCGGCACGGAGCATACGGGGCTGAACAAGCTGATGCCGCAGTCCTTTTCCATCTCGCATTTTTACCCGGACACTACTACGCCGCGGCGCTACAGCGCCAATATTGTAAAGACCCTGTTCGAGGACAGCCGGGGCCGCATCTGGGCCAGCACCAAGAACGGGGCCCTGCACCTGTACAACAGCCGGCTGGAGAAGATAGGGGCCATGGGCCACCTGTTTCCCGGGCAAAGCCCCAATATCTATTGCATTGCGGAAGACGCAAAAGGCTATCTATGGCTGGGCAGCAAAGGACAGGGATTATATATTGTGCACCTGGACTCGCTGCAACAGGCGGCCCGGCACTTCAGCCTGCCGGCGACCGCCGGCGACCGCAGCAACAAGCATAACCTGGTATATGCGCTGTTACCCGACCGGCAGCAACGCATGTGGGTAGGCACTTTCGGGGCCGGGCTGTACCAGGCCAGCTACGGAGGCGGCCAGGCCATACATTTCAGTTCCTTTTTCAGCGGGCATGAAACGCTGAAGGATATACGTTGTTTACTACAGGACCGCGAAGGGCAGATCTGGGCCGGCACCAACAACGGGCTGCTGGCCTTTGACCCGGCAGCGCTGCTGCAGGACCGGCGCGCATTCCGGGCCTACCGCTCGGACCCCGCGCAGCCGAACGGGCTGGGCAGCAATGTGATCAAAATACTTTGCGAGGACCGGCAGGGCCGCCTGTGGGTGGGCACCTCCGGCGGCGGCATCAGCCGCTTTGTGCCCGGAAAGGGCGAACAGGCCGGCCATTTCCAGACCTACACGGCGCAGCAGGGCCTCTCCCATGATATTGTGAACGGCATCCTGGAAGACGGGCAGGGCGAGCTGTGGATCAGCACGGAGAACGGGCTGACCCGTTTTAACCCGGATCAGCACACTTTCGAGATCTTTTATTTTTCCAACAGCACGCTGGGCAATCTTTTTGCAGAAGCGGCCTGTTGCCGGCGCAGGAACGGGCAGCAGTTGTGGGGCAGCATGGACGGCTTTTACAGTTGCCATCCTTCGCTGATGCGCAGCAGGCGGCATGATGCGCCGGTGGTGCTGACGGGCTTCAGCATTGCCGGGCACCCGGCGCCCCTGCCGGCCGGCAGCGAGCCGGCCATTACCCTGGCGCCGGGCCAGAAAGTGTTCAGCATCGAGTTTGCCGCCCTGGCCTTCCGCAACCCGCAGCGGAACAAATATACCTACATACTGGAAAATTATGAAGACGCCTGGAACGCGCCCGGTAGCTACAATGTAGCCACCTACCGCAACCTGCCGCCGGGCACTTATACCTTCCGGGTAAAGGGCAGCAATGATGACGGCAGTTGGAGCCGGCAGGAAGCGGCGCTGCGCATTACCGTGCTGCCTCCCTTCTGGCGCTCCCGCCCCGCAATACTGTTGTACCTGTGCCTGGCGGGCGGGCTGGCGGCAGGCATTTACCTGGTGCGGCGGCGTATTTTCCGGCTGCAGCATGCCGTGGCCCTGGAAAAGGAGCTGACGGAATACAAGCTTAACTTCTTTACGAATATCTCCCACGAGTTCCGCACGCCGCTGTCGCTCATCCTGAGCGCCATGGAGCACCTGCCTGGCGGGCGGTCCGGCGCGCTGCAGGCAGGGCGGCACCTGCACATCATGCAAAAGAACGTGCAGCGGCTGATGCGGCTGGCCGACCAGTTGCTGGACTTCCGCAAGATACAGCACCAGCGCATGCCGCTGCAGGTGCAGGAGGTGGCTGTGATAGCGCTGCTGCAGGAACTGTGCGACAACTTTAACGACCTGGCGGAGCAGCAGCACATTCACCTGGTATTTGAAAGCAATGTACCGGAATACCACCTGTGGATAGACGAGCCCAAGCTGGACAAGATGCTGTACAACCTGCTTTCCAATGCGCACAAGTTCACCCCTGCCGGCGGCACCATTACAGTACGGGCCGAAGTGGACGAAGCGGCAGGCACCCTGCAGGTGCACGTGTCCGACACGGGCATCTCCATCCCGGAAAGCCGGCGTGAGCAGGTATTCCAGCGTTTCAGCCAGCTCAGCTTCTCTCCTACGGGCACGGGCATAGGATTATCGCTGACCCGTGAGCTGGCAATGCTGCACAAAGGCAGCGTTACGTTCCGGAACAACCCGGATGCCGGCGTGACCTTTACGCTGACCCTGCCGCTGTTCAAAACCGCCTATACCGCCGCGGAACTGGCCGCCCCGGCAGACAGCAGCACAGGCAGCAGCCCCCTGCAACCCGGCTACATAGCGGACACGGAAGGGATCACGTTGCCCGCGCCCGCCACGCGATACAAGGTGCTGCTGATAGAGGACCACCCGGACATCTGCGATTACCTGGGGGAACAACTGGGGCCTTATTTCCAGGTGCAAACGGCGCATAACGGGCGGGAAGGGCTGGCGCTGGCCATTGCCGGCAGCCCGGACCTGGTGGTATGCGATGTAATGCTGCCGGAGATGAACGGCTTTGAAATAACCCGGCGCATCCGGCAGGAGTTCCAGACCTGCCATATTCCCATTGTGCTGCTGACGGCACTGTGCTCCGACGAGCACCACCTGCAGGGCGTGGATGCCGGTGCAGACGCTTATATTACCAAACCTTTCAGCACGCGGCTGCTGCTGACCCGCATTATCCGGCTGATAGAGCAGCGGGAAAAGATCCGGAAGCGGTTTTCCAATGACCCGGGATTTTTCGAAGTGCATATTACGGAACAGGCGGCGGACCGCAGTTTCCTGGACCGGCTGCACCTGGTGATCGAAAAGAACCTGGACAATACGCAATTCTCCGTGGATGAATTTGCGGCCGCTATGAAGCTGGGGCGCACGCTGTTCTACAAAAAAGTGAAAGGGCTGACGGGCTACTCGCCCAATGAATACATCCGGCTGGTGCGGCTGAAGCAGGCGGCCACGCTGCTGCAAACAGGGGATTATACGGTAGCGGAAGTCACCTACAAGGTGGGCATGAACGACCCGTTCTATTTCAGCAAATGCTTTAAAGCGCAGTTCGGGATACCTCCTTCGGCGTATCTGAAGCAGGTGAAGGCAGGATAATAAAATAGAAAAGGCCGTCCCAGGTGAGACGGCCTTTTTTATTTTATCTTTTGAGCGGAAGACCGGGCTCGAACCGGCCACCCCGACCTTGGCAAGGTCGTGCTCTACCAAATGAGCTACTTCCGCTGGTTAAGAACTTTCCCGTTTTTGAATTTCGGACTGCAAAAATAAGAAAGTCCCTGAAATATCCAAATTATTTATACTTGGGATTGTAGAGTGTGCTTTCAGGCACGGCTACTTCAGGCTTGCCCTGGTAGCGATGTTTGTAGAGATTGTAGCAGCCGCCCAGTACGAAAGCCAGGATGCAGGCAATCTTCACATAAAACAGGAAACGTGAAGAAGATACCCAGTCACGGGAAAAATCGCTCTTGTTTTCGATCGTATTTTGTTCCATAATTTTTCTTTTCGCGTTGCAAACTTACATTATGTGAAATAATAATCAAAGCAATATTTATCCATATATACCGCTCAGCGCTCCAGCTCCGAGAATTTTTTGCGGCCCAGGAAATAGTAGCGCCATATCATGATGCCGTGGAATACGCCGGTCATCTGCAGCAGCTTTCTGCGGGGCAGTTGGTCCTGCGCGGCATCGTAGCGGCGCTTCCAGCGGCGGTAATCGCGGTAGGCGCGGATGATGGCGGCCATATCCTTTGGCTTGCCGGCCACCAGACTTTTGAGCGCGGCCAGCAGATCGAGGAAAAAGCGCTGTGAGAGCACGATCCAGCGGTCCGCCGGATGGAGGTTCTTCCAGAGCATCATCAGGTTATTCCGGAAATTGAGGTAGAGCTTGCGGGGATTGCCCTGCGGCAGGCTGCCGCCGCCCACGTGGTACACCAGGGACTGCGGGCAATAGCTGATGCGGTAGCCGGCCCTTTGCAGGCGCCAGCAGAGGTCCACCTCTTCCATATGGGCAAAGAAAGCGGCATCAAAACCACCTACTTCATGAAAACAGTGCGCGCGGATGAACAGGGCGGCCCCGGTGGCCCAGAACACGTCCTGCGCATCGTCATACTGCCCGGTATCCTTTTCCGTGGTGTACAGGATACGGCCCCGGCAAAAGGTGTAGCCCAGGATATCCATCCAGCCGCCGGCGGCGCCCGCGTATTCAAAGGCCTCCCGGTCGTTGTAGGCGCGCAGTTTGGGCTGGCAGGCAGCTATGCGGGTATCCTGCTCCATAAGGGCCACCACGGGCGCTATCCAGCCTGGCTCCACCTCTACGTCCTGGTTGAGCAGCACATAAATATCCGCCTGCACCTGCTGCAAAGCCTGGTTGTAGCCCCCGGCAAAACCGTTGTTCTTCGGGTTCCGGATGATCTTTACCTGCGGGAAATGCTCCTGTACAAAGGCCACGCTGTCATCCGAGGATGCATTGTCCGCCAGGTACAACTGCAGATTGCCATAGGAAGACCGGCATACCGAAGGAAGGAACTTTTCCAGGAAGCCCTTTCCATTCCAGTTTAAAATAACAACGGCTACTGATGGCAATACTGGCAAAAGAAAATTCGTTTATGCGTGATCAATATTTTTGTGCTGCAAATATAACAGGAAAAAGCGCATATGCGGTAGTATGGGGAAAGGGCGGGCCTGCAGTATCGGGGGATTATATTAACTTAGTTGCAAATGTTTAAACAATACATCGGCTGGAAGTTTGTACTGGTATCCATGGCGGTGGTGATCATTGTAGCCACCATCTGGTTTGTGAGCAGCCTGTCGCGCCGCATACAGGAGGAAGAGACCAAGAAAGTGGCCACCTGGGTGGAGGCCAACCGGGAGCTGCTGCAGGCGCCGGCAGACGCCAACCTGAACCTGGCGGTGGAAATAGTGACTACCAATACCACCATCCCGCTGATACTGACCAACGAGGCGGGGGATATTATAGACAGCCGCAACCTGGACTCCGTACAGATAGCCCGGGACCCCGGCTACCTGCCCGGCCAACTGGACAATTTCAAGAAAAAGCACCCGCCGTTCATTATGGAGATAGACGCGCGGCACAATATCTACAACTACATTTACTACGGGGACTCCCTGATACTGAAGCAGGTGCGGTATTACCCCTATATACAGTTGCTGGTGGTGATGCTGTTTATCGGGGTAACGCTGTTTGCCCTCTCCTCCACCAACCGCGCCACGCAGAACCTGGTATGGGTGGGGCTGGCCAAGGAAACGGCCCACCAACTGGGCACCCCCCTCTCCTCCATGGAAGCCTGGCTGGAGATCCTGAAGGACAACCCGGACAATGCGGCGATGGTGACGGAGCTGGGCAAGGACGTGGACCGGCTGAAGCTGATCACGGACCGTTTTTCCAAGATAGGCAGCGTGCCCAACCTGGAGGAGAAGAACGTGGTGGAGCAGATATCACATATGGCGGCCTACATCCGCAAGCGGGCGCCACAGCGGGTACAGATCGGCGTGCATACAATGGAGAGGGACATACCGGCCATGATCTCCCCCCCGCTGTTTGACTGGGTAGTGGAAAACTTGCTGAAGAACGCGCTGGACGCCATGGAGGGCAAGGGAACCATTGACATTTATATTGCCAACCACCCGGCAGAGGTAACGGTGGACGTGACGGATACGGGCAAGGGCATCCCGAAGCCGTATTATGAAAAGGTGTTCAAACCGGGCTTCAGCACCAAGAAACGGGGCTGGGGGCTGGGCCTGTCGCTGGCGAAGCGCATTATAGAGGAATACCATAAGGGGCGGCTGTATGTACGTTCGTCCGAGGTGGGCAAGGGGACGACGTTCAGGATCGTGCTGCGGAAGTAGAGTGCGGCGGATGGGGAGCGGATAATAAATTTGCACATTCTCAAAAACGGATTATTTTTGCACCACTTCATACCTGCGGAGGTGGCGAAATTGGTAGACGCGCTACTTTGAGGTGGTAGTGCCTGAAAGGGCTTGGGAGTTCGAATCTCCTCCTCCGCACACCTAAGGGGGAAATTGACAAATTTCCCCTTTTTTCATCTACCTCAAGGAGATGTTTCTCCCTCATTATGCGTAAGTTATGCGCCAAGAAAGGTAGCACCCCGCGAGTTCGATAAACCTTGTTTTTATAGTACACACTCCTTAGCAGAATAATATATAGACGGAAATTTTCATTCCCTTCTTCTATATATTAATTCATTAAAAAGGAAATAACCATTGCTAACAACCCAGAATCGTTGAGTCAGGAAGGTTGTATCATTAAAATAATATACAGCACATGAAAAAAATATTTTTGACTATTGGAATTTGTTTTTTGGTTTTTAATGCCTTACACGCTCAGGACAAGTCAGAACTGGACAAAGATAAAATAGCATTGAATGAAGTGCTGAATACTTTTATGAATAGTCTAAAAACAAAAGACAGCGTCAGTCTTTACAATCTGTTTTATCAGGGAAATGTGACTTGGGTAGGTGTATATAAAGAAAAAACTCAACGAAGAAGGCTGGAAAAAGATAGTAGTGCATTGGATTACAAAGTAGCCGATTATAAAACTTGGTTCAGAAGCACAACCAAGGGATCTATAAAAGAAGAGAAGTTCTATAACGTTAATATCGATACAGACGGCGCCATCGCTTCGGTTACATTTGACTTTAGTTTCTGGGCCGGGGGGAAAAAAGGATTATGGGGAAAAGAATCCTGGGGGCTTGTCAAGATAAATAAAGAATGGAAAATCACAAGTGTCATATTTTCGATGGAACAAGAAAATATTTCACCCGAACCGGAGAGAAATAGATAACTACCGCTTTTGCATATTAAATCCTAAGACTAAAACCTTCGTAAAATTTGCGGTGGGTTCTGGCCTTGTTTCAGCGTTTTCCTTTCCATTTTCTGAGGAACAAATAGGGAACACCATAATCCACACAATTCGTAAAATACGTATGCCTACAGTAAACCACCGGGGAATTATACCTTTTTTAGGCCATCCAAAAAGACAAGAAGTTTCGTAAAGAGTTCGATTGGAGTCTCCTGAACTGCACTTAGGGAAACGATCGGTTTTGATCGTTTCCTTTTTTTACTGCCATTTTTCCACCAAGCCACGCAGCAGGCAAAGTTAATACCATAAGTGAAACAGGATACCAACGTGGAGGAAGTTCCCACATAGCGACAAGTCCCGCAACGGTCAAAACAAAACAGATTATTCCAAGAATAATGGCGTGCTTCATCGGCTTGCCTGGTGCAAGTCGCGCAGTCAAATAACAACCGGTTGTGTTGAAAATCGTTCTATAGGCTACAATTATTGCAATTAACCAAACAGGGTTTTCGTCAAACGGTTCGGTTTTCATAACTCCCGTTTTTTCCAAAATGCTGTCTGTTGCCATTGATAAAATTACCAATGCTGCAAATCCTGCAATAACAGCCCCGGTACTTTTTAATGTTTCCTTTTTCATTTTTTTAAAGTCGATAATAAATTATCTAAATTTTCAAGTGACACCGTAAATCCTTCTTTGAAGCCCATTTCCATTACCATCTCAAGCTCTTCAAGGCTGTTGTGTGTTGAAGTAATGACAACAAGCGTTTTCCCGTCAGTTTCCTGGCTAAACACATTTTCAAACCTACCTTTTGGAAGTTCTGGACTTGCATAGCCATTCTCATCGCAAAAAACATCTGTGCCTGAAAAACTTTTGTGCAACACAATTTTTTCAAAATCCTGTCTTCCCCAATGTACTTGATTAGCTTCACTACTGCCTTCTTCGGGAACAATCATACAATACAACCAATATCCGCCTTCACGAAAATCCATTGATTTAGTTTCTGCACGGCAAGGGGCAGGCGCCCACCATTGGTCTAACAATTCTGCTGTTGTCCACGCTTTCCACACTAATTCAAGGTCTGCGGCAAATTCACGTTTTACTACAATCGTGTTGTTTTCTTTATTTACAACAAAGTCAAATAATAATTTACCGTTCATTTTTTCTTGTTTTTAATTGTTAATAATACATTGTCAAGTTGGTCAAAACGGCCTTCCCAAATTTTTCGGAATTGGCTAAGCCATTTGTCAATTTCTTTCATTTTGTTTACTTCAAGTTGGTAGTAGATTTCCCTGCCTTGTTGTTTTTGCGTTACCAATTCGCACGCTGTCAAAATTTGTAAATGCTTTGAAACCGCTTGCCGGGTTGAGTCAAAATGCTCGGCAATGGCGTTCGGTGTCATTGCTTGTAAGGCAATAAGCGCAATAATTGCCCGTCTTGTCGGGTCGGCTATGGCTTGAAAAATATCTCGTCTTGCTTCCATTGTGCAACTATTTAATTGCGAATGTACGTGCAATTATCTGGTTGCGCAAGCTTTTTTTAAAAAAAAAATTTTTCCGGTCTCCAGGGATGGTCCAAAACTGACCCCGGCAGCGTATCAATTCTGACCAACAGGTGGCTCATACCCGGTACCGGTGCGGGGTCGGTTTAACTACATGACGTTTTTAGTTTTACACCATATTAAGGTAAGCCCTACACAGGCTCCCCGGTAAGGCATTACTTACTCCTTATTTTTTAACTTTAACGCGCAGCACCCCGGTGCATCATAGTTCAAAAACACCAGTGTATGAGTGAACATCATGAAATATTAAAGCAACACCTGATAAACTTTGCAGCACTTACGCCCAAAGACATCTCAGATAGCTGGGCCTACTGGAAAACCCGTAAAATAAAGAAAGGCGACTTTTTCAATATGCAGAATGTGGTCTGTAACGACCTGGGACTGGTGGTGAAAGGAATATTCCGGATCTATTATAATGATCCTGTGACCGACGAAGAAAAGAATATTTTCTTCTTTTCCGAAAACCAGTTCATTGTATCGTTCAGGAGCTTCATTACCCGTTATCCCTGTGTATACTTTGTAGAAGCGCTGGAAGACTCCGAAATAATATATATCACCTACCGTGATTTAAGCAGTTTATACGACACGCATCTCAACTGGAGCAAATTCGGGCGGCTGCTGGCCGAATTATTTTTTAACTATTCCCAGGCCCGGGCGGAAGAATTCCTATTCTACTCGCATGAAGAGCGTTATATTAAATTGCTGGAAGAACATCCTAATATTGTGAACCGTATCCAGGCCTACCATATATCCTCTTACCTGGGTATCACCAATCCTTCGCTAAGCCGCATCCGTAAGAGAATTAACCGGTGATCCCTCATCAGCATTTAACGGATCATCCGTTTTGTTTTACCGGGCAAGTGTAAAAAAAGTTATTTCAAATTAACTTAAGTGAATGCGTCCCATTTTTTTTCTCCAAAAATTTGCAGAAAAAATAGCATATGGGACTATCGAATTTGGGCATTTTTCATACCATCATTGGTATCATTGCCATTGCAGCAGGATTAATATCTTTTGTAAAGCATGCCAGGATCAATCTTGCGCAAACATCCGGGAAGGTATATTTTTACGGGACAATCATAGCTTCATTAACAGTTTGGGGGCTTTCAAAGCATGGAGGTTTTAACGCAGGGCATCTTTTTTCGCTATTGATTTTAATCCTGGTTATCATTGCCTTTTCCCTTTATTACAAAATGGGCCAACATAAGAAAGCCCGGTATTTCGAAAACTTTCTCCTGTCTTTCAGTTTTTTCCTGTCTATGGTTCCTACCGTTAACGAGACGCTGACCCGTGTTCCGGTCGGGAACCCTTTGGCTAAAAGCAGCAGCGACCCGGTAATAGGAAAAACCCTGTTGATAATTTTCATCCTGTTTCTTGCAGGTTCGGTTTATCAGTTTATTCTGCAAAAAAGAAGTAATAAAAAATCACCAGGAGACAACGCGCTTGTCAAATAAAACACCTGTAGTGCTGCTCTCCACGGGTGAAGGAAAGCAGTGAACAATTTCTTAGACCCCCGGAAGCAACATTCTGACCCGCTTTCCGGGGTAGTCCCGGTTCTGGGGAGCCGGGACTATGGTCTGTACTCCAGTATATCACCTGGCTGGCAGTCCAGCGCTTTACAGATCGCTTCCAATGTGCTGAATCGTACCGCCTTTGCTTTTCCTGTTTTTAGAATGGACAGGTTGGAGAGCGTGATGTCTACCTTTTCAGAAAGCTCGTTCAATGACATTTTCCGTTTTGCCATCATGACATCCAGGTTCACAATTATCGGCATTGCTTATATGGTTAATTCGTTTTCGGTTTGCAGTTCAATCCCCCTTTTAAAGATCTGCGCGATCACCAGCAGCGTAATGCCCATAAACAACCAGACATCCGCCCCTCCCAGCCGTAATTGCTGCGCATCGGGCATCTGCACCCCTTGCTTCACCAGCCATGCGGCATATTTAATCCCCCAGCATGAGAACAGGCCCGTTCCTACAGCCAGGTAGGATATGCCGGATATAAAACGCCCCGTTGCTTTATTGAAAGGCTGCGCCAGATCCAGCTTTTTATCCTCCAGGATCTTTACGATCAGGTAAAACATGCAGGCTTTCAATACCGTTACAATCCACATCAGCAGTAACATCACCGCAAAATGCCCGGGGTCGTATGCATAAAGACCCGACAAGTTGAAATAGCTGGCATTGACGGGGTTGATCACCAATGTAAAGAAGGCATTGAAGACAAAGCTGCCCGCCTCAATACACACACCTATAAATATGATCCAGGAGAGGACATACAATATTTTAAGCATTTGCCTGGCGCTGATCTTGATTTCCATAAAGGTTTGTTTTAAAAGTAAACAACGCGAAATTAGGAAAATATTTATTGTAAAACAATAAATATTTTACGAAAAAGAATTCTTTATCCCGGGATAACGACATTATACGGCAAATGCCCAAAAAAATGCTATCTTCACTTAGATAGACAGAAGCCCCGGGATTTGTCCACATGAAACCGAAGAATGCACCACTACCATACATCCTATGGAAATAATACTTTTCCCCCATCATAAAATGGTCACTCCCCTGTATTCCCTCAATCACATAAACCAATACACATGCAAAAGCAAGCCTTTACCGTTGCAGATTATTTGCTTACACGGCTAAAACAGCTCAATGTCACGGAGGTTTTCCAGATCCCCGGCGATTACGTAAAAAACTTTACCCAGGCCCTTGAATATTTCGATGGCATTACAACCATTGGCTGTATTAATGAGCTGGACGCCGGCTATGCAGCCGATGCCTACGGGCGCACCAGGGGCTTGGCAGCGGTGTCCCTGCAATATGGGGTCAGCACCTTCAGCGCCCTTAATGCGATTGCCGGCGCCTACGTAGAGCGCAGCCCTGTAGTGGTGATCAGCGCCACACCGGGTGCTGACGACCGCCGGATCACCAAGATGTACGATGTGCTGTACCATCACTCCACCGGCAACCTCCGTTGCGACCAGGAAGTATTTGCGCATGTAACGGTAGCAACGGAAACACTCAGCACCTCCGCCGGCGCGGCAGAGAAGATTGACAACCTGCTCATTGCCGCCATTACCCATAAAAGGCCGGTGTACATTGAGTGCTACGAAGAGGTATGGGGCGAACCCTGCCTGCCGCCACCCGACAAGGTGCTAAAGCCGCTGAAGCGCAGCAGCGATCCGCTGGCCCTGGAGAATGCAGTGAACCAGGCCTGGTCACAGATTACGGCTGCAAAGCACCCGCTGATCTTTGCAGGGGTGGAAGTGCTCCGCCATGGCTTATCCGGCCTGCTGCAGGACATCATTGACGCGAGCGGCTTTCTCTACACCACCACCTCGCTGGGTAAAACCGTGCTGGACGAAGGAGGCGACAAATTCATCGGTACCTACTCCGACGCCGCTTCCATCGACAGCGTACGCAACCTGGTAGAAAAGTCAGATTGTATCCTTACCCTGGGCGCCATCATTACCGACGATTACATATGGTTCGTCGAAAACAAATATGCGGATATGGTGCTGGCCACTACGGAACAGATACGGGCAGGCTACTTTATCTACCAGGAGGTGACGATGGAGGACTTTATGGATGCCCTGCTGATACGTTTCAAAAAAATGAACACTTACCCACTGGAGGTAACGGCGCCTCCCCAACCCAGGTACCCGGAGCCCTGGCTGTCTAACTCGGACCCCTGGTGGGATGCCAGCCCCCAAACCATTACCTACAACCGTTTCTTCCAGCACTCCATGCAGTTCCTGCAACAGCAAAACCTGCTGGACCAGATCGTTATGACCTTTGGCATAAGCTCCGCCATGTACGTAGCCACCAATGCCTATGGCCTATCCCAAAACAGCTTCCTCGCCTCCGCCGCCTGGCAGATCATCGGTTACGAGACCGGCGCGGCTTCCGGCGCGCAGTTAGGCAGCGGCAAACGCGCCTGGACAGTAGCCGGCGACGGCGGCTTCATGATGCTATGCCAGTCGCTTTCCACCCTCGCCAGGAATAAACTGAACGCCGTGATCTTTGTGATGAGCAACACTGTTTACGCCATTGAGCAGGTATATGTGAATATCACCTCTTTTGAGCCAGGCCCGGAGCATACCTTCAATGCCTTTGATATTCTCCCGAAATGGGATTACCTGGCCCTTGCCCAGGCCTATGGCGCGGCCGGTTTCCGTGTGACCACCATTGACGAGCTGAACGCCGCATTGCCGCAAATAATAGCCCTCACCAATCAACCCGCATTGGTGGAAGTGGTGATCCCTGAAAAAGACCTTCCCCGCCAGATGTACCGCCTTGGAACAGAAAGCTAAACCACTTTTATTCAAACACATACCCTCAAATCACTATTCTAATGGAAAAGAAGTATTCTATTTTCGGAGCCGGCGCTGCAGGGCTTTATACTGCATGGCGTTTACTGGACAGCCTGAACAACACAGAACAAACTACAGGCAGGCAGCTCATGCAGGGCGATACCCTGGAGTTGTATGACTGGGGCAAGTATGATTTCTCGAAAGCGTACCCGGGCACCCGCGCTGCCGGCGCCCGCGTCTGCACCTGGCATTACCAGAACGACACCTCAAAATCCTACCTCGAACTGGGTGGCATGCGCTATTCCTATTGGGATGGCTCGCCCAATGGCGGCGGTCACCGCCTGGTAACCACGGTCATTGACAAACTGGACCTTAAAAGATACTCCGTTCCCTTCAATGAATCCACCAATCCCCTGTTCTACCTGCGCACAAAGAATATGTACCTGAACGAGATATCATCCTCCAACCCGGCACCTTACAATGTAAAGAACTTCGGCGCGGCGGCCTCGCCGGATACAGGCTTTAACATCGTGGAGAGCCTGTCGGTAACAGCCGATTCCGGCCCCCAGACGAGGCTCCAGTGGTGCGACTTCTACCGGCACGGCAAGATCAAAGTGGAATTGCCGGAGTCCTCCGTTTTCAAAAAAGGAGATCATCTCAAGGATATCGGTTATTGGAACCTGATGTTTGACCAACTGGGCTCGGAAGGATATAAATACACTGCCGACGGCAACGGCTACACTTCCAATGTCATTAACTGGAACTCGGCGGTTGCTTTCCAGGCCAATAACGAATTTACGCCCGGCACAGAATACCGCACGCTTACCCATGGGTATTCCTGCATGTTCAACGCCCTTTTTGACGCCATTGTAGCGCTGGCAGAAGAAAAAGGAATCGTATTCAAATACTACCCGGATACGCGCCTGCATTCCATCCTGGTGATCGACAAAGTGATCCGCTACACCATTGCCACCCGCGAAAATCCCGACAAGGAATCCGGCGCCGGTACAACAGCCGCTGCCTGGCTGGCCATGCCCCGTCATTCCTTAGAGCTGGTAGCGCAGGCCACCCGGTATAAGACCCACGATGGACTGGATGTGCTGAATCACCGGAAAGTGCAGCTCTACCTGGAGTCAGCCGTGCTGCAGCCCTCCTATAAAGTGGGGATGTTCTTTGACCGGCCCTGGTGGGCGGACAATGCGGAAAACCCGCCTACCTACCCGGCACAGATCAACAGTTACGAAGTGACCAGCGATGTGCTGGAACAATTGCAGCAAAAGGGTTTCCCCGCCGGCTACATTACAGCTATCAGCAATGATCCCCATATCCTGGAAACGCCCTACGCGAAGACTGCTGACTTTATCAGGGCCGTTGAAACCTGCATACAAGCGCGCCTGACCGTAGTACAGGAGGAACAGTTGCTGATAGCAGCCGAGCGTAACACCATCGGCCCAAGCGTAACAGATATGCCCATCCGCCAGGTGGTGTATTTCGGGAACAATGCGCTGGATCAAAGCGGCCAACCGGTATACGGCCTGCTGGCCAGCTATGACGATGAACAATTCACTACCTTCTGGCAGGAGCTGGAACTGGGACCTAACCGGCAACGCGAAAGGCCTATCTCGGAAAATTATCAACCCCTGGAGGGGCCGCGTAAAGCGCCGGAAATAATGATAAAGATGCTGCGCCAGCAACTGGCTGCCGTACACTTTGGACCCCAGGCAGATTATTCCGTAGTGCCAGAGCCCCTGGAAACAAGATATATGGACTGGTCCCTGCCACCGTTCAATGCAGGTTACCATGCTTACGCAGGGCATTACGATGTTTGCGATGTCCAGCAGAAGATCCGGAAACCTTCGCAACTGATCGACGGCGCAGACGCCGACATTTTCATTGTGGGCGAAGCCTATTCCAACGATCAGGCCTGGGTAGAGGGTGCTTACTGTACTGCGGAGTCTGTGCTGAACGATTTCTTTGGCATTCCGCCGATCATTGATGATAAAGATTACCCGTTTATCTGTCCCTGCAGATAAGCAACGCACAAATAAAAGGCCGTCTCAAAAAAGAGGCGGCCTTTTATTTCAATAAAAATTATATTTGGTGAACGAACCAACTGCTATTCAGCCAAAAACTTTACCAGCCACGTTGCATTTTTGAACAGTCTTGAACATAATGAGCATGAGTGGATGCGCCGCTTCAGAGCAGGTGATGAGCATGCTTTCACCGTCATCTATAATAGCATGAAATACATTTATATCGCTTTACTGATGGGCTTTACAGCCTATGCACAGGGACAATCCAAAATAACGCCTGATTCCATCCGTAGCAAGATGCAATGGTTTGCCGATGCCAAGCTGGGCATCTTCATTCACTGGGGAATCTATGCCGTAGATGGCGTGGGAGAAAGCTGGAGCTTTCACAACAAGCAATTGCCTTATGCAGATTACATGCAGCAATGCAAAGGCTTTACCGCCTCAAAGTATGATGCAGACCGTTGGGCAGCGCTGATCAAAGAGAGCGGCGCCCGCTATGCCGTGATCACCACCAAGCACCACGACGGGGTAGCCCTGTGGAATACCGGGCAAAACCATTACAGCGTAGTAAAAAATACGCCTGCCGGCAAAGACCTGCTCCGGCCATTCTATAAAGCGCTGGATAAATACGGTATCCGGCGGGGCGCATATTTTTCGCTACTGGACTGGAGCCATCGCGACTACCCGGCTTTTACCAAGGACAGCAACCGTTATACAATAGCTGCAGACACTGCCCGCTGGGCGCGTTTCCTGCAGTTTAACTTTGCGCAGGTACAGGAGATCAGCCAGGCTTTCCATCCCGACCTCTGGTGGTTTGACGGCGATTGGGAGCACAGCGCGGAAGAGTGGCGGGCCCCTGCCCTGCGGCAACAGATCCTGGACGATAACCCGCAGGCCATCATTAACGGCCGCCTGCAGGGGTACGGCGATTATGAAACCCCGGAGCAGAACTTTCCCGTAACACGGCCGGCATTTGACTGGTGGGAACTCTGCATGACCATCAATGACAACTGGGGGTACCAGCCAAAGGACAACCACTGGAAAACGCCTTACGAGATCATCACCATTTTTGCCGATGTGGTCAGCAACGGCGGCAACCTGCTCCTGGACATCGGCCCTAAAGAAGACGGCACCATTCCCGCACAGGCAGTGCAGGTGCTGCAGGAACTGGGCAAATGGAATAAAAAGTACGCCAAAGCTATTTTCAATACGCTGGGCGGCCTGCCACAGGGACATTTCTATGGTCCTTCCACCCTCTCGAAGGATTCTTCCACGCTGTATTTGTTCCTTCCTGCAGGCATACGGGGCGATGTGATGATCAAGGGGTTAAAGAATAGTATCAAACATGTCAGGGAGATCGGGAGCGGGCAATCCTGCCCCTACAAAATTGTAGGTAAGATCTCCTGGAGCCCGGTGCCGGGACTGGTATACATACAGGTGCCGGAAAAGGTGCAGGATGCGTACATGACCGTGCTGGAAGTGCAACTGGACGGGCCCCTGGAACTGTACCGCGGGAAAGGAGGATTGAAGTAAATTATTATTCAAAAGGCTGCCCTGTATCAGGCAGCCTTTTGATATAGCCATCCTACTCAGGGGTCCAATCCCCCAAGGTCATATACTTTCCCGTCCCCGGCAACGAGCGGCTTGTTGGTTGCTTTACTATACGGCACCAGGAATACGCCCACCCGGTCAATTTTTTTCCTGCTTAGCTCATTCCCGACCTGTTCATTCGCCAAAAATTCCGGTGTATAGATCCCGAAAACAAGCTTGATCCGGATATGCTCACCTTTGCCTTGGGGATCATATGTGTCCACTGTTTTTATCAGCCAGTCCAAAAGGCCTCTTCCCTGGAAGTTTTCTGCTGTTGTTATTTTTCGCGCCCGCCTGACAATTAATGAAGGAATGGTACCCGCCTGTGCCCGGAGGCCATGTTTGCCCATTTCCGTTGGATAGAAGTTAATGCACAGGTTCGCATTTTTCACTTCTACTTCCCTTCCATCCTCATCGCCAGCCAATGAGTCTTTTGAATTGAACAAATTGTCCAGGATCATTAATTTGTCGATTTGCTTATGGAGGGACTGTATGGAGTCGTTTAAGCGCTTTACCTGCGCTTCGGTAAAGTTTGCCTTATTGCTGGTACAGGCCGTCAACAGTATGCCCGCCAGGAGGGGAACGATCATAAAGCTTTCGCTTATTTTCATATGCGTATAGGTTTGAGGTTAAGAAAACGGTGATGAACAAATATATGTCTTTTCCCTTACCGGGCCGCTGTTGCCTGGAACAGGTTGGCTATGATCCGCACATCCAGGTTCAGCCCGAAACAAAATGCGCCCTTCCATTGCATGTTCGTTTTCAGGTCAAAGGCAGCCTGTGATACCTCCGTTTTCTCAAATTCAAATCCCGGCTCCGTTTCCAGCGTATTCACCTTGCCCCAGTGGTAGCCCAGGAACACCGATCCACCCCGGATGAACTCCCATTTCCCGCCCAGGAATATATTATCCAGGAGCCGGTCATTCAAGCCAATACCAACCGTTGGATAGATACGTTCGTATATCTTATGGTCATCTGCAAAGCTCCTTCCTTCCAGCTTATAGTTCCTTACTTTCTCCGGCATCAGCAGCTTTTCGATCAGCACCACCGGGGAAAGGTAAAAGGTATACATGGCCGACGCCAGCACCCGGGAGCCGCTATTCGTTCTTTTGATCACCTGCAGGTTGGGATCTGCATCGGATGCGGTCAGCATAAATGTAGGATTTTCAAGGCTGGTCTTTAATACGCCTACATCTATGCTGCCATGATAGATCTTCTTCACCTTGATCACTTTGGAAGCCACTACCACCGGGCTGGTAACTTCCAGGCTCTCCCCTTTTAGCTGGAAGGCATTCCTGACAATATCGAAATTAATATCAAAGCTGGAAGGGGTAAACAAGGTTTCCGTATGCGCCCATTCCAGGGTCACAGTTTTCTTATCGGGATCCAGGTGCTGCAACCGTAAACTGTTCTGCAGGTCGCCATCTCCCCGGATAACGGTCCCTTCTTCTATATCCGCCGTGTTCTGAACGGCCCTATACTCGATACGGAGCGGGTTTTCTTTGGGCACCAGGTATACCACGTGCACCACGTAATTATCTTTACCCACTCCAAGCGGGATGGAACGGATCAGGCTATTTCCGTGCTGATCAAAGAACAGGTGAATATACTGATGTCCCATATACCGGGATGTTCTCCTGGAATTCCTGCTTGTTAACAGCAGCTTCAGTCCCACGTCTTCTGTATCATAGATCTGGTCCTTAAAGAGCGTATTCACCAAATACTCCGTGGCGGTTTTATCCGTGGGCATGTCGATCTTTACCTCACCATCGGCGCCGCCGCCTGTATCTTCAGGACTTTTATGCAACCGGAACGGCCCTGCTGTTACCGCACCAGCCGCATCATTGATCGTAATATCAATCTCCCGGATGTCAGCGGGGAAAGACAGTGGATGAAAGTCGCCGTCAGTCGGGAATGTCAAAGTAGTATTGCCTGCAACTACCCGGAATGACTGTGCGGGATTATCCGCCGGCTCTTTTTTGATTTCAAAGCTCCCGATCCCGTTCGGGAAGGTAAGGGTGGCCGGTATGGCGCTGATATCCAGCTCCTGGCCGGCTGCACCGCCAATCCTTATTTTAAAGGTTTGGCTGTATAGGAACACCGGGGACAGCAGGAGTAAAAGAGAAAAAATATGTTTCATGATTTAAAGATTTGAGGATTGGAAGAAACGGGTGATATCGCTTATATGGAGGGCGTAGCTGGCATCATCGTCCCGGCCTATTATTACGCCCACCAGCCTGTTTTGCTGATCGAACACCGGCGCCCCGGAATCGCCGTCCAGCGTGCACCGGCTCAATTTGATCAGGTTCGTTAGAAAAATGTGCTGAAGATTCGTGTTTTTCACTGCTCCCAGCTCGGTTACCGCACAAGGTCTGCGCCCGGAGGAGATGCCGTAGAAGGAGAGCTGAGCCGTGTGCACATTGGCGCGCGTTAGCCCGAATACTCCTTTTACAGCGCCTACCTCTTTAATGATCCTCTCAATCACTTCCGGCACCTGGGGGTTATCCACTTTGGCAAAACCGAAATCTATCCCATTAAAAACGGCCACGGTAAGCCGGGCGGTAGATGCGATCACGTCGTTGAATAACCGGATGGATTGCGGGGGATCGCCTTTCCGGGCATCATAAAATACCTGGCCGCTGCGCAGCAGTTGCGGGGCCAGCACGTGCATGTTGGAGCCGAGATAAACGCCATTGGGGGTGGAGAAGTAAAATGAAATGGTGCCGACCAGGGAGGAATGCTGATTTTTAGTCCGTTCCCCGATCTTAATGCCGGCAAGCTTCATTTTGCCGGTTTGGATCACGTCTGTAGGTACTTTCATATAATCCTGGTCTCCCTTTTTTACCCGCAGGAACTTTGGCACCGGCTTTCCCGGCCGCTGCTTTTTCCTGCTTACATGGAACACAATGGCATAGCAAGCCGGTAGCGTGGCGCCCTTTACCTTTTTAGGACCTACATGCACACCTTCCAGGTTGGGATACCGTTTGAACCAGCGCCTAAAATTCCTGTTGATGTGGCCCTGGATGGCGTGCAGCTCGGTTTGTATTTGCTTTTTCATGGCAGTTGGGGTTTAGGCGATGCTCAGCGCTGGGGCGCCGGGGCCAGCAGCCCGGCCAGTGCGCCGATGGCACCGGAGCCGATGGCTGTAAAAATGGTGGGTACCAGTTTATCGGCATCCGTAGCGGCGGTGCCGTCCCTGGACAGTAAAATAATAACGCCGGTAACGATCAGCAGGATGATAGCACCGAGCACTGTGACCACTATACGATACACCCATTTGTCATCGATGATCCTTTGCTCGAACTGCTGAACGGCTTTAAGGGGATCTTCCCTGAATTCGACCTGGAGATCGGAATTTTGCTCCAGCTCGTCCTTAAATTGCTGGAAAGTTTGTATTTTTCTGCTCATGGCTTTGGGATTTTGAACATCACAAAGCTACCATGGCTACCAGGCGATCACAACGGGAGAAAGGCTGTTTTTACGGGGGGTGTTTTTACGGGGTACTCCGGCAGATCTCCCGTTTTTTATCCCTTTGCTTTTTTACATACATATGAATACCAGGCAGTTGAGCTGAAGGAGAAAAAACGCGCAGTTTCCCGGTTCCTTTCCCTTGCTTAACTTGACCCCGTCATTTCAACTTTAACCTCAAATTGTTTCATCATGGAAAACAAAACCACAATTACCAGCCCCGATGTGATCTACCAGGACAAAGGTCTGCAACCGTCCGCAAAAGCCAGGGTTAAAGCTTTATCCGCCCCTGAGCGGGACGAGGCCTTTGACAAGCTATTCAATCACCTTACGGATGATGACGAGGGCCGGGAAGTCGAGATTGCAGATGCCATGGAATGTATCGATTGTTACAATGCCGAAATGAAGAAACGGGGGATCCTCCATCCATCGGATATTTTTATCCCGCCCGTTACGGTCAACGACCGGCTGGACATTACCCATTTCGTAAAGTTCAATGGTTTTAAACTGAAGGAATGGATACTGGAGCAGTATTACGGCCCGGCTGAGCAGGATGTTGTACACTTCAAGCTGGCCAACGGTATCTATACGGATACTTTCCTGGGCATCTACTTCGCCAGTGCGCCGGCCTCCATCGAAGCCAGGCGGAACCGCATCACCACTTTCATCATCCCCTTTTTCAAAGACCCCGCCAAGGCCGTCCTCAACGGAGGCAAGGCTTACAATCTAGGCGGATTAGAGCCCTGACCCATGCAATTACATTTATACCAATACGCCCAACTGCTGAGCCTCCTGCTGGCCATCCTGTGCTACAGGGGGCTCATTCAATACAAGCTTTCCCCGTTCCTGCCCATGCTGGTGGTGGTTAACCTGATCGAGATCGCCGGCACCAATTACAAGCTGCTGGGTTGGATACCCTGGTTATCCAACCACGCGATCTATAACCTGAACCTCCTGCTGGAAACCCCGATGCGGTTATACCTGATGGGCGCCATGCTGCAACTGCGCAACAATGAGCGGCCTACCTTTACCGTGATCGCTTTCCTGTGCATGCTGGTGATCCTGCTGAATTACCTGTTCCTGCAGGGCCCCGCCGTTTTTAATACTTTTTCTTTAATATTGATCCAGATCGTCACCATTGTGCTCTCCTGCTTTACCCTGCTGCGGCTGGCCCTGCGGGAGGAAGCGGGAGCGAGCCTGTGGAAAGATCCTTATTTCTGGATCAATGCCGGGCTCCTGCTTTTCGCCCTGATCACGCTGGTGATCCTGGGCCTGCAGCAATACCTGCAGGATCACCGGGTGATGTTATGGAAAAAAAGTTTGTACAAGGCTATCATGCCGGTTCCCAATATCATGTTATACCTGGCTTACAGTTACGCTTTTATTTTATGCAAGATACCCAGATCCAGATAGTCGTTATCATTATCGCCATTACAGTGGTACTGTTGTTCATCGGCATCCTCTTCCTGGTGATGATCTGGTCGTATAACAACAAGAAGCTGCAGATGGCGCGTGAAAAGCAGCAAATACAGGATGCTTTTGAAAAACAGTTGTTACAGTCGAAGCTGGAGATCCAGGAAGAGATATTTAACGACATCAGCCAGGAGATACACGATAATGTAGGGCAGTTGCTCAGCTTTGCAAAGGTGCAGCTCAACATCATTGAACAACAGTCCGCCCGTGGCCGGGAAGACCTGAAAGCCGTGAAAGAGACCATCGGCAGCGCATTCACCGCCCTGCGGAGCCTTGCCAAAAGCCTGAGCAGCGACCGGGTACAGGCGTTTGCCCTCACGGATAATATCCGGGAGGAAGTGCGACGGATGCAGCGCGCCGGGGTAGACATCGTTTTTAACATCGGCTCCGGGGAGCGACCCGTTAACCAGCAGTCAAAATTGCTGCTGTTCCGGATGATCCAGGAAGCGCTGCAGAACATCCTGAAACATGCCAGGGCCACACAGGTGGTCATTGACCTGCAATACCAGCCGGAAACGCTGCAGGTCACCGTGCATGATAACGGCGCCGGTTTTAATGTAGACCAGGAAATTGAAAAGAAGGACGGACTGGGCCTGCAGAACATTCTCAACAGGGCACGCCTGATCGGCGGTACGGCCACTATCAGCAGCAGCCCTGAGGAAGGAACATCCATTCACATAATTGTACCATATGCCTGACACAAGATATATCGCCATTGTGGACGATCACACGATGTTCAGGAAAGGACTGGCGGCGCTGGTCAATCTTTTCCCCCGTTATGAAGTATTGTTTCAAGCCTCCGACGGCCGTGAAATGATAGAACGGCTGAAGTACCAGCGCCTGCCGGATATTATCCTCCTGGATGTGACCATGCCCCGCATGGACGGGTATGAGGCGGCCGAATGGCTGCGCCAGCACCAGCCGGACATTCATGTACTGGCCCTTAGCACCATGGAATCGGAGATCGCTATCATCAAAATGATCCGCCATGGCGCCAAAGGATACATCCTGAAAGACGCCGAACCGGAGGAGCTGAAACTGGCGTTTGACGAAGTGTGCTCGCGCGGCTTCTTTTTTAACGACCTGGTGACCAGGAAAGTGATGCAGTCCATCAGTCAGCTCGTCAATGAAAACTCCCCCCTGCATGCATTGGTGAAACTGTCGCAACGGGAGCTGGAATTTATCCGGAGGGCCTGCAGTGAAAAGAGTTACCAGGAGATCGCCAAAGAGATGTTTGTAAGCGAAAGAACAGTGGATGGGTACCGCGAAGCGCTGTTCAGGAAACTGAATGTATCTACCCGGGTGGGGCTGGTGTTATATGCGGTAAAACACAACCTGGTGGTGATCTGAGGCAACCGCCTTTTTCCTCTTTGCGTAAAACATTTTCCCTATCTCGTAAACAACCTAAAGGCCGGTGGTTTACTTTCACCCGATTTCTGACAGGAAGTATATGGCAAACGTAAAGAACGTAAAACGCTGGTTCGTGGTCCACAAGTGGACCAGCCTCATTTGTACCCTCTTCCTCCTGATGCTGTGCCTGACCGGCCTGCCGCTGGTGTTCTACCATGAAATAGAGGAACTGCAGGGAAAAACGCATACCGCCCCGCCCATGCCGGAAAGCACGCCGCCGGCCAGCCTGGATGATATTATCCGCGCAGGTCAGCAAGAGCGGCCCAATGATGTGGTAAGGTATGTTTACTGGGACGAGGAGGAGCCCAACCTGGTGATATTAAACATGGCCGACTCCGTGAATGCCCCCCCGGACGTGTACAAGCTGGTAGTGCTGGATGCCCGCACGGCGAAAGTATTACAGGCGCCTCCGCCGGACAAGGGCTTCCTGTACATTATGCTGAAATTGCATACAGATATGTTTGCCGGGATCATCGGCAAGCTCTTCCTGGGATTGATGGGATTGTTGTTCGTAGCGGCCATTGTTTCCGGGGTGATGTTGTACGGGCCCATCATGCGGCGGTTCAACTTCGGCATGATTCGCCGGGACCGGTCCACGCGCCTGCGGTGGCTGGATATGCACAACCTGCTGGGCATTGTGACACTGGCCTGGGCGCTGGTAGTGGGGATCACGGGTGTGATCAATACCCTGTCCGATGTGATGCTGGTGATGTGGCAATCCGGGCAACTGGCGGAAATGGTAGCCCCCTATAAAGATAAACCTCCGGTCACTGGCGAGCTTAGCTCACTGGAATCCGCCATCCGGACCTCGCGTGCGGCAGCGCCGGGTATGCAGCCCAGCCTGGTGGCGTTTCCCGGCACTCCCTTTACCAGCCAGCATCACTATGCCGTGTTTATGAAAGGTACCACGCCTTTAACATCCCGGCTGGTAAAACCCGCCATGATAGATGCGCAGAGCGGGGCGCTGACGGATATGCGCAGCATGCCCTGGTATGTAAATACCCTGTTCATTGCAGAGCCGCTTCACTTCGGGGATTACGGCGGATTGCCGCTGAAGATCCTGTGGGCGCTGTTTGATATCGCTACGATCGTGGTGCTGATCAGCGGATTATACCTGTGGTTTGCCCGCCGCAAAGCATCTGAAGCCAGGATCAACCGGATATTGCAAAGCGAGGCTGTTACACAGGCCGCACTTTTAAACTAGCTTATGATGAAAAGCAATTTCTTTCAACTTTGGGGATGGCCCCTGGTAATGGCGGCACTAACGATCTTCGGGTTGCTGGCGGCGCTTACGGGCACCGGCATCTGGCACTGGCTCTCCTGGATAACATTAAGCATACCCGTTGTTACCATCGTCATTTTCCTGTTCAGGAAACAGGCCGTAAAGGCGTGATGAAATACGCAGCAAAAGCAGGTACGCAATAAAACAAGAAGGCAGGCCACCTACCAACTGACCTGCCGTTCTCTATAATCAAAAACCATTATTACATTGCTTTCTCCGGAGAAATAAAACTAGCAAATAAATCCGCCCTTTTCGTTAATCATTGGTGAACGGAGCAATTATTATTTTAAAATAGCTGCACGATCTTCACGGCCAGGTAACCCGAAAGTATGATGCCCAGCGGGGACAGGTACCACCTCAGGGTTTCGTTGGTGCCGCCGGCGCGGAGCGACTGCATCAGGATACTGACCATCTGCAGGTAGATATAGAGGATGAGCAGGATCACCAGGCCGGCTTTCTGGATCACGGAGGAGATGCCGCCCATCATGATGGTGCTGACCACCTCCTTGCCCAGCAGCAGCTTGGCGCTGATGAACAGCAGCACGTTCAGCGCGGAGAACGGTACCGCGCACAATCCGCCGGTGAGCAGCTCATCCCGGAAATGGGGCTTCCCCGACAGCAGCTTTATCCCAAAGGAACATAAGGAGATCCCCACCAGGAAAGCACCGCTGAAGATAGCCCCTTTCATCACGATAGAGAACCAGGGCAGATACGACCTGAACTCCGAAGGAATAGAGATGAACGTAAAGAACATGCACACCAGGGCCGCGGAAACTATCAGCACCAGGGCATGGAAATAGCTGCGGTCCGAGCGTTTCAGGAACAGGGCATGTATGCCTTCCACCGGGGTCAGGAATACCGTTTTTATAAGATCCAGCAGATCTTCCCGGTAAAAACGCTTTACTTCTTCTTTGCTGTCAAAGCGTACGGCTTGTATTTCTTCCATAACTGTATGTATTGTGTACTGCTAAGGAACATACATTTACAGGTGCGGACAAGCCATACTTATCAAGCGTTACCGTTCATTGATTAATTGCTGCAAATGGAGCAATAGGCGTGCTACAGCAGTGACTGTACCTTCTGCAGGAATCCTTCCTTGCGGCGGGCCGCCACGGGCAGCTCCAGCCCGTTCTGCAGCACCACGATCCCCCCTTTGCCCTTATGGTAGCGCCTTATGAAATTGAGATTGACCAGGTGGGACTGGTGGATGCGGTAAAAGTGATGGGACGCCAGCAGGTGCTCAAACTCCCCGATGGTTTTGGCTACCAGGAAGCTGTCGCCGTTCACCAGGTGGATGGTGGTATAATTCACATCGCTGTGGCAGCGCAGGATATCCGGTATATTGACCAGCTCAAAGCCGTGCATGGTGGGGATCATGATCTTTGCCAGCCCCTGGTTATGGAAGCGCATATTGCTGAACAGCAGCTCCAGCGAAGCCTTTTGCGGAGCGCGGGCAGCCAGGTTGGTTTTCTTTTGGATAGCGGCCACCAGCTCATCGGGATCTACCGGTTTCAGCAGGTAATCCAGCGCGCTGAACCGGATGGCCTGGAGCGCATGCTGCTCATAGGCCGTGGTAAAAATGACCGAGAAATCAGGGTCCGGGAACTGCTCCAGCAGCTCAAAGCCGGTGGCGGCGCCCAGGTGTATGTCCAGCAACACGAGATCGGGCTTTGTATCCCGGATCAGGGCCAGGCCGGCTGCTGCGTCCAATGCATGGCCGGCAAGCGTTACCCCGGCGGCGCAGTAATGCGCCAGCAGGTCGGCCAGGCGCTCCGCTGCGTGGATCTCATCATCTATAATAACTGCCCGTATCATGATTCTTCTGTGATCAAAGGTAAAGTAAGCTGTACGCCCACGCCTGGTTCCAGGTCATATACCAGCAGGGCCGCATGCCCGTTCTCCCTTTCACTGTTCAGCAGCCGGAGCCGCTCCCGGGTGATCTGCAGGCCGTATGACCTCCGGCCCGGGTTTTCCTTCACCTGCCTGCCTGCGCCATTGTCCTCGATAGAGCAGCACAGGACATCCCCCTTTGCTGTTATCTGCAGGCGTACATAGCCGGCAGTTGCAGACCTGGACAGGCCATGCCAGATACTGTTCTCCACAAAAGGCTGGAAGATGAGCGGCGGTATAAAGGTATGGCCCGTGGCCAACTGCGGATCTACCGCAACAATATAATCAAACTTGCGGACCATGCGCATCTGCTCCAGTTGCACGTACAGGGAAAGGGTTTCCAGCTCGTCCTTCAGCGGGATCAGCTTTTCCCCGGAAAACTCCAGGATGCTGCGCATCAGCCTGGCGAACTTGGACAGGTAGTAGTCTGCCTGGCGGGTGTCGTGGTTCAGCAGGTACCGGCTGATGGCATTCAGGCTGTTGAAAATAAAGTGCGGGTTCATCTGCAGGCGCAGCACCTTCATTTCTGACTCACTGATAGCCGCTTTTAATAGCAGCTCTGACCTGGCCTGCCGGTAATCCCGTCTTTTCTTGTAGATGAAAAAAGCGCCGCCGCCTGCCAGCAAAAGCAGCGCAGCGGCCGCGAGCGTGATGTGCTGCCTGCTCTTTTGCTGCTGCAGGGCCAGTTGGTGCTGCAGCTCCTTTTTGTCGGCCTCGAACTGCATTTCCTGTTTCAGGAAAGCGATCTTGCTGTCCTCACCCAGCACGGTATCCCTGAGCTGTACATACTGCCGGTGCAGTTCCAGCGCCTGCCGGTACTGGTGCTGGCCTTGCCGGATATCGGCCAGGAAGCCGGTGAGCTGCATTTCTCTTTCTTTAAGACGGCTGTCCCTCGCATAAGCCAGTGCCTTGCCGGCCAGCGCGTAGGCGGCTTCCGTACGCCCGTTCCTGTTATATCCCGCTGCTGCCAGCGCAGTATCGGGGCAATGCATAATCGCTGCCGCCCAGGTGGCGTACAGGGCGCACCGGGCATTGGCGTCGGGCGCCTGCAGCAGGATGCTGTCCGCCATCCTGAAGCAATTGAAAGCAGCGCCGTACTGCTGCATAGCGCTGTAGGCGGTGCCCATACCGGTGAGGTTGCGGGCAATGCCCCGGCTGTATCCTGCCTGCCGGTCTGTAGCCAGCGCCTGCCGGAAAAGCGACAGCGCCTCCTTGTGACGGCCCTGCTCATCGTACAGGGTGGCCATATTGGCCTGCAGGTTGCTCCGGGCAATGTTGCTCCCTTCCGGGCCGTAGCCCTCCAGCGCTTCGCCGTAATATTGCAGGGCCTTGTCCGGCTGCCCCATTTTCTTGTACACCAGCCCGATGTTCTCCAGCGCGGTTAAGGCCGCAGCAGTATTGCCTGCCGCAGGCGCCGCCTGCCTGGCCTGCTGGAAATAACGGAGCGCACGCGGGTAGTCTGCCAACTGCAGGTAAATAGCGCCGGTGCTGTTCAGGGAGAGGCTCAGGCGCCGCTTGTCATCCTGGCCGGCCAGCAACGTGTTCACCCGCTGCCGGATGGACAGCGCCTGGCTGTAGTTGCCCCGGTCGCAATACAGGATGGACAGGTTGTGCATAGCGCTTATCTCGCTGGTGACATATTTCCCTTTACGGGCCAGGGCAATGGCTTTTTCATACCAGGTGATGGCCAGGGAATCGCGGCCCATGCGCTGGTAGTTCAGTGCCTTATAGTTGAAAGCGGTGGCCAGTGGCCGGAATTGATACCGCTGCGAGGCCAGGCGGATGGCCTTCTCTGCATACTGCAGGCCGGTGGCGGGGTGGGAGGATGCGTAATAGTAAGCAAGGTCTGTCAGCAATGCCAGGCGCTGGCTGTCCGGCAGGCCGGGCTGCTGCAGCCGCCCTTCCAGGGAATCTGTAACCGCCTGCTGTGCATATACACCGGAAAAGCTGATCAGCAAACACAAAAGAAAGCTCAGGTAAGGCATAAGGAGGGGAACTTGCTCCCGCTAAAGATACACAAAAACGGAAAATGGGCAGGGGGGGATACCCCCTCCCCATCCTTAACATTTCCTTAATCCACCCTTAACCTCTCCCTAACACCCGACCACGATATTCGGGGTACAAAACCCTGATCCATGCAAAAAGTCATCACCGTTACGATAGACCTGGAAAGATTGCAGGAAGCCGGTCAGCAGGAAAACGGCCATTCCACCTCCTTCGCAAACGAGTTACCTGAAATAAACCAGTGGCTGGAAGAAGGCTGGATGATAGAAGAATGGGAAAACCTGAGCGCCAACGCTGTGAATGGCAGCATTACCCTGCTGTTCATCCTGACCGATGAACTGCTGTACGATATGCCCGAAACCGCCGACGAAGAAGACAGCGAGTTTCAACTGGAAGAAGAGCAGGAGGAAGAATAATCTGACCTATGCCCTTTACCTCCGGTCCCGAGCCCCTTTTTGTTTGTTTTTTGCTATGTTAACCAGGAAGGGAAGGTTCTCCTTCCTTTTTTGTTTTTACCTACCTTTACACCACGCCGATACAGTGCGTGGCACCGGATTAGTTTTACCTGTGTAATATTTCACAACATCAATACTATTCTGTTTTTGAACTATGGGAACATCAATTACATGCCCCAATTGCAAACACCAGTTTGTGATGGAAGATGCTTTTGCTGCTGACATTGAAAAAGAAATGCGGGGAAAACTGGAGTCGGAATGGCGCAAACGGATGGATGTTTTGCAGACCGAAAAACAACAGTTGGCCCAGCAGCGCCAGCTCGTAGAGCAGCAAAGGCAGGCACAGGAAGAGGAGCTGAGCAAACGCCTGCTGCTGGAAAAGGAAAAAATGCAGGAAACCCTGGCGGAGCATATACGCCGGCAGATGGCGGCCGATTTCGAGAACCAACTACGCATGCTGCAGCAGACCAACCACGAACAGGAAGAACGCCTGAAAGCAGCCCGCCAGCAGGAGCTGGAATTCCTGCGAAAAGAACAGGAGCTGCGCAACCGGGAAGAAGAGATGGAAATAGCCATGCACAAAAAAGTGCTGGAAGCCCGCAACCAGCTCACTGAAGTGATACGCAAGGAGGAAGCCGAGCGCAGCCAGCTCCGGGAAACGGAGTTCCAACTGCGCATGCGGGAAATGGAAAAACAACTGGAAGACCAGCGCAAACTGGCGGAAGAAATGAAACGCCGCGCAGAACAGGGCTCCACCCAATTGCAGGGAGAGATCCAGGAACTGGTGCTGGAAGAAATGCTGCAACAGGCCTTCCCCTTTGATACCATCACAGAAGTAGGCAAAGGCATCCGGGGCGCGGACTGCATACAGACCATCCGCAACCAGTTTGGCCAGGAATGCGGCAAGATCATCTATGAAAGCAAACGCACCAAGGATTTCTCCCGCGACTGGGTGGAAAAGCTGAAAGCCGACATGCGCAGCCAGGGTGCGGACGTAGCCATACTGGTAACACAGGCCATGCCCAAAGACATGGACCGCTTTGGCGAGCGCGATGGTATCTGGATCTGCTCCTTTGCCGAGGTAAAAGCGCTGGCCCTGGTGCTGCGCGACGGAGTGATCAGGATTGCCGGCGCGCTGAAAAGCCAGGAGAACAAAGGCGATAAAATGCATATGCTCTATAATTACCTCACCAGCAGCGAGTTTGCCGAGCAGTGGAAAGCCATCCGGGAAGGGTTCCTGGCCATGAAGCTATCCATACAGAAAGAGCGGGAAGCCATGGAAAAGCTCTGGAAGGCCCGTGAAAAACAACTGGAAAAAGTGTTGCTGAATGCCGCACATATCAAGGGCTCCGTGGAAGGCATTGCCGGCAGCGACTCCGTAGACCTGAAGCTGCTGGAAGATGCGGCGGACGAGCTGCTGCCCGGCCCCTCCGATAACGGTCCCCTGTTTGACAAATAAGGATTTTATAAGATTTGTCTATCTTTAATCCATGCAAAACGGTAAAAAGCAATATACCACCATCATATTTGACCTGGGCGCCGTGCTGATAGACTGGAACCCGCGCTATCTCTACAACAAGATATTTGCAACACCGGCAGAAACGGAGCATTTCCTGGGGCATATCTGCACCGCGGACTGGAATGAAGAACAGGATGCGGGCAGAACCCTGCAGGAAGCCACCGAACTGCTGGTGGAGCAGCATCCCTCCTATGAAGCACAGATCCGCGCCTACTACGGGCGCTGGAAGGAAATGCTGGGAGGCCCCATCCCTGAAAGTGTTGCTATATTACAACAGTTGAAGGACAGCCAGCGCTACAAATTATACGCACTAACGAACTGGTCCAGCGAAACCTTTCCCATTGCGCTGGTATCCTATCCTTTTTTACAGTGGTTTGACGGCATCCTGGTATCCGGCCGCGAAAAAATGCGCAAGCCGCAGGCCTGCTTCTATGAGCTGCTGCTGGACCGCTACGGCGTAAATGCCGCCGAAGCCCTGTTCATTGACGATAACCTCCGCAACGTAACCGCCGCTGAAGCCTGCGGTATAGAAAGCCATCATTTTACCTCCCCGGCAGGATTAAGGCAAATATTGGCCGAAAAATCCCTGTTAAGTTAGTTCCATTTATTCCTTCATATGTAAGCCCGTGGTTAGCGATCCTTTAACAAAATTTTAGGTAAACATTAACATTTGCCCGATAAACCTTTGTAACAACGGGGCCTCTAAAGCGTTGAACGTTAAATGCTTAATCAGTGTTATAATGTTCAGCTATTGACCTGTACGCGTAACTACGTTGGCATATTTAGTGTACGACAAACCTGGAGAAGAAGCACTTTAAACACAAGATCTGTAAACAAATTAAATACGTGTGCATATGAAACCGAGCTTAAACATTTTTTCTCTGAAAGGAACTATTAATGGGAGGTTCCGTGCGGCCTCCGAAAAAGAAAAATATGTGCGAATGAAACGGAGTATGATTCAATTCGTAAGAAAAACGGGCATGATGCTGGCCGTAGCAGGCGCCGCCGTACTGGTGCTGAACAGTTGCAGCAAAGATCCGCTGAACGACATGACCGACGAGGAATCCCGTATCTACGTAACCAACAGGGATACGACCGCCAACTTCGCCAGCTATAATACCTTCAGCATTGTGGACTCCGTGGCCGTGGCCAGCAACGGGGACACCGCCAAAAGGGCGCTGACGGAGTATGACCGGCAACTGATAGACGCCGTTAAATCCGCCATGCAGGCCAGGGGTTACACAGAGGTAGACAGGGCGGCCAAGCCGGACCTGGCCATCAACCTGACCCGTATTGATGAGTCTTACGCCAACACCTATTACAACCCGGGATACTGGGCCGGCTGGGGCGGCTACTGGGATCCCTGGTACTGGGGCTACCCGGGTTACGGCTACTACTTCCCCACCTACTACACGGTGTACTACCAGGAAAGGGCGGTATCCATTGACCTGCTGGACCTGAAGAACGCAGATGCCGACAAGCAGATCGATGCTATATGGAACGCCATGTTCAGAGGCGCCGGCGTATGGAACAGCAGCAACATCAACAGTATGGTCACCGCCGTATTTGACCAGTCACCTTACCTTCAGCAGTAAGCAGTATTTCACTTAAAAAACTGACGAAAATGAAACGGATCATCAACATAAAGATTTGGATATTGGCAATAGCAGGGTGCCTGGGTGTGCAAGCTGCATCTGCACAGGTGCGCCCTCCTTTCTCCTTTAATGTGAATTATTCCATTGCCGCCCCGATGGGCTCTTTAAGCGACTACAGCGGCAAGGCCAGCTTCCGCGGCTGGCAGGCCGGGCTGCAATACATGCTGAACGACCAGTTGGGCATAGGCCTGAAAACAGGGTTCCAGGACTTTTATGAAAGATTGCCCCGGGCGGTATACCCGACCAAGTCCGGCGATATTTCTGCAGTGCAAACCCGTACCTTTCAGGTAATACCTGCATTGGCTACCGTGCAATACCAGTTCACCAAGCCGGATGCGCCGGTAATACCCTATGGGTCCCTGGGCATTGGCGCCGCCAACATGAACTATGAGAAATACTGGGGCATGTTCGTGGACAAGGACAATAGCTGGGCATTTATGCTAAGCCCGGAAATAGGGGTGAATATACCATTTGGCAAGGCTTCACCGTTATTATTGAACATCAGTGCGCAGTATAGCTACTCACCTTACGAATTAGCCGAAATCACCAGCTTTAATACTATCCAGGGAAATATAGGATTGCGTTGGCATATTGACTAAAGTTTGTCCATATTCTAGGGAAGCTGTAAAAGTGAGGCCCTGTTCCGGCGATGCCGGGACGGGGCTTTTTCGCGGCTATTAGCTGCTTAAACCCCTCCGTGTACCGTTCCCGGGTATTCCCCTCCCTGTCCTTATAAATAAAATACGCCTCCAGGCCGTATTGGGGGTGCGACTGTATAAAGGCCAGCGCCTTCTCCACACCCATGAGTATGAGCGCATTGTCAAACCCGTCGGCAGTGATACAATCCCTGGCGATCACCGTTACGCTGATGATATTATTATGCAGGGCCTGCCCGCTGTGCGGATCGATGGTATGGGCAAAGCGGGTGCCGCCCTGGTCAAAGAAACGGCGGTAGTTGCCGCTGGTAGCAATGGCCCTGTCCTGCAGCGGCAATACAGCGGGTACCGGCTCATTCCCCTGGTCCGTGGCCGGCCGTTCGATGCCCACGCTCCAGGTGCGGCGCCGGTCATTATGCCCCCTGGCCCGCAGCTCCCCGCCTACATCTACCAGGTAGTTGTCAATCCCCTGCTGTTCCAGGAAGCGGGCCAGCACATCCACCGTATAGCCCTGTGCGATACCGTTACAGTCTATTTCCACGCCGGGCCTGCGCTTCCGCAGCCGCCTGCCTTTGACCTGCAGGTAATGGTAGCCGGTACGTTGCAGGCGCTGCTGCAGGGTATCTGCCGGGGGCACGCCCTGCCAGGCCGGGCGCACCACGCCAAAGCCCCAGGCATCCACCAGCGGTTTTACCGTGATGTCAAAAGCGCCGCCAGTGGCTTTGCTGACCTGCAATGCCCGTGTTACCACCGCCTGCATATGGGCATCCATCTGCACCTGCGTGCCGGCATTGAAACGGTTGATAAGCGAACCGGGCCGGTACAGGGAGAGGGACTGATCAATGACATTGAAAATGGAATCGATACGGGGCTGCAGGGTGGCGGTATCCGTATGCAGGTACTTGATAATGTAATAAGTGCCCTGGGCCTTTCCTTCACATACGGTAAGATGCTGGGCACGGGCACTCACAGTAAAGCATACACTTAGCAAAAAAACAATCGTCTTTCTTCCCACTTCATACTTCATACTTCTTACTTCATACTTCGCGTTAATGGAATGCATCTATGCCGGTAATATCCTGGCCGGTGATAAGGAGGTGTATCTCGTGGGTGCCTTCATAGGTGATCACGCTTTCCAGGTTCATCATGTGCCGCATAACGGGAAACTCGCCGGTAATGCCCATGCCGCCCAGTATCTGCCGGGCGTCCCGCGCTATTTTGGTAGCCATGTCGCAGGCATTGCGCTTGGCCATGGATACCTGCGCCGGGGTGGCCTTCCCTTCATTTTTCAGTACGCCCAGCCGCCAGTTGAGTAACTGCGCCTTGGTGATCTCGGTGATCATTTCCGCCAGCTTTTTCTGGGTAAGCTGGAAACCGGCGATGGACTTGCCGAACTGCTTTCTCTCCTTTGCATAGCGCAGGGCCGTATCATAACAGTCCATGGCAGCACCTACCACGCCCCAGGCAATACCGTAGCGGGCAGAGGACAGGCAACTGAGCGGCCCTTTGAGCCCGCGTGCGCCGGGCAGGATGTTGGCCTTGGGCACCCGCACGTTATCAAACACCAGCTCGCCGGTAGCGCTGGCCCGCAGGCTCCACTTGCCCTTGGTTTCCGGCGTGGAAAACCCTTCCATGCCCCTTTCCACGATCAGGCCGTGCATGCCGCCCTGCTCGTTCTTAGCCCACACAACGGCGATGTCCGCAAAAGGCGCATTGGAGATCCACATTTTAGAGCCGTTCAGTATCACATGGTCTCCGTCGTCCTTATAACGGCTAAGCATCCCCGCCGGGTCGGAGCCGTGGTTAGGCTCTGTAAGCCCGAAACAGCCCATCAGCTCGCCGGTAGCGAGGCGGGGCAGGTATTTCCGTTTCTGTTCTTCGCTGCCAAAAGTATAAATGGGGTACATCACCAGCGATCCCTGCACGGAGGCGGTAGAGCGCACGCCGCTGTCGCCCCGCTCCAGTTCCTGCATCATCAGGCCGTAGGCAATGTGGTCCAGTCCGCCGCCGCCGTACTCCGCCGGTATGGTGGGACCAAAGCAGCCCAGCTCCCCGAGCCCCTTAATGATCTGGGTGGGAAAGGCCGCCTGCTGGCAATAATCTTCTATAACTGGTGATATTTCCTTTTTCACCCACTGGCGCACGGCATCGCGCACCAGCCGGTGCTCTTCGGTCAACAAATCGTCGAGTAAATAATAATCCGGTGACCGGAATAGATCTTTCCCCATGCTGGCCATGTTTTACCAGCAATATAATGATTTACAATTTTAGATGTACCTTACGCGCAAAATAAGGAAGCTATGGCAAGTAAAGTATTCCCGGCAATGCTCTTAACGGGGTTCCTTATCCTGCTGATCGTCTCTTTTAAGCCGACCCTCATCCCCTCCGCCCGCACTACTAACACTGCCGACACTACGAAAGTAGTCATGAAGCAGTACTGGATGGTGTTGCTCCGGAAAGGCCCGCAACGCAACCAGGACAGTGCGGCGGCTGCGCTGATACAACAGCGGCACATCGCCAATATTGAACGGCTGGCCCGGTCCGGGCAACTAGTGGTAGCCGGCCCCTTCGGAGATGATGGCGACCTGCGGGGCATCTTCATCCTGGACTGCCCGGACAGCGCCACGGCAGCCAGCCTGGTAAAAACGGACACCGCCATCATTACCGGCCGCCTCAGCTTTGAAATAAAGCCCTGGTGGACCGCCAGGAACTGCGTGTTTAAATAAACTGCTCCCCTTCCACCTTCCCCTGCATATTTACCCATTATACTTTCTTCTCGCTTCAAGATGAGTTTGCGGGTATTTGCAGGCTTTTTACTATTAACTGCACCTTTTTGCTTGTTTTTTTGCGGGTTTGTGCCGATATTAACAGTAACCAATTTCTATTTCGCTTTTTTGTCATGCTGAAAAAAGAACGGCAAGCCTATATCCTTCACCAGGTGAACCTGCATAACCGGGTACTGTCCGCGGACCTTAGCCAGGAGATCAAGGTATCGGAAGACACCATCCGGCGGGACCTGGCGGAGCTGGCCGACCAGGGCAAGATCGTAAAAGTGCACGGGGGCGCGCTGTCCCAGGGATACCACTTTTCGCTGAACGCCCAGCAGGTATACTCGCTGGACGAAAAGAAGATCATTGCGCAGAAGGCCGCCAGCCTGGTACAGGACGGCATGTTTGTACTCACCACGGGAGGCACCACCATTATTGAGCTGGCCAGGGCATTACCGCCCGGGCTGAAAGCCACTTTCTTTACGGGCAGCCTGACCGCTGCGCTGGAATACATGCGGCATCCCAGCATAGAGATCATCCTGATCGGCGACAGGCTGTCCAAGAATGCGCAGCTTACCGTTGGTGGCGAAGCGCAGGCCAGGATAAGGCAGGTCAAGGCGGACCTCTGCTTCCTGGGCACCAATGCTATTGACACCACGCACGGCCTTACGGAAAACGACTGGGAAGTGATGCAGATCAAAAAAGCGATGGTGAGCTCTGCACAGAAAGTGGTATCCCTCACCATTTCGGAGAAGGTGAACACGGCGCAGCGCATACAGGTGTGCGACATTCATGACATTCATACACTGGTCACGGAGTTATCTCCCGACGACCCGCTATTAAAGAACTATATCAGGGAGGGACTGGAAGTGCTATAATGCGCGGATATGCTGATAATGGATACAGCAATTTTTTCTATAAGTGGTTTTCACCGTACTGTTCTTTCACACTAAAAACTTGTTTATGACCAACTTGTTATTTTTAACACGCAGACAGTGGCGTTTGCTCTGCCTGCTCCTGCTCACCGGTTTCAGCGCCATGAGTGCTGCGGCCCAGGTGCGTATAGCCGGCAAGGTGACCAGCCAGGACGGCAATGGCATACCGGGCATTACCGTGCAGGTAAAAAATACGACCTACGGCGCTGTAACAGACCCGGACGGCACCTACAGCTTTAACGCTAACCTGCAGCCAGGCCCTTATACCATCAAATTTTCCGGCGTAGGCTTTGCCACCCGCGAGCAGGCGCTGCAGATAGGCGATGCCGGCACCTATACGGTTATTACGCAACTGTCTGAAGACGCCCTGGGACTGGATGAAGTGGTGGTGACCGGCACCACCGAAGGCACTACCCGCAAGCAACTGGGTAATTATATCGCCACCGTAAAGGCCGACCAACTGACCAAAGGCGCTACCGGCAACGCGCTGGCCGCGCTGCAGGGCAAGACCGCCGGCGCCCAGATATCACAGAACTCCGGCGACCCGGCCGGCGGCATATCCGTAAGGCTGAGAGGTATCAGCACCATATCCGGCTCCTCTGAGCCGCTGTACATCGTGGATGGTATTATTGTGAACAATGCTACCAACCGCGTGACCAACACAGCCGGCACCTACGATGGCTCCAACTTCATCGGCACCATCGGGCAGAACAGGATGGTGGACATCAATCCTGCCGACATTGACCATATAGAAGTGCTGAACGGCGCAGCGGCCGCCGCCATCTACGGTTCCCGCGCCAATGCGGGCGTAGTGCAGATCTTTACCAAAAGAGGCAGCACCGGCGCACCGGAGGTGAACTTTTCCACCAACTTCATGGTAAGCCAGTTGCGCAAGAAGCTGGACGTGAACCAGGCCCCGGTGAAATTTGGCCCGGAGTCCATTACGCAGGATATACTGGTGACCTCCCTGACCGAGACCACCCCCGTAAAACGGTATGACTACCAGGACTATATTTTCCGCACGGGCGTTGGCACGGACAACAACGTATCTGTAAGCGGCGGCAGGGACAAAACAAGATACTACGCCTCCGCCTCCTACTTCTACAACCAGGGCATTATCCAGAATACAGACTTCCAGCGCTACAGCTTCCGCATGAACCTGGACCAGCAGATGACCGACTGGCTCAGCTTCACCGCCGGCGTGAATTATGTAAACAGCTCGGCCAATGAGAAACCGGACGGCAACTCCTTCTTCTCTCCCATGAATTCCGTGACCATCATCGGCAACATCCACGACATCTACGCGCGTGATGCGGCCGGCAACCTGCAGGCAGTTGGCGAAAGAGGCAGGGTGAACCCGGTATCCGTGATAGAGGATTTCAAGCAGAAGCAGCAGACCAGCCGCGTGCTGGCCAACGTGGGCCTCAAGGCATACCCGGTAAAGAACCTGACCCTGAGCTATAACCTGGGTATTGACAATTACAGCCAGCGGGGCAACACCTTCATGCCGCCCTATGCCTACAATGTAAGCACCGCCTTCTTTGGCGGCGGCTCCAGCCTGGACGGAGCTCAGAACGGGTATGCCAGCTCCGCCACCAACAACTTTTTCCAGATCAACCACGACCTGAGCGCCAACTATAAATGGAACATTTCCGATCACCTGAACGCCACTACACAGTTAGGCTACTCCCTGCAGTATGAGAGGAACAACTACCTGCTTACCCAGGGCAGGGGCCTGGCGCCCTTTGTAGAGGCGGTGAACAGCGCTGCCACACCGCTGCCCACTGCAGACAGCCGCAGCGAGATCTCCATTTCCGGGGTATACCTGCAGCAAAGCTTCGGCTACAGGAACCAGCTGTTCCTGACCGGCGCCCTGCGCATGGACGGCTCTTCCGTATTCGGGGAGGACGAACGCAACCAGTTGTATGTAAAGGCCAGCGGCAGCTACGTATTATCCGAAGCGGAGTTCTGGAAAGATGCCGCAGTGAGCAACTGGTGGAACCTGCTGAAAGTAAGGGCCGCCTACGGGCAATCCGGTAACCTGACCGGCATTGGCGCATATGACCGCTTTAACTCCTACACGCCCAATGCCTTCAATTCCAAAACTTCTTTTGCAGGCAGCTCCATACTGGCTAACGAGGACATTGCGCCTGAACGCCAGCAGGAAACCGAGTTCGGCGCAGACCTGGCCTTTTTGCAAAACCGTATAGGCCTGCAGGTGAACTATTATATCAAGCGGGTAGACGACCTGCTGCTGGACCGCGTGATTGCGCCCACGGTAGGTTATTCCAGCTACCGGAACAACATCGGGTCACTGGAGAACAAGGGGATTGAAGTAGTGCTGAACCTGGTGCCGGTACAAAGCAAGCATTTCCGCTGGGATGTGACCGGCATCTTTAACCGCAACCGCAACAAGGCCCTGAAAATAGGCCAGTCCCTGATCCTGTACAATACCAACGGCGGTGCGCCCGTAGCCATCCTGGAAGGGCAGCCCATCGGCGTGTTCTATGGCACCTTCTTTGCCCGGGACGCTAATGGCAATGACATCAAGAATGCGGCCGGCATCCCGCAACAGGAAAAAGGCGTGCAGAACGGTCCTTTATCGTATACCCCCCAGCGTGATGCCAACGGGCTGCCGACCGGCACCACCCTGCGGAAGATCATCGGCGATCCCAACCCGGATTATACCGCCACCCTGGTGAATGAGCTGAGCTACAAAAAATTCAACCTGCGCGTACAGTTGGACGCCGTACAGGGGAACGACGTATTTAACGCGGACTTCCGTACCCGCCAGGGCGTGGGCAACGGCAAGGTGGCCGAACAGGAGTACCTGGGCCAACTGCCCCGCGGCTACATAGCCGGTGTGTACGCTACGGAGGAATGGCGTATAGACGACGGCTCCTTTGTAAAGCTGCGCGAAGTATACCTGGGCTATAACGTAGGCCGCATCAAGGGATTCCGGGACCTGACCGTGAGCGTAAGCGGCCGCAACCTGGTATCATGGGACAATTACAAAGGCTATGATCCCGAGGTGAATGCAGCAGGACAAAGCACGGTGCTGCGCGGCATTGACTTTGGCGCCGTACCGGTGCCGAGAACATTCAGCGTGGGCATGTCTGCAAAATTCTAACCTTTTAAAAAGTAACTTATGCAAAGAATAATAGCAGGTATCTGTATCATCAGCACACTGTTGGCTGCATCCTGCAAAAAAGACTATACCAGCCCTTCCGCTGCCCAGGAGGATGATGTGTTCACCTCCACCCAGGCGGTAACGGCGGTGGCGGTGGGCCTGCAACGGATCTACTCCACCGGCCGCGCCGGCTCGCTGTACAACCTGGTAACGGCCAACGGCTTTACCACTAAGGAATTGCTCCTGCGCAATGAAGGCAACGTGCCGGAAAACCAGCTCAACATAGGCGGCGGCACCGTAGACGGCACCAACACGGTACTGGGCAACCTCTGGACCAACAGCAACAAGATCATTTATGACGCCAACCGCGTGATCGCATATGCGCAAAGCATGGACGACCGGGCCTATGCCAGCGGGCTGATAGGCTATGTGACCATCTTTAAGGCGCTGGCTATGGGCAACATGGCTATGGGCTGGCAGCAGGTGCCGGACACCACCGGTACGCTGGAAAGCGGCGCCCCTTTTATAGACCGCGTAGCCGGCTTTAACAAAGCCATTGGCTGGATTGATGCGGCGCTGGCGGCGGTTAACGCCAATGCGCCCAGCGGATCATTCCTGAATAACATCCCGGCAGGGATGGATATTCCGAATACATTACGGGCACTGAAAGCACGGTATGCGTTGTTTGCCGGCAATTATGACCTGGCCCTCAGCATGGCTGGCAGTGTAACACGCAAGGCAGTACAGTTTCACTATGATGCCATCTTTCCCAATCCTATCTGGGAAACTGCCACCTCCACCAACAACGTATACCAGGTCATTGACTCTACCATGGGCCTGCCGGAGGGCTTACGGCCTGATCCGGCTGACAAGCGGGTACTTTTCTATATGCTGGACACCTTCTCTACTACTCCCAAGTTCCGTATAAAAGGTTTTGCACTTACGAATACCAGCCCTTTCCCGGTATACATGATGGGAGAAATGACATTGATAAAAGCAGAAGCCTACGCACGTAAAAATGATCTTGTGAATGGGTTGGCGGAACTGAACAAAGTGGTAACCAAATCCCCTGCCCAGGACTCACTGGGCCTTGGCGCCGACCTGCCGGCCATTACCGGGCCGTTGACACAGGATGCGCTGCTGGAGGCCATCTACCAGCACCGCTGTATAGAGCTGTATATGTCCGGCCTGAAGCTGGAAGATATGCGCCGCTTTGACCGGCCGCTGTCCGAGCGCAAACGGAACTTTTATCCTTATCCTTTTGCGGAGCGGGATAACAACCCGAATACGCCGCCAGACCCGGATTTCTGATAACGGCACGCCACAGTGTAAGTACCATATAGCCAACAAAAAAGGTCGCTGATGCGACCTTTTTTGTTGGCTATATAATTTTTCCTTGTCAGCCGGCCACCGCCTGCTCCAGGTACTCGCTCATTTCCTGCTGGTACTGCAGGGCCGCGTTCCGGGCATCCGTTGCAAAATCCTCGCCATTGCCCGCATAGATAATGGCGCGGCTGGCATTCACCAGCAATCCGCAATCCTTGTTCATGGCCAGGGAAGAGATCTCCTGCAGGCTGCCGCCCTGGGCGCCTACCCCCGGCACCAGGAAAAAGTGGTCGGGGGCCAGTTGGCGCACGGCTGCCAACTGCGCTGTTTGTGTAGCGCCTACTACGAACATGAGGTTATCCGGCGTGCCCCATTCCATAACCGTGCGGATCACCTTTTCATAGAGGTACTCTTCCCCTACCTTCTGCAACTGGAAATCCTTGCTGCCTTCATTGGAAGTAAGCCCCAGCACAATGGCCCATTTCTCGTTAAAGGACAGGAAAGGCGCTACGCTGTCTTCTCCCATATAGGGTGCAACGGTCACTGCGTCGAATTTGTAGGTATCAAAGAAGGTTTTGGCGTACTGGGTGGCGGTATTGCCGATATCGCCGCGTTTGGCGTCGGCAATGGTAAAAATGCCGGAAGGAATGTATTCCACGGTGCGCTGGAGACTTTCCCAGCCGCGGATACCCATACATTCATAAAAGGCGGTATTGATCTTATAAGCTACGCAAAGGTCTTTGGTAGCATCGATAATGGCCTTGTTGAAAGCAAACACCGGGTCGGGGTAAGACAGCAGGTGCTTGGGAATCTTTTGTATATCTGTGTCCAGGCCAACACACAGATAAGATTGCCGTTCTTTGATCAGGCCCACTAATTCCTGTCGGTTCATAGTCAGTTAATTTGGGGCGCAAAGTTAAGTAAAACTTAACCAATGCAAGTGATTGAAATATAGATGATAATTGTTACTGTCAATGGCTGCACAGTCCGGTTGGCAATTGGCATCTTCGTTACTGCGGGCCGCCAGGCGCAACAAGTTAAAGTTCCGCTATTTTTGCCAATTTCATCGGTTAATATTTATCTTTTCGCCTGTTAATATTTATCCTTTAAATTTTGATCTTACAGATTTACTTATTAACTTTCTCAACAGGAAATAACCACATCTCCTGTAAACCAAATGAAGCCAGGCAGCAACTGATTTTCAATTGTTTATGAAAACACCCCTGCCGGTTTCATGCCACGTTCACTGAAAAAACTGCTCATGCAAAAGCGTTATTTTTTTCTTTTTTGCACATTTTGCTGCCTTGTATTGCAATCGAATGCACAACAATTACCTTCCATTGGTATCTGTACCTCTTACAAAAACGACAGCCTGCTGGCCAAAGCGGGTTATGTGTATATTGAAGAGGGCGTAAGCCGGATACTGTCCCCCAGCCTGAGCCAGGACCAGTTCAACGCCCTGCTGCCAACCCTGCATAAGACCCATTGCAAAGTGCAGAGCTGCAACAACTTCATTCCCGGCTCCATCAAGATCGTAGGCCCGGAAGTAAATGAAGCCCGCGTGCTGGGCTACGTGGACACCGTTATGCAACGGGCCCGGCAGGCCGGCGTACAACTGATCGTACTGGGTAGCAGTGGCGCCCGGCGGCTCCCCGAAGGAGTGGACTATGCCAGCGCTAAAAAAGAATTTATAGTGCTGTGCCGCAAAATGGCGGAAGTGGCGGCCAAATATGACCGTATCATTGCCATGGAAAGCCTGAACCGCACCGAAACCAATTTCGTGAACACGCTGTCGGAGGCCACGGAAATTGCCCGTGCCGTTAACCATCCCAACTTCAGGCTCACGGCAGACATCTATCACATGCTGAAAGAAAATGAGCCCGCCTCCGTCATTGAAAAGGCCAAAGGCTACCTGGTGCACTGTCACATTGCGGAAAAGGAGAAAAGAGCGGCGCCCGGCGTGGCCAAAGAGGACTTCCGCCCCTACTTTACCGCGCTGCGGAAGATAGGATTTGACGGGCGCATTATGGTGGAATGCCGCTGGAATGACCTGGCCGCGCAATGCCGGCCTGCGCTTGAATACCTGCGCGGGCAACTGGAAGAATCCTATGGGGTAAAAGAGAAAAAGCCCGCACGCAAAAAAGGAGATCAGCTAGCCATTAACCAATAAACTAATAAACTGTTGATGATATGAAACGTCCATGATAAAATTTTATCATGGTAAGTTCCATCTGATAACTAAAAAAATAAAAATTAACAGATGAAAAAATCACGTCGTGAATTCCTGAAACAATCATTAATGGGCGGCGCCGGTATCACCCTCACCGCTATGGGCATGCCTGCCAGCAGCTATGCGCGCATACTGGGCGCCAATGACCGTGTAAATGTGGGACTGGTAGGTTTTTCCGACAGGGCCAGGCAGGCGCTGCTGCCCTGCTTCTTTAACAATAGCAAGGAGCTGAACTTTGACCTGATCGCCGTATCCGATATCTGGAACCGCCGGCGGGAGGAAGGCAAGGCCTTTTTACAGGAAAAGACCGGGCATAACATACAGGCCTGTATGAATAATGATGAGCTGTACCGCAACAAGGACCTGGATGCCGTGATCATTGCCACGGCGGACTTCCAGCACGCCTATCATACCATTGAGGCCGTAGGCCATAAAATGGACGTGTATTGCGAAAAACCTTTTGCAGAGACCATGGAGGATGCCCGCAATGCGCTGAAGGCGGTGAAAGGCTCCGGGAAAATATTCCAGGTAGGCACCCAGCGCCGCAGCGGCGACAGCTACGATGCAGCGGCCAAATTTATCCAGGGCGGTAAATTCGGTCCCATCACCATGGTGGAAATGACCTGGAATGTAAACCAGCCGGGACGCTGGCGCCGGCCGGACCTCGTAAAATCCATCCGCGAATCCGATACGGACTGGCAGCGCTACCTGGCGGGCAGGCCAAAAGATAACTGGGACCCGCGCAAGTACCTGGAATACCGCCTTTTCTGGCCCTATTCCAGCGGCATATTCGGACAGTGGATGACCCACCAGATAGATACCGTGCACTGGTTCAGCGGGCTGAAGCACCCGCGAACTGCAGTGGCCAACGGCGGCGTATATGTATGGAAAGACGGGCGGGTGAATGCGGACACGCTTACCGCCGTGTTTGAATATGGCCCGCAGGACGATCCCGGCAGCGGTTTCCAGGTGATGTACAGCTCCCGCTTCCATAATTCCGCGGGTGGTATCAAGGAAGTATATTTTTCCAACGGCGGCACCATTGATATGGCCAATAACAAGATCAGCCCTACCGGCGGCCTCCGTGAAAGGGAAGCACAGGCCATGGGCATGCATGCCAACCTGCTGCCCAACATGACCCTTAGCAGCCTGCAGACCAAGGTGGAGACCAGCGCCAATACCGGCGGCGACTCCCTTACCAACGGGCATGTGCGCAACTGGATGGAATGCGTGCGCTCCCGCAAGCCTACCAACGCGCCTATAGAAGCGGCTTACTCCCACTCCATTGCGCTGATCATGGGCAATGCGGCTTACCGCACCGGCATGAAAGCTACTTTTGACGAGGAGAAACAGGAAGTGATGGTGGGCGATAAGGTGTTTACGTTATAAGTATTTTAAAGTGCGGATGTGCACATCCGCACTTTACTTTTTTCTCTTCTCCATTTCCTCCGCTATCTTTTTCGATCCTTCGTCACCGCGGGCTTTGAGATGCGAGATCACGCTGTCGTAGTCGCGGGCGTTCCGGTTCTGGCTCAGCTTGTAGCGGGCCTGCACGTCGGTAATGGTCATTTCAAACCCGACAATGGCCTTCAGGTTATTGCGAAGCTCCTTTTCCGGGATATCCTGGAAATGGACCGGGCGGGCCGAGGCTGTTTCATAGCGCGTCATCAGCCGCTCCAGTGACGCCAGCAATTCCGCATCCGTAAGCAGGCGCATTTGCCCGTATACATGCACGGCAATATAATTCCAGGTGGGTATTTTCTCTTTTTCGTACCAGGAGGAAGATATATAGGCATGCGGCGCGGTAAAGATGGCCAGCGCCGGGCCGGCGGTAAAAGCCTCCCATTGCCGGTTATCGCGGGCTACATGGCCCGTAAGCACATTAGTACCGCCTGCCTTTTCTTCCAGCTCAATGGGGATATGCGTGGCCAAAGGAGTACCGGCAGCCACATTCACCAGTATACCGAAGCTGTTCTCCCGTATAAAGGCGGATACCTGCTGCCAGTCCTTTTCCTGGTTGTATTTAGGAATGTGCATACTAAACCGCCACTTCTACAATCTTAGTAGGCGCCATGTTGGCATTCCGCATGGCAATGCTGCGTGCGGCATTACCGGCAAAATCGATGAATGCCTTTTTGGTGATCTCATCGTTGCTGACCATTACCGGCACACCTTCATCACCGCCTTCGCGGATGCCTTGCACCAGGGGCACCTGGCCAAGGAAGGGAATTTCCATGTCTTCCGCCAGGCGCTTGCCGCCTTCCTTGCCGAAAATATAGTATTTATTGTCCGGCAGCTCTGCGGGCGTGAAGTAGGACATATTTTCCACCAGGCCGATGATGGGCACGTTCACCTGCGGACCGCTGAACATCATGATACCTTTTTTGGCATCTGCCAGGGCTACGTCCTGCGGGGTGGTGACAATCACGGCGCCGGTAACCGGCACGGTCTGTACCAGGGTGAGGTGTATATCTCCGGTGCCGGGGGGCATGTCTATTACGAGGTAGTCCAGCTCATCCCAGTACACGTCGGTGATAAACTGCCGCAGTGCGCTGCTGGCCATGGGGCCGCGCCATACCACGGCCTGCTTTTCATCAACCAGGAGACCGATAGACATGAGCTTGATACCGTATTTTTCCAGCGGCACGATCATGCCTTTGCCCTCTACATTCACCATCATGGGCCTTTCACCACGCACGCCGAACATAATGGGCACGGAAGGACCATAAATGTCCGCATCCATCAGCCCCACACTGGCGCCGCCTTCCGACAGGGCCAGGGCCAGGTTGGCCGCTACGGTGGATTTTCCTACGCCGCCCTTGCCGGACGCTACCACGATAATATTTTTTACCTTGGGCAGCGTGGACTTGCCGTCCTTCCGGTTGGAGTTTACATTGGCGGTCATATTCACCTGCACTGCTGCGTCCTTGCTTACCATCAACTGGATGGCATTTACGCAGGCATTCCTGATCATATCTTTCAGCGGGCAGGCGGGCGTGGTCAGCACCACGGTAAATGTAACCTTATTGCCGTCTATCTCTATGTCCTTTACCATGTTCAACGTTACCAGGTCCTTTCCCAGATCCGGTTCTTCCACATTGCTCAGGGCCTGTAAAACCTGCTCTTTCGTGATCATAAATTGTTGTTAAATTTGATTCCTGAAAGCAAAGTTAACCTAATCGGTGGTTAATTTGGGCGATAAATTATAGTTTTTGTCAATGTACCGGTAGCCGTTGAACATTCTGACAAATTCCTTTATCTTAGGACCGCATGCGAAAGATTAGTTCCTACATACTGTTATTTTTCTTTTTACTGTTTCCCTTCCTGCTGAAAGCGCAGATCACACAGTTCAGGGACAGCATTATCCAGATATCAGGCATCACCATGACGGCGGACAGCCTGCGGGCCATCCCGGCGGTGAGCATCGTAGTGCAGGGGCAAGGCAGGGGCACTATTTCGAACAGCCAGGGCGTATTTTCCATCGTAGCATTCAAGGGCGATACGCTCTCCTTCAGCGCCATCGGCTTCAAGAAAAAAATATACCAGATCCCTACGGACCTGCAGGGCAATAATTTTTCCATGATCCAACTGATGGTGGAGGATACCACCTACCTGCCGGTAACCATCATCAAGCCCTACCCTACCCGGGAGGAATTTGAGAAAGCCTTCATCAGCGGCGATATACCGGACGATGCGTACGAGATAGCCCGCAAGAACACCCAGGCGGCCCATATGCGCGCCCTGGCCCGCTATATGCCTGTGGACGGGCGCGAGGCCGCGAACATGTACATGCAGAAGCAGTCACAGTCCCTCTACTATGCCGGGCAGCAAACACCGCAAAACATCTTCAATCCCCTGGCCTGGGCGCAGTTCATACAGGCATGGAAACGGGGAGATTTCAAGCGGAAGGACGATTACTGATGCGCGGAGGTGCTGTTTGCACATATTTCTGCATATTTGCACATTCATACATCAAAAAACCATTCCTGCATGCAACACATCTCCGTTATCGGCGCCGGCACCATGGGCAACGGTATTGCACACGTATTTGCACAGCATAACTACTCCGTGAGCCTGGTAGACGTTTCCGCTCCCGCACTGGAAAAAGCCCTGGCTACCATACAGCAGAACCTGGACCGGCAACTGGCCAGGGAAGCCATTACCGCCGAAGTGAAAGCGCAGACCCTGCAAAATATTTCCACGCATACCTCCCTGCCCGAAGGAGTAAAAAACGCCTCCCTGGTAGTGGAGGCTGCCACGGAAAACAGTGAGCTGAAACTAAAGATATTCCGGGAGCTGGACCAGCATGCACCAGCAGCAGCCATACTGGCTACCAACACCTCCTCCATTTCCATTACCCGCATAGCCGCCGCTACCAAACGGCCGGAAAAAGTGATCGGCATGCACTTCATGAACCCCGTACCGGTGATGAAGCTCGTCGAGATCATCAATGGCTATGCTACTGCGCCGGAAGTAACAACGGCCATTACCGCGCTGTCTGAAAAGCTGCACAAGGTGCCCTGCGTGGTGAACGACTACCCCGGGTTCATTGCCAACCGCATCCTGATGCCGATGATCAACGAGGCGATCTGTTCCCTGTACGAAGGCGTGGCCGGCGTATCCGAAATTGACACCGTGATGAAGCTGGGTATGGCGCATCCCATGGGACCGCTGCAACTGGCGGACTTCATCGGGCTGGATGTTTGCCACTCCATACTACAGGTGCTGCACGACGGTTTCGGCAATCCCAAATATGCTCCCTGCCCCCTGCTGGTAAACATGGTAACCGCCGGTTACCTGGGCGTAAAAAGCGGGGAAGGCTTTTACAAGTATACCAAAGGGAGCAAGGAGCTGGTAGTGAGTGAGCGGTTTAAGTAGCACTAAAGCTATACTCCCCTGACCCTACTTCATACACTGCATACCCGCCATCCATCTTCAGGAACTTCACGCCATTTTCCCCGCTAATGGCTGCATTGCCTTCCTTCACCTGCTGCTCCGAAGCGGCCGGCACATACACCGTGGCACTGGTATTGGCAGGAATGGTGATATGCCAGTTGAAAGTACCGTCCTGCTTTTCCCAGGCGCTGCGGATAGGACCGTACACAGAACGATAGCTGGCCTCCACTTTATCCAGGCCCTTCACCTGCAGGGGCTTCATGATGATCTTTTTGAAGCCGGGCGCAGCGGGATCGGGTTTGATGCCGGCCAGGTTTTCATAATACCATACCACCAGGTCGCCCAGCAGCATGACGTGGTTGCCGGAGTTCATCGCGGGATCGGCGGTATTGCCGTTCCACAGCTCCCAGATGGTGGTAGCGCCGTGCTCCGCCATATACCCCCAGCTCGGGTAGGTGGTATTGGTGGCCAGTTGGTAGGCAATATCGCCACGGCCGTAGCCGGTAAGCACGCGCATCAGCCATTCTGCCCCTACCAGGCCGGTGCTGATGTGGCCCTTGTAATCGTTCAGTGTTTTGTTCACGATATGGTGGAACACCGTATCTTCCCGGTCGGCAGGCGTAAGGCCATAGGCCAGGGAGAAAATGTTGGCCGTGGGCGTATTATTGGCGTAGTAGCCGCCCTGCTTGTCCAGGAACTTGTTGTTGAAAGCGGTTTTCACGTTGGCGCCCAGCTCACGGAAAGCGGCTACATCGGCGGTATTACCGGTCAGTGTGGCAAAGCGCTCCATCAGCGTAAGCAGGTGATAATAGAAAGCCGTGCCCAGGAAATCGCCGGCGGTTTTGCGGGCCGGGTCTTTGGAGTGGATCAGCTCCGGCGATTCGGGCGGCATGCACCAGTCGCCGTAAGTATCCTTGGTAAGGATGTAATCCTTCATATACTTATCCTTCATGTACTGCATCCATTTCTTCATGGACGCATAATGTTTGCGGATAGGCTGGTCGTCGCCGTACTGTTCATACAGCAGGTTGGCGATGATCAGGTAGGCCGCCGGCCAGGTCATGTTGTCCGAATATATCTTCCAGTAGGTGGGTGCTACATCCGGCACGCTGCCTTCCGGCGATTGCGCATCCTCGATGTCCTGCAGCCATTTGGCATACAGCAGGTGATTATTAAAAATAAAGCTCTCTCCTCTTGCGCCTACGGCGCGGTCGCCCAGCCAGCCCATGCGCTCATCGCGCTGCGGGCAGTCCGTAGGCATGCCCCGGTAGTTGCCGCGGATGCCCCAATAGGCATTTTTATACACCTGGTTGATCACTTTGTTGGAAGTAGTGAACTCGCCGGTGGTCTCCATATCGTCGTACACTACCCGGCCTTCAATGGCAGACAGGTCTGGCTTGCCGGGGTAGCCGGTCACTTCCACATAGCGGAAACCGTGGTAGGTAAAACGCGGTTCCCACTCTTCCGTACCATCACCTTTCAGTGTATACACATCCGTTACCCTGGCGGAGCGCAGGTTATCCATGTACAACGTGCTGTCGTCCTGCAGGCGCTCTGCAAAGCGGAGCTTCACCGTATCGCCTTTGGCGCCCTTTACTTTCAGGTGCACCCATCCCACAAAATTCTGCCCCATATCGTAAATGAAAAGGCCCGGCTTTATTTCCTTTACGCTGACGGCCTTCACCGTGTCCATCACCTTTATATTCCTGTTCAACTGCGCCACCAGCAGCTCGCCCGGCTTTTCCACCAACTGTACAGGCAGCCATGTAGCGGCGTTAAAGCCGGGCTGGCTCCAACCCGGCATTTCTTTGGTAGCATCATACGCTTCGCCGTCATATTCGTTGTTGGCCACAATGGGGCCGTTAGCCGTTACTTTCCAGCTATTGTCCGATACGATGCTGGCCGTGCTGCCATCTTCATACGTGATATTTACCTGGCATATCATTTTCGGATAGCCGTAGTGAGTGACCTGCGGCAGCCGTATCTTGCCGGGGGCGCGCATATGGAAATAGCGCCCGTTGCCCAGTATCACGCCGATGGCGTTACTGCCTTCCTGTAGCTGGTCCGTTACGTCAAAAGTGTTGTAGAACACCCGTTTGTTATATTCCGTAGGGCCGGGCGCCAGCACCTGGTCCCCTATCTTGTTGCCATTGATATACAGCTCATACAGCCCCAGGCCGCTGATGTAAGCGGTGGCCTTTTTTATTTTCTTTTCCGGCTGAAATTCTTTCCGGAAGTAGCGGGCTGCCAGGCGGGTGTAGGGATCATCCGGTCTTTCCCAGGCAAAAGCGGAGTCCAGCCCGATCCATTTGGCCTGCCAGTCGCCGGGCTGCAGGAGGCCGGTGCTCCAGTACGCAGGCTGGCTCCAGCCCGATTCAAGGCCGTCCGCGGTCCACACCTTTACTTTCCAGTAGCAGTCCGTGCCGCTGCCCAGCGGCTTGCCGGCGTAGCGCACATTAACGGACTGGTCCGACATGACCTTATCGGAATTCCACAGGTCCCCCTCGTCGTTGTCCAGCGCTTCTCTGGTGGAGGCCACCAGCACCTGGTAGGCCTGCTGTACCACGCCCCTGTCGCTGCTTTGAATTTCCCAGCTCAGGCGCGGCTGGGTAATGTCAATGCCCAGCGGGTTTTCGCGGAATTCACAGCGCAGGCGCGCCAGTGCGGGGTCCTTGCCGGAAGGCCCGCACGCAAAGAACAGTACTGCAGAGAGGAATAAGAGAATGATTCGTTTTAACATGCTGTAGTATTTAGAAAATGATTACTGATTTACTGCGGGTTTTGCTCCAGGTTGTCCAGGTTCACATCGGTCTGCGGGATGGGCAGCAACAGGCGGTTGCTGGTCACCTGGTAAGCGTTGGAGGGAATGTAGGCATGCTGCTGTTTTTCCCTTACGCCATGGGCGTTCATAATGGTAATGGCATTGCCGGTACGCACCAGGTCATACCAGCGGTGGTTTTCAAATGCCAGCTCCAACTGCCGCTCATGAAAAACGGCATCGCGGAACGCGGCCTGTGTACCGATATCCTGCGCTGTTTTTGCCGGCAGGCCGGCGCGGTCCCTTACCTGGTTCAGCAGGTCAAACGCTTCGCCATTAGCTGTGTAGCCCAACTCATTCAGGCACTCGGCCATCATCAGCAGTACATCCGCATAGCGCAGCACCGGGAAGTTATCATTGGTACGCCCTACCTCCACAAAACCGTGATTGTATTTCTTCACATAAGGAATGTTCACAAACACCCCGTCACTGTTGGTATACCCTTCCGCCAGGGAAACGGCCTTGCGCTTATCCCCTGCCTCATAGGCTGTAATCATGTCCTGTGTAGGGATATTCCAGCCGGAGCCGCTGCCGTTGATACCCGTCTTGGTATCGCCGGTCACACTGCTGCCGGAGGTATACGGCGCAAAGGTGTACATGAAGGTACTGAATAACCCGGTTTGTGATCCCAGGTATTGTATCTCGAAAATAGATTCCGCATGGTGCTTGTTGCCGGGATCAAAGACCGCTGCATAATCGGGCAGCAGGTGATAACCCAGGGCCGCCACTTTACGCAGCTCTGCAAGGGCTTCGGTATATTTCTTTTGTGTGAGATACACTTTGGCCAGCAGGGTACGGGCGGCGCCTTCGGTAGCGCGGCCCAGGTCTGCGCCGGTATAAGCGGCCGGCAGCTTTTCCACCGCATCCGCCAGATCGGCAATGATAGCGGCATATACTTCATCTACCGTGGCGCGGCCTTTTGACAGGGCAGCATCCGGCGACTGTACGGCTTCCAGCCGCAAAGGCACGCCGCCGAACTGGCGCACCAGGTTAAAGTAATGAAAGGCGCGCAGGAACTCCACCTCGCCTATGTACTGGTTGCGGGCAGCATCTTCCATCTCCACCTCCGTGATATAGGTCAGCACATCATTACAGCGGGAAATGCCGGTGTAGCTGTTGCGCCAGAAATTATTGATGCACTCCGCGGTAGCGCCTACCAGGAACTCATCCACAAATTCCCATTGCTCGCGGCCGCGGTCGGCCGTATTGTACTGGAAGGCGGTATTGTCCGAGCGCATTTCCCCGAATATCCAGTAGCTTTCCCTGCCCAGGGCCTGCAGCACATTGTAGGCGGCGTTCACGGCCTGCTTTATCTCCGTTTCATTCTTGTAAAAGGCATCCCCGTTGATGGTGGCTTCGGGGTTCAGGTCCAGGAAATCCTTCCCGCAACTGGTAGCCAGCAGGCCTGCTATAACGGGAACGTATATATATTTCCATGCATTACGTGATAGCATAACATTGATTTTTACTTTTTAGAAAGACAGGTTAATGCCCAGGGTATACACGCGCGCCAGCGGGTAGTTGGTGAAATCCTCTCCCGGGGTCAGCGCAGTGCTGGTAGCGTTGCCGGACACCGTTTTGCGGCTTACCTCCGGGTTGGCCCCGCTGTAGCGGGTAAAGGTGTGCAGGTTCTGCACGCCGGCATACAGGCGGGCGCTGCTGATGAAGCGGCTGCGCTCCAGCAGTTTCCTGCTGAAATTATACCCCAGCGTAATGTTCTGGATGCGCATAAAGGAAGCGCTTTCTATCCAGGAAGAGTTCACATCGCGGTATATCACCCGTGCGCCGTTGGTGGTAGGCGTTTTGCCATCGCCGGGATTTTCGGGGGAGCGCCAGCGGTTCAGCACCTTGCGGTCCACATTGAAGATCCCGTCTATATTATCCAGGTACTGGTTAGCGGTTTTCATCACTTCGCCGCCCTGCGCGCCTACCAGCACAATGCCCAGGTCTATGCCTTTGTAATTAAAGCTGTTGGTGAGGCCCCACACAAAGTCCGGGTTGGGATCGCCGATAATGGCAAAATCGTTCACCGGTTCTATCACGCCGTTGCCATCCACATCCTTGTACTTGATGGAGCCGACCACGGAAGTGACATGTTTGGACGAGCGGTTCAGATCATCCTCGTCCTGGTAAATGCCTTCCACCACGTAACCATAGAACAATGCTACCGGCTTGCCTACTTCCGTGATGTGGGTGAAGGAGCCTTCGCCGCTGCGGCCGCTGAAGATGGGATCATTCCTTTCATTGAGAGCCAGCACCTTGTTGCGGTTAAAGGCAATATTGCCGCTGGTGGTCCATTTAAGCGCGCCGGAAAGATTGTCCGTACTGATACCGATCTCAACACCATGATTCTGTATCTTACCGGAATTGATGATCACATTGGTATAACCGGAGGACAGCGGTATCTCGGAGTTATAGAGCATACCCTTGGTAATGCGGCGGTAATAATCTACCGTAAGCGCCAGCCGGTTGTTAAAAAACCCCGCATCGAGGCCCACATCCAGTTGGGAGGATTCTTCCCAGGTAAGGTCATAGTTGCTCAGCGAAGAACCGCTCCTGCCGTTGGCGATCTGCTCGCCGAACACATAATTGTAGGCAGCGATATTGGACATGTACGTATAGTTACCAATGTTATAGTTGCCCGACAGACCGTAGCTGGCGCGCAGCTTGAGATCGCTGACCCAGGGCAGGCTGCGCATGAAAGGTTCTTCAGACATGCGCCAGGCTACCGCCCCGGAAGGGAAAGTGCCATAGCGGTTGTTGTAACCGAAACGGGAGGAGCCATCGGAGCGTACTGTAGCGGTAAAGAGGTATTTATCCTTCAGGGAATAATTGATCCGGCCCAGGTAGGACAGCACGGCCCATTCCTGCACATCCTGCGAATAGGAAGGGATGGTGGCCGCCGCGCCAATCGGCTGTATCTTGTCGTCCGGGTAATTGGTGGCGTTGATCTGCAGGTAGTCCTGCCGCTCCTTTTGCGCAGTGTAGCCCAGCACTACGTTCAGCATATGGTCCTTCCCCAGCTTTTTGTCGTAGGACAGCAGGGTCTCAGACAACCAGTTAAGCGCCGAGGCCTTGGACTGGGAGGAGTTGGGAATGCCGGGAGGCGGGTTATTTACGCCTCCTAAAAAGGAAGGATTGAATACAAACGTAGACCCGTTGCCGTAATTCACATTAAAGCTCACTTTTGCTTTCAGGCCATCTATGATCTCGTACTCGCCATAAATGCCGCCCAGGCCGTTGAAGCTCTTTACGTTGGTAACGCCGTATTCCAGCGAGTTCAGGGGATTAGCAGCGCTGAACATGCCGGGAGAGCTGATGTAGGGCGTGCGCTGCCCGGTATTGTCGTGTACCGGTATCAATGGGCTGAGCCAGAGGCTGCGCGTGAGCACGTCTGTAAAGCCGTTCTCAAAATCATTTACCTGCTGCGTGCTGTAGGTGGGCGCCAGGACAAGTCCCAGTTTTATTTTCCGGCCTATCCGGCTTTCAATATTGGCCCTGGCGGCATAGCGCTCGTAACCGGTGTAGCGCACCACGCCGTCCTGCCGGTAATAGCCGGCGGAGAAATTATACTTCGTGTTTTCCGTACCGCCGCTTACGCCCAGGGTGGTATTATGCTGCAGCGCCTTGCGCAATACGGTGTTGTACCAGTCCGTACCTTCGCCGTACTGCTCCGGGTGCCGGTATTCCTCCGGTATATCGGCATCAGTAGCGGTCTGTCCGCGGGAAGCAAAATCGTCTATGATGATCTCTTTCCTGAACTGCGCAAACTCCCGCGCATTCAGCATTTGCGGCCTGCCCTTCTGTGGCACTTCCTGGTAGCCGGTATAACTGTTAAGGGTTACACGCGGCTTGCCGGACTGCCCGTGTTTGGTAGTGACCACGATCACGCCATTGGAGCCACGGGAACCATAAATAGCGGTAGAGGAAGCGTCTTTCAGTACGGTGATGGAAGCAATGTCGTCCGGGTTGATGATGTTGAGCGGGCTGGCCTGCTGCCCGAAGCCGGAGGATAGCGGGAAGCCGTCTATCACGTATAACGGATCGCTGCCGGCGCCGATAGAACCGGAGCCCCTGATCCTTACTGCAGCGCCGCCGCCAGGCGTACCGGTAACGCTGCTGACCTGCACGCCAGGCACCTGGCCAATGAGCTTCTGGTCCATGCCGGCTACCGGCAGATCCTGTAGCTGCTTGCCGCTAACATTGGCCACGGCGCCGGTCAGGTCTTTCTTTTGCTGGGTACCGTAACCGATCACCACCACCTCGCTCAGCCCGGAGGCAGCCGATTGCAGTTGTACGTTGATGACCGGCTGGCTGCCTACGGTCACCCTTTTTTCTTCAAAGCCAATAAAGCGGAAGGACAGCACATCGCCTGCTGCGGCAGCAATGGAAAACTGACCGCTGGTATTTGTTTGCGTGCCCTGCGCCTTGCCGGCTACCTGTACGGTCACGCCGGGAAGAGGATTACCGGAAGAGTCAGCTACCTGCCCGGTGATGGTGTGCGTTTGCTGAGCGGCGGCGGGGCTGCACCAAAGCAGGAGCAACAGCCCGCAAAAGAGCAGGAGCCGCCGCGGTTGTTTGTTTGTATAATGGTTGCGCATAACGGGAAATTTTAGTTAACGTGAAATAAGTTGTTCTGATCAGGCATGACAGTGTCACCCCTTCCACCAGCGGTGAAAGCAGGAACATGATGCCACATAGCTGAAATGCCGTAGCTACGTACTGTGGCGATGCATGTAAATAACGGTTGCGGTGATTCTTTGCAGCATAACGAGGAATGTTTGTTTTAGTTTAAATAAACGATAATAGCAGGAGAAGGCTCCCTGAGTAAGTCCGGCAACGTGGTAACTAACCGGAAAGTAAATTAGAACAAAAACACAGTGCAACTATCCTATACTATCTCAATGAGGTAGGGAAAAACAAAGACACCCTTGTCCGTCCCGGTGCGGACCAGGACAGGCAGGGCGCCTTTGAATAGTGTTTTACTAATGCTGCGCGGCTATCAGTTATAGGAAACGGAATAGCTGTTGCAGATAAAATCCATTCCTCCGCTGGAGGAAGTGATCTCGAAACCAAACTGCACTTTGCCTACCGTGATATTGCCCATCCATCCCCGGTTCCTGATCCAGTTCAGGATGGCGCGGATATCGACCGTACCGGCATTGGTGTTGCTGGTCCTTACAAAAGAGAATACTTCATTGGCCGTGTTGTTGCCCCGGTATACATTCCAGGTATGGCCGCCCAGCGACAGGTTGGAGAAAAGCGGCACCGGGTTGCCATTGGCATCCCAGTTATAGGAGATGGGCTTTACGCCGCCTGCCCTGTTCATCCAGAGCATGATCTCATAATCGAAGTTGGTGTCCCATATGTCATAGGCACTAACATAGGAGCCACTGCCCGGCCGCGTCACGTTAAAGCTGCTGCCCAGGCTTGCAAGGGTGCTGAGCTGCCTGTTCACCACCCTTTCGCTGTTGGGGTACGATTTGATGCCGCCGGTATTCGGGTGATTGGCCCAAACGCCCCAGTTGCTGTAGGTGTTGGCCCAGATCACCTGCGGGCCGGCGCCGCTACCCCAGATATTGTTATACAAGGTGTAGCCGCCATTGGACCAGGTGGCCCACTGGGCGCTGGAGGACCAGTTGGCTTTTACTTCAGCATTGTTTGTTGCAGGTGTAACGGCTTCTTTTTGGCATGCCGCCAATAACAGGGTAGTCATCAGTAACAGATTTACTTTTTTCATAACGGGTGTGTTTTGTTTAAGAAATGAGAGAATTGGGTGTAGGCCATCGATGGTTTAACAACATTCCGAAATTATTATTTCCACTGCTAAAACAGGGTAGTGGTTTATTCAAAAAGAGGTATGAAAATGTTAACTTCCGTAAATAAAATGTCCGGGTGACACGATGCGCTACAAGCTGTCAAGGTTAATTATTATTACCTGCCTGTTATACGGGTGCAAAAAGGATATGGGGGTAGCCGCCCCCTGGCAGACCGGCATGCTGGAGGCGGTGAACCGGCTGAGGTTGTCCGGCTGCCGCTGCGGCGCAGATTCCATGCCACCGGTAGCCCCGCTCGCCTGGAACGATACACTGGCCGCGGCGGCGGACCTGCATGTAAAAGACATGTATGCAAAACAGTATTTCGACCATATTGCACCGGATGGCTCCTCTCCCCTGCAAAGGGCTATGCGCGCAGGATATTCGGGCACTTATGTCGGGGAGAACATTGGCCGGGGGTATACCAGTGTAAGCGGGGTCATGCAGGCCTGGCAGGACAGCGGGGAACATTGCCGGGCTATGATGGACAGCCTGTATAAAGAAATGGGCGCGGCTACCTTCCGGGGTTACTGGGTGCAGGAGTTTGGCAGGCCGCGTTAGCCGCTTACGCCTGCTCCCGGATCTCCAGCCCGTAGATATCCTTTAAACGCAGGAGGCACAGCTCGCGGCCGGATATTGGTATGCCCACCTGCATTACGCAGAACAACTGCAGCTCCTGCGAGAGGATGGTACAGTTATGCTGCTTCAGTACGGTCATCACCTCGTTCTGGATGGTATAGTCAAAAGTAAGGGAATATTTTGCTTCCACATTTTTCTGCACGGCCGGTATGAGCTGCAGCACCAGTGCAGTAGCGGTTTTGTAAGCATTGATCAGCCCGGGCGCTCCCAGCAGGGTACCGCCGAAGTAGCGCACCACTACCACCATTACGTCCGTAAGCTGCCTGCTGTCTATCTGTCCCAGTATGGGCTTGCCGGCAGTGCCGGAAGGCTCGCCATCATCGCTGGCGCGAAACTGCAGGCCACCTGTTCCCAGGCGGTAAGCAAAACAATGATGCGTGGCTTTGGGGTGCTCCTTTTTCACTTCCTGCAGCCGCTCTTTTACGTTGTCCGTTGTTTTTACAGGGAAGGCATATGCCAGGAACTTACTGCCCCTGTCCTTGTATTCTGCTGTCGCTGTTTTCTCAATTGTAAAATAAACTTCCATTAATGCTGATTCCTGTAATATAATACCCGGTCCCCTTCCAGGGTGGTTTCGTCTATCAATAATGCGCGGGGCAGCACCGGCGCCTTCTGTCCTTCGGCCAGCATGTTGCTGCCGTTGATCACCCGGGCTTCGTCCCACAGGCCGGCTTCTATGAAGCGCTGCAGCACATAGGCGCCGCCTTCCACCAGCACGCTGCTGATGTTCCTTTCGTACAGGCGCTGCATAAGCTGGGGCAGCAGCGGCTGCCGGAAATCCACCTGCATGGTTTCCGTGGCGCCATCGCTGCCGGTTGCTTTTTCGGTGAAGAACCAGGTAGGCACGGTGCCGTCCCACAGGTGATAATGTCGGGGCGTGCCCAGTTCCCGGTCTATCACCAGCCGCAGCGGGCTACGGCCGGTCCACAGGCGGTTGGTAAGGCGGGGGTTGTCGGTAAGCGCGGTCCTGGTGCCAACCAGTATAGCCATTTCCTCGCTACGCCAGCGGTGCACCAGCCGGTCACTATAGGGGTTGGACAGGCGCACCGGCTCGCCGTTGAGCGTAGCCATAAAGCCGGCGGGGCATTGCGCCCATTTCAAAATAATATAAGGGCGCTGCTTTTCGTGAAAGGTGAAAAAGCGCCGGTTCAGTTCCCGGCTGGCCCTTTCCAGCATGCCCACGCTTACTTCCACGCCTGCACGCTGCAGCTTTTCAATGCCTTTGCCGCTTACTGCAGAAAAAGTATCCATGCAGCCGATCACCACGCGCGGTATCTGCTGCGCCACGATCAGGTCTGCACAGGGCGGGGTTTTACCGTAGTGGGCGCAGGGTTCCAGGCTCACATACATGGTAGCCTGCGGTATCAGCGGCCGGTCTGCCTCCGCCACCTGCTGCACACATTCCACCTCCGCATGCGCCTGCCCGTAGCGGCGATGGTACCCTTCGCCGATAATACGGCCCTGGTGCACCAGCACCGCGCCTACCATCGGGTTGGGCGCTACCTGGCCGGCACCCTGCTGCGCGAGCTGCAAACAGCGCTGCATAAAAAGTTCATCCTGGATACTGTTCATGCGGGAATTCTATATGTTTGCAAAAATATCATTTTCAAACCATTGCATGAACATACAAACTGCATTTACCTATATTACCCGATCCATTGCTTCACTTTATCCCCCAAGGGAGGCCGCTAACATTGCTCACCTGGTGCTGGAGCATATTACCGGCCTCAGTAAACTGGACCGCATCATTTACAAGGAAAAAACGATGGAATTAAGCCAGCAGGCGCAGGTGGAACAGGCGGTGGAAGGACTGCTGCAGTACCAGCCGGTGCAATACGTAACCGGCAGGGCCTGGTTTTACGGTATGGAGCTGCTGGTAAACCCGCAGGTGCTGATACCCCGCCCGGAAACGGAAGAGCTGGTGGAATGGATCGCAGCAGATGTGCAAATAGGGGAACATGCAGCTATACGGATACTGGACATTGGCACCGGGAGCGGCTGCATCCCGCTGGCGCTCAAAAAAGAACTGCCGCAGGCCACCGTTTGGGGGCTGGACGTCAGCGCCGGCGCGCTGGGCACGGCACGTAACAATGCCGGCCGGCTGCACCTGGACGTACATTTTGAACAGGCGGATGTGCTGGATGAAAGGGCCACGGAACCGCTGCCTGTTTTTGATATCATCGTCAGCAACCCGCCTTATATCCCGGAAAATGAACGTTCCGGCATGCAGCGGCAGGTGCTGCAGTTTGAGCCCTCACTGGCCCTGTTTGTACCGGATGAAGACGCGCTGCTGTTTTACCGGCGCATTGCACAACTGGCGCGGCATAAGCTGGCGCCGGGCGGCAAACTGTACTTCGAGATCAATGAAGCGCTTGGAAAAGAAGTAGTAGCATTGCTGGAGCAGCAAGGCTTCCGGCAGATCACGCTCAGGCAGGATATTTTCGGGAAAGACCGGATGGTGCGCGCGGAAGTTTAACCCTTGCTTTGCGGGTTGGCCGTAGCCAGCACCACTTTGGCGCCTATTTCCCGCGCCACTTCCATGACGCGCACGATATCCTCTACCGGCACCGTCCTTTCCGCGTTGATCACAATAGTGGGGTCCACGTTCTCCCGTGCGATGGCCGGCACCAGCATCTGCTTCAGGCTCTCGAAAGGCACCCGGTTGGTGCCTACGAAGAACTCCCGCTTATCGTTAATGCTCACCACCACCGTTTGCTTGGCTTTGGTATTGCTTTTAGCCTTGGGCAGGGTGAGCTTTATCACGTTCGGGTTGGCCAGTGTAGACACGATCAGGAAGAACAGGAGCAGAATGAACAGAATATCATTCAGCGCCGAGTTATGCAGCTCTACCTGTCTTTTTCCCCTTCTGCTGCGCAGGTTCATTTTTGAACAATTAATAATGAATAATGAATAATTAATAATACCCGTTACACGCCTGTTTCATTGCAGCACCGGCCTTTCGATTATTAATTATTAATTCTTACCTTTTAATTAACTACCGGGTAGGCTCCTGTAAAATATCAATAAACTCCGAGGAAGCGGCTTCCATTTTATTCACCACCTTATCTATCTGCGCATTCAGGAAACTGTAGCCGATGTAGGCCACGATACCGATAATAAGGCCGGTAGCGGAGGTGATCATCTTTACATAGATACCGCCGGCAATGGTGCCCAGCGTAATATCGGAAGTAATGGAAATGTTGAAGAAGGTCTGGATCATACCGGCAATAGTACCCAGGAAACCGAACATGGGCGCAATGCCCGCAATGATGGACAGTATCACCAGGTTCTTTTCCATCTTGTATATTTCCAGCTTTCCCACATTCTCCATGGAGCGCTCAATATTCTCGATCGGCTTGCCGATGCGCTGTATGCCCTTGTCTATCATACGGGCGGCCGGGTTGGCGGTGTTCTTGGACAGGGAGCGGGCGGCCGCTATATTACCGCTGGTAATGTGGTCCCGTATCATCGGCATGAAGTTCTCTTCCATCCTGCCGGCTTTTGCAATGGTAAGATACCTTTCTACAAATACAAACACCGCTATCAAAGAAAGTACGCCCAACGGTATCATGAGCACACCGCCTTTCATTAACAGATCCAGTAAGCTGATATGCTGATCCGCAGCAGCAGCGGCACCGGCGGCAGTAGCCACGGTATCGGCCGGGGGCAGCAACATCGTATCCTGTAGTAATGTAACAAGTCCTGATAGCATGTATTAAATTTTAAAACCTTGCAAAAGTATTAAATTAAGATACAATAAGTTAATGTAAAAACGGAAACGGCCGGATTTTATTATGACCGTTCCTCCCAAACCTGTGCCAGGTGTACAATGGTCTGCACGGCCTTTTGCATATCCTGTATGCTCACGTATTCCTGTTTGCTGTGCAGGGCCATTTCGCCGGTAAAGATATTGGGACAGGGCAATCCCATGAAAGACAGGCGGGAGCCGTCCGTACCGCCGCGGATGATCATCTTCAGCGGGGTAACGCCCGCACGGCGGATGGCTTCCTCCGCATAGGCGCATACCTGCGGATGCTGGTCCAGCACTTCCTTCATATTGCGGTACTGGGGCGTTATCGCTAAAGTGGCGCGCCCCTGCGGGTGGCGCTGCAGCACGGTGTCCATTACCTGGCGCAGCAGGGCGGCATGTGCTTCCAGCTCCTGCGTTACAAAATCGCGCAGGATAAGATCGATCTCCGCCCTTTCCACGGTGCCTTGCACGCGCACCGGGTGTATGAAGCCCTGGCGCCCTTCGGTGGTTTCCGGCGATAAGCGGTCTGCCGGCAGCGCGGCCACTATTTCGGCGGCTATTTTAATGGCACTTACCAGCTTGCCTTTGGCGGTGCCGGGATGAATGCCTACGCCATCTATCGTGATCTTTGCTGCGTCTGCGGAAAAGGTCTCATCTTCCAGGGAGCCCAGCTCTCCCCCGTCCAGGGTGTAGCCGTACTGTGCGCCCAGTTTGGCCATATCCAGCTTTTCCACGCCCCGGCCGGTTTCTTCGTCCGGCGTGAACAGGATGCGGATAGCCCCGTGCTTTACTTCCGGGTGTTCCAGTAAAAAACGGGTGGCATCCATAATAGCGGCAACACCGGCTTTATTATCGGCCCCCAGCAAAGTGGCGCCGCTGGCGGTAATGATATCATCGCCTTTTTTCTGTTGCAGGTAGGGATGTTCAGCGGCGCGTATCACCTGGGCAGGATCATCCGGCAATACAATATCGCCGCCGTCATACTTATAATGAACAACCGGCTTCACACCGGTACCGCAGCAATCGCTGGAAGTATCCATATGCGCGCAAAGGCAGATGACGGGCACCGCTTTGTCCGTATTGGCAGGAATGGTGGCATACACGTACCCGTGCGGGTCCAGCTCCGCATCGGCAAGGCCCGTCTGCTGCAGCTCCTGCACCAGCAGGCGCCCCAGGTCCTTTTGTTTTGCCGTGGAAGGAAAGGAAGTGCTTAAGGGATCGGACTGTGTATCTATTTGTACGTACCGCAAAAAACGTTCGGTTACGGTATACTGGTAATCGGTAAACATCCTGCAAACGTAAGATTTTCTTTTTTGCGGCGCTTTGCTATCCGATAATAGAATAATTTTCTTTAAAAATAATGAACTATGATATAAAAAACCAAATTATATACACACTATGAATTAACCATACTATAAATATAGGTTTGCATAGAAAAATAATATACATCCATGAAAGCTGTTTTATCTATATTTGCACCGGCACTTTACCATGCAACTTTGTTTGCGGTTCCCTTCCGGCCCGGCCGCGAAGGGATTAAAAAGGAACCGTGTGCAAATCACGGGCTGACGCGCAACTGTAAGTAACCTTCGGAAAAGTGATGGCCACGCTACTGTCCATTGTCTGCCTGCCGGCGGATGAGAAGGACGGCCACCACCGTTACAAGCCAGGATACTTGCCACAAACAAATTGGATGTATGCTTTCGCGGAACAAAGCAATACACGGAATGACTATCAACTCCCCATTGCCTCCCGCGGTATTTTCCTTACCATCAAAACCTTGCACGTATGCAAACCAACGTACTGGGCTACCCGCGTATTGGTAGTCAACGGGAACTGAAAAAAGCCTGCGAAGCCTACTGGGCGGGCAAAATGTCGCTGGAGAAGCTCCAGCTCACCGCCCGGCAATTGCGCCGACAGCACTGGGAAACCCTCCAACAGGCCGGCATAGACCTGATCCCTTCCAACGATTTTTCACTGTATGACCAGGTGCTGGACATGTGCCTGATGACCGGTGCGGTACCGGCCCGTTTCCAGCCCCTGCTGGACAAGCTGGTAAGCGCCAGCAGCCCGGAGCTGTACTTTGCCATGGCCCGCGGCTACCAGAAGAACGGGCTGGACATCACCGCCATGGAAATGACCAAATGGTTTGACACCAACTATCATTACCTGGTGCCGGAATTCAATGCCGGTCAGCAATTCCGCGTGCTTTCCACCAAATGCGTGGATGAGTTCAAAGAGGCGCTGGCCCTGGGCATTACTACCAAGCCCGTGCTATTGGGACCGGTAAGCTTCCTGCTGCTGGGCAAAAGCAAGGATACCGGCCTGCATACCAGCCAGTTGCTGGAGCAGCTACTGCCGGTATATATACAGTTATTGCAAAGCCTGCAGCAGGCCGGCGCCACCTGGGTACAACTGGACGAGCCCTGCCTGGTGCTGGACCTGACTGCCGGGCAGCAGGCCCTTTACCGGTACGCCTATACGCAGATCGGCAAGGCCCTGCCCTCCCTGCAGCTCATGCTGGCCACCTATTTCGGCCCGCTGCAGGAAAACACGGAACTGGCGCTGCAACTGCCGGTGCAGGCCCTGCATATAGACCTGGTGCGGGCGCCGGAACAACTGGACGCCATATTACAGGGCATCCCGGACGGCATGCTGCTCTCCCTGGGCATTGTGAACGGGCGCAATATCTGGAAAAATGATTATGAAAGATCCCTGCAACTGATCCGCCAGGCGGCCGCGGCCATTGGTGAGGAGCGCCTGCTGCTGGCCAGCTCCTGCTCCCTGCTGCATACGCCGTACGACCTGGACCTGGAAACCGATGAAGCCGTGCTGACGCCGCATATAAAAAGCTGGATGGCCTTTGCCAAACAAAAAGTGCAGGAGCTCGCCGAGCTGCGGCAGATACTGGCCGGCGATAATTCGCTGCTGGAAGCCAACCAGGCATGCCTGTACGAAAAAAGTATCGCCGCCATTGTGCATAAGCCAGCCGTAAAGGCCCGCGTAGAGGCGCTCACGGAAGCGGACGCTACCCGGCAGCATCCCTTCCATATCCGGCAGCAGGCGCAGGAAGCCTTACTACAACTGCCCCTGTTCCCTACTACCACCATCGGCTCCTTCCCGCAAACAGCGGAGATCCGCCAACTGCGCGCCCGCCTGAAAAAAGGGGATATTACCCCCGCCGAATATGAAACAGCGATCCGCGCAGCCATAGCAGACGCCGTAAAATGGCAGGAGGGCCTGGGACTGGATGTGCTGGTGCATGGCGAATTTGAGCGGAACGATATGGTAGAGTATTTCGGCGAGCAACTGGAAGGCTTTGTATTCACGCAGAACGGCTGGGTACAGAGCTATGGCTCCCGCTGCGTGAAACCGCCCGTGATCTATGGCGACGTACAGCGCAGCCAGCCTATGACGGTAGCCTGGAGCAGCTACGCGCAGTCACTCACCCGCAAGCCCATGAAAGGCATGTTGACGGGCCCGGTTACCATCCTGCAATGGTCCTTTGTGCGGGATGATCAGCCCCGTGCGGACACCACCCTGCAGATAGCGCTGGCCATCCGCGATGAGGTGGCGGAGCTGGAAAAAGCGGGCATACAGGTGATACAGGTGGACGAGCCGGCCATCCGCGAAGGATTGCCGCTGCGCAAGGCCCGGTGGAAGGCGTACCTGGACTGGGCGGTGCGCGCCTTCCGCGTATCCGTTTCCTGTGTGAAGGACGAAACACAGGTGCATACGCATATGTGCTACTCCGAGTTCAACGATATTATAGACAGCATTGCCGCAATGGACGCAGATGTGATCACTATTGAAACTTCCCGCTCGCAAATGGAGCTGCTGGAAGCCTTTGCCGCTTTCCGCTATCCCAACGAGATAGGGCCGGGCGTATATGATATTCATTCCCCGCGGGTGCCGACCATTACTGAAATGACGGAGCTGCTGGAAAAAGCGGCGCAGTTGCTGCCGGCCCGCAACATCTGGGTGAACCCCGACTGCGGCCTGAAGACGCGCAAATGGCCGGAAACAGAACAAGCGCTCCGCAACATGGTGGCAGCGGCGCAGGAGATGCGGGCCAATGTGCTGGCAGAGTAGTAAATTGCGCTATGGCCTGCCATGAAACCGTCACCTGTCCGCGCTGCAAAAGCGCTTTTGAATGCCGCGTAGGCACTATCCTCCGCTGCCAGTGCCAGGCAGTGCCGCTCACAGCGGAGGAGCGCCAGTACATTAGCGAACAGTACAGCGGCTGCCTGTGCGCGGACTGCCTGCAGGCAGTAAAAAGCAGCTACAAGCAGGAAAAGTTCCGGCAACGGCTGCAGCAGGTATTCACTTTATTCGGAAAGCGATAATAACTTATGTCATACGAAGCACAGATAGCCCGGTCCGTGACGCGGATCTACAAAGCGGTATTTCCCAATACGGTGAATCATTATGATACCATGTTCGGCGGCACTGCCATGCAGTTGATGGACGAGGTGGCCTTTATTACGGCCACGCGCTTCAGCCGCATGCGCATGGTCACCGTATCCAGCGACCGGATAGATTTCAAGAAACCTATTCCGCATGGAACCATTATAGAATTAGTGGGAGAAGTGATGCATGTAGGCACTACCAGCCTGAAGGTACGTGTAACAGTGTATGTGGAACAGATGTATGCAAATCACCGTGAGAAGGCTATTGAGGGCACTTTTGCTTTTGTGGCGATTGACGACCAGAAACGGCCTACGGCGATTGTATTGCCACCTGCTGAAGAATGAACAGTTAATAATGAATAATTAATAATATACGCAACTTGCCGTTTCGATAAAGCACTTGTGTAACGCATATTATTAATTATTCATTATTAATTTTTAATTAAACGATCTCTACCAGTTCGATATCGAATATCAGCTCTTCGCCGGCCAGCGGATGGTTGGCGTCCAGCGTAACGGATTCATTACCTACTGCAGCCACCTTCACCGGGAATACCTGGCCCTGGGCGTTGCTCATCTGCAACTCCATGCCCACTTCCGGTTTCAGGTCAGGCGGAATATTGGCCTTCGGGAACTCCATGATCAGCTCATCGTTCTTCGGGCCATATGCCTGATCCACAGGGATCTGTACCGTTTTCTTGTCCCCTACCTGCATTTCCAGCACACCACTATCAAAGCCTTTGATCACCATACCGGCGCCTACCTGGAACTCCAGCGGGTCCCTTCCTTCGGAGGAATCAAAAGTAGATCCGTTGGTCAAACGGCCGTGATAATGCACGCGTACCGTGTCCCCTGTTTTAACTGTCTGCATAAAAAAAATGTTAATGTGTTAACAGAATATGTCTCCTGCAAAGTAAGGAAAAAAGATCAAGGCGCACAAACCCAGCAATCCGTATTTTTACGGCCATGTACAAGACCATTAAATTGCTGAGCGTGCTGCTGCTGGCCTTCCGGTTGGTACAGGCACAGGCTCCGGTAATAACCGGGGCAGACAGAACAGCGGAATACCTGCCGTTGCTTAAAAATAAAAGGGTGGCGCTGCTGGTAAACCAGACCGCTGTTATCGGGCAAACACACCTCGTGGATTCACTGCTGCAGTTGGGTGTGCGTATCCAGAAGATATTCAGCCCGGAACATGGATTCCGCGGCAATGCCGATGCCGGTGAAAAAATAGGCAACAGCGTGGATGAGCGCACGGGCCTTCCCATTGTATCGCTCTATGGCAAACACCGCAAAGCCGATGCCGCCGACCTGCGGGATGTGGACGTGCTGGTGTTTGACATACAGGACGTAGGCGCCCGCTTTTATACCTACATTTCCTCCCTGCAGGAACTGATGGAATCTGCCGCGGAAAACAATAAACCACTGATCGTGCTGGACCGTCCCAATCCCAACGGGCATTATGTAGACGGTCCCATACTGGATACAGCTTTCCGCTCCTTTGTAGGCATGCAGCCCATCCCGCTGGTGCATGGCATGACGGTAGGCGAATACGCCCGCCTGCTGAACGGTGAAAAATGGCTAAAAGGCGGCGTGCATTGCAAGCTGACCGTGATCCCCTGCCAGCGTTATACGCACCAGACGTTCTACCATCTCCCGGTAAAGCCATCGCCCAATTTGCCCAACATGGCGTCTATTTACCTGTACCCTTCGCTCTGCCTCTTTGAAGGCACGGCCCTTAGCCTGGGACGTGGTACAGACAAGCCTTTCCAGGTATTTGGCAGCCCGCTTTTCCCGAAAGACCTGTATAGCTTTACGCCACGCAGCACACCCGGGGCGAAGAACCCCGTATTGAAGGACCAGGTATGCTACGGGTACGACCTCTCCGGCCCCGCAGCCTCCGTATTGCGGCAAACCGGCTACCAGTTGCAACTGAAATGGCTGATACAGGCTTATAAAATGTACCCGCAAAAGGATAAGTTCTTTAACGCCTTCTTTAACAAGCTGGCCGGCAACCGCCAACTGATGCAGCAAATAAAGGACGGTAAAAGCGAAAGCGAGATCCGACAGAGCTGGGAGCCGGGGCTGAGCCGCTTCAAGCAGTTGCGTAAAAAATACCTGCTATATCAGTAAGAAGAAGGAAGCAGGAAGGAAGAAATAAGAAGTGTTTCATTTTTAAAGACTGGAAATGACCAATAAGAAAGATCTGCGTATTGTATTCATGGGCACGCCCGATTTTGCCGTAGCCTCGCTGGACATACTGGTGCAGCACGGCTACCCGGTGGCAGGCGTTATCACCGCACCGGACAAACCAGCCGGGCGCGGCCTGCAGCTACAGGAAAGCGCGGTGAAGAAATATGCAGTATCCAAAGGATTGAAGGTATTGCAACCCGAGAAGCTCAAAAACCCGGCTTTCCTGGAAGAACTGAAAGCCCTGCAGGCAGACCTGCAGGTGGTGGTGGCCTTCCGCATGCTGCCGGAGGCGGTGTGGAACATGCCGCCACTGGGCACCATTAATGTGCATGCCTCCCTGCTGCCGGACTACCGTGGCGCCGCACCCATCAACTGGGCCATCATCAACGGTGAAAAAGCCAGCGGGGTCACTACCTTCAAGCTACAGCACGCGATCGATACCGGCCATATCCTTTTCAGCGAACAGGTACCCATCCGGGAAGATGAGACCGCCGGCGAGCTGCACGATGCGCTGATGCAGACCGGGGCGCAGTTGCTTCTGAAAACCGTGGACGCCCTGGCGGCCGGTACTGCTACCGAAAAACCGCAGCCGGAGCCAGACCCCGCCCGGGTAAAACATGCGCCCAAAATATTCAAGGAGGACTGCCGCATTAACTGGGAGCAGCCGATAGACCGTATCTACAACCTGGTAAGAGGGCTCAGCCCCTATCCTACCGCCTGGACCCTGCTGCAGGGTAAGCAGCTTAAAATATTCAGGGCAGTGAAAGAACATGCCACGCCATCCGTAGCACCGGGAGAAGCCATTACCGATCACAAAAGCTGGCTGAAAATAGCCGCGCCGGATGGGTATTTGTCCCTGCAGGAGGTGCAACTGGAAGGGAAGAAAAAGATGGATGTTGAGGCGTTTTTGAGAGGGTACAGGATGGGGTGAAAGGATTTTATGTTATTACCTTTTGTTCAATTTCTATATCCTACAATATGCAGGAATTACCGATGTATCGGTAAGATCCCTGTTGAGATTGATCTATGACATTGTGGTTTTGGTTGGTGGAAATAATGTGGGGAAAAGCTCAGTTCTGAAAGCATATGAATTGGTAATGTCGCAAGGATCGAGTAAGGCCGATTTGAAACTTGAGGATCTTCCAAATAATACAATTGATCCAGATAATTACCCGAAATAGAACTGTATACTATTGTCTACGATAATAGCCCAGGCGATAAATGGATTCAAGTTCTAGCGTCGAAATAACCCTAATTTTATTGCAAATAATCATTTAATTTACCCTAATTTTGTGTATTGTTTTAGGAAAAATAACCCTACATTTGTACAATGTTCCAAAGAAACATTGTAACAGCATTGGAAAAATGGCGTTTACAGCCTAATCGTAAACCCTTAGTTATCAGGGGGGCCCGACAAGTGGGCAAAACAACCCTGGTACAGCAGTTTGCAACCGGGTTCCCACAATATATTTATCTCAATCTTGAGCTGGCAGCCGATCGTCTTCCCTTCGAGCAATTTACCAATATAGATAACCTGTTGCAGGCCTTGTTTTTCCTAAAAAATAAAAGCTATCAACAAAAGCACCACAGCCTGATCTTTATAGATGAGATACAGGAAGTCCCTGAAGCATTGAACATACTCCGGTACTTCTATGAAGAAGCTCCTGAAGTTTTTGTAATTGCAGCCGGAAGCCTGTTGGAAACCATCTTTGATCAAAAGATCAGCTTTCCGGTAGGCAGAGTAGATTACCTGGTAGTACGACCAGCCAGCTTTGCCGAATTCCTTAACGCTGTAGGGGAAACAGCCGCCCTGGAACAGTTGCAGCATACTCCCCTACCCGCTTTTGCACAGCACAAACTGATGCAGTTATTTCATACCTATGCCATCATCGGGGGAATGCCGGAGATTGTACAACATTATGCCACATACCGGGATATTACAGCGCTGGCCCCTATCTATGAATCTCTGATAACAGGCTACCTGGACGATGTGGAAAAATATGCAACAAGTAACAGTCAAGTACAAACTATACGGCATGCAATCAGGGCTTCGTTTGTAGAAGCTGGCAAGCGTATTAAGTTCCATGGCTTCGGCAAGTCTAACTATGGCAGCCGCGAGATGGGCGAAGCCCTGCGTACGCTGGAAAAAGCCTTATTGCTGCATTTGATATATCCTAATACCGGCGCTACGCTTCCGCTATTACCCGATACCCGGAAGTCGCCCCGCCTGCAGGTGCTGGATACTGGCATGCTCAATTATTTCTTAGGTATACAAAAACTGATTATTGGCACCCCTGACCTCAATAACGTATACGGAGGCAATATGGTTGAACACCTCGTCGGACAAGAGTTTTTGGCCACACAATACAATGCATTAAGCGACCTGCATTTTTGGGTCAGGGAAAAAACAAGCTCTTCCGCAGAAGTAGATTACCTGCTACAGTGGGAAGGAAAGCTAATCCCTATAGAAGTGAAAGCTGGCGCGGAAGGCACACTAAGGTCTTTACATCTATTTATGGATACGGCTCCGCATAGCATGGCGGTTCGCCTGTATGCCGGCCCTTTGCACATATCATCGGTACAAACCCTTGAGGGCAAACATTATTTTCTGCTTAATTTGCCCTATTGCCTGGCTACACAGGTACCAACTTATCTGCCCTGGTTTCAGCAACAGATTGAAATAAAAAACCGTATTTAACAACCATCCTAAAAAGTATTTAATAATCCTCCTTTACCACCTCAGCTCCATCCCCTTCTCCAATATCCCCCTGCCATACGCCAGCCTTATCACATCTCCCTTCCGCAACCTCACCTGCCGGTCATCCATCACCAGCTTATTGCCCTTCAACGGCAACAATGCAGCAAATGCGTGGCTGTTACTCCCTTCTTCCGCCAGGGTAACCGTACCAGCCTCCCTGCCATTTACATACACGATGAGGGGTAGGCTTTCGCGGGCCTGCACATCATCATTCACCGGCGCCTGCCAGCGGACAGCCAGCCCGTTCTCCTGCCGGGTAAGGGACAATGGCTGGTTATCGAACCAATTGAGCATGGCCAGGCTCACGTTCCAGGCCGTATTATGGTTCACCCATCCCTCCAGGTGACGGTAGCTGCCGGCCGGGTTGAAAGGATACATTTCCGTGCCGGGCAGGCAGCTCAGCGCGCCGCGCACCAGTTCCAGGCGGGCGCATACATCCTCGTGATACCCCTTGGGAAAACCTTTCTCCACGCCGGTAAAGCCCATTTCCGGGTAGTGGGCTGTAAACACGTTCAGGGGGTTGCGCCCGTACAGGTTATCAAAATGGGCAAAGGCAATCTCCAGCAAACGGTAGCGTTTTGCCGTATCCGTTATTACTGCGGCCGCTTGCAGGGCAGATGCCGGGAAGCCCGCCACATTGCCTACTTCATTATACCAGGGCACGGTCCAGTTGCTGTCCAGGTCATAACGCCGGAAATCCCACATGTTGCCGGAACGGCTGATCACCACGTCCACCCATTCGTTTATTTTCTGCTGCAGCCCGGCTGGCGCGGCATCCGGGTAATGCAACTGGTAGAAAGCGAGCCCCGTCATCAGCATATGTTCGCTCATGCGCTGCCCCTTGGTGACCAGCGGGTCCTGCAGGTCCAGGGAATCTATGATCCACTCCGCCTGCCGGCGGGCCGCCTGCATGAAGGCCTCCGGGTGGGATTGTTGTTCCCGCCTGCATACCTCGTACATCATTAAGTTGGGCAGTATGGAAAAGCCGGGGGCGTAACGCCCTTTGGGACTGCCTATCTCGCGGCGTACCTCCAGCAGGCCGGCTGCTTTCCAGTGAGCCAGGGCAAACTGCAACGCCTGTTCATAGATGCTTTGCGGGAACCATTTTTCCAGCCAGGGATAAGCATACAGGAAGTAGGCAAACTGTGCCAGTGTCTGCGCATGCAGTTCGGGCGGCGGTTTACTGTTGTCGCTGGGGTCGGCGGTAAGGGGGTTTACCAGGTAATACCCGATGCCCCAATGCAGGTCCCACATTAGGTCCGGTATATGCTTTCCCGTTAGTGGAGGTATTTCCGTAAAGTAACGGCGCGCGCTGGCCAGCGCGGTGGAATCATTCGGCGCTTTTACCAGGCGGAAGGCTGGGTCCAGCACCTTGCGCTTCATTGCCGCATAATCAATGGTAGCAGGCAATCGCTCGTACTGCTGTGGATTCGAAAGGTACATCAGCACCAGGGAAGGTATCTCGTAGGAGTAAAATGTGCCGTCACGCCAGGGACAGCCGCCATAGGCAGATGGATGCGTGCCGGTAATGCTGCGGCAGTCGTTCATAAAATCGATGGAAGGCTGCGCGGCCATTCTTTCCAGCACAAACGGGCCTATCTCAAAGGGATACGAGGCGGCACCCGGCAGGCGGCTGCTTTCCACCTGCACAGTATAAGGTCCGGGGTCGGCAGGGCGGAATTCCGTAAAGTCGCCGATGCCGTTCTGCACCATGCCTTCAAATAATTTTTCCGTCCCGTTCTGCCGGGTGATCCGGAAATGCAGGTTTTCCTGTGCGGCAGTCGGTACTGTGAAACGCTTGGGCGCATTGCTGTTATAGCCCCACTGGTTCACGCATACCCAGTGCTTCACGGCTACATACTGTGTATCGGCCGGAGCATAGCTGAATAACAGTACTTTCAGGCCATAAGGCGGGATAGTGACCTGCTGCGATGCGCCAATGCGCACATCGCCGTCCCGCTGCCCCTTGTGGTCCAGCAGCCGCACAATGGTCAACTGCACTTTTTTATCCGGCAATACCTTCTCCAGGTCCAGTTGCACATTGGCCTGCTGTGTTTCATCATCGTTGTTCAGCAGCATTACATACAACTGGCTGGAAGCGGTATCAATAGCGCTCATATAGTCCACCAACGGGTTGCTGACCTGCAGCATGCTGTCCGGCAGGTACAGGCTGGCGCTACGCCCGAATACCTTCCCCGGCGCAAACCCATAGCACAGGTGTGGGCCTACTTTAGGCGTAATGAACCCGGGCGGGAAATTGATCTTTCCGCCGCTGCGCAGCGCTGCTTCGGACAACAGGTAGTCCGTGATCCAGCCTACCTGCCACCAGGCATGATGCGGGTACGGCCCCGCGCCTTTATCCATCACGTTCCAGTAATAGGAGGCTACGCCGGTGGGCTGGTGCACGAAAGCATCGCGCCCCAGGGCGGCGGCGCGGGCCATGTCCAGGTACAGGGAGTCCCCGGTCATGGAAAACAGGCGCACAAACATACCGGCATGGCTGGCCAGCAGGATAGGACCATTAACGGTGGCGGAGCCTAAACTGCCGCCATGCTCAAAACTGAGGCCCGCCTGGCTGATCTCCCAATCCTCCCTAGTTACGCCGTTCACGGTTTTCTTCCGGCGGGAAGGGATGGGATGCGTATAGATGGATGCCGTATAGATACGCGCGGTGGCGATGGCTGCATCCCTGTATCGCTGTTCACCGGTCAGGTCGTACAGCTCCAGCAAAGCCTGCACGCTCTGCCCGGTAGCAAAATCGGCTACAAAGCGCGCATCGCCGCACACACCCAGGAAATAACCGCGATCAGTGGCTTCCTTTACAAACCAGTCAGCGCCCCTGCGCGCGGCCGCCAGGTATTTTTTGTCGCCCAGTATACGGTAGGCCACCAGCAGCCCGTAAAAGGTGGGGCGCAGGTCCTGCAGATCGGTGAACATGGGCCGGGTAGTGTTATGATCATAGGCTACCTCCCAGCGGCCGTCCGCGTGCTGCCATTGCAGCAGTTTGTCCGCTCCCAGCCGCAGCCGCTTCCGCAAGGTCTGGTTACCCGGTTCAAAGAGCAATATATTGCCCATATCCATCATGGTGTAATAGGTTAACGCGACCGGCTCTACGTAGGCGCCCCATTCTTCAGTAAAGCGTTTGCTCTTCCAGAGATAGTACTGCCCGGTAGTGGCCCCCTGGAAAAAGCCCGGCTCCTCCTGCTGCTGCATCAGCTTGAAATTAAGCGCGTAGGGCAGGCGCTGCCGCTCCAGCAGGGTATCGCCGGTGAGGCGGGCCAGCATCCACATAGCGCCATAGTCGGAATTCTTCGTGGCATCCTTGTCCGATCCTACCACGCCGCCCAGGTAGTCCTGCGCGCCTATCTGCAAACCTTTGTGCACTGCCATGCGCCAGCGGGAGGTACTGTCCGCCTTCACATAATGCAGCATCTCCATGATACGGTCCGTCAACGATTGCCGGGTTTGCTTCAGCGCCAGGAAATCGCGGAAGCGGTAAATATCATAGATGGCGTGTTTGTACACGCTGTACCAATCCGCTGCCTGCAGGCTGTAACGGAAAGCGAAGGCGCGCTCCTCACCGGGCTGCATATACGAATCCTGCTGTCCCAGCACGGGGTGGTACGCCACCGGCGTCAGCGCGCCTTTACGGTCCATAAGGGACAGTCCCAACTTCCATTCGCTATGGGTATTATGATCACTTTCCCAGGGATCACGGCCGGTGCCGGGCGCAGGTATTACGGCCAGGGAAATACCGTTGCGGTCCTGTATCAACGGGCACAGGGTGCTGGCTGTACGTTCCCGCAGGATGATGGGACGGTCCGGTATGCCCTGCCCGTAACCGTAGCTGCTCACCAGGTCGTGCTGCAGGCTTTTGGCCTGGAAATAACCGGGTATCATGCCCCAGGCCAGTTGCTGCTCCGGTACAGTGGCCAATGCAGGGGTGGCCAGGGCATAATAGCCAGGCTTCAGGGCTTTGAGCGTCAGCGTCACTGTAATATCCTGCGGATAGCGGGCCTCCAGGCTCCAGCGGGCTGTTAACTGCAGGGTATCATTGCCATAGCGGAATACCACCGCCGTATCGCCGTCCTGCGTAGCGGTTGCCGGGAAAAAATGCAGGGCCTTGCCGGCAGTGTTCATGGCCACCGGTTCCAGGTTCTCATCCCAGCGCTTGATCAGGTACCTGTAAATCGGCTCCGGGAAAGTGGCCGCGCGCTTAGCCACCTGCTGCCGCAGAGGCCGGGAATCCGGCTTACGGGCGCTGTACAGCACCGTATATTCACCGGAAGGCTGCGCCAGCGGTGTATGCCCGTTCCCTGCCACTACAGCGGCCTTTACAATGCGGTAACCGCTTTGCCCCTGCCTCCATTCAACATCCAGGTGCCGGTTATGCAGGGCCGCCTTGTCCTGCGCGCAGAGGTACGCGGGCAGTAACAAGACGGCTATCAGGGTATGGTATGATCGTGTAAGGTTCATTGTTGGTATCATTCGGTTTATTTCCAGTCAGGGTTTTGTTCCAGTTCGGGATTGGCATTGATCTCGCTGAGCGGTATGGGAAAATACCGGTGCCTGGGCTGGGGGTTGCGGGCGGGAAATACATCATTCACCGCCTGCGGTATCACCTGCATAAAAGTGTTGGTGCGCGTAAGGTCGTACCAGCGGTCGCCTTCCGCAAACAGTTCCCAGCTACGCTCCTGCAGCACGGCGGCAATAAAGGCTTCCTTGCTCAGCCCTTCCTCCAGGTTCGGCAGGCCGGCCCGGGTGCGCACCCGGTTAATGAAACCGTAGGCCGCCGCGGTAGGCCCGTTCTGCCTGGCTTCCGCCTCCGCCGCCACCAGGTATACATCCGCCAGCCGTAACAGCGGGATGTTGGTGCTGTGCGCATTGCCGATGGAATTAGGGTCCATATATTTTTTTACCAGTACGCCTTTGGGCGTAATGGGCGTAATGTTAGCCTGGTGCACCGTATTGCCCTGCCGGTCTATATAAAACGTGTCCAGCAGTTGCCGCCTCTTATCCGCCGGATCAAAGGAAGCGAAAAAGTCCGGGTAGGCAAAAATAGAGCCGTAGGAAGAATTTCCATAAGCGGGCCCCTTACTATTGGGCGGGCCGTACAGCGACATGATCTGCGAAGCGCGGGAAGGCACAGCGGATTCCGCTTCAAAAGCCCACATATTCTCCTGCCGGGCCGCATCTTCTCTGGCCGGATCATATACGTCCAGCACATTGTCCATCAACTGGTACCTGCCGCTATTGATCACCGCACTGGCCTTCTCCAGGGCAGTGGTCCAATCTTCATTATACAGGGCCGCCTTGGCATAGATGGCCTGCGCCACTTCCCGGCTGGGACGGCCCTTGGCCCAGGATGCAGAATACTCCGGCAGGGCGGCGATGGCGCTGTCCAGGTCCCGGTATACCTGCTGGTACACTTCCTGCTTCGGGCTCCCCGGCTTGTAAGCATCCTCCAGCACCTTGCTGGGATGCGTTCTCACCACCACGTCACGGAAATTCTTTGTCAGCATCCAGTGGAACCAGGCGCGCAGGAACCAGGCTTCCCCCAGTATCTGTTGCCTGCGCTCCGCATCCATGCTGGTGCCGGGCACTTTTTCCAGCACCCAGTTGGCCCTTTCTATCCCCTTATAACAATTGTCCCAGATATTCACCGGCGACTCCATGGTGCGGTTATAGCTCCTTACCGCCGTATAATCGGCATCATAGCTGAACAGGGTATAGGTATCGCGGCCTACTACCGGCCTGGGATATACCTGGTCTGCACTGAGGTCCGCCACCAGCAATGGGGAGGGACCGCCGTACATATCGGCCAGCGCCGTGTATACGGCGGCAATGGCAGCTTCTGCGTCCTGCTGCGTTTTATAGAAGGTGTCTGTATAAATGGCGGAATAGGGCGTTTCCTCCAGCTTGCAGGACAAAAGCGCTGCTGCCAGCAGGCAGGTGAGGACGCCGTATTTTGATCTGATATTACCTGGCATGGATCAATATTTTTTAGTGATTACTGTAAAGGCTATACGTTTTTAAAAGGATACCTGCATCCCGAACAGGAAAGAACGGGCTATCGGGTATACCAGGTTATCCACCCCTATCAGCGTATTGGAATTGCCGAAGGTGTTCACTTCCGGGTCAAACCCGGTATAGTCCGTGATGGTGAACAGGTTGTTCACGCTGCCGTATACGCGGACAGACGAGATCCATTTCATGGCCGGCAGCGTGTAGCCCAGCGTAATGTTCTTGCAGCGCAGGTAGGACCCGTCTTCCAGGAAACGGTCTGTCAGCGGCAGGCGGCCTCCCTGGAACCCGCTCACATATTCGTTGCTGGGGTTCGTGGGCGACCAGCGGTTTACCAGCGCCTTGTACACATTGCGGCTGCCATAGGGATTCTCGAAAGAGTAGCGTATCAGGTTGTACACCTTGTTGCCCTGCGAACCGGAAAAGAAAGCGCTGAAGTCAAACCGCCCGTAGCTGAGATTAGTGGAAAAACCATAGGTAAAGGAAGGATTGGCATTGCCGATAATGGTCTGGTCATCGGCGGTAATAGCGTTATCCTTGTTCAGGTCCTTTACCTTAACGCCGCCGGTGCGGCTACCACCGGGCAGTATGGTTTCGCCGGTCTGGTAAATGCCGTCGAACACATAGGTTTTGAACAGGCCCAGCGGCTCTCCCACTTTCAGGATCGTATAGTTGTTCACGGTATATTCATTAGTGCTGCTGGTGAGATGCGTTACCTTGTTCCGGTTCACGGTGATATTGCCGGCCACATTCCATCTCAGCTTACCGGTGAGCACCGCCGCATCTGCAGCCACTTCCAGGCCCTTGTTCTCGAGGTTGGCAAAGTTGCCCGTAATGGTATTGTAACCGGAGGAAGTGGGCAGCGCCATTACAAACAGCAGGTCCTTGGTCTTTTTATGATACACATCAGCCGTTATGTTCAACCGGTTATTCCAGAAGCCGGCGTCTATACCCAGGTCTGCCTGGGTAGAGCGTTCCCATTTCAGGTCAGGATTGGGAATACCGGAAGGACTGATGCCATTCACAGGCGCATGGTTAAAATAGTAATTGCCGGTGGCGGTAGCGGTAGCCAGTGACTGGTAAGGATCAATGGCGCCGGCATTACCGGTAACGCCGTAGCTGAAACGCAGCTTCAGGTTGCTCACCGCAGCCAGGCGCTTCATAAACGGTTCTTCAGATACGCGCCAGGCCACGGCTGCTGCCGGGAAAAAGCCGTATTTGTTGTTGGTGCCGAACTTGCTGGCCCCGTCCATGCGGGCAATCAGGTCCAGCAGGTATTTATCGCGGAAGCCGTAGTTGATCCTGCCCATGTAGGAATCCAGCCGGTCCTTGCTGCGCGAGCTTTCTACCGTTCTATCCACTGCCAGTTGCAGGGCTTCGTTCGCGGTGGCATCATTCGGGAAATTGGAAGCCTCGATCTTGTTCCAATTACTATGATTGGTCTGTGTGGCAAATACGCCGGTGAATTTCAGGGAATGATCTGCAAAACGCCGTTCGTAGGTCAGCACGCTTTCATGCAACAGCACCACCGTATTGGAATTGGTTTTGGCCGCTTTACCCCCGCCGGATACCAGGTCGCCGGTATTCATAATGGAACGCGGGGAGTAATAATCCTTTAAACCGGAGGAAATGATGGGATTGAAGTTGGCCCGGTAGGTCAGCCCTTCCAACGGGGTAAACTCCGCGTAAATGTTGCCCAGCGTTCTGCTGGTTTTGTCGCGGTTCAGTATCTGCGCCAGCCCCAGCGGGTTCACCACTTCGCGGTAGCGGCCGTTGAGCTGATCCCCAAAGGGCCATATGCTGCCATCCTCGCGGTAAGGCTGCAAGGTAGGCGGTGCGCCCAATGCAGCGCCTAGTATGCTGGTGGTCACTGCGCCGGCATCAATGCTGCTGGAAGCGGTAGGAATGGTATTGTTGATGATATAGCTGGTATACAGGCTGGTGCCCACCCGCAGCAAGGGGCTGATGCGGTGATCAAAATTGAGGCGGAAAGCATACCGTTTAAAATTGGAGCTGATGATAACGCCCTGCTGGTTAAAATAGTTGGCAGACAACGCGAACTGTGTTTTCTCATTGCCGCCGGATACCCCTACCTGGTGGCTTTGCATGGGCGCATCCCGGAATATCAGCTCCTGCCAGTCCACGCCTTCGCCCAGCGATGCGGGATCATCATACACATTGGTATGATAGGTGTCATTTTCCAGTTGTGCAAATTCCGCGGCATTCATCATCTGCATCTTTTTGGTCACCTGTTGCACGCCATAATACCCATCGTAGGTAACCCGGGTTTTACCGGACCTGCCACGTTTGGTGGTGATCAGCACCACGCCGTTGGCGCCGCGCGCTCCATAAATGGCGGTGGCGGAAGCGTCTTTCAATACCTCCACGGATTCAATATCATTGGGGTTGATAATGGAAAGACTGCTGATGTCGTTAATACCGCCGGAGTTGGAAAGCTGTACGCCGTCCACCACGTACAGCGGCTCGGAGCTACCATTGATGGAGTTGGTGCCGCGTATGCGCATGCTCACGTTACCACCGGGTGCGGCGGAGTTCTGCGTGATCTGCACCCCGGCCACCCTGCCCTGCAGGCCCTGCACCACGTTGGCAATAGGCGTTTGCTTCAGCTCCGCCGGTTTTACGGAAGCGATGGCGCCGGCTACATTGGCTTTCTGCTGCGTGCCGTAGCCCACTACCACCACCTCTCCCAGCGATTTGGGATCGGGTCCCATTGTTACGTTGATTTCCTGCCGCCCGTTTACCGGCACTTCCTGTTCCAGGAAACCGGTAAAGGAAAAGATCAGCACGGCGCCGGGTTGCGGCACCTTTAAGGAGTAAGTACCGTCCGGCCCTGTAACGGCGCCGCTGTTACCGTTCTTCAACCTGACGGTAACGCCCGCCAGCGGCTCTCCCTTTTCAATGGAGACCACTTTCCCTGTTACTGCCTGCTGCTGCGCGAAAAGCGAGAACGGGATAAACAGTATGGCCGGCAGCATCCATACCTTCATGAACAGATCTGATAAATGTTTTTTCATAACCGTGGTAATTAATAAAGGCGGAACAGTCCCTGCGATCAGGCGCACTGTATCTCGAAAAGCCCCGCCGGCACAAAGGCGGCAGGATGCGCTATTTCGATACGCAGCGTGGAAGTTTTAACAGGCTTGTCCCATACAATGTGATTGATAGTTTGATAATTGTCCTCCCTTTCATGTATCAGTGTGCCATGCTCGTCGTAAATGCGGTAATGCCGCACGCAAAAAGGTATTACATCCTCCGGGTGCCCCATCAGGGACGATTCCAGGGGATGATCAAAGTCGGTATCAAAGTGCAGGGTAAGCGCGCGCAACTTCTGCGGCGCTTTCCATTGCAACTGCACCCAAGGCCGTTGATCAGCCGGATCGGCCACCCAGGCATTAGCCCCCAGGTAGGGACGGGTAAAGCCGTTTACCAGGCTGGCAGGCGCATAGGGCTCCAGTGCCGGAGTAACGGTCATGGATATATTATATCCTTCCGGCCGGCGGCGTGGGCACCAGAATTCAAAACTGTCCACCCCGGAGCCTTCCGGGGCCATTTGCCGGCCTTCGTTGGACACCGCCTTGTTCTTACCGTTGAACACGGATACGATACCGCTGTACCGCCACTGGCTGCCCTGCACCTGCAATGCAGGATTGGCGGTCAGCAGCAGGAAGCCATATTGCGTTTCCGGCAGCGGCGCAGTAAAGGAAAGCGTGAGCAACTGCTCGCCAGGCTGTACCGGTATGGCCAGTGTTTCCAGTGTAACATCCGGCGTGTAATTGAACGGTTTCCCGCTCACTTTCAAAGAGGCGTGTAAGGTGGTGGCCTGCGCAGCCTTAACCTTTATCGTGAACTGGTAGCATGTTCCTTTCCTGAACGGCAACAGTTGCCCGGCGCCTTCCTCCAGTGGCATCCAGGGGCCGTCAAAAGGAATTTCGTCTAATGGCAAGGTAGAAGAGGTAGTGATCAGGGCCGTGCGCATGGGATCATTTTCATCGCGACTGATCGGAATGCCCGGAATACTTTGACCCGCGCGGCTCAGGGCCTGCTGCAGGCGGTGCAGGCAGGGCTTTTCCATCAACTGCCGCGGCAGCATGCCATGTTGCACGCACAGCGCGGCGGCCATGCCTGCAGCCTGCGCGCCCAGCCCGCAGGTAGCCATGACCCGGGAAGAGCCGAATGCCACATGGCTAACGCTGATGATACGCCCGGCAAAGAAAAGATTGTCAATATCCCGGCTGATAAAAGAACGGTACGGTATCTGGTACACGCCTTTGGTGTGCCACTGATTGCAGCCGGGCAGGTGGCTGTATACGCCATCGGCGGGATGCAGGTCCAGCGCCCAGCCGCCGAATGCCACCGCATCTTCAAACGGCTGCTGGTTCACCACATCCTGCTGTGTGAGCATGTAATGCCCTTCAAAACGGCGGCTCTCCCGCTTGCCCGGGATAGCGCCCACCCATTCCAGGGTCAGGTGGTCCACATCCTCAAAGTTCCCGGAGTTCTTGATGTAGTCCCATACGCCGTACACGATGCGCCACAGCTCCCACTTGATCTGCTCCGTGTCGTATATCGTATCCCGGCGCCCGCCGTATTCTATCCACCACAGGCGGCAACCATCCACACCGGGGCTGAGCAGCTTGTAACGTGGTAGCTGCTTGATATCTTTCAGCGCATAAGCCGGCGCTACAAACTTCACGGGCTGCGGCGCTACCTTGCTGTAGAAGTACAGCGAATGCCCCAGCAGCTCCCCATAATCGTTGTCCGGCGCCAGCGGCTCCCCGAACTCTTCCTTTGACTCTGCGCCCATCCTGAAAGCCGCCCCGGCCAGGAAGCTCACAATGCCGTCGCCGGAAGCATCGCAGAAAAAGGGCGCCTGCAGCACGTACTCCGTGGAATTTTGACTGCAGAAAGCGCGTATGCTGCTGATGCTGCGCTCCGACGATTTATGCACCTCGTACACCACGGTATTCAGCAGCAGGGTGATATTGGATTCCTGCAGCACTTTTTCCAGCAGGATGGTGTCCAGTATCAGCGGGTTGCCTTCTTTATTACGATAAAGGTTCTCTATCAATATCTCGTCTATTACGCCGCCTTCTCTTGACCAGCGGTTGTTGTTCCCCAGGTGGGAAGTGGCGCCGAGTATCCATAACCGTATTTCGCTGGAAGCATTGCCGCCCAGCACGGGGCGGTCCTGCACCAGCACTACTTTTGTACCGGCGCGTGCAGCAGTGATGGCGGCACAGCAGCCGGCTATGCCGCCCCCGGTGATCACCAGGTCTGCCTGCAGGGTTAGCAAACGGTTGCTTCTTGTCTGAACAGTATGTTCCTCTCTGATAATCATATACGATGCTCCTTATAGTAAAATGATCAAAACATAACGGTATGCGGCGGCGCTGTTTGCACGGCTTCCGCCTTCATACGCTGTTGCAGTTTCCGGGCGGCGCGCAGGGGGATCAGCGCGCACAACAGGATGGCGCTGGCAATGCCGGCTACCAGCAGCTTCCCGGAAGTGGTGATAATACTCAACACGTACAGCAGCAAGGCAGTAAAGCCCAGCGCAAAAGCAATGACCCGCAGACCGAACAGGTTCTGCCGGTGAACGGCGGCCGCCTCCGCAGCATCTGCCGCCTGCTGCTGCCGTTTGTCGCGCGACCTGTACCGCAGGTAGTCATCACAGGCGCTATGTCGCGCGGCAATCACGAATTCATATACGGCCAGCATGAGCAAGGGCAGCCCTATGCCCAGCACCATTTCCATCGCCCTGCTCAGGCTGATGCTGAACAGCCAGGGCGTTACGAACTTGAAAAGCAGGTTCACCACCAGGCAGGCAGCGGATATCACATAGGCCGCCCTGCCGCTGAGCCGTTTGGAAAACAAGGCCCATAAGGGTGGCAGCAGCAAGGGTCCACCGGTAATGGCCGCTATGCTCAGCACTACTTCTATCATGCCGCCGGCAGCAGGCACCAGCAGCGCGATGCCGATCATACCGGCGCCCAGCAGGAAAGAAGAAAGACGGCCCACACGAACCAATTGCCGCTGGGAAGCGCCGGGCCGCAGCAGGCCCTTGTAAATATCATTGGTGAAAACAGCGGCGGAAACATTTAATGTTGTATTGGCAGTGGCGGAAGTAGAAAAGTACATGCCGGTGAGCATCAGGCCCATAAGGCCCGGCGGCAGCACCAGCCGGCACACCTGCAGGTAGGCATTCTCTGCATCCAGCCCCTGCAGGGAAGGATTGATGCTTTTATAGATCATAGGCGGCAGCATCCATATAACGGGGCTGATGATATACAGCGCCGCAAACAGGAAAGATACCTTGCGCGCCGATGCCGGCGAGTCTACACTGGTATAGCGCTGTACAAAGGTCCAGTTGCCGCCGATATAACAGATATGGTACAACGAAAACGCCAGTATGAAGCCAATGGTATACTCCCCGTTGAGCGCATGAAAGAAATCTGCCGGCACATTGGAAGTAAAGGTCTGCCAGCCGCCAGCCGCCTGCAATGACAGGGGCAGTACAATGAGTACGGCAGCAGTCAGGATCACGAACTGCAGGATGTCCGTTACCATTACGGCCCACAGTCCGCCGATGGCCGTGTAGGCGATCATCATCACGCCCAGCACCAGGGTGCAGGCTTCCAGCGGAAAGCCCAGCGATACGCTCACCAGCTTGGCCACGGGGTACAGCACCGATCCCTTGCTGACCAGGGACACCAGCAGGAAAATATAAATATAGAACTGCTGTACGGGCACGCCTAAACGTTCTTTGATGAATTCCGCAGCGGTGAGCGCCCCGGCACGCTTCCAGCGCGGGGCGAGGAACAGCGCCGTTACCAGTCCGCCCAGGCACATGGTCCACTGGATGGTGACGGCCACCCAGCCATATTTATAGGCAATGGAGCCCCAGGCTACAAAAGTGCCCGCTGAAAAGAAGCTCATGAACAGGGACAGTCCGCCGATGAACCAGGGCACTGCCTCCCCCCCGGCAAAAAATGATTTCATGTTCCGGCCGGTGCGGGCGAACAATATCCCGATGAAAAGCACAAATACTGAAAAGATGAAAATAACCCCCGTATCTATGGCTGTCGTCATACAAATAATTAAAAAAGATCGTGGGAAGTTTCCCAAAACGTGGTACGTGGCAATGGTCAAATTTTGCTAAACAAACCCGATTAAACAAATAAATAAGACTGTTTTTTCCGTGGGACTGTTCCCAATCTATTGGGAATGTTCCCATATTCCTTATTTTTGCTCCGGCGGTATAAAATTCCACGCATATGAAGTCAAAGTATATCTCCATTATCGACATTGCCAAACAACTCCACATCTCCAAGTCCACCGTTTCCCGCGCGCTCACGGGGCATCCCAGCGTGCATCCGGAAACACGCAGCCGGGTGCTGGAGCTGGCGCAAAAGCTGGACTACCAGCGCAACCCGCTGGCGCTGGGCCTTGCCAGGAACAACACCAACATTATCGGCATCCTGGTGCCGGAAATTATGTCCACCTATTTTCCTTCCGTGATCATCGGCGCACAGGAGGTACTGCACGAAGCAGGATATAATGCCATCATCTGCCACAACAATGAATCCTACAATGCGGAGGTGCTGAACACAAAGCTGCTCCTCTCCTATCATGTAGACGGTATCATCGTATCGCATACCAAGGAGACCCGCAATTTTGATCACTTCCAGATGATACAGCGCAGGGGCATTCCGCTGGTGTTCTTTAACCGCACCAGCGATGAGCTGAACGTACCGCATGTAGTAGTGGATGATTATGAAGCCGCCTTCCGGGCCGTGGAGCATCTGATCAAAATAGGCCGGAGAAGGATCGCGCACCTGGCAGGCCCCGATTCACTGATCAATACCAAACTGCGGCAGCAGGGCTACCTGGATGCGCTGAAAAAGCACAAGATACCCGTAGACCCGGACCTGGTCATCTCCTATGACCTGACGCTGGAAAAAGTCCGGATCTACATCAAACATTTCCTGGAGCTGCCGCAGCCACCGGATGCGCTGTTCACCATCAACGACCCCACCGCCATTGCCGCCATGGAAGTGATCCGGCAAAAAGGATTGTCCATCCCGGACGACATTGCGGTAGTGGGCTTCAGCAACGATCTCTCCGCAAGGCTGGTATCCCCCGGCCTTACCACCGTGGCCCAGCCTACCTTTGAAATAGGGCGCGAGGCGGCCAGGCTGCTGCTGCAGGATATTACCAGTACCGTAAAAAATGATTACTCGGTAAAGAAAGCGCCGTCCGTGATGCTGAAAACAAAACTGATCATCCGGGAGTCAACGGTGATGAAACAGGGGAAGTGAAGAATGTAAAATGTAAAAGCCGGCAGATATGTTTCAACGCAGTTTTAATGTCTTAATGATACGTTGCCGCCAACTTTTACATTTGTCATTTTACTTTTGTTATTTTACATTCTCTCTTTAATTCTCGTAACTCAGCTCACAATAGAACTTGGCTTCATTAGTGCCCAGGGCGTTGATGGCAGAATCGCTGAGCTTAATGATCAACCCTTCATTCTGCTTCATCTGCGGAATAGCTTCCAGCACTTTTGCATAAATAGACCTTCCGTTGAGGGGGTTGGTAACTTTTACGATGGTACCGCGGGATGCGGAGTTGTGCAGCGCATAGTATTTCCCCGCTGTGGCATTGCTCTTGAACCAGGCACCGGGACCTTTTTCCGTGGTCGCCTTCCTGCCGGCCGTTTGCTGCATGTATATCTGCTCAAAAGAGCCGGTAGCAGGCGGCGGCGGTGTAGCTGCCGGGGCAGCAGGCGTTGTTCCTGCAATGGAGCCGGCACCGGTATCCTGCGTGGCGGTGGCGCCGCTTGTGCCCGTTTGTACCGGCGGAGCAGGCGTTAATACCGGGGGAGCAGGCGTAATAGCAGCAGGCGCCTGTTCCTGGCGGGGCGTCGTGGGAGCGCCCGTTACTGGCGGCGCGGGGGCCGGGCTGGCTGGCGCGGTGCTCACCGGTGTAGTGGCAGGTGGCGCCGGGCTCACGGATGTTTGCGCGTAGGCAGGTGCGGAAGCGCCGTTGCCGCCTTTTAACCAGCCTACGATCAGGTAACTGTCCTTCTGCACCCCATCGCCGCTGAAATTGTTCCAGTGACGGATATTGTCCAGCGGCACTTTGTTATAGTTAACGCTGATACGGTATAATGTTTCTTTTTCTGCTACCCTGTGATACACGGGCGCTCCGCCTGCGGCATTGCTGCCCTGCATAAAATTACTGCCGGTGAGCGGGATCTTCACCTGCTGTCCTATCTGCAGTCCCTGCTCAAAAGTAAGTTGGTTTTCCGCCGCTATTTCTTTGGGAGGAATGCTGTATGTGCGTGAGAGGCTATAAAAAGTTTCTCCTTTCTGAACGGTGTGCACCAGGTACAGGTCCGGCGCTATCCCCTGCACCTGCAACATCTCCTGCGCCTCTGCTACGGCCGCTCCCAACATAATGCCCGCAATTATCAAAAATGATCTTACCATACTGAACTCTTTTATATGCAAACGCATTTTCGGCAACGAATATATGCGTAAAAAATGAAAAATTCCCGAATACCGGTGATGTAAAAACCCTAGATCTCTTTCAAAATACGGAGTTCTTTAGGATAATAATTATTGATGCGGTTCGGCAATATTTTTGCCCATCCCAGTGGCATAGTTTCGTACTGCATGAGCGCCCATCCCTTTACAGCCGCCTGCACGGCAGGATCTTCCTTGCGCAGGTACTGCAATGCCTGTTCGCGTGTCAGCGCCACGCGCGGCACAGTTGCAGCGGTTAACGTGCTAGCTGCCAACTGGTGGTCCGGCACCAGTTCCTTCGCGGTGAGCTGCCCGGCCTTTATGCCGGCCTTGCGCAAATATAAGTGTTGTTGCAATACCGGCACAATGCTGGTCATACCCGGCGGCAGCAGGATAACGTCGCCCTGGTGCGCCATGCAATATAATTCTTCCAGGTTCTGCACCCAGGGCTGCAGCTTCACCCGGTCTTTTTTAGACAGCGCCGGCAGGGCATCTTTCCGTTTGCCGGGCTGCCAGGCGCCACCGCCCGTTTTGCGGAAGCAGGCGATAAAAAAACCTTCCCCTTTTACTTTATCCGGGTAAAAACGGTAGCCCTCGCAATTTCGTTTACCCGACGAAGTGGTCACAATGTTCCAGGAGGCTTCCACCGGCAGCGGCACGTTCTCGGCATCCAGTTCCATGGAGATCCAGTCCAGTATAGCTTCATCCTCCTCCCTGGAGTAGGAGCAGGTGGAATATACCAGGATGCCCCCTTCCTTTAACGCCGGCCAGGCGTCCGCCAGTATGCGCTGCTGCCGCTGGCTGCACAGCGCTACACTTTCCGGCGACCATTCCTCCACTGCTGCGGGATCGCGGCGGAACAGCCCCGAGCCGGAGCAGGGCGCATCTACCACCATCACATCAAAAAAGCCGGGCAGGCGGGCCATGTCCCGCGGATCGTTGTTGGTCACCACCACGTTGGCTGCGCCCCAGCGGCTGATATTGTCCGCCAGCAGGCCGGCCCTGGCGCGGATCACTTCATTGGCCACCAGCAGGCTGCCGGCGCTGATAATGGATTGCAGCAGGGTGCTTTTGCCGCCCGGCGCAGCACACAGGTCCAGCACCTTCAAAGATTGCGCCAGGTCGCAGCTATGCCGGATCGCATGCTCCAGGAACATGGAGGAGGCTTCCTGCACATAGTAGGCGCCTGCGTGAAAGAACGGGTCCAGCGTAAAGGAAGGCCGCTGCGGGAGATAATACCCATGCTGCGACCAGGGCACCGGCTGCACCGGCACGGGACTTAATGACTGTAATACTTTTTCCGCCAGGTCTTTATCCTGCAGCTTCGCAGGATTCAGGCGCAGGGAAGTGACCCGCTCACCGGCGGCATGCACCTCCTCAAACGCCGCGCGATCAAAGCCGGGCAGCCCTTCCAGGGAGTTGAGTAATGAGGATGGCAGGTAAGATGACACATGAATACTTTGGGGCAAAAATAATTATAGGAATTTACAATTACCTACACCTGCTTGATCTCCGTTATCAACTGCTGCAGCACCTGCCTGGCATCGCCAAACAGCATGGACGTTTTAGGCCGGAAAAAAAGATCGTTCTCTATACCGGCGTAGCCGGGCTTCATGCTGCGCTTGTTCACGATCACCATCTTGGCGTGCTCCACTTCCAGGATGGGCATCCCGTAGATGGGACTATCCGGGTCATTTTTGGCGGCAGGGTTCACCACATCATTGGCGCCCAGCACCAGCACGGCATCCGTAGAGGGAAAGGCCTCGTTGGCCTGCTCCATTTCCTGCAGCTTTTCGTAAGGCACATCCGCCTCCGCCAGCAATACATTCATATGCCCCGGCATGCGGCCGGCTACCGGGTGAATGGCGTACTGCACGCTCACGCCCCGGTCCTCCAGCAGTTTCTCCAGCTCATGGCAGGCGTGCTGGGCCTGTGCTACAGCCAGGCCATAGCCCGGCACAATGATCACCTTCTGCGCGTAAGCCAGCACAACGGCCGCATCCGGAACGGAAATGGCCTTGTACTGCCCCTGCTCTTTGGCCACACCGGTTTTGGCGCCGCCGAAAGAGCCGATCAGCACATTCTTCAGGGAACGGTTCATGGCCCGGCACATCAGGATGGTGAGGATGGTGCCGGCAGAGCCCACCAGTATCCCGCCGGTGAGCATCACCGGGTTGTTATACAGGAAACCGCCGCAGGCGGCTGCCACGCCGGTAAAGGAATTCAGCAGGGAGATCACCACCGGCATATCCGCGCCGCCGATGGGCATCACGAATAATACGCCGTACACGACAGACAGCAGCAATACCAGGTAGAACAGCCACCGTACAATACCGTCTGCCTGCAGCCGCAGTTCCAGCCCGGCCGATAGCTCCGGCTGCACATGGTTATCAATAGCCGCTACGAGGTACGCGGCTGCCACCACGGAAACGCCCAGCACCAGCAGGTTCACAATATGCTGTCCCCTGAAAGCAAAATCGCGGATGCGCCCGTTGAGCTTTCCCCAGGCTATCATGCTGCCGGCAAAGGACACCGTGCCGATGATCAGCCCCAGCAAAATGATAAGGGTACGGCCGCTCAATGATGCAGGGCCGGTATCTGTAATGGCCTTGATCACGGTAGAGATAATGCCGCCTTCAGGCGGCACGCTGATCATATGGTTGAATTCCACCACCGATATCAGGGCGGCGCAGGCGCCGCCCATACCGTTGAAGAGGCTCACCATTTCCGGCATGGCCGTCATCTTCACTTTCCGCGCAGCCAGCACGCCAATGACGCCGCCTATGAGCAAACCGGCAAATATCCATCCGTAATTATGCAGGCGCTCCCCGTTATGCCGGTACAGGAAGATGGTGCCCAGTATCGCCAGCGTCATGCCGCCGGCGGCTATGAGATTGCCTTTCCGCGCGGTGGCCGGGTGACTGAGCATTTTAAGGCCGATAATGAATGTAACAGAGCCGACCAGGTAGATAATGGGAAGGAAATTCCAAATCCCAGATCCCAAATTCCAAAGCAGGCTATCTATGCCCAGAGGTATTGGAAAACAGCTATTCATACAAGTGCCTGTCATTATTTGGATTTTGCAGTTTGGGATTTGGAATTTGGATTTTGGGATTTAGACTTAAACATTTCCAGCATACGGTCCGTTACCACGAAGCCGCCTACTACGTTCAGCGTGCCCAGTATAACGGCCAGGAAGCCCAGCACCAGCGCCAGGTAATTATCCGCCGGCGCCTCTCCCATTACAATGATAGCGCCGATGATCACCACGCCGTGAATGGCATTGGCGCCGCTCATCAGCGGCGTGTGCAGCACGGAAGGCACCCGGGATATAACTTCAATACCCAGGAACACGGATAGTATGACGATGTAGATCAGCTCAAGATGTTGTTGGATAAAAGAGAGCAAGGAAGCGATCATAAACTGCGTATTATCGGTTGCAAAAAAAGTCTGTGGTAGCAGGCACCTTACACCACCAGGCTGCCCAGGGCCTTCACCCTTTCATTCACGACAGCGCCGTTGCGGGTAATGCAGGCGCCCTGCACAATATCATCTTCAAAATCGGGAGCCAGTTGTCCTTCACGGATGATCAACTGCAGGAAATTGAACAGGTTCCTGGCGTACAGCTTGCTGGCATCTACCGGCATGGTGGCAGCCAGGGCGGAATTACCGATGATGGTAACGCCATTGTGCTGCACGGTGCTGCTGTCCTGAGTAAGCGCGGTATTGCCGCCGGTAGCGGCTGCCAGGTCCACGATCACCGCGCCGGGGCGCATACGTTCCAGCATGGCCCGGGTAACCAATACCGGCGCGGGTTTTCCGGGTATCTGGGCGGTAGTGATCACAATATCCGCTTTGGCGATGCTGTCCGCTATTTTCTCTTCCTGCCGGCGTTTATACGCCTCCGTTTGCTCTACAGCGTACCCGCCCGCCTGGCTGGCGTCCGCCGCCCCCTCCACCTCTATGAAACGGCCGCCCAGGCTCATCACTTCCTCCTTTACTGCCGGGCGGGTGTCAAATACCTCCACAACCGCGCCCAGCCGCCGCGCGGTGGCAATGGCCTGTAAACCGGCAACGCCTGCGCCCAGCACCAGCACCTTGGCCGGCGCTATGCTGCCGGCAGCGGTCATGAACATGGGAAAATAACGGCTATAGGTATAAGCGGCCAGCAGCACCGCCTTGTAACCGGCAATGTTGGCCTGGGAGCTGAGCACATCCATGCTCTGTGCGCGCGTGGTGCGGGGAATGGTATCGAGGCTGAAAAGCGTAAGCCGGCGGGTAGCCGCCTTCTGCATCAGGCCGGTGTTGTATAATGGCTGGAAAATGCCTGCCAGTGTTTTGCCTTCGGGAATGGCTTCCCGGATATGATGATCAGACAGGCCGAGGCCCAGGAGCAGGTCCGCCTGTTGCAGGATGTCGGCAGCGGGCTTAATCACCGCCCCGGCCTCCGTATACGCCTCATCGGGATAAAAGGCCTGTGCGCCGGCGCCCGCTTCCACCCAGACGGTTACCGATTGCCTGACCAGTTGTTTTACGATCTCCGGCACTAGTGCCACGCGTGTTTCTCCTGTCTTTTCTTTGAGTACGCCTGCAATCATCTGGTGGAATTTTATAATGGAATTTAAAGAAAAAAAGGGAAACCGCGGAAGAATGAGAGGTAAATTTAACGTGTTACTGTTCAGGACAACAGGAACTTGCCCTATTGATCTTTTACAAAATTTTGGTTATCTTAGCTTGCATTTTATTCTTAATATGAATTTGGCACCAATCCCAATGTTCAAGTGAAGCTAATATAGCCAGGATGTCTTTCTAGAATTTGAAATACAAGGTATAAGTTTTAAAAATTTGAACCATTAAAGATTCACAAAGACTATTAAAACCCCCTTTTCACATCTTTCATTTGCCAACTAAAATTAATCAGAGAGGTATCTAAATGCAGTTCTATAAATTTGGTTCTGTTCTCAACTCCAAACTTACTGAATAAATAAATTACCCGGGTACTTCGCAGAAGGTTAATGCCTAGCGCCTTTTTGTTGAAGTTAAAAGTAAGAATAGGCAATTTGTTAACTTAAAAGTTTAGCTTTTTGAATCCTAAAAAGCAAACTGATCATGAAACGTGCAAAAATTGCTTTAACAGCCATCGTTATGTTTGCAGTAGTTGGCGGAGCGCTGGCATTTAAATCTTACAGGGGTATTACTACCTATTATAGGCTAACTGCAGACGGGACAGGTGAATGTACTTTAACTAATGTAAACTTCGGACCAGTACCCAGCCCTGCTGGTACTGTTTATGCTACGACAATTGAAGGTGTCGACTGTACAATGAGGGCTAACATTTCAGGCGGCATGTAAACAGATTAGGATATAACTGCCAGCCAATGTTGGCAGTTATATCAATAATAATATTAAGAAATATTATTATATTTAACTAATATTACCTCATAAATAGTAAAAACTGGCCGAACACTTTATAGCAATGTATAAACTACGTTCCTTATACTTTAACATTCTTGTTTACGGGGCGCTTATACCATATTCCAATCCGGGGTTAGTACCTTTTTTTCTTGCTGGGACACCGGCTGCCATCCATTCAGGAATGGGTGCTCCTTTCAGATAGTAATCAAAAAACTGCATTATGCGCATACTAATATCTTTTTGATTTTTCCTTTGAAAAATATTATGACCCTCATTGTCATATTGCAGCATCCAGGCTCTTTTACCTAAACGACGCAAGGCTGTAAAAAACTTCACTCCCTGGGTAAAAGGTACGTTCTTATCCTGTTTATTGCTCACTAACAAAACTGGCGTTGTAACCTTACCCGCTTGAAAAATAGGAGAGTTTTTTATATACAAATCGTTCTTTTCCCACAAACTTGCACCTATTCTAAGCTGCGCCATTTCGCAAAATTCCTGACAAGTCGTTCCCATACGCAAGTGCCCGTACAGACTGATTAAATCTATCACACCAACATCAGAACAAGCCGCTGCAAATAAATTGGAATGAGCGATCACATAATTGGTTTGATATCCGCCAAAACTATGACCTGACAGACCTATCTTTTTGCCATCTACCCAAAACTGCCTGACTAGATACTCCCCCGCACCCACTATCGCATTGTAAGCACTCTGTCCTACCTCGCCTATGGTATAATGGATATCAGGTGTAAACACGAGGTAGCCCAGGCTCACAAAATAAGGAATATTAATGTCCCCGTTTGAAAATCCCGGAGCAACATATTGATTTAACCGGTCTGACTTTGTTTCATAATAGTGAATAATAACCGGATACTTTTTATGAGGGTCAAAGTTTTCAGGTTTATACAACACTCCTTGTTCCTTACGCCCATCCATAGTGGTAAAGGTCACCAGTTCTGATTGTAACCAGGCATAATTCCGCTCCGGGTAAACGTGACTTAAGGGATAAAACTTTTTAAAATCCTTTGTCCAGAAATAGTTCGGAGATTCTTTAACACTACATCTATATACAACATAACTTTCTGCATCACGTGCCTTAAATGGTTTTATTCCATCTATAATAAACGGCTTGGATGGAACATAAAACACATAAGGCCCCATGGTCAAATATTTAGGGGCCTGCATTTTCCCCAATGTTATCGTATAAAAGCCATTATCTTTGCTGTCATTATCAAAGGCACTCAGTGTGAATATTTCATTCTTACTATATATCTTGTCTTCATCTTCTATAAATCTGAAAGTGATACTGTGCTTTCGTCCATAACCGTGGGTCAGATTAATGGGAACATTTACTCCATTGGGATCTACCTGCCAAACGTCATACTTGTCATACACCACCATACCTTCATCATCAATTTGCCAATAATTTCCAAAAATCAAACCCCTGTCAAATAATTTGCCAGCAACATCTTCATCTGCATCACCCCTTGGTACCGGAATTGACTTTGTAACATCATGTATCACTCCAGTAGCTGGTTCATATGTGAATATGTTACCTTGTCCATCGTCTCCTACTAGATATTTACCACCTGGAGATATATTGTAAAAAGGAACTCCTATTTGCTTCCGCTTGCCCGTTTTCACACTTTCCAGGTAATATTGTGGGGCCGATAATCTATTCCAATAGGCCTCTACTTCATGTCCCTTTTTATATGTAATTAATGCCCAGTCATCATTCCGGTCATTACTAATCATTCGGAATTCCTCGTCCTCATTCTGCAATCGAATAATACGACCATTTCTTACGTCTATTACTGCTGCATAGCTCCCTGGACTGGGAGCAACTTCTATTAGCTGCTGAGATTGAAGCTTCACATCCAGGTAATTCCATACATCTACCTGCTCCCCTTTGGGCGCTGCCCGGAGAACATCTTTTTTCTTTAAAGTAAAAAACATCCGTTCTCCATCAATACTAAAGTTGGATAAGCCTTCCACCTGCAGGTTGCCATCTATCTCCTGAGAACTGCCATTTATTAGCGGAACAGCCTGATCCATACCAATTTTATAATACCAAATTGATCTGTCCTCCAGTCCGTTTCGTTTCTCTCTCTTAAGAAAAGCCAGTTGTGTTCCTGAAACATCAAAACGAAAATTCAATATTTCCTTACATTCGTCAATAACTTTCGGCACACCTAAATGCCCTTTAGAAATATTAACCCAGCTTAAAGTCTGTAAAGTATCATTCCCTATTAGTTTCTCCTGCTTAAAAACCAGAGATGTTCCGTTTTTACTTAGCAGGTATTCTGTAGCATTTGTGAATGCCTGCTCTTCATTATTCTTCATGTTTCGTAGAACAAGTTGAGTTTCCGGAATTTTCTTTCGGTAAGCCAGCCATTCATCACCCTCATGCTTAAAAAGCTGAAAATCAACGACACTAGGAATATATTTAGCATATTTGCTATCCAAGTCGAGCAAGCATAAACTATCTTTTTCTTGAATAAATAACACTTTGCGGCTATCATCTGTAAATGACGCATTGCGTGCTCCATTTAATTCCAATTTCCAATTAGTAGCTACCGATTGAATCACCAATTTCCGCTGGAAATATGTATAACTACTATTTGCTATGGTATACCATACATACTTCCCATTATTACTTATTTTCAGGTCTTTGGAAATAGAAGCCCATTTATCAAAAGTATTGATATCAATTACTATCTTTTGGGCCAAAAGCTTTGGAATACAGCAAGTAATGAAGAAAAAAAACAGGAAAGATTGTTTCATAAGGCAGTGCCAATATATAGAGTATAATACATAAGTATATCTCTCACAATACTTCGGTAATGAGAAATATATGTTAAATTTATTTGCCCTGAATTTTCTTATTCCAACAGCTTGTTTTGGATGTCCCTTTAATATTGCAGATATTAATATCCTCTTTTATGAATCAATCAGCGTAAGGTAAATTAAAACTTTTTTTGACAATAGGAGATTACTTGAGCATAATTATACGCTTACTTATCAGTTTAAAGAGGTTATTTGTGCAATAGAATTTTCGTAATCAAGCTCACTTCCATTAACCGTTAGAATTCCAAGCCCACAATTTTTCCGCCAGCGCGGCAGCATGTTGTATAATGGCTGGTATGGCCACACCGCTCAGGTAATTGCCGCTGATATACATACCGGGGAACCGCTGCTCAAAATCCTGCACGGCGGCACGCACCAGCCGGTGCCCGGTGTTCAACTGGGGAATGGCTTTTTCCCAGCGGCTGAAATGCTGCATCACGGGCGGGCGCTGCAACTGCAGTAAAATAGTAAGCTCCTCCAGTATCTTTTGCTGCAGGGCATCATCGTTCATTTCATCAAAGAAATGTTCCTGCTGTACGCCGCCGGTAAATACGGTGAATAATACCTGGCCGGCCGGCGCCCGGGATGGGAATATCTCGGAATTACAGATCGCGCCCAGGAAATGCAGTTGCGCGGCGGCAGGCACCAGGAAGCCGAAGCCCTGCGGCATGCGCCGCACCGCTTCCCTGTCAAACCCCAGGTGCAGCACGCCCATGCGCGGGTAGTGAATAGCGTGCAGGAGCTGCGCCAGTGCAGGGTCCAGGCCCTGCAATGCCGCTGCCGTGGCATAGGCCGGGGTGGTGAACAGCACGCGGGCTGCGGACAGGGTTTCCGTTTGCCCGCCGGCGTCATATTTCACCGCATATCCTGCTGCCGCCCGTTCCACGCCGGTAATGCGGCAATTGTAACGCGGCGGCTCCCGCAGCAACGCCTGCAGGCGCTGCACCAGCACCTGGTTGCCGCCCTTGAAGGCCACGATCTTACGGCCGGCCATCAGGCCCTTGTTCCGGAACAGCCCCTTGGTAACGCTGCCATAATCCTGCTCCCATTTGGGCAGGAAAGGCAATACTTCATTCACGGAAAGCCGGGCGGGGTCGCCGGCATAAATGCCGGACAGGATGGGATCGAACAGGTAATCGCAGATCTCCCGGTTAAAACGGCGGCTCACAAAAGCCGTTACAGATTCCTCTGCAGCCGGCGGCTGCGGGGCCCGGAAACGCTCGGTGAACAGGCGCCATTTGGCGGCGCCGCTTAAATAGGGGGAAGAAAGTATTTTGACGGGATTGGGAGACACGGGGTGTAAACGACCATGACGCACCAGGAATCGGTTTTTGCCTGCTGCCGTAGCTTCCAGCAGTTCCTGCTCCAGCCCTATCTCCCGGAAAAACGCCAGGGTGGCGGATGTGGCGCCTATGGAATTAGGCCCGGCATCCAGCTCAAAACCATTTTTGTGCAGGGAGCGTACCACGCCGCCTACCTCCGGTCCCGCTTCCAGCAACAGGTAGGGCATGTTCCGTTTCTGCAGCTCATAAGCGACGGTGAGCCCGGCAATACCGGCGCCGGCGATGATGGTCGTGTTGGTCATGATGTAGTAACTGATTGTTCGCACCACTTCACCACTGCCTGCACCCAGAGCGGGTGCACATTGAGGCAGGGGATCATGGTAAAGCTGTCGCCGCCGTTGCTGATGAAGGAGTGCTTTCCTTCCACGGCAATCTCCTCCAGCGTTTCCAGGCAGTCGGACACAAAGGCCGGGCATACCACCAGCAGCTTTTTCTTCCCTTCTTTAGGCAACTGTTCCAGCCGCTCCGCCGTATAGGGTTGCAGCCATTCCTCCCGCCCCAGCCTGGACTGGAAGGAAACGCTCCACTTCTCCGCGGGCAGTCCCAGCCGGGCCGCCACCAGCTCCGATGTATTGTATACCTGGTGGCGGTAGCAAAACCCGTGCGCTTTTGACGGCACATGGCAGCAGTCCTCCACCTGCAGGCAATGCCCGCCGGTAATGTCTCCTTTTCGTATATGCCTTACCGGTACACCGTGGTAGCTGAACAGCACATGGTCGTAGTCCTGCTGCAGGTAGGGCCGCATGCTTTCCGCTACGGCATTGATATAATCCGGCTCGTTATAGTAAGGGGGAATAATGGTGAGCTTAAAGGGATAGCGTTTCTTTTTATGGAGCTCCTTTGCGTACTCCACAGCCGTTTCGTAAGACGACATGGCGTAATGCGGGTACAGGGGCAGCAGGATCACTTCCTTCAGTTGCGGGTTTTGCTGCAGCAGCTTATCATATGCTACGGCCGGGGAAGGATTGCCGTAGCGCATGGCAATTTCCACGGGCAGTTGCAGGTCATGCTGCACTGCTTTTTGCAACTGCTGTGTAAGCACCATCAGCGGGGAGCCTTCTTCCCACCAGATGGAGCGGTAAGCCGCCGCAGAATTGGGCGCGCGCCGGGGCACAATGATGCGGGTTACCAGCAGCCACCGTAATAAATAAGGGTAATCGATCACCCTTTTGTCCATCAGGAACTCATTCAGGTACCGTTGCACATCGGGAACGGCTGTGGAATCAGGAGAGCCCAGATTCATCAGTACGATCCCTGTATCAGTTTTCGCTTCCATTATTCAGAAATTGTTGCAAAAGTAACGGTTCTTTCAGGTTGATGTTGTGAAAAATGTCATGCAATTGTTAGATTAGCGTCAGTTGCAAAGCTGACGAAAATCATTGTTTTTTATCTACGTAACAGCAGCATCTGCGGCCAATGTCTTATGATTGTCATAAACAGCACAAATGACACACTAATGACAGCAAGAAGCCCGTGTTTGCTGCGTATGCCAGTATTTTTGCAGCCGGAAGCTTATATGGAAATAATGCAGGTCAGCTATTCAAAAGATATTACCAATTTTCACAGTATTGGTATCAACTACAAAAAAACGGATGCTGCTATCAGAGGACGCTTTGCCATCAACCAGGCACAATACGGGCACCTGCTGGAGCAAGCAAAGGCACTACAACTGGATGATCTTTTCGTACTTTCTACCTGTAACAGAACGGAAATTTACGGTTTTGCACCCAGTGCACAGCAGCTCATGGAGCTGATCTGCAAGGCCACCAACGGCGATTGCAACCTGTTTGCGCAGTTAGCCTACATCCGTTCCGGCGAAGATGCGGTGAAACACCTGTACCAGGTGGGCACGGGGCTGGATTCACAGATACTGGGCGATTACGAGATCATCGGGCAGTTGCGCACCGCCTCCCGCTTTGCCAAGGCAAACGGCTGCCTGGGCGGCTTCCTGGAAAGGCTGGTAAACAGCGTGCTGCAGGTTTCAAAGCTGATCAAGAATGAAACAGGGCTGAGCGCGGGCACCGTTTCCGTAGCTTTTGCCGCCGTGCGCCTGCTGGAAAAAAAGGTGCCGGACATACAGCATAAAAAAGTGGTGTTGCTGGGCGTAGGCAAGATAGGCCGCAACACCTGCAAGAATATGATGGAGTACCTGGGCGTAAAGGATATTACGCTCATCAACCGCACGGAAGCCGTGGCTGCGGAATTTGCAGGACTACACGGGTTGCAGTCCGCCCCCTGGCAGGCCCTGGTGCCCGCCCTGCAGCAGGCCGATGTGATACTGGTAGCCTCCAATGCGCCGCAGCCCACCGTACTGGCTTCGCACCTGCAGGCCGCCACGCCCAAGCTGGTCATCGACCTCTCAATTCCTTTCAACGTGGAGCCGGCCGTAGGCGAGCTGCCGCATATCACCCTGGTGAACGTGGACGAATTGTCCAAAGTACAGGACGAGACCCTGCAGATGCGCATGCAGGAAGTGCCCAAAGCGCTGGCCATGATAGACGAGCACATGGCGGAATTCCTCTACTGGTACAAAATGCGCAAACATGCCGTGGTGCTGAAAGCCGTAAAGGACAAGCTGCAGGAGATCCACACCCGGGAAATACAGCAGCAGAAGAACGGCGCCAGCTACGACCTGGAGGACATGGAAGAAGTTTCTTCCCGCATCATACAGAAAATGATCAACCTGATGGCTGGCAAAGTGCGAAAGGAAACCGGCAAAAGCGATCAGTACATCGCCATGATTAACGACATTTTTGAGACCGGCATTAACCAGGATTAATTCATGCAAAAAGAAATACGGATAGGCACCCGGGAAAGCCAGCTAGCCCTCTGGCAGGCTAACCTGGTAAAGGACCTGCTGACCGCACAAGGCTATACCGCCAAACTGGTGCTGATCAAAAGCGAAGGAGACATAGACCTGGTCACTCCTTTGTACGAAATAGGCGTACAGGGCATTTTCACCAAAGCGCTGGATGCCGCCCTGCTGAACAACCGCATCGATATTGCGGTACACTCCCTGAAAGACGTTCCTACCCAGTTACCGAAAAATATTGTGCAGGCGGCCGTGCTGGAAAGAGGCCCGGTGCGCGACCTGCTGGTATACAAGCAGGACATGGCCTTCCTGGAGCAAAAGGACCATACCGCCCATATCGCCACCAGCAGCCTGCGGCGCAAGGCCCAGTGGCTGCGCCGCTTCCCGCAGCACCAGATACATAACCTGCGGGGCAACGTGAACACCCGCCTGCAAAAGCTGGCTGCCGAGCCCTGGGATGCCGCTATTTTTGCCGCCGCCGGGCTGGAAAGGATACACCTGCGGCCCGAAAGGTCCGTGGAGCTGGACTGGATGCTGCCCGCTCCTGCACAGGGCGCGGTAACGGCCGTATGCCGGGAGGACGATACTTTTTGCCGGGAAGCCTGCGCGCCCCTGCATCACGCGGAAACCGCCCTGTGCACCCAGGTGGAAAGGGATTTCCTGCGCACCTTGCTGGGCGGCTGCACCACCCCGATCAGCGCATATGCCTATATTCGCGACAACCGGCTCCATTTTACCGGGGAGCTGAGCAGCCTGGATGGGCAAACCTTCCTGGAAGCGGCGAAACAGGTGCCGGTGGAGGCAGCGGCTGACCTGGGCAAAACCATGGCACAGGACATCCTGTTCCGGGGCGGCGATAAAATAGTAGCGGAGATCAAACATGCAAAATGAACGCCCACGCATATTATGCACCAGGCCCCTCTCCGGCCACCTGCTGGAAAAAGCGGCCGGCCAGGGACTGGACATCAGCGTGCAGGCGTTTACAGATATACAGCCTGTTATAACGGAGGAGCTGTGGGGCGTTATTGAACAACTGCTGCCGCAGCATATTACCGCGGTATTTACCAGCGCTCATGCAGGTAATATCATGGACCGCTACCTGCACCAGGGCGATACGTTTTACGTAGTCAGTACCTGGGACATCTGCTGCCTGGAAGGCGCTACCCTGCAGGCGGTGCAGGAAGCGTTACGTGAATGTAATTTCAGGGCCACGGCCGCCAATGCCACAGCGCTGGCCTATGCCATTGTGCAGTTGGGCGATGTACAGGAAGTATATTTCTTCTGCAGCCGGCAACGCCGGGATGAGCTGCCGGCCATCCTTTCCGCACATGGCATCCGGGTGCATGAAATAGTGTTGTATGAAAATGTGCCCACGCCTGTTGTCACTACATCGGATTATGACGGGATGTTCTTTTTCAGTCCCAGCGCGGTAACCAGCTTTTTCAGCGTGAACCGGCTGCCCAGGCACACGGTATGTTTTGCTATTGGCCAAACCACTGCAGCGGCGCTGGAGGACTTTACCGATAACCGGATCATTATCAGCACCGCGCCCAGTGCGGAAAGCATGGTGCAAACAGCTATATTTTATTTTAACAACATTAACTGCTACGAATGAGCGCATTGAAGAATGACCTTTTGCTGAGAGCTTTACGCGGAGAAACAACAGCACGTACCCCTGTATGGATGATGCGCCAGGCCGGGCGCTACCTGCCGGACTATATCAAGCTGCGGGACAAATATTCTTTTTTTGAACGCTGTCAGAACCCCGAACTGGCCACCGAGATCACTGTCATGCCGGTAGACCAGGTGGGCGTGGACGCCGCCATTATATTTTCCGACATACTGGTGGTAGCCCAGGCCATGGGACTGGAGGTGCAGCTTATAGAAAAAGTAGGCCCTGTGCTGCCGGCGCCGGTAAAAAGCGCTGCGGACCTGCAGCGCGTGCACGTACCCGATGTAAAGGATACCCTGCATTATGTGTTTGATGCGCTGCGCCTTACCAAACAAACCCTGGCCGGCCGCGTGCCCCTGATAGGCTTTGCCGGCGCGCCCTGGACCCTGCTCTGCTACATGGTGCAGGGCAAAGGCTCCAAAACTTTTGACGAGGCTAAAGGCTTCTGCTTCCAGCAGCCGCAGGTAGCGCACCAACTGCTGCAGATGCTCACCGATACCACCATCGCCTACCTGAAAGAGCAGGCAGCCGCCGGCGCCGACTGCGTGCAGCTATTCGACTCCTGGGGCGGCCTGCTAAGCCCGGAAGATTTTGAAACTTTCTCCCTGCAATATATCCGGCAGATCGTAGCGGCCATGAAAGACATTTGCCCGGTGATCGTATTCGCCAAAGGCGCCTGGTACGCCCTGGAAGCCATGGCCGCTACCGGCGCGCACGGGCTGGGAATAGACTGGTGCATACAACCACAGCAGGCCCGGGCCTTTGCCGGCAGCAACGTAACGCTGCAGGGCAATTTTGATCCCGCCAGGCTGCTGCTGCCCATCCCGGAAATTGAAAAAGCGGTGAAAGCCATGATGCAGGGCTTTGGCCAACAGCGGTACATCGCCAACCTGGGCCACGGCATCCTGCCCAATATACCGGTGGACCATGCCCGGGCGTTCGTAGAAACGGTGAAGAATAATTAAGAATTAATAATTAATAATATTCGCAACAGCGGTGTTTCATGTTATGCCGGCCTTACGATTATTAATTATTAATTATTCATTATTAATTTATGATAAAAGACTCCTTCATATCATTCATACACGGCCTGCAGGACGAGCTTTGCGCCGCCCTGGAAGCCATTGACGGGAAAGCCACCTTCCGGGAAGACCGCTGGGAGCGGCCCGGCGGCGGCGGTGGCAAAACGCGCGTGATCGCCGGCGGGGCCGTATTTGAAAAGGGCGGCGTGAACACCTCCGTGGTGCATGGCGCCCTGCCGGAAGCCATGGCGCAACAGTTCAAGGTAACGGACAGCCGGTTTATGGCCTGCGGCATTTCACTGGTCATACACCCGCTGAACCCCTTTGTGCCCACCGTGCACGCCAATTTCCGCTATTTTGAGCTGTACGACCAGCAGGGCCAACTGAAGGACAGTTGGTTTGGCGGTGGCGCGGACCTTACGCCCTACTATATCTTTGAAGAGGACGGACGGCATTTTCACCAGGCCTTCAAACAGGCCTGCGATCCTTTTGGCAAAGAGCTGTACCCGTTGTATAAAAAACACTGCGACGAATATTTTGTAAATAAGCACCGGAATAATGAAGCCAGGGGCATTGGCGGTATCTTCTACGATTACCTGCGCCCCGATGCGAACCGGGACGCGGAACAACTGTTCCGCTTTTCCCAGGCCAACGGGAAGGCCCTGGCGGAAGCCTACCTTCCCATTGTAAGGAAAAGGAAAGACACGCCCTTTACCACGGCTCACAAGGACTGGCAGGAGTACAGGCGTGGCCGTTACGTGGAGTTCAACCTGATCCACGACCGGGGCACCCTGTTCGGGCTGAAAACCAACGGCCGCATAGAGTCCATCCTGATGAGCCTTCCGCCCCGCGCGCGCTGGGAATACGATTACCATCCCGCGCCGGGCAGCCCGGAAGCGAAGCTGCTAGAGTATTTGCAGCCGAGGGATTGGACAGAATAGAAAAAAGAATATTAGATGCAAAATTTCAAATGTAAAAGTAAAATGGCGATGTTTCATTAAAACACTTAACGACTACTTTTACATTTGAAATTTTACATTTATGATTTTACATGCTCAAATATTAGATTATGATACGACGTAACAGGATATTGAGAACCTCCCCCGCCATCCGCGCGATGGTGGCAGAAACCATACTGACGCCTGCAGACTTTATTGCACCGCTGTTCATTACGGAGGGAGCGCATGTGAAGGAAGAGATTGCCTCCATGCCCGGCTACTACCGCTACTCGCTGGACAATACCGTGCAGGAGGCCAGGGAACTGTGGAGCATGGGCATCCGCAGCGTATTGCTGTTCATAAAATGTGCGGATGAGCTGAAAGATAACGAAGGCACCGAGGCCGTTAACCCTGACGGGCTGATGCAGCGCGCCATTAAAGCCATTAAGGATGCCGTTCCGGAAATGGTAGTAATGACCGATGTAGCGCTGGACCCCTACTCTTCCTACGGGCATGACGGCATTGTAAAAGGCCAGGAGATCGTGAACGACGCTACCGTGGAAGTGCTGGCCCGCATGAGCCTGAACCATGCAAAGGCCGGGGCGGACTTTGTAGCGCCCAGCGATATGATGGACGGCCGCATACTGGCCATCCGCAACCTGCTGGAAGCCCATAACTTTGATAAGGTGGGCATCATGGCCTACAGCGCCAAATACGCCTCCTGTTTTTACGGCCCCTTCCGCGATGCGCTGGACTCCGCGCCCGGCTTCGGGGACAAGAAAACTTACCAGATGGATTACGCCAACGCGCGGGAGGCCATTAAGGAAACCCTGATGGATGTGGAAGAAGGCGCGGACATTGTAATGGTAAAACCCGCCCTGGCTTACCTGGATATTATGCGCCAGATAAAGGACCGTGTAACCGTTCCCGTAAGCGCCTACCACGTAAGCGGCGAGTACGCCATGGTAAAAGCGGCCGCCCGCATGGGATGGCTGAACGAAGAAAAAGCCATCCTGGAAATACTAACCAGCATCAAACGCGCAGGCGCCGACCTGATCGCTACTTATTTTGCAAAAGATGCCGTAAAGTTGTTAGGATAAAAATATTTTTGTGCCATGTATTCACGAAGCAATGTTCTATTCGAGCGGGCGCAGCAGCTCATTCCCGGCGGGGTCAACTCCCCGGTGCGCGCGTTCAAAAGCGTAGGCGGTACGCCTGTGTTCATGCGGAGCGCCCAGGGCGCCCACCTGTTTGACGTAGACGGGAACCGCTATATAGACTATATCAATTCCTGGGGGCCCATGATACTGGGACATGCCTATGAGCCGGTAGTAAAGGCCATACAGGAGTATGCCACCTACTCTACTTCATTCGGCGCACCTACGGAGCTAGAAATAAAGATAGCGGAGCTGATCGTGAGCATGGTGCCCAATATAGACATGGTGCGCATGGTGAACTCCGGTACGGAAGCCTGCATGTCTGCCCTGCGGCTGGCCCGCGGCTATACCGGGCGCAACAAGTTCATCAAGTTCGAAGGGAATTATCACGGCCACGCAGACGCGTTCCTGGTAAGCGCAGGCAGCGGCGTAGCCACCCTGGAGATACAGTCCGTGCCCGGCGTTACGCAAACCGTAGCGGAAGATACGCTGACAGCGCCCTATAATAACCTGCCCGCCGTGGAACAGTTGATAGCTGCGCACCCGGAGCAGATAGCCGCCATCATTGTAGAACCGGTAGCAGGCAACATGGGCTGCATTCCACCCCAGCCGGGCTTCCTGGAAGGCCTGCGCCAGCTCTGCGACGCCAACGGCATCCTCCTGGTATTTGACGAGGTGATGACCGGCTTCCGCCTGGCGCGGGGCGGCGCACAGGAGCTGTTCGGTATCCGGGCGGACCTGGTCACCTTTGGCAAGATCATCGGCGGCGGTATGCCGGTAGGGGCATTTGCCGGACCTAAAGAGATCATGGAGCATATAGCCCCGGCGGGTAAAATATACCAGGCCGGTACCCTGAGCGGCAATCCCATTGCCATGATAGCAGGCTATACCCTGCTGAAGACCCTGCAGGAAAACCCGGTGATCTACCAGCAGTTGGAGGAGAAAAAAGACTATCTCGTGAACGGGCTGCGCGAGGCGCTGGGCGCCGCCGGGATCATCCACCAGATCAATCACCTGGGCTCTATGCTGAGCGTGCATTTTACAGAATACCCCATCATTGATTTCACCGCGGCATCGGGCGCCAACAACGAGCTGTTCAAACGCTTCTTCCATGCCATGCTGGAACGCGGCGTGTACCTGCCGCCCTCTACCTTTGAAAGCTGGTTCATCAGCCATGCTTTGACCCGCGGAGATCTTGACTTTACCATTGCAGCCGCCAAGGCAGCCATCAAGGCGGTTAAAAATAGTTAACAATTCAATCCTGTGCTGAGTGGGAGTCCCGGTACGGTCCTGGTTTTACCGGGACAGGGTATCGGGATTTTTTTATTGGACCTGCGGCTGGTCCTTCCCGTTGTAGATCAGGGTCTGCCCCGGCTCCAGGCGGCGATCCGCCAGTTTTTTATCCTTAAAATGAATATGCAGGCTGCCCGCCTCCAGGGATACCCGGGTGGTGCGGCGATGCGCGGTTACCCTGAAACTGCTGCCCGCCCCCGTAATGTCCATCCCGGCGGTATGCACAATAAAAGGCCGGGCCTGGTGGCCGGTATTCACTTCCTGCTCCGGCACCTGGAAAACCGCATCCCCGTTGAGCCATACTTCGCGGCGGGCGTAGTCGTTGAACAATTTGCGGTACCGGAAGGTAGTGCCGGTATTGAGCAGCACTTCGGTATGGTCCGGCAAAGTGACCTGGGTACGTTTCTCAGCGTTGGTGCGTATCTCCGTCATGTTGGTGCCAAACCATTGCCATAGCGCAAACGAGAGCAGGAACAGCAGCACCGCTGCCAGCCACATCCACCGGCGATGCAGGAATTTGCGGCGCATGCTGGCGGAGAAAATACCGGAAGGAGCTTCCAGTGTATGATGATAGTCCATAAAGGTGGTCCGTTACCCTTTTACAAAGGTAAATATACATAAAACCGCAAAGTATAATGGCTTATTTATGATGTCGGAATAGCCAGGGCACCAGGTCGGGCTCCGCAAAGGCATTGTCCCAACTGTTATGCCCCACGCCGGGATACTCCGTATACTTCACTTCCGCATCCAGTTTTTTCAACTCTGCATAGAAATCCCGGGAAAAGCTGACCGGTACCACCTTATCGTCTCCCCCGTGGAAGATCCATACCGGCACCTTGCCCGCATAATTGGCTGCAGTCTCCGGATTGCCGGCCCCGCAGATCGGGAAAGCGGCGGCAAACATATCCGGGTAGCGGGCCAGCATGTTAAAGGTGCCGATACCGCCCAGTGAGAGACCGCCCAGGTACACCCGCTTGCTGTCTATCTTGCCGGTGGTGAGCAGGCTGTCCAGCAATGCCTTTACCAGCGCGCCCGGTTTGGTGGGCGGTACATCTACAGGGAAATCGGCCCCGGTCACTTTACCGCTGGTATCCCGCTTCAGGCGGAAAGGCGCCCAGGCTTCATTGTCCGGGCACTGGGGGAACAGTACGTATGCGGGGAACTCCCGGCGGATGGAATCCTTCAGGAACAGCGCGCCGCCATGCAGCAACTGCGCGGCATTATCGCGTCCCCGCTCCCCGGAGCCGTGCAGGAAAATGATCAGCGGGTAGGCTTTATGCATATCGGCGCCGGCGGGGGCCAGCAGGCGGTAACGCAGGGTATCGCCCCCGTGATAGAATATTTCATGGCTGTAGGCGCTCATGTCCTGGGCCTGCATACTGTATATGTTCATTAGCGTAAAAGCAAAGAGTAAAAGGTAGCGCATCGTGGAAATGTTTTAATGAAAATACGCAATAATGTGCTACCTCCTGTCAGTACTTCAGCACAAAGTGCTGCGGCACTTTCACCTCCGGCCTGAAAAACACCAGCCCTATAAAAAAGAGATCAATAGTAAGGGTTACGCGGGGATGCTGCTGGATGGTGCGCCAGGCTGCTTCCATGCCGGGCGTCCAGTGAATGTCGTCAAAAATGAACATGGACTGGTCATGCGCTTTGGTAAGGCATTGCTCAAAGTAATCCAGGGTGGGGTCTTTGCGATGGTTGCCGTCAATATACACCCAGTCCAGGCGGGGCAGCTCCGGCAGCAGGGCGGGCAACACGTGATCGAAATTACCGGTCTCCTGCCGGATGCCGGGTATATCCAGCGCCTCGAAATTGCGGCGGGCGCGGGCGGCAATATTGGGACAGCCTTCAATGGTAATGACCTGCGCCTCCGGCCGGGCCAGCGCCATATAGGCGGTGGACAGGCCCAGGGAAGTGCCCAGCTCCAGCAGGTATTGCGGCTGCAGGTATTGCGCCAGGCGATAGAACAACTGCCCGAACTTGGGCGGTTTGGCGGCATGCCGGGCAATATCCGCCACCCGGCGTACCGGCCCCGCGCCGGTCAGCGAGCCGGCTCCCAGGTCTGTCACCTGCAGGGTTTCCCTGCTTTCCAGCAGCTCCTTCCGTAATGCCTCCACTTCCCGGAATGCGGCCGGCTGCCTTTTATCCCGCAGCACTTCCTCTACCAGTGCGTATACAAAAGGAGAGTGCACATCATGCCGGTTGCCGGCCGTAAAATAGTAATGCAGGTATTTTTTTGCGAATTGTATCTGGTGTTGGAATCCCATTTAATATATCTTCCCTTTAATAATGCCCCATTTATGCAGGCGGTGCTGCAGCGACACCCGCAGCACACCCAGCCCGTAAATAGCGCTCCGCCTGAAATTGATGCTGGACGCCTCCTCGAAATACTTGGTAGGGCAGGTCACCTCCCCTATTTCAAACCCTTTCATGAATATCTGCGACAGCATCTCGTTATCGAAAATAAAATCGTCGCTGTTGCGCCTGTAGTAGATGCTTTCCAGCACCTCCCGGGAAAAAGCCCGGTAGCCGGTATGGTACTCGCTCAGCTTTTCGCGGATCAGCAGGTTCTGCGCCAGGGTTAAAAAACGGTTAAATATGTATTTATACAGGGGCATCCCTCCTTTGAGCGCGCCCCTGCCGAGGATGCGCGAGCCTAACACCACCGGGTACACTCCGTTGGCAATAATGCTGCACATGGCCGGTATTAGTTGGGGAGTGTATTGATAATCAGGGTGTACCATGATCACAATGTCGGCTCCCAGCTCCAGGGCCTTGTCATAACAGCTTTTCTGGTTGCCGCCGTAGCCCTTGTTCCGGTCATGACGGATAATATGCCGGATGCCCAGTTGCTCCCCTACCTTTACAGTGTCGTCACGGCTGGCATCGTCTACCAGCACCACCTCGTCCACTATGTCAAAAGGGATCTCCCGGTAGGTCTTTTCCAGTGTTAACGCTGCGTTGTAGGCCGGCAGTACCACTATGATCTTCTTATTATTGAGCATGAAAAGTGGTTAAATTTGGCAGCAAAGATAACAGGAATCGTGGCATTCCTACTTATCAAATAAAATCACACTATCTTTGTCCCTTGAAAATTTTTGGCATTATATTTTCTTAATACTTTGTTAATAAAACGCAAATACAGCATGAACATACTTTATATGAAAAATTATGGAAGATGTTTCACCATCCTTCTTTTCTTGATGCTGCACTGCTTTTTTACTGCCTGGGCACAGGTGCCCAGGACCGATACCGTACCTGCTGACACCATAGTGAATAATATGGAAATGCGGGGCGCGCCGGCCATACAGACCCGGGATACCACCATTAAACATATACTGGAGGAGCTGCAGAAAGTAACGGACAGTGACAAACAGAACTCTAACGCCATACAGGGACTGTTACAGGGTAAAGAAATTGACAATCTTACGAAATATGAGCTGGTAAGGAATAACCTTATCAATGCCAGCGAAACTTATTATTTGCTGAACAAGAAGATCATTGACCTGAAATCCCGTACTACCACCAACAACCTGGACGTGTTCATCACCTCGCTGAACAACCCGGAAAGCAAGGAACTGGGATTTTCTTTCAGTGACCGCATCGTGGAACTGGTTGAAAAAGTAGTGCTGAAAGGCAAAGCGGACAAGGGGGAGCGTAACGGTAAAATAGTGGAATCTACCAAGTCCATTATCAACAGCCCCATTTTCCAGAGCTTTACCTCGCTGACGCCGCCGCTGGCTATTGCCAACTCCGTGATGAACTTCCTGCACAGCGTGAGCGTGAACAATAAGCAGATCAGCCAGAAAACGCTGCAGGAATTTGAAAAAGAGCTGAACAAATATGTAGTGTACTACACGGCGCTCAACGATGCGAACCAGAAGTTTGAATTCGGGCTGAACTTTAACAAGGATCAACTGAACCTGTTGCAGGACAACCTGTATGACCACCTGATGTTTACCGCCAGCGCGCTTAAGTTCCAGTTGCCGCAGCGGGGCAACAAGCCGATCGCGGAAACCATGAACACTTTCTTCCTGGATGAATTTAAAAAGGAAAAAGTGGTGGATTTCTTCGACAAGCTGGAAGTTAAATATACCAAAGGCAAACGCATAGACTATGAGCTGCTGCTGCGCGAAAATCCCAACCTGAAGGAGGTGAACAACCAGTTGGAAGACCTGATCCTGCAAACCAAGCGTTTCGAGAACCTGTATAACGAATACTTCTCCCTGCTGGACTCCTACTATACCAAGGTGAATAACTCCCTGAAGATAGCCCAGGACAATGGCCTGGCAGACAAGAACCTGATCGAGAACAAGCAGACGGAATTCCGCAACCTGAAAAATGAGGCGGTAACCGACATCCAGGCTTCCATCAATATTAAAGAGCTGTATAACAATACGGACAAGATCAAATACCGCTACCGGATTTTCTAGCGCAGATATAGATTTTATCGATAACTTAGCCTGTAAATATTTGGGCTATGACCACGGTACAACTGGAATACATTGTAGCGGTAGATACTTACAGGAGCTTTGTGGTAGCTGCGGAAAAGTGCTTTGTGACGCAACCCACGCTCAGCATGCAGATACAGAAGCTGGAGGATGAGCTGGGCATCAAGATATTTGACCGGAGCAAGCTGCCGGTAGTGCCTACGGAAATAGGCATTTCTGTAATCGCACAGTCGCGCGTGATACTGAAAGAAAGCTCCCGCATCCGGGAGATCATTGCCGGCCACAAAAAGGAGATACAGGGCAGCCTGAAAGTAGGTATTATACCCACGCTGGCGCCCTACCTACTGCCCCGCATACTGACGGGCTTCATGAAAAAATACCCCAAGGTAAAGCTGGAGATCTGGGAATACCCTACGGAACAGATCGTCCAGCAACTGAAGCAGGAGCTGCTGGATTGCGGGCTGCTGGCCACTCCCCTGCATAATGCCAGCCTGGAAGAACATCCCCTCTTTTATGAATCATTTGTAGTGTATACCGCGAAGAGCAATGAGCTGTTCGCAAAAAAGTTCATCAGGCCGGAAGACCTGGACGTGCGGGAAGTATGGCTGCTGAACGAAGGGCACTGTATGCGCAACCAGGTGCTGAACATCTGCAAGGATAAATTCACCATGGGGGAGTACAAGAACCTGGAGTATAACACCGGCAGCGTGGAAACCCTGAAAAGAATGGTAGACCTGAACGACGGCTACACCATCCTGCCGGAGCTCTCGCTGCAGGACCTCAGCACACGGCAAATGAATATGGTACGCTATTTCAAAACACCGGAACCGGTGCGGGAGATCAGCCTGGTGACACACCGCTTCTTCATCAAACAGGCGCTGATCGGGGCTTTCAAGAAGGAGATACTGGCGCACGTGCCGGAAAAAATGAAAGTGCAGAAGCAGAAGCGCGTGGTGGATATTGTGCCGGAGACGAAATAGAAGAAATCCCAAATTCCAAATCCCAAATTCCAAAATAGAGGCCATCCCCTAACTATCGGTAACAACTCTGTGCTTCAGGGGCCTGCCTACGTTTTGGAATTTGGGATTTGGTATTTGGAATTTTACTTAATCGGAGTATAGTACTTCATAGCCTCCGGCATCAGTTGCTGCAGTTGCGCTACGCGGCGGGCATCGCTGGGGTGGGTGCTGAGCAGTTCCGGCGGTTTCTGGCCACCCATATTGGCCATGCGCTGCCAGAAGGGAATGGACTCCTGCGGGTTATAGCCGGCCATGGCCATGAAGATAACGCCCAGGTGGTCTGCCTCCAGCTCATTCTGGCGGGAGTAGGCCATCATGCCCAGGTTGCCCCCTACGCCAAACGCCTGCAGGAACAGGTTTTGCGCCTGCGGGTTACGGTTCAGGGCTACGGCGCCGGCCACCTGTATGCCCTGGGCTACCAGCCCCTGGCTCATACGCTCGTTACCATGACGGGCAATAGCGTGCGCTATTTCATGTCCCATTACGCAGGCCAGCGCGGTCTCATTCTGCGTTACCGGCAAAAGACCCGTATATACCACTACCTTGCCGCCGGGCATGCACCAGGCGTTTATTTCCTTGCTATTCACCAGGTTAAATTCCCATTTATAGTTGGCTACCTGGTCCCCCATTTTATGCTGGGTCATGTAGCGGGTTACGGCATTGGCAATGCGCGAACCTACCCTTTTCACCATTTCAGCATCCTTGCTTACACTGGGCGAAACAGCTTTGTTCTCTGACAGGAAGGATTGATACTCCTGCAGGGCCATGGATTGCATCTGGCTTTCAGGAATGAGATTTAACTGGCTACGGCCCGTAATAGGCACCCGTGTACAGGCAGCCATCAGGCCCAGGCCGGCGGCAATCAATAAAACAGTCTTCTTCATGGGTAAAATCATTTGTTTTTCATTGTACCAACAGCTATCAAATCCGTACGCTCCGTAATATAACAATATAACAACCGCTTGTTGATTTAAGTTGGTTCAGCAGCAAAAATACTTAGCGCAATCCATATGCCAAACCTAAATATAAATTCCAAATACCAAATTCCAAAATAGCGGCAGGCCACCAGTACTACTAAATGTGTACCGGCAATTTAGTGACTGTTACCCGTTTGGTATTTGGTATTTGGTATTTTAATCTTTCTGCCGTTTGTTCTTGAACAGGGGCACTTTGTTCTCATTGCCGGTCAGGAGCCGCGCAATATTTTTCTGGTGGGTCAGCACCACCATCAGCGCTACCGCTATAGCAAAGATGCGGTAAAACACCTCCGGCTCATTGAAGATGTAAAGGATCAGGATAGGAAATGCGATGCTGGCGATAATAGAGCTCAGCGACACATACCGGGTGAGGAACAGGATCATTAAAAACACGCCTACGCAGCAAATGGCTACGATAGGCTGTATGGCCAGCACCAGCCCAAACAGGGTGGCAATGCCCTTACCGCCACGGAAACCGGCCCATATCGGGAAGATATGCCCTACTACGGCCGCCAGCCCCAGGCCGATCTGGAAATTGACCAGTTGTGTAAGATGCTCAGTGGACTGGTAGTACGGTAATAAATAAGAAAGCCTTACTGCGATCACTCCTTTCAGCATATCCACCACCATCACAAAGGTGCCAGCCTTAGGACCCAGCACACGGAAAGTATTGGTGGCGCCGGCATTGCCGCTGCCATACTCCCGGATATCCATGCCGAAAACTCCTTTGCTCACCCATACGGCGGTAGGTACTGAACCTATTAAATAGGCACATATAAGAAATAACAATTCTATCATCACAATAAGTTGGACTGCTAAGATAACAAAAATCTGCGCCAAAATTAATAAAACATTAATTTTTTCTATAACACGAAAGAGAAAAAATTATTGCTGCTTACATGTATAAGATAACTTTTATTTTTATCGTGTAAGCAGGCTTAGGGCCAGCCAGTTGTCCTTCTCCACGCGGCGCTGTTTCAGCAGGCCCTGCGCTGCCGCGCTGTCCAGTATTTCGGGCTCATCCGCTACCAGGATGCCGCTCAGCAGCAATTGTCCGCCCGGCGCCAGCAACCGGCGCATATCCGGCATGGATTGCAGGAGCACATTCCGGTTAATATTGGCCAGCACCACATCATAAAGCCCGGTAATGTCCTGCAGGCTGTCTGCCTGCCAGATGCACACCTGCGGCACGTTATTCCCGGCTATGTTCTCCCGGCTGTTCTCCACCGCCCAGTCGTCAATATCAATGGCATCTACCTGTGCGGCACCCATCCTGGCGGCCAGTATGGCCAGGATGCCGGTGCCCGTACCAAAATCAAATACTTTCCTGCCCGCGAGGTCCTGTTGCTGCATCAACTGTATCATGGAAAAGGTAGTGGCGTGGTGGCCGGTGCCAAAGGACATTTTGGGGGTGATGACGATCTCATGCTCCGGCGCCGGTGCAAACGGGGGATGGAAGCCCGCCCGTATCCCGCAAAAGCTACCTACCAGCACCGGCTCAAAATTGCTTTCCCACAAGGCGTTCCAGTTTACCGGCCGGATCTCTTCCTTTGTAAAGGTGGTGCCAGAAGGCGGCAGCAGGGCGACCAGGGCCGCTTCATCAAACTGCCCGGCAGGTATGTAGGCGATCAACTGGCCGGTCTTTTCTTCAAAGCCTTCATAGCCGGCATCGCTCAACTGCGCAATCAGCACATCGGTCAGCCCGGGCGCACAGGTAATCGTAACTGCAATATGTGACATGCTGCAAAGATAGACTTAATAACGCTGAACGCTGAATGCGTAACGCTGAACGCTACCTGCCTTAAGCGTTATGCGTTAAGCATTACGCGTAACTATATATCTGAATACTCCGTTGGGCGCAGGAACAGGATATCGGAGTGGGATACGTTGTGCTGGTACTCCGGCATGGCTACCAGCCGCTTCCAGGCAGGATCGGCGCCAAAAGCCTTCCAGTGCTCGTCGCGGGCGGTCTTATTCTCAAAGGTAGTCATGTACATCAGGTTGGGCATATGGCTGCCGCTCAGCACTTCCCCGTAAAACACGGCGTTAAAGCCCAGCCGCTTGAAAAGACCTACCTCATCGCCCTGGTTGAACATCTGCACCTTGTTGCGGTACAATGCCTCGGAGGAACTTTCGTAGCTGCGTAATTCGTATATGCGTTCATTTTTGGGACCGGTCAATGCGGGTAGCTGTAGCTGCGGCTGACCGGTAAACGCCTGCAGCAGGATGGTTTCCATTCTCGTATAAGCGGGCGCGTTATAAGGGGCCTCTATGTATTCCCTGCCCGCAGCGGCGTACTGCCGGTCTGCATCCAACTGGCCGGGCAGGCGCAGGAACTTTTCCAGGCTGCGGTAAGGCACCAGCACATAGATGCGCCGGTCTGCCGCCGTATCATTGCCCACGGGTTTAAAAACGCCTACTTTGGCAATACCTGACCTGTGCAGGCCGGGAATGAAGGCCTGTTGCAGGTAACGGTCCACCATTTCTTCCTGGCTGGCGTCTTTTACATGGTAGATCCTGATCTCATAATACTCCCGCTGCGGCGGTTTGCTGGCAGCAACCAGCGATAGCAGCAACATTCCTGCCGCCATCATCAAACATAAAGCACGGCTTCCGTTTCGCGATGTTTTTCGCATACAGTATAACATGAAATTTATAAATTAAACCGTGGCAAACGGGCAATCAAGATAAAAGTAAAAAGCAAAAATTAAAAATAAAAATGATAAAAGGCGCCCGGCCTGAAAAAGGGAAGGCAGCCCTTCGTTATGAAAGGCTGCCTTACTATTTTTCTTTTTTACTTTTAATTTTTTACTTATTCTTCGTCTGCGGCAAAAGGCGCATCCGGGCGGGGAGGCCTGGGACCACGGTCCCTGTTCTCGCCACGGTCACCACGGTCGCGGTCCCTGTCGCCACGGGGCGGACGGCCGGACCTGTCGCCACGGTCGGGCCTTTCAGGCCTTTCCGGTCTTTCCACATATCCTTCCGGTTTGGGCATCAGCACCCTGCGGCTCAGCTTGAACTTGCCGGTCTTGGGATCGGTGCCGGTGAGCTTTACTTTCACCTTTTCGCCTTCGGACAGTACGCCTTCCATGGTTTCCAGGCGCTTCCAGGAAATTTCGGAGATGTGCAGCAATCCCTGCTTGCCGGGCAGGAACTCTACGAATGCACCGTAAGGCATTACTGATTTTACGGTAGACTCGTATACCTCGCCCACTTCGGGAACGGCCACAATACCCTTGATCCAGGTCAGTGCTTTTTCCAGGCCTTCTCTCTGGGCGGAGAAGATGCTTACTTCCCCGGTTTCGCCTACTTCCTCGATGTTGATGGTAGTGCCGGTTTCACGCTGGATCTCCTGTATCACCTTCCCGCCGGGGCCTATCACAGCGCCGATGAATTCGCGGTCGATGATCATTTTCTCCATACGCGGTGCATGCGGCTTGGGTTCCGGACGGGCAGCAGGCAGGCAGGCATACATGGCCTCCAGTATGTGCAGGCGTCCGCGCAGGGCCTGCGCCAGCGCCTGGCGCATCACGTCCATGCTCAGGCCGTCTACCTTGATGTCCATCTGTATACCGCAGATACCTTCACGGGTACCGGTTACTTTAAAGTCCATATCGCCCAGGTGGTCCTCATCGCCCAGGATGTCCGTAAGCACGGCCCATTTACCGTCTGATGCGCGGGAAATAAGCCCCATAGCCACACCGGATACGTGCTTGGGCATAGGTACGCCGGCATCCATCAGCGCCAGGGAACCGGCGCATACGGTAGCCATAGAGGAGGAACCGTTGGATTCCAGGATATCGGACACCACCCTTACCGTATAGGCGTAATCGCTGCCCGGCATCATTTGCTTCAGGGAGCGCAGGGCCAGGTTACCGTGCCCTACTTCCCGGCGGCCGGGGCCGCGCATCATCTTTACCTCGCCGGTAGAGAAGGGCGGGAAGTTATAGTGCAGAATGAATTTTGAATACTTGGAGGTAGCTGCATTTTCGATCAGCAGCTCGTCGTCCGGGGTACCCAGGGTCACGGTGGTGAGGGACTGGGTCTCTCCGCGGGTAAACAGGGCGCAACCGTGCGGGGAGGGCAGCAGGTCTACTTCCATGTTCAGGGGGCGCACCTGGTCCAGGCTGCGGCCATCCAGGCGTACAGACTCGTCCAGGATCATATTGCGCACCACTTCTTTTTCCAGGTCATGGAAATATTTACCTACCAGCGGCTGGTCCTCTTCGGGCAGCTCGCCCAGGGATTCCGTCAGCTCATCCTCGATCTTGTGGAAAGCTTCGCTGCGGTCATGCTTGCTGGAAGCGGATTTGGCCACCTGGTAAATGCGGTCTTTGGCGAACGCGATCACCTTGGCCTTCAGCTCTTCGTTGGTGTGCGGCCTGGTATACTCGCGCTTGCCGGCTACACCTGCCAACTGGCGCAGTTCTTCCTGCGCCTTCACCTGTATCTTGATGGCTTCGTGGGCAGCTTCAATGGCCTTGATCAGGTCTTCTTCGCTGCATTCCTTGCTTTCGCCTTCCACCATCATAATGTTCTTTTCAGTAGCGCCCACGATGAAGTCCATATCGGCCTTCTCCAACTGGGAGCGGCTGGGGTTGATCACCATCTCGCCATCTACACGGGCCACCCTTACTTCGGAGATGATCTCCTGGATGGGCACGTCAGACACGGCCAGGGCAGCGGAGGCGGCCAGGCAGGCCAGGGCGTCCGGCATCACTTCCATGTCGGAAGAGATCAGGGTTACCAGCACCTGTACCTCGCAGAGGTAATCATCGGGGAACAGGGGGCGCAGCGCGCGGTCGATCAGGCGGGAGATCAGCACTTCGTAGTCAGACAGTTTGCCTTCGCGCTTGAAGAAAGAGCCGGGAATACGGCCGGCGGAAGCAAATTTTTCCTGGTAGTCAACAGTAAGCGGGAAAAAGCTTTGTCCCGGTTTCGGTTCTTTGTTCGCTACTACGGTAGCCAGTAAAATACAATCGCCCAGACGTACGGTAACGGCGCCATCGGCCTGGCGGGCCAGTTTGCCCGTTTCAATGGTGACGGTGCGGCCGTTTCCTATATCGAAATTAACTGAGATAGGCGTTAGATTCATAAAAAAGAGAGGATTAAAAGGTAATACCTAAAAAAAACTATTCCCAACCTTTCGAAGTTGGGAATAGCGCTATAACATAAACATCGTTACTTTCTGAGACCTAACTTCTCGAGCAGGGCCCTGTAACCAGAGAGATCAGTTTTGGCGAGGTAGGAAAGCAGGCGCTTTCTTTGGCCTACCATTTTCATTAAACCACGATTGGAAGAAAAGTCCTTTTTATTTTGCTTCATATGATCGGAAATGCTGGTGATACGCAAGGTCAGCAAAGCGATCTGCGCTTCTATGGAGCCTGTGTTCTTCTCACTTCCGCCAAATTCCTTGAAAATATTGGCTTTCTTTTCAACAGTTAAGTAAGACATCTTAAATAAAATAATAAAATGATAAAGTTTTTTTCGTCGCTATTTTTCCGGTGCAAAGGTAAATTGAATATTTGGATTTAACAATTTCCCTCCTTAACAATTAATAATGAATAATTAATAGTTAATAATTGACTGAAAGACAAGTTTCTATAATTATTAATTCTTAATTATTAATTGTTGGGTTCATTAATTATTGCCGGCAAAGTTAACGGCGGCATTATCTATTACCTGCCCGTTCTCCGTACGCAGCACCCGGGAGGGGAATTTCTGCAGCACGATATAGTCATGGGTGGCCATCACGATGGCAGCCCCGTCTTCCCGGCTGATGCGGAATAGCAACTGCATGATGCCGTCGGAGGTTTCCGGGTCCAGGTTACCGGTGGGCTCATCCGCCAGGATCAGCTTGGGCGAATTCAGCAGGGCCCGGGCAATGTCCACACGCTGCTGCTCCCCGCCGCTGAGCTCATAAGGCATTTTAAAGCCCTTGGTGCCCAGTCCTACCTTTTCCAGCACATCGGCAATCTTGTCCTCCATACGCTTGTTATCCTGCCAGCCGGTGGCCCTTAGCACGAATTTCAGGTTATTATGCACATTCCGGTCCGTGAGCAACTGGAAATCCTGGAACACTACGCCCAGGTTACGGCGCAGGTACGGCACTTTCTTCCAGTCCATTTTCTTCAGGTCAAATCCCACTACCTGGCCGGCTCCCTCGCGCAGGGGCAGGTCGCCATACAGGGTTTTCAACAGGCTGGACTTGCCTGTGCCGGTTTTCCCGATCAGGTAAACAAATTCCCCCCGGTTCACCGCAACATTTACATCCGATAAGATCAATGAATTTCCCTGGTATATACTGGCGTTGGATAGTTGTAAGATCGGTTGCTCCTCCATTGTAAAGTCCTGTGTTTTTTCTGTAATGCCAACAAAAATAAATGAATAATGGGGTTAACGAACCATTTTATATAAAAACTAATCAAATAGTTGTCAAACTAATTAATTAGTTATACATTTGGATCAAGTAAAACAACCGGTATATGTCTGCATCTCCATTAAAAACACTGACCAAGGCGGAAGAACAGATCATGCAGGTGCTCTGGCAGAAAGGGCCCTGCTTTGTAAAAGAAGTAATTGACGAGCTGCCCGGCCCCAAACCGCATTACAACACCATTTCCACCCTGGTAAAGATACTGGTGGAAAAAGGTTTCGTGGACTTCAAGGCCTATGGCAAATCGCACCAGTACTACCCGCTGGTGAGCAAGGAGGAATACAGCCGTAAAACGGTAAAGCAACTGGTAAAAGGATATTTTGAAGGCTCCTACAGCAACATGATCTCCTTTTTTGTCAAGGAAAAAGACCTCAGCGTAAACGACCTGGAAAAGCTGCTCAAACAAATCAAGGACGCTCAAAACAAGTAAGCCATGACTCCGGTAATCTCCTACCTGCTAAAAATGTTCCTGTGCTCCGCCATTTTGTACGGGTACTATTATGCCGCGCTGCGCAATAACCGCTTTCACCAGTGGAACCGGTACTACCTGCTGCTGGCGCCGCTGCTGTCCCTCGCCTTGCCCCTGCTGCAGCTCCCGGTACCGCAGGCAACGGCGGAAGCGCCGGCCCTTACCGCCTATACCCGGCAGATCATTACCCTGCGCGAGTTTATCTTACCGGCTCCCCAATCCGGCACGGTCAGCTACCCGCAGGCGGCTTACCTGGGCTACGGCCTGGTGGTGCTCCTGCTGCTGGCCCGCATCGGCTATGGTTGCTGGAAGATCCGCCTGCTGATCAAAACCGGCAGCGTGCAGCATTTACCTCCCTACCGCTTTGTAGAAAGCCGGCAGGTGCAGGCGCCCTTCTCCTTTTTCCGCTACATATTCTGGAGCAAGGACCTGAATCCCGACAGCAGGGATGGCCGGCAGATATTGCAGCACGAGCTGGTGCACGTAAAGGAACAGCACAGCATAGACAAGCTGGTGCTGGAAACGGCCTGCGCCATCGGCTGGATCAATCCTTTCTTTCACCTGTTCAGGCGGGAACTGGCGCTGGTGCACGAATTTATTGCGGACCGGCAGGCGGCGGCAGACAGCGTGGCGGATTATGCGCAGACCATCCTGCAGGCCAGCCTGCAAAGCCGGCAACTGTCCTTTACCAATGATTTCTTCCATCCGCCTGTCAAACGCAGGATACAAATGCTGCTTCACCAAAAATCAAACTACACTATCATGAAAAGACTGATCGCATTTCCCATTGTGGCCGCACTGATCATTTTCATTGGCTGCCAGCAACAACCGCAAACGGAAGTAGGACCGGGTATTATTGACGTCAGCCCGGAGGAACTGGCAAAAATTGACACCAAAGACATTGCCCACATTGACCTGGTTACGGGCGATGATCAAAAGACCACCGCCACCATACGCACCAAGGATGGCAAAACTTACCGCGCAAAAAATTTCACGTTAAAGGACCAGGTAAAAAAGGACGCAATTTCAAGAAACGAAGTATTCACCTTTGTAGAAGAGCCGCCTGCCTTCCCCGGCGGGGAGCAGGAACTGGCGCGCTACCTCAGCAAAAACATCCGCTATCCGAAAGCAGCGCAGGAAAAGAATATCAGCGGCACCGTGTTCGTACAGTTTGTAGTAGATGCAGATGGTACGGTGCGGGACGCCAAAATAGTAGGCCAGCATAAAGGCGGCGGACTGGAAGAGGAATCCCTGCGGGTGGTGGAGTCCATGCCCAAATGGGTACCCGGCAGGCAGCAAGGGCACAAGGTGGCCGTGAAGTTCAACCTGCCCATCCGGTATACGCTGGAAAATAAGGGCCTGTCTTTGCTGAACCCCTTCCTGTTATTCAAGCAGAAAGACATCAAACAGAAAGACAAGTGCTAAGATCAGCACACACAACTCAACTATGGAAAAAAGTCCTGCGCTTTTCAGTGCGGGACTTTTTATTTATTCATACACGAAGACGCCGTACTCGCTCTTTACGGTCACTTTTTTTGCCGGGGCGGCTTCCACCCTGCCCACGATCTGCGCATCTACCTGGAAGCTTTGAGAGATTTTGATAATATCGGCGGCAATGGCTTCCGGCACGTACAGCTCCATGCGGTGCCCCATGTTGAACACCTTGTACATTTCCTGCCAGCCGGTACCGGACTGCTCCTGTATCAGCCGGAACAGGGGCGGCGCGGGAAACAGGCGGTCCTTGATCACATGCAGGCCTTCAATAAAATGCAGCACCTTGGTTTGCGCCCCCCCGCTGCAATGCACTATGCCATGCACCTGGGGCCGGTACTGCGCCAGCACCTGCCTGATCACCGGCGCATAGGTGCGGGTGGGCGACAGCACCAGCCTGGCGGCGTCCACCTGCCCGAAACCGGGTACATTTATCTTGTCCGTCAGGGCCTTCCGGCCGCTGAACACCAGGTCGTAAGGAATGCCCGGGTCAAAGGTTTCGGGAAACTCCTCCGCCACGGATTTGTTGAATACATCGTGCCGGGCAGAGGTAAGCCCGTTGCTGCCCATCCCGCCATTGTACCCCTTTTCATAGCTGGCCTGCCCGTAAGAGGCCAGTCCCACCACCACGTCGCCCGCCTGAATGCGGTGATTGGAGATCACATCCGCACGCGGCATGCGGCAGGTTACGGTGGAATCCACGATGATGGTGCGCACCAGGTCGCCCACGTCGGCCGTTTCCCCGCCAGTGGAATAAATGCTGATGCCATGGCTGCGCAGCTCCTCCAGTATCTCCTCCGTGCCGTTAATGATGGCGGCGATCACCTCGCCGGGAATGAGCTGCTTGTTGCGGCCGATGGTGGAGGAAAGCAGGATATTTTCCGTAGCGCCTACGCAAAGCAGGTCGTCTATGTTCATGATGATAGCATCCTGTGCAATGCCCTTCCATACATCCAGGTTGCCTGTTTTTTTCCAGTAGGCGTAAGCCAGGGATGACTTGGTGCCTGCCCCATCGGCATGCATGATATTGCACCAGTTATCATCTCCTCCCAGTATGTCAGGTATTATTTTGCAGAAAGCTTTCGGGAACAAGCCTTTATCAATGTTCCTGATGGCGTTATGCACATCCTCCTTATCAGCAGAAACACCGCGCTTGGCGTAGAGATCCATGAATAATCAATAATTAGATAATGAATAATGAGTAGCTGATCAATCCGTTACCCGCTGCAAAAGTAACTGATTAATTCTTAAGGAAACCGGGCCTGCATAAACATTTATACAAAATCTAAGTTAGATTTGCACGGCGTTTTAGACCGTTATTCAGTTTTATGCAGGTTCACAGGGAACTATCACAATTACCGGATTTTCGTAATGCAGTTATCACGATCGGCACCTTTGACGGGGTGCATGCCGGCCACCGGCATATCATCCGCCAGTTGCAGGAAGCGGCGGCGGCGGTGCAGGGCGAAACCGTGATCGTCACCTTTGACCCGCACCCACGGGAGGTGCTGTTTCCCGGCGATAACAGGCTGCGCCTGCTCACCACCCTGCCGGAGAAAATAGCCCTGCTGGACCGGGAAGGCATTGATCACCTGGTGGTGGTGCCCTTTACCAAAGCATTTTCCGCATTGTCCGCCCGCTCTTACCTGGAGGATTTCCTGATAGCCCGGTTCAAACCGCATACCATCATTATCGGCTACGACCACCGCTTCGGGCATAACCGGGAAGGCGGCCTGGAGCTGCTGGAAGCGGAGCAGCAGCAGTACGGCTTTGCGCTGATAGAGATCCCGCAGCAGGTAGTGCACGACCTGACCGTCAGCTCCACCAAAATACGCAACAGCCTGCAGGAAGGGCATATTACCCTGGCCAACGAGCTGCTGGGCTACCCCTATTTCCTGGAAGGCGCCGTGATACACGGCGACAAAATGGGCCGGCAACTGGGCTATCCTACCGCCAACCTGCAACTGCCGGACGAGCGCAAGCTGATACCGGCCGAAGGGATCTATGCCGTGAAAGTAATGTTGGACCATACCCTGCTGAACGGGGTCATGAGCATAGGCACCCGCCCCACCTTTAACGGCACCGACCTGCGGCTGGAGGTGCATATCTTTGATTTTGACCGGGATATATATGGTTCCGAGCTACAGGTGCAGTTCATTGACTTTATCCGGCAGAACCGGAAATTTGACAGCGCGGAAGCGCTGATCGCGCAAATGGACAGGGACAGCGCGGAGGCGAAAGAACGGCTTAATCAGCTTTAGTCATCTTATAACCACCTATAGCTAAAGCAATGCCCGCCCCTAAAAATACGACAGTTGCCATCATACTTCCAATGGCATAACTGGTATCTTCCCCTTTCAGCTTCTCTATTTGCTCTGGTATCCCCTTAATGGTGGCGATCGCTATTATAACTCCCAGTACGATCATTATTGTACCGATATCTTTTTTCTTCATAGGTAAGGGTATTGGGTTTAATTAGCTCAAATATATATCAGCACATTAATTTATACGCCAGCTCCTTCATCAGCTCTTCGTCCTCCACCCCGCTATCGTTAATACCAATGCTGCGCAGGTTATAGTGCTGCAGCAGCAGTATGGCCTTTTCCGCCCCTTCTGCGCCATATTGCCGGGCGGCCAGCATGTAATCTTTCACAAAGAAAGGGTGCACGCCCAGGGCGGCCGCAATTTCCTTTTCCCCGCCTTTCACGCCGAAAATGAGGTTTACCTTGGCAAAAAAATTATACAGGGCAGGTAGCACCATCTGTACAGGGCCGGCCTTGGGATTGGCGGCAAAGTACTGTATGATGCGCATTACTTTGGTAAAGTCCTTCTGGCCCACGGCATTCTGCAGCTCAAAAACATTGTACTCCTTGCTGATGCCTACATATTTCTCAATATCGCCTTCGTCTATCTTCTTCTCCGCCGGCAGGTTCACCAGCAGCTTGTCTATCTCGTTAGCGATCCGGGAAAGGTCATTGCCGATATGGTCTACCAGCAGGATGCAGGCTTTCTGGGAAATGGCCCGGCCCATGTCCCGTACATAAGCCTCCACCCAGCCGGGCAACTGGTTATCGTATAATTTCTTAGTGCTGAGCAGCACGCCTTTTTCCTTGATGAGCTTGGCCATTTTGCTGCGCCCGTCTATTTTGCCCTGCTTGTGGGCCACTACGAAAATAGTGGAGTCCAGCGGGTTATCAATGTAGGCTTCCAGCTTCAGCAGGTCCCTCATGGCCTGGGCCTCTTTCAGCAGCACCACCTGTTTTTCCGCAAACATGGGGTACCGGCGGCAGGCATTGATCACGGTGCTCCAGTCCGTATCCTTCCCGTAGAGGATCGTGAGGTTAAAGCCCTTCTCCGCTTCGTCCAGTAACTGGTGTTCCGCATAGCTGCTCACCCGGTCTATGAAAAAGTCCTCCTCTCCCTCCAGCCAGTACAGCGGACGGAATTTCTTTTGTTTCCAATCTTTTATAATATCCTGGTATTCCATATATCTCCTTTCTGTTACTTAACGATTACCACCTCGTCCTCCTTCAGGAGGGGCACTCCCTTAAAGCGCAGGACCAGTTGCGCCACTGCCAGCACATCCTTCTCGCAGTAGGCGGCTATGCGCGGCAGGTCACGCTCCTGCCAGTACACCCGGCCTACCATGCTGCCGTCTATATCGTCCTTGGGGGTGGGTATGCCCAGGATGGCGGTCAGCAGCTTCAGGGACGTGTAGTTTTTATAATCCCCGAAGCGCCAGAGCTGCAGGGTGTCCAGCATGGGCACTTCCCAGGGCTTGAACCCGTGCAACTGCAGGGGCTGCGGCAAAGATAGCTGATGAATGACAGAACGCCTACAGATATAGGGGATGTCAAATTCCCGGATGTTATGCCCGGCAAACTGGAAACGCGGAAATCTGGCATAAAATTTATTAACTAAAGCCAGAAAATCGTTTAATACGACCTTTTCATCATCATGACAGAAGGATTTGAGGCGTAACTGGTACTGATTGTTTTCCAGTGTAAAGAAGCCAACGGAGATGCAGACCACCTTTCCAAACTCGGCGTAAATGCCTGCTTTTGCGGCATAGTCGCCGGTTCCATCTGCTGAATCTGGCGCAATTTTTGATATTTTTTCCAGCCAGAGGCTTTGGATCGGCAGGGGCAAGTCCTCAAAAGCCGCAACAGCGGGGGTGGTCTCTATATCTAGCAGTAATAACTGGTCTAAAGCAACGTTAGGTAGCACTGAGAAAATCCTGTTTAAAAGTTTGTGAACGAAATGAACTAAATGAATTATAAAAAGTTATTTTTGTATAACGTTTTTTAACCATATAACAATTAAACATAAAAAACACATCTATGACTGAGAACACATTCAACACGCCTGCGCCGGGATCTCCTGGGTCTGAAAAACCCCGTAGCCGTAACGGACTTATATACGGAATTCTGATTGCAGCTCTGGCAGGTACCTGGATATATATGCTGTACGACAAAAATAAGGCGAACGAAACCATTGTACAACAAGGCACACAGATAGATTCCATCTCCTCTTCCCGGGACGCGCTGCAGCAGGAATATAACGCTGCCAACGCCCGCCTGGACGACCTGATCTCGCAGAACAGCCGCATGGACAGCCTGGTAAAAACAAAAGATAAGGAAATTGCCGATATGAAGGCCAGGATATCCAGCATTCTTTCCAATAAAAATGCTACCCAGGCAGAACTGGCAGAAGCCCGCCGCCTGATAGAGCAACTGAAGACCAACATCGCCGGCTACCAGGAAACCATTGAGCGCCTGGAAGGTGAAAAGCTGGTGCTGGCCGGTGAAAGGGATGTGGCCCGCAGGGAAAGGGACTCCGTAGGCATGGTAAGCGACAGCCTGAACCGGGAAGTGAACCTGGGCTCCGTGCTGCATGCCAGCAACATCAAACTGCAACCCATCAACGTAAAAAAGAACGGCAAGGAAGTAGCCACTTCAAAAGCCAACCGGGCGGACATGATGCGGGTAACCTTTGACCTGGACGAGAACAGGATCGCTCCTACCGGCGACAAAGAGATATTTGTAGCCATTACCGCTCCCGACGGCACTCCCCTGGCAGTGGAAGCGCTGGGCTCCGGCCGCTTCAGCCTGGAGGATGGCACCGAGAAACTGTATACGGCCAAGAAAACCGTGGCTTACGTAAAAGGTGAAAAACAAACGGTCAGCATGGACTGGAAACAGAACTCCGATTTCAAACCCGGCGACTACAGCGTGGAGATATACCATAACGGCTACAGGATAGGGCAAGGCAAAGTGAACATGAAGAAAGGCGGCCTGTTCTGATCCGCTGCGATCCACCGTTTTAACCAAAATAACAATAAAGGGATTATCACCTTACCAGGATGATGATCCCTTTATTTTTTGCCGAATTGTTAATGATTGGTTATTGAGGATTATCCATATATAAGAATATATTTAATTTAACGTTCTTTGCCCCTGCAGATAGCCCGTAATTTATTGCTCATGTGAAATGAAAGGGAATCCTATTTTTTACTTGCATGCAAACAGTACCATTAAATAACCGGAACCGCCTAAAAAACCAAATGCATGGGAGAAACGAAACTAATGTACGTAGTAGATGATGATGAAATTTTTCACTTTATCATTAAAAAGCTGCTGGGGCAGCAGAGCGGCTACCAGCATACCCTCGACATTACCTCCTTCCATTCTGCTGAAGATGCCCTGGAACAACTGCGCATCCCGGGCGCCCCGCTGCCTGCCCTGATATTGCTGGATGTGAACATGCACAGCATGAGCGGCTGGGAATTCATAGAAGCATTCCGCCCGCTGCGGCCAACGCTGCCGCAGGAGATCCGGATCATCATGTGCTCCTCCTCCATGGATGTAAGGGATATGCAGCAGGTGGCCGCCACGCCGGAGCTGTCGGCATACCTCACCAAACCGCTGGATCAAAGCAAGGTAAAAGTGATCCTGGATGCGCTGGGATGATGTGCGGATGTGCATACCTGCACATTCGCACATCTAGGGCCGGCACATTACCCGGCCATCTGCACATTCGCATACATTTCCTCCCGCAGCCCCTTCACTCTTTCATCTTCCAGGTACTCATCGAAGGTGGTCAGCCTGTCGATCACGCCCCTCGGGGTGATCTCAATGATGCGGTTGGCGACAGATTGCATAAAGGTATGGTCATGCGTGGTGAAAAGCACGATGCCCTTGAAGTTATTCATGCTTTCGTTGAAGGACTGGATGGATTCCAGGTCCAGGTGGTTGGTAGGCTCGTCCAGTATTACCACGTTCGGGTCCTGCAGCATCATACGGCTGATCATGCAGCGCACTTTCTCTCCACCGCTCAGCACATTGGTCTTTTTCATGATATCGTCGCCGCTGAACAGCATTTTGCCCAGGAAGCCGCGCAGGAAAGGCTCATCCACATCCGTTACATGCGGGGGCACGTACTGCCGGAGCCAGTCCATCAGGTTCAGGGACGGGTCTTCAAAAAACCGGGCGTTATCGTTCGGTAAATAAGCTTTGGTAATAGTGGTGCCCCATTCAAATTTACCGCCGTCGGCCTGCATTTCCCCGTTTATGATCTCAAAGAAGGTGGCAAGGGCCAGGTGATCTTTGGACAGGAAGGCGATCTTGTCGCCCTTGTTCACGGTAAAGCTCACATTGCTGAACAGCGTACGGCCGTCCACTGCCTTTTCCAGCTTCTCTACATTCAGTATCTGGTTGCCCACTTCGCGCTGCTGCTTGAAGATAATGCCCGGGTATTTGCGGTTGGAGGGCTGTATCTCCTCTATCACCAGCTTTTCCAGGGCCTTCTTCCGGGAAGTGGCCTGCTTGCTCTTGGAAGCGTTGGCGGAGAAACGGGCGATAAAGTCCATCAGGTCCTTCCGCTTTTCCTCCATCTTCTTGTTCTTGTCGGCCAACTGGCGCGCCATCAACTGGGAAGATTCATACCAGAAGGTATAGTTACCGGTGAATATCTGGATCTTGCTGCGGTCCACATCGGCCACGTGGGTACAAACGGCATCCAGGAAGTGACGGTCGTGGGATACCACGATCACGATGTTCTCGTAGCCGCCCAGGAAATTTTCCAGCCACCCGATGGTTTCCACGTCCAGGTCATTGGTGGGCTCGTCCAGCAGCAGGATGTCCGGGTTGCCGAACAGGGCCTGCGCCAGCAGCACGCGCACCTTGAGGGCGCCGCTCAACTCCTTCATCAGGGAATTGTGCATTTCCTCCTTCACACCGAGGTCCAGCAGCAGGGCAGCAGCGTCACTTTCGGCCGTATAACCGCCCATTTCGCCGTACTCCGCTTCCAGCTCGCCGGCCCGCATGCCGTCCTCTTCCGAAAAATCGGCCTTGGCATAAATGGCGTCCCGTTCCTTGGCTATTTCCCACAAACGTTTATTCCCCATCAGCACGGTGTTGAGCACGGTGGTTTCGTCAAACTCAAAGTGGTTTTGCTTCAGCACGCTCATGCGCTCGCCGGGAGTAATTTCCACGGAGCCCTTGTTAGGCTCTATTTCACCGGATAATATCTTGAGAAAGGTGGACTTGCCGGCGCCATTGGCCCCGATCACCCCATAACAGTTCCCTTTGGTAAAATTGAGGTTTACTTCATCAAACAATACGCGTTTGCCGTAAGAAAGCGATATATTTTTAACACTGATCATACTGGCTTAAAAGTTTTATCTGGCTTAAGAAATAAGGCGCAAAGTTACGAAATACACATTAACTTCAAAGATTCATGGAAACCTACGAACAACAAGTGCGAAAGGAACTGGACCGCTGGCAGCGGCAGATGCAGCGCAGCCCTTCCCTGCCCGGGCGCCTGTCCAAGCGGGTACAGGACCGGGTGAACCGTATCATCCCGGAAAAAGTGCACCAGGCGTTCACCGTAGCCATCAAACAAATGATCCGGGCCGTGCTGTACGGCGCCGGCTATACCAACCCGGCCCCGCAGCCGGTGCAGGAGCTGATACTCACGGAGGAAAAGGTACGGTCGCGCATACAGTTCTACAAGACGGCCACCGCTACCGAAGGCGCTATTACCGGCGCCGGGGGCCTGCTGCTGGGCCTGGCCGATTTTCCCCTCTTCCTGAGCATGAAAATGAAAATGCTGTTCGAGATAGCCGCCCTGTACGGGTTTGATGTAAAATCCTACCCGGAGCGTTTATACATCCTGTATATTTTCCAGCTTACTTTTTCCAGCCAGCAGTACCGCAACGCCAATTACCCGGTAATGGCCAACTGGGAAACGTACAGCCACAACCTGCCGGAGGACATTCATTCCTTTGACTGGCGGCGATTTCAGCAGGAGTACCGGGATTACCTGGATATTGCCAAGCTGCTGCAGCTTATGCCGGGCATAGGCGCGGTGGTAGGGGCCTATGTGAACCACCGCCTTACGGACAAGCTGGGCGTTACCGCCATGAACGCCTACCGCATGCGTTTATTTAAGGTTTAAAGGTATCTTTACAATATTACTGCAAATCAATCCATCACGTATGACCTCCTACGAACAGATATTCGAGAACAATAAGCGCTGGGTGGCATCCCGGCTGGCAACAGACGCACAATTCTTTGAAAAGCTGGCAAGAGAGCAGCGGCCGGATTACCTGTACATTGGCTGCAGCGACAGCCGCGTGCCGGCCAACGAGATCATGGGGCTGGATGCGGGCGAAGTATTTGTACACCGCAACATTGCCAACCTGGTGAACAACATTGACATGAACATCATGTCCGTGATCAACTATGCCGTGCGCCACCTGGAGGTAAAGCATATCATTGTTTGCGGGCATTACAACTGCGGGGGCGTAAAAGCCGCCATGCAGCCGCAGGACCTGGGCATCCTGAACCCCTGGCTGCGCAATATCCGCGACGTGTACCGCCTGCACATGGAAGAGCTGGATGCCATTGAGGACAGCGCGCAGCGTTACAACCGGCTGGTAGAACTGAACGTGCAGGAGCAATGCCTGAACGTGATCAAAACCGCCTCCGTACAACAATCCTACGTGGAGAAAGGCTACCCGACCGTGCACGGATGGGTGTATGACCTGCATAACGGCCTGCTGGTAGACCTCAAGATAGACTTTATAGGCCTGCTGCACGAAATACAGAAAATTTACGACCTCACGGGGAAAGGAATAGGAAAGGTAGGAAGTAGGAAATAAGAAGTAGGAAGTGGGATGTAAGATGAATAGCGTAAAATGGAGCGACAACAACAGGGACCGATCGGCGTATTTGATTCCGGCTATGGCGGGCTGACGGTGCTCAAAGAGATCATTGCCGAACTGCCCGGGTACGACTACCTGTACCTGGGCGATAATGCCCGCACTCCTTACGGCAACCGCGGGTTTGATACCATACATGCCTATACGCTGGAATGCGTGCAGCATCTCTTCCGCATGGGATGCCCCCTGGTGATACTGGCCTGCAATACGGCCTCCGCCAAAGCGCTGCGCACCATCCAGCAAAAGGACCTGCCCCGCATGGCGCCGGACCGGCGGGTGCTGGGCGTTATACGTCCCACCACGGAAATGGTAGGCACTTTAACGCAAACCGGGGAAGTAGGCATACTGGCAACCAACGGCACGGTGGCTTCCGAGTCTTATCCCATCGAGATCAACAAATTCTTTCCGCAGGTAAAAGTACACCAGGAAGCCTGTCCCATGTGGGTGCCGCTGGTGGAGAACAATGAGCATGAAAGCCCCGGCGCGGATTACTTCATTAAAAAACACCTGGATCACCTGCTGGCCCTATCGCCCAACATTGATACGCTGGTGCTGGGCTGCACCCATTACCCGTTGCTGATGGGCAGGATCAGGGAATACCTGCCGGGGGGCATTACCGTATTATCACAAGGCAAGATAGTGGCGCACAGCCTGAAAGATTACCTGCGCCGCCACCCGGAGATGGAAACCCGCCTGAGCCGGCAGGGGCGCCGGCAGTTCTTTACCACGGACGATCCGCAGGTATTTGACCGGATGGCCGCTACCTTTTTTGGCAAGACGGTGCAATCGGAGCATTTAGCGCTGTAGAGAATGTAAAATGCTAAATTTCAAATGTAAAAGTTGGTAGCAGCGTACAACGAAAACAATAAAGTCTTGTTGAAAGATTGCTTTCAACTTTTACATTTGAAATTTAGCATTTTACATTCAATTTCCCTTCTCCAGCTTCAGCAGGAAAGCATATTCCAGGGCTGTTTTTTCCAGCGCCCTGAAGCGGCCGGAGGCGCCGCCATGCCCCGCTTCCATATCCGTTTTCAGCAAGAGCAGGTTATTGTCCGTTTTTAATTCCCTTAATTTGGCCACCCATTTGGCGGGTTCCCAGTACTGCACCTGCGAATCGTGCAGGCCGGTGGTGACCAGCATGTTGGGATAGGCTTTGGCGCTCACATTATCGTAAGGGGAATAGGTTTTCATATACTCGTAAGCGTCCTTGTGCGCGGGATTGCCCCATTCGTCAAACTCGCTGGTGGTAAGGGGAATGCTTTCATCCAGCATGGTGGTAAGCACATCCACAAAAGGCACGCCCGCCAGCACGCCGTGCCAGAGGTCCGGCCGCAGGTTGACGACGGCGCCCATCAGCAGGCCGCCGGCGCTGCCGCCCTGCGCGTACAAATGCTGCGGCGAGGTATACTGCTGCGCCACCAGGTGCTCTGCGCAGGCAATAAAATCCGTGAAGGTGTTCATCTTTTTGAACAGCTTACCGTCCTCATACCATTGCCGGCCCAGTTCCTCTCCTCCCCGGATATGCGCAATGGCAAAGGCAAAGCCGCGATCCAGCAGGCTAAGCCGGACGCTGCTGAAAGCAGGGTCCATGCTGAAGCCGTAGGAGCCGTATCCATACAGTAGCAGCGGGCTGTTGCCATCCTTGCTGAAGCCTTTCTTATACACCAGGGAAATAGGCACTTTGGCGCCGTCCTTAGCCGTAGCGTATAGCCGCTCTGTTACGTAGTTCACCGGGTCATAACCGCCCAGCACCTCCTGCCGTTTCTTCAGCTCGCTTTTGCGCGTTTCAATGTTATAGTCGTAAGTGGAATTGGGCGTGGTCATGGAGGTATAGCTGTAGCGCAGCTCCTTCGTGTCCATTTCGGGATTGATGCCGATCTCCGCCACATAGGCCGGCTCGTCAAAATGCAGGTAGTGATCCTGCTGGTTGAGCAGGTTCAGGATATGCAACCGGGTAAGCCCGTTCCGGCGCTCGCCCAGCGCCAGGAAATCGCGGAACACCTCAAAATTTTCCAGCAGCACATCGGGGCGGTGGGGCATTACCTCCTTCCAGTGATCCCTGCCGGTTTTATCCAGCGGGCATTCCATCAGCCGGAAATTCTGCGCCTGCCAGTTGGTGCGGACATAAAAGCGGTCATCCAGGTGCTCAATATCATACAGCATGTCCTTTTGCCGGGGCTGGAAAACCCGGAAATGCCCCTGCGGCTGGTCCGCTTCCAGTATCCTGCTTTCGGAGGACAAGGTGCTGGTAGAGCGGATCACGATGTATTTACCGGATTTGCTGCGGCTCACATCCACATCAAAGGTCTCGTCCTTCTCCATAAATACCTGCTCGTCCCTGTCCGGGGCCTCACCTAATTTGTGGCGCAGAATGCGTTCTTCACGCAGGGTTTCCGGGTGCTTGCGGGTATAGAAAAAGGTTTGATTGTCATTGGCCCAGGCCGCCTCGCCATTGGTGTCGGGAAGGGCATCGGGCAGTATGCGGCCGGTTTCCAGCTCCTTTACATACAGCACGTATTTGCGGCGGCTCACGGTGTCCACGCCAAATGCCAGCAGCCGGTTGTCCGGGCTTACCTGCAGCCCCTGCACATGATAGTAGGCATGTCCCTGCGCCAGTTCGTTCACGTTCAGCATCACTTCCTCATCGGCTTCCAGGCTGCCTTTCTTACGGCAGTAAATGGGATATTCCTTCCCGCTTTCATAACGGGTATAATAGTAGTAGCCGTTCTTCAGGTAGGGCGTGCTGGCGTCCGTTTCCATAATGCGCCCGCGCATCTCTTCGTACAGCTTTGTACGTAGTTCCCGTTGCGGCTGCATGATGGTATCCAGGTAGGCGTTTTCCGCCTGCAGGTAGCTGATCACCCTGGGATCGGCCCGGTCGTTCATCCAGTAATAGTTGTCAATACGGGTGTCTCCGTGTATAGTGAGCTTTTTGGGGACTTTAGGCGCTACCGGCGGCGCAACGTTCGTTTGTTCCGTCATGGTACTCTTTTTCTCCTTACAGCCCATCCCTATCAGGGTGACGCATAGCAGGACTGCAAAACCTGGGGGATGTTTCATAAAATCTGAATTAATAGTCGTAACACCAGCGTTTCGTTTAAGCATGAATGTTACGAATATTATTAATTGTTAATTATTCATTATTAATTATTTGCATAGCAACCGGGTCCCAGTGGATCACCTGCTTTTTAAAATAGCTTTCATTGGTGAGCAATGCCGGCCCGGCCGCCCGCAGGCCAAAAGTGGCGTCTTCCACTACCGGCTTGCCGGAGCGCATGGCTTCAAAGAAGTTCACAAAATGATCATAGCGGTCGTCATAGCCCTCCGGTGCGGCAAACCTGCTTTCGGAAGTGTCTGCCTTGCGGGTGGACGGCGGGTATTTGGCGTCGTACTGTTTTACATAAGCCTCCTGCATCTCCTTCGTAAAGGTGTTGTAGGTATCCCATCCACCGTAGCCGGGCGCTTCGGGCAGTTTGTGCTTTTTGAGGCGGAAATCGTTCCAGCCCATTTCTATCATGCCTTCGGTGCCGATAAAACGGGTATGGCCGCCACCGCCGCTGCCATCTGCAAAATTCACGCGCAGCGTGGTCTGGAAAGCGGGGTGGGTGTCTGTTTCCGGGTAATCGAAGATAGCCACCACCAGGTCGGGTACATCGCGCCCGTCCTTCCACTGCACCAGGTTGCCGCTGGCAAAGATGCGGGAAGGTCCTGCGGAGCCGGTAATGAAGTGCAGGCCGGAGATCAGGTGCACGAACAGGTCGCCAGGCACGCCGGTGCCATAGGCCTGGTAATTACGCCAGCGGAAAAAGCGCACCGGGTCAAAGGGCACTTTGGCGGTATCTTTCAGGAAGGCGTCAAAATCAATGGTGGAAGGGCTGGCATCCGGCGGGATGGAATATTGCCAGGCGCCCAGCGCATCATGCCGGTCATAACGGGCTTCCACGATATTGAGCTGGCCTATTTCCCCGGCCCTGTAGCGCTTTTGGGCCTCCGCCAGGGCCACGCTGCTTACGCGCTGGCTGCCTACCTGGAACACGGCCTTGTTGCGCTTTTGCGCGGCAATCACTTCATGCCCTTCTGCTATCTGCTGCACCATGGGTTTCTCGCAATACACGGCCTTGCCTTTGTCCATGGCCTGTATGGAAATGGTATCGTGCCAGTGATCAGGGGTGGCTACAATGATGGCGTCTATATCCCTGCGCTCCAGCAGCTCCCGGAAATCGCGGGTGGTAAAAACCTGGGAGCCGTATACCTCCTTTACTTTCTGCAGGTGGCCGTCATACAGGTCTGCAGCAGCCACAAACTCCACCCCGGGCACTCTCAGCGCACAGTCTACATCACCAAAGCCCATAATGCCCATGCCAATGCAGCCCAGGCGTATTTTATCATTAGCGGATACACGCGTATGAGGTTGCAGGAGCTGCACCGGCTCCTTTCCCAGGGCGGCCAGGGAGCCGGCGCCCAGCATGGCAGCGGTACCGCCCAACTGTTTAATGAACTTTCTGCGGGAATTACCTGACATAATTTAGCTTTTAAGACGTGGATAGATCAGTATATAATAATAACAAGAAATCGGAAGAAAACAAAAAAGCTGCCCGTTATCACAGGCAGCTTTCGTATGCTCGTCAATAATATATTCCTTATTTCTCGTAGGTAAAGCCGGCGCGGATCAGCTCCCGGTTCAGGCGGGCGATGTTGGTGAGCGATATCTCCTTGGGACATTCCGCTTCGCAGGCCCCGGTGTTGGTGCAGCTACCAAAACCTTCCTTGTCCATCTGTGCTACCATGTTCAGCACGCGGGTGCTTCTTTCCGGGTCTCCCTGGGGCAGCAGCGCCAGTTGGGATACCTTGGCGGAAACAAACAGCATGGCGGAAGAGTTCTTACAGGCAGCTACGCAGGCGCCACAGCCGATACAGGCGGCGGCAGCAAAGGCCTCATCCGCTTTATCCTTTGGAACGGGAATGGCGTTGGCGTCTACGGCGTTACCGGTGTTCACGGAGATATAGCCGCCTGCTTCTATAATACGGTCAAAAGCGCCCCTGTCCACCGTCAGGTCTTTCAGCACGGGGAACGCGCCGGCTCTCCAGGGCTCCACGGTGATGGTATCGCCGTCCTTAAAGGCGCGCATGTGCAACTGGCAGGTGGTAGTGCCTGCCCAGGGGCCATGTGCGCGGCCGTTGATATGCATGGAACACATACCGCAAATACCTTCACGGCAGTCGTGGTCAAATGCTATTGGTTCTCTACCTTCATTGATCAGGCGCTCATTCAGCACGTCAAACATTTCCAGGAAGGACATTTCAGAAGAAATGTCTTTTACCTGGTAGGTCTCAAACCCGCCCTGATCGTTTTTATTCTTTTGCCTCCACACTTTTAATGTGAGGTTCATCGTATAATGTTCCATTGTTATGGCTGTATTGTTAATTGTTAAATTGTTATTCCCTCAGTTTATCTCTTGTATATTTAATTAATAAATTAATTGATTGTGGTAACTTTTGCAATTCGCAAAAGATGTAATCATATTGTTCCTTTGTCACTAATCTCCTCATCTTAGACTTCTCATTCCAGTCCAAACATTCAATAACGGAACCTCTACTTATCCTGTAAAAATTTATTTTATCTTTTTTAAAATGCCTTCCAAAACCCTCTGCTATATTGGCAGATATGGAATCTGTAGCGTTTATAAATTGCTTCCCTATTGTAGCTCTGGCTAAATTATCCCAGGTACTTACCACATTCCAGACATAGTTACTTAAATGAAAAGCAGTTTTATAAGCATTTATGTCGTTTAATTTCAAATACTTTCTTGCTTCCATGGATGAAACTTCAAAGGAGCTAACAAAAAAAACTATTTAAAATTCTACATGGCAATAGATAACCATTTAACTATTAAACCATTCAACCATTATTTATAAGAACGTTGCGTAGGCTTGCACTCTTCGAACACCAGCGGCTCTTTGTGCACTACATAGTTACTGTCGCCTTTGTACTCCCAGGCAGCTACATAGCTGAAGTTGGCGTCGTCGCGCAGGGCTTCGCCGTCCTCTGTCTGTGACTCTTCCCGGAAGTGGCCGCCGCAGGATTCGCGGCGTTCCAGGGCGTCGATGCACATCAGCTCTCCCAGCTCCAGGAAGTCGGCCACACGGCCGGCCTTTTCCAGCTCGGGGTTGAACTCGCCGGCGGCGCCGGGTATGCGCACCTCTTTCCAGAACTCCGCACGCAGGGCTTTGATCTCTTCTATCGCCTGCTTCAGTCCCTGCTCGTTACGGGCCATGCCGCATTTGTCCCACATGATCTTGCCGAGGCGCTTATGGAAATGATCCACGGATTTAGTGCCCTGGATGCCCATCAGGCGCGCAATATTATCTTTCACCTGCTTTTCTGCTTCCTCAAAGGCCGGGTGGTCTGTAGGGATAGGCTTGGTGCGGATCTCGTCGGCCAGGTAGTTGCCGATGGTGTAAGGGATCACGAAGTAACCGTCTGCCAGGCCCTGCATCAGCGCAGAAGCGCCCAGGCGGTTAGCGCCGTGGTCAGAGAAGTTGGCTTCGCCCAGGGCGTATAAGCCGGGCACGCTGGTCATCAGCTCATAATCCACCCACAGCCCGCCCATGGTATAGTGCACGGCCGGGTAGATGCGCATGGGCACCTGGTAAGGATTTTCGCCGGTGATCTTTTCATACATCTCGAAAAGGTTGCCGTATTTCTCGGCCACCACTTCCATACCCAGTTGGCGAACCTGCTCGGCGGTAGGCGATTCCAGGCCGCGTTTGCCGGCTTCTATCTTGCCATAACGCTGTATAGCGGCGGCATAATCCAGGTACACGGCCTGTTTGGAGCTGCCCACCCCGTAACCGGCGTCGCACCTTTCCTTGGCGGCCCTGGAAGCCACGTCGCGCGGCACCAGGTTACCGAAGGCGGGATACCTTCTTTCCAGGTAGTAATCCCTTTCATCTTCGGGAATATCGTTCGGTTTGCGGTTGTCGTCCTTTTTCCTGGGCACCCATATACGGCCGTCATTACGCAGCGACTCGGACATCAGCGTCAGCTTGGACTGGTGGTCGCCGGATACCGGTATACAGGTGGGGTGTATCTGTGTAAAGCAGGGATTGCCAAAGTAAGCGCCTTTCCGGGTGGCTTTCCAGGCAGCGGTTACGTTGGAGCCCATGGCGTTGGTGGAAAGGTAGAACACGTTACCATAGCCGCCGCTCGCAATGATCACTGCATGACCGAAATGACGTTCCAGCTCGCCGGTGATCAGGTTGCGGGCAATGATGCCGCGGGCCTTGCCGTCTATCGTCACAATGTCCAGCATTTCGTGGCGGGCGTAGAGCTTTACATTACCCAGGGCTACCTGGCGCTCCAGGGCGGAGTAGGCGCCCAGCAGCAATTGCTGGCCGGTCTGGCCGGCAGCATAGAAGGTACGCTGCACCTGGGTGCCGCCGAAGGAGCGGTTGCTCAGCAGGCCGCCGTATTCGCGGGCAAAGGGCACCCCCTGCGCCACGCACTGGTCAATGATATTGCCGCTCACCTCAGCCAGGCGATGCACATTGGCTTCGCGGGCGCGGTAGTCGCCGCCTTTTACGGTATCATAAAACAAACGGTATACAGAGTCGCCATCGTTCTGGTAGTTCTTGGCAGCATTGATACCCCCCTGCGCGGCAATGCTGTGCGCACGGCGGGCGCTGTCCTGGAAGCAGAATGCTTTCACTTTATATCCCAGTTCTCCCAGGGAGGCTGCTGCGGAAGCGCCTGCCAGGCCGGTACCCACTATGATCACTTCCAGGCTACGCTTATTCGCAGGGTTCACCAGCTTACAATGCCCTTTATAATTTTCCCATTTTTTATCTAACGGGCCGGCAGGAATTTTTGCGTCCAACATAATATGTCAAAAATTTGAAGGTAAAGCAGTACGGGTTATTTAAAATATATCACAAGAGGAATAAGGGCGAAGCCCAGCGGAATAAGGATCCCGAACAACCATACCCCTGTGAATTTGATCAACCCGTTATACTTCACATGATTTAAGCCGAAGGTTTGAAAAGCGCTTTTAAAGCCATGTACCAGGTGGAAGGAGAGCGCCACCATACCGATCACGTACAGGGCTACCAGCCAGCCCTCCTTAAAAGCGGTCTGTACTACGGTGTACAGGTCTTTCACAGGCTGCCCGGTGGCTTCGTAGCTGATAGTGGGCAGGCTGCCGTAGTGAAACCGGTACCAGAAATTGGCCAGATGCACTACGATAAAGATGAGCAAAACGCTGCCCATCACAGCCATCTGGCGGCTGAACCAGGAGGAGGTCTGGTTACCGGGGTTCATGGCGTACTTCACCGGGCGGGCCCGCTGGTTGCTGAATGTAAGCTGCAGCGCCACAACCAGGTGCAGCAGGATCACGATCTTCAGGCCCCAGGCAATGAACTGGATCAGGCTGTTGTGCCCCATAAAGGCAGCGTAGCTGTTGAAGGCCTTGCCTCCATCGTTGTACAGCAGTTGCACGTTACCGGCCAGGTGTACCACTATAAAGCTGCAAAGGAACAAGCCGGTAGCGCCTACTAATAATTTCTTACCAATGGAGGTGTTAAAGAATTGTGACCACTTCATATAAAATTCGAGCTTCCTTATAAAATAATATGATAATATATTCCGAAATGTCGGGCAAATTTAATTCAGGAAAAATTAAATCCAAATGATATTTCTCAGTTTTCAGGTTTATCCCTGTTCCAGCCGCCGCATCATCAGGTTATCTATCATATTATACAAATGTTGCGGCTGATAGGTTCTCCACCTGTCATTGTCTACCAGGTGCACGTAATGGTCCAGGTGAGCCTGCACAAACTCCTGCCGGGTCTGTTCCGGCATGTTCAGGCTCACGATCCAGCCGCCGTCGTCCCGGATATCCTCCCACCATTCCTCGTAATAGCAGTCGTCGGAGGAGTGAAAGTTCATGACATTCTCGGTGATCAGGATGAACTTTTTGATGCCGTGGGCGATCATCAGGTCCACCACCTCCCTTTTGAGGGTCATCACATCATTCTCGATCGCATCGTTCCACTCGCCCAGCACCTCGATGATGGCAAAATTGAACTGGTAGTCTGCAAACAGTATTTTCAGGTACAATGTGCGTGATCCGAACTCATCCCACTGGGGATGCACATAATAATTATATACGGTATTGGAAAATTCAAACTCGCTGTATTCCCTACCATAGAACGGCGACAGCTCGTCCTCTTCTGCAGTATATAAATGCCGCCAGTTGTAATATGGTTCTATATCATGCATGGGTCTTCCTTCACAAATTTAACTGATCCTGCTATATTCCTCTATGGCCTTCCTTACGCTGCCGGCTTTGAGCAGCCATTCTTTCGCTGTATCGTAATCCGTAAGCTGCAGCTTTTCCATCAGCATTTTCACACCCCGGTCTACCAGCTTGTCGTTGCTGAGCTGCATGTTCACCATTTTGTTATCTTCTACTCTGCCCAACTGTATCATCACAGCCGTAGATATCATATTTAGTACCAATTTTTGGGCCGTACCGCTTTTCATGCGGGTGCTGCCGGTCACGAACTCCGGCCCTACCACTACCTCCACCGGGTAGTCTGCCGCTGCCGACAGCGGGGCGCCGGGGTTACAGCAGATGCTGCCGGTAATGATGCCTTCCTGGCGGCACCTTTGCAAAGCGCCGATCACGTAGGGCGTGGTGCCGCTGGCGGCAATGCCCACCACTACATCCTTTTCGGTAATGTTAAATTCCTGCAGGTCCTTCCAGCCCTGCTCCCGGTCGTCTTCCGCAAACTCCACGGCTTTGCGGATGGCGGCGTCGCCCCCGGCTATCAGGCCTATCACCAGGCCATAGGGCACGCCAAAGGTAGGCGGGCACTCCGATGCGTCTACAATGCCCAGGCGGCCGCTGGTGCCTGCGCCCAGGTAGAACAACCGCCCGCCGGCCAGCATCTTGTCTGCTATGGCCGCTATCAGCGCCTCGATCTGTGGAATCACCTTAGCTACCGCCTGCGGCACCGTCTGGTCCTCCTGGTTGATAGCGGTCAGTATTTCCGGGATGCTCATCTGCTCCAGGTGACGATAGCGGGAAGTTTGTTCTGTTACTTTTATAAAAGACATTCCTTTTTGGATTTGTGTTTCGTTTATTATCTCTCCCCCTCATGATATTTCACCAGCCCTTCCATGGGATTGCGTAATACCGATCCCAACTGCAGCTCGTACAGCTCGCAAAGCGCCTGCAGCACGTCCCTGAAATGCCAGGCAATGCTGCCGGTGAAGTGCAGGGGGTGGGTCCAGCTTTCGCGGTATTTATAAATATGATTGAAAAAAAAGTCGTTCAGCCCATCTTCCAGTATATTCTCCACCATGTAATGGCCCCTGTTCTCTCCCAGGAATTCCGCAAAGCTGGCCAGGTAACGGTTGGCCATGGGCTTGCGGTACACATGCTCCAGTATCTCGTCCTTGCTGGTGTGGTACTTTGCATCAAAGCGGGACAGCAGCTCGTCATCAAAGGAATGATAACAATAGTACTGCAGCAGCTTTCTGCCCAGGTAGGCGCCGCTGCCCTCATCGCCCAGTATATAGCCCAGACCGGGATTATTATGTACGATGGTGGTGCCGTCGTAATAACAACTGTTGGAGCCGGTGCCCAGTATGCTGGCGATGCCGGCGCTATGCTGGCACAGCGCCCGGGCGGCGGCCATCAGGTCGTGCGAAACGGAAACGGCGGCGGCAGGCCACACGGCCCGCAGGGCGGTTTCCATGATCTGTATGCTTTTGGGCTGGGAACAACCGGTGCCGTAATAGAAAATTTCTTCTACCTGTACACCCGGCGGAAGCTGCGGCAGCAGCTCCTTTTCCAGGATATCGCGCACCTGGGGGGCCGTCAGAAAAAAGGGACTGATCCCCTGTGTCTTATAACGGAAATGCTCCTTTGCTGTCAACAAGCTCCAATCTGCCTTGGTAGAACCACTATCTGCTATCAGCTTGACCTTTACAGGCATACCCGTTGTTTTATGAAATTAATGAAGCGCAATATAATTATGCTATTTTTGTCACAATTTAAATAAAACGGAATTACATATACAAATGCTGCTGAAAATAGCCTAAAGCTGAAAGCAGAAAGCTTAAAGCTGATTGCTGCGGATAAATTCGCTACGGTCAGCTTTCTGCTTTATACTTTCAGCTTTAAGCATAATACAAGAAATTATGTTGAAGAACAGAAAGCTGAATGTTTTTTTGCCGCTCTTATTTGCCGTGGTGCTGGCGCTGGGCATGTACCTGGGACACAAGATGCCGGGCGCAAAAAGCGGGGCTACCGCCATCCTCTTTAACCGGGGCAACCGCAGCGCCTTACAGGAAACCATGGACCTGATCAAAGTAAAATACGTGGATACCATGCAGGTAGCCAACCTGCAGCAGGAGGCGATAGAAGGCCTGCTCAGCCACCTCGACCCGCACTCCGTATATATTCCCCCCTCCAGCCTGGCAGAAGTGAACGAAGACCTGGAAGGCAATTTTGAAGGGATTGGCGTGGAGTTCAATATCACGGAAGATACCGTTAATATCGTAGCCGTGCTGGCAGGCGGCCCTTCGGAAGCGGCAGGCGTGATGACCGGCGACAAGATCATTAAGGTAAATGACAGCCTGGTGGCGGGCAACGACATCACCTCCGACAAGATCCGCAAGCTGCTGCGCGGCCCCAAAGGCTCTGAAGTAAAAGTAACCATGCTGCGCCAGCAAAAGCTGGTGGACATCACCATCAAACGCGGGGTGATCCCCCTGCTGAGCATTGACGCCAGCTACCTGCTGACACCCGGCATCGGCTACATCAAGATCAGCAAGTTCTCCGCCACCACCTACCAGGAATTTATGGACGCCATCCGCGGCCTGCAGCGAAAGGGTATGGAAAAGCTGGTGATAGACCTGCGCCAGAACCCGGGCGGCTTCCTGGACGCTGCCACCCGTATTGCAGACGAGCTGCTGGACGGGAATAAGCTGATCCTATATACACAGGGGAAAAGCTACCCGCGTACCGACTATAAATGCGAAAAGCCCGGCCTGTTTGAAAAAGGAGAGCTGGCCATACTGACGGACGAAGGCTCCGCCTCCGCCAGCGAAATACTGGCCGGCGCCGTACAGGACTGGGACCGCGGGCTGATCATAGGACGGCGCACTTTTGGCAAAGGGCTGGTGCAGGAACAATTTGACCTGAGCAACGGCGGGGCTTTACGGCTCACCGTGGCCCGCTATTACATTCCTTCCGGCCGCAGCATACAAAAACCTTATACCAACGGGCGGGAAGCTTATGATGAAGATATCGTGAACCGCTTCAACCACGGCGAGTTCCTGAACCGCGACAGCATCAAACCAACGGACACCATACCCTACAGAACGGCCAAGGGCCGGGTTGTGTACGGCGGCGGCGGCATTACGCCGGACATTTTCATCCCGTTTGATACCAGCCGGTTCTCTCCCCTGCTAACGGAAATGTACACACGCAATACTTTTGCCAATTTTGCATACCAGTACTATAATACGCACCGGGAAACTTTCAGCCGCTACCAGGATGCGGCGGCCTTCAACAAACAGTTCAGCATAAGCGATGCGCTGTACAATGATTTCAAAAGCTTTGCCCGGGAGGAAAAGGTGCCGGGGCTGCAAAATATAACGGCGCATGACGAAACGGAGATACGCAACCGTATCAAAGCCATGCTGGGGCGGCAATTGTTCCGTACAGAAGGGTTTTACGAAGTGTTTAACGCCACGGATGCAATGGTGAAGCGGGCGATAGAAGAGTTAAAACAGTAAGCACATCCGCACATAAAAAAGCCGCCCCGAAAGAGACGGCTTTTTTTCTACTAACTTCTTGCAAGAAAGTTATGATATAACTTATCTTACGATTAGTGATGCTCAGCGCCTTCAGCAGCAGTATCAGCTACGGCAGCGGAATCAGCAGGCATAGCTACAGAGTCAACTACAGGCTCAGCAGACAGGGTATCTACTGCTTCAGTAGCAACGGAATCAGTGGTAGCTTCAGAAGCGCCGCTATTGCAGGCAACAAAGAACAAACCTGCAGCGATGGCAAACACGAATAATTTTTTCATACTTTGTAAGTGATTAGTTTTAAGATCGTGCAAATTTATATAAATATTTTTGAATATAAAATAGATATTTTTATAATACGTTCTTTTATATTTATTTCGCCCGTTCTCTTATTTCTTCCTGAAAAATAATTTCACCGGAACACCTTCAAAATCAAAGTTTGCCCGTAACTGGTTCTCCAGGTAGTTCTTATAAGGCTGCTTCACATCATCCGGCAGGTTGCAGAAAAAGGCAAAGGCCGGGGTATGGGTAGGCAACTGGGTCACGTATTTAATGCGGATAGGCGTGCCCCTTACTACCGGCGGGTGGTAGGCCTCAATGGCCTTCAGCATCACATCATTCAGCCTGGAGGTGGGTATCTTGCGCTGGCGGTTGTCATATACCCGCAGCGCTTCCTCGATGGCCTTGAAAATGCGCTGTTTCTGCAAAACGGAGGTGAAGACGATGGGCACGTCGGAGAAAGGCGCCAGGCGCTGCTTCAGCTCCTTTTCATAGTCGCGGGCGGTATTGGTCTCCTTTTCCACGAGGTCCCATTTGTTCACCAGTATCACCATCCCTTTTCCCTTGCGCACCGCCAGGCTGAAAATGCTGAGGTCCTGGGCGGTAATGCCTTTGGCGGCATCCAGCAGCAGCATGCACACATCCGCCTCGTCCATCGCTTTAATGGCGCGGATCACGGAATAGAACTCCAGGTCCTCGTGCACGCGGGCCTTGCGGCGCACACCGGCGGTGTCTATCAGCACAAAATCCTTCTGGAACAGCTTGTAATGCGTATGGATGGTATCGCGGGTGGTGCCGGGAATATCGGATACAATATTCCGCTCCTCTCCTATCAGCGCGTTCAGCAGGGAGGATTTCCCTACGTTCGGCTGGCCGATAATGGCTATTTTGGGCAGTTCGGCGTCTGCCTGGCCGGCCTGCTCCGCGTCATCCGTGATCAGGGCGGCTACTTCATCCAGCAGCTCGCCGGTGCCGCTGCCGGAAATGGAAGACAGGAAGAACAGCTTGTCAAACCCCAGGCTGTAAAACTCGGCAGCTTCGAGTTGCCGCTCGCTGTTATCCACTTTATTCACCACCAGGAACACCGGTTTGGAGGAACGGCGCAGCAGGTCCGCCACGTCCGCGTCCAGGTCGGTAATGCCGGTGGTCACATCGCACATGAACAGCAGCACATTGGCTTCCTCCATGGCTATTTTCACCTGCTTGCGGATCTCCCGCTCAAACACGTCCTCGCTGTTTGCCACAAAACCGCCGGTGTCTATCACGTTGAACGTTTTACCGTTCCACTCGGCAATACCATATTGCCGGTCGCGGGTTACGCCGCTCACATCATCCACGATGGCCTTACGCTGCTCCAGCAGGCGGTTGAACAGGGTGGATTTCCCCACGTTGGGACGGCCTACGATGGCTACTGTAAATCCTGACATACTTTTAAATTTATGCTAATAGCCGTATTCCCTCAGATACGTATCATTATCCCTCCACTTGCTCCTTACTTTCACAAACAGCTCCAGGAATACCTTGCGGCCAATGAATTTTTCGATGTCCTGCCGGGCGAGGGTGCCCAACTGGCGGATGGATTTTCCCTTTTCTCCCAGGATAATGGCTTTCTGCGTTTCGCGGGTCACCACGATCTCCGCTGATATTTTTGTCAGCGTCTCTTTTTCCTGGAACTGGGAAACCACTACCGTGGTATGGTAGGGGATCTCTTCCTCGAACAGGTGGAATATTTTTTCCCGGATGATCTCCGCTACAAAAAAGCGTGTAGACTTATCCGTTAAAGTGTCTTCGGGGTAGAAGGGCTCGCCTTCCGGCAGCCGGGCCACAATTTGCTCCAGCAGCTCTTTTATGCCCACGCGCTGCATGGCGGAGATCGCTATTACGGGCGCTTTGCCCCAGGCTTCGCAGCGGGCTTTCAGGGCGGCCAGCTCTTCTTTTTTGAGCAGGTCTGTCTTATTCAGCACCAGGATGCGGTTCACCTTCAGCTTCAGGGAGTCGAACAGTTCCAGGCTTTCCTCTACCCGGTCCTTTGCATCCATAATGAGCAGCGCCACATCCGCATCTTCCAGGGCCGACTTAACCGCACCCATCATTTTCTCGTGCAGGCGGTACCTGGGGTCGATGATACCGGGTGTGTCCGAAAAAACGATCTGGTAGCCGGGCTCCGTTACAATGCCGGTAATGCGGTGGCGGGTGGTTTGCACCTTGGGCGAGATAATAGCCAGCTTCTCGCCCACCAGGGCGTTCAGCAGGGTGCTCTTGCCTGCATTGGGCTTACCGAAAATATTTACAAATCCCGCTTTGTGCATAAAATCCTGCTCAAACTTACATAAATAAAAAAAAGCCGAATTACTTCGGCTCTTTTTGTTTTAGTAGCGAGGAGAGGATTCGAACCTCTGACCTTCGGGTTATGAGCCCGACGAGCTACCTCTGCTCTACCTCGCAATGAGGTGCAAAGGTAAGGGGATGATTTTTTAATACCAAATATTTTTCAAAGAAATTGTTTTTCAATTTATTCTTTCTATCCTTCATTTGGTCCAACGAAGCAGGCCAGCCTGCGGCTGGCCCACCCGTTTCATGCTTTCTTTACATCAGAACGGCAGATCATCTGCAGGCTGCTCCATGGCAGCATCGTCCTGCATGGCGCCGGCAGTTTGCCGCTGGCGGTCCTCCTCGCGCCGGCCTCCGCCCAGCAACTGCAGGTTCATGACGCGCAGGCGCAATTGCCCCACCATTTCACCAGCACTGTTGTTATATGCATCCACACTGGGAAATCCTTCCACATACACCTGCGTGCCCTGCGTAAGGTAGGGCGCCAGCGTATCCTTTTCCCATAATGCACAGTCTACCCAGGTGGTGCGCTCCTGCTGCACGCCCTGCTGGTTTTTAAAGCGCTCTGTATGCGCCACGCGGAAACTTAATACGGATTTGCCATTAGCTTCTCTTTGAACGGCATCTTTTCCCAAATAGCCGATGAGCTGAAGTTTGATCATCAGATTAGATTTAATTGGTTGGTTTAACGAAAAAGGTTTTGAAAAATCAGAGAGAAGTGCAGTTGGAAGGTAGCATAAAATCATTAACCTGAAAAATATTTTATTTTTTTAACCATAGCACACCTACCTTTGCAGTATCACTTTTCATTTGGGGTGCCTTACTGTCAGGCTGAGATCACACCCATTGAACCTTGGACCAGGTAATGCTGGTTAGGAAAAAAGGACTACTGATGAAACCGAGCAAGATTACTTTTCCCATATAAGGGCATATTAATGCGAGGTTCCATCCGGCCAGTAAAAAATCTAATACAACGGATGAAACATTTAATGCTTTTAATGCTGCTTTGCAGCAGCGCTGCGCTGTACGCCCAGCAAACCATTACCGGTACCGTTACCGATAAGACCACCGGCCAGCCTTTGGAGGGCGTTTCCATGATCATTGACGGCAACACCGCCAGCGGGGTGCATACCAATGCCAGCGGCCGCTACCAACTGACGGCTCCCGGCAAAGGCGCGTACCGCCTGCAGGCCAGCTACCTGGGTTACCGCACCTACACTACCACGCTGCAGGCCGGACAGGCGCCCGGCCAGCTCAACATTGCGCTGGAAGAAACCGGCCTGTTCGTAGAGCCGGTAGAGATCAGCAGCCTGCGCGGCGGCAAACATGCACCTTTTACCCGCTCCACGCTGGACGCAGCGGACATCAAACAACAGAACCTGGGACAGGACCTGCCCGTTTTACTGAACCAACTGCCCGGCGTGGTGACCAGCTCCGATGCTGGTAACGGTATCGGCTATACGGGTATGCGGGTGCGCGGGTCAGACATTACCCGTATCAATGTGACCGTAAACGGCATCCCGATCAACGATGCGGAATCGCAGGGCACCTTTTTTGTAAATATGCCCGACTTCGCTTCCTCTGTCAGCAGCATACAACTGCAGCGCGGCGTAGGCACCTCCACCAACGGCGCCGGCGCATTCGGGGCCACGCTGAACCTCAGCACCAACGAGTTCCGGGACAAAGCTTACGGGGAGACCAGCAACAGCTACGGCTCCTTCAATAGCTGGAAACATACGATAAAGGCCGGCTCCGGCCTGATCAACGACCACTTTACCGTGGATGCGCGGCTTTCAAAGATCAGCTCCGACGGGTACATAGACCGGGCCAGCTCCGACCTGCGCTCTTTCTATACCTCCGCCGCCTACATCTCCAAAAAGACCGCCATCCGACTGAACGTGTTCTCCGGCAAGGAAAAGACCTACCAGGCCTGGAATGGCGTGCCCGAAGCGCTGCTGAAAACAGACCGGACCTACAACTCCGCCGGTACCGAAAAGCCCGGCGAGCCCTATGATAATGAAACGGACAATTACCAGCAGGATCACTACCAACTGTTCCTGAACCAGGAGATCAATGCGCATCTTAACTTCAACGTAGCGCTGCACTATACGCGCGGCAGGGGCTATTATGAGCAGTACAAAGCGCAGGAGCTGTTCACCGGTTACGGGCTCACGCCGCCCGTCATTAACGGTCAGCCGGTAGACACCACCGACCTGGTGCGGCAACTCTGGCTGGATAATTATTTCTATGGCACCGTCTTTTCCGTGAACAGCACCGGCCACCGGCTGAACTGGAGCCTGGGCGGCGGCTGGAACCGGTATGACGGCGAGCACTATGGCAAGATCATCTGGGCGCAGTACGATATTGACAAGGACCACAAATACTACGACCTGGACGCGTTTAAAACGGACCTGAACATTTACTGGAAAGGCGAGGCCAGCATTACGGACGCCCTGCACCTGTTTGCAGACCTGCAATACCGCACGGTGCGCTACAACATAGACGGTTTCCGGAACAACCCTTCACTGATCCAGCACAATACCTATCACTTTTTCAATCCCAAAGCGGGACTGTATTATTACCTGGACGACCGCAGCCGGGTATATGCCTCTTTTGCCATCGGCAATAAGGAGCCCAACCGCGATGATTTTGAAGCAGGACTGGAGCAAACGCCTCAACACGAAACCCTGCGGAACGTGGAAGCGGGATATGTGCTGCGCAGCAACCGCCTTAACCTGCAGGCCAATGCCTATTACATGAACTACAAAAACCAACTGGTGCAAACGGGCAAGCTGAATGATGTAGGCGCCTATACCCGTACCAATATTCCCAAAAGCTACCGCGTCGGTATAGAGCTGCAGGGCAGCGTTCGCCTGAACAGCGTGTTCTCCCTGGCGGTAAATGCGGCCTTCAGCCGGAATAAAGTGCAGGATTACACGGCATATATCGACAACTACGATGCGGGGAAACAGGACACTATCTCCTACGGCGACCAGGATATCGCCTTCTCCCCTAACGTGGTAGCGGGCTATACCCTTACCGTAACGCCGGTAAAAAACCTGCGCCTGGATGTACTGGGCAAGTACACCGGCCGGCAGTACCTGGACAATACGGGCAGCAAAGCCCGCAGCCTGGACGCTTACTACGTGAACGATGTACGCGCCCTGTATACCATACCCCAGCGCCTGTTCAGGGAGCTGAGCCTGCAGGTGATGGTGAACAATGTATTCAACAAAAAGTATGAGCCTAACGGCGCCACCTATACGTGGATAGCAGACGGGCAGGTAGTATCCGATAATTACTACTACCCGATGGCCGGCACCAATTACCTGGTGGGGTTAACGGTAGGATTCTGACCTATTGCAGGAGGCGGCTGATGGCCGCCTCTACTTTTTCAAAGGGGAAGCCTTTTATCACAGTTTCCATCAGCTCCTTTACCTGTTCAGTACAAAGATTGCCAATGCTGCCGGCATGGGTATGGTGTACTTCCTTCTGCGGTACGAAAGTGCCTTTTTCAATATCCATGCCCACCTGGCGGTACGCCTCCCGGAAGGGAACGCCTTCCAGCACCAGTTTGTTTACCACCTCCACGCTGAAGAGGTAGCGGTACTTTTCATCTTCCAGGATGTTCTCCTTTACCTGCATATGCCCTAGCATGAGGCCGGCCATCTGCAGGCAGTTGCGCAGCACCTGGAAAGCAGGGAACAGGTTCTCCTTGAGCAACTGCAGATCGCGGTGGTAGCCGGAGGGCAGGTTGGTGGTCATCATGGCGATCTCGTTGGGCAGCGCCTGTAATTTGTTGCCATAAGAGCGGATCAGCTCCCAAACATCCGGGTTCTTTTTATGCGGCATGATGCTGGAGCCGGTGGTCAGCTCATCCGGGAAGCTGATAAAGCCGAAGTTCTGGTTCATGAACAGGCAGGCATCCATGGCCAGCCTGGCCAGGGTAGCGCCCAGGCCCGCCAGGGCAAAGGCTACGGTCTTTTCCGTTTTACCGCGCCCCATCTGGGCATATACAACATTATAATTGAGCGTGTCAAATCCTAAGAGATGGGTGGTCAACTCACGGTCCAGGGGGAACGAAGAACCGTAGCCGGCGGCGGAGCCCAGCGGGTTTTTGTTCACCACCTTGTAAGCGCCCTGCAGCAGGGTCAGGTCGTCTACCAGGCTTTCCGCGTAAGCGCCCAGCCACAGCCCGAAAGAGGATGGCATGGCTACCTGCAGGTGCGTATAGCCAGGCAGCAGCACATCTTTATACAGCTCGCTTTTCTGCTGCAGCAGGTCAAAGAGTTGCTTCACCTCCCCGGTCAGCGTTTGCAGCTCGCTCCGCAGGAACAGCTTCAGGTCCACCAGCACCTGGTCATTACGGGAACGGCCGCTGTGTATCTTCTTGCCTACTTCTCCCAGCCGGCGTGTGAGCAGCAGCTCCACCTGGGAGTGAATATCCTCCACCCCTTCCTCCAGCACAAAATGCCCGTCCCCGATCTCTGTATAGATGTTTTTCAGCTCCTGCTGCAGTACTGCCAGCTCCTCCGCCGTCAGCAGCCCGATCTTTTCCAGCATCGCGATATGCGCCAGGGAGCCCAGCACATCAAAAGGGGCCAGGTAAGCGTCCATTTCCCGGTCCCTGCCTATGGTAAACTGCTCTACGGCAGCCAGGGCGGATTTATCTTTTTGCCAAAGTTTCATGTGTTCATGTTTAAAAACCGTATTTCGCAAATATCCTTTCCTTTATCTCCGGCCATTCGGCTTTCAGTATGCTGAAGTATACCGTGTTACGCAGGCTGCCGTCGGAGCCCACCATATGATGGCGCAGGATGCCTTCCTGCTGCGCGCCGATGCTCAGGATGGCGTTGCGGGACCGGGTGTTCAGCTCATTCGTTTTCAGCTCCACGCGGTTCAGTCCCATCACCTCAAAGGCGTGCTGCAGCATGGCGAATTTCATGGCTTTATTCAGGCCGGAGCCCTGCAGGGGCGGGTCTATCCAGGTGTAGCCGATCTCCGCGCGCCTGTGCGACTGGGAGATAGCGGCAAAGCGGGTACTGCCGGCCACCCGGTTCTCCCGCCTGTCAATGATCACAAAGGGAATGGCCTCTCCCCGCTCCCGGTCTGCCAGCGCCGTTTGCACATATTTTTCCAGGTCGGCTTTTTCCTGCACCTTAATGGTGGACACCTTCCACAATACCGGCTGCAAAGCCACCGGCAGCAGGCCCTCTATATCCGCTGCCTGCAGCGGGCGCAGGAGCACGCGTTTGTTTTCCAGCACAGGATAAAAGTCCATCTTATACAATTTGTTCCAGCAATTTAATATAAGTATCAATACCCTCCCTGATCTCGTCCAGGCCAATGTACTCATCCGCCGTATGGGAACGGGCGGAATCGCCCGGGCCTATTTTTATGGAAGTGGCGGGTATCAGCGCCTGGTCCGAGGTGGTAGGCGATCCGTACCAGCTTTTGCCCAGTTGCAGCCCGGCCTGCACCACCGGGTGATCCAGCGGTATGCCGGAGGGGCGCATGCGCATGGAGCGCGGCGTTACCTCGCAGCTTACGTGCTGCCGGATGGTGTCCAGCACTTCTTCCAGTGTATACTTCTCCGTTACCCGCACGTCTGCCACGAAGGAGCAGTCGGCCGGCACCACATTGTGCGCCTTGTTGGAGGTGTTGATCACGGTGACGGTCATTTTAACGGGACCCAGCGTTTCCGACACTTCGGGAAACTGGTATTGCTGAAACCAGTTGATGTCCGCCAGCGCCTTGTAAATAGCGTTCTCGCCTTCGTTGCGGGCCGCATGCCCGGCTTTGCCCCGGCTCACGCAGTCCAGCACCATCAGCCCTTTCTCCGCAATGGCCAGTTGCGTTTGTGTAGGCTCGCCTACAATGGCCAGCTCAATAGGCGGCAACTGCAGCAATATGCTTTCTATGCCGTTGGTACCGCTGATCTCTTCTTCCGCGGTAGCAGCCAGCACCAGGTTGTAACGCAGGTCCTCCCGCCCGTAAAAATGCAGGAAAACGGCGATCAGGCTCACCAGGCAGCCGCCGGCATCGTTGCTGCCCAGGCCATACAGCTTATTGTCTACAATGTCCGGGCTGAAAGGATCGCGGGTATATTGCGGGTTCGGTTTTACAGTATCGTGATGGGAATTAAGCAGGATCACGGGCTTTGCGGGATCAAAATATTTGTTCTGCGCCCAGATATTGTTGAGGTGCTGCCGGAAAGACACGCCCTTTTCCGCCAGCATGCTGCCGATCAACTGCGCTGTGCCCTGCTCCTCGCGGCTGATGGAGGGCGTGGCGATCAGTTGCTGCAGCAGTTTTACAGCATCTTCATATAACTGTTGGTTCCACATAGTCAGCATATTAAGGTACCCGCTACCGTACCGGACGTATTGCTCCGCACATCGGCAGCATGCCCGATCAGCACTTCCTTCACCCCGCTTTCAATAGCGGCAAAAGCATTCTCCAGCTTGGGCAGTATCCCGTCTGACAGCACCTTTTGCTCCAGCAGGCGGGCATATATTTCACGGTTGATAAGATGTATCACGGAGTCGTCGTCTTCTGCGTTCTGCAGCACCCCTTTCTTTTCAAAGCAGTAAATGAGGCGTACATCGTAGTAGGCGGACAGGCCGGTAGCCAGCGAGGAAGCAATGGTATCCGCATTGGTGTTCAGCATCTGTCCCTGCCCGTCGTGGGTGAGCGGCGCAAATACCGGCGTAAGTCCTACGTCCAGCAGGGCCTTCAGCGGCGCAATGTTCAGCGCTGCGCTGGTGATGTCTCCCACAAACCCGTAATCTATTTCCTTTACGGGGCGTTTCACCGCCGGGATGATGTTGGCATCCGCGCCGGTAAGGCCGATCGCGTTACAGTGCAGGGCCTGTAGGTGCGCCACCACCTGCTTGTTCACCAGCCCGCCGTATACCATGGTTACCAGGTCGATGGTAGCGGCATCCGTGATCCGGCGCCCGTCCACGTACTTTGATTCGATGCCCAGCCGCTCGCCGATGCGGGTAGCGATCTTCCCGCCGCCGTGAATCAACACCTTCGGGCCTTGCACCGCCGCCAGGTCCTGCAGGAAAGACTGCAGCAGGGCCGGGTTATCAATGACATTACCACCTACTTTGATAACAAATAATTGCATGGATCAGCTATTTTTTAAGATTTCGCTCAGTACGGCCTGGGCTGCCCACACGCGGTTGCCGGCCTGCCGGATCACGATGGACTGCGGCCCGTCCAGCACCTCGTCTGCTATCACCACGTTCCTTCTTACCGGCAGGCAGTGCATTACCTTTGCGCCGGCGGTCTGCTCCAGCTTGCGGTTGGTGATCATCCAGCTATTGTCCGTACTGGTGATCTTACCGTAATCCTTATACGAAGACCAGTTTTTTACATACACAAAATCCGCATCCTGCAGGGCTTTATCCTGGTCGTGCTCTACCCGGGCGTTACCGCTGAATTTAGGGTCCAGCTCATACCCTTCCGGGTGTGTGATCACAAAATCCGCTTCCCCCCAGGCGTTCATCCACTGCGCAAAGGAGTTGGGCACGGCCTGCGGCAGGGCCTTAACATGCGGCGCCCAGGTCATTACCACCTTCGGTTTGCGCGGCTGCTGCCAATGCTCGTGGATGGTCACTACATCCGTGAGGCTTTGCAGGGGGTGTAAGGTAGCGCTTTCCAGGCTTACCACGGGTATGCCAGCGTATTTAATGAACTGGCTGATATATTTTTCCGTATAGTCTTCCTCTTTATTTTGGAGGCCGGGAAAGGTGCGGATGGACAGGATGTCAAAGTACTGTCCCATCACGGCGGCGGCTTCTTTCACATGCTCCGTAGTGCTGCCGCTCATTACCACGCCGTCATTCATTTCCAGTTGCCAGCCTTCTTTGTCAATATTGAACACGATCACTTCCATGCCCAGGTTCCTGGCAGCTACCTGTGTGCTAAGCCTTGTTCGCAGGCTGGGATTCAGGAATAACATGCCCAGCGTTTTGCCGGCTCCCAGCGTTTTATCTTTGAACGGCTCTTTTTTGTAGCCCAGTGCTGTGTTGATCATACCCGGCACGCCGGGCACATCAGCTACGGAAATAAATTGCTTCATCTGTTATTTTTTATCTTTTCCCCTGTGTTCACTATTTCGTTAATTCAGTTTTGAAGGCCACCAGGAACTGGTCTGCCTGTGCCTTTGTAAGCGCCAGCGAAGGCAGCAGCCGTATCACGTTCGGCCTGGCTTCCCCGGTGAATATCTTATGCCTGAATAACAATTCCTTTCTGACCTGGTTCAGTTCCTCCGGCAGCTCAATGCCTATCATCAGACCCCGGCCCCTTACCTCTTTGATATTTGGCAGGGTGCGCAGTTGGTCCATGAGATACTGTCCAAGTGTAGCGGCGTTCTGAATGAGCTGCTCCTGTGCTATCACTTCCAGCACGGCCAGTGCAGCCGCGCAGGCCAGGTGGTTGCCGCCAAAGGTAGTGCCCAGCAGGCCGTAAGAGGGCTGTATGTGCGGTGCAATGATGATGCCGCCCACCGGGAAGCCATTGCCCATGCCTTTGGCCATGGTATAGATGTCGGCGCTTACGCCGGCATGGTCGTGGGAGAAAAATTTCCCGCTGCGCCCATAGCCGCACTGCACGGCGTCCGCAATGAATACGGCATTGTGCGCATCGCACAGGCGCCTGATCTTTTGCAGGAAGGCCGGGCTGGCTACATTAATGCCGCCCACGCCCTGGATGCCTTCTATGATCACGGAAGACACGGCATGCTGCTGAAAGGCCGCTTCCAGCGCAGTTTCATCTTCCCAGGGCAGGAATACCACGTTATCTGTTTCATTTACCGGGGCTACTATCTTCGGGTTGTCCGTAGCCGCCACGGCCAGGGATGTACGCCCGTGAAAGGCTTTCCGGAAAGCGATGATCTTCTTTTTGCCATTGTGGAAGGAGGCCAGCTTCAGCGCATTTTCATTGGCTTCTGCGCCGGAATTACAGAGAAAAAGCTGGTAGTCTTCCCGGCCGGACACCTGGCCCAGCTTTTCCGCCAGCTCCTGCTGCAACGGTATGCGGATGGAATTGGAATAGAAGCCTACTTTGCTAAGCTGTTCAGACAGGCGCTGTACATAATGCGGATGCGTGTGGCCGATGGAGATCACGGCATGGCCGCCGTACAGGTCCAGGTATTGCGTGCCTTTATCGTCCCATACCTGGGCGCCGGCCGCTTTGGCTATAGTGATATCGTTGATGGGATATACGTCGAATAATTTCATGATGCTGAAAGAGATGGTTTAAGCAACTATTGTTTGAAAATGTCATGCGCTAAAACACGATGGACTTCAGTTTCAGTCCCGCGGTCTCATCCAGTCCGCACATGATGTTCATGTTCTGCACCGCCTGCCCGGAAGCGCCTTTCAGCAGGTTGTCCTCGATGGAATGGATCACCAGCTTGCTGCCGGTCTTTTCCAACTGGACCAGGCATTTATTGGTGTTCACCACCTGTTTCAGGTGGATCTGCTTTTCGCTTACGTGCGTAAACGGGTGCGGTGCATAATAGGTTTGATACAGTTGTAGCGCCTGTTCCAGGGAGAGATCGCTTTCCAGGTAGGAAGTGATCCAGATGCCCCTGGGGTAATCGCCCCGCACCGGCACAAAGTTCACATTGCCGGTAAAGGAAGGCTGCAACAACTGCAGGCTTCGTCGTATCTCTTTCAGGTGCTGGTGGGTCAGCACTTTGTAGGTGGAAACATTATTGGCCCGCCAGGTAAAGTGGGTGGTGGCCTGCAGGCTTTGCCCGGCGCCGGTGCTGCCGGTAATGCCGGTGGTATGCACCTCCTGCAGCAGGCCCGCCTGTGCCAGGGGCAGCAGTCCCAGTTGTATGGCAGTGGCAAAGCAGCCGGGATTGGCAATGTTCTGCGCCGCCGCTACCTTATCCCGCTGCAGCTCGGGAAGGCCATATACGAACTCCCGGCCCGGCAAGCTTTCGCCCAGGCGGAAATCCTGGCTCAGGTCAATGATCTTCACCGCCGGGGCAATGGTGCTGGCTTCCAGGAACTTCCTGGCTTCCCCATGCCCCAGGCAAAGGAACAGTACATCAATATCGCTGCTGATATCCGCCGTAAAGGCCAGGTCCGTTTCGCCCAGCAGGTCGGTATGCACGCTATGCAGGGGATTCCCGGCATTGCTACGGCTATGTACAAACGCTATTTCCACATGCGGGTGGTTCAGCAGTATCCTGATCATTTCCCCGCCGGTATAACCGGCCCCGCCAATAATGCCTGTCCTGATTTTTGTGATGGTATTCGCCATTTGTACTTTCGCTTTTTTTGCCGCCGGCCTTAGCCTGCAGACTCATTTACCTGATGCCAGATCATGGTCTGGTTACCGAATATTTTACTGAAGCCCCGCACGTCTTCCCCGCTCCAGCCGGTGTTCATTTCACCATATTTGCCAAATTTGCTGCTCATAAGATCATAGGGGGATTCGATGCCGGTTACCTGGAAGCGGTAAGGCATGAGCGTTACAAACACCTGGCCGCTTACCTGCTGCTGGGAGCTTTCCAGGTAGGCTTCTATGTCGCGCATCACGGGGTCCAGTATCTGCCCTTCATGCAGCCAGTTGCCATAGAACTGGGCCAACTGGTCTTTCCAGCTCAACTGCCACTTGGTGAGCACGTGCTTTTCCAGCGCATGGTGCGCCTTGATGATCACCATGGGCGCAGCAGCCTCAAAGCCCACGCGGCCCTTGATACCGATAATGGTATCGCCTACATGGATATCGCGGCCAATGGCAAAGGGCCCTGCGATGGATTGTAAATATTGTATGGCTTCGGCAGGATGGTCAAAGGTTTTGTCATTCACGCCTTTCAGCTCTCCTTTTTCAAAAGTAAGGGTCACCTGTTCCGGCTCCTGTTTGGTGAGCTGGGTAGGAAAAGCGGATTCCGGCAGCATGCCGTTGGAGGAAAGCGTTTCCTTACCACCTACGGAAGTGCCCCAGATGCCTTTATTGATGGAGTACAGGGCCTTTTCAAAATTCATCTGCACGCCCTTGGAGCGCAGGTAGTCTATTTCCTCCTCCCGGCTCAGCTTCAGGTCGCGGATGGGAGTAATGATCTCCACGCCGGGGATCATAATATGAAAGATCATGTCAAACCGCACCTGGTCGTTGCCGGCGCCGGTGCTGCCGTGCGCTACGGCGGTGGCCCCGGTCTCCTTTACATATTCCGCGATGGCCAGGGCCTGGCTCATCCGCTCGGCGGATACGCTCAGGGGGTAGGTATTGTTCTTCAGCACGTTCCCGAACACCAGGTACCTGATCACCTTGTCGTAATAAGAGCGTACGGCATTTACCGCTTTATGGCTTTTTACTCCCAGGCTATAGGCGCGCTTTTCTATTTCCTGCAACTCTTCGGCAGTAAAACCGCCGGTATTCACGATCACAGAATGCACTTCATATCCTTTCTCTTCGGAAAGATACTTTACGCAGTAGGAAGTATCGAGCCCTCCGCTAAATCCCAGTACTACTTTTTTACTCATCAGGACGTTTTTTGGAATGTTCTATCAGAACAGGTTAAATAAAAAGAATTTCTTCTTCATGCTGCTGGCAGCCCCGCCGTCTTTCCGGGTTTTGAGCAGCACGTATCTTTTATACCGCAGCCAGCGCTCAAACAGGCGGAAGTTCTCCTTGAACAGCCGCTGCCTTTTCTGCTGCCGTACCGTGCCGTTGGCGGCCACCATCATCTGGGGCTGCATGGTAGGTACGTTCTCCGTAGCGGCCTTTTCCCGGGCCGCTTTTTCCTCGGCTTCCTTCCGCTTCTGTTCCGGGTCGTACAGCATGGCGGTGCAGAGGCAGTTGGTACGCTGCTTGGTGGTGAGTATGTCAAAGTTCACACAGCTCCGGCATCCTTTCCAGAATTCCTCGTCGTCGGTCAGCTCGGAATAGGTCACGGGTTCATAGCCCAGCTCGGAGTTGATCTTCATCACGGCCAGGCCGGTGGTGAGACCAAATATCTTGGCGTCCGGGTACTTTTTCCGGGACAGTTCAAATATGCGCTGCTTGATGGATTTGGCCACGCCATGCCCCCGGAAAGCGGGGTTCACGATCAGGCCGGAATTGGCCACGAATTTTTCATGCCCCCAGGCCTCAATGTAGCAAAAGCCTACCCACTCGCCCTGGTCGGTAACGGCGATCACGGCCTTGCCTTCCTCCATCTTCATCTCCACGTATTCCGGCGTGCGCTTGGCAATGCCGGTTCCGCGCGCCTTGGCGGAGGATTCCATTTCATCTGTGATGATCTTTGCATAATGCTTATCGTCAGGGGTGGCCACCCTAACGATGATATGTTGATTTTCCAACTTCGGAAATTGAAAAAAGTGAACCAATAATATTAAATGAGCTTCCTCTATGGGAAAAGGGTCAGCAATGACGGGGAATCATTGTGCGATAGCGTGCCGGATGTAAGACGAACGCTATCAAATGCGAGGTCGTCGGGAAAGATATCTAAAGACATTAAACCCAATAGAATACATGCCTTCCCTCAGAGAAGGATGATATGCAGAGATGTTGGTATGGGTTGTAACGTTTTCCAACTTCAGTTCAGCGTTAAATTGTTAAAAAACTGTCTTTATTGAATTCAGCGCAAAATTATAACTTATTCATTATAATTCTTCAAAATTTTTCTCCGGGAAAATATTTTAACACAAAATAAAAACGGACCACATTCCTCTGTTAAGATTCATGTAATCCGTTTATTATTAACACTATAGATATTCTACTTTGTTATAACACCCAGCTCGGCAATGCTGGCCGACCGGTCCTTGTCCGTGGCGGGCTCCAGGGCCACCAGGCGGATATAGCGGGCACTGACCGGTTGCGGGAACCGAACGGTCTGTTTCACCGGGTTGTTCCGGATGTTATCGAAGCTGCCGGCTGCTACCGGCTGGCCCCAGTCCTTCCCGTTCCGGCTTACATAACAGGCGTAGCGGTAAAAGGTGCCGTTGCTATCGTGGCCGCCCCGGTGGGGAGTATAGGTAAATCCTTTGAGAGACAGGCTTTCACCCAGGTCTACCTGCAGCTCATGCGGGTAGCGCGCGCTGTTGCCGGCGCCGGCTACCCAATAGGTGCCCGGGTCCGCATCTATAGCGCGGGCGGCCTGTTCCGGGTTGTCGTCGGCATGCAGCACTTTCCATTTCACCGGCGCAATGTCCAGCTCAGCGGTGACGGTAGGGCCGGCGGTTTTGCCTTTGTCCAGGAAGGCTTTCGCCTTCACTACCCCGCCCTGCGGGAGGGCCAGGGGCCGCGTATAGCGGGGAGAGCTGTACTGCGGCTCGCTGCCATCCAGTGTATAGTGCAGCTCAGGGTCAGGGGACATCGCGGTGATGGACACCATGCCTTCCCTGTTGCGGCGGATCTCCGGGGTAGCCATCAGGCCGGGCGCCTGGTACAACTGCACCTCGCTGATCACCGGGCAGGCTTTTGCTTCTTTTATTTGTATACGTACACGGTCGGTGGTCACATCCGGCAGGCGCAGGATGCGCTTGTGCCCGATGGTGGTTTCGCTGGCCACCTCCTTAAAGCTGCCGTTCTCCCATACCTCCACGGTAAAGGCCTTTACCCGCTGGCCCAGGGCAATATACTCCTGCAGCACCAGCCGGTTGAAGCTGACCGGTTGCGGGAAGGTAAGCGTAATGCCGGCCTGCTTTACCTCATCCGGTGTGGCCCAGTAGGTTTTATGATCGCCATCGTTCAGGTGAGCGGCGCTCACCTCCGGCATATTACGTATATCCGTTACCGTTACCTCCGCTTTCAGGGCCAGGTTGGTCCTGAAGGCTTCATCCAGGTAGCGCCGCAGTTCCATGAGGCGGGTAGAGTCGTTGGGATGGATGAGCCCCCGGCGGTCTACCGGCACATTCAGCAGCAGGTTGCTGTTGCGCCCCACGGAGCCATAGTATATTTCCATCAGGTGCGCCAGGCTTTTCACCTTGTCGTTGGTAGCCGGGCTAAAGAACCATCCCGGGCGGATGGAAACATCGCTTTCGGCAGGCACCCATTTTTCACCGTCTTCGTTGCCGGTATTGAGCACCGAAGTGGGCGGCGCTTCGCGGCCGGGCGCAAAGCCTTTGACATTCAGGGTGCTCCAGTTGGTAGTGCCGGCAAAGCCGTTCTCATTGCCCACCCAGCGGCAGCCGGGGCCTACATCGCTGAAGATGATGGCATTGGGTTGGTTGCGGTACACCACTTCATGGAACAGCGGCCAGTTGTACTCCTGCTTGCGGCCGTTGGGGCCTTCGCCGTTGGCGCCGTCAAACCACTGCTCAAATACGGGGCCGTAGCCGGACAGCACTTCATTCAGCGTATTGGCAAACACCTGGTTGTACTCCGGCGTGCCATAGGCCGGATGGTTGCGGTCCCACGGCGACAGGTACACGCCAAACAGCAGGCCGTATTCCTTACAGGCGGCGGACAGCTCCTTTAGCACATCGCCCTTGCCATCTTTCCAGGCGCTTTCGCGCACCGTATGTGTGCTGTATTTGCTGGGCCACAGGCAGAAACCGTCGTGGTGCTTGGCAGTGATAATGATGCCCTTCATACCGGCCTGCCTGGCGGTACGCGCCCACTGGCGGGCATCCAGTTGCGTGGGGTTGAATACTTTCGGGTCCTCGTCCCCGTGCCCCCATTCCCGGTCTGTGAATGTATTGGGACCAAAGTGGATGAACATATAGTATTCCAGGTCCTGCCATTCCAACTGGGCTTTGGTGGGCAGCGCGCCATAAGGCCGGATGGGCTGCTGCGGCGCGTTGTTACAGGCCTGCAGGCAGCTCCCTGCCAGGGCGGTGATCAGTATTGCTAGGTTTCTTATCATACATTGACAATCGTGGTACGAAGATTAAAAGTAATACAGTATGCAGGGAAAGCAGCCGCCAGGAGAAAATCTGACCAACATTTGATAAGATAATAGGATTGTATAAATTTAGCGCTGCATTACTTGCGTGCCACGTTATCAAAATCTATTCAAAACTATTCAGTATGAACAAGCAGCCATTGCATCGCAGAACATTCATTCAACAAACCGCCGCTGCGGGGATAGGCTTATCCCTGCTGGACACCCCGGCCCGCCTGTTTGCCCAGGCCAGGCAGGAAAAAGTAAGGGTAGGGCTTATTGGCGTAGGCGCCAGGGGCCAGGGACACCTGGGCCTGTGCCTGCAACGCGACGATGTGGAAGTAGTTGCCATTTGCGACCCCGATACCCAGTGGGCCATTCCCCAGTCCCGGGAGCTGATCCGCAAAGCCTATGGCGCTAAAAAGAAAGTGGCCGAGTATTCCAACGGCAACGAGGATTTCCTGAACCTGCTGCAGCGCGACGACGTGGACGCCGTGATCATTGCTACGCCCTGGGAATGGCATACCATACAGGCGGTAGCGGCCATGAAGGCCGGCAAAACACCGGCCGTGGAAGTATGCGGCGCTTCGGACATCCAGGAGTGCTGGGAACTGGTGAATACCAGCGAGGAAACCGGGGTACCGGTGTTTGGCATGGAGAATGTTTGTTACCGCCGGGATGTAATGGCGGTGCTGAACATGGTACGGCAAGGACTGTTCGGGGAGCTGACCCACCTGCAGGGCGGTTACCAGCACGACCTGCGCAAAGTAAAGTTCAACAACGGCAAACAACTGTACGGCGGCGGTGTGGAGTTTGGCGAAAAAGCCATGTCCGAGGCCAAATGGCGGACCAACCACTCCGTGCACCGCAACGGCGACCTTTATCCTACCCACGGACTGGGACCGGTAGCCAACATGATCAACATTAACCGCGGCAACCGCCTGGTATCGCTCGCCTCCGTAGCAACCAAGTCCCGCGGGCTGCATAAGTACATCGTGGACAACGGCGGCGCCGGTCATCCCAACGCCAAAGTGCGGTTCAAACTGGGGGATATTGTGAGCACGCTGATACAGACCAGCAACGGGGAAACCATCATGCTCTCGCATGACACCAACTCCCCCCGCCCCTATTCCCTCAATTTCCGGGTACAGGGTACCAACGGGCTGTGGATGGATGATTTTGACTCCATTTACGTGGAAGGCAAAAGTCCTTATGACGAGTGGGAAAAAGCAGGCAGCCCCAAAGATGCGGACAGCTACATGAGCCGCTATGATCACCCGCTGTGGAAGCGCTATGCAAATGACGCATCCGGCGCAGGGCATGGAGGCATGGACTGGTTTGTGATCAATTCCTTTATAGAAAGCATCAAGCGCAAGGCGCCCTATGCGCTGGACGTGTATGACCTGGCTACCTGGTATGCTATTACGCCGCTGAGCGAACAGTCTGTGGCGGAAGGCGGCAATGTGCAGTATATACCGGACTTTACGCGGGGCAAGTGGATCAATAGAAAGCCGGTATTCGCGCTGAATGAAGAATATTAAATATTAAATTCCAAATCCCAAAATCCAAATTCCAAAATGTTGGTAGGCCATCAATAACACGAACAGTTGCGGTTAGATAGGTGACAGCCATTAGTTTGGAATTTGGATTTTGGGATTTGGAATTTCCGTGATTTGGAATTTTACGCTCCTTTTGCTTTCCCTACCTTATGCCCCGCCATGGCGTAATAGAGGATGTAGGCGTAACAGGGCAGCATGCAGTACAGGAAAGCTTCCCGGAAGTTGATGCTGTCTGAATAGAGGAAGCCGAACAGCCCTTCCTTGTCGAAAAGGCCGCTGTATATCTGCGGCACCACTGCACCGCCTGCAATGCCCATTACCAGCAGGGCAGACCCGATCTTGGTAAACCGGCCCAGTTTCTCAATCGCCAGCGGGAAAATGGCAGGCCACATCAGGGCGTTGGCCAATCCCAGCAACGCAATGAAAGTAACTGCCAGGTTACCGTCCGTCAGGAAAGCACCCGTGGTAAAAATGATGCCCAGTATGGCGGATATACGCAGGCTCTTGTCCTGTGAAATGATCTTTGGAATGGTCAGGATACCTATCACATAACCTACCAGCATGGCCAGCAGGGTAAATGTGGTGAAATATTTTGTCTTGTCGAGGCTCATGCCCATTTGCTTGCCATAGGTGCCGATCACATCTCCGGCCATTACCTCCACCCCTACATATACAAAGAGGCACAACACGCCCAGCAGCAGGTAAGGGTACTGGAACACGCTGGTACGCCCATTGCCACCCCCTGCAGCACCTGCGCTGTCGCCGTCCGTATCCACTTCCGGCAGGGTGGAGCGTTTGATCATAAAGGCCAGCAGCACCAGTACAATGGCGATCACAATGTAAGGCCCTACCACGCGGGAGGCCAGGCTGTCCAGCAGCACGGCGCGCGCCGCAGCATCGGTGGTGGCCGCGATCTGCTTTTCCAGGGCTTCCGCATTCTTCAGCACAATGGTGCTCAGCACCAGGGGGCTGATAGCGCCGGCCACCTTGTTACAGATACCCATGATACTGATACGCTTGGCTGCGCTCTCAATGGGCCCTATCACGCTGATGTAGGGATTGGAAGCCGTTTGCAGCAGGGACAGTCCCGCGCCCTGAACAAACAGGCCGGTCAGGAACATCCCGAAGCTCCGGGCATTGGCAGCCGGCACAAAAATGAGCGAACCCACGGCCATTACCACCAGTCCCAGCGCCATACCGTTCTTAAAACCGGTCCTGTTAAGAATAAAGGAAGACGGAATGGCCAGGAAAAAATAAGCCATGTAAAAGGCGAAAGTCACCAGCAGGGCCTGGGATACGTTCAGCTCACAGGAAATTTGCAGGAAAGGGATCAGCGTGCCGTTCAGCCAGGTTACGAAACCAAAAACGAAGAAGAGAACGCCAATAATAGTGATGGACTGCGCATAACTGGCGGTCTTCTTCCCGGTTAGCGCGGCAGCGGTTTGTGATGACATAGCAATTATTAAGTTATAATATAGAGATTTTGGTTCTATAAAGGCAGCACGAACTTAAGTAACTATTCTTGTATTTTACAGCGCTTTATCATCTATTTTGCCAGATTATTCATTCATCATCAATTTTAGATAATTTTCTATAATCTCTGCGCTAAAACGTTTTTGCATAATATAAAATTGCAACAATTTATTTTTATTTTAGAAAATCTTAAAAAATAATTTATACATTTATCCGGCAAAAAGTTACCGTAATTTAACACGTTTATGGCTGAACAAACAAAGCAAAGCACACACCCTTCCTTTTTTGTACTCATACTTGTATTTTTTTTCTGGGGGTTTGTGGCTGCATCGAACAGCATTTTTATCCCATTTTGCAAAGCCCATTTTGATCTGAACCAGTTGGAGTCCCAACTGATAGACTTTGCCTTTTACGGCGCTTACTTTATCGGGTCTTTGCTTTTATATCTTTTTTCGGCCATCCGGGGGGTGGATATCCTCAACAAGATCGGTTACCAGAAAGGCATTATCTATGGCCTGCTGATCTCCGTAGTGGGCGCCGTGGCCCTGATAGGGGCGGTGAACCTGGGCAACGGCATGGAGGATAAGACCATCGCCTTTTACCTGATACTGGGCGCCTTTTTTATCGTGGCCCTGGGATTCTCGCTGCAGCAAACGTCGGCCAATCCCTTCGCCATCCTGCTGGGCGATCCGGCCAAAGGCACCCACCGCCTGAACCTGGCCGGCGGGGTCAATTCTTTCGGGACTACCATCGGCCCCATCATTGTGAGCATGCTGCTGTTTGGCAGCGCCCAGGGCGGGGATGTAACGCATACGGACATCAGCAAGATCAATACCCTGTACATCCTGCTGATCGTGCTGTTCCTGGTAGCGGCCGCCATCTTTGCTTTCAGCAAAATGCCCAAAACCACCGGCGACGAGCACTTCGAAAAGTCCGGCAAGGCAAGCGGCGCACTGGTAGCCATTACCGCCATGTTTGTATTGATACTGATAGGCATTGCGCTGGATTACGCATTGCCTTTTTTTATAGCCGGCATCCTGGGTATCCTGGCCATCCTGTTCTATGCGCGCACGGCGTCCACTAAGAACGGCGAAGGCTGGGGCGCTATGAAGTACCCGCAACTGGTGCTGGGCATGATCGCCATCTTTGTATACGTAGGAGTGGAAGTATCCGTGGCCAGCAATATGGGCGCCCTGCTGAAGCTGCCCGGTTTCCTTACACCGGAAGGGCTGCCGGAATCGCAGATAGACCCGTACATCTCCCTGTTTTGGGGCAGCCTGATGATCGGCCGCTGGACCGGCGCCATTACGGTGTTCAACGTGTCCAAAACCACGCGGCAGTTGCTGTTCGTGCTGGTGCCCTTCATCGCCTACGGCGTGATCCTGGGCGCCAATGCCTGGAAAGGCAATGACGTGAGCGGGCTGTATCCTTATGCCGGCGTGATCGTGATACAGATCATCGGTTTCTTTGCCGGCCAGGAAAAACCGGCCAAAACGCTGATGATATTCGGCCTGCTGGGCGTGGGCGCCATGGTGACCGGCCTATTGACCACCGGTACGGTAGCTACTTTCGCCTTTGTGAGCGGCGGCCTTTTCTGTTCTGTAATGTGGCCTTCTATCTTTTCCCTGTCCATCGCAGGATTGGGTAAGTATACCAGTCAGGCATCCTCCTTCCTGGTAATGATGATATTGGGAGGTTCCCTGATACCACCGGTACAGGGAGGACTGGCAGACATACCCGGGCTGGGAATACATGCTTCCTATGTTATTCCTGTTTTATGCTTTGCATACCTGGCCTTTTTTGCATTTCGAGTTAAAAACATACTAAAATCTCAGGGAATCGATTATGAGTCAGCAATTAGTAGTGGGCATTGATATTGGCGGTACCAATACAAAGTTTGGCATCGTAGATCGCAGAGGAAATATTTTATGCGATGGCCGCATGTTAACCAATCAGCACGAAGAAGTAGCAGACTTCCTGGACGAGCTGCACGGCCACCTCTCCAAACTGATAGAACAGGTAGGCGGTATAGATAACATCAGGGGTATTGGCGTAGGCGCGCCCAATGGCAACTTTTATACCGGCAACGTTGAATATGCGCCCAACCTGCGCTGGAAAGGCATTGTACCACTGGCTAACCTGCTGGGAGAAAAATTCGGGCTGCCTACCGTATTAACTAATGACGCCAATGCCGCCGCGCTGGGAGAACTGATCTACGGCGCTGCCAAAGGCATGAAAGATTTTATTGTCATCACCCTGGGCACCGGCGTGGGCAGCGGTATTGTAGCCAATGGCCAGTTGATATACGGCCATGACGGATTTGCCGGGGAGCTGGGTCACTGCATTGTGATACCCGGCGGCAGGCTGCACCCGGGCACCGGTGCGCATGGCTCGCTGGAAGCCTATGCTTCCGCTACCGGCGTAACCAATACCGCCCTGGAATTCCTGGCGGAGCGCCCGGATGTGAAAAGCACCCTGCGCGACCATCCGAAAGAGGAGATCAACTCCAAGCTGGTGTTTGAGGCGGCTATGGCCGGCGATCCGCTGGCACGGGAAGTATACGAGTTTACCGGCAAGATCCTGGGTGAAGCGCTGGCCAACTTCGTGATGTTCAGCAGCCCCGAAGCCATCATCCTGTTCGGCGGCCTTACCAAAGCCGGCGACCTGATCATGAAACCGGTGCGGGAACACATGGAAATGAACCTGCTACCCATTTTCCAGAACAAGGTAAAGCTGGTATTCTCCGAACTGAAGGAAAGCGATGCCGCCATACTCGGCGCCAGCGCATTAGCCTGGGAGCAACAAAATGCCAAGTACCAGGTTCCAAATACCAAAATGGGGGAGTGATAAAACGAACGTTGGATTTTTTTATAGTTAAATAGGAATATTTTAGACTGCAGGGTGCAGGGTAAGGAATTGAAGGATTTGTTTGGTATTTGGAATTTGGAATTTAACTGATTATGCAAGATAGAAGGAACTTTCTAAAAGCAGCGGCCCTGGGCGCCGCTGCTTTCTCTTTGGACGGGATAAAGCCCGCACAGGCTGCCGGCAGGGTAACAAAAGGCAAGCCCATTGTAATATCTACCTGGGACTTTGGCCTGCCTTCCAACAAGGCGGCCTGGGAGGTGCTGAGACGCGGCGGCCGCGCGCTGGATGCGGTAGAAGCCGGGGTAAGGATACCGGAAGGCGATCCCGACATACAGACCGTTGGGCTGGGCGGCCTGCCAGACCGGGACGGCCATGTGACCCTGGACGCCTGCATCATGGACGAACTGGGTAACTGTGGCGCTGTAACCGCCCTGGAACATATTGTGCACGCCATTTCCGTGGCCCGCGCCGTGATGGAAAAAACACCACATGTGATGCTCACCGGCGAAGGCGCCCTGCAGTTTGCGCTGGCCAACGGCTTCAAAAAAGAGAACCTGCTGACCCCGGCGTCCGAAAAGGCATGGAAAGAATGGCTGAAAAAATCGGAATACAAGCCGATCATGAACATTGAGAACAAGACCTATAACGGTAACGGCGCTACGGCTTTTAACCCGCTGCAACTGCCGGGCAATGTATACAACCACGATACCATTGGCATGGTGGCCATGGATGCGCAGGGCAACCTGTCCGGCGCCTGCACCACCAGCGGCATGGCCTACAAGCTGCGCGGGCGGGTAGGCGACTCTCCCATTATCGGGGCCGGCCTGTACGTGGACAACGAGGTGGGAGCCGCTACCTCTACCGGCGTGGGCGAGGAAGTGATCCGCATTGTGGGCAGCCACCTGGTAGTGGAGCTGATGCGGCAGGGATATACGCCCGAAGCCGCCTGCAAGGAAGCAGTTGCGCGCATTGTAAAAAAGAGCCCGCAAAAGGCAAAAGAGATACAGGTAGGCTTCCTGGCCCTCAATAAGAAGGGCGAGTATGGCGCCTACTGCCTGCAGGAAGGCTTCAGCTACGCCGTATGCGACAGTGATACGCACAATGAGCTGATAGCAGGGAAACACTATTTTTAAAATGATAAATGTAAAATTTCAAATGTAAAAGTACCCTGCCACCAACTTCTGCATTTTGCATTTGAAATTTTACATTTTACATTCTTTATAAAGCATGATCACTTTAGAAATATGCGCCGGCTCCGTGGCTTCCTGCATAGCGGCGCAGCAGGGCGGCGCGCAGCGGATAGAACTGTGCGATAACCTGCTGGAAGGAGGCACCACCCCCAGCTTTGCCACCATTGCCCTGGCGCGGGAGCAGGTGGATATTGCCCTCTACCCTATTATCCGGCCCAGGAGCGGCGATTTTTTATATGATGGCCTGGAATTTGACATAATGCAGAAAGACATAGAGATATGTAAGCAACTGGGCTGCGACGGGGTGGTGATAGGCATCCTGACGCCGGAGGGCCGCGTGGACAAGGAGCGCTGCAAAGCGCTGGTGGAGCTTGCCTGGCCCCTGGGGGTCACCTTTCACCGGGCCTTTGACATGACGGAAGACCCGTTGCTGGCGCTGGAGGATATTATTGAGACCGGATGTGAGCGCATACTCAGCTCCGGGCAGCGCAACACAGCCGTGGAAGGCATTCCGCTGCTGAAAACACTGGTGCAGCGCGCCGCCGGCCGCATCGCCATTATGGCAGGCTCAGGGGTAAGGGCGCATAACATTGCCACCCTGGTAAAGGAGACCGGCGCCACGGAGTACCATACCACTGCCAAAGCCTATACGGAAAGCGGGATGCGCTACCGTAACCCGCATGTAAGCATGGGCGGCATACCGGGCGTGCCGGAGTACGGCATATCCCTTACACAGGCAAGCGAGGTAAAACAGATACTGGAAACGGCCGCCAGGGCATTATTGTAAACTGGAAGTATGAAGTAGGAGACAGGAGGCAGGAATGGGGAGGTTCGATATTTTTTTTTGTTTCATATTATCTTATATCTTACATCATACATCATCCTTCGTACTATGAAACGTATCCTTATTTTAACAGCACTTACTGTCAGCAGCCTGCCTTTTATGCTGTCTGCCCAGCATCTTAAAGTGCTGACCTACAACATTCACCATGCGGAGAACATGAACGGTGAAACCGACCTGCAAAGCATCGCCAACGTAATACTGGCTACCAATCCCGACCTGGTGGCCCTCCAGGAGGTGGACAGCGTTACGGGCCGCACCAATGGCGTAGACCAACTGAAGGAACTGGCCTCCCTGACCGGCATGTATACCTATTTTGCAAAAGCGATGAACTATGACGGCGGCGGCTACGGCACCGGCATATTATCCCGCCTGCCCATTACCGCCAAAGAACGTATAGCCCTGCCCGGTACTGCCGGCAGGGAACCGCGGGTAGCCGGCGTAGCTACCATTAAACTGCCCGGCGACAGCATGCTGCAATTTGTCAGCGCCCACCTGGATGCCGGCAAAGACCCGGCCGACCGGGTAAGCCAGGCCACCGCCCTGGTAAAACACTTCACCGATGCCAAAACACCGGTAATACTGGCAGGCGACCTGAATGCGCCGCCTGCTGCCAAAGAAATCACTATACTGAAGGAGCTGTTTGCCGATGCCACGCAGGGCACCGGTCCTACCTGCCCTTCCGACACGCCCACCGTAAAACTGGACTACATCCTGCTCTATCCCAAGCAACACTGGGAGGTGGTGGAGCCGCGCGTAATTGCAGAAACAGTGGCCTCCGACCACCGGCCGGTGGTTTGCGAGCTGAGAATTAAGCATACAACGTCTGACGAATAGTTGTATCTTAGGAGCCGTCTTTTAAACACCACAACATCACTGGCTGAAACTAAAATTTTTATGAACAGTACAATGAGCCGTATGCGTGCCATACTGTATGCTACAGTAATGCTGGCACTGGCAGGCGCGTCCGCCTGCAGCAGTAATCATCAGAACGCTCCTAAAGGCAAGGTAAGCATCATTCCCATACCCGTAAGCGTAACAGAAAAGCCGGACTCCTTCCTGCTGGACAAACAGACCGTGCTGGTAGCCACCACGCCGGAAGACCAGCAGGCAGCAGGCCTGTTCAACGCCTGGCTGAAAGAGCTGACCGGCTATGAACTGACCATTGCAGACCAGGGCGACCAAAACGCCATTGTGCTGCATACCGGTGCAGACAGCGCCGCCCATGCAGAAGGCTACCGCCTGCAGGTGGCCAAAGACCGCATTGACATCAATGGCAATGACGGCGCCGGCACCTTTTACGGCATACAGACACTGATCCAGTTGCTGCCCGTGGAAAAAGGCAATGCGCTGTGGATACCCGGCGCGGATATTACGGACTACCCGCGCTTCTCCTACCGGGGCCTGCACCTGGACGTAGGCCGCCACTTTTTCCCCGTGGATTTCATCAAAAAATATATCGACCTGCTGTCCATGCACAAGCTCAATACCTTCCACTGGCACCTTACGGAAGACCAGGGCTGGCGCATTGAGATCAAAAAATATCCCCGCCTGCAGGAAGTGGCTTCCAGGCGTAAGGAGTCCATGGTGGGCCATTACAATGACCAGAAATTTGACGGCAAGCCTTACGGCGGCTATTATACACAGGAAGAGGTAAAAGACGTGGTAGCCTATGCCACGGAGCGCCACGTGACCGTGATACCGGAGATAGAAATGCCGGGCCATTCCCTGGCGGCGCTGGCAGCCTACCCCTACCTGGGCTGCACCGGCGGCCCTTACGAGGTGGGCACCAAATGGGGCGTGTACGACGACATTTACTGCGCGGGCAACGACAGCGTGTTCCTGTTCCTGCAGGATGTGCTGGATGAGGTCATGACGCTCTTCCCCGGCAAATACATTCACATCGGCGGCGACGAAGCGCCCAAAACGCGTTGGGAAAAATGCCCCAAATGCCAGCGCCGCATGAAGGAAGAAGGATTGAAGGACGAGCATGCCCTGCAGAGCTACTTCATACAGCGCATGGAAAAATACCTGAACAGCAAGGGACGCAACATCATCGGCTGGGACGAGATACTGGAAGGCGGGCTGGCCCCCAACGCCACGGTGATGAGCTGGCGCGGCATAGAAGGCGGCATTGCTGCAGCAAAGCAAAAGCATGACGTGATCATGACACCGGGCAACTACTGCTACTTTGACCACTACCAGTCCAAGAGCAAGAACGAGCCGGTAGCCATCGGCGGCTTTACGCCGGTGAGCGAGGTTTACAGCTATGAGCCGGTGCCCGAAGCCCTAAGCAGGGAAGAAGCCCCCTACATCAAAGGCGCACAGGGCAATGTATGGACAGAGTACATGGACAATTCCTCTCACGTGGAGTACATGGTATACCCCCGCGCTACCGCCCTGGCAGAGGTATTATGGAGCCCGGCGGACAAACGCAACTACGACGATTTTGTGGAGCGGCTGAAACCGCACCTGCACCGCCTGGATATGAAAAAAGTGAACTATGCCAAACACGTGTTCGAGATAAACGGCGTGGTGGAAAGCAACGGCCAGGGTGGCGTAGTAGTAAAGCTGGACAGCAAGCTGGATGGCGGGAAGATCTTTTATACCACGGACAGCAGCGCGCCGTCTGTTCAGTCTACCCCCTACACCGGCCCCATCACCGTGGAAAAGACGGAAACAGTGCGGGCGGCGGTATTCCTGGACGGTAAAGCTTATGGCAACGAGTACGTGCAGCCCTTTACCTATCATAAAGCAATGGGCAAAAAGGTAACGCTGGCCGAGCCCCCCAACGCCAGCTACAACCCCGGCAGCCCCTTTGCCCTCGTGAACGGCATTGCCGGTGTAAAGGAATATAATGACAATCAATGGCTGGGCTACAGCGGCAACAACATGGAGGCCGTAGTGGACCTGGACAGCGTGCAGGACATCCATACCGTAGGGCTGAATACCCTGAACTTTAAAGGACCGGGCATCTACCCGCCCAAACAAATACGTTTCCTGGTATCAGACGACGGGCAGCACTATAAAGAGGTATACAGCCAGCGCAGCTTTGATAAGGACGGCATCAACCAGGTGCGTAAGGCGCTGCAGCAGGTAAGAGGCCGCTATGTAAAGGTAGAGGCGCAGCATGCAGGCAAAATACCGGCCGGCGCACAGGGAGCCGGCAGCCCGGCCTGGCTGTTTATAGATGAAATAATAATCAATTAGTGAATGTGCTGATATGCCAGTATGCTGATAAGGAGTGATATAGATAAATATTATCTAATAAATCTGTCAATTAGCACATTAGCATATCAGTATATTAGCACATTAGCACAATTTTGTTTAATTTTCCGGCTCGCTTTTAAAACGCCTCTAATCCAAAACATTTACCATGACGCTTAATCATCAGGAGATCGAACTGATTGACAGTTTTGAACAGATAGCCGTGGATATATATCCCACAGCTAAGGACGGGTCCCGCGCAGTGGCGCAGGAAATAGCAGCACTCATCAAAGCTAAGCAGGCGGCCAAAGAAACCTGTGTATTGGGACTGGCCACCGGCTCCACACCAAAGTACTTATACGCCGAGCTGGTGCGCCTGCACCGGGAAGAAGGGCTCAGTTTCAGGAACGTGGTCACCTTCAACCTCGACGAATACTATCCCATAGAACCGGACGCGCTGCAGAGCTACAACCGGTTCATGAAAGAGCAGTTATTTAACCATGTTGACATCCCCGAAGGAAATTACTACGTACCGGATGGTACGGTGCCTAAAGAGAAAATAAAGGCTTATTGCGAGGAATACGAGCGGAAAATAGAAGCGGCAGGCGGTATTGACCTGCAAATACTGGGTATCGGCAACAACGGGCATATCGGCTTTAACGAGCCGGGCTCCAACCTGAACTCCCACACACGCCTGGTAACGCTGGACAACAGCACCCGCCTGGCCAATGCCTACGAGTTCCCGAACATGAGCCAGGTGCCCAGGCTGGCCATTACCGCCGGCATCAGCACCATTTACAAAGCCAAGCACGTACTGCTGATGGCCTGGGGCACGCACAAAGCCAAGATCGTGCGCCGCGCCGTGGAAGGCCACAGCAGCGACCAGGTGCCGGCCTCCCTGCTGCAGCAGCATCCCAACTGCAAGTTTGTGATAGACGAGCAGGCCGCCCAGGAGCTGACCCGCTTCAAGGAGCCCTGGCTGACCGGCGACTGCGAATGGACGCCCAAACTCCGCCGCAAAGCGGTGACCAGCCTGGCCCAGAAGCTGAACAAGCCCATCCTGATGCTGACCGACAAGGATTACAATGAAAGCGGTTTAAATGACCTGATCGTACAATACGGCTCTGCCTATGAGCTGAACATCGAAGAGTTCAACGGCATACGGGACACCATCACCGGCTGGCCCGGCGGCAAGCCCGGCGCACCCCTGCCCCAGCACCCGGAACGTTCCGAGCCTGCCAGCAAGCGCGTACTGATCTTCTCCCCCCACCCGGACGATGACATCATCTCCATGGGCGGCACCTTCATCCGCCTGCATGAGCAGGGGCACGATGTGCATGTAGCTTACCAGACCTCCGGCAATATTGCCGTTACAGACGAGTTTGTGCTGCGCTTCATTGATTTTGCCGTAGGCTTTGAAGGCATGTTTGACATAGACCGGAGCAAAAGCTCCCAGATACTGGAAGAGGCCCAGGCATTCCTGAAGATCAAAAAACCCAGCCAGAAAGATACGCCGGAGATCCGCGCCATCAAGGGGCTGATACGCCGCTGCGAAGCACGGGCTACCTGCCGTTACGTAGGCATTAAGGAAGAGAACATCCACTTCCAGAACCTGCCCTTCTACGAAACCGGCCTGGTAGAAAAGAAACCCATGAGCGAAGCCGATATCCAACTGACCGTAGACCTGATCCGCGAGGTTAAACCGCACCAGATCTACTGCGCCGGTGACCTGGCCGATCCGCATGGTACGCACAAGGTTTGCCTGGACATTATCTTCGCCGCGCTGGAAAGGCTGAAGCATGAGGACTTTATGAAAGATTGCTGGGTATGGCTGTACAAAGGCGCCTGGCAGGAATGGGACATCCACGAGATAGAAATGGCCGTGCCCATGAGCCCTGACCAGGTGATACAGAAACGCCTGGGCATCTTCATCCACCAGAGCCAGAAAGACGTGGTGCCTTTCCAGGGTACAGACCTGCGCGAGTTCTGGCAAAGGGCGGAAGACCGCAATGCCAATACCGCAGAGCTGTATGATAAATTAGGCCTGCAAAAGTATGCGGCCATGGAAGCCTTTGTGAGGTATCATTTCATGTAAGCAGCCTTGCATTTATAAAGAAGCCTGTAACGCCTCCGTATAACCGGGGGCGTTATTATTTGCAAACAGGCCATTATCATCTGCTGCCTTTCTGAGATCAAAAGCATAGATTTCCCCCCATACCGGATACATAAAATCAAGGAACTCCATTGGCGTTTGTATGGAAGCGGGCGCAGCAGGCCGGTGCTCTTCAGGCGCAGGCCAATGCAGGGAAATGGTGTTCACGCCTTCCCGGGTCAGCGGGCCGGCGGGCAGTTGTATGGATATCGTTCTCCATTGGTTCTGCAGTGCAACGGTTTCCAGCAACCGGCCATTTACCAGTATGCGCACCTCTTGTACGCCCCGGGTGCAGCCTGGTATCCTCCCTGTTATGGTAGCGCTGAAGACGGAGCGGCCGTCTGCCACAAAAGTAAAATCGGAACGGTGACTCCTGGCCTGGTAGTAATTTCTTTCCTGTATTTCCAGGTTAAATTCATCATAACTGGTAGTGGCATAGCAGGCCTCCAGCAGGTTCACATCATAATCTGCCGCCGGCATATGTTCGGCCACACGGAGCAGCAGCATCTTTTCCGCCAACTTTTCCGCAGGGCTTGATGCTACGGCTACCATGGCATCTACCAGTGCAACATCCAGCAGTTTTTTTTTGCGATCATGAATAAACCCCAGACCTCCTTCGTACTGGGTAAATACGCCACTGCTCACCACCTCTTCATGGGTTTTGCAAAGCGAAGTCTGCAGTCTGCGAGTAGAGAAATCAACAAAATTGCGCATGAAGTCCCTGGTCAGGTCTGCTACTTCAGCGGCCCGGCTGCAATGATAGTGCAGCACCGGCGCCGGCTGGCCATAATGGGCATTATGTACCGCTGCGGCCACATGTGCTACCGCTATCGCTTCATCACCGGGATAGAGGCCGCTGTCGTCCAGTACAACTGCTACCTCCCTGCCCAGCAGCACGCCAGCCACCGTTGCCGCGGTTTGCCGTACAGCCACTTTAATGCCCTGCACTGTAAGGTGGCAATAGTCAAGAAAGAAGTGGCGCCCAGGCAGCGAATCGGGACAACTGTCCTTGAATACCGCCGGCAGATCTACCACGGTGATCCCGTTTGCAGGAGCCTGCTCCAGGATCGTATTCCTGACTACGGCCAGGCAGCGGGGCTTGGTTTCTGCACGGCCGTAGATAGCGGTATCCCGTGCCTTTTCCATCATCGTCCTGGCGGCGGGCCAATCACCGGCAGCTTTCCTGCAGGCGGCTTTCCATTCATAACCCAACGGATGTGTAATGTCCAGGGTTATCATACGCGCGGCAATGTCTTCCAGCGCAGTAAAATCTTTTCGTAATAAAGCCTCCTCCCCGCTTTCCACCAACGATACCCATTTGGCCGCGCCATTGTTATTCAGGCGGGTGACATTTTTTTCCAGCGGATTGCTGGTCCAGTCATCCAGGTTAAACTCCGGTATCATAAAAACCACCGGCACGCCGGATTGGAGAGAAATACCACCGGCAAACTCCAGGAAGCTGGTCACCAATTCCCTGAACCGGCCTTCCAGCAATGCGCCTACTTCCTGTAGGCTGCCACGGTCCAGCAGGTGACATAGCTGCTGATAGTCCGCAGGGCCAAAGGTCTCTTTCATGGTATGCAACCAGTTATTACCGGCAAAAATTACAATGGCATCAGGCCGCAGGGATACACACTCGGCCAGAATGTTCTTTAACATGGGTAGCGACAGGTCTGTGCGGGCCAGGTCCAGCACCTCAGCCTCCAGCCCCCCGGGCGCCACCCGGTTGAGCTGCGCTTCCAGCTCCTGTGCCACTGTGTAAAAAGGATCATAGAGATAGCCCCTTGCCACGGATTCACCCAACAGCACCACCCGCTTCCTGCCGGGAGCCGGCCTGGCAGGGAACTGATGTACCTTGGCCCACAGCCACCAATCCATACGGGCGCCCTGATCGCGTATATAGATCTCCTCCCCGTTTTCCGTTGCCAGGTTCCATATACCTATCCTGCCAGGCAGGGTCCCATTATCTCCCGGCGCCCGATCATCAGACGTCAAATAGCTTGCTGTCTCCCCGTTTTCAATACCAGGCAATTGTCCTATACCCAATGCTGCCGCCAGAGATTTTACCTGGTCGGACAGGCAGGGATCATCCTGTCCGTATAGCAGGGCCGCCAGATCATTTGCCTGCTTTTTTTGTACTCCTGTTGCTTTCATAGTTGCAGTTTTTCAGATGAATGTATAAGTATTGCGTGCTGCCGCGTATTTCGTGGTCATCACACCCGCCATCCATTCCAGTATGTCCAGTTCGTTCTCATCACGGTCTATGATAAAGTCTTCCAGCACCAATGCATCTATGTTGGTGCCAATGAAGCAATTAAGCGCGTCTTCCGGCGTACATACAATAGGTTCTCCCTTTACATTGAAAGAGGTATTCAGCAGAATGGGACAGCCGGTAAGCGCATAAAAGGCCTCCAGCAGGGCGTGAAACCGTGGATTGGTGTTGTAGCTTACTGTCTGCAGCCTGGCAGATCCGTCTACATGCGTTATGGCCGGAAGGTCTATCGGGGAGATCACCTGGCAGGTTTCCAGCATGAAAGGAGATTCATGGTCGATATCGAAATGCTTTTTATACTCGCTATCCAGGGCGGCGGGGGCAAAAGGCCGGAAGCCTTCCCGCTTTTTCACCATGGCATTGATCTTGTCACGCATGCCGGCGTCCCGGGGGTCCGCCAGGATTGACCTCGCCCCCAGCGAACGTGGTCCAAACTCCATCCTGCCGTGGAACCAGCCAATTACCTTGCCGTCGGCAATACGGGCGGCTGTTGCTTTGAGGAGCTTTTCGGGATTGCCTTCAAAACTGTGAAAGCGCAGGGAGGTAGCTTCCAGCATCTGCCGGATAACAGCCGTTCCAAAGCGGGGACCCAGATAAACATGCGACAGTTTATCCTGCTGCATGAGCTGCCCGCTGTACTTCGTGTAAGCCAGGCTGGCCGCTCCCAGCGCACCGCCTGCATCATTAGCCGCAGGCTGTACGAACAGATGCTTAAACGGTGTGTTTTTAATGATCTTACCGTTGGCCACACAGTTGAGCGCCACCCCACCGGCCATACAGAGATTGGGGCTGCCGGTTTTGCGATGCAGGTACAATGCTTTATTAATCAGTATTTCTTCCAGCACTACCTGCAGACTGCGGGCAATGTCCATATGATCCTGATCTACCGGTATGCTGCGTGTCCTGGCAGGCTTGCCGAACAGTACGGCCAGCTTGTCGGTGAACATCCTTTCTTCTTCCAGGAAATCGAAGTATTCCATATTAAGCGCATACTGGCCATCATCCAGAATTGTCACCAGCTCCCGTACCTGCCGCAAATAGCGGGGGGTTCCGTAGGGCGCAAGGCCCATTACCTTGTACTCTCCTTCATTCACTTCAAAACCGAGATAGTTGGTCAGGGTGCTGTACAGCAATCCCAGGGAATGGGGGTAGCTCACCTCTTCCCAGAGGTCAATATTGCTACCCAGGCCCATGCCATAGGTAGTAGTAGCCCACTCGCCTACTCCATCTACCGTCATGATGGCTGCATTGTCAAAACCGGAATAGTGGTAACTGCTGGCTGCGTGGGACAGGTGGTGGTCAAAAAACTCAATGTTGCCTTCATATCCCAGTATGTCGCGTATTTCGCGTTCTACCCAACGCGGACGGAATTTTTTGCGTAAAATGGCAGAGCGGTCCCATATGCCGCTCCATAGCTGCCGTCCGAGCTTTTTGCGCGGATCTTCATAAAATGCAATACAGTCGATGTCTCCGATATGGAGCCCCGCCTCTTTGAGGCAATATTTCAGCGCCATGCGGGGAATGGCGTCGTCCGCCTTTATCCTGGAAAACCGTTCCTCTTCTGCCGCAAATTTCAGCTTGCCATCCTGCACAAGACAGCAGGCGGAATCATGGTAAAGGGCGGAAATACCGATTATGTTCAAAGCCATAGGAAGAATGTTTGAAGCAATGAAATAAAAATGTTAGTTCATATTAGCGGAGAGATGATTGATAGCGGAACGAATGCTGGCCACCTGCTTTTCCAGGGAAGACCGTACACTTTTGCTGGCAGTCTTTTTTATCAGGTCCAGCTTGAACTCCGCCAGCAGCTCCAGGTTGCCCAGCATACCCGGCTGGTCCATAAACCGGGCGTCTATCCCCATTACAATCCGCTGGAACTCTTCAAGCCCTGCCGCGATAGTATCCGCATCATTCAGCGTAGCCAGGTAACGCAGGTACTTTACCAGGTAACCCTGCTGCTGCCGTTCGTTCTGCCGGGCGATTATTTCCAGGAAGGAACGATTGTCTTTCGGGTCTTCGTTGGAAAGGTAGATATCCAGTATAGTGCTGGCCATTTCATTATCTTCCAGGAAAGGCGTCATATGCCGGGTAGCCAACTGCCGGTCCAGGCGGTTCAGCGCAATAAGGGAGGATGCCACCACATTATAGGAAGAGTCCTGCAATGACCTGATGAAAAGGTTCGTATAGGCAGGGTCATTCAGGCTTCTGAGTTTCTTTATCGCTGCCTGGCGTACCAGCGCCTCCGTATCATAGCGCGCCAGGCTATCAATTGTGGCTGCATAGGTATTACGGATAGCTGCATTATCTATGTTCATAAACTGTATCACCAGCTTTCTCAATCCATCATTGGCATCTTTTAACCCGGTATAGAGAAACGCCCTGGCTCGTGCGCTGGTATCCTGGGCAAGCAGGCACGCTTTCAGCGCCTCTCTCCTGTCCAGGTAATTGCGCCCGCGCCGGTATTGGTAGATAAATGCTTCCAACGATTTCCTGTCTGTTTTTTTGCAGATCAGTTGCTTGTCAGCATCTACATTTACGAGTAGGGGCCTTGCATGCTTGTTCGGGTAGGGAATGATAAAGGTCTGTAAGCGCCGGTTTACAATAATTTCCTGTGTAGCCGTTTCCCCCCCTGTATATATATCTATCTTCAGGGGCAGTATGAATATGTCTTCCTCCTGCTCCTGCCTGATTGTTACGGCTACGGAGCTTTCCAGGTCATTATAGCGATAAGAGATGTCCAGCACGGGATATCCCTTCCGGTAAAACCACTGGTCCCAGAACCATTTCAGGTCACGGCCGGTCTCATTCTCAAAGGCTGTGCGGAGGTCATTGGCATTCACTGCTTTAAATGCGTTGACTTTCAGGTAATTGCTCAGCGCGCCAAAGAACGCCTTTTCTCCTACCAGCGCGCGAAGCATACCAAGTATGCAACCGCCCTTTTCATAGGTAACCGCATCAAACAGTTGGCTTTCCTCCCTGTAGTCATTATAGATCAGGGGATGATCTTTTCCTTCCCTGCATTGCTGAAAATACTTCAGCATCGCTTCATAGGCATGATGGTGCGCTGCATCTTTACCATAGGCATACTCTCCCCAAAGCACCTCACCGAAATTTGCAAAGGACTCATTAAGCGCCAACTGCGACCACTGTTCACAAGTAACCAGGTCGCCAAACCATTGATGGAAAAGCTCGTGTGGAATGATCCACTTCGCTTCCTCGTCACCGATAAGCGCACGCGGCTTTCTGCGTAACAGGTCGCCAAAGAGCGTGGCGCTGGTATTCTCCATCCCCCCGGAGAAATAATCCTTTACCACAATCTGCGCGTACTTGGGCCAGGGAAACCTGTACCCGATCTTTTCAGAAAAATAGCCGATCATTTGCGGGGTACGGCCGAATATTTCCTTTGCATAAGCGATGTATCCAGGCTCCATGTAATAGTCAACAGCCATCCCGTTCCAACTGTCATGATACTTCTCAAATTTACCAACAGCCAGCATAAAAAGATAAGGCGCATGCGGGTCAGACATGATCCAGGTTTCTGTATGTGAACCATCCGGGTGCTGCTGCCGGCTGCTTAACACACCGTTTGACAAGGATATGTAAGGTGCTGGCATGGTGATGCTGATTTCTGAAGTGCTGCGCTGGTCAGGCTGGTCGATAGTAGGAAACCAGGAAGAAGCGCCGGATGTTTCGCCCTGTGTCCATACCTGGTAGAGCTGACCGGTACTGTCTTTTCCCGCTGAGACAAAATATATACCTTTATTTGTTTGCACCGGGCCGGCAGCAGTCGTTTTCAGCGAATCGGGCATAGCAGTATATTCCACATATACCGTGTATGCTTTCCTGTAGCTATACCTTTTATCCAGCTTTATGCGCAACTGCCAGCCATCATATGAGAAAGGAAGGAGCTGTTTCCCGGTATCGCGCTGCAAAGCTACGGTCGCCACCTGCATGCTTTTGGCATCCAGTATCAGGGAATCCTGCTGTTCCTGCGTGGGTTGCAATGTAATCCACGCTTTCCCCAATACAAGATGGTGTGGATAGTCAAACGATATATCAAGGCGCGTATGCACCAGTTGCGCAACCTGCGGCAGCGTGTCTCCCCGGGGCGCGCCAAAAGCCAATTGATATGCCAGTATGCAGGCTCCCACACCTGTCATACGGCATATTTTAAATACCATATTCATAAAACAGCAATTTATTGTAAGAGAAAGCATCCCTGGAAGCAGGCAACTGCTCCCAGGGAATTTAAAGATGGGGTTAGTATATTTTGTACTACTGGTTTTCCTTTTTTACACGTTCTTTTTCTTCTCTGGTAGCACTATCATTACGTTTGGCCACTTTCAGCTTGGTATTGCCGAATAGATATGTAAATGTGACAAAAGCTACCCGACTCTCGAAGCGGTTATGAATAGCTACATCTACGTTATTGTACACGGCTTTGCCTTTGAAGCGGTTGGTATAGAACACATCACTCACCCGGAGCCTGATGCTGCCCTTCTTGTTCCAGAGGTTCTTCTTCAGGCCAATGTCTAGTTTGTACTGTGCCTCCGCTTTGATGAATCCATATAGCCAGGGCGACAGGTAGAAACCGCCTATATCAGCGTACAGGTCTTTTGCCAGCCTGAAAGACTGATAGATATTGATATTGAAATCATAATTATGGAAGTTTCTGTAAATACCTTCGTTATCGTCTACATACTGACTGCGATTAAAGGTAATGGTATTGTCAGTGGTCCACCAGTCTGTAACATCCTTTGAATAGGAAAGGCTTACAGACATGGTGCGCAACTGCTCCAGGTTACGCAGGAATGATTTGGTAACATTCGTGCTGTCGTCCTGTTGCAGGTCTTCTGCAATCACGTCGTTTGTAAGGCCATAGCGAGCCACAACGGTCACTTCATTTTTCCATGAATAGGTCATCTCGAATGAATGTGTGTAAGCCGGTTTTAAGTATGGATTGCCTTCCCGGAATGTGTAACGGTCGTCATAGAACCGAAAGGGGTTCAGATCCTGGTAGCTGGGCCGCTCAATACGCTTGCTGTAGGAAAACATCAGCGTGTTATCCGCAGACAACTTACGGCTGAGGAATAAACTGGGAAACAGGTTGGTATAGGAGCGTTTAGTACGGCTATCCAGTGTAACGGAATGTCCGTCGGAATTGGTTTGTTCCACCCTTACCCCAGCCTGCAGGCTGGTTTTGCTCCATTCTTTGCTGAAGTTCAGGTAGCCGGCATTAACATTTTCCTTGTAAATAAAATGATTGGTCTGGGAAAGGGAGGGCTTCCATTCCCCGTTCAGCAGGGAATCATAGCGGGCGTCATTATCTGTAGACACAAAGCTTGTCTTGGCGCCGGCCTCTATTTTGATCTTCTTGGCCAGCGGGTATACCAGGTCTGCCTTTAGCGCCACTATCTCTACTTCGGTAGGGAAGTAATTACGCACCTGGTCCGGTGTGCCAATGTTGACGCCCTGACTGTCGTACAAGGTATTGATAAAATACCGGTTTACATTGTTCCTGAACCTGGAATAATCTGCATCAAAGGCCAGCTCACGGCCCAGCGTGTCCAGCTTGCCACGGTAGTTGAAATTGCCTCCTATGTTGTTGAAACCGGACTTTTCATTCGCACGGGAGGTCATCATAGAGTCCAGCTTCTGCTTTTCACTGAATATATTGGTAGTGTTATCCGAATTGGTGCGCTGATCATTGGCATATCCCATCAACTGCAGGCCCACTGCATGATCCTTGTTAATAAAGTACACCAGCCCTGCCTTGTAGTTATGGGCGCCCAGTTCATTGTGAGTATCGCCGGAACGGTCAAAGAGGGTACGTACGCCTGACAGGCGTACATCGCGATCAATATCCAGCGTTCTTACAGAATGGTTAAAGGAATAGGTGTAGTCTCCTGTAAGGTTGATCTTCTCGCCCTTGTAGTTCAGGTTGACGCCGCCCCTGTACTTTTCCCGGCGGCCATAGCCTGCACCACCGGTAACAGTACCGTTAAAGCCTACTTTCCTGTTCTGCTTTGTCTTGACATTAATGATCCCGGCAGTGCCGGCCGCATCGTATTTTGCTGATGGCTGGCTGATGATCTCTATCTCCGATATGGTATTGGAAGGCATGCTTTTCAGGATATTGCTTACCTGGGCAGCGGAAAGATAAGTAGGCTTCCCGTCTATCATAATAAGGGGGCTGCTTTTTCCGTTCAACTGTACCTTATCGTTGTTGGTAATGGTCACACCCGGGGCGAGCTGCAACAGCTCGAAGGCAGTGCTGCCGGTGGCCAGCAGGCTGTTCTCGATATTCATAACCGTTTTGTCGAGCTTACGCTCGATCAGGGGCTTTTTACCGGCTACCACCACTTCCTTTATATTGCGGATGCTTTGCTCCAGCACCAGGTTGCCCAGGTCAACCGGGGCGGTAGCGGCTCCCTTCAGCTCCAGGGGTTTCCTCAGCGGTTTGTACCCAATAAGGGATACGTGGAGGATATAACTGCCAGCCGGGATTGTACCGAAATTGAACACGCCTCCGGCGTCGCTCACCACTGTTTTTACCACGGAAGTGTCCGATGCCTGCAGCAGGCTTACCGTAGCAAATTCCAGCGCTGTTCCTTCAGGACCAGACAGCCGGCCCTTCAGCCCCGGCCCGGTAACCGCTTGCCGGGCCTGTACGATACCCTGCAGGGCTAATAGCATATATGCCAGCAGAAAGACGGGCATCTTTATATTATATAAAATTTGCATAATAACAATTATTTGAGGTAAAGATTACTGCCCAAACTTAGCCTGATATGGGACGGGGCTGAAAACTGTTACACCAAAGGGTATTTTATAAGTACAAAAAGGGCGGTTATGCCTCCAGCATATCCACCATACGCAAAGGGTTTATCGTAACCGTATTATTTCCAGTCATTTGCATTGCCAGGTGGGTCTTATACCCCTCCACCAGGTCCAGATCACATAAATGCCAGGTGGTCCCGGAAAGCACAGCGCTGCCATTTTGTACAACAATATCACGCACCGGGAAGTTCAACCCGGAGCCTTCCGCTTTTACCAGCGCTTCTTTCTGAGTCCACAGGCTGTAAAAAGCATCCTGTTCCAGGCAGGGATCCCGGCGTATTTCCAGCAGTTCCGCCTCAGAAAACAGGGTTTCAAAATCATCCAGGCATACCGGCTTCACTTCCTCGATATCTATCCCTATTTTATTATGCTCCGCTATTGCGCAGATCACATAATTGCCTGAATGCGAGATATTGAAGTCAAGGTCGGTGTGCTCAAAGTAGGGTCGCTGGTATGCGGTGAACCGGATGTCATGCAGGCTAAGATGCCGGTAACCAAGGTTTTGGAGCGCATACAGCAGCAGCATGCGCCCCAACAGGCTTGCCTGTGCATCATGCCGGTGCGCCAGCCTGTTCAGCCGGCGTACAAACGGGTCCGGCATTCTCTGCAGCCAGGAGCGATAAACGCCCACCGGTAACGGGCTGTTTTTGCAGTAATAAACGTACACCATAAAAGAGAGATTTCAGGTTAAACCAAAACGGATTCATAGAGCAGCTCCTTTTCACCAAACAGCCGTTCGGCTACAATGCCCATTTTCTGGCATTCGGCTATCAGTTTGTTGGATGCCACAATGGGGTTGGCCCGCTCGTCATAACGGATGCTGCTGATGAATTCCAGCCATGGTTCCAGTCCCATGGCATATACGTACACCTCCGCGGGCGACAGCGCCTTCACCAAGTTGATGCCTCGTTGGAAGTCGGAACCAGCCAGGCGTCGGGAGAAATCCTTTTCCCGCGAAAGCTCTTCTGTAAGCAGGGGGCCATACAGCCAGGTAAGCGGCGCACCATCACATTCCATGCCGAGGAACAACACATCCACATCGCCGATGATCTGCTGTACATGCTGGTACAGTCGCGGCTCTACATTGCAGGAATCTGCGCAGAACAATACGGAAAACCCGTCCGCCCTTACATGGTAGCAGCTTTTGGTATTGATATTCAGATCGCAGTGCTCGCCTATGAAAGGAATACCGGTAATAGTGCAGTCCCCCAGCGTGATCTCTTCCAGGTTACCGATCTCAATAACATTGTTAAACCCTACCTCCTTGAACATCAGTTTCAGGCAGGGATCCTGCATAGCGCCTGAAGTGGTTTTAGGTATCACCAGGTGTTTTATCTTATGCCGCAGGGGTAACAATGTTTCAAAAAGAATATGGTCCTGGTGATTATGCGTGATAAGCACATAATCGATCTGGTCGGGAAGATCAATATCGGAAAACCTTTCTACTTCGTGCTGGTAGCCGTAATAGCTGATCAAGGGATCTACAAGTATGGAAGTATTACTGGTTTCCACCAGTATGCAGGCATGCCCGAAGTATCGCATCCTGATCCTGTCTCCCGTATAGGGAGCGTATGGTACAGGGGGCGTTTCCGTAAAGAATGACTCAAACAGTTGCGGATCGCTTATCTCGAAATCCACTATTTCCATTAACGCCTCCATGGTAGACGGCTCCCGCTTCATACGGGATATAGCGTCGATGAACGGGTGCCGGAAGGGTATCTGCAGATTCAGCACGTTTTCTTCCTCCAGCCGTGGGGTGCTGAGCACAAAAGGCCTTTCATCATTTTCCGTGATCCACATGGAAATGCTTTGCAAACCTTCATCGTACAGGGGGCTTTTATACAGCAGGGCCTCAATAAAGCGGAAGGATGGGTTATTGTTCAGGTCGTATACCAGTTCCACGTAGCCTTTCAGGATATCCGGCACCTTTTCATAAAGCGGCTCCAGTGAAACGCCTTTTTCATACTGCTTCAGCAGGCTGTCCAGTTCCTTTACTGCGGCTGCAAATTCCAGTTGCAGGGCACCCCTCTCCTTCGTTTCCTCCCGCAACTGCTTAATCTCCTCTACGCGGTTGGTCTTATAATCCATAAAAGGGCCGCCCAGCAGCTTGGGGTTCCTGGCCGCCGCTGCATGGATGCCGGGCGCCTGTATATAAGAATCCATGATCTTCAGGTGCCGGCCGGTAATGTTCATGGCAGCCGTGGCGGGCGAAACCAGGTGCGACCAGGCATACCACCTGAAATAGAGCGGTTCTATTACAACATTCGGTTTCAGATATAAAAGCCTGTTTTTCATAATTAAACGATTGTAAGGTTTAAACTTTTTTTGATCAGCCGCGCTATCTCATATGCACGGTCAAAAATGAAAAAGTGATTGCCGGGAAAGGTGACAACCTCAACCGGGGCCGTTGTTTCCATTTGCCATAGTGCTACTTCCTCCCGGGTTACAAATTCTTCGTAACCGATCATAGCGATAATCGGTATATCAAACGGCGCTACCTCCTGGTAGCAGTACTTTTCGATGGCTTCAAAATCCGCTCTCAGAATGGGTTCGAAAAAATGCTGCAGCTCCTCATCTTCCAGTATTTCAGGAGGGCTGCCGCCCAGTTCCCGGAGCGCCTGCCAGAATGCTTCTTTGGGCAGCTTGTGCCTGCCGGGCTGATTTAACTTACTACAGGGGGCGCCGCAACCTGACAAAAAAAGCTGGCGGGGAGGCGGCAGCCCGGCTGCCAGCACCTGCCGCGTAACCAGGTATGCCAGCATCGCGCCCATGCTGTGCCCGTAAATAGCATAAGGTTCCTGCAGCGCAGACCGGATCTGGTCAAAGATATCCTTCGCCATCATATGCAGGTCCCTGATAAGCGGCTCCCGTATCCGTCTGCCCCTGCCAGGCGGCTCCAATGGTATCCAGCGTATCCCTTCCGGCATATACATATCAAAAGGCTTTAATGAATAAACGCTGCCACCAGCAAAGGGAATGGAAAAAACGTTCATAGCTTCTTATTTTGCAAGTGCGGAATGGGCAACCGGCTGCACCTTTATATCTTTTATAACCCTGCCATAATCAAAATGCAGGATGCGGTCGGCCTGCCCGTAATATTTATCGTCGTGCGTTACAGCAATCACTGTTTTCTTCATCTGCTTCAGCACAGGTATAATCTGCTCATAGAAATATGCCCGGAAAACAGGGTCCTGCTCAGCAGCCCATTCGTCCAACACTATTACGTCCCTGTTCTCCATCAGCGCATAGATCAGCGCCAGGCGCTTGCGCTGTCCCATAGACAGTTTGTTATCAATAGTTTTCCTGGCGGAATCGAAACGCACAATAGACTCCAGTTCCATCATCCGAATATACTTTTGCAATACCCGGTTGTCTTCTTCCAGGTCAAACCCGTCGTAATTCTCATTGAAAAGGTAAGCACCGGTAAAAATGGCGGAAAGGCGGTTGCTGTACCAGGGATAGCTGTTCATTACCAACTGCTGCCCGTTGTAAAGCAGGTTGCCCTGCGTAGGCATATAGATGCCGGTCAGCAGGTTGATAAAGGTACTTTTACCGCTGCCGTTACCGCCGGTAATAAATATTACTTCTCCTTTCCTGATAGACAGGTTAAACGGGCCTACCTCAAACAGAGGTTTGCCCCCGGCATCTTTATACTCATAGCCTACGTTGTTGAATACAATGTCCCTGAAATTTTCCGGGAAGGAAACCGTTTCTTTTTCGAGGTCGTACTGCGGGTAAGTATCTATTTCCCTTTCCAGCCCTTCAATCCTTTCAACTGCAATTTTGAGGCGGGTAAAAAATGGAAAGGAGGAGATCAATGTGGCAAGCGGGCCCATTATATACAGAATGGTGACCACAAATGCCGTAATACGCGCGGCCGGTATGGTAAGCACCTGCGGCATTATAAACAGGATCAGCCCCAGTACAATATACCAACTGTAGTTGCCCGTAAGCTCGTTGATAAGATAGCGTATTGAAGTCCGGTCATTCAGCACCCTAGCACGATGCAAGGTATGTTTCAGGTAATGCTCGTAAATGTTGTTGTTGCGCTGAAGGCTCATCTTTATTTCCCGGAAACCATTCAGGAAATCGCGCAGGTAGCGGTGATAGTCATTCTGCAGGTCGCGCACCTGGTTCAACTGTTTTTCTATAGCGCTGTTCCTGGCCAGATAAAAAATCAGCAACAAAGTCATGAACAACAGTATCAACGCCCCTCCCTTCCAGGAAAGCCAGCACATGTAAGCCACTCCACAAAAAATGATCACTACCGAATTCACTGCGTTCACAAAATTGGAGGGCAACTGTGCCAGCAGACGGGTATCCTGTATGGCGGTATATACTCTTTGCGCCCCCAGCTTCTCGAAAGATTCGAATGTGGATACCCGCAGTTTATCGATAACGGCGGATTCATATTCGTATACGATGCTGTTGGTCAGCCTGGCAATACAGGTCTGGAAAGTCTTGTTCAATATAAATGATACAAGCAGCAGGAGACCGTACAACCAACTTTGCGGCAGTAAAGCAAAGGGTAGACCCACGCCTGCAATCACATTGTTGATAAACACCATAATACTGCCGAATACCAGGCTGTTTATAATTCCCAGCAAGGCAATCAGCAAAAAAAAGCTACCTGACCTGTATTTTAGTAATCTGATAAAGTTCATAACAATGCGGTTGTTAGAGGATGTTTTTGGAATATTCCAGTTGAAGCATATATGCAGGCAAACGGGGGTCCTGTATTACATGATAGTGATCTCCTTCGAGCCGGTGGTACTCAAAATCTCCACGGGTAAAGCGCTGCCATTCATGCATGACAGCAGTGTTCCTGCCAGCCGCCTCAAAAGCAATAATATTGCCGTTAATGAAGCCGGAAGGGTTATAAGCGCGCATGATGCGGTAAGTTGCCTGGAACATTTCCTTCAAATGGTGATGATCCGGGCGTCCTTCGCCCTCCGGCAACTCCCAACTGCTGATCTCCTTTTCAAAAAGCTGATCAAGCACTTCGGCAGCAGGCAACGCTTTTATACCGCCTGTAGCGGCAGGCAGTTCTTTATCTACCAGCAGCAGCGTAACAGACCTGCCCTGCGCTTCCAGCAGGCAGGCTGCTTCATACGCTATCAACGCCCCCATGGAGTAGCCTAACAATATGAAGTGATCGGCTGGAATACGCTCCAGCAACTGCTGTACACAGGAGCTCGCCATTTCCTCCACGGAAGAGGCAAAAGGTCCGCCCCCGAAGCCCTGATATTGCATGCCATAGCAGGTAAAGCTTTCCCGGAGCTGTTCTGCCAGGTGCTGGTAGATAGTGGCCGAGCCTATAATGGGCGGAATAAAAATGACAGGAGTAGCATGGGCATCCTGCCGGGGGAAAAAGGGGAAAATCAATGTTTCTTCCGTTTCAGGCGGCCTTTCCAGGAAAGCGGCCAGTGTGGCTATATCCGGGTATTCATACAATTCCCGGATGCTTACCCTGCGGTTAAATGTTTGGGCGATCCTTGCCATCAGCCTTATTCCTTTCAGGGAATGTCCACCTAATGCAAAAAAATTATCACGAATGCCGATAGGCCTGCGTTGTAAAACCTCTTCCCAGATGTCGGCCAGCGTTATTTCCATGGGATTACGCGGCGCTTCGTACACTGCGGCCGGCTCCGTTTCAGGCAGCGGCAGTTGTTTACGGTCCACTTTGCCATTGGCTGTCAGCGGCAGGTAGTCCAGGGTAATGTAATATGCGGGGTGCATATACCGGGGTAACTTTTGCCGGAGCCAGTCCTGCAGGCCGGCCTCCGCTTCCGCCTCATTCCATACAATATAGCTGACCAGGGCTTTGTCGCCGGATGCACTTTTATGTACTTCCACAATCGCTTCACGCACTGCGGGACATCCCTGTAATACATTTTCCACTTCCCCGGGCTCTATGCGGTAGCCCCTTATTTTTACCTGGTTATCGCCGCGGCCCAGGTATTCTATCGTTCCATCCCCGGCCCAGCGCGCCAGATCACCGGTGCGGTACAGGCGTTCGCCCGGTACATACGGATTATCTATAAAACGCTCTCGCGTCAGCTCCTCGCGGCCCAGGTATCCCAGGCCTACCCCTACGCCGCCAATGCACAGCTCTCCCGGTATACCGATGCCACAGAGATTAAGCTGCCTGTCCAGTACATAGATGCGCGTATTTTTCAGGGGGCGGCCTATACACAGGCTGTTGCTGCTACCGGGCGCCACCACTTCGTAAGTAGAATTCACCGTTGCTTCCGTTACACCATATACATTGATCAACTGTGCCTTTTTCCCGAAAACGCGGTAAAATAATGCGCGGTCTTCTGTCGGTAGCGCTTCTCCTCCTACCAGCACATATTGCAGGCTGAGGCCCGCTGTACCAGCGCCTTTCAGCACCTCCAGCAATACCCGCAGGTAACCGGGCGTAATATCTATAACGGATACCTGCTGCTGCTGGAGATGCTGTATGTAACGCTCCGCATTGCGACGGTCCGCTTCACTGATCATTACCAGTCGCGCACCTGACAGCAGGGGAGCAAACAATTGCTGTACGGACGCATCAAAATTGACGGAGGCCGTAAGCATAGCCGTGAGCTGGCCACCATGCGGGGTGTATACCTGCTCCTGTAGCCAGGCGCACAGGTTCACAACCGAATGGTGCGCTATCATGGCCCCTTTGGGATGGCCAGTGGAACCGGAGGTATAGATCACATAGGCAGGAGAGTGGCTGTCAACAGGCACCTTTTCATCGTCATGATAATAGGATAGCAGCTCCCATTCTCCTGCAATGTTCATTATTTCCATATTGATACCAGCATCCGGCTCCCGGTCTGTTATCAGCACTTTGGGGGCGCTGTCTTCCAGCATATACCGTATGCGGTCCGCGGGATATTCGGGATCAATAGGTACGTAAGCAGCACCAGCCTTCAGGATACCCATCAGGCATACCATCAACCGCTCAGAGCGGTCCATCATCAGTCCTACCAGGTGGCCAGGGCGTACGCCATATGCATTTCGCAGGTAACTGGCTACCCTGTCCGCTTCCCGGTTCAACGCTGCATAACTCAGTATACGGTTATTGTATATAACGGCGGGACTCTCGCCCATGCGCAGCACCTGGTCTTCAAACAATCCGTGTATGGTATGCTCCGCAGGATAGGGCGTGCTGCCGCTATAGCTGAATGATCCCAGCAGGATATTCCTTTCAGGCTCACTGATGTATACCATTTCGGATAATTTCCGGCTGCTACAGGCACCTATGCCGGTAAACAGCTCCTGCAGGTGCTCCAGCATCCGTGTGATCCGCTCCTTTTTAAAGATACCGGTGTTATAGGTAACGGACACGTGTATACCGTCCGTATGCTCCGTGAAGTGAACAGTCATGTCAAATTTGCTCACGGTTGTTTGACCGGTGCTATGCTCTGTTACCTGCAGGACAGGACCTGCTTCGCTGCTTTCTTCTGCCGGCGCCAGACGCGTGTAGGATACCATTATATCGAACAACGGCGTGCGGCTGCGGTCAGCAGCCAGGTCCATGTCTTCCACCAGCTTGTCAAAGGGGTATGCCTGGTGCGCGTAGGCATGCAGCATCACCTCCCGCACCTGTTCCAGCAGCTCCTGAAAGGTGCCGGTACCATTAAAACGGGTACGCAGCACCAGGGTATTTACATAGAAGCCTATCTGCCCGGACAGGTATTCATGATCCCGGCCGGCTACCGGTGTACCGACCACGATATCTTCCTGGCCGGTATACCGGTAAAACAGGGCCTTGAGTCCCGCTACCAGCAGCATAAACATGCTGGAGCCCTTACTTTCCTGCAAACAGGACCGGAGACCGGCATACACCGTATTATCCAGCCATGCGCTACTCACGGCGCCATGATAGGTTTTTACGGGAGGACGTGTATAATCCGCGGGCAGCTCCAGCAGGGGTACGCCGCCTGCCAGTTGCTCCTTCCAATAGCGGCCATGCACTTCATCTGCTGCCAGCAGCCTGTTGTGCCAGTCCGCGTAATCCTTGTACTGAACGGGTAATGGAGGTAGGGTTGCTCCTGCATATAGCTGCTCCAGGTCATTACGCAGCACTTCCATTGACCAGCCGTCTGCAATAATATGATGGAAATTGATCAACAGGATGTGGCGGGCAGCATTCAGCCGCACCAGGTGTACCCTGAATAAAGGGCCCTGCTCCAGGTCAAACCTGAAATCCCGTTCCGCTGCTCTCAGGCTTTCCAGACGCCGGGTCTTTGCTGCCGGTTCATACATGGTCAGATCCATAAACAGCAGGCCACAGGCGCTCTCCGCTGCCGGGCGTATATGCTGCCACTGTCCCTCTTCATCACTGATGAATACCGTACGCAGTATTTCATGGCGGTGCACCAGCTTCGTAAAGGCAGTTTCCAGCATGGTCCTGTCCATCTCGCCTTCCAATTCGTAGCCGGTAAGTATGTTATAAGCTGTGGCACTCTCCTCCAGGTGATCCAGCACCCATAGACGGCGTTGTGCATGTGACAGATGGTATTTGTCCTTGCGGGGCACTGGCTCCAGGGGGAGCACTGGCTGCCGGGCGCCGGCGGATAATAATGTTGACAAGGTGTTTACCGTAGGATAGCTAAACAACTCGTGGAACGGAATGTCTACGTCAAACTCCTGGCGCAAGCGCCATAACATGCGCATGCCCTTCAGGGAATGACCGCCCAGGTCAAAAAAGTTGTCGTGAATACCTATTTCGCGGCGCTGCAATATTTCTTCCCAAATGGCAATCAATTGCTGCTGCGCTTCATTACGCGGGCCTTCATATTGCCGGCTGCGCGCATGCAGCGCGGGCGCCGGCAACTGACGGCGGTCCACCTTCCCATTGCCGGTCAGCGGCAGGCGGTCCAGGGCGATATAATGTACCGGATGCATGTAACGGGGCAGCCGTAGCTCCAGCCAGGCGCGCAGGCCGGGCTCATCAGGGCTTTCCTCCCATACCAGGTAGCTTACCAGCTCTTTTTCGCCGGATGCGGGCTCCCAGGTGGTTACCAATGCTTCCCTTACCCCTGCATATTGCTGCAATACCCTTTCTATTTCACCTGTTTCAATACGGTAGCCGCGGATTTTCACCTGGTGATCATTGCGACCGAGAAACTCAATATTGCCGTCCGGCGTCCAACGCGCTATATCTCCCGTTTTATACATGCGGGCCCCAGGCTCGAACGGGTTGTCTACAAAGCGTTCCCGGGTAAGCTGTTCCTGCCCCAGGTAACCGCGCGCCAGGCTTTCTCCCGCTATACACAGTTCTCCCGGGCAGCCTATGGGCATTAATTTCAGATGCCGGTCCACGATGTAGATACGGGTATTGCTTACCGGCCTGCCAATGGTTACTTTTCCACCTGTTGCCCTGCAGATAGCGGAAGTGGCCACCACCGTACTTTCTGTGGGACCATAGTTATTTATTACGGTAGCCCCGGGATATATCCTGTTCAGTTTGTCGCCACCTACCAGCAACCGGATATTGTTATCCGCCGGGAGGGAAAGATGGCTGCCCAGCTCTTCGTACAGAGCGGTAGGCAAAAAGGCATGCGTAATGCCGTGCTCTTCAAGGAACGTTTGCATCAGCCTGGCATTCGTACGGTATTGTTCCGCTACGGGGAACAGGCATCCCCCTGTGAGCAGGTAAGGCCATATCTCCCATCCGAGCGCATCAAATGCCACCCCTGCATATACGGAGGCTTTTGAGGCGTTGCTCAGCTCAAAGGCGCTACGGTGCCAGTAACACAGGTTCACCACAGATCTGTGCTCTACCATTACACCTTTGGGACGGCCGCTAGACCCGGATGTATAGATCACGTAGGCCAGGTCCGTGGCAACATGGTTCGTATGCGTATATGCGCTGCAGTTATGACTGATCAGGTGTTCGTATGTGATCCATGGTATATGCTTCTGCAGATCGTTGCCTGCCGGGCTGTCTGACAACACCACTGCGGGCCGGCTGTCTTCCAGCATATACCGTATACGGTCTGCCGGATATGCGGGATCAACCGGCACGTAAGCAGCGCCGCATTTCAGGATGCCCAGCAGGCAGATAATCAACCGGTCAGACCGGTCCATCATTACGCTCACCAGGGACCCGCTTTTCACGCCATATACCTGTTGCAAGGCGGCAGCAGCCCTCTCCGCCAGCGTGTCCAGCTCTGCATAGGTTAGCCGCGTTTCCCCAAACACCACTGCTGCTGCATGCGGAGTACGGGCTACCTGCGCCGCAAATAAATCATGCACGGTAGCATCACGTGGATAGTCTGCTGCCGTATCATTAAAGGCAGTTAACAACTGCTGCGTTTCATCTTCCGCCAGGTATGGGATCATGGACAGCGGTAATTCTACATTGCCGGCCACGGCCTCCAGGAGCTGGCTCAGGTGCCGGTGCATGCTTATAATACGCTCCCTGGAAAACAGGTCCGTATTATAGTTGATCGCAACGGCCACCTTGTCTGGATATTCCGTGAAATGAACAGTGAGATCGAATTTACTCATGTTCACTTCACCTGTTTCATATTCCATGATCCGTAGCGCATCCGGCGCTTCATCTGCATCCGCATTATTTACTTTCGCATAGGATACCATTACATCAAACAGGGCGGAACGGCTACGGTCAGGCGTTACGTCCAGGTCTTCCAGCAGCTTGTCAAAGGGATAGCACTGGTGCTCATATGCATTCAGCACGGTTTCCTGCACTTTATGCAGCAGGTCTCCAAAAGTGCCGTTGCCATCAAAACGGGTACGCAGCACCAGGGTATTTACATAGAAGCCTACCTGCCCGGACAGGTATTCGTGATCCCGGCCCGCAACAGGGGTTCCAAGCACAATATCTTCCTGGCCGGTATAGCGGTAGCAGAGCGCTTTCAGACCGGCTACCAGCAGCATGAACATGCTGCTGCCGCTGTGACTGCGCAGGCAGGACCGGAGGGCATCATAAGAGCTGCCCTCCAGCCAGTGCTGCAGTGTGGCGCCATTGAATGTTTTAAGACGGGGACGGGTATAATCAGCCGGCAGTTCCAGCACGGGCAGGTTGCCCCCCAACTGGTTCTGCCAGTATTGGGCATGCTCCCTGCCATATGCACCGGTCAACTGTTGGTGCTGCCAGGCAGCATAGTCCTTGTACTGCACCCGCAGTTGGGGCAGCATTGCTGCACTATCCTGCTGCCGGGCTATATACAGTTGCACCAGGTCGTTCTGCAATACGTCCAGTGACCAGCCATCCGTAATAATATGGTGCATGTTCAGCAACAATATGTGCTGCACGGCAGATAATCTTACCAACTGTACCCGGAACAGGGGACCGCTATCCAGCTCAAACCGATGCTCCCTTTCCAGGGCTGTAACCGCAGTCAGCTTTTGCTGTTGCGCCGCCACCCCCTCATCTGAAAGATCCATATATATCATGGCAAACCCGCTTTCTGCCAGGGACAGCACATACTGCCAGGGGCCCTGGGCATCGCTTCTGAATACGGTGCGTAGTATTTCATGCCGCTCTACCAGCGCTTTCAGCGCAGCATCCAGCGCAGTAACGTCCAGGCTGCCTTTCAGCTCATAGCCCGTAAGAATATTGTACGCGGTAACGCTTTCTTCAAGCTGGTCCAGTATCCATAAACGCTGCTGTGCATGTGACAGCGCATATTTGTCTGCCGGCGGCAAGGGTTCAGGTGCTGTTCGTCCTGCAGCATGGCCATCCATTTCTCCCTGCCGCAGCCAGGTACTTAATCCACTGATGGTAGGATGACTGAATAATTCCCGGAAAGGGATCTCCACCCCGAACTCCTGCCGGATGCGCCACAGCATGCGCATACCCTTCAACGAGTGGCCGCCATGTTCAAAAAAGTTATCGTGGATACCAATGCCCCTGCGCTGCAATATTTCTTCCCATATCTTTACCAGCAGCGCCTCTGCTCCATTACGCGGGGCTTCATACTTCCTGCTGCTGATCTCCTGCACGGGAGCAGGCAGACGGTTGCGGTCTACTTTTCCATTGCCATTTAAAGGCAGGCGGTCCAGCGCTACATGGTGCGCCGGATGCATATAGCCGGGCAAATACCGGTGGAGGTGCTTGCGAAGGCCGGCTTCATCCGGCTGATCCTTCCATACCGCATAACCCACCAGTTCCTTTTCTCCCGAGGGGGATCTCCAGGCGGTAACCACCGCTTCCTGCACTCCTTCGTACTGTGCCAGCACTCGCTCTATCTCGCCGGTTTCTATGCGGTAGCCACGGATCTTTACCTGGTGATCATTGCGTCCCAGAAATTCAATATTGCCGTCCCAGGTCCAGCGAGCAAGGTCCCCTGTCCTGTACATCAGCGCCCCCGGTTTGTACGGATCAGCTACAAAACGCTCCTGCGTGAGCTGCTCCTGGCCAAGGTACCCCCACGCCAGACCGGTACCAGCAATACATAGCTCCCCGGGATAGCCAGCCGGCATCAGCTTTCCCTGCTTATCCAGGATATAAGCACGATAGCCGGGCAGGCATTTCCCCAGCAGCGGCACATGCGCGCCAGGCTGCTGCATATCATATATCAGTGCATTTACACATATCTCCGTTGGTCCGTAAGTGTTATAGATAGCTGCTGCCGGGAACTGCCGCTTCATCTGCTCCATACATTCCCGGTCCAGCTCATCGCCACCGGACGAGATACAGCAAAGGGCCGTACCTCCGCCCGTAGCGGCTATTTCGGCTAATATTTCCTTCCATAACATGGGCATGGCGTGCAGCACATTAATCTGCTGCCCCCTGATGTACGCCACCAGGGAAGTCACATCGGCGGTATCCCTGCACACGTGCAGGGTGGCACCCATCGTTAACGGCACAAACACCTGCTTTACGGCGGCATCAAATGAAAGCGAGGCTGTTAGCAGATACTGCCAGTTCTGCTGCAACTGCATTTCCTGCCGTAAACCTTCCAGCAGGTGCAGCACCGCGCCATGCGTTATCATTACGCCCTTGGGCCTGCCGGTGGAGCCGGAAGTATAGATCACGTAAGCCAGGCTGTCGCCGCTGACAGGTTGCTGCACATATACTCCGGGGTTTGCGGGACAGGCCAGCAGCTCCTCATACAACTGATCTGTCAGAACGATACGTGCCCCACTGTCCGCCATCATGTATTGAATGCGTTCTTCTGGATAGCCGGGATCAACCGGCAAATAAGCTGCACCGCATTTGAGGATGCCCAGCAGCCCGGCAACAGCTCCCGCAGAGCGGGTCATCATAATGCCAACCAGGTCGCCCGGCTTTACTCCATACCTGGCAGCAAGTGTGGCGGCTACTTCGTCAGCATGCCGGTTCAGGGTTTCGTACGTTATGCGCTCTCCTTCACAGACCAGCGCTGTATGTTCAGGCATACGGGCAGCCTGCACCTCAAAAAGACCGTGCAAGGTAGCTGCTTCACCGGCGCCGATAGCGGCAGGAAAGTGGCTCAGCAAAGCATTACTTTCCTCCTGCGGCAGAAAAGCTATTGCTGTTAACGGTTGCCGGCTGTCTGTACATACCGCTTTTATGAGCATCCTGAGATGCACCAGCATACGGTCTATCCGTTCCCTACAGAAAAGATCCGTACTGTAATTAATGCCTATCCATAAACTATCATGGTATTCTTCAAAATTGAACGTGATGTCAAATTTGCTGATCTCATATTCTCCGGTGCTGAAACTGCGCATCTGCAATTCTCCATCGTTGCTGCCCCCAGCAGCATTATTCGTTCCCGTGCTATCCATGACGGGGGCATCACTTTTACGGTAGGTGATCATGGCATCAAACAGGGCGGAACGGCTGGGATCTGTTACAATGCCCAGGTCTTCCACCAGCTTGTCAAACGGATATACTTCGTGTTCGTAAGCATTAAGCATTACATCCTTTACCTTGTCCAGCAGGGCGCTGAAACTTTCCTGTCCGCTGAAACGGGTACGCAGTACCAGCGTATTCACATAACAGCCGATCTGACCGGAAAGATCTTCCACGCTCCTGCCTGCCACCGGCGTGCCCAGTATAATATCCTCCTGCCCGGTATAACGGAATAACAACGCTTTCACACAGGCTACCAGCGCCATGAACATACTGCTACCCCGGTGCTTGTGCAACATGGCTCTCAGGAGGTTACACTCGCCGGTATCCAGCCACATGCTGCTGGTAACGCCCTCGTAGGTCTTCCTCGCCGGCCTGGGCATATCTGTAGCCAGGTTGAGCACAGGCACCCCATCTGCCAGTTGCCGGTTCCAGTATTGCTTATGAGCCTGCATACGGGGACTTTCAAACAGGCGGTTCTGCCAGCCGGAAAAATCCCGGTATTGCACTCTCAGGGCAGGCAGCGCGGAAGCCATGCCGGTAAGCGAACTTTCGTATAGCTGCACCAGCTCGTCCATCATAATCTCCAGCGACCAGCCATCTGATATAATGTGATGCATGCCCATCATCAACACATGCCGCTGTTCTTCCAGCGCTACCAACTGCACCCGCAGCAGCGGTCCTGTCTCCAGATCAAACTGGTGCTTCCATCCTGCATCTGCCAGTATAGCCAGTTGCTGCTGCTTGTACGCTTCATCCGCTTCCCGCATATCCTTCTCTATTACAGCGAAGCCGGCGGTCTCCGGTTCCAGCACTTTTTGCCACAGGTCTTCCGCATTGCTCACGAAGACGGTGCGCAATATTTCATGACGGGCAACCAGCAGCCTGAAGGCTGTTCTCAGACATTCGGGATTCAGCGGGCCATTCAGCTCATACGCCATGAATATGTTATAGGCGCATTTGCTTTCATCCATCTGGTGCAGTATCCATAGGCGGCGCTGTGCATGGGACACTTCGTACAAAGGTGCGTCCGGCAACCTTTGAATGAAAGTATCATCAGCTCTTGCTCCCGATTTCAACGAATGCACCAACGCTTCCTTATGCTCCCTGAGCTGTGCAATCATATCCGGCCCTAAGCTTCCTTCCGGCGCTACGATCTTCAACTGATCATTGCCCGTAAGTGATATTTCCACCTTCAAGTCATGCAACGCTGTCATTAATGCGGAAATGCTCATATAATTATTTCTTCGAGGTTATTATTATTCACCTGCTTTACAGGCGCTGGCGCAGGACAGCTTTCTGCAATAGCGGCTGCCTGCTGCTTTATTGTCGGCTTCCTGAAAATATCCTTCAGGGTGAACCTTACATTAAAAGTGGCATTGATCCTGGCCAGCACCCGCATACCTTTCAGCGAATGACCGCCTATTTCAAAGAAATTATCGGAAATACCGATGCCTTTCCGCTGCAGCACATCCTCCCAAATAGCTGTCAACGCTTCTTCCACCGGCGACCCGGCGCTTTCTGCAGGGACTCCTGTGGCGGCCGGGGATTGCGGAACCGGCAGCGCTTTTTTATCTATTTTACCGTTGCTGTTCAGCGGCATTTTTTCCAGCGCCACAAAATGCGCGGGCTGCATATACACCGGTAGCTTGTTCTTCATATAGCGTTGCAGCGCCACCTCGTCCGGCGTACCAGACCATACTACGTAACCTACCAGGTCCCTTTCCCCTCCTGCCAGCGGTACAGCCAGCACGATGCCCTCCTGTACAGCCTCATAGCTCACCATCACCTGCTGTATTTCACCCAGCTCAATGCGGTAACCACGGATCTTTACCTGGTCATCATTACGGCCCAGAAATTCAATATTCCCATCGGGCGTCCACCGGGCAATATCACCGGTGCGGTACATCCGTTCCCCGGGTTCAAAGGGGTTGGGCACAAATCTTTGGGTTGTCAGTTGTTCCTGGTTCAGGTAGCCCCGCGCCAGACCCGCGCCAGCAATACACAGCTCGCCGGGGAATCCTACAGGCACCAGGCTATTGGCAGCATCCAGTATGTATACCCTGGTATTGCTGATAGGCTTTCCTATCAATATCCTGTCGTCATCATCGCTAAACCGGTAGCAGGTACTATAGGTAGTATCCTCTGAAGGGCCGTAAAGATTCCGTATTATGATACCTGAACCTCTGAAATGATCCTTTATGGCACGTGGTACCGGCTCTCCTGCCATATTGATAAGCCGTACATTACTGAAGCTGGTCCCCAACCTGATCAGGCTGTCTATCACGGAAGGCACTGTATTAAGCAGTACATCCGGCATACACTCCACATACTTCTGCATATCCACCACACTTTTCAGCACCAGCACCTGCTTGCCGGCGCTCAGGCTGTAAAACATCTCAAATATGGAAAGGTCAAAGCAATAGGAGGTTAATGCAAGTACAGTATTAAACTTTTCGGTATTAAATTCATGGTGGCACCAGTCTATAAAGCTGACCGCATTGCGATGCATCAGCGCTACCCCTTTGGGCCGCCCGGTGGAACCGGATGTATAGATCAGGTATGCGAGGTCGGAAGGCTCCGTCTGCACATTCGGATTAGCGTCACTATATCCATTGCCCTGCAGCATGTCCGAATCGAGGTCATGATCCTTCAGTACAATATCCGGCCGGCTGTCTGCAATGATATATTGAATGCGCTCCTCTGGATACTCCCCATCTATAGGCACATAGGCAGCACCTGTTTTCAATATAGCCAGCAGGCAGATGATCATTTTCTCCGACCGCTCTACCTGTACGCCGGTTACTTTGCCCGGCCCCAACCCATGTTTGGCTGCCAGGTAATGCGCCAGCCTGTTGGCGCTCCGGTTCAGCTCATCATATGTCAGGCTCACTCCTTCATGTATGACTGCGGTATTATGCGGGGTGCGGGCGGCTTGCGCTTCAATCAGCCCATGTATGGTCTTGTGCTGTGGGTAAGGCACTGCGGTATCATTAAATTTTTCCAGCAGGTCCTTTGTCTCCTTATCAGTAAGGTACTTCATTCCAGATAGCGGCTGCCCGGTATGGCGGCATACGGACCTCGTCATTTCCTGCAGGTGGCGCAGCATATTGTGGATACGCGTTTCATCAAAAATGTCCGTGTTGTAGTTGATGCTGATGTACAAACCGCCGGCCTGTTCACGGAAGTTGACGGTGATATCAAACTTGCTGATATTGCTGTCTTCCCTTTGCAGGTCTCCCATATCCAGCTCTTCCGCCGAAGCCTCATTCTGCTGGTTTTCCTGGATGTCGTCCGCATGCTCATCCCTTTTGTAGGTAACGAGCACATCAAACAGGGGAGAACGGCTTCTGTCGCCTGTAATGTTGAGGTCCTCTACCAGCAGGTCAAAGGGATATACCTGGTGCTCGAAAGCTCCCAACAGGCTTTCCTGTACTTTTTCCAGCAAGCTGTCAAAACTTTCCTGTCCGCTGAAGCGGGTGCGCAACGCTAATGTATTTACATACAATCCTATTTGTCCCAGCAGGTCATCGTGTTCTCTTCCTGCAACCAGTACGCCCAACACCATATCTTCCTGGCCGGTATAACGGTACAGCAAAGTGTAAGTGCAGGCCAGCAGCACCATGAACATACTTTTATCCGGCTCACGCTGTACAAAACGTTGCAGCGCGTGTGTATCCTCGCGGCCCAGTACGGTCCTCACTGTAGCTCCCCGGTAGCTCCTGACGGCAGGACGGATATGGTCCAATGGCAGGTTTAACACCGGCAGCTCCCCGGAGAACTGCTCCAGCCAGTAATTTTTATACACAGCTATTTCCGGGCTGTTCAGCAGCTTGTTTTGCTGTGCTGCATAATCCTTGTATTGTATTTTCAGCGGTTCCAGCACTGCCGGTTTACCGGATACCAACCCTTCATAAATGCTGGTGAGCTCCTCCATCATTACATCCACAGACCAACCATCGGATATAATGTGGTGCATGTTGATCAGCAGAACGGCAAACTCCTCCTTCATGCGCAACAGGTGGGCATGTAACAACGGCCCCCTGCCCAGATCAAACTTATACCGGACTTCAGTAGCAGACAGCTTTGCCAGATATTCCTGCTGTGCTGGTACATCCTGTGCGGTAAGGTCCACTACATTTACATTGAACCCACTGTCCGCCGGTGCCTGCACTACCTGCCATACGCCTTCGTGATCATTCAGGAATATGGTGCGCAATATTTCATGGCGCGCTATCAACTGTTCAAAGGCTCCTGACAGCGCTGAAAGATCAATGTCCTCCCTCAATTCAAACGACATGCACATGTTGTAAGCAGAGCGGCTTTCTTCCATCTGCGCCAGTATCCACATGCGCAACTGCCCGTGCGACAGTTCGTACCTGGGCTGCGCTGGCAGCACAGGCACAGGGGCTACCGCGCCGGCTGCGGCCGATTGGCTAATGAGAACGGCAAGATCCATGATGCGTGGATAGTTAAAAATGTCGGGGAATGATATATCCACGCCCAGGTCCTTCCGCACGCGCCATAATACCCGTATACCCTTCAGGGAATGACCGCCGAGGTCAAAGAAATTATCTTTTATGCCGATCCGCTCCCGCTGCAGCACTTCTTCCCATATCTTTACCAATGCAGCTTCCACTTCATTGCGCGGCGCTTCATAGGCGCCTGTTTCCGCCATCTCCGGTACCGGCAGTTGCCGGCGATCCACTTTTCCATTGCTGGTTAAAGGCAGGCGGTCCATTGCCACATAATAGGCCGGGTGCATGTACATGGGTAGCTTTTCCCTCATCCAGGTGCGTAGTCCCTCCTCATCGGCCGCATCCTTCCATACTATATAGCTTACCAGGTGCCTGTCTGTACCACCTGTTTCCTGTGCCAGTACTACTGCTTCCCGGACGCCATTGTAACTTTGCAATACGCTTTCCACCTCTCCCAGCTCTACCCTGTAGCCACGGATCTTTACCTGGTTGTCGCCGCGGCCCAGGAATTCCACGTTGCCTTCGGGAGTCCAACGGGCCAGGTCGCCGGTACGATACAGGCGCTCCCCTGCTGCATGCGGGTTCTCCAGGTATCGTTGTGCAGTCAGGTCCGGGCGGCCCTGGTATCCACGACCTACACCGGCTCCACCTATGCACAGCTCCCCGGTTATACCAATGCCGCAATACTGCAGGTTCCTGTCCAGCACATATATACGGCTGTTTTCCAGGGGACGGCCTATAGGCACATATCCCAGCGGCCGGAGATCAGCACCCACTCCTTCATATAAGCTGGAGTCAATCGTTGTTTCCGTAGTGCCATAGCTGTTAATAATACGTATGCCTGTATGCGCGAAACGTTCATATGCGCGCCGGTAATCCTCTACCGAAAGCATATCGGACCCCATGTTCAGTATTTCCAGGAAGCTGATATCCTTTCCTTCTTCATAAATGTAATCCAGCAGCGGCAGTAACAGGCCGGGGGTGGATTCCACCATGGTGATCCGCTCCTTTTGCATCAGCTCATACAAACCGGGCAGATCATACCGCTTCGCGGCCGGGCAGATCACCATCACCCCTCCCCGGAAAATGCTGCGCAGCATATCGCCAAAGAACACATCAAAGGAAAGGCTGGCCACCTGCAGCAGCCGGATGCCCAACCTATCCAGCCGGTACGCTGTTCCCAGGCTGCTCCATAAACCCAGCAGCTCCCGATGACCAATCATCACGCCTTTGGGATTGCCGGTTGAGCCGGAAGTATACACCAGGTAGGCAAGGCTGTCCGTTCCTGGTTTTAACAAACGGTTAGCCTTGTCATACTGCTGCTCCTTTTCCTTAAAGCCGGAAAGGTCCAGTATTTTCATCTCATGCTGTACCGGCGCCAGGGTATCCACTTCTTCTGTTTCTGTCACCAGTACATTAATGCCGCTGTCTGCTATTATATAGTTCACCCTGTCAGCAGGATATTCAGGATCCACCGGCACATAAGCAGCACCGGCTTTCAGGATACCCAGCACGCCTGCTACCATCCATTCATTACGGCCTACCATAATGCCCACACTGTCACCGGGCCGGATACCGTAATCCTTTACCAGGCAATCTGCCAGCCTGTTAGCCTGCTCATTCATCTGCACATAGCTCAGGGTAGTTGCTTCACAACGCAATGCCGGCTGATGGGCACAGCGTTGTACAGTGGCCTCAAAAAGCGTCACAAGGTCCGGGGCCGGCAGCACTGCCCGACCTGGCCCTGAGAATTCCAGCAACGCATTTTTTTCTTCAACAGGCAGGTATTCCAGCCTGTCTATCCGCTGGCCACTGTCCTGTACAATGCTGCGCAGCAATGCTATAAAACGCTCCAGCATGCGCTGTATGCTATGGGCAGCATATATATCCGTATTGTAATTGATGTTCAGCTCCTGGCAGTTTCCCGGCATGGCGATAAAGGAGAATGACAGGTCGAACATGCTGTTATTACGCTCTACAGAGAATGTATCCGCTGCCAGCCCCTCCTGTTCCTCATTCCCGATGCCGGTGTGAATGTCCGGCCAGTTTACGATCACATCAAACAGGGGCCGGCGGCTGATCTCCCAACTGATATTGAGGTCTTCCACCAACTGGTCTACCGGGTATACCTGGTGGCGGTATGCATCCATCATGTTCCGCCTGACTAGCTGCAGGAATTCCGTAAAGCTATCGGAGCCCTTAAACGAGGTACGTATAGGTAATGTATGCACGAACAGGCCTACCAGGTTTTCCGTGTCAGGATGGTCGCGCCCGGAAACCGGCAACCCGATGATAATGTCGTCCTGCCCGGAGCATTTATATAACAACACCTTCACAACTGCAAAGAGGAAGGTAAATAATGTACACTCGTTCCGGTTAGCCAGGTCAATGATGTGTTGCAGCAGGTCCGCATCAATCTGCACAGCGCAGTTGGCGCCGTTCTGGGAACGCACAGAAGGCCGGGGATAATCGGCCGGGATCTCCAGCACCGGCAGATCGCCGCTGAAATGTTTTAACCAGTAGTCCCGGGCTTTGGTGGCTTCCCCTTGCCCGATCTGTGCATTCTGCCAATGCGCAAAATCCTTGTACTGGATAGGCAGCGGGGGAAGGTCCGCCGGTTTGTTCTGCATATAGGCGGTATACAGACACAGCACTTCATTGGTCAGTATTTCCTTTGACCACCCGTCGGAGACAATGTGGTGCAACGTGAAAATAAAAATGCTGCGATCTGTTTCCATTTCCAGCAGCCGCGCTCTTAACAGCGGCCCCCGCTCGAGATCAAATACCGTATTTCTTTCCTGTACGGCAATTTCCAATGCCTGCTTCTCCCTGTCAGGGTCCTGTTTCAGGTCTGTTACCTCCAGCCGGAAGGGAATGCTGCCAGGTGCATGTATCTGCTGCCGCAGCGCCCCTTCTTTGTTACAGAGGGTAGTGCGTAGTATTTCGTGCCGTTCAACAACGGTCAGCAAAGCCCTTTCAAAGGCCGCCTTATCAAAACCTTCCTGCAGCACATAGGTGCTGGACATATTATAGGCAAGATTTTCATGCTCGTTCTGATGCAGTATCCACAAGCGCTTCTGGGCATGTGACGCTTCATAGTCCTCTGCTTCCGGCAACCGGGGAATATGTGTAAATTCTCCATAACCAGCCTTCCTGATAAGGCCGGCCAACTGCTTAATCGCGGGACACTCAAACAGTTGGGCAATATCCAGCTTTATGCCCCATTCCCTGTATATCCAGGACAATAGTTGTATACCATTAATACTGTTACCTCCCAGTGCAAAGAAATTATCATCTACCGTAAAGAACTTACGGGAAGGAAATAGTTTCCTGAACAGGGCGATCACTTTTTCTTCCACAGGATCTGCCTGCAAAAGCTGCTGATCGGCCGCAGGTATGAGCGGCGTTACCGCCCGCTCGTCAAAAGCGCCGTCAGCGTCCAGCATTTCAGGCGGAATAACACCATAGCGCAACGGCTGACGCTGCTCCGGCACCCCGGCTTCGTGCAAGTACTGCATTAACTGCATCAGCTTTGCTACCGGGAACTGTGCGGTTACCAGGCATACGTGACCGTTACGGTCATCTATCCTGACGTCAGGAATACCCGTATGCAACATGATCATTTCAGCAAGCAACTGCCGGCCGGCGCTTTCCTGTTGTGAGAAAACATCTATTTCTGCTTCACCGGCGCCCAGCAATCTTGCCGGAATACCTGTTTGCCAAAGCCTGTTGTCCACCTGTACCAGCAGCCGGCCGTACACGCCATCGGGCAATACTTTATCCTGCCCGTCCTGCACCACGTACCGGTTACCAGCCAGCGGCCGGGCTACCGGCCATATTCCCGGCGGCGCTATTTTACTGTCCGCATCGGGCAGCCTGTTCCAGGACAGTAAAAATGGAGCGTCCGGCGGCGCATAAAACCATCCGGCAACACTCTTTCTATCTGTTATTCTCAGGTAGTCCTTCCACCAGGCAGTATGCAGATCGGTTACAGGCGTGGTGGAAATGATGGCCAACTGCCTGCCGGGGACCGAGATGGCCGTATCATTACCCAGCAGTAATTTTATCCATAGCGACCTGTCCAGGAAAAACACCCCTTCCGCTTCACTGCCTGGACGCTGCTCATTTACCATTACATGGCGCGCCTGCAACCAGCCGGACAGCACAATATCTGTCCAAATATTTTTCCCGAGGCCGGCGGTTACCAGCTCATACCCGGCATCTCCAACTTCGGGCCCGGTTTGCTGCGCAACGGCATTGAGCTGGTCAATCATCCGGCGATGGCTTACCTCCAACCCGGAAGCCACCTTTGCAATAGCCGCTCCGCTGGCCGGCATGCTGAGGTAACCGTTCATGCCAGGTTGCTGCCTGGCAAGCCATTCCTCCAGCATCCCGTCTTCCACAACAGGCAGCTCTTTTAATGTCCGGGTCTGCAGTGTATAGGCGCTGCCTGCCTTAAGTACCGCCAATGCGGCCACCAAGGTTTCATATACGCCATTGGTGCGAACGGCTATTACCTGTCCATTGCCCATGCCCAGCCCCTGCAGGTACCCTGCAAAGCAACCGGCTATGTGGTTAATGTGCTGATAGGTATAAGTAGCGCCATCATATGTTAAAGCCGCCCTGGCCGGGTTGGCCGCTGCTATTTGTTCCAGCAGTACGTGCAGGGCTGCCTGCGTATCTTCCTGCGGAAAGGATGGCGGCCGGCCGGCTGCTGTAGCTGCAGATTGCGCGGCTACCACGGGCAGCTCATCCACCGCCGTTTCCGGGCGCTCCAGCGCTCCGTACAGCAAGGCGCTGAAATGATCTATCCATGCACGTACTATCTTTTCCGGGTAATAGTGCTTGTTAAACTGGAAGTGCAACCGCAGTGATCCGCCTGCTTCAATTGCATTGAGGAAAAAATCATACTTGTTCTCACCCGGTTTTTCCCGTACAACATCCTCCTGCGCCTCTTCCACCTCTGTATGACGTATGGCAGGGTCCATATTAAAAACCACGCGTATATCCGGGAAGCGGTCTTCTTCTCCTTCCTGCTGCAGCAGATCCAGGCATGAAAAGCGCTGGTGTTTGTAAACGCCCAGCCAGGCCTGCTTTACTTCCTTCAGGAAACTGCGAAAAGGCTGTATGCCGTTCACCTCATGGATATAAGGAATGATCTGGTTGCATTGTCCTACCATACCAGGCGCCTCCATCAGCAACTGCCCTGAAGCAGGTATGCCAATAACCATCCTGGACTGCCGGCAAAGACGGTATAACAGCCCTTCAAAGGCGCCCAGCAACAACATAAACATACTGAGGCCATTTTCCTGCGCAAACTTCCTGAGGCTTTCCGTATGCTGCTTTGTAAGCACCCATACCCAGCCAGCGCCGGCGCCCTCCTGTTGCGGCTTGTTGCGGAATACGCCTGCTGGCAGGGCTGGAGAGCTGACAGGCTGCTTTAGCTGCTCCTTCCAGAATGCGACGGCCTCCTTTGCCAACGGCGAAGCGTGCTCCGCCTGCATCCATTCCACATACTGCCGGAATGAAGGAGCCGGCGGCAACGCTGCCACAGTATTGGCGGTTGCCGCGATGTATAACTGCAGCAGCTCATCAGACAGCACATTCAGCGACCACCCATCTGCGATAATGGAGTGAATCATAAACAATACCTCATAGCTGCCATCTGACTTCCCCAAAACCGCTATGCGGAACAGGGGACCATTTGCAAGATCGAACGGCTGCTGCATGGCTTCCTCGTCAGTAATAATTTCCGGCTCCAATGCAGGCTGCAGATGCAGAAACGCCCCGTCTATCCGCACGGTCTGTAATATTTCGTGCCGGGCGGCCAAACGTCGCACTGCCTCTTTGAGCGCAGGTATGCTGACTGCTTCCCGGACATTAAAAGAACGACGTGCATTGAATGCCGTATTTGCCTGTGCATGCGCCGTTGCCGTAAACCAAAGACGCTTCTGCTCATAGGTAAGCGGTATACGGGCGGGCGCGGGCGCCCTGCCTGTTTTCTCATTCGTATTTGAAACCAGGAAGCCTTTCTCCTGCATTTCAAAAACCGTTGTTTTCACTGCCTGTATAAATGCGGCAATATCACTGTCCGTATGGGCAGGTGAAATAAAGAGCGTCATTCCTTCCCACACATAAATACCCTTGTAAGCCAGGTAATGGAAAAACAGCGATAACTCCATACCGGCGCGTATCTGGAACAGGGATCCAAAATGTACAATGCTGACGGGCAGCCCCTGATCGGTAAAGAAAGCATTCAGTTCTGCCGCCAGCGCTTCCATGCGTTTGTTCAGCGTATCCTGCAATATGGGGCCTTGCTCTTTCAGGTAGCGGAGCATGGCGCTGGCAGCCGCCATTGACAACGGGTGATGACAGAATGTACCTGCCACAAAAGTTTTCCGGTGATCAAATACCGGGTGCGAATCATCGCCATACTGCCAGTTCTCACCGCCATCCACTCCATGCATAAACGCAGATTTACCTGCCACAATCCCCAGCGGCAGCCCCCCTCCACAAATCTTGCCATAAGTTACCAGGTCCGCCTGTATGCCTAACCAGCGCTGGCAGCCCCCGGGATGTATCCGAAAGCCGGAGATGATCTCATCAAAGATCAGTGCTATGCCCAGTTCTTCCGTCATAACCCGTAGCGCATGCAGAAAATCTGCCGGCTGAAATTCAGGCCTGCGGCTCTGCACCGGTTCCACCAATACAGCGGCCAGCTCATGTGCGTGCTCGCGTATCACTTCCAACGCGGTATCTGAGCCATAGTCAAGCAACAGCACATCCTCCAGCATTTTGTGTGGAATGCCAGCGCCTTTAGGTACTGCGTTATAATTACCGGAGAACATGTCACGCTGCGCCAATACCCCATCAAACGTACCGTGATAGGAACCGGCGAACATTACGATCTTATTTCTGCCGGTAGCAGCCCTGGCAAGGCGCAGGGCTACCATTACCGCCTCTGTGCCGGAGTTATAGAATGCAGCCCGGTCCACACCTGTCAGCTCGTGCAGCAACTGCGCCACTTCTCCCGGTAGATGGGACATGGGGCCCAGGAAGAAGTTGCCCGCGTATTCCTGCACGGCCTTTTCCACTACCGGGTGGTTATATCCCAACAGGAATACACCGAATCCCATTGACATATCTATATATTCATTGTCATCCAGGTCCCACACACGGGCGCCTTTGGCAGCTTTCATAATAATGGGATAAGAAAGCTCCTTCAATGTTTTGTTATAGTGGGCGGTATTCCTGTTATTGGCGAAATGGGCCCGTGATTGTTGCACATGCAGTTTGGAAGCAGCGGTTTTACGGTTGAAGGCTGTGATAAAGTCCGCGAGATGCCGGCGCTGCTGTTCGTCAAAATCCTGGAAGGCAGTGCTTGTCCATTGAAAAGTTCCCTGTTGCTCCGCTTTATCCCTGCCTGCAGGCACAGGTCTTTCCGGCGGCGCTGCTGCCTTGAAAGGCTCCTGCTCCACGGCAGGCAACGCTCCCGGGTAGTGCAACAGTCTCAACTGATCAGCCATTATTTTCAGTTGCTGCTCTACGATGCTTTCCAGCGCCGACCTGTCAACGGCCGGTCTGTCAACAGGAGGCAGGTTTTCCGCCGGTGCAGCAGTTGGCGCAGTTACCTGCGGGGGCGCCGGTTCCGGTGGCAAATGCCGGCTGATATAAGCGGACAACGCATCCAGTGAGGCGGCTTCATTGAATAGCGTATCAATGCTGATGTCAATGTTATATTTTGAGCGGACCATCTGTTTTACCTGGATAATGGAAATGGAATCCAGTCCCATTTCCAGGAAAGAGGCCGTTGTGTCAATTTCTTCAGGGGCTAACTCAAAAACACCGGCAATCACTTCTTTTATCTGTGACATGATACGTTCCTTCCCGGTTGCTGCAACATGCTCCTGGTTGTTGGTCTGTGTAATGGCGTTCATGAATGTTGTGTTTGTTACTTTTTCGGGATAGGTTACCCAACATCTTTTTGCTTCAAAAGGATAACCCGGCAGGCTCATCCTGTAGCAGGAGCTGTTTGCGTACAGCACCTCCCAGTCAATATCCGCTCCTTTCAGGTATAGTTCGCATAATCTGGGCACAAGCCTGGCGTCCGGCGTTACCTCCCATTCCTGCAGTAGCTGTGCGGCAGCGCGGTTTGCCTGTGCTTTTTCCTCTTTGGTGCTGGCAGGCGCTGGCGGCAAGCCGTGCAGGCATACCTGTTCCAGTTGTGATTCCAGGCTGGCCTTATCATTTACCTGGAGCGCAAACCGGTATTGCAGATGCTCCCGGCCTGTATTCAGCGTAAAGCAAACATCCTCCAGGTAATAATCCTGCAGCTTTCTCAAATGCTCCAGTAGCTGGCGGGCGGTCGTCAGCAGCTCCTGCTCATTTTTTGCAGAGCAGCAAACCACCAGTGGCTGCAAGCCTGTTGCGGGCGGGCGCTCCTGCAAGGGGGCTTCCTCCAGCACCAGGTGGCAGTTGGTGCCGCTGATGCCGAAGGCGCTTACCCCACAACGCCTCGGTGCCTGCGCAGTTGTTTCCCAGTCGCGCAACGTATCGTTTACATATACCGGCGAGGTTTCAAAACTTATTTTACGGTTAGGCCGTTCAAAATGTATGCTGGGGGGTAACTGCCGGTGCTTTAATGCCAGGGCGGCCTTTACCAGGCCGGCCATCCCGGCTGCTGCATCCAGGTGCCCTACATTGGTTTTTACCGCACCAATAGCACAAAACTGCTTTTGCCGCGTATATTTTCTGAATGCCTGCGTGATCGCTTCAATCTCTATGGGATCACCCAGGTTGGTGGCTGTACCATGCGCTTCTATATAAGAGATGGTTTCAGGATCGATGCCGGCATTTTGCCAGGCTTTTTCAATCACATCCACCTGCGCCAGCACGCTGGGGGCGGTAATACCAATGGAGCGCCCATCCTGGTTAATGGCGCTGCCTTTGATAAGCGCTATTACATGATCTCTGTCCCTGAGTGCTGCACTATAGGGCTTGAGCAGTACGGCCACTACGCCTTCTCCTCCTACTGTTCCATCGGAATGATCATCAAATGTACGTGCGCGGCCGCCTTTGGATTCTATACCTATACCGGCACCTTCTGGAGCTTTTACAGGCAGCCAGCTAAGGTTCACCGCACCTGCAATGGCCATGTCTATTTCACCATTACGCAATGCCTGGCAGGCGGTATGCACAGCTACATGAGAAGATGAACAGGCCGTATCAACCAGCACTGCCGGCCCTTTAAGATCGAGCAGGTAAGAGATACGACTGGCCAGAATAGAGGCTACGTTGCCCGGATGCGCCATACCTGTTAGTTCCGGCTCCAGCTCTTTTACCAGGTTGTAGTATCCTTCATTCCTTTCCGTGAACCCAACGTAAACGCCTGTACGGGTCCCCCTCAGGCTGGCCGGTGCATAGGCGGCATCCTGTATAGCATGCCATACCACTTCCAGGAACAGGCGCTGCGCGGGATTCATCAGGCAGGCTTCCTTATAGGAGATATTGAAGAATTTGTTATCAAACCTGTCTATGTTTTCCAGAAAGCCTTTTTCCTTGAACTGTGCAGCACTCAGCGGGGATAACCCGGCAGCAGCCAGGTAATTATTCACTTCCGCTACCCTGGCTGCGGGAAATGGCGCTACTCCATCCATACCGGCCAGCAGGTTGTCCCAGAACACACGCAGGTTATCCGCCTTCGGCAACCTGCCGCTCATGCCGATAATAGCAATATCTTTCCTGGATACCCGCTCTATGCGGTTATGCCTTTTCCCGTTACCGGCATGGCTGTTACCAGCATCCACACCTATGTTAAAAATATCCTTATTCATCATATTTCCATTTCTTTAAGCTCCGGCCAAACCAGCGTAGCACCTGTTTCAAAACATAAGCGGCGGTAAGCGCCCCTTGCCTCAGATGGCGGCAGTTGCTTTGCCTGCAACACCTGCCACAGTTGGCGGCAGGCAGCCTTTACTTCATGCGCTAAAGGCAAACGGCGCTCCTGTTCCACCAGTTCCTGTAGCTGTTTCATTTTCCTGAACGGCGTTATTACCCCCGCTTCATACGCTTCTTCGTCATGATTCCGGTTCCTGGTGCTTACGGCAATAGCCATTGCCTTACTTAAAGGAGTGACTACAGCAGCCACGTTGCTGCCGATATTTTCCCGAAGTGCATCTATATCTGCCGGATCTTCCAGGGCGTATGCTGCAGCCCGCATGCCATGGTTTCTTACCTGGTTGCGCAGCAGCTTCCTGGGCCCTGCATCTATAAAATAACCGACGCCCTGCCCATGCAGGTATTCCAGCGTATGCCGCCACTGTACCGGCTGGGTCATCTGCGTATACAGTCCCTGCATGATCATTGTTTCATCTGTATAGGGAAGGCCGGTTACATTGGCTATCACCGGGCATTGCAATTGTCCTATACAGCATGCAGACAACACTTCCAGCAACTTATCCGCAGCAGGCGACATCAGGGGTGTGTGAAAAGGCGCGCTTACCTTCAGCCTTACGGCTTCGCCACCCTGTATTACGCATTGCTGCATGGCTGCCGCTACCTGTTTGCTGGATCCCGCTATCACCACTTGCGCGTTCAGGTTATAGGCTGCTATCCATAAACCAGCGGGCGCTATCCCGGATACCTTTGTGCAGATCTCCGCTACCTGTGCATCCGTCAACCCGCTGATTGCGGCCATATCTCCCTCTCCTGCAGATACGGCGTCCTGCATCAGCCTTCCACGCTGATGCACCAGGCGCACCGCATCGTCTAACTGCAAGGCGCCAGCACAGCAAAGCGCGGTGTACTCGCCCAGGCTGTGCCCCGCCAGATACTGGGGACAGCAACCTATCTCCTGGCGGATAAAATGCCGGAAAAAAGCCACGCTGGTGGTGAGAATGGCCGGTTGTGCAAGTGCTGTTTGCTGCAGGTCGTATTCACTTCCTTCAAAGCAGCGCTTTTTCATATCCATTCCCAGTGCATCGCTGGCCTGCTCGTACACCTCCCTTGCTATTGCGGAGGATTTGTACAATTGCCTGCCCATACCAGGGTATTGTGCGCCCTGGCCCGGGAACAACAATGCTGTTTTCAACATAATGCAAGTATTAAGAATCAGACGTTTTCGAGTATGCTAACAAACATTTCCAGCAATGCCTGCATTTTCTCCTCGCACAGCCGCGGTGCGTATGCCAGTGAAAAAGCGGGGTTTCCGTTCTGCTCCTGTACGGAGAGGGTCATATCAAACAGCCTGGCAGCGGTTGCCAACCGGTCAGACAAACATATCAACGCACAGACCATATCCTCCGCCATCTCCTCATCGGCTGGGCGGATCAGGCCCCCGGCTTCAAAAACCAACTGCGGTGCCTCTCTTTGCGCAGCGGCGTACCGATACAACTGCTCTTTACTTTCCGCCTGCTGCACAGGCACTGACAGCCGTTTCAGCACACCTTGCCCTTCTTCCAGGTGCAGTGGCACCGCCCCTGCCCCTGCGCTATTTGCCAGCGCGTATGCAAACGCAGCCAGGTAAATATCCGTTTCGGCCACGCCACAGGCAGCAGCAACGGCCTTTACCCGGTGGCCTACGCCCTCATCCAACTGCACAAACAGGTCTGCCTGCCGGTCAACAGGGCCGGCTGCGTTAAAATAAGCCGCTGGCAGCTTCAGTGCCGTACCCGCCAGGCTGACCCCGGCCGTAGCACCGGCGCCATTAATATAGGCGGCCAACGAGGCAATGTCGATATAGGTAAACAGGTCTGTAATGGTCAATGCCGGGAAAAATTCGTTCAATGCTATATTTACCTGCACCAGCAGCAGGGAATTGCCGCCCAGCTCAAAAAAGCTGTCCGTTGTACTGATGTCTTCACGTTGTAAAACCGTTTGCCAGGCTTCAAGTATGATACGCTCTGTTTCATTTTCCGGCATCACCTGCCGGCGCCGGTGCTTTGTACCGCCGCCCGCCACCGCCGCCAGGAGCTGCTCCCGGTTCAGCTTTCCGTTCCCGTTTACCGGCATAGCGTCAACAGGAATAAGATCCGAAGGTATCATGTAATCCGGCAGGTGTGCCTTCAGATAGGTACTGATTGCTTCGCCGGTCGCTGCTCCTCCTTCATCATCCCTTAAAGTATAAAATGCCACCAGCTTTGCATGCTGGTCCACCCCTGCGCGTTGCAAAAGCACCACTGCCTCCCGGATGCCGGGAAACTGTTCCAGGCATTTAGCTATCTCTTCCGGCTCTACCCGGTATCCCCTGATCTTGGCCTGGTTGTCCTTACGGCCTTTCAGCTCAATGGCGCCATCTTCCAGGTAACGCCCGTAGTCACCTGTCCGGTAGAGTTTTCCTGTTACTGCCTCCTGTTTGGAAATAAATTGCTGTGCCGTAATATCCGGTTTGTTGAGGTATTCTCTTGCCACTCCCGGGCCACTGATGCAGATCTCTCCCCAGATGCCATCCGGCAATATATGCCGGTGCTCATCCAGTATCAGCACCTGGGTATTCAGCACCGGCTTGCCTATGACCGGGCGTGCTGAAAAAACGGGCAGCTCCTTATGGGTGATGGTATGGAAGATACAGCCCACGGTGCTTTCCGTGGGGCCATAGTGATTGATGAATACGGTATCCGGGTATTGCTCCATGAATGCAGCTATGTCTGCCGGCCTTATCATTTCCCCGCCCAGGAAAACCTTTTCCAGGAACAAGGATGCTCCTTTTGCAGTGCTACCGGCGTTCAACAGCAGATGAAACAGTGAAGGCGTTACTTTAATAAAGCTGATCCTTTCCTCTGCAAGATAGGCATACAGCTTTTCCGGCATCCTGCTGTAATCCTCTCCGGGAATATGCAGGGTGCCTCCCCAGGGAATAGTGCCCCAAATGGCGGTATAACCAAGATCGAATGCGTAGGAGGTGACCAGTACAGCGGCATGACCAGCCCCCAGGTTAAATTCCCGGTGCAGCCAGGCAGCATAGTTAGCCACTCCTTTATGATCGATCACCACTCCCTTGGGCTGGCCAGTGGTACCTGAAGTATACATGATATAGGCAGCATCCTCACCGGTTACCGTCACTTCCGGCGCCGGCGCCGGAGGCAGCATATCCTGCTGTATGTCAAAAGCAAACAATCTTCCTGTAAATGCTGTAAGCAGGGGCAGGTATTCAGTAGTGGTAAGCAGCATCCCCACACCAGCATCTTCCAGTATGTATTGTATCCTATTGGCAGGCCATGCCGGGTCAACCGGTACAAATACGGCTCCTGCTTTCAGTATACCTAAAATACCTGTTATGATCCACTCACTGCGGGGCACCAGCAACCCAACAGCCTGGCCTTTCTTCACCTGCCCTTCCCCGGCGAGGTAAGCCGCCAGCCGGTTACTATCCTCTTCTACTTTTGCATAAGTACAACTGCCTCCCCTGCTCTTCAGCGCAACGAGGTCCGGCTGCTTTGCCGCCTGTGCACGGAAAAAATCCAATACGGTATCCTTTCCCGCTGCTATTATGCCCGGCGTTTTAACCGGCGGCAGTGCATCGATTTCAGCTACCCGCCGGTCAAGCAAGGTACGGATGTTGGACAACAGGTGCAGGTACTGACGTATAAACTGCCGGCCAATCAGCAGGCCCTCCTTTATTCCGTTTACCTGTAGTTGCAGTTGGTATTTACCAGCATCTTCCCGTACAATGAGCTTTATCCGGGCTTTATCCGGCAGCACCGACTGCTCGTTCACCTTATCATGCAGGAAACCAAAATACTGTATACGGTCCGTGTCAATGCCTTTCTGCCCTGCCGCCTGCAGAAACGTATGGATATCGATGTTCCGCTTGTCTATTACAGCCAGTACTTCCTGCTGAAAATCCATGATGATCTGCTTCAGCGTTTTTTCTTCCCGTATAGTTGTTGTATAAAACAGCAAATGATCCTTAGCTGCAGGAGGAAACAATTTCAGATCAGGAGAGGTGACCAGGCAGTTGGCACCGAAATACCGGTACAGCAGATACGAATAAAGAGCAAAAAAAAGCGCGTACTCTGAAACATCGTTCCTGGCTACCCTGCGGACATCCTCCATTACTGGAGCTGTAATATCCAGTGACAACAGATGAGGGATTTCAGCAGGCTGCTCCAGGTAGCCGGTCAACCCATCTTCCTGTACAGTCACTTTTTTCATCCAGTATTCGAAAGACTGTTTCTGTAAAGCAGCATTTAATGGTTCCATAGATCCGGGTTTTGTGTGATTAAATTTTTTTTAAAGACAGGATGGCGGTATGCGGCTGCCGTGGCCCCCCTCCCTTGTGGAACAGGCCACAGAATGGGGGCGCTATGTTTCCATAGCATGTTGAGAGAGGGCCACGGCAAGCGCGGCTACCGGGGTATCAAATTCGTTGCTGTTAGCTGCAGGTAATCAGGAATAGCAGGAACCGTTACCCCATCGTGTATCAACTGTATGCCCCCGTTTTCCAGTTTGCCCGCCTCCTTAAAGCCGGCAAACTTATAAGTGATATACATCTGGCGGTTGCGGGAAGTAGGCAGGAAATCTGCGTATAGCTGCTTTTCATGGCGCATCGCCTCCCGGACAATATAGGCCAGGAGCACGGAACCTACGCCTCTTGACATAACCCTGCAGGACATTAGCAGCAGGTGTATGTTCCACCTGTCGCCAACTGTTTGCAGCATGGATACACCTATTTTCCCGTAAGACCCGTATTTGTCTGTCAGCTCGCATACCAGCACCTGGTAGCTTTGGTTCTGCAGTAGCTGTAACAGCTCATCATAAGTATAAGCGTAACCGGTAGCATTCAACTGGTTGGTACGCAGCGTCAGCTCTTCCACCCGCTGCAGGTCCTTTTCCTGCGCCCCGGCTATATTGAGCTGTAGTTGCAGTTGCTGCAGGAACGCCTGGTTATCTGTAAACTGCTCTTCTTCCTGTTTCCGCAATTCATCTGTCAGGTACATCAGCCGGCGCTTTGCAGATTCATCTGTAATAAAGCGGGGAATAAACCGTTCATCCTGCTGCATACCTGCTATAATATCCACATCAAAACAGTGCACTTCCTGGAGCACAGACTTTACCTCGTCGCGCTCAAACGGCTGATCATCTATGAAGGCAATGGCATCATAACCAATATTGAGCTGTTCTTTTATTCTCTGAATGGAGGCGGACTTTGCGCCCCAGTTCACCTGTGGTACCAGGAAATATTCCAGCAGGCCAAACGATTCCAGTTTATCCAGCGCATCTGCCGCATTATTCTTGCTGGCAATGGTATTGATAATCCCCCTTTCATCCAGCACCCTGATAGCATCCGCAATGCCATCTCTTAAACGGAGCTGGTCATTTTCAGAAAGGATGCCATGCCAGACCGTTTCATCAAGATCCCATACCACGCATTTTATGCATTTCTTTTCCATATTGTTTATGCTTTAATTAAGATGGAACTCCATACTGCCACAGGGCTGTTATTCATTAACAGGACATGCTCTCCCCGCTGTACTCCCCCTTCCCCCAGTGCCCTTGCGTAGTTGCAGATAATGTCCCCCGGGCCCAGGTGACCGAATTCCTGCAGGTTTTTCCTGCAAGCGCCGGCTATACGAATACCCAGGGCTTCTTCATAATAATTATATGCACGCATGGATAAATTCTGCATCATAAAATGGCTGATGTCCGTTTTTGACAGGTCGTTTGCTGACAGTATTCCATTATTTAGCTTTACAAACTCGTTCCTGCTTTCAATAGCCAGCTCAAAGGCATAAGAGCGGACGCTGGTGCATTCTTCCCTGTACTCCAGGAAATTCTTGTTCTTATAGTCTACCTGGAACAGGTTCCAGTACCGGCCGTTTGTTTTTATTTTAATATCAATGATCTGGTTTCTGTCAGTGCGGGATAACAATACCGCCATTCCCCCGTCGCCGTTAATGGTAACCGGGTACCTGAAGCGGCTGGGCGCATAGGGCTTGCTGCCATAACAGATCAAGGCGTGATTGGCGGCAGCATTGCTTTGCAGGTAAACCTGCGCCAACTGCATGGCCATGGAAATATCTGCGCAGCCCAGGTCGGATACGGAAAAGAACACTGCATTACGGGCCTGCAGATCGTATTGCAGCCTGCCTGCCTGGGAGCTTACGAGGTATTCCGGCAACCGGCTATGGATGTACACAATAAGACTGATCTCTTCAGCCGGCACTGCAGCTTTTTCCAGCACTTTTGCGGCGGCCTGTTTTGCCAGGTCGTAGGCGCTATGGTCCGCCGCATTGTATATGCTGGCAATGCCGGAACTGGCAAAATACACGTACTCTTCCTCTTTCAGCATGCTTTGTTCCAGCAGGCCGGCCACGGGTAACTTCTCTCCCGTAATCACTGTAGCTATTTCATTGATACCGATCATAAGCGCTTGTTTAGTCTTCTATAATAGACGCCAGGTCAGCAAAACCATGGTCGCTGATCAGCAACTGCTGCATTTCCGTTGATCCTTCGATAATCTCCATGATCTTCGCATCCCGGAAGCACCGTTGTACAGCGCTGTCTTCGCTGCATCCCAGCGCTCCCAGCACCTGCACGGCCTCCCTGGCGGCACGGTTGGCTGCAGCCGCTGCATAATACTTGGCAAGGGAGGTTTGTATCAGCGCATTGGCCTGCTTTTCCTTTCTCAGTAGGGCGGCATTGTAGCACAGCATTCCGGTTGCCTTCGCATCCGCTATCATATCAGTGATCTTCAACTTAATCAACTGGTGGTCCTTGAGATAATTGCCAAATTGCCGGCGGCGGGAGGCATGTTCCATACTATGCTGCAAGCAACATTTCAGAATGCCCAGGCTACCGAGCGCAACGCTGTACCGACCATTATCCAGCGCAGTGTTCACAATGGAAATAAAGCCGAAACCTTCTCTGCCCAGCAGGGCATCCGCTTCCACTTCACAATCTGTGAATGTTACATGCGCGATCATGGAGGCCCGGGTGCCCAGCATTCCCTGTACTGGCGTCACCTCCACTCCGGGGTTATCCCTGTTAACGAGAAAAGCGGATATCTTTTCCTTATTCCGGGCAAATACCAGGTATACATCCGCTACCTGTCCGAAAGTCGTCCACCTTTTGCGGCCATTCAGTACAAACCTGTCACCTTGCTGCATATAGGTAGCAGCCACGGACCGGGCGTCAGATCCTGCTTCCGGTTCCGTGAGACAGAAAGCAGCAATTTTTTTCCCACTGGCCAGCAGCGGCAGCCAGTATGCCTGCTGCGCACTACCTGCCCACCTGGCAATTGTTTCTGCCACCAGTGCCAGGTGCACGGTTAGCAGGCTGCGCGCAGAGGAGCAGGCCCTGCCTATCTCCTCATACATCAGGCCGGCCGTTACCTGGTCCCATCCGCGGCCCCCGTATTCCTGTGGAATAGTAGCGCCCAGGAAGCCTTCCGCAGCCATCTTCTCCAGGAGAGCAGCCGGGAATACCTGCTCCCGGTCATATTGTTCGGCTACGGGCGTTATCTCGCTTTCGGCAAACTTTCTGAAAGCCATTCTTTGCTGCCTGTAATGTATATCCTGTTCAATGCGTACCATATTCCCGTTGCTTAAGCAGTAGTGATTACATTGAGCTTGCGCTGTATAAAGCCCGTAATATTGTTGACAGTATTGAAATTGGATATTTCCAGGTCGTCATTCTCCACCCGGATGGAAAACTTTGTTTCCATAAAGGTGATCAACTGCATGGCAAAGAGAGAGTTTACAATGCCCAACTCAAAAATATCGTCCGCATCTGTAAATGCTTTCCCCTGATTGATGCTTTGCAATAAATATGCTCTTACTTTTTCTTTAATATCGTTCATAGCTGATGTTTGACAGGTGATGTTAATTAATGCTATAATCATAGAATCCCTTGCCGCTCTTACGGCCCAGTATGCCGGCATCCACCATGCGCTTCAGCAATATGCAGGGCCTGTACTTCGAATCGCTGAAATTGCTATATACCACATTCATAGCCTGTAAAATGGTATCCAGCCCTATCAGGTCGGCTGTTTGCAGGGGGCCCATGGTATGAGAAAGGCATTCCCTGAATATGCGGTCAATATCGCCGGCAGTGGCTACCCCTTCATGTATGCAGTAGATAGCTTCATTGATATAGGCCAGCATTACGCGGTTGCTGATAAATCCAGGGGAATCATTCACAACAATGCCATGCATCTTCATACCTGCTAAAAATCCTGTTGCTGCTGCAATTACCGAATCGCTGTTAAACAGACCTCTTACCATTTCCACTGCAGGCATCATATGAACCGGGTTGGAGAAGTGCAGGCCTATTACCCGCTCGGGGTTTTCCAGGCATGCAGCCAGTTTGGTGATAGACACGCAGGATGTATTGACACCTACGATCACATCATTGCCGATAATGCTGGAAATACGCTTAAAAATATCCAGTTTGGTGGTTTCCAGCTCTGTGGCATTTTCAATAATGAAAGTACAGTCTCCCAGATCGGCCCAGTCAGTAGTATACCGGATATTATCCAGTAGCCGGCTGCAGGTGCCTTCCGGCGATTTCTGCTGCCGCTGCATCATAGTATCAAACCTGCTTAGCTGCTCTATCTTAGGTCTGGCCTGCGCCAGCACCTCTTCCGATATGTCCAGCAACGTTACCTGATGCCCGAACTTGGCACACTGAAAGGCTACGCCCTGTCCCATAATGCCGGCGCCGATAATGCCTACATGGTAGTGTTGATAATTATTACCCATGATATTTTTTTTGAAGAATCAGAAGTTAAAGTCGAATACTATTTTATTTTTTGCTGTATCTGAAGTGACTGATATGTCCAGGCTGAGATCCCCCACTTTGATGGCAGGGTCCTGAATACATTGTTCTATCAGGGATTGGAAACGTCTTGACAGCAGCAGGATCGTATCTTCCCTAAAAAGGGATTTCTTATACAGGAATCCAACCTGCAGTCCGTCCGTTATTTCGGTAACATGCAGCCAGATGTCGGCCTTTGCCTTATTAAAACCAGTGGCGTATTCTTCTATTTCAAATTCCAGCCCCTCATCTTCTGAGGATGCATGGCGGGTATTCCAGGTAAATCCTGTTTCAAAAACGTGGGTGCTGTTATGCAGATTCAGGTCGTTCACAAGCAGGTCAAAAGGATAGGCCTGATAGCGGTAGTCCCTGAATACCTGGTCCCGTACTTCATCCAACAGTACGTTAAACGGCTTATCCCTGTCAATCTGTGTGCGGAGCAATAACGTGTTGAGGTAATTTCCTACCTGGTTTTCCAGTTCGGCATGCTCCCGTCCGCCTACGGGGGTGCCAACCACTATATCCGTACTGTCTGCATATGCGGACAGAAGTACCTGGAAAATCAGCAGCGTATTGATAAACAGCGTACTGTTGTTTCCCAGTGACTTCAACCGGGCCATTGTTGATGCCGGTAAAAAGAACGCCGTATAGCCTGCTTCGTAGTTTTCCTGCAATGGGCGGGGATAATCGAAGTGCTTTTCCAGTAAAAGAGGCTGCATGCCAGCCAGCCGCTCCTTCCAGTATGCTTTGTGCTGATCAAAATAACCGCTTCGTATGCGTTCATTCTGCCATGCAGCATAGTCCTTGTAGTGGATCTGCAAGGGAGGCATGGGCGGCTCCTGCTGCAGCAATGCGGCTTTATAGCACTGTAGCACCTCTTGACGCAATATTTCCATGGAACGGCCATCTGACGAGATGTGGTGCAGCATAATCATAAACAGGCAGGATGTTTCCTCCTCGCGGTATAAATGCGCGCGTATAACCGGTCCCTTTTCAAGATCGAAAGCAATGCCCGCATCCGACCTGATCTGATCCGCCGCCAGCTTCGCTGCGTCCGGCCGGCCGCAAAAATCATGCACCTGCAAGACAAATCCGGTTTCAGACAGCGGCACCACTTTTTGCATCGGCACTCCCTGCTGTAAAGTAAAAACTGTTCTCAGGCTTTCATGCCTTTCGACGAAAGCGCTTAGCGCCTTCTCCAGCACGCTGATATCCAGCTTTCCTTTCAGCCGGTAGGCAGCGGGTACGTTATAAGCTTCCCTGCCCGCTTCATGTTGATGCAATAACCAGAACCGCAACTGTGCGTGAGACAGCTCCGCATATTCGCCTTCAGCAATACGGGGAATGGCCGCCTGCGTTACTGCCGCCTGCGCACCCTTTATTTCGTCAATACGCGCTGCTATACCTGCCAATGTGCTGCTCCGAAGCAGCTCCTCTATCGGAAGGGCCACATTCATCTGCTGCTCAATACGATTCAGCATCCTTATAATATTCAATGAATGCCCGCCCAGATCGTAGAAATCATCTTCCAGCCTAACATGCTCCAGCTTCAACACGTCATGCCAGATCTCCGCCAGCTCTATCTGGGTGGGAGTATAGGTGGCGGCTGCTTCCGCCAGAAAATTCCTGAATTTCTGTTCAGGCGTTTCTTCCTCACCCTGCAGCTTTCCAACAGCACCTACTTTGAAATAGGGATTGATCATGAAATTCCTGAAATCCGCCTTTATCACGATAAACCGCTCCTCCTGCTGCTCCAGCGCCTGGAAGAAGGCGCTGATACCGTCTGCCGTCGTAATCGGTTCCAGGTAGGCATGACGTTCCCTCACCTCTTCCGCGGAGCGCATCAATGTTTTGCGATAGGAAAGCCCGGTTTCCTTCCAGTCCGGCCAGTTGATACTGATAAAGTTGCGCCCCTTCATGCGCCAGTATGCAGCAAAGGCATCCTGGAATATATTGGCGGCGGAATAGTCGGCGCTGTTGCTTGCCGGCACTAATGCCCCGATAGAAGAAAATACAACGAAAAATCCGGGATCCATAGAGCGGGTATGTTGTTCCAGCAGCAGGGAGCCCTGCACCTTCGGTGCTAAAGTGAGCCTTGCGTCCGCTGCCTCCCGCTTTTCTATGGCAATGCCACTGCTGCCTATACCTGCACTGTGTATCACACCGGACAGATGCGTAAAACGATCTTTTATGCGCCTGAACAATACCTGCATCTCTGCTTCATTGCTCACATCTGCCCTATAATAATGCACTGCGGCCCCTAATTGCTCCAGCAACTGCATCTGCTGCAGCACATCCTGCTCTGGCCTTCTGCCAATAATAAGCAAAGTGACTTTTCCCCGGGAGGCCAGCGCCCTGGACACTTCGAACCCAATGCCGCTGTGGCCGCCCGTAATGAGGTATACTCCTTCCCGGTCCGGTTGATAATGGTTTTGCTGTAAACGCGCTTCCGGTATGCGGTTCAACTCCTGCACGTAACGTACACCATTGCGGTATGCTGTAAAGCGGATGGCCTCATCTCCTGATAGCTCGTCCCATAACAGCTCCGCTGCAAACTGGGGTGGCGTGTGCAAGCCATCCAGGTCCACGCAGGTTGTTTTCAGGGTATAATATTCTGCCAGAACTGCTTTGATCATGCCGGAGGTTAATGCCGCCAATGGAGATAGCAGGCGGTCCTCCGGCACTACGCTGTGCACATTGGCAGTCAGTACAGCCAGGTTAAAGTTCGGCTTCGTAAAGTATTTTGAAAATGTTTTGCAAGCGTGGAATAACCCATAGAAGACCTGCTGCAGGCTATCTGCCGGCCCCTGTAAGGCAATGGCGTCCGGTTTGAAGTAGCCGCCCAGGTAGATAATACCGTCCAGTGTTCCATAAAGCGCACGCACGCTGTTTTCCAGGAGGTGGAAGTCCCGCTCTGCAAGGTAATTAATGCGAAACAATGTATCTGACACCATTTCAAAGCCGCTGCCCGGAGATATGCATACACACCTGTTGCCGGCTTTTTCTAACAGGCCGGTCAATGCCGGCGCCACACCTTCCTGATCCGTAAACACCAGCAGGACCTGTCCCGTAAGAGGCCGGCGATACGCCTCTTTTGCAGCAGCAGCCGTCCAGCAAAGGTCATAGTACCAGTCCTTTACCGATTCTTTTGACTGCCAGGTAGGCTCTGTAAACCAGCAACGTGTTTTTTCAAAGGGGTAAACGGGACATTCCACCTTACGATATGCCTTACCTGCATAATGCTGGTCCCAGTCTACAGCAATGCCTTCCTGGTATAGCCCTGCAAATAGGGTCAGCAGGCTATCCTGCCCCTCTACAGGCGGGTGGTGGAATATGCTACCTGCCGCAATTCCCATTGCGGGCGCCCACTCCTGCAGCATGCCGGCCAGGGCGCCGTCATTACCCAGCTCCAGGAATACCGGGGCTTTCTTTTCCTGCAGTTCCTTTACAATTTCCCGGAATTTATCTTTGTCTGGAGAGGGGCCGGCTGCATGGCCCTTCAGCAATGCCGCCACCTCATGCAACGGCAGCTCTCCTTTTATAACCCTTGATGTAAGCCTGCCAATACCCGTACCTATCACCACCGGCAGCCTGACGCCCCATGCCTGTAACTGCCGGTACATGGCATACTGGGCAGCAAACACCAGCATATTATCCTCAGGCCTGTTGCCGGGAAAACCCGGACACAAGCCGTTAAACACTTCTGCAAACACGGGATACCCGCATGCGTACCGCGATAAAACGACTGGATACAGCCCGCCGTTGCCTAACAGCAACACCACTTCCCGTGCAACTGTCGCTTCCTTTACAGCTTTGCCGCCTTCGGCATATGCATCCAACTGCTGTAATAATGCTTCCTTGCTGTTGCTGCTGAAGCAGATCCTGTAATTGTAATCAGACCGTCCCCTGTTAAGGGTATACAAAGCATTGGCCCAGGAACCGTTTATGCCCGCCAGGAAGCGGCGGATATTGCGGGTATAGACCTGTAGCGCTGCAGGCGACTTTGCAGCTACTTTCAACAGGTAGTGGCCAGGCGCCTCCTGCGTTCCGGGTGCGGGATCTTCATATTCCTCCAATACAACATGGGCATTGGTGCCGCTTAATCCAAAAGCGCTCACGCCACAGCGCCGGGGGGCCTCTCTAACCTCCCACTCCTGCAGGGAAGTATTAACATATGCAGCCGTATGCTCAAAATCTATGTAAGGGTTCGGGTCTTTAAAATGCAGCGAAGGGAAGAGCTGCCGGTGCTTCAACGACAGGACAGCCTTAATGATACCGGCAATGCCGGCGCCACTGCCCAGGTGGCCTATATTGCTTTTCACGGCGCTGACCGCACAGCTTTTACCGCTTACTGCATGCGCATTGAAGGCTTCAGTGATAGCGCTAAACTCAATAGGGTCGCCCAACTTGGTGCCGGTGCCGTGCGCTTCAATATACCCAATGGATGACGGTGGCACACCGGCGTTCTTCCAGGCCTGCTGAATAACTGCAGCCTGGGCCTGCGGGCTGGGCGCCATAATGCCGTTGGAACGGCTGCCGTTGTGACAAGCGGCGCCTCCCTTGATGACGGCATGTACCATATCACGGTCCCTAATCGCATCTTCCAGCCGTTTCATTAAAACCAACCCGCCTCCTTCACCCGGCACTACACCATCGGCACCTGCATCAAAAGCCTTGCAGCGGGCGTCCGTGCTGTAAGTACCCAGGTGCCCCTGGTCGGTTAGTTTCATCAGGTTGATGTTAATACCCAGTCCTCCGGCAATGGCATAATCCACCTCTCCCTTTACCAGCTTATCATAAGCTTCTGTAACGGCTATCAATGATGAAGCACAGGCGGCATCTATCATCATGGTAGGGCCGTGCAGGTCCAGCCAGTTGGAGATACGCCCATAGATCATGGATCCAAGGGTACCCATAAAAATAGAGGGATTATCATCATAGTTAGCCAACAGGTAATATTGAATCGCCGCCCAGGTGCGGGAAGCAAGATAGACCGCGGTAGCGGAACCACGCAGGTCTTCCAGCCGGTAACCTGCATGCTCAATAACCTTTACTGCCAGCTCAAGAAATATGCGTTGCGACGGCTCCATCATTTCCGCCTCGCTCTTGGGTATTTTAAAGAACTTGTGATCAAAGGTATCGATCCTCTCCAGGTAAGCAAACGGCCGGTAGGCCATGGACATATCCAGGCTGGAGGACCCCAGGCGGGTATCAGACAGCGGACGAACGCTATCCCGGCCATTTTTCAGGTTCTCATAAAATGCATCAAGATCATCTGCTTCGGGGAATACGCCGCTCATACCAATAATGGCAACATCTTTCTTAACAGGCATTATTAAATTTTTTGCGATTAAAGGAATTATATTTCAAATCCTGAAACGGCTGCTTCCGGTTCTTCCTTTCCAAGGAAGCGGATAATGGAGGCAATGGTATTGTACCGGAACAGGTCCGTGAGGGTTACTTCTCCAGGGAATATTTTTGAAAGCTCTCTCAGCATCAGTATCAGCTTCAGCGAATTGCCTCCCAGGTCAAAAAAGTTGTCCTGAATGCCAATCCTGTCCACACAGAGGATATCTTTCCACAACTGTGCAATTTTCTTTTCCAGGTCTTTTTCCGGTGCTACAAATGTTGCAGCGCCGGTCCTTTCCAGGGGCAGCTCCATTAATGCCTTCCTGTCTGTTTTACCGTTTGGCGTTAAAGGAATCGCACTCACCGGCACAAACCAGGCAGGTATCATATAAGACGGCAGGTGCTGTGCCAGGAACTCCTGCAGCCTGCTTTTCTCAACAGGGCCATCAGCGCTGAAATAGGCTGCCAGTCCGCCTGCAGTTCCCTTCGGGATATACAGCACGGCCACCTCCTTTATCCCGGGATAAGTGATCAGCACATTCCTGATCTCCTCCGGCTCCACCCGGTATCCCCTGATCTTTACCTGGAAATCCATTCTGCCAAGAAACTGTATATCACCGTTCAATATGTAACGTCCTATGTCACCAGTCTTGTAAAGCCGTTTACCCGGCTCCTGGGGGTGTGGTATAAATTTCTCCCGGTTCAGCGCCGCTCCATTCATGTATCCTATGGCCAGGCCTTTACCAGCCACGCATATTTCCCCGGTAGCGCCATAGGGCAATACCCGGCCATATTCGTCCAATATAAATATTTCATTGCCCGTTACCGGTTTGCCTATAACCGGACATTGCCTGAAAGCAGGCAGGCTTTCTGCGGTTATTCTTTTGGAAGCCGTGCCTATAGTGGTTTCTGTAGGGCCGTAATGGTTCACAAATGTTATACCGGGGTTCAGGGAGCAATACCTTTCCATATCTTCCGGGCGTGGCTCTTCGCCGCCCAGCGCTACCAGCTTTAATCTCAGCTTTGCCGCCATGTTTTCGAACCCCGGCTCATGTACCAGCAGGTTGAAGTGCGAAGGCGTGAGCTTTATAAAAGTAACTGCCTTCTCTAACAGCAAGGTGCAAAGGTGGGCCGTATCCAGTAACTGCGTTTCTTCCAGGAGATGTACCTGCCCGCCGCTTAACAATACCGGCCATAAGTTGGTGAATCCAAGATCAAACGCAATGGAAGAGAATAGCACCGAACTGTCTTCCGGGCCTATATTGTACACGGCGCTGAACCAACGACTGTAATTCAGCAAGGCGGCATGAGGCACCAGCACGCCTTTGGGGCGGCCCGTGGAACCGGAGGTGTAAATAAGGTATGCCGGCGCAACAGGGGATATCTGCACCTGCGGATCAGATACACATTCCTCTATCTCCCCGATGCCATCATCAAGCGCCCAATGCCGGGTAACCGCCGCTATGGCAGGCAAAACGGCTCCCTGCGTTATCAGCACCCTGGCTCCGCTATCCTGTAGAATAAACTTCACCCTTTCTTCGGGGGCTGCCATGTCCAGCGGCAAAAATGCAGCGCCTGCTTTCAATATGCCCATTATCACCTGGATCATACTGATGGACCGGGGCACCTGGAAAGCCACTATCTCTCCCGGTTTTACGCCCAACCTGCGGATGAGGTGGTGCGCGTATACATTGGCTCTTTCATTCAGCTCCGCATAGGTCACCTGTTTATGCTGGTATCCCACTGCCGGGCGATCAGCCATCTTCTCCAGCAAGGACTCAAAATAAGCCGGGATCGACACAGGTTCCGTTTCATCCTCTATCACAATCTCCGGCGCATACATGTTATTCACCATATGCGCATATTCTGCTTTTGTGCAGGTGCGGATGTCGGACAACCTTGGGTTTCCGCCTGCCAGCAATTGCTGCAATATATGCACCAACCGCTCCCCTATCAGTTCCGCCTGCCGGTTTTCCAATACAGCGGGATCATAGTACAGGTCCAGGCGAAGGCCTCCGGCTGCCCCGGTATCGCAGCAAAACAGCTTTAACCGGCAAGGTTCCGTATGTACGTATATATGGTCCAGGGCTCCTTTTACGTGGATAGTTTTCTGCGGCAATAACGCATGGTACTCAAAAAGCAGATCGAATGCACCTGCCCCCTGCCAACGCTGTTCGCCGGGAATATTGAAATAATGATCCTGCCAGGCCCGGGTGGTCGCTGTTTCTTCCATCACCTGTTGCAGTACCTGCTCTATCCTATCATCCTTTGCAACAGCAGCTTTAAAGGGAAGCGCCTTGGCCAGCAACCCGTTTATCCCGGTAAATGCATCATAATGCCGGCCATTTTCCAGGCAACCGATAATGAAATCGCCGGCATAGTCCATGTAATCTGCCAGCAATACTATCCATGCAGCTTTCAGCAATGCCTCTGCAGTTACCTCTTTTGAAACGCAGTACTGCTGTATGGCCTGCTGTAAGGCAGGAGCAATCTCCATTGATAGCACCGCCGGCACAGCAACAGTAGCCGTATGCTTTGCAGGCTCCTTGTTAATGCAGAATGGCAGGCGGGAATAACATTCCTGCTTGTTTCTTCTTTCCAGCCAGCACCGCTCCGCTTCCTCGTTACTTTCATCCATCAGTTCCTGCTGCCATTGGGAAAATTGTACATAAGGGTATACTTCATCGTCTTCTGCAGCGGGCATGCCTTCCATGCCTGCCAACAGGTTGCTAACGATATTAGTGATCACGCCAACATCGCCTGAAAGGGCATCCACCTTTATCATCAGGATGCATTCCCCCGGTCTTGTTTTGACAATCAGTATCTCTGTCAGCATATCCTCCCTGTGCAGGTCGCCGGCCTGCAGCGAATTAAACAGATTATCTGCAATGACAGCCTGTACGTCAAATTCTTCCAGGGAAATGTCCATTTCACGTATGCTATAGCATTTCTCCCATCCCGGCACCTGGAATGGATACTGCATCTGCGCAGCCTGCTTATACCTTGTATGGAATATTTCATGGGCTTCCACCTGGCTTTCCAGCAAGGACCTGATGCCCGGAACGTCTGTAACGCCTGTGAAACGGAAGGATGCTACTGTACACAGGCGGTGCCCGGCTGCCTGCAGACGCCATATCCTTTTCTGTAGCGGAGACAGCTCAAAGCCTTTTACGTTATTTTCCATGTTAACTGGGTTTGGAAACTTATGAAAGCGGGTTTAACATAGATACATACAGCTTCCTGTTGCCACTGAAAGCATTACGACCATGCGACATCAGCATGTTGTCCAGCAACAGGATATCGCCCGGCTGCCAGGCAAACTGCTGCTTGCATTTTTCATATGCCTGCTGCAGCTCCTCCAGCACATGCTTTTCAATAGGCGAACCGTCACCGTAGCAGGTATTGAATGGCAGATCGTACTCGTTCCTTGACAGTTGCAAGATGCTGTCAGGCAGGGTAAAGGCATTAAAGAACAGGCCATGATTAAACCATATCGGCACCTGGGTTACAGGATGCAGGCGTATGGCCGGCCTCTCCCAGCTTATACTCAGATGATCTGCATTGATCCATGTGTAATCAATGTTATTATCATTACAGTGCCTTTCTACGGCGCCCGGATCATTGGTCTGGTAAACATCCTGCCATGACAATCCCATTCCCCGTTTCAGGTTCCTGATATAGCGGACACCTTTCTCCCGGAATTTGCGCACTGTTTCAGGAGACAATACTTCCAACATTTTTCTCGCATCTGCAATAGGTGTTTCCCCCCCCTGCTCAGCAGCCTCCATGCAAAAGAACAGGATGTATTGCGGCCAGGTGTGGGAGTAGGAGAGTTCATTGTGCATATGTATCACCTGGTCTGCCGGGTGCTCCGTTGAAGTATACAGCTTGTCCTGTACCTGTTTCCTCGGGGAGGATTGATCCTTGTAGTACATTTTCTGTTCCCCGAGCGCGTCGCAGCACCGCTCAAAGTCCTCCAGGGTTTTCACTTTAAAGCCCCGGAAAAGCAGCGCCCCGTATTGCTGCAGTTGCTGCTTCACCGCGCCATTTCGTTCCCTCATCCATTGCACCAGGTCCACATCCTGCATAGCAGGCTTTAACAGCAGCGGGTAAGGACGGTTGCCTTCCATCTGCTCTTCTGTAACAATGGTGGCTGCCTCCAGCCTGATTTCCTTTTTCCTGGCGCTGAAGAACTTTTCAATGTTCCTTGCTTTTGTATGATCCTGCGTTTTCATATCCGCTTGCTTTTTTGCATGATGCAATTGTTCCAGCAACCAACCGACGCTTACCTGGTGATTACCGGCTATCATTACTGCTATTGCCTTAAGGTCCTTTACCAAACCTTCAATCGTAGCCGGCCTGTATAATTGCTTGTCATAAGTAACAGAGCAACCGATGCCGTCTTCCATTTCCCAGGCATGCAGCCATAGATCCGTTTTTACCTTCCTGAAGTGGTTGTTGTATTCCGTAATATTTAACTGTTCTATAATTTCAACAGCTTCCCCGTTTTCCATGCCGTCCATATTCTGCAGGGTAAACCCGATGTCAAAAAGCGGGGCCCTTCCGGGTTGCCGTTTATACCGGATATCCTGCAGCAGTTGCTCAAAAGGATAGCGCTTGTATTGCTGAGCAGCCAGCACGGTTTTACCGGCATGCTCCAGCAATGCGCCAATGGTTTCCTCATCCCTGATATGCAGACGTAATGGCAGCGCATTCAGGTAAAGTCCCAACTGGTTTTCCAGCTCCACGTAATCCCTTCCCGAAACCGGGCTGCCCGTTACAACATCATGCTGCCCGGTTACATGCCGGATCAACAGGTTGTAAATGCATAACAATACGGCATATAAGGTGGTATGATGTTCCTTTCCCAATTTTAGCAGGCTTTCCTGCACATTGCGGTCCAGTGTAAAGAACACTTTTTCCGCGTCCATGCTCCTCTGTTCCGCTCTTTCCCCATCTACCGGCAACTGCAGCACAGTATTATAATCACTGAACTGTGAGATCCAGTAATCCCGGTGCTCCCGGATGGTGCCTTCATCCATCTGGCTGTTGAGCATGGCAGCATAATCCTTAAACTGTATCCTGAGCGGCGGCAACGCTGCCGCGCCGGTTTGCCAGTAGCTACGATAAAAATGCAACAGGTCATTGACCATTACAGTATGAGACCAACCATCCGAGATGATGTGATGGATATTGATCAGCAGCAGGAATTCCTCTGGTCCCAGCAGCAGCAATTTTGCGCGAAACAGGGGGCCTGCCTCCAGGTTAAAGGGTACCTGCGCGTCTGCTGCTGCCATTTCTGCTGCCAGGGTTTCCTTACCGGCGGCTGCCGTAAGGTCCACCACTTCCAGCCGCTGCGGCCAGGCATCTGCCGGGTGTATCTTCTGGAGCACTTTTTGGTCTACTATGTGAAAAGTAGTACGGAGTATTTCATGGCGGGCAACCAGGGCTTCAAAGGCATAGGCCATAGCCTCTGTGTCCAGCGCACCGGTTACCCGGTAAGCTGCAGGCATGTTATAGATCAACTGCTGCCCGTCCAGATGGTGCATGGTCCACATCTGCCTCTGCGCAGGCGTCACTGCGTAGTACTCTGCGGCTTCAGCAGCGGGTATTTCCTCATAATAACACAGGCGGTTGCTGGCGGTAATCTCCCTGGCCAGGGATTCAATAGTGGGATACAGGAAAATATTACGCAACTCCAGGTTAATGCCCAGATCCTTGTAGATTCTTGAGATCACCCGGGTTGCTTTGAGGGAGTGCCCCCCTATATCAAAAAAATTCTCATTAACCCCTATTTCACCTTCGCGGCCCAGCACATCAGCCCATATCCTGCAAAGCTTTTGTTCCAGCCGGTTACGCGGCGCCTGCTGCCAGCTCCGGTTAGCTACCGGGCTCAGTTGCAGCAGCGCCTTTCTGTCCAGTTTGCCATTGGCGGTTAAAGGCAGGTTATCCAGGCAATACAAGTGGGCGGGCACCATATATTCCGGCAGTTTAGCCTGCAGCAACAGCTTCAGGTCCTGCGGCTGTAATGACGCGGTTACAGTATAATACGCCACCAGCATATTTGCGCCGTCTGCATCGCGCTGGGCAATCACTGCAGCCTGCATTACCTGGTTCAGCTCCAGCAACTGGCTTTCTATTTCGCCCAGCTCCACCCGGTATCCCCTTATTTTCACCTGGAAATCGTTGCGCCCGTTAAAGGCAATCTGGCCTTCCCGGTTCCAGCTTACTACATCACCGGTATTGAACATCGTATTTCCCGGGATGAAAGGATCCGGCACAAACCGTTCCCTGTCCAGCTCCGGCCGGTTAATATATCCTGCGGCTACTCCTGCCCCTCCAATATGCAGGATACCCTGCACTCCGTCCGGCACCAGTTGTCCATATTCGTCCAGCACGTAGTAGGTAACATTGCTGATAGCCTTTCCAATGGGGGTAATACCGCTTTGCGGCAGATGATCAGGTCCGGCTTCAAAGAAGGATGCTTCTATCGTTGTTTCCGTAGTGCCGTAACAGTTCATAATACGCATATGGCGGCCATACCTGTCATAGATCTTCCTGAATTCATTTGCAGGGCAACTGTCCGAGCCCAGTATCAGCAAACGGAGAAAATCAACACTCAGGTCGTTCTCATATACGTAATCCATAAACGGTACAATAAGCGAGGGCGTACTGTCCAGCACATTCACGCCGGATTGTGACAGCAGTGCGTATAGCCTGGGCGGGTCAATAGCAACTTCATTCCGGCATAACACCAGCCTGCCTCCCAGGAACAACGTGCGGCAGATATCCGCGAAGAACACATCAAAGGCAATGCTGGCGGTTTGCAGCAGGCAGGGGCTAAATTCTCCCAGCCCGTAATCATCACGATAGGACAATACCAGGTTATTCAATCCCCGGTACCGGATCATTACGCCTTTGGGCAAGCCGGTAGTGCCAGATGTGTAAATAATGTAAGCTAACTGTGCTGCTGAGTCGGGCTGCCTGTACCAGGCCGGCGCCTGTGACCGGTTATATTGTTGCAGTATGGATTTTCCAAACTGGGATTTGCACCGGCTACCGCCGGCCGGTTCCGCCTGCTCTTTGTCAATGGCAACAAGGCAATCAAAACGGAACCGGGTAAGTTCATTGGCAATCGTACCGGTTTTGTCTGAATGGATAACGTCCGTTATCTCCGGGTAATCAAAACGGAGATCATCGAAGAATACCCTGCTGAGAAACAGCTCATAGGACCAGTCTGTCTTGGTAAAGTATTCCTGCTCTCTGTTTGCCGCCTTAAAAGCTATAAGATCATCTATAAGCGCCTGCTTCCGGTCCTGATCCTGAATATCCCCAAAAAATATGATACCCTTACTTTTCAGCATTGGTATGCATTTGCTGATTACCTGGCGGAGATAGTTATGTCCATGGAAACTTTGTACCACGCTGTTGATGATAATCACATCAAAACCACCCCAGTGCAGCGTATCTATTTCATGGGCAGCCGCCCGTTGCAGCGTAATATTCGTGAAGCCTCTCCTGCGGGCCTCTGTACGTGTTTTCTGAATGATCTTTTCCGACAGGTCAACACCGAAGTATTGTCCTGCAAAGGGTGCTACCTTAAACATACTGATACCTGAGGAGCAGCCAATTTCCAGTACTTTAGTATTTTCATCCAGGTAAGGGCGCAGTTTCAGCAGCACATTCTCCGCATACTCGTCCATCTCCTCCCTGCTCAGCTCCTGCCCGGTATAGCTGGAAGTCCAGCCGCCGCCGGAAATATCGTCATGTGAATTTTCACCTACATAATCCCATACCTCCTGTTCATTTTTCACTTCATCCCACTCATGCGCTACCTGGTATACATCGTCCGTATCCATGCAAAGAAAAGCTTTCAGCGCTTTACACTCCCATTGCAGCTTGTTCAGCATATGCAGGTACTTTTTACCTGAGAGGATCAGGGAGGCGCCCGCATCGTTCACTACAAACTGTATCCTGGCATGCGGATGTGATGGATCCAGCGGCAGGCATACAGCGCCGGCCTTCATGATACCCAGTACGGCTGTTATCATTTCAGGGCATTTATCCATCAGTACAGCTACCACCGGCTGCTTGTCCGCAAACTGGTCCGCCTGTTCCCTGATAAAACCGGCTATCTTTTCCGCTTCCAGGTCCAATTGCCTGTAGGTAAGCGTTTCTTCCCCCAATGCCACAGCCAGGGCATCCGGCTGCTCCTGCAGGTAATAGTCAAAATGTTCCAGCACATGCGGGCAGTGCTTTTCCGGTGCATACCGGTACACGCCCCCACGCTCCAGGATACGTTGCTGCTCCGCTACATTCAACAGCGGCAGCTCACATAACGGCCGGTCGGGATTGCTGGTTGCTTCCTGTATAAAATAATGCAGGTGCTGCCAAAGTGATTGCACGGTTGCAGGCAAGAACAGGTCTGTATTGTATTCTATAAAACCACCCAGCCCTGCTTCCATCTCGGCAAAATCTATGCACAGGTCAAACTGGCTGGTTTTCATTTCAAATATTTCTTCCGCTACATTTACTTCCGGGTCTATTTCCTTTTCACCGAACTGGTAATTTTTCAACTGCACCATTACATCATACAGGGGAGATCGGCTCATGTCGCGGTCCAGGTTCAAGTCATCTACCAGCCGGTCAAAAGGATACTGTTGATGCTCCAGCCCCTGCAGCATGCCTGTCTTTACCGCTTCCAGCAATGCTGTAAATGAATGTTGCCCGGAGAAACGGGTACGTACCGGCAAACTGTTCACATAAAACCCTATCTGGTCTTCCAGGTCCAGGTGTTCTCTCCCGGCATTGGGTACGCCGATAATGATGTCCGTTTGTCCGGTATACCGGTAAAGAAAACCTTTTACCGCTGCCAGCAGGACCATAAACAGGGACGCATCCGCTTGCTGTGCAAGCACCACCAGGCTGTCGCGCAACGGCTGTTCAATAGCGATGCTCATTTTACGGCCGTTATAACTTTTTATGCGCGGCCGGGGAAAGTCCAGCGGCAGGTTCAATACCGGAATATCGCCTGAGAACTGGCTCCACCAGTATTGCTGGTGTTCCTCAATGGCCTTGCTGGCCAGCAATTTGTTTTGCCAGGCTGCAAAATCCTTGTAATGTATCTTTAAAGGCGGCAACTGAACATTTTCCCCCGCTACATTTGCATTATATAGCTGCAGCACGTCATTTACAAATACCTGTAACGACCAACCATCGGAAATAATATGATGCATGTTGTAAATGAACAGGTAGCGGTTGTCTTCCAACTGTACCAGTTTAGTCCGAATCAGCGGTCCCTGTTCGAGATCGAAAGGCGTATCCGCTTCTTCCTGCAAATATTTGCGGGCTGTTGCCTGCTTGTCGCCGGATGCCCTTTCATCTACATACTGCATCCCGAACCCACCGGCCTCATATGCATTGATCACCTGTCGCGGTGATCCCTCCACAATCCGAAAAGTAGTTCTCAGGCTTTCATGCCGCATGATCAGCGCCTGTACAGCCTGCTCCAGTGCAGAACGGTCAATATTCTCCAGCACATAATTGCCCAGCATATTATAAGCCAGGGATATTTCCTCGAACTTGCACAATACCCATATTCTTTTCTGGGCATGAGAAAGCTCGTAGTCCGGCTGAGCAGGCAAAGGGACAATTTTCTCAAAGGCGGTCCTGTCCTGCTCCCTTATACATTCCGCCAGGCCTGCTACGGTCAGCGCTTCAAACAGGTGCCTGATCTCCAGCTTTACATTCAGCTCTTTGGACAGCCGGGAGATAATGCGTATGCCCTTTATGGAGTGACCGCCCAGGTCAAAAAAATTGTCATAGACACCGACCTTTTCCTTTTGCAGCACTTCTTTCCAGATGTTGACAATGCTCGCTTCCAGCTCATTGCGCGGGGCTACATATTCCACCTGCTGTTTTAAGGCTGCTTTCCGGGGGTCTGGTAATTCCCGGCGGTCTATTTTTCCATTGGGTGTAAGCGGCAGCGAGAGCATGCTCACGTAATAGGCCGGAATGCTCCAGGCAGGCAACTGCTTTTTGAGAAATTCATCCAAGGCAGTCTTGTCAATTTTTATAGCGGGCACGAAATAGGCGCACAGATATTTATCGCCCTGCTCATCCGTACCAGCCACTACCACCACTTCTCGTATACCGGGAAACTGCCGGAGACGGGTTTCCACTTCACCGGTCTCTACACGGTATCCACGTATTTTTACCTGGAAGTCCGAGCGCCCGATAAATTCAATGTCGCCTGAGGGCAACAAACGTCCCAGGTCGCCGGTACGATACAAGCGCTCCCCGGGCTGCACGGGGTCTGCAACGAATTTCTGCGCTGTCAGTTGCGCATTATTCAGGTAGCCGATAGCTACTCCCTTTCCTGCAATACATATCTCGCCAATCGCCCCCACAGGCACCTGCATCCCGGTGCCTTCCTGCAACAGGCGCACCTGGTTGCTCCCCAGGGAACGGCCTATAACAGGACGACGGCTAAAATCATTCCACTCATTGTAAACAATCGTTTTGGCAATGGCGCCAATAGTAGCTTCCGTAGGACCGTAATGATTCACAAAAGTGACCTCCGGCCGGGAGGCAAAATATTTTTCGAGCTGTTGCACCCTGATCTCCTCTCCTCCCAGCAGGATCAGCCGCAGCTTGTAAGCCTGCACATGCTCCTCAAAATCTGCGGCATTTACCAGCAGGTCAAAGTGTGAGGGCGTCAGCTTGATGAAAGTAATGGCATACCTGATCAGTGCTTGTATTAATTCATCCGGTTCCGGCACCTGCCTTTCAGGAAGCAGATACAAGGCTGCCCCTGACAACAAACTGCCCCAAAGCGCAGTATAGCCGAGATCAAACGCTACGGATGAAAAGAGCAGGGTAGCATCCCCAACGCCGATCTTATGGGTGCCGCTAAACCAGCCCACATAATGCAGTAAGGACTGATGGGATACCAGCACTCCCTTAGGCTGCCCGGTGGAACCCGAGGTATAAATAAGGTAAAGAGGATCAGTCGCATTGATCTCCACAGGATCAATTGTTTCACTGAAGGTCTGCAATACCTGTAGGTCCTCATCCAATCTTAGCAGGGGGGTAGCGGCAGTAACATGCGTGCTTTCGCCTGTTATCAGCACACGAGCCTTACTATCTGCCAACATGAACTGCGTTCTTTCTTCCGGGAATGCCGTATCTATCGGCAGGTACACTCCACCGGCCCTGGTAATGCCCAGGATAGCCACGATAAGCGAGGGAGAACGCTCCATGCAGACTGCCACCCTGTCTCCTTTTGCTATACCATACCGCTGCTGCAACAGGTTAGCCAGCCGGCTGGCATAACCGTCCAGCATGGCATAGCTCAAGCTACCCTTGTCCCAGCCAACGGCTACAGCACCGGCATTCATTTTTGCCGTCATGCTAAAATGCGCAGCAACGTTTGTTGCAGCCAACACCGGCATTTTCTGCGGACAGTTGGCAGCGGCTATGATCTCCTTATCCCCTTTACCTAAGGAGGATATGTCTTTCAGCGCTGCAGAGGGTGTAGCAGCATATTGCTGTAAAAATGCGACAATCTGCTGTAACAGCAGTTCCGCTTCTGCCAGGGTCATATGCCGGTTGCTGAAAGCGGCCTGTATGCCCAGCTCACCGTTGGCATGCACGCCACACAACTTGAAACTGAAACAGGTTTCAGCGCTTTCCCAACTATGCAGCAACAGTCCGTTTTCAGACTGCAGGGGAAAAGGCAGCCATTCAAAGCCAACCTGAAAACGGGCGCTGCCTGCAGAGGCATAGTCATTGTTATCATATCCAAATGTGCAGTACTCCTCCCAGCTACTCACCTGGTTAATGGCCTGCGCAACATTTTCAAGCAATGTAGCGCATAACATATCTCCTTCCATTTCCACATACAGCGGTAATGTTTTCCCCACCGGCCCCAGGGTGGCCTTCAGCTCTTCATAGGCACGATCATTATTGACATAACCTATTACCAGCGCATCTTCCCGCGTATGCCCGTAAAAATTTCCGTACAGCGCGGACAGTAGTATTTCACGTATGCAATGGCCGCTTTTTTCTGCCAGCATTTCCAACTGCCTGGTAAGGCCGGCGCCCAGCGGCAGCAGCGGGGTATGCGCAATATCCCCAGAGGCGGTATTATCAGGCGCCTTTCCATAGAAAGCCTTGCCCAGCAAATGCTCAAAGCGATACTGGCTCCAGAATTCCTCTGCTTCCCCGACTGGCGTCTCCGCCAGGCTGTTCTGCCATTCAGCGAACTGGGTGTAAGGGATTGGCTCCTCCTCTGCGTTACCTTCCGCTACCAGCCCCTTTACTGCCCCATCATAAAGAGTGCACAACTCCTGTAAAAGGCGGCCTGCAGAATAACTGTCCATCACAATCGCCTCCGCCAGGAAATGGATCATGTAAACGCCGGCCGGCGTACGGGTAAGCACAAATGCGGTAGCGCCACACTGCCCCTGCTCCGCCTTTTGCCTGGCTTTCCCCGCAAACTGGGCGGCCGCTTTAGCCTTACTGTCTTCCGGCCCGGTACCAGCAGGCAACAAAAGCTCCAGCAGCAGATCTTCCGGGGGCTGGAGCGCTACCTGCAGAGGGAACAGGGCATCGTCCCTTTCAGGAAATACAGTGCTAAGCACAGGATGCGCATCATAAAGCATTGCAATAGCATGTTGCAGGGCGTCTTTATCAAACACGCCTGTGATAGCGATGGCTATATGATGGTACGGCATGCGGCCGGTTTCCTTAAACAAGGACCAGCAACGTCTTTGCTGCGGTGACATGCGTACACCATCTACCTGTTGAGCTACATCTGAGATCATCTTGAAACTTTAATTGGTTAACGATTGGGTTCCCACATGGCCACCATGATCTTCCGGTTTCCTTCATAGGGATAGCGGCCGTGGGACATCAACATATTATCCATTAGCAGCACGTCTCCCTTCTTCCAGGGAAAAACGATCCTGGACCTTTCATACGCAGCGCCGATCTCCTCCAGCACGGCCACAGGTATGGGGCTGCCATCACCATAAAAGGTATTGAAGGGCATATCCTCCCGGGACATTACTGCATCTGCTACCGCTTCATCAAGGTTGGCAGCATTAAAGAAGTAAGCATGGTTGAACCATATTTCCTCACCCGTAGCAGGATGCTTTACAATGGCAGGCCTGGTCCAGCGTATCTGCAAACGGTTATTGTCTTTCCATTCAAAATGCATTTCATTTTGCCGGCATTCCTCCTCCACGCTTTCCCTGCTATCTGTCTGGAATACCTGCTGCCAGTCCAGCCCCAGGCCGCCACCCAGATTCCGGACATACATGATCCCCTTATCCCGGAACTGCTGCCGGGTTTGCGGGGATAAAGCCTTTAATACCTGCCTGCTATCCGCGATCGGCGTTTCGCCTCCTTTTGCTGCCGGCTGCATACAACAGAACATAATCTGCAAAGGCCACCTGTAGGAATAGGAAAGCTCATTATGCATATTGATATACTGGTCTGCAGGATGGTCTGTAGAGGTATAAATACGGTCTTTGATCTCTGTCCGGGGAGAAGAACGTTGCGTATAGGGCATCGCCTCTTCAGAAAAGGCCTGCACAACTAACCGGAACGCCTCTACCGATGCGACATTAAATCCCCTGAAAAGCAGCGCTCCATGGGTCCGCAACTGCTCCCTTACCATAGCCATGCCGGCCGGTATCCATTTATGCAGCAGGGCGTCTTTATCTTCTGTAATTACCGTAACAGGCACCTGCCTGGCATTGGCGTCTGCGTATAGTATGTTTACGCTGGTCTGGTCCAGCCGGTGAAGCCTGGGCTGGGTAGCCAGCAGGCTCTTTAACCGCTGTTGCCTGATATCCTGGTTCATAGTTGCATGATTTTAGTATTCTGGATTACCTGGTACCTACACGAAAATTCTTTAATACTTCGAGGTTCCGGTCCCTGACCTGCTGTTGTTTCTGCACGCTTGCCGCAGCTTCGGCCTCCCGGGCCTTTTCAACAAGGCTGCTGAGGGTGGCGTCCGGCCGCTCTGCTACCAGCGCCGCCAGATTACGGAAGTCGTCTATCAGCTTCGTGGCAAACGCGGGCCTGAAGAGGTCTGTGTTATAAGAGAAGACAAACAGGAAGGGCTCGTTCCCGTTTTCCACGGCTTTAATCCATAAGTCTGATTTAATGAATTTGAAACCGGGGTAGATACCCTTCACCCGGATAGCGGCGTCGCCTTCCTGCTGATCCCCGGCTTCTTCTTCCCCGCCGATATTCAGGAAGGATATGTAGGTTAACCCCACGTCAAACAGGGGATTCCGCTGTTTGTCAATATCCAGGTTAATGTCTTCCAGGATATTTTCAAACGGGTAGTCAATATGCTCAAATGCTTTAAGAGTAAGCTGTTTCACATTATCCAGCAACTGCCCGAAGGTGTCCTCACCACAGAAACGGGTGCGCAGGGGCAGTGTATTGAAATAAACACCCACCTGGTTATCTGTGTCTGCATGCCCACGGTCGGCAACCGGGGAGCCGATGACGATGTCCTGCTGATCCGTGTACTTGTACAGCAAGAGGTTGACCAGCGACAAGACCAAATTAAACCCGCTGGCTGTATGCCGCTGTGCCAGGGCGCGCAGGCTTTTGCTTGTGCTCTCCTCCAGCCGGAACGTAGTTTCTTTTGCGTTAAATGTTTGCTGCTGCGGGCGGGGATAATCCAGCGGCAGCTTCATGGGAGTTACCCCATCCACAAACTGCTCGATCCAGAAAGAACGGTGGTGGTCCAACCGTTGCATCAGCTTTTTATTTTGCCAGGCCGCAAAATCCTTATACTGAATCTTCAACGGCTCCAACACTGGTTTCCTGCCGGTTGTATAAGCATCGTAAAAAGCCAGTACATCCCGCGCAATCACCTCCTGCGACCATGCGTCTGATATAATATGATGCGTTACGAATATGAATACATGCGACCGTTCTGACAGCCGGACCAGTATGGCCCGTATCATGGGGCCCTTTTCCAGATCGAACGTTTTAAGCGATGCGTCTGCTGACAGGGCGATCGCATTTTCCAGCGGTGTTTCGTAAATACTATAATCATGAAAATCCAGCGAAAAATTCCAGGAATCGGCATCATGTATGCGTTGTCTTGGTTCACCATTCACCAGCTCGAAGGTGGTGCGGAGTATTTCATGGCGTTCTACCAGGGAGTGGATGGCCCTTTCAAATGATTCCCGCTGCAGCGTACCTTCAAACAGGTAGATCTCCGGCACATTGTAGAGCGCACCATTGTCCGAGAACTGGTCAATGGCCCATATACGTTTCTGCACGCCGGACAATTCGTAGGTATCCTGTTTCCCTAGCGGTTGGATAGCGGCATATTCCTTCTTCCTTCCCTTTTCCGTCAGGGCGGTCAATGCAGCAATAGTTGGGTGAGCAAAAAGATCGTTGATCGTGAGGAGCACTTCAAAGCGCTTGTATATCTGGGATATGATCCTGATCGCTTTCAGGGAAGTACCACCGATGGAAAAGAAAGATACATTGCGGCCCACCTGAGCTATTTTGAACACTTCCTTCCATATTTCCTCCATTTCCGATTCCGCCGGTGTTTTTGCATCATCAGCCTTCGTTTCTGCGGCCTTCACATGGGTTGGCCTTGGCAGCGCCGCCTTGTCAACCTTCCCATTCAGACTTAACTGGAACTCCTTCAGATGCATAAAGCAGACCGGCATTACACTTCCTGATATCTTCTCCTCCAGTCTTTTTCGCAGCTTGCCGGGATCCTGCGGCGTTCCTGTATAATAACAAGCCAGCTCTACGGCCTTCTCGGCATTTTCCATAGCCTTCAGCACCACCTGGGTAATGCCTTCTGTTTCCAGTATAATATTTTCCAGTTCCTGCAGCTCCACCCGTATGCCGTTTACCTTCACCTGGTCGTCCTGCCTGCCCAGTACTTCTATGCTGCGATCCTTACGGTAACGCCCCAGGTCGCCGGTACGGTGGGCCACCTTCACAGTGCTGCCCTCCAGCGGGTTGGGCACAAAACATGCGGCCGTTTTATCCGGCTGCCTGTAATACCCTTTCGAGATATAATGACTAAGTATAAATATTTCCCCGATCTCCCCGATCCTGCACAGGCGATTGCCATTCATGATTGCCACAAAAGCCTGGTCTATAGGCTGGCCCACGTGCAACGCTTCTCCCGGGTCTTCCGGCACTGCTGCAATCCGATGAAATGTTTTTGCCATAGTTGTTTCGGAGGTACCATACATATTTACCAGCTCAGTACTGCTGCCACACAGGCTTCTCCAGGCCATCACATCTTTTGCATACAGCATTTCGCCCGCCATCAATATATATTTAAGATCGGGAAAATGATTGCCTGCATGCGCGCCCTGCTGCTCCAGCTCTTTAATAAGCATGCGGAAAAGCGATGGCACGCAATGCACCATGGAGATACTGTTATGCTTCAGCCACCGGATCAACGCAGGCATCTGGAATTTAATGTCCTGACCGGGAATGCACAATGTACCGCCGGTGCATAATGGCACAAACATATCACGCAGGGAGGCATCGAACGTTATCTGGGCAAGCTGGCTTACCCTGCTGGTTTCATCCAGGTTAAACTCCCGGATCTCCCAATGAATAAACTGGCTCAGGCCCCGATGACTGCCCAGTATGGGCTTCCCTTCTCCTGTAGTGCCGGATGTGAAAAATATGTAGCAGCTATCTGAAGGCTCCGTTGCAGATGGCTCCTGGTGACCGGTTATCGCAACTGCCGCAGTCAGTTCCCTGGCGGCATTTACAGTAAACAGTTGTGGCTCCCCCTGCCCCAATACCATCACATACCGTAAACAGGTACCGGCTTCTTTCAACATCCTCTGAATGGCATCCAGCACCGATGTGTCGGCAATAATTATCTCGCAGCCTGTGGATGTAAGCATTTTGTGCAGCCTCGCTACAGGGATACGCGCATCCAGGGGCATGTAAACCCGCCCTGTTCTGAACAAGGCCAAGGCGCTGGCAGCTAATTCCCGGCCGGCCGGCAGCAACGTCGCTACTACGGTTTCCCTTTCAGTACCTGTTCCCATCAGGCAGGCGGCCAACTGGAGGCTGTACTGTTGCAACTCCTGGTAGGAAATGCGTTGTTGCGCGTCTTCTATTGCAATACGGGAGGGATATTTTTCGCATATGTTATCGAAAAGCTCGTGTAATAAAGGATATTTCATACTATCAAAATATTTTAGTTAAAAGGCTTTTTCAGGTTACATAATGTCCATCCAGGGGCCATCGCTGGTACTCGTTTTTCCATATTCTGCTCAGGTCTTTTTCCAAGAGTGAGAAAATGCTGGGATCTCTTTCCATTGTCTTTCTCTTATGTACTTTTTCCTGGTGAAAATCTTTAACGCTTTCGCTGAAAGGCAGGTTTCCGAAATCGTAGAAACGTACTGCACCATCCGTATCCCGGACACACACTACGCGGTTCCGGTTATAAATGTTTGGCGACCAGGGGATGTCTATTACGCCCTGCTCTATCGCCAGAATGGCGCCTTTAATCACGTCTCCACTACCCAGTTCCATTATGACATCCATTACCTGCTGCACCTCCTTTCTGATCAATTGTTTTTCCTCCTGAACCTTTTCGCTATTGAGCATTGATTTATCCGCACTAAGCGCACCTCTTTTTGAGAGCATTACTGCCTTGGCATTATCATACCGGTCGGGTATGCGGATCGCTTCCACAGCAGTTTTTACCATTACCTTGGTAGCTCCTGCCAGCGTAGCTGTTGCTGATGAATTAAAGATCAGCTCCTCCGCTTTTTTATAGTCTGCAGGAAAAGCGGCCATGAACTGGTGGTACACGGTAGTAACCCTGCATTGGGTGAAATTGAATTTTCGCAGATAATAGTTCACCAGCTCTTCCAGCACAGTTACCGCTGCAATATCCTGCGAACGGTTACCCTGCTCTGCATATCCTACGGAAATGCTGACAATTCCCTGGCGCGCACTGGATATTGCCTGTATAATATTCACGATAATAGCCAGCGAAGGTTCTATTAACGTGGCGGTCAACACCCCAAAATACTCGCGGTTAATAGCGATCCCGAACATCTCATGATAACGCGCTGCCAGGCGGTCCACAAACTGCCATCGCTTAAATGACTCCACCGGGGAGGTTAACTTGTCATATGGCAGACAGTAGCATACAAAACCGCCTTCCAACGCACTGACACCCGCTTTCAGCGCAATCTCGTAGGTAAACCGGTGGTCCGGTCCTCCTCCTCTTAACTGGAAAGGATTTTTCAAGGCCAGCAGCAGCCGTCTCACCTCTCCTACCCCGTAAATAGGTATAGGGAAACCGTTTAGCTGGGAAGATTTGCGTTCTATGCTCAAAAGCCGTCCCTCTTCCGCCCGTTGGTACAATCGAGAACGGGAAGCGGCATCCAACTGCACCGAGCTTATATCGCTCCCTTCCGATTCCAGGTACTGCAATAGCTCTATCTGGTCCTCAATGTTTGCCACCCCGGTTCTTGGCTGGAAGAGCGGTGTTTTGCTCTTTACCTTGTTATTCCAAAGCAGGTCGTCCAGGGTGCCTGTGACAGCGGTCACCTTCTGGTACTCAGAATACATTACATCTGTTCCTGTAGGCCATTCCTGCAATACTTCCCGCCGCTCTGTTTCCAACTGCTCCGCAGAGAGCCGGCCCGTATGCACCTCCGACCAGTTTATCGGCTTCTGCTTGTTCATCCTGGAGAATCGGTGCCGGGTATTGCGTTTTGGAATGTTATGATATTCCAGGTCTCTTTTAATGTTATTCAGCACTTCGCTAAAGGGCACTGGCCTGGGATATACATTCGTGAATCCCATATCCAGGAATCTCTTTTTAATGCTGAAATCCGATTCACTGACAGAAAGGCTTCCTCCCAGGTACCATAGCTTGGTATTCTTTTCTTTCAACAGGTATTCGGACATCAGTCGCTGAAAATCCTGTAGGTATAGCTCTGCATGTCCGTTCTTGTTTGATATCAGTATGGCATCAAAGTAAGGCGCATGCCTGAAGAACTCGTGCAGACTGTTGCGGATACCCAGCGATTTTACATAGAACCCTGCTTCCCTGAATCCCAGTTCCAGCAAACCTATACCCACAGAATGGGCATCATCCCCTATACCGCCTATAAGGATGGCATGTTTTTCTGACATAGTAATGCAATGAAAAGGTTAGATATAATGATAGCAGGTATCCACTACTTTTTGGGCCAGCAGCTCAAACACATCTATATAAGGCAGGGATATATGCTCTTTACGCAGCATCAATGGCACTTCGGAACAGGCGCCAATAATCACCTCCGCGCCTTTTTGCTGCAACAGTGGTACCTGCTGCAGGAACAGGCTGGCCGCTGCCGGGGATGTATTACCCGATTTGATCCCCCCCTGCATATAAATAGGCTGCATGAAATATTTTTCCTGTTCTTCCCCCTCCAGCGATACTACCGTTATGCCCAGCGGCTCCAGTGCTTTGTGAAAAACCCCTGAATGCAGGGCCCCGGTAGATGCAATAATACCTGCCCGCCGCCCCTGCAAATCCGGGAATATTTCGTACAGCTTCTCCACTGTAAACGCTACCGGATCCGCAAAATAACCATTGAATAGCCCGGATAGCTGCGGTTTAAAATGATAAGCGGTCAGGCAGGCCATTACTGCAACCTCTATGTTATTCCTGTTAAAAAGCTCTATGGATCGCATCAGCTCCGGCAAGGGGGATGCTTCGTTATACACGATCGCCCTGGTGCGGTCCGGTATGGCGGTATTGTTGTGCAGCAATACCTCTATGTACTCCTGGTCCTTTTCTCCGTAAGACAGTTCTGTAATTCTTCTAAACAACCATGAAGCGGCATGGGATCCCATGCCTCCAATAATGCCAAGTTTCTTTCTCATAGTATGTACAATGTTTAGGAGTAAGGTCAGAGGGCAGGCATATCAAATACCTCCAGAAAAATATTAAAGGTGAGCACAATGATCAGCAGGTCTGTATCATACGGCAAATTCAGCTTGAAGTTCCTGGCGCTGTATATTTTCTTTATCCTCTCGATTGTGTCCGGGTTAAAGTACCCCTGGCGGCTAATCCGGTCATAAGACAACATATCGTTTATCCACTCCACATTATTCTGCAGCAACTGCGAGCTGCCTGGCGCCACCCAACTGAACTTCTGCCTGGTATTGATACTATCCGGCAGGTAGCGTTTTGCCACTTGTTTCAGTATGTACTTTTCCGTCATATGCTTCAGCTTCACAGCCGGTGGTATGGTTTTAATGAATTCCACCAGCTCAATGTCCAGGAAAGGATACCTTCCTTCCACGGAGTTGGCATAATTTACCCGGTCTGCATGATCCGATATAAGGTGGTCAGAAAGCCGGAGCTTCAGATCAAGATAGGAGCGCTTGTGAAAGGGGTGCCGGCCAGCCAGCCTGCTTTTGTTGATAGGCAAGGTTTCCAGGCAATCTATTGCTTCAAAATTATCATTTATCTTATTGGAATAAACGGCTTTCGTGGTATTTCTGAACTCATAGTGATTGGTTTCATAAAAGAAATCAGGATCGCCCCATAATTTTTCCCGCCACTGGGCTTCCAGCATTTCCTCCAGGCCCATATGCTTTTCAAAGCCGCTGCGCTGCACGTCAAACCGGTAGCCAACATAGCCCCCCAGTAATTCGTCCGATCCTTCGCCGGATAACACCACTTTAATGCTGCTCTCCCGGACGGCCTGGGACAAGGCCAGGGAGCAGGTATTATAACTTTCCTTAAGTGCTCCTTCAGAATAATAGATCGCATCTTTCAACCTGTCAGCCACTTCCGACCAGTCGAACTCTATTTCCTTATGCACGGAATTTACCTTGCCGGCTACCAGTCGCTGATAGATACGTTCATCATGCTCACTGTCTTCTGCACGGGGGTAGCCGATAGAGAAAGACTTATAGGAGTGATCCGGGCTCAACCGCTTCATCATAGCAGCTACCAGGCTGGAATCCAGCCCCCCGCTAAGATAAAAGCCAACCGGCACATCGGCGTTCAACCGATATTTCACAGACTTCAGCAACAACTCTTCCAGGCGATCTACATAATAATGCTCCGGCTTTTCTTCAAGCTGCTCTGATTCCAGGGGGTAATCCAGGTCCCAGTACTCCAGCTCCTGCACATCTGTACCCTTCACTTTCAGGTAATGCCCTGGCTTCAGACTGTGAATGTCCTGGAAGAAAGTAACCGGGCTTACAATACCCGGAAACGAGAACAACTGATCCAGCGCCGTGGGGTTCACAGCCTTCTTTACGAAGCGGCTTTGCAGTAACGCCTTTATTTCCGAACCGAAGACCAGCAACTGGTCGGCCAAGTAATAAAACAGCGGGCAAATCCCGAACTGATCTCTCGCCAGGTAAAGGCAGTCTTCCTTCCTGTCATAAATGCAAAAAGCAAATTGCCCGTTCAGCCTCCTGATAAAGTCAATACCATAAGCAACATACAGGTGTACAATCACTTCCACATCGCATGCTGTTTTAAAACGGTAGCCCTTGGCAATGAGCTCCTGTCGCAGCTCTTTATAGTTATATATCTCCCCGTTGCATATCAGCACCACACTACCGTCTTCGCTGTAAAAGGGCTGCTGGCCATGTGCCAGGTCAATGATGCTCAGCCGGCGAAAGCCTAGTCCAAGGTTCTCCTCCAACAAATAGGCAAAATCATCGGGGCCGCGGTGGTAGATAGCGTCTGTCATTCTCTTCAGCTCTCCGCTCTCTATCCTGTTTCGCTTTCCGAAATCCAGTATTCCTGTTATTCCGCACATAAAATGTAGGTTCTATTGTTAAGAAAAAACTATTCCACCATGGATACCACGATCTGCCTGTCGCCGGTATAGGCTTTGCGGCCATGCGCCACCAACATATTCTCCACGATTACAAAATCGCCCTTGCACCAGGGCCGCACCACTACGGCAGTGTCAATTGTCTGGATAATTTCGTGAATGGTGGCTTCGGGTATTTTTGTGCCATCCCCGAAAGAAACGAACAGGGGTAGGTCCTCTTCCACGCCATCAGCCATCAGCATCAGCGTTTCATATACTTCTTCGGGGAAATGGGTGGGATGGTACTGGTCTGCCTGGTTAAACCATACCTTTTCCCCTGTAACCGGATGCACCCGGGTAGCCGGCCGGATATTTATCAGGCGCAGGTTATCATTGTCCCGCCACTCATACTTAATATCAATATCGGTGCAGTGCTGTTCTACTACACTTTTATCATCAGTACCAAAGGTGTCTTTCCAGGAGGGACCCATACCCTGCCCTGCATGCAGGTTCCTGATGTAACGCAGTTGCTTCCGTTCAAACTCCTCCAGTATCTCGGGGGGCATAATCTTGTACACGGTACGGCTGTCCACCAGTGGCGTCTCTCCCCCTGATCCTGGAGGTGTGATACAGCCAAATATCAACTGGCTGGGCCATTTGGCAGAGTAGGAGAGCTCGTTATGCATGGTTATGTTGTAGCCGGCATCGTACTCCGTGGAAATATACACATGCCCTTTCAAATTCCGGCGCGGATAGCTGCCATCCAGGTAATCCCTGAATTTTGTACCCAGGGACTGTGTAACATGCTGGAATTTGTCCACGTTGTCTATTGCTACTCCCTGCACCAGTATAGCCCCGCTCTTTAGCAGGCTATCATCCAGCCAGGCCTTATTGGTACGGTACCACGCAATAAATTCCTCAACAGGTGTTCCTTCCTCAAAACGGATAGAGAGCGGAAAAGCAGATTCATCGATCTGCGGCAATGTTCCTATATGCTTTGCTAAAATGCTTTCCATGGCAATTTGTATTTGATGTATAAAGATGTATGTTCTTACAACTGCTGCAGCATATTGATAAAGTCCTTTTCCTCTTCCGCTTCACCTGCCGCCCGCGTAATGGTCACCTCTTTCACCAGGGTGCCGGGAAGAGCTGTTAACTGGCGGGCTGCCCGAATAAAATTTTCAACAATAGCTGCCATCGCCTTTTCACTGTATAATTCCGTATCATATTCTACAGAGGCCAGTATTTCTTTCCCCCGTTCCTGGAAATTGAATGTGACATCCGCTTTGCTTGTTGCGGCAGATAATGCCATCTGCCTGACTGCAATACCATCCGGCGGCACCAGCGGACATTCGAGGTTATTCTGGGATTGCACCAGTACATTGAACATAGGCATGCGGCCGTTCCGGGTTTCCAGCGACAGACGCTGCACCAGCATATCTATCGGGTAATCCTGGTGCTGGTGTGCTCCTATAATGCATTCACGGGTACTGCCCAGTACTGCCAGGAAGCTGTCTTCCTCAGCAATGGTCATTCTCAGGGGCAACAGGTTTACATACAGGCCGGCCTGATCCTGCAGTTCAGGATTCGCCCTGCCGGAAAACGGCGTCCCTGTTACAATATCCGGGTTGCCTGTGTAACGGTACAGCAATATATTCACGATCGCATGCAACACCATAAAACTGGTGGTTGCGGACAATTGTGTGAGGGCGTGCAACTGGTCCGTGATCTCCTTGTCCAACAGGAAGTCCCGGCTGGCGCCCTGCCCTGCCCGTATGGCATTCCTTTCCCGCTCTGCCGGGAAAGTAGCCGGCACAAACGGTTTTGCAAACCGGGATATCCAGTATCGTTCCAGGTCTTCCAGTCTTTTCCCTTCCAGTTGCTTATTGGCCCATTCTGCATAATCCCGGTACTGGAAACGTAAAGGATTTAACGCCTGTTCCTGCTGATCGCGGCTGGCCCGATACAGGCGCAGCAGGTCATTGAGAAGCACATCCTGCGTCCACCCATCTGCAATGATATGGTGCCAGTTAAATATCAGGCAATACCGGTCCTCCGCCATCTCCACCAGTGTGGCAAAGAAAAGGGGGCCGGTTTCCAGGTCAAACCGGCGCTGCTGCTCCGCATGTATGATGGACGGCACCCCGCCATAAAGCTGCAGGTGCTGCTGCCGGTCAAGGTATGTAAAGGGGGTGGTTATTTTGCCGGCAGGATGTATACGCTGCCTGGGCTCGCCTCCTACATTCAAAAAGGTGGTGCGTAATATTTCATGCCGCGCCATCAAGGCAGCTAATGCCTGCTCAAGCGCAGCAGGCCGAATATCCCCCTCCAGTGTTACTGCATGCACAATATTGTATAAATGTTGTTGTCCGCTGGTCTTGTCATAGATCCACAACCTGCGCTGGGCAGGAGTAACGTCATAATAGGCCCTGGCAGGAAGCGGTATGATAGTAGTAGCACCTGCCTGCACGGCTGTATCAATAAAGGCGCCCAATTGCCGTATGGTATTGTTGGCGAACACATCCGCAAATGCAATGGATACATTCAACTCATGGAATATCTGCGATACCATTTTGATGAGCTTCAGGGAGGAGCCGCCAACTTTGAAAAAATTAACTGCTGTGCCAACGCGCACTAATCCCAACAAGTCTTTCCAGATAGCTTCCAGCTTTTCTTCCGTAAGCGTTGCCGGGGAAACATACGCTTCATCAGTTATAACGATCCTGTCGGGTTTCGGTAACGCTTTCTTATCCACTTTCCCGTTAATGGTCAAGGGAAATTCATCCAGCCGTATAAAGGCCGAAGGCACCAGGTGATGTCCCAGCTCAACTGTTACGTGCGTTCTCAGGGTATCATCCATTTCTTTCGCTGCTATGTAATAGCAGATTAGCTCATTCTCTTCCGCGGCGTTCTTAACTGCAATGATCTCTGTATTGGTGACACCTGGCACCCGTAATATCGCCTGCCGTATCTCTCCCAGCTCCACCCTGATGCCGTTTATCTTCACCTGTTCGTCTCTCCGGCCCAGCACTTCCAGCGATCCGTCTTCCAGGTACATTCCGTAGTCGCCCGTACGGTAAACTATTTCCTCCCGGTCTTTCACCAGCGGGTTCTGTACAAAAACGCTTCGTGTCAGGACTTCATTTTTATAATAGCCTTTTGTCATAAAAGGTGTAATGATATAGATCTCCCCGATCTCCCCGGGTCTGCATAGCTGGCCGTTATTCACAACAGCTATCAAGGCATTGCTGATAGGCTTGCCTGCATGCACAGGCTGGGCAGCATCATAAGGCGCATCTGCTATCCTATGGAAGGTTTTAGCCATCGTAGTTTCCGAGGTGCCGTACAGGTTGACAAGCTCTACATGACCGGCACCGGTACTGCGCCAGTTGAGAATATCTTTCCCATATAATGGCTCTCCCGCCATCAGCACGTGCCGGAGGCATGGCAGACGCACCTTATTGCCCTGTTCCCCTTCAGCCATCAGTTCGCGGGTAATAAGGCGAAATACCGAGGGCACACAATGCATCAACGTTACCTGCTGCTGCTCCAGCCATGCTATTAATGCGGGCATATTGTTACGGTTGTCAGCAGGCGGAAAACATAAAGTGCCGCCTGTGCACAAGGGCACAAGGATATCCCGCAGGGAAGCGTCGAATGTGAACTGGCTCAACTGGCTGACGCGGCACTGCTGATCTAGCTGGAATTCCCTGATCTCCCAATGAATAAAATGACTCAGGCTGTCATGACATCCCAGTATGGCCTTTGCTTCACCGGTAGATCCGCTGGTGTAGAAAATATAGTTCGCGTCCTCCGGCCTCACTTCAGGAAGATCCATGGCCGGCAGGTTTGTCAATGCTGTTTCTGCCAGGCAGGTGCTGTTCTCAAAATGCCTGACCAGCGGAGCCTGCGATCCATCCAGCACTATGAGCCGGCAGGCGTAAGCAGCCTGTTTGCTGATGATACCTTCTGCAACAGCGGCCAATGATGCGGTTGTTATACATACCGCCGGGCGCGTCTGCTCAAAAATGGCATGCAACCGCCTGGCAGGCAAGGCTGCATCTACAGGCAGGTAGATCTGCCCGGCACGGAAAATGGCCAGTAACGAGCTGACGAGCGTAAACCCGGGAGGTAGCAACACCGCTACCGGCGCATTGCGCCCGGCATTACAATGCAGCACGTATTGGGCCAGCATTTCAGAACCAGCTTTCAACTCGCCATAGGACCAGGTTCTGTCTCCTTCCACTATGGCCGTACGTTCAGGAGCTGAAAGTGCCTGCTGGTCAAAGACCATATGTATGATTCTCTTACTCATGCTTGGAAATATTGAAGGGTCTGCAATACTCAATATTCACGGCTGATGCCGCTGCTGATCTGGTGGCTGATATCAGCCATTTCCCGGCTGGGGCTGGCAGTTTCCTGTACAACCGTTCTTAACGCAGCAACGGATAGCTGTTCATTTTCCATTGCCAGTTCCGTCAGCCTGATAAAATCTTCCTGCAGCTTTTTGATGCTGTTCTCCGTAAACAGGGCAGTATTGTACTCGATCACTATAGTAATATGCTCCCCGGGTTGTGCTGCTATAAAATTAAAAGTAAGGTCAAACTTGCTGGTAAGGTGCTTAAAGTCCACTGGTGTAATACGCAGGTCCTCCCAACCTTCCTGGCTGGCTGCAAGGGCTTCCTCATGCGCTTCCTGCATTTGCACGAATACATTGAGGAATTGCAGCCCCTTCCCGTTGCTGGTCAGCTCCAGCTCCTCCAGTATCTTTTCAAAAGGATATACGCCATGTTCGTATGCTTCTGCTGCATTACCAGCCACTCTTTCCAGCAATGCGCTGAACGGCTGATCGGGCTGCAACCGGTTCCTAAGCAGGATGATGCTTACAAAAAGACCCAGTTGGTCTTCCAGGTCAGGATGATTGCGGCCCGCATAAGGCGATCCCAGTAATATATCCTCCCTGCCTGTGTAGCTGTACAACAATATATTGGTAAGGGCAAGCAGAATGGCAAAGGTGCTTTTCTCCCTGCATTTACCCATCTCAAATACAGCCTGGCTTAAGGCCGGTGGCAAGCCGAAGGTGAACAGCCTTCCCTCATAGCTCTTTCCTATGCTGTTAAAAGAGGTCGCAGCAATATTAAGTGGACGCAGCTCTCCTTCCATTTGCGCCTTCCAGAAATCCTGGTGCGGCTGGCTGCTAAAGCTGCTGATGTAACGGTTATGCCAGGCAGCATAGTCTTTGTATTGTATTCTCAGGGGAGACAACTTTGGGGTTTCATTCCTGCTGAAAGCTGCAAAAACCTGCATAAATTCTTTCAGCAACAGGTTTACAGACCAGCCATCCGCTATCAGATGGTGTTGCGTTAGCACCAGTGTATGATGTCGTTCCCCTGCTCTCAGCAACCGGAACCGGATCAGCGGCTCTTTCTGCGGGTCAAATATTTTCAAGGACTCTTCCTCCGCTATTTTTGCATAATCAGCTTCCTGCATGCCGGCTTCGCAAACATCCATCCTGACATTTACAGCAGCAGGGTCAAAATCATGGACGCGCTGCCGTAGCTCTCCCTTGTCCATTACAAATGTAGTTCGCAGTATCTCATACCGTTGTACCAAAAACTGTATCGCTTTAGTGAAGGCTTCCCTATTGAAAGCGCCCTCAAAATGGTAGGCGCCTGTCATATTATAGGCTGCCAGCCCTCTTCCATACTGCAAATGCAGCCATATGCCCTTTTGAGCGTAAGTAGTTTCATAATTATCATTACCGGGTACCAGTGATATAGACTCAAATGATTGTCGCTGCAGTTCACGGATATGCGTACAAAGGCTAATAATGGTAGGGTTGTCAAAAATATCCTTGATCTTCAGGCGTATATTGTATTGGCGGTACAATTTTGATATTATCATGATCGCTTTCAGGGAGGTACCGGCAGACTGGAAAAAGTGCGTATTCCTGTTTACCTGGGGTAATCCCAGCACTTCTTTCCATATCTGCTGCATTGTCAGCACCACCGGGTCCGTTTCCTCCATGTCGCCGGCAGTTCCCGCCATGGTAGTCACAGGCCGTGGCAAAGCTTTCTTATCCACCTTCCCGTTGATAGTAAGCGGCAACGCTTCCATATAGATAAAGAAGGAAGGTATAAATGCCGCGTGCAACTGTCCGGCGAGATAACTGCGCAACGCTGGTTCCTGCGCCACCGTCCCGGTATAATAACAGGCCAACTGGTTCTCCCCCTCCGCACCCGGTATCACAATCACTTCCGCATCCTGTATGCCAGGTGCGGATAGCGCTGCCTGCTTTACTTCTGCAAGCTCCAGGCGGATACCGTTTATCTTCACCTGGTCGTCCAGCCGGCCATGCACCTCTATATGACCATCTTCAAAGTAACGACCCATATCGCCAGTCTTATGCATCATGTCCACACGGTCCGTTACCAGGGGGTTCTGCACAAAAACGCTTTTAGTCAGGGCTTCATTCCTGAAGTATCCTTTGGTCATAAAAGGCGTTTTAATGTATATTTCACCGATCTCCCCCGGAGAACATAGTTTGCCACCATTAAAAACCGCCACCATGGTATTACTGATAGGCCATCCCACGTGCACGGCAGCCGCAGGGTCTTCCGGTGTTGGACCAATGCGATGGCATGTTTTAGCCATGGTCGTTTCAGAAGTGCCATACAGGTTTACCAGTTCCACCTGGTCGCCTACTATACTGCGCCATTGTATGATATCCCTTCCGTACAGTGGTTCTCCCGCCATCAGTATATGCTTTAGGGAAGGGAACAGGTTCCTGTCCATCGTTGCGGAGCCTGATTGCAGGTAGCGCGTAACCAGGCGGAAAATGGAGGGCACACAATGCACCAGGCTGATCTGTTTTACTTCCAGCCATTCTATCAACAGGGGAATATTGGACTTTACACCAACTGGCGGGATAACCAGGCGCCCTCCGGTACACAAGGGTACAAAAATGTCGCGCAGGGAGGCATCAAAAGTGAACTGGCTTAACAGGCTCACCCGGCAATGTTCATCCAGCCCGAACTCTCCCATCTCCCAATGTACAAAATGACTTAATCCTTTGTGATTGCCCAGTATGGCCTTGGACCTGCCAGTGGAGCCTGAAGTATAGAAAACATAACATCCGTCATCCGGTGAAATATCACGTGTACCCGTTACCGGTATCATCTCCCGTTGTCCCTGTACGGAAAAGGTAAGATCCTGTTCAATTATCACCATTGCAGGCAACGGTGCGTTCCCTTCCGACAGGCGTTGTTTAGCTTCCTCCAGCATGGCTGCGGAAGTAATGACAATGTCTGGAGCGCCTTCTTCCAATACCTGCTGCATCAGCCTGGGCGGAAAGCTGAAGTCCGCAGGCAGATAGATGCCTCCTGCCTTGAAAATGGCCAGCACAGAAGTAATCAGCCTGACATCAGCGCCCATCAGGGTCATGGCAATCCTGCCACTTCCAAGGCCTTGCTGCCGGAGCACCACTGCCAGCTTATCTGCCAGGACATTCAGCTCCCGGTAAGTAAGCTGCATGTCCTGATCTTCTACAGCAATATTGTCGGGGAACAGTTGCGCTTTTGCTTCAAAAACGCTATGAATAATTCTCTTATCCATAAGGATGTTAATTTTTATTTAGAATGATTCGTCTATACTCGCCGTAATGGCCTGCTGGTATTGCTGCATGGCGTTACCGGTGTTACCGGTCAGCAGCACGCGGACTTCACTTATGGTAAGCGCAGGACTTGCTACCAGGAGATTGATCAGCCGGGTAAGATCTGCTTGTATGCCGGCTATCGTCTCCGGCTTAAAGAGGTCTGTGTTGTATTCCAGATCAATGGCAATACCGCCTGGTGTTTCCATTACATTTACCGTAAGGTCGTATTTACTAAAGGTCAGATGTTGCTCTGTCATGCTGATCTTCAATCCATCCAGGCTACCTGCCCCTTGCTGGTGTACCAGGTGAGCATCCTGCATTTGCACCATGACATCAAACAGGGGAGACCTTCCCATGTCTGTATGCCCTCCCAGCTCTTCCACCAACTGCTCAAAAGGATAAGCTGCATGGGCATAGGCATGGGTAATGTTCTGCTTCACCAGTTGTACAAAATCTGCCAACTGCAGGCGCGTGTCCATTTTTGTATGGAGCGCGATGGTATTTACATAACAGCCCACCTGGTCCTCCAGCTCAGGGTGTTGCCGCCCCGATACCGGGAAGCCCACTACCAGTTCCTGCTGGCCAGACAAGCGATACAGCAGCAGCTTGGTAACCGTTACAAAGAACATGAAAAGGCTTACTTCCTGCTGTGCTATGAATGTCTTTATCTCAGCGGCCGCTGTGCTATCCAGCAGAAAGCTGCGCGTGCTCCCGTTATAGCTTTTAAAAGCGGGACGCGGAAAATCGCACGGCAACCGCAACACAGGCGCCCCTTCCTGGAACTGCTGCAACCAGTATCGCCGGTGCGCTTTAAAAGCAGGCTGCTGCATCTGTCTCTGCTGCCAGCCGGCATAGTCTTTATACTGTATGCGTAAAGCAGGCAGGGAAAGGTTCTTACCCCTGTGACAGGCATTGTACAGCGCCGCTATTTCCCTGAGCATGATCCCAGACGACCAGCCATCCGAAACAATATGATGCGTGGTAAACAACAGCAGGTGGCGGTCCGGCGCCAGGCGTAATATTTTAATCCTCAGCAACGGTCCTGTTTCCAGGTTAAAGGGCAGCACAGGCTCCTGGTTGGCTATCTGCAATGCGGCTGCTTCAGCATCCGTCAATGCCGTCATATCTATCCACTCAGGCACTATTGCGCATGCATCTGCCGGCAGCACCCGTTGTCGTACTTCATCTTCCGCTTTTACAAAAACGGTACGCAGTATCTCATGCCTTTCCACCAGGGAGCTGAATGCCTGGTTCATCGCAGCCATATCCAATGCACCCTGTACCATATAGGCCACGGGTATGTTGAAGGCTGCACCCGACCCGTTCTCAAACTGGTCTGATATCCATAGCTGCTTTTGTGAAAATGAAAGTGGGTAATCGTCCTGCGGCGGAAGGGGTGTAATGCTTTGGAACCCTTCCGGCTGTTCCTTTTCTATCAGCGAAGCCAGAGCCCTGATAGTAGGTTTGTTAAAGAATGCCGTCAGCAATAGCTCTATACCATACTGCCGGTATATCCTGGACAATACCTGTGTAGCTTTAATGGAATTTCCACCTGCCTCCAGGAAAGAAGTATGTACCCCGAATGACTGATGACGCAATACGGCTTCCCATATATTGAACAGCGCCTTTTCAGTTGCCGTTTCCGGCGGGTGCAGGGCGGTATGCTTCCTGTGCTGCTGTACCTGGTATACCGGTATTTGCAGCAGCTTTTCTCCGCTGTTGTAGAGCAGGGGAAGATACAGGGGATAGTGCCGGGCATTCTTATTTAATTCCTGTCCGAGGTCCCAGTCCAAAGCCGGGGTCCGTTCCCTTATGCTTTCTGCCGCCAGGGTAAAGTAGGACGGTAACTGCTCGTGCGCATACCTTGCAGCCATAGATCCCTGCAACAGCAAACGGAAAATATGCGGTCCGTTCCGCTGCAGAAATAAAGCGCCTTCTGACCCGGCATCCTGCACCGGCAATATCAGGCGTATTACAGGACCATTGTGCCGGGCATGCAGGACAACAGTATATTCTTTATTTACGTGGTCTGTTACATGCCTTATTTCCCGGTAGCCTACCAAACGGAAAAACTGCAGTGCTGGCTGCACGTCAAAGGTAACCAGGCTGACCTCCACTTCTTCCGGCAACTGCCGGGGTGGTAAAGCAGTTGTATCGCTGTCCTCAATAAATTCCACCAGCCCTGCCTGCGGTATGTTTAAAAATACGACCCGCTTATCGTCAAACAGTACTGCCGGTTCCGGCTCTTTCACCATTTCAAACGCAATCCCTTCCTGCCGCAACCAGTCAAAAAGCAGATCCAACTGTTTAACACGATAGCAAAAATGGTAGGGCTGGTCTCCATTACTGCTGATGATATTATTCACAGGAGAGCGATCATCATGCGGAGCGATCAATTCAATGCCGCCACCTGACGCAGTACGGCACATATATATCTGTACGTTCTGTACCGGGTCATATACATGTTCAGGCTCTGCGAACCCGCTATCCCTATAGAATGCCAGCGCCTCGTCCGGTTTACTTACGGCCACACCTATATGGTCAAACAGCAGCTTCGGCCGTTCCGGCTCAACAGGGTCAGGGGTTGACCGGAGCTGCAATGCGGTTGCCTGTACGGATAAGCCGTCCGGTATATCTTCCGTTCGTATTTCGTATATGGTCAGGGCATCTGCGGTTTGCACCGGGGTCCAGGAAGTTCCTTCCAGGAACTGCAGGAAGGGCTTATTCCGGGAAGTGTTTACAAAACCAGCCACTATTTTGTCCAGGCCCGCAGATGCCGCCTGCTCTTTTAATACCCCCAGCATACTTTGCTCTACCTGCCTGCCAAGCACACGGCAGCTTAACAGGAAGGCTTCCACCTGCAATGCGTTTTCCCGTACCGACGTGATCAGCACACCAGTAAGCCCGTAATCTCCAAACCGGTCCCTTACGCGGATGGTTTTACAATAATAGTTCCGGTCGTTAACATATCGCTTTATCTCCTGTTCCGTTTTGCGGATACCATTGAGATTAAACTGGTTGGTACGCTCTGTGAGCTGTGCTACACGGGAGATGTCTGCATCCTGTATATCCTGCACGCTTACCTGCAATTGTAGCTGCGCCAGGAAATCGCCCAGGGAAGGCTGTGCAGCCAATACCTGCTTACGTTCCTGCTCTGCCTTATACATGGTGGTCCTTTCCTGGTCCTCCTCCGTGACCGTGAACTTGTCAAACGCCCATACATGCTTCAGCCATTGCGGTATAACTTCCGTTCTTTCCGGTAGCTGCAGCACCAGCACGTCGGGGCAGGCAGCGGCCACCGCAGCACATTCCACAGGACTATCGTCTATCAGGCAGCATGTATTGATGCCGATATTCAATGCTGCGGCCATTTCAGCGAGGTTTACCGCCTTGTCGTTCCAGTTAATACGCCATGTCACAAAATCATCCTGCCGCAATATCATTTCCGGGTGCTGTTCGAACACCTCCCATACATCCGCTTCGTTGTTCTTGCTACATAGCGCCAGCAGGAAACCCTCCTGCTTCTTTTGCAGCATAAAGCGTTGCAGGTAAAGGTGTTGGGGAAGCAACCGGATCCCGCTCACACCGTCTTCTCCCACCACACCGGACCATAAAGTATTATCACAATCCAGCACAATCAACTTAAAGGATGGCTGTTTGTATGCCCTTATCTGCCTGGCTACCATGGTAGCCATTGCGGCATATACCTCTTCATGGAATGGAATATGTCCCAGCTTGTCCCGCTGCGGGTCATATATCTCGGCAATATTGAAATCTGCCGCGATACCGGTGAAATCCAGCACCCGTACGTTGTCCAGTTGCTGTAATGTCGCTATCCATTGCTGGTTAATGCGCTCCAGCGCAAGCAACATCTGCCTGCTGCTGCAGGCGGCCGGCGCCGGTGGAATTATACCTACCAGGCAAAGCGCCTGCTGCTCCCTGGCGGTCATTATAGATACCAGTTGCTGAAAACTCTGTTCCACCAGTTGCAGTTGTGTTTCTTCCGTTCCCTGTACGTCCCTGATCAGGTCCTCCCAGCGCACCAGCAGCAGGTTGATGTCCCTGTTACCGGAGAACATGCTATCCTCCTGCAATAACTCCTGGAATACCTGGTTGTACGGCGCCTGTTTTACCTGCACCGGTATATTAAACCGGTCGGTCCACCAGTTGATATAATCGGAAAGCGGATCGGCCGTGAAAGTAGCGGCCACCACCACCTGCAATGCAGCCCGGGACGCCGCGGCGGTTCCCTGTACAGGTGCGCTACTTGCTTTTATCCGGTTGATTTTTTCCTGGTCCGTATTGCCTGCTTCATCTATAGGCAACATGTCTGCCAGGTATACGTTTACGGCTCCCAGGTATGCCGGCAACCTGTTGTGAACAAGGTTACTTATATGTGCATGACAGGCAGCTATATCCGTCCACCCCGTTTCTATGGGGGCCGTAGCTACCAGCGCCGGCTGCTCCCGGCTGTTAACAGCATAAATATTATAAAGCGCCGTACCAGCCAGCTCTTCTTCCTGCTCCACATGCACATCATAACCCTGCTGTTCCAGCAAATGCTTTACCTGCTCCAACCGGCCGTCAATATCATGCACCTCCACTATTACCTGGCGGATGCGCTGCCAGTCGGCCGCTGCTATTCCTTGCAAAATGTCCCACTCGCTTTTCTCCACATCAATCTTCAGCAGATCAATATGGGATACGTTCCATTCCTGCATTACAGCAGAAACCGTGGAGAGCCGGCATTCCCATTTTTCTGACCGGATCATGTCTTCCAGGATCTCTTCCATATGTTTTTCAGACATCGTGCTGCCTTCGCTGTCCAGTTTGTTCTGCAGGTAACGTTTTACCACTTCCTTATCTTCCGCTGCATTGCCAAACCGGCCTGATATGATCGTGTTATTGGGATAATAAACAAATTCAGCAGTAGATTCCTCTCCTGACAAGCCTATGTTCAACGGCACTATGTCCATATCATACAAAGCCGCGTTCGCAGCCAGGCAGTTGTACACAGGTGGTATAGGCTCAAAGGCAAACACCCGGCAACCGGGAAAGTGATATCCTGCATAGAGGCTGAACATGCCAATGTTGGCGCCCACATCGAATATCACATCTCCGGGGCGTAGCGTAATGCCGTTTTTAAGGTATGCATGTTGTTCAAAGACCTCTTTATAAGTAAAGTCGGTTTCCGTTTTATTTTTATAGCAAACCGGCAGGCCGTTAGGCATGGTATATACCTGATGGCTTGCTGCCGCCGGCTCCAGCTCCATTTTCAGCAATTGCCGCACAGTGTGCGCTGTTCTGCTTTCAGGAACAATGAAGACATCCAGGGTTTTATTGTCCGACAGTTGCGTACAGCCCGCTTCAATGCCCGGCAGGGCTTCCAGCGCAGCATTTATTTCCGGTGCATACACCAGGTGCCCGTTCAGCACTGCCAGCGGAACTCCTTTATCAGCAACATCGTTCCACCCGGTTTCCAGGGTAGAAAGCGCTTTTACTGTCAGCGCCGGTTGCATCAGCATACGATGTATAAGCGTCTGTAATGTTTCTGCCAGCGCCGCTATACGTTTTCTGTCATAGATGTTAGTATTGAAACCAAGATCCAGGCACAGGGCTCCGTCTTCCACGGTAAAGATGAAAACCAGGTCAAAACGGGCTGTATTAGTAGAAAGCTCCAGGGGCACCGCCTGCATACCCGGCAGATCCAGCGCCACTGCTTCATTGCTTTGCAATACCAGCATTACATCGGATAATGCAGCGTGACTGGGATCATACTGCTGAGCGGCATCTTCAATCACCCGATCATAAGGATACATCTGGTACTGGTATGCCTTCAGCGTTGTTTCCTTCACTGTTTGCAGCAACGACTCAAATGTCTGGTTCTCTGAAAAATGTGTTCTCAGGGCAAGGGTATTTGCGAAAAACCCTATCTGGCCATGTAGATCCGCATGCTCTCTCGCCGCAATGGGGGAAGCAATCACAATATCATCAACGCCGGTATAACAATACAACAATGTGTTGACAAGAGCCAGCAAGCTCATAAAAAGGGTTGCTTCCCTTTCCTGGCTAAACCGTTGCAGGTGTTCTGTAACGGCTGCATCAAACTTTAGCGTTACAACATCACCATCAAAAGTCTGCAGGCGCGGGCGAAGCCGGTCAGCCGGCATGTTCAGACAAGGCACCGGCTTACGGAAACGGGCAGACCAGTATTTTCCTGCCTCTTCTCCCAATGCTCCCCGCAGCAGGCGATTATGCCAACCGGTATAATCCTTATACTGCACCGGTAATGCGGGTAAGTGGGGCGGTTGTTCCGCTACCATCGCATTGTAGATTACAGATATCTCCCTTCCGATCACCCCCTGCGACCATCCGTCCGATACGATGTGATGGATGGAAAACATGAAAATATACTGCTCCGCTTCCATACGGATCAGCATAGCACGGAACAATGGCCATGTATGCAGGGAAAAGGGATCGTGCATGCATGCATTCAGCAGCTTCCTGGCCGTAGCATCCTTTTCTTCATCAGAGGTAAGATCATGATACGCAATCCGCGCTTTTACTTCATTGGCAGCCAGCACCTGTTGCTTAGGCTCTCCATCTATTTTCACAATCCTTGTCCGCAGGCTTTCATGCCGGGCCACCAGGAGGTTCAGCGCATTCTCCAGTATATCCTTGTCCGGTCTTCCTTTTATGACGTAAGCACCGGGAATATTATACGCGCCGCTGTCACTTTCCATCTGGTCAAGTATCCAAAGCCGTTTCTGGGCATGTGACACCTCGTAGTACGGCTGCTCCGCTACCTTCTCCAATGCCTCAAAAGCTACAGTATCAGCGGCAGCAATAATACCAGACAGTGCTTCAATGGTGTTATGCCGGAATAATGTTTTCAGGGGCACTTTAACGCCCAGCTCCTTGTGTATGCTTGTAAGCAGGTTAGAGGCCCTTAATGAATGACCGCCTTTCTCAAAGAAGTTATCCCGGATGCCAATATCCTCCCTTTGTAATATCGTACGCCAGATGGCCAATAGTTTCGCCTCCCGCTCATCCCTGGGAGCGTGTATAGTGTTGGTAGCGGATACCGACCGGGGTGCGGGCAGCGCTTCCCTGTCCACTTTACCATTGGCATTCAGGGGCAGTTGCGCCAATGTAACATAGTAACCCGGCTGCATGTATTCCGGTAGCTGCTCCCGCAGCCAGGACCGGAGTACCCCTTCCTCTTCCTGTGCTTCCCACACAATGTACGCCGCCAGCTCTTTTTCTCCCGCAGGTGTGGTAAAGGGTACTACTACCGCATCTCTTACCTGCGCACATTGCAGGATTGCGGCTGTTATTTCACCTGGTTCTATACGGAATCCCCTGATCTTCACCTGGTCATCCGCACGACCGGCAAACTCCACTTCCCCTTTCCAGTTCCATCTGCCGATATCTCCGGTGCGATACATACGCCTGCCAGGTTCAAAAGGATGTGCAATGAACCGCTCCCTGTTTTTATCATCCATATGCAAATAGCCATGGGCCAGGCCATCGCCGGAAAGATAGATCTCGCCGTAGCATCCTACGGGCACCGGCTGCAACTGTTTGTCAAGTATAAATACCTTGGTGCCGGTAACAGGGCGCCCCAGGGGGATAGCAGTTGTCTGCGTTTCCCTGATGTGATAACAAATAGAAAAAGTAGTATTCTCCGTAGGACCGTATCCGTTAATAATGCTAAGATCCGGGTAAAGCGACCTCAACAGGTTAATGTGCCTGGGAGATAGCTTATCCCCTCCTACCAATATCTGCTTTAATCCTTTAAAGAGCGAAGGGTCATTATCAACCAGTTGATTAAACCAGGAGGCACTGAACCACATCATAGAAATACCATTCCTTTGAACCGTATCTTTCAGGATTTCCGTATCCATCAACTGGTCATGGTCCAGCAGGTACAGGGTACCGCCATTGAGCAGCATGCCCCATATTTCAAAAGTGCTTGCATCAAATGAAATGGAGCCTGTCTGCAATAATTTATCTTCCGTGCTGAAGGTAACGTAGTTAGGATCATGTACCAGTCGTACCACCGCCACATGCGGCACCATTACGCCTTTAGGCTGCCCGGTAGAGCCGGAGGTGTAGATCACATACGCCAGCGACTGGCCACCCCCCAATACAGGAAGCGGATCCCCGGCATTTCCGCCCGCCAGCGCCGCCATCGCCATGCGCTCCGTCAACACCACTCGCGGTGAACTGTCCTCAAGCATATAGCGTATCCGTGAAGCAGGATAAGACGGGTCTATCGGAACATACGCCCCTCCCGACTTCAATATCCCCAGCAGGCAGATGATCAGCCGTTCCGAACGCTCCAGCATTAAACCTACCAGGTCGCCCTCAACCACGCCATGATCCCGGCGAAGGTACTCCGCCACCCTGTCCGACAACCGATCCAGCTCCTCATA
>NZ_VLLG01000008.1 GCF_007830125.1 Chitinophaga japonensis
GTACGAATGCTTTGGTGGGGACGAATTATCCGGAAAATAGGTTGAAGTATAATGGGAAGGAATTGCAGAGTAAGGAGTTTGGGGATGGTAGTGGATTGGAGTGGTATGATTATGGGGCGAGGATGTATGATCAACAGATTGGAAGGTGGCATGTACAAGATCCAATGTCGGATAAATATATTGGTTATACTCCTTACGGTTACGCCAATAATAGCCCCATACTTTTTGTCGACCCTAATGGGAAGGAAATTTGGATATACTACGGCGATAATCAAAAAGTTCGTTATAATAATGGGAGATTGTATAACGAAGATGGGAGTAAATTTAAAAGCAAAGATAAGTTTGTGTCAACGGTAGTAAAGGCTTTGAACCAAATGAGTTCGACAGAGATAGGTAAAGAGGTTTTAACCACACTTTCCAAATCAGAAAACAAATTTGATTTTATTAATCAAACTCCCATAGTAGATGGAAAAGAAGCAAGTGCACTTCAATTTAAGGAAGGTTCGTCAGGAGGGGGCAAAATCCTTGCAGGGGCACTAATGAAGAGTTCTTCTCCCGAGATACAGAAATTGGAAAATGTAGCTCACGAATTATTCCATGGTTATCAGGCGGAGTATAATCAAGGTGGAGGCTCTATTAATAATGAAGTTGGAGCATATCTATATGGTCAAGCTGTAGCTTTCACTGCTGCAATAAATGGAAGTGTATTTGGTGGAATTATGTCTCCTTCAAGGACGGATAATCAAGCCGGATTGATGTATGGCAAAGCGTTTAATTATTTGTTAAATCAGGCTACAGGGGTTAATTATAATACGTATATTAATTATGTAGATGCCATTCTGAATTTCAAAAATGGGAGTTCATCCAATGTACCCGGACTTTATAATGATGTCAAAATCTTTAGGCCAAATCAAGAAGGAGCTGTCATATTTAAGTTTTTTCCATTAATAAGGGTAAAATAGATTTTATGAAAGTATTAATCACATTGATAATGTTCTTTATTGCTTTGGGTTGTGTTCAATCGGGCAAAGATGCCAAAGTTGCAACTAGTTCTGATACTAAAGTTGAAGATTCTATTGTTGACCCTATTGCGCCTTCTCATTTTGAAATAGATTATAATCGGATAGTTAAACTTGGTACAGATTTTTTTCCGGAAGGGTCTACAGGTATCGGATCATTACGTATTTATATAGATACGGCATCACGGATAGAGCGCTTCGAAATAGTTTTTGCCAGAATTGAGAATAAAGGAAACATTATTTATAATTACCTATCTGATAAGGACGACCCTAAGACAGAACAGCTAATTAATGCATTTAAGGGAGTAGTAAATGGCATTAAAGTTAAGAAGCTAGGTAATCCGAAATTACATGGGTTAGAGGCTTATGATCTAGCTATCAAATTTGAGTAGTTAATTATTTAAGTCAATAAACAAAATCCGCAGGTGACACCTGTTGATTTTGTTTATTGACCACTGGTGCGAGGATGGGGAGCGGGCTATGTGGATTTGCCCCCTCGTGCCAAATGAATTCAAGGAAATGCATAGTATGGCAATATCAATAATTCAGAAAGAAGTACGAAGCCGTGTATGGCACGAGGAGGTTTTCACTATGGCCCACGCGCCAATGGGATGGGAAAAATTGAGATGACAATAATGTATAATGGAAAAACAGCAATCTTGAAATCCCTTTTGCCTCTCTTAACCTTGGTAGGTTGCGGCATTAGAACCAAACTATCTCAGGAAGAATTGAAATGGATTAACCCTTACAATGAGGGTGATACAATTATCTTTAGATCAGATAAGGGAAACTTGGATACAAGTATTATTGTGAAAAAGGAGCTGTTTTATCCGCCATATAATCCTATAGAGGTACACGATAAGTATCTACCTCAATGGGGAGTGATTTATTATGTGAATAAACACCTAAAATACCATCCTTCTGGTTATAGAATGGTAACTATTGAGAAAAAACATCCTAATAATGAAACCTCTTTATCAATTGATTACCAATATGGGGGAGACCTTTTTTTGAACATCACAACAGGAAGTATAGAGAAGTACAAACAAGGGAAAGTCTATGAATTTGATACTTATTCTTCTAAAGCGCCTCCGAACCAGCCTAGAACAATTTTCTGGCATGAGGATTATGGTATAATTAAGTATGTGACTCACGGAGGAGCCGTTTGGGAACGGATAAATTCTCAAAGGTAGAGTATGGTTACTTAAAATCGAAGTATTAAAATTGCCATCCTGCCACCTCTTTCGCGAAATTCCTGGCCTACTCCGAGCCTACGAACAGGGCACGGAAAAAAATCTCCACACGCCGCATCCGCCTACCGGCGGATCAAGGTGCCCCTTCGGGGCGGCGCTATTGCGGTCGTATTTTTTCTGCGTACCCTGTTCTCCGGCCTCCGCAGTCCTAGGGCTGGTCGCTAGAGGTGATTGACGGCGCGGTACGGCAGTTTGATATTGAAATTCAACACATATATTGATTTTGGCACTAACTCTAATTTCAATGTAGCCTTTGTAACACAATTCAGCGGCCTGGTTGTTCCGAACAAAATATGCTGTAATCTGCTAGGGACGTGTATTTTGTGTTGTAAAATGTCTAATAAAGTTGTACTTTTGTATTGATAGTCAATCTTGCGTAAAGTTCTTAGCGATAAATGGACCTTATCTGTTTTCGATAGACTAAAAAATAGACTTCCTCTTTAAAATCCGCTACAGTGGCCGATTTTTCTCTCCGTGGTAATTTTAAAAAGTAAAAGTTGGTGGCACTGTATAATGAATACATTCATATTACAGACAGCAGATCCACCAACTTTTACATCTCACTCCACGCTCCGCTGCGCCCAGTGATCGCTATACTGCCCGTTCTTGATCTTCACAATATCTATAATATGCAGTTGGGTGAGCTGTCCCTTGCCCGGCCGGCCCATCATATCCCCGGTTTGCGTACCACTGATGGTTTTGCGGGTCACTACGGTATCGCCTTCTGCGATCTGTTCATGGATATCCACTTTAATATCCGTCATGGCGGCATGCAGTACGTTGACGATAAAATCACGCACGCCTTCGCGGCCGCCGGGCAGGCCCAGGTTGGCGGCGGTATGGTTGATGAAGTCCGGCGCTACCAGCGCTTCAAAAGCCTGCAGATCGCCTTTTTCAATAAACTCCTGGTTGAAGCGGAGCACAATTGCTTTGTTCTGTTCTAATTGGTTCATTGCTTGTTGTTTAAAGATCCTTAATCAATACTTTGCTTTCCAGCATCACAGGGATGTACAGTCGCTTGCGTGCCGCATCATAATAAAAATCCGCCGGGCCGGCTATTACCGGCATCTCCAGTTGGGTAACGGTTTTACTGGGGATATCTATTTTTTGCAGTAAACCGGCCGGGTGGTCCAGCGCGCCCCAGTCGGACACCAGCAAGGTATGATCATCTGTCATCACCAGGCCGTCGAAGCCGCCGTGCGCATCGCTTAACTTTTCGTATACCGCTTGTTGCTGTTCCCAGTGTACTACGCCTATTTCACCGCCCTGGATGTTGTCGAAATGAAAATTACAGGTGTACAGGCGATGGCCTTTCTGATCATAATAAATGCCGTTGGCGCCCGGCAGGTCAGTAACGGCTTTTACCTGCAGGCTTTTCACGTCCGCTTCCAGTATCTTACCGGCATCCGTCAGGGAAACAAAGAGGGTATGATCATCCTTTACCGTAAGATCGTTGGCAAAGGAAGTGTGAAAGTCTGCCAGGCTTATTTCCGCTACTTTCTTCCCGGAGGAGAGCCGGATGCCTACAATACGGTCCAGGTCCGCAACGTACAGCACGCCTTTGATGATGGCCGTGCCTTTGGGGGCGTTCAGCTTTTCGGTAGTGATGCTGGGGGTGATCATATTCCCTCCAAGAGATAGCTTGCTGATGAAGCCGTCGCCATCCCGTGCAGTCGGATCGCCGCTTGTACCGATGTTGGTGGCATACAGGAAATGTCCATCGGAGATCAGGCTTTCAGGATGCACCAGGCCGTCCTGGGCAAAGGAATGGCTGGCCAGCAAAAGGCCGGCAAGGCATAATAGTACTTTTTGCATTGTTTGAAATTTGATGGTCAGGTCTTAATGCAAAGGTACTTTGCCCGGGAGGGGCGATGGTAACGCTAAAAGCTCAAACAATTGCTTTTTTGGCTCGGTCGGCATTGGGAGTAATGCCGTATTCCTGTTTGAAGATGCGGATAAAGTGGGGAATGTTCTCAAATCCGCATTCCAGCGCTATTTCAGCCACCTGCTTGTCCGTATGCTGCAGCAGCATGCGGGCATGGGCCAGGCGCTGCTCGTTGATCCACTTCTTGGGCGGGCACCGGAACTGCTGCTGGAAATCGCGTTTGAAAGAGGCCAGGCTGCGGCCGGATAGTTTCGCCAGTTCTTCCAATGTAAGCGGCTGGAACAGGTGGGTCTTTACAATATAGCCTACATCCAGCGGCTGCCCGAAAACAATACCCTGCAGGAACGCCAGCACTTCCTGCCGCTGTGGGCCGGACAGCAGCAGCAACAACAGCTCCTGCTGCTTCAACTGAAGAATGCTTTCCAGCCCGTCTATCCGCTTCCCGAAATATTCCATGAACTGCGTTTTAAAACTGTCCAGCAGCTCATTGGATGGCAGCACCAGGTGGGTAGCTGCCGTCACGGTTTTCGTAGTGGCAAAGCCATAGTTGTGCAGGAATTTTTTCAGGAGATCGTCTGTAAAGAACAGCAGCAGCACCTGGTAGTCCAGCCCGCCCGGCACAAATTCAGAGAGGGTGTAAATGCCGCGTTTCATGAATAGCAGGTGTCCGGCTTCCGCCGTGTAGGTCTGGTCGCCGATGTGCAGCAACTTGTGCCCCTGCAGTACAAACAGCAGCGTATGCTCCGTAATAAAGCTGGTGCGCCGGCCTGCCGCGGTGGCCTGCCGGTAGCGGGCAATGGGCACGGTGGCGGACTGCAGCACATCTTCGTCACATTTGTCTATGGATTGCGGGAACCTTAATAGCATACTGCAAAGTAAAGACGATTACACGATTTTATGCGTGGCCTTGATCACGGACATGACGAACACGCTTTCCATATGGCCGATGTTGTCCAGCTCTCCCAGCTTGTTCACGTTAAACTCCGAATAGGCGTTCATGTCCTTTACCTGCACCTTCAGCATAAAATCAAACTGCCCGGAAATATTCAGGCATTCCGTTACTTCCGGGAAGCCGGTCACCTCGCGGATAAAGCGGCCGCCGGCCTTTTTGCCGTGCTCTTTCAGGGAGATGTAACATAGCACGGTCAGGCCCTTGTCTATTTTCTGCGGGTCGATGATGGCGGCATACTGGCGGATCACGCCGGCCTGCTCCATTTTGCGGATGCGCTCGTACACCGGTGTGGCGCTCAGGTTCATGCGGGAAGCAATATCGCGGATGGTCATTTTGGCATCCTCCTGCAGGAGCTTCAGGATACCGAGGTCTTTTTCATCCAATACTATATCGTTGGCGTCCATTAGAATATTATACTGTTTTAGGGATGATATACTGGTACAATATACTGAATTATCCCTTGTATTGCTGCAGCAGTTGCTGCAGGTCCGCCAGGGTGTTGATCTCCTGCGCGGTTTTGTCCCTGCGCCAGCGGTGCATGCGGGGAAAGCGGAGCGCCACGCCGGATTTGTGGCGCTTGCTGGCGGCAATGCCTTCAAAAGCGATCTCGAACACCAGCCCGGGCTTAACGGTCCTGACCGGGCCGAATTTTTCCAGGGAGTTCCTTTTCACCCAGGCGTCCACCTCGCTGATCTCCTTGTCCGTAAGGCCGGAGTAGGCTTTGGTGAAGGGCACCAACTGCTCGCCGTCCCGCACGGCAAAGGTATAGTCCGTATACAGGTCGGCGCGGCGGCCGTGGCCTTTCTGGGCGTAGATCATCACGGCGTCTATGGTAAAGGGATCTATTTTCCATTTCCACCAGTCGCCGCGTTTGCGGCCCACCTGGTAGGCGGAGCTTCGTTTCTTCAGCATCAGCCCTTCGCTGCCTTTTTCGCGGGACTGCTGCCGCAGTTGGGCAAGCTGCTCCCAGTTGTCGAAAGTAACGAGGGGCGACAGGCGCAGGGCGGGGTTTTGCGCCTGCTCCACCAGTTGTTCCAGCAGTTGCCGGCGCTGCTCCAGGGGCGTATCGCGGATGTCCCTGCCCTGCCACTCCAGCAGGTCATAGGATAGGAACACCACCGGAGCTTCCTGCAACTGCTTGCGGGTAACGTTCTTGCGGCCGATGCGGGTTTGCAGGGCCTGGAAGGGCAGGGGGAAATCATTGGCCCAGGTCAGTATCTCCCCGTCTATCACGGTGCCGTCCGGCAGCGCGTCGCGCAGGGGCGCATATTCCGGGAACTTTTCGGTGATCAGCTCCTCCCCGCGTGACCATACAAAGAGCTGTCCTTCGCGCTTCACCAGTTGTCCGCGGATGCCGTCCCATTTCCATTCCGCCGCCCAGTCCCCCGGCGGGCCCAGGGTGGCGGGCTCCCCTTCCAGGGCATAGGCCAGGTAAAAAGGGTAGGGTTTGGAGATGTCGGCGCTGCCGTGGTTTTCATGCAGCAGGGTTTCCAGGCTGGTGTGGCGCGGGTCCCAATTGCCGCTGATCATATGGGAGAGGGTGGCCGGGGGAATGCCATAGGCCTGGGCCAGGGCGTTCACCATCATCTGCTGGGATACGCCGATGCGGAAGCCGCCGGTGATCAGCTTGTTGAATACAAAGCGCTCGCCGGTGTCCAGCTCCTGCCAGGCCGCCTGTATGAACTGCTGTTTCTCCGCTTCGGTGGCCTTTTCCAGCGCCATAAGCTTTTCCAGCCAGTAGTGCAGGGGATGGGAGGAGAGGCGGGCAGGCGTTTCCGGCAGCAGCAGGGCAATGGTCTCTGCCAGGTCGCCTACGGTATGGTAACATTCCTCAAACAGCCATTCGGGCAGGCCGGCCGCCTGTATGCACCAGCTTTTGAGCTGGGCGCTGTTCACGGTGCGGCGGGGCCGCCGTCCGCTGAACAGCGCCAGCACCCAGGGCTTGTCCCGCTCGGCGGCAGTGGCAAAGTACTGCCGCAGCGCCTCCAGCTTCTCGTTGGTCTTGGTGCTGTTGCTTAATATTTTTACCAGTTGTGTAAACTGTTGCATAGTGATGATATGAAGTGGGAAGTAAGATGTATGAAGTATGATGCCTGCCCTATTTCCTATTTCTGATTTCTTTCTTCATACTTCTTCCTCCTCTTGTCCGAACGCTGTCCTGACCTCCTCCGCGGCTATCCCGTTTTCCTGCAGGTAACGGGCAAATGCACTGCTGAAACCGTGCGTGGTATATACCTGTTCCGCACCGGTGGCCTTAACAGCCTGCAATAACCCCGGCCAGTCCGCATGGTCCGAAAGGGCAAAGCCTGCGTCGGCGTTGCGGCGGCGCATGTGGCCGCGCACCTGCATCCACCCGCTGCATACGCCCAGCGCATAGGGCAGGAAGCGCCGCATCCAGGCCGTGCCGGCGGCCGAGGGCGGCGCTATGATCAGGCCGTCCTTCAGGTCTGCTTTCGGCGTGTCCGGCGTAATGTAGTGCACCGGCGGCAGGGGGTGGCCGTTGGCCAGCAGCACCTGGTGGGCGGCATTAATGGCCCCGTGCACATAAAAGCGCGGCACGGCATCCGCCAGGTTGTACAGCAGGCGCTGGGCCTTGCCCAGGCTGTAGGCCAGCAGTATGCTGTGCTTGCCGGCCCGCTGGTTCTCCTGTATCCATTCCCGTATGCTGCTGAAAATAATACCCTGGGGCTGCCAGTTGTAAATGGGCAGGCCAAAGGTGCATTCCGTTATAAATACCTGGCAGGGCAGGGGCTCAAACTGGCCGGAGAGGCCGTCGTTTTCCACCTTGTAGTCGCCGCTCACCACCCATATTTCGCTGCCTTGCTGCACGCGCACCTGCGCGCTGCCGACCATGTGCCCGGCCGGGTGCAGGGAAATGCGCACGCCATTGTAATACACCGCTTCGCCAAACGGGATGCCCTGTACGCTGATGTCTGCGCCTAAGCGCAACTGCAGCAAAGGCACGCTGTCCTGCTGGCAGAGATAATGCCGGTGGCCCCAGCGTGCATGGTCGGAGTGCGCATGGGTGACCACGGCGCGCTGCACCGGCTGCCAGGGATCAATGTAAAAATCCCCGGCCGCGCAGTAAATGCCTTTGTCGGTGAACTGGAGTACGGGCATATGGCTAAGCTACGAATAAGCTGCCCAAAAAAAATGCCGGAAGATCAGGGCATCTTCCGGCATCATCAGCTACACAGCTAACGAAACTAACGGCTAAGCGCTGAAGTTACCGCGCTCATCTTTATGTCAGTAGTGTCGCTGCTGCCTTTCTGTATAATGTAGATATTCTTGTTCTCGAAATAGTCCGGCTGTTGTTCGCCATCGCCCAGGTATACCGGCTGGTAGTTGAAGTCGGTAAATACTTTCTTGGCGGTAGTATCGTTTACGGCCGTATTAAAATACACCCCGTTATCCTTCAGTTGCTTTACAAAGTAGTAGGTCAGCTCAAAACCTTTGAAGGCCATGTCGGAGGGGCGCATCTTGTATACCCGCTTGAAATAATCCGTGATATAGCGGCTGAACGCATTGGTTTTGTCATTGAAGTAAGGAGAGGAGTAGTACACCTGCACACCCTGCAGTTCCGGATCATCAAACTTCATCACGTCCCAGGTGGGCATGCCGAATACGTGCACGGGATAGTTGGCCGCCTGTACGCTCAGCTTCTGGAGAATGGCTTTGGCGCCGGCTTCGTCCAGGGCCGTTACAATGCATACATTGGGCCGGTCCGCCAGCAGGTGGGTAGACAGTTCCATGTCGCTGGTGGCGTTGCTCCATATCACTTCATGTATGATCGATTTCTTCGGGCTTTGCATCTGCTCGTAAGACGCCTTGATATCGGCGGCTATACGGGCTTCTACCGGCGTATTGCGGCGCAGCAGCACAATGTTCTTGGTGGCGAAGGCTTCCTGTACATAACGTTGCAGGGCGTCGCAGTGTGTTTTCAGCGTGCTGTTGGTGATAAGCAGGAAAGGATTGTCGCTCACGCCGCCGCTGTTAGGATAGGTGGCGGATACCAGGTTCACCTCTTTTTCCCGGGCAAAGTTGCTCAGCTCCCGCAGCTCCGGGTTGCTCACGGCGCCTATGATCAGGTCCACGGCATCCAGGTTGCGGTTGCGGATCAGCGTGGGGATGCTGTTCAGGCGGGACTTGCTGTCGTACACGATCACGTTCAGGTTGTAGCCCTGCTGCCGCAGCGTGTCCAGCGCCAGTTGTGCGCCTTCGTAAAAATCCAGGCCGGGCAGCACATAGCGAGGCATGGTGCGGCCGGGAATTTCCAGTGAATTGGCGAATACGGAGTCCAGGTATAAAGGGGAGAATAATGCCAGGTTGTAAGATTCCCTTTTAACTTCACGGCCAAAAGCAGGCACATTGAATGGTGCTGCCTTTACCTCTTCTTTTTTCTTTTCTTCTTCTTCCTTCTTCTTTTCTTCCTCCGTTTTAGGCTTGGTAACTACCGGTGGAGGCGTGCCCGGGCTGCTGGTGCCGGGCTTGAACAGCGAGCAGGCAGACAGGGTGACAGATAATACGACTACTGGTAACAGTTGCTTGTTGATAGTGGATCGGCTCATAGCGTTCTTTGGATTACAAAAATCATTCCCATTCAATCGTGGCGGGCGGTTTGGAACTGATATCGTACACAACGCGGTTGATACCTTTCACCCTGTTAATGATCTCGTTGGACATTTTTGCCAGGAATTCGTAAGGCAGGTGCGCCCAGTCGGCGGTCATGCCGTCTGTAGAAGTTACGGCGCGCAGGGCCACCGTAAATTCGTAGGTCCTTTCATCACCCATCACGCCTACGCTCTGCACCGGCAGCAGGATGGTGCCTGCCTGCCATACCTTGTCATACAGGCCGGCTTCGCGCAGTCCTTCTATGTAGATGGCGTCTGCTTCCTGCAGCATGGTCACTTTTTCGGGCGTAATGTCGCCCAGTATACGGATGGCCAACCCGGGGCCCGGGAAAGGATGCCGGCCCAGGAACAGCTCACTGATGCCTATTTCGCGGCCCACGCGGCGCACTTCGTCCTTAAAAAGGAAGCGCAGGGGCTCCACGAGCGACATGTTCATTTTTTCCGGCAGGCCGCCCACGTTGTGGTGCGATTTAATGGTAACGGAAGGGCCGTTGACGGATACAGATTCTATCACATCCGGGTAAATGGTGCCCTGGCCCAGGAAAGCAATGTCGGTCAGTTGCTCGGCTTCGTGCTGGAACACTTCAATGAACAGGCGACCGATGATCTTGCGCTTCTTTTCCGGGTCGCTGACGCCCTGCAGCTCGTTGTAGAACAATTGCCGGGCATTTACGCCTTTTACGTTCAGGCCCATATGCTTGTAGGAGTCCAGCACTGTCTCGAATTCATCCTTGCGCAGCAGGCCGTTGTCTACAAACACGCAGTAGAGGTTTTGCCCGATGGCCTTGTGGATGAGCTCTGCTGCTACAGTAGAGTCCACGCCGCCGCTCAGCGCCATCACCACTCTTTTATTGCCTACCTGCTCTTTGATGCGGGCTACCGTTTCCTGCACAAAGGCGGCCGGGGTCCAGTCCTGCTGGCAGCCGCAGATGTGCACCAGGAAATTGCGCAATATCAGCTTGCCTTCCAGGGAGTGGGTCACTTCCGGGTGGAACTGCAGGCCCAACAGGGGGCGGGCCGTCCTGGAATGGCTTTTGAAGGCCGCCACGGGGATGTTTTCCGTGCGGGCAATGATCTCGAAGCCTTCCGGCATCCGGACGATGGTGTCGGAATGGCTCATCCATACCTGGCTTTTGCCGGAGATATCGTACAGTAAGGTTTCTTCTTTGTTCTCATGCTCCATGAAGGCGCGCCCGTATTCCCGGATATTGCTTTTGGCCACTTCGCCCCCGAAGTTTTTGGCCATCAGTTGCGCCCCGTAGCAGATGCCCAGCACCGGCACCTTCTCCGCCATAGCGGCAATGTCTACGCTGGGTGCGCCGGCATCGTTCACGGAGAAGGGGCTGCCGGACAGAATAATACCTTTAATGGAAGGTTCCCAGGCAATGGGCTGTAAGCAAGGCTTTATCTCACAGTAAACATTCAGCTCCCGTATGCTGCGTGCAATTAATTGTGTATATTGGGAGCCGAAATCAAGAATAAGGATCTTTTCAGTCATGGTGGTGCAAAGATAAAGTCCAAATCCCAAAATCATTACCTTCATGCAAACATTCCTCTATATGCAACCAACTTACCAACTTTTAGTACTGTTAGTTTTCTCTCTTTTTACCGCCAGTTGTGATGTTACCGGGCAAAATCATGTGCGTGGCAGCGGCAACGTACAAAAGGAAGAGCGCTCCGTAGGAGCGTTCACAAAGCTGTCCGTCCGGGGCAGCATGGACGTGTTCCTGACCCAGGGGCCGGCCAAAGCGGCGGTGATTGAAGCGGATGACAATATCCTGCCCCTGATCGAGCTGGAAAAAGAAGGCGATGAGCTGGTGGTGCGACTGAGAAGGCATACCTCCATCAACACCCGCAAGGCCATGAAAGTATACCTGACCACCCCGGAAATAGAAGGCCTGTACCTGGCCGGCTCCGGTAATATAAAGCTGGAAAACAAGTTCAGCAATAACAGGGAAATGAAGCTGAAAGTGAGCGGCAGCGGGAACATTGACGGGGAGCTGAATGCACCGCAGGTAGATGCGGATATCAGCGGCTCCGGCGATATCACCCTGCGGGGCGAGACCAAAGAGCTGGACATCGACATTGCCGGCAGCGGCGATTTTAAAGGATCGGACCTCCTGTCCGAAAATGCCGATATCAAGATCGCCGGCAGCGGGGATGCCCTGGTGCATGCCAGCATGACCCTGGATGCGAGGATTGCCGGTTCCGGTGATGTGCGTTATAAAGGCACGCCGCAGGTGTCTTCCAAAGTGGCCGGTTCCGGCTCCGTAAAAAAGGATTGAACTCTAACGTTTTTTTAACATTTCAGTTATCATATTTTTCTGCATCTTAGCGCTTAATTATTACAACTTATTAAGTCCTTTAGCCTGGGTACTGCTGTAACGTTTATCGTGTTACTCCAGTACCTGGCTAAGGCACAAATCAGCCGCATAACCTCCCATAGCTTCACCCAATAACATATAGTAAAAATTTATCTCCTACTGTGAAGGTTTATTTGTATGTTTACAGTTTATATTGTTGAACGCCTGTTCCTTATATGACTAAACAGCAAAAGATCCTGGTTATCTATTATACCCAGACCGGGCAGTTAAAACGGATCATAGACAAGGTGGTAGCGCCTTTGCAGGAGTACGCCGCTATTGATTATGAAGAAATTGTACCGGTACAGCCGTTTCCTTTTCCCTGGAACAAGCAGCAGTTTTACGATACGATGCCGGAAACGGTGCTGGGCCGCCCCAGGGGGGTACAGCCCCTGAAAACGGACCCCGATGCGCATTATGACCTGGTGATACTGGCCTACCAGCCCTGGTTTCTGTCGCCTTCGCAGCCAACGGCCGCTTTCCTGCAGAGTCCCGATGCCGCCCGCCTGCTCAGGAGCAAAAAGGTGCTAACGCTGATCGGTGCGCGCAATATGTGGCTGAATGCACAGGAAACTGTAAAACAGCATTTATATAACGCTGGTGCAGACCTGGTGGGCAATATCGCCCTAGTGGATACTTCGCCCAACCTGGTATCGGTAATGACGGTGCTGCGCTGGCAGTTCAAAGGGAAGAAAGAAGCTACCCGTTTTTTGCCGCCGGCCGGCGTGCAGGAAAAGGAGATTGAGGCCGCCGGCCGCTTTGCCGCCCCCATAGCGCAGGCATTGCAGCAGGGCCGGTGGGAGCAACTGCACCCGCAATTGCTGGAGCTGGAAGCCGTTACGCTTAAGCCCAACCTGGTAGTGCTGGAGGACAGGGGCATACGGGCATTCCGTTACTGGTCAAAATTCATCAGCGCCAAAGGCGGCCCCGGCGCAGCCGCCCGCCAGGCGCGCGTAAGCATGTATCGCGCGCTATTGCTGGCCGGCATTTTTGTGCTGACACCTGTTACCAAAATATCTTCCCTGATCACCTTAAGATTGCAGCGGGATAAATTGCTGGAAGAAGTGGCGTACTATAAGGGAATACGCCTGCGTTCCGGAAAATAACTGTTTAACCAGGCCGCAATCATGTAGTTTTGTACCGTCAGCCATGAGGGGGATTCAATTATAATTATATATTTACGCGCTGATCCGGCATGGTTATGGGATAAACCTATGTCGCTCCTGTGTAGTGTATTATTAAAGAGTATTAATTTCAGATGAAGGACGTTTTTATTACAAGGCTATCCAAATTTTTACCCAACGAGCCTGTGGGAAATGATGAAATGGAAAGTATTCTTGGCATGGTGGATGGCAAGCCATCCCGCGCCCGGTCCATGATCCTGGGTAATAACAAGATCCAGACCCGCTACTATGCCCTGGATAAAGATGGCAACAGCACCCATACCAATGCACAGATGACCGCTGCCGCCGTACAGGCCCTGTTTGACGACGCCTTCCCCATCAACCGGATGCAATTGCTGGCATGCGGCACCACTTCCCCGGACCAGTTGCTGCCCAACCATGCCGCCATGGTGCACGGCCTGCTCAAATGCCAGCCGGTAGAGCTGATAGCCGCCACCGGCGCCTGTGCAGCCGGTATGCAGGCATTTAAATATGCTTATATGTCCGTTAAGTGCGGCAACACCGCCAACGGCGTAAGCACCGGTTCTGAAAAATTCTCCGCCTGGATGCTGGCCAAGAAATTTGAGCCGGAGGCGGAAAACCTCAAGGCATTGAGCGAGAATCCCATCATTGCATTTGAAAAGGACTTCCTCCGCTGGATGCTGTCCGACGGCGCCAGCGCCGCCCTGTTCCAGGACAAGCCCAACGAGAACGGGCTTTCCCTGCGGGTGGACTGGGTGGAGATCGCCTCCTATGCCCATGAGCTGGAAACCTGCATGTACGCAGGCGCGGTGAAGGACGGCAATGGCGGCACCACCGGCTGGATAGATATGACGCCGGAAGAGTGGGCGCAACACAGCGTTTTCTCCTTCAAGCAGGACACGCGCCTGCTGGGTAAGAACATTGTGCCCTCCGGCGCTAAAATGTGGAAAGAGCTGGTAGAGCGTTACAATATCGATATAGACAAACTGGATTATTTCCTGCCGCACCTTTCTTCAGAATTCTTCCGCTTTAAGATAGACGAAGAGATCACCCGGCTGGGCGTGCCCATTCCCCAGGAAAAATGGTTCACCAACCTGACCCGTGTGGGCAATGTAGGTACGGCCTCCCCCTATTTTATGCTGGAAGAGCTGATGAATACCGGCCAGTTGAAAAAGGGGCAGACCATCGTGATGATGGTGCCTGAAAGCGCGCGTTTCTCTTATGCATATGCGCACCTGACCGTAGTGTGATGCCCCGTCTTAAATTTTGTATAAAATGAAGAAAGACGAAGTTCCGCAAGACGGCGATAACCTTCACGAAGGCTCCTTCCGGCAGCTCTTCTATGCTGTAGACGACAAGGGTTCCTACACCCCGGTATCCAGCGTGGGCTGGGAGCCGGAGAACGTAGCCATGGCGCAGGCCTGGGAGGAGGTGCATGACCGGGTGGAAAGAGCCCGGCAGCGGGTGCTGGCCGGCCAGCTAAGCCCGGTGGGCTACTACATGGAAAAGCACCTGATGGACCTGGCGCTGTTGGCCAGCTATGTAGGCAGGTTCCAGTGGCAGGTAAAACGGCACATGCGTCCCCGGGTCTTCAATAAACTCAGTGACAAAATGCTGCAGCGTTATGCAGCCGCCTTTCGGATCACCGTGCAGGAGTTGAAAAAAGTAATATGAAATTCCAAATCCCAAATACCAAATCCCGAAAATGGAGGCAGGCCACCAACAATAATACTAAACTGTTAATAGTAGCTGGACATTGCCACCAGCTTGGAATTTGGAATTTGGGATTTGGATTTTGTTCAGGATTTGGAATTTTAAACTATGATACAGTTCGATCACGTGCAAACGGCCCATTGTGAGAGTGGGGTAATATCCAATATGTTCCGGCATTATGGCCTGTCCATCAGCGAGCCGATGGCCTTTGGCATTGGCGCCGGCATATTCTTTGGCCACCTGCCGTTTGTAAAGGTGAACGGGGTGCCGGGCACCACTTACCGCATCTGGCCCGGCGCTATTTTCCAGCGGGTATGCAGCCGGCTGGGGGTGAAAATGCAGTCGCAGAAATTTTCCGCCCCCGCCAAAGCCATGGAGGCGCTGGATACCGTGCTGGCAAAGGGCATTCCCGTGGGTGTATTGTCCAGCGTGTACTACCTGCCTTACTTTCCGCCGGCCTACCGTTTTCATTTCAATGCGCACAACCTGGTGATCTATGGTAAGAACGGCGCCAATTACCAGGTAAGCGATCCTATTATGGACACCGTTACCGAAATTGATCCGCAAAGCCTGGCGGAAGCGCGCTTTGCCAAAGGCTTCCCGGAGCCTAGGGGTAAGATGTATTACCCGGTGAAGGTGCCAAAGGACGTATCACTGGAAAAACCGGTACGGCAGGGTATCGCACAGGCCTGCCATTATATGCTGAAGGTGCCTGTGCCTATGTTTGGCGTAAAGGGCATCCGCTTCCTGGCCAAACGCATGCGGCATTACCCGGAAAAGGTAGGCGACCGCAGATCGGTGCTGTACCTGGGCAACGTGATCCGTATGCAGGAGGAGATCGGCACCGGCGGAGCGGGTTTCCGCTTCATGTACGCCGCCTTCCTGCAGGAGGCCGCCATGCTGCTGAGCAAGCCGGAGCTGGGCGTGCTGTCAAAAGAGCTGACCGGCATCGGGGACCTCTGGCGGAACTTTGCCTTCCAGGCCGGCCGCGTGTGTAAAAGCCGCGCCGCCGACGATGTATCCTACCGGGAGTTGAGTGAAATGCTGCTGCAATGCGCGGCAGCGGAAGAAGGATTTTTTAAACGGCTGGCAAACGTCAAATTGTAATGATCCATGTTCACAACCTGCATAAAACTTACCGCGGCGCGCTGGAGCCATCGCTCAGCGGGCTGTCCTTCCGCTTTCCCAAAGGCAGCATAGCCGGGTTGCTGGGGCCGAACGGCGCCGGCAAGACCACAACCATCTCCATTCTTTGCGGGCTGGTAAAGGCCGATACCGGGCATGCGGAGGTCTTTGGCCTGCGCCAGGACCTGGCCCACCGCGAAAGCATCAAGCGCCTGATCGGTATCGTGCCGCAGCAGATCGCCCTGTTCCCGCAGCTTACGGCAATGGAGAACCTCGAGTACTTTGGCCACCTGTACGGCCTGAAAGGCAGGCCCCTGCGTGCTAAAATAGATGCCTACCTGCAGCGCTTCGGCCTGGAGAAGAACAGCAATAAGGAGATATACAAATTTTCCGGCGGCATGAAACGCCGCACCAATATTATTGCGGCCCTCCTGCATGATCCGCAGTTGCTGGTGCTGGACGAGCCTACTGCCGGCGTGGATGTGCAGTCGCGCAGCATGATCCTGCAATTCCTGCGGGAGTACAACCAGCAGGGCGTGAGCATACTATACACTTCCCACCTGCTGGAAGAGGCGCAAAGCCTGTGCAGCGAAGTAGCGGTGATAGACCAGGGCCGGCTGGTGCTGCAGGGACAGCCGCATGCACTGATCCAACAACATCCTGAATGCCGCAACCTGGAGGACGTGTTCCTGCACTACACCGGGCACGCGCTAAGAGACTAAGCACGATATGTTAAGATTACTGGCTACGATACGGAAAGAATGGCTGCTGCTGAAACGGGACCGCGCAGGGCTGGCCCTGTTGTTCCTGATGCCGGTGGTGCTCATCACCGTAATGGCGCTGATAGAGGATGCGCCCTTCCGGGATTACCAGGAGCTGAAGTTTGACGTGCTTACCGTGGACAATGATCACGGGCGGCTGGCCCGTTATATCAAAGAAGGGCTGGAAAGCAGCGGGCAGTTTACGCTGGTAGACTCCGTGGACGGCCAGCCCCTTACCACGGAAAAGGCCCGGCAACTGGTGAATGAAGGCGATTACCGCATCTGCATCGTCATTCCCCGGGGCGCTACAGCCGCTATTGTCAGCAATGCCAACCGCATTGTGAACGACCTGTCCAAACGCATGGGCCTGCCGGCCGTGCAGCCGGTAAAGCAGCGGGACGATTCGCTCAATGTGGTGATCTATTTTGACCCGGCGGCCAAGAAGGCGTTCAAGAGCGCCATTCACAACGCCCTGGACAATTTTTTAACCCAGGTGCAGACCAACCTGCTGCTGGAGCGCATTCAACTGCAATTGCGCAGGAAGAATGCCGGTGCGGCGGATACGGACACCCTGGATATACAGCTAAAGGCCATCGGGCTGCAGGAGCAGGCCACCGGCCCGGTGAAGCAGATCGATGTGATCTACAATTCCGTGCAGCACAACGTGCCGGCCTGGAGCATCTTCGCCATGTTCTTCATCGTGATACCCATTGCCGGCAACATGATCCGGGAAAGGGGTGATGGCAGCCTGCTGCGTATACAACTGATACCCGGCTCTTACCTGGAGGTGCTGGCCGGTAAAATGCTGTTCTACGTGGGCATCTGCGTGGTGCAGTTCTACCTGATGATACTGGTAGGCATCTACCTGATGCCGCAATTGGGCCTGCCCCGGCTGACCCTGGGCCATAGCTACCTGGCAGCTTTTATAATCGCGCTGGGCATAGCCCTGGCAGCCACAGCGTATGGCATACTTATTGGCACCGTATTTAAAACGCCCAACCAGGCGCTGAACTTCGGAGCCATCTCCGTGGTGATCCTGTCGGCCGTGGGGGGCATATGGGTGCCGCTGGAAGTGATGCCCCCCGGCATGCAGTTCCTGGGGCGCTTAACGCCCATGAACTGGGGCCTGGAAGCCATTAACGATATTTACCTGCGCCATGCAGGTACCGGTCATATATGGGGCAATGCCGGCAAACTGCTGGCCTTATGCGTGGTGATGCTCTGGATAGCAGCCAGGATAGAGAAGCGGAGGATCAGTTAAAAGGAGCGCCGGTACGGATGGAAATATTTTCTAATCAATTGTAAAACTGTATTTTTACCGGTCTTGGGTAAACCTACAACATCATTTATGGAAGAGTTAAAAAAGCAGTTGAAAGCGCAGATCATTGAGGCTTTGAATTTACAGGATATCAAACCGGAGGATATTGAAGACAACGCGCCTTTGTTCGGCGAAGGGCTGGGACTGGACAGTATCGACTCCCTGGAGCTGATGGTGCTGCTGGAAAGGCATTACCAGATCCGGGTGGAGGACCCCCGCGAAGGGCGTAAGATATTACAGTCCGTACAATCCATGGCGGAATTCATCCAATCCAAACAACCGGCGTAGGCAAAACGGTACGGCATGGCGGAACGTGTGTTTATAACAGGAATGGGAATGATCACCGCCATTGGTGATACGGTAGCAGCCAACCTGCACAGCCTCCGGCAGCAGCAAAGCGGCCTTGGCTATACCCGCTACCTGGACACCATTTACAGGGAGGTGCTGCCGGTAGCGGAAGTAAAGCACGATGATGAAGCGCTCAGGGAAATGGCCGGCGTGCCGGGGCAGCCGCAATACACCCGTACCACCCTGCTGGGGCTGATCGCCATGCAGGAAGCCTGGCAACAGGCGGGCATCAATGATCCGCTCCGGGAGCCTGCGGGCTTTATCAATGCCTCTACCGTGGGCGGCATGTGCGATACGGAAAGAGTATATTTTGACCTCATCGATCCCTCGAAAGACGGGCCTTTCCTGCAATACATCGATACCCTGGACTGTGCGGACAGCACCCAGCGCATAGCCGACCGGATGGGCTTTACCGGCTACATCACCACCATCAGCACCGCTTGCTCCTCCTCCGCCAATGCCATTATGTACGGCGCCCGCCTGATCAAACAGGGCCTGCAGCGACGCGTGGTATGCGGGGGCACGGAAGCGCTCACGGCTTTTACCCTCAATGGTTTCAACTCCCTTAAAAATATTGACAAGCAACCCTGCCGCCCCTTTGACCAGCAGCGCAACGGCCTGAACCTGGGCGAAGGCGCCGCCTACCTGGTGCTGGAAAGCGAGACCCTGGCCCGGGAAAACGGCAGCACCATACTGGCGGAACTAAGCGGGTATTGCAACAGCAACGAGGCTTTTCACCCTACGGCCCCTTCGCCGGAGGGCGATGGCGCTTTTGCCGCCATGCAGCAGGCGCTGGCCATGAGCGGCCGCAGCATAGCAGATGTGCAGTATGTGAATGTGCACGGCACGGCCACGCTGAACAACGACGTGTCCGAAGGCAAGGCATTGCAGCGCCTCTTTGGCCGGGAAGTGCCGCCTTTCAGCTCTACCAAGCCCTTTACCGGGCATGCGCTGGCGGCGGCCGGCGCTATTGAAGCGATTTATTCCGTACTGGCCATCCGGCAGGGGATCATCTTTCCCAACCTTCATTTCTCGGAGCAGATGGAGGAGCTGCAGATTGTGCCGGAGACCCGGCTGCTGGAGCAACAGCCTGTACGCACTGTTATTTCAAACTCTTTCGGATTTGGCGGCAATAATGCCTCCCTGGTGATCAGCAAATATGAAGGTTAAGTGTTACATACAAGGTATAGCAGCCATCACTCCGCAGCATACGTTTGAGGGAGACATTTTTGCGCAGCCGCTGGAAAGCTGCAGCAGCAATCTGCTCAGCGTGCGGGAGCCGGACTACAAGGCTTACATCCCGGCCAACAGCCTGCGCCGTATGAGCCGCATGCTGAAGATGGGGCTGACCACCGCCATCAAATGCCTGCAGGACAGCGGTTTGGGCGCGCCCGGCGCTATTGTGACCGGCACGGGCAAAGGCAGCCTGCAGGATACGGAGCGCTTCCTGAAAGACATTCGCCAATACAACGAGCGGGCGCTCAATCCCACGCCCTTCATACAATCCACCTACAATGCCGTGAACGGCATGATAGCCGTACAACAGCAATGCACTACCTATAACAACACCTTTGTGCACCGGGGCTTTTCCTTTGAGCATGCCCTGCTGGACAGTATGCTGCTGCTGCAGGAAGGTACGCCTCATACGCTTACCGGCGCCTTTGATGAAATGACGGAAGAGCATTGCTACATCAAGTCCCGCATCGGTATGTGGAAGACGGAAAAGGTGAACAGCGCGCAGCTCTACGAGCATCCGTCCCCCGGCACCATAGCAGGGGAGGGGGCAGTTTTCTTCGCGTTGTCGGCCCGGGCTACAGCGCAAAGCTATGCCCGCATTGCCGGGCTGCAGCTATTTTACAAGCCGCAGCCGGGTTTCCTGGCGGCCGCCCTCCCCGCCTTTTTACAGCAGCAGGGCCTTAGTCCCCGGGATATAGACTTGGTACTGACGGGGCGCAATGCAGACAGCAACTACGCGCATTTTTACCAGCAACTGGAGGCCCCCCTTCCCGGCGCCTGCCAGCTACCCTTCAAACACCTTTGCGGGGAGTATGAAACGGCCGGCGCTTTTGCCACCTGGCTGGCCGCGCATATCTTAAAGGCGCAGCAGGCGCCGCGGCAATGGTTCCCCATGGTGCCCGCATTCCCGGAGCGCGTGGAGCGCATTTTATTGTACAATCATTTTTTTGGAGAGCAGCACGTGCTTATGTTGCTGGAGCGAGCCGGAGCTCACGGCGGATGAAGCGCTCCAGCGTTTCTTTGGACGGTAGCTTAACAGCGTACCGGGATACGAACACCGCCTGATCCATACCCGCTGTAGCATATTCCACCAGCGCATCGTTCTTATTGGTGACCATAAGGATACCAACGGGAGGATTATCATCGGGTTGCATCATCTCCGCTTTATAAAAGTTAAGATAAGTATTCAACTGCCCGGCATTGATATGATTGAAGGCGTCCACCTTTAATTCAACCAGCACATGGCATTTTAAAATACGGTGGTAAAACACCAGGTCAATGAAAAAATGTTCGTCCCCGATCAGTATACGTTTTTGCCTTCCCTCCAGGCAGAATCCATGACCCATTTCCAGCAGGAAGTCCTGCAAGTGGTTTAACAGCGCCAGCTCCAGGCTGGTTTCAGTAACCAGCGCCTGCTGTGGTAATTCCAGGAACTCAAATGTGTATACGTTCTTGATGAAGTCGGCCGGTTGTAAAGGGTTATCTGTGATGTCCCGGATCATGCGCTGCAGTTTCTCTTTATCCTTTGAAAGCCCCATGCGCTCAAAGTAAAGGCTGTTGATCTGCCGCTTCAGCTCCCGCACGGTCCAGTTGCATTTTATGGTTTCCAGTTCGTAGAAGGTACGCTGGAGCGGGTCCGGGATGGTGAGTAGTTGCACGATATGGGTGAAGGAGAGTTTGGATACCAACTTATCCGGCGGAACTGCTAAATAGTTGGAGTCCAATTCATCAGTCACTGGCTGACGAATTGCAAGTAATTGATTTTCAGTTAGTGACAATTTCGCAATCAATGATTGCCAAATCTGAGTAGGTATATATTGCTGTATTACCTCTCCGATGTGAGTATAAGTAAGATAAAACTGACGATATAAGTGTAGGTTGCGGTGCGAAAAGCTGGACTTATTCAATCGCCCGGCGATTTTTTCCAACAGCCGCTCCCCATACTTCGCCCTGTCTTCTCCTTTTTGTTCATACTCTACGATATAATAACCGATCATCCAGTTGCGGATTGTCAATAGACGGTTCACGGCCTTGGCGGCTGTTTCCTGTAAATGCTGGTGCGTGTGCTCAATGCTGTGCAATAAGAGGTCAAAATTCATAAGATATGATTTGGCGTCAACGAATACGTATGGTTTTGGAAAGCCTTGGGGAGGGCGTATTACATGGGTGTAACAAACCAGTTCGTTAGTAATCGTTTCAAATATAAGGGGTTTTGGGGGTACAAACAAAGGCTCACCTCACCACCCTGTACACCGGGTACCTCAAATACCCCGGCTCCGCATAGGGCGAGTGCCTGTACACAAACCGCAGTTGCGCTGCAGCGCTATTGGCAAAAGCGCTGTCCGCCGCCTTACGTTTTTCCAGCTCCGCTTTTATTACCGGGTGGCGGCGCAGGTATTCCGCGGCCGTGTCCTCAAACACATAGCTGGAATAGCCTTCTTTCTGTCCCAGTATGCTGTCAAAGAAGTTCCAGGCAAAGAAGGAGTCGCCGCCGGTGGGCTCCAGGGTCTCTACCAGGTAGCGGTTGGCCACCTGGTTCAGGGGAATGTAGTAGTCGCCTTTCCGGAAAGTGATGGAATCTTTGCCGGCCCTTACTTTTACCTGGCTGTGCAGGTAGTGTCCTTCATAGGGCCGGGAGGCTGTTTTGTAGTCTTCAATATGGTATACCTCTACTACCAGGGTAGTGTCTTTGGGCAGGCGTTGCATCATCACTTTGTTGTTTTGCAGCAGGTCCAGCACGGGCCACCAGCCCTGTGGAATGATGTAGGCCTCCGGTTTCTGCACAAAATTGCCCGGCTCCGCATGGTTGTAGAAGCGTATCTGCCGCTCATAAGGCCGGTTGCGGTCGTAATACAGGCGGGGCAGGCCGGATACTTCGCTGGGCTTGTACCCTGCCGCATATCCTTTAAAGGTGATGTTACTGTAGCGGTGCATATCCGGCGTCCATTCCAGGGGGAAGGCGGCCTGTGTTTTTACGGCTGCCCTGGCTTGTTCCCGCAGGGCTTTTATCTGTTCGCTGTGCTGGCTTACAAAGCTGATAAAGCTCTGCATTAATGCGTAAGTGGCCTGCACCCGTTGGGGGTATGGCTTCAGCATATGGGTTTCCGGCACAAAGCCAAAGGTATGGAACAGGGCGGCGTACCCGCTGGAGTAGCGGGGACCGTCGGCAAACTCCACCCAGCCGCTGTCCGGTGTCTCGCCAAAATGGTTCACGTAGGGCACCAGGTCAAAGCCGTGGGTTTTCATCAGCCGGTAAATGCCCGGTTCAAATGTTTTGTTGAGGTATTCGCCCATCGGGCCGCCCAGCTTGTTGTGCTGGGTGGATAGCAGGGTCATCACGTGCTGGTAATCAGCGCCGTTGCTCACATGGTTGTCAATGAACACATCCGGGTCGGTCAGTTGAAAGATCTGCTGGAAGGAGCGGGCGTTCCGGGAGTCGGCCTTGATGAAATCCCGGTTCAGGTCCAGGTTGCGGCTATTGCCGCGGGAGCCGAAGGCGGCGGGGCCGTTCTGGTCCACGCGGTAGTAGGGACTACGGTTCAGGGCGCCGCCAATATTGTAGAGGGGGATCACGGCCAGCACGATATTTTCCGGCAGTTGTTCCCTGCCCTGGGCCAGGTTGCGCAGCAGCATCATGCTGGCGTCAATGCCGTCCGGCTCCCCGGGATGGATGCCATTGTTGATCAGGATAATACGTTTGTCCTTTTTTCTCAGGCTGTTAAAGTCAAAATCCCCCTGGGCGGAGTAAATGGCCAGGTGCAGGGGAAAGCCGGCGTCGGTAGGGCCCATTTCCAGCAGCTTGATCTGCGAAAAGCGCTGGTCCAGCAGTTGGTAATAGGCAATGCATTCCTGGTAAGTGGCGGTTTCCTTTCCCTGGCTGCGCTCAAAGCGGGTGCGCAGGTCCTGAGAAGCAGCCCAAAGCGGCAGCAGTAAGGCGGCGGCGATCAGTAATGGCTTCATCCGTTCCTTGTTGGTTTAGTTTTGGTTGCGTATGGTAAAACAAAAAGCCCTTCCCGTATTACAGGAAGAGCCGTATATGTTAATAATGTAGTGGTGGCGTGTACTAGGCCAGGGCATTCACCTTCTTAGCCAGCTTGCTCTTCAGGTTGGAAGCCTTGTTCTTATGGATCACGTTACGTTTAGCCAGCTTGTCGATCATAGCGATCACTTCTGAAAGATCCTTCTGGGCAGCGGCCTTGTCAGTTACCGCCTTCAGGTCACGGATGGCATTACGGGTGGTTTTACCGTAGTAACGGTTACGCTCGTTACGCTTTCTGCTCTGACGTACGTCTTTTTTCGTTGCTTTATGGTTTGCCATTTTTCTATTTTCAGTTTCAGGAGGGCAAAGGTACGGATAAGTTTTTTACAAACAAAACAAAATTAATGCGCGGATGGATGGACAGGCGCAGATGCGCGTCCACATATTTGCACATTTTTATTCATTAATTTACTACCGCTTTAACAAAAAACAAGCGATATTTGCAATCCAATATTACTACGGAAAATCAAATTTCAACAGAAACGACCATGCAAGAGCCTGGGTTTAGCGTATCAGAGGGGGGATGTAGGTCCACACTGTGGCTGGGTCAGGTGAATCCGTGTGTAAGAATATTTCTTATGCATGGGCACATGCATGCGAGGGTCCATGAGGCTGTTGAAAAAGTAAAAAAACAGGTATTACCGAATGTAATTTGAACCGAAGACCAAGCAAAACTCGTTGTAAATGAAGGACTTCTCTTTTGTCACTAACTCGCATCCGGCCTACATTGAATCTTTATACCAGGATTACAGAAAAGACCCGCATTCCGTTGATCCTGACTGGGCGAAATTTTTTGAGGGGTTTGATTTTGCGGTGTCTAATCTGAATGGAAAGGCGGGAGGAGCAGCAGTGGCGGGAAGTACCGCTTTACCGGTTACCGGCGACCAGCTCACCAGGGAACTGGGCGTATATAAGCTCATCCAGGCATACCGCAAAAAAGGGCACCTGATCTCCAAAACCAACCCCATCCGGGAAAGAAAAGACCGGCAGGCCAACCTGGATATTTCCTTCTTTGGCCTGGGCGAAGCCGACCTTAAGACGGAATTTCACGCCGGCCAGGTGATCGGCCTGGGCAAAACGTCCCTGGAAAAGATCGTTGACCGGCTGAAACAGGTGTATGCCGGCTCCGTAGGACTGGAATTCACCTATATCAACGATGCCAAAAAAGTGGAATGGCTGCAGCGGGAAATGGAAAACACCCTGCACCAGCCCATGCCCCTGGAAAAGAGAAAGCGCGTCCTGCAAAAGCTCAACCAGGGCGTGATCTTCGAAAAATTCCTTCATACCAAGTATATCGGGCAAAAACGCTTTTCCCTGGAAGGCGGCGAAAATACCATCCCCGCCCTGGATGCCATGATCAATACCGCATCCGAGCATGGCGTGCAGGAGGCCGTGATAGGTATGGCCCACCGCGGGCGCCTGAACGTACTGGCCAATATCCTGGGTAAAACCTACGAGCAGATCTTTACGGAATTTGAAGGGATCGCTACCCCCGATATTACAATGGGCAGCGGGGACGTGAAATACCACCTCGGCTTCCGCGCCATGATAGATACGCCTGCCGGTAAAAAGATCAACCTGCAGCTCATACCCAACCCTTCCCACCTGGAAGTGGTAGACCCGCTGGTAACCGGCTTTGCGCGCAGCAAGGCGGATGTGATCTACAACAGCGATTACGACCGCATACTGCCCATCCTGATACATGGCGATGCCGCCATTGCCGGGCAGGGCGTAGTGTACGAGCTGGTGCAGATGAGCAACCTGAAAGGATACTATACCGGCGGCACCATGCACTTTGTGATCAATAACCAGATCGGCTTTACCACCGATTTTGACGATGCCCGTTCCTCCGATTACTGTACCAGCGTAGCGGCCATCGTGCAGGCGCCGGTGTTCCATGTAAACGGCGACGATGCCGAGGCCGTGGTAAAAGTAGCCGAGATCGCCACCCGCTACCGCCAGGAATTCAATTCCGATATTTTTATTGACCTGCTCTGCTACCGCAGGCATGGTCATAACGAAGGCGATGAGCCCAAGTTCACACAACCCAGCCTGTATGCCCTGATCGACAAGCACCCCGATCCGCGCGAAGTATACACCCAGTACCTGCTGAAGAACGGCGAAACCGATGCGCAAACGCTGGCCAAAGACATGCAGCAGCGCTTCTGGGCCGACCTGCAGGAAAGGCTGGATGAGGTAAAACAACGCCCGCTGCCTTACAGCTACCAGACACCGGAGCAATGGTGGGCGGAGCTGCGGAAATCCACCCCGCAGGACTTTGAGCAGTCGCCGGTAACCGCCATCAGGCAGGAGGATTTTACCCGCCTGTTCAACAACCTGATGCAATGGCCGGAAAATTTTGTGCCGCTGCGCAAGGTGGATAAGCTGCTGAAGGACAAAGTGAAGCTGTATGAAAAAGAAGGCAAGGTAGACTGGGCTACCGGCGAGCTGCTGGCCTACGCCAGCCTGCTGATAGAAGGCAAGGACGTGCGTATGAGCGGCGAGGACGTACAGCGCGGCACCTTCTCCCACCGGCACGCCATTTTATTTGACGAGAACACCAATGCTACCTATAACCGCCTGGCCCACCTGCAGGATAAGCAGGGCAAGTTCAGGATCTATAACTCCCTGCTGAGCGAATTTGCTGTAATGGGCTTTGAATATGGTTATGCCCTGGCCAATCCCAATACGCTGGTACTGTGGGAAGCCCAGTACGGCGACTTTGTGAATGGCGCCCAGACCGTGATAGACCAGTACCTGACCAGCGCCGAGCAGAAGTGGACCACCCAGAACGGGCTGGTGCTGCTGCTGCCGCACGGGTATGAAGGCGGCGGCCCGGACCACTCCAACGCCCGGCCGGAACGCTTTTTGCAGGCATGTGCGGAATACAATATCGTAGTGACCAACATCACTACTTCCGCTAACTTCTTCCATGCGCTGCGCCGCCAGCTCACCTGGCCGTTCCGTAAACCGCTGGTGAACTTCTCGCCCAAGGCCAACCTGCGCCACCAGGGCTCTTACTCCAGCATGGAGGAGTTTACCAATGGCGGATTTAAGGAAGTGCTGGACGATCCGTTCATTGATGATCCGGCCCAGGTGAAGAAAGTACTGTTCTGCACCGGCAAGATCTACTTTGACCTGAGCGAAAAGCAAATGAAGGAAGGCCGCAAGGATGTAGCCATTGTAAGGATGGAGCAACTGTACCCGCTGCCGGTAGCCCAGTTGGAAGCCATTGCCCAGCGCTACAAGGGAGCCACCTGGTTCTGGGTACAGGAAGAGCCGCTGAATATGGGCGCTGCTTCCTACCTGCAAATGAACCTGAAACAGTTGAACTACGGCGTGATCAGCCGCAACCCGAGCGCCGCCACCGCCACCGGTTATGCCAAAGTGCATACCCGCGAGCAGCAGGAGATCATTGATACAGCATTCAACATATAGTTGAAAAAAATATTGCAAACAGAAAACTGAAATAATGGTTGTCGAAATCAAAGTTCCTACGGTAGGAGAATCTATAAGCGAGGTAACAATTGCGAAGTGGTTGAAAAAAGACGGAGACTATGTGCAGCAGGATGAAGTGTTATGCGAAATGGAATCGGAGAAGGCCACCTTTGAATTGAATGCAGAAAAAGCGGGGGTATTGAAAATTGCCGCTCCTGAAGGCGCTACGTTAAACATCGGTGATGTAGCCTGCTCAATTGATACCGATGCGGCAGCGCCCGCACAGGCGGCGCCTGAAGCCAAAACAGTGGCTGCCGCGGAAACGCTGCCTGATAAAGCGGAAACGGCTGTGCCCGGCCCGCCTCCCGCCGGTAAAGGAATTATTGATGTGAAAGTACCCACTGTAGGGGAGTCCATCAGCGAGGTCACCCTGGTGAAATGGCTGAAACAGGACGGCGACTACGTAGAGCGCGATGAAATGGTGTGCGAGATGGAATCCGAAAAAGCCACCTTTGAGCTGAACGCGGAAGAAGCCGGCATCCTGAAGATCGTAGCCAAAGAAGGAGACACCCTGCAGATAGGCGATATTGCCTGCAAAATAGATACCGACGCGCCGCGCCCCGCCGGTAAGGCGCCGGCTGCTCCTGCGCAGCCTGCCAAAGCCGCCGCCGCTCCGCAGCCGCAACAGGCGCCGGTAACCAGCATCCCCGGCAACATAAAGGCTACCCCGGTGGCCGCCGCCGTAATAGCAGACAAGCATGTGGACCCTGCCTCCATCAAAGGCAGCGGCGCACATGGCAAAATATTAAAGGACGATGTATGGGCCGCCCTGCAGAACCCGGGCGTGGCCATCGGCCAGGAGCTGTTTACCCGCAACGAGCGCCGGGAAAGAATGAGCAACCTGCGCAAAACGGTGTCCCGCCGCCTGGTGGAAGCCAAGAACACCACCGCCATGCTCACCACTTTCAACGAAGTGGATATGACCCGTATCATGGAGATACGCGCCAAGTACAAAGAGGTGTTCAAAAAGCAGTTCGAGGTAAACCTGGGCTTCATGAGCTTCTTTACCAAAGCCTGCTGCTTTGCCCTGCAGGAGTTCCCGTCCGTAAACGCGTATATTGACGGGGAAGAGCTGGTGTTCCATGACTTTTGCGATATTTCCATCGCGGTGTCTGCTCCCAAAGGCCTGGTAGTGCCGGTGATCCGCAACGCCGAGAGCCTGGGCATGGCAGACATCGAGAAGAAAGTGGTGGAACTGGCTACCAAAGCCCGCGACAACAAGCTCACCATGGAGGAAATGACCGGCGGTACCTTTACCATCACCAATGGCGGCGTATTCGGCTCCCTCATGAGCACGCCCATCATTAACATACCGCAGTCCGCTATCCTCGGCATGCACAAGATACAGGAGCGCCCCATGGCAGTGAACGGCCAGGTCGTGATACGCCCCATGATGTACGTAGCCCTCAGCTACGACCACCGTATCATTGACGGCCGCGAATCCGTAAGCTTCCTGGTAAGGGTGAAGGAAATGCTGGAAAATCCCGAGCAACTGCTGTTTGGCAAAGACCCGGTAAAGGCCCTTTTGAAATTATAAGTAAAAAAGAAAAAATAAAAATCTTAAGGCAGTGCTTTTTATGAAGGCGCTGCCTTTTTGTTTTCGTTGTCATTTTATTTTTACTTTTTACTTTTTTACTTTTTCCTTTGCAACATGACCCGCTGGGAAAATTACCTGTTGTCTGCAGAACATATAGTGCACGCCTACGACGGCGCCCTGCCCCTGCACCATTTCCTGAAAACATTCTTCAGGGAGCGTCCCAAAATGGGCAGCCGCGACCGACGCTGGGTGTCGCAACTGGTATATGCTTTTTACCGTCTCGGGCATTTATGGAAAGCGGGAATGCCCGTGCCGGAAAGAATACTGCTGGGGCAGTTCCTGTGCGCCACGCAGGAGGATGAGCTGCTGGCTTTTTTCCGGCCGGAGTGGAATGAAAAAGCAGGCCTGCCTGTAACGGAAAAGTTGGCCCTGGTTTCCCGGAACGGGCAGCCTCCCACGATGGAAGGCATCTTCCCGTTTGTAAGCGAGCTCTCCGAAGGCATTGCCCCACAGGAATTTGTACCATCTTTTTTTACGCAACCCCGCCTGTTCATCCGTGTGCGGAAGAATAAGCAGGATGCCATAGCCGCCCTCTTGCAGCAGACTGGCGTAGCATTTGAGTGGCAGGCGCCCGATGTGCTGTCCCTGCCCAACGGCACTAAAACGGAAACGATCATTCCCCAACGGGATTGGTACGAAGTGCAGGACGCCTCTTCGCGGCAAACCGGCCGGTTGTTTCAGCCCGGGCCGGGGCAGCGCTGGTGGGACTGTTGTGCGGCCAGCGGTGGTAAATCCCTGCTGTTGCTGGACCAGGAGCCTGGCGTGCAGCTAACGGTAAGCGATATACGCCCTTCTATCCTCCATAACCTGCAGCAGCGTTTTGCAGCCGCAGGCATACATCGCTATGAAAGCAGGGTGCTGGACCTGGCGCAGCCGGTGCCGCCTTCCATATTCGGCCGGCAGTTGTTTGACGGTATTATCCTGGATGCGCCCTGCAGCGGCTCCGGTACCTGGGGCCGCACCCCGGAGAATCTGTATTTTTTCAGGCAGGAGCAGATTGCCGTGTTCCAGGCATTGCAAAGGCGGATAGCCGCTAACGTGATACCGCTGCTAAAGCCGGGTGGCACGCTGATCTACATTACCTGCTCGGTTTTCCGGCAGGAGAATGAAGCTGTGGTGCAGCATCTTTGTGAATCCACCGGCTTGCAACGGCAGGCAGGCGGCATAATACCGGGCTATATGCATGGCGCAGATACCATGTTTGCCAATGTGCTGGTGAAACCTTAGTACTTCACCATCTTCACCACTTCCTGTTCTTTCCCCTGCACCATTCTCAGGTAATAAAACCCGGCGGGCAGTGACGCCAGCCCGGTTTGCTGCGTGATGTAGCTGTAAGTGCCCTGGGGCGTTGCCTGCCAATGGCGGGTAAGCCGGCCGCTTGCGTCTATAAGCTGGAAGTGTACCATTGCCTGGCTGGCAGACCGGTAATAGATGTGCAACTGGTTGCTGAAGGGGTTGGGAAATACTTTGATGGACTGGTTATTTAACTGTGTGCGGATGTAGGCCGTGTCCTGCAGGTCCATTTTCAGGAGCGAGTCGTAGGCGGCGCGGAAATTGGGGATGCCGTACCCGATGCGGTTGTCCGGTGTAGCATGCTGGCTGGAGGAGGCCTTTACGGCCTGCAGAATTTCCATATTGGTACGCCGGGGAAAAGCCTGCCACAGGCAGGCTACCAGCCCTGCTATCACGGGGCAGGCATAGGAGGTGCCATTGCCGCTGCTAACGGCGCCGTTTACATTTACAAAGGCAGTACCCACGCCCAGGGCCGCCACATCGGGCTTGATGCGCCCGTCCGCAGCGGGCCCGTAGCTGCTGAAGGCCGCCACCTGTCCCTGGCTGTTCACCGCGGCTACGGCCAGCACGCTGTCCGCATCCGCCGGGGTTAGCAGGTAGCGCCAATCCAGGTTGCCTTCATTGCCGGCGGAGTTCACCACGATCATGCCCTTACGCGCCGCCATGGCAGCGGCCCGGGCGGCGGTGGTGCTGCGCCCGTCCAGTTGGGCATAGGTGTGGTCAAAGGCCGGGTTGTCGAAGGTATTATAGCCCACGGAAGAGGAGATCACATCCACGCCCAGGCTGTCTGCCAGTTCTGCTGCGGCGGCCCAGTTCATTTCTTCTACAGGCTGTTCCGCGCCTGCTTCTTCGGTACGGAGCAGTATATATGCGGCTTCCGGCGCAGTGCCGGTCATTTCGCCGGGCAGGTTGGCAGCCAGTATGGACAGCACCTGCGTGCCATGTTCGCCGTAACCGTATACGTTGGTGCTGTTGTCCGTAAAGTTGCGGGTAGCCGTGATCTTTTGCTGTTCGCGTAGCCAGGCAAAGGCCCGGTTATAGTCCACGGATGGGAAACCGGCATCCAGCACGGCTATCAGCATACCCTCGCCCCGCAGGTGCCTGTCATGCAGATATTCCCCTTCATGCAGGTGTACCTGCGTATAGGCGTTGCCATAATCAAGACCGCTGGTTCCGTTGATGCGGGCATTTGTAGTAATGATGTAGGGCTGTTCGCCTGCTGCCGGCGCTGCGCGCCGGGCGCTTGCCTCCAGCGATCTTACAAAGGGCAGGCTTTGTATTTTGCCCAGGGCTGCGGTATCGCTGGTTCGGATAACGACCCCGTTCTGCCAGCGCAGGGCGTATAGTAGTTGTACGCTGCCGGTTTGCAGCACGCTGTCGATATAAGCCGGGTTTACCGGCAGGTCTGTACTGTCAATGGCAATGTTTTGCCTGTCCCGCCGCTGCAGGGCGCGTGGCGACAGGTAAGCCGCCGGCTCCTCCAGCCGGTAAGGGGTTCCCTGCCTGCCGGTAAAGGAGATCACGTAGCGGGGCGCCTGGGCCCTTGCAGGTAAACCAGCCACCAGTAATAAAAAGGAGAAAATAAGGTAAGCCGGGAGTAAAGTTGTTTTCACACTACGTGCTGTCTTTTGTATTTAAATATAAAGAAAAGGGCCGGATAAAATCATCCGGCCCTGCTTTGCTTTTTTGGTGTTATGATTACTGGATCACAATTTTTTTAGTGTAAGTATGCCGGCCGTTGGTAACGGTCACTATATAGAACCCGCTGGCAATGTTGCCCGTGGGAATGGTGAGCACCCCGGCATTCGCCTTGTGGCAGGCTACCACTCTTTTGTTGATATCCACGATCACTACCAGCACCGGCGCGCTGGCGTCGTATTTATCCAGCCTCAGGGTGAAGGTGCCGCCCTGCACTAACGGATTGGGATATACGAGTATGTTGCCGCTTGCCGTGCAGTCCGCTTTTTTCCCGGGTACAGCCGCTGCAGCCAGGGTAGTGCGCGCTGCCGCGCCCGCAACGCCGTAGTTGAACTGCTCCCAGCCCTGTATGGCGGTACGGTTGCAGGTCATGGCGGCTGCCCCGTTCTCGGAAGAAACATACAGGCCGTTATTGCCCCGCAGGGAAATGCTCCCGTCCGCATTCACGATCCAGTCAAATTTCTCCCAGTCCTGTATAGACGGGCGGTTGCAGTTCATGGGCTGTTCGCCGTTCTCGGACGAAACGTATTTATCCAGGTTGCGCAGCGCTATTTTGCCGCTGCCCGCGTCCACTACCAGGAACTGGTTCCATCCCTGTACCAGGGTGGCATTGCACCACATGGGGCCTTCGCCGTTCTTGGAGCTTACATACTGGCCATTGTTGCCCTGCAGCCAGATGGTTTGCCCGATAGGGGCATCGCCCGGCGGGGGAGGATTGCCGCCGCCCCGTTCCAGCACCACTTCATGAATGGCGGAGAGCAGGGAATTGGCGCCGGTGGCATCCTGGGAAAGCTCCCATATCATAATGCCGCCGCCCTGGTCAAAGGCCAGGTTGGTTTTACGCTTGATAGTGGTGATGCCGTTGTAGCCTACGTTGTCAAACACGTCGGCATAGGGATTGGCGCCCCTGTTTACCAGTTGCGCGTAGGATTCCCAGGTAGGCCTTCCGTAAAATGGCGCGCCCAGTATGGCTTTCTCTGCGGGGAGGCCCCGGCCTCTCCAGTAGTTCAGCGACTGTACGGCGTAATTGTAAGTAGAATGCTGGAAATTGTTCTGATCATAGGCCATCAGCATCAGGTAATCCACCAGCGGGAATACGCTGCTTAATATGCTGCCGCCATTGGCGCCTATTACGGCTGCGGTGAGCAACTTGCCACGGCTGTGCATGGCGCTGGAGAGCTGCCGCATCAGGGCCACATAGTTGTTGGCGGAGGCCCCGGCATCCGGGTACTCCCAGTCAATGTCCACACCGTCCAGCCCGTACTGGTTCACAAAATTGATCATGTTGTTCACAAAGTTGTTGCGGTAGGTGCTGTTGGCTGCCAGGCTTTCAAAGCCACTGTCGTTGCCATCGTTCCAGCCGCCCACGGAGATCAGCACCTTCACGCCGTTGGCATGGGCAGTGCTCACCAGGCTTTGCAGCTTGGATGGATTGTCAATTGATTGCAGTCCGCCGGTAGCAGTAGGCAGCAGGAAGGCGTAGTTAATGTGCGTGAGCTTGCTGTATTGCACGGCGTTTACACTGCCGGACCAGGAAGGCATGTAGCCGATCACTTTAAAGTCTTCAGCAGCAATGGCAGGCGCCACTTCGCTGGTTGCAGCAGCGCTTACTTCGCCCCAGGCAAATGCTTCCCAGCCGGAAATGGAGGGCCGGTTGCAGTTCATAGGCTGTTCGCCGTTCTCGGAGCAAACGTACATGCCGTTATTGCCTTTCAGGGAGATCTTGCCGTCCGCATTTACGATCCAGTCAAATTTCTCCCAGTCCTGTATAGACGGGCGGTTGCAGTTCATGGGCTGTTCGCCGTTCTCTGAGCTTACATACAAGCCGTTGTTGCCCCGCAGTGCGATCTTGCCGCCGCCGGCATCCACCACTACAAACTGTTCCCATCCCTGTACGCTGGCGCGGTTGCAGTTCATAGGTTGTTCGCCGTTCTCGGAGCTTACGTACTGGTTGTTAAAGCCCTGCAGCCAGATGGTTTTACCGATGGGCGCATTGGCCGGGGGAGGGGTGGAACCGGGCGCCACTGCGGCAATAGTGCCATTGTTGGCCACGCAGTTGGCGAATCTGATGTTGTTCAGCACCGCAGCCATATTCGCCGCGCCGTCCATGAGGTAGGGCGGGTTAATGCGCATCAGCGCCGCGTTCTCCTGGCTGTCAAAACGCTTGTAGGTCCAGTGGCACCAGCCGATGCCTTTGGAGTTCAGCGCCTGAATGTTCTCGCTCAGCCAGGCATTATTGTTCTCGCCGGTTTCTCCCACCCATACCGGCACGTTGTGTGTGCTGCGGAAGTTCACCATGTTGGCGATCAGGTTGATCTGGTTGGGATTGGGATCGGTTTGCGTGGTGGAGTTGGTGATCCAGTAGCGGTGTGCGTTGTACACCAGGTTGGAACGGTTGCTGAACGTAAACGGCTCCATATAGTCGTAATTGTTACCCCAGCCGTTGCCTTCAATCATCAGCAGGTGGGTATCGCCCAGCCCGCGAATGGTGTTGATCAGCCTTTCGTACAGGTCATGTATCCAGCGGTTGTCCGGTACGTTGTTCGGCTCATTGACCAGGTCATAAAATGCAATGCCGGAATGGTTCATATACCGGCTGGCCAGGCGCTGCCACAGGCGAACGGTTATGTCCTGGTAAATGCTCCTGTTCCAGAGGTCATTGCCTGCAAGGGCGTCTGAAATGTTGGCGTCCGTGCCCTGTGCGCCCGGTGCGGCGTGCAGGTCCAGCACCACGTACATGTTGTTGGCCCCTGTCCAGCGCAGCAGGCTGTCAATGGTACGGAAACCTTCCAGGTTGGCATCGTTGAACAACTGGTTGCTGTTGTACCAACTGGTCAGGGAATTCACATAGTTATTGTAATTCCCGGAGTTGCGGGCCACGCTGTTGCGCACGGCTCTTTGCGCGCTGGTCAGGAACAGCTCATAGTGCATAGGCAAACGTATGCAGTTGAAGCCCAGCGAAGCCAGGTAGTCAATGTCCGCTTTGGTAATGAAGTTGTCGCGCCAGCTTTGGTAAAACGCTTCTACGGCGGCATCGGACTGTCCCTGGTCGTACAATCTTTTTTTGATGGACCACTGGGTGCCGCCGCCGGAAAAGGAGGGCTTAATCATGTAGCCTTCCTGCAGCAGCCAGCCGCCCAGCCCTACGGCCTTCAGGATCACTTCCTGGTTACTGGCGTTCACAATGCGCTGGCCGTCTGCCCGCAACCGCGACAGTTGCGCCCGGGCAGGGAGGAGGCCCATGCAGAGCATCAGCAGCAGCAGGGAAATTCTGTAAAAAGGGGATAGATAACATGCGTGGCGTGGCCGCCCGCGAAAGCGGATAGTAGAACGGTCTTTCATAGAGGGTGCTTGGTTTTAGTTAAAATTTGAATAATGGTTATTTCGTACCCGGCACGCATAGTGCCGGGCATAGGGGGTCGCACAAGATGAAGAGAAGTACTATCCGTTCAGGGGAAATTCATCAAATATCATATCCATGTATGATGTTACAGGCGCTGGATGATGCCGCCGCCTATCACGTCGTCGCCTTCGTAGAATACGGCAGACTGCCCGGGCGCAATGCCTTTTACCTGTTCGTAGAAGCGCACGTGCACCTGCCCGTTATCGCCATGATACAGGTTGCTCAGCGCGCCTTTATCCTTGTAGCGGATCTTGGTAACCACTTCCAGCCCTTCGGGAATGTGGTCGTATTTAACCAGGTTGATGCCGGCCACCCGCATTTCGCTGCGCTGCAGGTCGTCTTCTTCGCCCAGCACCACGGTATTGGTTTCGGGGATAATGCTGGTCACGTACACGGGCCTGCCCAGGGCAATGTCCAGCCCCTTGCGCTGGCCGATGGTATAGAAGGGGTAGCCTTTGTGCTGGCCTACAATGGTGCCGTCCTTCAGCACAAAATTGCCCCCGCTCACCTTTTCCTCCAGGCCGGATACCCGGCGCTTCAGGAAGCCGCGGTAGTCATTGTCCGGCACAAAGCAGATCTCGTAGCTTTCCGCTTTTTTGGCCAGTTCGGGATAGCCGAAGTCGTGGGCCATTTGCCGGATCTCGGTCTTGCGGTACTGCCCCAGCGGCAGCAGGGTACGGGCCAGCACGTCCTGCTGCAGGCCCCAGAGCACATAGCTCTGGTCTTTCAGCTCGTCCACGCCTTTGCTGATCACATAGCGGCCGTTCAGCTCGCGTATCTGCCCGTAGTGGCCGGTGGCGATAAAAGCGCAGTCCATGGCGTCGGCCCTTTTGAGGAGCGCCCGCCATTTGATATGGGTGTTGCACAGCACGCAGGGGTTGGGGGTGCGGCCGGCCAGGTATTCGTCTACAAAGTTATTGATCACAAAATCCCCGAATTCGTCCCGGATGTCCAGTACGAAATGCGGAAACCCGTGCTGCACGGCGGCTGCCCGGGCATCGTTGAAAGAGTCCAGGTTACAGCAGCCCGTTTCCTTTTTGCTGGAACCGGCGGATGCGTAATCCCAGGTCTTCATGGTGATGCCCACCACTTCATATCCTTGCTCATGCAGCATCAGCGCCGTTACAGTACTGTCTATACCGCCGCTCATTGCTACCAGCACTTTGCCATGTCTGCTCATATCTTAACCATTGAAGCTGCAAAGTTAGGGTAAAATGCAGAAAGGGGTCTATTTCAGGAAATTTTTGACGATCCTGTGTTTTCCGATGGTAAAAACAGTGTCAAACAGGAAGGGCATCCGGGCCAGGGTCTTCAGCACCCGGGCTTTTCGCTGCAGGTCTGCCCCCGCCGCTTTATAGAGGGCCTGCTCATAGGTTTTCAGGTATGCCGCGCTGAAATTGCCGGCTGCGAAGCAGCGGATCGCCTGTTCCGCCGCCAGTTTGCCGCTCAATACCGCGTTGCCGATACCGTCCCCGCTTACCGGGTCTATCAGGCAGGCTGCATCGCCGGCCAGCAGGAAATGGTCGCCGCTCATGGTCACCCACCTGGAGCCCAGGGGCAGGCCGCAGCCCTGCAGCGGCCCTGCCGGCTGTGCATCCCGGAATTTGCTGCGCAGGATGGCGGAGCGTTCAATAAAATCGTAAAAAGCCTGCTTTACGTTGATCTGCTTTTTTACCACATCATCGGACAGCACGCCCATGCCGGCATTTACCAGCCCGCCGTGGATGGGGAACACCCAGAAATATCCCGGCAGGTATTTCCGGTCAAAATATACTTCCGTACAGGTATCCTCCATGCCGCCCACCTGGCGGTAGTAGCGCCGTACAGCGGCTACATGGTGCCTCCGGTCCATTTGTTGCCAGGTCAGTTGTTTGGCCGTTACCCCATTGGTGCCGTCCGCGCCTACCAGCAGGGTGGCATGGAAAGCCTCTTGCCCGTTCCGGGTGGTAACGGTAAAACCGCTCCCGGAGTGCATGATCTCGCTGATCTCCCTGCCTTCCAGCACCTCCACGGCGCCGCGTTCTTTCACGAGGGAGAGCAGGAAATTGTCAAAGCTCATGCGGGTGGCGGTATAGGCTTCCAGGGCCCAGGAAAAATCCAGCTTTTTATTGTTGAAGTAACAGGCCGTTTGCCGGGTAGGCAGTTTTTCCGTGAAAGCGGCCAACGCAGCGGCAAACTGCGGGTCCATCTCGTGCAGGCATTTAATGGCGCGCCCGGGTATGGCATCGCCGCAAACTTTATCCCGGGGAAAGGTGTGCCTGTCTGCAAGGGCTACGCGCAGCCCGGCATGACCAAGCGCCAGGGCGCAGGAAGAGCCGGCCGGTCCGGCGCCAATGATAAGCACATCGTAGTGATTGTTATGGTCCTGGAAGGCCATGCGCGAAGTGATTGCTACAACTTATACAAATTTCTCCTTTGCTGCAAATAATTTCTCAGCCGCTCCCTTTTTCCCATTTTTATTATAAATTCTTAAAAGGTAACCTTATATTTATTGGGTAAAGAATTTAGATATTATAAATGAGTTCCATGTTATCTGCATTAAACAAGGATTACGTAGCCCGGCATCCTGCGCTGGGAATTAGCAAAGATTATTTCAGTTTTCCCGAGAAAGTGCTGCAGTTCGGCACCGGCGTGCTGTTAAGGGGGCTGGTGGACTACCTGGTAGACAAGGCCAACAAGCAGGGGATATTCAGGGGCAGGGTAGTGGTGGTAAAGTCCACGGACGGCCCCGTAACGGAATTTTCTGCACAGGATGGCCTGTACACCACGCATATCAAAGGCGTGTCGCAGGGAGAGCTGGTGAATCAAATGCTGGTGAACGCTTCTATTAGCCGTGTTTTGCAATCGAATGCAGACTGGGGGAAGGTGTTGGAAGCCGTGCATCAGCCTGAACTGCAGGTAATTGTGTCCAACACTACGGAAGTCGGGATACAATATATGGAGGAAAATATCAGCACCGGCGTGCCGGCTTCTTTCCCCGGCAAGCTGCTGGCCGTGCTGTGGGAAAGGTACCGTTATTTTAAAGGCAGCGCCCATACCGGCTTTGTGATCGTGCCTACGGAACTGGTGGTGGACAACGGGCGGCAACTGCAGGAAATAGTGCTGCGGTTAGCGGCGTTTAACCGGTTGCCGGAGGAATTCATCACCTGGATACGAACGGACAATCATTTCTGTAATTCGCTGGTAGACCGGATTGTGCCGGGTAAGCCCCGCAACCTGGAGGAGCTGCAGCAGCAGGCCGGGTATACGGACGACCTGTGGATAGATGTAGAGCCTTTCCTGCTGTGGGCCGTAGAAGGTGGGGAAAATATTCAACAGGTGCTGTCTTTCCAGCAGGCCGATCCGCGCATGCTGATAGCGCCCAGCATCACGCCCTACCGGGAGCAGAAGCTACGCATCCTGAACGGCAGCCATACCGTATCCGTACCGCTGGCTTTCCTGGGCGGGCTCAATACCGTGTACGAATGCATGGAGCATGCTTATATGCGCTCCTTTTTCCGCACCGTGATCGTGGAAGAAATATTACCTACCATAACGGATATTTGCCCGCAGGCCAATACTTTTGCACAGGATGTGCTGGATCGCTTCGCCAATCCTTATATTGCGCATAAGCTCATCAGCATCACTTTCCAGGAAAGCTCCAAAATGAACGCCCGTAATGTGCGCACCCTGCTGCGTTATTACGAGCGGCAGCAGGCCCTGCCCCCGGCCATGTGCCTGGGCTTTGCCGCCATGCTGCTGTTCCTGCGCCCGGTAAAGGAGGAGAACGGCAAATATTACGGCGCCCGCGGCGGAGAGCAATACCTGATCACAGACGATAACGCCGCCCTGTTTGCCAGTTACTGGCAGGAGGTGGATACCTCCCGCAGCGCCACTGTAGCCCGTTTTGTAGAGCAGGTATGTGCGGACAGCCGCCTCTGGGAAAGCGATCTTACCCGGCTGCCCGGCTTTACGGAGCTGTTAACCGGCCACCTGCTGGGCATGTTGCAGGAAGGCGCTATTGCTTATGCGGAAGGGCATCATTTTTCACGTATATGATCAACTATGAAGCAATTCTTATCAGACGACTTTTTGTTACAAACGGAAACGGCTAAACGCTTATATCATGAGTATGCCAGCGGCATGCCCATCATCGATTATCATAACCACCTGCCGCCGGAAGACATTGCGGGCAACCGGCAGTTTGAGCACATGAGCGCCATGTGGCTGCAGGGCGACCATTACAAGTGGCGCGCCATGCGGGCCAATGGCGTGGCGGAGGAATATATTACCGGCAACGCAGATCATGTGACCAGGTTCAGGCATTGGGCGGCCACCGTACCTTATACCATGCGCAACCCGTTGTATCACTGGACGCATATGGAGCTGCTGAACCCATTTGGCGTAAAGCAGCAGTTGAACCCGGATACGGCAGATGCCATCTACGAGCATTGCAATGCTCAATTGCCGCAGTGGACCGCTCCAGCCTTGCTGGAGCATTTTAAAGTGGAAGCGCTCTGCACCACGGACGACCCGGCCGACAGCCTGGAGCATCATAAAGCGCTGCAGCAACAAAATTTTCCCATCAAGGTGCTGCCCACGTTCCGGCCCGACAGGTCCGTGGCGGTGGAAGATGCGGCCGCTTTTAACAGCTATATGGACAAGCTGGGCGCTGCTGCCAATGCAGACATCTACAGTTACCAGGCCCTGCTGGACGCCCTGCGCAGCCGGCATGATTATTTTCATGCGGCAGGCGGGCGCCTGTCTGACCACGGGATCAGCACCTTCTATGCTGTGAATTTTAAGCAGGGGAAGCTGGACGATATTTTTGCCAAATTACGTGCAGGCAAGAACGTGAGCCCGGAGGAAGCGCAGCAGTTCAGATCCGCCACCCTGCATACCATCTGCGAGTGGAACCATGAAAAAGGCTGGACCCAGCAATTCCACGTGGGCGCTATCCGTAACAATAACAGCCGCCTGGTGGGGCTGCTGGGAGCAGATGCCGGCGTGGATTCCATCGGCGACTGGCAGGTAGCGGAAGGCATGTCTGCTTTCCTGGATGGGCTGGACAAGCAGGATAAGCTGGCCAGGACCATAGTGTATAACCTGAACCCGGCTTATAACGAAGTATTTGCCACCATGGTGGGCAATTTCCAGGATGGCAGCATCCCCGGCAAAATGCAGTTTGGCTCCGGCTGGTGGTTCCTGGATCAGAAGGATGGCATGGAAAAACAGATGAACGCACTCAGCAATATGGGGCTGCTGAGCCGGTTTGTCGGCATGCTCACGGATTCCAGGAGCTTTCTTTCCTACTCCCGGCATGAATATTTCCGTCGTATTTTGTGTAACCTGATCGGTAATGATGTGGAAAACGGGGAATTACCCGCTGATATTAAATGGCTGGGTAAAATGGTGCAGGATATTTGCTACTATAATGCCAAGGCATATTTTAAGTTTTAAAAAGCCGGACGCTTAACGCCAACTGTTCAACACATAAGAGCAGCACGCGTTTGGCATTAAGCATTCAGCGTTAAGCATATTTTAGGATGAAGGCAGTAAAAGTTATATCGTACGGAGAAATATTGTTCCGGTTCTCACCGGAATGGGACCAGCAGCAGGCGGCCATGTACATAGGCGGCGCAGAGGCCAATGTAGCAGCCTCGCTGGCAGGCTGGGGCACGCCGGTAGCTTACATCAGCCGGGTGCCGGACAATGGGCTGTCCAGGCAGGCCCTGCAGCAACTGGAAAAGGCAGGTATTGTTACGGACCGTATGCTGTTGGGAGGCGACCGCATTGGCACCTACTACCTGGCGCAGGGCAGCGACCTCAAGCATGCGGAAGTGGTGTATGACCGCAGCTATTCCGCTTTCTGCGAGCTGAAGCCAGGCGCTACGGACTGGGATGCGCTGCTGGAAAACGCCACCTGGTTCCACTGGAGCGCTATTACGCCCGCATTGAGCGAGCAGGCGGCCAGGGTATGCCAGGAGGCCCTGGAAGCCGCATCCCGCAAGGGGCTTACCATTTCCACGGACCTGAATTACCGCAGCAAGCTCTGGCAGTACGCCAAGCCTTTTGCCGTTATGCCCGAGCTGGTGTCTTACTGCGATGTGGTGATGGGCAACATCTGGGCCGCGCACGATATGCTGGATACCAACCTGGACACCGTAGCATTGGAACAGAATAAGAAAGAGGTATACCTGGAGCAGGCCGAAAAGGTAGCCCGCGAAATAACGGAAAAGTATACACGCTGTAAGCACGTGGCGTTCACCTTTCGTTTTTCCGGCGCGCCCACGCATAACCTGTACTATGCCACCTATTACCATAACGGCCGGCAAACCGTGTCCCGGCAATATGAGACGGATGCCGTGGTGGACCGCGTGGGCAGTGGCGACAGCTTCATGGCCGGCCTGGTACACGGGCTGCTGGAAGGGTTTGATGCGCAGCAGGTGATCTCCTTCGCTGCCGCTGCCGCCTATTCCAAACTGTTTGTAAAAGGAGATTTTAATAAAACATCAAAAGCTGATATCTTAAAGCTCATTTAACAGCTTGTAAACCAGCGTAAAGAACTATGACGCCACAACCAGCAACTATCATAGCTGCTTTTGAACGCAGCCGCATGATACCGGTATTTTACAATGACGATGAGGCTACCTGCCTGCAGGTGCTGCAAACCTGCTATGATGCCGGTATAAGGGTATTTGAGTTTACCAACCGCGGAGAGCATGCGCGGCGCAATTTTGCCGCCATGCGCGACAAAAAGCTGGTGGACATGCCGGACCTGTACCTGGGTATCGGCACCATCAAGAATGCGGCAGATGCGGAAGTATATACCGGCATGGGCGCCGATTTTATTGTAAGCCCCATCATGGAAGAAGGCACCGCCGCGTATTGCCGTTCCGCCAACATCCTCTGGATACCCGGCTGCATGTCGCCTTCGGAAATAGCCGTGGCGGAAAAGCTGGAGGCCCCGCTGGTAAAGCTGTTCCCGGGTAATGTGCTGGGCCCCGGTTTTGTGAAGGCCGTAAAGCCGCTGTTCCCGCAGATCAGGTTTATGCCCACCGGCGGGGTAGAGCCCACGCAGGAAAGCATGCAGTCCTGGTTTGATGCCGGCGTGGTATGCGTAGGTATGGGCTCCAATTTGCTGTCCAAACAATTGATAGAAAGCCAGGATTGGGCGGCGCTGCAGACAAAAATTAAGCAAACGTTTGCATTACTGGCGAATGTGAAGTAAATTGAGCTAAATACTTTTTATAAATACCCGTTATGACTTCACCTCCCACTCAAGAAAAGACATTATCAGGCTTACAGCAGGCTGCGGGAAAGGTAGGCAAATACCGTTGGCGTATTCTCGCGCTGTTGTTTGTAGCCACCACCATTAACTATGTGGACCGCAGCATTATCGGCGTATTGGGCCCAACCCTGCAGAACCACGTTTTCCACTGGACCAATACAGAATATAGCAATATCAATTTTGCGTTCATGATCGCCTATGGCCTGGGCATGCTGCTGATGGGCGGCCTGGTAGACAGGGTAGGCACCAAGATCGGTTATGCGCTGTCCATCGGCATCTGGAGCATATTCAGCCTGTCACATGCACTGGTAACCAGGAGCATGGGCTGGATAGGATTTGCCGTAGCGCGCTTTGGCCTGGGCATTGGCGAGGCGGGCAACTTCCCTTCCTGTATCAAGACCGTGGCGGAATGGTTTCCCAAGAAAGAAAGGGCATTTGCTACCGGCATCTTTAATGCCGGCACCAATATAGGCGCCATACTGGCCCCGCTCATCATACCCCTGGTGGTGATGAATGACGGCACCAACTGGCAGTTCGCTTTTTGCATCACCTTTGTATTCAGCGCTATCTGGCTGGTGCTGTGGCTTACCACTTACCGCAAGCCGGAGGTGCACCCGAGGGTGGGCAAGGCCGAACTGGATCATATCCTCAGCGATACCACCGCCGAGAACAGCGAGCGCCTGCCCTGGAGGCGCGTGTTTGGCCTGAAAGAGACCTGGGCCTTCGCTATCCTGAAAACCACGGATGCCGTATGGTGGTTCTACCTGTTCTGGGGCGGTTTCTTCCTGCACGCGCAGTTTGGGCTGGAGCTGAAAGGGCTGGCGCTGCCCATGATCACCATTTACGTGATCTCCGATGTAGGCAGTATTGTAGGCGGCTGGCTGTCTTCCGCTTTTATTAAGAGAGGATGGTCTATCAATAAATCCCGTAAGGTAACCCTGCTGCTCTGCGCATTGCTGATACTGCCGGTGGCCTTTGCTACGCAAACGGACAACCAGTGGGTAGCGGTAGTATTAATAGGACTGGCTGCCGGCGGGCACCAGGCCTGGTCTGCCAATATCTTCACGGTGGTATCGGATGTGTTCCCGAAAAAAGCCACTGCCTCCGTAGTAGGCATTGGCGGCATGGTAGGCGCACTGGCCAGTGCAATGGCCAACCTGGGCCTGGGCCGGGTGCTGGACAGCAGCGGCAAGTCCGGTTATTTCTTTGCCTTCCTCATTGCCGGCTCGCTGTACCTGACCGTACTGCTGATCATCCACCTGATGATACCTAAAATGACGCCGCGGGACGAGCACCTGCGTTACGTGCACAAGTAACACATACATGTATAGATAGGAAACGAAAAATGCCGGAGCAGTTCCGGCATTTTTTTTATCTGTTAGCTTTTCAGTTACAAACTTACGCCCCGCTTCCAGGGAATGAAGTCGTCCTGGTGCAGTTGCTCGGCTTTGGTGGTGATCTCCCCGCTGGCCGTTTTGATCACGAATTCCAGTATGGCTTCTCCCATTTCCGCGATGCTTTTCTCCCCGCTGATAATGGGGCCGGTATTAATGTCAATGATGTCGGGCATGCGCTCTGCCAGGCGGGTATTGGTGGCCAGCTTTACTACCGGTGCTATCGGGTTGCCGGTGGGGGTGCCCAGCCCGGTGGTGAACAGCACGATGTTGGCGCCGGAACCTACTTCCGCGGATGTGGACTCCACGTCGTTGCCTGGTGTGCACAGCAGGTTCAGCCCGGTTTTGGTCACATACTCGGTATAGTCCAGCACATCCACTACCGGGGAAGTGCCCCCCTTTTTGGCTGCGCCGGCAGACTTGATGGCGTCCGTGATCAGGCCGTCCTTGATATTGCCGGGAGAAGGGTTCATGTAAAAACCGGACCCTACGGATTCCGCCCTGTTTTCGTAGGCGCGCATGATGCGGATGAATTTTTCCGCCGTGTTCTCTGATACGCAGCGGTTGATGATTTCCTGCTCTACCCCGCACAGCTCCGGGAATTCGGAGAGAATGGAGGTGCCGCCCAGCGCTACCAGCAGGTCGGAAGTGTGGCCCACGGCCGGGTTGGCGGAAATACCGGAGAACCCGTCGGAACCGCCGCACTCCAGCCCTATTACCAGCCTGGACAGGGGGGCGGGGCTGCGCTCCATTTTATTGGCTTCCACCAGCGCCAGGAAGGTTTCCTTAATGGCGGTGGACAGCATGTCGAATTCCGATTTGCTTTTCTGCTGCTCAAATACCAGCACCGGTTTGTCAAAAGCCGGGTTCAACTTCCGGAGCGCCGTCTGCAGGATGGACACCTGTGCATGCTGGCAGCCCAGGCTCAGTATGGTAGCGCCTGCCACGTTGGGATGGTGGATGTAGCCGGCCAGCAGCGCGCAGAGCGCTTCCGCATCCTGGCGGGTGCCGCCGCATCCTCCTTCGTGGGTCAGGAATTTGATGCCGTCTATATTGGTAAATACATTGTTACGTTTAGCCGTTTCTGTTACAGAAGGCGGCTGGTAGGTTTTGATCGCCTCCAGGTTGCCCTCCTTGTACAGGTTCACCAGGTCGCTTACCTGCTCGTTGTACATTTCCGGCGGGGCAAAGCCCAGTCCTTTTTCAAAGGCGGTTTTGATCACGCCTACGTTCCTGTTCTCGCAGAATACCATTGGTATCACCAGCCAGTAGTTGCGGGTGCCTACCTGCCCGTCCCTGCGGGCATAGCCCATAAAGGTGCGGTCTTTCCAGCGGCTTACGTCCGGTTTGTTCCATTGTTCGGACTTGTCTTTTTCATGGAAAGCGCTGGAATCGTGGCGTACATTGCCGGTGGTAATGATCTCTCCTTTAAAGATGGGCTCCGTTGCCTTGCCTACCAGTACGCCATACATCACAATCGGGTCACCGGTTTGCAGGTCGGTGAGCATGAATTTATGTTTAGCGGGAACGTCTTTTACCAGTGAAAGGGAAGTACCGTTGAACTGTACAGGCGTGCCCCCCGGAAGGTCCTGCAGGGCTACCAATACATTATCGTCAGGATGAATTTGCAGATACTTATTCATGATACTAAAGTATGGAATATATGATTTTGTTTTTAATACTATAATGTTAATCCTTGATAAGATTTTGACAGTTGACCTGCAAAGAAAGCAATAACCTGTTAATCCCCTCCATCTATTTATGCAAACGTTTGCAATATTCATTATTTACCGCTATCTTTCCATATATTTCAAAAAACTTCAGGGAATGAATATCAACGCAGAAACAAGGTATGCCAGCAGTCCGGAGGAAATAAAAAGCTGGACCACGGAACAAACGCGACAGGCGCTGCTGATAGAAAAGTTATTTGAAGCAGATGCCGTAAAGCTGGTATACAGCCACTATGACCGTTTTATTACCGGCGGTATTATGCCGGTGGGCAGGGAAGTGCCCCTGCAGCCGGTAGACCAGTTAAAGGCCGCATACTTCCTGGAGCGCAGGGAACTGGGTATTATCAATGTAGGCGGCGCCGGTACTGTAAAAGTAGATGGGGAAGTATTGGATATTAATTTCAAGGAAGCGCTGTATATAGGCCGGGGGAAGCAGGAAGTGATCTTCAGCAGTAAGGATGCGGCTGCGCCGGCTAAATTCTACCTTAACTCCACACCGGCCCATACCGGCTACCCCACCCGCCGCATTACCAAAAAGGAAGCGGAAGTGGTGACCCTGGGCGCACAGGAAACTTCCAACCATCGTACTATCAACAAGCTGATCGTGAACAGCGTGCTGCCTACCTGCCAGTTGCAGATGGGCATGACGGAGCTGCAGCCCGGTAATGTATGGAACACCATGCCGGCCCACACGCATGACCGGCGCATGGAAGTATACTTTTACTTTGAAGTGCCGCAGGGCCAGGCCGTGAGCCATTTCTGGGGACAGCCACAGGAAACCCGCCATATCTGGATGCAGAACGAGCAGGCCGTGATATCCCCGCCCTGGAGCATACACGCCGGCGCCGGCACCAGCAACTACACCTTTATATGGGGCATGGCCGGTGAGAACCTGGACTATGGAGATATGGACGGCTGCGCTATTACAGAACTACGCTAAACGCCGAATGCATAACGCGTAACGCATAATAAAGGAAGCGTTCAGCGTTTGGCATTCAGCATTCGGCATAAAAAATAAAAAATGGTATTGGATCAATTTAACCTGCAGGGAAAGACCGCACTGGTCACTGGTTGTAAAAGAGGCATCGGCATGGCCATGGCCGTGGCGCTGGCAGAGGCCGGGGCGGATATCATCGGGGTTTCCGCCTCGCTGGAGCCGGCCGGCAGCCAGGTGGAAAAAGCCGTGACTGCACTGGGCCGCCCCTTCCGGGGCTACCAGTGCGACTTTGCGGACCGTACCGCCCTGTATGCTTTTATAAAGCAGGTGCAGCAGGACGTTCCTGTTATAGATATACTGGTGAACAATGCCGGCACTATCATGCGCAAGCCGGCTGCAGAGCACCCGGACGAGTACTGGGACAACGTGATCAACACTAATCTCAATGCGCAGTTTATACTTACCCGTGAGATAGGGAAGGGCATGCTGGCCCGGGGCAGCGGAAAGGTGATCTTTACCGCCTCCCTGCTTACCTTCCAGGGGGGTATTAATGTGCCGGGATATGCGGCCAGCAAGGGCGCGGTAGGCTCCCTGGTAAAAGCCTTTGCCAATGAATGGGCGGCAAAGGGCGTGAACGTGAACGCCATCGCCCCCGGGTACATTGCAACGGACAATACCGCTGCCCTGCGCGCGGACGAGCAACGCAGCCGGTCCATCCTGGAACGCATACCGGCCGGCCGCTGGGGCGAGCCGGATGACTTTAAAGGACCAACGGTGTTCCTCGCGTCGGCGGCTTCGGATTATGTGCATGGCACGATCCTGACCGTGGATGGCGGCTGGATGGGCAGGTAGCAGCGCCCCCGGGTAGTTGGCAGTATGTAACTACAAAGCTACTTTTGTAACTTACTGACTGTAAACTGCTACTACCCACTGCAAAACAATTATATGGGCAAACGATCAGAAAAAACAATCGTGGATATCGCGGAAGAGCTGCAGCTCTCCGTGTCTACGGTTTCCCGGGCACTGAATGACCATCCTAACATCAGCGCCGCTACGAAGGAGAAAGTGCGAAAGATGGCGCGCAAGCTGGGATACCGGCCCAATGCGCTGGCAGCGGGATTGCGCAATAACAAAAGCAAAACGATAGGGTTGATCATACCGCGTATTTCCATGTTCTTCCCGGCAGCCATCAGTACCGTCATACAGAACAAGCTGCAGGAGCACGGCTATCACCTGATCATCTGCCAGTCCAATGACTCTTATGAGCAGGAGGTGGCCCTGGTCAATACCCTGTACTCTGCCCGGGTAGACGGCCTGGCGGTATCCACCACGCTGTTTACAACGGACTTTTCGCATTTTGATATTTTCAAGAACCATCATATCCCCCTCGTGTTCTTTGACCGTGTGCCGCTGGAGCACAATATGAAAGTGATAAAGGGGGATGATTTCCGCGGCGGCTTTACCGCTACGGAGCACCTGATCCTGAAGGGCTGTAAAGACATTGTGCATATTTCAGGACCGCTTACCTGCAGCCTGTATATTGAGCGGGTGGCCGGTTACAAGAGCGCCCTGCAGCAGTACAAGCTGCCATTCAAGAAATCGCGCATCTTTTACCAGGAGCTGAGCCGGGAAAATGCGCTGCGGGCCTGCGAGCAGATCTTTGCCCGTCCGCCCTACCCGGATGGCGTTTTTGCCGCCAATGACACTACGGCCATTACCATAATGGAGTATTGCCGCCAGCTAAACCTGCGGGTGCCGGAGGACATTAAGATCGTAGGGTATTCCAATGATCCGAGAAGCCAGATCATTACGCCCTCCATCACCTCTGTGGACCAGTACCCGGAAATGATGGGAGAGCGGGTGGTAGCGGCTCTGACAGAGCTGTTGCACACACCGCCGGCCGCCCAGCACCGCTATTCGCAGGAGATCATACCAATACAGTTGATAGAGCGGGCTTCCTCTGCGGGAGAAGAGGTGGTAAAAGCCCGGCCGGTAAAAAAACAAAAAAAGACCAAGTAAATATTCACGGATGCAAAAACTGAAACTATTGACCAGCGGTATCATGCTGGTATGCCTTGCCTGGGGCGTACAGGCCTATGGCCAGTCGGCCAAACCGGAGCTGACAAAGGCGGCCAACCATGCGCTGGACCGGGCCGTAAAGCAATACAAGCTGATGGCGCAGCACCTGCCGGATACGCTGCTGCCCCGCTCCACCAATCCTAAAGACGGCAGCCTGGTGACCTCCGGTTCCGGCTGGTGGTGCAGCGGCTTTTACCCCGGCACCCTCTGGTACCTGTACGAATATACGAAGGATGAAGCGCTGAAAGCAGAAGCGGAAAAGCGGCTGGCGCTGGTGAAGAAAGAGCAGCACAACACCGGCACCCACGACCTGGGCTTCATGATGTACAGCAGCTTTGGCAACGCGTACCGCCTCACCAAAGATCCCGCCTACAGGGAGGTGCTGCTGACCAGCGCCCGCTCCCTGTCCACCCGTTTCAATCCCACGGTGGGCTGCATCAAATCCTGGGACCACGGGAAGTGGCAATTCCCGGTGATCATTGACAACATGATGAACCTGGAGCTGCTGACCTGGGCCACTAAAACCAGCGGCGACCGCTCCTTTAAAAAGATCGCGGAAACGCATGCCAACACCACCATCAAAAATCATTTCCGGGAAGACTACAGCTCCTACCACGTAGTGGACTATGATCCCGCTAACGGCGCCGTGCTGGAAAAGGTGACCCACCAGGGCGCGGCCGACAACTCCGCCTGGGCGCGCGGGCAGGTATGGGGCCTGTACGGCTATACCATGATGTACCGGGAAACCAGGAACAAAGCTTACCTGGACCAGGCGAAACATATAGCGGACTTTGTGCTGAACCATCCCAACCTGCCAAAGGACATGGTGCCTTACTGGGACTTTAACGCTCCCGGCATTCCCGATGCGCCGCGCGACGCTTCTGCCGCTGCTGTTGCCGCATCGGCCCTGCTGGAGCTGAGCCGCTACGCTTCCGGCAAGGATGCCGCCCGATACTGGCAGGCAGCCGAGCAGATGCTGACCAGCCTTTGCAGCCCGGCCTACCTGGCGGCAGCGGGCACGAATAATGATTTTATCCTGATGCACAGCGTTGGTTCCTTCCCGCATCATTCCGAGGTGGACGTGCCGCTTACCTATGCGGATTATTATTTTGTGGAAGCGCTGTTGCGGTATAAGCAGTGGGCGAAATGAACAGGAGAGACTTTGTAAAAATAGCCGGCCTGGCCGGCGCCATACGGCCAGGCGATGTGGTGCTGCCGGCCGCCGCTGCCGCGCAGTATACGCCCGGCGAAACGGACCGTGCGTACTGGACCGCCCTGCTATCCCGCATTGCCACACCGGTATTGCTGCATTTGAGCAGGGGGCAGTTGAAACAGCACATGCCGACGGAAGTAGCGCCGCATTATGGCAAGCCTGTAGAAAAGGTCACCTACCTGGAAGCCTTTGGCCGCACCCTGGCCGGTATTGCACCCTGGCTGGAGCTGGGTGCGGATAGCACGGCAGAAGGGCAGGAGCGGCAGCGGCTGATACAGTACGCCCGGTCCGCCACGGCAAAGGCGGTGGACCCGGCCTCCCCGGATTACATGAACTTTACCGGGCAGCACGACGCGCAGCCCCTGGTGGACGGCGCTTTCCTGGCACATGCCTTTCTCCGTGCGCCGGAGCAGCTCTGGGCGCCCCTGCCGGTTACTGTGAAAGCACAGGTGGTGGCTGCGTTTAAAAGCCTGCGGAGCATTAAACCGTACTTCAGTAACTGGCTGCTGTTTGCCGCCATCATAGAGGCGGCGCTGCTGCAGTTTGGCGAAGAGTGGGACCCTATGCGGGTGGACTATGCTGTAAGGATGCACCAGGAATGGTATAAGGGAGATGGCGTGTACGGCGATGGCCCGCATTTTCATTTCGACTATTATAATGCATTTGTTATCCATCCCATGCTGGCGGATGTGCTGAAGGTGCTGGCCACCTATGGCAAGGCGCCGCAAAGGGAATACGAGCGGGAGCTGAAGCGTATGCAGCGCTATGGGGCGATACTGGAAAGGCTGATATCGCCGGAAGGCACTTTCCCGGTGGTGGGGCGTTCCATGCCTTACCGCAACGCCGTGTTCCAGCCCCTGGGACAACTGGCCCTGGAAGGCCGCCTGCCGGAGGAGTTGCAGCCGGCGCAGGTGCGTTGCGCCTTAACTGCGGTGATGAAGAACATTTTTGAAACACCCGGTACTTTTGATGGGCAGGGCTGGCTGCAGATCGGTTTCTGCGGTCATCAGCCGGAGATAGCAGACACCTATACTTCTACCGGCAGCCTGTACCTGTGCACTACCGGTTTCCTGGCGCTGGGCTTGCCTGCGGCGCATTCCTTCTGGACTGCCGCCCCGCAGGAATGGACCGCGCAGAAAGTATGGAAAGGCCAGCGGGTAGCAGGAGATCACGCCATGGATGAATAGGAGGTAGGAAGTAAGATATAGGAAGTAGGAAAATAAGGCCGGTATCATACCTCATACATCGTACTTCCTAATTCGTAATATCAATCAGCCCGTATTTAATTCCAAAAATGACCAGACCTACCCTTGTTTTCACTTTCAGCTTTTCGCAAAGGCTGCTTTTGTAATCGTCAATGGTGCGCGGGCTTACGTACATTTTCTGTGCGATCTCCTTATAGGAAAGCTCCGTGCACAGCAGTTGCAGGAAATATTTTTCCTTGGGCGTAAGGTCTATTTTCTCACTTACGGACAGCACATCTCTCTGCAGGCCGGAGATCACTTTGCCGGAAATATAGTCGGGCAGGTAAAAATCCTTTTTAATGATGGAATCAAAAGCGTCCCGCAGGTCGTCCGGTTCTACATTTTTCATGATGTAACCTTTAGCCCCGGATTTCAGCATTTTAATGATCACGGATTCATCGTTGAGCATGGACAGTGCCAGCACTTTGATCTGCGGGAAGTGGTTGTTGATCCAGGTAGCCGTCTCATAGCCGTTCATACCGGGCATGTTCACATCCAGTATCAGAATATCAGGTAATTGTATTTCACGGCTGTTGATGATCTTTATCACCTCTTCGCCGTTGCTGGCTTCAAACAGCATGAAATAATCACTGAACGTATTAATCAGCCGGCCAAGCGCTTTACGTACCAGCACATGGTCATCGGCAATCGCCACACTATATTTGGCTTTCTTCGTGGTGCTCATGGAACGAGTGTTTATTTACGGGTATGGTTATACGAATAGTGGTTCCGCCATTCTTTATACTATTGATGATACAGGTACCTCCGATAAGGGTGGCTCGTTTACGGATATTTCTGAGCCCTAAGCCCTTGGACTGTTCTTTCCCGAGCAGGGCGCCGGGGTCGAACCCGATCCCGTTATCCCTGATCTCCAGGACAATGGTCTCGTAGTCATGGGTTAAAGATACTTCCAGTTCACTGGCCCGGGCATGCTTCACAATATTGTTCAGCATTTCCTGTACGATCCTGAACAGGATGGTTTCCGTCTGGTGGTCCATCAGGTTCCGGACATCCGTAAAATTAAAGGAAGTTTTGTACAAATTGGTCCTTTCCAGCCGCTGCAGCTCAAATTCAATTGATTTTGCCAGCCCGATTTCCGTAATACGTTCCGTTTGCAGGCCTTTGGAAAGGTCCCGCAGCTCGGCAATGGCCTTCTGCAGCATTTTGCGGCTCTCCTCGATATACAGGTGCGCCTCGCTGCCATTGTCTACCGGTACGGTCAGCAGGGAGAGGGACACAAAGGTGAGCGATTGGCCAATGTTGTCATGGATCTCCTGGGAGAGGTTGCCGAATATGTTTTCCTGTATTTCCAGTTGTGTCCTTAACAGTTCCTGCTCATATTTTTCTTTCATCAAACGCAACTCCTGCACCTGTGCCAGGCGGCTTTTCTGGTTCAGGATCAGCATGATGATGATGAACCCTACCAGGAAAAGCAGCAGGATGGTGGTGGTGATGATTACGATGGCAACTTCCGGAAATTCAGACTGCATAGCGATGATATACAATACAATGAATAAAGAATGATATTGATGATGGCATTTATATTAAAGAACGTTTTATAGGCATATTGCGGGATATTGGAGATAAAATTTACGATCCCCAGGTACGGCACGCTGATGGAGTTAAAGAAAAGCAGTCCGGTGGCGATCCAGAAGGACGGGTCCCTGAGCAGGTTCTGCCTGCCGGGGTATTTAATGCGCTGGTAAAAATAACAGATACAGCATATCACTACCATAACGGCCCCTACAATATAGCTATAAGTGGCGAAATGCTGCAGGCTCTTTTGTATAAAACCGATATTGATCAGCGCGATGAAGGGGTAGGCCAGCATCAGCCAGCCGAACACCTGTTTGGCCTTTCCTTCTAGCAGGAAGGAGCGTAAGAGGTAAATGGAGTACGTAATATTAATGATGCCATACAGGTTATAGAACGTCAGGTTATTCCTCCCGTGAATGGTGTACCACCACCCGATGGATTCCACTACCAGGGTCAGGATCATATAAAGTGTGAAAAGTTTCAGATAGGCGGGGGGCTGTTTTTTTGCGAGGGATACCAGGCTGATAACAACACAGAGCGAGATGACGATAATATAAAAGGGAACTGGGTAAGAGAGATCTAGTAATAAAAGCGGGCGCATATCAATAGTTAAATACGGGGTCAAATTAGGAAACTCGGCGGAATTACCGGCATGCCTCAAAAAAAACTGCCAGACAAGCGCTTTGTCTGGCAGTTCAGGCGTAGAAATAAGTTGCGATTGTTCACGATTGTTTTGCGATGATGAATGTCGGCGTATCTTTCGTCGTACCGCCGCCACCAGGGCAGGTTGGAGGGCATATGCTGCCAAAGTTGAAAGCTACCACTTCCGGTCCTTTGGGTGTGGAAACATACAGGTCTTTATTTTCGGTTTTGCCCGTTTGGCTCTGCTTTTGCTGCGTAGCTACGAACACAATGGTCTGACGGCCCTCCAGCAGTATATTATCAGGGTATGTGGACGGATAAGCGCCAAAGTACACGCGCACGCCATCGGCGCCGGCTTCTGCAGCGGTTTCCAGGTATTGCTTCAGTTCATCCAGGCTGTACCAAACACTTAATGAGTCGGGTTTACCGAGATGTTTTGAGTTCTCAATCCATCTTTCCTGACGATAATTCTCGCGGAGTTCATTCACGTGACGAGCATCCACGAACTTGCCCGCTTTATTGATTTGTTTAGTAGAGGACATAATCGGAAAATTTTAGGTTTAATGATCAAATAACTCCCTAAAGCTAGCTTCAAATTTTATATTAGGTTATTTATAAATTATTTATTTACATTAGATAATAAATTACCTAAATTTATAATATTGCTATAATCATGTCATATTGAATTTTTATTAATATAAAAACCGTCTTTTTCGGCAAAATTTATGAATAATCACGCAGCAAAAACTGCGTAAATCCCGGTATGTTTTAACCGTTATTTGTACATTACTTTTTTATGCAGGCCTGCAAAAAAAGAAATTTACAGAGGGAAAGCTGCTTGTCCATACCCCTGGTTCCCGTATATATAAAAGCACATTATAAAGTCCGGCAAATCACGGGGGTTATTGCACCGTGATTTACGAAGTTGTTATCTGCGTACTTATACGTTTTAAACTCAGCGCATTACCGGTTTTTTTCTCACAGATTACTTCCAAATATATGCTCGTTGCCGTTAGTACAGACCTTGTAAAATACCGGCTAACATCGGCTGGTAAACGGTTTGAGCCATACAGTCCATTCCCCGTTATTTACCCGTACCCATTCTCAAGATAACTTTTTTACGGCAGGTAAAGTTTCCGTTTAGAAGGGATTAACCCTTTTTTATTGAATTGATTTCGATAATTTGAACCTGCAATTGAAACACAAATGCAACCTTCAATATCCATTGTAAATATACCCTGATAAGTTTTTGTACTCTTGTGAAAACCCAATTGTATTGTCCCCCCCAAAGTACCATAATTGGCCTGTTGTTTAGCAGGCCTTTTCTTTTTTCCGCCCACTCGTCCCGGGATATACTATATGGTTTGATTTTCAATGATTTAATGCGATCGTGAAATGCTTTAGCGCATCCAGGTCATGAAAAAAGCGGAATACGATCACTGCCGTCTCCTTTGCTTTCCGTGCCGGGCCTACGTAGCAGATCTCCGTTTCACCCGCCGTCACCCAAAAGTGATGGGTGCTCACCGTTTTACCTTCCATACTGCCCAGTCCAATATTCGGCTCCCCGTAGAGCTGGCTTAAACGGCCCGCCATGTGATGGTCGGCCCGCAGGGGATAGAGGAATATGCTGTTGATGAAGCCCGCTTCATTAATGCTGGCCAGCAGGTAACGGATATCTATCGTTCCATGTTGATGCTCCAGCCGGCCTTTGAGCGGACCGTTGTAGATGTAGAACAATTTCCTGTCAGGCAGCACCATAAAGTGATGCCTGTCCGGGGAAGCGCCCAGCGGTACCAGGCCCGCAATATTTTGCGGCTGTTTTCCAAGCTGTATAGCGCCTATGCCCAGCATGTGAAAAAGATGATCCTGCTCAGTAGGAGGCACCTGCATACCATAAATGTAAGCAACTTATGCAGGCCATGCACAGCACGGGGGCGGAGAAGATGTGTAAGGGGTACGCAATAGAAAAGACCTGCCAGGGTTTAAAAAACCTGGCAGGTCTTTAATAATCATTTTTATTGATAGTTCTTTTTAGCCGGCTTCGGTCCCATGTAAAAAGTAAGCTCGCCACCGTTCATAATGTCCGCATGGGTGATAAACGGGTGCGCCAGGGCCTGCCCGTTCAGCAGCACTTTTTGTACATACACATTTTTGTCGCCCTGGTTTTTTACATCCACCGTAAAGGTCTTACCATTCTCCAGTTGCAGTTGCGCATGCTCAATGGCCGGGCTGCCCAGCGCATACTGGTCGGAGCCGGGGCATACCGGGTAAAATCCCAGCGTGGTAAAAATATACCAGGCGCTCATCTGGCCGCAGTCGTCATTCCCACCCAGGCCGTCCGGCGCCGGCTTGTACATTTTCTTCAGTATCATCCGCACCCGTTCCTGCGTTTTCCAGGGCGCCCGGGTCCAGTTATAGAGGTAGGCCACGTGGTGGGAAGGCTCATTGCCATGCACATAGTTGCCGATGATGCCATCGCGGGTAATGTCTTCCGTTTCCGCGAAGAACGCATCCGGCAGGTGCATGGTGAAGAGGGAGTCTAGGTGTTGTACAAACTGCTGCTGCCCGCCCATCATATTGATCATATCCGCAGGATACTGCGGCACATACAGGCTGTAGTTCCAGGCATTGCCCTCAATGAAGCCCTGCCCGTGGGTAGACAGCACGTCAAAGTCCTTGCGGAAGCTGCCGTCGCTCATTTTCGGACGCATGAAACCCGTGGACGCATCATACACATTTTTATAATAAAGGGAACGTTTGATGAACTCCCCGTAAATGTCGGGTCGGTTCAGCTTTTTGGCCATCTGCGCAATGCACCAGTCGTCATACGCATACTCCAGGGTTTTGGATACGGAAGAAGAATTTTTATCCTCCGGCACATAGCCGTACTGCATGTAATAGGCCAGCCCGTCATAAGGTTTGTAACGCGCCGTCTGTACGCAGGCCTCCAGTGCACGGTTGGCGTCAAAGGGCGCATTGCCCTTTATCACGGCATCCGCTATCACGGACACGCTGTGGTAGCCCGTCATGCACCAGTTTTCATTTGCATAATGCGACCATACCGGCAGCATTTTATGTACGCTCTGGTCGTAGTGCGCCAGCATGGACTGCACCATATCCGCATTGCGCTTCGGCTGTATAATATTAAATAAGGGATGCAGCGCGCGGTAGGTGTCCCACAGGGAGAAGGTGGTGTAGTTGGTAAAGCCCTTCGCCACATGGTTGTTCTGGTCCAGCCCGCGGTAAGCGCCGTCCACATCCATATAGGTAGTAGGACCGAGGAAAGCATGGTACATGGCTGTGTAGAAATTTACCCGCTCGTCGGCATCCGGTGTGGAGATGGCGATCTTCTGCAGTTCCCTGTTCCATAATTGTTGTCCCTGCTGCCTCACCGCATCAAAATCCCAGTGCGGTATTTCCGCGCGCAGGTTGCGCAGTGCGCCTTCCGTGCTGACGGACGACAGGGCGAATTTGATCTTGATCTTTTCGCCGGCCGTTGTCTTGAAATCAAACCAGGCCCTGATCTGCCGGCCGGCCATTTCCGGGAAATTGTGCTGCTGGTCGAACTTGCGCCAGAAGCCTTTGTACACGTCATTGGCATAATTCATATGCCCGTACTGTGTAAAGGGCTTGGAAAAGGCCATGGCAAAATATACCGTACGGGTACGCGCCCAGCCGTTGGTTTGCCGGTAGCCCGTGATCAGCGTATCATTCTCCACCCGTACAAAGGTCCACACGTTCTTGTTCGCATAATTATAAATACCTGCCATCAGGTCCAGGATGATGTGCGCCTGGTCAGTCTGCGGGAAAGTGTACTGGTGAAAGCCCACGCGGTTGGTGGCCGTCAGCTCCGCCAGTATATCATATTCATCCAGCTTTACTTTATAGTAATCCGGTTCCGCTACCTCGTTCTGGTGGGAGAAGGTGGACCGGTAGCCGCTTTCCGGGTGTGTAGCCGTACCGGGGTTGAGCTGCAGCGGCCCCGTGGTGGGCATAATGAGAAAATCGCCCAGGTCGGAGTGGCCGGTGCCGCTGAAATGCGTATGACTGAAGCCGGTGATGGTCTTGTCGTCATACTGGTAGCCGGCGCAATACTTATATACATCCGGGTTGTACCGCCCGTTCATTTCAGCCGTTGGCGTTTTATTTTTATCTGTCGGCTGGAACTGCGTTTCATAGGGGATCGTATCTGTGTCCGGGCTTAGCTGCACCATGCCAAAGGGAACGGTGGCGCCGGGATAGGTATGCCCCATTTTCTGTGTACCGATAATGGGCTTTACATATTGTGTAAGATCTGTAGCCGGCCCTGTTTGCCCGAATACCGGCAGGCAGGCGCCGCAGAGAACATAAAGGAATAATTGCTTCATTTTCCGAAATACGATTAGTTCGTTGATCAAGTAGAAATAAAGATAAAACGTTTTAGCTACCCGTGGGAATAAATTTGATGTATTTCCTGCTTCCTCCTTCCTACTAGTATAGTGTAGTATAGTTAAGATATTTATTATCTTGCCGGTAGTAAATGATTTCCACTTATGAACCGGTTGTTTAGCGTACTCTGCTCCTTTTGTATTTTCCTTGTTTTACCTGTTATATTAAAGTCCCAGGAGAAGGGGCTTGTCAATACCACGCACAGCGCCTTTGCGCCCCTGGGTAGCGTGGACATAGGCGCGGTGCGCTGGACCAATGGCTTCTGGGCAGAGCGTTTTGCCCTGTGCCGGGATGCCATGGTGCCGCATCTGTGGCAAACCTATATGGACCCGCAGCTAAGCCATGCCTTTAAGAACTTTGAGATCGCTGCCGGGCGGGATACCGGCTCCCATGCAGGGCCGCCTTTTCATGACGGCGATTTTTACAAGCTGCTGGAAGCAGTGGCTACCCTATATGCCGTTACCCGGGACAAAAAATGGGACGCGCTCATGGATAGCGTGATCCCCGTGATTGCCGCATCGCAGCGGGCAGACGGGTATATTCATACCCCGGTCATGATCGCACAGCGGCATAACAGATCCGGGGTGAAGGAATTTGAGGACCGCCTGAATTTTGAGACCTATAATATGGGCCACCTCATGACGGCTGCCTGCGTACATTACCGTGCTACCGGTAAAACTACCCTGCTGCAGCTTGCGGAAAAGGCGGCGGATTACCTGGCCCGTTTTTATGAAACGGCCTCCCCCGAACTGGCCCGCAATGCCATCTGTCCCTCGCATTACATGGGCGTGGTGGAACTGTACCGCACCACCGGGAACCCGGCCTACCTGCAACTGGCAAAGAACCTGGTCGATATCCGCGGCTTTGTACAGGATGGTACGGACCATAACCAGGACCGTATTCCTTTCCGCCGGCAAACTACCGCGGTAGGCCATGCCGTGCGCGCCAATTACCTGTATGCCGGCGTGGCGGATGTGTATGCGGAAACAGGCGATGACTCCCTGCTGACGGCGCTGAACAAAATATGGGAAGATGTGGCCTACCGGAAAATGTATATTACCGGCGCCTGTGGCGCGCTGTATGATGGCGTTTCGCCGGACGGCACTTCCTACAGCCCGCCGGAGATACAGCAGGTGCACCAGGCTTATGGCCGGGCCTACCAGTTGCCCAATATGACGGCGCACAACGAGACCTGCGCCAACATTGGCCATGTGCTGTGGAACTGGCGCATGCTGCAGGTAAGCGGCGATGCGCGGTACGCGGACGCGCTGGAGCTGACCCTGTACAACAGCGTGCTGTCCGGCATCAGCCTGGACGGGGACCGTTTTTGCTATACCAACCCGCTCAGCGCATCGGGCAGGTTTCCATACCACCTGCGCTGGTCCGGCGGGCGCGTGCGGTACATTGCATTGTCCAACTGTTGCCCGCCCAATACCGTGCGCACCATTGCCGAAGCGGGTAGCTACGCCTACAGCATTTCCGATAAGGGACTGTGGGTGCACCTGTATGGCAGCAACCAGTTGTCCACCCGCCTGAAGAACGGGGCCGCCCTGCAACTGTCGCAGGTCACCAATTATCCCTGGGACGGAAAGATCACGCTGACCCTGCAGGAGACTGCCGCTGATGCGTTCACCGTGTTCCTGCGCATCCCGGGCTGGAGCAGGAACGCCAGCATCCTGGTGAACGGGAAGCCGGCCGGTGTGGCTGCTGTGCCGGGGCGGTATGCCGCCGTGCACCGCCGCTGGGCAAAGGGTGATGTGATCACACTGCAGTTGCCGATGCCTGTCACCTTCATGGAAAGCAACCCGCTGGTAGAGGCCACCCGCAACCAGGTAGCGGTAAAACGCGGCCCCATTGTATATTGCCTGGAAGCTGCGGACCTTCCCAAAGGCGCCGATCTTTTTGATGTGGTAATGCCGGATAATGCCGGCCTGCGGCCGGCGCCCATGGAGATAGACAACAGCCGCTTCATGGCGCTGAAGGGAACGGCGCTGCTCCGCAGGGACAGTGGCTGGCAAAACACCCTGTACCGGGAAGCGGCCGTGCACGATACCCGCCCGCTGCAGGTGACGTTAATACCCTACTATGCCTGGGGGAACAGGGGACAATCTGACATGGCCGTATGGGTTCCGAAATATTTTCAATATTTTGGAGCGCAAATGCAACAAGAGTGAGCAGGCCTATTTTAGTGATCAAGTTCGGATCGGCATCTATTACCCGTGAAAATGGAGAGCTGGATGAATCAATTATGGCGGCCATTGCCGCCCAGGTAGCCGCATTGCATACCAGGTACAACATGGTGCTGGTGTCGTCCGGCGCTGTGGCGGCCGGCAGGAAATACCTGCTGCAGTACAATGGCACCATCAGCGAGCGCAAGGCCGCCGCAGCTATCGGCAATCCTTTATTGCTCAATAAATACGCGGAATATTTTGCACCATATGGTATTGCCATTGCACAAAGCCTGTGCGAGCGCCGGCATTTCAGCAACCGCAGCCAGTTCCTGCAATTGAAGAAAACGTATGAAGAATTGTGGGCCAGCAACATTATACCCGTGGCCAATGAAAATGACGTGGTCAGCGACCTGGAGCTGAAATTTTCCGATAACGATGAACTGGCAACGCTCATCGCCGTGGGCTTTGGTGCATCGGCCCTGCTGTTCAGCACTTCCGTGGGCGGCGTGCTGGACCGGGAAGGGAAGATCGTGCCGGAGATACCGGAAATAAATGAAGCCGTGTTTGCGCTGGCGGATACCAGAAAGTCCAGCACGGGCCTGGGCGGCATGGTGTCCAAGCTGACCTTTGCACGCCTGGCCACCCGCATGGGCATTAAGGTGGTGATCTTCGGGATACATGCCGCCAATGGCATCCCGGATGCGCTGGAAGGCAAAACAGGCACCTTATGCCTGCCGCAGCCCTGCAGCATGCCGGCCCGCAAGAAATGGCTGGCCAGCGGCAGCCTGGTGACCGGCCGCCTGCAGGTGGATGCCGGCGCGCAAAAGGCGCTGGAAAAAAGGCGCAGCCTGCTGGCAGTAGGGGTAAAGGCGGTGCTGGAAGCATTTTCCAGCGGCGAAGTAGTGGAGATTGTAAATGAAAAGGACGAGGCCATTGCGGTAGCCCGCGCAAAAGTATCCTCTGACACCCTGGCCGTTTATAAAAAAGCGCAGAACGTGGAAATTGCGCACGCTGATGATATAGTGCTATTGTAATTTAAGTGTAAAGTATATGAAGCAGGAAGTAAGATGTAGGAAATAAGATGGAGTCCCATATTCAGGGCCTTATTTCATACCTCCTGCTTCCTGCGTCTTACATCTTACTTCTATGGAGTCTATACTACCTTTACTCGAACAGGCCCAACTGGCGTCCGGCGCTATCCGTGCGCTGGCCGACCAGCAAAAGCAGCAATTGCTGGAGCGGCTGGCCGTTGTTTTAACGGAACATACCCCGGCAATTATTGCCGCCAATTATAAGGACCTGGAGCGCATGCCGGACAGCGATCCCAAGAAGGACCGCCTGCTGCTGAACGATGCGCGCATACAGCAACTGGCAGGCAGCCTGCAGGATATTGCCCGGCTGCCGGACCCCTCCAATAAGCTGCTGCTGGAGAAAACGCTGGACAACGGCCTGCTGGTGCAAAAGCGCACGGCGCCGCTGGGTGTGGTAGGGGTGATCTATGAGTCCCGGCCTAACGTAACAGTGGATGTAGCGGCTTTGTGCATACGCTCCGGCAATGCCTGCGTGTTGCGTGGCGGATCGGACGCTTATTATACCAATACCTGCCTGGTGGAGCTGGTACAGCAGGTGCTGCAGGAGTATAAGCTGCCCGCAGCAGTGGTGCAGTTGCTGCCCACAGACCGCAACCTGGTAACGGAGTTGCTGACGGCGGTAAAGTATGTGGATATTATCATACCCCGCGGCTCCCAGCAGTTGATAGATTTTGTGCGCGATAATGCCCGTGTGCCGGTGATCGAGACCGGCGCCGGCGTGTGCCATACTTACGTGGAGCGCAGCGCCGACCTGCGGCAGGCCAGCGCTATTGTTACCAACGCCAAGGTGTCGCGCCCTTCCGTTTGTAACGCGCTGGATACCGTGCTGGTGGACAGCGCCGTGGCAAAGGATTTCCTCTCCCTGCTGGCGCCTTCCTTACAGGCTTACCAGGTGGAGATATTTGCGGATGAACAGGCGTACCCCTTACTGGCGGCGGCAGGTTACCCGTACCTGCAGCATGCCACGCCCGAAGATTTTGGCCGGGAGTTCCTGGACTTTAAATGTTCCGTGAAAGTGGTGAACAATGCAACGGAAGCGCTGAACCATATACGCCGCTATTCCTCCAAACACTCCGAAGCCATTGTGACCGCCGATGCAGCCATCAGTGAACGCTTCCTGAACGAGGTGGACGCAGCCGCTGTATACGTGAACGCCTCCACCCGCTTTACAGACGGCGGCGTGTTCGGGCTGGGAGCGGAGATCGGCATATCCACCCAAAAGCTGCATGCCCGCGGGCCTTTTGCCCTCGAAAAGCTCGTAACGGAAAAGTGGTTTGTGTACGGGCAGGGACAGGTAAGAGAATAGCAGGTCCTTAAAATATACCGGGCACAGCCGAACCTTTTACCTTTCCATTTTGTTTTTACCTGCAATAAAACTGTTTCACCATGGGCATTTTTTCCTGGATATTATTCGGTCTCATTGCCGGTGTTATTGCCAAGTGGATACATCCCGGCGATGATCCCGGTGGATGGATCATTACCATTGTGCTGGGCATACTGGGCGCATTCCTGGGAGGATGGATAGGCACCTTGCTGGGCTGGGGCACTGTCAGCGGTTTTAATTTCCGCAGCTTTCTGCTGGCTATTGGGGGCGCCGTGTTGCTGCTGGTCATTTACAGGGCTGTCTCTAAGAAGAAATAAGCCGCTACAACATCATTACCTTAATATAGGTATTGCCATACCGGCCCCAGTCTTTCAGGCTCCGGTTCAGGGTTTCCAGCAGTTCCTTATTATTTACTTTAGTGCCTTTCTTGGGCGCCTGCAGGGCGGTTTCCTGGGTAGATTCCGTGAGCACTTTGGTAGCAAACCAGGTCACATGCTCGTGGGGCAGGGCCACGCCCAGTATCATGCCGGGCAGGCCGGAAAATGATTCCGGGCCGCCGGGTGTTACAATGGCATCTGCATAAAAGGCCACCACGTAAATGGAGTCCATAATAATAGCATTGGCGCGGCGGCAGTCAAAGCCGGCTATGTTGCGCTTTTCATCCGTTATTTTCCAGTGGATAGAGCGGGTGCTGTCCTTTACCAGGAAGATCTCCTCGAACACTTTTTTCTGCGACACGCTTTCCTGCTTATCCAGCTCGCTGTAGATCACGTTGTCTTCCGCCGGGTCCGGGCGCAGGCGGATATTGTCCGGGTTTTCCCGCCCGGGCCTGTACAGGGTTTTGTTGTGGTGGAACAGCAGGTCGAAATAGGTGACCTTGAACTGGGGGGTACGCTTTTTCTCCAGCTCCTTCCAACTGCTGGATTCGTCGCTGTAGATGGCGTCCAGCCGGGCGTACATGTTCAGCCTTTTTTCAAACTCGATGCGGCCGTGTGTCAGGTAAACCGGGTTTTGCGCGGCCGCGTTTACCGCAAAGCATAGCAGGAGGTATGTGAATAGCCGTTGCATGGCAATTGTTTTTTACGGTTAATGTTTGCCGGCTGCGCCGGTCTTGTTAAAGTTCCAGGTAACAGACAGGAACAGGTAACGGCTGATGGTGCCGTAGGTGTTTTCCGAAATAAAGTTGCTGCTCACCTGCCGGTCAAACCCGATGTTCTCGTTCAGCAGGTCATTCACGGAGGCTTTTACCAGCAGCGCGTCGTTCTTCAGGAACTTCTTGCCGATCCATGCATTCCAGAGGATCACGTTATTATTGTTGTCAAACGCCGCCGTCTTTTGCCGCAGGTTGAAGTTGCAGTCGGTATGCACCTGTAATTTCCAGGGCAGGTAAACATCTACATTTGGGTTGATGTTGAAGGTCCAGTAATTGGTCTTGATTTGCTGCTGTATGGACGAGCGGCTGTTGGTGTAGGTGGCGGAAGCGTCGAAACGGATCTCGTATTGCTTCTCTTTGGTCTGGTTCAGGTAAAAACCGCCCGTATAGTTACCGCTGTTGGTCTCGTTCAGCAGGTCGTTCACATAGTTGATGTAGCGGTTATAACGGAGGTTGCCGTTAAAGCCCAGGCGTGTACCTGTTTTCTTCAGCTTAAAGAAGTAGTCAAGGTACAGGGAGCCGTTGCGGTTGCCGTCCACGTTCACTGCCTGGTTGGTCCTTTTACCGGTGGAATCCACGGTGCTGCGGCTGCTGATGGCATTACCGGTAAAATTGTAGTAAATGCTGGCCCAGATACCACGTTCGGAAAGCATCCGGTAGTCATTGAACGAGAGGCGGAGCGTGTTGGAGAACTGGGGCTTCAGGTCCGGGTTACCGATCGTCACATTCAGCGGGTCTTCGTTGGTCCGCAAGGGTTGTATCTGCTCAATGCCCGGCTGCCGGGTGTAACCGCTATAATAAAAGCCCAGTCTTCTTTGCGAGGTGAAGCTATAGCCGATATTCGCCTGCGGGTACCAGTTCACGAAATCCCGCTGCAGGGTGGCGCCCTGGTGCATATCCTGCTGGTCAAAGCTGGTAAGGCCTACATTGCCGCCAAAGTTTACACGCAGCTTCTTGCCTACCAGGCTGTAACTGATGCCGCCGCGGTGTGTGAATATATTAAATGTATAGTCGCTGCTGTACAGGGTATCCAGCTCGCTGTATTTGCCATTGCCATCCAGGTTGAAGGAGTTCCGGTCGGAGTAGCTGTTGTTCAGCACAATGCCGTAGTTGAATATCAGGAAGGAGATGGCGGACAGCGGCTCCGTGTAGGTGAGCTTTGTATCGAAATAAATGCTTTCGCCTTTGTTGGTCTTGTACTGGTCTATCCGCTGGATGTCCTCCACGCCGCCGTCCTTGTAAAATTCCGTCAGGGCGTTCAGGTATCCGTCGGAGCTGTTGTTGGTGTAGCGTTCCATCAGGTTCAGGGAGATGGTTCTGCCTTTTTTGCGCAGTTTTTTACGCCACAGGATATTGCTGTTCAGCGTCCGTACATCGCCGGTGGTAGCAATGTGTCGGTTGTTCTGGTTCACCAGGGAGCTGTCTTCCGCAATGGACTGCGTGCTGTAGCTGCTGTTGGTGAGCTTGTGGTCCAGCCCTCCGTCCACGGTTATTTTGATGGAAGAGGAAGAGTCTATCTGCCACTCATAAATGCCATTGGCACGGTTGCGCAGTATGCTGTTGGAAAACTGTTCGTTGGAATTGGTATAATAAATGGTGTCCGGGAGCAGGTACTGGGAGCGGGTAGCGCTGTGGCCGTTCATGTACAACTGCATGATCTTGTAGTTGCCATTAATGGATTGCTTGTCCTCGTTCCATTTATTATTGTAATGCAGGCCGCCGGTCTGCACCAGCGGATAGCCGCGGCCGTTATACCGTCCATCCCAGCTCTCCAGGTCGTCGGAGGTGGAAAAGAACATGTAGCTGTCCGTGGTCTCATCATAAGAAACATTGTCCGCGGAGCTCTGGCCAAAATTGTTCCGCTCCTGCCAGTTCAGCCCGGTTTTGCCGGTATTGGATACAATAGCGTAGCCGGATATTTTCTGTTTCTGTTTGAACATGTTCAGCATGGCCTGGCTGTCGTGGTAGCCGTCGTTGCCTGCGCCGGTGCTGAGCTTTCCGAAATAGCCGTTCTTTTTACTGTCTTTCAGCTTCAGGTTCAGCGTCTTGGTCTTTTCACCATCATCTATGCCGGTAAAGGTGGCCTGGTCGCTTTTTTTATCAAACACCTGCACCTTGTCCAACATGTCTGCCCGCAGGTTCTGTGTAGCCAGGGTAGGGTCGTCACCGAAAAACTCTTCGCCGTCTACCAGCACCTTCTGTACCTTTTCGCCCTGGGCTGTTATCTGCCCGTTCTTGTCTACCTGTATGCCCGGCAGTTTTTTCAGCAGGTCTTCCACCGTGGCGTTCGGCGGCACTTTAAAGCTGTCTGCATTATACTCCGTGGTATCACCTTTCATTTTAATAGCGGCAATGGTCTGGTTGATCACTACCTCCTGCAGCAGGCGGCTTTTCAGTGACAAGATAATATTAGCATGCGCCAGTGTAGTGGTGTCCGTTAGCGTCAGGGGCTCCACGTAGTCTGCAAACCCGGGTGCAGTCACCAACAGCAGGTAGTTACCGCCTTTCAGGGGCGCCAGGGAAAAATTGCCGCCGGCATCGCTGCGGGTAAACTTGTACAGCATGGAATCTTTGGCCTGTAACAGGGTGACCACTGCTTTAGCCAGCTTTTGATGGTTCAGGGTATCCACTATGCTGCCTTTTATGGAGGCTTGCTGGCTGTAGCACAGGCAGGGAACTACAATACAGAAAACAAGGGTTGATAGTGTCTTCATTTGCCGGGATGTAAAGGGTTAGCTCTAAAGATGCGAACGGAGCTAAATTCCACAAATTCTATCAGATTATTTTAAAAACATAGTGAAAGAACTGTTAATTTAATGAACAGTGCGCTATACTACCTGCTGATTATGATGATATGTACAACGTTTGCCTGCGTTTGTCCATTGCCTGTTCTCCGGGCAACTGCTGAAAGCTTTATAACGTATTCCTTTTCACTGATTTATTTAATATCTTTAGAACGTACAATGTTGCATATTCCTTTCATATGTTGAGGGTGCTGTCAATAGCCTGTCTTGTGCTGTTCGTCTGCCTGCAATCCCCTGCCCAAACGCCTTCCAGCCAACTACCGGGGGAGTTGCGATCGCTATTGCAAAAAAGCACTTCCGATGCCGGGCGCGTGCCGTTGCTCTGGAAGCTCGGTGAACATTATCTTACCCGGCCGGATGAGCATAAACAGGACCTGGACAGCGCTTTTTACTTTGTGCAGCATGCCCTGCAGCTCTGCGAGACCTTACAGGATATGCCTGCCCGTTATTACAGCATTGGCCTGCTGGGCAGGATATTTTTTGAGAGCGGGCAGCAGGAGCAGGGAAAGGCCTGTTTCCGGGAGGTAGCCGCTTACTATCACGGCCTGGGCAACAGCCAGGAGGAAATGACCTGGCTGCGGTACCTGGCCATTTTCCTGCCGGAGATGGATAGCAATTATCCCGAGAAGGTGCGCATCCACGGGGAGGTGCTGGCTATCAGCCGGCAGGTAAAGGACACGCTGAGACAGGAGGAGGCGTTAAAGGAGATTGCAGACGTATACCTGCGCTGGGGTAAGCTGGACACAGCGGAGCTTAAATTACTGGAGTTGCTGCGTATGCAGCAGGCGGTCCGTTCCCGGAAGCTGCTATACACCTATGACCTGCTGGCTGCTGTCAGCACCTACCAGGGCAACTATAACAAAGCGCTCCCCTACGCCATGGAAACCATCCGGCAGATGCAACTGGTGAAGGATACGGCACATGCCGGCATCTTTTATAACAGGATCGGTTCCATTTACGGCGAGCTGGGACACCATGAAAGAAGCACCTACTGGCACAGCAGGGCGTTTACGACCGAGAAAGCCAGGCATACCCATTCCCGTTACGTTGTTTGCGGCCACCTGGTGCGGTCCCTGATCTGGCAGGGGAAGCAGCAGGAAGCATTGCTGCTGCTCCGGAAAGCGGTGAAAGAGGACCCGCCGCAAAGCATGGTGGACAAGGGAGCGGTGGCCCGGGCCCTGGGCGACTGTTACAAGGCCCTGCACCGGTATACGCTGGCGGAAAGGTATTACCTGGAAATGATGCACTGGGAGGAACAGATGGGAAAGGGCAACATCTCCTACAGCCAGGAGGTATACTACTCCATCGGCAAGTTTTATACAGATCGCCGCCAGTATGATAAAGCCGGTTACTACCTGCGCAAGCTGCTGACCCTTCCGGCAGGGAAAAACAGCGCTATCAACCGGAAGAGAGATACCCATCTGGCGCTCTTTAAAGTAGATTCAGCGTCGGGTAGCTACCTGTCCGCTATCCGGCACCTGCAGTTGTATAACCTGCTGCGGGATTCCATTTTCACGGAAACCAAAAGCCGGCAACTCGCCGAGCTGCAGGTACGCTATGAAACATCCAGGAAAGAACAGGACATACAATTGCTGCGCAACAGGAGCCAGTTGGAGCGCAGCCGGCTGCAGCAGGCACGCCTGGGAAGGAACCTTACACTGGCCGGTATTATTATGCTGCTGGCCATCGTAGGATTATTATATAACCGTTACCGTTTGAAGCAGCGCAGCCACCGGCAACTGCAGGCCCAGCAGGAGGAGATCCACCGGAAGAACTATTCGCTGGAAGCGCTGGTGAAGGAAAAGGACCGGCTGCTGGAAGAAAAGCAATGGCTGCTCAAGGAAGTGCACCACCGCGTAAAGAATAACCTGCAGATCGTTATGAGCCTGCTGAACACCCAGTCCGCCCACACGGAAAATGATGCGGCGCTGCTGGTGATCCGGGAGAACCAGCACCGGGTATACGCCATGTCGCTGATCCACCAGAAGCTGTACCAGTCCGAGAATGTGGCGCTGATAGACATGCCTGTGTATATAAGGGAGCTGGTAGATTACCTGCGCAGCAGTTTTGATACCCGCCATATCCGCTTTGAGCTGCGGATCGCCGCGGTGAAGCTGGACGTATCGCAAACCGTGCCCCTGGGCCTGATACTGAACGAAGCTGTGACCAATGCCATCAAGTACGCTTTCCCCGGGGAGCGTGACGGCTGTATTACCGTCACCCTGCGGCATGCTGCAGACGGGCACCTGCTCCTGGCCATTGCGGATAACGGCATCGGGCTGCCGGCAGACTTTGACCCGGGCAAAAGCAATTCCCTGGGCATGAGCCTGATGCAGGGGCTGAGCAGGCAACTGGGCGGCAGCTTCCAGATGCGGCAGGATGCCGGGCTGGCTATCGCCGTGCAATTCATGGCTACTTCCGCTATTATCAATGAAATGATCCCCTATGAATGAAAAAGTACTGATCGTAGAAGACGAGTACATTGTGGCCAACGACCTTCGCCTGATATTGCAGAAGGCGGGCTACCAGGTATGCGGTATTGCAGCTTCCGTGCCGGAGGCGCTGGATATTATTGCGCAGCATCATCCCGGGCTGGTGCTGCTGGATATTTACCTGAAGGGTAAGCTTACCGGTATTGACCTGGCGCAGCAACTCCGCGAGCAGCATATTGCGTTCGTGTACCTTTCCGCCAATTCCAACCAGGAAGTGCTGGAGGCGGCCAAGGCTACGCAGCCCTACGGCTTCCTGGTAAAGCCTTTCCGGGAAAAGGATGTGCTGGTAACGCTGGACGTGGCCCGCTACCGCCATGAGCACAGCCTGGAATCCACGCTGCACCGGGAAACACGCCTGCAGGAAGCGCTTAGCCGCATGATGGCGGAAGAGTCCGGCTATGAAGAAAAGCTGCTGAAAATGGCCATGGCCCTGCAATCCCATGTGCCGTTCGATTACCTGGCCGCCGGCCCGCTGGGCTTTTTAAGGATCGGTTTTGATGAATACCAGGTAATAGGCAACAGGGAATTATCCGTGATATCCGGGCAGCGGGAGGCCGCGCTGGAAACCCTGCAGGCCGCTGCTCCGCCGGACCATACGGTGGCCTGGTACAACCGGGAGGATTTCCAGCGGTTGTGCGCGCGGCATCCCTTCCGGCAATTGCTGGCGCGGACCTTCGGGCTGGAATCCCACCTGGTGATGCCCTTGCTGCTGGCCAATGGGGAGGTAACGGCCTTTTCCTTTTACAGCCGGCGCCCGGATGCTTACCAGGCAGCGCACCAGGCATTGCTGGGCCGCCTGCAGCCGCTGTTGCAGGCCGCTGTGGCGCCGGCGGTGAAACAATCCACCGGTCCTGCCGTGCTGCCCGGCGTCCCCGCTAATGAAAACTTTACCGGCATTATCGGCAGCAGTCACCGCCTGCTGCATGTGCTGGACCACGTGGCCCAGGTAGCGCCCTTTGATACCTCGGTGCTGATACTGGGTGAAAGCGGTACCGGCAAGGAAAAGATCGCGCAAAGCATTCACCGGCTATCGCCCCGCAGTCACAAACCGCTGGTAAAGGTGAACTGTGCGGCGCTGCCTTCCAACCTGATCGAATCCGAGCTGTTCGGCTACGAAAAGGGCGCATTTACCGGGGCAGCGGATAAAAGGATCGGCAAGTTCGAGCAGGCGCATGAAGGCACCATTTTCCTGGACGAGATCGGGGAGATGCCCCTGGAGCTGCAGGTAAAGCTGCTGCGCGTGTTGCAGGAAAAAGAAATAGAGCGCATAGGCGGCAGAAGCCCGGTGAAGATTAATGTGCGCATCATTGCCGCCACCAACCGCCACCTGGAAAAAGAAGTGGCGGAAGGCCGCTTCCGGCTGGACCTGTATTACCGCCTGAACGTGTTCCCGGTCCTGCTGCCGCCCCTGCGGGAGCGCCCGGAAGACATCCGGCCCCTGGCCCTGTCGTTTGCAGAGCAATGCTGCAGCCGGGTCAAAAAGCGCTTTCCCGGCATTTCCGCGCAAATGATGAGCGAGCTGGAAGCCTGGCACTGGCCCGGCAACATCCGTGAGCTGGAAAATGTGATAGAGCAGTCCGTTATCCTGAACAACGGCGTGTCCCCGCTGGAGTTAAAACGCCCGCTGGGCAACGGCCTGTTTGCACCGCCACAGCCAGCTCCTTTGGAACAGGCGCCGGTCAAAACATTCACGGATGTGAAGAAATTGCTGCAGGATACGGAACGCGCTTACATCCTTTCCGTACTGAAGAAAACCAATGGCCGTATACGAGGGGAGAGCGGCGCGGCGCAACTGCTGAACCTGAACCCTACTACCCTGGAGTCCAGGATCGCCAGGCTGGGCATCCGCAAAGAGGAGATAAAATAAAAGAACCGGAATAAGAATATCCCGGCCTGTACCTAAACCTACAACTGTTACACTGTTAAAAACAAGCACATGGATTGTGCGTATATATTATCAGTTCGTTCTAATCTGTCATCAAAGGTGCAACGAAAAAAAATGCGAAAGAATAGCGAAATAACGGATTCTGTTGTACTTATCCCGGTTTATGAGGAGCGGTCATTCCCGGATCATCGTGATATTATGAAAGGGCTCCGAAAAAATCGGAGGTAATAAAACCACCACCAGCGCACCTGCTTGTTGATTCCATTAGGTTAATAGACTCTTTTTCAATTTGTTATATCCTGCCGTACCGGCGCGTGCCTTTACCGGGCGCTTCCGGTACGGAAATGGAAGGGCCTGTGTTGTAACATATTATCCCAATAAAACTGCGTTGCCATGCACACCCTTAACAGACCAACTGCCGTGATCCGGAGCGGCGCCGCGTTGCAGCAGCCGGCTACCGGTTCTGTGCTTCCCTTCGAGATCCGCACCCTTGAATGGACCCTGAAACACCGCTGGGGACAGCAGGCCGCACCGCGCCGGCACAATCACTATATGATCATATGGATCAGGCAGGGCAGGGGCGCGCTCCTGGCCGACCTGGAGCAGTACGATATTACAGGCGAGACTGTTTACTGCCTGGCGCCGGGCCAGATACTCCTGTTCAATGCCGCGGAGGGCGTCAGCGGTTATGTGCTTTCCTTTACCACGGAATTCCTGTGCCTGCAGGAGCATAATTTTACGCTGCTGAACAATATGGGGCTTTTTCACGCCTGTTCGCCCCTGCCGGTCATTAAAGTGAGCCGGGCCATGGCCGGCGAAATGGAGGAGATCATGGAGAAAATGACCCGGGAATATGATAACTGCTGCCTGCTGCGCGCCGAAATACTGAAAGGCTTCCTGAAAATATTCCTGATCTACCTTGCGCGGCAGTTTGAAAAGCCCGGCCGCTACAGCAGCCGCAGCAAGCACGGGGAGCTGGCCAGCCGTTTCCTGGCCCTGCTGGAAAAGCGCTATGCCTCCTGGAAAATGGTCAGCGATTATGCGGAAGAACTGTTCGTGACCTCCAATTACCTCAACGAGATCGTGAAAAAAGTATCCGGTTTCCCGGCCAGCTATCACATCCGCCAGCGCATTGTGCTGGAAGCCAAAAGGCAGGCCATGTACGCAGATGCCAGCATGAAAGAGATTGCCTATCACCTGGGATTTGACGATATTGCGCACTTCAGCAAGTTCTTCAAGAATGTATCCGGCAGCAGCTTTACCGCATTCCGGAAAGCCATGATGCAGCCTTGCTGAAACGATACTAATTGATAACTTTAATATTATATGGAAAAACTGGTAACAGGCATTCATCATGTAACGGCCATCGCGGCGGATGCGCAAAAGAACGTTGATTTTTATACCGGCATCCTCGGGCTGCGCATGGTAAAGAAAACCGTGAACTTTGATGCGCCGGAGGTCTATCATTTTTATTATGGCGACGAAGCAGGCACGCCCGGCAGCATCCTTACTTTCTTTCCCTACCAGGGCCTTACCCGCGGCCGGCATGGCAAGGGCATGCTGAACACCACCAGCTTTTCCGTGCCGCTGGAGGGCCTGGACTTCTGGCTGGAGCGCCTGCAACGGTTTAACATCGCCTGCAAACAGCCACAGGAAAGATTTGAGGGAGAAGTAGTGGTATACCTGGAGGATATGGACGGCCTGGGCCTGGAGCTGGTGTTTAACGACAAGGATCAGCGGCCCGGTTTTACCTATGGCCGCATCCCGCCGGAGTACGCCATCCGCGGTTTTTACAATGTAGAGATCTGGGAGGAAGGCTATGAGCGCACCGCGGGGCTGCTTACGGAGCAACTGGACCACCGGTTGATAGCGGAAAAGGGCAACCGTTTCCGCTTTGCGGCTACAGACTCCCCCGGCAATTACGTGGATATCCTTTGCTCCCCGGACAGCTTAAAAGGGCTGGCCGGCGCCGGCACCGTGCATCACATTGCCTTCAGCACGCCCAATGCCCGGGCGCAGGAAGAGGTGCGCATGCGGATCGTGAAGCGCATGCTGAACCCCACGCCGGTGCTGGACCGGAATTATTTTACCTCCATTTATTTCCGGGAGCCCGGCGGCGTGCTGTTCGAGATCGCCACTGCCGGGCCGGGGTTTGCCGTGGATGAAAGCCCGGCACACCTGGGCGAAGCGCTGAAACTGCCGCCGCAATACGAGCCGAGAAGGGCGGAAATAGAACAGGCGGTAGTGCCGGTGATCCTGGCCCCGGATAAATTTTAGTTCCCTGAACGTCTCTTTCTGAAAAAAGCGCATTATTCTTGCAGGAGATAATGCGCTTTTTTAATGGAATGAAGAATGACCGCAGATGCAAATCAATAACCGTGCACGTGGAAACCTGCTGCTGCTCCTGGCCGGCCTGCTGTCTGTTGCTTTGGTGATAGCGGTGAACCTGGAGTGGTATAAGGACCTGTGGGGGTACTGGAACGACTGCAGGAGGCAGGTGTTCCGCCCGGGGCTGGAGCAGCGCAAAGCCGAGCGGCTGGGTAATATGTATACGCTGTCCAAAGCCATTGCCCTGGCCCTCCGCAAGGAGCGCCAAAAGGAAAAGGTAGTGGTGCTGCTGCCGCCCACCCCTTATTTCCGGAAAAAAGGACTGAACTACCATGTGCCAGAGCCGGCGGTGTTCTACTATTATACCGGCATGAAAACGGTATGGCCCGATACAAAGGATACCGCAGCCATTACCCATGTTGTGGAAATGAAGCGCAGGGCGCTGGTGATCCGCCGGATCAGGAACCGGGAACAGCTATCCGCAGTCCTGGCGGAATTCAGAAAATATAAGATCACTTTATGAGCATCGTATCATTGCTGCTGTTAACCATACTGCAATTCATAGCAGGCATCGGGATATTGAGCCTGTTCAATATCCGGTTGCGGAACGGGATCAAATTTCCTGTTGCCCTGCTGCTGGGCGTGGCCGTATGCTCCCTGGTGCCCTTCCTGCTGCAACTGCTGTACATTCCGTTGAGCCTGCTGAATGTAATGAGCGCGCTGGTGCTCACGGCCCTGTTGCTGAACATGCGCCTGGAGCGCAGCCTGCCCCAGTGGCAGGCCTTTTTTGCGGGTATCCGTATCCGTATGAAAGGGTATGAGCTGCCTTTTGTGCTGCTGCTGCTCTTTATTTTCGCAGTCAGCGCCTGGCGCTGTTATTATTATCCGCCCTATCCCCGCGATCTGACCTCCGGCCCGGAAGTGATCGCCGAGTATGCGGTAAGGGAGCAAACCATGGTAAACTCCGCTTTCAGCGTGGACCTGAGCAGCACCAATAATCCATACAAGCCTGCTTTTATTACCAGCCTGCAGATCGTTTACAAGTACGCCGGGTTTCCCTTCGGGCAGGTATGGCTCTCCGTGGTTTTCGGGGCCTTCCTGCTCCTGCTGTACCAGTTGCTGTGCGAAAACGTGCACCGGCTGCTGGCCGGGGTGCTGCTGCTATGTTTCCTGGCCATACCGGTTATGTACGCCTATACGTTCATTGTATTGTTTGACTACACCAACGCTGTTTTTTTCTTTTTGTCGGTCTACTTCCTGACCCTGTATGACAGGAACAAGGCGTATAACTACCTGGCATTTGCCGGGTTTATTATGGGCATTGCCACCTATGTCCGCAGCGAAACGCTGGTGCTGGCCTGCTTCTTCCTTCCCCTGGTCCTGTACATGCAGGCAGGAAGCTGGCGGATCACGGGGCGGCAGGTGCTGAACAGCAGCGTGTTTGTACTGCCCCCGGTGATCCTGTACCTGCTTTCCATTACCTTGTATAACGGGTATTACCTGCCGCAGGTTTATGAAGTGGGCGGGCTGGTGAACCCCCACCTGCTGGACCTGCATCCTTTCTTTGACCGCTTCCTGAAAATGCATACCCGCCTTATTTTCAGCAGTTGGGGATTTTCATTGTACGGCTACTTTATCCCCCTCTTCCTGGCGCTGTTGCTGGCGGAAGCCATCTGTTACCGCCTGCGGTTTTCGCGCATGGCCGGTATCTGGCTGTACGCCGTGCTGGTGGTGTACCTGGGGCTGCCTTTTCTCGGTTTCCTCCTGCCCCTGATGGACCTGGACAATTCCACCAAGCGGGCGCTGTTCAAGATATTTCCCCCCATGTTGCTCTACCTTTCCCATAACCGGTTGCTCACCGGCCTTTCCGGCCGCCTAAGCAAGCTGGGATAAATTTTTATGCCGGAATACCGTTGAGCGCCAGCAGGGCCTTATCGGGTGATTCGCGCAGCAGCGCATAGATGTTGGCCGTATCGCCCACGTGAATGGAGTACTCGTCCCGCTCCATGTGTGCAAGCAACTCCTGCGCCACGGTTTCCGGCGGAATACCGTTCTCCCCGCCGATGGCAGCGGAAAAGCTGGTATTCACCAGTGGCGGCATCAGCTCAAATACTTTCACCGGCGTATCTTGCAGGGCTAGCCGCAGCACCCGGGTATAGGCATGTACGGCAGCTTTGCTGGCGCTGTATGTGGGCAATCGTAACCCGGGCGCATACGCCACGATGGAGGAAACATTCACCACGGCGGCTGCGGGCTGTTGCTGCAGCAGGGGCAGCAGCTTTTCCGTCAGGCGTACCAGGGATAGGTAGTTGGTATGCATTTCCGCCTGGGCCTCCGGCCAGTTTTCCCCACCTCCTGCCAACTGGTAGTAAGCGGCATAGCCCGCGTTGTTCACCAGCACATTTAATGCAGGGAACTGCGTGCGCAGTGTTTCCACTAATTTGTCTACATCCGCTTCACTGGTTACATCGCTTATCAGCGGTGTTACGCCGGGCAGTTGGGCAGCGGCCTGCTCCAGGCGGGAGGCGTCGCGGCCGGTGATGATCACCTTGTTGCCTTTTTCGTTGAATAGCTTGGCTATGGCAAAGCCAATCCCGGCACTGCCGCCTGTTACGAGCATCGTGTTGTTCTGCGTTTTCATTTTTTGTTTTTTATGTGTTATAGATACCGATCGGTATCTGAATGGGTAAAAAAATTTTTATACCGAAATGCCGTTGATGATCTCTTCCACAGTGTCCAGGGCCAGCTCCAGGTCCTTTGCTTTCCTGCTAACGCCCTGCAGCAGGATACCGCCTTCTGCCAGGGCGATGATGGACGTGGCGATCCTGCGCGCGGGAGTGCCGGGCCTGAACTCGCCGGCCGCAATGCCTTTGTTCACCAGGTTTTCCAGCATCCTGCGCCACTGCTCCAGCGCCTGTGCCGCCTTTTCGCGCAGCAGCTCATGGGTATCGTCCGCCTCTATCCCGGTATTCTGCATGGGACAGCCGCCGCCGGGAAAGGGGAATTTCCGGGAGGGCCGGAATACATTGGCATACACCAGCAGCTTGTCGCGGTAGCTGGTGGCTTTCTCCAGCTCCTGCCGGATAATGTTGATGCGCGCCTGCAGGTTGTACTCAAAAGCGGCTATTGCAATATCTTCCTTGTTCTCGAAATTGCCGTAGATAGCGCCTTTGGTCATACCGGTAGCGGTTGTCAGGTCGGAGATGGACGTACCTGCGTATCCCTTTTTGTTAAAGAGCTCCGCGGTGGTTTCAATGATCCATTGCCGGGTTTGGGAGGATTTCGGTTCGAATGGCATGCTGCAAATATAGATACCGATCGGTATCCGAAGAAATTTATTTTATCTATGGGCGTATAGGGATACCCTGTTGCTTTGTCATGCAGGTTATGCTCCCAGGTAGGTTTCAAACCAGCGCAGGGTTCTGCCCCAGGCCAGTTGTGCGGCTTCTTTGTTGTAACGGGTAGGGGCGGTATCGTTGTTAAAGGCGTGCTGTGCGCCTTCATATACATACAGCTCGTATTGTACACCGGCGGCTTTCAGGGCCGCTTCATAGGCCGGTATGCCGGCATTGATGCGCTCGTCCAGCCCGCCGTAATGCAGTTGCACTGCTGCCCGGATGTTGGGCACCGCAGCGGCGTCCGGCTGCCGGCCGTAATAAGCTACCGCTGCTTTCAGGTTGGGAGCGTGCACCGCCAACTGGTTGGAAAGGGCGCCGCCCCAGCAAAAGCCCACGCAACCCGTGTTGCCGTTACATTCCGGCAGGGCGGCCAGGTAGTCCAGCCCTTTGAGGAAACTGTTCCGGTTTTTCACGGCATCCAGTTGGCCGATCTGGTTGCGGGCCTCATCCTCGTTCTGCGGGGTGCCGCCAAAAGGGGAGAGGGCATCCGGCGCCATGGCAATATAACCGGCCTGCGCTACCCGGCGGGTCACATCGCGGATGTGGGGATTCAGTCCGCGGTTCTCATGTATCACCAGCACGGCGCCTTTTTTTGCGCTGCCTGCCGCCTCCGGTTTTACCAGGTAGGCTTTCATGGTAGTGCCGTCGCCTTCGTAGGTAATATCCTGCCCGTTGATGCCGGGCGCGTTTTCCGGCACCGTGGCGGCATGGGCATAGTTCACTTCCAGCAGCGGCAGTACGGACATGGCGGCGGCCATGCTGCCGGTTAGTTTTACCAGGCGGCTGATGAACTCATCCCGCCGCAGCGGTTTATGGGTATACTCGTCAAAGAGGTGGATGATGCGCTGGTCCATAAGAATAAGTTTATATGAAGCGTGGTGATAACATGGGAAAGTAGTCTTAAATTTAATGTTTTATAGGCCATAAAGCAAATATTGGGTATATGAAGGATATCATCATTATTGGTGGTGGCTTTGCGGGCATCAACCTGGCAAGGTCATTGGGAGGCAATAAGCATTATCGCGTAACATTAGTAGACAAGAACAACTACAATTTCTTTCCGCCGCTCATCTACCAGGTGGCTACGGCTTTCCTGGAGCCTTCCAGCATCAGCTATCCGTTCAGGAAGCTGTTCCGGCACAAGCACAATCTTTTCTTCCGGCTGGGAGAGCTGAAAAAGGTGGTGCTGGAAGAGAACAAGGTGGTGCTGTCCAACGGCGAGTTGCATTATGATTACCTGGTATTTGCCACCGGCGCTGAAACCAATTACTTTGGCCTGCAGAATGTAAAAAAGCACGCCATTCCCATGAAAACCCTGCACGATGCCATAGACATGCGCAACCGCCTGCTGCAGCAGATGGAGCAGGCTATCATTACGCAGGACGAAGAGGAACGCAGGAAACTGCTCACCATCGTGATCGCCGGCGGCGGGCCTACCGGCGTAGAGGTATCCGGCATGCTGGCGGAGATGGGCCGCTCCATTCTGCAGAAGGACTACCCGGAGCTGAAGGGCGCTTACGGGGAGATCTACCTGGTAGACGGCAGCGAGGCCCTGCTCTCGCCCATGAGCGAAAAATCGCAGCGCAATACGCTGGAAGCGGTGCGCAAGCTGGGCGTGAAAACCCGGCTGAATACCCGCGTAAAGGACTATGTGGATGATATGGCCATACTGGACAGCGGGGAGTCCATCCCCACCAAATCCCTGATATGGGCAACCGGCATCACTGCCCGGGTGTTCGACGGCATTCCGGCGGACAGTTATGGCCGTGGCAAAAGGATGCTGACAGACGCTTTCAACCAGGTGCAGGGCACCACCAATATCTATGCTATCGGCGATACCTGCCTGCAGACGACCGATGCCAAATTTCCGAACGGCCATCCGCAGGTGGCGCAGGTAGCCATACAGCAAGGCAAGCACCTGGCCAGGAATTTCAAGGCCATGGCCGCAGGCCGGCCCCCGGCGCCTTTTGCCTACCACGACAAAGGCTCCATGGCTATCATCGGGCGCAACAAGGCCGTGGCTGATCTGCCGCCTTCGCTGCACTTCAAAGGTTTTATCGCTTTCTTCCTCTGGCTTTTTGTGCACCTGATGTCGCTGATCAACTACCGCAACCGGTTAAAGACCCTGTACAACTGGACCGTGGCTTACTTCAGCAGGGACCAGTCCCTGCGGATGATCATCCGCCCGGATGAGGAGAACCTGACCTGACGGCAGGGCCTGCCGCGAAGATTTTATGGAAAAACCGGGATAATGGCTTAATTTATAGACAGCTATCAACCGGCCTTTCCATAAAACAGACTGCATGAGGTACCTGCTGTATTTTTTTTATATCACCTGGTATTGGGGATGGGACGTAGCTGTTTTTATCATCCGGCATGAAATAAAGGGAGAAAAGCAATACGGCATCCGCACCATTGGGCTGGATACGCTGCCGGATCACCTGCCATCTGCGGAGCGCAGGCATTTCAGTATCTACGAGCCGGTGAACTACTACACTGCCACCTGGCTGTTTGATCAATTACAGGCAAAGGATATGGAAACCACACTGCTGGATGCAGGCTGCGGCAGGGGCCGGGTGCTGGCCGTTGGCGCAGCATACGGGTTCCGCAGCATCGCCGGCGTTGATTTTTCCGAAAGACTGTGCGCCACCGCCAGGCAGGTATGCGAAGGGGTGGCGCAGCAATACCCTGGTACCTCCTTTACCATTACGTGTGCCGATGCCCGTTATTACGAGATTCCGGACAGCGTGGGCGTGATCTTCCTGTTTAACCCGTTTGACGATACGGTGATGGAGGCATTCATTGACCGGGTATTTGAAAGCCTGGTGCGCAGGGAGCGCCCCCTGAAAATATTGTACGCCAACCCGCAGTTCAAGCACCTGTGGCTGGAAGCGGGGTTTAGGGAAACAGCATCGTTCGTAAAAAAACAGATTCTGAAAGGCGCCGTGCTGGAGTACAGGGGACCAGCATCTGCATAAAAATATTATTTTAGTGCGGCTGCCTCAAAAGCCGCAATGTCATGCATGATTTTTTTGGTCTTTACATCCTCCTGCTGCTGATCATCCTGTTCCTGGTAATGTTGTCGCAGCGGCTGAAGATTGCCTACCCCATTGTACTGGTGCTGGGTGGACTGGCCCTCAGCTTTGTGCCCGGCCTGCCGGAAATACGGATAGACCCGGAGCTGATCTTCGTGATATTTCTGCCCCCGCTGCTATACGAGGCCGCCTGGTACACCTCCTGGAAGGAGTTCTGGAAATGGCGCCGGGTCATTGCCAGCTTTGCTTTCCTGATCGTGCTGCTTACTTCCAGCGTGATTGCGCTGGTATCCGGCAGCCTGGTGCCTGGTTTTACACTGGCGCTGGGCTTCCTGCTGGGCGGTATCATCTCCCCGCCCGATGCGGTATCCGCTACCTCTATCATGCGGCATATCCGCGTGCCCAAAAGGCTGGTCACTATCATTGAAGGGGAGAGCCTGCTGAATGATGCGTCCAGTTTGATCGTTTTCCGTTTTGCCCTGGCGGCCGTGGAATCCGGTAATTTCGTTTTCGGGGAAGCGGTCAGCAGCTTTTTCATCGTGATCATTATGGGCATTCTTACCGGCCTGGCGGTAGCGCTGGTGTTCTTTGCCATTTACCGCTGGCTGCCTACTACGCCCAATATCGATATCATGCTGTCGTTCATAGCGCCTTATGTCATGTACCTGGTAGCGGAGCGCCTGCACTTTTCCGGTGTGCTGGCGGTGGTAAGCGGCGGGTTGTTCCTCTCTACGCGGAGCAATATTATCCTGGATTACCGCAGCCGTTTCCGCGGGGAAACGGTATGGGCTACCGTGGGCTTTGCCCTGAACGGGCTGGTGTTTATGCTGATAGGGCTGGAGCTGCCGTTCATCGTTAAGCAGTTGGGGGATGTAAGCCTGAAGCAGGCTATCTGGTACGGGGTATTGATCTCAGTAGTGCTGATGGTGGTACGCCTGCTGTGCACTTTGGGTGCCTCCGTGTTCACCCGGGTGATCAGCCGCGTGATCACTACGGCGGACAGCAATCCCGGGTGGAAAGGCCCGCTGCTGTTCGGCTGGGCGGGTATGCGCGGCGTGGTGTCCCTGGCCGCCGCGTTGTCCATTCCTTTATACCTGGGCAATGGCGATCCTTTCCCGCAGCGCAACCTTATCTTATTCATCACCTTTACGGTTATACTGATCACGCTGGTGTTCCAGGGGCTTACGCTGCCCCTGATGGTACGCTGGGTGAACATGGAGGAGCCGGACTACCAGCTATCGGAAGAGGAGCAGGACGCGATTGTGCGGAAAAAATTGTCCATGACTGCCCTGCGGATGCTGCAGGAACAATACGCGGAGCAGGTAAAAAGCAACGGGCAGTTGCAGGGCCTGCAACTGAAGCTGGAGCATGATGTAAAACGCCTGACCGGCCAGCCGGCCCTGCCGGACGGCGCAGCTGCAGCCCGTGAAGACTGGGCCACCTTCCGCGAGGTATATTCCGGCATTATCCTGGAGCAGCGCCAGTTGCTGCAGGACCTCAATAAGAAAGAAGAGCTGGATGAGGGCATTATCCGCAAATACATTGGCCTGCTGGACCTGGATGAAGAGCGGATGCGCCTGCAGGCGGACGGGCAGGAACATTGATCCGCGCCCGGGCTACAGGTTTTGCGGCATGAACTTTTCAGGCATGGAAATGTGCTTGCCGGAGACCATGAACACGCCATCCCCCCGGTAATGTACAGTGCGCGGGTATTTAGGGTACACCGCCACCTGCGCTTTCAGCACTTCCAGGATGAAGAAGTTATATTGCGGCAGTAAATGATCGTCCACTACCCTGCATTCAAAATTGGCGTAGCATTCCTTAATGAGCGGCACGTCTACCGTGGATGCCTGCACGGGCGTAAGGCCGAATTTTTTGAACTTATCCGTATCCGCACCGGAGCAGTTGCCGATGCCCACCACCTGGTCTATCATATCTACGGTCGGAAGGTTGATCACGCAGGCCCTGCTTTTCCGGATCAGCTCATAGCTGTAGTTGGCGCTGGTGATCATGCAGCCGATCAGCGAGGGGGAAAATTCCAGGATCGTATGCCAGCCCATGGTCATGATATTGCGCTGCCCCTTCCAGTAGGAGCTGACCAGTACAATGGGGCCCGGCTCCAGGAAACGGCGTACGTTCCATACCGGGAAGTCCTCTTTTTTATAGTTTCTCTTCATAACACGGTATTTAGCATTAAAACCGTCTTTTTGTATCTTGGGGCTTTTACCTGACTAAAAGCATTTACCTGGATGAAAAAGTTGCAGCTTGTTATCGCCGTCTCTTTAGGCATGTACATTGGCACCATGCCCGTGACCGCACAGCATAAACAGCACAAAGGCCGTGCCGGCAACCCGGTTATTGCCGGGTGGTATGCCGACCCGGAAGCGGCCATCTTCGGTAATAAGTACTGGATCTTTCCCACCTATTCCGATAAATATGAAAAGCAGGTGTTCTTTGACGCTTTTTCCTCTACCGATATGGGTAGCTGGAAAAAGCACCCGCATATACTGGATACGGCGGCTGTGAAATGGGCCAAAAGAGCCATGTGGGCGCCTGCTATTCTTGAAAAGGACGGCCGGTACTTTTTCTTCTTTGCCGCCAACGATATACAGGGCGACACGGAGAAAGGCGGTATTGGCGTAGCAGTGGCGGACAAGCCCGGCGGCCCCTACCGGGATTACCTGGGCAAGCCGCTGATCGACAGGTTTCACAACGGTGCGCAGCCGATAGACCAGTTTGTATTCCATGACAGGGACGGGCAGTATTATATGATCTACGGCGGTTGGCGGCACTGCAACATCGCAAGGCTGAAGCCAGACTTTACCGGTTTTGAGCCTTTTGCCAATGGCACCGTTTTTAAGGAGATCACGCCGGAGGGCTACGTGGAAGGACCGTTCATGTTCATCCGCAACGGGAAATATTACTTTATGTGGTCCGAAGGCGGCTGGGGCGGCCCCGACTATTCCGTGGCCTATGCCATTGCCGATTCGCCTGCCGGGCCGTTTAAAAGGATCGGCAAGATATTGCAGCAGGATACCACGGTAGCCACCGGCGCCGGCCACCATTCCGTGATCCGGTTGCCGGGCACGGACAAATGGTATATTGTATACCACCGCCGGCCACTGACAGAAACCGCCGCCAACCACCGCGTGGTATGTATTGATGAAATGCATTTTGACAAGGACGGTTTCATTGAGCCGGTGAAAATAACCAATGAAGGGGTGCGGCCGGTAAAGATCAAATAACGACTTTGGCACTATCTTAAACAGGGACAATTTGTACGGCAGCCTGGATGATAAAGCGCTATGGAGCAGGGTAATTGAAGGCGACCAGGACGCCCTGGCTTTCATTTACAGTACTTACTTCCGTTCCCTGTACCGGTATGGCATGAAGCTATGCCCCGATAGCCACCTGGTAAAGGACGCTATCCATGACCTTTTCACCGGTATCTGGCTGGGCCGGGAGCGCCTTACTGTTACTGATTCCATCCGTTTTTACCTGCTGGCGTCCCTGAAGCGGAAGATAGGGCGGCAACAGCAGGGGCTGCTGAGCCGCCTGCAGGATACGGGCCTGTCTGTTACCCCTTCGCATGAAGCCACTTTGATCGGCGAGCAGGCGGACCGGGAGCGGAAGGAAAAGCTGCAGCGGGTCATCAACAGCCTGCCCCGGCGGCAGCGGGAGATCCTTTACTTACGCTACTACGAAGGCCTGGACCCGCAGGAAACGGCGGCGATCATGTCGCTGAGCGTGAACTCGGCCTATGTGCTGCTGTCCAAAGCATTGAAATACCTGAAGGAACATAGTGATAAGCTGATAGGAGTATGTGGGCTGTGCTGGTGGCTGGGATAGTTTATTCAAGCACCCTAATCCTGTCTGCCTCCGGTATGAGAAACGAATGTTCTTCCAGCAACCCGGTGATCTTGTCTGCATTCCGTTCGAAGTAGCCTTTGAGTTCTTTCAGACGCATGTTTCCCAGTTTTACCAACACGAGTTTATAAGGTTTCCGGGAGGAGAGATAGGAGTAATAGAAATCCGAGTCTTTAGTTATTAAGGCGCGGTTTTCCAGGACGGATAGTTCATTTATATTACGGTCCGGGGTAAGGTTACCGGGTGGCAAGCGCAGAGGTATGAAGCACGTCATGACCACTGAAAAAGGAGGCTAAAGAGGAAGGAAGATGGGCATCTATCAGCAACTTCACGCCGCAGGTATTTCAATGTCCTTTAATTTCATGGAGATTGTAGCATAAGCAATGCAAGCCAGAATATCCTCCCGTTGCAGATCCGTAAATTCGCTTAGGATATCTTCAACAGTATCTCCACCAGCAAGGTATTCCAGTATTGATTCTACTGTATACCGGGTATTTTTTATAGTGGGTTTACCATTTTTATTGCTTTGCCTCCACAAAAATACAACATAATCCTTCCTATAGCTTCATTCCTAAAAATATACGAGATTTTCCAATTGACTCCCAATAACTTACAACTTTCTCAAAAATATTTAAAAAATAACGCTAAGATTTACCCCGTTCCGTGCTTTATATAATTAAGCTACCGATAGATGACATTCAGGGACTTTACAATAGAAGAGTTTTTACAGGATCCGGTTTTCCGTAAATGGGTGCTGGAGCAGGATGCTGAAGCCGCCAACTTTTGGTCAGCATGGCAGCGGCAGCATCCCGATAAGCGGGAGGAACTGGACAAAGCAAGGGAAATGCTGCTCCTGATAGGCGGCGGACCGTCTCACGCTCCTGCCGCGCAGGATGAAAAAGAAACCTGGGATAAAGTTTTACAGAGCATTGCCACCGCAACGCAACATATGCCGGGATCGCCCCGTATCAAAACCCGCAGCCTGCGTCGCTGGATGCCATACGCCGCCGTGCTGTCCGGTGTTCTAATAGCTGCTTTTGCGTTGTTCCTGCTTAACAGGGACAGTACTGTGCATTACGCCACCCGCATGGGTGAGATGAAGACCATTGAGCTGCCGGACCACTCGGTAGTACGCCTGAATGTAAATTCCACCTTACGTTATGCCAAAGATTGGGACGGTAATGGTCCCCGTGAAATATGGCTGGGAGGAGAAGCTTTTTTTACGGTACGCCACCAGCAGGACAACCGCCGCTTCATTGTGCATACCGATGATGTAAATATACAGGTGGTGGGCACGGAGTTCAATGTAAACACCCGCCGGGTAAAAACACAGGTGGTGCTGCGCAACGGCGTGGTAAAGCTCACCCTGAAAAAGGCGGAAAACGGCGCTGTGCCTATCACCATGCAGCCCGGCGATATGGTCACCTATTCCGCCGCCACTGCGGAGCTGACCAACAAGAAGGTGAACCCGGAAGTATATGCTTCCTGGCGCAACCGCGTGCTGTTGTTCAATGATACGCCGGTGGCGGAAGTGATCCGGTCATTGCAGGACAACCTGGGCCTTACTATCCTGCTGGAGGATGAAGCCCTCGGCGCCCAAACATTTACAGGCAGTATACCGATGAATGATATAACCGTGTTCTTTAAAACACTTGCCAGGTCGTTTGATGTCCATATCGAAAAGACAGGAGTTAATACTTATGTGATCAGCAAAACAAAAGGGGAATAACAATACAGCTTAAGAGAGTTTCGTAAATACAATAACCAACCTTAATCTAACGCTATGGTGAAATTTTACGCCGGACGTGTCGGTGGTGGCCTTGCTTTGGCCCTGCTGATGCAATGGGGTAGCCCGTTGACTGCTGTTGGAGCAGTCAGTATCCAGGGACCGGACCTTACCTATTCAGCCAGCTATGCACAAAAGGACAACAAAGGCCGCCTGCCGCTCAGGACCAGGCTGGCAGAGGTGGAGCGCAGGTATAAGATCCGCATCAATTATGTAGGCAATACCGTCAAGGGCATCTACGCAGATGCACCGCCGGCCAAAGAGCCCGGTACCAGCTTTACCGACTATCTCAACAGCTTCCTGTCACCCCTGGGCCTGGAAGCGGAACAGGCCGCGCAGGACCAGTACATCATTTACAAAAAACAAAACGAGCAACCGTCATCAAAGGCTGCTTCGGCAGCACAGCCCGCGCAGGACATCGTGCCCGTGAATGCGCCGGCTGCCGGTGGACAAGCGCCTGCTGCAGTATCCGGTATACTACAGCAGGCCGTCATTACCGGCCAGGTTACCGATGAAACCGGCCTGCCGCTGCCCGGCGTAACCATCGTGGTGAAAGGCACCTTTAATGGTACCAAGACCGGCGAGGACGGCCGCTACAAACTGGGGAACGTACCGCCGCAGGGCATCCTGGTGTTCAGCTTTATCGGCTACAAAGCCCAGGAAGTGAAAGTGGAAAAACGTACAGCCATTGACGTGAAACTGCTTACCGAAGTACAGTCCATGAAAGATTTTGTGGTGAACGGCTACCAGCGGCTGCAGAAAGATAATTACACCGGCTCCGCCATCGTGATCACCGGTGAAGAGCTGAAACATTTTAACCCGCAGAACATCCTGCAAAGTATACAGGCCCACGATCCTTCGTTCCGGCTGGTGGAGAACAACCTGGCCGGTTCCAATCCCAACCAGTTGCCGAATGTGAACGTAAGGGGCACTACGGCCCTGCCTACCGGCGATGCCAGCCAGTTGAGCCGCAACCAACTGGCCAGCGTCACCAACCTGCCCCTGTTCATGCTGGATGGTTACCAGGTAAGCATACAGAACATCTTTGACCTGGATTTTAACCGCATAGAAACGGTGACCCTGCTGAAAGACGCCGCGGCTACGGCCATCTACGGTTCCCGCGCTTCCAACGGGGTAGTGGTGATCCAGACCAAGGCGCCTAAGGAAGGACAGTTGGAGCTGTACTATAATTACGAGCTGAATGTAACGGCCCCCGACCTGACCGCCTACAGCGTGCTGGATGCCGGCCAGAAGCTGGAGTACGAGCGCCTGGCAGGATTGTATACAGAGAACGGGGTCGATAGCCCGGATGAGCTGGAGCGGCAGTACTACGCCAAAAAACGTAACGTGCTAAGCGGCGTCAATACCTACTGGCTGGCGCAGCCGGTTACCACGGATTTCGGGCATAAGCATTCCGTTTCATTACAGGGCGGTTCTCCCACAGTACGTTACGGTGTGGATGTGCGTTACCAGACCAACAACGGGGTGATGAAAGGCTCCGGCCGCGACCGTTACAGCCTGAGCAATACCTTGTCCTATAATCCTAAAAGCCACAAGCTGCTGTTCCGCAACCAGTTCACCATATCCCAGGTGAATGGAACGGAATCCCCTTACGGCTCCTTTGCAGACTACGTACGCATGAATCCTTACTATCCCATCTATGATGCTGCCGGGCGGTTGTTGCGGGAAATAGACAAATGGAATTACCGGGACGCCGGCAATAACAACGCCAGTGCGCTGGAAACGGTATTAAACCCAATGTATGAAGCCACGCTCGGCAGCTTTAACAAATCGGAGTACCTGGAGTTCATGGACGCTTTTTCCGTGGAATACAACCCGTCCCCCGCATGGCGTATCAATGGCAATATCAGCCTGATCAAGCGCAAGGCGTCTGCGGATAAGTTTACGTCGCCCCTGAGCAACGAGTTTTTCAATGATACGGGTGACAAGCTGAAAGACCGCGGCCGCTATAGCTATAACTCGGAGGAGTATAACCAGGTGGACGGGAGCTTTACCATTAACCACAACCGCACCATTCACCTGGATCATTTCCTCAACTTTGCGCTGGGTATGAACATGCAGGCCATCAAGACCACGCAGAAGGGCTTTACGGCGCGCGGCTTTACCAACGACCGTTTTACGGATGTTTCCTTTGCCCGCAAGTACGAGGATAACAGCTCCCCGCTGGGCGGCGTAACGGAGCAAAGGCTGGCTGGCGCCTTTCTGTCTTTCAACTATTCCTTCCAGAACCGCTTCCTGATGGACGGTACCCTGCGCGTGGACGGTTCCTCCAAGTTCGGGTCAGACTCTCGCATGGCGCCTTTCTGGTCCTACGGTATCGGCTGGAACCTGCACAAGGAAAAATTCCTGCAGGGCACCTTCGTGAGCCAGCTCCGGCTGAAAGCCACTACGGGCCTGACCGGCGATGTAGCTTTTCCTGCCTATTTATCCAATACCACCTACAACTATTACAATGGCGACTGGTACTCCACCGGCGTGGGCGCGGTGTTTGCGGCCTACGGCAATTCCGGCCTGAAGTGGCAGCGCACCCACAACTACGACCTGAGCCTGGAACTGGGCCTTTTCAACGACCGGGTTTATTTTTCTCCCCGGTACTATCACAAGCTGACCACCGACCTGCTGGCCGACATCAACGTACCGCCTTCCGCCGGTTTTGAAAAGTACAAGGAGAACCTGGGCGAGATGGTGAACCGCGGCTTCGAGCTGTACATGCGCGCCAACGTGCTCCGCGGCCGTCACTGGGCGCTGAACCTGAACTTCAACATGGTGCGCAATACCAACGAGATCACCAAAATATCCGATGCGCTCAAAAACTACAACGATGAAGTGGACAAGCAGCAGCAGCAGAATCCCGACCTGCGGTCCGTGCCGCTCCTGCGCTACCGCGAAGGCCAGTCCCTCAACACCATTTATGCCGTGCGCTCCCTGGGTATAGACCCGGAAAACGGGAGGGAGATATTCCTGAACAGCGATGGTACGCGCACCTATGACTACGACGTGCGCAACACCGTGCCGGTAGGCGACCAGACACCGGTGCTGGACGGGTATTTCGGCGGCAACATCGTGTACCGCAACTTTATGATCGAAGTATCCTTTTACACCAGGCTGGGCGGCGATATCTACAACCAGACGCTGGTAGACCGTGTGGAGAATGCGAACCCCTGGTACAATGCAGACAGCCGCGTGCTGGAGGCCCGCTGGCGGCAGCCGGGCGACCAGGTGTTCTTCAAGGACATTGCAGATAAAAGCACGACGCTTACTTCATCCCGCTTTGTGCAGCAGGAGAACCGGGTGGAGCTGAAATCCGTTTTCCTCTCCTACGAAGCGCCCGCCTCCGTTTACAAGCGGCTGAAGATGAAAAACCTCCGCTGCGCGCTCACCATGAACGACCTGGCCTACTGGTCTTCTGTTAAAATAGAAAGAGGGATCGATTATCCTTTTGCCAGGAGCTTCACCTTTTCATTATCAACCAGGTTCTAAAAGTTTTTGAACATGCAAAAGTATCTGATACTCATCATAACAATGGCCCTGCTGTCCTCCTGCTCAAAATGGCTGGATGTGCGGCCGCAATCGGAAGTGGCGGAGGATGCGCTCTTCAGCACGGAAGACGGGTTTATGGAAGCCCTCAACGGGCTGTACAGCCGCTGCTCCCGGGAGGACCTGTACGGGAAGGAACTGCTGACCGGTTTCCCGGAGGTGCTGGCGCAGAATTTTACCATGTCGGCCCTGGACCCCCTGCAATACCGGCAAACCGCTTTGCTCAATTACAGGGACGGGAATTTCATAGCCCGCAAGGACAGCGCCTGGAAAGGGCTGTACAACGTGATTGCCAACAGCAACATTATACTGAAGTACGTAGATGCGCGGCAGGACATTTTATCGTCCGTTACCTATGCGCTGGTAAAAGGAGAGGCGTTGGCCATGCGCGCTTACTGCCATTTTGATGCGCTGCGCCTGTTTGCACCCGCTTATTTATCGGAGCCCAACGGGAAAGGCATTCCCTATGTGACCGCCTTCAGCAAAGAAGTGCCCAAAATGTACAGCACGGGGGAAGCGCTCGAACTGATGCTGAAGGACCTGAATGAAGCCAAGATCCTGCTGCGGACGGCAGACCCCATCCTCTCACCCGGCTATAAAGTAGGCTACTCTGCCGCGCTGGACTCCGCCACGGAGCGGGATGGCGCGCTATTCCTGCAGGAGCGCCGGCACCGGCTGAACTACTATGCGGTATGCGGTGAGTTGGCGCGCATCTACCTCTATAAGGGGGATCATGCCAATGCATTGAGCAACGCGCTGGAAGTGATCAACGCCAACAAATTTCCCTGGACCCAACAGGCGGATTTCCTGCATCCCGATGCGCAAAAGAAAGACCGGGTACTGTACAAGGAAATGATCTTTGCCTGCTACATTCCGAATGCCAGCGAGGGCCTGCGCCTGCTGCTGCGCAATGGCGTGGCGTCGCTGTACGTGTCCCTGCAGGAAGCGCAGAACATCTATGAAACAGGAGGTGTGGGTGCAGAAGACTTCCGTTACAAGCAATGGTTCCTGGAGCAGTCCGCCTCCGGCGGCAATTACCTGCGGGTGGAGAAATATACCCGCGATCCTGATGTGAACCTGCATGAGCAGATGGCCCCGGTGATGCGCCTCAGCGAGATGTATTACATCGCCGCGGAATGCACCTTTGATGCGGACCCTGCCAAAGCCTGGGAGTATTTTAATACGGTGCGCCTGAACAGGGGTATCGGCGCCGCCCTGAGCGATCCGTCCAAAACCGTTTTTATGCAGGAGCTGGTAAAAGAGGCCCGCAAGGAATTCTTCGCGGAAGGACAGGTGTTCTATATGTACAAGCGCCTGAACCTGCCCATGCCCGGCCCTTTCGGCAGCACGATACCGGCCGGCAATACTGTTTTCGTATTGCCGTTCCCGGACGATGAAATTGCATTTGGTAACAGATAAAGCATTGACAGATGAAACCGAGCATTATTATAACAGGGTTGATATACATGTTGGTCATATCCTCCTGCAAAAAGGCGGAGGAGCTGCGGTATGCCACGGAAGACAATGTATACTTCGACCTCGTGGAGCCGCAGACCGGCATACGGGTAGACAGCATCGTATATTCCTTCGCGTTGTTCCCGGAAAAAGCTACAGATACAGTATACCTGCCGGTGAAGCTGTCCGGTAACCGTACCGGCCAGGAGCGGACATTCCGGATCAGTGTAGTGGACAGCGCTACCACAGCCACCGCTGGATTGCATTACCAGCCCCTGAAAGACCGCTACAGCATGTCCGCCGGTGAAGGCAGGGTGCTGGTGCCGGTAGTGCTGTTAAATACAGATCCGGCGCTGGCGAATAAAACGGTGCGCATCAAGTTCCTGCTGGAAGGCGATGCAGACCTGCATACTGACTACAGGCATTGGGATACGCTGCGGGTCATTTTTTCCAACCGCCTGGAAAAACCCGTGTGGTGGGATGCCTGGATCGGTGAGCTGGGGCCTTACTCCCGGGTAAAGCATGAGCTGTTCATCCGTACCTCCGGTACCACTGAGCTGCCGCCTACTACTTCCGACGCTACCACCACGCCCCGCGTGCTATACTATACCCGCCGCTTCCGTTCCTTCCTGAACGATCCGCTGCAATGGGTGCAGGATTACCCGGATGAAGGATATACCGTGGAGCCGGACGGGAGCAATGCCTATTACTTTTACAGCATTACCAACCCGGAGAAAAAATACCGGATGGAGCTGAACCCGGCGGACAACAAATATTATTTCACGGACGAGAACGGCAACCGTATTGTATAATATCAAAACCTGGCACATGCAGAAGAACTTGTTATATATATTGGGAGTACTGGCGCTGTGTATGGCCGCCTGTTCCCGCGATAAAGGCAATTACGATTACGTGGAGCTGCCCGATCCCGTGATCAGCCGGCTGGATACCGCCTACAACGTGATTACCGGCGACAGCCTGGTTATTGCGCCGCACATCCAACTGGCTTCCGGCAAGGACGACTATGACTGCTACTGGAAAATAGACGTATCGCAGAAAGCGATGTCCCTGGACTATGAAGGCCGTGAGCTGCGGATCGTTTTCGGGGAAGCCTCCGGGCGCTACAAAGCGCAATTGGCCGTAACCGATAATACCAATGGCATGAAGTATTTCTATGAATTCTTCATTAACTGCCAGACGGAATTTACAAAAGGCGCGCTGGTGCTGAGCAACAGTGGCGGACATGGCGTGCTCACCTTCGTGAAGCCGGACGGCACCGTGCAGCCCGGCCTTTATGAAGCCATTAACCAGGAAGCGCTGCCCGGTGAGGCCATGCAACTGGTGCCCATCCAGAACCAGTTTTACCTGAACCGCCTCACTTCCTACTGGATCACCTATACCGGCGGCGGCGTGCTGCTGGATGCGGACAACCTGCAGCGTATCCGCTACCTGGAGGAGAATTTTTATGAGCCGCCGGCCGCCCTGCAGCCGCAATATTTTATGAATATGGTCCAGGGGGTTACGAACGCCGTGATGAACGGGAAACTGTATTTCGGCGCTACGGAAACGGCCCCGTTTTGGCCCTACTACGGGTATTTCGGGGTGCCCATTTCCGGTAGCTACACGCTGTACCCGCTGGTATTGCACAATGCCCAGGAAAAGCCCTATGGTCCTTACTTCCTGGGTTTTGAGACCAGCCGTAAGCAGTTCCTGCGCTTTTACGGTGGCGCGTATTACGGCACCACCTATGATGTGCTGGGCGATGCTTTCAACCCGAAAGACCTGAAGATGGACCTGCAGTACATGGACCGCTTCAGCGATAACGACCTGTACGCTTTTTGTGACAGCGCCGGCAAAAAAATGGAGCTGAAGTTCCGGGTGGAATTCACGGATACGACCCAACGTTTTTATCCCGCTTATAAAAGAGAATTTCCCGGGGCCGGCCTGCTGGCTGCCGGCACCATCTGGCGCGCTTCGCCTATAGGCGTGTTCTTCTTCAGCGCCCATGACAAGATATACCGCTACAACCCGCTGAATGCGGAAATAAGGCCGCTGGACGCCAGTTTTGGCGGCAAAACGGTCACCATGCTGAAAGTGCTGCAGGGCGGCAACCTGTTGCTGGCCGGAGTGGAAGGCAGCATCTACTACCTGGACATCAGCACCGGCAAACTGGGGCAGATCATTAAACAGACAGACGGCATACCCGGCGCGCCGAAGGATATCATACTACGTGATTAAAACAAGATCTAAATAAAAAGAGCTATGAAGAAAAAATGGATATTATTTGCCGGTATAGCCTTTCCTGTAATGGCGCATGCCCAGGGCGGCACTTTTGTATTGAATGGCAGGCTGGGCAACCTGGATGCCCCGGCTAAAGCCTACCTGGACCGCCGGGAAGATGGAAAGACCATCCTGGACTCCGCGGTGCTGCATAATGGTGTGTTCACTTTCAAAGGCGAGGTGAAGGCGCCCGTGCTGTGCATGCTGATGGTGGACCATGAAGGCAGCGGGATGCCCAATCCCTCCACGGCGGAAGACAAGCGCCTGGTGTACCTGGAAGAAGGCACCATCAACCTGGTTGCCCGGGAAACGCTGGAAGACGGGGAGATCACGGGCTCACCTATCAACAAAGAGCACGGCCGCTATAAAAAATTCCTCTCGCCTTTTGATGAGCAGATGAACAGCCTGAACCGCGACTTTGCAGCCTCCACGGAGGAGCAGCGGAAAGATACGGTCTTCATGAACGCGCTGGGTGCGCGTTACGATAAGGCCATGCAGGAAAAGCGGGCGCTGATGAAACAGTTCATTGCCGAAAACCCAAATTCCTTCTTCAGCATTGTAGCGCTGAAAGAGCTGGGCGTGCACCTGAACATGGACCTGGCCGTGCTGGAGCCAATGTACAAAGGCTTGTCGCCCGCCCTGCGTAACAGCCCGGAAGGCAAGGAATTTGCCGCCTCCATGGACCGGGAGCGCCGCCTGGTGATAGGCGCCACTGCGCCGGACTTTACCCAGAACGATGTGAATGACAAACCGGTGAAGCTGTCCGACTTCCGCGGCAAGTACGTGCTGCTGGATTTCTGGGCTTCCTGGTGCGGTCCCTGCCGCGCGGAAAATCCCGTGGTGGTAGCGGCTTTTAACCAATACAGGGAGAAGAACTTTACGGTGCTGAGCGTGTCGCTGGACAGGCCGGGCAGGAAAGCGGACTGGCTGGCTGCCATTAAAAAGGACGGCCTGGAAGGCTGGACCCACGTATCCGACCTCAAATACTGGAGCAATGCAGTAGCGGTGCAGTACGGCATCCATGGCGTGCCTACCAATTTCCTGATAGACCCTTCCGGTAAGATCGTGGCCCGGAACCTGCGGGGAGAAAAGCTGCAGGAAAAACTGGCGGCGCTGCTTCAATGAAGAATTAATAATTAGCAGTTAATCATTAATAATCGTTACGCGAATGTTTCATTGAAACAGTGGTGTAGCGATTATTAATTTTACATTATTAATTATTAATTATTTTGCGGATGGTAACGTCATTAAATGTATAAACAATATGGATAGTATGCCATCCGGGGAGGAGGTGTTGTTAAGGATGATCGAAGGAGACGAGTCTGCATTCACCAGCATTTACCGGCACTACCATCCCGCGCTATATATTTACCTGCTGCGCTTCTGCAAAATACCTTCCCTGGCGGAAGACCTGGTGCATGACGTGTTCCTGAAGATATGGGAGATCAGGCACCGTATTAACCCCCGTTTGCCCTTTACCGGCTACCTGTACCGGATTGCCAGGAACCACGCTTTCAAGACCATCCAGCGGATAGCCAATGACCAGGCCCTGCGCACCCAGTTGCTGCAGCACCTGCCGCTTACCGGCAGCGGACAGCCCGAGCAACTGGTCAGGGAAAAGGAATATGACCGCCTTTTCCGTGAAGCCCTGTCCCGGCTTACCCCGCAGCGCCTCAACGTGTTCCGCCTGTGCCGGCAGGAAGGCAAGAGCTACGACGAAGCGGCTGCCATACTGGGCATTTCCCGTAATGCCGTAAAAAAGCACATGGTGCTGAGCATGCGCTTTATCCACAATTATATATACCGTCACGGTGACCTGCTCCTCGCCCTGCTGCTGGCAGGAAAAATTTTCTAAAATTTTTTTAGGGAAGGGGGTACCCTCCCGGCCGGTTTCCGGATATTATATGCAGGTACGCTATCCAAAAGGGTGCCGGCATAACTTATGTCTCAAACAAATGGCCACTACGAAGAACTGGTACAGCGCTACCTGGACGGGCAATGCACCGCCAGGGAGGTAGCGGAGCTGTATGACTGGCTCCGGTCGTCCGGCGCCCACCGTACCCTGCTGGCTGCCATGCAGCGGGAGTTTGAGCAGGTGATGCAGGAGCCGCACGAGGTGCCGGCAGCGTTCAGTGACCGTATGGAGGCCCGCCTGCTGCAGGATATTAGCAGCCGTGGCGCCCGGGAACGGCGTTTGCGCACCTGGCGTTACCAGCCCCTGGCAGCGGCTTCCGTGCTGGTGCTCATACTGGCCGGCGGTATCTGGTGGTGGTGGTACAGTACCTGTGTCCAACCCCTACAGATCGCTCAGACTATTACTACAGACAGCCTTGCACAGGATCATGATATCGCTCCCGGTGGCAATAAGGCCGTGCTTACCCTGGCAGACGGGTCTACCGTTACGCTGGACAGCGCAGGCAACCAGGTGATACAGCAGGGCAAAACCCGGGTGCAGCAGCACAACGGCCGGTTGCAGTATGCTGCCGGCAATGGCGAAGCGATAGGTTACAACAAGCTCACGGTGCCGCGCGGCGGACAGTTCCATGTGGTGCTGCCGGACGGCAGCGGGGTATGGCTCAATGCCGCTTCCAGCCTGAGATACCCCACCGCCTTTACCGGTAAGGAAAGGGTGGTGGAAATGGAGGGCCAGGGCTATTTTGAGATCGCCCCGGACCCCGGTCGGCCTTTCATCGTAAAAGTAAATACTACGGAAGTACAGGTGCTGGGCACCCGTTTTGACATTATGGCCTACCCGGACGAGGGCAGCCTGAATACCACGCTGCTGGAAGGCGCCGTCAACATGAAGCAGGGCAGCCTGCAACGGCAACTGAAGCCGGGCCAGCAGGCCGTGCTGGACTACAGCACCGGCCGTATGTCCGTGCACCCGGTGGATGTGAACGGCGTCATTGCCTGGAAAACCGGCTTTTTTGAATTTGATAATGCTGATATCACTGTCATCATGCGCCAGTTGGCCCGCTGGTACGATATCGAGATCAGCTACCCGCATGGTCCCGGGAGCCGGCTTTTTGGCGGCCGTATCAGCAGGGACCTGCCTTTATCCGGCATACTGCGCATGCTGGAGGCCAACGGCGCAAAGTTTAACCTGGAAGGGCGCCGGCTGGCCGTTATAGCAGAATAAACTAAAATCTAAAGATCCGGATGCTGTGCCGTTACCACGTACGGCCGGTACCCAGCAACAACTATCTATGACAAAACTGATAAACCAAAGCAACGTTATGGAGAATAAACCACCAGGCTAGAAGGAAGGGTAGTCCATAAAAAAACCGGAAGTGCTCGCAACACCCCCGGTCATATGTCTGGGCTTCCCGGAAAATCAGTCCCGTAAAGAACTATTTATCTCGTCATTCCCAAACACTACAAAAGTATGCAATTTAACTTTAGTGGTAGGGCTTGCCGTATCGGTAAGCGATCTACGGTTCCGGTTACACGTGCAGTACGACCCCGTATAGCCGGCAAAATGTTCCGCGTCATGAAACTGACAACCTTTTTGTTGCTTGCAGCCTGCCTGCAAATAAGCGCCAAAGCGGTGTCGCAGCAGATCACGCTTTCGGCCAGGAATGCGCCGCTGAAAAAGGTGCTGAAGGAGGTGTCCAGGCAAACAGGCGTTTCCATTGTTTATGATGAAACGATGATCGCCCGTACCAATCCCGTCACCCTCTCCGTGAAGAACGCATCCGTAAAGGATGTGCTGGACCAGTGCCTGAAAGGGCAGCCCGTGTCCTACAGCATGGACGGCCTGCGCATTATTATACAGCACCTGCCGGAGGCCCGGCCCCAGCCGGTTGATACCCCCATCCGCGTAAGCGGCCGTATCACGGACGAAAGAGGCGAGCCCGTGCCCGGCGCCACCATCCGCGTAAAGGATACCAATACCGGCACCGCCGCAGACGGTGCCGGTAATTACAGCATTACCGTACCACAGGGCAGCCAGTTGGTGATCAGCTTCCTGGGTTATACCCCGCAAACCCTGCCGGTTACCGGCGGCACGCTGAACGTGCAGTTGGCGGTATCCCAGACCTCCCTTACGGAAACAGTGGTGGTAGGTTACGGCGTGCAGAAAAAGAGCGTGGTGACCGGCTCCATTTCCAGCGTACGGGCCGCCGACCTGGAGAACCAGCCCGTGACCCGTACGGAACAGGCGCTGCAGGGCCGCACCTCCGGCGTGACCATTGCCGCCAACTCCGGCCAGCCGGGTTCCGCCGCTACTGTAAGGGTAAGGGGCCTCACGACTTTCGGCAATAACAACCCGCTCTGGGTGGTAGACGGGGTGGTAGTGGACAACGGCGGTATCGGCTACCTGAACCAGTATGACATTGAATCCATAGAAGTGCTGAAGGATGCCGCCTCCCAGGCCATTTACGGTGCGCGTGCAGCCGCCGGCGTTATACTCATCACCACCAAAAGGGGAAAGGCCGGTACGCTGAAGGTGAACTACAACGGCTACTATGGCATTTCCGAACCAGCTAAAAAGCTGGACCTGCTGAACGCCACGGAGTACGCCACCCTGCGCAATGAAGCCGCCATCAATGCCGGCAAGGATGCGCCATTTGCCAATCCCGCTGCATTGGGCGCCGGCACCGACTGGCAATCTGTGATCTTTAACAACAGCGCCCAGCGCCAGAACCACGAGATCAGCGTCAGCGGCGGCAGCGATAAATCCACTTTCTACGGCTCCTTCGGTTACCTGAACCAGGAGGGCATCGTAGCTACCGATATTTCTAAATACCAGCGCGTGAACGTGCGGCTGAACTCCACGCACAAGCTGTCCAAATACGTTACGTTCGGTGAGAACGTAGGTTATGCCTACGACAAGGCGATCGGCCTGGGGAATACCAACAGCGAGTTTGGCGGTCCTTTAAGCTCTGCCATCAACCTGGACCCCATCACGCCGCTGGTGGTGACCGACCCGGCGGTAGCTGCCCAGCAGCCTTACCTGAACAAAGGCGTGGTAAGGGATGCCCAGGGCCGCCCTTACGGCATTTCCGGCTCCGTAGGGCAGGAGATCACCAACCCCCTGGCTTATATCCAGACCCGCCTGGGCAACTATTCCTGGTCGCATAACGTGGTGGGCAACGTGTTCCTGGAAATACAGCCCATCGAAGGCCTTCGCATCAGGTCCAGCGTGGGCACCAAGATATCTTTCTGGGGCGATGAGACCTTTACGCCTATTTTCTGGCTCAACTCTTCCACCACTTCCCCGCGTACTTCGTTCCAGCGTACCAACAACCAGCGTTTTGACTGGAACCTGGAGAACACCATCTCCTACACAAAAGCGTTCGGCTTGCATGATGTGACGCTGCTGGCCGGGCAGGGCGCCTACCTGGACAACCGTACCAAGGCAACGGATGTTACCTATTTTGACCTGCCGGTAGACAATTTCAAGGCGGCTTCCATGAACTTTGACGTGGCTACGGCCAACAGGGTTGCCACCGGCAGCGAAGGCGTGGACCACAAGGTGGCTTCCCTCTTTGCCCGTGTGAACTATGCCTACAACGAGAAATATCTCTTTACCGGCATCATCCGCCGCGACGGCTCCAGCCGCTTCGGCGCCAATAACAAATACGGGGTGTTCCCTTCCTTCTCACTGGGCTGGGTCACTTCCAATGAAAATTTCTGGCCGGCCAATAATGTAGTGGACTTCCTGAAGATCCGTGGCGGCTATGGTGTAGTAGGTAACGATAACATAGACGACCTGGGCTATGCTTCCATTGTTGGTGGCGGCAGGAACTACACTATCGGCAATGAAGGCTCCTACCTGGTAGGCTACAGCCCCAATGCACCGGCCAACCCGGACCTGCGCTGGGAAGAGACCAAGCAGACCAACATCGGCTTTGAAGCCACGCTGTTCAAGGACCTGCACCTGTCCTTTGACTGGTATAAGAAAGTGACCACCGGCATTTTGCAGGAGCTGCGCATTCCTTCCTATGTAGGCGCTTTCAGCAACCCGGTAGCCAATGTGGCCGATATGGAAAATACCGGTATAGAGCTGGAGCTGGGATACCGCAAAGTGCTGGGCGATGTAACGCTGTCGCTGAACGGTAATATGTCCTACATCAAAAATAAGGTAACGGACCTGGGCCCCGGCATCGCCTATCTTTCCGGCGGGGAAAGCTTCATTGCCAGCAGCTACCCGCTCACCCGCACGGCGGTGGATCAGCCGTTCAGCTCCTTCTACGGCTTCCAGACACTGGGTATTTTCCAGACACAGGAAGAGGTGGACAACTACGTAAGCAGTGACGGTAAAAAGATACAGCCCAATGCTGTACCTGGCGATTTCCGCTGGGCAGACCTGAACGGCGATGGCGAGATCAATGACCAGGACCGGACCTTCATCGGTAACCCGCTGCCTACCTGGACCTACGGCCTTACGGTGAACGCCGCCTATAAAGGCTTTGACCTGGTCATATTCGGGCAGGGCGCCGGTGGTAACAAGATCTTCCAGGGCCTGCGCCGCCTGGACATTGGCAACGCCAACTGGCAAACGAAAGCGCTGGGCCGCTGGACAGGCCCCGGCACCTCCAATGATTTCCCCAGGCTGGTGGAAGGCGATCCGAATAACAACCGCAACTTCACCAATCCCTCCGATTTCTACCTGGAAAGCGGCAGCTATTTCCGCATCAAGAACCTGCAGTTGGGCTACACCCTGCCGGCTTCTCTCAGCAAACGCGCCGGCATTGAAAGAGTGCGTGTGTACATCATGAGCGAGAACCTGGTGACCTTTACCGGTTATACCGGCTTCGACCCGGAGATCGGCGGCAACGTGATGAGCATTGACCGTGGTATCTACCCGCAGGCCCGTTCTTACATGATGGGATTGAATGTTACTTTTTAACAAGCAAAAGCTGATTAAACATGAACAAACGTAAAATTTTATATATCACCCTGCTGGCGGCAGGTATGCTGGTAGCAGGCTCCTGCAGCAAAAGCTGGCTGGATGTGCAGCCCAAGGGCTCCATTCCCGAAGAGGATTATTACAAGAACGCGGACGAAGCCATGAACGGACTGGTAGCGGTTTATGATGTGGTGGGCTGGCAGAGCAGCGGTTTTGTGACCAAAGTAGGCGCGCTGAACGCCGCTTCCGACGATCATTATGCCGGTGGTGGCGGTCCCAACGACGTAAGCTCCCTGCAGGTATGGTCCAACTATACCCTGACGCCGGCTACCGGTCCCCAGGATGTGCTGTGGCAGAAAGGTTTTGCCGGCATCGCCCGGGCCAATACCCTGCTGGCCAAGCTGCCGGATGTGCCGATGGATGAGAACCAGAAGAAACGCTTTGCAGCGGAGGCCAAATTCCTGCGCGCCTATTTCTATTTCGACCTGGTGCGCTTTTTCAAGGCCGTGCCTTTAATGACGGACCCGATCAGCACGCTCAATGAAATGTACGACGTGCCGCAGGCTACGCCGCAGGAAGTGTATGCACAGATAGAGCAGGACCTGAAGGATGCGATTGCCGAGCCCAACCTGCCGGACCAGGTGCCTGCAGCAACGGAAGGCGGCCGTGCTACCAAAGGCGCTGCGCACGCCCTGCTGGGAAGGGTATACCTGTTTGAGGAAAAATGGGCCGATGCCGTGGCCGAACTGCAGGAAGTGAACGGCGCCATGCCCGGGCAAACCAGTGCGAAGTACGGCTACAAGCTGCTGGATAATTTTGGCGACCTGTGGAGCCCCGCGCATAAGTTCAACAGCGAATCTGTTTTCGAGATCAATTTCAACTCCAGCTCCGCCGGCAACTGGGATTGCGTATCCTGTACGGAAGGCAATGTGCTGGGCGTAATGGTAGGCCCCAGGGGCTACCGCGCCCTCACAGACCAGGCGCCCGATTATATATCCGGCTGGAGCTTCCTGGTGATCACGCCGGACCTGTTTAACGCCATTCATTATGATCCGCGTTACCGGTATACCGTTGCCAACCTGGACAGCCTGGAAGACAATGGCATCGTGGAGTATGAAAAAGGCTTTATGAACACCGGCTACTTCCTGGAAAAATTTGCAGGCCGTACTTCCACCCGCAGCACCGGCGGCGGTAACTGGGAGCTGAACTTTGGCCTGGATATGTACGAGATCCGCCTGGCAGATACTTACCTGATGGAAGCGGAAGCCCGTGTGCGCAGCGGCGAAAGCGGCCTGGCCGGCACCCGTTCCTACGACCTGCTGAATGCCGTGCGCGCCCGCGTGGGCCTTGCCCCTGTCAGCGCCACTATTGACAATATCATGCAGGAGCGCCGCCTGGAGCTGGCCGGCGAAGGTTTCCGCTGGTTTGACCTGGTACGCACCGGCAGGGCATCTGCCGTGCTGGGCAGCCGCGGTTTTGTGGCCGGCAAGCATGAATACCTGCCTATCCCGCTGCTGGAGCTGGATAATACCCAGATAGAGCAGACCACGGAATGGGGCGGTACTAAGTGAGGAATGATAAATGTAAAATGCTGAATGTAAAATGTAAAAGTTGGTGGGAATGTGCTGCCAACTTTTACATTTAGTATTTTACATTTATCATTTTACATTTAAAAAAAGAATAGCCCATGAAAATGTGGAGACATATCCCCTTCGCCCTGCTGGCCCTTGGCCTGGGCTACGGAAGCGCTTTGGCGCAGGATGCGCCGGCAGACAAGCACTGGCAATTTGAGGCGACGCCGGTATGGGCGGATGAATTTGACTATACCGGCCTGCCGGACTCCACGCGCTGGGGATACGACATTGGCGGCCACGGCTGGGGCAACGACGAGCTGCAGTATTATACCAACAGCACCAGGAATGCTGCAGTGGAAAATGGCGTGCTTACCATTACTGCGCGTAAGGAGGACAAGGAAGGCCGCCACTATACCTCCGCCCGGCTGATCACAAAGCACAAAGGCGATTTCCTGTATGGCCGTTTCGAGATCAGGGCCAGGCTGCCCGCGGGCAGGGGCACCTGGCCCGCCATCTGGATGCTGCCTACAGACTGGGCCTATGGCGGCTGGCCGCAGTCCGGCGAAATAGACATCATGGAGCATGTGGGCCACAACCCCAACCAGGTGCACATCAGCGCGCACACGGAAAAATATTATTTCAAGATCAACACGCAGAAAACCGCCATCAAAAAGGTCAGCAACGCCACTACGGAATTCCACCTGTACCGCATGGACTGGACACCGGCAACCCTGAAAGGGTATATTGACAATGAGCTGGTGTTCGAGTTTGCCAACGAAGGCAAAGGATATCCTGTATGGCCTTTTGACAAGCGCTTTCACCTCCTGCTCAATATCGCCGTAGGTGGTGGCTGGGGTGGCCAGCAGGGAGTGGACGACAGCATCTTCCCCGCTGCCATGGAAGTGGATTATGTAAGAGTGTACAAAATGATCGATCAATAACACCGAACGGAATATGATACAAACCGGCAAAAAGATCCGCAGCATAGCCGCCGCACTGCTATTGTGCGCAGCATGCTTCACGGCATGTAAGGAAAGCAGCAGGGAACAAGGCATCAGCTACTGGCTGACGACGCCCGACAGATCGGCATTGTTTGCAAAGCAACCGGCAACCCTGCCATTCCGGGATACCGCCAATAATTATCCCACGATTACCGTGGATACCGCGCAAACCTACCAGGAGATAGACGGTTTTGGCTACGCGCTTACCGGCGGCAGCGCCACCCTGATCAATTCCCTGCCGCCTGCGGAGCAGGACGCGCTGCTGAAAGAGCTGTTCCTGGCCGGGGACAACGGCATTGGCGTGAGCTACCTGCGGGTTACCATCGGCGCATCTGATCTGAGCGATACTACATTTACCTACGATGAAATGCCGGCCGGGCAAACGGATGAAAGCCTGGCGCATTTCAGCCTGGAAAGAGAGCAAAAAGACCTGTTGCCCGTTCTGAAAAAGATCGTGGCGCTGAGCCCCTCCATCAAAATATTAGGCTCCCCCTGGACAGCGCCTACCTGGATGAAGACCAACCGCGCTTTTAAGGGGGGCAGCCTGGAGCCGGCTTATTACAGCGCTTATGCGCAGTACTTTGTAAAGTACATACAGGCCATGCAGCAGGATGGCATTACTATAGACGCCATTACGCCGCAGAATGAACCGCTGCACGGCGGTAATGTGCCCAGCATGGTGATGCAGCCGGAGGAGCAGGCGGATTTCATTGCCAATCACCTGGGCCCCGCTTTCAAAGCCGCCGGCCTTAAAACAAAGATCATCATCTATGATCACAATGCCGATCGCCCTGATTATCCCATAACCGTGCTGGATGATGCCGGGGCAAGGCCCTACATCGACGGCTCCGCTTTTCACCTGTATGGCGGCGATATCACGGCGCTTACAGCCGTGCATAATGCCTACCCGGATAAGCACATCTATTTTACGGAGCAATGGGTGGGCGCTCCCGGCGTATTCAGCACTAACCTGCAGTGGCATGTAAGCACGCTGATCATTGGCGCTACGCGCAACTGGAGCCGCAATGTACTGGAGTGGAACCTGGCCGCCGATCCTTCCTACAACCCGCACACGGCGGGCGGCTGCACCGCCTGCGTGGGCGCGCTGACTATAGGCGACAGTGTTACCCGCAACGTGGCGTATTACATTATTGCACATGCTTCAAAATTTGTACGGCCCGGCTCCGTGCGCATTGCTTCCAATGTGCCCGGCAAGCTGAATAACGTGGCTTTTAAAGCGCCGGATGGTAAAAAGGTGCTGATCGTGGTGAACGATGGTAAAACGCCGCAAACGTTCAATATCCGCTTTAACGGGGAGGTAGCCACTACCGCCCTGGATACCGGCGCCGTAGCTACTTATGTGTGGAAATAAGGCTGCGCAGGGAACACTTGTATAAATCATCGTTTCCTTTGTATCCTTTATCACCGGCGTATTTCCCCTTTGAAACAAAGTGATACTTTCATGATGCAAGTAATCAGAAAGTATGTTGATCATCATGCTGGCCGGCGTTGCCCTGCTGCTGGTTATGGCCGCCCTGCTTGCCCGCAGCTACCGGCTGAAGCGGCGCAGCAGGCAGCAGTTGCTGGCCCAGCAAAAGGATATTACGGAGAAGAACCGCTGCCTGCAGCACCTGTTGACCGAAAAAGAATGGCTGCTGAAAGAAGTGCACCACCGCGTCAGGAACAACCTGCAGATCGTGATCAGTTTGCTGAACATACAGTCCGCCTACCTGGACAATGATGCAGCCCTGCACGCCATCCGCCAGAGCCAGCACCGTATCAGCGCTATGTCCCTCGTGCACCAGAAGGCATACCAGTCCGGCGCTATCTCTACGATCGATATGCACGAATACACCCAGGAGCTGCTGCATTACCTGAAGGAGCATTTCAACACCGGGCCGCAGTTGGTGTTTGCATGCCGGGTGGATAATATACAACTGGATATATCCGCTGCCGTGCCGGTAGGGCTGATACTCAACGAGGCCATCACCAATGCCATCCGGCATTCCTTCCCGGGCGGCCGTGCCGGCCATATTACGGTAGAGATGGCGTACCTGGCTACGGACCAGTTGCTGCTTGTTATATCGGACGATGGGATAGGGCTGGGACCGGATTTTGATTTTGAAGCGCAGCCGGCTATCGGGCTGCGGCTGATCCGCATGTTGAGCGAACAGTTGGAGGCCGCCCTGAAGATCAATGGCGGCCCGGGTTGCAGGATAGAGGTCCGTTTTAAAACAGCGCCTGCTGCACTGCTTTCCCCCGATTAGTTTATATTGCGATCCTATTCTGTACAAATCTTTGCTTATGAGATCAATCCTGCTGCTGGCATTCCATTGTGCCTGCCTGTGCCTTGCTGCTTTTGGACAATCCGCTAAAACCGCTATCCCTTTCGAATTGCCGGGATCAGGCCATATCCTGGTAAAGGCAACGGTAGACGGGGTGGAAGGAAATTTCCTGTTTGATACCGGCGCCGGGCTTACAGTGCTCACGAAAACTTTTTTTGACAAGCTGCCGCACTCCCGGAAAGAGGACGGTGGTTTTACCGCCTTCCGCGCCACCGGGGAGCGCCTGGATGCCGACCTGTATACCGTAAGGGATTTCAGGCTGGGCGGCATGCAGCACGCCACCGAAGAGGTTAGCTACCTGGATGTAAAGCTGGGCGGACTGGATGGGATCATTTCCCTGAAGTTCATGGAAAAGCAGCCCTTTACCATTGACCTGGAAAAGAAGGAGATCCGGCTGGAAACGCCTGCCTCCCTGGCCGCTATCCGGAAAACAGGCAAGCTGATACCCATACAGCCGGAAGACTACCGCGGGCATGCGCTGGACATGTTCGCCTATTTCAGGGTGAACGATACGCTTACCCTGCAGTTGTCATTGGATAGTGGTGCGGGAAAAGACGTGTTCAAGCTGAACGCAAAATACCTGCAGGCCCTGGGCGTTAATGTAAATGACACCACCCGGGTGAAAAAGGTGGCGCGGCGCAGCGAGATCAACCAGGACTTTGTGTCGCATACCTACCTCACTTCCCTGGACAAGCTGGCGGCCGCGGCCGTTCCCGCTGTGCAGACAACGGGTTTTAAGGCACAATTTGTGGAAGGACTGATCTACGACGGTATTATGTGGATCAACTGGCTGGGCAACCGCATCACGGTAGACGTGCCGGGACGGGCCATGCTGGTACAAAACTGACAATCTTTTGCATATGAACGTGTTATGGACCGCACAGTATGACATGGTGCAAATGGCCCGGGCCGTTTTGCTGGATTATTGCGATACGGTATCGCCGGCGGATTTTGTGGCCGAAAATACCGGGTTTGGCCGGGGCGGCAGCATGCGCAACCTGCTGGTGCATATCGGGCATACCTACCAGTACTGGACCGGTTTTCATGCGCTGGGCCGGGAAATGGAATACCCGTCCTATGAAAAGGTCCCGGACGTGTCCGCGTGCCGGGACTTTTTCAGGTCCATTGACCAACTGGTGGAAACATTCATCAGCCACTACCGGGATGCCGATGCGGTACAACTGGCTTCCCGGCGGGACGATAAAGTGACCGTTACCACCCCCCTCCAGGTATTTACGCACGTGATCACCCATGAATTCCACCACAAAGGGCAGATCCTCTCTATCAGCCGGCACCTGGGCTATACGCCCGTAGATACGGATATTATCCGTTAATCCCGTTTTTTTCCGCTTTGCGTAAATGATTTTCCCGTTCCGAATAGGGAATGCTGCCTCCCTGTCCGATTTTTATACTCAAAGCAGGAAGGAAGCAATCATATCATGGGAAATACTCACAAAACCACCGGGAAGAAAAAGGGCAGGTCCTGGCTCAAAAAGCTGAATGCCTGGCTGCATCTCTGGCTGGGGCTTAGCTCCGGGCTGATTGTGCTGATCGTGAGCATTACCGGCTGCCTGTTCGTGTTCCACAAGGAGATATCCGGCTGGATACACCACGATATCCTGTACGTGGAAGCGCCGGAAATGCAGCCGCTGCCGCTGAGCGTGCTGCAGGAAAAGGCGCAGGCCGCGCTGGGTAAGGAATTTCCCATCCGGAGCATGATCACCTACCGGCAGCCGGACCGGTCCTGGGAGTTTATCACCTACAAGAACGGCGATCCTGATGCGCTCACCATTTTCGGCGCTACCGAATATTACAAAACAGCTTACGTAAACCCCTATACCGGCGCGGTAACAGCCGTGCGCAACCTGAAGTACGACTTTTTTGTGCTGATGAAGTACGCCCACTGGAGCCTGCTGCTCAATACCAGGTATGGGCAGCCTATTGTAGGCTGGGGCACCTTCATCTTCGTAATATTGCTGATCACCGGGCTGATACTGTGGTGGCCGAAGAAGTGGACCAAAAAGGCCCGTGAGCAAAGCTTCCGCATCAAATGGTCCGGCAGTTCCAGGCGGGTGAACTATGACCTGCATAATGTGCTGGGCTTTTATGCCCTGCTGATAGCCCTGGTGCTGGCCCTTACCGGTATGGTATGGTCCTTCAAGTGGTTTAAGCAGGCCGTATATGTAGTAGCCTCCGGCAGCATGACGCCGCCGCAGCATAAGGAGGTGAAGTCCGATACCCTGGCGCTGCCGCCGGCTAACAGCAACCCGCTGGACATTGCCTATGCTGCAGCCGTAAAGGCCGCACCTGCTGCCAAACGTATAGGCGTGAGCGCGGTGCTGCCCGCCAACGATGCCACTATCCGCATGGCGGCCTACTGGGGCAAGGAGACCTATTATGACCGCGATGACCTGCAGTTTGACAAGCACAGCGGCCGGCTCCTGCTGCGGGAGACCGCCAAAGACCGCAATGCCGGTGAGCGCCTGATCGGTATGAATTATGATATTCACGTAGGCGCCATTGCCGGCCTGCCCGGCAAGATACTTGCCTTCTTTGCCAGCCTGATCTGCGCCAGCCTGCCCGTAACGGGCCTGCTGGTATGGCTGAACAAAAAGAAGAGAAAGGCGAAGAAACCGGCTGCACAGGAGAGCGGGTACCAGCGGGCGCCCCGGCAGCAACCCCGTGTGGTGCTGGCCGGCAGGGACTAGGCCCCGCCGCCTCCGGATGGTTTCGTATCTTTGCCGGATGCATGAGTATAACTATGACGACATCTTCACATTTGAAAAGTGCATCACCTTCCTGAACCACCTGGGCATCCCGACTGCGTCCCGGGACATCGGGACACAGGGTTTTCTTCCCGGTTTTTTAATTGAGAACGGCATCATTGTAATTGATCACCAGCAGTTGCAGCATCCCGGCGATATCCTGCATGAAGCCGGCCACATTGCCGTTGTGCCCTCCGCAGACCGTTCATGCCTTACAGAAGAGGCCATTGCCCACCGGGTGAACAGGGAGGCGGAGGAACTCATGGCCATTGCCTGGTCCTATGCCGCCTGCAGCTATCTGATGATAGACCCCGCTTTTGTTTTCCATGAAGAAGGATACCGCGGTGGCAGCAGCTACATTACCGACAGTTGCGACGATAAAAGCTACATCGGCCTGTCCATGCTGGAGGGTATCGGGCTCACGGAGGTGCCTTCCTATCCCGACATGATCCGCTGGCTGCGGGAATAGCGGCTACACGCCTTTGCGCAGGCTTTCCGCATACGCATCCGGCAGGGGGCTGTCCTCCACGGCCTTTGCCGCTTTTTCCACATCATAGGCAAAGCGGATAAACTCCACCTGCACCGTATCCTTGTCCAGCACGCTGCTGTTTTCCCGGATGTGCAGCATTACATAACCGCCCCGGGGATCGCCGTCCTTGGGTTTGCCCACGGAGCCGATGTTGATGGCATGCCGGTACTGCTGGCCGGCTTCCGGCACGGCCGGCAGTACGCGGTGGTAAGGTTTATGCGTATGGCCAAAGCACATAATGTCGGCATCCGCGTCCTGCATGATCCGCAGCAGGCTTTTTTCGTCGCGGTCCTCGAACAGGTATTCATTGATCTTCCGCGGGCTGCCGTGCACCAGCAACAGGTGGAGCGTATCCTGGTTCAGTTGGAAAGTCACTTTTATATGAGCAGGCAGGGTGCGCAGGTATTGGCGTTCCTCATCCCGCACTATTTCATTGGTAAAGGCAATGGATACGGCGCCATTGGCTTTTTCAGCATCCGTTTTATACGCACAGCCGCAGTCATCGCTGCTGCGCCCGATGCCGGAATCATAGTTGCCTGCAATGGTGGGAATGCCGCGGCCGCGTATTTCCCGGATCACTTCATTGGGCCAGATGTTGTAGCCTACCAGGTCGCCCAGGCAGTAAATAGCGTCCGGCTGCCGGGCGTCCACGTCTTTAAAAAAGGCTTCCAGTGCGGGCAGGTTGGCGTGAATGTCGCTGAAGAGTGCAATTTTCATTTGTAGGTATTATCTTTTTTTAAGGATGATCAGGCGTTTTGCAATGCCGGTTTGCTGTAATATTTTTTCCGCAGCCAGAAAGCCACATTCACCAGGGCGATGAGCGCAGGTACTTCTACCAGCGGCCCTATCACGCCCACAAAGGCCTGCCCGGAATGAATGCCGAACACGCCGATGGCCACGGCAATGGCCAGCTCGAAGTTGTTGCCGGCAGCCGTAAAGGCAATGGAGGCGTTCTTTGCATAATCCGCTCCCATGGCTTTACCCAGCAGGAAACTGACCAGGAACATAATGGCGAAGTAGATCACCAGTGGTATGGCGATCCGCACTACGTCCATGGGTATCTGCACGATCAGCTCCCCTTTCAGGCTGAACATCACGACGATGGTAAAGAGCAGCGCAATAAGCGTGACAGGAGAGATGAAGGGCACATATTTTTCCCGGAACCAGGCCTCGCCTTTCCAGGCAATCAAGCCATAACGGCTGGCGATGCCCGCCAGGAACGGGATGCCCAGGTAAACCGCTACGCTTTTGGCGATCTCGCCAATGGTAACGGGCACAGTAACGCCTTTCATGCCCAGCACAGCCGGCAGCCAGGTAATGAACACATACGCATATACGCTGTACAGCAGCACCTGGAAAATGCTGTTCAGCGCCACCAGTCCCGCCGCGTACTCCCGGTTGCCTTCCGCCAGCTCATTCCATACGATCACCATGGCAATGCAGCGCGCCAGTCCTATCAGTATCAAGCCGGTCATGTATTCCGGGTGGTCGTGCAGGAACAGCACCGCCAGCCCGAACATCAGCACCGGGCCTATCACCCAGTTCAGGAAAAGGGAAACGCCCAGTATCCGCGTGTTCCGGAACACCTGGCCCATATGCTCGTAGCGTACTTTTGCCAGCGGCGGGTACATCATCAGTATCAGCCCGATGGCCAGGGGAATGTTGGTAGTGCCGCTGGAAAACGAGTTGATATACGTGGCGGCAGCCGGCAGGCAATAGCCCAGGCCAATGCCCAGGGCCATTGCCAGAAATATCCACAAGGTGAGGTACCGGTCCAGGAACCCCAACTTTTTCCGTTGTGCAGGATGACAGTTGTTTGTGCTCATAGTAAGGATTTATGGAAGAAAGATCAGCTATTGCAGCAGCCGGGCTCACAGCAAGCCGATGCGGCCGGTTTTTCCGCGTACACGGTAATGCTGTAGATACCGGTATTGCCGGCCCTGAACTGGGCGATCTCGTCTGCCGTTAAGTAGCCGGAGAGAATATCGTCCGGGATGTGAATGGCTTTTTCCTTTTGCAGGGTGATATTGGTAAACCCGTTGCTGCGGATCAGCTCCAGGTAAGTTTCCTTTTGTATGGCCCCGGATACGCAACCGGCGTACATTTCAGCCGCTTCCTGTATTTTGGGCGGTAGCGTGCCGGAAAGCACGATGTCGGAAATGCTGAAGTGCCCGCCGGGTTTCAGCACGCGGAATATTTCCCTGAACACGCCGTTCTTGTTCGGTACCAGGTTCAGCACGCAGTTGCTCACGATCACGTCGGCGATGTTGGCGGTAACGGGCACCTGCTCAATATCCCCCTGCCGGAACTCCACGTTATTGAACCCGATCTTTTCCGCGTTGGCCCGGGCTTTCTCGATCATGGCCGGCGTAAAATCAATGCCGATCACTTTGCCGGTCTCGCCGGTTTCGCGCCGGGCAATAAAGCAATCGTTGCCGGCCCCTGAGCCCAGGTCTATCACGGTATCCCCTTTTTTGATCTGCGCAAACTGGGTGGGCAGTCCGCAACCCAGCCCCAGGTCTGCGTCCGGGTTGTACCCTTCCAGTTTGGAATAGTCATCGCTCATGATGTTGTACACTTCAGTGGAGCAACCGCCGGCCCCGCAGCAGGAGGACTGGTTTACATCCTTGTCCTGTAAAGCAATTTCGCTGTATTTCTGCTTTACCATTTCTTTTAGCTGGATATCTGTAGGCATGATGAATAGATTTATCTTATTATTGCAATATTGCGATTGATCGGTGCAAAAAATTTTAACAGCAGGAGCCGTCCGGCGCCACGTCTTTAAAGAACCCGGCAAACAACACCTGGTACTGCTTCCATACTTTGGGATTGATGCAGTAGCATACATTCACGCCCTCGATGGTGCCCTGTATCAGCCCGGCGGTTTTCAGCTCCTTCAGGTGCTGGGAAGTAGTGGCCTGCGCAAGGCCCAGCTCATCCACCAGGTCGCCGCATACGCAGGCGTTCTTTTTTACCAGGTACTGCAGGATGGCAATGCGGGCCGGGTGGGCCAGCGCCTTGGCCATCAGGGCTATTTCATTCTGTTGTTTCGTAAACAGGTCCGCTTTGGTAGCTCCCATATTTCATTCCTTTCGTATCGTAATATTACGATGGATAATTGAATTTCCAAAAAGTTTTTTTTGAAATGCTAATTTACAGGCCCATGAATGTGGCGCCTACCTTTCACAAAACCAGGATAGCTCCCACGCCCAGCGGTTTCCTGCACCTGGGCAATGTGCTGTCCTTTGCGGTCACCGCGGCGCTGGCCTGGAAAACGCAGGCCGGCCTGTTACTCCGGATCGACGACCTGGACAGGGACCGCGTGCAGCGCGAATATGTGCAGGATATCTTTGATACCCTGCATTTCCTGGACATTCCCTGGGAGGAAGGCCCGGCGGATTACACCACATATGAAACCGTTTATTCGCAGTTGCACCGCATGGATCTATACCGGGAAGCGCTGCGGCAACTGGAGGAAGCAGGGCAGGTGTTTGCCTGTACATGCTCCCGCGCGCAGGTAGCCGCCATGAGCCCGGATGGCGCTTATCCCGGCACCTGCCGCCATAAGAACATCCCGCTGGATACGCCCGGTGTGAGCTGGCGGCTGCATACTTCCGCCACAAAAGAGCTGAACGTTAAAACATTACCCGGTGAAGTGGTGCGTGCCACACTGCCCCTTCTTATGCAGGAATTTGTAGTAAGAAAAAAGGATGGCGATCCCGCTTACCAGCTTACTTCCGTACTGGACGACCAGTATTTTGGCGTGGACCTGGTAGTGCGCGGTGCAGACCTGTGGGGTTCCACGCTGGCGCAATTATACCTGTCCACGTTGCTGCCCGGCAATACCTTTCAGCAGTGTACTTTCTTTCATCATCCCCTGCTGCTGGAAACCGCGGACCAGAAGCTTTCCAAGTCAGCAGGCGCTACCTCCGTACAGTTCCTGCGCAGGGAAGGAAAGCAGCCGGCGGATATCTATGCTATGATTGCCGGCATGCTGGGCATTGATACGGGTGTATACGATTTTCATTCCCTGGCCACCGCGCTGGACGGGCTACCGGGCTGGGAGGGCCTTTGAAACACCGCTGCATAATCCTGCGCAAACTGCCGGAAATTCCGTGCGGGCCTGCCCGTTATGCCCGGTATGGCCGTGCTGATGCCGGAAGCTTCCCCGCGGGCATAGTGCGCATAGTCCTCTATCAGCCCTTCTGCCTGCCAGGCGGGAAAGCCGGCCCGGTCCAGCGCCTGCCGCATGTCTGCCGGTGTTACATCTATGAAGGTGATGGTCCGGCCCAGCGCTTCGGAGAGCCTTTCGGCAAGCTGCTGATGGGTTAATGCCTCCGGGCCGGTGAGGGTATATATTTTGTTTTCGTGACCTGCTTCCGTTAGTGCTTTGGCTGCCACGGCCGCTATATCCCGGATATCCACCAGGCTGATGGCAGCGTCCCCTATGGCGGCAAAGAATTTACCCATTTGGGCAATCGGTTCCCGGAAGCCCAGCAATCCCTGCATGAACAGGTTGGGCCGCAGGAACGTATAAGGAATGCCGGACTGCTTTATCTTTTCCTCCACAGCGGCATGGTAGCGCAGGAAGCGCACCGGCGAATGCGGGTCCGCTGCCAGTTGTGAGAGTTTTACGATTTGCTGCAGGCCGGCCTGCGCCGCTGCTTCCACGAAATTATTTTGCAATGTTTCCGCCTGTTCAGAGGAGTTGGTAAGCAGGAACGCTTTTTCTATGCCGTCCAGCGCGCGGGCAATGCTGTTGGTATCGTTCAGGTCGCCGGCAACAACCGTGGCCCCGGGCAGCGCGCGGAGCCCCTGGCTGTTTTCCAGGCAGCGCACCAGGGCGCGGAAAGGCAGGCCCTGTGCGGAAAGCTGTTGCGCCAGCGCATACCCGATGGTGCCGGTAGCGCCGGTAAGGAGGATGGAAGGAGTGGTTTGTTTGGTCATAGCTGTTATGTTTTATACAGCAAATGTCCGTTGATGCGCGTGCCGCGCATTGTAAGAAAACGAAAGGCGTTATTCTTCCGCCTTTTTGCTCACCTGCTCGCGGAAGGCTTTAGGTGTTTGCCGGCTCCTGTTCTTGAACACTGTAGAAAAATAAGCGGGAGAGGAGAAACCGCAGGTATAGGCTATCTCCGACACGGATAGCTGGGAGTTAAGCAGGAGGTACTGCGCCTTTTTGACCCGGGCTTCCAGTATGTAATCGTTCACATTGCAATCCAGCAGCTTTTTCACTTTGCGGTACAGTTGCATTTTGGAAACGGTGAGCTGCTGGCAGATGTCGTCTACGCTGAACTGGTCATTGCCCAGGTTCTCCTCCACAATGGCGGTAAAGTCGTTCACGAATTTGCGGTCCGTTTTGTTGGAGTGGCTGGTATGCAGCCTGGTCACCGGTTCGGTAATATAGTGGTCTTTCAGCAGCGCGCGGATGTTCAGGACACTGGCAATGCTTTGTTCCAGGTATTGCAGGTTGAAGGGCTTGCTGATATAGGCGTCAGCGTTGTGCCGCATGCCTTCCATGCGCTGTTCCTCGCTGTTGTTGGCGCTCAGCAGTATCACCGGGATGTGGGAGGTGCGTATGTCCTTTTTCAGCGTGTGCAGCACCTGTATGCCGTCTATGCCGGGTAGCATAACATCGCACAGGATCAGGTCCGGGATATGCTGAAAGGCCAGTTGCAGGCCGTCCGGGCCGTTGCCGGCATGGAATACTTCGTAGGTTTCGCTAAGGTAACCGGCCAGGAAGCTGTTCAGGTCTGGATGATCTTCTATGATCAGCAGGGAATAGGGTCGTTCTTTGCCTGCCACCGGTACGGCGTGGGGTGGCGTATCCTGCTCCAGCTCCTGGATATAGCTGTGCAGCGGGTGATGGATCACGTTCATGCTTTCCGTTTCCTGCTGGATCTCTTCCGGCGCGAACGGCGCGCTGCTGCAGGGCAGCGTGAGCGTAAAGGTAGCGCCTGCGCCTTTGCGGCTTTGCACGCTGATAGTGCCATGGTGCAGGGTCATGATCTCGCGGCTTAGCGCCAGGCCAATGCCGGTGCCCTTGTACTCGCTTTCCCGGCTCTGGTAGAACAGCTCAAAGGCATGCGTCAGCGTGGTCTCGTCCATGCCGGCGCCGTCGTCCTCTACGCGGATCACGGCCTCCCGGCCCTGCTCGGGTTTTTCGAGGTAGATGTGCACTTTACCGTGATCCTGCGTGAACTTGAAGGCATTGGACAGCAGGTTGTACAGTACCCGGTCAAACAGGCGCTGGTCAAACCAGGCTTTTATATCCGGTTGCCGGCTGATCAGCCGGAAATCGATGCGTTTTTTCACGGCAATGCCTTTGAAAGCTTCCATGATCTCGGTCACAAAATGCGGGAGCCCGTTTTCGGAAACCTTCAGTTGCAGCTTGCCGCTTTCTATGCGGCGGAACTCCAGCAACTGGTCCACCAGCCGCATCAGCCGGCTTACGTTCCGGCGCATGAGCGCCAGTTGTTGTTGCTGTATGGAGGAAAGCTGCCGCCCGCCCAGCAGGTTTTCCAGCGGGGCTTGTATCAGCGTCAGCGGGGTGCGGAACTCGTGGGACAGGTTGGTGAAGAAGGCAAATTTCGCTTCGGTGGCCTCTTCGGCCCTGGCCCTCATTTCCACCAGTTGGTCGCGCTGTTGCAGGATCTCGTCCCGTTGCTGCTTCAACTGCCGGTTAATGCGCCGGTTGGTGCGCAGGATAAAGAACAGCACGGTGCCCAGCAGGAACGCCACGCAGAGGGTGGTGACCACGATGCGCAGCAGGTGTTGCTGGTCCTGGTACAGGCGGCGCTGCTCCTGCAGCAGGGATTGCTGGTTCTCAATCTCCTGGTGCTGCGCCTGTATCTTGTTGATCTGCAGGCGCATGAGCTGCACATTACTGCTGTCTATCAGTACGGTCTGTAAAAGCGTGTTGCGGGGCACTTTTTTGCCCGCCAGTATATCCGCCGCCATGCTGATGGCTTCCTTGCCCCCGCTGGGGTACAGCAGGGAGGCGCTCAGTATGCCGCGGTACACCAGGTCTATGCCGGCATCCGGGTAAGGGCTGGCATCTACCCCGATGAACTTTATACGGTGCAGGCCCTTTTCCTGGCAATAACGGTACATGCTATACGCCATTACATCGTTTTGCGCAAATATCACGTCGGCCTGGCGCAGCACCGCTTCATTGCGGGCGGCTGCTTCCCTGGTTTTCGGGGCTACCCAACCGCCTTCCAGGCTGGCCATCACCTGCAGGCCGGGGTGCTGCACCAGCGCATCATGAAAGCCCTGGTGCCTTTCCACGGTGGGAGAGGAGCCGCGCAGGCCCGTTACTTCTACAATGCGACCCTTGCCGCCCAGTTGCCCGGCAATGTACTCGGCCGCCAGCTTGCCGATATTATAATTATCCCCGCCAATGTAGGCGGTAAAGGAATCCGTATCGGCCTTGCGGTCCAGTATGATCACGGGAATGCCTTTGCGGTATACTTCTGCAATAACAGGTGCCAGCGGGGCGGCTTCGTTGGGAGACACCAGCAGGATGTCCATCTTTTCCGCCATTAGTTCCCGGATCTGCTGCACCTGTCTTTTGCTGTCCTCCTGCGCATCCTTATATAATAACTGCATTTCCGGGTGGTAGAACAGTTCCCGTTTCATCTCCACCAGCATGTTCCGCCGCCAGTCGTCATTACCCGTGCATTGCGAAAAGCCGATGCGGTACCGGGGGCCGGTCTCCTGCCCGCACCCAAAGCTGCAGAGGATGGAGAGTAAGCAGAAAATATACATGTACCTGGTAAGGATCTGGAACAACGTGGACATTATTTAAAGGTGGACGGAATGATCTTTTTTCTAAAACAATGATACAAAATTGAAAACGCTCCGTCAATATAATATTTTAATTAATGTATAAAATGTTAATGGAGTTCTATTTGAATAAACACGCCCCCTGTTACAATTTCAAAAGAAATGGAAGCGATCCCGCAAGGCCCTCCGCCGCCGCATCCCGTATGTTTGGGCCGTTATCAAATCTGCGTTATGACCAACAGGATCGTTTTTTTCTGGGCTTTTGTAGTAGCATTAGGCGGCTTTCTTTTCGGTTTTGATACGGCCGTTATCTCCGGGGCCGAGCAATCCATCCAGCAATACTGGCAGTTAACCGGGGTACAGCATGGCCTTACCGTATCTATTGCTTTGATCGGCACCGTGTTTGGCGCGCTCACCGGCAGCATCCCTTCTGATAAGTGGGGCCGCAGGGCCACCCTGGTGCTGGTGGCGCTGGTGTATCTTTTTTCTGCGCTGGGCACTGCGCTGGCCGGCAACTGGTACCTTTTCCTGGTATGCCGTTTTATCGGCGGCCTGGGTGTAGGCGCTTCCTCTGTAACTGCGCCCGTGTACATTTCCGAGATATCGCCCGCGCAATACCGGGGGCGTATGGTAGCGCTCTTCCAGTTCAACGTGGTGTTCGGCATCCTCATTTCCTACCTGTCCAATTATTTAATAGGACAGGGCGGGGAAAATTCCTGGCGGCTGATGCTGGGCATACAGGCCGCGCCGGCGGCCCTGTTCCTGGTGCTGCTGCGCTGGGTGCCGGAAAGTCCCCGCTGGCTGCTGCTGCACCACAGGAAGGAAGCAGCCGCTGTGGCCACCCTGCAACTGATCAATCCTGCCGGTTATGAGGAGGATATGGGCACCATCCGCAGGTCGCAACAGCAGCAGCCTGCAGGCGCGCCCCGGGAAAGCCTGTTTACAGCCCGGTACCGCACGCCGGTAATGCTGGCCGTATTGTTTGCCATGTTCAACCAGGTATCCGGCATTAACGCCATTATATACTATGCGCCCCGCATTTTCGAGATGTCCGGCCTGGGCGCCGGCTCTTCCCTGTTGTCTACTTTGGGCATCGGCATTGTGAATTTCATTTCTACGCTCGCGGCTATACGGTTTATAGACCGGGTAGGCCGGCGCCGCCTGATGATGATCGGCACCATCGGGCTGATCGCTACTTTGGGACTGGTAGCCATCTCTTTTTATATGCATACCGGCGGTATTGCGGTCGTATCCTACCTGCTGATCTACATTGCCTTCTTTGCCTTTTCACAGGGCGCGGTGATATGGGTGTTCATTGCCGAGATATTTCCCAACCAGGTAAGGGCCCGCGGGCAAACGCTGGGCAGCTTTACACACTGGATCATGGCGGCGCTGATCGCTTTTATATTTCCTTACCTCGCCAGCCATATAGGAGGCGGGCATATCTTCCTTTTCTTCTGCGGGATGATGGTGCTGCAACTGCTGTTCGTATGGCGCTGGATGCCGGAAACCCGGGGGCAAACGCTGGAAGAGATAGAAATGAATATGATCATGCACTAACTATAAACATTATGAGCAATTATAACATCGTCTGCCTGGGAGAAGTATTGTGGGACATATTACCGGACAGGGAACTGCCGGGCGGGGCGCCTATGAATGTAGCTTATCACCTGCAGCAACTGTCGCAGCAGGTAGCCATGGTATCCAGGGTAGGCGCCGATGATCACGGGGAACGCCTGCTGCGGGAAATGGAACGGAAAGGCTTGTCCACCGCCTGCATCCAGCAGGATAGCGCGCATCCTACCGGCAGGGTTTATGCCCGGATGGACACGCACAACGATATGCAGTATGATATTGTATATGATGTGGCCTGGGACCATATTGCCTGGCAGGCTTCCCTGGAAAAGCTGCTTGGGTCGGAGGGATTGCAGTACATGGTATACGGCAGCCTGCTGGCCCGCCACCCGGTATCCCGGGCAGCACTGCAGCAGGCATTGCGGGCCGGTGTGCAGCAGGTGCTGGACATTAACCTGCGTGCGCCCTACTATTCCCGCGATACATTGGAATGGTTAATGGGCAGTTGCCACCTGCTGAAGCTGAACCTGGCGGAGTTGGAGCTGATCAGCGCCTGGTATGGCAGCCAGGCTTCCCACGAGGCGTGCATCCGCATGCTGGCGGACCGCTTTGACATTGATACGGTGCTGGTGACGCTGGGCAGTAAAGGATGCATCGGCTACATACAGGAGCAATTTTACTACCAGCCGGGACAGCCGGTAGAAGTAGCGGACACCATCGGCAGTGGCGATGCTTTCCTGGCGGGCTTCCTGGCCTGCCGCATCAATGGCTGCACGCCATCCTACAGCCTGGCCTACGCCAATGCGCTGGGCGCGCTGGTTGCCTCCCGCCCCGGCGGTTGTCCCGATTACGATCCACTGGAAATTACAGCTATGATAAAAGAAAGGCAGACCACGTTACCGGGCTTTGATCAATAACCCGTGCTGCAGACTGTTATCATTTAAAAACATCCACTTATGAAAAAAATCTCTTCGTACCTCCTGCCTATGCTGCTTTTTAGTTTCCTGGCCGCCGCGCAACAACGCACCATTACCGGGACGGTCACCAGCCGGCAAAACAGTACGCCCCTGCCGGGCGTTACCGTACAGGCGGGCAGCAACCATGCCATTACTGATGGCAACGGCCGTTTTACCATACAGGCCGCCACCGGCGATGTGCTTTCCTTTTCCTACATCGGCATGAAGCCGCTCACCTGGAAGATCGCTGCAGATGATAAGGCGTTGTCCATCGGGATGGAAGAAAACGCCACTGATCTCAACCAGGTGGTCGTAACGGGCTACCAGGCTCAGAAAAAGGCGGACCTGACCGGGGCCGTGTCCGTTGTAAAGGTGAGCGATATCAAGGATATCCCGCTGGGCAACCCGGTAAAAGCCCTGCAGGGCCGTGTGCCGGGCGTGTTCGTTACCACGGACGGCAATCCTAACAGCAACGCCACGGTGCGCATACGCGGCATTGGTACGCTGGGCAACAATGACCCGCTGTACGTGATCGACGGCATTCCTACCAAAAGAGGATTGCAGGAGCTGAACCAGAACGATATTGAATCCATGCAGGTGCTGAAGGACGCTTCCGCCGCCACCATCTATGGCTCCCGCGCCGCCAACGGGGTGATCATCATCACCACCAAAAAAGCGAAAAAGGGATACAGCCGTATCAGCGTAGACGCCGCCACTTCCCTGCAGTACTATAATACCAAGATCAAAACGCTGAACACGGAGGGCCGGGGCCGCGCTTACTGGCAGGCTGCGGTGAACGACCGAACAGATCCCAACAACAACCAGATATACCAGTATGACTGGAACGGGGATTATGATAACCCCGTGCTCAATAGCGTGATCCTGCCGGAATTTATAGACGCCGCGCAAACCATGCGGCCGGCAGACACTTACTGGTATGATGAGATTGCGCAAACTTCCCTGCTGCAGAATTATAATATATCGCTGACCAATGGCGGCGAGCGGGGCAACTCCTTTTTTTCCGTAGGGCTGTACCATAACAAAGGCATTGTAAGGCAAACCAGCCAGCAGAAGCTCACGGCCCGCTTTAACACGGATTATTCCTTTTTCAAGGGCCGCCTGAAAATAGGCGAGAACCTTTCCGCTTCTTACATTAAAGATGCGTTGCTGCCTGCCTCCGATATTCTTTTCACTGCCCTGGTGCAACAGCCCGTAGTGCCGGTGCACACGGTGGACGGCGGCTGGGGTGGGCCGGCGCCTGGCATGACGGACCGGCATAACCCGGTAAGGCTCATAGCAGACAACCGCCAGAACAAAAGCCATTTTGCGAGGCTGTTCGGCAATGCCTACGCCGACCTGGAGATCATTCCCGACCTGCATTTCAGGAGCAGCTTTGGTATTGACTACAACGGCACGTACCAGCGTACCCTGCGGAAATCCTACACCTCCGGTTTCCTGTCGGACCCCAGCAATTTCTCCCAAACCTCCCAGGAGTACAATGGCAACTGGGTATGGCAGAATACCCTTACCTACAACCTGGCGCTCCGGAAGCACCGCTTTGATTTCCTGCTGGGTGAGGAACAGATCAAATACATGATGCAGCGCTTTTCCGCCAGCCGGCAGGGGTATGCATTGGAGAATATTGATTATGCTTACCTGGATGCCGGCTCCTCCAACAAGGATAATGGTGGCAACGGAAGCGGGTATACGTTATTGTCTTATTTCGGGAAGATCAATTATGTGTATGACAACCGCTACCTGGCTTCCTTTACCCTGCGCCGCGACGGCTCTTCCCGCTTCGGGGAGGATAACCGTTTCGGCATGTTCCCGGCCTTTTCCCTGGGGTGGCGCCTCAGCGAGGAAGCTTTCATCAAATCTTCCCTGCCCTTTGTCTCCGACCTGAAGCTGCGCTACGGCTGGGGTAAGAGCGGCAACCAGGAGATTGCCAACAATGCTACCTACACGCTGTACTCCGCCATTTACGGCATAGATCCTACCTGGGAATTTGACAGCGGCAGCGCCTATGACCTGAACGGCGCCGGTTCCGGGCAATTGTCCTCCGGCTATACACTGATCCAGCAGGGTAATCCTTCCCTGAAATGGGAAAGCACTATGGAGTCCAATATCGGCCTGGATATCGGGCTGTTTGACAACCGCCTTTCCGGCTCCGTGGATTATTTCATCCGCAAAACCTCGGATATCCTGATCAGTCCTGCCTACCTGGCCGTGATCGGGGAAGGGGGCACCCGTTTTGTAAATGGCGCGGCCATGCAGAACAAGGGCCTGGAAATATTATTGTCCTATAACGGCAACATAGCGCCCGGCCTGGCATTGACCGTTACCGGCAACCTGGCCACCTACCGCAACCAGGTCACCAGCCTGCCGGCCGAAGTGCTGACCTCCTACCCGGGCAACGGGCAGGACAAGACCATCCTGGGCCGTTCCATTAACTCCACTTTCGGCTATGTGGCCGACGGCATTTTCCGTTCCCAGAAGGAAGTGGATGAACATGCGGACCAGGTGGGCAAAGGCCTTGGTCGCATCCGCTTTAAGGACCTGAATGCGGACGGCGTGATCGACGACAAGGACCGCGATTATATCGGCAAGGGGGATCCCGATTTTACCTACGGCCTCAATGTATCGCTGGAGTACAAGCATTTTGACCTGACCTTTTTCCTGCAGGGCGTACAAGGCATACAGGTGTACAACACGTTCAAGACCTATACGGATTTTGCTTCCATCTGGCCCGGCACTAACTGGGGCGAGCGTACACTGGAAGCATGGACGCCGCAAAACCCGGATGCCGGCATACCTGCCCTGACGCTGGTGGACCGCAATAACGAGAACAGGACCTCCACCTACTTCCTGGAATCCGGCTCTTACCTGAAGCTGCGGAACCTGCAACTGGGCTACAGCTTCCGGCATTTGTTCGGCAACCGCCTGCAAAATGCCAGGGTATACATCCAGGGTAGTAACCTGCTCACCTTTAAGAGCAGCTCGTTTACCGCCACCGACCCGGAGAATCCTAACAACGCCTATCCCATACCGGTGATCGGCACCATAGGACTGAACCTGTCTTTTTAAAAAGTAAAAATCGAGACAATGCAAAAGCACATTATCTATATAGCACTTTGCTGCATGCTGCTCAGCGCCTGCAGCAACTTCCTGGACCAGACGCCGCAGGCCGTTATTGCAGGCGACGACCTGAACACGCCGGAGAACGTGGAGAAGATGGTGACGGCCGCCTATTCCGCGTTAGGCAATGATCACTATACCGCCCCTTATTCCAGCATGTGGCCCTATGGCAACATCCGGAGCGGGGATGCCTATAAGGGCGGCGACGGCGCCGGTGATATCAGCGATTTTCATTTTTACGAGACCTTTTCCCTGAACCGGGTGGACAACGGCGCTTCCGACCTGGTATGGTTTCGCCTGTACGTATGCATAGGACGGGTGAATGATGCACTGGGCCGCCTGAACGGGATCAGTGAAGATGCCTTCCCCGACAAACAGACCCGGCAGGCGGAAATGCGTTTTCTGCGGGGGCATTACTACTTCCTGCTGAAGATATTGTTCAAATATGTGCCGTATATCGATGAGACCATTCCCAAGGAAAACTATGACACCATATCCAACCGGGTGTATACGGATGAGGAGCTTTGGACAAAGATCGCGGACGACTTCCGTTTTGCCGCCGCCCACCTGCCGGGTATGCAGCCGGAAAAAGGCCGCGCCAGTAAATATGCGGCAAAGGCCTACCTGGCCAAAACGCTGCTGTACCAGGCCTATAAGCAGGACCAGCAAAACGCCGTTACCGGCATAGACGCCGCCCTGCTGCAGGAAGTAAATACGCTGTGCGATGAGGTGATCAGCTCCGGCGGCTACCAATTGGCCGCAGACTTTGCGGACAACTTCCTTTCGGCCAGGGAAAACGGTCCTGAATCCGTGTTTGCCATCCAGTATTCCAAAGACGATGGTACGCCTAAAGGGAGGCTGGACTACGGGCATGCGCTGGATTATCCCATGAACCAGGACTACGGCTGCTGCGGTTTTCACTCGCCCAGCGCCAACCTGGTGAACGCTTTTAAAACGGATGGCAGCGGCCTTCCCATGTTCAGTACTTTCAACAACACGAACATTACCAACGAAAGCGATTTTCACACCTATACTTTTGATCCGCGTTTAGACCATACCGTAGCCATACCCGGGCATCCGTACAAGTATGATCCCGCGTTCATTTACCAGCGCTCCTGGGCGCGTGCGCCGGAAGTGTACGGTGCTTACCTGAGCCTGAAGGAAGCGGTATTACCTGGTGATCCCGCCTTCCAGAAGGTGCCGCCTTTCATGTCCAGCTCCAAGAACTGGCCCATCATCCGTTTTGCAGATGTGCTGTTGTTCAAGGCCGAAGCGCTGATTGAGCTGGGTCGCCAGAACGAGGCGCTGCCGCTTATTAACCGTATACGGGAAAGGGCGGCCGCCAGCACAGCCTTGTTGAAGCAGGCAAACGGCGATTATGTTTCCAGTTACAACATCAGCACCTACCAGCCCGGCGTTAACTGCACCTGGACACAGGACTTTGCCCGGCAGGCCTTACGCTGGGAGCGCCGCCTGGAATTTGCCATGGAAGGTTACCGCTTCTTTGACCTGGTGCGCTGGGGCATTGCCGCGGAATACCTCAATGCGTATTTCGCTGTGGAGAAGACCCGCAGCGCTCACCTGGGTGACGCCGTGTTTAAAAAAGGCAGGGACGAATACCTGCCTGTTCCCCTGAACCAGATTAATTTTAGTAAAGGATTATATCAGCAGAATACAGGCTGGTAAGATTTTTAATAAATTCAGACTATTATGAAGAGAAGCATGTTATCTGTTTTGCTGGCCGGCCTGTGGCCCCTGCTGGTGCAGGCGCAGCAGGAGGCGGTGCCCACCCCGCAGTGGCGCCCGGTATACCATTTCACGCCTCCGAAGAACTGGACCAATGATCCCAACGGCCTGATCTACCTGGATGGCGTATATCACCTCTATTACCAGCATAACCCCTATGAGAACAAATGGGGGCATATGAGCTGGGGGCATGCCACCAGCAAAGACCTGTTGCACTGGAAGCACCTCCCGGTAGCCATCCCGGAAATCGTAACAAAGGATACCACCACCTGGATATTCTCCGGCTCCGCCGTGCTGGACCAGCATAATACCAGCGGCTTTGGAAAGAACGGGAAAGCTCCGCTGGTGGCCATTTATACGGCAGACCAGCCCAAGCAGAAAAAGGAGTCGCAGTTCATTGCCTACAGCAATGACGGCGGGCTTACCTACACCAACTATCCCGGCAACCCGGTAGTGGACCTTAATAAGAAGGACTTCCGCGATCCCAGTGTAATATGGCTGGAAGACCAGCAGCAATGGCTGATGACCGTAGCGCTGCCGGCAGCGCATAAAATACAGTTCTATAGCTCCGCCGATCTTAAAGAATGGAAGCTGCTGAGCGAGTTCGGTGACCAGGGCGACACCCGCAAGATATGGGAATGCCCTTCCCTGACGCCCATTTTCGTGGATGGCGACACCACCCGGAAAAAATGGCTGCTCATGATCTCCTCCGGCAACCCGGATGCTGCCACCGGCATGCAGTATTTTGTTGGTGATTTTGACGGTAAAACATTCACCAACGACCATCCGCCGGGGCATAAAATGTTCGTGGATTATGGCCGCACGTTCTACGCCGCTATTCCTTACAATAACCTGCCGGGCAACCGGCAGACCATGCTGGGCTGGCTTATGCCCTTTGAAACGCCCACCTGGCCCTGGCGGGGGCAGATGTCCATAGCGCGGGACCTGCTTTTGAAAAGCACCCCGGAAGGCGTGCGCCTGTTCCAGCAACCTTCGGAAGTATTGTATGCGGTCCTGGAAAAACTGCCGGCTGCCCGGAAAATGCAGAAGGAAAATGTTACGCTCCGCGGTGAACTGCCGCTTGGCGGAGCAAAGCAGTTCCACAACAATGCCTGGTGGATAGAGGCGGAGCTGACACCCGGTACGGCGGAAACGACCGGCTTCAAAATTGCCAGGCAAATGTCCGGCAATAAAGTAGTGGCGGAAACGGTAGTGGGCTATCATTCCCAACGCGGAGAGCTGGTTATTGCGCAGGTGAAGGACGGAAAGGGGACCGGGGAACCGGAACGTGTGCCTGTAAAGCCGGTGAACGGCAAGCTAAAGCTGCAGGTGCTGCTGGATAAGTCGTCCCTGGAAGTGTTTGTGAACGGTGGAGAAAAGGTGATCACCACGCTGATATTCCCGGAAAAGGGCGCTACCGGACTGGCTGCCTTTGCGGAGAACGGCGAGGCAAAGCTGGATAGGCTGAAGGCCTGGGACCTGGGTAAGTAAGCGCAGGCATCAGGCAAACGCCTTCAGATCCGGTAGGATCTGAAGGCGTTTATGCGTAATAGTGGTTATGCCCGGGCGCGCAGAGTTTTGATCACGGCAGCCAGGCGTTCATGGCCATAGCCCGCTGTGCGCGCCTTGTTAAAGAGCTGCAGCGTAGCGGTGGGTATCTCGGCATTGATGCCGGCTTCCCCCGCCTGCCGGATCAGCAGGTCAAAGGTGGAGGCGCAGATCTCCAGGGAGCTTTCCGGCGCGCCGTAGTTTTCCTGCCGGATGTCCCTGCTCGTATCCTTCACCATTTCTCCCAGTACGGGCGCAATCTCCGCGATCATGCCGCCCAGTGCATCTACCGGTATGCCTTCTGCTTCCATAATGCGTGCGCCATGGAAAAATCCCATCATCATCCCGAACATGCTGGAAAGCACGGAGAGGTCCCAGGCCGCTGCCGCTCCCGCCGCTTCTCCCATGTAGAGCAGGGTGCCTGCCAGCGCTTTTAACAGGGGCTCGCCCTGCCGGTAGGCGTCCGCGGTTCCGGACAGGAAGATAGGAGTATCCGGCCGTCCCATTTGCGAAGGCGTGGCCAGGATAGCGCCGTCCAGGTAGCTGGCGCCCTTACTGTGCGCCCAGGCGGCGGCATCGCGTGCATCCTGCGGCGTTCCGGTGCTTAGTTGCACCAGCAGGCGGCCCGCCAGCAGGGCGCTGATAGCGTCCGTTCCCAGCAGGTCATTGGTGGTCCTGTAATCTGTAACGCAAATAATAATGACGGGGCTGGCCTGTATGGCAGCCGCGAGGTCTGCGGTAAAAACAGCGCCCTGGTTCACCAGCGGCTGCGCTTTTTCCCTGCTTCTGTTCCAGGCGGTAACGGCATACCCCTTGCCAAGCAGCAGCCGGGCCAGCACGGCTCCCATGGCGCCCAGGCCGATCACTGTCACCTGATTCGTTTTATCCATTGTTGTTGTCATGTTGCGGAGGTTTTTATTGACATTAAAAACTCACTGCAAATTGACGGTTACCGGGAACAGGAACAATACGGGATATTATGTTCGGATAGGGAAAATTTTTTCCCTGTGTCACAAAACGGGACCTATGGTTAAATTTGCTGACAGCAAAACAAAGCGCTATGTACGAAAAGAAGATCCCGAAAAGTTTTGAATGTGGTATGGCCGTCCTCATGGAGATCATAGGCGGCAAATGGAAATCGTACATGGTCTTTCTCATTCACAAAGGCGTACGCCGGCCCAGCGAGCTGCAGCGGGCCGTACCTTCCGCCAGCCGCCGGGTGCTGAACCTGCAGCTCCGGGAGCTGGAATTTCATGGCATCGTAAAGCGGGTGATCTACCCCGAAGCGCCTCCCCGCGTAGAATATTTTCTTACGGAATTCGGAACATCCCTGATGCCGGTAGTGACGGCAATGGATAACTGGGGGACCGGTTACCTGGGCGCTTTCAAAGCCTTAATGGAAAAGAAACAGGCGCCGGCCCCCGCAGCAGCCATGCAATAAGTTTGGATCTTATCTGTTCAGCAGCTTCATGGAAGCTTCACTATAGCGCGCGCCCTGCACCGGATAACGGTCCACGACGGCCTGTATGGCAGACAGGTCGGCTGCGGATAGTTGTACATCCACTGCGCCCGCATTTTCTTCCAGGTACTTTCTCTTTTTAGTGCCCGGTATGGGAATAATATCTTCTCCCTGCGCCAGCACCCAGGCCAGGGCCAATTGCGCCGGTGTGCAGCCTTTGTCCTGCGCCAGCGCGGCGAAGGCCTGTGTGAGCGCCTGGTTGTTGTCCAGGTTGCTGCCGCTGAAGCGGGGCATTGTTTTACGGAAATCGTTATCGGGCAGGCTGTTTACATCCAGCGCGTTGGTGATCAGCCCCCGGGCCAGCGGGGAGTAGGGGATGAGTGAAATGCCCAGTTCCCGGCAGGTATCCAGTATTTCGCCCTCCACATCCCGGGTCAGCAAGGAGTACTCTGACTGCAGGGCGGAAATAGGATGCACGGCATGCGCCCTGCGGATGGTGTGCGCTGCGGCTTCGCTTAATCCCAGGTAGCGCACCTTGCCGGCCTTTACCAGTTCCGCCATGGCGCCTACGGTTTCTTCAATGGGAACTTTGGGGTCTATCCGGTGCGCATAATAAAGATCGATCGTATCAATACCCAGGCGCTGCAGGCTGTAGTCCGCGGCCTGCTTCACCCATTCGGGGGAGCCGTCTACATAAGCGCCCGGGCTGCCGCTGGAAGGCGTGCCGCTGCCGGCGGGCACATCATCCCGGAACCGCATGGCGAATTTGGTGGCGATAAAAACTTTATCGCGGTTAGGTACCAGCACTTTCGATACCAGCTTTTCATTTTCACCCCGGCCGTACATATCCGCGGTGTCCCAGAAATTAATGCCCAGGTCCAGCGCCTTGTGCAGGGTGGCAATGCTTTCCGCATCGTCCGCGCCGCTGTAAAAAGCGCTCATGCCCATGCAGCCCAGTCCCAGGGCGGATAATTGTTCATTGGTTTTTCCCAGCGTTCTGTATTGCATAACCTACAAGATTTTGTAGCAACAAAATTAGGGAGCTGGTACCGGCCGGCCGTTGTAATATTCAAAGGGATTATTGTAAAAATCAAACACCGGGGCCATCCATGCCACCGGCTTTCATTTTGATAAGTTTTTGTAAGTTTATTGAATGAAGCAACACCACGTTCTGTACCTGATCATATGCATGCTTTACGGCATGCGCTTACCCGCACAACAACAGGAAACAACAATTGTAGACGTTTGTATCTATGGCGGCACTTCAGCCGGCGTGATCGCTGCCTATACGGCGAAGCAAACGGGAAAAACAGTATTACTGGTAGAACCGGGCCGGCACCTGGGCGGCATGAGCAGCGGCGGGCTGGGGTATACTGATATCGGGAACAAGTATGCCATTACCGGGCTTGCCCGCGACTTCTATCGCAGGATAGGCCGGCATTACGGGAAATTTGAGCAATGGACCTTTGAGCCCGGAGTGGCGGAAGCCACCTTCCGCGATTATATTAAAAGGGCGGATGTGCCGGTATGGTATGAGCAGCGCCTGAAGGCGGTGAAGAAGGAAGGTAACCTGATCCGCAGCATTATCCTGGAAAGCAACCGTACCGTGCAGGCCAAAATGTTCATAGACTGCACTTACGAAGGCGACCTGATGGCGCAGGCGGGCGTATCTTATACGGTAGGCCGTGAGGCCAACAGCCGGTATGGCGAGACCTTTAACGGCGTGCAATTGATGAACGGGCACCAGATGCTGGATGGCATTGACCCCTACAAGGAGAAAGGCAACCCGGCCAGCGGCCTGGTATGGGGCGTGAACGACCATGCGCTGCAACCCGCCGGCAGCGGCGATAAAAAAGTACAGGCCTATAATTTTCGCATCTGCCTTACAGATGATCCGGCCAATCGCATTCCCATTACCCAACCGGAAAATTATCACCCGGAATGGTATGAGCTGCTCCTGCGGCTCATGGAGAAAAGGCCCTGGAAATCCCTGCAGGACGGCTTCATCTGGAGCAGGATGCCCAATCACAAAACCGATATCAACAACCGGAACGGTTTTTCCACTGACATGATCGGCATGAACTGGGACTACCCGGAAGCGGATTATGCCACCCGCGAAAAAATATGGCAGGCGCATGTGGCTTATACAAAAGGCTTGTTATACTTTGTAGGCAACGATCCCCGTGTACCGGCGCATATCCGTAAGGAGATGCAGCAATGGGGATACCCGAAGGACGAATACACTGACAATGGCCACTGGACCCACCAGCTCTATGTGCGGGAAGCGCGCAGGATGGTCGGCGCGCTGGTCATGACCCAACACCATTGCCAGGGCAGGGAGGTAGTAACGGATGGCGTGGGCATGGCCGCCTACACCATGGACTCGCATAATTGCGACCGCTTGATTGTGAACGGCATGGTAAAGAATGAAGGCAATGTGGAAGAGGGCGGCTTCGGCCCGTATCCCATCTCTTACCGCGCTATCATACCCAGGCAGCCGGAAGCCGCCAACCTGTTTGTGCCGGTGTGCCTGTCCGCTACGCATATCGCCTATGGCTCCATTCGTATGGAACCGGTGTTCATGGTGCTGGGGCAGTCGGCCGCAGTAGCCGCCGGTATGGCTATTGATGCCGGGGTGCCGGTACAGCAGGTGAACGTAAAAGCATTGCAGGCGCAACTGGAAAAAGATCCTTTGGTAGACGGCTCCATACCGGAAATACTGGTGGATAATAATAACCCGGAACGGGTGCAGGTGACCGGCAACTGGACACTGGAAAAAAGAGGCGGTTACGGTCCGGATTACCTGGCAGCAACAGGAGGGCAGGGGACCGCCAGGTTTAAGCCTGCGATAGCCCGCAGCAGCAGTTACGATATATATGCCTACTTCCCGAAAACGAAAGACCTGGCGCCGGAAACGGCCATCACGGTTTTTGACGGCAAAAAGAGCAGGCAGGTAACGATCCGCAGCACGGATATTGAGGTGATAGGACAAACTTCCGGGGAGTGGGTGCACCTGGGAACCTACCAACTGGATAAAGGAACGGCGCCTTATGTAGAGGTATCTGCAGCAGGCGCAGCCGGCACCATCGTGGCAGATGCCATGCTGCTGGTGCCGCGCTAGGGAATAAGGGCGCGGCGCGTCATATACTGCGCCCGCTTTCTCCTGCCTGCAAACGCCGGTGCTTCCCCGTAAAATATACGATAGCGGTCACGGTGCCGGCCAGGCCCGTTATCCCGGTTATCATTACCAGTTGCAGGTAAAAATGCAGCCAGTTGGCTTCTACCTTCAGCACCGTTTTCATCAGCAGTACGCCCACGCTGCCCAGGTAGCCGAAGGAGTCCGCCAGGTAAATGAGGAAGCCCACATTGCCGGCAAAACGAAAAGCAGCGATAAACCGGTCGAACAGGATGCTGTTATAAGGGATATACACCATGTACAGGCCCAGGCCCACCAGCAGCATCCAGGTGTACAATGATACGTGTTGCTGCTGGTATAGCACGGTGATGAGCAGGGTGATGCTGAAGCCCAGCAGCATCATGACCTGCGACAGCATAAAAGCGCGGAAATTGTTGCGCAGCAGGATCATGGCGGCGATCAGCACCAGGATGATAATACTGATAACCGTTTCCGTACTGGCAAAAACGCCGGCCTCAAATACTTCCCCGGATTCCCGCCACATATCTGCCATAAAATTGTCCCGCACTTCCCGGAGGATGGTGACCAGCACATAAATGAGCACCAGCGCCCCGATACCGGGCAGGAACGCAGACAGCAGCGCTTTTCGTTGGTGCGCGGGCATGGGCAGCCGTTCCATCCGTTGTTGCTGGTCCAGCGCGTCCGGCGGGGGGATCTTTTCCAGCAGGTATACAAACAGTAATAAAGGTGGCATAAAAATACATCCCACCACAAAAGGCATCCAGTACTGGCTCACCTCCCATTGATCCATCACCCATTGCGCCGTGGACTTGGCCAGCCCCGAAGCGAAGATGAAGCTGACTGCCAGGGCGGCGCTGATAAGGTCCGTTGTGCGCCGGCCTTCCACGTAGGAGAACACCACGCCCCACAGCATGCCCAGGGGAAACCCGTTGATGAGCAGGCACCAGAAATTATACGGCGCCGGCAGCAGAGCAAACAGCAACCAGGCTATCCAGGCAATACCGGTGAGCAGCAGGATCAATTGTCCCCGGCCTATCCGCTTCATTTCTGAAATGAACCGGATGCCATAGAACTTGCTGAGCATATACCCCGTCACCTGCGTGATCACCAGCACGATCTTATAATCCATGCCGAATACGGTATGACCGGCATAAGGCGCTACATTGAAGGCTTTGCGGAAAGCAAAGATGCAGGTGTACGCGGAAAAACTGACGATGGCCGCCAGCACGGCTACCATGATCTGCCGGGAGCTGAAGGCGGTGGGTGCTTTGGTTGAATGGTTCAAGTGCTGATACAGAGGATTGGTAATGCTTCCAATTTAAGGTGTTAAGGGGATAAATACAACTGTGCGCCTTTATTGCTGCCGGGGAAACCGTATATTTAAGGAAGCCGTCAGGATGCCACACCGTTTTTATGCTGATCAATAACCTGGGCCTTGGCCCCATACAGTTGGGAGAAAATATAGCCGCTGTCCCCGAACGCAAGCCCCTTGATGCGGAGGACCGGAAGCTGTTCATACCTATGCCGGGACCGGAGTGCTGGTATAAACTCCCGGGAAATATTTTTAGCCTGGAAAACGGGCTGGGGGATGCCTTCCCCGCCAGGTATGTATTCTTTGCCGGCGGGCCTGACGGGAGAATAAATATGATCCAGGTATTCCCCGATCGGGAGCTGTATCCGGAGATGGCAGTTGAAGGTTGTCTGACCAAACTTTTTGGCCTGGCTAACGTGGCCAGGGGCAACCTGTTGGGCAACGAAAGCCCTGTTCATTATTTCTGGGTAACGGATGATAAGACGGTGCAGGTGTATTATTCGGAAACATTCAGCGAGATGAATGGATGGCCCTATTTAAGCTTTTGGTTTTTGAATGACCGGGAGGCAGTAGCGAGGTACAAGCTGGTGCACAGGACCTGGAGAGTGGATAAGGAAGCAGGTCCCGCATGACCCGTCAGCACTCGGAATAGTCGGCAGAAAACGTCCCGTTAACAGCATATAACTGATCTATCCGGATCTCCGTCTGGTCTTCCAGCTTTAGCCACTGCCGGCCGTCGCGTTCAAAGATGTTCTCAATAAGACCATTCGCGCGGGTAACGCCATTGTCGTCGTACAATATGGCTACGGGCTGTTGCTGCTGGAAAAGTTCCAGCACCAGGGGGTAAAAACTGCCGCCGCTTGGGATGGTTGCTCTTGTATCCATAATAAACTAATGAAGTGCTGTTGCCCCAAATGTACAGATTTCCCGGGGATGTGCAATTGAGCCCCCTTTTTGATGAACGGCCTTGCACTCCCTGCGTACAATACCTATATTGCGCCACTAATTTATTGATAGAACGTTATGGTACTTAGATCGAGAAAAAATTCTGGCTGGTCTTTGGCAGGTTTTGTATGCCTGTGCAGCGCCGGCCTTGTCTTAAGCGGGACCGCTGCGGGCCAGTCCGCCGGCGTCTCCCTGCAGGACCTTTCCGCTTTCCGCGATCCTGGTGAAAGCTGGCAGCTTGCAGCGGATGTTTCAGCAGACCTTAATAAACGCGACGTATTGTTTCCCACCCGGGGAGCAGGCGTGCTGGTAAACCTGCCCGACAGGAAGCACCCCGGCCGGGATCTGTACTCCCGGGAGGAGTATGGCGATATGGAGCTGGAGCTGGATTACATGATGGCGCCCGGCTCCAATTCCGGCATTTACCTGCAGGGCAGGTATGAAGTGCAGTTGCTGGATAGCTGGGGCGTAACCACTGCTCCCCGCCCCGGTGACAACGGCGGTATTTACGAGCGTTGGGACGATCAGCGCCCGGAGGGACAGAAAGGCTATGAAGGGTATGCGCCCCGCACGAATGTAAGCCGCGCCCCGGGCCTCTGGCAGCACTTGAAGATCGCTTTCCGTGCGCCCCGCTTTGATGCGGCCGGCCATAAGACCGCCAATGCAAGAATGTTGCGTGTGGCGCTGAATGGTGTGGTTATCCATGAAGACGTGGAGCTGATGGGCCCTACCCGCGGCGCCATGGGCGGCGATGAAAAACCTGTGGGGCCCTTGCGTATCCAGGGCGATCACGGCGCGGTAGCTTTCCGTAACATCCGCATTAAAACCGGTGAGCCCCACCAGGAGGAGAGGGGCTTTAGCCGCCGTGACGAGGTGGACCCCATCCTGGTGGATGCCACCTCCAATACCATCCTGCGCAGCTTTATGGACGTACCGGGCGGCCCGCGCATTCCGCACGCGGTTTCGGTAGGCAGCCCCAGGCAGGTGCACTATACTTACGATATGGACAAAGGCATGTTGCTGCAGGTGTGGCGTGGTGGTTTCCTGGATGCTACTCCCATGTGGCATGACAGGGGCAACGGCTGTTCCCGCCCGCGCGGCGCGGTGCAGCACCTGGGCAAGCCGGCATTTACCCTGGCTAAACTGTCCTCCCCCGATGCCGCCTGGATCACTGACAGCACCGGCACGGGCTATCGTCCCAAGGGCTATGTGCTGGATGAGCAGGACAGGCCGGCTTTCCGCTACCTGGTGTATGGCGCTGCCGTTACGGATGTTATAAAAGTACTGGAAGACGGGCATGGCCTGCGCAGGGAGCTGACCGTGGAAAACCCTGCTGAAGGCCTGTACGCAAAGCTGGCGGAAGGCAGCGTGATAGAAGCGCAGCCCGGTGGCTTGTACATCGTAGATGGCCGGTCCTATTACCTGCAACTGGAAGACGCAAAAGGCCTCAAACCCGTAGTGCGCGAAAGCGGCGGGCGCCAGGAGCTGATCGTTCCGGTAAAGGGAAAACTGGCTTATTCCATACTTTTTTAAATTTTGGGAACAGACAAGAATATTAAAGAATGAAACTTATCTATAAAACACTGCTCCTTGCTGCCTTGTCGGGCAGCGCATTTGCGCAGGAAACACCCAAGGAAGAAGATTTTTCGAAGATCATGAAGGTCTCTTCGCCCGAAGGTACCCTGCTGGAAGTTGGCGGGCTCGTAGTAATGCCCAACGGAGACCTGGGCGTGAGCACCCGCCGCGGAGATATCTACATAGTTGAAAACCCCACCAGCCGCAAGCCTTACTTCCGGAAATTTGCTTCCGGGCTGCACGAAGTGCTGGGGCTGGCCTGGAAGGACGGCGCCCTGTACTGCGCTCAGCGCGGTGAGCTGACCAAGCTGGTGGACACCAATATGGATGGAAAGGCCGACGTGTATGAAACGGTATATGCCTGGCCCTTATCCGCCCACTACCACGAGTACAGCTTCGGCCCGAAAATAGCGCCGGACGGCTCCTTTTTCGTATCCGGCAATGTGGCTTTTGGCGATGAGGAATGGTGGCGCGGTGAAAGCCGGGTGCCCTGGCGCGGCTGGATGATGCACATTACGCCCGATGGACAAATGACACCCTATGCCACCGGCTTCCGTTCTCCCTGTGGATTGGGGATGATAAACGGTGAACTGTTCTATACCGATAACCAGGGCGACTGGGTAGGCTCCGGGGGCGTATGGCAGGTGAAGGAAGGCGATTTCATGGGACACCGGGGAGGCCTCCGCTGGACAGGGATGCCGAATTCGCCGCTGAAGCTGACCACGGAAGAGCTGTATGCGCTGGTGGACCCGCGCCGCAATAAGAATGCAGAAGGACGTTATATCAAGCCGGAGAACGTGGTGAATGAAACATTCATCACCCTGGCGGAGGTAAAGGAAAAGATACCCGCCCTGCGCCTGCCGGCCGTAGTGCTGCCGCATGGCGTACAGGGCATCTCCAACTCCGAGATCGTACAGATCCCGGAGGGCAATTTCGGGCCCTTTGCCGGCCAGTTGCTGGTGGGAGACCAGGGCCAGAGCAAGATCATGCGCGTGGAGCTGGAGAAAGTGAACGGCGAATACCAGGGTGTAAGCTTTGATTTCCGCAGCGGTTTCCAGTCCGGTGTATTGCGCATGGCCTGGGCAAAGGACGGCTCCCTGTTCATAGGCGAGACTAACCGTGGCTGGGGTTCTGCCGGTGAGGCTAATGAAGGTTTGCAGCGGCTGGTATGGAACACGCAGAAAACGCCTTTTGAAATGCAGACCATAAAGGCCATGCCGGACGGTTTTGAGATCAGCTTCACGCAGCCGGTAGACAGGAAGTCGGCTGAGGACCTGGCTTCCTACGCCATAGAAAGCTTTACTTATAAATATCACCCGGTATATGGCAGTCCCCCGGTGAACGTGGAGCCCTGTACCATCAAAGGCGTGAAGGTATCCGAAGATGGTATGAAAGTGCGACTGGTGGTGGACAACCTGCGCAGGCACTATGTACATAACATTACCCTGGAAGGCGTGCGTGAAAAGGATCATTTCTATTCACTGGTGCATCCCACGGGTTTCTATACGCTGCACAACATTCCCATCGGCGCCCGCCTGGCCATGAGTGAGCTGAGCACGCGCAACTCTGAAAAAGAAGCGGCCGCAAAGGCTGCCGCCGAAGCTGCTGCCAAAGCCAAAAGTAGCGCTGCAAAAGCCGCCGCTGCCAAAAAAGCAACAGCCGCAGCGCCCAAAGCGGTAGTAGCACCTACATTTGAAGAGGTGAAGCCACTGCTGGCCAAGTATACCTGCCTGGCCTGCCATAACGCCAATAAAAGGCAGGTAGGTCCCGCTTTCCTGGATATAGCGAAACGTGCATACAGTAATGAGAAGATAGTAGATCTCATTTACAACCCGCAACCGCAAAACTGGAGCGGGTATGCTACCGAGATGCCGCCAATGCCCAACGTACCTAAGAAGGAGGCGTTGAAAATAGCGGCATGGATCAATTCGCTGACGGCAGGGAAAACCGCTGCGAAGTAAAGTAATGGAATGAAGAATAAACAGCAGCCCCGGTCATTGGCCGGGGCTGTGTTGTTTGGTATGGCCGCGCAATATGCGGTGATGGGATATACCGGACTTACGCGTTCTCCAGCGTTTTGATATCGAACTTCTTCATTTTCATATAGGCCTCCATTACCCGCTGCGCTTTGTCGGGATTGCCCAGCAGTTTAGGTAAAACAGTAGGCACTACCTGCCAGGATACGCCAAACTTGTCTTTCAGCCAGCCGCAACTACTCTCGCTGCCGCCTTCTGCTGTAAGCTTTTCCCAGTAGTAGTCGATCTCTTCCTGGGTTTCGCAGTCTATCACGAACGAGACCGCTTCATTGAATTTGAACTGGGGACCTCCATTGAGACCTATGAATTTTTTGCCATCGAGCTCAAATTCCACCACCATCTGGTTGTCGGCCCTGATCCTGGCGTTTTTAAAAATTGAACAGTAGAACTTGGCTGCCGCCTGGGCCTGACCGTCAAACCAGAGGCAGGGGTAGATGTTGTTTGTCATTGTGATCTTTTTTTATGATAGCTCAAAATTATTACAGGTTGAAAAGGCGAAATAGAACGAAACTGACAAAATTCAATTTTCAGCGGGTTGGCGATAGGCCAGGTACTCCCCCGGCGTGAGGGATGTAAACTCCCGGAAAGCGCGGATAAAATGGCTCTGGTCGGCATAGCCATTGCTGAACGAAAGGTCCGTGAGATTTTTGAACTGGAGCTGGTTAAGTTGCCGGAACGCGGCATTGAACTGGCTGATCCTCCTGAACTGGGTGGGAATAATGCCGATGTTTTTCCGGAACAGCCGCTGGAACGTGCGCCCGGTCATGTACAACTCCTGCTGCACTACCGCCAGGTTCTTTTTGGAGGGCGCGCTGGCGATCTTCTCAACGGCATACTTAATGATGCGCATATCGGTTTTGATCCTGGTCGTGAGGCTGAAAATGTAATTGTCCAGCAGGGCGATCATCTCGCTGCTTCCCGTAGCGTTCAGCAACTGTTCCTGGAGTCCTGCCCTTACCTGCGCCGGCAGCAGGTTCAGGTCAATAGGGTTGTCTGTCAGTTCCTGCGCTGAAACGCCAAACAATGAGTTCAGCGCGTATGGCTGGAAGAAATAGGCGATCAGGGTGAAATCCTCCCTTATAGTAAGGGTATCAGGGAATACCGTCTGCCCGAACAGTGTCAGGTTGTTCGTAGCATGGCCGATCTGTCCTTTCGCTGTCTGGAAAAGCAGGGTAGGCGTGCCATTGGCGAACAGGGGCAGTACAAAAGGGTTGGTTACCCGGCAATCTTCGATAACGAGTATTTCCCGGACATATTCGGCAACACGGATGGCCGGCGGCAGATAGGTCACTTGCATAGCACTTTGCTTTTGGCGGCGGAGACGATGCCAAAATTAAGGTATGCATGCTGGGTTTCCCGGGGGCAAAAGCGACATTGTAAGGGGGGGAGTTGCCATCAGAATTTCCAGCCGATAGAAAAACTGGGCGTAGCAAAGAAGGGCTTGAGACGGAAAGTCGTTCCATGCGCCATGGTCTGTTCGTCTGCACGGAAAAGCGTTAATACGCCATTCACCTTGGGCATCAGGTAAAAGCCGGAGCGCCCCCAGGGATACCAGATATAGCCTATGGCCGGCGCTATAAAGCCATTTGTATTACTGAATGTTTCCGCCCCGGCGCTAACCCGGAACTCTTCAATGCCTAGCCCCAGTTCCGCAAAAAAGCCCTCTTTATGGGCGGCAAAATGGTAGCGGCTTAAGAAACTGGCTATCCAGTTGAGACGCATATCCAGTGCATCGTGGTTATTACTGTCGAACAGCCATTCTTTGGTGATCCCGGTAATGTCATGGCGGGCGACCAGGAACCCGAAACTCCACTTTGTTCCCTTTGGATAATAGAGGGCCCCCAGATCGTAGCCACCCTGTAAATAAGTAGTTATCCTGGCTTCCAGGGCCAGTTCGGGCTTTGATGAAACGCTGCTTTTATCCTGTGCGGAAGCCCATAAGCCTGCATAGGTGATAGCAAGGCAGAAAAGGAAAATGCTTTTGATTGACATGGTGATCGTTATTGTTGCGATACAAAGCAACAAATAACCGGGCCCGCAAAAAATCACAAATGTTAAGAAAAGAGCGGTGGATGTTTGCTAGCTTTCCTTACGAATACGGCTCAGGCTTTGGGGCTCGATGCCCATATAGGATGCCAGGTCATACTGGGGCATGTGCTGGATATAGTCCGGGGATCTTTGCATGATCTCTTTATAGTAGGCTTTGGCATCCAGGCTGATCAGGTCAGTAATGCGTTGCTGGCATTTCAGCAGGGTCTGGAAAATGTATTGCTGGAAGAATGTTGCTATTGCGGGAAATTGTTGCTGTGCCCAGGCAAAGTCGGTTTGGTGTATGCAGTGCACAATAGAGGGGTCGGTAGCTTTCAGAAATTCGGCAGTAGGGGCTTGCCGGCTGAAGCTATCCAGGCAGGTAATGAACGCTCCTTCCCTGGCCAGGTGCCGGGTGACGGACTGGTCTTCTACTTCCTGTCCTAACAGGATGCTGCCGCGTTCCACAAAAAAGATGCTGGTCGCTACCTGGCCGGCCTGCAGCAGGTATTCATTTTTAGCAAATGTTTTTGTATCGAACCTGGCGAGTATTTGTGCCACATCCGGTTCGGCGATACCGATATTGCTGAAGATATCCTGCAGTTTTTCCATGATAAGGCTGGCTGTTTGGTGTCTTTCCCAATTTACACTTTTAAGCTGGTTTTACGGTACGGTAGCCCGCCATTTCAACAGCTTTTCTTTCAGCTTTGCTACAATTGCCGGCTCGCGGTCCGCAACATTGGTCGTTTCGTTCCTGTCTTTTATGATATTGAACAGTTGAATGTCCGTACCATCGCTATTCATTAACAGTTTCCATTCCCCGGAACGCAGGGCGAGGTTCGGGCTTTTGTCCCTGCCGGCGGGATATTTGAATGCGATGTTATTACGCCCGTATTCCCAGAACATATCCCCGGTCCTGGATGCCGGCTTGCCTGATAACACCGCGCTCCGGTCTGTTCCGTCGCCGGTGTAATCTACGGGTAAAGGAACGCTGCAGAGCCGGGCCAGGGAAGGAAGCATATCAACAGCGTTGAGCACGGATGACCCGTCAACTGTTCCTGCCGGAACATGCCCCGGCCAGCTTATGATGAAAGGCATGCGTATGCCGCCCTCATACAAAGAAAGTTTTGTGCCTCTCAAACCTGCAGCCCTGCTGCCCCTGAAACTGGGCAATGGTCCATTGTCGCTGGTAAAAATAATGATGGTGTTCTTTTCAATACCTAACTTTTTTAATCCATCCATTAGCCTGCCCATCTGGATATCATACTCTTTTAATACCAGCTTAAAGGCAGCCTCCTCTTGCGGGTTCATGGGATATTTACCGGTGTATTCCGGGTCTTTTCCTGGCACCCAGGGGGTGTGCATATCGTCCGGCCACAAATTCACAAAACAGGGTTTACCTTTATGCCTGCTGAGAAAATCAAGTGTTTTATCTACAAAGTACCGGGTACGGTCCCATCTTTTGATGCTGTCTTTGTCGGACCAGATCCAGTTGGTGGCGGTAATTAACGGATCAGGATCCGGGCTTTCGTAGGTGCCCGCGTGCTCGTCAAAACCATATTGTTCAAACCCCGGGGCGTTTTTTACATCCCTCCCGCCACCAAGATGCCATTTGCCAAAATGGCCGGTAGCGTAGCCTGCATGTTTAAAAAAACGGGCCATTGACGGAGCGGCAGGGTCCAGGAAATCGGCCTGTTCAGCATTCCTGTTGTGCTTTTTGTTATCGAGATAGGTAGTAAAGTTCCATCTGCCGGGATACATACCGGTAAGGAGCCCCGCCCTTGAGGGGGAACAAATGGGAGCAGCACTATAGTATTGCATGAATTTCCGGCCACTGTTGGCAAGCCGGTCTATATTGGGAGTAGGAACAAATTGTCCGCCAAAACAACCAATGTCGCTAAAGCCCATATCGTCCGTAAGAATGAAAATGATATTCGGCCTGTTATCAGGCGGCGTATTTGCTACGGAATAGGCAGGATGATATCCTGTCCATAAAACGATCGCTGCGATGGCAACCGCAGCCAGTACCGGTAGTTTCCATTGATGTAGACCTGCCATTTGTACGGTTTTTATCCTTTACGTGGAATCCAACTAATATAATCACAATAATATAAACATAACATACCGTCATAGAAAAAAAGCGGAAATTTGGCGAATAGTTCTCTAAATTAGTATTGATAATTTCTCTTGCCCGTGTTGCCTTCCTTAAAAGATCATAGTATGCTGCAGGCCATTGCCGAAGGTAATGAGCGCGCTTTTAATGACCTTTTTCAACTGTACCACCAGCACCTGGGCGGCTTCGTTTTTTCTGCCACCAGGTCCCATGAGCTGACCGAGGAAATTATACAGGACGTGTTTGTAAAGGTATGGGAAGAGAGAGCGGCCCTGCCGGCGGTAAGGAATTTCAGCGCCTATCTATTTATTGTTACCCGTAATCAAACGCTGAACGCCATCCGGAAATCGGCGCGCATGAAGCAGCAGCAGCAGCAGGCCATGTTGCACTTCACACTTGCAGATGACAGGGAACAGGCACCCGCAGATAATTATTATGCTTTACTGGATAATGCGGTAGAGCAATTGCCCCTGCAGCAGAAAAAAGTATTTCGCCTGAGACAGCAGGGGCTTAAAAATTCGGATGTGGCCCTGCGCCTGAATTTATCCGTAAATTCCGTTAAAAAGTACCAGCAGCTTGCAGTACAGGCCATCGCCAGGTTCATCCGGTCGGGCCTGCTATCGGAAACGATCATCCTTATTTGCCTGTTTTTTTAATTTTTTTTCTCTTCGATATCTCCCTTTTGCCATTTTTTGTGTCTTTATTGATGAAGGGCCGATCACCTGAACATTGACGTATGCCGGTTTCAAGGATAGACATTCTCATAGCGCGTTTTCATGATAAAACGATCACTGGTGAGGAGCATGCTGAATTATTGGAGCTGCTCTCACAGGAAGCGCATAGCCGTACCGCCCGGAAGTTTTTCAGGGAGGTCCTCGATCGCCAGCCGGCGGATGCGCAGCATTTCAGCCCGGACGACAGCCAGGTGCTGTGGGATGCCATACAGGCAAAGATCCGGGACAGACAGCGCAGGCCCCTCGTACACAGGCTGCAGGTATGGAAATGGGCTGGCGCGGCTGCTGCTGCCTGCCTGTTGCTTGTTGCAGGATACCGTTGGTGGAAGCCTGCCCGCCAGGAAGCGCATAGCGTGGCGCAGGTGCATAATAAGCCGGCCGACCTCCTGCCTGGCAAAAAGAATAAAGCCGTCCTTATACTGGCGGATAATACAGAGATCGTCCTGGACTCGGCCGGGGCCGGCGTCCTGGGACTGCAGGGCAGTGCCCGTATCAGGAAGGGGAAAAACGGCGAGATCGTTTACGAGGAAGGAGATGTTTCAGGGAAGCCTGATGGAACGGTGTACAACATACTGAAGGTTCCAAACGGCGGCGAGTACACGCTGACTTTGTCGGATGGCAGCAAGGTATGGCTGAATGCCGCTTCACAACTGAAATACCCGGCCAGCTTTACAGGAGGAACGAGGGACGTTGAGCTGAGCGGAGAAGCCTATTTTGAAGTTGCCAGGAACAGGGAAAATCCATTCAGGGTCCATTTTAATAAAGCGACCGTAGAAGTCCTGGGCACGCATTTTAATGTAAACGCCTATGCTAATGATGACGTGCACGCCGTAACGCTGCTGGAGGGATCGGTGAAAGTAGCAAGGGGCGATCATTCGGTGTTGATCAAGCCGGGGGAGGAGGCGGTGCTGGCAGGCATGAAGCGGCTGACTGTAAAACAGGTGATTGCGGAAGACGCCATCGCCTGGAAGAACGGCTACTTTGTATTTGCGGATGAAGATATCAGGAGTATTATGAAGAAGCTGTCCCGCTGGTACGATTTTACAGCGGAATACCGGGGTGATATCAGCGATGAGCGTTTTGGCGGAGTTATCTCAAAATTCCGGAATGCCTCGGAAGTGTTGAATATGTTCGAATCTACCGGAACCATCCGGTTCCAGATAATACCCGGCGATACATCCGGGAAAGGAAAAAAGATCATTGTTATGGAATGATAATCAACCTGATTGCCTTGCCCTGATACAGGTGGACAGATTTTCCGAGCCGGGATCTGGCGGGTAAACCTATGGCCAAAGAAGCCGGTAATGCTCCTTTTAAATATCTAAAACTAACTGAATGTATGAAATTTTATACAGTCTGGAAGAATGCCATTTCTCGAATTTTATGGACGCTGCTGTTGTTGCAGCCGGTTACCGCAGCATATGCACAGCGCATCACTATCCATGCACACAACAAGCCGCTGTCTGTTATTTTCAGGGAGATCGGGAAGCAGAGCGGGTACGACCTTATTTACAATGTACGCGCCATTGAGAAGGTGGACGAAGTATCTGTCGGCATGACCGGCGCAGACCTGTCATCCGTGCTTGACAAATGCCTGTCTGGTACAGGGCTGACCTACAAGATCGCTAATAAAAGCATCATCATTAAAGCAGCACAGGATGCGCCCGGGCAGGAAACCCCGCAGGCGGTGTTGCGGGGCAGGGTTACGGACAGCGATGGGGAGCTGCTGATCGGCGCTACCGTAAAGGCAAAGCTGGCCAACCGCACTGTTATCACCGATGAGCGTGGTGAATTTACAATAACCGGCGCCGGTGAACAGGATGTGCTGGTGATTTCCTACACGGGTTATGCAACCACGGAGCTCCCGGTAAAAGGGAATGCTTTCATCACTGTGGTGCTTAAAACGTCCACGCAAAGCATCGGTGAAGTGGTAGTAGTAGGGTATGGTACGCAAAAGAAGGTGAACCTCACGGGTGCTGTTTCCCAGGTGAGTGGAAAGGAAATCGGCCATCGCCCCACGGCCAATATTGTTACATCCCTGCAGGGCCTGCTGCCCGGGTTGAATATCCAGTCCAATAATGGCGACCCGGGCGTAACGCCCGAGATCAATATCCGGGGCTTCAATTCCATTAATGGCGGTGCGCCCCTGGTGCTGATAGACGGTATAGAAGGCGACATAGACCGCCTGAACCCGCTGGATGTTGAAAGCGTTACCGTGTTGAAGGACGCCGCTTCTTCTGCTATATATGGCGCGCGCGGCGCATTTGGCGTAATACTGGTCACGACTAAAACAGGCAGGGAGGGAAAGCTGCAGGTCAATTATACCAACAACTTCGCCATGACCACGCCCACTTCCCGCACTGACTTTATTTCCGATCCCTACGAGTATGGGAAAACGGTGGATGCCGCATTGTACGGGTATAACGGCACCACCTATACGGGCTATACCGATGAGGAATATGAAAAGATCAGGCAGGTGGCAGCCGGTGAAATAGCCCCTTTTATGGAGCAGCAAAGCGACGGCACCTACAAGTTCTTCTACAATACGGACTGGTACCGGTTCCTTTTCAGGAAATGGCAGCCATCCTATAGTCATAACCTGTCCATTTCGGGAGGAACGGACAAGATACAGGGGTACCTTTCCGGGAGGGTATACCGCACCAGGACCATACAAAATATTGATGACGCCAGGCTGAAGAAGTACAACCTCAAGGCCAACCTCCGGGTAAAAGCCAATAAATGGCTGGAGCTTTCTTACAATTCACAGCTCAGCACCGAGGATAATATGGCGTTTGGAGGCGCCCGGAACGGCTTCGGAGGCGTGTGGAGCAATACCACCTGGTATTATCTTTTCCCTTTTCATCCGTCTGAGATTAACGGCACGCCCTTTGACTTTTTCGGCAATGGCGCCCAGGGCGCGCTGGCGGAAAGGTCCAACTACATAAGATCGCATTCCGAGCAATATATTAATACCCTGTCTGCACAGGTTGATCCCGCAAAGGGGCTTCAGTTGAACTTTGCCTACAGCAACAGGATCAACCAGGTGGCCAATTCCACCCGGCTGAACCGGTATTCCTATTTAAGCGGCAACAAGATCCTGCAACTGACCGGGGGGCAGAACAGGCTCACGGAAGTGCGTAACCGGAGTTACTACAATGTGCTGAACGCCTATGGCACTTACACAGCAACCCTGCATAATACGCATCATTTTAAACTGCTCCTGGGCTTCAACCAGGAAGACTATGATTCGGACAACGTGCTTGCCGAACAGGGGGAGCTGCTGGCAAACAACCTGGCCAACCTGAACCTGGGAACCGACCTGCTGCGCGCTACCGGCAGCGGCTCCTTGTGGGGCATCCGCGGGTATTTTGGCCGGTTTAACTATGACTATAAAAACCGGTACCTGCTGGAAGTGAATGCCCGTTATGACGGTTCATCCCGGTTTCCCAAAGTGAGCCGCTGGGGCTTTTTTCCTTCGGTATCCGCCGGTTGGTATATCAGCGAGGAAAAGTTCTACGCGCCTTTGAAAAATGTAATGAGCGCATTAAAGCTCCGGGTATCCTATGGCAAGCTGGGTAACCAGAATATTGACAACAATACTTTCTCACAGTTATTAACCACCGGCCAAACCACCTGGCTGATCGACGACGGGCGGGTCAATTTTGCAGGAGCGCCCGCGCCGCTGCCCAAAGTGGTGAGCTGGGAAAACTCCCGTACCATTGATTTCGGGGCGGACCTGGGTTTCTTCAATGACCGGCTGACCGCTTCTTTTGACTGGTATGAAAAGAATGTGGAAGGCATGTACCTCCCGGGCGAGCCGTTGCCATCGGTATTCGGGGCGGCGGAGCCCAGGGAAAACATTGCCAGGCTGCGCAACCGCGGATTTGAGCTTAGCCTTGGCTATAACAACAGCTTTATGGTAGGCGGCAGCGCCCTGCGGCTGCAGGTCACCGCAAGCGTTTATAATTTCTCAGGGGTGATTACCAGGTATCCCAATCCCAATGGCTTAATGAGCACCTTCTGGGAAGGGCAGCGGCTGGGAGCTATTTATGGATACCGGGTAGACGGGCAGTTCCAGTCCGATAAAGAAGCGGCCGATTACCAGGCCGGCTTTGAGAATCCCAGCAAGGACCTGGCGCAGGTTTACAATTACATATTGAATATCGTGCAGAATACGGAATGGAAAAAGCTGCGGGCAGGTGATATCAGGTACATGGACCTCAATGGCGATGGCGCCATTGATAAAGGCAACAACACGCTGGCCAATCATGGCGACCTGGTGGAGATTGGTAATGCCATGCCCACCTGTCCTTTTGGGTTCAACATCAGCGCAAGCTGGAAAAACTTTGATCTTTCGGTGGCAGGCGCCGGCGTTGCCCGGCAGGACTGGTATCCCACCGGGGATATTTACTGGGGACCCTACCTGCGTCCTTACCTGTCATTTATCCGCAAAGACCTGGTGAGCAATGCCTGGACACCGGAACAACCCGGGAATACCTATCCGCAGATCAACAGGGGATACGCAGCCCTGGGCACCCGGCGTTCGCTGTACGAAGTCAATGATTATTATCTCACCAATGTCGGCTATTTACGGGTGAAGAACCTGACCCTCGGCTATACGCTGCCGGAAAAGCTCACCAGGCGGGCGCAGATACAAAGCCTGCGGGTCTATTTCAGCGGCGAGAATATATTCACCTGGAGCTTTGGCAACCTGACGAAATATATTGACCCTGAAATGGCCGGTTCCGGTATTGATTATTCCGCCCCGGGGATGGCTGTGGACCGTGCCACCGCACAGGCTTATCCCATAGGAAAGATTTTTTCAGCCGGCGTTAACCTGACCCTGTAATTCATGACTTCAAAACTATTAACAAATGAAAAAACTATACGTTGTTCTAAGTGTTGCCTGCGCATGCATGACCGCGGGCTGCGATAAAAAGGACATCTTAAATACGACTGCGAAGGACAGGATCGATGCGGAAAATTTTTTCAACACAGCCACTGACCTGGAAGTATATACGAACGGGTTTTATGATATGCTGCCCAATACAGATGTGTACCTGGACGATACCTATTCCGACAACATCATTCCGCTCATCGTGGACGAACGGGTGAAAGGCGCACGGGTAGTACCTGCTTCCAGTGCGAATACCGGCTGGACCTGGGAACACCTGCGCTCCATCAATTATTTTCTGCAGCATTACCGGAAATGCCCCGATGAAGCGGCGAAGCTGCAATTTGGCGGCATTGCCAGGTTCTTCCGGGCTTATTTTTATTACAATAAGGTAAAAACCTTTGGCGACGTGCCCTGGTACAATAAAGTGCTGGAAGCAGATGATCCGGACCTGTACAAAGCCAGGGATTCCCGCAAGCTGGTGATGGATTCCGTGCTGGCGGATATTAATGATGCCGTGGCCAGCATACCCGCTGCAGTGCAGCTCAACCGGGTAACAAAATATACGGCGTTGTTGCTGAAAGCGCGCATTTGCCTGTTTGAGGGCACCTTCCGGAAATACCACCACCTGGGCGACCACGAAAAATTCCTGGCCGAAGCGGCATCCGCGGCGGATGAACTGATCGCGAGTGGCGCTTACACGTTATATACGGCAGGCGGCGTAAATGAATGCTATCGGGATCTTTTTGCCCGGACGGACCAGGACGCCACCGAGTCCATCCTGGTCAGGGATTATAACCCTGTTTACGGGCGCCATGGCCTCAGCTACCTGATGACTTCTCCTACAGCCGGCGTATACGGGATTCCCAAAGACATGATCAACAGCTACCTGATGAAGGATAACAGCCGTTTTACCGACATACCGGGATACAACACCATGGAATATTATGAGGAAATGCAGGACCGTGACCCCCGCCTTACACAAACCACGCCCGGACCGGAGTTTACCGCCTACCGGGAAACCGCCCGCGAACCGGTGAACCTCGGCATCACCACTACCGGTTACCGCGTGATCAAGGCGCTCACCACCCGGGACCAGTGGGGACCGGTCAGCTCCTACAATGATATCATCATTTTCCGCTATGCTGAAGCATTGCTGGTGCTGGCGGAAGCAAAGGCGGAACTGGGAACGCTTACGCAGGCCGACCTGGACCGGTCCATTAATAAACTCCGGCAGCGGGTAGGCATGCCCGGCCTTGACATGGCCGCAGCCAATAGCCATCCCGATCCCTACATGGAAGCGATGTATCCCAATATCGACCAGGGGCCCAACAAAGGCGTACTGCTGGAGATCAGGAGGGAAAGGCGCATAGAAATGTTCAATGAAGGCCTGCGCTGGGATGACCTGATGCGCTGGAAGGAAGGCAAAAAGCTGGAAAAGCCTATGGTAGGCATGTACTTCCCCAGCCTGGGCGCATTTGATTTCAATAATGACGGCCAGGCGGATGTGTACCTGCATGACGGCGATCCTTCCGGCGCGCCTCCCGGAACCACCAGTATCATTAACGTCAACCAAAAACGTTTGACCAATACCACTTCCGGTTATTTTAATCCTTTATACAGCACTCCCCGGGTGTTTGATGAAAGCAAGGACTACTTTTACCCGATCCCGCTGGAAGACCTTACGCTCAATAAGCACCTGGAACAAAACCCGAACTGGTAAACATCATTTTATTCATTTAATACATGCCCAAATGAAAAAACTGGTTGCAGTAACTATCCTGTGCTCCCTGGTTTGCACGACCGTCCTGGCGCAATATACCCTGGACTCCAGCCGGCGAATGTCGCCCGGTGTATGGTACTACCACTACAAGACCACCTCGCCTGCACGAAGGATCTGTGTAATGGAGATCAGCTTTTCCGAGCCCACCGTTAAATTGCAGGCGGTCAGATCCGGTAGCGTGATCAATGCGGATAAAGAGACGGTTCCCGCGATGTATGCCCATCATGATAACTACCGTCGGCATGATGTAACCGCCGGTATCAATTCCGATTTTTTTACCAGTCCCGGCCCGGAGTATAACCCGCGGCATATGATGATCGGTGATGGCGAGATCATGTGGGATACTATGCTTAACAGAACCGTATTTGGCATTACGGAGGATAATATTCCTTTTATTACCAAGCTCGATGAAAGCTACAGCGTTAGCGCAGGAGGGGCCAGCTATGCCATTGAGCATATCAACAGGCCCGGAGGCACCGGCCAGATGGTGTTGTACAACCGTTTCACCGGCGGTTCCACAGGAACCTCTTCCGGGTGTACAGAGGTTAGGATTGTACCCGTCGGCGGGATCGGGGACTGGAGCGCCAACGCTACCATTTCCTGCCGGGTGCTGGCAAAATCAACCGCCGGCAATATGCCATTCGATTCGGGGCAGGCAGTGCTTTGGGGAACAGGCGCCGCCAAAACATTCCTGGATAATATCAATGTAAATGATGTGATATCCCTGGACCTGCAGGTGCTCTCTTCTCCTTCAGGCATCACCAATATCAAGCAACTGACCGGCGGATGGACCCGCCTGGTGCGGGATGGCGCCAATTATTCCAGTGCAAGTGTGGCCGATGAAGGCGGCGCCGTACCCACCAGCAGCGAGCCCAGGACAGCGATCGGCTTTAACCAGGCGCAGGACAAAGTATATTTTGTAGTCGTGGATGGAAGGGACCCCGGGGTAAGTGAAGGCATGACGCTTTCCACGCTGGCCGATTTCATGCGGTATATCGGCTGCTACCAGGCCCTGAATCTCGATGGTGGCGGTTCTTCCACTATGATGGGCAATGACGGGCTTCGGAATACACCCTCCGATGCTGCAGGTCCGAGGCCGCTGGCCAGCGCTATGCTGGCTTATCTTTCTTCCATCACCCTTGATCTGTTCGAAACAGGGGTGGGGCACTTTGATAAGAACCCTACCTATAGCGGTACTACCGTGGGCGTATCATCCTCTTCGGTAGTGACGAATGCGCTTACCTGTCATAGCGGGTTCCAGGGGCTGATTGTAAAATTATACGACAATGCTTCTTCCAGCCAGGATTGGATAGCCAGGGTATTATCCGGCAGCGGTGTGCCGGCGAATAACGTGACTTTTGGCGCTACGGGCACGTTCAGTTTTTATATGAAAACCTCTACCGCCAATACCAATGCCAAAGTAAGGCTCTGGATCAATGACAGCGATGGCCTGGAGCTTTCACCGCAACTGGCGGTGGACAATGACGGGCAATGGCATCGATACGTATGGAGCCTGTCAGATTATAACGGTACATCCGTTAACGGCGGTAATGGTGTGATCAACAGTGCTGCTGCTACGCTGAACGCCATTGAATTCTCCCAGCCCAATACGTCCGCCACCTGGTTTATCTTTGTAGACGATGTGATGGTGGACCCCGACGGTACGCTGCCCGCCGCAATGCAGGCAGCGCGAAGTACGAATGCGCAGGTGGCATTGGTAGCGGAAAAAGATCCGGGTGCAGTGGTGAAAAAGTCATTAAAAGTATATCCCAATCCAAGTGACGGGAATCTCTTCGTGGAGTTCAAAAACAACAACATATCCGCTTTCAGCCTGCAGGTGCTGGATGTCGCCGGCCGTATAATACTGGATAAAAAATACAATGGCGGCTCGCAACACATCAATTTGTCGCAGCTCAGCACAGGATTGTATTTTATTCATGTGACAGCCGGGGAAGTGGATGAAACGTTCAGGATCTTAATCAAATAAAAAATATGTTCAGGATACGTAGCTGCGTGCTTGGCTGTATGTTATTGTTTTACCTGTGTCCTGTTTTTAGCCAGGAGCACAGGTTGCGGATCATCAGCTATAATATTTTTGTAGGGATGCATTTGGATACGGCAGCCGGCAAACCGGCCTTTGTGAACTGGTTGCAGGAAATGCAACCTGATATACTGGCGCTGCAGGAAGTGACGGGATTTACCCAGGCATCCCTTGAAACACTCGCCCGGCAATATGGGCACCCTTATGCGGTGTTATTGGTAGAAGGTGAAAAATATCCCGTAGCCATCACTTCCAGGTATCCTATTGTGAATGTGCAAAAGGTAAGTGACAACATGGACCGGGGTTTTATTATAGCCCGTATCGGGAATATGAATGTGGTATGCCTGCATTTTACACCTTTTGATTACCGCAAGCGGCGGGAGGAAGCGGACCTGCTGCTGGCTTATATCAAAGCGCAACCCTCCCGTCAGCAATGGATCGTGATGGGCGATTTCAATACGGTATCCCCGGCTGACTCGGCGCACTACCGTGATGGCCGGATGGTGGCCAATTACAGGGCGTATGAGAAAAGATACGCGCCCATTAAAAAGCTGGCAGACGGGAAGCTGGATTACACCGTGATAGGGAAGCTGCTGGATAACGGGTTTACAGACGCCGTGCGCATGAAAGCACGCGCATTTGTAAAAACGGTACATCCTAAGCGTTTTGAGCCCCGATCCGGCACGGATGTATCCTCGAGGATTGATTTTATATTTGTCAGCAAAGATCTTGTGAAGCACATCACCGCTGCGCGGGTGCTGATGGACGATTTCACCGATCATTACTCGGACCATTATCCCGTATTACTTGACCTGAACGTAAAAAAATGATGTACCCGCTTGTTAAAACCTGCTGCCGTTGGCTTGTGTTATACGCGATCCTGTTTGCAGCAACACCCACTTTTTCGCAGGACAGTATTCGCTATACAGATGCTGCATCGCTCCTGCTAACGGGTAAAGCCAAAGCTACCAGGGAGGCCTACCAGCGCATGGATAGTGCGGAGACCCGTGGCATGCCGGCGGTAATCCGCACCCTTGCCAGGCGCAGCGCAGGTATTGCAGTGCTGTTTGAGACAAACTCAAATATCATCCGCGTCCGCTGGAAGCTGGCCGGGGAGGTGTACCTGCCGAATATGACGCCCATTGGGCACAGCGGTCTGGACCTCTATTGCCTGAAGGCAGGCAAATGGCAGTTTGTCAGTGTAGCCAGGCCCGCCCGGGGCACCGACCAGGACCAGGTGATCATACAACATATGGACAGCAGCATGAAGCAATTCATGCTTTACCTGCCTTTGTACAACAGCGTGGAAGCATTGCAGATCGGGGTACAATCGGATGCGCTGATAAGGACTCCCTTACAACCCGGTATCAACAAAGATAAACGCATTGTCATATATGGCTCCAGTGTAGTACAGGGCGCATCGGCCAGCCGGCCGGGCATGGCCTACCCGGCCCTGCTGCAGCGCAGGACCGGGTATGATGTCATTAACCTGGGCTTCAGCGGCAGTGCAAAAATGGAAGCTGCGATGGCTGTCTACCTGGCTACGGTGCCGGCAGATTGTTATGTGCTGGATTGCATTCCCAATCCCACACCGGACCTTATCCGGGAACGGGCTTATCCTTTTATAAAATACCTGCGGGAACATCAGCCTGCGGTTCCCATTATACTGGTGGAAACGGTATTCCGGCAGAATGGGTACTGGGACCGGCAGCTAGGGCAAAAAGTGGAAAAGCAGAATGAGGAGACCCGGAAAACCTATGAACGTTTATTGCAGGAAGGGCACCGGCATATCTATTATATCCGGTCGGCAGCACTGATTGGTGATGACCATGAGGCCACGATTGACGGTATCCACCTGACTGATTTAGGATTTAGCCGTATCTCGGATGCGCTGATGCCGGTGATAAGGAAAGCGATGAGGGAGGAGAAAGGTTTTTAGAGCACAGGTGAATTGCACTTCTGCATAAGCTGAAGTTTAACCGGGAAGCTCCCATTTCTTTATCACTCTCCCGGGTAAATGACCATCACCCTTCCAGGCATGTACGGTATAAGCGTCATTGCCATCCAGCCCATCATAGCTGATCGTTCCTAAACCTGCATAGCAGATCAGGATGTTGTAGATACCCGGGGAAAGGTTGATTTTATTAAAGTCTTTAATATAATCGGTGGTTCCGGAGATGCTTAGTATACCTGAAGGCAATCCGATACTACATTCAACTATATGATCCCATGCATGGTGGTCCAATTCGGGCCTTGTTTCATGGATGTTCAAGCTTAAGGGTACGTCCATGTTTCTCGCAGTTCCGATAATAAAGCCGTTATCTATCGGGTAGTACATGGAGGCGAGATATTCATCACTCCAGTCAACGTCGGTGTATATGTCAGTTGACAATGCGTCTTGCAGGAAGATCATATGATAATCCGCAAAAATGGAGAATGTAAAGGTTATTGGATACATGTCACTAAGAAATTTGTTCCCGTAAGTTATCTGAGTGTGATGCCCTATGTAGCGACCCAGGTCTGTTTATCTTTAATTTAACTTTCTCTTCATTCTTTAAATTAACTACCTGCCTGGCAATACCGGTATGATGTTAGAGATACTAAATATTTAATTTGTGTAGTCATGTTTGCGAATTTAGCCAATCCGGCACGTAGTTAACAATCTATCTTCTTTCATTTGTTTAAAAATAGAATTATAATTAAATTCAATTTGTAAATTGGGCTTAATGGAAGAACTTATAAACAGGATATTGCCGGCCGGCGATTCCCAACGTAAATGGGTTTCGGTGGGGCTGACTGTTCTTATTGCTGGATTGCTGACATGTTGGGGTATTTATGACAATGATAATTTTTGCCAGTATTATTCCGGCAATAGCTTTTGTCGAAAAGGATGATAAACTGATACTGACGTCGGTGGTGACCACTCTTGAAATTAACGCCGATCCAAAGCCAGTTTTTAAACAACTCTTGTAACAAATATGAAATGGTTTTTGATGGCCTTGCTAATTATCTCTTCCTCTGGGATACAAGGGCAGACGATAAAAAAGCTTATAGAAGTTTCTAACAGGGACTCCGTTCAATCAGGGCAAGGAATTATTTATGGACTTTTTATCCAACGACTTGGCTTTAGTAGTGGCGGTTTCCCGCAGGATATCCGTTTAATTAATTTCGATACAAAAGAAGTGTTTTCTTTCAGGGTTAAGCCAACTTTCAAATCTGCCAGGGAGAATATTTTTGTATACCATATTCCGGCCGGCTATTACGCAATTCTACATTATGTATGGACGCAAAGCAAGTGGTATGGAGGGAAAATGTTTACGGAGCCAATTTATAAAGGGATGGCATTTTCAGACATAAAACGAAAAGCTCAGGCTGGCCAGCAAACAGGGGGGGAATTGAAACAGTTTAAATTTTCAGTTCAACCCAATACAGTTAACTATGTAGGCACTTGGAATTTTGACAAAGAGATTGTTTCATTTAGTGACGGCAAAGCAAAACTTGATGAAGAGCTAAAAGTAAGGCATGCAATGCTTAATTTAAAGACAGCCGTTGTATCTATTCCAGATTAGACCAAAGTGGCATAGACATCAATTGATGCCAGCCTACTCCCTCACAAACAAATGCGGCTGCTCCAGTATCAGTTCATCATACTCCTTATACAGTTGCTTAACAAAGGCGTCCACGTCTTGTTCCCGCAGCTCATAAAGGGCAAAGTCCCATTTGTCCCGGCTAAAAGGTATATGGGTGAGAGGCTCGTCTGCATCGGGATTAATAGGGGTATCTTTAGGAAAGCCGATTACATCCAGGGCAATATCAAACAGGTCCAGTTGATCCAGCATATCTACCTGTACGCCGGCAAAGGCCAGAAGGTTGATCTGCTCCTGTATCTGCAGGTGTTTTTTAACAAGGCTTTTTACGATCGCATAATTCAACATAACAGTTCTTTTTTGGGTATCCTGTTAACCAGGCTAACCGCTCCCTCATGAAGCCAATACTTTTAGTGAATTTATGCTAAAAAAATTAGTTTTCCAAGCATTGCTAAACGCAGTAGGTTTTTTTGATCTCTTAAGAAATCAATTGTTTTTTCCTTTTTCCAGCCAGGTAACGGCGAACCGGTTCATCATATAATACCATGGCCAGGTAGGCTATCGCGAGTAAAAGGATCGTGCCGGCGGTAACGATAAGCGCCAGTTGTTCGGTGCCCGGCTTGTATTTGTTATAGTAATGCGCAAAGATCCAGATGGCTGCATAATGTGTCATATACAGCGGATAGGATATCTTTCCGCTGAACACACAAGTCTTTTTTAAGGCAGGCGACAAAGTGGCGCCCGCTCCTAAAGCAATCAGCAATGGAAAATAGAACAATACAACCAGTGATTCTACCAGCCAGTTCCATTTGAACCAGGGCATAACGAAAGCCATTGATAGCAATATGGCCAATCCAATAAAGCCCATCCTGTTTTTTATGATCCAGCCGGACCGGTACACCAGCAACCCGGCAGAAAAGGAATAGGCAATGCGGGCGCCGCCATCCCAGAAATTGGGTCCACCCCACCCGCCCATTAAGTTACCCACCCGGTAACCCACAAAGCAGATCAGGGCGCCACACAATATGGTGAGGATAAGCAATACGCGGCGGCTGATCCTGACTAAGATTAATGCGTATAATATATTGGCTACATATTCCCAGAATAAAGACCAGGCCGGTGCATTGAAGGTGAAATTATTAAGGTACCGTTCTTCCATGGCGGGGTATGGGATCAATAGTAACGAACATAGAAAAATGAGCAACACACTGCCTGCGCTATACAGGTGCTGATCTGCGCTGTAGGGGTCGAATAAAAAGCCCAGCAGGCCTAATACAGATCCTAAAATAACCAAAGGGTGCAGCCTGAGAAGCCGCGATTTGAAGAATTCTGTCCCGCCTATTTTTTTCATACGGTCATCATAGGCATAGCCTATTACAAAGCCCGACAGACAGAAAAAAAAGTCAACCGCTAAAAATCCATGCCCGATGAAATTTTTGCTGTAGTCGGTATACGCAATTTCCAAAAAATGGAAGATCACCACCGCTATGGCTGCAATGCCCCTTAAACCATCAAGAATATCGTAATGTTGTTTTGTTTTTAGAATTACTGTGCTTTGTTTTTCCATTCAATTTTTCTTTAATCACCTTTCGGTAGCAGTGTTGCCGTTCAGCCTTACTTTGATAAATATATATGAGCGTTGATATGCCGGATTCCGGTTGCCAAAATATGGATTTATTTTTATCAGCTATAGATTGGGCTGCACAGTTCTATGGCAGAAGGCGCGGGGCTCCCGGGTATTCTGAACTGCGCCTTATATACGGAAGTCGGTGCTAAATAGCGAAAGCTGTATTAGATCATATGTTGCCTGAAAGGAAAATATATGGATGGGGAATACGTTGGCTTAATCTGGTGTTAACCATTGTTTGTCGTGACTCGATAAATCAAATTTTAAGATGCCTCCGCGCATTCCTATGTAAGCGCAATTGTTTTTAAGAAGAATGGAAGTTGGATATAATCCCCGCCAAAAGCCATCTGATTCTATGGTGTTGATTTTACCTGTAGCATCAACTAATAGAAGGTCACTGCTCGTAATAATAATGAAATTATTTTCCCTATCTAAATCAATTCCGTCAGGTGCTGCTGGTAATGCTGCATAATTTACTGCTGACCACTTGTTGTCAATCTTTTTAATTTCAATCAGGCTTCCCTTTGATATATTAAGATGAGAGAGTCCTTCGATTGCATAAACCCTGTTTTCCCGTATTATAAATTGAACAATTTCATGGTCCGAGATTTCATATCGCCGTTTCCCGTTTTTTGAGAACCAGAATAAATTGCCGCCCCATTCTCCCCTATAAAACCCAACCAGGTAGCCATCATCAACTTCTATAACAGACCGCCTTCCATATAGTTTGTTTTTCTCGCTTTTTCTGGGAATGATATTAAAGGGTAGCTTTCCATTTAACATTTTACGGTCAGGTGTAGCAAAAATTTCACTATCCTCGAGAAAGATGGTCCAGTCTGTTGGGTTCCACCCGTACTTTTCCAAAGTGTCCGGCGCTGGAAGGGGGACGACTTTCCAGTTAGCTATGGGGAGCGCTTTCTTTTGGCTAAAGGCAAGTGATGAAACGGATAGCAGTATTAACAGATGCAATAATCTCATGAATATCCGCTTTATGTCAATATAAACGATAAACCATAACCAGCTAAACCAAAGGCAATTGCTATTGCTGTCATGGACATAGCTGTTTTTACTCCTAACAGTTTGGTGCTTTCCTTTGCATTTAAACCATTATTTGCTTTTAGCCTGATTGATAACCAAAAGCCGGCAGTTCCATCAAAGCATCCCAATAATCCATTTATTACAATGGCAGGTACTACTCCCGCTTCCCGGGAAGCAAAGTATCCAATAACTGCATATAACGCCAGGGAAAGAATGCCTAAATACCTGTAATCGAAACTAAACCGCCTGGAGGTAATGGCCCCAACCGTATCAATCAGTATAATAATGATCAACCCAATAGCCAGGTAAAAAAGGGAAGCAGAATAATTCATATAAATTTCTATAGGTATAAGGTTTATCTAAAGTATCTAAAAATCCAATTTAGCAGGAAAAAATTTCCAGAATATCATCTTTACAAGGGAAATATATCTGATTTCGTTGAATAAATAATTTTTAGCGGAAAAGAAGTGTTCAGGAAAATTGCGGGAAACAATTGCTTGTGCTTGTTTGTTGCTGTTTGGGGAGATATCAGTAAGCTTGATACTGTGGGTCCAAGGTGCTGTCTATTGTTGGACCGCAAAAATCTTATTTTTCATCTACAATCCTCCAACTTTTTAAGTTGATCCCTTACCTTACCACCCCCAAAAAGCAAAAACCGCACAAATCTTGCGATCTATGCGGCTTTAATTCTGTATCAGTTCTAAGTTGCGGACTGGACGGGACTCGAACCCGCGACCTCCGCCGTGACAGGGCGGCATTCTAACCAACTGAACTACCAATCCTCCTCGTAACTTCGCAGAACCGTGAGGTCTGTTCCGTTTTGGGATTGCAAAGATAGCGACAAAAACTCCAAACTTGCAAATCTTTTTTAAAAAAAATTTAGAGCTTTATCTTTACACCGTTCTTTAACCAATTTTAAATCTATTTATGCAATTCCTGGATTTCGAAAAACCTGTTGCAGACCTGTATGAGCAGTTGGAGAAGCTGAAAGAAAATGGCCAGAAGTCTGGTGTGGACGTTTCCGCCACGGTCAGGGAATATGAACAAAAGATCGTAGCTACCCGCCAGGATATCTATGACCACCTCACTAGCTGGCAGCGCGTACAGCTCAGCAGGCATCCCGACAGGCCTTATACCCTCGCTTATATCGAGCAAATGTGCACCAGCTTCCTCGAGTTGCACGGCGACAGGAATGTAAAGGACGATAAAGCCATGGTAGGCGGCTTCGCCGACCTTGACGGCGAAACCGTGATGTTCATCGGTCAGCAGAAAGGGGTCAACACCAAAATGCGCCAGATACGCAATTTCGGCATGGCCAATCCCGAAGGTTACCGCAAGGCCCTCCGCCTGATGAAGCTGGCGGAAAAGTTCAACAAACCGATCGTTACCCTCATAGATACTCCCGGCGCCTTTCCCGGCCTGGAAGCAGAAGAAAGGGGACAGGGCGAGGCCATCGCCCGCAATCTCTTTGAAATGGTAAAGCTGCGCGTACCCGTGATCTGCATCATCATCGGCGAAGGCGCCTCAGGTGGCGCGCTCGGCATCGGTATCGGCGACCGCGTGTTCATGCTGGAGAATAGCTGGTATACGGTGATCTCCCCGGAAAACTGCTCCACCATCCTCTGGCGTACCTGGAACTTCAAGGAAAAGGCTGCCGAAGAGCTGAAGCTCACCTCCGAGCACATGAGCCGCTTCGGACTCGTAGACGGGATCATCAAGGAACCGCTGGGCGGCGCCCACGTAAACCCCGAAGAAATGGCCGTGATCCTCAAGGCCAGGATCAAGGAAACACTGGCGGAGCTGAAGCAGATCGATCCCGATGTGCGCATAGAACAGCGCATCGACAAGTTCAGCCGCATGGGCTTTTACGACGAGCAGTAAAAAATATTTAAAGATACCGGGCCAAATGCTAATATTTGCAGACTTTTTTGGCTTATTAATACTTCATGGAACAGTTAAGAGGAACAGGTGTGGCGCTGGTTACACCGTTCAAAGCAGATGAAAGCATTGACTGGAATGCTTTGGAAAAATTGATTGATCATGTGATTAACGGCGGGGTCAATTACGTGGTGTCACTGGGCACCACTGGCGAAACACCTACCCTCTCCGCAGAGGAGAAGCTCGACCTGATAAAGTTCACCTTCGAAAAGGTAAAGCAGCGCGTGCCCGTCGTGGTAGGTATTGGCGACTACAATACCCGGGACGTGGTCAAGCGCCTGGAAACCTGCCCGCTGGACCAGGCCGCTGCGGTGCTCAGCGTAGCGCCCTATTACAGCAAACCCAGCCAGGAAGGCATTTTCCTGCATTATAAGGCCATTGCCGAAGCCTCTCCCAGGCCGGTCATCCTCTATAATGTGCCGGGCCGTACCGGCCGTAACATGACGGCGGCTACCACCCTGCGCCTGGCGCATGAAGTGGAGAACATCGTTGCCATGAAGGAAGCCAGCGGCGATATGGCGCAGTGCATGCAGATCATTAAGGACAAGCCGGACGGCTTCCTGGTGATCAGCGGCGACGATGCCATTGCCATGCCCCAGTTGGCCTGCGGTATGGACGGGGTGATATCCGTGGCGGCCAATTATTTTGCAGCCGACTTTGCCGCCATGGTGCAGGCAGCCATCGTGAACAACTTCCCTGCAGCACGTCAACTGCATTACAAGATGCTGGAAGCGTTTGACCTGATGTTCGCTGAAAATAATCCCGGCGGCATCAAGGCATTCCTGTCCCATGCCGGCATTGTAGAGAACGTTTTCCGCCTCCCGGTAACGCCGGTCAGCAAAGAGCTGGATGCCAAAATAAAAGCCTTTCTTGATAAGTATAAGTAACTGACGTGGTATGCCGTCCGCCTGCCTGCAGGTGGATGGCATGCCCTTTCTTCTCCCTGTTTCCCCATTATTTCCCTCTGTAAACAGTGATATTTTCCCGGTTAACTCCTGGTAAGGTCCTGGTGCGCCGCCATCAGATCAGGTAGGTAGCGCCCTCTACGGACAGTTCCGTGTTGGGAAACACCGGGCGGCATTCTTCCAGGAAGGGGGCCAGTTCCGTGTACTTGGAGGAAAAATGCCCGATCAGCAGGCGTTGGGCGCCCGCCCTGGCGGCCAGGGTGGCTGCCTGTACGGAGGTGCTGTGGTAGCGCTCCGCTGCCCGCTCCGCCAGGCCGTGCAGGTAAGTGGTCTCATGGTATACCAGGTCCGCTCCCTCCAGCCGGGGTACCAGGGACTCGTCATAGATAGTATCTGCGCAGTACACGTATTTTTTGCCTTTGGGCGGGGGCAGGGTTACCCAGTTGTTCTTCACCAGCAGCCCGTCTTTCCGTTGATAATCAGCCCCTTCCTGCAGGCGGGAGTAGAAGGCGGCGGGTATTTTATAGGCCTGTGCCTGTTCCGGGATGATCTTCCTTTTCTTCTTTTGCTGCTCAAACACGAAGCCGAAGCAGGGGATGCGGTGCTTTACCGGGAAAAAGCTCACCTCCAGGTCTTTTTCCTCCAGGATCACCCCCGCGGCTTCCCCGCGCAGGGCCACAAAATGAAGGGCGAATTTCAACTGGGTGGCGGCGCAGTCCAACTGCAACTGCAGGATCTGCTCCAACTCCGGTGGGGCGTAAACGGTCAGGGGCTCGGTACGGCCCAGCAGGCTCAGGCTGTTCAGCAGCCCTATCAGCCCGAAATAATGGTCCCCGTGCAGGTGGCTGATAAAAATATGCCGTATCCGGCTGCGCCGGATCTTGAAGCGCGTCATCTGTACCTGGGTGCCTTCCCCGCAGTCGATCATCAGGAGCTGGTCATAGGAAGTAACCACCTGGGAGGTGGGATGCCGTTCCGCCGTAGGGATAGCGGAATTATTGCCTAAAATGGTGACTGCAAACATGAAACGAAAATAACAAATTCCAAATCCCAAAATCCAGATACCAAACCGGTCGCCGTCACCTGGCTAAGCGGAACGGTTTCGTGTTATTGAGGCCTGCCTGCTTTTTGGAATTTGGGATCTGGATTTTGGAATTTCCCATATTATTCTCCAAGGAGTTCCCTTTCCAGGTCCTCCATCATTACAATGTCTATGGCTTCGGAGAGGGTAGGAGTAATGTTCAGCTCCGTATCATCGCCGGCTGCACGCAGTGCTTGTGTTAAAGTGTTGTTAAGACCGGTAATGGCGCAGGAGAGCTGGCTGTCATACTGTTGCCGGTACACTGTTAAAATGGCCTGTGCGCCGGACTGGTCCACGTTTTGCACCAATGCCAGGTCCAGTATAAGATTCCGGTTGCTCCGCTCCGGTAATGCAGTGATGGAAGCCTGGAAATCTTCTGACAAATTAGCATCCAACGTGGTGATTTCAGGTCGTAAAATCACAATTTTTTCTTTGGTATCAATTTTGAACCTCATCTGCCCGGATCTTGTTTTGTACATTTAGTGAATAAATCAGGGATACCCTGCAGAAATGCTGTAAGAGGCGGCAACTTTCCGATCGCTTTCTCCGTAAGTATTATCACAGCCTTTCCTGTTAACACGCCTTACAAAAGTAAATCTTATACTATTAACGTGTTAGAACAAAAGAATCAAAATTATTTGCTAATATTGTATAAGCAAGCCCCCGTAAGGGTTTTATTAATTTCAATAATCTCACAATGGACCAGAATTTTTCACCGCAAGTAAAGGAGATCATTTCATTTAGCAGGGAGGAGGCTTTACGCTTGGGAAATGATTTCATAGGCACAGAACACCTGCTGCTGGGTATTATTCGTGAGGGTGAAGGCACCGCAGTAAAAATTCTGCAGGCGTTGAACGTGGACCTCTATGAATTGCGCAAAGAGGTTGAGTTGGCCGTAAAAGACAAGACCGGAAAGAATATAGCCAATATCAATAGTCTTCCACTTACAAGGCAGGCAGAAAAAGTCATCAGGGTCACCGTACTCGAGGCAAAGGCGCTGAAAAGCCCTACCGTGGAAACGGAGCACCTGATGCTGTCTATCCTCAAGAATAAAGAAAACGTTTGTACACAAATCTTACAACAGTTTGACGTGGACTACGATACTTTTAAAAACGAATTGGGCTTTGTAAAGTCCGCAGATCCCAAAGCCGAGTTTGATGATCCGGGAGAAGAAGAATTTGAGGACGAAAGGAAAAGCTTTGCTTCCAAAAGCAAGCAGACCAATACCAAGTCCAAAACCCCCGTGTTGGATAACTTCGGAAGGGACATTACCAAGCTGGCCGAGAGTGGCAGCTTAGATCCGATTGTTGGCCGCGAGCAGGAGATTGAAAGGGTATCCCAGATACTCTCCCGCCGCAAAAAGAACAACCCGATCCTGATCGGCGAGCCCGGTGTGGGTAAAACCGCCATCGTGGAAGGCCTGGCCCTGCGCATCGTACAGCGCAAGGTATCCCGCGTATTGTTCGACAAACGCGTGGTAAGCCTGGACCTCGCCGCACTGGTGGCCGGTACCAAGTACCGTGGCCAGTTCGAGGAAAGGATGAAGGCCATCATGAACGAGCTGGAAAAGAACCGCGACGTGATCCTGTTTATTGACGAGATCCACACCATCGTGGGTGCTGGCGGCGCTTCAGGTTCCCTGGACGCTTCCAACATATTCAAACCGGCCCTGGCCCGCGGCGAGCTGCAATGCATTGGTGCTTCCACCCTCGACGAGTACCGCATGTACATCGAGAAGGATGGCGCGCTGGACCGCCGTTTCCAGAAAGTGATGGTAGATCCCCCCACTGTGGAAGAAACCATACAGATACTCAACAATATCAAACCCAGGTATGAAGAGTATCACAATGTGAGCTACGCAGAAGAGGCGATTGATGCATGTGTGAAACTGAGCGACCGCTACATGACAGACCGCCTGTTGCCGGACAAGGCCATAGACGTGCTGGATGAAGTAGGCGCCCGCGTGCACCTCAAGAATATCAATGTACCGCAGAACATCCTCGACCTGGAAAAACAGATAGAGGATATCAAGCAGGAAAAAAATAAGGTCGTGAAAAGCCAGCGCTTTGAAGAAGCCGCGGCGCTCCGCGATACCGAAAAGAAGCTGGGCGAGGACCTGGAACGCGCCAAAGCCGTTTGGGAAGAAGAAGTGAAGCACAAACGCTACCCGATCGATGAAGAAGCCATCGCCGAAGTAGTGAGCATGATGACCGGCATTCCCGTAAAGCGCATGGTGCAGGCCGAATCCGAAAAGCTGCGCCGCATGGGCGAAGACCTGAAAGGCGCCGTAGTAGGACAGGACGAGGCCATCTCCAAGGTGACCAAAGCCATACAGCGTAACAGGGTAGGGTTGAAAGACCCGAAGAAGCCCATCGGTACCTTCATCTTCCTGGGCCCCACCGGTGTGGGTAAAACAGAGCTGGCAAAAGCCCTGGCCCGCTACATGTTCGATTCCGAAGATTCCCTGATCCGCATAGACATGAGCGAATACATGGAGAAATTCTCCGTAAGCCGCCTGATCGGTGCGCCTCCGGGATACGTGGGATATGAAGAAGGCGGCCAGCTCACGGAAAAAGTACGCCGCAAACCGTACTCCGTGATCCTGCTGGACGAGATCGAAAAAGCCCACCCGGACATCTATAACATCCTGCTCCAGGTGCTGGATGATGGTATACTCACCGATGGCCTGGGCCGCAAGGTGGATTTCAAGAACACGCTGATCATCATGACCTCCAACATCGGGGTGCGCCAACTGAAAGATTTTGGTGCAGGCGTAGGCTTTACCACCGGTGCAAAGGCTATGAACGAAGAGGACAATACCAAAGCCGTGATCGAAAAATCACTGAAGCGGACCTTCTCCCCTGAGTTCCTGAACCGTATAGACGATGTGGTGATATTCAACTCCCTCACGAAAGAGCATATCTACGTGATCATCGATATCACCATGAAGAGCGTGCTGAAACGCCTGAACAACCTGGGCTTCAGCCTGGAACTGACAGACGAGGCCAAAGGCTTCCTGGCGGAGAAAGGTTACGACCAGCAGTTCGGCGCAAGGCCCCTGCACAGGGCGATCCAGAAATACCTGGAAGATCCGCTGGCGGAAGAGATCCTGAATATGAATATCCATAACGGAGACATCCTGGTAGCCGACCTGGACAAGGAGAACCAGAAGCTGATATTCACGATCAGGAATCAGCCCAAAAGCAACAAATCCGAAAAATCGGAAGCATAAGTAAGTACATCATACTTCATACATCGTATTTTAAAGAGTCCCGGCCGTATATTACAGCCGGGACTTACTTTTTTTAGTAGTGTCCACCAGAAGGGTATAACATGAATGTGTTAGCATTCCGGGCGCAGCTCCCTGCCATTACAGGCGGTCAAAAGCCTGATCTGGTCTCAAAATCAGTCACTTCACCCATTTACCCTGTTCTATCTGCCGGTTAACACATATAATATATACGGTTACAAAAAGCGGGGTACTTACTTAAAATAGTACCATAGTACCATTTTTTCTGCTAATTAAATGTATCATTTTTGCGATATGATAATTATTGTATATATCAATTAATTTATTGGTGTATATGATGTATAACTCCTGTACAGCCGCCTGCACAAGAGGGTACCTATGCCTGCATGATATCTGCAGCACCGAATACAACTACCTTGGGGGGACAAACAGTGAAACAATACCGGCATATGTGCTTTATGCGCGCCTGCTTTGTATTGGCTTATCCCAAACATGCATGACAGAACAATAATCTATTGGAGTAAATAATTTATTAGACTGATAACTATCCTTATACCATGAACAAATGTTTACGCATTGCAGCGAAGCTGCTGCTGGCCGGCTGTCTGGCCTTATGCTCCGTAACCTTGAAAGCCCAGCTTAAAGTGGGTAACAATCCAACCAATATACAGCGATCTGCTGTACTGGAACTGGAATCCGACCGGCAGGGCCTCTTGCTGCCCCGCCTTACAGACACTGTAGCGATCAATGCAATTACCCCGGCTCCCCCGGATGGTATGATCATCTACCTGTCCCTGGCGCCCAACAATGGCCTGTACGTAAGAAGGGGCGGCCACTGGGAAAGGCTGGCCAATGCGGCCGCTGCTGCAAGCAACTGGGGCCTGACCGGCAACGATGGTACCAATCCGACAAATAATTTTATCGGTACCAGCGACAACGCAGCCCTGTCTATCCGCGCTAATAACATGGAAGCCATTCATGTCACCACCGCGGGTAACGTGGAGCTGAAGCAGGTGAACACCGGCGCAGCCACCGACCTGGAAGTGCTGGTGCTGGGCGCGGGCGGCTCTGTAATGCGCCGTACCATGTCCGCCGCCGCCTTTACCAACGCCATTTCCGAAGTGAATGGATTAACGGCTGCCACCCAGACTTTTGCTACGGGCACCGCCGGTAATGATTTCAACATCACTTCCGCCGGCAGCACGCACACCTTTAATGTACCGGTGCAGGATGGTACCAAAACCAACGGTTTATTAACGCAGGCCGACTGGGATAGGATCAACAATGCCCAGAAGGAGATCGTGATCGGCACCTTCGATATTACCCCCGTAGCTACCGGCCTGTCACTTGATAACACTGGCGCACAGGGTTCCCTGGTGCTGCATGCAGCAGACGCCACCAACCCGGGCGCCGTATCTACCGGCGCACAGACCTTCGGTGGCGCCAAAACCTTCCAGGATGACCTGGTAGCCGGTAACAACCTGGCTGTAACCAATAACCTGAACGTATCCGGCGCTGCCACGCTGGACGGTACCTTCACCATCACCAACGCGCTGACCGATGCAGCCACTGCTGAGAATGATGTACTGATCCGCACTGCTACCGGCGAGGTGCTGAAGAAAACACTGAACCCCGCTGCTTTTGAAGGCGCTATACAGCACCTGGGCGGGCAAACAGGCCCTGATATTAGCCTGGAAACAGGCACCACCGGCACGGATGTAAACTGGGACAGCACCACCACTGCCAATGTCATTACCCTGAATATACCGGATGCTGCCGTAGGCGCCCGCGGTGCCGTAACTACCGGGGAGCAGGCTTTTGCCGGCGCCAAGGAATACAGGGACTCCGTAATGGTAGGCGGCGTGGCAAAGCCTAACTCTACCCTGCAGGTAGAAGGTTCCCTGGCCATGGCCATTACCACCGTGAACACCGACTATGCCATGACGGTAGCAGATAATACCGTGCTGGTAAATCCTGCCGCACCGGTAACCATCACCCTGCCCGCTGCTGCCGGTATCCGGGGCCGTATCTACACCATCAAGAAAATTGGCGGTGGCCTGGACAATGCGGTTACTATTGTGCCCGCTGCCGGCCAGATCGAAGGTGGCGCCAGCTACCCCATCTACAACGATTGGACCTTTGTAACACTGCAAACGGATGGTACCAACTGGTATATCATCAAGAAATAAAAGAGTGCTTTGACAGTTACGCAGGGATGGCATGCAGCCATTCTTGCGTAACAACTTTTACGATCTGTGTCCCGTAACCTGACTTATCCATATATCCTGTGATGAATATAAAGCTACCCATCCGTATTTGTATGCTCGCTGTGCTGCTGGCAGGTATGTCAGCAGCGTTGCAGGCGCAGCAGCTAAAGCTGGGTAACAATCCCACCGTGATCCAGAAATCCGCCCTGCTTGAACTGGAAAGCACCACGCAGGGATTATTATTAACGCGTATCAGCGATACCAGCGCTACCTCGCCCATTTCGGCCGCTGCAGACGGCACCATCATCTATTTTACGCCCGACAGCAGCCTCCGGGTACGAGCCGGGGGGAAATGGGTGAAAGTGAATACGGGCACCGGCAACGGCACGGTCACACTAGGTGGTGATCTGAGCGGTACCGGCACCGGCACCGTGCCCGCTACCATCAATAACCAGGCGGTTACTTTTGCCAAGCTGCAGAACATCAATTCGCAAAGGCTGCTGGGCAGGTACAGCGCCGGCAACGGCAGTGCAGAGGAACTGTCCCTGAACAGTTCTTTAAAATTGAATGCTTCCGGCATACTGTATGCGGATAGCGCCCTGCCTGTCTGGAACGCTTCCAGGGTGCAGGGCCGGAGCATACTGGACTCCGTGCCTGCTGACGGCGACGTGTTGAAATGGAGCCCTTCCAGGGGCCTGTGGCTGCCCGCTCCGGATATTGACGGCGGCGCATCCTATGGCACACTTGCTACCAATGACATCCGTAATGCAGATGCGCCCGATCCCAAATACAGGATGAAGATCTGGGCCGGCCCTGCCAGCGGTACGGTGCAGAACGGCCCGCTCAATACTTCTGCTCATGCGTGGAGCGTGCTGGCGTTTCAAAACGGTACTTACACCACGCAGCTTTATTTCGACAAGAATAACCTGGCATTAAGGGAATGGAACGGCAACACCGCCCCGCTGACGCCTGATGCCGGCAATCCCTGGTACAAGGTGGTGACTACGCATGGTGACAATGCTTTTACAGACGGCGGGCTCATTTTCGCTGGTAAAACTTCCGATGCCAATACCGAAGTAAGGCAGGATGCTGCCAATCTTTTCTGGGACAATACCAACAAGCGCCTGGGCATAGGCGTCAACACGCCAAACAACAAACTGGAGATAGGCGGCACGGTTGCGGCATCGGGCTTGTCCGGGCTGCGGCTGAGAGACCTGGGAACCGCCACCCCGCAAACCTCCGGCAGCAAAGTACTGTCCATTAACAATGACGGGGACGTGATCGTAATGGCCAATGCGGCGGCCAACAACTGGCTGATCACCGGTAATGCGAACGTAGATGCCAGTACCCAGTTCCTGGGCACGATCGACGACCGGAAAATGGTGATCAGGTCCAACAACCAGCCCTACCTGGAATTTGGCCGCAGGCAAACCCTGGGCCTCACGCAGAACTACCCCGACTATACGGACGATAATGAAAAAGTGACCTTGCTGAGCTCCGCCCTGCAGTTTGACGTGCCGGCCACCGTACAGTTCTACAAACCAAAAATGTTCACGGATGCCAATGGGAACTTCCGTCTCAAAGGCGCCTCCGCCGGCACCGACTTTTTTGAGCTGGGCGCTGCCGGCGCCAATAACAATGGCAGCCTGGAGTTTGTAATAGGCGATGATGGTGATGAGCCGATCGTTTTCAAGAGCTATTATTATGGCGATGGATCATTTACAGAATTCATGCGCATGCAGAGCGGCAAGGTAGGTGTTAACGTGGCAGGAGCTACGCCTAACAGCACCTTGCAGGTGGCGGGCTCCTTGTCTCTGCCCATCCGGACAACGAACAGCAACTATGCAGCTACCGCCAATGATTACACGATCATCTGCACTAACAACGGCGGAACTGTTACCATCACCTTACCGGACGCCGCCACCTGCGAAGGCCGTATCTATATTGTAAAAAGGTCCAACGGCACTGCAAGGGTGAACGCTACCGGCTCAACGGTGGAAGGCAGCAGCGGTGGCTACCACACTATCAGCAACCAGGGCCGTGCTATGAAGTTCCAGTCAGACGGTGTTAACACCTGGTATATTATCTCTGACAACTATTAAAGAATGGTTTAGCATTTAAATTGTTGACACTGAAACGGCTCATCTATATATTAATTCTCATACTGCAGGCGTATGGCCTGTCTGCCCAGCAAGGTACCTACATCCCTCCCGACGGGCAGGCCTGGATATTCGGCAATGCCCCGGTGGCCCTGTTCGGCAACATGCAACAGGACGGGATGCTGGGCTCCAGCCCTAACGCCCTGCTGTATTTCCTGGGTCAGCGCTGGACAAACGGCAACGCTGCTTCGCTGCCGGATGAAAGCGCCGACGGCAGCAGCGGTACCGGTGGCATGTTCCGCTTTTCTTCCAACAATACATTATACGGCAATACAGGCCAGCAGCGCGTATTTGGCGCCTACAGCATTGCAGGCGGCGCCGGCGCCAGCTTCCCCAACCTGGAGCTAAGCAATCCCGCCGGCCTGCTCCTGGAAGACCTCAGCGACCTCAAAGTGCGCAATACCCTGCAGTTCAGTAGGGGGCACATTTACCTGAACGGCTGGAACCTGCAGGTAGGGCATAATGGCCCCGGCACTATTACCGGTTACAGCGATCAGCGTTTTGTAGTGACCGGAACAACTATGGCAGGCGGCTTCCTCTATCGCGCCGGGCTTACGGCGGCGGCTGGCAGGGTGGTATTCCCCATCGGTACAGCCGCTGGTAGCTATGCCCCCGCCGCCATTGAATACCACGGCGCCGCAGACAGGTTCAGGGCCCGCGTGTTTGACAACATCTACCGGAACGCCACCAGCGGCGCCCCCATGCAGGATAGCTTCATCATCAAAACATGGAATATCGGTCATGAGCAGCCCGGTGCCGCACAAACGGACGTGATCCTCCAGCATATGAATGCAACGGAAATGCCCGTTTATGCCACTTACCGCGACAGCAGCTACATAAACCGCTATGCAGGCAGCGCCTGGGACCACCTGCCCCTGCTGCCTTTCCTGCCGCAGAACGGTAATCTCACCACCCAGGCGATGAGCGAGCCCGCTACCATGCACCTGCGTCGCTTTGCCGCCCTGGGGCCGGACGAGTATTTCTCCAAAACCGTGGTGCTGCCTGTGCTGCAGCCCCCGGCAGATTTCATGCTGTTTGATGCCTGGCGTGTTGCATATAACCAGGTGCACCTGGAATGGGCCACCCGCAGGGAAGTCAATAACCGGTGGTTTGAAATTGAGCGCAGGTTTGAAGAAGATACCGGCTTTACCACGATCGCGACCGTACCGACCAAGGCGCCCGGTGGTAACAGCAGTTTCCGGCTGGACTATACTTTCCCCGATCCTAACAGCTACGACGGCTGGACCTACTACCGCATAAAAGCGGTGTCCTACAGCGGGCAGGTAGCGTATACCGGCATCAAGGCCGTGCCGCCCCTCATCCAGGTGGACGTATACCCGAATCCCAACCTGGGGCAGTTCAAAGTGGGCATCCGCGGCATCCGCACACCTATGGTGCTGCAGTTGCTGAACACCTGGGGGCAGGAGCTGCGCCGCTACGAGGTGCAGGTGGAAGGCGATGTACAGGTAAGGGAGCTGCCCGCCGGCGTTTATTTCCTGGTGCTGTATCACAAGGCTACGCAGGTAGTAGCTTACCGGTATAAGGTAGTAGTGCTCGGACAACAATAAAGTAAAAAATAAAAAAATGAAGGCAGGCTTTCGCAGGAAAGCGCTGCCTTTATTATGCAACACCGCAATCACCTGCGTTTTAATTTTTTCTTTTTTATTTTTTACTTTTGTGTAAATAACATGGCTTTGAAGAAGATCATTATCACGATAGACGGCTACTCTTCCTGCGGAAAGAGCACCCTGGCGAAACAACTGGCCCGGGAGCTGGATTACGTGTATATTGACAGCGGAGCCATGTACCGGGCTATTACCCTGTACTTCCTGCAAAACCGCGTGGACTGGACAGACGTTGCGGCTGTAAAGGCCGCCCTGGCCGACATTCACCTGGAGTTTGTGCCAAATGCAGATAAAACGCAGTCTGACATTTACCTGAACGGGGAAAATGTAGAGCTGCCGATCCGTGACATGCTGGTGGCGGACAAGGTAAGCGAGGTAGCCGCTATCCGCGAAGTGCGGGAGTTTGCCGTGGCCCGGCAGCAGCAAATGGGAGAGCGGAAGGGCATCGTGATGGACGGGCGCGATATTGGCACCACTGTTTTTCCCCATGCAGAACTGAAAATATTCATGACCGCCGATACCGCCGTACGGGTGGAGCGCCGGTTCAAGGAGCTGTACGCCCGGAACAAGAATATTACCATCCAGGAAGTAAAAGAGAACCTGGAGCTGCGGGATTTCATTGATTCCAACCGCGAGATCAGTCCCCTGCGCAAAGCAGAGGATGCTATCATATTGGATAACAGTGAATTAAGTATGGACGACCAGCTCAGGCTCGCCCTCCAGTGGGTAGACGATGTGTTGCTGGTGCAGTCCTCCTGAAATAATATATTTCCGTTTTAGAGAAAGGTTTTATACATTTGTTTTGAATCCGTGAACCTGCGGAAACCTCAGAAATAATTTGCCACATCCTTAGAATTTCCTGCATTATAATTTTTTTTCCACCTTATCCATATGTAAAAACTATGCTTGGTCTTATTGGCAGCGCCATAAGTGCTTGCCTGTGTGGAGCATGGTAGAATACTATTAACCGTATAGAGCATTTGTATATAAAACATAACGCCGGACAGGTTGCCAGGACGGCGTTCATAAACTTAATGTGGAATAGGATTGGTTTACCGGTCTTATTTCATGTTTTCAGTAGGTGTATTCGGTTAATAGGAAGAAGGGGCGAATTCTTTCGCCCTTTCGCTTTTTTAATTAATAATGAATAATTAAGAATTAACAATACCCTAGCGTTTATGTTTCTTTGAAACACAGGCATTACGATTATTAATTATTAATTCTTAATTATTAATTATTGTAAATTGTGAAAGTTCTATCATCCTGACTGATGTTCAGCAAAGGTGTATGTTTTTTATTTATTTTGACCTTACGGGCAATCGGAAGTGCACAGGGGCAGGACGACTCGCTGCTGGTGCGTCGTACGCTGGACTCCGCCACCCGGCTGCCGGATGATACCAATAAAGTAAAATGGTTCATTGAAAAGGGGAGGGCGACCGCAGACTATTTTGACGCCAGGAAAGAGGAGAACGACTTTTTCCAGGAGGCGATCACTTTGGGGCAACGGCTGAAATATGCAAGGGGACTGGCGAACGTATACAATGAAATAGGCACCTCCAAAAGAAACAAGTCGCAATACATACTGGCGGCAGATTACCACGAAAAGGCCATCAAATTCGCAGAGGAAACAAAGGATGACCGGCTCATTAGCATCTCATTGAATAATGCCGGGGTGGACAACCGTCGCATGGACCAGTTGCAGAAGGCGTTCGACTTTCATTTCAGGGCCCTTCGCGCCGCTGAAAAGGCCAACGATGTACGCAGCATCTGCGTAGCTATCAACAGTATCGGTAATATTGAGCTGTCCACGGAAAAATACACGGACGCCATCGGCCATTTTACCAAGGCATTGACGCTGGAGGAAAAGAATAACAACGACCTGGGGGTGGCCATTAACCTGGGTAATATCGGTTATGCCTACCAGGGCCTGGGCAAAACGGACCTGGCCATTGAGTTCTACAAGCGGTCCCTGGCGGTGAATCAGCGATTGAAGAATAATACGGGCATGGCTATATGTTATAATTCGCTGGGCGCCGCTTACCAGGAGAAAAAGGATTATACCCGGGCCATGGACGCCCTGCAGAAGGCACTGGAAGTGAATGATAAGGTGGACGACAAGGTGCACATGGCGGAAAGCTACCTGAATATCGGGAAGTTGCTTAGCCGCCAGGGCAAACATGAAGAGGCCCGCAAATACATACAGCAATCCTTAGACCTCAGCCTTTACTGGGGCTTCAGGTACATGTTGATGGAAGGATACAAGGCCCTGTCCGCAGATTATAAGGCCAGCGGGGATTTCAGGCGCTCGCTGGATGCGCTGGATAAATCGCTGGCATATAAGGACAGCATCCTGGATGAAAGCACCGCCATGGTGCTGGCCCAGACCCGCGCTATCTATGAAGTGGACCGGAAAGATAACCAGATCAGGCTGCTGGAGCATGATAAGGAACTGGGCGAGCTGCGTACCAGGCGCAACATCGTATACATGTTCTCCACCGCCGGTTTTTTGCTGATGCTGGCCGTAGGCGGGTTTTTCTATATCCGTCACCGTAACCTGGAGGCCAACCGGCATACCCTGCAGTTGGAGCTGCGTTCGCTGCGCGCGCAGATGAACCCGCACTTTATCTTTAATTCGCTCAGCTCCATTCACCGGTTCATATGGAGCAACAACCAGGAGGAAGCCTCGGACTACCTCACCAAGTTTTCGCGGCTGATGCGGATGATACTGGACAATACTCAGTATACCTTCATTTCGCTGAACAAGGAGGTGGAATCACTGCGGCTTTACCTGGACCTGGAGCAACTGCGCTGCAACAATGTGTTTGAATACCACATCCGGGTGGCAGACGATATCCATGACGAAGAGGTGATGATACCGCCCATGATCATTCAGCCGTATGTGGAGAACGCCATCTGGCACGGGCTGGTGCATAAATCCGGCAAAGGCGTGCTGGATATCAGCATGTCGCTGAAGGGCCGCACACTGGTGTGCGTGGTAACGGACAACGGGATAGGCCGCAAACGGGCCATGGAAATAAAGGAGAAGAAAGGAGAGACCCACCGTTCCATGGGAATGAAAGTAACCGAGGGGCGGATAAACCTGATCCGCAAGATCAATAACAGCCGGGACACAAGCGTGATCATAAGAGACCTCGAGGACGAAAACGGTAACCCTGCCGGTACGCAGGTGGTGCTAACCTTACCGGTAGAGCTTATTTTTTAACAGCGATCAATACTTCTAACCTACAATTAAACACAGTATGAGCGAAATCAAAGCGATCATTGTGGATGATGAACAGCACTGTATAGATGCCCTGAAGACCATGTTGCAGAAGAAATGCCCGGAAGTGAACGTTATAGCCGGCGTAAACAGTGTACGGGAAGCGAAGGGCCTCATAGACGAGTGGCAGCCGGACCTCGTGTTCCTGGACGTGGAAATGCCTCATCAGAATGGTTTTGAGCTGCTGAAGCAGTTTGACAGGATACCCTTTGACGTGATCTTTACCACCGCCTTTGAACAATATGCCCTGCGGGCCATTAAATTCAACGCGCTGGATTACCTCCTGAAGCCTTTCAGCATACAGGAGCTGCAGGAAGCCGTGCAGAAATGCCGCGAGCGGCGTGCAGCCCGCCCGAAGGACAGCAGCGCCGCCTCCCCGCTGGAGGTGTTCCTGGCCAATATGAAGACGCTGAACCAGACGCACCGCAAAATAGCGTTGCCAACCATCAACGGCCTGGTATTTATGCCCGTGCAGAACATCGTGCGCTGCGAATCTACCGGCAATTACACCAAGATATTCTTTACAGATAAAAAACACCTGCTGGTGTCCCGGCCTTTGAAGGAATTTGAAGAGATGCTGTCGGATATGGACTTTTTCCGTGTGCATAATTCCCACCTGATCAACCTGCAGCAAATGCAATCGTATATACAGGGAGAAGGAGGCTTTGCCCTGATGACGGACGGAACGCAGGTGGAAGTATCGCGCCGGAGAAAGGCGGAATTCCTGAAGAGGGCCATGCAATTCTGAACGTACCGGATTTATCCGTTTTTACGCCACTTATTGGGAATTCCCTGCCGGATAATAAATGCCGGTTGCATGCATGTGGCAGAACCGGTACTTTTGATATCAGATAACTGCTTGTAAATAACGTCAATAGCGATATACATCTTTTTTCTCTGCATTACTAGCATTGAGTAGCCCCAAAGAAAAAAGGCACCGCGAGGTGTCTTTTTTAATGCGTATCGGTGCAACCGATGTCAATTTCTTCAGCCTGGTGTTTATCTCTCATTAGCTCATGGCCGCTTCATCTATATTAACGCCGTAGAATCCCGCCAGCTTGCGGATCACGCCTTCCACCAGTGCGTCCGGGCAGGATGCGCCGCTGGTCAGCAGGATGGTGACCGGCGCCTGGTCCGGCAGGAAATGGTGGCTGTGCAGCTCCTGTTTGTGATGAAAGTCCCAGTGGAGTATCTCGTCGCGGGAAAGTATCTTTTCTTCCGAGGAAATGAAGTAGGTAGGCAGTTTTTCTTCGCACAGCTCCACCAGGTGCGAGGTATTGGAGCTGTTGTAGCCGCCCACTACAATGGCCAGGTCGCCGGGTTCCTGCAGCAGGCCGTTCACCGCGCTCTGGTTGTCATTGGTGGCATAGCAGAGGGTATCGCGGGTGTCGGCAAACCTTTCGGATACATCGGCTTCCGTGAGCTGGTACCGGTCCATGATCACGCCGCGGATATAATCGGCGATGGCCTGGGTTTCCGTAGCCAGCATGGTGGTCTGGTTCACCACGCCCACCCGTTGCAGGTCCTTTGTAACATCAAAGCCGGGAGAATATTGTCCTTTGAACAGGGCCGGGAATTCAGCCGCGGCCCGTTGCCCGGTAATGAACTCGCCCAGCAGCCGGGCCTCGCTCATGTCCTTTACCACCACGGTCGGCGTATTGTGCCGGCTGTGCGAAAACGTGGCCCGGGTTTCTTCATGCCCCGGTTTGCCATGCACGATCACGGTATAGTTTTTCTGGCCGATCTGCTCTGCCTTATTCCATACCCGCTCCACAAAGGGGCAGGTGGTATTGTATTGCAGGGGGGATATGCCCAGTTCGGACAGCCGGGCCTCTATTTCCAGGGTGGTGCCAAAGGCGGGTATGATCACAATATCATCCGGTTGCAGGGTATCCCAGGGAACCAGTTGCTGTCCGCTGGTGTCCATAATGAATTGCACGCCTTTTTCCAGGAGGTCGCTGTTCACATGCGGGTTATGAATCATTTCGCTCAGCAGGAAAATACGCTTGCCGGGGTTTTCCTCCACGGTCTTGAAAGCGATCTCGATAGCGTTCTCCACTCCGTAGCAAAACCCGAAATGCCGGGCCAGCAGTATCTTTAACGCCCCAAAATCCAGCAGCGTGGGCTTAAAATCTTTCTTCATCCGGTCCTCCTGCCGGCGCCGGTTCTTGATAGCGGTGATCAGGGGGCTGCGGTAAATAATGGGAACGTTAAATGTCTTCATTCGTTAAATAGTTGTGTTTTTATGGCCTCGCTGCAAAGGTAAGCATTGCCACTGCAATCCACCCTTCAGTCTTCCGGCTTCATCCTTCCCCCCTCATTTTCCTCAATCCTGGCTATGCTTGTCCAGCCAGGCCTTTTCTTCCGGGCTCAGGCTGCCCAGCCCTTTTTCGTTGATCTTGTCCAGTAGCTGGTCCAGCTTCAGTTGCTTGTTTTCCTCCGGCTGCTTTTTCACCACTTTCAGCGGGGATTTTTTAGGCTTGAAAGCGCGTTTGGGCTTGGGTTTGGACGCAGCGGCGCCGGACAGGGAGCCAAACAGCCAGATCAGCGGCTGGCAGAGGTCCGTACCGTTCTGCAGGATCTTGATATATACAAATCCCAGGGCAGCCCCGCCCAGGTGGGCTATAATACCGCCCAGGTTGCCGGAGGGAATGGAGATCAGGTCCAGGATAATGATGGCCAGGGCCAGCCATTTCAGCTTTACGCTGCCCAGCAGCAGCAACCCTATTTCATAATTGGGCATCAGGGTGGCGCAGGCCAGCAGCAGGCACATCACGGAGGCAGAAGCGCCCAGCATGGTGGTGTCCAGCACGGAGGGGTACAGCAGGTTAAAGGTCAGTATATACAGCAGGCCCCCGGTAATACCCCCCAGCAGGTACAGCGGCAGCACCCGCTTGTTGCCCAGGAAGGAGCGGAACAGGTTGCCGAACCAGTACAGGTTCAGCATGTTAAAGAAAATATGAAAGATGTTCAGGTGCGCAAACATGTAGGTGAACAGGCCCCAGGGCTTGGTAATAAAAACAGCCGGGCTGGAGTGCAGCACTACCTGGTCCAGGATAAATCCCAGTACGCCGCTGGTGCCGCCAAAATAGGCGATCAGCCGCAGGATGCCCAGCACCACGAAAATGGCGATGTTCCAGAAAAGCAGGTGGTTCACAGTATTGCCTTGCCTAAGCCAGTAGCGGATATCCGATTGAAAAGAGGTCCCGTTCATACCTGAAAATTACTACTAAAATTTTAACGAATTTACAGGGTTCCGGCTCACGATGAAAGGCCCCCGGTATTTTCCGGTCAAAATTCCCTGTTTTGCTGGATTTCCGGTGTTTTTTTGTATCTTTGCCCTCCCGTTAAGGGTTCCGGGCTAAATCCCGGGAAAATTAAAACCAAATAGGAGGACCAAATTTTGGAAGAAAACAACATTACTAACGAACAAAACGCTGAACAACAGGCCCCCCAGGCAGCAACTGCCCCGGTGGAAACAGCGACAACAAATGCTCCTGTTGCCCCTACCGCTCACGATGATTTCGACTGGAGCGTAGACAAACGCAACGTATCTTCCTACAATGCGGAAGAAAAAGCGAAGTACGACCAAACGTACGACAGCACTTTTAAAGTGATCGAAGAAAATGGCCTGATCAACGGTACGATCGTGGGTCTTACCAAGACCGACGCCGTGATCAACATTGGCTTCAAATCAGACGGCCTGATCTCCCTCAACGAGTTCCGCGACTTGCAGGGACTGAAAGTAGGCGATGAGGTGGAAGTGCTGGTAGTAGAAAAAGAAGACCGCGATGGTAACCTGCACCTGAGCCGCAAACAGGCCCGCCAGCAACGTGCATGGGAAAGGATCGTGGAAGTGTACAAGACCGGCGAAGTGGTAACCGGTATTGTTACCAGCAAAACCAAAGGCGGCCTGATCGTAGACGTGTACGGCATGGAAACCTTCCTGCCCGGTTCACAGATCGATGTGAAACCCGTTACCGATTACGACCAGTTCGTTGGAAAAACCATGGAATTCAAGGTGGTGAAGGTGAACGAAGCCATCCGGAATGCCGTAGTTTCCCACAAAGCGCTGATCGAAAGCGATATCGAACAGCAAAGGGTGGATATCATTTCCAAGCTGGAAAAAGGCCAGGTATTGGAAGGTACCATCAAGAACATTACCGATTTTGGCGCGTTTATCGACCTCGGCGGCCTCGATGGCTTGCTATACATCACCGATATCAGTTGGGGACGTATCTCTCACCCGAGCGAAATACTCCAGATGGATCAGAAGATCAACGTGGTGGTATTGGACTTCGACGACGAGAAGAAACGTATCAGCCTCGGCTACAAGCAGCTCACCCCGCATCCGTGGGATACCCTGCCCGCTCACATCACCGAAGGTGCAAAAGTGAAAGGCAAGGTAGTGAACATCGAAGATTACGGCGCATTCCTGGAAATTCTGCCCGGCGTGGAAGGACTGGTGCACGTATCCGAGATCTCCTGGGCTTCTACCCCCATCAATGCAAAGGAATTCTTCAAATTAGGCGAAGAGTACGAAGCAGTGGTGGTAACCCTGAGCAAAGACGAGCGTAAGATGAGCCTGTCCATCAAACAGCTCACCGAAGATCCCTGGGCTACTATCGAGACCAAATTCCCGCTGGACAGCCGTCACAAAGGCATCGTGAAGAACATCACTCCTTATGGCGTGTTCGTGGAGCTGGAAACCGGTATCGGCGGTATGATCCACATCTCCGACCTGAGCTGGATCAAACGCTTCAACCACCCCAGCGAATACACTAAAGTAGGCAACGAAATAGAAGTAGTGATACTGGGTATTGATAAGGACAACCGCAAGCTGAGCCTCGGCCACAAACAGATCGAGGAAGATCCGTGGAACACCTTCGAAACCGTATTCCCCATCGGCTCCCTGCATGAAGGTACCGTGGTGAAGAAAGACGAAAAAGGCGCCACCGTACAGTTGCAGTATGGCCTGGAAGCTTACGCTCCCGCCCGTCACCTGAGAACGGAAGACGAGAAACCCATCAACGTGGAAGATGTGAAAGAATTCATGATCATTGAATTTGACCGCAGCGAAAAACGTATACTGGTATCTCATACCAGGGTTTGGGAAGCCGTAAAAGCTGAAGAGAAAGAAGCCGTTGCCAAAGAAAAGAGAGCAGATGCCGACAAGACCCGCAAGGCAGTGAAGAACATCCAGAGCAAGGTAGAAAAAGCTACCCTGGGCGATCTGGGCGCACTGGCCGAGCTGAGGGAGAAGCTGAAGCAATCCGAAGGCGGCGAGAAGAAAGAAGGCGAATAATGACGATGCTTAACCGCTCATATACGATCCCCCGGCGCCCGCCGGGGGATTTTTTTGTGCCCTCCCGGCAGATAGCATAGGATACTCCTGTCGCAAAAACAGCCTATATTCCACGAATCCTTTAATGACAGCATGGTACAAAGACTTTATTTCCACGTTGCTTTTGTTCTGTGCCTGCTTTGGCTCCAGGCCGGCGCCCAGTCCCGGCCCGCTGTCACCCTGCAGGACCTGCGTTGTGAATCAAAAGTACATCCCCTGGGCATAGCCGCGGCCCAACCCGTTTTTAGCTGGCAATTGCAGTCGGCAGACAAGCATGTAATGCAAACCCATTACCGCGTGCGGGTAGCCTCCGCGCCGCAGTTACTGAACGGCCGGCCCGACCTTTGGGACTCCGGCAAAATACCCGCTGCCCGCAGCACCTTTGTGCCCTACCAGGGCCGTCCCCTGCAAAGCGCCGCCACCTGTTACTGGAAAGTGGAGGTATGGACCAGCAAGGGCGGGCCTGCCGCAACAGGTACCGCCGCTTTCACCACCGGCATCCTGCACCCGGAGGAGTGGGCCGCAGCAAAGTGGATCGGTTATGCAGCAATGCCGGACAGCATGCGCATCTACCCGGGTGTGCACGGCAGCGGCAATAAGCTGGGTAGCAAAGGACGGCAGCGCACTGTGGTGCCTTACCTGCGCCGGTCCTTCCGGGTGCAGAAACCCGTGCAGCAGGCGCTGGTGTTTGTATGCGGGCTGGGGCAGTACGAATTGTACCTGAACGGGCAGCAGGTGGGCAACGATTTCCTGGCTCCCGGCTGGACGAATTATAACAAGACCTGCCTGTATAATACTTATGATGTCACACAGCAATTGCAGCAGGACAATGCCATCGGCGCTATAGTAGGTAACGGCTTCTTTAACATCAACCGGGAGCGCTACCGCAAGCTGGTGATTGCACAGGGTTACCCCATGCTGCGCCTGAAGCTGGTGATCCGCTACACGGACGGCTCGGCAGAGGAGATCGTAACGGACAAAAACTGGAAGGCCGCGCCATCGCCCGTCGTGTTCACCAGCATTTACGGAGGAGAGGACTACGATGCTACGCTGGAGCAGGACGGCTGGTGCCGCCCCGGCTTTGACGACGCCCGCTGGCAGCCTGCCGTTACGGTAAAAGGCCCGGGCGGCGCCATGCAGGCGCAGATGGCCTACCCCCTGCGCGTAATGGACACTTTTGCCGTGAAAAGCGCCGCTACCCCGCAGCCGGGCAGGTATGTGGCAGACTTTGGGCAGAACGCTTCCGGCATCATCCGCATAAAGGTAAAAGGCAGGAAAGGGAGTGTGGTGCGCATTACGCCCGCCGAGCTGGTGGATGATGAAGGGCTGCCTTACCAGAAGGCCAGCGGCTCGCCCTACTATTTTTCGTATACGCTAAAGGGTGAGGGCGTGGAAGAATGGACGCCGCGTTTTACTTACTATGGTTTGCGTTATGCCATGGTGGAAGGGGCGGCGCCCGCCGGTACCGCCACGGCGGCCGACAGTGTACAGTTACAGGATATCACGTTCCTGCATACACGTAACAGCGCGCCCACCGTAGGGCATTTCCAGTGCTCCGATACGCTCTTTAACCGCATATTCAGGCTGATTGACTGGGCCATCCGCAGTAACCTGGCCAGCGTATCCACGGATTGCCCCCACCGCGAAAAGCTGGGCTGGCTGGAGCAGACCTACCTGCTCCGGGCTTGCGTGGGCTACAACTATGATATCCTGCATCTCTATAATAAAACGGTGAATGATATGATGGCCGCCCAGTTGCCCAACGGGCTGGTGCCGGACATAGCGCCTGAATACGTGGTGTTTGAGGATGGCTTCCGCGACTCGCCGGAGTGGGGCAGCGCCGCCATCCAGATACCCTGGTTCCTCTATACCTGGTACGGCGACCGGCAGGTGCTGGAAAGAGCATATCCCATGATGCAGCGCTATCTCCAATACCTGGGTAGCCGCGCTCATGGGCATATACTGGACTATGGCCTGGGCGACTGGTATGACATGGGGCCGGAGCGTCCCGGTTTTGCGCAGCTTACGCCGGTGTCGCTAACGGCTACGGCTATTTATTTCCAGGATGCGGATGTGCTGGCCGGTATAGCCCGGGTGCTGGGCCGGGAGGCGGAGGCCCGCCGCTACCGGCTGTTGGCGGACAGTATCCGCCACGCGTTCAACAACAAGTTCTTCAACGCCGCTACCGGCGTATATGCTACCGGCAGCCAGACCGCTATGGCCATGCCGGTGTATACCGGCCTGGTGGAGCCGCGTTACCGGGAAAAGGTGATCCGCAACCTGGCGGACTCTATTCGCAGCAATAACTATGCGCTGACCGCCGGCGATATTGGCTACCATTACCTGGTGAATGTGCTGAGCAACTACGGGCAGTCTCAACTGCTTTATGATATGAACAACCGGGATAATGTGCCCGGCTACGCTTTTCAACTAAAGCATGGCGCCACCGCGCTTACCGAATCCTGGCCGGCCCTGCGCCTGGTATCCAACAACCACATGATGCTGGGGCATCTCATGGAATGGTTTTACAACGGGCTGGCCGGTATCCGCCAGGCGGCCGGCAGCACCGGTTTTTCCATGCTGGAAATAGCTCCGCAGCCGGTAGACGGTATTAACTGGGTAAAGGCCGGCTTTACCACCCTGCACGGCCATGTGCAGGTGGAGTGGAAGCGGGAGGGCCATCGTTTTTCACTGGATGTAACCGTGCCGCCCAATACCCGGGCCCGCATCCTGCTGCCGGGCAATAAAAAGGCAACGGTTGCAGGCTCCGGCAATCATCATTTTACCGCCGCATTGCCCTGAGGGTTGCAGGTACAACGCAGGTATTATTAATTATTAATTGTTCATTATTAATTCTTTCCGCATGAAAGTTGGTTTATTCGGAATCGGCCTGGAAACCTACTGGCGCCAGTTCAAAGACCTGAAGGCAAGGCTGGAAGGCTACCAGCAAACCATTGCGCAACAGTTGCAGCAACCCGGCCTCACCGTGGTGGATGCCGGCATGGTGGATACCGTGGAAAAAGCACGGGCTGCTGCCGCTGCCTTTAAACAGGAAGATGTGGCGCTGATCTTCCTGTATGTGTCTACCTACGCGTTATCCGCCACGGTATTGCCGGTGGTGCAGCAGGCAAAGGTACCGGTAGTGATCCTGAACCTGCAGCCGGTAAGGGCCATAGACTATGACTGGTTCAACAGCCTGGGCGACCGGGGACTGATGACCGGCGAATGGCTGGCCAACTGCCAGGCCTGCGCGGTGCCGGAAATCGCCAACGTATTTAACCGCAGCGGCATACAGTTCTTCCAGGTAACGGGTACGCTGGACGATGCCGAAGCCTGGACCGAGATCCGGGAGTGGGTAGCGGCGGCCAGCGTAGCCCGCGGCATGCAGCAGAACCGCCTGGGCGTGCTGGGACATTACTACAATGGGATGCTGGACATTTATTCCGACCTTACCCTGCAGGCCGCCACCTTTGGCGGCCATATCCAACACCTGGAAATGTGCGAGCTGGCCGCTTTCCGGGAACAGGTGCTGCCCGGGGAAGCCACGCGCAAGCGGGAAGAGATCTTCGCCTCCTTCCAGGTGCTGGACGAATGCCCCCCGGAGGAGATCGACCGGGCCGCCGTTACCGCCGTAGCGCTGGACAAGCTGGTGGCGCATCACCGCCTGGGCTCCCTTTGCTATTACTATGAAGGTACGCCCGGCGGGGAGTACGAGAACCTGATCTCTTCCGTTATTACCGGCAACTCCATGCTGACGGCCAATCATGTGCCGGTGGCCGGCGAGTATGAAGTGAAGAATGTGCAGGCCATGAAGATCATGGACCTGTTTGGCGCCGGCGGCTCCTTCACGGAGTTCTATGGCCTGGATTTTAATGATGATATTGTATTGATGGGGCATGATGGTCCCGGTCACCTGGCCATTGCAGAAGGCAAAACCCTGCTGAAGCCCCTGGGTGTATACCATGGTAAGCCGGGCAGGGGATTATCGGTGGAAATGAAAGTGAAGCACGGCCCCGTGACCCTGCTGTCTGTAGTGGAAACAGGGCAGGGCCGCCTGAAGCTGCTGGTGGCCGAAGGCGCTTCCGTAGAAGGCCCTATCCTGCAGATCGGGAATACCAATAGCCGTTACCGTTTCCCCCTGGATATAAAGACCTTTGTCAACAATTGGTGCAAGGAAGGCCCGGCCCATCACTGCGCCATAGGCGTGGGGCATATAGCCGGGAAGCTGGAAAAGCTGGGCGCGCTGCTGGATATACAGGTAGTAAGGGTGTGTTAGCAGGAATGCCTAACTTTACCACCTTAACTGTAGAAAATGGATAACCGCCATCACTGGGAAAATATATATGAGCGCAAGCAGTCCCACGAAGTAAGCTGGACACAGGATACACCGGCCACCTCCCTGCAATTCATTCAAAGCCTGCAATTACCGAAATCGGCGTCCATTATTGATATTGGAGGGGGAGAAAGCAGGCTGGTGGATTTTTTGCTCCATGAAGGATATGAAAATATTACGGTGCTGGATATTTCCGCTAACGCCCTGGAAAAAACGAAGCAGCGGCTGGGGCCGGGCGCGCAGCGGGTAAAATGGATCGTAAGCGATATCACCGCGTTTGAGCCGGATACTACCTATGATATATGGCATGACCGGGCCACCTTTCATTTCCTGACCACGCCTGCGCAGATAGCCCGCTACCTGCAGGTTGCCGGCCAGGCAGTCAATGGTTACCTGGTGATAGGCACTTTTTCCGAGAACGGTCCGGAGACATGCAGCGGGCTTCCCATCCAGCGGTATAGCGAAGCATCCCTCGAACAGCAATTGTCGCCTTATTTTGAGAAGGTCCGGTGCATAAAGGAAGAGCATGTAACCCCATTCCAGACCCGCCAGGAATTTTTATTCTGTCTTTTTAAAAGGAAGCAGCAGGAATAGCGGCCGGTATCAGGTAAGCTGCGCCAGTTGCGCATCGCCAAACTCCTTCAGGGAATCCAGTTGCAGGTCGGCCAGCGCATAGCGTTTGTCACTGCGTTTATGCGCTTCCGGTACTACCACGGTTTTCATACGGGCGGCTTTGGCGGCGATCATGCCGGTAACGGAATCTTCGAAGGCCAGGCAGTGGAGGGGGCTGCTGTTCAGCGCTTTGGCGCAGGCCAGGTATACGGCGGGGTGCGGCTTGCCATAGGGCTCAAACTCCGCGGAATAGACCGCATGGAAGTAAGGTGTAATGTCCAGGTGCTCCAGCGCCGAAGTGATCAGGCTCATAGGGGAGGAGGAGGCCAGCCCTATTTTGAAGTCCTTGCCCCGGAAATAGTCCAGTATATAATGCAGGCCATCCATCGCTTTGCCCTGGGCGCGTATCTTGGCCGTCACGGCATCCACGATCTCGGTCACTACCTGTTCCCGCGTTTTGCCGTTCCATTTGAAGTGATCATGCCAGTAATCCACTACTTCTACGGTGCGCAACCCGGTGGTATGGGCGGTCAGCTCCGTGGTAAGGGTGACCCCCACCGTAGCAAACACTTCCCGCATAGCGATACCCCAAAGTGGCTCAGAATCAATCAGTAAGCCGTCCATGTCAAAAATCACCGTATTGATCATAAATTGTGCATTTTGCGCCGCAAAGATAGCACATTTAAACCGCAACTTCCGGGTTGAGCCGCCTTCAAAACCAGCCTACTTTTGTGGTATACAATTGCAATACAATGGAAACACAAGACAAAATGAACTACGAGCGCATTGCCACCGCCATCGGCTACCTCTCTGAACATTTTACGGAGCAGCCGGACCTGGACGAAGTGGCGGCGCAGGTGCACCTGAGCCCTTTCCATTTCCAGCGGCTGTTTACCGCCTGGGCAGGCGTAAGCCCCAAGCGCTTCCTGCAATACCTCACCACGGCCTACCTGAAAGGCCGGCTGCAGGAGTCCGCCAACCTGATAGAAGCGGCGGAATGGGCGGGGCTGTCCAGCCAGTCGAGGGTATATGACCTGTTTGTGAACATAGAGGCTGTTACCCCCAATGAGTTCCGCAATGCCGGGGCCGGCCTCACCATACAGTATGGCTACCATGATACGCCTTTCGGCAAATGTTTTATCGCGGTAACGCCCCGCGGCATTTGCGGGCTGAGCTTCGTGGAAGCCGGCACGGAAGAGGCGGCGCTACGGGAATTCAGGGAGCGCTGGGCCTTTGCCGCCATTGTGCCCGGTGCGGAAGCCACGGCTGCTTATGTGCAGCGCATTTTCCCGGAAGGCAACCTGCCCGCCGGCAAAGTGCATCTGCTGGTGCAGGGCACCAATTTCCAGGTAAAGGTTTGGCAGGCCCTGCTGCAGATACCGCCCGGCGCCCTTACCACCTACCGGCAGATAGCGCGCAGCATAGGGCAGCCCAATGCCGCCCGGGCCGTAGGCTCGGCAATAGGACAAAACCCCGTGGCCTGGCTGATCCCCTGCCACCGCATCATCCGCCAGGAAGGCATACCCGGCGAATACCACTGGGGAGCCGTGCGCAAGAAGGCTATTATCGGCTGGGAGGCCGCCCGGAGAATTAATAATGAAGAATTAATGATTAATAATTAACGCAACACCGGCCCCACGATTATTAATTATTAATTTTTAATTACTAATTCACTATAACCACCAGTTATAGTGCATAAACAATTGTTATCACTTTCCCGGAAAAAAGTTTTGAAATGCTACCCTGTCTCTATATCTTTGTATAGTCTACTAAAACTATAGGAATATAGGTTGTTCACCATAAACAGATTAGCATGCAAAGCTTCAGAACAGAACTGGAAAATCCTGTTGTAGAAAAAGATATCATCGAGCTGGATAAAAAGATACTGCAGTTCCGGGAAGGGAAGATCCCCGAGGAAAAATTCCGCAGCCTGCGCCTGGCCAGGGGTATTTACGGACAGCGCCAGCCCGGCGTGCAGATGATCCGTATCAAGCTGCCCTATGGTAAAATGACCCTGCAGCAGTGGAAACGTATCTCGGATGTGTCCGACGAATACTCCACCGGCAACCTGCATCTCACCACCCGCCAGGATATACAGATACACTACGTGAGCCTGGAAAAAACACCGGAGCTGTGGGCTAAGCTGGACAAAGACGACATTACCATCCGTGAGGCCTGCGGCAACACGGTACGCAATATCACCGCTTCTGACAAGGCAGGCATCGATCCGGATGAGCCGTTTGACGTAACGCCTTATGCAGATGCTGCTTTCCGCTATTTCCTGCGCAATCCTATTTGCCAGGACATGGGCCGCAAGTTCAAGATCGCCTTCTCTTCCAGCGACCGGGATACGGCCTGGGCTTTCATGCATGACATCGGCGTGATCCCCAAGATCCGCCAGGTGGACGGCAAGACCGTGCGCGGTTTTAAAGTAATGGTGGGCGGCGGTCTGGGCGCGCAGCCCTACCTGGCCCATACGGCTTTCGAGTTCCTGGAGGAAGATCAACTGATTCCCTACATAGAGAACGTGCTGCGCGTATTTGACCGCCATGGCGAAAGGGCCAGCCGTCACAAGGCGCGCCTCAAGTTCCTGATACAGAAAATAGGTTTTGAAGAGTTTGAAAGACTGGTAAAGGAAGAGCACAAGGCGCTGAAATCCAAGAATTTTGTGGTGGAGAGAACGGAGGAGCCGGTGGTCCTGCCTGCCCCTGACCCTGTACTGCCCGCCTTCAGCATCAAAGACCCGAAGAAATACGAGGCCTGGAAAACCACCAACATTTTCCGCCAGAAACAGGACAGCTATTATGCCGCCTATGTACGGGTGCCGCTGGGCAACATCAGCACCGCCATTTCCCGCCAGCTCATTGATGCGCTGCGGCCGGTGATAGCGGATGATGTGCGGGTAACCGCCAACCAGGGCCTGCTCCTGAAATACATCCTGCCGGCGCACCTGCCTTACGTGTACAGCGTGCTGGAAACCGCCGGTTTTGCAGAGGCGGGCTTTGACAGCATTGCGGACATCACCGCCTGTCCCGGTACAGACACCTGTAACCTGGGCATCAGCAGCAGCACCGGTATTGCGGCCCGGCTGGAGGAGGTGATACACGACGAGTTCCCGGACCTGGTATACAATAAAGACATCAAGATAAAGATCAGCGGCTGTATGAACTCCTGCGGCCAGCACGGCATTGCCAGCATCGGCTTCCATGGCAGTTCCCTTAAGAGCAGCGGCAAAACCCTGCCGGCCCTGCAGGTGCTGCTGGGCGGCGGCATTGTAGGTAATGGTGAGGGCCGTGTGGCGGACAAGGTGATCAAAGTGCCCAGCAAGCGCGGTCCGGATGTGCTGCGCACCTTGCTGCATGATTACGAGACCAACGGGCAGGAGAGCGAATTGTTCAATGACTATTACGACCGGCAGGGAGAGCGCTACTTCTACGACCTGCTGAAACCGCTAACAGACCTGGCTACCCTTCGGGATGAAGATTTTGTGGACTGGGGACAGCAGGAAAAATTTGCCACCGCTATCGGCGTGGGCGAATGCGCCGGCGTAGTGATAGACCTGGTAGCCACCCTGCTGTTTGAAGCTGAGGAAAAGCTGGCCTGGAGCGAGGAAGCGCTGGCCAATGCGCAGTACGCAGACGGTATCTATCATGCCTACTCCGCTTTTGTACAGGGCGCCAAAGCCTTGCTGCTAAGCGAGGGCGTGAGCTGCAATACCCAGCATGGGATCATCAATGATTTTGATAAGCACTTTGTAGCTGCCGGTAAGCTGGTTGTAGACGGCGGTTTCAAGGCCACCGTGATGCAGATTAACGAGCACGAGCCTACGGAGAGCTTTGCCAAACAATATTTCCGGCAGGCTGCAGCATTCTACAGCCAGGCGCAGGAATACCGGCAGGCGGTAGCAGCCCCCGCGCAGGAACAGGCCTGAGAACGTGAATTGTGAACGACCACTCATTTTTAAACGCGAAGATCATTATGCAGAACATAACTCCGAAATTGACACTGGTAGGCGCTGGCCCCGGTGATCCCGAGCTGATCACCGTAAAAGGGCTGAAGGCTATCCAGCAGGCGAGGGTGATATTATACGACGCTCTTTCCAACAACGAACTGCTGGGCCATGCCCCGGCCAACTGCCTGAAGCGCTTTGTGGGCAAGCGTGCCGGCATGCATGTATATGCGCAGGAGGAGATCAACCGCATGATCGTGAAGTATGCGCTCACCTATGGCAGTGTGGTACGGCTTAAAGGCGGCGACTCATTTGTTTTTGGGCGTGGCCAGGAAGAAATTACCTTTGCACAACAGTTCGGCATTGAAACCGAGGTGATACCGGGTGTGTCGAGCGCCGTGGCAGTGCCCGGCTTCAACAAAATACCCGTTACCGCCCGCAATATCAGCGAAGGCTTTTGGGTCATAACCGGTACCACGCAAAGTGGGAGCTTGTCCCGCGACCTGGAGTTTGCCATCCAGGCCAACACCACACTGGTGATACTGATGGGGATGAGCAAACTGGCAGAAATAGCTGCCATATTCACCGCGCAGGGCAAAGGCGACATGCCGGCCGCCATTATCCAGAACGGTACGCTGCCCAACCAGAAATTAGGCGTGGGCACGGCCGGGGAGCTGGTGCAGATAGCGGAAAAGCATGAGCTGCGCAATCCCGCCATTATCGTGGTGGGAGAGGTGGTGCGCTTCCATGAAGCGTTCCAGGCCATGCAGGAAAAGCTGGCCAGCGAGCTTAAATTAGCGGTATAATGGAGCAAAATCATTTATTCCCCGTATTCTTCAAACTCAACCGTTTGCAGGTGCTGGTAGTGGGCGGGGGCAACATAGGCCACGAAAAGGTGAGCGCTATGTTGCAGAACAGCCCGGATGCCGGCATCACGGTGGTGGCTACCTGGTTTCTGCCGGAGCTGGAAGCGCTGGCTGCGCAGCATACCACGGTAACGCTGGTGCAGAAGGAGTTCTCCTGCGGCGACCTGCTGGGAAAAGACCTGGTAGTGGCCGCCACCAACGACCGCGAGCTGAACAGGACGGTATGGGAAAAGGCCAAATGCAGCAAGGTGCTGATCAATGTGGCCGATACCCCGGAGCTGTGCGACTTTTACCTGGGCTCCATTGTTCAGAAAGGTAACCTCAAGCTCGCTATTTCCACTAACGGCAAATCCCCCACCATTGCCAAACGCCTCAAAGAGGTATTGCAGGAAGCCCTGCCTGACACCCTGGACGAAGTACTGCATAAGCTCCAGGCCATCCGCGACCAGCTTAAAGGCGATTTTGCCGAGAAGGTAAAGCAGCTTAACAAGCTTACCGAAGTGCTGGTAAAGGACAAAACGGAACAATAGATCCCCCGCTTCTTACTTTTATTCACCAATCCGGCGAGTGTATGCCGTCTTGGTAATCCATATCCCGCTTAAGATATATTATAATTATTGAGATGTAATAGTTTGTTCATCCCTTCCATTCCACTGTTTAGTAATGATTTTTACGTAAATGATTGTTATCCAATTAGATAACCATATTTTACGCTTTGTTTCATTCATATTATAAATAAAAATATATTTATAAATTCATCGAGAAATTAAAAAAATAAGGAGAAATTTCCTTAATTTTATGTCAGTAAATGAGGAAGTGACATCAGCAGACGATCTTAATGCCAGTTTTAGTTAGATTAAGATTATTTTAATATATCGCTGTCTTTGGAGAAGAACCAACTAGAAAAGTCATAAAACCATCCAAAAGGGAGCAGCACTATCACATGATTGCCTGACGGTAGCACCGGTGCTGCTCCCTTTAACCAGATTACAGTTCTTATATATAGCATAAAGAAAGTAGCGGTTATAGGCGGGGGGCTACTGGGCACCAGGGCAGCTAAGGCCATGTAAAGATCTTGACCTTGAGGCCTACCCCCGCCTTATGCCGCGCCAATTTATCACCCCACCTCTTTATCAACCAACGTCGAGATTCCCGCTTCCCTATAGTTTACCTTCTACCGGGCCCGAAAGGGGCCCCGGTAAAGGTGTTCGCTGTTATTATATTGCGGCCCGGATCGCTTATATTTGTAACTGAATATGGATGAAACAACATTAAAGACACATTTCATTGAAAGGACTGTTACCTATGTAAAAAGGGAGTTGACCCACGCAGAAGGCGGCCACGACTGGTGGCATATACAGCGGGTATGGCAACTGGCCCGCCATATCGGGGCCATGGAGCAGGTGGATATGCTGGTGGTAGAGCTGGGCGCCCTTTTACATGATATTGCAGACTCCAAGTTCCATAACGGAGATGAAACCGTTGGTCCTGAAAAAGCACGCCGTTTTTTGCTGCAGATAGATACCCCGGAGCCCGTGGTGCAGCACGTTGTAAATATTATTCAGCACATTTCCTTTAAAGGCGGCAATCACCGGCAGGAGTTCCACTCGCCGGAGCTGGCCGTCGTGCAGGATGCCGACCGCCTGGACGCGCTGGGCGCCATTGGCATTGCCCGCACTTTCAATTACGGCGGGTTTAAAAACCGTCCCATTTACGACCCTGCTGTCAGCCCCAACCTGCAGATGACCAAAGAGCAATACAAGCAAAGCATGGGGCCTACCATTAACCATTTTTACGAAAAGCTGCTGCTGCTGAAGGATCGTATGAACACCCCCACCGCCAAAGCCATGGCAGAAGAGCGCCACCAGTTCATGGAGCAGTTCCTGAAACAGTTCTATGCAGAATGGGAGGGGAGGGTGTAGTTAGAATGTAAAATGCAGAATTTTAAATGATAAATGTAAAAGGAAAGGATTCGCCAACTTTTACATTTGAAATTTTACATTTAAGATTTTACATTTTCAAAGAACAGCGCCCGCAGCTCGCCGGCCTCTTCCGGTCTCATTTTGCCGCCCAGGATCAGGCGTAACTGCCGCCGTCTCAGCGCGCCGTCATATAACTTTTTTTCTTCTTCCGTATCCGGGATCACGGGCGGTACGGCCCGGGACTTGCCGTTGGGGTCCAGCGCCACAAAGGTCATAAAGGCCTCGTTGGATTTATAGCGGTACTGCTGCACCGGGTCTTCGCCCCACACGCGCATGTGCACCTCCATGGAAGTGGTGAAGGCGCGGCTCACCTGGGCCTCAATATGCACCACATTGCCCAGCCGGATAGGCGTTTCAAAGGAAATATTGTCCACAGACGCCGTTACTACCGGGGCGCTGCAATGCTTCATACAGGCCAGGGCGGCGGCAATATCCATCCAGTACATCAGCCGGCCGCCCATCAGGTTGCCGAAAGTATTGGTGTCATTGGGCAATACCAGCTCTGTCATCCGTATCAAAGAGTCCTGGGCATGTTTAGGCGTCAAGGTCATATACGCTAAAATATAATAAATTTCCGGGCGCAAACATACCAAAATCCGGGGGGTAATTCACATTATCTGGATAATTAATCCGGGTAATCGGCCCCTGTGTGCAGGATGGTAAAAATTTTGTGTTAACTTTGCCTGACCTTCGGAAGTAATTCTTCATTTGATTGATAGGAACAGGTTACACCAAACATAGTCCGGCGCTTCCTATATAGGTCAGGTATCTTTTCAGAACTTAGTTTTTATGGCAAAATATATCTTCGTTACGGGAGGTGTTACTTCCTCATTGGGTAAAGGAATTATAGCCGCCTCGCTGGCTAAACTATTGCAGGCGCGCGGCTTAAGGGTGACAATTCAGAAATTTGATCCATATATCAACGTGGATCCCGGAACATTAAACCCTTATGAGCACGGGGAATGTTACGTAACCGAAGATGGCGCCGAAACCGACCTGGACCTTGGACACTACGAACGCTTTCTCAACACGCCTACCTCGCAGGCCAACAACGTGACCACCGGCCGTATTTACCAGACGGTGATCAACAAGGAGCGGGAAGGGGCCTACCTCGGCAAGACCGTACAGGTGATCCCGCACATTACAGATGAGATCAAACGCCGCATCCTGCTGCTGGGCAAGGACGGCAGGTACGATATCGTGATCACGGAGCTGGGCGGCACCGTGGGCGATATTGAGTCCCTCCCTTATATAGAGGCCGTGCGCCAGTTGCAGTGGGAGCTGGGTGAGGAGGACTGCCTGGTGGTGCATCTCACGCTGATCCCCTACCTGCGTGCCGCTAAAGAATTGAAAACCAAGCCTACGCAGCACTCCGTAAGGCTGCTGAGCGAAAACGGCGTGCATCCCGATATCATTGTATGCCGCACGGAAGAGCCCATGTACCGCGATCTGAAAAAGAAGATCGCCCTGTTCTGTAACGTGCAGGTAGACGCGGTGATAGAGGCCAATGACGTAGGCACCATTTATGAAGTGCCCCTGGAAATGATGCGGGAAAAGCTGGACGTGATCTGCCTGCGCAAGTTGAACCTGCCCGTGGAAAAAGAGCCGGAGCTGGTAAAATGGCGGGAGTTCCTGGACAAATTGAAGTATCCCAAATCCAAGGTAACCATCGGCTTAATAGGCAAGTACGTGGAGCTGCAGGATGCCTACAAATCCATCCTGGAGTCTTTTATACATGCCGGTGCACTGAACGAATGTAAAGTAGTGGTGCAAAACCTTCACTCTGAACATATTACGCCGGAGAATGTATGCGACAAGCTCAAGAACCTGGACGGCCTGCTGGTAGCGCCCGGTTTCGGCCATCGTGGCATTGAGGGCAAGATCACGGCCATCCGCTACGCCCGTGAGAATAACCTGCCTTTCTTCGGTATTTGCCTGGGGATGCAGATGGCGGTGGTTGAGTATGCCCGCAACGTAATGAACTGGAAGGATGCCCATTCCACCGAAATGAATCCCGAAACCGCTCACCCGGTGATAGGGTTGATGGAAGAGCAGAAAAAGATCACGGCCAAGGGCGGCACCATGCGCCTGGGCGCCTATACCTGCGAGCTGAAGCCCGGCTCCCGTGCTGCGCAGATATACGGCAGCACCCTGATCAGCGAACGGCACCGCCACCGCTATGAATTTAATAATGAATACCAGGCCGATTTCGAGAACGCCGGGCTGGTCACCTCCGGCCGCAACCCGGAAAGCACCCTGGTGGAAATGATAGAACTGCCTGAGCATCCGTTCTTTGTGGGCTGCCAGTTCCACCCCGAGCTGAAAAGCACCGTGGAAAGGCCCGCTCCCCTCTTTGTACATTTTATTGCCGCCGCCAAGCAATACGCGGAAGGCAAGAACGGAAAGGTGAAAACAGCGGAGGAAAAGAAGATTGTGCACCACGACTGACCCTGATGTACCGGTGTGCTGATATGCTGATGCGCTAATGGATTGGAGCGATTTATTCGTTGCATTTTCATTAACACATCAGCATATTAGCATATTAGCACATTTTTACCGTACCTTTGCTCCCTAAATTTTAATAGTATTTCATTCATGGACAGAAACTCGGTCATTGGTTTTATCCTGTTAGGTGTACTGCTGGTAGGGTATATTGTTTTTAACCAGAAACAGCAGGCAACCGCCCTGAAGGAAAAGGCCCGGCAGGATTCCATTGCCAACCTGAACAAACCGAAGACATTTACCGATACCAGCGGCCAGGTGGCCAGCCAGCCCGACTCTGCGCAACTGGCAGGCGAGTATGGCGCTTTTGCCGGTGGCGCTACCGGTACGGAGCAGGATATTACGCTGGAAAATGAGCTGGTGAAGATCGTTTTCACCAACAAAGGCGGCCAGCCCCAGACGGTACAGTTGAAATCCTTTAAAACTTCCGGCGGCGACTCCCTGATGCTGGTAAAAGGCTCCTTTAACCGCCTGTCCCTGCAGATACCGGTCAATAATCATATATTAAATACCGCTGACCTGTATTTTACCGCCAGCCCGGTAAAAAAGGAAGCAGACGGCGGCCAGACCCTGCGTTACCGCCTGCCCGTAAACGGCCAGGCAGACGCTTACCTGGAATTTGTATATACACTGAAACCCGGCAAATACGTGGTGGATTACACCATCCACGCCGTAGGCCTGGAAAATGTATTGCCGGCATCGCAAAACACCCTGGCCCTGCAGTGGAACTGGGAACAGCACCGGCAGGAGCTGGATATGGAGAACGAGCGGCTCAATAACCAGGTGCATTACAACCTGGTGGAGGACGACAAGCACGATTACTTCACCCTGCAGCGCACCAGCCATGAAAAGCTGGACAGCAAAGTGGAGTGGCTGAGCGTAAAGCAGCAGTTCTTCAATACCACCTTTATTGCACGGAAAGAGCCGCTGGCTGGCGCCGATATCAATACCAAAGTGCCGGAGAGCGGCAATATTGTAGGGCAGACCTTTACCGTAATGGAAATTCCCTACACCCACACCCACAACTTTACTTACCCGCTGGAGATCTATTATGGTCCCAACCACTATAAAACACTGAAATCCTTTGGCATTGGCCTGGAGAACATCATTCCGCTGGGCTCCGGTATTTTCGCCTTCGTGAAGTATGTGAACAAGTGGATCATCATCCCCGTGTTCAACTTCCTGAGCGGTTTTATCGGCAATTACGGCATTATCATTATCCTGCTCACCGTCTTTATCCGCCTTATCATCGCTCCGTTTACCTACCAGAGCTATGTGTCCCAGGCTAAAATGAAGGTGCTGAAGCCGGAGCTGGATGAGCTGCGCGCCAAGTACGGCGACGACCAGCAGGCTTTTGGCATGGAGCAGATGAAGCTGTTCAAGAGCGCAGGCGTGAACCCCCTGGGAGGCTGCCTGCCCGCCCTGCTGCAATTGCCCATCCTGGTAGCCATGTACAGCTTCTTCCCGTCTTCCATTGAGTTGCGGCAGGAGAGCTTCCTGTGGGCCAAGGATCTTTCCACCTACGATTCCATCCTGAACCTGCCGTTCACCATACCATTTTACGGCAACCACGTGAGCCTGTTCACCCTGCTCATGACCGCCACCAGCCTGGTGCTGGCCTTTTATAACAGGGGCATGACGGACCAGAGCAACCCGGTGATGAAGTACATGCCGTACATTTTCCCGGTAATGCTGCTGGGAATCTTCAACCGTACGGCCGCCGCCCTTACCTTCTACTATTTCCTGTCCAACGTGATCAGTATTCTGCTGCAATGGGTGCTGCAGACCTTTGTGATCAACCACGACAAGATCCACGCAAGGATACAGGAGAACAAGAAAAAGCCGGTATCCAGGTCCAAGTGGCAGGAGCGGCTGGAGGAAATGCAGAAGCGCCAGCAGTCCATGCAGCAACCGCGTACGTCTTCCAAGAAGAAGTAGGAAGTATGCAGTAGGAGGTAGGAAGTAATAGCTTTTTTTATTACTTTTAACATTATCTCCTATACGTACACAAGGGTATGCAGAAAATTCCACATAGTGCAAGTGAACCTGAACTGTTGCGCCTGATCGCTGCCGGGGACCAGCATGCATACCGCCTTATCTTTGAACGCTACTGGGATGCCGTTTACTCCACGGCCCTGCTCCTCACTAAATCTGCCGCCCTTGCAGAGGACATTGCACAGGATGTATTTACCGTGCTTTGGGAAAAAAGGGCCGGCCTGGGAGAAGTGAGCCGGCTGGAAGGCTTTCTCTTCATTACTGCCCGCAACCTGGTTTATACCCGTTTCCGCAAGCTGGCCAGCAGCCAGGAGTACCGGCAGTATATCCTGCATTGCTTCCCGGATACCGCCGGCGCCGGGGCCGATGAAAAGGCCGAGCTCAAAGAGCTGGAGCAAACCATCCTGCGCACCATACAGCAGTTGCCTCCCCAGCAGCAGAAGGCCTTCCGGCTCAGCCGTTTCCAGGGCATGCGCCATGAGGAAATCGCAACGGCCATGGGCGTATCCCGTATTACCATTAAAAGTTATATCGTACAGGCCATTGCCGCCCTGCGCAAAGCGCTGGCCAACCATCCCTCTGAAGCGCTCATCCTCCTTTGGGCGCTGTCTTTCCTGCAGTAAATTTTTTTTTTTGAAACCGGCACCTCCCTGTAAGCAGGTTGTGCGTCTTTATAATGTCACCGGCCTCCTGGGCCACATGATTAACCGCGTTATGGATCAGCAAACATTTGCCACATTACTGGAAAAATATCTCAGCGAGGACCTGAGCCGGGAGGAAACCGCCCGCTTGCTGGACTCCCTGCAGGACGATGCCATGCGCCGGCAATGGGAAGAGGCGGTGACCGCGTTGCTGGAAAATAAAGCCGTACATGGTCTTTCCGATCCCGGCCGCATGCAGGCCATCCGGGAGGCTATCCTGGCGCGCGAGGCCGGTGTGCCGGTTCCTGCCCGTACCCCTTTCCTGAAAAAATTATGGCCTTATGCCGCCGCCGCAGCCGTCATAGCGCTGGCCGTTACCGGTATGCTATACTTTTCCCGGCCTGCCGCTCCGGGCCACTTACCGGCTGATACAAAAGCCGCACTGGCCGGGATGCGCCCCGGCGGCAATAAAGCCGTGCTGACCCTGGCAGACGGTAGCCAGATCACACTGGACAGCGTGGGCAACGGCGCCATTGCCAGCCAGGGCAACGTGCAGGTAATAAAGCTGAACAGCGGGCAACTGGCCTATAAAGCCGGTAAAGGGGAAAATGGTGCGGCGCTGCGTTACAATACCCTGTCCACGCCCAGGGGCGGCCAGTTCAGGATCGTGCTGCCGGACGGCTCCAAAGTATGGCTGAATGCCGCTTCCTCTTTACGCTTTCCCACGGCTTTCAGCGGTAAGGCCAGGGAAGTGCAGCTTACCGGCGAAGCCTATTTCGAGATCGCCAAAGACCCGGCCATGCCTTTTGAAGTGAAGGTGAACGACATGGCCGTGCAGGTGCTGGGCACCCATTTCAATGTAATGGCCTACCCCGATGAGCACAGCATCCGGACCACGCTGCTGGAAGGGGCGGTACGGGTGCAGCATGCCGGGGAGCACATACGGCTGCAGCCCGGGGAGCAGGCGCAGTTGAGCAGCGCCGGTAAAATGACGGTGAATAAGAGCGTGGACATAGAAGGCGTAATGGCCTGGAAGAACGGGTATTTCAATTTTGACCGCGAGCCGCTGGAGGGCGTAATACGCCAGATAGGCCGCTGGTACGACGTAGAGATTACTTATGAAGGCAATATCCCTTACAGGGAGTTCGGGGGGAAAATAGCAAGGGGGAGCAGTATTACCGAAGTGCTGAAAATACTGGAGCTAAGCGGGGTACATTACCGGGTAGAAGACCGCAAGATCGTAATTACACCATAGCTTAAAAGACAAATTACCACGAATGAAAAAAATCATGTGACATGAACAAACATTAGCAAAAAACGCCAACACCATTGCCCTAAAAAATAACCGGACCCGATGGCACTCGGACCCGGCACTATTGTAAGGGCAAACTCGATGAACTGTTTTCTTGTTTCCACGTACCCGGCTTTACGCGCGGGGGGGATTTCATTTACCCTAACAAACCAAAATTATGCATTTTACTTCTTTTTGCGCGCAGTATTTTAAACGGCGACTGATCACCAAAACACTGCTTGTTATGAAGTTCTCCGCAATTATCCTGTTAGCTGCATGCATGCAGATCTATGCAAAGGGGCATGCCCAGCATGTAACGCTTTCCGGGAAGAACACTTCCCTGGAGAAACTTTTCCGCGACATTGAAAAGCAAACAGGCTACGTATTCTTTTATGATCAAAAGCTGATCGACAAGGCGCCGGCGGTATCGGTGAACCTGAAGAACACCCCGCTGGAAAAAGCGCTGGAGGCCTGCCTGAAAGACCAGGCGCTTACCTACTCCATTGTGGGAAAGAACATTGTGATCAAGCAAAAGGCGGCGTTTTCGCCACCCGGCTCGTCCGGCTTGCTGCAACAGCAGGACACCCTGCTGAATGTCACCGGGCAGATAACCAGCGACCAGGGGATGGCCCTGCCCGGCGCCACCGTGGCCGTGAAGGGCACCAACCGGGGGGCCAGTGCGGACGGGGAAGGGCGTTACCGGCTCCGGGTGCCGCGCAATGCGGTGATCGTGGTGTCCTATATGGGCTACAAAAGCCAGGAAGCCACGGTAAAAGAGGATGGCCCGGTCAATTTTGCCCTGGTACAGGATACCCGGCTGACGGATGAAATAGTGGTGATCGGCTACGGCACCGTGAAGAAAAGCGACCTCACCGGCTCGCTGAGCCAGGTAAAGTCCAAGGACATTACCGCCTATCCTTCCACTAACGTTATGCAGGCGCTGAACGGCCGCGCCGCCGGTGTGCGCGTCATGCAGAACAACGGATCGCCGGGCGGCAGCATCAGCGTGCGCATCAGGGGCACCAACTCTATTCTGGGCGGTAACGAGCCGCTATATGTGATAGATGGATTCCCGTACAACGGCAATCCTACTTTCCTGCAGAACTCGGACATTGCTTCCATTGAAATACTGAAAGACGCTTCCTCTACCGCTATCTACGGCTCCAGGGGCGCCAATGGCGTGGTGATGATCACCACTAAAAGCGGCCGGAAGAATGACGTTACTACCGTAGATGTGGATGCCGGTTATACCATACAGAGCGTGTCTAAAAAGATGGACCTGATGAATGCGCAGCAGTACGCCCTGCTGTATAATGAACAGGCTAAGAACGACGGCCTGGATCCTTATTTCACCCAGTCACAGATAGACAGCCTGGGCCGCAGCCCCGGCACGGACTGGCAGGACCTGGTGCTGCGCAATGCGCCCATCTACAATATCAGCGCTACGGTGAACGGCGGTACTTCCAAGACCAGGTTCTCCGTGTCCGGCGCCGCCTACCTGCAGGATGGTATTGTAAGGGGCAGCGATTACAAGCGCTACAATGTGCGCGGTAACATAGAGCATGAAGTAAGCAAGGTGGTGAGCGTTTCTTTGAACACGATCCTTACGCGCCTGAACAGCTCCCGTAAAAATTCCAGCCCGGGTAACCGGGGGAATGATCTTTTCTCCGCCATGCTGATGTCGCCGGCCTCCCTTACGCCTTACCTGCCGGACGGTTCCTACAGGCGGCTGAACACCGCCTATCCCTTTATCTCCAACGTAATTGTGAACCCACTGGTGCGCATATACGAAGAGCAGGACAATATCCAGGGCGACCGCGTATTCTCCAATGCCGCCATTACCATCAAGCCCCTGAACGGCCTGAGCATCCGCATATCCGGTGGTATTGACAACCTGAACGACCGGGTGGACCTATACCGCAACATAGAACCTACCGTGAACTCCGTTGGCTATGCAGAGGTGAGAACCACGCAACAAACCGGCCTGCTGAACGAGAACGTGATCACCTATGAGCGGGATATCAACCAGCATTCCTTCAGCGTTATGGGTGGCTTTACTTACCAGGATAATACCACTACGGAGCTGAATGCTTCCGGCACAGGGTTCCTGAGTGATGTTACCGGCACCGGCGACATAGAAAGTGCCGCTACACCGGGTATTCCCAACAGCCGGTACGCCAAATGGTCGCTGATTTCATACCTGGGCAGGATCAATTATTCCTTTAACGATAAATACCTTTTTACCGCCAGCATCCGCCGTGATGGGTCTTCCCGTTATTCCATGCAAAACCAGTGGGAGAACTTTCCCTCCGCGGCACTTGCCTGGAAAGTATCCAACGAGGATTTCCTGCGGAACTCCACTGTTATCTCCGACCTGAAGCTGCGGACCAGCTACGGCCTTTCCGGCAGCACGGCGCTCAATCCTTACCAGACGTTGAACCAGTTGACAGCCGGTAATACCATTTTCGGGGATGCGCTGTACGTGTCCTACGCCCCCGGCACTACGCTGCCCGGCGACCTGAAATGGGAAACTACCCGCCAGTTCGACATCGGAGCAGACATCGGCCTGCTGCAGAACGACCTGCGCTTTACGCTGGATTATTATCATAAGAAAACCACGAACCTGCTGAACGAGGTACGGCTGCCTGCTTCTACCGGCTACGAGATCACCCTGCGGAACGTTGGCGAGATAGAGAACAAAGGTTTTGAGTTTGGGGTGGACGCCAACATCCTGAAAGGGGACGTGTTCTGGAACGTGAACGCCAACATTTCCTTTAACCGCAACAAGGTGCTGAAGCTCTACGAAGGCCAGGATATTTATGGAGATGTTATTTATACCGGCTCCCTGAGCGATTATGCGAACCTGCTCCGGGAAGGCCAGCCGTTGGGCATCTTCTATGGCTATAAAGAGATCGGCTATACGGAGGACGGGAACCTGATGTATGAAGACTTTAACAAAGATGGCTCCATCAGCGCGGCGGACAAGACCTACATCGGCGATCCCAACCCGGATTTCATCTACGGATTGAACTCGGTAACGAGCTGGAAAGGCTTTGAGCTCACCGTGTTTATACAGGGCTCCCAGGGCAATGACATTTTCAATCTCAACAAGGCGGCTACACTGGACCTGGGCATGGGTCTGAACCTGCCGGCAGAAGTGTACGAGAACCACTGGACGCCGGAAAACCCGAATGCCAAGTATCCGAAGATCACCCGGACGCTCGCCGGCAACATGTCCACCCGCTTTGTGGAAGACGGTTCCTATCTCCGCTTCAAGAACATACAGTTGGCCTACAACCTGCCAGTGCGCAAGCTGGGCTGGAACTGGGTAAAATCGGCGCAGGTATACGCCAGCGGGCAGAACCTGATCACGTTCACCAGGTATTCCTGGTACGATCCGGAGGTAAATGCCTATGGCGGCGCAAACTCTATCCGCCAGGGTATTGACCATTCCGTGTATCCTACTTACAAATCCGTTACTTTCGGTATCCGGTGCGGATTCTGATCTTTTTTTCACGTTATAATGATCGCATATGAACATCAAACAATCCTTTCTCCTGATATGCACCGTACTGCTGATGGCTGCCTGCACCAGCGAGCTGGAAGAGCACCCGAAGTCCATTGCAGCGGAAGTTTTCTATAATACGCCTGCCGAAGTGGAGGCCGGGCTGAATGCCATCTATGCTCCCATCAGGGGCGACGGCCTTCTGGGCGCCTTGTACGAATGCCAGCACGAGATATACAGCGAATACCTGTACGGCCGCGGCAGCCATGCGCCGCTGAACGACTATAACGGGCTGGATAATACGAACATTAGCCGTATCAATGGTATGTGGAGCGTTTTATACCAATCTATACGCAACGCTAATATTGTGCTGGAAAAGGCGCCCGCAGGCACGGAGCTGACGGAGGCCGACCTGGATAAATACCTGGGAGAAGCCCGGTTCATGCGAGGCCTTTGCTATTTTTACCTGGTGCGTAACTGGGGCGGCGTGCCGCTGCGCACAGAAACCAACATGGATTCCCTGAACCTGCCCAGGGTGTCTGAACAGGAAGTATACAGCTTCCTGCTGGCAGACCTGCAATGGGCGGAAACGCACCTGCCGGATGCGCCACGCCTGGTAGGGGCTCCTTCCAAATGGGCCGCCAAGGCGGTACTGACGGATGTGTACATGAACCTGCACCAGTATGACCAGGCCCGGGACAAAGCCCTGGAAGTGATCAGCTCCGGGAAGTTTGCCCTGGTAAATGTGACGGTAGCCGATGATTTTAGCGATCTTTTCGGCCCGGATGCAAATGGCAGCCCGGAGGAGATCTTCTATCTCAAGTATGCGCGCAATCCCAGCAGCCAGGACTTTGCCTACCCGCATTTTTGCCACTACCCCAATTCCGGGTATTATCCTCCCGGCGGCTATTATACTTTTTACAGCGACTCCGAGCAGAACAGCTTCATTAAGAATTGGGACAAGAATGACCTGCGTTATACCTTTAACTGGTATCCGCAAACCTTTGGCCTGGGACCTACCACTATCCTGCTGAAAAAGTTCAGTGATCCGGAGGCCGTTACGGGTGGCGGTAACGATTATCCCATGTATCGTTATGCAGACATCCTGCTGTTCTACGCGGAGGCAGTAGCGCAGGCAGACGGCGCACCCTCTGCAGACGCTATGGAAAAACTGAATATGGTGCACCGCCGCGCCTATGGCAGGAACCCGCTCACCGCCGATCCCACGGTGGATTTCCAACTGGCGGATTATGCCAGCCAGCAGGCCTTCATTGACCTGGTAGTGAAAGAGCGGGGATATGAGAACTGCGGCGAGGGCAAGCGCTGGCTGGACCTGAAGCGCCTGGGCATTGCCGAAGAAGTGATAGCCGAGGTAAAAGGCAAGCAAATGACGCAGCGCCACCTGCTTTGGCCCATACCCACTACGGAATACAATTACAATACAGCCATAGATCCAACTACAGACCAGAATCCTGGCTATTAAACAAAACGAAGATGACCATGCGTTTAAGATTAACATTATTATTGCTTTGCGTGCTGGCGCTGACGGGTTGCCTGACGGCGCAGCAGGTAAAGGAGGTAGACATTTGCGTATATGGCGGCAGCTCCGCAGGAGTGATTGCCGGCTATACCGCCAGGAAAATGAATAAGTCCGTGCTGGTGATAGAGCCGGGCAAACGGTTGGGCGGCCTTACTTCCGGCGGCCTGGGCTATACGGATATCGGGAACAAGTACGCCATTACCGGCCTTTCCCGCGATTTTTACCGCCGTATCGGCAAGCATTACGGCAAGTTTGAGCAGTGGATATTTGAGCCGGGCGTGGCGGAGCGCACCTTTCAGCAGTACATTCAGGAAGGAGATGTGGAAGTGCTGTATGAGCACCGGATCACCGCTGCTAAAAAAGAGAACGGCCGGGTGACCGAAATACAATTGGAATCATCTACCGGCGGCACACCCAAACATGCTGTGATCCGCGCCAAAATGTTCATTGACTGTTCCTACGAAGGCGACCTGCTGGCCAAAGCCGGCATCTCCTACACCGTTGGGCGGGAAGCCAATGTGCAATACGGCGAAACCTATAACGGCGTGCAGCTCCTGAACAAACACCAGTTCGTAGACGGTATTGATCCCTACAAAGTGCCCGGCAAGCCGGAAAGCGGGTTGCTGTGGGGCATCAGCCCAGGTCCCCTGGAACCGCGGGGCAGCGGCGATAAAAAAGTGCAGGCCTACAACTTCAGGATATGCCTTAGCAATGACCCGGCTAACCGGATACCCATCACCAGGCCGGAGGACTATGACTCCACCCGTTACGAGCTGTTGCTGCGGCTGGTGCTCAGGCGGAAGCCCGGCGACTTGCGGGATATGCTGAAGATAGACCATATGCCGAACCACAAGACGGATATCAACAATAACGGCGCCTTTTCTACGGACATGATCGGTATGAACTACGACTACCCGGAAGCGGATTACGCCACCCGTGAAAAGATCACGAAGGCGCATGAGCTGTACAACAAAGGGCTGCTTTATTTCATCGGCCATGATCCGCGCATGCCGGAGCACCTGCGCAAGGAAATGCTGCAATGGGGTTACCCGAAGGATGAATACCCGGAATCCGACCACTGGTCGCCGCAGATGTATGTGCGGGAAGCCAGGAGAATGGTAGGCGCCTATGTAATGACGCAGGCCAACTGCCAGGGGAAGGAAGTGGTAAAAGATGGTGTGGGCATGGCTGCTTATACCATGGACTCCCATAACTGCCAGCGCATTGTAGTGGATGGCATGGTGAAAAATGAGGGCGATGTGCAGATCGGCGGCTTTGGTCCTTATCCTATTGCTTACCGGTCTATCATTCCCAAAGCGGAGGACTGCAAAAATGTGCTGGTGCCCGTTTGTCTCTCCGCTTCCCATATTGCCTACGGCTCTATCCGTATGGAGCCTGTGTTTATGGTGCTGGGACAATCCGCTGCAGCCGCCGCATCCCTGGCTATTGACAACAACCAGCCCGTGCAGGACGTGAACGTGGCAAAGCTGCAGGAACTGCTGCGCACGCGTCCGCTGGCTACCGAAGCTACGGCAGAGATACTGGTGGACAATGACGATGCGGCGCATGTGACCAAAACAGGCGACTGGAAAAAAGAGACGAGGGGCGCCTATGGCCCTTCCGTGTTGGTAGCTGAAAGCGGCGGCGCCAAAAGTGTGCGCTTTACGCCGGAAGTGCTGCGCAGCGGCAGTTACCGCATTTACACCTATGTGCCCAAGCATGCCGGCCTTTCATCCCGTACCAGTATCCGTGTATCGGAAGATGGTAAAAGCACCCGGTCCGTATCTTATACTGCGGCATCTGTGCAGGTGCAGGGACAAACTTCCGGGGAATGGGTATCTTTAGGCGATGTACAACTGACCAAAGGCGGCCATGCCTACGTGGAGATCACGAATGAAGGCGCGGACGGAACGGTAGTGGCAGATGCTGTGCTGTTCATTCCGCTGGAACAGCTATAACCGGATATATCATGATCACGTTCTTTGCTTCTATCTTTCTTTTACTGGCAGGATATTTCATTTACGCCCGCGTTTGTGAAAAGATCTTCGGCATGGACCCGCAGCGGAAAACGCCGGCAGAAACACGGGCAGACCGGGTGGACTATATCGTGATGCCCGGCTGGAAGATATTCCTGATCCAGTTCCTGAACATCGCCGGCCTCGGTCCCATTTTTGGGGCGGTGGCCGGCGCCATGTGGGGACCGGTAGCTTTTTTATGGATTGTGCTGGGCTGCATTTTTGCCGGCGGTGTACACGATTATTTTTCAGGCATGCTGTCCATACGTCATGATGGGCAGAGCTTTTCGGAGATATCCGGCATTTACCTCGGTAACGGCGTCCGGCAGTTCATGCGTGGCTTTTCTGTAGTGCTGCTCATTATGGTAGGTACCGTTTTCATTATGGGACCGGCCAGGATACTCAGTGACCTGACGAACGGCTTTGGCGGCACTTTCTTCTGGACCGCCCTTATTTTCATTTATTACGTACTGTCCACTATTCTGCCCATCGACAAACTGATCGGCCGGATATACCCGGTATTTGGTGTTACGCTGTTGTTCATGGCGGCAGGCATTATGGTGATGATGGTGTATAATCGCCTGCCGGTGCCGGAGCTGACCCTGGGCAGCTTTGAGAACATGCACATACGCCCGGACAAGTTTCCGGTGTTCCCCATGTTGCTCATTACCATTGCCTGCGGCGCGGTATCCGGCTTTCATGCCACGCAGTCGCCGCTGATGGCGCGTTGTATCCGGAATGAAAGGCAGGGCAGGGGCATCTTTTTCGGGGCTATGGTGACGGAGGGTATTGTAGCGCTGATCTGGGCCGCCATCAGCATGAGCTTTTTCGGCGGTATCCGGGAGCTGAACGCCACTATGGACCAGCATGCCGGTAATGCCGCCTGGGCAGTAAATGAAATATCCCGTTCCCTGCTGGGCAGGATAGGCGGCGTACTGGCCATCCTGGGCGTGGTAGCGGCTCCTGTTACATCGGGCGATACAGCTTTCCGCAGCGCCCGGCTGATCATTGCAGATTTCCTGCAACTGGAGCAGGCCTCCCTGAAAAAACGTTTATGGATTACCGTGCCACTGTTCGCGGTGGGCTTCCTGTTAACTCAACTGGATTTTGCGATCGTGTGGCGCTATTTCGCCTGGACCAACCAGACCCTGGCCATGATCGTACTGTGGACCATCACCATGTACCTGGTGCGGGAGCGCAAATTTTACTGGGTGGCGCTGGTACCTGCCTTTGTAATGACGGTAGCTACGGTCTCCTATATATTGGTAGCGCCGGAGGGTTTTTCGCTGCCGGTAAACGCGTCTTATATAGCAGGGCTGGCCGCTGGCGTGGCGCTGCTGGTGCCGGTGGTGCGGGAGGTGAACAGGTATGGCAGTGTGTATAAACTGGCGGGGAAGTAAATTAATTATTCCCGTTGGGTGCCGGCGGATAAGTAGCTTTCGGCTGCCTGTTCTCCTTCGGTTTCTCTTTCTCCTTGCCGCTTTCTTTCGGTTTATTGTTTTCCGGTGCCGGCGCAGGTGCCGTTGGTTCTCCATAGTCGCTTACATCAATGTAATCGCTGGCGCTGCCGGAGCCTACATCTTCCGCTTCTGCGCCCGGCTGTACGTTGGAATTGTAGTTCAGGTAAATATCATTGTGCAGCGTAGCCGGAATGTTGAAGCTGGCTTTGTTGTCTACTTTCAGTGTTTTATCCGCATACACTTTCTGGAAGAAATACGCCCATATAGGCAGGCCGGTATTGGCGCCCTGGCCTACTGCCGTGGTGCTGAAGCGCAGGAAGTTGTTCTCGCAACCTACCCAGGCGCCGGCCAGCAACTGCGGGGTATAGCCCATAAACCAGCCGTCCGTATTATCGTTGGTGGTACCGGTCTTGCCGGCCACTTCTCCCTCTATATGGTAGCGGTAGCGCAGGCGGGAGCCGGTGCCGCCGGTGGTGGTAACCCCCTGCATCATCTTCACCATGGTATACGCCTCGTTCTCGCTGATCACTTCCCGTTTTACGGGGGCAAAAGTTTCCAGGATATTGCCGTTCCGGTCTTCTATGCGGGTAATATAGATCGGTTTGGTAATGATGCCCCTGGCCGGGAACATGGTATATGCCTGCAGCATTTCAAACAGGGATATCTCCGGGGTGCCCAGCGCAATGGAAGGGTAGGGAGGAATATCACTGCTGAAACCTATTTTGTTCTTTGCAAAATCGGCAAATGCGCGGGGCCCCAATTGCTTGATGAGGTAGGCGGATACCAGGTTCAGTGAGCGGGCCAGCGCGCCGGCCATGGTAATGTTGCCACCCACACTGCCTTCGGAGTTGCGGCTCAGCGTCCAGTTGCCGATGGTGATCGGTTCGTTGGGCAGCATGGTGTTGGGCGACATGCCGTTCATCAGCGCAAAGCAATACAGGAAGGGCTTGAAGGTAGAGCCTACCTGCCTGCGGGTGCGGGACACGTGGTCGTTCTTGAAATAACGGAAATCCGGGCCGCCCACCCAGGCCTTCACTTCGCCGCTCTCGGGGTCCATCGCCATAAAGCCTGCCTGTAAAATGGCGCGCATATATTTAATGGAGTCCAGCGGCGTCATCACGGTGTCTATCTCGTTCAGGTCAGAGTCGGTAGTGCTTTTCCAGGCAAACACCCTCATTTTTACCGGGGTATTGAACGCCTTTTTGATCTCCGCATCGGTAGCGTCTTCTTCTTTCATGCTCCGGTAGCGCTCGGATTCCTTCATGTAGCGGTCCAGGTATTTCTGCCAGTTCTTCCAGGCGCTGCCGGTCTTGATGTCCCTTTGCACGGAAAATACCTTTTGCAGGTCCTGCAGGTGCTTGGCCACCGCTTCTTCTGCATACAATTGCATGCGGGGGTTGATGGTGGTGTATATCTTCAGGCCGTCGCGGTACAGGTTGTAGTTGGAGCCGTCCGCCTTTTTATGCTCCTCGCACCAGTCCTTCAGCTCATCGCGCAGCACTTCGCGGAAGTAGGGCGCCAGGCCTTTGTTATGGTCTATCTTGTTGTAGCGCAGCACGATAGGCCGGCTTTTGGCGGCCGTGGCCTGTGCAGTGGTGATATAGCCGTTCTTCTCCATCTGGTCTATCACCGTGTTCCGGCGCATCAGGGATGCGGCGGGGTTGCGGCGCGGGTTGAAGATGGTGTTGCCTTTGAGCATGCCCACCAGGGTAGCGGCCTCTTCCACGGAAAGGTGACCGGCATCTTTGCTGAAAAAGGTGCGGGCGCCGTTCTCGATACCGTATACGTTATCACCGAAAGCTACCGTATTGAGGTATAGCGTCAGTATCTCCTGTTTGGTGAAGTTCCTTTCCAGCTTAATGGCAATCAGCCATTCCTGCAGCTTCTGGAAGGCGCGCAGTACAGGATTGCTGGCGCGTTGCCGCCCGCTCTTGTCCGTTTGCAGGTTCAGTGCAAGCTGCTGGGTGATGGTGCTGGAGCCACGTTTTTTACCTACCATCAGGTAAAAGGGGATGGCGATGGTGCTCCTGGCGTCTATACCGGAGTGATCATAGAAGCGCTCATCCTCGGTAGCAATGAGGGCGTTGATCACATTTTGAGATATCTCGTTATAATCAGAGCTGGACCGGTCTACCTGGTAGTATTTGCCGAGTATGGTGCCGTCCTCTGCAATTACCTCAGAAGCCAGGGATGCCCTCGGGTTCTCCAATTCCTCCATAGACGGCATATTGCCGATAATACGGAAATTGATCAGGAACAATAGCAGGAAGAAAAAACCCAGCAGGCCCAGTACTACGGTCCACAATATTTTTACGGATCGTTTCATCTGTTAATATCTGTCTTTTTATTGGTCAGATGGAACCTCGCCTTAATATGCCCCTTTGTGAGAAATGCTTATTATGCTCGGTTTCATCTATTAATATTATAAATAAATTAAGTGCAACAATCAGGCAAAACTATGAAAAATTGCCAGGATTTAACCCCTATTTAACAGGGCTTTAGGATTGTGAGAAAGCAGGATCACTGCGTAATGTAGTTCTTGTCAAAGAATTCCACGTAGCCCTGCAGGTCCTTGGTGCTGTTCAGCAGGATAAAGTTGTCCCTGGATATTACGAACATGCTGTAATCTGTGGGCCGTATGCGCGGGATGATATTGGCGGGCGCTTCCACGCGTATCTCGTCAAAATAGTCCAGTGCCTTGTTCTCGTCCGGGAACAGGCGGAACACCAGCATCACCTCCGTAGGCGACAGCACAAAGCTGCCCACCTCTATATGGTCTGCCGCGTGCCTGGCGGCATTGTAGCGGGTAAATTTGTCCAGGCCCTCGTCCAGCAGCACTTTTGATACCCTTTTGAAGGAAAGCACTACAAAATGCGGGTTGGTGGCGCTTAGCTTATAAGGAGTAAGCGGTTTTACCGGTTTCAGCGGCGGCGGCGCCACTTTTACGTCGGCCGTCACCGTAGGGTCTGTGGGATTGTTCCTTTTCAGTTGCACGGAATCAAAATTGGGCCGCGGCGTTTGCCAGGGGTAGCGGATAGCGATATCCTCATCCACCATGGTGCCGCCGGAATCTCTTTTTTGCAGTTGCAGTTGGGCCAGGTAGGTTACCAGCTCCTTTTTCCGGTTCAGGGCGTCCAGCAGGGCTTCTGCCTGCTTACGTACGTCTTCGTTCCCCGGGTATTTATTGATCACCGCCTCCACCGCTTTTTTGCCCAGGAAAAGGGAATCGGTGAGCACATCGGTAGTATCTGTCTTTATAATGACCATGGCTTCCAGCAAGTCAAATTTGGGCTGCAGGTAATTAAAGCCAAAGGTAGAGTCTGCCTGCCGCTTCCTTTCTAGGGCCAGCTCATACCGGCCGCTGCGGTAGGCCACATAGGCGGAATCGTAGGCAGTGGAGATCTGTTGTTTCTTTTCCTCGTCCACGTCCTTCAGGGCGCCGAACCGGATGATATTGGCAAAATTGGTGTTACCGTACTGGCTCAGCACCATATCCTTATACCTGTTGGCCTGGGCGGTATGGTTCTTCAGGCTGCCGTGCCATACGTACAGGGAGTACAGCACTTCCGGCTTGCGTGGGTGGTCCGGGAAGCGGTACAGCAGCGTGTCATATGCTTCAATGGCCAGTTCGGTGGCGTCCAGCTTGTCATGGTAGAGCTTGCCCAGCTCAAACCAGGCGTCCATCTGTATGTTCCTGGACTGCTCCAGCTTGTCCGGTGTAAGCGGTAGACCTGTGGCCAGGCTTTGTGCGGTAACGCTGTCCGGGGGCAGCCCGGCGGCTTCCCCGGGAGCGCTGGCAGCGGCCATCAGGGAGTCTGTGGTTTGGCCCTCCGGCTGGTTGCCGGCAAAATTGACGGAGCTTTGCTGGCTCCTGCGCCAGTTATCGCCCGGTTGCCGGTTGCCCCAGCGCCGTTTGAACTCGGAGTAGCCGGATGATTTGCTGGCGGCATTATAAAAATACCAGTCGCCCTGGCTGTCCGCAGGACCGGAGCCGCCGTTGGGGCCTCCCTGTGCGAAGGCGCCGTTCATGGCCAGCGTATTATTATCATTATAGCTGCGGTTGTCCCCGGCGGCTTCCGCTGCTGCTTTTCTCTTTTCCTCGGCCGCTTTGCGGATGTTGGCGGCCATGTCCTCGAGGAAGGCCTGGCGCTCTGTTTCCGGCATGGCGGCAATATGCTGCAGGCTATCTTCCCGCTCAATGGCATCTACCCGGGTAGCTACGTCGCCCAGCACGGCTTTGCGCACGTTCACCACCCCGGCATCCGCAAAATCCTGCGGCATTACGGTAGCGGTGCTGTCATAATAGTCTTTGGCCTGCCGGTACTGGCGCTGGTTGTAATAGATGTCCGCCACTGCTTTGAAGGAAAGCGTCTTTTGCATGGGGTTGTTGCTCTCCTGTTTCAGGGACTGCATCAGGAATTTAATGGCTGCATCCGGGTCTTTGGCCGCCACCAGGTCGGCCATGGTATAATAAATGGCATCCCGGAAGGGGATATAGCGTTCTTTTTTAGCCATTTTGCGCAGGGCGGCCATGCTGCTCTCCAGGGAGCCGGGTTTGCCGTCCTGCACATTGAGCCTGGCTATCTGCACCCGCGCCTGGAAATCCATCATGGGGTCCGGCTTCTGGCGGATCACTTCCCGGAACATGTCCATGGCGGAGTCTGCCTGTAATTGCCGGGCGTACAACTGTCCCAGTATAAACGACATCCTGGCCCGGGACTCCCGGTTATCGCTGGCCGAGATGGCCGTGCGCAGGGGCGTCATGGTCTCGGCATACATGCCCTGCTTGTAGAAGCTGTAGGCGCGTACCTCGGCCAGGTCGCCTTTCAGGCGCCTGGGAAAGTTGGGATCGGCTTCCAGCACGTTCAGGAGGCTCTGCACCTCGTCATATTCCTTTTCTTCCAGCAGGGTCCGGGCATTCCACAGAAAAGCGTCGTTGCGCACGCTTTTGTGCTTGAGGCGGCCGATAACGCCTTTCCTTTTTTCTTTGGTGGCGATGGAAATATGATCATTTTCGGCAGATCCTACCACTGTGTTGTATGCTTCTTTTTTCTTGGGCGCAAAGCTGCGGTTCATGAACTGGAAGGTCTTGCGGGCGTTCTCCCAGTCGCTTTTATAAAAATATGCGCGGCCTATCAGCAGGTAGCAATCATCTATCCATTTGCCGCGGGGGTCATGGATCTGGATGGCTACGGATGCTTTTAGTATCACGGAGTCCAGCTCATTCTCGTTCAGGCCCTGGTCCTGCAGGCTGTAGGGGTAGAAGGGCAGCAGGTCATTGTAATTGTCCAGGCCCTGCCGGGCGATGTTCTTTACAACACCGTCCAGTTTTGTTTTAGCATTATAATAATAGTTATAGCGCGTCACCAGGTTCTGCATCACCTTGCGGTTCCAGGTAAAGCGCTTCTCGGCCAGTTTTTCGGAGGGCGGTCTTCTGTCCTCCACCTTTTGAGCCGTCTGGGTTTTCACGGGGGCTTTGCTCTGGGCAAACACCGCTATAGGACAGGTAACGACTAATAAGAAACTTACAGCGCGGGGAATGATATATAATAATGATCGATCGCGATTCATGGATGCCGGGTGTATAGGCTACTATTATAACTGTTTATGTGAAAAAATATTTTAAAGATAGGATTATTTTTTTACCCGCAGGGAATGAGAGAATTTCCATTTGGGCCTGTATTTATAATATAATTGTTTAATTTTAGCCGACTTAAAATCGATATGGCTAAGCGTAATAAAAAAACGGGGAGGGAGCTGGGGAGAATCCGGCATAAGTACCGGCTGGTGATCATGAATGACGATACCTACGAAGAGGTAACTTCTTTCAAACTGTCGAGAATGAGCGTGTACGTGGCTTTGAGTACGCTGTTTGTGTTGCTGGTGGCCATTACCGTGGCTACGGTGGTATTTACCCCGCTGCGGTATTACATACCGGGCTACGGCGACCTGAAACAACGCAAGGAATTCATCAAGCTTAAAATGCGCACGGATTCGCTGGAGAGTGCAATCATAGCCCGCGACCAGTACCTTAACAACATCAAACAGGTCATTAATGGCGACTTTACCGGTAAGCTGGATAGCACCATGCTGAAAGTGCCTAAGGTAGATAATAGTACTTATTAGTTTAATTGTTAATATTTTTTTAACTTCATCCCTGAATTGAAAAACCGAATAAACACTTGAAAACCTATGTTTAACAACAACAACCGTAATTCGAAAGGCGAAAGCAAGACCATACTGCCTTCTTCCAATGTGAATATCATAGGCAGTGGCACCTCTATCCAGGGCGATATTGTGTGTGAAGGAGACATCCGTATTGATGGACAGGTAAGCGGCCTGGTATCTACCAAAGCAAAGATCGTGGTAGGTCCGGAAGGCGAGATCACCGGCGACCTGGTATGCCAGAGCGCGGATATCCTGGGAAAGGTGACCGGTATCATCAAGGTAGAGGAGCTGTTGTTCCTGAAGGGCAACTCTATGGTAAAGGGAGACGTATACACCGCCCATTTTGAAATGGAGCCTACGGCCAAGTTCAACGGCCGCTGTTATATGGATGCCGAGGAGAACGAGTCCGTGAAAGATAAACATGAAAGAACCTTCGTCCAGGAAGAAGCCACCACAGGAGAAGAAGCGTAATTACCTGTTATTACGTTACGCCGGGCTGGCTTTTCAGATGATGGCCACACTGGGTTTGGCAGTATTCGTTGGTTATAAACTGGACCAGCGGACAGGATGGTCGTTCCCTGTGTTCCTGATCATTTTTTCTTTACTGGCTTTAACCCTACTTTTGTGGCAAATTATAAAAGACACCCGGCGGAATGAGTGACCGTTTTTTTATCCGACTGTTCATTGTTTTCTCCATCCTGAATGGAGCCTTCATATTACTAAAGCCCCGTTTGCTGGATGCCGGCATGCACTACAACGTGCTGCTGGCCGGTAACCTGGTACTGGCAGGTATAACGGGGCTATCTTATGTCCTTAGCCGCCGCGGACTGGCGGCTGCCAACAACCATGTGTTCGTTCGTATGGTGTATGCCTCCACCTTCAGCAAGCTGATGCTGTGCATGGTGGGCATCACGGCCTATGTGCTCATCACCCGGCCGGATGTAAGCAAGGCCACCATATTTACCTGGATGTTCCTGTACGTGATCTACACCGTGCTGGAAACGCTCAGCCTGTACAAGTTGCTTAAAAAGAAAACCTGAACCGGTGTGAAGCAGGAAGCGCCTTTACATGCACTCGCTGCCTACCTGCCAGACGGCACTTTTGAGCAGGTAATGGCCTATATTACCACCTTTAAAGTGCACCTGACCATTACCCGTGAGCGGCAAAGCCTCCTGGGCGACTACCGGCATCCCGACCGCAAGGGCGGGCACCGCATCAGCGTAAACGGCAACCTGAACAAATACGCCTTCCTCATCACCCTGCTGCATGAAATAGCGCACCTGGTGACCTTTATACAATACGCCAACAGCGTGCCCTCCCACGGCAAGGAATGGAAACAGGAATTCTCGAAAATACTGCGGCAGTTTGTAGGCAAGGGCTATTTGCCGGAGGATGTGGAAGCGGCCCTGCGGCAAAGCATGCACAACCCGGCCGCCAGCTCCTGCGCGGACGATAACCTGATGCGCGTGCTGAAGCAGTACGACAAACGCAGGGAGAATCATTTTTTTGTAGAGCAGCTACCCCTCCACCAGTTATTTAAAACCAGGGACGGCCGTATTTTCAGGAAAGGGGAACGGATCCGGAAGCGTTACCGCTGCGAGGAGGTGGCTACCAACCGCATTTATCTTTTCAGTCCTATTTACGAGGTAGAACTGGCCAGCTAACGGCTGATTTCATAGCTGTTCAGCTTCAATGGTGTACCGGTGCGCAGGGTGTGCAGCACTTCCGCCTGCTGGTCCGTGTGCTTCAGGAGCGCCTCGACCTGCTCACGGGAGGCATTGGCGCGTACTTTTACATCGTACCGCACGTTCTGTGCATGTACGGGCGTGCCGCCCCAGTCCCCGTTCACAATGATCTCCACCTGTTCCAGTTGCACGTCAAAGGCGGCGGCATCGCGGTACAGGTCATTGCAGTAGCAGGCGCCGATGGCCATCAGCAGCAGTTCCCCGCCATTGAACCCAATACCCTGGCCGCCTTCCCGTGGCGTACGGTCCACTACCACCGTGCGGGGGCCTGCCCAGGCCACGGCAGCGCTGCTGTCATGAATGGTTTTAAGATGCACCTGCATATAAGAAGGGATTTGATCCGTTCCTTAAGATAAGGAAAATCCGCGTTCATCGCTTTAGCCGGCCAGCGCCTTTTCCTGCTCCATGCGCCGTTCGTAGTCCATTTCCCGCTGGGCCATCCGCAGTTTCCGGTGTATCTCGAAAGCATGTTCATGCTGCTGCAGCAGGTCGTCATAAGGTCCGCGCGGCGAAATCAGCTTTACGATCACCGGGGCGCATTCTATGGCAATGAACAGCAGGATGATGAACCAGTTGGCCCAGCAGATGGGGGCGCTGCGGTCCGTGAGCCGGCCCAGGGCATCCAGGCGGGCGGCCAGCCCGTTCAGCCGGCCCCGGCCCATTTGCTGTATGTCGGCCTTCATAATGGAGTCTATGGACTGTAGCTGCTGCCGGTGGGCGGCTATCAGTTGCTGGTTGCGGGCGGTAATATCCGCCAGCTCCGCCGCTGCCCGGTCTGCGTCCGCTTTTTTGGCTTTGTAGATGGGGCCCAGGTTGCGGCGGCGGGAGCCGCCGGTGCCGTCTGCTTCCTGCTGGGCGATCAGCGCCAGCGTATCTCTTCTGGCGGCCTGCTGTTGTATGGCGGCGTTCAGCCGGGCAATGTCCGCCTGCAGTTCGTTCATACGCGCCTGGTAGCGCTCCTTTACTTTATCCTCCTGGGTTTTGTACACCTGCTGCTCCATGGTGATCAGCTCTGCCTGTATCTCCTTGTTGAACACCTGCAGCTCCAGCGGTTTGGAGATCACGATGGCAATGAGCAGGGCCAGCACCAGCCGGGGCAGGGCCATGGCAAACTCCTGCAGGAAGCGGTCCCGCTTTTTTAAACTGGACACGATATAACGGTCCAGGTTAAAGATCATCAACCCCCAGATGAGACCAAACAGCAAGGCGGCCCACAGGGAATTGAATACCGTCCACAGTGCGTACCCGCCGGATATGGCGGCCAGCAGGCCGGTGAAGAAGATGGTGCCCCCGATGCCGGCATACTTGTTGGTTTCCACAGGCGCCCTTTTCAGCATGGGCAGGTGCGCTCCGGAGCAGAATAGAAAGAAGGATCGTAAACGTTGCATTACTCAGACTTTAACAATAAGCATAAAAGTCTGCTTCCCCGCGGAAAGCAGGGTATATAAAGGATGGAAGTGTAAAGGTAGGGGAAAATGAAAAGTAAAAAGTAAAAAAGAAAAATAAAGAGACATACAGTCTTAAAAAAGTAAGGCAGCTCCTCCATACCGAAGGGCTGCCTCACTTTTTTTATTTTTAATTTTTTCCTTCGTTACTTATCTACGCGCTCACCGCCTTGTTCACCAAACCTGCGGCTTCGCTCAGCAGGATGGCAGACTGCACCTTCAGGCCGCTTTCTTCGATCAGCTTTTTGGCTTCTTCTGCATTAGTGCCCTGCAGGCGCACAATGATGGGCACCGTGATGTTGCCGATGGACTGGTAGGCGTCGATCACCCCCTGGGCTACACGGTCGCAACGTACAATGCCGCCAAAGATATTGATCAGGATGGCCTTTACTTTCGGGTCTTTAAGGATGATGCGGAAACCGGCTTCCACGGTCTGGGCGTTGGCGGTGCCGCCTACGTCCAGGAAGTTGGCCGGCTCGCCGCCGCTCAGCTTGATCATGTCCATGGTGGCCATAGCCAGGCCGGCGCCGTTTACCATACAGCCCACGTTACCGTCCAGTTTTACGAAGTTCAGGTTGTATTTGCCGGCTTCTACTTCGGTCGGGTCCTCTTCGGTGATATCGCGCAGCGCTTCCAGGTCGGGGTGGCGCATCAGGGCGTTATCGTCCAGGATCATCTTACAATCCACGGCAATGATCTTTTCGTCGCTGGTCTTGAACAGCGGGTTGATCTCCAGTTGCGCCGCGTCCAGGCCTACATAGGCGTTATACAGGCTGGTCACGAATTTCACCATGTTCTTGAAGGCTTCCCCCTTCAGACCCAGGTTAAAGGCGATCTTCCTGGCCTGGAAAGGCTGCAGCAGTCCGCCGGGGAATACCCATTCCTTGTATATCTTTTCGGGCGTTTTATGGGCCACTTCTTCTATATCAATGCCACCTTCGGTGGAGTAGATGATCACATTCTGACCTTTGGCGCGGTCCAGCAGGATGGACAGGTAAAACTCCTTAACGGGGTTGGGGCCGGGATAATACACGTCCTGGGCTACCAGCACCTTGTTTACCAGCTTGCCGGCGGGGCCTGTCTGTATGGTCACCAGCACGCCGCCCAGTATGTTACCGGCAATGGTCTTGATGTCTTCCGCATTTTTGCCCACCTTTACGCCTGTCTGTTCCGTACCCCGGATCTTGCCTTTACCGCGGCCGCCGGCATGTATCTGGGCTTTTACCACCGCAAATTCATTACCGAACTGCACCTTCAGTTGCTTGTAAGCTTCGGCTGCAGCTTCCGGCGTATCTACCGGGATGCCTTCCTGAACCGGTACGTTATATTTTTTTAACAGTTCTTTCGCCTGGTATTCATGTAAATTCATGTGAAATATATTTGATTTTTTTAACGGTCACATGGAATTTGCACAATCATTATTCAATGATTATGCGCATTTCATCCTTATAATGTTTTTGTTTTTTTAGGTCGGAAGGAACCTTGCATGCACATTATCTTTCTTAAAGTAAGCAATGTTTCACCTGCCCGGTTTCATCAGTCAAAAAATTTGCGCTAAAATAGGTCATTATGATTTAAATATAAAACCACAGGGTTTGTGAATTTAAAAATAACTTTGCGCGGCAGGAAAGTAACTAACAACTTGCATACATGAGTGACCTTTTACAGCAAATAGCCATGGCCAGGGGCTATATCAGCAGCCAGTCCACGCTGCAGCCGGCCATAGGCATCATACTGGGCAGCGGCCTGGGCGGCCTGGTATCGGATATTACAGACCGTACGGAGATCCCCTACGGGGATATTCCGCATTTTCCGTCCTCCACCGTGGAAGGGCACCAGGGCCGCCTGATCCTGGGCTACATGCAGGGATGCCCGGTAGTAGTGATGGCCGGCAGGTTCCACTATTACGAGGGACTGTCCATGCAGCAGGTCACTTTCCCGGTAAGGGTCATGAAGGCGCTGGGCATTCATACACTGCTGATCTCCAATGCCGCCGGCGGTATGAACCCCGCTTTTAAGGTGGGCGACCTGATGATCATCCGCGACCACATCAACCTGCAGCCGGAGCACCCGCTGCGCGGCCGCAACGAGGATACCCTGGGGCCCCGTTTCCCGGATATGAGCGAGCCTTATGCCAGGGCGCTGATCGACCGGGCGCAGAAAATTGCCGCCGCCGGCAATATACCCGTGCATACCGGCGTATATGTAGGCGTGCAGGGCCCTACCTTTGAAACCAGGGCGGAATACAAATACATGCATATCATTGGCGGCGATGCCGTGGGCATGAGCACGGTGCCCGAAGTGATCGTGGCGGTGCATGCCGGCCTGCAGGTGTTTGCTATGAGCGTGATAACGGATATCGGTATACGGGAGGAGGAAAATGTGATCACCCATGCGGAAGTGCTGGAAGCTGCTGCAGCAGCGGCCCCCAGGCTGACACATATTTTCAGGGAGCTAGTAGCCAACAGCTAATTATATTTGTTAATGAGGCATCTTTTCATCATACTGGGGTTGCTGGTAACAGGCGGCAGCCAGGTAATGGCACAGTTCAATACAGGCGGCTTCGGCAACTTTGGCGCAGGCGGCAATACCCGTATGCAGCGGGACACCTCCCAGCGCAACCTGGGGCCGGACACCCTTACCCTCAAATATCACTACCTGAATGATCCGGTGCAGCACCGGCTGGATTCTTCCGTGATAGATTTTACCGGCAACTACCTGGGCGTGCCCGCCAGCTACGTGACCCTGGGCAATACCGGCAGCGCCGCGCGCAACATTATTTTTACGCCGCGTATGCAGGCCGGTTTTGATGAAGGGTTTCATGCCTATGATGTATACGGCTTCAGTCATGAGAATGCCCGGTTCTATAACACCACCCGGCCCTACTCGGAGCTGCAGTACCTCATCGGCGCCAAGCAGGAGCAGGTGATCGGCGTATCGCACACCCAGAACCGCAACCAGTATTTCAATTTTTCCTTTGACTACCGGAAGATCAATGCGCCGGGGTATTTCCGCACCCAGAACACGAATCATGACCTGTACCGGGTAACGGCCAACTACAAGAGCAAAAACCTGCGCTACCACGCTTACCTGAGCTACTATTATAACAAGATCAACGGCGGGGAGAACGGCGGTATCCGGGACGCATCCTACCTGGACAGCTCCAGGTACAGCAACCGGCGGACCATAGACGTGAACCTGGGCAACGAGGAGGTGCCCACCTATGCGTTCTTCGGCACTACCATCGCGGTTAAATCCACCTACCAGCAAAGGGGCATACTCCTGGAGCAGCAGTACGACTGGGGAAAGGGCGATACCGTGCACGTGAACGATACCACGCAGTACTACAAGTTCGATCCTGTATTCCGCGTGCAGTATACCTTTAAATCCCAGAGCAATACCTACGAGTTTACGGATAATGATCCCGATCAGGAATACTACCCGCTGCATTACGATATCGTATACAAGGCCAATGATACCATCCATGCACGCCAGCAGTGGCGCACCCTTTCCAACGACCTGTCGCTGATACAGTTCCCGGTAAGGGGCAACCTGGCGCACTTCATTAACCTGGGCGCCCGTTTTGATCATACCCGGGGCGAGTTCCCGGACAATGTGAGCCAGCAGTTCAACAACCTGGCCCTGCATGGCGAGTACCGCAATAAAACACGCAACGAGCGCTGGGATTTTTCCGCCAAAGGCGAGTTCTATGCAGTGGGCCGCAACCTGGGCGATTACAGCGTGAGCGGTATGCTGAGCCGCTACCTCAATGAAACCCTGGGCAATGTAAGCCTCCTGTTCCGGAACGTAAACCGCGAGCCTTCCTATGTATACAAGTTTTTCAGCTATAACCGCGACAGTTGGTACAATACAGACCTGGGCAAGGAGAACATCACCCAGCTCCAGTTCTCCGCAGATAATAAAAAACTGAAATATAACCTGGTAGCGAATTACTATATCTATAACCAGTATACTTACTTTACTGATTATATGCACAGCGCGCAGGCCTCCGGCCTGTTCAACCTGTTGCAGGTCATATTCAGCAAGCATTTCCGGGTAAAGCACTGGAACTGGTATGCGGATATCGCTTTCCAGCAGGTGCATGGCAATGGCCCGGTAAATGTGCCTACCATCTGGACCCGCCACCGCATAGCCTATGAAAACCGCCTGTTCAATAACCTGAACCTGATGACAGGTATAGAAGCCCGTTATAATACGGACTATTATGCCGATGATTATTCACCGTTGCAGGGCCAGTTTGTGTACCAGAATACACAGAAAGTAGGGTATAATCTCCCGGACCTTACTGCGTTCCTGCATTTCCGTATTAAGTCCTTGTCGGCCTACATACGGGCGGAGAACCTGAATACCTTCCTGGCAACCAATAACTTCGCCGCTCCGCTGTACCCCTTAAACGATTTCGGCATACGGGTGGGCCTCCGCTGGTGGTTTATAAACTAGGGCGCGGAACTGCTATGTTAAGTAGCGGTTTTGTGACGTAAATGGCGTAACTTTTGTGTAGGATTTTGTTGAAATGGTTGTAACAAAATTTTATCAGATGAAGGCATTTACAATAAAACATAACGCGAACCGGTATGATGTGTTGCCCCTGCATGGCCATTCTCAACGGTACAAGGTAAATGTAGACGGACTGGATGTGTATTATGAGCCGGACCTGGACGGTTACCTGCGCCCCGAAGTAACCGGCGGTAACGGCGTTAACATCTCCCTGCTGCTGGACCTGGCAGACCGTATACAAGTAACAGTTAAGAATGAATAATTAATATTTAATAATTAATAATCGTTGCAGTAATGTTACCCGAAACACCAGCGTAACGATTATTAATTATTCATTCTTAATTATTAATTAGTTTTGCGTGGATATGCAAAACTTTGAATTGCACATTAAAAACATGGTATGCCCCCGCTGCATAAAAGCCGTGAGGGCCGTGCTGGAAAGGGAAGGCTTATCCGTACAGGATGTGCAACTGGGAAAGGCCGTGCTGAACGGCCAGCCGGACAGTGAACAGTTGCAGGCGGTAGCTGCCGCCCTGGAGCAGGAGGGATTGCCCCTGGTAGACGACCGGAAGCAGCAACTGGTGGAAGCTGTTAAGAATATCATTATCGCTACTATCCATCATTCTCCCCTGAACGAAATGCGGGAAAATTTTTCTACGCTGCTTTCCCGCCAGTTGCATAAGGACTACCATTATCTCAGCAGCCTGTTCTCCGAAATAGAACAACTGACCATAGAACAGTATATTATCCAGCAGAAGATAGAGCGGGTAAAGGAACTACTGGTGTACGATGAGCTGAACCTCAGCGAAATAGCGTACCAGTTAGGCTACAGCAGCGTAGCGCATTTATCCGGCCAGTTTAAGAAAGTGACCGGGCTGACCCCCAGCCGGTTCAAACAAATGAAAGAGCACCGGCGCCGGCCGCTGGACGCCATATAGTAAGCAAAATTCCAAATTCCAAAACCCAAATCCCAAAATGGCGACAAGCCCTTAATTGTTAGTAACAGTTCTGTATTATTGAGGGCCTGGCCTGGCTTTTGGAATTTGGAATCTGGAATTTGGGATTTTTATCCATTTGTCAATGAGTTACAAGTATATCATTTGCCTGGCGGCGCTATGGGTACTGGCCGCCTGTGGCCGTAAAAAGACGCCGAAACAACAGGAGATCGTCAGGAATATCCGGCAGCTCCATGAAGTCATCCCTGAAAATATTGCAGAACGGCTGGCTTATATGGCAGACAATAACGGTATGATGGAAGACAGCATACCCATGCTGGCTACCGCCCTCCGGTACTTTTACCAGCAAGAGGACAATACCCCCCAGTGGTCAGACAATGGAACGGCCACTGCCAGCGCAGACTCCATGCTGCACCTGGTGCTGCATGCCATGGATGCGGGCCTGCTGCCTGCCTGTTACCACGCCGGGGCCCTGACGGCCGCCATGCAACAGGTGAGGACCGACAGCACTTCCCGCAAGGATGCAGCCCTGTGGGCCAAAGTAGATGTGATGATGACGGATGCATTCATGAAAATGGCCTCCCACCTGCATTTTGGCGCGGCGCCCCGGGACAGCGTTACCCTGCGCCGGGACTCCGCCTTTACGGACACCACCCTGGCTAACCTCCTGCAACAGGCCTTGCAGCAAAAAAGTATAGCCGCCGTATTAGGCAGCCTGGAACCGGCGCATGAAGGGTATGCCGCATTGAAGCAGGGATTGCTGGCATTCCGTGAAAGATATAAAGGGCTTACCCGCGATACCCTGCCGGATGTATATACCGATACCGCCGCCTACCGGCAACAGGTGCTCAACCGGCTGGTGCAGGCCGCTTTTGTGGATACTACCGGCCGCTATGGCGATACTACCTTGCTGAAGCAGGGGGTGAAAGCGTTTCAGCAGGCCTTTAACCTGTACCCCGACGGTATTGCCGGGAAAAAAACACGGGAATTCCTGAACCGCTCCCTGTATGACTGGGAGGTGCAGGTGGCCCTGAACCTGGACCGCTGGCGCAAGCTGCCGGATACCCTGCCGGACCGCTACCTGATAGTGAACATTCCTGCCTACGACCTGCAGGTGGTAGACAGCGGGGCCGTGGTGCTGCACTCCCGTGTGATAGTGGGCACGCCCCGCAACAGAACACCCCTGCTCAATTCCCGGATGACCAATTTCGTGATGTTCCCTTACTGGCGCGTGCCTTACAGCATCGTGTTCCGGGAAATGCTGCCGGCTATCCGCAGGAACATCAACTACCTGGCGGAAAAGAACCTGGAAGTGATAGACCGGCACGGCAATGCCGTAGACCCCTATACGATAGACTGGACCAAACTGGGAAGAGGGCATTTCCCCTATGTGCTGCGCCAGATGGATGGCGAGGACAATTCCCTGGGCATTATGAAATTCAATTTCATGAACAGGTACAGCGTATACCTGCATGACACCAACAACCGCAGCCTGTTCCGCAACAGCTACCGCGCCCTGAGCCACGGCTGCGTAAGGGTACAGCAGTGGGACAGCCTGGCCATGTACCTGGTAAAAGACGATACCCTGCGGCATATGCGCGACAGTGTGCGCACCTGGCTGGCCTTCCAGGAAAAAAAACAGGTGAACTTTACCCGCCGGCTGCCCATTTACATCCGCTATTTTACAACAGTAGCAAAGGACGATAACCGCCTGGTGTTCTACGAAGATATTTATGGGGAAGATGAAGCCCTGCGGAAGCAGATGGGGTTTTGAAAATGTAAAATAGCAAATGATAAATGCAAAATGTAAAAGTGAGGGTGAAATGCCTTAATGAAATACTGGCTACCTACTTTTACATTTTACATTTATCATTTAAGATTTATTATTCTATTTTTTCAGCTTTGCTTTCAACGCACTGTCCAGCTCCTGTAAAAACTCTTCCGTATACAGGTAGTGCTTGCCATGCTCCACTTTGTTGCCGTGGATACATACGGCCAGGTCCTTGGTCATTTTGCCGCTTTCCACGGTTTCCACGCACACCTGCTCCAGCGCATGGCAGAAGTTGATCAGCTCCTGGTTGTTGTCCAGGCGGCCGCGGAATTCCAGGCCACGGGTCCAGGCAAAGATAGAGGCGATGGGGTTGGTGGAAGTAGGCTTACCGGCCTGGTGGTCGCGGTAGTGGCGGGTTACGGTGCCGTGCGCCGCTTCCGCTTCCATTACCTTGCCGTCCGGTGTTACCAGGGTGGAGGTCATTAAGCCCAGGGAGCCGAAGCCTTGTGCCACCGTATCAGATTGTACGTCGCCATCATAGTTCTTACAGGCCCATACGAAGTTGCCGTTCCATTTCAGGGCGCTGGCCACCATGTCGTCTATCAGGCGGTGCTCGTATACCAGGTTGTTCTTGTCAAACTCGGCTTTGAACTCGTTCTGGTAGATCTCTTCAAAGATGTCCTTGAAGCGGCCGTCGTATTTTTTCAGGATGGTATTCTTGGTGCTCAGGTACAGCGGCCACTTTTTCATCAGGGCCTGGTTAAAGCAGGCGCGGGCAAAGCCTTTGATGGACTCGTCCGTGTTGTACATGGCCAGGGCCACGCCATCGCCTTTGAAGTTGTATACTTCGTGTTGTATCGTTTCACCGTTCTCACCTTCAAAGGTGATGGTCAGCTTGCCTTTGCCTTTGGTCACAAAGTCGGTTGCGCGGTACTGGTCGCCGAAAGCGTGACGGCCGATGCAGATAGGTGCGGTCCAGTTGGGCACCAGGCGGGGCACATTCTTGGTCACGATGGGCTCGCGGAATACGGTACCGTCCAGGATGTTACGGATGGTGCCGTTGGGCGATTTCCACATTTGCTTCAGGTTGAACTCCTTTACGCGGGCTTCATCCGGCGTAATGGTAGCGCATTTGATACCTACGCCAATTTCTCTGATCGCATTGGCTGCATCTACGGTCACCTGGTCGTTGGTGGCATCGCGGTGCTCTATGCCCAGGTCGTAGTATTTGATATCAACATCCAGGTAGGGAAGTATCAGTTTGTCTTTAATGAATTTCCAGATGATCCGTGTCATCTCATCTCCATCCAGTTCTACCACCGGATTTGCGACTTTGATCTTTTCTGCCATTTCAGGTGTTTTTTTAGAATTAATAAGGTTATCTACAACTAGTTATTCAAGCAAGATAAACCCGAAATATACTATAACGTGGTACAAAATCCAAATTGGCGGAAAGCTAAAAGCTTAAAGCAGAAAGCCTTGGAGCGGTTGCTGCATTAGCTTTATGCTTTTCGCTTTCGGCTTTAAGCTCAATGTTTATAGGTGTTTAATGATCTCGTCTGCAAACTCGCTGGTGGATACCAGGGTGGCGTCGTCCATCAGCTTGTAGAAGTCAATGGTCACCCGCTTACGCATGATAGCCGTGCTGAGGCCTTCCACGATAAGATTGGCCGCTTCTTTCCAGCCCATGTACTCCAGCATCATCACACCGCTCAGGATCACGGAGGAGGGGTTCATGGTGTTGGTATTGGCAAAGCGGGGAGCGGTGCCGTGGGTAGCTTCAAATACCGCATGCCCGGTCACGTAGTTGATATTGGCGCCGGGAGCGATGCCGATACCGCCTACCGCCGCAGCGGCCGCATCGGAAATATAGTCGCCGTTCAGGTTCAGGGTGGCTACCACGGAGAAATCCGCGGGCGCCAGCAGTATCTGCTGCAGGAAGTTGTCGGCAATCACGTCCTTGATCAGTATCTTGTTATGCGCCAGCGCAATGTTCAGTTCCTTGTTGGCCGCTTCTTCTCCCTGCTCTTTCTTGGTGGCTTCCCACTGTTCCCAGGTATACACCTGCTCGCCAAACTCCAGCCGCGCCAGCTCGTAGCCCCAGTTCTTGAAGCCCCCTTCGGTAAACTTCATGATATTGCCTTTGTGCACCAGGGTTACGGAGGGCAGCTTGTGCTCAACAGCGTAACGGATGGCGGAGCGGATCAGCCTTTCGGAGCCTTCTTTGGAAACCGGCTTGATGCCGAAGGAGGAAGTTTCCGGGAAGCGGATCTTCTTTACGCCCAGGTCGTGCTGCAGGAAATGCAGCAGTTGCTGCGCTTCAGGGGTGCCGTACATATATTCAATACCGGCATAGATGTCCTCGGTATTTTCACGGAAGATCACCATGTTCACCTGGTCGGGATGGCGCAGGGGAGAGGGCACCTTGTTGAACCAGCGTACCGGCCGTACACAGGCGTACAGGTCCAGCTCCTGGCGCATGGCCACGTTCAGGGAACGGATGCCGCCGCCTACCGGCGTAGTCAGCGGGCCTTTAATGGACACCAGGTATTCTTTCAGGTCAGCAAGGGTAGCGGCTGGCAGCCATTCACCGGTTTGCTGGAAGGCCTTTTCGCCTGCCAGTACTTCTTTCCAGGCGATCTTTCGCTGGCCCGCATACGCTTTCTCCACGGCGGCGTCAAATACGCGCACACTGGCCTGCCAGATGTCGGGACCGATACCGTCGCCTTCAATAAATGGAATTACTGGTTGGTCGGGAACCTTTAACTGCCCATTGGTCATTACAATCTTTTCTGCCGGCATAAACACTTATTTAGTGCGCAAAGATAAGCCGATTTGGTTTTTTTCACCGTTATTTTCCCCCCGTTCACCGGAACTTCGCCATTTTTAGCCTAAACCCGCTTGAAGGCCCGGCCGCCGCTCCCTAGTTTTGTATCATAATCTTAAAAATAATGGACGAAAGAAAAATAGCACACAAACGGAACAACGGCGCCTGGGGTGGAGTCATACTCATCGTGGTCGGCCTGTTCCTTTTCCTGCAAAACATAGACCTGGAGGGGGTACCCGGATGGGTATTTTCCTGGCAGATGCTGATGGTGGTGATTGGTTTGCTGATCGGCATAAAACACCGGTTCCGCGGCGGCCCCTGGTTTATTCTCACGCTGCTGGGCGCCATCTTTCTGGTAGATAGAATGGGGATCTGGCAATTTGACTTCCCGCGCTATGGCTGGCCCCTGGGCCTGGTGCTTATAGGGATATTTATGTTGATCAAGCGTCCTTATCGCAAGGACCGGTGCTTTGGGAGGGCAGGGCAGCATCGTTGGTCTGCCGGCACTTACAAGGGCTCCTGGTCTGCCGGGGAATACAAAGGCACCTGGTCTGCCGACGCTCCTGAAGGCGCGGTACAACCAAACCCAAACAGTGATGATTTCCTGAGCGTGTCCTCTATTTTCGGAGGAACGGAAAGGGTGGTATTGACCAAGAACTTCCAGGGTGGGGATGTGAGCGCTATTTTCGGTGGAGTAGAGATCAACCTGACCCAGGCGGATTTCAATGGCCAGGTGGTAATAGAAACGAATGCCGTTTTTGGCGGCATAGAGCTGGTAGTGCCCTCCAACTGGGACGTGAAGCTGGAAGTGGATACCATCTTTGGCGGTGTGGAAGACAAGCGCCCGGCGGAGCTGGTGACGCCCAATACCGGCAAAATCCTGGTGATCAAAGGCTCCTGTGTTTTCGGGGGCATGGAGATCAAAAGTTATGCATGATATAACCTGTATTCAATAAAACTTTTTTAACCCTTTTTAAATTATTAGTAGTATGCGTTGGTTTGTAGCGAAAATAGTGTACCAGATCATTTGCGGCAGCGGTAACCATATGCCGCAGTTCGACGAGCAGTTGCGCCTGATCAGTGCGGACAGCAAGCAGGTGGCGGCGCAGAAAGCGCGCGAGATAGGCCTGCAGGAACAGTATGCGTTCCGCAACCAGAAACAGGAGCTGGTGGAATGGAAATTCATCAATGTACCGGAGCTCTACACATTGGACCAGTTGTCAGACGGCATGGAGCTGTACTCCCGTATCGAGGAGCCGGCAGATGCCACCGCCTATGTAGCCTGGCTGCAGATGAAGTCCGCCCAGTTGCAGGACCCGCAGTATATTGAGATCAGTTAATAATGAATAATTAACAATTAATAATCGTTGCAAGTGGTTCGCGTAACATTGTTCATACGATTATTAATTCTTCATTATTAATTGTTAATTAAAAATAAAAGTAACGTGATCAGCCGCCCTTTATCCGACAAATATTTCCGTTGGACCGTTATAGTGACTACCTACATCTTCCTGTTGCTATACGGGGTGCTGCTGATACAGTGGTTTCAGCTCAGCCCGCCCGTAGCCTGGGCAGACAGTGCGGTGCATACCCTGCTGCTGGCTTTTGCCGTATTGCTCATTAATCATAACCTGTCCTACTACCGCCCCGGCAAGGGCAAGTATGTGTTTGTGCTGACCTACAGCACGGCGCTTACCGGTCTTTGGCTGGCGGCGGCCACCTGCCAGTTGCGGTATTTTTTCCCGCGGGAGCTGGAGTACCGGCAATGGCTGCACCTGGCGCTGCCGGTGCATTTCATTATCGGGTGGCTGGTCATTACCGGTATGGGGCTCAAGAGCCTGGTGTGGTATGATATGGTGGAGCAGCGGGAAATGCTGGAACGCCGGGAAGCGGCGGAGCGTATTTCCCGGGAAGCGGAGCTGTACAAGTTGCGGCAACAGTTACAGCCGCACTTTTTATTCAACAGCCTGAACTCCATCAATGCGCTGATCGTCATCCGCCCGCAGGAAGCCCGGGAAATGGTGCTGAAACTGTCAGAATTCCTGCGGGGCACGCTCAAAAGGGAGGATCAGCAATGGATAGCGCTCCCCGAAGAGCTGCAGTACCTGCAATGGTACCTGGATATTGAAAAGGTGCGCTTTGGCCACCGCCTGTCCACCATAGTGGAGGCCGATCCCGCCGCCGCGCAAACGCGGATACCGCCCATGCTGCTGCAGCCTGTAGTGGAAAACGCTATTAAATACGGCTTGTATGATACTACGGAAGCCATTACCATCACCATAAAGGCCTGGATGCAGGACAATGTGCTGTACATACAGGCGCAAAACCCGTATGACAGCGCCCTGCAGCAGCCTCACCGCGGCACCGGCTTTGGGCTTAGCTCCATCCGCCGCCGGCTGTACCTGCTGTTTGCCCGGCAGGACCTGCTGGAAACAAGCTGCGACGATCACATTTTTACCACCTTGATTAAAGTTCCGCAACCACATGATAAAAGCAATCATAATTGACGATGAACCACTGGCCCGCGAAGTAGTAAAGGAGTACCTGCAGGGATTCCCGCAGGTGCAGGTGATACAGGAATGCAATGACGGGTTTGACGGGCTGAAAGCCATACAGCAGCACCAGCCGGACATCCTTTTCCTGGATGTGCAGATGCCCAAGATCAACGGTTTTGAAATGCTGGAACTGGTAGAAGAGATGCCCGCCGTGATCTTTACCACCGCTTTTGAGGAGCATGCCATACGCGCCTTTGAGGTGAATGCAGTAGACTACCTGCTGAAGCCCTTTTCAAAGGACCGTTTTGAAAAGGCCCTGCAGAAATGGCTGGACCGCCTCTCCGCCACCCCGCCGTCGCCAGCCACGGAGCAGTTACTGGAAACGGCGGCGGCATCGCCCCTGCAAAGCAGCCGCATCGTAGTGAAGATCAATGGCAAGATCAAGATCATTCCCGTGCCGGATGTGCACTACCTGGAAGCGGCGGATGATTATGTGAAGATCGTCACCCATGAAGGCGCTTTCCTGAAGAACAAGACTATGGCATTCTTTGAGCAAACGCTGGACCCGCAGCAGTTTGCCCGCGTGCACCGCTCCTACATACTGAATGTGAACCAGGTAACGCGCATAGAGCCTTATGAAAAGGAGAACCACCTGGCCATTCTGCGCACCGGGGCCAAAGTGCCGGTCAGCAAAACCGGCTATCCCCGGCTGAAAGCAGCGCTGGGACTATAAGCGCAGCATCCTGCCATTTGACCTTTATATACCGGGGCGGCCATGCCGCCCCGCTTTCGTTGCTTAAAAAAAAATGTCGTGATCACCCCCTTTTTATGTCAGATTCGCAACCCATGCCGTCCGGGAAATCCAGTTAGTTTTACACCATCAATATAAATCGAAGCAACATTCATCTAAAATCTATACACTGTATGAAAATCGTAAAAAAGATCCTGATCGCTATTGCCGTGCTGATCGCCGTTCCCCTGATCATCGCGTTGTTCACTAAAAAGCAATATGCGGTAGAAAGGGAGATCATTATCAGCAAACCCAAACAGGAAGTGTTTGACTATGTAAAACACCTGAAAAACCAGGATCACTTCAGCGTATGGGCGATGATGGATCCGGGCATGAAAAAAGATTTCAGGGGCACGGACGGTACCGTGGGTTTTGTATACGCCTGGGATAGTGAAAAGGCAGGCGCCGGCGAACAGGAGATCAGGAAGATCGCGGAAGGCGAAAGTGTGGACATGCAGATCCATTTTATCAAACCCTTTGAAGGCCTGGCCGATGCGCGTTTCAGCACCGCCGCTGTGTCTGACAGCCAAACCAGGGTAAAATGGGGCTTTGAAAGCAGCATGCCTTACCCCATGAACATTATGCTGCTGTTTATTGATATGGACCAACACCTGGGTAAGGACCTGGAAACGGGCCTGCAGAACCTGAAAGGCGTATTGGAAAAACAGCCGATCAGCAGCCGCATCAGCAAATAGGATAAGCTATATATACACTCCGCCATTGCTCATACAGAGGGGCCGGCTATTGTTTAGCCGGCCCCTCTGCAATGAATACTCCCGCCTATAAAGATAAAATGCTCACATGAATGCTTCCGCTGGCCACATCCGCAGCAGTCACCGTATAATAAATAGCCAGGGGCAGATCGAATGAGTTCAGGTAAAGCACATCTCCCTCCTGTACTTCCACGTCAAACCGGTTGGGATCAATAGCAGTGCCATAAGCACCGGTCTGCTGGTTTTGAACGCTGTAGATGGCGGTGGGGATCGTTACCTCTATTCCCGCTACTACCTGGGAAAGCCGCAAGGTGGCATGTATGCGCGCCCTGGCGGCTGTGTTTACATTTTCAGCCGGGGCCGGGATGCCGGTAAAGGAGCTGCCGGTAAACAGGAAGAGCAACAGCGTGCAGGCTAAAGTCAGTGTTTTCATAAGGATGTTATTGAATGGTGAAAATTGGGTTTCAATAAAAATAAGCATCATGCCTGCTATGTTACAGCAGCCCGGCTGAAAAGCCCGGGCCTTGAAAAAAGGAAGGGCCGGCTAAAAAGCAAAAACGCTTCCTGGCCGGCCCTCCCTTTTAAACAACAAGACCTGTTCAGGTCAGTGCATCCGCATGCTGGCGAACGTAGGTATTGTATGCTTCCTGCGTCCACTGTTCATAATCTTCCAGTTGAATGCCCAGTTTATTGTCTCGCTGGATCTCCTTATCATCACGCACATCCCAATAGCCTTTTGTCAGTGACCGGATGTTTATGTTGGTCTCCTGCTTTGCAGGATCATAATCTTGCGGATAGCTGGAATAATTGCCCATCGCTAATTCCTGAATGCTCCGTTTAACGTTTTCCTTAGTGTGTTTAGACATGGTTTAAACTTTTGGTTCAAAGTAGTAAGACCAAAAGTTATTCCGGTTAGTGTAAGATTTACATTAATTAGGAAAGCTTTATACTAATGTTTTGTTAAAAAGCCTGCAGCGGCGGCTATATTATGATGTGCCAAACAGTCTTTGCAGTTTTTCTTTCTTCAGTATTTTTTGTCCCTGTTCCCCGCTTGCAATCAGCGTATCACCGCACCGGGCCTCGTACCGGCAGGTGAGCGCGTGCCCTTCCAGCCGGATGAGGGTAGCGGTAAAATGCACGGTGCTGCCCACTTTGGCGGGTGCATGGTGCTGCACCGTTATCATGGTGCCAATGCCTTCCTCGTCGGCCTCTTTCATATCCAGCACAAACAGGCGGCAGCACCATTCCGCATCCCGCGCCAGCGCAAAAGTGCTGTAAACCGGGTGTACCGCGCCGGTTTCAAAGGTGGCGCAGTCGGCTTCCCGTACGGTGCGGGTAAAATGTTTTTGATCGCCGGGTTGAAAACAGGATCGCATAATTGTTGACTAATTCCACAGATTATTGTACCACCAGCACGGGTATTTTTACCTGGTGCCTTACTTCGTTGGCGGTTTCGCCAAACACCCAGTCCCGGATGCCGGTGTGGCCATGGCCGCCCAGTACCAGGAAGTCCGCCTTTTCCTCTTTTACGATGCGCACAATTTCCTTGGCCCGGTGCCGGTAGCCCAGCACGCCTTTGGCCGGTATGTTGCGCTCGCGCAGCAGGGCAACGTAGGTATCCATCTGCTCCTGGTCCTTCCGGGTCTCAAAGTCATCGGACTCTTTGCCAAAATACCTGGCGGAGGCGCTTTCCACGATATGTATCAATATATATTCCGTTTGTTCGTTACCGTAGGCCACGGCATTGCTGATCACCTGCTCGTCCTGTTTGCTGAAGTCCAGCGCCATGGCGATCCGGTTATACTGCGGCTTTTCCATGGGGCCAAGGGAGAGCTGGGAGGGGTGTATGCGCACGGATGCCGTTTGCCGGTACCTGCTCAGCAAAGGGTATACAACTGTGATAACCAGCAGCAGCACAAAGCCCACACCCCCTGCAATGATGAGGGCATCTATCCAGCCGTTGCCGCCTTGCGTAATGTAACTGTAAGCTTCTGTAAACACCATGCGCAGGTTCAGGTATACCAGTATGCCGGTGATCAGCCAGCTCACTGCTTTTGTTAATGGTTTAACGGCGTACTCGCCCATCGTGCTTTTGTCGCTCACAAAATGGATGAGCGGGATAATGGCAAAGCCCAACTGCAGGCTTAGCAGCACCTGGCTGAACACCAGCAGTTCGCCCACCTTGTCATCGCCCGCTATCAGTATGGTCAGCAGGGCGGGCACAATGGCCAGCAGCCGCGTGATAAGGCGGCGCAGCCAGGGATTGATACGCAGGCGCAGGTAGCCTTCCATCACGATCTGCCCGGCCAGGGTACCGGTAACGGTTGAGCTCTGCCCGGCTGCTATCAGCGCTACGGCAAACAGGATGGGCGCTACTTTGTTGCCCAACAATTGTTCCAGTAGCTGGTGCGCGTCCTGTATCTCGGCAATATCTGTACGGCCTGTTTTAAAGAATACGGTGGCTGCCAGTATCAGGATGGCGGCATTCACGAAAAAAGCTAGGTTCAAGGCTACGGCGCTGTCTATGAAATTCAGCTTCAGCGCCTGTTTAATGCCGCCATTGTCCCGCTGTATCTTGCGGGTCTGTACCAGTGCGGAGTGCAGGTACAGGTTGTGCGGCATTACGGTGGCGCCTATAATGCCAATGGCGATGTACAGCGCGGTATTGTCCGGTATGCCGGGCACAAAGCCGGTCACTACTTCAGACATCAGCGGTTTGGCCAGCACCAGCTCTGTCAGGAAGGAGATGCCCACAATGGCCACCAGGCTGATGATAAAAGCCTCCATTTTGCGGATGCCGTAGCGTTGCAATATCAGCAGCAGGAAGGTGTCCAGCACGGTAATGCTCACGCCCCAGGCCAGGGGCAGCCCGGTAAGCAATTGTATACCGATGGCCATGCCCAGCACTTCCGCCAGGTCCGTGGCGGCAATGGCCACTTCCGCCAGCAGGTACAGCACAAAGTTAATGGGGCGCGGATAGGTTTCCCGGTTGGCCTGTGCGAGGTCGCGGCCGCGCACAATGCCCAGCCGGGCGCTCAGGCTTTGCAGCAGCAGGGCCATGAGGTTGCTCATCAGCAGCACCCACAGCAGCTTGTACCCGTACTGGCTGCCGCCGGCCAGGTCCGTGGCCCAGTTGCCGGGGTCCATGTAGCCTACGCTTACCAGGTAAGCCGGTCCGAAAAATGACAGTAATTTTCTCCAGCGCGAACGTGCAGTGGTATCTACGCTCTGATGTACTTCACTCAGCGAGGTTGTGTGATCCATAGATTAATTCATTACAGCGGCCTTACCATGATGTTCTTGCTTACCTGTTCACTAATGGTGAAGGCCGGTTGATTCCTGATCTTTATTTCAATTGAATTGTCAAATTCATATCGTTCTATTATTTCCAACTGGCTGCCCAGGCGGATGCCTTTGGCGGTGAGGAACTCCAGCAGGGCGGTGGACTTGTCGGACACGGCCGTTACTTCCAGCCGCCGGGCGCGTGCCTGGTCCAGGGACACCTGTGTCCGTTGTTTCCCCATTTTGCCCTGCGCATCGGGGATGGGGTCCCCATGCGGGTCTATGGTAGGATTGCCCAGGAACTCGCTCAGCCGGTTGATCAGCTTTTCGCTCCTGACATGCTCCAGCTCCTCCGCCAGTTCATGCACCTCTTCCCAACTGAAGGCCAGCTTTTCTACCAGGAAGCATTCCCACAGCCGGTGCCGGCGTATAATATGCAGCGCCGCCTTTTTACCTTCGGAGGTGAGGTTAATGCCCTGGTATTTCTCATAATCTATCAGCTTTTTTTCCTTCAGCTTTTTGGCCATATCCGTTACAGAGGCCGGCTTGGTGTCCAGCTCATAGGCCAGGCCGGTGGTGGTCACAGATTCCTGGCTTTCCTCCAGCTTGTAAATGGATTTAATGTAATTCTCTTCCGCTACCGATAAATTCATCCGTTAATTTTTTGTCTTTTACTTCGTTCACTATGTCTTGCTTTTGTCTCAGTGAACGCTTCGCGTTTCAAAGGTCAGATGGAACTACGCATGATAAAATTTTCATTTCTCTGTGGATTATAATGTAAATTTCATCATGCTTCGTTTCACAAGGTCTAAAATAAAATTTAGGCAAATCTAATAAATTAAGCCGAAAGCGGTTAACTTATGATGTTTTTTTTGATTTGTCATGCACTATATATCAAAATTATCTTTAACTTTTCAGCCATAATCATTCAACACAACGCATGAACAGGTTGCTGATTCTATTACTGGCGGTGGGCATACTGGCGGGTTGCGGGTCCGGGAAGGATCGTGCGAACGGTGATAACCCGCTGACCTTTGAGGATTTTGAGGCGCTGTTCCCCGAAAAGGAATTGCCTTACCGGTTAATGGCCGATTCGCTGGGGCAAAACCCAGCCGATACGCTGGTGCTGAAACCGGCGGTGCTGCAACAGTTCCTGACGGACACGATGGCGGCGGCGGATTTCCCGGAAAAGGCCACGCCGCGGTTCTTCCCCCTGGCGCACTTTGAAGGCGAGCACCTGCATTATTTTGTAGTAGAGGCCGTAAGCAAGTCACGGGCGGCAGCCTACCTGTGTTTTACAGACAAGGAGGGCCGTTACCTGAACCGGGTGCTGGTAGCCAGCAAGGCGGCCGGCAGCAAGGACCGGCTCAGCTTTACGCTGGACAGCAAATACCTGGTGAAAATAAGCACGGAAATGCGGCTGGGCCCTTCTCATACTGCACTGAAGGAAGATTTTTACATGGCTCAGCCTGACGGGCAGCTTACCCTGATCATGACCAACTCCAACGGGCCTGCCATGCCAGGCCAGATCTTTAATCCCATCGATACCTTACCCGGCAAGCATAAATTTTCTGCAGACTATACTTCCGGCGACCTGAATATTATCTCCATCCGCGACGGCCCGGACCCCAAGACCTTCCTGTTCTTCATTTCCTTTTCACGGGAAAACGGGAGCTGCAAAGGGGAATTGAGCGGCACCGGCCATTTTACCGGGTCTAACCGGGGAGAATACAAGGACAAGGAAAGCTCCTGCGGCATTGCCTTCCAGTTCTCCTCCCGCCGGGTCAGCATCCGGGAGATCGGCGGCTGCGGCGCCTACCGGGGCATTAAATGTCTTTTTGAAGGAAGTTTTACAAAAAAGAGAATTAATAATTAAGAATCGTAGCACAAGTGTTTCAGCGTAACACAGGTGTCGAGGATATTATTAATTCTTAATTATTAATTGTTAATTACCGGGCGGGGAATCCCGGGTCAGCTTTCACCTCCGCTATCTGCATGGTATGCCGGCCGCTGTGGGCGGATATCAGCAGCAACATCTGGTAGGCGTCCAGGGGAGAATTGGGCATGTCTACCACATGGTTGCGCAGGTCGTCGTCGGTGTTTTTCACGTAATCCATCACTTTGTCACGCTGTTCGGTAAACGCCTGTATAGCGTCTGCTGTAGTAGGGTAGGTGCCTTTGGGCTGTATAAACTCTGGCGCTTTGCCTTTTTTACTGCGGTCCCCGGCCATTTTAAGCAGGTCCTCGTCCGTAGCTTTGATGGCTTTGCGCTTTTCCGGGTCTGCCGGTTGGATTTTCCCGGATTGCAAAAAGTATTTATTGACCGCCTGTTCCCAGGTGCTGCCCCAGCAGCTCCCGGAAGGAAGCGCGGGTAATGAAACGGGCGCCTAAAGAGGCGAGGTGGTCCGTATATACCTGGCAGTCCACCAGCGCCAGCCCGCCGGCCTGGATGAAACTGATGAAGGCGGCCTTGGAAGCATTGCTCACCAGGGAGAACATGGATTCCCCGAAAAAGCAGCGGCCCAGTTGAATGCCGTACAGGCCGCCTACCAGCCTGTTTTCCTGCCAGCACTCCACGGAAAGCGCGTACCCCTGCCGGTGCAGTTGCGTGTATGCCTGCTGCATGGCGCTGGTGATCCAGGTGCCGTCCTGACCGGGGCGGGGCACCCGGCTGCAATGGGCGATCACCTCCTCAAAACGCTGGTTGATGGTAATGCGGAAAATGCCTTTTTTCAATACCTGCCTCATGCTGGAAGACACCCGCAGTTCCTCCGGGAACAATACAAAGCGCGGGTCCGGGCTCCACCATAATATGGGCGGCTCGCTGTACCAGGGAAATATGCCGGAATGGTAAGCCAGCAGCAGCCTTTCCGGGGAGAGGTCGCCGCCCATGGCCAGCAGCCCATCGGGCTCGGCCATATGTACCGGGGGAAATATCAGGTCTTGTGTAAGCGAGAAGATCATGCTCAACCTTCCACGGCTTCTTCAATGGTGGCGCTGATGCCCCTGTCCAGTAGGGCTTCGCACATGGGGCGCAGTTGTGTATACTCGCCGTGTTTAACTGCGTACTTGCCGTTGTAGTGAATAAAGAGCGCGCACTGTTCCGCCTGTTCTGCCGTGTGCTCGCACACTTCTATCAGGGACTGTATTACCCAGTCAAAGGTATTTACCTCATCATTCCACACAATTAGGCTGAAGGGGAACTGCTCGTCTTCTGCGATCAGGACTTCTTCCCATTCTCTGGTCAATGTGCCTGTTTCTGTACGTTGACTCATGGTAGTTTACGCGGCTTTTTGGCAAAATTACAGTTATTATCCAGAAAAGGTAGTGGTTGCGCATGAAAGGAATACTAGCGGTTCGGTATTAGTCATTAACGATTAACAATTAATTTGTAAGTTGCATATACAATAACATTAGGTGGCGCTGTAAATCGTACGTATATGCTGCAAGTATTGAAAGGCACGGTTTTATTACTGGATATCAGTTTACCGTTGAAGGACCCTATACCCATTTTTTCGCTGGTGCTGTTCATTATCTTGCTGGCCCCCATCATCCTGCGCAAATTTCGTATACCCAGCATTATAGGGCTCATCCTGGCGGGCATGGCCATTGGCGACCACGGTTTCAAGATCATAGAAAAAGGCAGCATAGACCTGTTCGGGAAAGCCGGCCTGCTGTACATCATGTTCCTGGCCGGCCTGGAGCTGGACATGGCGGAGTTTCGCAAGAACCGCCACCGCAGCATTATTTTCGGCGCGTTTACGTTCCTGATACCGATAGCGCTGGGCTACCTGGTGTCTGTTTACCTGCTGGGCTTTGATTTCATGGCTGCTATGCTGATTTCCAGCATGGCCGCTACCCATACGCTGGTGGCTTACCCCCTGGCCAGCCGCCTGGGCATTACCAAAAACGAAGCGGTGACCGTGGCGGTAGGAGGCACCATCATAACGGATACGGCTGTACTGCTGATCCTGGCTGTTATTACCGGCGCGGCAGCCGGGCACCTGGACACTTATTTCTGGATACGGCTCGGCGTATCGCTGGCTGTTTTTGCCACCATTATCCTGTGGATATTCCCCATGATCGGGCGCTGGTTCTTCAAGAAGATCAAGGACGACAGCACCTCTCACTATATTTTCGTACTGGCGTTGGTGTTCCTCGCGGCTTTCCTGGCGGAGCTGGCCGGGGTAGAGGGCATTATCGGCGCGTTCCTGGCCGGGCTGGCGCTGAACCAGCTAATACCGCATACTTCCCCGTTAATGAACCGTATTGCTTTTGTGGGCAATGCCCTGTTCATTCCTTTCTTCCTGATCAGTGTGGGGATGCTGGTAGACCTGCAGGCGCTGCTCAAAGGCTCCCGGGCCCTGATCATTGCCGGGGTGCTGATCGTTATGGGGCTGGCCAGCAAATGGCTGGCCGCGCTGTTTGCCCAGTGGGCGTTCAAATATTCCCCTACCCAGCGCAAGCTGATCTTCGGGCTTACTACCGCCCGCGTAGGGGCTACCATTGCGGTGGTGATGATCGGCTTCCGGATGGGGCTGATCCATGAGCATGTGCTGAACGGCACCGTGATACTAATACTTATTACCTGCCTGGTAAGCTCCTTTGTAACGGAGAATGCGGGCCGCAAGCTGGCTATTATAGATGCGGAGCGCAAGCCGGAAATGGACGGCGGTCCCGAGCGCATCCTGGTGCCGGTATCCAACCCGGCCAGGATAGAGGCCATGCTGGACCTGGCCGTGATGATCAAGGACCCGCAGGCGCAAACCCCCATCTACCCGCTGGCCGTGGTGCAGGACAACGAGGAGGCCAGGGAAAAGGTGCACGTGACGAATAAAATGATGGAGGCGGCCGTGATACATGCCGCCACCACGGAAAGCCCGGTGCAGGCCATCACGCGCATAGACCTGAACGTGGCAGATGGTATTGCGCGCGCTGCCCGGGAGTTGATGGTAACGGACGTGATCCTGGGCTGGACGGACAAGACCAGCACCACGGACCGCCTGTTCGGCTCCATATTCGGCACTACGCTGGACAATGTACTGCAAAGCGTATGGGAAACGGTATACGTATGCGATTTCCACCACCCCATGAACACGGCCAAGAAAATGGTGCTGGTGCTGCCCCGGAACACGGAGTATGAGAAGGGCTTCCTGCATTACCTGCAAAAGATGATCATGCTGGCCAGGCAGATAGGCGTGCGCCTGGTGGTGTACTGCCAGGATAAAACAAAAAACGCCATAGAGGCCTACATACAGCAAACCAAGACCAGCGTGGAGATCGCCTTCAAATATTTCGGGGAGATAGAGGACTTCCTGGTGCTGTCCCGTGAAATTACCCCGGACGACCTGCTGGCCGTGGTGTCCGCCCGCAAAGGCACGCTATCCTACAGCCCCTACCTGGAACATATCCCGGCCAAATTAAGCCGGCATTTCCGGGAGAATAACGTGATCCTGGTTTTCCCGGAACAGATGGAAATAGACTTTTTGGAAGCAGGCGTGCAGCCGGAAGACCTTACGCTGGCGCCTATACAGGAGCAATTGGCCAACCTCAACAAGCTGGGAAAGGCGGTGAAGCGGATATTCAAAGGCGGGAAGAAGTAGGCACCGGCATTGCGGCCGTTACCGGTTAACCTTCATACGTGTGAAATTCCGTAATGGTCAGGTAATACCCATCAGGATCTCTCAGTGAAAATTCCATTTTCCCGGAGTTGGGATTCAGGTGGATATCTTCTTCAACAGTGCCTCCTGTTTTTTCGACGTTTTGACGGATGCTGTTCAGATGCTCTGTCCGGAAATAAAGAATGAGCCCATTTCCAGGCGTAATTTCGGGGTTCATCATAGTAGGATGCTCATGTGATCCCCATTTATGAAGGCAGATCAGCACCTCATCATTTTCTGTTACCAATATATCGAACTCCTTTCCGCCGTGCATACTTTTACATCCAAGTAGTGCTTGATACCATCGGGAGCTGGCTTCAACATCTTTTACAGCTATTATCGGGTCAAGTTTTGCCATTGTGTGATTTTTTTATCGGTGGATGTGTTTGTTTGGATGTTCCATATTATTCAGAGCGCGCCAAACAGGCAGTTACAGGCAAAAAAAATGCAAGTGGCCATTGTAGCCACTTGCAAAACCGGTGGGAGTTGACGGGGTCGAACCGCCGACCCTCTGCTTGTAAGGCAGATGCTCTGAACCAACTGAGCTAAACTCCCGGTAAAAGAAGTTTGGAAGGTAATGTGGGAGTTGACGGGTTCGAACCGCCGACCCTCTGCTTGTAAGGCAGATGCTCTGAACCAGCTGAGCTAAACTCCCGGTATTTTATCCCTGGTGTCAACCTTTCGTTTGACGGGATTGCAAAGGTAAAAACTATTTTTATTTCACCAAATTTTTCCTTGCTTTTTCACCGGTATTTTACCACAGTTCCCAGTCCACCAGCTCATTCACCCATTCCTGCCGGAAAGGGGTGGTCACTTTAATATAATTGTCCGTATACCCTTCCATCATGCCGTCCTTGTTATGCGATTCAAACAGCACCTTACGGGTTTGCCCGGTATGCTGTGCGGTGAAATATTGCAACTTTTTGTGGCTCAGGTTGCGCAGCATTTTGTTGCGCTCATGGCGCCGGGCCATGGGCACCACCGGCTCAATGTCTAGCGCCAGGGTGTTGGCCCGCTCTGAGTAGGTGAATACGTGCAGGTAAGACACGTCCAGCGCGTGCAGGAAATCATAGGTTTCCCGGAAATGCGCGTCGCTTTCAGAAGGGAAGCCCACAATAACATCCACTCCTATGCTGCAGTGCGGCATGAACTGCCGGATCAGCGCTACCTTTTCGGCATACAGCTCCCGGCGGTAGCGGCGGCGCATCAGACCCAGTATCTCGTTGCTGCCGCTTTGCAGCGGTATGTGAAAGTGCGGCATAAAGCGGCGGCTGTTGGCCACAAACTCAATGATCTCGTTGCTCAGCAGGTTTGGCTCAATGGAGGAGATGCGGTAGCGCTCCACGCCTTCCAGGCGGTCCAGCTCCTGTATCAGCTCAAAAAAGGTCTCTTCCCTCTTCTTGCCTCCATGCAGCCCTTTGCCGAAATCGCCCAGGTTTACGCCGGTCAGCACAATTTCCTTTACCCCGCTGGCGGCCAGCGCCTGCGCATGCTGCAGCACCTGTTCCACGCTGTCGCTGCGGCTTTTGCCCCTGGCCATGGGAATGGTGCAGAAGCTGCAATTATAGTCGCAGCCGTCCTGCACCTTCAGGAAAGTGCGGGTACGGTCGTGCAGGGAGTAGGAAGTATGGAAGGAGCTGACCTCGCTGATATCGCAGGAGCAGATGCGGGCGCTGTCGCCCTTGGTGAGCGTTTTCAGGTGCTCCGTGATGTTGAATTTCTCGGCGGCTCCCAGCACCAGGTCCACGCCCTCAATGGAGGCGATCTCCTCCGGTTTCAACTGGGCATAGCAGCCGGTGATCACCACCATGCTTTCCGGCGCGCGGCGCTGTATGCGCCTTACCAGTTGCCGGCATTCCTTGTCCGCGTTGTCGGTCACAGAGCAGGTATTGATCACATATACGTCTGCCAGGCCGTCAAAATCCGTTTTCACAAAACCGTCCTGTTCCAGCAACCTGCTCAGGGTGGAGGTCTCTGAAAAGTTCAGCTTGCAGCCCAGGGTATGAAATGCCACTGTTTTTGCCGGTGTCATAAGGAGGGCAAAGGTATGAAAAAAAGCAAAAAGGGGCCTGGCGCATTAAATGCAGAAAAAGATCTAAGTTTAACGGGTTGATAGCCGTCGTTATAAATAATTCATCCACAACATGAAACTGGGGACAATACATAAATACTTTCCTATGCTGGTGCTGGCAGCCGTATTGCTGCTGGTATGGCGCTGGCGGCAGGGGCAGAGCGACCAAACTGCTGCACAGCCTGCCAGTGAAGCCGCTGAAGCTGCTCCGCCTGCAAGGTCGGCCAAGGCCCATGACGCCGGTTTTGACCGTACCGCTCCCCTGGAGTTTACTGCGCATGCCCGCTGCCGCATGGCCTGCCGCCAGGTTACGGCGGCAGAGATCCGGGAGATCATGGCCAGGGGCCGTATCGATCTCAGCCGGTCCGACCTGCAGGACAAACCCTGTCCTACCTATGCCCTGGAGGGTTATTCGCAGGAAGGGCAGCATTTGCGGGTTGTATTTGCGCCTTGCGGTGAGGTGACCCGGGTGGTTACCTGCATAGACCTGGACAAAGCATGGAAATGTAATTGTAATTAACACTTTTCAGTCATACTTAACTTGAATATTGGCAATTGTTGTTTAATTTTCCGGTTTGGTGATCACTAAAACCGGGATGGAGTGCTTATGAATTTGCTATTGAAACTGGTACGGGTAATATACCTGGTATATGCGGCGGTACTGTGGCTGGGAATCATGTTCCTGATATTGCCGTTCATTTTCCTGGCTTCGCTGCTGGGGAAAGTAAGGGGAGGGAATATTACCTTTTACTTCCTGCGTTTATGGGCTCACCTGTGGTTTCCCCTGGTAGGCATCTGGGTAAGAAAGATCAACAGGGACCATAATGAAAAGGGCAATTTCCTGTATGTGGTGAACCACCGTTCCTACCTGGACGCCTGTATTGCAGTAAAAGTGATGCGCCTGCCTTTCCGGCCCCTGGGCAAAATTGAAATGAAGAAAATACCCTTCTTTGGTTTTATATACAAGCAGTCGGTAGTGCTGGTAGACCGTTCTTCCGCAAAGGGCCGGGCCAGCAGCGTGCGCGAGATGATGTGGATGATCCGCAAGGGCATTTCCATCCTCATTTTCCCGGAGGGCACTACCAATGAGACCGACCAGTTGCTGACCCCGTTTCATAACGGCGCGTTTCGTATAGCCATTGAAACGCAAACGCCGCTGAAACCCGTTTTATACCTGGATAGCGGTACCCGCCTTCCCCATAAAGGGTTGCGCCTGTCGCCCGGGCGCTGCCGGGTGCTGTTCCTGCCTTCCATACCGGTGCAGGGCCTTACCATGAACGATCTGCCTGCATTGAAACAGCAGGTGTTTGATGTGATGGAAACTGCACTGCGGCAATATACGCGCTATCCCGACGTTGAGTTGCAGGAAACAACATCATGAAGTACGCAGATGTAATATTACCACTGGCATTGCCCAAGAACTATACGTATGCCATCCCGGAAAACATGGAGGCGGCCATACAGGCGGGCAGCCGGGTGGCCGTACAGCTCGGGAAGCAGAAAAAATATGCCGGTATCGTAAAGGCGGTGCATACCCAGGCGCCGCTGGACTACAAGACCAAGCCCATACTGGACCTGCTGGATAAAGATCCCGTAGTATACCCGGCACAGTTAGCTTTCTGGAGCTGGATAGCCGGCTATTACATGTGCAGCGAAGGGGAGGTGCTCAATGCCGCGCTGCCCGCGCACCTGAAGCTGTCCAGCGAAACGGTGCTGCTGTATAACGATGCTTACGGCGATGATTTCACGGCGCTGGATGAAGATGAATACCTGGTGGCGGAAGCCCTGCATATGCGGAAAGAGCTGCGTATCGAGGAAGTGCAGATGATACTGGATAAGGCAGACGTTTACTCCACCATCAAGAAATTAATAGAGAAGAAAGTATGCCTTATATACGAGGAGCTGAAAGAGGTATACAAGGAGAAGAAGGAGAACTATGTGCAGTTGCATGCGGTTTACGAGCAGGAGGAAAACCTGGCCGCCCTGTTCAACGAAATGGGCCGCGCGCCCAAGCAGATGGAGCTGCTGCTGGCCTACCTGCACCTGCTGAAAACGCAGGGCGCCGTGCTGCAGAGCGAGCTGCTGAAAAAATCCGGCGCTTCCGCCGCCCAACTGAAAGGGCTGGTGGACAAGAATGTGCTGTGGATAGAGAAGCGCACGGTAGACCGTGTACCGGGAGGCAAGGCAACCCTGCTTAACGACCTGAGCCTGAGCCCCGCCCAGGAAACCGCCCTGCAGGCCGTGCGCCGGAGCTTTGAGCACAAGCCGGTGACCCTGCTGCATGGGGTTACCTCCAGCGGTAAAACGCAGTTGTATGTAAAGCTGATAGAAGAATACCTGGCCACCGGCCGCCAGGTGCTGTACCTGCTGCCGGAAATAGCCCTTACTGCACAGATCATCCGGCGCCTGCAAAAGCATTTCGGTAACAAAATAGGCATCTACCATTCCCGCTTTAATAATAATGAACGGGTGGAGATATGGAACAAGGTAAAGAGCGGCGAGCTGCAGATCGTGCTGGGCGCGCGCTCCAGCCTGCTGCTGCCGTTCCGCGACATCGGCCTGATCATACTGGACGAAGAGCATGACGCTTCTTACAAGCAGCAGGACCCGGCGCCCCGCTATCATGCCCGCGATGCAGCTATCTACTACGCCGGCCTGTTCGGGGCCAAAGTGTTGTTGGGCTCTGCCACGCCCTCCCTGGAATCCTATTTCAATGCGCAACAAGGTAAATACGGGCTGGTGGAATTGCTGGAGCGCTTTGGCGGGCTGGAGATGCCGGCCATTGAAATTGTGGATACCAAACAGCCTACCGCGGAAAAGAAGATGCAGGAGCATTTTACCCCGGCGCTGGTAGCCGCCGTTTCCCAAAGCCTGGCCGCGGGCCGGCAGGTGATCCTGTTCCAGAACCGCCGGGGCTATGCGCCTTTCCTCCTGTGCACCACCTGCGGCTGGATACCGCACTGCCGCCAGTGCGACGTATCGCTTACCTGGCACCGTAACCTGGACAAACTGCATTGCCACTACTGCGGTACCCAGTACCCGTACCTCTATACCTGCGCCGCCTGCGGCAGCCAGACGCTGGTGCCCAAAAGCTTTGGCACGGAGAAAATAGAGGAGGACCTGCAGCAACTGTTTCCCCAGGCCCGCATCGCCCGCATGGATGTGGACGCGGTGCGGAACAAGGACAGCCATAATAAAATGATCCAGTTGCTGGAAGAACGGCGTATAGACATCCTCGTGGGTACGCAGATGGTGGTGAAAGGACTGGATTTTGAGAACGTGAACCTGGTGGGGATACTGAGCGCGGACAGCCTGCTGAGCTTCCCGGATTTCCGGGTCAATGAGCGCGCTTTCCAGTTGATGGAGCAGGTGAGCGGGCGTGCCGGCCGCAAGCACGACAAGGGCCGGGTGCTTATACAGGCCGCCAACGTCCGCCACCCGGTGCTACAGTATGTAACGGCACATGACTACAAGGGCATGTATGAAACGGAGATCGCCGAACGGCAGCGTTTCGGCTACCCGCCCTTTATACGCTTGCTGAAGATCACTGTGAAACATAAGAAGCAGACCACTGCCGAACAGGCGGCACATGTGTTGGGCCACTGGCTGCAACCCCACCTGGGACCGCAACTGGTAGGACCGGCTGCCCCGCTGGTGAGCCGGGTGCGCAACAATTATCTGCAGGAAATGCTGGTAAAGCTGCCCCGCGATACCAAAGCTATTGCCCAGACCAAACAATTACTGAAAGAGCATTTCATCAAACTGCAGGCGGAAAAGAAATTCCGGTCGGTGGTGATAGTGGCAGATGTAGATACTATTTAGTGTGCCCGTCAAAGCGGTTCTCCCGCCATTTCCTTAATAGCATCCGATTCATAGATATGGGTGCCGCGCTCTCCTTTGACGGCCGCGGCCATCATGGCTTTGGCAACCGTGGAAGCCCTGATGCCCCGGTACTTTTTCCAGCGTCCCTGCAGCAGGAAGTAAAACACCTGCACCAGCCACTGGCCTACCAGGGCGCCGGGCCGCAGCTCCTGGCGCTTTCCCAGCAGGGCGGAGGGACGGAAAATGTGCAGGCTGCCAAAATCCAGCCGGGTGACGGCCTGCTCGGTTTCCCCTTTGGTGCGCAGGTAAAAGAAACGGGAATGCACATTGGCGCCCACGGACGACATGAGCAGGAACTGGGGGAAGCCCTGCCGTTTGGCCAGTGTAGCGCAGCGTACGGGAATATTGAAATCCACCTGCCGGAACTGTTCCTGGCTGCCGGCCTTGCGCCGGGTGGTGCCAATGCAGCAGAACAGCACGTCGCCGTGCAGGGCGTCCGCCAGGCTGGCTTCATCTTCGAAATCCACAATAATGCTTTCCAGCCCGGCCCGCTGCTTCAGCGAGGGCCTGCGCAGCAGCACCCTTACCTTGTCAAAGGCCGGGTTGTGCAGCAGCAGGTTTACCAGGTGGCTGCCGGTAAGGCCGGTAGCGCCGATCACAACTGCAGTTTGAGGCATTGTTCTGTTAGGTTATCTTTGTTCCTTCGTTTATAAAGTTAAGTTATTGAACACGTAATTATGCAGGTATCCGAAAATGTTTTGCTACAGCCCTATAATACTTTTGGCATCCGGGCGCAGGCCCGTTATTTTATGCCCTTTGCCGATGTGCAGCAGTTGCAGGCCGTGCTGCAGGATGCCCGCTGGCAGGCGTTTCCGCGCATGGTACTGGGTGGGGGCAGCAATGTGCTGTTTACAAGGGACTTTGACGGGTTGATGCTGAAGAACGAGCTGAAAGGCATTACATTGTTGCGGGAAGATGATGAGTACATCTACGTAAAAGCGGGCGCCGGCGAGAACTGGCACCAGTTTGTGCTATACTGTATTGAACGGCAGTGGGCGGGGCTGGAGAACCTGTCCCTGATACCCGGCAACGTGGGCGCCAGCCCTATGCAGAACATCGGGGCTTACGGCGTGGAGATCAGGGATTATTTTCATGAACTGGAAGCCTGGCACCTGCAGGACCATACGCTGGTAACCTTCAGTAACGCAGACTGCGCCTTCGGGTACCGGGAAAGCGTGTTCAAGAAACAGTACAAGGGACAGTTCGCTATTCTTTCCGTTACCTATCGCCTGCGCAAGCAACCCCGTTTTAATACCAGCTATGGCGCTATAGAAGAAGAGCTGCAGCGCATGGGCGTCCGGGAACTGTCCATCCGTGCCATCAGCCAGGCAGTCATCAATATCCGCAGCTCCAAGCTCCCTGATCCTGCACAGGTAGGTAATGCCGGCAGCTTTTTCAAAAACCCCACCGTTGGCGCCGCACAGTTTGCCGCTTTAAAAAGCGCGCATCCCGGCATTGTGGCCTACCCGGTAGCGCAGGACCAGCACAAGCTGGCTGCCGGCTGGCTGATAGAGCAATGCGGCTGGAAAGGCTTCCGCAGCGGGGACGCCGGTGTGCATGCCCGCCAGGCCCTGGTATTGGTCAACTATGGCCATGCCAGCGGGCAGGAGATCTACCAACTGTCGCAGCAGGTGCTGGACAGCGTGCAGGAAAAATTCGGTGTGGAACTGGAGCGCGAGGTGAACATTATTTGAGTGTGATATGCTCCACTATTTTCTCCGCATGTTCCCTGGAGTTCTCAATGAACCATACATGGGTATCCATGCCCCCGCACACTACGCCGGCCAGGTAAATGCGGGGCATATTGGTTTCCATGGTGTCCGGGTTGTAGGCCGGGTACCGCTTGCTGTCGGCAGATAAGGTGATGCCTGCTTTTTCCAGGAAAGCAAAGTTGGGCTGGTACCCCGTCATGGCGATCACATAGTCATTGTCCACGGTCACCTCGCCTTCCGGCGTAGAGATGTCCACGGTATCCGGGTGTATGGCTTTGATCACGGAATGGAAATAGGCCTTGATGGAACCTTCCTTGATACGGTTCTCAATATCCGGCCGTACCCAGTATTTCACCCGGTCACCGATACCGCTTTCCCGCACTACCATGGTTACATCCGCGCCCTTGCGCCAGGTTTCCAGCGCAGCATCCACAGCGGAGTTGTGGGCGCCTACCACGATCACTTTCTGCATGGCATAAAAATGCGGGTCTTTATAGTAGTGCCTGACCTTTGGCAGGTCCTCGCCGGGCACATTCATCAGGTTGGGTATGTCATAGAAGCCGGTAGCGATCACCACATGCCGGCCCCTGTAAATGTGCCGCGGAGTTTTTACCTGGTACAGGTCTCCATCCGGCGCAATGGACAGCACTTCTTCAAAGAGCCGTACCTGCAGCGCTTTGGAGGTAGCCACCCGCCTGTAATATTCCAGCGCCTCCGGGCGGGTGGGCTTGGCATTGATGGACATGAAGGGAATGCCCCCGATCTCCAGCCGCTCGGAAGTGGAAAAGAATGTCATATTCAGGGGATAGTTGTACAGTGAATTGACCAGGCAGCCTTTTTCCAGTATTACATAGCGCAGTCCCGCTTTTTGTGCTGCCAGCCCACAGGCCAGTCCTATAGGCCCTCCGCCCACGATCACGATATCATACGTTGTATCCATAGGGATAAAATTACTACAGCGTGGCCATATAGTCCAGTAATTTATGCATCCCGGCATTGGCTGCAGTGGCCAGTCCGCTCAACTGCGTAATGGTAGCGGCGTCCTGGATGTAAGGGGCCGGCTTTAGCTCCTGCGCTCCTGCCGCCGCCATATCCGCCGCATCCTGGGGTCTTACCTCCAGGTGGAACTGCAGGCCCACTACCTTGCCTTTATATATGAAAGCCTGGTGAGCGCAGGCGGCGGTAGCGGCAAAACGTGTAGCCGTTGAAGGGAGGTCAAACGTATCGCCGTGCCAGTGAAACACGTTCAACTCCGGCGGGAAAACAGTTGCGGGGAAAGTATCGCTGCCCGGGCTGATGAATTGTACGGGAAACCAGCCGATCTCCTTTTCAGGGTTGGGATACACGCGGGCGCCCAGCGCCGCCGCAATGAGCTGTGCGCCCAGGCAGACGCCCAGCACTTTTTTCTGCTGTTGTATGGCATCGGCAATGAACTGTTTTTCAATGCGGAGCCAGGGATGCTGCTCCGTTTCATAAACGCCCATCGGCCCACCCATAATGATCAGCCAGTCTATATCCTGCAGGTCCGGCAGCACCGGCGTTTCATACCAGCGGGTAGCCGTTACGGTGTGGCCGTGCTCCTGTATCCAGTCGCCAATGCAGCCCAGTCCTTCAAAGGGCACATGTTGAAAGTAATGTATACGTAGCGCTTGCATCCTGTAAAGATAACATACGGTTATCGTACCACGGCCATGGCCACCCGGTAAAATTCGTAGCCCCTTATCTTACGGGCTTTTTTCCCGAAATATCTTTCCCGGTAGTCGGCGGCGCCTTCGTCAAACACCAGTTCCATATTGTACCCTGCCAGGAAGTGGGGCAGGTAGGAGGGGTCCAGCCCTACGTTCCAGGGCTCGGCTATCCTTTTCAGGAGACGGTCCACATTCACCGCGCCGTAGTAGGTGCCGGGATCTTCCAGTACCCGCCGGTCCACGTAATTGAAGATGATCCGCGTGCCGGGCGGAAAGGCCTGGAAATAGCGGAACATGGTATTGCCTACGCTGGCGGTCAGGTTATTGGTAGCGCCTTCCCAGATGAACAGCGTTTTGTAATGCGATCCCTGCATCAGGCCGGTAATATGGGTACAGGGATGCTGGTTCTTAAAATCCATCGCTATATAATCCACGTGTGTATAGGGGCCCTGCCGGACCTTTGACAGTTGCTCCTGCTTGAATTGCTGGGTAATGGGCCGGTCCACTTCCACAAACTGCACCCGCTCCCGTATCCGCAGGCGGTGGGCCCGGGTATCCAGGCCGGCGCCCAGTATGATCACCTGGTTAATGCCGTGGTCCCGGATGGTGTTGACGGTCATTACATCTATCAGCCGGGTCCTGGCCACTACGGCGGTTTGTGAGCCGGGCCAGCAGGTATTGATATACCAGGGCACAAACCAGCGGAAGAAGGGCCAGGCGGAAAGCGATGCCCACATTTTCAGCGCCGGGGGCAGAAAATGGATGGCATAAGGGTCATGGAACAGCCGCTTGCGGGCCGGGCGGTTGGACTCAATGGCGCGAAAGAAAGCGATCAGTACAGTAGACCTGCTGGCACGAGCCTGTCTGCGCATATACAGGATTTTGGTTATTGCATATTTTCCAGGCTTGCCTCGATCCGGTGGATCTGCTGCAAATGCCGTTCTGTATGGTAAATCAGGTAATACACCCATTCCATCCTCGTCATATACCCGAAGCTGGCATGTTCCGTGCCCCTGCATAGCCAGTCTGCCGGCTCTTTGGCCAGTATGGCCTTTATGCACTCCCGGTTGTGGCGGAAAGCATTGCTGAATGTGGCGATATCCTTGTAGCCGCCCTCCAGTGTAGGCGGTTCTCCCAGTACAAACAGCCGCTTGTCAAAGTCCATAAAGCTTTGGCTGATCTGCGCCACCTTGCTGTTGGGCGCCCGGTCCTTTACCGGTTCTGCGGGGCCCTGTAATGTGCTGGCTACCTGCTGCTCGGCTATCAGCATATGCTCTGCACAATCCATAATGCTCCAGGCCGTTTGCTCGTTCTTCATATGCAGCCTGTCTGCCGGCATTGTATCCAGGATGTCCAGGAAAAGCACGGTATTGTTGTCCAGGTCGGTATGGAGTTTATGAACATCCGGTATCATGGTCATTGTTTTTTGCTTTCACGCGGGCCATGGCCACCCGGTACCATTCATACCCCTTCATTTTACCGGCGCGCTTTCCGAAGTACAGCTTCCTGTATTCTGTGGTGCCGATATCTTCTTCCAGCTCCATATCATAACCGGCCAGGAAATCTCGGATACCGGCGGGGTCCAGGCCAAAGCTCCAGTTATCATTACTTTTTTTCAACAGTCTCGTCATACTCGCAGCCCCAATAAACATGCCCGGATTTTCCAGTACCTGTTTGTCTACATAGGTAAATATGATCCGGGTGCCGGGCGGAAAGCCCGCAAAATAGCGGAACATCTTATCGCCGGTAGCCCCGGTCAGGGAGTTGCTGACGCCTTCCCAGATGAACAGGGTCCTGTAATGAGGGCGTTGCAGCAAGCGGGGGATCACCTCATCCGGCTGCTGGATGGCCATGTCCATGGGCACGTAGTCCACCGGGCGGCGCTGGTAGGGCAATGCCGCCAGCACGGCCTGCTTGGCTTTTTGCGCCAGCGGATGATCCACTTCCACAAACTGTGCTTTTACCTCCTGCAGCCGGTGCGCCCGGCAGTCAAATTCAGCGCCCAGTATCACCACCTGGTTTACGCCGTGGCGCTCTATGGTGCGCACCGTCATCACATCTATCAGGCGGGTGCGGGCGGCGCCGGAGGTAAGCGTGCCTGGGTACAGCTTTTCAATATACCAGTAAACAAACCAGTTAAAAAACGGCAGCCGGTGCAGCCACAGCACAAATTTCAATGAGCGCGGTAAAAAAGCTTTTGCATAGGGATCATAGAACAGACGCTCATCAGCGGGGCGGTTTGATTCTATGGCGCGATTAAATGCTTTGTACAAGGCCATTTTACTGGCGTGGACCAGGTGCATACAGGGGTGTTTTGTTTACTATCTGCAGCACGATGCATACTCGTTGAGCATCAGAGATTAGATAAAGTTATGATCATATGTTTATTGTTGTTGTCACACATTTGTGTGAGTGGCATCATGCAGGTTTTCGTACCTATAAACAAAGCGTTGGTGTAATACTATTTAAGTTACAGTAGAGGCAGGCTATTATTGTGTAATAAAGTTATATTTAGATAACCCGTGAAGACCATACTGCATGAAATGGAATATCCTCCCCGCCGGAATTATGATCATGGTTGTGGTATGCCTATGCCCTCAAGGAGTAAAAGCCCAGCTAACAGACAGCCTGCGCAGGCAGAACCTGCAGGCGGTTACAGTAAAAGCTGTTAAGCCCCTGATAGTAATGAAGGCCGGTAAAATCGTACTAAACGTGGCAGAAAGCCCCCTTGCTGCCGGGGGTACTGCTTTGCAGGTCCTGTTGCAAGCCCCGGGCCTGGTAGAGCAGGGCAATGGCCGCTTTGCACTCCGTGGGAAGAAGGTGACCGTTTTACTGGATGGAAAGAGCAGCAGGCTTTCCGGCGAGGCGCTGAAGGAATGGCTGAGCGTTATACCGGCTGGCAGCATTGACAGGGTGGAACTGGTCGCCAACCCGCCTGCCCGATACGACGCCGGCGGCGCTTCCGTTATAAATATCATCACCGCAAAGAACAGGAACCTGGGCGCCAACGGTATGCTCACAGCAGGCGCAGGCGCCGGTCGTTATGCCAGGTACACGGGCGGACTGGGACTGAATTACCGGAATGCGCGTCTGAATATATATGGTAACTATGACTATATGCATAATATGCAGTATTATGAGCTGCGCTCAACAAGATACCTGGCAAACAACACCCATATAGCAGAAAATACCAGCGAAACGCGGGAACGTGACAATCATTCCTTTAAAGCAGGCATGGACTATGATATTACACGGCGCAGCTCCGCCGGCATCATGATAAAGGGAATGTTAAACTACAGGTACCGGCAGGTACATACGAGGTCAGGAAAAGAATATGGAGCTGCAATGCCGGATTCCTTTTCCACGGTCGCTACCACCGGCGATCTGCGACTCTTTAACCCTGCCCTGAATGTTTACTATAAGGTGGACTTTGACACTACCGGCCGGCAGTTGATGGTGAATGCGGATTATTTCGATTATAACAAGGCATGGAGTGATAACTTTGTCACTGATTTCTATGATGAAAAAGGAACGGCATCCCGTCAGCCCTATCTGCTGCGAGATAACTCTCCGGCAGACAATACGATTATTTCCCTGACAGTTGATTATTCCCAACCGTTTTGGAAGGGAAAACTGGAAGCAGGCATTAAAGGCACTTTTACCAGTACGGATAATGATATAAAATGGGAACAGCAGATAGGGAAAACATGGAGCACGGACAGCAGTAAAACCAATCACTTCATTTACCGGGAAAATATTTCTGCCGGTTACCTGGGCTATCGCCGTACCATAAAGAAATTTGACCTCCAGGCCGGTCTGCGGGCAGAACATACCTATATGAAGGGCTCTTCCGTAACATTAGGCCAAACCAGCAAAAGAGAACAGCTCAACTTTTTCCCCACTGTCCTGGTGTTGTATAACCAATCCGAAGAGCACCAGTACGGTTTCTCTTACCGGAAAAGCATAGAGCGTTTCAGCTTTAATATTGTAAACCCCTTTATAACCTATGTAAGCCAGTATTTCTACTACCAGGGAAACCCGGCTATCAAACCGTCCATAGGTCATGCTTTTGAATTGTCATATACTTATGATAACAAGCTGTCTGCCACACTCAGCTACGAGCGTTATACCCAGGTGCTGACCGATATTTACAGGAGGGACACGGGACAGGTAGTGGTTAGCACCTATGCCAACCTGGATGGCGCTCACTCCGTGAATGCCAGCCTTACTTATTCCAGGCAACTGCTGGCCGGCAAGTGGCAGACCGTGAACACGGCAATAATGATGTATTCCCGGTATGAGGGGAAAGGAGCCCAGGAACTGAACAATACAGGAGCCGGTGTGTATGTCAATACCAGCAATACCTTTAAAATGCCGGCAGGATTGTCGGGGGAACTGTCTGCCACCTGGTATTCTCCCATGACATTTGGAGTATATAAAATGAAATCCCGCTATTCTATGAATGCAGGTATTGCCAGGAGCATGCTGCAAAATGCGGGTAAGCTCACGCTCAGCGTAACGGACATTTTTAATACGTTAAATATCCGGTACAACGTTGCATCTTTCGGCGTTATATCTTCCTATGAGAATAAAATAGAGTCCCGTTTCATAAAGCTGACATTCAGCTACAAATTCGGAAACCAGCGTGTAAAGGCCGCCAGCAGCCATAAAACGGGCATTGAAAAGGAGCTGAGGAGAATGGGAGGGTAATTGATCATCCATTTTGCTATATATCAGCGGAAGCCGAAAAGCTGTAGAATAGAGTAGGCGGATCAATCTCATCAGCTCAAAAAAGCGCCCTTTTATGAGTACGCCTTACACTTTTGACGGCCGCCTGGTGTTAAGAACGCCCAGGTATCCTTTAGCAGAACTGTGCAACAGTCATGAGGTATCCGCATTATTGTGCAACAATGCCTTCCTGGAAGCTGTTTATCTTGCTTCGCCTGTTTTGTACAATGAATGCATTAAATGGAAAGAAGGCCGCATAAGTGGGAAAAAGGAGATAGAAAAGCTCACCCGTTCACTTAACAAGTACCTGATACGGATGAGCAGCCGCTGTACGCCTTTTGGCCTCTTTTCAGGCTGTGCAGTGATACACTGGACCAATGAGCCTACAGCCGTGGCAGTTAGCAGCGGCCGCATTAGCCGGCATACCCGGCTGGACATGCATTACCTGTGCGCTTTATCCCAACAGTTAGCGCTTTTACCTGGCATTAGGAATAATTTGCTGTATTTTTCAAACAGTAGCGCCTATACGATAGGAGACGAGCTGCGTTACGTAGAGTATATTTATGTAAACGGGAAGCGTATCCATCAGATCAGTGCGGTCAGCACCTCCGAATACCTGGATAAGGTAGTAAACGCTGCTTACAATGGAGCTACAGTACAGCAGCTCTGCAACTGGCTGGTAGAAGATAATATTACAGCGGAAGAAGCGCTTGGGTTTATTGACGAGCTGATAAACGCCCAGGTACTGGTCAGCGAGATGGAGCCCGCCATTACCGGCAAGGAATTTCTGGAGCAACTGATAGAAGTGCTGGAAAGAATTAACAAGGAGCAGGAAGCAGCTACAGCCGATGTATTGCAGGTACTGCGACAGGTAGCCTGCCTGCTGCAGCAACTGGATGCTTCGGAAGATAATGATATTGCGCCATACAGGAAAGTTATGGAGCTGCTGGCAATGCTGGGCGTGGATTATGATGAAAGCAGGCTGTTCCAGACAGATGTTATTAAACAGGTATCTGGTAATGGGATAAGCGTAAAGGTGCAGCAACAGTTGGGGGAGGCGTTAACGGTATTGAACAAACTGAGCTGCTTTAAGGAAAACCCCCACCTGCAGTCTTTTATACGGCGTTTTTGCGAACGTTATGAAGACAGGGAAATGCCACTGCTGGAGGTGCTGGATTCAGATGCCGGCATAGGATATACGGAAAACAGCGGTACTAGCGTTGCCCCCTTGGTAGATGACATAGTAATAGCAGGGGAAGAGAAGGAAGCGCAGCTCTCCTGGGGGCCGTTGGAGAGGATGTTGAGTGAAAAGCTGCTGCAGATGTATACCTACGGGCGGCAGACTATTGAGATAATGGACGAAGACCTGGAAGGGTTCAGCGCCAGTTGGAACAACCTGCCCCCCTCCTTTGCCGTAATGTTCAGGATTATAAGTGAAAGTGCCCATACCATTTACCTGGAAAGCGTGGGCAGCTCCAGCGCCGCAAATATGCTGGGCCGCTTTGCGCATGCTGACCCGGCTGTTAACCGGCTGGTGTGCGATATTACCAGGCGGGAGCAGGAAATGGACCCTGATTTTGTATATGCGGAAATTATCCACCTGCCGGAAAGCCGTACCGGAAATATTTTATTACATCCTGTATTCAGGCAGTATGAGATCCCGTACCTGGCAAAGTCTTCACTGGATAAGGAGCAGCAGATAGATGTACAGGACCTGTACATCTCGGTAAAGAATAACCGTTTGATATTGCGTTCCCGCCGCCTGGGCAAGCAGGTCATTCCGCGGCTGAGCACAGCCCACAATTACTCCGGCAATGCCCTGCCGGTGTATCGTTTCCTGTGCGATCTTCAATTGCAGGATAAAAGGGGGGGGATGTCATTTCACTGGGGAGCCCTGAATGCACAGTGCCGGTTCTTTCCCAGGGTAACGTATAAGAATACGGTACTTTACCTGGCCAAATGGCGTTTCCTGCAAAAAGATATACAGCCCCTGCTGAACTTGCAGGGAAAGGATTTGCAGGAGGCGCTGCATCGGTTCCGGCTGCAATGGAAGCTACCGGTACAGGTTGTCCTTGCTGATGGTGATAATGAATTGTTAATAGATCTCACACATGCCGCCACAGCATCCGTCTGGCTGGATACCGTAAAAAACAGGCCGCGTTTTGAGCTGCGGGAATTCCTGAACGACCAGCAACAGATAACGGATGAAGGCGGCCGGTCTTATGTCAACCAACTGGTAGCTGTGTTGGGAAAGGGAATCGCCTCATATGAGCAACTGAAAATAAAGCACTCCCCCCCGCCTTATGACGGTCCTGCACAGCGCCACTTTTCGCCGGGCAGCGACTGGATGTACTATAAGCTGTATTGCGGCATACAATCTGCCGATAAGATATTGCTGGACGCCATTAAGCCACTGGGGGAAGAGCTGGTAGAAAGCCGTATGGTGGACAAGTGGTTTTTCATACGTTACAGTGACCCGGATTTTCATTTAAGGCTGCGCTTACACCTGTCAGATATAAATGACCTGGGACCTCTGTCGCGGAAGGTACATGCCTGTTTACAGCCATATAAAGCGGCAGGATACATATGGAAAATACAACTGGACACCTATACCAGGGAAACCGGCCGGTATGGTGATAATACGATCGGTTTGGCCGAAACACTGTTTTACCATGACAGTGTTGCGTTTACCAACCTGTTGGACAATACTCGCGGAGATCAGCGGGAAGAAATGAGGTGGCTGTGGGGGCTGCGCGCTGTAGATGAGCTGCTGAACTGCTTTTGCTTCCCGCTCCGGGACAAGTATGCCTTGTTGGACGGTTTGCGGGAAGACTTTGGCCTGGAGTTCAATATGGATAAACCGCTGAAGCTGCAGTTGGATAGTAAATACAGGAAAAATAAGCAGATGATCGAACAGGTTATGAATGCGTCCGATGACCAGGAGTGCGCGCTACGGGGCCTGGTGAGCATCCTGGGGGAGAAATCCCGGAACATAGCAGGTGTAGTTGATGAAATACTGGCACTGGACAAAGCAGGTAAGCTGCAGGTGCCTGTGCCGGACCTGTTGCGCAGCTATATTCATATGATGATCAACCGTATCACAATTACTTATCCACGCAAGCAGGAAATGGTGATGTATGATTTCCTGTCCCGTTACTATAAATCGGCAATGGTGCGGGAAAAAACAATGATAGCAGCAGGATAGGCGCTCAAAATTAAACAAGCATGTTGAAAAGGTTTCCACATTATAGGCAGTATGACGAAATGGACTGTGGCCCCACTTGCCTGCGGATTATCAGTAAATATTACGGCAGGTCCATTTCGCTGGAGCATCTTAGGGAACTAAGCAACACAACACGGGCCGGTTCCAGCCTGCTGAATGTCAGCGAAGCGGCTGAAAAGATAGGCTTCCGTACGGTAGGAGCAAAAATAAGCTTACAGGACCTGGCCACGGAATCACCTTTTCCGTGCATTGCATTATGGAACCAGCGCCATTTTATCGTAGTATACAAGATCAGAAAGAACAGGGTATATGTATCTGACCCTGCACATGGGCTGATTGTGTATACCAGGGAGGAATTTCTTAAAGGTTGGGCGGTTACGGATGTATACGGTGTTATTCTTACCCTGGAGGTTTCCCCGGAATTTGAGCAGGTGGAAAGTTCAGAGGCATCCTCCGGCAGCGATCTCCGGTTTATTTATAAGTACCTGGTGCGCTACCGCCGGTTTGCAGCGCAATTGCTGGCAGGTCTTCTGGCCGGCAGTATTTTACAACTGATATTTCCTTTTCTTACACAAAGCATTGTGGATATAGGAATACAGCATCACAACCTTTCGTTTATCTACCTGGTGCTGCTGGCCCAGCTATTGCTTTTTGCAGGCAGGATAAGCGTTGAGATTATCCGGGGCTATCTCCTGATGCATCTCAGCAGCAGGATCAATATTAACCTGCTCTCCGATTTTTTCAGGAAGCTGATGAAGTTGCCGATGAGTTATTTTGACGTGAAGATGACAGGGGATCTCCTGCAGCGTATCAATGATCACCAGCGGGTGGAGCTGTTCCTGACATCGGGTACCCTGAATATTTTCTTCTCACTGATAAACCTGTTGATATTCAGTATTGTACTATTTATTTACAGCCCCCTTATTTTCACGGTGTTTACAATAGGGAGCGCTATTTACTTCTGGTGGATACTGTTTTTTATGAAAAGAAGGGCGGCGCTGGATTACAAGCGTTTCAGCCTGCTCACCAGGAATAACGAGAAGAACCTGGAGCTGATCTATGGCATGCAGGAAATAAAGCTGAACAACGCGGAACGGAAGAAAAGATGGCAATGGGAACATTTGCAGGTAAAGCTTTTTAAAACCAACCTTAAAAGCCTTACGCTAAGCCAGTTGCAGTCCGGCGGCGCTTCCCTGATCAATGAGCTGAAGAATATTATCGTTTCCTTCCTGGCAGCCAGGCTGGTGCTGGCGGGAGAAATTACCCTGGGTGTTATGTTGTCCATATCCTACATTATCGGGCAGTTGAACGCCCCAATCCTGCAGCTCGTGGAATTCATCAAGGCACTGCAGGACGCCCGCCTGAGCATTAACCGCATTAACGAGATACACCGTCGTGCCGATGAAGAAAAACAGGAAGTGCGGGTAATAAGGGAAGCTCCCGGAGGGGACATTCGCATTAGCAACCTGTCATTCCGGTATGATAGCAGTTCATTGACGCCTATGGTGCTGAAAAATATCAGCCTGCTCATACCCTGGAAAAGTGTAACCGCTATTGTAGGGGCCAGCGGCAGTGGCAAAACCACCCTGTTAAAGCTGCTGCTCCGGTTCTATGACCCGGAAGGCGGGGAAATAAGGATCGGCAATACGCCGATTACCGCTATCCCGCATAGCCGTTGGCGGAACGTCTGCGGAGTGGTTATGCAGGAAGGTTACATATTCAGTGATACTATTGTAAGCAATATCGCCGTGGGTGACGAAGAAATTGACCAGGAGAAACTATGGAACGCCGCCCGGGTTGCTAACATTCATGAATTTATTGAATCCCTGCCGCTGGGTTATGATACCCGTATCGGACAGAACGGCATGGGCCTGAGCACCGGGCAGAAGCAGCGGATACTGATTGCGCGCGCTGTTTACAAAGATCCCGAGCTGCTTTTTTTTGATGAGGCTACCAGTGCCCTGGATGCCCGCAACGAAAAAGTGGTCATAGAGAACCTGGACAGTTTTTTTAAGGGGAAAACGGTAATAGTGATTGCACACCGGTTAAGTACAGTAAAGAATGCCAACAGGATCGTGGTGCTGGAGAAGGGGGAGATTGCCGAGGTCGGCACGCACCAGGAGCTGATCCACGGGAAAGGTTATTATTTCAATCTTGTTAAAAACCAACTGGAGCTGGGAGAATAAGAGCATATGCAGGAAAAGAATAGACATATCGAATCGTCGCTGGTAAGCGGGGAGATCAATGAAGTGCTGGGGGCTGCACCGGCCTGGATCATACGATGGGGCAGCCTGTTGTTGCTGGGCATTATACTGCTGCTGTGCGCTCTTTCTTTTCTGATAAGGTACCCTGACATTATTAAGGGGGAAGCCTGTATGACGCCGGTAATGCCGCCGGCGGATGTTGTGCTGCAGCCCGGTATGGCCATAGAGGCAATATACGTGCAGGATGGCGACAGCGTGCAGGAAAGGCAACCGTTGTTGCAGGTCAGGGGCCGGGGCATGCGGGATACTATCACCAGTCCCGCTGCCGGCAGGGTTTTATTACAGCAGGCCATACGCCGGAATAGCGCCTTTACAAGAGCAACTCTCCTGGTAAGCATTATTCCTTTCGGGCAGCAGTATTATACAACTGCAACAATGCCGGCCGCCGGTTCGGGAAATATTCGTATAGGGCAGCGGGTAAATATCAGTTTGTACCGGTATCCGCGAGCTGAGTATGGCAGTATCAGCGGCAGGGTGGTGTCAAAGCCATTGCCTGCAGCAGGTAATACCGTTAAAGTGGTAATACAGCCAGATAAAGGGAGTGTCACTAATTATAACAGGGAGCTGGAGATCTACCAGGGTGAGAAGGGGCAGGCGGAGATCATTACCTCCGATAAGCGCCTGGTTCAGCGCATTTTCAGCTTTCTGGCTGATTTTTGAGCTGTTTGGTACATGGAATCATCCGTTTCGTGTAGCGCTTTTCCGGGAGCACACTTTTCATACTAGTTTTACAATACCGGATTGATACGGAAAAACTAATCACAACACTCTATTTGTTAACTGTTAAACCTTAAAAAATGAGAAAGAGTACTGAAAAAAAAGAACAAAAATTGAAACTGAACAAAGTAACAGTTATTAAGCTGGATGCTGAAAAAATGCACATGTTATGGGGAGGTGGAATAATCATTAATACAACAGATGCATCCGGGCGCCCGCAGTGCGATACCAGGGAAACCGCGCTTCAAACCCTGTGAACCTGCAGGACCTGCCAACACTCGTTTTATTACGGGAACCTCACGGATCTGTCGCTTGCCTTATGGAAATGTCAAGAGCCGGTCATAGTGAGATTCCCGTAATATTTTTTATCTTAAAGGAGTATAAATGAAAAGACCAAATGCCGTAAAATACATTATGCTGCTTTGTTTTTGTTGCCTGTGCGCAAGTGCGGTTGCACAGCAGTGTAGCTGTATTGACAATTTCCGCCACATGGTGGCAAAGGTGGAAAGAAACTATGCAGGCTTCATGGATAAGGTAACCGCATCCAACCGGCCTGAGTTTATACGCTATACGGACAGCCTGGAGCAGGTAGCGGCAAAAACAGGTGAGGAGAAATGTTTATTCGTGCTGCGGAAATGGATTCGTTTTTTCAGGGACCGGCATATGACTCTCGTCCTAAACGGAGACAGCGCCGATAATAACATCCGTATCAGGCGTATCTTTTCCGCATCGGAAAAAATAAACGTTTCCCATACCGCGTTTATGCAATACCTGGAGCAAAACAAGCAAGAGCTGGATTCCCTGGAAGGCATTTGGGAAGACGACCGTGGTATCTACCGGATGGCATTTATGCGGGATCGGAAAAAAAAAGGGCAGGAATTCATTGGATTTATCCTGCAGGCAGATAGCGTATTCTGGTTGCCGGGGCAGGTGAAAGCCAGGATACGCAAACATAACCGTACCTATAGGATGTTATACTTTTACAATAAGAATCACAATGACCTGCAGCCCACCCTTGCACTTGACCGGCATACCTTCAATGCAGGCATCGGCGGCGTTTGGTATAAGGTCTATCCCCGTGAGGAGGACAGCATGGCGCACCGGAAGCCCCGGCACTATTATGACCCCTCTTTTAGTACACTGGACTCACAAACCTGTATGCTGGCATTGCCCAGCTTTAGCCTGGCAGCCAAGCCGCTTATAGACAGCCTGGTGGAGCATCACTTTGAAGTGATCAAAAAAAGCAGGCATTTTATTATTGATCTCAGGAACAATACGGGAGGGTCTGTGCTGTGTTTTCAGAAACTGCTGCCCTTTTTATATACCAGGCCTATCATCACCAAGGGCCAGTCGGTAATGGCTACGGAAGACAATATCAATGACCTTTACACCATTACGGATTATCCCAATATATCGGACAGCATGCGTAACCTGTTCAAAAAGGAGCTGGCGGAGCTTCGGGCGCATAAAGGAGCCATGTATAATCTCTGGAAGGATGATACGCTGGTATTGGCTGGTATGTTGCCATACCCGCAGAAAATATCTTTTATCATTAATGAGAACTGTGCGAGCGCTGCGGAAATAATACTGCTGAAGGCCAGGCAAAGCAGCAAGGTGAAAATCTTCGGTAAGCATAGCATGGGCGCCATTGATTACCTGGATATAGCTACTACGAAAATGCCCTGCAACCTGTACTCCCTGCGCTACGCTACCTCCCGTACCAACCGGCTGCCAAAGGAACCGCTGGACAATAAAGGTATTCAGCCTGATGTGGAAATTCCCGACAATGTTGTAGATTGGGTAGAGTTTGTAAGAACCAAATATCCCGTAAAATGACCTTCTTGAACATCCCCAGGAAATACAGGATAATATTGCTCCATGTTGGAGCCTGGTTGTTGTATATTGCATTTGGTACGCTGAATAAGATCTTCGTGAATGATCAGGCTTCCGTTAACCTGGGAGATATACTACTGACCCAGCTACCGGGCATATACGTGTTCTACGGAAGCATTTTCCTGTACATGAAACTGTTGTCTGCCGAAAGGTATGTGCTGCTGTTTGTAATGGAAGTGCTGCTGTTCATTTCGTACCTCCTGCTTTTTGCCCTTATTGGAGACGTTATTTTTCCCCTGCTGCTGCCGGATGTGGAAGTGCCGCCCTTTGACCTGGGCGGTTTTGTCATATCAGGTCTCTGGGCATTTATCCGGTATTCCTTTTTCGCCTTTGGCTACTATTTTGCGCAGCGCCTGATCACAAAGGAAAAGGAGCTGCGGGTAATAGAGCGGAAGAAGCTGCAGGCGGAGCAGGGCAAGCTGGAGGCGGAATATGCCTTCCTGAGAGCACAGATTAATCCCCATTTTCTGCATAACACGCTCAATTTCTTTTATGCCAAATCCCTGGGATGCTCAAAGGAGCTGTCCGAGGGCATTCTTACCCTGTGTGAGATCATGCGTTACTCCCTTAACAGCGGAGAAGATGAAAGCGGTACTGTACTGCTGACCCAGGAGGTGGAGCACCTGCAGAATGTCGTCAAAATAAACCAGCTACGGTTTAGTAACCGCCTGCAGGTAGATTTTGAAGTAACCGGACATTTTGAAACCTTGCGGATCATTCCTCTCGTGCTGATTACTTTGGTGGAAAATGCATTCAAGCATGGGGAGCTTACCAACCAGCAATATCCGCTTACTATCAAGCTGGCAGTAGACGAGCATAACCGGCAGATTCATTTTACTACCTATAACAGGAAGAAAAAAGGTCCTAAAGAGTTGTCGCACGGCATAGGGATGGACAATATCCGTAAAAGACTGCACGCCGTTTATAGAGACAACTACCAGTTGCATATAAAGGATGAGGAAGATGCATATACTGCAGCGTTGTTCATTAATCTGGATACAGGAGAGGAGCCTGCGGCACAAACAGCCCTTTCCGCTGGCAGCGGTGCTTCCATGGGAGGCTATGCCGGTAATATCAACTATAACCTATTGATTGATAAACTGTAAACCCGCATAACTATGATCAACTGTTTAGTAGTAGATGATGAACAGCATGCTGTAGATGTGCTCACGCACCATATCAGTCAAACGCCCTTCCTGCAATTGGTAAAGTCTACCACCAACCCTATTGAAGCATTACAGATAGTGAATGTGCAGAAGGTGGACCTTGTATTCCTGGATATACAAATGCCGGAAATGTCAGGGCTGGACTTTGCCAAAACTATCCAGGGGAAGTGTAAAGTCATTCTTACCACCGCTTACAGCGAATTTGCCGCTGAAGGATTTGAACTGGAGGTAGTAGACTACCTGTTAAAGCCCATTTCGCTGCCCCGCTTCTTCAAGGCCGTTCAAAGAGTGCTGAATATGGTTACTTCATCCATAGCAGTTGCATCGGAAGACGCCTCCATTGAGGACGATTATATCTTTGTGAAGACAGAGTTTAAAGGTAAGATGCTGAAAGTCAATCTGAAAGATATTGATTATATAGAGGGTATGAAAAACTATGTGGCTATTTACCATGCCGGTCAGAAAACAATGGCACTGCTGAATATGAAGGACCTGGAAGGAAGACTGCCCAAAAAGCATTTTTTCCGGGTGCACAAATCCTATATTGTGTCCGTAAATAAGATCGTTGCCATTGAGGGAAACATGGTCATATTGAAGAATGTAAAGGCCGATATACTCCTGGGGGAGACCTATAAAGCCGCTTTTTACGATATTATGAAGGATAAGCTGATGGGGTAGGGACGTATGTACCTGTAATCGGCCCTTTGGTGTAGAAAATTACGAATGGCCCTCCCCGGGGGGTAAATTTGTTGCAGATAAAGTAATCAGGAACGATGCAACAAATAGCCCAGAAACAACTAGATAGATTAAATGCCCTTCTGGAAAGCCATGTCAGCAGCAATGACACTTTCCTGAAAGGCAGACTGGGCTTGATCTATTATTATTTCCACCTTTACAAAGTAACAGAAAAGGCCGCGCTGAAGCATAAGGCGGAAGACCTGCTCCAACAGGTTTTTAGCAACATCAATTCCACCATACCCACCCTGATAGGAGCTGCATTGAGTACGGGAGGCGCCGGCCTGGGCTTTGCCGTAAACTCCATGTATCGGCAGGGGTTACTGGAATTTGAGGTGGACAACGAGTTCGAAAGACTCGATGAATACCTGTTTAAAACAGCCTGTGACCTTATTTCTGAAGATAATACTGATTTCCTGCACGGAGCGCTGGGGGTAATACATTACTTCACGGAAAGACAGCGTACTACTCCGCAGGTGGCCTGTTACCTGGATACGTTGGTAGAAAAAGTATGTTTGAACGCCGTGCAGGAAGATGCCGGCTGCTGGTTCAGGAACACCCTGATGAGGGTAGACGGAGAGGAGGTGATCAACTTCAGCATGTCACATGGTTTGTGCGGAATACTGCTGGTATTACTGAATGCCTATGATACTTCCGCACACAGGGAGCTGATACAGAAAACCGTCAACGGCGGCATACAGTTTATCCTCAAACACAAGATAGACGTTGATTTTTCCCGTAATGAATACTCCTTTTTCCCGTTCATGATGAAGCGTGGCGCAAGCGAAATATCCGCTCCCAACCGGATGGGCTGGTGCTACGGTGACCTTAATGAAGTGTTGCTGTTTTATCGGGCGGGAAAGCGCTTTAACGACGATAGCCTCTTGCGCCTGGCAGACCTGATAGGTATGCAAAGTATGATGCGCAGGGACGAGTGCGCCACCATGGTCAGCACTTCCTGTTTCTGCCACGGAACTGCTGGACTCGCACAGTTCTGCAAAACATTGTACGAGGAAAGAGGGCTGGAGATTTACCGGGAAGGATACGAATGCTGGATCGAGAAAACGATCCTGTTGCTGGATGAAGAGTTGGAAAAGGACGCCTATGCAGGTAAGGAAGGAGATATGCTGGAAGGCGTTGTCGGGATTGCATTTACATTGCTTTCGTATGTAACGGATATGACATTGCGCTGGAACAAGGCGTTGTTGTTATAGAAGTTTTGTACTTATAATGAACGTGTTGGTGTAACAATTTTTTACCTGGCTGGATTCCGGTTTAAGTTTGTATCATCAGAAAAAACGAAACGTCAGAACTCACCTGGGTTTTCGAAAAGTATCCTTTTATCTTTAACGGAACAGACTGGGACTCTTTGTAGCGATAGCTGTACCCTGCCGTTAGCCGACTTTTTTACACCCCGTTTTCATCTCTTTTATTAATTCTAAACCGCATTTACAATGGCCAAGTTCAGCGTTGGCTGGTATCTTCTGTATACCAGGCCCCGTCAGGAAGCCCGCGTGGCAAACGAATTAGCGGATAAAAATGTACAGGTTTACCTGCCTTACACAAAAACAAGGAGAAGGTGGAGTGACAGGATTAAAACGATAGATATGCCTTTATTCCCTTCATATGTTTTCGTGCGCCTGAATAATCTTCATGAATTTTTTCATGGTTCAAGCATAGAGGGCACCTGCGATTATGTAAGGTTTGGAAATGAAGTGGCGAAGGTGAGTGAAGCAGTGATTGAATCTGTCAGGTTGATTGAGCGCGGAGCGGAGAACGTGGAAGTATCAGATGCACGCTTTAATCCCGGCGAACGGCTTACCATACAGGAAGGCCCTTTATGCGGTTTGACCTGCGAAGTGGTGCAGCATAAAGGGAAAGACAAGCTACTGGTACGTGTGCAAATGCTGCAGAGAAGCATCCTTGCGGATCTGCCGACCCATTTGCTGGGTAAATGTTCATAATAATAACCCTTTTGGAAACCGACTAAAAAAGACTTAAAAGATATGTCTTTCAACAGCATAAATTCTCTAGTAGAGGTATTGTTCAGCAGCAGCTCAGGGAAAGATGCGGGTATTACCTTCATTTCCGGTCAGGATAAAGAAACATTTCTTTCGTATGATGAGTTGAAAAAGCAGGCCTGTTTTGTATTATACAACCTGAAGGCAGCCGGCGTGCAAAAGGGGGACGAGCTGGTCATCCAACTGGAAGATAATAAGTCCTTTCTGCTTGTTTTCTGGGCCTGCCTGATAGGAAAGATCATCCCGGTGCCGCTTTCTTTTGGTGGACAGGATGAATACAAGCACAAGCTGTTTGCCGTATGGCGTTCGCTGCGGCGTCCATACCTGGTTACAACAGATGACCAGCTAAAAAGGATCATCCAGTTTGCAGGGGAATTGGATCTGCCGGATGTGCTGGAGCACATGCTGGCTTCCTGTGTGCCGGTTGATGTAACTACAAAGCGGGAACAAAGCATAGAGGAGGTCCCGGAGATCAGGCGCTCCGATATTGCCTATATACAATATTCTTCCGGTTCTACAGGGAACCCTAAGGGAGTAGTGCTGACCCATGAGAACCTGCTGTACAATGCGCGGGACATAGTAATGCGCTCCGCTACCACTCCACAGGATAAAAGCCTGAGCTGGATGCCGCTTACGCATGACATGGGAATGATCTGTTTTCACCTGTCATCCGTATTTGCAGGCATCCCGCAATTCCTTTTACCTACGTCGTTGTTTATCAGAAGGCCCTCCTTGTGGTTGGCCAAAGCTGCGCAGCATAAGGTCACACAGCTATACTCGCCTAATTTCGGATACCAGTATTTCCTGGCCGCATTTTCACAGGAAGAGGCTGCGGCCACAGGGCTGGACCTGTCAACTATTCGGATTATATATAATGGCGCAGAGCCTATTGATGCCGCCATCTGCCGGAATTTCCAGCATACGCTGGCGCCGTATGGTTTGCAGGAACGGGTTTGCTTCCCCGGTTACGGCCTGGCGGAAGCCTCCGTAGCCGTAACATTGCCTGTGCCGGGAGAAGAGCTGGTGGTTTACTATTTGAACAGGGACCGCCTGAGCATCGGGGACAGCGTCCAGGAGCTGGACCCTCAAGACAAGAGTGCGGTAAGCTTTGTGGAGGTAGGATATCCTATTGATCATTGTAACATAAGGATTGCAGGAGCAAAGGACGAATGGCTGGGAGACGGGATGATCGGGCATATACATATCCGGGGCCTTAATGTAACAGCAGGCTACTACCTGCAGGAGGAGGCTACACAGCACCTCTACACACGTGACGGCTGGCTGCGCACAGGCGATGTGGGGTTTGTGCGCAACAGGCGGCTGGTTATTACCGGCCGAGCGAAGAACATGATGATCTTAAACGGCCAGAATTACTATCCTCATGATATTGAAAGGGTGGTACAGGTTATACCAGGCATGGAACTGGGCAAGGTGGTGGCCTGTGCCATAAAACAGCCGGATGAGAAAAATGACCGGCTGGTGCTTTTCGTTTTGCACAAAGGACCGTCGGAGCGTTTCCTGGAGATGGCGATGGTCGCCAGGAAAGTAATACTGGAGCAAACGGGGCTCAGCGCCGAGTGCATTGTGCCGGTGAAAAAAGTACCCAAAACCACCAGTGGCAAAGTGCAGCATTTCCGGCTGATCGAGCAGTTCAGAGCCGGTCACTGGGACACTGTGCTGCAGGAGCTGCAGCAGTTGGCTGCACCTGCCATAGCAGAAACCGTTGCCTTGACCCCCGGGGATAGTATTGCACAGGCCTGGCAGGAGATAACCGGCCAGGTGGTGACCGACAGGCAGCAACCTTTGCTGGACAGCGGCATCAACAGCCTGCTGATCATGCGTTTTGTTTCAATGATCGGGGAACGCCTGTCCAGAAAGATCACGATCAAGGACTTTTTTGACCATGCATCCTCCCTGGAGGTGCTGGAGCGCTTTCTGGTAAATGCGCCTGTTCAGCAGGGAGAGACTTTTTTACTGCCTGCCGGTGAGCAGGAAGAATTTGCTTTGACGTTAACGCAGCAACGTTTCTTTATGATGGAGATGTTGCAGCCGGATAACAGCCCGCTGAATATCGCATATACGCTGCTCCTGGAAGCCGATATTGACCCGGAATTGCTGGAAGCGGCAGCCATGGAGCTGATGGACCGGCATGACGCGCTATGCGCGCGTTTTCATTTGACAGATCAGGGGCCGCGTCAGCGCTTTGATGAAGCGTCGGGAGTAAGCTTCCTGTTCAGGGACCTGTCTGCAGAGAGCGACCCGGTGGCTGCCGCAAGGGAATTGTGCCGGTCATTCATACTGATGCCTTTTGATCTTGAAAGCGCGCCGCTATGGCGCATAGGGCTTTTTAAAATAGCCCCCGGCAAAAGTATCATATGCATGGCAATGCATCACATTATCAGTGACGGGTGGACGCTACTGCTGGTAAAAAATGAGCTGGCGGATTGTTACAGCGCATTAGTGGCGGGAAATAATATACCGCAGCCTGAACAGCAACCTTCCTACCGGGAGTATGCCGCCTGGTATGCATCCTGGATGGCCGGCGAAAAGTACCTGGCGGATCAGCAATACTGGCGCCGCGAGTTTGAAGGCTTTGAGCCAGCCCCGTTATTCCGTCCGTCCCACAGCATGGTAGATCATAGTGACTTTACATCCCGGCGTATTGATTTTACGCTGGATGCCCGCACCTATGACCAGTTGAAGCAATGCTGCAGCCGGCAGCAGGTGTCCGTATTCTCTGCCTTGCTGACCCTGGTAAGCGTATGGTTATATAAATATACTGGTAGAACGGACCTGGCTATTGGAACAGATAGCAGTGGCAGGATGGCTACCGGGCTGGAGAAAATAGCCGGTTGCTTTATCAATACCATGATGATCAGGAGCCGTTTTTCACCGGATAACAGCATCGGATGGCTGCTGGCTTACATCGCAGGAAAAATATTTGACGCCTATGAGCACCAGTTGTATCCTGCTGATATGGATGGGAATACCAACCATCATACTGGCGTTACTGCGGCCCCACTGCTGGATGTGCTGGTGTTATTCCAGAACTTCGGGCAAGGCGCTTACGACGATTTTGGTAACATTAAGGCCGGCCGTTTAACGCTGCCGGTGGATACTGCATTGGCCGACCTGTCCTTTGAGTTCATAGAGGAGCAGGGGGGGCTCACCTGTCATATCGATTTCAGATCAGGTCTTTTCTCTCCTGCGCAGGCTGCCCGGTTTCCAGCCCATTTCAGTACGTTGCTGACCGCATTGCTGGAAACCCCGGCTGCCCGGCTAAGCAATATTGACATGCTGCCTGCAGAAGAAAGATTGCTATTGATAAAAGCCTATAACAACCCGTACTATTCCCCCATTTATGCAGAGAGTGACCTGGTAAGGCGTTTTGAGCAGATGGCGCGCGCCAACCCCCATGCCACCGCCGTTATTTTTGAAGGGAAGCGCATTTCCTACCAGGTGCTGAATGAGCAGGTAAACCGCTGGGCCTGCCATCTGAAAGCCAGCTACGGTATAGGGTATGGCGACCGGGTAGGCATTTGCCTGCCGAGATCGGAAAAGGCATTGATCGCTATACTGGCCACCCTGAAAGCCGGCGCTGCTTATGTTGCGCTGGACCCGGACTATCCTGCCGCCCGTCTGCATTTTATGATAGCTGACAGTGGTATAAAATTATTGTTGACAACAGCCGGCTGTCCGCATGATTTTACGGCCTGTGGTGTTTCCCTTGTTGTATGGGAGCAGGCAACGGATGTCCTGGACGGGTACCCGGCTGATGATCCTGGTGTAATAGTAGGCGATAAGGATGAAGCCTATGTCATTTATACCTCGGGCACAAGCGGACGGCCCAAAGGCCTGTCTGTAAACCGTTTTGCGCTTTATGATTATGCACAGACGGTGGTAGCCTATTTCGGAATTAGCGGGAATGATATCGTCATTCAGCAATCAGCGTTATCATTCGATACTTTGGTAGAGGAGGTATTTCCAGCGTTGTGCCAGGGCGCTGCGATCCACATTTTAAGCGAAGGGGGAAGAAATACTGACGCGATCATCGACGCCATTGTTAGCGGGCAGGCTACTGTTTTAAGCACTACGCCTACTGTAATAGGGGAACTGAACAAACAGGCGGCACTTGCGGCTAAATTACGGGTTTTGATCAGCGGCGGGGAAGTGTTGAAATACACCCAGATAGATCAACTGCTGGAGGAAGGACTGGACATTTACAATACTTACGGACCGTCTGAAACAACGGTTTGTGCCTGTTATTATAAAGTAACGCCGGGTACCGGCAGTATTCCTATCGGGCGCCCCGTCCGCAACCGGAAAATATATCTGCTGGACGAGCATCAGTGCCTGCTGCCCGCCGGCGCCACCGGGGAAATATATATAGGCGGTACCGGCGTATCCGATGGTTACATCAACCTGCCGGATGCTACGGAACAACATTTTTCAGATGATGTTTTTGCACGTTTTGGCAAACTGTACCGTACGGGGGATCTTGGCCGCTGGCGTGAAGACGGGCAGCTTGAGTTTTTGGGCCGCAAGGATCAACAGGTGAAGATCGACGGTTACCGCATTGAAACGACAGAAATAGAAGTGCAACTGGCGGAGCACGCAGGTGTATCGGAGGTAGCCGTAGTGCCTAAGCAGAACAGCCAGGGGAAGGAAATACTCGCTTGCTTTTATACGGCGCATGAGGAGGTAACGGTGGAAACGCTGAAGGCTTTTGCAAAGGCAAGGCTGCCATTTTACATGCTGCCGGCAATATGGAGGCAGGTGGATGGCCTGCCATTAACAGGGAATGGCAAGGTGGATCGTAAAGCACTGCTTGCGTATGAGACCGGGGACGCAATGGAAATGGAGGCGGTAGCCGTTTTACCGGGGAATGAGCAGGAAACTAGGCTGCTGGAAGCCTGGAAAAACATACTGGGGATTGCATCCATTGGCGTAACGGATAATTTTTTTGAGAAAGGAGGCAACTCGTTACTGGCTACAAGGTTGATATTATGGATACAGCAGCAATGGGAGCTGCGGCTGGGCCTGCAGGATATTTTCGGTAATCCTACAGTAAGGGAACTGGCCGGGCTAATAGCATCTGCCGGCAGGCAGGACATGATGGCTGGGGAAAGTATCCCGTTGGCCGCCCCTGCTCCGTATTACCAGGTGTCCTACAGTCAAAGGCGCTTGTGGTTGCTGGATAATTTCCAGGAGAACAAAGGCGCCTATAATCTCAGTTGGGCGTTCCTGGTGGAAGGAGCTTTCAACAAGGATGCATTTGCACAGGCATTCCGCTGGCTGGTGCAACGGCATGAGGTGCTACGCACAAACTTTGTCTTTATTGATAACAGCCCCTGCCAGGTGATTTCCGGCGACCGGCCATTTGAGATAACGTTGCTGGATTTCAGCAATGACGTTGATGCAATGGAGAAAGCGCACCGCTACGTAAAGGAGGCTGCTGCATACCCTTTTGATCTCAGATCGGAATCGCTGCTCAAAGCCGCTGTTATACAGTTGGATGACGATAGGGTCCTTTTCGTATTGGTATTGCATCATATTATAGGAGATGCATGGTCTATGGACATTGTCTCCACAGAGCTGTCCCATGCTTACAATGCTTTCGCTGCAGGAGCCGCGCCGGCATTGCCTGAGCTGCCCCTGCAATACAAGGACTTTGCGGCCTGGCAACAGGAGCAGGTAGCAGGCAATGCTTTAAGCGCTTCAAAAGCATACTGGCTGCAGCGTTTCAGCGATGACATTCCCGTACTGCAATTGCCGGAAGACAAGATAAGGCCGGCTCTGCAAACCTATAACGGGAAAACGTTACATCGCAGCATAGACCATACGTTGCGGAAAAAGTTGATGGCGCTGGCAGCAGCCAACTCCTGCGGAGTATTTGTAGTATTGCTGGCGTCCGTAAAAGCGTTTTTGTATCGTATTACCGGGCAGACGGATATTATTATCGGTGCTCCGGTAGCCGGTAGGATACACCCGGACCTCACATCGCAGGTAGGATTTTATGTGAATACCCTGCCTTTGCGTACTCAATTGGGTACATCAGACAGTTTTGATATCCTGGTCGGGAAGGTGAAACAAACTTTCCTGGATGCATTTGAGCACCAGGCATATCCTTTTGACCTGCTGGTAGAAGAACTGGACCTGGTACGGGATGAAAGCCGTACACCCCTTTTCAACGTAATGGTGGATCTTTTAAATACTGAAACAACCCTGGCGCAGCCGCTGCAACTGGAAGGGCTTACTTTAAATCCTTTCCCGGCAGACCATGCAACCAGCCAGTTTGATCTGTCATTTGATTTCTCGGAAGCGAATGGCCATCTTTCCCTGGCGCTGAACTTTAATACGGACATTTTCAGGGAAGAAAGCATACATATTTTATTGAACCGGTACCTGCAGTTGCTGCATAACATGGTGCAGGACAGTGATCAACCCATTGACATACCGGTTTGTTTGCCCCCGGAGGAACAGGCTGCATTGCTGGGGTTTTCCGGCACCGGGAGCGCGGTAATGCCAGCCCCGGACCTGGTGACCCTCTTTGAGTCGGTTGTGCAACGCTATGGCCATCTGCCGGCAGTATGTTACAACGGGGCTGAGCTGAGCTACGCGGCGCTGAATGAGCAGGCCAACCGGCTGGCGGACTGTATGACGAAAGATTACGGTGTGCAACCCGGCGACAGGATAGGGATTATGGTGGGCCGCAATGAATGGATGGTGGCCGGCGTGCTGGGCATACTAAAAGCAGGGGCGGCCTATGTGCCTTTGGATCCTGAATATGCTGCGGACCGCCTGGAATACATGATCGCAGATAGCGGGATCGATTTGTTGTTAACGGAAACGGATATACCCGTAACGTCCCGGCCTGTAAGTATGCTTAACCTTGCTGCTTTCGATGCGTCTGCCCGGCAGTATAATGCAGATAACCCGCTGTTAAAGCCGGGTACAAACGACCTGGCTTATCTGGTGTACACGTCAGGCTCTACGGGCCGTCCCAAGGGAGTAATGATTTCGCACGGGCAACTGTTGGGCTTATGGGATAGCCTTGGTGCGGCCTATGAGCTCGATACCTTTGAAGTACGCCTGTTACAGGTAGCCAGTATTTCATTTGACGTGTTTTTTGGTGATATGCTACGCAGCATTTTCCGGGGAGGGTTGATGGTGATCTGTGCTGCAGAACAGCGGCACGACCTGCAGGGCCTTTATGAGCTGATGCACGGCGCCCGTATCACTATACTGGAGTCTACGCCAGGTCTTTTATTGCCGCTGCTGGATTATATGCATGAGGAGGGTAAGCCCCTGGACTTTATGCGCATATTGATATTAGGCTCCGATACCCTTTCCGTAGAAGATTACCGCAAGGTATGCGAACGCTTTGGCCGTCCAGGGTTACGCATACTTAACAGCTATGGCACTACTGAAACTACCATCGATTCCTGTTTTTATGAAGGACCTGGTGCCATATCCCGCAGCTCCGGTTATGTGCCGGTGGGCCGTCCTTTGCGCAACACGCGGCTATATGTGTTGGACAGGCATTTTCAGTTGTGCGGCATAGGGATTACGGGAGAATTGTGGATAGGAGGCGTAGGCGTAGGACTGGGTTACTGGGGCCGTCCAGATCTGACGGGCGAGCGTTTTATCCCTGATCCTTATATGCCCGGTGGACGGATATACCGTACCGGTGACCTGGCTCGCTGGACAGCAGAGGGGAACCTGGAGTTTTTAGGTCGTGGTGATAACCAGGTAAAGATCCGGGGTTACCGGATAGAGCTTGGAGAAGTGGAGAGCGTGCTGCAGGGTTATGATGGTGTTCGAGAAGCAGTAGTGCTGGCGCCCAGTATTGATGGTGCAGATAAGGAACTGGTGAGCTACCTGGTATGGGATGGTGCTGCAGATGAGGCCGGTGTTCGTTCCTGGCTTCG
>NZ_VLLG01000009.1 GCF_007830125.1 Chitinophaga japonensis
ACGCCCTTGGGTTGACCCGTTGAGCCCGAGGTATAAATAACATAGGCCAGGCTCGAAGAAGAAGGACCGACACCCGGCGCGGCTACCTCTCCGGCCTGCACCAGTGACCAGTCCCGGTCAATACAAACCTGCTGCACCGATGCATGATCTTCCAGCAGGTCCGTGTAATAACTATGCGTCAACAGCAGCCGCGATCCTGTATCAGACAGCATATACGAAATACGCTCCGCAGGGTACGCCGGATCAACCGGCACATAAGCACCGCCTGCCTTCAGCACTGCCAGCAGGCTGAGCACCAGCTCCAAAGAACGGTCCAGCAGCACCGGCACCACGCTGCCCTCCCCTACGCCCTGCCGCTGCAGGTAATGCGCCAGTTGATTGCTCTGTTCGTCCAGCTCCCGATAGCTCAGCGTACGCCCCTCATGCACCAACGCTGCACTGTCGCCAACACGCTCCACCCACCCCGCAAACAGGTCCGGGATCGACTGGGCATCAGGGTAAGGAGATCCCGTGTCATTAAACTCGTACAGCAACTGATGACGCTCTCCAGCCGGAAGCCAGGTCACCTGAGATAATTCACTATCTGCCGATGTTACAAATGCTTCCATCACATTGGCAAAATGTTCCTTTACCCGGTCAACCGCATCATCGGGGTAACAGGCGCCGTTATATCTAAACACAATGCTTATTCCCCCGCCTGCAGGTGCGGCAATAACGTTAAAATCGTAATTCGGCTGATTCACGATGGTGGTTGACAATAACTGCAGGCCTTCGAGGCCCTGCTTCCCTTCAATTCCTTCCGACAGCATGGTTTGCACGGGATGATTCAGATAGGCCACCGGGTGATCAAACAGCTTATTGCCCAATACGCTCTGCGCCTGTACTTCAGACAAACGGGCGTAATGGTGTGGCAATCCTTCAATGAACTGCTCCTGCACCTGCTGCAGCAATGCTTTTACCGTGGTTGCATCGTTGTACCTCACCCTCACCGGAATGGTGTTGATAAACAACCCTATCATTGTTTCCACGCCATCCAGCTCCCCGGGTCGCCCGGATACAACGGCTCCGAACACTACATCCTGCGTATGGTTATAACAGCTCAGCAGGTAGGCCCAGGCCGCCTGTATAAAAGTGCCCTCCGTTACTCCAAGCCGGCGGCAAAAATCCTGTATAGCGGAGAAACGGCCTGCATCCAGCGACAGGCACGCTTCCTTTAAAATATAAGGGGCTCCTTCGCGGGCGCTTTCTTTGAAGGGTATGCCGGCCAGGCTTTCATACCCGCCGAGGTAATTGCGCCAGTATTGTAAGCTGCGGGATGTATCCAGGCGGGACAGCCAGTTAATATAGTGCACATAAGGTTGCACATGTTCCAACACTACGGGACGATCATTGATAAGGGCTCCGTATATACTGTAGCATTCACCGATGAGAATGGCCGTACACCATCCATCCATGAGTATATGATGATGGCTCCATACAAACTCATATTCCCCGGCTCCCAGGTCCAGTACGGAGAGGCGCATCTGGGAACCGCTGCGCAGGTCAAAACCCTTTTTGCGGTCCTGCTGCTTATAATGCGTAACATACGCTTCCTTATCTTCCAGGTTGCTTATATCCTGGTATATAAAACCGGCCTGCACCTGCTTCCTTACTATCTGCAGGTTCCCGGAACCGTATTCATGGCTGAACGAGGTGCGCAACACAGCATGACGGGCCACCAGGTATTCATAGCTTTTTCCCATTACGCCGGCATCAAGGATTCCTCTCACCCGGTAGGCCGTTTGTTCTACATAGGCCGGGGAGCCCGGGTCCGACAGCCAGTGATAGTAAATGCCCTCCTGCAGCGGCGACAGCGCGTAAATATCCGCTACCTCGCCGGCACTGCAGATGGCTTCCAGCTCTTTCATATCCAGCCCCCGGAAGGTAACATCGCCAGGCGTCAGATAACGGCGGGGAGATGCATGAAGATGCGCAATCAGCTCTTTCAGTTGTGCTTCATAACCCTGCACCAGTTGCTGTATTGTGGCGGCCTCGTACTGCAACCTGCTATAGCTGACCGTGATCCGCAGCGTGCCTGCCACAAGGATACCCACCACGGACAATACCGCTTCCTGCTCACAGGAGCCGTCCATAACCGCTCCCTGGTGATCTGCGTCAAATGTAAACAGCGCCTCTCCTGCCGGGTCTTTCAATCCTGCGCCAAAGTCTCCCAGGTAATTAAACAATATCCTGCCGGAAGGCAAGGCTCCCAGGCGCTCCTTCCCGCCCTGGCTGAGGTACCGCAGCAGGCCGTAGCCCATCCCTTTCCCGGGCACCCCACGCAGTTGCTCTTTTATGGCCACCAGGCATGCAGCAGCATCCCCGCCGGCGGGCAACCGGAACAGCAAGGGATAGGTGCTGGTAAACCATCCTACTGTCCGCCCGATGTCCACACCCTCCAGCAGCTCCTCGCGGCCGTGTCCCTCCAGCTCTACCAGCAGGGCAGGCTGCCCGAACGATGAACGGGCTGCCAGGGCCAATGCGGTTAACAGTATATCGTTGGTATCGGTATTATATACATTGTTGATACCGGAGGTCAGCAGGTCAGTCAACGTCCTGTCCAGCTCGAAGCTGCAGGAGTCATTATCTGCAAGCTGGTTGCCGCCGCCGGGATGATCCAGCGGCAGGGCATGATCCGCTCCCTGCATTGACTGCCAGTAAGGTAACTCCTGTTCCAGGGCATTACTGCCGGCATATGCCTGCAGCTTTACCGACCAGTCCAGGAAAGAAGTACTTTTTAATGGTAATGCCGCTGCAGCGCCGTTCTCCAGGCTACTATACAACAGGGAGAGGTCCTCCAGCAGGATACGCCAGCTTATTCCATCTGTTACCAGGTGATGAATGATCAGCAACAGGCGGTCTCCGTCCGGCATACGGAACAAACCGGCCTTCAGCAAGGGACCTGTTTCAAGGTGGATGGAAGCCTGCAGCCCATTACCAAGCCGTTCCATTTGCAGCACAGGGGCAGTATCTTCCCGGAGATCATACTCCAACAGGGTGTAACAGGGTTCCCCCACCGGGCGGTTATATTGATGCCACTCCCCTTCAGCAAGCTGGTAGGTCATCCGCAAAGCATCATGATGGTTTGTTAGTGTTGTAAGGCATTGCCGCAATATGCCTGCGTTTAACGGCTTACTGCTGCGTAGCAGCACGGACTGGTTATAATGATGCTTGCAGGCATAGCTGCTGTTCAGCAACCAGTGCTGCACGGGGGTTAACGGCGCCCGCCCGCTCACTTCATGTTGCGGCACTGTAAAGGCAGCCCTTGCTACATGTACCGCCAGCTCTTCCAGCACGGGGTATTTCAACACATCTCCTACTTTCAGGGAATAGCCCCGCTGCCTGAGCCGGTTGGTCAGCAGGATGGCTTTAATGGAGTCGCCTCCCAGCTCAAAAAAGTTCTGTTTTATGCTGATACTGCTACGGCCCAGCACATTCCCGTAAACCTCCGCCAGCACCATTTCCATGCTATTCCCCGGGGCTGCAAAAGCTGTATCCATACCTGCGGGAGGCAGCGTTACGGGAGGCAAGGCCCCTTTATCCACCTTACCGTTTGCCGTTAAAGGGAAGCAATCGAGCTGCACCAGCCAGGCAGGCACCATGTAAGCAGGCAACCGCTCCAGGAGGTGTTGCCGCATGTTGCTTATGTCCAACTGCTGTTCTCCCGTGAAATAGCCTACCAGGCAACGCTGACCCTCCTGGTCCGCTAACGGCGTCACTACTGCAGCAGTAACGCCCTGCAACTGTTCCAGCGCATGTTCTACTTCGCCGGGTTCTATGCGGTAACCACGTATCTTGACCTGGTCATCTATACGTCCAATGTATTCCAGGTTACCATCGGACAACCACCTGCACAGATCTCCGCTGCGATAGAGCCGTTCACCCTCCTTATAGGGATCGGGAACGAATTTCGCTGCGGTAAGATCCGGTTTGTTCAGGTATCCTTTTGCCAGTTGCACGCCACCGATGTATAGCTCTCCCGGCACTCCTACGGGCAATAGCTGCCTGTTCCCGTCCAGTACATAAAGGGTGGTATTGGCCAGCGGTTTCCCTATGGGCGGTTGTTTACCCGTAAGCTCATAAATGGGATGATCCGTTACCATTACCGTACTTTCCGTAGGGCCGTACTGGTTAACCAGCGTATAGGATAAACGGCTGATATCCACTTCCGGCAAACGGTCCCCGCCAATCAGTACATACTTTAACGCCATACCGGCAGGTTGCTCACAATTTACCAGCCCGGGTATTAATGCCGGCGGCACAAATGCATGTGTAATGCGATGCTGGTCGTAAAAAGCCAGCAGCTCTTCCGGGTCCAGCTTCTGCTCATCTCCCACTATATACAAGGTAGCACCGGATAGCAATGCCGACCAGGTTTCCAACGCAAAGGCATCAAAACCTACTCCCGCCATCGCAGTAGAACGGGCGCCCGGTGTCACTTCATACCGGCCTATGTGCCAATGGACCAGGTTCACCATGGCTGTATGCGGTATGATCACCCCCTTGGGACGGCCGGTAGAACCGGAAGTGTAAATAATGTATGCAGGATCTGCCGGCTGCAGGGGTAGCAATAATGGCGTTGCTTCCTCCCCGGCCACCATCGGCCAGTCAATGTCTACCTGTACCAGGCGCCGGTTTCCCGGTCCTTCCGCCAGCTCCGGGTAACTGCTACTGGTCAGCAACAGGTTGCTCCCTGCATCAGACAGCATGTAAGCGATACGTTCCTCGGGGTAGGCAGGGTCTACCGGTACATAAGCGCCACCTGCTTTCAGCACCGCGAGCATACTGATCACCAGTTCAGCAGACCGGGCCAGGCAAACCGGCACCGGGTTGCCATTGCCGGCTCCCAGGCGCCGAAGATAACGGGCCAATTGATTGCTACGGCTATCCAGTTCGCGGTAGCTGACCGTCTGCCCTTCGTGTACCAGCGCAGGGCTGTCCGGGCAGCGTTTTACCCATTCTTCAAAGAGGTCCGTAAGAGTGCTCTTGTCCGGGTAGGCAGAAGCGGTGCTGTTGAACGCCACCAGCAGTTGTTGCTGCGTTGCAGGCGGCAGTATGCTGTTCCTGCTTACAGGCTGATCCGCAGCAACGGCGCAGGCTTCCAGCACATTGTTAAAATAAGTATGCAGTTCCGGCAGCAGCGCACCGGACTTTAGCTCTCTTGTCAGTGTATAACTTACCTGCAGCCGGTTGCCGGTAACATTTATATCCACCGCCAGGTAGGCATTGGCTACCTCGTGGGAGCTGAGCGACAATAACCGGCCGTTTTCCGGCAACTGCCGCTCCCTGTCTACCTGCTCATAAACGTGAAAGTCGATGTAATTGAACATTACATCGTAAAAAGGATTATACAGGCCGCCCGTTTCACCGGTCATGCCGGCAATGTCAGGCAAGGTAGTACGGTCATATTGTTTTAACCTGCTCAGCCGGGCGTCCACATACTCCAGGTACTGCCTCCAGGTTACTCCATTCCCCCCGGGCATGTGCATTCTTACCGGCAGGGTATTCAGAAAACATCCCAGGAGGCGGTCTCCGTCTTCCTGCACCGGCCGGGTATTGCTTACCATTCCTATTGTCAGCTCCTCTTCACAGGTGAGCATTTGCAAGGCATACAGGTATGCGGCAAAGCACAGGTGCTTAACCGGCACCCGGTGCTCCCCTGCCACTGCTTTCAACCTGTCCAGGTAAGCAGCATCGTAGGATTGCCGGTAGGTTTCCAGGGTGGATACCGGGGAGAAAATATCCAGCCTCCTGTAACCGGCCAGCTCGTTCTTCCAGAACGCAGCACCTGCTTTCCGCTGTTTTACCAGCAATGCATCCAGGATGGCGTCCCTGTTGGTGCACTGCAACGGCAGGGGGCTGAACCCGGGGCGCTGCTGCAAGGTGTTGTATACATGATGCAGCTCCGTATTCAGGGAAGCTACGCTCCAGCCATCCAGGATGGCGTGATGGAATTGCAACAGGTAGATCAGCCGCTGGCCGCTGCACCGGAACAGCCGTACCCTCCACAGCGGCGCCTCCCGGAAATCAAAAGGACGCTCCCTCTCCTCCCGCATATAGGTGTTGATGATATCCTCCTGTTCGCTTTCCGTGGAAGCGCTGATATCGATATACGCTATTTTTACCGGCACGGTCTTCCAGACCACCTGTACGGGCTCGCGATAGCCGGACAGGTCAAAACCCGTCCGCAGGGTTTCATGTTTCTGTGTTAACAGGGAGAATGCCTTTGTAAATACCTCCTCATCAAATGAATGGTAATGCAACTGATAGATGAACTGTTCATGATATACCGCCAGGTCCTGGCTGACCTGGGAGCCAAAGAGCATTCCCTTCTGGATATCGCTCATAGGGTATACGGCGGCTATTGCATCAGCCTGCGGATGGACCGCCAGCACTTCCTGCTGCAACTCTTCCACCTGTTCTTCGAGCTGGCTGCGCAGGCGCTGGTCCTGCATTCCTCCTGCATTTTCCAGCAAATAGGCGGCCAACTGTTCAATAGTGCCATGCAGGTACAGCTCATATATGCCTATCTCCCTGTTAAAGGTTTTTTTCAGAATGGCCAGCAGGCGGATGGCCTTAATGGAGTCTCCTCCTGTATCAAAAAAATGATCCTGCACAGATACCTGTTCCCGGTTCAATACCTGCTGCCATGCATGGGCCACCTGCCGTTCTGCTGCATTACGGGGAGGAATAAACGTTGTTTCCGTGTGTATGGTTGCCGGGGACGGCAATCCTTTCCGGTCAATTTTCCCGCTGGACGTCAGCGGCCATTGGTCCACCTGCACCAGGTAAGCAGGCAGCATATACTCGGGCAACTTTTGCTGCAGCGATTGCTTCAGTTCCCGAATGGTATATTTCCGCTGTCCTGAAATATAGGCTGCCAGCTCCCGCGTTCCGTTGCCGGCTTCATATACGGCCGCCACTGCCTGGTCGATCCCTTCCAACTGCCGCAGTGCAAATTCCAGCTCTCCCAGCTCCACCCTGAACCCTCTTATTTTCACCTGGTCGTCTGCACGGCCCAGGTATTCAATATTGCCATCCGGCAGCCACCTGGCCAGGTCGCCTGTGCGGTAAAGCCGCTCACCGTTGCTGAAAGGGCTGGGGATAAATCTTTCGGCTGTCAGCTCCGGCCTGTTCAGGTAACCGCGCGCTAGCTGAACGCCGCCAACATACAGTTCCCCGCCGATACCCACGGGCAGCAATTGCTGTTCTTTATCAAGGATATACAAGCGGGTATTGGCGACCGGCTTGCCAATGGGCACACCGGTGATGCCCGGGTGGGTATCAAAATAAGTTACATCTATGGAGGTTTCCGTAGGGCCATACAGGTTAGCAAGCGGCACCTGCAACCTGCTGTACCAGTTCCTTACCGTGGTAAGCCGGAGGGCTTCCCCACTGGTGATCACCCTCCTGAGCGATGACAGCGCCGCTATGTTTTCCGGGGCGCCAAGCCATACATCCACAAATGCATCCAGCATACCGGGCACAAAATGCAGGCAGGTGACTCCATGCCTGGAGATCAGGGCGGCTATGCGGGCAGGGGCATAAACATCATGCTCTTCGCAAAGCACCATGCTGCATCCCCAGCATAAGGGCATGAATATTTCCCACACGGACACATCAAAAGTGAAAGTTGTTTTCTGCAGCACCACGTCATCATTGCCAAAGCCATAGTGCCGCCACATCCAACCTATACGGTTCACCACTCCCCTATGCTCCAGCATACACCCCTTAGGCTTACCGGTAGATCCTGAAGTATAGATAACATAGGCAAGGTCCCGCTCGTGAACGGTGGCCTGCCAAGCTGCGGCAGGGTAAGCGTCCTTCACGGCAAGAAAGCGCTGCAGCTCCTGTTCATCCAGGCAAACCCGGCAGCCGCTGTCCGCTTTTATGTACTCCACCCGCTCCGGCGGATAGGCAGGGTCTACCGGCACATATGCGCAACCCGTTTTCAACACGGCCAGGAGGGATATTATCATCCACTCGCTGCGAGGCAACATTACTCCCACCAGGTTACCAGGCTGCAGGTCATACTGCCGGACCAGGTACCGGGCCAACTGGCCGGAGAGCGTATCAAGCTCCCGGAAACTGAATGATCTTTCCTTGAACAGCAGCGCCGGAAGATCTCCCCGGCTGGCCACCTGCCTGTTGAACAGGTCCACCAGCGTAAGGCCCGTTTCCATGGCTGCACCGGTATTGTTGAAACCCTGCAGCAATTGTTCCTGCTCCGACGGGGACAGGTAGGTCACGCGCCCTACCGGATCGGCAGCATGCGCCTGCAGATGCGTGAGCAGGCTGCCGTAATGCGTTACCAGCCGGCGGATCATTGCCTCCTCGTAGATATCTGTGTTGAAGGTTATATCCAGCCCTGTTCCCTGCCCGGTGACGTGAAAGGAAAACGTAATATCAAACTGGCTGGTGGTACGGGGATCTTCATGTAAAGGTATTATGTGCGAGCTTTCTTCATCCAGCGGCGCATCCTGCCGGTGATCATTGTAAATGACCATAATGTCAAAGAGGGCTGAGCGGGAAATATCCCGGCGCTTGCCAAGCAGCTCTACCAGGTAGGCAAAAGGTATCTCCTGGTGGGCAAATGCATCGTTCAGAACCTTTTGCTGATGTTGCAGGAGCTGTTCAAAAGTATCGCCCGGTGAAACGGCGGTACGGATAACCAAGGGGTTGATAAACAGCCCTACCAGCTTTTCCAGGCCGCCATGCTCCCTGCCTGCAGAAACAGTTCCTGTCACCACATCGCTGTTACCGGTATACCTGTAGAACAACACGTTCAATGCAGCCAGCAGGCCGGAAAAGAACGAAACACGCCGACGGCTGCAAAATGCTTCGAGGAAGCCGGCGGCCGTTTGAGGCAACTGGAACTGCAGATGTTTGCCTGCACTTGTTTTAATAGCAGGACGGGCGCCGTCCCTGAGCTGCAGCACCGGCCAGTCTTCCTCCAGTGTGCTTTTCCAGAAGCCCGCTTCCCTCTTCCAACCCTGCTCTGCGATCCTTTGCTGTTCCCAGACGGCTACGTCCCTGGGGGTGAGGGCCGGTGGCGGAAACAGGGCGGTCCTTCCGCTTCTTTCTGCTTCATACGCACCCACCAGCTCGCGCTTCAGTATTTCCAGGGAAGCGCCGTCGCAGATCATATGATGAATGGTGAGCTGCAGATAGCTGTTTCCCCCCGGCTGGTATAACAGAGTGGCGCGCAGCAGTGGCGCACGTTGCAGATCAAAGGGACGCATACTCTCTTCCAGCAGCTCCTGCTCCCATTGCGCCTGCGTCCAGCCCGTCATTTCCCTGCGGCCTATATGGAAAACGATCTCTTCCAGGCGTTGTCTTATCTCGCCACTTTCGTGCTGGAAAAAGGCAGTGCGGAATACTTCGTGCCGCTTTACCACCTGCTGCAGCGCTTTTTCCAGGGCGGGCAGGTGCACCTGCCTGTCCAGGCGCAATAATAGCGGCATATTATAGGCGCTGCCGGCGCCGGCGCCCTGGCATACTATCCAGATAGCCTTTTGCTGGGAGGAAACCGGATAGTCCTCACTTTCTGCGGCGCTGCCGATCACTGTTGTTGTTTGCCGGGCCATTTCAAGCAGGTCCAGCAGATCCTCCCTGTAAAGCCTGATCTCTTCCAGCAATTCGGGCGTCATTTTCCCTTCAGGCGCGTGCAGTTTCAATTCCGCATTCTGCCTGTATATCTTTATGCCATATACTCTTAGTTTATTTAATAGCGTTAATGCCTGCATATAATAGGTTTTAACATCACTTTTATAAGGCTGCAGCCCATTTATTGTTACTTTCATCCGCGTCGAGAAACACGCCCGGCTGCAGTTCCACGGAGCGGATCTTTTTCTTTCCGGTTACCGCGACCACCACCTGCTGCTGCCCGGCACTCCATACTGCGGGCGTTCTGTGAATGGTAACTGTGCTATTGTCTGAAAAATGTACCAGGAGGTCAACCGGTACAAACAGCCCGCCGGTATTGCCTACGGTAATATCAAAGCCTTTCGGGGTCCGGGCAACCTGCTCTATGGCCAGATCAATGTAGCAACTGCTGTAAAACCAGTTGCTCCAGAACCAATTGATGTTCCTGCCGGCAACGTTGGAGAAGGTGTTAAAGAAATCCCAGGGAACAGGGTGTTTGCCCTGCCAGCGGCGAATGAATTCCTGCAGGCATTTTTTGAACAGGTCGTCACCCAGCAGGTCCTTCAGGGCCAACAGGGATACGGAAGACTTAATGTATGCATTGATCCAGTAGGCCGGGTTTCGCAACATATTTGCGGGGGTGATCAGCGGCAGGTCCGCCTCAGCGGCGGTATTACCGGACCAGGAAGACACCCACCACCCTTTAAAAAGATCGTCCGCTTCCTGTGCCGGTTTGTAGGAACGCCCCATCAGCAGCTCAAAAAATACGGCCCAGCCTTCGTCCATAAAGGGATACCGGGTTTCATGAACCCCCATATAGAAAGGAAAATATGTATGGGCGATCTCATGGTCCATCAGCGAGCGGGTGATCGTGAGCGCGGGCGTTACCATTACATTTGCCATCATGGGATATTCCATAGCGGCATAGCCCTGGAAAACAGTCATGGAAGGATAGGGAAAGGGAATGCCCGGCCATTCATCCGACAGCCAGCTCACTGCATGCCGCCCAAATGTAACGGCCTGGCGATAGGCTGCGGCAGTATCATTATAGGCAGCCTGCACATATACCCGCCGCTGCCCGGCGCTATCTGCCAACACGCTGGCGGCATCCCATACAAAATGATCACTGACGGCCACTGCAACATCCGGGATGCCGGCAGCCTGCCATATCCAGGTATTGGTGCGTTGCTGTGCCGTAACCTGCCCGGCCGCCAGGTCTGCTGCTGTAACAATATGTATAACCGTATCCGACCTCCCGGCAGCCTCCAGGCGCTCCGCATAAACGGGACCCAGGACCGCTGTGGGGTTCTGCAGCACGCCGGTAGCCCATACCAGGTAGCCTGCCGGTACCGTTACCTTTAGCGTGTAGTCATTAAAGTCACTGTAGAACTCCTGCAGGTCAAAGAACTCCAGCCTGTCCCAACCGGTATAATCATCATATACTGCTATTTTAGGATAGAAATAAGCCAGGAAGAAGGTAGTGGAGTCGATCATCCCCTCGCGGTCGCTGCGAAGCGCAATTTCATAATGCCATTGAAAGAACAGGGTAAGGGAATCCCCGGGCGACAGTGGTTCTGACAGTTCAATATCCTGTATCGTATGATAGGCGCCGGCTTCCTTCCAGGGCCTGCCTACCCCGTTTATGGCCAGTGAGTCGATCTCTATTCCCCTGCTGAAATAAGCGGGGTCTGCGTCACTGTCCCTTGCGGCCCCCGGGCGGTGCACATTCAGGATCAGCTTTACAGGCAGCTCCCTCAGCGTATCGGGGCTTTCATTGAAGTAGGTGATATGCTCCCTCCCTTCAATAGTCCTGCCGGGAGGCCGCAGCTCAATTGCAATATCATACCGGGCCCTGTTCTGCCAGTAATGCCTGCCCGGCCTGCCGTCTGCGGCCCTGGTGCCCTTGCTGAAAGCCTGCTTAATATTACGCGGCATATGCAGTTCCTGGGCATAGGCGCTGCAGGCGCCCCAAACCAACCCTGCCAGCCATAGCGAAAAACCTTTCATGTTATTCAGATTAAGCATGCCTTGATAATAGTGGCAATACGTTGCGGATGTTCGTGGATAAAAAAATGATCGCCGGGAAATATTTCGGACCTGAAACAGGAAGTAGTGAATTGTTTCCAGTTGTCCAGGTGGCGGGCAGCTCCCTCCTCGCTGCCTGCCATGGCATAAATGGGTGCGCTGAGGGGTCTTACAGGACGGCAGTTATCTCCTTTTGCCAATGCAAAATCCGCTCTTAATATCGGTTCGTAAAAATCGAACAGCTCATCTACCTGGAAAAATCCTGCGGGAAAGCGGCCCAAAGTTTTCAGCTCTTTCCTCAGCGCCTCCTTGCTGAGAGTGCTCTTTTCACTATGATCCTCTATACCGGGACCGGGATTGCCGCTCACCAATACGTGTACGGGAGGCTGGCCTATCCGTTCCAGCTTGTCTGCCAGCTTCAACGCCAGCATGGCGCCCAGGCTGTGGCCGTACAGGAGGAACCCGGCTGCATTCAGATGCCTTATCACCTGGCTGCAGAGATCATCTACCGCTTCGTCCACATCATGCAGCAGGCGTTCATGCACTCTTTTGCCACGACCGGGCAACTCTGTGGGCACCACTTCCACTCCCTCCATATAAGGCCGGATAAAATCAAAGGAATAGCGGTTTCCCCCCGCAAAATGCAACAGGAACACCTGGGGTTTTCTTATCATAATATATATCTGTTTACCGCTGGGTCGTCATGGCGGCGATGATACGCGCCGTTATCTCCTGTTCAGGACTGTGACTGCTGATATGCCAATCCATCACCAGCCCGTTCCTGAATGCATGGCATATCACCAATAAGCAGGGCCCCGGGGGCATGTCCGTTAAGGGAGTCGTTTTGCTATACGCCTGCCATTCATCCAGGTCCACATCGGTGTCTGTGTGATCAAAATAATTGACAACAGCATCCATGTAAGGCTCGAGTGCCGATCCATACCGGCCTTCAAAATCGGCGGCTATTACCGCCCATGGCAACTCCTGGTGTAAACGTCCATCCAGGCATCTTTCCTGTACATACCTTACTGCTGTGCCGAAAGTGCTGCAGGCATCCCGGGAAAGACATACGGGCACCTGGTTGGTGAATTGTCCCACTGCTCCCGCCATATCAAATCCTGGCAGGCAGGCATCCCGGCCATCGGCCACCATACCCACCAGGAACAGGGACTCCTCCGGCCTTGCGTCACAGAGATACAGGTAAAGCCAGGTTGTTACAAGGCTGCTGAGGAGCACCTGCTGTTGCCGGCAGTCTGCCCTGATGTCCTGGTAGGCAGCTCCCGCCAGGACCCGGCGGTTTTCTGAAAAAATACCGGTGAGCAGCTTCCCGGGCTCTGCCGGCAAACCGTTTTTGCGGGCTGCCAGCGGCGCCAGATGCTGCTGCCAGTAATAAAGTTTTTCCCCACCGTCGGCAGAATGCAGGTAATGCTGCTGAGCCGTGATGAAGTCAAAGTATGTGTTGTTGTTGCCGGGCGTCCATTCCTGCTTCCCGTACTGCTGCATGAATGCATCCCGCAGCAGGACATTGGATGCGCCGTCTGTAGCTACATGATGGATCACCATGTACACGAATGCCTCATATTGGTTGTGTATAACGCCGCACCTGATCACTTCCCCGTTAAAAAGGTCGAATGCATCCTGTTGCATTTTATGAACGGCCGCAATTGCTGCAGCGCTGCTCATATCCAGGGAGGCGCTTTCCAGGAATAATACGGCAGGCGCTTCCGGCACCGGCATCAGCTCCTGGTAAAGCAAACCATGCTCTTCCAGTATTTTGATCCGCAGCACTGCATAGTGCTGCAGCCACCGTTTGTAGGTGTCCAGGAAGGTGGTGCTGTCAAACCCCTTCAGCCGGAAGGAAACCGTTCCATAGGCGTGCGCAAACCCGTTCTTTCCATAATACCACTGTTGGTTGGGGGATAACGGCATGCGGGCGGCAGGAACATCCGGCGGCCGGACATTAATCCCCTCCGGCGCTGCTATGCAGGTTATCTGCCGTGCCAGCTCTTCTATTACCGGGTATTGCAACACCTCCGTTACCCTGACCTTATATCCCTGCCGTTTCAGGTGGTTGATCAACTGGATGGTACGGATGGAATCGCCGCCCAGGTCAAAAAAACTATCCAATACGCTCACCTGTTCCAGGTTCAGCACCTGCCGGTATACATCTGCCAACGCCTGCTCCGCTTTATTTCGGGGCGCCACGTACCCGGCGCTGCTGCCCACATTGGACGATCCGGGGTATGGCAGTGCCAGTTTATCCAATTTTCCATTAGCTGTTAAGGGCAGTTTGTCCAGCCGGATAAAATATGCGGGTATCATATATTCCGGCAATTGCTGCTTCAGCGCCTGTTTCAGCGCCTGTACAGCATAAGTTCGCCGGCCCACGATATATGCGGTCAGTACTTTCCCCCCGCCTGCCGGCCCCGGGGCTGCACATGCTGCTACTACCACCTGGTCTATCCCCTCCAATTGCAGCAATAGCTGCTCGATCTCTCCCGGCTCGATGCGGTAGCCTCTTATCTTTACCTGGTCGTCTATACGGCCGGCGCATTCAATATCTCCATCCGGCAACCACCGGCCCAGGTCCCCGGTACGGTATAACTTTTCGCCGCCGGCAAATGGGTTGGGCACAAACTTCTCATTCGTCAGCGCATCCCTGTTCAGGTATCCTCTTGCCACACCTTTTCCTGCCAGGCATATTTCACCGTACACTCCCACTCCCTGCAGCCGGAGCCGATCATCAAGAATATATGCCTGCGTATTTCGTATAGGCTTCCCGATGGTAACATGCGCTTCGTCCGTCAGGTCCTTAACGGCAGACCATACGGTGGTTTCAGTAGGACCATACATATTAAAGATACGGCCCGGGTAATGATGTTTTATTTCCCCAAGCAATGATGCCGGGAAGGCCTCTCCTCCTATCATAAGGTCCGACACCCCTTTTAAGAAACCATTCTCCCCTGCTTCCAGCATCATACTTATCCTGGAAGGGGTGCACTGCAATAGCTGTATCCTATGGGCGATAATGGCGGCGGCAGCTTTGGCGGGATCGGCCTGCTCCTCTTCAGCGCCCAGTATCACCGTGGCGCCTGTACAAAGCGGGAGGATCGATTCCAGTACAAAAATGTCAAAGCTTACTGTTGTCAGGGCATATATCCGTTTGTGCTCAAAGCTGATCAACTGCGTGATGCCTTTTATAAAATTCACAACGGCACTATGCGGGATCATTACGCCTTTGGGTTTGCCGGTAGAACCTGATGTATAGATCACATAAGCCAGGTGCTGCTCCTGTACAACATTCACTTTCCCGGCGGCAGTATAGCTGTGCTGCGCTGCCTGGAATTTTTCCAGCTCCTGCAGGTCAATACAGGTCCTACAACCGCTGTCTGACCTGATATATTCAATACGCCCCGCGGGATAAGCCGGATCAATCGGCACATAAGCGCAACCAGCCTTTAACACCGCGAGCATACTGATGATCAGCCATTCGCTACGGGGCAGCATAATACCAACAATGTCTCCTGTTTGCAGGCCATATCGCTCCAGCAGGTACTGCGCCAACTGGTCGGACATCTTATCTATGGCCTGATAGCTATAGGCCCTTTCCTTAAACTGCAATGCTATTGTATCACCACGTACAGCTACCTGCTTCCTGAAGAGATCCCGGACTGTCAGACCTGCCTCCTCCTCTATCGCGGCATCGCCTGCCGCTGCCAGTAAATGCCCCCGTTCCTCTTCCGGCAGATAGCCGATCTCCTGCAACAGGCTGTGCGGCCGGGCAATGAATTCCCTGATCACATTGGCCAGGTGCGATTTTATACGCTGTATGGAGGTAGTTGCGTAACAACTGCCGTTATATCGTATCGTGATCAACATATTGCCGTCCGCTGCCACTGCAGCGATATTAAAGTCATAGCTGGTCTGCTCCACTACCGCTGACGCCATCAGCTCTAACCGCTCCAGTCCCTGCTCAGCAGTCCCGGTTGCCGAAAAAGAAGGCGCTACCGGGTAATTCTCGTAGATGAACAGGTGGTCAAACAGGTCCTTGCGCAGGGCGCTGCGGGACTGTACATCCGACAACTGCACATAGTGATAAGGCAGGCCTTCAATCGCCTCCTGCTGCACCTGCCGGAGCAGCTCCTGCACGGTGCTGTTGTCCTCATATTGTATACGCACGGGGACCGTATTAATGAACAACCCGATCATATGCTCCACGCCATCCAGCTCACCGGGACGGCCGGATACCACAGACCCGAACACTACATCCCGGGTATTATTGTAACGGCTTAGCAGGTATCCCCATGCACATTGTATAAAAGTATTTTCCGTGATGCCTAGCTGGCGGCAGAGCGCCTGTATGGAGGAGAGCTGACCGGCGCCCAGCACCAGGTGCGCTTCCTTTGGCGTATAAGACGCCTTCCCTCCATTGTTCTCTTTCAACGGGATGCCCGATAAATTGCTGTAGCCGCTGAGGTATTGTTCCCAGTATTGGAGGCTCCCGGCCCTGTCCCGGAGCGACAGCCAGCGGATGTAGTTTACGTAGGGCTGCAGGTTGTCCAGCACCGGCGTTTCCCTATTGACCAGGGAATGGTATATTTTATAAAATTCATTGACCAGGATACCGGTACACCACCCGTCCATGAGTATATGGTGATGGCTCCATACGAACTCATACTCCTGGTTGCCCAGGTCCAGCACTGACAAACGCATCTGCGAACCTTTGCCGAGATCAAAACCTGCGGCGCGGTCCTGCTCCTTAAAAGCAGCACAACTGCTTTCAATATCCGTTCCCGGCGGAAACTGTATATAACGGAAATCCGGCTTTACGGTTTTCCTTACTATTTGCAATGTTGAAGTACCATATTCATGCGTAAAAGCAGTGCGAAGTATAGCATGCCTGCTCAGCAGGCGGGCATAGCTCTGCTCCAGCAACCCGATGTCCACCCTACCCTTCAGCCGGTAGCTGCTCTGCTCTACATAAGCCGTTGTACCGGGAGCTGCCAGCCAGTGGTAGTAAATACCTTCCTGCAACGGCGACAGCTCGTAAACATCCTCTACCTCTCCGCCTGATCCCAGCGCTGACACTTCGGACATGCTCAAGCCCCGGTAACTAAGATCAGAAGGCGTAACATAACGGCCCTCATCCCCCGCCAGATCCCGGATCAGGCCCAGCAACAACGACTCATAACGGTTCACAAAACCCGCGATCGTAGCATCATCATACTGGGAACGGCTGTAATCCACCATCACCCGCAATCGACCCGATACCTGAAGACCTGTAACCGTCAGCGCATGATCCAGCTCATAGTCCTCCCTCAGCTCACGGCCCCGGTAAGCTCCCGAATAAAGGAATAACTCCTCCCCCGTTGCACCCGATACCCCCGAACCAAAATCACCCAGGTAGTTGAACGTGATTCGACCGGCTGGCATATCAAAAGGCAACACTCCTCCGCCATCACGCAGGTAGCGCAGCAAGCCATAACCGATCCCTTTGCCGGGCACCCGCCGTAACTGCTCCTTCAAACGAACCAGGTAAGCACGGGCATCCTCACCGGCGCATGCATCCAGCACCACAGGATAGGTGCTCGTAAACCAGCCAACCGTACGGCCGATATCCAGGTCATCGAACAGCTCCTCACGACCATGCCCTTCCAGCTCCACCACCACTCCCGCTACACCGAAGCTATCCGCCACCGCCAGCCCTACACCCGCAAGCAGCACATCATTGATATCCGTATTGTACACACGGTGCACCTGGCTGCCCAGCAGCAAGGTATCCGACTCGCTCAACTCAAAGCTCAAACCGGCTCCGGATGATACGCGGTTACCACCACCCGGATAATCCTGCGGCAGCACGGGCAATGAGGACGACAACACCCCCTCCCAGTAAGGAAGCTCCGATGACAGGGCCGCACTGTTCGCATAAGCCTTTAATCGCTCTGACCAGCAAAGGTAGGAATCGCTCTTTAACGGCAGCGATACCGCCGCACCCTGGCCTATACCACTGTACAGCGTAGACAGGTCTTCCAGTAATATCCGCCAACTGACACCGTCCGTTACCAGGTGATGGATCACCAGCAGCAAACGGTCCCCATCATCCAGGCGGAACAAACCTGCATGCACTAAAGGGCCCGCGCAAAGATCGATACTGCTTTGCAAAATATCCCCCTGCCGGCCCAGCTCTTCAACGGCATCCGAACGCCCGCAAAGGTCATACTCACGCAGCAC
>NZ_VLLG01000010.1 GCF_007830125.1 Chitinophaga japonensis
AGCCCAAACCGGGGTGGCGTGCTGCCCCGGGGTTATAGGACTACTTTTAGAAAGTCAGATCAAGCTGAATTATCTGGAAAGATAAGCCATAGCAGGTGAAAGCCCTGTAGGCGGAAATTCTGATGGACGTGTAGTATCCTGAGTAGCGCGGGACCGGAGGAATCCTGTGTGAATTATCCAGCACCATCTGGAAAGGCTAAATACTCCCTAGAGACCGATAGTGAACCAGTACCGTAAGGGAAAGGTGAAAAGCACTCCGAACAGGAGAGTGAAATAGTTCCTGAAACCGTGCGCCTACAAGCGGTCGGAGCCAGTAAAATGGTGACGGCGTGCCTTTTGCATAATGAGCCTACGAGTTAATCCTCACTGGCGAGGTTAAGCACTTAAGTTGCGGAGCCGTAGCGAAAGCGAGTTCTAACAGAGCGTTTTAGTCAGTGGGGTTAGACGCGAAACTTTGTGATCTATCCATGGGCAGGTTGAAGGTTTGGTAACACAAACTGGAGGACCGAACTCATTAGCGTTGAAAAGCTATGGGATGACCTGTGGATAGGGGTGAAAGGCCAATCAAACTGAGAGATAGCTCGTTCTCCCCGAAATGTTTTTAGGAACAGCCTCGTTAATACGGTATCATAGAGGTAGAGCTACTAATTGGGCTAGGGGGCTTCACCGCCTACCAAACCCTAATAAACTCCGAATGCTATGATATACTAACGGGAGTGAGGCTGTGGGCGCTAAGGTCCATGGCCGAGAGGGAAATAACCCAGATTAACAGCTAAGGTCCCTAATGGTATGTTAAGTTGAACAAACGCAGTTTAAACCCAGCAACAGCCAGGATGTTGGCTTGGAAGCAGCCATTCATTTAAAGAGTGCGTAACAGCTCACTGGTCGAGGGTTTGAGCACGGAAAATGATCGGGCATCAAACATACAACCGAAGCTTTAGGATCGTGCACACGAGTGTATGATCGGTAGGGGAGCATTCCAAACTGCATTGAAGGTGTACCGCGAGGTATGCTGGAGCGTTTGGAAAAGAAAATGTAGGCATAAGTAACGATAAATAAGATGAAAAATCTTATCACCGTAAGACTAAGGGTTCCTGATCAACGTTAATCGGATCAGGGTTAGTCGGGTCCTTAGGCGTACCCGAAAGGGGAAGCTGATGGCAAGCTGGTGAATATTCCAGCACCTGCTATAATTTCGAAGGGGTGACGGAGGAGTGAAAGGACTGCGCACTTACGGAATAGTGCGTTAAAGGGAGTAGGTATAGGTTGTGTAGGCAAATCCGCATGACTTGCTGAACCTGATAGTACTGCAAAGCTTCGGCAGCGCAGATAATGTCCCTAATCAGACTTCCAAGAAAACCCTCTAAGGCTAGGTTATAGCAGCCCGTACCGTAAACCGACACAGGTAGTCGAGGAGAATATCCTAAGGTGCTCGAGTGATCCGTGGTGAAGGAACTAGGCAAATTGACGCTGTAACTTCGGGATAAGGCGTACCGCAGTGATGCGGTCTCAGTAAAATGGTCCAACCAACTGTTTAACAAAAACACAGGGCCCTGCAAAATCGAAAGATGACGTATAGAGCCTGATACCTGCCCGGTGCTGGAAGGTTAAGGAAGGGAGTCAGCCTTCGGGTGAAGCTCTTGACTGAAGCCCCAGTAAACGGCGGCCGTAACTATAACGGTCCTAAGGTAGCGAAATTCCTTGTCGGGTAAGTTCCGACCTGCACGAATGGTCTAATGAGTTGGACACTGTCTCCACCACGAGCTCGGTGAAATTGTAGTATCGGTGAAGATGCCGGTTAATCGCAACGGGACGGAAAGACCCCGTGAACCTTCACTACAACTTAACATTGATTTTGAGTGACAGATGTGTAGGATAGTTGGGAGACTATGAATCGGCTTCGCCAGGAGTCGAGGAGTCAACGTTGAAATACCAACCTTCTGTTACTTAGAGTCTAACCCGTTGAGGGGACATTGTTTGGTGGGTAGTTTGACTGGGGTGGTCGCCTCCTAAAAAGTAACGGAGGCTCGCAAAGGTACCCTCAGTACGGTTGGTAATCGTACGTAGAGCGCATTAGTATAAGGGTGCTTGACTGTGAGGCTTACAAGCCGAGCAGGAGCGAAAGCTGGCTAAAGTGATCCGGTGGTTCTGCATGGAAGGGCCATCGCTCAAAGGATAAAAGGTACTCCGGGGATAACAGGCTGATCTCCCCCAAGAGCTCATATCGACGGGGAGGTTTGGCACCTCGATGTCGGTTCGTCACATCCTGGGGCTGGAGAAGGTCCCAAGGGTTCGGCTGTTCGCCGATTAAAGTGGCACGTGAACTGGGTTCAGAACGTCGCAAGACAGTTCGGTCCCTATCTGTTGTGATCGTTAGTAAATTGCGAGGACATGACCTTAGTACGAGAGGACCGGGTCGTACGTACCGCTGGTGTATCAGTTGTGCCGCCAGGTGCAGTGCTGAGTAGCTATGTACGGCATGGATAAACGCTGAAAGCATCTAAGCGTGAAACCAACCTCAAGATGAGTTTACTTTTAAGGGCCGTCGCAGACTACGACGTTGATAGGCTACAGGTGTACGGGTGGTAACATCCTCAGCCGAGTAGTACTAATTGCCCGTAAGCTTTAATTTTATTAATATATTTTGTATACAACTTCCCGATATGTA